>CAVPVJ010000001.1:0-270274 GCA_963709125.1 uncultured Actinomycetota bacterium
TGCCACACAGGCCTTCGCGATGCTAGCGGTAGCGTGTACGCCCGTACCCGGCCCACCCGGCCTGCCGAACAGCGACGGAATGGCGACAGTGAACCCCTCGTCCACCAGGTGATTACCCAGACCCAGCACGCCGGGATGGATTCCGGGTAACTCGGGAATCAGCACCACCCCGGGACCGGCGCCCTTGCGATAAACATCGTGGGTGTAGCCGCCACCGGTGAACGGTGCCACCGCCCATCCAGAGAGATCTGCTACGGGTGCGGTCACACTGCCCCTTTTCTTCAGCGCGTCGGGAGAGGCGGCTGGGATTGTGTCGCCGAGGCCAGCGTACGGAACTGCTCGGTGCTGCCGGCACCGGTGATCGCGAGCTGGGCGGCGCCGCCCGGGCCGGCAAGCCTGGTGGTCCAGATCGGCTCGGCGTCCGCCCCGCTTTGGCCTGCACCTTGATAGACGACCCAGCTGGTCCCTGCGACGTCGGTCGCTCCGGTCGGAGCCACAGCGGAATGGATCGAGGCCACCAGCTTGTCCTCGTCGGCGTTGCTCTGGGTCAGGCTCAGATACATTCCGGTCGGGCTGATGTATCCCACAATCGAGGTGGCCGCGTTCAGCCGGTGACCGGTCGACGGATCGGTGCGGCCATTCTCGATACCGCCCCGGCCGCCGGAGTTGGCCTGCCAGCCCGCGGGTAACTGCGGCAGTCGAATGGGGAACCCCAGTGTCGCAGCGTCCGCCCGCAAGGCCGTCGCCACGTTGTATGACGGGATCTGTCCCTTGTTGGTACCGCGCGGCGCGAACGAACACATCCCGACCATGCCGGCCAGCAAGATGCACCCGAGCACCAGCGGCGCGAGCGACCAGAACATGTCGCGGCCGTCCTGCAACAGGCGCGGCTTGGCCGGCCTTGCAACGGGCCCGCGCGCGGGAGCCGGCTCGCCGGACGCCCCAGCATCTGGAGCACCCCCAACGTTGGGCTGCGGTTCATCGGTCACGGCTCAAGTATCCCAGCAGGATCGCAGCCGGTTGTCACCAGCCAGACTCGATGGCGGCGACCCGCTGCGCCCGGCTGCGCCGCGCTTGCGATCGCCGCTCACGGCCCAGCTCCGACGGACCGATCTGCTTCTGGGACAATCTGCAACCATGACAGTTGCGGGCGCTCCCTCGTCGGGATCCGGTTCATCTCAGGTACGGCCGCGCGGCGAAGCCCCGGACCGAAACCTGGCCCTGGAGCTGGTTCGGGTCACCGAGGCAGGTGCCATGGCCGCCGGTCGCTGGGTGGGCCGCGGCGACAAAGAGGGCGGCGACGGCGCCGCCGTTGACGCGATACGCGAACTGGTGAATTCGGTGTCGATGCGCGGCGTGGTGGTGATCGGTGAGGGCGAGAAAGACGAAGCGCCGATGCTCTACAACGGCGAACACGTCGGCAACGGCGACGGCCCGGAGTGCGACTTCGCCGTCGACCCGATTGACGGCACCACGCTGATGAGCAAAGGCATGCCCAACGCCATCGCGGTGCTGGCGGTAGCCGACCGCGGCGCAATGTTCGACCCGTCCGCGGTGTTCTACATGAACAAGATCGCCGTCGGCCCCGATGCCGCGCACGTGCTGGACATCACGGCGCCGATCGCCGACAACGTCCGGGCGGTCGCCCGGGTCAAGGAACTGTCGGTGCGGGACATGACCGTGTGCATCCTGGACCGGCCGCGGCACGCCCAGCTGATCGCCGACGTGCGAGCCACGGGCGCCCGCATCCGGCTGATCACCGACGGCGACGTCGCCGGCGCCATTTCCGCCTGCCGGCCGGGTTCGGGCACCGACATGCTGGCCGGGATCGGCGGCACCCCGGAGGGCATCATCACCGCAGCGGCGATCCGGTGCATGGGCGGAGCGATTCAAGCCCAACTGGCACCTACGGACGAAGCCGAACGCCGCAAGGCGCTGGACGCCGGCCACGACGTCGGCCGGGTGCTGACCACCGAAGATCTGGTGTCCGGCGAGAACGTCTTCTTCTGCGCAACCGGGGTCACCGACGGCGATCTACTCAAGGGGGTGCACTACTACCCCGGTGGCTGCACCACCCAGTCGATCGTGATGCGCTCGAAGTCGGGCACCGTCCGGATGATCGACGCCTACCACCGGCTCTCGAAGCTCAACGAATACTCCGCCATCGACTTCACCGGTGACAGCACCGCGGCCTATCCCCTGCCCTAAGCAGCCAAATAAGCATTCGACAAATCCCCAACGAACCCCAACGAAGAGGTACCGACTTATGGCCGACAGCCTTGAGGACACGGAACACCGCATTGAGCACGACACCATGGGCGAGGTCCGGGTACCGGCAAAAGCGTTGTGGCGGGCGCAAACCCAGCGCGCAGTGGAGAACTTCCCGATCTCGGGCCGGGGTCTGGAGCGCACCCAGATCCGTGCGCTGGGCCTGCTGAAGGCCGCCTGCGCGCAAGTGAATAAGGACCTCGGATTGCTGGCACCGGAAAAGGCCGACGCGATCATCGCCGCGGCGGGTGAGATCGCCGACGGCCGCCACGACGACCAGTTCCCCATCGATGTCTTCCAGACCGGCTCGGGCACCAGCTCCAACATGAACACCAACGAGGTGATCGCCAGTATCGCGGCCGCCAACGGCGTGCAGGTGCACCCCAACGACGACGTCAACATGTCGCAGTCGTCCAACGACACCTTCCCGACCGCCACTCACATCGCGGCCACCGAGGCCGCGGTGCGACATCTCATCCCGGCGCTCGAGGTGCTGCACGGCGCTCTGGCAGCCAAAGCCGGCGAATGGCGCACCGTGGTCAAATCGGGCCGCACGCACCTGATGGACGCCGTTCCCGTGACGCTCGGCCAGGAGTTCAGCGGATACGCCCGCCAGATCGAGGCCGGGATCGAGCGGGTGCGCGCGACGCTGCCCCGGCTGGGTGAACTGGCGATCGGCGGCACCGCGGTGGGCACCGGCCTCAACGCTCCCGAGGGCTTCGGCGCCAAGGTGGTCGAGACGCTGGTCGCGCAGACTGGACTCACCGACTTACGCACGGCCACAAACCCTTTCGAGGCACAGGCCGCCCGCGACGGGCTGGTTGAGGCGTCCGGTGCGCTGCGCACCATCGCGGTGTCACTGACCAAGATCGCCAACGATATCCGCTGGATGGGATCCGGCCCGCTGACCGGCCTGGCGGAAATCCAGCTGCCGGACCTGCAACCGGGCAGCTCGATCATGCCGGGCAAGGTGAATCCGGTTCTGCCGGAGGCCGTTACGCAGGTCGCCGCGCAGGTGATCGGCAACGACGCGGCCGTTGCATGGGGCGGCGCGAGCGGTGCCTTCGAGCTCAACGTCTACATCCCGATGATGGCCCGCAATCTTCTCGAGTCGTTCAAGCTGCTGACCAACGTGTCGAAGCTGTTCGCCGAGCGCTGCATCACCGGACTGACCGCCCACGTCGAGCACCTGCGCGAGCTCGCCGAGTCGTCGCCGTCGATCGTGACGCCGTTGAACTCGGCCATCGGCTACGAGGAGGCCGCCGCGGTGGCTAAACAAGCGCTCAAGGAGCGCAAGACCATTCGCCAGACGGTCATCGACCGCGGCCTGATCGGCGACAAGCTGTCGATCGAGGAGCTCGACCGCCGCCTCGACGTGCTGGCTATGGCTAATGTCAAGGCTGATGCTCAAGGCTTAGGCCAGCAATAACGGCTGGCGCATAATTGCAGTGACGCGGTTGCGCGGCTACCTTCGCGGAAGTCGTCGACGAAAGTGAGGGTGGTTCGGCAATGACGTCTCCTCCCGGTGGTCCTTACGGTCAGGATCCCTCCGGATCGAATCCGTATGGCCAGGACCCGTATCGGGGCGGCCCGCCGCAGGGCGGCGAGTACCCGTACCACCCGGGTAGCCCGTACTCGTACCCGCCGGGTGGCTACCCTCCCCAGCAGTTCCCGCCCCAGCAATACCCGCCGGCCGGTCAGCAGTATCCTCCGCCCAACTGGCCAGGTGGGCCCTACCAGCCCGGGCCGCCGAACGGGCCACGCTCGAAAACGCCATGGCTGATCCTGGCCGGTATCGCGGTATTGGGCGTCATCGCGGTGGTGGCACTCGTGGTAATCGGCCTCACCAAGGACAACAACTCGCCCAAGGCCCACCCCTCCGCGCCGGCCACGACGAGCGCTCCGACGTCGCAGCCGATCAATTCGGACCAGAACGCGACCGACTGCACACCCAATGTATCCGGCGGCGAGAAGCCCCCCGGCGACACGATCGGCGCGGGCAAGCTGTCGTTCCTATCCACCGCGGCACCCGGGTGGACGGTGTTCTCCGACGACCAGAACCCGAATCTCATCGGGGCGCTCGGCGTCAGCCAAACGGTGCCCGGCGCCAATCAGTGGGCGATGTCGGCCGAGGTCGCCGTAACCAACTTCGTCACCAGCATGGACGTCTCCGCGCAAGCATCCAAGCTGATGCAGTGCGTGGCGAGCGGCCCCGGCTATGCGAACGCATCGCCCACGCTGGGCCCGCTGAAGACCTCGTCGATCACAGTCGATGGAATCAAGGCCGCCCGGGTGGATGCCGACATCGCGATTGCTGACGCGTCGAAAGGCGTGAAGGGCGACTCCGTCGTCATCATCGCGGTCGACACCAAACCGGTCACCGTGTTCGTGGGGGGATCACCGATCGGCGATGCGGCCTCGGCGGGCGTCATCAACCAGGTCATTGCGGCGCTGAGGGTCACCAAGTCCTGACGCGGACCCGCTAGCCGGGGCCTGCGGGCGCCGACACCTGGGTGGCTTCGGAGCGCCCCCGCAGCACGGTGGAATAGCGTTCTGCCCAGTGGGCCCGTTCGGTCTCGTCGGCTCGCTCGATTGCCGCCGCCGAACAGAGGATCCGCCGGTCCGAGGTTTTCGCCAGGTCGGCCAGCCGCGCGGCCTCGTTGACGGCGTCACCGATCACCGTGTATTCGTAACGGTTTTCGGCACCGATGTTGCCGGCAAACACACGGCCCGCCGAAACGCCGATGCCGAAGTCGACCACCGGTAGCCGACGCAGTTGGGTGCCCAAACTGCGAGCTGTCGCCAACGCCGCCGACGCCGGCCCCTCGGTCCGCAACGGCGCCCCGAAGACGGCCAGAGCCGCGTCGCCCGCGAACTTGTTGATCAGCCCCTGGTGTTCGTCAACGGCGTCGACGACGATTCGGAAAAAGTCATTCAGCACCGCGGCTACCTCTTGTGGCGGGCGGCTCTCCGCGAGCTGGGTCGAGCCGACCAGGTCAATGAAAAGCACTGCCGCCTCGACCACATCTCCGGACAGCGATGCGCCCTCTTCGATGGCGCGATGGGCGACGTCGGTTCCGACGTAGCGGCCGAACAGGTCGCGCAACCGGTCACGTTCAGCGAGCCCGGCGACCATTCGATTGAATCCGGCTTGCAGACGGCCGATTTGGGAACGCTCGTACACCCCGACGTACGTTTCGATGCGGCCGTGTTCGACCTCGGCCATCGCATCGACGACCTCGCCGATCGGATCGGAAATGGATCGCGACGTCAGGATCATCGTGGGCAGCCCGAGAAGTATTGCTGCCAGCGACACCACTAAAACCGGTACGTCCAACGACGCGTACTTCTGGATCAGCCAGCCGTAGGAGCGAAGAACGATCAGAGTCGCGATCACCCCGACAGGGAGTGCGCTACACATGAACCACAGCATCACCAGCCGCGCGAAAACACTCGGAACCGCCAATCGCGGCTCGCCACCCCGCGTGGCCGCACCCATGATGGGGCGCAGGGTGCGTTGCGCAAGCAGCATCGCCGTCCCCGCGGCGGCCAGTCCGCCGAGCAACACACCCAGCACTATCGGCAGCAGCAACGCAGTGCCGTCGCCACGATTGAAAAGGATCAGGATTGCGCCGGACGCAACCCACGCCGCCAACAGGATGGCCGTTTGGCGGCCGGCAAGTTTCATTGCGGCTTCCCGTTGAGCGGGATTCGGCTCTTCGCCGGCGACGTACCACCGCAACGTGGGAGCAACGCTCACGACGCCGGCCACCACGACGCCCACGATCCCCAGCACCGAGAGCACCAAGAGCGTCGTCGTGTTCTTTTCCAAGAAGTCGACATTTGCCGCGGTGAGCGTTCGACCTCTCAGCGGAATGAGAATGGCGGCCGCGTCGATGACGGCGATGATGTACGACAGAGCAAGGTCGATCCCGTATTGAACCGATAGCCTGCGCGCCGACTTTCGCTGCACGATCACTTCGACCGAACGTCGATTCGTGGTGAATTTTTGCCGGCAAACGCCGCAGCAACTCGATGCCCGGCAGGTGTACGGACTGCTGTTTTAGGCACCGTTGTTCGGCCCGCCGGAATTCTGGCCCGGGATGTCGGTGATCGGGAAGTTGGGCATCGGTTTGGGCGAGGGAGTGTTCGGCAACGTGGGGATCTCGCCGGCCGGGACGTCGTGAAGTTCGTTGGCGGGCGGACCGTTTTGCCGGCTACCGTAACTACTGCCGGGGGTCCGGGACCCAAGCAGTTCGCTGACCGTCACCATCCGGTAGCCGTTGGCCTTGAGGACCGGGATGAATTGGTACACCAGGTCGACGGTGCTCGAGTAGGTGTCGTGAAACAACACGACCGAGCCGGGCTTGATCTGCGTCATCAGCAGTGAGCGTGTCGCCGCCGTATTCGAGTCGTTTGCCCAGTCGAAAGGGATCACATCCCAAAGGATTTCAGCAAGGCCAAACGTGGACGCGGTCTGACGTACTGCGTCGGTGGACAGTCCGCCGGCCGGCCGGTACAGCGTCGGTGCCCGGCCGGTTGCGGCGGTGATCGCGTCGTTGGCCTTGGAGAACTGCGCCGCGATGTCCTCCATGGGGAGCGTCGCCATGTTGGGATGCTCCCAGGTGTGGTTGCCGATCTCCATGCCCGCGTCGGCGATCCGCTTGGCGCCCGCCGGGTTGGCCGCCACCTTATTGCCGATCAGGAAGAAGGTGGCCTTGGCGTCGTTGTCTTTCAGGATCTGCAGCAACCGGTCGTCAAACGGGCTGGGCCCGTCGTCGAACGTCAGCGCGACGCACTTGACCACCGAACAGCTCACGTTGTCGGCCCTCGTCACATGCCCGGTCAGGCCGCCGATCAGCAGAACCGCCCCGGCCGCAACGACACCCAAGACGGTCCGCCAATAGCGCCAGGCCTGGCTGTCCGGTCGTTTCGGCACGGTTAAAGCCTACTCACCGCGAGACTGCAACTGGCGACGCGTTTCGCGAGTGGAACTGTAGTGGAATGCAGTTTCGCGGCAGGAGGCGACTCTGCTACGGCTTTCCTAAGGCCCGGTGATCTCCTCGAGCATTTCGGTGACCAGCGCGGCGATCGGCGACCGCTCGCTGCGCAGCAGCGTGATGTGCGCGAACAACGGATGGCCTTTGAGTTTCTCGATCACGGCCGCAACTCCGTCGTGCCGCCCCACCCGCAGGTTGTCCCGCTGGGCAATGTCGTGGGTCAGCACCACCCGCGATCCCGTGCCCAACCGCGACAACACGGTCAACAACACGTTGCGCTCCAGCGATTGCGCCTCGTCGACGATCACGAACGAGTCGTGCAGCGAGCGCCCCCGGATGTGGGTGAGCGGCAGCACTTCGAGCATGCCCCGCGACAGCACCTCCTCCAGCACCGCCGGGCTGGCCAAGCCCTCAAGGGTGTCGAAGACCGCCTGCGCCCACGGGCCCATCTTTTCGCTCTCGCTACCGGGTAGGTAGCCCAGCTCCTGGCCGCCAACGGCATACAGCGGACGGAAAACCACCACCTTGCGCTGAGTCCTGCGTTCCAGCACCGCCTCCAGGCCCGCGCACAGGGCCAGTGCCGACTTTCCGGTGCCGGCCTTGCCGCCCAGGGACACGATGCCCACCGATTCATCGAGCAGCAGGTCCAGCGCCACCCGCTGCTCGGCGGACCGGCCGCGCAGCCCGAACACCTCGCGGTCGCCACGAACCAGCTGGACGCGTTTGTCCGGGGTCACCCGGCCGAGCGCGTGCGAGCTGCCGCCTAGCAGCCTAATCCCGGTGTGGCAGGGCATGTTCCGAGCCTCGGCCAGATCGATCTCGCCCTCGGTGAACAGCGCGTCGATGTCCTCGGCGGCGGTGTCGAGCTCGTCCATGCCCGACCACCCGGAGGCCACCACATCCTGGGCGTGATACTCGTCGGCGGGCAGGCCAACCGCGCCGGCCTTGACGCGAAGGGGAATGTCCTTGCTGACCAATGTAACTCGCCTGCCTTCGGCGGCGAGATTGGCGGCACAACTCAAGATCCGGGAATCGTTACTGTCAGTCCGGAAGCCGGCTGGCAGCACCGCGGGGTCCGTATGGTTGAGCTCGACGTGAAGCGTACCGCCTTGTGTGCCAACCGGAATGGGCTGATCCAGCCGTCCGTGCTCCAGTCGGAGGTCATCGAACAGACGCAACGCCTGCCGGGCGAACCATCCCAACTCGTGATGGTGGCGTTTGGCCTCCAGCTCGCTGATCACCACCAACGGAACCACCACCTCGTGCTCGGCAAACCGGCTGCACGCCCACGGGTCAGAGAGCAGCACGGAGGTGTCGATCACGTAGGTCCGGATATCGGTCACTAAGCGCTCCTCGAGCTAGTGGCCCGACGCTTCAGCGACCCCATGCCAGGGGTCGCTTCGTCGTCGGGTTTCGTTGGATTGGCGGGCCGAACTGGATTGCCCGCGCGGACCCACACAGGCAGAAGGGCGGGAGCCGCAGCACCAGGACCGGGGCCGGTCCTTCCGTCGTAATGACGGGAGTGCCGCCCTGGCAGCAGAGCGTATCGCTAGCCATCGAGATCGACGCTACTCTCGTGGCCGCGTCGGCGCCGTGCAGGCGCGCCGAGCCTGAAAGGCGCCTTAACGCCCGTGAAAGATGCTTTGCGTCCTAGCCGATGACGAATTGCTTCAGCTGGGGCTCGTCGGCGACGCCCCATGCGACGATGCGGTCCGAGATCGCCTGGCGCAGCTGGGCGGGGCCGAAAATGCCGGCGTCGGCGACGTTCTGCACCTTGTGCTGATAGTCGTCGATGTCGGCGCCGACGACCTCAAGGTCTGCGGCACGGGCGGCAATCGCCGCAATCGTCTCATCCCGGGTGTACTCGAGGCAGTGCGCGACGAGGTTGGCGAAGAACTGCTCGTGACGCACTTCATCCCTGGCGATCCGATCGGCGAGTCCGGCCAAGATGGGCTCTTCGATCTGCGCCGCCAGGTTTGCGCAGAAGATGGCGTGTGTGCGCTCGGTGAAAGCCATGTACACCAGAGTCTCGACCTGTGAGTACGTATCGGCGCGGTACCCCTTCACCACGTGATGGACGCGAGCTTCCTCATTGGCGGTCGGGTCGACCTCGCGCGTCACGACCAGGTATTCGCGCAGCGCGATGGCGTGCAGGTGCTCCTCTGCGGTCCACCGGCCGATCCAGCGACCCCAATAGTCCTGGAGAATGAAGTGCTCGACAAGCTCGCGGTGGTGCCCGGCGAGGTTGTCCTTGAGCAGGAGCAGGATCTCGCAGGCGTCCGTGATGGCCTTGGGCAACGTCGCCTGGGACGGGTCCCAATCGTGGCCGCCGAGGAAGGCGAAATTCTCGCCCCGGTCGAACGGAACGTATTCGTGCGCGAACCAGATGTCCTCGGTCGCAAGGTGGCGGTTCAGATTCTCTTCGACCACCGGCTCGAGTTCGAGAATAAAGGCGTCAGCTACAGGTTTCTGTGCCATGCGGTAACTGTAACCCGCGTAACAGGTTTCATAAAAATCAGCACGCCCCCGCGGCTTGGGGTGTCCTAGGCCGATTGCCGCTGGTCAGCGACCCACCAGTGACCAATCCTCGAGACCGTCGTAGAGCGGGAACTCCCTGGCCAGCCGGGCCACCCGCTCCCGCAGCGCCGACACGTCGGCGCCCGAGCCGCCGGTGGCCAGCGCCGTGGCGATGACGTCGGCAACCTCGGCGAACTCGGTGTCGCCGAAGCCGCGGGTGGCCAGCGCCGGGGTGCCGATCCGCAGCCCGGACGTCACCATCGGCGGCCGGGGGTCGTTCGGGACGGCGTTGCGGTTGACGGTGATGCCGGCCTCGTGCAGCAGGTCCTCGGCGGCCTGGCCATCGAGCGGCGAATTACGCAGGTCGACCAGCACTAGATGCACGTCGGTGCCGCCGCTGACCACCGAGACGCCGGCCTTGGCGACGTCGGCAGCCAGCAGCCGCTCGGCCAGGATCCGGGCGCCGGACAGCGTGCGTTGCTGCCGCTCGGCGAATTCAGGTGTGGCGGCGATCTTCAGCGCGACGGCCTTGCCCGCGATGATGTGCATCAGCGGTCCGCCTTGCTGGCCGGGGAACACCGCCGAGTTGATGGCCTTGGCGTACTCCTGCTTGCCGACGATCATCCCGGAGCGGCCGCCGCCCAGCGTCTTGTGGATGGTGGTGGACACCACGTCGGCGTCCGGCACCGGCGACGGGTGCAACCCGGCGGCGACCAGGCCGGCGAAGTGGGCCATGTCGACCCACAGCTTGGCGTCGACCTCGTCGGCGATCGACCGGAACGCGGCGAAGTCGAGGATCCGCGGGTAAGCCGACCAGCCGGCGACGATCACCTGCGGACGGAATTCCAGTGCGTGGGCCCGCACCGCGTCCATGTCGATCCAGTGCGTGGTCGGGTCGACGCCGTAGAAGTCGTTCTCGTACAGCTTGCCGGAGAAGTTCAGCTTCATGCCGTGCGTCAGGTGGCCGCCGTTGGCCAGGTCCAGACCCAGCAGCCGCTCCCCCGGAGACATCAGCGCGTGCAGCACCGCGGCGTTGGCCTGGGCGCCCGAATGTGGCTGGACGTTCGCGAAGTCTGCACCGAAGAGGGCTTTGGCGCGGTCGCGCGCGATGTTCTCCACCACGTCGACGTATTCGCAACCCCCGTAATACCGCCGACCGGGCAGCCCCTCGGCGTACTTATTGGTCAGCACGCTGCCCTGCGCCTGCAGAACGGAGCGCGGCACGAAGTTCTCCGAGGCGATCATCTCCAGGGTGTCCCGTTGCCGGCCGAGTTCTTTGCCGAGCAGTTCGGCGATGTCGGGGTCGACTTCGGCGAGCGGGGCTGACATAACGGAGGCGTTGCGAAGGGCATCAGTACGCGCAGCAGGTGCAGCAGTCACGATCCCCAGTGTATCGGGCCAACGCTTAAGCCAGCCCAGCCGTCGGGCACGCATTCGTCCCTGCCACACTGGCACTATGCCGCGGCTTAGCGAGCCGAGCCCCTACGTGGAGTTCGACCGAAAGCAGTGGCGCTCGCTCCGAATGTCGACGCCACTGGCCCTCACCGAGGAGGAGCTGACCGGACTGCGCGGTCTCGGTGAGCAGATCGACCTGCTCGAGGTCGAAGAGGTCTACCTACCGCTGTCCCGGCTGATTCACCTGCAGGTCGCCGCCCGCCAGCGGTTGTTCGCCGCGACGGCGGAATTCCTCGGCGAGCCCCAGCAAAACCCGGACCGGCCGGTGCCATTCGTCATCGGCGTGGCGGGCAGCGTGGCGGTGGGCAAGTCAACAACCGCCAGGGTTCTGCAGGCGCTGTTGGCCCGCTGGGATCATCACCCTCGGGTGGACCTGGTGACCACCGACGGCTTTCTCTACCCCAACGCCGAGCTGGAACGGCGACACCTCATGCACCGCAAGGGTTTTCCGGAGAGTTACAACCGCCGGGCCCTGCTGCGGTTCGTGACCTCGGTCAAATCCGGCTCCGACTACGCATGCGCTCCGGTCTATTCACACCTGCACTACGACATCATCCCCGACACCAAGCACGTGGTCCGCCATCCCGACATCCTGATCCTCGAGGGCCTCAACGTGTTGCAGACCGGCCCGAATCTGATGGTGTCGGACCTCTTCGATTTCTCCCTCTACGTGGACGCCCGGATCGAGGACATCGAGCAGTGGTACGTGTCGCGGTTTTTGGCGATGCGCAGCACTTCGTTCGCCGACCCCGAATCGCACTTCCACCACTACTCGGCCCTCAACGACCCCAAGGCGGTCGCCGCCGCGCGGGAAATCTGGCGGTCGATCAACCGGCCCAACCTGGTGGAGAACATTCTGCCGACGCGTCCCCGCGCCACCTTGGTGCTGCGTAAGGACGCCGACCACTCCGTCAACCGGCTGCGCCTGCGCAAGCTGTAGCGTCGTTAGCTTGCGCTATTTGCCGTACCTGCGGTGCCGCTGGCTGTAATCGCGCAGCGCGCGCAGGAAATCGACTCGTCGGAACGCGGGCCAGTGGGCTTCAGCGAACCACATCTCGGAGTAGGCGCTCTGCCACAGCAGAAACCCCGACAGCCGTTGCTCGCCCGACGTGCGGATCACCAGATCAGGGTCAGGTTGGCCCGAGGTGTAAAGATTTTCGGAGATCGCCTCGACGGTCACCGCGTCGACGAGTTCCTCGGCGACGGCACCGTTGGCGAGTTGTTTGTTCAACAACGAACGGACCGCATCGACGATCTCGCGGCGGCCACCATAGCCCACCGCGACGTTGACATGAAACGGCGCGCTGCCCGGAGTGGAGTCCACCGCCTCACGCAGCCGCCGGGCCGGCTCCTCCCCCAACAACGACAGATCCCCCACGGTGCGCACGCTCCAGCGGTTCGCCGGCGCACAGATCTCCTCGACGACGTCGGTGATGATCTCGATGAGCGCGACGAGCTCGTGGGGATCGCGTTGCAGGTTTTCGGTGGACAGCAGGTAGACGGTGGTCATCTCGATGCCCGCCTCCTGGCACCACCGCAACATCTCGGCGATCTTGAGCGCACCCATCCGGTAGCCGTAGCTGACGTCGTCGTACCCGGCGTCGCGGGCCCAGCGGCGATTGCCGTCGCACAGGACGGCGATGTGACGCGGCAGATCGGCTTTGTAGGCGACCAGCCCCTGCCGCAGCCGCAGCTCGTAAACGCGGTACAGCGGCTCTTTGAGGCGCGACGGGATGATCTCCACGATCATTCAGACTACTGTGACCGGCGATAAATCCCGGCGCCGTCTTTCGGGCAACCTCACGGCTATGCCCCAAGCATGTCCCGGGCTCCGGGCATGAACGGTGGGGTTAGTGTTGGGTGGGATCGAAGCACACGGCAATCGCAAAGCGAGGCAAGGGAGAAATGCCCAGCCAGGTCGACGCCACGGCGCCCGAATCGCACGGCGGCACACCCACGAATGCTGCCCACCAGATCGTCGACGGTGTGGCCCGCGTCCTGACTAAACCGCGTTTCCGAGGTTGGATCCACGTTTACTCCGCCGGCACCGCCGTTTTCGCCGGGGCCGCACTGGTCGCCGTGTCATGGACGGTGGGTTCCACAAAGGCCGGGCTCGCGACGCTGACGTACACCGCGGCGACGCTGGTGATGTTCACCGTCAGTGCCACCTACCACCGCGTCCACTGGAAATCCGCGAACGCCCGGAAGTGGATGAAGCGGGCCGACCATTCGATGATCTTCGTGTTCATCGCGGGCAGTTACACGCCGTTCGCGCTGCTGGCGCTGCCCGGTCACGACGGGCGAGTGGTGTTGTCGATCGTGTGGGGCGGCGCCTTCGCCGGGGTGCTGCTGAAGATGTGCTGGCCGTCGGCGCCACGCTGGGTCGGCGTGCCGCTCTACCTGCTGCTCGGGTGGGTGGCCGTCTGGTACACCGCGACGATCCTGCACAACGCCGGGGTGGCCGCGATGGTGCTGCTGTTCGTCGGGGGCGCGTTGTACAGCATCGGCGCCATCCTTTACGCGTTGCGCTGGCCCGACCCGTGGCCGGCGACGTTCGGCTACCACGAGTTCTTCCACGCCTGCACCGCGGTCGCGGCGATCTGCCACTACATCGCGATGTGGTTCGTGGTTTTTTAGGGCCCGGGCACAGCCAGGGCGGCCGCCAGTTCCGAGGCGTCGGTCACGGGCAGGTCGCAGACCCTCCCGCGGCACACATAGGCGGCGTCGGCATCGCCGACTCGATCGCGGGCGACCAGCAGCGTCGAGGAGTCCATCCAGCCTCCAACGACGATCGCCCCGCCGGGCGCCAGCCGGCGCGCGTCGTCCAGCAGGGATGACCGCGAGGGATCGCAGGCCACCGCGATCTGCAACGGTCCGCGAATAGCGGCTTCGGCGATGGCCAGCCAATGTCCGGCCCAACGTGGCGACTGTGCCAGCAAGACGGAATGTCTGCTCAACGCGACGCCCGCGGCCTGCAAATACCGTTCGGCCTGCTCACCGTCGACCAGGTGCGCGGCCGTCAGCAACGCTTCGGTGATCGACGACGCCCCGGACGGTGTCGCGCCGTCCAGCGGGTCGGCGGGCCGGATTATCAGCTGCTCGGCATCGTCGGCGGTGTCGAACCAGCGGCCGGGGTTGTCCGGATCGGCGAAGTGCTGCAGTGCAGTGTCCAGCAGGTCGGTCGCCCGCGTCAGCCAGGAATCGTCGGCGGTCAGCTGGTAGAGCGAAAGCAATCCGGTGGCCAGCGTCGCATGGTCGTCCAGGATGGCGGCGCTGTCGCTGACCACCCCGCCGAGGCTGGCTCGGCGCAACCGGCCGTTAACGACGTGCACGAACAGCAGCGTTTTTGCACACCGGCGCGCCGCTTCGGCCAACGCCGGGTCGCCCAGGGCCACGCTGGCCTCGGCCAGCGCGGTGATCGCCAGCCCGTTCCAGGCCGTCACGACCTTGCAGTCGCGGGTGGGCTGGGTCCGGGTAAGTCGGGCGTTCAGCAGCGCGGTCCGGACCCGATCCAGTCGTTGCAGATCGTCGGGGTCGGCCGGCAGCTGCAGCACCGATGCCCCCTGTTCGAAAGTGCCGCCCGGGGTGACCGCGAAAACCTCTGCAGCCCAACTGCCGTCGTCGGCGCCGAGCACCTCGACGAGCTGATCGGGCGTCCACACATAGGTCGAACCCTCGCGACCGTCGGCGTCAGCATCAAGCGACGAAATGAACATGCCGTCATCGGCCAGCTCGTCCAGCAAGAACCGCGCGGTCTGCGCGGCCACCCGCTGGGCCAAAGGGTCTCCGGTGCGCCGGGCCCAGTGCGCGTACGCACGCAGCAGCAGTGCGTTGTCGTACAGCATCTTCTCGAAATGCGGTACCACCCAGGCGGCGTCGACGCTATACCTGGCGAAACCGCCGGCAAGCTGGTCATAGATCCCGCCGCGGGCCATCGCGATGCCGCAGCGCGAAACCGCCTGCAACGCTGCGGCTGATCCGGTGCGCTCGTAGTTGCGCAGCAGCGCCTCGAGGAGCGCCGACGGCGGGAATTTGGGCGCCGCGCCGAAGCCGCCGAGAATCCTGTCCTGCTCACCGAGCACCGTCAGGACCGCTTGGTCGCACAGCGCCGGCGACAGGACCGGACCCCCACCGGGCCCTCCCGCCGCCATCGAACGCAGCTCGTTGGCGACATGTTCGGAAGCCTGCTCGAGATCTTCGCGACGGTCCCGCCAAGTCCTGGTTATCGCCGAAAGAAGTTCCAGGAAGTCGACCTTCGTGTAATACGTGCCGCACAAGAAAGGACGGCCGTCGGGCGTCAGGAAACACGTCATCGGCCAACCGCCCTGCCCGGCGAGCGCGATCGTGGCGTTCATGTAAACCGCGTCGATGTCGGGCCGTTCCTCGCGGTCGACTTTGATACAGACGAATCCCTCGTTCATCACGGCGGCCACTTCTTCGTCCTCGAACGATTCGTGGGCCATCACGTGGCACCAATGGCATGCGGCATAGCCGATGGACAGCACGATCGGCACGTTGCGCGCGGCCGCGTCGGCCAGCGCTTGCGGCGACCATTGCTGCCAGTGCACCGGGTTGTCGGCATGCTGGCGGAGGTACGGGCTGGTGGCCCGCCCGAGAGTGTTCGTCGCTGAAGACTCAGGCGGGCTCATCGTCGGATCCTGGCGCTCGTGGCGACCCATGCCCCTCCTTTGTGACTTCGTCGAAAGATTGACCGACCGCGTCGGTGCCCTCGTCGGCGGCCTGATCGGGCTCGGGGTGCTGGGGGTCGAAGGAATCCGGCACCTTTTTCAGTTGCCGGTTCATCGACCGCAGCAAGAACAACGTAGCGACCAACAGCAGCACGATAACCAGCAGGCCCAACGGGCTGGCCTTGCCGAAATCGGGCCCGGTGTTGTGCGGCGTCCCGTCGGCAATCACGGTGAGCAAAAGGCCGTTCACCCTTCCGCCCCGATTCCGGCGAACAGATCGGTCTCGGGTATCCGGGCGGGGATACGCGAACGAGCCAACTCGAATTCCTCGGTCGGCCATAGCCGCTGCTGCCATGAGATCGGGGCGGCGAAGAAGTCGTGATTCGGGTCGATCTGGGTGGCGTGCGCCCGCAACGCATCGTCGCGCTGGCTGAAATACGCCGAGCACTCGACGCGCGTCGTCACCCGGTCGGCGAACGGGTCGTGGTCGGAATCCCAGTGCTTGAGCCACTTCTTGAACGGGGGATCTTGACCATGTTTGACGGCTTCGTCGTGCAGTAGCTGCATCCGCTGCCGCAGGAAGCCGTGGTTGTAATAGAGCTTGGACACCGCCCACGGGTCGCCGGCGTCCGGGAAGCGGGCGTAGTCACCGGCCGCCTCATAGGCACCGACCGAAACCTGATGGCAGCGAATATGGTCAGGATGCGGATAGCCGCCGTTCTCGTCGTAGGTGGTCATCACGTGCGGCCGGAATTCGCGGACCACGCGCACCAGCGCCTCGACGGATACCTCCAGCGGCACCAACGCGAAGCAGTCCTCGGGCAGCGGGGGCGGCGGGTCGCCGGCGGGCAGGCCGGAGTCGATGAAGCCGAGCCAGGTCTGCTCGACACCGAGGATCTCGGCCGCCTTCCGCATTTCGTCACGGCGGACCTCGGCGATGTGCTCTCGCACGTCGGGAAAGTCCATCGCCGGGTTGAGAACGTCGCCGCGTTCACCGCCGGTCAGCGTCACCACCAGCACACGATGACCCTCGTCGGCATAGCGGGCAAGGCTAGCGGCACCCTTGCTGGACTCGTCGTCGGGGTGGGCGTGCACCGCCATCAGCCGCAAATCGCTCACGTGCCCCCTTATCCGTCCGCTGGCAGCCCAAGAAGCCAGAGGCAAGTATCAACTGCGACCCTATAATTCCAGTCGCGACCGCCGGCATCCTGTCGGCCGCGGCCAAGATACCGACCAATCAGACGGGTACCCAGGAATGAACCCAATACCCATTCCGCGTCCCGAAGCCCGTTACGGGCGTCCGCGGTTGTCCCGTCGATCGCGGCGCCGCGCCGTCATCGCCTTGGCAGTGTTGGTCGTCGCCGCCGGCGCGGCAGTGGCCGTCGTCGGCTACCGGCGGCTCGGCACCAGCGACGTCACCGGATCGCTGGCGGGTTATCAGGTGATTGACGGCGAGACGGCGTCGGTAACAATCAGCGTGACGCGATCCGACCCGGCCCGGCCGGTGGACTGCATCGTGCGGGTTCGGTCCAAAGACGGCAGCGAAACCGGCCGCCGCGAGGTGCTGGTCCCGCCGTCCGATCAGACGACGGTGCAGGTGACGACGACGGTGAAGTCCAGCAGGCCGCCCGCGATGGCGGACATCTACGGCTGTGGCACGCAGGTGCCCGGCTACCTGCTCCCGGCCTGACCGGTCGGCATGTCCGGTTGGCTAAGCGAACGGCGCGTGCCGTCACCGGATGTTTCCGCAGTGGTAATATGGATTAATGCACGGTTCCGGCTGGGACCGTGTATTGCTGCATTCAAGGCCGTGAGCAAAACGGAGCGGCAGCACCCCCGGGCGACAGCCATACCCCGCGTTGCGGTGAATGGCAGCTTCCGCGGATACACGGAAGCACGACACAAGGAGCGCGACGAGATGACGGATACTCAGGTGACCTGGTTGACCCAGGAATCACATGACCGACTCAAGGCCGAGCTCGACCACTTGATCGCGAATCGTCCCGTCATCGCCGCGGAGATCAACGACCGCCGCGAAGAGGGCGACCTGCGCGAGAACGGCGGGTACCACGCCGCCCGCGACGAGCAGGGTCAGCAGGAAGCCCGCATCCGGCAGCTGCAGGACCTGCTCAACAACGCGAAGGTCGGCGAGGCGCCCAAACAGTCCGGCGTGGCCCTGCCCGGCTCGGTGGTGAAGGTCTACTACGACGGCGACAAGTCCGACACCGAGACGTTCCTGATCGCCACCCGCCAAGAGGGCGTCAACGAAGGCAAGCTGGAAGTGTATTCGCCCAACTCACCGCTGGGTGGCGCCCTGATCGACGCCAAGGTAGGCGAGACCCGCAGCTACACGGTGCCGAGCGGCAACACCGTCAAGGTCACGTTGCTCAGCGCGGAGCCATACCACTCCTAGTCCGCTCCGCCCCACCGCGAGCAGACGCAGAATCGCCCAAAACCGGCGCGTTTGGGGCGATTCTGCGTCTGCTCGCGCTAGTTCAGGGCCTGCTCGAGATCGCTCAGCAAGTCGGCGATGTCCTCGATGCCGACCGAAAGCCGCACCAGATCGTCGGGGACTTCCAATTGCGACCCGGCAGTCGACGCGTGCGTCATCGCGCTCGGGTGTTCGATCAGCGACTCCACCCCGCCCAGCGATTCGGCCAGGATGAAGACCGCGGTGCCGGCGCACAGCTTCTCGGCGGCTTGCCGGCCGCCGCGCATCCGCACCGAGACCATGCCACCGAAGCCGCTCATCTGCCGCGCGGCGACCTGATGGCCCGGGTGGGTGGGCAGACCCGGATACAACACGGAGCTAACCGCCGGATGTCCGGCGAGAAATTCCGCGATGGCTGAAGCGTTTTCGCTATGCCGTTGCATTCGCAGCACCAGGGTCTTCAGGCCGCGCATCGTCAGGTAGGCGTCGAACGGGCCCGGCACGGCGCCGGCTCCGTTTTGCAGGAAACCGAAGGCGCCGTCCAACTCCTCGTCGTTGGTGACCAACGCGCCGCCCACCACATCCGAGTGGCCGCCAATGTATTTGGTGGTCGAGTGCAGCACCACGTCGGCGCCCAGCGCCAACGGCTGCTGCAGCGCAGGGGACGCAAAGGTGTTGTCCACCAACACCTTCAATGAGCTATCCTCGGCAATCTGGGCGATGCCGGCGATATCGGCGATCGACAACAACGGATTGGTGGGCGTTTCCACCCACACCAGCCGGGTCCGTGGCGTGATCGCGGCGCGAATCGCGTCCAGATCCGACAGCGCCACCGGCGTGTACTCGACATTCCACTGGGTAAAGACCTTGTCGATCAAGCGGAAGGTGCCGCCGTAGGCGTCATCGGGGATGACCACGTGGTCCCCCGGACGCAGCATCGCCCGCAGGGCGCAGTCGGTGGCGGCCATGCCGGAACTGAATGCCCTCGCGAAGGCGCCGTCCTCGACGGCGGCCAGCGCGGCCTCCAGTGCGGCCCTGGTCGGGTTGCCGGTGCGGGCGTATTCGAATCCACCCCGCAGACCGCCGACGCCGTCCTGGGCGAACGTGCTGCTGGCATAGATCGGGGTGTTTACCGCCCCGGTCCCGGGGTCGGGGCGGTACCCGGCGTGGATGGCTTTGGTGGCCAGCCCGGTGATCCCGTGCAGTCCCTTACGGTTTTCGCTCATCGACAATCAGCCTAGCGATCGCCGCGACGAGCGCTCTTAGAGCGGCAGGCAGACCGTCGACATGATCTTGTCCGCAATGGTCTGCCGTTTGGCATCCCAGAGCGGGAACAAGTAGCCGATATAGCAGATGATCGCGTCGACGAAGTGCGCAATCTGGCGGACGACGGACAGACCAAAGCCGATCGGCTGCCCGGTGGCCTCGCTGACCACTTTGAATTTCAGCACCGATTTGCCGATGCTGGATCCGGTAGTGCCCTGGCGATAGCCCCAGTTCCAGATCCCGTAGGCAAGTATGGCCAGTGACAGGACCAGCCCGACCAGCGCCGCTGTTGTTGACTGCTGACCGGCAGCCGCCATGATCGCCTGGTTGATGATCTGCAGGACGACTATCGGTGCGATGTCCACGAGATACGCCAGCACCCGGGTAAACCACGGCGTGTAGGAATCCGTCGGCAGAGCGCGGACCACCGGCCCGGGCGGTGGCGGAGCGTATCCACCGGTGGAGGGCGGAGGCGGAGGGTACCCACCAGGAGCGGGCGGGGGGTACGAATAGCCTTCAGGTCGCGGAGGGGGCGGCTGGTAAGGCTCTCCGAATGGCGGTTGATCTGTCATGGCAACCTTTCCAACCTTTCCGAGGGGTTCGACCGGAGCCGCTTCACAGTACCTGACTACTACCGCCGCCGGGGAGCGTCCGAGAGAAAGCCCAACAGGTCGTAACGGGTGATCACCCCGACGGGTTTACCCTGCTCCACGACCATTAGCGCATCCGAGTCACGTAGTGCCTTGCCGGCCACGCTCACCAGCTCACCGGCCCCGACGATGGGCAGCGGCCCACTCATATGTTGCGAGACTGCGTCGGCCAATTTGGCGCGCCCCTCGAAGACCGCCGACAGTAGTTCGCGTTCGGAGACGCTGCCGGCGACCTCGCCGGCCATCACGGGCGGTTCGGCGCCGACGACCGGAATCTGGGATACCCCGTATTCACGCAGAATGCCGATGGCGTCGCGCACCGTTTCGGCCGGATGGGTGTGCACCAGGTCGGGCAGGGCCCCGGATTTCCGGCGCAGCACATCGCCAACCGTGGACTGCTCGGTCGACCCGTCAAGCCGGCTGCGCAGGAACCCGTATGACGACATCCACGCGTCGCTGAAGATTTTCGACATGTAGCCCCGGCCGCCGTCCGGCAGCAAGACGACGACCAGCGCGTCGGGCCCGGCCTCCTCGGCCACCTTCAGCGCCGCCACCACCGCCATCCCGCACGACCCGCCGACCAGCATCGCTTCCTCGCGGGCCAACCGCCTGGTCATATTGAACGAGTCGGAATCGGACACCGCGATGATCTGGTCGGGAATCGTGGGGTCATAAGCCGCGGGCCAGAAGTCCTCACCGACGCCCTCGACCAGATAGGGCCGGCCGCTGCCGCCGGAATAGACCGAACCTTCGGGGTCGGCGCCGATGATGCGTACCGGTCCTGCTGGCCGGTCGGCGGACACCTCTTTGAGATAGCGACCCGCGCCGGTGATCGTTCCGCCGGTGCCGATCCCTGCGACGAAATGGGTGACCTTGCCGTCGGTGTCCGCCCAAATCTCCGGGCCGGTCGTCTCGTAGTGGCTGGCCGGACCTTGGGGATTGGCGTACTGGTCGGGCTTCCAAGCGCCCTCGATCTCTTCGACCAAGCGATTGGAAACGCTGTAGTAGCTGGCCGGGTCGTCCGGCGACACCGCAGTCGGGCACACGACTACCTCGGCCCCGTAGGCCAGCATCACGTTGCGCTTATCCTCGCTGACCTTGTCCGGGCAGACGAAGACGCACTTGTAACCGCGACGCTGGGCGACCAGGGCGAGCCCGACACCGGTATTGCCTGATGTGGGTTCGACGATGGTGCCGCCCGGCTTCAGCAGGCCAGCGGCCTCGGCGGCGTCGATCATCTTGGCCGCGATCCGGTCTTTGGAGCTGCCACCGGGGTTGAGGTACTCGACTTTTGCCACCACAGTGCCGGCACCGGCAGGGACGACGGAGTTCAGCTGAACTAACGGAGTTCCGCCGATGAGGTCACTGATGTGCTGCGCGATACGCATGCGCATATCGTGTCAGGCCGTTTCGGGCAGCGCACACCCGCTCCGCCGGATTGGCCTTAGCCGGTGGCCTCGCGGATGTACTCCCCGATTTGGCGCAGCGAACGCACCGCCTCCGGTAGCAGTGGCGCCGCCAGTTGGAAGTCGTGAACCTGACCGGGCCAGACGCGCACTTCTGCCGGCACCCCGACGGCCGCCAGCCTGCTTGCAGCCAACTCCGCGTCGTGCAGCAGCACTTCGGATCCCGAAACATGGATGAGGGTCCGCGGCAGACCGGGCTTGATGTGTTCCAACGGCTCGTAGATCTCTTCGGGTTTGCCGTCGATTTTGTTCTTCTTGGCTGCGCTAGCAACCAGCTCTACCAGCGCATCAAACGCCCTTGCGGGAAACATCGCGTCGGTCTTGATGTTTGCATGCGCCTGCTTGCATTCCTTTGCTAACTGCAGCAGTGGCGAGATCGCTACCAGCGCCGCCGGCATATCCCCCTCCTCCTGGCCCGTCTCCTGCAGGCGTTGCGCAAGAGCCAGCGCGAGGTACCCGCCCGCCGAGTCGCCGGCCAGCACTATCTGGTCGGGTTCGTATCCGCGCTCCCGCAGCCATTGGTAGGCGTCATGACAATCGTCGAGAGCCATCCCGATCGAATGCTTGGGCAGCAGGCGATAATTGACCACGAGCACGGGTGAGTCAGCAAACTTTGAGAGCGCTTCGACAAGTCGCCCGTGCGAGTTTGCTCCACAGGTCAGGAACGCGCCGCCGTGAAAGTACAGAACCATCCGCCGAGTGCCGTCCGCGGGCAGCACTCCAGGTGCCCGCACCAACTGCGCTGAAGCATTCCGCAAGCTCACCGTCTCTCGAACGGTGGCCGAAACCGGAAGCAGCACCCGCGACGCCAAGTCAATGAGGCCCCACGGCCACGGCAGGTTGGGCACGTGGCTGCCAACGGCGAGAACCGGCCGAATAGTCAGACGTGACGCCAGTGTGGCTACTCGCGCGGCGACACTGGGCCCTGATTCCAGAACCTCGACCGGGGCGCCGTCGCTGCTGGCGAATCGGCGTGTTGCAACTCGGGGCGCCTTGACTACCTGATGTGGACGAATGGCATTCCGGGGCGAACCGGATACCTTGCTCGGTGCGGTCATGCTCAACACTTCCTACGTCTTTGTAGTCCGATACAGCATGTGACGTGACAGCCAAGCCTGCGGTTCAGTGCGTTTGCGAAGCGCTTAGCCAACCACTGGAACTTAGCTTGTCAGCACTTTCTGAGTAGAGCGTTTGAAGAAGCTGATTTGATACCACAATTGATCCACAACGTAATAGCGGGTATTTGTCAGCTACCCACGCAAATCGCGAAGCCGTTCTAAAATGGTCGCGTGACCATCCGGGTGCCACGTCGTTCGGCGATCGCCCTGGCCACAGCAGGTGCCCTCGCCTCGACAGGCACGGCCTATCTGGGCGCACGCAACTTGCTGGTCAGCCAGGCGACGCACGCGCGCACCGTCATTCCGAAGTCCTGGGACATCCCACCCCGCGCCGACGGCGTCTACGCCGCAGGCGGCGGCCCGGTGCAACGGTGGCAGCGCGGGATGTCCGCGGACCTGCACCTGATGATCTTCGGGGACTCGACGGCCACCGGCTACGGCTGCATCAGCGCCGAAGAAGTGCCGGGCGTGCGGATCGCGCGCGGGCTCGCCGAGCAGACCGGCAAGCGCATCCGGTTGAGTACCAAGGCCATCGTCGGCGCGACTTCGAAAGGCGTTCGCGGCCAAGTCGATGCGATGTTCGTGGCCGGACCGTCGCCGGACGCAGCCGTGATGATGATCGGCGCCAACGACATCACCGCACTCAACGGGATCAGCCAGTCCGCCCAGCGGCTGTCCATGACGGTGCGCAAGCTGCGCTCCCGCGGCGCGGTGGTGGTCGTCGGTACCTGCCCGGATCTGGGAGTCATCACCGCCATCCCGCAGCCACTTCGCTCGCTGGCACACGCGCGCGGTTTGCAGCTCGCCCGGGCCCAGGCCGCGGCCGTGAAATCGGCCGGCGGTATGCCCGTCCCGCTGGCGCATCTGATGGCGCCCCAGTTCCGGGCCACGCCCGAAGTGATGTTCTCGGCCGATGGCTACCACCCCTCGGCGGCTGCGTATGCGCTGGCGGCCGATGCGCTGCTATTGGCACTCTGCGACGCGCTGGGCGAAAAGATCGACCGACCGGTACTTGACTTGCCGGCCCAGTACGGCCCGCCTGAGCTCGCCGGCGGCCCCACCCGCCTCGGTGTCGTGTCAATGCTGTTGCGCCGCCCGGCGCCCGCTTCGCCTGCCTCGTCCTGACACCCCGTCATACCGAGCGGTGGGTAACGGCTAGATTCGTGCTAGCCCGTCGGGTTGGGCCTATGACCGTTTTTGAGGCGAGCCGTTTTTCGAGGCGCGCCCGCACCTGGATCTGAATGGTTTGGAAAGGTAATAGTCATGCCGGAAGCTGTCATCGTCTCAACTGCCCGCTCGCCGATTGGGCGCGCCATCAAGGGGTCGCTGGTTAGCATGCGGCCCGATGATCTCGCCGTTCAGATAGTGCGCGCCGCGCTCGACAAGGTGCCCGCGCTGAACCCGCACCAGATCGACGACCTCATCCTGGGCTGCGGCCAGCCCGGCGGTGAATCCGGTTTCAACATGGCGCGTGTCATCGCCGTCGAACTCGGCTATGACTTCCTGCCTGGCACCACCGTCAATCGGTACTGCTCGTCATCGCTGCAGACCACGAGGATGGCCTTCCACGCGATCAAGGCCGGCGAGGGCGATGCGTTCATCTCCGCCGGTGTGGAGACCGTGTCCCGGTTCGCCAAGGGCAGCGCCGACTCGTGGCCAGACACCAAGAATCCGCTGTTCGGCGAGGCTCAGGAACGGTCGGTTGCCGGGACAGCGGGCGCTGACGAGTGGCACGATCCTCGCGCTGACGGAAACGTGCCCGATATCTACATCGCGATGGGCCAAACCGCGGAAAACGTCGCCCTCATGACCGGCATCAGTCGCGAGGATCAGGACCGCTGGGCGGTGCGCAGCCAGAACCGTGCCGAGGAGGCGATCAAGAGCGGGTTCTTCGAGCGCGAGATCATTCCGGTCACCCTGCCGGACGGCAGCACGGTCAGCACCGACGACGGCCCACGGGCGGGTACCACCTACGAGAAGATCAGCCAACTCAAGCCGGTGTTCCGGCCCAATGGCACCGTGACGGCGGGCAATGCCTGCCCACTCAACGACGGAGCCGCCGCGCTGGTGATCACCAGCGACACCAAAGCCAAGGAGCTCGGCCTGACCCCGCTGGCCCGCATCGTGTCCACCGGAGTCAGCGGTCTGTCCCCGGAGATCATGGGTCTGGGGCCGATCGAGGCGTCCAAGCAGGCGCTGCAGCGGGCCAGCATGTCGCTCGGGGACATCGATTTGTTCGAGATCAACGAGGCCTTCGCGGTCCAGGTATTGGGTTCGGCCCGTGAGCTGGGCATCGACGAGGACAAGCTGAATGTGTCGGGCGGCGCGATCGCCCTGGGCCACCCGTTCGGCATGAGCGGCGCACGCATGGCCACCACGCTGCTGAACAACCTGAAGACCTACGACAAGACGTTCGGTCTGGAAACCATGTGTGTCGGCGGCGGCCAGGGCATGGCGATGGTGGTCGAGCGGCTCAGCTAAGACCGCTCGCCTCGGGCGCGAGCAGACGCAAAAGCCCCCGACACGCCGTGCGTGCGGGGGCTTTTGTGTCTGCTCGCGAAACTAGTCGTTCTGGAAGTAGCTGAGCAGGCGCAGGATCTCCAGGTACAGCCAGACCAAGGTCACGGTGAGGCCGAGAGCGATACCCCAGGCGGCCTTTTCCGGTGCACCGGCACGGATCATCTGATCCGCGGCGTCGAAGTCGATCAGGAAGCAGAACGCCGCGATGCAGATCATGACCAGCGAGAAGATGATCGCAATCGGTCCGCCGCTGCGCAGGCCCAAGCCCTGACCGCCGCCGACACCGAACATCGCCAGCACGAAATTGCCGAGCATGAGGAACACCGCGCCGAACAGCGCGGCGATCACCATCCGGGTGAACTTGGGGGTGACCCGGATGGCACCGGTTTTGTAGACGACGAGCATGCCGAAGAACACGCCGAAGGTGCCGAGGATGGCCTCCCCGATCATCGTCCCGGCGTTCATCGACTTGCCGGCGAGGGATACCTGGAACGTCAGCAACAGCGAAATGGCGCCCAGGGCCAGGCCCTCGAGCACGGCGTAGCCGAGCACGATGGCGGGGCTGTCCTGTTTGCGGCCGAACGTGGCGATCATCACCAACACGAAGCCGCCCAGCGCGCCGACAAGGGTCAACGGGGCAGCCAGCTGCGGATTGGCTTCCGCCAGGAAGAAGGAGACGACGGCCGAGAACATCAGCACGGCCAGCGTGATGCCGGTCTTGGTGACAACGTCGTCGATAGTCAGGGGGCGTGAAGCCTTGGTCTCCTGATAGGGAGCAGCGTAGGGGTCTGCTTGGTGGTACCCCTGCTGCACCTGGGCCGCGCCAGTACCGAATTGCGCGTACCCGCCCCGCCCTTTAGGCAGGGAACGAAAAACCGGGTTGCTAGTCTCCCGCACCGTCGGATCCTCTCTGATGGCTATGGCTCGAGCTGTACGAACACAGACTCAACGATCAACGGCCCGCCCGGGTTCCCAGCGGATGTTGTCGTCGGGGATAAACATAAACCCTTACCCGCGAGCAGCGCTGCACCGGCAACGATCTAGATTGCTGGTCGAGGCTCGGGCAGCCCTCTGGGCAGCTTCTTTAGGCAACAGGTCCGGGCAGGATTCTCAGGAATCGTGCACGGTAGTGCGGCGGGAATCCGAGAAAGGAGGCCAGAACGTGGCGAGCGGCGTGACTGGGGAATCCGAAGATGTCCTGACCCGCGTCGACGGTGCGATCGGCCGCATCACGCTGAACCGCCCCAAGGCGATCAACTCGCTGAACCAGCAGATGGTCGACGCGCTGAGCGCCGTCCTCGCCCGCTGGGAAGCCGACGACGCGGTGCGCGCGGTGGTGCTGTCCGGCGCAGGGGAACGCGGGTTGTGCGCCGGCGGCGACGTCGTCGCGATTTATCACAGCGCCCGCGATGGAGGCGTTGAAGCACGGCGATTCTGGCGCGACGAGTATCTGCTCAATGGCCAGATCGGCCGCTTCGCCAAGCCCTACGTGTCGTTGATGGACGGCATCGTGATGGGCGGCGGCGTCGGCGTCGGCGCGCACGGGAACGTCCGGGTGGTGACCGAAACCTCAAAGGTGGGAATGCCCGAGGTCGGCATCGGCTTCATCCCCGACGTCGGCGGGGCGTTTCTGCTGTCCCGGGCGCCCGGCGGGCTTGGCCTGCACGCCGCGCTGACCGGAGCGCCGTTTTCCGGCGCCGACGCCATCGCGATGGGATTCGCCGACCACTACGTTCCGCACGACCAACTCGACGCATTCACCCAAGCGATCATCGACGACGGCATCCCGAGCGCTGTGGCCGCCCACGCCGTCGAACCGCCAGCCAGTGAACTTGCCGCACAACGTGTTTGGATCGACGAGTGCTATGCCGGCGACACGGTCGAAGACATCATCGCCGGTTGCGGGCATTGGGGGAAATGGGGCGGGACCCGCTCAAGATGCCGCAAACCTGATCGCCAGCCGCTCCCCCATCGCGCTGTCGGTGACGCTGCAGGCGGTGCGTCGCGCCGCAAAACTCGAGACGCTGGAAGATGTTCTGGAGCAGGACTATCGGGTGTCGTCAGCGTCCGTGCGCTCGCACGACCTGGTTGAGGGCATCCGCGCGCAACTAATCGACAAAGATCGCAATCCGAAGTGGTCTCCGGCGTCGCTGTCCGCAGTCACCGCGGCCGATGTCGACGCGTATTTCGCGCCGGTCGAGGACGATTTGAATTTCTAGAAAGGCAGGGTTGGTGGCATCCGCAGGAGACAACACCGAGTACGAAACCATCCTGGTCGACCGCGAGGAGCGGGTCGGGATCATCACGCTGAACCGGCCGAAGGCGCTCAATGCGCTCAACAGCCAGGTGATGAGCGAAGTAACCAGCGCCGCAACCGAACTGGATCACGATCCCGGCATCGGTGCGATCATCATCACCGGCTCGGCCAAGGCGTTCGCCGCCGGCGCCGACATCAAGGAGATGGCCGACCTGACCTTCGCCGACGCGTTCGGCGCCGACTTCTTCGCCACCTGGGGCAAGCTGGCCGCTGTGCGCACCCCGACGATCGCCGCGGTGGCCGGGCACGCACTTGGCGGCGGCTGCGAGCTGGCGATGATGTGTGACCTGCTGATCGCCGCCGACACAGCGAAGTTCGGCCAGCCGGAGATCAAACTCGGTGTGCTGCCGGGCATGGGCGGCTCGCAGCGGCTGACCCGCGCCATCGGCAAGGCCAAGGCCATGGACCTCATCCTGACCGGGCGCACCATCGACGCCGCCGAAGCCGAACGAAGCGGCCTGGTTTCCCGGGTGGTGCCGGCCGACGACCTGCTGACCGAGGCAAAAGCCGTCGCGACCACCATTTCGCAGATGTCGCTTTCGGCGGCCCGGATGGCCAAGGAAGCTGTCAACCGGGCTTTCGAATCCACTCTGTCCGAAGGACTTCTCTACGAACGGCGGCTGTTTCATTCGGCCTTCGCGACCGAGGACCAGTCCGAAGGAATGGCGGCATTCATCGAGAAACGCGCTCCCAACTTCACCCACCGATAGGACGTCTCAATGAGCGACCCAGGTTCTGCGACGGCCGCCGCCGGCGGCGAATCAACCAGCGCAGAAACATCGGCTGAAGCCGGCCCGGAGACCGGGCCAGGTCCCAGCCCCGCGCGTCGCTCACGTTGGGCCGAGGATCCCTGGTGGGTCCGCCATTACACGTTCACCGGCACCGCGGTCGGCCTGATCTTCATCTGTTTTTCGATGACCCCGTCGCTGCTGCCGCGCGGCGCGCTGTTCCAGGGCCTGGTCAGCGGGTGCTCCGGCGCCAGCGGCTATGGGCTGGGCGTCTTCGCCGTCTGGCTGGTCCGATACATGCGGATGAAAGATTCCAGCCCACTACCCCCGCGGTGGGCGTGGTGGGTGCTGATCCCGGTCGGCGTTGTCGGCATGGTGCTGATGGCGATCTGGTTCCACGTCTGGCAGGACCAGGTGCGCGACTTGATGGGAGTCGAACACCTCGAGTGGTACGACTACCCGCTCGCCGCGGTCCTGTCGCTGGTGGTGCTGTTCACGCTGGTCGAGATCGGCCAGCTCATCCGCAAGCTCGTGCGTTTTCTGGTCGGGCAGCTCGACCGGATCGCGCCGTTTCGCGTCTCGGCCGCCATCGTGGTGGTCCTGCTCGTGGTGCTGACCATCACCTTGCTCAACGGCGTGGTGCTCAAGTTCGCGATGCGCACCATGAACAACACCTTCGAATCGGTGAACAACGAATTGACACCCGACAGCTCGCGACCGACAACTCCGCTGCGATCGGGCGGCCCGGAGTCGTTCGTATCGTGGGAATCGCTGGGGCATCAAGGCCGAATCTTCGTGAAGGCGGGCCCGAGCGTCGATCAACTCACCGCATTCAACGGAGCCCCGGCCGTCGAGCCGATCCGGGCTTACGCGGGCCTGAATTCGGCGAAGGACATCGCGGCGACCGCCGAATTGGCGGCGCGTGAACTACAGCGCACCGGCGGACTCCAGCGCGCCATCGTCGCGGTCGGCACCACCACCGGCACCGGCTGGATCAACGAAGCCGAAGCCGACGCGCTGGAATACATGTACAACGGCAACACCGCGATCGTGAGCATGCAGTACTCGTTTTTGCCCAGCTGGCTGTCCTTCCTGGTGGACAAGGAAAACGCACGCCATGCGGGCCAGGCGCTGTTCGAGGCGGTCGACAAACTCGTCCGCCAGATGCCCGAAGCCCAACGCCCAAAGCTCGTCGTGTTCGGCGAAAGCCTGGGGTCGTTCGGCGGCGAGGCGCCCTTCATGAGCCTGAACAACGTCCTGGCGCGCACTGACGGCGCTTTGTTCAGCGGGCCGACATTCAACAACACCATCTGGACCGACTTGACCGCCAGACGCGATGCGGGTTCACCGGAGTGGCTGCCGATCTACGACCACGGCAAGAACGTCCGGTTCGTTGCTCGCCCAGGCGATCTGAAGCGTCCGGACCCGATGTGGGACCATCCGCGGGTGGTGTATTTACAGCACGCCTCCGATCCGATCGCGTGGTGGACTCCCGACCTGCTGTTCAGCGAACCGGATTGGCTGAAGGAGAAGCGGGGCTACGACGTGCTTCCTCAGACGCACTGGATCCCGGTGGTGACGTTCCTGCAGGTCTCGGCCGACATGGCGGTGGCCGTGGACGTGCCGGACGGGCACGGCCACCATTACGTCGCCGATGTAGCCGACGGCTGGGCTGCGGTGCTGTCTCCGCCGGGGTGGACGCAGGACAAAACCGAACGGCTGCGGCCGTTGCTGCACTCCGACGCTTCCAGCGGTGGCTCGAGCGGTTAGATCCAGCGCCTGCTGGATCCGGCGTCGACCAGCGCGCCCACCCGCGGTTCGATCGAATCACCGGCCAGCTCGGCCAGCTCGGCCAGCACACCGGCGGCGGCCAGCGCGTGGTAGCCGCCGATAACGTCCGTGGCACGGGGCAGGCCAATGTCCAATAGCGCGGCCGCCGCGAGGCTGGACGTGTAACCCTCCGAGCACACGATGACCCACTCGACGCCGTCGCCGACGGCCTCGGGCAACCTGGCGTCGCTGGTCGGGTCGCAGCGCCATTCCAGAACGTTGCGTTCGATCACCAGCGCGCCCGGCACGCCACCCTCGCGGAATCGCTGGGCCTGTGGCCGGATGTCGACGAGCACCGCCCCGCGCCGCAGCGCGTCGGGCACCTCGGCGGCGGTGAGGCGGCGATACCGTCGCCGGGCGGCGTTCAAAACACTGTCGATGCGGCTCATTTCGACCCTTCCGGTTGATCGGTCAATTCGGTTCGCTGGCGGCGCAATGTGTTGCGCTCGGTGACCTCGTAGTACGACATGGCCGTCAGCGGCGGCGAATAGGCGTGCACGCTCAGGGTCGGCTGGGCGGTCGCGGCCTGACGGGTAGGTGCCGTCCGTGGCGCCCACACCACGTCGTGCACCCAACCCAGCGGGAACCCGGCCTGATCGCCGGCGTCGAGGCGGCGACGGCGTAATTTCTCGCCGTCCCAACGGAATTCGTTGAGCGACCCGGACAGCACAGTCAGCGCACCGAGAGAACCGCCGTGGTCGTGCAATTCGGTCGCGTGACCGGGAACCCAGCTGATCAGCCAGACGTCGAGTTCCTCGTCGCCGCTGATGCGGGTGAACCAGCGCTCTGATTCCGGCACACCGTCCTGCGGCAACAGGTGGTCGCAACGTCCGCTGAGCACGTCGTCGGCGGCTTGGTCGGTGGCGTGCAGTAGGTCGGGCACCCGTAGCCGAGTTGGTCCCGAGGATAGGGGCGGCATGCTCAGGGGGCGGGCAACCGGATGCATGGCAGCAGATACAGACACGTGAAGCTCCCGAATGGACGGATTGGTAAGAGGCGGCGTACTACGGCCGACAACACTCACAAAATCCGAAGCGCTTCATCACGCCGCCAGTCTTGCATAGATTGACACCGTGCGCTGTTACCCTCGGCGGCCCCGGCTATGGGGCACGGTCCTTCTCGCGGCTGGATTGATCGGATTGTCCGGGGCCGCGGGCTGCTCGCATGACGCCCACGACGGCGGCAAGACCACCGCCTCGTCAGTCCCGTCCTCGACGGCCCGCAGCGGCCCTAGTGCAGCGCCGCCGGGCGCCATCGGACTCTCCCCCAGCCGGCGTGACGACCAGGGTCGATGTCCCCGCGAATTCGACCGAGGAGGAGTATTTCCAGGCCTGTCACGCCGCAAAACTATGGATGGAAGCCCAGCCCAAGGCCGGTGAGTCGGCGTTCGAGCCGTATCTGGCGATGGTCCAGACATCGCCATCGGGTACTGCGGGCAGCTGGAACGTCCGATGGACGGACCTCACCCTGGCGCGGCAGGCGGCCGTGATCACCGCCGCGCGGGCCGCCGCCAACGAAGAATGCGGGTAGCGTTGCGGCCTCCGCTTCGAACTCCTGCCCAATTGAGATCAGGGGTGCACGAAATTATCGACCCGGCCGCTCGGCGGTCCGTTCTGCCGCGCAAAATAAAGCGATGTCCCGCGACGGAGTGACGCGCTCGCGCGGGTCATCACCCACCCGGGTGGCATTGGCACTCGGTAGCGGCGGCGCCCGCGGCTACGCCCACATCGGGGTCATCGAAGCGCTGCGGGAGCGCGGCTACGACATCGTGGGTATCTCCGGCTCGTCGATGGGGGCCGTAGTCGGGGGTTTGCAGGCCGCCGGACGACTCGATGAGTTCGCCGATTGGGCGAAATCGTTGACGCAGCGCACCATTCTGCGGTTGCTGGATCCGTCGATTAGCGCGGCCGGGGTGCTGCGGGCCGGAAAGATCCTGGATGCGGTGCGCGAGATCCTCGGCCCGGTCACCATCGAGGAGCTGCCCATCCCGTACACCGCGGTGGCGACCGACCTGTTGACCGGCAAGTCGGTGTGGTTTCAGCACGGCCCTCTCGACGAGGCCATCCGGGCGTCCATAGCGATACCCGGGGTGATCACCCCGCATGAAGTCGGCGGACGCCTGCTCGCCGACGGCGGGATCTTGGACCCGGTGCCGATGGCGCCGCTCTCGGCGGTCAACGCGGACCTGACAATCGCGGTGAGCCTCAACGGCAGTGAGGTCATCGACAACCGCGAGGCGGAGCCCGGTGTCACCGTCGAGTGGTTGAACCGGATGTTGCGCAGCACTACTGCGCTGCTGGACCGGCCGACCGCGCGAGCGGTGCTGAGCCGGTTCGGGCGGACGGCGAAGGCGCCGAAGCCGGCGACGAGCCCGAAGATGACGCCGACGAGGCCGAAGCGGCCGAAGTTTCGCTCGAGATTCCGCTCGAAGTTACTCGAAAATTAGGCAGCTTCGAGGTGATGAACCGGACCATCGACATCGCGCAATCCGCGCTGGCCCGGCATACGCTGGCGACCTACCCGCCAGACCTGCTGATCGAGGTGCCTCGTTCGACGTGCCGGGGACTGGAATTTCACCGGGCCGCCGAGGTGATCGACGCCGGCCGGGCGCTGGCCAATCAAGCCCTGGACGCCCTCGCGATAGCGACGGATCAGTCCGGACCGCCCGCGATCGAGGGGTGATCTAGACACCCAGGAACCGCGCGACGGCCGCCGCGTCACGGCGCCCCTGCTCGCGTCCGGCCACCGCAGAGGGGACGCGGCAGCGCGGGTCCAGCGCGTTGGGCCCGAAAGCCGCCAACGAGTCGTCGTCGGCGAACACGGTGAACGTCCGAGCCGGCGAATGCCGCGATCTCGGCGGCCAGCCCGGCGCCGAACGGCGCCGGTGCATCCGCACCGGCGGGCACCAGGACCACGGCCACGGCGCAGTCGCGGGCAACGTCGAGGTTGACCGAGCTGGCAATCCCACCGTCCATGTAGCGTCGGCCCGCGATCGTCACCGGCGGCCACGCCCCCGGCACCGCACAGCTGGCCGCCACCGCGTCGACGAGCCCGACGCCGGATTCCCGATCGAAGACCACCAGCTCGCCGGTGGCTATGTCGATCGCGGTAACTCGCAGCGTCCGCTCGGGCCAGTCGTGCGACGGTAGGCGTTGCGCGATTACCTGGCGGCGGAAGGCTTCTGGGACGGTTTTGGTGCCAGCGGCCACCGCCCCGATGCGTCGCATCTGCTGTCGCGTTTTATCCGCCGTCTCGTCATACGGTTCCTGCAAGGCAGTCAGGAAAAGTCCGGTGATGGTGTCAATGTCGACGCCGGAATCGATCTCGGCCGATGTCTCGGCGACTTGCCGATCGAACAGCACCTCGAGCGTGCCGCCGGTACCGATCTGCGCTGCAACGGCCGAGCCGGCCGAAGTACCGACCAGCACATCGGAATCCATCAGCAGCCGCGCCGCTGCTGGCGATTCGTCGGCGATGCCGCGCAGAATTCCTGTCTCCCAGGCGATTCCCGCTATTCCTCCGCCGGCCAGTACCAGCGCTTGTCCGCTTGCCACGTTTAGGTGTTCACGCCGAAGTGCGCTGCGACTGTTGAGCGTGCACGCTCAAATCCTGCTGACGAAGCAGGTGCCTGGGCGGCTCGGGCAACACTAGACTTTGAGTGACCTGCAGGGCGGAGTCGACGTGGACCAGCCCGCCCGGCGGAATCAGACGCCAGCGCGGGTCGTCGTCCATCCGTTTGGTGGCGAACACGACCGACGGGCGAGTAGCCAGCTGGTCTGACGTCGCGTGGATTCGCTTGGTGCGCAGATCGAATTCGGCGCCGGGCTTGGCCGTTTGGCTGCCGTCGGACCGGTCCAGTACGTAGAGCTCATTGGACTCGGGGTAACGCAGCGCCCACATGTCGGTGGCCGTGCAGAGCAGGATGTTGACGGCATAGATCGGCACATTGGCCGCGAGCCATTTCAACGCGTCGACCAGACCGGCTGTGATGTCGGCCTGAGATTTCCCACGGGCACGAATCGACCCGGTGATCAAGGCGAATACCCGCTCGGAATCGGTCTGCCCCAAAACCAGGTCAGCGGTGCCGATTTCGCGCAGCCGTGCATCGATGACGTCCAGCCCTTCGACCACGCCGTTGTGCGCGAAGATCCGGCCGTCCTGCAAAAACGGGTGGGTGTTGTGGACGTCGAGCGACCCGGTCGTCGCGTAGCGGACATGGGCGATGAAGGTCGTGCCGGTCAGGTGGTGGGCTTCGGTGGCGAAATCCGCGTCCTGCCAGGCTGCTATCGGCTCCTTGTGCAGCTGAGGCTGGCCATGCTCGTCGAAGAGGCCCAAGCCGGTACCGTCCGGATTCGTTCTGCTTTGCGCGGCCAGGCTGTCCGGGGCATCGAGCAGCCAGAACGTCGCGGGAACGACCTTGGTCCCAGCGTGCAAGCCAAAGAGTCGACACATGGTGTCGACCGTAGCGAAGTCAGCCCGTCAGCGCGTCGGCCAGGTCGCCCAACGCCAGCCGCGCGTAGCCCTTCCAGATCCGGGCAAACACCGGCAGTGCCCACGCCGTCAGTATCGACTTGCGGTGGATGGTCCAGCGCCAGGTGACGTCGCTGCCGCCGTCGGTCGGTGTGAAGATCCATTCGCCCACCACATGGTCGACCAGCAGCGTCATGGGGCCCCTGACCTGGGTCAGCCGGTAACCGAACGATCGCGGCGGGTCGACGCTGGTCAGCTCCTCACGCATGCTGCCGCCACCTGCCAGCAGCACGGTTCGGGTCTGGCCCGCGGCGTCCCACGCCCCGGTCTGGTCGCGCACTTCCTTGATCGGCGGGATCGGCCCGTGCCAGCGCTTGAAGAGATCCGGAAGCGGCATCGGCAGCGTGCGGTGGAAGGCGTCCTCCACTGGGACGGCGATGACCAGCGATTGTTCGACGACGAGCGGCTGTCGCCATGGGCTTTCAGCCTGCCGCACGCAAGCTCGGCGCGGCCCGGCCGGTGATGAGCGGCAGATCGAAGAAGCTTTGAATGCCCGCCGGCGCGGCACACGTCGCGGGGACCGCGTTCACGCAGTGCGCCGCGGTGGCGACGATCCCCGGGTTGCTCTGCAGCCCCGCTTCGACGGTCTCGGGCTGCCATCCCTTGATCGTCGCGAACGTGTCCGGGTTTCCGCGCACCTCGATCTCGTAACGCTCCCCCGCCGGCCCGAACGACCAAGGCGGATCGAGGTTTTCCTCACCCATCAACCAGTTCACCGTCACCCGCACCACTACGGTGTCACCGACCAGCGCCTCCCAGTGGAAGCGGCGGCCGGCGACCTGCCCGGGTTCGATCGCACCGATGGGCGAGTCGATCGGGGCGGTCGCGACCGCAATCTCCTGCGTCGAGCGGATCTCCGGATCAGCGGCAAAGCCCAACCGGTCGACACACAGCCGGACCGACTGGCGGAAGCCGCCGTCGAGCAGCTTCTGCATGGGCCCGGTCAACGCGCTGTCCGGTGTCCCGCCGAAACCCATCACGTAGCGCAGCACGTCCGGCGCGGCGTAGGTACGAAGGTCGGAAAACTCTTCGGCGCGAACGAAAGTCACCCCCGTGGACATCACCGACAGCAGCAGCGGGAACAGCTCCGTCGCGGCACCGGGTCCGATTCCCGCACCATGCAGCGTCGCATTGCCGGCCCGCGCGGCGGCTTCCAGCGGCCCGGCCTCCTTCTCGCCCGGATAGAACCAGCCGACCGGGGTGACGACGTTCTTGCCCGAGCGCAGCAGGGCGGCGACTTCCTCGACGTTGGGCATCAACGGCGCGTAGATCACCGCGTCCGCGTCGAGCGCGAGGACGTCATCGATGCTGTTGGTCGCCGTCACCCCAAGCGGCGATGTGCCGATGATGTCGCCGACGTCCTTTCCGTTTTTGGCGTCGGAATGCACCCAGCAGCCAACAAGTTCGAGTTCGGGATGTTCCAAGCATGCCTTTGATCGCCGCCACGCCGACCGACCCGGTTGCCCACTGAATGACACGACGACCCGCAGGCTCATGAAAACGTTCTACACCATCGGCGCGGGCGCCCAACTTGTCGGGAAGCCGACGGCCAAAACCCTATATACCCGGACGGCGGGGCCTTAGGATGCACTGGTCTTAATCGCTATCCCCAGCGTTTAACGGCGCAGCGGTATGGGCTGCCGCGACTGAGCGGAGGTGCGGATGCCGTTCGTCATCGCAGCACCGGAGATCATCGCGTCGGCGGCTTCGGATCTGGCCGGTATCGCCTCCAGGATCAGTGAGGCCGGCGCGGCCGCGGCTCCAGCCACCGTGGTGTTGCCCGCGGCCAGTGACGAAGTGTCAGTGGCGATCGCCTCGCTGTTTTCCGGCCACGCCCGGACCTTTCAGTCACTGAGCGCCCAGGCGGCGAGCTTCCACCAGCAGTTCCTGCAGGCGTTGAACGGAGCGGGGGTTTCATATGCGGCCGCCGAGGCGGCCAACGCCTCGCTGGTGCAGACCGTGCAGAACGAAGCGCTGAGCGGCGGTCAATGCGCCAACCGAGTTCTTGCTGGGTCGCCCGCTGATCGGCAACGGCACCAACGGGGTGGCGATGAGTGGGCAAAACGGCGGCGCCGGCGGCCTTTTGTTCGGCAACGGCGGCAACGGCGGGTCCGGCGCCCCGGGGAAGCCCGGCGGCACGGGCGGTAGCGCCGGACTGTTCGGCAACGGCGGCAACGGCGGCAACGGCGGCACGGGCGCCGTGAGCTCCGTAGGCGGCAACGGCGGAGCCGGCGGCAGCGGCGGACTATTTCTCGGTAACGGCGGTTCCGGTGGCGCGGGCGGCGCCGGTGGAAACGGCGGGGCCGGCATTGGTGTTGCTACCACCGGTGCGACGGGCGGCACCGGCGGAAACGGCGGCAGCGGCGGCATGGGTGGGGCCGGCGGCCAAGGGTCGGCATTGTTCGGCCATGCGGGGGCCGAGGGCGCCGGCGGCCAGGGCGGAAATGGCGGGGTCGGCGGCCAGGGTGGCACCGGTGGTGCGGGTGCCGATAACAGCGCAAACGTCGGGGTGGCCGGGGGCCAGGGCGACACCGGAGGCACCGGGGGCACCGGGGGCAACGCCGGCCTCGGCGGCAACGGCTTGGGCGGGCACGCCGCCTCGGGTTCCGCGGGCAGCGGCGGCACCGGTGGGACAGGCGGCACCGGCGGCCAAGGCGGTGCCGGCGACACCGGCACCCAGGGCGCCGCCGGCGGCGCCGGCGGCACGGGCGGGGCCGGCGGGCAGGCCGGCTCCGGCGGCGGCGGTCAGCAAGGTGCCGGCGGGCAGGGCGGCATCGGCGGTGTGGGCGGCACCGGCGGGCAAGGCGGGACTGGCACCGACAACAGCGCCAACCTCGGGGTGGCCGGCGGCATGGGAAGCACCGGGGGCACCGGGGGCACCGGCGGCAACGCCGGAGTTGGCGGCAGCGGCCTCGGCGGCACCGCCGCCTCCGGCACAGCCGGTAACGGTGGCCAGGGCGGGATCGGCGGCACCGGCGGCAATGGCGGCGCGGGCAGCCAAGGTGCGGCCGGCGGCGGCACCGGCACCCAGGGCGCCGCTGGCGGCGCCGGCGGCACCGGTGGGGCCGGCGGGCAGGCCGGCTCCGGCGGCGGCGGTCAGCAGGGTGCCGGCGGGCAGGGTGGCAACGGCGGCGGCGGCGGCACCGGCGGCCAAGGCGGCGCAGGCACCGACAACAGCGCCAACCCCGGGCTGGCCGGCGGCCAAGGCGGCACCGGCGGCGCCGGAGGCACCGGGGGCACCGCCGGCGTTGGCGGCAGCGGCTTGGGCGGCACCGCCGCCTCCGGCGCAGCCGGTGACGGCGGCCAAGGCGGGGTCGGCGGTACCGGGGGTGGCGGCGGCAGCGCCGCCTCTGGCACAGCCGGTGACGGTGGCCAGGGCGGGATCGGCGGCACCGGCGGCAATGGCGGCGCGGGCAGCCAAGGTGCGGCCGGCGGCGGCACCGGTACCCAGGGCGCGGCCGGGGGCGCCGGCGGCACAGGTGGGGCGGGCGGGCAGGCCGGTTCCGGCGGCGGTGGTCAGCAAGGTGCCGGCGGGCAGGGTGGCAACGGCGGTAGCGGTGGCACCGGCGGTCTAGGCGGAGCGGGCACCGACAACAGCGCCAACGCCGGGGTGGCGGGCGGCAGCGGCGGCACCGGCGGGACCGGGGGCACCGGGGGCGACGCCGGCGCCGGGGGGGCGGGCTCCACCCAGGGCGCTGCCGGTGTCGCGGGCGCCGGCGGGCAAGGCGGCGGCGGCGGCGTGGGCGGCGCCGGCGGGGCGGGAAGCGGCGGCGGCGATGGCGGCGATGGCGGCGCCGCCGGAATCGGCGGCGCGGCCGGCAGCGGGGGCACCAACGGCGATGGCGGCCAAGGCGGTACTGGCGGCGAAGGCGGAGCCGGCGGTAACGGCGACGTCGGCACCGCGGGTAACACCGGCCAAGCCGGCGGCTCTGGCGGTCAAGGCGGCAACGGCGGCACCGGCGGGCAGGCCGGCAACGGCGCCGGTGCGGCGGGCACCCCGGGCGCCGGTGGCCAGGCGGGTGGCGGCGGCGCCGGAGCCAACGGCGGGATCGGCGGCAGCTCGGGTAACGGCGGCACAGGCGGCAACGGCGGAAACGGCGGCACCGGCGGGAACGGCGGGGCGGCCAGCGGCAACGGTGTCGGTGGAAACGGCGGAAACGGCGGCGACGCCGGCGCCGGCGGGAGCGGCGGCCTCCCCGGCGTCGGTGGCGTCGCCGGCGGCAGCGGCGGCGCCGGGGGTGATGGCGGCGCCGGCGGCCAGGGCACTAGCGGGGGCGCCGGCCTCAACGGCGGCAACGGCGGTAACGGCGGCAACGGCGGTGCCGGCGGTAGCCCGGGCCTAACCGTCAGCAAACAGGTCGCCGCAGACAACAACGTCTTCTATGGCAGTGGCGGCAACGGCGGTGCCGGCGGCGGCGGTGGCGCCGGTGGGACCGGCGACAACGGCGCGCCCGGCGATAACCCCGGCTTTGTCGGCGGCACCGGCGGCGGCGGCGGTCAAGGCGGTCAAGGCGGCGCGGCTAACCAGCCCGCAGCAAACCACGGGTTATTCGGATCGAACGGCGACGGCGGCCCGGGCGGTAACGGCGGCGGCGGCGGCACCGGCGGCAGTGGCGGCACCGGCGTCGGCAGCGTCGGAGGGGACGGCGGCGACGGCGGCGACGGCGGCGCGGCCGGGGCGGGCGGAGCGCCCGGCAACGGCTTCGATTCCGCGCCTGGGAACGAAGCGCTTCCCATTGGCACCGGCGGGACCGGCGGGACCGGCGGGACCGCCGGCGCCGGTGGCAACGGCGGGCAAGGCGACAACAGCTTCAACGGCGGCCAAGGCGGTAATGGCGGCCAGGGCGGGACCGGCGGCACCGGCGGCAGTGCTGGTAGTAGCAACTTCAACGTCCAAGGCGACAACGGCGGGGATGGCGGCAGCGGAGGCAACGGCGCCAACGGTGGTGCGGGCGGCACCGGCGGAGTCGGGGCCAACGGCGGCACGGGTGGCAACGCGGGCCAGGGCGGCAACGGCGCGAACGCCGGTAACGGCGGCGCCGCCCAAACGACCGGACCCGGCGGTTACGGTGGCGAAGGCGGCACGGGCGGCGCCGGCGCCACGGCTGGAGCCGCGGGTGTCGGCGGTGTCGCGGGCTCCGGCGGCATCGCTGGCGCCGACGGAATTGGCGCCGACGGCGGCGACGGCGGCACCGGCGGCAACGGCGCAAGCGGCGGCCTAGACGGCACGTTCGGCACCAACGGTGCCGGCGGAACCGGCGGGGCCGGCACTCCCCTCGGCGGCAACACCGGCGGCACCGGCGCCGCGGGCGCTACCGGCGGCACGGGCGCCAGCACTCTAGTGAATGCATCCGTGCCACTGACCATGAGCAATGTGACGAATCCGGTTGTTTACATCTCGATAAACGGCGGACCGATGATTCCCGTGGAGGTCGACACTGGATCCACCGGCCTTGTTATTGAAAGTCAAGCGCTGCAAGGGCAGAACCTCGGCGCCGCCGTCGGATCCGGTTCGGCGGGCTACGTCGGTGGACTGACCTACAACTACACGACTTATTCGGCCACGGTGGGTTTCGGAAATGGAATCGTCACCGCGCCAACCGGAGTCAACGTCGTCAGTGGATCGGCGGCACAGTCCTATTTCGCCGGCTACGGCGTTGATGGCGTCTTGGGTATTGGACCTAACAACGGGTTCCCGGGCACCAGCACCGTGGTCACCGCGTTGCCGGGCCTGCTCAACAATGGTGTGCTCATCAACGAACCCCAGGGCGTGCTGGAATTCGGTCCCAACCCGCTACCCGCCGCAGTCTCGGTTACCGGAGCGCCGATCACCACCGTGGACGTACAGATCAATCACGGGTCTCTGCAAAACGTTCCCGTGATGATCGATTCCGGTGGCCTGTACGGAACCATCCCGTCATCGGTTCTCGGGACCGGCCAGGTCTCCGGAGCCGTGCCGTCGGGAACGACCATATCGGTCTACACCAGCGACGGTCAGACGCTGCTGTACTCGTACACCACGACCGGGACGAACAGCCCGGCGATCACGTCCGGCGGCAGGATGGAAACCGGGTACGAGCCGTTCGCGCAGCAACCGGTGTACATCGGTTACAGCCCAAGCGGTTTCGGGATTATGACCTTCGATACCTGACGAACAGCCGACCCGGGCCGCCTCGGTTTTTCAGTCGCGCACCTCGATCACCCAATAGCCATGCTCGGCGTAGCGAGACCGGATGGTCTTCTTGTCGTACTTGCCGACGCTGGTGCGGGGAACCTCGTCGGCGAAGGCCCACCGTTCGGGTAGCCACCACCGAACAACTTTGTCCGCCAAGAACATTCGCAAGTCACCGGCGCTGGCGGACGCGCCTTCGTTGAGAACGACGACGGCCAGCGGTCGTTCCTGCCAGCGCTCGTCGGGAACGCCGACGACCGCGGCCTCGAGCACGTCCGGGTGCGCGATCAGGCAATTCTCCAACTCCACCGAGGAGATCCATTCTCCGCCGGACTTGATGACGTCCTTGGCCCGATCGGTCAGGGTGACGAACCCGCGCGCGTCGATGCGTCCGACATCTCCGGTGCGGAACCACCCCGATTCGAACTTGGACTCGTCGCGCCCCAGGTAGTAGGAGCCGGCGATCCAGGGGCCGCGAACCTCCACCTCACCCACCGCTTCGCCGTCGCTGGGCAACACCTGGCCGCCGTCGTCGACGATCCGCATTTCCACACCGCCGACCGGCTGGCCCTGGGTCCCACGGAACGCCCAGTGCTGGTCTTCCGGAGTTCCCGGCGGCGGCCACGCCATGGTCGCCAGTGGCGACGTTTCCGTCATGCCCCACAACTGGCGGATCTGGACGCCGTATCGGTCTTCAAAGGTGCGCATCAACGACACCGGAACTGCCGAGCCGCCGCAGACCACCAGCCGCAACGACGATATGTCGTGGTCCGGGTCCTTCTCCAGGCAGTGCATCACGTCGTTCCAGATGGTCGGCACCGCGCCGGCGACCGTGGGACGCAGCCTTTCGACCATGTCGATCAGCGAGCGTGGATCCAGACGGCAGTCGGACAGCACCAGGTCGGCGCCTGCCATCAACGCGGCATACGGCAAACCCCACCCATTGGCATGGAACATCGGCACCACTGGCAGCACGCTGTCGCTGGCGCCAAGACCCATGGCGTTCGCAGTGCAAACCGCCATGGTGTGCAAGTAACTCGAACGGTGGCTGTAGACCACACCTTTGGGGTTGCCGGTGGTGCCGCTGGTGTAACACATCGCGGCCGCGGAGTTCTCGTCTACTTCCGGCCAGTCGAACTCGGTCGGCTCGCCGTCGATCAACTCGGTGTAGCGCAGTACGGTCTTGCCCGAGCCCTGCAGCGGCGCCAGGTCGCCCTCGCCGACCGCGATCACGGTGTGCACGGTGTGCAGGCTGGGCAGGATCGGCCCCAGCAATTCGGCCAGTGACATGTCGACCAGGACGACCTGGTCTTCGGCCTCGTTGGCGATGTAGGCGACCTGCTCGGGGAACAGCCGGATATTGAGGGTGTGCAGGACCGCGCCCATCGACGGCACCGCCAGGTATGCCGTCAAGTGTTCGGCGTTGTTCCACATGAACGTCGCGACACGCTGGTCCCCACTGACGCCGATGCCGCGCAATGCGTTTGCCAGCTGGGCGGCCTGTCGGCCCACTTCGTGGTAGCTGGTGTGCCGGTAACCGGCGGTTGTCGCCGTGGTGACCGTGCGTGCCCCGTGCACACCGCAGCCGTGCCGCATTATCGCCGCGATCGTCAACGGGAAGTCCTGCATCGTGCCGTACATCGATGTACCGCCTTGTGGGTCTCGGCGCAGCACCGCCTCATGTCCGCTGCGGCGATGCTATCGCCGCGCGGAAACGGCGCGAAACGGGTCCCCTAGAAGGCCGGCCGCGGGTTCAGGCGAGCGCGGGCTCGAACTGCAGCAGTTCGGGCAGACCCCAGTCGGCCGGTGCGTCGCTGTCGTGCGCCGCGCTCTCGATGGCCAGCGGGGTCTTAGAGGCGATCGGCACCACGCTGACGGTGCCTGAGTAGTCGGCGATATACAGGAATTCCCCGTCCGGACTTTCGACCACGGCAGACGGCTGCATCGCGTCACCCAGGGTGCCGATGACGTCAAGGGTGAGGGTGCACAGCACCGTGACGCTGTTGTCGGTGACCAGGTAAGCACGGTCGCCGTCGCCGCTGAGCGTCAGCCCGGTGAGGATCCCGCTGATCTCACCGATCTTGCTCGTGTTGATGATCTTGTTGTTGCGGGTGTCGATAACGTCGACCACTACGCTGAAGTCGGGGCCTAACTCGGGGCAGCTGCTTGCCACATAGGCGACCGATCCGTCGGCGCTGAGCGCGACGTCCCGGATTGGCAAGCCGATGCCGACGGTGTCGATGACGCGCAAGTTTCCCGACGAGCGGGTCGAGTTCTTCGAGTTCTTCCGGCGCCAGCTCGAGCGCGCACGGTCCTCGGACGGCGCGTCCGCGCCAAACACCACAAGCTGGCCGCCGGCCTGACCCTTCGTTCCGACGTACAGCCGCCCCCCGTCGGAGCTGACGCGCACGCATTCGGTGGTGATGCCCGGTGCGAGGTCGATAACCTCGACCTCGTCCGTCGTGGTGTCCAGGACGGCGATATCGCCGCCCAGAGCACCATTTCGGCTCGCGTAGACGTTCTTTCCATCCGGGGACACCACCAGGTCGCTCACGCTGAGCGCCAGTGGATGAGACGCGATAACCGTATTGCTGGACGTGTCGATGACCTCGATCGAGTCGTACGCCGCTGACGCTGCGCTGACATACGCGCGGTTGGCGTCCGCGCCGCCCATGGCGATCGCGAACGGCTCGTTGACGCCGGCGACGGTCTGGGTAACCCGAAGGGTGTCGGTGTCGATGACCGAGACGCTGTCACGGCCGTAGTTGGTCACCATCAGCCGCGCGCCGTCGGGACTGGCGGCGATACTGCTGATCGGACCGTTGTGCACGGGAATCTCAACCAGAACCGCGCCCGGAGTGGGGCCGAATGTTTTCAGGCTCATCTTGGTACCGCCTTTGCTGTGTTCGTGGGACCTCTACGCGGTCGCCAGCGCTCGCGAAAACCCGGTGCGACGCCGGCAGCCCTGGATCAACCGAATCCCAGCACCTAAAGGCACTGCTATGGCCGCTGTTGCAAATTCTACTGACCGAATTTCCGCATAACGGATTTCGAATTCGGCACTGTTACGTAAATCACGTCGCTGCCTCAGGTTCTGCCCAGGCTGCGATTTGCCGACGATCCGCCAAGTGTCCTATGGCTAACGTGTGCAAGGGGTTTCAACAGCCGAATCTCTCACTGTGGCAATCCATCGAATCGCTCAACGCGCGCAATTACGAATAAGAGAACCTTAGAATAATCAACGAAAGAGGTATATGTCACACGGGTCGTCTCACAGCGCGTCGTGATTGCGTTCCCCGGTTCGGATACGGACCACACTTTCGACCGGGGAGACCCAGACCTTGCCGTCGCCGATCTTCCCCGTACGGGCGGCTCCGACGATGGCGTCAACGACTCGCTGCACAAACTCGTCATCGACGACCACGTCAATTCGGGCCTTCGGGACGAAATCGACGGCGTATTCGGCTCCGCGGTAGACCTCGGTATGCCCTCGTTGCCTGCCGTACCCCTGGACTTCGGTAAAGGTCATACCCAGCACACCGGCGACCTCGACGGCGCGCCGGACGTCATCGATCGTGGACGGCTTGATGATAGCGGTGATCAGCTTCATGGCTCTTAATCATCCACTGGCTCAGCGGGTTCGGAGTCCGGCTTCGCCGCACGCGGCGGCTTTGGCCAATCGGCTCGCCCGCTCGCCGTAATGAGCGATTCGTCCGGGTAAGCCTCTTCGTCGTGCACACCCAGGTCGCCGGATTCCAAGACCTCGTCGGGCAACCGCAACTTCATAAACAGGCCAAGGACTTTCAGGATGACGAACGTGACGAGGCCATCCCAGACGATGACCGTGGCCGCGGCACCAGCCTGGATCAGTATCTGTTTGGGATGATGACCGTACAGCCAACCGGAGGCGGTCACGTCCGTCCCGGTCGAGCCACCCAGGTACTCGACGACCTTCGGGTCTGCGAGCACGCCCACGAGCAACCCGCCCGCCAGACCCGCCACACCGTGCGTGTGAAACACACCCAGGGTGTCGTCGACCTTCTTGAACGGCTTGGTATTGCCGAGCCAATTCCAGGACATCCACACCAGGCTCGAGGCGACAAAGCCGATGATCAACGCGCCGAAGGTATTGACAAAGCCGGCCGCCGGGGTGATGGCGACGAGGCCACTGATCATGCCGTTGATGGCACCCAGGAAAGTCGGCTTGCGCTGCTTGCTCGCGAAGATGTCCCAGAGCACCCAGGTGAGCAAGGCAACCGCGGTTGCGAGGTTGGTGTTCAGCACCGCCAGCGATGCGTCGGCACCCGCGAAATATGGGTCACCGCCGTTGAACCCGTTCCAGCCCAACCACAGGACGCCGGCGCCGACCGCAGCCAGGGGAAGGTTGTTCGGCACGGCGTGCTCCCGGTCACGCTTCAGCCTCGGACCGATCACTGCGGCGGCGACGAATCCGCTTGTCCCGGCGGCGAGATGAATCACGTACCCACCGGAGTAGTCCAAGGCGGCGTTGGGGGCTTGCGACCACCAGCCGCCGCCCCAAAGCAGGAATGCGTTGACGGAGTACGCGAACGTCGACCACAGCGGCACGAAGATCAGCCACACCTTGAAGCTGATTCGGCCGATCACGCTGCCGAGAAACAGCAGCGGGGTGATGCCGGCGAACACGAACTGGAAATACGCCAGGGTAGTTTCCGAGAAGCGGAAGGACGGCATGCTGCCGTCCAACAGCGGGATCATGGCTATCTGCTGGTTGTTGCTGCTCAGGATCGTATGGGGAATCCCGACCGCCGCCCGCAGGATGCCCGGGCCGAGCTTCAGCGGCTCACCGAAGCCCATCTTGAAGCCCCAGAGCACCCACACGACCAGCACCAGCGAAAAGCCGGTGAAGGCCATCAGCATGGTGTTGACGGCCCATTTCTTCTGGACGATCCCGCCATACAGGACCGCAATGCCGGGGATACTCATCATGCCGACCAGAGTGGCCGCCACTAACTGCCAGGCGTTGTCTCCGGGATTCAGCCAATCGGGATAAGGCAACATGGTTCAGACACACCCCAATTCGAGCCGGCGGGCTTATTGGAATCAGCTGCAGTGCATATCACGCCGTGACGTGTCGAAGCGTCGAATAGCAATGTTTCGGCAGCATTTCCGAGGGTTTAAATGTTGATTTCACTAGGCGACCACACGGTGCGTCCCGTCAAGTTTTAGCCCATCTAGCTGCATCTTTGCGCCCAGTCAGGAATCGCCGTGCAAACGACTCTGGCCGTAGAGACGACCACTAAATTGAGAATTAGCTGACGACTTTCTGCAATTTAGCTGGACAAAGCCTGGAAAGTATTTGTGGAAATTCTGGACGCGGCTGACGGAAGCGCAGACTTTGCTACCGAGCGTACCTCGTTGCATCCCACATGAGCGTAATGCGGTCAATGTCAGCACATCCCGCATCCGAGACCGCGATGGCGCCACCGCTACATTAGCTTGCCGTCCAGATCACTGTCACACGCAGCTAGCTGAACTGAGTGCGCGGGCGAGCCAAGGCGACACCGTCGACGATGATGTCGAGCTTCTCGTTGTAGAACGCCACCAGGGCTGCGATCGGGGCGACGGCGGGCAACGGGTAGTGGTACGTCCATGCGAGGTCGGGATGCACGGTTTCGCCGACGCGCACCGACCAATACCCCGACGTCACCCCTTTGTACGGACACAGCGTCTGCGTCGAGCTGGACTCCAGATGTTCGAAGTCGACATCGGTCGGATCGATGTAATACCTGGTGGGTAAACCGGTTTCGAAGAGGAGTACCGGGGTTTGGGTGTCGGCGAGCGGGACGCCGTCCAGCTCGACCCGAACGTGTCGATGCGAGCGCAGCGCGTCGACCCGCGAATAGGGATTGCGTGGGTGGCCGTAGATCGGCTCGTCCTCCTCGAACCAGCGCAGCGGTTCCCATTCGAATCGCACGGTGCCGGCGACGGGGCTGTCGCCGTCGACGTCGAACACCCGCGCGGCCGACTGGTGGGTCCGGCCGGCACCGACCAGTGAGTGCAGCCGCGACGGGCCGAGCTGCACCTTCTGCGGGTGGTTCTCGTCGCGCAGGAATTCGGTGCGGACATCCGCCAGCGGCACGTAATACGCTGGGTAATAAGGGATCTCCCACACGTAACGGGCCGCGGTGGTGTCGAAGACCAGCTGGTGGCCGAGATAGCCACGGACCCGACGGGGCGCGGGCTCGATGCGCCCGCGGGTGGCGGCCATTTCGGGATAGTCACGGTCTGTGGTCATGGGTCACCTACTGGTTCTTGGAGGCCAGGCCGGCCGGCGCATGGCCGATCGCCTTACGGATCGCCTCGGCCAGCGCCAGCGCGCTCTCCTCGGTGAGTTCAAGCGCGACCCGCGCCGACGGGCCGAGCTCCGGGTTGATGACGTCGATGTTGACCGTGTGGGTGTACGGCGCATGCACGGCGTGATCGACGTACACCGTCGCGCGGTCGGCGCCGAACCAACCCGTCGGGCCCTTGCCGCTGCCGTCGATCTCGACCTGCTCGGTGAGATATGTGCACATGGTTGCCTGGACCTAGCCTTTCAGATGGGTAGCGAAGAACTCGTCGATGCGCCGCCAGCCGTCCACCGCCGCCTCCGGCCGGTACGCCGGCCGGTCGACGGAGAAGAAGGCGTGGCCCGCGCCGTCATAGGAATGAAAGTCGTGCGGCTTGTTCAGCTTGTTCAGTTCGGCATCCAGGGTGGCCACCGCGGCGGGCGCCGGATACTTGTCCTCGACGCCGAAAAGGCCCAGCAGCGGGCAGCTCAGGTTTGGCGCCAGGTGCAGGATCGGTTTCATGACCAAGGGCCTTCCCTCCGGCAGATCCTCGACGACGAACGCGCCGTAGCAGTCCACTGCGGCGTCGAAGGGCAGCGAGCATGCCGCCAGGTAGCTGTGCCGTCCCCCGGAGCAGTGCCCGATGACGCCGAACTTCCCGTTGGCGCCCGGTAACGAACCCAGGTACGCGACAGCGCCGGCGACATCGCCGACCAGGCGGTCATCGGGCACCCCGCCGGCCGCCCGCGCCGCCGCCGCGGCGTCGTCGGGGGAGGCACCCGGCGCGTCGCGTGAATAAAGGTTCGGGGCCACCACGTGGTAACCGTTGACGGCGAGCCGCCGGGCGAATTCTTTTGTTTCCCGGTCGTAGCCGGGCATGTGGTGGATCCACACGATTCCGCCACGCGACCCGTCGGCCAGCGGTGTCGCCAGATAGGCCTCGATTTCGTCGCCGCCGTGGCCGGTGATGGTGATCGTTTCCGCGCGAATGGCATCTGGGCTGAACGCGTTCATCGCGATGCTCCTTGGCTGCCGCAATGAGGTGCGGAACGCGTGCGGCTCGTCCGGTTCGCCCCGCCGCAACCACGGTATCCGAACTGCGCGATGGCTCAGCGGGTGCCAGTTCAACGCATCGTGGTGCGGTTGCCTATCACGCTCGCCGGTCGCGCACTTTGTACGTGGAGGGCCAAGACTTTCGCGAATCGTCGCCGGTCAGCGGAACCCCCATGCCCCCAACCTTGACGCTGTAGGCCTCTTTCCCAGGGCCGACCTCGCGATTGGCGTGTTCCTGTGCGAGGTAATACAGCTCATCGATGGTCGCTTCGTCGTACGCGACGAACGAGGTCTCGCGGGCGACGTCGTCGATCCCGGCAAGCATCCGGTTGGGCAGGAAGCGCGCCGCCAGCGCCGCCAGGCCCAGCAACGAGAACGGGATGACCCAGTAAAAGACGAACGACAGCGGAGTGTTGGTATCGAGAATCGTGGCGTTACGGTCCACGATCGGCGGGATCGCCGACGACACCGTCATGGCGGCGAACGCGGCGACCCAGACCCAGGTCAATAGCCGGACGACCTGTCCGAACAGCTCGGTCTTGATCACGTCGGCAGGCTGTTCCGCCGCGACGAACTCGTGCACGAACGGCTTTCCGGCCAGCACACTGACCAGCGCAACCAGGAAGATCCCGGCGTTGCTCAGCGGCAGGATCCACTGCTCCATGGCTGATTGGCTGAGCGCAAATGTCAGAGCGGTCAGCACCGAGAAAGTCGCGACTGCCCCGATTTCGAGCGTGCCCCCCGGCTTCCCGGTGACCCTGGCGACGGCAAACGCGATGAGGGCGATCGCCAGCGCCACCAGCACGGCAATGGCGAACGGGACGTTACCGACAAGCACCCAATAGACGATCCACGGCGCAAAACCACTCAGCATGCCCACGGTTGGTCAGTGTATGAGTGGCGGTTCGCGGTGCCGGCGGCGGCAAGGTTCAAGATGCCGCGACGGGAGGCAACAGGGAACCCGCGAAGTCCTATTCTCATATGGAACCCATATATAGAGCTCAACCGGCCGAAATCGGGTGCCCCCAGTCGGACTCGAACCGACACTGGACGGATTTTAAGTCCGCTGCCTCTGCCAATTGGGCTATGGGGGCCCGGCGGCGAATCTAGCGCGCGTAAGCCGGATTCGGACACTCCACCCCTCCCTGATTTTGCCGTCAATCCAGGCGTGCACCGCAGCCGTGCTTCGCGTAGTATCCGCGCGCCGTGCGTCTTATCGCCGGATCGCCGTCGTATCCAAGATGACACGGCTATGTCGGCCTACCGAACCTTGTTAAAACTGCCCGCGTCCACGTTAAGAAGCCGTAAACGGAAGTCACCCTAACCCTTTCCGTCGGGAATGTGGTGAGGGGGGAAATTAGCCTTACGCCAACACACAGACCCCCGTACGCCAACGCACAGGGTCGACCCAGCGCAGGGATTCGACAGGTCCACACAGTAGGAGCAGCAGATGTCAGTTCTGAAAACAATTCCGGAAGAGTTGATCGCCGCGGCAACGCAGCTAGAAGGCATCGGTACTTCACTGACGGCGCAGAACGCGGCCGCGGCGGCACCGACCACCACCATCGCTCCGGCAGCTTCGGACCAGGTATCGGCCATTCAGGCAGCGGTCTTTGCCGGGTACGGCACGCTTTACCAGCAGATCGCCGCCGAAGCTCAGGCCATTCAAGCGCAATTTACGAGCACCCTGGGGTTGAGCTCCGGCACCTATTCGGCCTCCGAGGCCGCCAACGCGGTCCAGACGACTGCCCAGTCCGGGTTCGAAAACTTCCTCGCGAACATCAACACGCTCTTCGGTGGCACCGGCAACTTCAGCGCGCCCAACCCGCTCAGCCTCTCCGGCAACGGCGCCAACCTCATCAGCTTCGAGAGCGGTAACTGGGCCTCGGCCATGTCCGACTGCCTCGGGATGGCCGGCGGCGGCCTGATCCCGACAGACGACCTGGCCAATCTGGCCGGCACCGCCGGTGACAGCGCAGCCGTGGCCGGCGCCGCAGACGTGGGCCAGATCGCGCCGGTCGGCGGAATGGGCATGGGCATGGGCGGCATGGGCGCGGGCATGCCGGCGGGCCTGGGCCAGGCGACCATGGTCAGCTCGATGTCGACGGCACCGAGCTGGGCCGGGAACATCACCACGGTTGGGGCCACCAGCGCCGCGACGCCGCTCACAACTGGCTGGACCGGCGCGGCACCGAGCGCCGGCGCGCCGATTGCGGCCATGCCCGGCATGCCCGGCGCGGGCGCTGCGCGGGGTTCCGCCCTGGGCGCACCGCGCTACGGCGTCAAGCCCATCGTCATGCCAAAGGTGAAGGCCGTCTAGGCAGCAAGCACCAACGCGTTCGCGCGTACCTAAACAAGAAGCGATATTCGGTCACAGCGAAAAGGAACGGACACAAAAATGGTATTGGATTTTGCAGGTATACCACCTGAGATCAACTCCGGACTCATGTACGCGGGCGCAGGTTCAGGGCCGCTGATGGCCGCCGCGTCGTCCTACAACAACCTGGCCGCGGAGCTGAGCACCACAGCGTCTTCGTGGGAGTCGATCATCACCAACCTGACCACCGAGGCGTGGACGGGACCGGCGTCGGTATCGGCAGCCTCCGCGGCCCAGCCTTATGTGGCCTGGCTAAGTTCCACGGCGGCCAAGCTCGAGCAGGCGGGCGCCCAGGCGGCGGCATCGGCGGCCGCCTACGAAGCGGCGTTCGCCGCGACGGTTCCCCCCCCGATCGTCGCTGCCAACAGAGCGACGCTGGCGGCACTCGTCGCGACGAACATCCTGGGTATCAACACCCCGGCGATCGCGGCCACCGAGGCTCACTACGCCGAGATGTGGGTGCAAGACGCCACCGCGATGTACACCTACTCGGCCGCCGCGACGGCTGCCGCGACCCTGCAGCCCATAACGCCGGCGGCGCCGACCACCAGCCCGACTGCGGCGGCCACCCAAGCCGCCGCCGTTCCTGCGGCCACGGTGCAGTCGATTGGTACCAATCTCTGGAACGCGTTGCCGACGTCTTTGCAGGGCCTTATTAACTCGGTTGACGGCGCCTATGGCACCCCGTTCATCACCAACTTCATTCAGCAGATCGGTGTCACGGCGGCATGGTTCGTCGGTAACACCATCCCGACCGTGGCGTCATATGCACACACGATCGCCGCTGCCGAGGCGGCGGCCCCGGCGGCCGCGGCCAGCCAGGTCACTCCCGCCGCCGGTCTGGCCCTTGTTCCAGGGTCCCTTGTGGGCAGTGTCGGCTCGGCGGGCGGCGTGGGCGGCCTTGGCGGCGCGGTGTCGGCGGGCCTGGGCGAGGCGGGCTCGGTCGGCGGACTGTCGGTCCCGGCCAGCTGGTCGGCGGCCGCTCCGGCAACGCTGGAATCTTCAGCGGCGCCGCTGGCAGGGTCGGGTTGGACTGCCGGCGTCGAGGAGACAGCCGGAACCGGGGGGATCGTGCCCGGAATGCCGGGGATGGCAGGGGCAGGCAAGGGCGCTGGTGCCCTCGCCGGTCCGCGGTACGGGTTCAAACCGATTGTTATGCCGAAACAGGTTGTCGTCTGATTCGGAAAAAAGGGGGCACTTGTCATGCATTTGAGGTCGGCAGTTAACCCCTAGGCCGTAATCTATCCGTCATGCGGCTGACCACCGCACCGATTGCAGCTGCAAAAAGACTTCCATCGACACAAAGTTACGAAACAAGGAGAAGGAAATATGGCAACACGTTTTATGACTGACCCGCACGCGATGCGTGCGATGGCTGGCCGGTTTGAGACTCACGCTCAGACGGTCGAGGACGAGGCTCGTCGTATGTGGTCGTCGTCGGTGAACATTTCGGGTGCTGGCTGGAGTGGCACCGCCCAGGCGACGTCTTACGACACCATGGGGCAGATGAACCAGGCGTTCCGCAACATCGTGAACATGCTCCACGGTGTGCGCGACGGCATGCTGCGTGACGCCGGCAACTACGAGCAGCAAGAGCAGGCTTCGCAGCAGCTCCTGCGCAGCTAGTTCAGCCACTCGTTTTCGAAACCCACAAACTTACAAATTTAGGAGGACATGACAATGAGCATCAATTACTCGTTCGGCGACGTGGACACCCACGGTGCCACCATTCGCGCTCAGGCCGCATCATTGGAGCAGGAGCACCAGGCCATCGTTCGCGATGTGCTGGCTGCTGGTGACTTCTGGGGCGGCGCCGGTTCGGTCGCTTGCCAGGAGTTCATCACCCAGCTGGGTCGCAACTTCCAGGTGATCTACGAGCAGGCCAACTCGCACGGCCAGAACGTGCAGTCCGCCGGTAACAACATGGCGAGCACCGACAGCGCCGTCGGATCCAGCTGGGCCTGATAGCACCCCTCTCGACAACGCGGGGCCGCACACCAACAGGTGTGCGGCCCTGTTGTTTGTCTGTGGCCCTTTTTTGCGGTGCGCTACCCGGCGACCGGCGAATGCGGAACAAGCGAGGAGCGGAATCCAACCCGCTGAACCGCACCATCGGACTCACGCCCGACCATGCCGCCCAGCGGCATCTTGGAGACGGTGGGCCCGCCGGCCAGCGACGGCGCCGCGCCCCATCCGCCCGGCATCGCGTTGGCATCCATCAAGGGAATCGGCGTAGTCATCGAAACCGCGTCGGCCCAACTCGGCGGCACCGACAAGGTACCCAACGACGCCGCTTGACCCAGGCCGGCCGCGGCTCCCCCGTCCACACCTCCCAGACCGCCAAGAGCCCCCAACCCCGGGATGCCCCCCAAGCCGCCCAGGCTGGCGGCGCTCCCAGCGGCTCCGGATATCGAACCCATACCCGCAACGTCGAGCTGCGCGCCGAAGATGTCCAGACCGGTACCGCCGAAGTCGAGACCAAGGCCACCGAAGTCGGTACCCAGGCCGGAGACATCTCCGGCAAGCCCACCTACATCGAAGATCCCGTTGAGAGCGCCGTTACTGCCAAGGCTGGAAAGTATCCCGGTCAGACTCGAGAGGGCGCCGGCGGCGCCGGCGGTTTTGGCGGTCTTGCCCGACGCACCGGTCAGACTCGACAGCGCGCTGGCGGGCGAGGAAACGCCGGACGCGGCAAGCCCGGAAACGTTGCCTACCGCCGCGGATGAGAGCCCCGACCCGGATGCGGATCCGGGCGTCGCCAGATTCTGCAGGGCCTGCGTTACCGCGGACATCAGCTGGGTCGACGATGCCTTGGCTTTGGCGCCGACGGTCTGGGCAAACGAACCGGCCTGCGTGGCCAGCCCGTTCGGATTTGTCGTTTCGGGCGGCGACGAGAACGCCGAAACGGCTGATGCAGCAGCCGAACTGGCGGCATAGTTATACATCGCGGTGGCATCCTGGGCCCACATCTCGCTGTACTCCGCCTCGGTGGCCATGATCGCCGGCGTGTTCTGCCCAAACAGGTTGGTCGCGATCAACGTCGCCAGCTGAACCCGGTTGGTCGCGACCAACGGCGGCGCCACCGTCATCGCGTAGGCCGACTCGTAGGCCGCCGCCGCGGCGGTGGCCTGGGTGGCCGCTTCCTCGCACTGGGCAGCGGTGGTCCTGAGCCACACCAGGTACGGGGTGACCGCTGCCTGCATCGACATCGACGACGGGCCCGTCCAGGATTCGTCGGTCAGGACCGAGATCGCAGACTGGTAACCCATCGCGGTGCTCTGGAGTTCGGCGCCCAACGATTCCCATCCCGCGGAGGCAGCCAGCAGCGTCGCGGGCCCCGGACCCAGATACATCCGGGCGGAGTTGACTTCCGGCGGCAATGCTCCAAAGTCCATCGCCTATCCCTCTCGTTGTTTGAGTTTGCTGGCCCGCGTCACAATCGGCTTACGTCGGCGAGCGTCGCGGGCAGGCAGCACCGTGGCCGAAAGGACACCGGCGACGGCCGAAGGGTTGTCACCGGTGTCCACAGGCGGGTCCGCGATTCGGCTGACAGGAATGAACGGAGCGGTTTCGGCATCGACCATCCGAGCGCCGAGACCTCGCGGTTCGGCGCCGGGCTTGAACACCGTCGGGAGCGGTGCATTCGCAGGGTTTGTTACGAAATAAATTGAAGTCTCCTGAAATTCGTGATTCTGCGTAACTTGGCGTTAACGAGAGACGAGACGGCATCGTCCTCAGCGTTGGGCTGGGGATTCATCCGCGAATGCGGGTACAGCACAGTCATGCCGCTTCGGCCGTGAAATCCCTTATCGCACTGGTGATTTAGGGGACCACCTCTCGCGCCTATAAACTTAATCATCCTAACAGCTATGTCTTCCAGTATTTTTCGGATTCGGCCTAATCTCAAGCTGGCATATGAGACACATATAAAACACATATTTGTGTCCGCCTCAATGTGAGCCGAGGGAGGGGATTACATTTGAGAATTCTATGAACTCTGTGACAAAATCATTTGAGCTGTAAGAATCCAGGAGCATGACCGCAATGTCGGGATACACGGGTAGCCAGAGGCCGCGGCAGGCGATCCTCGGGCAGCTGCCCCGGATCAATCGAGCCGATGGATCACCGATCCGGGTTTTGCTGGTCGACGACGAGCCGGCGCTGACGAACTTGGTCAAGATGGCGCTGCATTACGAAGGCTGGGACGTCGACGTCGCGCACAACGGGCGCGACGCCATCGCCAAGTTCGACAAGGTCGGCCCTGACGTGCTGGTCCTGGACATCATGCTTCCCGACGTCGACGGGCTGCGGATCCTGCAACGGGTCCGCGAATCCGACACCTACACGCCCACCCTGTTCCTCACCGCCCGCGATTCGGTGATGGACCGGGTTACCGGGCTTGACCGCGGGCGCCGACGACTACATGACCAAGCCGTTCAGCCTCGAGGAGCTGGTCGCCCGACTCCGCGGGTTGCTGCGCCGCGCCACCCAACTGACCCCGCCGGCCGCGGAGACCCTCAATGTCGGCGATCTGCGAGTCGATGCCGCCAGCCACGAAGTCACCCGCGACGGCACGCCGATATCGCTTTCTTCGACCGAGTTCGAACTGCTTCGTTTCCTGATGCGCAATCCCCGCCGGGCGCTGAGCCGAACCGAAATCCTGGACCGGGTCTGGAACTACGACTTCGCCGGACGCACCAGCATCGTCGACCTCTACATCTCCTACCTGAGGAAGAAGATCGACTCCGGCAGAGAGCCGATGATCCAGACCGTGCGCGGCATTGGATATATGCTGCGGCCACCGGAATGACCCGCGAGCCGCAATACGGCATCGGGAGACACGCCGCGGTGGTTCCCCAGTTCGCTGCGCCGCCAGTTGCTCTTCGGCGTATTGGCAGTCGTCACCGTGGTGTTGGTGACAGTCGGCGTCGTCTCAGTGCTGAGCCTGCGGGGCTATGTCACGACGATGAACGACGCCGAGGTCGCCAAATCCCTGCACGCGTTCAACAACTCGTACGCCAGATACCGCAACGGCGAGCATAGTTCGGCACATCAAGACACTCCGCCGGTATCGCAGGCACTGTTGGGGTTCACCGGACAAACCCCGGGAAACCTCATCGCCGTGCTGCGCGGCGGGGCCGTGATCGGCTCGGCGGTCTTCTCCGAAGACGAAGCACGACCTGCGCCGGCAGACGTGGTCCGCGCAATCGAGGCGCAATCGTGGCCGGACGCCCCGCCAAAGACCGAAAAACTGGGCAGCCTTGGCTCCTACCGGGTTGACTGCATCTTCGTCGGATCCGACATCCTGGTCGTCGGGGTGTCGCTCAACCTCGCCGACCGAATCATCGCCCGCAAAAACATCACCACCGCAGCCCTTATCGCCGCCGCGCTGGTCGTGACCGCGGGGCTCACAATTTGGGTGGTCGGGTACACCCTGCGCCCGCTACGCCGCGTGGCAGCAACCGCCGCAGAGGTTGCTGCAATGCCGCTCACCGACGACGACCACCGGATCGACGTGCGAGTGCGCCCGCAGGACACCGATCCCGACAATGAAGTCGGAATCGTCGGACACACGCTGAACCGGTTGTTGGACAACGTCGACAGCGCGCTGGCGCATCGCGCAGATTCCGATCTGCGGATGCGGCAATTCCTCACCGACGCCAGCCACGAACTACGAACCCCGCTGGCCGCGATTCAGGGGTATGCCGAACTCACCCGCCAAGACAGTGAGGCGCTGCCGCCGACGACCGAGTACGCGCTGGCCCGCATCGAGTCCGAGGCGCGCCGGATGACGTCGCTGGTCGACGAGTTGCTGCTGCTCTCCCGGCTGGGCGAAGGCGAAGATCTGCAGACCGATGACGTCGACTTGGCGGATCTCGTCCTCAACGCGGTGAACGACGCTGCGGTGGCCGCGCCTACCCACCATTGGGTCAACGATCTACCCGACGAACCGGTCTGGGTCCGCGGGGATCATGCCCGGCTGCACCAACTCGTCAGCAATCTGCTCAACAACGCCCGGGTGCACACGCCGCCCGGCGTAACGGTGACAACCGGGATCACCCAACACCGGAGCGGCCCCGACGGCCCCTACGCCGAACTCACGGTCGATGACGACGGCCCCGACATCGACGCGGACGTCCTGCCCCGGCTATTCGAGCGGTTCGTTCGCGCGGACAAGTCCCGGAGCAACGGATCAGGCAACGGACTGGGCCTGGCCATCGTCAGTTCGATCGTCAAGGCCCATCACGGCTCGGTTACCGCCGAGTCCGGCAACGGCCGAACAGTATTCCGGGTGCGGATTCCGATGACCGAGAATCCGATCCCGGACACCGCGTAAAAGAATCGGCCGGAACCCCGCCAAGGCCGCAAATGTAGCGGTGCCTACCGTAAAGAAACCGTTAACGAGACCTCACCTGGCTTCACGCGAGCATAGCCTCATACTTGTCCTCATCACCGGGGGCGATGTTCGGTCGCGCACAAGTCAAGGACCGAATCGACCGAGTCGGGATTGAACGGAGAAGGTATGTCCGTGGTGGTGTATCTCCTGCTGACGCTGGCAATTTTCGCAGCGCTCAGCTTTGCGCTGAAGTTGGGATCGTGAGCATCGCTAACACTGTAGGTCTGGTCCTCGCCGTCTTGGTCGCACTGTTACTTGTTGCGGCTCTTATGTATCCGGAGCGCTTCTAGTGAGTGGCACAGCAGCGGGTGTGGTCTTCCTCGCTCTCCTCATTGTTGCATTGGTGGCCGTACACGTGCCGTTCGGCGACTACATGTACCGGGTCTATAGCTCCAAAAAGCACTCCCGAACAGAACGATTCCTCTACCGCTTGATTGGCGCCAGCCCGGAAGCCGAACAAACCTGGGTTGCGTATGCCCGAAGTCTGATCGCGTTTTCGGCGGTCAGTGTCGTATTCCTATTCGTCTTGCAACTGGTGCAGGGCAAACTGCCGCTGCATCTGAACAATCCGGCGACGCCGATGACGCCGGCGCTGGCCTGGAACACCGCCGTCAGCTTCGTCACGAATACCAACTGGCAGAACTATTCCGGCGAATCGACCGACGGCCATTTGGTGCAGATGGCCGGTTTCGCGGTACAGAACTTCACGTCCGCCGCGGTCGGCATGGCCGTCGCCATCGCCCTTGTCCGCGGGTTTGCCCGCAGCCGCACCGGTGAACTCGGCAACTTCTGGGTGGACCTGACCCGCGGCACGCTGCGCATCCTGCTGCCGATCTCCATCCTCGCCGCCATCGCGCTCATCGCCGGCGGCGCCATCCAGAACTTCCACCTCCATGACCAAGTCGTCAACACGCTGGCCGGTACCCCACAGACCATCCCCGGTGGTCCGGTCGCCAGCCAGGAGGCGATCAAGGAATTTGGCACCAACGGCGGTGGCTTCTACAACGCCAACTCATCGCACCCGTTCGAGAACCCAACCTCGTGGACCAACTGGATCGAGATCTTCCTGCTCCTGGTCATCAGCTTCTCGCTGCCCCGCACCTTCGGTCGCATGGTGGACAGCAAAAAGCAGGGCTACGCGATTGCCGCGATCGTCGGCATCATGGCCACTTTGAGCGTCACCTTCATGATGCTGTTCCAGTTGCAGCACCATGGCTCCGTGCCCACCGCGGTGGGCGCCGCGACCGAAGGCACCGAGCAGCGTTTCGGGGTCGCCGACTCCGCGGTGTTCGCCGACGCGACCACGCTGACGTCCACCGGCGCAATCGACTCGGTGCACGACTCCTACACCAGCCTGGGCGGCATGATGCAGATGTTCAACATGCAGCTCGGTGAGGTCGCGCCCGGCGGCACCGGTTCGGGTCTGTACGGCATCCTGATCCTGGCGGTCATCACGGTGTTCGTCGCCGGGTTGATGGTGGGACGGACTCCGGAATACCTCGGCAAAAAAATCAACCCGCGCGAGATAAAACTGGCCGCAGGTTATTTCCTGGTCACCCCGCTCATCGTGCTGCTCGGTACCGCCATCGCGATGGCGCTGCCAGGAGAGCGCGCCGCCATGACCAATAGCGGGCCCCATGGCTTATCGGAGGTGCTCTATGCGTTCACCTCCGCGGCCAATAACAATGGCTCCGCCTTCGCCGGCCTGTCGGCCAACACCGTCTGGTGGAACACCGCTTTAGGCTTGGCGATGGCCTTCGGCCGATTCGCGCCGATGATGCTGGTTCTCGCGCTGGCCGGTTCGCTGGCGCGCCAAGGCATGACGCCTGAGTCGAGCGGCACCCTACCCACGCACAAGCCTCAGTTCATCGGCCTGGTGGTGGGTGTGACAGTCATCCTGGTTGCCCTCACCTTCCTGCCCGCGCTGGCGCTCGGGCCCCTCGCTGAAGGGATCCACTGAAACCGTGACGACAACAATCGATTCGGCCACCCAGCCACATTCCGGACACGCATCTCCCGAACGGCTCCAGGGTGGGTCGCTTGACCCAAAGCTGCTGCTAAAAGCCGTGCCGGACGCGCTGCGCAAGCTCGATCCGCGAACCCTGTGGCGCAACCCAGTGATGTTCATCGTCGAGATCGGCGCCGTCTGGTCGACGGTGCTCGCGATTGGCAATGACAGCTGGTTCAGCTGGCTCACCGTGGTCTGGCTTTGGCTGACAGTCCTTTTCGCCAACCTGGCCGAAGCGGTCGCCGAAGGGCGCGGTAAAGCGCAGGCCGACGCCCTGCGCAGGTCGAAGGCCGACACCGTCGCGAACCGGTTGAAGGACTGGTCGCCGGGTCAGGCAGGCGCGTCCGAAGAGGTGGCGGCGCCGTTACTACTTCAGGGCGACTTCGTGGTGGTCACCGCCGGCGAGGTCATCCCGGGTGATGGCGACGTCGTGGAAGGCATCGCCTCAGTTGATGAATCGGCGATCACCGGCGAGTCGGCACCGGTTATTCGGGAATCCGGTGGCGACCGTTCAGCGGTCACCGGCGGGACAACCGTGTTGTCGGACCGCATCGTGGTCAAGATCACCCAGAAGCCTGGCGAGAGCTTCGTGGACCGGATGATCGCGCTCGTCGAGGGCGCGAATCGGCAGAAGACGCCCAACGAAATCGCGCTCAACATCCTGCTCGCGGCACTGACCATCATCTTCGTGTTCGCGGTGGCGACCCTGCAGCCGCTCGCGATCTACTCCAAGGTCAACAACCCTGGTGTGCCCGATACAGATGCGCTCAACAGCAACGGAATCAGCGGTATCGTCCTGGTGGCGCTGCTGGTGTGCCTGATTCCCACCACAATCGGCGCGCTGCTCTCGGCGATCGGCATCGCCGGCATGGACCGGCTGGTCCAACGCAACGTGCTGGCCATGTCCGGCCGCGCGGTCGAGGCGGCAGGCGACGTCAACACCCTGCTGCTGGACAAGACCGGGACGATCACGTTGGGGAATCGGCAGGCCTCGGATTTCATCCCGGTGACCGGGGTGACCCACGGCGAACTGGCTGACGCCGCACAGCTGTCCAGCCTTGCCGACGAGACTCCCGAGGGCCGTTCCATCGTCGTCTACGCCAAAGAGGCCTACGGGCTGCGCGCGCGGACCCCCGGAGAGCTGGCCCACGCCTCCTGGGTGGAATTCAGCGCGACGACCCGGATGTCAGGCGTTGACCTGGACGGACGGCAGTTACGCAAGGGCGCGGCCAGTTCGGTAGCCGAGTGGGTGCGAAGTCACGGAGGCACCGTTCCCGCCGAATTCGGCGAGATCGTCGACGGCATCTCCGCGGCGGGCGGAACCCCGCTCGTTGTCGGCCAGGTCATCAACGAACCGGCTACAGGCAGCGTCACCGAGAAAGCCGGCGAGAAAGCGGACGTCCTCGGCGTCATCCACCTCAAAGACGTGGTGAAGCAGGGCATGCGTGACCGATTCGACGAGATGCGCCTGATGGGCATCCGGACGGTGATGATCACCGGCGATAATCCATTGACGGCCAAGGCGATCGCCGAGGAGGCCGGCGTCGACGACTTCCTGGCCGAGGCCACGCCCGAAGACAAGCTGGCGCTGATCAAGAGTGAGCAGCAGGGCGGCCGTCTGGTGGCGATGACCGGTGACGGGACCAACGACGCACCGGCGCTGGCTCAGGCCGACGTCGGAGTGGCGATGAACACCGGCACGTCTGCGGCCAAAGAGGCCGGCAACATGGTCGACCTGGACTCCGACCCCACCAAGCTCATCGAGATCGTGGAAATCGGCAAGCAGTTGTTGATCACCCGCGGCGCGTTGACCACATTCTCCATCGCCAACGACATCGCAAAGTATTTCGCGATCATCCCGGCGATGTTCGTGGCAATCTTCCCGGGCCTGGACATGATCAACGTCATGCGGTTGCACAGTCCGCAATCGGCGATCCTCTCCGCGGTCATTTTCAACGCGGTCGTCATCGTGGCCCTGATTCCGCTGGCGCTGCGTGGTGTTCGGTATACGCCCAGCCGTGCGTCGAAACTGCTCAGCCGCAACCTCTACATCTACGGCCTGGGTGGCATCGTCGCCCCGTTCATCGGGATCAAACTCCTCGACTTGTTGGTTCAACTGCTCCCCGGGATGGCCTGAGATGAACTTCACCAACACGATTCGTCGATACTGGGCCGCGCTGCGCGCGCTGCTGGTCTTCACCGTGATCTGCGGTTTCGGCTACCCGCTGCTCATTTGGCTGGTGGCCCTCATCCCCGGGCTACACGACCAGGCCGAGGGCTCGATACTGACCGCCGCCGGTAAACCCGTTGGCAGCAAGCTGATCGGCCAGTCGTTCACCGACTCCTCGGGCAACCCGCTGCCGCAGTACTTCCAGAGCCGGCCATCGGCGGCGGGCAGTAACGGATATGACCCCACGTCGAGCGGCGGCAGCAGCCTTGGACCCGAAAGCGTCGTCGACACTCCAGCCGATCCGGCCAAACTGGCCGGCGGCTCCAGTCCTGCTGACGCCGGTTTCAAGGCGAGCCTGCTGACCCTGGTGTGTTCGCGCAGTTCCGCAATCGCGACCCTGGAAGCTGTCGACGGATCGCGTCCGTTCTGCACGGGTGGCGGGGTCGGGTCTGTGCTGGCGGTGGTGGGCCCCCGCGACCCGCGGGCGCCAGAAGCAGGAGTCATCCACCCGACCAGGGTGGTCAGCGTCAACGAGCCATGCACGACGACACAACAACCCTTCCTGAACTTCTACGAAAGCGTCCGGGTCGAGTGCGCAAAGTTCGGTGAAGACTACTCAAGCGGCCAGATCGTTCCCATTCGCGGTGCCGCCCCAGCCAACCCGCAAGTCCCGGCCGATGCTGTCACTGCCAGCGGCAGCGGCCTGGACCCCGACATCTCACCTGCCTACGCGGACATCCAGGTCGACCGGGTGGCCAAGGCCCGGCACGTCAGCCCGGATCAGATACGTGCGGTCCTGGCGCAGTACCGTAGCGGCCGCGACCTGGGATTCTTCGGCGAGCCCACGGTGAATGTCCTGCAGCTCAACCTGGAACTCAACCACCGGTATCCGGTCACCGGCTAGCCCCACGGGTGGATGATGGTTCACGTGAACGTCCAGGACCAGCATCCCAAGCGCGGGGAGTTACGCATCTACCTCGGTGCGGCGCCGGGTGTCGGTAAGACATTTGCGATGCTCGGCGAAGCACATCGGCGCTTGGAACGCGGCACCGACCTGGTGGCCGCCGTGGTCGAGACGCACGGACGCCGGAAAACCGCTGAGATGCTCGAGGGCATCGAGATCATTCCGCCCCGCTACATCGAGTACCGCGGCGGCAGTTTTCCCGAACTCGACGTGTCGGCCGTGTTGGCACGGCATCCGCAGGTGGTCCTGGTCGACGAGCTCGCGCACACCAATACGCCGGGCAGCAAGAACGAAAAACGTTGGCAGGACGTCGAAGAGCTGCTCGACGCGGGGATCGCCGTGATCTCCACGGTCAATATCCAGCACCTGGAAAGCCTCAACGACGTCGTAGCCCAGATCACCGGCATCGAACAGAAAGAGACGATCCCGGATTCCATAGTGCGAGCGGCTGCGCAAGTCGAACTCATCGACATCACACCGGAAGCACTGCAGCGCAGGCTATCCCACGGCAATGTGTATGCCTCGCAAAAAGTCGACGCCGCGCTGTCCAATTACTTTCGCCGCGGAAACCTCACCGCACTAAGAGAATTGGCACTGCTGTGGCTGGCCGACCAGGTGGATACCGCGCTGGCCAAATACCGTGCCGAAAACAGAATCACCGACACGTGGGAGGCGCGTGAGCGAGTCGCCGTAGCGGTCACCGGTGGTCCGGAGTCGGAAACGCTGGTGCGGCGCGCATCCCGGATCGCGTCGAAGTCCAGTGCCGAGCTGATGGTGGTGCACGTCATCCGCGGCGACGGGCTGGCCGGCCTTTCCGAACCCCGGATGAGCAAGATTCGTGAGCTGGCAAGCAGTCTGGACGCCTCAGTGCATACCGTCGTCGGTGACGACGTACCCACCGCGCTGCTCGATTTCGCTCGCGAGATCAATGCCACGCAGCTGGTGATCGGCACCTCCCGCCGGTCCCGGTGGGCGCGCATATTCGAGGAGGGCATCGGCCCGACCATTGTGCAGCGGTCCGGCAAGATCGATGTGCACATCGTCACCCACGAGGAGTCCAAACGCGGCTTTCGGATAGCGTCGCTCGCACCGCGCGACCGGCGTGTCACATCCTGGCTGGCGGCGTTCATCGTCCCTTCGGCCATCTGCGCCGTCACGGTGACACTGCTGGACCGCTATCTCGACACCGGCGGGGAAAGCGCATTGTTCTTCGTCGGTGTGCTGGTGGTGGGCCTGCTGGGAGGCGTTGCCCCGGCCGCCCTTTCGGCGGTGCTGTCCGGGCTGTTGCTGAACTACTACCTGATAGCCCCGCGCCACAGCTTCACCATCGCCGAACCCAACAGCGCCATCACCGAGCTGGTGCTGCTGCTGATCGCGGTCGCGGTCGCGGTCGTCGTCGACGGCGCGGCCAAACGCACCCGGGAAGCCCGACTGGCCTCTCAGGAGGCCGAACTGCTGACGCTGTTCGCCGGGTCGGTGCTGCGCGGCGCGGACCTCGAGACGCTGCTGGAACGCGTGCGGGAAACGTATTCGCAGCGTGCGGTCAGCATGTTGCGGGAGCCCAGCGAGGAGGATCGCGGCAATGGCAGGTACAAGAGCTACCTGATCGCCTGCGTGGGTGATGATCCTTGTGTGACGGTTGAGTCCGCTGATACGGCGATCGAGGTCGGTGACGACGAGTTCTGGATGTTGATGGCCGGCAGAAAGCTCTCCGCGCGTGACCGCCGGGTGCTCAGCGCGGTGGCCAGACAGGCCGCGGGCCTGGTCAAACAGCGCGAGCTGGCCGAAGAAGCCGGCCGGGCCGACGCGATCGTGCGGGCCGATGACCTGCGACGCTCCCTGCTCTCGGCGGTCAGTCACGACCTGCGCACACCGCTGGCGGCGGCAAAGGTCGCGGTGTCCAGCCTGCGCGCCGAAGACATCGCCTTCTCCCCCGAGGACACCGCCGAATTGCTGGCCACCATCGAGGAGTCCATCGACCAGCTCACCGCGCTGGTCGGAAACCTGCTCGACTCGTCACGGCTGGCCGCCGGTGTGGTTCACCCGGATCTGAGCCGGGTGTATCTCGAGGAAAGCGTGCAACGCGCGCTGGTCAGCATTGGCAAAGGCGCCACCGGCTTTTACCGATCCGCGATCGACCGCGTCAAGGTCGACGTCGGTGACGCCGTGGTGATGGCCGATGCCGGGCTGCTCGAACGGGTCTTCGCCAACCTGATCGACAACGCCCTGCGATACGCACCCAACTCCGTAATCCGGGTCAACGCGGGGCGGGTGGGTGACCGCGTTCTGATCAATGTGATCGACGAAGGCCCCGGAATTCCACACGGCGCCGAGGAGCAGCTCTTCGACTCTTTCCAGCGACTGGGTGACCACGACAACACCATCGGTGTCGGCCTGGGAATGTCGGTGGCACGCGGCTTCGTCGAGGCGATGGGCGGCACGATTCAGGCCGGTGACACGCCGGGGGGAGGACTCACAGTCGTGGTGGATTTGGCTGCGCCGGAGGGTCAAGGATGACCCGCGGCAGCGACGATGCAGAGCAAAAGAGCGATGTGGGGGCACCTCCCGCTTGCGGGGGCGAGGAGCGGCGCGAATGACCCGGGTGTTGGTGATCGACGACGAGCCGCAGATCCTGCGCGCATTGCGAATCAATCTGTCCGTGCGCGGATACGAAGTCGTCACCGCGTCCACTGGTGCCGGGGCGCTTCGTGCCGCCGCCGAGCATCGGCCTGACGTGGTGGTCCTCGATCTCGGCCTGCCCGACATTTCCGGAATCGAAGTGCTTGGCGGGCTGCGCGGCTGGCTGAACGCGCCGGTGATTGTGTTGTCCGCGCGTACCGACTCCTCGGACAAAGTCGAGGCCTTGGACGCAGGTGCCGACGACTATGTCACGAAACCGTTTGGTATGGACGAGTTTCTGGCCCGATTACGGGCGGCGGTGCGCCGTAATGCCGCGGCGTCCGAAACAGACGAACCTGTTGTGGAAACCGACGCATTCACCGTTGATCTGGCCGCCAAGAGGGTCACCAAAGACGGTGTCGAGGTGCATCTCACCCCGACCGAATGGGGCATGCTCGAGGTGCTCGTCCGCAATCGGGGCAAATTAATTGGCCGCGAGGAACTCCTCAAAGAAGTGTGGGGACCGGCATACGCCACCGAGACTCATTACCTGCGTGTGTATCTCGCGCAGTTGCGCCGCAAACTCGAGGACGATCCATCGCATCCCAAACATCTGTTGACCGAATCGGGTATGGGCTACCGCTTCGAGGTGTGATCAATCTGCGCCCAACGTCGAGTTGTTGGGCTGATTTGGCGATATCCGCGCAACGACTCGACGCCCGGTGTTAAAGATGTTGCCGGTAGGCGTCAAGATCCCGTTAAGAGGCCTATCGCAGCGTTTTCCGACCAGTTAAGAATAAATTGTGATTCTGGTCGAAATGCTAGTGGCCGCCGAGGTGACCTCGTTCACGTTGTTACTTCCGTCTTCGCCCTGGCCGGCTGCGACATGACCAAACACCATTTCGCACGCCGCGAGCCCGGCCGGCGATTCAAGCTGCTGATAAGCCTGTCCGCCGCGGTCTTGTCCACCCTCGCAGTGGGGATTTTCGCGGTGACCAAATCAGCCGAGTGCGCCTGGTTGCTTGTCACTGCCTTCGCCGCTTTGGTGCTTATGCTGATTCGGCCCAACCCCCAGTACCGCGCCGTGACCTCCGTTGTGGAGATGTCGCGCACCGAGCGTCCTAAGTCCGCCGAGCATTTGAAACATCGAGTGTTCGTCTTCGTGAACTCGGTGGACCTCGCCAACATCCAAGCAGTGCGATACGGCCAATGCCTGCACGCTGACGATCTGACTGCGGTGCATTTCGTATTGGACCCAGCTCGGGCGGCGTCGTTGCAGGATTACTGGGACCGCTTCGAGCACGGCACCAAGCTGCAAATGGTCGAGTGCGGGGACCGCCGGCTGAGTATGGCTGCGCAAGAGCTGGTCCGGCACGCGCTGGACAATCATGCCGACACCAGGGTGACGGTGCTACTGGCACGACGAACGCATGCGCCACTGGTGGGGCGATTGCTGCATGATCGCACCGCGGACAAGCTCGGCCGGCTCATCAGTCGGATCCCAGGCGCCACCCCACAAATCGTGGTCTACGACATGGAGGCCCGCATCGCCCGCGCGACTCAAGCGCAGCGGAAATCGGCTGCCATGACGTCCCACGCCGTTGAGCGGAAAGCGGCAAACGATGGAGGCAGAACGTGACAAAGTTCAGGGCAATGTTGGGGTTGGCTAAGGCCACCCCACCGCCGGCGAAGCCCGTTGCTATGGACTACGCCACGTGGGCCAGAACGCACCAAATCCACGGAACATCGGAGGCAGCCCAAGTGACTGACGATACTCAACCGCTGTTGATTGCCCGGCAAGCGTAGGTATCTCGGCTCAGCCGGCGATCGACAGCACGATGCCATCCAGGATGTCGTGTTCGCTGACGATCAGCTCATCGATGCCGGCCCGGGCGCGCAACTCGCGCGCCAATTCTTCGACCACGATCGCGCCGCCGCCGATCACGTCGGCACGGCCCTCGTGCATCGGCGCCAACGCGGCGCGCTGAGCTCGCGTCATGCCGATCAGCCGCTCGCAGACCGCCAGCAGATCGTCACCGGCGACCCGCGAAAGATGAATGGCGGCAGCGTCATACGTCGTCATATTGTGGGCCAGTGCGGATAACGTGGTCATGGTCCCGGCCAGCCCGATCCAGGTCCGCGCCCCTTCGACTGGCACCACACCCAGCGCGACCTCCAGCCGCTCACGCACCACCCGGCGAGCCGCCACGATTTCCTCCGCGGTCGGCGGGTCGGAGTGCAGGCAGCGTTCGGTGAGCCGGACACAGCCGATATCCGCCGAGTAGCTGGCCATGACATTGGCGCTGCCCAGCACGATCTCAGTGGAGCCGCCACCCAAATCTACAACAACGAAAGGCGCACCCACGCTGTCTAATTCACCCACGGCACCGCGGAATGACAGTTCGGCTTCCTCGGCTCCCGTGATGACCTCCGCGATCGAGCCCGGCAACACAGCGCCCAGCACGTCGGCCGTCATCGCAAAGAAGACATCTCGATTGCTGACATCGCGGGCTGCCGACGTGGCGACCATCCGCACCCGCTCGGCACCGTGGACCCTCAGCAGAGCGGCGTAGTCGGAAAGCGCGGCCCGGGTGCGGGCAATCGCATCCGGCGCAAATTGACCCGTCGCGTCGACGCCTTGACCGAGCCGCACGATCCGCGTCTCGCGATGCACATCGCGCAGCTTCCCGCCTGTAAACCCCTCTTGTAAGTCGGCGATCAGCAGCCGAATCGAGTTGGTGCCGCAGTCGATACCGGCGAGCCTGCTCACCACGTTCCGGCCGCCAATACCGGAGCCATTGCCGGATCCGCGGCCAGCAACGCAACCGCCTCGTCACCGAGCGGATTCAGCCCCGGTCCCTTGGCCAGCGAATGCGCGATCAGCACATGCAGGCACTTGACCCGGTCCGGCATGCCGCCGGCCGAGAACGTGGTACCCAGCGACTCGATCGCATCGCGCTCGGCCAGATAGGACTCGTGGGCGCGCCGATACGCGGCCGCCAATTCGGAGTCCTGCCGCAGCCGCTCCGTCATCTCGCGCATCAGTCCAGTCGTCTCCAGTCTGCTTGCGGCCGCAGTGAGCACCGGATGGGTCAGGTAATACAGCGTCGGAAACGGCGTGCCGTCAGGAAGTTTCGGCGCAGTCTTCACGACCCCGGGCTCACCGTTGGGGCAACGGTAGGCGATCTCGAGCAAGCCTCGAGGCTCTCGACCGAGCTGGCGTGCCACCGCTTCCAGGTCCGCATGATCAACCACCGGGAGCGGTGGGATTCGGCGGGGCCGGCGGAATCGCGCCGGGCGATTCCGGAACTGCCGGAGGTGTGGGCGACGCGGGCGCGTTGGCTGGTGGCAGGTGCGGCGAATCGGCGATGGTATGCCACAGCGAGGTGTACCAAGGATCGTTGTTGGCGGGCTTGGCCGTGTCGGCTCCGGGCTGCGGAGACACCGCCGCCGTCGGGGGCAGCTGCACCTGGAACGGGATATCTCCGGGCATCACGAAGCCGAGGCGCTCGCGCGCCTGGGCCGCGATATAGGCAGGGTCGGCGAGCTTGCCCTTCTTCTGCTCGAGGTCGGCGATCTGTCGGCGCAGCGCCGCCTCGCTCGCAGCCAATTGATTCATCTCGGTGCGCTGGGCAAAGTAGGTGCGTACCGGGCCGGCGATGGTCAGGGTCAGCACACAGGCGAGCGCGGCCAGGATCGCCGCCCGGCGCGCGGTAAAGCCCAGGCGCTGATCGGACCGCTGATCAGCGGATTCGGCGATCTGCCGCTTGATGGGTTCAACGACGTGCTCTTGCAGAGTTCGGGCGGCGTTTCGGGTGGCTTGCGGCGCGGTCTGCGGGGGTCCTGAGGCCCCCGAGGCCTTCGTGGGCCGGGCGATCCCAGCAGCCCCAGCGGCCCTAGTGGCGCGACGGCCTCGCACCGAACCCGGACGCGACGCCGGGGCGCGCCGCTTGGGATCTGGCCGTTTCGCTTCGGGCATTCGGACTCAGCCGCGTTTCGTGTTCGACGTTATTTTGGGTCCAGCGCGTAGCGCGGAAACGCCAGATCGCCGGCGTAGCGGGCCGCGTCGCCGAGCGCCTCCTCGATGCGCAACAACTGATTGTATTTGGCGACGCGCTCGCTGCGGGCGGGCGCGCCCGTCTTGATCTGGCCACTGCCGACCGCCACCGCCAGGTCGGCGATCATTGTGTCTTCCGTCTCGCCGCTGCGGTGGCTCATCATCGTGCGGTATCCGCTGTGGTGAGCGAGCGCGACGGCATCGAGCGTCTCGGTCAGCGTGCCGATCTGGTTCACCTTGACCAGCAACGCGTTCGCCACGCCTTTTTCGATGCCTTCCTCGAGACGTTCGGGGTTGGTGACGAAAATATCGTCGCCGACGATTTGCACCCGGTCACCGATCGCCGCCGTCAGGGCCGCCCATCCGTCCCAATCGTCTTCGGAAAGCGGGTCTTCGATCGACACCAGCGGGTAGGAGCCGAGCAATCCCGCGTAGAACTCGGTCATCTGCTCCGCAGTGCGGGTGGCGCCTTCGAACGTGTAGCCGGTGCCGTCGGTGTAGAACTCGGTGGCGGCCGCGTCGAGGGCCAATGCCACCTCGGCGCCGGGCTTGAAACCCGCCGATTCGATGGCCAGGGTGATCAGGTCCAGTGCGGCGGTGGTGCCGGCCACGTCGGGCGCGAAGCCGCCTTCGTCGCCCAGCCCGGTGCTCAACCCCTGCTTTTTCAGGACGGATTTGAGCGCGTGGTACACCTCGGCACCCCAGCGCAGCGCTTCGACGAAGCTGGGCGCGCCGATCGGCGCCACCATGAACTCCTGGATGTCAACGGCGGTGTCGGCGTGCGCCCCGCCGTTGAGGATGTTCATCATCGGCACCGGCAGGATGTGCGCGTTCGGTCCGCCGATGTAGCGGAACAGCGGCAGCTCCGCCGAATCGGCGGCCGCTTTGGCGACGGCCAGCGAGACACCCAGGATCGCGTTGCCACCCAGCCGGGACTTGTCCGGAGTGCCGTCGAGGTCTACCAGCGCCTGGTCGACCAGCCGTTGGTCGTCGGCGTTGAGTCCGATCACTGCGGGCCCGATCTCATCAAGCACGGCTTGTACTGCCTTCTGCACGCCCTTGCCGCCGTAGCGTTCGCCCCCGTCGCGCAACTCGACGGCCTCGTGCTCCCCGGTCGACGCGCCGGACGGGACGGCCGCACGCGCAAATGTTCCATCGATCAGAGCTATCTCAACCTCTACGGTTGGGTTACCTCGGGAATCGAGGATCTCGCGGGCCCCAACCTGCTCGATAATCGGCACTGGGTTCTCCTTGCTTGAACTCATCTAGTAGCTGATGGCGGGCGCCGGGCAGGCCCCCAGACAGACCTAGCGTAAGGCCTGAGTCAGCGATCTATCCTGCTACAGCGGGTGGCCCGCCGCGTAGGCGGTTGCCCAGTCCCGCACGGCTCGCGCGTAAACGCTGGAGTTGTTGTAGGCCCGCAGCGCGGTCATCCACCCGCGGGGCGTGGCGAGATCCTTTCCACGCCAACACAAGTAGCCTGCCGCCGAGAGCGCGGCGTCGTCGATGTTGTCCGGACTGATAATGCCGTCGTTGTTGGCGTCCACCCCGTACAACCGCCATGTCTCGGGAATGAACTGCATCGGTCCCATCGCGCGAGCCACCCCGTCGTCGTCGGTCACGTCTTCCGCGCTGTCGACGATGCGGACTGTGCCGCCGCTGCCGTCGAGACGGACACCCCTGATGGCTGGAGTGACATCTCCGTTCGGCGCCAGCACCGCGCCCCGGTACGTGCCGTGGTGGCTCTCCACCTGCCCGATGCCGGCCAACGTCGTCCACGCGATGTGACACTTCGGGTTCTCGACCTCGGCGACCCGCGCAGCATAGGCGTAGGCCTCCAGCGCGATGACCGGAATCTCCAGCGCACCCGAACGTTGCTCCGCCCAGCTACGCAGCTGATCCGCGGGCCGACCGCTGGCGTGCGTGTTGACCGGCGGCACCGGGTCCCCAGCCGGCGGCGGCACGCCGTCCGGGATGAACATGCTGAGCTGCCAGGTACAACTGGACGCCAAAAGCATCGCGGTCGCCCCGATCACGGCGACCGCGCGCAACCAGCGCCTCGGCGACACGGCGTTCTTTAGCAACTCCCCTACAACTTCCCGATACCCAGTTCAGCCACGACCATCGTCCCATGGGTTCGCGAATTGCCCCCGCCGCCGCGAAGCCCCGACGCACCGCCACGACGCAATTAGTGATGCTGACCAGCGGACTCTGGCTACTCCGCATCCTCTGGCTCGATGACGACATCAGCGTCGTCCGCCGCATCCGGCGCCAGCGGTTCCTCGACGGGAGGTTCACCGGATGGCCAGTGGGTGCGCCACTCCTGCTCGGTGATCTCGCCCCGCGGAGTTACATCGAACTCCTCTGGAACGCCGTCCCCCCGGCGGGTGGCCGCGATCGTTCTCTCCACCATACGGACCGTGTCCACGAACTCCAAAACCGCTGTGCGCAGTGAGTTTTCCGCATCGACGTCAGCTGAGACGAAAACAGTGGTGATCTCGCCCGGAACCAGCCCTGCCGGCACCCCGGCTTTGCCGGCACGCTCAATCACCTTCTGCGCCAACGCTAACGCGGGCTGACCGGTATGGACGTCGTCCATCACCGAGTTCCGTGATTTCTCGGCCGCCTTGCGTTCTTCCCACTGCGCCAACTGATCCTCTAGCGAAATCGGTTGACCGGCAAGTACTCCCGGTACCCGGTTGCCTAGCTTTCGCATCAGCGTGTTGGCGACGTCGTCGATGGTGAAGGGGAGCTGCGGCGCGTCCTCGGCGATGCGTGCGTGGAAGAGCACCTGTAGCAGCACGTCGCCGAGTTCTTCGCGCAGCTGATCGGCATTGCCGCTGTGCACCGCGTCCAGCACCTCGTAGGTCTCTTCCAGCAGGAACCTGCGCAACGAGTCGTGGGTTTGCTCGCTTTCCCACGGTCCGGCGGTGCGCAGCTTGTCCATCATCGCGACGGCGTCGACCAGTCGTTCGCCGCGCGGTGTGTCCGGTGCCGAAATCAGCCGGGCTCCGGCGGCCAATCGCGCGGTGACGGCGGGGTGGTCGGGGTCCGACGACAGCAACACCGGTGCGTCGTCTCCGGAGTGCACCGGACGCGCCGCGGGCAGCGACCAGGGCACCGCGACGGGCATCTCCTCGGTGTATTGCACCTCGCCGGTGAGGTGCTCGATGGCCTCCACCGGAACCAGCGACGGGCGGCGTGGGTCGAACAAGACAACGATCATCGCGCTTGTCGCTCCTCACTCGGCATTGCTGCGGTTAAAGGTGCAGGTTGACTCGTTATACCGATATCTTGCTGCGGCTTTCCCTGAAGTGCCGTTACCAGGTTGGCCACCATCTGAACCAGCTCCAGATCGCGGATGCGCGGCGCGCCCAGGGTTCCAACGGGGCCGCCCTCCCGCGGAATGGGGACCTGCACCGTGGCCGTGGTAGCACGGTACTGCGCGCTCGGGTACATCCGCTTGAGTCGCACCTGGGCGGAATCCGGCAGGTCGACCGGCGACAGTCGCACTGTCGCCGCAGATGGGGCCGATACTTCGATGACGCCCGCGGCGCGGCACAGCAGCCGCAGCCGCGCCACCGCGACCAGCCGCTGGGCCGGTTCGGGCAGCGCCCCGTAGCGGTCGGTGAGCTCCTCGACCACGGCCGCGACATCGCTATCAGAGGCCGCCGCGGCCAGCCGCCGGTAGCCCTCCAGCCGCAGCCGGTCGCTGGCGATGTAGTCCGGCGGCAGGTGCGCGTCCACCGGCAAGTCGATGCGCACATCCTTGGGCTCTTCGGCGCTGGTGACGGTCTTCCCGTCGGCCGCGGCCCGATACGCCTCCACGGCCTCACCTACCAGCCGCACGTACAAATCGAAGCCCACCCCGGCGACGTGCCCGGACTGCTCGACACCCAGCACGTTGCCCGCGCCGCGGATCTCGAGGTCCTTCATCGCGACCGCCATGCCCGCGCCCAGCTCGTTGTTCTGCGCGATGGTCGCCAACCGGTCGTAGGCCGTCTCGGTCAGCGGCACCTCCGGCGGATACAGGAAGTACGCGTAACCGCGTTCCCGGCTGCGACCGACCCGGCCACGCAGCTGGTGCAGCTGAGACAGCCCGAACGTGTCGGCGCGCTCGACGATCAGCGTGTTCGCGTTGGAGATGTCCAGGCCGGTCTCCACGATCGTGGTGCACACCAGGATGTCGTACTCGCGGTTCCAGAACCCCTCGACGGTGCGTTCCAGCAGGTCCTCGGGCATCTGCCCGTGCGCGACGACGACCCGCGCCTCGGGCACCAGACTCGCGGACCCGCGCGGCGGCCGCGTCGATGGAGCTGACCCGGTTGTGCACGTAGAAGGCCTGCCCGTCGCGCAGCAGCTCCCGGCGCAGTGCGGCGGCGATCTGCTTGTCTTCGTGCGGGCCGACGTACGTCAGCACCGGGTAGCGCTCCTCGGGCGGCGTCAGGATCGTCGACATCTCGCGGATCCCGGCCAGGCTCATCTCCAGGGTGCGCGGGATCGGGGTGGCGCTCATGGTCAGCACGTCGACGTGGGTGCGCAGCGACTTGATGTGCTCCTTGTGCTCGACGCCGAACCGCTGCTCCTCGTCGACCACGACGAGGCCCAGATCCTTCCAGCGCACGCCCGGTCTGCAGCAGGCGATGCGTGCCGATCACGATGTCCACCGACCCGTCGGCCATGCCGTCGATCACGGCGCGGGACTCGGCGGGGTCGGTGAACCGGGACAAGCCCTTGACCGTCACCGGGAACCCGGCCATCCGGTCGCGGAAGGTCTGCAGATGCTGGTCGGCCAGCAGGGTGGTGGGCACCAGCACGGCGACCTGTTTGCCGTCCTGAACCGCTTTGAACGCCGCGCGCACCGCGATCTCGGTCTTGCCGTAGCCGACGTCGCCGCAGATCACCCGGTCCATCGGCACCGGCTTCTCCATGTCGGCCTTGACCTCGGTGATCGCGGTGAGCTGGTCAACGGTCTCGGTGAAGCCGAACGCGTCCTCCATCTCGGCCTGCCAGGGGGTGTCCGGTCCGAACGCGTATCCGGCGCTGGCCTGCCGCTTGGCGTACAGCGAGACCAGCTCGCCGGCGATCTCGCGCACCGCGCGGCGGGCCTTGGTCTTGGTGTTGGTCCAGTCGCTGCCGCCCAGCTTGCTCAGCGCCGGGGCTTGGCCGCCGACGTACCGCGACAGCTGATCCAGGGAATCCATTGGGACATAGAGCTTGTCAGCCGCTTGGCCCTTCTTGCTGGACGAGTACTCCAGCACCAGGTATTCGCGCCGTGCGCCACCAACGGTGCGCTCGACCATCTCGACGAACCGCCCGATGCCGTGCTGATCGTGCACCACCAGGTCACCGGCCGTCAGCGCCAGCGGGTCGACGGTGTTGCGGCGCTTGGCCGCGAGCCGCTTGCCGTCGACGGCCGTGGCCCGGCTGCCGGTCAGATCGGCTTCGGTGATGACGACCAGGTTGGCGCCGGGTATCACAACGCCGCCGTGCAGCGGACCCTTGAGCACCCCGACGACACCACTTTGGGGAGCGGCGCCCGGCGTCCAGCATCGCGGCCGGGGTGTCGGATTCGGCCAGCCGCTCCACCACCCGATGCGCGGTGCCGGTTCCCGGCGCGACCATCACCGCGTACCCGCCGGTCGCGACATGGGCGCGCAGCATCGCAAAGATGGAGTCGATGTCGTGCTGATGACCCCGCGCCGACGGCGCGGCCCGGATGTCGAGCTCGATCGCCGACTTCGTCGCTGAGCTGGCTCAACGTCCACCACGGATGGCCGGACCGGGCCGCCGCGGCCCGCACGTCGTCCAGCTCGGCGAAGCCCGATCCGCCCAGCTGTCGACGTCGACGGGCGCGTCGGTACCCAGCGCGGCCACCGACCAGGACGCCTCGAGGAATTCGCGGCCGGTCTTGATCAGGTCGGCGGCCCGGGTGCGCACCTTTTCCGGGTCGCAGACCAACACCGGCGTTCCCTCGGCCAGCTGTTCGACCAGCAGCGCGTGATCGTCGGGCCGCAGCACCGGCAGCAGCGCCTCCATCCCGTCGACCGGGATGCCCTCGGCCAGCTTGGCCAGCATGTCGGTGACGCTGCCGGTGATGGCAGCTTCCCCTGTCTGACCCCGCGCGGCCGCCAGTGCGACCAACTCGGCGGCCCGCGCCCGCACGTCGTCGGTGAGCAGCAGTTCGCGGCAGGCCACCGCGACCAGCGTCTCGACCTCGATTTCCGGGATGGAGCGCTGATCGGCGACCGCGAACATCCGCATCTCGGTGACCTCGTCACCCCAGAACTCAACACGCACCGGGTGCTCGGCCGTCGGGGCGAAAATGTCGAGAATCCCGCCGCGGACGGCGAACTCGCCGCGCCGGCCGACCATGTCCACCCGGGTATATGCCAGCTCGACCAGCCGGGCGATCACTTCTTCGAAGCCGATCTCTTGACCGACGTGCAAGGTGACCGGTTCCTGGTGACCCAGCCGCGGCGCCATTGGCTGCAGCAACGAGCGCGCCGCGGTCACCACCACCCGCAGCGGCGGGCCCAGCCGGGCGTCGTCGGGATAGGCCAGCCGGCGCAGCACCATCAAGCGGGTGCCGACGGTGTCGACGCCGGGAGACAGCCGCTCGTGCGGCAGCGTTTCCCAGGACGGGAAGACGGCCACCGCACTGCCGAAAACACCGCGCAGTTCAGCGGCGAGGTCGTCGGCTTCGCGCCCGGTGGCGGTGACCACCAGCAAGGAACCCTGCTGTGCCAGCGCACTGGCCACGAACAGCCGCGCACTGGCCGGGCCGACCAGGCTCAATTCGGCGGGTACTCCCGAGCTGGACTCGATGAGCTGCTGGAGGGTCGGCGCCGTCAGCGCCAATTCAACGAGCCCCGCGATCGGGGTTTCTGGGCGAGCCGGCCCCGGTGCGGTCATGATGCCGCCATTCTAAGGGGCCATCGAGGAGCGCCGAACGTCGTCAATATTGAGCCGGGGGTCGTCAAGGGATCGTAAGGAATGCGGCGCCCGAGCTCCGCCCGGGCGCACGTTGGGGTCATGACATTGCTCGACATCCTGCCGTCTCTTGGTCGCGCGGCCCCCCGACGGTTCGATCCGGCGATCTGGCCCGTCACCACGCACTCCGACGAGAGCGGCCGGCTGTGCGTGGGCGGCGTGCCCCTCAGCGACATCGCCGACGAGTTCCACACCCCGGCCTACGTGATCGACGAAACCGACTTCCGGGACCGCGCCCGCCGCTACCGCCGCGCGTTGCGCGGAGTCCGAGATCGTCTACGCCGGAAAGTCGCTGCTGACCACCGCGGTGGCGCGCTGGGCGCACGAAGAGGGCCTGGGCGTCGACGTCTGCTCAGCCGGTGAGCTCGCCGTTGCCCTGGCCGGCGGGGTGGAACCGTCCCGCATCGTCATGCACGGCAACGCGAAATCGTCTGACGAAATACTCGACGCGGTGCGGGTCGGGGTTGGGCGCATCGTGCTGGACTCAAACATCGAGATCGCCTACGTCGCGGGTCTGGCCCGCCGGCGGCAGCGCGGTGCTCATCCGGGTGACCCCGGACATCGACATCCACGGACACCGCGCGATTACCACCGGTATCAGCGACCAGAAGTTCGGCTTCACCCTCGCACAGGGGCACGCCGCCGACGCGGTAAACCGGGTGCTGGCGCATCCCATCCTCGACCTGGTCGGGTTGCACTGCCATATCGGCTCGCAGGTGACCGATCCGGCGCTGTACGGCGAGGCGATTCGCCGGATGATCGCCGCCATGGCCGACATCCGCGCCAGGCACGGAGTCATCCTGACCGAACTCAACATCGGCGGTGGCCACGCGATCCCCTATATCCCCGGTGATCGGGAACTCAACCTCGACGAGCTGGCCGACGTCATCGAGGACGCATTGGACGAGGCCTGCGCCGCCGAACATTTCCCCCGGCCGACCATCGTGGTCGAGCCCGGTCGGGGCATCAGCGGCCGGGCCGGCGTCACCCTGTACCGGGTGTGCTCGGTCAAGACGCAACCGGGCGGGCGCACCTTCGTTGCGGTCGACGGCGGAATGAGCGACAACCCGCGGGTGTCGTTGTACGGCGCGCAATACACGGTGGCGCTGGCGAACCGGCATCCACTGGGAGTCAAGCAGCGCGTCACCGTGGCCGGCCGGCACTGCGAGGCCGGCGACGAGATCGCCCGCGATATCGAGCTCCCGGCGGACCTGCACCCCGGCGACCTGCTCGCCGTGGCCTGCACCGGCTCCTATCACCACAGCATGGCGTCGAACTACAACATGGTCGGCCGACCGCCGGTGGTGGCGGTAAAGGACGGTCGGGCACGCGAACTGGTCCGCCGCGAAACCATCGCCGACCTGCTATCCCGCGACTGCGGGTAACGGACCGGGGTTAGTTCCAGGGCATCGTATTCCAGGGATACATAATGCGGGTGCCGATGTCGTAGACGCCCCGGTTGTCCCAGAAATAGTCTGCTTAGGCGCGACCTACTCGTCCTGCAGCCGAGGATCGGCTTCCAGGTGGGTCAGGCCATTCCACATCAGGTTGACCAGGTGCGCGGCGACCACTTCTTTCTTGGGCTCCCGGGTATCGAGCCACCACTGCGCGGTCATCGACACCGAGCCCACCAGTGCCTGGGCGTACAGCGGTGCCAGGTCCGGGTCCAGGCCGCGGCGGGCGAAGTCGCCGGCCAGGATGGAGCTGACCTGGCTGACGGCGTCGTTGAGCAGGCTGGAGTAGGTGCCCGAGCTGATCGACGCCGGCGAGTCGCGAATCATGATCCGGAACCCGTCGGTGCGCTCCTCGACGTAGGTGAGCAACGCCAGCGCCACGCGCTCGACGCGCACCCGGGACCGGTTATTGGTCAGCGACGAGGTGATGCCGTCCAGCAGCGCCGACATCTCCCTGTCGACCACCACGGCGTACAGGCCCTCTTTGCCGCCGAAATGCTCGTAGACAACCGGCTTGGACACGTTTGCGCGCTGGGCGATCTCCTCGATGGAGGCGCCTTCGTAGCCGCGTTCGGCGAACAGCGAGCGCGCGATGCCGATGAGTTGCTGTCGGCGCTCGCTGCCGGTCATCCGGGCGCGCGGTGCCCGCACTTCCTTTCGGGTTCTTTATCCGGCGCGGCCACGCCAATCAGGGTATCCGTGATGTCCGGTTGCCGGGCACGACGACCGGCCCGCGTAGCATCTAGAGTTTGTGGCGCGGCCCGTCAGCGGGTCGAGGGCACGCAATCCGTCGTGGTGTAATCGGCAGCACTTCTGATTTTGGTTCAGATAGTTCAGGTTCGAGTCCTGGCGACGGAGCTTTGGTTTTTTGCGTCCGGTGCAGGTGAAATGACACCCTTGACGGCATGACGTTTCGTGGTGACACCGCAGTCCTGGTCCTGGCGGCCGGGCCCGGCAGCCGGATGCGGTCAGACACCCCGAAGGTGCTGCACACCATCGCCGGTCGCAGCATGTTGTCCCATTCGCTGCATGCGATCACCAAGGTGGCGCCACAACATCTGGTCGTTGTGCTCGGCCACGACCACGAGCGCATCGCGCCGCTGGTCGCCGAGCTGGCCAACGCCCTTGGACGCACCATCGACGTCGCGCTGCAGGACCGGCCACGCGGTACCGGTCACGCCGTCCTTTGCGGCCTGTCCGCGCTGCCCGACGACTACGCCGGCATCGTCGTCGTCACCTCGGGCGACACCCCGCTGCTGGACGCGGACACCCTGGCCGATCTGATCGCCACCCACAGCGCCGCATCGGCCGCGGTGACGGTGCTGACCACGATGCTCACCGACCCCTCCGGGTACGGCCGCATCCTGCGGACCCAGGACAACGAAGTGATGGCGATCGTGGAACACACCGACGCGACGCCCTCGCAACGCGAGATCCGCGAAGTCAACGCCGGCGTCTACGCCTTCGACATCGCCGCGTTGCGGTCGGCACTGAGCCGGCTGAGCTCCAACAACGCCCAGCAGGAGCTCTACCTCACCGACGTCGTCTCCATCCTGCGCAGGGACGGCGAGACCGTACGCGCGCAGAACGTCGACGACAGCGCGTTGGTGGCCGGCGTCAACAACCGCGTCCAGCTGGCCCAGCTGGGCGCCGAACTCAACCGCCGGATCGTGGCCGCCCACCAAATGTCCGGCGTCACCATCATCGATCCGGCCACCACCTGGATCGACGTCGACGTGACGATCGGCCGCGACACCGTGATCCACCCCGGAACCCAGCTGCTCGGCCGAACCCAGATCGGTGGGCGCTGCGTCGTCGGCCCGGACACCACGCTGACCGACGTCACCGTCGGTGACACCGCTTCCGTGGTCCGCAGCCACGCCACGTCGTCGTCGATCGGTGCCGGCGCCAACGTCGGCCCGTTCACCTACCTGCGGCCCGGCACCGCGCTGGGTGCCGACGGCAAGCTCGGTGCGTTCGTCGAGACCAAAAATTCCACCATCGGTGCCGGCAGCAAGGTTCCGCATCTGACCTATGTCGGCGACGCCGACATCGGCGAACACAGCAATATCGGTGCGTCGAGCGTGTTCGTCAACTACGACGGCACGTCCAAACAGCGCACCACTGTCGGCTCCCACGTGCGCACCGGCTCGGACACCATGTTCGTGGCTCCGGTTACCATCGGCGATGGGGCGTACACGGGCGCGGGCACCGTAGTACGCGACGATGTCCCGCCGGGGGCGCTGGCGGTGTCCGCGGGCCCACAACGCAATATCGAAGACTGGGTTGCGCGCAAGCGGCCGGGCAGCGCGGCCGCCGAGGCTGCTGAGAAGGCCAACCAGGCCCACGAAAACCCCGCTAAGACATCCGAGCTCGATTAGCCATCATGAATTCGCTGTCTGGCAACCAGGCCTTACGATGAGTCATCCAATCCCCCGATACGGCGAGGGCGGCACGTTGAGCCACGACTGGACCGATAACCGCAAAAACTTAATGCTCTTCTCCGGCCGTGCGCATCCGGAGCTGGCCGAACAGGTTGCTAAAGAACTCGACGTCCACGTCACCGCGCAGACGGCACGGGAGTTCGCCAACGGCGAGATCTTCGTGCGTTTCGACGAATCGGTTCGCGGGTGCGACGCGTTCGTCTTGCAGTCGTGCCCGGCACCGGTCAACCGCTGGCTGATGGAATCGCTGATCATGATCGACGCGCTCAAGCGGGGCAGCGCCAAGAGGATCACCGCCGTCATGCCGTTCTACCCCTACGCCCGGCAGGACAAGAAGCACCGCGGCCGCGAACCGATTTCGGCGCGACTGGTCGCCGACCTGCTCAAGACGGCGGGAGCCGACCGGATCGTGACCGTCGACCTGCACACCGATCAGATCCAGGGTTTCTTCGACGGGCCCGTCGACCACATGCGCGGGCAGAACCTGCTGACCGGCTATATCAAGGACAACTACCCCGACGGCAACATGGTGGTTGTCTCACCCGACTCGGGCCGGGTGCGCATCGCCGAGAAGTGGGCCGACGCATTGGACGGCGTTCCGCTGGCGTTCATTCACAAGACGCGTGACCCGCGGGTGCCAAACCAGGTCGTCTCCAACCGCGTGGTGGGCGAAGTCGCGGGCCGTACCTGTGTCCTCATCGACGACATGATCGACACCGGCGGCACCATTGCCGGCGCGGTGAAGCTGCTGCTTGAAGACGGCGCCAATGACGTCATCGTGGCGGCGACGCACGGCGTGCTGTCTGACCCGGCCGCCGAGCGACTGGCCGCGTGCGGCGCACGGGAGGTGATCGTCACGAACACACTCCCGATCGGCGAAGAGAAGCGCTTCCCCCAGCTCACGGTTCTGTCCATCGCCCCGCTGCTGGCCAGCACCATTCGCGCTGTCTTCGAAAACGGCTCAGTCACAGGACTATTCGACGGAGACGCGTAGATGGCCGCAAAGCCGGTTACGGCGGTCATCTACCACAACCCCAAGTGCAGCACCTCGCGTAAGACGCTGGAGTTGTTGCGCGAAAACGGTATTGAACCCACCATTGTCCAGTACTTGAAGACCCCGCCAGCGCGGGATGAGCTGGCGGGCATGATCGCCGACGCGGGTATCGAGGTCCGCACCGCAGTGCGTAAACGTGAATCGCTCTACACCGAGCTCAACCTCGCCGACGCAACCGATGACCAGCTGCTCGACGCCATGGCCGAACACCCGATCCTGATCGAACGGCCGTTTGTCGTCACGCCGAAGGGAACCCGGCTGGCTCGACCGATCGACGCGGTCCGCGAGATTCTGTGACGGCACGGGCAATCAAGCTGCTCGCGGTCGTGGCGCTGACGACGTCTGCGATTGCCTGCGCACCGAAACCCCCTGACTACCAATCGATCTTGGCAAAGAGTTCGACAACCGCGGCCACCACTACCACGGCTACCGAAAAGCCGGTCCCCCTGTCGCAGTATCTGGAAAGCATCGGCGTCACCGGAAAGCAGGTGGCGCCGAGTTCGCTGACTGATCTGACGGTGTCGATACCGACGCCACCGGGATGGTCGCCGTTCACCAGTCCGAATATCACGCCGGAGACGGTGATTCTCTCCAAGGGCGGCAAGTATCCGACGGCGAGGCTTGTCGTGTTCATGCTGCGTGGGGACTTCGACGCCGCCCAGGTCGTCAAGCATGGCAACGACGATGCCCAGCTTTTCGAGAACTTCACCCAGCTGGACAATTCGACGGCAGATTTCAACGGATTTCCGTCGTCGATGATCCAGGGCAGCTACGACCTCGACAACACGCGTCTGCACAGCTGGAACCGAATCGTCATCCCCACCGGATCGGCGCCCGCCAAGCAGCGTTATCTGGTTCAGCTGACCATCAGCAGTCTGGCGGATCAGGCGGTCGCGCAGTCAACCGGCATCGAGGCGATCATCCGCGGATTCGTCGTCGCCGCCAAGTAATCACCGCGAGACTGTCACTGCCTACCTATTTCTCGAGTAACGCCGCTGCTAGTTGCAGTCTCGCGGCGCTTTAACTCAGCCATCCCGCTGGAGTTCGACCCCGGCCACTAAGAGACACTGGGAGGTATGACTGATTGGACTGCTGCAGATCTCCCCTCGTTCGCCGGGCGCACCGCCATCGTCACAGGCGCCAATAGTGGGCTGGGCGCGGTGACCGCGTGCGAGCTGGCTGGACATGGCGCCAAGGTCATCCTGGCGGTCCGCAACACAGCGAAAGGTGAGGCCGCCGCTAAGGAGATGACCGGTGATGTCGAGGTGCGGCAACTCGACCTGCAGGATCTGACCTCGGTGCGCCAGTTCGCCGACGGGATAGCCAAAGTCGACGTCCTGATCAATAACGCCGGCATCATGGCCACCCCGTTCGCGCTCACCGTGGACGGCTTCGAGAGCCAGATCGGCACCAACCATCTCGGTCATTTCGCGCTGACCAACCTGCTGCTGCCCAAGCTCTCCGATCGGGTCGTCACGGTGTCGTCGGAGATGCACCGGATCGGCCGCATCAGCCTCGACGACCTGAACTGGAAGACCCGGCGATACTCGTCCTGGCCGGCGTACGGTCAATCGAAGCTGGCCAACCTGCTGTTCACCAGCGAGCTGCAGCGACGCCTCGAAGCCTCGGGTTCGCCGCTGCGCGCGCTGGCGGCCCATCCCGGCTATTCGCACACCAATCTGCAAGGGCAGTCGGGAAACAAATTCGGCGATGAGCTGATGTCAGCCGCAACCCGGGTGGTGGCCACCGACGCCGCATTCGGCGCCCGGCAGACGCTGTACGCGGCGTCGCAGGACTTGCCGGGCAACACGTACGTCGGCCCGCGATACAAATTTCTCGGCCGCACCCAGCCAGTCGGACGCTCCGGGGCGGCGCAAAACGCAGCTACCGCAGCCGCGCTGTGGGAGCTATCCGAGCAGCTCACGGCCACTAAATATCCACTCTGAGGGTCCCTTCGCCGCGAGCGTATGCACACTGCGATTCCCGATTTTTCGCGGTGCACGTACGCTCGCGGGGCCGGGCGGGTGGACGCCCGCGCTGCGGCTCAATGTTGTCGCGCGGAGGTGGGCAGACAGAGTCTCGCCCTCGCCAGAGACGCATGTGGCAGTTGTGACGGTTGCGCCCAAATTTCTGCTCGGAGGTCCAGATGCGCTACCCTGACCGAGCGTCACGGCGAGGGTGATTGGCAGGCTAGCCAGCACCGTTATCGACGGGGACCGACAGATTGTCGCGATCCTGGCCGTGCCCCAGAACTAGGCGCCGAGCACACAGGAGCGACACAATGGCTAAATCAGCAGGCAACGCACTGAAGGTCACGGTGCGAACCGAGACCGGCAAAGGCGCGTCCCGGCGAGCCCGCCGCGACGGCAAGATTCCCGCCGTCCTCTACGGTCACGGCGCCGATCCACAGCACCTGGAACTGCCTGGGCGCGACTTCGCGACCGTGCTCCGGCACTCGGGCACCAACGCAGTGCTGGTGCTCGACATCGCCGGTACCGAACAGCTGGCATTGACCAAAGCGCTCGACATCCACCCGATCCGCCGCAGCATTCAGCACGCCGACCTGCTGGTCGTGCGTCGCGGCGAGAAGGTCGTCGTAGAGGTCACCGTCGTCGTCGAGGGCGACGCCGCACCCGACACTCTGGTCACCCAGGAGACCAACACCATCGAGATCGAGGCCGAGGCGATGTCGATTCCCGAGCAGCTGACGGTCTCTGTCGAGGGCGCTGCGCCGGGAACCCAATTCACAGCCGCACAGGTCCCGCTGCCTGCAGGCGTCAACCTGATTTCCGACCCGGATCTGCTGGTGGTCAATGTGGTGAACGCGCCGACCGCCGCCGACCTCCAGGAGGAGGGTTCGGGCGCCAGTGGCCCCGCGGCCTCCGACGAAGCGGGCGCCGACGCTGGCGGGGACGAGTCTGGCGCGGACGAGTCCGAGTAGACGGGTCGCGACGTGGCCGAACCGCTTCTAGTGGTCGGCCTGGGCAACCCGGGAGAGAACTACGCCCGTACCCGGCACAACGTGGGGTTCATGGTTGCCGACGTGCTTGCCGCCAGGCTGGGCTCGAAATTCAAGACGCACAAGCGTTCCGGTGCCGAAATCGTCACCGGGCGGTTGGCCGGGCATGCGGTTGTGTTGGCCAAGCCGCGCTGCTACATGAACGAGTCCGGTCGCCAGGTCGGCCCGCTGGCGAAGTTCTACTCGGTGCCCCCGGCTGACATAGTCGTCATCCACGACGATCTCGACATCGACTTCGGCCGCATCCGGCTCAAGCTCGGTGGCGGCGAGGGCGGGCATAACGGGCTGCGCTCGGCAGCGACCGCGCTGGGTACCAAGGACTTTCAGCGAGTACGCATCGGTATCGGCCGCCCGCCCGGACGCAGGGACCCGGCCGCGTTCGTGCTGGAGACCTTCAGCGCGACCGAGCGCGCCGAGGTTCCCACGATCTGCGAGCAGGCCGCCGACGCCACCGAGTTGCTCATCGAACTGGGGCTAGAGTCGGCCCAGAACCGCGTCCACGCGTGGTGATTTGCGCCGAGTAAGCATCGAGGAGTTTGAATAGTGAACACCGACGACCTGATCCTGGTGAGTATCGACGACCACGTGGTGGAGCCGCCGGATATGTTCGTTCGCCATGTCCCGGCCAAATACGTCGACGAGGCACCGGTCGTCGTCACCGACGACAAAGGCGTCGACCAATGGATGTACCAGGGCAGGCCGCAGGGCGTCAGCGGATTGAACGCGGTGGTGTCCTGGCCGGCCGAGGAGTGGGGCCGTGACCCCGCCGGCTTCGCGGAGATGCGCCCCGGCGTCTACGACGTCCACGAGCGCGTCCGCGACATGAACCGCAACGGCATCCTCGCGTCGATGTGCTTCCCGACGTTCGCCGGTTTCTCGGCCCGCCACCTCAACATGCACCGCGAGGAGGTCACGCTGGTCATGGTGTCGGCCTACAACGACTGGCACATCGACGATTGGGCCGGGGCTTATCCGGATCGCTTCATCCCGATCGCCGTCCTGCCGACGTGGAACCCCGAGGCCATGTGCGCCGAGATCCGCCGTGTCGCCGCGAAGGGCTGTCGGGCCGTCACCATGCCGGAATTGCCGCATCTGGAAGGCCTGCCCAGCTACCACGACGAGGACTACTGGGGTCCGGTGTTCCGGACGTTGTCCGACCAGAACGTGGTGATGTGTCTGCACATCGGCACGGGCTTCGGGGCGATCAGCATGGCGCCCAACGCGCCCATCGACAACCTGATCATCCTGGCCACCCAGGTCTCGGCGATGTGCGCGCAGGACCTGTTGTGGGGCCCGGCGATGCGCAATTACCCGGACCTGAAGTTCGCGTTTTCCGAGGGCGGCATCGGCTGGATTCCGTTCTATCTGGACCGCAGCGACCGGCACTACACCAACCAGAAGTGGTTGCGCCGCGACTTCGGCAAGAAGCTGCCCAGCGACGTGTTCCGCGAGCATTCGCTGGCCTGCTACGTGACCGACAAGACGTCGCTGAAGCTGCGGCACGAAATCGGCATCGACATCATCGCGTGGGAGTGCGACTACCCGCACTCCGACTGTTTCTGGCCCGACGCCCCCGAGCAGGTACTCGCCGAACTCAACGCGGCCGGTGCCGACGACGGCGACATCAACAAGATCACCTGGCAGAATTCCTGCCGGTTCTTCAGCTGGGACCCGTTCGCCCGGACCCCGAAGGAGCAGGCCACCGTCGGCGCGCTACGCGCCAAGGGCGCCGATGTCGACGTCTCCATCCGCCCGCGCAAGGAATGGGCTCGCCTCTACGCCGAGAAGCAGCTCGCCTGATTTGCCCGCGAGCAGACGCGAAAGCACCTCGTACACGGCGTGTCGAGGTGCTTTCGCGTCTGCTCGGCGTTGTTAGGTGACCAGCGGGACCGAGTTGGCCCGGCGCAGCTTGCCTGACGGGGTCTTCGGGATGGTCCCGGGACCGAGTACCACCACGTTGCGGGGTCGCACATCGACCTCTTTGAGCACCTCGTGCGCCACCTGGTGTTCGATGCGGCGCACCTCGGTGGGGTCTTCGAAAGCGTTCGACTCGACCGCGACAGCGAAAGTCTCCCGCGCATGTCCCGCGTCGAGTCGCACGGCCACCGCGCAACCCGGACGCACGCCTTCGACCCGGCCTGCCGCCCGCTCGATGTCGGTCGGGTAGATGTTGCGGCCGGCCATGATGATGACGTCCTTGACGCGACCACACACCACGACGTGGCCGTTCTCCATCTGGTAGCCGAGGTCGCCGGTGTCGTACCAACCCTGCTCGTCCTGAGCCGGCATGAACCCGCCCATCGTGAGGTAGCCAGGGGTCAGCGACTCGCCACGCAACTCGATGACGCCCACACCGCGGTACGGCAAGATCGTGCCGTCCTCATCGACAACGCGGATCTCCAGGTCCTTGAGCAGCGGTCCCAGCGATGCCAGCCGACGGGTGTTGCCTCTGGTGGCGGGAACCGCGCGGCGCAGCGCGGCCAGCAGGTCCGCATCGACCTCGTCGACCACCAAGCCCGCATTGCATTCGGAGAAGGACACGGCCAGGGTCGTCTCGGCCATGCCGTAGGCCGGCAGGATCGCCGACGGGCTCAGGCCGAACGGCTTGCCCGCGTCGAGCAGGTCCTCGACGTCGGCGGGTTCGACGGGTTCGGCGCCGGACAGCGCGAAACGCAGCGTCGACAGGTCGAAGTCGCCGGGCTCGGCGTTCCGGCGCAGCCGCTTGGCGAGCAGCGCGTAGGCGAAATTGGGCGCCGCGGTCATGGTGCCCTTGTACTTGTCGATCAGCTTGGCCCACAGCAGCGTGTCGCGCAGGAAGTCCATCGGCGTGACTTTGACCAGCTCGGCGCCGAAGTACATCGGGATGGTGAGGAAGCCGACCATGCCCATGTCGTGGAAGCAGGGCAGCCAGCTGACCATGACGTCCTTGTCGACGTCGTACTCGGCGCCGATGAACATCGCCTCGGCGTTGGAGTAGATGTTGCGGTGGGTGATCTGAACGGCCTTGGGAGATCCCGTCGAACCGGACGTCAGCTGCATCAGCGCCAGGTCGTCCTCGCCGATCTCGATGGGGTCGATCGGCTCCGCCGCGAGCAGGTCGGCAACGGTGAGGACTTTGATGCCCTTCTCCTCCAGCACCGGGATCGCCACCAGGAACGGCTCGGAGACGATGACGGCCTTGGCCTCGATCATGTCGATGACGGTCATGGTGTCCTCGGCCCAGACGCACCAGGTCGGTGCGCGGGGTGGGCTGGTGCAGCATGGTCAGGCTGGCGCCGCGCATCCACAGACCCTGAGCGGTCGGGGCGATCTCTACCGGCGCTCCGGCCAGCACGCCGATCGCGTCGCCGTGGCCCACTCCGGCGGCTTGCAGCCCTCCGGCGACCCGACGCGCCCGCTCGATGCACCTCGCGCCAGGTTTGCCGAACGGGGGCGTGCGGCTCGCCGGTCACCATGCCCTTGGAGCCCTCCCGGGCATTGCGGAACATCGTCTCGGTAAACCTGCTCACGAAAGCCTCCTCGGTTCCGGCAGTTGCCCCAAGGCACCGGATTTCATAGTCCACCTGCCAGGCGCCGCTGTGTAGCAGGCGCGTGAGCACAATTCGGGAAAAGTTATGTCTCGAAATGGCGATGAGCCAGCAACCTCGCGTTCGGTTGCCCAATCAGCAGCAGCATGGCCGGGCCGTCCACCGGGGCGACCGGCGGACGACGAAGCCACGCGCTCTTGCTCACCGCTAATCGTCACCGCGAGATATCTTAAACTCCCCTTAAGTAACTGCCAAACTCTTGCGAGACGTGAGTTTCATTTCACACTTCAGTGGGGGCTGGCACGACACGGGCACCGGGCACCGGTCCGCTGGCGACCCGAACGGTGCGGCAGACCCCGGCCCCCGACAGCTGGGTGCCGACATCGACGGCCGAGGCCGCCGAGGCGCACAGAAACGCGCACGTCGGGCCTGAGCCGGACACAATGCCCGCCAGTGCACCCGCGTCCACCCCGGCGTCCAGCGCACGCCGCAGCGTCGGTTTCAGGCTCACCGCGGCCGCTTGCAATTCATTGCCCAGCAGCGGCGCCAGCTGCTCGGGATCGCCCGCCGCCAGTGCCGCCAGCACCGGCCCGGCTTCGGCGAGCCGGGGCGGATCTCCGTCCGCCCTGAGCCGGTCCAGCTCGCCGAACACCGCCGGAGTGGACAGCCCGCTGTCGGCGAACGCCAGCACCCAGTGGAAGGTGTTCCGGGACAACACGGTGGCCAGCTCCTCGCCGCGGCCGGTGCCCAACGCGGTGCCACCGTGCAGCGCGAACGGCACGTCGCTGCCCAGCCGCGCGGCGAGCACGCGCAGATCGCGGCGGGGCACGTTGAGCTCCCACAACGAGTTCATCGCGACCAGCACCGCCGCGGCATCCGCGCTGCCACCGGCCATCCCGCCGGCCACCGGAATGGATTTGTCGATCATGATCGAAACATCCGGTGCGCGGCCGACGTGTTCGGCCATCAGCTCGGCCGCCTGCCAGGCGAGGTTGCGTTCGTCAGTGGGCAGCTTGTCGGCGCCCTCGCCGACGAGTTCGAGGGACAGCACATCGGCGTTGCGCACCGTCACCTCGTCCAGCAGCGAGACGGCATGAAAAACGGTCGTCAGCTCGTGATAGCCGTCGTCGCGGCGATCGCCGACCGCCAGATAGAGGTTCACCTTTCCGGGCACCCGAACGGTGACCGACCCGGTGGGCACCCACTGCGCGGCGGTGCTGCCGTCAGAAGCGGACACCGCAGCAGACTATCGCTGCACCAGGCGAACCAGGCGTCACGAGGCCCAGAAAGGCCCCGGAACTTCGGTCAGTTCACGGTCAGCTGGCTGACGCCGGGATCGGCGGAACGTTGCAGCAGCCGCACGAAGTCGTCGACGGACAACGTCTCACCGCGACGGGAAGGGTCGATGCTGGCGGCGAGCAACCGATTCGCCGACTCGTTGCCCGAGCCCGCCCACTCCAGGAATGCATTGCGAGATGTCTTGCGCCGCTGCGCGAATGCGATGTCGACCAATTGGAAAACCTGCTGGCGAAAGACTTCGTCGGTGGGCCACGGCGCAGTCGGATACCGATCGATGCGCACCAGCCCCGAATAGACGCGGGGAATCGGCCAGAACACGGTCGGCGACACCATGCCGCAGCGGCGAACCCGTCCGTAGAACCGCATCTTGACGCTGGGCACGCCATATTCCTTGCCTCCCGGCTCGGCGGCCAGCCGTTCGGCGACTTCGGCCTGCACCATCACCGTCAGCGTCTGAATGGACGGGAATTCGGCCAGTAGATGCAGCAGCGCCGGCACCGCGATGTTGTACGGAAGATTGGCGACTACTGCTGTTGGGGCTGTCGGCCCCGGTGTCAGGCCGGGTGCCAGCTCGTCACGGCGAACCGACAAGACGTCGCGGTTCAGCACAGTCAGTCGCTGGATCTCACTGTTGGAGTGCTCGGCTACGGTCTGCGGCAGCCGATCCGCCAGCACCGGGTCGATCTCGACGGCGATCACCGTGGCGCCGCGGTCGAGCAAAGCCAACGTGAGCGACCCGAGGCCAGGACCGACTTCCAGGACCAGGTCAGACCGACTGATCCCGGAGGCCGAAACGATGCGGCGCACCGTGTTGGCGTCGTGGACGAAGTTTTGGCCGAGCGATTTCCGTGGCCGAAAGTCGAGTTCGTTGGCCAACCGCCTGATTTCGGTGCGCCCGAGCAGCCGGATGGTCAGCGCGCACCGGCTCTTCCGCCGCACACTGGCCACGCTCCCCAGCCCTGGCGCGCCTGCGTCACCGAAGCGACGGCGATCTGCTCTTCCCGGGTAGCCAGGTCGGCACGCGGGGCAAACCGCAGGCCGCCGCTGGCCTCCCAGGTGCCTTGGTCGAATTGCACACCGCCGTAGAAGCCGTTACCGGTGTTGATGGCCCAGTTCCCGCCGGCCTCGCAACTCGAGATGGCGTCCCAGATGGATCCGTTGCTCACCGGGGGCACCTCGGTGCCGGGCTTGGCGCCGACCCGCAGCACAGCGTCACGGGCCGGCGCAATCACGGTGTTGGCGACCGGCAGTCGGCCGGTCTCGACACCGTTGACCATGGCCACCGCGAACGTCACGTCCTGCGTGCCCGGGTTGCCCGGGTCTTCGACGACCTGCCGGCTCATGTTCATCTCCGGATCCTCGATGCGCCGCGACGTCGGCGGCAGCGGGATCCGCTCGGTGATCCGCTCGATGCGGTTACGGGTCACCTGGATTTGCATGCCGTCGATGATCGGCGCCGCCGCGCCCGGCTCCACCTGGTCGCTGTCGAGCAGCGGCGCGCCGGCGACGTTGAGCAACCCGGCGACATTAGGCGCGGCCAGGTGCACGGTGCGGATCGCGCCGCCGTCGTCGAGCTGGACGGTCTTGGCGCTGACGACCGGCAGGGCCATCCCGGCCAGCGGAACCCGGCTGGCGCGAGACGCCGCGGCGGGGGCGGTGTCGGTCATCGCAAGCTGGGCGAGCGCCTCGTCGACGGTGGTCGCCGTCGTCCACACCTGCTTGATGTCCTGGCCGTCCAGCGAGATCTGCAGCGGCCGGCTGCGCCGCAGCACGATGTTGTCGGCGTTATGAACCCGCGCATCGGCGGCGGGGTACACATCGTCGCGCCCGTCGACGGCGAACCCGTTCTCCTTGATGATGTCGATCACGCGCGACTTCATGGTCGTCACCCTCATCGCGGTGCCGTCGACGGTCAGCGTCACCGTCTTGCTGGCAGAAACCGCGAAGCCACCGGCGAACGCCAGGACCACCAGCAGGCCGCCGATGACCAGCCGCAACATCGGTGACGGGGTTTGATGAAGTTTCGTCAGTACATTCAACGCACGCAGACCTCGACCCTCAGCAACCACTTCAGCGACCTTTTCAACCCACATAGGCAATAAGGGGCCCGCAGGCCCCACTCGTTTGATCACAAGACGGTAACGAACCCTCCAATGTTGAGCAACCCGCGCGCGATGTTTGTCAGGGAAATCACGCCGACTTTCACACCGGTCTTCCGGCCAGCCCATAGACCCGACGAGCATTGCCAGTGGTGGTTCGTGCCAACTCTTCGGCAGGCCGATCTACCAGCTCAGCGACAGCCCGCACGGTGTAAGGGAGGCAGTACGGCTCGTTCGGTGCGCCCCGGTAAGGATGCGGGGTCAAAAAAGGTGCATCGGTCTCCACCAGCAGCTGCTCTGCGGGTATCAGCGGCACGGCTTCGCGCAGGGCACGAGCGTTACGAAAGCTCACCGTCCCGGACAGGCTGAGCAACCAACCGGCGTCGACGCATGGGCGGGCCATCGCGCTGTCCGACGAAAAGCAGTGAAAGATCACCGTGCCGGGGGCGCCCTCGGCCCGCAGCACGTCGAGCACCTCGGCGTCGGCTTCGCGGTTGTGGATCATCAGCGGTTTGTCGCAGCGCTTGGCCAGGTCGATATGCCAGGCGAACGCTTCGCGCTGCACGCCCGGCTCGGCGCAGCCGTCGAGCCGGCCCGGCCAATACAGATCCATGCCGGTCTCGCCGACCGCCACCACCCGCGGGTGGGCGGCCAACTGCTCGATCTCGGCGCGGGCGGCATCGGTGAGCGCGTCCGCGCGGGTCGGGTGCAATGCCACCGCCGCGTAAACCCGCGGATCCCACTCGGCGGCCCGGGTCACCCAGCGCGCCGAGGCCAGGTCATCGGCGATGGTGACCATCGCCATCACGCCGACCGCCTCGGCGCGGTCAGCGATGGCAGCGACGTCGGCGGCGGTGCGGGCACCGCAGGCATCGAGGTGGGTGTGGGCGTCGAACAGGGGCGCCAGCGGCTCCGGTGCGGGCGGCGCTTCTCGTCGACCGGATCGGTTGGAGCTCACGCGCTCACAATAGGTTCGCGCGAGAGGACGAGGGCAAGCCATAGGGTGGGGTCTCAATGAAGCCCTATTACGTCACCACCGCGATCGCGTATCCGAACGGTGCGCCGCACGTCGGTCACGCCTACGAGTACATCGCCACCGACGCGATCGCCCGCTTCAAGCGGCTCGACGGATTCGACGTGCGGTTCCTGACCGGCACCGACGAGCACGGCCTGAAGGTCGCCGAAACCGCGGCGGCCGAAGGCATTCCGACCGCCGAACTGGCGCGGCGCAATTCCGACGTCTTCCAGCGCATGCAGGAGAAGCTGGGCATCTCCTTCGACCGGTTCATCCGCACCACCGACGCCGACCACCACGAGGCGTCCAAGGAGATCTGGCGCCGGATGGAGGCGGCCGGCGACATCTATCTGGACACCTATTCGGGCTGGTACTCAGTTCGCGACGAGCGATTCTTCATCGAATCCGAGACCGAACTCCGCGACGACGGCACCCGTATCGCGGTCGAAACCGGAACACCGGTGACCTGGCGCGAGAAGGAGCAGACGTACTTCTTTCGGCTGTCGGCATACACCGAGAAGTTGCTGGCCCACTACGACGCCCACCCGGACTTCATCGCACCTGAGGTGCGGCGTAACGAGGTGGTCAGCTTCGTCTCCGGCGGACTGCGAGGACTTCTCCATCTCGCGCACGACGTTCGACTGGGGAGTCAAGGTACCCGATCATCCCGACCACGTCATGTACGTCTGGGTCGACGCGCTGACCAACTACCTGACCGGGGCCGGCTTCCCCGATACCGAATCGGATTTGTTCCAGCGCTACTGGCCGGCCGATTTGCACATGATCGGCAAGGACATCATCCGATTTCACGCCGTCTACTGGCCGGCGTTTTTGATGTCGGCCGGAATCGAGCTTCCGCGAAAGGTTTTCGCGCACGGGTTCCTGCTCAACCGCGGCGAGAAGATGAGCAAGTCGGTGGGCAACATCGTCGACCCGGCGACGCTGGTCGACACCTTCGGCTTGGACCAGGTGCGCTATTTCCTGCTTCGCGAGGTGCCATTCGGCCAGGACGGCAGCTACAGCGAAGAGGCGATCGTCAACCGGATCAACACCGATCTGGCCAACGAGCTCGGCAACCTGGCGCAACGGTCGTTGTCGATGGTGGCCAAGAACCTGGGCGGGGTGGTGCCCGAACCGGGCGAGTTCACCGACGCCGACACCGAGCTGCTGACGACGGCCGACGGCTTGCTGGAGCGGGTGCGCGCCGAGTTTCGACGGGCAGGCAATGCATTTGGCGCTGGAAGCGATCTGGCTGATGCTCGGAGCGGCGAACAGGTACTTTTCGGCGCAGCAGCCGTGGGTGCTGCGCAAGAGTGAATCCGAGGCCGACCAGGTGCGGTTTCGCACCGTGCTCTACACCACCTGTGAGGCGGTCCGCATCGCGGCGCTGCTGGTCCAGCCGGTGATGCCAGAGTCGGCCGCCACGATGCTGGACCTGCTCGGGCAGCCGCAAGACCAACGGGCGTTCGCCGCGATCGGCGCTCGGCTGGCGCCCGGCACTGCCCTTCCGCCGCCTGCCGGCGTGTTCCCCCGCTACCAGCCGCCGGATCCCGAAGTCGAGTGAGTGGAACGAAATGCTCTTCTATCGCTGATGTGCTATGCCCAAATTAGCGTGGAGCGACGACGAAACCAGCATCACAGCCAATCGTCGATGACCAGCTTTAAGCAGTTGTCCGCGTTGCTCGCGCTGGCGAGGTTTCCTATTCCCGTGCTCGCTATCACCACCATTTGTATATGAGGGAAACCGTTTACGTTCGCCGTTTATCTTGCAACTGCCGAATAGACGCGATGGTGATGCTCCGATCGCGGAACTGGCTGCAATATCCCAGCTCCAAGCTCCGAAACGTAGGCCAGGTCAGGCCGTTGCCCCGCAACAGAAAAGCCTCATTCAAATTCTGTTCAGGCCACATGCAAGCGACATCGCCTGCGCCCGATTTAACATTCCGTATATTATTTTAAGCAGACTCGGATAAGCTTCGTGATGGTCGTGATCTAACTCTGGGATTAAAGCCTACACGATCGAAACCGGCGTAAACGGGGCGTTCCTTTCCAGTGCCCTCCCGATGGAGCTAAGGAATTCGAATCCTCACCTTCCCGATGCGAACGATCCTCTCTCGACGTTTGGTCCGACAAGCTAGGGCGCCGGGGCTAACACATGCCGTTCACAGGGTTGCTGCCAGTTACGAAGAGTGGCTGTTAACTCTACTGCGGACCGGCGGTGCGCCTTGGCCAGCAAACAAGCCTGAGCCTTGCACTGCGGGGGTCCTCCGGTGCGGTTTGTGGAGCACAACGTTCGCCGTCGGGAGCTGAAGGTGCGAAGGGTCACGAGTTGGCCACATTGACGAAGTCCCGGTTTTCGGCTAGGCACGCGCCGTGCGGGTATGTGACCACGGCCAGATTTGTAATATGATCACCAATCGGTAGGATCGGCCGTTTTTTGCATTCCTTGGTTCTGGATTTCGGCAATGAGAAAGGTTCCACCCCGCTTTTAGTATCCAGCAGGGGCATGGTTCGTAAAACGTGCCACCCAGGAGGGGCATGGTTTGCAGAAGGCTCAAGAACCCACCTAAACGTACTCAAGGCGCTAGATTTACCAACTGGAAGTTGGCGCCCTTGGCACGAAGGGATGCCAATGACCGTTATTTCGATGAATACCACAAGCGTCGAGGAATTCCTCCTGGAGGAGAGCTTCACCTGGCATGATCCGGACATCGACTGCGAGTTGGTCATTTCGCAACCGTCGACTGATCCGGCCTTATGGGCCGAGTATGCACTCGGCGCGCGTCGCAGCTATCGCAAACACGGTGTCGAGTGTGCTCTCGATGTCGACGCGCTGCGCACCGGAGCCGACACCCAAATGTTCTTTGCCGTGATCGATCGCGCCGGAAAGATGGTGGGGGGTGTGCGAGCCAAGGGCCCGCTGCAGTCGGCCGACGACTCGCATGCGGTCGTCGAATGGGCAGGGCAGCCAGCCCAACAAGCGGTCAGCGATATGATCACCGACCGGGTTCCGTTCGGTATCCTAGAGATGAAGTCGGCATGGGTGACCGACGATCCGGATCAGAATCGCTGTGTTGCCGCCGCTCTGGCCCGCAGCGGTTTCCATATGATGGCTCTGCTTGACCTTCAATTTTGCATGGCCACAGCCGCCGCATACGTCCTGAACCGGTGGCGCTCGTCCGGAGGGGTGATAGCAAGCATTCCCGCGGCGCCCTACCCAGACGAGCGCTACCAAACAAAAATGATGTGGTGGGATCGGCGCGATTTCGTCAATCATGCAGAACCGGAACAGGTTGCCAAAATACTCAAGGAAACAACGCAACTGACTCAAGAGTTTCACCGCCAATATGAGACAGGAGCCCTTCTTTTCGGTGAAGCGTGAGAATCAACCGAGCGGCTGCGTCCTAGGGCGAGTGGACATTCCCCGAGGGGATCTTGCCGATCCCGTGGCGGTTGGATGTAACCGAATTATCAGGCGACGAATCCCCCGTCGTCGAGAAGTCCATTGGTACGACGGGCCTGGCGAACAGCGACTCCATTGCAGCGGCATCCACCGGACGGGACAGCAGAAAACCCTGCGCCCGATGGCATCCCAAATCAAGGAGTGCCCTGGCCGCGGCGGCAGTCTCGACGCCCTCCGCGACGACCTCAAGTCCAAGAGCGTGCGCTAAGGCGACGATGGCTTGCACGATCGCCAGATCCCTTGTGTCGGTGCCGAGATCGCGGACGAATGATCTGTCGATCTTGAGTATGTCGACCGGAAGAGTCTTCAGATATGTCAACGCACTGTAGCCCGTACCGAAGTCGTCGATAGCGATCTCCACACCAATTTTCTTCAGTCGGTCAAGTGTCCGGCGTGTGGTGTCGATCTCTTGGACCACAACCCTTTCGGTGATCTCTAGACATACCGCGCCGGGATCGATAGCGAACTCGTCGAGGGTTTTGGCGACCGTGTCGACAATGTCGTTCGCGACGAGTTGCATTGGCGATATGTTGATCCGCAGCACCGCATCGCGCCCCACGCCGCCAGCGCTCCATTGTCCGAACTGTGCACAGGCCGAGCGCATTACCAGACGGCCGAGCTTCCCCGCCAGATTGATCGATTCGACCAGCCCGATGAAGGAGTCCGGCATCAGCAGCCCCCGAGTTGGGTGTTGCCAACGGACGAGCGCCTCGGCCCCGCGGATCTCGCCGGTACGCATGTCAAACTCCGGCAGGTAATGCAGCACCAGGGCGCTGTTCTCGCTGTTGGACGTCTCCAGCTCCAATTCGATGTCGTTACGGATCGTGTCCCGTTCGGACATCGCCGCGCTGAAAGCTCCTACTTTGGCGCCGCCGGAACCCTTGGCCGACCGAGCGGCCTGATCGGCGCGACGCAAAAGCTCCGAAGTGCTATCGCTTCCCGGTACGCCGAGAGCGACACCGACACTGACAGAACGGCGGAGCTTCTCACCGTCGATCACGACCTGCTTGTCAACTCGGTCCTGCAGCCAATGCGCAAACGCGACGGCGCTGTCGGTGTCCATCGGTGCAGAAGGCACGACTATAAACTCGTCACCGCCGAGCCGGGCGGTGACCGAGGACGCGTCCGCGGCCTCACCTAGCAGCTCGGCGAAACCCTTGATGAACCGGTCGCCGGCGTCCTGACCGAGGTGCTCGTTTACGACCTTGAAACGGTCCAGATCGAGGAATAACACCGCGACTTGACCCGGCTGACCCTCAGCCAGGCGTTCGCCGAGGTGGGCGATCAGCGCCCTGCGGTTCAGCAGGCCAGTGAGGTCATCGTGTTCAGCCAGGTAGCGGACTCGCTCTTCGGCGACGATGCGCGCCTGCAGCTGAGCGAATAGCGTGGCAACCGCTTGCAACGCATTGAGTTCCTGCGGTAACCATTCGCGGTCGCCGAACTTGACGAAGCCCAGGATGCCGGTGGTGACGTCCCCGGAAAGCAGCGGCACACAAGCAAGCGAGCTGGCAGGGACGCCCGTGCCCTCCTCGATATTCTGCTGATAGTCGGCGTTCTCAGGATCGGGACGCAAAACGTCCGGCTCTTTAAGGTGTTCGGCTCTGGCAAAGACGGAGTCGGCGTCGGCGAAGTACACGACACCGATCGGGTCAGGGTCGGGAATGTACTCGCGTGGCGGCCATCCAGCGACGAGCACTGTCGCATGGATCGTGTGGTCGTTGTGGCGCAGGAATCCGAAGTCCACGCCAAAGTGGTCAACCAAGTTGCCGAGCACCCGTTCACTTATAGCGACAGAGTTGCCAGCAGTGGCCGCCATCAATTCGGCGGCCGCCGCTGTGACCAAGTCGTCCAGCGAGCTAGACATCCCTACACGGTAGCCGGTATTGACGCTACGGCAACCGAACCCGGTCGAGACTGCGACGGCTCCGCACCGAAGCTGGGCCGCCGACAGCGAATCGCAGCACAAGGACAGGGGAGGTGCTGGCCGGTACGCGGACGAGTTTCCGGAACTCTTGCTGCAGTTTCCCCAGTTCGTCGGCGAAAGACGTCGACAATTCGGTGAGATCTTTGTCATCGCGGGCGTATAGGAAGACCGGCGAGATGGGTTGGACAGCCAACCCGTGCTGCTGTGCGGTAATCCACACCGCCTCCGCGGCAGATCCGCCGCGTGCAAAGTCGGTCAAGCTGCTCCCGGGCACCGAAATGACGGCTATGGCAGAGCTCGCCATCACGCGAAGGCGAGTGTCCCCGCCCAACGCGGTTCCAGCATTCCACTGCGCCAGGTGAGCCATCACGTCCGGACGCTTCAAGATGTCGATCGTGGCGAGATCGCCGGGGTCGAGTTCGAGGCTAAGCACGTCGATACCGGTGTCGGGACAGGGATCACCGGGCCAGCGCAGCTCAGAAACCATCTCTGCATGGAGTCGCGGCGTCAGGTAGCGGGTGCGGTCGGCGGCGGCGAGAATGTTTGCCAAACCGGCGATGTCGTCGCGCTCGGTCACGAGGTACAGTCGGGCTGCCTCGCGTTCGGCGACGGTGTGCAGCAGCTCGATCGTGTGGGCGGGAATCGGGCGCGACGTCCCGAGGCGGCGGTTGGTTTCACGCGCCAGCATGGGTTCATAGAGTGCCGCGAGTTCGCGATCACCACCGTCAGACAGTTGCAGAGTCGCCTGCAACGGCACGCCGCCAACGTCATTCAGCAGGCTCACCGGCCCCAACACCTGTTGGGCGGCAGCGGCTACCTTGGCGTTGAAGAAGGCCGCTCCGAGCGCGACCGCGCTGGCGCGCAAACCGACGTCTGGTGTCGAGGTGTGTTCGGGGGCAAGCCGGATGGTGATGGCATCGGGGCCGCTCTCCACCTGCCAGGGCTGCGCGTTGGAGGCAGAGGGCGCACGAATAGCGGCGGCGGTGATGAGGCCCGACACGCCTGGCAGCGCCGGGTCTGAATACTCGGCTGGCGGCGTGGGGCGATCCGTGGCCATCTGCGGGTCGTCGAGCCGATTGAACGCCCGGCCGACGTCAATGCGGGTCCGACCCGACCGCAGGTCTTCACCCAATCCGAGTCTGCGTACTGCCTCGGCAATCGCGGTCGCTCCCAATACAACGTCACCGGAGAGCTGCGGCCAGGTCGACACCGTGTGGTCGATTTCGACCACGGACGCCAAACCGCGGGGTGACCACTGTTCGGCCTCGAGGAAACGCTGGATATAAGGGACCTTTTCCCGGCTACTCATGCCGTGGAGCTGCGCGAAATCCAAGTCGCCGACGAGACCGTGCAAAATCGGACGCTGCGGCTCTAGATCAAAGCGTTCCACATCCAGCAGACCTCGGTCGCTCGTCGCCATCAGCACCGGTAGCCGACGGGCACGGGCACCCTCCCGCACGCTGACCTTCATGTCCAACGAATCGCACTCTTCGACAACGACGTCCAGTCCGTCGAGGAATTCGTCGACGGTGTCGACCGTCAGCCCGACGTCCAGAACCCGGACGACGAGGTATGGATCGAGTTCGGCGATTCTGCGGGCGGCCACCTCAGCCTTGTTCAGCCCGAGGTCCAGTACGGTCGCCGGCACCCGGTTGAGATTGGACAGCGCGATGCCATCGAAATCCGCCAGCCGAAGCTCGCCGCACATACCCTGTGCGGCCAAAGTGTGTGCGATGACATGTCCGGCGCTCAAACCGGCTACGCCGATGCGCAGCGCGCCGAGCCGCGTCTGTTCCTCGGCGGTGATCAGATTCCTGTTGCGATCCAACCGCACCGCTCGAAAAGCCCGCGGCCCCAGCACCGCCACGACGGCCCTCCGCCAGGGGTAGTACGCCCATCGACAGGGTTCGGCAAGCAGCTCCGCACCGGGTGGCGGCCGCAGACTCCGCAGTTCCTCGAGTTGTTCCTCGCGGTGGTCAATGAATTCGATGACAGGATCGGCGCGCAGCTGCTCCAGTACCGCGTTGTCTGTGGGGTCTGCCGCGTCGAGAACTTGAGCGGTGCAGGAACTTATGGTCATCTCCTCAGTGTTCCGCCGCGTCAACGAATGCGGGCCCAGATCGGACCGCGTGCCACCGTGCTCGACGATGTCGCCAACGGGAACTCGTCTTCCAGCGAATAAAGCTCGGCGCGCCGAATGAACACAGCCAGGTCCGAGGTGGCCTCCAGTATTGCAAAATGATCGCCGCTACAAGACCGCCGGCCGCCGCCGGGTGGGATGTACGGCAGGTTAAACAAGCCGTCGCCAAGTAGGCGGCGAAATCCGGAAAAGACACGCCCGGCTTTGTCGACGGCGCCGTCCTTATTGCTGAGGATGTCGCGGATGGCCTTCGGGTCCCTTCATCGGGCGATAGTTTGACCAGCGTGTCAGGATCATAGCGTTAGACGCTTGCGTCGGTATGAGGTTGGTCTCTGAGTCCCGCGGACTCCCCCGATGATGTGCCTGAATCGGTCCAGGCTGTCCGCACCGCCGCGATCGAGGCGCCCTGCCGCGCAGCCTTGATTTCGTCTACGCGGATGGGCCTCCTATCGTCATGTGTCGGCGCTACGATCAACCCATCATCTACAGATCCGAGTTAGCCATCAATCGCACGCGACGCCTCCTTAAAGCGCTCGCTACGGCGGCGGCCATCGGCGGTCTGATCGGTTCTCCGGTGGCACTGGCCGACGATGATCCACCACCTCCGCCGCCCGCCCCAGCGGCGGCTCCTGCGAATGTTCCTCAGATACCACGGGAACTGCACTGCATATACGTCGACAACTGGCTGCCGTGTGACGAAGTGCCTTCACCGCCGCCGCCAGACGCGCCCCGAACCACTGACGGGCCGTAACGGACTTCGAAATTGTCCGCTAGGTGGCAAACCCGTCGCGTTCACTGTTGTTGCGGCGACGCTTGGCCGCAGCAATCATGGACTTACGCGGCACAAACGGATGAGCCAGCTTTTGTATAGTATACATACTTTTGGTATGATCCTAACCATGCAACGAACTTGTGGTATTCCCGCCAATCGAGCGAGTGGCCTCGGCGCCACATCGTCAGATCAGGGGGTGGTGCCGGCGCGGGCGCTGCGCGACCAGGGACAACTCGCGGTGCGGGTCGGGCCAACGATGGTGGGCGCGGCTCCGCAAACACCATGAGCCCGGCTGAAGGGAGCGATGACGCGCGCCTTTCGACGGACGGTCCGCGGCGCCGGCGTCTCGTTCCACGATGGCTTGTGTTTTTCTGCACGCTAATCATCGTCGCCGTAGTGGCAGGGCTACCTGTCTATGTGCGACCGCAGATCGATCCGCTGCGTCACGCTGACGCGATTCTCGTCCTCGGCGGCCGCGATTATGATCGGTATCCTTTCGGAATAGGACTCGGCGAACACGGCTGGGCTCCGACCGTTGTCCTATCTGTAGACCGTTGGCGGACGGGGCTTTGTGCGACGCCGCACCCACACCTCAACTTGCGCTGCTTCATCCCCGACCCGCCAACCACCAAAGGGGAAGCGCGGGAACTACACAGCCTTGCAGCTACTTACGGCTGGCGCACAATCATCGTGGTCACGTACCGTCCGCATATCTCCCGCGCCCGTTTCATTCTCGAGCAATGCTTCGATGGCAACCTGGTTATGGTCGAGAGTCCAGGTGGCAGCGGCGTAAGCGCCGGCCGGGCCGTACACCTCTCCACGCTGGGATGGGCTTACCAGTACATCTACCAGACCGCCGGTTACGCTCGCGCGGTGCTCGAACCCGGTTGTTGACAGACCCTACTTCGCGGCAATTTCGAAGTCCTCGACGATCTGTACATCTTCCTGCGCCGGTTCGTCCAGAAGCAGGGCGACAACCTTTGCCGCGATCTGCTCCGGCATGACGGCGCCCTTTTTGTCCATAGGAGTATTCGTTTGATCCGTCAGCAGTTTCGGCGGGCGTACCAGAACACCATGGGCGGCCGTGTCTCCGGTGATAATGGACCGCAGCAGCCCCTCGATGGCCGACTTGGCCGCGACGTAGTGCGGGATATCCGCGGGAGCCGTCCTAGCGTAGATGGATGAGATCACAACCGGCCTGCCGTTACGGAGCCTCAGCGGCTCCAGAAATGCCGCCAGCGGGACGGTCACAAGCCGGAGGCTCTGGTCCACAAACTGGTGGAAACGCTCAAGGGTGTCCGCTGTGAAATCCAGCGGACGAATGACAGGACTGGCATTACAGACCAGAAAATCGAGGCCGCCAAACTCCCGGACAACGCTTTCGCTCTGCTCTCGGCACCAGTCATGATCGGCCGCATCGCCGGCCAACAGGCGCACCTCGCCCTTCGTTCCTGCGAGGCTGTCGCGCAGGGCTTCCGCCTCGCGTTGTGAGCGCGAATAGTTGAGCAGCACGGTGGAGCCCTGTGAAGCCAGCGCGCCGACAAAGGCGGCGCCAAGGCCCCGGCTGCCGCCGATCACCAGCGCCACGGTGCCCCTTAACTTTTGCGATGGAGGCAGCCACTTTTCCAGAGCGTCCAGTGAGCAAGTTCGCGAATCGCTGAGGAAGAACGCTTCGATCTGGGCGTCCGCCACCACCGTCTCACCGACGCATAACTGTGCCGCTAACCGCAACAGGCTGACCCGCGGGACACTGCGGACGAGTTTCACGGTGTAGGAGTAAGGAGCCGCTGCGGCGGGCTGATCCGCCGTCAGGCTCATCTCGAGCCGTGAGTAGGCAGCTTGTTTGCCCGGAATCTCCATCCCAACCACATAACTGGTCCAGGCGAGGGCGGCGATCTGTGCAGGCGTAATGCCCTTGTCGTGCAGTTGCCATCTCGCGATCAGTCGCTCTATCTCCGGAGATGGAGGCATATAGTCTCCGGCAACGCGGAGATTGCGCGGCAGGGTTGCTTGGTCCCATTCCGCGGGCACGGTACGGCTTGCCATCGCTCCGACCGACGGCAAGCCGCTGGTGGCGCGATCCGTCACATCCTGATAGGTAAATGTGCTCTGGACCATGGGGCGTCGGCCGTCGAACACTTCGATCGTGTCTTGAGTTGCATCCGACATAACGGCGACGCGGTAATGCACACCTACGAACAGCGGGTTCAGGAACAACAGAGACACCTTGCTAAGCGCCTGTTCGGGGCGGGGCGGCGTCTGTTGCAGTGTTGCCAGAGCCCCCAAAATGCCGAAGACGACCGGCTCGCCGAAAGCGGTGCGGCGAGCGTAATCCGAACTCGTGTGAAGCGGATTGACATCGCGGCTCAGAGCGCTGAAAAGCGCCATGTCAGATGGCGTGATGCAAAGCTTGCCCATGAGTTTACTGAGCCTCTTTGCTTTTTAGCGTGTCGCGGATGCTCCTCGCGCTGACCATTTGTTCAACCTCTTCCGGAGGGAGTTTGAGATCCAATTCTGGCACCCCATCCAGTGCAAACTGCGCGTTGCCGAGGTTGGAGGATTGCGGATAGAACGTCGTCAGCTGTGGCAACGCCGCGCCAGACTGATGATCGGAGACCAAAGTGTCGATGGTGTGGCGTGTGATTGCTGCTATCGCTTCCTCTTAAACTTGCCTTGCTCAGGGCAAGATTTCACCGGTCGCGCGGAATTACCCGCATTGGCCCGGCCGATATGATGCTGCCATAGCTCCTCGGCCCGGATTCCCTGCGGCAAGACGCACGGCGACGACCCTGGGTAAGCTTGCCCTCATGAGCGGGGCAGAGAGACGGGACTTCCGGGAGCGGTTTAACCGCCAGGAGATTCTCACCGCTCCCCGCCCGCGCCGCGCTGAGGTCACTGCGGTCATCGTCGACGAACCCATAAAGCTGACAGGCACTGTGGCGGTGTGGCGGAACCATGCCATCGAGCCGATCCAGCCAGCACTCGTGCCATACCTGCAGAACGCTGGACTCGACCTTGAGCTGGTGCTCGGAGGGTACGACGATACCCTGGCCCTTTCGCCGCACCGCGGCGCGGACCTCGACCTCGTCTGGTTCGACCTCGACCGGTTGGCGCTCCAAGACGACGAGGCGCTGGACTGGTTCGTCCGTCGGGTCTCGCAGTGTGTGGCGTCGGCTGTCGGGCCGGTAGTGGTGGTCCCCGTCTCCGACCGGCGAACCCATACGGCCGCGGCGGTCGAACGGTTCCGGGGGTTGGCAGGAGTCCACTGCGCCGACCCCTGGACGGTCTGCGACGAAGCCGGCGTCGGCCTCCTCGACGAGCGCATCGCCGCCTTCACAGGCAGTCGCGTCTCCCGGGATGCGCAGGTCCAACTCGCACGTGCGCTCGGCACACATTGGTTGCCGGCAGCTCTGCTTCCGCCCCACAAGATGGTGGCAGTCGACCTGGACGAGACGTTGCACCAGGGCGTCCTCGGCGAGGACGGCATCGAGGGCGTCGTAGTTACGCCCGCACACACCAGGTTGCACACCCTTCTGAAGGAGCTCGCGGCGCGCGGTTTCCTGCTCGCCCTCGTGTCACGGAACGAGCCCGAGGACGTTGAACGCCTCTTCGCGGCACGGCGGGCGGACTACGGCCTAGCTCTCGACGATTTCGTTGCCGTCGAGGTCACCTGGGGTTCCAAAGCCGATGCGGTGCGTCGTGCCGCCGCCGCAGTCAGGATCGGTGAGGACGCCGTGGTCTTCGTCGATGACAATCCAGGCGAGCTCCTGACCGTCGGACTCCAATGCGCTGGCGTTGCGCTCGTCCGCGCGCGAGCCGACGCCGATCGGACCGCCGATGCGCTGCGTTGGCAACCGGGGCTCTGGCGGTGGACGGGCGACTCCGCCGCAGCGATCCGGGCCGGCGACCTCGCTGCGAACGCCAGCCGGGAGCGGCTGCTTCACGAGGCCCCAGACTTGGATCGGTATATGGAGGAGCTCGGGGTGCGGGCCGAGATCGGCGTGGATCGGGAGGACCAGCTGACCCGGCTCGCCGACCTAAGCGCCAAAACGAACCAGTTCAACCTCGCGGTCGCCCGACTTGGTGAGGCTAACCTGCAAGCGGCGATGCGGGACGAGGATGCCTATGTGCTGTCGGTGGCGCTCTCGGACCGTCTGTCGGACAGCGGCATCATCGCTCTACTCGCCGTCAGGAATGACAACGGGCGGCTTCGCGTGGACGAGCTCGCGATGAGTTGCCGGGCCATGGGCCGTGGACTCGAGTCCTTGCTGGTTAGCCAGGCATTGCAGGCGCTTCCATGTTGGGCGGATGTTGGCGAGGTATGTTTCCTGGTGCGAGAGACAGAGCGGAATCTCCCGGCCCGTCGGTGGCTTGGGGACATCGCCGGTCTCGAGGATGAAGCCGCTCCGGCCGGCGAGGTCGTCGTCGATCGCGCCCGGTTTGATGAGATCCCGATGCCCGGCGGGGTGGCGATCTCGGTGCTCGGATCAATCGCGCGCCCCGCGTAGGCTCGTCTGCGTGCTGTCATCCGAAAAGCTCGGCAGCGTCGCCGGTTGCGCGATCAACCCGTGGTAGGGGTTAGGGTCACGCCCAGCACCGCGAAACCGAATCGGCCGCAGAACCTGGCGATCATCGGGCGGCGTGGCGACGGCGGGCCGCTTCGCGACATTCCGCATCGGTTGGTCCCTAATACCACTTGCGCACCGGTCCGCGTGGTCTGTTCTTCGGTACGACCGGAAACGATCCGAAGGCAAAACCCACACCCAAAGCCGTCCTTGCCCTGGCCTGACACCGTCTCAACGTCCTGTCGGCCATGCTCCGCGACCACGTCGCCTACCGACCCGCACCTTTGGCGCGCAGCGAGGCGTGGCAATACAGCCCAGATCGGGCCTGACGATTGCCAGCAGTATGTGAGCATTGAGCAATGAGTACACGCAACATCGCTCGCATCCTCGGTTTGGCCGTGGCGATGACGTGGGCGCCGTTGAGCTCGCTCGTCGCGACTCGTTTCGCCTCCGCCGACCCGTGCCCCGACGTCGAGGTGGTTTTCGCTCGCGGCACCAACGAACCTCCCGGCGTCGGCAGCATAGGCCAGGCATTCGTCTATGCGCTAAGGTCGCAAGTTCCTGAGCGGTCTGTCGGAGACTACGCGGTCAACTACCCTGCCACCGACGATTTCGCCAGCAGCTTGTCCGCCGGTTCCGGCGATGCGCGTGCTCATGTCCAATCCATGGCTGCGAACTGCCCCAGCACCAGACTGGTGCTGGGCGGATATTCACAGGGCGCGGCAGTGATCGACATAACCACCGATCAGCTGCCGCCCCAGGTGGCTAATCATGTCGCGGCGGTCGCCTTGTTCGGCAATCTGGAGAGTGCAGCCACCAGGACGCTGGGGGGCTCCCCGATCCCCGCAATCGGCCCGCTTTATCGCCCCAAGATGATTGACCTGTGCGTTCCCGACGACCCGGTTTGCTCCGAAGGCAACAGCCCGACTGCACACGGTCTATACGTTCAGTCCGGAATGACAAACCAAGCCGCGACTTTCGCCGCCGGTCGGCTCTAGCTTCGTTTGTCAAATCCTAAGCGGACCACTGTGGTTTACCATCAGAGAAATCCGGTGCAGAAACTTGTCCGCGATATCGGCAGGTTGGGTTGCCGGCTTTAAGCCGCGTGAGAAGGGGCTGGTTGTGACTTTGCGAGATGCCGTATATATCCTTCGCGTGCGCTGGATTACGGTTGTGGTGGTGGTCGTGGCTGTGACGTTCATTGCCGTGGCGTGGGCATTGCTGACCCGGCCCATCTACATGGCTTCGACGCGGATCCTGATCGCGACACCGAGCGCCACGGATGGACAGGATGCGTATGCGGCGGCCGAACTCGCCCAGGTGCGGATCGCGTCTTACGACAATCTCATCATGAGCGAATCACTGGCCACGCGCACCGTCAAAAGGCTGAGCCTGCACATTGCACCGCGCGATCTCGCCAATAAGGTTGATGCGTCGGCCAAAACTGGATCAGCACTGATCACCCTGTCCGTCACCGATCCGTCCGCGACCAACGCCGTATCGTTGGCGAATGCTTTGTCGGAGGATTTCGTCGGCATGGTCAAGGAGCTCGAAACAACACCGGCAGACCTTGGGCCGCCGGTCGTGCGCGCAGTAATCGTGGCACCCGCTGTCGATCAACAGTTGGTCTCACCCGGCCGATCAACGATCATATTGTTCGGGGTTATTATCGGCCTATTACTGGGCCCAGTGGTTGCGATTCTACTTGGTCGCCCGAAGGGGCGAGATCACGGTGAAGACAAGGTCATAAAGCCGGCGCCGGGCGCGCTAGCCAACGCGAAACGTCGCCAAGATGGTGCGCCAGTGAGCATTGAGTTGCAACGCGGCACCGCTGGCGACGGCAGGACGAGTGGACATAAGGTATAGGGTCGACCGGTGCGCGCATTTCGCCGAACCGTCAGAATCCTAGGGACACATGGCGTTCCAGCGGCGTACGGGGGGTTTGAAACTGCCGCCGAGAATATTGCTCTCGTTCTGCGTGATCGAGGCTGGCGGGTGGTCGTGTACTGCCAGGAGCAGGGCTCTGGCCCGATTCGATACGACGAATGGAACGGTATCGAGCGCGTCACGATCTCCGTCCCGCGTGAGGGATGGCTCGGGACATCGCAGTTCGACCTGTTGTCGATCAAACACGCCGCACGTTATCGGGACGTCTGCCTGACATTGGGTTACAACACAGCGATCTTCAACTTGCTGCAACGAATCAAAGGGATTCCGAACGTCATCAACATGGACGGTATTGAATGGTCCCGGTCGAGGTGGGGATTATTCCGGCAATCGATCCTCTGGACCAACGAGAGAATCGCTTGTTGGGTGGGAAACGAACTCATCGCCGACCATCCCGAGATCCATGACTATCTGCTGACACGAGCCAAAGCCAGCAAGATAACGATGATCACCTACGGAGCTCATGCGATCACTGAGGCCCCAACAGAGCCGGTCACAGACCGCGGATTGGAGCCCGGACGATATTTGACGCTTATCTGCCGCCCAATACCGGAGAACAACCTCCTCGAACTCGTGCAAGGGTTTTCGCGGTCTGAGCGCGGAGTCAAGCTTGCCATCCTAGGCAATTACGACCCCGACGACCAATACCATCGCCTGGTTCTGAACGCCGCCAGTGACGAGGTGGTCTTCTTAGGCGCGGTGTTTGACAACGCCGTTGTCCAGTCGCTGCGACTGCACTCGCTCGGCTACCTGCACGGGCACACAGTCGGGGGGACGAACCCCTCCCTTGTGGAGGCCATGGCGGTCGGTAACCCGATCATCGCTCACGACAACCCATACAACCGTTGGGTCGCGCAAGACGCAGCACTGTACTTCGCCGATACCGCCGACGCCGATGCTCAAATCACGGAATTGCTTGAAAACAGTGCCCTCAGGAACTCACTGAGCGCCGCGAGTAGAAGGCGCCATGCCGAGGAATTCACCTGGGAGCACGTGGCCGGCCAGTACGAATCATTGCTACTCAAAGCTGTTGGGTCAAAAACCCTCGACAATTAGACCGATCACCCCAGGAAGCACGCGTATTCCCGCCCACAGCCTGCCGCTCGTCACGTTTTTCCGACTCGGAGAAGGTTCGCGATGACACGCCATATCTACCTTCCCCGGCCACTCCGGCGTAACGGCAAATTCTTGCGGCCGGCTTGTCGGCGGCGCGCAACGGTTCGGCCTGACCCCCGCGCCGGCATGACCACGGGCAGGGGGTGTCACCTTCGGGAACGCACCACCCTGTTCCGATTGTGGTAGTCGAGGACGCTCCTACGCATGGCGACGTGTCATTCACCAACCACCATTGCCGGTCACAACATTGCCGGTCACAAGCAGCACGCGAACATCCGATCAATCAGCGTCACGCTACTATAAGTTCGTTCAACCGCACATATCATCTTAAAAGTATCTATACTTGGCCCCGAGCCAAACTTCCGTTTGTCCGCTGGCGGCCCATGATCGCTTCGCTGCGGGCGCTTTGCGGGTTGGTCTATGTTCGAGAGGAGAAGCACTTGTCGTTCGGTACCAGACGGCCGGAAGCCCTGACCGCGGCGGCCGGCGACTATCCGCTAGCGGCGGAAGCCGACCGTGGAGCCAGCGCACGATGCCGTCGACGACGACAGAGGTGCCGACATTTTTCGGACCGTCCGATTCGCCATTGTTCGGCGTGGTTCATCTGCCGGTCGATAACCAGATCAGGGGCGGGGTACTGATCTGTGGTTCGCTCGGGAAGGAGGGGATGGACAGTGTCCGACTGCAGCGGATCCTCGCCGACGACATGGCGCGCCGGGGTTTCGCCGTGCTGCGTTTTGACTATCTAGGCCTGGGTGATTCTGCATACGCTCAGGGCCGTGACGACGCGGTGGCCAACTGGGTGGCAAGCGTGGGCCACGCGCTCGACTACCTCACGCTGTATCGGCGCGGAGTCCGCGACTGCTATTGGTATACGTGCGGGGTGCCTGATCCTCGACAAGTACCTGGCCCAATCCCATACGGTCAACCGCGTGGTCTACCTCGATCCCTATGGAACGGGCAGGCGTTACCTTCGAGAACACACCACGCTGTTCCGGGTGTCGGTGGACGGGGGGCCTACTACGCCTGGCGAAGTGTCAATCGTCGGCGGGCGGTTGAGCGACCACGCCGCCGCGGAATTCGCCGCGCTGAGATTGGGTGCCAATCCAGTCAGTGCCCATGGCGTCGACAACGTACTTCTAGTGGGACGACCAGCCGAGACCGACAAGCGCGTCACCGCCCTGGCGTCGGCCGAGGGGGTTGATTCGATCATTACCGGCGGTCTGCCGGGATGCTCCCGGCCGACGGGGCATTTGCTACCGATCCCTTTCGCCGCGGTCGATTCGATCATCGACTGGATCGACGGAAAGGTTCCCACTCGGACCCATCGCGCCGTACCTCAGTACTTGACAACGGTGACGATGCCGGCCGAAGGGCCCGACCGGGACGACGTTCTCGAGAGCATCGAACGAATCGAGCCGAACGGCCTATTCGCCATCCGCACGCTGCCCCGACGCCGTAGTCCCGCGCCCGCCAAGACCGTGTTGTTCTTCGTGACGTCCATCGACTTGCACGTAGGACCCGCCCGGGAGTGGGTCGAATTGTCACGCCGCATAGCAGCGGCCGGGTCACAGGCGCTGCGCTGGGACCCGACAGGACTGGGCTTGTCGGGCCAGATCAACCGGAACCGTTGGCGCAGGATTTTTACCAGGGCTGACATCACCGAATCGATAGCGGTGGCCAGATATGCGCTCCAAGGCGCCGGCGAACTCGAGCTTGTCGGTGTCTGCTCCGGCGCGTGGAACGCCGCTCATGTCGCGCGCAATATCGGTGCGCTGTCGGCGATCTTGGTCAACCCGCTGTGGTGGAATTGGCGCGTCACCCCCACCTTGCTTCATCAGTTTTGGAGCACCCGGAGGAAAACGCTGAACGCCAACGCGGCGACTGACACGGGCGGCGAGCCCTCCGAAGCCAGGTGGATACAGCGCCTCAAAGCACTTCTCAACCCGGCCCGGGAGCGGACTAAGCGCTTTATCCACGACCACCTTCCGCGGTACCTTCTGCGGGTGTTGAGCTGGGTCGGACTCGTGTTGCTGCCGGAGGGCGTTCTGACAACGCTTGCCCGCCGTGGAGCCGACGTGACGCTGATTGCCTCGCCCGGGGATGCGGAGGAGTTCACTGCCAAAGGCGGTCGGGCAGCCCTTGACCGGCTGCAAAGGACGTCGCAGCCGCCCCGCTTCATCGCCGCAGCCGCCGGCGATCATGCCGCCCTTCACCCGGCGGTATTGGCGGCGATCCGCAACGCGGTGTTGCCGGTACCTGCAGTTTCCCCATCGGAACACATCCCCCTATCGGACATCACGGCGTGACCGAAAACGCGATCACCGTCGGCGGGGTCGACCTCGCCGATCCGGACACATACGGGTCGGGAATGCCATTCGATGCGTTCCGGAAGCTTCGCGAGTGCGCACCCGTCGCGTGGCACCCCTACAAGGATGGACCTGGGTTCCTCGCGCTCACCGGCTACGACGAGGTCTTTGCTGTGTCACGCGACAGCACCACGTGGTCGTCGGAGGCGACGGGGGTGTACTTCGACGTGCCCGGTCCCGACGACATAGCAGACCAGCGGGGCGTAATGATGTTGACGATGGACCCGCCGCGGCACACCGCGCTGCGCGCTCTGGCCAGCAAGGGCTTCCGGCCGCGCCAGGTAGCGAAGCTCAACGAGCGCATTACGGACATGGCGCGCGACGTGGTCGACAGCGTCATCGAGCGGGGTGAGTGCGACTTCGTCACCGACGTCGCCGGGGCGCTGCCCTCATATGTCATTGCCGAACTACTGGGAATTCCGCTGGAGGACGGCTATCGGCTTTACGAGCTGACCGAGATCATGAACACCGGTGCGATAGGCGGCTCGCGCGCCATTAGGGCGGGCGCCGAGATGTTCAGGTACTCAACGGAACTTGTGGCCCGCAAACGTGCGGATCCTGGCGATGACATCGCGACGTCGCTGTTGCATGCCGAGGTCGACGGGCAGCGCCTCACCGAAAGGGAGTTCAACTTCTTGTTCCTGCTGCTGATCAATGCGGGCGGCGACACGACCCGTAACCTGGTCGCCGGCAGCATGTGCGCGTTGATGGATCATCCGGAGGAGCGGGTTAAGCTGGAGGCGGATCCATCGCTGCTACCGTGCGCGGTTGAAGAAATGCTTCGCTACGTCACCACGTTCATCGCATTCTTCCGCACGGCCACCAAGGACACCGAACTGCGCGGGGTGCCCGTGAAGGAAGGCGACCGGGTTGCGATGTTCTACCCGTCGGCCAATCGGGACGACGCCTACTTCATCGATCCCGAACGCTTCGATGTGACTCGTAAGCCCAACCCGCACTTGGCGTTTGGCGGTGGCGGCGCCCATTTCTGCCTCGGCGCGAACCTGGCCCGGGTGGAGACGGCGGCCCTTGTATCGGAGGTGCTGAGCCGGATGAAGAACATGGAGTTGGCGGGACCAATCGAGCGCATGCCGTCGACGCTGATCAACAACATCCACTCCATGCCGGTCCGGTTCACGCCGGCTCGACGTGTGGGCGCTTGGTGATCGCGCAAGATCACAAGACCGGCTTGCGTCAGGCCGTGGCTAAACGCAAGCCGGCACGCTGGCGAAGAAACGCGGCAAGGCGCAGCGGGATTGCGGCAAGGCTCAACAGCGCGAACGGTACATATTCGGCGGCGTAGAGCCAATCGTATGTCTTCTGTGTGAGTGCGCCCAGCACAAAATCCCGGCCGAAGGCGATCAGAATGTAAGTCGTGCTCAGGCAAAGCAGTGGCCGCCACAGACGTCCCAGGTTGCGCATTCCGATTCCGAAGGACACCAGGACAAGCGCATAAGTGAAAAACAGTGCGATCAGGAAGAACCACAACGCGCCGCCTTGCAACGGAATCTGGCCGATGACGACGCCCAGCCAGACGACCAATCCGATATGGACCTGAATCGCGGCAGCGAAGGCGAGGCCCAAGGCTCGCGCCCGGCGCGCCAGACCGGCAAAGACTGAGCCGAACAGGATGGCCATCGCGCCGCCGGCATAGGAAAGCCAGAAAAAAAGGAACGCCCAGCGCGCTGTGTAGCGCACCGCCTGCCCGATGCCAACGGGACCGGTGCCGTGCTCGGCCAGAACGGCCTCGGCAAGCGCGAGCGCGCCGCCTAACGCGCCGATCATCCAAACCCATGCCGGATCATGCTTGCGCGTCATCGCGCGCCCGCCCCGGCGTTGCCGCCGCAGACCACGAGAACGACGGCCATTGCGTGGCAATCGGCGTGCGAAAGCGACAAAGACGAGCTTAGCCAACCTTGGTGTTGTGCCCGCTCGGCGAGCGCTCCGCTCAGACGAAGCCGGGGCAGCGGACCGTCCCGTGTTACCTCGATCTCGCGCAGGGGAAACGGCATGTCGGGTTCTGCGAATGCCTTGATCACTGCTTCCTTGGCCGCGAACCGGGCCGCCAGTCTCTGAACCCGGTTGCGGCCCTGGCAGTCATTGATTTCGCTCGCCGTAAAAACCTTGCGCAGGTACCGGTCCCCAAACGCCGCAAGGGAGTCCTGGACATCCTCGATGGCCACGACATCGCAGCCGACGCGGACGCGGTACCCGTAAACCTCGCCCGGCAAGGTGATCACGCACTTGCCGTAATCGTCGCGCTACTGAGGGAATCCACCGATGTGCTTTTACTTAGCGGCACGTGGCATCACGCCAGCGACTTGACCAGGCTTTCGACTACCTGCCCGATGTTGTGTATGGAAGCGAAGGTGGATTTCTTGAGCACTTCTTCGGGGAACTCGATGTCGAATTCGTCTTCAAGCGCAAGCATGACGTCGACCGACGCGTGCGAGGTCAGGCCGAGCTCGTAGAGATCGGCTTGATCGTCCACCTCGCGTGGATCGACGGTCATACGGCCATGAGCCGCTAAGACTTCACGAATCTGGTCCTGTATCACGCTGACCTCACATTTCTGCCGTTTTGCAAACCTATTGGCCAGTAATCTGGCCATGGACATACTACAGGTTTGTTGCGAGCTGTGTAGATCAATCGCGACCGGACTTTTCACCGTCGGCCAGTCTCGGCCGCTTGCGAGCTAAGACTGGGCGGGCGAAACGTAGCTCCCGGTCGCCTTGAGCCGCTTGCGAGCGGCGCGGCGGTACTCGTAGAAGTCCGATATAAGCGCCGGGCGGCCGTACAGCCAGTCCAGGGGTTCTCGCATGTCGTCCACGTAGCCGATGGAGTAGGAGCCGCGCTGGTAACCCATCAGCCTGAGCAGCCCCTCGGGGAGAGTGCGGGCGATCTCGGGCGGGCAGGCGAGATATTGGTTTTCCTCCTGGCGCAGCCACCCGAGCGAGTAGCCGATGTTCATTCCGATCCGGCTGGCCTTGGTGGTGTTGGCGCCCCCGCCGTGGAATATCGAGCCCGTATACAAGAGGACGGAACCCTTGGTCATGACCGCTGGGGAGGATCAGCGCGGGGTCCACCTCATTGGGATCGTCCTCCCACCGGTGACTGCCCACCACCATCCGTGTCGCACCCGACTCTTCGGTGAAGTCGGTCACGGCCCAGATGGTGGCGACTTCGGCTTCGAAGCCACTCGGGAAATGGTAACGATCGAACGACCACTGATCCCGATGAATCATCTGCGCCGGCTCACCAGGTCCGATGGTAATCGAGCTGGGTCAGGTCGACCTGGAAGGTGCTGGCGTGGTCGCCCAATACATGGTCGAGCGTGTCGATGATCGTCGGGTGGGCGATGAGTGAGCGAGAGGTCGGCGAACGTGCGATCAGGGCGCCGGTACGGCGGGTGGTTGCGCCCAGGAACTCGGTGTTACCTCCGGCCGTGGCAGCGAGGTATGGCTCGAGCTCGGCCCTTATCCGATCCATCGTTTCGGGAGGTGCGAGGTCGGGAATGACCACACACCCGTCTTCGTTGAGCACCTTCGCAATGTCTGCCGGCGAGGAACACGAACCGACTGTCCGCACTGCTGTTGGCATGGCGCATACTATACGGCATGATATAGGCACGATTCAATGACTGTCGGTCGGTTGAGTGCCGGCTTTCATAACCGAGTGGTGAAAGGTGCGACGACAGATGCTCTCGTTCCGATTTGGCGTGTACGCCGCGGTCGCGCCAACCATGTCAGCTTGGCGGGAGCAGGCCCGCATGGCCGAGGGTCTCGGTTACTCGACCTTATACGGTTCTGACCACCTTGACGCCCAGTTCGGGCCACTCGTCGCAATGACCGTGGCCGCCGAAGCGACGTCGACCCTGCACGTGGGGTTCTTCGTGTTGAACAACGACTTCCGCAACCCGGTGGTCTTGGCAAAGGAGATCGCCACCCTTGGCTTGGCGGCCGAAGGACGGGTCGAGGTGGGACTTGGGGCGGGCTGGCTCGGGAACGACTACGAGCAGGCGGGCATCGAGTTCGATGAACTGGCTGTCCGCGTGGACCGGCTGGCCGAGAGCCTCACTGTGATGAAGAGCCTTTGGAGTCAGGGGGAGGCCACATTCGCGGGGAGGTATTACACGGTGCACGACGCCCGCTGTGCTCCTCGCCCGGCTTCGCCGCCTCGCGTGATGGTTGGGGGCGGGAGCAAGCGACTGCTTACGGTCGCAGCCCGGGAAGCGGATACCGTCGGGATCAATACGAGCCTGAACGTTGGCGACAAGAGCGCTGACACGAAGATCCAGGCCACGCTCGATCGATACGACCGTTGCTTGGCCTGGGTACGAGAAGCGGCGCCGGATCGGTTCAGTTCGATCGAGTTCCAGATTGTGGCCTTCGCCACCAGAGTCGTCCCCAGCCGCCGCGCTGCCGTGCGCACCGCAACCATGCTCGGTCTTCCGGGTGAGGACGCGCTCGACCTCCCGATCGCCCTGCTGGGCACCCCCGACGAATTGTGTGAGCGGCTTCTGGAGCGCCGCGAGAGGTGGGGCTTCACCAACATCGTGGTGCCTGGCGAGGCGATGGAGGCCTTCGCGCCTGTGGTCGCCCGGCTCGCGGGCACCTAGCTCCGGAGTCTGCCCGCGGCCGTCACGGCAACCAGCGTGAGAACGACCGCCAGGCGGGAATCGTTGCTCCGCCGACGTGGCGCTCGAGCCAGTCGTTGGAGCTCATGTCCCATTTCCCTCCATCAGACGCGGTCGCCCCGGCGGGAGTTCCACTCGATGTGTGAGCGAGAATAGCGCGCGTGCAGCACCTGCGAGAAGGCGTGACGGACCACGGCGTACTCGGTGCGGTGCTGGACCACGCCGATCGAGCCCCGGATCGGCCCGCGATCAAGGACCTGGATCGCGCGTTGACCCGGGGCGAGTTGCGCGCCGCAGCTGGGAAAGTGGCCGCCGGCTTGCTTCAGAAAGGCGTCGAGCCCGGGGATCGGGTCGCCCTGCTGATCGGCAATTCTGTGGACTTCGTGGTGGCGGCACTGGGCTGTCTGTGGGCGGGGGTCACGTTCGTTCCGCTGGCGATCACCGATCCAGATCTCCGTCGTGCGCAGATCGTGGCCGACTGCCGGCCCGCACAGGTGATCACCGCAGGCCCGGACCAAACGGCGCCATCGGGACTTCCTGTCGGCACGGCGTGGACCTCCCTTTCGGCGTTGAGCGCCGCAGCTGGGTACGCACCACCACCCGCAACGGGCCCCATCTCCTACATCATTTACACGTCGGGGACGACCGGTGCGCCCAAGGGGGTGCAGATTTCCCCGGATGCCTTTTTCACCGCAGTCGAAGCATGCGCCGAGGCCGTGGGACTCACCGAGGACGACCGGGGCCTATGCGTCTCGCCCGTGCACTTTGACGGGTCCTTCTCTGCCATCTTTCCCCCGCTCGTTCGCGGCGTTCCCCTCGTCATCCCCGACCGGGAAGCACTGCTGTTCCCACGTAGGTTCTTCTCGATTGTCGTCAGCGAGGGGATCACGGCGACCAGCTTCTCGCCCAGCTACCTCCGGTTGCTCCGGGCCAGCGGCGGTCTGGCGCGGTTGGCTGACACCCCGCTCAGAGTGATTGCCCTGGGCGGCGAAGCGCCGTCCACGGCCGATATCAGGGCAGCGTGGGCCGCCAGTCCGGGACTGCGGGTGGTGAACCGGTACGGCCCGACCGAGACGACCATCGCCGTCGCCCATCAGGAACTGACGCCCGAGTTGCTCGACGCGGGGCCGGTACCGATCGGTCATCCTCATCCCGAGAGCTCGTTCCACCTCGTTGATGAGCACGGAAGGCTGGTGGATCGTCCCGGAGTGGTCGGCGAGCTGTACATCGGCGGACGGCAGCTCATGGCTGGATATCTGAACGACCCGGCGCTGAGCGCAGCGTGTGCTGCGGACGGACGTCGTCGAAGGAACCACCCTCTACCGCACTGGTGACCTCGTCTTCCGCGACGACCGGGGCAACTACGTGTTCGTGGGGCGTTCGGACCGCGTCATCAAGCGACATGGTGTGAGGATGTCGCTGGTCGAGGTGACCGATGCGCTCGGTGGTATCGACGGGGTCGCATCGGCGGCGTGCACGACCTTCGACCTGGAGGGCAAACTGGGGGTCGTCGCATTCGTGGTGCCGGACGGCGAGCTCACCCCTATCGCCGTCCGCCAGGCCGCCACGAACGGCTCCCGGAAACGATGCTGCCCGATCAATTCGTCTTAGTGGCCGACTTGCCCTTGACGTCTTCCAGCAAGGTCGACGAGCGACGGCTGCTGAAGGAGGCTGGCTTGTCGCCGCCGAGCGAAGGAGCCTGAGGTAGCGGAGCCGTGCCTAGGCTACGATCGCTGGGTGCAAGCGGCAACTGGCGCGATGTCGAAGGGACATTACGAGGAATTGGTCCGGCGCCAGCGCGCCGAATTGCAAGATACGTACTTGAAGGGGGTGCGCCGGCTGCGTTGGGACGCAGGGCGTCTCGCCGCAGAACGCGAACGGCGCCTTCGGGAGCTGTTGGTGTACGCCGCGGATCGTTCGCCGTTCTGGCGGGAACGACTGGCAGGCCGCGATCTGGCGAGTTTCACCGAGTCCGACCTCCCCTCTCTGCCGATCCTGACCAGAGCCGAGATGATGGAGGAGTTCGACCGGCTGGTCACGGTCCCCGGGTTAACACTTGCCCGGGTCGAACAACACGTCGATTCGTTGGACGGAGACCGGTACCTGGACGACGAGTACCGGGCAATCGTCACGTCTGGATATACGGGAACCGCGGCATTCCATGTGTACGGCTGGGACGCGTTCGTCACCTTCGTGATGCAGGGCTCACGGTGGACCGGGCGACGCGGCGAAGACCCGGACGCCGTGCTTGCGCAGTGCTTCAGTTGCAGCGCCAGACACGAATCGGGGGCTTTTTACGCCTTTAGCAGCTTCGAAAGCGGCGGCCCAGCATCGCACTGCTTCGATGCCACCCTCCCCCTGGACGAGATTGTCGACGGTCTCAATAACGTCCGTCCTAATGTGCAGGCTCTCCAAGGCTGGCCGAGCCTCATCCGGGAGCTGGCTTTAGAGGCGATAGCAGGACGACTCACCATCACACCGACCTGGGTCAGCGTCGCGGGAGAGCTCTGCACCCCAGCTCGTACGAGAGTCGGTTCGGTCCGCGTGGGGCATCGAGGCTTCCGAGTTCTGGGGCTGCTCAGAGGGCACCTACGCGTTTCCGTGCGGGGTCGGAGAAGGCATGCACATCGCCGATGATCTGGTCATCCTGGAGCCGGCGGATGCTGACGGCAACGTCGTACCGTACGGGCAGCCTGCGGAGCGGATGCTGTTGACCAACCTGTTCAACCTGGCGCAGCCGCTGATCCGCTACGACCTCGCAGACGCGGTGACGATGACCGACGAGCCGTGTCCGTGCGGTTGCGCTCATCGCCGCATCACATCGATCAACGGTCGTATCAATGGAGTGTTCGAGTACGAAGACGGTGCTGTGGTGCCCCGCGCGGCCTTCGAGCAGACTGTCGTCGCCACCCCCGGCGTCGCCAACTTCTTCATCGAACAGACGCAATGTGGTGTCGACGTGTCCGTGGTGACCGACGGTTCCTCCGACCTCCACCGTCTGCGGATGGAACTGATCGACGTGCTCCGCCGGCACGGCGGGCCGGAGTCGGACGTCGGTGTCCAAGAGGTCAGTTCTATAGACCGACTGTCGAGGGGAAAGTCGAAGCAGTTCGACACCCGGGTGATCTAGCGGGGTCCTCGCGGGGCGCACCCCTGCGGATGGCTCAGCCGGCTCGATTGGCCACGGCCTTAGCTAAAGCCTGGTCGATGTCGTCGATGATGTCGTCAATGTGCTCGATCCCGATGGACAGACGGATCGTCTCCGGCCGGATACCGGCCTTCACCAGCTCCTCGTCGGACAGCTGGCGGTGGGTGGTGGAGGCCGGATGGATGGCCAGGGTCTTGGCGTCCCCCAGATTGAGCAGCCGCTTGACGAGCTGGAGCGCATCGAAGAAGGCCAGTCCCGCCTCGTAGCCCCCCGCGGCCCCGAAGGTGATGATGGACGGCACTCGCCCGTGGAGGTAGCGCTCGACAAGGTGGTGGTAGGGATGGTCGGGGAAGCCGGCGAAGCTCACCCAGGCCACCCGGGGATCGGCGGCCAGGTAATCGGCCACGGCCCGGGCGTTGGCCTCGTGGCGCTCGAGCCGTAGGGCCATCGTCTCCAGGCCTTGCAGGAGCATGAAGGCGTTGAAGGGGGAGAGGGTGGCGCCGCTGTTGCGCAGCTGAGTGGAGCGGGCCCGCACGGTGAACGGCCGCTCGGGAAAGTCGCGGGCGAAAACGACGTCGTGGAAGGCGGGCTCGGGCTGGTTGAACATGGGGAAGCGGTCGGGATGGTCGGCCCACGGGAACCGGCCGCCGTCCACGATGGCCCCACCGAGGGTGGTGCCATGGCCGCCCACGAACTTGGTCAGCGAGTGGACGACCACATCGGCCCCGTGCTCGAAGGGCTTGAGCATGAGCGGCGTGGCCACCGTGTTGTCCACGATGAGGGGGACGCCGGCCGCATGGGCCACGGCGGCCACGGCCTCGAGGTCCACGATGTTGCCGGCCGGGTTGCCGATGGTCTCGCAGAAGACGGCGCGGGTGTTCTCGTCGATGAGGGGGGCGATCGACTCGGCTCGGTCGTCGACGGCGAAGCGGGCCTCGATGCCCAGGGTGGGCAGCACGTGGGCGAAGTAGGTAAAGGTGGCCCCGTAGAGCTGGGGGGCCACCACGAAGTTCGAGCCGGCACTGGCCACCGTCAGGATGGCGTAGCTGACGGCGGCCATACCTGAAGCCACCACCAGGGCCGCCGTCCCCCCTTCGAGGGCGCATATGCGCTGCTCGAGGACGTCGAGGGTCGGATTGTTGAGCCGGTTGTAGTGGAAGCCGGGCGTCTCCATGTCGAGCACGGCACCGGCGTGGGCGGCGTCGATGAAGTCGTGGGCCACCGTCTGGTAGATGGGCACGGCCACGGCCCGCGTCCCGTCGGCTGTGTAGCCACCGTGGATGGCGATGGTCTCGTCATGCATGGCCTGAGGTGCTCCTGTTCGGAATGGTGCTCAACAGGTTGGCGTACAGACAGCAGGGCCGCGGCCCGCCACGGCCAGGGGGCGCGGGCGCCGACCTCGTCGAAGGGGAAGGCGGCCACCAGGGCCGGGTCCCGCTCGCCGCCCACCACCCGCTCGTGCAGCCGGCGGAGCCCATCCCAGTCCGAGGCGGCCACACAGTTCCGGGGGAGGCGGGGCAGTTGGTCGCACTCGTGGCCGGCGTAGCGCCGCACGTCCCGGGCGTACTCGCGCACGAGGCTCGAGGGGTCGTACTCGGGATGGCTCTGGACCAGCACGACCTCGGACCGGCCCACCGTCTTCGTGACCACGCTCCACCCTACCTCCGCCGACTGCAGGGCCACCGCGTAGCCCGCAGCGGCCACCGCCTCTACGGGCACGGCGTTGAGTCGCGAGTGGGGCAGGACGACGGGACCGTCGAAGCCGGCGGCCAGCGGGTGGGTCCGGTCGGCCTCCTGGGCGAAGACGCCCGTGCACTTGACCGGCAGGGTGGTCCGTTCGACGCCGTCGAAGACGGCCAGGGCGGCGTGGGCCGACAGGCAGGACAGCACCATGGCCGGCACGTTCTCGCTCCCCCACCGCAGCAGCCCGCACAGATCGGACCAGTAGGGCTCGTCCTGGATGCGGGACTCGATCGGGTTGGAGCCGGTCACCACCAGCAGGTCGGGGGGGTCCGAGGTGATGTCCGCGAGGGGACGGTACTCGGCGGCGATGCGGGCCCGGATCCGCTCGCCCCGGGGCACCCCCGCCATGGTGTAGCGGGTCAGGACTACCGTCTCACACCCGGACCCGGCGTCCAGAAGGCCCACGAACTGGCGCTCGGTGGCGTCGAAGGCGGCGTCGGGCATGTTGTTGACCAGGGCACACGTCCACCGCGCGGGCCCCTCGGCCACGTCCGTCGCCGCCCCCGGGGCGAGGGCTCCGGCCAGTCGAACGCTCACGGCGCTCAATACCTCACGTCGGTGTAGGTGACCGTGACCTCCTGGTGGAGGAGCCGGTAGGCCGCCTGCAACTGCTCCTCGTCGTCGGTCGAGCCGACCACGGCCACGATGTGGTTGCCGGAGCCGTCCCGCCAGTCGAGGGCGGCCCCCGGACCCTGGTGGACGCTCACCGTGTCCACCTCGGCACGGTCGCTGAAGTCGTTGATGCCCTCGATCGGCCGTCACCGTGGCCGAGACGGTCGGCGGCTGGAGGAAGAAGCGGTAGCCGATGCGCTCGGTGGCCACGGGCCCGTCGACGGACACCGGCTCGCCCAGGGCCACCCGCAGGGTGAGGTCGAGCAGGCTGACGCCGGCTGCCCGCTCCAGCATCTCGGGCACACCGCCGCCCAGCCGTCCGTTGACCTCGATGATGCGGGGCCCGTCGGGTGTGAACTTGACCTCGGTGTGCAGGCAGCCGGTTCGCACCCCGAGGGCTTCGATGGCTTGGGTGGCCAGGTCCGAGGACGGCCGAGCGGCTCCCGGCGTCGAGGGCGGCGGGGATGAAGAACCCGGTCTCACGGAAGTTTTCGGCCGGCGGGAAGCGCCCGGTCAGGGCCAGGTGGCTGATGGCGCCGTCGGCGACCACGCTCTCGACCGACACGTAGCCGGCGTACGGGTCGCCGTCCCGGGCCGGATCGTCAGGCAGGTAACCCTCGAGGACCATGTCGGGGCGGCCCGGGCCGAGGGCGACGAGCAGGTTCTCGAGCTCGGCACGGTCGCGGGCCAGGAAGGTGTAGCGGCTGCCCTGGGCCGAGCGGGGCTTGAGGACGGCGGGCCACCCCACCTCGGCCTCGACTGCCAAGAGCTCGCGAGCGGACTGGTCGGGGCGGACGAGGTGGCAGGGGGGCATGTCGAGGCCGGCCGCGGCGAGGGCCCGGCGTTGGCGGGCCTTGTCGGTGAGGGCGGCGGCAGTCGCCTGGCTGTGGAAGGGGAGGACTAAATCCTCTGCCACACAAGCAAGTTCGACCATACCGGCGTCGAGGTAGGTGGTGATTCCGTCGGGCTCCCAATCGGCCAGGGTCTTGACCGCCTGCTCGGTGCTCATGCCGCCGAGGTCGACAACGGCGCCGAACCGGTTGAGGAGACCGGCCATCTCGCCCATCCCCGGCACGGACGTGTCGATCATCCACAGCAGGTCGCACAGGCCGGCGGCCGCTTCGGCCAGCTGCATCACTGGAACGCAACGCGGCCCGTAGCCCACCGCCACCAATGGCCGAGCCCGTCCGGTCGTGTAATCCGTCACGTGCTCAGCCGATCACGGCCTCGACGCAGGCCTGGGCGTCGTAGACGGCTCGGAGGCGGCTGCGGGGCGAGGGCAGGTAGTGGGTGAAGTAGCGCACTCCCTCGGTGAGCACGCCCAGCACGGAGAGGTTGGGCTGGAGCCGGCCCTCGGTGTCGTAGGGGTGGAATTCTTCATTGATGGCCACGCTGCCCACGGGCGTGTCACCGTAGGTGAGCTGGGTCAGCCTGCCCTTGGCGTAAAGACGGTTGAGCAGGGGCGAGCCCGACCGGGCCAGCGAGGGCATGTCGAGATAGCCCCGCACCACCCCGTCGACCGTCACGGCCGCCGGCTCGTCGAGGGCCGTCGAGCTCAGGCGGACGCCGTCGGGGCAGGGGGCCAACTCCGGATCAGGTCCGAGCGGGATGCGCACCACTCCGGCGTCGAGCAGCCCCAGCAGCTGCTGGGAGCGCATGGGTGGCACGCCCGCCTCCAGGCGGTTGATGCGGCCGCGGACGTTGGACTGAAACTCGACGTAGGAGTCAAGGGAGAGACCACCGAACTCGATGACCGAACGTAGCTGGTCCCGGAGGATGCGCAGCACCTCCTGGGCCGCCTTGACCGGGCTCCCCCCGGGTCGCAGGGCCTCGGTGAGGTCGTCCTCGATCATGTCGTAGGCCTGGCCCTGGTAGTCGGCGGCCGATGTGTAGTGGCGGTCTGACCCGGCGAAGAGGTGGGTGGCCGGGTCGAAGCCCCCGTAGCGCGGCTCGAGACCGTCGACGACCTTCTCGTAGTGCCCGTCGACCCAGCCTTGGCGGAGGACGGTGCGAACCTCGGTCGACACGACGTCGCCCCCGGCCAGCAAGGCGGCCTGGATGTAATAGCGCGCTTGCATCTCGGCGAAGATGAGCGGAAGGAGCTCGGCGCGGAAGTCGACGTGGCGCCGCACCTGCGACCCACCCGGATTGGTCAGCGCCGCGAACTCCTCAGGGGTGCAGACCACGGGCTGGTACTGGCCGTAGGGGTCGACGCCGGTGGCCGACTTGGCGCAGTACGGCGCGCCCGAGCGCGAGAAGAGGGTGATGGTCGGCTCCCGGCCCGAGGGCACGTAGCGCATGCGGTCGGCCCGGTCGCACCGGTCCTCGAAGGTCCCGCCTCGTCCGATGGTGAGGGCGGTGAGGACGTCGAAGCAGACCAGGCCCATGCCGGCGACGGCCACCGAGGATCCGGCCGGAGCGCTCTGGTCGAGGCACTCGATGGGGTAGGGCTGCAGGTAGTGCACGCCCCCGTCGGCCCCGCGCTCCTGGTTCCAGGTGTGCCCCGAGGTCAGCACCACGTGGTCGACGGTCAGGGTCGTGCCGTTGTCGAGCAGCACCGCCTCGCGGCCCTGGAGGGCCTGCGAAATGTCGACGGCAGCTGCGTAGTGCCGGACGATCTCGAGGTTGGGTGGGGCGTAGGCGACCAGCGTGTCATAGAACCAGGCCAGGTACTCGCCCATCAACCGCCGCGGCAGGTAGTCGGTGGGCAGGATGGGGTCACCCCCGGCGCCGATACGGCATTCGTAACCTACCCAGCGGTAGCCGCGGACCACCGCCCACGCGTGCAGGCCCACGGCGTAGGGGGGGAGGGCGTCCCCGTCGGGGGCGACGTAGAGGGAGAGCTGACCGCAGGCGTTGTTGAGCACCAAGAAGTCGGGCTGCTCGGCGGAGTACACCCCGCCTCCGAGCTGAGCGGGCTCGACCAGGTGCAGCCGCACCGGCGTCCCTACCTGCCGGGCCCGGCTCACCGTGCGTTCCAGGACGCACAGACCCCACGGGCCGAGCCCGACGATGGCCATCGCGATCATCGGACGCGTCCCATTGCGTCGAAGCCGCGACTCCGGTTCGATTCGATGATACCGAACGCCTTCACCTGCGGAAGATTACATACCAATAGATGAAAATGGAAGGAGATAGCCGACATCTAGTCTATTTGAATTCGGAAAGCATCAGCAGCCCTGGACGACTGCGCAGCGAACAGGCCGCTCGGTTTGTCCGGAAGTTCCTCGAAGAGATGCGCCCCGACCTGCGTCAGCGCGCGGTGCGGATCGGTGTCAATCCCGTTCTCGAACGCTGGTCCGATGCCACTTCGACGACAACACGTACTGCCGTATTACGACAGCGCTTGCAAATGGCCCGAGCGCCAGTCCGAACGGCACCCACTCGGCGGATCCGACCGTCAGCGCCAGCGCCGCAACGAGCACCAGGGAAAGCATCGAAGTGGCGAAGGCCACCACCAGAACGGCCGCCTGCCTCCCCCGAGCGGCAGCTAGGAGGTTATACGGCGCGACCATCGCAATGCTAAGCGTGTAGACCAGCCATCCAACGACGGCGAGCACTGAGATGTTATGGCCCGTTATGACGCGGCCGATCAGCGGAATTGCGGACACCGCACAGATGCTGAGGACCAGGGTGATCAGCATCAGGGCGAGCGCTTCTCTGTCCGTTGACCGCACCGCGGCCTGCATGGGTTGCGACTTCGACAGCGCGTAGCTGGCAAACAGGAACCCAGCCAACCCCATCAGTACTAACAATGCGGGCGATGTGTAGATCCGGGCAGCCTCCAGCTCGCCAGCTGCGGCGAGGCCGGCGGTTGCGATGACAATCACTCTCATAAGCGCCAGCAGAGCCGGGTGGACGGCCTGGCTCAGGCCGCGCCACAACCCATACGCGGCGACGGCCCGGTGCTCGGCGGGAAGCGTTCTGGCCAGCCACCTTTCCCGTGTGGGGAGGAGGAAGATTCCTACGGCGACGGCCGACAGCTGGCCGACCATAAGCCCGAGAAACAACCATGCCAACGTGACCCTCGGCGCGAACAAAAGGAGAAGAACCATCGTGAGCAAGCTCGCGGTATCGATGGCTGCCATCCGCCAGAACATCAATGTCGCCATGAGCAGTGATCGCAGCGCGGCCTCGATGAGGAAAACGAACGCCGCTCCCCCAAACGCAAGCGCGGTGGGAAAATCGACGAAGCCAGTCGTCCACGGGACCACGAAACCTGCTACTGCGCAGAACGCCGAAATAAGAAGCAACCAGTTCTGCAGGGCCGCCCGCACCGCAGGTTCGTGCCGGTCAAGAACTATCAGGGAATCGCCGATGAATCCCGAGATGATCCCGTTAGCCCAAACCAACATGCCGTACAACAAGCCAAACTCACCTAAGCCAGAGACTCCGAGGCTTCGCGCGGCCAGGATCTGCAATGCGAAACCGCCAGCAGCCATCGCTCCTTGCGCAGCTATCGCCGCGATGCCACTCCGGCGCTTCGCCCCTGGTCCCGGTGCGGAAGGTCGGTCCATTGCCGTCTACCTCCGCACTACATAGCCCGTACCAACGCGATAGGGTGACAACTAGACATCCGCCGCTGAACTTGCAACAGGCTATGCTACCGACCGGTTTTCCGCGTTTTGGTGCTCGAGGAAATGCGTAGGTTCGCGCGCCACGTGGGAGGTGAGAGCTGCGGCCGGGAAGGAGGGACGGCCCCTATCGGCATTCACAATGGTCGGGTCAGTCAGCCTAACGGTCGCTGGGCCACCAACACCCCCTCACCTGGAGATCCTTTTTGCGGTCGACGACGTTGAAACACCCGCCATCCTCGCGGCAGCCCAGTCGAGCCAATAACGGGAGCCAACGATGAGCTTCAACCTGGCCGCCGTCCTTCGAGAATCCCGCAGAGTGCACCCGGATAAGCCGCTGTGCCACAACGCCGACCAAACCTTCAGCTACGCACAGGTCGACGAGATCTCCGGCCGGATCGCGACGAGCTTGCGCAACCTCGGTGTGCACCGCGGTGACAAGGTCGCGATCCAGCTCCCCAACCTGCCTCATTTTTTGTTCGCTTACTTCGGCATCCTCAAGGCCGGCGCGGTCGTGGTGCCGCTCAACCCGCTGCTGCGCGCGCCGGAAATCAGCCACCACCTGCGGGATTCCGACTCTCGGCTGCTGATCACCTTTGAGACCTCCGCCGACGAGGCGGTCAAGGGCGCTGCCGAGATCGAAGGGCTGCGCACCTATGTGGTGAACCTACCCGGCAATGAGCAACGACCGGCGAACACGAAGTCCTTCGACGAGCTCTACCTCGCCGACGACACTGGCGACATTGAGCCGACCGACGCCGATGACACCGCGGTGATCATTTACACGTCGGGCACCACCAGCAAACCCAAGGGCGCAGAGCTGACGCATCATCAGCTGTACGTGAACTGCACCGCCAACGGGCAGCTGTTGAGATTCCGCGATGAGGACGTCAGCATGTCGGTGCTGCCGATGTTTCATGTCTTCGGCCTGTCCAGCGGGCTCAACGTGGCGGTGCGGTTCGGTGGAACCCTGGTTCTGGTGCCCGGATTCCACGCCCAAACCGTGGTCGACGAACTCGCCCGGCGCCGCTGCACGATATTCTCCGGTGTTCCGACTATGTATCGCGCGCTACTGCAGGCAGACACCGACGGCCGTGACCTCTCGGCGCTGCGGGTGGGGGTATCCTGCGACGCTGCCATCGCCGGTGAGGTGATCCGGGCGTTCGAGGAGAAGTTCCCGGGCATGGTGATCCGCGACGTATACGGGTTGTCCGAGACAACGTCCGCCACGACGAACGACATCAGCGCCAAACAGCACAGGATGCCCTTGATCGGCAAGCAGCTCTGGGAAGCAGCGGTGCGGGTGGTCAAGTTGCCGCCAGGCGCCGACAGAGTCGAACGTACTACGGGGCGTTGTGCGTTTGCAGCGGTGTTGCTGTTGGTTGTCAGCATCAACCCATGGCGGCGGGACAACATGTTCGGCGGCCAGCTTGACTTGGTTGTACTGGGAAAGCTCGGCCTTATGATGGCCGCCCTCTTCGCTGTTGTCTGGGCCAAGCGCAACATTACGCGCAGTGGCCGGTCGATCAATCCCGTCATGGCGCCGGCGCTACTTCTGGTTACCCTGTACTGCGGCTCGTCCGCCGCGGGCGCTTTCCTCTTCGGGAGCTTGGTGTCCAGCGTGGAACTATCGGCCAGGGTCCTGGTAGTCGGCTTCGTGGTTCTGACGTTGATCGAGCTAGTGGGACCGATGGTTGTGATCAGGACGCTGGTACGCGTGCTGGCCGCTGTGGCGATTTGGGTCGGCGTCACCGGGACTTTTGCGTCGGAGAAATTCCCCGACCGGCTTACCGGCAATTTCCCGCCTCTCACTCCCAATGAAATCGCATTTCTTGCCGCCGTGCCGCTCGTCTACTTCACGTGGCGCACGATCAATGTGGACACGAGCTTGGTGCGCCTTCTGACTCTGATGCCTCTTGGTGTGATCATTTTCCTCACTGAATCGCGGACTACTATCGCCCTTACTGCAGCTTTGGTCTTATCTTTGATAATTTGCGGAACCCGACACGAGCGATTTCGTTTGAGTGCGATCACCGGGGCAGTAATCTGCCTTCTTTTCGCACTTACTTTTACCGATATTATTCAGCATTTCGGTTCACGTGGTGGGACCAGCGATATCGAATCTTTCGGAGACCGAATGGTAGCATGGGATGCCGTGCTGAATATGGCTCGCCCTCCAATGCAAAACCTGTTCGGGCAGGGGATCGCCACCAAATTCGTTCCAATAGAAGGGCACTATTGGCATACGCAAGTGTTGGACAGTTCCTGGTTCTCGGCATTTGTCCAAGCCGGCGTGATCGGCGTGGTCATCGCTCTCGCATTTGTGACATATGCGGCAACCCAAGCACTCAGGAATGCCCGTCCGGCGAAGGACTTATGGCTAGCGCTCGTGGTGCTCGTCGGGATCCGAAGCATTTTCGAAAGTGGCCTATTAGACGCCAGCATGAGCTTCATCGTCTTCATGGTAGTTTCGATCGGCGCCGCGACCCAAGCGCGTCTCGGAAGTTTCTCAGGGATTCACTTTCACGCCGGGGTCTGAAGTAATCGCGTTGCCGCCGACAACCCCGGCATATCCGGAATAGCCGTTCAACCCGATCTTTACTGGGTCGGGACTCGAACAGTAGACGATTGGCGTGCGCGAAGCCGGTCCTACCCCGCCCTGCGTCGAGCTGAGAAACTGATTTCCGGCAATGACGATCTCGCGTCCACCGGAGATATCAATGATGCCGCGTGAGTCCGTCACGCCGGACGGCAAGATGGTCGGCGGCCCGTTGCCCGGGTTGGCCATGTTGGCAAAGAAGACGCAGTCGGAGATCGTCAACCCGTCAACTCCGGACACCTTCACGGCACTTCCATTCGTCGGAAATGAGGGATCGGCATCGAATTGGACCCCGCTGACAATCAGGCCTCTTCCACTCTCGACGGAAAGATGATACGAATTCGAGTAGGCGGAAATGATGATGCGACCAATGAACGACTTACTCATCACCGATCGAATGAACGGCTTTCCACTTGACGCCCAAGCTCCATCGGCGCTCCCCATGAACGACTGTGAGTCCGATCCGAAGATCGTATTCTCGCTGCCGCCCAGGTAGAGAGGGGTGTCACTCATGGCCTGCGCATGAAAGCTGCCCGTCAGCGAGACGCCAGTACCATATCCCCACCAGAACGTGCGCATTCCATTCACGGCGACGTTGTGCAGACTGGAGTACCACAGGGTGTTGCCGCGGATGGAATTCTCCGTCATGGGCAACCGCGGGAATACATCTGTCTGCGCTCCTCCCTCAAAAAGAATGCCGGATATCGAGATGTCTCGCGGCGACCCGTCCGGCGGATATGTTTGCTGCGCTTGGCCTTCGGGTGCGAATACAAAGATCGACGTATTCGGCGTGCCTTCCCATCGAATTGTCGTTCCACCGCCGTACTCCCGCGCAGGAAGCCCGCTAGTCCCTAGGAGCTTGAGCCCTGAGTACAGTTTGATGGGTGTCGACAGGACATATTCCCGGTTGGCGAACTCGAAGACTGGACTATGGTTTCCACCCGATCGCCTCGTAAGTTCATTGAGTGCGTTGATTCGCTCGTCGTCGGTTACGCCGAGCTTATCCACAGCGATAGTCTGTTCCGACGAGCTTCGTTCGATTGGAGATGTAGTCGGCGGAGCCGGTTCACCCGCAGAACCCTTGCTGGCCAAGCCCTTAACGCTAGAAGTAACCACTGTGGCCGCGGCGGCGCCCGCGATCGCAGCCGCACCCATTGCGATGATCGATCGTCGATTCTTTGGTCCCGCAACGGCAGCCGGTGGCACATCGTGCGCGACCGCACCGCCGTCCCCGGGCTGAAACGCCACCTGGTTCAGCCAGCCGGGTCCAACCGCGGTTTTCAGCACCGCCGCCAAGCCCTGACGCAGGGCCGGGTCTGCGCATGTGATCCAGATGCGATCAAACTCGGCGTCGCGCCCTTGAATCCTGTCGCCGATCGCGGCGAGGATGCCTTCCGGAGTTCGCCGCTCAGGCGGCAGCGCCACTGCATGGCTCTCGCCGAGGTTGCCGTTCCGCGGGCTCAGTTTGGAAAAAGCCACAGACCGATCGGTGACGGCCACGACAAGATCGTCCTTCACGCAAATCACCCCGGCTCTTCTTGACGATGTTGTGGGTTTGCTAGATTGCGGTAGGGCGCAACGCCGCGTCGTACATTATGTTCCGGACTCTTCCAAGCGCTTGAAGACGAAGCGAAGAATGCGCCTAGGCCATCAAGGAGATCCCTAGACTATCAGGGCAACCATCGTTGTGAATGGCCAAGTAAAGTCCTCGCTGGTGGTCAGGTAAAGTCCCCGTCCCCGTGGTTAAGTGGTGGGCAAGGCGGCGCCCCGCACAAAAACCGCCGCTTCATTCGCCTATACCAAGCTTATGGCTGGGCGACGGGCGCTCCCCTCACGGCCCTTACGGCCCTTACGGCGTTCACGAGACTTAGGGCACTTGGATGGCACAGAATGACATCGACAGCGATGACGCCCGCAGACGGGCGTCATCGGCGCGAGAGGGGAAGGCTCAGCAGATGTCGTCGACAACCGCCTGTGCGTCCGGAAACCACCGACTGATATTCGCCGCGCGGCTCAATTGTGCCGAGCTCCCAGGGTTGTTGCGATCATGAGGCTCCTGTTTGACGCGTACTGGTGGGTCGATGGCCCGCCATCAGGTCGCAATGTGTTGCGGTCACTAGTTACTGAATGGTTGCGGGCTTTCCCTGCTGATGATCTGACGTTGCGAGTCCCGAAGAACGATGTCTCCTACGTCGAGGGGGAGATGCAGCGCTTGCAGCTCAGGGTTGATGTCGATCACTATCCCCGTTGGGCTCGATACCACGCCGCAGCACTAGCCACCATCGCAGTGCGCAGGCGTGAATACGACGCCGTGCTGGCCCAGAACTTTTGTCCGCCTTTCACTGACGCGCCCCGCGTCGTTCTTGTGCACGACGCCCTCTTCGCTACAAATCCGGAGTGGTTTACGAAGAAAGAGTTGTTATATCTGCGAGGAGTGCGTCCCTCTCTTCGAAGGGCCACAACCGTCTTGGCGACATCCCAGTCCGAGGCGGCCAGGATCGGTTTTGTGTGGCCTGAGTTGAGGGAGCGAATTGTGCAAGTGGGACTGAGTGTCCCGGCGGGCGTAGTGCAAGCGCGCGCGAAGCGCCCTTCAACGTGGAACGAGGCGGTGCCATTCGTTCTCACCGTCGGTCGGCTCAACGTGCGCAAGAACGTGGCCCGCCTCATCGAGGCCTTCGCTCGTGTTGCTCAGCAAGACGTCACTCGTCACTTGGTCGTCGTTGGCGAGCAGGACGGAAAGTACTCGCCGGGCGCGATTCCCGACCATGTCACGTCCCGAATACATTTCTTGGGCCACGTCACCGATGACGAATTACGCTGGCTCTACGAAAACTGCGACCTGTTTGTATTTCCCTCGTTAGACGAAGGCTACGGACTGCCGCTCCTCGAGGCCAACGGGCTCGGTGCTGTCGCAATAGCTAGCGACATTCCCGTGTTCAGAGAACTTGAGGTGGCCGCTGACTACTTCGATCCGCGGTCGGTTGACGAGATGGCTGCGGCCATCCTGCTGGGGTTAGGAAGCGCCACAACAGCCAGCGCCATCGGGCTGACCTGGCACGATGTTGTTCAGAACATCCGCCGTGCGGTGCAGAAGGGACTCGTCCTTAAGTGACTAGATGGCTACTCGCCAAACTTCGCGAGCGCATCAACACCAACTACGTGCGCCGTCGGGGCTTCGATGCGGGTATCGATGATCGCATCAGCGACTATGACGTCGTACGGTTCTTCCTCCGCAAGTTGGCGGCTCGCTTGCGGGCGACCGCTCGCCGTCTGCCCCAAGCCTTCGTGGACCGCGACGTCGTGTTATTGAACCGGTCGCGGCTCACGGTGGGTCGTGGAGTCTCGATAGGCCGAGGTGTTCTGATCGACGCCTTGGCCGAGAATGGCGTTGTCCTCAGTGATGCGGCGACTGTCGACGCGAATGCCATTATTCGGGGAACAGGCAGCATCCGACGAGTGGGACACGGCGTGCATGTCGGCGAGCGTGCCGCAATCGGCGCCCACAACTTTATTCACGGCGGTGGCGGCGTCGAGATCGGCGCTGATGTGCTCCTCGGCCCAGGCGTTCGGATTTTCTCGGAGAATCACAACTTCGCCCGCCGCGATTTGCCGATCATCGAGCAGGGCGAGACGCCAGCAAAGGTGAGATTGGGTCGCGGGGCGTGGGTGGGTGCGGGTTCGACGATCCTGGCAGGGGTCGAGATTGGCGAGGGTGCGATCGTTGCCGCTGGCTCGGTGGTCACCCGGTCCGTCGCGCCGTTCACAATCGTTGCTGGTTCTCCGGCTCGATTGATCAATGACCGGCCCGAGTGAGCACAGGACGGGGAATACGAATGGTCGTTTTCTTTGTCATCGGCAGGTTGGGTTGCCGGCTTTAAGCCGCGTGAGAAGGGGCTGGTTGTGACTTTGCGAGATGCCGTATATATCCTTCGCGTGCGCTGGATTACGGTTGTGGTGGTGGTCGTGGCTGTGACGTTCATTGCCGTGGCGTGGGCATTGCTGACCCGGCCCATCTACATGGCTTCGACGCGGATCCTGATCGCGACACCGAGCGCCACGGATGGACAGGATGCGTATGCGGCGGCCGAACTCGCCCAGGTGCGGATCGCGTCTTACGACAATCTCATCATGAGCGAATCACTGGCCACGCGCACCGTCAAAAGGCTGAGCCTGCACATTGCACCGCGCGATCTCGCCAATAAGGTTGATGCGTCGGCCAAAACTGGATCAGCACTGATCACCCTGTCCGTCACCGATCCGTCCGCGACCAACGCCGTATCGTTGGCGAATGCTTTGTCGGAGGATTTCGTCGGCATGGTCAAGGAGCTCGAAACAACACCGGCAGACCTTGGGCCGCCGGTCGTGCGCGCAGTAATCGTGGCACCCGCTGTCGATCAACAGTTGGTCTCACCCGGCCGATCAACGATCATATTGTTCGGGGTTATTATCGGCCTATTACTGGGCCCAGTGGTTGCGATTCTACTTGGTCGCCCGAAGGGGCGAGATCACGGTGAAGACAAGGTCATAAAGCCGGCGCCGGGCGCGCTAGCCAACGCGAAACGTCGCCAAGATGGTGCGCCAGTGAGCATTGAGTTGCAACGCGGCACCGCTGGCGACGGCAGGACGAGTGGACATAAGGTATAGGGTCGACCGGTGCGCGCATTTCGCCGAACCGTCAGAATCCTAGGGACACATGGCGTTCCAGCGGCGTACGGGGGGTTTGAAACTGCCGCCGAGAATATTGCTCTCGTTCTGCGTGATCGAGGCTGGCGGGTGGTCGTGTACTGCCAGGAGCAGGGCTCTGGCCCGATTCGATACGACGAATGGAACGGTATCGAGCGCGTCACGATCTCCGTCCCGCGTGAGGGATGGCTCGGGACATCGCAGTTCGACCTGTTGTCGATCAAACACGCCGCACGTTATCGGGACGTCTGCCTGACATTGGGTTACAACACAGCGATCTTCAACTTGCTGCAACGAATCAAAGGGATTCCGAACGTCATCAACATGGACGGTATTGAATGGTCCCGGTCGAGGTGGGGATTATTCCGGCAATCGATCCTCTGGACCAACGAGAGAATCGCTTGTTGGGTGGGAAACGAACTCATCGCCGACCATCCCGAGATCCATGACTATCTGCTGACACGAGCCAAAGCCAGCAAGATAACGATGATCACCTACGGAGCTCATGCGATCACTGAGGCCCCAACAGAGCCGGTCACAGACCGCGGATTGGAGCCCGGACGATATTTGACGCTTATCTGCCGCCCAATACCGGAGAACAACCTCCTCGAACTCGTGCAAGGGTTTTCGCGGTCTGAGCGCGGAGTCAAGCTTGCCATCCTAGGCAATTACGACCCCGACGACCAATACCATCGCCTGGTTCTGAACGCCGCCAGTGACGAGGTGGTCTTCTTAGGCGCGGTGTTTGACAACGCCGTTGTCCAGTCGCTGCGACTGCACTCGCTCGGCTACCTGCACGGGCACACAGTCGGGGGGACGAACCCCTCCCTTGTGGAGGCCATGGCGGTCGGTAACCCGATCATCGCTCACGACAACCCATACAACCGTTGGGTCGCGCAAGACGCAGCACTGTACTTCGCCGATACCGCCGACGCCGATGCTCAAATCACGGAATTGCTTGAAAACAGTGCCCTCAGGAACTCACTGAGCGCCGCGAGTAGAAGGCGCCATGCCGAGGAATTCACCTGGGAGCACGTGGCCGGCCAGTACGAATCATTGCTACTCAAAGCTGTTGGGTCAAAAACCCTCGACAATTAGACCGATCACCCCAGGAAGCACATAGCGAGCAGTCGCCACTCCCCCTGGTGATTTCATGTTCAAACGCGGGGTCGGGTGGCCATGTTGTCGACTAGTGCTTGGGTATTGAGGATATGAGATTTATTCGATGCGCCGAAGACGATTGCCTCGATGTTGGGCTGTTCGAAGATCCATTCGATCGCCTCGCCGGGCGGGATCGCTCCGGAGGCGAACACAGACATAGCAACTGCCCGGAAGTCGTGCTTTTCCAACACGTTTCGGTAGGCTTGAATCCCGCCACTCATCCGAAACCCGATCTTGTTGATGTTCGAGCATACGAGGGGATTCTGCAATCCGACCACTTGGAGAGTGTTCAAGAGCATGGGCAGGTTCATCGTGATGAAGCCAGGCTCAGCGTTGTACCGCTGCTTTACATGATCGGAAAAAATCTTGAAGGCGTCATCAAACTGAAGGCCCAACAAGAGGTCGACGACAACATTTTGCAGCCAGATCACCGGCGTAGACAGACCGCGGAACATCGTCATCTCGGCATCAACCAGGAGGGTGATGATGCCTTCAATGTCTTTCTTCGCGAACGATTTTCCTCCACGGACAGCGGCATTCAGGAAACCCTCGTCGGGCAAGAATTTCCGGAGGGCTCCCAATATTCCGGTCTCGGTGACTGCGTTGGCGTACTTGTGCGCGTAGGGCATACACGGGTGGAAGGTGAAGTCGGAGAACCTCTCCGGCTCTGACCTGACCCGGTCGCAGACTTCAGCCACCCGGTCGTGTGTCGTACACATGAAAGTTTTTATCCCGGCATCGTAGGCCGACGTCAGGACGGACATCACCGCATCGAGGTCTTGGAACTGCATTGCCTGGGCGCGCGCTTTCTCCTCAGACATGTGATTGACACCGAAGAACTGATTGTCACCAAATAAGAGCTTGTCCATCAGAGCGATCACGCCCCCCCGCTGCGAAATGCCGCCGAGGCGGCTCGGAACCTGCGTGCCACATTCTGCGTTCGGCGGGCGATCCTTCGGCCATTCAATTGCGCTGAACGGCCGGCGCCTAGGACTTGCGCGGCCTCGTTGTGCACGGGGGCCTCCTCCTGGAAGGTAGTGGCGCCACAGCCGTCATCAGTGGTCAGCATTTCCAAAATTCGATCGGTGATCGCAGCGCTCGCGAAGGTGTTCACGCCCTGCACCTCTCGGCCCATCGCGCGCTGAACGAAATGGTCGAGTTGAGCGCTGTATTCCTCGCCTCGCAGGTAGAACCAGACCGGATCAGTGAGATCTGTCGTATACCGCACGTTCCAGCCAGGAGTGTAACCGGCAGGCACGACTGCAGTGTCGCGCAGATAAACTTGACACTCCTGGCGGTCGGCGAAGATGCGACCGGCACTGCCCCACACCGTGACCCGTGTCGTCATCTTCCGGTAGGACTCGTCAGACCAGTCCACCGACAGTTGACCGGTAGCGCCTCCGGGGAAGAACAGCGTGCTGGAAACCTGGTCATGAGTTTCCGCGGAAAATACTTTGCCCAGCGCGGTACCACCGACAGCCGCTGGTGCACCCAAATACCACGTCAACAGATCGACGGGATGAGCGGCATAGTCATACAGACAACCACCCCCCTCGGACTTACGACTGCGCCACGTCGAGCCTTTGGCCTTCAACACGACAGGGCCGTACGCCTCGACCAGGACTCGGCTGACTCGACCGATGGTCTCCTGCTGCAGCAGGCGGTGCACCTCCTGGAACGTGCCGACGAACCGATTGTGGTACCCCACTTGGTTCACCAGCGACTTGCGATCTGCCAGGTCGGCAAGGGCCAGCGACTCCTTAGACGTCAAGCACAGTGGCTTCTCGCAAAAAACATGGATGCCTCGGTCGAGCGCCTTCTCTACCATTTCGAAGTGGAATTTGGACGGCGTCGCGATGATTACCGCGTCGACGTTGGCCGAGTCGAGCATCTCTTCGTAGCTCGAGTACGCCACCGCTGCCGTGTACTTGGCGAGGATGTCAAGCAGATACGCCGTCGAATCGACGACAGCCCCGACAATGACATCCGGGTGCGCCCGAATCATGGCAAGGTGAGAGAGCCCCATTTTACCCAGACCAACCACACCAACCCGAATCATACGACCATCTCCGCCGTCATCGTTTTCTTGGCACAGGACATTAATAGACCGCCCGCGACCCCACCGTACTGATCAACTACGGTCGGGCCGTCCCAGGCCGGTGTTACTGAAGAATCTCGTTGCATGCGTTGCGTTTCCGTGCTCACTATATCTATTGGGTGACAAAAAACTTGCTATCGCGTGATCCGACTGCAGACTCAAACTGCAGGCTCAATATGCACCCGATCCACGACAGATCGCCCCGACGGTCTTCGCCGCGATCGCCAAATCGCTGAGCATTGACCAGTTCTCCACGTAGGACAGATCCAGTCGCACCGAGTCATCCCAGGAAAGGTCGGATCGGCCGCTGACCTGCCACAGTCCGGTAATGCCAGGACGCACCAGCAGCCGGCGTCGCACCCGGTGGTCGTAGGTTTCGACTTCGGACCGCAGCGGTGGGCGGGGTCCGACCACGCTCATCTCTCCAAGCAGCACGTTGATGAACTGCGGCAGTTCGTCGATGCTATAGCGGCGCAGATGCCTGCCCGCCGATGTGACTCTGGGGTCACTGCGGATCTTGAACAAGACGCCGCCGTCACTGTCGTTGAGGTCGGCCACCTCCGCCAGTCGCCGGTCGGCATCGACAACCATGGTGCGGAATTTGATCATCCGGAACGGCACACTGTCTAAACCGGTACGCTCGGCACGATAAAAGACCGGGCCCCGACTGCTTACCTTCACCGCCACTGCGGCAACGATCATCACCGGCGACACCGCCAACAGCGCCAACATCGAAAAGCACACATCGAATGCGCGCTTCTGAAACCGCTTGGCCCCCTGATACCGCGGCTTGTCAACATGGATCAACGGCAGGTCGCCCACCGGGCGCACCGTCAACCGCGGACCAGCCACATCAACTATTCCCGGCGACACCACCAGGTCAACACCAAGCTTCTCCAACTGCCACGACAGGTCGCGGATCCCTTCTGGCCCCAACTCCGCCGCCGAGGTCAGCGCCACCGTGTCGGCCTGCGACGCCGCGATCGCATGCCGGATATCGCCGTCGTAGGCGAATACCGGCACCGGCCCCAGGCCAGGAACGATGATGCTCTCCCGCTGCGGAACACCGGGAGTGCAAAAACCGACCACGGTATAACCGTCGGAAGGACGCCGCGTCAGCGACTGCGCAAGCACCGTAGCTGATATCGGCTCGCCGACAGCCAGGACAGCAGTCATGCAGCGACCCCGGCGACGCTGCGCCGCCAGGAACACCCGGGCAACATGGCGATTAACCGACAACGCCAAAAGCCCCAACGGAAATGCGATCGCCAAATAACCGCGCGCAATCTCGAGCTTGAACAAAGTCGAGACAATGGCAACGACACCGAACACCCACAACGTGGCCGTCCACACCCGACGGAACTCCTCAGGCCCAGCCCCGACCACCTGCTGCGCGCGGGTGTGATAAATCGCCAACACCAAAGCCCACGCCAACACAATCGACAGCGAAACCGCCGAATAGGCGTAACCCGCCCCAAGACTGCCGCTCGTCACGTTACCGAACCGCAGAATATGCGCAACCGCCACCACACCACTCACCACAACAACATCACTAGCCGCAAGCCAAATACCGTAACGATCCTGCCACCGCGCGCGAAGAGACCCCGGAATCTTCAGCAGCGTCGCCAGCGCATCGGCATCACCAACAGTCAGAGAATCACTGCGCCCCAACAACTGCGGGCCGTCCGGCTTCTGGAAGAGAGATGTCATAGCTCAGGCCCCTCTCCCACAACCCGTACCGGAGACATGCCTGCGGTAGGTCTGCGGCTCGGACATAAGTGGAAGCCGCTGTAGTCGCGATGCGGATCGATGTCGACGGTCGGCAATGCTGCGACGTCAGTGAGTATGTACTTCATTCAGCTCACCTCCCACCACGTGCGCTCATCGACCTGTTCGATCTTGAGCACGTATTCGATTTCTTTGAGTCGTAGCCACCTGCGACCATGGAATGTCTCCGGGTTCAATCGCGATGCTGTTAGGCCCAGCTGGAGCCGACGGCGGAGTCGGTGCTCGCCATGTTGTTGCCGGCGGTCTGCACCTTCTGGCCGTGGCGAGTTGGCCTGCTCGTAGATCACCTGGAAGTTGCGACCCAACTGGGTGATGAACTCCTGGCAGGCCACCGAACCCGAGCCGCCCCAGAAGTCACCGGCAGCCAGCACATCGCGAACGATGGCCTGGTGCTCGGCTCCAAGGAGGCGGCCTGGGAGCGGATCATCGCGCCGTGGGCGTCCACATCGCCGAACTGGTAATTGATCGACATTGTCATGTTCTCCTAATTGAAAGTTTTGGCACAGTGGTTTCGGGAACTAGCTGGACAGGATCTGCTGCGAGGCCTGCTCTTGGCTCTCGTAGTTGTTCGGCGTCGCGGATCAGTGCCGTCGCGCACACCGTGCAGCATGTTGACGATGTTGCGGAACGCGGTGTTCATCTGGCCCATGGTGTCGTAGGAGGTGGCCTGCGCGGTACCACTCCAGCCGGCACCGGCAATGTTCTGGCTCGACGACGCCACATCTTGCGGGCCTCGTCCTCGACCGTCTGCGCGTGCACGTCGAAACGGCCCGCCATCGACCGCATCTCGTGCGGGTCAGTCATAAAACGCGTAGGCATATCTCTCTCCTTAGTTACGCTGAATTGGTTTGTGTTGGAAGTTGATTAGCGCGCACAGCAAAGCCGACAGGCCGCGTGCACATGGGTGCGTCTCTGCCTGTCATGCGTCGGCCGGCGCGTGTCCGTTGATCGGCACGTATACGATCGCCGGCTGGTATCCGGGGGGCGCGCTTCCGTTTGTCGGGAATCGCGCGGGCATTGGGTATTTCGGGGCCTGCGGGGGCAGGGCTGCCGCCGGTGGTTCATCTTCATCCGAATATCCAGCGACCGGTGAGCGCGTCAGCACCTTGAGGCGTGGGCCGTACATGACAGCCGCAGCGCCCGCAGCGCCCGCGACGGCGCCGGCGCCCGACGCTGCGGCCGCCCGCCCCATCCCGGGGAACATGAATGGGAAACCCAATCCGGCGCCAGCCTCCAACGGCGCAACCGCCGGAGCCATCATCTCCATCGGAGCCGACCCCAGCATTGCCGCCGGGCCTGCCGCGGTCCAGTCCCAGGCGTGCGGCACCGACAACCCCCCGATTTCGACCGCTTGACCTAGGCCCGCCAAACCGCCCAAGCCTCCGGCGAACCCTGACCCCAGCGGGGCGACCGCCGCCCCCGCTGCGCCCGCGCCCGCACCCGCAGCGGCCGCCTGCGCCGCCTGCGCCGCCTGCGCCGCCTGACTCATGCCTACGCTCAGAAGGGGGCCGAGCACGGTCCCTTCCGTGGACGAACTAAGTGACAAGGCAGCCCACCCTGGGAGAGCAGCGTATTCGGTAATCACACCGGGCAAGATGCTGGAGAGACCGGACGTTGACAAAAGCCCTCCGGTGGGGCTCAGCACGGTCGTGGCGGAGGAAGTGCCACCCAGAAGCCCACTCAGGATTCCCGAAAGTCCCGATGACGATGCGAAGCTCTGCAGCGGCGACGCAAGGCTCTGCAGCGTCGTGGTTATCGTCGAGATCAGCTGTGACAGCGTCTCCTGCGCGGTGCCGGCAACGGCGGCTTGGGTACTCGCAGCCGCCTGCGTGGCTAAACCGCCCGCGTTGGTGGTCTCCGGCGCCGCAGTGAACGGCGTCACCAGGGCGGTGGCTGCCGCCGAACTCCCCGCGTAGCCGTACATCGCAGCGGCGTCTTGGGCCCACATCTCGGCGTACTGGGCCTCGGTGGCCGCAATCGCCGGCGCGTTCTGACCAAAAAAGTTCGTCGCGACCAGCATCATCAGCTGAGCGCGGTTCGCAGCGATCACCGGCGGCGGAACCGTCATCGCGAACGCCGCCTCATACGCGGCCACCACCGCGTGGGCCTGCATGGCCGCGAGCTCAGCCTGCTCGGAAGTCGCGGTCATCCACGCCACGTAGGGCGCCGCCGCTGCGGTCATCGCGGTTGACGATGGCCCCATCCACGGCCCGCTGGTCAGCTCCGAGACCAGCGTGCCGTAACCGGTAGCCCCGGAACGCAAGTCGGCGGCCAACCCGGCCCACCCGGCCGCGGCGGCCAGCATGGACCCCGAGCCCGGTCCGGCATACATCCGCCCGGAGTTGACCTCCGGCGGCAACGCTCCGTAATCCATGACTATGCCTTCGGCGATTTAAAGCGCGGTGAGCGCGTTGGCGGCCTCAGTGGCCGCGTACGAGCCGGCGCTGGTCCCGAGGGTGGCGACAAATAGCTCATGAATCGCCGTGGCTTGGGCGCTGATCGTCTGGTAAAGGGCGGCGTGTGCGGCGAACTGCGCCGCCGTCAGCGCCGACACTTCGTCGGCAGCCGCGGGGATCACCCCGGTCGTCGACGTCGCGGCGGCGGCATTCCCGGCCGCCACTACAGCGCCGATGTTTTGCAGGCCTGCTGCCGCAGAGGCCAGCGCCTCTGGGTGTGTGGTGACGAATGACACGCGCTCCTCCTAATTGGATGCAGAGCTGGCCCGCGGTTACCGCGGCGCCCGGGTGCGACCGTACGAATATACCGATGATGCACCTGAACTAGGAGAATACATACTTATCGTCGTTCCTTCAACGGAACTCCCAAACTTACAGTCTTTACAGGAATGCATGGCATGCATAAACCCGGGTTGGTGGCTGATAACAGACTGCGCACCAGCCGAAGACTCGGACCGAGACGGCGCCGCCCCCGTAGGATCGATGCGCGGCCCGCGCCCAGCAAGACGACTGCGACTACCAGCACGACCCGAAACATCAGGTCGCGCCCCCGACCGTTGGCGCCCGCGTCAATAGTCGGAATTCGGCGGTGTGGCCGCCAGCCTCAGCAATCGGCTAATGCATCGGAAGCTTCAGCACCCGATTGTTGCCATTGAAGGTGACGTAGAGGTTGCCGGCGGTGTCCACCGCCACATCCAGGGGTTTGCTGAGGCCGATGAGCGGCAGCACGGTTTGGGTGTTTGACCTGGTCGCCCATTCCACCACCCGGTTGTTGTAGTAGTCGGTTACGTAGACGTCACCGACGGTGTCCACCGCCACACCATGGGGGCGACTGAGACCGGTGAACGGCAACTCAGTTTGTGTGGTCGATCCGGCCGTCAATGCCACCACGCGGTTCTTACTGTCGGCGACATACACGTCACCGGCGGCGTCCACCGCCACACCACCGGGACGATTGAGGCCAGTGATCGGCAAGTCTGTCTGGGTACGCCACCCGGCGGCCAGCCGCACTACCCGATTCTTGCTGTCTGCGACGTACACGTCACCGGCGGCGTCCACCGCCACACCACCGGGGTGGTCGAGATCGTGGAACGGCAACTCAGTTTGTGTGTTCGATCTGGTCGACCACCTCAGCACACGGCTGTTGCCCCAGTCTGCGACGTACACGTCACCGGCCAGATCCACCGCCACAGCACCAGGTTGATTGAGGCCGGTGAACGCCAGCACAGTTTGGTTGCTCGACGCGGCCGACCACCTCACCACCCGGTTGCCGTGGTCAGCGACGTAGAGGTCACCGGCGGCGTCCACCGCCACACCCTCCGGGTTTCTCAAGCCGGTGATCGACAGCGCAGTCGGGCGCGGCCCCGGCGGGGAAGCCGGCACGGACGGGGTATCCGCCTGAGGCAGGGACGCCGGATCGAACCGCGACGCCGGGTGCCGGTTGATGACCAGGTAGCCGGTAATCCCGGCACCGACGAACACGACGATCGCGGCGATGACCACCCACAGCGGTTTAACGCGGCGCCAGCCCCCCGACCCGACGGGCAGCCCCAGCAACCTGTGCAACTCCAAGTCGTTAAGCCGCTCACAGTCCGCGGCCGCCTGCGCGGCTTCGCCCGCCGCCCCCCCGCCGCCGTATTTAGCCAACACGAAGTCCCGCTCACTGGATACCTCCCAGTCGAGCGCCTCCTGCCCTGCCTGAGCCCTCGCAACACCGCCCACCGACATGCCAAGACGCCCGGCGACACTTCTGAACCACACCAGCGGATTCCACCGGCGCAGACGAGCGAATTCGGCGACACGACGGGGCCCTTGCTCAGGACCCAGCCAGCGGCGGCCGTTCGAGTCTTCTCTTCTGAACTCCATTGTGCTACAAAAACTTTCGTGACGCTTCAACGGTACATTGTAACGCTGAAACTGGCCTCGCCGGTTCCGGCAAACACCGAAATCCGATGTATTTCACCGTGAGTGGGAGCATACATACCGAATAGCCAAGTTGGACGAAATCACCGCACCTTCAGTTCACGAGTAACATAATCACATGACTCAAGGGTCGGGCTGCCAAGTCGAGAGCAGACCGCGGACCATCCGGAGACGTCCGACGACAACCGCGCCGCTCCCGGGCGTGTCAGCGCGGGGTGCATGTCCGGGAGGTCTATCGTCGAGGAGATTGACTCGGCGGCGGAATTGTCTTCGCGCGACGCGATCCCGGTACACGGCAACCGCGACGAGGCGGGGAGGACGATGACCGAGGCCAGCGAACGACCGGCCGGCAGCACACGCCATCGACTCATCGCCGCCGCATCACGCCAGTTCTCCCAGCGCCCTTACAGCATGGTCAGTCTCGATGACATCCTCTCAGAGGCCGAACTCACCAAAGGCGCGATGTATTTTCACTTCGCGTCTAAGCAAGCACTGGCCTCGGCGATCGTCGGCGACCTCACCGAGATGAACCGTGCCGCGGTCGCCGAGTTGGTCACCCGCAAGATGTCGGGACTAGAAACCGTGATCGACCTGGTTTATCTGCTTGCCGTTCAAGACACCCAAAACGAGGTGGCCCGAGCCGGCGTCCGACTGCTCGACAGCCTGGATACCACCGAACTGGCCACCACACTGTGGCGCTCATGGATCGAAACCGTCACCACCCTCATCCAAAAAGCAGCCACCGAGGGCGACATCGTCGATCACCACGATCCCGAAGACATCGCCAAAATGCTGGTGGCGCTGTGGGTAGGTATCCGCCGAATCAGCGAGCTCAACCAACCCGAGCACCACCTCGATAACCTGCAAAAAGTGTGGATACTGGCGCTACCCAGCTTCACCAATCCCGACCGAATCGACTACTTCACCCAATTCATCAAACGACGCCACGCACTCGCCGTCAAAAAAGTCTCCACTGAGGCACTCTCACCCAACCTCCAGACCACCGCCCTAAGCAGAGTCTGAGTTCGCCCGACGAAGATCCGCAATGCCGCAGATACTACTTTGCAGCAAGGCCGGGTAGTCCATTGCAGGACCAGGCGAACGTACTGACGATTCAGCTTGATATCTCAAGCATGCTTGTAGTATGACTATGTTGTAATCTCCACACTCGCGGTGTACTAAGAACATGTTAAGCACGAGTATCCGCGGGATGTTTTAGGGAAGAGCAGACCGCGGACCTACTGAAGACTTTGACGGATACAGCGCCGCTCCCGGGTGTGTCAGTACGGGGTGTACGCCTGGTGGGTCCCTCCTCGGGAAGACTGACTCTGCAGCCGAATTGCCGTGGCGCGGCGACCACGACGAGACAGGCGGGGCGATGACCGAGACCAGCGAACGACGAGTCGACGGCACACGCCAGCGACTCATCGCCGCCGCATCACGCCATTTCTCCCAGCGCCCTTACAGCATGGTCAGTCTCGATGACATCCTCTCAGAGGCCGAACTCACCAAAGGCGCGATGTATTTTCACTTCGCGTCTAAGCAAGCATTGGCCGTGGCGATCATCGACGACCTCACCGAGATGAGCCGTGCCGCGGTCGCCGAGTTGGTCGCCCGCAAGATGTCGGGACTAGAAACCGTGATCGACCTGGTCTATCTGCTTGCCGTTCAAGACACCCAAAACGAGGTGGCCCGAGCCGGCGTCCGACTGCTCGACAGCCTGGATAACACCGAACTAGCCACTACGCTGTGGCAATCATGGATCGAAACCGTCACCACCCTCATCCAAAAAGCAGTCACGGAGGGTGACGATGACGACGACCACCACGATCCCGAAGACATCGCCAAAATGCTGGTGGCGCTGTGGGTGGGTATCCGCCGAATCAGCGATCTCGACCAACCCGAGCGCCACCTCGATAACCTCCAAAAAGCGTGGATACTGGCGCTACCCAGCTTCACCAATCCCGACCGAATCGACTACTTCACCCAATTCATCAAACGACGCCACGCACTCGCCGTCAAAAAAGTTTCCCCTGAGGCACTCTCACTATGACCCCGCACCACTGCCGCCGCCTCGGCACCCGCCGCCCGGAGTCCCACCACAGGTGGCCCTCAGCCACGGACAGCGTTATAAGTAATACCGTTTGACCACAAAGCAAACCCACGTCAACTGCACTTCGGGAGGTTTAAGGACGATGGTGCCCCAAGCCCGGTCTGAAGCCACCCATCAAAAGATCCTCAATGCCGCGATAGATCTGTTCAGCGAGGTCGGCTATGCAGCCGCAGGGCTGGGGGAGATTATCGAACGCGTGGGCATGACCAAGGGCGCCCTGTACCACCACTTCGACTCCAAAGACGCGCTGGCAACGGCAATCATCGAACAAGGTAGCAATCTGACCCTCGGCGCATTCCGCAACGTATGCGAGTCACCATCGCCCGCGCTCGAGAACATGATCCACGGGGTTTTCCTCGTCACAGACTTACTTGTCTCCGACAAAACCGCCCGCACAGCCGAACAACTCACCCGCGGACTGGCCGAATTCAACAGTGCAGCCTCCCAAGTCTGGAACAGCCGGCTGGACGCGATTACGACGCAGACCAGACGCGCAAGCGCCCAAGGCGACCTCCGCGAAGGCATCGATCCCAATGTGGTCAGCGAATCAATCTTCAACGCGATGCTGGGCGCCCAACTGCTCTCGAAGACAGCAGACGGCAACGATCACATCAAGCGACTAACCGGATCTCTAGAACTTCTGCTCCAAGCAACCGTCGCCGACGCATCACTGGCCTACTTTCGCGAGTTTCTCGCCCGCGAATCCCTACGCCAGCCAACAGAACACCCCAGAACCTGACCGAACTTTCACCAACCGCACGCTCGCTCGTCGACCCAGAGCCGCTCCGTCAAATTTTCGAACGTCACCAACATGACCGGATCATCGGACCGCACCAGCGCCGACTTGCTCATCCTGGCCCGCACCGTCCAACCCTCACGATGCCGCAACTCCACCACCAAATTCGCCAGCGCATCGACACTCGAAAGCGCACCAACCACGGCCGGCGCGGTATGGAAGATCTCAGGAAACGCCAATCCCGCCAACGTGTCCTGCCGGTAACCCACCATCTCGGCAAACGCCGAATTCGCAAACAAGAGAATGCCGTCCCGGGCCATAGCCAGCGAAGGAACCGGAATCCGCTCCAACACCACCACAGCAGGCAACCGCATCAGAATGTCCATCGGTGAATCGCCAGGACCACCACTACGACGCCGCTCAATCCTCCGACCGCCGTCCGTACCAGCGCGATGGGCGTCGTTTGAGGCGTCGGCGAGGAACCACCCGTTGGATGCGCATGGCGTAGACGTCGGCGTCTGGGTAGGCACGAACGACATGTGGTCCTCCTAACGAATCGGCCGATACGAGGGCGGCGCCGCGTTTCCGGCGGCGTCCAAGTCTGACCTATGTGAAGATACGATTATGCACTTATATCAGCAAGACGCATGCAAGATGCCCAAAGCATCGGGTGTTAACAAACTGGAAGTCTTCTAGTAAAACTGCAAGCTATTGCAAGGCAGACGCGGGCTGCCAAGTCGAGAGAGACCGCGGACCATCCGGAGACGTCCGACGACAACCGCGCCGCTCCCGGGCGTGTCAGCGCGGGGTGCATGTCCGGGAGGTCTATCGTCGAGGAGATTGACTCGGCGGCGGAATTGTCTTCGCGCGACGCGATCCCGGTACACGGCAACCGCGACGAGGCGGGGAGGACGATGACCGAGGCCAGCGAACGACCGGCCGGCAGCACACGCCATCGACTCATCGCCGCCGCATCACGCCAGTTCTCCCAGCGCCCTTACAGCATGGTCAGTCTCGATGACATCCTCTCAGAGGCCGAACTCACCAAAGGCGCGATGTATTTTCACTTCGCGTCTAAGCAAGCACTGGCCTCGGCGATCGTCGGCGACCTCACCGAGATGAACCGTGCCGCGGTCGCCGAGTTGGTCACCCGCAAGATGTCGGGACTAGAAACCGTGATCGACCTGGTTTATCTGCTTGCCGTTCAAGACACCCAAAACGAGGTGGCCCGAGCCGGCGTCCGACTGCTCGACAGCCTGGATACCACCGAACTGGCCACCACACTGTGGCGCTCATGGATCGAAACCGTCACCACCCTCATCCAAAAAGCAGCCACCGAGGGCGACATCGTCGATCACCACGATCCCGAAGACATCGCCAAAATGCTGGTGGCGCTGTGGGTAGGTATCCGCCGAATCAGCGAGCTCAACCAACCCGAGCACCACCTCGATAACCTGCAAAAAGTGTGGATACTGGCGCTACCCAGCTTCACCAATCCCGACCGAATCGACTACTTCACCCAATTCATCAAACGACGCCACGCACTCGCCGTCAAAAAAGTCTCCACTGAGACACTCTCACCCAACCTCCAGACCACCGCAGCCACCTCGACGCACACCGGCCCCTAGCCCACGTAGGTGGTCAGCCAATCAATACTCAACGCCATGCGCGACGCGCGTCCGCTCTCCAAAACGGCAACGATCACATCAAGCGACAAACTGGATCCCTGGAATTTCTCCTCCCAGCAATCGTCGCCGAACACATCACTGGCCTACTTTCGCGAGTTTCTTGCGCGTGAGTCTCGACGCCACTCCACGGGCCAGCAACTCACCCGACCAGCACCAACCGCGCTAGCAGTCGTCGACCCAGAGCCGCTCCGTCAAATTTTCGAACGTCACCAACATGACCGGATCATCGGACCGCACCAGCGCCGACTTGCTCATCCTGGCCCGCACCGTCCAACCCTCACGATGCCGCAACTCCACCACCAAATTCGCCAGCGCATCGACACTCGAAAGCGCACCAACCACGGCCGGCGCGGTATGGAAGATCTCAGGAAACGCCAATCCCGCCAACGTGTCCTGCCGGTAACCCACCATCTCGGCAAACGCCGAATTCGCAAACAAGAGAATGCCGTCCCGGGCCATAGCCAGCGAAGGAACCGGAATCCGCTCCAACACCACCACAGCAGGCAACCGCATCAGAATGTCCATCGGTGAATCGCCAGGACCACCACTACGACGCCGCTCAATCCTCCGACCGCTTTCCGTACCAGCGTCGCCGAGGGGGTAATCGTGTGGGCCAGTACCGCGTACCTGCGCATCCGCCATGCATGGCAGATTAGCAATGTTAAAGAGATCAAACCAATAATTCGGTAAAACAGCGAAACCCCAGCGAACCGTGAACCGGATTTGGGCTCGGTCTTGTGTCGCGGATGACCATTCCGTTCGCGGTCCGTAGTCTGCAGTAACCGCCTTCCGGTTTGACATGGATTTGACCGATGTGCCTCCGAATCAGAGCTATTGGGCGGCATGCTGCGCAACGGTGACCGCAGGTGGGCACCGCGACACGGTCGCTAATATGATTCCTGTCACATATCACGCTAAGGATGCGCGGACAGTGCATGTGCGCATGCGGCGTGGTCGGGCTATCCGCGCCACACGGCGACAGCATCAAGCACGGGAGCCACGTTGGCCGCCCACCAAATGTGATGGTTTGGACTTGTAGCGCGTTTGCGCCACAAGTCCGCGATTTGATGCAGCCAAGTCAGCACGATGGCGATACGCTCGTCGATGCATTCACCGTCGCCGATGTCCGCGTCCGCATGGTCGCTTGCGGTACACAGCGCGTCACGTTCGCGGTCTGAGAGGCCGCCCGCTCGTAGCCGCTCACTGACCACGGTGCCCAGATCAGCTCGCTCCACCTGGCAGCTCACCATCAGGATCATCAGGTACTCGTCGATCAGCGCCGGCTGGCCCGGCCGCGCACCGCCCCAGTGCACGATGCCGGTCACCGGGCCCTGCACGCCGGCTATGCGAACGTTGCTGGGGGTGTAGTCGCCATGCGTCCAGCTCACCGGCAGACGACGACCAACGAGGGCCTGCCATAGCGTCGCTCCAAGTCGGTCCACCTCCCGAAGCAGGTGGGGATCCAGCCGACGGCACATGTCCCTGAGACCCGCCACTGGTTCGAGGACCCATCGCCGCAATAGGCAGGCGTTGTCGACGACGACGAACGTGGCAGTCCGCCGGTGCAGCGGGGCGATGGCGCTCAGGGCCGCCGCGGTCAGCTCCCCGACACTGCCCGGGTGGCGCGCCAACACCTCCGCCAGATCCATCCCCGGCCGATAGGACTCCACAGACACGGTCGCATTGTTGCGCTCGTCAAAAGCCAGGATACGCGGGAGCAGTGCGCGCCATTCTTCGTCGAGTCCTGGCTGGATGGCGAGTTCGGCGAGCACGCGCCGCTGCGTGCGCAGTTCGGCGGCTCCCAGGCCGCGGGCCACCTTCAACACCGCCGCGGGCGGTCCCTGCTCGGGACGCAGCAGGAACTTGGTCGTGTCGCCGACGAGTTCTGTCGGCGGCGCGCTTAGTGCGATATCCAGTAGACCGATCGGGAGATCATTCACCTCGAGCTGGGACGATGCGGATGACCCAGTCGACTCGTTCTGCCCCGTGCTCATTGCTAGCCGACCAGCGCCGGCGCGTTAAGGATCCCCGCAGCATGACGAAGTCGCCCGACCGTCTGCGCAAGTTGCACGGAATCACCAGAGCGATGATCGCGCAGGTTGGCACGTAGACCCCGGATACGGGTCGGGTTCGAGGATGAAACGCTGGTCACTTTTCAGCTGCCAATCCGTAATGTAAAGAGCTGCGCGACTTGCGGTCTGAGCGAGAAGAAAGCTGTAACAGCACGTCAGTCGACCGTGGCCTGATCGTTGTCCCCCGTCGGCCGGAAAGCATGGATTCCGGTTGGCTCAGCGTCGGCGAACCTGTTTCGGCGCCCACTGATGGCTCTCGGGTGTTGACCGCCGTCCGCCCTGATCCCATGTTGCATGCTCCTAACAGGCTGCCGCGGACGCGACCCGCGGATATCGCAGCGCCGCCGGATGTGACCATACCAATTATCCGCCCTTGTGAGTAGTTTCCATACTAATCGGCTAAATTAGCCCAGATATCTTGACTGTCAGTCTCGGTCTGCCCATAAAACCGCTTCCGCACCCACCGGCGAGCGCCGCCCAATCCGGACGGCTGGGCTGCCTACAGGCGTCTGCGTCGACGCCACAAGTGAGACAGCTCACAATTGCCGCTGCAATTGTCACGCCTGGCCGGTCTGCGGTGTCTCAAGGGCATAAGTCCCGCGAGAAACAGGAGAAAGCGATGACCGAGCAACCCAATCAAAAAACCCGCGTGGTCATAGTCGGCGGTGGATACGCCGGAACCTTGGCCGCTAATCATCTGCGGCAGAACCCAGATGTCGACATCACCTTGATCAACACGCGTGCGGTCTTCGTCGAGCGAATCCGCCTGCACCAGTTGGTCGCTGACACCCATGCTGCGACCGTCGATTACGGCACATTGCTCGGGAACGGCATCCGGCTGGTGGTCGACAACGCCGAGCACATCGACACCGATGCCCGGCGGGTCCTGCTGGCGTCGGGCGACGAGCTGGCCTACGACTACCTGATCTACGCCGTGGGCAGCACCGGCGCGACACCCGCCATGCTGTCCAAGGTTTCCGGCGCAGTCGAATTCGCGCACTCCGTCGCCGACCTGGAAAGCGCGCAGCGGCTGCGCTACGCACTGGCCGACCTGCCCTCTGCGGACGCGCCCATCACCGTCGTCGGTGCCGGATTGACCGGCATCGAAGCGGCTTCCGAGCTGGCCGAGCAAGGACGCCCGGTGACCCTGGTCTGCGGCGGCATCCTCGGGCCGTCGCTGAGTAAACGGGGCCGCCGTTCGGTGGCCGGGCAATTGCGCAAGCTCGGCGTCAACGTGCTGGAATCCGTTGCCGCCAAGGAGGTCCGCCGGGATGCAGTGGTACTGACCGACGGCGCGGTGCTGCCCAGCGCCGCCACCGTGTGGACGGCGGGGTTTGGTGTGCCGGATCTGGCCACGCGCAGCGGGCTGAGCACCGACACCCTCGGCCGGCTACTCACCGATGAGACGCTGACCAGCATCGACGATGCACGCATCGTCGCCGCCGGTGACGCCGCGGCGCCGTCGGGCCAGCCGTTGCGGATGAGCTGCCAGGCGGCCGGGCCGTTGGGTGCGCAGGCCGCCAACACCGTGCTCAGCCGCCTCGCGCAGCGCACTCCCGCGCCGCTCAGCCAGGCATTCGTCGGTCAGTGCATCAGCCTGGGCCGCGCCCGTGGCACCGTGCAGCTCTCGCGCACCGACGACACCCCGGTGAACCTGGTCGTAGCCGGACGAACTGCCGCGTCGATCAAGGAAGCGATCTGCAAAGGCACGCTGTGGGGCATCCGACGCGAGGCCGCCAAACCCGGCTCGTACGTCTGGCTCAAGGGCGGCAAGCGACAAGGCAGGGTGCGAAAATCCTCACTTCTGTCAAGCTAGGGCGATGCGAATCGACCGGCTCGGCGATCTGGGCGGGGCACCCCGTGTGCTGCGCGCGGTGGGCGACGCCGCCGGCCGGCTCGACCTGCCACCGCCGGCGGCGCTGACCGGCGAATGGTTCGGTTCGCTGGCGGTGATCGCGCCGAGCCTTTCGGTGCAACCGGTGGACCTCGACGAGACATTCGCCGTTCGGCAGGGTGTGCCGGATTCCGCCAGTTCCGCGGCGGTGGGCGGTGGCTGGGTCGGCTACCTGTCCTACCCGGACCCCAGCGCCGACGGGCGGCCGAACCGGCTGCCGGAAGCCGCCGGCGGCTGGACCGACTGCGTGCTGCGCCGCGACCGCGACGGACAGTGGTGGTACGAGAGCCTGTCCGGTGCGCCGATGCCGGACTGGCTGACCGCAGCGCTGGCAGCGGCACCGGCGCCGGCACCCGACTGCCGGATCGACTGGGGCACAGCCGACCGGGAGGCGCACCGCGGCGGGGTGCTGGCCTGCCTGGAGGCGATCCGTGCCGGCGAGGTCTACCAGGCGTGCGTTTGCACGCAATTCACGGGCACGGTCTCCGGGTCGCCGCTGGACTTCTTCATCGACGGCGTCGCACGCACCTCGCCGGCCCGGGCGGCCTACGTCGCGGGCCCGTGGGGGGCGGTGGCGTCGTTGTCCCCGGAACTATTCCTGCGGCGCAGTGGCTCTGTTGTGATGTCCAGCCCGATCAAAGGCACGCTGCCGCTGGACGCTTGGCCGTCGGCACTGCGGGCTTCGGCCAAAGAGGTGGCCGAAAACATCATGATCGTGGACCTCGTCCGCAATGACCTTGGCCGGGTTGCGATCACCGGCACCGTCACCGTGCCCGAGCTGTTGGTTGTCCGGCGGGCTCCGGGGGTGTGGCACCTGGTGTCCACGGTCTCGGCGCACGTTCTTGCCGAGCTGCCGACGTCTGCGCTGCTGGACGCCGCGTTCCCGCCGGCGTCGGTCACTGGGACACCCAAACTGCGAGCCCGCCAATTGATCTCGCAATGGGAGCAGAACCGCCGCGGGATATATTGCGGCACCATTGGCTTGGCTTCCCCGGTCGCCGGCTGCGAGCTCAACGTCGCGATCCGCACCGTCGAATTCGATACCGGAGGTGGCGCGGTGCTCGGGGTTGGCGGCGGGATCACCGCCGACTCCGATCCAGATGCCGAATGGGAAGAATGCCTGCATAAGGCGGCTCCGATCGTGAGGATGCCGTCCACGGCCCTCGCGGCGGGTGTTGGTTAGCTAAACTACCCACCGCTGCAAGCTGGGGGATTTCGCGGAAACGGCACATCGCGGGCCGCGCAAGCCTAAGCTCGGGGGCTGAGAACGCTGACGTGCGCAAATCGCGCGTCGAGTGCTGGAGGGATCGTCCATGAGAATCGCCGTGATGGGCGCCGCGGCTGCCGCCATGCTGGGCGGAACGCTGGCGGTTATGCCGATCAGTTCGGTCTCGACGCCGGCGCAGAGTGCAGGATGCGGCGCCGGATGTCAGCGCCTGGCAGCCGTCCTGATCCCCGCTCCGGAGGCCCCACCGGGGGCGGTGCAGCCGGCGGCGGCGGGGCCTGCGGCGCCAGCGCAGCCGGCGGCGGCGGCGCAACCCGGTCCGGAACAGGTTCCAACAGCGGCCAACGTGATAGCGCCCGGCGTCGGCGCCGGGCCCGACGACTCGTCGGCCGCAAGCGCGGTGCCCGGGGTGGCTGGGCCCGGTGTCAGCGCGCCGGACTCCGGGTCTGGTAGCTACACCCTGCCGGGCGGCGCGACCGTGCCCAATATTTCCGACATCACCAACGATCCCAGAATTACTAACGCCCTCGGTACCGCGACCACCATCGCCGCCGTACCCGCCGGGGTCCAAGGGGCCCAAGGGGCAATCACGGTCGTCCAAGGCGTCGTGGGCGTTGGCACCAGCGTCGTCAGCACTCTCAGCACTGCTGCCATAGCCGTCGTTTATCTGCAGGACGCAGGCATCCTGCCGAGGAATCTCTCGACGGCGAGTGTCGCCGCACTGCCTGGCGTGAACCTCCCAGCGGCGGCCGACGTCAATTCGCTGACTGCAGCGGCGGCGGCGGTCCCGAAGGTGGGCCTCCCGGCGCTACCGAACGTGGCTCTGCCGGCGGTGCCGAACGTGGCTCTGCCGAACGTGGCCCTGCCGAACGTGGCCCTGCCGGCGGTACCGAACGTGGCACTCCCGGCGATACCGAGGGGTCTCCCCGCACTACCTGCGCTCCCCGGAGGTCTTCCTGCGCTACCCGCACTACCGGCGCTACCCCCGCTGCCCGCGTTCCCGGCGCCGAACCTGCCGCAGCTCCCGGGGCCGGGATTCTGCACGCCGCACCTGGGCATCATCGGGTTCTGCATTCCGTGACCTGACGCTGCCTCCGCGCAGCCCTACCCCACCCCTCTAGGGTGCGTCCAATTCGCCGGTCTCGCTGCGCGATTTCAGGACCGCGTCGTAGAGCTGGCGGGAGCGCACCCCCGCATGCGCCTCGGCCACCTCACCGCAGGCGTCCTTGACGCGAACACCCCCCGCGACCAGTATCTCCACCTGACCGACCAGGGACGGCAGGTCAGCGCGTGGGATCGCGCCGGCCAGCACCACGGTGATCTCGCCGAGCACCCCGTCGGCCGCCCACGCCGCCAGCCCGTCGAGCGACCCGCGTACCACCTCCTCGTGCACCTTGGTCAGCTCCCGGCAGACCACTGCCCGACGCGCTCCACCGAGCACCTCGACGGCATCATGCAGGCACCCCGCCAACCGGCGCGGCGATTCAAAGAACACGCAGGTGCGACGCTCGTCGGCCAGCGAGCCGAGCCACGTTCTGCGCGCCGTCGCCTTGCGCGGCGCGAAACCCTCGAAGCAGAACTTCTCCGACGGCAAACCGGACACGGCCAGCGCGGTGGTCACCGCCGACGGCCCCGGTAGACATGTCACCGCGACCCCCGCCTCGACGCATGCCACCACCAGCCGGTAACCCGGGTCGCTGATCAGCGGCATGCCGGCGTCGCTGACCACCAACACCGTCGCACCGGCTTCGATCTCGGCGACCAGCGCCGGTACCCGCGCCGCCTCGACCTGGTCGAACAGGCTGACCACCCGGCCGGTGATGCGGACGTCGAGCGCTTTGGCCAGAGTCCGCACCCGGCGGGTGTCCTCCGCTGCTACCACATCGGCACTGCCGAGCGCGTCGACGAGCCGTCGCGACGCATCCGAAGGCTGGCCCAACGGGGTCGCACCGAGCAACAGGCGACCATTTGTCATGACGGACAGCCTACGATCGACGTGATGACCGCTGCGCCTCGCGAAACCTCCATGGCGGTGGCGAATGCCGTGCTGGAGCGTGTCGTACCCGTCAGTCAGTCCTGGTCCGCTGGTTCCGGTTGCAGATTTCGGGCCGACAGATCACGCGCGCGGGTGGATCGCGACCGGAGTGATCACACTGCTGGCAACGGTGACCCGATTTTTGAACCTGGGCTCGCCGACCGACGCCGGCACGCCCATCTTCGACGAGAAGCACTACGCGCCTCAGGCCTGGCAGGTGCTGCACAACCATGGGGTCGAGGACAACCCCGGGTTCGGCCTGGTCGTCCATCCGCCGGTCGGCAAGCAGCTGATCGCCATCGGCGAGGCCATCTTCGGTTACAACGGGTTGGGCTGGCGGTTCACCGGCGCGCTGCTCGGCGTGGTCATGGTGGCGCTGGTGATGCGGATCGTCCGGCGGATCAGCCGTTCGACGTTGGTTGGCGCCATCGCGGGTGTGCTGCTCATCTGCGACGGCGTCAGCTTCGTCGCTGCCCGCACCGCGCTACTGGACGGGTTCCTCACGTTCTTCGTTGTCGCAGCGTTCGGCGCCCTCATCGTCGACCGGGATCAGGTTCGCGAGCGGATGCACGTCGCACTGCTGGAGGGCCGCAGCGCCGAAACCATCTGGGGTCCCCGGCTGGGTGTGCGCTGGTGGCGCTTCTTGGCGGGGATTCTGCTCGGATTGGCCTGCGGGACAAAATGGTCCGGCCTGTACTTCGTCGCGTTCTTCGGTGCGATGTCGTTGGCGTTCGATTTCGCGGCACGTCGGCAATACCAGGTGCAAAGACCCTGGCTGGGGGTTTTCAGACGCGACCTGATCCCCACCGGATACGCGTTGGCGCTCATCCCGTTCGCGGTCTATATCGCCAGCTATGCGCCGTGGTTCGCGTCCGAGACCGCCATCGACCGGCACCAGGTCGGCCAGACGATCGGTCCGCACGGGATTCTGCCGCTGCCCGATGCTATTCGCTCGCTCTGGTATTACACGGCCAAGGCTTTCGAATTCCATGCGGGCCTGACGAATGCCGCGGGCAACCACCATCCGTGGGAATCAAAACCGTGGAGCTGGCCGATGTCGTTGCGGCCGGTGCTCTACGCCATCGACCAGCAGAACGTTCCCGGTTGCGGCTCCGAGTCCTGCGTCAAGGCGGAGATGCTGGTCGGTACCCCAGCCATGTGGTGGCTGGCCGTGCCGGTGTTGGGATACCTGAGCTGGCGAACGTTGGTTCGCCGGGACTGGCGCTATGCCGCGGTTTTGACCGGTTATTGCGCCGGGTGGCTGCCCTGGTTCGCCGACATCGACCGCCAGATGTACTTCTTCTACGCGGCGACGATGGCGCCGTTCTTGGTGATGGGCATCGCGTTGATCTGCGGCGATATCCTCTACCCGCACCGACGCAGCCAAAGCTCTGAACGACGCACGCTGGGGCTGATCGCGGTGTCTTGTTATGTGGCGTTGGTGGTGACGAACTTCGCCTGGCTGTTCCCGGTGCTCACCGGTCTGCCCATCTCGCAGCAGACCTGGAACATGGAGATCTGGCTGCCCAGCTGGCGGTAGTTCTTTCCACTCTTTCGGGACCGCGAGACTGCAACTACCGACGGCGCCACTCGGGAAATGCGTTGCCAGTTACAGTTTCGCGGCGGGTTCAGAGCAGATCGCGGGCGACGGGACACGACATGCAGCGGGGCCCGCCCCGGCCGGTGCCCAATTCAGATCCCGCGATGGTCAGCACTTCGATGCCCGCTTCCTGCAGCCGTGCGTTGGTCTGCGCGTTGCGCTCGTAGGCGACGACGACACCGGGCGCCAACGCCAGCGTGTTGTTGCCGTCATCCCATTGCTCGCGTTCGGCGATGACGGGATCCAACCCGGTGTCGATGACCCGCAGCTTGTCGATCTCCATCGCCTTAGTCGCGGCTTCCAGAAACGGCGTTTCATCGCTGATGATCACGCCATCGGAGGTGCGCTGAATCGTGAAGGCCGAGAGCGTGTCGACGATGTTCGCGTACATCACCACCGTGTCGGTGTCGACCATCGTGCACACCGTGTCCAGGTGCATTTGCGCGCGGGTCTGGGCGATCGGCACGGCCAGCACCGTATTCGCGAGGTCGTCGTCAAAGAGACTGCGCGCCAACGCCTCCGCACCGGCCGGGGTGGTCCGTTCACCGACCCCTACCGCGACCACACCGGGGGCGAGCAACAGGACGTCGCCACCCTCGACAGGAGCGGTCCGCGATTCGTAGGCACGCCGCACCCCGGTGAACCGCGGATGGTGGGCATAAATGATGTCGGTCAACGACGCCTCTCGAACCCGGGCCCGCAGCGCCAGCGTCGGTATCACCACCCGTGGCCCGATCCATATCGACGAGTCTCGGGTGAACACCAGATTGGGCAACGGCTCGATGACGAAATCCGCACCGTGGTGCATGCGGAGCACCAAGGACACGTCGTTCCGGGCGTCCGCCGGTAACTCGTTGAACGTCATGCCGGCCATCAGCACGTGCGCCAGCCGGACCGGGTCCAGCCCCCGCAAGTAGGCCGAAAGCTCTTGCGCCAAAGACGTTCCGAGCCGGCGCGCATCGACCGCGGCGGCAGCCCCCTGCATCCGCGCGGCCCCACTGTGATTGAGCGCCTCGGTCAGCAGGTCGGACAGCAGCAGCACCTCCACGCCGCGGGAACGCAGCAGGCCGGCGAACTGGTCATGCTCCTCCTGCGCCCGCGCCACCCAGGGCAGCCCGTCGAAGAGCAACTGGTCGTTGTTGCGCGGGTTGAGTCGGCGCAACTCGGCGCCGGGACGGTGCAGGATGGCCACCCGTAGCGCTCCCACCTCGGAATTGGTCCCCAGCTCAACGACACCCACGCCTAAAACCGTAGCCGCGCCGATGCCAAAGGTCGCGGCGCACACGCTCTGATCGAACGGATGTGCGATAAACTGCTTGGCGTGGGGATCGCAGTACAGGGCTCACTGTTCGAGCACAGCGAACGCAGACAGCTCGGGGACGGCGCATTTATCGAGATCCGCTCCGGCTGGCTGGCGGATGACCCCCAGGCTGGTGCAGAACTGCTCGACGAGCTACTCACGACGGTGCCGTGGCGGACCGAACGCCGGCAAATGTACGACCGAGTGGTCGACGTGCCCCGGCTGGTGAGTTTTCACGATCTGGCCGTCGAAGATCCGCCGCATCCGGCGCTGACGCGGCTGCGGCGGCGGCTCAACGATATCTACGCCGGCGAATTGGGTGAGCCGTTCACCACCGTCGGATTGTGTTGTTACCGCGACGGCTCCGACAGCGTCGCCTGGCATGGCGACACCATCGGTCGCAGCCATTCCGAAGACACCATGGTCGCGATTCTCAGCCTCGGGGCCACCCGAACATTCGCGATGAGGCGGCGCGGCGGCGGCCCGTCGCTGCGGCTGCCGCTCGGTCACGGCGATCTGCTGGTGATGGGCGGGTCATGCCAACGCACCTGGGAGCACGCGGTCCCCAAGACGTCGTCGCCCGCGGGTCCGCGGGTCAGCATGCAGTTCCGGCCGCGCGACGTGCGCTAGACGTGCCAGTCAGCGGCGACCCACTGGGCTCAGTCAGCTCCGGATCGCGCCGACAGCTTTGACCAGCAGGTCGCGGGCCCGTTGCGTGTCGACCTGGGCGACCGGCTGATCCGGGTTCACCAGCGGATTGGCGGTGACGATCACCTGGTAGTCGCCGAACTGAGCGGAATAGTCGTAGAGCTCGCCCGCGCGTGCCGAACCGCCGACCAGCAACTGCCGCACCTCGCGGATGCCCAGCGTCTGCGTCCCGTCGATCTTCGGCGCATCGACCACCTCGTTGCCGCCCCGCATCTGGGGTCCCGCGAATGTCACCTTGGTGCAGTCTTTGCCCGGTGCGGCCAACGGCAGTGCCTGGGAGGTCTCGATTGCGATGACGACGAAACGGTTGCCGCCGCCCTCGGCGGAGACCGCGGCCATATTGCCCTGCACGCCCGGTGGCATGTCCGGTCCGGCCGCGACTTTCGCGCAGTTCGGCGGATCGAAAGTCAGCCCGTCAGGGAGCTTGCGGGAGGAAAAGAACTTGGGATCGATGGCCCTTTCCGCGATGTCCGCGACTTTGAACTCGGGCCCGAAGCTTGACTTCAGGGTGACGACCTTGCTGATGTCTGCGGTTGTCGCCGGAGGATTGGCACCCGATGAGCAGCCCGCGAGTACGCACACGGACGCGGCCGCCAGCCCCAGCTTGAACACCGTGGTCAATCTACCCAAAGCCGACGGCTTAGCTGCGCAACGTAGACACCGTTTTGAACAGCAGATCGGCGGCGAATTGCGGAGTCAGCGTCGGAAGCACTGAACCAGGGTCGGTGGTGACGGTGGTGAATGCGTAGTATTCGCCCAGGTACGCGGTGAATGTATATGCCCGCGAATCGATTTCGGTGCCCGACTCGACGGAAGTCTTGATGTCGACCACCATGCCGAGCGTGTCGGCGCCGTCGATGTGCGGAGGGTCGATGAGCCGAATGCTGGCCGTGGTGTGCGCGGCCGTCATGGTCCACTGCCCACATGCCGCCACGACGTCGCGGTCCAGGTCCACTGATCGCGGCAGCGCCGGAAAGCCAACCAACACCACGTTGACGATGCCGCCGCTACCCGATCCGGACACCCCCTGCGCGGATCCCTCGCGGCCATCTCGGGGGTCGGGGCCCGGGTCGGCGAGCGTCGCGCACTGCTCCGGCTTGGCCGTCGCGCCCGCCGGCAGACTCCACATCACCCGCGGCGAAGCCGCGCCGGGGATGCTGGTGCTCACCTCGTAGCCGGGCGGCAGCTCGCGGACAACCTTCTTGATGTTCGCGGGGTTGACGGCGGCGATGTGTGCCGACGAGCCCGGCCCGGACGGCGAGGCCGGATGTGAGGATCGCGGCGATGCGCACGCGGCTACCAACAGCAGCACCGCCGTGCCAATCCAGAACGGCCGCATGCATGTTCATATCACGGCAGCCGGTTTATCAGGTAGCTTGACGCCTGTGTGTACACGAGTTCTCTGGAACACCAACGACCTGGCGGTATTGACCGGGCGCAGCATGGACTGGCCGGAGTCCACCGAGCCGCTGATCGTCGCCTTCCCGCGGGGACGCAAGCGAGACGGCGGCGTGGCGGCCGGCGTTACGGTCGTCGAGGAGAACCCGCTGCGCTGGACCAGTAGGTACGGGAGCCTGGTCACCACGGTCTACGGCATCGGCGCCATCGACGGCATCAACGAGCGCGGCCTGGGCGTGCACGGGCTCTACCTGAAGTCGACCGACCTTGGCCCGCGCGACGCGTCGAAGCCGGGCCTGCATGCCGGGCTGTGGGCTCAGTACCTGCTCGACCAGGCCGCCACGGTCGCCGAGGCGCTGAGTTTGATGGACGATTTTCAACTCGTCATGGTCGGTGCCCATGGCCACGATGCCACCATCCACCTCGCTATCGAGGACGCCGCCGGCGACTCGGCGATCGTTGAGTACGACCAGGGCCGCCAAGTCGTGCACCACGGCCGCCAGTACAACCTGATGACCAATGACCCGAGCTATGCGGAACAGCTGGAACTGCTTTCTCTGCAAGATTTTTCACACCCCTCCAAGGAAATGCCGCTGCCGGGCAACGTCAACGCCGTCGACCGCTTCCAACGTGCGGCGTACTACCTGGCGCTGTTGCCCAAGCCGGATACCATACGTCGGGCGGTGGCCGGCGTGATGGCGATCATGCGCAACGTCTCGGTGCCGTTCGGCGCGCCCTACGGAGAGTTCGGCATCTACGACACCGAATACCGGACAGTTTCGGATCTGACCCAGAAGATCTACTACTTCGAGCTCACCACCAGCCCGAACACCATCTGGATAAACCTCGACGGCCTCGACCTCACCGAGGGCGCGCAACCGGTCGCGATCGACCCCTACGACGAATCGCTGATGGGCAACGTCACTTCGCGATTCGCCCCGCACCAGTCGGCATTCTGACCGCTCAGCCGACCGCCTCGATCACCTGACGGGCGACGCGTCTGATCTGGTCAGCCACGTCGCGCTTGAGATGCAGGTCGTGTCGGGTGGGCACATCGATGACGGTGGTGATGATCCCGACGTCTTCGCGCTGCCACACCGCGCCGTGGTGGTCCAAGATCGTGCGCATCGGCACATTATCGGAAAGCATTCGCGCGGAAAATCTTTGGACTCCATCGACCTCGGCGGCGATGGACAGCGCACCGATCAGGAAGCTGCCGATCCCCCGGCCCTGATAGGCGTCGGCGACCGTGAACGCGACCTCGGCAACAGTCGGATCGGTTTCGTCACGAACAAAGCGCGCGTCGGCTACCGGGTCGCCCCCGTCGGTCACCACCCAGACGAAGTGGTCGACGTAGTCGACCTCGGACAGGTAATGCATCAATGCCGGGGTGGGCGCGCGCGCCGTCATGAACCGCCGATACAGCGTCTCGTTGGAAAATTGGATGTGCCCGTGCACGGCCCGCTGGTCGTCGCCGGGCAGGACTGGGCGCAGCATCAGCAGGCTTCGGTCGCGAACCCGTATCGGGATGGGCGTGATGAGTGCGGCGAGGCGCTGGCGCACCGTGCGCAGCAGCCGCGGCATCACCCCAGGGATCTGCGCCATTCGGGTGAAGGCGTCATTGTCGCCGATCCACCCGGTCAGCGGTTCGGCCGTGACGACCGTCGCGATCCGCGGGACATCACGCAGCAGGGCGATCTCTCCGACGATCGTGCCGGGGGACGCCGGCCCGACGAGCACCCCGCCGTCAGCATCGACGTGTTTGAACTCGGCGGTGCCCGACGAGATCAGCAGGAACGACACGGCTCGCTCGCCCTGCTGCATCAACACCTGGCCGGCGGGCGCGCGGAGGGGCTGAACGCGGGCCGCCAATGGCAGCAAGTCTTCGATGGGGCATCCCGCGAAGATGTCCATGTTCGCGAGTTCTGCGGCTCGCGCGGCGGTCAACTCGGCCACAGCTCAGGCTATGAGCCGGTCATGCGTACTGGTTGGCCGGGGCGTCGACGCGGGTGATGGCGACCACGCGAAGCGTCGGAATCGGCGCCCTTTTCGGCCGGGGCGCCCCCGCAGTCGCCTCGGTCTCAACCTGGCCCTCCACCCTCAGCCAGGTGTTGTCGGGGAACTTCCACGCGGTGCCGCCGGTGGTGCTGCGCAGATGGATGCGGGCCAGCTGGGCATCGGCGGCGCAACAGATGATGACGATGCGGGCAAGGTCCACACCGCCGGGTTCGTTCAGGACGAAGCCGGTGATCGTGACCAGCCGGTTCGTCAATGATCCCGAGGTGTCCTGGGCCGCCCGCATCAGCACCTCCGGCAGCGAGACCTCGGGAGCGCGCCCGGGCGGCAGCGGCGGAAATCCCCGGGGCGACACATCATTGGAGGTACTCCGCACCGACGCCGCTTGCGGCCGCAACGCCGGGGGCGACACAAAGATCAGCACCACGACAGGCACGACGAGCAACCACAGGACACCGGAGCGGTGGGAATGTCCATCTTGGAGATCGGGGTGATCGTGCCCCGGCCCGCCACGGCGAATGTCCCCGACGATCGCCACCAGCGCGAGACCAACCAGCAGGACGGCGGTAATCGCCAGCCAGGGCAACAGTTCTGGCTTGACGTAGCGGGTAAACGCGCCGGTGACGGTGACGAGACCGACGCTCAACCCCACCAGCAGCAGGATGGTGTTCTCGGTTTCGCGGCTCATGCCGAATTACCCAGCACAAGCACACCGACCAGAGTTGCCACCGCGGTGGCAACCACCAGGGTGGCGGGCGCGAACCGGGCGGCGAACGCCCGCCCGAACATGCCGGACTGCATCGCCAGCAGCTTGACGTCAACGGCCGGCCCGACTACCAGGAACACCAACCTGGGCACCAGCGGGACCATGGTCAAACTGGAGGCCACGAATGCGTCGGCCTCCGAACACACTGCGAGCGTCACCGCCAGCGCCGCCATCACCGTGACGCCGAGGATCAGGTGCGCGCCCACGTCCTCGAAAACTCGCGGCGGCACCAGAACGTGCAAAGCTGCCGCGGCGGCGGCCCCGACGACCAGGTAAGCCGCCGCCTGCAGAAAATCCTGGCGCGCCACTTCGCAGAAGACCAGCCACTTCGATCCCGACTCGGGAGGATGCGGCGGTAGCCGACGGGTGATCCACTCGGTACGGCCCCAACGCGACCACGCCCAGCCCATCAGCACCGCCGTCAGAAACGACGCCCCCACCCTGGCCAGCACCATCTTCGGCTGACCGGGAAACGCGACGGCGGTCGCGACCACCACGACCGGGTTGATGGCCGGAGCGGCCAGCATGAACGTCAGTGCCGCAGCCCCCGCCGGCCCGCCGTCTCCGAACAAACGCCGCGCCACCGGCACCGAACCGCACTCGCACCCGGGCAGCGCAGCGCCGGCCAGTCCGGCCGCCAGGACCGCCGGCTCAGCACGGCGGGGCAGCCATCGCACCAACCGCTCGGGCGACACGAACACCGCTATCAGCCCGCTGACCAGCACACCTAATCCCAGAAAGGGCATCGCCTGGACGAAGACACCGCAGAAGACGGTGCCCGCGGTGGCCAGCATGTCGTGGCTCGCCACGGCAGAGCGCAGCCAGGCTCCGAAGATCGCGAACACCACCAGGCCTAAGACGAGCACTTCCATGGACCCCACGGAGCCGAAGCGCAGTGCGCGCCCAGCCGTCATTGCGCCCGCCTGGCTAGCTGCATCTGGTCAAGCGTAATGAAATTGAGTACCAACCGAACAATCACACTGGCGTCACAGACCTTGCGGACTGAGGATATGCGCGAGGCGCTAACGTCAATGGCACCGACGACGGAGGTACACATGGCTGGGCAGATACCGCTGGTCGACTATCTGGTGTTGGACGCCGGCGAGCCACACTTGGTGGCGCGGGAGTGCACCACCTGCGGCGCCCGGTTCTTCGACCGGCGCAACGCTTGCGCCGGCTGCTTCAGCACCGAGTTCAGCTCCGTCCCGATCGCGACCGAGGGCACAGTGCGCGCGTTCACCATCGTCGCCTTCGCCGCACCGGGAATCCCGACCCCGTTCGTGGCGACGGTGGTCGATTGCGCCGGAACTCAGGTCCGCGCCAACCTGATCAACGTCACGCCCGATCCCGAGCACGTCCACGACGGCATGAAGGTGCGGCTTGCCACCTACTCGCTCGGCGCCGACTCCGACGGCACCGAGGCGATCGGATTCGGTTTCGAGCCCGTCTCGTGACGCAGAACGTTCCCACCTTTACGAAGGAGCACCGATGAGCGCCAGTGACGAGGTCTGGATCCTCGGGATCCGGATGACCAAGTTCGGCAAGCACGCCGAGCTCGACACCGTCGACCTCGCCGCCGAGGCCGCCATGGGCGCGCTCGCCGACGCGGGCGTCACCATGAAGGACATCGGCGTGATCGCGGCCGGCAACCTGATGAACGCGAGTGCCGGCATCGGCCAACAGCTGCAGAAGCAGATCGGCCAGACCGGTATACCGGTTTACAACGTCGCCAACGCGTGCGCCACCGGCGCCACCGCGCTCCGGACCGCCATCATGGCGGTGAAGGCCGGCGAGGTCGATTACGGCCTGGCCGTCGGTGTCGAGAAGCTCGCCGGCGCGGGGCTGCTCGCCGGCGGCTCGTCGAAGAAGGATGCCGACACCTGGACGCCGGCGGGCCGTTACGGGGCGGTGGCGCCGGTCGACGGCCGGATCGGCACCGAGACCATGCCCGGTGTATTCGCCCAGATCGGCACGGAATACGGCCACAAGTATGGCGGCACGAGTTTCGAGCTTTTCGCCAAGATCAGCGAAAAGAATCACGCCCATTCAACTCTCAACCCGCTCGCGTCCTACCAGAAGCGTTTCTCGCTCGAGCAGATCATGAACGACGTGATGATCGCGTACCCGAACACTCGCCCGATGTGCTCGGCCAACTGCGACGGCGCCGCAGCCGCAGTGGTGTGCAGCGGCGAGACTCTCAAGTCGCTGTCGCTGGAGCAGCGCCGGCGAGCGGTGAAGGTGTCGGCGTCGGTGCTGACCACCGACCCCTACGAAGAGGGCTGCCAGGTGCTGCCGAACGTCAACACGCTCACCCGCAAAGCCGCCGAGATCGCCTACGCCCAGGCCGGAATCGCCCCCGCCGATCTCGACCTGGTTGAGCTGCACGACTGCTTTGCCACCGCCGAGTTGGTGCACTACGACAACCTGATGCTGTGCGAAGTGGGTGGCGCCGCAGACTTTTTCAACTCGGGCGCCACCTGGCGGGACGGTTCGACACCGGTAAACGTGTCGGGCGGCCTGGAATCCAAGGGCCACCCCATCGCAGCGACGGGCATCGCAAACATCTGGGAGATCTGTCACCACCTCCGCGGCGAGGCGGGCGACCGCCAGATCGAGAACGCGAAAGTGGGCCTCGCCCATGTCATCGGACTCGGCTCCGCCTGCGGCGTCCACATCCTGGAAAAGTCCGCGATCTAGCTACTTGCGCACGGGCTCGGTCCCGAGGTAGGCCACTATCGCGTTGGTCAGCCCTTGCCGCGCCAGGTCCAGGTCGGAATAGCTGCCGAGTTGACGTTCCGAGGTGATGCCGCGCATCGCCCCCGGAATGAAGGTGGCGACTTCGCGCACTCGGTCGGGGTCCACGGTTAGGTCGGCGAACGCGGTCTGGCAGGTTGCCAGCCAGCCCTGCCCCCAGGACTGCAACTCAGCGGCCGTGCGCGGATAAAGGCGTTCGAGTTCAGCGGGGTCACGCGGCAGCGCGGCGCGCAGGTTTTCGATCGCGCGCGAGTCGGTCGCCGTGAGGCCGTCGTAGAGGGTGTCGATGATCCTCGCGACGCGCTTGTGCAAAGGCGCCGTCTTGTCGGCGGGTACGAACACGTCGGCCCGTCGCTCCGCGGTGCGGTGCAGAACCGCAGCCCACAGTCCGTCGGCATCGCCGAACTGGTACTTCACCGCACCCCAGGTGGCGCCGATCAGCTTGGCGATCCGATTGGCCGACACGGCTGCCGGGTCGCCGGTGGCCAACGCCTTCAGCGCAGCGTCCAGCATGTTCTCGCGGGTGGCATTGCCGCGCCGGTTGGTGCGCTGCGGGCGAATGGCCATGTCGGTCATCCTGCAGATGATACGGCCGGGCCCGACCATACGTTTCGACGTTTCGCAGAACCCTCGTTGATTTTATGAATGAGCCCACTATGCTTCATTTCGAAGAAGGAGTAGCTCAGATGGCGAAACCACCGCTTTCGATGAAGCCGACCGGCTGGTTCCAGGTCGCGTGGTCCGACGAGATCAAGGTCGGCGACGTTCACAAGATGCACTACTTCGGCCAGGAAATGGTGGCCTGGCGCGCGCAGTCGGGGCGGATCACCGTGATGGACGCCTACTGCGAGCACCTGGGCGCTCATCTGGGTTTCGGCGGCCACGTCGAGGGCGAGGTCATCGAGTGCGCTTTCCACGGCTGGCAGTGGAACCACGAGGGCCGCAACGTCTGCATCCCGTACGAGAAGCGACCCAACAAGGGACGCAGGATGCGCACCTACCCGGTGGTGGAGCGCAACGAGTCGATCTACATCTGGCATGACACGCAGGGGCGGGATCCGTTCTTCGATGTCCCCGACGTGTTCGCCAGCTTCGAGGACGGCAGCAGCCTGGCCGACTACTGGCCCCGGGCCAGCCTCTACGAACAGGACCTGGAACTGCATCCGCAGTACGTTCTGGAGAACGGGGTCGACGTCGAGCATTTCAAGTTCGTGCACAAGACGCCGATCGTGCCGGTGTTCACCCGCCACGACTTCGATGAACCGGTGTCCTACGTCGACTTCACCATCACCTTCGAAGGCGACGAAAACCAGTCGATCGACGACGTGAAAAGCGGTGTCGAGGCGATCAACGGCGGACTCGGTATCGCCGTGACCAAGAGCTCCGGCATGGTCGACAACCGCACCATCTCGGCCATCACCCCCGTCGACGAGAACACCTCCGACGTCCGGTTCACCGTCTACATCGGCCGCACCCCCGGCAGTTCCGACCCTGCGCGGCAGGAAAGAGCCCGAACCAAGGCGCAGGAGTTCGGCCAGGAAGTGATCCGGCAGTTCAGCCAGGACATCTACATCTGGTCGCACCAGCGTTATTCGGACCCGCCCGCACTGTCGCCCTCAGAATTCACGGGCTTCACCGCAATCCGCGAGTGGGCCAAACAATTCTATCCCGACGGACGAGGCGGTAGCGCCACGGAACTGCGTTCGGCCGCTGGCGTGCCCGCAGCCCAATGACGAAGGGCGGCAACCAATGAACGCTCCCATCCGGGTATTCCAGGTGGCCACCGGCAACGTCGGCAGCGAGATGATCAGGAGGATCGCGACCCAACCCGACCTCGAACTCATCGGATTGCACTGCTACACATCGGACAAGGTCGGCCGCGATGCCGGCGAGATCGTCGGGCTCCCCCCGATCGGCGTCATCGCAACCGGGTCGGTCGACGAGATCATCGCGGCGAATCCCGACGTCCTGACCTTCCACGGCGTGTTCCCCGACGAGGATCTATACGTGAAAGTCCTTGAGGCGGGCATCAACGTCGTCACGACAGCGGACTGGATCACCGGTCACCACCGAAACGAGAACCATCCGCATTCCTCTGGCAAAGCCACCACAGAAGTTCTGCGGCAGGCGTGCCTGAAAGGCGGGTCGACGTTCTACGGCACCGGCATGAACCCCGGGCTCTGCCAAATCCTGGGAGTGATCAACTCCTGCAACGTCTCCGAAATCGAGAACATCACGGTCATCGAGTCGGTCGATGTGTCCTGCCACCACTCGGTGGGCTCCTGGCAGATGTGCGGATACGGTCTACCCGTCGACGATCCACGCATCCCGAACATGCTGGAGGTCGGCACCCGGGTATTCGCCGACGGCGTGTACCTCATGGCGGACTGCTTCGGGCTGGAACTCGACGACGTCACTTTCTCCTATGAACTCGGCGCCTGCACCGAGGACATCGACCTGGGTTGGTACCAACTGCCCAAAGGCTCGCTGGGCGCCAATTACCTCAAATATCAGGGCATCGTCGACGGGGTTCCGAAAGTCGAGGCGCACCTCGAGTGGCAGATGACGCGGCACACCGAGCCGCGCTGGAAAGTCCAGCATTGCTACATCACCAAGATCCAGGGGGATCCGTGCATCTCCAGCACGCACAAGATCCTGCCCAAGCCGGGGGTGGACATCTACTCGCCGGAAGCGGTTGCCTCGATCGGCATGACGATCACCGGCATGCCCGCCCTCAACGCGATCTCCACCGTCGTCTCAGCGCCGCCGGGCCTGCTCACCAGCGCTGATATCCCCCTGCGCGGTTTCGCGGGGCGGTTCAAGACGAAGGCCGAATAGCTCTATCGAGAACGGAGCGGTGATGAATTATTTGGTGTTGCCTCCCGAGGTTAATTCGGCGCTGGTGTTCGCCGGTCCGGGGTCGGGTCCGATGTTGGCGGCGGCGGCGGCCTGGGACGGTGTTGGCGCCGAGTTGAGCTCGGCGGCAAACGCATTCAGCTCGGTGACCTCAGATTTGACGGCCGAGGCCTGGCAAGGTCCGGCTTCGGTTTCGATGGCGGACGCCACCGCTCCGTATGGCGACTGGTTGGGAGCGGCGGCCGCCCAAGCGCAGGAGTCAGCCAGTCAGGCCCAGGTGGCGGCGCAGGCATTTGAGGCCGCGCGAACGGCGATGGTGGAACCCGCACTGGTCACCGCTAATCGCGCCCAGTTTGTGTCGCTGGTGACCTCGAACCTGTTCGGACAAAACGCTCCTGCGATCGCGGCGGCCGAGGCCACCTACGAGCAGATGTGGGCGCACGCGGTCAGCGTGATGGCCGGGTATCACGTTGGTTCGTCGGCGGCGGTCGCACAGTTGGGATCCTGGGCGCAGATGCTGGAGAGTCTGCCCGGGCTGCCGGGCCAGGCCGCCCGGGCTATCGCCAACCTGGCCAACAACATCGGCACCAATATTTTCGGGTCGCCGCCCGGCCCGGCCATCCCGGCAACGCAGAATCCGACCTACACGGGCACACCGTCGCTGATAACCCGCTTCGAGGTCGGGGCGCTATACCTCGAACAGAATGTCACCGGCTTCTTCGGGATCAACCTCATCGGTGCATCTGTACCGCTGAGCACCGGCAATCCGATTGGAAACTTTTTTCTCGGCACCACTCCGCCGAAAATCTTGACGGCGCTCTTGGGCGAAACCGTCCACCAGTCAACGTATGACGGGATGAACGTCGTCCAGATCACGCCGGCTCATCCGTCCGGTATGTACGTGGTTGCCATCCATGGGGGGGCCTTCGTCCTGCCAACCTCGATCTTTCACTGGCTGGATTACACGCTGATGGCATACCAGACCGGCGCGACCATCGAAGTGCCGCTCTACCCGTTGCTACAGCAAGGCGGCACCGCCGGCACCGTCGTACCCCAAATGGCCAGCTTCATCTCAACGCAGATCGGCCTGCACGGGGCCCCTAACGTCAGCGTTCTCGGTGACTCCGCCGGCGGCACCATCGCACTGGCGGCCGTAGAGGACATGGTGAGCCTCCACGAGGCCGTACCGGCGTCAATGGTTCTGTTTTCCCCGTTCCTCGATGTGACGCTGAGCAACCCGAACATCTCGCTGGTCAGAGATCCATTGCTCGGTGCCCCGAGCGGGCAACTCGGTCAGATGTGGGCCGGCGGTCTCTCCCCGAAAGATCCTCTGGTGAGCCCGCTGTACGGATCGCTCACCGGTCTGCCGCCAACGACTGTCTACAGCGGCTCGCTGGAGATCCTCGCACCCGACACCCTTGTCCTGGTGCAAGAAGCCGCCACGCAAGGCGCCCCGATCAGCTTCGTGCTGCGCGCGGGGGAATTTCACGACTGGCCCCTGCTCGACCTGTGGGGCGCCCCCGGCTATCGGCAGCAGATCTATCAGGAACTCGGTATCTGAGCGAATCCGGTGTAGCTGCGGATCAACGGAAGTGTGGCCATCGTGGCGAAGCCCGGTTCTGCTTCGCAGACGGCGGGCACCGCGTTGAGCACTTGCATGGCGGTCGCCACACTGGCCGCGCGGACGTGCTCTTCCATGCTGGCCGGGCGACTGAAGCTGGCCAACGAAATGAAGTGGGCTTGCATCGAAGGATCACCTTCGATGGTCAGCGTCCACCCATCCCTGGGTTTGGGCCAGTGCGGCGGATATTCGTTGCCCACCGTCCACAATGTCTCGATCTCGATCAGGGCCTCGCCGTCCCGGCGGCCGACCCAATTCCACCGCTGCCCGGCGGTGGTGCCGGCTTTGAGAATGTGATCGAAGATCTGGTGATCCTGATGGGCGGCAACAGCATCCACGGACGCCGTGACCTCGTCGATGTCGGCACCCAGCGCATCGGCCAGCAACCAGACCTGTTCGATGAAGATCGAGCTGTTGAAGGCGAGGAAGCCACCGGCGCTGGTACTCACCTGGTCGACGGGTTGCCCGAATCGCATGTTGTCGAACGTGATTGAGGTGCTTTCGTACACCGACCAGTCTGCGCGTTCCTGCAGTGTGATCTTGTCGATCGTTCGACTCATCCCCGACAGCGCGAGTGGCAGCACGCCGGACAGGTTGCCGGGATTCAGGCCGCTGCCATGCACGGTGCTGTTTCCCTGTTTGCAGGCCGTCAACAGCCGCTCCCGGTCAGGTGCCGGGACGCGATCAGGATGAAACAGAAACGCGGTGGTGACGACGTTCGCGCCGCTGGCCAGGATCGCGCAAACATCGTCGAGTGATGCGGTGCGGGGCGTGTAAATCACGCAGTCGGCACCCAATGCCAGTACATGGTCGACATTCTTGGTGGCAGCGACACCGATGGGTTCGCGGCCGGCCAACGTGCCGGCGTCCACGCCGTCCTTGTCGTCGGAGTAGACCTTGACACCGATCAGCTGCAGGTCGGGTCGGTGATCGATGATGGTCGCCAGCATCTCGGTCCCGACGGTGCCCGTGCCCCATTGCACGACACGGTAGGGCCTACCGCTGCGTGGCGGAGGGGTCATCCGAGCCCGCGCTAGTTACAGGGGGCGTCGCCGGGCGTGTAGTACGGCACCCCGTCGGGCCCGTAGCACGGCGGCCGACCCGCGGCGGCCTGCGCAGCCGCCTCGTCGCCTCCCGCGACCGCCACTCCAGCAACCGCGGCGTCGTCAGCAATGTGCGAGCAACCACCTACGTCGACATGGCGGCCACCGGCGTCGGCACAGACTTCGGCCTGGCTGACTGCCGGCGTCTCGATCGTCGCGATCGCCACGGGTGCTGCCGCAAGCGCTGCCACCATTGCGAAGCCGGCGGCCCAAGAACTCATGCGTTTACTCACTGCGGTCATCTCCTCATCGAAACAAACCTCGCCACAAACGCCGACGCCAACGTGGTGCTGACACCTGAATACGGACGTGGCAGTTGGAGTGTAACCGCCTAAAGGCGCGCCTCGTTGGCTCAGTTGCACCCGGAGGCGTTGACCCATCTGCCGTTGTAGCCGACGCATCCGCTGACGTTCGGGGTCGGGTCGTAGGGCATCGGGGCGTAGTAGGCGGGCGGCGGAACGTAGGGTGCGACGGCGTCGGCGACGTTGGCGCAGCCACTCACCGACACCCGTCGCCCGACGCTGGCACATACGTCGGCGTTGGCGACCCCGGTCGGCCGGACGGTGAGAATTGCGCCGGGGATGGCGACGAGCGCAAGGACGCCGGCTGCCGTGACGGTCCATGACCGTGTCCAGTTAGTCATATCAGTGCCTCTTTCTAGGAGTTTCTAGGAGCCGAGCGGCCCTGGGGCCAGGTCGCAGCGGCTTCGCAGATCGGTGAGTGGCTGGCGGATACCGTTGATCTCGGCCTCGACCTGCGGGTGGGCGTCCATGTAGGCCTGCACGCGGTCATGGATTTCCGAGTTCGGCTGCCCCTTGAGGCCCGTGAAGAAGTCGTTCACGTCCGGGTGGCTGAACAGGTAGACGCCCATCGCCGTTCCGACGTTGCCCGACGCCACCGCCAGGTCACCGGCCGTGCAATTGGGCGGCGGTACGGGGGGCGCGGGCTCGGCCGAGGCGACTGCAGTCCCCCCGATCAGCATTGCGCCGCCGGCGATCACCCCCAGCACTGCGCCACGAAGAGTACGTCCTGACATCAACATGGAAAACTTCCTCACTCGGCGGCCGCACGACCACCGGCTCTCCCAGCTAAGCACAGCCAAGGAGAAAACTGTCCCGACTGAAGATTCGGGACGTACCCCTGCTCCGAATTACGCTGGAACCGTGACCAGCAAGCAAGTGCCGGGTGGAGTAGTGCACGAGCTGCCCGCCGACCTGCGCAAAGCCCTTGTCTCCAATTCCACCGCGCTCGCCGCCTGGCAAGACATCACCCCGTTGGCGCGCAACGAGTTCATCTGCTGGGTCGAGGACGCCAAGCAGGAGCCGACCCGACAGCGCCGCATTCGCCGGACCCAGGAGGAGCTGGAAGAAGGCCAGCGCCGGCCCTGCTGCTGGCCGGGATGCAAGCACCGCGAACGAACCGGCAAGCCTTAACGCCGACGGTGTCCAGCGCGACTTCCGGTGCGTAGTTCATCGAGCACAGCGTCGACGGCATCCTCGGACAGGCCGGCGGGAAAGGCGGGCAACACCCGGTCGATGACGCCATCACAACGACGCGACAGCGCGGCGGCCAGCTCCGGCAGCGGAGCGACCACGGCGAACGCCCGCAACACCTCGTCGTCGATGAGTGCACCCATGGCGTCCCACTCGCCCTCCCTGGACAGTCGATGCAGTTCGACGTGCAGGTCGCCCCAGCCGTGCAAGTCGAGCACCGTCCGGTAGGCGGGCGTGGAGCCGTAGAACGCGACCTGTTTGCGGGTGGCTGAGGCCGACGCCATCATCTGCTCTTCGGTCTCACCCGTGACGACGAACACCGGACAGGACACCTGAAAACCGTTGCGCTCGCGACCCGCCCGCCCCAGGCCCCTCAACAGCGCGGGCGTGGTCACCTCCTCCGAATACCGCTTGGTGGTGAACGCGTGGGCCAGTAGGCCGTCGGCCACCTCGCCGCTCAGCTCTGTCATCGCCTCGCCGACGGCGGCGATGAACACGTTCGGAACGCCGTGCGGCATCGGTTCCGGGGTGAACATCGGAGTCATCAGCGTGTGGGTGTAGAAGTCGCCCTCGAATCGCAGTCGAGTCCCGTCGTGCCACGCGGCCCAAATCGCTTGCAGCGCAGCGACGAACTCGCGCATGCGCCGGACGGGGTGGCTCCACGGCATGCTGAAGCGTTTCTCGATGTGCGTCCGGACCTGCGTCCCCAGCCCGAGGTTGAAACGGCCCGCCGAGTAGGACTGCAGATCCCAGCCGAGATGGGCGACGGTCATCGGAGTGCGCGCGAACGCGACGGCGATGCTGGTTCCCACCTCGAGCGTCGACGTGTGCTCCGCCGCCAGCAGCACCGGAAAGAACGGATCGTGGTCGATCTCGCCGGTCCAGCATCCGTCGTACCCGCGCCGTTCGAGCGTGGCGACCGTTGCCGGCACACGAGTGAGATCGCTGGGAATGCCTCGGTCGATCCTGAGGCCGGCCGCTCTCACCACGGATGTCGACGTTACGGTCAGGGATTCAGTACGGTCAACGATCACGTCCGGCACCCGACCTTTGAGGATGCACCTGGTATGAAGCCGACGCTGTGGGATGCCGTCCTCGGCGCATGGGAACTGGTGTCGTTCGTCGCCCGCGACGTCGCCACCGGCGAGGACCGCCATCCGCTCGGCATGGCACCGCGCGGCCTGATTCTGTATACCGCCGACGGCCACATGTCCGCCCAGCTCGCCAAGTCGGACATGGGTGGCTACGTCGCGTACGGCGGAAGATTCTCGGTCAACGAGGAAACGTCGACCCTGCACCACGACGTCACCGTCTCGATGATGCCGGAACTGTTGACGCAACCGCAGTTCCGGAATGCCAGTGTCAACGGCGACCTGTTGACTCTGTCGGCGACAAGGGCCGACGACGCCGGCGTGACGACGCACAGTCGCCTGGTGTGGCGGCGGCCATCGCCTACGCCCCAGAGAGAATGACGAGCGAGTGACGGGATTCGAACCCGTGTAGACGGCTTTGCAGGCCGCTGCCTAACCGCTCAGCCACACCCGCACAAACCATCACCCTGCCAGCACAGACCGCTGATAGCCCAGTGTTTGGCTCGGCCCGATCATTTCCGCACGGCGGCGCTTTGGTCACCGACGGCACGCGCCCGCCCGGACGGCGATCAATGCCGTGGTGGCGGCGCGGTCAGCAACGGAGTAATCGATTGGCTCTTCGGTCACAAGTTTTCGGTAGTAGATCGATGCCGTGACCAGGCCGACGAATTCACGGACGTCGACGTCGGCGGGCAGCTCTCCGCGTTTGATCGCCGCGTCGACCATGCTCGCCGCATCGTGGTACCGCCCGGCGAAGAGGTTGCGCTTGAGCTCGGCGAACTGCGGTTCGTAGACGGCGTCGGAGAACAGCGCGCGAACCACGCCGGCGACCCTCGGCTCATCATTGGTCAGAAAGTCCACCAGCCCGCGGCCGAACGAGCGCAAATCCTCGTCGATCGAACCGGTCGACGGGATCGGAAATACGTCGGCCGCCACGTCGTCTACTGCGGCGGCGAGCACGGCCTCCTTGGTCTGCCAGCGCCGATAGATCGTCGTCTTGTTCACCCCGGACCGCTCGGCGATGCGCTCGATGGAGAGCCCCGCATATCCCAGTTCGGCCAGCACGCTCAGGGCGGCGTCGAGCACTGCGGACCGCACCCGCGACGTGCGGCCGCCGGGGCGAATGGTGCCCGGCACTGCACCGGTAGCCTGTTCGACCATAATGCAACCTCCCGTTGCGTTTGCGGCCCCAGTGTGCCATACTCATTAAAGCATCGTTTTGTTGCATTAGATGCGCTAGATGTTCCTGGGGCGCCATCGCGACTGACGAACTCGCCGTTGACGAGAAGGAAGGCTCGAAATGACGGTCACCGATCAGGAGATCATCAACCGGTTCCCCGTGGGCTACTACCCGCTGCATCCGAATGTCTCGCTCAACTTTCAACTGAACCGGTTTTACGGCTGGGCCAACGACGGAGAGATGCTGCACGAAATGCGAGCGGTGGCGCCCCGCATTTCCAATTACGCCGACTGGACACGGGAGATGCTCGAGCTCAGCGACAAGGCGCTGGCCGCCGACCGCCCGCTGCCCGCCGCCTATTACTCGCGTGGGGCGCAGTTCTTCCTCGACACCGGCGATCCGCGATACCAGCCGGCTTTGCGGCGTTTTCTTGACAACGTCCTGGCCGGCAACGGCGTCGCCGCTGATGATCACCACTTGGTCCCGTACCAAGGGACACAGTTGTCGGCCTACCGGTTCACCCCGGCGCAACCTCGCGGAACGATCGTCGTCTTCGGCGGGTTCGACAGCTACATCGTGGAATGGCTGCCCGCGGCACGCGCCCTCTGCGACGCCGGCCTGGACACCGTGATATTCGACGGTCCCGGTCAGGGCACGGTGCTCGACGCGGGCACGCCGATGACCCCGGACTGGCACCTGCCGGTGGCCGCTGTGCTGGACTACTTCGGCCTGACCGACGTCACCCTGATGGGATTCTCCCTAGGCGGCTGCCTGGTCATGCGGGCCGCGGCGCGGGAGCCTCGGGTCAGCCGCGTCATCGCCTTCGACATCATGACCGAGCTACTCGAGTGCGTCACCAGAAACCCCGGGACCGCAGGCCTCGCCGCCCTCGCGGCAAACGCCGCCGAGATTCCCGCTTCGGTGATCGACGCCGCCACCGAGGCCTTCGCCAAAACGGACCTGCTGACGGAGTGGGCCTTCCACCAGGCAGAGCGCGTAATGGGCGTCGCCACCCCGGCCGAGGTGTTCAAGGTCTGGTGCGAATACAACACCGACGACGTCTCGCCGCTGGTCACCCAGGATGTGCTGCTGATGGCAGGCACTAAGGACCACTACGTGCCGCTGCACCAGCTCGGCAACCAGCTGCTGACACTGACCGCGGCTCGGTCCACCAGCGCGCGCGTCTTCACCGAGGCCGAGCAGGCGCAGAACCACTGTCAGATCGGGAACACAGGCCTGGCCATCAAGGTGATCCTCGACTGGCTGGACGCAGTCGGCGGCCGGACCGCCGACACCCACTAGGGCCTAGCCTCTCTACAGTGCTCGCAAACCCCTTGCTGGGGCGCAGAACTTTCGGGCGTCGTGTCCTCGGCGAGGTGATCGAGAACTCGTTCATGCACGGCGGCGAGGACATCGAGTTCTGCTGGGGTGAGTAGGTCGATGAAATGGCGTCGCACGTTGTTCACGTGGTGCGGCGCGGCCTCCTCGATAGCGGCGCGCCCGGCGGGCAGCAGACAAATCATGCTGCTGCGCGCGTCGGATGGATTGGTTTCGCGGGAGATCAACCCCCGTTCCTGCATGCGACGGGTTTGGTGGGAGAGACGGCTTTTCTCCCACTGCAGCAGGCTGCCGAGTTCCTGGGCGGGCATCCGGCCGTCCGGATGCTCGGAGAGCACGACGAGGATCTCGTAGTCGGTGTCGGTGAGCCCAAACTCGTTCAGCAGGTGCTGATGCAGACGGAGACGGAGGCGGTGGTGCATATGCACGAAGGTTCGCCAGGCCCGGTCCTCGCGAGAGTCGAGCCAGTTCGGTTCGGTTGACATGTCCCCCCTAACCCAACCCAGCCTAGGTAGAATTGGTTGACGCGTCAACTTTTCTGCGTTAGCGTTGGTTGAAGCATCGACAACCACCAACCATCCCGGGTTAGGAACCACCGTGAACATCGCACTTTGGATCGTCGCCGGTCTCCTCGCCATCGCCTACCTCGCGGTGGGCGGCATGAAGATCGTCAAGTCGCCCAAACAACTCGCCGAAAACCCCAACACGGCAGCGGTCGCCGAGGAACTGTCGGCACCCTCGATCAAGGCCATCGGCGCGATTGAGGTAGCCGGAGCACTTGGTCTGATCCTGCCCTGGCTCACCGGAATTGCCCCCATACTCACGCCGATCGCTGCGCTCGGGCTCGTTGCGCTACAGGTCGGCGCGATGGTCTTCCATGGCCGTCGGCGCGAGTTCAAGCAATGGCCGATTAACCTGGCTTTCGCCGGGCTTGCCGCGTTCGTCGCGTGGGGCCGCCTCACCGGGTTCGTTGGCTGAACGCCCTCGCTGCGGGCAGCAGGATCTACCGCGATAGGCGAAGATGAGTGGGTGGACGACGTCGCTGAAACCCAGCTGGCCTGGGACCTAGCCGAGCTTGCCAGTCGCCACATCTCTGAGCGCGATCGCACCAATGTACATACCGCCATTGGTGGAGGCGATTGCTACGCCGCCATCGGGACCCTGCTCAAGGCAATCGTCCGGGCGAGAGTGCCCGTACCTGTCACTCTCGCAGCCAGGATCGACGACTGGCGCGCCCCATATGCACACCATGCCGACGCGCCCCGATTGAACGAATTACTCACTGCCATAAGCTCGTTGAGCGATAGATCGGACGTAGGCCCACCCGACAACACTTTTTAGCTGAGGTTCAGCTGAGCGGGCGGATCTGCCGTCGGTTACGTTCGGCGACTTGACGCTAGCGCTCGCCCAAGCCGTCGGTATCCCTTTCGGCCGCGGCGGCAATAGTCTGCTCGTCGGCCAGGGCAGGATCAATGATCGGGGCGGCGCCGTATATCGCCGTGAGGCCGTTGCGAGTGAGTGATCTTTAGTGGTCACGCGACTCGCACCACGTCTCGGGGTTGTTCGGCAGTCTTGCGGCTGCGTCCCTTCCGCGCTTCACAGCCACCTACCCGGCTTGGCCGGGTTTTACGGTCGGCTCCACGCTTGACGGCGGCCCCAACTGGGCCGACGGCGGTGGAGGGTTCCTCCCACCGCGCGAGGTTTATGGCGGCGTTGTCGTCACGCTGATGCGAGATCGAACAGCTGCCGCATTGCCAGTGCTCGGCCCAGCCGATGTCCTGCACATGCCCGCAGACATGGCAGGTTTTCGACGACGGGAACCAACGGTCAGCGACCACCAGCTGCGACCCGTACCAGCCTGTCTTGTAGGACAGATGCCGGCGCGGTCTGCCCAGGGCGGAATCGGATATTCCACGCCGCCTGGCGCGTGCCCCCGGTAAGCCCTTTTGCCGCACCATCCCGGCGGTGTCCAAACCTTCCATAACGATGCGGCCGTGGGTTTTAGCCAATCGTGTTGTCAGGACGTGCAAGTGATGAGTGCGGACATCGTTGACCCGGCGGTGCAGCCGGGACAGTTGGGTGGTGCGTTCCCGGTAACGTCGGGAACCTTTCACACAGCGGGAGCGGGCCCGCGACACGTGCCGCAACTCGCGCAAAGCCGCCTCCAGCGGTCGCGGATTGGCGACATGGTCGATCACGACACCGTCAGCGGTGGCCACCGTCGCTAGCCGGCGCACTCCGACATCGACACCAACCCGCGAACCAGGCAACGCGACACCGGGTTGCTGAGGGCGTTGGACAAGCACCCGCACACTCGCGTCCAGCCGGGTGCCGTTACGGCGAACCGAGATCGCCAACACCCGCGCCCGCCCGGCGCGGATCAACCGTTCAACCCGCCGCGTGTTCTCATGAACCCTGACAGTGCCGATCACCGGCAGTGTCAGGTGGCGGCGGTCGGGCTCGACCCGCATCGCCCCGGTGGTGAAACACACCCGATCAGCATCACGGCCCTTTTTCTTGAACCGCGGGAAGCCAACACGCTTGCCGGCACGTTTTCCTGACCGTGAGGCGTGCCAATTCCAGTAGGCTTCCACCGCGCCACGCACACCGTCGGCGTAGGCCTCCTTAGAACACTCGCGCCACCACACCTGACCGGTCTCAGTGTTAACACACACGTCGCCTTTGACCGTGTTCCAGCGTTTCCGCAGCGTCCGAAGCGACGGCTTGGCTGTTTCGACACCAGTGGCGTGCCACGCTTCGATATCGGCTTTCAGGGCGGCCACGGTTCAGTTGTATGCCTTGCGCCGAGCGCCGAAATGCCGCGCCAGCGAATGCGATTGATCCTCAATCGGATCCAGCGTGAACCGAAACGCCTGAACCGCCCAGCCTTCGGGCACCTCAAAACGCGCCATCAGGCCCACACCCCGTCAGCGATCAGCCACGCCACCTGCCCATCCAGATCAGCTTTCTGATCAGCCGCCGCCACCCGCGCATATACCGCAGTTCGTGAGCGTGGTTCGCCTGACACAGACGGGTCGTCCACCAAAATCAACCGTCCCACCCTCCGCGCCGGTACCGGCAACACCCCGGCGCGAAACCAGCGGTACGCACTCACCCGCGCAACACCATTGCGCTCAGCCCACGCCGCCAGATCCATACACCCGTTCCTACAGCACACCACCGACAACTAACGACCACTCAACCCGCAACAGTTGGTAGCCCTGCATAACTGGTGCGGGATTTGTTGCTATGACCGGTTGCCACTTCTATGTCCGTCCAGCAGGCCGGTCAATCCGCTCGGTTGATGCGGTCCGATGGCGATCTGCTCGACAACGCCGACGCCGCGGCGATCACCCATCGTTGCGATCACCAGGTTTTGGAGGTGGATTGAGGCGAAGTCAGTAGGGTTGAAGTCCTCCAGCCTGATCGACTCGCGTCCCGTCTCGAGCGGGCCGTGGATGGTTCCGTGACCCCAGTGTGGGTGCCAGTAGCCGATCCCGCGCATACGGAAGGTGAAGACCTTCTCGATCTCGACAAGGACTTCGCCCTCGTCGGGGTCATCGAACCACAATCGCGCGCTTTTGAGTTCTCGGCGGCCAGGCTCCCAGTCGATTTCGTAGCGGATGTTATGACATTCATGGACGCCTGCCGTGCTCCATGCGGGTGCGCCGTCGGGGATGGGATCGATGACCAACGCGGTCTCGAGCCACCTTCTGCCGTCTTCGTGCTCGTGCACAGCCAGGTGAGTGAATCGGTCACCGAAATGCAGTGGTGCCCATAGCCAGAACACCTGGAACGGCATGGGTTGTCGAATGACTTGCACCTGGTCACCGATGGGGCGCACGCCCCAAGAGCGATCCCGCGTGCCCGAAACTTCGATGGGGTCGATCTGCAGCTCGTCGCCGTCGACGGTGATGGTGCCTTCCCAGGTCCCCCACTGGGTCAGACGAGTGTGATCGGTGAGCAGAATCCCCTCGGGCGTGCGTCGCTGCTGGCGCGGTTCCTCGACGGCGACGGTGGTGGCGCGGAAGAGCAGGTCGCACGTGATGCCGTGTTCGTTGGGTTCTACGACGTAGCGGATGGTGCGCATCGGCTCGACCACGTCGACGCGGATCGGCCCGATGGTGGTGGATCGGTCGGTCGGCATCGCGCCGGAGGCGAAGATCGAGTGCTCCACTCCGTCGCGCACGATACTGAATGCGGCGTCGATCACGCCGCGCACCGGGTAGTGACCCATTGCCGCACCGAAGTAAAACGCCCCGTCGCGTTGGTGTCCGTTGAACCAGTACCTGTCGTAGTGGTTGATATCGCCAGTGGCGGGGTGGGCGATCGGATCGGCGGAGGGGTGGATTGGGAAGTCGTCGAATGGGCTTAACAAGGTGCCTCCAGCTTGGTCAGAGTTTGGCGATCACAGCAGATTCATCGCGTCCAGGTCGGTGATCGCCGTCGACGACCGCTCGACCATGACGGTGAACATCCGGTCGCCCCGCTCGGTGGGCTGGGCAACGGACGCGCCCAACACGGTGATCAGCGGCCCCTGAAATAACCCGTAGCGGTAGTCCTCCCAACACTGATCGACGCCGTAGCCGTCGACTCCGAGCGCGACGAGGCGACGATGGTAAGCCTCGACGATCCCCTTTTCGCCAGCGCGACGGTTCGCGCTCGATAGGCCCGTGGCGACCAGGAAGGCGACATCGCGCAGCGGACACCCGACCATGACGACCTGCCAATCCACGGCAACGACCGGGCGGGCGGCATCGGACTCAGCGAAGAGCAGATTGTCCAGGCGGTAGTCACTGTGCAGCATTGCGAACGGCTCGGCTCGCCCGGTCGCCCAATCCGCGAAACGATCAGCGAAACTCTGCAGCGTCGACGCGGTTTCCGGAGTCACGACATAACGATCGATGAACTGCTTGGTGGCATCCACCAGGAACGCACCGGCGACTTCTGGATACGCCGCGAGATCTGGTATCAGCCAGTCAAGTTCACGAAGCGACGGGTCGTTCCATGTCGGCGCATGCAAACCAGCGACGTTGACCGCAGCTGCACGAGCCTGATCGACAGAGCAACCGGCGATCTGGTCGCCGGGCTCCGCGGGCGCAAGGTCTTCCAGCACGAGCGTGAATCCGTCGCCACACTCGTTCATCGCGGCGAAGTAACACCGAGGGATGCTGAGGTCCAGCCGATCGGCGACCTCACGGTAGAACGTCGTCTCGCATCGGTAGCCCAGCTGGCCGGCAGCGCGACTTGCCGAATCGGCGGCGGGCAATTTTACGATCAGCCGGTCTGGACCGTCGCCGGCGTCGTAGTCAATGAAAAGCCGATAACACGAACCCATCTGTCCGGTGCCGACTTGCACGGTGAGCACGCGGCATACGTTGGCAGCTATGCCGTTCTGCGCAAGGACAGCTGTCGTCCACTCCGGAGTGACGTCGTCCACCGACTCCAGTGCCGTGACCTCCATCAGCTGTGCCCGCCCGATCCAGTCGGATTCACGGTCTTCGGCGTCATGCCGTTGATCGCGGCCTCGCTGATCACTGGTTCGCTCACTGCTACTCCTGCGCCGGATGTCAAAGCTGTTGGAACAGTTGGGACGTTACGCGACCGGAGAGGCCAAAGGTCTATTTCGGAGGCATCCTGATCCCGCCGTCCACCCGGACGACCTCAGCGTTCATATAGGAGTTGGTCACCAATTCGACGACCATCGAGGCCAACTCGTCGGGGTTGCCCAGCCGGTGCGGGAACAGCACGGACTCACCCAGCTTCGCCTTGAAGGCCTCCGCCCCCTCGCCCTCACCGTAGATCGGGGTATCGATCAAGCCGGGCGCGATGGTGTTGACCCGGATCCCCACCGCGGACAGGTCACGCGCCACCGGCAGCGTCATGCCCACGATGCCGCCTTTGGACGACGAATAGGCGGCCTGCCCGATCTGGCCGTCGAAGGCGGCGACGCTGGCCATCGACACGATCGCGCCGCGCTCGCCGCTGGCCATCGGCTCGTTGCGGCTCATCGCGGTAGCGGCCAGCCTTATGCAGTCGAACGTGCCGATCAGGTTGATGGCGATCACCTTTTTATAGGCATCGAGGTTGTATGCCGATTCGAACCGACCATCTCTGCCGATCGTGCGCTGTGCCCCGCCGATGCCGGCGGAGTTGACAAGGACGCGCAGTGGGCCTAGTTCAGCTGCCTTCTCGACAGCCGCCTGAATCTGCCCGGTATCTGTGACGTCGACGCTCACGAACGTGCCACCGATTCTTTCGGCGAGCTCTCTCCCGCGGTCCGCCTGTAGGTCGGCGACAACAACTTTCGCTCCCCTGGCGGCCAGCAGACGTGCGGATGCGGCTCCGATGCCCGACGCGCCGCCGGTGACTATTGCGCTAGCTCCGTTGATATCCACTATGACACCCACTCCAATTCAATGCGTCGCCAGCCGTTGAGCAATGCCGTCGGATTACGTTGCAACGGAGCATCAGTCAGTTTGAGGCGGTCCAGGTAGGGCAGTAATCCACCGATCGCGGCCCGCACTTCCTGTCCGGCCAAGTGGGCGCCCAGACAGAAGTGTATGCCGTGGCCGAATGCCAGATTCTTGCCGGGGGGCCGGTTGATCAGAAAACGGTCGGGGTCATCGAAGCGGCGGGGATCGCGATTAGCCGCGGCCATGTGCAACGCGATGATCGCACCCTTGGGGATTGGCGTGCCGGCGATCTCGGTCTCTTCGGTCGCCTCACGAAACGCGAACTGGATTGGGGTCGAGAGACGGTTGCCTTCGTCGACCACGGCAGGCAACAATGACGGGTCGTCGAGTAACAGTTTGAGCTGGTCGGGGTTGGTCAGCAGTTCGACCACGGTGTTGCCGATGAGATTGGTCGTCGTTTCGTTGCCGGCGACCATGATGGTGATGGCCACCATCAAGGTTTCGACAGTGGTCAGCGATTCGTTGTCGATCGCCGCGACCATCGCACTGACGAGGTCACTTCTCGGCTCAACGCGCCGTGCCTCGATCAGCGGAACGAAGTAGGTGCTGAACTCCTTGATGGTGCCCAGCATCATCTCGCTGCGTTCGGCGGGACTGCTCGAGTAGATGTCGGCGCCCGCGGCGAATGCATCGGACCAGCGTTTGGCGCGGCCGTACTCGCTTCGGTCGATACCGAGGATGTGACAGATCATCTCCACCGGCAGCGGAACGGCGAGTCGCTCGACAAGATCGAAGCCGGGTAGGTCGTCGAGACCGCTGAGGCAGCGGTCGACAATCTGCGTGATCTCGTCGGCCATCTCCTTGATCCGCGGTGGCGTGAAACCCCTGCTCACGATTCTGCGCATCCGGGTGTGTTGGGGCGGGTCTGCGGCGGCGATGGTCTTGGCGGAGGCCATCTCTTCCATGTCGATGGGCATGCCCGCGACGAGGGCCATGAGTCGCTCGATGACCTCTGGTTTCATCTCCTCATCGGGCGGCGCGGATCCCTCGTATGGATTGGGTCGCGATGAGAACTGCTGCGGGTTCGACTGCACAGCCTTGACATCGTCGAACCGCGACACGACCCAGATGTCCGAATCGCTCCGATAGACCGGAAACCGCTCCCGCAGCTCCGCGAAAACCGCGGGTAACTGCTCAGGCGGCCCGGGTTTGAACGGCTCAAACTCCAAAGCGGATCCGTTGTCCCCCATCGTCTCTCCCGTCAAAAGGTGCCTCAGTTCCAAAACCGGTAGAGCGTTCGGGCGTTGAGTTCGACGATCTTGCGTGCTTCGTCGTCGGGCACGTCGACCAAGTGTTCGGCGAGCAGCTTGCGGGTGTGCGGCCAGTTGGAATCCGAATGCGGGTAGTCGCTTTCGAACATGATGTTGTCCACGCCGATGCGGTGACGCTGCTCGATCCCGGACTGGTCGGAGATGAAGCACCCGTAGATGTGTTCACGGAACAGCTCCGAAGGCAGCTTGTCGGCGTTGATGTTGCACCAGTACTTATGCCGGCCGAACGAGTAATCGATGCGTTCCAGCAGATAAGGCATCCATCCGATACCACCCTCGGACAGCGCGACCTTGAGTTTGGGAAATTTGTAGAACACGTCCGACATCAGCAGGTCGACGGTGGCCATCATCGAGTTCAACCCGAACAACGCGATCCCGATGAACATGTCACCGTCGGGGGCGAGCCCCAGCGGCATGCCGCCGGACCCGAAGTGCATCGACAGCGGTAGTCCGGCTTCCTCGCAGACACGAAACAGCGGATCCCAATGGTCGGTGTGAAACGACGGCAACCCGATCTTGTGTGGGGCCTCGATGAAGGTGATGGACTTGGCGCCCTTTGCCGCGGTGCGCTCGACCTCGGCGACCGAAGCCTCGATGTCCCAGAACGGAACCATCATCAGCGGGATCTGACGCTCGGGGGCGTAGGCACACCATTCGTCGAGGATGAAGTCGTTGTAGGCGCTGATGCACAGCTTGGCGAAGTCTTTGTCCTTGGCCTTATGGAAAGTGCTGCCGGCGAAACCGCCGAAGTTGGGGAAGCACAGCTGGGCCCATACGCCCTCGATGTCCATGTCCTTGATGCGGTCGGCGATCTCATGACACCCCGGCAGCATGTCGTCGTAGCTGCGTGGGTCCATCCCGAAGTCGCGGGGATGCTTGCCTGCGACCGCGTTGAGGGCGAAATTGCCTGATTGGTTGCCCTCGTAAAGCCAGGTGTCGTTGCCGTCGGGCAGTTTGACGATGCGCGGAGCCACCTCGGCGTACTTGGCGGGGACCCGGTCCAACCAGACCCGGCGGTGTTCGATGACATGGTCGTCGACGGAGATGATCTTGGCGTCGTCGGGCAGCATGCGGATTCCCTCCTGGGGGCTGACTTCCCTCAGAGTAGAACGATAAGTGCGAATACTGCAATCGCCCTGTTCGCTATCGGGCCCGGGTTAGGTTGGTGTCTGGCGATGACCAAGGTGCCCCTGCACGCACGTCATAGGTTGCTCATGTGGCACACTGCCGCGAGGAGCGTTCCCCGCGTCAGGTCGTGATCCGTCGAATGATCGGAGGAGTTGATGGCGGCGATCGAAGCCGACTGGATCGACCCGGAAATCAACGAAAGCCTGGACGGATTTCCCGACTTCGACTTCTCCGCCGACAACCTTGCCGCCATGCGCAGCGGATCGATGTTCGAACCGCAGTCCGCACCCGACATCAAGCGCGTCGAGCTGACCACAGAACACGGTGGCGTCGCGCTATCCGTGCTAAGAGCCTTACAAAGACCCACCGAATCCGCCGCCGAGCCGCCCGTCCTCTATTGGATGCACGGCGGCGGGACGGTGATCGGCAACCGGCACATGGACGATGCCCGCCTGATCGACTGGTGCCGTCAGTTGGGCTGCGTCTGCGTCAGCGTCGAATACCGGTTAGCGCCCGAGTCGCCCTACCCCATACCGCTGGACGACTGTGAGGCCGGGCTGCGCTTCATCGTCGAGCACGCCCATGAGCTTCGAATCGATCCGCAGCGGATCGGGGTCGGTGGACGAAGCGCCGGTGGGGCGCTCGCTGCAGGCCTCGCCCTGCGGTTGCGCGCGAGCGCGAACATCCCGGTGTTGTTCCAATACCTGGAGTATCCGATGCTCGACGACCGCGGACTCACCGCATCGAGTCAGCTCGTGGAGTCGGCGCTATGGACGCGTGAATCCAACGCGTTCGGCTGGCGCAGTTATCTCGGCGACCGGCGCGGCACTGACGACGTGCCAGCTGATGCCGCGCCGGCGCGGGCAACCGAATTGAGTGGCCTGCCGCCGACGTTCATCGGTATTGGCACCGTGGATTGCCTCCGCGACGAGGCCATCGATTTCGCCGCGCGACTGTGCCGGGCGGGGGTACCCACCGAACTGCATCTCTACGCCGGAGCCGTGCACGGCTTCGACATGTTCGCCCATACCGCGGTCGCCCGAACCGCCGCCCGCGACAGCGCAGACTGGCTGGCTCGCCAGTTCGGCCCGAGAACGGTCGGCTAGCACCATGGACCTTGGGTTCGCCGATGCCACCGCCGTGATCGCAGGGGGCACCCGCGGCATCGGATTGGCGACGGCATTGTGCCTGGCAGAACAGGGCGCGCGGGTCGGAGTCGTCGGTAGGGACGAAGCCCGACTGACGGAAGCAGCCACAACGCTGGCGGCCGCGGGCAGCCCGGGCGTACTCACGTTGGCTGCGGATCTGACCTCGGCGTCGGACGTCGACGCTGTCTTTGCGACGGTTGGCGCGCGGTGGGGCGCCCTCAACGTGCTGGTCAATGCGGCAGGGCCGGCGGGAGCCGGCCGTTTCGAGGACCTCGGCGACGCACAGTGGACGGCGGCGCTCGATCAAGGGGTGCTGTCGGCGGTGCGATGCGTGCGTGCGGCTTTGCCGCTGCTGCGGGCCGCGCCGTGGGCCCGGGTGGTGAACTTGACGGCAATGTCGGTACAGCACCAGTCGGCGGGCTTGGTGAGCTATACCGCGGCCAAGAGCGCGCTACTCAGCCTGACCAAAAACCTCGCCCGCAGTCTCGCGGGCGACGCCATCCTGGTCAACGCCGTCGCGCCGGGTCCGATCCTCACCGATTGGGCGCGACCGATGCTGGCGTCTGCCGGGATCGAGATGGATGACCCGGTAGGTGCATTCGGGGTGCTGGGGCGCGATCACGGCATGTCGGTGGACCTGGGTCGGCTCGGGCTCCCGCACGAGGTCGCCGCTGTCATCGCGTTCTGCGCCTCGCGCGCCAACACTTTCATGACCGGCGCCCACCTCAACGTCGACGGCGGCAGCGACTTCCTCTAAGTCGCTGTCACCGCCGTGGACGGCTGCGCGGAAATCCCAGCCGGTTCTCCACGATAAGGCTGCGCAGCACCTCGCTGGACCCGCCGTAGATCGTTGTCGCGACCGCGCTGCGATAGTGCGCGTCCAGGTTGCCGTCCACCAGAGCCTCAGGATCCGTCCAGTCGAGTAGCCCCGACATTCCTGCTATGTCGCTCGCAGCGGCCGAGGCGCGGACATAACTTTCCGGACCGAACAGGGCCGACACCGGGCCCGGTTTCTCGCCCTCGGTATCCAAGAAGGCCGCCCGCAAGCCGAGTAGATCAGCGACCTCGCCTTCCATCGCCATTCGCGCCAGTCGCTCCCTGACGAGATCGTCGTTGATCAATGGGGCGCCGTCTGGCCCGGGTTGGGTGCGAGCGAACTCCAGCGTGTCAGCCGCAACCCGTGTGGTCCGTGAGGCCGGTGCCACGTTCTGCTCTGCCTCGAGTGCGGCCCGCATCACCGAAAAGCCCTGATGCGCCTCACCGATCCGGTTCGCGTCTGCGACCCGCACATCGTTGTAGAATACGACATTCGTGCGTTCATGGCCCATGGTGTGCACCGGCTGGATCTCGATTCCGGGTGAATTCAGCGGTACCAGCAGCATGGTGAGGCCGCGGGTGCCCACCGAGCCCACCTGTGACCGGGTCAGTAGGAAGCAGTAATCAGCCATGTGGGCAAACGTGGTGAAGATCTTCTGTCCGTTGACAATCCACTCGTCGCCGTCGCGCTCAGAGCGTGTCGCGCAGGCGAAGACGTCCGATCCGCCGGCCGGCTCGGTATATCCCAGGCAGATCAGCGTCTCGCCGGCGGTGACCCCTGGCAGGATCCTGGTCTTCAGTTCTTCGGAGCCGGTGGCTTTGATTGCGTTTGCCGGCAGCATCGTGGTGCCGGGCCCGATGGTCGGGACGCCGCCTTTGCGCAGGGTGTCCATCAGCACTCCCGCCTCGAATGGGTCGAGGCCGGCGCCGCCCTCTTCGACGGGCCACGTCGGCGCTACCCACCCGCGCTCGCCGAGCTTGCGGGTCAGCGCTCGGTCAACCCCGTCGCCGCTGCGACGTTCGTTCTCGATCAATGCGCGGGTGACATGCCGGGCGACGAACTCCTCGGCTTCGCCCCGGACGCGTCCCCAGTTCGCGGGTTCGGTGAAGTCCATCGGCTCAGTGACCTTCCGTGCTAGCGGGACCGAAGCGTCTGTCCGCGACGACCAGAAGTTCGCGCCGGGGATCGGCGAACGCCGCGGCCCAAGCCTTGGCGCGCCGGTAATAGAGCTGAATGTCGTACTCGTCGGTGAAGCCGTATCCCCCGTGGACGTGGAGACTGTGCTGACTCGCGTGATAGGCGGTTTCGGCCGCGAAAACGAACGCCATCGCCGCCAGCGCGCCGGCATCTTCCTGCGCGGAATCCATTGCCCAACAAGCCTTACGGACCAGCAGCTGGGCACCATCCAGCGCTGTGACCGCGTCGGCGAACGGGTGCGCGACCGCTTGGTACATGCCGATCGGCTGGCCGAACGCTTCGCGCACGATCGCGTAGCGGGAACCGATCGCTATGGCCTCGGCGGCCAGCCCGACCAGCGCCGCCGCGCGCAGCACCCGTACCTCGTCCACCGCGGTGTCGAAGAGCGCGCGCGCCTCGCTGCCCTCGGCGAGGATCGTGGCGGCACCCGGGGCGTCCCACCGGGCCAGCGATAGTGCGCCCAGATTGGGGCGCGCCGTCTTGGCCAGGCCGTCCGGGCGGTTCACGTAGGTCAGGGAGTCTCCGTCGAGGGCCAGTACCGCGTCCGCGACTGCGCCGTCGACCAGCAACCGCTGCGCTACGGGCCCGGGCTGGGTGGCCAGTGACACGATGACCGACCCGGTCAGGACCGGTCCCAGCAGCTCCTTCTCCTGGAGACGGCCCAGCAATCGGGCAGCGGCCGCGGTCTCGGCGACGGGGATCGGGGCAAGGCGGCGGCCGGCTTCCTCGGCCACCAATGCGATTTCGAGGAGTCCGCCGTCACCGCCCCCGCAGTCCGAGGGCACTCCGATGCCCAGCGCACCGATGTCGGCGTAGTGCCGCCAGAGCAGTTCGTCGAAGCCGGACGGACTCGACTCCGCGGCGCGCACTCGCTGTGGCGTGGCCTGTTTCCCGAATAAGGTCGCGAACGCGTCGCGGACCGCCCGTTGCTCCGGCGTCAGCGATAGATCCACCTGTTTCTCCTCGCAATCGTGAGCACGCCATCGACCTCCAACGGCACGTCAGTGCCGCCTCAGAAGGCACGTTACCCGCAGTCGGACTGGTGCACGACGAAAAAGTACACGCATATCCTCTTTTAACGCACTCGATGCTAGAGTCAGTCGCACATTTGATTGTCACATCGGTTGAAAAGCGCTCGGTCTGGCTCGCAGATTTGGCTGCGCACGAGGAGGAGTTCGATGACGTCGCGTTTGGGATTTCCGGTCTTCGATGGCGATAACCACATGTACGAGACACGCGATGCACTGACCAAGTTCCTGCCGCCCGAGTACCACGGCGCCGTCCGCTACGTAGAGGTGGACGGGCGCACCAAGATCGCCACTCTGGGACAGATCAGCGAGTACATCCCCAACCCGACCTTCGACAAGGTCGCCGCACCGGGCGCGCAGGAGGACTACTTCCACAACGGCAACCCCGAGGGCAAATCGCATCGCGAGATTCTGGGCAAGGCAATCGCGGCGACACCCGCGATGCGCGAGCCCGGGCCCCGGCTCGAGCTCCTCGATGAGCAGGGCATCGACAAGTCGATGATGTACCCCACGCTGGCGAGCCTGGTGGAAGAGCGTTTCCGCGAGCACCCCGAAGCAACCCATACGATCATTCACGGCTTGAACCAGTGGTTGCACGAGACCTGGAGTTTCGACTACAAGGGCCGCATCTTCACCACGCCCATCATCACCTTGCCGATCGTGGACAGGGCCATCGACGAGCTGAACTGGGTGGTCGAGCGCGGTGCGCGCGCCATCCTCATCCGGCCGGCACCGGTCCCCGGCTTGCGTGGCCCGCGGTCATTCGCGCTGCCCGAGTTCGACCCCTTCTGGAAGCGGGTTGCCGAGACCGGCGTGCTGGTCATCATGCACGCCTCGGACAGCGGGTATTCCCGATACGCCAACGACTGGGAGGGTTCCGGCGAGTTCCGGCCGTTCCAGCCGTCGCCGTTCCGCTCCTACTACACCCTGGCGCGCAACCCGGCCGAGGACGCCGTCGCGGCGCTCGCTTGCCACGGACTGCTCACGCGGTTTCCCGAGCTCCGGATCGGCATGGTGGAAAACGGGACGACCTGGCTGCCCCGGCTGCTGGAGAACCTCAGCGACACCCGTAAGAAGATGCCGCAGCTCTACAGCGAGAATCCCGTCGAGGCCATCCATCGTTGCATCTACTTCAATCCCTTCTGGGAGGAGAACGTGGCCGAACTCGCGAAGCTGGTACCGATCGATCGCCTGTTCTTCGGCTCGGACTACCCGCATCCCGAGGGCCTGGCCGATCCCCTCACTTACGCCGCGCGTCACCCAGAACTGAGCGACGACGAGGTCGCCATGGTGATGGGCGGTACGTTGGCTGCCATGATGCGGATCGATGCCTGACATGTCGACCGATCGCGGCGCGGGATCAGCCACCAAACGTCGCGAGGATGGCACCCCCATGGAGTTCGACCCGTACTCCGACAGCTTCTTCGACGACCCCTATGAGACCTACCGCTGGATGCGCGACGAGGCGCCGGTGTACTACAGCGAGCGGTGGGATTTCTATGCCCTGACCCGGAATGCGGATGTCGTTGCTGCCCACCGCGACTGGGAGACATTCAGCAGCGCCTACGGCGTCACCCTGGACGCACTGTCGATGCACCACAGGTTCGACGAACTCAAGATGTTGATCCTGATGGATCCCCCCGAACACGAACGGCTGCGCAAGCTGGTCCGCCAGGTCTTCACCAAGGCGGCGATCGCCAACCTGGAGCCGCTGGTAACCGACGTCGTCACCTCCTATGTCGACACCCTGAATGGCAAAGACGATTTCGACATCGTGGCCGACTTCGCGGCGCTGTTCCCGGTCGAAATCATCTCCTCAATGCTTGGCGTCCCCCCGGGAGAGCGCCAGCAAATCCGGCATTGGACCGACGGGTTCCTGCACCGCGAGCCGAACAACCCCTTCGCCACCGAGAGCGGCGTCAAAGACTCGATGGCGATGAACGCTTACTTCTTGGAACTGTCGAAGCAAAAGCGCCGCCAGCCCGACGACCTGATCATCAGCAGGCTGGTAGACGCGACCTACGAGGACGAAACCGGGGTGACGCACCGGCTCACCGACGAGGACATCGCCACGTTCTCGGTGCTGATCGCAGCGGCGGGCAGTGAAACGGTCACCAAGCTCGTGGGCAACGGCGTCGTGGCCTTCCACCACAATCCCGAGCAATGGCAGCTGGTGCTCGCGGACCCCGGCGTGATCCCCGGAGCGATCGAGGAGATGTTGCGGCTCAATCCGCCCTCGCAGTATCAGGGCCGGTTCGCCACCCGGGAGGTCATACTCGAGGGGGGCACCATCCCGGCGGGATCGCCTACCCTACTGGTCACCGGCGCCGCTACGCGTGACCCGCGGGCCTACGATCGGCCCGATGTGTTCGACATCAAACGGGGCGGATCTACCACCCTGGCTTTCGGATTCGGCGCACACAGCTGCCTGGGCTCCTGGCTAGCGCGACTGGAGACACGAGTCGCGTTGCACGCGATACGCGAGAACTGGCCGCGTCTCGCGGTAAATACCGACGGTTTGCGACGGGTGACGATGTCCAATGTGGCCGGCTATTCGCACATTCCGGTGCGCGTCGGCTGATGGCCCCCGGCCTGCCGGGGAGTGTTCCCGAGTTGCTGTCATGGCGGCGTGCGCAGCCTGACGGCGAGTTCCTGGTCACCGACGAGGAGCGACTGAGTTTCGCGGAGGCCGACGCGCAGTCCAGGACGCTGGCCGATGCGCTGTTGGCCTCGGGCGTAGGCAAGGGAACCCGCGTCGGAGTCCTGTTCCCCAACTGCGCCCGGTGGCTCATCGCTTGGCTGGCTGCGGCACGCATCGGCGCGCTCACCGTGCCGCTGTCGACCTTCGCGCCGGGCGCCGAACTCGCCAGGCTGCTGCGCCACACCGACACTCAGGTGCTGTTAATGGGCCGCTCGATCGGCGGCCACGATCTCGTCGCGCGAGTCGCCGACGCGTTACCGGACCTGGCCGACGGCGACGCGACGATCGCCCTTCCGTCCATCCCCTACTTACGCCGGGTGCATGTCTGGCCCGACTGCGAACGTGCCTGGGTGACACCGTGGCCCGGCAGCACGGAACCGGCCGCGCCGCTGACCGACTCGGCCGAACAAGAGGTCGGACCCGCCGACGAGCTCGTGCTGGTGACGACGTCCGGGACCACCGCGCTGCCGAAATCCGTCGCGCACACCCACGGCAGCCTGGTGCGCCACGCGGCCCTGCTGGCCCGTCACCGCGGCATCACTTCCACCGACCGCATCTACTCCCCGATGCCGTTCTTCTGGGTGGGCGGACTGACTATGGTGGTGCTGCAGGCGTTGTCCACCGGAGCAGCGATTCTGGCGCAAGACGTGTTCGAAGCCGGTGCCACGCTGGCGCTGCTCGAACGGGAGCGGGCCACCTTCATCTCCTGCTGGGCGCAGGCCAGTCAGGCCATGGCCGACCATCCCGACTTCGCCAAGCGCGACCTGTCCAGCGTCCGGGGCGGCACCATGCTGCAGGCGCTGCCGCCCGAGCGGCGGCCCAGCGAACCCGAGCTGACTCCCAACCTGCTCGGCATGACCGAGACCGGCGGCCCGCACACCATGGTTGAGGTGCCCGATACCCCGCTGCCCCCAGAACGCCGGGGCTCCTTCGGGATTCCGTTGCCCGGGCTCGTGCAACACCGGATCGTGGAGGGTCAGATCCAGGTGCGCGGCCCGATCGTGATGAGCGGGATCTACAAACAGGAACGCCACGAGGTGTTCACCGCCGACGGGTGGTATGACACCGGGGACCGCGGATGGTTCGACGACGCAGGGCATCTGCACTTCACCGGTCGCGCCAGCGCACTGATTAAAACCGCCGGGTCCAATGTCTCACCGGCCGAGGTGGAATCGGTCCTGGACGCCATCCCCGGCACGCTGCACAGCTTCGTGGTCGGCTTGCCTCATCCCGTCCGTGGCGAGGTCGTCGGAGCCGCCGTCGTACCCGCGCACGGGGCGCAGCTATCGGTCGAAACCATCGCCGCCCACGCCCGCGCCAACTTGTCCGGGTTCAAAGTGCCGACCGTCATCGCGATCCTCGCCGAGAGCGAGTTACCGATGTTGCCCACCGGCAAGCTCGACCGGCAAGAGCTGGTCCGGGTGTTGAACGGACGGGCTTCGGCGTGACCAGGAAGGGAAAGGGAACCATGGATTTCGCAGCCTTCCGTCTGAGTGATGACGAGCGCAGGCAGCTTCTTGCAGTGCAGACCGAATGCACCGTCGGGTGGCTCAACAGCGACGGTTGGCCGGTGTCGGCATTCCTCACGTATTTGTTTGAGCGCGATGCATTCTGGGTGACGTCCTTCCGTGACCGTCCTCGCGTCAACTGTCTCATCGCTGACCCCCGAAGCACGGTCGCGGTTTCCAGCGCAGGGCAAGAACTCGCCCATGGCCGGATGATCAGCGCCCGAACGTTGGCAGTCGTGCACGACGACGCGTCCACAGCTCAATGGTTCTACCCGCAGTTCAGCGAAATGGCCGGCCTGGACGCCGCTGTGCTGGCCCGTCAGGACCGCGTGGTCATCGAGCTTCGTCCGCAGGCGTGGAACAGCTTTGACGCCATGCGAATGCTCCGCCGATAGTCAGCGGGTGCGTCCGCTCACTTCCCGCGGCCCGCGTCTTTCATCTGTGCCAGGTTGGCCATCACGACGGTCTGCCCGTTGGTCGCGGCCAGCGCGCGGATGTGCCCAAGGTGGTGCATGTCGAAACACGATTCGATCGCTGTCGAGAAGCCCATGGTGTCCATCGTGTGGTTAACCGAACGCTTGGCCAGGCGCAACGCCCACGGGTCGGTTTGAGCGACGCGATGCGCGAGCTGCAGCGTGAACGCAAGTAGATCGTCCAACGGCACGACGTGGTTGACCATCCCGATTCGCAGCGCCTCGTCGGCGCACATCGAGCTTTGGGTGAACAGCAGCTCCTTGGCCTTTCGGGGTCCGAATTCCCAAGTATGCGCGTGGTATTCGACACCCATGATGCCCATCATGCCGACCGGGTCGGAGAACTGGGCGTTGTCGGCGGCGACGATGAGGTCGCACGGCCAGCACAACATCAGCCCCGCAGCGATGCACTTACCCTGCACGGCCGCGATCGTGGGTTTCGGGATGTCCCGCCAGCGCTTGGCGTATTCCAGGTAGCCGCGGGTTTCCCAGTCGTAGTAATCCTCCGCCACCAACTTCCCATCCTCAGCACGTTTGGGACGAAGGCTGCGGCCGTCGGCCGACGGATCGTTGCCCGACATGTCGTGTCCGGCGGAGAAGTGCTTACCGGTGGTCTGAAAGACGATGACCCGGACATCGGGGTCTTCGTCGGCGCGCCGCCACGCGTCATCGAGATCCTTGAGGACGCCGGGTGTTTGGGCATTTGCGGCCTGTGGGCGATCCAGGGTGATGACCGCGACCCGGTCATCGATCTCGTAGCGGACGAAGTGTTCGGCTGTCATGGCTGCATTCCTTTCGGTGGGGTCCTGATGACACTTTCCTGCGCGAAGGACGCCACGTGTGATCCGGACTGGGTGTAAACGTCGCCGGTGCCGAAGCCACGGCCACCGACCAATCGCACGCCGTGGATCTGCACCCGCAGCCACTGCGCGACGTCGAACGGTTGGTGAAACCACAGCGAGTGGGTCACCACACCGGTTTGCACGCTGACGTGGGCATCGCGTTGGCTGACGCCGGGCACCGCTTTGAGCAGGGTGCCGATCAGAGGCCAGTCCGAGATGTAGGCGATGACCGGTTGTGCAAGCGCGGTGTCGGTGAAGTCCGGGCAGCGCATCCAGAACCCCAGGTCCGCGGGGACGGCATCCTCGACATCCAGACCGTCGCCGATTACTCGGGTTTCGCCCGGAACGACAGCGAAGTCAACGGGTTTGGCCGCCATCGGATCACCGGCCGCGGCGGCGCTGTACTGATAGTCGTACCCGTCATCGGCGTGGTCTACGAGGATCGACGCGGTCGCGATCACCCGGCGGGCGGACTCCTCGCCCTGCCACGCCACGGCGCGTCGATGCCCCAGTGAGCGCCCGTCGTGTGTCTGCTCCAGGTCCAAGTACAGCGGCTCAGCGGCACGTCCGGCGCGGGGGAACGCGATCTGCAGTGACTTCACCACTTTGGGCGATCCGGGCGGGGCGGAGGCGGCGATGAGTTGCGCCATGATTTGTCCGCCGAAGATCCGTTCGACGCCCGCGTCCGGGACCGGCAGCACCGTGCGACCCTGGGTGTCATTGCCCAGGGTTAGCATGGCGCGAAATTGATCGAGTTTCATTGTTGCCTCTTTACGGTGTCCACGTTGTCCATGGTTGCGACCAACTCGAACTTCTTCACCTTGCCCGAGGGCGTCATCGGCAGAGCATCCACGAAATGCCAGGAGACGGGGGTCTTTTGGCGCGCAAGTCCGGTGGCGTGCAGGTGGCGGGACAGATCCTCGGTCGATGCCTGGCCCGGTTGGTCGAACACGACGAACGCCACCGGAACCTCACCGAACCTTGCGTCGGGACCGGGCACCACGGCGGCTTGGCGCACCGCGGGGTGCGCGACGAGCAGGTCCTCGATGTCGCGCGCGGAGAACTTCTCGCCGCCGCGGTTGATCACGTCCTTGACCCGGCCGGTGATGGTCACGAAGCTGGCGCTATCGAAGACCCCGACGACACCGACGTCCCCGGTGGAGAACCAACCCGCGTCGTCGAGGGCGGCCTTGTTGGCCTCAGCGTCCAGGTAGCCCAGCATCTGCTCGGGCCCGCGCACCTGCAGCTCCCCCGCGCACGCCGCGTCCAGTGCCTCGCCATCCGTCCCGACCACCCTCACCTGCACCCCCGGCGCAATCGCGCCATCGGTCTCGGCGCGCAGGTCGAACGGGTAGGAGCGGTTCATCACCGTCACGGTGGGAAGTTCGGTCATGCCGTACACCCGCGCGGCCGGAATGCCTTGCTCTTCGCTGCGCTCCATGACCGCGCGCGGCACCGCCGCGCCCCCGCAGGCGAACATCCGCAGCGGCAGATGCACACGTGCGGAGCGAGCGGCGTCGGTCAATTCCTGCAGGAACACCGTCGCCCCGGCCGAATAGGTCACCCGGTGGCGCATGATGTCGGCCACCGCGGCGTCGGCGTCCCACCGCTCGGACAGCACCGCGGAGGCGCCGACCAACAGCGGGATCGTCATCGCGTTGAGCACACCGGTGATGTGCTGCAGCGGGGCTGCCATGTAGGCGACGTCCTCCCAGGACAGGCCCCACGCATCGGCGAGCTGGCGGGTCTCGGCCAGCAGCGTGCGCGACGAGTGCACCGCGGCCTTGGCGCCCGAGGTCGTCCCCGAGGTGAACAGGATCAGGCAGGGTTCGTCGGACCCGACGTCGGCGGACTGCTGGCGGCTGCCGTGCGAGACCACCGCGTCGAACGGCGACCAGCCCGGCCGGGTACCACGCAGCACGATGCGGGCGACGTCGTTGAGACCGGCCCCGGCGAGTAGGTCGTCGAACGCTTCGGCGTGGCCGAAGCCGCGGAACGTCTCGGCGGTCACCACGGCCGCCGGGCGTACCTGCTCGATGACCTGCCGCAGTTCGTGTTCCCGGTAGAACGGAGCGATCGGGCAGCTCACCGCGCCGGCATGCCAGATCGCCAGGCCCAGCGCATGGGCCTCCCACCAGTTGGGCGTCTGCCAGCACACCACGTGCCCGGGCCCGACGCCCGCTGCGGCCAACCAGCCGGCGGCGCGTTCGACCACCTCGAGGAGTTCCTGGTAGGTCAGCTGATGGCCGCCTTCGATGATGGCCGTCCGCGAGCCATGTTGCCGGGCCGCCCGTTCCACCGACGCAGAGATCGCCAGGTCGCTGACGTAACCGAAGCGCCGGTACTCCGCGAGGCGGTCCGGGGCCACCGGTGGCGCCAGGATATCGGCGGCGGTGAGCCGGGTTCGGTTGCTGCTCATCCGCCCATGCTCATTCCGCCGTCAACCGTGAGGACGGCGCCGGTGACATAGGACGCGAGGTCGTCGAGCAGGTACGCGACGGCGTGCGCCAGCTCCTCGGGGCGGCCCCAGCGACCGACGGGGATCATCGCCGTCACCGCATCCCGGTCGGTGTACACCAGCTCGGCCGCCAGATCGGTGTCGAAGCTGCCGGGGATCACGCAGTTCACCGTGATGCCCTTGCGGGCGACCGCGCGCGCGCAGGATCTGGTCAGGCCGACGATGCCGCCCTTGGCGGCGCTGTACGCGATCTGCACGGGGCTGCCCAGCAGCGCCGTGACCGAGCCGATGTTGACCACCCGCCCGAAACGCTGCTCAGTCATGTGCGCCAGGGCGGCCTGGCTGAGGAAGAACGCCGCGGACAGGTTGACCGCGACCTGACGGTGCCAGTCCTCGGGGCTGACCTCGCTGAGGCGTTGCTCGTTGACCACCCCGGCATTGTTGACCAGATAGTCCAGCCTCCCGTGCTGCTCGAGAACCTCGGCAACAAGTCTCTGACAGGTAGCCGCCTCGCCGACATCGGCCTGATGCAGGGTCACCGCGGCCCCGAGCCGAGCGGCATCGTCGCGCACCGCGTTCGCCGCCACGGCGTCGCGGGCGTACGCCGCGGCCACCGTGACACCCGATTGCGTCAGCCGATCGGTGATCGCACGACCGATCCCCCGGGTTCCGCCCGTGACGAGCGCGACCCGGGCACCGGTGGCCATTACGGGGCCCTCTTTGTCTTGGCGCTCTCTGCCTTGGCTGCCACCCGCGCGCTGAGACGCTCGAGTAGGACACGGTGCTCCTCGGTGTCGAAACACTCGCTTTCGGCGCGGGCACAATCCGGCAGGATCGCGGCGGCCCGATCGATGTGCGAATTCAGCAACTGGCGGGCCTGCCGAACCGCGTGCGCGGGAAGCTCGCCCAGCCGCTTGGCCAGCTGCACCGCCTCCGGCAGCACGTCGGATGCGGGTAGTGCCCGGTTCGCCAGCCCCAGGCGGTGGGCTTCGGTGCCGCTGACGCGGTCTCCCAGCAGTAGATGTTCCTTGGCGGCGGACAAGCTGGTCAGCAGCGGCCAGAGCACGAAACCGCCGGCGCCGTCGAGGAGTCCAAGCGAAACCCGCGGGTCACTGAAGAATGTGTCCTCTGCCATCACGACCAGATCGCACACCAGCGCCACCGTGACGCCGGCGCCCACCGCGGGGCCGTTGACGGCGGCGACCGTCGGGAACGGCAGCCGCCGCATCACCCAGAACAGCTCCTGGTGAGCCTCCAGCACCGCGTCGCGCATCTGGCGGTCCTCACGCATGGCGCGGATGGTCTCGAAGTCCCCGCCGGCGCTGAAGGCGCTGCCCTGGCCGGTGAGCACCATCGCGTGCACGTCGGCGTCGTCACGCAGGCCCAGGACGGTCCCGAGCAGGGCATCGGTGATCTCGGCGTCCATGGCGTTGGCCTTCTCGGGCCGGGCCAAGGTCACGCACGCCACCGGTCCGTCGCGGTCGACTATCACGGCCGGGTACGCGTTGGCCGGCTCACTGCCGCTCACAGGTTCACCAGCCGCGGGATAGTCCCGGCCGAGATCAGGCGGGCGCCGATCGCCGCGGGCAGTTCGGTAGCCGAACCCAGCACCGAATCGAGCACCAGCGCGCGGGCCAGGAAGCCGTGGAAGGGATGCTCGGCGGTGAAGCCGATGCCGGCCAGCACCTGCTGGCACTGGGTGGCAGCGATCCGGGCGGCGCGCCCCGCCAACGATTTCGCCAGCAGACCCGCCAGGACGGCGTCGTCGGCGTCCCAGGCCGACGCGAGGGCCGCGGCGGCGCCCTCACGGGCCACATGGGCCTCGGCCAGGCGGTTGCGGACCGCCTGAAACGACCCAATCGGCCGGCCGAACTGCACACGGCTGCGGGCGTGGTCGACGGCAAGGTCGATCATCTGCCCGACTGCTCCGAGGATCTGGTATCCCAGCGCCAGTCGGCCCGCCGTGGCAACCGCATCCCAGGTCGCGACCGCCTGCTTACCCGTCACGATCGCGTCGGCCGTTACGTTGGCGCCGGTGATTTCGGTCATCGCCAAGGCCGGATCGAGGCCGCTGACCCGCCGCGTCGAGATCCCCGCGGACTCCCGCAGAACAATCCAGGCCAACGATCCGCGGATCGCGACCAGCGCCAGATACGTTTGGGCCGGCCGCGCCCCGATCACCAGGCCGCGTACCGCCAGCAGCTCGCCCGCGGTCTCGCCGACGTAATCGGCGCCAGAAATGTAGGGGCCGGGCAGCACGACATTGCATTCTGTCGTCCCCATCGGCAGGTATTCGGCCAGTGGTTGCAGCAGCACATCCTGCAGCGACGTCGACATCGATCCGGCGCGACCCAGCGCGGTGAACAGCGTTGACACCGCGTCGCGGGGTGCTTCGGCGAGTAGGTCGGCGAACCCGAACGCATCGAGTGCCTGCTCAAGTTCGGTTCCGTCGAGCTCCTCGGCCAGTCCCCGAAGCGTCGCCGCCATCAGGACCCGCTCGGCCGCGTCGATGGTGTGCGCCTTAGAAATACGAGTCACGCGCTTCTCGGCAATCCGAGCACCCGCGACGCCACGATGTCCTTCTGGATTTCACTGGTGCCGCCGTAGATGGTGGCAGCCCGCGAGTATGCCCACTCTCGGCGCCACGCCTGGCTGCGCGCGCTGTCATCGGTCTCCAGGTCGCCGCGCAGCACATCACGCGCGAGGTCGAACACGGCCTGGTCGGCGGCGGCAATCATGATCTTGTCCACCGAGGCTTCGGGGCCGGGCAGATCACCCGTAACAGCGATGCGATCCTGCGTCCTCTTCGAGGTGGCCCGGAAGGCCCACAACAGTTGGTAGGCCTCACCGAGCGCCGACGACGATTCCTCGCCCGCGGTCTCAAGGAGCAGTCCGAGATGGTGGGCGAGCCAGGCGCCGCGCTGCCAGAAGATCGGGCCGCGCTCACACGACAGGATGTACTGAGCGACCCGCCAGCCGCCGTCGAGCTCGCCGAGCAGACGCTGGGCGGGCACCTCGACGTCGACGAACGATGTCGAGCAGAACTCGTCGACGCCGGCCATCGTCTCCAACGGGCTCGCGGTCACCCCCGGTGTATCCATGTCCACAAGAAAGGCGCTGATACCCCGCGAACCGGGGCCGCCGGTTCGGGCCAGCACGACGCACCGGGTGGCGTGGTGAGCCCAGCTGGTCCACAGTTTCTCGCCGTTGATCACCCAGCGGTCGCCGTGGGAGCGCGCAGTCGTGCGCATGGATCCCAGGTCGCTGCCCGCGTCGGGCTCGGAGAACCCCTGACACCAGAATTCCTCGCCGCGCAGCAGCAGCGGGAAGATCTCCTCGACCAGGTCGGGCCGACCGAACTCGGCGACCGCCGGCCCGAGCACCTCGTGCATCGACCAGGACGTGGTGTGTACCAGAGCTCGGCTGGTGAGCTCCTCGCCGAGCACGGCGCGCAGGATCGGCGGCCCGCCCAAACCACCGATGCGCTCCGGCCAGCCCCAGCGCATCCACCCGGCGTCGAACAGCAGCCGCTGTACGCGGCGTTGGTGGTTCAGCTGGGCCTCGACACTCTGGTCCTCGATCGCGGGGACCAGCGACTCTCCGACCTCGTCGATCCAGGCCTGTACTCCCGCGCGAAATTCGCGCACCTCCACGACAACCGCCCGTTCTCAGGACTCGATGAACCCAGAGGCCACGTAGGCCTGACGGATCGGCGGCTTCAGGTCGTCCGGGAACGCAGTCTGCGGGGGCCGGGCAGGGTGGTCGCCGATGGGCAGTCCGAGCAACGAGGCGCCGAATTTGAATCCGGCTCCCCAGTGCGTGAACATTCCGGGGCGCGCGGGATGGGACTGGTAGCGGCGGCTCGCCTCGCGCATGGCGGCCAGGCCGGTCTCTTCAGCGAAGCTGTCGGCACGGTCGAAATCGCCCTGCACCAACAATTCCCGCCACTCGCTGAACAACGGTGCGCCCGCCTTCTCGTAGAGATAGAGCGCCGAACCGAGTGCTCCCGGGTGGGGTATCCCCAACCGGATTCCGGCCTCGTCGGCGGCTTCCCAGAGCACCATGTCGGGGGCCAGCTTGTGCACGGCCAGGCTGTGCTGGGGGTCCAGCAATCCGTTTTTCAGCCCACATAGTGCGGGGACTTCGCGGTAGAGCTCGACGCATTCCTCGGGGGTCAGTATCAGCCCTGTCGAGTGGGAGTTGAAGAAGCCCAGTGGCATATCGGTGCGGTCGGCGACGTACCGCAGGTACTCCAGCACGCCGGGCTTTCCGGAGCACTCGAAGTAGGGCGTCAGGATGAAGCAGATGTCGGCGCCCAACTCCTGGGCGTTGAGCGTGAGCTCGACGGCCTGTTTGGCCGTGTCGGTGCTCGACATCACCTGCACCAGGGCGTCGGGTTTGACCCGTCGAGCCTCCTCGATGGCGACCCGGGTTACCTCTTTGAGTTCGTCCGTGGTCAGTGACCAGAATTCGGCGATGCCGCCGGTCAGCCAGATCCCGTCCTGGTCCAGCTCGAGCAGGCAGTGCCGTACCAATGCGCGCAGCGCGTCGTAGTCGATGTCGTCGCCGTCCAGACCGCAGAACGGGGTGTACAGCGAACTGCAGTTGCCGCGCAGGTGTTCCGAGGCCCAGTCCTTGGCTTCTTTGCCGGTGACACCTGTGACCACAACCGACTCCTTTTTGCACTGCCGCCGGACGCGAGTTTTTCGGGCCAGGTGATGACTATCACGTACGCGTCATGGTAGAACGATATCTGCGCCCAATGCAAGTAATAGGTGCGCCTTCGATGCACCATGATCCGCGTATTCCGTTAGGTTCACCCACAGGACACTGAGGAGTGTGATGTCGCAAGGCATGACAGGCCGGGTCGCCGTGGTCTCCGGCGCATCGAGAGGCGTTGGCCGGGCCACGGCAATTCGCCTAGCGCAAGACGGCGCGACGGTAGTGGTGTTGGCCCGCCGAAAATTGCTTCTCGACGAGGTCGTCGAGACCATCGGACCCAGCGCCATCCCCATCGTCACCGATGTCACCAGCAGCCACGATGTAAACGCCGCCTTCGATCAGATCGCGGCGCAGTTCGGCCGTATCGACGTCTTGATCAACTCCGCAGGCGCCAGCCGGATCCGGCTGATCGAAGAAGCCAGCGACGAAGACATCGCCGTCACGGTCAATACCAACCTGATAGCTCCGATGTACACCACGCGCGCAGCCATTCCGCTGCTGCGCGCGGCCGGTGGCGGCGACATCATGAACATCTCGTCGGAGATCACCCTCGACGACATGCCGATGATGACCCTTTACGCCGCCACCAAGCGTGGGCTCAACGCTTTCACCGGCGCAATGAGCAAGGAGCTGCGACGAGAGGGCATCCGGGTGACTCTGGTGATTCTCGGCGCGGTCGGAGATACCGGAATCGACGAGAACTTCGGCCCGGGCGACCTGGAAAGGGCGTGGCCGTTGTGGGAAGCCGACGGCTACCTGACTCGAATGAGTGGCACCCACCTGCTCACCTCGGCCACCGTCGCCGACGTGCTGCACGACGTCATCACCCGGCCACGTGAAGTGATGATGGACGTGGTCCACGTCCGCCCGTCAAGCAGCTAGACCACCGCCGACGTGAACGGGCTCCTACCGGCCCGGAAACTGAAGCCGCATAAGGAGATAAGAGTGATCCGACCGATGGACGGCTTCCGGGTACTGGAGGTGGCGCAGTTCACCTTCGTCCCGTCCGCGGGTGCGGTCTTGGCCGACTGGGGCGCCGACGTCATCAAGGTCGAACACGCTGAAACCGGAGACGCCCAGCGCGGCCTGAGCGCCGTGATGGGCATGGCGGTCGGCAGTGGTTCCTTCGCCCCCTTGATGGAACACCCCAATCGCGGCAAGCGCAGCATCGGCCTGGCGCTGGAGCAGCCCGGGGCGCTACAGGTCCTGCACGAGCTGATCCGCACCAGCGATGTGTTCTTGACCAACTTCCTGCCCGCCGCGCGGCGCCGGCTGGGCATCGAACTCGAAGATGTCCGCAAGATCAATCCGGACATCATCTACGTGCGCGGATCCGGCTTCGGCGCCAACGGCCCCGACAGCGAGAAGGGCGGCTATGACAGCACCGCCTTCTGGGCTCGGGGCGGTGGCGCGGTAGGGGCCACGCCGGCGGAATTCGATGGCCTCTGCAGGATGCCTGCCGGCGCCTACGGTGACTCGCTCGGCGGCATGACCATTGCCGGGGGCATCGCCGCGGCGCTCCTGGCGCGCGAGCGCACCGGCGAAACGTCGGTGGTCGACGTCTCGCTGCTCGGCGTGGGTGCGTGGGCCAGCGCGCTGTCGGTAGGTTTGGCGCTTCTAGAGGGCGGCCCACCGGCGCCCCGCGCGCCCGGCAACTCGGCGCCGACCAATCCGCTGGTGGGCAACTACCGAACCGCCGATAACCGTTGGCTCGTCCTGGCGATGCTCCAGCCCGGGCGCTATTGGCCCGAGTTCTGTCGGCACATCGACCGCGAGGACCTCATCGATGACGAGCGCTTCGCCACCGCCGAGGCACTGATGGGCAATACGCTGGCGGCGGCCGAGATCGTCCAGGAGGTACTCGCCGCGCGGCCCCTCGCCGAATGGATCACCCGGTTCGCCGACATGGAGGGCCAGTGGGCCATCGCGCAGGATCCGTGGGAAGTCGGCCAGGACCCGGCGTTGCGGGCCAATGGAATGATCGCCGAATTACTCGACATCGACGGCACTGCCCGGGAATTGGTCGCCAACCCGGTTCAGTTCGATGAGAAGCCGGTACAGCTCACGCGGGCTCCGCAATTCGCCGAGCACACCGACGACATTCTGCGCGCCCTCGGCAAATCCGACGACGAACTGATCGATCTCAAGATCAGCGGCGCGGTGACTTAAGGAGATTAAGGCGAGGCGCCGCGGCGGTCAGGTCGCCGTGCGCAGGATGGCCGCCGAGCAGAACGCCCACAGATGATCGGCACTCGTCGACTGCCCACCGGACAACACCGCGGAGTGCAAGGTCGCCAGCAGCAGTTCCTGAAGCAGCGCGGCCTGGGTGGCCAGCGGGACGTCTTCCCGGAGCAGTCCGGCGTCAGCGACCCCTTCGAGCAACTCGACGATGAGGGAGTGCAGGGGTTCCAGTGCGTAAGCGAGGTCGTTGGGGCGGGACTCGGTGAGCCGCAGGTGCAGGACGCTGAGTCCCCGCGACAGTCGGGCCGGCATCGCGGTCTTTTCGGACAGGGCCTCCATCAGGGTCCGCAGCCGCAGCACGGGATCGGTGACGCCCTCGCACCGCTCCCGCATCATCGGCATCGCCGTGGTCCGCAGGATCGTCTCGTACACGGCCAACAGGAGGCTGTCTTTGCCGTCGAAGAAGGTGTAGAACGTCCGCTGCGACATGTTGGATTTGTCGACAACGTCCTGGATGGTGAAGTCGCTTTCGTCTCGCTCCCCGAGGAGCTCTATCGCCGCCGAGACGAAGCGGTCGCTGCGCTCCTGCGCACGCGCGCGGGCGTTGCGCAGCGACCGGTCCACGCTGTCCCGCTGCCAACCCGGTACATGCGCCTCCGCCGGCTGGCGATTCTTCTTCGCCTTCACCTCAGTTGACCGCGCCATGACTCCCCGCTCTCTCAAGGTCGACTTCGGCCAGGAAGTCACCGATGACCCTGCTGACCGTATCCGGGCACTTCTGGTGGGCCGAATGCGGCGCGCCCGCGATCTCGACGAACCGCGCCCGCGGATTGAGTTGCGCAAATCGCCGACCCTGCTGGTGGCGCGTTGACTCGTCCCGCTCGCCCGCCATCAACAGAATCGGGCAGGTGACGCCGGCCAGCGTGTCATCGGTGAGTTCGGGCCAAGACACGCTGTCCTCGTGCAGCGCCGTGACCAGGTCGCGCCAATGCTCGGGCCCATGATTGGCCTCGTGCAAACGTCGCAGCGCGAATGGCCACGTGCTGTGCAGATGCTCCAGCCGCGGAGCACGGTAGTCGCTGGGGCGTCCGGTCCCCGGGGAAATGAGGACCAAAGATCGGGCCGTTCCCGGCTTGTCCAACTCCAGCGTCAGCGCGATCTCCGCGCCGTAGGAGAACCCCACGATATGCGGGCGGCCCAGGTCCAGGTGGCTGATGAGATAGTGCAGGTCTCCGCGGACCGAGTCACCAGTCGTGGCCGTCGACCGGAATTCCGATCGGCCGTGGCCGCGTAGATCGGGCAGGATGCAGCGATAGCCCGGCCCCAGGGCGGCGGCCAGGGCAGCCCACTCGAATTCGCCGGTCGCGGTCGCGCCATGAACGAACAGGATCGGCTGCGGTCCGTCGCCGACCACCGCATACGCCAGCGTCAACCCATCGTGTCGATAAGTGAAGGTGGTAGCCACGCCCGGCTGGTCAGTCATGATGTCCCTCAAATAGTGACGTGGTTCTCGTTTACTGATAGATCACAGGGCTATTCCGAGACAGACGAGGGCAATTGACCCTCCATTTGTCTGCTAACGCCTTCCTTTGACGTCTACCAAATTCTCGTGCTGCGCCCACGGCATTCTACCGAAACGAAACGCTTAGGTGCCGTTTGACGAGGTTAACACGGCCAGTCAGTCATCACCCATCTTCGTGGTCTGCTTCACGGCCCCCGGTCAGCGGCCTGGGCGGGTCAGGCCGAGAAGTTCAAACATATTGCCGCCCATTATCTTTTGCACGTCGGCAGCAGGGAATAGGTCGCCCATTTCTTTCGCCCAGTGCAGCGGGTCGGCCATCCCCTCGGGGTGCGGGTAATCAGAACCGAACAAGATGTGCTCGGGTGACATGAGGTTCACCAGATCCTCGATGGAGTCTTCCCAGAACGGATTGATGTACAGGTTGCGCAGGAATACCTCGCGGGGGTGTTCGGCGAATTCGCGGGGCATCTTCTGGTAGGTCTTCTCCAGCGCCTTGAAGCATGAGATCGCCCAACTGCCGCCGTTTTCCACACTCGCGAGTTTGACGGTGGGGAATCGGCTGAGCATGCCGTGGCAGATCGCGGCGGTAACGGTGTCGTTGATGGCCCGTCCGGGCGAGACGGCGTCATAAAACGGGTTGGGTTTGAACGCCAGCGTTTCCCGGTTGGTGCCCTCCCAGTCGTTGATGTACCGCTGGTAGCCGGAGTCCGACGCATGCAGGGTAACCAGCACGCCGGATTCGGCCACTCGGGCCCAGAACGGATCGAATTCGGGCAAGAACGGAGACCGGGTGCCGCGGTAGCCGGCGACCGGTGCTGGCCGCATCAACACGACCTTTGCGCCGCGGTCGAGCAGCCACTCCAGCTCGGCCACCCCGCGCTCGGGGATCGACGGGTTCACGATCGGGGTGGCGAAGATCCTGTCGCGGTAGTTGAACGTCCACTCGTCATAGAGCCATTGGTTGAACGCGTGGATGACCGTGCAGGTCAGATCGGGGTCGTCGGCAAGGCGGACCTCGAGCAGGCTGGCCAGGGTCGGGAACATCAGCGCGGCATCGAGCCCGAGTTCATCGAGCAACCGAAGACGCGGCTCGGCGGTGCGGTATTCCTCGCCAGTGCGGATCGGCTTGCCGGCCAGCTCCCGCAGCGTCTTGCCATCGGGATTGTTGCCGGAGAAGTAATCGGCGAACGCTCCAGGGCGCGCGACGACGTCGAACGTGGGGTTGGGGATGTAGTCGCTGATCACGTTGTCGACCGCGATCTTCGTGCGCCCGTTGACCTGGACGTACTTGAACAGTCCGTCGTACTTCGCGGGCAAGTGTCGGGTGAAGGCGTCCTGTGTCTCGTACAGGTGGTTGTCGGCGTCGAAGACCGGAAAGTCGAGTTTGCCCATGATCGCTCCTGTGTTCATGATCGGTGTCGGGGGACTGCTGCGTTGGTCCGCACGTCCCGGAACGGGCGGTCGAGGTCCTCGGCAGGCTCGCGCGGCATCCCGAGTACGCGTTCGCTGATGATGTTGCGGGTGATCTCGGTGGTGCCCCCGCCGATGCAGGGTCCTTGTCGGCCGAGGTAGGCCACGCCCAGCTCGCCGGTCGGATCGTCGTCGCTCCACGCGACCGCGCGATCGCCGGCGATCTCCAGCGCGATGCTGGCCAGCCTGACCCGCATCATCCCGTTGGACAGCCGAGGGATCGATCCGGCCGCGGCCGGGAGACGGCCCGTGCTGATGGACGCGGCGATGCGCCCGACGAGCGCTGTGTGCACGCGCGTCAGAACCCGCGCTTCCCCGATTAGTTGTCGCACTCGGGGATCCGTCGCGCCGCCGGAGTCTTGTGCGAGTGCGGCGGCGCCGACCTGGTCATTCTCGTGGGCGGCAGTTCGCGGCGCCATTGCATAGGGCGAGGATCCGCTCATCGCCTCGCGTTCGTGCAGCAGCAGCCGGGACGCGACGTTCCATCCATCGTCGACCTGGCCGAGGATCCGATCGGCGGGCACGACGACGTCATCGAAGAATTCCTGACAGAAGTCGTCGCTTCCGTCCACGTGTTTGATCTGGTTGATGGTGATCCCGGGTTGATGCACTTTGACGATGAGGACGCTGAGCCCTTTGTGCTTGGGAACGTCCCAGTCGGTGCGGGCCACGCACAACGCGTAGTCCGATTTCCACGCGTACGTACTCCAGATCTTCGACCCGTTGAGAACGAAAACGTCACCGTCGCGGTCAGCCCGGGTCAGGGCCCCCGCCAAGTCGGAGCCGCCGGTCGGCTCGGAGAGGAACTGGACCCACAGTTCCTCACCCTTGAGTGCGGCGGGGATGAACCGCTTCTTCTGCTCTTCGGTGCCGAAGTCCAGAATGGTCGGCAAGATGATGGTGAAGGTGGGCATGTTGAACAGCCGGGGCAGCTCGTAGCCATAGCTCACATCGATGAACGCGTTCTGATATTCCGCCGGAAGCCCTCGCCCGCCGTACTCGACCGGGTAACACAGCCCGGCAAACCCTGCGTCGAAGAGTTTGCGTTGGATCGCCTTGGCGCGTACCACCTGATCGGCGTCGTCGGTGGCGTGTCCCTGAAAGGGGTCGGCGCCGTCGAGGGGCTCCAGATTCGCGGTCACCCATTCCTTGGCCCGCGCGTGGAAGGTGCCGAGGTCTTCGGCCAGTCCTCCGGATGCTGTCGTCGTCACGGTCATGATCGTCCGCCTGTCTGGTCGGCGAGGATCGCCACGGAATCGCGCAGGTGTACTGGATCGCCGTAGGTCTGCCGATTCACGACGACCCGACGCAGATACAGGTGCAGGTCGTGATCCCAGGTCACCCCGATCCCACCGTGCATCTGGATGCAGTCTTGGATCAGCTCGGGGCATCGCTCGGCGACGTAGGCCTTGGCGATGCGCGCCACCTCTCCGGCGTCGGGGGCGCTGTCCTGGACGGCCCTGGTGGCGTCGACGGTGATGGCCTGGGCGGACTCGAGCCACAGTTTCATGTCAGCGAAGCGGTGCTTGAGGGCTTGATAGGACGCCAGTGCGCGACCGAAAGACGAACGGTCGAAAGCATATTGGACGGTGAAGTCGAAGACGCGGTCGGTCGCGCCCACGATTTCGGCGCACTGCAGTACCAGGACGGTCTGCAGCTGTGCCTCGAACGACAGCGAGGCGCCGCCCAGGACACCCACCACCGCCGAGGACGGCACCCGAACGCCGTCGAATCTGATCTCCGCGTGTTGGCGGACCAGGTCGAGCCCGCGCAGGGGGGTGATCCGCAGCCCGGGTGCCGGCGACGGGACGAGGAACTGGGACAGGCCCTCGGGCGCGGTCGCAGTGACCAGCAGCCAGTCGGCCTGCCCGCCGGTGTCTACCGGTCGCTTCACCCCGTCCAGGACGAACTCGGTGCCTTCGGCATCCCCGCGTCGCGCCTTCAGGGTCGTCCCGTCGGGGGTGATGTCGCGGCCCGGCTCCGCGACGCACCACGCAGCGATCGACTCGCCGGAGAGCAGTCCCGGCAGGACCTGCGATGCGAGCTCGTCGGAGGCTTCGCGTGACAGCGTTTGCGCGACCACGTTCGTCGCGATCAGCGGCCCTGGGGAGACCATCGCACCCATCTCCTCGGCAACCAGAGCGAGGTCACACAGTCCCCCGCCCGAAATGCTCCCTCCACCTCGCCGCTCGTCCACAAGCAGCGAGGTCCAGCCGAGTTCAGCACCGCGCTGCCACCACCCTCGGTCAAACCCTTCCGCGGTGTCGGCCAGCGCCCGCACCGTGGTCAACGGCACGGTCGCTTGCAGGAACTTGCGGGTGGTGTCCCGCAGCAACTCCTGGTCCGGAGTCAGATCAAGGTCCACAGTCGCCCTCGATCACCGCACCGCCAACAACGGGCCGCCGCCCGCGGGCGGGTGCACACCGTTGCAGGGTCGCGGATCGATAACATCATGGTAGTCAAACTAGTATGACCAGTGTTCGTAAAACAACACGTTAACTGCATCTAGCGGTTATAACGTTGCCGCGGTGGGATCCGCGTCGCCGACGTGGGGCGCAGATACCGAAAAAGGCAAGGAGGTACCGAAGCGTGGTCCGAGACATTCGCGATGGTCCAGTCGAGGAATACTGGGATCGTCTGCGAGAGATGATGGGTTCTGGCGGTCTCATCACCTATTGGTATCTCGGCCGGGCCTTCAACCAGCTCGTGGATCCCGATACGGTGCGGCTACGCCACGATATGCGGAATCACGCCGGCGGAATCATGGCAGCGCCGTTGGCGATCGCCGCCCCCGAGACCGGCGGCTGGCGGGATCGCGAAGTGATCCCCGCACCCGTCACCTACGGGCTGCACATCCTCGATGACGCCCGCGACGTCGCCGAGATCCGGGTGACCCGCAGTACGGTGCGCCGAGGCGCCAAGATGGGCTTCAGCCGGTCGCTGATCACCGACGCCGCCGACTCCTCCCGGGTCATTGCCGTCACCACCGGGGTCGGCGTCACCCTCGGCGACGCGCCGCCGTCGTTTCGGCCGGTAGACGTACCCCCGCAATTGCCCGACACGGCCGAGCTCCCCCCGCTACACGTGGTTTTCGGGGCGCAGCACACCGCCGACGGCTGGCGCCTGCCGGCCCTGACCTCCCGCCACGCGTCGACCTCGGCGTCGCTGCACTTAGGCCCGATCCACGTAGTGTTCGAGGCCGCCGCCATGGAACTGGCCGCCGAACTGGCCGGGACCGACACCGTCCAGGTTCGCGACTGGGACGTCCACTTCGTCAGTCCCGGCCGCGTTGGCCCCTTCCTCGTGCATTTGGAGGGGTGGGCTGGACCCGACGGGCGAGTGGCGGTCCGCTTCACCCTTGTCGACGAGGGCCGCGACGGCGCGGTTGTTGCCGCTGGCGCAGCCGCATTCGCAAGCGGGCGGCCGTGACAGCGTCGAAGGACAATTCCCAGACGGTGCCCCACGCCATCCTGGCCGCAGCCAGTGCCCACCCAGACGTGCCCGTCATCTTCCACGGCGCCGGGCGCAGTGTGGCGGTCTCAGTCGCCGACCTGGTGGACCGGGCGGCTCGCTGCGCGGCGGCTTTCCGCGACCTCGGCGTGCAGCCTGGCGACACCGTCGCCGTCCAGGTGCCCAGCCGGATAGACGGGGTCATCGCGCAGGCCGCCGCGGTGCTCGCCGGGGCGGTATTGGTGCCTGTCGTGTCCAGCTACGGCCCGCACGAACTGGGCTGCATCCTCCGGGAGTCGCGCGCCCAGTTGCTGGTGACGCCGGACCGGTGGGGCCGGCGCGACTACCTCGCCGATCTGCATCGCATCGGCGACTGCCCGGATCTGTCGTCGGTGGCCGTCATCGCGGACTCGGTACCACAGAAATACATCGACTTCAGACAGCTGGTGAATGGCAGCGAACCGCGGTCCACGCCGACGGCGGCCGCACCGGACGACGTATGCGTGCTGGTCTACACCTCAGGGACGACCGGGCAGCCCAAGGGGGTGCAGCACACCCACACGACCCTGCTCGCGGAACTGCGCACGCGCTTGACCGGCAACGCCGCCGACAGCGTGATCCTCGCGGCGTTCCCGTCCGGCCATATCGCGGGAACCCTCGGGCTGTTGCGCATGCTTCTCCAGGGAGTGCCGCATGTGGTCATCGACACCTGGGATGCCACCACGGCAGCCCGTCTCATCACCGAGCATGAAGTCACCTCGACGGGCGGAACACCATTTTTCCTGACGACGTTGCTCGATCTCGCCGACGAGGTCGATCTGTCCTGTCTGCGTGAGTACGGGGTCGGCGGCGCCAGTGTGCCGCCGAGCGTCATCGAGCGGGCCAACCAGCACGGAATCATGGCCTTCCGTGCCTACGGTTCCAGCGAGCACCCCACGATCAGCGGGGGCTCGTCGGAGGACGCCTTGGACAAACGCGCACACACCGACGGCCGGCTCATCGATGGTGTCGAGGTCCGGATCGTGGGTGACGCGCTGCAAGACCTCCCCGCGGGCACTCCCGGCGAGATCCTCAGCCGCGGCCCCGAATTGTTTGTCGGCTATCGCGATTCGGCGCTGGACGCGGACGCGTTCCTACCCGGCCGGTGGTTTCGCACCGGTGACATCGGCGTACTCGACCCCGACGGCTACCTCACGATCACCGACCGCCGAAAAGACCTCATCATCCGCGGCGGGGAGAACCTGTCCTCGAAGTTGATCGAGGACATCCTTGCCGAACACGAGGCGGTAGCCGAAGCCGCTGTGGTGGCAGCACCGGATCCTCTCTACGGAGAACGGGTATGCGCCTTCGTCGTGCTGCGGCCGACAGCCGCGTTGTCGCTCACCGACGTCCGAGCGCATTTTTCCGCCGCCGGCACCGCGCGGCACCTAACACCGGAACGCCTCGAGATCGTCGACGACCTACCCCGAACGGCCACCGGCAAGGTGCGCAAGGACGAACTCCGACGACGCCTGCAGCGCGCAGTCGCCCCGTTGGCAGACGGTGCAACCGGCTGACGCCGGCTCCCGGTAGAAGGCATGCTGAATGGTGCGATGCCGCCGGCGTGGCGTTTCCCGAACCCGAAATCCAAGCCCGACCCACTGTGGTTCGGTGGGTGGACCGAACGCACCAATCCCTTCCAACGGGGTGGCACACTTTGACGATGCCATCAACGGTGACCCGGCGGCCGGGTCGTCCGCCCGCAACGAACGCGGACGACACGCGTAAACGCGTTGTGCGCGCAGCACGTTTGGTGTTCACCGAGCGGGGCTACGCTGGAGCGACGTTCCAGGAGATCGCCACGCGCGCCGACCTGACCCGGCCAGCGATCAATCACTACTTCCCCAGCAAGCGGGCACTTTTCCGGGCGGTGGTCGATCACACCAACGAACTGGTCGTGGCCTCAGGCATTGAACGAGCACTCCGCGAGACCACCCTACTTGGCCGGCTGTCGGCGTTCGTCGCTGTCGCGATGCACAGCAGTATCGAGAACCCGGCCACGGCAGGGTTTCTGGTTACCAATGTGGTGGAATCGCGACGGCACCCGGAACTGAACACACCCGACAATGATGCGCTGGAAAACAGCCGGAACTTTCTGCACTGGGCTGTCAACGACGCGATCCAGCGCGGCGAGGTCGCTGCCGATATCGACATCCCAGGATTGACCGAGACACTGCTGGTGCTGCTCTGCGGGGTGGGGTTCTACGCCGGCTACGTGCAGCGCCCACACGACGAGATGGAGACCGTCACCGCGATGTTGCGCCAGCTGCTCGCCGGCGCGCTCTGGCGGCCCACGACTTAGGTCACGACGTCGCGGGCGGTGCCGTCCGGCTGCAAGCATCGATAGGGCTTCGACATGGCCGGCGTGTTGCACCAGCTAGCTGGCCAGCGCCCGCATGGCTGTGGCCACAATGGCGTCGGCGTCGGCAAGCGTCAATCCTCCGTGCCCGATCGCCATCCGGTACATCGCCGGGCCGAAGATGAGATCCATCGCCACCTCGGGGTCGATGTTGGGATCGAGTTCACCCCGCGTAACTCCGCGATCCCAGATCTTCTTTACGGCTGTACGGCGGACGTTCACCTGATGTGTTCGTATCCGCTCGCGTTCAGTTGGGTAAAATTGTGACTCGCCGACGAGTTGGGCGTAGATCGCGCCAAGCGGGCTGGCGTAGAAGCTCATAATGCCCCGCAACGTCAGGCGGAAGTCTTCGGCCGCCGATCCGGTGTCGGGCACGGGGGCGTCGGCCATGATTTGGTGCAGGAACGCGTCGATAGCCACCGCGGTCCTGTTCGGCCACCATTTGTAGATGGTCGCCTTGCTGACTCCGCTGCGTGCGGAGATCCGGTCGACCGATGCCCTGCGCAAGTCGTCCTCCTGCATGAGTTCCATGGCGGCTTTCAAGACGGCGTCACGGTGTTCCTCGCTGCGCGGTCGACCACGCCCTCGACTTGGGATCATTCCTCCAGTGTCCTACCCGTCGTTGGTACAAAGGTAATTACTAGACGTGTCCCTGTGAGTTCGCTTCTGTGCGTTGCCACAGCCAAACGGGACGTGCAACATGCTGACGTGCCCTTAAGCCGCTGCGTCGTCCAACACGGATGTTGGACGCGTGCACGCACACTCACCACCTCGCCTACTGCGGACTATCACCCGAACGCGTTCAGCGATTATCTGGCCACCTACGACGCCTCGGGTTGAGGCAGGGAGGATCACCGCCAGCCGAAATGGACACCGTTCCCCGGGGCCGCCCCAAGGTAGAACCGGATCCGGCGGTTCGAGCGGCGATCCTGGCCGCCGCACTTGCCATCGTGCACGAGGAAGGCCTGGGTGCGTTGGGCCTCTTGCAGGTGCTGGCCCGGGCGCAGATGAGCACCCGTGCGTTCTACCGGCATTTCGAGTCCAAAGAAAAGTTAGTCACGGCGATTTTCGTGGAAATAGCGCGCGCCGAGATGCACCGGCTGCAACAGGGAATGCCCGACGAGGACCCCGTTCGCGCCGTAGTTGCCTGGATAGAGCGGCGTCTGGATTTGGCCTTTGACCGTCAGGTCGAGTCCAACTCCCGGCAATTGTCGTTCGAGGCGCGCTCACAGGTCTTTGCCTCACCCGAACTTTTCGGACCCGCTTATGCCGAGATTCTGCGCCCGCTGATCGAGCAGATCGATCGCGGGACGCATCTGGGGCTGTTCGGCGCCGGGCATCCGGCCGAGGAGGCAATGTCGATCCACGGCGTCGTGTGGGCGAATGTCGAACGCCAATGGGCGACAGGTACTTGTGATGTCAGCGACGTGCGGAAGCGGGTTCTACGCTTCTGCCTGCGCGGCCTGGGCGTCGCCGCCGATGTTATCGATGAGGTCATCGCCGACGCTAGGGAGCGTGGATAGCAGCCGTTGGCGCAGGGGCTTTTAATCACAACTGAACACCTCGCGATCATCGGCCCAACGGGTGTCACCAACGGGGCACCCAGTGGTCCGTGCTATCGGCGAGATTAACTCGCTACAGTGATGCGGGCCCACCTCGAAATCGGAGTCAAATGGTCCGAATTGCAGCTGTCAGGTATGCGCGCAGTGAGGCTGGCAGGCCCAGTGAATGGGCGTCAGCGCTGACGACATCGGTGCCCGGCACGGCAATTCTTAGACCCATGGTCACAGCGCCGGCACGCACTCAGCCAATCACGGGTAAAGAATCAACCGAAGTCCTCGGCGAACCACCCGCGGGAGCGAAGTACGCCGCCGAAGCGATCGGCACGTTCTTCTTGGTGTTCACGGTCGGTGCCGCAGTCGGCGCCGGCAGCGTGTTCGCCCCGGTTGCCATCGGCGCGGTCTTGATGGCGATGGTCTACGCCGGTGGACACATCTCGGGCGGGCATTACAACCCTGCGGTGACGTTGTCGGTGTTGGTGCGAGGCCGGATCGCCGCGCGTGACGCCTTCATGTACTGGATGGTGCAGTTCGGCGCCGGACTGCTGGCTGCAGCGATGGTGCGGGGGATCGTCGATCCGGCGCGGGGCAAGACCACCGTGACGATGACGCTGACCGGTCACGCGTTGCCGGCCGCATTCGTGGTGGAGCTGTTGTTCACCTTCGCGCTGTGCCATGTGGTACTCAACGTGGCGACGAGCAAAAGCAATCGGGGCAACTCATACTTCGGCCTGGCAATCGGTTTCACTGTGCTGGCAGGCGCTTTCGCGGTCGGCGAGATCTCCGGCGGCGCGTTCAACCCGTCAGTCACGGTCGGCGCGGCCATGATGGGCATGTTCGCGTGGCCGACGCTGTGGGTGTATCTGGTCGCCCAAGTCATCGGCGGCGCCGCCGCCGGCGTCACCTTTCTCGCGCTCAATCCTGACGACAAATGATCACGCCCCCAACGCCGATCGCCGGGTGGGCGAAAACTCTCACGGACGGGAAAGCCGGATGAGCCGGGCAGTAGTAGTGGGTGGATCACTCGGTGGCCTCACGACAGCACTGGTTCTCCGAGACCAGGGATGGGACGTCGACGTTGTGGAGCGCAGTGCGGTTCCGCTGCAGGGGCGCGGGGCCGGCATCGTCGCGCACCCCACCACTGTCCGTTATCTCGTGGAGCGGGTCGGTAAGGCGATCGGCGACATCGGCGTGCCTGCCAGCAGGCTTCGCTATCTCGGAGATGACGGCTCGGTCGTCCACGAGCAACCCTGGGCCCACCGATTGGTGTCGTACTTCGAGCTGTATCAGGGGTTGCTGGACGCCTTCGGCACCGAGCACTACCATCTGTCGACTCAGCTTGCGCACCTTGATAACCGGGACGATGAAGTCGCGCTGTCACTGACCGACGGTCGGACATTGACCGCAGACCTCGTGGTGTGCGCCGACGGCATTCGCTCGACGGGACGCACGATTCTGGTGCCCGACGCGCAACCGCGCTATGCCGGATACGTGGCATGGCGCGGCACCGTCGAACGCGATGACCTCAGCGGCGGCACAGCAAGCATCCTGCGGGATGCGATCACCTACCGGATCCTCCCGCATGGCCACTTGCTGACCTATCCGATTCCAAGCCCGGACGGGTCCGTGCTGTGCAACTGGCTCTGGTATCGGAACGTCACGCCGGGAGACCAGCTCACCGACCTGCTCACCGACCGCAACGGGCTCAAGGCTGAGATGACCGTGCCGCCCGGATTAGTTCAGCCCAAGCATCTCGATGAGTTGCACTCGGCGGCGGACACCGAGCTTCCGGCGCCGCTCACCGAGCTCGTCCAACGAAGCGCCGAGCCATTCGTCCAGGTGATCGTCGACCTCGGGGTGTCTCGAATCGCCTTCGGGCGAACCTGCCTGATCGGTGACGCGGCGTTCGCGCTGAGACCACACATCGGTGCGGGCACCGCCAAGGCGGCCGACGATGCCTGGCAGCTAGGCAACGCGCTGCTATACACCACTGGATGGCAGATACCCGGTCGGCTGAAGGGCTGGGAGGCCAAGCAGCTACAAACGGCCCGGCGGGCTATGCAAAGGGCTCGCGCGGTCGGTCGAAGCTTGCAGTTCGAGGGCACCTGGCGGGTCGGCGACCCCGCACCGTTCGGACTGCACGCGGCCGGGGACAGCGCACTACCGATCGTGGAACAGAAAGGAATGTCCAATGCACGAGCCTTCGGTCCGCGTCGTTCGGCGTGACCAACTCTCCGACGACACCCCGCAGACCTCGGGATTGCACCGGGCGGTCGCCTTCGACAGCCGCAACCCCGATGCCAAGGTGCTGAGCGCCTTCCTCAGCACGGTGTTACCCGGTGCTGCGACCGGTGCGCATCACCACGGCGATCAGGAGACAATCCTGTACGTGCTGGAAGGCACCGCCAGGTACCGGTGGGGCGACCGCCTGCAGCACGTCGTCGAGGCCGGCCCGGGAGACTTCGTTTTCATTCCCGCGCACACGCCGCATCAGGAGGTCAATGCGTCCGCTGACCGTCCGACCGTCTGGGTTGTCACCCGTTCGAACCCCGATCCGATCGTGGTCAACCTTCCGGAGCTGGACAAGTTCGCCGAACCGGCGACGCGCGAGTACCACCATCCCTGACCCAGCGACGCGACAGCATCCGGGTCGCGCCAACGATCCCCGGCCTGGGAATGCGCGCCGGTGCGGCGCACTTTCGACCTGGCGTCATCGTTCTGCCGGCAAGCCTGTGGAAGTCTCCTCAGGAATGCGGTTAGCGGTGCCGAAGATGGCGGGCGTGTTGAGCAGGAGCTGGGACGTCAGGGCTGGGTCGACGGCGGTTGTCCTGACACCCAGGCAGAGCGACCCTCCCGCAAACCCCGCTCTATTTCGTCCCTCAGAGCTGGGCTGCCGGGTGGAGCCGTCTCTCGGCAGCTACAGCTGAGGCCGCTGTACGGGTTCGGGGCGGTGCCGATCGAGTTCGGGTCGGCACTGGCCGGTGCTGCTCCCCCAACGTAAAAGCAGAGAGCGACAGCACCACCCACCAGTATTTTCGTGATCACTTGGCGGGGCTGAGTCGTCATGTCATCCTCTTTCCTCGAAATTAAGCGGTAGTGAGACTTGATACCGGGAAACAGCGCTCCCGGAGTCCGAATGCTTCTCCGCGGATATATTCGGACGTTCGTTGTCCTACTTGACATAATCCCGCGCCAGGCAGCCGGTGTCGTCACCGCTGATACCCATCAGTGCCCCCTGCCAGCGGGAGTCTCCGGCCCCCAGCTAGCGGCATATCGGTACGTTTGTGCCCCAAAGTTCAGTCGCGAGCAGGCAGCAGGTGGGTTTCGCCGGCGTCGAGTTGCATGTCGAAGACGGTGAGCAGCGCAGCAGTGCCGGCGTATATCCCGGCAAGCGACACCAGATCGATGAGAAGCCTTACGCCAAACAGTGATACGGCAGCGTTGTAGGTTGCCGCACTGATTGTTCGCGCGGTGAACGCCTCGCGGATCAGCTCGACGACGGTGCCAAACGGCGCCTCGATGTCGACGGTCGGCGCCCGGTATTTGATTGCGTCGATGATCTGCTGCGACACACCGACGCGCAGCGCTTCGAGTTCGTGTGCCGCCCACTCGAACGCGTTGTCAAATTCACGGGCGATGGCCAGGATGCAGACCTCGCGCACCGGCTCGCTGAGGCCCGAGCCGTGCCGCAGGTAGGTGTCCAGCGGTTGATACAGTTCGGCCAATTTTGGGCTGTGCAGCCAGATACCGGCGGGCCCATGCAGCCCGCGCAACATTGCGCTGGACGTGTAGTGGTCAAACAATTTCTCGCCGTCGGTGTCGAGATCCTCGCTACGTACCAACGGAATCCGGCATCCCGATTGCGGATCGATGTCTGCTGGGTTCATTCTCGTGTTCCCAATCGTTGCGGCACCGTCGCACGCGATGTGCAGGTAATCAGCGGGGGACAGTTGTGCGGTGATCGGCGGCGGCGGTGATGCGTTGTAGCGCATCGCCGAGGGCGTCGAGGTCAATTCCTTCGAGGTGGTCGAAGAGGTAGCGGCGCAGGCTGATGTTGTGGGTGGGCGTGGCTTCCTCGTAGCGCTTGCGCCCGGCGTCGGTGAGTACGGCGTTGTAGGCGCGGGCATCTCGGGTCGACTGTTCGCGGCGTACCAGGCCCTGGGATTCCAGGCGCCCGACGGTACGGCTGATCGCCGAGAGTGACTGTTGGCAGCGCGCCGCGAGGCTGCTGAGTCCCAGGGTGTGCTCCGGTGCCTCGGACAACCACATCAGTGCGATGTATTCGGTGTGCGACAGGCGGTGTTCGCGCTGCAGGTCGGCGTCGAATTCGCGCATCATGGCAACAAATGCCGCGTGCAGCGCCGTAATCACCTTGTGCTCCTGAGCGGTCCGTGGTGGTGCCGCCTTGCCGCGTGTCACGCCGAAAGATTACCACTTGCTTGTTTGCGCGCGCAACTATATACTTGTTGGCGCAAGCAACTAATTGAAAGGGATTCCCATGTCAACTCGGATTCTGGCTTTGGTCGGCAGCCTGCGCGCCGGCTCCTGTAACCGCCGACTGGCCGAGGCCGCCGTCAAATACGCCCCCCAGGGCATCGATGTTGAGATCTTCGAGGGACTGAGCGAGGTGCCGTTTTACAACGAAGACCTCGACGGGCCAGGCGACGTCCCCGCCCCGGCGCAGGCATTGCGCGCCGCCGTCCAGCGCGCCGACGCGCTGCTTGTGGTGACCCCCGAATACAACGGCAGCCTGCCCGCAGCGCTCAAAAACGCCATCGATTGGACCTCGCGACCGTTTCAGCACGGGGCAATCACAGGCAAGCCGGTCGCCGTGGTGGGCACCTCCCACGGGCGTTACGGCGGGGTGTGGGCCCACGACGACACCCGCAAAACCGCCGGCATCGCCGGGGCGCGTGTGCTCGAGGACGTCGCCCTGTCAGTGCCGAATGCCGCCGAACGGTTCGCCACCACCGACCCTGTCGATGACGACGAACTCACCGCCGCCCTGCTCGACATCCTGACCACCCTGGCCGCGGCCACCTAAGGCACCCCAGAGGTAATGATGCGCACAACACCAGCGGCGAGCCGCCGCGACTTGGCTTTGACTCCTCAGATGGCGATCGCGCGATGACCAGCCAACCTGACGCGCTGCTGGCCATCGAGCCAGCACATCTACCCCAGTACAGTCACTCCGCAGTCATCATCGGCAGCGTCATCATCCTGGCCATCATCACCCTGGTGGCCGGGGTCGCCCTCGTCATAGCCCATCACCTCGTTTCGCCGGGGCGGACGACTCCTCGAGACCACAGCCTGCGGCTCCAGTGCGTTGAAAAGCACGAAACCTACGCGCAGGTGGCCCAGGATGGTTGGGAGAAGCACGACGTCACCGCCTTGGTCGCATACAGTCGGCGTTCAGCGTGACTGGGCTCAAAGCAGGATCGGTGACGACGCGCAACGCCGAGTTGGGGCGTGCTGCATTGGCCACCGACGCCCACCCAGATCATTGGAATCACCGGGGTTTCAGTCGGTAAGCCTCAGTGCGACAACAGTTTTAGGAACAGTCCACGGATCATTCCGCCGTCCACTCCCCCGACGAATCACAAGCGTGCCGCGATCCACACCGACCGGGCTCGCCGTTATCTGCGCGTGAGTCTCGGTAGGTAGCCGACACAGCTATCCTTCAGGCCGCCAAAGGACCTCAAGACGGTCTATCACACCGCAGACCGGCAGGCGGAGTTACCGGTGTGGTCAGCGTTGCCGCTGAGCGCTAAACCGCAATTCCGGTCAGCGGGTACCAAAGATGGATGGTAGCGGGGACGACATCGGCTTGCGCACGAGCAATCCTGTAGAGACCCGATCAGTGACCAAACCACCATCCAAGGAGTAGCCGCCCCGAGAATGGGCATCCGAGAACTGCTGTGCAACAACGCATCAGCGGCCTTACCCGACATTGAGAAACCGACATCGAAAAGGAATGATCATGGTGACTTCACAACGCCGATCCGGCCATGACTTGCTGGAGTTCGACGCCCCGCCGAGCCTGCCCGAGAACCTCCAGCGGGTCCTCGTCGACCTCATCGAGCTGCACCTGCAGGGCAAACAAGCACACTGGAATGTCGTGGGCACCAACTTCCGCGATCTGCATCTGCAACTCGACGAAATCGTCGACATCGCACGCGACGCCAGTGACACCATCGCCGAACGCATCCGCGCCCTCAACGCTGTTCCCGACGGACGATCCGACACCATCACGGCCTCGACCACACTGCCCGCCTTCCCCCCGGCCGAGCAGACCACCACCGACACCGTCGACTTCATCACCACCGCGATCTACGCCGCAGTCCACACCGTCCGCACCGTCCACGACGACGTCGACACCGCCGACCCCTCCAGCGCCGACCTGCTGCACAACATCATCGACGACTTGGAAAAGGCCGCCTGGATGCTCAAATCCGAGAATCGGAAAATCTGACGGCGCCCGCAAGCAAGATCGCGGCAGGCTGCCGCGCTTATTCAGCGGGCCTCAAGGAAGGTGACCACCGCCAGCACCCGGCGGTGGTCATCACCGGTCTCAGGCAGGTTCAGTTTGGTCAAGATGCTGCGGACGTGCTTTTCCACGGTGCCCTCAGTGACCCAGATCCGATGCGCGATGCCGGCATTGGAGCGACCCTCGGCCATCAGCGCCAACACCTCGCGCTCGCGCGCACTCAGCACCGCCAGCGGATCATTGCGCCGCTGAGCCGACACCAACTCGGCCACCAGCGCCGGATCCACCACCGAGGCGCCCTTGGCGATCCGCCCCAGCGTGTCCACGAAGTCGGCCACATCGGTGACCCGACTCTTGAGCAGATAACCGACGCTGTGCCCACTGGCCAACAACCCCATCGCATGCTCGACATCAACATGCGCCGACAGCACCAGGATCGCCGTGTCGGGCAGCTCCTCGCGGATCACCCGCGCCGCATCCAGGCCCTCAGTGGAATGAGTGGGCGGCATCCGGATATCGGTCACCACCAACTCCGGAGCCTGCTCACGCACTAAGCCCAGCAACTGCACGCCATCACCGGCGAGCCCCACCACATCAAAACCCGACCGATCCAACAGGCTGGCCAAACCCTCGCGCAGCAACACATCATCCTCAGCCACCACCACCCGCACCCGAGTCACCGCGGGCCCGCCGTGTTGCCCCGGGGCGGGGCTGTCTCGATCACCGCGCTGATCCCCACCAGTGACCGGCACGGCCATGTCATCCACCGTCAAACCGTTGCCGCGCTGGGCTTGACTCAACTGATTCCCGAGCCCGGCGGCAGTCGCGGGCCGATCCTCGGGATTGCATCGAGTTTCCGCCGGATCGGTCTCGGCCATCGGCGACGAGAGACCCGACGCTCCGTGCCAGCACGCGCCTATCCATGCAATCTCCTCGATAATTTGATTTGAGGATAGCTCGCGAGAGCCGCCTGGTTCATCGGAAATCGGTGTGTCTGGTTGAGCGGTGTGCGGGGTCGGGACGCCACAAGTCAGCGGGGTTAAAATTCCGAATGCGGTCAGGTCCATGTCCGCACCGATCGATCTGAGCCGGCCTAATGACGCGGAGAAGCACCCAAGCGACCGGCTGGCCGTCGTCGCGGCCAGCCGTCAGTTCCCTGAGCCCGCACGCCGTTCGCGAGGTCCGCACGTGGCCGGTACGGGCTCGCCCGGTGGCACTGTTGCTGCGTGCAACGCGCCCGCCGGTGTGGCTGGGCCTGGTGGTCGCCGCGTCATTCATTGTGGTCGAATCCGTTGTGGTGCTGCTGCTCAAGCAGGTCGCGCCCCACGATGCGTTCGGCGTGGTGTATCTGGTCGGTGTTCTGGTGGTCTCCACGATGTGGGGATTCGGGCTCTCGGCGACGACGTCAGTGGCCAGCGCCATCGCCTTCGACTACTTCCGGAACGGGCCCGCGAACTTCACCCTGACCAGACCCGAAAACTGGGCTGCAATGACCATCTTCGTGGTTGTCGCACTGGTGGCCAACGCGTTGGCACACGTGGCCAGAACACGTGCCGTCGAGGCTGAGCACAGCCGTGACGAACTGCGCGTCGTCGCCGACTTGCAGGCTTCGCTGCGCCGGGTGGCGACACTGGTCGCCCGCGGGGTCGCTCCGTCGGAGGTGTTCAGCGCGGTCGCCGACGAGCTGGCCCGATGCCTGGGCGTCCGCCATACGACTCTGTTCCGCTTCGAGCCCGACGGCGCAGGCCTGTTGATCGCAGGCCACCATGAGTTCGATCGGACAAAACTGGCTGTTGGTCAGCGGTTTTCGCTCGAGGGCGAATCTGTCGCGGCGATGGTGTTGCGCACGGGTCGTCCCGCCCGGATGGACAGCCACGATCATGACAATGCTCCCGGTCCGGCCGCCGACTACATCCGCCGGCTGGGGATGCGGTCCGGTGTCGGGGTGCCGATCATGGTCGGCGGCCGCGTGTGGGGCGCGGCCATTGTCGGCTCGGCGCAACCCGATCCGCTGCCGCCTGATACCGAGTCGCGGGTCGCGGATTTCGCCGATCTCGTCACCACCGCGATCGCCAACGCCGAGACCCACGCCCAACTCACGGCGTCTCGTGCCCGGATCGTCGCGGCCGGCGATGAGGCCAGGCGCCGCTTCGAACGCGATCTGCATGACGGTGCGCAGCAGCGGCTGGTTTCGCTGGGACTCAAGCTCCGTTCTGCAGAGGCGTCCGTGCCACCCCACCTCGGGTCGGTCCGCGAGCAACTTGCTGAGATCGTCGACGGACTGACCGGCGTCTCCACGGATCTCCAGGAGATATCCCGGGGACTCCATCCCGCGATCCTGTCGCGGGGCGGACTGGGGCCCGCTCTCAAGACGCTCGCCCGCCGCTCCAGCGTCCCCGTCGAGCTCCGCGTCGCTGTCGACCAGCGGTTGCCCGATTCCGTCGAAGTGGCCGCCTATTACGTCGTTGCCGAATCCCTGACCAACGCGGCCAAGCACGCGCAGGCAGCCGAGGTGAGGGTGACCGTCGAAACAGAGGGTCCCACCGTCCGTCTATCCATTCGGGACGACGGAATCGGAGGAGCCGACTCGGGCAAGGGGTCCGGGCTCACCGGTCTGACCGACCGCGTCGAGGCGCTCGGCGGACGCCTCCAGATATCCAGTCCGATCGGGACTGGAACGTCGCTGCTCGCGACCATCCCGTTCTGACCGCGCACGTCGGCGCGCGCATGTGCAGGACGGACTGACCGAGATGGTTCATGGTGTGGTCATCGTCGACCGGCTTACCGGCGGGTACTGCGCCGAGAACGGGCTCGGGAACACTGAAGATCGCGGTGACGTCGCCGACGCACCAGCATGTGGTGGCCAGTTCGCCGGCGGAGGTATTCGCTTCGTGCCACTCATCCGCGGAGACGTCGTGGGCGGTGATGTACTGCCGAAGGAAAGCTCAACGTCTTGGCGAACGTGGAGGCTTCCTGACGGACCTTGTGGGTGGTGCCTCCGCCCAAGTCGGCCCAGTTCGGTCGAAGGCGAGGTCGTGCAGCACCGCTGCGTGAGAAACGGGATGTGCGATTTAGTTAGGGCCTTCGCGGAATACTTTGGCCCCCGAGTCGCTAAGAAATGAGACGAAGCGTCGTGCGGCGGGCGGCAATCGATGGCCCGTTTGCCATATGGCGCCGACCTGGCGGTGTGCTGCCGGGGCGCTGATGGTGAGGTCAACGACGGTGCCCTCGTTGGTGATGGCTGGGGGGAGCACTGCGATTCCGAGACCGGCGCCTACCAGGCCGCGCAAAGTGGCGATGTCTTCACCTTCGAAGGCCAGCTGAGGTACGAATCCCGCGGCGGTGCATATCTCGTCGAAGATTTGACGCAGTCCGTGGCCGCGGGTCAGCGCGATGTAGGTTTCTCCAGCCGCCTGCCGCAGGTCCAGTGACTGTCGGGCGGCGAAGTGGTGATCGGCGGCCACGGTGAGGTAGAGCTTTTCGTCGCGCAATACGACTGATTCCAGTCCGTCTGTGTCGTCGGGTAGTGGCGCAACGATGACGACATCCAGTGCCCCGGACCGCATTTGGTTGACGAGATGGTGCGCGGGTCCTTGCTTGAGGTTGAACGAGATGTCGGGGTAGGCGGCCAGGAACGCATCGAGGAGCCGGGGGACGTCGCGTACACCGAGGGTATGTAGGAAGCCGAGCGCGACCAGGCCCTTGTCGGGATCGATGACGTCTTGCAGTTCGTGACGCGCCGCGCGCAGTGTCATCAGCGCCTCGCGGGCGGCGGGCAGCAGTGCGCGGCCAGCGGCGGTGGCCACGATGCCGCGCCCCCAGGGTTGCACCAGCGGTGTTCCGATCACGTCGCCTAGGCGGCGCATCGTCGCGCTGACGGTCGGCTGGGGCACCCCGAGCCGCTCGGCGGCGCGCGTGACGTGCTCTTCCTCCAGCACGGCGACGACGATCGCCAGCTGCGGCGCCATCAACGCGAACCAATCAGAATCCGAATCGATCACATCCAGAAGTCTATTGGACTGATGGATGGACGTGGCGGGAAAGTGGCCTCATCAGCACTACGACAGGACACAGAGATGAGCGAGAAATCCGAGCGCCTGATCCAGGGTTGGGACGGCCGCTATTTCGAAGACTTCACCGAGGGTGACGTGTACCGCCATCCGTTGGGCCGCACCATCACCAGCACAGACAATTCGTGGTTGAAGCTGTTGACGCAGAACACCGCACCGCTACACTTCGACGCCTACTACGCGTCACAGACCAGCTGGGGCCGTCCACTGGTCGACTCGACGCTGACACTGGCGCTGGTGACCGGGCAGTCCGTCACCGATGTCAGCCAGCATGTGTTCGCCAATCTCGGTTGGGACGAGGTCCGGCTGCCCGCCCCGGTCTTCGAGGGCGACACCATCTATTCACAGTCCACCGTGCTCATGGCACGCCCGAGTAAATCCCACCCCGACGCGGGCATCGTCAAGGTCCGCACCATCGGCTACAACCAGGCGGGCACCGTGGTGATCAGCTTCATCCGCACTGTCATGGTGTCCCGCCGCGGTCATGGCCCAGCACCGCTACCCGCCCCCCACGACCCGGCTGCGGCGGTGCGGTCATGACTCCCACACCGGGCCGCCGTTCTGCCACCCACGCCCGCGCTCTGGGCTTCGGCGCCAAGCTGTGCCTACACCCCCGCCAAATCGATTCTGTCAACGAGGCTTTCGCATACGACCAGCGCCAGCGCAGCTGGGCGCAGCGCGTCGTCGCGGCCGCCGACACCACCTCCGGCGCAGCCGTGCGGGTGGACGGCGAGATGGTGGACCGGCCCCGCCTAGCACTGGCGCGCCGCATCCTCACCAGCGCGCCGACCTGAACACGGCAGCACTGCCACAACAACTCGGCAGGCCACCCCGCGCACACGCGACCCGCCACCGAAGACCCGAAAGGTATTCCGATGACCACCACGAACACCGCCCAGCCCGGTGTCGCCGAAGACGTCTTGAAATTCATCGGCCCCGACAGCGACATCGTCGTCCCGATCGGCTTCGGTGAGCCGCCCACCCTGTTGGACACCATCGAAGACCACGCGAGCGAGCTTGACCGGGTCCGCATCCACCAAATGGATCCCTTCACCACCCGCCGTTACATCCGCGGTGAATACGGCGATCATCTTCGCCACATCGACTACTACCTCGGGCCGGGCTCACGCCAGGCGTTCTGGGACGGCACCTGCGATCTGGTTCCCAACCATTTCTCGGAAATGCCGCTGCTGCTGCGCCGGGTGCACCCGAACCTAGTCATCGCTCGCGCCGCCGGCCCCGACAAGGACGGCTATTTCAGCCTGGGCACCAACGCCGACTACGCGTCCGCGCTCATCGGGGAAGTGCCGTTCTTCCTGGAGGTGACCGCCGGCCAGCCGTTCACCTACGGAGAAAACCAGATCCACGTCAGCCAGCTAGCCGGATGGATCCGTAGCGACGCCGGCTTTCCCGCGATTACACGCCGGCCGCCGGCACCGGAGGACGCAGCAATCGCCGGTCATATCGCCGAGATGATTCCCGATGGCGCCTGCCTGCAAGTGGGCGTGGGATCCATCCCCGACGCACTGCTCAGCGCGCTGGGCGATCACCGCGATCTGGGCATCCACACCGAAGCGCTGTCGGACGGGCTGATGAACCTCGTCGACAGCGGTGTGGCCACCGGCACCCGCAAACAGCAGCACCGCAACAAGCATGTGGCCACTTTCGCGGTCGGCACACCGACATTGCTGCGTTGGCTCGACCACAACGCCGCCGTCGAAATGATGCCCGTCGACTGGACGAACGACCCCCGCGTCGTGGCCAACGAACCCAACTTCGTCTCGATCAACGCAACCACCGAAGTCGACCTGATGGGCCAGGCGGCCAGCGAAACCATCGCCGGACGCTACTGGTCATCCTCGGGCGGCCAAGCCGACTTCGCCCGCGGCGCAATGTATTCCCCCGGCGGCAAAGCTTTCCTGGTGCTACACTCCACCACCAGCGGCGGTCGCGGCCGTATCCGCGCAACCCTCACCCCGGGCAGCGTCGTCACCACCCTGAAAAACACCGTCGATCACGTCGTCACCGAATACGGCGTCGCCGCGCTGCGCGGAGCCAGCCTCGACCAACGGGCCCGCCGCCTGATCGCCATCGCCCACCCCGACCACCGCGACGAACTCCAATTCAACGCCCGCAAGGCTGGCCTTCTGCGCTAAGCACCACCACCTGCGACCAGCTACCGACCACCAAGGCGCTTGCGCCACAAAACAACACTCACGAAAGGCCAACTGATGACGATTGATGTAACCGACAACGTCGGGGGGTCACCCGCACCGAAGAACGAGCGGATCGCAGCCTGCCGTATTTGCGTGAAGGCAGCGGCGGCTTGGAGCGAACGAGAGAGTTCGGGAAAAGCGGAGGAAGCGCCATGCCCAGCTTGTCCAGTCGGTTGGTGACCGCTGTGCTGATCGTGACGCGCTACCGGCATCGCCTGGACAGCGCGTCCAAGGTCGAGCGCTACGTGCGCGAGCACAGTGTGCGCCCTGCGCCCTTCGCCCCGCCGCGGCGACTGGACCACAAGGTGGTCTTTTCACTGGACACTCGACACGGCTGGACCTGCTACCGGGTCGTCCCGCGCAACGCCCCGAAACCCACTCCGCAGGTGCTCTACGTCCATGGTGGCGCGTTCATCGGCGAAATCCTCCCGATGCACTGGTCGCTGATCGCCAAGCTCGCCAACGACGGCCCCGCCGAGGTCACCGTGCCGATCTACCCGCTGGCCCCGCACAGCACGGCGTGCCAAACCGTGCCGGTCGCCACCGACATCGCCGCCGACCTCATCGCACACAACGGCGCGCACAACGTCACGCTGATGGGTGATTCGGCTGGCGGCAACATCGTTCTCGGTATCGCCCAAACGCTGCGTTGCCGTGGCTCGCCGCAGCCGCGGCAACTGGTGCTCATCAGCCCGGCGCTGGACGCATCGAAGTCCAATCCGGCGATCGCCTCGGTCGCGCGGTATGACCGCGTGCTCAGTGTCGCGGGCAGCATGGTCAGCACGCAGCTCTACATCGGCGCACTGGATAGCAAGGATCCGTTGGTCAGTCCGCTCTACGCGGACCTGACCGGGCTTGCCCCCATGGTGATCTTCAGCGGCACGCACGACATCCACAACCCCGATGCCTGCGACTTCGCGGCCCGCGCAAAAGACGCGGGGGTATCCGTCGACTACCACGAGCAATCCGGTGCACAGCACGTGTATCCGTTGCTGCCGACCGCCGAGGGCGCCTCGGCGCGAACCCTCATCACTGCAGTAGTCGGCAGTGCCGCCGTCGGTGAAACCTAGACCGGGAAGGGCACGAAGTTAGCACTACTGTCTGAACGGTCAAACGCCGAACACCAAATTTCGGTGCTCTTCGACGCAGGTCAAAGACTCGCGTTTCCCAACGACTTTATGCCCAATGGCATGTTCCCAACCATCAAACGCCGAACACCAAATTTCGGTGCTCTTCGACGCAGGTCAAAGACTCGCGTTTCCCAACGACTTTATGCCCAATGGCATGTTCCCAACCAGGACCTTTCCTGGACGGGATCGGGCAAAGCGCAGGGACAATTACAATTCGTATATTCTCCGTTTACGATTACGGCGCGAACCTCGTTCCATGTCATTGATAATGTTTAGCGCCCGGTCTATGGCTGCGATGATTTCACCACTCCAATCAACGAGCTTATCAACCGGATCAGCCCGTTCGAACGCGCAGAGAGCCGCCGCCACGTTGTGCATGAGCATCTGTACGTCCGTGTTGTCCGGTTGTTCTAATCCACCCGAGATTTCGTCGAGCCTGGGTAGTGCATCTCGAGTCTTTGGGAAGGCCTCAGGAAGAATCGAAGCGCGGAGCACCAAATCGCTCTGACGGTCTTGCCACTCATGTTTGAGCTCATAGAGAATGTCGCGCAATTTACTCCGAAGCTCACGCTGCCTAGCCCTTATGGGCGCTCGACGGGCGTGCATTACGTTATATACACCTAGCCCAAATGCGGCTAGGGATGCACATACCGCAAATGCGTTACCCATTCGAGGAGTATTTCATGCGGCTTTCAGTTCCTCGACAGGGCGTCGGCGCGGCCGATGACGTAGGCGACCATCGCCGAATCGAGGTACGCGCGGACCTCGACAATGAGGTCACCGTCGAAACGGCACACCCAGCAGTATCGATTGTCGAACGGAACGCCCTCGGCCGTCGTGGCGATCGCGTGGAGTTCCGCAATGGTGTAGTCGCCGGCAACGTGCAGGTTCTGCACCTCGAGGTCCAGGCCGTCGCGCATCAATGGACCCAATATGGCGAAGGTGGAATCGAAAAAGGCCTGCTTGCTCGTGTAGGTGCCGGCCAGTGGATGAGTGCCCTCCACGGTCCAGGACACGCTGTCGGATACGCGCTCGAAGAACTTGCCGGTGGTGGCCGGGTCGGCCAGCTTGGCAAACAACTCCTCACGGTCTGCTGTGATGGTGGAATCGGTCATTTAGATCGGCCTTCCTTGTGTGATCGGTATTTGAACTCATGAAGTTCTGACGTCCGGTTGGCAGTCGCTTCGATCCGTCCATTTCGCTGCTCAGAGTCCGTCGTGCTGGCTGTTCACCGCGAATCAGTGCGCGCCGTAGCGGTGTTCGAGTTCGTCGTAGCTGGCCTTGCGGACCAGGCGTTGCCGTTCTTCCCACGGCGCGAGCTGATCGCGAGCCGCATCCAACGAACCGGTGTCGCGCAGACTCCTCAGCACTGTTTGGCTGCCCAGGATCGCCCCCTGCATGGCGGCGTTGGCGTAAAGAATGATGGAAAAGCCCATGGCTACCAATTCATCCCGGCTCAGAAGGGGTGTTTTCCCGCCTTCGACCATGTTCGCCAGCTTCGGAATTCGCGGCATGCATTTGCCTGCCGCGCGCAGTTCTTGGCGTGAGTGGAGGCCCTCAATGAAAAGGACATCCGCCCCGGCTGCCGCGTAGGCTGCAGCACGGTCGAGTGCGGCGTCGAGACCAAGGTTTGCGCGGGCGTCGGTCCGGGCGATGATCACGGTGTTCTCGTCGCTGCGGGCGTCGACCGCGGCGTGGATCTTTTGCACCATTTCCGCCGCGCTGATCACTTCCTGACCATCGAAATGTCCGCACCTCTTCGGGGCGACCTGGTCCTCCAGCTGGAGACCGGCGGCCCCGGCACGTTCCAGGACACGTACCGTGCGTGCGACCGCGATGGCATTGCCGAAGCCGGTGTCGGCGTCGACGACAAGAGGCAGGTCAACGGCGTCCGCCACAGCGGCGGTGTTCGCAACGACTTCCGGTAATGAAATCAGGCCGATGTCCGGCAGGCCGAGGTAGGTGTTGGTGAGTCCCGCGCCGGTGAGGTAGACGGCGTCGAATCCGAGGTCCTGTGCGATGAGCGCGGTGAGCGCATTGGGTACACCGGGCAGCAATAGTCCATGGTCGGTGGTGAACAAGTCACGCAGGCGTGCACCCGGCGAACGGGCCGGGGCGCTGCTTACCTGGTTTCCGTCAGCGGGTGTCACGGTGGGGCTCCTGTTCGTGTTAGTCGGCAGTAGTCGGGGTGGCGAAGGCGGTGTGACCGATCACGTCATCGGTCATCGCGGCGACGATGTTGCGCAGACTGTTGTTGATGTGCAGGGCAGTGGCCTGCGCGGCGGCGGTTTCATCGCCGTCGTGGATGGCCGCACATATGGCCAGATGCTCCAAGACGGTCTGCTGCATGCGCGGTGGTCGGCGTTTGGCGATCTGGCGCAGTCGCTGCAGTTGTGTGCGCAGCCTTTCCAGTGACTCGCGCACGTAGGGGTTGCCACTTCCCTCATCGATCGCGGTGTCCATGCGCTTGATCAACGTGTAGTACTCCGCGTAGTCGCCCTTCGGCGGCGATCCCTTCTCGAACACGTCGCGCTGATCTTCGAATGCCGCACGCAGCTTGCCGAAATCACGACGGTCGGGGTTGCGCGCGCACAGACGCGCGGCGTAGGGCTCCAGTGCCTCGCGCATCTGGAACAGATGCACAACGTCTTGCAGCGCGAGCTGGGCGACGAGCGCACCGCGGCCCGGAATGATCGTGACCAGTCCATCACGCGCCAGGCGTTGCACCGCCTCACGCAGCGGAGTCCGAGACACGCTCAGGCGTTCCGCCAACGGGACCTCGTTGAGGTGGGTACCCGGCGGCAGTTCCCACTGCACGATCTCATTTCGCAGTTGCTCGTAAGCGCGTTGACTCTGATTCACCCGCTCGCTCATCCAACCGACCTCGCCTCACTCATTGACGTTCCCGTCGCAGTGCCCATGGATACAGACTGTACACTACACTGTATACAATCTGTCTCGCCGCCCCGTCGCTCTCCCCCAACCCGGGCCGACTCGACGGCCTCTCCTTACGCTGACACGACACCACGAAGGACCACCAAGCATGAATCGCGAAACGATCGCGTCATTGGAGCAACAGGCGCGCGCCCTCGATGCGACTGCGGTGCATGTGCTGGTCGACGGGCACACACTGCTCGATGTCGGTGACACCGCCAGGCCGGTACGCGTCCACTCTGTCCGGAAATCACTGATCAGCGCCCTGTATGGCGTCGCGTACGACCAGGGAGTCCTCGACCTCGGCGCCACCCTCGGCGAGGTGGGTATCGACGACACACCCCCACTCACCGACCAGGAGAAGTCCGCGACCATCGAGGACTTGCTCACCGCTCGCTCGGGCGTCTATCTCCCGCCGCCCGAAGTCGGCCCTTCGTTCCTCCCGCCCCGCGGCGCGTACGCACCGGGCACCCAGTGGGTGTACAACAACTGGGACTTCAACGTGCTGGGCAACGTTTACGAACGGCTGACCCACAAGAGCCTCTACGTCGCCTTCGATCACCACTTCGCCCACCCGCTGGGTTTCACCGACTGGCAGCTGTTCACGCATTCTTCCTACGAGTACCGGGCCGATCCACTGGGCGGTAACCTGCGCTACCCGAATTACACCTTCTTCCTCTCCGCACGCGACCTGGCCCGCTTCGGCGATCTGTTCGTCAATCGGGGCGTCCGAGCCGGCACGAGGTTGCTGTCCGAGGAGTGGATCACGCTCAGCACCCGCCTGGTCTCCACTACCGGTGCGAGCGACACCTTGTTCGGCGGCTACGGATACCTGTGGTGGGTCGCCGGACCAGAACAAGACCTGACCGCCGCCGGAATCCCAGCCGGGACTTTCTCGGCCAATGGGATGGGAGGCAACTTCCTGACGATCCTGCCCGGGCTACGCGCCGTCGTCGCCGTGACCACCGGCCCCGGCGTCGAGGAGTCCAACCCGCAACCACCGGACAACGCATCCTCCGCGGTCACCGGCTACCCACGCTTCGTCCGCGACCTCGTGGATGCACTCCGGTCCTGACCCGAACAATCCCGCGCTAGTCCCATCAAAGCCTGCGCGGGCTCGATCAGCTGCCACCTGCCGGCGAACAGATCCGCCGATGACCGCGTCGGGATCGGCATCGCCTATAGCCACCGCGAGTGGCCGGTGGTCATCGTCAACACCGTCGCACGGCTCCCCGAAGTACCTGACGTTCTTAGCGATTCGCGATGCAGTGTCTTCGGAGACCGTCACGTGGTGATCGAAGTCAGGCTTGTGCCGAGCGACGGAGGGCCGCGGCGGACTGGGTCACGGCCACGGCGACGTCCTCGTCGCCGTGGCCTCCTACGACGGCTTCACGCCAGCGTGGCAGCAACGCATCCGTGAGCGTCAGTTCCGCCCCACGCCGGCGGGCAGCGCTCGTGGCAAGCTCGGCGTCCTTCACCGCATGCCGGAGCGGGAAGCCGGGGAGGAAGTCCTCGTCCAGCATCGCGGCACCCTTCCTCATCGCGAACGCCGACGCCAACGGCCCCCCGGCGATGGTCTCCAGGAACACGCGCGGATCCAGGCCGAGCGCTTCGCTGAAGGTGAGCGTTTCGGACATCGCCTCGACGAGGACAACCAACCAATTGTTGAGCGCCAGCTTGAGCCGGGAGCCGTCCCCAATGCAATCCAGCCACACCGTGCGCCGTCCGAGCACGTCGAAGATCGGCTGTACGCGCGGACGCACCTCGAGCGCGCCCGCGGCGAGGATTTCCAACTCGCCCCTGTCTGCCGGCTCCGAACTGCCGGATACGGGGGCGTCGACGAATGCGACGCCATACCGGTCCGCGAGATCAGCGAGCCAGTGAGTCCATTCGACGCCGACCGTGCTCATCTGAATCCAGATTGCATCCGAACGAAGCGTCGACAGCGCGCCCTCGGGGCCGGTCATTACGCCTTCGACGGTGGCTCCGTCGGTGAGCATCGTGATCAGCACCTCAGCACCCCTCGCTGCCTCTGCGGGGTCGGAGGCCGGACACGCCCCGTCGGCGGCCAACGCCGCGGCCTTGGCCATGGTCCGGTTCCACACCCGAACCCCGAAGCCCGCGTGCAGCAGGTTGCGCGCCATCGGACCACCCATCGTCCCTGCCCCCAACATGGCGACACATCGCACATGGCCGGCCATCACATCCCCTCAGGGGACGGCCCGGCCACCTGCGCGCCGAAACTCATGATGGTGTCGATCTCGTCGAGGTCGGCGTCGCTCAGCGACACGTCCGCGGCGGCGAGACTGTCTTGAACATGACTCGCTTGCCGGGCGCCGACGATGGCGACGTGCACGGCGGGGTTGGCCAGCGTCCAAGCGATGGCCAACTGGCTGACGGTGACCCCAAGGTCGGCGGCGAACATCGCCAGGGTGCGCACCGCCGCCAGGTTGCGCTCGAAAGTGCCGCCACTGAATACCCCGCTGGCGCTGCGCCAATCATCGGCGGCGAACGCGGTATTGGTGTTCAGCGTTCCGGTCAGCAGCCCGTGGGCCAACGGCCCGTACGCCAGCACACCGATGTCATGTGCTCGGCAATAAGGCAGTTCGCCGTCCTCGATCTCGCGACGGAACAGGTGGTACGGCGGTTGCAAAGTCTCAACCGGAAGCGTCGCAGAGAACTCCGCCATGTGCCAGGCGTCGTAGTTGGACACGCCGACGTGTCGGATCTTGCCGACGGAGACCAGTTCGCTGAGCGCGCCCGCCGTCTCGGCGGCCGGCACAGTTGGGTCGGGCCAATGCACCTGATACAAGTCGATGTGGTCGACGCCCAGCGCGGTCAGGCTGGCATCGACTCCTCGGCGCAACCACTCGGGACTCGCATCGCGGACCAGACCGGAATAGGTCTGGCGCAGACCGCCTTTGGTGGCGATCACGACTTCGTCGCGGTCTCGGGTGAGCTCGATGCGGAGCGCCTTGCCGAGGATACGCTCGGACACGCCGAAACCGTAGGCCTGCGCCGTGTCGAAGAAGTTGACGCCCAATTCGCGGGCACGACGGATCGCGGTGATGGCGGCGTCCTCGTCGAAATGACCCCAGTCCCCGCCGAACTGCCAGGTGCCGAACGCGACGCGGGAAACGTAGAGCCCAGTTTGCCCCAATGTGGTGTTCTTCATTTCGTTCTCCAGGTCGTTTGAGCACCGCCGTTGCGGGTTGGCTATGAACCACGATTGCGCGCCGGCGAACCCGTGTCGCCACCGCTGACCCCAATCGGGTACTCCCCGCTAGCTGCAATCTATGCCTACTGGCCATCTGCAAATGCGCTGCTAGCCGGGATTCTCAGCGCCGCAGCACGCAGCGCGCGCGTCGTTTACAGCAGACTTACGGCTAGCGGGAATGCCTACCAGTCCCGCACACTGGGAAGCTGACCGCATGGGTATCAGAGGTACACAATGCGCTGCCTGATCGTTGATGACAGCACGGATTTCGTCGAGGCCGCGCGCCATCTGCTCGAGCACGGCGGCATCACGGTCGTCGGGGTGGCATCGACCAGCGCCGAGGCTCTTCGATGCTTCGAGGAGCAGCGACCGGACGTGACGCTGGTCGACGTTAACCTCGGTAGCGAGAATGGATTCGAACTCGCTGAGCAACTCCACCGATCCGGGTTGCCGGCACCATCACCACTAATACTGATCTCCACCCACGCCGAGCAGGACTTCGCCGACATGATCGCGACCAGCTCCGCCATCGGGTTCCTCGCCAAGTTCGCTTTGACGCCTGGCGCGATCCGCGATCTCTTGGGCGGCGCGTGGGCCCTCGCCTAAGGCGATCCGCCGACCCCTCATTCTGCGCGACAAGGGAATTCGAGAACCTCTCTGCCCGTTGAGCCGATGCTGGCAACTCACCTTCGCAAGGGACTGGGGCATGGGCCCCGCTACTCCGAGGGCCGGATCGATTGCAGCCAGCAGGTATGTCCGGTGTGGTGTCAGCGGGGCCCCTGAATGGCCGCCAGCGCTGACGACATCGCCAACCCAAACCGCAATTCTTTAAGCCATGGTCATAGCGGCACTGAATCCGGTGGTCCGCGGCGCTGATGCGGCAATACCCGTGAGCGCCTGGCCGTTGGTCAGCCCCACCGGTCTCCCGACCATCGTCGCGTTAGGCCCGTTCGACGATCGTGCGCACGCCCAACAGCTGGCCACGGCATTCATCGCAGTGCGACGACAGTGCAGGGTGCAGCTCGTCCTCCTTGGCACCGGCGAGCAGCGCACCGCTGTGCTGAGGCGGACCTCTACGCAGGGTGTCGGGAGCAGCGTGCACGTGGTCAGCGATTCCTGCGACTACCGATGGTCGGACGTGGTCGCTGCCGCAGATCTCGTCGTGCTCGGCAGTTCATCGGGAACCGCCATGCTGCTGGACGTGTTGGCCGCGGGACGGCCGGTAGTCGCCCCGGCTGACCCGGAAACCGTGCAGCTCGTTGTACCCGCGATCGTTGGACTGGTCTACCGGCCCGGGGACGTGTCGGGGATGGCCCAGGCGCTACTACGTCTCGCGACTACACCGGTGCTGCGGCGCGGAATGGGCATTCGCGCAAGACAAGTCGCGCGACGGCATCACCTGGAAAAGCAATGCTCGGAAACAACTCGATGAAGGGAAACCAATATGAGTAGGCTCCTTGACCGACTAGTGATATGGATCGCTGAGATCGTCGACCGCAACCTGCTGACGGTGCCAGAGCTCGACGACGACCGGCCCCTCTCAGCAATCAACTGACGTGTCCGACGAACACCGACGCCGCCTGTGATTCGCGGCAACCCGGCAGGCGCGATGGAAACCGACGTGCTAGGGATTCGACTGGATAGCCTGTCGCAGAACGAGATCGACGCGGTCACCGCGGTCCACCCGCGGCCGGATTTCAAGAACGAGATCTTGCAGGCATTCGCCGACGGGTTCCAAGAGCGGCCGGACACCACATTCGGGCCGTGAACGCTGACGTCCTCGAGCACTTCGCTACCCAATTTTCACCGCGCCGACTTCGTTGATGTCATCAAGAACTCAGCGTGGCCCGAGTAGCGCAAGCAACATGCACGCCGGGAGGGTCGTGATTTATGGGTATTTCTAGGAGTCGTCGATTAGTCAATAAACTTTGTCGGCTGCCCACACTCGTGCTCGTCGTTCTGTTCGTGGCGGGATTCACCGTCAAGTCAGCTCATGGGATCTTTGGCTCCCAGGACCGCACCCACAGCCCTGGCAACAAATTCGCCATTGTTCAGTTCAATCCCAAGCGCATCGACTACGAGATTTTCGGCGATTTCGATGGGTGGGGAAGAGTCACCTACTGGGACGTCGACTCCAAGCCCATCGAGGTCGATCTGACTGCGCTGCCGTGGGTGCACACGGAACCAACGGTCCTGACGACGGCCACCGCGGATATCACCGCGCAATGGCGGGAGGAAACATCGGCTGCCGGATCATAATTGACGGGCAGGTGCGCGCCGAACACACCGCAACCGGCGAGCACGCAGGCGTCTGGTGCCAGGTGCTGTCCGCATGACCGACAACATCGGCACAGAAGAGGTGCACAGGCCTGTCAGCCCGCAAGCCAGCTCCTCGTGCGCACACGCCCCCCACGACGTGGGCCGATCTACTACCGGCGCGAACACTAAACTGAAATGAGACAAGGCGGACGCGTCGTGGCCACATCTACCAGATCAGTCTCGGTGTCGGGGCACCCACTTGTTCGCCCGCCTACGGGCGACTCCACGGGACACGAAACCTCCTATAAAACAACGAATTCCGATTTCCGCAACTGGTTTAACACTGACTGAAGTTGTCGCTCCGAGGCGGGCAAATCGTCATGTGTCGCCCAGCCAGTGGCCCATGTGGCAGATGGGATTAGCACTCGACAACTCAGCCCACCTTGACCCGTAGATAGCCTGTCGCACAAAGAAATCGATGCGGTCGCGCCAACCGCGCACCTAGATCACCGGCGGTCGGAAAAACGGATGTCCAGGCTCCGCAGGTAGGTCTGCAGGCCCGCGTCCTGGATGGGAATCAGGTGTGCCGGGGCGCCCGACTCGTTGAAGTGCGCGTGCCACAGGCCCGGCGGCGTGACGAATGCGCCGCCTGCCTCCCAGTCGACGCGAGTCGGGTTGACGATGTTGCCCCGCTCGTCCAACCGGGTGCCCAGCAGCGTGTAGCAGCCTGGCTCGGCGTCGAGAATCAGGTCGAGCGCGACCGACTGGTGGCGGTGTGGACGCTGCTGCTGATCCGGCGGCAGCAGACCGAACATCGCCCACAAGACGTGAGTGATCGTCAGTGTCTGCTCCTCGGCGGCATTGGCCAACAACACGCTAACTCGGCTCTTGTCGTTGGCGCCTGGGCGCGAGGCGATCTCCTCCAGTCGAGCGACCGCGTCGGCCCGGCGGAACTTCGTTGGGCGGAAACGGGGTTCGGTGGCCTGCGCGCCCAGGTGGCGAAGCAACGGCTCGTCGTTCACCCAGTACAGTGCGGCGTCGGAGCCGGCGTCGGCGTGGAACGTTGCGCGGCTGTCGGCCGGCAGGGTCAGAAAATCACCCTTCTCCCACCGCACGAGCCGACCATTCACCACCGAGAAACCGCGGCCGGAGATCACGTAGTAGAGCTGAGAGGTGGCATTCGGGTTGGTGGCGATCCGCTCACCCGCCCTGATCCGCATGAAGTTTGCCATCAGCGCCGGGCTGGTAGCCGGGCCGTCACTGATGCCGAGTTCGTGAGACAAGTCCAATGGGATGATTCGGCTGGGGCCGTCGGAGTAAAGGTCCCGGCTGAAGGCCTTGATCGGGACCTTCGACGTGTGCCCGGATCCGATCGGGTCTGCGGCCTTGGAGTACTCGAAGTATCGCGCATCCTCGGCCCAGTCCTCGAACCGCCCCTCGAACCCGAACTCGGCCACATTGGTCACCGGAGCCGCAATGGTCGGGTCCAGCGCGTCTCGCTCAACGACTTCGTTTGTCACCAGATCTGTGTTGCTTGACATTTCAGCGCCTCCATTCGATACGGCTTGATTAGTCGGGAACGTAGTCGAACTCGTCCGGGTTAGGGCCGATCCTGCCGGACTCGCCTTTGTCGAGGGCCGTGATCGCAAACATGTCGGAGCCGTCCAGTGCGAAGTCGAACAGCTCGAAGTTCGACTTCACTCGATCCGGCGAGACGGACTTCGGGAAAACGATGTCGCCGCGCTGAATGTGCCAGCGCAGCACGACTTGGGCCGGTGACTTTCCGACGGCGTTGGCGATTCGCTCGATGACGGGGTCACCGAGCACTTTGCCCTGAGCGATCGGCGACCAGGCCTCGGTCGCGATGCCATGCTCTCGCCCGTAGGCGCGCACCTCTTCGTTTGCGAAGTAGGGATGGATCTCGACCTGATTCACAGCGGGTACCGTGTCGGATTCCTTTGCGAGTCGGTCAAGATGTGTCGGCTGGAAATTCGATACACCGATGCTGCGTGCGCGTCCGTCAGCGGCGAATTCTTCGAGAACATGCCACGTCGAGACGAAGTCGCCGTCGTAGAGCGTTGGCAGCGGCCAGTGGATCAGGAATAGGTCGACGTAGTCGGAATTGAGCAGACTCAGGGTTCTGTCGAACGCGCGTCGTGCATCGTCCGGCTTGTGGAAGCCGTTGTTGAGCTTGCTGGTGATGAAGACGCCTGTTCGGTCCAGGCCGGCCTCGAGGATGCCCTGGCCGACTTCCCTTTCATTTCCGTACATTTCAGCGGTGTCGATGTGCCGGTAACCGATGTCGAGGGCAGCCTTCACCGCTGCAGCGGTTTTCTCTGGCTTGATCTGAAAGACGCCGAAACCAAGCTGCGGGATGCGCGCGCCGTCATTCAGGTCGATTGCGGGAACATTGCTCATAGTTGGCTCCTCTCACTCTGTCAGTTGTGTCTGGGCGACAAATCGCCTTTACGCTGGCCAAACTTTGATCGTCATGCACGCAGCAGCTCCAGCGCGACGCTCACGCCGCTTGGGTCGATGGGAATCTCGGCGAGCTGCAGCCCCATCTGCACTCCGGCCAGAGTCCCGGCCAGTGTCAGATCGTTGAAATGGCCGAGGTGGCCGATCCGGAAGGTGCTTCCCGCGAGCTTGCCCAGGCCGGCACCGAGTGACATGTCGAAGCGGTCCAGGATGATGTCGCGGACCTTGTCGGCGTTGTGCCCATCCGAGAGCAGTACCGCTGTCACCGCACTGGAGTGCCCGCCTCCGTCGAGGCAAACCACATCCAGGCCCCACGCGCGCACGGCCGCCCTGGTCGCCGTTGCGTGGCGGACGTGCCGGGCGAACACTTGCGGCAAGCCCTCGTCATACAGCATCGTCAGCGCCTCCCGCAGCCCATAGAGCAGGTTGGTGGCAGGTGTGTACGGAAAGAACCCGTTCCGATTGCCCGCCAGGATCGGCTGCCAGTCCCAGTACGATCTGGGCAGGCCTGCGGTGTTCGAGGCACCGAGCGCCTTTTCGCTGACGGCGTTGAAGCCGATCCCCGGCGGCAGCATCAGCCCCTTCTGCGATCCGGAGACCGTCACGTCGACGCCCCATTCGTCATGCCGGTAGTCGATACAACCGAGCGAGGAGACCGCGTCGACCAGCAGCAACGCCGGGTGGCCGACGCTGTCCATGGCTTGGCGGACGTCGGCGATCGGGCTGATCACCCCGGTGGAGGTCTCGTTGTGCACCACGCACACCGCTTTGACGCGCCGCGCCGTGTCAGCGGCCAGTTTCTGCGCGACGACACCAGGGTCCACCCCGTGCCGCCAGTCGCCGGGAACGAAGTCGACGACCAGCCCGAGTCTGGTGGCCATCTGCTGCCATAACGTCGCGAAATGCCCAGTCTCGAAGCCTAATACGGTGTCGCCGGGGCTCAGCGTGTTCACCAGCGCCGCCTCCCAGCCGCCCGTTCCCGAGCCCGGGTAGACCAAGACTGGGCCCTTGGTGCCGAACACCGGGCCAACCAGATCGAGAACCTCCAGTGCGAGGGCTTGGAACGCCGGCCCCCGATGATCGATCGTCGGCGCCGCCATGGCACGCAGGACTCGGCCCGGGACATTCGTGGGGCCGGGAATTTGCAGGAAGTGACGGCCGCTCGGATTGCTCACAACGAAACTCCTTATCCGGTCGGTCGGCCACCTACCCGCACGTCGTAAATGCATGGGCCGGCTCGATATCCGCATCGCGTCCTTTAAGAATTGCGCCTCAGCGAATCCGTGTCGTCACCGTTGGCACCCATCAGTGACCCCTGCCAGCTGGAATCTTTGGGGGATGTGGTCCTCGGCCACTACCCGTCGCGTGACCGTGCCACCCCATTGTTGGCGAGGCGATTCGAACTATTGTGTGCCGGCGCCCAGTCCGGGCAGCAGGATGGCAACTAATCCGTCAGCGTGAGCACCAATCCAGTTGGCGTCACTCGGGTCTCGGCCGGTGAGGAGCCTGACCTCAGGGGCGTTCACATAGGGCAATGATGCGGCGCCGACCAGCACGTAGTAGAGGATCTCGCTATCGATCGGTGCGGCGACGCCGGCATTGCGAAGTTGCTGCCAGGCGGGCCGGATGCCGTCGAAGAACGGCTTCACGTGGGTTTCCGTCATCCAGGTCAATCGGTCGCTGGCTGCGGTGCCCTCATGAACCATGATCTGGTTGAGCTCAGGATGTTCGGCCGCGAATGACACGAACCGACCTATCCCGTCGGCGAACGCCGTAGCAAGCGCGGGGGCACTGATTCCGGTGAGCTTCGCGGGTATGACGCCACCCAACGCCTGAGCCAAGAGTCCGAAGAGGTGATTCACCGCGGCCTCCCATAGGGCCGCCTTCGACTCGAAGTGATAGTTGATCTGCGGCTGGTGTGCCTGTACGCGCCGTGCGATTGCACGGGTTGATGCACCGTCGAAGCCCTTGGCCCCGAACTCGACTAGTGCCGACTCCAGCAGGGCCTCGCGGATATTCGTTCTGGCCCGTCGGCTGCGGACCGTGTTCGGCGACTGGGGCTTGCTTTCCATCGTCACGAGTGTACCCTTATTATCACTCGATAATAAGGTGGAACGTGAACCATGAGCACTGCCCCTGAGACCACAAACCAAGAACAAGATCGCGCTTCGGTGCGTCTCTTGCCGCTGTCAAAGGCCCCGTTTCAGGCGCCGACGGATCGCGACATGCTGCCCTCTGAGCGGCGGCTGTTCGTTCAGACGCACCGGACCTGTGTATTCGGCTACGGCCGCCGATCGGACGGTCCGGCGATGTCGATCGTCTACTACGTCCCCGACGAGAACGACGATCTGCTGGTGGCGACCATGGCTGGTCGAGCCAAGGCCAAAGCCGTGGCCCGAAACGGCAAAGTCAGCCTCTGTGTGTTGGACGAGACGTGGCCGTTCGCCTACCTGCAGGTCTATTGCGACGCGGTGATCGACGACGACGAGGAAACCCTGATCGACGTGATGATGGCAGTGGCCGAACGCATGTCGGGTGACCCAGTGCCGGTGGAGCTACGCCCGGCGGTCAAAGCTCTCGCAGAGCAGGAAGGCCGGGTACTGGTGCGCTGCCGACCGTATGCGACGTTCGTGACGCCGCCGCGACACTTGCACAGCAACGACCAGCAGGAGCTGACCCACTGGGTCTCAGCGTCGATGCCCTGGGGCGCTCGCGACACGGAAGCGCAGTGATGATCCAGTCCGGCGGAGCAGTCGAGTTCTGCGGGGCGCGATCGCCATTGAGCGAGGCGGAATGATGGGCGACGATCTCGTCGGTGCCCACACCGATTTACATAGCGATCAAGGCGCTCAGCAAGGAGAGCATCCGGGGCGGTCACGTGACCCGATCATCAAGGTTCACGATATCGCCTGGTTGGAGTTCGAGAAGCCGGATTTGGCTCGGGCTGAAGCGTTTGCGCGGGCGTTCGGCTTTGGGACCGTAGTTCGCACGGCCGACGAGCTTTATCTGCGCGGCACCGATTCGGGGTCGCCCTGCGTGCTGTTCCGGCGAGGTACCCAGTCGAGGTTGGTCGCAGTCGCGTACACCGCACAGGACCAATCCGATGTGCTGCGGCTCGCCGAGGCGACCGGCACCACAATCCGCGCGCTGCCCGAGTCGCTGGGCGGCGTGGCGGTGGACCTGGTCGATCCCGGTGGTATGACGGTGCGTGTGGTGGCCGGCATGCACCAGCTGGGGGCCTTGCCGGCCCAGCCCCCGCATGAGTTCAACTTTGGGCATGAGCTGCGGCGGGTCAACGCCACACAACGTGCGTCGCGCGAGCCGGCCCGGGTGCAGCGGCTCGGGCATGTGGTGTTGCAGACAACCAAATACCGCGAGGCGCTCAATTGGTATCTCGATCACCTGGGGATGATCGTCAGCGATTTCTTGTACTACCCCGGGCAGCGGGACCGTGGACCGGTCATGAGCTTCATTCGCTGCGATCGCGGGCAGGCTCCGGCCGACCATCACACTTTGGGGTTGGCGCTGGGTCCGTCCAACCGTTATATCCATTCGGCCTATCAGGTCAGCGACATCGACGGGATGGCCGCCGGTGGCCGCTACCTCGCCGAGTTCGGTTATCACCGGTCGTGGGGAATCGGCCGGCACATCCTGGGCAGCCAAATCTTCGACTACTGGCGCGATCCCGACGGCTTTTTGGTCGAGCACTTCAGCGACGGCGACATGTTCGACGCCACGCTGGAGCCGGGTTGGGCTCCTTTCACCGCCTCCGGGCTGTACCAGTGGGGACCCCGGATCACCAAAGATTTCCTCGGCATCGCGCCTGGCCGTGAATCCTTGCGTGAACTTCGCTCGGTGATCAGCGCGCTGCGCGGCGACAACGAGTTCGACCTGGCCAGTGTGCGCGGCTTGCTCTCAGTGGCCAATTCCTGACCCCGACCACCTGACTACCCGAGGAGCCACGATGACTGTCTCGATCCTGCGCACCGCCGATGCCTGGTGGGTGCAGACCCCCGCCGGGGCCGCTCGGGTAGCCGCCGAGGCCTCCACCACACGCCGGCTGCTGGCCGATCGAGCCGCCATCGAGGCCGCCGGCCAGAGCAGCGACACCGTGCCGGTGGACAGCCTGCAATTGCTGTCCCCAGTCACCGCGCCGTGCCGGGTGGTGGCGCAAATGACCAACTACGCCTCCCATGTCAAAGACGCCGGGCGGAATCCGGCAACCACCCCGCTGGCCTTCTTCCGCAAGGCATCTGGCTCCATCAGCGGCCCATTCGGCGACATCATTAAACCCGAGCATGTCCGGTTGCTCGACTACGAGGTCGAGGTCGGTCTCGTGATCGGCCGCGATATACCGGTTGGCGCCGCGATAACCGAAGCCAATCTCTCGGACTACGTCTGCGGGCTGGTGGTGGCGAACGACGTTTCGGCGCGCGATGTGCAGTTGACCAAAACGCAGTTTTACGAGGCGAAGTCGTATCCGACGTTCACTCCGGTCGGGCCCGCTCTGGTGCTGCTGGACGACCACGAGCTCAAGCGCTTCGGGGATTTGCGACTGCGGCTGCGGGTGAATGGTGAGATCCGCCAGGACATGCTGATCGAGGACGACATCATCTACCCGCCCTTACGCGCACTGCAGGCGCTGTCGCGTTTTCAGCGTCTCGATGCTGGCGACCTGGTGCTGACCGGAACCCCGGTCGGCACGGCGATCAGCGCACCCCCCAAGCCAATCGAGGTCATCGGGTCGCTGCTTCCCGACCAGCTGAAGTGGAAGGCTTTCTTCTCGAGGCAAGCCAAGAACCCGAAATATCTGCGCCACGGCGACGTCGTCGAGGCCGCGGTGGCGACCGATGACGGGGTGATCGACCTCGGCGCGCAGCGTACTGTCGTCCAGTACCGATCCGGCAACGAATGATGTCGGCAACGCCCGCACGCGACCTCGTGCTGGACGCCCTGATTGTCGAGCAGCAGGGCGGGGCTCCGGGTTGCAAATCTCGCGCGTACCACTGAGGGGACTCCGATGGCCAGAACCGACGATGACACGTGGGACATCAACGAGAGCGTCGGCGCGACCGCGTTAGGGGTTGCCGGCGGGCGGGCGGCCGAGACCAACAGCGCGAATCCGCTGATCAGCGATCCGTACGCACAACTGTTTCTCGAAGCGGCCGGCGACGGCATCTGGCAGATCTATCAAGATGGTGGACTATCGGCCCAACTGGTGGGGCTCGATCCACAATTAGCGGACCGGATGCAGGCGATGCTGGGCTATACCGCGTGCCGGACCAAGTTCTTTGACGATTATTTTCTCGCCGCGGCCGGCGACGGCATCCGGCAGTCCGTCATCTTGGCCGCCGGTCTGGACTCGCGTGCCTGGCGGCTCGCCTGGCCTGCCGGATGTGTGGTCTACGAGATCGACCAGCCCAAGGTGCTGGCGTTCAAGACCGGCACGCTGGAATCGCATGCGGTCACCCCGATCGCTTCCCACGTCAGCGTCGGCGTCGATCTGCGTCTGGATTGGCCGGCAGCGCTGGTGGAGGCCGGGTTCGACCCGTCGATTCCGACGGCGTGGTCGGCGGAGGGACTGTTGCCGTATCTGACGGCCGAGGCCCAGGACCTGCTGTTCGACCGGGTTGAGTCGCTCAGCGCCCCCGGCAGCCGGGTCGCGGTGGAAGCATTCACCAACGAATTCTTCAGTCCCGACAGTTTCGCCCGCCGGGAAGAACAGATGGACCGGTATCGGGAGGCCGCGGTCAAGCTGGGCGGCAAAGACATCACCGAATCCGGCAACCTCCTATACGAGGAGGAACGGACTGAGGTGGCCGACTGGCTGCGCACCCACGGCTGGGCCGTCACCACCGCGACGAACGCAGACGAGCTGATGGCCGCCAACAACCGCGCCATCCCGCCCGGCCTCGATGGCGCAGTTCCGGAAAGTGTGTTCGTCGAAGGCCGGCTGGACTGATCGTCGCTGCGACGCTGTTTTCGCCACCTTCCTCGATACGGGTCTGGCGGTTTCCGCACCGACACCAGACTCATCTAACATTAGTGTCACTTACGGGAGGTGAAGTCCATGTCGTCTGACCGCCTGGTTGTCTGCGCGAGCCACAGCCCCGGCAAGGAACGCGACGTCGAACACGCCTTCGGGCAACGGTTCCGCTCAGCACTGACGGCGGCGGCCGAGCGCGTGGCGGAGTTCGACCCCGACGTCGTGCTGGTGTTCGGAGGCGACCACCGCCGCGCATTCCGCCACGTAGTGCCGGCCTTCGGTATCGCATTGTCCGCGTCCATCTTGGCCGAGGGCGGCCACCCGGCCGGCGACCTCGACGTTCCGGCCGTGCTGGCCCGACGACTGTGCGAACACATGCTGTCCGCCGGATTCGACGTCGCCGCGTGTCGTGATATCGGCCTGGATCACGCGTTCGCCCAACCCGTCCGGGACCTTTTGGGTGAACTCGCCGCCAAGCCGGTCATCCCGGTAGCGGTGAACTGCGCCACCGCTCCGCTCCCGACCGGACGGCGGGTCGCGGACTTCGGAGCGGAGGTCGGCCGGTTCCTCGACGGCATCGACGAGCGGGTTCTGGTGATCGGCACCGGAGGTCTGTCCCATTCGCCACCGAGTCTGGAGGTCGACACCTACGACCTCAGCGACGAGGACCGGGCGCGGATCATCGCCGAAGGCATGGCGGACGCGCGCAACAAGATTCGGCCCGACTGGGATGCTGAGGTGTTGGACGCGATGTCAAGCTGGGATATCGCGGCGCTGGTCCGGCTCGTCGACGCGGCGCACGCCCGGGCGGGCGCGGGCGCCAACGAGGTGCGGACCTGGGTCGCTGCTGGTGCTGCCGGTGGCGGGAGGCCGGTCACCCCAATGGTCTACGAGCCGGTGCCGGAATGGATCACCGGGATGGCGGTCGCGACCTCGGCCTGATTGAACCAGGCGTTCGCGACAACATGGGCACGCAGTCGGCCCGAACTAGGTTGCGCGACCGAAGAAACCGCGCTTGATGCATGCCATCAGCAGTTCGATGACGTCGTCGCCGACGACTGGTTCGGGCATGTCGAGCGCCGCCTGAGGCACGCGGGTAACGAGCGCTCGCAGAATCAGCGCCGACACCACCGGATCGAACGGGTAGGGACCGGGTCCGTGGATCAGCATCCGGGCCGCCCCGATGTCCATCAGCACCTGACCGTGCTCACCGATGCCGACGATGGTGGGGTCGTCGGTGCTGCCCTCCGCCCAGGCGTCTATGCAACCCGAGTACCGGTCGTAGAACTCGACGTAGGTGGCCAGCCAGTGCCGCAGCGTGGCCTCGTCGGCCACTGGGTCGACTTCGGCGATGCGGTCGGCGAATGCCATTCCGGCCCCATAGATTTCGGCAGCCACGGCGGCCAGCAGATCCCGCTTGTCGCTGAAGTACTTGTAGAAAGTACCGCGGGCCACGTCGGCGGTCTCCACGATGTCGTCGACGCTGGTGCCGCGGTATCCGCGGGCGCGGAACTGTGCAGCGCCCGCATCCGCCAGCGCGGTCACGGTGGCCACGGCCCGCTTGCTTAGGCTGCCGGTTCGTGCACTGATCGATAGACCCGCGATGTCCGGTTCGTCAGGCACCGCAAGGGCATTCAGGTCGGCGGCCGGATCGGTGCTGGCGTGCAGGCGCAGCGAGGTCAGCACCGCGGGCGGGGTATCGGGGAACAACATCAGTTGCAGGAATACCGAAAGCGTGTCGACCGCGTCCTTCGCGCTGCGGCCGTAAGCACGGTCGGTGTGCACGAACAAATTGATGCGATGCACCAGCGCGGTCATCGCCATGGCCGCGACCTCGGGGTCCAAGCCCTGCAGACCCGAGGCGGCCAGCCGCTCGGCGACGCGGTGGTTGTAGCTGCGCACGAAGCGGGTGATCTCGGGGCGCACCTTGGTGTCCGACGACGCGATCGCCGTCCACTGCACGAACATCGTGGAGTACTTCTCGAAGACCCAGCTCCATTCGCCCAGCCACCAGTTCAGGTTGTCGAAGCCGACCTCGTCGGGCCCGAGCGGACCGATACGGCGAGATACTCGGAACAGCGCGCTGCCGCACTCGTTGAGCAGCTCCAGGAAGATCTCATCTTTGCCCTTGAAGTACTGGTAGAGGGCGGCGCGGGACACCCCGGCGGCCTTGGCGATCGCGTCGACCGACGTGTCGAAGTATCCGAGCCGACCGAACAGCTCCAGCGACACCTCGGTGATCCGGCTCCTCGTCGTGGCCCCGCGCGCGCCGACGGCTGGGCTCGAGGGGCCGTAACTGGCCCGGCGGACGATCGAGGCTTCGGACATGGTCGTTTCAGCCTATGGCCCATCCGCGCCGGCCGCGTCGCGTCCGGCCGCGTTTTGCGTGATGAGGAACTCCGCGGTGCCGGCGATGGCGACCCCGCCGGTCTGCCGGGTGGCGGTCAACTCCAGGCTCACCCGATCACCGTCCGGCCCGGTGGTCAGCGCGGTCACGGAACCCGAGCAAGTCAGCACGTCGCCGGGCCAGACCTGTTCGCGGAAACGGACCCCGAAACGCCGCACACTGCCCGCACCCAGCCAGTCCGTGGCGAACCCGGCCAGCAACGCCGCGGAGAACATGCCCTGCGCGAACACGGAAGGATGACCAGCGGAGCGCGCGAACTCGTCGTCGTAGTGCATGGGGTTGAGGTCGCCGGACGCCCCTGCGTAGCGGACGAACATCTGACGGGTGAGCGGACCGAATTCTCGCGACGGCGCCGGCGTTCCCACCTGCAGCGCGGTGGTCGCGGTTGGTTGCTCTTGGCCGGGGATCATGACCGGGCCGCCGTCTCGATGAACGTCGCCTTCGCCTCGGCCACCAATGCGCCCGCGGCGTCACGGTATTCGGTGACCACCGTGGCGAACCGCATGGTGCCCCCGCGCTTGCCCGGCTTGGAGAACCGCTCGACGAGCCTTTCCCGGGCGGTAAGGACGTCGCCCGCGGTGGGCGGGGCGCCATAGAAGGTGTACTCCTGCTCGCCGTGCAGCAGGCGTTTGCGCTCAAAGCCGACGTTGACCCGCACGCCAGGCGGCGCCCAGCGGGCGGCACTGGTCAGAAACGTCGGAGGGATGATCGCTTTCGGACCCCGGTAGGCGGGATCGTCGCACAGCATGGCGTCGGCGAACTCGGCGATCTTGCCGCGCTCGACGACCACCTCCCAGGGTTGCCCCTCGCCGAGGTCAACGTCGCTGTCGGGCGATGCGGTCATAGTGACCAATAGTGTCAGAAAAATGGCCGCTCCGAAACTGAAACAGTGCTTGACCACAAATGAGGTGCTTGTCGAAAGATGACATCAATGCCAGAATCGGTGCTCATGGGCGATTTGGCGGCGAGCTACGTCGCAGGTAAATGGGTGCCCGGGGCCGGCCCCGAGACGTTCGTCGTGACCTCCCCGGCCACCGGTGAACTGCTGGGCAGCGTGGGCGTCGCGGGCCCTGACGAGGTGGACGCCGCCGTCGCGGCCGCCCGCGGGGCATTACCGTCTTGGGCTGGCACGTCGGCCGCCGACCGCGGCGCCGCACTGGGCCGACTGGCCGACGCCATCAGCGCGCGCAAGGGGGAGCTGGCCGACCTGACCACCGCGGAAATCGGCTCGCCGCGTTCGTGGAGCACCTTCGGCCAAGTGATCACCGCGGTCGGCGTGCTGAAGGCCTACGCCGCAATCACTCCCGACCATCCGTTCGCCGCCACCCGACCCTCGATGACGGGCGGCACGGTGCAGGTGCGCCAAGTCCCGGTCGGGGTGGTCGGCGCGATCGTGCCGTGGAACACGCCCTTGTTCATCGCCGCGCTCAAGCTCGGTCCTGCGCTGGCCGCGGGCTGCACGATGGTGCTCAAGCCGGCGCCCGACGCCCCGCTCGAGTTCGGCGTGTTGATGGAGGCCGTCGAGGAGGCCGGTATCCCCGACGGAGTCGTCAACGTCGTCAACGGCGGCACCGTCACCGGCGAACTGCTCACCGAGCACCCGGGTGTCGACAAGATCAGCTTCACCGGATCGACGGCGGTCGGAGCCAAGATCGCCGCATCGTGCGGATCGCGGATCCGCCGCTGCAGCCTCGAGTTGGGTGGCAAGTCGGCCGCCATCGTGCTGCCCGACGCGCCGCTCGAGAGGACCGTCGCCGGACTCATCGGCGGCGTGATGGGCAACAACGGCCAGCTCTGCGCCGCTTTGACGCGAATCCTGCTGCCCCGCAGCCGCTATGACGAGTTCATCACCGCGCTGACCGCCGCGGTCGCGGCGCTGAAAGTCGGAGATCCGGCCGACCGGGCGACGGACGTCGGCCCCGTCATCAACGAAACCGCGCGCGATCGGGTCGAGGGGTTCCTGCGACGCGCTCGCGACGACGGCGCGACCGTGCTCGCGGGTGGCCAACGTCCCGATCGGCCGGGATGGTTCGTCGCCCCCACGCTGGTTGCGGCCACCAACGACATCGAGATCGCGCGTGAGGAGGTGTTCGGCCCGGTGGCGGTCGTGATCGCCTACGACGACGCCGGTCCCGACGCCGCAGCGGATGCGGTGTCGATCGCCAACGACTCCCGCTACGGGCTGGTCGGTGCGGTGTGGTCGGCCGACGAGGAGCACGCGGCGGCGGTGGCCGCCCGTTTGCAGGTCGGTTCGGTGGCAGTCAACTCGACCGCGGTGCTCGATTTCGGCAGCCCGTTCGGCGGCTTCAAACAATCCGGGATCGGCCGTGAAGGCGGCCCGGAGGGCATCGCCGGCTTCATCGAACATCAGGCCATAATCCGTTGACCCGGAAGGGATTTTAATGCAGACCCAGGCGGCGGTCTTGTTCGAACGCAACACACCGTGGTCGATCGAGACCATCGAGCTCGACGAACCGAAGGCCACCGAGGTGTTGGTCGAGTTGCATGCCTCGGGCATGTGTCATTCCGACGACCACCTGGTGACCGGTGACATGCCGATCCGGCTGCCCTGCATCGGCGGTCACGAGGGCGCGGGTGTGGTGAAAGCGGTCGGTGAGCACGTGTCGTGGCTGGCGCCCGGCGACCATGTCGTCTTCAGCTTCATCCCGTCGTGCGGCAGGTGCCCATCGTGCTCGACCGGTCACCAGAGTCTGTGCGACCTCGGGGCAAAGATTTACTCCGGCATGCAGATTCACGACGGCACTGCCCGGCATCACCTGGGTGATCAGGACCTCGCGGTGGCATGCGGCGTCGGTGCGTTCGCGCACCACACCGTGGTGCATGAGGCGAGCTGCGTGAAGATTCCGGAGCATTACCGGCTCGACAGGGCCTGCCTGCTCGGCTGCGGATTCATCACCGGATGGGGATCTGCCGTCTATGCCGCCGACGTTCGGCCGGGCGACACGGTGGCCATCGCGGGCGTCGGGGGCATCGGAGCCGCGGCAGTGCAGGGCGCCCGACTGGCCGGCGCCCGCACCATCACCGTCATCGATCCCTCGGAGTTCAAGCGGGAAGAAGCGCGGAAGATGGGCGCCACCCACACCGCGGCCGACTGGAAGGAAGCGAAAGGCGTTGTTGCCGAGGCTACCTGGGACCGGGGCGTCGACAAGTTCATCTGCGCGATGGGCGTCGGTGACGGCCAGCTGGTCGGGCAGGCGCTGGCCATGACGGCCAAGCGCGGCAAGCTGGTGGTCACCAACATCCACCCGATGCTGGAACGCGACATCCGGGCCAACCTGATGGACCTGACCCTCACCGAGAAGCAGATCGTCGGCACGTTGTACGGATCGGGCAATCCGCGCGCCGACATCCCGAAGATCCTCGAGCTGACCAGCGCCGGGCAGGTGGACCTCGACATCATGGTCACCCGCACCTACCCGCTGGAGAAGGTCAACGACGGCTATGCCGACATGCACGCGGGCGCCAACATCCGCGGCGTGCTGATCTATCCGCCTGCCGAGGAGTCACTCAGTGGTGACACTAACGTTAGATAGCTGCCTAGTTCACGGATGTGATTTCGGCGCATTGAGCAGTCCGTCCCACTACCAGGGCATTGCTTAAAAGTGACAGCAGTGCCAGAATTGAGTGTTGTGAGCCCGATCGACATCGACGAGCAGCAGTTTGCGCCGCTGATCGACCTGCAGTGGTGGCAGGAGCGCCCGGCGGAGCGGACCGAGCTCTACAGTCGCCTGCGCGACGCGGGCGCCCCGGTGTTCGTGCGCACCAACCGCCCCGACTCCCCTCGCGCCCGGGGATTCTGGGCGGTCGGTTCACACCGTGACGTCACCGACATCAGCCGCAGGCCCGCCGAATTCAGTTCCGGGCAGGGCACCCAGATCTTCGACCAGACCCCCGAGATGCGCGAGTATCGCGGATCCATCATCGACATGGACGACCCCGAGCACATGCGGCTGCGCAAGATCGTCTCGCGCGGCTTCACCCCCCGCATACTCTCCGAGCTGCGTGGCCTTGCCGAAGAGACCACGGCCGAGATCCTCGACGCAATGCCGCGTTCGGGTTCTTGCGACTTCGTCTCGGCGTTCGCGACCCTGCTGCCGCTGCGCATCATCGACAACATGCTGGGCGTACCCCGCGAGCACGAGCAGTTCATCCTGCGGGCGACCAACATCGTGCTGGGCGCATCGGATCCCGAGTACGTGCCCGACCAGACCGTCGCGGGCATCGGGGCGGCCGTCACCGCCATCAGCGAGCAGCTGATCGAGCTCCTCCAGGGCATCGCGGAGGACCGCATCGCCCGTCCGCGCGACGACGTGATCAGCAAGCTGGTCACCTCGGACGAGGAGAACCTCACCCCGCAGGAGCTGGCCAAGTTCTTCATTCTGCTGATCGGTGCAGGCAACGAGACCACCCGCAATGCGCTCACCCACGGGCTGCTGATCCTGACGGCGCACCCCGACCAGCGCGACCGGTTGCTCGCGGACTACGACGCGCTCGCACCGACCGCGATCGAGGAGATCCTGCGGTATTCGAGCCCGGTGATCCACTTTCGCCGCACCGTGACCCGCGACGGCGTGACGCTGACCGACGAACGGGGCCAGGTCACCCACACCTTCAAAGCGGGTGACAAGGTCGTCGTCTGGTATCCCGCCGCCAACCGCGACCCCGCGGTCTTCGACGAGCCGGAGCGCTTCGACATCGCGCGTAAACCGAACAACCACATCGCCTTCGGCGGGCCGGGGCCGCACTACTGTCTGGGAGCGCATTTGGCCCGGCTGGAGTTGAACGTGGCCTTCAAGATGCTCTACGCGCGCTACCCGGATATCGCCGCAGCCGGCGAACCGGTCATGCTGAGGTCGAACTTCGTCAACGGAATCAAGCACCTCGAGGCCACGTACACCCCATGAGCACACAGGAGACAGTGCTGTCCGAGATCACGGACGGCATCATGACAATCACCCTGAACCGGCCCGAGGCCGCGAACGCGGTTCGGCCCGATGACCGCAATGCGCTCATCGTGTTGCTGGCCGCCGCCGACGCGGACGAGAAGGTGCGGGTAGTGGTGCTGCGCGCCAACGGCAAGCATTTCTGCTCCGGGGCCGACGTCGGCTCGCTCGCCGAACGGCGCGCGCAGGGCGAGAAGCGGGTGATGGAGCCGACACGGCGCATCATGAACGGCGCCCAGAAACTGGTGGCCAGCGTGCTGGACTGCAACAAACCGGTGATCGCCGCGGTGCACGGCGCGGCGACGGGGCTCGGAGCGCACGTCGTGTACGCGTCCGACCTGGTGATCGCCACTGAAAACGCCTACTTCGCCGAATCGTTCGTCAAGCGTGGGCTGGTCGTCGACGGTGGCGGCTGCTACCTGCTGCCCCGCCGCATCGGCATGCAGAAGGCCAAGGAGATGACGTTCTTCGGCGAAAGGCTCACGGCCGCTGAGGCGTTGACGTTGGGCCTGGTGAACCGCGTGGTGAGTGCCCGCGAGTTCGACGCCACGGTGGCCGATTTCGCCGGGCGGCTGGCGGCGGCACCCACCAGCGCCATCGCGTTCACGAAGCGGCTGCTCAACGACTCCCCCGACACCGACCGGCCCGGCGCGTTCGTCGCGGAGGCGATGGCACAGGAGATCCAGTCGTATTCGCACGACTCCAAAGAGGGCGTGCAGGCGTTCATGGAGAAGCGTCCGACCGAGTTCACCGGGTGGTAAAGGTGGCCCGCGCTGACATTCCCACCATCGACGCGGCGAGCGCCCCCTACTGGGAGGCTGCCCGACAGGGTCAATTGCTGATCGCCGAGTGCGGGGCCTGCGGGAAGGTGCATCACTACCCGCGCCCGTTCTGCCCGTTCTGCTGGAGCGAAGACGTGCAGCCGGTGAAGGCCAGCGGAACCGGGACGCTCTACACGTATTCGACCGTGTACGTGAACGACCTGGCGCCGTTCAAGGAACGGTTGCCCTACGTGGCAGCAATCGTGGAACTGGCCGAGGGCCCGCGGCTGATGACGACGATCGAGGACGCCGAACCGGAGCGGCTCCATGTCGGCATGGCGGTCACCGCGGTGTTCCGGCCGGTCGACCCGGACGACCCCGACAGCCCCTACTTGACGGTCTTCACACCTAGCGAGGAGAGCCCATGACCGGACTGCTCGACGGCAAGATTGCCCTGGTGACCGGGGCCGGCCACGGCATCGGCCGGGGCCACGCCCTCGAACTGGCCAAGCACGGCGCCACGGTGATCGTCAACGACCTGGGCACCAGCCTATCCGGCGAGGGCACCGGAAAGGTCGCCGACGAGGTGGTAGCCATCATCGAAAGCCGCGGCGGCACCGCCATTTCGGACTTCAGCGACGTCGGCGACGAGGAGCAGATCGACCTCGCGGTCGAACGCGCCTACTCCCAGCTTGGGCGGCTGGACATCGTGGTCAACAACGCGGGCATCGTGCGCGACAAGGCGATCTGGAACATGACCGTGGACGACTTCGACCTGGTGATGCGCGTGCACGTCCGCGGCAGCTGGCTCACCAGCCGCGCCGTCGCGCGGAAGTGGCGGGCGGAATCCAAAGAGTCGGGTGGAAACGTCTACGGCCGCATCATCAACACCACCTCCGGCGCCGGCCTGCAAGGCCATTTCGGGCAGACCAATTACAGCGCCGCCAAGGCCGCGATCGTCGGGCTGACCCAGACCCTGAGCCTCGAGTTGGCGTCGATCGGCGCCACCGCGAATGCGATCAGCCCGGGCGGACGCACCCGGATGTCGGCGTCCATGCCCGGTGCGCAGGCGCCGATCGAGCCCGACGAGCGCGACGAGGACGACTTCGACCCCAAGGACCCGTCGCTGGGCTCACCGGTGGTCGCCTGGCTGGCCAGCCCGGAGGCCGGCCACGTCAGCGGTCAGGTGATCCGTGCGATGGGCGAGAACCTGCAGCTGCTCAAGGGCTGGCATCCGAGCGCTTCCGTGTCGAACGGCCAGAAGCGCTGGGATGCAAACAAACTTGGCGCCATCATGGCCACCGACGTGTTCGGCACGCGCAACACCGGGCTGCGGTTGGGTGGCTGACCGCTCAGAGGAACAGGTACAGCCCGGATAGAACTGCCCACAGCAGCAGGCAATATCCTTCGAACGCGGCCCGCAAAGGTATTGGCGCGCTGCGGAGTTCCATCAAGTCGAGCCCAACCAGCCTGATCTTGATCGCGGCGATCGCCAGCACCGCCACCGCGATCACCGATCCGACGCCGTGGTCGGCGCCCAGCGCGTAGGACACCAGTGTTGCCGCGATCAGCACCAGCCACGACACCCCGGCGCGGCCACGCACGAACCCGAAAGCTGAAGGTCCTGACATCAGGCCACCAGGTACAGCAGCGCGAACAGCACGATCCACAGCAGGTCGACCAGATGCCAGAAGCAGGCCCCGCCCTCCACCACCGCCATTCGGGTTTCACTGATTTCGCGCCGCCGGGTCTGGGTGAACAGGAACGCAAGCACCGCCAGGCCGACGCAGACATGGAACAGGTGCAGGCCGGTGAGGATGAAGTAGTACAGATAGAAGTGGTTGGCGCCGGCGCCGTGACCGGCGGACACCAACGAGTGGTACTCGAAAGTCTTGAGCAGTATGAATATTCCGCCGCAGGTCATTGCGCCCAGTACGGCCGAGCGCGCGATGTGGCCTGCTCCGGACCGGAGCGCTCCCAGCGCGACGACTACACACAACGAACTCGTCAGCAGCACCAGCGTGTTGGTGAGCCCGACACCGATGTGCAGCGTCTTTCGCGAAATGTCGAAGATTCCGGGTGCCTTGGCCCGCTCGACCATGAAGGTGGCGAAGAACGCGCCGAAAACCAGCATGTCGCCGAATAGGAAGATCCAGGTGCCGTTTTCGCCGGGAACCCGCCGTGCAGGTACCGCGGCGACCGTCGGTGCGCTGACCGTCACGAAGCGGCGGTTGTCAACGGCCGGTCGGCCGCCTGCTCCGCACCGATCGAGCGGAGCATCACCGCGGTCACCGCGATCATCCAGACGCTGAAGGCCACCAGCGGAATCCAGAAGGCGAAGACACCGTTCCACGCCAGCGGGCCCTCGTTGAAGATCATCACCGCCCCGCCCGGCAGCGCGAGCAACGCGTACCACGCGTTCAGATAGCCGAACCACCGCGGGAATGTCGGGGGATCCGTTCGGTCGATGAATGACGCCGTCGTGAGCACCAGGGCCTGCACCACCAAAGTTCCGATGATTCCCACGAACATCAGCCAGAAGACGTCGTTCAGAGCCTGGGTGATCTGGGGATCACGCTGTTCGGGGCGAAACGCCGCTGCGGCCAACACCATCAACGGGAACAGGAAGCCCGGCACGAAGATGACCCCGGCGAAGATCTGGGTCACCGAGAGCACACCCCACTGGCCTTCGACCCGACGCACCCGCAGGCAGATCGTGGCCAGGAAGGGGAACGCGACACAAGCGGCGAGGAGGGTGAAGGCGATGCCCACCCGAACCCGCAACTTGTTGGCGATGAGGAAGTCGGCGACGTCGCGGGCGCTCGCGGTCGGCGAGAGCGGCGGAACGAGTTTGCCGATGAGCATGAAGAAGACGAAGAACAGGACGAGCATGACGATTCCGCCCCACGCGGCAATGCGTTGGAGTTTCAGATCCATGGTTGGATCCTAGGCTTAAACCGCTCAATGTTTAACTAATTTGGCGAAGTACGGTCGGCACCCACCGCGCAATTCGATCCCAAAGCTGGGTGCGGTGGCTGGCGAAGTTGTGGCAATGTCCCGAGCTTGGGACGACGTGCAGCGTCACGTCCGGCGAGCCTGGGTAGTTGGCCGGCTCGGCGTGCGGGTTGGGGGAAACATCCAGCGCGCCCCCAAACGCAAGGAATACGGGTACGTCCACCTGCGTGGCGTATTACTCGACCATTCCCGGAGTGGTGACCTCCGCGGCCGCCCGCACCGGAACGCGACTCTGCGCAGCGGTGTCGGCATCGATGACTTCCTGCGGAACCTCTCCGGCATAGAACAGCGGGGCGAGCACGGAGCGGGGCCCGACCATGTGGCTGTCGGTGGGCTGGACGCCGGCCAGCTGGCACGTCGCCGCCATCGTCTGTTGAATCCGCTGCTCCAGATCCGCTGCCTCGGCAGTGTTTTCGTAGACGTTAGTAATCTGGATCCCGTATCCGAGCAGCACCACCGCGTCATAGGGGTGGTCCGTTGCCTGCACCATCGTGGTGAGGCACGCGCCCATCGAGTGGCCGATGCCGACGAGCGGGGCGGTGGTCGGCGGAATCTTGTCGTGCAGTTCTCCACGCCTCAGGCGTTCCCGTAGTTGGCGCGCGACGTCGGCGTCACCCTTCGCGAGCAGTGCCAGGCCGAGAGGCCCCGAGGCGATCGCGTCGGTGCTCTCGCCGATCCCGAGGTGATCGACGGCGACTACCACGTATCCGAGGTCAGCCAGATGCTGGCCGAAGCTGTACCCGGGATGGCCGTTGATGTCGATGTGCCAGTAGTGCTTGTCGTATGTGCCTCCTGCCAGACACAGCAGTACGGCGAGCGCATCCGCGGGGCGCTCCGGCAGGAACAGCCATGCTCGCTGCACCAGCTGCTCGCCGGACCCGATGCTTGCGGTGACATCGAAGCTCAACGCAACCGGGGCCGCGACTCTCGGCCATTGCGCTCAGGCCATGCTGACAGTCTTGATGTGCAGGAACTCCTCGAGCCCCTGCCGTCCGCCTTCCTTGCCCATCCCGCTGATCCCGATTCCGCCGAAGGGCCGGGTGACACCGAGGTTGGCGGCCCCGTTGATGAGGACTTCGCCGGTCTCGAGTTCCTCGGCCACCCGGTGCGCGCGGCGCAGGTCGTTGGTGAACACGTATCCCGACAACCCATAGGGAGTGCTGTTCGCTATCTCGATGGCGTGGTCGTCATCGTCGAACGGGATGACTGCCAATACCGGTCCAAATACCTCCCGCTGAGCCAGCTCGGAATTCGGGGCGACATCAGCGAACACGGTTGGCTCGAGGTAGTAACCGCCGGCGAGGTCGCCACCGATGCGTTCGCCCCCGGTGATCAACCGGGCACCGTCCGCCTTAGCGCGCTCGATCATTCCCATGATCCGGTTGAGCGCTTCCTCGCTGACGACGGGCCCGGCAACGGTCTCGGGCGCGAAGGGGTTGCCCACTTTCACGAAGCCCGCAAGTGTTCGCACCCGGTCGATCACCTCGTCATACACTGACCGCTCGACGATCATTCGAGTGGGAAAGGCACACCCCTGCCCGCTGAGTATTCCGACCGAGAACATGGTTCCAACGCCGCAGGCGGTATCGAGGTCGGCATCGCCGAACACGATGTTGGCCGACTTTCCGCCGAGCTCCATCACCGCCGGTTTGATGAGGTCGGCGCAGGACCGCAGGATCTTGCGGGCCGTCTCTGGTCCGCCGGTAAAGCTGATCTTTTTCACCAGAGGGTGTTCGACCAACGCGGCTCCGGCCTCAGGACCGCCTGGCACCACATTGATTACGCCGTCGGGGACGCCTGCCTCGGTCGCCAGATCCGCAAAGAGTCCCGCGGTGAACGGCGTGAGCTCCGAGGGCTTGATAACCACCGTGTTGCCTGCAGCCAAAGCCGCGGGCACCTTCATCGCCAGCGATACCAGCGGACCGTTCCAGGTAATGATGGCGCCTATGACCCCCCATGGCTGTGCCAACGTGTAACTGAACTCGCCGTCCGCACGCAGCGTCGCGGTCACCTCACTGCTGATCTTGTCCGCCCAGCCGGCGTAGTAGCGGGTCCACTCCACTGCTATCGGGATCATGGCCGCCGCACCGGCGGCCGGAGTGCCATTGTCCAGCGCGGCCAGTCGTCCGAAATCTTCTGTGTGAGCTTCGATCAGGTCGGCGAGGCGCATCAGCATCCGACGACGGTCGGCCGGCTTGGTCTGCCGCCAACTCAGATAGGCCGCATGGGCGGCCTCCGCTGCCCGATCCACCTCGGCGGGTCCGGCGAGCGGAACTTCGGCGTCAGGCCGGCCGGTGGCGGGATCGACGTGCTGGTGCATGCCGCCGGAGCCGATGGACAGCCGCTCCGCACCGATGCGCAATTCGACCGCTGGGACGTTCCACGTCGACTGAGCTCGTCATCGCTGACTTCCTCTCGGATAGTTAGCGGACTGCGAAGCCGGCGTCGAGCGGCCAGGCGGTGCCGGTGATGAACTTCGCCTCGTCGGACACCAGGAATGCCACCGCGTTGGCGATGTCCTCGGGCATCAGGATCGGGATCGGCAATGCGTTCTGCATCGCGCTCACGGCGGTATCCCCCGCTTCGAACAACGCCGCCATCGTCTCGTTCATCACCATGCCCGTCGCGACGCCGGTAGGGTGAATCGTGTTCACGCGAATGGAATACTGCGCCAGTTCGTTTGCCCACACCTGCATCAAGCCGACCAAACCGCGTTTGGAAGCTGTGTACGCCTGTCCGCCGGCGCGATCGGTGCCGGTGCCCTTGAGTCCGGCACTCGACGACGTGATGACGATCGACCCGCCACGGCCGCCGTCGATCAGGGCCGGGGTGGTGGCCTCCACGGTGTTCCACACGCCGATCAGGTTGACGTCGATGATGTCGCGGAATGTCTGCCGCCGGTCCCCGCCCGGACTCAGTCGAACGACACCGGCGTTCGCGATCACGATGTCGAGGCGCCCGAATTCGGCGAGGCCGTCTGCGACGACCTGTTCGACGGCGTCGGCGTCGCGTACGTCGGCCTGACGTGCCACGATTCGCCCGCCCTCCTTCTCGACGAGCTTCACGGTCTCGTCGAGATCGTCCGGACTCGCGTTCGGGTAGTCGATCGAGTCAATGTCATGGCAGATGTCCAGCGCAATGATGTCTGCCCCGTCGGCCGCCAGCCGGACCGCGTGCGCACGGCCCTGGCCGCGGGCGGCCCCGGTGATGAAGGCTACTTTGCCCTCCAGATTCCCCATGATTCCAGCTCCTTAGGGTCTAGCTCAACGCACTGCCGGTGTGAATACGGGCCTGCCGCAAGCCTTCTTGTGGATCGTCGACGTCGATGTCCCAGTCGCCGCACGAGCACGTACAGCGGAAGTGACCGTTGACGGGCAGGATCGCCTGGCCGCCGCACGATCCGCCGGTGTTGGCGATGCTGGTGAGGAACTCCAGGGGTTTTTCGTGCAGAGCGCTGTCATCGGCCATGGCGTTACCCGTTGCCGTCGTGGGCGACTCGGAAGACGGGCAGCATCCAGCCATCGGAGATCGGTGAAAAGTCAACGTGCACAGTCATTCCTATCGTGACGTCGGAGGGTGCGACGTCGACGATGTTGGACACCAGCCGGGCGCCGGGTGCGTCGGGCAGATCCAGTACGGCCGGCACCAGGATGAGGTCGGGCATGCCGGGGAAGCCGTGCACGACGGCGAAGCTGTAGACGACGGCCTGTCCGCTGAGTTCGACCCAGTTCACCGCCTTTGATTGGCAGTTGGGGCAGAACGGTGTCGGGGGCAGGCGGAAGGTATGGCAGTCGGCGCACTGCGGCGCGACCAGCCGATGTTCCTGTGCTGCAACCCAGAATGGCTCGGTGTCCTTGTTGACCGCGATGCGGACGTGCTCGCCGGGGATGGTGGTGGCCAGGGTGACCGCGGTGCTCATCTGCGCCGCTCCTCAATCCCGGCCCTGCCGGGATCTTCGTCGACGGCGGCGGCACTCATGCGGCGCGTCCCAGGATCAGACCGCTGACGGGCAGACTAGCGGGACCGCCTGTGACCAGAGCCAACTCGGCGTCGGCGACCTGATTGATGGCGGTGCCGCGCATCTGCTCGACTCCTTCCATGATGTGGGTCATCCCGATGATGTAGGCCTCGGAGAGCTGACCGCCGTGCGTGTTGACCGGAATCGAGCCGCCGTCGTAGCGGATCGCTCCGCTCTCGACGAACTCGCCGCCCTCCCCCTTGCCGCAGAACCCGTAGTCCTCGAGCTGCATGAGCACCATCGGGGTGAAGTGGTCGTAGAGCAGGGCCACGTCGATGTCGGCCGCGGTGATGCCGGCCTGCTGATAGAGCCGCTTGGCGATGGGCGCATTGCCCGAGGAGGCGAAGTATTCGTCGGGCATCCCCATCCAGGCGAAGGCCCTCCCCCAGTCGCGGACGCCACCGTGGGCGGCCGCTACCACCGGCACCGGCGGCTGCTTCAAGTCCTTGGCACGGTCCATGCTGGTGGTGATGACCGCGACCGCGCCGTCGGTCTCCTGACAGAAGTCATAGAGACACAGGGGTTCCGCGATCATCCGGGCGCTGAAGTAGTCGTCCAGCGTGAGCGGCTGGCGGTGCATGGCCTTCGGTCTGTTGATCGCGTTGGCCCGCGTGGAGAGTGCGACCTCGGCGAACGCCTCGCGGCGGGTGCCGTACAGGTGCATGTGCCTGCGCGCCAGTACGGACATCAACTGACCGGGCCCGGAAAGGCCGGACGGTTGCAGGAACGAGTTGATCGGATCGGGGTCAATCGCTGAGAACACCGAGCCCAGACGTTGTTTGGCCTGTTGCAGCGCCATCACGGTGACCACTACCGAGGCGTCGCCGGCGACGATAGCTGCACGCGCCAGCCCGATCGCGCCCGCCGAGCCACCCCCGCCCGAGGTCAGCGCGGCGGTGAACCGGATCTCGGGAATCCCGAGGGTTTCAACGAAGTCGGCGGTGTCCATCTTCTCGGTGTAGCCCGCGCTGGCACCCGAGTAGTAGGCGAACCCGTCGATGTCGGTGATGGGTACGCCGGCGTCCGCGCACGCGGCCAGGATTGCGTCGCCGGCCAACTCGGTGATCGACTTGGGTAACGACCCGCCGCGCTTGTAGTAGGGCGTGGCACCGATGCCGACGATGGCTACGTCGCGCAAGCCCGTTGTTTTCGGCACGCGCTCAGAAGCTTTCGGCCGGGATGGACGGTACGTCGGGGAAAAGTTCGTAGAACGTGCCCTGGGTGATGCGCAGCCGGGTCTCATCGCTCACGCCGTCGAAGAGTCCCTTGAGGGTGTCCTGGGTATGGCCGAACGTGCCCTCCATGTGCGGGTAGTCGCTGCCGAACATCACGTTCTTGTAGCCCATGTGCTCGTAGGCGGCGACCGCCGTCTCGTCGTGCTGGAATGACGCGTAGACCTGGCTGTACAGAATCTCTTTGGGACTGCGACTGAGTTTTGGTCGCACCGCCATGTGGTGTTGGCGGTAACCCTCGACCATCCGGTCGCCCAGGAATGGCACCCAGGTGGCGCCGCCCTCGGAGATCAGCACCCGAAGGTCCGGGTGTCGATCCAACGCTCCGGAGGCGACCATCTTCATCGCCGCCCGCTGTCCGGAGAACGTCGTCTCGGCGTAGTTCATGATGGCGCCACCCGGGCCGCGGTAGACCTGGCCTGCGCCACCGGTCGCGCTGTTGCCGGCCGCCACATCTACCGGGTCGGTGCCGATGTGGAACGCGATCACCATGCCCGCTTCTTCGGCCGCCGCCCAGAACGGCTCCCACTCGTTGCGGTGCCAGTCAGGCGCACTGGGGTGAGGTGTCGTCGGCAAGAACACCGCTTTAAAGCCCTTGCCCGCCGCCCAACACAACTCCTCGACCGCATCCTCGACCACCAGCGTTGACACCTGCGCCGTGACTACGTACCGCGGCGACACCGCGCAGATCTCCTCGAGCGCCCACTCGTTACTGGCGCGCATGCACGCCTTGAGCAGTTCCGGGGTGCGAAAGGTCGAGCCCCACATGCCCAGAGACGGAAAGATCACCTCGCCCCAGACGCCCTCCTTGTCGAGGTCCCCTAACCGAGCCTTCGCGTCGCGAATACCCTGCGGTTTCGAACTCAACTCGGCAAAGGCCACCAACGCCGAGGACGGCAACTTGCGCCTGAAGATCTGCCCGTCCACCGAAACGGTCTCGTACTCCCCGTCGGGATCCTTCTCCGCGCGCGGCGTCAGCTCAGCGAGGCGCTTGGGCAAGCGGGACTGCCACAGGTCATCGGGCTCCAGGAAGTGGGAGTCGCCCGAGTTCGTCCAGATCATGCCCATTGGATCCTCCGTGCGTCCGATTGCTCACTCGAATGATGCCAGCTGATCTACGGCAAGTCCAGTAATTTTAATGGCTAGGCATTATTATTTGTTAGGCGGTGCGACACCGGTAGAACTGAGGCGAACCGGGAGGGACCATGACGGAGCTGGGAACTGAGTCAGCCGCGGGCGCGCGCAGGCGCAACGCCTCGGGCGAGTCGACCCGGGTGATGTTGATGGAGGTCGCCGAGCGGCTGTTCGCCACCCGCGGGCATCGAAGCGGTGACGCTGCGCGAGATCCAGCAGGCGGCAGGGCAGTCCAACACCTCGGTGATCCGTTACCACTTCGGCTCCCGCGAGGGGCTGATCCGTGCGCTGATCTCGTACCGTCAGGCGTCCCTCGGGATCGACCGCCAGGAGATGCTCGCGAGCATGCGCGAGCAGGGCAAGGAGGCAGACCCGCGCGCCGTGGTGTGGCTGCTGGTGCGCCCGCTGGCCAACAGCATCGCCGCCGGCGAGATGTTCGCGCCCTTCCTGGCCCGGCTTGCCGAGGATCCGCGGGCCCGCAGCGACTACTGGCCGGATCACCTCGACGACGACTGGACGCAGGAGAAGCTGGAAGAACTGGTCGACGCCGCGCTGCAGGACCTGCCCGAGCGGATCCGGCGCGGCCGGACATTCCAGCTGTACATCAGCCTGGTCAACGTTCTGGCCGCCACCGCCCGCGCCGGGCACGGACTCAGCGAAGCGCAGCTGCACAACTACGTGGACACCTGGGTCGGAATGCTGACGGCCCCGGTGTCCTACGAGACCCGCGCGCTGATCGCCGAACACGACCACCCCCCCTCGCGAGCAGACACATAATCGCCGCGACACGCCGACGCGAAGGCGATTTTGCGTCTGCTCGCGCGGGACGGTTAGCCGCCGACGATCTCCCTGGCCCTCAGGTCGGCGATCGCGGCCTCGTCCAGTCCGATTTCGCGCAGCACCGCATCGGTGTGCTGCCCGATGGTGCATCCCGCATCGGCCCGTGTCCGTGATCGCGAGAACCGGCACAGCGGTGCGAGCCGACGATGCTCCTCGAAGATCGGGCTATGCGCCGCAACCGCGTAGCCGGCCTCGAAGTACGGGTCGGTCTGCAGCACCAGCTCGGAGTTGGCCTCCACCACCTCGACGCACCCGACGTCCTGGGCGGTCAACTCGTGCTCCCACTCCAGCTTGGTCTTGGTGGCGAACACCGGTGTCAGCGCCGCGATGAGATCGTCGTCGTGGTTGGCGCGGGAGTGGGCGTCAACGAACCGCTCATCGGCATGCAGGTCGACATACGGCGACATGGCCTTCGCCAGGGCGGGCCATTCGTGCGGCAGCGGTGCGGCCAGGAAGACGTAGCCGTCGGCCGCTCGGTACATCCGGTAGAGGGCGCTCATCCCGAAGAGTTCGTCATCGGCCGCCTTGATCGACGGGCGCGATGCGTAGCTCGCGTTGTACGGGATCATCGCCTGCTGCACGGTGCCGAGCATCGTGGTGACCGCGTTGGGCAGCCGACGTCCCATCCGCTTGGCGTACAGCGCGACCATCAGCGCCGAACCGACACCGTGCGCCGCGATCCCGTCAGATTGCACTGCAGGGACGGCGCCGCCCGCGTGGAGCTTGACCGCTCTGCGGTGCAGGTCATCCAAGTCAGTGGGTGGTTCGCCGGTGTCGTGGCTGTCGACCAGCGCCAGGCCGGACGCAGCGCCGACGGACGGCGCGTAGGCGGCCCGGTGCGCAAACGGGCCGTCAACGCCGTAACCCGAGGTCGTCACGAACGCCAGCTCGGGGTTGACCGCTTTGAGCGAGGCCTCGTCTATCCTGGCCCGTTCGGCCGCCTTCCCGCGAAAGCACTGCAGCACGATGTCGGACCGTTTGGCGAGTTCGTAGACCAGCTCGAGGCCCTCAGGCTTGGTGAAGTCGATGGCGACGCTTTCCTTGCCCTGCAACACCTTCGCCCCGCCCGCCTCGGGAAAGGCCACCAGGCTCCGGATGTTGTCGCCCTCCAGCGGCTCGACCTTGATCACGCGAGCCCCCAGGTCGGCGAGCAGCGTCGCGCCATACGGTCCGGCGAACATGCTGCCGAACTCCAGCACCGTCACGCCCGCCAGCGGTGCCGCCTCGTGGACGCGGTCCGGTGCGGGTGGCGTGCCGTCGCCCGCCCGCTCGAAAATGATCGAGTCGTTGTGTTCGCCGAGCCGCGGCGCCGGCCGCAGCGCAGTCAACGGCTTCCCGTCGGCGTGAATGAGCGTCGACGGCTGCCGGACGGGCCCCAGGTCGGGATCGATCACGGTGGCGACGCGCCCTTCGTGCGCGGTCTGCGGGTGGTCCAGCGATTCATCGGGCGAGCGAAACAGCTCTCCGCTCAGATCGAGGTTCTCGGTCATCGCTTGCTGCCACTCGGCGAGCGTGCGAGCCCCCACCCGCTCGATCATCATGTCCCACCACTCGGTCCGCAGCTCGGCCGTCGGCAGCATGGGGAACCCCTGCCATTTCGGGTTGGCGATCTCCCCCATCAGGTCCAGCTCGGTGAGCCAGGCTCCAATGAGCCTGGGCGAAACCTGGGCGAACTGCAGCCATCGCCCGTCCTTGGTGGGGCACACCAAAAGCGCGTAGATGAGGTAGGCCTGCGGACGCCCCTGATCGTCGTACGCCGAGTCCATCGGCTCGAAGGCGCCCGGGTACCGGTCCAGCACCATTTCGTAGAACCAGTTGTAGGGATCCATCGATCCCATGCCGGTCACCAGGTTGGTCTCGACCGTCTGGCCGCGCCCGCTTGTCTCCCGCTCGAGCAATGCGGCCAGCACACCCTGGACGGCGGCGTGGGCCGCACCCCAGGACGCATAGGCCGCGGTGATGAAAGCCGGCCCCGGTCGATGCGCGAGCCCACGTTTCTCGTGCATGACGCCGGTCTTGGCCATCACCAGCGCTTCCCAGCCCTTGTAATTGCGGAACGGTCCTGTCGAACCCCAGCCGGTGATATTCGCGACTACCAACCGCGGGTAGCGCTCCGCGAGCAACTCGGGCTTCAGACCGAGCCGCTCGGCGGCGGTGGGCCGCAGGGTGTTGACCATCACGTCGGCGCGCCGCAGCAGCGCCCGCAACCGGTCGAGATCAGCGTCGTCGTGCAGGTCGAGTGTCACGCTGCGCTTGCCACGCAGCAACGCCGGCCAGCCGGCGAGCTCGCGCAGCGGACTGCCGTCGGACGGCTCGACCATGATCACCTCGGCGCCGCAGTCGGCGAGGAACTGGGTGGCCTGAGCTCCGGGCAGGGTGGTCGACAGGTCAATGACCAGTAGACCGGCCAGTGGGCCGTCCGACGTCGGACCGGCTTGCTCCGGCATATTCGCTCCTACGGTGTGCTGACAGATCTCTGCTGCAGGGCGCGTTGTGACGCATGCCACGCCAGCATCTCAGCGACCAAGATTAATGTCAATGCATTATTCTTGCCGAACGGCGATCCGGCTACTGTGCAATGAACACCACTCTGAGTACCGAGGTTGACTGTGGATTACGGCATCGCCACCCGCACCGCCCTAGTCGTCGGAGGCAGCAAGGGCATCGGCTACGAGGTAGCGAAGACGCTGGCGGGCGAGGGATGCCGAGTAGCGGTCGTGGCTCGCACGCAACGTCACATTGACACCGCTGTCGCCGCGATCACCGACGCTGGCGGCGAGGCAGTCGGCGTGAGCGCGGATATGAGCACACAAGCAGGCATCGAATCTGCCATTGCGGCAGTCGGAGAGCAGCTCGGACCGCCATCAATTGTCATCACCCAGGCCGACTTCCACGTCCGCGGCTTCTTCGCCGAAATTACCCGCGCCGAGGACTACGTCGACTCCTACCGGGCCTACACGCTGAGCCAGGTCCACATCTTGCGCGCGGTGCTCCCCGCCATGCAGGCGGACGGCTGGGGACGCTACGTCCATATCGGATCCGCGACCGCCAAGGAACCGCAGAAGACTCCACCGCATACCGTCGCCAACGCAACCCGGCCGTCAACCGTTGGACTACTCAAGAGCGTTGCCGACGAGTACGCGCAGTTCGGGATAACCATCAACACCGTCGCCCCGGGATGGATCGCCACGAAAACCACCGACTGGTACCTGTCGACCCACGAAAGCCTCACCGACGACGACGCCCGCCGGCGCTGGCTCATCGACGTCGCCGGCGTCCCTGCCGGGCGACTCGGCAACCCGGCTGAAATCGCATCAACGATTACCTACCTGTGCTCAACGCAGGCCGGCTACCTGACCGGCCATTACATTGCGGTTGATGGCGGCCTCCATCGCTCGGCCTTCTAACATGTAACCGCACCCACTCGGCTACCAACTTAGTATTCTAAGTAAGATAAGTGGAACGGTGGTGGCAGCACGGAACTGTTCGTTCTTCAACCGCCACCCAAACGCGAGGATTGATTGTGACCGCAGCCGCTCTCGACCCGCGTACGCCGGCCGTCGTCGGTGCGGAGCCGGTGACGACCAATGGCCTTGGCGGACTTGCATGGACCTGGCCTGCAGATGAGTGATCGGTTTGAGGCAGACGCCGGGTTGGTGGAAACGACGGCTCGACCCCATCCTGCCCGCCGGCGACCGGAGTTGTATCCCGTCGTGGTTCGCGTCGCTGCCCGCTTCGCTGACATGGACGCCAACGGTCACATCAACAATCTAGCCTTGGAGTCACTGCACGAGAATGCCCGCGCCACGTTGAACGCGCGGGCAATTCCCGGCGTCTACGATATAAAAACCCGGCAGCTGCGCCTGGTTACGTCACAGAATGTCGTCCATTTCCTCGCTGAGGCGCGCTGGCCCGCCATCATTGACACCGCCATCGGCATCGGCCGGATCGGACGCACCTCATTTGTTGCGTCCTCGGCGCTGTTTATCGAGGGAACATGCATCAGTGTGTGCGACACGGTACTGGTTGCGGTGAACGACGACGGACCCGTCGCCATCCCCGACGAGATTCGAGATGCGCTGCACTCGTTGAAGCTTGGCGACCCATGACCGGCGTCGACCACCCCTATCGGGCCGCGGAGACGGACCGCTGCCCCACCGGATAGACCCACCGCTCCACCATCTACTCAGCGAGGAGACCGCCATGGATCGACCGATGGAAGGCATCCGAGTTCTCGAGGTCGCCCAGTTCACTTTCGTCCCAGCGGCCGGTGCCGTGCTGGCGGACTGGGGTGCAGAAATCATCAAGGTGGAGCACGCTGAAACCGGCGACGCCCAGCGCGGACTGGTCCGAGTACTCGGGCACGCCGCCTCCCGCGAGGGATCCACCTTCTCCCCGGTGATGGAAGGCCCGAACCGCGGCAAGCGCAGCATCGGCCTGGCCCTTGACAAACCCGAATCTCGCTGGGTACTTGAAGAACTCGTCAAGAAAAGCGACGTGTTCCTGACCAACTTCCTGCCCGGCGCGTGTCGCAGGCTCGGCATCGACCTCGACGCCATCCGCGCCATCAATCCCCACATCGTCTACGTCACCGGCAGCGGCTTCGGCACCGAAGGCGACGAATCCGATAAGGGCGGGTACGACGCCACCGCGTTCTGGGCGCGCGGCGGCAGCGCCTACGGCTCCACTCCGCCAGGCGCGGATTACCCCACCTTCATGCCCTCAGGGGGATACGGAGACTCACTCGGCGGAATGACGATCGCCGGCGGCATTGCGGCGGCATTGTTCGCTCGGGCGACGACTGGACAAACCTCGGTCATCGACGTCTCGCTGATCGCCGTCGGCGCCTGGGCCACCCAGTTCACCGTCAACCAGGCTCTGTTCAACAACGGACCTATCCCGCAGATCAACCCCCGCGAAGCGATCGTCGGCAACCCGCTCGTCGGGAATTACCAGACCTCGGACTCCCGGTGGATCCAGCTGTCCATGCTGCAGCCCGGACGGTATTGGGCCGAATTCGTCACCGCCGCCGGACATCCCGAACTGGCCACTGATGCGCGTTTCACCGACGCCCAGTCGATCATGACGAACTATACTGCCGCGGCCGCGCTGGTCGCCGAGATCATCGCCGGGCGAACCGTTGCCGAATGGATCGACGCTCTGACCGGAATCGAAGGCCAATGGGCACTTGTGCAGTCACCGTGGGAGATCGCCAACGATGACGCGTTGACCGCCAATGGGCGGATTGTCGGCCTCATCGATGCCGACGGCCAGCCACAAAAGCTTGTCGCCAACCCGGTCAAATTCGACAACGCCCCGGTTCGGATGACCCGCGCCCCACAGTTCGCCGAACACACCGACGAAATCCTGCGTGAACTCGGAGCCGACGATGACACACTCATCGACCTCAAAATCGCAGGTGCGGTGACCTAGTGGTCGACTGGCTGCAGGCAGGCGAGAAGCCACTGGCGATGCCAAGGTGATCCCGTTGACAGACACCGCCGACCTACCGCTGTCCGGTGTTCGCGTGCTCGATCTCACCGATGATCTCGGCGCTACCTGCGGTCGGCTGCTCGCCGATCTCGGCGCCGACGTTGTGCTGATCGAACCGCCCGAAGGCGCGCGATCACGCAGCGCCCCGCCGGTCGTCGGCGGTGCCAGCCTGAGCTTCACAACCCGACATGCCAACAAACGTAGTGCGGTGATCGACTGGACTGCCCCAACCGGACGCGAAGAACTGCTGACGCTGGTGGCCGCGGCCGACATCATGATCGAGAGCCTCGCCCCTGGCGCACTCGAGAACGCCGGCATGCCGATCACGACGCTGCACGACCGCAACCCGCGGTTGGTCATTACCTCGATCACCCCGTTCGGGCAGACCGGACCCTACCGCGACTGGGCCGCCACTGAGTGGACCTACCTGGCGCTCAGCTCAGTGCTCGCCCGGTCCGGGAACCCGGGCCAGCCCCCGCTGATGCCGCCGGGTCGACTTCCCGACGAACACGCCGGCATCCAGGCGGCCTGGGCCACCCTGGTGGGGTACTGGAAGGCACAGCGCACCGGAATCGGCGAACGCATCGACCTGTCCATCCTCGAAGCTGTCGTGCACTCGCTGGACCCAGCCTTCGGCATGGCCGGCACCGCGATGTCCGGGGCCACCGCCAGTGACCTACCGGCCGGCCGGCCCGACGCACGGCACATGTACCCGATCTTCGCCGCCGCCGACGGACACGTCCGGATCTGCGTGCTCGCCAAACGACAATGGCGCGGCCTGTTCACCTGGCTCGGCGAACCCGCCGAATTCGCCGACCCCAAATTCGACAGCACCGCACAGCGATTCAAGAACGCGCAGCGCTTGGACGCGCTCGTTGCCGCATTGTTCAAGACCAGGCCGACACAGCAGCTACTGGATGAAGGCATGCGCTACGGCGTGCCCATCGAAGCGGTGAACCCTGCCGGCGACGTCCTGGCCAATCCACACTTCGCGGCACGTCGATCGTGGATCGACGTCGACCTGCCCGACGGCCGCACCGCCCAGATCGCTCGCGGATTCATCGAAATCAACTCGTTCACAGCGGGTTTACGGCACCCGGCCCCCGCCGTAGCGAACTCATCACCCACGTTCGGTGCCGCGCCCGAGCCCGCAACTCAGGGCCGGCACGCGGCCGACACCGGTGCCGCCCCGCTTCGTGGGCTACGCGTCCTCGACCTCGGTGTGATCGTCGTCGGCGCCGAAACCGGCCGACTGTTTGCGGATCTGGGTGCCGACGTCATCAAGATCGAGAGCACCGCGTTTCCCGACGGCGCACGCCAGACCGGACCCTCCGGAATCAGCGCCTCGTTCGCCTGGGGTCACCGCAACAAACGTAGCCTTGGAATCGATCTGCGTACCGCGGAGGGCAACGACCTGATTCTGCGACTGGCCGCCCATAGCGACGTCATCCTGAGCAACTTCAAACCCGGAACGCTTGAATCACTCGGAATCACTTACGACACACTGAAAACCGTCAACCCCGGTATCGTCCTGATCGATTCCAGTGCGCTGGGCAACTCGGGTCCCGCGGCGCGCCGGATGGGATACGGTCCGCTGGTTCGCGCCGTCAGCGGGGTGACCAGCCTCTGGCGTTATCCCGAGGACCCCGAAGGCTTTTGCGACAGCGTCACCGTCTATCCCGATCACGTCGCCGGGCGCATCGGCGCGATCGCTGCGCTGGCGGTGCTGCTGCGACGCAACCGCACCGGCATCGGCGGCACCGCCAGCGTCGCCCAGGCCGAGGTAATTCTGAGCCAGTTCGGGGCACTGTTCGGGCTGGAATCCCTGGTCCCCGGCAGCGTCGCCGCACAGGGGAACACCGGGAACGTCGATGCCCCGTGGGGGGTTTACCAGTGCGCAGGCAACGATCAGTGGTGCGTGGTCACCGTCACCGATGGCAATCAATTCAAGAGCCTGTGCCATATCATCGACGCTCCAGACCTGGCCGACGACCCGGCGCTCGCGACACCCAACGGGCGGCTGCACCATCGGGATCGGATCGAGAACCGTCTGACCGACTGGACGCGGCATCAACCACCGCATGACGTGATGACCGCGTTGCAGTCAGTCCGCGTGCCCGCCGCAGCCATGCTGCGCCCCGCCGAGCTGCTGGTCGACCCACATCTGATGGCGCGCCAGACCTTTGCCACCCTGAGCCAGCCGCGGCTGGGTCCACTTCCCACGGAACGGCGCCCTGCGACGTTCTCCACGATCGCCGATCCACCACTTCGCCCCGCACCGCGCCAGGGCGAACAGACCAGGGCAATCGCCGTCGAGCTGCTCGGCTTGACCGAATCCGAGATCGACAAGTTCATCGAGCAAGGCGTTCTCCAGGAATCATGCGCGAACCTGGACGGGACATCATGAATGCGGGGATTCCACCATCGGGACCCACCGAATCCATGGGACCTTCGGTGAAGCGCGTGATCCGCCGGCTCGGATATCTCGCGACGCTTGTCTGTGTCCTGGGCGCCGTGGCTGTCGCCGTCTACGGCGACTGGCTCGACGCCGTCCTGATCGGCTTCGCCGGACTGGTGCCATTGACCACCGCGCGCATGATCACGTTGAGATTGCGCGATCAGGGTTGGCCCCCACCGTGAAAGTGGTCGTCACGGGCAGCTCAGGAAAGATCGGCCGGAACGGTCGCGTGCGGTCAGGTGAACCGCGGGAGAGAGACCCCCAGGTCGGCCCCGCGCTGACGCCGATCGGTTGCGCCAAGAAGGT
>CAVPVJ010000002.1:0-18663 GCA_963709125.1 uncultured Actinomycetota bacterium
TTCCCGGTGTGACCGCCGCCGGCGACGGCGCGGCATGGCCACACCGACACGGCACGACCCCCGTGTGCATCGAACACTGGTCCAACGCCAGGGACATGGCGGACTGCGCTTCGGCGAACCTGCTAGCAGAGCCGGCCGAGCGGCGACCGCTGAATTCGGTGCCGGCCTTCTGGTCCGATCAGTACAACGTCAAAATCAAGTCCGCCGGATATCTGCGCGCGGCCGACCGCTTCACAGTCGTGTCCGAAGACTGGGACAACGCCGAGAAGCCCTCGCTGTTAGTCGAGGCGCTACGCGGAGACGAGGTCGTCGGCGCCATCGCGATGAACATGAACAAGGCAATCCTCGGATATCAGCGCTCGCTCGCGGCTTCTCCCGCAGCCCAGTGACTTTGTGTATTGAGACGCGCATACTCAATAATATTTGTTGGAACCGACACCGTCAGCGAGGACCGACACCATGACGACTACCGAGGATAAGACCACAGGCAGCACCCAGGCCCCACCCGCAGGTGGGTTCGTCGAGGTCCGCAACCCCGCCGACGGGAACCTGGTCGGCACCGTGCCCGACCAGTCCGCGGACGAGGTCCGCGCGCTCGCCGATCAACTGCGCGCGGCCCAACCCGCGTGGGAGGCGCTAGGGCCGAAGGCCAGGGCCCGTCATCTGCGCAAGTGGCTCGACTGGATCGTCGACAATCAGGACCACATCCTCGGGCTGGTGCACCGCGAAGCCGGAAAGTCCTGGGGCGACGCGCAAATCGAGCTCTTGGTCTGCATGGAGGTCATCAATTACTGCACCAAGCATGGCGAGGAGTTCCTGGCCGACGAGACCCGGATGCCGCATGGCCCGGCGTCGCTGACCAAGGAACTGCGGGTCAAGTACCGGCCCTACCCGCTCGTCGGCGTCATCACCCCGTGGAACTACCCGCTGGGGATGCCCTTCATGGACGTGCCCGGCGCCCTGATGGCCGGCGCCGCGGTACTGACCAAACCTTCCGAGGAGACGCCGCTCGCGTGGGCGGAATGTGTCCGGGGCTGGAACGAGGAAATCGGCGCACCAAAGGTGCTGGGCTGCGCGACAGGGCGGGGTGGAACGGGCGGCGCGGTCGTCGATCTGGTGGACATGGTGCAGTTCACCGGTTCCACCGCGACCGGCCGGCGCATCGGTGTCCGCTGCGCGGAGCGCCTCATCCCCGCCAGCCTCGAGCTCGGCGGCAAGGACGCGATGATCGTGCTGTCGGACGCGCCGCTCGACCGCGCGATCCGCGGCGCCATTTGGGGTGGGCTATTCAACTCTGGCCAGTCATGCATCGCCGTAGAGCGGGTGTACGTCGAGGAGCCGATCTACGACGAATTCGTGTCCCGTCTGGTCGATGGGGTCAGCAAGGTGCGCCAGGGCCATGACCCGCAGGGCAGCTTCGCGACCGACGTCGGCGCGATGGCCACCCAGACCCAGCTAGAACTGGTGGAACGTCAGGTCGCCGACGCAGTCGCCAAGGGCGCCAAGGTTTTGACCGGCGGCAAGCGCGCGGACAAGGGCCTGTTCTTCCCGCCGACGATCCTGGTGGGCGTCGACCACACGATGGCCTGTATGCGCGACGAGACCTTCGGCCCACTACTGCCGATCATGAAGGTCACCGATGAGAACGAAGCCATCGAACTGGCGAACGACAGCCATTACGGGCTGGGCGGCAGCGTGTGGACCATGTCCAAGGAGCGCGCCGAGCGGGTGGGCACCCGCCTGGAGACGGGCGGGGTCAACATCAACAACGCGATGGCCAACGTCTTCCAGTTCCCGCTGCCGATGGGCGGCTGGAAGGAATCGGGCCTCGGTCATCGGTTCGGCGGCCCGAACGGGATCCGTAAATACTGCCGCCAGCAGGCTTTCCTCAACGAGCGGGTGAACCTCAGCAACGAGGCACACTGGTACCCGTACTCGCCGAGGAAGGGCAAGCTCACGGCCCGAGTGCTCCGTCTGCTCGAAATGCACGACTGGCGACGGCGCCTCGGCCTCAAACCCCGGTAGTCCGAAACCCTCTGCAGGCGAGCCGAAGTCATCGACGCCACTTGACCGCCATTCCCTGCGCCACCCCCAATTGCTAGCGATCTGGGTATTACTCGAATCTCCTTCGCAGGCAGGGATGATCCGTGAGCGTCGCAAACGCCTGCGCACTGCTCGGTCTGCGTGCCCAACCCCGCAACTGCTCGCGCTCGTCGTCGGTCAACACCACAGGCACAGCAGCCGGATTCGCCACACACCAAGTCTACTAAGTGTTCTCGAATACTGATTCGAAACTAGCGCCAAACATGAGCGACAGCATCGCGAATCGCCTGTTCCTCTTTGCCCGTTGTGAACATGGTGCCAGTGTCAGCAACCATCGATCTTCAACCTCATCGCCGACGAATCGTCGGGGCCGCCTAGGCGGACAACTCCGCAGCCTCAGACGAAGCTATTACTTCGTGATAGTCGCTTGGGTCGAACTCGTGAAGCCGTTCCCAGTAGTCGACGTACCTCCACGGACTGCTCACAACGATGCGACCGGCATCATTGCGGTAGTAGGTGGTCATCCCCTTATGCGACCAGATCATTTGCGCCAAGGCTTCATCGAGCTCTTCGTTGTACTGTGCGTACGCGCTACGATCCACCTCGACCGCGGCGGTCTCGCTGACCACTAGATGGCGGATCGCCTGCATTATGTAGCGGACCTGAAATTCGGTGGCGTGGATCGCACTTCCGCCGTGGCCGGCATTGGTGTTCGGGCCGTTGACGACGAAGAAGTTCGGAAAGTCCGGGACGGTCACTCCAAGGTATGCCCGGGCATCGTTGAGACCCCACTGCTCACGCAGCGTCGTGCCCGATTTTCCGACGATGTCCATAGGCCAGAGGAACTGCAAAACCTTAAAACCGGTTGCCAGCACGATCACGTCGGCCGGCACTTCGACTCCCGAGCGGGTCACGACGTTCTCGCCGTTTACCCGATCTACCGCTTCGGTGACCAGCGTGACATCGTCACGGCACATCGTCTGGAACCAGCGGTTATCGATTAGCGGACGCTTACCGTAGGGCGGATAGTCCGGCAGACAGGCGTCCAGCAAATCGGTCCGATCGCCGAGCTGCCCCTTGATGTACTTGGTGAGAAATACCCGGTGGCGATCGTTGGTCTCGTTGACAGCGCGCTCCGGATGGGGCCAGTTCGGATCGATCTGCAGCGACGAGTGCAGCCGGTCGCTGAAGTTCCAGAACGACCGCAGCCGATACCACTGAATGTAGAAGGGAACCTCTTGCATCAAGAAAGCGGACGGTTTCTTTGACCGCGCGATGATAGTTGGGATGCGGCACCGCCCATTGTTTCGATCGTTGAAAGACGGTCACATGACTGGCGGTATCGACGATGGATGGCACCACTTGCATTGCGCTGGCACCGGTCCCGATCACAGCGACGCGTTTGTCGGTCAGGTCGACCGATTTATCCCACGCCGCGGTATGCATGACCGGTCCGGGGAATTCATCCAGCCCCGGGATCGACGGAACCGATGGCCGGTTCACCATGCCTACGGCGCTGACCAAGACGTTGGCCGTGAGCGACGCCACCTCACCGTTCAGATCTTTGATATCAATTTGCCATGTCGCATTGGCGGTTTCGTATCGTGCACGCACCACCTCGGTGCCGAATCGGATGTGCCGCTTGACATCGAATTCGGACGCGACCCGCTGGATATAGTCCTCGACCTCGTCACGCTTGGCGAAGTACTTGGTGATGTCCGGGTTTGGCGCGAACGAGAAAGCGTAGAGATGACCGGGCGTATCCACGCCACAGCCGGGATAGACGTTTTCTAGCCAAGTGCCACCCAGATCATCATCTTTTTCCAGCACAACGAAGTTGACACCGGCGTCCGCGAGTTTCATCGCCATGCAGATCCCGGACAAGCCCGCTCCGATGATGACGACACGAAAGTCCTCGGGTATCGATTCAGCGGGTATCTCAACGTCGCGTGAGATGAAACCCATTTCCTCTGAGAGTAGTTCGCCATATTCGACCGGCACCTCTTCCACCATCGCGCAGCTAAGCATCCGCGTCACCTCGTCCGGGGGACGGGGTGACCGGTTGAAGCCGCCCTTCATAAAAAGCGACGATTGCCTCTAACGCCGACGCCCGCACCTCAGCCTGAAGCTCGGAGCGAAAGACCGCCGGAGTCATTGTCGTCCAATGGCTTTCCTCGTGCCGGCCGGATATGGTGCACGGGTCCATTGTTGTCACCGGTGAGATGCTGCAAGACGAGTAGCAACGTCGGGATGTTCGCATCTTCGAGCGCTACCTCTAACGTCTCAAACCAGTTGGGAATCCTCTCCCAGGGCGCCGACGCGGCAGTGGTCATAAGGGTTCCTCCGCCTCCGACCTTTGAGTCACGACACGCCGCGGGCCGCCCCTGAAGGCTAACCTTCCTGGCATCGCGTCGCCAGCCTCGATTTTTGAACTACCGCGTCTCAATATAGGGCAGATGTCGCGGTCAGCGCAATATGTCCCGCCGAATGATTGCGCAAGAGTTTCTTCGCCGTCGGCACCAGTCATGAGCGACGGCGATGACTCACAATATGGTGAACGATCGTGTACACGGGCTGTGCTCGCCGGGATGCTCCATCTAGGATGGACAATCCGCAGATATTCAGCGGCTGGAGGTGCGCTGACGCCGCCGCGGCGCGCCGGACTTGCGGTCTCCATTCTCTGGGGACGCATTTTCCAAGCGCAGCAGCCGGATGGCGTCGTCCGCGATCTGCGCTGAAGTGATCTTATCCTTTGGCCGGTACCATCGCGATACCCAAAGGATCATCCCGAGGATCAGTCGCGTGGTGACGACCAGATCACCCTTTTCGATGTAGCCAGCCTCCATATTGGCAGCGACCACCGACATCCACAATTTTTCGAACTGCCGACTCCACTTGTGCCAACGCTGGACGACATCGCCGGGCAGGTCGCCGCCGTCGAAGAAGACGGGCATGTAGCTGCGCATTTGCACTGCAGCTTCTGCCTGTAGCCGAACCATCGCTTTCAGCCGCTCTGCGGGATCGGCAATGTCACGGATCGCCGACTCGACTTGCTCGGTGATCTCACGTGTGCTGCGTTCGAAAAGTATGCCGAGGAGATCCTGCTTGGTCGGGACCGTGCGATACAACGTTGCACGTGAAACCGACAATTTCTCTGCGGTCTCAACGATGGAAACCGCCTCGTAGCCGCCCTCGTGGAACAACTCCGCAACCGCGTCGGCGACCGCGTCCCGGTCGATTGTCAACCGGGGCCGGCCGCGAGGGCGGCCGTTGGGAGTGGCGTTCTCATTTTTCGGCACTGGGCTCCTTAAATTTCTACCCAGTTTAGAGGCCGCAAGTCGCATAAAGCGGGTAACGAGCCCGTGCCGCCATCAGGCGAACACGAACATGGCCGTTAGCAGCGCGAACAACCCCAAGCAATAACCCTCGAAAAGACCGCGTAACACGCCCGGGGCCATCTTCAGCTCCATGAAGTACAAGCCGACCAGACGGACCTTGAAGATCGCGACGGCGAGAATCACCAGGCTGGCAGGCAAATGGTGCCCCTCGCCGAATCCGTGGTTGGTGCCCAAAGCCCACGACACGATCGTTAGCGCGCACAGCAGCAACCAGATCAGCGAGGCATTTGTCCGTACCACCGATCGCATGCTCACCTCACCAGGAAGATCAGGGGAAAGATGACGATCCACAGCAGGTCGACCATGTGCCAAAAGCACGCACCGCCCTCGAAGAACGCCATATGTGTCTTCGTCGGCTCCGGTTTGCGGGCCAACGTCGACAGGACCGTCAGCACGATAAGGCCAATGATCACATGAGCCAGATGCAGCCCGGTCAGCACGAAGTAGTACATAAAGAACTCGTTGGTGCTGGGGGTGATTCCGGCGGCGATCTTTTCGTGGTACTCAAATGCCTTGATCCCAACAAAGCACGCGCCCACCAGCACACCACCCAGGGTCAAACGCCTGGCGAGGTAACGCAGTTCGGGACGACGCAACGCGCGTGTCGCAAAGACCACGAGAATCGAGCTCGTCAGCAAAACAAGAGTGTTCGTTGCTCCAAGCGCTCGATTGAGTGCACCCTGGGACTCGGCGAACAGTTCTGGCCGAGCACCCCGCTGATGCAGGTAAACGGTGAACAGAACAGTGAACACCAGCATGTCGCCGAATAGCAGCACCCAAATGCCCGGCTCGCCGGGCACATGACGCTGGCGCTCGTTTGACGCGTTACGGCCGGCATCGTCGGCGGCACGCGCCAAGCCGATCACACCCGTCACCTACACGCCCTTTGTCATGTATGCCGCCGCATCTTTGAGATGATTCGTCTCAATAGTAAGCATGGGTAGCTAATTCGTCAACGAACATGTCCGCCAGGAACGATCGCTTACATTGAATTGATATTGTTGCACCCGATCTCGTAGCGTGAGCATGCGTCCTGGCGTCATCCTGAGGCGCCCGACACCGCAAGGGAGCCGAGTTGTACATGCAGTCCCGAGCGGCCACGACCGTATTCAGAAAGGGGCGAAGTGGATCACGTTTTGCTTGAGGTTGACAACGGTGTCGCCCTGATCACCGTCAACGACCCCGACCGCCGCAACGCGGTCACCGACGAAATCTCCGCCGGATTGCGGCTCGCAGTCGAGGAAGCGCAAAGCAATCCCAAGGTGCATGCCGTGGTCGTCACCGGTGCGGGCAAAGCGTTCTGCGCCGGTGCAGATCTCAGCGCCCTTGGCGCCGCTGCCGGCGACGGGCTACGCCGCCTCTACGACGGATTCTTGGCTCTCGCCGACTGCACGCTGCCGACGGTCGCCGCCGTAAACGGGCCGGCCGTCGGAGCAGGCCTGAACCTGGCGCTGGCCTGCGATGTGCGGATCGCCGGACCGGCAGCGCTATTCGATGCCCGCTTCCAAAAGCTCGGCATCCACCCCGGCGGTGGCATGACCTGGATGCTACAGCGCGCCGTTGGACCGCAGTTGGCCCGCGCCGCACTGTTGTTCGGCGCGCGCTTCGACGCCCACGCCGCCGTCAGCCATGGCCTAGCGCTCGCGATCGCCGATGATCCAGTCAAGGCCGCTCGGGAGTTGGCTGCCGGTCCAGCATCGGCGCCGCGGGAAGTCGTGATTGCGACGAAAGCCACCATGCGGGCCACCATCAGCCCGGGCAGCATCGATACCCAACTGCACGCGGCCGCCGTTCGCGCCGAGTTGGGACCACAGGCTACGTCGATTCAGGCACCGGCCTTTGCCGAACGGCTGGCCGCGGCGCGCCGCAAATGATCTTCTACCGGGTACCAATCGGCGGGTCGCTGCCTGTATGCAGCTGTACGCAGAACCAGATCACCGTCGCGGAAACTGACTCCTTTCTTTCTTCACCCGCCCAGCAACACCCGATCACGACCGGGTCCCGTGACCGCCTGCAATGAGTCCAGATCCTCTGCGGCCTGGCAGGTTCGGCGCACGCTCTCGAGAGTGACGTCCATTTGCTGCATCTCGGGCTGCAACGAGTAGCGTCCGATAGTGACCAGCCACATGAACATTGCATGCAGCATCTGTTGCCGGTACGCCAGAAATGATTCGTCGGCGTTCGGGACCTCGCAGCCAGCCTCCGACAGTCGGTCGCGATAGTAGGCCAACAGGTCGCGCTCCCAGGCGCGGCGGTTCTCGACGGTCAGATGCGTGGATAGCACGTAAGCGATGTCGCGGGCCCATCCCCCGCGCACTACACACTGCCAGTCGCACAGGCCCATCCGATTATCGCCGGTCACATACCAGTTGCCGGGATGCACGTCACCGTGCAGCAACGTCTGTGGGCCTGCGATATTGATCTTCAGCGACCTCATCAGCGCATTCGGCACCTCCTCGCTCCGGCGGTACAGCCTGGGTGGTATCACCTCACGAGCTCGCTCAAAACCCACCAGGATCCGCTTGGGCGCGTTAATGGTGATGTTCAGCCGCGCCATCCACTCGTACGAGTCGGGAAGCCAATGGCCGAAGCGCTTGTCCAGTGGGGCATTCCAGAATTGGGCGTGCAGCGCCGCGAGCGTGTCGATCACCTGATCGGCCTGTTTGCGCTCAAGCTCGCGGGTCAGGATATTGCCGAAATGCGCCCGTCGGGTGTACGACACATCGTCGACGATCAGCAGCTGGCGGTTGGTTACAGGATCGTAAGACGAGTACTGAGTGGTCGGGGCCTCTATCGCTAATTCTGGGCGCACCTGCGCATAGAACGCCGACTCGATGGCGCCCAGCCCTACCGCAGTCGACACGAGTCGCGTCATAAATCCGGGCCCGGACTTCGTGAAGAGCCGTTCGGTGAGCCCCGCTTGGCGGCCAACTTCGTCGAACTCCACCCGCAAAGTTCGTCGTGACGATGTTCCATCGCTGCGTGGACCGAGTTCGTGGCCAAGGACTTTCGCGCCAGGCATTCCCCGGCAAAGGGCGAGCGTCAGCCATTCGTCGGTGAGATGCTCTGGTGTCGGCGGGACCTCCCGCAACGTGACAGGGCGCGGATTGGTGATTCGCTCTTTGGCGACGTGGTAACCAACCCGGCTGGTTAGTGCGGCCCGTGCCAGGCGAGCTCGCATGCCGGCTACCACGCGGCACCGACGACCAGCCGGTCGACGTCGGCCCGAGTGGGAACGATTCCGGCGATCAAGACAAAACCGATTGCCATGGTGACCAGACGGAGTGCGCCACTCCGCGTGCGGAACTTGTGAACGGTCCGGTTCATCGCTCTCTCGTTCCCATCACTGATGGTGAACCAGCATTCTCAGCCCGCAATCACGTGTTGAGTCGCGCGAATGCCTGCACCATCGATCGGAACGCATCCTCGCTTGACGCTTGATCGATCGGTGGCACATATGGCGTGTGCAAGACGATGTGTGGCAGCACACCGTCGTAGCTGGCAAGTTGGTCTGCCACCTCATCGGGCGAACCGGCGACCGAAAATGTACGCACGAGCTCGTCCGATGCGGCGGTAGCCAGTGCGGCGGGTCCCTCCTCGAGGAGCCGCCGCAGCACGTGGTCGCGATCCTCTTCCAGTCCCATGAATTCGATCACCGTGGAGCTCACCGGGTAGGCGACGTAATTGCCAACGTTGATGCGGGCACGTCGCAGCGCTTCGTTTCTGTCACGCGATACGCTGCAGATCACCAACGCGGTGACCTCGATATCCGACGGGTCTCGGCCGACCTTCGCGGCGCCGGCGGCCACGTTTGGCAGCACATGCTGTTGGATGAACGTCGGTGTGGGCAGGAAGCCGAGCACACCATCGGCCACTTCACCGGCCAGCCGAAGCATTCCTTCCTTCAATCCGCCTAGATAGATGGGTATCTGGGGCCGCACTAGGCTGCGGGTACCCCACGGATTGAGAGGTGGGCTGGATGAACGGTAGATCTTGCCCTGAAAGTCGTATGGTTCGTCGGTCTCGAAGTGCCTCCAGATTTGACGCACCACGTGGATGTATTCGCGCATGCGGGTGAGTGGTCGGTCGATGTCGGTGCCGTTGAAGCACTCCATCCAGCCCGCGCCGCCGGTGCTCAGACCCAGGAGGGCTCGTCCGCCGGAGAGTTCGTCGACATCGGCGGCGGCATTGGCCATCTCGTAAGGGGTGCGGGATGCAGCGGCCGCGATCCCGGTGCCCAGTTGAATCCGGGAGGTGGCCCGTGCGTTCAGCGCGTGGGTAATGAATGGGTTGCGGTAGAACTCGTAGTCCCATACCGAATCGAAACCCGCATCTTCGGCGAGGGCGGCGAACTCGGCGTAACGCTCGTATGGCTGGTTCAGCATCGGCAGCGATACGCCGATGCGACTCTGGGCGAATAGCGTCATGGTTACGCTCCTCGAATCGACCACACGTTTCAATCGCTCTACGAACGATCGTTCGCGTTTTACCGTATCCGTTCGGTGTGAAGATCCCTACCCTCAGTTAGCGCTCGCAGCGCCTCGGACCCGATAGTTGGCGACACGTGGCCCCATCCGACCCCGACTACGGAGGTCGTCGTATCCCGGGCCTCGTGGGGCGGCGGTGGTGGCACCATTCAATTGCTGCCGGTTGGCCGACGTCTCTCCCGCACCCGGCCATAGCCACTCAGGAGGGCGCAGAACCACTGCACTCGATCTCTGTTGGTTGAACAGTGCAGTTTCTATGGGTAGATATGCGACAGCCGCGTTAATTCGGGCCGTAGTAGGGAGGCGGATAGTGGCCCCTGAGGAGCCACGCGAACGCTGAGAGGCCGTATTCCACCTCGTCACTCGCGTCGTAGTCGGGGTTTGGATCCATGTGGCCACCTTCCGTCCTGCATCGACAACCTCTCAAACCATCCCACTAGAGTCTATGCCGTAGATCGTCTGAGCGAAAGATCGTTCACAACCCGCCGACGCGCCGGATGGGGCAAAGTGGTCCATAGGCACTCGACTTTGGGGCATCTTGCCGCGCTGCCCGGAGGAGTGGTTCACTGATCGGCAATTGCGTATCCGGAATGGTGTTGCGATGGGCAAAAGAGGTTGATGTGAAAGCTCTGTCGATGCGGCTGCGGATTCTCTGCGCTGCCATGCTCGCCCTCGCGTTGTGGGACATTACTGCGACGGCCGGTTGCACCCCCATGGCCAAGGCAGCGGGGAACGTCGAGTCACTCATGGTGCCGTCGGCGGCGATGGGCCGCGACATCCCGGTGGCTTTTATGGGCGGTGGTCCGCACGCGGTGTACCTGCTGGACGCGTTCAACGCCGCCCCTGGCGTTAGCAATTGGGTAACGGCGGGCAATGCGATGAATACGCTTGCGGGTAAGGGTATCTCGGTGGTTGCACCCGCTGACGGCGCCTACAGCATGTACACCGATTGGGAACAGGACCGCAGCAAGCAGTGGGATACGTTCCTGTCGAGTGAACTCCCAGACTGGTTGGCTGCCAACAGAGGATTGGCGCCCGGTGGACACGGCGTCGTCGGCGCCACACAAGGCGGTTACGCTGCCGCGGCGCTCGCCGCGTTTCACCCCGACCGGTTTCGCTACGCCGGATCGCTGTCGGGAGTGCTTGCTCCCGAAAGAACCGGCGTCGACGGTGCTATCACCGCCGGTTTGAAGAATGACGGTGGCGTCGACACGGTGAACATGTGGGGGGCTCCCCAGTTTGGCCGGTGGAAATGGCATTCCCCGAATGCACACGTCCAGCGTCTGGTTGACCAGGACACCCGACTGTGGGTGTACAGCCCGCAAAGCGGGAGCCCGAGCGACGGTGCCGCAGTGATTGGCTTCCCAGACATCTGGCAAAGCACCTGCCGTGATTTCTACGCCGACTACCGCGCGGCCGGCGGCCACAACGGCCACTTTGATTTGGGGGCCGGCGGGGGTAACGACTGGCCGACGTGGGGCCAACAGCTGGCCGCCATGTCGAGCGACCTATCCGCAAACATCAGGTAACACCGGTGGCGCGCCGCCCTTCGTCCGAGCAGCTCTGGTGGCGTCAAGCAACCCAGGAATTTCCATGCCCGCCGGACCAACGGCGGCGAACTTCGGGGATGTCATCGGCTGGCGTGTCAGCACGACACCTTGATCGTGAACGCCGCCGTCGTGGCCTCGGGCGATTTGGTACCGTAACCGGACACGGCACCGGCAAAGTTATAGGTGCTGTCGGTCAGCGCGACGGTGGCGTCACCTCCTGAGAGGCCACGGTTGTAGCCACCGGTAAAGCCGTCGAGGTTACGGATCCGGACCAATTCAACGGTAAGTCTGCCGGCGTTCGATACCATCACGGTCGCGCCCGACGCGTCGTCACCGGTTGTGATCGTGGTCATGTACTGCTCGGGTGGCGCGCAGTGCACCACCCGGGTGGTGGGGAGGTCTTTGCCGTCGATGGTGAGCTTCGCCGTGCCGGGGGCCAACGTCGCGGCGTCTTGCTTCGCGGACAGGCCCTCCGATGAGCAGGCGGCGCTGCCACCGATCATCAATGTGGCCGCAACGATGATCAAGATGACCCTGTCCTTCACAGCAGTGCTCCTCTTCGCGAATCGTTTCCGAAGTTTATCGGCAACGTAGGCAGGTAGAATAGCGATTTTGAGACACGACGGCCAGAATTTCTAGCCCGCGTACGTTGCGGGTGCGCAGGCGGGTGACTGGCAGGTGGGCACCAACGGTTCACAGGGGTACGTGCGGACGGAGTCAAACCCGCCCGGAGAGGCGGTCCAAAAACACCTCCCGCGACTGAGCGGACCCGTGGCGGAATGAAATTCAAGCATCGCGCTGACAGCGATCGCGATTCATGGACCTCTCGGACCAACTGTGCAAAGATCACACGTTATGAGAGTCAGCGACGTCACACGACACGCAGCGACGCTCCCGAAATTGGCCGTTCTCGGTGCCGGGATCTTCACGTTGTGCGCCGTCAGCGCCGCGCCGCTAGCTAACGCAGATAACAACCGGCTCAACAACGGCATCACCCAAAGTGTCTACGGCATCCAGCACCAGGCCGGCTGCATGACCAGCCTGAAGACAAACCCGGCGCTCGAGCTGGCGGCACAATGGCATGCCGACGACGTTCTCAACAACCGGAGCCTCGACGGTGACATCGGCTCGGACGGATCGACGGTGCAGGATCGCGGCCGAGCCGCGGGCTACCAGGGCACGGTGGCCGAGACGGTCGCAATCCTGCCGTCGGCGGCGATTAATGGCATTGACATCCTTGGCAATTGGTACTACCGCCCTGACTACTTCGCAATCATGTCCAACTGCGCCAACACCCAAATCGGAGTGCGGTCGGTGAACAGCCCGGACCGCAGCGTGGCCGTGGCCGTCTACGGCCAGCCGGCAGCCTAGGCTGCGTAGTTGGTAGTTGCGGCCGTCGATAGTTGCGCACAGTGGTGCGATCATGTTGCGGCGCAACGGCTCAGGCTGGACCGAATGAGAAATGCGGCTTCAGCAACGCCCAAAATCCGCGACACCGATTCGCAGCGTGAATAATTCGATTTGCGCTACGCTAGCTTGATGATCCGATTGTTCGGCGCACTTTCTGCCGTCGTCGCGATTTTTTCCATCGGAGTCGGCTGCGCGGCCTCCGCGGCTGGGTCGCCACCGGGTGGGACCGGGCAATGTTCGTTTGTGCTCGAGCCCCCGAAAGTGGTGAATGTGTCGGGCGTCAAATACGTGACGGCGACGGTGCACACAGGATCGTGCACGCTGCACGCCCACACAGGGACTACGGTGTGCTTGTCCGTTGAGGGGGGGGGATTCGGCCGGAGAGTGCGCATCGGGATACGACCCCCTACCCGCGGTGGTCTACTACCCCTACCGACCCGGTGCGACGTATGTCGTCAAGGGCCAGGGCTGCATTGACCTAATGGAAGGCAGCGATAGTCCGGCCACGCCCACGACGATTTGCCAAGACATTTCGCCGTCGCGCGCCACCCTCTAGCGAGCGACACTACTTAGTCCGGAAAACGAACTAGACCGGATCGAATCCGGAAATCAGCCAGCGACCGGCGACCTTGTCCATCGTTACCCTCACACTGGTCGTGCTGTCGGAGGGCGGATCCTTGTCGACGACGGCGGTCTGGTTGACGAAGAGCAGGGCCACCGCGTGATTGGGAGTCGCGGACACCGAAGCCGCAGCGGGCACGGTCGCCTTAGCAGAGATGTGCCCCCGCTTGGCACCGGGGATCACGACGTCGTTGATCAGTTGCGAGTAGGACTCCTTGAACGTGCCGGTCAACCGACTTTTGGCAGCGTCCAAATCTTTTTCCACGGTGGCGGATTGGTAGGACAGCAAAGCGATCGTGGAATCTTTGGCGGCCGCAACCGATTCGGCGCGCGCGATCTGCGACTCACGCGCCAGGGAGTCCTGCCACTTCAGAAAACCAGCGGCCGGCGCCAGCAACAGCGCTACACCGGGTATCACCCCGTAGACGACGACATGTGACCAGCTGATCCGGCGTTTGGCCTTGGCCGGTTCGCCCTCCTCGGCCTTCTCTTCGGCTTCCGCGTCGGCCCGCTCTTCGGCTTGGGCGTCTTCGGAGATGGCGGACTCGGCATCGCTGCCGTCGCCGACGTCCGCCGGAACCGTGGCGTCCGGAGACTCTTTCGCTTCGTCTTTCACTGATTCCTCTTCGGCCACATCGGAATCCGGCTGAGTCGCGTTCCAAGCACCCGACCGTACGACCCGGCCGGGTCGACGGCCGCCTACACCACGGGCCCGAGTCTGGCCGATCCAGGGTTGGGCCTTCCCCGCCGGTTTCTGATCGACGTCTGCATCATCGGAGGTCACGGCATCGGCCTCGCGGGGGTCCTGGACGGCCGCCGTGTTCTCGGGCTCGTGTGCTTCGACCGGCTCGAGCGTCTTGGCCTTGGCGGTGTCCTGCTCGTTTGCAGCATGGGTTCGAACGCGCACAGCAGCTGATTCCCCTTCTGGTTGGTCGGATTTCTCGTCGTCACCGGAACAGGGCTTGGTCATGGCACAAATGCGACGTTTGAGACCTTGACCTCTTCGCCGGACTTTTCCATTGAGATTCGCATTCGCCACTCCCGCAGCGGCTGGTCTGCCGCGCCGAGATTAGAGGTCTTAATGGACACGGCGACAAGCATTTGTGCTTTGTCGGCCGAATCGGACTCCAGGCCCGCTTCGGTGATCGTTCCCACCGACTTCGACTGCGCCTTCTTGACCACGTCGATGAAAGGTTGCTTGCGTTTGGAGAACTGATCGTAGAACTGACCCGTAGCCGAGTCCAAAACACGCTGAACATCGCCCTCGGCGTGCTGCCAGTCGATCGTCGTCAGATTCAGCGCGCACTGCCGCCCGACCTGAACAAACAGCCGCCGCTGGTCCTGGGCCTGGTGCGACTGATTCGCCCGGTACCCCAGCCACCCGACCGTCCCTGATAGGGCGACCACCATGGCCAACCCGATGATCGCGGCCAGCCTCAGATGCGACATCCGTGGCTTGACCGGCGTACCGTCTTGGGAGCCTTCTTCGGAACCACCGTCGTTCGCGCCGACGTCGCCATCCGCGGCCTCCTCCCTGCCGTCGTCGGCTCGCTTTCGTCCGGGGATACCGGTGAACCGTCGTCGGTGCGGTCCGACGACGGCGGTGACGGTGCTTTCGCCGCCTTCTCGCTCAGTTCCCCGTTGGGGGCGTCAGCATCTGCTGCCATGTCCGCTCCTTGCCGGGGCCATTCGATAGAGTGGGTTGCTTATACCTCTGCCCGTCCGGACCAACATACTCCCCGGTCGCAGGGTCATATTCTGCTCCCGCGATGGGCGGCGGTGCCTCTGGCACATGGCCGGGCGAAGCCGGCGGGCCCCCAGGGAACCCCGCGGGTATCGGCTCCCCTGGGTCGAACTGTGGGACACCCTGCCCGGTCAACGTCGCGTTCGGGTCACCCTTCCAGTTGAAGCCGTCGTTGAGGGGGATATAGGGCTCGTCGCTTTCGCATTGCTTGACCGTCGCAGCCCGCTTGCCCGGCCGCGTCTCACACGGATAGTTGCGCGCGCCACGCACCGCGTTCAATGGCGAGTCTTGCGGTATCCGGCAGTAGACCAGGCCAGGAGGACGCGGCGGAGTGTCCTCGAAAACAGCCGACCGCTGCTGCTGAACCGGAAAGAACCCAGTGGCGCACGGCGGCGGCCAGTTGAGGTTCAAGTTGAAACTCAGGCCGAGACCCTTGTAGGGCCCCTTAAGGTCTTTATCGGCCAGCTGTATCGCTTGGGAGTCGGCCACCACCTGCGGCACCTCGGTCAGCAGTGCCTCCAGGCTGTCGCGGTAGGTCAGCGCGACATCACCGACCTGGTCCAGATTGGACACCGCATCCGGCAGCGTCGGCTGCACCCGATCGACCACCTGGCGCGCCGAATCGAGCACCGCGCCGATCTTCGGAAGCCCTTCCGAGACATCAGAGTTGTTTTGTTCGACGGTCTGAATCTGCTTCGTAATGTTCGCCAGGTGGGCAGCCCAGGCCTGGATCGAGTCCGACGACTCGATCTGGCTGTCGAGGATCGGTTTTGACTCGTCGATCAAGGTCAGGATCGAGTCCAGGTTCTTACGGGCATCACTTGCCAGCGTGGCGCCGCCGCTGATGAACCGGGACAGTTCCGGCCCGAGCCCGCCGACGGCGATATAGGACTCATCGACCACGGTCTTGAGGTCTTGGCGCGGTATCGCGTTCAGGCCGCGACTGACCGCCGACAGCAGCGAATTGATGTTCGGCGGAATCGAGGTGCGGTCCTGAGGGATCACGCTGCCGTTCTTGAGCAGCGGTCCTTTCGCGCTGCGCGGCACCAAATCGAGGTACTGCTCGCCAATCGCCGACGCGCTGTGCACGTACGCGGTCAAATCCGCAGGAATGTCGATACCCGACTTCAGCGACAACACGGCCTCAACGCCGCTGTCCGCCAGCTGCACCTTCGACACCTTGCCGACCTCCACACCCCGGTAGGTGACGTTGCCCGCGCGGTACAACTCGCCCGCGCGGTCCAGCTGCACTATCACCGTGTACCGACCGATTCCCAAATACACCGCCGGCAACTTCGCGTAATACAGGCCAACGATCCCCGCCATGACCGCCGAGATCACCGAAAAAATTGTCAGCGTGACAATGGTTCGCCGTTGTAAGCGCATGTCACGGCCCCTGATTGAACTGATAAGGCGCAACCAGCGGGTTGCGTGCGGTGTAGGGGCTGGGCATCACCCCGAGGGTGCGTCCCCACTGCAGCTCGAGTTCGGTCAGATTGCCCTCCCACCGGGTGCCGGTGAATAGTGACGAGTCAAGCCGGCTCATTGTCAGGTCGAATACCCCGGTCAAGTTCCCGTAGTCGCCCCGGATCCATTTGGCCAGCGGCGGCTTCGAGAACAGCGGGACCGTGAGGTAGTCCAGGCCACGGGTCAGCGCCAGCCCGGAGTTGGCGAGAGATTGCGCCACCGGACCCACATCGCCGAGTTCTTTGAGCAGATTTTCCTTGGTTTGTTCGAGCACGTCAGCGGCAGGACCGCCCGCGTTGCGGCCGAGGACGTCAAGGGCGTCACCGATTTTTACCCGTTCGTCCCTCAGGACGGCTAATGCATCCGGGATGGTCTTCAGTGCCTTGTCCAGGGCTGGCTTGTGCTCGGCGAGTCGCCCAACCAAGTTGTTGAAGCTGTCCAACGCGGCGATGATGTCGCCTTTTTGGTCGTTGAGGTAGGCGGTGAACTTATCCAACTGCTGAATCAAGCTCCTCAGATCTTGTTCGCGGCCGGCAAATGCGGTGCTCAACGCCTGGGTGATGTCCTGAAGCTGCCCAAGACCGCCGCCGTTGAGCACTAGCGACAGCGCGCCCAGCGTCTGCTCGGTGGACGGGTAGGCACTGGCCGACGCCAGCGGGATCACTGAACCGTTGTGCAGCTTGCCCTGTGGCGCGATACCGGGGGGTGGGGCCAGTTCGACGTGCAACGTTCCCAACAAGCTGGTCTGACCGATCGTGGCCGTCGCGTTGGCCGGCAATTCAGCGCTGGGGTCGATCGTCATCGTGACCAACGCATGCCAGCCCTGGCGTTCGACCTTGGCCACGTTGCCGATGACCACGTCATTCAACTCGACCCGGGAATTCTCTTTGAGGTTCTGCACATCCGGCATCTGCGCCTGGATCGTGTAGGCCCCTGAGCCGACACCCACTCTGCCCGGCAGCGGCAGCGAGTTGGCACCTCGGAAGCCCCGAAGCGCGCCGCAGCCCGAAAGCGTGGCCACGACCACAGTGATCAGGAGCACCGCCCCGGAGCGACGCCAGTAACTGTATCGGCTCAATGCCCTCCCCCTAAGTCTCCGAGGTTTCCTACGCTGCCCGGCAACATCATTGAGCGCAGGCCGCTGGCCGGATCCTCGGGCAGCGGATTTGCCGGCTTGGCCGGCACAAACGGCGGATGCCCGTCATTGGGATTGGCGGCCGTGCCGAAGAAGTTGAAAATATCGTTCGCCGGTGGCAACGGCCCGTCGGGCGGTGGCACCGTCCGGAACGCCTCCGTTGGCGGTGGCCCCGACGGCGGGATGTAGTCCGGCCGCAGCCAGTCCTCGCTGTACGTCACCTCGTTGGGACGCGCCGATTGCCCGACGAACGGGTTGACTCCGATCGGCAAGAAGTTGACCTGTCGGTTCTTGATGATCGGCGCCATGTATTGAACACACAGCTTGGCGGACTGCTCAGCGCCCAATCTCGACGCCGCCTGCACCGCCGAACACAAGAACTGCAACGTATTGCCGAAGTTTTGTAAAGCCAGCGCGCCGGTGAATGCGCCCTGCGACGGTTGATAGATGTTCAAGACGTTCTGAAACACGTGAGGGCCCACGTGCAGAGCTTGCTTAATGTCGTCGAGGCTCTGGACCATCGCATCCGTCAGCTCAGCCAGCTTGTCCGAAGTAACGCCCAGCGTCTCACGATTGTTGTCCAGAAAGTTCGTGACCTGGGCAAGCGTCTGGTTGGCTGCGGTGAACAAGTCGCCGACCTCGTTGGGGTCATTGGACAACACTCCCGAGACCGCGGCCAGGTTCTGGTTCAATTGGCGCAGCAGGGCGCCGCTGTCATGCAGCGCCGACACCAGGGCTGCCAGATTTTTGAACGACCCGTACAGGTCGCCGCTATGGTCGGCGAGCGCGGAAACCGCCTGTGACAGCT
>CAVPVJ010000003.1:0-294801 GCA_963709125.1 uncultured Actinomycetota bacterium
CCCCCGCACGCACGGCGTGTCGGGGGCTTTTGCGTCTGCTCGCGGTACTAGGGCAGCTGCGGAATCACCTCTGCGGCAAGGCGTTCCATCTGCTCTCGGGCTTCCGGTATGTCGTGGCCGATCGGATTGAGCAGCAGCATCTGCGCGCCCGCGTCGATCACCTCAGCCAGCCCGCGGGCGACGTCGTCAGGCGTGCCGGACACCGGGTAAGCGTCGAGCCCGGGCACGTCGCCGTAGATGCGCCGCAAACCGTCCAGAACCCGCTCACGTGCCCGGGCGGGGTCGTCGTCGATCATCAGGTAGACGCGTTTGCCGATGGTGAAATGCGCTGGGTCCTTGTGCTGTTCGGCGAGTTCGCGGCGGACGATGGTGACGGCTCCGGCGAAGGCTTCGGTGGATGACGAGCCCGCGCCCAGGAAAGAATCGCCGTGGCGCACCGCCCTGGCCAGTGCCTTGGGGGCCAGGCCGCCGAACCAGATCGGCGGGTGCGGCCTCTGCACCGGCTTCGGAACGACCGGAAGGTCGTCGACGTCACGGAAGCGGCCGTGAAACGTCACCCGAGGTTCGTCCGACCAGGCTGCCTTCATCAGCTCCAGGCCCTCGGTGAAGTACGAGATGAAGGTGTCCTTCTGCACGCCGAAGGCGGCGAAGTTGCGAGCACCACCCCCGGGTGCGACACCGATATCGAGCCGTCCGTGGCTGAGCCGGTCGACGGCGGTCACCGCCGAGGCCAGCTGGAGCGGTTCATGTAGGGACGTCACCAGCACCGCGACCCCCAGCCGCAGTCGGTCGGTGCAGGCCGCGCAATACGCCAACAGCTCCAGTGGCGCGAGCAGCGGTGCGGGGCCGACGGTCTGCTCGAGCACCCACCCGCCCTCGAACCCGAGTTCCTCGGCCCGCACAAGGTACGCGCGGAGACCCGCAGCGTCGAAGCCGTCATAGTCGAACTGTGGGATGGCTATCGAAAACCTCACCCCATCACGGTACGGCGGGCGATCGGTACGCTGGAAGGATATGTTTGCCTTCCTGCCTTCCCTTCCTGGCTTCTTAGACCGGACAGAAGACGTCCGCGCCTTGGTTAACCGGGTCGACACCGCCCGCCATCAGGGCATACCAAACGGCTGTGTGCTGGAGTTCAGCCTGCGGTCGATGCCGCCGGAGACGTCGGGTTTCGATCCGCTGGCCATCATCACCGGTGGTGGTCGACCGATGACGCTGCGCGATTCCATCGCGGCCATCCACCGCGCCGCGCAGGATCCTCGGGTGGCCGGGTTGATCGCCCGTGTGCAGCTTGCGGCGTCGCCACCGGCGGCGGTTCAGGAGCTGCGGGAGGCCATCGCGGCTTTCAGCGCCGTCAAGCCGTCACTGGCCTGGGCCGAAACCTATCCCGGCACGTTGTCGTACTACCTCGCGTCGGCGTTCGGTGAGGTGTGGATGCAGCCCTCCGGAAGTGTCGGGCTGATCGGCTTCGCGAGCAACGCCACCTTCCTGCGCGACGCGTTGGACAAGGTGGGGATCGAAGCGCAGTTCGTCGCGCGCGGCGAATACAAGTCGGCGGTGAACCTTTTCACCGAGGACGGCTTCACCGACGCGCATCGCGAGGCCGTCACCCGGATGCTGGAAAGTCTGCAAGACCAGGTCTGGCAGGCGGTCTCCGAATCGCGCGACATCGAATCCGGCGCGCTCGATGCGCTGGCAGACCGGGCCCCGCTATTGCGCGACGACGCTGTCGCCTCCGGCCTGGTCGACCGGATCGGTTTCCGCGACGAGGCTTATGCGCGGATAGCGGAAATGGTTGGTGGGGAAGGTGTTTCGCCAGATGACAGCGACTCAACCGATGACGCGCCGCCTCAACTTTATTTGACACGCTACGCGGGTGCGGGGCGGCCGCGGCTGACCCCGCCGGTGCCGTCGGTTCCCGGCCGCCGGTCCAAGCCCACGCTCGCCGTGATCGACGTCGCGGGCTCGATTGTCGATGGGCGTGGTGGGCCTCAGTTCCTGCCAATCGGCACCTCTACAGTCGGCGGCGACACGATCGCAGCGGCACTGCGCGAGGCGGCCGCCGACGATTCGGTGTCCGCGATCGTGCTGAGGGTGGACAGCCCCGGAGGCTCGGTCACCGCGTCGGAAACCATCTGGCGCGAGGTGATCAGGGCCCGCGAACGTGGCAAACCGGTGGTGGCGTCGATGGGTTCGGTGGCCGCCTCTGGCGGCTACTACGTTGCGATGAGCGCCGACGCGATCGTGGCCAATCCGGCCACCATCACCGGCTCGATTGGTGTCTTTACTGGAAAACTGGTGGTTCGGGATCTGAAGGATCGGCTGGGAGTCACCTCAGATTCCTTGCGCACCAACGCCAACGCCGACGCCTGGTCCATTGACGCGCCGTTCACGCCGCAGCAGAAGGCCTATCGAGAGATCGAGGCCGATTTGTTCTACGCGGACTTCGTGGAGCGCGTCGCCGAAGGGCGCAACCTGACCACCGACGCCGTGGATGCCGTTGCCCGAGGGCGGATCTGGACCGGTTCTGACGCGCTGGAACGGGGCCTGGTCGACGAACTGGGTGGGCTTCGAACCGCCGTACGCCGAGCCAAAGTCCTGGCCGGCCTGGATGAGGATACCGAAGTCCGGATTGTCAGCTATCCGGGCTCATCGCTGCTGGATATGCTGCGGCCTTCCGCGTCGTCGCAACCGGCTGCCGCGTCGCTGCCGGAAGCGGTCGGTGCGTTGCTTGTCCGTTCGGTTGCCGGGATCCTGGAAAACCTCGAACAGGGGCTGAGCGGTGCAAACGTGCTGTGGCTGGGGCAGTCGCGGTTTTAGCGGGCCGCTAACCGGGCAGCGTGCCGCTGATGAAAATGATCTCGCCGAGGGGGTCGTCGTCTTCCACAGTGGGCACATCGATGCCGTTGCGCTGGAACAGTTCCGCGCGCGTCACACCCTCGGCGTCCCACCCTTTGCCCTTGAGGTAATCGACGACGTGATTGCGCTGGCCGGTGTAGACCAGCGATGCCATGTCCATGTCGAGTCCGTGCTCCCGGAACGTACTGGCCATCTGGCTTACCCGGTCGGGGTCGAAATCGATAATGCCGGGCACGAATTCGGTGGCGACGGTGCTGCCCGGCGCGCTGAGCGCGGTGATGTTGTCGAACAACCGGTCCTGGGCCTCCGGCGGCAGGTAGATCAGCAGGCCTTCGGCCAGCCACGCCGTCGGCGCCGTCGTGTCCAGTCCCGCGGCTGTCAGCGCTGCCGGCCAGTCCTGGCGCAGATCGATCGCGACGGTGCGCCTGGCTGCCGTCGGCTCGGCGCCGAGGCCGGCCAGCGTCGTTGTCTTGAATTCGATCACTTGTGGCTGGTCGAGCTCGTAGACCACCGTGCCCGCCGGCCAGGGTAACCGGTAGGCGCGCGAGTCCAACCCGGACGCGAGGATCACCGCTTGACGCACCCCGGCCTGGGTGGCGTTGACGAAGTAATCGTCGAAATACTTCGTGCGCACCGCCATCCCGTCGGTGATCGCCTGCAAGCGTGTCGGCGAAACGCTCTCCACCGAGCTGAGTTCGAGCTCGCCGTCCATCATTTTGGTGAACAGGTCGAGCCCGACCGCGCGCACCAAAGGCTCGGCGAACGGGTCGTTGATCAGACCGCGGGGATCCTTCGACGCCATGGCGCGCCCGGCGGCGACCATGGTTGCGGTCGCTCCCACGCTGGACGCCAGGTCCCAGTTGTCGTCGTGAGCGCGTGGCATCAGACGAGCCTAGCCATAGGCTATTTGAGGGTCGCAGCCACGTAGCTCATCTCACCCATTGCGGCCATAATCTCGTCCTCGGGAAATTCGAACCCGTTGTGCGCGTAAAGCTCCCGGGCCGACTGTGCGGTTACCTCCCAGCCGTGGGCCGCCAGGTACTCGATGACGGTGCTGCGCTCGCCATGGAAGATCAGGTCCGACATATTCAGGTCGAACCCGAGGCGGCTCCAGCGCTCGGAGAGCTGCTGGGCACGTTCGCCCGAGAAGGCGGTGGGGTCGGGAAAGTGCTCGGTGGCGACGCGGCTGCCCGGCGCGCTGAGCGTGGTGATGCTGTCGAACAATCGGTCCTGCGCTTCGGGCGGAAGGTAAACCAGCAGGCCTTCGGCAATCCACGCCGTCGGTTGGTTGACGTCGAAACCGCGCTGCCGCAGCGTGTTCGGCCAGTCGTTGCGCAGATCGATGCCGATGGGCCGCCGGTCGGCGGTCGGGGCGACATCGAGGTCGGCCAACGTGCGCGTCTTGAAGTCGATGACCTGCGGCTGGTCGATTTCGTAGACCACCATGCCCTCTGGCCAGCTCAGCCGGTAGGCCCTGGTGTCCAGGCCCGAGGCCAGGATCACCGCTTGGCGGATCCCGGCTTCGGTGGCCCGGGTGAAGAAGTCGTCGAAGAACCTGGTGCGGACGGCAATCTGCTCATTCAGCGCCTCCCGGCGCAGCAGGGCGTCGTCCTCGAAGGTGACCTCTCCGTCGATCATCCGGATGAACGGGTCCAGGCCCACCGCTCGAACCAGGGGGTCGGCGAGCGGGTCTTGCAGCAATGCGTCGGGCCCCTTGGAGGCCAGCGCGCGGCCTGCCGCGACCATGGTCGCGGTCGCTCCCACGCTGGTTCCCGGGCCCCAGCTGTCGCCGTCGGTTCGTGCCGAGTTGGTTGTCATTCGGAGCTCCTATTTCACGTTCTTGTCGAGGATGCCGCTGACGTAGACTAAGTCGCCCATCCGGACGTCGTTGCCCTGGAAGGGTGCAAGTCCATTGGCGGCGAAGAGATCCCGCACACTGGCGGTACTGATCTGCCAGCCGTGGTCGGACAGATAGGGTGCCGCCTCGTTGCGGTCGCCTAAGTAGACGAGGCCGGTCATGTCGAGTTCGAAACCGTGCGCACCCCAGCGTTCGGAGATGTGTTGCATGCGCTCTTTCATCTTTTCCAGGTCGCCGGGCTCTAAGTTGCTCGAGCTTTCGGTCGCGATCCGGCTGCCCGGCGCGCTCAGCTCGGTGATGGTGTCGAGCAGGCGGTCCTGAGCCTCAGGTGGCAGATAGCCGAGCAGTCCTTCCGCGCTCCACGCGGTCGGCTGGTTCGGGTCGAATCCGGCCGTCCGCAGCGCGGTGGGCCAGTCGTCGCGCAGGTCGATGGCGACCACGCGCCGATCGGCGGTGGGCTCGGCGCCCAGCTCGGCGAGGGTGCGGGTCTTGAATTCGATGACCTGGGGCTGGTCGATCTCGTAGACCACCGTCTGGGAGGGCTCAGATGGCCAAGCCAGGCGGTAGGCGCGGGAATCCAGCCCCGAGGCCAGGATCACCACCTGCCTGATGCCGGCCTTCGTCGCGTCCAGGAAGAACTCGTCAAAGAACTTGGTGCGCACGGCCATGTTGTCGGCCATCCGGGACATGGCACCGCCGGATCCGGCGCTGCCGTCGGTGACGTCGCCGGCGTCGAACACATCGTTCAGCTCTGCCGGGTCCAGCTCCCCGCTGGCCAGCCGGGTGAGCAGGTCCACGCCCACGGCGCGGACCAGCGGCTCCGCGAACGGGTCGTCGATCAGTGGACGTTCTTCGCGGGTGGCCATAGCGCGGGCCGCGGCGACCATGGTCGCGGTCGCTCCGACGCTGGACGCCAGGTCCCACGTGTCGCCGTCATACCTGGTGGTGGAAGTCATTTCTCTGCCCCTATCGAATGTACTTAGCCAAGCTTAGCACATTACTTAGTCAATATAAACAACCTTCCGCCACTGTACGCGGGTCCGGGCATGCGGCAACCTTGACGAATGGCGTACGCGGCGGCCGGCAAGCGGGTGCTCATCACGGGAGCTTCGCCGGGACTGGGGGCTGCCATGGCCCGACAGCTTGCCGCGCAGGGCGCCCTGGTGGGGCTGATCGCGCGCCGGCGGGATCGGCTGGCCGAGGTGCTGACCGATTGCCGGCAGACCTCGCCGGACACCGTGATGTGGGCAGCCGATTTGGCCGACACTTCGACGGTCGATGTGCTGGCGCTGCAGGCATGGGATGTTCTGTGCCCGACATGAAGGCCGTCATCGACGCCAAAAACGCCGACATCGACACATTCATTGCCGGGGTGGCCGGTATGGCTCCGCTTGGAGAGAAGTGAAGGCGCTGGTCTTCGGCGTACGACCGGAGAGGTTCGACGTTCCCGATAATGCCAACCTGTTGACCCAGAACATGTCGCGGACTCCGACGGCGCTTCGGCAGGTGCCGGACCCCCAACTGCCGCATCAGGATTGGGTGATCACCCGGCCCCGGCTGACCGGTATCTGCGGGTCGGATTCCAAACAGATTTTGATGGATTTCGGCGAGGGTGACACCGACAACGCCATGGCGGGGTTCTGTTCGTTCCCCCAGGTCATGGGCCACGAGGTGGTCGCCGACGTGGTGGCGTTGGGGCCCAAGGCCAGGGGGCTCGACGTGGGCCAACGGGTGGTGCTCAACCCGTGGCTGTCCTGCGGGCCGCGCGGCATCGAACCACGTTGCCCCGCCTGCGAAGACGGCGACTACAGCCTGTGCTGGAGTTTCACCGACGGCGATATCAGGCCGGGCATCCACACCGGGGTGTCGGCCGACGTGACGGGCGGATACGCCGAGTTGATGCCGGCCCACGACAGCATGTTGTTCGGCGTGTCAGAGTCGATTCCCGACGAGCTGGCCGTCTTCGCCGACCCCTTCTCGGTGTCCCTGCACGCCATCACCCGCCACCCGCCGCCCAGCTCCGGCCGGGTTCTGGTGTACGGCGCCGGCTCGCTGGGGCTGTGCGCGGTGGCAATCCTGCGGGCGCTCTACCCGGACGTCGCGGTGGCCGTGGTGGCGCGCTTCGAGGCCCAGGCCGAGCTGGCCCGCCGGTTTGGGGCCGAAAAAGTGCTGTCGCACGAGCCGCGACTGGCCGTCATCGAAGAGCTGGTCGCCTGGGGCGGCGGCCGCCTGCACCAGCCCCTGCAAGGGCTGCCGATGGCCCACCCCGGGGCGGTCGACGTGGTCTACGACACCGTCGGCAAGCCCGAGACATTCGAAGTCGGGGTGCGGGTGCTGGCCGCCCGGGGGACGCTGGTGAAGGCCGGTGTCCACGCGCCCGGCCGGTGGGAGTGGAGCCCGCTTTACTTCAAAGAAATCAGCTGGGTCGGCTCGAACGCCTTCGGGATCGAGGAGATCGACGGACAGCGCAAGCACGCCATCGCTCACTACCTCGATCTGGTGGAGGCCGGCCGGATCGACCTGCGTCCGATGTTGACCCACACTTTCGGGCTGGATCGTTGGCGGGACGCGTTCCTGGCGATCGCCAACCAGGGCGAGAGCGGCGCTGTCAAGGTTGCTATCGACCAGCGCTGAGCGGTGCGATGTCCAGCCAGGCGTCAACGTCGAATTCGTCCGCGACGGCGCGCAGCGTCGCCCCGCCGTGGCCGGGATAGTGCGCGGGTATGACCGCCGCCCCGCCTTGTGCGGCCTCGGTGAAGATCCGGCGACGGGTGGCCGTGGCGGCGTCGGCATCGATGTCGAACGCGCAGGGTTCGTCGGGCCGGCGCAGCTGCAGCGGGCTATGGGTGAGATCGCCGACGAAGACGGCCGGTTGACCCGCATCCAGCCACAACACCGAGGACCCCGGGGTGTGGCCGGCGGCGGGCCGTAGCCACAGTGACTCGCTGATCTGGTAACCATCCGACCATCCGACGAGCTGTCCGGCCGCCTCGATCGGCGCCACGCTGTCGGCGAACACCAACTGGTCACCGCGCTGCTGTGCCGCCTCTTCCTCGTTGCGCGGCGATCGACTTGCCGCGGGCCCTTCGGGCTCAAAGTGGCGGTAATCGGCGACGGGCACCAGATACCGCGCGTCGGGAAACGTCGGCACCCAGGCGCCGTTGTGCAACATGGTGTTCCATCCGACGTGGTCGGAGTGGACGTGGGTGTTGACCACCACGTCCACGTCGGCGCGCTCGACCCCCGCGGACCGCACGGCGTCGAGGTACCCGGTGTTCAGGTGATCCAGGGCCGGCATGTGCGGACGACAGCGGTCATTTCCCACGCCGGTGTCGACGACGACCGTCAGCCCGTCGACCTCGATGACCCAGCTCTGGACAGCGATGTGCCATTCGTCGGTCTCGGGGTTGTAGAAATCCGGCACCAGCAGGTCGGTGTTGTCCCGCCACCCGGACGGCGGGGTCTTGGGGAAGAATTTGGTTCCCAGGCTGAACTGGAACTCCACGACACGAGCCACGCTCGCGCGACCAAGCCGGACCCGGTCCATCACATGGGATTGGCGCGCAGGTAGCTGTAGACGCCGGCGAAATTCCGGTTCACTTCCTCGGGAATCGGCATCGGGCCACCGAGAGCGCTTGCGCCCCAAACGATTTGGGCGGTGCGTTCGACCAGCGCGGTGATGTGCAGCGCCTTGTCCGGGCGGGGTCCGACGGCGACCAGGCCATGGTTGGCGATCAGGGCGGCGCCGCGGTCTTCCAGCGCCTTGACCGCGTTGGCCCCGAGGTCAGGTGTGCCGGACGCGGCGTAGTCGGCGCACCGGATCTCGCCGCCGCAGTAGACGGCGAACTCGTCGATGCAAGCCGGAATCGGCTGATGCGCGATGGCGAACATGGTCGCCCACACGGGATGACTGTGGATCACGCTGCCGATGTCGTCGAACGCCTGGTAACAAGCCAGATGCAGGTGCATCTCCGAGGACGGGTGCCGTCCGTCCCTGGCGTGCTGCACCGTGCCTTCGGGGTCGACCAGCACAAGGTCGTCGAGCACCATCTCGGCGTAGTCGACCGACGACGGTGTGATGACGATGTTGCCGTCGGACCGCCGCGCCGAGATGTTGCCGGCCGTTCCCTCGACCAGGCCGCGGCGCAACATGTCCTTGGCCGCTGCCAGTACCGCGGATTCGGGGTTGTCGACCGATTTCACGGATGTCATGGGGCGAGCACCTCCGGGTTGACGATGTGGGCGGGCATGTTCCCGTTCAGCAGCGCTTCCAGGTCGTCGGCCACCATCTGCGCCTGCCGGGCCTCAGTGTTCCACGTCGCCCCGCCGATGTGCGGGGTCAGCACGACATTGGGCATGCCCGTCAAGGGATGATCGGTGGCCAGCCATTCGCCGGCGAAATGATCCAGGCCCGCGGCGGCCACCTTGCCGGCGCGCAGGGCGTCGACGAGTGCGTCGGTGTCATGCAGCTGGGCCCGCGCGGTGTTGAGGTAGACCACGCCGTCGCGCATGGCCGCGAACTGGTGGGCGCCGATCATCCCGGCCGTGTCGGCTGTGACCGGCGCGTGCATGGAGATCACGTCGGCCTCGGCCAGCAGCTCGTCAAGGTCGTGGCGCGCTTCGTCGTTGTACGGATCGTGCGCGATGACCCGCAGGCCTAGCCCGGACAACCGCCATCGCAGGGCCCGGCCGACGGCCCCCAGGCCCACCAGCCCGGCGGTGAGCCCGGCGATTTCGGCGCCCCGGAACCGCTGGTAGGGAATGCTGCCGTCGCGAAACATGTGGCCGCCGCGGACATCGGCGTCTGCGGTCACCAGGTGCCGGGTTGCCGCCAACAACAAGGCCACCGCCATCTCGGCGACCGCGTCGGCGTTGCGGGCCGGGGTGTACAGCACCGGGATGCCGGCCGCGGTGGCCCCGGGGACGTCGACGTTGTTGGGGTCGCCGCGGGTGGACGCTACGGCGATCAGGGCCCGTGGCCCTTGGTCGAACACCGGGCCCCGCACCGAGTCGCTCTCCACCACGATCACATCGGCGGATTCGGCGCTGATCCGGTCGGCCAACTGCTCGGGGCTGTAGATCCGCAGCGGGGTCGCTTCTATCCAGGGGTCATAGATCACGTCGGCAAGCCGCCGGAGTTTGGTGAACCCCGGCCCTCTGAGTGGGGCGGTCACCAGGGCGCGCGGTCGTGAGGTCACGAGTGCCAATGCTGGCGTACGGTGACGCCAGTGTCACGTAGCGGCGTCACAATCGGGATCGATATCGGCACCACCGCCGTCAAAGCGGTGGCCGCCGACGAGGACGGCCAGGTGACGGCGCGGGTGCGGATTCCGCACCGATTGCGGGTGCCGGCCCCGGACCGGCTCGAGCACGACGCCGACGAGGCATGGCGGCGGGGTCCACTGGCAGCCCTGGACCAACTGGACCGTCCCGACGCGCGTGCGGTGGCCGTGTCGGCGATGGTGCCTTCGCTGACCGCCGTCGATTCCGCGGGCAGGCCCATCACTCCGGGCCTGCTCTACGGCGACGCCAGAGGCCGGATTCCCGGCGCCCCGGCGGAACCTGCTCAACCCATGCCGGCGGTGGGCGAGGCCGCCGGGTTTCTGCGCTGGACGACTGCCGAGGCGCCCGACGCGGCCGGCTACTGGCCGGCACCCGCGGTTGCCAACCACGCTCTGGCGGGCGAGGCGGTGATCGACTCCGCCACCGCCATCACGGCCTTTCCCCTCTTCGATGGGAACGGCTGGAACCCGGCGGAGTGCGCCGATCGCGGTGCGACCGTCGAGCGAATGCCGCGGGTGGAGGCGATCGGGGCGGCTACCGGTCAGGTGCGGGGGACGGGGGCGACGTTGGCGGTCGGTGCCATCGACGCCGTGTGCGAGCAGATCGTGGCCGGCGCAGACCGCGATGGCGACGTGCTGGTGATGTGTGGCACCACCCTGATCGTGTGGATCACCATCCCGGATTACCGCCAGGTGCCAGGTCTGTGGACGATTCCGCACACCGCTGCCGGGAAGTTCCAGATCGGCGGAGCCAGCAACGCCGGCGGTTTGTTCCTCGGCTGGGTGGATCGCATCCTCGCACCCGCCGATCTCGAGCAGGTCGATCCGGGCCGAGTGCCGGTGTGGTCGCCCTACATTCGCGGCGAGCGCACGCCGTTCCACGACCCGGACCGCCGCGGCGCTCTTGCTGCGCTGGATCTGACCCACGACGCCGCCTCGCTGCGGCGCGCCGCCTACGAGGCGTCCGGCTTTGTCGTTCGCCAGCTCATCGAACTGAGCGGAATGCCGGTGGCGCGCATCGTGGCCTCGGGCGGCGGCACCCGGGTCCAGCCCTGGATGCGGGCAATGGCCGACGCCACCGGCCGGCCGGTCGAGGTGTCCGGGGTGGCCGAAGGAGCGGCGCTAGGTGCCGCTTTCCTGGGCCGGTTGGCGGCCGGTCTGGAGTCGACGATTGCCGACGCCGCGCGCTGGGTCTCGACCGAGCGCGTCGTCGAACCGCAAGCCGCGTGGGCGGACGCGGTCGCTGATCGCTACGGGCAGTTCCTGGAGTTGGGAGATCGCCTTCGCATCGGGATGTGAAGTTCGTGGTGAGAGGTTCTAGGCTTATGCAATGACCGACCAGGACCGAAAAGGGACCGACCACGACCGCAAAGCTGCCCGCCGCGAGATTGCCGACGCCCTGTTGAAAGCTCTGGAGCGCCGACACGAGGTGGCCGACGTGGTGGTGGAATCCGAGAACAAGGTCGCCGCGGTCGAGGCGATCGTCCAGTTGCTTGACACGTCCAATCTGGCCGCCGAAGCCGTGATGAGCATGTCGTTCGACCGGCTCACCATCGATTCGCGTAAACAGATCCTTGCCGAACTTGAGGACCTGAACAAACAGCTGAGCTTCACCCTCGGCGAGCGTCCGGCAAGCTCGGGCGACACCCTGGAGCTGTTGCCCTTCTCCGCCGACCAGGACCGCGACATCTTCGCCACGCGCACCTCGGATATGGGTGCCGCCGGTGACGGATCCGGCGGACCTGCAGGGAGCATCGACGACGAAATCGGTTCGGCGCTGGGGCGTGTCGACGACGAAGAGGCCGCCTGGTTCGTGGCCGTCGATTCAGGCGAGAAGGTCGGAATGGTTTTTGGCGAGCTCGTCAACGGCGAGGTGGACGTGCGGATCTGGGTTCACCCCGATCACCGAAAGAAGGGCTACGGGACCGCCGCGCTGCGCAAGTCGCGATCGGAGATGGCGTGGTGCTTCCCGGCCGTGCCGATGGTCGTCAGGTCGCCCGGGGCTGAACCCGCCTAGCTGCGACTTAGCTCCGGATCGCGGTGACGGCGACGCTGGTCTGTAGCGACTGCAAGCTGTCACCTTTCGGTATGGCCAGCCCGGCCTCGGCGAACATGTCCGCGCGGGTGGTCGTCGCAACCTGCCAGCCGTGGGCGCTCAAATACTCGGCCGCCGGCGTGCGCTCGCCCCGGTAGACCAGGGTGGATACGTCGATGTCGTAGCCGAATCGCCCCCAGCGGTTGGCCATCGCCTTGGCGCGTTTGTCGAGCAGCACGGGCGCGCCGTCCGAATGGTATTCGGTGGCCAGCCGGCTGCCCGGGGCGCTGAGCGTGGTGACGGCGTCGAATAACCGGTCCTGAGCTTCCGGTGGCAGGTACATCAGCAGGCCCTCAGCGCTCCACGCGCTGGGACTGGATTCGTCGAAACCATTCTGCCGCAATGCATTTTGCCAATCGTCACGCAAATCGACCGAAACCGTCCTGCGCTCCGCGGTGGGGTGGGCACCCAACCGCGACAACGTGGTGGACTTGAACTCGATAACCGCGGGTTGATCGACTTCGTAGACGACGGTGCCCGCGGGCCACGGCAGCCGGTACGCACGCGAGTCCAGGCCGGCGGCCAAAATGACGACCTGGCGAATCCCGGCGCCGGTGGCCCCGGCAGGTCCCGTGAAGAAGTCGTCGAAGTAGCGGGTACGCACGGTCATCATGTCGACCATGCGCCGCAGGTTGAATTCCGCGTCGGGATCGGCGTCGGCATCGAGACCGCCGGTCTCATCAGTGATCTCGCCGTCGAGCACACGGATGAAGAATTCCTTTCCCACCGCGCGCACCAGCGGGTCGGCAAGTGGATCGTCGATGAGCGCATTCGGCTGCTTGCCGGCCAGCGCGCGACAGGCTGCTACCCACGTTGCGGTCGCGCCCACGCTCGAGGCGAGGTCCCAGGTGTCTTGGTCTGTCCGCGTCATGGTCTGTCTCCCCGTACATCCCCTGAGTTCAGGGTGGCGGATAGGTACTTGATGTCGCCGAAGGCAACCGCGGTCGGCCCTTGGGGGAACTCGAAGCCGTTCTCCGCGTAGAGCTCCGGTGTGCTGCGCACCGTCGTCCGCCAACCCCGATCGGATAGATAGGTTGCAGCGTCGTTGCGTTCACCCTCGTAGACCAGCTCGGACCAGTTCAGATTCAACCCCATCCGGCGCCAGCGATCGCTGATCTCACCATGGCGTTGTTGCTGTGCGACGCGGTCGCGGATGTCCGGGACGTACCCGGTAGCCACTTGGCTGCCGGTCGCGCTGAGCGCGGTGATGTTGTCGAACAGGCGGTCCTGCGCGTCCGGCGGCAAGTAGCCCAGCAGGCCTTCGGCGATCCAGGCCGTCGGCTGGCGCCGGTCGAATCCGCTGTCGCGCAGCGCGGCCGGCCAGTCGTCGCGGAGGTCGATGCCCACGGCCTTGCGGTCGGCGGTGGGCTCGGCGCCCAGATCGGCCAGGGTGCGGGTCTTGAACTCGATGACCTGCGGCTGGTCGATCTCGTAGACCACCGTCCCGGCGGGCCATTGCAGCCGGTAGGCGCGGGTGTCCAGCCCGGAGGCGAGGATGACGGCCTGGCGCACACCGGCTTCGGCCGAGTCAAGGAAGAACGAGTCGAAGAACCGGGTGCGGACCGCCATTCCTTCGCTCAGTCGCTCAGGCGTGAAGGCGGGATCGTCCTCGGCGACCTCGACCTCGCCGTTCATCATACGGATGAACGCATCGACGCCGACGGCATTCACCAGCGGCTCGGCGAAGGGATCGTCGATCAACGGGTTAGGGCCTTTGGACGCCATTGCCCGCCTGGCGGCCACTGCGGTGGCGGTGGCCCCCACGCTGGACGCCAAGTCCCAGCTATCCCCGTCATGCCGCTTGGTGCCGGCACTCGAGCTGTCTGTCATGAAGCGTCCCCCTATTTGAGCGTTGCGGTAACGGCAGTGATGTTGCGGAATTGCGCCATCTCTTCATCGTCGTGAAATTCGAGGCCGTAATCGCCGAACAGATCCCGCCGCATTCGGGCCGCGACTTCCCAGCCCCGCTCGGTCAGATAGTCAGCGACATTTGCGCGGTCGCCATCGTAGAAAAGTCCCGAGAGGTTGACGTCACAGCCGACCTTGGCCCACCTGTCGTTGAACTCCTGGGCGCGCTGCGTCATAGTGGAATCGGAGTCGGGGTGGTATTCGGTGGCCAGTTTGCTTCCGGGCGCGCTGAGCTCGGTGATGTTGTCGAACAGTCGGTCCTGGGCTTCGGGCGGAAGGTACATCAGCAAACCCTCAGCGCTCCACGAAGTTGGTTGCGTCACATCAAAACCGCTGCTGAGCAAAGCGGCGGGCCAATCTTCCCGTAGATCGATGCTGACGGTTCGCCGGTCGGCGGTCGGGGCAGCGCCCAGGTTCGACATTGTGGCGCTCTTGAACTCCACGACCTTGGGCTGATCGACTTCATAGACCACGCTCCCGAGAGGCCAAGCTAGCCGGTATGCGCGCGCGTCGAGGCCGGCGGCCAGGATCACCGATTGGCGAATACCGTCACGGGCCGCGTTGAGGAAGAAATCATCGAAGAAGCGGGTGCGCACCGCCATCGAATCGGTCTCGAGCGCCAAGTCCTTCCCGCCGCCGTCGTAGATTTCGGACGGGGCGATGTCCCCATCGACCAGGCGGCGGAAGAAGTCAAGCCCGACGGCTCGCACCAATGGCGCGGCGAATGGGTCGTTGATAATCGCGTTGCTCTGTTGGCTGGCCACCGCGCGGGCCGCGGCGACCATCGTGGCCGTGGCACCGACACTGGAGGCCAGGTCCCAGCTGTCTTGATCAGTGCGTGTCATGTAATCAGCCTTCGGTCCGAGGTTTCGATACTTAGCAAATGCAATGAACTAACAAAAATATACGCCTCACGGCTGACGGCTTCCTGCAGGTTCACTGGCTGTTCCCGGATGCGACATCTTGGCCCTGATCCAGGCGCTCTGGGCGCGCCTAGATGGCGGCCGTTAAGGGCCTACCCAGACCAGCTGTTAGTCTCGTACACGGTTTGAGGTGCGACGCCGTACGTCCTGCCTGCGGGGCTTGGGTGCGTGACGCAGGATGACCCAGGAATGATCCAGTCGGCCAGACAGCCCGGTTGGAATACCGCGACCAGAGTTCGGCTGCGCAGGAGGAAGAGTGCTTTCGGCTTTCATCTCATCGCTGCGTTCAGCCGACCTGAGACGGAAGATCCTCTTCACGCTGGGCATCATCATTCTCTACCGGCTGGGTGCTGCTCTGCCGTCTCCCGGTGTGAACTTCCCGAACGTGCAGCAATGCATCAAAGAGGCCAGCAGCGGCGAAGCTGGACAGATCTATTCGCTGATCAATTTGTTCTCCGGTGGCGCGCTGCTGAAGCTGACGGTGTTCGCGGTGGGGGTGATGCCGTACATCACCGCCAGCATCATCGTGCAGCTTCTCACCGTCGTCATCCCGCGCTTTGAAGAATTGCGCAAAGAGGGTCAAGCGGGCCAGGCCAAGATGACGCAGTACACGCGCTATCTGGCGATCGCGCTGGCCGTCCTGCAGGCCACCAGCATCGTGGCGCTGGCGGCAAACGGAGGCCTGCTGCAGGGCTGCTCGCTAGACATCATCGCCGACCAAAGCATTTTCACCCTGGTCGTCATCGTGCTGGTGATGACAGCCGGCGCGGCGCTGGTGATGTGGATGGGCGAGCTGATCACCGAACGGGGTATCGGCAACGGCATGTCGATGCTGATCTTCGTCGGCATCGCTGCCCGCATTCCTGCTGAAGGAAGATCCATCCTGGACAGCCGCGGCGGGGTCATCTTCGCCGCCGTCTGCGTGGCCGCGCTGGCCATCGTGGTCGGCGTGGTGTTCGTCGAGCAGGGCCAGCGCCGAATCCCGGTGCAATACGCCAAGCGCATGGTGGGCCGGCGGATGTACGGCGGAACCTCGACTTATCTGCCGTTGAAGGTCAACCAGGCCGGCGTCATCCCGGTCATCTTCGCCTCGTCGCTGATCTACATTCCCCATCTGATCACCCAGCTGATTCGAAGTGGCAGCGGCGGCGTGGGCAACAGCTGGTGGGACAAGGTCGTCGGCACTTACCTGTCCGACCCAAGCGACCCCGTGTACATCAGCATCTACTTCGGGCTGATCATCTTCTTCACGTACTTCTATGTGTCGATCACGTTCAATCCCGATGAGCGTGCCGACGAGATGAAGAAGTTCGGCGGCTTCATTCCCGGTATTCGGCCGGGAAAGCCCACCGCCGACTATTTGCGTTACGTGCTGAGCAGGATCACGCTGCCGGGCTCGATTTACCTGGGCGCGATCGCGGTACTGCCCAATCTGTTCCTCCAGGGCAACGGTGGAACGGTCCAGAATTTGCCATTTGGTGGCACAGCGGTTCTGATCATGATTGGCGTCGGTTTGGATACGGTCAAACAGATCGAGAGCCAGCTCATGCAGCGCAACTATGAAGGGTTCCTCAAGTGAGACTTGTTTTGCTTGGACCGCCTGGGGCGGGCAAAGGTACACAGGCCGAAAAGCTCTCCGAAAAGCTTGGGATCCCACAGATCTCCACCGGTGAACTGTTCCGGCACAACATCGGCAACGGCACCAAACTCGGCCTGGAAGCCAAGCGCTATCTGGACGCCGGTGACTTGGTGCCCTCGGAGCTCACCAACCAGCTCGTCGACGACCGTCTGGACGATGCGGACGTGGCCGGTGGCTTCATCCTGGACGGATATCCGCGTGCGGTCGAACAGGCCAAGGCACTGCACGAAATGCTCGATCGCCGGGGTCTCGGACTCGATGCGGTGGTCGAGTTCCGGGTGTCGGAGGACTTGTTGTTCGACCGGCTCAAAGGACGTGGTCGCGCCGATGACACCGATGACGTGATCCGCAACCGGATGAAGGTCTACCGCGACGAAACCGCCCCGCTGCTGGACTACTACAGCGACGAATTGAAGACCGTGGACGCCGTCGGCACCGTGGATGAAGTCTTCGCTCGCGCGCTGAAGGTCCTGGGCAAGTAGCCATGAGCGCGCTGGCGCGGCTGCGGAGTCGCAGGGTTGTTCCGCAGCGTAGCGCCGGCGAACTCGACGCGATGGCCGCCGCCGGCGCGGTGGTCGCCGCCGCTCTGCAAGCGGTTCACGCGGCTGCCGTCTCCGGGGTTTCGACCTTGAGCCTGGATCAGGTCGCCGAATCGGTGATCCGCGATGCCGGCGCCACACCGTCATTTCTGGGCTACCACGGTTACCCGGCGTCCATCTGCTCATCGATCAACGACCGGGTTGTTCATGGCATCCCGTCCGCCGCGGAAATACTGGCACCCGGGGACCTGGTATCCATCGATTGCGGCGCCGTGCTTCAGGGCTGGCACGGCGATGCGGCGATCACCTTCGGGGTCGGGGCCCTGGACCCGGCCGACGAAGCGCTTTCCGCTGCGACCAGGGAATCGCTGGAAGCCGGAATCGCCGCGATGATCAGCGGCAATCGGTTGACAGACGTCTCGTATGCGATCGAGCAGGGCACGCGTGCGGCCCAGGCCCGGTACGGACGCGCCTTCGGGATCGTGGATGGTTACGGCGGCCACGGCATCGGGCGACAGATGCATATGGATCCGTTCCTGCCCAACGAGGGAGCTCCGGGGCGAGGCCCAGTGCTGGCTCCCGGTTCGGTCCTGGCCATCGAACCCATGCTGACTCTCGGAACCGGCAAGACGCTGGTGCTCGACGACGAATGGACCGTCACCACCACCGACGGGTCACGCGCGGCACACTGGGAGCACACCGTCGCGGTAACGGAGAGCGGCCCCCGCATCCTGACGCTGGCCTGAACTCAAACCTGATCGCGTGGCTGTGGGCCCAGGGCAGACCGACTCTTATCGGGTTTTGCGCGGTGACCGTGAACTAAACACCTGCTCGACTCGTGTCAGTAGGCGGAGGTGATCACGTGGCGCGTTTGGCCAGCACAGCAGCTGCCGAAACAGCTCTGATGCAAGCGCTCTATGACGAGCATGCCGGCGTTTTGTGGCGCTATGCCCTTCGGCTGACCGGCGACGCCAGCCACGCCGAGGATGTCGTCCAGGAAACGCTGTTACGAGCGTGGCAACATCCGGAAGTCATCGGCGACACACAGCGGTCGGCGCGCGCGTGGTTGTTCACCGTCGCTCGCAACATGATCATCGACGATCGGCGCAGCGCACGGTACCGGAATGTGGTCGCCTCGACCGACGTGGAGGGCGCACCTGAGCAGTCCACACCGGACGAGGTGAACGCGGCGCTGGACCGGTTGCTGATGGCCGACGCGATGACCCAGCTATCGGTCGAGCATCGGGCCGTCGTCGAGCGGTCTTACTACCGTGGCTGGACGACCGCGCAGATTGCTGCAGACCTAGAGATTGCCGAAGGAACAGTGAAGTCGCGACTACACTATGCGCTGCGGGCGCTGCGGCTCACTTTGCAGGAACTCGGAGTTACCCGATGACAACGCTGGGATTTATTCACCAGCACCGGGGGGTCATCGGCTCCGAATACTTGGAGGTGACAGGAGATGGATGAGATGAGGACACCGCTACAAGGCACCGGCCCGCCCGGTGACAACGAAGTATTGCGACTGACCATGGATGACAAGTGCCACTACGCGATGTGGGATGCCGCATACGTTTTGGGGTCGCTGTCCGCTGCCGAGCGCCGCGAATTCGAGTCGCACCTAGCCCACTGCACGGATTGCCGGGAGGCCGTCGCCGATCTCAGTGGTATGCCGGCCCTGCTTTCGCAGCTTGACCGTGCAGAGGTAGCTGCGATCGACGCTGCCGGCTCCGCGTCGGGAAGTGCATCGGCGACACCGGAGATCTCTCCGGAGTTGTTGCCGACGTTGCTGGGAACGGTGCGCTTTCGGCGCCGCCGTACCCGGGTGACGACTTGGGTGGCCTCGGGCGCCGCGGCGATGGTTCTGGGGATCGGCGTGTTCGTTGGTGTGCAAGGGCATTCCTCGACGGCTCCGCCGCAGGTGACCGCTTCCGCGCAGCAGATGACACAGGTCGGGACGCACATGCTGGCCTCCTCGGTGGCGCTGACCAGTCAGCATTGGGGCACGTTCATCGATCTGAAGTGTGTCTGCCTGGCTCCGTTGAACGCGCACCATGACACGCTTGCGATGGTGGTGGTGGGTCGCGACGGCAGCCAAACCCGGCTGGCAACCTGGGTGGCCGTGCCCGGCCACACAGCGACGCCCGCGGGCAGCATCTCGACTCCGGTCGACCAGATCGCCGCCGTGCAGATCGTTTCCGCAGACAGCGGCCAGGTGCTGCTGCAGCGTGCGCTGTAAAACCTCGAGGGGTAAATCCTCGGCCTTGCCGCAAAAGCGGCGAGGCCGAGGATTTCATACACTGTTTGAAGAAGCCCGAAATGGGCAATCCGCTACTATGCCAACCTAATCGCCCGCCCGAAGGCGATGGCCTGGTGAACCGAAGGCTCACCTAACTCGTGTAATAGGCATCGTCACTATCAAAGGTGAGAAAGATGCCCAGCAAGCACGGTCGGAAGCACCGGGTAGTCGACCACATCGTCGGACGCCTAGCGACACTTGGAGTCGGCCACATCTTCGGAGTGGACGGCGCAAACATCGAAGACCTCTACGACGCGGCGCATTTCCAGCGGGGAATCACCGCGGTGCTGGCCAAGCACGAGTTCTCCGCCGCTGCGATGGCTGACGGATACAGCCGCAGCGGGGCCGGGCTGGGCGTGGTGGCGGCGACCTCGGGTGGCGGCGCGCTGAATCTCGTTGCGGGTTTGGGGGAGTCGCTGGCAAGCCGTGTTCCGGTGTTGGCTTTGATCGGCCAAACCGCGACGACGATGGACGGCCGCGGCAGCTTTCAGGACACTAGCGGCCGCAACGGATCGTTGGACGCCGAGGCGGTTTTTTCCGCCGTGTCGCTGTCGTGCGAGCGGGTGCTCGCGCCGGCTGACATCGTTGCGGCGCTGTGTCGGGCCATCGCCGCCGCACGCAGCGGCGGCCCGGCGGTGTTGTTGCTGCCCAAGGACATCCAACAGAGCGCCATCGCGGTAACGCCGCACATGGGCGGCCCGACTGGGCAGCCGCAAGAACTGCGGCCCATTGGGAACCCGCATCCCATCGTGCAGACACTGCGCAACGCGAACGGGCCGGTCACCATCATCGTGGGCGAGCAGGTGGCCCGCGACGATGCCCGGGCCGAGCTCGAACAGTTGCGGGCCGTGCTGCGCGCCCGGGTGGCCACCGTCCCCGACGCCAAGGATGTCGCCGGCATACCGGGTTTCGGTTCGTCGTCGGCGCTCGGAGTGACCGGGGTGATGGGCCATCCCGGTGTGGTCGAAGCGGCGGCAGCCAGCGCCGTGTGCCTGGTGGTCGGCACTCGATTGTCGGTCACCGCGCGCACCGGCCTCGATGAAGTGCTATCAGCGGTGCGAACCGTCTCAATCGGGTCGGCGCCGCCCTACTTTCCGTGCACCCACGTGCACACCGATGATTTGCGTGGCTCGCTGCGGATGCTGACCGACGCGCTGTCCGGGCCCGGGCGGCCCACCGGTGTGCGGGTGCCGGATGTGGTTCGGCGCACCGAACTGACGCCTCCGCCCTGTGCGGAGGAGGGAGTGCGCTACCGCGACGCGATGGCGGTGCTCGACGGTGTTCTGCCCGACGGGACCGACATCGTTGTCGACGCCGGCAACACCGGTGCGGCGGCGATCCATTACCTCCCTGTGCGTCGGGGCGGCAGATTTGCGGTTGCGCTCGGTATGGGTGGCATGGGCTACAGCTTCGGCGCCGGCATCGGGATGGCCTTTGGGCGTGCCAACAGCGGGCGGCCGGGCGGGCGCACCGCGGTGATTGCCGGGGATGGAGCGTTTTTTATGCACGGGATGGAGGTGCACACCGCAGTGCACTACCGGCTTCCCGTCACCTTCGTGTTGTTCAACAACAACGCCCACGGGATGTGCGTCACGCGTGAGCAGCTTTTCTATGACGACCTGTACAGCTACAACCGATTCCGTCCCAGCCGACTGGGTGCCGGTCTGGCCGCAATGTTTCCGGGGCTGCCATCCATCGATGTCGCAGATCTCGATGGGTTTGCCCCGGCTATGCGCGCAGCGCTGGATGTCGATGGCCCGGCCGTGGTCAGTGTGGAGTGCGCGGCAGACGAAATCCCGCCGTTCGCTCCGTTCCTCGTTCAACAAGCCAAAACAACTGCTAATGAAGAGATTCCAACCGTGAAGAAGGAGCGAACCAATGTCGCTGCCAGCGCTTGACGACATTCACACTCACCATTCCGCGCAGACCGGCACCGACGAGCCCATCGATGGTCTGACCCGCATTGAAACAAGCCCCCGGGAGAAGGCCACCCCGGTCATCATGGACATGATGCGGTCGGTTTACCCGCACGATGAAGTCTTTGGCCAATACTGCACCGTCAATGAATACATCGATTGTCCTCCCGACGAGCTGTACGAGTACCTGTCCGACACCCGCAGTCTCGAGGAGTGGACGTACAGTCTGCGTGGTTTCAAGCCCACCGATGAGCCGGGCCTGTGGCTGGCCTACGACCGGCTCGGTTCCGAGACCGAGATCTATACCCGGACCGTCGCCAACGAGCAGGCCCGCACCGTCGACTACCACTGCGCGTGGGACCAGGGCAAGCACCTGTGGATGATTTATCTGATGCGCGTCGTCGACGCCCAGGCGGTCCTCGACAAGCCGGGTTCGGTTGTGCTGTGGACTAATTGCCATCATCCGTTCTACGACAACAACCCGTATCCGGAAGCTGCACCGCCGGAACGCCCGGTCTGGGTCGGCGACTTCTGGGACATGTTCGGCGCGGGCCACCTGCTGGAAATGAAGAACCTCAAGGCAATCGCTGAATATCGCCACCACAACGGCCTGCCGGTGACCCCGGTATGGATGAGATGAGGAAGTCATGAACCAGCCAACCGTCAGTCTGATCGACGTTTCCACTTACCTTCCCGGCGAGCCGATCGGCGCGGAGTACTACACGCAGTTCGCCGAGTCCGACGAGCTGCGTGACAACCTGATGTTCCGCGCGCCCAAGTTCCGCCATCACGTTGGGCCCGACGAGACCGCGATCGACATGGTCGAGTGTGCGGCACAGGGTTTGATCGAACGGCACGGCCACGACGTCATCGCAGGCGCCGACGTACTGATCACGCACACCCAGGCGCCCGACGTGCCCTTCTACGGCGCGGGCGGGGGGATCGCGCATCGCCTGGGCATGCGGCCGTCCTGGGTGCTCGACCTGAATAACGGTGGGTGCGCGGCATTCGTGTTGGCGCTCAACGTGGCTCGCAAACTGTTATCGTCGGGTTCAGGGGAGACCGCGCTGATCGCCGTGGTGCAAAATGCTGCCGGCCAAGTCTTCGATCAGCCGACTATTCGCCGCAAGGCACAGGCCGCGGTGCCCGGCGACGGTGCCGCGGTGGGTCTGGTCACGCTATCCGAGCAGTCGCCCATTCTCGATATCGAGTGCCGCACGTACGGCGAATTCGCCGGTGAGATGACAGTGACCGCGGACCCGCCCCGCAAGTGGTGGCAAGCGGGGCCGGGTGAGGGATGCATCGGGTTCAGTGAAAGCAAGATCACCAAGGTGCTGGCCCGGGGCAACCGGCAGGTCCCCGAGGTTGCGTTGGCGGTTTGTGACCGAATTGGCTTGCGCGCCAAAGACATCGATCTGCTGGTCACCAATCAGCCCAATCGGGCTTTCCTGCGCAACTGGCGTGAAGCCCTCGAGTTGCCCAAGGAACGCCATCGGGACACATTTGACGAGTGCGGGAACCTTTTCGGCGCCGGCATCCCCATCAACCTGGACCACGCAATATCGGACGGTCAGGTCAAGGACGGTGACGTGGTCATGATGGCAGCTTTCGCACACGCCGGCGACTTCGCCGGTGCGGCGGCAGTGCGTTGGGGCGGGCGAGTCTGATGCATCCCCTGCAGAGCCCCGTCGGCGTCGAGATCGACGACACGCTTCCCAGCGCGGTCGACCCGCATGCGCTGTCACTCAACGAGAATCCATTTCCGCCGCTGCCGGCGGTGCGATCTGCGTTGATTCGCTCGATCGATGCCGCCAACCGGTATCCGGAGTTCCTGCCCGAGCGGCTGCGCGGGTTGATCGGCTCCCGTGTCGGTCTGCCCGCGGACCAAGTGGTGCTGGGTGCCGGTGCGACGGGTGTAGTGCTGCAGGCGCTGCAGGCGCTGACCGTTCCCGGCGACGCGATAGCCCTGGCGGCGCCGACGTTCGACGGCTATCCGATCGTCGCGCGGATGGCGCAGCTGCACTCGCTGACCGTCCCACTCGACGAGCACGGCCATAACGACCTCGACGGGTTGGCCGACGCCGCCGCGAATGCCCGCATAGTCGTGGTGTGCCGGCCGCACAACCCCACCGGCACGCTGGAGCCTTTAACCGAGCTTTTATGCTTTCTGGACCGGGTGCCGCGCGATACCGTCGTGCTGCTTGACGAGGCGTACATCGAATTCGCCGCTCCCGAGCACCAGATTGACGTGTCGGCCTTGATCGGGCGTTTTCCGAACGTGCTGGTGGTGCGGACCTTCTCCAAGGCTTACGGGCTGGCCGGACTGCGGATCGGTTACGGGCTGGCCTCCCCGGAGCTGGCCCGGACACTGTGGTCCCAGCAGCTGCCGTTCGGCATCGCGCTGACCAGCTTGCCGGCGGTCGCGGCTTCCTACGATGCTGAAGACCAACTGTTGCAACGGATCCAGTTGATCACAGCCGAGCGTCGGTATCTGCGGATGCGGCTGAGTGCGATGGGGATATACACCACCGACGCGCATGCGAACTTCATGTACCTGCCCCCGAGGGGAGGGCACGGTCAGCTGTGGCGCGAAGTCTTCGCTGATAGCGGGCTGCATGTGCGGTGCTATCCGGACGGCGGCGCGCGGATCACCGTGGGCAGCCACGCATCCAGCCTGGCCGTGCTGTCCACGATCGGAAAATCCATGCCAATGACCGCAGCCTGAAATCAGAAGGCAAATCCGGCCCGGTCTCTCCTACTCGAGGGGGTGGGGGAGGCTGGGTCCCGGATCTGCGGTAAGAAGGGGCGTGGCTGCCTCAACGCTGGGCGGATCGGATGCGGGTCGCGGCAAACGCGACCCGATCTCCGTCGCGCGGGCCAACTGGGAGCGCGCCGGTTGGGGCGATGTGTCGCCGGGCATGGTCGCGGTGACATCGGTGATGCGTGCGCACCAGATCCTGCTGGCCCGCGTCGAGACTGCGCTGCGCCCCTACGACCTGAGTTTCTCCCGCTACGAGTTGTTGCGGCTGCTGGCATTCAGCCGGACCGGCGCGTTGCCGATCACCAAAGCATCCGACCGGCTACAGGTCCACGTCACCAGCGTCACCCACGCGATCCGCCGGCTCGAGGCCGACGGGCTCGTTCAGCGGGCGCCGCACCCCACCGACGGGCGGACCACCCTGGTGCAGATCACCGATCTTGGTCGCTCCACCGTCGAGGACGCCACTGTCACGCTCAACGAACAGGTGTTCGCCGACATCGGGATGGACGCCGGCGAATCACAGGCGCTGGTGTCGTCCATCGAGACGTTGCGGCGCAACGCGGGTGACTTTTAGTTCCGTATCCGCTCAGCGTAACGGCACGGCGAAATCCCGCGCGATTTCTCGCCCTGGCGTTAGGGCCGCGACGCAGGGACGGGACACCGGTATGTAGATAACGATCGCATCCGCGCGCATGATGATCAGATATGCGGCAGAGATTGAACCGAGAAAGGAACGGCAGTGGACCCACTAGTTGCTCACCAGCGCGCTCAGGACGCGTTCGCCGGCGTCCTTGCCAACGTCAGTGCAGACCAGCTGGGCGCCCCGACGCCCTGCTCGGAGTGGACGATTGACGATCTGATCGAGCACGTCATCGGCGGCAATGAGCATGTCGGGCCGTGGGCGGGCGGCCCCGATGAGCCGCCGGCCCGGCCCGACAGCATCGTCGCAGCCCACCGGGCTGCTGCCGTCGCCGCCCAGGAGGTATTCGCCAGGCCGGACGGGATGGCCGCCACTTTCACGTTGCCGTTCGGGGAGATTCCCGGACAAGTCTTCATCGGGATGCGCACCAGCGATGTGCTGACCCACGCATGGGATCTCGCAGCCGCCACCGGCCAGTCCACCGATCTAGATCCCGAGTTGGCGGCCGAGCAGTTGGCCGCCGCACGTGCATTTGTGGCGCCCGAGTTCCGCGGGCCGGGCAAGCCCTTCGGTGACGAGCAGCCGTGCTCATCGGGGCACGCGCCGGCCGATCAGCTGGCCGCATTCCTGGGCCGAACGGTGTAATGACCGTCTAGCGGGCCCAGCGTCGAGTTGTCGTGCCAAAAACGCCGGTTCTAGCGCGACAAGTCGACGTTGGGAGTCAGATGAACATCTCGATGACCGCGCTGAAGTCCTTGTCGGCGTGGGAGGCATCGGACGAGATGAACTCAGCATAGATTTCGGCGGCGTGAGTGCCCAGCGGCGCCGTAGAGCCCGTCGAGGCCACTGCATCCATGGCCAGGCCCAGGTCCTTGTTCATCAACGCGGTCGCAAAGCCCGGCTTGAAGTCGTTGTTGGCCGGCGATGTCGGCACCGGTCCCGGCACCGGGCAGTTGGTGTGCACCGCCCAGCAGTTGCCGGTCGCGCCGGTGATGACGTCAAACAACGACTGCGCCGACAGTCCGAGCTTGTCGGCCAGCACGAACGCCTCGCCGACCGCAATCTGCTGCACCGCCAGCACCATGTTGTTGCACACCTTGGCGGCCTGCCCAGCCCCAGCCGAACCGCAGTGAATGATCTTGCCCGCCATCGGTTCCAGCACCGGCCGCGCTCGCTGCACCGCGGACTCGTCGCCGCCCACCATGAACGCCAGCGTCCCGGCCACGGCACCTTTCACGCCGCCCGAAACCGGTGCGTCCAGTTGAGGAAACCCGTGCGACTGCGCCAGCGAGTGCACCTCGCGGGCGTCGTTCACCGAGATCGTCGAGCTGTCGATGAACAATGCGCCGGATGGTGCGGCAGCCAGCACCTCTGCGTAGCAGCGCCGCACGATGTCGCCATTCGGCAGCATGGTGATCACCACGTCGGTCCCGGTCACCGCCTCGGCCGCGCTGTCGAATACGGCGACGCCGCCCGCGGCCGCGGCCGCCACAGCCGCGGGCACCGGATCAAACCCGCGCACGCTATGGCCGGCGGCGACCAGGTTCGCCGACATCGGGCCGCCCATGTTGCCCAATCCCAGGAACGCAATTTGGGTCATCTTTGAACCCTTTCTAGACGGTTGCGCGAAATCGCGCGGCCTCGGCCCGGCCGACGACCACCCGCATGATTTCGTTGGTTCCTTCCAGGATTCGGTGCACCCGCAGATCCCGGACGATCTTTTCCAGTCCGTACTCGCGCAGGTAGCCGTAGCCGCCGTGCAACTGCAGGGCCTTGTCGGCGACGTCGAAGCACGTGTCGGTAACGTAGCGCTTGGCCATCGCGCACAGCTCGACCTTGTCTGGATCACTGCCGTCCAGCGCACTTGCCGCCCGCCACAACATCATTCGCGACGTTTCGAGCCCGGTGGCCATATCGGCCAAGGTGAACCGGATCGTCGGCTCGTCGAGCAGGGCAGAGCCGAACGCCTGCCGTTCCCGAACGTAGCTGCCGGCTTTGTCGAAGGCGGACTGCGCGCCGCCCAGCGAGCACGCCGCGATGTTGAGCCGACCGCCGTTGAGCCCCTGCATCGCAATGCCGAAGCCGGCGCCCTCGCCGTCCGTGCCGCCCAACATCGCGTCGGCCGGCACCCGCACTCCCTCCAGGATCACCTGCGCGGTGGGTTGGGCGTGCCAGCCCATCTTCTCTTCCGGTGCACCGAAACTGACTCCCGGAGTGCCCTTTTCAACGATGAAGGCCGATATGCCGCGTGGCCCGGGCTTTTCCGCACCGCCGGTACGGGCCATCACCACGTAGACGTCCGATGCTCCCGCGCCGGAAATGAACTGCTTGACGCCGTCGAGCACATAGTCCCCACCTTGTCTGACGGCACGGGTGCTCAATGCGCCGGCATCAGAACCCGCGTCCGGCTCCGTCAGGCAATAGCTCGCGATGACGTCCATGGGCGCTAGCCGCGGAATCCATTCCTCGCGTTGTTCGGCGGTGCCGAAGCTGTCGATCATCCACGCACACATGTTGTGGATGGACAGGAATGCCGCGGTCGTCGGATCGGCGATGGCCAACTGCTCGAAAATGCGGACCCCGTCGAGTCGGCGCAACCCGCTGCCGCCGACGTCTTCCCGGCAGTAGATCGCCGCCATGCCGAGCTTGGCTGCCTCGCGCAGCACATCTGTCGGAAAGTGCTTCGCGGCATCCCATTCCAGGGCGTACGGGGCGAGGCGTTTGGCGGCGAACGCGGCGGCAGTCTCGGTGATGACCCGTTCGTCGTCGTTCAGGCTGAGGAACTGCATGAAATAGCCTTAATACTTCTTTAATTCATTGTCGGGATGACGAATTCGGCACCGTCTTTGATGCCGGACGGCCACCGCGACGTGACGGTTTTGGTCTTTGTGTAGAACTGGATCGATGACGGGCCGTGCTGGTTGAGGTCGCCGAAGCCGGACCGCTTCCAGCCGCCGAAGGTGTGATACGCCACCGGGACCGGGATCGGTACGTTGACACCGACCATGCCCACCTCCACCCGGGAGACGAAATCGCGGGCGGTGTCGCCGTCGCGAGTGAAGATCGCCACGCCATTGCCGTACTCGTGTTCGGAAGGCAGCCGCAGTGCTTCCGCGTAGTCATGAGCGCGCACGATGCACAGCACCGGCCCGAAGATCTCGTCGGTGTAGATCGACATATCGGGTGTGACGTGGTCGAACAGGGTCGGCCCAATGAAAAAGCCGCCCTCCAAGCTCGCGTCTCCGTATGCCAGGTCGTCACTTGCCCGGCCGCGGCCGTCGACGACGATTTCCGCGCCGGCCGAGACGCCCTGGTGGATGTAGTCGCGCACCCGGATCAGCGCCGCCTCGGTGACCAACGGGCCGTAGTCGGCCTTGGGGTCCAAACTGTGACCGACCCGCAGGTTGTTGATCCGCTCAACGAGCCTGGCGCGCAGGCGTTCCGCGGTTTGTTCACCGACCGGCACCGCGACGCTGATCGCCATGCACCGTTCGCCGGCGCTACCATACCCGGCGCCGATCAGCGCATCGACGGCTTGGTCGAGGTCCGCGTCCGGCATCACGATCATGTGATTCTTGGCGCCGCCGAAGCACTGCGATCGCTTGCCGTTCGCCGCGGCCGTCGCGTAGATGTACTGGGCGATGTCGGAGCTGCCGACAAATCCGACCGCCTTGATGTCGGGATGGTTCAGCAGGGCGTCGACAGCCTCCTTGTCGCCGTGCACGACCTGGAATACGCCGGCGGGCAGACCCGCCTCCAGGAACAATTCGGCCAGGCGCAGCGGAACCGACGGGTCACGCTCACTTGGCTTGAGCACAAACGCATTTCCACAGGCGAGCGCGGGACCGGCCTTCCATAGTGGAATCATCGCCGGGAAGTTGAACGGGGTGATGCCCGCGACCACGCCCAGGGGCTGGCGCAACGAGTACACATCGATCCCCGGGCCGGCGCCTTCGCTGTACTCGCCTTTGAGGAGGTGGGGAATCCCCATGCAGAACTCGATCACCTCGATGCCGCGCTGGATGTCGCCGAGGGAGTCGGCCACCGTCTTGCCGTGCTCGAGCGACAGCAGCTCGGCGAGCTCGTCGGAGTTCTTGTTGACCAGCTCAACGAATCGCATCATCACGCGGGCACGACGCTGCGGATTCCACGCGGCCCACCCTTTTTGGGCCTGCACTGCCGACGCGACGGCTGCGTCCACATCCGCTGTCGAGGCCAGCGGCACTTTCGCCTGGACCTCGCCGGTGCTGGGATTGAAGACGTCAGCGGTACGGGTGGACTGGCCGGTCGTGCGCTGCCCGTCGATGAAGTGCGGAATTTGCGTGGTCATAAATTGTCCTTGAGTACGCATAACAATCGGCTAGATACTAGGACATCCTAGTAACCGCGGTCTGACGCCCGCAAGCGGGGGTGACAACTGTTGCCGTCGTTGTGTAACCCGAACCGATATTGATCGGTGAAGGAGGGACGTGACGTCACGAAACGAGCCCGTCGGTCCGCGACCGCTGCGTGCGGTGCCGGACCCTGGCGATGGCTATACCGACTGGCAAGCGGTGTACCAGGACAACGCGACCTGGGTGTACCGCACGATGTTCGCGCGGGTCGGCAACCGGGCCGACGCCGAGGACCTCACCGCCGAGGTCTTCCTGGCCGCCCTGCGACCGCTGCGGCTGACCGCTAGCGTCCCTGAGGTGCGCGCCTACCTGCGGGCCACGGCCCGGACGGTGCTGGCCGCGCACTGGCGCGAAACGCTGGGCCGCGAGATAACCTCGATCGAGGACATCGAACAGCCACCCGATAGCGAGGAAGCAATCAGCACCGCGCCCCAGCGTGTCGCCCGGGTCCTCGACCGGCTGCCGGATCGCTATCGCCGGATTCTGGAATCGCGCTTCTTGCGCGGTAATTCGATCAAGGAGTCCGCCACCGAACTTGGTATCAGCGTTGCCAATGCCAAAGTGCTTCAACACCGGGCTCTGCGGCTGGCGGCCCAAGTCAATGACGGAGAACAGCCATGAACGCGCGTGGATTGCGTCGCTACGTCGACGATCTGCTGCGGGGACGCCGGCCCAAGCCATTTGCGCCCGATGACTTCGAGGCGGCACAAATCCGAACGGCGATCGAGCTGCAAGCGGCCGGGCAGGGCGATGACGCCCCGCGCCAGGAATTCCTCGACGATCTGCACCGTCGTCTCGCGGAGCAGATGACCGGTGCACCCCCGGCAGCACCTCGGATGCACAACGCGACGCGGCGTCAGGTAATCGTTGGCACGTCGGCGGCCGCGGCCGCCGCGGTCGCGGCGGTTTCCGTCGATCGAGCCGTGATCGGTGACCATCCCGGCGAAGCCCCTCCCACTGACTCCGCCGCGGGGCAGTTGACGCCCAACGACGGAACCTGGCAACGCGTCGCGGCCAGCTCGGACGTGCCGGACTGGCGCATGCGTGCCTTTGACCTCGGCTCGGTTAGCGGATTCGTCCGCCGCGTCGACGGCAAACCTCAAGCCGTGTCCGGTACGTGCACCCATCAAGGCTGCCGGCTGTGGTTCGATGCGCCCGACGACAGACTGCGCTGCCCATGTCACTCGACGTCGTTCGCACCCGGTGGCGAAGTGCTTACCCATCAACTGCCGATCGCACCAAAGCCATTACCCACATTGATGGTTCGCGAAGTCGACGGGGCCATCGAGGTGTTCGCCCCGGCGCATCCCGACCAGCCGGCTTGAGACCAGCCTGAGCGGTGTAACCCGCCGGCATATCTCTTGGCGACAGTTCCGCAGCCTTGGAGGGTCGCCATGTCTTTGGCCATGTTTCGAACACGTCGGGTCGTCTTAGCGAAAGGAGTGTTAGCCGTTGGTCTGCTGTTGCTCGCCGGATGTTCTGCTCCAAAACCAGTTTCGCAGCCGTCGGTAACGTTTGGATCGGGCGGCGGCAGCACGCCCGGAATGCCGGGCATGACCGGAATGCCGTCGACGGGGGCCGCGCCGACGGGCACAGCGTCGGTGCCGGTGGCGGGCGATCAGGTCAGTATCGACAACTTCGCCTTCGCCCCCGCGACCTTGACAGTCAAGGTGGGCGGCACCGTCACCTGGACGAACCGCGACGAGGAACCGCACACGGTAGCCGCAAACGACGGTTCGTTTCATTCGCCGGGAATGGGTACCGGTGCCACCTTTTCGCATACCTTCGCCAGCGCAGGAACTTTCGACTACGTGTGCTCCATCCACCCGATGATGCACGGCACCGTGGTGGTGACGGCATGACGCAGGACGCAAAACGCCAAGATCCGAACACGATGAGTCGTCGCCAGCTGATCCGGCACACCGCGTGGTTCGGGGCGGCTGTCGGGTTCGCCGTGGTTGGCGGCGAGGTTATCTCCCATGTCGGGGGAACAGCGGTGGCCGAGCACGCCCAAGGCAGGCCCACGTTGCGATTCGCGCAGGTCAGCGACAGCCACCTCGGCTTCTCTGGACCGCCCAACCCCAATGTCACCGACACCTTCGGGAGCGCGATCGATCGCATCAACAACCTCGGTTACGCACCCGACTTCGTCATCCACACCGGCGACATCACGCACCTGTCCAGCCCCGACCAGTTCGACCAGGCGAAGCAGATGCTGAGCGGCCTGAAGACGCCCCATGTCTTCACCGTTCCCGGCGAACACGACTCGGTTGATGACGCGGGGCAGAAGTACCGAAGCGTCTTCGGCGCCGGCAGCCGTGGCGGTGGGTGGTACAGCTTCGACATCGCGGGCGTGCACGTGATCGCGCTGGTCAACACCTTGAACCTGAAGAAGCTTGGACATCTGGGTGCCGACCAGCTGGAATTTGTCGAAAAGGACGTCGCGGGGTTGTCGAGCGATACCCCCATCATCGTGATCAGCCATATCCCGCTGTTCGCGATGTACCCGGACTGGGGCTGGGGCACCGACGATGCGGTCACGGCGTTGGGTTACCTGCGCCGGTTCTCTTCGGTTACCTGCCTCAACGGCCATGTCCACCAACTGTTTTCCAAGACGGAAGGCAATGTGACCTTCTACAGCGGTACCACGACCGCCTATCCACTGCCCCATCCCGGCGACGGCACGGCGCCTAAGCCCGTCACGCTGCCGGCCGGCAAGCTTCGCGATGCGCTAGGCATCCGCGAGGTCAGCTACACCAAGGGTCAGAGTTCACTCGCGTTGAAAGAGACGAAACTGCAATGACTGCAAAGACCTTGACCGGCGTGGCGCTTCGTATTGGTTTCGCCGCCTCGCTTGCCGCCAGCGCCACGAGCCACGCTTACCTGTATATCCATGGTTACCAGCACATTCCAAAGGTCGGCACCGCCTTCCTGGTTCAGGCGAGCGTCTTGTTCGCCCTGGCTCTGCTGATCGTCGCGGGCGGTCCCTGGTGGTTGCGCTGGGCGGCCGCCGCGATGGCGGGCGGCTCGCTGGTGGCGTTCGTGCTGTCGCGGACCGTCGGGATATTCGGCTTCTCTGAGATCGGATGGGAGCCGTCGCCGCACGCGGCCATCAGCGTGGGCGCCGAGGTGCTAACGGTGCTGTTGTGGGCGGTCCCGTTGGTCCGCATTTCACGCCGCGAAAGTGCAACTACCAACGGCTCTACTCGCGAAATGCGTCGGTAGTTGCACTTTCGCGGCATGGGGGTCGCCGCGCGGCTATTTGCTGCGGGCGCCGTCAAGGAACTCTTGCGTCTCCGCCCAGGTGGGCAGGAGGCCGGCCGCGCGCACTTCCTCGAAGCTAGGGGCCACGGCATCCCGATCTGACAAGGTCGGCGCGAGCCCGTCGACCAACGGCCAGTCGATTGCCAGGGTCGGATCGGTGGCACAGATGGTGTGCTCGCGCTTTGGGTTGTATTCCGACGAGCACAGGTACATGATCGTCGAATTGTCTTGCAGCGCAAGGAAGCCATGTCCCAGGCCCTCGGAGATGTAGATCGTCCTGCGGTCCTTGTCGTCGAGTAGAACTGAGTCCCACTGACCGAATGTCGGTGACCCCAGCCGGGTGTCGACAACCACATCGAACACCGAGCCGGACACGCAGGTCACGTACTTGGCCTGGCTCGGCGGTACCTGGGCGAAATGCACGCCACGCAGCACACCGGCCGACGACACCGAACAGTTGGCCTGCCGGACGTCTAACCGATGACCGGCGAACGAGCTGAACCCGTGGTCGGTGATCCATTCGAAGAACATTCCGCGGGAGTCGCCGTGGATGGTGGGGGTGATCTCCCAGGCGCCCGGGATCTTGAGTTCGCGAACTTTCATGTCACTGACCACGTTCCTCGTAGCGGGCTTCGGCGGCATCCTTCAACGGACGCCACCACGATTCGTTGGCGCGATACCACTCGATGGTGGCGCGCAGGCCCTCCTCGAAGTCGGTGTGTTTGGGCCTCCAGCCCAATTCGCTGTACAGCAATGAGGGGTCGATGGCGTACCGCAAGTCGTGGCCGACGCGGTCGGGGACATGGTCGAAGTCGTCGGGGTCGCGGCCCATCATCTGCAGCAGCGTTCGCAGCACGGTCAGATTGTCGCGCTCACCTTCGGAGCTGATCAGGTAGGTCTGCCCGATCTGACCTTTGTCCAGGATGCGTCTGACCGCGCTGTTGTGGTCCTCGACGTGAATCCAATCGCGGATGTTGGCGCCGCTGCCGTACAACTTGGGGCGCCGGCCGGTGAGCACGTTGGTGATCTGGCGGGGGATGAACTTCTCGATGTGCTGATACGGCCCGTAGTTGTTGGAGCAGTTGGAGATCGTCGCGCACACCCCGTACGACCGAACCCAGGCGCGGACCAGCATGTCGGAGCCGGCTTTGGTCGCCGAGTACGGGCTCGACGGGTTGTAGGGCGTCGACTCGGTGAACCGCTGCGGGTCGTCGAGCTCCAGGTCGCCGTAGACCTCGTCGGTCGAGACGTGATGCAGCCGGACACCGTGGCGTCGGACCGCCTCCAGGATGATGAACGTCCCGATCACGTTGGTGCGCAGGAAGAGCTCCGGGTCGTCCAGCGCGTTGTCGACGTGGCTTTCCGCGGCGAAATGGACGACCGCGTCGGACTCGGCGACCAGCTCGGAGACCAGCTCGGCGTCGCTGATATCGCCCTCTACCAGGTGGATGACGTCCTCGACGCTCTCCAACGACTCTCGCCGGCTCGCGTAGGTCATGGCGTCGAGCACCGTGATGGAGTCCTCGGGATACTCCCGCACGGTGCTAAGCACGAAATTGGCGCCGATGAATCCGGCGCCACCGGTGACCAGCAATCGCATGGCCTAAACCTTAACCGAGTGGGACGGTCAGCTTGGGGGAGTTAGCCCTAATGGCCCCGCCAGCTCGCTCAGAGCGGGCAGCAGAATGTCTTCGTTCCAGCCGCCCAGCACCTGGATCGCCACGTGGTCGGCACCGGCTTCCAGGTGCTCGTTGAGGCGTTGCGCAACGGCATCGGGGGTGCCGTAGGCCACCACCGAGTCGATCAGCCTGTCGCTGCCCGGCTTGCGCACGTCGTCTTCGGTGAACCCGAGCCGCAGCCAGTTGTTCACGTAATTGCTCAGGCCCAGGTAGTGGTCGGCCGTCTCGCGGCCGATCCTGCGGGCTTCGGCTGCGTCGGTGGTGAGCACCACCTTGTGCTCCGGTGCCAGGAACACCGAATTTCCGACCAGGTCGCGGGCCTTGGCCGTGTGCTCCGGCGTGGTCAGGTAGGGGTGGGCGCCGGCGCTGCGCTCCGCCGACAGCTTCAACACCCGCGGCCCGAGCGCGGCGAGCACCCGCCGGCTGGTCGGCACCATGGCGGCGTCGAGCTCGTCGAGGTAACCGACCAGTGCGTCGTAGGGCTTGATGTATTCCTCGGTGTGCTCGCGATGACCTACCCCGATGCCCAGCAAAAACCTGCCCGGATGAGCGTTTTCGATGCGGTGAAAGGACTCGGCGACGGCCGGTGCCGGCGCCGACCAGATGTTGACGATCCCGGTGGCCAGTTGCAGCGAGCTGGTCTGTGCCAGGGCCGGCTCGACCCAGGCCAGGTCGGCGTCCGGTGATCCACCGATCCAGACGGCGCCGTATCCGAGCGCTTCGATCTTTAGTGCCAGTTCGGGTGTGATCGAGCGGGTGGGTAGCCACACGCCGAACCGGCCCAGGTCGGGTTTCAGTGAAACTGCCTCGGTCATCTGTGTCCCCCCGTGTGTCTCTTGCTCAGGACTGAGTCAGTCCGAGCGGCCCCGCCAATTCGGCCAGCGCCGCAACCAGGTTTTCATCTTTGGTGAGGATCTGCACAGGCACGTGGTCGGCGCCGGCGTCGAGGTGCTCGTTCAGCCGCGCTGCGATCTGATCCAGGGTGCCGTAGGCCACCACCGCGTCGACCAGCCGGTCGCTGCCCGGCCGGGTGACTTCCTCTTCGGTGAAGCCCAGCCGTTTCCAGCTGTTGCGATAGTTGGCCAGGTTGAAATAGATATCGAGCGCCCTGCGGCCCACCGTGCGGGCTTTGTCGGCGTCAGTGGTCAATACCACCTTGTGCTCGGGCGCCAAGAACGCCGCCGGACCGATCAGTTCGCGGGCCTGCGCGGTGTGCTCCGGGGTGGTCAGGTACGGGTGCGCGCCCGCGCTGCGCTGCGCCGAGAGCTCAAGCACCCGCGGGCCCAGAGCCGCGACCACCCGGCGGTTGGCCGGCACGCCGTTAGCGTCGAGCTGGTCCAGGTAATCCACCAGCGCGTCGTAGGGCTTGCGGTATTCGGTGATCGCCTCGCGATGGCCGACGCCGATGCCCAGCAGGAATCGGCCCGGGTAGGCCTTGTCGATGCGGTGGAACGACTCGGCCACCGGGTTGGCGGGGGCCGTCCAGATGTTGACGATGCCGGTGGCCACCTGCAAGGTGCTGGTCGCCTCGAGGATGGGTTCCACCCAGGCCAGCTCCGCGGGCGGCGAGCCACCCACCCAGACGGCCCCGTAGCCCAGGGACTCGATTTCTTTGGCTTGCTGGGGCGTCACGCCGCGCCCGAACGATCCGAACCGGCCTAGATTGGGTTTGCTCTCAGCAGCATCGGTCATGGTCTCTCCAACCGGCGGTTCGCAGCGCCTATTCCGGCTCCGACTCCGCAAGCGCCACATCGACGGCGGCTGGCATCTCCAGCGGCAGCAGCACGATGAACCGCGTATCGCCGGGCACGGATTCGACGCGAAGGTCCCCGCGATGCTTCTTGACGACGATGTTCCAGGCCAGATCCAGCCCGAGGCCGGTGCCTTCCCCGAACGGTTTGGTGGTGAAGAACGGCTCGAAGATGCGCTCGCGCACACTGTCGGGAACTCCCGGCCCGGTGTCGCAGATCTCGATCCGGGCCATCTTCTCGCCATCCCGCCAGGTGCGGATCGTCAGCGTGCCGCCTTCGTCGCGCATCGCGGCGATCGCGTTGTCGATGATGTTGGTCCATACCTGGTTGAGATCGCCTGGATAGCAAGGGATTTCGGGAAGTGATCGATCGAACTCCTTGGCCACCGTGATGGCTTTGGCGCCTTTGCCGTCTTTGCTCAACCGGTCGGCGAACATCGCCAGCGTGCTGTGCAGCAGTTCGTGCACGTCGGCCACCTGGAACGGGGCCCGGTCCATCTGGGAGTACTGCTTGGCGTCGGCGACCAGCGCCGAGATCCGCTTGCTGGCCTCCGAAATCTGGTTCAGCAGCAGTTCGCCGTCGATGGTGTAGCTGAGCCAGCGGATCGCCTTCTCCAACGATGCCGACGCGTCGAGCTCCTCGGTGGTCGCGGATATCCGCTCCAGCCAGTCGGTGTCGATGCCGCCCTCGACGAAGGTCGACGCGATATCCGAGCTGCCGTCGGTGATGCCGTGGTCTTCCAGCCAGTCGCCGACGGCGTCCTCGCGGTCGGCGGTCTCCATCGCGCTCATGTGTTGCGATGCCGATTTGGCGACTTGCTCGGCGAGGTGTTCCTGCAGCCGCACCAGCGCGCGCAGCGCCTCGGGGGTGACGGTGCCGTCGGCGAGCATCACCAGCTTCTGGCGCATCCCGGCGATCCGCTCGCGCAGTTCGGCGGCGGCCCGCACGGTGGCCGCGGCGGGATTGTTCAGCTGATGGGTCAGCCCGGCCGACAACTGGCCCAGCGCCAGCAGCTTCTCCCGACTGTCGATGATCCGGCGGGTCCGGTCGGTGCCGACCGCGATCCCGTCGAGCAGGTGGACCGCCATCGGGAACTGGTCCTTCATGAACTTGGCGAACACGGGTGCGTCCATCACAAAGAACCGCGACGGCTTGGTCACGTGCACCGACGCGTCGTAGAACTTCTGCTTCCCGCCGGTGAACGCGCGCCAGGCGCCGCAATACACGCCGCGCTGCGATGTCCGGTTGGTTTCGATGTCCTGCCCGCCGGAGAGCTTCGACATCGTCAGCTCACCCTCGAAGAGCACGTAGAAGCAGGTCGCCGGTTCGCCCTCGACGCAGATCGGGCCAGGCTCGAAGCTTTCGATGTGCCCGTTGGCGCACAACACCGCAAGCTGCTCGTCGTTCAGCGCCTCGAACAGGAACAGGGTGCGCAGCTCGTCGGGTTGGCACGGCAATTTGGTCATGACGGCTACGGCCCTTCTAGCTCTCGGCCAGGTAGCGGTGCACCAGCATCACGGCCATCGAGCCCTCGCCGACCGCAGCCGCGACCCGTTTGGCGGACTCGGACCGCACATCGCCTGCGACGAACACGCCCGGCACGCTGGTTTCCAGGTGGTGCGGCGGACGATCCAACGACCAGCCACACACGTTTCGCAGATCCGGGCCGGTGAGGAGGAAGCCGTGGTCGTCGCGGGCCAGCACCCCGTCCAGCCATTCGGTGCGCGGCGCGGCGCCGATGAAGATGAACATCCGGGCACAGCTGACGTCTTCGGTGTCACCGGTCCGGTTGTCGATCAGGGTCAGCTTCTCCAGGTGGTCGCTTCCCATGGCGCAGTGCACCTCGGCGCAGGTGCGAACGGTGATCTTGGGGTTCTGCTCGATCTGCTGGATCAGGTAATGGGACATCGACGCCGTCAGCGACGGGGCGCGCACCACGATGGTCACCGATGCGGCGTCGCGGGACAGATACATCGCGGCCTGGCCGGCCGAATTGGCCCCGCCGATCACGTAGACCTCTTCGTCGTCGCAATCCGACGCGACGGAGGTGGCGGCGCCGTAGTAGATGCCCCGGCCGGTCAGCTCGGCGCACCCGGTCGCCTCCAGCTGGCGATAGGTGACCCCGGTGGCCAGGATCACCGCGTGCGCGTCGATGGAGCCGCCGTCGGCGAATCGCACGGTGCGCGCGCTGCCGTTTATTTCCAGCGCGGTGGCCTCGCGGGTGGTGATGAGTTCAGCGCCGAACTTCTCGGCCTGCCTGCGCGCGCGGTCGGCCAGTTGGCTGCCCGAAACCCCGTCCGGAAAGCCGAGGTAGTTCTCGATCCGCGAACTCTGGCCGGCCTGGCCGCCGGTCGCGGTGCGTTCGATCAGCACGGTGCGCAGGCCCTCAGAAGCGCCGTATACGGCGGCGGCCAGGCCCGCGGGCCCGCCGCCGACGACGACCAGGTCGTAGAACTCCTGCGACGGCTGGGTCGTCAGGCCCAACTTGTCAGCCAGTTCGGCGTCGCTGGGGTCGACGAGGGGTTCGCCGCCTTCGGTCACCACGACCGGTAGCCGCAGGCCGTCTTCGCCGGCCGCCTGCAGGAGCCGCTCACCCGACGGCTCGTCGGCCATGAACCAGGTGTAGTAGAGCCCGTTGCGGGCCAGGAAGTCCCGCACCTCCCAGGACCTTGCCGACCAGCGGTGCCCGATCACCTTGGTGTGTGGGATGGGGTGTTCGGGCGCCAGCCTCCAGGCGTCCAACAGCGCGTCGATGACGGGATAGAGCTTCTCCTCGGGCGGATCCCACGGTTTGAGCAGGTAGTGGTCGAGGTCGACGACATTGATCGCGTCGATCGCGGCGTGCGTGTCGGCGTAGGCGGTCAGCAATACCCGCCGCGCGGCCGGGTACAGGTCCATCGCCTGCTCGAGGAATTCGATGCCGGACATCTGCGGCATCCGGTAGTCGGCGACCAGCATCGCGACGGCTTCTCCCCGAAGCCTGAGTTCTTTGAGGGTTTCCAGGGCGTCGGGGCCTGATTCCGCGCGCACGATGCGGTGGTCCTCGCCGTACTTGCGGCGCAGATCCCGGGCCACGGCGCGAGACACCGCGGGATCGTCGTCGACGGTCAGCATCACGGGTTTGCGGCGCTGCTCAGCTGGGGCACCAACAGGCGGCGAAACAGGTTCTGTCATCGGCGTCAAGTATGCCCTCGTCAGCGCTAGTGTGGGAGGCGCCGGAACGGGCTCCCTTTCCTCTGACAGCGATTTTGGCCAGGCCGAATCACCAGGTATTGTGGAGCAACGGTGCGCATGCGCGCCGACTTCTTGCGTGCCCTGTCTTAGGAATTTCCTGCCACCGGCTCACGTTTCAAGTCGGGACTATTGTCGCGCCGGTTTGGGCGCAGCAGTGATACGAAACCAAAGACGAGGATTCCTGAGAGCTAATGGCCAAGAAGGACGGTGCCATAGAGGTCGAGGGCCGCGTGGTCGAGCCCCTGCCCAATGCGATGTTCCGCATTGAGCTGGAGAACGGCCACAAGGTGCTTGCCCACATCAGCGGCAAGATGCGGCAGCACTACATCCGCATCCTGCCCGAGGACCGGGTGGTGGTGGAGTTGTCTCCCTATGACCTGTCCCGGGGCCGCATTGTGTACCGATACAAGTAACGAAAAGCCCGCACCACGCAACCACGATTAGACAGAACAGGATCGAAAAGCCGTGAAGGTGAACCCCAGCGTCAAGCCAATCTGTGACAAATGCAGGGTGATCCGTCGGCATGGGCGGGTCATGGTGATCTGCTCCGATCCACGCCACAAGCAGCGTCAGGGCTAGCAGCCCTCGCCCACACAACTGAATGCAGACCTCCCAGCACCAATGAGCGGCTGGCATCTATAGAGATGGGCCAGCTCATGTACGCCCGGTCGGAGGCCGGGCCCCGCGGCCAAAATTATTTTTTGGGCAGGGAACGGACTGGGATAAGACCTCCGCCTAGAAAAATGAGGAAACGCCACATATGGCACGACTAGTCGGCGTCGACCTGCCGCGCGATAAGCGGATGGAGGTCGCCCTGACCTACATCTTCGGCATCGGTCGCACCCGTTCCAACGAAATCCTGGCAGCCACCGGCATCGACCGGGACCTGCGCACCAAGGACCTGACCGACGACCAGCTGACCCACCTGCGCGACTACATCGAAGGCAACCTCAAGGTCGAGGGTGACCTGCGCCGCGAGGTGCAGGCAGACATTCGCCGCAAGATCGAGATCGGCTGCTACCAGGGCCTGCGGCACCGCCGTGGCCTTCCGGTGCGCGGACAGCGCACCAAGACCAACGCGCGGACCCGCAAAGGCCCCAAGCGCACCATCGCAGGCAAGAAGAAGGCCAGGTAACCCCGGATGCCACCAGCAAAGAAGGCCGCCGCTGCTGCCCCCAAGAAGGGGCAGAAGACGCGCAGGCGGGAAAAGAAGAACATCCCGCACGGTGCCGCTCACATCAAGAGCACGTTCAACAACACGATCGTGACGATCACCGACCCGCAGGGCAATGTCATTGCCTGGGCGTCGTCGGGTCACGTCGGCTTCAAGGGCTCGCGGAAATCGACGCCGTTCGCCGCTCAGCTGGCCGCCGAGAACGCCGCACGCAAGGCCCAGGAGCACGGCGTGAAGAAGGTCGACGTGTTCGTGAAGGGCCCGGGTTCGGGCCGGGAGACCGCGATCCGGTCGCTGCAGGCCGCCGGCCTGGAGGTCGGCGCGATCTCCGACGTCACCCCCCAGCCGCACAACGGCTGCCGTCCGCCCAAGCGTCGTCGCGTCTAGCAGGGTCTAGGAGAAAATAATTATGGCTCGTTACACCGGACCCATGACCCGCAAATCGCGGCGACTGCGCACCGACCTCGTCGGCGGCGATCAGGCTTTTGAAAAGCGTCCTTACCCGCCCGGCCAGCACGGCCGTGCGCGGATCAAGGAGAGCGAATACCTGCAGCAGCTGCAGGAGAAGCAGAAGGCCCGCTTCACCTACGGCGTGATGGAGAAGCAGTTCCGTCGCTACTACGAAGAGGCCGTTCGGCACTCGGGCAAAACGGGTGAGAACCTGCTGCAGATCCTGGAGAGCCGTCTGGACAACGTGGTCTACCGCGCCGGGCTGGCTCGTACCCGCCGGATGTCCCGCCAGCTGGTCAGCCACGGGCACTTCACGGTCAACGGAGTGCACGTTGACGTGCCGAGCTACCGGGTGTCGCAGTACGACATCATCGATGTGCGGGACACGTCGCTGAACACGGTGCCGTTCCAGATCGCGCGCGAGACGTCGGGCGACCGCCCGATCCCGAGCTGGATCCAGGTCGTCGGCGAGCGCCAGCGCATCCTGATCCACCAGTTGCCCGAGCGGGCCCAGATCGACGTGCCCCTCACCGAGCAGCTAATCGTCGAGTACTACTCGAAGTAACACCCGGAGCCGCACCCGCGGCGACGGACAACCTGCGCGGCATCAAATAGCGGATGCCGAGAAGGAGAACAAGAAACACCATGCTGATCTCACAGCGACCCACACTGTCCGAGGAAATCCTCACCGACAGCCGCTCTCAGTTCGTCATCGAGCCGCTGGAGCCGGGATTCGGCTACACCCTGGGCAATTCGCTGCGGCGTACGCTGCTGTCGTCGATTCCCGGCGCGGCCGTCACCAGCATTCGCATCGATGGCGTGCTGCACGAATTCACCACGGTGCCGGGTGTCAAAGAAGATGTCACCGGCATCATTTTGAACCTCAAGGGTCTGGTCGTGTCCTCCGAGGAGGACGAGCCGGTCACGATGTACCTGCGCAAGCAGGGGCCGGGTGAGGTCACCGCCGGCGACATCGTGCCGCCCGCCGGGGTCACCGTGCACAACCCCGGCATGCACATCGCGACGCTGAACGACAAGGGCAAGCTCGAGGTCGAGCTGGTCGTCGAGCGGGGCCGCGGCTACGTCCCGGCCGTGATGAACCGCGCTTCGGGCGCCGAAATCGGCCGCATCCCGGTCGATTCCATCTACTCGCCGGTACTCAAGGTCACCTACAAGGTGGACGCCACCCGTGTCGAGCAGCGCACCGACTTCGACAAGCTGATCCTGGACGTCGAGACCAAGAGCTCGATGACGCCGCGGGACGCACTGGCTTCGGCCGGTAAGACCCTGGTCGAGTTGTTTGGCCTGGCACGCGAACTCAACATCGAGGCCGAGGGCATCGAGATCGGGCCGTCGCCGGCCGAGGCCGACCACATCGCGTCGTTCGCGTTGCCGATCGACGACCTGGACCTGACCGTGCGGTCGTACAACTGCCTCAAGCGCGAGGGTGTGCACACCGTCGGCGAGTTGGTGTCGCGCACCGAATCCGACCTGCTCGACATCCGCAACTTCGGGCAGAAGTCCATCGACGAGGTCAAGGTCAAGCTGCACCAGCTGGGTCTGTCGCTCAAGGACAGCCCGCCCACCTTCGACCCCTCGGAGGTCGCGGGTTACGACGTCGCCACCGGCACCTGGTCCACCGAGGGTGCCTACGACGACGCGGACTACGCCGAAACCGAACAGCTTTAACCGAATTCCGTCCCGGTCCTACCTGATACGGGGACCGGCCCCATTTAGGAGAAGTCGCAATGCCCAAGCCCACCAAGGGCCCCCGCCTCGGGGGATCGTCGTCGCACCAGAAGGCGCTGTTGGCGAACCTGGCCACCTCGCTGTTCGAGCACGAGCAGATCAAGACGACCGAGCCGAAGGCCCGGGCACTGCGGCCGTACGCGGAGAAGCTGATCACGCACGCAAAGAAGGGCACGCTGCACAACCGTCGCGAGGTCCTGAAGAAGATCCGCGACAAGGATGTGGTGCACAAGCTCTTCGACGAGATCGGCCCGTTCTTCTCCGACCGCAACGGCGGCTACACCCGCATCATCAAGGTGGAGGCGCGCAAGGGCGACAACGCTCCGATGGCCGTGATCCAACTGGTGCGGGAGAAGACGGTGACCTCGGAGGCCGATCGGGCACGCCGGGTGAAGTCGTCGAAGGACACCGCGCCCGCGGCTGCTGCGGAACCGCAGGCCGAGGTCGAGCCCGAGGCGGAGGTCACAGAGGATGCTGCTGTGGCCGAAACCGAGGCCACTGACGTGACCGAAGAGGCCGCTAGCTTGACCGAAGAAGCACCCGCCGAAGAGTCGGGCGACGCCGAGAATTAGTGAGGACGTCCGTCTTCGGCTCGGCATCGCCTACGACGGAACCGATTTCGCAGGCTGGGCTGCTCAAACCGGGCAGCGCACCGTAGCCGGCGTTCTCGATGACGCGCTGACGACCGTCTTTCGCACCCAGGTGCGAGTGCATGCGGCCGGGCGCACTGACACGGGAGTGCATGCCCAAGGGCAGGTGGCCCACGTCGACGTACCGGTCGACGCGTTGCCTAATGCCTACCCGCGTTCACCGCGGGCCGGTGATCCGGAATTCCTCCCGTTGCTGCGCCGCCTCGCACGGTTTCTGCCCGCCGATGTGCGGGTCGTGAAGATCGCCCGCGCCCCAGCGGGTTTCGATTCCCGGTTCTCGGCGCTGCGGCGCCATTACCTGTACAGGTTATCGACCGCGCCCTATGGTGTGCAGCCGCACGAGGCGCGCTACATCACTGCCTGGCCGCGCGTTCTGGACCTGGATGCGATGAGCGCCGCGTCGCGGGACCTGCTGGGGCTACACGATTTCGCCGCGTTCTGCCGTCATCGCGACGGTGCCACCACCATCCGCGACCTGCAGCGGCTGGACTGGTCGCGCGAGGGCGATCTGATCACCGCTTATGTCACCGCCGACGCGTTCTGCTGGTCGATGGTGCGGTCGCTGGTCGGAGCGCTGCTGGCCGTCGGCGAGCACCGACGCCCGGCCACATGGTGTCGTGAGTTGCTCACTGCAACGGGCCGGTCCAGCGACTTCGCGGCGGCGCCGGCAGAGGGATTGACACTGGTCAGCGTCGACTATCCACCCGACGACCAGCTCGCGGCACGGACGTTGATCACCCGGGATCTGCGCTCGCCTGGCTAGAGCTTGCCGACGACGAAATTCGCGGCCTGGCTGGTCATCCCGGGCACGTAGCTCAGGTGCGCATTCCACTTGTTGCCGTCCGAGCAAATCGGGTCACCCTGGTTGCACAAGTCGATCGTCTTGGCTTCGAAATTCGGGCTCAGTGCGCCCATCAACCCACCCGCCCGGCCCGACGGATTCCCGAACAGGGCGACCGCGGCGACGTGATTGGCCGCGTCGCCCGGCAGCGGTTGTTGGAAGCCGAGGCCGGGCACCGGTGCGGCGGTGACGATGTCGATGACGGCGGCACCCTGTGAGTACCCGCCGAGCACCAGTTTCGTGCTGGGGCAATTAGTCGCCATCTGCTGGACGTGTCCGCTGGCGTCATTCGCGCCGTTTGTGGCGAGCAGGAAGTTCTTGTCCGCGGGGTAGTTGACCCCGTATGCGCCAACGTTTCTCCTGGTCTGATGGCGCAGTGAGTCGACGAAGGCCCCGCCCACCTTCCCGACGCCGGGCGGCTCGTCGGTTCCGCGGGCGAACACCACCTCAACGTCCGGGCACCGCGCCCAAGCCTCGGGGATCAGCGGGGGCGCAATCAACATCGAGGTCGCTGCGATGAACGCGGCCGCCGCCAACCTGACGAATCGGCGTGCCGACGGCATGATCGCGGCAAAACTCATCCCGCGATTTTAGGGCTTACTGGCAGCGCGTCAGTGGAACGCCGCGACCAAATCTGGGGCCGGCGGGGTCGAATTATGTATCGACGTGCCAGGACCGGGCACCTGCTGCGGACCGGGCAACTCCGGTCCGCCATACCCGGGGGACCCGGGGCCGGGCGTCTGTATCGACGGCCCGAAACCGGGCACCTGCTGGCCGGACCCGGCCAGCAGCTTGGATGCGACGAAAGCCGCGGCCTGGGTGGTGTACACGGGGACGTAGCCCTCAGTGTGTCCACTCCACTCATTGCCCTGACCCGCATGGCAGATCGGGTCATTGGGATTGCACAGGTCGATCGCCTTGGAGGCGAACAAGGCGCTTTGCGTCGTTATCGACCCACCGGCGCGGTCGGCCACATCGCCGAAGACGACGACGGCGGCAACGTTGTTCGCGTATTCCGGCGGTAGCGAGCTGCCCCAGTTGATGCCACCGATGGGCACCCCGCTGACGATGTCGATCACATCCGCGCCCTGCGAGTAGCCACCCAACACGATCTTCGTGTTCGGGCAGGATGAGGCCATGGATTTGACGTGTGAAATCGCGTCGTTGGCACCGTCGCCGGTGTGTATCTGCAGCTTGCTGGCGGCGTAGTTGACCCCGTAGGTGGTGATGTTCATGCCGTTGGTCTGCTGGCGCAGCGAGTCGGCGAACGCATCGCCCACCCGGCCGAGTCCTGGATCCTCGTTGGTGCCGCGCGCGAAGATGACCTGAGCGTCCGAGCAGTCGGCGTGGGCGACCGGGGTGGCGCTTGGGGTTGCCAACAGTCCGGCGGCCGCGACGAGGGCGCCAGCGCCCAGCCCGACCCAGCGACCGGTTGACCGCGCGATGCCCGCCCGAGGGGCCTGAATTCTTGGTGTGCGGTTATAGATCACCCCCAAATTTTACCCAAAGCCGATCGGGACGAAACTCTCGTGACCTGTGGATGAACTGAGCGCGGCCGCTGGCTCACCGTCTAACGTGAGCGGAACGGATTCGCGGAATATGGGGGGTCAGTGCCGCGCCAGCCCACGACCTGGCTGCACGTCAGCGGTTACCGATTTCTGCTGCGCCGCATCGAGTGCGCGTTGCTGGGTGGACAGAGCCGCGCGGCGGGCGAAGTGCTGCGTGCGCGGACGGCGTCGCTGACGGTTGGATGTGTACTGGCGACGGTTGCCGTGCTGGCTTGCGGATTCCTGGCAATGTCGCGGCCACAGGCACGGCTCGATCAAGCCAAGATCGTGATGGGTCAGGAATCCGGCGCGCTGTACGTGCGGGTGGGAGACACTTGGCATCCGGTGCTGAACCTGGCATCGGCGCGGCTGATTGCGGCGACCGAGGCGAACCCCCACCCGGTGCGAGAGTCGGAATTGGGACGCACCAAACGCGGCTCGCTGCTGGGCATCCCGGGTGCGCCGCAGCTTCTCGGCGCGCCGATATCCGCCGATGAGTCGACCTGGACGATCTGCGATACGGACCGCGATGCGGCAACGACGATCGTCGTCGGCCGCCCCGCGGGGTCGTCGGTCCGTCGGCTCGAGCCGGACCACGCGATGCTGGTGACAACCGGCTCGGGCTCGCCGGCCTACCTGCTCTACGACGGGCGGCGGGCTGTGGTGGATCTTGCAGACGGTGCGGTTGTGCGTGCGCTGAGGCTCGAGGGTCGCGCTCCGCGAGTTGTCTCGCGGACGTTGCTGAATGCCATCCCGGAGGCTGCGCCAATCGCGGCGCCGCGGATTCCGGGCGCGGGTGCCAAGGCGGCCGGGCTGCCCGGATTTGCGGTCGGCAGTGTGCTGCGCATCACGCGCGGTGATGGTGACGAGTATTACGTTGTTTTGGCCACCGGTATCCAGCGGATCGGAGCGGTTGCCGCCGATCTGCTGCGCTTCAGTAACTCGCGAGGCATGACCAACTTCATCACGGCGGCACCCGATGTGATCCGCGCCAGCCCGATCGTGGGCGCACTGCCGGTGGCGACATTCCCCGACCGACCGCCACGCGAGGGCGGTATGGACGACGCCGCTACCACGGTGTGCGCTGCGTGGGCCCCTTCGGTACCCGGGCCCTCGGGCCAAGCCGGCGTCGCGTACCTGGCGGGGACCGGCCTGCCGGTGCCACCCGGGCAGGTGCCGGTGGCCCTGGCACAAGCCGATGGCAATGGTCCCGCGCTGGACGCGGTCTACCTGCCACCGGGACGCAGCGCTTACGTGCGAGGGAGCGGGCGAATCGGCACGCGATACCTCGTCACCGACACCGGGGTGCGGTTTGCAATCCACGACGATGACGCAGCGCACGACCTCGGGCTGCCGACGGCGGCTCTGGCACCATGGCCGGTGTTGGCGACGTTGCCATCCGGACCGGAACTGAGCAGGCAGAATGCCTTAGTCGCCTGGGACACGATCCCGGGGCCGTCGCAACCCACCCTTGGCTGCACCGATGGTCAGCGCTGTTAGCAGCCCAACCAGGCAGATCGCCGCACCGCCGAAGGCCGTGTTTCGCGCGTGCGGATCTGGTGGCCTCGGTGTCGCCGCCGTGGTGATCGGCACTGATGCCGAGCTTGGTGTGGAGGTGTTGGCGGCCGGGGCCAAGTCAGTGCTGACCGCGGCGAGGGCGTCGACCGTGCCGTGGCCGACGAGCGCATCCCATCCGGCGGCCGGATGGTGCGCGGTCGACTCGATGCGCTGCATCACCTGCCGTGCGGTCAACGCCGGAAACCGCGCGCGGATCAGCGCGGCAACGCCGGTGACGATAGGCGCGGCGTAGCTGGTGCCGGATACCGGCGCCGAACCGAGCGAGGTCGCCCCCTCGCCGGCCGCGGCAACGTCTACCCAGGGTCCGGCAAGAGTGAACGCCGACGGCGCCCCTTGCGAGTTCACCGAACCGACGGTCAAGACATAGTCGTCGTACCAGGCCGGACTGACCGCAACCGTCGCCGTCTCCCACGACGCGTCGGGCCGCTGCTGCGGACACTGCGCGGCGCCGCCGGTATTGCCGGCTGCGGCGACAACGACAGCGTTTTTGATGTCGACCGCGTAGGCGAGTGCGGCGCCTAACGCCCGGTCGTCGAGCGCCGACCCGACCGGAACGCACGCAACCGACGAGATGTTGATCACCGACGCGCCGAGGTCTGCGGCCGTCCGAACGGCTCTTGCCATGGTGTTGACATCACCCATCCCGGTGCCGGACCCGTCGCTGGCGGGAGCGAACTTCGCGCTTGACTGGCGGACGCTGATCAAGGTGACCTCCGGCGCCACGCCGCTGAAGCTATCGGCTTTGGGATCCGGTGTGGCCGCGATTATTCCGGCCACCAGGGTGCCATGGACGTCGCAATCCTGGGTGCCGTCGCCGGTCGACACGTAGTCGCCTCCGGCGACAACCGCGGGCAGCCGGGGGTGTCGCGAAACGCCGGTGTCGATGACCGCGACGCGCTGGCCGGCGCCGCGGCTGAGCTGCCACACCTGCGGCAGGTCAAGGTCCGTCAGCTGGTTTTGCCCCGGTGCCGAATTCGCCTTCAGAACAGCGCAAACCTCACGTTGCGTGGTCGGCTGTGGTGGGGCCGGCAACGCGGGTTTAGGCAACCATCGATCGTCGATCCGAGGCGGCGAAATCGCTTGCGCCGAGGGTGTTCCGAAGACAGACAGTCCGGCTAGGGCACATACCATCAGCAGGCGTACCGGGCGTGCCGCGGTCAACTCGGACTCAGACCGAGAACTGTGCTGTAGAGACCGGATATCCAGCAGGTCAGGGGCACAATAGCGACCAGCGCCACATACTCCAGTAGATCGAGGCTACGCCGCACTACGGGCGAGAAGGACGTAGCGGAAACGACGAATCCGAGGTAGATCGCGGCAGCTGCTAAAGCTGCCGTCGCCGCGGCTATCCACGGACCGTGCTCGGGCACGCCGACCGCCGCGACTGCGAACGTTGTTCCGATAGTGAGGATTCCAGAGATCGCGTACACGGGCATCCTTCTGCTGTCATGGCGCGCGCGCAGCAGCAGCAGCGCACCGACGATCGCGGCGAAGGCGATGCGGTCGGTGCGCGAGGCGCCTGCAAGTGCGGTGGCGACGGCGCCGACGGCCGCTGCCGATGCGAATGCAGCGAGCAGGCTCGCGAGCCAGCGATCAGCACGAATGGCCTTCGCGGTCAGAGGCTCCCTTTCGGGCGCTCGTTCTGGCGCGGGGGGATCCGGGTGCGGTGCGGGCGGCAGCTGCGGAGACAAACCCGAGAGGACGATTGACACCCGCCCGGCCAAACCGAGCAGACCGAGGGATATCAGCGCGCACGCTGAACTGATCGCGTGTAGCGGAGCGGCGGTGATGACGGCTGCCAATGCGCCCGCCGCGATGACCATCGCGAAGCAAGCCACGGCGGTCAAGATGACAACCCCGCAACCCGCTACACGGATGGCTAACACCGAGGTGACGGCCGCCGCGACCGAGGCCAGCAGCGTACTGGGGGCGCCCGCAACGCCGGGAACCGCCAGAAAGCCCGCAGTCGCGGCGAACCCGCTGGCGATCAGGTTCAGCGTGAGCCCGGCGATCCCGCTCCGATATACCCGGTGCGCGACCATTGCAGCCAACAATGCGACGAAACCGGCCAATGCCGCGGCCGCAGCGGTGCTGCCCAAGCTGTGAATAGCGCTATCGCTGAACGCATTGCGAATCAGCACTAAGCACCCCACGCAAGTGAAGCCGCACGCGGCCACCGCCCCGTTGAGCTGGCCCGCTTGTCGGCTCCATTGGCGGGTTTTCGCATCGACCGTTGCCGACACGGCGTCCGCCACGTCGTCGTAACGCGGATCCGGTAGGGGAGTGGTGCTCTGGCTGAGAACCAGAATTGCACCGTCTCGGATACCGTTCTGCGCCAACGTCGCCGACGCCGGCAGAGCGGACGCGCCGGGAAGGGAAAGCTGGTAGCGCTTGGCCGCCGGATCGCCGAACCTGTCGCCGCCGTGGGCATCCAGGATGTCGACGATCTCCGGGACCAGCTCGGCGACCGGCAACCCCGAGGGCAGAACCAGGTCGACGACGGCGTTACCCGCATTAACGGACACGCGGCGCAGCCCCGGATCTGACGCAGACAACATTGCAGACAAAAGTGGTCCCCCCAGAATCGGATAGTCACCACGTTAGCCAGTTTTCGCCTCCGCGATATCCGGCCGTCCACAGCTGACTTGCGGCCGGTTCCGGTGCTGCCTAGCGTCGTCCAGCGGTGGGAGGGGCCGGGATGACGCAGGTTTTCATACCTTTACGAAGGGGGTTGCCGGCCGGGTCGGCAACCACGGATATCGCCGTTGAAGCGCCGCCCGAGCTGCCGCCGGCATCGCAGGCCCCGCTGCTGCGGCTCCTTCCAGTCGCTCTATCCGCCGGGACGGCAGCCGTCATGGCGGCGGTCTTCTTTTCGCGGTCGGCAGTTACCCAGAACCCCACATTCCTGGCGTTCCCGGTGATGATGCTGCTTTCTGTCGTGGTGACCGCGGCAGCCCGACGTGGCCCGCAACGGGGTCGCGGTATTGAGGCCAATCGTCACGACTACTTCGAATACCTGGCCGCGCTCCGTGAACGCGTCACTGAAACGGCTGCGGCACAAAGCCAGTCATTGGGACTTGATCATCCTGACCCCGACACGTTGTGGACGTTGATCGGCGGCCCGCGGATGTGGGAGCGGCGGCCCGGCGACCCCGACTTCTGCCGTGTCCGTGTCGGCGTCGGGGCCGTCGCGCTTGCCACGCGCTTGGTGGCTCCGGAGACCCCGCCCGTTGAGCAGTCAGACCCGGTCACCGCTGTGGCGCTGCGTGGCTTCATCGAGACACATTCCACGATCGCCGACGTGCCGATCACCGTCCCATTAGCTGGGACTGCCGAAGTGATAGTCGACGGGGATATCAGCCAGCTGCGTGGACTGCTCCGCGCGATTGTCTGCCAGTTGGCCGTGCTGCACGCGCCGGGCCAGTTGCTGATCGTCGGCGTGATCGGCGATCAAAGTCGGACCCACTGGGACTGGCTGAAGTGGCTGCCGCACAACCGGCATCCGACCGCCACCGATGCCGTCGGGCCGGCCCGGATGGTGTACCAGAGCCTGGCGGAGGCGCAGCGGGCGCTCACTGGAGCACGACCGGCCCAGGTGGTGGTGATTGTGGATGCGGAGAAGCGCGCGACTGCTGACGCGGTCGAGGGCATGACCATCCTCGCGGCCGACACCGGCGGCGACGGCCAGGTGGTGACGATCCGGTATCGAGGCGAATCTCAGGTGTTGGCGCGTCCCGATCGGATGGACCCGATAGACGCGATGACTTGCGCACGCCGGCTCGCCCGATATCGGGTCGCCGGAGACGGTGCGGGTGCCGGCTCGGGCTGGCCGAATCTGCTCGGCGTGGACGATGTCGCCAGATTCGAACCGATCACGCTGTGGCGTATTCAGGACCGCCAAGATCGACTCCGCGTACCAATTGGCACCACTGCCGACGGCAGTCCGCTCGAGCTGGACATCAAGGAAGCGGCCGAGAACGGGATGGGTCCACACGGGCTCTGCGTGGGCGCCACCGGATCGGGAAAGTCGGAGCTACTGCGCACCGTCGCCCTGGGCATGATGGCGCGGAACTCGCCTGAAGTGCTCAACCTGCTACTCGTCGACTTCAAAGGAGGTGCAACCTTTCTCGACTTGGCGCGGGCCCCGCATGTGGCCGCGGTCATCACCAACCTCGCCGATGAAGCGCCGCTGGTCGCGCGGATGCGAGATGCACTGGCCGGTGAAATGAACCGCCGGCAGCAGGTGCTGCGTACTGCCGGCCAAGTCAGCGTCGCGACCTACGAGTGCGCGCGCCGGGCGGGTGCGCAATTGGCCGCGCTGCCCACCTTGTTCATCATCGTCGACGAGTTTTCCGAACTGCTAAGTCAGCATCCCGATTTCGCCGACATGTTCGTGGCCATCGGCCGGCTCGGCCGGTCGCTGGGTATGCATCTGTTGCTGGCAAGCCAGCGACTCGACGAGGGCCGGCTGCGTGGACTGGAAGCCCACCTCTCTTATCGGGTATGTCTGAAAACTCTGTCCGCCTCGGAATCGCGAACCGTGCTAGGCACACTCGGCGCATACGAGTTGCCGAACACGCCCGGTGCCGGCCTTCTCCGTTCCGGAGCCGGCGAGCTGATCGGCTTCCAGACCGCATTCGTGTCGGGACCGCTTCGTGAGGGCAGGCGAGTCAGTGGCGCTCTGGACGCTGCGCCCTGTTCGGTGCTGCCCTTCACCACACAAGCATCGGGGCCGGTTACCCGCACCGTTGGCGGCTCACCCGAGCGCACTGTCTTGCAAGCGGTGCTGGACCGGATAGCCGGACACGGACCACCCGCGCACCCGGTCTGGCTCGCCCCGCTGGGAGCGACACCGGCAGTGGACACCCTGTTAGGTGACGCCGGATCCGCTTCCGCCGATCCGGTGGTTCCGATCGGAATCGTCGACTGCCCGTTCGAGCAGCGCCGGATGCCGTTAGTGGTCGACATGTCGGGAGCCGCAGGCAATGTCGCGATAGTCGGTGCGCCCCAGTCGGGCAAGTCGACGGCACTGCGGACGTTGATCACGGCATTGGCGGCGACCCATGATCCTGGCCAGGTGCAGTTCTACTGTCTGGACTTCGGCGGCGGAGCCCTGTCCTCGGTGGGTGGATTGCCGCATGTGGGTGCCGTCGCCGGGCGCGCCGAGCCTCAGCTCGCGCGACGGATCGTCGCCGAACTGGAATCGATCGTGCAACGCCGGGAAGTCATCTTCCGCCAGCGCGGCGTCGACTCCATCGCCCGATACCGTCAGCTGCGACGGGACCAGGGTGCAATGTGGCACACCGACCCGTTCGGCGACGTGTTCCTGGTCGTCGATGGCTGGGCAAGCCTGCGCCGTGACTTCGGGGCTCTTGAAGAGGCGGTGGCGGCCATTGCTGTTCAAGGGCTTTCGGTCGGTGTGCACGTGGTCTTGTCAGCGTCGCGCTGGGCGGAGCTCAGACCTTCGTTGAAGGATCAGATCGGCAGCCGCATCGAGTTACGGCTGGGCGATCCCGCCGAATCCGAGATAGACCGCAAGCGGGCGCACCAGGTTCCCCGCGACAGACCGGGCCGCGGCCTTTCGCGCGACGGGCTGCACATGCTGATCGCGCTGCCCCGGCTGGACGGGGTCGAGTCGACCACCGGACTCGCCGAAGCCGGTGTGCGCGTGGTTGACATGCTGCGCCGCCGGCACGGTGAATCGGCCGCGCCCCCGGTGCCGCTGCTGCCCACCCGGGTCGACCACGAAACCGTCCTGGCACGAGCCGGTGACGAGGTCTGCCAGCACATTCTGCTCGGTCTCGAGGAGCGCCGACTGCAGCCGGTAGCGGTCGATTTCGGGCAGCACCCACACCTGCTGGTGCTCGGAGACAACGAGTGCGGAAAGACTGCCGCGCTGCGGATCCTGTGCCGCGAAATCATCCGGACCAAGACTGCAGCGCAAGCCCAGCTGCTGATCGTCGACTTTCGGCGTGCCCTGCTCGGCGTTGTCGAGTCCGAACACCTTGGTGGCTACGCCATGTCGCCGCCCGCACTGGCTGCGTTGCTGCCGAGTCTGCTCGATCTGCTGGACCGGCGGATGCCCCCGCCGGATGCCAGCCAGGCGCAGTTGCGAGCCAGGTCTTGGTGGTCCGGGCCAGACATCTACCTCGTGGTAGACGACTATGACCTGGTCGCCGCGCTGGCGAGTAATCCACTGACAGTCCTGCTCGAATACCTTCCGTACGCTAGGGATCTGGGACTGCATGTGGTGGTGGCACGGCGCAGCGCGGGCGCAGAGCGCGCCCTGTTCGAGCCGCTGCTCGCGGGCCTGCGTGACCTTGGCTGCATGGGTTTGATGATGAGCGGGCGTCCCGGCGACCGGGCACTCCTTGGTACGGGTCGTCCGGCGCCGCTGCCACCCGGCCGTGGCATCCTCGTCTCTTCTACGGGTGACGAGCAACTGGTTCAGGTGGGCTGGAGCGCACCCCTGTGAGCCGCACCACGCACCGCGCAATCGTAGAGGTAGGTCCGGGAAGGGTCCGTCGATTGTGTTGTGGCACAGCCGTGGCCGCCGACGATGAGATGTCCGAGCGCTATGCGGCGGCGCTGGGCGCGATAGACGATCAGGTGGCGCTGGTCGACGGACGTCCAGTCACCGTCGCATCGTTATGGCACGACGCGCTGCGCTCACTGGACTGCGGGAGTCCCGACGCGACGAAAGCGATGATCGTCGTGCACCCATCGTGGTGGCCGGCGTCGCGTGTCGGTGTCGTCACCGCCGCCGCGAATGGCGCCGTGATGCAACCGCGCTCGTGGTTGCTCCGTCAGGCATCCACCGCCCCGGAAGCGACGGTGGTAGTGGAGATCGCCGAGAGGCTGGTGTCGATCGCGGGTGACTCGAAACGAGAGAGACTTGTTGCGGTGCCGCGCAGGACGGGGCTGCGACCCGTTGCCGAGGAGGTCGCCGCTATCGTCGCCCAGCTACGACGGGGCCCGACTTCGGTCGTACTGATCGACGCGCCGAGCGCGGTCGCAGGGGCCCCCGCGGTGGCGACGTTGATCGCCGCCGCGGTCCGGGACGCCCACAACGGACAGACGGCAGTGGTGGTCGATCACGCGCGATTGACGCAGTTGGCCCACTCGGTCCGGTTGCCCGAGGACGACCTCGCCCAGGGCGCCGCGGCTGCCGTTGGTGTTGGGCCGCGGGCGCGGAAGCTTTCGGGGATTGCGGCCGCCGGGGTTGTCCTGGCCGTGGCGGCGCCGGCTGTGGCTGCGGTCGCCCGCAACGGTGCGCCGGCCACCGAGGCAGCGCGTGCGACGTTTCTGGTCGAGGGGCGGGTAGCGCTGACGGTTCCCGCGAACTGGCCCACACAGCGCGTGCTCGGCGGCCCCGGGTCGGCGCGGGTACAGGTCACATCGCCGTCGGATCCTGAAGTTGCGTTGCATGTCACACAATCACCGGTTCCCGACGCGACACGCGAGACGCACGAGCCTGACGAGACGAACGAGTCCCTCAAAGGCACCGCCGAACGGTTGAAACGGGCAATCGACGCGGAGCCGGCTGGTGTGTTTGTCGACTTCAACCCGTCCGCAGTCAGCGTCGGTCGGTCCGCGGTGACCTACCGGGAAGTGCGTGCCGGACATCAGGTGCGATGGACGGTATTGCTCGATGGAGCGGTCCAGATCAGCATCGGATGCCAGAGCAGGCCGGGCGGTGAGGATGCTGTCCGCGAGGTGTGCGAGCAGGCGGTGCGGTCCGCCCACGCCTTCGGATGAGCCGGACACGAGTCCGAAATGTCGTTATGGAACCAAATCATGGGTGGTGCAGTCGTATTTGGTATCAGCCGCGGAAGGGGAACTCTCACGGAAGGGGGGGAGATGCGCACACAGGCGGGTGCCAACTCACTGCGCACCGACTTTGACCTGATGCGTTCGGTTGCGAACACCACGGACAGCCGAAACGACGAAATCCGGGCAATGCTGCACGCATTCATCGGCCAAATGAGCAGCGTGCCACCGGCGGTGTGGGGTGGGGCCGCCGCCGCCCGTTTCAAGGATGTGGTGGATCGCTGGAACGCCGAGTCGATGCGGCTCTATCAGGTCCTGCACACGATCGCCGAAACCGTTCGGCACAACGAGGCCGTGCTGCAGGAGGCCGGCCATAATCACGCCGACCACATCGCCGCCGCCGGCGGAGAGCTTTGATTGAGAGGGATTGCCTGTGGACCCCGTGCTGTCCTACAACTTTGGCGAAATCGAATATTCGGTGCGCCAGGAGATCCACTCCACGTCGGCCCGTTTCAACGCCGCGCTCGACGAGCTGCGGTCGCAGATCGCTCCCTTGCAGCAGCTGTGGACTCGCGAAGCGGCGGCCGCCTACCAAGAGGAGCAGCTCAGGTGGCACCAGGCGGCCACAGCGCTCAACCAGATCCTCGTCGACCTGGGGAACGCGGTACGCGACGGCGCCGACGAGGTTGCCAGCGCTGACCGTCGGGCAGCCGGCGTGTGGGCGAGGTAGCGGCACTCACAGACCCTGTGCGGTCTCGACGGAGGAGAGCCGTCGGGACCGCACAGATTGCGGTTCACGATTAATCCGACGCCCACGGCTATATCGACGCAGCAATCTGATTTCGACGAGCTTCAGGCCGACGAAATAGGTTCGTTGGCGCCCCATTAGGCCCCATGTATTGGTGCGCGAGGTTGGCCTTGACACTTAATCAGGCGGATTCCACTTCACAGGGCTCCTGTTCGTAGTGGCGGGTGGCGGCGCTTTTGTGTCAGCTGTCCGGCGCGCCGTACCCGCGTGTTCTCGCCTGAGGCATCCTCGCGACCCGCGCATTATGGGCGAGTCAACGCGGAGTCGATCTCGTCAATCCGCCGCGCCGTAAACTATCGAAAAAGAGTCGTTCCCGGACCGGTGCGTCAATGCAGCTGTGTTGATTCAACGTTCTAAAGGAGTCGAAATGAAATTCAAGATTACTCGCCTTGGCGTTGCGATATTGGGTTGTGCTGCGGCGCTTGTATCTTCCACTGTGGTTGCCAGCGCTGATCCGCCCGACCCGCACAAGCCGGACATGACGAAGGGTTATTGCCCGGGTGGGCGATGGGGGTGGGGCGAGTTGGCCGTGTGCGACGGCGAGAAGTACCCCGACGGGTCGTTTTGGCACCAGTGGATGAAAACTTGGGCGACCGGGCCCCAGTTCTACTACGACTGCGTCGGCGGCGACGAACCTCTTCCGGGCCCGCCACCTCCCAATGGCTGCGACGGCGCGATTCCTGCGTCCTGACGATGAAGCCAATGCAGGCGTTTTGACCTGCGGGGATGCGGATCGGTATGCTGCTCCGTTGGCGTGCGGTACGCCAGGTCCTCGGGTCAATGTCGGTCGCCGAGATCAACCTCACCGTGCACGCTTGACCGGCACCCGGGTCACACCGGGATCCAACCCGAGTCAAACGGCTCGTTAAGAGAAAGTGGTAAGCGCTGTGTCTACATACGCGCCCAAGGCGGGTGACACCACGAGGTCGTGGTATGTCATCGACGCCACGGACGTTGTGCTTGGCCGCCTCGCCGTCGCGGCAGCCACCCTGCTGCGGGGCAAGCACAAGCCGACGTTCGCACCCAATGTCGATGGCGGGGACTTCGTCATCGTCATCAACGCCGAGAAGGTCGCCCTCAGCGGCAACAAACTGCAGAACAAGCTGAATTACCGGCACTCGGGGTTTCCCGGCGGCCTGAGCTCACGCACCACCGGCGAGCTGCTGCAAAAGCACCCCGACCGAGTGGTGGAAAAAGCGATCGTCGGCATGCTGCCGCACAACAAGCTCAGCCGTCAGATTCAGCGCAAGCTGCACGTCTACGCCGGCCCAGAGCATCCGCACATCGCGCAGAAGCCGGTTCCGTTCGAGATCAAGCAGGTGGCCCAGTGACCGAAACCAGCGAAGCGACAACCGAGGCAGCGCCCGAGGCAACAACCGAGGCAGCGCCCGAGGTAACGGCCGAGGTAGAAAGCGTGGACACCCCGGCCGAGGCGCCGGCGGCCAAGCCTGTCGAAGCGTTCGTGTTCGACAAGCCCATCCAGACCGTCGGCCGCCGCAAGGAGGCCGTGGTGCGGGTGCGCCTGGTGCCGGGCACCGGCAAGTTCCAGCTCAACGGCCGCAGCCTGGAAGACTATTTCCCGAACAAGGTGCACCAGCAGCTCATCAAGGCTCCGCTGGTCACCGTCGAGCGGGTGGACAACTTCGACATTTTCGCGCTGCTGCACGGCGGCGGCCCGTCGGGTCAGGCCGGCGCGCTGCGCCTGGGCATCGCCCGGGCATTGATCGTGGCGTTCCCGGATGACCGGCCCCCACTGAAGAAGGCCGGCTTCCTCACCCGCGACCCGCGTGCGACCGAGCGCAAGAAGTACGGCCTGAAGAAGGCGCGTAAGGCGCCGCAGTACAGCAAGCGCTGATCGGCGCTCACTTTCTGGCTGCGACCTGGGGGTACTCCCGCACAAGCGGGAGTACGCCACCCGGTAACGGGGGAGCATCGTTGTACGTCGCTGTCGGCGTGTCGCCGCACAAACGAGCACGGTTGGGGTCACAAAGGTAAGTGCGCTTTGTGCGCAAGACCGCACTGTGAGAGGTTTGTCCGCATGGGTCGACTATTCGGCACCGACGGTGTCCGCGGCGTCGCCAATCGTGAGTTGACCGCTGAGCTGGCGTTGGCGCTGGGCGCGGCGGCGGCGCAGCGCCTGGCAAGGTCGGGCGAACCGGGCAGGCATGTCGCTGTGGTCGGCCGCGATCCGCGGGCCAGCGGCGAGATGCTGGAGGCCGCGGTGATCGCGGGCCTGACCAGCCAGGGTATCGACGCGTTGCGGGTCGGAGTGCTCCCCACCCCTGCGGTGGCGTACCTGACCGGCGCCTACGACGCCGACTTCGGGGTGATGATCTCGGCGTCACACAACCCGATGCCCGACAACGGCATCAAGATCTTCGGTCCCGGTGGCCACAAACTGGACGACGACACCGAGGATCAGATCGAAGAACTGGTCCTCGATGTCTCCCGCGAACCCCGTTTGCGCCCGGTCGGCGCCGCGATTGGCCGCGTCATCGACGCCGAGGACGCGGCCGAACGCTACCTGCGCCACGTCGGCAAGGCCAGCACGCTGCGGCTCGACGCGCTGACCGTGGTGGTGGACTGCGCCCACGGCGCGGCGTCGTCAGCGGCACCGCGCGCCTACCGCGCGGCCGGCGCCCGCGTCATCGAGATCAACGCCGACCCCAACGGGCTCAACATCAATGACAGATGCGGATCGACGCACCTGGATTCGCTGCGATCAGCGGTGCTTGCCCACGGCGCGGACCTCGGCCTGGCGCACGACGGCGATGCCGACCGCTGCCTGGCCCTTGATGCCAACGGCGAACTTGTCGACGGAGACGCCATCCTTGTGGTGCTCGCACTGGCGATGCGGGAAGCCGGCGAACTGGCTTCCGACACACTGGTGACCACCGTGATGAGCAACCTCGGACTGCACCTGGCCATGCGCTCCGCCGGTGTCACCGTCCGCACGACCGGCGTGGGTGATCGCTACGTCCTCGAGGAGTTGAAGAACGGTCAATACAGCCTCGGCGGCGAGCAATCCGGCCATATCGTGATGCCCGCGCTGGGTTCCACCGGCGACGGCATCGTCACGGGGTTGCGATTGATGACGCGGATGGCGCAGACCGGCTCGTCGCTGGCCGCCCTCGCCTCGGCGATGCGGATGTTGCCGCAGGTGCTGATCAACGTCGACGTTGCCGACAAGGAAACCGCCGCTGCGGACCCGGCGGTGCAGGCCGCGGTCGAGCAGGCCGGGGTCGAATTGGGTGACACCGGCCGAATCCTATTGCGCCCCTCGGGAACTGAACCGATGATCCGGGTCATGGTGGAAGCGGCGGACGAAGAGGTCGCGCATCGGGTTGCCAATCGAGTCGCCGCTGCGGTGAGCGCTCAGCGCTGATCCGTGCCGGAACCGCCGGGCGGTGCCGGGCGTCAGATCAGGCATGAAATCCGTTATTCGAGAACGCACTTTTGCTCCTACCGGGGTCGACGTCGCGGCGGTGTACGCGGTCGCCGACCAATTAGGCGTTGCCGCCGAAATGATCGACGACGCCGTCGCCAACCACCTGACGTGGCTGGCCTTCAACGGGGCCCGCGCCGGCCAAGCGCATGCCGCGTGCGGTGATGCGTTGCGTTCCGCGTTGGAGCGACTGGCAGCCGAATTGTCGCGGTGGTCACGTGCGACTGCCGAGATCGGCGCCGCGCTGCGGGCCGGAGCCGACCGCTACGCCGATGCCGACCTGTATGCCGCGGCGCGGATCGCCTGATCGTGGCCGACCGGCTAGATGTCGCCGAACGCTTGGCTGAGGGCCGGCGCGCGGTCGAACGCACGCAACGGTACGTGCGCGCCAGCCGGGCACTCGGCTATCAACATCCCGACCTGACATCGCATCCCTCCCAGATCCTCGACTGGTATGACACCGAAGACGGCCTCGACCTTCGCGCGCTGGACAGCGACTGTGCACGGCTGCGGGCAGCGGGCGCCGCGGCCGCCGAAGCGCTGGCGATACAGCAGGCCCAGCTCGCAGGGCTGGCGAAGGCGTGGACGGGGCCGGGCGCGGATTCCGCGTTCCGGTTTCTGGAGCGGCATTGCGACGCCGCAAGCATGGTGGCCAACGAACTGCGCGCGGCGGCCCAGCGGTGTGAGTCGCTGCGCGACAACCTTTGGTATCTGGTCGACGCCAAGGTTGCGACGGCCATCGCGATCGATGATCGCAGCGCGGCGCAGCGGTCGACGTGGCTGGCCGCCGCCGATGCGGTCACGACCGGCGTGGGGGACCGGCCGACGGCTGAGGAGATGGTCCACCAACAGATAACGCCGTACGTGGACAACGACATTCGCAGCGATTGGCTCGATTCGATGCGCTCGACGCTGGCCGGGGTGGCGACGTCCTACGACATGGTCACCGACCGAATGGCCGCAACGCCGGCAGTGCGGTTTGAGGTTCCCGGTGACCTCGGACCCGACTTGGATACGGTGGCGCCGGCAGCGACGGTCGCACCGCTGGTGGCGGCGCCGGTCGCGCCTGCGGCTGCCTATTCCAGCCTTCCGGCGGACTTAGCGCCGGCTACGAAGCCGTCGGTCCCCGCGCCGGTGCAGGAGCCGCCCACCCCGCCGGCACCGGACTCGGCAATCCCGCCGGGCGGTACATCAGCCATGCCGACCGCCGCCGGGGATCTCGGCGGTCTTGGTGGACTGGCCAGCCGGATCGTCGATGCGATGGGCGGCTTACTGGGGTCGGCGGCCGACCCGCTCGGCGAATCGTCGACATTGGACGACCCGCTGGGCAGGAAGAACCCCTTCGACGAGGATGCCTTCGACGACGGCCACAAAGATGACGACCAAGACGACAACACTGACCAGGACGCTGACGAAGATCACGATGATGACGACAAGTCCGACGAAAAGGCTGACGATCCGGACCAGCCGGAGGCGGCCGCACCGCTGAACGCGCCGCCTGCCGACGTGCACCCGCCGACCGCGCCACCCATCGAAGAGCAGCCGCCTGCCGCGCCACCGAGCGGCGGACCGGTCCCTGAGGTGAACGGGCCGGCCCCCGAGCCGCCCGAGGGATCGACGCCGTGCGAAATCGCCGCGGACGCGCTTCCGCGAGCAGGGCAATGACCGACCAGGCGGACCGGTCGGGTGCTAGAACCGCTATGTGACTGTCTTCAACGCGGCACAGCGACGTCGCCGCCGCCGTGCCGTGCTGGCGTTGGTGATTGTCGCTGCGGTCACGGTTCTCGTCGTGTGGGGCCGGGATTGGATCCGCACCAAGACGGGACCGTCACCGTCGTCCACGGCAGCTACCTCGTCGGCGCCGGCCGCCGTCATTCGCACTCCCCGGTTCGATGCGGCCCGAGCGCAACTCGCGGCATTGCAGATCAAGAGCTGGGACCGCGCTCAAGACTTCAAGCGCTACCGGTTCGGCCAGGCCTGGAGCGACGACGTGAACGTCGAGTTCGGGCACAACGGGTGCGATACCCGCGACGACATCCTGCGCCGCGACCTGGCCAACCTCGTCGTGCGGCCCGGCACCTGCTTCGCGCAGAGCGGGACGTTGCACGACCCATACACCGGCACGACCATCGACTTCGTCCGCGGGCCCGACACGTCGGACAGCGTGGAGATCGACCACGTCGTGTCGTTGGCGGACGCCTGGTACAAGGGTGCACGGTTGTGGGAGGCGCAGCGTCGCGTCGACTTCGCCAACGATCCGATCAATTTGCTGGCGGTAAGCCCGAAAGCGAACTTCGACAAGGCCTTTCGCGATGCCGCCTCGTGGCTGCCGCCCAACGAGGCGTTTCGGTGCGACTTCGTCGCGCGACAGGTGAACGTCAAGACCGTCTACGGCCTGTGGGTATCGAGCAAGGAGAAACAGGCGATAGCCGAGGTCCTGGCTCGTTGCTAGAGCGGCGCTGACCGTTACTTCAGCAGGGCCTCTACTTCAGCAGCGCGACGAGCTTCTCTTCCGGGGTGACCGGCGGCGCCTTGGGGTCCACCGGATCCGTCTTGGGCAGGACCACTTCGGGATCGGCGAAGTCGCGATAGGCCTTGTCGCCGCCCAGCGCGAAGAGCAGATACCCGGTCAGCAGTGCCCGGACCGATTTTTGGGTGCCCCGGTGCGGGCCGGCCAGCCCGACCACCTGGGTGAGTCGCCGGCCCTCAGCCATGCCGCCCGGCTCGGCTTTGCTGACGATGCGCAGCGTGGCCTTGTCCCAGGCCCGGGCAAGCCCAAGGGCGTTGGAATTGAACGCCTTCGGGTCTTTCGGCGAGGTGAAGATGACACCCGGGATCTTCAGCGTGGCCGCCGGATGCTCGGCCGGGGGACTGGTGACGGTCGGGAAGATCGCCGCCAGGGCTGCCGGCTTTTCCGGCATGCCGGCCGCGGCGAACACGGCGGCCGAGCCGCCGAAACCGTGCCCTACCAGGCCGAGCTTGGCGGGGTGCACGCTGATGTTGCCGGGTCCGAGCCGCACGCCCGCGATGATGTCCAGCGCGGTGCCCAGATCGAAGGCCAGGTTGAGCACCGACGGTGCTAGGCCCCGTTGGGTGTCGGGTGCACCGGCCACGATGCCCCAGGACGCCAAATGTTCCAGCAGCTGCGAATAGCGGCCGGCACCGATGAGCCAGTCGTGACCGAACGCGATGCCGGGCAGATTCAGTCCAGTCTCCGGCGTGTACACGACCCCGGGCAACCCGGCGAACGCCAGATCACCACGCAAAACCCGGTGTGGGCCACGGCGGCTGAGGGCGGCAACGAGTCTGCGGATGCGAGCCACCCGTCGACGTTAGCGCACGCGTCGGCTTACCAAAGGGTGAGGACTAGGCCGTGACCTCAATCAGGCCGGCACGCCAGAGCACCGCGTAGAGGTGGCGCAGCGGAATGCTCAGCAAACGAGCGCTGACGTCCACCAGTGGGTCGCCGCCGGCTTCGGCGGGTGCCCGGTGCATCCGCTTCGGCGCCCGTTCGGGCGCGGGCGCCAACGTGAGCATGGGCGCGGCGGCGGTTGTCACTAGTTCGTCGTAGAGAACAGCGGTCATGATTCCCTCCCAAGTGATGGCTATCCGAACGGCGGTGGTTGGAATTGGTCTTTTCGGGTGCGATCCGATGCCTCGAATTAAGCATTTATTAATGTTGGTCGAGCCGTAGTTGGCTCTTTCAAGTATTTGCGCGTCTGGGACTATTTGTGTCGCCCGAATCCGTGGCGCCACTCCATACGCGGTTAGCGGGTTGCTGGACAATCGACGTTGATGTCTGATGAAAGGGTTAATTGCAGGAGAAACGGCGCGATTGGCTCCGGAGTTGCAGGTAAAGATAAGTCCTTGAACTGCACCAGTATTCACTTGTCACGGCGCTCCAAAGCTTGTGCAATCGTGATCAGGCGGGCGTCAACACCGTCGTCCTTTCCGCTGACTCCGGTGCCGTCTTCGACGCTATCGTTCTGCCGATTTGGCGTTCGCCCATATCGCGCAGTTCGCGTGGCGTCTTGTTGGTTGCCAGCCTAGCCAATATTTCCTGAGCTTAAGTGCGCGCGCTGTTGCGGCAATGAAGGTAGCGAAAACGCCAGAAATACATCAGGTGAAAAGCATTTCAGGTTAATAAGAACATGGCATGAATTGGAATCAACGAAGTCTGTGTACCTCCGCCCGGACGTTAGGCTCCGGCACGCCCAGGTGCGGGTGGCATTGCGTCGGGGCACCCGCGCGTTGCAGCAGGTCAACCACGGTAAGCCGGCCAGCGGGACCGCTTGCACTACCCTGGTCAGAATGTGCGGAATCGTCGGCTATGTCGGGCAGCGCCCTGCCTGCGCGGTCGTGATGGACGCGCTGCGCCGGATGGAGTATCGCGGCTACGACTCGTCGGGAATCGCGCTGGTCGACGGTGCCGGCAAACTCACCGTGCGTCGTCGCGCCGGCCGGTTGGCCAATCTGGAAGAGGCGCTGGCCGAAATGACGCCCGCTTCGCTGGCCGGAAACACGGGGTTAGGCCACACCCGCTGGGCCACCCATGGTCGCCCCACCGACCGCAACGCGCACCCGCACCGCGACGCCGCCGGCAAGATCGCCGTCGTCCACAACGGCATCATCGAGAACTTCGCGACCTTGCGCCACGAGCTGGAGCTGGCCGGCGTGGAGTTCGCCAGCGATACCGACACCGAGGTCGCCGTGCATTTGGTGGCCCAGGCGTACCGCCACGGCGAGACGGCAGGCGATTTCGTCGCTTCCGTGCTGGCGGTGTTGCGACGGCTGGAGGGCCACTTCACCCTGGTGTTCGCCAACGCCGATGAACCCGGCACCATCGTGGCCGCCCGCCGATCGACACCGCTAGTGATCGGGATCGGCGACGACGAGATGTTTGTCGGGTCCGATGTGGCCGCGTTCATCGAGCACACCCGCCACGCTGTCGAACTCGGCCAGGACCAAGCCGTGGTGATCACCGCGGACGGCTACCGGGTCCTCGATTTCAATGGCGACACCGATGTCGAGTTCCGCGAATTTCACATCGACTGGGACCTGGCCGCCGCCGAAAAGGGCGGCTACGAATACTTCATGCTCAAGGAGATAGCCGAGCAGCCCACAGCGGTGGCCGACACCTTGCTGGGACATTTCGTGAACGGCCGGATCGTGCTCGACGAACAGCGATTGAGCGACCAGGAACTGCGCGAGATCGACAAAGTATTCGTGGTCGCCTGCGGCACCGCTTATCACTCCGGCTTGCTCGCGAAATACGCGATCGAGCACTGGACGCGACTACCGGTGGAAGTGGAGCTCGCCAGCGAATTCCGCTACCGCGACCCGGTGCTGGACCGCAGCACGCTGGTGGTGGCCATTTCGCAGTCCGGTGAAACCGCGGACACCCTGGAAGCGGTCCGGCACGCCAAGGAGCAGAAGGCCAAGGTACTGGCGATCTGCAACACCAACGGGTCGCAGATCCCGCGCGAGTGCGATGCGGTGCTGTACACACGTGCCGGCCCGGAGATCGGCGTGGCCTCAACGAAGACGTTCCTGGCCCAGATCACCGCGAATTATCTGGTCGGCCTGGCGCTGGCGCAGGCCCGCGGCACCAAGTACCCGGACGAGGTCGAGCGCGAGTACCGCGAGCTGGAAGCGATGCCGGACTTGGTGGCCCGAGTGCTCGCGACGATCGAACCGGTGAGGGCCCTGGCGTATCGGTTCGCGCAGTCCTCGACGGTGCTGTTCCTGGGGCGCCATGTCGGCTACCCGGTCGCACTCGAGGGCGCGCTGAAACTCAAGGAACTGGCCTACATGCACGCCGAGGGATTCGCCGCCGGCGAGCTCAAGCACGGCCCGATCGCGTTGATCGAAGATGGGCTGCCGGTGATCATCGTGATGCCATCGCCCAAGGGGTCGGCCACGCTGCACGCCAAGCTGATGTCCAACATCCGGGAGATCCAGAGCCGCGGCGCGGTGACCATCGTGATCGCCGAAGAGGGTGACGACACCGTGCGCCCCTATGCCGATCACCTGATCGAAATCCCTTCGGTATCAACATTGTTGCAGCCGCTGTTGTCCACCATCCCGCTTCAGGTGTTCGCCGCTTCGGTGGCGCAGGCCCGCGGTTACGACGTCGACAAGCCGCGAAACCTCGCCAAGTCCGTCACCGTTGAATAAGTGGGCATAGCCAGATGCGGTGCATTCGCGGATGAGACGCAGCATCGTTGGTCTCTTGGTCTTCGTGGGCGCATATGTCGCGTCGATTGTGCTGTATGTCGACAGCGGTATGGGTCACCCACAACAAATTTCTGAAGGTCCGTCGTCGGGAGACGGGACTACGGTGACCGTTGATATCGAAGAGATTCAGTCGAACAACAGCGTGCTTGTCGCCAACCTCACCGTGACGCCGGGACCTGCGCTACTGGACCCGCGGATCCATGGTCTGAGGGAAGACCTCAGTGTCGTGGTCACCTCCGCGGTGACCACCGGCAAGCGCACCTGGTCGAAGGGCGCGTTGCCCGATGTTTTTCGTGTTTCGCTGACCCTTGACGGTGATGTCGCGGATTGGCCCTTCGATCGTTTCCGTTCGGGGCCGATCTCTGTCGACCTCTTTTCCGGCGCCACGCACGTACCGGAACCGGCGGCGGTCAAATTGGTCGACCGTCTGTTGGGCTGGAATGTTGGCGCGACTCGCGTCGACAAACCCGATATGCCCGCGCCGTATCGGCTGGATCTGTATCGCTCGTCGAGCACCGTGGCGTTCGGTGTGGTGATCCTCTCCGTCCTGATCGCGCTTGCCGGGCTGGGCCTTTTCGTTGCGGTTCAGACGGTGCGGGACCGACGAAAATTCCAGCCGCCGATGACAACGTGGTACGCCGCGATGCTTTTCGCGGTGATGCCGCTGCGAAACGCGTTGCCCGATTCGCCTCCATTCGGTTGCTGGATTGATGTCACCATCGTGCTCTGGGTGATCGTCGTGCTGGTGATCTCGATGACGCTCTACATCTCCTGCTGGTGGCGGCACCTGAGACCCGACAATCCGGCCGAGAATGCGAAAGGCTGACGCCGTGGTTGATCCATCGACACGCCTACGCGGCTTGGCTATTGCGGTGTGGCGCTTCATCGCCGGAGCGCCCCTGACGTACTCGTGGTTGATCGCATTGCTGGTCACGACGATTATTCGGGACCAGCATCTCCTCCCTAAGCGGCAGTTGCACGCCTTGGTCGTCGACGACTCATCGACCAACATCAAAAACATCATGCACCTGGCCTGGGATACGCCGGCAGTGCTGATAGACAGCCTGCTGTGGATCGACGGCCGAGACTGGACTCCGTACCTGGTGCTGTTCACCGTGTTCCTCGCGCCGGCCGAACACTGGCTTGGCCAGTTACGTTGGCTCACCGTGGGATTGACTTCCCACGTCCTTGCCACCTACATCAGCGAGGACATCCTGTACGTCGCGATCCGCTACCACGACGCGCCCAGACGGCTCATGCATGCCACCGACATCGGGGTCAGCTACGTCCTGGTCGGTGTGATGGCCGTGCTGACGTACCGCATCGCGCGGCCGTGGCGGTGGGGCTATCTCGGGATGCTGATCGTCATCTTCGGTGTTCTGCTGATCGCGACCGACCGCCACGGGCTGAACTTCACCGCGATCGGTCACTTCACCGCGATCCTGATCGGCCTGTGTTTCTACCCGATGGCCCGCAAGCGCCAGCACCCGCAGTGGAATCCCGCGAAGCTCGGAGCCGCTTTTCGAGGGTCCCGGTCGCGCCAGCCCTGAGCCTTGTGCAGGCCTTTTGCAGGCCTGGCGGCGTATGCGCTTAACGCGCTGGTAATTACCTGCTCATAACGTTGCGGGATGCGACGTATGTCGCCTCGAACGCTGGGGGCCGAAGAGGAATTTCACCTTGTTGACCTGAAGACACGGCGACTCACGGCGCGAGCGCCCGAACTGCTGGCCGAACTCACCGAGGATTACGTCGCTGAGCTGCAGCGTTGTGTCATCGAGACGAATACCTCGGTGGTCGATTCGCTCGACGAGCTGCGCGACGAACTAGGCCGTCGCCGCCGGGTCTTGGTCCAAACAGCCGCCGAACTGGGCATCGGAGTGGTGGCCGCGGGGGCCGTGCCGCTTTCGGTGCCGGCTGAAATGCAGGTCACCAAGACCGAGCGTTACCGCCAAATGCTTGCCGATTATCAGCTCCTGGCACGCGAGCAGTTGATCTGCGGCACCCAGGTGCATGTCGGCATCAGCGACCGCAACGAGGCGGTCGCGGTCGGTCACCGGGTTGGGCCGTATCTGCCCACGCTGCTCGCAATCTCGGCCAGCTCGCCGTTCGCATCCGACGGCTCGGACACCGGCTACTCGAGCATGCGCACGCTGGTCTGGCAACGCTGGCCGACGACCGGCCTTGCCGCCCCAGTGGACTCTGCCGAAAAATACGACGAGCTGGTTGCCGACCTGGTGGCCAGCGGAGTCATCACTGACGCCGGGATGGTCTATTTCGACGTCCGACCGGCGAGCAGTGCGCCGACGTTGGAGCTGCGGGTCTGCGACAGCTGCCCGTCCGTTGACACCGTCGTGCTGATCGCCGGGCTGTTTCGGGCACTGGTGGAGCGCGAGATCGAGGCGTTGCGGGCAGGCGTGCCCCCGACGATCTTTTCCCCGGTGCTGGGCCGCGCGGCGCTGTGGCGGGCCGCCCGGTCGGGGCTGGAGGGTGACCTCGTCGACATCAGCATTCCGGCCGCCAGGCCGGCCGCCGAGGTGGTCACCGAGCTGGTCGATTCGCTGCGCCCGCAACTGGAACACAGCGGCGACTGGGAAACCGTCAGCGAACTGTCCCGCGAAACGCTGATCGCGGGCACGTCATCGGCTCGGCAACGGCGGGCGCTGCGCCGTCGCGGCCGCCTCACCGATGTCGTCGATCAGCTGATCGACGAGACAGCCGGCCGCCGAACGGCCACCGCGGTCGCCGGCGGCGACCACCCGTCCCTGCTGTTCGGTTACCAGCCCGGCAGCGAGCCGGCCGCCGGCGCCCGCGGCGACCTGGATGCCGGTTATGACGAGGCTGTCGACGCCGAGGGTCGCCCACGAGAGCACTATCGGACGCTGCTGGACACCATCGCCGGCCTCGGGGTCGCGCAGCTGCGATCCCGGGAAGCAGAAATCGAGCAGGAGCAGCGCGCGGACAACGTCACCTTCCGGGTTACCGGCCAAAGCCGCGCCCAGCTGTTCCCCATCGACCTGGTGCCGCGCATGGTGGCCGCCGCCGAGTGGGTGCAACTGTCCGAGGGCCTGGCTCAGCGGGCCCGGGCGCTGGATGCCTTCCTGCGCGACATCTACGCCGACCAGGCCATCGTCGCCGAAGGCATCATCGATGTGCAGGCCCTCGACCGGGCACCCGGCTTCCGCTCGACCGGCCGCCTCGCCGGCAACACGGTGCGCGCGCATATCAGCGGCACCGACCTGGTCTGCGACCGCGCCGGCCATTGGCTGGTGCTGGAAGACAACCTGCGGGTGCCATCGGGCGCGGCGTACGCCATCGTCAATCGCCGGCTGCTCAGCAAGGACCTACCCGAGCTGCAACCGCCCGGGGCGATCGAGGACGCCGACCAGGCGCCCGCGATGCTGCTCGAGACGCTGCTCGCGGCGGCGCCGCCGCATAGCCCCGACGACCCGACCGTGGTGCTGCTGTCCGCCGGCTGGGAAGACTCCGCGTGGTTCGAGCACACCTTCCTGGCCGAGGAGATGGGCGTCGCCCTGGTGCAGCCGTCGGACCTGTCGGTGCGCGACGGAAAGCTGTGGCGCCACATCGGGTCCAGCGTCCAACGCATCGACGTCGTCTACGCGCGAATGGACGAGGACATGCTGGTGTCCTCCACCGGGCACGACGGCACCGCGTTGCGGCGGGGACTGCTCAGCGCGATCGCGGGCGGCAATCTCACCATCGCCAACGCGCTCGCCAACGGCGTGGCCGACGACAAGGCGATCTACTCCTACGTCCCGGCGATGATCGAGTTCTACCTCGGTGAAAAACCGAAGCTGGCCCAGATCCCGACCTGGATCTGCGCCGAGCGCGACCAACGCGACTTCGTGCTGGCGAACCTCGCCGACATGGTGGTCAAGCCTATCGACGGATTGGGCGGTAGCGGCGTGCTGATCGGGCCGGAAGCCTCCGACGCCGCGTTGGCCACCCGACGACGCGAGTTGGTCACCCAGCCGGAGCGGTTCATCGCCCAGGAGCTGGTCGCGCTGTCCACCCATCCCACTTTCGACGGTGACGGGATATACCCGCACCACGTCGACCTCCGTGCGTTCGTGCACTTACGGGCCACAACGGACGCCTCGGTGTCGGCGCACGTGTTACCCGCGGCGCTGACGCGGGTAGCCAGCCGTGGGTCGCGGATCGTCAACTCGTCGTCCGGCGGGGGGAGCAAGGTCACCTGGATTCTCACCGCCCCGGGCACCGGTGCAGCCTAGACACTCAACGGAAGCAGGAGACATGTGCGGTATCTGCGGTGAGGTCCGCTGGGATGGGCGAGCAGCTGATGTTGGCGCTGTCACCCGGATGACCGGCGTGATGATTTCGCGCGGACCGGATTCCGAAGGTGTGGTGGCCCACGGGCCGGTGGCTTTCGGACATCGGCGGCTGTCGATCATCGACCTGTCCGCCCGCGGCGCCCAGCCGATGGTCGATAGCGATCTCGGGTTGACGCTGGTGTTCAACGGCTGCATCTACAACTACCAGGAGCTGCGCGCCGAACTTGAAGCCGCGGGATACCGGTTCTTCTCGACAGCCGACAGCGAGGTCGTGATCAAGGCCTTCCACCGCTGGGGCGTCCACTGCGTCGAGCGATTCAAGGGCATGTTCGCGTTTGCGATCGTTGAGCGCGACTCGGGCGTCGTGACGCTGGCGCGGGACCGGTTAGGCATCAAACCTCTGTACTTGGCGTCGGTGCCCGGCCGGCTGCGATTCGCCTCCACGGTACGGGCGCTGCTCAACGCCGGCGATGTGGACACCGAACTGGACCGCGACGCGCTGCACCACTACATGACCTTCCACTCCGTGGTGCCGGCACCGCGCACGATTTACCGAGGTGTCCGCAAACTGCCACCCGCGACCGTCCGGGTGATCCAGCCCGACGGATCGCACACCGACACCGTTTACTGGACACCGAAATTCCGCCGCGACCCGGCCAAGGCGTCCTGGTCGGTCGGCGACTGGGAAGCCGCGCTGATGGATGCGCTGCGTACTGCCGTAGTACGCCGGATGGTCGCCGATGTACCCGTCGGCGTGCTGCTTTCGGGCGGCATTGACTCCTCGCTCGTGGTGGCGCTGCTGGCCGAGCAGGGTCAGCACGGACTGGCCACTTTCAGTATCGGTTTTGACTCAGCCGGCGGCGAATCCGGCGACGAGTACTTCTACTCCGACTTGATCGCCAAGACCTTCGACACCGACCACCACCAGATCCATATCGACGCATCGAGACTGCTGCCCGCTGTGCCGAAAACCATTGCAGCGATGAGTGAACCGATGGTCAGCCACGACTGCGTGGCCTTCTACCTACTATCGGAGGAAGTCAGTAAGTCGGTGAAGGTGGTCCAATCCGGACAGGGCGCCGACGAGATCCTGGCCGGCTACGACTGGTACCCACCGCTGGCCAACGTTGCCCGCGAGCAGACCACCGAGGCGTACGCCAAGGTGTTCTTCGACCGCGGCCACAGCGACGTGCTGTCAATCTTGGCGCCCGAGTATGGGATTGACGTCGACGCCAGCCTCGAGTACGTGACCGCGCATCAGGGGGCGCCCGGTGCCGATTCCGCGGTGGACGCCGCGCTGCGCCTGGACACCCAGGTCATGCTCGTCGACGATCCGGTCAAACGCGTCGACAACATGACAATGGCGTGGGGGTTGGAGGCGCGGGTGCCCTTCCTCGACCACGACTTCGTCGAACTGGCCGCCTCCTGCCCGCCCGAGCTGAAGCTGTCGTCGGGCGGCAAGGGTGTGCTCAAGGACGCGTCGCGGGCGCTGCTGCCGTCGCAGGTGATCGATCGGACGAAGGGCTACTTCCCGGTGCCCGGCATCCGCCATCTGCACGGCGAGGTGCTCGACATGGTGCGCGACGCCCTGAGCAACGACGCCGCCCGGAGCCGTGGGCTGTATCGCGCCGATACCGTCGACGCACTGCTGGCGGCACCGAACGAGACGCGGACCACGCTGGGATCGAATGCGTTGTGGCAGCTGGCGGTACTCGAGATGTGGCTGCAGAGCATGGAAGGCTGAGGGCATGGGACAGCAGGTGCGCGCGCTCTACGGCGCGTCACTGTCCCCGGATGCAACCGCGTTCGCGCACCTCGTCGATGACGGCGGCTATCCGCGCGCGGTGCAGCGCTTTTTGCGCGGCAGGCGGGCCAGCTCGTCGCGGGATGTCGAGCTTCCCGTCGAGGGCCCGGTCTCTCGTGTCATCCACTCCGCTGACGGCCAGTGGCTGGCCTGTCAGGTGGCGCCTGAGGGGGGAACCCGTACCCAGATTTGGGTTGTGACAACCGATCCCGAGGACCGGATGGCCTGGCGCATCGACGGCGACGTGGACGGTACCGCCGCATTGATCGGGTGGGATGGCACCCGGGTGGCGGCGATCCTGACCGGTGAAGACGGAGTCGGGCAGTCGTGTCTGATCGACCCGGCCGACGGCCAGCACGTGGTGTTGGACCGCCGATCCGGCGGCCGGCTGGTCGACGCCTGGGCTGGCGCGTCGCTGATTCGGGTCGGGCCGCGCGGCTACCGGGAAATGATCATGCTGTATGGGCAGACCGAAATAGCGCTACTGCCTTCGGACCCCGGTTCCACGACCGAGGACGGAGTCATCCTCGACGACCACCAGCCCCGCCGCATTCGCTATGGCCCGACCGGCGAGCCCAAGCTGTACGACCCGGGCGTCACTGGCGGCGGATACGTCCGCGCGCTGCTCCGCAGCGACAACGGCTGCGAGTACGCCCGGCTGGTGGAAGTGACGGCCACCGAGGACGGCGTCAGCTACTCCGTGGTGGCTGAGCGACCCGACTGCGATCTCGACGAGTTCGCTGTCAGTGATGACCTGTCCACCGTCGCATTGCTGTGGAACATCCATGGGTGCAGCGAATTACAGATCCTCGAATACACCGACAACACGCTGACCGAACCGATCCCGCTGCCCGGCTTGGTCGCCGGCGAGCTGTCCATCAGCGCCGGTGGCTCGATGGTCGCGGTGACCGTTCAAAGCCCGTCGATGCCGCGAACCGTCGAGCTGGTCGACCCGCGCACCCGGCAATGGCAAAGCATCGACCGCGAACCCAGCCGCGGTCCGGTGGCCTCCGGGTCGGCGGCGCGGCCGGTGCCCGAGATGATCACCGCGCGCGACGGGCTGAGTCTGCCCGCATGGCTCTACCGGCCGCCGGCGAGTGGCGCGACCGCGGGCGCGGTGGTCTACCTGCACGGTGGTCCAGAAAGCCAGGCACGTCCGGAATACAGCGAGATCTTCCCGGAGCTGCTCAACGCCGGGATCAGCGTGCTGACGCCGAATGTGCGCGGCTCCAGCGGCTCGGGCCGCACATTCGTGCACGCCGACGACAAGGAAAAGCGGTTCGCGGCCATCGACGACGTCGCCGACTGCGTGCGCTACCTGGTGGACAACGAGTTGGCGGATCCGAGGCGGATCGCCTGCGCGGGCTGGTCTTACGGCGGCTTCCTGACCATGGCGGCCATGACGTTTCACCCGGATCTGTTCGCGGCGGGCGTGACCATCTGCGGGATGAGTGACCTGACCACCTTCTACCGCAACACCGAGCCCTGGATCGCCGACGCCGCATATCCGGAGTACGGGCACCCGGTCAACGATCGCGAGCTGCTTGAGCAGCTGTCCCCGCTGCGCCGGGTCGACGCGTTGGCCGCGCCGTTGCTGGTCGTGCACGGCGCCAATGACACCAACGTGGCGGTCAGCGAGTCCGAACAGATCGTCGACGCGTTGCGGCGGGCCGGTCGCGACGTGCGGTTTCTGCTGTTCGGCGACGATGGCCATGAGATCGTCAAGCGCGAGAACAGTACGGCGCTGGCCGCGGCGATGAGGGACTGGTTGGCCAGGGCATTCGACACCGTGGAAGGCCTCGGGTCTGCGACGGGCTGGGTCTGACCGCGCGCGACAGTGACACGTAGTGTTGGTTAGCGCGGGCAGGATCGGCTGCGACCAGAGGAGCATGCGGGCGGATGCGGCATTACTACTCCGTAGACGCGATCCGCGACGCCGAAGCGCCGCTGCTGGCCCGCTTGCCCGATGGTGCGCTGATGAGGCGCGCGGCCTTTGGGCTGGCCACCGTGATCATCGGCGAGCTGACCGCCCGCACCGGCGGGGTTGCGGGTCGGCGGGTATGCGCGGTCGTCGGCTCGGGGGATAACGGCGGTGACGCGCTGTGGGCGGCCACGTTCCTGCGCCGTCGCGGCGCGGCCGCCGACGCGGTGCTGCTCAATCCCGACCACACCCACCGCAAGGCGCTGCAGGCATTCCGGAAGGCCGGTGGCAGCGTCGTCCAAGGCGTCTCTGCGGCAACCGATCTCGTCCTCGACGGCGTGGTCGGAATCTCCGGTTCGGGGCCACTTCGGCCGGCGGCGGCCGAGGTGTTCGACGCCGTCAGCGCAGCGCGGATCCCGGTGGTCGCCGTCGACACTCCCAGCGGCATCGACGTGGCGACCGGCGCGGTCACCGGCCCCGCGGTGCACGCCGCGCTGACCGTCACCTTCGGCGGGCTCAAACCCGTGCACGCGCTGGCCGACTGCGGCCGCGTCCAGCTGATCGACATCGGGCTCGACCTGCCGCACACCGACATGCAGGGCTTCGAGGCCGCCGACGTGGCCGCGCGCTGGCCGGTGCCCGGCCCGCACGACGACAAGTACACCCAGGGTGTCACCGGGGTGATGGCCGGCTCGTCGACCTATCCGGGTGCGGCCGTGCTGTGCACCGGCGCCGCCGTCGCGGCCACCTCCGGCATGGTCCGCTACACCGGCAGCGCGCACAGCGAGGTGCTCGCGCACTGGCCCGAGGTCATCGCGTCGCCCACCCCGGCTTCGGCCGGGCGCGTGCAGGCCTGGGTCGTCGGGCCGGGATTGGGCACCGACAGCGTCGGGGCTGCCGCGTTGTGGTTCGCGCTGGACACCGAGCTACCCGTGCTGGTCGACGCCGACGGCCTGACCATCTTGGCGGCTCACCCCGATCTGGTGGCGAACCGCACCGCGCCGACCCTGCTGACTCCGCACGCCGGTGAATTCGCCCGGCTGGCCGGGGCAGCGCCCGGGGACGACCGGGTCGGCGCATGCCGCAGGCTGGCCGACGCCCTCGGCGCAACCGTGCTGCTCAAGGGCAATGTCACCGTCATCGCGGACCCGGGCGGCCCGGTGTATCTCAATCCGGCCGGGCAGTCCTGGGCGGCCACCGCCGGGTCCGGCGACGTGCTGTCCGGAGTGATCGGCGCTCTACTGGCCTCCGGACTCGCGCCCGCTGAGGCGGCCGCGGCCGGGGCCTTCGTGCACGCGCGGGCCGCGGCGCTGTCGGCCGCCGACCCGGGGCCGGGTGAAGCGCCGACGTCGGCGTCGCGAATTGTGCCGCACATCCGAGCGGCCCTGGCCGCCCTATAGCTCCCAGCCGTCTCCCTCGTTTTCAAGAAAGGATCCACCGTGTCCCACCCCTCCGTTCCGGCGCACTCGATCGCGCCTGCCTACACCGGCCGCATGTTCACCACCCCGGTGCCGGCATTGCGGCTGCCCGAGGAGTCGATGGATCCCGACGCCGCCTACCGCTTCATCCACGACGAGCTGATGCTCGACGGCAGTTCCCGGCTCAACCTCGCCACCTTCGTCACCACCTGGATGGACCCGCAGGCCGAGAGGCTGATGGCCGAGACGTTCGACAAGAACATGATCGACAAGGACGAATACCCGATCACCGCGGCCATCGAGCAGCGCTGCGTCTGCATGGTGGCCGATCTCTTTCACGCCGACGGCCTGCGCGACGACGACCCGTCCAGCGCCTGCGGGGCGTCCACCATCGGCTCCAGCGAGGCCGTGATGCTGGGCGGGCTGGCGATGAAATGGCGCTGGCGGGAGAAGGTGGGCAAAGACTGGGCGAAGCGCACTCCGAACCTGGTGATGGGCTCCAACGTGCAGGTGGTGTGGGAGAAATTCTGCCGCTACTTCGATGTCGAGCCCCGCTACCTGCCGATGGAGGTGGGGCGCTACGTCATCACTCCCGAGCAGGTCATCGATGCCGTCGACGAGAACACCATCGGCGTGATAGGGATCCTGGGCACCACCTACACCGGTGAACTGGAGCCCATCGCCGAGATCTGCGCGGCGCTGGACAAACTGGCCGCCGGCGGGGGCGTCGACGTCCCGGTGCATGTCGACGCCGCCAGCGGTGGCTTCGTGGTGCCGTTCTTGCACCCGGAGCTGAAGTGGGATTTCCGGTTACCTCGGGTGGTGTCGATCAACGTCAGCGGCCACAAATACGGGCTGACCTACCCGGGTATCGGGTTCGTCGTGTGGCGCAGCGCCGAGTATCTGCCCGAAGACCTGGTCTTCCGGGTCAACTACCTGGGCGGCGACATGCCGACGTTCACGCTCAACTTTTCCCGCGCGGGCAACCAGGTGGTCGGCCAGTACTACAACTTCCTGCGGCTGGGCCGCGAGGGCTACATCCAGGTCATGCAGTCGTTGTCGCAGACGGCTCGCTGGTTGGCTGAGCAATTACGGGTCGGCGACCACTGCGAGCTGATCACGGACGGTTCGGCGATCCCGGTAGTCAGCTTCCGGCTCGCCAGGAACTGCGGCTACACCGAGTTCGACCTCTCCCACGAGCTGCGGGGCTACGGGTGGCAGGTGCCCGCCTACACGATGCCCGACAACGCCAGCAAGATATCCGTGCTGCGCATCGTGGTGCGCGAAGGACTCTCCGCCGACATGGCCCGCGCGCTGCACGACGATGCCCGCTCGGCGCTGGCCTCCCTGGACAAGGTCAAGCCCGGCGGGCACTACAGCGCCGAGCACTTCGCGCACTAGTTCGCTTTTGCGCCGCGAAAGTGCGACTGGCGACACATTTCACGAGTAGCGGCGTCGGTAGCTGCACTTTCGCGGCACTCTTTTGACTCTGGGACAATGGTGGCGTGCCTGTTACGCCGATATCGCTGACGCCGGGCGTCCTGGCTGAGGCCGTGGTGGACCTCGGTGCCATTGAGCACAACGTGCGGGTGCTGCGCGAGCACGCCGGGCGCGCGCAGGTGATGGCTGTCGTCAAGGCGGACGGGTATGGACATGGCGCCACCCGGGTCGCCCGCGCCGCGCTGACCGCGGGTGCGAGCGAACTGGGGGTTGCCACTGTCGACGAGGCACTGGCTTTGCGTGCTGACGGGATCACTGCACCGGTGCTGGCCTGGCTGCATCCACCCGGCATCGACTTCGGGCCCGCGCTGCTGGCCGACGTGGAGATTGCGGTTTCCTCGGTGCGCCAACTCGACGAGCTACTGGACGCGGTACGCCGCACCGGCCGGACGGCGACGGTGACGGTGAAGGTCGACACCGGGCTCAACCGCAACGGTGTCGCTGCGGCGGACTACCCGTCGATGCTGACCGCATTGGGACGGGCTGGCGCGGAGGACGCCATCCGGCTGCGCGGGCTGATGTCGCACCTGATTTACGCCGACCAGCCGGACAACCCCATCAACGACGACCAAGCCCAACGGTTCGCCGGCTTCCTGGCGCAGGCGCGTAGCCAGCGGGTGCGGTTCGAGGTCGCGCACCTGTCGAATTCGTCGGCCACGATGTCTCGCCCCGACCTGGCCTTCGATCTGGTGCGCCCCGGCATCGCGGTGTACGGTCTGAGCCCCGTGCCCGAGCGTGGTGACCTGGGGCTAGTGCCGGCAATGACAGTGAAATGCACTGTTGCGCTGCTGAAGTCAGTTGCTGCCGGCGAGGGCGTGTCCTATGGACACACCTGGATCGCGCAGCGTGACACCACTCTGGCGCTGCTGCCGATCGGCTACGCGGATGGCGTGTTCCGGTCGCTGGGCGGGCGACTGGAGGTACTGATCAACGGCAGGCGGCGGCCGGGCGTCGGGCGAATCTGTATGGACCAGTTTCTGGTCGACTTGGGTCCCGGGCACGTCGATGTCGCCGAAGGCGACGAGGCGATCCTGTTCGGGCCCGGCAGCACGGGCGAATCCACCGCGCAGGACTGGGCCGATCTGATCGGCACCATCCACTACGAGGTGGTGACGAGCCCCCGCGGGCGCATCACCAGGACCTATCGCGAGGCCGAAACCGTTGAGCGATGAAGAAACCCGCAGTTGCCAGGGGGGCAAAGCCTGGCTTGCGGGAGGCGCCGGGCTGACCGCGGTCGCTATGATCGTCGGGGCCTCGGCTCGCCGATCGCTGGTGGCGCGCGCCGACCCCCGCGAAGATCCCTATGCAGACGAGGATTTCGAGCGGCTCGACTATGACCGCAGATATGTGGTGACCACGCCCGACGGGGTCCCGTTGGCGGTGGGCGAAGCCGGCCCGGTGGACGCCCCATTAACCATGGTCTTCGTTCACGGATTCTGTCTGCGCATGGCCGCCTTCCACTTTCAGCGCAAGCGCCTCGGCGAACAATGGGGCCCGCGCGTGCGGATGGTTTTCTATGACCAGCGCGGGCACGGCCAGTCCGGCGAAGCCGACCCCGAGACCTACACGCTGACCCAGCTGGGCCAGGACCTGGAGACCGTGTTGGAGACGGTTGCGCCGAGCGGGTTGATCGTGCTGGTCGGCCATTCGATGGGCGGCATGACGGTCCTGGCGCATGCCCGGCAATACCCCGAGCAGTATGGCCGCCGGATCGTCGGTGCGGCGTTGATTTCCTCCGCCGCCGAAGGAGTGTCGCGGTCCCCGCTGGGTGAGATCCTGAAAAACCCTGCACTGGAAGCCGTTCGGTTCACCGCCCGGTCCGCCCCCAAGCTGGTGCATCGTGGCCGCAACGTGTCTCGGTCGCTGATCGGTCCGCTACTGCGGGCCGCGTCCTTCAGCGACCTACGGGTCAGCCGAAGCCTGGATGCGTTCTCGCAGCGGATGATGAACGACACCCCGATCGCCACTCTGGTGGGCTTCCTGCCCGCCCTGGAAGTGCACGACGAAACCGCCGGGCTGTGGACGTTGCTGAGGATCCCGACACTGATCGCATGCGGTGACCACGACTTGCTCACCCCGGACGAGTACTCGCGGAAGATGGCGGCCTCGCTGCCGCGATCCGAACTGGTCATCGTCAGCGGGGCCAGTCACCTGGCGCTGCTGGACAAGCCCGATGCCATCAACGACGGTCTGATCCGGCTGGTCAACCGTGCCGTTCCGGGCAAGATGGCCCTCGCCGCACGGCGCCTCAAAGAAGGCCTCAGTGAACGGTTCCGGCGCCATGGCTGAGCGGGGGTTGATGGCGGCGACCCGCTGCGCCCGGCTTCGCCGCGCTTGCGATCGCCGCAGGCTTCTGGCACGGCCACGCTGGACCGCGTCGAGGACACCGTCGCGCTGGGGTCGCGGCTGGGTGCGGAACTGCGCGCCGGCGACGTGGTGGTGCTATCCGGTCCACTCGGCGCCGGAAAGACGGTGCTGGCCGAAGGGATCGCCGCGGCCATGGACGTCGACGGGCCCGTTACGTCACCGACGTACGTGCTGGCGCGGGTGCACCCCGCGCGGCGCCCCGGCGCTCCGGCGATGATTCACGTCGACGTCTATCGGCTGTTGGACCCCGCCAATCACCGCGGCGACGCCGACCTGTTGGGCGAGCTCGAATCGCTGGATCTCGACACCGAACTCGACGACGCGGTCGTCGTGGTGGAGTGGGGCGAGGGCCTGGCCGAACGGCTCTCCGAGCGTCACCTCGTCGTTCGCCTGGAGCGGGTCAGCGACATCCGACGTGCGGATCGCGACCTGGCAGTGGAGCCGCTCGTGAGCCTGATCCTCGCTCTGGACACCGCCACCCCGGCGGTGACGGCCGGCGTCGTGCGGTTGGACGGCCCGGATTGCGCCGTGCTGGCCGAGCGGGTCACCGTCGACGCCCGCGCACACGCCGAACGGCTCACCCCGAATGTGCTGGCCGCGCTCGCCGATGCCGGCGCTGACGATGGCCGATCTGGACGCCGTCGTGGTGGGCTGTGGGCCCGGTCCGTTCACCGGTCTGCGGGTCGGTATGGCGACCGCCGCCGCTTATGGGCATGCCCTGGGCATCCCCGTGCACGGGCGTCTGCAGCCTGGATGCCATCGGCGTGCGAACCAGCGGCGACATCCTGGTGGTCACCGACGCCCGTCGGCGCGAGGTCTACTGGGCGCGATACACGCGACGGCGCCGCACACACGGTCCGGCGGTCAACGCGCCGGCCGATGTCGATCCCGGCACGGCGCGGGCGGTGGCCGGCTCGCCTGAGCACGCGGCGCTGTTCGAGCTGCGCGCGATGCGAGCCGGTCTACCCGACGGCGGCTGGCCTGGTGGCTGCGGTGCCCGACTGGTCGGAGCCTCCGCCGCCGCTGGTGGCGTTGTATCTACGCCGGCCCGACGCCAAACCGTCGGCGGCGCGGCAATGACCGCCCACCTCGAGCCGGTCAGCTTCAGGTGCGTTGACGCCCGCCGACGCCGAGCGCTGCGCCGAACTGGAGGGCCAGCTCTTTGCCGGCGACGATCCGTGGCCGGCGGAAGCGTTCATCCGCGAACTGGCAGCCCCTACAACCATTACGTGGGCGCGCGCACGGACGGCGTGCTGGTCGGTTACGCCGGGGTCTCGCGGTTGGGGCGGAAACCGCCGTTCGAGTACGAGGTGCACACCATCGGCGTGGATCCGGCATATCAAGGGCAGGGTATCGGCCGCCGGCTGCTGGACAAGCTGCTGCAGTTCGCCGACGGTGGCGTGGTTCACCTGGAGGTCCGCACCGACAACGAGGCAGCCATCGCGCTGTACCGCAGCGTGGGATTCGCTCAGGTCGGCCTGCGCCGGCGCTACTACCGCGTCAGCGGCGCCGATGCCTACACGATGCGACGGGACCCGTTATGACCGACAGCAAGACGATCCTGGCGATCGAAACCTCTTGCGATGAAACCGGTGTCGGTATAGCCCGGCTGGACGCTGACGGCACCGTGACGTTGTTGGCCGACGAGGTCGCGTCCAGCGTCGACGAGCACGTTCGGTTCGGCGGCGTGGTCCCCGAGATCGCATCGAGGGCGCACCTGGAGGCACTCGGACCGACGATGCGCCGCGCGCTGGCCACTGCCGGATTGGCGCGTCCGGCCAGGCCCGACATTGTCGCGGCCACCATCGGGCCCGGGCTGGCCGGCGCCCTGTTGGTGGGAGTGGCTGCGGCCAAGGCGTATTCGGCCGCCTGGGGCGTGCCGTTTTACGCCGTCAACCACCTGGGCGGGCACCTGGCCGCCGACGTCTACGAACACGGGCCGCTGCCCGAATGTGTTGCGCTGCTGGTGTCCGGAGGCCATACCCATCTGTTGCACGTGCGTTCGCTCGGCGAGCCCATCGTCGAGCTGGGCGGCACCGTCGACGACGCAGCCGGCGAGGCCTACGACAAGGTGGCGCGGCTGCTGGGCCTGGGCTATCCGGGCGGCAAGGTGCTGGACGACCTGGCTCGAACCGGCGATCGGGACGCGATCGTGTTCCCGCGCGGCATGACCGGCCCGGCCGATGAGCCGCTGTGCGTTCAGCTTCTCCGGGCTCAAGACTGCGGTCGCGCGGTACTGGAAAGCCACGCGAGTCACCCCGACTTGCGGCCGGCCGATATCGCCGCCGGGTTCCAGGAGGCGGTCGCCGATGTGCTGACCATGAAGGCGGTCCGAGCGGCGACTGGGCTCGGGGTCTCGACGCTGCTGATCGCCGGAGGAGTGGCCGCGAACTCGCGGCTGCGGGAGCTCGCGGCGCAACGCTGCGCGGCGGCAAACCTGGCGTTGCGGGTCCCATCGCCGCGGTTCTGCACCGACAACGGGGCGATGATCGCATCGTTCGCCGCGCACCTGGTGGCCGCCGGGGCGTCCCCGTCGCCGCTGGACGCGCCAAGTGACCCGGGCCTGCCGGTGATAAAAGCGCAGGTCAGCTGAACGCGTGCGGATTGTGGGGCGCCAACACGCAGGAAGCAACGGGGCGGCCTTGAGTGCTAGCACTCGCATGTATAGAGTGCTAGGTGGCACTCGGACAAACCCTGCGTCGGCACCCGCGACGACGGCGCAAAGGCACGGACGGATGCCGAATCAACTGGTAATTCGGACGGTTCGGGGCATGCCTCGGACCCGCACCAACACCGTTCCGGGCGCATGCTCCGGACCCGATCTAATTAGTGGAGGGCTCCAATCGTGGCGAGGGTGAAGATCAAGCCACTCGAGGACAAGATTCTCGTGCAGGCCAATGAGGCCGAGACCACGACCGCGTCCGGTCTGGTCATTCCTGACACCGCCAAGGAGAAGCCCCAAGAGGGCACCGTCGTCGCAGTCGGCCCCGGCCGGTGGGACGAGGATGGCGCGAAGCGGATTCCGGTGGATGTGTCAGAGGGTGACACCGTCATTTACAGCAAGTACGGCGGCACCGAGATCAAGTACGGCGGCGAGGAATACCTGATCCTGTCGGCACGCGACGTGCTGGCTGTCGTATCCAAGTAACAAACCGTGTTCCGCCCCGGCGATCCCCGCGTCAAACGCGGGCGATTTCCGGGGCGGCATGCGTTAGCAGCGGCTACTAGTAGCGGTTAAAGGAACCTGATGAGCAAGCTGATTGAGTACGACGAAACCGCGCGTCGCGCCATGGAAGCGGGCGTGGACAAGCTCGCCGACGCGGTACGCGTGACGCTGGGTCCACGCGGCCGGCATGTGGTGCTGGCCAAGGCCTTCGGCGGGCCCACGATCACCAACGACGGCGTCACCGTCGCGCGCGAGATCGACCTGGAAGACCCATTCGAGAACCTGGGCGCCCAGCTGGTGAAGTCGGTGGCCACCAAGACCAACGACGTCGCCGGCGACGGCACCACCACGGCGACCGTGCTGGCGCAGGCGCTGATCAAGGCCGGCCTGCGCATCGTCGCTGCCGGCGCCAACCCGATCGCGCTGGGCTCCGGAATCAGCAAGGCCGCCGACACGGTGTCTGAGGCATTGCTGGCGGCGGCCACCCCGGTGAAGGGCAAGAGCGGGATCGCGCAGGTCGCGACGGTCTCGTCCCGCGACGCGCAGATCGGTGAGCTGGTCGGGGAGGCGATGAGCAAGGTAGGCCACGACGGCGTGGTCAGCGTCGAAGAATCGTCGACGATGAACACCGAGCTGGAGTTCACCGAGGGCGTCGGCTTCGACAAGGGCTTCCTGTCGGCGTATTTCGTGACCGACTTCGACTCCCAAGAGGCCGTGTTCGAGGACCCGCTGATCCTGCTGCACCAGGACAAGATCGGCTCGCTGCCGGACCTGCTGCCCTTGCTGGAGAAGGTCGCCGAGTCGGGCAAGCCGCTGGTGATCATCGCCGAAGACGTTGAGGGCGAAGCATTGGCGACGCTGGTCGTCAACTCCATTCGCAAGACGTTGAAAGCGGTCGCGGTCAAGGCGCCGTTCTTCGGCGACCGGCGCAAAGCCTTCCTCGAAGACCTGGCGGTGGTCACGGGCGGTCAGGTGATCAACCCCGACGCAGGCCTGCTGCTGCGCGAGGTCGGCATCGAGGTGCTGGGGTCGGCCCGGCGCGTGGTGGTGAGCAAGGACGACACCATCGTCGTCGAGGGCGGCGGCTCCAAGGATGCGGTGGCCAACCGCATCAAGCAGCTGCGTGCCGAGATCGAGAACACCGACTCGGAGTGGGATCGCGAAAAGCTGCAAGAGCGGCTGGCCAAGCTGTCCGGCGGAGTGGCCGTCATCAAGGTGGGGGCCGCCACCGAGACCGCGCTCAAGGAACGCAAGGAAAGCGTCGAGGATGCCGTCGCGGCCGCCAAGGCCGCTGTCGAGGAGGGCATCGTCGCCGGCGGTGGGTCCGCACTGATTCAGGCCGGCAAGAAGCTGAAGAAACTCCGTGCGTCGTTGAGCGGAGACGAGGCCCTTGGCGTCGATGTGTTTTCCACTGCGCTCAGCGCACCGCTGTACTGGATCGCTTCCAACGCCGGGCTCGACGGCGCGGTCGTGGTCAACAAGGTCAGTGATTTGCCTGCCGGACACGGACTGAACGCGGCCACACTGACGTATGGCGACTTGATCGCCGAAGGCGTCATCGACCCCGTCAAGGTCACCCGGTCGGCGGTGCTCAACGCGGCCTCGGTGGCCCGGATGGTGCTGTCCACCGAGACGGCGATTGTCGAGAAGCCGGCCGACGAAGAAGGGCACGACCACCACCACGGTCACGCTCACTGAGTTCGGCTCCAAACGAGACACCCCCCGGCTATCGCCGGGGGTGTCTCGTCTCAACCAGTCAGTTCTAGTGCCGCACCACGTTCACGCCCACTAGAACCGCCAAGCGGATTGATGCGAGGCACCCCGGCCACGGTGGCCGGGGTGTTCTCGGGCCTTTAAGGCCGGTGGATCAGACGTCTACGTCGCGGAGCCCGACGGCAAAGCGCAAGCCTGAGCAGTTGTAGCACCCCACGCACCCGATGCAGTTTGTGCAACCGACGCAACCCAGGCACGCGATGCAGCGCGTGCATAATGCACACGCCACACAGGCGACGCTCCCGGCGACCGCGAGTGACATTGCTGTGACCACACTTCCGGCGACGGCTGCGCTTACGGCTGTGGCGATTGATCCTGCCACGGCGGCACTGGCGACGGTGGCGGCCGAGCTCACGACGCCGGCACTGGCCACGGTGCCTGCCGATCCGGCGACCGCAGTGCTGGCCACGGTGGCTGCCGAGCCCACCACCGCGGAGCTGGCCGCGGTGGCCACCGACCCCACAACCGCGGTGCCAGCCGCCGTGGCTGTGCGGTCAACGAGGCCGTCGTCGGCACCAAGACATTTGACCACGTTGTTCATTTTCCTTCAGGGGGTCGGGTTTCTTAACGTTATCGAAAATGTAGACCGCGCCGTTGTATGCGGGAGTGCCACGGTCACGCTCAGTAGAAGCACCGTCTTCTACAGCGGGTACTGACCAAAGGCCCTCTGAGTTGGTGACTTTGTCCTGGCGCCGACCGGCACCCGCCTACCCGAGGATGGCTACACGTCCACCAGGTAAAGGAGCAGAAATGATCGATTACCAATTCGACAAGGCCCATTCGATCCTCCGCGTCCGGCCGGAATCGTCGCTCGACAAAAGCGACTTCGCTGAACTTGCCAAAGTCGTTGACCCCGAGATCGAGGCGGGCGGCGCTCTCGCCGGCCTGATTATCGATGCGCCGCATTTTCCGGGGTGGGACAGTTTCGGGGCGCTGGTGACTCACATACGGTTCGTGCGCGACCACCACAAGCATGTCAAGAAGATTGCGGTCGTAACCGGCTCACACCTCGGCGATTTCGCCGAGCATCTGGCCTCGCACTTTATCGCGGCAGACATCCGCCCCTTTCCCGCCGGCCAGATCGAGCAGGCACGACACTGGATCATCAGTGGCGAGTAGTACGCCGAGTAACGCTAGGCGCGTTGCGATGCGAATGGGCCGCGATCGTCTCTACGCCCGCGAAGAGCGGCCCTGGTAGTCGACCGGATCTTAATCGCCGGTGGTGTTTCGTTTCAGCTTGGCGATGGGCCTCGAGATATAAGCCACCCACACCCATCTCGGCGTGTTGTGTTGCGTGGTTTGTGTGTCGCGGTGGGCTGCAATTGAGCATCACCGAGACGGCGATTGACCTTGGGCCGCGTGGCTGAAATCCACGGCACGGACTTCACTTACAAGATCGCGGGAGGAATTTGCGAATCCAATTCGGCCGAGCTGTTCGTGACCGAGGAACCCCGCGGTGTTCGGCGCTCACTGAGGGCGTCCGTCAGCGCTTTGATCTCTGCCCGAAGCGAGTCGACTTGTTGCTCGACGTCGATGCGCAGTGCATCGATGTGGGTTTCGGTTATCGCCTGGCTCGCGGTGTCTTCTTCTGCCACGCGTTCGACGATCCATGATGCTAGCGATGCGGTGATCAGACTGACCACTCCGATACCGCCGATCATGAGCGTGGCCGCGATCAATTTACCGAGAGTCGTGTGGGGTGACTTATCGCCATAGCCCACGGTCGTCACCGTCTCGAGGGCCCACCACAGGGCGTCGCCGAAGCTTTTGATGCTGGCACCCGGACGCGCACGTTCGACTTGCAGAATCGACAACGAGCAGGCGTACATGAGCAGCACGGCGCCGGATGCGGTGTAAAGGATCACCCTGCCGCGGATCGCTTGGCCGATTGCCTTCTCTATCACCGCTATCAGAAAGAGCAGTCGGAATAGGCGTAGCGGCCGAAAGAGTGGAAGCGCAACCACAGCCAAATCCAACAGATGGCGCACGAACCATCGCCGACGGTCGCTAGCGAGGTAGAGCCGTGCGGCATAGTCCAGGACGAAGATCCCCCACGCGACGGACATCACGAAGTTAGTTGCGGTCGACCAGCTCCCGTGCGGCTGAACTATGACCTGCACGGTGTAGCCGACCAGGAAGGTGACGGCGGCGGCGGCCATCGGCCACTCGGCACGCTCCTCAAACCGTCTCAGCCTCCCCGATTGGTCCATGGGCGTGGGGACGTTGTCTACCTCGTGGTTGGTCACAACCGGGACCCTTGGCACATGGGCTAACTGCACGAACGGTCGTGGCTTGATCGGCATACCGGGTCCTCTGAACGGCGATTCTGCGGCCTCTTCTTGCAAGCTTCCGCTACAAGGATGCTGCTACAAGAGGATTCCGCGCCATTCAGGCGGCCCAACGTCGAATCGGTGTGCCGCAAGATGAGCACGGCCACCATCACGGCCACGCGCACTAGTCAGCCTCTGAACGAGACACTCCTGACCTTCGCTGGGGGTGCATTCGCCTTATCTATTTCAGCCCGCGGGCGTCGGGATGCAGCTAACGACGCCTCAACGTGCTTGCGGAGCACGTCGCATTAATACTGCTGCGGCTCGCGGCCTCCCGCAGTTCGCGGAGACGATACTGAGCAACTTCGCGATCCCGCACCCGCAACATTCGTTTACGCCCAACAAAATGTTTGCTGAACTCGAGGATGGGCTATCCCGGATCTCGATGTCATTTGACCTGGGGGAGGGGGGCGGCAAAGCCGGCGGCGACGGCGCGTCGGGCAGGGGCGCCGTGCCGATCGGCAACGGCGGTGACGGCTGTGACGCGGGACTGGCGCGGTGGGCGTCGGTTTACCGGGCGGCGCCGGCGGCTTGCTGTTCGGCTAGGGCGGGAAGGACGGGCGTTCGCTTGCACCCGACGGACACGACATCGCGCAGTTCGTCGACGCGCTCCTGGCCGGGCTGGTCGATTAATCAACCATCACAACCTGGCGCGCCTGGATATTCTCGATCATCAGACACCGAAGTCGCCCGCCTGACCCACTCGGGAGCAAATGCTGCGCCCGCCGATGATAAATAGGGGACGACGCATGAGCATGGCATACCTGGCGCAACCGGAGCAGCAGCAGCAACTGGAGTGGCTCGACGGCGGCACACTGGCGATCTTGCTGGACGGCAAGGCTACCGATGGTCAGTTGATGATCGGACGCTTCGACGTCAGCGAAGGCGAAGCACCCCCGTATCACCGACACACGCGTGAGGACGAGGTTTTCATGCTGATCAAAGGGACCGCGTTGGTCTGGTACGACGACCAGGAGATGGAACTATCGGAGGGCGGAATCGTCTTCTTGCCCAAGAACATTCCGCACGCATACCGCATCACATCCAAAAAGGCGGATCTGCTCATGATCAACACCCCCGCGGGAATCGAAGGCATGTTCCGCTACTCCGGTCGTGACAGAGCAACGCCGCGCCCCGAGGGTTTCGAAATCTCGCCCGCACGGATGGCCGAGGGAGCGGACAAGTTCGGACAGGTCATTCTTGGCCCGCCGCGCTGAGCGCGAACGCGGGTGCCGACCCTCCCGTCTGCGACGACCGGGTGGCTGTCACAGGTCGATCACTACGGCCTCGGCCGGTTGTGAACAACAAATCAAGATGTTTCCTTCGGCCGGCCGTTCTAGAGGTTCGGGGTCATACCGAACCGTCCCGGACAGCAGTGCGGTCTCGCAGTTGTGACATACCCCGGTGCGGCAGGACCAGCGGGTTGGCACGTCGCACGCTTCGGCGAATTCGAGCAGGCTGGCGTTCGGAGGACCCCATGGTGCGCAGATGCCGCTGCGCGCGAATTGAATGGCAGGACCTGAACCGGGTGGTCCAGCGGGCTGATGCGGAGGGATCGAGGTCGCCGCGATCCCGGGCGTGAGCGCGGCTGCCGGCCCGAAGAGTTCAGTGTGGACGCGGGCGGGATCCATTCCGTAGGCGACGAGGCCGGCGCTGAGTTCAGCCATGAACGCCGCAGGCCCGCAGAGGTAGGCGTCCCCGCCGCGGGGCAAGGCGAGGTTACGGAGCGATTCGACCGAGAGGCGGCCGTACTCGGTGAAGTCGATGCCCTGACGGTCAGCCGGAGTTGGGTGGCTGTAGAAGATATGGGATTGACTGTCGGACAACTGGTTCAGCAGGACTCGGCTCTCCGCGTTGAAGGGATGCTCGGAGCTGTTGCGGGCGCCGTGCAGCCACCAGACCTGACGAGCCGAGCCTGCCCTGACGAGCGCGTGCAGCATGGACAGTACGGGGGTGGCCCCGATTCCGGCGGAGAGCAGGATCGCGGGTGCGTCTCCGTCGGACAGGAAGAAGGTGCCGCGTGGTGCGGCGACGTCGAGAAAATCACCGGGCCTGACTTGGGTGTGGATTAGTCCGCTTGCTTCCCCGTGTGGTTCTTGTTTGACGCTGATCCGGTATTCATCGGAGCCGGGCCGGTTGGATAGCGAGTAGTTGCGGATGAGGGGGGCGCCGGTTAGATCGGAAAAGAGGCGCAGCGTGATCGACTGGCCGGGACGCCATTCCGGTAGGGCGGTGCCGTCGGGGTCGGCCAGTGACACTGAGCGCACGTGTCGGGTTTCGTCGTGAACCGCACTCACCCGGAGTGAGCGAAACCCGGTCCACGCCGGCGGCGGACTGCTCGCGGCCGCCGTCAAACCGACGTTGCCTGAAGCGGACTCCGTAACAGGTTGTTCCGCCAGACTCTGCAAGGAGGCTTTCCAGCCGGGGCTGAGCGCTGGGACGCGGAGCGCACGTTGCAGAGCGTCTCGGGGATGTCCGGGTAGATAGAGCAGTGCGTCGATCTCGGCGACCGTGATCCGCTCAGGTCCGTCGCCGATCTTGACGATCTCCTGACCTGCCTCGACTTCGCCTTCGGTAATCACCCGGCAATAGAAGCCGGGTCGTCGGTGAGACACCAGCAACGCAGCCATCCGGGGCTCGCCGATGCGCATGCCCGCGCGATAACAGGTAACACGGGGTTGGGTCACCTCGAAGACTGCCTGCCCGATCCGGTATCGGTCCCCGATGCACACCTCATCGTCGGGCAGCCCTTCGACGGTCAGATTCTCACCCAGAAGCCCCGGCGCCAGGTCGTCGCGATGAAATTCCTTGGCCCAGTGACGGTATGACTCGAGTTGATACACGAGGACGGCACGGTTCTCCCCGCCGTGGCCCGCGAGGTCCCCTTGTCCGTCCCCGTCGATGTTGAGCCGCCGAACCATCCGGCGGCCGGTAACGGGCGTCTTCCACGCCCCGGTGTACACGGTACGGTTTTTCCAGGCGATGTCTTTGGGTAGGCCGACATTGACGGATATCAGCTTCGCCACCGCGCTCTCCCGCCCTTCGGGCTAATCGGTACCTGATTATGGCTCAGCCAAAGCCGGGTGTCGCGGACAATCTGAGCTGTTTGCGCGGCCGGCAGCTGGCGATCTACTCGATGTCTGCCCGCGTGTGAAGCGGCAGTTGTCGCCCACGCACAACGATGACGCGCATCTTCGTTTCGCGCGGACAAGGGCATCGCTCAGGATTGGGCTTGATCTTCCGGGCGTGCAAGGCGAGAGAAACGGCGGACGATGCTGAGTGCAACGTTTGGAATGCTGACGATGCTGACGATGCTGACGATGCTGACGATGCTGACGATGCTGACGATGGTATTCGGTGTCGCCGGGTACGCGATGGTGTCCCGATGAACGCAAAATCGCCCGGCTTGATTGCCGAATTAGCAAGTAGCGCTATGGATCCCGATATACCGGCTGGACGCGCGCGCAATCGGTTTCCCGCTGGGGAATTTGCCGATGAATTCGACGACAACCTCGACTACGGCCGATTGCGCGCCGAGTATCGGCGACTCGCGGCCGAGCAGGCGGCGTTGCGCCGCGTGTCCCACCGATTGCGCAGAATCGAGCAACGGACCGGGCGATCCCTATCGCGTCCGAAAGATCTCGCCGAGCTGTGTTTGGTGTTCGAGGTACATCGGCACCGGGTGTAGCCGACAAGCACACCGCCCGATCGGGCGGAGCCAATCACGCGCCAATCACAAATAGGTCGACCCCCGCCGATGACGGCGGGGGTCGAACCATTTAGCTCGCGTCGAACCGGTCAGGCCGAGCGGCGGATGCCGCGCCCGCGTCCGATGTCACCCTTCAGGAGGAGGTCGCGCTCGGATTCCGAGAGGCCGCCCCAAACGCCATACGGCTCACCGACGCCCAGCGCATGTGAACGGCATTGCTCGATCACCGGGCATTGCCGGCACATCTCTTTGGCGCGCTGCTCACGCTGCATGCGCGCCCGGCCCCGCTCCCCGTCAGGATGGAAGAACATCGACGAGTCGACGCCGCGGCACAGGCCCTGCAGTTGCCAATTCCAGATGTCGGCGTTTGGCCCAGGTAGTTGCTCCGGCTGTGGCATTGCTTGTTCCCTCTCTGCAAGGCACGCCCATGTGAGATAAGTTTCGCGAAGCGAGTGTGCGAGTGATGTGAAGTGGCGTCGTCGATGACTACCCGTCGACAATAGACGTTAGGGCGGACGCCGAATTTCCGTCAATAGCCGACTACTTCAACCAAATATCTAAGCGTTGCAAGAGAATTTACGCCGCGTTCATCTGCGGCGTGTTTACCGAACGAGAACCGTGCCAGCAGGTTTCGATGGATGTCAAAGTTTCCCAGTTCAGGGCACTATCACGGGGGACGAGTGATTGGCACACACGTCGTGCTGATTAATATCTCGGTAACACGCCCAGCACAAACTGTTTACTAATGACGGCAATATCACATTGATTGAAATACATCACACTGCAACGATCGAGGCGACACTTGCCCGTGCCGCCTTCGGAAGCGAGCCGGACACCTGGCCGTTGCCGTCGGCGACCACGCCACGGCAATTGTGGCTGCGGGCCGTCGCCTCCGGCGGGCAAGGGCGCTACGGCAGTGCTTACCGCGACTTGGCGGTGCTGCGTAGCAGTGTTTCGGCCGGTCGGTTGGTATCCCTCGCCCACAGCACGCAGGGATCCTTCCTGCGCCAGCTCGGTTGGCACGCCCTGGCGCGGGGCTGGGACGGTCGCGCCCTGGCGCTCGCCGGCGCCGATCCGGAGGCGCGTGGCGACGCGCTGATCGGGCTGGCCGCCGACGCGCTCGGTGTCGGCCGCTTTGCCGCGGCGGCGGCGTTGCTCACGCGCGCGGACCAGGACTTGACGCCTGCGTCGGTGCCGGACCGGCTCGCGGTGCGCCGGCGGTGGGTGGGAGCCGAGTTGGCGATGGCGTGTGGCGAAGGGCAAATCGCGGTTCGCCACGCCGAGGAAGCGGTCGAGCAGGCCCAGGCCATGACCATCAACCACACGGGGTCGGCGCGACACCGGGTCAAAAGTGACGTAGTGCTGGCCGCCGCCCTGTGCAGCGCGGGTTGCACCGAGCGCGCGCGTGCCGTCGCCGACGCGGCACTGGACGACACCGGCCGATTGGGACTGATCCCGCTTCGGTGGGCACTGGCTTGCTTGCTGATTGATATCGGGAGCGTCACGTTTGAGGCACAGGAGATGCGCGAAATTCGGGATATCTGCGCAGGCCAGGTGCGGCGCGCCGGTGGAACCTGGCGTTGCGCGTGAAACGGCCTTTGGGCCGTTATTGTCAGTTCGTTAGTTAGCCCTTGATGTGTCCGGTTTGTAACGTTGGAGATACCGCCGTCGATGACAATTCAAGGAGATCGTCTCGACGCTGTGGTTGCAGACGCCGCGGCGGGAGACACGAACGCCTTGCGGGAGGTGCTCGAGACCATCCGTCCGATTGTCGTGCGTTATTGCCGAGCGCGAGTTGGGATAGTCGATCGGGGCGGTCTGTCGGCCGACGACGTCGCTCAGGAGGTGTGCTTGGCCACCATAACGGCGCTACCGCGCTATCGGGATCGAGGACGCCCGTTCCTGGCGTTCCTGTACGGCATCGCGGCCCACAAGGTCGCTGACGCTCATCGGGCCGCCGGCCGCGACCTTGCCTACCCAGCTGAATCCCTTCCCGAACGCTGGTCGGCCGACGCCGGCCCGGAGCAGCGGGCCATCGAAGCCGATTCGACCAGCCGGATGAGTGAACTGCTCGAGATCTTGCCCGCTAAGCAACGCGAGATCCTGATCCTCCGCGTTGTCGTCGGCCTCAGCGCCGAGGAGACCGCGGCCGCGGTCGGCAGCACCACGGGAGCGGTCCGGGTGGCCCAGCACCGTGCACTGTCACGGCTGAAGTCGGAGATCATCGCGGCAGGTGACTGTGCCTGAGTTCGGTTACGCACGCTCAGACCAGCCGTCATTGGACGAGCTGGCCCGCACCGATCTGCTCCTCGACGCGCTCGCCGAACGTGAGCCGGTCGACGCCGACGACCCTGAGGACAACGCGCTGGCGGCGTTGATGGCGGAGTGGCGTGACGACTTGAGGTGGCCGCCTGCCAGCGCACTGGTTTCGCCCGAAGAGGCGATCGAGGCGCTGCAGACGGGATTAGAGGACGTTAGACGGGATGGAAGTGGTGGACGTGGTCGTCGCGGCCTGGCGGCCATCGGATCGGTGGCTGCGACGCTGTTGGTCCTCAGTGGGTTCGGTGCTGTGGTGGTCGAGGCCCGTCGCGGTGATGCCTTGTACGGCCTGCACGCAATGTTCTTCGACCAACCGCGGGTCAATGACAACTCTATCGAGTTGTCCGCCAAAGCCGATCTGGCGAAGGTGCAGCAAATGATCGACCACGGCGAATGGGACCAGGCCCATAGTCAGCTGGCCAAGGTCAGCAGCACTGTGCAGTCCATCGACGACGGCGCCGGCAAACACGATTTGATGGACGAGGTGAACCTGCTGAACACAAGGGTTCAATCACGGAATCCAAATGCGACGGTGGCGCCCGCCGCCCCACCCAGTGCGGGGCCGGCTCCGAAAGGCGGCAAGCCGCCGAAGGCTCCGGCCGCTTCGACTACTCCGCCGGCGGTCTCGCCCAGCCCTAACGGTAAGGCGCCGGCGGCGGTCACTACGACCCCCCCGACGCCCAGCCAGTCCCCGAGTCCATCGCAGGCTCCATCAGCAAGCCCGTCAACGACTACTCCGTCTTCGGGTCGGCACCGGCACCACTCATCGTCGGATGCGCCCAGCACGACGCCCTAATCGGGCAATCAGAGCTCGAGAAAAAGGGACGCGCTCAGTGGCGCCGGTGGAATCCATCGGCGTCTGACGTCGCTTCGTTGAGCGAGGCGTCGGCGTATCCCCGGCAGTAATCCCAGGTGACATACGCGTCGGGTTCGGGGTCGTAGGCAGGTTCGTGTGGGCGGACGGTGCCGTCTATCAGCAGTTGCAGCAGGTTGGCACGCAACATGTCCCAGTCGTGATAGTGGTCTTGCTGACACTCGTCGCAACAGACCACAAGCCCGCGAATTCCCCTGTGCGCCAACAGCGCTTCGTAAACGGCTAAATCGGCGAGGTCGGCCTCGACCGCCATTCGCTCCTGCTGGTCCAGCGGTTGTCCGGGCTCGACAGCTTCCAGCGCCGCCGACGGGTCGCAGGGGTCGTCGGCAAACGGATCGGGTGGCAAACCCGGGGGGAGGTGGTCGCGCACGCCCCTAGCCTACGCAAGCGGACGGTGATAACGCCAGCACGGAGCTGCCCGCCGTCGCGTGTTGGTGGGACGCCAGAGGCCATCTTGCGCCGCTTTACGGCGCGCCCGGACATGGCGGGCCACCGGGCGCAGCCCGATTGCCCGCCTCGCCCTCTCGCCGCTCCGCGGCTGGGAGGTACCCCCACCTCGCGCCGCTCCTCGGCGCGCATCGTCACCGGGCGCAGCCCGATTGCCCGCCTCAACCTCGCGCCGCTTCTCGGCGCGCATCGTCACCGGGCGGCCGCCGAGCCGATAGGATGGTTTTCTTACTCCGCACGTGTATGGAGGCCTCACCATGTCCCGCGGCATGTCCCACCTCGAAGACAGCTCCGACCTGGTCGGCAGCCCGTACATGCATGACGCTTCTCTTACCGGCCTGGCGGACGACCCGGTGCCGACCGGAGGCGACGACCCGCACAAGGTGGCAATGCTCGGATTGACGTTCGACGACGTCTTGCTGTTGCCGGCGGCTTCCGATGTGGTGCCCGCCACCGCCGACACCTCCAGCCAGCTCACCCGGAAGATCAGGCTCAAAGTGCCGCTGGTCAGCTCGGCGATGGACACCGTCACCGAGTCTCGGATGGCCATCGCGATGGCCCGGGCGGGCGGCATGGGCGTCTTGCACCGCAACCTGCCGGTCGCCGAACAGGCCGGCCAGGTCGAAATGGTGAAGCGGTCCGAGGCCGGCATGGTTACTGATCCGGTCACTTGCCGGCCAGACTTCACGTTGGCCCAGGTCGACGCGCTGTGCGCCCGGTTCCGGATCTCCGGGCTGCCGGTGGTCGACGACTCCGGTGCGCTGGTCGGCATCATCACCAACCGTGACATGCGGTTCGAAGCGGACCAGTCCAAGCACGTGGCCGAGGTGATGACCAAAGCTCCGCTGATCACCGCTCAGGAAGGGGTCAGCGCCGATGCCGCGCTGGGCTTACTGCGCCGGAACAAGATCGAAAAGCTGCCCGTCGTCGACGGCCACGGCCGGCTGACCGGGCTGATCACGGTCAAGGACTTCGCCAAGACCGAGCAGCATCCGCTGGCCACCAAGGACAGCGACGGCCGGCTGTTGGTAGGCGCCGCGGTGGGCGTGGGCGGTGATGCCTGGGTCCGGGCGATGATGCTGGTCGACGCCGGGGTGGACGTGCTGATCGTCGACACCGCCCACGCGCACAATCGGCTGGTGCTCGATATGGTCGGCAAGCTCAAACTCGAAGTTGGCGACCGGGTCGAGGTGATCGGCGGCAACGTCGCCACCAGGTCCGCTGCCGCAGCTCTGGTCGACGCCGGCGCCGACGCGGTCAAGGTCGGTGTGGGGCCGGGGTCGATCTGTACAACCCGGGTCGTGGCCGGCGTCGGGGCGCCTCAGATCACGGCGATTTTGGAGGCCGTCGCCGCGTGCCGAAGGGCGGGCGTGCCGGTTATCGCCGACGGCGGATTGCAGTACTCCGGCGACATCGCCAAGGCGCTGGCGGCGGGCGCGTCGACGGCCATGCTGGGCTCGCTGCTGGCCGGTACCGCCGAGGCACCCGGCGAGCTGATCTTCGTCAACGGCAAACAGTTCAAGAGCTATCGCGGCATGGGGTCGTTGGGTGCCATGCAGGGGCGGGGTGGGGGCAAGTCGTACTCCAAGGACCGCTACTTCGCCGACGACGCGCTCTCGGAAGACAAGTTGGTACCCGAAGGGATCGAGGGCCGGGTGCCGTTCCGCGGTCCGCTGTCGTCGGTGATCCACCAGCTCACCGGCGGTCTGCGCGCCGCGATGGGCTACACCGGCTCGCCCACCATCGAGGTGTTGCAGCAGGCGCAGTTCGTCCGGATCACTGCCGCCGGACTCAAGGAGAGCCACCCGCACGACGTCGCGATGACCGTCGAAGCGCCGAACTACTACGCCCGTTAGAAGCGAGCCGGCTGCCAACATGGTCGAAATCGGAATGGGTCGCGTTGCGCGTCGCACCTATGAGCTCAGCGAAGTCAGCATCGTGCCGTCACGGCGCACCCGCTCGTCGCAGGACGTGTCGACGGCGTGGCAGCTGGACGCCTACCGGTTCGAGATCCCGGTAGTGGCGCACCCGACCGACGCTTTGGTATCGCCGGAGTTCGCGATCGAGCTCGGCCGGCTCGGCGGCCTGGGCGTGCTGAACGGCGAGGGGCTGATCGGGCGGCATGCCGATGTCGAGGCCAAGATCGGTCAACTTGTCGAGGCCGCCGAAAAGGAGCCCGAACCCTCCGCGTCGATCCGGCTGCTCCAGGAGCTGCACGCGGCACCGCTGAACCCGGAGCTGCTTGGCGCCGCCGTTGCCCGCATCCGCGAAGCCGGCGTCACCACCGCGGTGCGGCTCAGCCCGCAAAACGCCCAGGCGCTGACGCCGGTGCTGCTGCAGGCTGGTATCGACCTGCTCGTCATCCAGGGCACGATCGTCTCGGCGGAACGGGTGGCAAGTGATGGCGAGCCGCTGAACCTGAAGACCTTCATCTCTGAGCTCGACATCCCGGTGGTTGCCGGTGGTGTGCTCGACCACCGCACGGCGCTGCATCTGATGCGCACCGGCGCCGCCGGGGTCATCGTCGGCTACGGCTCCACCAGAGGGGTGACCACCAGCGACGAGGTGCTGGGCATTCGCGTGCCGATGGCCACCGCGATCGCCGACGCCGCTGCTGCGCGGCGCGAATACCTCGACGAGACCGGCGGCCGTTACGTGCATGTGCTGGCCGACGGTGACATCCACACCTCCGGCGAGCTGGCCAAAGCCATCGCCTGCGGGGCCGACGCGGTGGTGCTGGGCACGCCGCTGGCCGAAGCGGCCGAGGCGCTGGGCGACGGATGGTTCTGGCCGGCGGCGGCAGCGCACCCGTCGTTGCCGCGGGGGGCGTTGCTGCAGATCGCCATCGGTGAGCGCCCGCCGCTGCAGCAGGTTCTCAACGGGCCGTCCGACGATCCGTTCGGCGCATACAACCTGGTAGGTGGTTTGCGACGATCAATGGCCAAAGCCGGGTATTGCGATCTCAAGGAATTCCAGAAGGTCGGCCTGACCGTAGGAAGCTGACGCCAACTGACGCCAGCTCTCCCCGCGAGCAGACGCAGAATCGCACTCCTGCCGAGCGATTTATGGGATTCTGTGTCTGCTCGCCGTAGGCTAAGCCGATGCAGTCGGATTACGACGTCCTGGTCATCGGTTCGGGTTTCGGGGGCAGTATCAGCGCGCTGAGGCTGACCGAAAAGGGTTATCGCGTAGGCGTTTTGGAGGCCGGTCGGCGCTTCGCCGACGAGGACTTCGCCAAGACATCCTGGGATCTGCGCAAGTTCCTGTGGGCCCCGAAGCTCGGGTGCTACGGCATCCAGCGCATCCATCCACTGCGCAACGTGCTGATCTTGGCAGGCGCCGGAGTGGGCGGCGGCTCGCTCAACTACGCCAACACGTTGTACGTGCCGCCGGAGCCGTTCTTCAAAGACCCGCAGTGGTCGCACATCACCGACTGGCGAGCCGAGCTGACACCGCACTACCAGCAGGCCCAGCGGATGCTGGGCGTGGTGGAAAACCCGACCTTCACCGACGCCGACCGCATCTTAAAAGAGGTCGCCGACGAGATGGGGTGCGGCGACACTTGGGTGCCGACGCCGGTGGGGGTGTTCTTCGGGGTGGATGGCACCAAGGCCCCGGGCACGACGGTGCCCGACCCCTTCTTTGGTGGGGCCGGACCGGAGCGCACCGGTTGCCTGGAATGCGGCTCGTGCATGACGGGTTGTCGCTTCGGTGCCAAGAACACATTGCTGAAGAACTACCTAGGACTCGCGGAATCAGCAGGTGCACAAGTGTTTCCGATGACAACGGTGAAGAGCTTCGGGCAACGTTCCGACGGACTGTGGGAGGTTCGCACCGTTCGCACCGGCAGCTGGCTGCGCCGGGACAAACGGACGTTCACCGCCGAGCATCTGATCCTGGCCGCTGGCACCTGGGGAACCCAGCACTTGCTGTTCAACATGCGGGACAAGGGCATGCTGCCTCGACTCTCGGATCAGCTGGGCGTGTTGACTCGCACCAACTCCGAATCGATCGTCGGCGCGGGGCGGCTGAAGGTCTCACCCGACCTGGATTTGACTCACGGGGTGGCGATCACGTCTTCGATCCACCCGACCGCGGACACGCACATCGAACCGGTTCGCTACGGCAAGGGCTCCAATGCGATGGGGCTCCTGCAGACTCTGATGACCGACGGGCCGGGACCCGGCGGCACCGACGTGCCGCGGTGGAAGCAGTTGGTCGAGACGGCCCGCGAAGATCCGGGGGCCATGTTGCGGCTGCTCAATCCGCGCCAGTGGAGCGAGCGCACGGTGATCGCGCTCGTCATGCAGCACCTGGACAACTCGATCACCACGTTCACCAAGCGCGGCAAGTTGGGCATCCGCTGGTTCACCAGCAAGCAGGGACACGGCGAGCCGAACCCGACCTGGATTCCGGCCGGTAACCAGGTCACCCGCCGCATCGCGGAGAAGATCGACGGCGTGGCCGGCGGCACCTGGGGTGAACTGTTCAACATTCCGCTGACCGCACACTTCCTCGGCGGGGCGGCGATCGGTGACAGCCCCGAACGCGGTGTCATCGACCCGTATCACCGGGTCTACGGCTACCCGACGATGTTCGTCGTCGACGGGGCGGCGATCTCGGCCAACCTCGGCGTCAACCCCTCGTTGTCTATCGCCGCGCAAGCCGAGCGCGCCGCCGCGCTGTGGCCGAACAAAGGTGAGAACGATCAGCGGCCCCTACAAGGAGACGCCTACCGGCGGTTGGCCCCGATCCCGCCGGAGCGGCCGGTGGTGCCGGCCAGTGCGCCGGGCGCGCTGCGCTGGTTGCCCATTGATCCAATCAGCCCGGTCAGCACGGCCGGCTGATCAACCGGCCGCCCCATTAGCCTGCCAAGGCGAGTAGCGCGCCGCTGAGCACCCGGCTGCGATGCCCGTGCACATCGACTGGCACATCGCCCATCAGGGTGACCCGGTGCATGAGTCGGTGCTGGTCGTCGTAGTCGTCGATGGCCCGGTGTTGGGTGGCGCGGTTGTCCCAGATGGCTACGTCGCCAGGGGCCCAGTTCCAGCGAATAGTGTTCTCGGGCACAGTGATTCGCCGCTGCAACAATTCGAACAACACGGCTGATTCGTGAGTGTCCAGGCCGACGAAGCTGCGCACGAAATCGCCGGCCACCAGGGTGCGCTCACCGGTCTCCGGGTGCACCCGCACCACCGGATGCTCGGTGCGGAAATCCGGCTTCTCGAACGACTGCCGGAACGCCCGCTCGGCGTCGGTCATGGATCCGGCCGACTCCGCGCTGACGTAGTCGTAGCGATTGGTGTGCACGGCCCGCAGGTTGTCTACCAGGCACTGAAGCGGCTCGGGCAATTCCGTGTACGCCGTCGCCGTGTTGGCCCACAGTGTCGATCCGCCATAGCTGGGCAGGGTGACCGCGCGCAGAATCGACGCCGCTGGGTAGTTCGCGGCGAACGTGACGTCGGTGTGCCAGCGGTTCGCTTTGCCGAACTCCGAGTTGATCGGCGTAATGACCGGCGCGTTCGGTAGCGCCGCCAGGGCGGCGGGGTGACCGATCGGCGTGCCCAGCCTGCCAGCGAAGGCGAGCTGCCGTTCGTCGTCGAGGTGCTGGCCGCGGAAGAAGATCACCTTATGGGCCAGCAGTGCCGCGCGGATCGCCTGGACGGTGGCCGGATCCAGGTCGGCACCGAGGCTCACCCCGTCGATTTGGGCGCCGATGCGGCTGCCCAGTTTCTGCACGGCCATCAGGTCTGTCATCGCTTGGTCCTTCCAGGGAATACCGGTGATGCTGGTGTAGCCAATCGACTACACCAGTGACTGTAGTCGAGTGACTACACCTTGGCAAGCGCCGGCCGGTCGGCTGCTGTCCTCTGCCGAAGTCGCGTGCAGTCAATCGACTACATCGGTTAACGTAGACAGATGACTACAGGGTCGGCCAGTGTTGCGCGCCGCAAGATTCCCACCGGGCGTGAAGAAGTGGCTGCGGCGATACTGGAGGCTGCCACCGATCTGTTCGCCGAGCGTGGTCCGGCCGCAACGTCGATTCGTGACATCGCCACCCAATCGAAGGTCAACCACGGACTGGTGTTTCGTCACTTTGGCGCCAAGGATCAGCTGGTCGGCGCCGTGCTCGACCACCTGAGCACGACTACGACGGCATCGCTGCAGGCCGACCCGTCGGCCGAGGAAACGGAACGCGCTATGGACCGGCACATGCGGGTGATGGCCCGCACACTGCTCGACGGCTACCCGGTGGGGAAGTTGCAGACGCAGTTTCCCGGCGCCTCGCGATTATTCGATCAGATCCGCCCGGACCACGAAAACGACACCAGCGCCCGTCTGGCCGTCGCCAATGCCTTTGCGCTACAGTTGGGCTGGCGGCTGTTCGCGCCTTTCGTCCGCTCGGCGGCCGGTCTCGACGAACTATCGGACGCCGAACTGCGGCAGTCGGTGGCCGCCGAGGTAGCCCGGATCGTCGCCCAGCCGCACTGACGCCCTTAGCTGTCTTTGCGCGCCAGGCTCCGGCGGTGCATGGGCTCGCGGCCCAGTGGCTGAGGCGGTGGCGGCAACAGTGCCTTCCGAGGGCGCACCGCAACGGTCGTCGGTGAATCCGTCTTCAACGTCAGCTCTTCACCGGCGTGCCGGATGGTCAGCTCAGTTCCGGTCCCGTCGCTCAGCGTGTAGGTGACGTGGGAGTGGTTGGCGTCGACGACGAGCCGGAAATCTCGCCACCGCACCCGGAATCGCAACCGGGTGATGCCTTCGGGGAGCGCCGGATCGATATCCAGGATGCCTTCGTCGTCGCGCAGACCGCCGAAGCCCCCGACTATCGCCGTCCATGCCCCGGCGAGCGACGCCATGTGCAACCCGTCGCGGGTGTTGGCGTGCAGATCGCGCAGGTCGATCAGGGCGGCCTCGTAGGCATAGTCGTGGGCCAGCTCGAGATGCCCGACCTCGGCGCACATCACCGCCTGAGTGCAGGCCGACAGTGACGAGTCGCGGACCATGCGCCGCTCGTAGTAGTCGACGTTGCGGGCCTTCTGTTCCGGCGTGAAAGCGTGGCTCTGCCACTGCATCGCCAGCACCAGGTCGGCCTGCTTGATTACCTGAGCGGGGTAGAGCCGCACATAGGCCTCATGCAGTAGCAACGGGTATTTGTTGTCGTTTTCGAAATCCCACTCTGCGAACTTGGTGAATCCTTCGCATTGCTGGTGGACGCCGAGTTCCTCGTCGTAGGGGATGCTGACGGCGTCGGCGGCGTCGCGCCAGGTGGCCGCCTCCTCGGCGGTGACACCCATCGCTCGCGCCGCCTCGGGCTGGCGGTTGCAGGCATCGGCGGCGACAACCAGATTGTTGGCGGCCATCAGATTCGTGAAGACGTTGTCACGGACGATCGCCGTGTACTCGTCGGGACCGGTGATCCCGTCGATGTGCCAGACGCCGTGCCGGTCGTGGTGCCCGATCGACATCCACAACCGGGCGGTCTCGACCAGCACCGTGACACCACACTCCGCCTCCAAGGTGTCGTCGCCCGTGACGACGCGATACCGCTCGAAGGCCATCGCGATGTCGGCGTTGATGTGGAAGGCCGCGGTGCCCGCCGGCCAGTAGGCGGAGCACTCCTGCCCGCGGATGGTTCGCCAGGGAAAGCTGGCACCTTTGAGGCCGAGTTCGGCCGCCCGCTCCCTGGCCATGTCCAGTGTCGACGCCCGCCACCGCAGTGAGTCGGCGACCGCGTGCGGCAACGTGTAGGTGAGCACCGGCAGCACGTAACCCTCGGTGTCCCAGAATGCGTGGCCGTCGTAGCCGGTTCCAGTGAGCCCCTTGCTGGGGATCGCCCGACGCTCGGCGCGGGCGCTGGCCTGCAGGAGGTGAAAGAGTCCGAACCGCACCGCTTGCTGAGATTCTCCGTCGCCTTCGACCTCGACGTCGGCGTTGTCCCAGAAGTCATCGAGGTACTCGCGCTGCGAGTCGATCAGCCCCTGCCACCCGCTATAGCGGGCGTTGTGCAGCGCAGCGGCAGCCTGATCGCGAAGAGCCGGACGGGAGCGCTTGCTGGACCAGCCGTAGGCCAGGTATTTGACGATGCGTAGCTTTTGGCCGGGACGCAGCCCGCAGATCACGGTGGTGCGGGCCAGGTCGGGGCGGGCGTCGGTGGTGACCTCGAATCGCCCGGGCACCTCGATCTCGTGGTCCATTCCCGCGGACATCATCAGGTCGCTGGCCCGGGTCCGGTGCATGAGAATTGCCCCGGTGTCAGTGTTTTCGTGGTCGACAGCCTCCAGCGGATTGTCCAGGATGGCCGCCACCCGGGGGTCGGCCGAGGTCGTCGGCTGGTCCTCGTTGGTAACCAGTTCGGACTGCACGTTCACCCGGACGAATTCGTCGACCGCCTCGACCACGTACTCGATGGCAGCCGCACTGCGGTGCGTCAGCGACACCAACCTGGTGGAGGTGATTTTGATCTCCTTGCCCGATGGTGAGCTCCAGTGCGCCCTGCGGACCAGCGTCCCCGCGCGCAGGTCGAGGACCCGCTCGTGGGAGATCAGTTTGCCGTACCGGACGTCGAACGGCTCGTCCTCGACGAACAGCCGGATGATCTTGCCGTTGGTGACGTCGACGACGGTCTGGCCGGCCTCCGGGTACCCGTAGCCGGCCTCGGCGTAAGGCAGCGGCCGGATTTCGTAGAAGGAGTTCAGATAGGTGCCCGGCAGGCCGTACGGTTCGCCCTCGTCGAGGTTGCCGCGCAAACCGATGTGCCCGTTGGACAAGGTGAACAGGGATTCTGACTGGGCTATGACGTTCAGGTCGAGCCGGGTCTCGCGCACCGCCCACGGCTCGACGGGAAAGGCTTCCTGCGTGATCATGACGGGAGCAATTCTGCTAGATCGGTTACCACTACGTCAGCGCCGTTTTTGCGTAAATCGTCGGCCTGGCCCACTCGGTCGACACCCACCACGAAGCCAAAGTGGCCGGCATGGCCTGCCGCCACGCCCGACAATGCGTCCTCGAACACGGCCGCTGCGTCGGGGGCGACGTCAAGCAGCTGAGCCCCGCGTAGGTATGAGTCGGGGGCCGGCTTGCCGGCGATGTGCTCTTCGCGCAGCGTGATCCCGTCCACCCGCTGCTGGACGAACCGTTCCAGCCCGGTGATGTGAAGCACCTCGCGCGTGTTGGCGCTCGAGGACACTACGGCGATACCCAGGCCCGCAGCCGAGGCCGCCTCCAGGTACCGCCGGGACCCGTCGAACACCTCGACGCCGTCTTCATCGAGGATCTTTTGGAACATGTCGTTCTTGCGATTGCCCAGGCCGTAGACCGTCTCGGCGTCGCCAGGGTCGTCCGGACTGCCGTCGGGGAGTTCGATTCCCCGGCTGTCCAGAAATGACCGGACCCCATCCTCGCGCTTCTTGCCGTCCACATATTTCCGGTAGTCCGCGGCGGCGTCGAAGGGGACGAACTTCTCCCCGGTGCGCTCGGCGCGTTGGGACAGGTAGGCGTCAAACGTGGCCTTCCAGGCCTTGGTATGCACGCTGGCGGTATCGGTCAGGACACCGTCGAGGTCGAACAGGCAGGCACGCACCTTCTCTGGCAGACCCAACACGCGGGCCTCACTCTCTGGTTTCGAGGGGGAGTACTTGAGCGATACCACTCCACCATGGTTAGCCGTGTGCCGCCAGCGGGCTTTTTATTTTTGCTGAGCGACGGACCGTGCGGCTGCGCGACTCGGTGGGGGCGCCTTCATATTGTGCTCGCCCTTGCGACTCCCTGGATCGCTCGCAGGCGTCCGTCAGCAAGTGCGCGGGTGAGATTTCTCGACTTTCCGCTTGAAGTCGGTGACGAAGGCGTGCAGACCCAGTGGGTTGAGTGGCTGGTTCGGCGGCGTCCGCATAAACGCGCTCGCCTCATCGGATTTCCTGTCTAGTTGATCCCAGCGATGTCGGTGATGTCGGTGATGTCGGTGATGTCGGTGATGTCAGTGATGTCAGCGATGTCGTGGTGCCGGGATTGCGCTGGCAGCAGCCATCCCACGATGATCGCTGCGCCCAGCGCGATTCCTGCGCAGACCAGGGCGCTGACCTGCATACCGTCTAGGAATGCACGGTTGACGGCGTCGCGCACATAGCCGGACTGCTCGGCGGGTAATTGCCCGATTACCCTGTGCGCCACAGCCATAGAGTTACGCATCGCAGCGGTGGTATCGCGGGGCAATCCGGTGACCGCGCTGGCCGAGCCGAGATGGCCGGAGTACACCGACGCAAAGATGCTGCCCGCGATGGCGACACCCAGGGTCCCGCCAAGCTCACGCGTGGTGTCATTGACGGCCGAGCCGATTCCGGCTTTATCGGTGGACAGGGATCCCATGATCGCCTCGGTGGCCGGCGCCACCGTCAGGCCGAGGCCGCCGCCGAGCAACACCATTTGCATTGCGATCTGGATATAGGGCGTGGCCGCGTCCGCTGTGGACGCCCAGGCCAGTCCGGCCGCGAACATGGCCAGCCCACCGGCGACGATGGCCGTGGTGCCGACTCGTTCGACCAGTCGCGGTCCCACGATGCTAGCCAGGGCGATCAAAACAGCGACCGGAAGCAGCCGCACCCCGCTCTGAAATGCGGTGTAGTTCTTGATGAATTGGAAGTACTGGGTAATGACGAAGATGAATCCGAACAACGTCAGAAAGCCCGCGGTCACCGCCAGACTGCCGCCGGAGAACCGACGGTTGGAGAACACCGAAATGTCCAGCATCGGGTGGGTACTGCGTCGCTCCCACATGGCGAAGCAGACCAGAACAATTGTGGCCATCGCGAAGCCGGCCACGGTCCGGGTGCTGGTCCATCCGCAAGTGGGCGCCTCGATGACGGTGTAGACCAACCCGGTGATTCCGGCTGCGGACAGGATCAAACCGGGGACGTCGACCTGGGGAGCGGCGGGGTCGCGGGAGGTCGGGACGAACAGGATCCCGCCGATGATGGCCGCGATCGCGATCGGAATGTTCACCAGGAAGATAGCGCCCCACCAGAAGTGTTCCAGCAGCCAGCCGCCGCTGATCGGTCCGACGGCCACGCCGACGCCCACCATGGCCGCCCACAGTCCGATCGCCTTGGCGCGCGGAGCCGGGTCGGTGAAGATGTTGGTGATCAGTCCCAGGGTGGTCGGGAAGATCACCGCCGCGCCGACGCCCATGGCGGCACGCGCGGCAATGAGTGCATCTGCCGAATTCACCTGCGCTGCAATACCGGAGGTGATCGCGAACAGGGCAAGCCCCAGGCTGAGCCAGCCCCGCCTGCCGTAGCGGTCGCTGAGGCTACCGACCGAAAGCAGCAGGCCGGACATGACCAAGGTGTAGGCGTCGATGATCCATTGCAGTTGCGCGGTGTCGGCGCCGAGTTCGCGCGACAGGGTGGGCAGTGCGACGTTGACGATGGTGGCGTCGACGCTGATGACGAAGACGCTGAGGCAGATGACGGCGAGCGCGGGCATCGGGTGATTGCGAAGCACTGGGTCGGTACGCATGCGAAAGACTTTAAAGTTAGTAGACAAGATTATCAAGTAATAGGTGGAAAAAGATGTCTAGCATCGGTATGGTGGGGGTGTGCCCACTCGCAACTACAACCAGAACTGCCCCATCGCGCGCGGTCTGGACGTCCTGGGCGAGCGATGGACCTTGCTGATCCTTCGGGAGTTGGTCGGAGGACCCCGCCGCTATGGTGATCTGCGCGCTGAGCTGCACGGCATCGCAACCAATCTGCTTGCCGAGCGGCTCAAAGAGCTACAAGAGGCTGGGCTCGTCGAGCGGACTGACCTACCGGCCCCGATCGGGCGCACCGTCTACACACTCAGCGACGTCGGTTGGCAACGAATCCTGCCCATTCTGCAGAGCATTGCGCGGTTCGGCCTGGGCCGGCTGGATCCGATCGACAGCGGCCCGGTATCGCCGCTGAACGGGTTCCTGGCCGGAATCCTGCTGGGCTTCGACAGCGGTAAAGCCGCGGGTTTGGACACGACCTGCCGCGTCGAGATCGACGGCCGCCGTTTCGAGTTCACCGTCACGCAATGCCGCCTCGCGGGCGCTCACGGCGAACCTTCGGTCACGATCACGGCCAGCGCGGCGGATCTCGTCACTGCTCGCCTCGGGGCGGTCGACGCCAAGCGCAAGGCGGCCCTGCGGCGCATCGACTTCGACGGAGACCCGCGAGACGTCGAGGCGCTGCGTAGCTTGTTTTCGTTCCACTAAACTCATTCACGTGGCCAAACCTGCTGACCTCGATAAACCCGGACCGGTTGAGCGGCCGGTGTTGGTGGTCGACTTCGGTGCGCAGTACGCACAGCTGATCGCCCGCCGGGTGCGGGAGGCGCGGGTTTTTTCCGAGGTGATCCCGCACACCGCCACGATCGAGGAGATCAAAGCCCGTGATCCGCTCGCGGTCGTGCTTTCCGGCGGACCGGCCAGTGTGTACGCCGACGGCGCTCCGCAACTCGATCCGGCGCTGTTCGACCTTGGCCTCCCGGTCTTCGGCATCTGCTACGGGTTTCAGGCCATGGCGCAGGCACTCGGCGGAACCGTAGCTCGTACCGGCACCAGTGAATACGGCCGCACGGATCTCAAAGTCCTTGGCGGTGAATTACATTCGGGCCTGCCGGATGTCCAGCCGGTCTGGATGAGTCATGGCGACGCCGTCACGGCCGCGCCGGACGGGTTCGACGTGGTGGCCAGCAGCCCGGGTGCCGCGGTGGCCGCCTTCGAGAACCGGGGCCGGCGCCTGGCCGGGGTGCAATACCACCCGGAAGTGATGCACACGCCGCACGGGCAGCAGATACTCAGCCGGTTTCTGCACGACTTCGCCGGGCTCGGCGCGGATTGGACGGCTGCCAACATCGCGGGTGCACTGATCGACCAGGTGCGCGCGCAGATCGGCGATGGCCATGCGATCTGCGGACTGTCCGGCGGTGTGGATTCCGCAGTGGCCGCGGCACTGGTGCAGCGCGCCATCGGTGACCGATTGACCTGTGTCTTCGTCGATCACGGCCTGTTGCGCGCGGGTGAGCGTGTGCAGGTGCAGCGTGATTTCGTGGCCGCGACCGGGGCCAACCTGGTCACCGTCGATGCGGAGGACACCTTCCTCGAGGCGCTGGCGGGCGTGACCGACCCCGAGGACAAGCGCAAGATCATCGGCCGCCAATTCATCCGGGCCTTCGAGGGGGCTGTGCGGGATGTGTTGGGCGACACTGGAGCTGACGTTGATTTTCTGGTGCAGGGCACGCTGTATCCCGACGTTGTGGAGTCCGGCGGGGGCAGCGGCACCGCGAACATCAAAAGTCACCATAATGTCGGCGGCCTGCCCGACGACCTGAAGTTCAAACTCGTCGAGCCGCTGCGGCTGTTGTTCAAAGACGAGGTGCGTGCAGTCGGGCGGGAGCTGGGCCTGCCGGAGGAAATCGTTGCGCGCCAGCCATTTCCGGGACCCGGACTGGGCATCCGGATCGTCGGCGAGGTCACCGCTAAGCGGCTGGACACATTGCGGCGGGCCGACTCGATCGCGCGCGAGGAGCTGACGGCCGCCGGCCTGGACAACCAGATCTGGCAGTGCCCGGTTGTGCTGCTGGGCGACGTCCGCTCGGTCGGGGTGCAGGGTGACAACCGCACCTACGGGCACCCCATCGTGCTGCGGCCGGTGTCCAGCGAGGATGCCATGACCGCCGACTGGACCCGGGTGCCCTACGAGGTGCTGGAGCGCATCTCGACCCGCATCACCAATGAGGTGTCCGAGGTCAACCGTGTGGTGCTGGACATCACCAGCAAGCCGCCCGGCACCATCGAGTGGGAGTGACTGCCGCGAAACTGCAACTGCCTTGCTAGTACCGGGCCCCTTCTCGGGGAATGCGTTGCCAGTAACAGTTTCGCGGTGCTGTTAGCCGGCAGAAAACACCATTAGCAACACCAGCACCGAGCGCATAAAGCGGCCCCTTGCGTTGCTTGACGGTTGTCGGAGGGTGGGTGTTTACTTCGACATAGTTTCGAACAAAAGTTCGAATATAGCCGAGAAGAAGCTGGTAGGAGGCTTGGATGACGATGGCTACAGTCTCCGATGCCTCTGGCTCAGGCCTACGCCGCGCTGAGCAGCTCGAATCGCTGCGCCGGCGGATGGATTCCATGTCGGGGAAGGTCTCCGGAAAAGCTGCTGCACCCGCCGATGACTTGCTGCCGGAATCGGAATCCCAGCTGCCGGTCCCGCAGTGGCTTGCGGAGCTGCTGCCGGCCCAGGTACCGCGGGGGACGGTGGCGGTGTTGTCGGGAGCCCGGTCACTGCTGTTGAGCATGGTGGCCGCGGTAACGGCGGCCGGGGGTAACGCGGCCATCGTCGGTCAGCCGGACATCGGACTGCTGGCCGCGGTGGAGATGGGGGCCGATCTGAGTCGGCTCGCAGTGATACCGGATCCGGGGACCGATCCGGTGGAGGTGGCCGCGGTGCTCATCGATGGCATGGATCTCGTGGTACTTGGTCTGGGCGGCCGCCTGGTACCGCAGACACGGGCGCGGGCGGTACTGGCCCGCGCCCGCCAAAAGGGCTGCACCCTGTTGGTCACCGACGGCGACTGGCAAGGGGCGTCGACGCGGCTGCAGGCCCGAGTCTGTGGCCATGAGATCACGGGGGCCTCGGTGGAGGGCCGGGTCGCGCCGGCTGCTGGATTCGGGCGAATCAGTGGGGTGCGGCTGCAGGTCAGTGGGGTGTGTGCGGGGAGACGAGTGGCCGGCCGGGCGCGGGCCGGGTGAATTCGCGTGGATGCATCTCGAGTGCTGGCGATCTGGTGCATGGACTGGCCGGCGGTCGCGGCCGCGGCCGCCGCGGGTCAGCCCGCGACGGCCCCGGTCGCGGTCACCCTGGCCAACCGGGTGATCGCCTGCTCATCGGCCGCGCGTGCGGCGGGAGTGCGGCGCGGGCTACGACGCCGGGAGGCGGCGGCCCGTTGCCCACAACTGCACGTCACGACCGCCGACGCAGACCGCGACGCCCGCTTCTTCGAGGGGGTGGTCGCGGCGGTCGACGATCTGGTGCCCCGCGCCGAGGTGCTGCGTCCCGGGCTCCTGGTATTGCCGGTGCGTGGGGCGGCCCGCTATTTCGGGTCCGAGCAGGAGGCGGCCGAGCGGCTGATCGACGCGGTGGCCGCGGCCGGAGCCGAGTGTCAGGTGGGGATCGCCGACCAATTGTCCACCGCGGTCTTCGCTGCGCGGGCGGGCCGTGTCGTGGAGCCGGGGCAGGATGCGCGGTTTCTGTCGGTGTTGTCGATCCGGCAGCTCGCCGCCGAGCCGAGCCTGTCCGGCCCGGGTCGAGAAGAGCTGGCGGATCTGTTGTGGCGGTTGGGGATTCGCACCATCGGGCAGTTTGCCGCATTGCCTCGCCCTGACGTGGCTTCCAGGTTCGGCGCCGACGGGGTGACCGCGCACCGGTTCGCCCGCGGCGCATCCGAGCGGGGACCGTCCGGGCGGGAGCTGCCGCCGGAACTCGAGGCCGTGCTGGACTGCGATCCGCCGATCGACCGGGTTGATGCCGCGGCATTCGCGGGGCGCTCGCTGGCCGGCACGCTGCATCAGACGCTGATGGCAGCCGGGGTGGGATGCACCCGGTTGGCCATTCATGCCGTCACCGCCAACGGCGAAGAACTGAACCGGGTGTGGCGGTGCGCGGAGCCGTTGACCGAGGACGCCACTGCCGACCGGGTGCGCTGGCAACTGGATGGGTGGTTGAGCAATCGGACCACCCGGGACCGCCCCACCGCGCCGGTGACGCTGTTGCGGTTGCAGGCGGTGGAGGTGGTGTCGGCCGGGGCACTGCAGCTGCCGCTCTGGGGTGGTCTCGGGGAGGAGGACAGGCTTCGGGCCCGTCGGGCGCTGGTGCGGGTGCAGGGCTTGCTCGGCCCGGAGGCGGTGCGGGTGCCGGTGCTCAGCGGCGGTCGCGGGCCGGCCGAACGCATTACGTTGATCCAGTTGGGCGACGAGCCGGTACCGCAGGCCGATCCGGATCTGCCGTGGCCGGGCCAGCTGCCCGAGCCATCACCCGCCGTGCTGCTCGATGATCCGGTGGAATTGCTTGATGCCCAAGGAAATCCAATACGAGTGACCAGCCGGGGGATGTTCTCGGCCGATCCCTGCGATCCTGACCGCCCACGGCCGGGACGACAGGTTGCGCTGGTGGGCGGGACCGTGGCCGGTCGACGAGCGGTGGTGGGACCCGGATCGGTCGGCAACCGCCGGCGGCCGCACCGCCCGTGCCCAGGTACTACTGGAGAGCGAGCGGGCTTTGCTGCTGTGCTTCCGCCAACGGCGGTGGTATCTCGAGGGAAGCTACGAGTGAGTGAGGACGGCGCCCAGCCGGCGCGCGAACGGCCCAATCCGCTCGATGAGCCGGTCGAAGAACACCGTCGCGTCCCCAGTTTTCAGGTCAATGCCAATCAGGGCATTGGGTTTTCGGTTCCAGCGTCCTGACCAATCGGTCACCGTCATGCCGCGGGTCAGGGTTCCCGTCAGCTCGACGTCCACCGTCGCCGACCGGGTCGCGATCAGTTGCGGATCCAGTGCGACGGCCGCTGCCAGCGGGTCGTGCAGGTGCGCCAAGTATCCGTGCCCGTTGTCGTGGTAGCCCTCGAGGTAGAACCGCAGTGCGTCCTCGATCACGCGGATCACCGGATTGGACGCCGCCGAGCGGGTGCCCCGTTCGTCGTGCACGCTCAGCGCCGTGGTGGTCGATCCCGCGGCGTCCGCCAACCTGGCAAGCACCTCCGGTGTCACCGCGATGTTGCGAGTCAGATTCAAGCCGCACAGGATCGGAAGCCGTTGCACTGCAATGCCTTTGACGGGCCAGGCCGCGAAGACCTCGGCGGCTGCCTCGGGGTCGACAATGATGTTCCACTCCGCGACCGGCGTCGTGTTGCCGAGATGGTCATAGGAGCCGCCCATGATCACCAATCGGCGCAACAGCGTCGGCAGCGTGGGTTCGGCGCGCAGGGCCAGCGCCAGATTGGTCAACGGGCCGGTCGCCACCCCGACCAGTTCGCCGGGAAACGCGTGTGCCGCGCGCACCCAGGCCGTCGCGGAATCGTAGTCGGTGAGCCGGCGATCGGTCGGCGGCAGCTCGGCATACCCCATCCCCCGCGGGCCGTGCACCTTCGAGGGGGCGCGCATCGGGCCGGTCAGGGTTTCGTCGGAGCCCTTGGACACCGGGATGTCAGCGGTTCGGCAAAGCTCGAGCAGGCCGAGGTTGTTTTCGCAGACCTGTTGTACCGCAACGTTTCCACCGGTCGAGGCGATGCCGACTACGTTGGCTTCGGGGCTGGCCAGCAGGTAAATCAAGGCCAGCGCATCGTCGACGCCGGTGTCGACGTCGACGAAAACAGGGGCCTTCATCATGGTGAGGATACCGGTACGGGGATTAGGCTGAGTCAATGCCCAAAACGCCCGAACCACCTGAGGGCGACTTAACACCGCACTTCAGCGACGTGCAGGCGCACTACGACCTGTCCGACGACTTCTTCCGGCTGTTTCTCGACCCGACTCAGACCTACAGCTGCGCCTACTTCGAGCGCGACGATATGACGTTGGAGGAGGCCCAGATCGCCAAGATCGATCTCGCGCTGGGCAAACTCGGACTACAACCGGGGATGACACTGCTCGACGTCGGCTGCGGCTGGGGCGCGACCATGATGCGCGCAGTGCAAACCTACGACGTCAACGTCGTCGGCCTGACGCTGAGCAGAAACCAGGCTGATCACGTCGAGCAGTTGATCGCAAAGTCGGAAAGTGCTCGCTCCCAACGGATTCTGCTGCAGGGCTGGGAGCAGTACGACGAGCCCGTCGACCGGATCGTCAGCATCGGCGCTTTTGAGCACTTCGGACACGAACGCTATGACGCATTCTTCGCCACGGCGCACCGTCTGTTGCCTGATGACGGGGCCATGTTGCTGCATACCATCACTGGGCTGCATCCGAAGGAAGCGCTCGAACGCGGCCTGCCGATATCGTTCACCTTCGCGCGGTTCCTCAAATTCATGCTCACCGAGATCTTTCCAGGCGGACGGCTTCCGTCGATACCGATGGTGCAAGAGCGCTCATCCGCGAACGGCTTCACCGTGACCCGTGTGCAATCGTTGCAGCAGCACTACGCGAAAACTCTCGACATCTGGTCTGCGGCCCTGGAAGCACATAAGGATGAGGCCATCGCGCTGCAATCCGAAGAAGTGTATGAGCGGTACATGAAGTACCTGACGGGTTGCGCTGAGATGTTCCGTATCGGATACATCGACGTCAATCAGTTCACGCTGGCCAAGTAACTACCAATGCACGCCGGGCATTCGCCGCACTAGCCGTTTGACCGGTTTCGGGACCCCCATGCGGCTAACGGCGTGGACCGGACGCTTGGGCCTGCGACGCGGCGTAGTAGTGGCGGTTGCGTCGCTGCTGACCGGCGGAATTCCGCGTGCCGCAGCCGAATCGGGGTAGCCCAGGTAAAGCTGGTGCAGAAATCGCCGCGAGATCCTCGGCGCCAGGTAGTTGCCGGCCTCGGCGAGGGTTCCCAGCGGAGTGTCGATCCGCGCCGGTTTTTCGACGAGGCCGCGCACCACCATTGCCGCAGCCCGCTCGGGGCTGATCGCCGGCACCGGGTTGAGTCGCTTTGACGGCGTGATCATGGGTGTGGCCACCAGCGGCATGTGGATGTTGGTGAATGTGATGTGGTCGGACAGCGTCTCGGAGGCGACCACGTCGGAAAACGCGTCGAGCGCCGCCTTGCTGGGCAGATACGAGCTGTACTTCGGGTTGCGGGCCTGAACGCCCGCGCTGGACACGTTGACGACGTGGCCGAACCGGCGCTCACGCCAATGCGGCAGCAGCGCCAGCACCATCCGCACCGCGCCGAAGTAGTTGACCGCCATCACCCGCTCGTAGTCGTGCAGCCGGTCGGTGGAGTTGACCACCGAGCGGCGGATCGACCGGCCGGCGTTGTTGACCAGGTAGTCGACGTGGCCAAAGCGGCCCAGGATGTCCTTGATGGTGTGCTCTACCGACGTGGGATCGGTGACGTCGCAGGTGAAAGCGTATGCCTGGCCGCCGTTCGCGCGGATCTCGGCGACCAGCTCGTCGAGCGCGGCGCCGCTGCGGGCCAGCGCGAACACCGTTGCGCCCCGCTGCGCGACAGCGATCGCCGAGGCCCGGCCGATGCCGCTGGACGCGCCGGTGATGATGACGTGCCGGCCCACCAGCGGCCCCGCTGTGCCGTCGCGCCGTGCGCGGTCCGGATCGAGGTGCTCGGCCCAGTACCGCCATAGCTTCGGTGCGTAGTCGGCGAAGTCGGGGACCCGGAGATCGGCATTGCCCGAGCCGTGCAATGCCTTTCGGGTCTTCTCGCTGGCGAATGTGGGCGCCAGGTCCACGACGTCGAGAACCTCGGCGGGAATTCCCAACTGGGTGGCCGCCATGTTGCGCAGCACCTTGGCGCGTCCGCTCACTTGCAGCACCGGGGCGGCCAGCGAACGGGGCAGCGAGCCGCGAGCGGGGGGTAGTCCGGCCGCGTCAGCGATGCCGCGGTAGATGCCGCGCAGTCCAATGGCTTTCGGCGCGGTCAAGTGGAACGTCTGGCCGTCCTGTCCTTCGGCGTGCATGAGTGCGACGAGCGCGTCGACGACGTAGTCGACCGGGACGATGTTGGTTCGCCCGGTGTCGGGCAGCAGCACCGGGGTGAACCTGGGCAACACGGCCAGCCTCGCGAGCACGCCGAAGAAGTAGTACGGCCCGTCGACCTTGTCCATCTCGCCGGTGCGGGAGTCGCCCACCACCACCGCCGGGCGGTAGACGCGGTACCGCAGCCCGGGAGTGGAGCGCACCAGCAGCTCAGCTTCGAACTTCGTCTGGTGATACGGCGTCGGCAGCTGCTGGCCGACGTCGAAGTCGTCCTCGGTGTACTCACCGGCGAAGTCGCCGGCCACGGCGATCGAGGACACGTGGTGAAGCGTGGCGTCCAGCCGCCGCGCCAATTCGATGACGGCCCGGGTGCCATCGACATTGGTGGCTCGTTGCTCGGCATCATCAGCGGTGATGTCGTAGATCGCCGCACAGTGCACCACATGGTCGACCCCACCCAGCTCGGCGATGGTCTGGTCGGCCAATTCGAGCTCCGTCAGGTCACCGACCAGTGGCTTTGCTCGGTCACCCCATTGCAGGGACAAATGTTCGAAGCGACCCAGCGACTGACGGCGAACCAGCACCCACACCTGCGCGTCGGGCTGAGATTCCAATAAACGTGCTACGACTCGGCGCCCAATAAACCCGGTACCGCCGGTAACGACATACCGCATGCAGCCCATCGTGGCGGCTGGTGGCCGCACACGTCAACCCGGTCAGCTGAAGTTGCGGATGCCGTCCCATTCCACCAGCGTCCAGCCGGTCATCGGGTTGCCGGTGACCACCACCCGCCCGGTGTTCGGCAACGGATGGCTGGTCAGCAGCGTGTCCTTGACGTTCTTCGCGTTCATCAGCGTCCAGACCATAATCGCGGTGCCCTGGGAGAACACAACCGGATTGCTGTGGCCGCTGTCGTAGACCTTCCGGACGGCGCCGCTGAACTGGTTGTTGAACTGCTTTCCGCTGATCGACCCAGGGATGCTGTCTTGGGCATCGCCGTGGATCCAGTCGACCGGTGCCACCATGTACGTCGAACTGGCCATGGTCTCGGGTTTGCCGTTGTACCAGCCGGCATTGATTGATTGCAGGCCGTCAAGGACTTCGACCTGCTTACCAAGTTCGCTGGCCAGCGGCGCGGCAGTCTGTTGGGCTTCGGCCATGGCAGACGAGTAGATGCCGTCGACGTTGTGGGAAACCTGATTCACCAGCTGCTGGGCCTGCCCTTTGCCGTCGGTGGTCAGGCCGGCCCCTGGTATGTCGGTGTCGATGACCCCGGCCGCGTTGGCCTGGGACTGTGCGTTTCGGACGAAGGTCAGGGTGATGCTGCGCGCCTGCGTTGATCCGCCGCAGGCACCGACGATTACCGTTGCGGCGAGCACCGCTAAGACTTGGGAGGTTTTCCAGCTCCTGCTGCGGTTGGCCATGGCGATAGCTTGCCCCGCCGACGGTATCGGTGGGAAGAGTTTGCGATGGTTGAGTAGGCAAAAGGGCCAGAAACGGCTTGAATTTCGTGATCGAGAGGAGACTCAGATGGCGATTGACCCGAGTGCGATCGGTGCGGCGACCGAGCCGACGCTGTTCGAATGGACCGACCGGGACACCTTGCTGTACGCCCTCGGTGTCGGCGCCGGGCTCGACGATCTGTCTTTCACCACCGAGAACAGCCACGACATCCCCCAGCAGGTGCTGCCGACCTACGCGGTGATCTGCTGCCCGGCGTTCGGGGCCGCCGCCAAGATCGGAACGTTCAACTGGGCCTTGCTGTTGCACGGTTCCCAGACCATTCGGCTGCATGCGCCGCTGCCGGCCGCGGGCAAGCTCTCGGTGGTCACCGAGGTTTCCGACCTGCAGGACAAGGGCGAGGGCAAGAACGCGATCGTCGTGCTGCGCGGACGCGGCACCGATCCGGACTCCGGGACGCTGATCGCCGAGACGTTTACCACGCTGGTCATTCGCCAGGCGGGCGGATTCGGGGGAGCGCCGGGCGAGCGGCCCACAGCGCCGGAATTTCCGAATCGCGAGCCCGACGCCCGGGTTGCCCTGCCGACCCGCGAGGATCAGGCGCTGATCTACCGGCTGTCCGGCGACCGCAACCCACTGCACAGTGATCCCTGGTTCGCCAAGGAGATGGCGGGGTTTCCCACGCCGATCCTGCATGGGCTGTGCACGTACGGGGTGGCGGGCAGGGCGTTGGTCGCCGAGCTCGGCAACGACGTCGCCGCGAACGTCACCTCGATCGCTTCGCGCTTCACCTCGCCGGTGTTCCCCGGCGAGACGCTGACCACGCTGATCTGGCGAACCGAGCCGGGCAAGGCGGTGTTTCGCACCGTTGTGGCCGGAGCTGACGGTGCCGACCCCCGGGTGGTGCTCGATGACGGCGCGGTGGAGTACGTCGAGAGCTAACTTGATTCAAGCGTCCGGTAGTAGTGCAGATATGCCAGCGCCGGTACGGCGATGAACGTGACCACGATCAGGGCGATCGAGAAGTAGTTGGCGCCTCCCCGCGCGGTGAGGAAGATAGTCCGGTAGTCGAACGACACGACCAATGCCACCGAGAGCGCGACCGCGGCTGTCGGCAACACTTTGTCGGTTAACGGATTCCGCTGCACCGACGCATACTCTTGCGTTCGGTCCCGCGCCAATGCGATCACAGCGATCGGCACGATGATGAACTGGACGAATCGCGCGATCACCGCGAGGCCGGTCAGATTCACCGTGTCGAAGCGCAGCGCCAGCGGGAACGCCAGCGTTAACGACGCGGTGATGCCGAAAGCAAGCAGCGGGACGCCGAATCGGTTCCTGCCGGATAGGCGTTTCGGCAGGATTCCGTTGTCCGACAACGCTGTCCACAACCGCGGAGCGCCAAAGGATACGGACACGTTGATGCCGAACATCGATACCAGGGCTCCGATGATGACGATCGTCCGGAATGCATCGTTCTCGACGGCACCCGCCAGCGTCACCGGTTGATCGGATCCGACGACCTTGTCCGCTCCGAGCAGCATTGCCACCACGACCGCGAGAATGTAGACAACCCCGACGCTGATGATCGCTAATGGTATGGCCTTTGGCAGGGTCCGTTCCGGTTCGTCCATTTCCTCGGCGGCGTTGGCGACCGATTCGAAGCCGGTGAAGGCGTACAGGGCGCCCATTGTGCCCAGTATCAGACCCGCCACAGCGCCATGGCTCGCCCCGATGACTCCGAACAACGCGTACGGCGCCGGCTGGTAAACACCCGCCGAACCTGAAGTCCCGTAGTTGTTGACGTGCTGTGTGACGATGATCCAGAGCCCGCCGGCGATGAACACCGCGAGCGCGAACACCTTGCCCACGGTCGAGATCCCGTTCGCCCAGCTGATCACCCGGTTGCCGAACATGTTGATGGCCAAGAGCACTCCGATAAAGACGAGAAACGTCAGCGTCTTCACGCTGAAGAGTTCGGTGTCTTGGGCCCACGGCTTCTCGGGGAAGACCACTTTCAACAGGGTCGAGACGAAGAAGGTCGCCAGCATGCCCCACGCGATGGACGCGGTGATCGCATGGGTGACACCGACATAGATTCCGATGCGTTCCCCGAATGCGGCCGTCGTGTAGGCGTAGGCGGCGCCGTTGGTTTTGACGTACCTGGCCGCCGTGGCGAAGACCAGCGCCATGACGCCCGCGAATAGGCCGGCCAGAACGAAAGCAAGAGGCGCGATTGGTCCGGCCAGTCGGATCACCGTGCCGGGAGTCAGGAAGATACCCGCTCCGATTATCCCGTTGATCCCGAGCATGACGACGCTCCAGAAGCCGAGCTTGCTGATCGCAGGTGCTCCCATCTGCGGATTGCCGGCTGCGGGGCTATTTCGCACGTGCGTCGCTTATTTGACGTGCGAGCCGGTCGGTGAACTCGGCGGCCTGCGTGGGGCTGTCCAGGGCGAACAGCGCGGCGGTAGCGCGGTCGCCGTCATCGTTGTGCCGCAACAGGATTGGAATGCCATCGTCGCGCACCGCGTCGAATGCGTCCTCATCGGTGATGTCGTCGCCGAGATAAATGGGCACCAGGGGAGCGGACGGGGTTTGCTGCAGGTGGTCCATCACCCAGCGAAGCGTTTTCCCTTTGTCCCAGTCGATGTCCGGGCGCAGTTCGATGACCTCGCGACCAGTCGTCACCCTAAGCGCGTCGCGCTGGCCCGCCGCGCGCACCGCCGCCGCCACCTCGTCGACGCGGTCACGAGCCGCGTTGCGGTAGTGCACGGCAACGCCAAACCGCTTGTGCTCCACAGCAACGCCGGGAATCGAACCGAGCCGCTGGCGGAGCCGGGCGGCCGCCTGTTCCAGCATCGGGATGGCCGCGGCCGCGGCGTCGTTCTGGTGGTGTGTTCCGTCGGGCGCGGTCAGCTCGAAACCATGGCTGCCGGCGTACCAGATGCCGGGTAGGCCGACACGCTTTGTCACATCGGCGAGATCGCGGCCTGACAGCACGGCGACCGGACACTGCGCGGCCAACTTTTCCAACGCTTCGGCCGCGCCGGCGACGGGTCTGGCCGCGTCGGGATCGTTGACGATATCGGACAGCGTTCCGTCGAAGTCGAAGAACACCGCCGGCGGCCGGGCGAAGAGGCCGTCGGCCCGGCGCAAGGCCTGCAACGCGTCGGGAAGCTGCGACATCCGCAGGTCCCCGGTTCGGACGGCGACTTCGTTCACGTGTGCGACTACCGTGTCGGCGCCGAGGCTCAGATATTGGTGCTGCCCCGTCCGGTCGACACCGATCACCAAAGCGAAGCCACCCTCGCGCGCGGCCGTGACCCCCGCTGCGTCCAGTGCGATGACGGCGCACCGGCCCGGCCGCACGCCCAGGCCGTCTGCGGCAGCAGCCGGATCCGTTGATGAGAAGTCCGCTGTGGTGATACCGGCTGCCTGCAGCCGTGCGACCAGCGGTGCTGCGTCGATTTTGGCGTCGAACAGCACCGCGTCATGACGGCGCGGGTCGATGACGACCGGCTCCAGCTTGCGCACGACCAACCTTCTCACGGGGACCAACACCGCGGAGGTTGGCCCAGTCTCAGGCTCGTTCCGGCCTTGATGCCCGCACTTGTTGGGCCCGGTGGGGAACCGGTCGAGACGAACGCTTGCGGCGGTGGTCTCTGCTGAAGAGCAGAACCGAGTCTTGGCTGAGCGCCACCAGCCGCGCCATCTCCCGCTCGATACCGGCGGCAAGCTGCCTGATGTCGGGCGCGGCGTCGTAGCCGGCGGTGATGCCGAATACCAGTTCGTCGCCGTAACTCAGCACCGCGACTCCGGTACTCAGCGCCAGCCCGGTCGGTGGGATCGGTAGCACGCGCTCCAGCCGTCGGCCCATCAGCCGCAATTGTTGGCGCGGCCCGGGTGCATTGGTCGCCAGCGTCACGATTGCACGCTGCGGAAGCCGGGTCAGCAGCTGAATCGCTTGACCGCGCAGCATAATTGGCAGGCAATTGATCGCCGACTCCAAAATTCCGGATTGATGTTGATCGTTTTGCCCGGCTTCTAACCGGTTATGCACCGTCCGCAGTCGCTGGACCGGGTCATCATGTTCGACAGGCAGATAGGGCAGTATGTCCGAGACACGGTTGTCGGGTCGCACCATGGTGCGCAGCGAGTCCGCCCGCGGTTGTTCGCCGCGGTTCAGCAGAACCTTCCGGAAGCCTTCCGTGATCGCCGCAAGCGCTACCTCGTTGGCGGTGACACCGAACTTTCGGCATACGCTGTCGACGGCGTCAATTCGCACGCGCACCGTGCTGTAACGCCGCATGGTGGCGACAGGGTCGATTGACGGGGTCCACGCCGCGGGCCACACCGCGCCGGCAAGCGTGCCGGCGACCTCGGAGAACCGCCACAGGGCGCCGGACCAACTCGGCTTCCCCGTGGGGGACGGAACCTGCTTGGCGCCAATGTGTGTCGCAAACGTGTCACTGTTGGCGTCATCGCAAAGCCTGGTCAGGATTTGGGCAGCCGAGGTGCCGTCGGCCAGGCAGTGGTGGATCTTCATCAAGATCGCCCATTGGTTGCCCTTCAGGCCCTCGATGACCCAGCACTCCCAGAGCGGGCGATCCAGGTCAAGGGGGCGCTCCAGTGCATGGGCCACGGCCTGGAACAATTCAGCGTCGTCGCCCGGCCGGGGAATTGCGACCCGGTGCAGGTGCTGGGTGAGGTCGAATGCCGGGTGGTCGATCCATTCCTGGGCGGTGTCGGCGGGGTGCGTCCGCAGCAACTGGGTGCACCGCGGAATCGACTTAATCCGTTCTGCCAGCAATATTTTGAGTAGCTCGTAATCGGGCACTGCACCGTCGACAATAGCGACCGCGGCGATCGCCAGGCTCGCGTGCTGATGCGGGTCTTGAGCTTTGAGATAAGTCGTATCCAAAGTCTTCAGCTGCGCCATGCCAGTACCCGCCGTCGTTTTTTTCCCTTGTACCAGTACCTGCGTGGCGCCCCGACCGCGATAGGTCTCGACGCGTTAAGAACGCGTTTAGAAGTTGAAGATATGTTTGTCATCTCCCAAGACATCGGTGACAGTTCTGTATCAGGACATCGGTGACGGTTCGGGTGGTCTTGGTGGTGACACTTCTGGCCCAAGGCTCGGGTGGTGGCTGTCAATGAACCTATCGATCCTCTCGTCCGCCTTGCTATCTCGCAGTGGCCCGATGACGCACCCCGCGGGGCGGTCTCGACGTTCTGCGCCGAGCACGGGCATCACCCGCAAGTCGTTCTACGAGTTGCGCAAACGCGCTAAGACCGACGGACCGGCCGCGGTGCTCGAACCCAAGACCCGACGACCGAAGTCGAGTCCGTCGAAGTTGAGCGATGAGGTCAAGGAACGGGCGGTGGCAGTACGGGCTGCGCTGGAGGCCTCCGGCCTGGACCATGGGCCGATCAGCGTGCACGACAAGATGCACGCGATGGGCCTGGGACAAGTCCCTTCCGTGGCGTCGCTGGCACGCATCTTCCGCGAGGCTGGCGTGGCTCGTCTTGAGCCCAAGAAGAAGCCTCGCTCGGCATGGCGGCGGTTCGTCTACCCGGCCCCCAATGCGTGCTGGCAACTCGACGCGACCGAGTACGTGCTCAGCGGCGGCCGTAAGTGCGTGATCTTCCAGCTCATCGACGACCACTCCCGCTATGCGGTCGCCTCCCACGTCGCATTCGGTGAGACCGCCAAGGACGCAATCATTCTGGTGGACAAGGCCATCGCCGCCCACGGCGTGCCCCAACGACTCCTGTCCGACAATGGGATCGCGTTGAACCCTTCGCGGCGCGGGTACATCGGCCAACTCGTCGGTCACGTGGGCGCCCTGGGCGTGGAGGCGATCACCGGCAAGCCCTACAAGCCGACCACCCAGGGCAAGAACGAACGCTTCCACCAGACCCTGTTCCGCTACCTCGACAAGCAACCGCTCGCGGAGTCGCTGCCCGAACTCCAAGCTCAAGTCGACGCGTTCGACCACATCTACAACACCGAGCGTCCCCACCAAGGGCTGCCCGGGCGTGTGACTCCGCTGGCAGCGTGGGAAGCGACCCCGAAAGCCGATCCACCCCGGCCGAAACCTAGCCGGCCGGTCTACGAAGTGCCCGGCCCGAGCCCATACCAGCTCCCCCGAGCGCAGCCACCCACCGATCTGCCCGCCGATACGCAAGTCAGAACCGTGACCACGGCGGGAACCATCGGGCTGGATTCAGTCACCTACCTAGTCGATGCGCAACGTCGCTTTCAACAGGTCCTCGTTATCAGCGACGGTGACAAGACCGGCGACACGATCATCGTCACCGACCTAGAGGGCGAGGTCCTCGCCGAGCACACCCGACCTGCACCCGGCATCAAATACGTCGGAAACGGCCAACCCCGCGGCCCGCGTCCCAAGACCGGACAACCGTCACCGAAGTCCTGACACACCAACCGTCACCGATGTCCTGACACAGAACTGTCACCGATGTCCTGAGACATCACAAGTTGAAGATATGTTTAACAACTGTTTAATCGAACATTTGTTCGATATAGTGCGGTCGTGGACTGGTATGGGTTGGTTTAATGGACCGCCGAGCTGGGCGGAAATGGAGCGGATACTCGACGGCAAGCCGCGTCATGCTGGCGGTCCGGCTGCAGCCGGACCCCCTGAGGACGTCCCCTGGTCGCGCAAGCGCGGGAAGTATCAGCCGCCGGGCCCAGAAACCGAAGAAGCCGGGATGGCCCGCTCCTCCGTCGCGTATGCCGAGCTGCACGCGCATTCGGCCTACAGCTTTCTCGACGGGGCCAGCACGCCGGAGGAGCTGGTGGAGGAAGCCGCTCGGCTGGGTCTACGTGCTCTCGCGCTGACCGACCACAACGGCCTGTATGGCGCGGTGCGGTTTGCCGAAGCGGCCGCCGAACTCGATGTGCGCACGGTATTCGGCGCCGAGTTGTCGCTGGGATCTCGCTGGGATCTTCGCTGGGATCTTGCCCGCACCGAGAACCCGGATCCGCCCGGCCCGCATCTGCTGGTGCTGGCCCGCGGCCCGGAAGGCTACCGACGGCTGTCGCGGCAGCTGGCCGCGGCGCATCTGGCCGGCGGCGAGAAGGGCAAGCTGCGCTACGACTTCGATGCGCTGACCGAGGCGGCGGGTGGGCACTGGCACATCCTCACCGGATGCCGGAAAGGGGCCGTCCGCCAAGCGCTTTCCGATGGCGGTCTGGAATGCGGCGGAACGGGCGCTGGCCGATCTGGTGGACCGGTTCACCGCCAGCCGGGTCAGCATCGAGTTGACCCATCATGGTCAGCCGCTCGACGACGAACGCAACGCGGCGCTGGCCGGGCTGGCGCCGCGCTTCGGTGTCGGCGTCGTTGCCACCACCGGAGCGCATTTCGCCCATCCGTCGCGCGCCCGGCTGGCGATGGCGATGGGCGCTGTCCGGGCCCGGCAGTCCCTGGATTCGGCCGCCGGGTGGCTGGCTCCACTGGGTGGCTCACACCTGCGGTCCGGTGCGGAGATGGCCCGGCTGTTCGCGCAACGGCCCGAAGTGGTGACCGCCGCCGCCGAACTCGGCGAGCAGTGTGCGTTCGGGCTGGCCCTCATCGCGCCGCAGCTGCCGCCGTTCGACGTACCAGACGGACACACCGAGGACAGCTGGTTGCGGCGGTTGGTCATGGCCGGCGCGTGCGACCGTTACGGGCGGGCCGAGGGCGCCCCGCGCGCGTACTCCCAAATCGAGCACGAACTGAAAGTCATTGCACAACTGAAATTTCCGGGCTACTTCCTGGTGGTGCACGACATCGCCCGGTTTTGCCGGGAGAACAACATCTTGTGTCAGGGCAGGGGATCGGCGGCCAATTCCGCGGTCTGTTATGCCCTGGGCGTCACCGCGGTCGATCCGGTGGCCAACGAGCTGTTGTTCGAGCGCTTTCTATCACCGGCCCGCGATGGGCCACCCGACATCGACATGGACATCGAGTCGGATCAGCGCGAAAAGGTCATCCAGTACGTCTACGACAAATACGGCCGCGACTATGCTGCCCAGGTCGCCAATGTCATCACTTACCGGGGCCGGATCGCGGTGCGCGACATGGCCCGCGCTCTGGGCTTCTCGCAGGGTCAGCAGGACGCGTGGAGCAAGCAGATCAGCCACTGGAACGGATCAGCCGACTCTCCCGACATCGAGGACATCCCGCCGCAGGTGATCGACCTGGCGAACCAGATTCGGAATCTGCCACGGCATATGGGGATTCATTCCGGCGGCATGGTGATCTGCGACCGCCCGATCGCCGACGTGTGTCCGGTGGAGTGGGCGCGCATGGAGAACCGCAGCGTCCTGCAATGGGACAAAGACGACTGCGCGGCAATCGGTTTGGTGAAGTTCGACCTACTCGGGCTGGGCATGCTCTCGGCGCTGCACTATGCGAAAGACCTGTTGGCCGAACACAAAGGCATCGACGTGGACCTGGCCAGGCTGGACCTCTCCGAGCCGGCGGTGTACGAGATGCTGTCGCGCGCCGATTCCGTCGGCGTGTTCCAGGTGGAGTCGCGCGCACAGATGGCCACTTTGCCCCGGCTCAAGCCACGGGTGTTTTACGACCTGGTGGTGGAGGTCGCACTGATCCGCCCCGGGCCCATCCAAGGCGGGTCGGTGCATCCCTACATCCGGCGGCGCAACGGCCTGGACCCGGTCGTCTACCACCACCCGTCCATGGAATCGGCCTTGCGAAAGACACTGGGAGTACCGCTTTTCCAGGAGCAGCTGATGCAGCTCGCGGTCGACTGCGCCGGCTTCTCGGCCGCCGAGGCCGACCAGCTCCGGCGGGCCATGGGGTCCAAGCGTTCGACCGAACGAATGCAACGGCTGCGCGGCCGGTTCTACGACGGCATGCGCGCGCTGCACGGCGCCCCCGACGAGGTGATCGACCAGATCTACGAAAAGCTGGAGGCGTTCGCCAATTTCGGGTTCCCGGAAAGCCATGCGCTGAGCTTCGCGTCGCTGGTGTTCTACTCGTCGTGGTTCAAGCTGCACCACCCGGCGGCGTTCTGTGCGGCGCTGCTGCGCGCACAGCCGATGGGTTTCTATTCACCGCAGTCGCTGGTGGCCGATGCGCGCAGGCATGGCGTGCTGGTGCACGGCGCATGCGTCAACGCCAGCCTGGCGCACGCCACGTGCGAGAACGCCGGAACGGAGGTCCGCCTCGGACTGGGCGCGGTCCGCCATATCGGCGATGGCCTCGCCGACCAGTTGGTCGAGGAGCGAACGGTCAACGGCCCGTTCGCCTCGCTGCTGGACTTGACTACCCGGCTGCAGCTGAGCGTGCCGCAGACCGAGGCGCTGGCGACGGCAGGAGCGCTGGGCTGCTTCGGGATGTCCCGGCGGGAGGCGCTGTGGGCGGCCGGCGCCGCGGCCACCCAACGGCCGGACCGGTTACCGGGTGTGGGGTCGTCTTCGCACATCCCGGCGTTGCCGGGGATGAGTGAGCTGGAACTGGCCGCCGCCGACGTGTGGGCCACCGGCATCTCCCCGGACAGCTACCCGACGCAGTTCCTCCGGGCCGACCTGGACGCGATGGGGGTGTTGCCGGCCGAGGCGCTGGGATCGGTGCCCGACGGTGACCGCGTGCTGATCGCCGGTGCGGTGACCCATCGGCAGCGGCCCGCGACGGCCCAGGGGGTGACGTTTATCAACCTCGAGGACGAGACCGGGATGGTCAACGTGCTCTGCACGCCGGGGGTGTGGGCGCGGCACCGCAAGCTGGCGCACACGGCTCCGGCGCTGCTGGTCCGCGGTCAGGTCCAAAACGCGAGCGGGGCGATCACTGTCGTGGCCGAGCGGTTGGGCCGCATCAAGCTGGCCGTCGGATCGCGTTCGCGCGACTTCCGCTGATTCTTCGTGAGGGTGCAACTACCGACAGGGTTACTCGACAAACGTGTCGTGGAATGCAATTTCGCGGCAAAGACTTAGGCCGTGGGGGTGGTCCAAACCTTGGTCGGGGTGATCGTCAGCCGGGTGGTGAACTTGGCCATCAAGTCCGTCAGGCCCTCCCGCTCGGCGTCGGCGCGGTACTTGGTCCAGTACGGCTCGTCGTCCCGGCAGTCGACGTCCGTGGCGTCTATCGTCGCGGTCCCGCCGATCACGATGACGCCCCCGCCGTCGCCGTCGGAATCCAAGTTCAGGCTCGCCTGCGGGTGCGCCTTGATGTGGGCGACCTTGGCGGCGGTCGGCATCGAATACACCCGCAGATCGGTGCCGTCGAAGTAGAACCAGACCAGCCGTGGCACCGGCCGCCCCGACTTGGCGACGGTCGTCAACCACCCGCAGTGGTCGGACGTCAGTCTGCCGGAAACCTCTTCTGTCAGCTCGACGCTCATGGCGCAACGATAGCCTCCATGTATGACCCTCAACCTGTCCGTCGACGAAGTCCTCACCACCACCCGCTCGGTCCGCAAACGACTCGACTTCGACAAGCCGGTGCCTCATGAGGTGCTAATGGAATGCCTCGAATTGGCGCTGCAGGCGCCCACCGGTTCCAACTCGCAGGGCTGGCAATGGGTGTTCATCGACGACGCCGACAAGAAGAAGGCGATCGGCGACATCTACCTGGCGCGTGCCCGCCCCTATCTCAGCGCGCCCGCGACCGAGTATCCCGAGGGCGACACTCGCGGTGAGCGGATGGGCAAGGTCAGAGATTCCGCCATGTACCTGGCCGAGCACATCCACGAGGCACCAGTGCTGATGATTCCTTGCATCGAAGGCCGCGAAGACCAGTCGCCATTGGGCGGCGTGTCGTTCTGGGCGTCGCTGTTCCCGGCCGTGTGGAGCTTCTGCCTGGCGTTGCGTTCCCGCGCACTGGGTTCGTGCTGGACGACGCTGCACCTCGTTCGCGACGGGGAGCGCGAAGCGGCCGAGGTGCTCGGAATCCCGTACAACGAGTACAGCCAGGCCGGACTTTTCCCGATCGCCTACACCAAAGGCACCGACTTCCGGCCGGCCAAGCGGCTGCCCGCCGGGACCCTCACGCACTGGAACACGTGGTGACTAGCCGGCCCCGGTGAATCCGTGCTGGCGCCACGCCTCGTAGACAGCGATCGCCGCGGCGTTGGACAGGTTCAGCGAACGCCGGCCGCTCAGCATCGGAATGCGCACCCGGTGGGTGATATGCGCGTCGGCCAGCGTCGCGGCGTCCAGCCCGGTGGGTTCGGGTCCGAACATCAGCACGTCGCCCGCGTGGTACGCGACGTCGCTGAACAGCGCAGTCGCGTGTGCGGTGAAGGCGACCACCCGCGCCGGCGCCAGCACATCCCATGCGGCCTGTAGCGACGCATGGACGGTGACCGACGCCAGGTCGTGGTAGTCCAGGCCGGCCCTCCGCAGTTTGGGCTCGGACAAGTCGAAGCCCAGTGGCTCGACCAGATGCAGTTCGCAGCCGGTCGCGGCCGCCGTCCTGATGGCGTTGCCCGTGTTGGGGGCTATTCGCGGGGAGTAGAACAGCAGCCGGAACACAGCGGACTCCATTTCTTGCCGACGCCTTTCATCTCAAGGAGTACATCAAGAACATGGCTGCTCAGTGAGAATTGTGGTGACCCAAGCTGCGTGCTGTCATACTCGTCGGATTGCCAGATGTTTACCTTCGCGGCCATCTGCGCGGGGCGGGCGGATAAAGCAGGAAGTTTCATGAGCCTCTCGTTTTCTCGAGCGTCAACTACCAATGCCGCGGCTGCTCGCGCGGCCGCGACCACATGACCATGTTCACCCGCCCGACCCCACCGGTCGCGGCGGTTCCACCCGAGTCTCCGGAAGCCCCCGCGGCGGCGGCTGCACGGGCCAAGCGGCCGCCGGCCTGGTCGCTGAGTAACTGGCCGGTCCGCTGGAAAGTCTTGGCGATTGTGCTGGTGCCGCTGTTGCTGGCGACAGCCTTCGGCGCCTTGCGTGTCAAGGATGCGATGACAAATTCCGCAGGTCTACGCCTGGCCGCCGCCCGCACCGACGTGCTGCCGGCGATCACGCAGTACATGTCGGCATTGGACGTCGCTTTGCTGGCGCCCTCCACTGGAGGCGACGTCGAGGGGGCGAAGAAGAATTTCCAGGCGCGCAAGTATGAGCTGCAGACCCGGCTGGCGAGCACCGACGTGATCCCCGATGTCCGGTCGGGAGTCAACATCCTGCTGAACGGTGGCCAGGCGCTTCTGGACAAGGTGCTGGACGACAGCATCGGTGTACGGGACCGGGTGACTACGTACGCGCCGATCCTGCTGACGGCAGAGGACGTGATCAATGCATCGGTGCGCGTCGACGACGAACAGATACGCGCCCAGGCGCAAGGGTTGAGCCGGGCGGTCGGAGCCCGCGGTCAGATGACGATGCAAGAAACTCTGCTGACTGGCGGCGGTGACCTTCCCGAGCCGCAACTGCGCACGTCGATGATCACGCTGGCGGGCACCGAACCGTCGACGCTGTTCGGGATGAGCCAGGTGCTCGGCGTCAGCTCAACGGAAGCCAAGACGCTCCAACAGCAACTGGTAAGCCGCATGGCGATCCTGTCTGATCCGGACAGTGTGCTGGTCGACAACGCGGAATTGCTGCATTCGATGCAGACCACCGACGCGATCGCCGAGCAGGTCATCAAGAACGCGACGTCATCGGTGACAAAGTCAGTGGAGGCCCAGGCGACTGATCGGCGTAATTCCGCGATTCTGGACACCGCCTTGGTGCTGACCGCCATCGTGACCGCACTGGTCATCGTGTTGCTGGTGGCCCGTGCGTTGGTCCGGCCGCTGCGCGCGCTGCGCGACGGAGCGCTCAGGGTCGCCCATACCGATCTCGAGGAAGAGGTCGCTCTGGTCAAGGCCGGTGGCGCCGAACCGATCCCCGTGCCGCTGCCGGTGCACACCACGGAGGAGATCGGCCAGGTCGCGCACGCAGTCGACGAACTGCACACCCAGGCCCTGTTGTTGGCCGGCGACGAGGCGCGGTTGCGTTTGCTGGTCAACGACATGTTCGAGACGATGTCGCGGCGCAGCCGTTCGCTGGTGGATCAGCAGCTGTCGCTCATCGATCGGCTGGAGCGCAACGAGGAGGATCCCGACCGGCTGGACAGCCTGTTCCGGCTCGATCATTTGGCGGCCCGGCTGCGCCGTAACAGCGCCAACCTGCTGGTCCTGGCGGGAGCACAGCTCGCGCGTGACCAGCGCGAGCCGGTGCCGCTGTCGACGGTGATCAACGCCGCCGTTTCTGAGGTCGAGGACTACCGCCGGGTCGAGATCGCCGGGTTGCCTGAATGCCTGGTGATCGGTGCGGCGGCGGGTGGCGTCATCCATCTGTTTGCCGAGTTGATCGACAACGCGCTGCGTTACTCGCCTCCGACGACAGGTGTTCGGATCTCGGCCGCGCGCGGCGGCGACGAGGGCGTCCTGCTGCGCATCGCCGACTCCGGCTTGGGGATGAACAATGCAGATCAGCGCATCGCCAACACGCGACTGCAGGCCGGCGGTGAGGTTACTCCCGATAATGCCCGCCATATGGGCCTCTTTGTGGTCGGCCGGATCGCCGCTCGGCACGGCATTCGGGTAGGCCTGCGCGGAGCGACGGCCAGTGAAGCCGGATCCGGTACCACCGCCGAGATCTACCTGCCGCCGGGGGCGCTCAGCGGCACAGCCGTCGTTCGGGCAACCGAGCCGCGCGGACGGGAACGCGAACAGTCGGTTTCACCACCCGCCGCCGCGGCGGCTGAGCAGACTGTCCGACAATACGAAGCCCCACCCGAGCCAGTAGAGCAAAACGGATTCGGAAATCCGTCCGGACCGCCGATCACGCTGCTGCCGCGCCGTAGTCCGGGTTCCAGTGGCATTACCGACGTTCCCGCCCAGCCGCCCGAGTCGCCGCCTCTGCGGCGCCGCCGCGAGCTAGCCACTCCCGCGTGGAAAAATGGCGACACGCAGGCGCCGGAACAAGCGCCGGCGCAAGCCCCGGTCCAAGCGGCTTCTGATACCTCGGCGTTCTTTGCCGCCCGGTCCCGACACACGGCCGGTCGGGCGGACACCCCGGCGGCAGAGACCTGGAGCCCGGCCGCCAGCGCACTCCTGCAATCGGTCCCGTCAGCAAAGACTGTCCCCGCCGATGATGATGTGATCTACCGGCGGATGCTCTCCGAGATGGTGGACGATCCGGTCGTCCTGGCCAACAGCCCCGACTTGGATTGGCAGTCGGTGTGGGACAAGGGTTGGTCGCTGGCGGCCGCGGCGGAGGACAAGCCCGTCGAGTCGCGCACCGCCGATCACGGCCTGCCGGTACGCAAACCCGGGGCCCGACTGGTGCCGGGAGCGGCCACCGAGAGCGACCAGGACAGCGACGAGGACAGCGACGAGGACAGCGCGGGGTCCGCTGCCGCATCGAACGGCGGTTTCCAGTCGCAGCGCCAGCCGCAGCACGCGGCCGCGTTGCGCGACCCCGACGCCGTTCGCGCCTCCTTCAGCAGCCATTTCGACGGCGTACGTTCCGGGCGGTCGCATGCCCGCGAAACTCCCGAAACCCACGAAGGACCCGATCAGCAATGACGTCACCTGGCAACCCGTTGGACTGGCTCGTGTCGAAGTTCGCCCGCGAGGTCCCCGGGGTGGCGCACGCCTTGCTGGTGTCCGTCGACGGGCTGGCCATCGCCGCCAGTGAGCATCTACCGCGGGAACGTGCAGATCAGTTGGCAGCGGTCGCGTCCGGGCTGGCCAGCCTGGCGTCCGGTGCCGCGCAGTTGTTCGAGGGCGGACAGGTGCTGCAATCGGTGGTCGAGATGCAGAACGGGTACCTGTTGTTGATGCGGGTCGGCGATGGCTCGCACCTGGCCACACTGGCCGCCGCGTCATGCGACATCGGTCAGATCGGGTACGAGATGGCCATCCTCGTCGAACGGGTTGGCGGCGTCGTCCAGTCCTCCCGGCGTTCCGTTTCACACTCGCCCGATCGCTGGGCTCCACCTCGAGCCGCTGCACGGCCCGCATCGTCGCCCAGCACGCCAAGCCTGTGAGTCGTCATGGACCCCCGCGAGCCCTGGTCGACCCCACGCGAGGCGAGCCTGGTGCGGCCCTACACGCTTACGGCCGGGCGGACCGGCACCACTGTCGACCTTCCGTTGGAGGCGCCGATTCAGACATTGCAGGCGGGGCTGGCTCACCGATGGCCACCCGACGACGCGCGAGGCATGATCACCCAAATCTGCGTCAACAGTCCCTCGGTCGCCGAAATCTCGGCCCGGCTGGATTTGCCGTTGGGGGTCACCCGCGTGTTGGTCGGAGATCTGGTGACAGCCGGTTACCTTCGGGTGCATAGGACGTTGACAGAACGGTCGACCCGCGATGAGCGCCATGAACTTATCGGAAGGACGCTGCGTGGCCTTAAAGCACTCTGACGGGCGAAACACCGCCTCGACGAAGATTGTCATCGCGGGCGGGTTCGGCGTCGGAAAGACCACATTCGTCGGCGCGGTTTCAGAAATCATGCCGTTGCGTACCGAGGCGATGGTCACCGACGCCTCGGCTGGCGTCGACATGCTCGAAGCCACCCCGGACAAGCGCACCACGACGGTCGCGATGGACTTCGGCCGGATCACCCTGGACGAGGATCTGGTCCTCTATCTGTTCGGTACCCCGGGCCAGCGTCGGTTCTGGTTCATGTGGGACGACCTGGTACGAGGCGCTATCGGCGCCATCGTGCTGGTCGACTGCCGGCGCCTGCAGGATAGCTTTGCCTCGGTCGACTTCTTCGAACACCGGAACCTGCCCTTTCTGATCGCGATCAACGAATTCGACAGCGCGCCAAGGTATCCGGTGGCAGAGGTGCGCCAAGCGCTGGCCCTGCCCGCGCACATCCCGGTGATCGGGGTCGATGCCAGGGATCGCCGGTCGGCGACGGATGCGCTGATCGCCGTGAGCGAATACGCGCTTGCCGGCCTGACGGCCAGTTGAGCGCGTTGCAGGAGTGGGTTGACTGCGAATTCACCGGCCGTGATTTCCGCGAGGAGGACCTCAGCCGGTTCAGCACCGATCGGGTGTTGTTCACCGAATGCGACTTCAGCGGTGCCAACCTGGGCGAGTCCCAACACCGCGGGTCGGCGTTTCGCAACTGCACATTTCGGCGAACAACGCTGTGGCACAGCACATTTACGCAGTGCAGCATGTTGGGGTCGGTCTTCGAGAACTGCCGGCTGCGGCCGGTGACGTTCGACGAGGTGGACTTCACGCTCGCGGCGCTCGGCGGCAACGACCTACGCGGCGTCGATCTCAGCGGCTGCCGGCTGCGGGAGACCGGTCTGGTGGAGACCGATCTGCGCAAGGCTGTGCTGCGCGGCGCCGACCTGAGTGGCGCACGGACCATCGGCACCCGACTGGATGACGCCGACCTGCGTGGCGCGACCGTGGACCCGTCGCTGTGGACAACCGCTTCGCTGACCGGTGTGCGCGTCGACGTCCCGCAAGCCATGGCGTTTGCGTTGGCGCACGGCCTGCGCTTGGACGCCTGATTCGCCGCCGCGACTCATCGTCTCTTGAGCCGGATCCTCCACCAGACGATGGCGCTGTAGACGATGCACAACACCCCGAGCATCGCCATGTCGAACAGCCAGGCGGCCTTGGTGTGGTTCCAGTGCTGGTCCTTTGGGTCGGTCGGACCCGGTATCAGCCGGTGCGCGTCGATCGTCGACGCCGACGCCGCGAAGCCCCACCGGGCGGGCGTGGCCCACGACAACTGATCGAGCACGATCCGGTCGGTCACCCAGATCATGCCGCCGGAGAACACCAGCTGAGACATGATCGACACCACCAGCATCGGCATGATCTGGTCTTGCGATTCGGCCAGCGCCGACAGTGCCATGCCGAGCAGCGCCGCACCCACGCAGGTCGCGGCCACGGTGACGAACAGTTCCACGTTGACGTTGCCCAGGATGACCGCGCTGGAGATCGGCGTGCCCCAGCCGACAATCGAGATGGTCGTGGCAATCGCTGCCTGAACGATCGCGAACGCGGAGAACACCACGATTTTGGCGCCCATATAGGCCACCGTCGATAGGCCGACCGCCTGTTCGCGCCGGAAGATGGGACGCTCGCCGATGAGGTCGCGGATGGTCAGCGCAGTACCCATGAATACCGCACCGACATTGAGCATGACCAGGATCTGGTCCGGCTGAGCGGGATTGTTGCCCAGCGGATCCGACATGCCGTATCCGCTCTTGCCGCGAACGGTCAGGGTCAGGACACCGATGAGGAACGGCAACAGCGCCAGGAACACCGTGTAGCCACGGTCGGAGATGACGAGGCGAATCTGGCGGCGCGCGATCGTCGAGAACTGGCGAAACACGTCAGCGTGAACCGGCTCGCCCAAGTCGGCGGCCGGGCTGTCTTGGGACGGGACAGCTAGCGGCTGGTGGTTGTTCTCGGCGAGGAAGCGGCGATTGGCCTCGTCGGGATCGGCGCCCACGTTGGTGAAGATGTCGGCCCAGTTCGTGGTGCCCATGGCCGCGCCGATCTGGCTGGGTGGACCCAGAAACGCCGTCTTGCCGCCGGGCGCCACCAACAGCAGCTGATCGCAGACGTCGAGGTAGGACACCGAGTGCGTGACGATCAGCACCACCCGGCCGGCGTCGGCCAACTGGCGGAGCATCATCATCACCTGACGATCCAGTGCCGGATCCAGACCGGTGGTCGGCTCGTCGAGGATCAGCAGCGACGGTCCGGTGAGCAGCTCCAGGGCCACCGATGCGCGTTTGCGTTGGCCGCCGGACAGCTTGTCGACTCGGGTGTCGGCGTGTTTGGTCAGCTCGAGTTCCTCGAGTACCTGAGCGACGACCTCTTCGCGATCGGTCTTGCTGGTGTCGGGGGGCAATCGCAGTTCGGCCGCGTAGCCAAGTGCCTGGTTGACCGTCAGCTGGCGGTGCACGACGTCGTCCTGCGGGACCATCCCGATCCTGCTGCGCAGCGACGCGTACTCGGTGTGGATGTTGTGGCCCTCGAACGTCACCGAGCCGGAAGTCGGGCTGGTATATCCGGCGATCAGTCGTGACAGCGTGGTCTTGCCCGCGCCGGACCCGCCGATGATGGCCGTCAGCGTCCCCGGACGCGCGGTCAGCGAGATGTGGTCGAGCAGTTCCTTGCCGTGGTCGACGGTGAAGCAGACCGAATTCACCTCCAGGCCGCCGGTGCGCGTCGCCGCTTCGGTGCGGCGCACCAGGGTGTCGCGGGTGAAAACCAGGTCGACGTTGCCGATGGTGACGACATCGCCTTCACTGAGCACCGCCGACCCGACCCGAACCCCGTTGACGAAGGTCCCGTTGACGCTGTGCGCGTCGCGGATCTCGGTGCCCAGCGGTGTCCGGAGCAAAAACGCGTGATGTCGCGACGCCAGGACGTCCTGGATGACGATGTCGTTGTCGGTGGCGCGGCCGATCGTGGCCGTGTCGACGGATTTGGGCATCGCCCCGGACCGGGACGGCAACAATGCCTGGAACATCTTGGTCGCCAGGTTCGACACCTCTGGCGGCTTGGCGACAGCGGGCGACATCAGGGTGCGCGGTGCCGGTTGCGGGGGAGCCGCGGGGCCCCCACCGGACGTCCTCGGCTGGGGCTGGAAGTTGCTCGGCGGGGGCGGTGAATTGGCCGGATACGAGGTGGGCCGCCCCGTGCTTGTGCTGGTCGGATACACAGGCTGCCCGGGCGGAGAGGCGCCGGGAAACGGCCGCGGCGCTCCCGGCGAGGTCCGGTTCGGTTGGCGTCCAGGTTGCTGAGGTCCGGGTGCAGCGGCCGGCCAAGCCATCCCCGCCGCCTCCGCGAACACGGATGCCGGTCCGATGGGCATCGACGCGGTTTGGGGTGGGCGCCCCGCCATCCCAACGTGACGCCCAACCTCGAACGTCAACAACGGCCCGTCGGGGTTTCCGATGTTGACGCCCTGGCCGTCGTGGATGTCGACCACCGGCACCCGGCGGCCGTTGACGTACGTCCCGTTCAGCGAACCGTTGTCGATCGCCAGCCACCGGCCCTGGTCAAACCGCAGCAAAAGATGAGCACGCGAAATCAGCGGGTGCGTGATGCGCATGTCGGCCCTGAGGTCGCGCCCGACAACCACGTCGTGGCCCGCTGCGAAGGTGCGTTCCGACCCGTCATGCCGAACGGTCAGCGCTGGTGGGGCTGGCGGAGTCATTGGACCAACTGTAGCTCGGAGCCCCTTCGCCGCATCTGCAACAAATGCGGCATGGCGGGTTTGTTTGCCCGTTTCCGTCGACCGTCAATGGACGGGCTTAACTCCCGTCACCGCTGTAACCGGCGGAGGGACGGCTGGATTTTTGCCCGGCTCACAGCGACAGAATGCGCGGCACGCATCGTCAGCGGGCGTCAGGCATACCCGTCACCACGCAGCGAGTCCGGCTGTAAATAGTCGGCATGCACCGATTGCAATGCGTGCAGGCCGACTGCACGCTGTGTGCGGCGCCGTCGGCGGCGATCCGGTTGATCAGGTCGGGCTCGGCCAGCAGTGCGCGGGCCATCGCGACGAACTGGAATCCTTCCGCCATGGCCAGGTCCATCGTCTCCCGGTTGGTGATACCGCCGAGCAGAATCAACGGCATTGTCAGCTCGGCGCGGAACAACTTCGCGTCGCGCAACAGGTAGGCGTCCCGATACGGGTACTCGCGCAGAAACTTTTTGCCCGTCATGCGCATGCCCCAGCTCAGTGGCGGCTTGAAGGCGGCGGCGAACTCCTTCAGTGGTGCATCGCCGCGGAACAAGTACATCGGGTTGACCAGCGAACTGCCCGCGGTGAGTTCGATCGCGTCCAGGCCGCCGTCTTCCTCTAGCCATTTGGCTGTGATCAGCGACTCTTCGGTGCTGATGCCGCCTCGGACACCGTCGGCCATGTTGAGCTTGGCGGTCACGGCGATCTGGTCTTCGACCGCTCGGCGGACGGCCATCACCATCCCGCGCGCGACCTTGGCCCGGTTTTCCAGCGATCCGCCGAACTCGTCGTCGCGGCGGTTGATCAGCGGGCTCAGAAACGAGCTGGCGAAATAGTTGTGGCCCAAATGGATTTCGACGGCGTCGAAACCGGCATCGACAGCCAGCCGAGCGGCGTTGGCGTGGGCGGCAATCACGTCGTCGATGTCGTCACGCGTCGCCTTCTTCGCGAACCGCATGCCGATCGGGTTGAAGAACCGCACCGGAGCCAACGCGGTGGCCTTGTTGGACCGGGCATTGGCCACCGGGCCGGCGTGCCCGATCTGCGCGCACACCGCCGCCCCCTCGGCGTGGATCGCGTCGGTCAGCCGGCGGAACCCCGGCACGACCTCCGGGCGCATCCAGATCGCGTTGCCCTCGGTGCGGCCGCCTTGGGAGACCGCGCAGTAGGCGACAGTGGTCATGCCGACACCGCCGGCGGCGGGCAGTCGGTGGTATTCGATCAGGTCGTCTGTCACCAGCGCGTTCGGGGTCCGCGCTTCGAACGTCGCGGACTTGATGATGCGGTTGCGCAGCGTAAGAGGACCGAGTTTTGCCGGGCTGAACACATCCGGGATGGTGGACATATCGGGAGCTTAATGGCGATCGCAAGCGCGGCGAAGCCGGGTGCAGCGGGTCGCCATCAGACGAGCCCCGTGGCGATCGCAAGCGCGGCGAAGCCGGGTGCAGCGGGTCGCCATCAGACGAGCCCCGTGGCGATCGCAAGCGCGGCGAAGCCGGGTGCGGCGGGTCGCCATCGTCCGCCTCCGCGGCGGCCGTGCCAGACTGTCAGGCGTGGGCGCAATCACGCTGGACGGCAAGGCCACCCGTGACGAAATCTTCGTTGACCTCAAGCAACGGGTGGCGGCATTAACCGCATCGGGTCGTACACCCGGACTGGGCACGATCCTGGTCGGCGACGACCCCGGCTCTCAGGCATACGTCCGGGGCAAGCATTCCGACTGCGCGAAGGTGGGCATCACCTCGATACGTCGTGACCTGCCCGCCGACATCACGACGGCCCAGCTCAACGAGACCATCGACGAGCTCAACGCCAACCCGGAGTGCACCGGTTACATTGTGCAGTTGCCGCTGCCCAGGCATCTTGACGAGAACGCGGCGCTGCAGCGCGTCGATCCAGCCAAAGACGCCGACGGGCTGCACCCGACGAACTTGGGCCGGCTGGTGCTCAACGAGCCGGCGCCGCTGCCATGCACCGCGCGCGGCATCGTGCACCTGCTGCGCCGCTACGACGTTCAGATCGCTGGTGCGCACGTGGTCGTCATCGGCCGCGGCGTCACCGTCGGCCGCCCGTTGGGTCTGCTGCTGACCCGCCGCACCGAAAATGCCACGGCGACGTTGTGTCACACCGGAACCCGCGACCTGCCCGCGTTGACCCGGCAAGCGGACATCATCGTGGCCGCGGTCGGAGTGCCGCATATGCTGACCGCCGACATGGTGCGTCCGGGGGCCGCGGTGGTCGACGTTGGTGTCAGCCGCACCGACAGCGGACTGGTCGGCGACGTGCATCCCGACGTCTGGGATGTCGCCGGCCACGCCTCACCGAATCCCGGTGGCGTCGGCCCGCTGACCCGGGCGTTCCTGCTGACCAACGTTGTTGAGCTGGCCGAGCAGCAATGAACGTCGAGGCTGATAAGACGGGGGTGGCGAGGTTCGCACCCCAGGCTCAGTGGCCGATTCTGTTGGTTGGGTTGATCTTCGCTACTGCGTTCGTATTGGCCGGAGCGAACTTCTGGCGTCGTGGTTCCCTGCTGATCGGTATCGGTGTCGGGGCGGCCGCGGTGCTGCGGTTGGTGTTGTCCGACGAGCAGGCCGGCCTTTTAGTCGTACGCAGTAGAGGCACCGACTTCGTAACGACCGCGACCGTCGGCGCGGCGATGGTTTATATAGCGTGGACCATCGACCCACTCGGTACCGGCTAGAGCCCGCCCATTCCGGGGATCCCGCCCATTCCCGGGGTCCCGCCCATTCCTGGCATTCCCGGCACCGTGGGCATTTTGCCGCTTGCGATGTCGGCCAGCATCGTCGGGCAGTACATCTGAATCGCAATCGTGGTGAACATCTTGGCGGTCCCCGCTGACATGCCGTTGCTACCGCGAACCTGCTGTGCGGCCGCGGCGATGTTCCCGCCCGGCTTGGCCAGCATCGAGCAGACGGACTGGCCCATTGACATGGCGTTTCCCGGTTCGCCGAAGTTGACACCGGCATGGTTCAGCGCGTCGATGAAGTCGTCGTCGACTGGGCTTGCCTCGGCCGGTGCCGCGAATGCCGCAGCCGCGGTGAGGATTCCGGCGGTGGCCGCCAGTAGTCGAACGGTCAGGGGTTGATGACTGCAGAGCCAAACGAATTTCCGAGTTCCTACGAGCGCTTTCATGCCAGACTCCCCCTGTAGTGGAGTGCACTTGGCGCACTCAAATCACTTTAGGAACTCTGGTCTATAACTGTCACATTTACGACACGGCGAGATAAAGCTTTGCGCAATAAGCGTTTCATAAGTGCGGCGCACGCGGCGTGTCGTTTATTGGGCCAGAGCTGGCCGCGCCGCCGGAGGCGCATTGACGCCACACTGTGATCCGACACGGGCGACGATACCTGGAGTTTCTGGCCCGAAATGGTCCAGACTCCGGCTCATGACGACGAATCCCGGCCGTCCGCTGACCTTGCCTTTAAACAAAGGCATCTCGCGCCAGACGTTCCTTCGCGGCGCCGTTTCAGCGCTGGCGACGGGAGCGGTGTTCGGAACCGCGCGGGCAGCGGCGGACCCTGGTGCGACCAGCGGCTGGAGCGGTCTGGGTTCCTCCATCCGTGGCAGTGTTCTGTTGCCGGCCAACGGAACCCAGTTCGCCACGGGCAAGCAAGTCTTCAATTCCCTTTACGCTGGGTCCAATCCGGCTGCGGTTGTGACGGTTTCGTCGCAGGATGATGTCCGGAAGGCGGTCGCGTTCGCGACGGCGAATAAGCTCAAGGTTGCCCCGCGTGGTGGTGGACATTCGTATGTCGGCGCGTCGAGCACCACCGGCACCATGGTGCTCGACCTCCGCGGGCTCCCCGGCGGGGCGAACTTTGACCCCGGCAGTGGGAACGTCACGGTAACGCCGGCGACTACCATCTATGCGCTCCACCAGGCGTTGGCCAACGCCGGCCGGGCGATCCCGACCGGCACCTGCCCCACTGTCGGCATCGGGGGGCTGGCGCTTGGCGGGGGGTTGGGGGCCGATTCACGGCATGCGGGCCTAACCTGCGACGCCTTGCAGTCCGCGACGGTAGTGCTGCCCAGTGGCGACGTGGTCACCGTATCCGCCGGCAGCAACCCGGATCTGTTCTGGGCACTGCGCGGCGGTGGCGGCGGCAACTTCGGGGTGACGACGTCGATGACGTTCTCCACCTTCGCAACCGGCGATGTCGATCTCGTTCGGCTCGATTTCCCTCCCGCCTCGGCGGTGCAGGTGCTCGCCGGCTGGCAGTCCTGGCTGGCCGGGGCCGACCGAAACACCTGGGGGATGGTCGATCTCTCGGTTGGCGCGAACCCGAACTGCCACGTGCTGGCGACCTGTCCGGTGGGGGCGGGCCCGGGCGTGGCCGACGCAATCAAAGCCGCTGTCGGTTTGCCGCCCAGTGCAGTTCAGAACAGCACTATGGGCCACATGGATCTGGTCATGTATTTGGCCGGTGGCAGCTCGACGCCGGCACCCCGCGGCTTCGTGGCCGGATCCGACGTGATTACCACGGTGGATTCCGCTGCGGCACATGCCATCGCCACCGGCATCGGACAGTGGCCTGCGGCCGCAGGGAATGCGTCGGTGCTCGTCGACCCGCTCGGCGGTGCCGTCTCCGATGTGGCAGCTGCGGATTCGGCCTTCCCGTGGCGGCAGCAGGCCGCGGTGCTGCAGTGGTACGTCGAGCCCGCCGGTAATCAGATTGTCGCGGCCAACAAGTGGCTGAGCTCGGCGCATCATGCGGTGCAACAGTATTCGGCCGGCGGTTACGTCAACTACCTGGAAGCCAACACCCCTGCGTCGCGTTTCTTCGGCTCGAACCTGTCGCGGATGAGCGCCGTCCGGCAGAAATACGACCCCAACGGCATTATGTTCTCCGGTCTGAACTTCTAGTTGCCCCGGACTCGCGCACCAAAAGTTAGATGTTTACAGGCGGCGCTGGAGTTTGCTTGTGGTGTGGGCGCAGTGATGCCAAACTGTGTCGCAGGGCCCGACGCGGAGGTGGCTATGCCAAGCTCGACGCCCTCCCTCGCCGGCCAACGAATTGCCGGCCATGCCGTTGTCGCTCTGTGCTACGGCGTCGTCTGCCATGCGTGTTTCGTCCTCGGAGTGGGCGCCATGATGGTCGCGATGTTCTTCGGCATGAGCCGGTCGCTGGGCAGTCTGCAGGCCCCATACAGCTGGATCGCAAACGCCCTCTTAATCGCCCAGTTTCCCCTCGCGCATTCAGCACTTATGACAAGCCGGGGCCGTAGGCTGCTGACACGGCTGGGTCCGAAGGGCATGGGTGCCACACTGACGACCACCGTCTATTGCACCATCGCCGCGATACAAGTCCTGGCACTCTTTGCGCTGTGGTCGCCCAGCGGCACGATTTGGTGGCGGGCGCACGGGGATGCGCTGGCGGTGCTGGTTGTGCTGTATGCGACATCATGGTTCCTGCTGGGCAAGTCCATGACGGACGCCGGATTGGCACTGCAGACCGGCTGCCTCGGCTGGATTGCCCTGCTCCGTGGGCGGCAACCGGTCTACCCGCCGATGCCGCAGACCGGGCTGTTCCGGGTGACCCGCCAGCCGATCTACGTCTCGTTCGCACTGACGCTTTGGACCGTGCCCACCTGGACCCCGGATCAGCTGGTCATCGCCGTCGTGTTGACGGCATACTGCCTGTTCGCGCCTCTGTTCAAGGAGGCACGGTACCGACGTATCTATGGCGCGGCGTTCCACGCCTACGCCCGGGGCGTTCCGTACTGGCTGCCCCGTCCGGGGCTCCGTTCACCAAAGCAGCGGTGAACCATCGCCTAAAGATTCACCGGCCCAGCAGGCGATTTCTCTGCTCGCCGAACTCCTCGTCGGAAATCAGGCCTTCGTCACGCAGCCTGGCGAAGTCGCGTATCTCGGCCGCGATTCCTGTCACCACAGTGCGCGGCTCGCTCTGCGGCTCTGCGTCTTCGCCAGCGGGCGTTTGATCTTGCGTGGGAGCTTTAATGCCTTCTCCGGCCACGACCCGCGGCTTGGCTGGAGCCGCCGTGCCAGGCGCTCTGGCACGCGCGCCGAGAGTATCGCTTACGGCGCGCCCAGCCGCGTTCGCCAGCGTCATGTTGCTGAACGCGCTCTCCATGCTGCCTGTCAGCGCCTGCTGGTCGACGCCGACGCCGACGCTGACGCCCGGCAACGCCAGCGCAATCGGGCGCACCGCCGGTGTCGCGGCCATCCAGGTCGGCGGCACCGAGAGCGCGCCCATCGTGTCCGCCTCGCCTAAAGCCGCCGACACGGTCCCGGGGGTGGCTGCCGGAAGCGGTGTCGAGAACGCTCCCGCCACACCTGGCAACCCCGTTTCTGCCCAGCCCTCGATGATGTTATCCGTGTGCACACCAGTTTGAGCACCGAGCATGTCGAGGGGAAGAGACACTATCGCCAGTGGGGAGAGCGGGGCGTCGACACCAAACGCAACCAGGTCGGCTCCCAGATCCAGCAGATCCAACGGTGTTAACGAGCCGAACACGTCCGCAGAGTTCAGGTTGCTCAGGGCATTGGGCACCGCGCTGAACGCCGCTTCGAGCTGCGACAGCATGCTCTGCGCGGTGCCGGCGGAAGTCCCACTGGCTTGGCCGACCGCGGTTGCTTGGCTGGCCGCCCCTTCCGGGTTGGTGGTCGGCTGTGGCGAAGTGAACGGCGTTACCTGCGTCGCCGATGCCGCCGAACCCGCGTACCCGTACATCGCTTCGACGTCCTGAGCCCACATCTCGCCGTACTGGACCTCGGTGGCCGCGATGGCGGGGGTGTTCTGCCCCAACAGGTTTGCGGCTACCAGCGCCATCAGCAGGCTGCGGTTGGCAGCAACCACCTCTGGTGGCACCGTCGCTGCAAATGCCGCCTCATAGGCGGCTACGGCCGCTGTGGCCTGGCTGGCCGCTTGCTCGGCTTGCGTGGCGGTGCCGCTCATCCACGCCACGTGGGATGCGGCTGCTGCCGCCATCGTCCCCGATGAAGGGCCCATTCCACGGCCGTTTAGTAAGTCCCGCGACCACCGATTCATAGGAGCTGGCCGCCGAATGCAGCTCTGCCGCCAGCCCTTCCCAGGCGTCCGCCGCGGCGAACATCGGTCCCGACCCTGGCCCGGTATAGAGTAGGCCGGAATTGATCTCCGGCGGTAGCATAGCGAAATCCATTGCAGATCATGCCAATACAGACGATACCAGATGGCCAGCGGTTATGAGACCACAAATCTGCGCCCACGTCCCAGTGTCCCGCAATAGCCAGATTATGTTGCACCCCGACGAATTTTCTCCCAGTTCAAATGGACATGCGGCCGAATAGTGTGCTTACTTCGCATCTCACGCGGGAAGCCTGGCGCTCACCTCTTGGTCTTCGTGCGGGGATTCCTCATCGCTGAGTTGTCGAATCCTGTTGCACTCGGTGTGCTTTCACCGAATGCGATCTCCTAGTCTCTCGTGCTTTAGCTGGTCAGTGACCATGGGCTTCCCGAGGAAGCCGCGCTTACAAACGTCAGAAAAAGACGACCGCGCCTTTTGTCTGTTAGCCGAAGTTGTTGTCAAGAGCAAATATTCCTTTACCCCGGATGCGAAAGTCGGTAACTGAAGCTCGACCCAACCCTACTGCCTCCATGCCACCCCCCCGCCCCCCTGGCATCGACGATCTCTAAGTTTTCAGCAACTTTCCAGTCTTTTCCAGGAGATTCCCACCTTGGGTTGATATCCACGTAACAAAGAAACCCATTCTTGACAGAGCGGCGTGACACGAATATCGTTTGAAACCGACTGTGTAGCAGGGCTTTTAACAAGCAGAGCGACGTCACGTGACGGTGATAAGGATCACACCTCGAGATCATTTGCGTAGCAACGTTTCTAATTATCAGGCGCGCCTGGCTCATCGTCATCGTCTTCCCGGTGCTGGTGTTTGCTTTGACGCGGCTCAACCGGCAATACCGTGCTGAGGCTTCCGCTCTGGAGCTGTCTCATACCGAAAGCCCCGAGCTGGCCATGCATCCGCGACTGCAGGTGCTGGTCTTCGTGGATACGGTTGACCTGGCCGAGATCGAGGCACTGCGCTACGGCAACGGGCTGCATGCCGACGACCTGACGGCGGTGCACTTCGTGGTCGAACCTGATCATGCGGCGCGGCTCCAGGAACGCGGGGCGCCGTTCCCGCACGAAACCCCGCTACGGGTTATCGATTGCCCGGACCGCCGGGGCGTACACGATTTAGTCGCCGAGGTGCTCAGCGAGCATCCAGGCACCAGGGTGACGGTGCTGTTGCCGCGCCGAACGTATTCGCCGTTACTTGGCCGGCTGCTTCATGACGGCACTGCGGACAAGATGGCCCGCTCCGTCAGCCGCGTCCGGGGTGCGACAGCGATCATCATGCCCTACGACATTAAGTCGCGGATCGCCCGGGCGGCGGCCCCTGGCAGCAGAGAAGTCGGCCATGTGAAGGAGCCGATCTCTACCCTAGCGGGCGACTAACCGGCCAGCGTCGCCCGAATGCACACGGTGACGTAAGGGAAAGCCAGGCCGGTCGAATTCGCCAGTGCCGGATGGGTGGCCAGTAGCTCGCGGACTTCGTCGAGTGTCTTGGTGCGTACCTCGGCCGGTGAGGTGATGCAGTAGCTGCGGGATGCCACCAGGTCGATCAATGCCTGCGGCGTCAGATAATTCGTCCACTCGATCTGATGGCGCTCCGGCTCGTCGAAGGGTGCCGGCAGCGTTACGTCGAAGCGACCCTGATCGCCGTCGCTACCGATGATCTGACCCAATTCGCGCACCCACCCGAGCCGTTCGTCGCGGGTGTTCCACACCAGACCCAACCGTCCGCCGGGGCGCAGCACCCGGGCAATCTCGGGGATTGCTCGCTCAGGATCCACCCAATGCCACGCCTGAGCCACCAGCACGGCGTCGACGCTGTTGTCTTCCAACGGAATCTCTTCCGCGGTGCCCAGCAGCGCACGAGTTTGCGGAAGCGAAGCACGCAGCAGTTCCAACATCTCAGAAATCGGGTCGACGGCCACCACGTCCAGGCCGCGTTCGACCAGCCGGGTGGTCAGCTTGCCGGTGCCGGCACCCAGGTCCAGCACCTTTTTCGCGGTCCGCGGCAACAGCCAGTCGATGGCCTCCGGTGGATACGACGGGCGCCCACGCTCGTAGGCGGCGGCCGCGGAACCAAAGGAGAGCGAGCGGTCGTGCCTGGAGCGGGTCACCTCGGACACCTGATGCGCGCGCCTTCCCCCTCGGCCAAATCGAGTGTCCTGCCGATCAATTCGCCGACTGCCTCGGATTCCACCAGGAAGCCGTCGTGTCCGCAGACGGAGTCGACGACCTGCAGCCCGGTGCAGCCCGGCAGCAGCTCGGCTAGTTCCTCCTGCAAGCGCAGCGGGTAGAGCCGGTCGCTGGTAATGCCGCCGACCACGACGGGTACCGGGCAGCCGCGCAATGCTTTGCGGACCCCGCCGCGCCCGCGGCCGACATCGTGACTGCTAAGCGTCTCGGTCAACACCACATAGCTGCCGGCGTCAAAACGCGCCAGCAGCTTGTCGCCCTGGTGCTCCAGGTAGCTCTGCACCGCATAGCGGCCGCCCTTCGCCGGATCCTCTTCGCGCTGACCGTCGTTGGCGAACCGGTTGTCGAGCTCTACCTCGCCGCGATAGGTCAGATGGGCGAAGCGGCGCGCAATGGTCAGCCCGGCATCCGGTGCGCGACCGGTGTCGTGGTAATCGCCGCCCTGCCAATTCGGGTCGGCCTTGATGGCCGCGATCTGGGTGCTCTGCGTGCCGATCTGATCGGCGGTGGCGCGCGCACCGACCGCCAGCAGCAATCCGGCCCGGACCCGGTCAGGGTGGCCGATCATCCACTCCAAAGCCCGTGCGCCGCCCATGGATCCGCCGACGACGGCCGCAACCTCGGTGATGCCCAGTGCGGCCAGCGCGGCGATGTCCGCCTCCACCTGGTCCCGCACTGTGATCAGCGGAAACCTAGAGCCCCATGGCTTTCCGTCGCGGGCCAGCGAGCTGGGCCCGGTCGAGCCGCGGCACCCGCCCAGCACATTGGTGGCCACCGCACACCAGCGGTCGGTGTCGATCGGTGCGCCCGGGCCGGCCACCCCGTCCCACCAGCCGGCCGTGGGATGCCCGGGTCCGGCCGGCCCGGTGATGTGCGAATCACCGGTGAGCGCGTGCAGTACCACCACCACGTTGTCCCGCGCCGGCGACAGCTGGCCCCAGCGCTGGACGGCGATACAGACGTCGTCGATCACCGCGCCGCTTTCGGTCGTCAGCGATCCGATGTCGACAAAGCCAACTTCGCCTTCAGCAGGCAACGTTTGGGTGGGAGCGTCGGAGATCGTCATGTCAGAAGTCCTCAGAAGGCCGCCACGGCTTGGGGGTCGCTGCCGCTCTTGTGGGCGGCGGCGAAGCCGAGCTCCAGGTCGGCCAGGATGTCGTCGATGCCCTCGATGCCGACCGCCAGCCGTACCAGTCCCGGGCTGACGCCGGTGCTGAGTTGCTCCGCGGGGCTCAGCTGAGCGTGGGTGGTCGACGCCGGGTGGATAACCAGGGAGCGCACGTCGCCGATATTGGCGACGTGGCTGTGCAGTTTCAGCGCGTTCACGAACGCCTTGCCGGCTTCAACACCGCCGGCCAATTCGAACGCCAGGACAGCTCCGGTTCCCTTGGGCGCCAGCTTTTTTGCCCGCTCATGCCACGGTGAACTGGGCAGCCCCGCATAGTTCACCGACAGCACGCCTTCGTGGCCGGCCAGGAATTCGGCGACTCGCTGCGCGTTGGCGACGTGCCGCTCGATGCGCAGACTCAGCGTCTCCAGGCCTTGTGCCACCAGGAACGCGTTGAACGGCGAAGCCGCAGAACCCAGGTCGCGCAACAGTTGCACGCGAGCCTTTATCGCGAACGCCGGCGGTCCGAGTTCGGCGTAGACCACGCCGTGGTAGCTGGGGTCCGGTGTGGTGAAGCCGGGGAAGCGGCCCGACGTCCAGTCGAAGGTGCCGCCGTCGACGATCACACCGGCGATCGCGGCGCCGTGTCCGCCCAGGTATTTGGTGGCCGAGTGCACCACGATGTCGGCGCCCTGGGTGAAGGGCTGGATCAGGTATGGCGTGGCGATGGTGTTGTCGACGATGAGCGGTACGCCGTTGGCGTGGGCGACCCCGGAAACACCGGGCGTGTCCAGCACGTCGATCTGCGGGTTGGAGATGGTCTCGGCGAAGAACGCCTTGGTATTCGGTCGTACCGCAGCCTGCCACGAATCCAGATCATCGGGATCCTCGACGAAGCTGACGTCGATGCCGAGCTTGGGTAGCGAATAGTGGAACAGGTTATAAGTGCCGCCGTAAAGCCGCGGGCTGGAAACGATGTGATCGCCGGCGGCCGCGAGGTTCAGGATGGCGAACGTCTCCGCGGCTTGCCCGGAGCTCAGGAACAGCGCTGCCACGCCGCCTTCGAGCGCGGCGATGCGTTGCTCGACGACGTCGGTGGTCGGGTTGCCGATGCGGGTGTAGATGTTGCCCGGGACCTCGAGCCCGAATAGGGCGGCGGCGTGGGTGGTGTCGTTGAAGGTGTAGGACGTGGTCTGGTAGATCGGCAGGGCACGGGCGTTGGTGGTCGGGTCCGGTTGCTGGCCGGCATGAACCTGCTTGGTTTCGAACGACCAGTGCGCGGTCGGATCTGTTTCTGTGTCGGCGCTCATGAGCGGTGTTTTCTCCTGGGAGTGTGCGAATTGGGTGTCGGGATGCTCGCAGTCACCGGGGCGCCACCATTGATGACGTCAACCGGCGGCCGGCGGTTAGCACCGACACATGATGGGACGCGAATGGCCACGCGAAGGGCTTTGATAGATACGCATCACGTTTCCCTGTCTACTCAGGGGCCCGTCATAGCGGACCCGCGCTTGCCGACGTAGCCACTTCTGGCTACTCAACCTGGTCTTCACCCGGAGCACCCCACCGCGGTTGGAGGGTTGCCGGCCAGCAAGCCGGGGCTTGACGCTGGCACTCATGACCGATTTCCAGGGTAGCTCATAGCGCCGACTCGATGCCAATAGACGGTCTGACTTGCCTGATCGGGCCACTGTTAGCCCTGCGTGGGCCCGTTTTGGCCCCCTGTACAGGCCCCTGAAGGCTCCTGCAGCCTCCTAGTAGTCTGGCCTGACGAGCACCCCGCTCGCGCATGCTCCTCACGGCGGGAGGATTCGGACACCGATGTCCAATGAACCCAAGATCAAGGTCAAAGGTCCGGTAGTAGAGCTCGACGGTGACGAGATGACCCGTGTCATCTGGAAGCTCATCAAGGACCTGCTGATCCTGCCGCATCTCGACATCAACCTGGACTACTACGACCTGGGCATCGAGCACCGCGACCGCACGGACGATCAGGTGACGATCGACGCGGCTTATGCCATCAAGAAGCACGGCGTGGGTGTCAAGTGCGCGACCATAACCCCCGACGAGGCCCGCGTCCAGGAATTCAATCTGAAGAAGATGTGGCTGTCGCCCAACGGGACCATCCGAAACATCCTGGGCGGCACGATTTTCCGCGAGCCGATCGTGATTTCGAATGTCCCGCGGTTGGTGCCGGGCTGGACGAAGCCGATTGTCATCGGGCGGCATGCTTTCGGTGACCAGTATCGGGCGACGAACTTCAAGGTCGACCAGCCGGGAACCGTCACACTGACTTTCACGCCCGCCGACGGCAGCGAGCCGATGGTGCACGAGGTGGTGTCGATTCCCGAGCACGGCGGCGTCGTGATGGGGATGTACAACTTCAAGGACTCCATCCGGGATTTCGCGCGCGCCTCGTTCGCCTACGGCCTGAACGCCAAGTGGCCGGTGTATCTGTCGACCAAGAACACCATCCTCAAGGCCTACGACGGCATGTTCAAAGACGAGTTCCAGCGCATCTTCGACGAGGAATTCAAGGAGAAGTTCGAAGCCGAAGGCCTGACCTATGAACATCGGCTGATCGACGACATGGTCGCGGCCTGCCTCAAATGGGAGGGCGGGTATGTGTGGGCCTGCAAGAATTATGACGGCGACGTCCAGTCGGACACCGTCGCGCAGGGCTACGGCTCACTGGGACTGATGACCTCGGTGCTGATGACGGCCGACGGCAAGACGGTCGAGGCCGAAGCGGCGCACGGCACCGTCACCCGCCACTACCGGCAGTACCAGGCCGGAAAGCCGACCTCGACCAACCCGATCGCCTCGATCTTCGCCTGGACGCGCGGGCTGCAGCACCGCGGCAAGCTGGACGACACCCCTGAGGTCATCGAGTTCGCCCAGCGGCTGGAAGCGGTCGTCATCGCCACGGTCGAGAGCGGAAAGATGACCAAGGACCTCGCCATCCTCATCGGTCCCGACCAGAAGTGGCAGCAGAGCGAGGAATTCCTGAATTCGATCGCCGAGAATCTGGAGAAGGAGCTGGCTAACTAGCCGGTGGGCTGTTGACGACTCGGATCGGCGGGGCGGCACTGGTCCAGGAACTCCAGGATCACCGCGGTGACACGCCCAGGCGCCTCGAACATCGGAACGTGCCCGACGCCGTCGAGCACGGTGAGCTTGTGGTCGTCCGGCAGGTGGTTGGTGAAATGCCGGCTGAACCTGGGTGCGGGGATGATCCGATCCTTTCCGCAGACCACCAGATGCGCCGGGACGGCGTTCTGTGCGAGCTCTCGCAGGCCGCCCAGCAACGCAGCCTTGACCAGCAGCTGGACGTAGGCGGGGCAGTGCGCGACGTCGTCGATGCAGCCGAGCAGTTCGGCGTCGCTGACCCCATCTGGGGATGCGCTGATCGCATAGGTGGCTAGACGGCGGCTGAACGGCAGGCGCAACACACGCGGCCCGAACAACCAAGCGAGCGCCAACAGCGGGATACCCAGGACGAACTTGGCGATCACCTCGAACTTGGCCGGGCTCCATCGCGTCCAACCGCCAGCCGGGGCGATGCCGGTGACACTGCGCGCCCGCCCACGACGCTCTAGTTCGAATGCGACCCAGCCGCCCAGCGAGTTGCCGACGATGTGGGCGGTATCCCAACCCAGTTCGTCCATCTGGCGCTCGACGTGATCGGCCAGCACCGCAGACGACAGGAACCAGATACCTGCGGGTGGTCCGCCGTTGTGCGCAGCCATTGTCGGGGCGAATACCTCGTACCTGCCGGTATCGGCCAATTGCTGGGCTACGGTCTGCCATACCGCCTGGGACAGCAGGAACGGGTGCAGCAGCAGGACAGGCTCCCCGGAACCCAGGTGGATCGGCTGGCGCATAGTGCCGACAGTAAAGGCGGTACCGCCGGTACCGCAAGCACGGCGTGGCTGGTGTTTGCAGAGCCGCTCGCCCCCGCGTGAAAAGATCGGGGGATCATGAGCACCGCTACCGGATCGAGCCGGATTTTCTCCGGCGTGCAGCCCACTTCTGATTCGCTTCACCTCGGCAACGCGCTGGGTGCCATCACCCAGTGGGTCGCTCTGCAGGACGACCACGACGCGTTCTTCTGCGTCGTCGACCTGCACGCCATCACCGTCGCCCAGGATCCCGAGACGCTGCGGCACCGCACCCTGGTTACCGCCGCTCAGTATCTGGCGCTGGGCATCGATCCGGCTCGCAGCACCGTCTTCGTGCAAAGCCACGTGCCCGCGCACACCCAGCTGGCGTGGGTGCTGGGCTGCTTCACCGGTTTCGGCCAGGCGTCGCGGATGACGCAGTTCAAGGACAAGTCGACGAAGCAGGGCAGCGACTCCACCACCGTGGGCTTGTTCACCTACCCGGTGTTGCAGGCCGCCGACGTGCTGGCCTACGACACCAATCTGGTGCCGGTGGGGGAGGACCAGCGGCAGCACCTGGAGCTGGCGCGCGACATCGCCGAGCGGTTCAACAGCCGCTTCCCGGATACCTTCGTGGTTCCGGACATGCTCATTCCCAAGGCCACCGCCAAGATCTACGATTTGGCGGACCCGACGTCGAAGATGAGCAAATCGGCGGCCACCGATGCCGGGCTGATCAACCTTCTCGACGATCCCGCTTTGTCCGCCAAGAAGATTCGCTCTGCGGTCACCGACAGCGAACGCGAGATCCGCTTTGACACCGACGCCAAGCCGGGCGTGTCGAACCTGCTGAGCATCCAGTCGGCGGTCACCGGGGTCGACATCGACAAGCTGGTCGACGGGTACGCCGGGCGCGGCTACGGCGACCTGAAGAAAGACACCGCCGAGGCTGTCGTCGAATTCGTCAGCCCGATCAAGGCCCGGGTCGACGAATTGACCGCTGATCTGGCCGAATTGGAGGCCGTGCTCGCGCTCGGAGCCGAGCGCGCAAAGGATGTGGCCGCCAAAACGGTCCAACGGGTCTACGATCGGCTGGGATTCCTTCCGCAACGGGGGTAGCGCGTTTCACCATGACCCAGCCGGCCAAGCCAGGGATTTTTGATCGGTTACGGGCCCGGTTCAAGTGGCTCGACCATGTCATTCGCGCCTACCAGCGCTTCGACGAACGCAACGGCAGCTTCTTCGCGGCCGGCCTGACCTACTACTCGATCTTCGCGCTATTTCCTTTGCTGATGGTCGGTTTCGCGGCGGTGGGATTTGCGCTGTCCCGTCGGCCCGACCTACTGCACACGATCGACAACCATATCCGGGGCGCGGTGTCGAACGGCCTGGGTCAGCAGCTGGTCGATTTGATGAACTCGGCGATCCGGGCGCGGGCGTCCGTCGGCATCATCGGTCTGGCCACCGCGGCGTGGGCGGGTCTGGGCTGGATGTCGCACCTGCGGGGAGCGTTGACCGAGATGTGGTGGGAGGAGCCCTACGACTCGCCGGGGTTCCTACGCAACAAACTGTCTGATCTCTTGGCGATTCTGTGGACGTTCCTGGTGATCCTGGCGACCATCGGCCTCAGTGCGCTGGGCCATACCGCACCGATGGCTGCGGTCCTCAGATGGCTTGATATACCAGATTTTTCGGTGTTCGACTGGATATTTCGAGGTATCTCGGTATTTGTGTCGTTGCTGGTGTCGTGGTTGCTGTTCACCTGGATGATCGGCCGGCTGCCGCGGGAGTCGGTGAACGTCGTCGACGCCATCAAGGCAGGGTTGATGGCAGCAATCGGCTTCGAGGCGTTCAAGCAGGTGGCGGGGCTGTACCTGCAGGTAGTTCTGCGGAGCCCGGCGGGCGCCACGTTCGGGCCGGTGTTGGGTTTGATGGTGTTCGCGTATGTCACCGCCTATCTAGTGTTGTTCTGCACCGCATGGGCGGCGACGGCATCGGAGGATCCGCGCGCCAAGCCCGTCGATCCGCCCGCGCCGGCGATCATCGCCCCGCGGGTACAGCTGGACGAGGGCATCAGCGCGCGCCAGACGCTGGCCGCACTGGTCGTGGGTGCGTTTGGCGCGCTGGCGTTTTCCCGGTTTACCAACTGGCGCCGTTAGACGAGCGCCGCGCCACCCAGCTCTACCGCCAGTCGCCATTCACCATTACGGCGGTGACTTGCAGATCAAGGTCCAGCACCACAAGGTTGGCGTCATAGCCAGGACGCAGGCTGCCCACTTGGTCGAGCCTCAGAGTCCGGGCGGGCGTCGCCGAAGTCATCCGCACCGCGGCGGCCAGACCTACATCCCCGTTCAGGCCGAGCCCGGCCGCGGTGCGAAACAGCTGATCCATCGTCGCGGTGCTGCCGGCGATCGCCGACGTTCCGCGCACCCGCGCCACGCCCGACACGACGTCGACCGGCACCGTGCCGAGCTGAAATGATCCGTCAGCGGAACCGGCGGCCGCAACAGCGTCGGTCACCAAAGCGACCCGGTCCGGTCCGACAGCGTCGATCACCGAGCGCACCACTGCGGGGTGCAGATGCACGCCGTCCGCGATGAGCTCGACGGTCACCCGCGGGTCTTCCAGTAGTGCGAGCGCCGGTCCGGGTTCTCGGTGATGCAGCGGTGGCATCGCGTTGAACAGATGGGTGCCGACGGTCGCGCCCAGGGCTACGGCGCGACGAGTCTGCTCGTAGCTCGCATTCGTATGCCCGACGGCGACAACAACACCCGCGTCGATAAAGCGCCGAATCGCCCATTCGCTTCCGGGCAGCTCGGGTGCCAGCGTGACCATCCGGATCGCGTCGCCGCCGGCGGCCAGTACGGCATCGATCTCGGCGGCATCCGGATCACGCATCTGGGTGCGATCGTGCGCTCCGCAGTGTGCCGGGCTGAGCCAGGGCCCCTCCAGGTGGATGCCAGCGATGGTGCCCTGCCGGGCCTGCTCGGCGAGCGCACGCACTCCGGTAATCAACTCCGCAGGGCCGGCGGTGACCAGACTGGCCAGCGTTGTGCTGGTGCCGTGCTGCAGGTGGAACCCTGCGGCCCCGGCGATTCCGTGCGCTTCGGTGTACGAGGCTCCGCCCCCGCCGTGCACATGCATATCGACAAACCCAGGCACCACAATGGAATCGGGAAAATTCGTGTCGGCAGGCCCAGATGGTGACCCGGGACCGCAGGCCAGGATCCGACGACCGGACGTCTGCAGCCAGCCCGGTCGGCAGACCTGCCCATCGATGACCACCGTGCCGGCGCAGATCAGGGACACGGGGTCTCCGTGGCCGTCTGGGGGCTCGTGTTCTCCCAATGTCCGCCGTTCTCCCAGAAGTGCCGGATGTCCTCGAGCTGGCGCCCCTTGGTCTCCGGGGCATACCGGTAGACGACACCCAGAGCGACCAGCGCCAAGACCCCGAATACCGCGAAAGTGCCTGCGCCGCCCAGTGAATTCAGCACGGTCAGGAAGACCGCGGCCACAATCGCGTTGGCCACCAGGTCGGAGGTGAGCATCGTGCTCGACCCCATCGAACGCAGGCGGGTGGGGAAGCTCTCGCCGGCGTAAACCCATACCATCGAGCCGAACCCGAAGCTGAAGCCGATGATGAACAACAGCACGCCGGCAAAGCCCGCGACGGTGCCAAAACCCAATGCGAACACGGCGACCAACAAGAAGTCGGCGGCGACCATCATGGCGATGCCGGACAACAGAATTGGACGCCGACCCAGCCGGTCGACGAGAACCAGCGCGGCACAAACCGCCGCCAAACCGGCGAGCTGCACCAGCGCCGGAAGACCCAGCAGCGCAAAATTGCCGGTGAACCCCATGGCCTCGAACAGCCGCGGGCTGTAGTAGACGATCGCGTTGATGCCGGTGATCTGAATGAGAAACCCGAGGGTGATCACGAATAACGTGGCGCGCAGATACGGCCGTCGCAGCATCTCGGACATCCCGCCTTTGGAACCTTCGCCCAGGGCCCGGCCGATCTCGGCCAGCTCTGCCTCGGCCTTGTCCTCCGGTTCCACCCGCAGCAGCGTCCGGCGGGCATCGGCGACGCGGCCCTTCAGCATGTACCACCGGGCGGTGTCGGGCATCCGGAGCAACAACGGCAGCAACAGCCCGGCGGGGACGGCGGCCAGCCCGAGCATCAATCGCCAGTTTTGCGTACCCGCCAATAGGTAGTCGGCCAGGTAGCCCAGGATGAGACCGCTGACCGTTGCGAGCTGATAGGCGGTGAGCAAAGCCCCGCGCACCGCCGCCGGTGCAGACTCGGCCACATACACCGGCGCGACCACTACGGACACGCCGATCGTCAGGCCAAGCAGCAGTCGCGCCGCCAACAACATCGGCATCGACACCGCGACGGCACCCAGCAGCGCGAATGCGGCGTAGCCGACGACGATCAGGACCATCGACCTCTTACGCCCGATCGCATTGGCGAGCGCACCGCCGACCAGTGCACCGGCGATCTGGCCGATTACCACCATCGTCGTCAGCAGCTCTTGTTGCCGTGTCGTCAGACCGAATTGGTCGGTGATGTACAGCAGCGCGCCGGCGATGCTGGACAGGTCGTACCCGTAAATGACACCGACGCTGGCCGCGGTGAGCCCGACCACCAGGCCCCGCCGCGATGGGCGTCCAGACTCACCGATGGTCAGCTGGGCCGTACCCGGTTGCGCAGCACCTCAATGACGTGCTCGGGGTTCTCGGGGGTGATGCACGGCCGCACCCGGCCGCGGCCCACGTGCAGGACCAGCAGGGTCTTTTTACTTCCTCGATGGATGTCCAGCGGAAACCAATAGCGGGGGTCGGCTGCACCCCAGAAACGCCCCTTGCCGGTGGCCCAGCTCATCGGCCGGGCCTTGATGCCCTGGATACGGGTGTACGCGATCCGCTTGGAGGTAGCCAGCGGGAAGTAATACCGCCGGATGGTGATTCCGTCCTCATCGAGCAGCAGGCCGGCGTCCTCGTACAGGGCTTCAGTCACGTCAGTGAACGGTGCCACAGCAAAATCGGGCGGTCAACGGTGTGCAACGGTGGTTACCGATGTAGAGGCCGACGGTTCATCGAACGCGCGACCATGATCAAAGCGAACACGACCAGCGTGCCGATGAGGGCCACCCCGACCCGCACCGGCACTGTGTCGGCCGACGGCATGAAACCTGCCGCGTTGACCCCGCTGGCTTGCCGGTCTGTGTCCGGCTTGCTGGTGATCAGCGACGGGTCGGGTTCGGTCAGCGAGCCGACCTGGGTGCCCGCGGCGGTGCCGAAACCGTAGTCCAACAGGTGCGCGGCTTGTTCCCAGGGTGCAATCGGTTGGCGGGTCCCGTGCATCAGCACGGCCATCAGCCGTCGCCCATTGCGGTTGGCCGCGCCGACGAAGGTCTGGCCGGCGTCGTCGGTGTACCCGGTTTTACCGCCCAGTGCGCCGGGATACTTGTAGAGCAGCTGGTTGTCGTTTTCCAGCTGGTAGCCGGGGTGGTCGCCGTGGCCGGGGAAATCGAAGGTCCGGGTCGCGACGATGTCGGCGAAGGTGGGGTTCTGCCAGGCGTACCGATAGAACAGGCCGATGTCGTAGGCCGACGTGCTCATGCCCGCCCCGTCCAGTCCCGACGGCGTCGCCACCCGGGTGTCCCGGCCGCCGAGCTTGGCGGCCAGCACGTTGATCTTCTCCAGTCCCTGCTGCATACCGCCGAGTTGCATGGCGAGCGCGTGTGCGGCGTCGTTGCCGGAGTGCATCAGCAGCCCGTGCAGGAGTTGGTTGATGGTGTAGGTGCCGCCGTCGTCGACGCCGACCTTGGTGCCCTCGGCGGCCGCGTCGTCGGCGGTTCCGACGACCGACTTGTTGAGGTTGAACGCGTTCATGGACGCCATCGCGACCAGCACCTTGATGATGCTGGCGGGACGGTGGCGGCCGTGTGGGTCCTTGGCGGCGATGACGGCCCCGCTGTCCAGGTCTGCCACCAGCCATGCCTCGGCCGAGACATCGTTCGGCAGCGGCGGAGTGCCGGGTGCGGCGACGATGCCGCAGCTGCCGAGCGCGTCGCCGCCCACCGGCTTCGGTGGTACGGCCAGCGGTATCGGCGGATCCCCGGCCTGGGGGACCTCCGACGAGTCCACCGCGGGTGGGGTGGTCACCTTGTACGGGCAAGTCGCCGGACCAGCATTCGGTCCGGGACTGGGCTCGGCGACCGCAGCCGGCAGCCCGACCGGGGCAGCGAGCGTGAAAAGCGCCGCTGCCAGGCATGATGCGGCACGCATGAAGGACCGTGAAGTGGACATCGTGTGAGCAGATTAGGCGATCAGCGGTCGGATTTCAGGGAGCCGCGCTGTGACTGGTGGGACGGAAGTTACTCGCCGAGCCGCCACCGGCGGGGACAAGGCCGAACCACTACGCTGGCATCCGTCCCCGCACAGAAGTTCAAAGGGCTTGCCATTAGCGATCGGTTTTGGTCAAAGTTGCGGCGCAACCGCGCCGGTGACTCGAGTGGCGCGGATCCCCGGTCACTGAAAAATTTGCTCAAGCAGGTCGACAAATCGACTCAGGTTCGACGTTCCGGGCTTGAGCAGGTGTTGGTGGAGCTCAATCTGCATCGCGACTCCACCCCCAGCCCCGAGCTGCAGTCCGCGCTCGCCTGGCTTTGCAACGCACTATCGCGGATGGTGAACGACCCGAACGCGGTGCATTCGCGGGAAGTGCTGGTGGCCGCCGACGCGGTGAGGCAGGCCTCTGCCTGACCTGTCGCTGCCGCTGCCGCGAAACTGTGTTCCACGACGGCCTCACTCGCGAAACGCGTTGCCAGTTACAGTCTCGCGGTCAGAGGCTGGAGAGAACCGCGCGCAGGATCGATTCTATGGCGTCGAACTCGGCCTGACCGCTGATCAGCGGCGGGGCCAGCTGGATGACTGAATCGCCGCGGTCGTCAGTGCGGCAATACAACCCGGCCTCGAACAGCGCCGACGACACGCGGCCCAACAGCACTTTGCGCTCCTCGTCGGTGAAGGTTTGCTTGGTCGCCTGGTCCTTGACCAGCTCGACGCCGTAGAAATACCCCTCGCCGCGGACGTCGCCGACGATCGGCAGGTCATACAACTTCTCCAACGTGGCGCGGAAGCTGGGCGCATTGTGTTTGACGCGGTCGTTGAGGCCCTCGCGTTCGAAGATGTCGAGGTTGGCCAGCCCGACGGCCGCCGACACCGGGTGCCCCCCGAACGTGTAGCCGTGCCGGAACATCGTGGCGCCGTCGTTGAACGGCTCGAACAGCCGGTCGCTGGCGATCATCGCGCCGATCGGCGAATAGCCCGACGTCATCCCCTTGGCGCAGGTGATCATGTCGGGCACGTACCCGATGTCATTACAGGCGAACATCGAGCCGATCCGGCCGAACGCACAGATCACTTCGTCGGACACCAAAAGCACGTCGTACTCCTCGCAAATCTCGCGAACCCGCTCGAAATAGCCTGGGGGCGGCGGGATAGAGCCGCCCGCGTTCTGCACCGGCTCCAGGAACACCGCGGCGACGGTGTCCGGCCCTTCGAACTCGATCACCTCGGCTATCCGGTCGGCGGCCCACAGCCCAAATGCCTTGGCGTTGCCCTGAAACGGCTCCGGCGCGCGGTAGAAGTTCGTGTTCGGGACCCGGAAGCCACCCGGTGCCACCGGCTCGAAGGGAGCCTTGAACAACGGCAGCCCGGTGATCGCCAAGGCGCCATGGGTGGTGCCGTGATAGGCGATCGACCGCGAAATCACTTTGTGCTTGCCGGGTTTCCCGGTGAGCTTGAAGTACTGCTTGGCTACTTTCCAGGCGGTCTCGACGGCCTCAGTGCCGCCGGTGGTGAAGAACACCCGATTCAGGTCGCCGGGCGCGTAGTGCGCGAGGCGCTCGGCGAGCTCGATCGCGGGCGGGGTCGCGTATCCCCACAGCGGGAAGAACTCGAGCGTGCTCGCCTGCCGGGCGGCGACCTCGGCTAGTTCGGCCCGCCCGTGACCGACCTGCACGGTGAACAGCCCGGACAGTGCGTCCAGGTAGCTCTTGCCGCGGTCGTCGAAGATGTTGACACCCTCGCCGCGGGCGATGATCGGCGGCGTGATTCCCGGGCCGTGCCGGGCGAAGTGGCCCCACAGGTAGCGATCAGCCTTTGTCGACAGGTTCTCGGTCATCTTGCCCGCGAGCCTAACGTTAGGCTCGGGCCATGACCTCAACGCAGGTCACCGAATTCGAATCGCTGCGGCCGCATCTCATGGCGGTCGCATACCGGCTCACGGGAACCGTGGCCGACGCCGAGGACATCGTCCAGGAAGCCTGGCTGCGCTGGGACAGGCAGGACTCGGTGATCACGGACCTGCGCGCCTGGTTGACCACCGTGGTGAGCCGGCTGGGTCTGGACCGGTTGCGGTCGGCTGCGCACCGCAGGGAGGCCTACACCGGTAACTGGCTGCCCGAACCGGTGGTTACCGGCTTCTCAGATTCTCAAGATACTGACCCCTTGGCTGTGGTCGTGGCCCGCGAGGATGCCCGGTTCGCGGCCATGGTGGTGTTGGAAAGGCTCAACCCCGATCAGCGGGTCGCCTTCGTGCTGCACGACGGTTTCGCCGTGCCGTTCGCCGAAGTGGCCGACGTGCTGGGAATCAACGAGGCCGCCGCCCGGCAGCTGGCCTCGCGGGCCCGCAGGGCACTCGCCGCGGAGCCGGCACCCAACCCCGACCCCGCCCACAACGAATTGGTCGGCAAGCTGATGGCCGCCATTGCCGCCGGCGACCTGGACGCCGTGGTGACGCTGCTGCATCCCGATGTGATCCTGACCGGCGATTCGAATGGCAAGGCCTCGACGGCGGTTCAGGTCATCCGCGGGCCGGACAAGGTGGCCCGGTTCATGCTCGGCTTGGCCCGCCGCTATGGCCCGCTGTTCGTCACCGCGAATCGGCTGGCGTTGGTCAACGGTGAACTGGGCGCCTACACAGCTGGTTTTCCGGCTACCGATGGGCAACGGCCGATGTCGCCGCGGATTACCGCCATGACGGTGCGAGACGGAAAAGTCTGCGCGATATGGGATGTCGCCAACCCCGACAAATTCACCGGCTCGCCGCTGCGCGAAGCGGCGCGGTAGGCGATTTCGGTGAAGGCGGACCTGAGCTCGACAGGTTGGTAGCATCCAGGCACACTTCGTGTGCTCAGAGGAGGCTTGCGGTGGACGGGGTGGACGGCGAGGTCTTCGGGCGTTATCGGCTGCTCGCGGTGCTCCGATCTGGCAGCACCGGCACGGTGTATATGGCGCACGACACGATGATGAGCCGCGACGTGGCTATCAAGGTGCTCCTGCCGGAGTTGGCTGCCGAGCCGGGCTGTCAGGAGCGGTTCCGGCGTGAGATCTCCATCGCGGCGCAGCTCAACGACCCGAACATCATTCCGATCTATGAGGCCGGCGAGATCGAAGGACGGCTCTATCTGGTGATGCCCGCCGTCCCCGACGGCATCACAGTGCAAGACTTGCTACGCCGCGATGGCCCAACGCACCCGGCGGTGGCGGCGCGGGTAATCGTGCAGGTTGCCTCTGCGCTGGAAGCCGCCCACGTGGCTGGGCTGGTGCATGGCGATATCAAAGCCTCGAGTTTGCTGGTGGGCGGCGCGTTCGTGTACCTGATCGATTTCGGAGCCACACCGCCTGGCGGCGATACCGCCGACGTCCGCACCGATATCTACGCTCTGACCGCTGTGCTGTATGAGTGCCTGACCGGTCAGCCCGCCGTTGCGGGCGAGGACGGGCCGCCCAAACCTACTGATGTCGACCCGGCGATTCCGCCGGGATTCGACGGGGTGATCGCGCGCGGCATGGCCGAAGACCCCGATGACCGTTATCAGACGGCCCGCGAGTTGGCCGCTGCCACGCATAACGCACTCACCGCCACCGCCGCTGCCGATGCTTCGGGGGCGGTGGGGACAAAGGAAGTGGAGTTCGGTCGCTATCGGCTTTTCGAAAAGCTCGGTCAGGGCAGTATGGGCGCGGTCTATCGAGCCCACGACACCGCGCTGGGCCGTGATGTGGCCATCAAGTTGCTGCAGCCGGAACTGGCTGCCGAGCCGGGCTTTCAGGAGCGATTTCGCCGCGAGGCCTATGCGGCGGCCCGGCTGGCCAGCCCGAACATCATCCCGATCTACGAGACCGGTGAGTTCGACGGGCGGCTGTATCTGGTGATGCCGATCATCGACGGCGTCGATCTGAACAAGGTTCTCAAGAGCGATGGACCGATGAGTCCACAGAAGGCCGTGCGGGTGGTCGAACAGGTTGCCGCAGCGCTGGATGCGGCGCACAAGTCCGGGCTGGTGCACCGCGATGTGAAGCCGTCGAACTTGCTGATGGTCGGCGAAGATTTTGTGTACCTCATTGATTTCGGACTCGTTCACGAGGCCAGTGCCGGTCGCTTGACGCTCACCAACGTCGCACCGGGAAGTCCGGCGTATATGGCCCCGGAGCGTTTCACCGCCGGAAAGTCCGTCGACGCTCGTGCGGATGTGTACTCGCTCACCTGTGTGCTCTACGAGTGCCTCACCGGGCGGTTGCCGTTCAGCGGTGGCGGTGTGGAGGGGTTGGCCGCCGCCCATCGCACAGACGAGCCGCCCAAACCCAGCAGCCTCGCCCCCGCGATACCGGCCGCGTTCGACGGGGTGATCGCACGGGGCATGGCGAAGGAAGCAGATGACCGCTACCAGTCGGCACACGAACTGGCTGTGGCTGCCCGCGCGGCCCTCACCGACGTCCACGCTGCGCCGCCAATTCCCGCCCGCCTTGGCGAATTTGCCATCCCCGACGAGGAGGCCACCGCACCCACGATCCCGTCCCCACCACGCACCCGTCGCCGCGGCGCTGTTCTGACCCTCGCCGCCGTGGGGGTAGTCGTGGTAGTCGCCGTTGCCGCATTCTTGCGGATCACCAACCAATTCCCGTTCCATTCGGCGAAACCGCAGGGGCAGGTCGTGCTGCCGTTTACCGGTCTCGACAACCCTGAGGAGATCGCGGTCGATGCGAAGGGCGACGTCTACGTCACCGACAGCGGCAACAACCGGGTGCTGGAACTGGCCGCGGGCTCGACCAGCCAGACCGTGGTGCCGTTAGCCGGCCTGGACCGTCCCGAGGATATAGCGGTCGACGACGCGGGTGACTTAGTGATCACCGAGCCCGCCGAGCATCGGGTGCTGGAGCTGACGGCGGGGTCGACCAGCCCGATCGTGCTGCCCTTCACCGATCTTGGGGAACCCACGGGTGTGGCGGTCGATTCGAGCGACCCCGACAACGACCGCGCCGTCGTTGTCACCGACTCCACGCACAACCGGGTGGTGGCGCTGCGCGCGCATTCGACCGAGCAGACGGAGCTGCCGTTCAGCGCCCTAGCGTGTCCCTCGGCCGTGACGGTGAATCGCGACGGCGCCCTCTTCGTCATCGATCGCGACAACGAGCGGGTGCTGAAACTGCCGTGGGCGGCGACGGTTCCGACCGCGTTGCCCTTTGTAGTCGGACGTCCAGATGATGTGGCCGTCGACACCAGCGGAAACGTGTACGTGACCGACAGCCACGACAATCGGGTCACAAAGTTTGTCACGGCCTCCAACACGTCAAAAACATTGCCGTTCAGCGGAGTCAACCATCCCCAGGGCATCGACGTCGACAACGCCGGGAATGTCTATATCGTCGACACGGGCAACAACCGCGTGCTGAAGCTCCCGCCCAGTTAGTCGACATCGACGCTAGCGAGCAGACGCAAAAGCCCCCAAACGCGCGGCGTGTCGGGGGCTTTTGCGTCTGCTCGCGCAGAGAACTCAGCGCGAGAACATCAGGGCGCGCTTGACCTCCTGGATCGCTTTGGTCACCTGGATGCCGCGCGGGCAGGATTCGGTGCAGTTGAACGTGGTTCGGCACCGCCACACGCCGTCGACCTCGTTGAGGATGTCGAGGCGCTCGGCGGCGGCCTCGTCGCGGCTGTCGAAGATGAAGCGGTGCGCGTTGACGATCGCGGCCGGACCGTAGTAACTGCCCTCGCTCCAGAACACCGGGCAGCTGGTGGTGCAGCAGGCGCACAGGATGCACTTGGTGGTGTCGTCGTAGCGGGCGCGGTCGGTCGGGCTTTGGATCCGCTCCCGGGTTGGCGGGTTGCCGCTGGTGACCAGGTACGGCTTTACCGCGCGATAGGCGTCGAAGAACGGCTCCATGTCGACCACCAGGTCCTTCTCGACCGGCAGCCCGCGGATAGGTTCAACCGTGATGGTCAGTGCTTTTCCGGGCTTCTGCTTTTGCGGCAGCAGGTCTCGCATCAGCACCTTGCAGGCCAGCCGGTTGACGCCGTTGATGCGCATGGCGTCTGACCCGCACACCCCGTGGGCGCAGGATCGCCGGAAGGTCAGCGTGCCGTCCAGGTAGCCCTTGATGTAGATCAGCAGGTTGAGCAGCCGGTCGCTGGGCAGGCAGGGCACCCGAAAGCTCTGCCAGCCGCCCGTTTCCGCGAACGCGTCCGGCTCGTCCGGATTGAACCGGGCGATCTTGACCGTCACCATCACCGCACCGTCCGGGATCGGCGGCAGGGGCTGATCTGACGCCGCTGCCCCTTCTTGTTCGAAAGCGGCCATCAGTACTTCCGTTCCTTGGGTTCGTAGCGGGTCTGCACGACGGGCTTGAAGTCCAGCCGGATATCGCTGAGCAGCTCGGCGCCCTGTTTATCGGCCCCAATTTCCTGATCGGCCCCAATTTCCTTATAGGCCATCGTGTGGCGCATGTAGTTGGTGTCGTCCCGGTTCGGATAGTCCTCACGCGCGTGGCCGCCGCGGGATTCCTTGCGATTCAAAGCCCCCACCACGGTGACTTCGGCCAGTTCCAGCAAGAAGCCCAGTTCGATGGCCTCCAGTAGGTCACTGTTGAAACGTTTACCCTTGTCGTGCACAGTGATTCGGGAGTAGCGCTCTTTGAGTGCGTGGACGTCGGTGAGCGCCTGCTTCAGCGTCTCCTCGGTGCGGAACACCGCGGCGTTGTTGTCCATCGTCTGCTGCAGCGCGCCGCGGATATCGGCGACGCGTTCGTTGCCGTGCTCGGAGAGGATGTCGCCGACCCAGCCGACAACCATCGCAGCCGGATCCGGTGGCATCTCGACGAAGTCGTGGCACTGCGCGTAGCTGGCGGCGGCGATGCCGGCCCGGCGGCCGAACACGTTGATATCCAGCAGCGAGTTGGTGCCCAGCCGGTTGGCGCCGTGCACCGAGACGCAGGCGCACTCGCCGGCCGCGTATAGACCCGGGACAGTGGAGGTGTTGTCCTGCAGCACTTGGCCGGTGACGGTGGTCGGGATGCCGCCCATCACGTAGTGGCAGGTCGGGTAGACCGGGACCAGCTCCTTGACCGGGTCAACACCCAGGTAGGTGCGCGCGAACTCGGTGATGTCGGGCAGCTTGGCTTCCAGCACGTCTGCACCCAGGTGGCGGACGTCGATGTAGACGTAATCCTTGTGCGGGCCGGCGCCGCGACCCTCCAGGACCTCCAGCACCATCGAGCGGGCGACGATGTCGCGGGGGGCGAGGTCGACGATCGTCGGCGCGTAGCGCTCCATGAAGCGCTCGCCCTCGCCGTTGAGCAGCCGGCCGCCCTCGCCGCGCACCGCCTCGGAGATCAGGATGCCCAGGCCGGCCAGTCCCGTTGGGTGGAACTGGTGAAACTCCATGTCCTCCAAAGGAAGTCCCTTGCGGAACACGATGCCGATGCCGTCGCCGGTCAGCGTATGCGCGTTAGACGTCGTCTTGTAGATCCGGCCCGAGCCGCCGGTCGCGATCACGACGGCCTTGGCGTGGAAGACGTGGATCCGGCCCGTCGCCAGCTCGTAGGCGACCACGCCGGTCGCCACCGGGCCCGTCGGGGTCTGGGTGAGCACCAGATCCAGCGCATAGAACTCGTTGAAGAACTCGACGTCGTGCTTGACGCAGTTCTGGTAGAGCGTCTGCAGGATCATGTGGCCGGTGCGGTCGGCCGCGTAGCACGCCCGGCGTACCGGCGCTTTGCCGTGGTCGCGGGTGTGGCCGCCGAACCGGCGCTGGTCGATGCGGCCTTCGGGGGTGCGGTTGAACGGCATCCCCATCTTCTCCAGGTCGAGCACCGCGTCGATGGCTTCCTTGCACATGATCTCCACCGCGTCCTGGTCGGCGAGATAGTCGCCGCCTTTGACGGTGTCGAAGGTGTGCCACTCCCAGTTGTCGTCCTCGACGTTGGCCAGCGCGGCGCACATGCCGCCCTGAGCGGCGCCGGTGTGGCTTCGGGTGGGGTAGAGCTTGGTCAGCACCGCGGTCCGCGCCCGGGGGGCCGCCTCGACGGCGGCTCGCATGCCGGCGCCGCCCGCGCCGACGATCACCACGTCGTATCGGTGTTGCTGGATCAACCGGGTCGCCTTCCTCGAATCAGGACTCGCCTCAATCAGGACCCCTCCTTCAATCAGGACCCCTTCCTTCAATCAGGACCCCTCCTTCAATCAGGACCCCTCCTTCAATCAGGAAATGTTGGGGTCGAAGGTCATCAGCACGTAGGTGCCCAGCACCAACGTGAACCCCATCGACAACAGCAGCAAACTGGTCAGCCAGAAACGGGTGCTGTCTTTGCGGCTGTAGTCGTCGATGATGTTGCGCAGACCGTTGCCGCCGTGCAGCTGCGCCAGCCACAGCAGCGCCAGATCCCAGAATTGCCAGAACGGCGAACCCCAGCGCTGCGCCACATAGTTGAAGTCGACGCGGTATACGCCGTTGTCCCACATCAGCAGGATGAACAGGTGCCCGAGCGCCAGGACGACGAGCGCGACACCGGAAAACCGCATGAACAGCCACGCGAATTTCTCGAAGTTGGGTATGCCGGCTCGACGCCGCGGTGAGCGCGGATTGTCCAGGCTGGCCGGCCGGTCGTGGCTGCGTTGCAGTATCGGCGCTGTCTCACTTCTGGAGTTTTGAGGACCAAGCTGCAAGTCGGGGGTGCTCATCGGAAGTGCTCCCACATGTGCACGCCCAGCACCACCGCGACCGGAACCATGAGCAGCAGGTACACGACCCCGACGATCCATAACATCAGGCGCTGGTAGTGGGGGCCCTCCCGCCAGAAGTCGATCAAGATGACCCGGATCCCGTTCAGCGCGTGGAAAAGCACCGCGGCGACCAGACCGAACTCCATCAGCCCGACGATCGGGGTCTTGTATGTCGCCAGCACCGCGTTGTAGGTCTGCGGGCTCACCCGCAACATCGCGGTATCCAGGACGTGGACAAACAGGAAGAAGAAAACCGTGGCGCCGGTGATGCGATGCAACACCCACGACCACATACCGGGATCTCCCCGATACAGGGTCCGTGGTGGCCGCCGCTTGCGGGACGATGCGGGTCGTGTTGCCGGGTCCGCGGTTGTCGCCTGCCTGCTCACCCTGTCCTCACCGCCTTCGTGGAGTCTAAAACCGGGCAATTCACCCTAGCCCGGCAAATGCGGAGGGGCGGTACGAACAGGCCGATCCAGACGATGGGTCGCCTCAGAGCTAGGGTTGGCTTTCGTAAGTTGGTCCATTCGGTGAGCGGGGTTTCGGTATGCCTGATATCGATTGGAATATGTTGCGGGATGAGGCAATACAGGTATCAGCGAGAGCCTACGCGCCGTATTCGCGATTCCGGGTGGGCGCGGCTGCGCTGGTCGACGACGGCCGGGTGGTCACCGGATGCAATGTGGAGAATGTCTCATATGGCCTTACTCTGTGCGCCGAGTGCGGCGTGGTCTCCGCGCTGCATTCGACCGGTGGCGGCCGGCTGGTCGCGCTGGTGTGCGTTGACGCAGCCGGCTCGCCGCTGATGCCGTGCGGGCGATGCCGGCAACTGCTTTTCGAGCACGGCGGTCCCGAATTGCTGATCGACCATCCGGCGGGGCCCCGTCGGCTTGACGACCTGCTGCCCGATGCCTTCGCCGCCGACCTGCCCTGGGAAGCCGGGGAATTTTCTTGACCGACTTCACATTCGACGCGCCGACCGTGATCAGGACCAAGCGGGACGGCGGGCGGTTGTCCCAGGCCGCCATCGACTGGGTCATCGAGGCGTACACCGACGGCCGGGTCGGTGACGAACAGATGTCGGCACTGCTGATGGCGATTTTTTGGCGCGGTATGGACCGTGGCGAGATCGCCAGTTGGACCACGGCGATGGTGAAGTCCGGTGAACTGATGGACTTCAGCGATCTGCGCAGCGGCGGTCGGTGCGGAAAAGCAGTGCCGACCGTCGACAAGCACTCCACCGGTGGGGTTGGAGACAAGACCACACTGGTGTTGGTGCCGATAATCGCGGCCTGCGGCGCCGCAGTGCCCAAGGCATCCGGTCGAGGGCTGGGTCATACCGGCGGCACTCTGGACAAGCTGGAGTCCATCCCTGGCTTCACCGCAGATCTTTCCAACCAGCGAGTGCGCCAACAACTGCGTGACATCGGTGCGGCGATATTCGCCGCCGGCCAGCTGGCACCGGCCGACAAGAAGCTGTACGCGTTGCGCGATATCACCGCGACGGTCGAATCGCTGCCGCTCATTGCCAGCTCGGTGATGAGCAAGAAGCTGGCCGAGGGAGTCGGCGCGCTGGTGCTCGACGTGAAGGTCGGGGCCGGGGCGTTGATGAACTCCGAAGCGCAATCTCGCGATCTCGCGCACACCATGGTCGAGCTGGGCGCCGCGCACGGGGTGCCCACCCGCGCGCTGCTCACCGACATGAACTGCCCGCTGGGCACGACCGTGGGCAATGCGCTCGAAGTTGCCGAGGCGCTGGAAGTGCTGGCCGGCGGCGGCCCGCTCGACTTGGTGGAGCTGACTTTGCGGCTGGCCGAAGAGATGCTCGAGCTCGCCGGCATCGACGGCCGTGATCCCGGCCAGACACTGCGGGACGGCACCGCGATGGACCGATTCCGCCGGCTGGTCGCGGCGCAGGGCGGTGATTTGTCAGTACCGTTGCCGATTGGTTCGCATTCAGAGACCGTGGTCGCCCACCGAAGCGGCACAATGGGCAATATCGACGCTATGGCAGTGGGGCTGGCAGCTTGGCGGCTCGGCGCGGGCAGATCCCGCCCGGGCGGGCAGGTGCAGTTCGGTGCGGGCGTCAGGATGCATCGCCGTCCCGGTGAACCCGTCGCGGCCGGTGAGCCGCTGTTCACCCTGTACACCGACACGCCGGAACGCATCGGCGCCGCGATTGCCGAGTTGGACGGCGGCTGGAGCATCGGCGACGCACCACCGGTGCCGCGGCCGCTGATCATCGATCGGATCGTCTAGTGACCACGCCTCTGGGTCTGCAGCAGATCAGAAAAGCGCCCAAGGCGCTGCTGCATGACCACCTCGACGGCGGGCTGCGACCGGCAACCGTGATCGACATCGCCGGGCAGACCGGTTACGACGGACTGCCCACGACCGATCCCGACCAGCTGGCCACCTGGTTTCGCACCCAGTCGCACAGCGGCTCGCTGGAGCGTTACCTGGAGCCGTTTTCGCACACCGTAGCGGTGATGCAGACACCCGATTCGCTGTATCGCGTCGCCTACGAGTGCGTGGAAGACCTGGCCGCCGATTCCGTGGTGTATGCCGAGGTGCGTTTCGCGCCCGAATTGCACATCGACCGCGGGCTGTGGTTCGACGAGATCGTCGACAGCGTGCTGGCCGGGTTCGCCGACGGCGAAAAGGCTTGCGCCGCCGCGGGCCGCCCCATTGTGGTGCGCCTTCTGGTCACCGCCATGCGGCACGCCGCGGTGTCCCGGGAGATCGCCGAGCTGGCGATCCGGTTCCGGGACAAGGGAGTAGTGGGATTCGACATCGCCGGCGCCGAGGCCGGCAATCCGCCGACGCGGCATCTGGATGCTTTCGAGTACATGCGAGATCACAACGCGCGCTTCACTATTCATGCGGGCGAGGCGTTCGGCCTGCCATCGATCCACGAAGCGATCGCGTTCTGCGGCGCCGACCGGCTGGGGCATGGCGTGCGAATCGTCGACGATATCGAGATTCTCGAAGGCGCCGGCATCCGGTTGGGCAGGCTGGCATCGATCCTGCGGGACAAGCGAATTCCGTTGGAGCTGTGCCCCAGCTCGAACGTGCAGACCGGCGCGGTCAAAAGCATCGCCGACCACCCTTTCGATCTGCTGGCACGGGCCCGGTTCCGGGTGACGGTCAACACCGACAACCGGCTGATGAGCGACACTTCGATGAGTCTCGAGATGCACCGGTTGGTGGAAGCGTTCGGCTACGGGTGGAGTGATCTGGAGAGGTTCACCATCAATGCGATGAAATCGGCCTTCATCCCCTTCGACGAGCGGCTGGCGATCATCGACGAGGTGATCAAGCCCCGGTATGCGGTATTGATCGGCTAGTCAACAAAACACTTGAAGAACACTGGGCGGCTCCGAAGCTTATCGGCATCTTCCAACAACGCGGATTCTTCTGATTGTGTTATAATTTATCCTGGGTGTATGGCTATTACATCCTGTTGAAAGAGAAAGAATCACGAATGACACAAGGAACCGTGAAATGGTTCAACGGCGAAAAAGGCTTCGGCTTTATCAGCCCTGACGGCGGCGAAAAAGATGTTTTCGTCCACTATTCTGAGATTCAAGGAAGCGGTTTCCGTTCGCTTGACGAGAATCAACGAGTCCAGTTCGAGATCACCCAGGGCGACAAGGGGCCTCAGGCGGTCGGAGTGACCGCCGTCTAACGACTAGACGCGAAAACCCCTGGGGTTAAAGGGCGATTTTCCTGCTTCATCGCAGGAGCCTGACTCCTCAGGGGTTTTTCCATGTGCAACTCACGGACCGAGCGATGCCCTCGCAAGAGTTTTAACTAGCAGCCAAGAGGGTTTTGATCATCAGGGTTTGGCGGCTAATTGTTGTCGGAGAACAATTGAGCTGCCTACGCTGAAATGCGTTTGGCAAAGAAACTATGATTGCGTAACGCAATGCCCCACGATAATTTCAGTTGGAAATTGCATCGCATATTGAGGTTGCTGGTCCGCGGTGGTCCGCATCGGGTGCCGACCCTTGGAGGCTGGCCAGTGCCGCACTGACAGTATCGACGGACGGCAGCAAGCCGTCCGGGTCGCAGATTCGTAGGATTCGGGATACCGCAGCACCAGGTACCAACGCCCAGTCTATTCCAGCGTGCGCGCAGCTTACCGAGATTCTGTGCAGGGCCGAGAAGCCTGCGGCGCCAAAAAATTCCAGGTGGGTCAGATCGAGGATCAGCTCGCGGTGACGCGCCAGGTAGGCAAGTGAATACTCGGTGAGGGTGTGTGCGTTTGCCTGGTCGATCTCGCCGTGGGCGCAGATGATGGTCACCGGCGACTTCACCCATCGAGCGTCCAATCGCGCTAAGCGGTCGTTGCCCGGCGTGGAGACAGTGAAAGTAGCAAGAACTGACGGAGCGGAACTGGCTAATAATTTGTAGGTCATGGTGATCCTGTCGTGCCCGCGATCACCGAAATGCCAGGCTCGGAGTCAATACTCCTTGGGTTCAGCAGCGTACGGCCAAACTCGTCCCAGACCAGCTGAGGTTCTCAGCACCCATGACGTTACACCGGGGGTGGTGGTTCCGCGCAGGTCCAATCGGGCAGCCAACCTCGCCTTAGATCGGCGAGCCAATTTCGCCCTAGTAAGATGGACCTCATCTCGCGGCGAGTGCGCCCTGGGTCTAGGTCTGGACGCTGGTGATGTCGGGTTCCAGAAGGACTATGAAGTAGGTAACTGGCGATGGTGGAGCCCACCGAGGACGCTGTAAGCCCCCCGCTGGGGTCGCGGACATCGGACCAGCTCAGTGCCGACGACGCCGATTTGCAGGCGGGGATCGCCAGCCTCGCGGGTCTGGTCGGCGATCATCGGCGCTTGCCCGAGCTACTGGAGGAGGTGGCGACGTTCGCTGTGCGCGCGATACCCGGGGCCGACGGTGCCGGGGTGACGTTGCTGAATCTCGACCGGGCGGACAACATCGTCGCCGCGTTAGCGGCCAGCGCTCCCTTTGTCGCCGAGATTGACGAAATCCAGTACGTGACCCTCAATGAGGGGCCGTGCATCACGGCGGCGCGGGAACGTCGCACGGTGCGCTCCGGGTCGTTGGGTGGGGAGAAGATGTGGCCGCGGTTCGGTCCGCGCGTGGGTCGGTTGGGGGTGCACAGCGCGCTGTCGCTGCCGCTGTTGCTGCCCGATCGGGTGGTCGGGGCGATCAACGTATATGCCCACGGCAAAGACGTTTTCGATGAGCACGCCGCCCAACTCGGGGAGTTGTTCGCCAAACCGGCGGCTGTTGCCGTGTACAACGCGCAGATCCTCGCGGACGCGCTTGCTCTCTCTGTCCAGTTGCAGGCGGCGTTGTCCACCCGCCCGGTGATCGATCAAGCGATCGGCCTCATCCGCGGACGTACAGGGCGCAGCGCCGAGGACGCGTTCGCCCAGTTGCGGGCGATGAGCCAATCTGAGCACCGCAAGTTGGCCGATGTGGCCCAGCGCATTGTCGATGAAGCCGTGCGCCGCGCCCGCGCCCGCGCCCGCCATGATCCGGAAAGCCAAATCGGCGTACCGTGACAACTGGGGATGCAATGACGATGCGGGTCCTGACTCGCGTCTCGTAATCCTCACCGCGTACGCCAGCCGGCTATGCGCGGCGCCAGCAGGCTCGATCGCGCTCGGGAGCGTGCAGCGGAGCAATCCTCTTGTGAAGATCGCTGCGGCCCTGGCCGCAGACCTGGGCATTCTCACCGCGGCTTTGGATGAGCCCGGCGCCGACCTCGCTCATAGTCTGCGCCAGCTTACGGCCAATGCCACTGCCGCAATACCCACTTTCCTGGGTCTGAGCGTGATCGTCGACGGCAGTGATCCGCCGTTCGCGTTCACCACATTCGTCGAGGGTGTCGGGACGGGTGATGTCCGCACCTCGTTGAGGCTGGCACTGCCAGGTGTCGGCGATGCCGGTCTTCTCTTGGCGGTGGTCGTCATTTTGTACGCGGGGTCGCCGGGAACCTTTGTCGACTTGGCCGCGGACCTCGCGTGGCTCACCGCCCGGGCCCTGACTGACTTCGTCCTCGATCAGCACCTGCCGGCCGCCGCCGAACAGGGCCCCGCAACAAGCCTTTTCGAGGTGTCGGTCATCAACCAAGCTATCGGGGCCCTCATCGGCCAGGGCTACACGCCTGAGCAAGCCGAGCGGCACCTGACGGCTGAGAGTGCCGACGCCGGTATCAGTCGGGACGCCGTTGGCCTGCGCATCTTGGCGGGGCCCGATGCGCGGTAGCCGCTGATCGAGTGTAGTGTTGGTGTGGTTGGGAACCCAGCCAGTCCCGGATGGGGTCAGCTGTCCGCCGCTGATCAAGAAGAGCAGCAGCTCGCGCCGGACACGCCGGTGACAACCGTCGTTGGGATCACCTTGAGCGCTCCATCCACCCTTGAATTATCGAATGTTCCTCTCATTGGGCAAGACCCTTCCGGCTCAGCGAGTTTCGGCGTTCTCAGTACGTATCCACCGACACCGTGTGGGCTGGCGACGTTCAGTGCAGCCTTATCAAAAGGTTTGTGCGCGAATGGCTCTGATGTCAGCGTCGTGCGGGTGGCCGACGGTTCGTTATGTTCCGACCCTCGGGTGATCGGCGAGCTGGTCAACGGTTCGGCGACGTCCGCGGCTGCAGCCTGCGCATTGCTGAACGAGAGCGACGTCGCGGTCGTGCAGCATGAGTACGGCATCTACGGTGGTGTCGACGGCGACGAAGTCGTGGACATCATTGGCGGGCTGCACATCCCGTCGATCGTGGTCGCCCACACCGTCCTCAAAGACCCGACCCCGCATCAGCGTTCGGTGCTCGAGGAGATTGCCGCGATGGCGGCGCAGGTGGTTGTCATGTCGGAGGCGGCCAGGCAACGCCTGTGTCTCGGCTTCGACGTCGATCCCCGGAAAGTCACCACGATCGCGCACGGTGCGAAGGTTCCGAGGCGGATCGCCCCGGCGGCGCGATCGGACAGGCCGACGTTGTTGACGTGGGGCCTGCTGGGGCCGGGAAAGGGTATCGAGCGGGTCATCGACGCAATGGGTTCGCTGCACAAGCTTCCGCTGCGACCGCGTTATTTGATTGCCGGCAGAACACATCCAAAGGTTCTCGCAGCAGACGGCGAGGCATACCGCGACGCCCGTGCCGAACAGGCGCGGCTAGCCGGGGTAGCGGACTCGGTGGCCTTCGACCCGAGCTACCGGGATGTCTCGTCGTTGACGGCGCTGGTCCAGACCTCGGCTGTGGTTGTGCTGCCCTACGACTCCACCGATCAGGTCACCTCCGGTGTTTTGGTCGACGCCATTGCGAGCGGCCGGCCGGTGGTCGCGACCGCCTTTCCGCATGCCGTCGAGCTCCTCGCCAGTGGGGCGGGGATCGTCGTCGACCACGACGATCAGGATGCGCTGGCGTCGGCCTTGCACCGGCTGCTGACCGAGCCGCACCTCGCCGCGACGATGGCCGCGGAGGCCGCGCGGTTGGCCCCCCAGATGGCGTGGCCGGTCGTGGCCACTGCCTATCAGGATCTGGCACACCGCCTTCTCGCCGAGCGTCCGGCGCTCGTGTGAGCGCCGTGCCAGAACCGAAATTCGACCACCTGTTGCGTTTGACAGACGGTCGCGGCACGTTCGAGCATGCCTGTTTTGCCGAACCCCGGCCCGAGCACGGCTATTGCACCGACGACATGGCCCGGGTTCTGGTCGTCGCCACCCGAGAGCCGAAGTCCAGTGGCGATGTCAATCGCCTTGCGGGCGTGGCCGTGCGATTCCTGAACGATGCGCAATCCTACGCCGGCCCCTGCCGAAACCGGATGAATCGCGGTCGCCGTTGGGAGGATGAGCCCGCCCTGAAGGATTGGTGGGGGCGCTGTATCTGGGGACTGGGAACTGCCGCCGCTCATAGCGACGTCGCTCTGGTTCGCCGGTTGGCCGTCATTCAGTTCGAACGTGCCACAAAAGTGCGATCGCCCTGGCCCAGGGCGATGGCGTTCGCAGCGTTGGGCGCCGCCGAACTCCTCTCCGTCGAACCCGACCACCGGGCCGCGCGCGCACTCCTCACCGATTACGCCGATACGGTGGCCAAACCTAATGGCGACGCGGCGTGGCCATGGCCTGAGCCGCGACTCACCTATGCGAATGCCGCTATCCCCGAGGCGATGATCGCCACCGGCGTCGCGCTTGACGACTGGACGCTGCGGCAGCAGGGCTTGGATCTCTTGGGTTGGCTGCTCGAATGCGAAACGGGGGAAGATCACCTCTCGCCCACTCCCGCGGCAGGCAGAGGACCGGGCGACGTACGGCCGGCGTTCGATCAGCAGCCGATCGAGGTATCCACACTCGCCGACGCGTGCGCGCGTGCCGCCACCATTGACCCAGCTTCGATCTGGCCCGATGGCGTCCGCGCCGCCGCCGGCTGGTTCATGGGCAACAACGACGCGCAACAGGTCATGTGGGACCCCGAGACCGGCGGTGGATTCGACGGCCTGCATGCCGACGGGGTGAATCGCAACCAAGGCGCGGAGTCGAGCCTGGCGGTGCTCTCGACGTTGCAGCACGCCCGGTACTTGTCGACCGTGCGGCAATGACTTCCGTGCAGGCCGGGCTGGTCACGCGCTGCCCCCAGCGGCTCGTGGCCAGCCCGTCGCGGGTCATCACCGAACTGTTCGTGCCGGGCCAGGAGGGTTTCGAGCAGCAGGAGTCCCGAGCGGGAGCCGTTCTGGCGCGGATCCTGGCCCTGGACGAGGGGCAGGTGCGGTCGTCGCTAGACGATGTCGTCGTCCGCTTCAACGGACGTCACCGCGATCTTGCCGGCACCTTCCTTCGGCACGCCCATGAACTCGCCGATCGGCTGGATCCCGGCAGGGAATTCTCCGAGGCACGAAAGTTGTTGCTGGGAGCTACATTCACCAGCGAATACGCCATTGAAGGTGCGGCGCTGTGCAACCCCAGCATGGTGGCCCACCCCGACCAGGCCGGGACCGTGGCGGGCAGCCTGCGATTCGTGATGAGCGTCCGGGGCGTCGGCGAGGGACACCGTTCGTCCATCGGTTTCCGGACCGGCGTCATCGACGCAGCCGGCGGCGTCACGATCGACGACCCGGCTCCGTTCGCCACAGTCGGGGCGGCAGAGCCCGCACTGCTCGACGCGGCCGTCTTCCGCAGTGAACTCGCCAGGCTCGACGAGGCCGGAGAGGCCGCCGACTATGTCCTCGACAGGCTCGGCCAGAGCTTTACCCGAGCTTCTCTCAATCAACAACTCGCCCAGCTCCAGACCCATCTGAGCACCCGCGGACATGCCGAGGCGACGATTTCCTCATTCCGCAGCATCGCCGAGCGGACGTATGCCGTCGAATTCTCGGACCGCATAACGCTTTCCGAGCGGGTCTTGTGGCCCTCGATGGGCGCGGAGCAGGCCGGCATGGAGGATGCACGCTTCGTCCGTTTCACCGACGACGATGGCTCCAAAACTTTCTATGCCACCTACACGGCCTACAGCGGATCCCACATCAGCCAGCAACTCCTCGAGACCACGGATTTCCAGTCGTTCACCTCCGCACCGATCGTCGGGCCGGCCGCCGCCAACAAGGGTCTGGCGTTGTTTCCGCGCCGGATTCGCGGTCGCTTCGCCGCCATGTCGAGATCAGATCGCGAGACGAATTCGGTTGCCTACGCCGATCATCTGTCCGTTTGGACGAGCGCGCTTGCCTGCCAGAGCCCGAGCTGGGCCTGGGAGGTGTTACAACTCGGGAACTGCGGTTCGCCGATCGAAACCGACGCCGGGTGGCTGGTGCTCACCCACGGGGTGGGTCCGATGCGCACCTACAGCATCGGGGCGATCCTGCTTGATCTCGACGATCCGACACGGATTATTGGTCAGCTACCGGAACCGCTATTGAGCCCCGCTGCTGACGAGCAGGACGGCTACGTGCCCAACGTTGTCTACTCCTGCGGCGCGTTGGTGCACGCCGACACGCTGGTGCTGCCGTACGGGATCAGTGACGGCGCAATCGGGATCGCCACCGTGCCGCTACCCGAACTCCTTGTAGCCCTGAGCCGCTGAGCGCACGCGTCTCCGGTTCAGTCAGCCGTTTGCGCTCATCAATCAAAGGAGAATGAATACAATGAAATCAGACGACACACAACGAGATGCCTTCGACGTCAATGTGCTTCACGTCGGCGCAGGCTTCAAAGAAAAAGAGCGACCGCATGTATCGGAGACGTTGTCGACGCTCGGTCCGCACCTGGTGGGACGATGGGATTCGCGGGACATCGTTGTGGAAGTGTCATTGCACGATCGCGGCGGCAAGCAGCAGCGCGTTACTTTGCGCACCAGCCTGCCCGGCCGTCCGCCGCTGGTAGCAGTCGCCGAGAACCCGGACATCACCCGCGCTCTCAGCGATGCAAAGCGAGAGCTGATCCGGCAACTTGAACACCAGAAGTCGGCGCATGACCCCATGAGCGGCCGCCATGGCAGCAGCGCGACGATCCGCCATTAGCCAGATCCCTAATGACTTGGCGGTAGACGGCTGCGCTTCTGGCCCACAGCCAGATCGTGTGGAGATCAGTGGTCCGGTAGCCCCGCTTGCGGAGTCGGCGGAGTGGCCGCCGACCCGCCGGCTAGTTTCAATTTCGGCTCTTCCGACGGGCAATCGGTGGTGACTGCCCGTCCAATGACGTTCGCCGCGTCCTTGATGGTGAATTTACCGTCATGCGCGACCGTCAGTGCGAGTCTGAAAAAGTCCCCCCCGTCCTGGACCTTATCGAGCTCCGCGCACACCGCCTTACCGTTGCGGCTGACATAGTCACCCACGGGATCGGCGTGGGCCACCGTCGGCGCGAGCATGGCGGCGGCGGCGAGTAACGGCACGGCCATGCACACGGCTCGCACTCCACCTCCAGCAGTGCTGAGGTACCGCATAGGGTCGCTCCATGGTGGGCGGTGGTTGCTGAGATCCGAGCCCAACGTATCAAGTTGGCAATGTCGGCGCAGTGCGAGTTGGACAGGACCTGCGCCGCGAGAATCATCGCTACGTTGACATCTGCCAGCGGGTTTGAACGCGCAGTTGGCCGTGGCTTTCCCCGCTGACTCGACGACTCAATCCAGGTGGTTCCCAGACGAATGTCTGTGCCGTTAGGTAGCTGGTTGCCGCGCAGCGTCGGTTAGGTCGGAGTCCATATTCCGTTGTTCCAGAATCCCCAACTATTGGCAGTGGGATTCCACATCATATTGGCCCCGGGTGCCCACGGCGGGGGAGGCGGCTGGGGGGGCGCCCACGCCGGCGGAGGACCCCAGGGACCCCAGCCCGCCGGACCATACGGGCCTGCCAGTCCTTGCCAGTCGTGGCAGTGCCCCCAGTCCCAGTCCGAGATGTTGCCCCAGACCGGGTTCCATTGATCACCCGGACACCAGCGCGAGCTCGGCGCAGGGGGCGGCGCCCCCTGGGCGATCCCGCCAGCCAGTCCCAACCCGGTCACGGCCAACCCGCCACTGGCCAGCACGCCGGCACACAGCCGAACCCACGGACTCGTCTGCTTTACGGTCATAACCCTTGATTATTCGCCTCGGCCGCCGCGCCGTTACCGAGACTCCCAGCGCTCAGTTGGCACGCGCGATGCAGCCCCAGCGGCCGGCCTTGTGCATCATGGACGAATGAGGTTGCCCCTGCTGGGCCCGGTGTCGCTCGCGGGCTTCGAGAACGCCTGGTTCTTCTTGTTCCTGCTGATCGTTTTTTTGCTGGTCGGGATCTATGTCGCGCAGCAGTACGCGCGCCGCCGGCGGGTTCTGCGGTTCGCCAACATGGAGGTGCTTCAACGCGTCGCGCCAAGCGGTTCCACCCGGTGGCGGCACGTGCCCACGATCCTGCTGGTCACGGCCCTGGTATTGCTGACGACGGCGATGGCCGGGCCGACGTCCGACGTCCGGATCCCGCTGAATCGTGCGGTGGTGATGCTGGTCATCGACATCTCGGAGTCCATGGCTGCCACCGATGTCGCGCCGAACCGATTAGCCGCCGCCCAGGAGGCCGGCAAGCAATTCGCGAGCGACCTGACCCCCGCCATCAATCTCGGTCTGGTGGCATTTGCGGCTAACGCAACGCTGCTGGTCGCCCCGACGACGAACCGCGAGGCGGTGAAAGCCGCGATCGACACCCTGCAGCCAGCTCCGAAAACCGCCACCGGAGAGGGCATTTTCACCGCGCTGCAAGCAATCGCCACGGTTGGCTCCGTCATGGGAGGCGGCGACGGTCCGCCGCCCGCGCGGATCGTGCTGGAGTCCGACGGCGCGGAAAACGTGCCGCTGGACCCTAACGCCCCGCAGGGAGCCTTTACCGCGGCGCGGGCCGCCAAAGATCAGGGAGTGCAGATATCGACGATCTCGTTCGGTACGCCCGACGGGACCGTTGTCTACCAGGGCGCCACGATTCCGGTTCCGGTCGACGATCAAACCCTGCAGAAAATCTGCGAGATCACCGACGGTCAGGCTTTCCACGCCGACAGCCTGGAATCGCTCAGGGAGGTTTATACGACCCTGCAGCGGCAGATCGGCTACGAAACCGTGAAGGGCGACGCGAGCCTCGCCTGGATGCTGCTGGGTACCGTCGTCATGGCCGGCGCCGTGCTGGCCGGACTGTTCCTGAATCGCAGGCTGCCCGCCTGAGCGATCAGATTGGGAGTCGCCGGTTGATCAGCAGTGCCAACGCCGCGGCGATCACGGCGGCGATGACACCGAGCCGCAGCCACCCAGCGCTCCCGGGACCGGGCACCGTGCGGTACCCGATCTCGTTCTGGATGGAGTCATAGTCCTTGTTGAGTTCGCCGAGGTTGGTGGCGGTATAGGACTGGCCGCCAGACAGCCGGGCAATGGTCTTCATCTGATCGGCGGCAACCGGGACAGCCACGCGCGCGCCCGCCATCTCGATTTCGCCGCCCGGGGTTCCGAACGTGATTGTCGAGATTGGCACCCCTTGATCCTTGGCCAAACGCGCGGCGGTGTACCCGCCATCGTGTGGATCGCTGGGATCTGACGGCTTGTTCTCTTTGCCGTCGGAAAGCAGCACGACGCGGGCCGGCGGCGGAGTGTCGCCGCCGGCGATGGCCGTGGCCTGGATCGCATGCAGGGCCGTGAGGATGGCCTCACCAGTTGCCGTGCCGTCGGCATAATCCAGTTTTTTTAGGGCGTCAATGGTCGCCTGGTGTTGCGGGGTCGGGGGCACCAGGAGGTACGGCGTTCCCGCGAAACCGACAAGTCCGAGATTGATGCCCGGCGTCAGCTGACTGGCGAACTGGCTGGCCGCCTGCTCGGCAGCCTTCAGCCGGGTGGGCTCGACATCGGTTGCCCGCATGGATTGCGACATGTCGATCACCAACATGATGACGGCGCGGTTGCGCGGAATCTTCATGTCGTGTGTCGGGGTGGCCAGCGCCACGGTCAGCAGGGCCAGGCAGAGCACCGATACGGCGATCGGGATGTGCCGCCACAACGACTGGGGCACATTCGCCTCGGTGAACCGGTGCAGGCGGCGTCGGCGTCGAGCCTGGACAACGACATAGATCCCCAGCAGGACCAGCGGGACCAACGCGAACACCAGCATCGCCGGGCGTTGGAACCCGTACAGGGGTAGTGGGCCGATTCCGGGAAGCGTCATGAACCGACCCCGGCCGACAACGGGTCGCGTGCTGCCATCATCGGCTCACCTCCCCGGTCTGGCCGCCTCCTTCAACGCTGGCGGATGCTGCGGCCAGTGAAGAAGAGTCTTGACTGCCCCTCAAACACGCTACCGGCCGTAACGCCGCAGCGCCGATCAACCGGCCGGTGCGGCCGGCAAAGTATCAGATCCTGACGACCTATTCGCGCCTAAGCCGCGAATCCACGAACTGCTCCAATTTCTCCCATTCCCGCACCACCGGGGAATACGGGGCTGCGGGCTTGCCGGGCCTGTCGGGCGAGCCGGGGTCCAGCACGTAGGCCACCAGCTTGCCCAGCGGCCGCGCCGTTTCGAGGGCTTTGTCCACCGTGCTCTCCTCGGAGTAGTCACCGATATCGCGGAGCAGTTCGACGGCCAGGTCCAACTGCTCTCGGTCCACGGCATCGGGCCCGTCGGCGAAATCATCGGCCAACCCGCTAAGCACGTAGATGTTGTCGTCAGTGATCTCCACCGCCAACGAACCGTCTGTGGCGGCCGTACGGATGTCGTCGTAGGTGCTCATATCGGACAAGTCGTGGTCATGCTCGTCGGCGAGGTAGCGAGCCAGCGCCCGTTCGGAGCTGAACACGCTGATCCGTCCGTTGCGGCCCAAAAAGATCGGGCGATCTTCCAGGTAGCAGCGAAGCGTGTAGAAGGTGCCGGAACCCGTCATGATCCGGACCGGGTCGATACCCACCTGCAGCCAGAAGTCCTTGTCGCCGCCCAGCACGGCGGAGTCGCCGGCCGCGCGGGCCTTCTCTTCGTCCCCGGCTTCTTCGGTGTCTTCGGCGTCCCCGGCTTCTTCGGTGTCGTCCGTCTCGGCGACCCCGTCAGCGACGTCACGCTCCTCGTCGGCTGGGTCCTCCGGCTCGTCGGGCTCCTCGGCCAGTTCGTCGGCGGCCTTGGCCGACAGGTCGGTATCGACCTCGGGGGTGCTGATGATCTCCTCAATCGCGCCAAGCACGTCGTCCCAGCTTCGGTTGATGATCTCGGCGATCGAATTCCAGCGTTTGTGGCCGGCCTTGCCGGTGAAGTTCTCGATTCCGCCGGACACGGTGCCCAGAGTCGGGTTGCCATTGAAGAACTTAGACACCGGCGGCAGCTCGCACACCGATCCGATCGACGACACGATCGCCAGCGCGCCCGCCAGCGCCGTCACCGACTCTTCGGTCGGCTTCTCGGCCACCAACTCCTCCACGGTGATCAGGTCGAACTGCTTGTCCGTGGCCGGATCGAGGTCGTGCGCGTGAGCCGAGGTCAGGTCCTTCCACGCTGGATGGTCGACCAGATCGTTGTCTGAATCGGTGCGTACGAACGCGACCAGGTCGGGGACGGTCTCAAAGGCAAACAGGTCGTCGTCTTTGCCCAGAAACGCCTCCCACTCGTCGCCGGCGTCGCGCCACCGGGGTGCCCACACGGTGTAACGGTCACCGATGGACAGGCTCAGGCGGATGGGCAGAAGGTCAGCAACCATGCGGCACACAATAGCGACGGGCGACGAACGTGCCCGGAGCTGGGCCACAGGACTAACGTCCTATGGGCCCCAGATGGTGGAGATCGGGGGAGCGATCCCCGCGTTACCAGTCTTGGGCAGCCCGTACATCTGTTCCAGGGTGGAAAGCACGTTGTAGTGGCTGATCTGCTCGTTGTAGGTTCCCGGCTGGACATGCGCGCCATAGATCACCGTCGGGATCTGGTTGCGATCCGAGTCGTCGTCCTCGTCCCAGGTCACGATCAGCAGGCTGTTGTTGGCCGCCGCCCAGTTGGCGTAGCCGGACAGTTGCCGGTTCAGCCAGGCGTCAGCCTGCGCGATCGAGCCGTCGTGCATGTTGTCGTCATTGTTGGGGATGACGAACGACACGGTCGGCAGGCTGCCGTAATTTCCCATCGGAAATGCCGAGAAGGGCAACGAATTCGCCGGCGGCACGTTGGTGAAGTTGGCCCACGGCACATGCTTGCGGGCGTACTTGCCCGCGCTGCAGACGGGCGAGCCGGCCGCTGGCAGGTCTTCGGCGAAACCTACGAACGTGTATCCGGCGGTCAGCAATTCAGAAGCTAGGTTCGGGGTGTTGCCGCCATCGACCGGGCACGAGTCCTTTGTCACTCCGAACGTGCTGCCGGCAAAGAGCGCCAGATAGTTCGGTTCGCTGGGATGTGTTTCGGCGAACGACTGGGCCATGTTTGCGCCGTGGGTGGCAAGCGCGGTCATGAAGGGCGCCGACTTGTTGCCGAGGATGTTGCCGCGGTTTTCCTCGACCACGATCACCACGTGCGCGGGCTGCGGCATTGCGGCCGCGGCCGGGCTCACGCGGAGGCTCACCGGGGGCACGGAGATCACTGACACCAGGCAGGCGATCAACGCGCCCGCCAGTCGAAGCGCTCGGTAAGCCGCACGCGACACGATTCTGGAGAGGCGCACTCGGGGAGTTTATGGGCGCGTCCGCCTCGTCGAAGGGACGCAGTCAAGCGTGTCAGCAAGCCTTTTCGCGATCGTTATATAGGGTCAAACGCATGGATGTGCACGTCGTTGACCACCCGTTAGCCGTCGCCCGGCTGACAGTGCTTCGCGACGAACGCACCGACAACACGGATTTCCGCGCCGCCATGGGCGACCTGGCCACGATGTTGGTCTACGAGGCCACCCGGGACGCGCCTCGCGAGTCGTTTCCGATCCGGACGCCGTTGGCCGAGACGCTCGGAGTGCGGCTGGCCAGACCGCCGCTGCTGGTACCCGTGCTGCGCGCCGGGCTGGGCATGCTCGACCAGGCCCTTGCGCTGTTGCCCCAAGCCCGGGTCGGATTCGTCGGCCTCGCCCGCGACGAGGAGACGCACCGGCCGAACAGTTATCTGGAGTCACTGCCCGACGACCTGACCGACATGCCGGTGATAGTCCTTGACCCCATGCTCGCCACCGGCGGGTCGATGACGCACACCGTCGGCCTGCTGCAGCGGCGCGGCGCTGTGGGAATCACCGCGCTGTGTGTGGTGGCTGCGCCGGAAGGCATTGCCGCACTTGAAAAAGTGGCACCGGACGCACGGCTGTTCACCGTAGCCGTCGACGACAGTCTCAACGAAATCGCCTATATCGTGCCGGGTCTCGGCGACGCCGGCGACCGGCAGTTCGGGCCCCGCTAACCTGGTTTGCCCCGAGCTACCAGTGCCGCACCGAGGAGACCAGCTCGTCGCGCAGAGCGCGGGCTCGTTCCCGGGCAAGTGGCAAGTTGTCGCCCGCGCCGGCCAAAGCGCAGCGAACTTCCAAGTAAAATTTCAGCTTTGGCTCAGTCCCCGAGGGCCGCACCACCACCCGGGCGGACATGTCGTCGTCGCCGCCGGTGAAGATCAGCGCGTCGGTGATGTCGGTGGTGGTGGCGATGAGCCCGGCAAGTCGACTCGGCGGGTCCGCCCGCAACCGCCGCATCAACTCGGCTGCCTGGTCGGCGTCAGCGACCCGACGCGACACCGCGGCAACGTCATGCACGCCGTAGCGGCGCGCGAGCTCGTCGAGCGCGTCGGGAACCGAACCGCCCCGGCCTTTCAGCGCGGACACCAGATCGCACATCAGCACCGCGGCGCTGATGCCGTCTTTGTCGCGGACGGCGGCGGGGTCGACGCAGTGCCCTATCGCTTCCTCGTAGGCGTACACCAGGGCGCCGCCTGGCACTTTCGCGTCGGCGCGCGCCAGCCACTTGAAGCCGGTGAGCGTTTCGACGTGGACAGCGCCGTAGTGCTTGGCGATCGCCGCCAGCATCCGCGACGAAACCACGGTGCTGGCCACTGTCCTGGTTCCGGGCGCAGCCGGGACCTGCGCCTGAGACAGGATGTAATCGCCTAGTAGCCAACCTGTTTCGTCGCCCGACAGCATGCGCCATCCCGACTTGGTGGGTATGCCGACCGCGCATCGATCGGCGTCGGGATCCAGCGCGATCGCAACGTCTGCCGCGACTTCTGACGCCAGGGCGAGCAATGCGTCGGTGGCGCCGGGCTCCTCGGGGTTCGGGAACGCAACTGTCGGGAAGTCGGGATCCGGCGCGAACTGCGACGCGACGGTGTGGACGTCGTCAAATCCGGCAAGCCGCAGCGTCTCGACGGCCACCGCACCACCCACCCCGTGCAGTGGAGTCAGGGCCACTCGGACCGAACCGGCCGACCGGCGCACGGTGGCCGCGCGCTGCATGTAGCGGTCGACCAAATCGGTGCCGGTGACTCCGTCAGCTCCCGAGACTGGCTTGCGGGGTATTTGGTCGGCCGGGGGGGCTGCGGCCATCGCGGTTTCGATCTGGCGGTCGGTGGGGGAGATGATTTGGATCCCGCCGTCGAAGTACACCTTGTAGCCGTTGTCGGTCGCCGGATTATGCGACGCGGTGATCTGAATCCCGGCGGCGGCGCCAGCGTGTCGCACCGCGTAGGCCAGCACCGGAGTGGGCAGGGCACCGGGCAGTAGCAGCACCGAAAAGCCTTGGGCAGCAAGCACTGCAGCCGTCGACGCTGCGAATGCCGCCGAACCGTGCCGCGCGTCGCGCCCGACGACCACCCGGGAGCCGGCCAGACCGCGATCGGTGAGCACCTGTGCCACCGCCCAGGTGGCGCGCAACACCACAGCGACGTTCATGGCGTCCGGTCCGCCGCGCACCGGGCCACGCAACCCCGCGGTGCCGAACGTCAGCGGGCGGGCGAACCGCTCGCGCAGTTCATCGGGGCCACACGCGGTGAGTTCGGCGGCCGTCCGCGGGTCGGGGTCGTGGGTGATCCACTCTTCGGGCGTCACTACTTCTAGAACCGGCCTATGACCTCAGCCAGCAGTGTGCCCATCCGGCCCGCCGACGCGGCACCGGCGGCGAGCACCTCGTCGTGGCTCAGCGGCTGACCGGTGATCCCGGCTGCCAGGTTGGTCACCAGCGAGACGCCCAGCACCTCGGCGCCCGCCGCCCGGGCCGCGATGGTCTCGTGGACCGTCGACATGCCCACCAGGTCGGCACCCAACTTCCGCAGCATCCGGATTTCCGCGGGCGTCTCGTAGTGCGGCCCGGGCAGGCCCGCGTAGACGCCCTCGGTCAGCTCCGGGTCGGCCTCGCGAGCGAGCTGCCGCAGCCGCGGTGCGTAGGCGTCGGTGAGGTCGACGAACTGGGCACCGACCAGCGGCGAACGCGCCGTCAGGTTCAGGTGATCGCTGATCAGAACCGGCTGGCCGACCGTCATGTCAGGGCGCACTCCGCCGGCCGCGTTGGTGAGCACGACGATGTCCGCCCCTGCCGCGCAGGCCGCCCGTACCGGGTGCACCACATGGCTCAGGTCATGGCCCTCGTATGCGTGCACACGGCCGACCAGCACCAGCACCCGGTGCGCACCGACGGGCACCGACAACAGCTCGCCGGTATGCCCGACGGCGGTGGGCGGGCTGAATCCGGGGATTTCGGCTTGGGGCAGCACGACGGTCGGCGAGCCGAGCGCGGCGACCGCCGGTGACCAGCCAGACCCGAGAACGATCGCGACGTCGTGCTTAAGGACTCCGGTGCGCTCGGCGATGGCGTGCGCTGCCTGCCGCGCGAGTTCGCCGGGATCGGGCGCAGGCTCAGTCACACTGCCGGAGCTTACTTAGCCGCGAGCAGACGCGGAATCGCACGCACGATGGCGTCGCAATGCGAGTCTGCGTCTGTTCGCGGGTGAACCGGTCCTGCTCAGTGCGATACTGCGAGAGTGCCCGCAGCCAACGCATTCGAGAGCGTCGAGGATGTCGTGCGGCGTCACGGTGCCGATCTTGTCGAGTTGTCGCACGCGATTCACGCCGAACCCGAGCTGGCGTTCGCCGAATATCGCAGCTGCGCCAAGGCGCAGGTGCTGGTCGCCGAACGTGGGTTTGCGATCACAGCGCCCGTCGGTGGTCTGGACACCGCGTTTCGCGCTGACTTCGGCAGCGGGCCCCTGGTCGTCGGCGTCTGTGCCGAGTACGACGCGTTGCCCGAAATCGGGCACGCCTGTGGCCACAACATCATTGCGGCGTCGGCGGTTGGGACCGCGCTGGCGCTCGCCGAGGTAGCCGACGAGCTGGGGCTGACCGTGGCCCTGCTGGGAACTCCGGCTGAGGAGGCCGGCGGCGGTAAAGCGCTGCTACTCAAGGCCGGTACGTTCGACGATGTCGCAGTCGCCGTGATGGTGCATCCCGGGCCGACCAACATCGCTGGGGCACGTTCGCTGGCATTGTCCGAGGTGATCGTGCACTACCGCGGCAAGGAATCGCATGCTGCGGTCGCGCCCTACCTAGGGGTCAACGCCGCCGACGCCGTGACCGTGGCGCAGGTGGCCGTCGGGCTGCTGCGGCAGCAATTGGCCCCGGGGCAACTGGTGCACGGGATCGTCACCAACGGCGGACAGGCCGTCAACGTCATTCCCGGGTATGCGGCGTTGCAGTACGCGATGCGGGCGGTTGAATCGGATTCCCTGCGCGAGCTGGAGGGCAGGATGTTTTCGTGCTTTGCTGCCGGCGCGCTGGCCGCCGGCTGCGAATACGAATTCGAGGACCCGGCACCGGCATACGCGGAATTGAAGCCCGACCAATGGCTGGCCGACGTGTGCCGGGAGGAGATGCGCCGACTGGGACGCGAGCCGGTGGCGCCCGAGCTCGAGGTGCGGCTTCCGATGGGTAGCACCGACATGGGCAACGTGACGCAGGTGCTGCCGGGGATCCATCCGGTGATCGGTGTCGACGCCGGGGGTGCAACGGTTCACCAGCGCGCCTTTGCCGCCGCGGCCGCCGGCCCCAGCGCCGATCGCGCAGTGCTCGACGGCGCGATCATGCTGGCGCGCACAATCGTCCACCTCGCCGAGAGCCCTGACCAACGCGATCGGGTGATGGCAGCGCAAGAGCGCAGGGCGGCATCATGAGCCTCGTCGACGCCGCCGAATCGTGGTTGGCCGCCCACTACGAGGACATGATTGCCTGGCGGCGGCACATCCACCGCTACCCGGAATTGGGACGCCAGGAATACGCCACCACGCAGTTCGTCGCGGAGCGGTTGGCCGATGCCGGGCTGAACCCGAAGGTGCTGCCCGGCGGGACCGGGCTGACCTGTGACTTCGGCCCAGAGCATCAGCCGAGGATCGCGCTGCGGGCCGACATGGACGCCCTACCCATGGCCGAGCTAACCGGCGCGCCGTACGCGTCGACGATGCCGAATATCGCGCACGCCTGCGGGCATGACGCGCATACCGCGATCCTGCTGGGTACCGCGCTGACGTTGGCGTCGGTGCCGGAGCTGCCGGTCGGGGTGCGGTTGGTCTTTCAGGCTGCCGAGGAGTTGATGCCCGGTGGCGCCATCGACGCCATCGCCGCGGGCGCGATTACCGGCGTATCGCGGATCTTTGCGCTGCACTGTGACCCGCGGCTCGAGGTCGGCAAGGTCGCGATCAGGCGCGGACCCATCACGTCGGCGGCCGACCGTATCGAGATCACGCTGTATTCGCCAGGCGGCCACACGTCGCGCCCGCACCTGACCGGCGACCTGGTCTACGGTCTCGGCACGCTGATCACCGGGCTGCCCGGGGTGCTATCGCGCCGCATCGACCCGCGCAACAGCACCGTTCTGGTGTGGGGTGCGGTCAACGCCGGCGTGGCTGCCAACGCCATACCCCAGACCGGCGTGTTGTCCGGCACGGTTCGCACCGCCAGCCGGCAAACCTGGGTCGCCTTGGAGGAGATCGTCCGCGAAACCGTCGATGCGTTGCTGTCGCCGCTGGCCATTGAACACACGCTGCAGTACCGGCGCGGTGTGCCGCCGGTGGTGAACGAGGACGTCTCGACGCAGATCCTGACCCAAGCGATCGAAGCCATCGGACCCGATGCGCTGGCCGACACCAGACAGTCCGGGGGCGGCGAGGATTTCTCCTGGTACCTGGAGGAGATTCCCGGCGCGATGGCGCGATTGGGTGTGTGGCCCGGCGAGGGACCGCAGTTGGATCTGCACCAGCCGACGTTCGATCTCGACGAGCGCGCCCTCGCGACAGGGCTACGGGTGATGGTCAACATCATCGAGCAATCGGCCGCGCTCTAGCTCGCCGGGAGCTAACTCCCGCGCCAGTGTGCGTGTCTGTACCGCGACACGCCGCGTGGACCGGCATTTTGCGCACGCTGGGCCTGTACTCCACAGCCGGACTTGCTCCTGCACACCCACAATCCGTTACGGGCTGAAGATAACCGGCATGAACGCAGAGCTCCGCCATTTGCTCGACGCGCAAGGAGGAGTGATGACATCCGCCCAGGCGCTGACCTACCTCACGCGGCGCGGCCTGGAGGGTCAAGTTAATTGCGGTGCACTACAACGGATTTGGCATGGTATTTACGGCTACGGTGAGGTGGATACCGCGCTGCGACTGCGTGGGCTGGACTTGGCGGCCGCAACGTCGGTCGCCGTATGCATGGGTACCGCCGCCGCTGCCTACGGTTTTGACACCGAACGAACCGGTGACCTGCACGTGCTCAACCCGGGCGGGCGGCAATTGCGGTCGACCGACGGCCTGATCGTGCATCGACGGGCAGGAGCGCCACTGGCCGCAGTCAGCGGCCGGTCGGCCACCGCGCCATCGTGGACGGCGATTGAGGTGGCGCGTGGGCTGCGTCCTCCTCGAGCCCTGGCCACGTTGGACGCTGCGCTGCGCAGCGGCATGTGCAGCCGCGACGAGCTGCATCAGGAGCTCAGGCGACAGTCCGGTCGGCGTGGCATCGTCACAGCGCGCGAGTTGCTCGAATTGGCCTCCGAGAAGGCCGAGTCGCCGATGGAGAGCGAGACCCGTCTGGTCATGATCGACGGTGGGTTGCCGCCTCCGGTGCTGCAACACCAGATCGTGGATCCGAGAGGCCGAACCTGGCGGCTCGACTTTGCGTGGCCCGATTTACGCGTAGCGGCCGAGTACGACGGCGTTGACTGGCACAGCGGGCCGGAGGCGTTTTTCCGGGACCGTCGACGTGCTGCTGCGCTGCAGGATCTGGGATGGGTAGTTGTCGCCATCGTGGCCGAGGATGTGAGGCACCGGCCCGGCGAACTCGTCCGCCGGCTCAAAGTGCGGTTGGAGCATGCCAGGGTCGCGTGACGCTGTGGCGAGGGTGCGCAGAATGCCCGTTCCATCGGCGTGTCGGCGTACAGACACGCACGCTCGCGAGCGGGAGGTGGGCGCGAGACGTGAACCGTCAGGTCGGAGTTCCCGGGCCTATGTTGCGGGCCGGCCGGGTTCGCAGGTCGTGCACATAATCATTTGGAGCGCCGGCGATCTCGGCGGCATCCGCCATCACGCCGATGTATTGCGCCGACGGCAATCCGCCCTCCCAGGCGTCCAGCACGTACAGCCACGCGAGCACGGGGTCGATGGTGGTGTCCGACGACAACCGTTCCACTCGACACCGGATCTTCTTGTGCACGCCGAATTCGGAGCCCTCCCACTGGTCGAGGTTTATCTCGTCCGCCGGCGTCATGTCGTAGAGCACGACGAACACCCGGGAATCCGGATCCTCGACGATGGTGGCCAGGGCGCCTTCCCAGCCGATGTCTTCGCCGCCGAACGTCAGCCGCCACCCCGGCAACCAGCCGGTTCCCGCCATCGGCGAGTGGGGTGCGCGCTTCAACATTTGCTCGGGATGCATGTTCGACCCGTAGGCGGCGTAGAGCGGCACGGGGAAAGCTTAAACGGCACACGCTCGAACGCCATTCACCCGACGGATTGGCGGTGCCTCGAGCGCGCCGAGATTGCGGCCGTGGTTGCGGTTGCGGCCCGGATCACAGCCCTGATGGCAATCTCGGCGCGGTACGCCCACGCGCTGCGGAGTGGGGCCTCACCGAGCTAGGTTAAAGGCTGTGGTGACCCGCATCGTGATCGTCGGCGGAGGACCGGCCGGTTACGAAGCCGCCCTTACCGCTGCCACCTCACACCCCGACACCACCGAAGTCACCGTGATCGACTCCGACGGCATCGGCGGTGCCGCCGTGCTGGACGACTGCGTGCCATCGAAGACGTTCATCGCCTCCACCTGGCTGCGCACCGAGCTGCGCCGGGCGCCCCAACTGGGCTTCGACATCGACATCGACGACGCCAAAATCTTGCTGCCGCAGATCCATGCCCGGGTCAAGACGCTGGCCGCCGCGCAGTCAGCGGACATCACCGCCCAGCTGCTCAGCACGGGTGTCCGCGTGATCGCCGCCCGGGGCGAGCTGTGCGATCGCGCACTGGGGCTGGCCCACCACCGCATCAAAGCCACCGCCGCCGACGGGACAGTCAGCGAGCACGACGCCGACGTGGTGCTGATCGCCACCGGGGCGAGCCCGCGGATTCTGCCGTCGGCCCAACCGGACGGCGAACGCATCCTGACCTGGCGTCAGCTCTACGACTTGGACGCGCTGCCAGAACACCTCATCGTGGTGGGCTCGGGGGTCACTGGCGCCGAGTTCGTCAACGCCTACACCGAACTAGGTGTGCAGGTGACAGTGGTGGCCAGCCAGGACCACGTACTGCCCTACGAGGACCCCGACGCCGCGCTGGTCTTGGAAGAGGCGTTCGCCGAACGCGGCGTCCAGCTGTTCAAAAACGCCCGCGCGGCGTCGGTCACCCGCACCGATACCGGTGTTCTGGTGGCGATGACCGACGGCCGCAGCGTCGAGGGCAGCCACGCCCTGATGACCATCGGGTCGGTTCCCAACACCGCTGGCCTTGGCCTGGAACGCGTAGGCATCGAGCTCGGACGGGGCAACTATCTGACGGTGGACCGGGTGTCGCGGACATCGGTGGCCAGCATTTATGCCGCGGGCGACTGCACCGGTCTGCTGCCGCTGGCGTCGGTCGCCGCGATGCAGGGGCGGATCGCGATGTGGCACGCGCTCGGTGAGGGCGTCAGCCCCATCCGGTTGCGCACGGTGGCCGCCACCGTTTTCACCAGACCCGAGATCGCCGCCGTCGGTGTGTCGCAAAAGATGATCGACGACGGATTGGTGTCGGCCAGGACCATCATGCTGCCATTGCGGACCAACGCGCGAGCAAAGATGTCCGGGCTGCGGCAAGGTTTCGTCAAGCTGTTCTGCCGGCAATCCGCCGGCGTGATCATCGGCGGGGTGGTGGTGGCGCCGATCGCCTCCGAGCTGATTCTGCCGATCGCCCTGGCCGTGCAGAATCGCATCACGGTCGACCAGTTGGCCCAGACCCTCGCCGTTTACCCGTCGTTGTCGGGGTCGATCACCGAGGCCGCCCGCCGGTTGATGGCGCACGACGATCTGGATTAAGGACGACTCTGCAAGGCCCGACGAACTAGCCTTGGAGGAGGAGCGGAGCGCACTTACCGACGAGTAACCGGACAAGAGTTTCCCCAGTGAGGAGTCCTTTGTGGTGAGCAACCCGATCCAAGCACCGGGCAGCGCGCAGACCTGGCCGGCTTCCACTCTCGGACCTCAACAACGCGCGCTGGCCTGGGAGCGACTCGGCGCCGAGCAGTTCGACGTGGTGGTCATCGGCGGCGGCGTGGTGGGCTGCGGTTGCGCGCTGGACGCCGCTACCCGCGGGCTGAAGGTGGCGCTGGTCGAGGCCCGCGACTTCGCCTCGGGTACCTCGAGCCGCTCGTCGAAAATGTTCCACGGCGGGCTGCGCTACCTCGAACAATTGGAATTCGGCCTGGTACGCGAGGCGCTGCACGAACGGGAGCTGTCGCTGACCACGCTGGCGCCCCATCTGGTCAAGCCGTTGCCGTTCCTGTTTCCGCTGACCAAGCGTGTTTGGGAACGCCCGTACATCGCCGCGGGCATCTTCCTCTACGACCAGCTCGGCGGCGCGAAATCGGTTCCGGCGCAGAAGCATCTGACCCGCGCCGGCGCATTGCGACTAAGTCCAGGGTTAAAGCGGACGTCCTTGATCGGCGGTATTCGCTACTACGACACCGTCGTCGACGACGCCCGGCACACCATGACGGTCGCACGCACCGCCGCCCATTACGGCGCGGTCGTGCGCTGCTCCACCCAGGTGGTCGCGATGCTGCGCGAGGGCGACCGGGTCACCGGCGTGCGCGTCCGCGATTCCGAGGACGGCGCGATCACCGAGGTCCGCGGCCACGTCGTGGTCAACGCGACGGGCGTCTGGACCGACGAGATCCAGGCATTGTCCAAGCAGCGCGGACGATTTCGGGTGCGCGCCTCCAAGGGCGTGCACGTGGTGGTGCCGCGGGACCGGGTCGTCAGCGATGTCGCGATCATCCTGCGCACCGAGAAGTCGGTGATGTTCGTCATCCCATGGGGCAACCACTGGATCATCGGAACCACCGATACCGACTGGAACCTCGATCTCGCGCACCCGGCGGCCACCAAGGCCGACATCGACTACATCCTTGGGACTGTCAACACCGTGTTGGCCACCCCGTTGACCCACGCGGATATCGACGGCGTGTACGCAGGACTGCGCCCGCTGCTCGCCGGGGAGAGCGACGAAACGTCCAAGCTGTCCCGAGAGCACGCCGTGGCGGTGCCGGCGGCCGGGCTGGTCGCCATCGCCGGGGGCAAATACACCACCTACCGGGTGATGGCGGCCGACGCGATTGACGCTGCGGCCGAGTTCATCCCGGCCCGAGTCGCGCCGACGATCACCGAGAAGGTGCCACTGATGGGCGCCGAAGGCTACTTCGCACTGGTCAACCAGACCGAAAAGGTCGGCGCGCTGCAGGGCCTGCACCCATACCGGGTGCGCCATCTGCTGGACCGCTACGGTTCGCTGATCGGCGAGGTGCTGGCCTTGGCGGCCGACACTCCGGACCTGCTCAGTCCGATCAATGACGCACCGGGCTACCTGAAGGTGGAAGCCGTCTACGCCGTCGTTGCCGAGGGAGCCCTGCATCTGGAAGACATCCTGGCCCGCCGGATGCGTGTCGCCATCGAATATTCGCACCGCGGCGTCGACTGCGCCCGGGAGGTGGCCGACCTTGTCGCTCCCGTGCTGGGGTGGACCGCCGCAGACATCGACCGTGAGGTCGCGAACTACACGGCGCGAGTGGAGGCCGAGGTCCTCTCGCAGGCCCAGCCCGACGATGTGTCGGCGGACATGTTGCGGGCCAGCGCGCCCGAGGCGCGGGCCGAGATCCTCGAGCCGGTGCCCCTCAATTGAGACCCGCGCCGCTTCCGGTTCGCGACGGGTTGGGGCCTGCCCGGGTGCGGCTGCATGGCGGACTGGTGCTGGCCGAGCTGACCGCCCGATTCGGCGAACAGGCCCGCGCCAAGGTTCTCGCCGGAGAAGTCGTCGACGCCGACGGCGCGGTGATCGATGACGCCACAGTGCTGCCAACCGGGTCAAGCGTCTACCTTTATCGCGACCTGCCGGACGAAGTCCCGGTGCCCTTCGACATCCCCGTCCTGCACCGGGACGCGGACGTCGTCGTAGTCGACAAGCCACACTTTTTGGCCACCATGCCACGGGGGCGGCACGTCGCGCAGACGGCGCTGGTGCGACTTCGCCGGGAACTGGGATTGCCCGAGCTGAGCCCGGCGCACCGGCTCGACCGGCTGACCGCCGGAGTGCTGCTGTTCACTACCCGACGGGAGTTGCGCGGCGCCTACCAGACCTTGTTCGCCCGCGGTGCCGTGGCCAAGACGTACTTCGCGTGGGCGGCGGTCGATCCCGCGCTGGTGCTGCCGCAGATTGTCCGAAACCGCATCGTCAAGCGCCGGGGCCACCTGCAAGCGGTCGTGCGAGCCTGGTGTGCCGAACGCGGAGACGCTGGTGGAGCTGTTTTCGCCGGATGGCCTGTACCGGCTGACGCCCCGCACCGGACGCACCCACCAACTGAGGGTGCACATGGCGTCGCTCGGGATACCTATCATCGGCGATCCGTTGTACCCCAACATTGTTGATGTGCCGGCCGACGACTTCGGCACGCCGCTGCGATTGCTGGCGCAACGCATCGAGTTCGACGATCCGTGCACCGGCTTGCGCCGCGAGTTCATCACCAGGCGCACCCTGGGTGCCGGCTGCTGACAAAGCTCCGCCCTGGGCGCATGTATCGGCAGCTTCGATCCACAGTCGGCGAGCGATGGAATCCGTCGGTTACCTGTTGCACCCGAATTGAGGACTTAGGTCTGTAGATGGGTGGCCAAGCTCTGGCGAACATGGTGACATGACCGACATCTCTGTCCCCGGGTCGATCCCGATCTCCAGCGTTACCGGCGAACCGGTGGCGCGCGTCGCCGCTAACGCCACGGTCGCCGATGTCGCCAGGGCCATTGTGGCGCGCGACGTCGGGGCCATTGTGGTCGGTGACGACGAGCAGCCCACCGCGTTGGTGAGCGAGCGCGACATCGTTCGGGTGGTGGCTGCTGGACAAGATCCAGCCACCGTCCCGGCCGCCGACATAGCCAGCACCAAGCTGGTGTGGTGCGATGCCGAGGCCACGGTTGACGAAGTGGCGGTTCGGATGATGGACCGCTACATCCGCCACATTCTGGTGGAGCGCGATGGCGTGCTGGCCGGCATCGTCTCGGCCCGCGACCTACTGGGCGTTTACAGCGCCTACAGCGCCGAAATCGACCTGGACTTCGGTTCAGCGTGAAACGGCGCATGGCCGCCCTTGTCGGCGGGAGTCTGGGCGCGGTCGCGAGCTGGGACCTATGGCAGCGGCATCACACGCTCTTGCGCAACTACCCGGTGATAGGCCACCTGCGGTTCATCCTCGAAGCCGTTGGCCCGGAGCTGCGCCAGTACATCGTCACCGACAATGACTCGGAGCGGCCCTTCAGTCGTGACCAGCGGCGCTGGGTGTACACGTCATCGAAGTTGGCCAACCGATACTTCGGATTCGGCACCGACAACGATTTGGAACGGGTCCACAACTACCCCGTCATCAAGCACGCGGCGTTCCCGGTGTCGGCCCCCGATGGCGAACCTGAGCATCCCGAGCCGGCCGTGCCGCTGCCGGCGGCAAAGGTGCTCGGCGGTGCGCGCCACCGGGCCAAGGCTTTCCGGCCCTCGTCGTTGGTCAACGTCTCCGCGATGAGCTTCGGGTCGCTCAGCGGCGCGGCCATCACCGCGCTCAACAAGGGTGCGGCCATGGCCGGCGCCCTGCACACGACCGGCGAGGGCGGGGTGTCGCCGTACCACCTCAACGGCGGCGACCTCGTCTGGCAGATCGGCACCGGCTACTTCGGCTGCCGCAATGACGACGGCACATTCAGCCTTCCCCGTTTACTCGATCAGGTGGCGGCCACCCCGTCGATCCGGGCCATCGAGATCAAGCTCAGCCAGGGAGCCAAGCCCGGCCTGGGTGGCATGCTGCCCGGCGCCAAGGTAACTCCTGAAATCGCCGCCATGCGCGGTGTTCCGGTCGGGGTGGACTGCAAGAGCCCCGCCGGACACTCGGCATTCCGCGATGTCGACGGACTGCTCGAGCTGGTGGAGACCATCGCCGCCGAGACAGGTTTGCCGGTAGGCGTTAAGTCGGCAGTCGGGGAAGGGGCGTTTTGGCTTGAGCTGGCAGCGCGCATGGCGCGCACCGGCACCGGTGTCGACTTCGTGACCATCGACGGCGGCGAGGGCGGCACCGGCGCGGCTCCGCTCGTCTTTAGTGACCATGTCGCCCTACCTTTCAAGTGGGCTTACCCCCGTGTCTACCGTGCCTTCGCCGAACAGGACCTGCACCACGACGTAGTGTTCATCGGCTCAGGCAGGCTGGGCATCCCCGAAAACGCCCTGCTGGCCCTGGCCATGGGCTGCGACATGATCAACGTCGCCCGAACCGCCATGTTCTCTATCGGTTGCATCCAGGCCCAGCGCTGCCACACCGGCCGCTGCCCCTCCGGCGTCGCCACCCAGTCACCATGGCTGCAGCATGGTCTGGACCCGGCCCTGAAATCGGTGCGCTGCGCAAACTATCTCGCCACCCTGCGCTTTGAACTGCTGTGCCTGGCCCGCGCCTGTGGCTGCGTCCACCCCGCCCTGGTGCCCCTCGACGCGATCGAGCTTCTCGATGTCGACCTCAAGACCGCACAAGTCGACGAGTTGTTCGAATACAAGCCTGACTGGGGCCTGCCCGGCCCGGCGGACATTGAAGCGATCACGAACTTGATGACGGGCAGAGCCCCGCAACCCGCCTGACGGTGCGCCGGGGTCAGTTGCCGGTGGCCGCCGACGTGGTTGCCGCGCTGGATTCGATCATGCGGTTGCGAACGATGTGTTCGACGAGGATCGGGACGAAGGCCTGGATTGGTGCGTCGACGAATTGTTCAGCGGCCTCTTCGCACCAGCGATTGATCTGTGCGGCCCGCTGCTCGTCGCCGAGCGCGTCGTGGCGGGCCAACTTGTCTGCCACGTCGGCCACGGATCGCCCGATTGCTGAACGGCCGGCCGGCGCAACTTCGGCGTCGGCGCATACCTGTGCCTCTTCCAGCGCTTGTCGGGCGACCTGTTCGCTGACGTCTGGCCGGATGACGTGCAGTGAGAGGTGACGACCGTCCTCCCCGATCAGGATGACACTGGCCCGCTCATCACTGGTAAAGCCCAGCAATTCGATAGTGTGGCCGGTGATCTCAGCCAGTGGCGGTGTCTCGCCCCAGCCATTGCGCCGGTAGCCCACCATTACGACCTGCCCCAGCCGGTCTGACACCGACGCGACCAAGTCCGGTAGCTCGTCGACCAAGTGCATCGAGCGCGGCCACCAGGCCCCGTCAATATGCTCCGATGCAGACCGATAGGGCTTGAGCTGGAACCGATTTTCGTGCTCCATCTAGACCACCTGCCCGCTGAGCCTGCGGATTGTCGTGCAACCCGCCAGACATCCCACAGCCAACGGTACGGGCATGATGACCGACCCGCGACTTGAGTGCCGAGGTGCACCGCGAAAGGCCGCTAGGAAGCGCCGGCGGGTAGCCGCAGTGTGTACCAAATGTGAACGATGGGCATCGCCAACTACTTTCGGCTCAGTGCCAACGGAATGAACGACAGCGCCAGCACCACTGAGACTGCGGCGACGAGCCAGCCCACCTCCCCATCGAATGCGTGCGAATTGCATTTTGGGCGCTCAAACCTATGTCGCATCGGCACCGCCATGGCCCATGATTGCCGTGTGGACGCGCGGCAGATCCGCGCGACAACTCAGGTTCAGAGAGGTTTCACCCATGCGAACCGCCTATCACAAGCAGCTAGCCGATTTGACCACGCAACTGGGAGAGATGTGCGGCCTGGCCGGGTCGGCGATGCAGCGCGCAACCCAGGCTCTGCTAGAGGCCGACATCGTCGGCGCTGAGCAGGTTATCCGCGACCATGAGCGCATCGTGGCACTGCGAGCGCAAATCGAAAATGAAGCGTTCGCGCTGCTGGCATTACAGCAACCCGTGGCCGGCGAGCTGCGGGAAATCTTCAGCTCAATACAGATCATCGCCGACACGGAGCGAATGGGCGCGTTGGCTGTGCATGTAGCCAAGATCACCCAGCGGGAGTATCCAAAGCATGCGCTTCCCAAGGAAGTCCGCGAGTGCTTCGCTGACATGGCCAACGTGGCAATCGCGTTGGGCGACAGCGCAAAACAGGTGCTGGTATCCCACGACCCGCAGCAAGCTGCTCAACTTCACGAACAAGACGACGCAATGGACGATCTCTATAGGCATTTGTTTAGTGTGCTGATAGATCGAGAATGGAAGCACAGCATCTCCGCCGGTGTCGAAACGGCGTTGCTGGGCCGTTTCTACGAGCGCTTCGCCGACCACGCCGTGGAAATCGGCCGTCGCGTCATCTTCATGGACAGCGGTGTTCTACCTGCTGAGGATGAGATATCCACCTACTGAGGGCTGCCCAGCGTCAGTGCGATCCGAGCGCCCCGGCGTCAACGATGCCAGGCACCCGCAGATGGTGATGGCCGTCGGTGGACACCGTCGAGGGAGCGCTCGGTACGGTCCATGGCACGGCCGTTCCGCGCCCGACGCGCACCACCAACCACAGCAGCACCGCGGCGCCGACGAACACTGCGACATCGGCGGCCCAGTTGCGTGCCGGGCGCGCCGCCGCACTCCGGCTGGGAAATGTGCCAACCATTGTGATGCGCGCACCGCCCATCACTCACTGAAGGTGAGACGAGGACGATTCTGGTAGAGCCAGGGCCAATGTTGGCGCAAGCAACACCCTGCCACCACACGGGCAGCAGTTGCACGGGGGATCGTGGCCAGCCTCGGCAGTCAGCGGCGAAGCCCCTGCGATCTTACGAATTCGGGTGGGCCGCATGTGACGTCGCGTAATTTTCCAGGGCTTTTCGCGGCGTCGTTAACCGAATGTTCCCGAGCATTTTCCCGCGTAGTCAATGAAATATGTCATCGATTTCATAACACCGCCGCCCGAAGTCACCTCCTGTCAGGACCGTGTGCAGGCGGAAACTGTGGCTGACACCGTGAATCCGGCGATATCCAGCGATGGCTGGGCACATTTGCTGATGGGCAATCTTGTTACTATGCCTCATGGCTGCTAGGAAGACAGCGGTTTGACGGGCAGCGGCTACTCGGACGGCGATCATCTCATCGGTATCATTCAAAGGAATTGAATTGAGAATCAATCGATTTGGCGCCGCGCTGAGCATTCTGACCATTGCTGCAGTGGTGTTGTCGGCGTGTGGCGGCAACAACAACGCCACCGGAGGAAGCGCAACGACGGGCCCGTCGTCGGCGACGTCGACCTGCGGCGGCAAGCCGACCCTCAAGGCCAGCGGTTCCACCGCCCAGGCCAACGCGATGGCGCTGTTCGTCAAGGCATTTGAGCGGGCGTGTCCGGGTCAGACGCTGGATTACACGGACAATGGATCGGGCGCCGGGATCAGCGACTTTGTGGGCAACCAAAACGATTTCGGCGGATCTGACTCACGGATGATCCCCAGCGAGTATGCCGCCGCCCAGCAGCGGTGCGGCTCGCAGGCGTGGAACCTGCCGGTGGTGTTCGGCCCCATCGCCATCACCTACAACGTCAAGGATTTGACTTCGTTGAATCTCGACGGGCCGACCGCGGCGCAGATCTTCAACGGCGCCATTACCAGGTGGAACGATCCAGCGATTCGGGTGCTGAACGCGGGTACCACCCTGCCGGCTGAGCCGATTCGCGTCGTGTTCCGCACCGACGACTCCGGCACCTCGGATAACTTTCAGAAATATCTCGATACCGCTTCGGGCGACACGTGGGGCAAGGGTGCCGGCAGAAAGTTCCACGGCGGTGCAGGCGATGGCGCCGAGGGCAACGACGGCACCGCCGCGGCCGTCAAGCGCACCGAAGGGGCGATCAGCTATAACGAGTGGTCGTTCGCCCAGGCGCAACACCTGAGCATGGCCAAGATCATCACGTCGGCCGGTCCGGACCCGGTCGCGATCAGCGCAGACTCGGTAGGGAAGACGATTGGCGCGGCCACGATCCTCAAGAAGCAGGGCAATGACCTCGCGATCGATACGATCTCGTTCTACCGGCCCAATCGAGCCAGGTTCCTATCCGATCGTGCTGGCGACGTACGAGATCGTGTGTTCGAAGTATCCCGATCCGCAGGTCGGTAAGGCCGTGAAGGCATTCCTGCAAAGCACGATCGACACCGGCCAGAACGGCCTGGCGGACAACGGATACATCCCCATTCCGGATGCGCTCAAGTCGCGATTGTCGACCGCGGTCAGCGCCATCTCCTGATCACAATTTGCACGCTTCGCCGACGTAAATATCCGTTCGGGCGCAGGCCGGGGTAACGTTTGGGCCGCACGGAAGATGGCGACGCGCAATGTTCCTGGGGTTTTCCCGCAGTAGTCAACCAAATGTTCCAGAGGTTTTCTTACGGAAGTCAATGTGAGGTGTTATGTCGTTCATAACATTGCCGCCCGAGATCACCTCAGCGCTGATCCATTCGGGGCCCGGCGCGGGATCATGGCTCGTGGCGTCGCGTGCGTGGGAGCGGCTGGGCACCGATCTGGAGGATTCTATTCGCGACTACGCCCCGGTCCTGTCTTCCCTGACGGAGGCCTGGCATGGTCCGTCGGCAGCGGCGATGACCCAGGCTGTCGGCCCCTACGTAACCTGGTTGCGCACCACCGCGCAGCAGTGTCGGCAGCTGAGCTCGTCGGCGCAGGTCGCTGCGGCGGCGTTCGGCTCGACTCTGGCCTCGGTGGTTCACCCTTCGGTGGTCATCGCGAACAGGGCGCAGCTGGTGCACCTGCTGGCGACGAACGCATTCGGCATGAACCTTCCGGCTATCGCCGCGACGGAGGCTCTGTACCAGGAGATGTGGGCGAACAATTCGTCGGCGATTTTTCGCTATCAGGCGGCCTCGGCACAAGCTCTCCCGGTGTCGCAGTTCACTTCACCGCCTTCGATTACCACTGCGACGGGTGCTGCCGCTCAAGCCAGCGCGGTTCCCGCCACCACTACCACCGCCGCCCCGACGGCGGCCTCGATATTGACATCGCTTGAGAGCTTCGACCCCCAAGCCGGCTGGTTTGGGCTGGCGAACCAGTACGCCAACCAGTTCATCTCATCCGGATTTCCCATCAACCTGCTCAGCTACGCAGCGCAGAACACTTCGGCCCAGGCGCTGCAGACTGTGGCCCCCGAAATCGGCACGGGCCTATCGGAGGGGGAATCGGCCCTGGGAACGGCGTCGGCCAGTCTCTCCAGCGCGGTCCAGGCCCTTGGCGGGGCGCAGGTACCCACTGCGGCAATGGGCGCTGGAATCAAGATCGGCAACCTGATGGCGCCGCCTGCCGTGGTCGGGCTGCTGCCCGCCGCGCAAACGCCGGTGCAACTCGCATCGCAGGTGACCCCGCTTGCCGCGGCAGACTCCGGCTTCCCGTTGCCCCCGTTGATGCCGCCGCCGATCTCCTCGGCAGGCAGCGGCTGGCGCAAGCGCAAGCCGCAGAAGTACGAGGACGTCGCCTACGGTAAGGACGTCGAGGGCACGGTGATACCCCGCCCGCCGTCAGCGGGATGAAGCCGCCGGCGGGTTAGCCGGCGGCGCCCTGCAAATCAGCGAGACCGTTCTCGATCCCGTCATTCATTTGGTCCCACACGCTGGGCCCGCCAGCCGGCGCCGAGATATGACCCGCGCAGCTGCAGCTCAGGACACGGAAAGCGCTTGGGTCCGCGTTCACCGGTGTGGCCACCGCAACTCCGACACTGACCGCGACTATGGCCCCCAAGGCACCGAATAGCGCTTTTGTGATCACTTACACTCTCTGAGATACATGCACCCGAAGCTTACGCGTTGCCATCCCGGTCGGCGCGCCAGAAGGACGCCTTCGCGTCTATGAGTTCTCTATCAATGATGTCTTGGGCAGTACGCAGCGATGCTGGCGCCCACAAAGTATCCGGCGCGATAGCCGTCCAGGTTGCTGCTGCTCATCACTTCATTCGCCACGTCGGGCTTCTGCCTGCCGAGATCAAGTTCATCGCAGACCTCGTGACCGGCAACGATCGCGGCTTCCGGCGTAGCGAAGTTGATGCCCTTGGCCTGAATCGCATTCAGGAACGCATTATCGACGTCATCGGCCTTCGCGGTCGCGGTCGCCAATCCCACGAAGCAAGGTAGCGCGACCGCCAGCACTAAGCCGGCCAAAACTGATCGGGCGGGTCTCGGCAAGCACGCTCGGATGGTGGACATTGCTGGAACCTCCCCGATCAGAAGTAGAAGTGCGGATGGCAAGTTATGCCGCGGACGATGCGATTATCCCACGCCGCGGATCTCCTTGGCATGGGCCTCGTCCACAATTCACCCGCCCTTCCTCGTCGATCCGCGTGTGCGGTCGGTAACTTGACGAGCATGCCCTGGGTGCGACTGCTGTCGCTGGCAGTTGTCGCGGTTTGCCTCGTCGGCTGCGACGCCCACCAACTACCGGGCCCCGCGCGAGATCAATCCGGGACGTTTCAGTTCGGCGGCCTGACCCGGACGTATCGGGTGCATGTGCCGCCGGGGCCTCCCGTCGGCCTGGTGCTCAACCTGCACGGCGGCGCCGCGACCGGAATGGGGCAGGAGGGCCTCAGCGACTTCAACGCCGCTGCCGACGCCACCAACCTGCTGGTCGTCTATCCCGACGGTTACGACAAGAGCTGGGCGGACGGGCGGGCAGCATCGCCGGCGGCCCGCCACCACATCGACGACCTGGGTTTCCTGGTCGCGCTGGTGGGCAAGCTGGCGAGCGACTACGGGGTGGCCGCCGGGCATGTCTTTTCCACCGGCATGTCGAACGGGGGATTCATGTCCAACAGGCTGGCCTGCGAACGTGCCGATGTGTTCGCCGCGATCGCCCCGGTGTCCGGCACGCTCGGCGCGGGCGTGGCCTGCAACCCATCGCGGCCGGTGTCGGTACTGGCGGCGCACGGAACCCACGATCCGCTGGTGCCGTTCAACGGTGGCGACGTGCACGGTCGCGGCGGCGTCAGCCACGCCATCTCTGCGACCGGCATGGTCGACAAATGGCGCTCTATCGACGGTTGCCAAGGCGATCCGTCGAAACAGGACTTACCTGATGTCGGTGATGGAACATCGGTTCACCGCTTTGATGCCTCGGCATGTGCCGATTCCACCGAAGTGGTCTTCTACAAGATCGACAACGGGGGCCATACCTGGCCGGGCGCCAAGCAGTATCTGCCCGCGGCGGTCATCGGACCCACCACGCGCGCATTCGACGCATCGGAAGTCATTGCGCAGTTTTTCCTGGCGCACGCCCGCAACTAGTCAGGTGCGGGCCGGACTTACAGATCAGACAGAGTTAAAGTCGGCTGCCGTCATTCCGGACTTTGATACTGCGGGCAGTACGCCTCTTCGGCAATGGCGACGAAGAACCCGGAGTTGTCGCCGTCCAGGGTGCTGCTGTTCATGACGTCGGTCGCGACCTGTTGCGGCGTCTTGCCCATCCCGAGTTGGTGGCAAACCAAGTGGCCGGCCATGATCTCGGTTTGTTCCGACTCGTGTTCGATGCCGTGGGCCCGCAGCGTTGATATGAAAGCTTGATCGGTGCTGTCAGCGTGCGCGGTCGAGGCTGTGCCCAGCGCGCCAAGCATCGCGGCCGCCAGTGCGAAGCCGGCAGCGGACAGCGATCGCAGCGGGCCGGGATTGCCGGTACCGGTACTGGTCATTTCTGATACTCCCGTGGAACAAAAGAGCGGATGTCTTTTTGAGATTCAAGCCCGGGCCGCCAATGCTCGCAAGCACGTACGACTCCGCGCAACTCAATGATCGCTGACTTTGCGAGCATCGCAACCAAGAGTGCCTAGGCAAACCATCGCGCAGATGACTCAAAGGTTAACGGAGCCTAAAATGCGGCAGGCCGCTGGAAGGTACTTGGTTCCACCAGGTTCATACCTGGCAGGCCGGGCACCAGTACGCCACCCGCTCGGCGGAGTTGTCGCAGCTGATGGGTGTGCTGCAGCGCCGGCAACCCTGTCCGGCTCGACCGTAGACCCATAGCTGCCGGCCGGCCCTGGTGTTGCCGGTGGTGCAGCGGTTCCACCGCAACCGGTTGGCCCAGAGCATGTCCCGGGCGCGCGCGACGAGGCGATGAGCGTCGGTGATGGAGCTGACCGGCGTGGTGGGCAGATGTCCGGTGACGAAACACAATTCGTTGCAATAGACGTTGCCGACACCGGCAAGCACCCGCTGATCCAACAGCGCTTCGGCGATGGAACGGTTCGCGCTTGCCATCAGATTCGCGGCGGCAACCCGCGGGTCCCAATCTTCGCCCAGCAGATCCGGTCCCAGGTGCGCGACCGCGTCGCCATCACGATCGCGATCGAGGACCTCCAGTGCGCCCAGGTCGACGCCGACGGCCCGAACGCTATTTGCCTCCAACACGATTCGCGCCCGGTGGCCCCCGGGCGCCCGGCTTTGAATAATCGGGCCGACTCGCCAGCTACCGTCCATCTTCAGATGCGAGTGAATGCTGGCCCGCCCGACTCGAATGAACAGGTGCTTGCCCCGACTGAGCACTTCGTCGACCGAGTCCCCGGTGAGGTCGACGGTGGCAAACCTCGGCACCCGGATATCGCAGCGGGTCAGCGTTCGTCCCACCAGGTACCGGCGCAGCGTGGCCGCCGTGTGCCAGACGGTGTCACCCTCGGGCATTGCTCACCGCAGCCGCAACCCACGTGGCGTGCGGATGAAACCCGCTTCCGAGAGCCCAGTCAGCGCCGTCGGTTCTCCGCCGGCGCGCGGCTGCAGTGCCGGTACCCCGTCGACACGCTCTATCAGAATGGATGCCACGCGCCCACTGGCGACCAACTCGGCCAGCGCCATGGCCGCGGCATGGCCGGCTGCGGGGTCGTCGGTGAACGTCAGTAGCGACCGTCCCCCACGCTCGAGGAACCAGGCCAGCTCGCCGTCCACCAGCACCACGAGCGCCCCGGCTTTGCGGCCCGGTCGGGCGCCGGTGGCGCCATTGCCGCCGCCCTCGGTGCTGGAGGTGGGCCAGGGCAGCGCGGCGCCGTAGGGGTTGGCCGGGTCGGCGGCGGCCAAGGCAACGGCCCGGTATTCCGGGCGTTCCGGGTCGATACCGTCGAGGTAGCTGCGCAGTCGGTCGACGGTCGATGAGACTGCGAACTGGGCGCCGCCCAGTGACTCGACGAAATAGCCGCGCTGGCACCTGCCGACGTCCTCGAAGGTGCTCAGCACCTTGTAGAGGTTGGCGAACCCTCCCGGCACGCCCTCGGCCGCCACCGCGCCTCTGGTTAGCACGCCGTGCCGGCTCAACAGCAGCTCGGCTTGGTAGTGGGCCCGCAGTGTGGAATCCGGCTCGGGACGCGGCAGGGCCGACCAACGGCCGGCCACCGTCGGTTCGTTGCTGCGGGACTGCGGGTGCGCGATGCTGTACCGGCTCAGGCGCGGCGGGCGGCGTGCCCGGTGCGCCGGCGCGGAACGCTTGCGAGCACCTGCGCCGCCCAACAGTGCACGCACCGGTGCAAACGTGTCGCCGGTGATCCAGCCAGCCCAAATAAGCTCCCACAGTGCGGCTTTGAGCAATGCCTCGCCGATCTCGCCCTGGGCGAGCTGGCGGAAGAAGTACGCGCCGCCCCCGGCCAGGGTGTCCAGTATCGCCCGGTGCGCGTCGGTGAAATCGATCTCGACCGGGGCAGCCAGCGTCAACGGCGCGGAATCGGCCGGGTGTAGCGCGATCCAGCCGTCACTACCCGAGATGGAACCGGCGCCCGACCACGTGATCTCTCCGGTCGCGAGCAATTCGTCGAGCATCGCCGGTGAGTAGTCGCGGACCCGTGGAGCCAGCACCAGCGGTTCGATCGCCGAGGCCGGCATCCGAACGCCGGCCAGCTGATCGATGACGGCGGCCAGCCCGTCTAGGCCGGCGTCCCCCGAAGTCCCCGAAGACCCTGAGACGCCGACGTGATGCCAGGCCGGCAGGAAGCGCCCGTAGGCGGCGGTGCTCACGGGCTCGACCTGGGCCCGCAGCGCGGCCAGCGAACGTCGCCGCAGAATGCGCAGCACGTCGGCGTCGCACCATTGCTCGGCTCCGAACCCGCCGCCCGCGCCGGGGGCGACGCCAGGATCGACTTCGGAGGAGACGAAATCGCCACGCACCAGCCGGCCGGCACCGCCGAGCCGGCCCAGCACGTCGGCCGTCACCCGCAGTCCCAGGCCGAACCGGGCGGCGGCCTGCGGCGGTGGTGAATGGGGTGCGGGTGCGGGCGTAGCGGCCCAGCAGCTCGCCCAGCGGGTCGGCCACTTCCTCGGTGAAAGCGGCGGGCACGCCGACCGGGACCGCCACGCCGACACCGTCGCGCAGCCGGCCGATGTCTTCGATGGCGACCCACCAGCTGCGGCCGGCGAACGACACCGTCAGCGCGCGCCTGGCGGCGCGCAGGCCCTCCAACCAGCCCCCGACATCGGCGCCACCCGCCCGAGCAGCCACCTCGTCTTCGGTCAGCGGGCCCAGCAGTCGCAGCAGGTCAGCGACCGCCTCGGCATCGCGGGCGACCCGGTCATCGGACAGGTGCTGCAACTGGCGGCCGGTGGCGGCGATGACCTGGGGATCGAGCAGCTCGCGCAGCTCTACCCGGCCGAGCAGCTCGGCCAGCAGCGTGCTGTCCAGCGACAGCGCTGCGGCGCGCCGTTCGGCGATCGGGGTGTCGCCCTCGTACATGAAGGCGCCGACGTAGCCGAACAGCAGTGAGGCCGCGAACGGCGAGGGCTTCGCGGTTTCGGCTTCCAGCACCCGCACCCGGCGCTGGGCGATACCGGCCATCAACTCGACCAGCGCCGGGACGTCGTAGACGTCCTGCAGGCATTCCCGGACGGTCTCCAGCACGATCGGGAAGTCGGGGTACTTGCGGGCCACGTCCAGCAACTGGGCGGCGCGCTGGCGCTGGTGCCACAGTGGTGAGCGGCGGCCCGGGTGCCGGCGGGGCAGCAGCAGGGCGCGGGCAGCGCATTCCCGGAACCGCGACGCGAACAGCGCCGAACCACCCACTTCGGCGGTGACGATCGGGTCGATCTCGTCGGCGTCGAAGACGAACAATTCCGCGCCCGGGGGAGTCTCGTGGTCCGGGTCCGACCCAAGATCAGGGAAAGTGTCGGGCAACCGCACCACGATCCCGTCGTCGGACGCGGTCGGCTTCTCGTCGATGCCGTAGCGTTCGCGCAGCCGCCGGCCCACGGCCAGCGCCAGCGGCCCGTGCACCCGAAGCCCGTACGGCGAGTGCAGGATCACCCGCCAATCGCCCAACTCGTCGCGGAACCGCTCGACCAGCAGGGTGGCGTCGGTCGGCACCACCGAGGTGGCGGCGCGCTGCTCGTCCAGCAGCCCCCACAGGTTGTCGGTCGCGTAGGCGTTGAAACCCAAAGCCGCACAACGCTTGTCGAACGCCTCGCGGCCCAACCCGGCCAGCTCGCCGGTGAAGGCGCCGAGCGCGGCGCCCAACTCCGCTGGGCGCCCGACGTCGTCGCCGCGCCAGAACGGTAACCGGGCCGGCTGGCCCGGCGCGGGGATCACCAGTACCCGGTCGTGGGTGATCTCGGTGATCCGCCAGCTGGTGGCCCCCAGCGAGATGACATCACCGGGACGCGATTCGTAGACCATTTCCTCGTCGAGTTCGCCTACCCGCGAAGGCTTTTCGGCTTCGCTGGCCAGGTAGACGGTGAAGAGTCCGCGATCGGGGATGGCGCCGCCGGAGGTGACGGCGAGCCGCTGCGCACCGGGCCGCGCGGTCAGCGTGCCCAAGATCCCCGTCGCGGTCGTAAACCAGCCGCGGGCGCAGCTCGGCGAACTCGGTGGACGGGTACTTGCCGGACAGCAGGTCCAGGGTGGCCTCGTACACGCTGCGGGGCAGCGTCGCGAACGGCGCGCTGCGGCGTACGGTATCGAACCACTGGTCGGCGTCCAGCGGCTCCAGCGCGGCCGCCGCCACGGTCTGCTGCGCCAGGATGTCGAGCGGGTTGGCGGGCACCCGCATGGTCTCGATCTGGCCGGCGAGCATGCGCTGCACGCTCACCGCGCAACCGATCAGGTCGGTGCGGTGCTTGGGGAACAGCACGCCGCGCGAGACCTCACCGACCTGGTGTCCGGCCCGTCCGATGCGTTGCAGGCCACTGGCCACCGATGGTGGTGCCTCCACCTGGATCACCAGGTCGACGGCGCCCATGTCGATGCCCAGTTCCAGGCTCGAGGTCGCCACCACCGCCTTGAGCAGTCCGCGTTTGAGGTCGTCTTCGACCAGGGCGCGCTGCTCCTTGCTGACCGAACCGTGGTGGGCGCGGGCCAGCACTGGGTCGGCACCGAAGGTTTGGCCGCTACCCATGATGTGCGCCGGTGCCCCACCGGCCACCCTCGGGTTAGCTTCAGTCGTGAGCTCGATGCCGAGCCGTTCCGCGTGAATCTCGTTGAGCCGCGCGGTAAGTCGTTCTGCCAGTCGCCGCGAATTGGCGAACACGATGGTCGAGCGGTGCGATTCGATCAGGTCGACCAGGCGCGCCTCGACATCGGGCCAGATGGTGTTGTTCGCCAAGTTGGCCATATCGGGCACCGGCACCTGCACGGACAGCTCCAACGTCTTGGCCGACGGGGGAGCGACGATGGTCGTCGGGGGCTCCGCCGGACAGGAACCGCGCGAGCTCCTCGGGCGGACGCACGGTCGCCGATAACCCGATGCGTTGTGCGGGCGGCCCGTCACGCCGGTCTTTGGAGAGGGCGTCGAGCCGCTCCAGCGACAGGGCCAGGTGTGCGCCGCGCTTGCCTGCGGCGATCGCGTGAATCTCGTCCACAATCACGGTCTGCACGCCGGCCAAGGTTTCGCGCGCGGCCGAGGTCAGCATCAGAAACAGTGACTCCGGGGTGGTGATCAGCACGTCGGGCGGCTTGGCAATGAGCTGGCGCCGCAGTGCGGGCGGGGTGTCACCGGATCGGACACCCACACTGATGCCGGGTGCGGGCAGACCGCGGCGTTCGGCGATCCTGGTGAGCCCCGTCAGCGGCGTGCGTAGGTTGCGCTCGACGTCGACCGCCAGCGCCTTAAGGGGGGACACGTAGAGCACACGGGTGCCGGACGGCCGGTCGGGCGCACCGGCGAGGCTATCTAACGCCCACAGAAAGGCCGCCAGCGTTTTGCCCGAGCCGGTCGGCGCGATGACCAGCGAGTTATGACCACCCGCGATGGCTTCCCAGGCGCCGGCCTGGGCGGCCGTGGGCGCGTCGAAGGTGCTGGCGAACCATTCCCGAGTGGTTGGACTGAACCGGGCTAACGGGTCTTCTATCCGGTTCGAGTGCGCGGTAGCCACCTAGTCATGGTGCCAACGGGCACCGACAATCCGCCAGTTCACTGCTGCGGTACGTGCCGCGCGGTGGCCATCGCGTGGGCCAGTGTCGCCGGGATATCGGGTACCCGGGCGATCGCGTCGAGCAGCGTGTGCGCGCAGGAGTCGGCGAGGCGTTCGGCATCGGTCGTTGGGTCGATGATTCGCTGTCGGCACACCTCGAAGGTGAAGGCCACCCAGCCATAGACAATAACCCGCAGGTCCCGTTCGACCTCCGGTTCCAGCTTTGCCTCTTGCACCCCGGAAACGACCTCGCCGACGCGTTCCATGATGTGCTCCAGCTGGCGGCTCTTGGCTTCCTCGTCGATGCCCAGCAAAACCGGGTCCGACCGGCCCAGACCGACGTACGCGGCCCACGCGGCCTCTGGATTCTGGTCGTGGTAGGCCATGTAGGCCAGCACACCGACCCGCACTTCCTCGAACATCGTCAGTCCGCTGACGGGCTCTCTATTGGTGGCCTCATACAGCCGATCGGCCTCGTCCTTGACAACAGCGGCGAAGAACGCCCGTTTGTCAGGGAAGTAGTGGTACATCAGCGCCCGCGACACCCCGGCCCGCTCGGCGATCTCGTCGATGCGGACCTCGTCGTACGGCCTTTTCCCGAAAACCTCCGCCCCCAGAGCCAGCAGCTCAGCGCGGCGGTCCTCAGGTGATAATCGCCTTCTGGCGCTCCCCATGCGTCAGATAGTACTCACGACGATTGAGTAAACATCCGGTTTTCATCCGAAAATCACTCCTTGGGCCAGCGGTAACTCCCTGGAGAAGTTCACGGTGTTGGTAGCGCGCCGCATATAGGCCTGCCACGCGTCCGAACCGGACTCCCGGCCGCCGCCGGTTTGCTTCTCGCCGCCGAACGCGCCGCCGATCTCCGCGCCGGACGTGCCGATATTGACGTTGGCGATACCGCAGTCGGATCCGTTCAGGAAGCGCTCCGCCTCGCGCAGGTCGGTGGTGAAGATCGACGACGAAAGCCCTTGTGGAACAGCATTATTGAGCGCGATCGCCTCGTCAAGGTGTTGGTAGGTCAGCACGTAGAGGATCGGCGCGAACGTTTCGGTGGCCACGATGGCGGTCTGCGCGGGCATCCGGACCACCGCGGGCGCGACGTAGTACGCACTCTCCGGAGAGCCCGTGTGCCGGCGTTCACCTCCGACGACCTCGCCGCCGTCGGCAGTTGCTTGTTCCAACGCGCCCACCATGTCGCGGTAGGCGGTTTCGTGGATCAGTGGACCGACCAGGGTGCCGGCGGCCGATGGGTCGCCGACTGGCAGCTGTTCATATGCAGACACGACGCGCGCCACCACCTCGTCGGCCACCGAGCGGTGCACGATCAGCCGGCGCAGGCTGGTGCAGCGTTGCCCGGCGGTGCCGGCCGCAGCGAACACCACCGCGCGAATGGCCAGGTCAAGGTCGGCGGACGGGGTCACGATGGCCGCGTTGTTGCCGCCCAGCTCCAGCAGCACCCGACCGAAGCGCCGGGCGACGCGCGGCCCCACCTGCTGGCCCATTCGCACCGAGCCGGTCGCGGACAGCAATGCGATCCGGGGGTTGTCGACCAGCCGTTCGCCAAGGTCGCGGTCGCCGAGCAGGAGGCCACACACCGCGGGCGGCGCGCCCACCTCCGCGGCGGCCCGGTCAAGGAGCGCGCTGCAGGCCAGCGCCGTCAATGGGGTCAGCTCGGATGGCTTCCACACCACGGTGTCCCCGCATACCAGTGCCACTGCCGTGTTCCAAGCCCAGACCGCAACCGGGAAGTTGAATGCGGTGATCACGCCCACCACCCCCAGCGGGTGCCAGGTTTCCATCAGGCGATGGCCCGGGCGTTCGGAGGCGATGGTGCGTCCGTAGAGCTGGCGAGACAGGCCTACGGCGAATTGGCAGATGTCGATCATTTCCTGCACTTCGCCCAGCGCCTCGGAGGTCACCTTGCCTACCTCGATTGTCACCAGTGTCGCCAGATCATGCTTGTGTGCAGTGAGCAGCTCGCCGAGTCGGCTCACCAGCGCGCCGCGCACCGGGGCCGGTGTGCTGCGCCATACCGAAAACGCCTGTTCGGCATCGGCAATCGTTTGATCGGCTTGCGCCGCGGTGGTCAGCGCGGCGGTGAACAGCACCTCGCCGGTGATCGGTGTGCTCGCCTGAAGGCCGGGTCCGCCCGGTTCGGAGAGCATCAACTCTTTGTGGATGTCGGTCCCGATCGCTTCGAAGGCTGCGCGCACCCGGGCGCGTAACTCGTCGGCCGTCGGCATGTTCACGCGGGAACCTCCTGGGAGAGCGACTCATAGAGCGCGTACGGGTCGTGGATATGGCGGTCGACGGCCCCGGCCAGCCACTCCGCGCTGTAATCGGAAGAGGCAGTGAACTCACCGACAGCACAGACAGCACTGACCTGGCTGTCGCGGTCCAAGTTGGACCGGAAGATACCCGCCGCGGAGGCGGGCAGGAAGTCTTCGTAGACGACGGGCGCCGACGGGTCGCCGCGCCGGTAGTAGGCCAACCCTTCGGCGGCCATCTCCACATCGGTTGACGGGAAGTAACGGCTCCACACTCGGGCGGGGTCCGGATCCCCGGCCAGCTCAGCCATCGCCGCGTCGTAGCGTTCGCGGCCGCGCGGGGTCAGCGCGACGCCGCGTGCCTCGACTTCACCGAATCGCACCCGCAACTTTCCCTCGGTCAGCGCGCCGTCAGATCCGCGGAACTGGCGCGACTCGTCCAGCGCGCGAAAGGAAGTCTGCCGCAACAGCACATCGGGCCCGTCGGTGCGCGGCGGTCCCTGGATAGCGTCGATCATCGTGATGCCGCGCTCGGTCATCCGCCGGTACAGATCGTCGATGTCGAGCACCCGTGGCGTCAGGTGGTTGATGTGTGTGGAGTCGACCCCCGCGATGTCAGCGGCCACCGCGGACACCCGGGACAGTTCGTCGTACCAGGACTTGTCGATCGGGGCACGCGACAGCGCGAATGCCGCCGCCACGGCGGTGACGAAAGCCTTGCCCTCGTCGGCCTCGCAGCCGCCCTCAGCGGCGATCACCCGGGCCCGGGCCAGCAATGCCGGGTCGAACAGCCGGCGGCGCGCGAGGAAGGCCTCGACTCGCGCACGTAATCCGGCATCGAAGTACCGCGGGTCACGGGTGGCCAGCATCGATGTGAAGACCCGGAATGGATTGTTTGCCAGTTCATCGGCGTCGACGGGACGAAAAGCGGTGGACACCACCGGAACTGGCGCATCAGCGGAACGCAGGTCGTAATAGCCGACCGGCAGCATGCCGAACGCTGCGAACAGGTCGGCCACCGCGGCCAGTTCAGCCGGGTTGCCGACCCTGATGGCGCCGTGCCGCTCGGCGGTGACCCGTTGCAGCGAGCCCAGCCGTTCAGCGTCCCCATTGCGGGTCGCGTAATCGCGGTTCACCTGCGCGCTCACCTCGAGCAGGGTCGAGTATGCGGGCACCTCGCGGGCGTATCTGGCCGACAGCTCGGCGGCGAACAGCGCACGCAGTTGCCAGGTCACCAGCTTTTTCTGTGGCTTGGTCTTCTGTGGCTTGGTCGGGCTCATACTGCGCCTTTTGATCCGGTTCTGCTGCGATAATCTCCGGCCATGGGTGAGACGCTCGACGATATCGACCGGATCCTGCTGCGCGAGCTGGTCGCGGACGGACGCGCAACGTTGTCGGAGTTGGCCTCGAGCGCCGGCCTGTCGGTTTCCGCGGTCCAGTCGCGGGTGCGCAGGCTGGAGTCTCGCGGCGTCGTGTCGGGGTACGCGGCGCGGATCGACCCGGAGACGGTCGGGCACCTGCTATCGGCGTTCGTGGCCATCACTCCTCTTGATCCGTCTCAACCCGATGATGCACCCACCCGCCTGGAACACATCGAGGAGATCGAGTCGTGTCATTCGGTGGCCGGGGAGGAAAGCTACGTCTTGCTGGTGCGGGTCGCGTCCGCGCGCGCGCTCGAAGGCCTGTTGCAACGAATCCGGACGGCGGCGAACGTGCAGACTCGAAGCACCATCATTCTTACAACATTTTACAGCGATCGGCAGTATATCCCCTAATAGTTCCTGTTTCAGTGTCAGGATTGCGTAAAAATTACGCTATCATGGCGTCATGACCGCCGCCCTGAATCTTGTCGGTACGCAGACCGGGCCCGACCGGGCCGCCCAGGTTCATGAGGTGCTGGCCCGCAGCATTTTGGTCGATGGTTTTGACCTGGTGCTCGACCTGACGCGGTCGGTGGGGTCGTATCTGGTCGATGCCCGAGACGGCCGGCGCTACCTGGACATGTTCACCTTTTTCGCATCCTCGGCGCTGGGTATGAATCATCCGGCGCTGGCCGACGACGAGGAGTTCCGCGCCGAACTCACCGAAGCGGCGCTGAACAAGCCCAGCAACTCCGACGTCTATTCGGTGCCGATGGCCGACTTCGTCGAGACCTTTACCCGAGTCCTGGGAGACCCGGCGCTGCCGCATCTGTTCTTCGTCGAGGGTGGTGCGCTGGCGGTGGAGAACGCGCTCAAGGTCGCCTTCGACTGGAAGAGCCGGCACAACCAGGCCCGTGGCATCGACCCGGCGCTTGGCACTGCAGTGCTGCACTTGCGCGGTGCGTTTCACGGCCGCAGCGGCTACACCCTGTCGCTGACCAACACCAATCCGGTCAGCGTGGCCCGCTTCCCGAAGTTCGACTGGCCGCGCATCGACGCGCCGTACCTTCGGCCCGGCTTGGCCGCGGCCGCCATGGACGCCCTGGAGGCCGAGTCGTTGCGCCAGGCCCGCGCGGCGTTCGAGGCGCACCCACACGACATCGCGTGCTTCCTGGCCGAGCCCATCCAGGGGGAAGGTGGCGACCGTCACTTTCGGCCTGAATTTTTCGCGGCGATGCGTCAGCTGTGCGACGAATACGACGCCCTGCTGATCTTCGACGAGGTGCAGACGGGCTGCGGATTGACCGGAACCCCTTGGGCCTACCAACAATTGGACGTGCAGCCCGATGTGGTTGCCTTCGGCAAGAAGACGCAGGTATGCGGAGTAATGGCGGGTCGGCGGGTCGACGAAATCGCCGACCACGTTTTCGCGATGCGTTCCCGGATCAATTCGACGTGGGGTGGCAACCTCGCCGATATGGTGCGCGCCCGCCGCATCCTCGAGGTGATCGAGGACCAGGGGCTGTTCGGGCGAGCCGCCGATCAGGGCCGCTACCTGCGCGCCCGACTCGACGAACTGTCCCGCGACTTCCCAACCGTCGTTCTCGACCCCCGCGGCCGCGGCCTGATGTGCGCGTTCAGCCTGCCGACCAGCGACGATCGCGACGAATTGATTCGGCAATTGTGGCAACGAGCGGTGATCGCGCTGCCCACCGGCAAAGATGGCGTTCGGTTCCGCCCGGCGCTCACCGTTTCGCGCGCCGAGATCGACGCCGCGATCGCGGGCATCCGTGCTGCGTTGGCCGCAGAGCATCCGGACGCGGAATATGGGATTCAGGATGCCGACAGCAGATGAACGATCACGTGGGGATCGCCTAGGCCAGGACGACGGCGAAGTGCGCGCGGCCGTCCGGTTTGCCGTGTTGGCCGCGGCCGCCGGACTTGTATTTCTTATCGTTGCCGCGTCGTGGGTGAGCGGCTGCGGGGAAACAAACGTCGACACGGTCGCGTGCGGCCGGCCCCAGCGCATGCTGCTTGCCTTCGGGGGACCACTGATCCTGTTGGTCGCCGGGCTTTGGGCATTTTGGCGCACCTGCCGCGTCTGGCGCAGCGACGGAGTCTGGTGGGCATGGCACGGTGCCGGCTGGTTTTTGTTGACGCTGATGATCGTCGCGCTCGCCATGGGGGCGCCCCCAATCGCCGGCCCGATACTCGGCCCCTGAAGGGTGATGGTGGCAACGCTGGCCGGATATCCCAATCCGCGGTTACCGGTCTCGTCCAGCGGGTATTAGTTCTAAACAATGACGAATTCCGGCAGTTTTACGTTGGCGTGGTTACCCCGTCATCGCGACATGATGCGCTCAGGTGCTCATGACTAACGGGCTCGGACGTAAGGTCCAAGGCGAGCTCCCAAGCGGGAGCAGTCTCACTAAAACATTGCCGGGAGACCATATGACCGATGCAGGATCGCGCGCTAGTAAGCGCGAACGAGGCCACCGGGCCGTCGAACTGCACGTTGCTGCACGCCTAGAGAACCTTGCGATGCTGCGCACCCTGGTCGGCGCGATCGGCACCTTCGAAGACCTGGATTTCGACGCCGTGGCGGATCTGCGGCTCGCGGTCGACGAAGTGTGCACCCGGTTGATCCGTTCCGCCACACCCGACGCAACACTCGTCGTGGTCGTCGATCCGCACGACGAGGAGTTGGTGATAGAGGCTTCCGCGGCGTGCGAAACCCACGACGTCGTGTCACCCGGCAGCTTCAGCTGGCATGTTCTGACATCCTTGGCTGACGACGTCCAGACCTTCCATGACGGTCGCGAACCCGATGGGTCCGGCAGTGTTTTCGGTATCATGTTGACGGCGCGGCGGACAGCCACCAGCAGGTGACGGTGCGTACCAGCGGCAGTTCGGCTTCCCGTCCGAACGAATACGCCGATGTTCCGGACATGTTCCGTGAGTTGGCCCACCTGGGCGGCGACTCAACGGAATTCCAGCGCCACCGGGACAAGATCGTCGAGCGGTGCTTACCGCTGGCCGACCACATCGCCCGCCGCTTCGAGGGCCGGGGTGAACCGCGCGACGACTTGGTTCAGGTCGCGCGGGTCGGATTGGTCAACGCGGTCGTGCGCTACGACGTCGAGACCGGGTCGGACTTCGTCTCGTTCGCGGTGCCCACCATCATGGGTGAGGTCCGGCGCCACTTCCGTGACAACAGCTGGTCGGTCAAGGTTCCCCGGCGACTCAAGGAATTGCACCTGCGGCTTGGCTCTGCCACCGCCGAGCTGTCGCAACGCCTCGGCCGGGCGCCCACCGCGACCGAGCTCGCCGCCGAACTCGAAATGGACCGCGCCGAGGTCGTCGAAGGCCTGGTAGCGGGCAGCTCATACAACACCTTGTCCATTGACAGTGGCGGCGGCGGCGAAGATGACGAAGCCCGCGCCATCGCCGACACTCTGGGTGACCCGGACGCCGCCCTCGACCGGATCGAAGACCAGGAGGCGCTGCGCCCGTTGCTGGAGTCGCTGCCCGAGCGGGAGCGAACCGTGTTGGTACTCAGGTTTTTCGAGTCGATGACACAAACCCAGATCGCCGACCGGGTCGGCATTTCCCAGATGCATGTTTCCCGGCTACTGGCCAAGTCGCTCTCGCGACTCCGGGACCAGCTGGAGTAGGGCCGAAAGTGGGGCTCGTCCGGAACCTACTTGATCTCGGCGAGCACAGTGCCCTGAGTGACGGCGGCCCCGGCCTCGACGGCGAGCCCGGTTATGGTCCCGTCCTTGTGCGCGGTAACCGGGTTCTCCATCTTCATCGCCTCGAGAACCGCCACCAGGTCGCCGACCGTGACCTGCTGCCCTTCCTCGACCGCGACCTTCACCACGGTGCCCTGCATCGGCGCGGTGACCGCGTCACCAGAAGCCGCCGCGCCGGCATGCGCACCGCGCTTGCGCGGCTTCGGCTTTTTGCGGACGACGCCGGCCGCGTCGGGGGCGCCATTGGACAGAGCCAGGTCGCCCGGCAACGAAACCTCGAGCCGACGGCCGCCGACCTCGACGACCACCTTGTGTCGCGGCCGTGCGTCCTCCTCATCGAGCGGCTCGCCGCCGGTGAAGGGTTCGACGGTGTTGTTCCACTCGGTCTCGATCCAGCGTGTGTGCACCGTGAAGCCGTGGTCGTCGCCGATGAACGCCGGGTCGGACACCACGGCGCGGTGGAACGGGATGACGGTGGCCAGTCCTTCGACGTGAAATTCGTCCAGGGCCCGGCGCGAGCGGGCGAGCGCCTCCTCGCGGGTGGCGCCGTACACGATCAGCTTGGCCAGCATCGAATCGAACTGGCCGCCGATCACCGAGCCGGTCTCGACACCGGAGTCCAGCCGGACACCGGGCCCGCTGGGCGGCTCGAATTTGATGACCGGACCCGGCGCCGGCAAGAACCCGCGTCCGGCGTCCTCACCGTTGATCCGGAATTCGATGGCGTGCCCGCGCGGAGTCGGATCCTCGGTGATGTCCAGTTTTTCGCCGTTGGCGATCTTGAACTGCTGCAGCACCAGGTCGATGCCCGCGGTCTCCTCGGTGACCGGGTGCTCGACCTGCAGGCGGGTGTTGACCTCCAGGAACGAGATCAGGCCGTCCTGGCCGACCAGGTATTCGACCGTGCCGGCGCCGTAGTAGTGGGCTTCCTTGCAGATGCGCTTGGCGGATTCGTGGATCTCCTTGCGCTGCGCGTCCGTCAGGAACGGTGCGGGCGCCTCTTCGACCAGCTTCTGGAAGCGGCGCTGTAGCGAGCAGTCCCGGGTGCCGGCGACGACGACGTTGCCGTGCTGGTCGGCGATCACCTGCGCCTCGACGTGCCGCGGCTTGTCCAGGTAACGCTCCACAAAGCACTCACCGCGACCGAAGGCAGAGACGGCCTCTCGGGTGGCCGATTCGAACAGCTCGGGGATCTCGTCGATGGTGTGGGCCACCTTCATACCCCGGCCGCCGCCGCCGAACGCGGCCTTGATCGCGATCGGCACGCCGTACTCCTTGGCGAAGGCCACCACCTCATCGGCGTTCTTGACCGGGTCGGGGGTGCCGGGCACCAGCGGAGCCTGTGCGCGGGCGGCGATGTGGCGGGCGGTGACCTTGTCACCGAGGTCGCGGATCGACTGTGGGCTGGGTCCGATCCAGATCAGGCCCGCATCGATAACCGCTTGGGCGAAATCGGCGTTCTCCGACAGGAACCCGTAGCCGGGGTGGATGGCGTTGGCGCCGGACTTGGCCGCCGCGTCGAGGATCTTGCCGAAGTCCAGGTAGGACTCCGCAGACGTCTGACCACCCAGCGCGAACGCCTCGTCGGCAAGTGCTACATGCGGCGCCTCGGCGTCGGGTTCCGCGTACACCGCCACGCTGGACAGACCCGCATCGCGGGCCGCCCGGATCACCCGGACAGCGATCTCGCCGCGATTGGCGACGAGAACCTTGGTGATCCTCGAGTTGGCGTGACTAGCCACTGCGCCTCCTGTTTGGCATATCTGCAGTCTTCTTGTCTAAGAGAGTTTCTTACAACTCGGAGGGAAGTCTAAGCGCCGCGCCGCGAGCCCGACGAAGCGGTGCCGGATTTCAGGTTCTGACTTGAGGGTTCTCTTGAGGGTTCGACGAAGCCTCGCGCAATCGCCGCTTGATACGGGCCAGCATTGCCGACATTCCGCGCAATCGCAGCGGGCTGATCAGCGCGGCCAGACCGAGGTCGGAATAGAAATCCTCGGGCACCGCCAGGATGTCGGCCGCGGGTTGTTCGTCGAGGCCGGCGGCCAGGATCGAGGCAAACCCGCGGGTGGTCGGGGCCTCGGCCGGCGCGCTGAAATGCAGCCGCACCCGGTTGGGATCAGTTGCGTCGACATGCAGAAACAGCGGGGATTGACACTCGGGCACCGGCTCCATGGCGGCCTCGGTCGAGGTCGGACGGCAGCGCTGGAAGTTCATTGGCGAATTCCAGCAGCAGCTTGAGCTTGTCCTGGCCCTGGACTTCGGCGAAATCGGCCACCACCTCGGCTAGCGGTGCAGGGAGACTCATGGGAGGGCCATCAGGCGGGCACGGCTCCGGGCGCTTCGCCTGCGACGATCGGCACCCGCACGGCATTTCCCCACTCGGTCCAGGAGCCGTCGTAGTTGCGTACGCCCGGCTTACCGAGCAGGTGCGTGAGCACGAACCAGGTGTGGCTGGAGCGCTCGCCGATGCGGCAGTAGACGACGGTCTTGTCGCCGGGGCCTGAAAAGTCATAGAGCCGTTCCAATTCTTCGCGGCCGCGGAACCGACCACTCTCGTCGGCTGCCTTGGCCCAGGGGATCGATCGGGCGGTGGGGATGTGGCCGGCGCGCAGCGCGCCTTCCTCCGGATAGTCGGGCATGTGGGTGCGCCTGCCGGTGTATTCGTCCGGCGAGCGTACGTCGATCAGCGGTTCGGTGCCCAGGATGGCCAGCACGTCGTCCTTGAATGCGCGGATCGGCTCGTCGTTTCGTTGCACGATCGGATAGCCGTTCGATGCTTTGGTCGGGACCTCGAGCGTCACGTCGCGGCCTTCGCCGAGCCACAGGTCGCGCCCACCGTTGAGCAATCGCACGTCCGGGTGGCCGAACAAGGTGAAGACCCACAGCGCGTAGGCCGCCCACCAGTTGCTCTTGTCGCCGTAGATCACCACCGTGTCATCGCGGGCGATGTTTTTTCGATTCATCAAGTCGGCGAACTGGTCGCCGTTGATGTAGTCGCGGACCCTCGGGTCGTTGAGGTCGGTGTGCCAGTCGATCTTCACCGCACCGGGAATATGACCGACGTCGTAGAGCAGCACGTCCTCGTCGGATTCGACTATCGCCAGACCGGGCGTGCCCAGGTTGGCCGACAACCAGTCGCCGGTCACGAGCCGTTCGGGGTGGGCGTAAGCCGACAGGGAGGGGCTTGGATCTGGGGGTAGCGGCACGCTCCAGAGCGTACTCAACCCTGGGTTGCTGGGATTCGACGCCGTTTGCACACGGACTGTTGGGGTCTACCCGTCCGCGCCGGCGGTGCCGGACAGCAGGCCGCCGGTACCGCCGTGCCCGACGGTGCCGAGAGCGAATCCGCCATCCCCGCCGTTGCCGATCAGGATGGCGTTGCCGCCGTTGCCTCCTTTTGCGATGCCGTCGCCGCCGTCGCCGCCGTTGCCGACGAGCCCGCCTCTGCCGCCATTACCGCCGGTGGTGGGGCCACTGCCACCGCTGCCGCCGTTGCCGTTCAGCAGGCCGCCGGCTCCGCCGGCCCCACCGACGCTGCCGGAGTTCCCGCCGTTGCCGCCGCTGCCGAGCAGGAAGGCGCTGCCGCCCGCAGCGCCGGCTCCACCATCGCCTCCGTTGCCGAACAGCAGTCCGCCGTTCGCTCCGGCCTGCCCGCTCGCAATAGCGCTGCCGCCGTCGCCGATCAGGAGCCCGGCGTGGCCGGCGACCCCGCCGCTGCCGCCGCTGCCGAACAGGAACGCGCTGCCGCCGGAACTGTTGGGCGCGCCGTTGCCGCCGCTGCCGAACAACAGCCCGCCGTTCGCACCGGACTGGCCGCTCACGCTGGCGCTCCCACCGTTGCCGATCAGCAAGCCGGCGGCGCCCGCGGCACCACCACCACCGAATGTGCTGGCTCCACCGCTACCGCCGCTGCCGAATAGATACGCGCTGCCGCCGGCCCCGCCGGTACCGAAGGAGGAGGCTCCGCCGCCGTTGCCCCCGCTGCCGACAAGGATGCCGCCGGCGCCGCCGTTACCGCCGATGTTGCCGCCCTGCCCGCCGCTGCCGCCGTTGCCGATCAACCCCGCAGCCCCGCCATTACCGCCCGGGCCGGCACTTGTGGAGAAGCCATTGCCGCCGTTGCCGAACAGCAGCCCGCCGGCCCCGCCGTTGGGACTGGATGAGGTGCCGTTGGCGCCGTTGCCGATCAGCGGGCGATCAAACAGCGCCTCTGCAGGCGCATTCACCGCGTTGAGCGCCTGCTGCATCGGTGAGACGTTGGCGGCCTCGGCGCTGGCATACTGCGTCGAGGCGCCGCTGATGAGCTGCACAAACTGCTGATGAAACGACGCTGCCTGGGCGCTGAGCGCCTGATAGGCCTGGGCGTGCGAGCCGAATAACGCCGCGATACCCGCCGACACCTCGTCAGCGCCCGCCGCCACCACCGCCGTCGTCTGGGTCGCCGCAGCCGCATTGGCTGCACTGATATTCGAACCGATACTCGCCAAATCCGTTGCCGCCGCCTCAACAGCCGCCGGCGCCGCGATCACAAATGACATGCTCCCACCCCTCCATCAGCTCATGACAGTTTGCGGTTCAGGACGGACATGCCCCATTCGGCCAACGTTGAAACCCCCCCGATCGAAACTAGGCGACGGGATTGTTCGCCCACAGCGCTGCGATGGACAGCCCCGCCCGACCCAGCAACGACCGCATCAAGGGCAACCCGATCCCCACCACGGCCGACGGGTCGCCGTCGACACCATCGATGAACCAGCCGCCGAGGCCGTCAAGGGTGAATCCGCCGGCGACCTGCAGCGACTCACCACTGGCCAGGTACGCCTCCAGGTCTTCCGGCGATGGTCTCCCGAAATGCACTGTGGTGTTTGATGATTCACTGGAGCTGTGGACGATTTTGTGGTCCAGCAGCCGGACGACGCAGTGCCCGGTGTAAAGGTTGCCTGCGCGGCCGGCCATTGACCGCCAAAGTTCGCGTGCCTCGGCAACCGATCGCGGCTTGCCGCATAGCCGGCCGTCGATGTACAGCATGGAATCACAGCCAACAACAACGTAGTCAACACAATTCGCCGCGACACCGTCGTTCAGGCTGGCCAGTTCGCCAGCCACCTGCGCGGCTTTTGCCTCCGCGAGCGCGCAGACCACTTGCTGGGGCGAAGCCCCCGGCCCCAGGCCGGCTGCGATCGCATCCTCATCGACTCCGGAAACGATGACCAGCGGATCGATGCCGGCCTGGCGCAGGACTTTGAGCCGACCGCGCGACGCGGACCCGAGAACCAGTCGGGTCATCGCTGCATGTGCACCCGCTCTTGCAACGTGACTCGCTGGTAGTTGGAGATCGCGTAGCGCAGCCTGTCCACCGGAAGCCCCCAGCGGGTGCTCTCGGCCTGTGCGGGCTGGGGCGCACCGCCGGCGCTGCCGAGCACGACGATCAGCGCGGCCAGTTCATCGTCGGTCGGCTTGCCCTTGAGGATCCGGATGTGCGGCTCTTTGGGCCGTGGGGTCTCTTGGGTCATAGCGGAATGTTCCCGTGCTTCTTTGGCGGCAGATGGGAGATCTTACGTTCCAGCAGGCGCAGCGCCGTGCCGATGTAGCCACGGGTATGCGACGGCGGGATCACCGCGTCGACGTAGCCCCGTTCGGCGGCGACGTAGGGGTTGACCAGTGTGTCCTCGTACTCCTGCTGCAACTGCAGCCGCAGCTCGTCGACGTTCTGGCCGTCCTTGCCCGCCTCCTTCAGCTGCTGCCGGTAGACGAAGCCGACAGCCCCGGAGGCGCCCATCACCGCGATCTGCGCGGTGGGCCAGGCGATGTTCACGTCGCAGCCCATGTCCTTGGAGCCCATCACGCAGTAGGCGCCGCCATAGGCCTTGCGGGTGATGACGGTGATCTTGGGGACGGTGGCTTCGCCGTAGGCGAAGAGCAGCTTGGCGCCGCGCCTGATGATGCCGTTGTATTCCTGGTCGGTGCCGGGCAAGAAGCCGGGAACGTCCACCAGCATGATGATCGGGATGTTGAAGCAGTCGCAAGTCCGCACGAACCGGGCCGCCTTCTCGGAGGCGTTGATGTCCAGGCAGCCGGCGAACTGCGTGGGCTGGTTGGCGACTATGCCGACCGGCCGACCGTCGATTCGTCCGAACCCGACGACGATGTTGGTGGCGTAGCCGTTCTGGATCTCGAGGAATTCGTCGTCGTCGAGGATGCGGGTGATCACCTCGTGCATGTCGTACGGCTGGTTGGGGGAGTCCGGGATCAGCGTGTCCAACTCGATGTCTTCAGCGGTGAGGTTGTCCTCGATGGGGCCTGCCGGATGGGGCACGGGGTACCGGGGCGGGTCGGTGAAGTTGTTGGGGGGCAGGTAGCTCAGCAGGTCGCGAACGTATTCGAAGGCGTCCTGCTCGCCCGATGCGACGTAGTGTGCGGTACCCGACTTGGCCATGTGGGTGTGGGCGCCGCCCAGTTCCTCCATGGTGACGTCCTCGCCGGTGACGGTTTTGATGACGTCGGGTCCGGTGATGAACATCTGGCTGGTCTGGTCGACCATCACCACGAAATCGGTGAGGGCGGGGGAATACACGTGGCCGCCGGCGGCGGCACCCATGATCAGCGAGATCTGCGGGACGACACCGGAGGCCAGGATGTTGTTGCGGAAAATTCGGCTGTACAGGCCCAGCGAGACGACGCCCTCCTGGATGCGCGCGCCCGCGCCGTCGTTGATGCCGATCAGCGGGCGGCCGGTCTTGATCGCCAGTTCCTGGACCTTGACGATTTTCTCGCCGTACACCTCGCCGAGGCTGCCGCCGAACACCGTGGCGTCCTGGCTGAAGATGCACACGTCGCGCCCGTCGATGGTGCCGTAGCCGGTGACCACGCCGTCGCCGACCGGGCGGTTTTCGCCAAGGCCGAAGTTGGTGCTGCGGTGTTTGGCCAGCGCGTCGAGCTCGACGAACGAGTCGTCGTCCAATAGCGCATAGATGCGCTCGCGGGCGGTCAGCTTGCCCTTGGCGTGCACCTTCTCGACGGCGGCTTCACCGACCGGATGCAGTGACTCTTGGGTCCGCTTGTGCAGCTCGGCCAGTTTGCCCGCGGTGGTGTGGATGTCGATGGTGTGCTCGGCGGCAGGCTCGGCGGTGTGGTCGGTAACGCTTGTCATGGGAGTTGATGTTATCGGCAGTCCCATGCCGACCCTTTTGTAGGCCCTTAACCATCCCTTAAGTAGTCTCCGCTGATGGACGCCTATCCGGTTGGGATTGCGGAAGTCGACTGGGCCGAAGAACACGATGTGTTGGTGGCGGGGTCCGGCGGCGGGGGCGTCACCGGCGCTTATACCGCCGCGCGCGAGGGTCTCGACGTGCTGCTGATCGAGGCCACCGACAAGTTCGGCGGCACCACCGCCTATTCCGGCGGGGGTGGGGTGTGGTTCCCGTGCAACCCGGTGCTGGTTCGCGCCGGCACCGACGACACCATCGAGGACGCGCTGACCTACTACCACGCCGTCGTCGGTGACCGTACCCCCCGCGAATTACAGGACACCTTCGTCCGCGGCGGCGCCCCCCTGGTCGAATACCTGGAGCAGGATCCCGACCTGAAATTCGTGCCGTTGCCCTGGCCCGACTACTACGGGAAGGCGCCGAAGGCGCGGCTGGACGGCCAGCGCCACATCGCGGCGAAGCCTCTGAAGGTGGCCGCCGCACCCGAATTGCGGAATGCGATCCGTGGTCCGCTCGACACCGACCGACTCGGGGTCGAGCCTCCCACCGACTATTTCGTGGGAGGCCGCGCTTTGATCGCGCGATTCCTCAAGGCCATCGGGCAGTACCCGAGCGCATCGCTGCGGCGTGACGCGACGCTGGTCGAGCTGGTGGTGTCCGACGGTCCCGAAAGCCGCGTTGTCGGTGCCATCGTCGAACGTGGGGGCAAGCGCACGGCCATCCGGACCCGACTTGGCGTGCTGTTGGCCGCCGGCGGCTTCGAACGCAACGACGAACTGCGCCGCCAATATGGCGTGCCCGGGGTCGCCCGGGACAGCATGGGCGGCCCGGGCAGCCGCGGCCAGGCGTTGCAAGCCGGCATCGCGGTGGGCGCCGACACCGATCTGCTGGACCAGGCGTGGTGGTCGCCCGGCATGACGCATCCCGACGGCCGTTCGGCGTTCGCGCTGTGGTTCACCGGCGGCATCTTCGTGAACCAGAACGGCGACCGGTTCGTCAACGAGTCCAGGGCCTACGACCGGGCCGGCCGTGAGATCATCGCCCAGCTGAGCAATGAGTCAATCACGTTGCCGTACTGGATGATCTACGACGACAAGGAGGGTGAGGTGCCGCCGGTCAAGGCCGCCAACGTTTCCATCGTGGCGACCGAGAAGTACGTCGCGGCCGGGCTGTGGCATACCGCCGACACCATTGCGGAACTGGCCGAGAAGATCGGCGTGCCCGGCGAGCGGCTGGCGGCAACGGTCGCGCGGTTCAACGAGTTTGCCGCCGTCGGAATCGACGGGGACTTCGGCCGTGGCGACGAGGCGTTCGATCGCGCGTTCTCCGGTGGCGCGTCGCCGCTGGTGTCCATCGACCGCCCGCCGTTTCATGCAGCCGCGTTCGGCATCTCCGATCTGGGCACCAAGGGTGGCCTGCGCACCGACACCGCGGCACGGGTGCTCGACGCGTTCGGCAACCCGATCCCGGGCCTATACGCCGCCGGCAACACAATGGCCGCGCCCAGCGGCACGGCCTATCCCGGTGGCGGCAATCCGATCGGGACCAGCATGCTGTTCAGCCAGCTCGCGGTCCTGGACATGATCAACGCTCATCGCGGAACGGGGGCGCGGTGACGGATCGGGAGCAACTGCGGCCGGCGCTGGACCCCGCCGCATTGCGTGCCGCGCTGGTCGGGACCGGTTTGGGTTGGCGGCAACTCGATGTGGTCGCGCAGACCGGATCTACCAACGCAGACTTGCTGGCCCGGGCGGCATCGGGTGTGGACATCGACGGCGCGGTGCTGATCGCCGAGCACCAGACCGCCGGTCGCGGACGTCAGGGGCGCCGATGGTCGGCTTCCCCGCGGGCTCAGCTGACCATGTCGGTCGGTGTGCGGGTCGCCGACATCCCGGCCTCGGCCTGGGGTTGGCTGTCGCTGGTCACCGGCGTGGCGGTAGTCGATGCGGTGGCGCCCCTGGTTGAAGGGACCGGGGCCGAAGTGGGTCTCAAGTGGCCCAACGACGTCCTGGCCGGTCCGCCCGGCTCGCACGCCAAGTTGGCCGGGATCCTCGCCGAGGTCACTCGCCCGGTCGTGGTGATCGGTCTGGGGCTCAACGTAACCCAGGCCCCCGGGGAGGTCGACGAGCCCGGGGCCACCTCGCTGCTCGACCTCGGCGTGCCGGCGCCCGACCGCGACCAGCTGGTGTGCACGCTGTTACGGGAGCTCGGGGGGCGGATCGTCGCCTGGCGGGCCGCACGCGGCGCCGACTGGCAACTGGCGGCCGACTACCGGGCACGCAGCCTGACTATCGGCTCACGCGTGCGCGCGCACCTGCCCGGCGGCAAAGAAATCGTGGGGACCGCCACCGGCATCGACGACCAGGCCCGGCTGTGTCTGGAAATCGAAGGCGAAACCGTCGTGGTTTCCGCCGGTGACGTGGTGCACTTGCGTTAATCGCGCGGCTGCCGCCGGCTCCAGACAGCTACTGTTCGCGATATGGGTTATCCGGATAACGCTCTGGCCGCTGGCGAGCACGTTATTCTGCACCGTCATCCGCACTGGAAGGGTTTGATCTGGCCCGCATTGGTTCTGGTCCTCGCGACCGGGCTGGTCACGTTTGGTTCGGGATACGTCAACTCAACGGATTGGCAGCAGGTCGCCAAGAACGTGGTCTACGGGGTCATCTGGGGGATCTGGCTGGTGGTCGTCGGCTGGCTGACGCTCTGGCCGTTCCTGAACTGGCTGACCACTCATTTCGTCGTCACCAGCCGGCGGGTGATGTATCGGCACGGAGTGCTGACCCGCAGCGGGATCGACATCCCCTTGGCGCGAATCAACAGTGTGGAGTTCCGGGACCGGGTTTTGGAACGGATGTTTCGCACCGGGACTCTGCTGATCGAGTCGGCCTCGCAAGATCCGCTGGAGTTCCACGACATTCCGCGCCTGCGCCAAGTGCAAGCGCTGCTATATCACGAGGTCTTCGACACCCTGGGCACCGAGGAATCGCCCAGCTGAGGCTCCTTAGCGAAATCCTGGGAAGTCAAATCTTTGGCAGTCAATTCCTGGCGGCGCGCCCGACTGTGCCAGGGGCGCAGCAGCGTCACATTGCCACCCTCGAGGGTGTCCTCGAAAACTTCGGCAATACCGCCCGCGGTGAGCGCGGATTCCAGCGCCATGTCGGGATTGCGGGCGACCTGTTCGGGAAACACCCAGCGCCGGAACGCCCAGAAGCGGAACGCCATCTGCAGCAGGTTGCCGATGATGTAGGCCGAGACGAAGTCGGCGATGTTTTCCACGGTCAGCGACACCATTGGCTCCCGCAACTGCAGGATGTAGCTGGAGAACCAAAGCGGCGCCATGCTCAGCATCACGCCAACGCCGCTGAACGCGAAAAACAGCAGCGCCTCGTGATGACGTTCGCGCCCGCCGCGGTCGCGGAAACTCCACTCGCGATTTAATACGTAGGACGCTATTACCGCGACAATACCGGCGATGACCTTGGCCGTTACCGGCTTGGGCTCGAGAATCGTCAGCTTTAGGGTGTAGAAGATTGCCGAGTCGATGATGAACGTGGTGCCGCCGACAATGGCGAATTTGATCAGTTCATGGTGGCGCGCCGCATAGGGCTGAACGACCTGAGGCAGGCGCGCGATTGTGGCATCGGCAAAGGACACAACAAGTGAGTGTACGGACGGACACGAAATTGGCGCAAAATGTTACATAACGATTGTGCTTCACGAGCGGTCCAACACGCCTTCAACGCAACACTGTCCGTCGTGACACCATGATGGCCGTGCCCAGTGCCCGCACGCCCCTTGTCGCGATGGTTGGTGGTGGCCAGCTTGCCCGGATGACCCAGCAGGCCGCGATCGCGCTCGGGCAGAGCCTGCGGGTGTTGGCGACCGCCGCCGACGAACCTGCCGCGCAGGTCACCCCCGATTTAGTGATCGGCTCGCACACCGACCTTGAAGCCCTGCGCGAGGTTGCTGCCGGAGCCGACGTGCTGACGTTCGACCACGAGCACGTCCCGACCGAACTGCTGGAGAAGCTGGTCGCCGAAGGCGTCAATGTGGCACCGCCGCCGCAGGCTCTGGTGCACGCCCAGGACAAGCTCGTGATGCGGCGGCGGTTGGAGGCGCTGGGCGCCGCGGTTCCCCGATACGCGGGGATCCAGAGCTTCGAAGACCTTGCCGAGCTGGATACTTTCGCCGCGTGGGTAGACGCGCCACTCGTCGTCAAGGCGGTCCGTGGGGGATACGACGGACGGGGCGTGCGGATGGCCAGCGACTTGGCCGACGCCCGCGAGATCGCCAGCGCATATCTCGCCGACGGTGTGCCGGTGCTGATCGAGGAGAGGGTGAAACTGCGACGCGAATTGTCGGCGATGGTGGCTCGCTCGCCGTTCGGCCAGGGCGCGGCTTGGCCGGTGGTCGAGACGGTGCAACGTGACGGCATCTGCGTGCTGGTGATCGCGCCCGCGCCGGCCCTGCCCGACGATGTGGCCCGCGCGGCACAGCAGCTGGCGTTTCGGTTGGCCGCCGAACTCGGTGTCGTCGGTGTACTCGCGGTCGAGCTGTTCGAGACCACCGAAGGCGCACTGGTAGTGAACGAACTCGCGATGCGGCCGCACAACTCCGGACACTGGACCATGGACGGCGCGCGCACCAGTCAGTTCGAACAACATCTGCGCGCGGTGCTGGACTATCCGCTCGGCGATACCGGTGCCATAGTGCCGGTGACGGTAATGGCCAACGTGCTGGGCGCCGCGCAGCCGCCGGCAATGACCGCCGACGAGCGCTTGCACCACCTCTATGCGCGGATGCCTGACGCCCGGGTGCACCTGTACGGCAAGGCCGAGCGTCCCGGTCGCAAGGTGGGACATATCAACTTTCTTGGCACTGACGCGGACCTGAAAAACCCGGCCAAGCTGCGCGAGCGTGCAGAGCTCGCGGCACACTGGTTGTCACACGGGCAGTGGACGGACGGATGGGATCCGCATCGCGCCGGCGACGATGCAGAGCGAAGCGATGAGGAGGAGCGGCGCAATTGACTGAGCCGGCGACGATGCAGAGCGAAGCGATGAGGAGGAGCGGCGCAATTGACTGAGCCGGCGACGATAGACAGGGCAGTGCGATCGGAAAAAGCACAGAGGAGCGGCGTACGTGACTGAACAATCCCGATCGGCTGAAATGCCCCGGGTCGGGGTGATCATGGGCAGCGACAGTGACTGGTCGGTGATGCAGGACGCCGCCGAAGCGCTGGCAGAATTCGACATCCCGGCCGAGGTTCGGGTGGTCTCGGCGCATCGCACCCCGGCCATGATGTTCGACTACGCCCGGGGTGCGGCCGACCGCGGCATCGAGGTGATCATCGCCGGTGCTGGCGGCGCCGCCCACCTGCCCGGCATGGTCGCCGCCGCGACCCCGCTGCCGGTGATCGGGGTGCCGGTGCCGTTGGCCCGCCTGGACGGCCTCGACTCCCTGCTGTCGATCGTGCAGATGCCGGCTGGGGTTCCGGTGGCCACCGTCTCTATCGCCGGTGCCCGCAACGCCGGCCTGCTGGCCGTCCGCATTCTCGGATCGTCTGACCCGCGGCTGCGGGCGCGGATAGTCGCGTTCCAGGACCAGCTGGCCGATACCGTGCGGGCTAAGGACGCGGCGCTGCAGCGAGAGCATCAGGGTAAAGTTACCCGCGAGTAGCAATAGGACTAGGAGGCCACCGACATGGCTGGATGGGCCGGAAACCCGTCATTCGATGTGTTCAAGCTGCCTGAGGAACACGATGAATTGCGGGCTGCGATACGTGCGTTGGCGGAAAAAGAGATCGCGCCGCACGCCGCTGATGTCGATGAGAAGTCCCGCTTCCCGCAGGAAGCCCTGGACGCACTGAAGTTCGTCGGGCTTCAATGCGGTGCACGTGCCCGAGGAGTACGGCGGTCAGGGCGCGGATTCGGTGGCGGCGTGCATCGTCATCGAGGAGGTCGCTCGCGTCGACGCGTCCGCGTCGTTGATCCCCGCGGTCAACAAACTGGGCACCATGGGTCTGATCCTGCGCGGTTCCGACGACTTGAAGAAGCAGGTTTTGCCGTCGATCGCCGACGGCACCGCGATGGCCTCCTACGCCCTGAGCGAGCGCGAGGCGGGCAGGGACGCGGCGTCGATGCGGACGCGGGCCAAGGCTGACGGCGACGACTGGATTCTCAACGGCGCCAAATGCTGGATTACCAACGGCGGCAAGTCGACTTGGTACACGGTGATGGCGGTGACCGATCCCGACAAGGGCGCCAACGGCATCTCGTCGTTCATGGTGCACAAGGACGACGAAGGATTCACCGTCGGTCCGAAAGAAAAGAAGCTCGGGATCAAGGGCTCACCGACCACCGAGCTGTACTTCGAGAACTGCCGCGTCCCAGGCGATCGGATCATCGGTGAGCCGGGTACCGGCTTCAAGACCGCCCTGGCGACGTTGGACCACACCCGTCCCACCATCGGCGCGCAGGCCGTGGGCATCGCCCAGGGCGCGGTGGATGCGGCCATCGCATACACCAAGGACCGCAAGCAGTTTGGCGAGTCGATCAGCAGCTTCCAGGGCGTGCAGTTCATGCTGGCCGACATGGCGATGAAGGTGGAGGCCGCGCGGCTGATGGTTTACAGCGCCGCTGCCCGTGCCGAACGCGGCGAAACGAACCTGGGCTTCATCTCGGCGGCGTCGAAATGTTTCGCCTCCGACGTGGCGATGGAGGTCACCACCGATGCCGTGCAGCTGTTCGGCGGCGCCGGCTACACCCGCGACTTCCCCGTCGAGCGGATGATGCGCGACGCCAAGATCACCCAGATCTACGAGGGCACCAATCAGATTCAGCGGGTGGTGATGTCGCGGGCCTTGCTGCGCTGAGGTGGATTCGCTACCAACTTTCTCAGCGAGCGGCGGCGGTCGGGCTGCGCTCGGCGAGCCCGGACGAGGTGCTCCGCAGCACGGCAGTCTGAGCCGGGCACGGGACGATTTCAGCTGGATCTGCGAGGGGACCAATCAGATTCAGTGCGATTCGGGCAAAAGCCGATCCAGGCCGAATATGATCAGGTATTGCGACAACTCACGCGTTCGGCAGCCATTCGGGGTGGCAGCGCCAACGCGCAGGTTGATGTGGGCGAACCGGCGTGGAGCCGTACCGTCGGCACGTGAGCACACAGACCAACGCGGCCAGGGGGTGTCAGGTGAAAGACCACCCTTCCTGTGCGCACCACGCATGACAGGACCGATGCCTGTGCGTAGCCCGGTTGCCCCGGCGTCGACGCCGTCGTTGTCGTTGCTGTTGGTCGAGGACGACCGGGCCGATGCGCTGCTCGTCGAAGACCTGATCGCGGACTCGGTCACCGATATTCGAGTGGTGTGGGCGCAGTCGATGGCGCACGCGGAGCGCGAGCTGGCGTCCGCCCGACCCGATTGCGTACTGCTGGACCTGCATCTGCCGGACGCCAACGGCATGGACGCCCTGGACCGCATCGCCAAACGCGATGCCACCGTTCCGATAGTTGTGCTGACCGGGCTGAACGACGAGTCCTTCGGGGCTTCCGCGGTCGCGGCCGGCGCGCAGGACTACCTGGTCAAGGGCCGTGTCGAACCCGAGATGTTGCGGCGCGCGTTGCTGTATGCGATCGAGCGCAAACGTGTCGAACTCATTGCCGCGGACCTGCATGCAAGCCAACTCCGGGCCCGCGAAAACGCGTTGCTGGAACGCGGCCTGCTGCCCTCCCCGCTGCTGCTCGACGACCCGGGCGTCGAGATTGTCGCCCGGTACCGGCCGAGCCGCGAGGATGCCTTGCTGTGCGGGGATTTTTACGACGTCGTGCAAACTCCCGACCGTGTCGTTCACGTCCTGATCGGTGACGTCGCGGGGCACGGGCCGGACGAGGCCGCGCTGGGCGCGGCATTGCGGATCGCTTGGCGCACGCTCACCTTCGCCGGCATTCACGGCGTTGATCTGATGCGGCAGCTCGAGCGGATGCTGCACGCCGAACGCACCGACAGCGGGATCTTCGCGACGGTGCTCAGCCTGGCTATTCCTGGTGGCCCGTCGGGCGGGGCCGACACCACCCGCATCTCGGCGATTAGGGCTGGCCATCCCGGCATGCTGCTGCAACGCGGTGCGACCGTGGAATGGGTCGAGCCGCCGGCCGGCCCGGCGCTGGGCCTCAATTGCGATGACTGGCCGCAGCACGAGTTGGAATTGCCGGTGGGACAAGGACTGCTCCTGCTTACCGACGGACTCTTCGAGGGATATTCGGGAACCGGCAACGAGCGTCTCGGCGAGGACGGTTTGCTTGCGCTGGCCCGTACGTGCGCGACCTTGCCCGGCCCGGCGTTCGTCGACGCACTCATCGACGGCGCCGAGGAACTCGCTCAGCCGCGCGGTGGGCTCACCGATGACATCGCGGTTTTGCGCGTCGAGCGGACGACCACGTGAACACGGTATTTACCCAGCCGCCCCGACTGCCGTTCCAGCCGCGGCTAACGGTGAGCGGATGGTTGGCCCTCGTGCTGTCGATCATGGGTGTGGTGGTACTCGCCGGGGCGGTGGTCGCCGCGGTCCTGCTGATACACACCGACGACGTGTCGCGCGATCTGACCGAAGACATTCAGCCGGCGCGGCTGGCCGCAACCCAATTACAGGCGGCATTGCGAGACCAGGAAACCGGCCTGCGCGGTTATGTGATCACCGCCGATCGGCAGTTCCTCGCCCCTTACTTCGATGGGGAGCGCTATGAACACGCAGCGGCCCAAGGTATTCGGCAGCGCGTAGGTCAGCGTGCCGATCTGATCGCAGATCTGGACGCGGTCGAGGCAGCCGCTGCCGCCTGGCGGAGAGACTATGCCGAGCCCCTCATCGCGAGCGTGAGCCCAAACTCGCCCAATGTCCGTAAACAGTGCGTTGGCCGACCGGGGTAAAGCCGAATTCGACCATTTGCGTGAGCTTTTCGACAGGCAGAACATGCACCTGTCGCAGGCAAGGGAACATGGCACAGTCGAGCTCAAACACACCGACGACTGGCGCAACCGGGTGCTGGGCGCGATATTGCTGGTCTTTTGTGGCACGTCGGCGCTGCTCGCGATCCTTACTCGGAGAGCGGTCACTCTTCCACTCGCGGCGCTGGCAGCGGCATGCCGGCGGATCGCCGACGGCAACTTCACCGCAAGGATCGTGCCCCCGCGCCGGCCGAAAGATATTCGCGGTATTGCAACCGATGTGGATAACATGCGGCAGCGGATCGTCACCGAGCTCGAGGTGTCCCGTTCGGCCCGAGCGCGATTAGGCGAGCAGGCGATCGAATTGCGCCGTTCGAACACCGAACTCGAGCAGTTCGCCTACGTTGCGTCGCACGATCTGCAAGAGCCCCTGCGAAAGGTCGCCTCGTTCTGCCAATTGCTCGAAAAGCGTTACGGCGACCAACTCGACGAACGCGGTATCGAATACATCGGATACGCGGTCGACGGGGCAAAACGCATGCAGGTGCTCATCAACGACCTGCTCAGCTTCTCCCGAGTCGGCCGGCTCGGTACTACGCAGACTGAGGTCGACCTGGACACCACGCTGGATGCCGCCTTGGCCAACCTTGCCCTCGCCATCACTGAATCCGATGCCGAGATCGTGCGGCCTACACAGCCGCTGCCGCGGATGATCGGAGACCCGACGCTGCTGACGATGTTGTGGCAGAACCTGATTGGCAATTCGATCAAGTTCCGCCATCACGATCGCCCGCCCCGGGTCGTCATCGCCTGCGAACGGGGCGCCGGTGATTTCGACGGCAAATGGTTGCTGACGGCGTCGGACAACGGAATCGGCATTGCCGAGGAGTTCGTCGATAAAGTCTTTGTCATCTTTCAGCGTCTGCATGGCCGCGACATGTACACCGGAACGGGCGTCGGTCTCGCGATATGCAAGAAGATCGTCGAGCACTATGGCGGCGCCATCTGGATAGACACGTCCTACACCGATGGCACCCGGTTCGAGTTCACGTTACCGATCACCGCGCCCCAGGACGCGCAACAAAAAAGCCCCAATCTAGAAGGAGCAAAGCAATGACACCGGCCGGTCGAGCGATCGACATACTGCTCGTCGAAGACGATCCTGGGGACGTGCTGATCACTCGGGAAGCGTTCGAGCACAACAAGCTTAATAACAGGCTGCACGTCGCCCACGACGGCGAAGAGGGTCTGAACTACCTATATCGGCGCGCTGGCTTCGAGGACGTGCCGCGCCCGGACCTTATCCTGCTTGATTTGAATCTGCCGAAATACGACGGCAGGCAGCTGCTGGAGAAGATCAAGTCCGACCCCGACCTCTGCCGAATCCCGGTCGTTGTCCTGACTACCTCCTCGGCCGAGGAGGACGTCCTGCGCAGCTACAAGCTGCACGCCAACGCCTACGTCACCAAGCCGGTCGACCTCGACCAATTCATCAATGCGGTCCGGCAGATCGACGAGTTCTTCATTCAGGTCGTCAAGCTTCCCGGCGTCTGACGGCCGGAATTGGCCGGTGCGGCCAGAAATACATCGTTGTGTGAGCCCACGGCCGGCGGGGGGTCGTTGGCCACTGCGTCGAAGCTCGAGTAGCGTGCGGGCGTGCGGATCACCGTGATGGCGTCGTCACCGCTGCCGACGTCGAGCGCAAGCTCATTCTCGGCGAATAGCGGCGTGTCGACCACCTGCTTCCAGGTGTAGGCGAGGCAGGCCATCAGGCCGCCTTCGTGCAGCAGCTCAACCCATTCAGCAGCGGTCTTGGCGGCCAGCGCCGACTCCAATTCGTCGGTCAATTCGGGATAGTTGACCGCCCGCCCGCGTTGACTGTTGAATCGCTCGTCCTCGAGAAGGTCGGGACGGCCGATGATCTCGCACAGCTTCGCCCAGTGTTTGGGTACATACGCGCTGAGCACGAGGTAGCCGTCGGAGGCGCGGAAGGCGTCTGACGGTTGAGTGGCGAAGCCAACACCCTTGCGCTTCTTGGTATTTGGTGCCGCGTCCGCCTGGGGCTTCGTCTCGGGCGGCTGGCTGGGCTTGTTCAGGTGAATCGTGAGCTGGCTCGCCTGCAGCCCGACCGCGACGTCGTACATCGCGACCCGCACGACGTCGGTCACCCCGTGGCGCTCGCGGTTGAGCAGTGCGGCCAGCACCGCCTCGGCCAACACGTGACCGCTGGCGGCGTCGACGAGCTGGAACGGGATGATCTGTGGTTTGCCGGTCGGTGTGGGCATCCCGGTGGTCATGCCCGACTCGGCGGCGACCATCAGATCAACGCCCGGCCTGTTGCCGTGCGGGCCGTTGCCGCCGTAAGCCGAAAGTCGTGCGTAGATCAGCTTGGGGTTGCGGGGCCGCAAGTCGTCGGGACCCAGGCCCAACCGCTCCATCACCCCGGGGCGAAACCCTTCCAGCACAACGTCGGCCGTGTCGGCGAGCCGCAATATCTGCTCCTTGCCCTCCTCGGTCCTCAGGTCCACCGCCACCGACTTCTTGCCCCGGTTGTGGGGCAGAAATAGCGTGGGCAGCGGAGGTCGTCCGGGCAGCACCGCGACAATCTGCCGGGCCGCCTCGCCGCCGGGTGCCTCGACCTTGATGACCTCGGCACCCAGATCGGCCATCACCTGTCCGGCAAGCGGCCCGGCTATGTTCTGGGTGAAATCGAGCACCCGAAATCCATCAAGTGGTTTGGCGGGCTTACTGTCTGGCATGTGCAGCCTTCCTTTAGCCGGCCTTGTGCAAGACGGCGGTGCAGTAGTAGTTCCTGCTAAACGGGGCATCCACGTCGTCGGACTGCAGCGGTAATCCGGTGTCGGCCAACAACTGGTTCACCGGGGTCCGGGAGACCTGCCAGCCGCGGTTCTCCAGGTAGCTTGCCGCGTCGTTGCGGTCGCCGGGGAAACCCAAATTTTCCAGCGCGACGTCGAGACCTTGCTCACGCCACTTCTGGGTGGCGCCGTTCAAAGCCTGCAGGTTGGGTGAAGAATTCAGAAAGACCTCGGCGACCAGCCGACTGCCGTCGGCGCTGAGCGCGGTGATGCTGTCCAGCAGCCGGTCCTGGGCCTCCGGCGGCAGGAACCCGAGCAGGCCCTCAGCGGCCCACGCGGCGGGTCGTCCAGTGTCGAACCCGGCGGCACGCAACGCCGCCGGCCAATCGTGTCGCAGGTCGATCGCGACGGCCCGCACGTCGGCCGTTGGCTCGGCGCCGAGCCCGGTGATCGTGGCGGTCTTGAATTCGATGACTTGTGGCTGGTCGATCTCGAACACCGTCGTTCCCGGAGCCCAGGGCAGCCGATATCCGCGTGCGTCGAGGCCGGCGGCCAAGATGACCACCTGGCGGATGTCCGCGGCTTTCCGGTCTTCCTGGGTCTCGGCGAAGAAGGCGTCGATGTGGCGGGTACGAGCCGCCAGCATGTCGGTCATGCGCTGCATGCCCCATGCGGCGCCGGGGACGTCGACGTCGGCGGAGTCGAGTTCGCCGCGGGCCCAGCGGGTGAAGAAATCGACGCCGACGGCACGCACCAATGGCTCGGCGAAGGGATCGTCGATCAGCGCGCTCCTGGTGGCCCGGGCTCTTCCGGCGGCCACCATGGTGGCGGTGGCTCCCACGCTGGTCGCCAGATCCCAGGTGTCGTCGTCGGTACGTCCCATCCCGTGGTCCCTTTCTCCTGCTGAGTGCTACTCGTTAGACAGATTAACGACACGCGTTCCGGCGCATCCCGGGGCTCGGATGCCAAACGCCGGCAAGCCCCCGAAGACGGTGACCTAAGACCTCTGGCAATAGTGGCGTTGCGCCCTGATCAATGGTGCCGGACCTGCGGCAGCATCGACGTGTCAGGGTCACTCGCGACTTGACGCAGAGGAACGCCACGTTGGGCCAAGCAGCGCGCGGGTTAGGAGCACAGTGACGACGATTGCGGTGAAAGCGTCCAGGCGCCTCGGGTTGGAAGCCTGGTCGCTGCTGGTGTTTGCGCGCTCCGGGGGTTGCGGTTGGTGCCAGCGCACCGGATGTTCGGAGTGCTGCGGGCGCTTGAGCGCTACGGCCTCCTGGGGGCGGCGACGGTGATTACCGCTGCTCGAGACCGCGACAGGGTGGCGCTGATCGACGAGCGTGGTGCGCGTCAGTTTCGGCGACCTGGACAGCCGGACTAACGCGTTGGCCAACGAGTGGCGCCGGCGCGGGCTGGGTCCGGGTACCAGCGTGGCCATCTTGGCCCGCAACCACCGGGGCTTCATGGAAGCTGTGTACGCCGCAGGCAAGTGCGGCGCAGGGGTCGTGCTGCTCAACACCGGCTTCGGCGGCGTGCAACTCGCCGACATGGTTGCCCGCGAAGGCGTCGACCTACTTGTCTACGACGACGAGTACAACGCCGTCGTCGCAGACGTCCACCCGAGATTCGGGCGGTTTCGGGCCTGGACGCAAACCCCCGGTCCTGACACTCTCGATGCCCTGATCGAGCACGGCGATACCGCCCCGCCGCCCAGATCCGGTGGCCGGCCCAAGATCGTCATATTGACGAGCGGTACGACCGGAGTCCCGAAGGGCGCCAAGCGTTCGGAGCCGTACTCGCTGATACCGGTCGGCGGCCTGCTCGGCAAGGTGCCGTTTCGAGGCCGCGAAGTCACCGAATGCTGTGTGCCGCTGTTTCATTCGCTTGGTTTCAGCCACGCGATGATGGCGATGGTGCTGGGCTCGACGTTGGTGTTGCGCCGTCAGTTCGATCCCGAGCAGACCGTGGCCAGCGTGGCCGCTCATCGGGCCAGGGCCATAGTCGTCGTGCCGATCATGCTGCGGCGCATTCTCGATATGGGTCCCCAGGCCATCGCCGACCACGATTTATCGGCATTGCGCGTCGTCTTCGTCGGCGGATCCCAGCTTGGGGCCGCGCTGGCCACCCGCGCGCTCAAGGCGTTGGGACCCGTGGTCTACAACATGTACGGGTCCACCGAGGTCGCCTACGCCAGCATCGCCACGCCCGTCGATTTGGCCGTCGAGCCGGGATGTGTCGGGGGAGTCGTGCCCGGATCGGTAGTCAAGGTTTTCACCGACAACCAACACCAGGCTCCCCCGGGGACGCCAGGGCGGATTTTCGTCGGCAACGTGCTGGCCTTCGAGGGATACACCGGCGGCGACACGAAGGAATCGATCCAGGGCCTGATGGCCACCGGCGACGTCGGCCATTTCGATCGGGCCGGCCGGCTGTTCATCGACGGGCGGGACGACGAGATGATCGTCTCCGGGGGCGAGAACGTGTTTCCGGGTGAGGTCGAAGAGGCGCTCGCACATCATCCCGAGATCCTCGACGTCGCGGTCATCGGCGTCACCGACGAGGAGTTCGGACAACGTCTGCGAAGCTACATCGTGTTGCGACCTGGCGCTTCGCTGACCGAGCGAGATGTCAAAGAATACGTCAGAAATCGGTTGGCGCGCTTCAAAATTCCGCGTGATGTGCTGTTCGTCGATGCACTGCCCCGCAACGCGGGCGGAAAGGTGCTCAAACGCTTGCTGAATAACCAAACAATGCAACACCAGGCAGGGGTGTGACGTGTCGCGGCCTAAGCGCACGCCGGAGGTGAAGACATACACGGTGTCGCGGTCGTGTCGGTGATACAGGGTCGCCGTCCCAGCCCCGATCGTGACCTCGTAAACCCTGACCACGGCGCTGCGGAACCGTTCGACGTGGTTGGGCTCGGCGGACACGTCGACCCAATCGACGTCGATCCCATCCCCTTTGCCGTCGCACACCGCCGACTCCTGCTTTAGGGCCCAGATCCGAGAGCGCTGAAGGCCCAGGCTAACGGCTTCGACACGGTTGCATTACTACAGGGCGCTGTGCCGTCCGATCTTGCCGTGCCGCTCCTATCATCAGCCTGATGGAGAGTCTGACGGAGGCCAGGACTTCGATCGCCGAGCTGGAGCACCCGCTCCCGATCGCACCCGATGCCGGGTGGCAGCGCAGCGCCCGGTGGGCGCGACGGCTGGCCTGGGTCGGGATGGTCGTGGTGCTCATCGAGGGCGTCATCGGGCTCTGGCAGGGGTTGACGGTCGGGTCTGTCGCATTGACCGGATGGGCGCTTGGCGGCGGGGCCGAGGCGTTGGCCAGTGCGATGGTGGTCTGGCGCTTCAGCGGGGCGCGCACCGCGTCGCACACCGCAGAGCGGCGCGCCCAACGCGGTGTTGCGGTGTCGTTCCTGCTGACCGCCCCATACATCGCCGGCGAATCCATCCGGCACCTGACGGACCAGCGGCACGCCGAGACGTCGACGATCGGCATCGGGTTGACGGCCATCGGCTTGCTTCTGATGCCGGTTCTCGGTTGGGCCAACCATCGACTGGGCGAGCGCCTGGACTCGGGAGCCACCGAGGGTGAAGGAACCCAGAACTACCTGTGCGCGGCCCAGGCCGCCGCGGTGCTGGTCGGCCTTGCGTTGACGCCGCTTTGGCCCGGCGGTTGGTGGTTCGACCCCGCGATCGGCCTTGCCATCGCCGGCATTGCGGTCTGGCAGGGCATCCGCTGCTGGAATGGCGACTCCTGCGGGTGCTGAACCGGTCTCTGCCGCGAAACTGTATTCCACTACCCGTTTACCGCCCGAGTAGCGCCGTCGCCAGTCGCCGTTTCGCGGGGTATTTAGAGCCGGTAGCGGATCAGCCGGGAACTGTTGGCCACCACCGCCACCGACGACGCGTTGTGCAGGATCGCGGCCAGCACGGGTGACAGCGCGCCGCCCGCGCCGATGATCAGCCCGGCGGCGTTGACCGCGATCGACATGCCGTAGTTCTCCCGGATGACATCAACTGCCCGCGCGCCCAGATCGCCGCACATCGAGCAGCCGGTGCAGATCGTCGTTGGCCAGCGCCACATCGGCGGTCTCGACGGCGACGTCGGTTCCGGCCAGGCCCATGGCGATTCCGATATCGGCGGCGGCCAGCGCCGGGGCGTCGTTGATGCCGTCGCCGACCATGCCGACGACGTAACCATCGCTCTGCAGCTCGCGGACCACCTCGAGCTTGTCCTCCGGCATCACCTCGGCGCGCCACTCGTCGATGCCCAGCTCGTCGGCGACCACCCGGGCGATGTCCGGGTGGTCCCCGGTGAGCATGACGATCCGGCGAATCCCGTTGGCCCGCAGCTTGGTCAGCACTTCGGCCGCCTCGGGCCGCACTTCGTCGCGCAGGCTGATCAGTCCCACCAGCTTGCCGTCCACCGCGAGCAGCAGCGGGGTCTCGGCCTGGCGCCGCAGCTTGTCGACCCACTCGGACGCCTTCTTCGACACCCGCACTTTCTCGGCCCGCAGCAGCGCCGGGGCTGCCCAGCAGCAGGGTCCGGCCGTCGGCCCAGGTCCGCATGCCCAGCCCGACCAGCACCTCGCACTCCTCATGCGGCGGGATGCTGATGTGGCGTTCCTCGGTCGAGCGGATCACCGCTTCGGCCAGCGGATGGCGAGAGTGGATCTCCGAGCTGGCCGCATAGGCCAGCACCTGCTCGGGCTGCCAATCCTTGTGCATGGCAACGATGTTCGTGACCACCGGGCGCCCGACGGTCAGCGTCCCGGTCTTGTCGAACACGATCGCGTCGACCCGGCCCGCCTGCTCCAGGTGCGATCCGCCCTTGATCAGGATGCCGCGCCGGGCGCCGTTGCCGATCGCGGCGCTGATCGCGGTCGGGGTGGACAAGCCCACCGCGCACGGGCAGGCGATCAACAGCATGGTCATCGCGCGCCGGACGTCTCCGGTGATCGCCAGGGTGATGGCCGAGACGATGAACGAGGTGGGAACGAAGCGGCGCGAGAAGTTCTCGCCGACCGTCTGGATCGGTGCCCGATCGTGTTGCGCCTCTTCGACTCTGGCGATGATCCGGCCGATGGTGGTTTGATTGCCGACGGCGTCGGCGCGCACCACCAGTCGTCCGCGCACCACGACCGAACCGGCGTGCACGCGCGCCCCGACCGTGACGCTGACCGGCAGATTCTCACCGGTGATCGCGGATTGGTTGACGACCGCCTCGCCGTCGACCACCTCGCCGTCGACCGGGATGGCGACATGGTCGTGGATCACCACCTCGTCGCCGATCTGCACGGTGTCGATCGGCACCTGTACCTCGGTGCCGGCCTCGGTCCCTTCGCTCAGCCGAATCCATGCCGTGTCCTGGCTGCCGCGCAGCAGCTCCGAGATGGCCCGCCGGGTCCGCCGCAGGGTCAGATCCTGAAGGTACTCACCGATATTCAGCAGCCACAGCACGGTGAGCGCGACCACGTTCTCGCGCAGGATGAGGCTCGCCACGGTCGCGGCCGAGACCAGCGCATCGGTGCCGGCCTTACCGGAGCGCAGCGAACTCAGCGCCCCGCGCAGGAACGGGTAGCCGGTGAAGACGGTGACGCCGGTCGCGACCAGCCGGCCGCTGGGGCCGAGCAGCGGCGGCCGCGCGAACACGTAGCGGCGCACACCGAGTAAGGCCAGCGCCGCGCCGCCGATGACCATGCGGAGCACATCGGCGTTGCGGATCTCCGACGAATGCGGTGCGCGCGCGGGGATCAGCTCGGCGGCGACGTGTGCCGCGCCGCTTATCGCGGCCAGCACCGAAGAGCGCTCGCAACGCCTGGGCGAGTACCACACAACGACGGACCCGGTGCGCGGATAGGCATGCACGGCGCGCACACCGTCCTGCTTGGCGACGGCTTCTTCGACCGCCACGGCGCGCCGGGAATTGCAGCGAACCCACTCGACCTGAACCCGCATGCGTCCGGCCGCGTCCGAAACCACCGCCAGGGCAGGGTTCTCGGACTCGGGCGCCGCCGGCACTACAGCGAGGGCCATGCGGAGGCTAGTGGTCGTGCTGGTGGGCGTCGCCGATGGATGGCGGAGGCACCTCTTCGCCGACGCGTTCGCGGGCTTCGGCCATGACGTCGGCGAGCTTCAGCCGGGCCGATTCGGCGGCTTCCTCGGCCTTGCGGGTCCCGCGCAACCCCAGCTCCGCCGCCGACACCGCGGTCTCGTGCAGCGGTGCCTTGGCGGCGGCCTTGCGCAACACCTCGTAGGCCGTCACGCCCGCCAGGCCCGTGAATACCGTCCCTGCGGCCTTTGCCAATAGCCCGTACACCGCCATCGCCTGAACCTCCCTGTCGTCACAGCGTCAGCTACTGCTCGCTCGACGTTAACATCGAAATATTGCGATATCAATATGTATCTGGAACGACAGCGCGCTGCGGGAGCTTCCAGAACTAGAGGACTTTGGTGACCTTTTCGGTCTCGATTCGGCGCGCCAGCGCCCCGGATCGGGATCGGCATCGGGATTGGCCACCTGCACCAACGACGCCCCGGCCGCCAGCACCGCCAGCAGGCCGTCTACCAGGTCGCCGGGACCGGTCCACGGCGCGCTGGAAAGCACCCGATCCCTCGCCCTCAAACCCCTTGTCGCGGCAGAGTTCTCACAGTCCGCCAGCACCTCGTCGACCGATCGGCCGGCCAGAGCCGGACCGGGACGGCGTTCGGGGACGATCTGGTCGCCGTGCACCCGCACCGCGGTCGCGTAATCGGTGACGCCGAACGGCAGATCGGGCGCGGGCCGGCCGAACGGATCCAGCGACAGCACCGCGACCTCGCCGCCGGGCGCGACGACCGAGTCGGCCTCATCCAGCCGTTCGGCCGTGCACAGCGCCAGGTCAGCCGGGCCGTCCAGCACCACCTCGGCGCCGATCCACCACACCCCGAACAAAACCGCCGCCGTCTGCCAGTGCGCCGGAAGCAAGATCGCGATCCGGCTGGCCGGACCGGCGGCCAGTTCGTCACGTAACAGATTCGCGGTCTTGGCGGCCCAGTTGGCCAGCGTCACCGCGGACAATTCAATGCGCTCGCCGGTGGCATCGTCGTAGTAGGTGATCCGCGGGCCGACCGGGTCGGCGCGCAGCATCGGATCCAGGATCGCGCCGCTGAGCGTGGTTGGCGTGGTCAGTTGATGCATTCGGGCTTGTCGGAACCGGCGGTGAGAATCGGCGAGGGAGCCGGAGCTCTTGCGTCAGCAGCCGACCCGGAGTTCGACACCATCGGCGCTGCTTGGCTGTTCGGACCGCCGCTGAGGCCAGAGCCCGGACCGCTGTAATCGTTGGCCAGCACCACCCGAACCGATCCCGGCCCCATCGACGCATCCGCGACGACCGGCAATCCGCCCAGCTCCGTGGCGATCTGCTGGGCGCCCAGGTCGTCGGTCTTGGCGGACCGTACCTGGCTGGATTTCACGTGGCCGCCGTCGTTGTTGCCGACCGTGCCCATGGTGAATCCCTTGGCGCTCAGCACCTCTGACACCGAAGCGGCCAGTCCGTTGATGTCGGTGTCGTTGACCACGCTGGCGGTGGTCTTCGCGGGCGTGTAGGCCAGCTCCTCGGTCTTGCCCGCCGCCTGACCGTTCAACAAGCCGCCGACCCAGTCCTGAATCTGGTGCGGGTCCACCCGGACGACACTTTGCATGCCGTCGTCGCTCCAGCCGGCCCCGTCTAGTACCGGAACGGTGGCGAAGGCGACCTTGCCGCCCGCCAGCTTCTGCAGTTGCTGGACGAAATCCATGATGTCCCAACCCGAGGAGATCACCATCGAGCGCTGGACGGCCTGCTCCAGGCGGTGCAGCGTGGCCGGGCTGGACAGTGTCTGGCCGGAGATGATCCGATGCGCCAGCGAGGCCATCACCGCCTGCTGGCGCACCACCCGGTCCAGGTCGCCGCGCGGCAGATCGTGGCGCTGGCGCACGAAGCTCAGCGCCTGCGGGCCGTTGAGCTTTTGCCGGCCGGCTGGAAAATCGGCACCCGACATCGGTTCGAACACCGGTTCCTTGAGGCAAACCTCGACACCGCCGAGGGCGTCGGTGATCAACGCGAAGCCGAGCAGCCCGATCTCCGCGTAGTGATCGACCGTTACGCCGGTGAGGTCGGCAACCGTCTTGATCAGTGCCTCGCGGCCGGCCTCGGTGCCCTGCGCCTCGGCCTCGGAGGCCGAAACACCGGCCTGGACGAGGCTGGCCCGCTTCGTCTCCTTGGTCTCGCCGTAGACGCCGTTGATCTTGGTCTTGCCCAGGCCTGGGGCCGCGACGTAGGAGTCGCGGGGAATCGAGATCGCGGTGGCTGACCTCCCGTTGTTGGGGATGCGGACCAGGATGATGGTGTCGGTATTGGTCGCCACATCGTCTCCGGCCCGCAAGGTCGCCAGTTCCTGGTCTGAGAGCGGGTTGCCGTGCGCGTCCGTGCGGCTGTCCAGGCCGACCAGCAAAATGTCGATAGCGCCGTCGTCGCCGCCTTTGCCCAGTGAGGGCGCTGACATGTGAAAGATGCCGTCTTCGAAACCCCGGACGTTGGTCCACGCGACGCCAGTGCCGACAACGACCGCGAGAGTCAGCGCAGCGGCAACCCCACGAACCACACGTTGCACAAGCATCACACTAGGTTACTTGCGTTACATGCCGATCGTGGGTAGCGGACCGCGGCGTGGCCCGGCTTGTCTCCGGCTTGTCTGAGGCATGTCAGACTCGAATCATGTCGAGCAGGATCGTGATCACGGGCGCGGGGGGGCAACTGGGCAGCTGCTTGGCGGCACGGGCCGCTGGTCAGAGCCGCGAAGTGCTGGCGCTGACATCGTCGCAATGGGACATCACCGATCCGGCCGCGGCCGAGTCGATCGTCAAAAAAGGCGATTTCGTCATCAATTGCGCTGCTTACACCAACGTCGATGGCGCGGAAAGCCACGAGTCGGCGGCGCATGCGGTCAACGTCGTCGGCCCGACGCACATCGCGCGGGCATGCGCACGCGCAGGCGCCCGGCTGATCCACGTCTCCACTGACTTCGTGTTCACCGGCGACGGTGAGCAGCGCCCGTACGAACCCAGCGACGCGACCGAGCCGCGAGGCGTTTACGCCTGCACCAAGCGCGCCGGCGAACTGGCTGTGCTGGCGGCGCAGCCGGAGGCCGTCGTTGTACGGACGGCCTGGGTGTACACCGGCGGCACCGGCGGCGACTTCGTCGCGATTATGCGCCGACTGGCCGCAAAAGACGGCCCCGTCGAGGTGGTCGACGACCAGGTCGGCTCGCCGACTTATGTCGCCGACTTGGCTGACGCGCTGCTCCAGGTGGCCGAAGATGGCGTGCCCGGGCCGATTTTGCACGCGGCTAACGAGGGTGCGGTCTCCCGATTCGAGCAAGCCCGCGCGGTATTCGAAGAGTGCGGTGCCGACCCGGCCCGGGTGTTGCCGGTCAGCAGCGCAAAGAATCCCCGGCCGGCGCCGCGGCCGAGCTACTCGGTGTTGGCCAGCGGGGAGTCCGCGGCCGCGGGCATGACGCCGCTAAGGCCATGGCGCCCTGCACTTGTCGCGGCACTGGCCGCCGCCGGCGTCGATCGACCATTACCCTCCACGCGTGACTGACGCCGTGGCGGTCGTGACGGTGACCTATTCGCCGGGCCCTCATTTGGAGCGCTTCTTGGCCTCGTTGTCGATGGCAACCGAGCGGCCGGTCACCGTTTTGCTTGCCGACAACGGGTCAACCGACGGCACACCGCAGGCCGCGGTTGAGCGCTACCCGAACGTGCGGCTATTCGACATGGGGGCCAATCTCGGGTACGGAACCGCGGTGAATCGCGCGGTCGCACAGTTGGACGACGACGATTGGATGATCGTGGCCAACCCGGACGTGCAATGGGGGCCGGGCAGCATCGATGCCCTGTTGGGAGCCGCGGCACGCTGGCCGCGCGCGGGCGCGCTGGGCCCACTCGTCCGGGACCCCGACGGATCGGTCTACCCGTCGGCGCGGCACTTGCCCAGCCTTATCCGCGGCAGTATGCACGCGGTGCTCGGGCCATTCTGGAAGCGCAATCCCTGGACTACGGCGTACCGCCAGGAGCGGTTCGAGCCCACCGAACGGCCGGTGGGGTGGCTGTCGGGAGCGTGTCTACTGGTCCGGCGGTCGGCGTTCAGCCAAATCGGCGGGTTCGACGAGCGCTATTTCATGTACATGGAGGATGTCGACCTCGGCGACCGGCTCGGCAAAGCCGGGTGGCTGAGCGTGTACGTGCCATCGGCGGAAGTTCTGCATCACAAGGGCCACTCCACTGGGCACGATCCGGCAAACCACTTGGCGGCCCATCACAAGAGCACCTATCTATTCTTGGCCGACCGGTATTCCGGTTGGTGGCTGGCCCCGCTGCGCTGGGCGCTGCGGGGAGCGCTGGCGGCGCGTTCCCGATTGATGGTGCGTGGCTCGCTGCGTAGGTCCAGAAAGGACCAGGCGGACGAACCGAAATTGACAGAAGGGCGGCACTGAGTTGGCAACCTCGCAGGTCGATGCCGTGATCCTGGTCGGCGGCAAAGGCACCCGGCTGCGGCCGCTGACACTGTCAGCGCCGAAGCCGATGCTGCCAACCGCCGGGCTGCCGTTTCTCACCCATTTGCTATCGCGGATCGCCGCGGCGGGTATCGAGCACGTGATTCTGGGCACGTCGTATCAGGCTTCGGTGTTCGAAGCCGAGTTCGGTGACGGCTCCAAGCTGGGCCTGCAGATCGACTACGTGACCGAGGAGGTTCCGTTGGGTACCGGCGGCGGCATCGCCAACGTGGCCGGCAAGCTGCGGCACGACACCGTGATGGTGTTCAACGGCGACGTGCTCTCCGGCGCCGACCTGGGCGACCTGCTGGCGTTTCACCAAACCAACCAAGCAGACGTGACATTGCACCTGGTGCGGGTGGGTGACCCGCGCGCGTTCGGCTGCGTGCCCACCGACGAAACGGGCCGCGTCGTCGCGTTTCTCGAGAAGACACAGGATCCGCCGACCGACCAGATCAACGCCGGCTGCTACGTCTTCCAGCGTGGCATCATCGACCGGATTCCCCGGGACCGTGAGGTCTCGGTCGAACGTGAGGTGTTCCCGGCGCTGTTGTCCGACGCCGACATCAAGGTCTGCGGTTATGTCGATGCCTCGTATTGGCGCGACATGGGCACACCGGAAGATTTCGTTCGCGGATCTTCGGATCTGGTGCGCGGCATCGCGCCGTCGCCGGCACTGAAGGGCCACCGCGGCGAACAGCTGGTGCATGACGGCGCGGCGGTGTCGCCGGGCGCGTTGCTGATCGGCGGCACGGTGGTCGGGCGGGGCGCCGAGATCGGCCCGGGCGTCCGGCTGGACGGCGCGGTGATCTTCGACGGTGCCAAAATCGAAGCCGGCAGCGTGATCGAGCGCTCGATCATCGGCTTTGGTGTCCGCATCGGTCCGCGGGCCCTGATCCGCGACGGTGTGATCGGCGACGGAGCAGACATCGGGGCGCGCTGCGAGTTGCTGCGCGGCGCCCGGGTGTGGCCCGGCGTCTCGATTCCCGACGGCGGGATCCGCTACTCGTCCGACGTCTGAGCTTTTCGCGCACCGAGATCGACGTTAGCGCGATGTCCACTCGCACTTCTGCACGCCAGCGTCGATTTCGATGAGGGTGTCGGTATCCCGGATCAATATCGCTGCATGGGTGAAGTGTTCATCGGCAGCGACGCGGTCGCTGCCGGGGCGTTGACCGAGTACGAGCTCCGCCGGTGGTACCGGCCCATCTTTCGAGACGTCTACGTGCCGAAGCGGAGCGAAGCGTCGCTGGATGATCGCATTCTGGGCGCCTGGCTATGGTCGCGCCGGTGCGCGATAATCGCGGGTGTTGCGGCTTCGGCGCTGCACGGAGCGCAGTGGATCGACGCGGACGCACCCATCGAACTCATCTCGAAAAGCGCCCGACCGCAGAGCGGACTGGTGGTTCGTAACGAGACGGTAGGTGCAGACGAGGTCACCCGGGTGAGGGGCCTACCGGTGACATAGGTCGCGCGCACCGCATTCGATCTCGGTCGGCACCCGCCGCGTGGTCAGGCGCTCGCCCGACTCGATGCGCTGATGCGCGCCACGCCGTTCTCTTTCGAGGATGTCTCGATGCTCGCGAAGCAACACCGGGGGGTGAGAGGCTTGCGACGCCTCACCGAAGTGTTGCCGCTTGTCGACGGCGGCGCTGCGTCGCCGAAGGAAAGCTGGTTGCGCCTGTTGCTGATCGACGCAGGTCTGCCCAAACCCGCCACGCAGATACCGGTCCATAAAGGCTGGCGACTTATCGGTGTCCTCGATATGGGTTGGGACGATTACATGGTCGCTGCCGAGTACGACGGCGACCAACACCGCACCGACCGCAAGCAGTTCGTCAGGGACATCAATCGCCTGCCGGACATTCAGGATCAGGGCTGGATCGTGATCCGGGTGGTCGCCGAACATCGGCGGGAAGACATCGTTCGCCGGGTATATGAAGCGCTGGCCCGCCGCGGCTACCCCCGAGATCGACGTTAGCGCGCGGTCTGGTCGAACTTTTCCGCGCTGACGTCGATTTCGGCGACTAGCGGCGGGTGGCCTGGGCGACCAAGTAGGTCAGCGCGTGATCCGTACCGAATGGCAGCCCGTCGGCCGGCCACCAGCGCAGGTCGTCGGACTCCTCGCTGACGACGAACTGCGCGTCGGCGGGAGCGTGGGCAGCGAACTGCAGGTCCAGGTGGCGGGTCGGCACGCCGAGCGAACATGTCAGCGGATGGACGTGCACGGCAACGAGTTCGGGATCCATCCGCAGGCCGGCGATCCCGGATTCCTCGGTGGCCTCGCGCAGCGCGGCGGCCAGGAGGTCGTCATCTTCGTCTTCGCAGTGCCCACCCAGTTGCACCCACCTGCCCAGCCGGGGGTGCAAAGTCAGCAGCACCCGGGCGCCGCTGCTGTCGAGCACGAGTGCCGAAGCGGTGACGTGCCCGGGTACGCACGCACGACGGCAGGCGTCTTCGCGGGCCTCGACGAACGCCAGCACCGCGTGCCGTAACGAATCCTGTGCCGCATCGGGTGCCTGCCAGTCGGTGAGGATTGCGATCGCCGAGTCTCGGACGCTCAACGGGATCCTCGCTTTGTCCTGCGGTCACGCAGCGCCAGCCACGCCGACCGGCACTGCGCCACAACGTCGGGCGCCCAGCCGAGCCGGTCGATCAGGACGCGGCGATCCACGACGTCGAGCGCCTTCTCTACCTCGTTGGCCTTCAGCAATAGATCGACGTCGCGGGCAAGGTCGGGGTCCGCACATTCCGGCCGGGGGACTGGCAGCTGCTCGGCCTCGCGGGGCTCCAGCTCCAAGATGCCTCCTCCATAACTGCGGCCCATGATCTCGGCGAAGGCGAATGTCGCGCTGTTGTGGAACACCGCGGCAAATGCGGTCGGGTCAAGATCGGCTGCGATATCGGCCCTGAGACGGACCCGATGCACGGTGTCGGTGCTCGTTGCCCCGGCGGCATTGACGGTTAGCCGTGGGGCGAGGTGGATCTGGCGCAGCATGAACAGGTCGGGCAGCCAAAGTGACGGTGTGCTCCACCATGGCTTGCGTAGCGAGCACTTGTAGCCCAGGTGCACGCCGGCGGCTTCGCCCGAGGCGACGTGTGCGACCAGAGCGGGGTCGGTCGGGTGGCCGCGAGCGTTGAGCAGCCAGGTCCGATGGCCGGCGGCGATATCGCCGGTCCGGCAGTCCATGTCGTAGACCAGGCCGCGGAGTTGGGTGCTGCGCGAGACGAGCGGGACGCAGTGCGGCCGGAGTCCGAGTTCTTGGGCCGCGGCGTCGGTCAAGGTGAAGAAGCTGTTGCGGCCCGTCACGATGCCCACGTCCACGTCGGCGAAACCGCCGAGCCGGGTCAGGGTGTCCGACTGCTTGATGGTGCGCAGCAGCTGGATCTGAGCCGGGTCGAGGAAGTACTTGGTCCATTTCTCCTGTTCGTGCAGGAGCGTGGGCGCCCACTCGCCATCCAGATCCGCGTTGGCGAGGGCGTTGGCGTCGCTGAGCGCGACCGTACGGATGCGCGCCGGGCCGGCACCGACGACGCCGCAGAACAACACGATCTCCTGCATGATCCCGTCGAAAACCAGCCGACCGAATGTCAAAAGGGTGATCTCGGAGAAGTGACCGAGCAGAAATTCGCGCAACTGCGCGGCGTAGCCGACCTGGAGCAATTCGGCGGGGAGTACCAGGCCCACCCGGCCACCGTCGCGCACCAGGATTGTGCTTGCGACGACGAAGGGGACCCAGGCATTGGTCAACTTGGTGGGGCGCAAGCCTGCTCGCCTCATCAGTTCCAGGGCCGGCTCCCGCTGCCCGGAAGCCCAGTTCCCGAAGCGAATATAGGGCGGGTTTCCCGCGACTCCGTCCCAGCTGCCCGCTTCGGTGCTGGGTAGCCAGGTGAACAGGTCCTCGGCGTCGACTGGGGCGAACTCCCGTGACTTGGCCGCCTCGTGCGCGTCGAGTTCCACCCCGTGTGCCCGGCTGGTCAGCGTGGCCAGCTCGCGCAGGATGCGGCCGTCGCCGCAAGACGGCTCCAGGATCCGCGGGCCGCCCTCGCGAACCCAGCCGGCCAGGAATCGGGCAACGGGCGCCGGCGTGTAGTAGCCGCCGCGCACCTTGTCGGCCGACGCGGCCGTCTTGCCGGCGAATCTCTTCACTTGCGGATCAGCAAGTCGCCGGGCGAGATCGGGTCGCGCAACTTAGCGGTGCCAGCCGCCGCAGAAGACTCAGCGGCGTAGCCGATCGCAATGGCGCCCAACGGCTCCCAATCGGCCGGCAGGCCCAGCTCGGCGCGGACCAGGTCGGCGGCGAAGATCGTCGAGCCGATCCAGCAGCTGCCCACCCCGCGCACCGCCAGCGCGACCAGCAGGGCTTGCACGGCCGCCCCGACCGCGACGGTGAACATGGTGTGTTCGGCATCGGTGCGCGCAGCATCGGGGTAGGAGTGTGCGCCGTCGGGCACCAGGAACGGAATGACGACCTCGGGTGCGTCATAGAGGATCTGGCCGCGCGCCACTCGGCGCTCGACCGAGTCGTCGGGCCTGCCGTCGCCGGCCAGGTCGGAGCGCCACTTGTCTTTCATCCGGTCCAGCAGCCGCGTCCGGGTGTCCTGGGTCTGCAGCCAGACGAACCGCACCGGGCGGGTGTGGTGCGGGGCCGGCGCGGTGAGCGCCTCGGCGACCGCAGCCTCGACCAGCTCCGGCGGCACCGGTTCGTCGCTGAACCGGCGCACCGATCTGCGCAACAGCTGGGCCTGCTGGCGGCCCAGTTCGATGGCTTCGGCGGTGCCGAGCCAGAACAGGTCTTCGGTGCCGGGTCGCAGCAGTTGCCGGGCCGTCGAACCGTCGTCGGCACGACGGTACAGCCCGCGCACCACGGCCACCGGCATCGCGGTCAGTTTGCCCTTGACCAGATCGGCGGCCGCGGCGACCTCGTCGGCCACCGCGATCTCGGTGACCACCAACTCGTTGCCGTGCCGGTCGACGGCGCCCGAATAGCCGTGCAGCACAGCCAGACCGGCCGCGCCGACGGCGGCGTCGATCTGGCCGTTGCGCCAGGCCCGGCCCATCGTGTCGGTGATGACCACCGCGACGTCGACGCCGAGCCGCTCGCGCAGACCGGCGCGCAGCGCCGCGGCGCTGCCGTCGGGATCGACTGGCAGCAGCGCCAATTCGGTCCGGCCGACGTTGGATCCGTCCACGCCGGCGGCGGCCTGAACCAGCCCGATCCGGTTCTCGGTGATCAGCGTCCGGCCCTTGCGGGCCAGCACCCGCACCGCCTCGTCGTCGACCAGCTTGCGCCGCAGCGCATCCCGCTCTTCGGGATCCTCCGGTGCCGGCCACCAGCCGGCCCTCGCATTTGGACACCACCTTGCTGGTGACCACCACGACGTCGCCGTCGCGCAGCCAGGGCGCGGCGGTGGCGAGCGGCAGCACTCAGATCGTCGCCGGGCCGGAATTCGGGAAGCCCGGTGACGGGCAGGATCTCGATCGTGCGAGGCGGCGCCGTGCTCATCGCGGTCGCGATCGGTCACGCCGCCACGCCCGCAAGCTCCAGCCCGGCGCTGACCATCTCGGCGGTTGCCTTCGGGTCGGTCATCAGCAGCGGCACCGAGCGCACCGCGACTCCGTCGATTTCGGCGTGGTCGCCTTCGTGGACCAGCCAGCAGTCCAGGATCCCGGTGCCTGCGCCGCGCACCGTAGTGCCGGCCCACCGCCTCGGCGGTGGACTCGACGCCGATCACGCGCGAGGCATTCATCGGCCATGCCGCGCAACGGCTTTCCGCCGATGATCGGCGAATAGCCGACGATCGGGGCGGTCGGCCGCCCGCAACGCGCCGCGGATCCCGGGCACGGCCAGGATGGCGCCGACGCTGACCACCGGGTTGGACGGTGCCAGCAAGATGATGTCGGCGTCGGCGATGGCCGCGACCGCTTCAGTTGTGGCGCTGGCTTTTTCGGCGCCGACAAACGCGAAGCTGTGCGTGGGCACCTGAGCGCGGTAGCGCACCCACCACTCCTGGAAGTGGATCGCCCGGCGGCTGTCGTCGACGGGATCGGTGATCACCACGTGTGTTTCGCAACGGTCGTCGCTGGCGGGCAGCAGCCGTGCGCCCGGCTGCCAGCGGTCACACAGCGCGGTGGTGATCTGCGACAGTGGGTAGCCGGCCTGCAGCATCTGGGTGCGCACCAGATGGGTGGCCAGATCGCGGTCGCCGAGTTGGAACCAGTCGGGCTGCACCCCGTAGCGCGCGAGTTCCTCCTTCGCGTGCCAGGTTTCGTCGCGATGGCCCCAGCCGCGCTGCGGGTCGACGCCGCCGCCCAAGGTGTACATGCAGGTGTCCAGATCCGGGCAGACGCGTACTCCGTGCATCCAGGCGTCATCGCCGATGTTGACGACGGCGGTCAGCTCGTGCCCGGCGGCAAAGGGGTTTGGGGTATTTGGGGCATCTGGGGCGCTTGGGTCAGCTGTGTGCCGTCGTTCCGAAAACTGGCCCAGGCCGAGCAGCTGCTGGACCCCCAGCAGGAAGCGGGCGCCGCCGACCCCGCCGACCAGAACGGTGACCTTCACATCGCATGACAGTACTGCCCGGCGACGATGCGGTAGCAGGCGCAGGCGGCCTGGTCTCGGCCATCGTGATGCCCAGCGCAATGCGTAGTTGTGAGCACCTGTCCTCGACACGCCGCGGGGCCATTACAACAGAAACGCCGAAATTTGGTCACGAGATGGTATGGAAATGCGCCGTAAAGCTTGACCCGGCAGAATAACCCGTGTCTAATCACACCAGTGTCATTTCGCGGTTGGCCGGCCGGTTCCGGTGTCGCAGACCGAGATTCGATCACCTGTTCGAATTTGTCTGTTACATCTGAAAAGTGTGAAGAAAAACATCCATTCTCAATCAAGGTGAGGAGGCGGACGAAGCATGTCATACGAACACCTTCGGGGCGGCTTAGCAAGCAGCACACCGCACACCACTTCAGGCTCGGCGATCGTGCCCTCGGTGGCAGTCATTCGCCCGCGCCTGAGTTTGGTTCCAGAAGCGCCGGTCGAATTCGAGCCTGCGCCGATGCCGTTCGAGCCTGACTCTGATGAGTTGGCGGCCGCTGACCAATGGCAAGACCGCGCCCTATGCGCACAAACGGATCCCGAAGCCTTCTTCCCGGAGAAGGGCGGCTCCACTCGGGAGGCCAAGAAGATCTGCCTCGGTTGCGAGGTGCGGCACGAGTGCCTGGATTACGCCCTGGCGCATGACGAGCGTTTCGGCATCTGGGGCGGACTCTCCGAGCGCGAGCGCCGGCGCCTCAAGCGCGGCATCATCTGACGCGACACCGCAGCTCTGCTCAGTCGTCGTCGATCGTCGGGTCGATGACCGTGGGCTCGACGTCCAGGTAGGTGGCTACCTGAGCCACCAGGATCTCGTGCAACAACTCTCCCAGTTCGACGGTGTCTTTGGCCCGTCGCTCAATGGGCTTGCGGAACAAAACAATTCGCGCCCGCGTGGCGTTGCCGCGGACATCGACGCCAGCCGGGATCAGGCGGGCGAGCGCGATCGGTCCATCGGCGATCACCTCGGGTGGCCACTGCACACTCTCCGGATCCTTGGCGGCGATGCGGGGGATCTCGTCGACCGCCACATCGAGGTCGGACACTCGCTCATGCCAGCGCCGCTCGATGGGCTCATAGGCTTCCAGCACAGCCATGTCGAACCGCTCGGCCCGGCTGCGCCAGCCCGGCACCGTCGGCGGCAGCAGTGGACCGCGCATATCGCGGCCCCGCCGCGTTGCCCGGTGTGCACCCGATTGGCTTCCCGATCGGCCCTCGAGCCGACCATTCCGCGGGTAGCTGCGCGAATCGCCCACGCGCCGATGGTAACGGTTGCACATCGCGCCCCGAACGGTTGCGCGTGTCCGGCGCTTCGGCGGCGTTTCCGCACGATAGCCTTTCGGTCGTGAACGTTCCCCGTCGATGCTGCCGGCCAGGGTGTCCGCATTATGCGGTGGCGACGTTGACGTTCGTTTACTCGGACTCGACGGCGGTCGTGGGGCCACTGGCCACCGCGCGCGAACCGCACTCGTGGGACCTGTGCGTCGGCCACGCCGGCAGCATCACCGCGCCCCGCGGATGGGAACTCGTGCGCCACGCCGGCCCGCTACCCACCAATCCCGACGAGGATGACCTGGTCGCCTTGGCCGATGCGGTGCGCGAAGGTGGCCCGGGCGATGGCGGCCTGCCGCACGTGAGTGGAACCGGCTCCCCACTCAACGGCTTCTCCGACGCGCACCTGCACCACGTGGGTGCTCAGGCAACCGCGCCGAGCCGTGGCCTGCTGGCGCCACCCGAGCATCGTTCCGGACGCCGGCGCGGGCACTTGCGGGTGTTGCCCGACCCTTCAGACTAACTCGAGACTAACGCGAGACTAGCTAGCGACCAGCTCGATACCAGCTCTGACTAGCACCGACTCACGCTTCACGTTGTTGCCGCACAGCCGTTGCGGCCGGCACTCATCCCGGGCCGATAGGCTAGCTGCGAAGAGTCAATAAATCCGGATTGTCAGGAGCTCCCCGCATGTCTCGGCCAGCCGCGGCTGTCCACCGTGTCATCAAGGCTTATGACGTGCGCGGCCTGGTCGGCGAAGAGATCGACGAGCCGCTGACCGCCGACATCGGCGCGGCGTTCGCCAGGCTGATGCGGGCAGAGGGTGCGCGACAAGCGGTGATCGGCTACGACATGCGGGACAGCTCGCCGTCGCTCGCCGCCGCGTTTGCGGCCGGAGTGACCAGCCAGGGCCTGGACGTGGTGCGAATCGGTTTGGCATCGACCGATCAGCTTTACTTCGCTTCAGGATTGTTGGACTGTCCGGGCGCGATGTTCACCGCCAGCCACAACCCGGCGGCCTATAACGGCATCAAGCTATGCCGGGCGGGCGCCAAGCCGGTCGGCGCGGATACCGGGCTGGGGGTCATCAGCGACGAACTGATCGGTGACCCGCCGCCCGACGCAACGTATGACGGGCCGCCCGGGACCATCACCGATCGGGATGTGCTCGGCGAGTATGGCAAGTTTCTGCGTTCGCTGGTGAACAACTCCGGGCTGCGCCCGTTGCGGGTGGCCGTAGATGCCGGGAACGGGATGGCCGGTCACACGGCGCCGGCTGTGTTCGGCGCGATCGACTCGATCACCGTGTTGCCGCTGTACTTCGAACTGGACGGGTCGTTCCCCAATCACGAGGCCAATCCGCTGGACCCGGCCAACCTGGTGGACCTGCAGGCTTTCGTGCTCGAGACCGGTGCCGATATCGGACTGGCCTTCGACGGCGATGCCGACCGGTGCTTCGTGGTCGACGAACGCGGCCGGCCGGTCTCGCCGTCGACGGTGACTAGCCTGGTCGCCGCACGTGAACTCAACCGGGAGATCGGCGCCAGCGTCATATACAACGTGATCACCTCCCGCGCAGTGCCAGAACTGGTCACCGAGCGCGGCGGCACACCGTTGCGCTCGCGAGTCGGCCACTCCTACATCAAGGCGTTGATGGCCGACACCGGCGCGATTTTCGGTGGCGAGCATTCGGCGCACTACTACTTCCGCGACTTCTGGGGCGCCGACTCCGGGATGCTGGCCGCGCTGCACGTGCTGGCCGCCCTTGGTGAGCAGCAACGGCCGTTGTCCGAGCTGACCGCCGACTACCAACGCTACGAATCGTCCGGCGAGATCAACTTCACGGTGGCGGATGCGCCGAATTGTGTGGACGCCGTGCTGAAGGCGTTCGGCAGCCGGATTCAGTCCATCGATCACCTGGACGGCGTGACGGTGGATTTGGGTGACGGCAGCTGGTTCAATCTGCGCAGCTCCAACACCGAGCCGTTGCTGCGGCTCAATGTGGAGGGCCGCAGCATGGAGGATGTCGAGGCGGTGGTCCAGCGGGTCCGCGCCGAGATCGCCGGCCAGACATCGCCCGAAATGGCGGGATCGTGAACACCACCCGGACGATCGACCTCGAAGACACCGAGGGCCTGCTTGCCGCCGACCGGGAGGGTCTGTTGCGGGCCGCGTCGTCGGCCGGCGCGCAGGTGCGCGCCATCGCCGCCGCGCACGACGAAGGCGCCCTGGACTCGCTGCGCGTCGAGGACCGTGCCCGCAGCGTGATCTGGGTGGCCGGTCGCGGTACCGCCGAGACCGCCGGCGCCATGCTGGCCGCGACGTTGGGTGGCGCGGCCTCCGAGCCGATGGTGATCGGCGCCGAGGCACCGCCGTGGGTCGGTCCGCTGGACGTGCTGATCGTCGCCGGCGATGACCCCGGCGATCCCGGCGCTCGTCGGAGCCGCCGCTACCGGGGTGCGCCGGGGTGCGCGAGTGGTCGTGGTGGCACCGTACGAGGGTCCGCTGCGGGACGCGACGGCGGGCCGGGCCGCGGTGCTGGCGCCGCGGCTGTGGGTTCCCGACGAGTTCGCACTGTGTCGCTACCTGGCCGCGGGACTGGCGGCAATGCAAACCGTGGACCCCAAACTGGGCCTCAACCGAGCACCGAGCTCGCATCGCTCGCCGACGAGCTGGATGCCGAGGCGCTGCGCAATAGCGCCGGCCGCGAGGTGTTCACCAACCCGGCCAAGACGATGGCCGCGCGCATCTCGGGTCGGCGGGTGGCGTTGGCCGGCGACTGTGCCGCGACGCTGGCGCTGGCGCGGCACGGGAGCTCGGCCCTGCTACGGATCGCGCGCCAGGTGGCCGCCGCGACCGGCCTGGCGGACGCGGTGCTCGCGCTGGGCGCCGGGCCCGATGATGTTGGTCCTTCCTCGATGGATGCGCTGTTTCACGACGACGAGATCGACGGACCGCTGCCCGAGCGGCTGCGGGTGCTGGCGCTGACGTTGACTGAAGAGCGGGCGGCGGTCGCCGCTCGGGTCGGCGGATTCGACGACATCTACCTGGTGGCCGCTGAGGATGTGCCAGACGTGTCCGATCCGATCGGCGACCCGGTTGGGTCCGGCGGTTTGCGCGCGCCCACCGGTCCCGGGCGCGCCGAGCAGCAGTTGGCAATATTGGCGGTTCGGATGGAGATGGCCGCGGTTTACTTGCGCCTGGTTCGGGGATAGGTAGACGGTGGACCTGCTACGCGGAGCCTTACGGACCTACGCATGGGGGTCGCGCACCGCTATCGCCGAATTCACCGGGCGCCCGGTGCCGGCCGCTCACCCCGAGGCCGAACTTTGGTTCGGCGCACACCCGGGCGGCCCGGCCTGGCTGGAAACGGAGAACGGCGAAACCTCGCTGCCCGACGCGCTGGCCGCCGATCCGGAGGGACAGCTCGGACCCGCTTCCCGCGCCCGGTTCGGCGACGTGCTGCCGTTCTTGGTCAAGGTGCTCGCGGCCGACGAGCCGCTGTCGCTGCAGGCCCATCCGAGTAGCAAACAAGCCGTCGACGGTTACCTGCGCGAGGAACGGCTGGGCATTCCGGTGTCGTCACCGCTGCGCAACTACCGCGATACCAGTCACAAGCCCGAGTTGTTGGTGGCGGTGCAGGGTTTCGAGGCGCTGGCCGGTTTCCGCGACGCTGCCCGCACCAGCGAGCTGCTGCGGGCGTTGGCGGTCTCCGACCTCGACCCGTTCATCGAATTGCTCGGCGATCAGTCCGACGCCGACGGCCTGCGCGCCCTGTTCACCACCTGGATCACCGCACCCCAGCCCGACATCGACGTGCTGGTTCCGGCGGTACTGGATGGTGCCATCCAGTACGTCAGCTCTGGCGGAACGGAATTCCAGGCCGAAGCCAAGACCGTGCTGGAGCTCGGCGAGCGCTATCCCGGCGATGCCGGTGTGCTGGCGGCATTGCTGCTCAACCGCATCAGCCTGGCCCCGGGCGAGGCGATCTTCCTGCCTGCCGGCAACCTGCACACCTATCTGCGCGGTTTCGGGGTGGAGGTAATGGCCAACTCCGACAACGTGTTGCGCGGCGGGCTCACCCCGAAGCACGTTGACGTGCCCGAGTTGCTGCGGGTGCTGGACTTCACTCCCACCCCCGAGGCGCAGCTGCGCCCACCGACCCGCCGCGAGGGCTGCGGCCTGGTCTATTGCACGCCGACCGACGAGTTCGCGGTCGAGCTGCTGGCGCTCGACGGCGACTATCTGGGTCACGAGATCGATGCGTTCGCCGAGCCACGGCGTCGTTCAAGGCCCACAGATCTTGGTGTGCACCGAGGGTGCGACGACGGTGCACGGCAAATCCACGTCACTCACGCTGAAACGGGGCATGGCGGCCTGGGTGGCCGCCGACGACGGCCCGATCCGGCTGGTCGCGCAAGAACCCGCGCAGCTGTTCCGAGTCACCGTGGGGTTGTAAGACGCTTTACAAAGCAGTGCCATATGTCTAGACATAGGACGCAGGCTGATGTATTGTCCAATCTCAGCGTGGTATGACTCACAGGGAGGTTTGGCATATGACCACATTCAACGCGGCAGCAACCGGAGTGAGCCCGCTACCCGAAGCGCCGGTCTGGCGAGATAAGAAGCGCCGTCTGTGGCTGATGGGACTGATCGCTCCGACCGCGTTATTCGTCATGCTGCCCATCGTCTGGGGTATGAATCAATTCGGCTGGCACGCCGCCTCGCAGGCACCGCTGTGGATCGGACCGATCCTGCTCTTCATCCTGCTGCCCATCCTCGATCTGCGATTCGGGCCGGACGGCCAGAACCCGCCCGACGAGGTGATGGAACAGCTGGAGAACGACAAGTACTACCGCTACTGCACCTATATCTACATCCCGTTCCAGTACCTCAGCGTGATTCTGGGGGCCTACCTGTTCACCGCCACGAACCTGAGCTGGCTGGGTTATGACGGCGCGCTGGGTTGGGCGGGCAAGCTGGGCGTGGCACTGTCGGTCGGCGTCCTCGGCGGCGTCGGCATCAACACCGCACACGAGATGGGGCACAAGAAGGACTCGCTGGAGCGCTGGCTGTCCAAGATCACCCTGGCCCAGACCTGTTACGGCCATTTCTACATCGAGCACAATCGCGGTCACCACGTTCGTGTCTCCACCCCGGAGGACCCGGCGTCGGCCCGCTTCGGGGAGACGTTCTGGGAGTTCCTGCCGCGCAGCGTTATCGGCAGCCTGCGGTCGGCCGTTCATCTCGAGGCGCAGCGGATCCGCCGGCAGGGGGTCAGCCCCTGGAACGCCAAAACCTATCTGTCCAACGACGTGCTCAACGCCTGGGCGCTATCAGTGCTGCTGTGGGGTGTACTGATCGCGGTCTTCGGCCCGACGCTGATCCCGTTCGTGGTTATCCAGGCTGTGTTTGGCTTTTCTCTTCTGGAGGCGGTCAACTATCTCGAGCACTACGGGCTGCTGCGGCAGAAGAACGCCAACGGCCGCTACGAACGTTGCGCACCGGTGCACAGCTGGAACTCCGACCACATCGTCACCAATCTTTTCCTGTACCACCTGCAGCGGCACAGCGATCACCACGCCAACCCCACCCGGCGCTACCAGACGCTGCGCAGCATGGCGGGCTCACCGAGCCTGCCCAGTGGGTATGCGTCGATGATCTCGCTGACCTATTTCCCGCCCCTGTGGCGCAAGGTGATGGATCACCGGGTGCTCGCGCACTACGACGGCGACATCACCAGGGTCAACCTGCAGCCGCGGCTGCGCGAGAAGCTGCTGGCTCGCTATGGAGCCCCGGAGTGACCGACTCATACCAGTGCCCGGTCTGCGACTACGTCTACGACGAGGCCAAAGGTGATGCCAGGGAAGGGTTTCCGGCCGGCACGCGGTGGGTGGAGGTGCCAGATGACTGGACCTGTCCAGACTGCGCGGTGCGCGAGAAGCCGGATTTCACGCAGATTCGACCGGAATTGGGAGCAGACATATGAGTGACTACAAACTGTTTCAGTGCGTCCAGTGCGGCTTTGAGTATGACGAGGCACTGGGTTGGCCGGAGGACGGCATCGCACCCGGCACCCGGTGGCACGACATCCCCGAGGACTGGAGTTGCCCGGACTGCGGCGCCGCAAAGTCGGACTTCACAATGGTGGAGGTAGCCCGCGCGTGAGCAGCGCCCGAAGCGTTGCAACGGATATTCTCGCGCCTGTGAAGCGGATTCCTTACGCCGAGGCATCGCGAGTCCTGCTGCGCGATTCGGTGTTGGATGCGATGCGCGATCTGCTGCTGACCCGCGATTGGTCCGCCATCACGCTGTCGGACGTGGCGCGCGCCGCGGGCATCAGCCGGCAAACCATTTATAACGAATTCAACTCACGGCAGGGCCTGGCGCAGGGTTACGCGCTGCGCCTGGCCGATGGCCTGGTCGATGCTGTGCACGCCGCCCTCGACGCCAACGTCGGCAATATCTACGAAGCGTTTCTGCAGGGTTTTCGGTCGTTCTTCTCGGAGATGGCGGCCGACCCGCTGGTGATCTCCCTGCTGACCGGTGTCGCAAAGCCCGATCTGCTGCAGATCATCACTACCGACAGCGCACCGATCATCACCCGCGCGTCGGAGCGGTTGACGACGGCATTCATCCAGACCTGGGTGGCCACCAGCGACGAGGACGCCGGAGTGCTGGCGCGTGCCATCGTCCGGGTGGCGTTGAGCTACGTGTCGATGCCACCCGAGGCCAACCACGACGTCGCGAGGGATCTGGCGCGGTTGATGACGCCCTTCGCGGAGCGTCACGGCGTCATCAACGTGCCCTGACGCGGCGAGCCCAAGGACCCTGAAGGGCCCTGGATAGCACCGACTAGAGTGGCGAAAGAGCGTAACTAGGCTAACTACGGGCCTGGGACGGCGCCCACATACCCTTTAGCACCCTTGAGCACACCTGAGCCGGTAGAAAGATGAGAAAACCTATGACGACGACCGAAAATGCGTTGAAAACCGACGTTCGTAATGGCGTGGAGTTCAAGGTCGCCGATCTGTCGCTAGCGGAATTCGGCCGCAAGGAGCTCGACCTGGCCGAGTATGAGATGCCCGGCCTGATGTCGCTGCGACGCGAGTACGCCGAAGTGCAACCCCTCAAGGGGGCCCGAATCTCGGGCTCGCTGCACATGACCGTGCAGACCGCGGTGCTGATCGAGACCCTGACCTCGCTGGGTGCCGAAGTCCGCTGGGCGTCGTGCAACATCTTCTCGACCCAGGACCACGCCGCCGCAGCCGTCGTCGTCGGCCCGCACGGCACCCCCGAGGAGCCGCAGGGTGTGCCGGTGTTCGCGTGGAAGGGCGAGTCGCTGGAGGAGTACTGGTGGGCCGCCGAGCAGATGCTCACCTGGCCCGACGCCGACAAGCCGGCCAACATGATTCTCGACGACGGCGGTGACGCCACCATGCTGGTGCTGCGCGGTGCGCAGTACGAGAAGGCCGGCGTGGTCCCGCCCACCGAGGAAAGCGACTCGGCGGAGTGGAAGGTGTTCCTGAACCTGGTGCGCACCCGCTTGGAGACCGACAAGACCAAGTGGACCAGGATCGCCGAGTCGGTCAAGGGTGTCACCGAGGAGACCACCACCGGCGTGCTGCGGCTCTACCAGTTCGCGGCGGCTGGCGACCTGGCCTTCCCGGCGATCAATGTCAACGACTCGGTGACCAAGTCCAAGTTCGACAACAAGTACGGCACCCGGCACTCGCTGATCGACGGCATCAACCGCGGTACCGATGCGCTGATCGGCGGCAAGGCCGTGCTGGTCTGCGGTTACGGCGACGTTGGTAAGGGCTGCGCGGAGGCCGTGAAGGGCCAGGGAGCACGGGTCAGCGTCACCGAGATCGACCCCATCAACGCCCTGCAGGCGCTGATGGAGGGCTTCGACGTCGTCACGGTCGAAGAGGCCATCGGCAAAGCGGACATCGTGGTGACCGCGACCGGGAACAAGGACATCATCTCGCTGGAGCACATCAAGGCGATGAAGGATCACGCGATCCTGGGCAACATCGGCCACTTCGACAACGAGATCGACATGGCCGCACTCGAGAAGTCGGGGGCGACGCGGCTCAACATCAAGCCGCAGGTCGACCTGTGGACCTTCGGCGACTCCGGCAAGTCGATCATCGTGCTGTCCGAGGGCCGGCTGCTCAACCTGGGCAACGCCACCGGGCACCCGTCGTTCGTGATGAGCACCAGTTTCGCCAACCAGACGATCGCCCAGATCGAGCTGTGGACCAAGAACGACGAGTACGACAACGAGGTGTACCGGCTGCCGAAGCACCTCGACGAGAAGGTGGCCCTCATCCATGTCGAGGCGCTGGGCGGCAGCCTGACCAAGCTGACCAAGGACCAGGCCGAGTACCTCGGTGTCGACGTCGAGGGCCCCTACAAGCCCGACCACTACCGATACTGAGTTTGGCTCTCGCCGAGCGCCACGTTGGCGTGACGTCGGCTGTCGAGCGTCACGCCAGCGTGACGGTCACGGCAATGGGGCAGATAGGCTCGCGCCGTGCTGATCGCGATCGAAGGGGTTGACGGCGCCGGCAAGCGAACCCTGTCAGAGGGTCTGCGCAGTGCCTTTGGAGCTGCCGGGAAGTCGGTGGCCATCCTGGCGTTCCCGCGCTACGGGCGGTCGGTGACCGCCGACGTCGCCGCGGAGGCCCTGCACGGCGAGCATGGCGATCTCGCGTCGTCGGTGTACGCGATGGCGATGCTTTTCGCCCTCGACCGCGCCGGGGCTGTCGAAGAGATCGAAGGATTGGGTCTTGACCACGACGTGGTGATTCTGGATCGCTACGTCGCATCCAATGCGGCCTACAGCGCCGCACGCCTACATGAGGACTCGGCGGGGCAGGCGGTGGCCTGGGTGGACCGGTTCGAATACCAGCGGCTAGGGCTGCCTCGGCCGGACTGGCAGGTGTTGCTTGCGGTGTCCGCCGAGCTCGCGGGAGACCGGGCCCGCAGTCGGGCCCGATCGGAGCCGGGCCGGCCCCGCGACAGCTACGAGCGCGACGACGGGCTGCAGCGGCGCACCGGTGCGGTGTACGTCGAACTCGCCGCCGCGGACTGGGGGGGACCCTGGCTGGTCGCCGACGCGGACGTCGATCCGCATCGGTCTGGCGGCCACTTTGGCCGCCGAATAGCAGATTTTGACCCATTTTTTGGGGTATTTGCGCCTATCAGCCACGAAACGCCCGTGTGGTGCCGGAGTTTTATCCCGATCTGGTGACACCATGGACACCATGAGGCAAAGGATTCTGGTCGTTGACGACGACGCTTCGCTGGCTGAGATGCTCACGATCGTGCTGCGTGGGGAGGGGTTCGACACCGCGGTCATCGGCGACGGCACTCAGGCCCTTACGGCGGTGCGTGAGCTGCGCCCCGACTTGGTGCTGCTGGACTTGATGTTGCCCGGCATGAACGGCATCGACGTATGCCGGGTGTTGCGCTCTGACTCCGGCGTTCCGATTGTGATGCTCACCGCCAAGACCGACACCGTGGACGTGGTGCTGGGCCTGGAGTCGGGAGCCGACGACTACATCATGAAGCCCTTCAAGCCCAAGGAGCTTGTCGCCCGGGTGCGCGCGCGCCTGCGCCGCAACGACGACGAGCCTGCCGAGATGCTGTCGATCGCCGATGTCGAGATCGACGTACCGGCGCACAAGGTCACCCGCAACGACGAGCAGATCTCCCTGACACCGCTGGAGTTCGACCTTCTGGTAGCGCTGGCACGGAAACCGCGGCAGGTGTTTACTCGTGATGTGCTGCTCGAACAGGTGTGGGGATATCGTCACCCCGCGGACACGCGCCTGGTGAATGTGCATGTCCAGCGGCTGCGGGCCAAAGTTGAGAAAGACCCGGAGAACCCGACTGTTGTGTTGACCGTTCGAGGAGTTGGGTACAAGGCCGGACCCCCGTGATCCGTCCCGGCGACGATTCTGATGTGGAGGAGCGGCGCTGGTGATTTTTGGCTCGCGGCGACGCAGTCGAAGTCGCTGGGGGCGGTCTGGGCCCATGACACGCGGCATGGGTGCACTGAGTCGGGCCGTGGGCGTCGCCTGGCGTCGATCGCTTCAGCTGCGAGTTGTGGCGCTGACTCTCGGGCTGTCGTTGACGGTGATTTTGGCGCTCGGCTTCGTGCTGACCAGCCAGCTCACCAATCGTGTGCTTGACGTCAAGGTCAAGGCCGCCACCGAGCAGCTCGAGCGCGCGCGCACCACCGTCGGCGGGATCGTCAACGGCGAGGAGACGCGTTCCCTCGACAGTAGCCTTCAGCTGGCCCGCAACACGCTCACGTCAAAGGCTGACTCCACCTCGGGAGCCGGGCTGGCCGGCGCATTCGACGCCGTGCTGATGGTTCCCGGTGACGGTCCGCGCGCCGCGACCGCGGTGGGGCCCGTCGATCAGGTGCCGAACTCGTTGCGTGGCTTCATCAAGGCCGGGCAGGCGGGCTACCAATACGCGACGGTGCACACCGACGGGTTCTCGGGCCCGGCCCTGATCATCGGCACGCCGGCGTCGTCGCAGGTGGCAAACCTGGAGCTGTACCTGATTTTTCCCTTGAAGAACGAGCAGGCAACGGTGACTCTGGTGCGCGGGACGATGGTCACCGGCGGCGCGGTGCTGCTGGTGCTGCTCGCGGGCATCGCCCTGCTGGTCTCGCGCCAGGTGGTGGTGCCGGTGCGGTCAGCGTCACGCATTGCCGAACGATTCGCCGAAGGACATCTGTCGGAACGCATGCCGGTGCGCGGCGAGGACGACATGGCCCGGCTGGCCGTTTCGTTCAACGACATGGCCGAGAGCTTGTCGCGGCAGATCACCCAGCTCGAGGAGTTCGGTAACCTGCAGCGCCGCTTCACATCCGACGTCAGCCACGAACTGCGCACGCCGCTGACCACCGTGCGGATGGCCGCCGACTTGATCTACGACCACAGCGACGACCTCGATCCCACGTTGCGGCGGTCGAGCGAGCTGATGGTCAGCGAACTGGACAGGTTCGAGACATTACTCAACGACCTGCTAGAGATCTCCAGGCACGACGCCGGGGTGGCCGAGTTGTCCGTCGAGGCGGTCGATTTGCGCACCACGGTGCAGAAAGCGCTGGGCAACGTTGGTCACCTGGCCGAAGAAGCCGGTATCGAGCTGCTGGTGGACATGCCCCCCGAAGACGTTATTGCTGAGGTCGATCCGCGGCGGGTGGAGCGCATCCTGCGCAATCTGATCGCCAACGCCATCGACCACGCTGAGCACAAACCGGTGCGAATCCGGATGGGTGCCGACGAAGATACGGTCGCGGTCACCGTGCGCGACTACGGAGTCGGGTTGCGACCCGGCGAGGAGAAACTGGTGTTCAGCCGGTTCTGGCGTTCGGACCCGTCTCGGGTGCGGCGCTCCGGCGGCACCGGGCTGGGTCTCGCAATCAGCGTCGAGGATGCGCGGCTGCACCAGGGCCGACTGGAGGCATGGGGCGAGCCCGGCGAAGGCGCGTGCTTCCGACTGACCCTCCCCCTGATTCGCGGCCACAAGGTCACCACCAGCCCGTTGCCCATGAAGCCGGTTCCGCAGCCGGCGCAGCAACCAATCCCGGAACCGCTTGCACCGGAACCCAACGAGCGTCCGCAACAACGCGAGCACGCCGAGTGGAGTGTGTAGGGTGCGGCGGCTCCTGGCGATATCGCGGCTGATGTTGCTCACCATGTTGCTCGCCGGCTGTGCGGGGGTGCCCAGCTCGTCGGCACCGCAGGCGATCGGCACCGTTGAGCACCCGGCACCGTCGAATCTGCCCAAACCGACCCCGGGTATGGATCCCGACGTGCTGTTGCGCGAATTCCTGAAGGCCACGGCCGACCCGGCCAACCGGCATCTGGCGGCGCGGCAATTCCTCACCCAGTCGGCCTCAAACTCGTGGGACGATGCCGGTAGCGCACTGCTGATCGACCACGTGGTTTTCGTTGAAACCCGTGCTGCCGAACGCGTTTCGGCGATGATGCGGGCGGATATCCTGGGTTCGCTGTCCGATGTCGGAGTGTTCGAAACCGCGGAGGGCGAACTGCCGGACCCGGGCTCGATCGAGTTGGTCAAGACGTCGGGCGGCTGGCGAATCGATCGCCTGCCCAACGGCGTCTTCCTGGACTGGCAACAGTTTCAGGCGACCTATAAACGCAACACGTTGTACTTCGCCGATCCGACTGGCAAAACGGTGGTTCCCGACCCGCGCTACGTCGCAGTCTCGGATCATGATCAGTTGCCCACTGAACTTGTCTCCAAAATGCTGGCCGGACCGCGGCCCGAGATGGCGCACACGGTCCGCAATCTGCTCGCTCCGCCGCTACGACTGCGCGGGCCGGTGACCCGGGCCGACGGTGGCAAGAACGGGATCGGGCGCGGCTACGGCGGTGCCCGCATCGATCTGGAGAAACTGTCCACCACCGATCCGCACAGCAGGCAATTGCTTGCCGCGCAGATCATTTGGACTTTGGCGCGAGCGGACATCAGAGGCCCGTACGTGATCAACGCCGACGGCGCGCCGCTGGACGACAGGTTCGCCGACGGGTGGACCACCTCCGATGTCGCGGCCACCGACCCGGGCGTGGCAGACGGCGCCGGTGCGGGGTTGCACGCCCTGGTGAACGGCTCGCTGATGTCGCTGGATGGACAGCATGCCGCCAACGTGTCCGGTGCTTTCGGGCGGATGGGGGACCAGACCGGCGCCGCGTTGTCACGCAGTGGGCGCCTGGTGGCGTCCGTGGTCACGCTGCGGCGCGGTGCCCCGGACATGGCCGAGTCACTGTGGATTGGTGATCTTGGCGGCGAGGCGGTCCAGTCGGCTGACGGGCACAGCCTGTCTCGGCCCAGCTGGTCGCTGGACGACGCGGTCTGGGTGGTGATCGACGCCAACAACGTGCTCCGCGCGATCCAGGAACCGGCGTCGGGACAACCCGCACGTATTCCAGTGGATTCCGCCGCGGTGGCCAGTCGCTTCCCGGGGCCGATCACAGATCTGCAGCTGTCCCGGGACGGGACACGGGCCGCGATGGTCATCGGCGGCCAGGTGATCCTGGCCGGGGTCGAACAGACCCAGGCGGGGCAGTATGCCTTGACCTACCCACGGCGGTTGGGTTTCGGGCTGGGTACCTCGGTGGTCTCGCTGTCCTGGCGAACCGGTGACGACATCGCGGTGACCCGAACCGATGCCGCTCATCCGGTGTCTTACGTGAACCTCGATGGCGTGAACTCCGACGCCCCGGCCCGCGGCTTGCAGATTCCGCTGACGGCGATTGCGGCCAATCCGTCGACGGTATATGTGGCGGCTCCGCAAGGACTGCTGCAGTATTCGGCTTCCGCCGCCGACAGCCAACAGGGCTGGTCCGAGGTGTCCGGATTGATGGTGGGCGGCGCGGTGCCGGTGTTGCCGGGTTAGAGCCGGACACGTTCGAGAACCCCTTCAAGAAGGCCTTCAAGAAGAACACTGTCACCCCCCGCCGGCACACTTGCGACGTGCTCGATCTCATCCTGCCGCTGGAATGCGGCGGCTGCGGCGCGCCGTCGACCCGCTGGTGCGATGCGTGCGCCGTGGAGTTGTCCGTGCCTGCCGACAAGCCGCACGTGGTGAACCCGCGCGTGGATCCGCAGGTTCCGGTGTTCGCGCTCGGCCGATACGCCGGCCCCCGCCGCCGGGTGATCCTCGCAATGAAGGAGCGCGGCCGCGGCGACCTCGTCGCACCGCTGGCGCGGGCACTGGCCGTCGGTGTACACCGCCTCTTGGTCTGGGGCATGGTCGAGACTCCGCTGACGATCGTGCCCGCGCCGACACGACGTTCGGCGGCGCGGCGGCGCGGGGGCGACCCGGTGACCCGGATGGCCCGGTTGGCGGCTGCCGCCCTACCGGATCGCCATGAGGTCACCGTCGTCCAGGCCTTGCGGATGAAGGCACTGGCCCGCGACTCAATGGGCCTTGGCACCGCGGCGCGCGAGCGCAACATCGCCGGCCGGGTGGTGCTGCGGGGTGCGCGGCCGGTCACCGAAGTTGTGCTGGTCGATGATGTCGTCACCACCGGGGCGACGGCTCGCGAGTCGGTGCGGATCCTGCAGGCTGCCGGGGTCAGGGTCGCCGCGGTGCTGGCGATCGCGGCCGCGTGAAGCAGTGAAACCCCGATGAGGTCGCCAAGAGTTGTGAAGATATTGCAACAGGTCGAGTAAATCGCTGGCACGTCAAGGCAAACACGGGCTAACGTCGAGGACAACCTTCAGGGATTTCTGGGACCTCATCGGTCTTGACTCACGGGTCGCGAACCCAGGTCGAGGCGTCACTTACGGGAGGGGGTGAGTATTCGACACCTTGCACCGGCGGGCGCCCTGTGGCGGTGATTTTTCACAAAACCGCTCTCACCTCGTCGGCGCGTTTTCTTGGAAAGCCGGCCACGCAGATCGCGCGCGCCGTGAAAAAAGAAACGAGTTGGCACGTATGTCAAGGCTTACCGTAGATTCCGGTCAGATTCTGGACGAAGCACCGGTTGGAACCGAGGAACCTCTCGAACCGACGGCGAGGGCCGAAATCGTGTTCAAGGGCCGCAACGTCGAGATCCCCGAGCACTTCCGCACCTATGTCTCGCAGAAACTCGTTCGCTCGGAACGGTTCGACCGGACCATCTACCTCTTCGATGTCGAACTCAACCATGAACGCAACCGTCGCCAGCGTAAGTCCTGTCAGCGTGTGGAGATCACCGCTCGCGGCCGTGGGCCGGTAGTCCGTGGTGAGGCGTGCGCCGACAGCTTCTATGCCGCACTGGAGTCCGCGGTCGTCAAACTCGAGAGCCGGCTGCGTCGCGGCAAGGATCGACGCAAAGTGCACTACGGCGACAAGACCCCAGTCTCATTGGCCGAGGCCACCGCGGTGGCCCAGCTGCCGGACAAGGCCTTCAATGCGGAACCGGCGGACGCGCATCAACACGACGACCAGAGCCTGGACCATGAGCCGGGCAGAGTGGTGCGCACCAAAGACCACCAGGCCACGCCGATGTCGGTCGATGATGCGCTCTACGAGATGGAGCTGGTTGGGCACGACTTCTTTTTGTTCTACGACAAGCAGACCGAATTGCCGTCCGTCGTCTACCGTCGCCACGCCTACGACTACGGGCTGATTCGGCTGGCCTGATTCGACGGGCTTGATCCCGACCGGCTCGAGGATCGGCGGCTATCAAAGGGTCGTCACCTACGATGGGAGTCGCCTGATAGAAGAAGACTCCTACCTACAGGGGACATAGCTGTGCTGTCGAAGTTGTTGCGCCTTGGTGAAGGTCGCATGGTCAAGCGCCTCAAGCGGGTAGCCGACTATGTCAACACATTGTCCGACGAGATCGAGAAACTCAGCGACGCCGAGCTCAAGGCCAAGACCGACGAGTTCAGGCGGCGCCTGGACGACGGGGAAACCCTCGACGAGCTGCTGCCGGAGGCGTTCGCCGTGGCGCGCGAGGCCGCCTGGCGGGTGCTCGACCAGCGCCCGTTCGACGTTCAGGTGATGGGCGCCGCCGCGCTGCACCTGGGCAATGTCGCCGAGATGAAGACCGGTGAGGGCAAGACCCTGACCTGCGTGTTGCCCGCCTATCTCAACGCATTGGCGGGCAAGGGCGTGCACATCGTCACAGTCAACGATTACCTGGCCAAACGTGACAGCGAGTGGATGGGCCGCGTGCACCGGTTCCTCGGGCTGCACGTCGGGGTGATCCTGGCCGCCATGACACCCGACGAACGCCGCGTCGCTTACAACGCCGACATCACCTACGGCACCAACAACGAATTCGGCTTCGACTACCTGCGTGACAACATGGCGCACTCGCTCGACGATCTGGTCCAGCGCGGGCACAGCTTCGCCATCGTCGACGAGGTTGACTCGATCCTGATCGACGAGGCGCGCACCCCGTTGATCATCTCCGGGCCGGCCGACGGCGCCTCGCACTGGTACACCGAGTTCGCCCGGTTGGCCCCGCTGATGGAAAAGGACGTCCACTACGAGGTGGACCTGCGCAAACGCACCGTCGGTGTGCACGAAAAGGGCGTGGAGTTCGTCGAAGACCAGCTCGGCATCGACAACCTTTACGCGGCCGCCAACTCTCCGCTGGTCAGCTATCTCAACAACGCGATGAAGGCCAAGGAGCTGTTCAACCGCGATAAGGACTACATCGTCCGTGACGGCGAGGTGCTCATCGTGGATGAGTTCACCGGTCGGGTTTTGCTCGGTCGCCGCTACAACGAAGGCATGCACCAGGCCATCGAGGCCAAGGAACACGTCGAGATCAAGGCCGAGAACCAGACCCTGGCCACCATCACGCTGCAGAACTTCTTCCGGCTCTACGACAAGCTCGCCGGCATGACCGGTACCGCCCAGACCGAGGCGGCCGAGCTGCACGAGATCTACAAGCTCGGCGTGGTTCCGATACCGACCAACAAGGCGATGATCCGCGAAGACCAGACGGATCTGATCTACAAGACCGAAGAAGCCAAATACATCGCGGTGGTCGACGACGTCTCCGAGCGCTACGAGAAGGGCCAGCCGGTTCTGATCGGCACCACCAGCGTGGAGCGTTCGGAGTATCTGTCGCGTCAGTTCACCAAACGGCGCATCCCGCACAACGTGCTCAACGCCAAGTACCACGAGCAAGAGGCGGCCATCATCGCCGAGGCGGGCCGTCGGGGCGGCATCACCGTCGCCACCAACATGGCCGGCCGCGGCACCGACATCGTGCTGGGCGGCAACGTCGACTTTCTGACCGACCTGCGGCTGCGTGCCCGGGGACTCGACCCGGTGGAGACTCCCGACGAGTACGAGGAGGCCTGGCACCAGGAACTTCCGGTCGTCAAGGAGGAGGCCGTCAAGGAAGCCGCCGAAGTGATTGAGGCCGGCGGCCTGTACGTGCTGGGCACCGAACGGCACGAATCGCGGCGCATCGACAACCAGTTGCGCGGCCGGTCCGGGCGGCAGGGCGACCCCGGTGAGTCGCGCTTCTACCTGTCACTGGGCGACGAGCTCATGCGCCGGTTCAACGGCGCCGCGCTGGAGACGTTGCTGACCCGGTTGAATCTGCCCGACGATGTGCCGATCGAAGCCAAGATGGTCACCCGGGCGATCAAGAGCGCACAGACCCAGGTAGAGCAGCAGAACTTCGAGGTCCGCAAGAACGTCCTCAAGTACGACGAGGTGATGAACCAGCAGCGCAAGGTGATCTATGCCGAGCGCCGCCGCATTCTCGACGGCGAGAATCTGCAGCAGCAGGCCACCGACATGCTGGTCGACGTCGTCACCGCCTACGTGAACGGCGCGACCACCGAAGGCTATGCCGAGGATTGGGATCTGGACGCGTTGTGGACCGCGCTCAAGACGCTGTACCCGGTCGGGATCGAGCACGAGACGCTGACCCGTCGCGACGACGACTCGGAACGCGATGAGTTGGCCCGTGAAGAATTGCTTGACTCGCTGCTCAAAGACGCCGAACGTGCTTATGCAGCAAGGGAGGCCGAGCTCGAGGAAATGGCCGGCGAAGGCGCGATGCGCCAGCTGGAGCGCAATGTGTTGCTCAGCGTCATCGACCGCAAGTGGCGCGAGCACCTGTACGAAATGGACTACCTCAAGGAGGGCATCGGGCTGCGGGCGATGGCGCAGCGCGATCCGTTGGTGGAGTACCAGCGTGAGGGCTACGACATGTTCATGGCCATGCTCGACGGCATGAAAGAGGAGTCGGTCGGCTTCTTGTTCAATGTCGCGGTCGAAGCGGTCCCCGCGCCGCAGGTAGCGCCGGTGGCGGCCCCGGAAGGGCTCGCGGAATTCGCAACGGCCGCCGCCGGGCAAGAGGGTGCCGCCGCGCCGGCTACGGTTCGCGAAGAGACCCCGAGTTTGTTGCGCGCCAAGGGTATTGAGGATGAGTCCCCCGCGCTGACCTATTCCGGCCCATCGGAGGACGGCTCGGCGCAGCTGCAGCGCCACGGCGGTGCACAGAAGACGCCGGCGGGTGTGTCCGGCGGCGGCAGCCGGCGTGAGCGGCGTGCCGCCGCGCGCCAGCAAGGCCGGGGTGCCAAGCCGCCGAAATCCGCGAAAAGGAGCTAGCGCCCGTCTCGGGCGTCAACCTCTGTGCATCCTCGGCGGAAAAGCACCGTCAGTGGTTAGCCCTCGAGGAGCGTTGCGATCCGATCCAGGGTGGCGCGCATGCCATCGGCGGTCTGTTGCGGAACGGACCCGCGGGTGATCAGCGGCTTCTGCTTGTCCTCGGACACATCCCAGGTTTCGCGCACCAGCGTGCCGCCCTCGGCCGGACTCAATTCATAACGCCAGATCCGGCCACCGACCAGACCACCCATTCCGTAGGTCTGCCACGCGATGCGGCGGTCTGGCTCGTACTCGATGACCGTGTTGTTCGTGCGGTAGGGGATGAACAGCGTCTCCTTGCGGCCCCGCATTGCCATTCCGAATGTCGAACCCTTAGACAGCGGAACCGAGCTTTGGGTCGCGTGATTCACCGAATCCGAACCGTCGAAGCTGGCGTGTTTGCCCGCGTCGGCCAGTAGCGCGAAGATCGTGTCCGGGGGCGCCTTGATGACACGTTCGACGCTGACCGTGTTTCCGTCCATCCCGACACCATAACGCCGCTGCGCTGCCGTGCGGAGGTCGTCGACCTCGATCAACCGATGTGCAGGGCGACCACTTGCCATCGAATCCCGTTTCCGGCAGGCACCTGTTCCACCCGGCAGGCGATGGCGTGGACCCGGCGCCCGCGGCTGTAGGACCCGAAAACCTCGGCAGCGGTCTCCTGGCCGCGGTGCGCCACCGCTTGCAACCCCACCCGGCGCAGCACCGCGGCACCCTCGTGCCCGGCGGCCGAACGGCCCAGCGACGGCACCGACTCGACCAGGCTGGGCGCCAGCAAGGGCCCTAGCTGGGCAATCGAACGACGGCGGTCGATGACTTCCAGCACTCGCCGCAGCGCGGCGTCGGCGAACATCGCCGCCTGGCGCATCGGTGCTGACATGACTGGCGTTGCGCCCGGCGCGGCCTCCGCTTGCCTGTGGTAAGGCCGGTGCGGCGCGCACTGGACGCGACGCGGCAACGCTGCGGGGGCCGCTGTCGGGCGGCGTTGACCGGCGCTTTGCGTCGGTGGCTCGTACTCGACGACGGGAACGACGGCGAAGCCGTCGAGGGGCGATTGGCTTACGACAGGACTAATGGTCAACGGGAACTCTCCAACTCACTCGAAACGAATGGGTAACGAAAAGATCGAGCCTGCAGGAGAGTGGCAGACCATGCTTTTCCAAGTGATTTCAGTTGTCGGCCATCATCGCACAATCGGCGCTTGCGCGTACCCGCGCCGTGACGGGCTTGCTCCGGGCGATTACCGTGGGCGAATAGATCGCCGGACGCGACCAATTCAAAAGGAGGACAGGGCCGTAATGGTGACCCGGTTGTCCACTGCGGATGCGTCCTTCTATCGGTTGGAGAACACAGCCACCCCGATGTACGTCGGATCGCTGTCGATCCTGCGCCGCCCGCGCGCCGGGTTGAGCTACGAGACGCTGCTGGCCACCGTCGAGCAACGGCTGGCCCAGGTGCCGCGCTACCGGCAGAAGGTCCGAGAAGTATGGATGGGTGCGGCCAGGCCGGTTTGGATTGACGATAGCGACTTCGACATCACCTATCACGTCAGGCGGTTGGCGCTGCCATCGCCAGGCAGTGACGAGCAGCTGCACGAGCTGGTCGCGCGACTGGCGGCACGGCCTCTGGACAAGTCCCGACCATTGTGGGAGATGTCCCTCATCGAAGGCCTCTCCAAAAACCGCGTCGCCCTCTACACCAAGTCGCACCAGGCGCTGATCAACGGCATGACCGCGCTGGAGATTGGCCACGTCATCGTCGATCGAACCCGGAATCCGCCGCCATTCCCCGAAGACATCTGGATACCGGAAGGCGAACCGGGATCCACCCGACTGCTGCTGGGCGCGCTCGGCGACTGGGCGGTGGGGCCAAGCGCGCAGCTGCAGGCCGTCGGTTCCGCCATGGCCGGGTTGGCAACCAACTACGGCGAACTACTGGATGCCGGTCGCCGCGTTGTCGGTATCGCACGCACAGTGGCGCGTGGCACCGCGCCCAGCAGCCCGCTCAACGCCACTGTTTCGCGCAACCGGCGGTTCACGGTTGCCAGTGGCCGGCTGGAGGACTACCGGACGGTGCGAGCGCGCTACGACTGCGACGTCAACGACGTGGTGCTGGCGGTGGTGGCCGGCGCACTCGGAAACTGGCTGATGTCACGCGGTGAACCGGTGCCTGCGACAGCGACCGTTCGGGCGATGGCACCGCTGTCGGTCTACGACGATGACCCGCTCGGCTCAACCGGTCCCGGTCAGGCGATCAGCCAAGTGACGCCCTTCCTGGCCGACCTGCCGGTGGGGGAGGCCAACGCCGTGGTGCGGCTGTCGCAGATCGCGCACGCCACCGAAACGAACCCGACGGCCGCCAGCCTGGTCGACGCCAGGACTATCGTCACCCTGTCCGGTTTTGCGCCACCGACTCTGCACGCCATGGGTATCCGCGTGGCCACCAGCTTTCCTCGCCTTTCCAAGCGGGCGTTCAACCTGTTGATCACGAATGCTCCCGGGGCTCAGTCGCAGATGTACATCGCCGGCACCAAGCTGCTGGAGACCTATGCCGTGCCGCCGCTGCTGCACAACCAGGCGCTGGCGATCAGTGTGACGTCCTATAACGGCATGCTCTATTACGGAATCAATGCCGACCGCGATGCCATGAGCGACGTCGACCTGCTGCCGGGACTGCTAGGCCAGTCACTTGACGAGCTGCTGGAAGCGTCCCGATAGTTCTCGACAGGTCAAAACCGCGGGATGCATATAGCATCCGTTGTCATGAGCACCTCGACTAACAATGGCGACTCGGCGAAGACGAAGACGAAGAAATCAAGCGCGTCGGCCGAGCGCAAGGTTCCCGACGATGTCTACGAAGCCGAATTATTCAGGCTGCAAACGGAATTCGTGAAGTTGCAGGAGTGGGTGCGGCATACCGGGGCCCGTGTGGTGGTGATCTTCGAGGGTCGCGACGCCGCCGGCAAGGGTGGCGCGATCAAACGGATCACGGAATACCTGAGTCCGCGGATCGCTCAGATCACCGCGTTGCCGGCGCCGACCGACCGGGAACGCGGCCAGTGGTATTACCAGCGCTACATCACGCATCTGCCCGCTAAGGGGGAGATCGTGCTCTTCGATCGGTCGTGGTACAACCGCGCCGGCGTCGAGAAGGTCATGGGATTCTGTACGCCGGCAGAGTATGCGTTGTTTTTGCGGCAGACGCCGATCTTCGAGCAGATGCTCATCGACGACGGCATTTTGCTGCGCAAATACTGGTTCTCGGTGTCCGACACCGAACAGCTCAAGCGGTTCAAGTCACGTCTGAACGACCCTGTCCGGCAGTGGAAACTGAGCCCGATGGACCTGGAATCGGTGTATCGGTGGGAGGACTATTCGCGCGCCAAAGACGAGGTAATGGTGCACACCGACACCTCGAGCAGCCCGTGGTTTGTCGTGGAATCGGATATCAAGAAGAACGCGCGACTGAACATGATGGCTCACCTGCTGTCCACTATCGAGTACGAGGAAGTAGAAAAGCCGAAGGTTAAGCTGCCGGACCGGCCGGTGGTGTCTGGTAACTACCAGCGGCCGCCGCGAGAGCTTTCGACGTACGTCGACGACCATGCGGCGAAGTTCCTTGCCAAATCCAAATAGCTGAGTGGCGATCGCAAGAGCGGCCGTGGCGATCGCAAGAGCGGCGGAGCCGGTCGCAGCGGGTCGCCACCAGCAGGCGGAGCCGATCGCAAGAGCGGCGGAGCCGGTCGCAGCGGGTCGCCACCAGCAGGCGGAGCCGATCGCAAGAGCGGCGGAGCCGGTCGCAGCGGGTCGCCACCAGCAGGCGGCGCCGGTCGCAGCGGGTCGCCACCGGTGACGCACGTCTACATCCCGGCCACGCTGACCATGTTGCAGCAGCTCGTGGCCGATGGCTCGTTGTGGCCGGTCAACGGTACCGCGTTCGCAGTGACGCCGACGTTGCGTGAGGCCTACGCCGAGGGCGACGACGATGAGCTTGCCGACGTCGCGCTGCGTGAGGCAGCGATGGCCTCGCTACGGCTGCTGGCTGCCCAGAAAGCCGAAGGAGCCGACGAGGCCTTGGCGCCGCGACGCGCGTTGCTGGCCGCCGATGTCGACGACGTCACGTTCCGTCCCGATCTCGACGACGCCGTCGTGAGGCTCGGCGCCCCCGTAGCGATCGAACAGGTGGTCGCCGCGTACGTCGACAATGTGGGGGCTGAACCGGCCGTGAGCAAGGCGATCGAGGTCATCGATCTTGCCGACCTGGGCGACGAGGACGCTGACCTGATTGTCGGCGACGCCCAGGATCATGACCTTGCCTGGTACGCAAACCAAGAGCTGCCGTTCCTGCTTGACCTGCTTGAGCCCGGCAATCTGGCCTAATCGCCACGCCCTCGCGTCTGGATACGGTATCGTAGGTTACGGTACCGTAGCTTCCGTGGGGAGAACCCGACCAACGTAATGCGGAAGCCAAACGTCGCACCGTGAGCAGGAGCTTCCTATGGGGAAGAAATACGCATCGATTACCGGAAATGTCGTCGACACCAAGCGTCCTACGATCGCAGGGGCCGAGAGGCATCCCGGTTGGCATGCGCTGCGCAAGATCGCTGCGCGCATTACGACGCCGCTGCTGCCCGACGACTATCTGCATCTGGCCAATCCACTGTGGTCCGCGCGGGAATTGCGAGGCCGCATACTGCAGGTCCGTCAGGAAACGGAAGATTCCGCAACCCTGGTGATCAAACCGGGCTGGGGGTTCAGCTTCGACTATCAGCCGGGTCAGTACATCGGGATCGGATTGCCGGTAAACGGGCGCTGGCGCTGGCGCTCTTATTCGCTGACGTCGAGTCCGGCAGCTGTGGCGTCTGGGGCCGGCTCACCGCGCACGGTGACCATCACTGTGAAGGCGATGCCCGAGGGCTTCCTCTCCGCGCACCTGGTGGACGGTGTCGAGCCGGGGACCATCGTGCGATTGGCCGCGCCGCAGGGGAATTTCGTGCTCCCCGACCCCGCGCCGCCATCGATCCTGTTCCTCACGGCCGGGTCTGGGATAACGCCAGTGATGTCGATGCTGCGGACATTGTTGCGCCGCAACCAAATTACTGACATCGCACACCTGCATTCGGCGCCCACCGAATCCGACGTGATGTTCGGCGCGGAGTTGACCGCGCTGGCGGCCGACCACCCGGGCTATCGGTTGCAGGTGCGCGAAACCCGCGCGCAGGGGCGGCTCGACCTCACCCGGCTCGGCCAAGAGGTGCCGGATTGGCGCGAACGGCAGACCTGGGCGTGCGGGCCGGAGGGCCTGCTGAAGCAGGCTGAAAAGGTGTGGTCGTCGGCGGGCATCGGCGACCGCCTGCACTTGGAGCGGTTCGCGGTGGCCAAGGCGGCACCCGCCGGAGAAGGCGGAACGGTCACGTTCGCGCGTAGCGGGCGCAGCGTGGCTACCGATGCCGCCACGTCGCTGATGGATGCCGGCGAGGGCACCGGGGTCCAGATGCCCTTCGGTTGCCGGATGGGCATCTGCCAGTCGTGCGTGGTCAGCCTGGTGGACGGCCACGTCCGCGATCTGCGAACGGGTCAGGAACACGAGGCCGGAACGCGGGTGCAGACCTGTATTTCTTCGGCATCGGGCGATTGCGTTCTCGACATCTAGAAGCTACTCGCTGGTAACATCGCACAAGTAACCTACGGGAACGTAGGTTACGATAGCGTAGGTCATAGCCACACGACCGCAGGGGAGGTTAAGAGCATGGCGATCACAGACGTCGAAGAATTCACGCATCTGACCGACGCGGACATCGAAAACCTGGGCGTCGAGTTGGACGCAATCCGCCAGGACATCGAAGATTCGCTCGGCGAACGGGACGCGCGCTACATCCGCCGCACCATCGCGTCGCAACGGGCCCTCGAGGTGGCCGCTCGGGCGCTGCTGGCCGCCAGTTCGCGGCGCTCGGCCTGGTGGGCCGGCACCGCGGCGCTGGGTGTGGCCAAGATCATCGAGAACATGGAGATCGGCCACAACGTCATGCACGGCCAGTGGGACTGGATGAACGACCCCGAGATCCACTCCTCGGCGTGGGAGTGGGACATGAGTGGTTCGTCCAAACACTGGCGGTACACCCACAACTTCGTGCACCACAAGTACACCAACATCCTCGGGATGGACGACGACGTCGGCTACGGCATGCTTCGCGTCACCCGCGACCAGCGCTGGAAGCGCTACAACATCTTGAATCTGGTGTGGAACACGTTGCTTTCGCTGCTCTTTGAATTCGGCGTCGGCTTGCAGCACGTGGAGCTCGGCAAGATCATGAAGCACCGGATGGACCAGGAGGACGGTCGGCAACGGGTCAAGGAGTTCTTGGCAAAGGCCGGCCGGCAGGTGGGCAAGGATTACGTCGGTTACCCGGCGCTGACCTCGCTGTCGCCCGGAGCGACGTACCGGTCCACGATGACGGCCAACGCGACGGCCAACGTGATTCGCAACGTGTGGGCCAACGCGGTCATCTTCTGTGGGCATTTTCCTGATGGCGCAGAGAAGTTCACCAAGACGGACATGATCGGCGAAACCAAAGGCCAGTGGTACCTGCGCCAGATGCTCGGCAGTGCAAACTTCGAAGGCGGTCCCGCACTGCGGTTCATGAGCGGCAACCTGTGCCACCAGATCGAGCACCACCTGTACCCGGATCTGCCGAGCAGTCGGCTGCACGAAATCTCGGTGCGGGTGCGCCAGGTCTGCGAGAAGTACGATTTGCCTTACACCACAGGTTCATTCCTGGTGCAGTACGGCAAGACGTGGCGCACCATCGCCAAGCTGTCGTTGCCGAACAAGTACTTGCGCGACAACTCTGACAACGCACCCGAGACCCGCAGCGAGCGGATGTTCGCCGAGCTGGAGCCAGGCTTCGCGCGCACCGACCCGGCGACCGGTCGCCGGCGTGGCCTGAATACCGCCATCGCCACCGTGCGGGGCTGGCGACGCAACCGCGCCACGAAGCACGTGGAGCAGACGATGGGGCACGCCGACGACGTGGCGGCCTAGGCGCTGCGGGCGTCGTACGTCGCACGGTTGGCGAGCACGTCGTCCATGTGCATCTCGGCCCAGGTCTTGAGGCTGCGCATCATCTGGTGCAGCGAGAGACCGAGGTCGGTCAGTTCGTAGGAGACCGTGACGGGCACGGTCGGCGTAACGGTGCGGGTGATCAGCCCGTCACGCTCCAGCGAGCGCAGCGTCTGAGTGAGCATCTTCTGGCTGACGCCGGCCAGCAGCCGCAATAGCTCCGAGTAACGCATCGACCGGGGTTCGTCGGCGCAGCTGGTGTCTAGCTGATGCGACCCGTCGCTGCCCAGCGCGGCCAAGATCAGCGCGACCCACTTGTCGGAGAGGCGGTCGAGCAGCTTGCGGCTAGGACAAACCGCCAGGAAAGCGTCATATTCGGCCTTGCTCTGTGCTTTCTTCTGGGCCGCCGTGGTCGTCGCCATCGCCCGCTCCTTTTGCTCGCAGGTGCCTTACGCACCCGTAAGTGCCTACTTCCGATCAGGAAGTTACATCCTAATAATGATGCAAGGATCCGCTGGACACCAACGTCCAGCTCAACACGAGAGATAGGGGCATCTGCATGTCCTCCACTGCACTTCCCGGCGGAACGTGGGCACTGGGCGAGTTGACCGTCACCCGGTTCGGGTACGGCGCGATGCAGCTCGCCGGCCTCGGGGTCATGGGGCCGCCGGCCGACCGCGACGGCGCACTCGCGGTCCTCCGCGAGGCCGTCGACCTGGGCATCACCCACATCGACACCAGCAACGCCTATGGGCCGCGCGTCACCAACGAGCTGATTCGTGAAGCGTTGCACCCGTACCGCGACTCGCTGCACATCGTGACCAAGGTCGGTGCGATCCGCGACCAGCACGGCGGCTGGCCGCCGGCGCGAGAGCCCGAAGATCTGCGGCGTTCGGTCTACGACAACCTTGAGACCCTCGGCCTTGAGGTGCTCGACGTGGTAAATCTCCGGCTCGGCAACGCCCAGGGCCCCCAGCCGGGCTCGCTTGCCGAGCCGTTCGAGACGCTCGTCGAACTCCAGCGCCGCGGCCTGATTCGGCACCTCGGAGTAAGCAACGCCACAGCGGAACAGGTCGTGGAGGCGCAGGCCATCGCGCCGATCGTGTGCGTGCAGAACATGTACAACTTCGCTTACCGCGACGACGACAAGCTGATCGACGTGCTCGCCGGACAGGGAATCGCGTACGCGCCCTTTTTCCCGCTCGGCGGCTTCAGCCCATTGCAGTCCTCGGCGCTCTCGACCGTAGCCGCCCGGTTGGATGCGAGGCCGACGTCTGTCGCCCTCGCTTGGTTGCTGCGGCGGTCGCCGAATATCCTGCTAATTCCCGGTACTTCATCGGTGGCGCACCTGCGCGAGAACGTCGTCGGTGCCCAACTTTCGCTCTCCGACGATGACCTTGCGGAGTTAGACAAAGTCACTTAGCGAATAGTTATCGCACGATGTGCAGCACGGCCCACAACAGCAATGAGACCAATACGAGGCCAAGCGCGCCGACGAGGATCGTCATCATCGTCCGCAATTGGGTATCAACGGGGACAGACTGGTCCCATATGTGATTCTGGGGTACGGAAGTCATCAGACTGGACCTTTCCCATCTGCTATCGGGTCAACAACACACGGTCCGCCAGCGGAGCCGGCATTTCATTAGCTGAGCGAAACAACATCGCTCGGCGGCCGCGTATTCCGTCCTTTGGCTACCAGCGAGGTGCTCACCGCCAAACGAGCCGATGATCACTGCCGCTACGACCGCCTCTAGGGCATTGCCTTGGCCCACCCGATATGGCCACCCGGCTATTCGACGTCCGCGAGTTGTAGCCCCGACGTCCTGTTCACTGCATAAGCCGCCGGACGCTTTGTGGCAGAGTCTGATCGGGACGCGAGATTTTGCGAACCTTGGCGGCTACGATTAAGAGGCAGAAGGAAAGGTACGCGATGCTCGCAGCGTTCGGATTCGAAGCACTCGGTGTAGTCGTCGGGGACATGTTTTTCGTCGACCCAGACCCAAACGAAGGTCAGGACACACCGGAACGCGGAGTCAGACTGGAACTCCGCCTCGTCGACCGGGGCGCGCCCGAGGGCTCGATTTACGCGGGCGTCCCGATCGCCTTCACCCGCCCGGTCTGGCGAGTGGATCTTTTCGGCTCCACGGAGAGCCCGCCCGGGACGCTGGACCGCGCCCACCACCATCCCCGTTTCAACGGATGGGAACCCGGACGACGAAACTTCGTGCCCGAACTGTCGGCCGACCCGGTGTCCTGGCTGGCCGACCAGTTGGCCGACCCGGCCGCCGTGCTGGAAAGGGCCGGCGTCGGTGCCGACGAGTTCACCAAGGCCGACGAGATCGGTCTTGCCGCGGCCGCCCCGGAGATTGTCGCCGCAGTGAAGCGGATGCTCGACGGTGTGCGCGACGGCGAACTGGCCCCGGTTTCCGCCGAGCCGGTTGCTGCCGCCCGCACCGGCTGGCTCTGAGTTCGAGCCGCTTGTCCGGGGGCGCGGCGTCGCCGTTGTCTCCGGCAAATCCGGTTCACAGACGTCGCCTATAAGTCCTGCCTGTCTGCCGAAAAATGCGGTAGGTTTCCCGCCTAGCGGCGCGGTTTGGAGAGCTGGTCCGGTCGACGGGGGCCCGGGAGGTGGCAGGTGTCGTCGTTTGTCGGTGTGCTGCCCGATCTGCTGGAAGCATCGGCGTCACAGTTAGCCGGTATCGGCGGTGCGCTCGGTGACGCGAATGCGGTTGCGGTGCAACCAACTACGGGAGTGCTCTCCGCCGCCCAGGACGAAGTGTCGGCCGGGATTGCGGCGCTGTTTTCTTCCCACGGTCAGCAGTTCCAGGCGCTCAACGCGCAGGCAGCAGCGTTGCGTTCCCGGTTCGTGCAAACCATGTCCGACGCGAGCGGCGCGTATGGCAGATCAGCGCCGGTGTCGTGAACCCAGGCCATCGCGCCCCGGTCAACGACGTCGTCAAGGATGCGTGACTAGATAGGTTTCGTTGCTCAGCCCGGCAGTCAGTTCCTCAACGTCGAAGGGGCGGTCAAGGCGAGCGCGGAGCTTTGCGGGGTCGATGAGGAGGCTGATTTCGGCGGTTTGGCGTGCGAACAGCCTTCCGATGCGCGGGTAGAGCCAACGCATAACTGCCCGTTCCGCCTTGGTGCAGCGTGATGCGCAGTAGCCGACGTGGCCAACCTCGTCGGTGAGAATTTCGCTGTAGAGCAGTGCAATCCGTTCGGAGACTTCGGGTTCGTCGGCGAACAGTTCAATGCCGACGCGGCGCAGTTCGTCGAACATCACGCAGCCTGCCATCTCTGCTGCTCCGACAAACACGAATCCGAGCCGCTCCGGGATGAATACCCCCGTCTTGACGAACTGGCGCATGACGAACGGCGGGGGCACCACTTGGAAGGCGAGGTCGAATACGTCCAGCACGTATGCCAGCAGCCGGGTGTGGTAGTGCTCTTCAAGTTCGAGATACACCCGTTCCGGCGGAAGGTTCTCGTCGCTGTTGACGCCGTAGGTTTCTCCGAGGCCGACCCCGAATCGTTCTGCCTGATTGAGCTTGGCCGTGGCCAACAGAAACAGCATCTTCCGGTCCAACCCCGCCTCTGGCCTTCTGCGGCGCAGGTTCCGCAGGAAGGTCGGGCGATCGGCCGGGCAGGCTGATCGGACCGCTTCGGTCTCAATGCTATTGAAGAAGTCTTCGCGATTCGCCAAGCGCCGATTCAACAGATCGGCCTCCCCGTCGCGCCTCTTCAAGAAGTCTCGGTAGCCGTCGATCCCGTTGGTGTTCATCGTGTTTCCATTCCCTTGACGATCGTCATTACGTACCGGTCCATGACGGCGTCCGCTGTCGTGGAATCTTGAGTGCCAGTGGCTAGCAGCGCGAAGAGTCCGGTCATGAAGAACACTCCGAGTTCACTGGCGTTGGCCTCTGCGGGGACTCGACCCGCCGCCCGGGCATCTGTGATCGCGGCGATCACGAACTCCGCGAGCGGATGCTCCGATAGTTGGTCCTCAGCCGGTCGGGCTGCGGAGAAGTGCAACCCCAACATGCCTCGAAAGACCATCGGACCTAACCGACGTTCGGCGGCGATCACATGTCGAACCAATTGTGACAGGACCGATGACAAGTCATCGGGCTCGGCCTGCGCGTGGTTGAGTTCAGCGACAATCCTGATTTCTTCGTTTCGCTGCAACTCGACTAAGACGTGCTCCTTGGTCGGGAAGTGAAAGTAGAACGTGCCTCGCACCACCCCTGCCGCGTTGGCGATGGCACTGACGTCTGCACCGGCCAATCCACACCGGCCGATCTCGGCCAGTGCAGCATCGAAGAGTCGTGCTCGCGTTTTCAACCGTCGGATCTCCCGAACGCTGCCCACCGGTGATCCAGCTTCAGCGACGGCGTTCGACGACCCCATAGAGGCACGGTAGCTATTTCGTTGGCACCCGTCAATGACGATCGTCAACAAGTTCGTGTCAAGGAAATCCAGCAGCGTACTTCGTGGGCGGCGAGGCTGCTTAGCCCAGCGGGTTCATCGGCAACGGGGCCATGGGCGGGGTCGGGGTTAGCGGTCCGGCCAACGGAGGCAACGGGGTCAACGCTGTGGAATAGCGCGGCGGTGGTACCGCCAGATCAGCGCCGGTGTCGTGAGCCCAGGACGGCACGACGGGACGATACGACCGCGGTTGGTCTGCCGTTCAGGCCGGACTGAGCATCTGATCTAGAGCTTCCCTGTCCTCATATCCTCACCGATCTTGAGAATCGGAGTCTGGTTCTCTAGCTGAACCCTTTCCCACAGGCTGCCCTTGCCTAGCTTTTGACCCAACTCCTCTTCTCTCCTGAACCACTCCTCGGCGCTCCTGATCCGATTCGGGTGTATCTCGTCCAGCAGAGCATAATTTCGCTGGACGATCCCGTGCTTCCACAGATTCCAGAATCCGGTGAAGTTATCGCGAACGCTCATGGTGCTCTTGTCATTTGGGTCTGAGTTGTAACCGGCAGGCGCATGCGCGAGCCAACTGAGCGATCCGTTCTTCCAGTACGTCTCTAGATCGGTGTCGATGTAGCGCGCTGGATGCCCGGTGACATTCTCGAATGCGACAGCGAGATCGGCGTAGGCGATGTGGTCGATAGCGACTTCGAGGTCCATTCCAATGGCGCGCTCAGGATGGTCGAAGAGCCAACGAACGTAGTATCCGCAATCCTCAAGTGACACATGCGGCACGGCTCCCTCGCCGAGCGGGACTCGCCAAGTCATGACACCGTCTTCGACGGTCGGTGTCATCGGCGTGTGGGGAGAGATCGCCATCTCGATATACGGCCCCGTAGTGAAGACTGCTGCCCCCATCCGGCCGTTATTTACCTGATTCTGAAACAAGATCCACTCGCCCACACGTCCCTTGCCGTCGTAATGGCCGGTGCGGAACCTAGAGTCATATCCGGATTTCTTGAGCCCATAGTCCAGGTTTCCATAGACGAAGAACTTGACTCCTTCTTCGATGGCTATCTCGTAACTGCGGATCGCCCAGTAAGTTTCGGTTCTCTCGCCGGTGTTGAACCCGTCGATGTTGACGAATGCGCCGTCGCAGCCGCGGAATCCTTCCCGCAGGATCGCTTCGTCGGCAAAGGAGCCTTCCAGGACCGAGACGTTGTCGAGCGCGAGGAGATCGGCGGCTCGTCGCGAGGCAGGGTCGCGGCTAAGGAATCGAACGGAGTACTCCTTGTCGGAAACCAGGGCACGAATGATGGGAATGCCCTGGGCTCCGGTGCCGCCTATGACAAAGACTCTCGAGACAATGTCGGATGGCATCGTGAGTGGTCTCCGTTCACCGAGCGTCACAAGCGCTCGATAATGGTGGCGTTGGCCATCCCGCCGCCCTCGCACATCGTCTGCAGGCCGTACCGGCCGCCACGCTGTTCTAAGGCGTTGACCAGCGTCGTCATGATGCGCGCGCCACTGGCGCCCAACGGGTGGCCGATCGCGATGGCGCCGCCGTTGACGTTGGTCTTGGCCAGATCGGCTCCAGTATCGGCAGCCCAGGCCAGCACGACGGGCGCAAATGCCTCGTTCACTTCGAAGAGGTCGATGTCGGCCAGCGTCAGGCCCGCACGTTGTAACGCCTTCTCGGTCGCTGGGATGACTCCGGTCAGCATGTACAGCGGGTCGGAGCCCACCACGGTCGTGGTGTGAATCCGGGCCAGCGGGCGCAGGCCCAGCTTCTTGGCCATCTCGCTGGTGGTGATCAGGACCGCGGCGCTGCCGTCGGATAGCGGCGAGGAGTTGCCCGGCGTAATCGACCAATTGATCTGCGGGAAACGCTCTTTCATTGCCTCGCTGTAGAACGCCGGCTGCAACGTGGCCAACGTCTCCACCGTGGTGGCGGGCCTGATGATCTCGTCGGTGGAAAGGCCGGCGATCGGGATCAACTCGTTGTCGAAGAGCCCGTCCTTGGTGGCGCGGGCGGCCTTGTTGTGGCTGTCGGCGGAGAACTCGTCAAGCTGGGTGCGCGACAAGCCCCACTTCGCGGCGATCAATTCGGCGCTGATGCCCTGTGGCACCAGGCCATCGGGGTAGCGCCGCGGCATGCCCTCGCCGAACGGGTTGCTGCCCGGCAGTACCGAGCTACCCATCGGGACGCGGCTCATCGACTCCACGCCACCGGCAACGACGAGGTCGTAGGCGCCGGCGAGCACGCCCTGGGCGGCGAAGCTGATGGCCTGCTGGCTGCTGCCACACTGCCGGTCGATGGTGACGCCGGGAACCGATTCGGGGAATCCGGCACCCAGTAGCGCGTTGCGCGCGATGTTGACCGCCTGGTCGCCGACCTGGGTGACGGCACCCGCGATGACGTCGTCGATCTGCGCGGGGTCAACGCCGGTCTGTGCCACCAGTTCGCGCAGGCTGTGCGCCAGCAAGTCGGCGGGCAACACGTCGTGCAGCGCGCCGCTGGCTTTGCCTTTACCGACAGGGGTACGGACGGCGCCGACGATGACGGCGTCGCGGCCTTGATAACCGGTCATGGCTCCTCCTTGAGTCAGAAGCTAGATATTCCTAGCTATACCCAGCACAACATCTAGGTATACTAAAAACAACCCAGATGGGGAGGTGATTTGCGTGACACTTCTGCAAGGCCCGCTCGCCGACCGAGATGCGTGGTCGGCGATTGGCCAGTGCGCGATCGAAAAGACCATGACGGCTGTCGGAACCAAGTCCGCGATGCTCATCATGCGCGAGGCCTACTACGGCACCACCCGGTTCGACGACTTCGCCCGCCGGGTCGGCATCACCAAGGCTGCCGCCTCGGCGCGATTGGCCGAACTGGTCGACCTCGGTCTACTGACCCGGCGGCCCTACCGCGAGCCGGGCCAGCGCGGCCGCGAAGAGTATGTGCTGACCGATGCCGGCATCGATTTCATGCCGGTGGTCTGGGCGATGTTCCAGTGGGGGCGGCGCCACCTGCCCGGCCGCGACCCGCTGCGGCTGACGCACGAGGGCTGCGGTGCCGAGGCCGACGTGGAGATCCGTTGCGCCGAAGGGCATCTGGTGCCGCCCGAGGAACTCGGCATGCGGTTGGTCAAGTCTCCCTGAGTGCGGCCAGCAGTCGGCGGGCCGCGGCGACGCGGCGCGTGGCCGGCCCGGTAAGGGTGTCCAGCACGCATTCGGGATCTGCCGGCGGCCCCATGTGCCCGCAGCCGCGCGGGCAGTCCTTGGCGGCCTCGGCCAGATCGGCGAAAGCCGCCAGCACGTCGTCGGGCTGGATGTGCGCCAACCCGAACGAGCGGATTCCCGGGGTGTCGATGACCCAGCCGGAACCCGGAAGTGAATCACCAAGCGGGAACGCCACCGACTGTGTCGAAGTATGCCGCCCCTTGCCGATGCCGTCGACCACGCCGACGGCCCGATCGGCCTCGGGCACAAGGCGGTTCACCAAGGTCGACTTGCCGACCCCGGAATGTCCGAGTAGCACGGTGATCTTGCCGGGGAGCAACTCTGCCACCGCGAGCAGGGGATCGTCGACGCCCGCGGCGACCACCGTGAGGTCCAGATCCGCGAACTGCTCGGCGAACGGTTCGGGTGGGGCGAGGTCGGTCTTGGTGAGGCAAAGAATCGGTGTCAGCCCGCCGGCGTAGGCGGCGATCAGCGTCCGGTCGACCAGGCCGGTGCGCGGGGGAGGGTCCGCCAGCGCCACCACGATAAGCAGCTGGTCGGCATTGGCCACCACCACTCGTTCGGTCGGATCGGTGTCGTCGGCGGTGCGCCGCAACACCGTTCGGCGCGGTCCCCGCCGCACGATACGGGCCAGGGTGTCGTGGCGTCCGGACAGATCGCCGACGATGTCGACATCGTCGCCGACAACAATCGGGGTGCGGCCGAGCTCGCGCGCCCGCATGGCCGTGATCCGGCGATCGGGGCGACCGCCCAGCACGCAACCCCAGCGCCCGCGGTCCACGCTGACCACCATGGCGGACTCTGCGTCGGCATGTTGCGGACGGGTCTTGGTTCGGGGCCGCGTCCCCTTGCCGGAGCGGACCTTGACGTCAGACTCGTCATAGTCGCCGAGCCTCAAACCCGGGACCCCTCGCCGGCCAGCATGCGGGCCCAAAGCTGCGGGAACTCCGGCAGTGTCTTGGTGGTGGCGGCGATGTCGTCCACCTCGACGCCGGACACCCGCAGCCCGACGATCGCGCCCGCCATCGCCATCCGGTGATCGGCGTACGCGCGCCAGGTGCCTGGCTTCAGCGGCGTCGCGGTGATCACCAAACCGTCTGGCGTTTCCCGGCAATCGCCCCCGAGGCGGTTGATCTCGGTGCGCAGCGCCGCGAGCCGGTCCGTCTCATGGCCGCGCAGGTGTGCGATGCCGGTGAGCCGGGACACCGATCCCGGGTCCGCCAGTGCCGCCACCGCCGCCACTGACGGCGTCAGCTCACCGACGGCCCGTAGGTCGACCTCGAAGCCACCGTAAGATGCCGGGCCGCGCACCTCGAGGGTCGAATCGGTATGGCTAACAACAGCATTAAGTTTCTTCAAGATGTCAAGGATATTGTCGGCCGGTTGGACACTGGTCGCCGGCCAGCCGGTGACGCGCACTGTTCCGCCGCTGACCGCGGCCGCCGCCAGGAACGCAACAGCGTTCGTGAGATCGGGTTCGACCTCCCAGTGCCGGGCAGCGACCGCCCCGGGCCGTACCTGCCAACGATTGTCGACCGAGTCATCGACATCGACACCGGCCTGCCGCAGCATCGCCACCGTCATCGCGATGTGCGGCGCCGACGGCAATGACGAGCCGGTGTGTTGCACGGTTAGGCCCTCGATGAACGACGGCGCACACAACAACAGGCCGGACACGAACTGCGACGATGCCGACGCGTCAATGGCTACGGTGCCGCCGGCGACCGATCCGCTGCCTTGCACACGGAAAGGCAGGCCGCTGCCGTCGATGCGGACGCCGAGACCGCGCAGCGCGTCCAGCAGGGGTGCGATGGGCCGGCCCCGGGCTTGTTCGTCTCCGTCGAAATCCACCGCCGAATCGGCCAGTGCCGCCAGCGGAGGAACGAATCGCAAAACCGTCCCCGCCAGGCCGCAGTCGACGCGGGCGTTGGAACCCGGAATAATTCCGCCACCGACCGTCAGTTCGGACCCGGAACCGTCGACGTGCAAGCCCAGGGTCCTCAATGCTCCGATCATCAGGTCGGTATCGCGGCTGCGCAGCGCTCCACTGAGGGTCGAAGTGCCGTGACCCTGCGCGGCCGCCAGCGCCGCCAGCACCAGCGCCCGGTTGGTCTGCGACTTCGAGCCGGGGACGGTCACCGTCGCATGCACCGGCGTCGGCGCGAACGGGGCCGTCCACGCTTTCAGGGGCTCAGTGCTCACCGCTTCATCCTGCCGTGTCGGCGGGTGTTGTGGGTACAGGGCACCATGGAAGTTATGTGCGGAAGGTTTGCAGTGACGACGGATCCCGCTCTGCTGGCTGAGAAAATCAAGGCGATCGATGAAGCCACCGGCGCATCGCCGCGTGCGGAAGAGCCCAACTACAACGTGGCGCCCACGGCGACGATCGCGACCGTCGTGTCCCGCCACAGCGAGCCCGATGACGTGGCGACTCGCCGGGTGCGTCTGATGCGCTGGGGATTGGTGCCGCCCTGGGTCAAGCCGGGCCCCAACGGCGCGCCAGATACCAAGGGCCCGTTGCTGATCAACGCCCGGTCGGACAAACTGGCCAACTCACCGGCCTTCCGCGGCTCGGCTAAGAGCAAGCGCTGCCTGGTGCCGATGGACGGCTGGTACGAATGGCGGGCCAATCCGGGTTCGGCACTGGGCAAGAAGACCGCGAAGACACCGTTCTTCATGCACCGCGGCGACGGCGACACGCTGTTCATGGCCGGGTTGTGGTCGGTATGGAAGCCGGCCAAAGAGGCAGAACCCCTGTTGAGCTGCACGATCATCACCACCGACGCCGTCGGCGAGCTGGCCGAGATCCACGACCGGATGCCGTTGATCCTGACAGAAGATGACTGGGATGCCTGGCTGAATCCCGACGCAGCCCTGGATCCCGAGCTGCTGGCGCAGGCCCCAGACGTCCGCGGCATCGAGTTACGGGAGATCTCCACGCTGGTCAATAACGTGCGCAATAACGGGCCCGAACTGCTCGAACCGGCAGAGCCGCAGCCCGAACAGATCTCGTTGCTTTAGCGCGTTTGCGCGCAACAGCTTCACCCGGTGGACACCCTCAGTTTGCGAGTGGGCAACCTTCGCGGGCACCCAGTGCGTGCCCCTACATGGGACAAGCAATTCTGTCAAATCAGACCTCGCACAGGGCCTTTCGGCACAAGAATATTACATCGCCGACATCGAGAAGAACCTTAACGCTGAGAAGTTTGACCAGCTGGTGAACAACGGGCAAAGCTCGCGGTGCTTGGTGGGCCGGTACGCGCGAAAGCCATAGGATACGTGACGGTTGGTGCGATGGCTTTTGCCGCGCCGCGCCGCGCCGTGCCGATGCTTCGATGAGGACCAGTTGAAAGGAAAGATATGTCGTTGGTGACCGCAGCACCGGAGTTGATGACCGTAGCGGCAACGGATTTGGCGAATATCGGTTCGACGATCAGCGCGGCGCATCTGGTAGCGGCGACCCCGACCGTCGCGGTGATTCCGGCCGCCGCCGATGAGGTGTCATCGGGCATCGCGCACCTGTTTTCCCAGCATGCGCAGGACTATCAGGCATTGGCTGGGCAGGCGGCGGCGTTTCATGAGCAGTTTGTACAGCATTTGACCTCCAGCGCGGGCTCCTACGCCAGCGTTGAGGCCGCTAGCGCCAAGTTGTTGCAACCCCTGGCTGGGAGCGCGGCTTCGGTCGCTGCTGCCGCCGCGGCCCCGTCAACGAGCACCATCCTTGATGACCTGTTAAATCTCGCGATCGCAGCCGTTGTAGTACCGGTTGTTGGTGTTCTGTTATTCCCGATCGTCGCATCCGCTGCCGTAGCAGTAGGGATTGCGCTACTGGTATTTGCGTTGGGAGCTGGGCTATCCCTGATCGGAGGACTTCTCTAGACCCAACTCACGGTTGTCTGCACGCGACAACGGTTTCCCCATCTTTGTCGATTCGCGACGGAGTCGGTGACCCCGACACGGCTTAGCATGCCTATGTGGCTAGCTCATATACGCATACATTCGAGGACATCCAGAACCGCCCGGTCGCGGTGATCGGGGCGGGAACGCTCGGGCGCCGCGTCGCGCTGATGTTCGCGACCCGCGGCGGAACGGTCCGAATCTACGCGCGCCGCGCGGAACAGCGTGCCGAGGCGACCCAGTATGTGACGCAGACCCTTCCGGCGGTCGTCGCGAAGCGAGGCTCTGGTCAAGTCGGCAACGCGACGGGCACCGGATCACTCGAAGAGGCGTTGGACGGAGCCTGGCTGGTCGTCGAATCAGTGCCCGAAAAGCTCGAGATCAAGATTCCGCTGTGGGGCCAGATCGACCAGGCGGCGCCGCCGGACACCATCTTCGCGACCAACTCTTCGTCCTATCCCTCGCGCCTGATGGCCGAAAATGTTCGGGACAAGCGGCGATTGTGCAACATGCACTTCTACATGCCACCGGAAATCAACGCGGTCGACCTGATGTCCGACGGCGAGACCGACCGGGGTCTGCTGGACACCCTGCTGACCGTTCTCCCGGAGTTCGGAGTCCATCCCTTCGAGGCGCGCAGGGAGTGCACCGGCTTCATCTTCAATCGCATCTGGGCCGCCATCAAACGTGAGTCGCTGGCCGTGGTTGCCGAGGGCGTGGCCCGCCCAGAGGATGTCGACGGGATGTTCAAAATCAACTGGGGCGTGCCGGCCGGGCCGTTTCAAATGATGGACCTTGTCGGCCTTGACGTTGTGCTCGACATCGAGAACCACTATGCCGACGAGTTTCCGCACCTACCGCAGAACGTGCGGGACTTGCTGCGGGACTACGTCGACGCGGGCAAGCTCGGCCTCAAAACCGGCGAGGGTTTCTACACGTATCCGGAGTCCTGAACCGGCGAGTACTTCAGTTGGCGAGAACCAAGCGCCACTGGCCGGCAGCTATACGATCCGGAACGCACACGAAGTTATGCCAGTTCCCCGGCGTTGCGGCCTTCCACCGCAAACTGTAGTGGGCGAGCAGACGCAAAAGCCCCAATTTCGGCACGAAATAGGGCTTTTTGCGTCCGCTCGCGCAGCTACGCGGCCAGATAGGAGAGTGCTTTTTGGGCGGCGTTGGCGCCGCACATGCCGTGCGCGCCGGGACCCGGCGGGGTGGCCGCAGAGCAGATGTACATGCCCGGAACGCCGATGGTGTACGGCGACAATGTGATTCGAGGTCCGAACGTCAGCTGGCGAATATCCTTGGCGCCGGTCATGATGTCGCCGCCGTCGTAGTTGAGGTTGTAGGCGGCCATCTGGGTCGTCGAGCGAACTGTCCGGCCGACGACCCGCTCCCGGAAACCTGGGGCGAACCGCTCGATCTGGGCGATGATCGCCTCGGTGGCGTCGCCGGTGTAGCCGTTGGGGACGTGCGCGTAGCTCCACACCGGGTGGGTGTTGCCCACAGAGCGTTGCGGGTCGGCCAGATACTGCTGACCAACCAGCACGAACGGCCGCTCGGGCATGCGTCCGGCATGGATCTCCCGCTCGGTTGCGGCAAGCTCAGAGTAGGTCCCGGCCAGATGCACCGTGCCGGCCCGGTGAGCGTCCGGGTTCTTCCACGGCACGCCCCCCTCGACGGCGAAGTCGACTTTGAACGCGCCGGGGCCGCGCCGGAACCTGGTGAATGCGCGGGAAACTCGGCGCGGAAGGCGGTCTCCCAGGATGCCGGCGACCGCACTTGGCGCCAGGTCGAACATGGTGACGTCCGCCGGCGGCAATTGCGAGGCCGTCTGCACCCGAACACCGGTCTCGATCTTGCCGCCCAGATCGCCCAGCAACGCCACCATGGCGTTGGTGATTGACTGCGATCCGCCTTGGGCCACCGCCCAGCCGTGCCGGTGCCCGGCTGCGATGATGCCCGTGCCGATGGCGGAGGTCATCGGATAGTGCAGCGGGCGGAAGGCATGGGCCGCAACACCGCCGAACAATGCCCGCCCTTCGTCGGTACGGAAGAACCGGGCGAATGAGGACGCCGGGAGCACGGTGGGCGCACCAAATCGGGCCAGCATCAAGGGATGGTGCGGGAACCGCAGCAGCGGCCGCATGATGTCATCGCTGAGTACGTCGAACCGGGCGGCCGAGTAGCCGAACGCGAGCCGCCACCGCGCCCCGTCGCCTCCTAGACCGTCCGCCGTCTCGTCCACCGAGCGGTGCAGCACCCCGGCGCTGCCGCCGTCGAGGGGGTGGACGCAATCGATCTCTGGCCAGCGCCACGAGAGGCCGTACCGCTGCAGGTCGAAGCCGGTCAAGAACTGGGAGCCGACGGCCATCGGATGTATCGCCGAGCAGTGGTCGTGCAGCAGACCAGGGATTATCGCTTCGCTGCTGCGGGCCCCACCGCCGACTTCGTCGGCGGCCTCCAGCACGGTGACCTGCACGCCTTCGGCGGCCAAGGAGATGGCGGCGGCGAGCCCGTTGGGGCCGCCGCCTACCACTAGTGCGGTGCTCATGCCAGCGCTCCGTGACCGTGATCTTGGTCTTGAACTTTGGCGGCTCCTCGCTTGGTGCCGCTCAGTGACCAGGTTACGTCGATCGGGATGGGGCCGTTGGGCAGCCAGGGCTGCTCGGCGACGGCGTCGGCCACCTTCCAGGTGCCACGTTCGATCACCCCGAGCGCGCCGTCGATCAGCTGGTACTGCTGGACGCCGCTGCCCAGGGCTTCGGACTCCACCCAGGCGATGACGCATTCGCCGGGCTCGAACTCGGCTTCGCGCTGCACGGCACGGATCAGCTCTTCGTTGTGCAGATGACCGTCGCCGAAGTTGAATCCGATCAGCGAATTGCAGACGAATTCACCTTCCCGCACCGTGCGGCTGTCGATGTCAGGCAGGTGCGTCAATAGCAGCGAGAACAGGCCACGAGCCTGACTGTGCATGCTTCGCCAAGCGATGGTCTTCTGCAGGGTGATCTCTGCCCACTGCGGCTCGTAGCCGGCGGCAACGAACTGGTCGATCTGGTTGGACGCCGAGCGGGTGACGCTATTCAGCTTCTGCTCGGAGCCGGGTGCGAAGGCCCACACCGCCGAGGCCCAGTTGCCCGCGTACTGACGCATCGAAGGTAGAAAGGACACCTTGTCCGGTCGCAGATTGCCCAGGATCGGGAAGAACAGCAGCACGGCCGCGATGATCAGGGCCAGCCAGGGCGGCGTCATGTTCCAGGGCGCGTATCCGTTCCAGTTCGGGAAGCCGAGGAACAAAAAGACCGTGGTGTAGGCGAAGACCACGTTCCATTCCAGCGGCACCGCGAGCGGGAATGTCGAGACGATGAACAGGTGGAACCCCACCATCAACAGCACCGCAGCCAGCGTCACCCACTTGTTTGTGGAGAAGAACAGGATCAGCGGGGCCGCGATCTCGACCGTGGTGCCATTGACGTGGGCCATGAAGTTCGCCAGCCCCGATGGCTTCAGGTCGCGCGGGAAGTCGCGGTAGTGCGCCCGCCGGATCCATTTGAACGCCATCGGCGTATTGCTGACCATCGGCGGAATGACGTTGGCGAAGTGCTTGCCGAACTTCGAGAAGCCGGCACCGATCCACACCACCACGATCACCGTCTTCAACGCGATGATCATGTTGACGAACGGCAATACCGCGAATAAAACCAGGACCGGCAAGTACTGCTCGCCACGGGCGGCCAGGAAGATCGTCTTGTCGCGCAACCCGTTCAGCACCAGCAGCGCAATTGGCGCGACCAGCAGGGCCGGATTGATCAAGCCCGATATGTTGTCCGGCAATGCTTTCGAGAGCGAATCGCTATGCACGCCCGGCGACAGCAGCGGTATGGCCAGGCTCACCAGCAGTGCCAGGTAGAGCCCGATGTCGAGCCAGGTTCGCCGGTTGCCATTGGTGAACGGGACCCACTTCCATGGTCGCAGCCGGATGGTTCCAGGTCGGGCCCAGAACAGAATGCCGCCGGTCATCGGCTTGACCTTGCCGGCCAGCGGCCCCCAGGAGCCGGCCACACCAATGGCCTCGAGGAGCACGGTCCACACGATGATCTTTTGGTAGACGATCGGTTGGTTCCACCATTCGGTCACGTGCCAGAAGGCAGGCAGCCCCGACGTCGCCGTCGCGACGGTGATGCCGGCAACCGCGAACAGCACGACGAGCTTGACGATATAGATGGTATGGATCATCTTCGGTGAGCCGAAGCCGTTCTCGGCCCAATCGATGGCCAGGATCCGCATTCGTTCCATCAATGGCTTTTTCAGGAAAGTGTCCGGATCGACATCGGGGAAATACGGCTTGGTGAACCCCATGGCGGTGGCTCCTTTGCTGCTGGTCTTCGGGATCGACTGAATTAGCCGCAACATTAGGAATTGGGCGTGCCGCAAAACAGTGGCCGCCAGACGAAAATGCGTGCCGGTGTTGTCGCCGGAAGACAACTGTTGACCGCGCGATTCGGCAACACGGCATTGACAGCGAGGTCTACCGTCAAGAGCGTGGCGAAAACGCAGTTCGAGGACGAGGTTCAAGTCAGCCGCCACGTCGCTGAGACCGCCGAACGCTTGCACGTTCGGCTGGCGGACTTGGCGTCGGGGATGCGCGGGTCCCTGGAACTCCAAATCCCGGAGTTGCGCGGTGACGAACGAATCACAGAACTGCTGGGACCCAGCGTCGAGGGCAACGTCGATACGATTCTGCGTGCGTTGCGCTATGACATAGCCGTTGAGCGGGTTGAGGCGCCCACCGCAGCCCTGGAATACGCGCGGCGATTGGCGCAACACGGGGTGCCGGTGAATGCGCTTGTTCGCGCCTATCGGCTCGGTCAGCGGCTGATGAACGAGCTGGTGTTCACCGAAGTGCGGGCGCTCGATATCTCAGAACAGATGCGGTACTCGGTCATCGAGGCGATCACCGCCACGCTGTTCGAGTACATCGACTGGATTTCGCAACAAGTGGTCGCCGCCTACGAAGACGAACGCGAACGATGGCTGGAGAACCAGAACAGCGTTCGCGCCCTGCGGGTGCGCGAAATCCTTGCCGCAGCCAAGCCCGTTGACGTCGATGCGGCTTCTAGGTCGATCCGCTATCCACTGCGGTGGCACCACCTCGCGCTCGTCCTCTGGTACCCGGAAGCGAGCACTGACGGCCAGGAACTTGCCGGGCTGCAACGATTTCTTCGCGAACTGGGCGAAGCGGCGGGTGCGGGCGCCGGCTCGCTTTTCGTCGCCGCCGATCGAACCTGCGGATGGGGTTGGCTGCCGTACCGGGCATTGACAGGCGACGTGGCCGACGTCGCAGTGAAACTCCGCCAGTTCGTCGGGACGCGTCCCGATTCGCCGAGCGTGGCAATCGGGAGGGTGGCCGCCGGCGTCGAGGGTTTTCGCCAGTCACATCGAGAGGCCGAAAGCGCCCACCGCGTAGCGATGGTCGGCAAGCGCGAGCCGACGGTGATCGCGGCAACCGATCCCGGTGTGTCGATTGCGGGGCTGCTGAGCGGCGACATTGCCGATATTCGGGTGTGGGTGGCCGAGGTGCTGGGTGATCTCGCGGGCGACGATGAGAGCGACGCGCGGTTGCGTGAGACGCTGCGGGTGTTTCTGGGCTGCGGCTCCAGCTACAAGGTGGCGGCCGAGGAACTCAATTTGCACTTCAACACGGTGAAATATCGGGTGGGTCGTGCCGTTGCCCGGCGCGGCAGCGAAATCTGTTCCCATCGTCCCGAAGATCGGCTCGACGTAGAACTGGCGTTGCTGGTGTGCCATTGGTACGGCCCTGTCGTTCTGCAGGCCGCTGTGCAGGCGAAATGATCAACGAACTACGCGGCGGCGGGCGCGGCTAGATGCGGGGATGTGGTGCGCCGCGGGAAGTTCGCCGCAACGCGATCTTGGGTGGAAGTCCGCGCCTGGCCGGTGAGAATGTGGACAACGGTGATGACCGCCGGCAGGAGCACGGGAGACAGGACCATCAGGATGATGAGGGTGGGCAGAAACATGATTTCACCTAACTTGTGACTGAATATGTTGTGGCACCAGCATGATTCGGACGGGCGACGATGATTCGCGGGAGCGTGGTGCGGTGTTCGAGATGAAACCTATCGACGTCGTCGCACGACGGCGATGTCCTTGACCGACCAACTTGCGGCAAGCTGTTGTCTTCGGGAGACAAAGCGTCGCGGAAGTGTTCCATCAGCGCGTCCGCGCGTCATACACCAGCGGTTTCGCCTCAACGTTGTTCGCGACAACTGCGGACGATGCGAAATTGTGTCGCTGCGGACATTTCCTTGACGCCGAATGTGGCGAATGATGAGCGAATGACAATTAGCGATGAAAAGACCGCTTTCGAAGGTCCACTGCATCAGCTTGCCCGCAGCGCGTGGCAGATGCTTCTCCTGATTGGCGTCCTGGCTGTCGCCCTGGGTGTCATCGTGTTGGCGTGGCCTGGCCCGACATGGGTAGTGGCGGGGATCTTGTTCGGCATCTACCTGGTGGCGTCCGGCTTCGGCTACATGGTCGCGGCTTTCGCCACGCACTCCGGCCCTGCAATGAGGGTGTTGGAGTTCCTCACCGGCGCCGTGTCGCTGGTGCTGGGGTTCTTCTGCTTCCGCAACGTCTACGACTCGATCGTGTTTTTGGCCATCTGGATCGGCATCAGTTGGCTTTTTCGTGGGGCGACTCTGCTGACGGCGGCTCTAGCCCTCGACCGCGTCCCCGGACGGGGCTGGCAGGCATTCGTTGGCGTGGTCACGATGATCGGCGGCGGAGTGCTGATCATCTCTCCGATCCGTTCGGTCCCGATCCTGACCCTGGTTGCCGGTTGCTGGCTGATCGCCATCGGCATCGTGGAGGTCATCAGCGCACTGCAGGTTCGGCACCGGCTGAAGGCGCACGCGGCTTAAGGCAGGCGCCGCTCGACCTCGAAAGCCAGACACAGCTCGGCGAGATCCTTCGGCCGCGAGAGTGATCGGCCGGTCAACTCCTCGATGCGGCGCAGCCGATGCCGCACGGTATTGGGGTGGCAATAGATCGCCGCGGCGGTGTCATTGGCAGAGCCGCCCGCCTCCACCCAAGCCCGGAAGGTATTGAGCAGCAACGTGCGTTCCTCGGCCGGCAGCGCGTTCAGCGGCCCCGAGCACCGACGACCTGATCTTCGCCATCACCTCGGGGGCGCTGACCGCCGCGACGGCAAGCGGGGTGTCGTCGAAGACGGTGACGAGTGAGTCGGCCAACGACTTTCCGGCGACCGCCAGCCGGGCGAATCGAAGTCGCGTCGCTGGTTTCGGCCAACTCGTGAAACGGCGGACTGATGCCGACTCGGGCGGTCGCGGCCTGCCGGAGCACCTCGACAAGGGTGCTGAGGGCGGCCGGTGTCGCGTGGCCCCGCAGATGGACGATGCCGACCTGTAAGTCGGGCAGCAGCCGCCACGCCGATCGGATGTCGCGGATCGAAAGCTTGTTTTCGATTGTCGGTAATCCGAGCTTCCCGATCGCCGGCAGTTCCGCCGCCACGACGACATAGGGTCCTGAGGTGGGTAGCCGAAGCAGATCTGCTGCTTCCCAAAGGCTTTGGGCGTCGGTGATCCTGTGGTACAGCAGCGCCTCCACCAACGCAGAACGCTCTTCCTCCCGCTCGAGGATCTGGGTAGTCAATTGTTGGCGATAGGCGGCGCTCATCGCCTGGGTGAAGATGTCCTGTGCGATGAAGACCCGTGCGGTGGCGTCCAGGATGGCGTCTGTGGGTATCGCGGCGGCGCGCGCAGTGGCGATGGTCTGCTCCCACATGAATCGGA
>CAVPVJ010000004.1:0-46506 GCA_963709125.1 uncultured Actinomycetota bacterium
CCAAGGTTTGTCCTGTTTGACAATACAAAGAAGGTAAAGCTGGCTCCGATTGTGATGAATTGGATCATGATGATGGCAAGAACTCCGTGTTGTATATTTAGCCCAGCCGGGAACAGCGCGGTCCGTGCAGACGCGGATCACAAGACAGCAAGAAGCCCAAGGCGTTCGCAAAGATGAGCAGATAGAAGCGATAAGAAGACGTACCCCAACGAATCGGCGAAGACCGATATTGCGCTAAGCCCGTGGGTGACAAGTGAGAGAAGTTCATCCTAGATGTTCCGGTGATCCGGTTCCACGAGGGATTGGTGCCGTCCTGAACGGGAGCCTGGATCGAAAGAACGCGGCCGCGTAGTGATTCCACAGTTCAGACATACACAACAAGCGTATGGAGGGTTTCCGAAGGAAAAATGCTGAAGTTTCCGACCTTTACACTGACACCCGTAAGCCACCAGTGAAGGACGCGATAGAGATGATAGAGAAGAAGCGAAACAGCAGAGTTTCGGAGCGCCGGGTCCGCTCTGCAAAGATCACGTCCGGACCGTGACCTTCCGAGTACGCTCGCAGAAGCTGGGCAGCCCCAGAAGGTGTGTCTTCTCCATCGGCATCCATAATTAGTATACTGCATCGCAGCTCATACTATTCTGAATGTGCGCAAGCCCAATAGCGATCGCTCTTTGGGTGCCGAGATTTCTGCGTAGTCGCAGAATTTGTATTTTCCGAATGGTGGCGAAGTCGCTTTGGAAGTCACTGGGGTCGCATTGCTGTACCGAGCCATCGTCTATAAAAAGAATTGTAGCGATATAACCAGAACCGGCGATGGCGTTGTCGACACGTCGTAGAGAAGTTCTCTGCGGCTGAGACCCAATCGTCCAGAACGGGCATCATGACGATTAGGCTCAAGGGCTGCTCTTTAGTCAAGGTCGATATCCTGATCAGATCTGCGCCCCTGGAACAGGCCGTGGACGGGCTTGCCTAGGCCCGGATAAATGCTGCTTCGGGAGATGGGTTCATGCTCATCGCCCCCGCTTGAGCCCGATGCTGAGGACGACAACCATTGCCACTGTCGCGGTGGCCGCCCGGATCGCCAACTGGACGCGCCACGCGCGCTGACCACCGAGCCTTCAAGCGATCCCGCGAACCCTCTCACTTATTTATTCTCCTCGGTTCGGCCTAAGCCATGGTACTCAAAACCCTCGGCCCGCACGCGCTTTGGCTCGTAAATGTTTCGGCCGTCAAACACCACGTAGCCTCGCATGACCGACTTGAGGCGCTGCCACGATGGCCGCTGGAATTGCCTCCACTCGGTGACGAGAAGCAAACCATCGGCATCCTCGACCGCTTCGTACATGTTCCCGGCGTATTCGATCGAATCTCCGAGCACCTTCCGGGCCTGCGCGGTCGCTTCGGGGTCATAGGCTCGCACTGTCGCCCCAAGCTCGACGAGCCTCCTCGCGGTGACAATGGACGGGGCCTCGCGCATGTCGTCGGTCTGCGGCTTGAAGCTGAGGCCCCAGAGCCCGAAGCGCAGGCCGTCCAGATTCGCCGCGGGCCCCTGAAGGCCTCCGAAATAGGAAAGGACCTTAGCAACCAGGGCGGCTCTTTGCCCGCTGTTTACGTGGTCGACCGCACGTAGCAGATCCATGTCGGCGCCCAGGCACGAAGCCGAGTGTATGAGCGCCTGAACGTCTTTCGGCAAACAGGAGCCCCCATAGCCTACCCCCGGGAACAGGAAGTCATAGCGAATGCGCCTGTCCGCACCGATGGCCTCGCGCACGGCCGCGATATCAGCGCCGGCCTTATCGCACAAGTTCGAGATCTCGTTGATGAAGGAAATTTTGGTTGCTAGGAAACAGTTTGCCGCGTATTTCGTCATCTCTGCGCTTCTGATATCCATTGTGATCAAGGGGTTGAAGGTGCGCAGGTACGGCTCGTAGACCTCTCGCATGATGTCGAGGGCGCGCTTTGAGTCGCCGCCAATCACCACCCGGTCGGGTTTCGTGAAGTCGGCAATTGCGGTGCCCTCCTTCATGAATTCGGGGTTCGACACGACGTCGAACTCGTGCTTGGACTTCTCGTGGATGATCGCTCGAACCTCGTCAGCGGTGCCGACCGGGACGGTCGACTTGTTGACCACGACCTTGTAGCGATCCATATGCGACCCGATGTCATCTGCCACGGAGTACACGAAGGAGAGGTCGGCCTCGCCGCGCTCGCGCATCGGCGTAGCGACGGCGATGAATATCACGTCTCCATGCTCGATTCCGTAGCGCCTGTCCGTCGTGAAATCGATGCACCCGTTCTCGCGGTTCCTTTCGATAAGTTCGGCCAGGCCGGGCTCATAGAAGGGCGGCGCTCCCGCGAGAAGCTGGTCTACCTTGGCCTGATCGATGTCAACGCAGACCACGTCATTACCGCTGTCCGCTAGACAAGCACCTGTCACCAGGCCGACATAGCCGCATCCGATTACCGAAATTTTCAAGCTGACCTCTTCATTGCCCTGTGGACCTCCCCAATGTTCCCGCAAGCGCGAGGTCCATGCGCGATTCCCATGCAGCCTTCATAAACGATCCAAGCATTTTTACTCCGCGTTTGCCCTGAATTCGCACTCACCCGTGGCTTACATTACGGCGCCTGGGCGACCGAATAGCCCTCGGCGTCGGCCCGACGGCTTGCGGATTAACGATCACAGCGCCCATCGGTTGGAAGGTGATCCAAATTTGGTGCCAGATATGCTTTGCTGGTGTTGCCGTATCGCCGACCGCCGAAGCGATAGCAATCTACGGCCCATTGCCGCGCCTTGGTCTAAATGCCATCGTTTCACCTTGCTGTTGGATCCAATTGGAGGCGTGCCCCACGGAAGCGACAATTCAATCTAGAATCCGCCCGCAGTGCAGACGCCATCCACGTGGGGAGTCACGATCGACAGTTGTCAATCGTTACCAACCGACCAGCATTCCGCGCAGAATCTTCCGCGGCGGCGATCGCCCGCACGAACGCAACTTCGGTTTCAAGCTGGGCAGTATCGAGCCTCCCATCGCGAAGCAAGCCCTTGAACGCCCGAAGTTCGCGAGTCAGCGGGAGTTCTTCATCGTAGACAGGGTACGACGTGCCCCGGAAATTGTGCAGCGAAAGCTTTCTCTCCGCAGTATCGTCGAAGGTCAGCGAAGCGTTGTCGCCCTCAATCGTCATGCGATGGCGCTTTAGCGGCGAAATCCAACTGATGTTCGCGATGAACGGCATGCCAGTGATCGAAAAGTTGGCGACTGCCGCCTTGAACCGCGATGCTTCGCCGACGCCCCAGGCCTGCACGAAACCAGGATTTACGTCGAAAAGCGCCTGCACCATGGATAGACCGTGAGGAAGCCAATCCCATAAGACCGACGAATCTGTTCGTGGGTGGTGACTCATTCCCTCCCAGAATACGGCGTGGACGGTTCCAACTTCAGGCAAAAGTTTTTTCATGACCTGAAACGCGGGGTTGTATAAGTGCACGTGGCCCACGAAAACGGGTACGCCAGAACGCAGCGCTGCCTCACAAATGCGGGTTGCATCGGTCACCGTGGTAGCCATCGGTTTTTCGATGAAGGTCGGCACACCCGCGTCGATTAATGGGATCGCGATTTCGGCATGAGTTGCAGACGATGTCGCAATCAGCACCCCGGCGGGCTGCTGGCGCAGAACGGCATTGAGGTCCTTCGATTCGTCCAGTAGCTCGACGTCAGGCATCGTGGCCAGGGCGCGAATGATGTTGGTGCCCCACCTCCCTCGGCCGATTACCGCGAGTCGCATCTGGGCTTTCGGTAGGTCGGCTCGTCTTTGGCCCAGGCAATGAAACGTTCGAGTCCGTCTTGAACGTCGACCTGCGGTTGGTAGTTGAGCTCGTCTTGGGCTTTGGAGAGGTCTGGGCAGCGCCGTTGGGGCTCGCCCGCGGGGTAGGTGTCGGGGTAGTCGATGTGGCGAAATGTCGAGCCAGGGACGAGCTTTGCGTATAGTTCGGCGAGGTCGATCATTGAGATTTCGTTGTTGGCGTTGCCGATGTTATAAGGCTCACCGGGGCGACCGCGGAGAAGCACCTTCAAGAAACCGGTGATCGCGTCGGTCGTATAGCAGAACGTTCGCGTTTGTTGTCCATCTCCGTGTACCGGGATTGGCTCGCCGGTCAGCGCCTGGTATGTGAACATGGGTACGACGCGGCGGTCGTTGTGCTTCATGCCGGGCCCAAACACATTGAACGGCCTGACGATCGTCGCCGGCAGACCGTACTTCTGGTGATAGATCGTCGCGATCGTTTCTGCCAGCCGTTTGGACTCGTCGTAGCACGCTCGGGGTCCGACGCTGGAGACGTGGCCATGGTAGGTCTCGGGAGTGGGCACAAAACGGGGATCGGGGTCGCCGTAGATTTCGCTTGAGCTGAAGAACAAGAAACCTGCCAGCTCCGAGTTCCGGCGTCCTAACTCGAGCAGATTTTTGATGCCCGATACGGCACTCTCGATGGTTTCGAGGGGATACTTCATATAGTAGACCGGCGATGCCAGGCCTGCCGCATGCATGATGTAGTGGATGTCTTCACGCACGGGCAGCGGATAGGTAACGTCGGCCCACACTTCGGCGATATTCTCGTCGCGGTCAGTGGTGCTGGGATCGCCGGTAATGAAATTGTCGGCCGAGATTACGCGGACAGGTCGTTCCAGAATCGTATCGTTGAGCCGCTTGAATACTCGCAGGAAGTTCTTGCCGAGAAAGCCTGCTCCGCCGCTCAGGAGTACGGTTTTTCCTGACAGGAGATGGGCATCCTCGCCGAGCCCCTGAACGATTGCCTCGGTATCGCGCCGGATGATGAAATGTTCAGACATATGAAGGAACCTTCTGTTTATTTCAGTTCTGTGGGTGGAATGGGCTTCAAGTATTGGTACGTGCCACCGGTCTTCGCTTTGATGTCATCGAAGTATTCGTAGGCGAACACGACCAAGACATCCGGCGTGTGTTCATCGAGGTAGCTCTTGGGAACAATCGGGATATGAGTGCCAGGAGTGAACTTATTCTGCTTCAAGGGGTTGTCGTCGACGGTGAAGGCGATTTCACTTGGCCCGATCCGACCGTAGTTACATATGGTCGCCACCCGTGCCGGCGAACCGTAGCCGGCGACGCTCATCCCAGCTTGCTGATATTTCGCCAGTCGATCTTTGAACGCGGATATTTGAAGATCGACGTTACGCCGAAAAATGCGCAAGGTTTCCAGCGTCAAATTCTCTTCCTCGAGCGCGAGGAGTCGTCGCGTGGCATCGGAGGGGGATTGCCGGCCCTCGCGTTGCACGAACACCTGCAAGGAGCCGCCGTGCGGGACGATCTCACGTACGTCGGTGATGACCATGCCGTGCGCGGCGAACAACGCCGCAAGAGAGGTGAGCGAATAATAGAAAATCCGGTCTAAATAGAAACGTTCGAACTGCGTCGTCGCCAGAATGGCTCCAATGTATTCAACTTCGATGATGAACTTGCCGCCGTCTGCCAGCAGTCGCTTCACGGCATCGATAAATCCACTCGGGTTCTCGAGATGGGTGAAAACGCTGCTCGCGACGATAACATCCGCTCTCCCATGGGACACTGCGATGTTTTCGGCGGCCTGAATGTCGAAGAAGGTCGTCAGCGTTTCCAGACCTGCATCGTTAGCGATCTTTGATACGTTGATCGAAGGCTCGACGCCTAGCGCTTTCACACCCAACTTCTGGAGTGGCTTGAGGAGAATCCCGTCGTTGGAGCCAACATCGACGACAAAATGCGCTGACGCCAGTTGTTCAGCGAGATCCTCGAAATGCCTCACCAGTTCGCGATTCACCGATGACAGATAGTAGTAGTCTTCGAACATCCTCTCACGCGATACGATCGTGCCGAGTTGCACGTTCTTACACGTCGGGCAGAAGAACACTTGCAAGGGAAAGAAGTCCTCTGCCGAAAATTCAGCCTCCGTAGGATATTTGTTCGCGAGCGGCTGCAGCCCCAGGTCGAGGAACTCGATCGCGTTGGGGTCGCTACACAATCGACATTTCATGGTCTCAGCTGACGGTGCGAACAAAGTACGACTCCTGTTTGCCTCGGGTGCCGATCGATCCTAGACAATGCGTCGGCCGATTGGTAGGCGACAATGATGCGTCAAGCGCAGTTTGGCTAGGCGACGGCCAACCATTAGCTAATCACGCACGGCCCAGCCCCCCACGGGCGGTGATCTCAATCTGACGATCCAGCGACACGCTCGCCAAATCCCACCTCTGGCAACGCCACTCCCAATCCTGGCCGTCGGAGTGATACCGATCCGGGTCGCGGGGATCGACATCTTCACGGCTGATCACTGCATCAGGGCGCACTACCGCGGCTATCCGCGCGGCAAGCTCGGCCATCTCCACCAGCTCTCCACCGCTGTCGATCGTGGCGGGCCCGACACCGCCCTCGGCGATGCCCAGTGCGAGTAGCTCCTCAGCGAGCACGTAGCGGCGAAACACCAGACGGCGCGACATGATCTGGATCGCCCCGGCGTCGGCGTCCCGGATCATCGAGCCCAATGCGTAACTCTGCGGTTTCTGCACGTGGGCACCGGAGATGCTCCAAGCCCGGACGACGACGGGTATCGCCCCGCTCTCGGCGGCGGCCTCCGCCAGGCGGTGCTCGGCCTCGCGCTTGAGGTAGCCGTATGGGTTGTCCTCGATCGGCCCGTCTAGAGCGTCGTGCGGGTAGATCGCAGCTCCGCTGGAGACCGTGAGCGCAAGACGTACGCTGGGCAGCTGCGTCGCGTACACCAGGCGCTCGGTCAGGATGCGGTTGGCCGCGACGTACTCGTCGAGCGGCATGTCGGCTACTCGGTCTCGGGTAAGAAACGCACAGTCCAGCACGACCGTCGGCGCGAAAGCGGCCACCTCCCGGTCGTCCCACACCCGACACCCGATCTCGCGATTACCGACTCGGATGATCCGGGCCCGGCTGGCCAGAGCGAGCGTGGGCAGGTCCAGCGGAGCCAGCAGGTCGAGGGCAGTCCTCCCGAGCCAGCCCGACGCGCCGGTGACAAGTACCCGGTCGTTACCGACTGCCCTCGCCGCGAGTGCGCGCGCACCCGTGCTTACCGATCCCGTCACGTGATGGGCCAGGAATTCATGGCCGGGAGCCTACGCAGCCCGGGCCGCGAGTACCGCGTCGCCCGACCGGCGGGAGCAACCATCGGGGCGCCCGCACACTTCATGCCGATGGCTGGTCAAAACCAAGGAGCCACCAAATAGGCACCATCCCAAGAGCCTCGACCGGGTCAAACCGGGAGTTCACCGATGACCTCGTCGGCGTGCTCGGGCGTGTCTCCCGCGAGCTTGAACAGCCACCGGTCCAGGATGAGGAAGCGGGCGACCCAGACGATACCCAAGCCCAGTAGCTGGGCGGCGACCACTGCCGCGCCACGGGCGAGGGTCGTCCGATCGGCCATCGCATGCTCGACGAGGTGGGTGAAGAGCGTGGCAAGCGCGACGCCCAGCATCACGGCCACCCAAAATACGAGCATCTGGCTGCGCAGGTTCTCACGAGATGTGACCTGCCAGACGAAGTGCTTGTTGGCAAAGAAGTTCGGAAGCGTGATGATGGCGGCTTGCAATAGCGACGCGGTGGTGTAGTTATGCAGCCACAGGTTGAGAACTTGTATCAGAATTTGGCCGATTGGGACGAAGACCACCGAGACGGTGGCATAACGCAGCTTCTTGCGGGTCTCCTCGGTGCGGATATCCACGAAGCGACTCAACTGCGAGAGGACCATGGTCGGCCAAGATACCCCTAATTGGTCATCTGAGGGCCGAATTAGTGGAACCAAATGCGCGTCCCACGATGAATATTCCGAAAACCGGAATCGACAGTGCAGGCGACAGTACTCGTAAATTGCGGTCACGTAAATTACGGTCATTGGTGTTGATGACGTTTCGGTGAGGGCGGGCGCGGGCAATTGCCCGGTGTTTTCGGCGCTATGCCGATCGGGCCCGCATGTCAGCGACGGCGTGCAGGGATCGGAAACCCAGATTTCTACCGTGGCCGGATCCCGCGACGAACGGATGTTACGATCCCGATTCGCCCAGACCGGGCCACGCGTTGGACCAGCATCCGCTGAGGAGTTCGATTTTGGCTGACGGCGAACTGACCGCGCGCGAGGCCGAACGCGTTGAGTGGGACGTCATCGTCGTGGGCACCGGCATGGGCGGCGGAATGCTGGGCTACCGACTGGCCCGCTCGGGCCGGCGGGTGCTGTTCGTCGAAAAGGGGCACTCGACACTGCCCGGAACGCCCGGAACCATTCGCGCTGCCATACCCGAACTGGCCGAGCCGCTTTCGGCCCGTTCCGCGGAGGCGTACTACGACGCCTTGGCCCGGGCCGGACGCACCACCGATGAGATCGAAGACATCAGCGGGCGCTTCCCGAAGCGGTTTGTGCCATTCATCGGCAGCGGCACCGGCGGGTCCTCAGCCCTGTATGGCATGGTCTGCGAACGATTCTTCGCTGGCGATTTCACCCCCCGCCAGAATTTCCGCGACCCCGGCGAATCCACCGTGCCCGAGGCCTGGCCGATCAGCTATGACCAGATGCGGCCCTGGTACGCCGAAGCCGAAAAACTGCTACGGGTTCGCGGCCAACCCGATCCCCTGCGACCCGAAGCCGCCGACGTCGGCCTGCCCGCGGCGCCGCCGTTTTCGCCAGAAAACCAGGCGTTGGTCAACTACCTGGTGGGTCGGGGACTGCATCCCTATCACCTGCCGATGGCCTGCGATTACACCGACGACTGTGCCACCTGCCAGACCTACCTTTGCAATCAGTCGTGCAAAAACGACGCCGCCCGCAACGGCGTCCTGCCAGCCGTCGCCGAGCACGGCGCCCAGCTGCTGGCCCAGTGTCGAGTCGTGCGCCTGGAGGCCAACCGCACCCAGGTCACACGCGTGATCTGTCAGCGTCGCTCCGACATGCTAGCTCTCAATGCCAAGGTGGTGGTGCTCGCCGCTGGTGCGCTGGCCACCCCGGTGCTGTTGCTCAATTCCCGCTCCGGCGAGTGGCCCCGCGGACTGGCCAACGGCTCAGACTGGGTGGGGCGCAACTTGATGCGTCATCTCCTGGACCCGATCGAGATCTGGCCACAACGCGATTCCAAGATCGCCGCCGCGAACAAGGAGATCGGGCTCAACGACTTCTATTTCTCCGACGGGCAGAAATACGGGACCGTGCAATCATTCGGCGCGATACCACCCATGCAGTGGGTGACCAACCGTCCCGACTGGCGGGGCAAGGCGATGCGCCTCATGAGCCCGGCGGTGCGCCAGATCTACCAGCGGGTCTTCACCGGCGGACTGGTGCTGGCCGCGATGACCGAAGACCTGCCCTATCTGGACAACCGTGTCCTGCCCTACGACCGACCCAGCACGGACGGTCGCCAGCGGCTACGAATGCAGTACCGCTTACATCCCAGTGAGATCGAACGCCGCGCGGCGTTTTTGCGCCACCTGAAAGAGGTGTTGCAGCCGTTTCGCAATTTGTCCCTGGGCAGCGGCGAAGACAACACGAACCTGGGCCACGTCTGTGGGACGTGCCGCTTCGGCACCGACCCGAAAACCAGCGTGCTGGACCCGCAAAACCGGGCGCACGAAGTGGACAACCTGTACGTGGTGGACACCTCGTTCTTCCCCTCCAGCGCCGGATTGAACCCCAGTTTGACGGTGGCGGCCAACGCCTTACGGGTGGCCGCACACGTCAACGACGCCCATTTCGCCACCTGATCGCGCGAACGGATGAGCGGCTCAGGCCGGCTCGCGCAGCGAAAGGCCGGCAGCCCTATAGATCGCATCCATGACGGTGTGGTTCTCGATCGCATCCCGCGGCGTCGTCTTCACCGGTTCCCCGTGCAGCACCGCCGCGGCGAAAGCCTCAAGCTGATACTCAAACGAGCTGCGCCCCGGGAAGCGCTCCACGCGTTTGCTGTCGGCCGATCGGACCGAGAGCCGATGGAAGAGGTGCGGTGCCGCTGGGCTGAGCCAACGCAGCTCGCCGCGGTCACCCACCACCTTGGCGCTCGCTCGGAACAGATCAGACGACCACAGCGCGCAGCGGATCCGACCAGTGTGCCCACTGGCGAACCTCAACTCGGCCGTCATGGCCCTGTCCAGCTCAGGACCGCGCAGTTTCGCCTGCGCCGAAACGACGTCCGGGGTCGACCCGCCGAACGTGCGGAGCATGTGGACCACATAGCTTCCGGCATCCATCAGCGCGCCACCGGCAAGGGAGTAGTCGTAGACGTTGCTGTTGGAGGATTTCGGCAACAGGACACACACGGAAACATCCACCCGCTGCAGGTTGCCCAACTCCCCTGAGGCAATGATCTGCTCAACGCGCAAAGTCAACGGGTGGTAGCGATATTGGAATCCCTCCATCACGACCCGGTCTGATCTGGCGGCCAATTCGGCGATTTCGCGGGCCTCGGCGGCATTGGCCATGAACGGCTTTTCACACAGCACGTGCTTGCCCGCGGCCAGCGCAGCCCGAGTCCACCTACCGTGCAAGCTGTTCGGCAGCACGATGTAGACAGCGTCCAGATTTGGATCGGCGATAAGCGCCTCGTAGTTTTCATGCGCCAGCGCGATGCCGTGTTTGGCGGCGAAGGCTCGAGCACGCGACACATCGCGCGATGCCACCGCGGCCACCACGACCTCGTCGTTTCCCTGGGCCGGTTTGATGAGGATCATCGGTGCGAAGCGTGAAGCGCCCAGGATGCCGATCCGCACTGGGCCGCGGCTTTCAGCCATTCGCGGGATGTTAGCAGTCGACCCGAGTCACTCAGCGAGATCCACTAACTGAGCGGCGACACGGGCAGTATCATCACACCCAGCACCCCCAACGAGGTCCAACCACGGACAACAGGGACGCTTCGGCCCGGTCACAACAATCACAAAAGAGCGCATAAAGAGCCATGGGAATTGCCGTAAATAGAGCACGACACCTGTACCGTCAAGCCCGCATCCAGCGGCTTCTAGATCGGCCCCAGCGCGCGGCCGAGTTGTGTCGTGCGGCTTTGCAAACCGAGGAATATTCCGTAGCGCATCTCGGGGCGCACCACATGCTGGCGGAATTAGAATTCCCCGGCGAGGATTATTTCCAGATCCTGGCCCGCAGCCATGAACACCGTTCTGCTGACGCCATGTCCGCATTCCAGGTATTTTCAACCCGTGCTTGAGTCTTCCATTCCCGCTCTGCTGCGGGAGCTTGCCAGTCTGCAGCCCAGTGAGACGGCGTACACGTTTATTGATTACGAGAAGGACTGGGCGGGCGTTGCGGAAAGCCTGACGTGGTCGCAGCTGTATCGGCGAGTGCGTAACGTCGCACGCGACCTCAGGCTTTGTACCTCACCCGGCGACCGCGCCGTGATATCGGCGCCCCAGGGGCTCGATTACATCGTTGCCTTCCTGGGCGCGCTGGAGGCCGGGATCATCGCGGTTCCGCTTTCGGTGCCGCTGGGCGGGGTCGCCGACGAACGGGTTGATTCGGTGCTGCGCGATGCGTCGCCAACCGCCGTTCTCACCACATCCTCTGCCGTAGACGACGTCACCCGGCACGTCACGCACCAGGCCGGGCAACCGGCGCCATCGATCATCGAAATCGATTTGCTTGACCTGGACACTCCGGCCCAATTCGATATCGAGCAACACGACTATCAGCGCACGGCGTATTTGCAATATACGTCCGGATCGACCCGGCGGCCGGCCGGAGTAATGGTTTCCTATTCCAACCTTCAGATCAATTACAAAATGACGATGGCCGGCATTTTTCCGCGCAACGGAGGCATTGAACCTCCCGACCACACCATTGTGTCGTGGACGCCCTTTTATCACGACTTGGGTTTGATCATGGGTGTTTGCACTCCGGTGCTCTCCGGATGCAGCGCGGTGCTCACCAGCCCGGTGTCTTTCCTGCAGCGCCCGGCCCGGTGGATGCAAATGGTGGCTTCCTATCCCAGCGCATCTACCGGAGCACCCAACTTTGCCTTCGAACTCGCGACGCGCAAAACGTCGGACGAAGACATGGCCGGGTACGACCTGAGCAACGTGGCAACCATCATCAGCGGTGCCGAACGAGTACTCCCCGAGACTCTCAAGCGCTTCGCAGAGCGGTTTAAGCGCTTCAATCTTCGCGAGTCGGTGCTCACGGCCCACCTATGGACTCGCGGAATCGACCGTGTACGTGGCGACCACCACCGAGGATCAACCACCAGGAGTCGTCGACTTCGAGCCCGACAAACTTTCCGCGGGCCAGGCGCAACGCTGCGCACCTGGAACCGGCACAGCACTGGTCAGTTATTCCGCGCTGCAAGCACCCACCGTACGGATCGTCGATCCCGATACTGCAGATCGAGTGTCCGCCGGGAACCACCGGCGAAATCTGGGTGCACGGCGGCAACGTCAGCACGGGCTATTGGCAAAAGCCCGACAGAGACCGAGCGCACCTTCGGTGCCGTGCTGGTCGAGCCGTCGGCCGGTACACCCGAAGGTCCGTGGCTGCGGACCGGGGATCTGGGCTTCCTGTCCGATGGCGAGCTGTTCATCGTCGGCCGTATCAAGGATCTTCTGATCATCTATGGGCGTAACCACTCTCCCGACGACATCGAGGCCACGATCCAGGAGATCACCCGCGGTCGCTGCGTAGCGATAGCGGTTCCCGATGACGACGGCGTCGAGAAGCTGGTCGCCATCATCGAACTCAAGAAGCGTGACGAATCCGAAGATGCCGCGATGCACAGGATGGGCGTCGTCAGGCATGAAGTGACCTCGGCGATATCGAAGTCGCACGGTCTGAGTGTGGCGGATCTCGTTCTGGTGGAACCTCATTCGATTCCGCTCACCACAAGCGGCAAGGTCAGACGGAGGGATTGTCTCCAGCGGTATCTGCGCGACGAGTTCACCCGCCTGGACGGGCTGATCCGCCCGCCAGGGCAGCGCATGGTCGATGACGCCGGTGTGGGCGACGGAGCCGACTCGGGGTGGGCCCAACGCCTGCGTGCGCTGCGCCGCCAGCAGCGCACGCTCGGACCAGCAGCAACATGACCTCCTGCTGGGGATGGTGCGCTCGGAGGCGGCAACGGTATTGGGCCGGCCGAGCCCTGACGACATCGACCCTGAGGGTGCGTTTCAGGACCTGGGGTTTGACTCGGTGAAAGCCACCGAGTTACTGGACCGGCTCAAAACCGTCACCGAGCTGGACTTGCCGCCCACCCTGGCCTTCGACTATCCCACCCCGAACGCGTTGGCCACCCATCTGGGCCAGCTGATGAGCGGATCGGTCGTGGCGGCGGCGCCGGTGGAGGCCCAGGTGGCATCTCAGGCGCAGATAGACGAGCCGGTAGCGGTGGTGGGGATGGCGTGCCGGTTCCCCGGTGGGGTGGATTCGGCGGCGGCGTTGTGGGATCTGGTGGCCAGCGGCACCGATGCGGTGGGGGAGTTTCCCGGCCGACCGTGGCTGGAATCTGGCGGATCTGTTTGATCCCGACCCCGATGCGGTGGGCAAGACCTACACCCGCGCCGGCGGGTTCCTGGCGGAGGCGGCCGGGTTCGACGCGGAGTTCTTCGGGATCTCGGCGCGCGAGGCCCAAAGCATGGATCCCCAGCAGCGGCTGCTGCTGGAGGTGTGCTGGGAAGCGTTGGAAACCGCCCGCATTGATCCGGCCGCGTTGGCGGGCACCGAGACCGGGGTGTTCATCGGAGCGTGGGCACAGCAATACGGCGCGCGGCGGTTCTGACGGCGCGGAGGGATACGCCCTGACCGGTCCGTCCACCAGCGTGGCGTCCGGGCGGGTCGCGTACGTGTTGGGGTTGCAGGGCCCCGCGATCACCCTGGACACCGCGTGCTCGTCGTCGCTGGTGGCCACGCATTTGGCGTGTCAGTCCCTGCGTCACGGCGAATCGACGCTGGCGCTTGCCGGTGGTGTCACGGTGATGACCACGCCGGCGGTGTTCACCGAGTTCGCCCGCCAACGCGGGCTGGCCGCTGATGGGCGGTGTAAAGCGTTCTCCGCTGACGCCGATGGCACCGGCTGGGGCGAAGGCGCGGCGGTGTTGGTGCTGGAACGGCTCAGCGACGCCACACGCAACAACCATCCGGTGTTGGCGGTCATCGCGGGATCGGCGATCAACCAAGACGGCGCCTCCAACGGGTTGGCCGCCCCCAACGGGCCCGCCCAACAGCGCGTCATCACCCAGGCGGTCGCCAACGCCGGTATCGGGCTCGATCAGGTCGATGTGGTCGAGGCGCACGGCACCGGCACCACCCTGGGCGACCCGATCGAGGCCGGCGCCCTGATCGCCACCTACGGCGCCGCCCGCACCGCAGAGCACCCACTGTGGTTGGGATCGATCAAATCCAACATCGGCCACACCCAAGCCGCCGCCGGGGTCGCCGGAATCATCAAAATGATCGAGGCCCTCAACCACGACACGTTGCCGCCCACCCTGAACGTCGATCACCCCAGCCCGCACATCGACTGGTCGGCCGGCACGGTTCGCCTGCTCACCGAACCCGTGCCCTGGCCGGACACCGATCACCCGCGCACCGCGGCGGTGTCCTCGTTCGGGATCAGCGGCACCAACGCCCACCTGATCCTGCAACAACCCCCCACCCCGGCGGCCGAATCCGGCGGACGCGCGGCGCCAGGCCCGCCAAGCCCGTCACAGTGATGAGTTCGGGCTGCCAATCTGGCCGGTGTCGGCGCGCACCCCCGCGGCGTTGGGCGCCCAGGCCGACCGACTGCACCAACACCTGGTCGACCATCCCGACCTGGATCTCACCGATGTGGCCTACAGCCTGGCCACCACCCGCACCCACCACCCCTACCGGGCGGCGATCACCGTGCCGGTGGGCAGCGCCGATCCGCGCGAAGACCTGCTGGACGCCCTTGATGCCCTGCGCACCGGCCAACCCCACCCGCAGCTGACCCAACACCATTACCAGGCCCACCTGCGCAGTAAAACCGTGTTCGTCCTACCCGGCCAAGGCGCCCAATACCCCGGCATGGGCCGCGAACTCTACGAACACAACCACGTCTTCGCCGACACTGTCGACAACATATGTGACGCCCTCGATGCCCACCTCGAGGTTTCGCTGCGCGAAATTATGTTCGCCGAACCGGGTAGTGCTGTTGGCGAGTTGATCCACCAAACGAGCTACGCACAACCGGCGCTGTTCGCTATGGGCGCGGCCATGCATGCCCTGTTCGTCGAAGCCGGGATCACCCCCGACTATCTGTTAGGGCATTCCATCGGAGAACTCACGGCCGCTTATATCGCCGGTGTGTTTTCCCTTGCCGACGCCGCTGTGTTGGTCACCGCTCGCGGTCGGCTGATGCAAGCCTGTCCGCCTGGCGCGATGATCGCCATCCAGGCCAACGAAGGCGAGGTGGAGGCCCTGCTCAAGGATCACCCCAGGATAGCTATCGCCGCGGTCAACGGGCCCACGTCGGTTGTTGTCTCCGGGGATCCCGACGAGCTCGAACCAATCCGCGACCACTGCGCCGCGCAGGGTATTCGAGCCACCTCCTTGTCGGTCAGTCACGCCTTCCACTCGTCGTTGATGGACCCGGCTTTGCCCGAGTTTGAGGCCATCGCCGCCGGCTTGACCTTGGCTTCGCCCACAGTGCCGATCCTGTCCAACCTCACTGGACAAATAGCGACTTCCGAGCAGCTCGCGTCCAGCCGCTACTGGACCAGACACCTGCGTGAGCCGGTCCGGTTCCATGACAGTGTGGTCGAGCTTTTGGCCGCCGGTGAGTGCACGTTTGTGGAGTTGTCCCCGCATCCGGTGTTGGCCCCGGCGATCACCGACACCTTGGCCCAGGCCGCGGGGCGGACCCAGTCAGCGGTGATCACCACGTTGCACCGGGACCGGCCCGACCAAGACGCCCTGGCTACCGCGTTGGCCAAGCTGCACAATCACGGCCACAGCCCGTCGTGGTCGGCCCTGTATCCCCACGCCCGCACCGTCGCGCTGCCCACCTACCCCTTCGAGCACCGCCGCTACTGGCTGGCCCCCGCTCCGACCGGCGACGCGCGCGGGCTCGCACTGGGACCCGCCGGGCGCGCCAGAACACTTTGGACACCGATTCGTGTCTGGCCTGGTTACCAGCCGAGCCAGAAGCCGCCACCGCCAGCCCCCGCACACTGGCCGCCCGGTTGGCCAGCCCAAACCCCCAGACAACGGCTTGACGCCCTCACCGAGATGGTCACCGCCACTACGGCTTCCGTGTTGGCCCACCCCGACCCGGCCGCCCTCGATCCCGACCGCCCCTTCACAGACCTCGGCATCGACTCACTGACCGCCCTAGAACTACGCACCACCCTCAACCAACACACCGGCCTCACCCTGCCGGCAACCTTTGCCTTCGACCACCCCACCCCCGCCACGCTCGCCACCCACCTGGCCGACCTGCTCACCGACACCGCTGCGCCTGCGGTCCCAGCGGCTCAGGTCAGCACGCCTAGCGATGAGCCGGTAGACAATCGGCTCACACACGTGGATCAAGCGGTATTTCGCACGATGCGAGCGGTTCACGACGCGCTGATTCAGGTCACGTGGATATATGACCGTGCCGTCGATCTCGATGGGTTACGGCGATTTCACAGCAATCTTGGACGCGGGTTGTTGGGACGCAGGATCGAACGGTCTCCGTTACCGTTCGCGCGTGATCACTGGGTCTTGTCTCCGGCGTCCGAGGACATTGATATCGCCGCAACGCCGCGGCCGCGGGCCGATGTGAACGCATGGACCGACGAGCGGGCGCGCCTACCCGTTGATCCGGAGTGGGGACCCGGCTGGCATCTCGGGGTGCTTCCGCTCGAGGACGGCGGGACCGCGGTAAGTCTGGTGGTTTCGCATACGGTTGTCGACGGGGTCGGGTTTGGCCAGGCGATAGTTGATGCTGCTGAGGGCAGGACGCACGATCTGGGCTATCCGCCTGCGGGATCGCGCACGCGTGGGCGGGCGTTGCGTGAGGATCTTCGGCAAACCGTCAAAGACCTGCCCGACGTAGCGCAGGCGGTGAGAGCCACGGCTCGAAAGGCCTGGCCCGACCGCAAAGAATTCACATCATCGATCAAAGCGGCACCACCTTCCCCGAGGACGGCCAGCAACGATCAGGCAGTAGAGGTGCCCGCCCTGACCGCATACATCGACCTGGCGGAATGGGATGCTCGCGCGAAAATGCTTGGCGCAAGCAGTAACTCGCTGGTGGCAGGAGTCGCGTGCCGACTCGCGGTGACGGGTGGGGCGTGTTCATGACGACGGAACAGTCACCCTACGATTTCCGGTAACGCTACGGACCGAGGGCGATACCCGTGGCAATGCGCTCTCGGTGGTCGACGTCACGGTTGACCCAACGCACGCGGCGACGGACCTCGGGGAAATGCACGTCAAGATCACGCAAGCAATCCTCGCCGAGATGGAGAACGCCGACGACGAGTTTTTGTCGACATTCCCACTGGCAGTGATGATCCCGAGGTGGGTGAACAGGAGGATAGCAGGCATGGCGGCGGGTGGTGCCGATCTTCCGGTGACTGTCTCCAATATCGGTGACCTGCCCCCGGCGGGGAACCGGCCCGACGGCACCGATGCCGACTATGTGTACATGAGAAACCCCGAGCCCGATATCAAGAAAAGCACACTCGAGCACATAGGTGGACAACTGTTTGTGGGATCGGGGCGGGGCCGCGGGAAGATCTTTTTCAGAATCTCCGCATATTCTCTCGGCCGGCCAAATACTAAAGATGAGCTGCGGGAGGTCGTGTCGCGTACCTTCGCCGAATTCGATCTGATTGCGGAGATCGATTGCTAACCTCGATTTTTCGCGTGGCTTGGCTGGGATCGGGCGGTAGCTAGTCAGAAGTGGCCAGCGCCGATCAGCCAACAGGCCGCAGGCGAGCGACATTTTCCAGAAGGTCAGCGGCGACCGTAACGCTTTCGGCGGGTTTGGTCATCCGGGTGGCGATCTCGCGGGCCCGTGTGACATATAGCGGGGCCAGGATGGTGCGCAGGTCTGCGACCAGCGATTGCTGGGTAGTGGCCGAAAGGCGCCGGGCAGTACCCACTTTCGAGTCGTTTGACCCGAGCTCCCCAGAGCGCCTGATCCGGCATCGTCCAGAGGATCAACGAGGGGACTCCGGCGCGTAGACCCGCGGCCGTGGTGCCCGTGCCACCGTGGTGCACGACCGCGCGGCAGGCGGGAAAAGCAGCCGCGTAATTCATCACGCCCACCACCTTGACGTGATCGAGATGGGAAACGTTGCTGAAGTCGGTCCCGGCGGCGCAAATCAACGCGCGTTCGCCTAACTTCGCGCAGGCCGCGCTGATCATGGCAAGCGTGTCGGCAGCAGATTCGACCCCTACGCTGCCAAACCCGAAGCAAATCGGCGGTGTTCCCGCCGCAATCCACGACGCGACCTCCTCATCGGCATCCGTGGGCAACTCCATCGTCAGCGCGCCGACAAATGGCCTTTTGGAAGGCCGCTGCCCATCCCATCTCGCCCATTCGGTTGCCAGCCCGGGAAAGCACACCTCATCGTAGGCCTGGATTTCCAACGCTCCGCGTTCGGTGATCCGCCGCGGCCAGGGGCCCGTGGCCTCCGGCAGACCAAGTTCACGGCGCTGCGCCTTGTCAGACTCCTTCGCCGTGCCGCCCCGCGACAGCCACTCGAACACCGTCATCGCGAAGCGGCACAACGGCGCCGGCAGGAATGGCAGGAGCTGGCCGTTGGCCCGCAGCGGGAACCAATGCAGAGTGGCCAACGGAATGTCGTAGTACTCCGCGACGTTGGCAGCGAGCATCTCGAAACCCACGCTGGTGGCGATTAACAGGTCGGCCCCGTCCGCCAGCGACGTCAGCGTCGTGCTCCCCTCCGCCCAGCACTGGTTATAGCTTTCCTGAATTTCGCGCGTCAACTTGCTCAGATCCCGGACTCTCCAGGGGGTGCGGAAGAAGCGCGTCCAGCCGCGGCGCGCGTCCGCAATGGTCTGCAAATCCGGCCCATAGGCGACCGCCGCAAGCCCGGCCGACTCGGCGAAGCCAACCACGTCAGGCGCGACAGCCATGCGCACTTCATGCCCGCGGCGCAGCAGCTCACGACCGATAGCGGCGCAGGGCTCGACATCGCCACGAGTTCCCCAGCTTGCCAGCACAAATTTCATCGCGGATTGCGGCCTTCGGTCGTCGTGCGCACAGGCAATATCAGGGGCATCATCATTGCCTCCCTGCCGATAAACGTGCCTTTACGTCACCTTGGCCAGACAGTACATCCGGTAGGTTATGTGCCCGCTCGCCAAACTCCGATAGATGTGCGACCCCCCCGCCGGCGCCCCATCACGGGCCACCCGCTGTAGAAACCCCGGCACCAAACTGTCCACCAACGCCTGCATCTGCGCCGAATTCAGTACCATCCCTCTCAAAACCTCGGCGTCGATGTCCCGCCGCGACACCACCTGCAGCTGCGGCGCACCAGCCAGCGCCGACTCCCACTGCGCGCATTCGTTCCGCGGTCGCGTATCGGCATAAAGGAACACCCCGCCTGGGCGCAACACCCGCCCGACCTCGCCGAGGAATCGGTCGAAATTCGGATAGCAGTGCGAGGACTCGATATTGATCACCGCATCGAACGACTCCGGAGGCAACGGTAGGTTCTCGGCGTCACCCTGCACGAACTCCAACCCCGGCAGCTGGTGGCGCTGGCGGCAAAACTCGATACCGACCGGGTTCAAATCCAAACCGAGATAGGACTCCGGAGCCAGCGCTCGCGTCAGATACGATGCGCCGCCACCGTGCCCACAGCCCACCTCAAGCACTCGCTTCCCGGCAAGCTCACCGGCCTGGGTTGCGGTGCGGTGGTAGAGCTGGATCGGGTACCGGTTGGGTTCGTCGGCGGCGTCCAGCGGCAAGGCCATCGGCGGGTCCTCTTCGTAGGACCAGTTCAGAAAAACTGCATCATCGGCGGCGCGGCGGCTCATGTAGGGGTAGAGCCGTTTGTTGAGGCCTCGGTTGAGTTTCCGCCTGGCCTCGGCGATCGTGCGGTCGGTGAGTGTCACACCGAAATCCTTTCTGCTGCGACGCGCAGCCAAACCGGACACAGCCGTTAATCCGTCTTCGCAGTTCGCGGTGCGCGTTGATCGGTCGGGACTTTACCCCAGCCCGACCTCAGCCCGGAGGTGATCCAATTAATCCACCTCGAGGCAATCGGCCGGACGTGGCCGGCACTGATCACGCTGGCGGTCGTCGTCGCCGATCAGCTAACACGCGCAAGCGGGCGGAATATTCCACAAGCAACTTGGGGTGCGGTTTTCGAGCACCGGCGTGATTGGCATACACTCCCCGACGAGGTCCCCGACCACGCACGTACAACAAGGACGCGGGCCGGGCCGGTCACAACAATCACAAAAGAGCGCAAAAGAGCCATGGGAATCGCCGTAAACAGAGCACGACACTTGTATCGTCAAGCCCGCATCCAGCGGCTTCTGGGTCGGCCCCAGCGCGCGGCGGAGTTGTGTCGTACAACTTTGCAAGCCGAGGACTTTTCCATGGCTCATCTCGAAGCGCATGTCATGCTGGCGGCGCTAGAGTTCCCTGGCGAGGACTATTTCCAGGTTCTGGCCCGCATTCATCAACACCTGAAGCCGGCCACCTACCTTGAGATCGGCATCGATCAGGGCCAATCCTTCGAAATCGTCAGGCCGGAAACGTTGGCGCTGGGAGTCGACCCGAACCCGCGCATCCGGAAGCCTTTGGGGCCCCGCCAGCGGGTATTCGCACAGACCAGCGACGATTTTTTTGAACAGTGTGATGTGGTTTCCGAGTTGGGTGGCAAGACCTTAGACCTCGCCTTCATCGACGGCATGCACCAGATGGAGTTTGCCCTGCGGGATTTCATCAACGTGGAAAAGTACTGCTCTCCGGACTCCGCCATTCTGATTCACGACGTGTACCCAATCGATGCGCTGAGCGCCGCTCGCGAACGGGCTTCGTGGTTCTGGAGCGGGGATATCTGGCGCCTAATTTTGGTCTTGAAAAAGTACCGGCCAGATCTGATAGTCAACGTGATCGCTGCCCGCCCAACAGGGCTCGCGATCGTGCAAAATCTGGACCCACATTCTCGTGTCCTTGCCGAGCGTCAGCACGAGATTACTGATGAATTCCTGGCGCTCGACATCTCGGCGCTCGACGGACGGAAAGACGAGATGCTCAACCGCTTTCCGAACGACTGGACGTCGATCGCCGGGCTCATCGACGCGCGCGGACGTGCATAGGGCAACGTTTGCCAAATCAACACGGCGCCTCGGGCGAAGGTGGATCGCTAAAGTGTCAGCGCCCGGATTCGGCTGCGGCGCGGTAACCGCGCACGGCCAGCGGCCCGAGCACCGCGGCCAGACCAAGACCCCACAAAGTGGCCAGCAGGAGCGGCCACAGCACAGGACCACCTTGGGCAAGCCCCCGCATGAACTCAATCGTCGGCGTCATCGGCTGCAGATGGATCTGTGTCCGCAACCACGATGGCAGCGTTTCAATGGGAACAACACCAGCGCTGGAGAACACCGTGCCCGTGGCCGGCACCCCTAGCCAGACGAGCGCGGCCCCGCTCTTGGCCCGCACCGCGATCGCTGTCACTGCCATCGAGAAGACGACAACCACTAGCACCGGCACCAGTATGAACGGGATCACAGCGAGCCACCCGCCTTCGAAGCGAAGGCCGAGCCCAACACCGACCGCTGTGATCATCGCGGAACTCGCCAGCGTGCGCACGGCCTCGGCGAGCAGCCTGCCGGTCAGGGCGCTGGCCCGGTGTACGGGAAACACCCACAGTCTGCTGATCAGACCGCAGTCGCGCTCCCAGGCAATGCCGCGGCCGGCTGCAAGCGCCCCGAACATCGCACCGGCCACGGCACACATCGGCACCAGGCCGTAGAGACTGTCCGTGCCGGTGAATTTGAATATCGACTTGCCTACCAGCAGTTTGTAGGTAATCAACAGAAAGGTCGGGAAAAGCAGACCCTGGATCAGCACCGCCGGCTGGCGCCGCCACCGGATGAGTAGCTGGCTTGCGAACAGCATACTTTCGGCGGCCAGTGAGCCCCGTGGCGGTGCGTTCGCGCTCATTGCGTCCGCTTTTGTGTGCGCACCGCGATTGCGCCGAACACAACCAGCAGCCCAAGACACCACGCCAAACTGGTCGCCAGATTGCTGACCACGACATGGCCGGTCGCGAACCCACGCAGGGTTTGCGTCAGCTGCGAAACAGGCTGGTTCCGTACGAACGGATGCAGCCAGTCGGGAAACGAGTCGGCCGGCGCCACCCCGGTGGACAGCATGAGCAGCAGCATTTGGGGAATCAGGAGCAACTGAGTGAACACTCCGCTGCTCGCGATCCCACCTTGCCAGGCCACGGAAAGAACGCCGGCTGCATCGGCAGCGAGCGATAGTGCCAGCGTCAACATCAGCACAAGAACGGCGAAAGCCGCCGCATAAATGAACCCGCCGAACATTCGGAAGCCGAACACGTACCCGACAACGACCGCGGCGAGCAGGCCAAGTGTGCCGCGGAAGAGGCAATACAACATGCGAGCCATCAGCGGTATCACCCCAGATATGGGAAGCGTGCGGAGCCGATCCCCGAAGTCGCTCCGCTCGTCTTGGGCAGCACGGTCAACGGTCGTCAGCGCGCCAAGAAAGATCACCTGGATGACGACAACCGGCAGGACGTACTGGGGGTAGCTCATTCCACCGGTGTCGATCACATGGCCCAGCATGAAGTTGAAGACGACGAAGTTAACGGCGGGCGAGAGAACCGCGAACGGCAGATCGTTGCGCAGAGCGTCGTGCATCACGCGTTCGGTCAGAGCAGCAAGCGCGCTCACGTGGTAACGCTCTCCGTGAGGTGCAGAAACACTTCGTCCAAGGACGGCTTGCGCAGCGCTATGTCGACTAGCTCAACGCCAAGCCGGTCCACCCGGCGAAACACCTCACCGAGCGTCGCGACACCATCGGGAGCTAGCACCGACACGGTGTTCTCCTCGTAATCGGCTTCGGCGCCATCGAGATCGGCGACCACCGCGAAGATCTTGGAGAGGTCGGCCGGATTTACGGGACTCACCGTGCAGTAGCTGAATCCCACGCGGCGCTTGAGATCTTCGGCGGTCCCGTTGGCGATAACGCAACCTTTATTCATAACGACGACCGAATCGCTGAGCACGTCGGCTTCTTCGAGATACTGCGTCGTGAGCAGGATTGTGACGCCCTGAGCTGACAACGAGGCCACCAGGGCCCACACGTCGCGGCGACTCCGCGGGTCCAACCCGGTTGTCGGCTCGTCGAGGAACAGCACTTTCGGTGGAACCACTAGTCCGGCGGCGATATCGATGCGGCGCATCATGCCACCCGAATAGGTGATTACTCGCCGGTCGGCGGCGTCCGACATATTGAACTGCTCGATCAAAGCATCGGCTCGCAGCCGCGCATGTTTGCGCCGCAATCCCCGCAGCCGGCCGAACATCACCAGGTTCTCCCGGCCGGTGAGCTCCCAATCGAGCGCGGCTATCTGGCCGACGCTTCCGATGCTTGCCCGTACCTGTGCCGGGTCTCGGACGACGTCGTACCCAGCCACAATTGCTTGGCCAGAGGTGGGCCGGAGCAACGTTGACAGGATCTTGATCGCGGTCGTCTTACCTGCGCCGTTGTGACCCAGCAGAGCGCAAACCGACCCCGTCGGAACTGAAAAGCTCACGTCCTGCAATGCGTGTATTGCCCCGTCGAACGTCTTGGCTACGGTATCCAACTCGATCACGAAGACAGACGATACCCGTCGTTACACTCGTGTTGAACGGAAACCGGCTCCTTCGGTTTATGCGGTGGCCTTCTCGGCACACGCGCACTGACGTGCCTCTTCCCCCGGTTAGGCTGGCTCCCGCAGCGCTAGGCCGGCAGCACGATAGATCGCATCGATGACGGTCATGTTCTCGATCGCTTCTTCCGGTGTCGTCTTCACCGGTTCACCGCGCAGCACGGCGGCAGCGAAAGCGTCAAGCTGGTACGCATAGGTGGAGTGCGTAGTCGTGAAGTTCTCCACTCGCTTTCCAGTGGTCGATCGGACCGAGAACCGCTGGAACGGTATCAGCGGATTGAGCCGCAGCTCGCCACACTCGCCAACCACCTTTACGGTCAAGTGCGGTAGAGCGGTCGACCACATCGAGCAGTGGATCCGGCCGGTGTGCCCGCCGACAAACCGTAACTCCGCCGTCATGACCCGGTCCACCTGCGGACCGCGCAGTTTCGCCTGCGCCGAGACTACTTCCGGTGTCGAACCGCCGAACCTGCGCACCATGTCGACCGCATAGCATCCGAGGTCCATCAATGCGCCACCGCCGAGGGCATAGTTGTAGCGGTTGTCAGAGGACTTAGGCATCCAAAAGCACCATTCCCCCTCTACCCGCTTCAGCTTGCCCAGCTCCCCCGAGGCAATGATTTCGTCAACGCGCGAAGCACAGGGGTGGTAGCGGTAATGAAATGCCTCCATCACAACCCGATCTGACTTGGCGGCCAGTTGAGCGACCTCGCGGGCCTCGGCGGCGTTGGCAGTGAACGGCTTTTCGCACAGCACGTGCTTACCCGCGGCGAGCGCAGCTCGGGTCCATCTGCCGTGCAAGCCGATGGGCAACGGGATATAGATAGCATCCAGGTCCGGATCGGCGATCAGCGCCTCGTAGCTGTCGTGCACCCGCGCAATGCCGTGTTTGGCAGCAAAGGATTGAGCATTAGAAATGTCGCGTGCAGCCACCGCTGCCACCACGACCTCGGCGTTTTCCCGAGCCGGTTTGATGAGCGCCGTCGGGGCGATGCCGGCGGCCCCCAGGATTCCGATCCGCACCGGGCCGCCGCTTTCAGGCACGGACGGGATGCTAGCAGTTGACTCCGAGGGTCGCTTCCAGAGGTCGAGCAATTGAATCAGGTATCGGCAATGCCCTCCGTCCTTATCGCTACCCCTTCATCACATGACTCGCCGCTTGAATATCGGCGCATCCCCACTGCCAGTCAGTCGACAACGGAAATAAACGGCACCCGTTCAGTCAGTATCCAGACCGTCCAACCGAAAGCAGTGAACTCGGGGCGTACCTTCTGTGATTGAGCAATCGCCGGATCGCCGGTTTCACGACCCCAGGAAAGGACAAACGGAGCCGAGGAAACCCGACCGAATCCGTTGACCGAGTTAATCAGCGCATCCACAAGCCAAAATCAAGATCGAAAACCACAATCCGACTTGATCAGGTCACCACGTCATCGCCACGAACCATCCGAGCTAGGCGACTTGACCCGCATCGTCATCGGTGACTGCGGGTGCACGCAGCCGTGTTAAGCTAAAGTAGCGGTGAACCAAATGTGTGCTATATAGCTCGTAAGTTCGAGAATAGCGAAGATGGTTCCAAGCGAAGCTTAGCCGTATTGCAGTGATGGTCTCATATCAAAAACGGAACGGTGGTGGTCCAGTGCGCATTGCGATTAAGCCGACTCTTGAGAAAATGGTAGTACTGATAATCGACATTATACTTGCTCCGTTTGTATATTGTTGCGCACTGTTCCTTAAACAAATCAGATTTGTCGGCGTCGAACACCTGCCCTACTCCAAGGCCATGCTCTTGCGCGCCGGCTGTTTTCCGATCAGGGATTATTACCACGAGCCAGGCTTCCGCAATGCGCCGATTCGGGAGCTCTTATCGATTGATCGAGTCCTGCCGGGAATCGACTGGAATATTGAAGGGCAGCTGCAGCTTCTTTCGTCTTTCTCGTACAATAGCGAGCTCGCTACTTTGTCACGGTCAAAGACTGTTGACGACGAATTCTATCTCGACAATCCCGCATTTGGATCCGGAGATGCCGAATACTGGTACAATTTAATTCGGTCGAAGAAGCCAAAGCGGATCATTGAAATCGGCTGTGGCTTTTCGACCCGGATGGCACGCCGGGCGCTGGATGCTAATAAGCGCCTGGACCCAAATTACGCATGCGAACATATCTTGATAGAACCCTACGAAAATAGCTGGCTCGAGAATTTAGGGGTTACGGTCATCCGTGAGAAGGTCGAAGACTGTGACATAAGTATGTTCAAGGAACTAGGCGCAGGCGATATACTGTTCATCGATTCATCGCACATTATCCGACCCCGAGGTGACGTGCTTTTTGAGTTTTTGGAAATCCTTCCTACTCTCAATACCGGCGTGATCGTTCATGTTCATGACGTTTTCTCTCCAAGAGATTATCCGGCCGAATGGATCGTCGACGAAGTACTTTTCTGGAATGAGCAATATTTGCTGGAAGCTTTTCTAACATTCAATAGAGACTGGAAAGTAATAGGGGCAGTAAACTTCCTCCGACATCATTACTATGAGGAATTGAAAGAAAAATGCCCATACCTAACAGAAGACCGGGAACCGGGTTCCTTCTACATTCAGAGAACCGGTGCGACATCTTGATGTGGACTCGCCGTTAACGCCTCGACCGCTTGACTCGCCGATTCATCGAGCCACCATCAAGATCAATATTTCTTGAACTAGCGAGGATGTAAAGCGCACCCGGTCATCTCTAGTAACCCGTTACTTCCGAAATCCCACCGTCGCCGAAAGGGACCCATCCACCCACGGGTGTGTCTAGGAGGATTAGTTATTCATGGAATTTCCGGCGCACGATGCTGGGAGCCGAACTCGAGCAGGGGCAAGGCCGCAACCGTCGGCCAGAGAAGCTGATCGATCACCGGGGCGCGGCCGCGGGGCGGCGTCAGATTGTGTACCACGCTAATGCCCGGCACGGTATTCGCCAGGTCGGCAATCTCACCGGCGGACAGGGCAAACGGCGTCCGCGGCCATCCGCCGCGCAGTGTTGTCCAGATGCGGTGGCGGGCCAGGAAAGCCTGGAATTTCGTCGGCAGGTCGAACATCATCTGGCCGCCCGGGAATCGGCACGCGCATTCGCGGATCACGCTAAACGCTTGATCGGGCTGCAGGTACGGCAGTAGGCCCTCCGCGGTGACGAAGACGCCATCCTTGGGGTCCACCCGATCCATCCAGCTGAAGTCCAGCACCGACTGGGCGCATGCAGATATGCGCGGTGAATGCGGCAGCAGCCGCTCACGAAGCTCGATGATCGGCGGCAGATCCACCGTCAGCCACCGAAATTGATCGCCGAGGCCTGCCGCGTTGAGGCGCCAGAAGCTGGTCTGCAGCCCTTCACCGAGGGCCACGACAGTGGCTTCCGGGTGGGCGGAAAGATAGCGGTGGGTGTTCTCGTCGAACGCAAGCGCCCGAAGCGCGAGGTCCTGGCGAGTGGTGGACAGCCCGAACTTGCTGAAGTCGTAGTCGATCGAATCCATCAGCCGAATCGCTAGCGGATCATCGATGATCCTGTCGCTGCGCCGCGCTTCGCTTGCGCGGCACCACAGCGTCACCATCGCAGTCTCGGGCAGCGTGACGATCTCGGCCTTCGTCATCGGGCCGACTCTACATAGAATCGTGAGCCAGCCGTTCGAGAATGACCCGCGGGAACGTCACAAGGGCCCGAATCGATCTGGGGAAATGGTCGGCGATCCGGTCACCGCGGCGGGTGGAGTTGAACCTGTCCTGCGAGAAACCGGCAATCCTGTTAAAGCCGAAACGCGCCGACATACACTCTGGCGATGGTTGCCGCTAATACCTTGCGCCGCGTGGGAACCCGGCTTCGCGCGATCACAGCTTCACGCGAAGCGAGCCCTGTGCCCCGGGTGATGGTGATCTCAAACGTAGGCAGTTTCGGCGGAGGAGGCGCGCTCGACTTTCGCGACATGGTCTTGGCGATCCGGGAAAAGCGGCCCGACGTAGAAGTCGTCGCCGTCTGCCCATGGAAAGGAAGCCTGGTGGCGGAGTGCGCCCGACACGGTATCCGAACCAAGATTACCTTTATACCGGGCTGGGCTTTTCTCCAACGGTCGCGCGCGCCACGCATCGAGGCGCTGATCCGCGCGGTACCCGCCGGCGCGCTTCTCCTTTCCGGCATCTTGCCAGCAGTGTTGCTACTTTTGCGCCTACGTCCGACGATGGTGCTCACTAACACCATGGTCGTTCCTGCGCACGCGATCGCTGCCAGACTGCTCGGAATCCCGCACTACTGGCTGGTCCGTGAGTTCGGAAAAGACGACCATCAGCTTCAGTTCCTGTTGGGGCACCACAGGACCATCCGGCTGATTGGCCAGCTGTCGGAGGCGGTGATCTGCAATTCACACGCAGTCGAGAAGGCTCTGCTCGCCGTAGATCCAAACATGACGACCTACGTGGTCTACCCGGTCGTCGACACCCTCCTAGGCACGCCGCCGGAGCGGCACCCGGGCGAGCCCATGCGAGCTGTGTTGGTCGGTTACTTCTCTAAAGCCAAGGGGCAAAACCTTGCAGTCGAGGCTGTAGCTGTAGCCCGGAAGGCCGGTGTCGAGATCGAGTTGACGTTAGTTGGCGCTGGCAACCAGAAGCCATTTCGCGACCTTGCTCGACGCCTGGGCGTCGAGGACCTAGTGACCATTCACGGACCCACCCGCGACGTCGGACGCTACTGGGCCGCCGCACACGTCGGCCTCATGTGTAGCCAATGCGAGGCGTTCGGCCGCGTTACCGTGGAGGCGATGAGAGCAGGGCTGCCGGTGTGCGGGACAAACACAGGTGGCACATCGGAGATTATCGATCCAGGAGTCAACGGGCTGCTAAGCCCTGCTGGAGACGCGAACGCACTCGCAGCCAACCTGATGGCGCTGGAATCGGACGAAGCTCTACGGCGTAACCTCGCCTTTCGCGCGGTCGAAACACCGCACTTCCAGCGTGACCGTCACGACGATGAATTCACCACCATTCTTGGGCTGTGTTGAAGCGCAGCATCAGCGAATGGCAGTTTTGGCGTTAAACGGGCGTCGCGGACTAGTCTGCGGGATCGATCGCTCGGCGAAGGTGCATCGCAGTTTGCTGGCCGACATGGCGAAGCGCGCGTGGAGGGGGTTTCGGTCCGAGTGTTGGTTACGTAAGTTTTTTGGCCGGCGTCTAAACAGAACGCCTGACCCGGGCTGTAAGCCGAAACTCTGAAAAGCTGGTCGGTCCCTTGCGACTATGTTCGATCTCAATCTTTTCTGCAACTCTCATGGCACTGACAGGGACGCTTTGGCTCTTGTGAGAGCTCCGAGGGTTCCGATCGAGCTCGTATCGCGGGTTTCACTGAGGCACAAGGCCGCTGGCCGCGCCTCCTATTGACGCACCCCTCGCGCGTCAAGCCGCTTCGCGTAGCTGGGCGACCGCCTTCGGCCACCCCCCCCGTCGACTCGCGAACCTCCCCGGCATACTGTCCGAGTTGAACAACACGGGAGAGGTGCAATGGGTATCCGTAGAAGCGTAATAGAGTTCAAGCCAGCCTTAAATCTGTGGACTGCCTGTTCATATCCTTTGTTTCGGTTTCGGTTCTTACTGGCGACACTTCGTGACCGGAGAGATAGTTCCGATCCGACGCAGGAACCCGCCCCTCCGGCTAAACTTCGATGGCGAATCCAGATAAACAGGGACCGGAATGGATACCTTGAAGCGGGGAAAAAAATTGCGCAAACCATTCAGGATTTGTCTGGGATCGCAGGCCGCGATTTTGACTCTTTTGTGGATATTCTAGATTTTGGAAGTGGTTGCGGTCGGGTCATCCAAAACTTCCGAGGCAGATCATGCAATCTATATGCAACAGATATTGATCCGGATTTGGTGGCTTGGGGCAAGAGCAACTTACCCGGCATTCAATGGAGCGTAAATGGCTTCCAGCCCCCATTGCCTTTCAATGATAATTCTTTTGATTTGATCTATGGAATTTCTGTTTTTTCTCACCTGAACGAGGATTTTCAGCACGTATGGCTTCGCGAGCTTCAACGCGTCGCAAGACCTGGAGCCGTTCTCATTCTTTCGGTCCAGGGGGAATATGCTCTCAGATGGTTCCGCAAGGATCGTTCTTATTCAGACGAGATTGATGAGCGCGGATTTCTTTTCGTTACCTTCTCAAAAGGAAAGTTCAAGCTCGATGGATTCCCGGACTTTTACCAGGCTGCCTTCCACACAAAAGAGTACGTCAATAATGAGTGGTCGACCTACTTTGAGATAGTGGATTACGTTGAACGTGGGCTTGATCCCCAAGATGCTGTAGTTCTACGAAAGCCTTTGAATCTTTCGTAGTGGGCTTTCGTAGTGGGTTTGTCGAAATCTTTCCCATGGCGCCGCAGCACGACCACCTGACAGCACGCAGCTGCGGATGCGCGCCATCCTCTCCGACAGCCGATCTATCCTGAAGCAGCGGCCCGTCGTGCTATTCGAATGACATCAGGTGGCATGCCAACTCGAATCGACCTCAGCGTCTTGGCGCCCCGCTGATCGATGGTGAACGCGACCCGCGGTGGCCGCGGCCGGCATTCTCGTCCTGGCCGTCGCCCGAGCAGGTCCGCTGTTGCCGAAGCGACTGGGAACCGGGTCAAGCTCGACCCGCTGCCCGCGCCATCTCCACAGTGGTAAACCTGCATCGATCAGGCGGCCCCGCCAGCCCCGCCGGTGCCGGCGTTGCCGCCGTAGCTGCCTAAGCCGCCATTCGAAAAGTACGGAAGGCCGCCAGCAGGGCCGACGCCGCCGCTGGTGCCTGGGGAGCCGGGATTCGCGCCGTTGGCACCTGCACCTCCGTTGCCACCGTTGCCGCCGTTGCCGCCGGTGCCGCCGGTGCCGCCGGTGCCGCTGTTGGTGGCGGCGGTGCCTCCCCTGCCGCTGGTGCCGCCGGCAGCGCCGGACCCGCCCGCGCCGCCGGCCCCAGGGGCGCCCGCACCGGAGCCGGCATCCCCACCCGCACCCCCATTACCGGCGTTACCTCCACTACCCCCGTTACCGCCGTTGCCATCAGCTTCGAGGTAACCCGGGGCGCCAACGACGCCGGTCCCACCGGCCGCGCCGTTACCGCCGTTACCGCCGTTGCCATTGGTGCCGCCGACGCCGGCCGAGCCGCCTTGACCGCCAGTACCGCCCGCACCACCGTTATAGCCGTTCTGGCCGAGCACCGTGCCACCGGGCCCGGCCCCACCGTTAGCGCCGGCGCCACCGTTACCGCCGTTTCCGGCGGCACCGGTGTTACCCGCGACACCCGCACCTGCAGCCCGCCGCCCCACCCGCGCCCGCATCGCCGCCGTTACCACCGTTGCCACCGTTTTGACCGTCTTGGCCGGCAACCGAATTACCAATACCACCCGCCCCACCGGCGCCGCCGTTACCGCCGACGCCGCCGTCACCATTGGTGCCGCCGATGCCAGCCGAGCCGCCCTGACCGCCGGCACCGCCCGCACCGCCGTTATTGCCGTTAAGGCCGTACGTGAGGGCATTGCTCCCGGCCCCACCGTTCCCGCCGAGGCCACCGGTACCGCCGTTGCCGGCGGCGCCAGCGTTACCGGCAACGCCCGCACCGGAGCCGGCCGCCCCACCCGCACCCGCAGCACCGCCGTTACCGCCGTTGCCACCGGCTTTGACCGTCTTGGCCGCCAACCGAATTACCAACAGCACCGGTCCCGCCGACCCCGCCGTTACCGCCGACGCCACCGTCTCCATTGGTGCCGCCGATGCCAGCCGAGCCGCCCTGACCGCCGGCACCGCCGGCACCGCCCGTAAAGCCGCTAACGCCGTACGTGTTGCCTTTGCCCCCGGCCCCACCGTTACCGCCGACGCCACCGTCACCGCCAACTCCCGCGTTACCTGCGACACCCGTTGCGCCCGCACCGGAACCGGCCGCCCCGCCTGCGCCCGCATTACCGCCGGTACCGCCCACGCCGCCGGCCGCGCCGGTGAGCCCCGTAACTGCACCGGTCCCACCGGTCCCACCGGTCCCACCGTCACCGCCGTCGCCGCCGTTGCCGTTGGTGCCGCCAGCTCCGGCTGATCCGCCATGACCGCCGGCACCACCGGCACCACCGCTATAGCCGTTCTGGCCGGTGTAGTCCAAATTGAGGCCAGTGGCGTTACCGCCCGCCCCACCGTTGCCGCCGTCGCCGCCGTTACCGCCGACGCCCGCGTGACCCGCGACACCCGCAGCCCCCGCACCGTCGCCGGCCGCCCCACCCGCACCCGCATTACCGCCGTTACCGCCCGCGCCGCCGACCTTCCCGCTCGCGGCCACCCCAGCAGCACCATTACCACCGGCCCCACCGGCCCCCCCGTTACCGCCGGCGCCGCCGTTGCCGTTGGTGCCGCCTGGCGCTGGCTGAGCCGCCATGACCGCCCGCACCGCCGGCGCCGCCGATATAGCCATTCTGGCCGGCGCCGGAGGCGGTGGTGCCAGTGGCGTTGCCGCCGGCCCCACCGTTACCGCCGTTGCCACCGTTACCGGTCACACCCGCATGACCCGCGACACCGGTTTTATCAAAGAAGTTGAAGATTGACGCGTTGGTGCCACCGGCCCCACCAAGGGAGTTACCGCCATTGCCGCCGGCCCCGCCCGCGCCCCCGGCCGTTGCCAAAGCCCACACCGGAACCGCCGTCGCCGCCGTTAGCGCCGTTAGCACCGTTACCGGCGTTGCCGCCCGCCCCGCCGGCCCCGCCCAGCAGCGCCCAGTTGGCGCCACCGGCCCCACCGTGGCCGCCGTTGCCGCCAGCGCCGCCGGCCAGCCCCGGCCACCCCGGGGGTGGTGCTTGAGGCGCCGTCGGTGCCGGCCCCGCCGTTACCGCCGTTACCGCCTGCCCCGCCGACGCCGTTCATCGAGAACAGTGACCTGTTGGCGCCACCGGCCCCACCATTACCGCCGGCCCCACCAGCCTGGCCGGTCAGCTGCCCCGCTGCGGCCACGCCGTTCCCACCAGCCCCGCCAAACCCGCCGTTACCGCCGCCGATGCAGCCCATTAGCCCCGCCGGCCCCGCCGTTACCACCGTTCCCGCCCGCAGCCGTCGCGTTCCCGCCGGCCCCACCGTTACCACCATGGCCCCACAGACCAGCCGACCCGCCTGCCCCACCGGCCTGACCGTTGGCGCCCGTCGCGCCGGACCCACCGTTGCCGCCGTTGCCGTCAAACCACCCGCCGTTCCCGCCGGCCTGCCCGGTCCCCGGCGCGCCATTGGCGCCGTTGCCGACCAGCGGACGCCCGGTGAGCGCCTGGGATTCCCCATTAATCGTGTTGGACAGGCTCTGCATCGCGCCAGCGTTGGCCGCCTCCGCGGCCGCATACTGTGCCTCGCCGGCATTGATGGCTTGGACGAATTGCTGATGAAACAGCGCCGCCTGCGCGCTGAACGCCTGATACTCCTGCGCGTAGGCGCCAAACACCTTCGAGATCGCCGCCGAGACCTCATCCTGCGCCGCGGATACCAGCGACGTCGTCGAAGGCGCCGCCGCGGCAGTGGCCGCCCTGATCGCGTCCCGGATCCCAGCCAGATCCGCTGACGCTGCGGCTAAAACCTCCGGCGTTGCGATTACATACGAAGACATATCCGGCCCCGATTACAAGCGCGACTTAACCTCACGAAACTCTTGAAGACAGTATCGGTACGCTACACGCGTCCAATTGGGGTTGGGCCTGATTTGGCGAACTTGCCTCGACCCATCATTCATCGCGAGCGCGGCAGTGCTCGACACGGCGAGTAACTCCATCTGTCCGTGGTATCGGATGGTATGGTCGCGAGTCGCCCGGCCCAGGCAAAGCGTGGGCCATCACAGGCTGAGGAGCTCAGTTGGCTGACGGCGAGTTGAGTGCGCGCGAGGCCGAACGCGTGGTGTGGGACGTGATCGTCGTGGGCACCGGCATGGGCGGCGGGATGCTGGGCCAATCGCTGGCCCGCTCCGGCCGACGGGTGTTGTTCGTCGAAAAGGGACGCTCGACACTGCCCGGGACGCCGGGAACGATTCGCGCTGCGATGCCCGAACTGGCCGAGCCGCAGGCGTACCGTTCAGCAGCGACCTACTACGACGCCTTGGCCCGTGCGGGACGCTCAACCGACGAGATCGAAGACATCAGCGGGCGCCGCTCGAAGCGGTTTGTGCCGTTCATCGGCAGCGGCACCGGCGGGTCCTCGGCCCTGTACGGCATGGTCTGCGAACGATTCTTCGCTGGCGATTTCACCCCCCGGCAAAACTTCCGCGATCCGGGCGATTCCACCGTGCCGGAGGCGTGGCCGGTCACCTACGACCAGATGAGTCCCTGGTACGCCGAGGCCGAGAAGCGGTTGGGGGTTCGCGGCGCAGCCCGATCCCCTGCGCCCAGAGGCTGCCGAGGTCGGGCTGCCTGCGGCGCCGCCGTTTTCGGCCGACAACCAGCCGCTGGTCGATTATCTGGCCGGTCGCGGACTGCATCCCTATCACCTGCCGATGGCCTGCGATTACACCGACGGTTGTGTCACCTGCCAGGCCTATCTGTGTCCCCGCTCGTGCAAAAACGACGCCGCCCGCAATGGCGTGCTGCCCGCCGTTGCCGAGCACGGCGCCCACCTGCTGGCCGAGTGCCGGGTCGTGCGCCTCGACGCCGACCGCACCCAGGTCAAACAAGTGATCTGCGAGCATCACTCCGGCACGCTGGCCCTCAAGGCCAAGGTGGTGGTACTGGCTGCCGGTGCGCTGGCCACCCCGGTGCTGTTGCTCAATTCCCGCTCGGGTGATTGGCCGCGCGGATTAGCCAACGGCTCAGACTCGGTGGGGCGCAACTTGATGCGCCATCTGCTCGACTGGATCGAGGTCTGGCCGCACCGCGGCTGCAAGATCACGGACGAAAATAAGGAGATCGGGCTCAACGACTTTTATTTCTGGGAGGGGCAGAAATACGGCACCGTGCAATCAGCCAGCTCGATGGCCAAGTTGGCATCCATGGACATGCTGACTAACCACCCCGGCTGGCAGGCGAAAGCGCTGCGCCTGATGAGCCCGGCGGTGCAGCCGATCTACGATCGCTTCTTCAGCGGTGGACTGGTGCTGGCCGCAATCATGGAAGACCTGCCGTATCTGGACAACCGCGTCCTACCCAGCGATCGACCCGGCGCGGACGGCCGCCAGCGGCTGCGACTTCAATATCGTTTACACGCCAGTGAGATCGAACGCCGCGCGGTGTTTTTGCGACAGATAAAAGAGGTGTTGAAGCCGTTTCGCACCCTCACACTGCGGACCGGCGAAAACAACTCGACCCTGGGCCACGTCTGCGGCACATGCCGCTTCGGCACCGATCCCAAAACCAGCGTGCTGGACCCCCAAAACCGGGCGCACGAAGTGGACAACCTCTATGTAGTGGACGCCTCGTTCTTTCCGTCCAGTACCGGCTTGAATCCAAGTTTGACGGTCGCAGCCAACGCCTTGCGAGTGGCCACGCACGTCAACCAGACGCATTTCACCACCTGACGCCCCAGCATGCGTCCTTTCACACGGCGGGTCACCCGCGCCAAGGCCACAGCATGAGCCCCAAAACAGAACCACTGGATCCGCGTTCGAGCGACGCGGGGTTCAACGCCGGTCTTCCAGTCGAAGCCGAAGAACCGCTAAGGGCTCTGCAATCGAATGAGCCCAGTACTCGGCGCAGACTCGTTTACGCGATCATCGGACTGCTCTTGCTGCTCTATATGGCCTGTTGGGTTGCTTTCACGAGCGTTTACGAACCTAATTTGCAATTTTTCGCTTACTACGCGGTCGACTACAGCCAAGGATTTGTCAGGCGGGGACTCGCTGGCGAGATTCTGGACCTCTTTCCGGCTGACCTCTACTTTACCGGCCTGTTGATTTTGCGCTGGCTCGTGCCAGCGATCTTCGGAGTCGTCATCGCGGCGGTGGCGTGGACGGTGGCAGTCAGATTCGGCCGCTCCGAACGCCGGCTGATGCTGGCCCTGCTCATCCCGATGCTGCCGTTTGGCCTGGTGCACGCTGTTGTCTTGCCAACTCCCGACCTTGTTGGCGAGGCAGCGCTGGCAGTGTTCGCGGTGGTGCTCGCCTCTGCGAAGGGGGACCGCTCGCTACTAGTCGCGAGCGGCATTTATGGCGTGACGACGGCGGCGCTGACGCTGATCCACGAGGCGGTGCCGTTTCTGCAGGCGCTCGGTGCGGTCCTGGCAATTGTGGTTCTGGTGCACAGTTCCATCAAAATGCAGCGGCTGAGCGCATTTCTCGCCGTGGTTCCAGGCTTGGTTGTCGCGCTGGCGATAGCGTTGCTGCGACGGCAAGACGTGTCGTCGCTATGTGCTCGGTTGCCACACAGAGCCGTTGACTGGCGGAGAAGGTTATCGCCCGGTCAGATTCTGAGCGGAGAACACACCTACACGGACTATCACGACTGGACTTGTCGCTTTATCACCACCACAACAAGAAATACTCCTTTCATCGAACCCAACGCGATTGGTTTGACCTCTTTGATCATGTCGACAATGGCTGGGATTGTTGTCGTCACGCTGACGATGCTTGTCATCAGAGGTATTTCCGGCGTGCCCCTCGGGCGATTTCGCGAAGCTGTACAGGGACGGCTTTCGTGGGTAGCTCTGGCGGCACTGTTATTGCTTCCGGTTTATGCAACCTCAGCCGATTGGGCCCGATGGTGGGTAGCAATCTCCTTCGATGTGGGCGTGGTTTATCTGCTCTACGCGAGCCGTCAACCCGAATCCACCCGATCCGCCACCAGACGCACTCGGGTTTCCTTCGCAGTCGCGATCGTCTTTTTGGCTCTGTCTCCAATACTCGTTGCGATCAGCACCGAGCAACAGGTGCAGCGTCTGCTGACCCGTTGCTCGCAGCTTGCGACTGACCCGATGTGGGTGGGGATCTGTCCCTGATCACCGGTGGTGTCGACCAGGCCGGAGTTCCTGTTCGGCCTGACGGTCGGCGAGTTGCGCCAGCCGTCCGCCTTCGCTGATCAGCCGACCCGCTTGAGGCGGGCGAAATCTTCCACACGATCAGCAGCGGCTGCGGCGCTTTTGGCAGGTTCGGTCATCCGGGTAGCGATCTCGCGGGCCCGGGTGAGGTATTGCGGTGCCAGGATCCGCCGCAGGTCCGCGACCAGTGATTTCTCGGTAGTGGTCGAAAAGCGCCGGGCGGTGCCAACTCTCAGCCGTTTGACCGCAGCCCCCCACATGAACTGAACATCCGCCATCCAGAGGATCAAGGTGGGGACTCCGGCACGCAGGCCCGCGGCCGTGGTGCCCGCGCCACCGTGGTGCACGACCGCTCGGCAGACAGGAAAGATGGCCGCGTAATTCACCGCACTCACCACCTTGACGTGGTCCAAATGGGGAACCCCGCTGAAGTCACTCCAGCCGGCGCAAACCAACGCCCGCTCGCCTAACTGCGCGCAGGCCGAGCCAATCATGGCGATCGTGTCCGCCGGAGATTCGACCGGTATGCTCCCGAACCCGAAGAAAATCGGGGGTGTCCCCGCGGCAATCCACGACAACACCTCGTGATCTGCATCCGTCGGCGACTCCAGCGTCAGGGTGCCGACAAAAGGGCGCTGGCCATTCCATTTCGCCCATTCGGCCGCCAGCCCAGGAAAGCACACCTCGTCATAGGCCTGGATCTCCAGCGACCCGAGTTCGGCGATCCGTCGTGGCGCGGGGCCCGTTGCCTTCGGTAAGCCCAGTTCACGGCGCTGCGCGTCCTCGACCTTCTTCACCCCCCGCCAAACCAGCCACTCGTAGGCCGTCATCGCCACACGGATCAACGGCGCCGGCAGCATCGGAACGAGGTGGCCGTTGACCCGTACTGGAAACCAAAGCAGCGTTGCCAACGGAATGTCGCAGTACTCCGCGACGTCGGTAGCGAGCTCCTGGTAACTCATGCCGGTGAATAGCAGATCCGCCCCGTCCGCCAGCGACGTCAGCGTCGTGCTCATCTCCCGCCAGCGCTGGGTTCCGGGTTCCCGCGCCTCGCGCAACAACCTCTTCACATCCCGGATCTTCCAGAAGTTGCGGAAGAATCGCGCCCAGAAGTTGCGCGTCACTTCCAGCCACGCCTGCGTATCCGGGCCGTAAGCGACCGCCGCGAGTCCGCCCGACTCGGCGAAGCCCACTAAGTCGGGCGGGACGGCCATACGAACGTCGTGCCCGCGGCGCAGCAACTCACGGCCGACGGCGACACCTGGCTCGACATCGCCGCGAGTTCCGTAGAACGCCAGCACAAATTTCATCGCGTGATCATGGCCCTTCACTTCCCGTGCGCGTTCAGCGAAATGAAAGCGGCAGCCTCACACGTTAGTCCCAGGTCTCGTCGCGCCGGTGAGCGAGCGCTCTGGCCTCGATGAACAGCTTCACGATCGATATCGGGAAGAGCCGGTAAACCTTGCGTAATCGGTGGTAATCGTGGAACAGCGCCCGGAAACCTCGTTCGCTCGCCTGATACGCATCGAAAACGCCATCCAGCGCAGCCTTGTCCCAGGGCTCGTCCCGCGCGGCCGCGCTCAGCGCTTCGTATGCGGCGGAATTCCAATCTGCACCGAAGAGCTCATTCACCGGTTCCCAGTTTCGGTGGTGCTGGAGAGCAGGTGCGAGAAACGCATCGATCGCGCCCTCGTCCTGGGCGTCGAGATTGATCGGCAGCGCCGCGGCAATTCGTTTTATTTCGTTGCGCCAATTGTCCATAAGGTTGGTGTACTCGACGAACACCCGCGGCAGTCCGCGCGTGGCTCTCTCGGCCAGCAAGCTGTATTTCAGCCATAAGGCACCCCCGAATTCCGGTGAGGTTCCGACGACCGCCGCAATTGACTTGGCGGACTCATCCGGGTGGCGCACCGCAATCACGGCTACGGGGTCGAATCCGGCCTGACGCGCAGCGTCGAACCACAAGCCAGACATCACGGTTATCTTCGGGTCCTTGATGACCACGAGCGGCGCGACCGGCAACGTGGTGAGATAAGCCCGGATCTTGGCGGTCCAGCGGGCCTTCTCAACGGGGTCAAACGCACCCTCCTCCTCCAAACGCAGCGTCGGGTCGAACCCGGCGCTGCCGTAACGACGCAGAATTGCGTTGGTGAGGTGGATGGCCGGGCGCGGCTCCCAAAAGCCAGCCGGGTACTGCCGGTCGGCGCCCAGCATCCTGGCGGGGAGCGTAGCGCCGCACAGTGAGAGAACCCGCGTCAGCGCCGACGTGCCGGACCGCGCAAAGCCCACCACGAACAAAATGACTGGGCGAGCGGCAGTCCCGGACTGCGCGGCGGGGGTCACCGGCGTGTGACCGCGTCGAGTCGATCGATCCGCGCCGCCGCCGGACGCACAAAAGAATCAAGTTGACGTTTAATCACGACAGAGACCTTAGCGGTCCAAACCCCATCAAGTCCTAATGATTCGAAATCAATTTGCATCGGCGTCAATGCTGCCACGGTCGCCGGGCGGCAAGAGCTAATCTGATGCGATGAATCGGCTCCATACCCATCAGAGCCCACGCCGTCCCGCGCGGCGTCGCCCCCCCGACGGGGTGTACGCCCTACCGGCCGTCATGGGCGAATCCTGCGTAATCGGGGGCTGATCAGTGGCAGTCCGGACACGACCCGCACGTGCATCCTTTTAGCGACCGCGCATCCGACGGTGATGCGCGGCAGGACAACCGGCTCGCCTTGCTCGACCAAGCCTTCTTTGACGGGCATTGCGCCACCGGCCAGAACGAAGTCTTGCAGGGCGTTTGGATTTACGAGCACGCTATCGACTCCGATGGACTGAAGCGCCTACACCACAACCTCGGCTACGGGTTGTTGGGACGCCGCATCGAGCGTTCACCCCTGCCGTTCGGCCGGCATCGGTGGGTCGCAGATCGAGAGCCGTCGGACATCGATATTGTTCAGCGCGCCCGTCCACGCGCTGAAGTTAGCGACTGGGCCGATGAACGCTCCCAACTGCCTTTGGATCCGGAACGCGGGCCCGGCTGGCATCTCGGCGTCCTTCCCCTTACGGACGGCTCGACCGCGGTGAGTCTGGTGGTTTCGCACTACTTGATCGACGGCGTCGGGCTTTTTGTCGAGCTATTTGGTGCGAACCTGGGCAACACGCGAGATCTTGGCTACCCACCGCCGCGTTCACGCACCCGACTGCGCGCGGTGGTTCAGGATGCCCGCCAAACAGCGCGGGACGTACCTGAGGTTGTGCGGGCTCTTGTCGCCGCGACAAAAATGGCCCGTGGTCTCCGGCGCGTTAGTGCCCGATCGCCGGCACCAGCAATCGTCGCCCTCCGCGGAGGCGGCGACGACGAGGTTGTCGTCGTGCCGTGGGTCTCGATCTACATCAACCTGGAGGATTGGGATGCCCGTGCGAAGGCACTTGGCGGAACGAGTAACACGCTGGCCGCCGGGCTGGCTACAAAACTTGGGGAGCGCATGGGGCGCCAACGCGCCGATGACGGCGCCGTCACCCTGCAACTTCTTATGAGCGAGCGCGCCGAGGGTGACACGCGTGCGGTCGCAGTGTCGTTTCCGCGTGTCAGCGTCGACGCGACGGGTGTAGCAACGGATCTGCGTGACGCCCGTGCCGCTATCAAGCAGGCGCTGAAGACACAGCGGGAGACGCCAGACGAGTCATCGCAGGTCGCTTCGCTGACGCCGTTCACGCCGACGCGGACCCTGAAACGGCTGGTCGGTGGGGCGCTCACCGACCCCGATCGCCCGGTGCTGTGTTCTCACCTCGGCGACACCCCCCCAGGGGCACGCGGCGTCGATGGCACCGACGCCGAATACGTCACCGCACGAGGGATTGGGCAACACCTCACGCGACAGTGGCTTGACCGATCAGGCGGCCAAATGATCCTGCAGTGTGCGCGCTTCCCCGGCAGGATTGCCCTCACCGTCCAGGCCTACCAACCGGGCGCCGAGAACACCAAGCCCGCTTTGCGTGAGCTGGCTGCGCGCACGCTGGCTGAGTTCGGCTTGACTGGCAAGGTCGAGTAGCCGATCGACCTGCGCCGTACCAATTGTTGAGGCTGTGACTGACGCTGTTTCGGGACACCATCTGAGAACTTCCTTAAATCCCGGCCGGACCCTGTGGGCATACATTATGGTTTGGGACCGTGATTCAACTCGTGTCGGCTAGGGTGGTCCGGTGGTCCAAGGTAGCGTCCCAGATATTGAGCCGGCGTGGCCCGATATTCCCGTCGAGAGCAGCCAAGATGCTAGCCAACGGCACGGTCCCGGCCGCGTTCTTCTGCGACGGGCTCGCCAACCTTCATCTGCACCTCGACCACAAGGTCGATCTGGGAAGAATCGCCGAAATCCGGGACCTGTGATTTTCCGAATCCTGAGGCGGCTGTGGATACCGCTTGTCATAGTTGTGGTGATCGCCGCTGGAGGATTCACTGTGTCGCGGCTGCACGGACTCTTCGGCTCTGAGAAAGGTCTCTCGTATGCCGACACCAGAGTCGATAACCAAGCTTACAATCCCAAGCACCTGAGGTACGAGGTCTTCGGACCACCCGGGACCGTGGCCTTGATTAGCTATTACGACGACAATGGTGCCCCGCAGCATGTTGACAACGCAAGCCTGCCGTGGTCATTGGAGTTCGCGGTCACCTCGGCGACGGCCATCGGAAATATCGCGGCGCAGGGCGATAGTGACAGTATTGGTTGCCGCATCGTGCTGGACGGCGTGGTCAAGACCGAGAAGATCACAAACGAAGTAGGCGCCTTTACCTCCTGCATGCTGAAGAGCTCATGAGCAACCGTGAGCTGCACAACAGTCAACCATTGGTAGCACGAACGATCCGTCGATTTTCGGTGCCCATCATCTTGGCGTGGTTGGCGATTGTCGGTTTTTTGATTATGTGCGTCCCCACATTGGAACAGGTCGAACACGAGCATTCGGTCTCCCTGAATCCCACTGATGCGCCCTCCATCATCGCGTCAAAGCGATTGGACGAGGACTTCAAGCCATCTGGTCAATCCGGCCAATCCGGCTCATCCGGTCAACCCCGTCAATCTGGTCAATCCGAGTCCGGCAGTTTGGCGATGATCATTTTGGAGGGTCAGCAACCACTCGGCGACGACGCCCACAAGTACTACGATGATTTGATTCGTCAGTTAAGAGACGATCCGGAGCACGTCGGACCCTTCCAGGATTACTGGGGCGATGAGCTCACTAGACACGCCGCGCAAAGTGCCGACGGTAAAGCCGCATATGTTGCTGTGCTTGTCCCCGGTAAGTCGCGCCGGACCAACGAATCGGTCGAGGCCGTCCAGCACATCGTCGAGCGGACGCCAGCGCCACCGGGCGTCAAAGTGTACGTCACCGGCCCTGCGGCGATAAATGCGGATATGAGCCACAGTGGCGACAGGACGATCGCCACAGTCACCCTGGTAAGTCTCGCGGTTATCTTTATTACGTTGCTTCTCGTCTACCATTCCATCATCACCGTGGTTCTCTTGCTGCTGGTGGTCGGGATAGAATTGCAGGTGGCCCGGGGAATGGTCGCATTCCTTGGCCATCACGAGCTTATTGGGTTAACGACCTTAGCCGTTAATCTGCTGGTATCTCTCGTGATCGCGGCTGGAACCGACTACGGAATATTTTTCATCGGGCGGTATCAGGAGGCACGGCAGGCCGGCGAGGACAGAGAAACGGCCTACTACAAGACTTTCCACGGGGTCACCAAGGTCGTCGTGGCCTCCGGACTGACGATCGCCGGCGCACTTTTCTGCCTTAGCTTTACCCGGATGCCCTATTTCCAAGTTCTGGGAGTCCCTTGCGCGGTTGGCATATCGGTCGCCGTCGCGGTCGCGATCACGCTGATTCCGGCAATTCTTACTGTCGGGAGCCGTTTCCGTTTGTTCGAGCCTAAGCGAAAACTCAAATATCGCGGATGGCGCCGGATAGGCACGGCGATCGTTCGGTGGCCCGCCCCCATTCTCGTCGCCACATTGGCAGTCACGCTTGTCGGACTATTAACGCTGCCTGTATACAAACCCAGCTACAATGACCAGAAGTTTATTCCTAAAGATATACCTGCCAATTTAGGGTATGAGGCCGCAGCGCGGCATTTTCCCCCATCGGCGATGATGGCGCCCGAGGTCCTTTTCCTCGAGACCGACCACGATCTGCGCAATCCTGCCGATTTTCTGGTATTGGAGAAACTGGCCAAGGCCGTCCTCGCTGTTCCGGGCATTTCGACGGTTCAGGCCGTAACTCGGCCCGAGGGAACCCCGATCGCGCACACGACCATACCGTATTTCCTGAGCATGCAAGTCGCCAGCCAGCAGCAATTCGTCGTTTTTCAGAAGGAGCGCATGAAGGACCTGCTCAAGCAGGCCGACATGTTAACGGAATCGATCAACGTCACGCGGCGCATTTATGACCTGACAAAGCAAATAACCGCCACGACGCATGACATCACCGGCAACACGCACGAAGTGCAGGACCTCACCAACGAGTTACGAGATCGAATTTCGGATTTTGACGATTTATTCAGACCGCTACGCAATTACTTCTACTGGGAAAAGCACTGCGCTGATATTCCCATTTGCTGGTCGCTGAGAAACATATTCGATTCGTTAGATAGCGTTGACGCGCTTGCCGACAATCTGAAGTTGCTAGTAGCTGACCTCGATCAGGTTGATGTGCTCCTGCCACAGGTGCTCGCCCAGTTCCCGGAGACTCTCGCGATCCTCGAGGCATCGCGGACCATGCTGCTTACCATGCATAGCACTATGGAAGGGTCCCTCCAGAGCATGGGCGACAATAGCAGTAACGCGGCCGCCATGGGGAAGGCATTCGATACCGCCCAAAACGACGATTCTTTCTACTTGCCGCCGGAAGCATTCAAGAACAAAAACTTCCAACGGATCAGTAACTTATTCTTGTCGCCAGACGGAAAGACCGTCCGTATGCATATTTTACAAAAGGGCGATCCCGCGTCACCCGAGGGCATTTCGCGGGTCGGCGCCATAAAAAGCGCGGCCGAGGAAGCGCTCAAGGGAACACCTCTGGAAGACGGCAAGGTCTACCTTTCCGGCACGGCGGCGACGGTGAAGGACGTGGTGCAGGGTTCCACATACGATCTCATGATCGCGGGGGTTGCTGCGCTCTGCCTCATCTTCATCGTCATGCTAATCATGACGCGAAGTTTTGTTGCCGCCCTAGTTATCGTGGGTACTGTGTTGCTTTCGCTGGGCGCGTCCTTCGGCCTCTCCGTGTTCGCCTGGCAGGAATTGCTCGGAATACAAATTCACTGGTCGGTGCTCGTGATGTCTGTGATCGTCCTTCTGGCCGTGGGGTCTGACTATAATTTGCTGCTGGTAGTGCGGATGAAAGAAGAAATAGGCGCCGGCATAAACACCGGCATCATTCGCGCCATGGGCGGCACGGGCAAAGTCGTGACAAACGCAGGTCTGGTGTTCGCGTTCACCATGGGGTCCATGCTGGTCAGCGACCTGCGGACCATCGGCCAGGTGGGCACAACGATCGGTCTGGGTTTGCTGTTCGACACGCTAGTCGTTCGTGCATTCATGACGCCGTCCGTCGCGGCGCTGCTGGGGCGCTGGTTCTGGTGGCCGCAACAAGTGCGCCCCCGCCCAGCCAGCGCGTTACTTCGGCCGACGGGACCCCGCCCGTTGGTTCGTGCCTTGTTGCTGAGATAGCGGCAGTCATTGGCGGATATTGAGTGCAGGACAAGACCGGCAACCGTGGGGAGCATCGTGGCACAGGGCGATAGCGGACGCAGTGACTGCCGCTTCGGGGTGCACAGCGTCGGCGTCTTTACACTCTGCACATTGAAGGTCACATGAGCGCCGAACGCCCTCGGCCGCCCTTCATCGCGCGGACGATCCGCAGCCTCTCACTTCTCATCATTCTGGCGTGGGTGGCTTTGACGCTGGTTGTGACATTTATGGTTCCCCCGTTGGAACGGGTCGGCGAACAGCATTCCGTACCACTGGCCCCTCAAGACGCACCGTCGGTGCGCGCCATGGTCAATATGGGCAAGGCCTTCCAGGAGTCCGATTCGGACAGTTTCGCGATGATCGTGCTGGAGGGGCAGCAACCGCTCGGGAACGACGCTCATGCGTACTACCAAAAATTGGTTCATGAGTTAAGAAACGACTCGCGACATGTCGAACACGTGCAGGATTTGTGGGGAGATCGACTCACAGCGGCGGGTGTGCAAAGTCCTGACGGCAAGGCCGCATATGTGCAGTTGAATCTGGCCGGCAACCAAGGCACCCCCTCGTCGCAGGAATCCGTGACGGCGGTCCGGCAGATCCTCAAGCACACGCCGCCACCTCCCGGTGTCGAGGTGCATCTCACCGGCCCGGCAGCGCTCATCCCGGACATGGTGCGCGCTGGCAACGATTCGCTCCTGAAGATGACTCTAATAGCCGGAGTAATCATCTTCGTGGTACTGCTGTTCGTTTACCGTTCGGTCACCACCGTAATTCTGGTGGTAATCGGAGTCGGGGTCGAAGTAGGTTCGGCACGAGGGATCGTCGCGTTTCTCGCCGATAACAACGTTGTCGTGCTCTCGACGTTCGCCATCAACCTGCTCGTGGCGCTATCGATGGCGGCCGGAACCGATTACGCGATCTTCTTCTTCGGTCGTTATCAAGAGGCCCGTCAGGCCGGCGAGGACCGCGAAACAGCCTACTACACCACCTACCGCGGGGTGGCTCCCGTCGTCTTGGGTTCCGGTTTGACGATTGCCGGAGCGATGTTGTGCCTGAGCGTCACCCGGATGCCCATCTTCCAGACCATAGGCGCGCCGTGCGCTGTGGGTATGCTCGTCGCGGTCGCGGTCGCGCTCACGCTGGTTCCGGCAGTTCTGACCGTTGGAAGTCGCTTCGGGCTATGCGACCCGAAACGCCGTCTCGCGCAACAACGATGGCGAGGTGTCGGCACAGCGATTGTCCGCTGGCCAGCACCAATTCTCGTCGCAACGCTAGCGGTCGCGCTGATAGGCCTGGTGACACTTCCGGGCTATAAAACGAGCTACGACGACCGGTCATATCTACCCCAAGACCTTCCTGCTAATTTGGGATATGCGGCCGCCGATCGCCATTTCTCGCAATCGCGAATGTTGCCCGATATTCTGATGATCCAAGCCGATCACGATATGCGCAATCCGGCGGATTTTCTTGTACTGCACAAACTAGCCAAGGCGATTTTTCGGGTTCCGGGCATTTCTCGAGTGCAGGGCATAACGCGACCCGAGGGAACACCGATTGAACACACATCAATACCTTTTCTGATCAGCATGCAAAACGCGGTCATGCTACAAAACACGGAGTTCATGAAAGCGCGCATAAATGACATGCTCACAGAGGCCGACTCGCTTGCTAAAACAATCACGATAATGAAGCGGACGTACGCCTTAGAACAGAAGCTCACGGCCCTTGCTCACCACTCGGTCGGCGTGGCAATAGAGTTGAAAGCCCTGGTGGATGACACAGAAAACCAGATTACTGTTTTCGACGATATATTTAGGATAATTCGAAGTTATTTCTACTGGGAAAAGCACTGCTCCGCT
>CAVPVJ010000005.1:0-4987 GCA_963709125.1 uncultured Actinomycetota bacterium
GCTTCAGACACCCAACCCGGTGCGGCGCTGCCGGCGCCGCCCCCGACGACATCGCCTACCTGATCTACACGTCGGGCACCACCGGTGCGCCCAAGGGCGTGGCGATCACCCACCACAACGTGACCCGGCTGCTCGAGTCGCTGGACGCCGGCTGTCGCCGGGGCAGGTGTGGTCGCAGTGCCATTCCCTGGCCTTCGACTTCTCGGTGTGGGAGATCTGGGGTGCGCTGCTGCACGGCGGGCGGCTGGTGGTGGTGCCCGAGTCGGTGGCGCGCTCGCCGGAAGACTTGCACGCGTTGCTGGTCGGCGAACAGGTCAGTGTCTTGAGCCAGACCCCGTCGGCGTTTTATGCACTGCAAACCGCGGACGCGCTCGCACCCGAGCTCGGACTCAGCTCGAGCTTCAGGCGGTGGTGTTCGCCGGCGAGGCGCTGGAACCGCAGCGGCTGCGGACGTGGCTGGACAGTCACCCGGGTTCGCCGCGCCTGATCAACATGTATGGCACCACCGAGACGACGGTGCATGCCTCGTTCCGCGAGATCGTCGCCGCCGACGTGGCAGCACTGTCAGCCCGATCGGGGTGCCGTTGGCCCATCTCGGGTTCTTCGTGCTCGACGGGTGGTTGCGGCCGGTGCCGGCCGGTGTGGTCGGCGAGTTGTATGTGGCCGGCGCGGCGCGGGGTATGGGTATTGGCGCCGGCCGGGTTTGACGGCGACGCGGTTTGTGGCGTGCCCGTTCGGCGGGGCCGGGGAGCCGCGGATGTATCGCACCGGGGACCTGGTGCGGTGGGGCGCCGACGGGCAGCTGCGCTATCTGGGGCGCGCCGACGAGCAGGTCAAGATCCGCGGGTATCGCATCGAACTCGGCGAAGTGCAGGCGGCGCTGGCCGGGCTGGACGGGGTCGAGCAGGCGGTGGTGATCGCCCGCGAGGACCGCCCCGGCGACAAGCGCCTGGTCGGCTACATCACCGGCACCGCGGACCCGGCCGAGGTGCGCGCCGCGCTGGCCGAGCGGCTGCCGGCGTACATGGTGCCGGCCGCGGTGGTGGTGCTCGACGCGCTGCCGTTGACGGTCAACGGCAAACTCGACACCCGCGCGCTGCCGGCGCCGGAATACCAGGATGGCGATCAGTACCGCGCCCCGGCCGACGCGGTCGAGGAGATCCTGGCCGGCATCTACGCCCAGGTGCTCGGGCTGGAGCGGGTCGGGGTCGACGAGTCGTTCTTCGAGCTGGGCGGCGACAGCATCTTGTCGATGCAGGTGGTGGCGCGGGCGCGGGCCGCCGGGGTGGTGTGCCGGCCGCGCGACGTCTTCGTCGAGCAGACCGTGGCCCGGCTGGCCCGGGTGGCCCGGGTCATCGACGGTGACGCCGGTGTGATCGACGAGGGCGTCGGGCCGGTGGTGGCCACCCCGATCATGCGTTGGCTGCAGAGCGCAGACGCGGGCAGCCCGGTCGAGCAGTTCAACCAGACGGTGGTGGTGCAGGCTCCGGCGGGGGCGACCGAGGCCGATGTGGTGGTGGTGCTGCAGGCCCTGCTGGATCGGCACGCCATGCTGCGGCTGCGCGTCGACGACGACGGCCGGGCGGGCTGGTCGCTGACGGTGCCCGAGGCGGGGTCGGTGGATGCCCGCGAGTGCCTGCACACGGTGGAGGTGTTGTCCGATGAGGCGGTGCTGGAGGCGCGGTCGCGGTTGAACCCGGCGGCCGGGGTGATGCTGAGCGCGCTGTGGGTGGCCGCCACCGGTCAGTTGGTGTTGATCGTTCACCACTCTGGCCGTCGACGGGGTGTCGTGGCGGATCTTGCTGGAGGACCTCAATATCGCCTGGGCTCAGCATCGCGGCGGGCAGCCGGTGGCGTTGCCGGCGCCGGGGACGTCGTTTGCCCGGTGGGCGTCGCTGCTGGCCGAGCACGCGCGCCAGCCGGATGTCGTGGCAGCAGGCCGACGCCTGGCGGCAGGTGGCGGCGATCCCCGGCGGCGTTGCCGGCGGTGCAACCCGCGGTGGACACCTACGCCACCGCCGGGAACTTGTCGGTGGCGCTGGATGTCGAGACGACCCGGATGCTGCTCGGTGAGGTGCCCGCGGCGTTCCATGCCGGGGTGCACGACATCTTGTTGATCGCGTTCGCGTTGGCGTGGGCGGAGTTCTTGGGCACCGGTGGCGCGCCGATCGGCATCGACGTCGAGGGCCACGGGCGCCAGGAGGAGCTGGCCGCCCCGGACGAGACGTCGACCTGTCGCGCACGGTGGGCTGGTTCACCACCAAGTACCCGGTGGCGTTGGCGTGGGCGGGCTGTCCTGGGCGCAGGTGGTGGCCGGCGAGGCGGCGCTGGGGGCGCTGGTCAAGGACGCCAAAGAGCAGCTTCGCGCCCTGCCGGACGGCTTGACCTACGGCGCTGCTGCGCTACCTGAACACCGATGTCGACCTGGAGGGGCTCGACCCGCCGATCGGGTTCAACTATCTGGGCCGGGGCGCCGGGGCGGCCGAGGTGTCCGGTGACGTGTGGCGGATCTGCCAGGACGGCTTGGCGATCATCGACGCCAGCGCGTGGTGCCCATGCCGCTGACGCACACCGTCGAACTCAACGCCGGCACCGTCGACACCGACGCCGGCCCGCACCTGCACGCCAACTGGACGTGGGCGCCCTCGGCGCTGGATCACGCGCAGGTCAGCCGGCTGAGCCGGTTGTGGTTCGACGCCCTGGCCGGCATCTGCGCGCACGTGCGCGGCGGTGGCGGCGGGTTGACGCCGTCGGATATCGCTGCCGGTCTGAGCCAGCAGCAGATCGACGAGCTGCAGCGGCAATATGCGGATCGCCGACGTGTTGCCGCTGACCCCGCTGCAGCAGGGGCTGCTGTTCCACGCCAGCACCGCGCAGGGCAGCGACGACGTCGTACGCGGTGCAGCTGGACATCACCTTGACCGGTCCGCTGGATCCGCACCGCCTGCGCGATGCGGTGCACGCGGTGGTCACCCGGCATCCCCACCTGGTGGCCCGATTCTGCGAGCAGTTCGACGAGCCGGTGCAGATCATCCCGGCCGATCCCGTGGCGCCTGGCAGTATGTCGACCTGAGCGATGGCGACCCAGACGACGTCGATGAGCAGATCGAGCGGGTGTGCGCGGCCGAACGCGCCGCGGTCTGCGACCTGGCCGGCCAGCCGGCCTTTCGGGCGGCGCTGATCCGCACCGCCGCGGATCAGCACCGGTTCGTGCTGACCAATCACCACATCGTGCTCGACGGCTGGTCGATGCCGATCCTGCTGCGGGAGATCTTCGCCGGCTATTACGGGCAGCGGCTGCCCGCCGGCCGCGCCGTATCGCAGGTTCGTCACCTGGCTGGCCGATCGCGACCTCGATGCCGCCCGCGCGGCCTGGGGTGAGGTGTTGGCCGGCTTCGACACCCCCACCTTGGTCGGTCCGCCGGATCGGCTGGAGCGCGGGCGGCGCGGCGTTGCATCGTTTCGGGTGCCGGAGGAGACCACGCGGGCCCTCAGCGAGCTGGCGCGCTCGTGCCACACCACCGTCAGCACCGTGCTGCAGGGCGCCTGGGCGCAGCTGCTGACGCGGCTGACCGGCCAGCACGACGTCGCCTTCGGCACGACGGTCTCGGGCCGGCCCGCCGAGGTTGCCGGCGCGGAATCGATGGTGGGGCTGTTGATCAACACGGTGCCGGTGCGGGCGAACATCACCGCGGCGACCACCACCGCCGACCTGCTCGACCAGCTGCAAAGCGCCTACAACCACACACTCGAGCACCAGCACCTGGCGCTCAGCGAGATTCACCGCATCACCGGCCACGACCAGCTGTTCGACACCTTGTTCGTCTACGAGAACTACCCGATCGACACCGCCGCGTTGTCGGGCGTCGACGGCTTGGCCATCACCGAGTTCACCACCGCGAATACAACCACTACCCGCTGACGGTGCAAGCCCTGCCGGGCCACGAACTGGGCCTTCGCGTCGAATACGACACCGACGTGTTCGACAGCGGCCGGCATCGAGACACTGATCGAGCGGTTCGAGCGGGTGTTGGTGGCGATGACCGCCGATCCGGGGCGGCGGCTGTCGTCGATGGATCTGCTGGACGAGGATGAGCAGGCTCGGTTGCAGGGGTGGGGTAACCGGGCGGCGTTGGCCGAGCCGGCGACCGCGCCGGTGTCGATTCCGGCGTTGTTCGCCGCGCAGGTGGCCCGCACGCCGGATGCGGTGGCGGTGAGCTTCGAAGGTGCGTCGATGACGTACCGGGAACTCGATGAGGCGGCGAACCGGTTGGCGCACCTGTTGGCCGGCCAGGGTGTGGGCCCGGGGCAGCGTGTGGCGCTGCTGTTTTCGCGTTCGGCCGAGGCGATCGTGGCGATCTTGGCGGTGCTGAAGACCGGGGCGGCGTATCTGCCGATCGATCCGGCGGTGCCGGCGGCGCGGATCGAGTTCATGCTCGACGATGCCGCGCCGGTCGCCGCGATCACCACCGCGGCGTTTGGCCGACGGCTGGACGGGTGTGACCTGGCGGTCATCGATGTCGACGATCCCCCGCATCGACAGCCAGCCCAGCACGGCGTTGCCGGCGCCGGCGCCCGACGACATCGCCTACATCATCTACACCTCGGGCACGACCGGGGTGCCCAAAGGCGTGGCGATCACTCACCACAACGTGACCCGGCTGTTGGCAGCTCTGGACGCTGGCCTGGAGCGGCGGGGCAGGTGTGGACGCAGTGTCACTCGTATGCGTTCGACTTCTCGGTGTGGGAGATCTGGGGTGCGCTGCTGTACGGCGGGCGGCTGGTGGTGGTGCCCGAGGCGGTGGCGCGCTCGCCGGAAGATTTCCACGCGTTGCTGGTCGCCGAACAGGTCACCGTGTTGAGCCAGACTCCGTCGGCGTTTTATGCGTTGCAGGCCGCCGATGCGTTGCAGCCCGAGCTGGGGCGGCAGTTGAAGCTTGAAGCGGTGGTGTTTGGCGGTGAGGTGGAGTCGCCGCGCCTGCGAGGG
>CAVPVJ010000006.1:0-24047 GCA_963709125.1 uncultured Actinomycetota bacterium
AGGCAGGTCAGGTTGCGGCCTTCTCGTCCCTAGCCACCTTGAGGGCTTCCTCGTTGTAAGCCTTGTCGCTGGCTATCGTGTCTTTGATCGATTGGTCCTCAGGTGCCTCGTCGCCGGCAAATTTCGGATTGCCGTCTTCGTCGAGCCAATCGTTCACCGCGGTGCCCGCGATCGTTTTCCCGGAACCGGGCAGCACCAGCGTCGGCCGGTCCTCGTAAGCAGTCATCATCTTGGCCGGTTCAGCTTTTGCCTCTTGGTCTGGCTCTGGCTTTTCCTGCGTAGTCATTCCCTACCCCCTTTGGTCCTGGCGGGGGGTTACCCGTTGCAGGGCGGTGCCGAAACTCAGTTCGGTTTCGGGTAGCCGACCCCGGTGAGCTGTTCGGAGAGGTCCCACAGTCGCCTGCTGTCGGCTTCGTTGCGGGCGCGGGCGGGCACCTTGGCCAGCGTGACGCCGCCGCCGGCGGCCTCGTAGAAGCCGCGCGGCCCGTAGTAGCGCGCCGCCCTCAGCCTGCGGGGATGCCGCCGCGTAAAGCGCGGGCAGAATTCCTTCGTCGATCTCCTGCCACAGGAACGGCGGCCAACCGCCAGGACGTGGTGTAGAGCCGCTCCATCAACGCGGGCTTTTCGCGGCCGTGCGACGGGCCGGTGATCTGCAGGTTGGTTTTGGTCAAGCCCGGGTGCGCGGCGTTGGACATGATGCCCCAGCCGGCCTCGCGGCTGCGGCGGTCCAGCTCGCGGGCGAACATCAGCACCGCCAGCTTCGACTGCCCGTAAGCCGACATCGGCGAATAGGACTTCTCGAACTGGAGATCGTCGAAGTGGATGCGGCCACTCTGGCGGGCCGCGAGGCTGCTCAGCGAGACGACCCGCGCGCCGCTGGCCGCGCGCAGCAGCGGCAGCAGATGCGCGGTCAGCGCGAAGTGGCCGAGATGGTTACTGCCGAACTGCAATTCGAAGCCGTCGGCGGTGGTGTCGCGTTCCGGCGGTGTCATGACGCCGGCGTTGTTGATCAGGATGTCGATCGGGCGGCCTTCGGCGTTGAGTTGTTCGCCCAGCGCGGCGACGGTGGCCAGCGACGACAAGTCGAGGGGTTTGATGGTCAGCTTGGCGTCGGGAACCGTCGCGCGGATTTCCTCGATCGCGGCCTCGCCCTTGGCGCGGTTGCGGATTGCCATGACGACGTCGGCGCCTGCCGCGGACAGCCGGCTGGCCAGTCCGAACCCCAGGCCGCTGTTGGCGCCGGTGACGATGGCCAGCTTGCCCGGACAGATCGGGCACAGTGGCGACGAGATCGTTTGCCATCCGTGTCACTCCCTTTTTTAGCGTCCGCCTGGTTAGTGTGCTCCGACTCGGCCGGGCCGTGTTTCGGGCTGGCACGGGCTGCGTGCAGTGACACACTGCGCAGATGAGCAGCGGACTTGCGAGATTTTCGCGCACCGTCGCCATCTGGATGATGGTCGTGGCGGTCGCTGGCTTCATCGTCACCTTGGTGCTCAACGCATTCTTCCTCGACGACTATGACGCATACGGCGAGGTGTCCGTCCCGGGTTCGGGCAGCTTGCAGCTGCCCGCCGGCGAGGTCAACATCAGCCTGCACACTGTGGTGATCGGCAGCCCGAACGGCGGGGACTGCCGGTACCGCCGCTGGGCGTCACGATCGCCCCGCCCAACGGCGGCGCGCAGCCGGTGGTAACGGAAAACATCGGCAGCACAACGACGGACAACAATGACGCGCACGTGCGGGTCTGGGTGGCTCGGATCCCCGCCGACGGCAACTACAACATCACCACGGACGGCCAAGTCAACGGGTACATCAACCCTCGACTGGCTTTCGGGCACTCGAGTCCGTACGGCTTCCTGGTGTGGGTGTTCGTTGGCATGTTCGTTGTGGGCCTGGTCGGGTTGATCGTCTCTGGAGGTGGTTGGCTCGCGCTCGGCGCAAGGCGGCGGCGGCGGTGGTGGCGGGGACGCCCTATCTTCCCGAACACCCTTCGCGTTGCCCCCTGCGACGCCCGCGGAACCCGCGCTGACCAGCACCGGCGGTGCGTATGAGCCCAGCGGCGAGGGCATCCGGCTGGAGCGACTCAAAACAATGGCGGCGCTGCGGGATTCCGGTGCGTTGACCGAAGAGGAGTTCCAGATCGAGAAGAGCCGGATCCTCGGCGAGCCCAGCTTCCTCGGCCGTGAGCGTGCGTGTCTGCACGCCGACACGCCGTAACGGCTGGCATTTTTCGCACGCTCGCGCGGGAAGGGTCAGTGGCCCCGGGCCACCCACTCCTCGTAGTGGACGATCTCGTCGCCGATGGTGGTGGTGTCGCCGTGGCCGGTGTAGCACGACGGTGTCGCCGGGCAGCGCGCCGAGCCGATCCGAGATCGACTGCAGAATCGTCGGGAAGTCGGAGAAGGAACGGCCGGTCGCGCCCGGGCCGCCGGAGAACAGGGTGTCGCCGCTGAAAACGGCGCCCAGTTCGGGGGCGTACCAGCACACCGAGCCGGGGGAGTGCCCCGGGGTGTGCAGCGCTTGCAGCTCGGTGCCCGCCACGGTCAGCGTGGCCCCGTCGGATACTGCGCGAAAGTCCTTGTCGGGGTGAGTCATCCGCCACAGCACTTCGTCGGCGGGATGCAGCAGCACCGGGGCGTCGAGCGTCTTGCCGAGTTCGGGTGCGACGGTGACGTGGTCGTTGTGGCCGTGCGTGCACACCACCGCGACCACTTTGCGCCCGTTGACGGCGTCCACGATCGGCTCGGCGGTGTGGGCGGCGTCGAAGACCACCACCTCGGAATCGTCGCCGACCAGCCAGATGTTGTTGTCGACTTCCCAACTGCCGCCGTCGAGTTCGAAGGTGCCGTGGGTGACGATGCGTTCGATGTTCGGCCATTACAGGATCACCACCGAGCGCAGCACCTTGCCGTCGTGCATCTTGTGGAACGCCTCCTCGATGTCGTCGAGCCCGATGCGTTCGGAGACGAACTTCTCCAGCGGCAAGCCGGCCCTGCAGGTAGAGGTCGATCAGGGTGGGGAAGTCGCGTTCGGGCAGGCAATCGCCGTACCACGACGACTTCAGCGAGCCGCCGTGCGAGAAGAAGTCGACCAGCGGCATGTCCAGGCGCATGTCGGGTGTCGGAACACCCACCAGCACAACGGTTCCGGCCAGGTCGCGGGCGTAGAAGGCCTGCTTCCAGGTTTCGGGCCGGCCCACCGCGTCGATCACCACGTCGGCGCCGAACCCGTCGGTGAGGTCCTGGACGGTCTTGACGACGTCGAATTCGCGGGCGTTGACGGTGTGGGTGGCGCCGAACTTGCGGGCCCAGTCCAGTTTGGTGTTGTCGGTGTCGATGGCGATGATCTGCTTGGCGCCCACCAGCGCGGCCCCGGCGACCGCGGCGTCGCCGACGCCGCCGCAGCCGATGACGGCGACGGTGTCGTCACGGCTGACCGCGCCGGTGTTGATCGCCGCGCCCAGCCCGGCCATCACTCCGCAGCCCAGCAGTCCGGCGACTGCCGGGTCGGCGGCGGGATCGACTTTGGTGCATTGACCCGAGTGCACCAGCGTCTTGTCGGCGAACGCCCCGATGCCCAGCGCCGGGGTCAGTTCGGTGCCGTCGGTCAGCGTCATCTTCTGTTCGGCGTTGAAGGTGTCGAAGCAGTAGGCGGGCCTGCCACGCTTGCAGGCCCGGCACTGGCCGCACACGGCGCGCCAGTTCAGGATCACGAAGTCGCCGGGCTCGACCGAAGTGACGCCCGCCCCTACCGCTTCGACGGTGCCCGCGGCCTCGTGCCCGAGCAGGAACGGGTATTCGTCGTTGATGCCGCCCTCGCGGTAGTTCAGGTCGGTGTGGCAGACGCCGCAGGCGATCACGTCGACGAGGGCCTCGCCGGGGCCGGGGTCCGGTACGACGATGTCGACCAACTCGACGGGTTCGCCCTTTTTGCGTGAAATCACTCCGCGCACTGTCTGACTCATGGCCTACAACCTACTGTCCGCCGCCATACATGTCGCAGCGGCCCGTCCACCCACGAAGGTGCGTCAACCGTCGGGCCGGGGCGCCGGTGTAGCGTCGCAGAGCGTGATGATGGGGGAGACCACCGAAGACTTCAGCCAACGGATGGTTGCGACCCTCGACAACGCCAGTCTGGCGCTGCTGATCAGCCTTGGACATCAGACCGGCCTGCTGGACACCATGGCCGGACTGCCCCCAGCCACCAGCCCGCGCATCGCCGAAGCCGCGGGCCTGAACGAGCGCTACGTGCGAGAGTGGCTGGGCGGCATGACCACCGGGCACATCGTCGACTACGACGCCGAGGACGGGACGTACTCATTGCCCGCCCATCGCGCGAGAGTGCTGACCCGCGCCGCAGGGCCGAACAACCTCGCCGTCGTCGCCCAATTCCTCCCGCTACTCGGCGAGGTCGAGCAGAAAATCCTCGGCTGCTTTCGCACTGGCGGCGGTCTGCCCTACAGCGAATTTCCGCGCTTCCACACGCTGATGGCCGAGGAAAGCGGAGCGGTGTTCGACGCCGCGCTCGTCGACGTCGTGTTGCCGTTGGTCGACGGGCTTCCGGAACGGCTGCGGGCCGGAGCGGACGTCGCCGATTTCGGTTGTGGCAGCGGTCATGCGGTCAATGTGATGGCGCGGGCGTTTCCGGTCAGCCGGTTCACCGGCCTCGATTTCTCCGCCGAGGCGATCGCAGCCGGCGCCCGGGAAGCGGCTCGTCTTAGCCTGACGAACGCGACCTTTGAGCGCCACAACCTGACCGAGTTGGGCAAGGTTGCAAGTTACGACGTCATCACCGTCTTCGACGCCGTTCACGACCAGGCGCAGCCGGCCCGCGTGCTGGAAAACATCCACCGCGCCCTGCGACCGGGCGGTGTGCTGCTGATGGCCGACATCAAGGCATCGAGCCGGCTCGAGGACAACGTCGGCGTTCCGATGAGTACCTACCTGTACACGACCTCGTTGATGCATTGCATGACGGTGTCGCTGGCATACGACGGCGCCGGGCTGGGAGCGGTGTGGGGAACCCAATTGGCCACGTCGATGCTCGCCGACGCTGGGTTTGACGATGTGCGGCTGGCCGAGGTCGAGTCGGATCCGATCAACGCCTACTACATCGCCAGAAAGTGAGCCGGCCTGATGGCCGCTTTGGACGTGATTGACGATTGGCCCGCGGCCAATGCGGCCGCCGCGGTGATCGGACCCGGCGGAGTGCTGGCCAGTCACGGCGACACTGAGCGCGTCTTCGAGCTGGCTTCCGTGACCAAACCGCTGGTGGCCCGGGCGGCGCAAATCGCCATCGAGGAGGGGGTCGTCGATCTCGATACCGCGGCCGGCCCACCCGGCTCCACGGTCCGGCACCTGCTGGCCCACGCGTCGGGTTTGGCGATGCTGTCTGATCGCGTTCTGGCCAAGCCCGGCACTCGCCGGATTTATTCGAACTACGGCTTCGCCGTGCTTGCCGAAACCCTGCAGCAGGAGTCGGGGATCGAATTCGGCCGATACCTGACCGAAGCGGTGTGCGAACCACTGGGCATGGCGACCACCCGCCTGGACGGCGGCGCCGAGGCGGCCGGTTTCGGGGCCACCTCGACGGTCGCGGATCTGGCCGCATTCGCCGGTGAACTGCTGCGCCCGTCGACCGTCTCGGCGCCGCTGCACGCCGAGGCGATAAGCGTGCAGTTTCCCGGCTTGGACGGCGTGCTGCCCGGATACGGGGTGCAGCGGCCCAACGATTGGGGGCTGGGTTTCGAGATCAGGGATGGAAAATCGCCGCATTGGACGGGCGCGCGCAACTCGTCGCGCACATATGGCCATTTCGGCCAATCAGGGGGCTTCATCTGGGCAGATCCCGACATCGACCTGGCGCTGGTGGTCCTCACGGACCGCGATTTCGGCGACTGGGCCCTCGATCTGTGGCCGGCGTTATCCGATGCGGTGATATCCGATCACATCTGATTGGCACTGCACACTAGCGCAACAGGGGCATCACGAGGCACAATAGACACGCACGACACAAAACATCTCAAAAGCATCTCGCTTGTCGGGTCCGCCAGGTCGTTGGGGAAGACGTCCCTCGTGGAGCCGAAGGAGCAGCAGATGTATGCGTCGAATCAATTTGCCGACGTGACGGCTGGCGTGGTGTATGTGCACGCCTCGCCCGCCGCGGTATGCCCGCATGTCGAGTGGGCGTTGTCGTCGACTCTGCAAGCCAAGGCGAACTTGGTGTGGACGCCACAGCCGGCGATGCCCGGACAGCTGCGCGCTGTCACCAACTGGGTCGGCCCGGTGGGCACCGGCGCCCGGTTGGCCAACGCGCTGCGTTCCTGGTCGGTGCTGCGGTTCGAGGTCACTGAGGACCCGAGCCCCGGCGTCGACGGCTATCGGTTCAGCCACACCCCACAGCTCGGATTGTGGAGCGGGTCGATGAGCGCCAACGGCGACATCATGGTGGGGGAGATGCGCCTGCGGGTGATGATGGCGCAGGGTGCCGACACCCTTGCCGCCGAACTGGATTCCGTGCTGGGAACGGCCTGGGACGAGGCGCTGGAGATGTACCGCGACGGCGGCGACGCCGGTGAAGTGACCTGGCTCAGCCGGGGCGTCGGCTAAATACGTGGCGGGTCACCACCATTAGATAACCGGTGGTTGCAGTGGGGTGGCAGATACCGGCATCTCCACGGTGCCCTTGCACGGGCCGCTCAAGATATCCGTGTGAAATAACCCGGTGAGGACTCCGTTCGGCCCGGGCGTATAGACCGTGGTGGATTCCGCCGGGTCGCGCTCTACGCTGCCATCGGGGGCGATGCAGTCCCACTTCCAGCTCATTTCGCGCACCCATGCGGAGCCGTTCCACATGAATTTGATCGACTGCGGCATGTACTGATCTTTGGGTGGCGGCGGGCTGCTGATGGCGACGCAGACGCCCGCCGAGCAGGTCGAGGTGAAGGAGTAGCTGCCCGCGTGGGCAGATTCTGGATGCCCGGCTGACACGCTGGTGCCAGTCTTGGCGTTGGCAGAAACCGTCAAGACGTATTGCCCGTTCCATACCGGATCGCTGGCAAAAGCCGCGGGGGCCAGCCATAACGAGCCGCCCAGCGGTGCAGCCGTCAAGGCGATAAAGGCGATAAAGGCGATTCTGCGGTGTCGCGACAACTTTCCTCCACAGGTAACGCTCCCATAACGCTGGTCTACCAAGGAGTCGCGTTTGTCGCGCGAATCGTTACACCGGACGCAGGATATGCAGCGCGGCGGGCACCGCGGAGATTTCGGCCGGCAGCGGACAGGCGAAGTCGCCGTCGGCGTACACGTTGATTCCCGGGCATTCGACGTGGATCGACTTGGCGCGTGCCGTGGTGACTTCGTCGCGCTCGACGTGCGTGCCTTTCATCAGCGTCGGGAACAGCCGGACCAGCTTTGTCCGGGATAGCGCGGGCGCAACGGTGATATCGAGTAGGCCATCGGTGTGATCGGCGTCGGGGCAGATCAGCAGCCCGCCGCCATAGCTGCGGGTGTTGCCGAAGGCGGCCAGCGTGATGTCGGCGTCAATTTCTTGGGTTCCGTCCAGCACCAGCCGGAACGGCAATGGCCGCAGCTGCGAGAGTTCGGCGAACATCGCGGTGTAATAGCGCAACCGACCATGGGGCCAGCGCATCCGGTTCGCGCGGTCCGTCACCAGGGAGTCGAATCCGGTGGCCGCCACGGTGCCGAACCATTTGGTGACCCCGTTGCGGTCCCGGATCCGGCCCAAGTCAATGGTTTCCGCCCAGCCGTCGACGACGATATCCGCGGCAGCCTCGGGATCCTTTGTGGGAATCCTGAATTCGCGAGCGTGGTCGTTACCGGTTCCGGCCGGGATGATTCCGAGCGGAATGTCGGTGCCGGCCAGCAACTGCAGCGCGTTGGAGATGACCCCATCGCCGCCGGTCACCATCAGCGCGTCGGTGCCCCGCTCGAGCGCCGCGCCGGCCAGATAGCGCGCGTCTTGGGCGTCGTCGCCGATGATCTCGATGACCTCCACACCGCGTTGCCGCAGCCGGGAGATCGCGACCTGCGCCGCGTGTACCGCGGTGCCGTGCCCCGAGACGGGATTGGTCAACGCGGTGACTTTGCCGATTTCCCGCTGGCGCAGAGGCCTAGTGCTCACGGGATCAGCTTGCCTGGATTCAGGATTCCGGCCGGATCCAATGTCGCCTTGACCGCACGCAGCACTTGCACGCCGAGGTCGCCGACCTCGTCGCGCATCCAGGGCCGGTGGTCGGCACCGACCGCGTGGTGGTGGGTGATGGTTCCGCCGGTGGCGACGATCGCATCCGATGCCGCCTTCTTGGCGGCCTGCCACTGTTCGATGGGATTGCCCCGTTGCCCGGCGACGACGGTGAAGTACAGCGACGCTCCGGTGGGGTACACGTGCGAAATGTGACACATCACCAGTGCCGGGGTGCCGGTCTCGGCCAGTGCGGCCGTAAGCGCTTCGGTGACAGCGGCTTTCAGTCTGGGAACGTTAGACCAATCGGTGGCGGTCTCGAGCGTCTCGCAGAGCGCGCCCGCGGCAAGCAGGGAGTCGCGCAGGTACGGCGCGCCGAAGCGGCCACGCTCCCATGCCTGTGCCGGTCCTTCGCCCAGCGATGTGCCGCCTTGGGCGGCCAGCAGCGCGCTGGTTTCGGCGTGCCGGCTCTCGACGTGTTCCTTGGTGCCCTCGAACACCGTGATGCCGAGGCAGCCGCCGGTGATCTGATTTTCGCCGATGGCTTCGGTGGTGGCGAGATTGACTCCGGTCTCGGTCTCGTCGGAGAGCCGTAGGACGGTGGCGCCGGTCGCATTCTGGGTGACGGCGCGCAACGCCGCGGCCCCGGTCGCGAAGTCGGGGAACGACCACGCCTCATACCGGACGGCGTCCGGCCGTCGGTGGATGTGCACCCGCACCTGGGTGATGACGCCGAAAGTGCCCTCCGAGCCGACCAGCAGCTGGCGCAGGTCGGGACCCGCGGCCGACGCCGGCGCGCGGCCCAGATCCATCGTGCCCACCGGCGTGATCACCCGCAGCCCGCGAACCATGTCGTCGAACCTGCCGTAGCCGGCCGAATCCTGGCCGGACGACCGGGTCGCCGCGAAGCCCCCGATGGTGGCGAACTCGAAGCTCTGTGGGAAATGTCCGAGCGAGAAGCCGTGTTCGCCGAGCAGTCGTTCGGCTTCGGGGCCGGTGACGCCGGCCCCGAATACGGCCTCGCCGGACACCTCGTCGATGCAGATCAGCTGGTCGAAGCGACGCAAATCGAGTGACACCACTGCGCTGAACGTGCCGCGGGTGGGATTGAGCCCACCGACAACGCTGGTGCCGCCGCCGAACGGAACCACGGCGATGCCGTGCTCGGAGCAGTAGTGCAGGATCGCGGCAACGTCGCCGTCGTCGCTGTCGTCGCCGGGTAGCAGCACGGCGTCGGGCGCATCCTGAACCCCGGAATCGTTGCGGCGCAACAAGTCGATGGTGGATTTGCCGCCCGCGCGCAGCAGGCGGTCATGGTCTGCGGTGCGGCAGTACTCGGCGCCAACGATGCTGGCCAGCGCGTCGTGGTCGGCTGCGGATAACGCTGATGGCCGCAGCCGTACCTGGTCGGACTCGAGTTCGGCCTGATCGGAATCGGCCAGGCCAACGACCTGCTTCAGCAGAGAACGAATCCCGTCGGAAAGTGGCTTCGCTGCGGCGGGATCGCCCCACGCATTCCATTTCATCGGCGGAACCAGTGGCGTCATGCGTTACAGTATTACACATGCTGTCAATCAGTAATGCTAGTTCTAACTCTGGTCCGGAGACCGGGGAACGGATCCTTGCGGCAGCGGCCAGCTGTGTGGTCGATTTCGGGGTGGACCGGGTGACTCTCGCCGAGATCGCGCGGCGTGCGGGTGTGAGCCGACCGACGGTGTATCGCCGCTGGCCGGACACACGCTCTATCGTGGCGACGCTGTTGACCCGCCGCATCACCGACGTGACCCGCGGCGCACCGTTGCGCGGCGATGACCGGGAATCGCTTGTGCGGCAGATTGTTACGGCCGCCGATCTGCTGCGCCGCGATGAATTGGTGATGTCGGTGATGCACTCCGAGCTCGCACCGATCTACATCACCGAACGCCTCGGGACCAGCCAGCAGATGTTGATCGACGCTCTTGCCGACCGGCTGCGGGCGGCCCAGCGGCACGGCAGCGTCCGAACCGGGGACGCGCTCCAGATGGCCACCATGGTGCTGCTGATCGCCCAGTCGACGATCCAGTCCGCACAAATCGTCCGGCCGATCCTCGACACCGACGCGCTGGCCACCGAACTTGCCTACTCGCTGAACGGATACCTGTCCTGATGCCCGATCCGACCGCTCTGGACGCCGCGCGCCGGGCGGCCGACCTGACCGCGCTCGCCGACGGCGCCGCGGTCGACGTTGTCGTGATCGGCGGCGGCATCACCGGCGTCGGCATCGCCCTGGATGCCGCGTCGCGCGGCCTGCGGGTCGCGCTCGTCGAGAAGCACGATCTGGCCTTCGGCACCAGCCGCTGGAGTTCGAAACTGGTCCACGGTGGTCTGCGCTACCTGGCGACCGGCAACGTGGGAATCGCCAGGCGCAGCGCCGCCGAACGCGGAATCCTGATGTCACGCAACGCACCCCACTTGGTTCATGCGATGGCGCAGTTGGTCCCGTTGCTGCCGTCGATGGGCCGCAGCGAGCGCACGCTGGTGCGCGCCGGATTCCTCGCCGGTGACGCGCTGCGGATGCTTGCGGGTACCCCGTCGTCGATCCTGCCCCGTTCCCGCAGAGTGCCGGCCCGGCGTGTCGTCGAGATGGCCCCCACGGTTCGGCGTGCCGGCCTGGACGGTGGTCTGCTGGCCTACGACGGGCAACTGATCGATGACGCCCGACTGGTCACCGCGGTCGCGCGCACCGCGGCGCAGCATGGGGCGCGGATCCTGACGTACGTCGCGGCATCCGAGGCTACCGGCACCTCGGTGCGGTTGACCGATCAACGCACGGGGCAGTCGTTCGACGTGGCGGCCGGTGCGGTCATCAACGCGACGGGGGTGTGGGCGGCCGAGATCGACGCCTCGTTGCGGTTGCGGCCCAGCCGCGGCACCCACCTTGTCTTCGATGCCGGCGCCTTCGGCAATCCGACTGCGGCGCTCACGATTCCGATACCCGGCGAGCTCAACCGCTTTGTGTTCGCCATGCCCGAGCAACTGGGCCGCGTCTACCTCGGACTCACCGATGAAGCTGCGCCCGGCCCGATTCCCGACGTGCCGGAGCCGTCGGCTGAAGAAATCACGTTCCTGCTGGACACGGTGAACACCGCGCTGGGGACCGCGCTGGGAACAACGGATGTCATCGGTGCCTACGCCGGCCTGCGGCCGCTGATCGACAAGGGCGAAGGCCGCACGGCCGATGTCTCGCGTGAGCACGCCGTCGTCGAGTCGGACTCCGGCGTGATCAGCGTGATCGGCGGCAAGCTGACCGAATACCGCTACATGGCGCAGGACGTTCTCGATCGCGCCATCGAGCTGCGGCATCTGCGTGCCGCGCGCTGCCGGACGCGAGACCTGCCGCTGATCGGCGCGCCGGGAAACCCCGGGGCGCTCGCGGCGCCGCACGCCAGGCTGCCGGTGTCACTGGTACAGCGTTACGGGGCTGAGGCGCCGCACGTCATCGCCATCGCCACGTGCGATCGACCGGCCGATCCGGTGGCCGAGGGCATCGACGTGACCCGCGCGGAGTTCGAATACGCGGTGACCCACGAGTGCGCGCTGGATGTCGACGACATCGTCGACCGGCGGACCCGGATCGGTCTGGTGCCCGCTGATCGCGAGCGGGTGGTGGCGGTCGCGGCGGAATTCCTCGCCCGCTAACTGGCGCGAGCAGACGCAGAATCGCACTGCGGCCGCCGGCCGAGTGCGATTCTGCGTCTGCTCGCCAGCGTCAGCGAACATGAGCGATCATTTGGTGGTGGCTTCCATCATGCGAATACCTGTGCTGGTCGTCGGCGCGGGTGCCGGCGGACTGGCCACCTCGGCGTTGCTTGGGCAGCACGGCGTCCGGTCGCTGCTGGTCGAACGGCGGCGCGAAGTCTTCCTGTACCCGAAGGCGCGCAACCTCAGCTTCCGCAGCTTGGAGATCCTGCGCGGGCTTGGTCTGAGCCAACAGGTGCACGCCGTTGCCGAGCATGTTTCCGAAATGGTGACCAAGCCGACCTTGAACAGCGCCGAAGAACAACCCGCCATCGACATCGACGCGATCTTCGCCGGTCTCGACCTCGTGAGCCCCGAGCCCGTCGTGCAGTATTGCCCGCAGAGCCGGTTGGAGCCGATCTTGCTCAGCGCCACCCGCCGCGCCGGCAATGAGGTGCGTTACGGGACCGAACTGGCCTCTTTCGAATCGGACGAGACGGGCGTCACCGCCGTCATCCGAGACCGGGAATCCGGCGAATCGGAGACGGTCCGTGCGGATTATCTCGTCGCCGCCGACGGAGTGCACAGCCCGGTCCGCAGCGCGCTCGGCATCGCCACGGCCGGGCACGGCGCGCTGCCGATCTTCGTGGTCTTCATCTATTTCCGGGCACCCTGGCGCGATCTCGTCCCGCATCTTGCCGATGGAGATGGCGTGCAAGTCAACAACACTGACGCGCAGGGCATCTTCATCGTGGCCGAGGGCGATCTCGGCATGTTCATCACCACCTATTTACCCGGCAAAGGTGAGACGGCGGCGCAGTTCACGCCGCAGCGTTGCCGCGAAGTTCTTACCATGGCATTCGGTGAGCAGCTCGACATCGACATCATCGAGGTCGCGTCCTGGCAGCCCTACGAGCAGGTAGCCGACCAATTTCAATGTGGGAGGGTATTTCTCGTTGGCGATTCGGCGCACACCATGCCGCCGTTCAAAGCCGGGGGAGCCAATACCGCGATCCAGAGCGCGCACAATCTTGCGTGGAAGCTGGCTGCCGTCCTGCAGGGAACGGCGGGGCCGGGGCTGCTTGGCACCTATCAAGCCGAGCGGCACCCGGTGGGGCGGTTTGCCGCTCGCCAGTCACTGAGCGGGCCGACCGTTGCGCTGCTCTCGTTGGAAGGCGACCGACCGCAACTTCCGGCCGACGAAGAGGCCTCGATGTTCGCCCTGTTGGTGGGCTATCGGTACCGTTCGGCGGCCGTGGTGACCGACGAACCCGGTGTGGCCGACGTGGACGTCGCCGAGGTGGTCGAGGAGTTGCGCGGCCTGCCGGGCACCCGGGTCCCGCATGTCTGGGTGGAGCAGGGCGGCCACCGTGTCTCGACGCTCGACCTGCTCGGTTCCGGGTTCGGCGTGCTCACCGCGGGCGATGCGGGCCGATGGCACTCCGCCGCGGCCGCGGTGTCAGGCGACCTCGGCATTCCGATTGCTGTGCATGGCATTCGCAGCGACGAGTGGGCAGCCGTTACCGGGCTTGATCCGGGCGGCGCACTGCTCGTTCGCCCAGACGACTTCGTCGGATGGCGGGCCGAGGGGCTCCCGGGCGACCCTGAAAGCGCCCTACACCAAGCGCTTTCCGCGATCCTGTGCCGCTGAGTACCGCGAGCAGACGCAAAAGCCCCCGCACGCCCGGCGTGTCGGGGGCTTTTGCGTCTGCTCGCGGTACTAAGGGGACTTACAGGGGGATGTTCTTGTGGCGGCCGCGGCGTGCTGGGGCCTGAGCCAGTGCTTCGCTGAGCTTGCTGCGGGTGTGCGCCGGGTCGATCTTCTCGTCGACCACGCCGATCTCGATGGCGCTGTCCACACCGCCGGCGATCCGCTCGTGCTCGGCAGCCAGCTCGTCGTGCAGGGCTTCGCGCTCGTGATCCGGTGCTGCGGCCAGCTTCCGCTTATGCAGGATGCCGACGGCGGCTTTCGCACCCATCACCGCGACCTCGGCGTCCGGCCAGGCGAAAACCTTGGTGGCGTTCAGCGAGCGGGAGTTCATCGCGATGTAGGCCCCGCCGTAGGTCTTTCGGGTGACCAGCGTGACGCGCGGAACGGAGGCCTCGCCGAAGGCGTGCAGCAGTTTGGCGCCGCGGCGCACCACGCCGCCCCACTCCTGGTCGACACCGGGCAGATAGCCGGGGACATCGACAATCACAATCAGCGGGATCCCGAACGCGTCGCAGAGCCGCACGAAACGCGCTGCCTTCTCGGCGCTCTCGGAGTTCAAGCAGCCGCCCAGTCGAAGCGGGTTGTTGGCCAGCACACCGACGGTGCGGCCGGACAGCCGGCTCAACCCGACCACCATGGACGGCGCCCAATTGGCCTGGAACTCGTCGAACGGCGTGTCCGCATCGAGGATCGCGGTCACGATCGGGTGCACGTCGTACGCCCGACGAGCCGACTCGGGCAGCAGCGCGTGGATGTCGGTGTCGCCGGCCTCCGCCTTGTCGCGGTCGAAATGCCCTTGCATGCAGAACAATCCGACCAGGCGACGTCCGCGCTCGTAAGCGTCCAGCTCGTCATCGGCGACGATGTGGCATACCCCGGACTTCTTGTGGTGAGTTTCCGGGCCGCCCAGCGAGGCCATGTCCACGTCCTCGCCGGTGACGCTGCGCACCACGTCGGGGCCGGTGACGAACACCCGGCTTTCCGGCGCCATCACGATGACGTCGGTCAGCGCGGGACCGTAGGCGGCACCGCCGGCAGCGAAGCCGACGACCACCGAGATCTGCGGAATGTAACCGGACGCGCGGATCATGGCCTCGAACACCGTCCCGACCGCGTGCAGGCCCCGGACACCTTCGGCCAGGCGGGCCCCACCGGAGTGCCAGATGCCCACGATCGGGCTCTGCTCCTCGATGGCGGTGTCGTAGGCGTTGACGATGTGCCTGCAGCCGTCGGTGCCCATCGCGCCGCCCATCACGGTGCCGTCGGTGCAGAACGCGATGGTGCGCAACCCGTTCACGGTGCCCGCCGCGGCAAGGACGCCGGACTGGTCACGCTCGTGCAGCAGCTGCACGGTGCCGTCGTCGAAGAAATTACTCAGACGCAACAGCGGGTCACGCGGGTCCAGCGACTCGCCAACCGACGCGGGGGCTGTGATTGTCACCGCAGGTCTCCTATTCCGGTGTTGCTCGGGTTAGTAACGTCCAAAGGTGATGGCCACATTGTGGCCGCCGAATCCGAACGAGTTGTTGACCGCATACCGGTAGTTACCAGGTCGCGGCTTACCTGTTACCACATCGAGATCGATCTCTGGATCGAGGTTCTTGAGGTTCAGCGTGGGCGGGACCACCTGATCCCGCAGCGCCATCACGGTCAGGATCGACTCAACCGCACCAACCGCACCCACCGAGTGGCCGAGAGCGGACTTGGGCGCGTAGACCGCCGGCTTGTTACTGCCGAGGGCGTTGTTGATGGCCCTACCTTCGGCCAAGTCGCCCACCCGGGTACCGGTGGCGTGGGCGTTGACGTGGTCGATGTCGCCGGGCGTGAGATCCGCGAGCTGGATGGACCGCGAGATCGCATGTCCGGCACGTTCACCGTTGGGGTCCGGCGCCACCATGTGGAAGCCGTCCGAGGTGATGCTGGCCCCCATGAGCCGCGCCAGGATGTTGGCGCCCCGAGCCTTGGCATGCTCCTCGGTCTCGATCAGCATCAAGGCGCCGCCCTCGCCGAACACGAAGCCGTCGCGGTCTGTGTCGAACGGGCGACAGGCACCGGCTGGGTCGTCGTTGTTGGTGGACATCACGATGCGCATCTGGGCGAACGCGGCGATGGCCACCGCCTCGATCCTTGTTTCCACGCCACCGCAGATCGCGGCGTCGGCCTCACCGAGCACGATCTGCTGCCAGGCACGGGCGATGCCCTCCGAACCGGACGCACACGCTGATATCGACGTCATCACCCCGGCCTTGGCGTGCCGTTCCAGCCCCACGGCCGCGGAGGCGGCATTGGGCATGAACTTCTGTACGGCGAGCGGAGAAACCGCCTTCGCACCGCGAGCGCGCATCTCGTCGTAGCTGAAGACGAGCTCTTCGGCCGAGCCCAGACCGGTGCCGATGGATACCGCCAACCGATTGGTGTCGATCTCGGGCGAGCCGGCGTTCTCCCACAGCCGACGGCCCATAACGGTGGACATCTTCTGCAGGTAACTCATCCGGCGCAGTTCGACCCGCGTCAGCTGACTGTCGAATTCCTCCAGCAGGTGCCCGCCGATGCGGACCGGCAGATCGTACTCCTCGACGTACGGGTCATCGAGGGTACGGATTCCACTTTGGCTGTCGAGCAACAACTTCCAGGTGGTTTCCGCGTCGGTTGCCACCGCAGTAGTCATAGCAATGCCGGTAACGACGACATTGGGTAACGCCTTACCCGTAACCAGCTCTGACATGGATATTGCTTCGGTTCCTTCCGCGCTCAGTAACGCCCGAAGGCGAGCGCCACGTTGTGGCCGCCGAACCCGAAGGAGTTGTTGATCGCATAACGGAAATCGCCGTAGCGCGGTTCGCCCGCGACAACATCCAGCTCGATCTGGGGATCGGGGGTCTCATAGTTCAGTGTGGGCGGGATGACGCCGTCCCGCAGGCTCAGCACGGTGAGCGCCGATTCCAGCGCCCCGACAGCACCGATGGAGTGGCCCAGCGCCGACTTCGGCGCGTAGATCGCGGCATGCTCGCAACCGGCGACCCGGATGGCGTTCGCCTCGGCGGCATCGCCGATCGGCGTCGCGGTCCCGTGGGCGTTGATGTGGTCGACGTCCTTGGGCGACAGGCCCGCCAGCTCCAGCGCCCGTGTCATCGCCCTGCCGGCACGCACGCCGTTGGGGTCCGGCGCGACCATGTGGAAGGCGTCGGAGGTGATACCGCCTCCCAGCAATCGGGCCAGCGGCGTGGCGCCGCGGGCCTTGGCGTGCTCCTCGGTCTCGATGAGCATCAGCGCTCCGGCCTCGCCGAACACGAAGCCGTCGCGGTCTTTGTCGAACGGCCGTGACGCGCGCTCGGGTTCGTCGTTGCGGGTCGACATGGCCCGCATCATGGAGAACGCCGCGATGGGCAGCGCCTCGATGGGGCCTTCCACACCGCCGCAGACGGCGACGTCGGCGTCACCCATGATGATTTGGCGCCACGCGTGCACGATGGCTTCCGAGCCCGAGGAACAGGCCGACACCGGAGTCATCACCCCGGCGCGGGCACCGAGCTGCAGCCCGACGGTCGCCGCGGCGCCGTTGGGCATGATCATCTGAACGGCCAGCGGCGACACCTTGCGGGGGCCGCCCTCGTTCATCAGGTCGTAGCTTTCGACGATCCGCTCCGCGCCGCCCAGACCGGTCCCGACCACCACGCTGAACCGGTCCGGATCAACTTCCGGGCTGCCTGCAGTGTCCCACAGCTGACCGCTCAGATACTTGCTCAGCCGCTGCACATAGGACATGCGCCGCATGTCCAGCCTGCCCATGTGGATGTCGACGGGCTCCTTGAGGTGGCCACCGATCTTGACGGGCAGGTCCCACTTGTAGACGAAGTCGTCCTCGAGTACGCGGATGCCGCTTTCGCCGGCCAACAATCCCTTCCACGTGCTCTCGATGTCCGGCGCGAGCGATGTCGTCGCCGCGACAGCGGTTACCACAACACTGGGGTAACCGCCGTTAGCAGTGGAAGGCTTGGTCACTTGCTCTCTGCTTCCAGCCTTGCCTTGACGCTGGCAGCTGCTTCGGGGTTGTCCGACTCGATCTTGGCGCGCAGCGCGCCCACGGCGTCGGGGTCTTCTTCCTCGAGCTTCTGGATGTAGGAGACGACGTCGCCGACGGTACGCAGACCGGCGAGGTCCTCGTCGGGGATCTTGACGCCGTACTTGTCCTCGGTCTGAACGGCGATCTCAACCATCGACAGCGAGTCGATGTCCAGGTCGTCGACGAACGACTTCTCCGGGGTGACCTCGGATGGCTCGATGCCGGTTACCTCTTCGATGATCTCGGCGATCCCGGCGATGATTTCTTCCTGAGTGACGGCCACAGCCTCATTCCCTTCTTAATGTGTTAGATCGAACTGACGTGCTCTTTTATTTGTGATGCCGATGTTGGGCGTTAAAGGTTGCCCAACTCGTCCAGATCCGCGGGCGACTTGACGGCGCGGGCCGTCACCCCCCGAAGTTCGCGCTTGGCGATGCCGGTGAGGGTGCCCGCGGGGGGAAACTCCACGATCGCCGTGACGGTGTGCTCACGGATGTATGCGGTGCACAGGTCCCAGCGCACCGGTTGGGTCAGCTGAGCGACCAACGCGTCCATGGCCGCGGCCGCTGAGGTGACCGGTTGTCCGTCGCGGTTGGACAGCAGCGTGGCAGTGGGTTCGGCGGTCGCGATGGCGGCCGCCGCGGCGGCATAGCCGTCCAGAGCCGGCGCCATGTAGCTGGTGTGGAACGCTCCGGCCACGCCTAGGGCGCGCACCCGGGCCTTGGCCGGTGGGTCTTCGGCGAGCTTTTCCAACGCGGTCAGCGGGCCGGCGGCGACGATCTGGCCGGCGGCGTTACGGTTCGCCGCGACCAGGTCCAGGTGCTCGAGCCGGGTGAGTACGTCGGCCTCGTCGCCTCCGAGCACCGCGGACATGCCGGTGGGCTCGGCGGCGCACGCCTTGGCCATCTCGGCGCCGCGGGTCGCGGCCAGCGAAACGGCGTCATCGGTGCCGATGACACCGGCGATGGCGTAGGCCGCGATTTCGCCGACCGAGTGACCGGCCACGATAAGCTCCCTGCCGCTGAGCAGGGCGCGCCCCCTCAGCTCCTGAAAAGCCAGCAGGGTGGCCGCAACGATCAACGGCTGAGCGACCGCGGTGTCGGTGATCTCCTCGGACGAGGCGGTGGTTCCCAGCCGCGCCAGATCCAGGCCACTGGCCTTGGACCACGACGCGATCTGGTCCGCTGCGCCTGGCAGTTCCAGCCACGGCGACAGCATTCCCTCGGTCTGCGAGCCCTGTCCGGGCGCAAGTAATGCGATCACGTGTTTAAGAGAACACTGTGGAAACGGTTTTGCGTGGTGTAACAGATTATGAACCTTGTCTTAGGTTTTTGTATGTATCCCACAAAACCCCCCGTTAAGCTACATGTTTGTGACCCCGGCGCTATCTGTCGGCTGTATCACTATCGCCCGGATCGGGCCCAGAAAGCGTTAAGACACTCCGATGCGACCCGCTCTGACCGGGAGCGGAAGCGGAGTCAGGGCGTTATTGCCGACGCCATGAGGTGTCGGGTAGTTCAACTGGCCCACCGTCGCCGCCACCCGCAGGACATACGCATCGCGCGGGTCGGTGGGATCGCGGCCGGTGAAGTCGGTGATCCGCTTGAGGCGGTATCGCACGGTGTTTGGATGAACGAACAACTTGCGGGCGCAGGCCTCAATCGCCCCGCCACAGTCCAGATAAGCGCTCAGAGTCTCGATCAACGTCGGCCCGGCGTCGGCCAGTGGGCCCATGACATCGGTATGCAATGCAACGATCGCCGACGCATCACCCATCAGGGCGCGTTCGGGCAGGAGTTCTCGGGCCAGCACGGGCCGAGGCGCTCCGCTCCAGCCGGCCACGGCGTTCATCCCCGAAATCGCCTCGCTGGCGCTGTGGTGGGCCGCGGTCAGCATGGGTGCCGTCGGCCCGATGACGACGGGGCCGTCGGAGAACGCGGCCAGCAGGTCACCCAGGAACTTTTCGGTCGGCGACGACGCGCCCGGACACGATTGCCACCAGCCAGGTGCCGTGCACGTCGGTCAGCGCCGCCCGGCCGTGGGTCGCAGCGACATCGCGGACGTACTGGCTGGCCCACTCGCTGGCGGCGGTGTTCTTGGGGTCTCTAGGGTCCTGAGGGTCCTTGCCGTCCGCGCGACCGGGCGCCGGGGTTCCGACCACGACCGTCGCGGGCGCGGTGGTGTCCCAGTTCAATGCTGCGGCGCGGGAAAGCAACTCGGGGCCGGTGTCGCCGCGCACCACCGCGTCGACGACGCTGGCCTCCATCCGGCTGTCCCAGGTGCCCCGCGCTTCGGCCGCGTTGGCATAGGCCGTCGCGGCGGTGAATGCCAGATCGCGGCTGTACTTCAGAATGCCCACCGTGAGGGCGGTCAACTGCTCTTCGGAGCGGGCCAGTAGCGGCACGACTTCCTCGAAGAACTCCATGGTGACGCGCACCATGTCCACGCTGTGCCGCAGTGCGATGCGTTGCCGCAGGTCCTGCGGTACCAGGTCGAATGCCTGCGCGGTGTAGCTGACGTCGCTGTGCGGGTCCTGCATCCACTCGACGAAATGCACCACCGCGGTCTGCACCACCAGGGCGACGCTGGCGCGTTGAGAGGCTTCCATCTCCGCGAAGAACGGCAACCGCTCCTGCATGACCGCGACAGCCTGGGTGGCCAGCCGGCCGGAATACTGCTTCAGTGTGCGCAGCAGGGAGTCGGGCACCGTCTCCACCAGGTCGAGCGGCAACCGCGGTTTCCCAAGCGGAATGGACTGGTTGTCGCTCATCCCTAAAACTTACGCCCATTTTCTGGAAGTTTCCCCCAAAGAGGGCTGTGTGTCTTAGTAAAGCCTTATGACCCTCAGGCCCCTGGACCGGGATCGGACGTCTGCGCCGGAGCGGCCCGCACATCGTCGATCTTGTACTGACGCGCCGCCGCCACCGGCACCGACGGGTCGATTTCGCTATCACGGGCCAGTGCCTCCAGCACCGCTACCACCTGCGACTCTGCGTCGGTGTTGAAGTAGCGCCGCGCGGCGGGCCGGGTGTCGGAAAAGCCGAATCCGTCGGTGCCCAACGTGACGTAGGTGCCCGGTACCCACGGCCGGATCTGCTCGGGCACCGCGCGCATCCAGTCCGATACGGCGATCACCGGCCCGGTGGCTCCGGCAAGGGCCTTGCTGACGTAGGGCACACCGGCCGGCCGGTCGGGGTGCCGCAGCTGCGCTTTCTGGATCGACACCCCGTCGCGGTTCAGCTCACCCCAACTGGTCACCGACCAGACGTCGGCGGCGACGTCCCACTCGGCGGCCAGCATCTCCGCTGCCTTGAGCGCGGCGGGCATCGACACCCCGGAGGCCAGGATCTGCGCCGTGTTGCTGCGCCGCTCGGTGGCCGCGCGATACCGGTAGATGCCCCGCAGCACCCCTTCGGGATCGAAATTCTCCGGCTCCGGCGGTTGCACGTAGGGCTCGTTGTAGACGGTGATGTAGAAGAACACGTTCTCCGGGTCCTGGCCGAACATCCGGGCCAGCCCGCTTTCCACGATGTACGCGATTTCGAACGCGAACGCCGGGTCGTAGGCGACCACTGCCGGATTGGTGGCGGCCAGCAACAACGACTGCCCGTCGGCGTGCTGCAGGCCTTCGCCGGTCAGCGTGGTGCGCCCGGCGGTGGCTCCGAGTGCGAAGCCGCGCGTCATCTGGTCGGCCGCGGCCCAAAAGCCATCGCCGGTGCGCTGGAAACCGAACATCGAATAGAAGATGTAGATCGGGATCATCGGCTCGTTGTGCGTCGCGTACGACGTGCCGGCCGCGGTGAACGACGCCGTCGAGCCCGCTTCGTTGATGCCCTCGTGCAGGATCTGGCCGGTCACACTCTCCTTGTACGCCAACATCAATTCGGCGTCCACGGCAGTGTAAAGCTGACCGTTGCGGTTGTAGATCTTCAATGACGGAAACCACGAGTCCATCCCGAAGGTGCGCGCCTCGTCGGGGATGATCGGAACGATGCGCGGACCGATCTCTTTGTCCCGCAACACTTCTTTGAATGTTCGCACTATCGCCATGGTGGTGGCGACCGCCTGGCTGCCGGACCCCTTCTTCAGCGGGGCGTAGATGTCGCGCCCGGGCAACTTCAGGACCTTGGCTTTTGTCCGGCGCTCGGGGAGAAAGCCCCCGAGGGTGCGGCGGCGGTCGAGCATGTAACGAATTTCCGGGGCGTCCGGGCCGGGGTGGTAATACGGTGGCAGGTAAGGGTTTTCCTCCAGCTGAGCGTCGCTGATCGGGACGCGCTCGCGGTCGCGGAAATCCTTGAGATCCTGCAGCGTGAGCTTCTTCATCTGGTGGGTGGCGTTACGGCCCTCGAAGTGCTTGCCCAGCGTGTAGCCCTTGATGGTCTTGGCCAGGATCACCGTCGGCTGTCCCTTGTGCTCGATGGCTGCCCGATAGGCGGCGTAGACCTTGCGGTAGTCGTGGCCACCGCGCTTGAGATTCCAGATCTCTTGATCGCTGAGGCTTTCCACCAACGCCTTGGTGCGCGGGTCGCGCCCGAAGAAGTGGTCGCGCACATAGCCGCCGTCGTTGGCCTTATAGGTCTGGAAGTCGCCGTCGGGGGTGGTGTTCATCAGGTTCACCAGCGCGCCGTCGCGATCGGCGTGCAGCAGGGTGTCCCATTCGCGGCCCCACACCACCTTGATGACGTTCCAGCCGGCGCCCCGGAAGAACGACTCCAGCTCCTGGATGATCTTGCCGTTGCCGCGTACCGGGCCGTCGAGGCGCTGCAGGTTGCAGTTGATGACGAAGGTCAGGTTGTCCAGACCTTCGAGGGCACCCATGTGGGACAACCCGCGGCTCTCCGGCTCGTCCATTTCGCCGTCGCCCAAGAAGCACCACACGTGCTGATCGGAGGTGTCCTTGATGCCGCGGTCATGCAGGTAGTGGTTGAACCGCGCCTGGTAGATGGCATTGAGTGGGCCCAGACCCATCGACACGGTGGGGAATTCCCAGAAGTCGGACATCAGCCGCGGATGCGGGTAGGACGGCAACCCGCCGCCGGGGTGGCTGTGCTCCTGCCGGAAGCCGTCTAGCCGCTCGGTGCTCAACCGGCCTTCCAAGAAGGCGCGCGCGTAAATCCCGGGGGAGGCGTGGCCCTGGATGAACACCTGGTCCCCGCCGCCGGGATGCGACTTGCCACGGAAAAAGTGGTTGAAGCCGACCTCATAGAGCGCTGCCGAGGACGCGTAAGTCGAAATGTGGCCGCCCACACCGACGCCCGGGCGCTGGGCGCGGTGCACCATGATGGCCGCATTCCATCTGATCCACGCCCGGTAGCGACGTTCGACGTCCTCGTCGCCGGGGAACCACGGTTCCAGCTCGGTCGGGATGGTGTTGACGTAGTCGGTCGAGGTCAACGCCGGGATTGACACCCGCAGCTCGCCGGCGCGTTCCAGCAGCCGCAACATCAGGTAGCGCGCCCGCGCCGGCCCCGAGCGCTCCAGCAGGTCATCGAAGGACTCCAGCCACTCCGACGTCTCCTCGGGGTCGATGTCGGGCAGGTAGGACGCCACCCCTTCCCGGATCACCCGGACGCGGTCGGGTTCGCTTCCGTTGCCTGGGTTTTTGGCCAGATCGTGGCGCGCGAACTCGGTGGTCAACTTCCGCTCCTCAGTTGGCGGGGTACCTGCGTGGGTGCTGCGTGCGTGTTCGTCCCCCTATCGTGCCGCACTGGCGCCCCGGCCGCGTAGCCGCAGTCAAGTCGTTGGGTTCGCCCTGACCCGGTAACGTCACGAACCGTGCTCACCGGATTCCCCAGGCGAGGCGCCCTGGCGCTGGGCTGCGTCGCGGTTGCGCTGATCGGGATCGTCGGGTGCACCTCCGTCACCGGCGGCACGGCCACCCCCAACACAAAGGTCGCCCCGGCCTACCGGCAGTCGGTTTCCTCGTCGGTGTCGGAATCGGCGGCCACATCCAGCGTCCGGGAATCGCAGCGGCAACAGTCGCTGACCACCAAGGTGGTTCGCACCGCGTGCGAGTCGCTCGCCACCAGCAGCAAGAACGCAATCGACAAGGTGAATGAATTCGTCGCGGCGTACAACGCCGGCCGCAGCACCGGTCCCGCCGAGGGCCCGGCCGTCGGTGCGCTCAACGACAGCGCCTCGACGGTTACCAGCAGTTTGAGCGACGTGCTGTCGTCGCAGCTGCGGGATGAGTTCAACGCCTATGTCGACGCGGCCCACGCGGTGGCGAACGCGATCGGCACACATGCGCCGACGGGGGAGTTCAACAAGCGGGTCGACCAGCTCAACGACACCAAGACGAAGGCGTTGAAACTGTGCATGGCTTCGTTCTGAGCCGCCCTGGGTGGACCTGA
>CAVPVJ010000007.1:0-4757 GCA_963709125.1 uncultured Actinomycetota bacterium
GGGGCCGATCACAGCCGAAGTGATGGCCGGAATCGCCGGCAATCGCTCCGACCCTGGACACCCGCTGAGCTGGATCGAGATCGGTTCGGTCGGTGGCCCTTCGGCCGAGATTGCTTCCGCAGCGCTACGCGCCGTCCGAATGCAAATCGTCGGAAGCGGACAGGGGTCGGTACCAACTCGCGACATCGTGGCCGAATTGCCCGCCCTCGTCACCGAAATCACCAGCGGCGCCTTAAGCATTGACGCGCGGGCGGTGCCATTAACCGACGTCGCAGCAGCATGGAATGACAAGGACGCTGACCAGCGGGTCGTCATCACGACCGGTGTTCGCTAGCCACCGCGCCGCAACTAGCGCCAGTGCCCCTGGTCGCGAGGGCCGCCGTCACGCCAGTGATCGTCGTGGCAGCGGGCATCGGCGACGCCTGCCGCCCCCAAACCAGCGAGCCAAAGACCGGCGCTCATCACGACTATCGATGCGGCGATCCTCCATATATTTCCTACGCCAACTTTTAATCCACGACATCTGCGGAGTAAACTATCTGAATCATGTTGTTAAATAACAGGCTAGAAACGGGTCATTGAGTAAGGCCATCAAGCGAACGCTGCGCTTGGGGCGCCCATCGAATTCGTTGTTAATAGCGAACAGATTTGGGGCGCCGGAACGGGTTACCGAGCGGGATCAGCTCACTTAGAGGCCTTTTCGCTGCCCGGATACGTAAAGGGTGGGCGGCATAGACTCTTCGCACCCGGGTGGAACGCTGCGACCATAACGAGCCATCAACTCCTCGAAAGTTGCTGCCGACACGTCCCAGCCGTGGTCGCGCAGCCAGCCGTCGACGGGTGTGCGCGCCTCGGGGTACCAGAGGTCGTCGTAGTCGGTTATCTCGGCATTGACCAGCTTGGCAGCGGTAGCACGGATACGCTGCGTGTCCTCGCGCTGGCGCAAAATGCGGTCAGGATCGGTGAAGCCTTCGCCCGGTACATTGGAGGCCAGCCAACTTCCCGGCGCGCTGAGCTGGTGTATGCGTTCGAACAACAGGTCCTGGGCCTGCGCGGGCAGGTAGCGCACCAGCCCCTCCGCTGACCAGACGGCCGGTCGCGACGTGTCAAAGCCAGCTTCCTGCAGCGCCGTTGGCCAATCGTTGCGAAGATCTATCGGGACGTTTACCAATTGCGCCTTCGGGTGCGCGCCGTGCTGGCGCAAGGTGGCCGACTTAAATTCCAGCACCTTCGGCTGATCCAGCTCGTAGACGACCGTGCCGTCGGGCCACGGCAGCCGCCAGCTGCGTGCGTCCAGACCGGCCGCCAAAATCACCACCTGCCGAACCCCGGCGTCGGCGGCATTGAGAAAGAACTCATCAAAGTACGCCGTCCGGGTGGCCATGAAGTCGACCATCAGTTGCAACCGCTGCTGCACCTCGGGTTCGATCTCGAGCGCCTTGGCCAATAGCTTGGGGTCGCCATAGATGCTCCACAAGCCCTCACCCGCCGCGTCGATGAACACGCGCGCGAACGGGTCATTGATGAGCGGATCTTCACTCTCAGTCTCCGCGGCGCGCGCCGCGGCAACACCCAGTGCCGTCGATCCCACGCTTTGAGTGATGTCCCAGGAATCGTTGTCGGTACGCGGCATGCCCATTTCCCCTTCTCCCGGAAAGCAAGTTCTGCTCGCCATTCTTCCAGCCGTCGACGACGCGGGCCGCTCGGCAAGGCCCCGTACACCGAGGAATTGTCCAGACCTGTGGATCGGGGTGTTTCAGGCGATCTCCGATCTGGTTGCTGGAGCCTTGGTTGCGGCTGTGGCGTGTTCTCGCTGAATGAGTCCTGATCCCCATGCATCTCGGAGTACAGCGAATGGAATGCCCTGCGTGTCAGAAGCAGTCATCACAGAACCGCGTCGGCTAGGCGGTCGACCTGGTCGATATTCGCGACGCAGGGGTAGAACACGAGTCCGTCGAAGCCTAGGTCGTGGTAGGCGCGTACGGTCTGTGCTGCCTCGTCGGGCGAGGTGAGCATGTCGGCGACGTTGAGGGCGGCGTAGTCGGGCTTGAAGCCGTAGTAGCTCTGCAGGTGCGTACGACCGGCGGCGACGGTGCCGGCATCGCCGAAGGCGAAGTTGACGCTGGCCTGAAGCCGCGGGCGCCCCGCCCGGTTCGTCTCTGACCACGCCGAGCGCACCCGGTCGGCGAGCACGGACTGGTTGGCGTAATCGCGCAGCGCTCCGGCGGTCCAGCCGTCACCGATCGTCACGGCGCGGCGGACCGTCGCGTCCGCGCGTCCGCCGAACAGGATCGGAATGCGTACCGGTGCCGGGTTAAGCGCCTTATCTCCCGTAACGGTTTTGGCGTCGCACGTGTCGCGCAGCAGGGCCACGGTCTCATCGAGGATGCGCCCGCGCCGCCGATAGTCCACGCCGACCGCGGTGTAGTCGTCGGGTCGGCTCCCGATGCCCAGGCCGAGGACGAGCCGGCCGCCGGATACGTCGGCGAGGGTGGTGACTTGCTTGGCCAGCAGCACCGGCGGGTACAGCGGAGCCAGCAGCACGTTGGTCATCAACCCGGTGTCGGTGGTCGCGCCTGCGGCCACCGACAGCGCTACGATCGAGTCGAGGCTTTCGTAAACCAGCCGGTCGATCGCTGCCAGTTCGTCGAAGCCGCGCTGCTCGGCTCGGCGGGCCCACTGGGCGGTCAGGGGTCCCGGCACGTGCGCGATATGGCTGGGCAATCCGATTCCGATGTGCATGGTGATCGCTCCTCAGGGGTTCACTGCATCGAAGATGTCGTCGTAGTGGCCGTCGCGGGTGGCGACTCGCACCCGTTTGGCGGCGGCGACCACGATCTCGGCGGCGTCTGGCTGGTTTTTCAGCAGCGAAACCGTCTCGGCGACAAAGGCATTCAACGACATCACGTCGGGACCGTAATCGTGGCCGGCGAGCATGTCGGTCTCGACCTGCGGCGGGATGATCTCGATCACCTGGACCGAAGTTCCGCGCAATTGGCGGCGCAGCGACTGCGTGTAGGAGTGCAGGCCCGCCTTGGTTGCGGAGTAGCTCGGCGCGGCCGCTTTGGGTACGAACGCCAAAGCGGAGGTGACGTTGACGATCGCGGCGTGCGGTTGCCCGAGCAGAGTAAGCAGTAGTGCCGCGGTGAGCCGCATCGGGCCAAGCAGGTTGACCGCCACCGTCGTCTCGGCGGTCTCGGCTAGGTCGGCATCGCCGGTCAACAGGTCCTCAGTGTGCATGACGCCCGCGTTGTTGACCAGGACGTTCAGACCGGGGTGGCTGCCAGTCAGTTCGGCGGCTAACCCGGCGATGCTGGCCGGCTCGGCCAGATCCAGATGACGCCATTCGATGCCCGCGTTGGTCTCGGCGACGGCCCGCAGCGCGTCGCGACGGCGTCCGGCGATTACTACCCGGTTGCCCGCCCGATGCAGGGTTTCGGCCAGGCCGCGGCCGATTCCGCTGCCGCCGCCGGTGACCAAAACGGTGTTGCCTGTCAGGTCCATGGACTCCAGGCTGACAGCGATGGCGTTGAAATAGCGATAAATCAGCTGGTAATGGGGATAAGTCCTCATTTAGCCGGGCCGTGGCGCATACTTTCCCTCGTGATTGACCAGCTGGACGCGAAGATTCTGCATGCCCTGCAGTTAGCGCCCCGGGTGTCGTTTCGCCGGATCGCCGCCGTGGTCGAGGCCACCGAGCCAACGGTCGCCCGGCGCTACCATCGGCTGCGCCGCGACGGCGTGGTGCGCGTTGTCGGGTTGGAGAACCGGTGGGTAGATGGCGAAGCGAGCTGGGTGTGCCGGATGCGCGCCGCACCTGACCGTATACCGCAGCTGGCCGACGCGCTGGTGCGCCGGCCAGATGTATCCCACGCCAACGTGCTGGCGGGATGGACTGATCTGGTCTGCGTCATCCGTGCACCGCTGGGCGATAATCGTGAGGATCTCCTGCTGCAGCTACTGCCACGAACAACCGCGGTCAGCGACATCACCATCGATCTGCTGCTGCATTCGTTCGGCCACCCCGCAAGCGCGCCGTGGACCGGCTACGGCCACAGGCTCTCCGATCAGCAAGCTGAACAGATCCTGGCCGAGCGAACCGGCCCGGTGTCCTGCGATCAACGATCCCTGCCCGCCACCGAGGACCGCCCGATCCTCGAGGCACTCGCCGAGGACGGCCGCACCCCCCAGTCGAAGCTTGCCGCACGCACTGGCTGGTCGGTGGCGCGAGTGGGCCGGCGAATCGCGGCACTAGAAGCGTCCGGAGCGCTGCTCTACGACGTCGACGTGTTACCCGAGCGGCTCGGCCACCAGCTCAGCGCCATGCTGTGGCTGACGGTCGCGCCCGGCGACATACACCGCATAGGCGAGCGTATCGCGGCGCACCACCACATCGCCTTCGCCGGCGCCACGAGTGGATCCAAAAACCTGATGGCGATTGCCATCTGCCGAGACACCGACGACCTGTACCGGTACCTCAGCGAGGAACTCGGGCAGATCGCGGAGATCGTCAGCTACGAGGTCAATATCCGCACTCAGCGCCTCAAGCAACACGGATCGCTCGTGGCCCACGGAAGGCTAGTCAATCCCCGCCCGACCCGCACTGGGCGCTGAGCCAGCTTCTCGCTCCCGCTTAGTTTTTGCGGACCGGGGTGTTTTAGGCGACCTATGGTCATCCCCGGGAAGGTGCGCCCACTTTCATGCCGCCCTGGCCGAAGGGTCATCCACAGGTTTCGATCACTGCTCCCGTACACCTA
>CAVPVJ010000008.1:0-163176 GCA_963709125.1 uncultured Actinomycetota bacterium
TGAAATGCGAACTCGAGCCCCGCGATAGTCTCGGCGTCGCCGGATCCGATGGCCGTCGCAAGCGCATCGTTGATCCGGTCAAGCTCATCGATTTCGGAGTCGGTGATGTGCGTGGTGGCCGCGGCGGCCACTTCCCGGGCGATCGTTGCCTGCAGCCAGAAGATGTCATCGATGTCCTGTCGGCTCAATGGCAACACGACGTGGCCCCGGTGCGGCTCGAGCTGGACCATGCCCTCGCCGCGCAGTTTCAGCAGGGCCTCGCGCACCGGCGTGACACTGACCCCGAGCTCGGCGGCCGTCTCGTCGAGGCGGATGAAAGTTCCGGGGCGCAACGACCCGGACATGATCGCGGCCCGAAGGTGGCCCGCCACTTCGTCGGACAACTGGGCCCGGCGCAGCGGCCGCCGCTTCTGCGGCTGGCGGGAAGGCTGCGTGGATGTGGGTGCGTTCACGTGAACTGCCAGGGCTTTCAGGGGGCTTTCGGGGGGCTGCAAGGGGCTAAGTAGGCTCTGTCAAGGGACTTGTCACCAGGGCGTTTAAGCCCTAATGTGACCCAGATAACACCATGTTTTATCAAATATCAACCTGGCGCAAGGGGTGCGCGAGTGACGGGACGGGATATGCGAGTGCAGGGACGGGGCACGTGACCGCGCAATTGGCCAGCCACCTGACTCGCGCGCCGCAGCCTAACGAGCAGCCCTACCTGGCCCGTCGGCAGAACTGGGTCAACCAGCTTGAACGGCACGCGTTGATGCAGCCCAACGAGACGGCGCTGAGATTCCTGGGCAACACGATGACGTGGGCGCAACTACAGAATCGGGTCGCTGCGCTGGCCGGCGCGCTGAGCCGGCGGGGAGTCGGTTTCGGCGACAGGGTCATGATCCTGATGCTCAACCGCACCGAATTCATCGAATCGGTGCTGGCCGCAAATTCACTTGGGGCCATCGCGGTGCCGCTGAACTTCCGGCTCACCGCCGCCGAAATCGCCCTCCTGGTAGAGGATTGCGAAGCACGCGTGATGATCGCGGAGGCGGTGCTGGCCCCGGTGGCCACCGGTGTCCGCGCTATCCAGCCGCTGCTGGACATGATCGTGGTGGCCGGCGGCTCAACCGACGACACGGTGTTCGATTACGACGAGCTGGTCGGCGAGGAAGGTCAGCGGCCCGAGCCAGTCGACGTCCCCAACGATTCGCCGGCATTGATCATGTACACCTCGGGCACCACGGGTCGCCCGAAGGGCGCCGTGCTGACCCACACCAATTTGACCGGCCAGACGATGAGCGGCCTCTACACCAACGGCGCCGACATCAACAGCGACGTGGGTTTCATCGGCGTCCCGTTTTTCCACATCGCCGGAATCGGCAACATGCTGGGCGGGTTGCTTCTGGGCGTGCCCACGGTGATCTATCCGCTCGGCGCGTTCGACCCCGGCCAGTTGCTCGACGTGCTGGCGGCGGGGAAGGTCACCGGCATCTTCTTGGTGCCCGCGCAGTGGCAGGCGGTATGCACCGAGCAGCAGGCCAGACCCCGTGACCTGAGGTTGCGGGTCATGTCGTGGGGGGCTGCGCCGGCGCCGGATGCGCTGCTGCGGGAGATGTCGGCAACGTTCCCCGGAACACAGATATTGGCCGCGTTCGGTCAGACCGAGATGTCGCCGGTCACCTGCGTGCTGCTCGGCGAAGATGCGATCCGCAAACGCGGATCGGTTGGCAAGGTGATCCCGACGGTCGCTGCCCGGGTGGTCGACGAGAACATGAACGATGTGCCGGTCGGCGAGGTAGGCGAAATCGTTTACCGGGCACCAACATTGATGAGTGGCTACTGGAACAACCCGGAGGCGACGGCTGAAGCCTTCGCGGGCGGTTGGTTCCATTCCGGTGACCTCGTTCGGATGGACGAGGAGGGCTACGTCTGGGTGGTGGATCGCAAGAAGGACATGATCATCTCCGGCGGCGAGAACATCTACTGCGCCGAAGTGGAGAACGTGCTCGCAGGCCATCCCGGCATCGTCGAAGTTGCGGTCATCGGCCAAACCCACGACACGTGGGGTGAAGTGCCGATCGCCATCGCCGCCATCACCGACGACCGGCTGCGGCTCGAGGATTTAGCCGAGTTCCTGGGCGAACGGCTCGCGCGCTATAAGCACCCCAAGGCGCTCGAGATCGTCGATGCGCTGCCCCGCAACCCCGCTGGGAAGGTGCTCAAGACCGAACTGCGCACGCGCTACGGGGGCGGTCAATCAGGTTGAAAGCCGTTCTGCATCAATCGATCTAACAAATGGAGAGGAAAACAGCCAGAAACAGTAACGTTTGCCCTCTGTTGACGAAGGGTTAATTGTGGTGATCCAGTTCACACCTGCACGGCCATCGGGTACATTCCTGTGGTCCTCGTTACTACCCATGGGTAGGGAGACGGGGGCCACACACGTAGGGTCGGGGCAAGGAGGAGGCGTGCGACACGATCCTCCGCGGGGCCGCAAGGCACGCGGTGCCGGCGTGAGGGGGGAGTGGTGACGACGTCGACGCGTCCGCATGCGCTCGGGTACCTGCGCGACCAACTGCAGACGCCGCTAACCCTCATCGGTGGCTTCTTCCGGATGTGCGTCCTGACCGGAAGTGCGCTCTTTCGCTGGCCGTTCCAGTGGCGCGAGTTCATCCTGCAGTGCTGGTTCATCATGAGGGTGGCGTTCCTGCCCACCATCATGGTCTCCATCCCGCTGACCGTCCTTCTCATCTTCACCCTCAACGTTCTGCTGGCCCAGTTCGGCGCCGCCGACCTTTCCGGTGCGGGCGCAGCGATCGGTGCGGTCACCCAGCTCGGACCACTGACCACCGTGCTGGTTGTCGCCGGCGCCGGGTCCACAGCCATCTGCGCCGACCTGGGCGCCCGCACCATCCGCGAGGAGATCGACGCGATGGAGGTGCTCGGCATCGACCCGATCCACCGGCTGGTGGTGCCTCGGGTCATCGCTGCCACCCTGGTGGCCACACTGCTCAACGGCCTGGTCATCACCGTCGGCCTGGTGGGCGGCTACCTGTTCGGCGTCTACCTGCAGAATGTGTCGGGCGGCGCTTATCTCGCCACCCTGACCGCCATTACCGGCCTCCCCGAGGTGGTCATCGCGACGATCAAAGCCGCGATATTCGGCCTGATCGCCGGTTTGGTCGGCTGTTTCCGCGGGCTGACCGTGCGCGGCGGTTCCAAGGGCCTGGGCACCGCCGTCAACGAAACCGTGGTGCTATGCGTTGTCGCGTTGTACGCGGTCAACGTGATACTGACCACCATCGGCGTGCGATTCGGGACGGGGCACTGACATGTCGACCGCCGCCGTACTGCGCGCCCGCTTTCCGAGGGCAGCCGAAAATCTGAATCGATATGGCGGTGCTGCCGGCCGAGGACTGGGCGGCATCGGTCAGCTGGCGTGGTTCGGAATGGTTGCCATCGGGCACATCCCGCATGCGCTGTCCCGCTACCGCAAAGAGACACTGCGACTGATCGCCCAGATCGGCATGGGTACCGGTGCCATGGCCGTCGTCGGCGGGACCGTCGCGATCGTCGGTTTCGTGACGCTGTCCGGCAGCTCCCTGGTCGCCATCCAGGGCTTCGCGACGCTGGGAAACATCGGTGTCGAGGCGTTCACCGGCTTCTTCGCCGCACTGATCAACGTGCGTATCGCCGCCCCGGTCGTCACCGGTATCGCGATGGCCGCCACCGTCGGCGCCGGCGCTACCGCGGAGCTCGGAGCCATGCGAATCAGCGAAGAGATCGACGCCCTGGAAGTAATGGGCATCAAGTCGATCTCGTTTTTGGCGACCACGCGGATCATGGCCGGGCTGGTCGTGATCATCCCGATCTACGCGCTGGCAATGATCATGTCGTTCCTGTCCCCACAGCTCACCACCACGGTGCTCTACGGACAGTCCAACGGCACCTACGAGCACTACTTCCGGACGTTCCTGCGCCCCGATGACGTGTTCTGGTCATTCCTGGAGGCCATCATCATCACGGCGGTCGTGATGATCACGCACTGCTACTACGGCTACAACGCCAGCGGCGGGCCGGTCGGCGTCGGCGAGGGCGTCGGCCGCTCGATGCGTTTGTCGCTGGTGTCGGTGAACGTTGTCGTTTTGTCCGCCGCGTTGGCGCTGTACGGCGTCAATCCCAACTTCGCACTCACGGTGTAGCGCCATGGCAACGCCGGCAAAGACCAACGCGCCACGGAACCCGCCCTACAAGTGGGCCGGCCTCGGATTGTTGGTCGTCGGCGCGTTGATTCTGTCCTTGGTGTACGGGCAGTTCAGGGGGGACTTCACCACCAAGACAAAGTTGACGATGGTGGCTTCCCGGGCCGGGTTGGTGATGGATCCCGGCTCGAAGGTCACCTACAACGGGGTGCAGATCGGCCGGGTGGCCACCATCTCGGAGACCGAGCGTGACGGCAAGCCGGCCGCGAAATTCACCCTGGATGTCTATCCGAAATACCTATCCCTGATTCCGGCCAACGTGGACGCCGACATCGAGGCGACCACCGTGTTCGGCGGCAAGTACGTGTCGTTGACGACGCCGAAAAACCCGTCGCAGCAAAGGATCACACCGCAGACTGTGATCGACGCCCGGTCGGTGACGACGGAGATCAACACGTTGTTCCAGACCATCACCTCGATCGCGGAGAAGGTGGATCCGGTCAAGCTGAACCTGACGCTGAGCGCGGCCGCGCAATCGCTGACCGGGTTGGGCGACAAGTTCGGACAGTCGATCGTCAACGGCAACGCGATCCTCGACGACGTCAACCCGCAGATGCCGCAGATCCGGCACGACATCCAGCAGTTGGCGGCGCTGGGCGACACCTACGCCAACGCCGCGCCCGACTTGTTCGATTTCCTGAACAATGCGGTGATTACGTCGCGCACCCTTAACCAGCAGCAAAAGGATTTGGACTCCGCGCTGTTGTCGGCGGCCGGGTTCGGCAACACCGGCGCGGACATCTTCGAGCGGGGCGGGCCGTATCTGGCGCGTGGAGCCGCCGACCTGGTGCCGTCGGCCCAGCTGCTGGACACCTACAGCCCGGCGATCTACTGCACCCTGCGCAACTATCACGACATCGAACCCAAAACCAGAACGTTCCTCGGGGGCAACGGCTACTCGCTAAACGCCCATACCGAGCTGCTATCAGGGCTGGGGCTGCTACTGAACCCTCTATCGGCGGCAACCCTCCTAGGGCTCGCAGTGCCGCTCACCGGGGGACTCGCAGGGGTGGCCGGATTGGTAGGCGGGGCGCCGAATCCCTACATCTATCCGGAAAATCTGCCACGGATCAACGCTCGCGGTGGGCCGGGGGGTGCGCCGGGTTGCTGGCAGCACATCACCCATGACCTGTGGCCCGCGCCCGAGTTGGTGATGGACACCGGCAACAGCCTTGCGCCTTATAACCACCTAGACACCGGTTCGCCCTACGCGATCGAGTACGTGTGGGGCCGCCAGGTGGGGGATAACACGATCAACCCATGAAACTCACCGGCACCGTTATCAAACTCGGCATCGTCTCGTTGGTGCTGCTGCTGTTCACCGTGATGATCGTCGTGGTGTTCGGTCAGATGCGCTTCGACCGTAACAATGGGTACTCGGCGGAGTTCAGCAACGTCAGCGGGCTGCGGCCAGGCCAGTTCGTTCGCGCCTCGGGGGTGGAGATCGGCAAGGTCAGATCGGTGCAACTGGTCGAAGGCGGCAAGCGGGCGCGGGTGGAGTTCGACGTCGACCGCGCGGTGCCGCTGTATCAGTCGACGACCGCACAGATCCGCTACCTCGACCTGATCGGCAACCGCTACCTGGAGCTCAAGCGCGGCGAGGGTGAGGGCGCTGACCAGGTCTTGCAGCCGGGTGGATTCATCCCGCTGTCGCGAACGTCGCCGGCGCTGGACCTCGACGCACTGATCGGTGGTTTCAAGCCACTGTTTCGGGCGCTGGACCCGGAAAAGGTCAACACCATCGCGTCGGCGCTCATCACCGTTTTCCAGGGTCAAGGCGGCACCATCAACGACATCCTCGACCAGACCGCGCAACTGACCACCCAGATCGGCGAGCGTGACCAGGCGATCGGCGAGGTGGTCAAGAACCTGAACATCGTGCTGGACACGACGGTTCAGCACCGCAAGGAATTCGACCAGACCGTCAACAACTTCGAGGTGCTGATCACCGGGCTGAAGGACCACGCCGACCCGCTGGCGGCCGGGACCGCGAACATCAGCAACGCCGCCGGAACGGTGGCCGATCTGCTGGCCGAGGACCGCTCTCTGCTGCACAAGAGCATTGGCTACCTGGACGCGATTCAGCAGCCGCTCATCGATCAGCGTGATCAGCTCGACGACTACCTCCACAAGGTGCCGACGGCATTGAACCTGATCGGGCGAGGCATCGGCTCCTACGGCGACTTCGTGAACTTCTATGCCTGCGACCTCACGCTCAAGATCAACGGGCTGCAGGCCGGCGGCCCGGTCCGCACGGTCAGGCTGTTCGGCCAGCCGACGGGTAGGTGCACGCCGCAATGAGAACGCTGGAACCATCGAACCGGCTGCGCATCGGCCTGATGGGCATCGTCGTGTTGTTGCTCGTCGTCGGCGTGGGTCAAAGCATCACCAGCGTCCCGATGTTGTTCGCCAGACCGGCCTACTACGGGCAGTTCACCGACACCGGCGGACTCAACAAGGGCGACAAGGTGCGCATCGCCGGCGTGGACGTCGGCAAGGTCGAGGACCTCAAGATCGACGGCGACCACATCGTGATGAAGTTCTCCATCGGCACCAACACCATCGGCACCGAGAGCCGACTGGCGATCAACACCGACACCATCCTCGGTAAGAAAGTCCTCGAGATCGAGGCGCGAGGTAACCAGCAGCTGCGCCCCGGGGACACTTTGCCGCTTGGCCAAAGCACTACCCCCTATCAGATCTACGACGCGTTCTTCGACGTCACCAAGGCCGCCGCCGGCTGGGACATCGACACGGTCAAGCAGTCGCTGCACGTGCTTTCGCAGACCATCGATCAGACCTACCCCCACCTGAGCGCTGCGCTCGATGGGGTGGCCAAGTTCTCCGACACGATCGGCAAACGCGACGAGGAGATCAAGCATCTGCTCGCCCAGGCCAACCAGGTGGCCAGCATCCTCGGTGACCGCAGCGACCAGGTCGACCGGCTGTTGGTCAACGCGAAGACGCTGCTGGCCGCGTTCAACGAACGCGGACGGGCCATCGACGCGTTGCTGGGGAACGTCGCCGCGTTCTCCGAGCAGGTGAAGGGACTGATCAACGACAACCCCAACCTGAATCACGTACTGGAGCAGTTGCACACGATCAGCGACATTCTGGTCCAGCGCAAAGACGACGTGGCTGCGGGGTTTGTCGAGGTCGGCAAATTCCTCCCGTCGTTGAATGAGTCCATCGCGTCCGGACCGTTCTTCAAAGTGGTTCTGCACAACCTGATCCCGGGTCGGATTCTGCAGCCGTTCGTGGATGCGGCGTTCAAGAAGCGCGGCATCGACCCGGAGAACTTCTGGCGCAGCGCCGGCCTGCCCGCATACCGGTTCCCCGACCCCAACGGCACCCGATTCCCCAACGGTGCGCCGCCGCCGGCGCCGCCAGTGCTGGAGGGAACGCCGGATCATCCGGGGCCGGCCGTCCCTCCCGGGTCGCCGTGCTCCTACACGCCGGCGGCCGACGGGCTGCCCCGGCCTGGCAATCCGCTGCCCTGCGCAGGTGCGATCATCGGCCCGTTCGGTGGCCCCGGTTTCCCGGCGCCGATCGACGTCGCGTCGTCGCCGCCGAATCCCGACGGTCTGCCACCCACACCGGGCATCCCGATCGCCGGGCGGCCGGGTCAACCGGCTCCGGACGTTCCGGGCACACCGGTGCCGCTGCCTGCCGACGCACCGCCGGGCGCTCGCACCGAGCCGCTGGCACCAGCTGGCCCGACGCCGCCACCGTCGACGTTCGCGCCGGGCTTGCCGCCGGGTCCACCGGCGCCGCCGGGGCCCGGCAACCAGCTGCCGGCGCCGTTTATCAACCCGGGCGGAACGGGCGGCAGCGGCGCGGCGGGAGGTAGCCAGAATTGACCACCATCTTTGATAACCTGCGGCTGCCGCGGCTGTCCCGGACGTCTGTGATTCTCGGTTCGGTGCTGGTGGTGCTGGCTGTGGTCGCCGGGTATTTCGGCTGGCTGCCCTGGCAGCTGTACCAGAAGCTGACGAACAACACCGTGGTCGCCTACTTCCCGCTGGCGAACGCGCTCTATGACGGGGACAAGGTCCAGATCATGGGCGTGCGGGTGGGCGCGATCGACAAGATCGAGCCGGCCGGCGACAAGATGAAGGTGACCTTCCACTACGAAAACAAATACAAGGTTCCCGCCAATGCGTCCGCGGTGATCTTGAACCCCACCTTGGTGGCGTCGCGCTCGATCCAGTTGGAGCCGCCCTACAAGGGTGGGCCGGTGCTTGCCGACAACGCGGTGATCCCGATCGAGCGCACTCAGGTGCCGGTGGAGTGGGACGAGCTGCGCAACAGCATCACCAACATCATCTCCAAGCTCGGCCCGACACCAGAGCAGCCCAAGGGGCCGTTCGGTGAGGTCATCGAATCGTTCGCCGACGGGCTGGCCGGCAAGAGCAAGCAGATCAACACCACGCTGAACAGCCTTTCGCAGGCGTTGACCGCGCTGAACGAGGGCCGTGGCGACTTCTTTGCGGTGGTGCGCAGCCTGGCGCTTTTCGTCAACGCACTGCACCAGGACGATCAGCAGTTCGTGGCATTGAATCAGAACCTGGCGCAGTTCACCACTCGGCTGGCGCAGTCCGACGGTGACCTTGCCAATGCGATACAGCAGTTCGACGGTCTGCTTTCCACCGTGCGCCCGTTCCTCGCCAAGAACCGCCAGGTGCTGGCTACCGACGTCAACAACCTGGCCACGGCGACCAACACGCTGCTTCAGCCGGAATCGCTGAATGGGTTGGAGACCGCCCTGCACGTCCTTCCGACGGCCGGCGCGAACATCAACCAGATTTACCACCCGTCGCATGGTTCGGTGGTCGCCATCCCGGCGATCCCCTTCGCGAACCCGATGCAGTTCATCTGCAGCTCGATTCAGGCCGGCAGCCGGCTCGGGTTTCAAGAGTCGGCCGAACTTTGCGCGCAATACCTGGCGCCGATCCTTGACGCGATCAAGTTCAACTACTTTCCGTTCGGTTTGAACCTGTTCAGCACCGCCGAGGCCCTGCCGAAGGAGGTCGCGTACTCCGAGCCGCGGCTGCAGCCGCCGGCCGGGTACAAGGACACAACCGTTCCCGGGATCTGGTCGCCGGATACACCGACATCGCATCGCAACACCCAACCGGGCTGGATTGTGGCGCCGGGGATGCAAGGTCAGCAGGTAGGGCCGATCACGGCGGGCCTGATGACCCCCGAGTCGCTGTCGGAACTCATGGGTGGGCCGAACATCGAGCCGGTGCAATCAAACCTGCAGACCCCACCGGGACCGCCGAACGCCTACGACGAGAACCCGGTGCTGCCGCCCATCGGCCTGCGGGCTCCGGTGCCGATACAACCGCCGCCGCCAGGGCCGGAGGTGATCCCGGGTCCGGTCGCTCCGACGCCAGCGCCCGTGTCAGCGCCTGCAGCCGGTGCCGGCGGCCTGGCACCCGCTGATGCAGGACTGGGCCAGTGAGGCGCGCGACGAGCGCGGGACGCGCGGGGAGCAAGCCGAACCAACGGCTTCAGAGGCGCGCGACGAGCGCGGGACGCGCGGGGAGCAAGCCGAACCAACGGCTTCAGTGGCGCGCGACGAGCGCGGGACGCGCGGGGAGCAAGCCGAACCAACGGCTTCAGTGGCGCGCGACGAGCGCGGGACGCGCGGGGAGGCTGGCCCGCCTGATCCGCCGCCGGGCCTGGCAGGGGCTGGTGCTGCTGGTGGTCGCGCTGGTGCTGAGCTCGTGTGGCTGGCGCGGAATCTCCAACGTGTCGATTCCCGGCGGCCCGGGCAGCGGGGCGGGCGCCTACACCGTCTATGTGCAGGTGCCGGACACGCTGGCAATCAACGGCAACAGCAAGGTGCAGGTCGCCGACGTCTTTGTCGGCTCGATACGCGCCATCAACTTGAAGAACTGGGTGGCCACCCTGAAGCTGGGTGTGGACAAGAACGTCAAGTTACCGAAAAACACCCTCGCCAAGATCGGCCAGACCAGCCTGCTGGGTTCTCAGCACGTGGAGCTGGTCGAACCGCCGAACCCGTCGCCGGAGCTACTCAAGGATGGCGACACCATTCCGCTGAAGAATTCGTCGGCGTATCCCACAACTGAGCAGACACTGGCCAGTCTCTCCTTGATCTTGCGCGGTGGCGGCGTTCCCAACCTGGAAGTGCTGCAGAACGAGATCTACAACATCGTGAACGGGCGAGGGGACCAGATCCGGGCCTTCCTGGGCAAGCTGGACACTTTCACTCGCCAGCTCAACCAGCAACGCGATGACATCACCCACGCCATCGACTCCACTAACCGGCTGCTGGTATACGTGGGTGGCCGGTCGGATGTCCTGGATCGAGTGCTGACCGAAATCCCGCCGCTGATCAAACATTTCGCCGACACCAAGAACCTGCTCATCAACGCCGTCGATTCGGTAGGACGGCTCAGCCAGGCTGCCGACCAGTATCTGTCGGAAGCACGCGGCGACCTGCATACCGACCTGCAGTCGTTGCAATGCCCGTTGAAGGAACTCGGCCGTGGCGCTCCCTATCTGATCGGCGCGCTGAAGCTCATCCTCACCCAGCCGTACGACATAGAAACCGTTCCGAAGCTATTTCGCGGCGACTACCAGAACATCTCGCTGACGCTCGACGTGACCTACAGCTCCATCGACAACGCGTTCCTGACCGGTACCGGGTTGTCTGGGGCTTTGCGTGCGCTCGAGCAGTCGTTTGGGCGCGATCCCGAGACGATGATCCCCGACGTCCGTTTCACGCCGAACCCGAATGACGCGCCCGGCGGACCGCTGATCGAAAGGGGGGACAGGAAATGCTGACTCCCTTCATCAGGCGCCAGCTGTGGCTGTTCGGCATCATGACGGTGGTCTCGTTGCTGGTTCTGGGTGTGTACTACCTGCAGGTTCCAAGTTTGGTGGGTATCGGTCAGTATACGCTCAAGGCCGAGTTGCCCGCGTCGGGTGGCCTGTATCCGACGGCCAACGTGACCTATCGCGGCGTCACCATCGGCAGGGTCACCGACGTCGAGCCAACCGAACAGGGCGCCGAGGCGACCATGAGCATCGACAGCAGCTACAAAATCCCGATCGATGCGATAGCGAACGTGCATTCGGTGTCGGCGGTCGGTGAGCAGTATCTGGACTTGGTGTCGAGCGGGAATCCGGGCAAATTCTTCTCGTCCGGACAAACCATCGCCAAGGGCACGGTGCCCAGTCAGATCGGGCCGGCGCTGGATACCGCTAACCGGGGGCTTGCCGCGTTGCCCAAGGACAAGATCGGCACGCTGCTCGACGAGACGGCAGGATCCGTGGGCGGGCTGGGTCCAGCCTTGCAACGGCTGGTCGACTCGACGCAGGCGATCGTCGGCGATTTCAAGACCAACATCACGCAAGTCAACGACATCATCCAGAACTCGGGACCGATCCTGGACAGCCAAGTCAATTCGGGTCCAGCGATCGAGAAGTGGGCGCGCAACCTGAACAATTTGGCGGCGCAGGCCGCGCAACGGGACCAGAATCTGAGAAGCGTCCTGACCCAGGCGGCCCCGACCGCCGATCAGGTCAACGAGGTGTTCAGCGACGTCCGAGATTCGCTGCCGCAGGTGCTGGCGAATCTCGAGGTCGTGTTCGACTTGCTCAAGCGGTACCACGGCGGCTTCGAGCAACTGCTGGTGTATCTGCCGCAGGGTGCTTCGATCACGCAGGCGGTTTCCACGCCGTTCCCGAACCAGGCCGCGCTGGACTTGGCGTTGTCGATCAACCAGCCGCCGCCGTGTCTGACCGGCTTTATCCCGGCGTCGGAGTGGCGGTCTCCGGCGGACACCAGCTTGGCGCCGTTGCCGTCCGGCACGTACTGCAAGATCCCGATGGACACGCCGGCCAATAGTGTGCGCGGATCGCGCAATATTCCGTGTGTCGATGTCCCCGGCAAGCGGGCGGCCACGCCACGGGAGTGCCGCGACCCCAAACCATACGTTCCCGCGGGGACCAATCCCTGGTACGGCGACCCGAACCAGATCGTGACCTGCCCGGCGCCTGCGGCGCGCTGCGATCAGTCGGTGCGCCCCGGCATGGTGATCCCGGCACCGTCGATCAACAACGGTATGAACCCGGCGCCCGCCGACCGAGTGTCAGGGACGCCCCCGCCGACCAGCGACCCCTTGTCGCGGCCGGGATCCGGTAGCGTGCAGTGCAACGGCCAGCAGCCCAACCCGTGTGTCTACACTCCGAGCGGGCCTCCCACGGCGACCTACAGTCCCCAGAGCGGTGCGCTGGTAGGGCCCGACGGGGTCAAATACTCCGTCGAAAACTCGACCAAAACAGGAGACGATGGATGGAAGGAGATGCTGGCGCCAGCCGGCTGAACCCACCACCGACGCGGGCCGGGTTGTCGAGAAGTTTGCGCGCGCTGGAGCGGTCGTTTGGGCGCGATCCCGAGACGATGATCCCCGACGTCCGTTTCACGCCGAACCCGAATGACGCGCCCGGCGGACCGCTGATCGAAAGGGGGACAGGAATTGCTGATTCCCTTCATCAGGCGCCAGCTGTGGCTGTTCGGCATCATGACGGTGGTCTCGTTGCTGGTTCTGGGTGTGTACTACCTGCAGGTTCCAAGTTTGGTGGGTATCGGTCGGTATACGCTCAAGGCCGAGTTGCCCGCGTCGGGTGGCCTGTATCCGACGGCCAACGTGACCTATCGCGGCGTCACCATCGGCAGGGTCACCGACGTCGAGCCAACCGAACAGGGCGCCGAGGCGACCATGAGCATCGACAGCAGCTACAAAGTCCCGATCGATGCGATAGCGAACGTGCATTCGGTGTCCGCGGTCGGTGAGCAGTATCTGGACTTGGTGTCGAGCGGGAATCCGGGCAAATTCTTCTCGTCCGGACAAACCATCGCCAAGGGCACGGTGCCCAGTCAGATCGGGCCGGCGCTGGATACCGCTAACCGGGGGCTTGCCGCGTTGCCCAAGGACAAGATCGGCACGCTGCTCGACGAGACGGCAGGATCCGTGGGCGGGCTGGGTCCAGCCTTGCAACGGCTGGTCGACTCGACGCAGGCGATCGTCGGCGATTTCAAGACCAACATCACGCAAGTCAACGACATCATCCAGAACTCGGGACCGATCCTGGACAGCCAAGTCAATTCGGGTCCAGCGATCGAGAAGTGGGCGCGCAACCTGAACAATTTGGCGGCGCAGGCCGCGCAACGGGACCAGAATCTGAGAAGCGTCCTGACCCAGGCGGCCCCGACCGCCGATCAGGTCAACGAGGTGTTCAGCGACGTCCGAGATTCGCTGCCCCAGGTGCTGGCGAATCTCGAGGTCGTGTTCGACTTGCTCAAGCGGTACCACGGCGGCTTCGAGCAACTGCTGGTGGTCCTGCCGCAGGGTGCTTCGATCGCGCAGGCGGTCGCCGCGCCGTTCCCGAACCAGGCCGCGCTGGACTTGGCGTTGTCGATCAACCAGCCGCCGCCGTGTCTGACCGGCTTTATCCCGGCGTCGGAGTGGCGGTCTCCGGCGGACACCAGCTTGGCGCCGTTGCCGTCCGGCACGTACTGCAAGATTCCGATGGACACGCCGGCCAATAGTGTGCGCGGATCGCGCAATATTCCGTGTGTCGATGTCCCCGGCAAGCGGGCGGCCACGCCACGGGAGTGCCGCGACCCCAAACCATACGTTCCCGCGGGGACCAATCCCTGGTACGGCGACCCGAACCAGATCGTGACCTGCCCGGCGCCTGCGGCGCGCTGCGATCAGTCGGTGCGCCCCGGCATGGTGATCCCGGCACCGTCGATCAACAACGGTATGAACCCGGCGCCCGCCGACCGAGTGTCAGGGACGCCCCCGCCGACCAGCGACCCCTTGTCGCGGCCGGGATCCGGTAGCGTGCAGTGCAACGGCCAGCAGCCCAACCCGTGTGTCTACACTCCGAGCGGGCCTCCCACGGCGACCTACAGTCCCCAGAGCGGTGCGCTGGTAGGGCCCGACGGGGTCAAATACTCCGTCGAAAACTCGACCAAAACAGGAGACGATGGATGGAAGGAGATGCTGGCGCCAGCCGGCTGAACCCACCACCGATGTCGAAAATGCGTCGTCTGCGTCGCCGGGAGCCGAAGATTCGTCAGGAATCTGACGCCACGGCCGACGAGGTCAGCACTGAGGTGACGGCTGAGGATTCGTCAGAATCCGAGGTCGGAGCCGAGCAGTTGAGCACTGAGGTGACGGCTGAGGATTCGTCAGAATCCGAGGTCGGAGCCGAGCAGTTGAGCACTGAGGTGACGGCTGAGGATTCGTCAGAATCCGAGGTCGGAGCCGAGCAGTTGAGCACTGAGGTGACGGCTGAGGATTCGTCAGAATCCGAGGTCGGAGCCGAGGTATCGGAGACGGCCGTCGAGCGCGGTCCGTCGCGCCTGCGTGGCCAGTGGCTGGCCGGTATCGCCGCGGCGCTTCTGCTGATCGCCGGCGCCGTCGGGACCGGCGGCTATTTCGCGCTGCGATACCACCAGGAAAGCCAAGCTATAGCGCGCAACGATGCTGCGGCGCTAAAGGCAGCGATGGATTGTGTTGCGGCGACGCAGGCCCCGGACACCAACGCGATGGTCGCCAGTGAACAGAAGATCGTCGACTGTGCCACCGGTGCTTTCCGATCCCAGGCACTGCTCTACACCAGCATGGTCGTGCAGGCCTATCAGGCATCGAACGTACACGTTCAGGTGTCGGACGTGCGGGCGGCGGTCGAGCGCACCGACAATGACGGCAACGTGTATGTGCTCGTCGCGATGCGCGTGAAGGTGTCCAGCGATCAGACGCAAAACGAAGTCGGCTACCGCATGCGGGCGACGCTGGCACCCGCGGAGGGTCAGTACAAGATTTCCAAGCTCGATCAGGTGACGAAGTGACGGTGGTGGTCGAGGAAACTCCCACCAGCGCGGTCATCCGAGTGTCACCGCAGAATGGCTTGGCACCCTGGCATATTCGCGCCGGCGCATTCGCTGTTGACGTGCTGCCGGGAATGGCCGTGGTTACGACGATGGCATTGGTCTCTTTGACGTTGCCGCCGCGCGGCGCGTGGTGGTGGTTGTGTATCTCGATCGGCGGGTTAGCCATCCTGCTGACGCTGGTCAACCGGCTGTTGCTGCCGACCATCCTCGGTTGGAGTTTGGGACGAGCACTTTGCGGAATCGCAGTGGTACAGCGCGATGGCGCGGCCATCGGGGCGTGGGGGCTGCTGCTCAGGGACTTGGCGCACCTTCTTGACACCGCATCGGTACTGGTGGGATGGCTATGGCCACTTGGGGATCCGCGGCACCGCACTTTCGCCGACATGTTGCTGCGCACCGAAGTGCGCCGAGTCGAACCGGAAGAGCGGCCGCGCGACATATGGCGGTGGACCGCCGCGGCGGTGCTGGCTGGTGCGGTGCTGTGCATGGGAGGCGCCGCCGTGAGTTATGGCGTTGTGTACACCCGCGATCGAGCGACGGACCAGACCATTGCGCAGATTCAGACCGAAGGGCCCCAGATCGTCGCACAGATGCTGACCTACGACCCGAAATCATTGCGCGAGGACTTCGCGCGAGCCCGATCGCTGGCGACCGACAAATATCGCGGCCAGCTGGCCGCTCAGCAGGAGGTGGTGGAGAAAGGGCACCCGGTCATCAACGAGTACTGGCCGGCTGACGGCGCGATCAAATCAGCGTCGCCGGATCGGGCGACAATGCTGTTGTTCATGCATGGCCGGCGGGGTGTGGCGGCCGACGAACGCTACATCAGTGCAACCGTTCGGGTGAGTTTCGCCAAAGACGGCGACAACCATTGGCGTGTTGACGACCTCACCGTGGTGACCAAACCCAAACCGCGCGGGAACGGAAAATGAGTCCCCGTCGCAAGTTTCAGCCCGGCGAGGAACCACTGCTCGTCGCGCAGCCCGTCTACCCGCGCCGGCCGTTGGGCTTGCCGCTGGTTACCGCGGTCGCCGGGTTGCTGATGGCGGCGGCCGTCACGGTGTCCGCCCTAATGTTCTTGGCCCACGAATCGCGGGACCGCGCCGCGTCGAAAGACCGTGATGTACTCGGCTACGTGACCGGGTTCATGGCGGAATTCACCTCCATTGATCCTTATCACGCCAACGATTACGTGGCTCGGGTGCTGGCCCAAGCGACCGGCGATTTCGCCAAGCAGTATCAGGAGAAGGCCAACGAGATCCTCCTCCAGGTCGCGCGAGCCGAACCAGCCACTGGCACCGTCCTCGACGCCGGTGTGGAGCGGTGGAACGACGACGGCACCGTCATTGTGATCGTGGCCACCGAAGTCACTTCGAAGTCACCGGATGAAAAGCAAGTGCTGGAGAACGCAAATCGTTGGACGACAACCGTCATGCAGGAAGGGAATCAGTGGAAGATCAGCAACCTGCAACAGGTGATCTGACCGTGGACGCGGCGTCCCTGCCCGACGAAACCGATGAATCCGCCACGCGCGCTGTCGAAGAGATCGACAGCGCGGCGCTGGAACCTGAACAGGCCGACGGCGAGGCCGACGCCGAGGCTCCAACGGCCACCGCGGACGGGGGTGTCCGCCCCAGAAGGCCGCGCGGTAGGGGGCTCGCCGCCGCGGTCCTGGTGGCGGCTGTTCTATTTGTCGGTTCTGCGGCGTTCGCCGGCGCGTCCGTGCAGCCATATTTGGCCGATCGCGCCACCGCCGCAACCAAGTTGAGGGTGGCGCGGGCCGCGGCCAACGCGATAACAACGCTGTGGACATACACACCGGACAACATGAACACCCTCGCCGATCGCGCGGCCACCTACCTCAGCGGCGATTTCGGAGCCCAGTACCGAAAGTTCCTCGACGGGATCGTGGCTCCCAACAAACAGGCTCAAATAACCAATAACACCGAAGTCACCGGCGCGGCGGTCGAGTCGCTCGATGACCCGAACGCCGTTGTCATCGTGTTCACCAACACCACGTCGACCAGTCCACTGACGAAGAACATCCCGGCTCTGAAGTACTTGTCCTACCGGCTGTTCATGAAACGTACCAACGACCGCTGGCTGGTGACCAGGATGACGACCGTCACCTCGCTGGATGTAACGCCGCAGTTGTAGTGAGATCGAGCGAAGTACGAAATCGCAGGGTTGGCCCGAAAGGTACTGCATCGCATGGCCGTTACTTCGCCGGTATCCGGGCGATATACCGTCGCAGCGCTGTTGTTGCTGACTTTTGCCACCGGGTTGGCGGACGCCGTCAGTATCCTCGTTCTTGGCCACGTCTTCGTTGCCAACATGACCGGCAACGTGATCTTCCTCGGCTTTTGGCTCGCCCCGAAGACGAACATCGACCTGACTGCGGTGGCGGTTGCCTTCCCTACGTTCTTTTGCACCACGATCTTCAGCGGTCGGTTGGCGCGGCATTTCGCTGAACGGACGCGAGAGTGGATAACCACCGTTTTGGCAACGGAGATCCTGTTGTTGTTGGCGTTGTCGATTCTGGCAGGCGCGGGAGTGTTGCACCATCACGACAACACCAAGCTGATCATTATCGGCGTACTGGCGGTGACGTTCGGTCTGCAGCACTCGAGCGCGCGCCAGTTCGGGATTAAAGAATTGTCTACCACGGTGTTGACGTCGACCATCGTCAGCCTTGGACTGGACAGCCGCCTGTCCGGTGGTACGGGCGCCCGCGAAAAGCTGCGTTTCAGTGTTGTTTTGACGATGTGTGCCGGCGCCTTTGTCGGCGCGACAATGTCGCGATACGTCGTGGCTCCGGTGTTCGCGGTCACTGCGACGGTGATAGCGGCAAGTCTGCTGATCTTCCGATTCGGGCCGACCGATCCTAAAACCACTGCGGCTCAGTCTGTTACCGGCTAATTAAAGGCCAGCCAGCTGGGTAGCCCGCGCTCATGCGAGTCGCACAGCACCTGCCTGGTGTCGCAGGATCCCTTCGGCGATCCGGCGCCGGCCCACATGCCACCGGTGTCACGGCGCAGCACAATGGCCGACGATCCACCGCCGTCGAGCAGGATCGCGGTATCGCTACCCAGGCCCCGGAACAGGTCCTGAATGTTGTCCGGGGTGTAGTCGCCGCCCTGGAATATGTACATCTCGTCTTTCTGCCTCGCGTACGCCAGGGCAGTTCGGGCCGCGCTCGGACCCGGGTCGTGGAGCTGTTCGGTGTGACCGGGGGCCAACAGCCCGATCCCGGACACCGCGACGAACCTGTCGTTCTTGTTGAGCAAGTCCTCGACCACCGGAGTGGCGGAGTCGTAGTCCGTCTTGTTCTTGGGCCACACCACGGACGGCGCACCCCCCGACGGAAGGATCATCGTCGTCAGTGTCGACCAGCTCTCGCCGCCGCCCGACAGGCCTTGCTTGCCCGGGTAAGCGGCCGTGCCGGTGACCGCCTCGTTGGCGCGACCCTGACCGTGGGTGTTGTCCACAAAGGCGCCGAGCGGTGAACTGCAGCCAGTCGTCCGCCACGACCCGCCCTGCTGCGGGCGCACGTCGAAGAAGTTGGCATTGACCGCGATGGTCGGTTCCCCCATCCGCTGCCACGCCTGCCGCGGCTCGTAGAGCTCAGATGCTTGTAACAGTCCTTCGCTGGTGCGGGCGCCGGGGTTCCTCTCGCAGCGGGCCTGCGCACCCTGGTGGGTGTCCACCAACAGATGCGGGGAGAGCCGTCCGGCTGCATTCTTGATGATCATCAGATGGCCGCCGTTGTTCGAGTCGTACCAGCTGCCAGCGGCATTGAGCATTGGCATGGGGTGACCGGAGCCAAAGTTGTAGACCAGATAGGAGCCCTTTGTGGTGCCGATGGCGCTCTCGAGCATCTCGCGGCCGTCGGCGGCGTGCGCGACAGGTTGTCCCGTGCTGATCGCCAGGGTCGCGCACCCAACCAGGGCAGCCCAGCACGCCGCCAGTCGGCGCAGGCCGGCACTTGGTGTCAGCACGGTGGTTCCTTTGGCCCTGATGTGGATGCAGTATGCACAGCATCAGTCACACAAGCAACACTGTCAACTTTAGTAACAAACGAGTGACGCTCAGGGCACGCGGGAATTACGTTTGCTCGCTTGAACTTTCGGTCGCGGTCGAGGTCGTGGTTGCGCTGGCCTGGTCAGGCTCGGTTGCGTCTTCGTGCTCCGGCGCGCTAGGACCTTCGTTCTTAGCTGCGCGCGCCTGATGTTGTGTTTGGTGGGCCTCGGCGATCGCCATCTCGACAGCCCCCGGAATCCGGTGAAATCCGCTGCGGTCGTAGATGCGTGTGGTGATGCCGCCTACCAACAGCCCAATCACCAAGCCGATCGCCGTCATCAACAACGCCTGGGATAGACCGGCCTTCGGGGCACCGTTGAGATAGAGCAGCGACCGTACGCCCAGGAACACTTGGTGCATCGGTTCGAATTCGGCCAGCCAGCGGAACAGCGGCGGTACCGCCTCCAGCGGGACGGTGGCGCCCGCCGACGGTAGGCCGAGGATCACGAAAACCAGCATGCTGAAAAGCAATCCCATCGAGCCCAGCACCGCGATCAGGGAGCTGGACGTGATCCCCACCGCGATAATCGCGAACACCCCGTACGCCCACAATTTCCAGCCGAGCGCAATGGGCATGCCGAGTCCGTGGGCTATCGCCAGGTAGACGCCCGACGTCAGCAACGCCAGCACCACCATCATCCCCCACTTGACCAGCAAGGTGCGGAAGCGCGAGATATTTGCCTTCTCGGCGAACCGGTACACCGGGCCCCATTCGGCGGGCACATAACCGAGCAACGAGTCCACCAAGGTGCTGACCACGATGCTGCCGGTGAAGCCGGCCAGCAGCAGCAACAGCGCATAGTAGAACGCCGAGAGCCCGTTGCCGGTGCCGTTGGGTAGCGGGTTGTACACGCTGGATTTGATTTCGATCGGACTGGCCAGACCCGTCTGCGACGCCCCCGCCAGCGTCGCCCCACCGGACTGCTCGGCGACCTCCGCCGTAAGCCGTTGGCCCACTTTGCCGTTGACCACAGCCATCGCTTGGGTCAGGGTCTGATTGGCGATGCCGGACGCCAGCGTGCCCGCACGAGGGTTCGTCGAGATCGTGACGGAGGGCCGGTCCGCGTGGTCCGGCAGGACCGCGCTTACCCCGAAATCATGAAGGCTGGACGAGAAGGTCGGTGGAATCAGCAACTCGCCATACGCTTGAGCCCGGTCCAGCAGCTGCTTGGCCTCGCCGTGAGAGACCACCCGCAGGTCGAACTTGTTCTTGTCCAGCCCGGCGGTCAGGCCCTCGACGATCTGCCCGCCGGCCGTCCCGGCGTCCTCGTTGACCACGGCGATCGGGAAATGTCGCAGGTTGGTCGCCGGATTCAGGATGCCGCCGAGGTAGAGCGCGCACAGCGCCGACATCAGGGCCAACGTGACAAGGATGGGTAACGTCCAGAACTGCACGGTCCGTAGCGCTCGTACGTCGCGCTTGGGGTTCGGCGCCGCGTGCCGCGGCTGCGCTTTAGCCATGCCGGCTCCTGTCTGTCGTGCCAACTCTATGCGGCCGCTCAAATCTTGATCGCCGGAATCAGCCTCTCGAGGTTCCATAATCGGTCCCGCCGGGCGGACAGGCTGGAGATTGCCACCGCGACGGCCCATATAGCGAAGAGCACGATTATTGCCTGCCACAGCCGGCCGTCGATGCCGCCCAAGATGAGTTGGCGTAGCCCGTTGACGCCGTAGGTCATCGGGTCGAAGCGGTGCAGGACCTGGAACGGCTTCGAGGTTGTCTCGACGGGGTACATGCCGCCGGCGCTTACCAACTGCAGCATCAGCAGCGCCATGATCAGCACCCGGCCCACCGCAGGGCCGACGAGCGCGTTGATCGCCTGCGTCGCAGCGACGAAAGCACACGAGATCAGAATCATGAACGCCAGCATCGCGAACGGGTGCGAGGCGTGGATGCCGAGGGCGAACCGCGCCACGCAGTAGAGGATGGTCGCCTGAAATATTCCGATGACCGCTGCGGGCAGGTAGCTGGACAGCGCCACGCGTAGCGGCAGCACCTCCGCGGCGATCGCGCGGCTTTGCAACGGCCGCAACACCATCCACAACACCAGTGCGCCGAAGAACAAGGCGAGCGTGAGGAAGAACGGCGCCATGCCGGTGCCGAAGTTGGGTGCCGCGTTCTCGTGCGTGGCGTCGAGGCGCACCGGTCCCCCGACTGTGTCGGCGATCGCGTCCTTTTGTTGAGTCGTCCAATTGGGTACCTGGTTGGCGCCGTCGGTGAGCTTGGTCGCCAGTTCGGCCGATCCCGTCTTCAGCTGCCCGGCTCCGTCATCGAGCTTGATTATGCCGCTGGCTAACTCGGCGTTACCGGCGGCAACTTTCTGGGCTCCGCCGCGCAGTTGGTTGAGCTTGTCCGTGACGTTCTGCGCCCCGCCCCCGAGCTGGTCGAGGGCGGATGCCAACGGGCTGCCGGGCGTGCGCAGCCCCGACGTCATCGCGATGGCGGAGTTCTGCGCATCGATGAGCTGCTGGCGGATCTGTGGCGTGAACTGATGCCCGCGCAGCTGATCCTCAATGCCGCGCAGGCTCGCGGCGGCGTTGGCCACCGCAGGGTCCTGGCTCGCCGAGAGCTGATTGATCACCGGACCCAGTGAGGTGGCCGCGCCGTCCTGTGCCGCGGCGATGGCGCCGATCTGATCGTTGGCCTGTTGTAACGCGGCCGCGCCCTGCTGTAGCTGTGCGGTGTTGCCACCGATCTGCGACAGCGCCTTTGTCACTGCGAGTAGCGGGTCGGTGGCCTGGTCGATGCCGTCGGAGAGCTGCTGCGCGCCGGCGGCGAGCTGACCCGAGGCGGACCGGGCCGTGTGCAGACCGGCGGCCAGTTGGCCCACGCCGTCATCGAGTCGCCGGGCCCCGTCGGCCGCCTGTTTGATCCCCGCGCCAGACGAGACGACCACCGACAGCACCTGATTGACCGCCTGTCCGGCGATCCGGGTCGATACGGCGTTGAGTACCTGGTCGATGGCGGTGCGCCCGATGCTGGACGAGATGTAGTTATTGGCGTCGTTGTAGACGGCGATCAGTTCGGCTTTCTTCGGTTGCCCGGTCAGTGGCGACGCGATCGCTTCGCTGAAGTCCGGAGGCAGCTCGAGCATGAAGTAGTACCTGCCGTGATCGACACCGCTACGTGCCTCCGCGGGGCTGAGGACGTGCCAGTCCAGGCTGCGGTCCTGGGTCAGGCTCTTGGCGATCTCGGTGCCGGCGTCGAACTGCTGCCCGGCCGCGGTGGCACCGCGGTCGGAGTTGACGAGCGCCACGGGCATCTTGTTCACGTGACCGAAGGGGTCCCAGAACGCCCACAGGTACAGCGCGCCGTACACCAGCGGCAGCAGCATCAGCGTGACGATTGCCACGCGGGTCAAGCGGCGGCGGCCGAAACGCTTGATCTCCGAGCCGAATGCGAGTCCAGCCAGCATTGTCAGTCCCTTTCGATCAGGATTCGGTGATCGTGCAGCCGGTGGTCGGGGGCGTCGATGCCGAGCGGGTTGGTCACGCCGACAACGACGGTGCGCGGTTGAGCTATCGCGCCGAGGCGCTCGACCGCGAGCGCCCGCTGTGAGTTGTCCCGGACCTGTTCGAGGTCCCCGACCACCAGGATCGGACGCTCCGAGAGCAGGGCCAGCGTGATGCGCAGCAGGAACAGCTCTAAGTCAGACAGCTCAACGATGTATTTCTTGGTGTCCGGCGCCGGGATGTCACCGAACGCGTCGACCATTTCGGATCCGCCGGCGTCAGCGGGCACTCGCGAGTACCACGGTGCCAGCCACCTGCTCTGCTCGGCGAGCACGGTCTGCACGGTGACTGATTCCTCCAACTCGTCGATGTCGGAGAACGCCGCGATCGCGCAGTGTCGACGGATCGCGCGCGGGTGTGTGTCACCGAGCACCGTGACGGTGCCGTGGGTGGGTTTGAGGCGCCCCGCGAGCGTGAGCAGGAACGCGTCCTGTCCCGGACCGCCGGGCAGCTGAATGGCGTGCAGGCCCGAGGTGAGTGCGAGGTCGATGCCCGAGAACAGCGGGCCATGCTCGCCGTCCACGCCGACACCGGCGGCGGAGATCACCACCGGGTCGGGGTCATTCAGGGTCGACTCTTGCGGCTCCTGCTGCTCGTCGTCATCCCACGCGTCGTTTGCGTTCATGAACTGTGCTCTTTTCCGGCTGAGAACGCATCGGTTTGTGCGATCGCACTTTCGGCTTCCTCAGTAAACCAGTGGCGCGTCTAGCCAAGCGCCAAAAGTTGACCGTCAGCCACTCGACAGCCCAAAGTCACATTTGGCCGGGCAATGTGTTTCGGGTCATGCCCGTTCAGTCGCCCAGTGTGGCGTGCATCTCCCAGACAAGCACTTCCGACGAGTCGTCCGCGGTCACCCGTTTGCCGTCGGCATCGGTGAACCGGACTGCGTCGCCCTCGTTCAGTTCGCCGACACCTTCCAGGGTGACCCGGCCCCGCGGGACGAATAAATGCAGGTAGGGCGCCGACGGCAGGTCGACGGCGGCGCCGCGGCGCAAGCGCGCGCCGTGCAGGGCGGCGTTGCGGTTGTGTAGCGTGATCGCGCCGTCATGCCCGGGTATTCCGGACGCGATGGTGGCGAGACCGTCGCTGAGGGTTTGGGCGTCGATCTCCTGCTGCTGGTAGCTCGGGGTGACGGCGGTCTCGTCGGGGATCACCCACATCTGAACGAAATGAACCGGCTCGGTTAGAGAATCGTTCTTCTCCGAGTGCAGGATCCCGCTGCCTGCCGACATCCGTTGGGCCAGACCGGGGTAGATCACTCCGCGGTTGCCCATGGAATCCTGATGCGTCAGTTCGCCCTGCAGTACCCAGGTGACGATCTCCATGTCCCGGTGTGGATGCGTATCGAATCCGCTTGCGGGCTGAACAGAGTCGTCATTGTTCACCAGCAGGAGTCCGTGGTGGGTGTTGTCGGGCTCGTAGTGGTCACCGAACGAGAACGAGTGCCGGGATTTCAGCCAGGGTGCGGTGGTGACGGCCCGGTCGGCCGCGCGTCGAATCTCAACGCTGGCGGGCATGTCTAGAGCTTAGTCAGGCCACCCCGGCGCCGAGCAGCCCCTGCGCGTGCCGCAGCGCGGTGTCCGGCGCCGGCAGCGTCAGCGCGTCTGAGCGCCCCAGATGAATCTCGATTTGGTATTCCGGCCGGCCGCCCGAACCGAAAATCGGAAGGACGACGAATTCCGTTGATGTCACGCGTTCACCGAATCCCTGCGTCAGGCGGCGTTGGATGGCGATGTCTCGTTCTTCACTACCGGAATCGACTCGGGGTTCGCCAATGACGTTTTACCCCTGGTCCTTTCGGGTGTCTCCCTGGGCCATCGAGTCGGTGCGCGTGACGGGGATCTTCAACTACGCCACGTACCCGGACAAGGCCGCGGTGTGCGAGATCCTCGGGTTCGGCAAGCCACCCGAGGCGTATCGCTCGTTCCGCGAGGGCAGGTTACCGCCGGCGGCGGTGCGGATCGGCACGTCGGTGTTTGTCGGTGCCCTGGGTCAGGATGTTGGTCATGGCCAGTAGGCGTCGGGCGTTGCGACGGATCACCGATCCGGTGGTTGCGGCGGCGCCGGCGGGGGTGCGGATCCGGACCCGGGTTCACTTCAGTGAGGCTGAGGCCGCCGCGGTAGTGGAGATCGGCTCGTTTCTGGGATCGGTGTACCGCACGGAGCTGGCGGCCCGGGTGGAGCGGGGTCGGTTGGACCATAAGGCGCACGCCGCGTGGCGCGCGCAGCGTAAACAGGCGCTGACCGCGGTGTCGTCATCGCGGTGGGCGGGGGCGATCACCCGCGCGGTGCAGGATCAGTATCAGCTGGGCGTGCGTGCCCTGGCCGCCCATGTCACGGATTTGCGGTCGGCGATCACGGTGTTGGAACAGCGATGTGCGCTGCGCCCCGGTGAGCAGGAAACCACCCCTATCGGTGGTGGGCGGTCGCGGCGGCGGCGTGGGTACCGGTCGGAGGGTGAGCGGTTTGAGAAAACCCGGCGCCTGGCGATCCTGCGTGAGCGGCTCGCCGTTGCGCAGGAGGCGTTGGATGCGGGCCGGCCCTCGGTCACGGTGGGCGGGAAACGGTTGTGGCGTAGCCGCACCCACCTGGTTGAGGCGGGCATAACCGAACCGCAGTGGCGGGTGCGTTGGGATGCGGCGCGGATGTTCGTGACGGCTGATGGCGAATCGGGCAAGGCCGGCGGCAATGAGACCATCCGGGTGGATGCGGCGGGCCGGTTGCGGATCAAAGTCCCGGCCGCGTTGGTTGACCGGTACGGGACGCACATCGATGTGGCGGCAGCGGTGGCGTTCAGCCACCGCGGCAGCGAGTGGGCGGTGCGGGTGGCGGGCCGACAAGCGGTGCGCTATGACATCAGCTACGACTGTTTTCGTGGGCGGTGGTATCTGGACGCGTCCTGGAAACAGGACACCGTGGTGTCGCCGTCGATTGAACAGTTGCGGGCCGGCCCGGTGCTCGGTGTCGATCTCAACGCCGATCACCTCGCCGGCTGTGTGCTCGACGGGTCGGGCAATCCGCTCAGGGACCCGATCACGATCCCGGTGGCCACCGCGGGCTTGGCGGCATCGCGGCGTGATGGCCGGGTCCGCGCGGCGATCACCGCTCTGCTTGATGCCGCGGCGCTTGCCGGGTGCACCGCGGTGGTCATCGAGAACCTCGACTTCGCTGATGCCCGCGCGACCGGACGTGAAACGATGGGTCGCGGCACGCGTGGGAAAGGGTTCCGCCGCACGGTGGCCGGCATCCCCACTGCACGCTTCCGGGGCCGCCTGACCGCGATGGCGGCACGGCGCGGTATCGCGGTCATCGGTGTGGATCCGGCTTACACCAGCACGTGGGGCAACCAGCACTGGACTAAACCGTTACAACAGCAGACTTCCGACCCGGTTACCCGCCACCACGGCGCGGCGACCGCGATCGGCAGACGTGGCCTCGGACAGGCGATCAGGCGGCGACCGGCAGGACCCCGCAACGGACAGAGGACCGTTGCGGGCACGCCACCGGCCAGGCCCCAACGTCGGACCGACCACGTTGGCAGGCACGGCAGTTCCGGCCCACCGCAACCCACACGATGGATGGCGGTCCCCCGGAGAACACCCGCCACCAGCGGCCAACACCGTTCGGGCCGCAACCGAGCAGAACTCACACCTGCTCACCCATGAGGAACAGTTCCCCGAGCATGCGCTGCGAATTCGAGATGGCTGACGACCATGACCACGATCTTGGTGCGCGCATGGCCGGCGCGTCGCGGATGGTCAACGCCATCCCCGCGGTGTGCGCGGCCCGGTCCGGGCTGTTGTCCGCACTGGACCTCCCGTTGGTTACTGGGGCCGGTCTGGTCCGTCCGGTGGACGGGCCGTCGCCGGACAGCCGCCTATTTTGATCGAGGCTCGGGGGTACCCCGGGAATACCCGGCGCCGGCGAGCTGCAGGATCTCTGCCCGATCAGCCGGCAGGATAAAGCCGGATTGGATCGCGGTGTCCAGTGCCGCCGTGAAGCTTTTCAGGTACTGCGTGCTCCCGCCAGGGTAGAGCCGGGCCAACGTGGCGGCGTCGAAGGGTTCGCCGGAGCCGAAGAGCATGGACATAATGCTCTCTACAGCGCCGGCACCGGATGTCCGTGCCGTCGGCACGTCCACCCACGGGGTCCGCACGCCACCTTGGGCAACGCCGTTGGAATCCAGAATCAGCTGGGGCGCATCGGTTTCGCGTACTTCGATAGGTGGCCCCGTGGGCGCCGGCTCGCCGGTCCGGACCCAGGCGTCCAGCGCGGCGACTGCCGCCTGCAGCACGTAGTGGTGCTGGGGCGCGAAGTTGATGAAATGCCCAAGTTCCTGACCCATCAGGGTGTTGGTCGGCGCATACGCTGCCACGATGTCTTCGAGCGGCGCCGAGCCGGTGTCGATCGGCGCCACCTGGATCGTGTAGTTGTCGGCGTGCGCCGTGCCGGGAATCTCCCAGACGCGTAGCCACTGGTTGTCGGGCTGCCTAGCGAAGTAATAGCCGTGTCGCACGCCGCCGATCAGGTCGGTTTCGGTGATGACCGAGACCAGTGGGACGCGTAGATCCGCTCGGAACGGGATCGCTTGCGGCGTGTTGGTTTGCGGATCGTCGAATATCGAAACGCCGTCCAGCGGCGCGGCCGGACCGAATCGGGAATGCACCAGGAAGCCGTCGTATGTTCGGGCGAGCGGATCGACGGCGTTGACGTAGGTGGTCAGGAACATGGCCGATTGGGACTCGCCCACGGCGACCACGTGTCGCACGCTGAGCTCGCTCAGAACGCTGTTGCGCTCGGCATTTTTGATCAGCCCGCCGACCTGCGAGTAGATGTCGTAGGCGAAGGCGTCGCCCGGATGCGACAGGGACGCATATCGCGTCGGATTCTGGCTCTTCAGCGACATATCTGCGCCGAGCATGCTCGCACCGCCCTCAACGCCCACCCGTTGGGCCGAGACCGCCACGTACGCGTAGCCGGCGCGCACTATTTCGCGATGCGCCATCATCCACACGGCCGGAGCGTCGATCCCGCCGCTCACGTTCAGCCACTCGACCAGCACTGTCCCATTGAAATCGGGGCACTGCGGCCCATCGCCAGGCGTCAGCACCACAATCCGGGTCGTGTAATCGGCGGTGCCCGATGGCGTTACATTCCATCGGCCGTCTGGGCTCAGCTGTGTTGCCGAGCTGAAGGACGAGGCCGTTCCGGAAACGAAGAACTCTTCGGCGACATACCCCACACTGCCAATGTCAAAGGCACCCAGCAGCAGACTCGGCTTTCCGGGTACATGTTCGACGAGCAGGGTATCCGTCATTTGCCACACCTTCCTGGGCCCAGCCGGCTCAACCAGCCAACTCATCGCGAGCGGGCAGCTCCCCCCGAGCGAGCCTACGCAGCGCCTCCGGCCGCCTTCCGCCCAAGGAGCCATTACGCTGCCCGTAGTGACTACCACCCGGACTGAACGGAATTTCGACGGCGTCGGCGGCGTGCGGATCGTCTACGACGTCTGGACCCCGGATACCCCGCCGCAGGCGGTCGTGGTGCTGTCGCACGGTTTCGGCGAGCACGCCGGCCGCTACCACCACGTTGCGCGGCGGTTCGGCGAGGCAGGGCTGGTCAGCTACGCGCTCGACCACCGTGGCCACGGCCGCTCGGGCGGCAAGCGGGTGCTGGTGCGGGATATCACCGAGTACACCGGAGACTTCGCCACCCTGGTCGGCATCGCCGCCCGGGAACATCCCGGCCTGAAGCGCATCGTGCTCGGGCACAGCATGGGCGGGGGGATCGTCTTCGCCTATGGCGTCGAGCGCCCGGACGACTACGAGCTTATGGTGCTTTCGGGGCCGGCGGTGGCGGCCCAAGACCAGGTGTCGCGGGTCCTGGCGTTTGCCGCCAAAATCCTCGGAGTTGTCGTACCCGGCCTGCCGGCGCAGCAACTCGACGTCAATGCCATATCCCGGGACCCCGCGGTGGTGGCCGCCTACAACGCCGACCCGCTGGTGTACCACGGCAAAGTCCCGGCCGGCGTTGGCCGTGCCCTGCTGCAGGTGGGTGAGACGATGCCTCAGCGGGCACCCGCGCTGACCGCACCGCTGCTGGTGGTGCACGGTTCCGACGACGGGCTGATCCCTGTTGCCGGGAGCCGTCGGCTGGTCGAGTGTGTCGGGTCCGCCGACGTCGAGCTGAAGGTTTACCCCGGGCTGTACCACGAGGTCTTCAACGAACCGGAGCGCGACCAGGTGCTCGACGATGTGGTCTCCTGGATCCTGAAACGACTGTGAGCGGCTGTAAGCGAAGTGTCATACCTCTCAAGTAGTTTGGCGTCATGACCGACGACAAAATGCTGTCGCGTATCGCCGCGCTGCTGCGTCAGGCCGAAGGAACCGACAACGCTCACGAGGCTGACGCGTTCATGAGCGCGGCGCAACGGTTGGCAACGACGGCTTCGATCGACTTGGCAGTGGCCCGGTCGCACGCGGCTCAGCGTTCCGCCGTGCAGACCCCGATCCAGCGCACCATCACTATCGGGACCGCGGGCGCCCGGGGGTTGCGGACATACGCGCAGCTGTTCGTAGTGATCGCCCATGCAAACGACGTGCGATGTGACATCGCGTCGAATTCGACCTTCCTCTATGCGTACGGGTTCGCCGAGGATATCGACGCGAGCCACGCCCTGTACGCCAGCCTGGTGGTCCAGATGGTGCGGGCGTCCGATGCCTACCTCTCCTCGGGCGCGCACCGGCCCACGCCGACGATCACCGCCCGGCTCAACTTTCAGCTCGCTTTCGGAGCCCGCGTCGGGCAGCGCCTGGCCGAGGCGCGCGACCAGACCAGGAGCGAGGCCACCAAGGACCGCGGTCGGGCGCCGGGTACCGCTATTGCCTTGCGTGACAAGGATGTCGAGTTGCGCGACTACTATCGCAGCGCATCGAAAGCGCGCGGTACTTGGCGGGCCACCAGTGCGACGGCGGGCTATTCGTCGGCGGCGCGCCGCGCCGGTGACCGGGCCGGTAGGCGAGCCCGCCTCGGTAATAGCCCCGAGCTGCCCGGGGCGCGAACCGCTCTGGGCCGGTGACTCCGGGGGTTTCCTCTGGAGATTCCCGCAAGCGGGACTCCCAGCGCTCCAAGGTTTATGCGGCTGAGGAATTCGTCCGGACGTTGTTCGACCGCGCAGCCGAGCACGGATCGCCCACCGTGGAGTTCTTCGGTGCGCAGTTGACGCTGCCGCCGGAGGGGCGGTTCGCGTCGGTCGAATCCGTCCAGCGCTACGTCGACGACGTACTTGCGCTACCGGCGGTACAGCAACACTGGCCGGAGGTGTCGCGGGCCATGGTGCGGGCCAGGCGGGCGGCCACCGCGGCGCACTATGAGAACCGTGACGGCGTCGGCGTTATCGCGGTTCCCGACCGTGACACGGCTGATTGGGCGATGCGCGAGCTGGTAGTGCTGCACGAGGTGGCGCATCACCTTTGCCGAGCGCTGCCTCCGCATGGTCCGGAGTTCGTCGCGACGATCTGTACGCTGTCCGAGCTGGTCATGGGACCAGAAGTCGGGCACGTGCTGCGTGTTGTCTACGCCAAAGAGGGGGTGCTTTGGACGAGCTAGGCGAGTTGGAAGCCGATGTCCGCGCGCGCGACGTCGAGGCCCGGATGACCGATGACGAGCGTTTCTCGCTGCTGCTCGGCGTGATGGGGGGCGGCGAAATGTGGCCGCTGCGGGATGAGCGGATCCCGTCGGGCGTTCCGATGAGCGCGGGGTATGTGCCCGGGGTTCCCCGGCTGGGTGTGCCGGCGCTGCTGATGAGTGATGCCGGCCTCGGCGTGACCAACCCCGGCTTCCGGCCGGGTGACACCGCCACCGCGTTGCCGGCCGGTCTGGCGCTGGCCGCCAGCTTCAACCCCGCGCTGGCCCGCTCCGCGGGTGAGCTGATTGGCCGGGAGGCGCGCAGCCGCGGGTTCAACGTGCAGCTGGCGGGCGCGATGAACCTGGCGCGTGACCCGCGTAACGGCCGCAACTTCGAATACCTTTCCGAAGACCCGCTTTTGAGCGCCATGATTGCCGCCGAGTCGGTCAACGGAATACAGCAGCAAGGTGTGATCTCGACGGTCAAGCACTTCTCGCTGAACTGCAACGAGACCAACCGGCACTGGCTGGACGCGGTCATCGATCCCGATGCGCATCGCGAATCGGACCTGCTGGCGTTCGAGATCGCCATCGAGCGGTCCCAACCCGGCGCCGTGATGACGGCGTACAACAAGGTCAACGGCGACTATTCGGGCGGGAACGCCGTCTTGATCAATGACGTTTTGAAGGGTGCCTGGGGATACCGAGGCTGGGTCATGTCCGATTGGGGCGCCACGCCAAGCTGGGAGTTCGCCCTGCACGGCCTCGACCAAGAGTGCGGTGCACAGATCGATGCCGTGCTGTGGGGGTCGGAGGCGTTCGGCGATCGCTTGCGGGCCGCCTACTCCGATGGCAGGTTGCCCAAAGAGCGTCTGTCGGACATGGTCCGGCGGATATTGTGGTCGGTGTTCGCTGTCGGAATCGACCGGTGGGATGCCGTGCCCGCGCCGGACCTGGCTGCGCACCAAGAGATTGCGTTGCGGGTCGCACGGCAGGGGATCGTACTGCTGAAGAACCGCGGGGTATTGCCCCTGCCGCCCGAATCGTCCGCTCGTATTGCCGTCATCGGTGGCTATGCGCAAGTCGGTGTGCCGGCCGGTTGCGGTTCGAGTGCCGTGGTTCCCCCGGGTGGCTACGCGGCGGTGATCCCGATCGGCGGGCCTGGCCTCACCGCGTCCTTGCGCAATGTGTACCTACTGCCGTCGAGCCCGCTGGACGCGCTGAGACAGCAATTCCCGCACGCTCAAATCGAATTCGATCCCGGTATCAGCCCCGGCGAGGCGGTGTTGGCGGCCCGGCGAGCCGATGTTGTGATCGTGTTCGGGATCCGCGTCGAGGGGGAGGGGTTCGACAGCGCCGACCTGTCGTTGCCGTGGGGCCAGGACGCGGTGATTGCGGCCGTCGCGGCCGCCAATCCGAACACGGTCGTCGTGCTCGAGACCGGCAACCCGGTGGTCATGCCCTGGCGAGATTCGGTGAACGCCATCGTGCAGGCCTGGTATCCGGGCCAGGCCGGTGGTCAGGCCATCGCGGAAGTTATTTCCGGCCAAGTGAATCCGTCGGGCAGGCTGCCGATCACTTTCCCGGTCGACCTCGCTCAGACTCCACGCCCAGAGCTGCCTGACCTCGGCGCACCGTTGGGGACGTCGACCACCATCCGCTACTCCGAGGGAGCCGACGTCGGCTACCGCTGGTTCGGGAAAACGGGCGAGGACCCGATGTTCGCCTTCGGACACGGCTTGTCCTACACCAGCTTCGATTACCGGGACTTGGTGGTCACTGGCGGACACACGGTGCATGCCAGCTTCAACGTCGTCAACATCGGCGACCGCGGCGGGGCAGACGTTCCGCAGCTGTATCTGACGGCAGCGCCCGATGGACAGCGGTTGCGGCTGCTCGGATTTGAGCGGGTCGAACTCGAGCCCGGCGCACTTCGCCGGGTGACCATCGAGGCCGATCCGCGCCTGCTTGCCCGCTATGACGGCAACGCCGGAGCCTGGCGTATCCAGCCGGGAAGCTATGCGGTGGCAGTGGGTGCTTCGGCGGTGGCCCAACGGTTGTCGGCCGAGGTCGAGGTGGGGGGGCGTACGTTCGCGCGCTGATTGGCTTTCGGGTCGAAGGCGCGGCCCGCAGCCTGCAGCCGAACGTCGTCAGTCGCTGGCCGGCAGCGGCTTGACCTCTTTGAGCTGCAGCGCGGACCCACCAACGCTGAGGCTTCCGGTGCCCGGCTTGGTCACCAGCACCTCGGCGCCGGTTTCGTCGACGTAGCGCTTGCCCATCACGGTGCCTTCGGCGAACGCCGGGTCGAGTTGACCGGATCGGTCGGCGCCGACCGCCACCATCGGCACGCCGCCGCAGCGCAGGTCGTCGAGGCTGTCGGAACTTCTGACGACGATCACCTGGGTGTCACACACCTGGCTGGCGAGACGGGTTCCGTTCTTGATCATGCGTGTAGTTCCTTCTAGCGTCTCGATGATCTCCCGGCGAAGTACTTTGCCGGTAGGGGTCGTTGGCAGCTCGTCGCGAAACACTACCCGGTCGGGGGTACGCGACCCGCGCAAGTTCTTGCGGACGTGCTCGCGCAGTTCCTCGGGATCGGGATCGATACCTGCCGCGGGCACCACCACGGCGACGATCGCCTGGCCCCACTGCGGATCCTCGACTCCGACGACGGCGACGTCGCGAACATGGGAGTGCTCGATCAGCACCTCCTCCAGCTCGGCGGGAGCGATGTTCTCGCCACCGCGGATGATGGTGTCGTCGCTGCGTCCGCCGATAAACAGGTAGCCGTCCTCGTCGAGGATGGCGATGTCCCTGGTCGGGAACCAACCGTGTTCATCGAGCACCGAGCCGATTCCGGTGTAGCGACCGGAGACCTGCTCGCCGCGCACGAATAACTCGCCGGTCTCGCCCGGGCCGACCACGTTGCCGTCCTCGTCACGGATCTGCAACTCGATGCCGGGCACCGGCTGTCCAACCGATCCCAGCCGCTTGGCCACGGTGGCGTCCGTGGATAACGCCGCGTGCGCCGCCCGGTGGTCGTCGGGGCTGAGCACCGCGATCGTCGAACTGGTCTCGGTCAGGCCGTAGGCGTTGACGAAACCCACATCCGGCAGCAGTTCCAGCGCCCGGCGGACCAGCGGCAAACCCACCTTGGAGCCGCCATAGGCCAGGTTGCGCAGCGACGGCAGATTCGAAGCGGCGCCGCCCGCCTCGAGCACGGTGACGATCCGGTCCAGCATGGTCGGGACCACGGTGGCGGTGGTGACCTGTTCGGCGTTGACCAGTCGCACCCACTCCTGCGCGTCGAAGTTGGGCAGGTAGACCATCTTTCGGCCGGCGTACAGGTTCGACAGCGCCGCGCCGACCCCGGCGATGTGATAGGGCGGCACGCAGATCAGCGCGGCATCGGCCGGCGCGGCCGACTCGAATTCGACCGTGCCGGTGACGTAGCTGGTCAGGTTGTTGTGGGTGAGTTCGACGGCCTTGGGTTGCGACGTGGTGCCCGAGGTGAACAGCACGATGGCCAACGCATCCGGGTCGGCGAACTCGGCGGCCGGCTCCGCGTTTGGGCCGCTGCCAGGAATTCATCGGAGGTCATCAGCCGCTTGGAAGTGTCCCCGATCATGTCGCTGGTAGCGGCCGTCGACGATCACCAACGGCTCGGGCAGCCGGTCGATCAGGGTCTGGATGCCGTCGGCGGACAGCCGGTAGTTGATCGGGGTGAAGGCCAGCCCGGCGCGCGCCGTCGCGAAGATCAGCGCCGGCAGCATCGCCCCGCCGGTGCCGACGTAGACGACGTGCTGGGCGCCCGATCCCGCGATGACACCCGCGCCGCCGTCGGCCAGATCGCTGAGTTGCTGCGTCGTCAGCCGCAGGTCTCCGGAGACGATTGCGGTGCGATCCGGATTGCTCGACGCAGCCATCTCGAGAAGCAACGAAATGCTCACGCTTCAACTTTCTGTGGTCAACACGTTACGAAGGCCGCGAAAATTGTCATGCTGCGCCCGGTTGTAGTTTAGATCACCCCGGTGTCGGGTGGCCCAGTGCCGTCGGGCGGCCTCAGGTACCTGTCCAGTGCGCCGGGCGCTTCTCCGCGAAGGCGATGGCTCCTTCTTTGGCATCGTTCGAGGAGAACACCGGCATCAGGATCTTGTTCTGCTCGGCGAACATCGTCTCCGGGCTCCAGCCGCGGGACTCGACGATGATCCGCTTGGTGGCGGCCACCGCTAGCGGACCGTTTGCGGCGATCTTCTCCGCCAGCGCGATCGCGGCCTCCAGCGCCTTTCCCGGCTCGGCCAACACACTCACCAGCCCAAGCTGGTGAGCGCGCTCGGCCGACAGGTTCTCGCCGGTCAGCGCCAGCTCCATGGCAATGGCAGACGGTATGCGTTGCGGCAGCCGCAAAAGTCCGCCGCCTCCCGCCACCAGCCCGCGTTTGACTTCGGGAATGCCGAACGCGGAGTCCTTCGATGCCACGATCAGGTCGGTGGCCAGCGCCAGTTCGGTGCCGCCGGCCAGCGCGTAGCCTTCGACGGCGGCGATGAGCGGCTTGACCGGCGGACGTTCGGTGAAGCCCATACCGCGGCCCTCGACGATGGGGAGCTCGCCGCGGGCGAACGCCTTGAGGTCCATGCCCGCGCAGAACGAGCCGCCCGCCCCGGTCACGATCCCCACCGAGAGACCGGGGTCGTCGTCGAGGCGGTCGACCGCGGCGGCCAGGCCATTGGCCACCGCGGAGTTGACCGCATTTTTGGCCTTCGGCCGGTTGATGGTGATGATCAGGATCCGGTCGCGCTGTTCGACCAAGACCTCGGGTTCGTTGTTGCCAGCTTCGTCGCTACCAGTCACAGTGCTGATGGTAACGGCCTGGAATCAAGCCTTAGACAAAGCCTTAGCTCAAGCCTTAGCCATCGCCGTCTCAACGACCGTTAGCTCTTCGGAAAGCCCTGCGGCCCGACGTATTTCGATGAAGTCGGCGACCATCGCCTCGGTGACCTCGTGCGGGTCCTTGACGGTGGCGCCGTCGGACAGCACCGAGATGTTGAGCTGATCGACGTAACTCCACACGGTGATGTTGAGGCCGCTGCCAGTGGTCAGCGGTCCCACCGAATAGATCTCGGTGACCATGGCACCACCGACCCGGCCGCGCTCTCGGGGCCCGGGGACATTCGAGATCGGGAGGTTGAGCACCTTGTTCAGCTCGCGGCCGGCTGCCCACCGGAAGAAGGACTGGCTGGCCACCGGCGGCATATAGTTCGACCAGCGGCTGATCAGTTCGGGCCCGACCAGGTTGTAGCCCTCCTTCGCGGAGTTGGCGTTGCCGCGACAGGCCCGCAGCCGCTCCAGCGGATCGTCAAGATCGGCCGGCAGGGCCACCATCATCCCGGTGAAGTAGTTGCCCGAGATCCGCTCCGGCGAGAAGTCGAAACTCACCGGGACGGAGGCCAGCAGCGGATCGGCCTTGCCGTCATAGCGCAGCAGCAACGTGCGCAACGCCCCGGTGGAGATGGCCAGCACCACATCGTTGATCGTCGCCCCGAGCAACTTGGCGGTCTCCTTGACATCGGCGAGGGCCAGTGTGGCCGTGGCGAACCTACGCTCTGGGGTGAGCTTGTGATTGATGAAGGTTGGCGGCGGTGTGAACGGCATGGTCAGTTCGGGTGAGAGCTTGCGCGAGCTGCGTCGGACCCGGCCAATGCCCCGGGTGGTGTAACGCATCGTCGCCGGGAGTTTCCCGATCTGCCGCAAGTGGTCGCTGAATGCCGACGTCAACAACTCCCGCTTGGAGGGAGCCGGGTCGGTGACTTGTGGGCCGCTCTCCGGCGTAGGCAACAGGTCCATGCCGCGCGCCATCAAGTTTGCTGAAGCGATGCCATCGGCAAGCGCGTGGTGGATCTTGCCGACCACCGCGACCCGATTGTTGGCAAGTCCTTCGACGAAATACATCTCCCACAGCGGGCGGCTCCGGTCCAGCTGGGTGCTGGCGATCCGCCCGATCGCCTCGTCCAACTCGCGTCGACCACCGGGCGTGGGTAGCTGCCACGGGCGAATGTGGTAGTTGAGATCGACCTCGCAGTGCTCACGCCACATCGGGTGGTGGAACTTGAACGGGATATCGACGAGTTGGTAGCAGAACGGGTCCAGCTTATTCAGACGAGCCCCGATGACCTGGCGAAATGAGTCGAGATCGAAGCCACGCCTTTCCTCGTCCAGCTCGATCACCGCGACTTTGAGGGTGTGCATATGCACGTTCGGCGCTTCGCTGTACAGAAGTACCGCGTCCCACCCGCTAAGCCGCTTCACCGCTTCCCCTTACCCATGGGGCGACCTTACTCAGCGATGTGGCTCAGATCACCTCTTTCGCGCCGATCTGCGTCTTGGTGCGATAGACGTGGTTGAGGAACAGCGACGTCGCGTGGGCCGCCACGCCGGCGCGTTCACCGTCGATGAGGTCGAAGCCATGGCCCGCGCCGGGCAACTCCAGGTAGCCCACCGTCGAACGCGAAACCGCCCGCAGCCGCTGCACAAAGCTTTGCGCCTGCTCGACCGGGATGACACTGTCTTTGCTGCCATGAATCACCAAGAACGGTGGCGCATTCCGGTGCACGCGCGCGACCGGCGACGCGTCGTGGAACACGTCCGGATGGCGGGCAATCGTCCGTTTGACGACCACCCGTTCCAGGAAATCGACGAATCGAGCACGCTCGGTAGTGGAGCGGTCCTCCCAGTCGTAGCGGCCGTAGATCCCGACCACCGCGTCCACCGAACTGTCGGCGCGTTCGGGCAACTTTGCCTGGAATTGGGGATCGTCGGGGGTGAGCCCGGCCAGCGCGGCCAGGTGGCCGCCCGCCGAACAACCTGCCACCGCAACGAAATTGCGGTCACCACCGAACTTGTCGACATTGGCCCGCGCCCACGCGATGGCGGCCTTGACGTCGGTGATGTGACGCGGCCAGCGGTGGTGCGGCGCGACCCGATAGTCGATCGCCAGACACACCCAGCCTTGCTCGGCCAGCTTTGACATCAGCGCCGAGCCTTGCCCGATGCTGCTGCCGTGCACCCAGGCGCCGCCCGGGACGAAGATCAGCACGGGCGCTGGCTGAGCAGGCAGATCCTTGCGGCGCCAGACGTCGAGCAGCTGGGCGGGGCTGTCCCCGTAGTGGACGCCGCGTCGGTGGATGTATCGACGCTGACGCATCGCATCCAAAATCGGTGGGGTCTTCTCTGCCACCGGCCATTCGAGATCTAGATCTGCGGCGGACACGACATCGCGCAAGGCGGCGACGGACACGTCCTGCGTGCTCTCCCGATCGCGGCGGCGCGCGGCGTTGATGCCCGGCGTCAGCAAGTCCTTCGTCATCGCGGACAGGGCTTCCGGCGCCATCCGGGCGCCCCAGACTCCCATCGCGGTTACCCCGCCGAGGGGCTCCAGGTGCTTGCCAACCACCGGCAGCGAAGCTCCGGCGACGCTTAGGGCCAGCGCATAATCGGCCGGTCGGGCGCGCAGCAACCATTTCATCCAGGGTGTCACGCTCGGTGCCCTCGCCGTCATGTTGGGGAGCGTACCCCTGGGCGGTTGGCGAAATCTGACGATTCTGTAACGGCCACCGGCGATACCCGGGAAGGCGGAATGGTTCATCCGAGTGATTCGGTGCCCAACCAAGCCGGGATGGATACTGGACCGATGCCGAACATGGACGTTCACCCCGATCTGCGTCGATTCGCCCGATTCGCCCCGCGGCACACGATCGGACCCCGGACGTTACCGGTGATCCGGGCGTTGACTGGACTGACGGGGCGTCGCAGCGCGCCCAGCGATGTGGAAGTGATCACCCTGGCATCTGGCGTCGGCGTTCGACTGTTCCGTCCCGCCGGCGTCCCCGAACCGGCGCCGGCGATGCTGTGGATCCACGGCGGCGGTTACGTGATCGGCACCGCGCAACAGGACGACGCGCTGTGCCGACGGTTCAGCAGAAAGCTGGGCATCGTCGTCGCGTCAGTGGAATACCGGTTGGCACCGGAACATCCCTATCCCGCGTCGCTGGAGGACTGCTACTCCGCGCTGACCTGGCTGACCGGCCTGCCCGCGGTGGACTCGGACCGGGTGGCGATCGGCGGAGCCAGCGCCGGCGGCGGCCTGGCGGCGGCGCTGGCCCTGCTGGCCCGCGACCGTGGCGAGGTCGCTCCGGCATTTCAGCTGCTGGTTTACCCCATGCTCGACGACCGGAGTACTAGCGCTTTTGGGGTTGCCGCCAACCCGAACCACCGGATGTGGAGCGCGCGGTCGAATCATTTCGGCTGGGCGGCCTACCTCGGTAATGCGGACCCGCAAGTCGCCGTCCCGGCCAGGAACGAAGACCTGAGCGGGTTGCCGCCGGCGTGGATCGGCGTCGGCAGCCACGACCTGTTCCACGACGAGGATCTCGCCTACGCGGAACGTCTGAAGGATGCCGGTGTGCCAGCCGAAGTCGAAGTAGTCCCCGGCGCCTTTCACGGCTTCGACCTGGTGGTGCCGAAAGCCCGAGTCTCACGGCGGTTCTTCGCGAGCCAGTGCGACGTGTTGCGCTCTGCGCTGCAGACGGTCGGTTGATCGCCCACGCTACGTGGCCGTGTAGACGACCTCGCCGCCGATGACCGTCGCGGCGACCATGCCTGCGTCGAGTTCGGCCAGCACCGCCCCGGGCGGTTGCGTCAGCACGCACAGGTCCCCCGGCTGTCCGGGTCCGACGGCCCGCGGCTGGCCGGGCCGGTCGGGCCACCCCAGAAACATCCTCAGAGCCTCATCCGCCGAAATGCGTTCGCTTGCATTGAGAACGGCGCCGCTGGGGGTGACCCGGTGCACCGCGGCGCGCATCGCCGCCCACGGGTCGCCCTGGCCGAACGGCATATCGGTGGACAGCCCGACCTGAATATTCGCTTTCAGCAGGGATCCGGCCCGCCACAGCTGAGCATGCTCGGCGGCGGGAACCTCGGCAAGATATTGATCACCGCGCTCGGCGACGAAGTTGGGTTGCGTCACGACGGTGAGCGCGAGGTCGGCGAGGTCGGCGAGGTTGTCGTCGGGCACCACTGCGGCGTGCTCGATGCGATCGAGCGGATGGCTGCCCGCCGCGCGCAACGCCGCGATGGTCACTACGAGTTGGGCCGTGGTCACGCAGTGCACGGCCACCGGCCGGTCGGCACTGTGTTGCTCGATGATCCAGTCCGTCAGCGCGTCCAGGTCGAGTCGGTCGTCGTGCAGGATCTTCTTGCCCGGTGACAGGAAATGCAGCCGCGGTCGGAAATCGCCACGCTGGTGCGCCGCTTGCAGCGCGACCATGTCGCCGGCATCGAGGTCGGGCGTGGCGTCGGTGACACCGGTGACGCCGACCGCGGTGAGCCGTCGGCTCAGCTGCGCGAGGTCGGACTCGTGCCGCTCTAGGGCGTCCGACCAGCCGCGATCGGCACTGCGCAAGCGCCCGTCCGGGTGGGCGGCCATCCCGACGCGGTCCAGCGCCGCGGAGTTGAGTATCCACAACGCGCCGCTGCGGTGCTGGACGCGGATCGGATTGCCCGGCAGCACAGCATCGAGGGCGGCCCGATCCAACTCGCCGGCGACCGATTCGTGATACCCGACGGCGCGGATCCACCCTTCGGAGCCGGGAATGGCACTCGACAGGGTCTGTGCCAGTTGTTCTTTGGTACTAACATCCGGAGGGCCGACGGAAACCGATGTCAAAGCGGAGGCCGCCGAGCGCACATGCACGTGGTGATCGTGCAGGCCGGGCAGCACGGTTCCGCCGCCGGCGTTGAACATGTTCTCCCCTTGTCGGGCAACGAGATTACCGCCCACCTCTTCGATCCGCGGGCCGAGCCGGATATCGGTGACCGTGCCGTCGAGCAACGTCGCTCGCTGAATCAACATGACAGACAGCGCCTTTCGGCGACCAACCGACGAACGTGGTCGTTATCCGCGCCGAGTCCGGCCGCGGGTGTGGTTGTGGATGGAGCCGGTGGGGCCGGGGCCGGGTGCGGTGAAGCCGATGCCGCCGTCGGCAGCGCCGCGTAGGTCGCGGCGACGGCGGCCATGGACAGCTGGATCACCTCGCCGCCGCCGCGGCTCAGCGATTCGACCACCGCCAGGGTTGCCTCCAGCCCGGTCAGCGGGTCCGCGATGGCGTCGCCGCAGAACACCGGTCCGTCAAACCCGGCACCAATGCCGGAACCGACAAGCCCACCTGCCACCGCGGCATCATCGCCAAACGCGGGCCGCCCGGAGTGCTCGTCATGGCCGGTGATCCGCAGCCAGATGCGGCCCGTGCGTGGAGCAACGTCGTCCGGTCCCAGCCGGCGTCGCGCCAGTGCGGCCGGTCGCGAGCCTTCGATCACCACATCGGACACTGCGAGCAGCTCCCGCAACTCGTCGGCTTGGCGATCAAAATCGATGCAGTAGGCGAGTTTTGCACTGTTCATCCAGTCGAAGAAGGCGCGGTTGCCGCCCCGGGTGCCGTCGGGCCGACGCGGACTTTCGACTTTGACGACGGTGGCGCCGGCGCGGGCCAGCAGCTGCCCGCACAACGGACCCGCCCACATCGACGACAGGTCGGCGACAAGCAAACCGGCCGGCGCACGCGTGGGTGAACGGGACCCGGTCTGGCGGATCCGGACCGGCGCGGCCGCAGTCTCGCCCAGGGCGGCCACCGGAATGTCGAGCAGGCCGGCCCGTTCTGTGATCTCGGACACCGGGCGGGGCGCCGCCCAAAGCTGCAGTGCTGACCACGGGTCGACGGGCACTTCGTCGACGAGCAGCAGCGCGGGCAGGGCGGCGACATCGTCGGGGCGCGACAGCGTCAGTGCGCACCAACCATCCCGGGACGCCAGCAACCGGGTGGCGCCACCGGCCGAGATCTGGCCACCGCGGGTCAATCCAAGCAGTCCGGCTCGCCCGGCGAGCAGGGTGGCGGCGCTGGTCTCGGTGCCGGCGGCGGTCGCGATCCGCTCGGCGCGATCCAATATGTTGGCGCGGGAGAAGTCGGGCGGCCCGTCTCGCGGACCAGTCAGGCAGGCCAGCCCGCTGCTACCCCACTGGGCCACGACCGAGGTCACGGGCACCATTGTGCTCGTCGCTGCACACCGGGTCGGCGGCTCCCGTCCGCGCTGGTCGGGAAAAAGTCGCACAGCGTTTTTTCCGGAAATGGGGTTCTCGGTAGCGTGGTACCGTCTATCTTCGTTTGGAGCCGACATGTCGGCGTGCCGCGGGGGCCATTTGCACGATGCGTAATCGTGACTGACTAGTTGGGCGGACTCTGCTGTGTCGTACCTGTTTTTGACGCCCGACGCTGTGACGTCGGCGACTTCGGATCTGGCGAACATCGGTTCGTCTATCCAGACGGCCAACGCAGCCGCCGCCGCCCAGACCACCAGCGTGTTGGCAGCGGGTGAAGATGAGGTTTCCGCTGCCATCGCCGCGTTGTTCACTAACCATGGTCAGGCGTATCAGGCCCTCAGCGCGCAAGCCGAGGCGTTTCACAACCAGTTCATCCAGACAATGTCTGCAGGTGCGAACGCCTATAGCAGCGCCGAGGCCGCCAACGCCGCGCCGATGCAGAGCGTCGCGCAGGCAGTTGTCGGTGCGGCGAACTCGCCCGCCGAGGCGCTGTTCGGCCGTCCGATAATAGGTAACGGCGCCAACGGGGCCGCGGGAACGGGGCAGGCGGGTGGGGCCGGCGGATTTCTGTACGGAAACGGCGGTAACGGCGGCTCAGGCGCGGCCGGCCAAGCCGGCGGGGCCGGCGGATCTGCGGGGTTGATCGGTAACGGTGGCTTTGGCGGCGCCGGCGGGGCCTCTGCGACCGGCGGTGCCGCGGGTGCCGGTGGCGCCGGCGGCAGCGGTGGCTGGTTGTTTGGCAATGGCGGGACGGGTGGCGCCGGCGGAGCCAACACCGGCGGTGGGGTCGGCGGCATCGGCGGGGCCGGCGGACATTCCTGGTTTATCGGAAGCGGCGGCGCCGGCGGCGCCGGCGGCGCGACTAGCACCGGCGATGGCAGCGTTGGTGGGGCCGGCGGGGCCGGCGGATTCCTCTACGGCAACGGCGGGACCGGTGGCGCCGGCGGCGCAAGCACCGGTGCCCTCGGCGCCGGCGGGGCCGGCGGGGTTGGCGGCCACAGCTTCTTGTTGGGCGACGGTGGGGCCGGTGGCGCCGGTGGCGCCAGCGTCAGCGGCGCCGGTGGGGCCGGCGCGGAAGGTTCCTCCGGCGGGTTGTTGTTCGGCAGCGGCGGGGCCGGTGGCGCTGGCGGCGCCAACACCGTTGGCCTCGGCGCCGGTGGGGCCGGTGGGGCCGGCGGCCAGAGCTTCTTGATCGGCAACGGCGGGGCGGCCGGGGCCGGCGGAGCCAGCGTCAGCGCCCAGGGCGGGGCCGGCGGGACGGGTGGAGTCGCCGGGTTCTTGATCGGCAGTGGCGGGGCCGGCGGGGCCGGCGGCGCCAACACCGGTGGCCTCGGCAACGGTGGAGCCGGCGGGGCCGGCGGCCACGCCGGGCTGCTCGGCAACGGCGGACGCGGGGGGATTGGTGGCGCCAGCGCCACCGGCGACGGTGGCTCCGGCGGAACGGGTGCCAGCAGCGGGCTGTTGCTCGGCTGGGGCGGCGACGGTGGGGCCGGCGGCTCGACAAGCGCGCTGAACACGAGCGCGGGTAACGGCGGGGCCGGCGGATATTCCTGGCTGCTGGGCAACGGTGGCGTCGGCGGTAACGGCGGGAGCAGTACCAACGTCACAGCCGGCGAAGGCGCTAACGGCGGGGCCGGCGGTAACGGCGGGTGGCTGCTGGGCAGCGGCGGGCTCGGCGGTTCCGGGGGCGCCGGCGTCTCGTTGGAGGGCAACGGCGCAGACGGCGGGAACGCCATATTCTTTGGCATCGGCGGCAACGGAGGGAATGGCCTTGTCGGCGGTGCGGCCGGCAATGCCGGGCTGCTGATCGGCAACGGCGGCGATGGAGGAACCGGGCGTGGCGGCGCCAACGGTGGGTTGCTCCTCGGCAACGGCGGCAACGGCGGCAACGGTAGTAACTACGTAGGCCTGGGCGGCGTCAGCCACCCCACCGCCGGCGGTAGCGGTGGCAGTGCATACCTGTTTGGCAGCGGTGGCCACGGTGGCGCCGGCAGCAACGGCGTGGCCGGCGTAAACGGCTCCCACGGGGGTGTGGGCGGAAACGGGGCGTTGCTGTTCGGTAGCGGTGGGGCTGGCGGCGCCGGCGGCGAGGGCGGGGCGGGCACAGCCACGGCGCCCGCCGGTATCGGCGGCGCCGGCGGCGCCGGCGGGTTTGCACAGTTGGCCGGTCATGCTGGCGCGGGCGGGGCCGGTGGAGCTGGCGGTGCGGCCGGGGGTGGCGCGTCGGGCGGAGCCGGTGGTCACGGCGGTAGTGCCGGCAGGGCCGGGTTCTTCTTCGGCAATGGTGCGAACGGCGGTTCCGGTGGCGCCGGTGGGGCTGGCGGGCTCACCAGCACCGGCGGTGTGGGCGGCAACGGCGGTGGCGGCGCCTCTGGCGTCCTGATCGGCAGCGGCGGGGCCGGCGGTGTTGGCGGTGCCGGTGGCGAAGGCGGCGACGCCGGTGCGGCCGGTGCCGGTGGCGGTCACGGAGGTGCTGGGGGCAGGAGCGGGCTGATCTGGGGCAATGGTGGCTCGGGCGGTGGCGGCGGCAACGGCGGCACCAACCTTGCCGTCGGCCCAGGCGGCGCCGGCGGTACGGGTGCTGCTGGCGGTAACTCCAGCTTCATCGGCAACGGCGGAAATGGTGGCGGCGGCGGCGGCGGCGGGGACGGCCAACCGCCTGGCGCCGGGGGCAACGGCGGCCCGGGCGGCAGGGGCGGGCTCCTCGGTACCGCTGGGACTCCCGGCGCGACCGGCTAACGGAACAATGCTGTCGCTGGATTCTTCGCATAGCCGCGGGTCGGAAAACCGGCTGGTCACAGTACGCGGCGGCCCGGCGCGCCCAGATGTTCTGCCGGCCCTGGCAACCTCTGGCGGCGTCCCGACGTCCTGCGCGAAGCCGTCGTCACTACCCACGGGGTGCACCGAAATTGTGAATCGAGACACACAGGCATCGATGCGCCGGAGCCCTGTCCGCCCGCGAACGCGCCGGCGATCCGGCCTGCACGCTCCCAGGCAGCCGGACGCATCTGATTTGCCGACATGGATAGTTTCCGGTGTTAGCCGCGGTCGCCGTGCGGCCAGCAGTTTGCCGGCCTGCCGCGCGACCTCCGCTGCCGAGTGGGTGACGTCGCCCGGCGTCGGCCCGGTGTTTGCGCTGGTCGTGAAGAAATTCTGGGACCGTTTTCCGGAAACGGGGTTCTCGGTAACGCCAGACCGTCTATCTTCTATGCGGGCCGATACGTCGGCATGCACGGGGGCCATGCGCAAGATTCTGTAGTCGCGATTGAACTATTAGTTGGGTGGTCTCTGCCATGTCGTATTTGTTCTTGGCGCCCGATGCGCTGACTTCGGCGACTTCAGATCTAGCCGGTCTCGGTTCGACCATTCAGACGGCCAACGCAGCCGCAGCAGCCCAGACCACCAACCTGGTGGCTGCAGCCCAGGACGAGGTCTCCACGGCCATCGCGGCGTTGTTCGGTAGCCATGCTCAGGAATTCCAGGCCCTCAGTTCCGAAGCGGAGGCATTTCACAGCCAGTTCGTGCACGCCTTATCTGCGGGTGCTGGCGCGTACGCCAGCGCCGAGGCCGCCGGCGTGTCGCCGTTGCAGACGTTCGAGCAGGATCTGCTCGGCGCGATCAATACACCGACCGAGGCGCTATTTAGCCGTGCGCTGATCGGTAACGGTGCCAATGGGGCCGCTGGGACCGGACAAGCCGGCGGGGCCGGCGGACTGTTGTGGGGCAATGGCGGCACCGGCGGGTCAGGCGCAGCCGGTTCAGCCGGTGGGGCCGGTGGCTCTGCGGGATTGTTCGGCAGCGGCGGTGCCGGTGGAGCGGGCGGGGGCTCTGCGACTGGCAATGCCGGGGCCGGCGGTGCGGGTGGCAACGGCGGATGGCTGTTCGGCAACGCCGGGTCCGGCGGGGCCGGCGGAAGCAACACCAGCGGTACCGGGTTGGGCGGGGCCGGCGGGGCGTCGGGCGCTGTCCGGCTGTTCGGCACCGGCGGAGTGGGCGGGGCCGGCGGTGCTGGGACCAGCGGCGGATCCGGCGCGGCGGGCAGCAACGGCGGTCTGCTTTGGGGCAGCGCTGGCGCAGGCGGCGCTGGCGGCGCCGACACCAGCGCAAACGGTGGTGGGACCGCGGGTGCCGGCGGGGCCGGCGGCAACGCCTGGCTGTTCGGCGGCGGCGGGACGGGCGGTGCCGGCGGTGCCGGCGGTGGTGGAGGTGCCGGCGCGGCGGGCGGCAACGGTGGGCTGCTTTGGGGTAGCGGCGCTGCAGGCGGGGCTGGGGGTGCCGGCACCGGTGCGACCGGAACCGGCGGCATCGGCGGAGCCGGCGGCCACGCCTGGCTGCTGGGCGCGGGCGGGTCCGGCGGGGCAGGTGGCGCAGGCCTATCCGTCGGGGCGCACGGCGGCACGGGAGGCCACGGCGGATTCCTCGGCGGTGCCGGCGGCACCGGCGGTGCCGGCGGTATCGGGGCAGTCGGGGGTTACGGCGGCGCCGGCGGCCACACCGGGTTCCTGTCCGGCGGTGCCGGCGGTGCCGGCGGTGCCGGCGGGATTGGCCAGGACGGCAACGGGGGTGTCGGCGGCCGCGGCGGGTCTGCCGGACTATGGGGCGCCGGCGGAGCTGGCGGCAGCGGCGGAGTGGGCGAGAACGGCTCGGGCGGTACGGGCGGGTTCGGTGGTAACGGCGGGCTACTGTTCGGCGCCGGCGGTGCCGGCGGCAACGGCGGAACCTCGTCGATTGGCAACGGCGGACAAGGTGGGACAGGCGGCAACGCCGGATTCCTCCTTGGCACCGGCGGGGCAGGCGGCAACGGCGGCAACGGCGGGACTGGCACCACTGGCCCGGTCGGCGGCAACGGGGCAACGGGCGGCAACGGCGGCAACGGTGGGGTCGGCGGTCGTGGCGGGCTGCTGTTCGGTAACGGCGGCGACGGCGGCAATGGTGGCGTCGGTGGCACCGGCGGTGCTGGGGGCGCGGGTCTCAACGGCGCGGACGGGACCTTCCCGAGCGGGAACGGCGGTAACGGCGGTACCGGCGGCGGCGGCGGGGCCGGCGGCAACGGCGGGAACGGCGGTGGTGCCGGCCAAGGTGGCCTATTCGGTCACGACGGCGTCGGCGGCGCCGGCAGGAACGGCGGGGCCGGCGGCGAGAGCGGCGTCGGCGGTAACGGCGGCAATGGCGCGGCGGGTGACGCAGCCAGCCTCGACGGCGGCAACGGCGGCAATGGCGGCGATCCCGGTACCGGTGGTGGTGTCGGCGGCAACGGTGGCCACGGCTCCACCAACGGCGCCCAGGGCGCGTCCGGTACCGCAGCGACCACGGGTGGCAACGGCGGTAACGGCGGCAACGGCTTCAGCCAGCCCGCCAGCGCGGCAGGTACCGGCGCCAGCGGCGGTACCGGCGGTACCGGCGGCAACGGCGGCGCGGTCGGGACCGGCGGGCTCGGCGGTAACGGGGGTAACGCCGCTACCGGCACGGCCGGCATCACTTCTACTACCCCCGGTGCCAGTGGCACTGATGGTGGCGCGGGTGGTTCTGGTGGCACGGGTGGTCAGGGCGGTAATGGTGGCTCGATCTCGGGTGCCGCTGGTGTCGGTGGTAACGGTGGGTCCGGCGCGAACGGTGGTGTCGGTGGCGATGGGACCGATGGTGCTGGCGGCGTCATCGGGACGAACAACGGTGCTGGTCAGGCCGGCGGTAACGGTGGTCAGGGCGGTGCCGGCGGTAGCGGGGGCAACGGCGGCGTCGGCGGTACGACGCTGGCCGGGACGGGCACCCAGGCCGCGACTGGGACCGGCGGCGACGCCGGTAGCGGCGGTAACGCCGGGTCCGGCGGGCTCGGCGGCAATGGTGCGGCTGGGGTCGCCGGCACCAACAGCGGTGCCGGTGGTGACGGCGCCAATGGCGGCAATGGTGGTAGCGGGGGCACCGGCGGTAACGGTGGCACCGGTTCGACCGTCGGCCTCGCGGGTAGCGCGGGTAATGGCGGTAATAGCGGGGTCGGTGGCAACGGCGGCAATGGTGCGGATGGCACCGCCGGCAACATCAACGGCGGGCTCGGCGGCAATGGTGGCGACCGCGGTACGGCCGGTCTCGCCGGTGGCGTGGGCACCGGCTCGGGTACTCCGGGCACGGGCACCAATGGTGTCGCACCCACCTTGGGTGGCAACGGCGGCAACGGTGGGACGGGCTTCACCTCGACGGTCGCCGGCACTTCCGGCGGTAACGGCGGTAATGCTGGTAACGGCGGCGACGTCGGCGCTGGTGGCCAAGGTGGTGCCGGCGGTAACGGCGTGGCTGGCACGGCTGGCGTCAACGGGATCAACCCCGGTGCCAGTGGCACCGATGGTGGCGCGGGTGGTTCTGGTGGCACGGGTGGTCAGGGCGGTAATGGCGGCTCGATCTCGGGTGCCGCCGGTGTCGGTGGGGCCGGTGGGTCTGGCGCCGATGGTGGTGCCGGTGGAACCGGCGTCGATGGTGCGCCCGGGACGCTCGGGACGAACAACGGTGCTGGTCAGGCCGGTGGTAATGGTGGTCAGGGTGGGGCCGGTGGTAGCGGCGGTAACGCCGGTGTCGGCGGTAAGACGCTGGCCGGGACGGGTACTCAGGCCGCCAGTGGTGCCGGCGGCAACGCCGGTAATGGCGGCGTCGGTGGAGTCGGTGGGGCCGGCGGGTTGGGCGCGGCCGGACAGGCCGGTACCAACAGTGGCGCCGGTGGTGACGGCGCCAATGGCGGCAATGGTGGTAGCGGTGGCACCGGTGGTAACGGCGGCACCGGTTCGACCATTGGCACTGCAGGTAGCGCAGGCAATGGCGGCAACAGCGGGGTCGGTGGCAACGGCGGCAGTGGCGCCGATGGCACCGCCGGCAACATCAACGGCGGGCTCGGCGGCAACGGTGGCGACCGCGGCACGGCCGGTTTGGCCGGTGGTGTGGGTACCGGTTCGGGCACCCCGAGCGCGGGCACTGATGGTGTGGCACCCACCTCGGGCGGCAACGGCGGCAACGGTGGTGCGGGCTTCACCTCGACCGTCGCCGGCAGTTCCGGCGGTAATGGCGGTAACGCTGGTAACGGCGGCGACGTCGGTATCGGCGGCCAGGGCGGCAATGGCGGCAACGGTGTGGCCGGCACGGTCGGCGTCAACGGGATCAACCCCGGCGACAGTGGCACGAACGGTGGCGCCGGTGGTTCCGGTGGCACCGGTGGCCAGGGCGGTAGCGGCGGCTCGATCTCCGGCGCCGGTGGTGTCGGTGGTAACGGCGGCACCGGCGCGGCCGGCGGTAATGGCGGCACCGGTGTGGACGGCAACGATGGTGTGTCGGGCTCGAGCCAATACAACAATGGCGTCGGCGGCGGCCAGAATGGCGGCAGCGGCGGTAACGGCGGAACCGGCGGCGCCGGTGGTGCCGGTGGGGCGGGCGGTAAGGCCCTGGCCGGGACAGGCACTCAATCCGCTAACGGCGTCGGCGGCAACGGCGGCGTGGGCGGCAACGCCGGCACGCCTGGCGACGGCGGCAACGGCGCGCCCGGTGTAACCGGCGTCAACGCCGGCAGCGGCGGTAACGGCGGTAACGGCGGCAACGCGGGCACTGTGGGTAGCGGTGGCGCGGGCGGGGCCAACGGCGGCAACGCGGGCAACGCGGGCACCGCGGTCACGTCGGGCGGCAACGGCGGTAACGGTGGTACGGGCTACACGTCGACCGTTGCGGGCACATCGGGCGGTACCGGTGGCAACGGTGGTAACGGTGGCAGTGTCGGTAACGGCGGTGTCGGTGGGGCCGGCGGTAACGGCGTCGCGGGTTCGACCGGCGTCAACGGGGTCAACCCCGGTAGCAGCGGCACCGATGGTGGCGTGGGTGGTTCCGGTGGTCAGGGTGGCCAGGGCGGTAGCGGTGGCTCGATCTCCGGCGCCGGTGGTGTCGGTGGTGCCGGCGGTACGGGCGCCAACGGTGGTGCCGGTGGCACCGGTGTAGGCGGCTCGACTGGCACGGTCGGGACGAACAACGGCGCTGGTGAGGCCGGCGGCAACGGCGGTTCCGGTGGTGCCGGCGGCAGCGGCGGCAACGCCGGGGTCGGCGGTAAGTCTTTGGCTGGTACTGGCACGCAAGCCGCCAGTGGCACCGGCGGCAACGCCGGTAGCGGCGGCAATGCCGGTTCCGGCGGGGTCGGCGGTAACGGCGCGACCGGGGTGTCCAGTACGAACGGCGGGGCCGGCGGTAACGGCGCCAACGGCGGAAATGGCGGGACAGGCGGCACCGGCGGCAACGGCGGCACCGGTGCGACCATCGGCACCGCGGGCAGCGCGGGCAATGGCGGCAACAGTGGTGTCGGCGGCAACGGTGGCTACGGGGCCGATGGCACCACCGGCAACATCAACGGCGGGCTCGGCGGTAACGGTGGCGACCGCGGCACGGCGGGCAACGCCGGTGGCGTGGGCACCGGCTCGGGTACTCCGGGCACGGGCACCAATGGTGTCGCACCCACCTCGGGTGGCAACGGCGGTAACGGTGGTGCGGGCTTCACCTCGACGGTTGCGGGCGCCTCGGGCGGTAATGGCGGTAATGCTGGTAACGGCGGCGACGTCGGCGCTGGTGGCCAAGGTGGGGTCGGCGGTAACGGCGTGGCGGGCGCGGCCGGCGTCAACGGGGTGAACCCCGGTGACAGTGGCACCGATGGCAGTGCTGGTGGTTCCGGTGGCACCGGTGGGACCGGCGGTAACGGTGGCTCGATCTCCGGCGCGGCTGGCGTCGGTGGGGCCGGCGGGTCTGGCGCCAGTGGTGGTGCCGGCGGTGCCGGCGTCAACGGTGCGCCCGGGACGCTCGGGACGAACAGCGGTGCTGGCCAGGTCGGCGGTAATGGTGGTCAGGGTGGGGCCGGTGGTAGCGGCGGCAACGCCGGTGTCGGCGGTAAGACGCTGGCCGGGACAGGTACTCAGGCCGCCAGTGGTGCGGGCGGCAACGCCGGTAGCGGTGGCGCGGGCGGTGTTGCTGGGGCCGGCGGGCTCGGCGCGGCCGGACAGGCCGGCACCAACAGCGGCGCCGGTGGTAACGGCGCGAACGGTGGCAACGGTGGTAGCGGGGGCACCGGCGGTAACGGTGGCACCGGTTCGACCGTCGGCCTCGCGGGTAGCGCGGGTAATGGCGGTAATAGCGGGGTCGGTGGCAACGGCGGCAATGGTGCGGATGGCACCGCCGGCAACATCAACGGCGGGCTCGGCGGCAACGGTGGCGACCGCGGTACGGCCGGTCTCGCCGGTGGCGTGGGCACCGGCTCGGGTACCCCGGGCACGGGCACGAATGGCGTCGCACCCACCTCGGGCGGCAACGGCGGCAACGGTGGCACGGGTTACACCGCCACCGGCACCGATGGAAGCGGCAATGGTCTGGCCGGCGGGGTCGGCGGCAACGGCGGCAACGGCGGCAACGTCGGCGTCGGTGGCCAAGGTGGCGCCGGCGGCAGTGGCTCTAACGGCGTGGTCGGCCATGACGGCGTCAACCCCGGCGACAGCGGTACCAATGGAGGAAACGGCGGCGCGGCGGGCGCCGGCGGTCAGGGCGGTAACGGTGGCTCGATCTCCGGTGCCGGCGGGGCCGGTGGTACCGGCGGAATCGGTGGCACCGCCGGCAACGGCGGGGCGGGCGTCAATGGCGCCAATGGCGTGGACGACGTCAATGACATCCCCCAAGCCGGCGGCAACGGCGGCAACGGCGGCAACGGAGGAACCGGCGGCGCCGGTGGTGCCGGCGGGGCCGGCGGCAAGGCCTTGGCCGGGACAGGCACCCAAGCGACGAACGGCGTCGGCGGCAACGGCGGGGTCGGCGGCAATGCCGGCACGCCCGGCAACGGCGGGACCGGCGCTGCCGGCACCATCGCCAGCGCCAACGGCTCCGCTGGCGGTAATGGCGGCAACCCCGGCACCGCCGGTAGCGGTGGCGCCGGTGGAGCCAACGGTGGCACCAGCGGCAACGGCGGCAGCACGGTCACGTCGGGTGGTAACGGCGGCAATGGCGGGGCGGGCTATACCTCCGCGGTTGCGGGCACGTCGGGTGGTAACGGCGGCGCCGGTGGTAACGGCGGCAGTGTCGGTAACGGAGGTGTCGGTGGATCCGGCGGCAACGGCGTGGCCGGCACGGCCGGCGTCAATGGCTTTAACCCCGGCGATAGTGGTGGCGTGGGTCAGGCCGGCGGTTCCGGTGGTCAGGGTGGTCAGGGCGGTAATGGTGGCTCGATCTCCGGCGTCGGTGGTGTCGGCGGTGCCGGTGGTACCGGCGCCAACGGTGGTGTCGGTGGCAACGGTGTGGGCGGCGCTGTCGGGACAGTCGGCACGAACAATGGCGCTGGCCAGCTCGGCGGCAACGGTGGCCAGGGTGGGGCCGGCGGTAGCGGCGGCAATGCCGGTGTCGGCGGTAAGGCTTCGGCCGGGAATGGTGCGCAGGCGGCTAGTGGTGCTGGCGGCAACGCCGGTAGTGGCGCCGCTGGCGGCAACGCCAGCTCTGGCGGTAACGGTGCGGGCGGCGTAGCAGGCACCAACAGCGGCGCCGGCGGTAACGGCGCCAACGGCGGCAACGGCGGTCTCGGCGGTAACGGCGGCAGCGGCGGTACCGGTGCGACCACCGGGACTGCGGGTAGCGCGGGCAATGGCGGCAACAGTGGCGTCGGCGGTAACGGCGGCAATGGTGCCGATGGCACCGTCGCCAACCCGAACGCGGGCGTCGGCGGCAACGGCGGCGACCGCGGCACGGCGGGAACACACGGCACTGTCGGCACCGGTACGGGCTCCCCGAGCGCCGGTAGCAACGGCAGCGCACCCAACTCGGGCGGCAACGGCGGCAACGGTGGGGTGGGCTATACCTCCGCGGTCGCGGGCGCTTCGGGTGGTAACGGCGGAGCCGGTGGTAACGGCGGCAATGTCGGTGTCGGTGGTGTCGGCGGGGCCGGTGGTAACGGCGTGGCCGGCACCGCCGGCGGCAACGGGGTGAACCCCGGTGACAGTGGCACCAATGGCACCGTGGGTGGTTCCGGTGGCACGGGTGGCCAGGGCGGCAATGGCGGTTCGATCTCGGGTGCCGGTGGTGTCGGTGGGGCCGGTGGATCTGGCGCTAACGGCGGTGTCGGCGGCACCGGCATCAACGGTGCCGCGGGGACAGTCGGCACGAACAACGGCGCTGGCCAGGCCGGCGGTAACGGCGGCCAGGGTGGGGCAGGCGGTAGCGGCGGCAACGCCGGTGTCGGCGGTAAGGCTTTGGCCGGGACGGGAACCCAGGCGGCCAGTGGTGCCGGCGGTAACGCCGGTAACGGCGGCAATGCCGGTGCTGGTGGTGCCGGCGGTAGCGGTGCGCTAGGGATATCCAGTGTGAACGGCGGCGCCGGCGGTAACGGCGCCAATGGCGGCAACGGTGGTCTCGGCGGTAACGGCGGCAGCGGCGGCACCGGTGCGACCCTCGGCACCGCAGGTAATGCGGGCAATGGCGGCAACAGTGGTGTCGGCGGCAACGGTGGCTACGGCGCCGATGGCACCACTGGCAACATCAACGGCGGAGTCGGCGGCAACGGCGGCGACCGCGGCACGGCGGGCCTGCACGGCGCTGTCGGTACAGGCTCGGGCGCCCCCACCACTGGTACCAACGGCACCGCACCCACTTCGGGCGGTAACGGCGGTAACGGTGGTGCGGGTTACACGTCCACCACGGCGGGTGCTTCGGGTGGTAACGGCGGCACTGCCGGTAATGGCGGCAACGTTGGTGTCGGCGGTGTCGGTGGGGCCGGCGGTAACGGCGTGGCCGGCACGGCTGGCGTGAACGGTGTCAACCCCGGTGACAGTGGCACCAATGGCAGCGCCGGCGGTTCGGGTGGCCAGGGCGGCCAGGGCGGTAACGGCGGCTCGATCTCCGGTGCCGGTGGTGTCGGTGGGGCGGGCGGTACCGGCGCCAATGGTGGTGTCGGCGGCACGGGCGTGACCGGGGCGGCCGGGACCTCCGGCACGAACAACGGTGCTGGCCAGGTCGGCGGCAACGGCGGTCAGGGTGGGATCGGCGGTAGCGGCGGTAACGCCGGGGTCGGCGGCAAGGCATTGGCCGGCACGGGCACCCAGGCCGCCAGTGGCGCCGGTGGCAATGCCGGCAGCGGCGGCACCGGCGGCACGGGTGGGGCCGGCGGTAGCGGCGCTGCCGGAGCATCCACGGTGAATGGCGGCGCCGGTGGTAACGGCGCCAACGGCGGCAATGGCGGGACCGGCGGTAACGGCGGTAACGGTGGCACCGGTGCGACCCTCGGCACCGCAGGTAGCGCCGGCAATGGCGGAAACAGCGGGGTCGGTGGTAACGGCGGCAACGGTGCCAACGGGACCTTGACCAGCACCACCGGCGGCAATGGCGGCAACGGCGGAAACCGCGGCACGGCGGGCACGCATGGCACCGTCGGCACCGGTTCGGGCACTCCCGGCACCGGCACCAACGGCACCGCACCAACCTCGGGTGGTAACGGCGGCAACGGCGGCATCGGCTTCACCTCCACTGTGGCCGGCGCCTCTGGCGGCGTCGGCGGTAACGGCGGCAACGGCGGCAACGTCGGTATCGGTGGCGTCGGTGGCGTCGGTGGCAATGGCGTGGCCGGCACAGCCGGCGTCGACGGGACCAACCCCGGCGACAGTGGCAGCGCCGGTCAGGTCGGCGGGTCCGGTGGACAGGGTGGCCAGGGCGGTAACGGCGGCTCGATCTCCGGTGCCGGCGGGGTCGGCGGGGCCGGTGGCACCGGCGCCAATGGTGGTGTCGGCGGCAACGGCGTGAACGGCGCCAACGGGATCATCAACGTGAGCAACGGCGCCGGTCAGGCCGGTGGCACCGGTGGCACCGGCGGCAACGGCGGCGGTGGCGGCAACGCCGGTGTCGGCGGTAAGGCTTTGGCCGGGACGGGCACCCAGGCGGCCAGTGGTGCCGGCGGCAACGCCGGCAACGCCGGCGGTGGCGGCAACGGCGGAGCCGGCGGAAACGGAGCGGTCGGCGTAGCAGGCACGAACAACGGCGCCGGCGGCAACGCCGGAACCGGCGGTAATGGCGGGACGGGCGGTAACGGCGGCAGCGGCGGCACCGGTCTGACCACCGGCACCGCGGGTAACGCCGCCAGCGGCGGCAACGGTGCCGTCGGCGGCGCCGGCGGAAATGGCGCTAACGGCACCGCGGCCAACCCCAACGGCGGCGCCGGCGGAAACGGGGCCAACCCCGGCACGGGCGGCGCCCACGGCACCGTCGGTACCGGCTCCGGGTCTCCCACCACCGGCAGCAAGGGCACCACACCTACCACCGTTACCGGCAACGGAGGAAACGGCGGCAACGGATACGCCCCCATCGTGGCGGGCGCCAGCGGCGGCAACGGCGGTGCCGGCGGCAACGGCGGCCAATACGGCAACGGCGGTAGCGGCGGTAGCGGCGGTAACGGCGTGGTGGGCACCGTTGGCATTGACGGCGTCGAGCCCGGTGACAGCGGCGGCAATGGTCAAGCCGGCGGCTCGGGCGGCAACGGCGGCCGAGGCGGTATCGGTGGCGTGGGCGCTGGCAATGGCGGCGCCGGCGGTGCTGGAGGCACCGGTGCCAACGGCGGCAACGGCGGGTCCGGTGTGACCGGCGGCAACGGCGAGTCGGGCGTCGACAATTACGGCACCGGCGTTGGTGCCGGCCAAAACGGCGGAAACGGCGGCAACGGCGCAAGCGGCGGCACTGGCGGGACCGGCGGCCAAGGCGGCTCCGCCTCGCACGGGACCGCGGGCGCCACCGGTGCCGGTGGCGCGGGCGGCAATGGCGGCAACGCCGGAACACCTGGCGACGGCGGCCACGGCGCCGCCGGCATCGCCACCAGTACCACGGGCGGGGCCGGCGGCAACGGCGGTAACCCCGGTACCGTGGGAGCCGGGGCCAGCGGGGGCGGCGGTTCCACCACTGGTGCCGGAGGCGTCGACGGCAGGTTGCCTGCCAACCCGGCCGGCAATGGCGGCAACGGTGGCGTTGGGTTCACCTCGACCATCGCGGGCGCTAGCGGCGGTACTGGTGGGGCCGGCGGAAACGGCGGCACATTCGGTAGCGGCGGCAACGGCGGGGCCGGCGGCAACGGCGTGGCGGGCGCGGTCGGCGTCAACGGAGTCAACCCCGGAGCCATCGGCGGCAACGGCCAGGTCGGCGGGTCCGGTGGTCAAGGTGGTATCGGCGGCAACGGCGGCTCGAAGTTGGGTAACGGCGGGGCGGGCGGGGCCGGTGGCAACGGCGCCAACGGCGGCAACGGTGGGTCCGGTGTGACCGGCGGCAACGGCGAGTCCGGCGTCGATAATTACGGCACCGGCGTCGGCGCCGGTCAAAACGGCGGCAACGGCGGCAACGGTGCCAGTGGCGGAAACGGGGGGGCGGGCGGCGCCGGCGGCACTGCCCAGCTCTACGGGACCCCGGGCGCCACCGGCGCCGGCGGCAATGCCGGTAGCGGCGGTAACGCCGGAACACCCGGCGACGGCGGCCACGGCGCTGCCGGCATCGCCACCAGCACCAGCGGCGGGGCCGGCGGCAACGGCGGCAACCCCGGCACCGCGGGCGGCGCCGGCACCGCAGGCGGCGGTTCCACCACCGGTGCTAGCGGCACCGCAGGCGCCAAATTCACCGGCGTCGCCGGTAACGGCGGCAACGGCGGTGTCGGGTTTACCTCGAGCACCGCGGGGGCTGACGGCGGCGACGGCGGCAACGGCGGTGCGGGCGGCACATCCGGCAACGGCGGCAACGGCGGAGTGGCCGGCAACGGCGTGGCGGGCGCCAACGGGACCGGCGGGATCAACCCCGGCGACAGCGCCGTCAACGGTCAGGCCGGTGGATCCGGCGGTAAGGGCGGCCAGGGCGGCGCCGGCGGCTCGAACGCCGGCAACGGCGGAGCCGGCGGAGCCGGCGGCAGCGGCGCTAACGGCGGTAACGGCGGAGACGGCGCGAACGGCGCCAACGGTATTGCCGACGTGAACGCATACGGCAACGGCATCGGCGGCGGTCAGGACGGCGGCGCCGGCAGCGGAGCCGGAGTCGGCGGCAACGGCGGGCAAGGCGGTGCCGGCGGCACCGCCACGGCCACTGGCAGCACCGCGGGCGCCGGCGGCGCCGGCGGTAATGCCGGAAACGGCGGTAACGGCGGTAACGGCGGAGGCAACGGAGGCAACGGCGCCAACGGCACCGCCGCCAACCCCGCTGGTGGCAAGGGCGGGAATGGCGGCGGCACGGGTGCCGGGGCCGCTGGCGGCACCGGCGGTATCGGTGGCACCGGCTCCACCACGGGTGCCAACGGAGCCGACGGAGCCGGCGGCGCCGCGGGCACGGGCCTTGGCGGTAACGGCGGGAACGGCGGCAACGGCTTCAACCCGACCACGCCCGGCGCGAACGGTGGCGACGGCGGCGCAGGCGGCAACGGCTCACTGTATGGCAACGGCGGCAACGGCGGCACCGGTGGCGCCGGCGTGACCGGTGCGGCCGGCGCCGACGGCACCCTCACGAACCCCGACGGCGCCAACGGTCTGACCGGCGGTAACGGCGGTAGCGGCGGCGCCGGCGGCAACAGTGGTGCGCTCGGCGGCCATGGCGGCACCGGCGGTGACGCCGGCAGCGCCGCTGCTGGCGGGAATGGGGGCGACGGCTCCAACACCACCACCGGGCTGGGCGGTAACGGCGGGGACGGTGGCGGCGGCGGCAACGCCGGGGCAGGCGGCATCGGCGGCAACGGCTTCACCGGCGGCGGCATCGGCGGCAACGGCGGTACTTCCGGCCTCGGCGGCAGTGCCGGTACCGCCGGCAGTGGACCTGGCGGCGCTGGTGCGAACGGCACGAACGGCGCCAACTCCACCAGCGCAACCGGCAATGGCGGCAACGGTGGCAATGCCTTCGGTGTCCCCGGTGCCGGCCAGACCGGCTATGCCGGCGGAAATGGTGGAAACGCAGGGCAGTACGGCAACGGCGGCAACGGCGGCAACGGCTTCACCGGCGGCGTCGGGGTGACCGGCGCCGACGGGGTCGCCCCCGGTGGCACTGGCGGCACCGGCAACACCGGCGGCACCGGCGGCGCGGCGGGTAACGGCGGTAACGGCGGCACGATCTCCGGTAATAGCGGCAACGGCGGCACCGGTGGCGACGGCGCTACCGGCGGCACCGGCGGCACCGGCGCCACCGGCGACTTCAGCGTCAACAACGGTGCCGGCGGCAACGGCGGTACCGGCGGCACCGGGGGCGCGGGCGCGGCAGGCGGCAACGCCGGAACCGTCACCAGCGGCACCGTGGGCACTGGTGGTACCGGCGGCAACGGCGGCTTGTCCGGTCTCGGCGGCGACGGCGGCACCGGCGCGGCCGGCACCTCGGCCCACCCAGACGGCGGGGTCGGCGGCAACGTCGGCAACCGCGGCACCACCGGCGGCGCCGGCGGTCAAGCCGGTACTGGAAACCCGCCAGGCGGCACCGGGACCCCCGGCGGCTTGAACACCGGCACAAGCTCTGTCGGCGGGACTGGCGGTGCGGGCTACAACTCCACCACAGCGGGCGTCGCGGGCGGCACCGGCGGCGCGGGTGGCACCGGCGGCGTGTACGGCACCGGTGGCACGGGCGGCGTCGGCGGCACCGGGGCGACCGGTGTAGCCGGCACCAACGGCGTCAATCCTGGCGACAGCGGGACCGCCGGCGGAAACGGCAGCAACGGCGGCGTCGGCGGCGTCGGCGGTGCGGGCGGCTCGACCGCCGGTACCAGCGGCAATGGCGGCACCGGCGGCGTCGGCGGCAGCGGCGGCGTCGGCGGCAGCGGCGCCGACGGCAGCACCTCCACCCCCAACGGCGGCGACGGCGGCAACGGCGGCAACGCCGGCACCGGTGGTAAAGGCGGCAACGCCGGGGCGGCTGGCGGCGACAGCACCATCGGCGCGGGTGGCGCGGGCGGCGCGGGCGGCATCGCCGGTCTCGGGGGCGATGGCGGCAATGGCGCGGCCGGCACCTCCGGCAACATCAACGGCGGCAACGGCGGTAACGGCGGTACCACCGGCAGCGTCGGCGCCGGCGGCGCGAGCGGCATAGGCAGCGGCGCCCCTATTAGCGGCAGTAGCGGCACCGTGTCCGGCACGGGCGGTAACGGCGGCAACGGCGGCGACGGGTTTACCGCCACCACCGCCGGCGGCAACGGAGGTAACGGCGGCACCGGCGGTAACGGTGGCTCCGTCGGCAACGGCGGTAACGGCGGTAACGGCGGTACCGGCTTAGCCGGTACAGCCGGCACCAATGGGGCCACCCTCGGCGCCAGTGGCGGCAACGGCGTGGCCGGCGGAGTCGGCGGCAACGGCGGGGCCGGCGGCGACGGCGGCACCATCTCGGGCAACGGTGGTGACGGTGGTGTCGGCGGTAACGGCGCAAACGGCGGCAACGGCGGCAACGGCGCCCTCGGCGCATTCGGTCTGCCTAACGTGAACAGTGGCCTCGGCGGTAACGGTGGCAACAGCGGCAACGGCGGTGCCGGCGGCGGCGGCGGTAACGGCGGTGCCGCGGGTACGGCCCTGGGTTCAGGCACCGACGGCACCCTTGGCGCGGCCGGTAACGGCGGTAACGGCGGCAACGCCGGAATAGCCGGCAACGGCGGCACCGGCTCGGTAGGCACGGTCAATAACCCCAACGGCGGTACCGGCGGTAACGGCGGCAACACCGGTACGGCCGGGGGCGCCGGCGCTGCCGGAACCGGCTCAGGCACTCCCACCAGCGGGACGGCGGGCATCCAGCTTGCGGGCGGTAACGGCGGTCAGGGTGGTGCGGGGTACAGCCCCCTCTCCGCCGGCACCAACGCCGGTAACGGCGGCGCCGGTGGCAACGGTGGCGACCTCGGTAACGGTGGCAATGGCGGAGCCGGTGGCAACGGCCAATCCGCCGTCGTCAGCGGCATCAACGGGACCACCCCCGGCGACAGCGGCACCGACGGCCGCGTCGGTGGGTCTGGTGGCAACGGTGGGGCCGGCGGTCTCGGCGGCTCGGTCTCGGGTAATGGCGGCGTTGGCGGCACCGGCGGTAGCGGCGGCAACGGCACCAACGGCGGCAATGGCGTGAGCGGCTCGAACGGCGTGGCCGACAGTGACGAATACGGCAACGGCATCGGGGCAGGCCAAAACGGCGGCAACGGTGGCAACGGCGGAAACGGCGGCACCGCCGGCCTCGGCGGCGTCGGCGGCGGAGTTGCCGCGGGCGGTTCGGGCACCACCGGCGGGAACGGCACCGCAGGAAACGGTGGCAACGGCGGCAACGCCGGAACGGCCGGTAACGGCGGTAACGCCGCCGCCAGCGACGCCACCAACCCCAACGGCGGTAGCGGCGGCAACGGTGGCAATGCCGGAAACGCTGGGCTGTCCGGTGGTACCGGTGGCACCACCGGCAACGCCGCCAACGGTGGCAACGGCGGTACCGGCGCCAACGGCTTCGCGGCTACTACTACCGACGGCAGCGGCAACGGCCTGGCCGGTGGCAACGGTGGTGCCGGTGGTAACGCCGGGGACGGCGGCAACCTCGGCAAGGGTGGTACCGGCGGCGCTGGCGGTGCTGGAGCGTCCGGCTTTGCCGGCAACACCGCATCCGGCGCTGGCAACAGCGGCGGCAACGGTGGCGCTGGCGGGGCCGGCGGCGGCGGTGGCCTGGGCGGCGCCGGCGGCACGATCTCCGGTAACGGTGGCGCTGGCGGGGTGGCGGGCGCCGGCGGCGTAGGCGGTAACGGCGGCAGTGGTGTAGACGGCGCGAGTGCCGGCCAGAACGGTGGCAACGGCGGCACCGGTGGCGCAGGCGGCGCTGGCGGCGACGGCGGTCTAGGCGGCACCGTCACCAGCGGCACGGCGGGCACCACCGGTGCCGGCGCTAATGGCGGGGCCGGCGGCAACGCCGGATACGCCGGTAACGGCGCCAACGGCGCCGCGGGTACCTCCGGCAACCCCAACGGCGGGGCCGGCGGCAACGGCGGCACCACCGCGGTCGGTCAGGGTGGCCTAGCCGGCACCGGCACGGGTACTCCCACCAACGGTGCCAACGGTGCCGCACCCATCACGGGCGGCAACGGCGGCCAGGGTGGCGCGGGCTTCAACGCCACCACTCCGGGCGCCAGCGGCGGTAATGGCGGTGCCGGCGGTAACGCCGGCACCTACGGCAACGGCGGGGCTGGCGGCGGCGGCGGTAACGGGGCGGCCGGCAGTACCGGCAGTACCGGCAACAACGGCACCACCGGCGGTAACGGCGGCACCGGCGGCACCGGCGGTACCGGTGGCACGATCTCCGGTAACGGCGGGCTCGGCGGTAACGGCGGCACTGGCGCCACCGGCGGCACCGGTGGCAACGGAGCCCTAGGCGTGGCCGGCACCAACAACGGCGCCGGTGGCACCGCCGGCAACGGCGGTCAAGGCGGCAACGGCGGCGGAGCCGGAGCCGGTGGCGCCGCGCTCGGGGCGGGCAACGGCGGTAACGGCGGTAACGGCGGCACCGCCGGCACCGGCGGGACACCCGGAACCGGCGGCGCCGGCGCTGCCGGTACCGTCCTTAACCCCAATGGCGGCGCCGGCGGCAACAGTGGCACCGGCGGCCTCGGTGGCAACGGCGGTGGCGGCGGTAACGGCGGCAGCGGCGGCGCGACCTCCGGTACCGGCGGCAATGCCGGCAGCGGCAGCAATGGGGGCAACGGCGGCAGCGCCACCGGCCTGACTGGCGGTATCGGCGGTGCCGGCTACGGCCTGCTCAACGGTAACGGCGGCAACGGCGGCAACGGCCCCAACGGCGGCAACGGCGGCAGCGCCGGCGCCGCGGGCACCGCCGGCACTCCGGGCGGCGGCACCGGCACCGCAGGCACCGTCGGTAGCGGCGGCACGGTGTCGGCCAACAACGGCGGCGCTGGCGGCAACGGTGGAGGCACCGGAACCGCGGGTAACCAGGGCACAGCCGGCACCGCCGGTCAACCCGGCTGATACCGGGCCCTAACCGGTTGGGCTGGCCTGGCGGTCAGAACTGCAAAGCGCTGAACCGCCAGTCCAGCACCGGCCGGTCGGGCTCGCCCGCTGTCTCGCTGGCCGCGTAGACCAGCGACCGCAGCCTCAGCACGCCACCGTGAGCGGTCGCTTCAGCGGATTCGACGTGCAGCTCGCTGTAGAGGGTGTCGCCCTCGTGCACCGGACCGGTGTGGTCGCAGGACTCCCAGCCCAGGACTGTCACGAGATTGGGCAACAGCCGACTCGCCTGCGCGAGCGCGAGCCCGATGGTGTGCCCGCCGTAGACCAGCCGCTGCCCGCCGATCCGCCGATCGTGGTGGGTGGCGGCGATGTTCAGGGTGAGTCGGGCCAGCTCCGGCGCGCTGCTGACGATGTCCCCGGTGCTGTGCAAGACCGAACCCGCGATACCGGCATCGAAGTGTGGCCCCGGCACCCGGCTGCGGAAAGCCTCGCCGTCCCACCCAGCGGTGGGGTCAAGGACCGATCCTGCCGCGTCGGCGCCGATCCCGGACAGGTCATCGCCTGGCGCGCCGCCGGGATTCCAGTCCGGGCTGGCGGGCAGCATGCCGCACCGGTAGAAGTCGAGCACCAACCGGTCGGCCTGATCGATCGTGGTCATCCGCAGTGCCGCCAGTCCGGTCGGCGCGCGTCCAGGTTTGACCGAGTTGGCGCGCAGGCCGACCACTTCGGTGCGTGTATATATGGTGTCGCCTACGACCGGGAACCGGTGAAACGTCAGCCCGCGGTAGAACAGGTTGGCTTTGACGCGCTGCGTCACCAGCGTGCTCTGACCGATGGCGACATCGCACACCAGCGCGGGGTGCGCCAGCGGCCCCGGCACGCCGGTCACCGCGGCACACAGGTCAGCGTCCAGCGCCAGCCGCAGCCGGTCTCCCAGGATCGCCTGATGCGCGGCCGCCAGTCCCGCCGTCAGCGTGGCCGACGGGGCCCAGTCGAAGACCTGCCCTATATAGAGGTCGTCGAAGTAAGGGCCGCCCGCGCGTTGACTCGAATACCCGTGCACCGTCACAAGGCCACATGCTGGCAGGCTGTCCAACCGGGGGTCAACACGGAGGTTGGTTGCGGGTGAGCTCGGAGCATCAGGACGAAGAAGAGCTGCTGGTCGCCACCGTGCGCGCGTTCGTCGACCGCGACGTGAAACCAACGGTCCGCGAGGTCGAGCACGCCAACACCTACCCCGAGGCGTGGATCGAGCAGATGAAGCGGATCGGCATCTACGGCCTGGCCATCCCCGAGGAGTACGGCGGGTCGCCGGTGTCGATGCCGTGCTACGTGCGAGTCACCCAGGAGCTGGCGCGCGGCTGGATGAGCCTGGCCGGCGCGATGGGCGGCCACACCGTGGTGGCCAAGTTGTTGGCCCTGTTCGGCACCGAGGAGCAGAAGCGCGCCTACCTGCCGCGGCTGGCCACCGGCGAGCTGCGCGCCACCATGGCGTTGACCGAACCGGGCGGCGGCTCCGATCTGCAGAACATGTCGACCACGGCTATACCCTTTGGCGCCCAAGGCGCCCCTGAAGGCGCCCCCGACGGGTTGCTGATCAACGGTTCCAAGACCTGGATCAGCAACGCGCGCCGTTCCGGACTGATCGCGTTGCTGTGCAAGACCGACCCCAGCGCCACACCACGGCACAGGGGCATCTCGATCGTGCTGGTTCAGCATGGGCCGGGTCTGACGGTGTCGCGCGACCTGCCTAAGTTGGGTTACAAGGGCATCGAATCCTGCGAGTTGTCGTTCGACGACTACCAAGCGCCGGTCTCGTCGGTACTGGGCGGCGTGATGGGCAAAGGCTTTTCGCAAATGATGAAAGGCCTTGAGACGGGACGCATTCAAGTCGCCGCCCGGGCACTGGGGGTGGCGACGGCCGCGCTCGAGGATGCACTGGCTTATGCGCAGCAGCGGGAAAGCTTCGGCCAACCGATCTGGAAACATCAGTCCGTCGGTAACTACTTGGCCGACATGGCAACCAAACTCACCGCCGCGCGCCAGCTCACCCGCTATGCCGCAGAGCGTTACGACAGCGGCGAGCGCTGTGACATGGAGGCCGGGATGGCGAAGTTGTTCGCCTCCGAGGTCGCGATGGAGATCGCCTTGAACGCCGTGCGGATCCACGGCGGCTACGGGTACTCCACCGAATACGACGCAGAACGCTACTTTCGCGACGCACCGCTGATGATTGTCGGCGAAGGAACCAATGAGATCCAGCGAAACGTGATTGCCGCGCAACTGGTGGCGCGAGGCGGGATCTAAAGCGCGGCCGCGACGCTAACCCATGCTGTATATTTGCCTGACTTCGGCATCTGCTTGGTGGCGCGGGAGTAAACCCATTTGGACCGGCGGGCATCCAAGGAAGGCAGTTGCTATGACTTATCCCCCAGGGCCGTATGAAGGTTCCCCGGAATGGCAGGGGCAGCAGCCGGATTGGCAAGGCCAGCCGCCGGGTTGGCCGGGACAGCAGCCGGGTCCGCAAGCGCAGCAACCGGGTTGGCAAGGGCCGCAACCGGGTTGGCAAGGCCAGCAGCCGGGTTGGCAAGGCCAGCCGCAACCCGACAACTACCTCGTCTGGGCGATTCTGTGCACTGTCTTATGCTGCCTTCCGTTCGGCATTGTGTCGATCGTCTACTCCACCAAGGTCTCCGGGCTGTGGGCGCAGGGGCAGTACGCCGAGGCCCAGGCCGCAGCCAACAACGCGAAGAAGTGGGCCATCATCGGCGCAATCGTGGGCCCGATAATCTCCGTGGTTTTCACGGTGATCTGGTTCGCCTTTATCACCGCGGAGGTCATCCACGATCTCCCCTCCACGACCACCACCACCACGTACTCGGGCTACTGACCGTCAGGGTTACCCCACCACGTCCACCAGTCCCCACGCCAATGCAGTATCCGCGTCGATAGTACGGCCGGACAGCACCAGATAGGCTGTGCGCCAGCGGCCTATCCGGCGTGTGACGCTGACGCTGCCGCCCGCCCCGGGGATCAGTCCCAGACTCAATTCCGGCAGCCCGAGCACCGAATTGTCGCGTGCCTCAACCCATCCGCAAAACGCCGCCATCTCCAGCCCGCTGCCCAGTACCCGGCCGTGCACCACGGCCCGGCAGGCCCGGCCGAGCCTGGCGGTGAGCCCGTCGAGCGCCAGCGCCGGGCTGTGCCGGGTGCGGGCCAGATGAGCGCTCGCGGGATCGGCGAAGGTGCCGAATTCCGCGAGATCCCCCCGCTGCAAAACGATAGTCCGTTGCCGCTCAACACGATCCCGGCCACCGACGGGTCCAACTGCGCTACGGCCAGCGCCTCCAGCAATGCGGCGCGCGCATCGGTGGAGAACGCGTTGTGGCGTTGCGGCCGATTGAACCGGATATGCAGGGTGTCGCCGTCGCGTTCGGCGACCACCGGGTCGGCGATGTCGGGCATGCGTTGCGGGGCCGCGCTCCACCAGCCAGCGGGCGAACTCCGGGCCGGCCTGCAGCGTCGAGTAGGCCAGCGATTCGGTGATCACCCCGGCCACCGCCGGGGCGTCGGGCTCGATCGTACGTAGCACGTCGTCGCATACGGCACTCGAGTGCGGCCAGTGCGCGCAGCGTTCGGCCAGCTCGGCCAGGGTATCGGGCACCGAGTCGACGGTCACCACCCGGGTATCGGTGCTGGGGTCCTCGGTCAGCGTGAAAGTCGCCGTATTCAACCAATACTCGTTCCGCGGCGAGCCGAATGCGACGATCACGCCGGGCGGCAGATCGGCGCCGTCCGGCGGCGCCGTCGACAGGTCGACCACCCGGAGCATGGGTTACGCCGAGTACTTCTCGATCAGACCGTTCTTGTACAGCTTTCCGGTGTCGGTACGCGGAAGCTGCTGTTCGAACGCGATCGAGCGGGGGCACTTGAAGTGCGCCAACCGCTCTCGCAGCCAGTCCAGCAATTCGTCCGCGAACTGGTCGGTGCTATCGGCCTCCTCGACGGTCTGTACGACCGCCATGACGCGTTGCCCCATCTCGTCGTCGGGAACCCCGAACACCGCCGCGTCCATCACCTTTGGGTGGGTGACCAACAGGTTCTCGGCCTCTTGCGGGTAGATGTTCACCCCGCCGGAGATAATCATGTGGTGGCGCCGGTCGGTCAAGAACAGGTAGCCCTCGTCGTCGAGGTAGCCGACGTCGCCAACGGTCGTCCAGCCATGCTTCTCCCGCGATGCGGCGGTTTTGGTTGCGTCGTTGAGATATTCGAAGGAATAGCCGCCTTCGAAATAGATCTCGCCGGGCTGGTTCGGTGGTTGCTCGGTGCCGTCCTCGTCGAGAATGTGCACCCCACCCAGCATGGGTTTGCCGACCGAACCCGGATGCGCCAGCCAGTCTTCGGCGGAGATCAGCGTGGACCCGATCGCCTCCGAGGACGCGTAGTACTCGTCGATGATCGGCCCCCACCAATCGATCATCTGCTTCTTGATCTCCACCGGGCACGGCGCGGCGGCGTGCATCACCCGCTTGAGGCTGGACACGTCGTAAGAATCACGAATTTTGTCAGGAAGTTTCAGCATCCGGACGAACATCACCGGCACGAACTGTGCATGGGTTATCCGGTGCCGCTCGATGGCGTCGAGCGTTCCTTCGGCATCGAACTTCTCCATCACCACCGTGGTGATGCCGCCGGCCTGGGCGCTCATCGACCACACCGATGGTGCGGTGTGGTACAGCGGGGCCGGGCTCAGATACACCGCGTCGGGATCCATCCAGAATCCGATCAACGCCGACATCATGCCCGGCACTTCGGCTGGCGGCAGGTGCGGCAGTTCGCGTTTGATTCCCTTGGGCCGACCAGTGGTGCCCGACGAATACTGCAGCAGATCGCCCTCGATCTCGTCGTCGATCGGGGTGTCCGGTTGACCGGCAACGCATTCCGGGTAGCGGTCCCAGCCCGGCAGGTCGGGTTGAGCGTCAGTGCAGGCGATCATCAGCAGCTCCGGCAGGCCGCCCGGCAGGTGCTGGGCCAGGCCCGCGCAGGTATCCCGCAGCGCCGCGGACCCGATGATCGCCTTGGCGTTGCTGTTGTCGATGATGTAAGCCGCCTCGGCGGCGGTCAGGTGCGTATTGATCGGCACGAAATACAAGCCGCTGCGGCGAGCCGCCCACATGACCGCGTGGATGTGCTCGTTGTTCTCCATCAGGATCGCGACGGTGTCGCCCTCGTGCAGACCGGCTTGGCGGAATCGATGTGCCAACCGGTTGGCACGGGCTTCCAGCTCGTCAAAGGTGATTACGGTTCCCGACGGGTACAGGATGACGGCGGGTTTGTTGGCGCCGACATGCTGGCGAATCTGCATGCGCCGACTTTACCTGCGCGCTACAGACCACCGACGAGCAGACGCAAACGCCCCCGACACGCCGGGCGTGCGGGGGCGTTTGCGTCTGCTCGTTAACTCAGTCGGCTTGCGCGAGGCGCTCTTTGAGGGCCTCGAACTCATCCTTGACGCCGGTAGGCAGCTTGTCGCCGACGAATTCGAACCACTCTTCGATCAGCGGCAGCTCGTCACGCCACTCGGAGGGCTTGACCACGAGCGCCGCGGCGACGTCGTCGGCAGTGACGTCGAGTCCGGCCAAGTCCAGGTCCTCTGCGGTCGGCACGACGCCGATCGGGGTGTTCTGGCCGCCGGCCGTGTGCTCGATGCGGTCGACGATCCACTTGAGCACCCGGCTGTTCTCGCCGAAGCCCGGCCAGAGGAACTTGCCGCCCTCGCCGCGCCGGAACCAGTTGACGAAGAACACCTTCGGCAGCTTGGACTCGTCGGAGTTCTTGCCCAGGTCGATCCAGTGCTGGAAGTAATCGCCGACGTTGTAGCCCAGGAACGGCAGCATCGCCATCGGGTCGCGGCGCACGGCACCGACCTTGCCTTCGGCGGCCGCGGTCTGCTCGCTGCCCATGGTGGCTCCCATGAACACGCCGTGTTGCCAATCGCGGGCTTCGGTCACCAGCGGCACGGTGGTCTTGCGGCGGGCGCCGAACAGAATCCCAGAGATCGGCACACCCTGCGGGTCGTCCCACTCCGGCGCCAGGATGGGGCACTGCGACATCGGGGTGCAGTACCGCGAGTTCGGGTGCGCCGCCGCGGTTTCCGTTTCGCGGAAGTACCAGTCGTTACCCTTCCAGTCGATGAGGTGCTGGGGGTCGCCCTCCAGGCCCTCCCACCACACTTCGTTCTCATCGGTGAGCGCAACGTTGGTGAACACCGTGTTGCCCGCCGCGATAGTACGCATGGCGTTGGGATTTGACTTCCAGTTGGTGCCCGGGGCGACGCCGAAGAAACCGAACTCCGGGTTGACCGCGTACAGGCGGCCGTCCTTCCCGAACCGCATCCAGGCGATGTCGTCGCCGAGGGTCTCAGCGCGCCAGCCCGGAATGGTCGGCTGCAGCATCGCGAGGTTGGTCTTGCCGCACGCCGACGGGAATGCCGCGGCGAAGTAGTACGCCTTGTTCTCCGGGGAGATCAGCTTGAGGATCAGCATGTGCTCGGCCAGCCAGCCCTCGTCGTGGGCCATGGCCGACGCGATGCGCAGGGAGTAGCACTTCTTGCCCAGCAGCGCGTTGCCGCCGTAGCCCGAGCCGTAGCTCCAGATCTCGCGGGTCTCCGGGAAGTGGGTGATGTACTTGGTGTCGTTGCATGGCCATGGCACATCCGCCTGGCCAGGCTCAAGCGGAGCCCCGATCGAGTGCAGGGCCTTCACGAAGAACCCCTTGTCGCCGATCTTGTCCAGGGCGGCCTTACCCATCCGAGTCATCACCTTCATGGAGACGACGACGTACTCGGAGTCGGTGATCTCCACCCCGAGCTTGGGGTCGTCGGCGCCGAGCGGGCCCATGCAGAACGGCACCACCCACATGGTGCGACCGCGCATGCAGCCGCGGTAGAGCTCCGTCATGGTGGACCGCATCTCGGCGGGTTCCATCCAGTTGTTGGTCGGTCCGGCGTCGACCTCGCGCTCCGAACAGATGTAGGTGCGGGATTCCACCCGTGCCACGTCGGACGGGTCGGACAGCGCCAGGTAGGAGTTGGGGTGCTTCTCGTCGTTCAGCCGCCGGAACGTGCCGGCGTCGACCAGCTGCTGAGCGAGCCGCTCGAACTCCGCGTCCGAGCCGTCTACGAAGACCACCCGCTCAGGCTGGGTGAGCTCGGCGACCTCCTGCACCCAAGACAGCAGCCCCTGGTGCTTGGTAGGCGCGGTGTCCAGACCGGGAATGGTCGCTGAGGTCATCGAACTCTCCTGTGAATTCATTTGCGTGCTGATGGGCAACTCTTGGTTGCGTATCCATAGCCCACGCAACTGTCGAGATCGTTAACTACAGGTTATCGCGATCCCCTTGTCGGGGCAGGTTCGGGCGGGTATAAGACTGCTCACAACAACGATTCAGAAGATCGGAAACGATTCATGAATTTCGCAACACGTCACTGAACAGCGCCGTTCTCAGGTAGGTCCGGCTCGCCCAGTTCCGCACGTACCGCGTCGAGCGCCGCCCGCACCGTCGGCAACTCCCGGTCTCGCACTGAGGCGGCCCGCGCCGTGGCGATGGCGTGTTCGCGCAGTTCGCTGTCGATGACGCTGACCCGGTCGCCGACCTGCGCGGTTTCCGCCTCGTCGTGGGCTGTCAGCTCGGTGCTCAGCAGCGAATCGGCTACCAGCACCCGAGTGGCTGCCAACTCCTCGACCACCGATTGCAGCGACGACGTCAGGTCACCCACCCAGCGGTCCAACAGTGCGCGGTCACGGAGCAGGCCACGGATATTGGTCACTGCGAACGCGACGCCGAGTCCGACCAGCACGCAGACCACAGCGCCGGCTATCAACAGCCCGGGGTTGAGCCGGTGAGCCAGACCGGCGAGCAGCCTGCTGAGCGTCAGCACCACACCAAGCCCGAACCCGGCCCCCAACAGCGTTATCAGCCAGGTTTCCTGACGCCGTGATTTCAGCGGGGGCGGCGGGGCGTCAACCGTCGGCAGATTCACGACGCCCGGCACGGCCACCGGCAGACCGACGACCTGCGCGACGTCGGCGAGTTGTGCGGTGGTGGCGTCGCTTACCTCCGCGACCACTTCCGCCGTCCGGTCGCGCGCACGCGCCTCGAAGCCGGCCATGTCGCGCCTGGACAGACCCGCGGCGTCCTCTTGCAGCTCGCTACGGATCGACGAGCACCGGTTGCGGGCGAAGTAGGTCAATTGGACGCGAGCCTGCTGGATCTGACCGCGCAGCGTGATGGTGCGCTCGGATTTTTCCTGGCGCCGCTGACGCAGGGCCGCGCTGCGCTCTTCACGCAACGCGTCGACCCGGGCCTGCCGACCGGCGCCCTCGGCGTCGCGATCAATACGTTGCGCAACAGTGCGGAGTCGGGAGTCCCACGCCCGCAATCTATTTCGTCGCGCACCATCGGGATCCGCGAGTTGCGCCGAGACTGTTTGGGCCAACTCGTCCATAATCGGCTCGCCCAGGTCGGGCACCGCAGCCGCACCAACCCAGGGCGCCCGGCCATAGCGCGGCGCGTGCGCGGCGACGGTCTGCACGTTGGTGGCAAGCACGTCGCGCCACGAGCGATGCACGTCGATCTTCGAGACCACCCCGACCAGCACATCGGTGTGCTCGACCGCGGCGTCCAGCAGCGCGCAATCGGACTCGGTCATAGCGGCCGTCGCAGAAACAACGAACACCACCGCCGTCGGCGCATCGCCGGGCCCCAGCTCGATCGACTCGATGAACTTGTGCTGCGGGAGCCGTTCGCGCAGCGCGCCGACCAACCCCGTCACCCCGGCCATCCACGGGCCGGTCACCAGCACCACGTCGCGGCGGTTGATGACGGGTGAATCCAGCCGCGGGCCGATCGATGCGACCAGCTCGTCCACTCGGGCCGCCGATTCATCGCCGGCGGGCGTTTCCGGGCCGGTCACCAGGTCTCCCCCCGGGTCTGTGACCACCGCCGTAACGATCCCCTGGCGATATCCGCGGCACAGGCGCGGCGTAGATCGCTCGCCGGTCCCAGTTCTCCAAGGCCGTAGCGCTGCCATCGCGTCGCCCGGGGCAGGTGCGCGGCCGGATCATCGCGATCGGCCAGGGCGGCTTCGTTTAATCCCAGGTCCAGCCCGGACGCCTCGGCCAGATCCACGGCGGCGGCCATCCGCACGACCACTGTGTCGTCGCGGGACAGGAACCCACTGATCTGCTCTTCGATCCCTTCTTCGGTCACGGCCAGCGCCTCCAATTCCGCGACAGCGTCGAGCACCCGCCGGTAGCGTGCCTCGGCGCCGATGGCACCGACTTTGTCGACCACGGCGTCGACACCGCTCACCCGGCGCAGCAGGGCCCGTACCTGTGGGGCCGTCGCGCCCCGGCGGACGGCGGCGACCGCAAGCGCGGTGCCGAATAGGTCGAGGCCGTCCAGCAAGCGCCGCCGCAACCCGATCGGTACCGGGTTATCGGGGTTGTCCGGGGCCAGAAAGCCGTCACAGGAGCACTCAAAAAGGGCTTGCACCGGATTACCGGCGGCTAACAGCCGCACCGCGGCCCACACATCCTGATCCAAAACATCGAGCGCGGCGTCGGCGAGCAAACCGATCATCGGCTCCATGGGTACTCCTGCCAGCGCGGACAGTTGTGTGCAGCGAGCGTGTGCGGCCGCGACCGGCCCGTCCCCGCCCCGGCCGGACAACGAGCCGGCCAGATCGGCCTTGTTCAGCACCGCCAACACCGGACTTCGCGCGGCGCCGATAGCTTCGATGTCCTCGGGTTTGAGTACCTCGGTGACGACGTAGACGACAACGTCGTGGCCGTCCTGGTAGTCCTGGTCATCCTGCGCTGTCACCAGGAGTGCCGACGCGATCCCGGCTCGGCTCAGGGCAGCTGCCACCGTCCGGCGGCCCACCCCCCGACGTCCGCGGACAACCACGCGCAGCGGTGCGGCCGCTCGCTCGGCGATCGCCATCACGCGCCCGTCACCAGCTACGGCCGCGAATCGTGCCAGCGCTTCAGCGAAAGCCCGGTGCCCTTGTCCGCTCATGTCCCGCCTGCTCGATCCGATTGCCTGACCACCTCGAATGGTGACACCTGTGTCGGTGAGATGCGAGCCACCGCCTGTCTGCTGCCAGTTGAAAGCAACTGTTTGGGTATCAATCTGGACTAGAGGCGGCAACAACGGCGGTTGATAGGCCACGATGGACAGATGCACGCGCACGCCGGGGTGGGGACCGGGATGAGGACTGCAATGACGGATCCCTCCGGTGCGAACGTTCCTGGCGATCCAGACCAGCCTGGACGGCGTCGTCTCCCGGCCACAGCTTTTCGCTCGCGGCGTTCGGCGCTCTCCGGCGCCCAGCGCGAGACCTGGGAGCGGCGCTGGCCCGAACTGGGCATGTCAGATGTAATCGGTCCCGATCACCAACCCATTCGTAAAGAGCCGCTGGACACCGACGCATGGTTCGGGCGCCGCGCGCCGTTGGTGCTCGAGATCGGATGTGGCAGCGGCACGTCGACGCTGGCGATGGCAAAAGACGAACCCGCCATTGATGTGATCGCGGTGGAAATCTACCGCCGGGGCCTGGCGCAGCTGCTGTGCGCGATCGACCGTGAACAGGTGCGCAATATCCGGCTGATCCGCGGGAATGCGCTCGACGTGCTGCAACATCTGATCGCACCGTGTTCACTGAGCGGTGTCCGGGTCTTCTTTCCGGACCCGTGGCCCAAGGCACGCCACCACAAACGCCGATTGCTGCAGCCGGTCACCATCGACCTGATCGTGGACCGGCTGGTCCCGGGGGGTGTCCTGCACGCCGCGACGGACCACCCCGGCTATGCCGAGCAGATCGCCGAAGTCGGCGACGCCGAACCCCGACTCGTCCGCGTGCGCCCCGGCACCGAATCCCTACCGATCTCGGTCGTTCGCCCCACCACCAAATACGAGACGAAGGCCCAGGAAGCGGGCAGCGACGTCGCGGAACTGATCTGGGAAAGACCAACCGCATGAGCCTGACAGAAGAAACAGCCACACCGGCGCCCCTGTCCCACCCCCAGATCGGCCCCCAAATCGGAGAAAGTCTGAACAGCTTCGCGTCAGAAACCCAACGCGTGCTGCTGGTGTGGGACGCACCCAACCTCGACATGGGGCTGGGCTCGATCCTCGGACGGCGCCCGACGGCTCTGGAGCGTCCCCGTTTCGACGCGCTCGGTCGCTGGCTGCTGGCGCGTACGGTGGAGGTCAGCGGCGATCGTCCGGGCGTGGTGGTCGAGCCCGAGGCCACGGTCTTCACCAATATCGCGCCTGGCAGCGCCGATGTGGTTCGACCGTGGGTGGACGCATTGCGCAACGTGGGTTTCGCGGTGTTTGCCAAGCCGAAGATCGACGAGGACAGCGACGTCGATCGCGACATGCTCCAGCACATCGAACAGCGGCGCAGGGAAGGGCTCGCGGCGCTCGTCGTGGCCTCGGCTGATGGCCAGGCGTTTCGGCAGCCGTTAGAGGAAGCGGCCCGGCACGGAACTCAGGTCCAGGTGATCGGGTTTCGTGAACATGCGAGCTGGGCACTAGCGTCGGATACCTTGGACTTTGTCGACCTGGAGGACATCGATGGCGTCTTTCGGGAGGCGTTGCCGCGAATCGGCTTGGATTCGCTGCCCGACCAGGGAGCGTGGTTGCAGCCGTTCCGGCCGCTGTCCGCGCTTCTGACCGCGCGTGTGTGACACTGGAAAACCAATGCGCGGGTCGCTAGCGATCCAGTAAGGAGCTTACGTGTTCGCCTGGTGGGGTCGAACTGTGTACCGCTACCGATTCATCGTGATCGGGGTCATGGTGGCTCTTAGCCTCGGTGGCGGCATTTTCGGGCTCAGCCTGGGTAAACACGTCACGCAGAGCGGCTTTTACGACGACGGCAGTCAGTCAGTGAAGGCCTCGGTGATCGGCGACAAGGTCTACGGCCGGGACCGAACCGGCCACATCATCGCGATCTTCAAGGCGCCGGACGGCAAGACCGTCAACGACGCGGCCTGGGCGAAGCGGATCACCGATGAGCTCAACAAGTTCAAAAGCGACCATCCCGACCAGGTGGTGGGATGGGCCGGCTACCTGGCGGCACCCGACACCAGCAGCGCGGTCGTTCAGGGCATGGTCACCCAGGACAAGAAGGCCACGTTCGTCAGCATCCCACTCAAGGGCGACGACGACGACACCATCCTCAACAACTACAAAGCCATCGCGCCGGACCTGCAGAAACTCGACGGCGGCACCGTGCAGCTCGCCGGCCTGGAGCCGGTGGCCAACGCCCTGACCGGCACCATCGCCACCGACCAGCAGCGCATGGAGATCCTGGCGCTGCCGTTGGTGGCGATCGTGCTTTTTTTCGTGTTCGGCGGCGTGATCGCGGCCGCGCTGCCGGCGATAGTCGGTGGGCTGTGTATCGCGGGCGCGTTGGGCATCTTGCGGCTCATCGCCGTCTTCGGTCCCGTGCACTATTTCGCCCAGCCCGTCGTATCGCTGGTCGGTTTGGGTATCGCCATTGACTACGGGCTGTTTATCGTCAGCCGGTTCCGCGAAGAGATCGCGGAGGGCTACGACACCGAAACGGCGGTCCGGCGAACGGTGATCACCGCCGGCAGAACGGTGATATTTTCGGCTGTCTTGATCGTCGCATCGGCGATCGGGCTGCTGCTGTTCCCGCAGGGGTTCCTGAAGTCGCTGACCTACGCCACGATCGCGTCGGTGATGCTGTCGGCAATCCTGTCCATCACCCTGTTGCCGGCGTGCCTCGGGGTACTTGGCAAACACGTTGACGCACTTGGCGTCCGGACCCTGTTCCGAGTGCCGTTCCTGCGGAATTGGAGCGTTTCGGCCGCCTTCCTGAACTGGCTGGCCGACCGCCTGCAGCGGACGAAAACCCGCGAAGAGATGGAGAACGGCTTCTGGGGCAAGCTGGTCAACCGGGTGATGAAGCGGCCGCTGTTGTTCGCCGTGCCCATCATCCTGATCATGCTTGCGTTGATCCTTCCGGTGGGCAAACTGTCACTGGGCGGGATCAGCGAGAAGTACCTGCCGCCGGACAATGCGGTGCGTCAGGCGCAGGAACAGTTCGACAAGTTCTTCCCCGGATATCGCACGAATCCGCTGACCCTGGTCATCCAAACGACCAACCATCAGCCGGTCTCCGACCAGCAGATCGCGGACGTCCGCAGCAAGGCGATGGCCATCAACGGGTTCATCGAGCAGGCCAACGACCCCGCCAGTATGTGGCAAGAGCGCCCGGTCGCGCCGGGCGCGTCGAAGGATCCGTCGGTCCGGGTCCTGCAGAACGGGTTGACCAACCAAGCTGAGGCAGCGAAGAAGCTCGCCGATCTGCGCGCGATCACACCGCCCAAGGGCGTCACCGTGCTGGTGGGCGGCACCCCCGCACTGGAACTGGATTCGATCCAGGGCCTGTTCTCGAACATGCCGCTGATGGTGGTCATCCTGCTCACCACCACCATTGTGTTGATGTTCCTGGCGTTCGGCTCGGTGGTGCTGCCGATCAAGGCGACCCTGATGAGTGTGCTGACGCTGGGGTCCACCATGGGAATCTTGACGTGGATATTCGTCGACGGACACTTCGCGACGTTGCTAAATTTCACACCGACGCCATTGACCGCACCGGTGATAGGGCTGATCATCGCGCTGATCTTCGGCCTGTCCACGGACTACGAGGTATTCCTGGTGTCCCGGATGGTCGAGGCGCGAGAACGCGGCATGTCGACTCAGGAGGCCATCCGGATCGGCACGGCAACCACTGGGCGCATCATCACCGCCGCCGCCCTGATCGTTGCCGTGGTCGCGGGCGCGTTTGTGTTCTCTGACCTGGTGATGATGAAGTACCTGGCGTTCGGATTGATGGCCGCGCTGCTGCTGGACGCGACCATCGTGCGAATGTTCCTGGTCCCGTCGGTGATGAAGATGCTCGGCGACGACTGCTGGTGGGCGCCGCGTTGGATGAGGCGCCTGCAGACCCGGATAGGACTCGGCGAGATCAATCTGCCCGACGAGCGCAAACGGCCCACCGTCAATGGACGGCCGGCGCGGCCGCCCGTGGAGGCCAGCCTGGTTGCCGTTGCCGCAACTCCCCAGCCGGTGCACGATCCGACCCACCCTGATGCGGCGGAGGCACGGGAACCGGGCCGGCCACGTCCGGCGACCTCGCCGGAGACCAGGCCCGCACCGGATTCGCCGTCTGGTGCGCGCACGACGCGGATTCAGACCAGGCCACCGACGGAAGCTATGCCACCGGCTGAAGCTGTGCCACCGATGGAAGCCAAGACGACCCGCTTCTCAGCGCCCGGCAAGCAGGCCGCGCCCAGCCACGAACGCCCGGCGAGCTCCGCGCCGCCGGCCCCCGCACGTCCCCCGTCGGCCGCGCCCCCAACCCCACCGTCGGCCGGTGAGACCAGGGCGATGCCAGTCTCGAAGCCGGTCTCGAAGCCGGTTTCGAAGCCGGTCCCGACCGAGCACGAAGACAAGGGCGACCCGGCCGACCCGACCACCGCCCTCCCGGTCATGCGTCCGGAAGCCGACGACTCCGATGCGGCCACCAAGAAGCTGAACGCCCGCGGAGAGGGCGACAACGGCGACGCGGCGCGGCCCCACCGCCGCGGCGCGAGCGGCGGCCTCAGCGCCCAGGACCTGCTGCGCCGCGAAGGGCGGCTGTAGGCCCCGTCAGCCCGAATCAACCTCGGCGCTGTCCGAGGCGGCGTGCATAACGCCAGAATCCTGCGAATCCTCGCTCTGCTGGTCGAGTTCAGCAGCCGGGTCATGAGCGAGCAGCACCTGTATCGCGTTGTTGAAGAAAGCGAGCGTCGGTACGGCCAGCAAGGCGCCGACGATCCCCGCGGTCACGCCGCCGGTGGAAATTGCCAGCACCACCGCGAGCGGGTGAATCGCGACCGCGCGGCCCATCACCAGCGGCTGCAGCACATGCGCTTCGATCTGAGCTATCACGATCAGCAAACCCAACGTCAGCAGCGCGTAGACAATGCCCTTGGCGAGCAGGGCGACCACCACGGCCAGAAACCCGGCGATCAGCGCACCGATCAGCGGGATGAAGGCGCCCAGGAACACCAGTGAGGCCAGCGGCAGCGCAAGCGGCACGCCCATGACCGCCAGCCCGGTTCCCACCCCGGCCGCATCGGTCAGGGCCACCAGGAACGTCGCCCGCACGTATCCGATCAGCGACCGGTAGCCGGCGCGGCCGGCGTCGAGCACCCGCTCCCGGGAATTGGCCGGGAAGATCTTGGACACGTACTGCCAGATGTTGCGGCCGCCGTAGAGGAAGAAAATCAGCGTGAACAGCACTAACACCGCGGCCGTGACCAGCTCGGTGATGGTGGCGGCCGTCGACAGCGCGCCACTGGTCAACTTCGCCTGGTTGTTGTGCAGCGCCTGGACCGCGGCGTTACCCGCATTGTTGAGCTGTTCACCGCGCAGATGCGCGGGCCCGTGGATGAGCCATCCTTTGGTGGAGTCGATGCTGCGGGTCACCTGCTCGACCAGATCGGGCAAGCCGACGATGAACTGGCTGATGACGAATGTCAGGATGCCGCCCAGAACCGCGAACCCGGCCAGCAAGACCACCGCCACCGCGCCCGCCCGCGGCAACCCACGCCGGTCCAGCCAGTCGACCGCCGGCACCAGCAACGCACTGAGCATCAACGCCAGCAACACCGGAACGACGATGATCTCCAGCTTCTCCACCACCCATAACACGGCGAGGAAGGCGGCCAGAATGACCAGCAAACGCCACGCCCAGGCGGCGGTCTTGCGGACCAGGGGTTCGACCGAGGCAGCGTCGGTAGCGTCGTCGAAGTTTGCCGACATCCGGCCAGCCTAGCCGGGAGGGCCGGCACGATCCGATTACGGCAACGACACGGTCGGAGAGCCGCAGATGGTGTCGCCACCTGCGCGGTTACCCTAAAGCTCGTGTCGTCCGACGCCCCCGCCCGAAAGATCGCGTGCGCGCGCGAGGAGGCGCCGCGCGGCAAGTACTGGTGGTTACGCTGGGCGGTCCTGGGTGTCGTCGCAATCGTGCTCGCCGTCGAGGTTGCTCTGGGGTGGGACCAACTGGCCAAAGCCTGGATGAGCTTGTATGACGCCAACTGGTGGTGGCTCCTGGCGTCGGTGGTGGCCGCGGCTGCCTCGATGCACAGCTTTGCCCAGATCCAGCGCACCCTGCTGAGGTCGGCCGGGGTGGACGTCAAGCGGTTACGGTCGGAGGCCGCCTTCTACGCCGCCAACTCGCTGAGCACCACCCTGCCCGGCGGGCCGGTGCTGTCGGCCACGTTTTTGCTTCGCCAGCAACGCATGTGGGGTGCCTCCACCGTGGTGGCGTCGTGGCAGCTGGTGATGTCCGGTGTGCTGCAGGCAGTGGGATTGGCACTGCTCGGATTGGGCGGGGCGTTCCTGCTGGGCGCGAAGGACAACCCGCTCTCACTGTTGTTCACCCTGGGCGGCTTCGTCGCGTTGCTGTTGCTGGCCCAGGCGGTGGCGTCGCGGCCGGAGCTGATCGAGGGGATCGGCAGCCGGGTGCTGTCCTGGGTCAACTCGGTGCGCGGCAAGCCGGCCGATGCCGGCCTGGAGAAGTGGCGCGAGACGCTAATGCAGCTCGAATCGGTGAGCCTGGGCCGGCGCGACATGGGAGTCGCGTTCAGCTGGTCGATGTTCAACTGGATCGCCGACGTGGCCTGCCTCGGCTTCGCCGCCTATGCGGCCGGCGACCATGCGTCGGTCGCCGGGTTGACGGTGGCTTACGCCGCCGCCCGCGCGGTCGGCACCATACCGCTGATGCCCGGCGGGTTGCTGATCGTCGAGGCGGTGCTGGTGCCCGGCCTGGTCTCCAGCGGCATGTCGTTGCCGAGTGCCATCTCGGCGATGCTGATCTACCGGCTGATCAGCTGGTTGCTCATCGCGGCCATCGGCTGGGTGGTGTTCTTCTTCATCTTCCGCACGGAGAACACCGCTGACTCCGAGGATGACCCGCCGACCGGGCCGCTACCACGTTTAGACCCGATCGAGACCGCTCAGCAGGGTCCACCACCTCCACACGATCGAGCGCCCGAAGGCGACCGCTAGCCGACGGTCTTCGGCGGCCGCGTGCCGTCGGCGGCGGGCGGAGTCCCCGGCGTTCCAGCCTGCGGCAGCGCGCCCTGCGCCTGTTGCATGATGCCCATGGCCTGCGGGAGGCTGATCGGTAGCTTGCACTGTGTGGACAGGCCGGTCAGCGGTTGCGAGATGGACGTCATGTCGGCGGCAGCCTTGGGGTTGGCCTCGAAGTAGGACTTCATCGCAGGCAGCGATTGTGGGCCCGCCTGCTGCTGCAGTATCCCGGTCATCGCCGTGTTGGTCTCTGGATGCGAATCCAGGTAGTCGCCCATCGACTTGGCGACGGAACCGATGGTCCGGGCGACCTCGCTGGCAGCACACGGGTCCGCACTGCCAGTGGCGGGCGGCCCGCTCAGCACCGCCAGCGCCCCCAAGGCAGCGCTCGGCACTGCGGCGGCGATCAGCCCCGCGAAAAGTCTGCCGCGCCTGGTTGCAATGGCTGTCTTCATGTCTTAGCTCCCTACGAATTGCGAATGCCCACGCGTCCCCGTGGAGTCCCCCGACTACCCGCTCGGCCATCTGACATCCTGCCATCCACGACGTCGTGGGTGCCAACTCGTGCGAGCGGGGTCCGGGGCCATCGACCGGTCTCCCAGTATCGGCCGGTTACCTTAACGCGATCCGGCCGCGACCGGATCGTTGCAGTTCAGCTGCCGAGAAGCCGACCGGCCCCACAGGTCGCTGCGGTATTCTCGCGCGTGCACGCGTTGTGTGTGTGTCCAACTCGGGGAGACCGAAATCCAGCAGTTCATGATGCGCCTAAGCCGCAACTTGCGCAGGCACCGCTGGTTGGTCTTCACCGGCTGGCTGCTTGCGCTGGTCCCGGCGGTCTATCTGGCTCTTACCCAGTCGGGACATCTCACCGGTGGCGGTTTCGAAGTGGCCGGGTCGCAGTCGCTGGCGGTCCACGATCAGCTCGAGGATCAATACCACGAACAGGGAGCGTCTTCACTGGCGCTGGTGGCGGCCCCCCGCCCCGATGCCACCTACCAGGATATCAATGACGCGGTCGTGCTCCTCCGACAGATCGCCGGTGAGTTCCCCGGCGTGACGGAGGTGCCCAACCCCACCCAGCGGCCACCGCAGCCGGACCGGCCGTACGTGGTGTCGCTGCGGCTGGACTCGCACAACGCCGGCACCAGTGACGTCGCCAAGCGGCTCCGCGACAAGGTCGGCGTCAAGGGCGATCAATCCGGCCAGACCGCCAACGGCAGGGTGCGGCTCTACGTCATCGGCCAGGGCGCCTTGAGCGCTGCCGCGGCGGCTAATACCAAACACGACATCGCCAAGGCCGAACAGTGGAATCTGCCGATCATTCTGATCGTGTTGCTCGCGGTGTTCGGTTCACTGGCCGCCGCGGCCATCCCGCTGGCCCTCGGTATCTGCACGGTGATCGTGACCATGGGGCTGGTCTTCCTGTTGTCGTCGTTCACCACGATGTCGGTGTTCGTGACCTCGACGGTGTCGATGTTCGGGATCGCGCTCGCCGTCGACTATTCCCTGTTCATCCTGATGCGTTACCGCGAGGAATTGCGCGGCGGGCGTCAGCCACACGAAGCCGTGGACGCCGCGATGGCCACGTCCGGGCTCGCGGTGGTGTTGTCAGGGATGACGGTCATCGCCTCGCTCACCGGAATCTACCTGATCAATACGCCGGCGCTGAAGTCGATGGCTACCGGAGCAATACTCGCCGTCGCCGTTGCGGTGCTGACATCGGCCACCTTGACCCCGGCGGTGCTGGCGACGTTCGGCCGCGCGGCCGCCAAGAGGTCGGCGCTGCTGCACTGGTCACGCCGACCGGAGGCCACGCGTCCCCGTTCTGGAACCGCTGGGTCTCATCGGTGATGCGCCGGCCGTGGATATCGGCGCTGGCGGCCTCAATCGTCCTGCTGCTCATGGCGGCGCCGGCGGCGTCGATGGTGTTGGGCAACAGCCTGCTGCGTCAGTTCGACTCGTCGCACGAGATCCGCGCCGGCGTGGCCGCGGCGTCCCAAGCGCTCGGCCCCGGCGCGCTGGGCCCGGTTCAAGTGCTGGTCACGTTTCCGGACGGCGGCGCGTCGTCGGCCGGGCACAGCCAGACCGTCAACGCGATCCGTCAGCAGATGATCAAGGCCCCCAACGTCCTCTCGGTGACACCGCCGCAGTTCGCCGATGACAATGGCAGCGCGCTGCTGACCGCCGTGTTGTCGGCCGATCCCGAGGATATGGGCGCCCGCGAGACGGTCGGCTGGATGCGGTCTCAGCTGCCCGGTGTCGCCGGCGCAAGTGCGGCACAGATAGACGTGGGCGGCCCGACCGCGCTGATCAAAGACTTCGACGACCGGGTGTCGGACACCCTGCCGACGGTGTTGCTGTTCGTCGCGCTCATCGCGTTCGTGATGCTGTTGATCTCCATCCACTCGGTGTTCCTGGCTTTCAAGGGCGTGCTGATGACCTTGCTGTCGGTGGCCGCCGCCTACGGCAGCCTCGTGGTGGTCTTCCAGTGGGGCTGGCTGGAGAGCCTGGGGTTCCCGCAGATCAGTTCGATCGACAGCACCGTGCCCCCGCTGGTGCTGGCGTTGACCTTCGGGTTGTCGATGGACTACGAGATCTTCTTGCTGACCCGTATCCGAGAACGCTTCCTGCGGTCCGGCAACACCCGCGATGCGGTCGTCTACGGCGTGAGCACCAGCGCGCGCACCATCACCAGCGCCGCCCTGATCATGATCGCGGTGTTCATCGGTTTCGCGTTCGCCGGCATGCCGCTGGTCGCCGAGATCGGGGTGGCTTGTGCCGTCGCGATCGCGGTGGACGCCACCGTGGTCCGGCTGGTCCTGGTACCGGCCCTGATGGCGATGTTCGCCGAGTGGAACTGGTGGTTGCCCAGGTGGATGTCGCGGATCCTGCCGTCGGTCGACTTCGACAGGCCGCTGCCTCAGGTCGACCTCGGTGACGTCGTGGTCATCCCCGACGACATCTCGGCGGTGATAGCACCCAACGCGGACCTGCGGGTGGTGCTCAAGTCGGCGGCCAAGCTCAAGCACCTGGCGCCTGACGCCATCTCTGTGGCCGACCCGCTGGCCTTTACCGGCTGCGACCGCAACGGCGACGCGCTCGGCGGCCCCCGCGAGGCCCATGACGTTCAAGAACAGGTTCGGGAAGGCGGCCAGACGGCGAAGACCGGCACCAACGGTCACTTGCCGGCCCAGCGGCCAGTCGCCGTCGCGGCGCCGCGTAACGGGCTCGCCCGCGCGATTCCCTGGGCGGGCCGGCCGGTTCATCCCGTCACGCTGTGGCGCGGTCGGCTGTCGGTCGCCATCGACGCGCTGGAGATCAAAATCGACAAGGCCGCCCCGCGGTACGAACGCAGCAGCCCGGTGGAGACCACCAACGTGCAATTGCCCACCGGCGACCGGCTGTTGATCCCAACGGGCGCCGAAACGCTGCGCCTCAAGGGCTACCTGATCATGTGCCGTAACAGCAGCCGCGATTACGCCGAATTTGCTGGCATGGTCGACACTGTAGAGCCCGAAACCGCCGCTGAAGTACTGGCGGGGATGGACAGGTACTACTGTAGTCAACCACCCAGGCGGCAATGGATCGCCACCCAATTGGTCCGTCGGCTTGCCGATCCACATCCATCCGATTTCACCGATGATCAGTGGTCCGAACCGGATGCTAAAGCAGAATGGGACGAGGTCAGGCAGCGGTGCCTGTCGGTGGCCGTGGCGATGCTGGAGGAGGCGAGGTGACGTTGGCAGCCGACCGACGCCCCGTACCGCAGCCCCAGCGGACCGGCCTCGAACAGGGCGCCCCCGACAGCGGATCTGGTGAAGACCTGGACCAGCCGGTGGAGTTCTGGCCGACGGCCGACATCAGTTCGGCCTGCAAGGCGGCGACATCGCCACCTGGAAGCGGATTGCCGCCGCGCTGAAACGCGACCCGTACGGGCGCACAGCCCGCCAGGTCGAAGAAGTGCTCGCGGGCACTCGGCCCTCCGGCATCTCCAAGGCGCTCTGGGAGGTGCTGGAGCGCGCCCGCACCCACCTGGAGGCCAACGAGCGCGCCGAGGTGGCCCGGCACGTGCGCCTGCTCATCGACCGCTCCGGACTGGGACCGCAAGAATTCGCTTCCCGCATCGGGGTGGCGCCCGAGGATCTGGCCCTTTACCTCGACGGCAGCGCCAGCCCGTCGGCCTCGCTGATGATCCGGATGCGTCGGTTGTCGGACCGGTTCGTCAAGGTGAAGTCCGCACAGCCTGAGTGAGTCGCCCCGCAACGGCGCCGAGACTGCATTGGCGGCGACGTCATCGCGAAAAAGTTAGCCCTGAGCGCGGGCTCGGCGCTACGAGCGCAGGCTCGATCTACCGGGAATTGATCGGCATCAGGTCGAACACCTGCCAGTTGCCGTCGTGCTTTTTCAGCGTCACCCGCAGTGCGGGCGCTGCCTGGCTCGGTGGTTGACCGGGTGTGCTCTGGGTGACCCGCAGCACCACCGCCACGCTGGCCGCTGATGGCCCGAGGGCCTCGATGCCAGCCGCCAGCGTGGCGGCCTGCGCCGTGACGTTGTGCTGGGCCAGATCGGCACTGAACTTGGCGTATTGCTGCCTGAACGGGCCGGCCTGCTCCGGCACCATCATCGCGGCTGCCCGGTCGATGGAGCTCGTTGGGGAACTGGGGGTGAACGACGCGGCCGCCTCCGCCATCCCGGTCGCGACCTGCACGACGTCGCGGGAATCCGCTTTGAAGTCGCGGTCCGGGGTGGTCCAGTGCGTGTACCCAACCAGCAGCGCCGCCACCAGGGCGGCCGTGCACAGGAACGCGACGGCCAATCGCAGGCCGGGCCCTTCGTCGTCGGTCCCGACGCTGACCGAGTCGCGGCGCAGCAGCCAGAAATTTACCGCCGTCCCCTGCACAATCAGCAGCACCAGGACCGAGCACGCCGACACCCACCACAGCGGCCAGCCGAGCACCACTCCGATCATCAGCAGCGCGGCGATCGCGGCCAGCGGGGCCACGATGTCGAAGGCCAGCAGCCGCCACAGGTTTCTCATCGGATCGACCCCAGCCCGGAGATCATCAGCTTGCCGTCCACGTTCGAGACGTCCAGGCGCAAATTCCAGTGCACCGTCTGCGGCTTGGCGCCGACGTTCTGGCTGACCGACGTCGCGACCAGCATCACCGAGTCCGTCCGGCTGGCGAACGCCGGCAATTTGGTGGTGACGACCGGCCGCGCGACTCCCGGCTGGGTGTCCAGGTCGTGCTGCACCGTTTCGACGGCCACCGCCTCGATCTGGCCGGCGCTCTGGGACTGCAGTTTCTCCACCACCTGCCGGTACGGCTGGACAGCCGCATCGAAGTCGGTGTTGATTTCTCCGGCCGTTGCGTCGTGCAGCTTCTGCAGGCTGGCGTCGATGTTGCCGGCGTTCATGTTGATCAGCACACCCGTCCAGTCGGCGGCGGTCTGCATGACCCGGGTCAGATAGGTGCGTTCGGCGTCGTCGTCGCGGTGGGAGGACCAGATGAACACGCCCAGCACGACCGCGGCGACCGACAGCACCGCGAGAACGGTCGACGCGATCCCGTAATTGGAGAGCATCCGGCTCGTTGGTTCGGACTCAGAGGGGCCGGCCGAGCCATTATCGGCATCGGCCGTATCTTCGTCGGCCGCTGGCTCGGTTTGCTCGCCATCTGACATGGGCCGATCGTCGCACCCGAAATGAGATGGAAGGATGGCGGGGTGACAGTAGAGGCCATTCGCTCGGGCATCGACCTGAGCCACGTCGATCCCGATGCCCGACCCCAAGACGACCTGTTCGGCCACGTCAATGGCCGCTGGCTGGCGGAATACGACATGCCCGCTGACCGGGCCACCGACGGTGCTTTCCGCGACCTGTTCGACAAGGCCGAAGAGCAGGTGCGTGATCTGATCATCGAAGCCAGCCAGTCCGGGCCGGCGCCGCAAACGGACGCCCAACGCATCGGCGACCTGTATGCCAGCTTCCTCGACGAGGAGGCCGTCGAACGCAGGGGTGTCCAACCGCTGCTCGACGAATTGGCCACGATTGACGGCGCCGCCGACGCCGCCGCGCTGGCCGCCGTCATCGGCGCCCTGCAGCGCACCGGAGTGGGCGGCGGTGTCGGGTTTTACATCGACACCGATTCGAAAGACTCGACCCGCTACCTGGTGCACTTGAGCCAATCCGGCATCGGGCTGCCCGACGAGTCCTACTACCGCGACGAGCAGCACGCCGAGGTGCTGGCGGCCTACCCGGGCCACATCGCGCGCATGTTCGGCCTGGTGTTCGGGGGCTCCCCCGAAGACCATGGCGACACAGCCGCACGCATCGTCGCGCTGGAGGCGAAGCTGGCCGCCGCGCACTGGGACGTGGTCAAACGCCGCGACGCCGATCTGACCTACAACCTGCGGACTTTCGCCGAGCTACAGAGCGAAGCGGGTTTCGATTGGGTGGGCTGGGTGAGCGCGCTGGGCGCTACACCGGCGGGCGTTGCGGAGCTGATCGTGCGCCAACCCGACTACCTCACCGCCTTCGCCGAGTTATGGGGGAGTGCAGACCTCGAGGACTGGAAGCGCTGGGCGCGTTGGCGTTTGATCTCCGCGCGGGCCAGCCTGTTGAACGAAGCTCTGGTGGCCGCGGACTTCGACTTCTACGGTCGCCTGTTGACCGGCACCGAGGAGATCCGGGACCGCTGGAAGCGGGGCGTGTCGCTGGTGCAAGGCATGATGGGCGACGCCGTCGGAAAGCTTTACGTACAGCGGCATTTCCCGCCGGGCGCCAAGGCCCGCATCGACACCCTGGTGGACAACCTGCAAGAGGCCTACCGGATCAGCATCAGCGACCTGGACTGGATGACGCCGGCTACCCGCGAGCGTGCGCTGACCAAGCTGGACAAGTTCACCGCCAAGGTCGGCTACCCGGCGAAGTGGCGCGACTACTCGACGCTGGTGATCGACCGCGCCGATCTCTACGGCAACTACCAGCGCGGCAGCGCGGTCAGCAGCGACCGGGAACTGGCCAAGCTCGGCGGTCCAGTAGACCGGGACGAATGGTTCATGACGCCACAGACCGTCAACGCCTATTACAACCCGGGGATGAACGAAATCGTCTTCCCCGCAGCGATTTTGCAGCCGCCGTTCTTCGACGCCGAAGCCGACGATGCCGCCAACTACGGCGGCATCGGTGCGGTGATCGGACACGAGATCGGGCACGGCTTCGACGACCAGGGCGCCAAGTACGACGGCGACGGCAACCTGGTCGACTGGTGGACCGACGACGACCGCAACGAGTTCGGCTCTCGGACAAAGGCGCTCATCCAACAGTACGAGGCCTACGCGCCCAGGGGACTCGCCGGCGACCACCATGTGAACGGCGCTTTCACCGTCGGGGAGAACATCGGCGACCTGGGCGGACTGTCCATCGCGCTACTGGCTTACCAGCTGTCGCTGAACGGCCAGCCGGCCCCGGTTATCGACGGCCTCACCGGCGTGCAGCGGGTGTTCTTCGGCTGGGCTCAGGTGTGGCGGACCAAGTCGCGCGACGCCGAGGCGATCCGGCGCCTTGCGGTCGATCCGCATTCGCCGCCGGAGTTCCGGTGCAACGGCGTCATCCGCAACCTGGACGCCTTTTACGAGGCCTTCGAGGTGGCCCAGGACGACGCGTTGTTCCTGGAGCCGCAACGCCGGGTCAGGATCTGGAACTAGGCGTTGAGCTCACCTCCCACCGCGAGCAGACGCAAAATCGCCGCGACACGCCGCTAAATGGGTGATTTTGCGTCTGCTCGCCGAATATCAGCGGGCACATGCTTGTGCCAGGGCGTTCCGGCGTAGGGATCGCGCCATTTTGTGGAAGTGAGCGTGTTCGGGGCCACGCCGGGTACTACGGTACTCCCGTCCTCGCCGACATAGTCGAGCCCAAAACCGTTGGGCAGGGCCGCGTGTCCGGGAAGCATCGTCTCAGTGATTTCGACGGTGACCTCCGCATTGCCGGCCGCGGTGCTGACGCGGACTCGGCACCCGTCGACAAGTCCAAGGGTCTGGGCATCTTCGACGCTGACGTGCAGCGCCCCGTCGGCGTCGCGTTTACGCCAGGACGGGTCACGGAAGATGTCGTTGGCGGTGTACGCGCGACGCTCACCCACCGACAGCACGATGGGAAACTCCGGCGTCGTGAGCTGGGGTGGTGATTCGGTCAACGCCCTTAGTTCGTGCAGGATTTCGGGGATCTCCAGGGCGATTTTGTGATCCGCGTGACTGATTAGCGCGATGTCATCCTCGTAGTTGTGTTCGGTAAACGTCACCCCGGAGGGGCTGTTGAGGATTGCGTCGAACAGCGCGTTGCCGTCGGCGTGGCCGGCACGGTGGACCGCGTCGGGATAGCTCATGGCGGTCTTCTGGGCAAGTCCCCATAGCGCGGCAGCACCGGACAATCCATCCGGCAGCGTCGGTCCGAGTGTTTCGTAGAGAACGTACGGAAGCAGCTTTGCCACAGTCGGATTAGTCGCCACAGCGATGAGAAACGCTTCGGTGTAAGCTGCGCGGCCAAGCTGAGCGGCGTCTCGCAGCGGCCGCAGGTCCGCGTCGTCGACTAAGCCAAGCGCCCGCACCAGCCGAGCCCAGATCTCGGGTTCGGGAAGAGTTCCCGGCAATGGTGCGAGCAGCGGCCGGCGCAAGTGAAAGCCGTTGCGTGGGAACTCGAAGTTGAAGAACGTGGCTTCTGGTTTTTCGAACTGGGTGGCCGCGGGAAGCACGTAGTGAGCGAGTCTGGCCGTCTCGGTCATCGCGACGTCGACGACCACCAACAGCTCCAGCGCCTGGAATGCCGCACGGCACGCAGTCGAATCAGCCAGCGAGTGTGCGGGATTACCGCTTTCGACGATCATGGCCCGGAACCGGTCTGGGTGGTCGGTCAGGATCTCCTCAGGCACAGCATTGGCGGGCACCAACCCGGCGATGATCGGTGCGCCGGTGACAGGTGTGCGGCCAGAGACCTGGCTGAATAATGGAGCGAACGATGAATGCAGATGCTGGCTGCCCTTTTTCGCGAAATTGCCGGTCAAGATCCACAACAGCTTGTTGATATAGGAGCAAAGGGTGCTATTGGGTGCCTGCTGAATGCCGAGGTCTTCGAACACCGAGACGCTGGCTGCGGCGCCGATGCGCCGCGCCGCGGCGCGTAACAGCTCTTCATCCACACCGCAGTGCCGCGCATAGTCGGCGATCGAAACTTCCCGCAGCGCGCTACGGACGGTTTCGACACCGTGTACGCGCTCGGCCAGAAACGCTTCATCGCAAAGGTCTTCCTGGACAAGGACAGCGGCCAGGGCGGCCAGGCACCAGGCGTCCGAACCGGGTCGTACCCGCAGGTGGAAGTCGGACATCTTCGCGGTGTCGGTTACCACGGGGTCGATCACGATCATCGATCGGGCCGGATCGTTGGCGATCTCCTTGAGCACCACCCGCGCTCGGGGGAAGCTCTGCGACATCCATGGGTTCTTCCCGACGAACACCGACACTTCGGCGTGCTCAAACTCACCTCGAGTGTGACCGCCGTACAAATGCGCGTCGATCCACGCTTCGCCGGTTTTCTCCTGCGCCAGCGCATTGGACCGATAGCGCGACCCCAGGGCCTTCAGGAATGCGCCACTGTAGGCCCCGCCGAGATGATTGCCCTGCCCGCCGCCACCGTAATAGAAGATTTTGTCCCCGCCGTATGCGTCACGGATGTGCTTGAAGCCCTCGGCAATCTCGATAATCGCAGTGTCCCAGTCGATCTCCTCGTAGGTTCCGTCGGCGCGTCGGCGCATCGGAGAGGTCAAGCGAGCGCGGTTGTTCTGGTAGTGGTCCAGGCGCAACGCCTTGTTGCAGGTGTAACCCTGGGATCCCGGATGCGCTTTGTCGCCGCGGATGCGGGCCAATTTGCGATCTTCGACTTGCACGACGATGCCGCAGTTGCATTCGCACAGGATGCATGCGGTGGGTTGCCAGTCATTGGTCTTATCAGTGGTCATGGTGGGGGTTCCTTCCCGTGCTCCTCGGCCAGAAGCAGGTCGCGCAGCTGGCGGTGAACGACATCAAGGGGCATCAGGTCGCGGCGCACGCGGGCCAGCAGCAGTGCGCCTTCGATCGCCGAAGTCGCCAGCACCGCCAATTCGTCCGCCCGGTCGGGCGCAATTCCGTCGGCGACGAAACGCTGCGCAATCAGGTCAGACCAACGGTCGAACACCGCGGCAGCGCGCTCTATCACCGAGGGCATCCGGTCGCGGTCCTCGGCTTCGCCTGCCTCGACGGAAACCGCCGCGACAGGACAACCCGCACGAAAATCACTGGCGAACAGTTGCTTGCGGTACTTGTCGATTAGCGTGTCCAGCAGGTCCAGGCCCCGCTCGGCTTCGTTGATAATGGCGGTGACATGCTCGCCCGCGTAATCGACGGCCTCGCAAAGCAGTTGGGTACGCCCGCCCGGGAAGTAGTGGTAGGCCGACCCGCGCGGCGCGCCGCTGTGCTCGAGAACATCCGAGATAGCGGTGGCATGTGCGCCCCGCTCCCTGATCAACAGCGCGGCAGATACCACCATCCGCTCACGTGGGCTCCGCATCGGGACTCCTCAGGCCGGGCGCACCGTCGGTGTACCACGGTATATGTATGATGCTATACATAATGCTCGTCAGGCGAAAGCCCCGCGAGTGATATCGCCTCTGCGATTCAGTCCCAAAGCGAGCAGACGCAAAATCGCCCTTTTCCGGTCCGGAAAGGGCGATTTTGCGTCTGCTCGGCGTAGGGCCGCTAGTTTTGCCAGTCGTTGGAGCCGTCGTTCTTCGTGTAGCTGCCGCCGGAGGAGTTCTTCACGACGATGGGGTCGCCACTACCGAAGTTGTCGAAGAACCACTGCGCGTTGGAGGGGCTGATGTTGATGCAGCCATGGCTGACGTCGCGCTTGCCCTGGTCATCCACCGACCACGGCGCGCTGTGCACGAAGTCGCCGACGTTGTCGAACCGGACGGCCAGGGCGACCGTCACCTTGTAGCCATAAGTCGAGTTGACCGGAACCCCGTAGGTCGAGGAATCCATCACCACCGAGGGCATCTTCTCTTGCACGTAGTAGGTGCCGTTGGGGGTCTGGTGATTGCCGGCCGACATACCCATCGACATCGGGAACGTCTTTTCGACGACGCCGTTGCGGGTGATGGTCAGTTGGTGGGTGGAGTCGTCGGCGGTGGCGATCAGCGAGTCACCGGTCTGGAAGCCGGACACGGTACCGCCCGCGTCGACGGTCACCGCGGTGTGGGCGGGCCAGAAGCTGAGCGGGCGCCAGCGCAGCTGCGTCGGAGTCATCCAGTAAAACTTGCCGGACACGGGCGGGACCGACGAAACGTGGACGGCGTCTATGGCCGCGCCGGCGTCCTCAACCCGCCCCGGGAAGTTGATGATGATCGGCTGGCCTACACCCACCGTCGCGCCGCCTTTCGGCACGAAGTTCGGCGGACCGAACGGTGCCGTGCCGGTAAACGGCGTCGGGTTCTGCCCGGTGACTGGGCCCGTTGCCACCGGTACTGCCCCCGGACCAGGTATTGCCCCCAGACCAGGTAGTTGCGGCAACGCAAAGGGGGGTGGCGCGGGCGGTTCAGCGGGCGGCGCGGCGACCACACCCGGGTCGCCGGGAGCCTGGTCCGGGTCCGCCAGGGCGGTGCCAGTTCCCAGGCCACTGCCCAGCACCAACACCAACACCAGAGCCAATCCCGAGGCAATCCCTGCTGAGTTGCGGACGGCGAACAGGCTTCCCCTCGTCCAGCGCGACATAGTGCATCCCTCCAGTTCACATTCTTGATCCTAAGTGTGGCATAAGAAAGCGACCAGCTATCTCTTCCACGCCCGCCAGAAAGCCGGCGAACGACTCAATTCAGGGTGCTGACCTGGTGCGATCAATCGACATGTGAAGTTGCGGTGGGAACGACCAGCATCTGCCGGTTAGCCGCAACACCGACCAGCGCAAGACACATCAAGGCCGCGGAGGCGGTCAGCATCATCGCCACGCTGCGCTCGTACAACAGCCCACCCAGCAGCGAGCCGGCCATGATGCCGACCTGAAAGGCCGTCACATACAAACCCGACGCCCCGTCGGGATCGTCGACCCCGTTGCGCATGGCCGCGGATTGCATCATCGGGGACACGGCGGTGGCCAGGGCGCCCCACAGCACGATCGCGCCCACCCCGATCAGGACCGTCGCGAGGGCCGGTCGGCCCCAGAATGCCAGCACGGTCAGCACGGCGAACGCGACCGTCAATCCGGCCATGCAGACAATGATGGCGCCTCGGGGCCGGCGGTCCAGCGGCCGCGCCACCAGGGGGACGGACAGCAGGCCCGCGACGCCGTAGACGGCCAGCACCCAGGCCAGATTCGGCCCGCGCACTCCGACGACGTTGCGAATGATCTCCACGATGTAGGTGTAGGAAACGAAATGGCCGGTGACCGCGATCATCGCGAGCAGGCTCACCGTGATCAATCGCCAGTTGCGGTGATGTCGCGATCGCGGGCCGACATGGGCGAGCTGATCCTCGGTAAGCACCATTTCCGGCAACAACACCCGCGCGGCCACGGTGACGATGGCCGCGACCACGGTGATGCAGACAACCGCCAGTCGCCAGCCCCACATCAGGCTCATGGCGGCGGTGAGTGGACTACCGACCACCAGTGCCAGGCTGGCCCCGATGTAGATCGACGTCGTGGCCCGTCCGGCATGGCTTGGCGGCACCAGCCGGGTGGCGATCGGGGCGATCACCGACCACAGCAAGCCGTGGGTGATCGCACACAGCACGCGTCCCGCGGCCAGCACCGCGAAGTTGGGGGCCAACGCCGAGATGACCTGCGACGTTGTCAGACAGACTAGGCTGATCACCAGCGCACGTCGGCGTGGCCAATGCGCAGTCCAGCGCACCAGCGGAATCGTCGTTAGGGCCGCTACCAGCGCATACCAGGCCAGCAAGGTTCCCACCAGGACCACGCTGACCTTGAGGTCTCGCGAAATCGCCGGCAGTGCGCCCACCGGAAGGATTTCGGCGGTCACATAGGTAAACGCCGCCGCGGCCAGCACGGCAAGTTGCGCCGAGACCCGTGGCGTCCACGTTCGCGCGACTGGGTTTGCGGTTTCGGCAATCATGGCGTGGGGTGCGCAGAACGGCCCGGCAACGTTGTTGTTCCCGGGTGCGATCACGCTGTCCTTACGGTACGCACTGCGCCGACGGGATTTAATCAACTTTGCGTTTCAACACGCCACGAATGGTCACGAACGAACCAGGCGCGCGATGGCAGCGGAGGCTTCGGCGAGCTTGTTGTTCGCCTCGTCGCCGCCGTCGGCCACGGCTCGGGTGACGCAGTGGTTCAGGTGCTCGTCGAGCAGGTTCAGCGCCACCGAACGCAGGGCGCTATTGGCGGCGCTGATCTGGGTGAGGACGTCGATGCAGTATTTGTCTTCCTCGATCATCCGCGCGATGCCGCGCACTTGCCCCTCGATGCGCCGCAGTCGTTTGGCGTAGTTGTCTTTCTGTTCTGAATATCCGTGTGTGGTCGTCATGCTGCCTCTCCCGCCGTCGCGCCCAGGGTATACCCCAACGGGGTATACCCCGCGGATTACGTGCGCAATTTAGGCGCGCATACTTGGCCAATGGCCAAAACCACCAACGCGGCGGGGATCGCTGACATAAAACCGCGCAGCCGTGACGTCACCGACGGTCTGGAGAAGACCGCCGCCCGCGGCATGTTGCGGGCGGTCGGCATGGAAGACGAAGACTTCGCCAAGCCACAGATCGGGGTCGCGTCGTCGTGGAACGAGATCACGCCGTGCAACCTGCCGCTGGAGCGGCTGGCCAAGGCTGTCAAAGAAGGGGTGTTCGCGGCCGGCGGCTATCCGCTTGAGTTCTGCACGATCTCGGTTTCCGACGGCATCTCGATGGGCCACGAGGGCATGCACTTCTCGCTGGTCTCTCGCGAGGTGATCGCGGACAGCGTGGAGACCGTGATGATGGCCGAGCGACTCGACGGCTCGGTGTTGCTGGCCGGATGCGACAAATCGCTGCCGGGCATGCTGATGGCCGCCGCACGCCTGGACCTGGCGTCGGTATTCCTCTACGCGGGCTCCATCCTGCCCGGCCGGGCCAAGATGTAGGACGGCAGCGAGCGTGACGTCACGATCATCGACGCGTTCGAGGCGGTCGGCGCGTGCTCCCGCGGCCTGATGTCCCGCGCCGACGTCGACGCCATCGAGCGGGCGATCTGTCCGGGGGAGGGCGCGTGCGGCGGCATGTACACCGCCAACACCATGGCCAGTGCCGCCGAGGCGATGGGGATGTCGTTGCCGGGCAGCGCGGCCCCGCCGGCCACCGACCGGCGGCGCGACGGGTTCGCGCGGCGCAGCGGCCAGGCCGTCGTCGAACTGCTGCGCCGCGGCATCACCGCCCGCGACATCCTCACCAAGGAGGCGTTCGAAAACGCGATCGCGGTGGTGATGGCCTTCGGCGGCTCGACCAACGCGGTGTTGCACCTGCTGGCCATCGCCCACGAGGCCGACGTGAAGCTGTCGCTCGACGACTTCACCCGGATCGGGTCGAGGGTGCCGCACCTGGCCGATGTCAAGCCGTTCGGCAAGCACGTGATGTTCGACGTCGACCACATCGGCGGTGTCCCGGTGGTCATGAAGGCGCTGTTGGACGCCGGCCTGCTGCACGGTGACTGCCTGACGGTGACCGGAAAGACCATGGCCGAGAATCTGGCCAGCATCGCCCCACCGGATCCCGACGGCAAGGTGCTGCGCGCGCTGGACAACCCGATCCACCCGACCGGTGGGATCACCATCCTGCGCGGATCACTGGCGCCCGAGGGTGCGGTGGTCAAGTCGGCCGGTTTCGACTCGGACGTGTTCGAAGGCACCGCAAGGGTTTTCGACGGCGAACGAGCAGCCCTGGACGCCCTTGAGGACGGCACTATCACCAAGGGCGACGTCGTGGTGATCCGCTACGAAGGCCCCAAAGGCGGCCCGGGGATGCGCGAGATGCTCGCCATCACCGGCGCGATCAAAGGCGCCGGACTCGGCAAAGACGTCCTGCTGCTTACCGATGGCCGGTTCTCCGGCGGAACGACCGGCCTGTGCGTGGGTCACGTCGCGCCCGAGGCGGTGGACGCCGGGCCGATCGCGTTTGTGCGCGACGGCGACCGGATCCGCCTCGACGTCGCCAGCCGCACGCTCGACGTGCTGGCCGACTCGGCCGAATTCGTTGCTCGGCAAAAGGGTTTCATTGCTCCGCCGCCGCGCTACAAGACTGGCGTACTGGCCAAGTACGTCAAACTTGTCAGCTCGGCTGCGATCGGCGCCGTCTGCGGCTAGCTACCGGACCAGCGCGAACGCAAAGCCGTCCCAGTGCTTGGCTCCGACCGTCTGGATCACCGACGTGTCCAGTTGCGGATGGCGCCCCATCAACTCTAAGGTCTCGCGCGTGGCCCGGACCATGGGATCATCGGACTCGGTTTCTAGGACCTGGCCGTCGCGGATGACGTTGTCCAGCACAATGACTGAGCCTGTCCGGGTCAGCCTGATCGCCCACTGAAGGTATTCGACGTAGTTCTCCTTGTCGGCGTCGATGAAGACCAGATCGAACGGCTCGCCGGTGATCGTCGGCAACGTCTCCAGCGCGGCACCGACTATTATCTGCACCCGATCCCCGACACCGGCGCGATCCAGGTTGGCGCGCGCGACGTCGGCGTGCCTGGGCTCGTATTCGAGCGTCACCACGCGCCCCTCGGGGCCCGCGCCGCGCGCCAGCCAGATGGTGCTGAAGCCGCCCAGCGTGCCGATCTCGAGGATGTTGTGCGCGTTGGCCGCGCGGGTCAGCAGCGACAGGAACTTGCCCTGCTGTGCCGAGACGGCAATCTGTGGAAGTCCGGCGGCGTCACTGGCCTCCAGCGCCGCGGCCAGGGCCGGGTCGTCGCCGATCATCGTGCTGTCCAGGAACGCGTCGACGTCTTTCGGGTTGGGTATCTGGGGCATGAACCCAAGGTAGCCGCGTTTAGCAGGCCTCAGCAGCCGAACGCGGCCGCGCTCGTCACCGTTACCAGTGGCTCAATTACCAGCGGAGTAGCGGGTTGTTGCTCAGGCCGCCGGTGCCCCCGTCGCCCCGCAGCAGTCCGCCGGCCCCGTTGCTCGCATTGAGCAGACCTTGCTGCCCGGGTTGCCACGAATTCCCCAGCGCCTTGGCGCCGGCGGCCTCGGCCTGAGCGTATGCGCTGGCGCCCGCGGTGATGTTTTGCACAAAATCCTGGTGAAACGCCTCGAGTTGAGCACTGAGGGCCTGATAGTCCTGAGCGTGCGCGCCGAACAGCTGCGCAACGCCCAGCGACACGTCGTCAGCGCCCGCGGCCACCAGGCCGGTCGTCGGGAAGGCGGCGGCCGTGTTGGCTTGGCTGATTGTCGAACCGATGTTGTCCAGGTCGCCGGCGGCAGCCGCCACCGCGTCCGGAACTTCGAACAAATTTGACATCGCCACCTCCCGCCCGGCATCGCAACTTCGCACTCGCCCAGCTCGGCTGGTCGGTGAGCCGCGCGCTAACGCTCTATGCTAGCGCGCTGCGGGCGGCATAAACCAAATACCAGCGGATTGCTCTCGCGGGGAGGCGATGTTACCGTCACCGATCCGGGCAACTCGCCGCTATCGGGGCGACGGGTCATGGTGGCCATCCTGGGCGCCGGGAATGCCGTTGCGGACGACAAATTCCCTGGCCTTGACCAGGAATTCCAGCTGGTCAGCGACCTGGCGAAGCGGATCGGCGTTGTGTGTCGAGCGGCACAGCACGATGGCACCTTCCAGCGCGGCAATCGACGTCACCGCGAGCGACGCGGCGCCGGCGTCGTCGAAGCCGTCATTGACGAACGCCCGGGTTAGTGCGGTACACCAGTGGCCCAAGATGACGGCGGCATCGGCGGAAAGCTTGGGATCGTCGTCGTCCGACCCGATTGCTGCCGCCACCACGGGGCAGCCCGCGGTGAAATTGCCGTCGCTGAGCTGACGAAGCCAGAACTCGACGAACTCCCGAAGCAGGGCCCTGGCGCCCCAGCCGGCAGCGTCGTCGATCATGGCGGTGATCGAATCGCCGGAGTACCGCAGCGCCTCGGTCAGAATTTGATTGCGCCCGTCGGGGAAGTGGTAGTAGACGGAGCCTCGCGGCGCACCGCTGCGGGCGAGCACTTCGTCGATGGTGACACCGGCCGCTCCGCGCTCGCGCATCACTTGAGCAGCGCCGACCAGCATCTTCGTGCGGGTGTCACCGCGCTTCGTGGGAGCCGTCATGCAGCGTGCGAGTGCCGCGGTGTCGGCCAGTGCCTATTGCGCGGGCTGAATCGGAACGGGGGGCGCCGCAAGTCAGGAATCTCGCGGGTGACGTGATAGCCGGCGAGGTTGAGCTCGATGATCCACATGCTTCTCTCCTGGTCTCCGCTGCACTCATGTGCCGTGGCCACCGGCTCATGATTATGGACGTGAGCATATTAAACATCGATCGCGGTAAGCAACTTTTGTGGGCTAAGTAACTCGTTGAACAGATAAAACAGTCCAGAACTCGCTGTCAACGCCGCGTCCATCGAAAGCCCATGGGCAAATTTATATGCTCTGGCACATAATTCTGGAGCCTTAAGATGCGCTGTGCCAATGGTCAGCAGACGAGCGTGACATTGCAGTCCCAATCGAGGCGCCCACACCGGCCCCGCCGTGACCTCCCGCGCCGCCGACGCCGCCCTTGCCGCCGGTGCCGCCGTAAAAGTTGGTGTTACCGGCACCGCCCTGGCCGCCAGCTCCAGCGGCGGCGCCGCAGAATCGAGTCCACACTCCCGAGCGCGGGCTGAGCAGCACCCCAAATGCCGTCCTCGGCGCTATCCGGTCGCAGCAGGGGCAGCAGACAATGCCAGTGACGTGGACCGGCTTACCCAGCCGCCCGGAGACCGGCTGCATGGCCATCGTCAGCCAACGGCAAAGTCATCGCTGCCGCTGCCCGCCGATACCGCCGATTCAATAGTCGCCCGGGTCTAGCCGCCCCGCCCCGCCCCGCCCCGACCTGGCCACCCAGGCCGCCGTCACCGCTGTGTCGGGGCTTGTAACCTGCCCCGCCACGGATTCCAGGAGTTACAGAAAAACGCCAAACGTCCGAATCCCTCGGCGATATAGTGCCGGCTCGGCGACCCCGTGATCACAAATCGACCGTGCCGACACGACCCCGCATCCAGGCGGGTTAATGTCCGTCGGCAGCGCCGAAGGCCTCACTAAAGGCGAGATCAACCGCTGCCTCAGTCGCTACATCGCCCGCGAAATCGACGCCAATTTCCCACGCTAAGAGACTAATTCAACTCAACTGACGAAGCCGTATTGACAGCCGCATCAGATCTTGATGCCGGCCTTGCCACTCTGGCCATTACTGCCGCGGACGCCAGAAGGATCCCCGCCGATCCCGTAGTCCCCGAACATGCCGCCTGCACCGCGGCCGCCGCTGCCGTTGCCGCCGTTGCCGCCGTTGCCGCCGTTGCCGCCGTCGCCGCCATCGATCGTTGCCCGGATGGGGTTCCATCCGCCCCGGATGCCACCCCCGCCATCCCCGCCCCACCCGCCATTGCCACCCGACCCGCCGATCGCGCCGCTGCCCGTAGTGCCGCCGTTTCCGCCGTTTCCGCCGTTTCCGCCAGCCCCGCCGGCACCGGCGGCAACGGCGGGGGTGCCGCCGTAGATACCGCCCGAGGCGTCGGCGCCGTCGCCGGCGTTACCGCCGTTTCCGCCGTTGCCGCCGTTGCCCGCGGTGCCACTGGCGTCGCCGGCGCTTCCACCGCTTCCACCGGTTCCGCCGTTGCCGCCGTTGCCGCCGTTGAGGGCGCTGCCAGCGGCGGTGGCGAAGCCGTTCCCGCCGCTACCGCCGTCTCCGGCCTTGCCGCCGGCGCCGACCGATCCGCCCTTGCCGACCGCGCCGGCCTGCCCGCCCGTGCCGCCGCCGCCGCCGTTGCCGCCGTTGCCGCCGTTGAGGGTGCTGCCGATGCCGCCCTGTCCGTTGCCGCCGTTGCCGCCGATGCCGCCTTGACCACCGGCTCCGCCGTTGCCGTTGACACCGCCCGCGCCGCCGGCATTCCCGCCGTTACCGCCGGGGCCGCCGGCACCGGCGTTGCCGCCGGGGGTGCCGCCGTAGACACCGCCCGAGCCGTCGACGCCGACACCGCCGGTCCCGCCGGCGCCGCCTTGGCCCCCGGCACCGATTGTGGCACCGCTGCCCACCATGGATGCAGCACCGCCTTTGCCGCCGTTGCCGCCGGCCCCGCCGGCTCCAGAACCGGCCGCGGCGCCGGGCGGCACGCTGCCGCCCTGGCCGCCCTGGCCGCCCTTGCCGCCGTTGGCGCTGGCGCCCGCGGTGAGGCCGCCGCCACCTTGGCCGCCGTTGCCGCCGGTGCCGCCTTGGCCGCCGGTGTTACCGCTGGAAGCCGCTCCGTTGGCACCCGTACCGCCGTTGCCGGCGGCACCGGCTTTACCGCCGTTGCCCACCGAGCCCAGGGTGCCGCCGGCGCCGACCGTGCCGGCTCCTCCGCCGTTACCGCCGTTGCCGCCAGTGCCGCCGGCACCGCCGTTACCCGCGCCGCTGCCGGTGTCGGCTTGACCCGTCGCGCCGTCGCCGGCGGCACCGCCCTTGCCGCCGTCGCCGCCGCTGCCGCTGACGCCGCCGGTGCCGCTGTTGCCGCCCTTGCCGCCGTTGCCGCCGAAGCCGCCGTTGCCGCCGGCGGTCCCGGTGGTGGTGGCTGAGGTGCCTGTCCCGCCGTCGCCGCCCTGGCCGCCATGGCCGCCGGTGCCGGCGTTGCCGGCGGTGGCCGTGCCCACGGTGCCGCCGGTACCGGCCGCCCCGCCGGCACCGGCGTTGCCGCCGTTGCCGCCGGTGCCGCCGGGCTGGCCCGGCGAGGCGGGGTTGGAGCCGGTGGCGCCGTTGCCGGCCGTACCGCCGTTGCCGCCTTGCCCACCCGAGCCGTCGGTGCCGCCCGCGCCGCTGTTGCCGCCCTTGCCGCCGCGCCCGCCGTCGCCGCCGTTGCCGCCGGCGGTCCCGCTGGTGGTGGCCGAGGTGCCTGTCCCGCCGTCGCCACCCTGGCCGCCCTGGCCCCCGGTGCCGGCGTTGCCGGCGGTGGCCGTGCCCACAGTGCCCCCGGTACCGGCCGCCCCACCGGCACCGGCGTTGCCGCCGTTGCCGCCGGTGCCGCCGGTGCCGCCGGGCTGGCCCGGCGAGGCGGGGTTGGAGCCGGTGGCGCCGTTGCCGGCCGTACCGCCGGTGCCGCCTTGCCCACCCGAGCCGTTGGTGCCACCCGCGCCGCTGTTGCCGCCCTTGCCGCCGCCGCCGCCGTCGCCGCCGTTGCCGCCAGCGGTCCCGCTGGTGGTGGCCGAGGTGCCCGCCCCGCCGTTGCCGCCGGCACCGGCGTTACCGCCGTTGCCCACCGAGCCCACGGTGCCGCCGACGCCGACCGTGCCGGGCGCCCCGCCGTTACCGCCGTTGCCGCCAGTGCCACCGGCACCGCCGTTACCCCCGCCGCTGCCGGTATCGGCGTTACCCGTCGCGCCGTTGCCCGCAGCACCGCCGTTGCCGCCGTTGCCGCCGCTGCCGCTGACGCTGCCGGCGCCGCCCTTGCCGCCGCGCCCGCCGTCGCCGCCGTTGCCGCCGACGGCCCCTGCGGTGGTGGCCGATGCCCCCGCCCCGCCGTTGCCACCGTTGCCGGCGGCGCCGCCGTTGCCCACGTTGCCGCCGACGCCGACCGTGCCAGCCGTGCCGCCGCCGCCGCCGTTGCCGCCATTGCCGCCGGGATTGCCGTTGAGGGTGAAGGTGTTGACGCCGCCGCCGTTGGCGCCGTTACCGCCGTTGCCGCCCACACCACCGGCCCCGCCGGTGCCGGCGATCCCGGTCACGCCGCCAGCGTTACCGCCGGCACCGCCGGCACCACCGATCCCGCCGGCGGCCCCGCCGCCCAAACCGTAACCGCCGGCGCCGCCCTGGCCGCCGTTGCCGCCGTTGCCCACGGTGGCACCTGTGCCCACTGTGGCGGCGGCGCCGCCGTTACCGCCCTGCCCGCCCGCCCCGCCGGCCCCAGCCCCCGGCGCGGCTTGGGGCTGCACGGGGGCGCCGGTGGCGCCGGTGCCGCCGGTGCCACCGTTGCCGCTGGTACCCGCGGCGCCGGACGCGCCGCCCGCGCTGCCACCCTGGCCGCCGTTGCCGCCCACACCGCCGCTGCCGCCGCCGCCACCGACACCGGCGTTGCCGCCGTTGCCGGCGGCCCCGCCATTGCCCACCGTGCCATCGACCCCGACCGCGCCGGCCGCGCCCCCGGTGCCGCCGTTGGCGCCGTTGCCGCCGTTACCCCCAGGACCGCCCCGGTAGCCGCCGGACCCGCCGTCACCGCCGTTGCCGGCGGCCCCGCCGGCCCCGCCGGCCCCGCTGATCCCGGTCGCGCCGCCCGCGCTGCCACCGGCACCGCCGGCACCGCCAGCACCGGCGTTGCCGCCGTTGTAGCCGCCGAAGTTGCCGGGCTCGCCCTGAACACCGGCCCCGCCGGTCCCGCCGTCGCCGCCGTCGCCGCCCGCCCCCACCGTGGAACCGCTGCCCGTGGTGGCCGCGCCACCGCCGGTGCCGCCCGCGCCGCCGGCCCCGCCCGCTCCAGAACCGGCCGGCGCGCCGCCCTGCACGCTGCCGCCGTTGCCGCCGGCGCCGCCATTGCCGGCGTTCCCGCTGGCACCGGCGAGGCCGGTCGCGCCGCCGGCGCTGCCGCCTTGGCCGCCGTCACCCCCGGCACCACCGCTGCCACCGGCGAGGCCACTGCCGGCGGCGGCGTTGAGGCCATTCGCGCCGGTGCCACCACCGCCGGCCGCCCCGCCACTGCCGACCGTGCCACCTGCGCCGACCGCGCCGGCCGCGCCGCCGCTGCCACCGTCGGCGCCGTCACCCCCGGCACCGCCGTTGAGGCCACCGACCTCGCCGCTGCCGCCGGTGGCGCCGTTGCCGCCTTGACCGCCGGCCCCGCCCGCCCCGCCGCTGCCGCTGATCCCGGTCGCACCGCCAGCACTACCCCCGATGCCACCCGCCCCGCCCTGGCCGCCGTTACCGCCAGCCACCCCGGTACCGGCGCCGCCGTCGATGCCGTCCCCGCCGGCCCCACCGGCACCAGCGTCGCCGCCGGCACCCACCGTCGCACCGTCGCCCACCGTGGCCGCAGCACCACCGGTGCCGCCCGCGCCACCGGCCCCGCCAGCCCCAGAACCGGCCGGCGCGCCGCCCTGCACGCTGCCGCCGGCGCCGCCGTGACCGCCGACGCCGCCGTCACCGCTAACACCCGCGGTGCCGGTCGCGCCGCCGGCGCTGCCGCCTTGGCCGCCGTCGCCGCCTGCACCACCGCTACCACCGGCCAGGCCGGAATCGGCCGCAGCAGCCACGCCATTGCCGCCGTTACCACCACCGCCGGCCGCCCCGCCATTGCCGACCGTGCCACCTGCGCCGACCGTGCCAGCCGCGCCGCCGCTGCCACCGTCGGCGCCGTCACCCCCGGCACCGCCGTTGAGGCCACCGACCTCGCCGGTGCCGCCGGTGGCGCCGTTGCCGCCTTGACCGCCGGCCCCGCCCGCCCCGCCGTTGCCGCTGATCCCGGTCGCGCCGCCAGCACTACCCCCCTGGCCAGCCGCCACCGCCCATGGCCGCCGATACCGCCGCCGCCACCGGTACCGGCGCCGGCGTCGATGCCGGCACCGCCGGCCCCACCGGCACCGCCGTCGCCTCCGGCACCCACCGTCGCACCGTCGCCCACGGTGGCCGCAGCACCACCGGTGCCGCCCGCGCCACCGGCCCCGCCAGCCCCAGAACCGGCCGGCGCGCCGGCCTGCACGCTGCCGCCGGCGCCGCCGTGACCGCCGACGCCGCCGTCACCGCTAACACCCGCGGTGCCGGTCGCGCCGCCGGCGCTGCCGCCTTGGCCGCCGTCGCCGCCTGCACCACCGCTACCACCGGCCAGGCCGGAATCGGCCGCAGCAGCCACGCCATTGCCGCCGTTACCACCACCGCCGGCCGCCCCGCCATTGCCGACCGTGCCACCTGCGCCGACCGCGCCGGCCGCGCCGCCGCTGCCACCGTCGGCGCCGTCACCCCCGGCACCGCCGTTGAGGCCACCGACCTCGCCGGTGCCGCCGGTGGCGCCGTTGCCGCCACTGCCGCCGACACCACCTGCCCCGCCGTTGCCGCTGATCCCGGTCGCGCCGCCAGCACTCCCACCCTGGCCGCCGCCACCACCCACACCACCGACACCGCCGGCGTCACCGCTACCGACCGCGGCGTCAACGCCGGCACCGCCGGCCCCACCGGCACCAGCGTCGCCTCCGGCACCCACCGTCGCACCGTCGCCCACGGTGGCCGCAGCACCACCGGTGCCGCCCGCGCCACCGGCCCCGCCAGCCCCAGAACCGGCCGGCGCGCCGCCCTGCACGCTGCCGCCGGCGCCGCCGTGACCGCCGACGCCGCCGTCACCGCTAACACCCGCGGTGCCGGTCGCGCCGCCGGCGCTGCCGCCTTGGCCGCCGTCGCCGCCTGCACCACCGCTACCACCGGCCAGGCCGGAATCGGCCGCAGCAGCCACGCCATTGCCGCCGTTACCACCACCGCCGGCCGCCCCGCCATTGCCGACCGTGCCACCGGTACCGACCGCGCCGGCCGCGCCGCCGCTGCCACCGTCGGCGCCGTCACCCCCGGCACCGCCGTTGAGGCCACCGACCTCGCCGTTGCCGCCGGTGGCGCCGTTGCCGCCTTGACCGCCGGCCCCGCCGGCCCCGCCGCTGCCGCTGACACCGGTCGCACCGCCAGCACTACCGCCCTGGCCGCCGCCACCGCCTTCACCACCGCTACTGCCGGCCTCACCGCTACCGCCCGCAGCGCTGAAACCCGCGCCGCCGCCACCCCCGGCACCGGCGGTACCGCCACCGCCCACCGCGCCCGCAGCACCCGCGCCACTACCGGCTGCCCCGCCGGTGCCGCCGGCACCGCCCGTCCCACCCGCGCCGCCATCGAGGGCCGTGCTCGCGCCGGCCGCACCCTGCCCGCCGGCCCCACCTTTACCGCCGAGCCCGCCCGCGCCGTTGATACCGCCGGCGGCCGCGGAACCACCCACACCGCCGGACCCGCCGGCACCGCCAGTCAACCCGTCACCGCCCGCATCGGTGGCACCCGCGCCGCCCTGTCCACCGGCCCCACCACTACCGGCCACCCCCGCATGCCCGGCCACCCCGGACCGCCCGAACAGCCCTACCGAACCACCCCCGGCCCCACCCGCCCCCGAGCCACCGCCATCACCACCAGTGCTGCCGGCCCCACCAGCGAGGTCCGCACCGCTGCTGCCCGTACCGCCGGCCCCCCCGGTGCCGCCGGCACCGCCGAGCCCGCCCGCCCCGCCGGCCCCACCCGCCAACGCTTGATTGGCCCCACCAGTCCCCCCGCGGCCACCGGTGCCGCCAGCGGCCCCGGCCGCGCCGACCCCGCCGTCGGCACCGGCCATGCCCGCCCCGCCACTGCCGCCGGCCCCACCCGTACCGAAGATCGACCGGTTCGCGCCACCGGCGCCACCGGCCCCGCCGTTAGCGCCGACCCCGCCAGCACCCCCGGCCCCACCGTTACCGCCAGCGATCAACCCGTTAGCGCCACCCGCGCCGCCGTGACCCCCCACCCCGCCCGCCGAACTCGCCGTGCCACCCGCCCCGCCCGCACCGCCGCTGCCGAACAGGAACGCCGACCCACCCGCCCCACCATTGCCACCATCAGCACCCGACCCACCACTGCCGCCATTACCGAACAACCAGCCACCGTTACCGCCGGCCTGCCCCGTGCCCGACGCACCATTAGCGCCATTGCCGAATAACGGGCGACCCGTCAAATCCTTCACCGGCGAAAACGCCGCCAACCCCCGCAAATCCTGGGCGGCTGCCTGCAACGGCGCACTGTTGGCGGCCTCCGCGGCCGCGTACGACCCCGAGGCGCCGTTCAGCGCCTGCACAAACTCGCCATGAAACAACGCGGCCTGCGCGCTCACCGACTGAAAATCGTGACCGAACGTGCCAAATAACTTCGCAATCGCCGCCGACACCTCATCACCAGCCGCCGCCGCCACCGACGTCGTCGCCGACGATGCCACCGCGTGCGCTGCACTCAACGCCGAACCGATACGCCCCACACCCGCAGACGCCGACACCAACGCATCGGGGGACGTCACCACGAATGACATCACCGTCTCGCTCTCCGCCGCCCGAAACGGCGTCACCCCTATGCCGCGGATCGTAACCTGCCCCAATACAGAATTCAGCAGTTAGAAAGAATTCCAGCAACATCGAATCCCCGGATATGGTGCGGGCCCGACCTCACGCGCAACGCAAACCACAACCGAAACAAGCAGCACGTACCAGGCGCCAATACCGCCATATTCTCGGGTGCGCGATCCTTGCCGCAATCGTTCATTCGGCAAATCCCCGCACCCACCCCGTCAGCGTTGGCCGACAAAACGTAAAAGCCCCCAAAAGAACACTTTTGGGGGCTTTTACGTCAGCTCGGACGAGCTAGTCGATCGTGTAGCCCATCGGCATCAGCACGCTCTTCTGCTGAGTGAAGTGCTCGACACCCTCCGGCCCGTTCTCCCGGCCAATGCCGGAGTTCTTGTAACCGCCGAACGGGGCCCCGGGGTCGAAGGCATACCAGTTGATCGCGTACGTCCCGGTGCGGATCTGTTCCGAGATCTCGATGCCGCGGGGGACGTTGGTGGTCCATACGCTGCCGGCCAGTCCGTACGCCGAATCGTTCGCGATCTTGATCGCGTCCTCTTCGGTGTCGAACGGGATGATGGCGAGCACCGGCCCGAAGATCTCCTCCTGGGCGATCGTCATCTTGTTGTCGACGTCAGCGAACACCGTTGGCTGCACGAAGAACCCGTTGTCCAGGCCTTCGGGACGGCCGCCGCCGCACACCAGCCGCGCACCCTCCGCGACGCCCTTGGCGATGTAGCCCTCGACCCGGGCGCGCTGCTTCTCCGAGATCAGAGACCCGATCTGGGCGCCGGGGTCTGACGGCGGCCCCACCGGCAGCGCCTGCACGAAAGCGCTTACCGCGTCGACGATTTCGTCGTACCGCGAGCGTGGCGCCAGGATGCGGGTCTGACCCACGCAGGCCTGCCCGGTGTTCATGATCCCGGAAAACACCAGCATCGGAACCGCGGAGGCCAGGTCGACATCCTCGAGGATGATGGCCGCCGATTTGCCGCCGAGTTCGAGGGTGCACGGCTTGAGCAGGTCGGCGGCGCGCTTGCCGATCTCCTTGCCGACGGCCGAGCTGCCGGTGAAGGTGAACAGGTCGACGTCGGGGTTGGCGGTCAGTGCCTGGCCGGTTTCGATCCCGCCCGGCACCACGGACAGCACGCCTTCGGGCAGGCCGGCATCGGCAAAGATCTCCGCCAAAGCGTTTGTGGTCAAAGGAGTTTCGGCGGCCGGCTTGAGCACCACGGTGCAGCCGGCGAGCAGCGCGGGGCCCAGCTTGTTGACCGCGAGGAACAGCGGCACGTTCCACGCCACGATCGCGCCCACCACGCCGATCGGCTCGCGGTGCACGATGGTCTGCCCGTAGGAGCCGTTGCGGATCTCGCGCCACTTGACCTGCTCGACAGCGGGACCGGCGAAGAAGTTCATCGCCCCCATTGACCCCATCCAGTGCATGGTCTCGACGGTCATCGCCGGCTGCCCGGTCTCGGCGGCGAGCAGCGCGCTGAGCAGTTCCTTGCGCTCCTCCATCAGCTCGACGACCTTGGCGAGGAGGGCCGCGCGGTCCTTCGGCGCCGTCGTGGGCCAGGGGCCGCTGTCGAACGCCGCGCGGGCCGCGGCAACCGCGGCGTCGACGTCGGCGGCTGCTGCCAGCGGCACCTTGCCGACGTACTCGCCGGTGGCCGGATTGTGCACCTCGATGACCTCAGAGGTGGACGGCTCAATCCATTTTCCGCCGATGAAAAGCTTGTCGTACTCGGTCTTCTTGTCGTGTTCGGTCTTAACGTCGGTCACCTGCGCCGCTCCTCCTGATCGCTCCGCACTGCGTCGTCGCCGGCGGTCTTAGCGCCAGACTACCGAAGCCGAAAGCAAATTAGAACATGTTCTATTAGTGCGGTTGGAGCACCAGCACGAGATTGCTCACCAGGAACTCGCGCAGCACCGGCACCGACGTCAACCACCACGCCCATCGAGGGTGGTAGCGCGGAAATGCGGCTATCGCCGCCCCGGTACTGGCGGCCCAGGTCAGGCCTTCGGCGGCGGACACCGCGAACAACGACGACCCGTAGTTGTTTTTGGCCGGGTGACCGTGTTTGCGGGCATACCGCGCCGCCGCGCGAGCGCCGCCCAGGTAGTGGGTCAGACCCATCTCGTGCCCACCGAACGGGCCCAGCCAGACGGTGTAGGACAGCACCACCAGGCCGCCCGGTTTCGTCACCCGCAGCATCTCGGTGCCGAGCTGCCACGGCCGTGGCACGTGTTCGGCGACATTGGACGACAAGCAGATGTCCACCGAATCGTCGGCGAACGGCAGCGCCATGCCCGAGGCTCGGACGAACGTGCCCTCTATCTTGTTGGCCGCGAGAGCTGGGGCGGCCGCGTGCATCTCGCGCGGGTCCGGTTCGACGCCGATGTAGCGGACCCCGGCGTCGGCGAATGCCCCCGCGAAGTATCCAGGGCCCCCGCCGACGTCGAGCAGCGTCCGACCGATCGGCAGCTCGCCGTTGGTGGCCACCCACAGATCGCTGACCATCGCTACGGTGTCGGCCGCCAGTGTGCCGTAGAACCGTGCAGGATCCGGCTGTTCGTAGCGGAATTCGGACAGCAACCGCAGCGAGCGGGTAAGCGTTGCCCGCCGCGCGAAGAGGTCCTTGCCGGCCACACCGGACCACCCTACGGTGACGACGGTTAGGCTGGCGGTTGATGTCTGGCCTGCGCTCCGTCCTGCTGCTGTGCTGGCGCGACACCGGGCACCCGCAGGGCGGCGGCAGTGAAACCTACCTGCAGCGCGTCGGTGCGCAGCTGGCCGCATCGGGCATCGCCGTCACGCTACGCACCGCCCGCTATCCGGGTGCGCCGCGACGTGAGGTCGTCGACGGGGTGCAGGTGCATCGTTCCGGCGGCCGCTACTCGGTGTACGTATGGGCGTTGCTGGCGATGGCCGCAGCGCGCTTCGGGCTAGGACCGCTGCGGGGGGTGCGGCCCGATGTCGTCGTCGACACGCAAAACGGCCTGCCGTTTCTGGCCCGGTTGGTGTACGGCCGGCGGGTGCTGCTGCTGGTGCACCACTGCCATCGTGAGCAGTGGCCGGTGGCCGGGCCGATACTCGGTCGGCTCGGCTGGTTTATCGAATCGACGGTGTCGCCCCGGCTGAACCGGCGCAATCAGTACGTCACGGTGTCGCTGCCGTCGGCCCGCGATCTGGTCGCTCTCGGAGTGGGCAACGAGCGGATCGCGTTGGTGCGCAATGGTCTTGACGAGGCGCCGCCGCAATCGTTGTCCGGCTCGCGGTCGGCCACGCCGCGGGTGGTCGTGTTGTCGCGGCTGGTCCCGCACAAACAGATCGAAGATGCACTGGAAACACTCGCGCAGCTGCGGCCGCGGATACCGGGTCTGCACGTGGACATCGTCGGCGGCGGATGGTGGCGACAGCGCCTCGTCGATCACGCGGATCGGCTCGGCGTTTCCGGCGCGGTAACCTTCCACGGCCACGTCGACGACGTGACCAAACACCAAGTGCTGCAACGCTCGTGGGTGCACGTGCTGCCGTCGCGCAAAGAAGGATGGGGGCTGGCGGTCGTCGAGGCGGCGCAGCATGCGGTGCCCACCATCGGTTATCGATCTTCCGGCGGGCTTTCCGACTCGATCGTCGACGGCGTGACCGGGATATTGGTGGACAGTCGCGCCGAGCTGGTGGATCGCCTCGAGCAGCTGCTGTGCGATCGGGTCCTGCGCGATCAACTCGGCGTCAAGGCCCAGACGCGCAGCGGCGAGTTCTCCTGGGCGCAAACCGCCGACGCGGTGCGCACCGTGTTGGAAGCGGTGCAAGCCGGCGAGTTAGTCAGCGGCTTAGTCAGCAGCCCGGTCTAGACCCGGCCGCTCGGCGGGCTCTGCTGAGCACAGCGCCGGCGGCGCCCACGATCAGCATTGCCAGCCACGCCAGATGTGCGAGCATCGTCGCCCGCCGGCTGTCAGGGCTGGCGCCGACGGTCTGGCCACCGACCCGATAGAGGGCGAACTCCTTGTCGCGATAGACCGGCGTCATCGCGTCCAGGGTGCGTGCGGCCGCACCCATGTCACCGGCACTGTCCGATTCGACGACCAGCCAGCCCACACCGGCTGGGGCCAAGGCCGACGGATCCGGCCCGCCCAGCAGTAATGCCTGCACCGCGCGGGCCCGGTTGCCCTCCCCGGGGATGCTGACCCCGGAAATAATCAGGTCACCGGTGGTCAAGACGTCGGCACGCACCCAGCGCGGCAGCGGATCGAGTACTGGCGCCGAGCCCGACCAGGAGAAGCGTCGCATGGTGCCGGCGGGCAGAACCGCGACGGCCGCCGGTTGATCGTTGATTGCCGCCGCTACCGCAGCCCACCCGGGTGGGTAGCGCACCGGCTCGACCTTGCCCCAGACGCCCCAAGCCAGGTCGGGGAGAGCCAACAGCAGCGCCAGGCAGCAAACTAGCGCCGTGATCGCCGGGCGCAGCCAATGCCGCAGCGTCAGCACCGCGCTCGCTGCCGGCCAGCGCGTATCCCGGCATGGCCAGCGCCACCCACTTCTGCCCGTCGCGCAGCACGCCGAGGCCGGGCACGGCGTCAACCACCGCACCCAGCACGTGTAGGCCGGGGCCGGTGGCCAGCGCCGCCGGTATCAGCACCGACACGGCCGCCAGCCCCAGCAGCGGCAGCACTGCCGGACGGCGCACCGCCGTCGGCAGGCCGGCCGCCACCACACCCAGCAGCACGGCGGCGGACAATACCGCGAAAAGCGTTGTCCGCGAGGCGGGTACGGCGTCGCCGTTCCAGATCCCGCCGAGGCTGGCCAGGCTGCCGAGCGTGCCCAGACCGGGTTCGGCGCGCGGCGCGAACGCGTTAACCCCGGGCGCCGGGTTGCTCGTCAACGAGGAGCCCGCCACCGATGCCGTCAACCAGGGCAGCGCCGCCACCGATGCCGCGCCCAATGCTGTTGCGGCACAAAGCCAGCGCGAAAGGCCAGCACCGGGTGCGGCGACGCAGACCAGCGCCACCGTTGCGGCGAGCATCAGCCCCGTCGGGGTCAGCCCCGCCAACGCGATCCAAAAGGCCATGCCGAACAACCCGGACCATCCAGGCGCGTCGCCGGCCCGCAGCGTCAGCATTGCCGCCGCAACCCAGGGCAGGCAGCCGTAGCCGACCAGCAGGCTCCAGTGGCCCTGCAGGAGTCGTTCAGCGACGTAGGGATTCCAGAGCGCCAGGGTGATCGCGACGAACTGGCCGCCCACGCCGGCGGACGGGAGTGCCGTCGCGACCAGTCGGGCCGCACCCCACCCCGCCAGCCACAGGCCTAGGACGAGCAGCGACTTCACCACGATGCCGCCGTCGATCAGCTGCGAGGCCAGTGCTACCGCGAAATCCTGCGGCGTCGCCCGCGGCGCCGACGTCAATCCCAGGGCGGTATCGGATAAATACGATCGCGGCGTTGAGACCGCGTCGCGCAGCAGCAGGTACCCCGGCTGCAGTAGCGGCGCGACTACCAGCAGCGCGAGTAGCAGCGCATACGCCGGCTGGGACCAGTGCAGGAGCCGGACGCGTACCTCAGTCACCCTCGGCCCAGCCGCGTTTAGGTCCGTTCGGATGGGTCGGGAACTGCGGGGGGCGGGTCAGCGGGCCCCGAATCCGGCGGCTCGCCCGCTGGCGCGGGGGGATCGGTTCCGCTCGGATCCTTGTGCGCACCGGGCCGGTGCGCGGGCAACTTCTCGGTCTCCGCTTCAGCGCCGGGCACCCGTACCGCGGGTCTGTCGTGATCCACGTTTTCCTCGTCGCCCCGATCCAGGCCGGGGTCGGTCAGTGCGCTCTCGGTGCGCAGGCTGAACGAGGCAAGCAGCGCCCCGCCGATCAGCGCGATCAGGCCGACCGCGGTGAAGGTGATCGGCAGCACCCGCGACCACAGCGCCAGCCGGTCGCGCTCATCGCGGGCCGCGTTGACCTGCGATTCGACGGTGTCTTCGTTGGAGGTGACCTTGTAGTCGACCAGCGTCACCTCGGGCTTCAGCGGGTCACGGGCGAAGTAGTGGTTCGCGTGCTCGGTTTCTTTGACGATGGTGCCCGACTCCGGGTCCACCCAGAAGGTCCGTTGCGCCGCGTAATAGCGGGTCATGGTGATCTGCTCGTCCGGATCGCCCCGGCGGCAAGTCCCACATCGCCGCGGAAGCGGTGACTTTGCTGTCCTCGTCGTCCGGCGTACAGCGACGGGTACTTGACGGGATTCGGCCAGCTTGCCGTCGGCGTCGTAGCCGACGTTCTGGGTGAAGTGGTACGTGGTCAACCCGTTGACGTCTTCTGGCCCGTCGTAGTTGGCGTCGAAACGCCTTCTGCGCGATCGGATCGAAGTAGGGGTACGTCCTCTTCTCGGTGTGGAACGGGAACCGGTAGGACAGCCCCTCGTGCGGCAGCGCGATGTTGGTGGGCGGGTTCTCGTCGTTGAATGTGCGCGGCTTCTGCACCGCGCCACCGGTGTGGGTGTCGTCGGAAACCGCCAACGCCGTTTTGCGGTTGAGGGTGACGGTGTCGACCATCGCCAGCAGCAGGCCGGCGTCTTTTTGCTTATCGGTGCGCCGAACCGAGGTGCCGACCTGCAGCGTGACCACGTCGGCGTTGGCGGGCGACTCGACGCTGATCTGCTGCTGGGAAACCACCGGCACGTTCTTGGTTGATGGCGAAGTTCGGCGGACAACGACGCCGGGGTCGAGCGGCGGTCCCGTTGCCGTCGCTGATCAACGTGGCGTCCATGTTGAGCGGGATCTTGGTGATCCTGCTGCTGGTGTAGGTCGACAACAGCAGCGCGGCGATCAACAGGGCGGCTCCGAGCCCCATGATCCCGCATGCGGCCATCCGCAACATGACTGCTCGGTTCACGTTGCCGTGCCCTCCTACTGGTCCCGTTCGGTTTCCATGGACTTCGTCGGCCGCGACCCGCTCCGGCCCGACGCAAGCAGCGAAGCAAAACTCGTTCGACCCTAACAGCAGAATTTAAGGTCGCAAGCGTTATGAACCCAGCGCCGGTTTGCCCCATCATCCGGGTGTACCCGATTCGTCCGCTTCACCCGACCAGAGGCAGACTGTGATCGTGACCGATGGGCCGGCAGGTGGGCGGGATCCGCAGCTTCCTGCCCGCCGTGGAAGGGATGCGCGCCTGCGCGGCCATCGGCGTCGTCATCACCCACGTCGCGTTCGAGACCGGGCACTCCAGCGGTGTCGACGGTCGGCTGTTCGGCCGCTTCGATCTGGCCGTGGCGGTGTTCTTCGCGCTGTCGGGGTTCCTGTTGTGGCGCGGCCACGCCGCGGCGGCGCGCGGTCTGGCGTCGCGCCCGGCCACCGGCCACTATCTGCGCTCGCGGGTGGTCCGCATCATGCCGGCCTATCTGGTGGCGGTCGTGGTGATTCTGACCCTGCTGCCCGACGCCAATCACGCGAGCCTGACCGTGTGGCTGGCGAACCTGACGCTCACCCAGATCTACGTGCCGCTGACCCTGACCGGCGGCCTGACCCAGATGTGGAGCCTGTCGGTCGAGGTCAGCTTTTACCTGGCGTTGCCGATCCTGGCGATGCTGGCCCGCCGCATCCCGGTCGGCGCCCGGGTGCCGGCGATCGCGGCCTTGGCGGCGCGAGCTGGGCCTGGGGCTGGGTCCCGTTGGCGCTGTCCGGCCCGGGATCAACCCGCTGAACTGGCCGCCGGCGTTCTTCTCCTGGTTCGCCGCGGGCATGCTGCTGGCGGAATGGGTCTACAGCCCGGTCGGGTTGCCGCACCGGTTGGCGCGCCACCGCGTGCTGATGGCCGCTCGTGGTGGTGGTGGCCTATCTGGTGGCGGCCTCGCCGCTGGCCGGGCCGGCGGGGCTGGTTCCGGGCAGCGCCGCGCAGTTCGCGGTGAAGACGGCGATGGGCTCGCTGGTGGCGTTCGCGCTGGTGGCGCCGCTGGTGCTGGACCGGCCCGACACCCCCACCGGCTGCTGGGCAGCGCACCGTATGGTGACGCTGGGGCGCTGGTCCTACGGCATGTTCATCTGGCACCTGGCCGCGCTGGCGATGGTGTTCCCGGTGATCGGGACAGTTCCCGTTCACCGGCCGGATGCCGAGGTGTTGGTGTTGACGCTGATCTTCGGTTTCGCGATCGCCGCGGTCAGCTACGCGCTGGTCGAATCGCCGTGCCGGGAAGCGTTGCGGCGCTGGGAGAAACGCAGGCAGCCGACCGAAGAGTCCCGTCACGACGCGTGAGGCGGACGCAATCGCGCCATGATCTCGTCGCGGACCGCCGAGCGGCGGGCCTTGCCGGCGTCGTCGCGCAGCGGGAGTGTCCGATCAGAACTCCACGGTGGGCGGCACCTTGTAGCCGGCGATGCGGTCGCGCAGAAACTCCTGCACAGCCTGGTCGTCCAGAGCGGACCCATCGGCCGTGTGCACCAGGGCGTACGGCACCTGCCCAAGGTCACCCGAGTTCGGATCGGGGCACGCCGACAACCAGGCAGGACAACACATCCGGATGCGCCGACAGCGCGCCCTCGATCTCGGCCGGGTAGACGTTGCGGCCGCCGACGGTGAACATGTCGACCCGGCGGTCCGAGAGGTACAGAAACCCGTCGGCGTCGAAGTAGCCGAGGTCGCCCAGCGAGTCCCAGCCGTCGCGGGATTTCGCCGTGGCGCCGACGTAGCGGTAGGTCGGCGCGCTGCCCGGGCTGGGCCGCATGTAGATCTCGCCGACCTCGACCGGGCGGGCACGGGTTGCCGTCGTCGTCGAGCACCTTCATCTCGCCGGCGACCACCACGCCGACCGAGCCGCGGTGGGCCAGCCACTGGTCGCCGGAGATGAAGGTCAGCGCCTGTAATTCGGTGCCGCCGTACAGCTCCCAGACCTCTTCCGGGCCCAGCAGGTCGATCCATGCCTGCTTGACGGCCGGCGGGCACGGCGCGCCCAGGTGCCAGAACCGGCGGATCGAGGACAGGTCATAGGAGTCCGGGTCGGCGTGATAGACCGGCAGCGCCCGCTGCATGATCGTCGGCACCGTCGTCAGGAAGGTGACCCGGTGGTCGGTGATCAGCCGGAGGAACTTCTGCGGCTCGAACCGGCTCATCAGCACCAGGTGGTGGCGCATCAGCAACGCGATGGTCGCGGTGGTGAAGCCGGTGTTGTGCGACAGCGGGACCGGCACAAGCGTGGTGTCGCCCTCTTGCGCGCCCAGCGGATAGCCGATGGCGGCCGGTATCCGGCTGTCGCCGCCGGATTCGATGAGCTTGGGCCGGCCCGTGCTGCCGCCCGATCCCATTGCTTTCCAGACCGGCGACACCGCTTCCGGCAACGCCGCATCGGACAACTCGGGTCGGGATCGGGAACTGAAACCCGTGGTCGGCACGCTTGGTATTTCCGCTGGGATCGCCTCCGCGCCCCACCAGCAAGGCCGGCGGCCGCAATTCCAGCAGGCCCGCCAGCTCGGCGTCCGGCAGCCGTGCGGACAGCGGCTGGGGCACCGCGCCCAGCTTCCAGCAGGCCACCGCGGCCTGGATCCACTCGATCGAGTTGGGCAGCACCATGGTCACGTAGTCGCCGACGCCGACGCCGCGCTCGGCGTAGGCGCGGGCCAGCCGGTTCGTCGAGCGGTCGAGTTCGCCGCGGGTCAGGGTGCGCCCGTCGCAGCTGACCGCCGGCTCGTCGGGAGCGAGCGCGGCCAGCGCCGAGATCTGGGTGCCGATCGGCGGGACCGGATTACGCCCGGTCACTCGTAGCTGCCCTGCCGCTCGAAGATGCGGCGCGGGTTGTCGACCAGCATGGTGTGCAGTTGCTCGTCGGTGACGCCGCGTTCTTTGAGCGCGGGGATCACGTCGTTGTGGATGTGCAGGTAGTGCCAGTTCGGCGTCACCACCGGCACCAGCTCCTCGGGCAGCGCGTCGAAATAGCAGTTGGCGTCGTGCGAGAGCACCATCTTGTCGGCGTGCCCGCGCTCGCACATTTTCGCCACGGTGTTCACCCGGTCCTCGAACGGCAGGATCACGTCGATGCCGAACCGGTCCATCCCGAGGTAGGAGCCGGCGGCGATGAGCTCTTCGAGGTAGCCGACGTCGGTGCTGTCGCCGGAGTGCCCGATGATCACCCGGCTCAGGTCGACGCCCTCTTCTTCGAAGATGCGCTGCTGTTCGAGGCCGCGCCGCAGACTCCGCGTGGGTGTGCGTGGAGATCGGCACCCCGGTGCGCTTGTGCGCCTGGGCGACGGCGCGCAGCACCCGCTCGACGCCCGGGGTGATGCCGGGCTCGTCGGTGGCGCACTTGAGGATTCCCGCCTTGACGCCGGTGTCGGCGATGCCCTGCTCGATGTCGCGGACGAACATGTCGGTCATGATCTCCGGGCCGCCCAGCTGTGCGCCCGGGCCCTCGTAGTGGAACCGGAACGGTATGTCGTTGTAGGTGTAAAGCCCAGTCGCGACAACGATATTGAGCTCGGTGGCGGCCGCGACGCGGGCGATGCGCGGGATGTAGCGGCCCAGCCCGATCACGGTGAGGTCGACGATGGTGTCCACGCCGCGGGACTTGAGTTCATTGAGCCGGGCGATGGCGTCGGCGACCCGCTTTTCCTCGTCGCCCCAGGCTTCCGGATAGTTCTGCGCGATCTCGGTGGTCATGATGAACACGTGCTCGTGCATGAGCGTGACGCCAAGATCGGCGGTATCGATATGTCCGCGAGCGGTGTTTAGTTCTGACACGAAGCTGATGCTAAGTCGCCAAGGCGGTTCACCGACAGAGGCGTTTGCAGTACCGTCCCCTCATGTTGCTCAATCCCAACCGCCTGCAGCGCAAATATCCAGACAGTCGCTCCGCGGAGATCATGGCCGCGACGGTGGAGTTCTTCGAGTCCAGGGGCAAGGCCCGATTGAAGTCTGACGACCACGAGCGCAGGTGGTATTCGGACTTCCTTAATCACGTCGGGCGAGAGCGCATCTTTGCCTCGCTGCTGACGCCGGCCGAGTACGGCGGGTCCGACTGCCGCTGGGACACCTACCGGATCAGCGAGTTCGCCGAGATCGTGGGCTTCTACGGGCTGAACTACTGGTACCCCTTCCAGGTGACCGCTCTCGGTCTGGGTCCGATCTGGATGAGTGACAACGAGGACGCGAAGCGCAAGGCGGCCGCTCAGCTGGAGCAGGGTGAGGTGTTCGCCTTCGGGCTCTCCGAGCAGTCCCACGGCGCCGATGTCTACCAGACCGACATGATCCTGACGCCGTCGGAACACGGCTGGGTCGCTAGCGGCGAGAAGTACTACATCGGCAACGCTAACGCTGCCCGGATGGTCTCCACCTTCGGCAAGATCGCCGAGACGGACGAGTACGTGTTCTTCGTCGCCGACTCCCAGCACGACCGGTACGAGCTGAAAAAGAACGTGGTGAACTCGCAGAACTACGTCGCCAACTACGCGCTCCATGACTACCCGGTCACCGAGGCCGACATCTTGCACCGGGGCCTCGGGGCCTTCCATGCCGCGCTCAACACGGTCAACGTCTGCAAATACAACCTGGGCTGGGGCGCGATCGGTATGTGCACCCACGCCTTCTACGAAGCCATCACCCACGCGGCCAACCGTCACCTGTACGGCACCGTCGTGACCGACTTCAGCCACGTGCGGCGCCTGCTCACCGATGCCTACGCGCGGCTGATCGCGATGAAGCTGGTCGCCACCCGCGCGTCGGACTACATGCGCAGCGCGTCGGCCGACGACCGGCGCTACCTGCTGTACAGCCCGCTCGTCAAAGCCAAAGTCACCGGCGAAGGCGAGCGCGTCATCACCGCGCTGTGGGATGTCATCGCCGCCAAGGGCGTGGAAAAGGACACCATCTTTGAGGCCATGACCCGCGAGATCGGGCTGCTGCCCCGGCTGGAGGGCACTGTCCACATCAACATCGGACTGCTGGGCAAGTTCATGCCCAATTACCTGTTCGCCCCCGATGCCGCGCTGCCACTGATCCCGCGCCGCGACGACGCCGCCGACGACGCATTCCTGTTCGCCCAGGGACCGACCGGCGGACTGGGCAAGGTGCGGTTCCACGATTGGCGCGCGTCGTTCGCGGGCTTCGCCCACCTTCCCAACGTCGCGCTGCTGCGCGAGCAGATCGACGTGCTCGCCGAGATGTTGGCGTCCGCGACTCCCGATGCGGCCCAGCAGAAGGACGTCGACTTCGCCTTCGGCGTGGGCCAGCTCTTCGCTTTGGTGCCCTACGCCCAGCTGATCCTGGAGGAGGCACCGCTGTCAGCCGTCGATGAGACCCTGATCGACGAGATCTTCGGTCTGCTGGTCCGGGATTTCAACGTTTATGCCGTCGAGCTGAACGACAAGCCCTCGACGACGGACGAGCAGGCCCGCTTCGCGATGCGGATGATCCGGCGTCCGGCGCACGACCCGGCGCGCTACGACCGGGTCTGGAAGGAACACGTCCTCCCGCTCAACGGCGCGTACGAAATGCGCCCCTAGGTAGGCCGAGCAGACACAAAAGCTCCGTATTTCCCGGCGTGTCGGGCGCTTTCGCGTCTGCTCGCCGGGAGAATCGCTACCCGACCCAGACGGTCTTGGCGTTGCAGAACGCGCGGATCCCGAGGCCGGCAAGCTCGCGGCCGTAGCCGGAACGCTTGACGCCGCCGAACCCTAGTTCCGGGTAGGACACCGTCATCCCGTTGATGAAGACCTGGCCGGCCTCGATGTCGTCGATGAAGCGCTGCTGCTCGGCCTCGTCGTTGGTCCAGGCGTTGGACCCGAGCCCGAAGGTGGTGGCGTTGGCGATCTCGATGGCCTCATCGATGCTCGAGGCGCGGTACATCGAGGCGACAGGGCCGAAGACTTCTTCGGTGTAGAGCGCCATGTCCTTGGTGATGTCGGTGACCACCGTCGGTGGGTAGAACCACCCCGGCCGGTCGAGACGTCTTGCCGCCGCAGCCGGATCTTTGCACCCGCCGCGACGGCGTCGTCGACCTGCTTGGCGATTTCGTCGCGGCCCGACTCGGTGGCCAGCGGACCCACGTCGGTGTCCGGGTCGGTCGGATCGCCGACCTTGAGCGCCTGCATCCGCTCGACGAACTTGTCGACGAATGCGTCGTAGATGTCGGTGTGCACGATGAACCGCTTCGCGGCGATACAGGACTGGCCGTTGTTCTGCACCCGGCCGGTGACCGCGGTCTTGACGGCCTCGTCGAGGTCCACGGACGGCATCACGATGAACGGGTCGCTGCCGCCGAGCTCCATCACGGTCGGTTTGATCTCGTCGCCGCAGATGGCGGCGACCGATTGGCCGGCCGGTTCGCTGCCGGTGAGGGTGGCCGCCTCGACCCGGGGATCGCGCAGGATGCGCTCGACGGCGCTGGACGAAACCAGCAGCGTCTGGAAGCAGCCCTCGGGGAAGCCGCCGCGGGCGATCACGTCGGACAGATACAGCGCCGACTGCGGCACGTTGGACGCGTGCTTGAGCAGGCCGACGTTGCCGGCCATCAGCGCCGGCGCGGCGAACCGGACGGCCTGCCAGAGCGGGAAGTTCCACGGCATCACGGCCAGCACCACCCCGAGCGGCTGGTACCGGGTGTAGGCCTTCTTGGCGCCGACCTTGCACGCGTCGGCGGGCTCGTCGGCCATCAGCTTCTCGGCGTTCTCGGCGTAGTAACGAAAACCCTTGGCGCACTTGAGCGCTTCGGCCTTGGCCGATTTCAGGGTCTTGCCCATCTCCAGGGTCATCATGGCGGCGACTTCGTCGGCCTCCTTTTCCAGGAGGTCGGCGGTCGCGTTGGCCCATTCGGCGCGCTGGGCGAAGGTGGTGTTGTGGCGGTAGTCGAGGAACCGCTCGTGGGCGCGCGCGATGGCGGCGTCGACTTCGTCGTCGGTTGCGGGGGTGAAGGTCTTGACTGTCTCGCCGGTGGCCGGGTTGATGGTGGCGATCGCCATGCTGACATCCTCCGCTTGCTCTTTATTTTCAAGGTTGTGAAGCGTCCAACATCTAGCCTGCCACTATCGTTCCCATAAGGGAGGTGCCGGATGAGTAAACCCGCTCAGCTGATGGTCAAGTGCCTGGAAAACGAGGGCGTTTCCGTCGTCTTCGGGATACCCGGCGAGGAGAACATCCGCTTCGTGCAGGCGCTGGCCTCCTCGAACATCCGCTATATGCTGACCCGGCACGAGCAGGCCGCGGCGTTCATGGCCGAGATGTACGGCCGGGTCACCGGCCGCGCGGCGGTGGTATCGGCCACCTTGGGTCCGGGCGCGATCAACATGCAACTGGGCGTCGCCGACGCCACCACCAACAGCACCCCGATGGTCGCGATCTCCGCGCAGGTCGGCCAGGACCGCGAGTACAAGGAGTCGCACCAGTACGTCGACCTGGTCTCGATGTTCGCCCCGATCACCCGGTGGGCCGCCGGTATCCCCACCGCGCATGCGATACCCGAGATGTTTCGCAAGGCGTTCAAGCTCGCCGAGACCGAACGCCCGGCCGCGGTCTATCTCGCGGTGCCCGAACACTTAGATGCAGATGCTGCCGACTATCCCGACCTGACACCGTTGCCGCGCAACGTGGTTCACGCCGAGGCGCCGGCGGCAGGTCAGGTAGCGCGGGCAGTGGATATCCTGCGCAACGCGCAACGGCCGGTAGTGCTGGCCGGGCACGGCGCTGCCCGGGGCGACGCGACCGCGGCCCTGGTGCGGTTCTCCGACGAATTCGGGATCGGCGTGGCCAACACCTTCCACGGCAAGGGCGTGATGCCCGACGACCACCCGAACAGCATCGGGACGCTCGGGTTCATGCGACACGACTACGTCAATTTCGGGTTCGACAACGCCGACGTCGTCATCGCGGTCGGCTACGAGCTGCAGGAATTCGACCCCGTCCGGATCAACCCGAAGGCCGACAAGAAGATCATCCACATTCATCGGTTCCCGGCCGAGGTCGACATGCACTATTCGGTCGACGTCGGGATCATCGGCGACATCAGCGCGTCTTTGAAGCTCCGGACGCGCTCACCGAAGCGCTTGCCGGGCACCACTTCGAGCACTGCGACGATGTGCCCGGATCAGGTCTGCTTGCCGAGGAATTCGCTCGGGGGCAACAGGATTCGCGCTACCCACTGGCTCCGCAGCGGCTGGTGGCCGACACCCGCGCGGCGATGGGCCGCGACGACGTCGTGCTGGTCGACACCGGTGCCACCAAGATGTGGATGGCGCGGCTCTACCCGACTTACGAGCGGAATACCTGCCTGGTCTCAAACGGATTATCCACCATGGGATTTGCGCTCCCGGGCGCGTTGGGGGTGAAGCTGGCCCGCCCGGAGTCCAAGGTGCTGGCTGTGGTGGGCGACGGTGCTTTCCTGATGAACTCGCAGGAGATCGAGACCGCGGTTCGGGAGCGCATTCCGCTGGTAGTGTTGATCTGGGAGGACGGCGGCTACGGCCTCATCGAGTGGAAGATGGATCTCGAACTCGGCGAGCATTACTACGTGAAGTTCGGCAACCCCGACATCGTCAAGTACGCGGAAAGCTTCGGCGCCAAGGGGTATCGGATCAACCGCGCCGACGAACTGTTGCCAACCTTGCGGGCCGCGCTCGACGACGACGGTGTGTCGCTGATCTGCTGCCCGGTCGACTACTCCGAGAATCTGCGGTTGACCGACCGGCTCGGCGAGCTGGACGAAACGCTGTAAGCAGGTTTTGTCAATGACGACGTCGTTTGTGTCAAAAGCCCTGGCCGTTGCCACCCGAACCGCCGGGTCCACCGCCCTCACCGCCGCCGCCGCCGACGGTGTCATCAATGGCGCCGTTACCGCCGAAGTTCAAATTGGAGTCGTTGTTCGCGCCCGATCCGCCCGTCCCGCCGGAGTTCGTACCAGGGCCACCGGGGCCGCCATCCCCCGTCCCAGCGCCCGTGTTGGCGTTGGCACCCCCGCCACCGCCGCCGCCGGTGCCGTCGCCGACAAACGGCTGGCCTGGCGGACCGCCGCTTCCACCCTTAGCCAAGGTGCTAGGCGACAAAACGCTGGCGCCCCCGCCGGCGCCGCCCGCACCGCCGGTATATCCGGCACCGCCGCCGCCGCCGCCACCACCACTGGCGCTAGCTCCTTGGGCGACGCCACCGCCGCCACCACCACCGCCGCTGCCGCCGATTCCGCCGTTAGTGGAGTTAACGAGTGCGCCGCCGACGCCGCCGTCGCCGCCGCCACCGCCAAACCCTCTGGCTTCGAAGAGTAAGGAGGCATTTACGGTGTCGCCGAAGCCGCCGGTGCCGCCGCCACCGCCGCCGCCGCCACTGCCACCGGCACCGCCGCTGCCGATGCCGGTATTGCCGGCGTGACCGCCGGCCCCGCCGGCGCCGCCGCCGCCGCCGCCGCCGCCGATGACGCTGTAACCGGAGGACGCGGCGGCCACATTGTCGCCGCCGCCGCCGCCTTGGCCGCCGCCGCCGCCTTGGCCGCCGTCGCCCATGGTCCCGCCGTTGGGCGTGCCGCCGCCGGTGCCGCCGCCGCCGCCCTGGCCGCCCAGGCCGCCCTGGCCGCCCACGCTGTTGTTCAAGCCGGTGCCGACGCCACCGCCGGCGCCGCCGCCGCCTGTGCCGCCTTCGCCGCCGGTGCCGCCGGTGCCCGCGCTGCCGGCATGACCGGCGCTTCCCAGGAAACCTGCCGCTCCCCCAGCCCCCCCGGCGCCGGCGTTGCCGCCAATCCCCCCTTCGCCGCCGGTTCCGCCGGCCGCACCAGCAGTCACGCCCGGGCCGCCGGTGCCACCAGCACCGCCCTGGCCGCCGGTACCGCCCACGCCGCCAGCGCCGCCGCTGCCGCCCAGCAGCGCCAGGTCGGCCCCGCCGGCCCCGCCGGCCCCGCCGGCCCCGCCCGCAGGGCCCGCGACGCCGGTGCCGCCACCTGGGTTGCCGTTTGCGCCGGCGCTACCCGCGCCACCGGCCCCGCCCGCCCCGCCGGCCCCGCCGGCGGCGAACAGCGACAGCAACTGCCTGTCGGCGCCGCCGGCGCCGCCGGCCCCGCCCGTGCCGCCGGCCACATCGAAGCCAGCACCGGCACCCCCGTTCCCGCCGACTCCGCCGGCCCCGCCATTACCGCCGCCGAGCAGTCCATTAGCTCCGCCGGCGCCACCATGCGCGCCGGTCCCGCCGGGGGTAGTTGCGGTCCCGCCGGTGCCGCCGTTACCGCCGTGGCCCCACAGGCCCGCCGACCCGCCTGCCCCGCCGACCTGCCCCGCCGCTCCGGACCCACCGTTGCCACCGTTGCCGATCAGCCACCCACCGGCCCCCCCGGCCTGCCCGCTCCCCGCCGTCCCATTGGCGCCGTTACCGAACAGCGGACGTCCCGTCAGGTCCTTCCACGGTGAAAACGGTGAAAACGCCGCCAGGCTATGGCCGTCCTGCGCCAGCGCCTGCAGCGGCGACGCACTGGCGGCCTCGGTGGCGGCATACGCCAACCCACTCGAGTTAAACGCCTGCGCAAGCTGCTCATGAAACAGCGCCACCTGCGCGCTTAGCGCCTGATACCGCTGGCCATAGTTGCCAAACAACGCTGCGATCGCGGTGGAAACCTCATCGTCGGCCGCGGCCACCACCGATGTCGTCGAGGTTGCCGCCGCTGCGTTAGCCTCGCTGACCGCCGACCCGATCCCCGCCACATCCTGCGCCGCCGAAGCTAGAACGTCTGGCGAGGCGAGCACCAAAGAACCCATTTGCGGCTCCCATTCAAGGGCATGATCGCGGATCTAGCCGGAATTCTTGTCCCATCACGATACGCGCGTCGGTTTGGATTCGGGCGAATTTTTTTCCCAAATTTGACGGCCGCGCTCGCCGACGATGGTGTGTCGCTGATCTGCTGCCCACTTGTCGAATCACTTGTGTCGCATCAGTTTCAGTGGTCACTGGGCGGGGGTCTTCTGTCGGTGGTGTTCTGTCGGTGGCCGGGCGTAGTGTTTCGAACATGAGTTCGAGTAGTGAGGAGATCGTTGAGGTTTTTGACGCGCTCGACGCTGACCTGCATCGGCTGTGCGGATTGACCTTCGACGCGCTGACGACTCAGGAGCGATTGGCGTTGCTGGAGCGCTGTGAGCGGGTGCGCCGGCGGCTGCCCGCGGTCGAGCATCCGTTGATCAATCAGCTGGGCCGCCAGGCCACGCCAGAAGAGTTGGGCGGCAAATTGTCGCATGCGGTCGCCGAGTGGACGTTGACCAGCCGCGCTGAGGCCAACCGGCGTATCCACGAGGCCGCCGACCTGGGTGAGCGGCACGGATTGACCGGGGAACCGCTGGCGCCGGCGCTGGCCGCGACGGCGGCTGCCCAACGCGACGGGAAACTCGGAGCCGGCCAGGTCGCGGTGATCCGGCGCTTCCTGCAACAGTTGCCCGGCTGGGTCGATGCAGCCACCCGCGAGCAGGCCGAAGCCGATCTCGCGCGCAAGGGCACGCAGTATCGACCCGAGCAACTCCGCAGGTTCGCGGATCGACTCACCGATTACCTCAATCCCGACGGCACCTACACCGACGACGACCGGGCCCGACGCCGTTGCCTGACACTGGGTAATCAGCAGGCCGATGGCATGTCGGAGCTGCGCGGCTGGGTCAGCCCCGAGTTGCGCGCCGCCCTGGAAGCCTTGCTGGCCAAGCTGGCCGCCCCCGGCATGTGCAACCCCGACGACGACACCGCGGTCGTGGACGGCGCCGCCTCGCAGGACGCCATCGATCGCGACTCCCGCAGCCCCGCCCAACGCAACCACGACGGACTCAACGCCGCGATCCGCGCTCTGCTGGTCTCCGGAGAACTGGGCCAGCACAACGGACTACCGGCCTCAATCATCATCACTACAACCCTGACCGACCTCGAAGCCGCCGCCGGCAAAGGGTTGACCGGCGGCGGCACCATCCTGCCCATGAGTGATGTGATCCGGATGGCCCGCCACGCCCACCATTACCTGGCGATCTTCGACAAAGGCAAGGCCCTGGCGCTGTATCACACCAAACGGTTGGCCTCACCCGGACAGCGGATTGTGTTGTACGCCAAGGACCGCGGCTGCACCGCACCCGGTTGCGATGTGCCCGGCTACTACTGCGAAGTCCATCACGTCATCGACTACGCCATCTGCGGCACCACCGACATCAATCAACTGGCCCTGGGCTGCGGCACCAACCACAAAACCGTCCGACCCGGCGGCTGGGCCACCCGCAAAAACGCCCGCGGCGACACCGAATGGATCCCACCCCGACACCTCGAACGCGGCCAACCCCGGATCAACACCTTCCACCACCCCGAAAAAATGTTCCACGAAGACGAGGAAGCAGCAGATGACGACGGCGACGCCGCGTAGCTCGACCGTGCCTTCGGCACGGACGTGATGCCCAACGGTCGAGGGCAGACCCGGGAGGACACTCGGGGGCGGCTCTATCGTCTCGCGCGGCCGGCTAGCACCCCGAACACCGGCACTTCAGACAAGTCACTTCCCGGGCCTGCTCAATCAAATCTACAACGTCGCGGTATCCCCGGGCAGCGTCATCGGCGGAGCGTAGGTACCGAGCAGCTCGCGATCCCACCACGCCCGATCGCGCCGCCATTCGGACGGTGTCGTGAAGCGGTACTCGTACAGCTGCGCGCGCACGTAGCGGGGCGGCTCCTCGGGGAAGGGGTTGTGCAGCAACAGCCGTAGCGTTGCCCGATCGTTGCGCAGCAGCCGCTCCAAGAACGGGCCCAGCCATTCCTGCGCATAGGCAGGCGAGATGGCGGCGAACCACATCAACCAGTCCAGCCGCAGGTGATAGGGCGCCCATTGCCGGGGCAGCCGGCGTACCGCACCGGGCTTGCCCTTGAATTCGTATTCCTTCCATCCGGTCTGCAGGCTCAACTGGGCCTCGTTGGTGCCTTCGATCACCACCTCGCGGCGGACGCGGCCGATGGCCCCGAAGGCCCCGTAAGTGTTCACCAGATGAAACGAGTTGAACGACATGTTCATTCGCTGCTGTGACGACAGCATGTTGCGCATCGGCCAGTAGCTCAGGAACAGCACCGCGACCGCGAACGCGATCACCAGGCCGGCGAACCACGCCGGCGGTGCCAGCAGTGCAGGCGGCGTAGATATCGGCAGCACCGCCGCGAACCACGACTGGTCAATAGCGCTGAACGCCAGCATGATCGTCAGCCAATTGAGCCACGCGAAGTTTCCCGATGCCACCAGCCACAGCTGAGTAACCACGATCATCACCGCGGCCGCGCCGGCTACCGGCTGGGGCGCGAACAACCCGAACGGCACGACGAGCTGGGCGAAATGGTTGCCCGCCACCTCAACCCGGTGCAACGGCTTGGGCAGGTGGTGGAAAAACCAGCTCAACGGCCCCGGCATGGGCTGCGTCTCGTGGTGGTAGTAAAGGCAGGTCAGGTCGCGCCAGCAGGGGTCGCCGCGCATCTTGATCAGCCCGGCGCCGAACTCGACGCGAAACAGCAACAATCGCGTCAACCACAGCGTCAGCACCGGGGGAGCGAGCCGGTCATTGCCGAGGAAAATCATCAGGAAGCCGGTTTCCAGCAGCAACGATTCCCAGCCGAACGCGTACCAGGCCTGCCCGACGTTGACGATCGAAAGGTAGAGCACCCACAACGTCAGCCACATCAGCATCGCGGCCCACAACGGCGCCAGGTCGGCGGCACCGGCGACGATGGCCGCGGCCAGTGTCGCACCGAACCAGGAGACGCCGGCGAACAACCTGTCGGAATAGCGGAGATGAAAGACGCTGGGAGTTCTCCAGAAAGAATGCGCAGCCAAAAACTTTGGCACCGGCAGCATTCCGCGTTCCCCGATGAGTGGCCGGAACTGTAACGCGGCCGCGACGAACGCGATCAGGTAGATGGCCGCCACGCCACGCTCGAGCACCAGCCGGGCCGACCAATACGCGGGTGCCCAAAACCATCCCATGGCGGGCAAAACTACTCGTCCCGCGGGCGGCGTATCCGATCGGGCAGGCTGACTGCCGAAGCCGCCACGACGGCAAGCGAAATCAGTGCCAGCAGTTGCACATACGCGGAATGGCCGGAGTAGCCGTCGACCGAACGCCACGGATGCCGCGACAACGCGGCCCCGGCCAGAATCAGCCCGCCGGCGCTGAGCCCGACGGTGATCGGATCGCGCCACCGCGGCCGGTCCCGCAACGCGTACCGCAAACCGAAGGCGGCGCCGGCCACCACGACCCCGCCCACGCCCGCGATCAATGCCGCGGCCGCCAGCACCCCGACCGTTGCCCAGGGCCCGGGCGACCATGGTTGTGCCGGTGCGTCATCGGGGCGTCGCTGCCGGCCGCGCCAGAACGCCAGCAGCGCCAACAGCGGCAGCAATGACAGGCCGACCGCCAAGCCCGCCCGGTACAGCGAATTGGACGCGAACGTCAGCGTGATGGTGCCGGGACCGCCTGCCGGCACCACGAACCCTTGTTGCCAGCCGTTGACGGCTACCGGAGTCAATCGGGCACCGGTGCCGGTGCGCGCCACCCAACCGGGGTTGATGCTTTCGGGGATGACCAGCACCCGGGACGTCGCCGAGGCGGGGGCTCGCACCTCGCGCCTGCTCGGACCCCACGCGCCGGTCGCGGCGGGTGTCGGCGGTGGGGTGCTGGCGGGGGGCAGCTCGGCGACGTCCGGCGTGAGCAGTTGCGCTCCGTCGACGACGAACGCGGCGCCGGGACTGATCAGCAACTCCTCCTGCCCGGCCGGCAGCGCGACCGGGTTGCGGTCGCAGGCCTGCGCCGGAATAGGTTTGCCGTCCAGCAATGCGCCCACCGTCGTCCGGATCGAGGTGTGCACGAACCGGCCTGCGACCGCGATCACCGGTCCGTGGTCGCAGTCCATGGTGATCTCGCGGCGGCGGTTGCGGGCGGCGTCGGCGGGGGCGATCGGGTTGCCGTCGGCGCCGAGCGCCGCGACTTCGGCCAGCCCGGGCGGCTTGAGCTGGTCAAAGCCCAGCGCATTGCGGTCGATGATGTCTTCCCAGTCGAGCAGGCTCACGGTGACGGTATCGGTGACGCGGGGCTTCAGGGACAGGGTCTGCGGCTCACCCGACTTCACTTCCCGGACTTGTGGGCCGTCGCCCAGGTTGACGGCAGCCACCGTCGGGTGGGCGGGCAACGTTGACCGGCTGAGGACCAGGCGCAGCCCGGCGACCTCGGTGGGCCGCGGCAGGGCCAGCGTCAGCGTGGGTGCGGTCTTGTGTTGCACCACCCGCTGCGGCGCCGTCCATGCCGTGGCCGGGTCGCCATCGGTGGCCGCATACGCCGAGCCGAGGATGTCCAGCGGGTCGGAATCACCGCTGGCCCTAGTGGTATTCGGTTCGGCGATCAGGTCCGCCAGCTTGGGGCCCTGGCGTGGTCGCACCCACACCAGCGGTGTTACCGGAACCGGCTTCGGAACGGTCAGCGTGCGGCTGAAGTTGACCGGTTCTTCGGGGGTCAGCGCCATCGACGCCGCGCAGCGCATGCCGTCGGGCGCCTGAGCGCACCCCGGTCTGCCGAGCAGTTCCGAACCCAGATCCCAGCCCGCAATCGACGAACCCGGCGGTGGTCCGGGAACCAGCGCGGTGTGCCGCAGGTCGACCGGGTGGGCGAATCCGGACGCGTCGTACTGGGTGATCGACAGGTCGGTGACGCCGAACTGCACACCCGCGGAGCCGTCGTCGGTACCGGCGGCGGTGATCCGCACCCACGGGGTTTCGCCATAGGGCAACGCCGCGGACAGCGGCTTGCCGGCCTCGTCGAACTTCAGCGTCGTGCTACCGGTGGCGGTCTCGATCAGGATCCGGCGGACCTGGGCGCCGACGGCGGTCGCGCTCGGTGTGATGGTGATCGCGGCGTTGGTCACCGGGTGGTCGAAATCCACTTGGAGCCACTGCCCGACGGCCGACTGCAGTGCGTTGGACACCCATGCGGTCGCCGGGTCGCCGTCGATTGCCGCCGCGGGTGAAGCGGCCGGCGCGACGTCAGGCATTGCGGTGGAATCCGACGACGAGCTCGACACCGTGATCCGGCCGCCCGTCCAGCTGCCGAGCACGGTGTCAGCGCCGGGCACCGGGTAATCGGGCACGCGATTAGAGGTGTGCCGGGCGTCGCCGACGGCGCCGATCGCCGACGAATGCTCATCTACCCGGCCGTAGTCGGTCTCACGGGCCACCGGCGTATCGGTCGCCGTCACGACCGGGGCCGGCAGGCCCGCGCTGCGCGCATCGGCGCTCATCAGCACTGGACCCAGCCCCGAGTGGCCCAGTAGCCGTCGCCGCTCGTCGAGACGGAGCAGCGCTTCGGGGCCGCCGTCGACGCGGGGCAGTTGGTCGATGTCGGCGAAGTACGGCGCGGCGGGATCGGCGACCCAATCGTCAAGAGGGCCGACCCGATAAATCTCTATGGCCGGGTAGCGCGGGCGCATTCCGCTATCGGCGACGAAGCCGGCTAGGGTGCCGGGGCCCACCGGTGCACCGAATTGTGCGACCCGCCGCAGCCCCGGCGACCCCTCGATAGCGCGGTGCACCAGGATCGGGCGCGCCGACCGCGACGAATCGGGATCCAGATCGTTGCGCAACACCAGATAGGAAATGCCCTGGCGGGCAAGGGTATCGGCAAGACCGGCGGATGGGCGCCCGGCGGCGAACAGGCGTTGCACCGAATCCAGCGCCCGGATGGTTTGCGGTGGTGTCAGTGGGATGGAGTCGCGCACTCCCCACGGGGCGGAACCGAGGACTTGGAGCGGCTCGTCGTGGCTGGTGCCCCACATCTGGGTGGCGAACGGCGCACCGGGAACCACCAGCGCGCGCCCGGGAACTGGTGTCCCAGTGTCATGTTCGCCGAGCCAGTCGGCCGCTTCATGCCAGTACTGGGGTATCGCCGCGAACGTGCCCGGCGGAGCGAGCCGGCCCGTCCACGCCAGCGAGGTGCTGACCGCCAGTGCCGTCAGCACGACAACACCGGCCGCGACTCGTTTGTCGCGCTCGGGATGGGCAAATGCGCGCAGCCACACCGAAACCGGGGCATTGCCGGCCCCCCAACCGGGCAGCGGTATCCGGCCCAGCAGTTGCGCGACGCCCAACACCACCGGGATTCGGATCACCGGCCCCAGTTTGTGCACGTTGCGCAGCGGCGCACCGGAGCCGTCCAGGAACGCCTGCACCTGGACGGCCACCGGGGAGCCCAGGCCACCGCTGTAGCCGGCGGCCATCAGGACCACGCCGATCAGCAGCATCGCGACCAGTCGTCCCCGCGCCGGCATTTCCCGGGTGGTCAGCCCGGCCAGCCCGGCCGCCGCCACCAGGCAGGTGCCCAGGATGGCCGCGGATCCGGTCACCAGCGGCGAGCCTGCGGTGGCGGTCGGCGCCACGAACGGGGTCCAGCCGTCGGTCCCACGCAGCATCTCGACCAATGACGACCATTGCGTTGTCACGCCAGAGGATTCGATGAAGTCGAGGAAGGGCGGGCTGATGGCCCGCAACAGCACCAGCGCCACCACCCACCACAGCATTGCCAGGACCAGGGCCAGCACCCACCACGCGGTGTAGCGCCACCACAACCGGTTCGGCCGGTGACAGGCCCACCAGATCACCGCCGGCAGGCAAGCGGCCAGCGTTGCGATCGCGTTGACCGCTCCCATCAACGCGACGGCCAGGCCGGCCTGCGCGGCGAGCGTTCGAACCGACCGGCCGGATACTCCGCGCAAGGCGAGAATCGTGGGCAACAGCACCCACGGCGCCAGCATCATCGGCAGGGTTTCCGACGAGATCGATCCGATTGTGCTCAGCACCCGCGGCGAGAGCGCGAACGCCACCGCGCCGACCATGCGGGACGTCGGACTGCCGATTCCCAGCGTCTCAGCGACTCGGAGCAGCCCCCAGAAACCCACCGTGAGCAGCAGCGCCCACCACACCCGCTGGGTTATCCAGCCCGGCACACCCAGCACGTGGCCGGCCAGAAAGAACGCGCCGTGCGGAAACAGGTAGCCGTAGGCCTGATTCTGCGCCTGGCCGAACGGCAGATCGCTATTCCACAGGTTGGTCGCGCGTGCCAGGAAGCGCAGCGGGTTCGCGGTGAGGTCGAGTTTCGTGTCGGGGGATATCTGCCCCGGGGACTGCGCGAACGTCAGTGTCAGCGCGACCGATCCGACCAGCAGCAACCAGCGACGGGAGAGCGCTGACCCTGCCGTCGGGCTAGCTACGGTTGCCGTACTCGACCCGGTTCAGCACCGACGAGGATGGATCGCCTCCGGGCAGCTGCGGCTTCGTGTCCTGCTGCACCATCAGAGTGACCCCGAAGATCGCGGCCGCGCCCAGCAACAGACCAACCACCACGCTCGCGGCGGCGGGCGCAATGATCCGGTTCATCGGTGGCTCCTTGGGGGTCTGATCGTGGCTTCAGTCATGGGGGAGTCAAGACGACTACTACCAAGATAGCCACGATCTAGCGACAACCTAGCAGAAGCGATACCCCGGCCAGGGACCCGATTCGCCGCGCCCGGGTCCGGGTCGGAGCACCGGTACGAATGCTGGTCGTGACAACATGGCCCGGTGGATGAGGTCGACTTCGGGAGCTATCGGCTGATCGAGCTGATCGGCGAGGGCCCCATGGGGCGGGTGTTCAAAGCCCACGACACCCAGCTGCGCCGCGATGTGGCGATCAAGGTGTTGCTGCCGCAGTTGACTACCGAGCCGGGGTACCGGGAACAGTTCCTGCGCGAGGCGGATACGGCGAAGCAGTTGACGGAGCCGCACCTGATCCCGGTCCTTGACGCCGGGGAGATCGATGGTCAGCTTTATCTGGTGATGCCGATCGTCGATGGCATCGACCTGGCGAGCCTGCTGGAACGGGACGGCCCGCTGAGCCCGCAGCAGGCGGTCAAGGTCATTGAGCAACTCGCGGCCGCACTGGACGCGGCGCACGCCGCCGGGCTGGTGCATCGCGACGTCAAACCGTCTAACGCCCTGATGACCGGGCCGGACTTTGTGTATTTGACCGGTTTCGGGATCGCCCACGGCTCTTCGGCGACCAAGCTGACCAGCACCGGCACCATCGCGGGCACCTTCGCCTACATGGCACCCGAACGCTTCAGCGCGGGAGTTGCCGACGCCCGTTCCGATATCTATGCGTTGACGTGCCTGTTTTATGAATGCCTGACGGGTGAACACCCCTTTCCGGGGGACGGCATGGAGCAACAGATCGCCGGCCACCTGACGTTGGACCCGCCCCAGCCCAGCGCGGGTCGACCAGCGGTGCCGCCGGAGTTGGACGAGGTCATTGCCCGCGGCATGGCTAAAGACCCCGACGAGCGCTACCAAACGGCGCTGGACCTCGCCGCCGCCGCCCGGCAGGCGGTTCCCGAGCACGTCTTCGAGACCGCCCCTGCCCCTGTTTTCGCTCCTTTTACCGCGCCGGCCCCCGCGCAACCACCGCCAGAGGCCGGTTCGCGGGCGAAGTCCCGGCGCGCTCCGTGGATCATCGCCGGTGTGGCTGCGGCCCTTGTCGTGCTGATCGCCGCCGCCATCGGGGTTCGCGTCATGGTCAAACACCACGTGTTCCCGAAAGCCGCAATATCCCAGACCACAACCAACAAGCCGGCGGCCGCTCCCGCACCACCGGCATGCGCTGACCCGACGGCCATGCCGGATGCGGTGCCCGACGTCCGCGACAAGCTGGCCCAGCTGCTCATGGTCGGCGTGAAGAACGCAGACGACGCCCGGGCGGTCGTGAACGACTATCACGTCGGCGGCATATTCATCGGCAGCTGGACGGACCTGACGATTTTCACCGGCCCCCTGGCCGACATCGCGGCCAACGCCGGGCCGTTGCCGCTTTCGGTCAGCGTCGACGAAGAGGGTGGCCGGGTGTCGCGGCTGAAGTCGCTGATCGGGACGTCGCCGTCGCCCAAGGAGCTGGCCCAGACCCAAACGACCCAGCAGGTCCACGACTTGGCGCTGCAGCGCGGCCAGGCGATGAAAAAACTCGGCATCACCATCGACTTCGCCCCGGTGGTCGATGTCACCGACGCCCCGGACGACAGTGTGATCGGGGACAGGTCGTTCGGCTCGGACCCCAAAGTCGTGACCGCCTACGCCGGGGCGTACGCGCAGGGTCTGCGGGATGCCGGACTGCTGCCGGTGCTCAAGCATTTCCCCGGCCATGGCCACGGCTCTGGCGATTCGCACAAGGGCGGAGTCGTCACGCCTCCGCTGAGCCAGCTGCAGACCAACGACCTGCTGCCCTACCAGACGCTGGTCACCGAGGGTCCGGTCGCCGTCATGGTGGGTCACCTGCAGGTTCCCGGTTTGACAGCCGGCGACGACCCGGCGAGCCTGAGCCGCGCCGCGGTGCAGTTGCTGCGCACCGGCACCGGCTACGGGGGCCCATCCTTCAACGGCCCGATATTCAGTGACGACCTGTCCAGCATGGCCGCGATCTCGGATCGGTTCGGCGTCGCGGAGGCGGTGCTGCGCGCCCTGCAGGCCGGTACCGACGTCGCGCTGTGGGTCACCACCGACGAGGTGCCCGCGGTCCTGAACCGGCTGCAGAAGGCCGTGGCCGCGGGCGAATTGCCGATCTCGGCGGTCAACGAATCGCTCGTCCGGGTCGCAGCGATGAAGGGCCAAAGCCCCAAGTGCGGGCACTAATGCGTGTGAGGTGCCTTCGGATTGCTTACTCTGGAGTCAGATAGACAAGGCTTGAAAGGGTACAGCGATGGCAGGTGGTACCAAACGGCTACCGCGCGCTGTCCGGGAGCAGCAGATGCTCGATGCCGCCGTGCAGATGTTCTCGGTCAACGGCTACCACGAGACCTCGATGGACACCATCGCCGCCGCCGCCGAGATCTCCAAGCCGATGCTGTACCTGTATTACGGCTCGAAAGAGGACCTGTTCGGCGCCTGCCTGAACCGCGAGATGAGCCGGTTCATCGACGTGGTGCGCGACGATATCGACTTCGAGCAGAGTCCGAAGGACATGTTGCGCAACATCATCGTGTCGTTCCTGCGCTTCATCGATGCCAACCGGGCGTCCTGGATCGTGATGTACACGCAGGCCACCAGCTCGCAGGCGTTCGCCCCGACGGTGCGTGAGGGGCGCGAGAAGATCATCCAGATGGTGGCCGCCCTGGTGCGGGCCGGCAGTCGCGCCCAGCGCCCGGACTCCGAGCACGAGATGATGGCCGTGGCGCTGGTGGGCGCGGGCGAAGCGATGGCCACCCGTGTCAGCACCGGCGACATCGACGTCGACGAGGCGGCCAAGCTGATGATCGGCTTGTTCTGGCACGGCCTCAAAGGCGCACCAGGGGAGCGCGAACACGCCGCCGAGGCGGACGACCCGAGCGTCGCTGCCGGATAGAACCATCGGGCGCCGACGTGCCGAGTGGCATACATTCGTGCCGTGGCTCGCCGCAACATTGATTTCTTCTGTGCGGTAGTCATCGTCGGCCTGCTGGCGGGGGTCGCCGGGGTGTCGACAACGTTTGTGCTGCGATTCGTCCAGCACATGACGTACCACTACACGTTCGGCAGCTTTCTCGTCGGGATCACCGGCGCTAGTCCGGTCCGCCGCGTCTTGGGCCCGATGGTGGGCGGCGCGCTGGCCGGAGCCGGCTGGTGGGTTCTGCGACGCCGGGCCCAGGTGCCACCGCTCGCGGAGACCATCGCCCGTCATGCTCGGATACCGCGGCTGGTATGGAGCTTCGACGCGGCGCTGCAGGTGCTGCTGGTGGGCTCCGGAGCCTCGCTTGGCCGCGAAGGTGCTCCACGCCAATTCGCCTCCGTCTTAGGCGATTTCGCGACCGGATGGCTCAAGCGGCTATCAAGCCGCGACCGGGAGATCTTGCTGGCCTGCGCGGCCGGGGCCGGACTGGGTGCGGTCTACGCCGTTCCGCTGGCCGGTGCGTTGTTCTCGTCGCGGATCATGCTGAACAGCTGGCATCCGCGTGTGCTTGGAGCGGCGCTGCTCACCTCCGCCCTGGCCGTCGCGATCGGCTCGGCCCTCACCCACGATCAGTCCAGCCTGGAATGGCCCATCGGGGAATCGTCCTATCTGCTGACCGCTCACGGACTGATATTGGCGCCGGTGGCCCTGGTGGTCGGGTTGGCCTTCAACCGGATCATGGCCGCGGCGCGGCCGGCCCGGCTGATGCGGACCTGGACATTGGTTCCCGCGCTTGCCGGGGCCGGGTTGTTGATGGGTATCTGCTCGTATTGGTGGCCCGAGCTGCCCGGCAACGGAAAAAGCGTCCTGACCGTCAGCCTCGCCAGCGGGATGACGCTGTCGGCGGCGGCGGCGATCCTGGTGTTGAAACCGCTGCTGACCGCTCTGTTCCTGCGCGCCGGCGGGGCCGGCGGAATGCTGACGCCGTCGCTGGCCACTGGCGCGGCGGCGGGAGCGGTACTGATCTTGGCAATCAACGCCGCTTTCGGAACGCATCTGCACGTGCCGGCGGTCTCGTTGGCGGAGCTGCCGGGGTGCTCGCGGTCACTCAGGGCTCGCCGATCTGGGCGGCGATCTTCGTCTGGGAACTCGCCCGCCCGCCGATCTGGCTGCTCGGCGTATTCCTGTTAACCGCCGTCGGTGCGCACGGACTGAAAGTGCTCGTGCTGGGTCGCGGCCCGACGCACGCGGGCTAGATGCCTTCGGCGGTGCCTGTCAGGTGCGGGTACCCCTTGGCGATATTGCGCAACGCCAGATCCCAGCCCTCCGCACCGCGACGTTCCTCGATGTACAGCCCCGCGGTGGCGGGCAGCAGCACCGGCTTGCCGAACCGCACCGAATACTGCACCGCATCCGGAAGCCGAGCTTCGATGTTCGCCAATACCGCTGCTGCGCTGAACATCCCGTGCGCAATGACGGTCGGGAACCCGAACAGCTTCGCGGCGATCGGGTTGGTGTGGATCGGGTTGTGATCACCGCCGACTCCGGCATAGCGGCGGATCCGGCCCGGCGTGATCCTGAGCACGGCGCTCGGCGGGGGAAGCTTGGCCTGCTTCTGTGGCGGTGGTTTGGGTTCATCGGACAAGCTGGTGCGCTGCTGGTGTAGGAACGTCGTGACCTGATGCCACGCGACGTCGTTGCCGACGCTGACGTCTGTCACCAGATCGACCAGCAGGCCCTTCCGATGCTCGCGCAAGTTCTCGGCATGCACCTGCACGCCGACCGTGTCGGTGACCGCGATCGGCCGATATTGCGTGATGCGGTTTTCGGTGTGTACCGATCCCATTGCGGCAAAGGGGAAGTCGAACCCCGTCACCAATGACATCAGCGCGGGAAAGGTCAGCGCGAACGGGTAGGTGAGTGGCACGTTGTTGCCGTAGCGCAGGCCGGTGACCGCCGCGTACTCGGCCACGTTCGTCTGGTCGATGGCCAATTCCTCGACCGTCACGGTGCGGTTGGGCAGCTGGTCGGAACGGGAAACCAGCGGCAATGCGCCGGCGGCCGCGCGCAGCATATTTCTCAGTCCGCTTGGTTGGTTCATCATGCTCCCAGCATGGCCTGGCCGCAGACCCGAATAACGTTGCCGGTCACTGAGTTTGATGCCGGACTGGCGAAGTAGGCGATGGTCTCGGCGACGTCGACCGGCTGCCCGCCCTGTAGCAGCGAGTTCAATCGGCGGCCCACCTCCCGGGTGGCCAGCGGGATCGCCGCGGTCATCTGGGTTTCGATGAATCCCGGTGCCACAGCATTGATCGTGACGCCCTTCTCGGAAAGTCCCGCTGCCAGCGCCTGGGTCAGCCCGATCATCCCGGCTTTGGTGGTGGCGTAGTTCGTCTGCCCGCGGTTGCCGGCAATGCCGGCCATCGAAGACAATCCGATGACCCGGCCGCCTTCGCCGATGCTGCCGTTGCCGATCAGTCCTTCGGTAAGCCGTTGCGGGGCAAGTAGATTGACGGCCAGGACGGCGTCCCAGCGGGCATCGTCCATGTTGGCCAACAACTTGTCCCGGGTGATACCGGCATTGTTGACCAGGATGTCGGCGTGCCCGGCGTAGTGGTCGCGCAGGTGCTCGGTGATCTTCTCGACAGCATCATTGGCGGTGACGTCGAGCCCCAGCGCGGTGCCTCCGACCCGGCTGGCCGTCTGGGCCAGTGCGTCATTTTCTTTGGCAGCGGATGCTATGTCAATGGCGACCACGCGGGCGCCGTCGCGGGCGAACACCTCGGCGATGGTTGCGCCGATGCCGCGGGCGGCGCCGGTGACGATCGCGACCTTGCCGTCCAGCGGCCGATCCCAGTCGGCGGGTGGTGTGGAGTCGGCCGCCCCGACGTAGAAGACCTGGCCGTCGACGTACGCCGACTTGGCCGACAGGATGAACCGCAGGGTGGATTCCAGGCCCGTGGCGGCCGGTTTGGCGTCCGGCGACAGGTACACCAGCGCCACGGTGGCACCGTGGCGCACTTCCTTGCCGAGCGAGCGGGTGAAGCCCTCCAGCGCGCGCTGCGCGATCCGCTCGTCGGTGCTGGCGGCCGCGTCGGGCGTGGTGCCGATCACCACGACGCGCGAGCTGTGGCCCAGGTTGCGCAGCACGGGCGTGAAGAAGTCGTGCAAGCCCTTGAGGCCGGCCGGCGTGGTGATGCCGGTGGCGTCGAAAACCAGCCCGCCAAATTGGTCGGCCCACCGGCCGCCCAGATTGTTGCCCACCAGGTCGTAGTCCTTGTCCAGCGCCGCCCGCAGCGGCTCGACGACCCTGCCATCCCCTCCGATCAGCAGCGATCCGGTCAGTGGCGGTTCACCGGGCCGGTAGCGGCGAAGCGTCTCCGGCTGCGGAACACCGAGTTGTTTTGCCACAAACGATCCGGGGCCGGAGTTGACCACCTGCGAGAACAGATCGGACGAGCCTTTGGGAGCCACTGAGCTGCCTTCCGTTTCAAGAGTTCTGTATAGGGCAACCGTATCGAGAACGAACTTACTTCAGAGTAAGAACAGTGGGTAGTATGGCCCAAAAGCCGCAGATCCACGGAGAAAAAATGGCCCAACCGTCCAAACAAACGTCCAGGCAACCCTCCAAACCAACGAGTGGCCGTACTCGGCGGCAATCGCATCCCGTTCGCGAGATCTGACGGCGCCTACGCTGAGGCGTCGAATCAGGACATGTTCACGGCGGCCCTCGGTGGCCTGGTGGACCGGTTCGGGCTGGCCGGTGAACAGCTCGGCGTGGTGGCTCGGCGGAGCTGTGCTCAAGCACAGCCGCGATTTCAATCTGATGCGGGAATGCGTGCTGGGATCCGAGCTGTCCTCCTACACGCCGGCCTTCGACCTGCAGCAGGCTTGCGGTACCGGTCTGCAGGCGGCGATCGCCGCGGCAGATGGCATTGCCGCCGGCCGTTACGACGTGGCGGCGGCCGGCGGGGTGGACACCACCTCCGACGCGCCGATCGGCCTGGGTGACAACCTGCGCCGGACCCTGCTGAAGTTGCGCCGGTCCAAGTCCAATGCGCAACGCCTGAAGCTGGTGGGCACGTTGCCCGCCACTCTGGGGATCGAGATTCCGGCCAACAGTGAGCCGCGCACCGGGCTGTCGATGGGGGATCATGCCGCCATCACCGCCAAACATATGGGGATCAAACGCGTCGACCAGGACGAACTGGCCGCGGCCAGCCACCGCAACATGGCCGCCGCCTACGATCGAGGCTTCTTCGACGACCTGATCACGCCGTTCTTGGGCCTGTATCGCGACGATAATCTGCGTCCCGACTCGAGCGTTGAGAAGCTGGCCACGCTGCGTCCGGTTTTCGGAGTCAAGGCCGGGGACGCGACCATGACGGCGGGCAACTCGACTCCGCTGACTGACGGCGCCTCGGTGGCGTTGCTGGCTACCGAGCAGTGGGCGGCCGAACATGCACTGGCGCCGCTGGCCTATTTGGTGGACGCCGAGACGGCAGCGGTCGACTACGTCAACGGACGTGACGGGCTGCTGATGGCGCCGACCTACGCGGTACCTCGGCTGCTGGCCCGGAACGGGCTGAGCCTGCAGGATTTCGATTTCTACGAAATCCACGAGGCGTTCGCCTCGGTGGTGCTGGCGCACCTGCAGGCCTGGGAGTCCGAGGAGTACTGCAAGGAGCGGCTGGGCCTGGACGCCGCCCTAGGGTCGATCGATCGATCCAAGCTGAACGTCAACGGTTCGTCATTGGCCGCGGGCCACCCCTTCGCGGCCACAGGGGGGCGCATTCTCGCCCAGGCGGCCAAGCAGCTGGCGCAGCAGAAGGCGGAGCGCCCGGGTGGCGGGCCCGTCCGGGCACTGATTTCGATCTGCGCCGCAGGTGGCCAGGGTGTGGCCGCGATTCTTGAGGTCTGACGGTTGCAAAATGAGATCCGTCACAGGGTGATTAGTAACCCCGCACTGATGGGTATCTCTACGACTGGGTAGCCCCAAGTTGTGGTCTGACCCCGACCGTGATGGCGATGCGGGCTTCCGCGAATCGAACGCCGGTCAGTGGGTTAAGACCGGCGTACGAAATGGGCCGCCGCTGGATAGAGGGGATCCAGCGGCGGTCCTTTTCGTGGGGCACGCAAAACGGCCCACATTCGGGAACATAAGACTCAGGTTCGCTGTGGCTGATTAGTCGACTCCTGCTCGGCTGCTCCGCAGCCGCATCGTCGTCGACTGCTAGAAGGCGGCTTCGTCGAGCTCCATGATGTCGTTGTCCAGTGTCTCGATCACCTCGCGGGTGGCTGGTCAGGTGCGGCAGGAAGTTCTTCGCGAAGAACGAGGCCACCGCGACTTTGCCTTCGTAGAAGGATCGCTCGGCACCAGTGGCGCCGGCGTCGAGTGCCTCCACGGCCACCGCCGCCTGACGCTGCAGCAGCCAGCCGATGATCAGGTCACCGACGCTCATCAGGAAGCGCACCGAGCCCAGGCCCACCTTGTAGAGGCTGGTCTCGTCCTCCTGCGCCGCCATCAGGTAGCCGGTCAGCGTGGCCGCCATCGCCTGTACGTCGGCCAGCGCCGTGGCCAGCAGCGCGCGTTCGGTCTTGAGCCGGCCGTTGCCGGTCTTGGCGTCGACGAATTCCTGGATCTGGCCCGACACGTAGGCCAGCGCCTCACCCTTGTCGCGGACGATCTTGCGGAAGAAGAAGTCCTGCGCCTGGATGGCGGTGGTGCCCTCGTAGAGCGAGTCGATCTTGGCGTCCCGGATGTACTGCTCGATCGGGTAGTCCTGCAGGAAGCCGGACCCACCGAACGTCTGCAGGCTCTCGGTGAGCTTCGCGTAGGCCTGCTCGGAGCCGACGCCCTTCACCACCGGCAGCATCAGGTCGTTGACCTTGACGGCCAGGTCGGCGTCCATGTCGTGCACCGCCTTGGCGACCGGCTGCGTCCTGGAAGGTCGCGGTGTACAGGTACAGCGCGCGCAGACCCTCGGCGTAGGCCTTCTGGGTCATCAGGCGACCGGCGCACGTCGGGGTGATGGGTGATGGTCACCCGCGGTGCGGTCTTGTCGGTCATCTGTGTCAGGTCGGCGCCCTGAACGCGGGACTTGGCGTATTCCAGCGCGTTCAGGTAACCGGTCGACAGGGTGGCGATCGCCTTGGTGCCGACCATCATTCGGGCGCTCTCGATTACCTCGAACATCTGCGCGATGCCGTTGTGCACCTCGCCGACCAGCCAGCCCTTGGCGGGTACGCCGTGCTGGCCGAGCGAGAGCTCGCAGGTCGCCGAGACCTTCAGACCCATCTTGTGCTCGACGTTGGTGACGAACGCGCCGTTACGCTCGCCGAGCTCGCCGGTCTCGAAGTCGAACAGGAACTTGGGCACGAAGAACAGCGACAGGCCCTTGGTGCCGGGACCGGCGCCCTCCGGGCGGGCCAGCACCAGGTGGATGATGTTCTCGAACAGGTCGCCGGAGTCGGCGGAGGTGATGAACCGCTTGACCCCGTCGATGTGCCACGAGCCGTCGTCCTGCTTGATCGCTTTGGTCCGGCCGGCGCCGACGTCCGAGCCGGCGTCAGGCTCGGTGAGCACCATCGTCGCGCCCCAGCCGCGTCGGCGGCCAGCACGGCCCACTTTTTCTGCTCTTCGGTGCCGAGGTGGTAGACGATGTTGGCGAAGCCCGCGCCGCCGCCGTACATCCACACCGCGGGGTTGGCGCCCAGAATGTGCTCCTGCAGCGCCCACACCAGTGCCTTGGGCATCGGCATGCCGCCGAGGGTCCTCGTCGACGCCGGCCCTGTCCCAACCAGCTTCGTGATACGCGCGCACCGACTTCTTGAACGCCTCCGGCAGTGTCACGGAGTGCGTCTTCGGGTCGAAAACCGGCGGGTTGCGGTCGCCCTCGACGAACGAAGCCGCGATCGGCCCTTCGGCCAAACGGCTCATCTCGGTCAGCATTTCGTGGACGGTGTCGGCGTCCAGGTCGCTGTATTCGCCTTGGCCTAACGCTTTGTCGACGCCCAGCACCTCGAAGAGGTTGAATATCTGGTCACGGACGTTGCTCTTGTAGTGGCTCACTACGGTCCTCCTCATTGAGAATGCCACGCGTGGTTGGGTACTTACGCTAAGTTACCCACCAGTAACACCGTTAAAAATATATCCATCTGTGACCTCATGCAAGTCGATGTGAGCTTAAATTTCATTGTCTAATTAACCAACCGGTTGGGACGGCCCGGTCCGCAACGCTGACGGCAGCTGTCACCTGCGGGGATGATGGATCTATGACGATTGAGGGAAGCGTCGCGGCCTTGCCCGTGGTGGATCTGCGAGCAGACCCCGGCCACCTTCGGGCGGCACTGCGGTCGGCGGCCCACGAGGTGGGCTTCTTCTATCTGACCGGCCATGACGTGCCCGACGAGCTGGTCCACAGGGTGCTCGAGGTGGCGCGGCGGCTGTTCGAGCTACCGCAAGCCGACAAAGACGCCATCGCAATGGTGCGCAGCCCGCATTTCCGCGGTTACACCCGGCTGGGTGGTGAGCTGACCCGTGGCGAGGTGGATTGGCGCGAACAGATCGATATCGGGCCGGAACGCCCTTCGATCGGCGGACCCGGCAAGCCGGACTATCTCTGGCTGCAGGGCCCCAACCAGTGGCCGGCCGCGCTGCCGCAGTTGCGCCGGATCATCGACGAGTGGGACGCCGCGTTGTCGAGGGTGGCCCGCACCCTGCTCAGGCATTGGGCGGCCGCGCTGGGCAGCCCACCCGAGGTGTTCGACGCGGCGTTTGCCGAGACGCCCGCCACGCTGATCAAGGTGGTGCGGTATCCCGCCCGCGCGGCCAGTACCCAGGGCGTGGGTGCGCATCGCGACTCCGGTGTCCTCACGCTGCTGCTGGCCGAGCCGGGCAGCCGGGGCCTGCAGGTGCGTCGAGGGCGAGGTCCCGATCCGGAAGAGGGCTGGGTCGACGTTCCGCCGCTGGACGGGGCATTCATTGTCAACATCGGTGAGCTGCTCGAAGTCGCGACGCGCGGCTACCTGCGGGCTACCGAACACCGGGTAAACCTGGGCGCTCCGGCCTCCGAGCGGATTTCGGTGCCGTACTTCTTCAATCCTCGGCTGGACGCGCAGATACCGGTGCTGTCGTTGCCCGACAAACTCGCGGCACGCGTCGACAGCGGCTGGACGCCGGCGCAGGATCCGTCGGACCGGATCTTCTCGGTCTACGGTCGTAACGCCTGGAAGAGCAGGTTGCGCGCGCACCCGGATGTAGTCGCCGCGCATGGGTACTCGGAAGGTAGGGTTGGCGACGAGAATTCCGCGCCATCCGTCCAAGGTTTCAAGGGGCTATGAAGTCCGGTGAACTCATCGAACAAGCTGACACCGACCTCGCTGCGTGAGGCATTCGGCCACTTCCCGTCCGGGGTGGTGGCGATCGCCGCCGAGGTTGCCGGAATCCGGCATGGCCTGGCGGCCAGCACCTTTGTCCCCGTCTCGCTGGATCCCCCGCTGGTGTCGTTCTGCGTGCAGAACACCTCGACGACGTGGCCCAAGCTCAAGGACCTGCCGATGCTGGGAATCAGCGTGCTCGGCGAGTCTCACGACGACGCGGCGCGGACGTTGGCCGCCAAGACCGGGGACCGGTTCGCCGGGCTGGAGACGGTGTCCAACGACAGCGGTGCGGTCTTCATCAAGGGCACCGCGCTGTGGCTGGAAAGCGCGATCGAGCAGCTGATCCCGGCCGGGGACCACATCATCGTGGTCTTGCGGGTCACCGAGGTGACAGTGGATGCCGAGGTGGCGCCGATCGTGTTCCACCGCAGCGCGTTCCGCCGCCTCGGCGTCTGATCTCCCGGCCGCGAGACGGCAACTCGCGACGCATTTCTCGAGAGAAGTCGTCGGTAGTTACCGTTTCGCGGCTCGTTCCGCCGCTAGCGGCGGAACAGCTTGTTGCCCAGCCACACGACCGGGTCGTACTTGCGGTCGGCGACGCGTTCCTTCATCGGGATCAGCGCGTTGTCGGTGATCTTGATGTGCTCCGGGCAGACCTCGGTGCAGCACTTGGTGATGTTGCAGAAGCCCAGGCCGTGCTCTTCCTGGGCGTCGTTGCGCCGGTCCCGGGTGTCCAGCGGATGCATTTCCAGCTCGGCGATCCGCATCAGGAAACGCGGTCCCGCGAACGACTTCTTGTTCTCCTCGTGGTCGCGGACCACGTGACAGACGTTCTGGCACAGGAAGCATTCGATGCACTTGCGGAACTCCTGCGAGCGCTGCACGTCTTCCTGCGCCATCCGGTATTCGCCGGGCTGCAGATCCTTGGGCGGCGCGAAAGACGGGATCTCGCGCGCCTTCTCGTAGTTGAACGAGACGTCGGTGACGAGGTCGCGGATCACCGGGAAGGTCCGCAGCGGTGTCACGGTGACGACCTCGTCCTCGGCGAACGTGGACATCCGGGTCATGCACATCAGCCGGGGCTTGCCGTTGATCTCGGCCGAGCACGACCCGCACTTGCCCGCCTTGCAGTTCCACCGCACCGCGAGGTCCGGGCGTCTGGGTCTGCCTGCAGGCGATGGATGATGTCGAGCACCACCTCGCCCTCGTTGACCTCAACCGTGAAGTCCTGCAGTGCGCCGTCGGCGTCGTCGCCGCGCCATACCCGCATGCTCGCGTTGTAGGTCATTCGCTTCTCCGTCCTGGGTGGTCGGCCAGCTCTTCAGCGGTGAAGTACTTCTCCAGCTCGGAGATCTGGAAGAGCTCGAGCAGATCCTCCCGCACCGGCACCTGGTCTTCGCGGGTAACGGTGACGTCGGGAATCACGTCGTCGCTACCGGAAGCGCGGCAGACCAGCAACACCTTGCGCCACGACGAGTCCATGCCGGGGTGATCGTCGCGGGTGTGCCCGCCGCGGCTCTCGGTCCTCTCAGCGCCGCCTTGGCCACACATTCACTGACCAGCAGCATGTTGCGCATGTCGATGGCCAGGTTCCAGCCCGGGTTGTACTGGCGATGCCCTTCGACCTTGATGTTCTTGAACCGCTCGCGAAGTTTGTCTAGCCGGCTCAAGGCCTCGGTGATTTCGTCCGCCTTGCGGATGATCCCCACCAGATCGTTCATCGACTGCTGCAGTTCCGAATGCAGCGTGTAGGGGTTCTCCGCCGCGGTGCCGTTCGTCGGTGCCTTCGAAGGGGGCCAGCGCCCTCTTCGCCGCCGCGTCGAGGTCGCCTTCGGCGACCGCCGGCCGGCTGCTCAGCGCCCGCACGTAGTCGGCGGCGCCGAGGCCGGCGCGCCGGCCGAAGACCAGCAGGTCCGACAGCGAGTTGCCGCCCAGTCGGTTGGAGCCGTGCATACCGCCGGAGCACTCGCCGGCGGCGAACAGGCCGGCCACTCTCGCGGCGCCGGTGTCGGGGTCGACCTCGACACCGCCCATGACGTAGTGGCAGGTGGGTCCGACTTCCATCGGCTGCTTGGTGATGTCGACCTCGGCCAGCTCCATGAACTGGTGGTACATCGACGGCAGCCGTCGCTTGATCTCCTCGGGTGTCAGCCGCGACGCGATGTCGAGGTAGACCCCGCCGTGCGGAGTGCCGCGGCCGGCTTTGACTTCCGAGTTGATCGCGCGCGCCACCTCATCGCGCGGCAGCAGGTCCGGGGTACGACGGGCCGAATCGTTGTCCTTGAGCCACTGGTCGGCCTCTTGCTCCGTCTCGGCGTACTGGCCCTTGAACACCGGCGGAATGTAATCGAACATGAACCGCTTGTTGTCCGAGTTCTTTAATACCCCGCCGTCGCCGCGGACACCCTCGGTGACCAGAATCCCTTTGACGCTGGGCGGCCACACCATGCCGGTCGGGTGGAATTGGATGAACTCCATGTTGATCAGCGTCGCCCCGGCGCGCAGCGCCAACGCGTGCCCATCGCCGGTGTACTCCCAGGAATTCGACGTCACCTTGAACGACTTGCCGATCCCGCCGGTGGCCAGCACCACCGCGGGGGCCTCGAACAAGACGAACCGGCCGCTTTCGCGCCAGTAGCCGAAGGCTCCGGCGATCGCGTCACCGTCTTTGAGCAGTTCGGTGATCGCGCATTCGGCGAACACCTTGATGCGCGCCTCGTAGTCGCCGAGCTTCGGCGAAATCCTCCTGCTGCAGCGAGACGATCTTCTGCTGCATGGTGCGGATCAGCTCCAGGCCGGTGCGGTCGCCGACGTGCGCCAGCCGCGGGATAGGTGTGTCCGCCGAAGTTGCGCTGGCTGATCTTGCCGTCCTGGAGGCGGTCGAACAGCGCGCCGTAGGTCTCCAGCTCCCAGACCCGGTCGGGCGCCTCTTTGGCGTGCAGTTCGGCCATCCGCCAGTTGTTCAGGAACTTCCCACCGCGCATCGTGTCGCCGAAGTGGGTCTGCCAGTTGTCCTTCGGGTTGGTGTTCCCCATCGAGGCCGCGCAGCCGCCCTCGGCCATCACCGTGTGGGCCTTGCCGAACAGCGACTTGGACACCACCGCGACCTTGAGGCCGCGTTCGCGCGCCTCGATGACCGCGCGCAACCCCGCGCCGCCGGCACCGATCACGACTACGTCGTAGGAGTGCCGCTCGACCTCAGTCATGGAACCTCACTCAACTTTCTAATTTCCGTGAAAGGGCTTATCAGCCAACAAATCTCAGGTCGGTGATGGTGCCGCTGGCCACCAGCGCGACGTAGAAATCGGTGAGCATCAGCGTGCCCAGTGTGATCCACGCGTACAGCTTGTGCCGGGTGTTCAGCCTGCTGACCTGGGTCCAGATCCAGTACCGCACAGGGTGTTTGGAGAAGTGCTTGAGCCGCCCGCCGGTCACGTGCCGGCACGAATGGCAGGACAGCGTGTAGACCCAGAGCATGATGACGTTGCCGACCAGGATCACGTTGCCCAGGCCGAAGCCGAATCCACCCGGTCCGTCCTCGGAATGGAATGCGACGATCGCGTCGTAGCTGTTGATCACCGAGATGATGCCGGCGATGTAGAAGAAGTACCGGTGGGTGTTCTGGATGATCAGCGGGAACTTGGTCTCGCCGGTGTAGTGGGCGCGGGGCTCGGCCACCGCGCAGGCGGAGGGCGACTGCCACACCGTGCGGTAGTAGGCGCCGCGGTAGTAGTAACAGGTCAGCCGGAACAGCAGCAGGAACGGCAGCGTCAGCGCCGCGTACGGCAGCCACCACACGTCCGGCAGGATCTGCGGCCAGAAGTCACTGGCCTCTTTCACGCACCCCTGGCTGACGCAGGGTGAGTAGAACGGCGTCAGGTAGTGATACTTCGCGACGAAGTAATTGTCCTGCTGGAACGCGCGCGCCGTCGCGTAGATGACGAATGCGGCGAAGCCCAGGTCGATCCTCAGCGGCGACAACCACCACCGGTCGGTGCGTAGCGTCCGTTGCTGGATGCGGGCGCGCGTCGGTGAAAAGACACCGGACGCAGGACGGTTCGTCGCTGGTGCGCTCATCTAGTTTGTTCCTCTTCGAACGGGCTGATGGTCGAAGGGTACACAGAGAAAGCCCCCCCATTCGTTGGGGGGCTTGATTAGCGGGACCTTGTCAGGACCTGTTGTGACCCCCGACACCCTCATCATCGACATCGCGCCAGAATTCGCTGTCGTATTGGGTATCGGGAATGGCGATCTTCTCGCCGGATTGCTGCACCGTAGCGCGGGCAAAGTCTAATTCGGAAACATCGGTGTCGAGTAATTCGACGTCGCTCAGGATCCGCTCGGCGTCGATGACGATGCGGCGCATTGCCGGGCTGTCGCCGTACCGCGCCTTCAGTGAGTTCGCGCACCGCCGCAGGCCGCCGATGAGGTCGTGCAGTTCGGCGAGTTCAGGAGCGGTTGACACGGGATCTCCTTGGGCAGATGGTGTTACGGATCACAATACTTCCCGATACTATCCCGCTATGCCAGCTGAGTCGGGTCGATCCACCGTGGCCGGGCGGGCCACGGCACTGCTGAAGCTGCATCAGCCGGGCAACCCGGTAATCCTGCCGACCGTGTGGGACGCCTGGTCGGCGCGCCTCGCCACGGGCGCCGGATTTGTCGCACTCACCGTGGGTAGCCATCCGCTGGCCGATTCGATCGGAAAACCGGACGGCGAGGGCATGTCGTTCGAGGACGTGCTGACCCGGGTCGCGCAAATCACCGCCGCGGTCTCGGAAATAGGGGGTATCCCGGTGTCGGTCGACGTCGAATCGGGCTATGGGCTGCCGGCCGCCCGGCTGATCGAGGGCTTGCTGAGCGTGGGCGCCGTCGGCCTCAACATCGAGGACACCGTGCACTCCGAGGGCAACCGGTTGCGGTCGTCCGGTGAACACGCAGAACTGGTGGGTGCGCTGCGGACGGCCGCCGATGCCGCCGGGGTGCATGTCGTGGTCAACGCCCGTACCGATGTCTTCCTGCGGGGCGAAGGTGACCAGTCAGATCGCGTCGGGCTGGCCGTGGCGCGACTGACCGAGGCGGCCGCGGCCGGTGCTGATGTCCTCTATCCAGTGGGCCGCCACGCACCGGAGACATTGCGGCGCTTGACCGCTGAGTTGCCGCTGCCGGTCAACGCGATTGCGTTGCCCGATCAGGACGACCCGGCGTCGTTTGGCCCGCTGGGCGTCGGCCGGATCAGCTTCGGCCCCTACCTGCAGTCCGCTCTGGCGGGTCGGGCGACGGAGATACTGGCCCGGTGGGCCTGACTTAGATCGGTTCCAGCATCCGGTGCGGCCGCCGGAGCGCGCGGCTGACCGGATCGTCGCGACCCGGATCGTGTGGACGGCGCGGTGGGTGGACAACGAGGTCCCTGACTGCGGGGACGTCCTCGCACCGCTGGCAGACGCGATCGTGTCCGATCAGGCCCCCGCATTCCGCGTGTCGATAGGTTCGAGTCGGCTTATCCACTAGATTCTCGCTCCCCCAAGTGAACATCGACCAGATGAGCGGCCACAGTTGATTGCCCTTATCGGTCAGCTGGTACTCGCTCGCTTCCTTTGTCAGCACGCCTTCCGCAACGAGGAACGCCAGCCGATCGGCCAGCACAGCTTTCGGGATGCCGAGGTGGCCATGGAAGTCGCTGAAACGCCTTGCCCCATAAAAGGCGTCGCGCACGATCAGCAAGGTCCACCGTTCGCCGACGATCTCCAGCGCGCGCGCGATGGGACAGCTCTCGGAGGGATATTCGCGGGGCAGGGCCACATCCGCGATGCTACACCTTGTCGGTTCGTTCACCGAACCGTATACTTGCGATTAGGAAGTTCGTTCACCGAACTATTGGAATTCTGAGGAATGCCATGACAAGTAGCGTCAAGTCAGCCAAATACCTGGTCGTGCCGCACACGATGAACCGTGTCGATGTATCCACCGGCGTGGAGTTCGGCGAATTCAAAGCGGCTTTCGAGGAGGCCGCGCCGCCGTTCGACCCCGCGACCGTGCGCGAGATCGTCGGTCGCGGTGGGAGCTGGGACGAAGTCCTTGCGGCAGCGGCGATTAACGCGCCGAACGATCTGATGGTGTACGCCACAATCGACGCATTGCCGCTACTGGGCCTCGCCGGCCACACAACCGCGGCGGTGGAATACCTGCTGGGCAACCACGCGATCGCCGAGACGATGTTTCGCAGCGACCCGCGGGCACTGCTGTACGCACCGCTGCGGGTCCTGATCTACGCCGACGCCGACGGCAACGCGGTGTTCTCGATGGACCAGCCCAGCGCCGCGTTCGGCAGCCTTGGTATCGCGGACGTCACCACGGTGGGCGAGAGCCTGGACCGCAAAGTCGTGAACCTGTTGCGCGTGATCGGAGTCGAGGCCGATCAGGCTTTCGCCTGAGCCACCAACGTCGAGTCGTTGGGCGATTTTCGCGAATCTCCGCCCGACGACTCGACGTTCGGCCCGTTCAGCCGGAAACTACTTGGTGATGGCGATGCGCTGCGCCTGAGTTCCGGCGTAGGCACCGGTGACCCGGACGGTCAGCACGCCCGCGTCGTACGAGGCGGCGATGGCCTCGCCGGTGACGTGCGCCGGCAGCTGGAATGAACGGCGGAACGATCCGTAACGGATCTCCCGCAACGTGCGGCCGTTCTGCTCCTCGGCGTGCTCGTCACGGTGCTCGCCGTGGATCACCAGGCGGCCCTTGTCTACCTCGACATTGACATCCTTCTCGACGTCGACGCCGGGCAGCTCCAGGCGTACTACCGCGTCGTCGCCATCCTTGACGACCTCCGCGGCCGGCCTGAAATCACTGTTTACCGGCTTGTACCAGTCTGCCGTCGCGGCGGGGCCGAAAAAGTCGCGCAGCCACCGGTCGGTGTCCCAGGCCGGTCGCGACCACAATGCGAGATTACTCATGTGCTTCTCTCCTTCTGTGTGCTCAAGGCCGGCGCCTTGCCGGCCGGCTATCTCCACAAACATGAGCGCACCACGCTAAAGTTCCGCCGGGCCGTTCGCCAGCAGCGAACGGAGCCGCCGAGCGTCGACTTGTTTTTGGATTCAGGCGATTTCAGGCCAACAACGCGACGTTCGGCCGGTCATTCGAGTGGGATTACCAGACGTCGCCCGCGCGCCAATCGCATATCAGGTCCGCGCTGGTGTCCAAGCTGATCCCGACCGGCAGCACGAACACTGTTCCGTCGTCGTCGGGGGTTCGGGTCGGTCCGCTGGGGGCAAGCACGGACGTCGGCCCTCGCCACGGCAGCCAGCCGCGCGACGAGTAGAGCCCGCGGGCCCGGACCGAGGAACTGAGGGCGCCCAGCTGGTAGGCGCCGCGCATAACCTGCTCGACGGCGTCCAGCAGTGCATGCACCAGCCCCTGGCCGCGCCAGTCCTCCCGTACCGCGACACCTTCGACGTAGCCGCAGCGCAGCGCGTTCCCCCGGTAGACCAACCGCCGCTGCACCACCGCGGCGTGCGCGATGATCGCGCCGTGGTGGCAGATCAGCGCGTGCATTCCACCCAGCGTGTGCTCCCAGTCGGTCTCGGTGAAGTCGCCGCCGAACGCCTCGGTAACCATCTGGCAGACGCGCTGCCGGGCCTCGCTGTCGAGATCGGCGGTGTGGACCAGACGGGCCGTGTGTACCAGGGTGTGCACAGTGCTTGTTTTACCAGCTTGTGGACTGGTCCGCGCTTTGAGAACGCGGAGCTCGGGGCCGTGCCCAGTGCAATCGCACATGCTGGCCGGGCCGCACCTGGGCGAGTTTGTCGATGTCCTCGTCGATCACGACGCCGGCTACCGGGTAACCGCCCGTTATCGGGTGATCGGGACCCAGGATCACCGGTAAACCGTTGGGCGGCACTTGGATCGCGCCGCGGGTGGCGCCCTCACTGGGCAGCTGCCGGTCCGGGTAGCGGTATTGCAGCGGGTGGCCGACCAGCCGCATTCCCACTCGGTCGCTGTGGTCGGACGCCACCCAATCGGTGTGTACCAGGGCATCGGGATCGACCAACCAGTCGTCGCGCGGCCCCGGCACCGCCAGCAACTCGACCGCCGTGCCGGTGAGGGCGGCCACCGGGGCCTGGTCGAGTTCGGGATAGTCGGCGGTGTGCTCACCGATCGGCAGCCGGTCTCCGGCCCGCAGCGGCGACGGGCCGATCGCCGACATCACGTCATAGCTGCGCGAACCCAGCACCGGCGCGACGCAGATGCCGCCGCGCACCGCAAGATACGTCCGCAGCCCTGCACTCGGGGTGCCCAGGGAGATCACCTGGCCGTCTCGGACGTGATGAATACTGTTGGTGCCGAACATGATTCCGTCTACGGTCGGGTTGCTGTCGGCGCCCGTGACCGCGATATCGACGTCGCCGCCGCGGACCCGGGCCGCGAAACCACCGAAGGTTACTTCGACGGTGGCCCGATCGTCCGGATTGGCGACCAGCCGGTTGGCCAGCGTGTGCGCGCGGCGGTCGGCGGCTCCGGACCGCCCGACGCCAAGGTGGGCCAGCCCGGCCCGACCGAGGTCCTCGACGACGGCGAGCGGTCCGGTCCGCAAAATTTCCAGGGTGGTCATGGCGGGCCTCTTTACGTCGCCCGGAACTGAACCCACATGCCCTGCGTCAGCAGTGCCGGAGTGGGTCGCTCGATGTCCCACAGAATCGTGTCGGTGTGGCCGATCAGCTGCCAACCCCCGGGCGACCGACGCGGATAGACCGCGCTGAATTCGCCGGCGATGGCAACCGAGCCGGCCGGCACGGAGGTTCGCGGCTCGGACCGGCGCGGCACCCGCAGCCGCGGATCGCCGTCGACCAGGTAGGCGAAACCTGGTGCGAAGCCGCTGAATCCGACCCGCCAAAGGGTGCCGCAATGCGCGTCGATCACCTGCGACGTGGTCAGCCCGGTACGGCTGGCGACCTCGGCAAGGTCGGGACCGTCGTAGACCACGTCGATCACCACGTCGGCGCGGCGGCCGTCCGGAGCGGCCGGGATCGAGTCGGCGGTGACCCGTAACTTGCGGAGGCGTTCACGGGTGGCCCCCTGGTAGCGGGGGCTGTCCAGCTTCACCAGCACGGTTCGGGCGCCCGGAACGATATCGACCACACCGGGCAATGCCGCGCCGCCCAACGCAGCCGCCCACGCCAATACCTCAGCGGTGCTGCCGCATTGCACCATCAGCGCGTGGTCGCCGTAGTCCAGAATCGAGTTGCCGATCAGCTCTGTCGGCAAGTCGTTCGACACGTCCGTCACGCTCATTACTCGACGGTAGCCCTGGAGTCGGGCCGCGAGCGAGGGCTGGCGGGGGATTTTCGAGCACTGCCAGAGGTGCCTTAGGGAACGCTCAAACAGGCGGCATCTAGCCTAGGATCTTGCTGATTTGCGGCGGCAGTTGATCGGCGACCAACGGGTAGCTCAGCGGCGATGAAAAAGCGATCGCGCCGGCCAGGTCCTTGGAGGTGAAGATGTGGTGGTTCTGCGCGGTCGCCTGCGCGGCCGCCACGTCGGGGTCGGCCAGCAGCGCCTTCTGATCGTTCGGACTTTCGGTCGTCCAGATCACCACGTCGGCGGAATCGAGCACCGCTTTGATGTGGTCGCGCGGGATGACGGCGCGGTGATCCGTGGCGAAGGGGTTGACGCTGTCGGCAATGACCAAGCCCATCTCGGTCAGGAAGTCGGTCCGCCAGCCCGCCACGGTCGCGACGATCGTGCCCTGCCACAAGGTGCCCTGCATCAGTAAGGCCTTCTTGTTCTTCCATTGCGGATTCTTCTGCGCGACAGCGGCGAACTGCTTGTCGACCACGTCGATCAGCGACTTCATTTGATCGGCCTGAAAGACCGCTTGACCGATCGCGGTCGCCTGGTCCTTCCACGGCTCGAAGAACGCGTCGCCGCCCGACTGCGGGACGGTCGGGGCGATTGCCGACAACTTCTCATAGGTGTCAGCGTCCACACCGGCGTTGATGGCCACGATCAGATCCGGCTTCAGGCCGGCTATCTGATCAACCGGAATGCCGTTGTCCAGGTTCAACACCGTCGGTTGGGCGGGGCCTAGCTTCTGCTGGGCCCACGGCCACACCGCAAACGGCTGGTCACCAAACCAGTTGGTCACCCCGATGGGAACCACGCCCAACGCGAGCAAGTCGTCTTGCTCGGTGTAGCCGGCACTGACCACACGCTTGGGTGGCTCTTTGATGACGGTCTGACCGAACAGATGGGTGATTGTCACTGACTCGCCGCCTGGGGTGCCAGGCGGTTTGGATGGCGAGTAACCCGAAATCAACTCGGCGGCCCCGCCAACCCCGGAGCCGAGCAGCCCCGCGGCCCCGGCCAGCTGCAAGAATCTCCGTCGATTCCATCGCTGTCCCATCGCGAGAGAGTATCGCGCGCCGTGGCTTAGGGCCTTTTGTCCCGTTGCTTGTGCCCTTTCCAAGGGCTGTAGTCGGCGATCAGTTCCTCCTGTGGCGGCCGCTGATCGGCCGGCACGTGCTCCAGGTTGATCCGGATCCGGTACCAGATCGAACTCGGCCCGCGCATGCCGTCGAGCAGGACGTCGGCCGGTTGTAGCTGTCCGGCCACGGCGGGGTAGCGGTCGCGCCAGGTGTCCAGCGCAGCCATCGCCTCGTCCTTGGTCTTGGTGCGGGCGATCTCGATGAGCGGCTTCGAGGACTGACGCCTGCCATCGGCGCCCTTTGCGGTGGTTTTGGCGCCTCTCGGCGCGCGCTCCGGGGGCCCCAGTTCCTCGGCGAGCATCAGCAGCCGGTCGAGCTCGCCGACGGTGTCGTCCATCCCCGCCCAAGGGTCACCCATTTCGGCGAACCGGCCGGGAACGGTCGCGATGGTGAACGCCTCGGGCTTGCAGTCGGCGACCTCGTCCCAGCGCAGCGGCGTGGACACCCGGGCGTCCGGGGTGGCCCGCACCGAGTAGGCCGACGCGACCGTGCGGTCTTTGGCGTTCTGGTTGAAGTCGACGAACACCCCTTCGCGTTCCTCCTTCCACCACCGGCTGGTTGCCAGATCGGGCGCCCGGCGCTCGACCTCACGCGCCACGGTCTGGGCAGCCAGCCGAACCTGGGCGAACTCCCACCGCGGGGCGATCCGGGCGTAGACGTGAAAGCCCCGCGATCCGGATGTCTTCGGCCACGCGGTGAGCCCGTAGTCCTCCAACACCTCGCGGGCCACCAGCGCGACCTCGACGATCCGCTGCCACCCGACGCCCGGCATCGGGTCCAGGTCGACCCGCAGCTCGTCGGGGTGATCGAGATCGCCGGCGAGCACCGCATGCGGGTTGAGGTCGACGCACCCCAGGTTGATCGCCCACGCCAACCCGGCGGCGTCGTGGATCACGGCCTCGGCGGCTGACGTGCCCGATGCGTAGCGCAGTTCGGCGACGTCGACCCAGTCGGGCCTGTTCGCGGGCGCACGCTTCTGGAATACCGCCTCGGCGGAGATGCCCTTGACGAAACGCTTCAGAATCATCGGCCGTCCGGCCACCCCGCGCAGCGCCCCGTCGGCGACCGATAGGTAATAGCGCACCAGGTGCAACTTGGTATACGGGCCCGCGCCGTTCGCCGCGGGGAAGACCACTTTGTCCGGATGGGTGATGGTGACTTGGCGGCCCGCCACTTCCAGTGACTTCGGGCCGGTCATGGTCATCATGGTAATTCCGGCAATTTTTCTCGGCCCGCTTTGCGACCTGCGTCACATATGGTGAGGGCATGCCTAACCCGATCGACCTGCCCGGGCAGGTGCTGTCGAAAGTTCAGCAGTACCTCGAACGTGGCTCGTCGGAACTGCACTACCTGCGGAAAATCATCGAGGCGGGTGCGTTCCGGCTGGAGCCGCCGCAGAACTACGCCGCGATCGTCGCCGACATCCGAAAATGGGGCGAGTTCGGAATGCTGCCGGCGCTCAACGCCAGGCGCACCCCCAACCGCGCGGCGCTCATCGACGAAGAGGGCGAACTCAGCTACAAGGAGCTCGACGAGGCCGTCCACGCGGTGGCCAACGGCCTGATTGAAAAAGGCGTCCGGGGCGGCGACGGTGTCGCGATTCTGGCCCGTAACCACCGCTGGTTCCTCATCGCCAACTACGGCGCCGCCCGGGTGGGGGCCCGAATCATCCTGCTGAATAGCGAATTCTCCGGCCCGCAGATCAAAGAGGTGTCCGAGCGCGAGGGCGCCAAGGTCATCATCTACGACGACGAATACACCCAGGCCGTCAGCAAGGCCGAGCCCTCGCTGGGCAAGCTGCGGGCGCTCGGCGTCAACCCCGACTCGGACGAGCCGTCGGGCAGCACCGACGAGACGCTGGCGGAGCTGATCGCGCGTAGCAGCAAGGCCCCCGCCCCGAAATCGAGCAAGCACGCGTCGATCATCATCCTGACCAGCGGGACGACCGGAACCCCGAAGGGGGCCAACCGCAGTACCCCACCGACGCTGGCACCGGTCGGCGGCATTTTGTCGCTCGTTCCGTTCAAGGCCGGCGAGGTGACGTCGCTGCCGGCGCCGATGTTCCACGCACTGGGTTATCTGCACGCCACCATCGCGATGTTCCTGGGGTCGACGCTGGTGCTGCGCCGCAAGTTCAAGCCGCCGCTGGTGCTGGAAGACATCGCAAAGCACAAGGTGACGGCCATGGTGGTGGTGCCGGTGATGCTGTCCCGGGTCCTCGATGCGCTCGAGAAGATGGAGACCAAGCCGGATCTGTCCAGCCTGCAGATCGTGTTCATCTCCGGATCGCAGTTGGGCGCCGAGCTGGCCACCCGGGCGCTCAATGACATCGGTCCCGTCATCTACAACATGTACGGCTCGACCGAGATCGCGTTCGCCACGATCGCCCGACCCAAGGACCTGGAGCTCAATGCGGCGACGGTCGGTCCGGTCGTCAAGGGCGTGAAGGTCAAAATCCTCGACGACAACGGCAACGAGGTGCGCGCAGGGCGAGGTCGGGCGGATCTTCGTCGGAAACGCCTTTCCGTTCGAGGGCTACACCGGTGGCGGGCACAAGCAGATCATCGACGGCCTGATGTCCTCGGGTGATGTCGGCTACTTCGACGAACATGGCCTGCTGTACGTCAGCGGGCGCGACGACGAGATGATCGTCTCCGGCGGTGAGAACGTGTTTCCTGCCGAGGTCGAGGATCTGATCAGCGGGCACCCCGAGGTGGTCGAGGCCACCGCGATCGGTGTCGAGGACAAGGACTGGGGTCACCGGCTGCGTGCCTTCGTGGTCAAAAAGCAAGACGCCAGCGTCGATGAGGACGCCATCAAGGTCTACGTCCGCGACCACCTGGCGCGCTACAAGGTGCCGCGGGAAGTGATCTTCCTCGAAGAGCTGCCGCGCAACCCGACCGGCAAGATCCTCAAGCGCGAGCTGCGAGAGATGGAAATCGACTAACGCCCACACCGCGAGCAGACGCAGAATCGCCCCAAAACGGCCCGTTTGGGGCGATTCTGCGTCTGCTCGCGCGAGGTCCTCAGCGTCGGGCCTGGATCGCCCGGGTGATCTGGGCGGTGAGCTTGGGATCGATCAGCAGCTGGTCGATGAGCGCGCTGAGGACTTCTTGTCCGGTCACCCGGGCGACGCCCAGGCGGTCGGCGGCGTCTCGTTGCCAGATGTCCAGGGCCCGGTGAGTGGGGGCGGGGAGGTCGACGGTTCGCCGCGTTCGCTGCGCACGTGCAGGCTGATCGCGTGTTCGATGGTCGATCGCCGGTTGGCCGAGCGCGTGTTGGGCGGGCAGCTGGGGAGGCATGGGTCGGTTGGTGTTGAGGCGCTCGGTGGGATCGGTATCCCCGGACCGCGCCCCGGCCGACAGGGGTGCGCGGAACGATCCGGCGCCGGGCTCGATGCGGCCTGGGTTCATCCCCATGCGGCGACTCTCCATCCCCTGAAAAAATCTGGCGAAAGATTTGGGCCTCCCCGGGACCCAATCAGTAAGTCAGTACTTCAGTATACAAGTGGGATGTCCAATCGCCTGGTGGCGCCGTCCGGGCGCGGTTGCCAGTGCGGCGTAGGTCACGGCGCTGGGGCCCGCGTTTCGTCAGCGGCTCTGACAGGGCAATTAATAAATTTGCCCTACGTAATACTGTCAAGTCGGAAGCGGGGGAAATGCGTCACCGATCGTCAAACTTATCGGCTAGCTGAAGTAACGGTCTGAGGACGCACTGTAGCTTTCTATGATCTATTGATTGAAGACGCAAGTACTGAATTGCGGAAGTTCGGAGATGCGGATCTCAGTACATCAGTAGATGCCGCTTCAACTGCACGTTTCCGCTGGATGCGACATTACTGACCTCAGTATTCGCGGAAGTTTTGAATGTCGTGAATACGGATAAACGCAAATTGGCAATAACCGTTCTGGATGAGACGCCATTGAATCGGCGACATTAAGCTGATTTGCACGTGATTCACAGCATTATTTAATGTCGTTTCCATTGTTTGCCAATGGAATTATGAGTAGCGTCCAATGCATCGGTACAGAGCCTTTGGAAGGAGCCACCCGATGTTCATCTCAATGCGTTCGATCCGTGGCACGGCCGCGGGTGCAATGGGTGCCGGCGCGCTCGCCGGAGCGATGCTGTTCGGCGCCATCCCCGAGGCGGACGCCGCCCCCGCAGCCGCTCCCGCCACCAGCTTTGCTTTTGCCGGACCCCAAGCCGGACCCAGCGGCGTCTCTGACATCCCGCAGGCTCCCGCCATCTCGCCGACCCGATGGGGCCATGGCGGTGGCGGTGGCTTCGGGCACGGTGGCCTTGGCCGCGGTGGCTTCGGGCACGGTGGCTTTGGCCGCGGTGGCTGGGGGCACGGCGGCGGCGGTTGGGGTCGCGGCGGCTGGGGCGGCGGCGGTTTCGGTCGTGGTGGATGGGGCCCCGGTGGCGGCATCTTTAACCACGGCCGCTTCTTCCGTTCCTGGTGGTGAGCCAATAAGACGTGGGGAGCGGCCAACCTCGCCTGCCGTAATCGTGGTTGGCCCCCCGCGAAGGGGGGGAATCCATGCCGGTCCGACAACCGTCGGGCCGGCATGGCTCTGTCTGGAGCCTTACGGGTCGCGGGGCAGGCCCAGCAGCCGTTCGGCGATGATGTTGAGCTGCACCTCGGACGTGCCGCCGTAGATGGTGGTGGCGCGGCTGGCCAGCAGGTACTCGCCCCACTTGCCCGCCAACTCGGCGGTGTCACCCAGTCGCGGCGTCGGTGCCGAACGAGGACACCGCGAATTCCGCGTAACCCTGGCCGGTGCGCATGGACAACAACTTGGAGATCGCTGCCGAGGGCATCGCGTCGCCGCCGGCCAGGGTCAGCAGCGTGGAACGCAGGTTCAGCACCTTGGCGGCATGACCTTCGGCGATCAACTGTCCGGCCCGGTGTCTCGCGACCTGGTCGAACTGCCCGTCCCGAACGAACTCGACGAATTGCGGGAAGGGTGGCCAGGAAGTTCGCGTCGCTGCTGCCCAGCGATACCCGCTCTGCCGTCAGGGTGTTGCGGCTGACCTCCCAGCCCCGGTTCACTTCGCCGAGCACGCACTCGTCGGGCACGAACACGTCGTCGATGTAGACGGTGTTGAACAGCTGCGTTACCCGTGAGCTCGCGCAGCGGCTTCACCTCTACGCCTTCGCTTTTCATGTCCAGCAGGAAGTAGGTGATGCCATTATGTTTTGGAGCGTTCGGCTCGCGTTCTGGCCAGCAGCGCACCCCACTGCGCGAACTGCGCGGCAGTGGTCCAGATCTTCTGCCCGGTGATGCGCCAGCCGCCTTCGGCCCGGGTCGCCTTGGTGGTCAGCCCGGCCAGGTCCGAACCGGCGCCCGGCTCGGAGAACAGCTGGCACCAGAACATCTCGCCGCGGAAGAGTCGGCGGCAGGAACCGCTGCTTTTGCTCCTCGGTCCCGAACGCGACGATCGACGGAATGATCCACGCCGCGATGCCGACCTGCGGTCGCTTGACCCGCCCCGCGGCGAACTCCTGGGCGATGATGATCTGCTCGACCGGGCCGGCCGCCCGGCCCCACGGCCTGGGTAGATATGGCAGCACCCACCCGCCCTCGGCGAGCGCGACCTTGCGTGCCTCGCGGTCCATCGCCTTGAACGCGGCGACCTCGGCGCGAATCTCGTCCCGCAGCTTTTCGGTCTCGGGGTCCAAGTCGATGTCCACCGCGCGCATGCCGGTGCTCGTCGCGGTGTTCACCACGCGTTGCGGGTATTCCGAGCGGCGGCCGAAGCATGCGGCAAGCATCAGCGCCCGGCGGTAATAGACGTTGGTGTCGTGCTCCCAGGTGAAGCCGATGCCGCCGTGCACCTGAATGCAATCCTGCGTGCATCGCTGAGCGGCTGCCGGCGCCAGCGTCGCCGCCACCGCGGCGGCGAACTCAACTTTGGCGGCGGCTGTGTCCCAATTGTTTTGGCTGGCCTCGTCGATCGCGCGGGCGGCATCCCACACTGCGGCGGTGGCCCGCTCGGTGTCGGCGATCATCTCTGCGCATTTGTGCTTGATGGCCTGGAACTGGCCGATCGGCCTGCCGAACTGCTCACGGATCTTGGCGTATTGCGACGCCGTGTCGGTGGCCCAGCGTGACACTCCGATCGCCTCGGCGGACAGCAGCGTGGACATCAGCGCGTGCGCCGTGGTCATGGTCAGGTTGCTCAACGCGGCATCGTCGCCGACCTCGACGGCGTTGGCCCGCACATGCGCGATGGGGCGCAGCGGGTCCAGGCTTTTCACCGGCTCGATCTCGAGCTGCTCGGCGCGCAGCACGACCCACTCGTCGCCGCTGTCGATCGCTACCGGGAGCACCAGCACGGATGCCTGCGCCGCCGCCGGAACCGCGCGGACTTCGCCGCGGATCACCAGGGTATCGCCCGTGTCGGGTGGCGGTCAGTCCGGAATCCAGCGCGTATGCGGCGATGGCAGCGCCGGAAGCCAGCTCGGCGAGCACTTTGGCTTGCGCGTCGTGCGCGGCGATCAGCGCGCTGGCGATCGCCGACGGCACGAACGGCCCGGGCACCGCCCCGTAGCCGAACTCGGCCAGCACGACGGCCAGCTCGAGGATGCCGAAACCCTGTCCGCCGACGGATTCGGCCAGATGCACACCCTGCAGCCCTTGTTCGGCCGCCGCCTGCCAGTACGGCGGCGGGTTTTCGAGCGGCGTTTCCAACGCCGCGTGCAGCACCTCGGACGGGGCCACCCGCGCGACCAGGGAGCGCACCGAGTCGGCCAGGTCTTGATGCTCAGGAGTTATCGCGATCGGCATTGGTCGCCTTCCCATACTTTCGGGTGCTTTCGGGGCCGCCATTTCGGCCGAGCGCCTTCCAAGCTAACAACCGGTCGGTTGGTTGACGACATGGGCCGCCGGCCGTCCGTCGCGCAGCCGGCGGCAGTTCGCGACGGCCTCGGCGAGGTAGCGCCGCATGGTGTCGGCGGTAGACCAGGTGACGTGCGGGGTCAGCACCACGTTGTCCAGGCCGAGTAACGGGTTGTCGGGCGCCACCGGTTCGACCTCGAAAACGTCCAGTCCCGCGGCGGCCAGCCGGCCGACCCGCAACGCGCCGACCAGCGCGTCCTCGTCGACGACGGCGCCACGCGACGTGTTGACCAGCACGGCATGAGGTTTCATCAGGGCGATCGTTTTCCGGTCCAGCAGATGGTGCGTGTCGGCCGTCAGCGGCAGGTGCAGCGAGACGACGTCGCTGGCGGCCAGTAGTTCGGGCAGCGGCCGCCAGTCGGGGCGCCCGTCGTCGCGGGTGCTGGTGTGCAGCACTGTCGCACCCATCGCCGCGACCATGCTGTGCGACGCGCTTGGCGATGTTGCCGTAGCCGACCAGCCCGACGGTGCAGGCGCCGAGATCGCGTACCGACTCGCCGAGTTCCGGGTCCGTCGGCCAGCCGAGGCCCTGGCGGGTCGCGCGATCCAAAACCGGTAGTCGCCGCATTGCGGCCAGCATCAACAGCACTGTGCCCTCGGCGACCGACGGGGCGTTGGCACCGGGCATGTTCGCGACTGCGATACCGCGCTTCGTCGCGGTCTCGACGTCGATGGTGTTCACCCCGGCGCCGAGCTTCTGCACCAGCCGCAGCCGCTCCGCCCGCCGCAGGTCGTCACCCGACAGCGGACGGAGCACATGCCAAATCACCTCCGCGTCAGGCAATTCCCGGTAGAAGCTGGCCTCCGACTCGGGAGAGTCATCGTCGGCGCACCACCGGATGTCGAGCCAATCGGCCTCGGGTGCGAGAAATTCAAGCACCTTCTGGCCCGGCACGAAGTGGGCGAGAACTCTCAGCGCCACCGCTTGTTGATCCACTTGGCGATTGTGTCGGCCTGCTCGCTGCGCGCAGGTCACCGGCAGCGCTCGCGGGTTGACCTCATCGCGAAAGCGCAAGCCGCGCTGCCGGATCATCGCCAGGATGCCCTTGCGCGCGAACATCTTTCGGGTGGCCGCATCGATCGAATCCCGCGCTTCTCCGCCCGGTGCGTAGGGAAGTCGGCCGGTCCTTCCGTCGGCTGAGGCACGGCCGGCACCTTGGGCGCCTCCCTGGAGCAAAGCTGAACCTGATGTTAGATTCAGATCGTCTCTTGGCAAAGATCCCCGCCGCCCGCGCCGGGGACCGATGGGAGCCGCAGGATGATCGAGCCGCACCGCACCGACGCCGAGTTCGAGCTCGGCGGGATCCTCGGCATCCCGCTCGAATTCGCGTGCTGAATAGAATAATTCACCGACCAAGCCACCCAGACCGTAACGAAGACCGCGACCGAACGGCGACCTCCGGTGACGGCGGGACGCTAATCGGCGAAACGTGCCTTAACTAGGGATGTGCATGACGACCGACGGTATTTTGACCGACCTGCAGATCGCGGCGTTGTCGCCCGAGCAACGACGCGAGTTGATTACCCGGCTGCGCCAGCCCCTCAGCGACATGATCGACCCTGTCGTGCTCAATCGGATGCGACGTATCCGATTGAGTCTCATGATCGGCGGCTCGATCGCGATGATCCCCTGGCTTGGGTATCTCTCTATGACGCTGCCGGAGAACTATGTTGCCCACAATTGGACTGCTACCTGGTTGGGCTTCGACGCTCTGCTGGTCGGGTTCATGTTGGCAACCGCCGTGTCCGGATACCTGCGCCGCCAGGTGCTGCTTCTTGCGGCATTCACCTCCGGGGTGCTGCTGATCTGCGACGCGTGGTTCGACCTCATGACCGCCGGGCCCAATGACATCCGGCTGTCGTTGATCACGGCGTTCGGGATCGAGCTGCCGTTGGCGATCTTCATGATCACCGGCGCTCTGCGCATCATGCGGCTTACGATGATGCGGCTGTGGCGGCTGGATCCGGGGATGTCGCTGTTGCAGCTGCCACTGTTTCCGTAATGCTCGGCCCGGCAAGCTTCGGGTCGGCGAGATCGTCGAGCAGCGACGTCAGCTGATCGACGAGCTCGTCCGGTCCCAGTTTCACGTCGCCGGCCAGCCAGGCGCTGATCGTTTGACTGACGCCGCCCACCACGAAGTGCGCGGCCGCCTTGATGTGGTCGTTCGCAGGCATCTGCAGCGCGTCGCCGACGGACTGGCCGGACAGCATGACGAACAATGCCGTGGATTCCGCGCGCTTGCGCACGATGACCGGGTTGGCCAGCTGCGCGCTGAACAGCAGGCGCCCGACACGCGCGTCGCCGTCGATGGTCCGCACGATGTTGGCCATCCCCGCTCGCGTTCGCTCGCGCCACGGCAGCGTTTCCGCTGCGGCCTGGGTGGTGGCGGCCAGTTCGGTCGACCACCGAATCAAAAACCGCGCCGACGAATTCGTCTTTGTCGGTGAAGCTTTCGTAGTAGTAGCGGACTGCCAGGCCGGCCTCGCGGCAGATGCCCCGAACCGTCAGCTCCGAGATGTCTTGTTGCTCGGCCCCCAGCAGGTCCAGGCCGGCGGCCAGGAATCGGCTGTGGCGCATGGCCAGTCGCTCGTCGGCACGCACTCCGCGGTATGGCCGGGCGCTCGACGCGTCGGTCCGGGGAGCCATAGCACCCATCTTGACAGCGGGGCGAGGCGGCGACAAGTATCAGGAAACAGCTGTTCTCACAATTGCGCCGCCAGTCCAGCAGGAGGTTCGTAGATGGCGATTCTCGAGTCCGCTCGACAGGTGGAGCGCCCCGTGGCCGATCCGGCCGATCCACGCCGCCCGCAGTCGGGCCGCGGGAAACGGGGGATCGGTGTCGACGACGGCCTCATGGGGGTGGCCCTGCTGGCGGGCCCGGCGAACGTGATCATGGAGCTAGCGCAACCCGGCGTCGGCTACGGCGTGCTGGAGAGCCGCGTCGAGAGCGGGCGCACGGATCGGCATCCGATCAAACGGGCCCGCACCACCTTCACCTACCTTGCGGTGGCTACTGCCGGCAGCGACGCCCAGAAGAAGGCCTTCCGCGACGGGGTAAATCGTGCGCACGCTCAGGTCTACTCCACCCCCGACAGCCCGGTGCGGTACAACGCGTTCGACCGTGACCTGCAGCTCTGGGTGGGCGCCTGTTTATACAAGGGCGGCCTCGACATTCACCGTATCTTCGTTGGTGAACTGGACGATGAGGACGCCGACCGGCATTACCGCGACGGCATGACGCTGGCGACCACGTTGCAGGTGCCGCCGGAGATGTGGCCGCCGGACCGGGCGGCCTTCGACCGCTACTGGCAGGCGTCGCTGGCCAAGGTGCACATCGACGACACCGTCCGCGAATATCTTTATCCGATCGCGGCCGGGCGGATGCGCGGGGTGCGGCTTCCGGGACCGCTACAGCGTCGGTCAGACGACTTCTCGTTGCTGATCACCACCGGGTTCCTGCCGCAGCAATTCCGCGACCAGATGCGGTTGCCGTGGGACGCCGCCCGGCAACGCCGGTTCGACCGGCTGATGGCCGTGTTGCGCACGGCTAACCGCCTCATGCCCCGGTTTGTCCGGCGGTTCCCGTTCAACGTGTTGCTGTGGGACGTGGACCGCAGGATCAGGACGGGCCGCCCGTTGGTGTAGCCGCGAGGCCCGCGCGACGCGCCCATGATGCCGTCGTGTTGATAACGACAATCATATTCATTAAGCTCTGTTCGGTCTGGTGAAATCTCTCAGCCCGAGGAGTGCCTGTGGTCGCGTTGTACCGGGTGGGTCGGAACGGCCCATGACGGCGCCGATCTGGATGGCTTCGCCGCCGGAAGTGCACTCGGCGCTGCTCAGCAGCGGGCCGGGACCGGGGCCGTTGCTTGCGTCGGCCGGGGGATGGAATGCGTTAAGCGCTGAATATGCTTCCGTAGCAGAAGAACTCAGCGCGGTGTTGGCGTCGGTGCAGGCGGGGGCATGGGATGGGCCGAGTGCGGAGGCGTATGTGGCCGCGCACGCCCCATATCTGGCGTGGTTGGTGCAGGCCAGCGCGAACAGCGTGGCCACCGCGTCGCGGCTGGAGACCGTTGCCGCGAGCTATACCGCCGCTTTGGCTGCCATGCCGACACTCGTCGAACTGACCGCCAACCACGCGATCCACGGGGTGCTGTCGGCCACGAATTTCTTTGGCATCAATACGATCCCGATCGCGCTCAACGAGGCCGACTACGTGCGGATGTGGATTCAGGCCGCCACCACGATGGGGACCTATCAAGCGGTATCAACGACTGCAGTCGCGTCCACGCCGCAAACCACTCCGGCGCCGCAAATCTTGAACTCCGAGCAGCAGGTTCTGCAAGAGTTTGTGCACCAGGTTGAGGCGTTCCTGCAAAACCCGCTGGAGATCCAGCAGCAGATCGCGAACCAGATCCTCACCCAGGGCTATAGCGACAACCCGCTCGGGGTTCCACAGCAGCTGGTGAATGTCCTGCAAAGCTTCGGCATCGGAAATAGCCAACTTGCCCACGATCCGACGATCGATCTTCCGTTCGATAACGTCATTGCCAGCTTGCTGCAGCACTTCGGCATCAATTGGAGTCCCGCCGGCGGCACCATCAACGGAGCCACCTACGACTCGTTCGTCAACCCCGGAACCACATCGTTTTGGATCGCGCGAACCCTCGAACTGTTTGAGGACTTTCAGAATTTCGCGGTGGACCTCACGCAAAACCCGGTGCAGGCCTTTCAATGGCTGATCAGCTGGGAACTATTCGATTTCCCCACCCACATCGCAGAAGTCGTTGCCTATACGGTCAACAGCCCGGCGCTGGCAATCGCGGCTCTGCCCGCCGTCGCCCCTGCAGGACTAGCCGGGCTGGGGGGGCTGGCCGGGCTGGCCGCGCTGCCGCCACCGGTTGTTGTGCCGGCGCTGGCACCCGTTGCAACGCCGAGTCTCATGCCGCCCGCCGGGCTGACCTCTTTCTCCCCACCGCCCGCGGCCCCCGCGCCGCCGCCGTCGCCCGCACCCACGGCTTCCGCACCCACCGTGCCG
>CAVPVJ010000009.1:0-104577 GCA_963709125.1 uncultured Actinomycetota bacterium
AGACTTCGCGCGGTAGCCGGTCAGAACGGAGTCCACGCCCCCCCGGGCGGGCATGGCGGAGGCAAATGGTCACCCGATGACTTTATTCACCACCTCTCGAGCGGCTTGCTGCACCTCCGCCAAGTGAGCGGGCCCGTTGAAAGATTCGGCGTAGATCTTGTAGACGTCCTCGGTTCCGGATGGCCGGGCGGCAAACCATGCGTTGGCCGTCGTCACCTTGAGTCCGCCCAGCGGTGCACCGTTGCCGGGCGCGGTGGTCAGCTTCGCGGTGATCGGCTCACCCGCCAACTCGGTGGCATTCACCTGCTCGGGCGACAGCTTGGCCAGCCGCGCTTTCTGGTCACGATCAGCCGGGGCGTCGACCCGCGCGTAGTACGGGGTGCCGTACTTGTCGGCCAGCTCCTGATAACGCTGCGACGGCGTGGCGCCGGTGACGGCCAGGATCTCCGAGGCCAGCAACGCCAGGATGATGCCGTCTTTGTCGGTGGTCCACACCGATCCGTCGCGACGCAGGAACGACGCCCCCGCCGACTCCTCGCCACCGAAGCCGATAGTGCCGCCGATCAGGCCGTCGACGAACCACTTGAACCCGACCGGCACCTCGACCAGCTTGCGGTCGATGCCGGCGACCACCCGATCAATGATCGAGGAGCTGACCGCGGTTTTGCCGACGGCGATGCCCGCCGGCCAGGACGGCCGATGGGTGTAGAGGTAGTCGATGGCCACCGCCAGATAGTGGTTCGGGTTCATCAGCCCCGCGTCCGGGGTGACGATGCCGTGCCGGTCGGAATCGGCGTCGTTGCCGGTGGCGATCTGGTACCGATCAGGGTTGCCGAACATCGTTCGGATAAGCCCAGCCATCGCATCCGGGGAGCTGCAGTCCATCCGGATCTTGCCGTCGTGGTCGAGCGTCATGAACCGCCACGTCGCGTCGACCAGCGGATTGACCACGGTCAAGTCGAGGTTGTGCCGTTCGGCGATCGCGGCCCAGTAGTCCACGCTGGCCCCGCCGAGCGGGTCGGCGCCGATCCGCACTCCGGCTTTGCGGATCACGTCGACATCGACCACGTTGGGCAGGTCGTCGACGTAGCTGTCCAGATAGTCGTGGCGCTGGACCGTCTGCAGCGCCCGGGCCAGCGGGATGCGCTTCACCCCCGAGCCCCCGGCACGCAGAATCTCATTGGCACGCTTGGCGATTGCGTTGGTCGCGTCGGTATCGGCCGGCCCGCCGTTGGGTGGGTTGTACTTGAAGCCGCCGTCGGAGGGCGGGTTGTGCGACGGCGTCACGACGATCCCGTCGGCCAGCGCCTCGGTGCGTCCGCGGTTGTAGGTCAGGATCGCGTGGCTGATCGTCGGTGTCGGCGTGTACCGGTCGGCAGCGTCGATCATGGCGACGACGTCGTTGCCGGCGAGCACCTCGAGCGCCGACACCCATGCCGGCTCCGAGAGCCCATGGGTGTCACGGCCGATGAACAACGGCCCGGTGGTGCCGTGTGCGGCCCGGTACTCGACGATGGCTTGGGTGATCGCCAGGATATGGGCTTCGTTGAATGCCCCGTTGAGCGCTGAGCCGCGGTGACCCGACGTGCCGAACGCCACCTGTTGAGCGACGTCGTCGGGATCGGGTTGGATCGAGTAGTACGCGGTTACCAGATGAGGCAGATCGACAAGGTCTTCGGGCTGGGCCGGCTGACCGGCACGCGGGTGGGCCATGCCTGCCGATTCTGCCCCTGCCCGGATCGCCTGTCGCCCTATGCTGCAAAGCGTTCACCGGCATATCGGAAGGATTTGACCTGTGGCGAGCCACGACTATCGCGAATTGGCCGCGATCTTCGCCGGCGGGGCGCTGGGTGCCCTCGCGCGAGCGACGCTGGGCACGCTCGCGGTCCCCGATCCGTCGAAGTGGCCATGGCCGACGTTCACCGTCAACATCGTCGGCGCCTTCCTGGTCGGCTACTTCACGACCCGCCTACTGGAACGCCTGCCGCTGTCGAGCTACCGGCGGCCCCTGCTCGGCACCGGATTTTGCGGTGGATTAACCACCTTCTCGACGATGCAGGTCGAGACTCTGAGGATGATCGAAAAGCGGCCACTGGGCACTGGCCGCGTGTTACACCATGACCAGCATCGTGCTGGGGCTCCTGGCGGTACACCTGGCCACCGCTTTCGTGCGCCGGGTGCGTGTTCGCTCATGACCGGGACGACGATCTTGACCTGGGCCGGCGTCATGGTCATCGGCGGTATCGGGTCGGTAATGCGTTTCCTGGTGGATCGCTCGGTGGCGCGCCGTTTGGCGCGCCCATTTCCGTTCGGCACGCTGACGGTGAACATCAGCGGCGCCGCGCTGCTGGGGTTCCTCGGCGGCCTGGCCTTGAGCAAGGAGGCGGCCCTGCTGGCCGGCACCGCGTTCGTCGGCGCTTACACCACCTTTTCCACTTGGATGCTGGAAACCCAGAGGCTCGGCGAGGAGCGCCAGACGTGGGCGGCCGCCGCCAATATCGTCGTCAGCGTGCTGCTCGGTATTGCCGCGGCGTTTCTCGGACAATGGGTTGCGGAGCAGCTATGAACCAGCCGTGCTTGAAGTTGACCACCTACTTCGCCGAGCGCCAACGCGCAGTCGGCAAAGGGGACCAAGAGGGCCGGTTTCTGGCCGACGCGATGCTGGATCTGTTCGGCACCAGCAATGTCGCGACCAGCGTAATGCTGCGCGGTATCGCCAGTTTTGGGCCGAGCCACGAACTACGCAGCGACGTATCGCTGAGCTTGTCCGAGGATCCGGCGGTGGCGATCGCTGCGGTCGACATCGAACCGAAGATCCGATCCCTGGTCAACGACGTCGCCGCAATGACCGGCAGCGGACTGGTGACCCTGGAGCGGGCCCGGTTGGTCACCCCGCAACTGGGCACCAGCGTGCTGCGCGACCTCATCGACCAGAACGGTGGCCACAACGGGGACGCCGCCAAACTCACCGTCTACGTGGGCCGCCAGGAGCGCGTCGCAGGCAAGCAGGCGCACTACGCGATATGCGAACTGCTGTATCGACACGGATTCGCTGGTGCCATAGTGCTTCTCGGCGTCGACGGCACCGCACATGGCGAGCGCTGCCGGGCCCGCTTTTTCGGCCGCAATGTCAATGTTCCGGTGATGATCATCGCCATCGGGTCGACGGCGCAAGTTTCAGCCGCCGCAACGGAACTCGCCGCTGTGATCCCCAACCCATTGCTGACCGTCGAACGGGTGCGACTGTGCAAACGCGACGGCGAGCTGTTCGCACGCCCGCAGCAGCTGCCGGCCACCGACGACCAAGGACGCGCCCTGTGGCAGAAGCTGATGGTGTACACCGCCGAAGCCATCCGGCACGACGGGCTGCCGATCCACCGCGCGCTAGTCCAACAATTGCTGCGCTCCGGGACGGCCCGCGGGGCGACGGCGCTGCGCGGCATGTGGGGATTCTACGGTGATCATAAACCGCACGGAGACAAGCTATTTCAGCTTGCACGGCGGGTTCCGGTGGCAACCATCATCGTCGACACGCCGGAGTCGATTGCCCGCAGTTTCGATATCGTCGACGAGTTGACGGGCAGCCACGGGCTGGTGACCAGTGAGATGGTCCCGGCGGCGTTATCCCTCGACGAGAACCAACGATTCGGCGACATCACGCTGGCGCGGCACGACTACTGACACGCGCCATCGAGCAGCGCGTCGAGCAGCCCGTCAAACTGGGCCTTCGCGCCTGTGCTCACGCGCGTTAGCGCGTGGAACAACAACGTGCCGATCAACGCGTCGGCGACGGCGTCGAGGTCCGTGACGGTGCGGATTTGCCCCTCGTCGACGGCTTGGCGAAGTCGCGTCATCAAGCCTGCGTGCTGGGGTGCGCTCAGCTGCTGATACAGGGCCGCGCCATCTAACGGACTGGCCGCCGCGGCGGCGATAAGGGCCCGCACCAACGCCGCGTTGGGCGGCTCGGCGAGGAATTCGGCGTGCTCGTCCAGCCACGAGCACAGGTCTTCCCGGACGTCTCCGGTGTCGGCGACAGGAAACGATCCCGACCCTCCGTAGGCCTGCAGGACCGCCTCGGCGACCAGTGGTGCCTTCGACGACCATCGACGATAGAGGGTCTTCTTCCCAACGCGAGCGCGCGCCGCGACGCTTTCCATCGACAGCTCGGCGTAACTGCCCGTCGCCAGAAGTTCGCGAGTGGCGGCCAGGATCGCGACGTGCAACTGAGCATCGCGTGGGCGGCCGACGCGGTCTACAGTTACCGTCATTTAGGAAACGATACGTGTCGTTTCTCTCACTGTCGCGTTGGACGAAAGGACCGCCATTGACGACCACCGCCCGGTCAGTGCCCAAGAACTGGGATGAGATCACACCCGAGTGGATGTCGGCGGCACTGGCTGCCGACCACCCCGGCGCCACGGTCGAGGCGGTAACGGTCGAGGGCCGCGACGACGGAACGAATCGGCGCGCCCGGTTGGGCGTGACCTACTCCGCTGGCGACGGACCGGCAACCGTGTTCGCCAAGGCCGCCGATCCCGCGCACAAAGCGCTGATTCGCATGACCAGCGGCATGTTTCATGAGCCGCGACTATTTATCAACGAAGTGCCGCTGCCCCTGGAACACCCCATCGTCTACAGCGCCGCAATCGACGAGGCCGACTACGACTTCGTGATGATCATGGAGGATCTCACCGCGCGGGGCGCCGATCCCCGCGATGGCACCCGACCCATGACCGTCGAGCAAGTCGCCACGGGCGTGCGTGGCCTGGGGCGCATGCATGGCAAGTATTGGGGCCAACGTGTGCTGCGTGAGCCAGCCCTGGGATGGCTCGAACCGTTCCTGACGTGGGAAGGCATGCAGGCGGCACCCCTGCCGGCCGCGCTGGAACAACTGGGCGACGACGCGCCCGAAGAGGTCCTGTCGCTGACCATCGACCAGCTGATCGATTCCATCTGGAAGCCCTACATCAGCACTCTGACGACGTCGCCGCAGACGCTGCTGCACGGCGACCCGCATATCGGCAATACCTATCTGCTGCCGAGCGGTGAGGTCGGCTTCCTCGACTGGCAGGTCGCACGTCGGGGCAATTGGTCGCTGGATGTGGGCTACTTCCTGCAGGGCGCCTTGACGGTTGAGGATCGGCGCCGCAGCGAGCGCGACCTCCTCGAGGAGTACCGCGGCGCGCTCGGGCTGCCCGCCGGCGAGCTGCCGAGTTCGGACGAGATCTGGCTGCGCTACCGGGCGTCGGTGGCGCATGGGCTGATGTTGTGGCTAGTCACCGCCAGCGCCGGCGCATGGCAGCGGCGCGATATCGCCGTCTCGCTGGCGCAGAAGTATTCGTTCGCCTACGCCGACCTCGATACGGCATCTGCGCTGGAAGCGATCACCCGGTAGCCGGCGGCATCCACCGGTCGGCCAGCGCCGCGACCCAGCCGGATACGGCGTCGGGATTATCCGGCGGCGCCTCGACGAGAACCAATTCGTCGACGCCTAACTTGGCGAGCGCCTTGACGTCTTCAACTTGGGGGGCACTCAAGGCCACGGCCAGCCGCAACTCGGCACGATCGCGCCCCGATTCGGCGCATAGCCGCTCGAGCTTCTCGACGCTCTCGCGCACCGCGGCGACGCCATCGAGGTTGAACCCGTACCAACCGTCCGCCCAAGCCGCCACCCGCCGCAGCGCCGGATCGCTATTGCCCCCCGCCACGACGGGGATGCGACGATCGCGAACGGGCCTGGGGTTGACCCGGATCGAGTCGAAGCCCACGAACTTCCCGTCGAACGAGGCGATGTCGTCGCGCCACATTGTGCGCATCGCGGCCACGTATTCGGCGGTGCGGGCCCCGCGATGCGCGAACGGCACTCCGAGCGCGTCGAATTCCTCCTTGGACCATCCGACGCCCACGCCGAGGGTGAGCCGTCCGCCACTCAACTGATCCAGGCTCGCGGCCTGTTTGGCCACCACCACCGGGTTGTGTTCGGGCAGCAGTAACACGCCGGTGGCGAGGTTGATCCGAGACGAGGCGGCCGCCGCGAAGCTCAACGTGATCATCGGGTCGAGCCAATCAGCTTCGGCTGCAACGGCGATGACGCCGTCGTCGGAATACGGGTAGCGCGACTCGGATCGGTCGACCATCACGACGTGTTCACCCACCCAAAGGGTGGTGAAACCACAGCCGTCCGCCGCGGACGCGACGGCGTCGATCACCGCCCGGTCGGCACCGGCACCGATTCCCAGCGCATGCAACCCCAGGTGCATCCGACGATCGTCCCACGCCCGCCGGCGGCTGCTGAGCAGCTTCGCCAGGACCGCTACGGGAGCTTGGCAGAGTTAGCTGTGATGTCTCAGGACATCGGTGACAGTTCTGTGTCAGGACATCGGTGACGGTTGGTGTGGTCTTGGTGGTGACACTTCTGGCCCAAGGCTCGGGTGGTGGCTGTCAATGAACCTATCGATCCTCTCGTCCGCCTTGCTATCTCGCAGTGGCCCGATGACGCACCCCGCGGGGCGGTCTCGACGTTCTGCGCCGAGCACGGCATCACCCGCAAGTCGTTCTACGAGTTGCGCAAACGCGCTAAGACCGACGGACCGGCCGCGGTGCTCGAACCCAAGACCCGACGACCGAAGTCGAGTCCGTCGAAGTTGAGCGATGAGGTCAAGGAACGGGCAGTGGCAGTACGGGCTGCGCTGGAGGCCTCCGGCCTGGACCATGGGCCGATCAGCGTGCACGACAAGATGCACGCGATGGGCCTGGGACAAGTCCCTTCCGTGGCGTCGCTGGCACGCATCTTCCGCGAGGCTGGCGTGGCTCGTCTTGAGCCCAAGAAGAAGCCTCGCTCGGCATGGCGGCGGTTCGTCTACCCGGCCCCCAATGCGTGCTGGCAACTCGACGCGACCGAGTACGTGCTCAGCGGCGGCCGTAAGTGCGTGATCTTCCAGCTCATCGACGACCACTCCCGCTATGCGGTCGCCTCCCACGTCGCATTCGGTGAGACCGCCAAGGACGCAATCATTCTGGTGGACAAGGCCATCGCCGCCCACGGCGTGCCCCAACGACTCCTGTCCGACAATGGGATCGCGTTGAACCCTTCGCGGCGCGGGTACATCGGCCAACTCGTCGGTCACGTGGGCGCCCTGGGCGTGGAGGCGATCACCGGCAAGCCCTACAAGCCGACCACCCAGGGCAAGAACGAACGCTTCCACCAGACCCTGTTCCGCTACCTCGACAAGCAACCGCTCGCGGAGTCGCTGCCCGAACTCCAAGCTCAAGTCGACGCGTTCGACCACATCTACAACACCGAGCGTCCCCACCAAGGGCTGCCCGGGCGTGTGACTCCGCTGGCAGCGTGGGAAGCGACCCCGAAAGCCGATCCACCCCGGCCGAAACCTAGCCGGCCGGTCTACGAAGTGCCCGGCCCGAGCCCATACCAGCTCCCCCGAGCGCAGCCACCCACCGATCTGCCCGCCGATACCAAGTCAGAACCGTGACCACGGCGGGAACCATCGGGCTGGATTCAGTCACCTACCTAGTCGATGCGCAACGTCGCTTTCAACAGGTCCTCGTTATCAGCGACGGTGACAAGACCGGCGACACGATCATCGTCACCGACCTAGAGGGCGAGGTCCTCGCCGAGCACACCCGACCTGCACCCGGCATCAAATACGTCGGAAACGGCCAACCCCGCGGCCCGCGTCCCAAGACCGGACAACCGTCACCGAAGTCCTGACACACCAACCGTCACCGATGTCCTGATACAGAACTGTCACCGATGTCTTGGGAGATGACACAGGCAGAGTTACGGCTTTTCTGGTAATGTCGAACACATGTTCGATTCTTTGATGTCCGTTGACCCCGGAGCTGACCTATCCGAGGCCGACGAATCAGCATTGATCGACTGCATAGCGGAGCTGGAGAGAGTCAAATCGGCCGCCTCGGCAGGCCAGGCTCGAGCTGCGGCCGCTCTGGACGCGGCACGTCGGGCCGCCGAAGCGGCCACCGGTATGCCGGCCGCGCGGCGCGGACGTGGTGTGGCCAGCGAGATCGCGCTGGCGCGACGGGACTCACCTGCCCGGGGCGGGCGGCATCTCGGCTTTGCGAAGGCCCTCGTGCACGAGATGCCGCATACGCTGCGCGCGCTGGAATCCGGGGCCCTCTCGGAGTGGCGCGCCACCCTGATCGTCCGCGAAAGCGCCTGTTTGGAGATTGACGACCGGCGCACGCTAGACGCCGAGATGTGCGGCGACCCGGCAGGCCTCGACGGGATGGGCGATGCACGGGTGGCCGCCGCCGCCAAGGCGATCGCCTATCGGCTGGACCCGCATGCCGTCGTCGACCGAGCCGCCAAGGCCGAGGAAGAACGCACGGTCACCATTCGGCCCGCACCCGACACCATGACATACGTGACTGCACTGTTGCCGGTAGCCCAGGGCGTTTCGGTGTTCGCGGCGCTGCGTCGCGAAGCCGACACCCGCAGCGACGGGCGATCCCGCGGACAGGTCATGGCAGACACCCTGGTCGAACGGGTCACTGGCCGTGAATCGGCTGTTCCGACTCCGATTGCGGTCAACCTGGTCCTGTCGGACGAGACGTTGCTGGGCGGCGACAACACGCCGGCTGATATCTCCGGCTATGGTCCGATCCCCGCGGCTGTCGCCCGCGAAATGGTGGCGCGCTCCGTCGCCGACCGGCGGTCCCGGGCGACGCTGCGCAGGCTCTACAGTCATCCCCGGAGCGGGGCACTGGTGTCGATGGAATCACGGGCGCGCGTGTTTCCTCGCGGCCTGGCCACCTTCATCGAGCTGCGGGACCAACGTTGCCGCACTCCATACTGCGACGCGCCGATTCGACACCGCGACCATGCTCAACCCTGGGCCGAAGGCGGCCCGACTACCGTCGAGAACGGGCTGGGGTTGTGCGAGCGCTGCAATTACGCCAAGGAAGCCGCCGGCTGGCGGGTCAGCACAAGCATCGACAAAAACCACACGCACACAGCTGAATTCACTACTCCGACGGGTAGGCGATACCGTTCTGGGGCCCCGCCGCGGGGGCCGGAGATCACGATCAGCGATATCGAGGTCCGAGTCGGCATTGCGCTCGCTCGGCACGCGGCCTAGCACTCAGTAGTGATAGGTATCCGACGGAGCGGGCGTGTGAACCGAATCGTCGTCAAAATCGGATGCCTCGATGCCGTACGAGCGAGCCAACTCGAGAATCTTGGTGGCCCGGGCGATCCGCGGCAGGTCGGAACCGTTTCGGATCTCTCCCCCGTCACGTTCGAACTCGGCGAAAAACTCTTTAGCCCAGGAAATTTCGTCCTGCGACGGCGATAGTCCACCGTTGACCACCGAACATTGGTCCGGTGAGAGGCAGATCTTGCCCGTCATCCCGAATTCGACGGACACAGCCGTGGCCTCGATGAGCTTCAGCGCGTTGGAACCAATGGTTGGCCCATCGATCGCACTGGGCAGGTTGGCCGCCTTGGCGGCAATGGTGAAGCGTGACCGTGCATAGGCCAGGGTAGACGGGTCGTCGCCAAAGCCGGTGTCCCGGCGAAAATCGCCGATGCCGAAGGCCAGCCGGAAAGTGCCCTTAGTCGCGGCGATATCGGCGATGCGCTCGAGACCCCGGGCCGTTTCCACCAGCGCCACGATCGGCACGTTGGGCAGTCGTTTCGCGGTCTCGGTGACATGGTCCACCGATTCGACCATCGCCAGCATCACACCGCCGACGGGAGTATTGACCAACGCGGCTAAATCGTCGGCCCACCAAGGCGTGCCGAAGCCATTGACGCGAACCCAGTCGGTGTTTCCGGCACCAAGCCAACGAACTACGTTGTCGCGGGCCGGGTCTTTGTCTTTGGGTGCGACGGCATCCTCGATGTCGAGAACGACGATGTCGGCGCGAGAGTGCGACGCCGACCGAAAGCGCTCGGGTTGCGCGCCGTTGACCAACAGCCAACTCCGGGCAAGCACCGGATCGATGCGGGAACCGACATCGGCGGGATCCACCGCCTGGCTGTTGGCCTGGTCATCCATTGTTCTATTCCCCTATTCGTAGCGACTTCACAATACGGGTGGGGCTGGGATCTCTGGAATCAGCAGATGCGCTGGACGATCCTGGCCCCAATGCAGGGTGACTGTGCCGCGAGGCGATCGCGCGTAGCGGGATGGAAACGCTCCGAAGAGCGGATTGACGGGGGCCAGCCATCGCGCCGCAACAAGCAGGCGCAGTTGTTCTCCCGCGCGGAACAAGGTCGCCGAAGGGCCCAATGCGACGTCGACCGCGACGATCTCGCCGGGGCTCAGCGGCTGCGGGTCGGTAAAGGTTGGTACCGGCTCCCAGGGCTGGGACTCACCGGGGTCAATCCGCCGCAGCGCCGCTCGTTGCCATCCGGTGGCCACCCGGTCGCGGCCGTAGCCGAACGATCCCTCGAATGGGACGAACCTGCCGGCGCGCCATTTCTCCACTCCGACAAAGAGATTAGCGTCATCGCAGTCAGTGGTTTCGACCCATAACCGCACACTCATCGGGCCGGTTAACTCGGTGTCCTCGGCGAAGGTCCAGGTGAACGCCGCCGCTCGCGATCGGGTAGGAAATGAGATGCGCCCGCCCGCTGTCGGCGGCTCTTCCGCGAGTGAACCGGGTGCGGTCAGATAGAGCGGCCGCCATACCGTCCGAGCCAAGGGCCACTCGGATTCCTCTCGGACGGTGGTGATTGTGCGTCCGTCCTCACGCACCTCGAGGCGCACCGATCGTCGAGCGGGCGCCGAACCGTCGAGCACACCGCGGACGAAAGTGAGTTGTTCGTCGAGCGCTTCGTCGGAGTAGAACGTCGACCACTTGCCGGTGCGGTGGGTGTAGAGGCGCGCGTGCGCGGAACCGGCGGTGGTGAACACCCGCATGGATCCACGGGTGTGCAGCGACTGGTCAGTGAAGCTGCCGCACACGAGCACCGGCACATCGATTTTCGACAGGTCGGGCGCCAGCGACGCCCAAAACCCGTCGCGAAGTGGATGTGCTCGCTGCATCGCCAGCAGGTCATACCCTTGCCGGATAGTGCGTCGCAGCACAGTGCCCCAGACCCGCATAAATCCCTTTTCGCGGATGCCTCCCGGCATTGCGAAGTCGCGGTAGGGGTCGGAGAAGCCCTCCCAAGGAACAATCGCGCGAAGAGCCGGCGGCCTCAGAGCCGCGGCACCGTACTGGCTGATTGCCAGATAGGACACCCCGACCATCACGACCCGACCATCGCTCCACGGCTGCTCGCCGGCCCACTGCACAACGTCGTAAACGTCACGCCCCTCCTGTGGCGACAGCAGTTGCGCGGTGCCCTCGGAGTGGCCGCACCCGCGCAAGTCGGCGTTCACCACGGCAAAACCCCGTTCGACCCACCAGGCCGGGTCGGGCGCCTCCCAGCCCGTCAGCGACGAGAACCGCAGCGGTTCGGGCTGTCGCATGATGCGGTACTGAAACGAATAGGTCCACCGGCCGCGGCGGCGCGCTGGCAGATTATCCTTCCCGTACGGATGAATCGAGAGGATCACCGGCCTGCGGGCGTCGCCCTGAGGACGATACACGTTGGCCCGCAACGTCGTTCCGTCTCTCGTTATGACGGGCAGGTCGCGATCGGCCACTATGTCCGACGGCGCCTGGTACACCGTGATCGGCGGACGGAGCACTCCGCGCACGCGCTTGATCAGGTATGGCAGCACCCCCGGGCGCCGCCACGGTCGATCAAGAATCGGTAGCGTGCCGTTCACCAGGAAAGCTTCGCCAGCTCGGCTTGCATCTGATCGAGAATTCGAAGCGTCTCGTCGCGAGGCTCGGTCGGCAGTTCTAGCAGAATTTTTTCCACTCCGAGTTCTGCGTAGCCTGCAACAGCCTTCGCCGTCAGTTCGCCCGTATGGATGTTGATGACCGGAACGTCGTGTTCGGCGACAGCGTGCAGTTTCGCGAGTTGACCCGCGAGGACCTTCGATGACGGGGTCATCGAGAGCCACCCGGCCTTCAGCCGGGCGATGCGCGGGTAAATCGCAGGGCCGCCCCCTATATAAAGCGGCGGATACGGCTTCGTCACCGGCTTCGGCCAACTGTAGATCGGGTCGAACTCCACAAATTCCCCGTGGAATTCGGCCTTCTCCTGCGTCCAGATCTCGATCATCGCGCGCAGCCGCTCGTCAGACACGCGTCCGCGCACCGCAGGATCGACACCATGGTTGGCGATCTCTTCGCGCAACCAGCCCACGCCGACCCCGAAGCGGAATCGCCCCCCGGACACGAGATCAAGCGACGCAACCTCTTTGGCCGTCAGGATCGGGTCGCGTTGCGGGAGCAACGCGATGCCGGTGCCCAATACCAGTGTCTGAGTGGCGACCGCCGCCGCCGTCAACGCCACGAACGGATCCAGGGTGCGGTAGTACTTCGCTGGGATCGGGCCACCCATCGGATACGGAGTCTTCGCGTCGACGGGGATGTGGGAGTGCTCGGCGAGGAAGAGTGAGTCAAATCCGCGCTGCTCAAGTGCCTGGCCGAGCTCCACCGGGCCAATGCCGTCGTCGGTGACGAAGGTCAGAACACCGAATCGCATGCTCAACTTGCCGGGGCCTCACTTGCCTTGGTCCGGCGCGTCGCACCCCACAGCCCGACGCCGACGCCGACGACGGCGCCACCAAGGCCGATGATTTGTTGTGAGCGCCTCAGCTCGTGATGGACACTCAACCCGCCGAGCAGATCGGCGGCGTCGGCGCCACCGGAGGCCAGGAACCAGCCGCGGGTATTCTTGCCGCGCAGCCCCGCCGTCACCAGCAGCCCACCGATCAACGCGTCCCGGTATCCCATCGACCGCAACAGCAGTCGCGCCGTCGGCGTCGGCACTTCCGGATCTCCCCAGAGGCGGTTCGCACGCAGCGGGTCGACGAGAAACTGAACACCCGAGGCGAGTCGGATGCTGCCCGCAACGAGCGCGGCACGGTCGATCGGCATGGCCGCAGCCTAATACCGCCCATCAGTTGGCTGGGCACGCGTCCGCGATCTGTATCGAAGCCGGCCAAAATGCGATCATCAGCCCGAAGCCCCCGACGTCCCCGCCTGCCGGCAATACCCTTTCCAGCCGTGTCTGAACTAGCTGCGTCTGATCGGGATGAACCAGCGCCCAGACCAGTCCAATGGCCAGGTAGGGAATCGCGAGCCACATCGCCAACTCGATCAATGCCTCGATGCTGACCTGGTGGGCGAGCACGCGCCGAAGCGGAGCCATCGCCCGCTCAGCCCGGTCAATCCAGACGGACAAAACCGCACCCCCAAGCAGGGCAGAATTCCTGAAAGCCCGGACACGCCGGCTCCGAGCCATTTGATTCTCACACCTTTATCAACGGGTGCAAAGATAACTGCGAGGCGCAATCTCGACGAAGGACCACCGATGCTCACCAAGCTCCGTCAGCTTCTCAGCTACCAGTTGACCATCGCCGAACTGATGGGCATCGCGGTCATCCTCGGCACCCCGTATCTCATCGTCGGGATCATTTGGTCGTGCACCCACACCGAGCACCTCCGCCAGATGCAGGGTGCCGACCTGGTGGTCTCATTCCTGGGCTCGATAGTTTCCTGGCCGGTTCTGCTGTTTTCCAACGTCTGCATGACCTGAGGCGTCGCGCGACACGCTTTTGGGTGCTCTTTGACATCCGTCTGTACCCGTGTACCATTTTTTTCATCGGAAACATAGTTTTCGAAATCTGCCCTTCATTGCCTAGACGGGAGGGGCCGTGATCGACGCGCGCCCACAAGCGTGCAAGAACCCGCTGGCGTGGCTGCCGCACTCGATCGCTGAGGCTGTCTTATCGGCCGCCCCACCGGCTTCACAAGACGTTGAGGTTTACCCGAACGCCAAATTCCTTTGGAGTCATCGTGATCCAGCAAACCTGGCGGAACTCGGGGCAGAACGGCTAACCTGGTGGGCAGGGGGCATCGAACGGGCGATGGACTTCCGCCGAAAATTCGGTGATGACCGCTTCGTCGACGTCTCCTTTGGCGACCTGCAGACCGATTCGGTGAGCATTGTCGCCAGAAGCTATGCGCAGCTTGGGCTTACGTTCAGCGATGCGGCGCACGCATACGGCCTTGCCGACTGTGGACTGACGCCAGGACACGTCCGCGAGGCGTTCAGTGAATATTCGGGCACGTACGATGCCTCGGCTTGAGGCGGGGAGGATCAGGGTTAACGAAATGGAAGCCGTCCATAGGGGCCGCCCCAAACTTGAACCGAATCCACAGATCCAGGAGGCAATCCTGGAGGCTGCACTTGCCATCGTGCGTGAAGGCGGGCTGGACGCGTTGTGTGTCGCCCAGGTGCTCGCCCGGACGCAACTGAGCACACGAGCGTTCTATCGACATTTCGACTCCAAAGAAAAGTTAGTCACGGCCATGTTCCTGGAAATCGCCCGTGCCGAGATGGAGCGGCTGAAAGAGAAAATGCATGGCCAGGGACCGGTTGGCGCTGTGGTTGCCTGGATCGAAGGGCGCCTGGATTTGGCCTTCGACCAACCGGTCGACGCCCGCGAATTGTCGCTCGAGGCGTACTCACAGATCTTTGCCTCACCCGAACTTTTCTCGCCCGCCTACGGCGAGGTTGTGCGCCCGCTGATCGAACAAATCGATCACGGGACGCGCCTGGGGCTTTTCGCCGACGGGGATCCGGTCGAGGAGGCAATGTCGATCCACGGCGTCGTGTGGGCGAACGTCGTACGCCAATGGGCGACAGGGACTTGCGACCCGGAAGACGTGCGGCAGCGGGCCCTACGCTTTTGCCTGCGCGGCCTGGGCGTCGCCGACAACGTAAGCGCTGCGCTCATCTGCGACAAGGAACCATCAGAGGGCGTGTGTCGGTGATGGCGCGACGCCGATCGCCTCGATCGACACATTTCTGATCTAAGGACAGCCCGTTCACAAGCTGAGCACAGATTGCTGGGATTTGCTTCGACGGACGCCAAGCGGTTGCCGAAACCATTAGCCTTATGCCTGGCACGCGCGCGGTTGGCGGGTTAGGAGTCGGCGATGGGTGACGCGACCGCGGATTCGCGGGAGGGTGAACAGTTCGGGCAGTACCTGCTGCGGCGGCTGGTGGGCCGCGGCGGCATGGGCGACGTCTACGAGGCTGAAGACACGGTGCGGGAACGGATCGTGGCGCTGAAGTTGATGTCTGAGACGCTGTCGGGCGATCCGGTCTTCCGCGCGCGCATGCAGCGCGAGGCCCGCACCGCGGGGCGGCTACAGGAACCGCACGTGGTGCCGATTCACGACTTCGGCGAGATCGACGGCCAGCTCTATGTGGATATGCGCCTGATAGACGGCTCGGACGTGGCCGGCATGTTGAGCCGCTATGGGGCAATGTCCCCGCCACGGGCGGTGGCGATCGTCCGCCAGATCGGCTCGGCGCTCGATGCCGCGCACATTGCCGGGGTGCTGCATCGCGACGTGAAGCCGGAGAACATTCTGGTCAGCTCGGATGACTTCGCTTATCTCGTCGATTTCGGGATCGCCAGCGCCACCACCGACGAAAAGCTGACGCAGATCGGCACCACGGTCGGCACCTTCAAATACATGGCTCCAGAGCGGTTCACCGACGCCGAAGTGACCTATCAGGCCGACATCTACGCATTGACCTGCGTGCTTTATGAGTGTTTGACGGGATCGCCGCCGTATCGCGGTGACCAGATCAGCGTGATGAGCGCACACCTGAACCAGGCGATCCCACGGGCCAGCACTCTGCGGCCTGGCATTCCGGTCGCCTTCGACCAGGTGATCGCCACCGGCATGGCCAAGAACCCCGCGGACCGCTACGCCACCTGCGGTGATCTGTCAGCGGCCGCCTTGGCCGCGCTGGCCTCACCCGATCGGGACCGGGCCACCGACATTTTGCAGCGCAGCCAGGTGTCGAGTCCGCCGGCCGCGTTCGCCGGGCCGCCGCCGGGTGGTTTTGCGCCGAATGCGCCGGGCAGCCACTCTGCGCCGCACGGGTGGCCCGCGCAATCGGCTCCCGTGCCGTACCCGACCGGATGGTCCGGCGCTTCGTGGGGTCAACCGCTGCTTCAGGCGCCCCCAAACAAGCGCAAGCCCTGGCTGTGGGTTGGCCTTGCCGGCGTCGTCGTGGCGGCGGTCGTGGGCGTGGCCGTCGTGGTCGCCCATCCGTGGCAGTCGTCCCGGTCGTCCCACTCGTCCCCGGCGGCACCACCACCACCGCCGCCGGACGCGGTTGCGCTCCGTGTCCTCGACGACGGTGTGTACATCGGTAGCTCGGTGGCACCGGTGACGATCGACATTTTCAACGAACCCATCTGCCCGCCGTGCGGCAGCTTCATCAGGTCGAATGCGAGCGATATCGCCACCGCGGTGAACAACAAGAAGCTCGCGGTGCGCTATCACCTGCTGAGCTTTCTCGACGACAAGTCGCACAGCAAGAACTACTCGACCCGCGCTGTAGCGGCTACCTACTGCGTCGCAGCGCAGAACAGCCCGAAGATCTACGACGACTTCTACTCCGGCTTGTTCGCCAGCGACTTCCAGCCCCCGGAGGGCGGTGCAGAAGATCGCACCGACAGCGAACTGGCGCAACTGGCCAAAACCGTCGGCGCCGACCCGACGGTGATCACCTGTATCAAGTCGGGAGATGACGTCGGCCTGGCCAGAGCGAAGATCACAGCCGGAAACGAGACGCTGGCCGGGCTCAACGCCAATGGCACGCCGTTCGTGTGGGACGGCTCCAAGGTGGTGAATTATCAGGACCCGGGCTGGCTCACGAAGCTGATCGGGTAACCAACGACAGCAGGCGCATCAAAACAACGACCACGACTCCGACGACCAAACCGATCACCGCCGACACGGCGGTGTCGGCCAGCCAGGCCAGTACGGCACCCGCGGACTCCACAGCGTGCCCAACCACGCCCTCCAGCGTGTGCCAGCCCAGCTGATCGCTACCCGCCCGCAGGATGTGCCCGCCCACCCACAGCATCGCTAGCACTCCAACCGTGGAAAGCAGCGAAAGCAATTTCGGCATGGCGGCGACGAGGCCCCGGCCGACCTGCTGCCCGACTCGGGATGCGGTCGCGGTGAGGTACAGGCCTACGTCGTCCATCTTGACGATGACGGCAACGACGCCGTACACGGCAACCGTGAGGACCAGCGCGACCACGATGAGGATGACGAGCCGCGGCACAAACGGCTGGCTGGCTACCTCGCTGAGGGCAATCACCATGATCTCGGCCGACAAGATCAAGTCGGTCCGGATCGCCCCGGCCACCACCTCGTTCTCGGCGACAGGCTCGGCGTGGGCGTGCCGACCGCGGATGCTCCCCCAGAGCTTCTCGGCGCCTTCGTAACACAGGTACGTGGCACCGAGCATCAGGATCGGGGTCAGCAGCCGCGGCGCGAACTGACTGAGCAGCATTGCGGCGGGCAGGATCAACAGCAGCTTGTTGCGCAGGGAGCCGAACGCGATGCGTTTGATGATGGGCAACTCACGCTCGGCAGCGATCCCGTGCACGTATTGCGGCGTCACCGCGGTGTCGTCAATGACCACTCCGGCGGCCTTGGCGGTCGCGCGACCGGTCGCGGCGGCCAGCCGCGCCAGGACCGCGACGTCGTCCAGGAGTCCGAAAAGACCCGCGCTCATTTCGGGGGCGACGTCAGCCGGTCGTATCGGGGGTCGGAGCGGTCACGAGTGGACGTCCAGTACTTCGCGTCGTCACCGGGAAGGGTCGCGTCGGGCACCACTCGCCGGTATCGGAGCTTCCACCTGTCGTCGATGCGAAGGAAGTAGTCGATGTAGCGACCGAAGGACGCCATCGTCCGGCCGGCGGCTACCGCGTGCATCACGAAGAAGGTCTCGCCCCAGGCTTCGTCGCCCCGGACGTCGAATACCGACTGGCCGAGCAGATGATGCATCGCAGTCAGCGGACCGGAATCCGTGGACGCACAGATCATCTCGGCGAATCCACGACCCGACCCCTTGAATGCGCCGTGGTCGTCGTAGGACTCCTCGGCGTAGCAGTCGATGATCGCCTCCCGGTCGGCGCGGTCGACCGCCGCGGACAACACTGCCAGCAGCTCGGCCAGCGCCAGCTTGTCGAGCCACTGCTGCAGCTGATCGCCGTTAGCCGTGAATTCAGTCATGGAGCTAGAACTTCACCATCGGTGCGGGGTGCAAAGGTGACTCGCGCAGGCCTCGGCCAAAGGCCTTGAGCAGCATGGGCCGAAGGCCATCTGCGGGGTACTCGGCGACCAGCGCCCGGTGGCGCGCGCGTGACACACCGGGTGCGATCAGGCCCGCGGTGACATCGGTCAGGTCGGCCCGCCGAAACGCCTCGACCAGGGGGTCGGCGTGCCGCGCGCGACGCAGGCGATGGTGCTCACTGATCAAGGCGGAGACCAAACCCGAGTAGGGCTGATCGGATTCGTCCAGAGCGGCAACGGCGCGACGCACCGACGGCACCAGATAGTCCCAGGTTTCGTCGAACCAGATGCCCGCATCGTGGAAAAACGCGGCCAGACCAAGCGGGCCCGCAACCGCGGCCGGCACGTCGCACTGGAGCCCGACAATGCCGATCACCCGATGGACATGGCCTCGGTAAGTCTGCAGATCTCCCCCGAAAACCGCAGCGTTGGCCTCGAAGAGGCTGTCGGCAACCTCGTGGGCGCGGTCGATGGACGGAGTGGTCACGCTCGCGTCAGGCCTAGGGCTTCGGAGGTGGCGGCCAGCGCGGCCAGATGATCGTCGACCGACGCGAGCCCCGCACCCATCGTGTTGATGGACAGGTGGGTCGCCCCGGCGCTTCTCCATCGTTCGACGTCGTCGAGCAGCGTTTGCAGACCGTCGGGGACCCAGATGGCTCGACCTTCCATCCCTATCGTGGCCGGATCCCGTCCGGCTTCGATCGCCGCGGCGTCGACAATGGCCTTGGCCTCGTCGAGTTTCGGGCCCGGCGCCGCCATTGGAAACCATCCGTCGCCGAGGCGACCGGTGCGCCGTAAAGCCCGTTGCGACGAGGGTCCGAACCAAATCGGGATGGGCCGCTGAATCGGCAGCGGAGCCAAGCCTGCACCGGTCACGCGCTCGGTTGGCCCGTCGTGAGTGACGGTCCGTTCGGTCCACAAGCGACGCATCAGCGCGACCTGCTCTTCGCTGCGCGTGCCGCGGTTCGAAAAGTCCTTGCCCAGCGCTTCATACTCGACGGCGTTCCAGCCCAGCCCAATCCCGAGGCGGAAGCGGCCGTTGGTCAGCAGGTCCACCTCGGCGGCCTGTTTGGCCACCAGCGCCGTCTGGCGCTGGGGAAGGATGATGATACCGGTCACCAGCTCGAGCGATGTGATGGCGGCGATGTAGCCATAGAGCACGAACGGTTCGTGGAACGTTGTGTCGATGTCGTACGGGCCGGCCCACCCTTTGTGGATCGCCGGGTCGGCACCGACCACGTGGTCATAGGCAAGCAAGTGGGCGTAGCCGAGCTGTTCGACGCCCTTGGCGTAGGCGCGGACCGCGCCGACGTCACCACCGAGCTCGGTCTGGGGGAATACGACGCCGATCTGCATGAAGTGCCAATCTACTTCACACCACTTGCCACCCTGTTCTTAGAACGCGGGCACGCCGTCACGGTGTGGGTGCAATGCGCCGAGCGGTGACGTGAGCGGAAGGTGAAGTGCGTCGACAATCCCGGCCGGCGCTTCACACACCCATGGAATGGCGTTAACGGCTCTCATTCCGGTCGCGAGCAGACCGTGGTCGTTGGCGCTCTCCCCGTCGCGGTAACCGACTTCGAATTCACCGTCGAAGGACGGTTCGCCATCAATGATGACGCGCCAGATGCCGTCGGTTCCGCCGGTGCGGCCGGTCGGCCATTGCGGCGCCAGATCGTCGGCCATCCGGTCGACGTGTTCGATGGTGATGACTTCTTGTCCGTCGACGACGCCGACACAGCGTGCGTATGTCGCGCCGACCGTTCCGGCTTCGATGACTCCACAGGCGGTATCCAGTTGCCTTGGCGTGGGCAGGAACTCGACAGTACTCGCGTATCTCATCGAGTTCGACGCCCAGGGCGTCGGCCACCATAGTGACCGCGGCGCCCCAGCCCCATTTCAGCACCCCTGGGCGTTTCAGGCCACCCTGGTAGTCCAGCGGTTGGCCAAATCCGAACAACTCTCGGACGTCGAACTCGACCGGATACTCCGAGTAGTTGGTGATCTCGATGCCGCGCACCGAGTACACACGGTGCGACATGGACAGCAGGGCGATCGGGAACAGGTCGCACCCGAAGCCCGGCTCGATCCCGGACGAGTAGATGGAACTGTTGCCCGCCCGGGCGGCTTCGCGGATGGGCTCGAGATAACGCTCGGACAGCGAACCCTTCTCGTAGACCAGGCCGGGCAACGAGGTCGTGACGATATTCTTGCCCGCGGCCAGGATCCGGCAGAAGTCGGCGAGCGCCTCTTTGGGCCGAGGGCCCGCTGGGGCGGCGTACATGACACAGTCGGCGTCCCCACCGAGCAGGGCGTCGACGTCACGGGTGGCGTTGACACCCAGGGGCGCGATACCTGCCAGAGTCCCGATGTCCTGACCGTCCTTGGCGGCCGAGTGAACCCATGCCCCAACGAGTTTGAGGTTGGGGCGGTCGGCTGCCGTGCGGATGGCATAACGCCCCACGCCCCCGGTCGCCCAGACCACGACCTTGTATGTCTTGCCCGGCGTCGACCTCACGGCGAATCCTTTCGCGGGAACCTGACTCAGCTAAACGATAACAGCTGTAATGTTTTCGCATGGCCGAATCCAAGAACCAATCGAGCCGACCAACCGGCGTTCATCACGTGGTGTTCGCGGTGCCGCCCGAACAGCTGCCCGAGGCCGTCGAGTTCTTTTCTGAGTTGGGCTTTCGCTTCCAGGACATCGAGCTCGAAGACGTGGGCCTTCGCGTGCTGCTGGACTGGGACGGCGGACTTGAACTGGTGACCCCGTTGTCCTCGGAAGCCGAGGACGCTGGCGCGGTGACGGAGTTCCTGCAACGGAACGGCCCCGGCGTGTATTCGGTGGTGATCCGGGTCGGTCACGCCCCGGCCGCTGAGCAGGTGGCGCAACGCTACGGCGCGCAGACTCGGTTCCACCAGCATCGCGGCGGCGAGGGCTTCGAGCTCGACGAGATCGAACTGTCGGTGCTCGGACTCCCACTGACGTTCCTGTCCACCGATCTGCCCTAATCGGTTAACTGCCGTGCAACTCGATATACGCGGCGATCACCTCGACCAGCGCCTGGCGGTCACGCGTGGAATCCACCGGTTCTGGCCACGTCATCTGGGCGACCACCAAGCCCCGCAGGGTGGCCCAGATGAGGTTGCCGATCCGGCCGGCATGCGGCGCGGATAGTCCTTCACCCAAATGGCGGCCCAGGACGGACAGGGTTGCCATCAGGTCGGCGAGATGGGTGTTGGCGACGGCGTCGCGAAGGCCGCGGGTCGAGATGAGAATCTCCAGGGCGGCCATCGACGTGGGACTGGAGAACGCATCCCAGATCGTGTCCACGACGAACGCGGTGCGCGCCGCAACACTGCCCTCGCGCACGGCCTGCGTTGGCAGCTCGGCCAGTGCGTCGAGCAATTCGCCGAAACCCCTGTCGACGACTGCCATCAGCAGACCATCCAGATCGCCGAAGTGGTACTGGACCACCCCCCACGTCAGCCCGGCACGCTCGGTGATGTGCCGCACGCTGGGCGGAGCGAATCCCTCGTCCAGGATGCAGCGCACCGTCTCGTCGATGACGGCAGTGCGGGTGCGTTCGGCCCGAGCCTGGGTGCCGGTGGGCGGACGGCGGGGCGCTGTCATGGCGTTCGGGCTACCAGAGAACGCCGCGAACATGGTCGGTCGGCCGCAGATCATGGGCGGCCAGGATGCCGCTGGGGGCCCGGCACACGGCATCGACGACGTTGACCGCGCGCGCGGCGGTGGCGATGACACCGCCCTGGTTGTGGTCGATACCTGAGGTCCCCACGTGAGTGTTGATCGTCGATGCCGGGGCTGCCCTCGACGACGACGCGATGCACACCGGGATGTCCATCCGGTGGATACGGCCAGTCCGGCGCCGCGACCTCGGTCAGCCGGTTGACATGTTCCATGGTGATCACCACGTCCCCGCCGCGCACACCCTCCACCGCAAAGCGAACGGCGGCAACATGACCGGGCCCGACATTCATCATGGCGCACTCGATCGGTTCGGGCGTGACCCACTTCTCGACCCGCTCCCGGACCTCGTCGAGCTCGATGCCGAGATCGACCGCCAGGCTGCGAACTTGGGCGCCCCACATCGACGAGAGCACGCCCGGCGAGAACATGATCGGGGTGTGATCGGGCGTGGTTCCGAAACCGAAACTGACACCGGTGAATTCGGCGTCGTCGTAGCTTCCGTAGTCGAAGATCTCCTGCACGGTGATCGCGGTCGCCCGGGCGGCCAGGCTCAGCGCGGTGTAGACCAGGGTGTCGCCGGAGAACCCCGGATCGATTCCGTTGATATACAACGTCGAATCACCGTCGGCGCAAGCCTGCGCCAACGGTTCACGCAGCCAGTCGTCGGCCTGGTCCGGTGCCACCATCCAGACAAACGAGGTACCAACGACATTCGTGCCGGCCCGCAGGAAGCCGGCGATCTCCCGCAACGCTTCTTTTGGGCGCGTCTCGGCCTGAGAGGTGTAGACGACGCAATCCGCACCCAAGGCAATCAGCGCGTCGATGTCGTCGGTGGCCACCACGCCCGTCGCTTCCGCAAGGCCACACAAGTCTGCCGCGTCACGCCCGATCTTGTCCTGGCCGCGTGCGTGCAGTCCGACGAGTTCCAGGTCGGGGCGCTCGATGACGCTGCGCAGAGCGTGTATCCCGACGTTGCCGGTGGAGAACTGAATGACACGACGCGTCATAGCAGGTCCGTGATCGTTTTGAGGCCCGCTTCGTAGAGCACGCCAGGCAGCATGCCGCCGTCGATCTCGATGGTGGTGCCGTTGATGAAGTCGGCCGCGCCGGAGGCGAGGAAGACGCAGGTGCGACCGACCTCGGCCGGCTCGCCGCCGCGCTTGAGGGGCAGGGCGTCGAAGTACGTCGAACCGGTCGGGTCGTCCTTGGGCAGCACGAACGACCGGAAGTTCTCCGTGATGGTCGGGCCCAGCGCAACGCAATTGACCCGCGCGTGGGGGCCCCACTCCTCGGCGAGCGAGCGAGTCAGGTGATTGAGTCCGGACTTCGCCGCACCGTAGGACACCAGTGTCGGGGACCCGGCGGGATGTCCGGCGCCGCTGGACACGTTGATGATGCAGCCCGTTCCGTCCTGGTTCCGCATTTGGCGGTAGGCGCGGATGGCGAACCACAGCGGGCTGATGAGGTTCATCTGAATCGCGAAGGCGTGAAAGAGCACGGTGCGCTCGAAGTCGTCGTCGGAGCGTGGCGCGCCCTGGATCTTGGACACCAGCGCCGGAATGTCCTCGACATGGGGGGCGGGGACGGTACCGCCGGCGTTGTTGACAAGAATGTCGAGCCGACCGTGGCGTTCGACGACCGCGGTGACCATTGCGTCGATCGCATGGTAATCACCTTGGTCACAAACCATTTGGTCGCTGCGTGCCGCCCAGCCCGCCTCAGCGTCGATGCCGGGGATGGCGTCCAACGCCGAGCGTGAGCAGCCGATGACGAAAGCCCCCGCCCGCAGCAATTCGTGAGCGATGCCGACTCCGACACCTCTGACTGGTGCCTGTCACGATCGCGACCTTGCCGTCGAGCACGCCCATGGTCACTGCCCCCTTAACTGCTCGATGCTGGTGGCCCAAAAACCTGACCTAAAAAAATTACATGTGTAATCATTACGGGACAAGAGTACGACGCGCAACCGAGTGCCTGTCGCTGTCACGCATACGGAGGGAGTCTCGACGATGAGCCAAGGACCGCTGGATCATCCGGAGCAGCCGTACAAGGTGGTGGTGTGGGCGACCGGACGCGTCGGACGGTTGGCCATTCGTGCGGTGGCCGACCGCTCGAACCTTGAACTGGTGGGCGTCTGGGTGCACTCGGACTCCAAGGACGGCAAGGATGCTGGCACGATTGCCGGCATCGATCCTTTGGGCGTGGCTGCGACCCGTGACGACGCAGCCATTCTGGCCGGCGACGCGGATTGCATTATCTACACCGGGCCCGCGACCAGCCGGCCTCGCGAGGCGATCACCGACTTCTGCCGGATTCTGGAGTCGGGCAAGAACATCGTGACCACTTCCGTTCCTGGCCTGGTCTATCCACGAGGTTCTATCAAGCAGTCAACCGTGCAGCGCATCGTCGACGCGGCGATAAAGGGTGGCGCCTCGATCTATTCATCGGGCATCGAACCGGGGTTCGGCTGCGATCTGCTTGCCGTCGCGATGGCGTCGATGTCGAATCGGATCTACTCAATCCGAGGCTTGGAGATAACCGATTACTCGCGCGACAACACGGTCTACGAGATGCGGGAGCTGTTCGGTTTCGGCCAGCCGATGGGCTATCAAGGCGGCGTCATGATGCCCGGCGTGATCAAGTACGGGTGGGGCGCGGCGGTAACCATGGTCGCCGAAGCGCTCGGCGTACAACTGGACGAGATTCGCGAAGCGTGCGAGTTCGCACCGTCGCCGCGGCGACTCGAGACGCTGTCCGGGGTGATCGAACCCGGCACAGTCGCAGCGGTCTGGTTCCGCTGCATCGGCGTGGTCGACGGCCAAGAAGTAATCACGATCGAACACGTCGACCGGATGGCAGAAGACGTAGCACCGGAATGGCCGAAGAGCCGCGCCGGCGGCATCGACGGCGTCTGGCGCGTGATCATCGAAGGCGAGCCCAGCTTCGATGCCGAATTCGAAACCGGCTTCAACTCCGATGAAGACTCCACGGACCACGGCCTACTCGCGACCGGCATGCGCGCCATCAACGCCATCCCGTGGGTGTGTCACGCCGCCCCCGGCTTGGTCGACGCGTTGCACATGCCATTAACCCCGGCGATCGGTTCGCTTCGTCCGCGCCGCGACGGAATCCCGACGATCGCAGGTCATCACGACGCCCGGGTGGGAGTCTAAGGCTCTACAGTCCCGGTCCAGGACTAGTGCGTCGACAATCCCCGCTGCCCACGAAATCACGTTAACGGCTCTCATCCGAGGGCGTCCCATTCATTGCAGACAAACCAACTGATTCCATGTGTATGGTCGACGTGCCGGCCGTCGCGCCCCGAGCAGACTTGGACTGCCCTCCACGACGATCCAGTCTTGCTGCTTGCCGTTGGCGTACGGTGTGGCCGGGGAGAGGGGGCGATCCCGATGCCGCTCGCCCGCCACGATCAATGCGGCAGTTCGTAGTCTTCCGGATTCGGTCGGTTGGTCCATCGCCAGTAGTCGAAAATGCGAAATCCGTACAGCGTTGGCGGCACGTCGCCCGCCGCGTTCTTGTAGTAGCTGCTGGTGACCGCCGGATGGCTGTACACTATCGTCTTCAACCGTTCCTGATTGCGGCGGTTGTAGTCAGTGCACACGTCCACTCGTGGCATGGCCGAGCCGAAGTCGCCCGCGAAGATCATGTCGATGCAGCCCATGATGTAGCGCATCTGGCATTCCGAGTTGTAGATGATGCTAGCGCCGTTGACGGCGTTCGTGCCCGGACCGAGTTCATCCTCGACGAGAACAACTTCCGGTCAATTGATCGGACTTCACGGCAAAACACCGTCCCCCGGTTATCGTCACCACATGCCCACCGGAAGCCGCGGGTCGGTCGTCATGCCCGCGGTGGGAAGCAGCGGCTACAGCGGTTGGTCCGGCACGCCCGGGAACAACGGACCGGTGGGCCCTGCGGTCACCCAGCCCCCCAACTTGGTAATGAGATGGGGTGCGAAAACCGCGCCATAGAGCACATTTCCGAGGAGGACAACAGCCGCGATGGACAGGGCCGCCGATCCACCGCGGCTCGTTGCCCTCTTGTCGGCCCATGCCTCGATGACGTTGCGTCCTTCCGAATCCGTCCGTCCGAGCAGATAGGTGAAAACCATCATCTGGATACCCATCGCGACGGCGTCGTAGATCGGGTACTGGTGCTTGGAGCCCTCCCACAACCCAAGCCCGGGAATCACCCGTCCGTAGTAGAAGAGGCCAAGGTGGGCCCCGATTCCGGCGTTGAAAAGCAGGGCCCACAGGAAGCCGACGAGGAGCCCAACGGCGAGGAGGGTAATCGGCCTGCGCCAGTGGAACTTTGCGCTCAGCCATCGGCCAATCCCGGCCGAGATCACGGCAGGCAGCACGAAGTACTGGACGTAGCCGATGGGCACGGACGACGGCAGGCCGCCGCCCCACGTCATGTTCAGCGGCCACCAGGACGGCATGCGAGGCAGGGCGGGTGGGAACTGCGCATACATCGCCCAGTCGTAGGGCGCCTCGATCCAGGAGAACGAGATCGCTGAGATACAGACAAGCAGGAGCGGGTGCAGCCGCCGGCGGCGATACGACAGGTAAATGCCGATCGCGATAAACGCGATTCCGCCGATATAGGCGAAGGCCATGGACACCGTCATCAAGGGCGTCAACTGATCGCTCATCGGTCGCCGACTTCGCTCGGAGTGCGACGTGCTTCCGGGTCGAAGCGAAGCACCAAGCCGAAGATGAGGGCGATCAGTCCGAACAGCGTGCCCAGCATGATGACTGCGCCCACTTCTGCACTCCTTTGACCTGCTGTCAACGCAACCGCGGCGATAAACCTAATGTTTGTCCGGACAGTAACCGACGTTGTACGGCCAGTCAACGCACGCCCTGCTCATTCCGAGCACTAAAACCAATGCATTGACCTAGTATTTGGTCAGCACGATGCTTCCCCAAAGACACCGGCGCGCCGAGACGCAGCCGAATCGTTTGGCGATGGCTAACATGGCACTCATGGCCGAGCCGGACCCGGCTGCCGATGAATTCGTCGCCCCACCACAGCGAGACCCTTGCTGCACCTGACGCCGCAGCTCCGGCCGTCGACCGCCAATCATGGCGCGCCACTTGGCGTCAGGCCGCCACGATACTGCTGGGCGCCCTCGCACTGGCGGGAGCGATCATTGTGGCTTTTTGGGTGCTGACCCCGGCCACCAAAAGTGCGCCGTCGCCGTCGACCGCACTACCCGCCCCGCCGCCTGCTGCAACCGCAACGGCGACGGCGCCGGCCGCTCCCCCGCCGTCCATCGCATCCACACCAGATCAGGACAACGCGTATGTGCAGGCCCTAAAAGACCGGGGCATCTCGTTCGCCAATCCCGGGGCCGCCATCTACAACGGCAAGTTGGTATGCGACGACATCCGTCTCGGGATGACGGTGCCGCAGATGGTCGCGGCATTTCGTGCGAGTAACCCCGCACTGGGCGGCGATGCCGACAATTATGTGGCTATTTCCGTTCACGCGTACTGCCCGCAAAACGGCAATTTGGTTAGCGCTGGGCCCTGATCTTCATCGCGCCGTCAATTGGTTAGTGATGTCGGTGCCGTTGGTTTTGCCGTCGTGATGGTGGTCAGTTGTGTTGCGGCACTGGCCATAGAGCATGATCTGCCCGTAACTGTGGTCGGACGGTATGAAACCCATATTCGCGATCACGCCGTCTTTATTCAGCGTTGTGCCGAAGTAGTGCTGGCCCGGCGGGGCGCCGTCATTCCAACCATGAGCGATCATCGCAGCCCGGACCTGCTGAAAATATGCGTCAGGGTCGCCGTGCAACAGGAAGCTCAGCGTGACCTCGCCCATGTACGGCGGATCGCCTTGGTCGTTGCAGGAGGCGAACGAGAATCCGCCACTGACACTCTGTAATTCGGCGGCGGCGACGATCTCTTTGGCCGGCTGGACAACCTGGGCCATCGCCTGATCGTCGGTCAGCGGATGGGCGGAATCATCGACCGAGTTTGACGAACCGGCCGAATGGGGTTTGTGCATCACCAGCGAACACCCTCCTATTAACATCACGACGGCCGCCACCGCGGCAACCAAGGCTCGCCGCGACCGCCGGCGCTCAGTGATGGTGTTGGTCATCGAAGACATGATCGTCGGTAATGGATCGCGGGGATCGATCCCACTCGGGATCAATGCTGGCGGGCACACCCGGTAGATCAAGGCCAACCGAGCCCAGTCCGGGAATATCGACAGTGCCCGGTTTGTGCCGGAGTTGGGCCAGCATGCCGTCCGATTCCAGCGCGTCACCGTGACCGGAGGTGATATCGGCCATGCTGTGCAGCGCCTCGCTTCCGCGGTGGTAGTAGTGCGAATGGTCGTGTGCGTTGATGCCATCAGAGCCGGGCACCTCCGCGCGGAACCGCACCGATCCGTATCCGTCGGCGGCAGGGTCGGTTCCCAAACCCGGGTCGGTCCCGAGCAACTGGCCGCCCAGATCGTCGCCGAACAATCGCCTACTCAGACCGACCGACTCGCCGATCATGCCTACCGGATCGGTGGAGGCGTCGCCAACGTACACGTGCCCGCCGTCAAGGTGAAAGCTCGCGGCGTTCTGGGCAAGGTCGGTTCCGGGGCAGCCCAGGAGCACCGCGTCGTTGGCATGCATACCGCCTTGGGCGAAAGCGTCGGCCACAGTCGTCGAGCCGTAGGAATGGCCCAACACGGTGACGTGCTCGCCGCCGCCGAGATGTGTTGCCCACAAACCGTTGACGTCCTGGGCCAAGGCTTGCCCGCCCGTTCGGGCCAGCATGGGCGTGGCGATCCGCGGGTCTTGGAAATCGTTGGGGGCGTCGTAGCCCATCCAGGCCAGCACCGCCGTCGGATTATTCGGATCGGCGAGGTTGGCCTGCTGGTAGAGGTTGAGCGAGTCGTCGTGGCCGTCGTGTAGCCAGCCGCCCTTCACGCTGCTGCTGGTGCCGGGAACGATCACCGCGGTGTTCTTCGCGGTGTCGGGGTTACCGATGGCGATCGCGGCGCGACCCTTGCCGCCGAACGCCAACGGGTTGTACGCGAAAAGGAAGGTCGGGTTGGGGTGGCGGGGATCCGTACCGGCGTCGTGATCGAGACCTTGCTTGGTCTGATCCGCGTTCTGGTAGCGGGTGATGTCGGTGGCCGTCAGCCCGTATTTCGCCGGATCACGCACCACGTCGTCCACCGATACGCCGTAACGGCCGGCAACGTCACACACCCGATTGAGGTCCTGCGTCATTACCGCGATATTGGCCTCACTGCGTGCGCTGACCGGGACACCGTTGAGGTTGCCGATCTGCTCGGGGTGCTCGGCGATCAGGCGCTGCCGCTCCTCTGGTGTCAAAGAGGTCCACCATTTATGGACGTCCTCGGCGCTGGTGCCGGGCGGCGGAATCTGAACGGGCGCATCCAGTCCCCGGATCGTCTCCGGGTCTAATCCGTCGGCACGCAGAGTCGCCAACGACCTCTGCAAGTAATCCGAGTAGCCGTCGCGCAGCGACTCGATTTGGCCCAGTGCGGATTTGGTGTCATCGATGGCTTGCTGTTCAAGGCCGGAGATATGCGCATCAATCGCGGATCTCTCGGCCGCGCTGAGGCGGGGTTGTTTCTCCAGTTCCACCGCTTGGCCGATCTCACCGTCGAGCTGCTGTAGTTGACCGTCCAGAGTGGAGACCAACACGGCGCCCGTCCGTTGCGCCTGGGCCAGGGCGGCCGCGACGTTTTCCAAATCGACGCCGATCTTGGGCAATTGCAAGGACTGCGCACCCAGCGACTTGGTCACACGCTGCACCTCGGCGGAGTCATTGATCGGATGGTCGCCGTTCTCCCGATTCCAGGACGCCTCAAAGCGGCGACGGGCGTCATCGAATGCCGCGCTGGACTCGCTAGTGCACCGGCCGGCAGCGTGAAACGCCTCTGCCAAATCAGAAATCTGCGCGGGGCGACCGGCCTGCAGGCTTTGGTTGATCGCCCAGGGATCACCGCCGGCTTCGCCGATCAGCGCCGGGATGCTTATGTAGCGCAGCTGCACACTCAACCCCTCCTCGGATCGACGATAGCGCTACTTTCCCCGACCACGGATAACGTCGCGGTACACCCTCACGTATTTGTCGATCATGGTGGCGACCGCGAACCGATCGGCGGCGCGCTGGGCGATCTCGCGCCTGTCGAGCCCGCCGACTGCGGCGACCGCGGCCACCGCCGAATCGATGTCGTCGACCAGATAGCCGGTGATCCCGTGCTCGATCAGCTCGCCCATCGAGCCTCTTGAGTTGGCGATCACCGGCGTGCCACAGGCCATCGCCTCGACGACGCTGTAGCCGAACGGCTCGTCGAAATCGATCAGGTGGAGCAGGGCGTGGGCACCTCCCAGTACCTCGGCGCGCGCGGAGGCGTCGACGGTGCCGAGGTAGCGCACCTGCTCGCCGTCGACGTGGGGCGCAACCTGCTCGTCGAAGTACTCCTCGTCCTGGATGATCCCGGCGATGTCGAGCCGGCGGCCACATCGGCGGGCGACTTCGATCGCGTGGGCGGTGCCCTTGTCGGGGTGGATCCGTCCGAAGAACAGCAGGTGCTCGCCCGGGCTCGGATGAAGCCCGAACCCGTCGATATCGATGCCATGGTGAATGGTGGCGGCGTAGTGCAGATTCGAGTGCCGGTCGGCGTCGCTTATCGACACGTAAGCGCATGCGCTGTCGTAACGCTCGTAGACGGGAAGGATCCGTTCAGACGAGAACCCGTGGATCGTGGTGACCACCGGGGTGGTGACGAGATCGCTGTAGGTGAGCGGGAGGAAGTCGAACCCGTTGTGGATGATGTCGAACTCGTCAGCGCGCTCGAACACCGACGCGATGTGCAGGCACTCAGCGACCTTGGCGTCGACCGTCGCATCCTCAGACCAGCCACACGGCGCGGTTGCGTGCAGGCTGGCGTTGGTCATCGAGTCTGCGGTGGCGAACAGCGTGACGTGATGGCCGGCCGCCACCAGCCCCTCGGTGAGCAATGAGGCAAACTGCTCCCACGGCCCGTAGTGGCGGGGTGGTGTCCTCCAGGCGATCGGCGCCAGCACAGCGATTCGGATCGCATCGGCGGCCGCGCCGGGTGTGGGAATGTGGATGCCTACTTATCCGGTGGGCAGGAGCACATCGTTACCAGAAGCCGTGTAGTAGTACACGTCCCACCGGTAATAGCCGGCGAAGGCACCCGGATCGCTGGCAAGCACCGCGGCATAGTCGTCGACCGCCGAAACGTAGTGGCCCGAGTGGTTGTACCCGAAGATCGCGTGGCCGTGATCGTCGGCGAAGCCGTTGGCGGCGAGAAAACGACCGGCCGCCATGATGCTGTCGTGGGGCGAGACGATATCGCCACCATCGCCATATTTGGCGAACGTCGAAGGGAGGAACTGCATGGGACCTTGCGCGCCGGCCGAGCTGACTCCGGCAATGCGGCCGAGGCAAGTTTCGATCAAGTTGATCGCCGCCAGGTAGTTCCAGCCGACGCCGCTCGCCGCCTCCGCGTCGTGGTAGTAGGCGAGCAACACGTCGGCCGGCGCCGGCGATTCGATGGGCCATGCGGGCGGCGCCTCTTTGGCTTCGCCCTGGCTGAGAGCGGTGAGCTGCCGACGCGCGTCGACATTGCGATCGTAGGTTTCCAGGAGCAACGCCGGGATTCCGGGTCGCACGATCGAGTCCCACTCGGGGTGCCGTCCGAGGGCACGGTAAGCCACTTGCTGGCGGTGCGCCGCCGCCAGCAACACGGCCTCCGATGAGGACGGGTCGCGCAGCGCCTGCTCGTCGGCGACCAAGTCGCCGGCGAGCAGGGCGGGGTCCGACGTCAGCAGCGGCTGCGCTGACACGGTAGGCCCTGTGCAGCCGACGAGCGTGACTACGAACATGACTAAGACCATGGCGACCATGACTAAGAGCAGCGACGTGCTCCGACTACGCATCCCTACATCTTCTCCACCGCCGAGCTAATGCGCTAGATCACCGTCAGGTCGGGTCTCCTCGGCCCCCGCTACTCTCAACCCCGACGCCACTCAGACGTCGGCCGGGAGAAAGGTTGGGCAGGTATGGCGGATCCCGACACCGACAGGTCCGCGCCGGCCGCGGCACCGAGGTTCGAACCCGATGCCGGCTGGGTTCCTGCCGATAAGCGCTTGCTCGGCGTGGATCGGCGCACCATCGCGCCAACACTGGCGGTATTCGCGCTGGTCATCGTGATGGCGGTGGTCCTGCCCATCTTCAACGCCATGGTGCCCTACGCCGACATCGTCAAAGCCGGTGATGTCATCGCACTCCAGTGTGATGTGACATTCGCTCCCGAGGCCGGCTGGGGCATCACGTCCGGTGTCCGCGCCGGTAACGCCCCATTGTCCGGCGAGTATCCAGCGACCGCGACCGTCGAGGACAAGGCCGTGAAATTCACGGTCCACACGGCGCCATTCGACGGAGATGCCAACAAACTGCTCGACCAGATCGAAAGGACCTCCGAAGCCCTCAACCACGGTCGTGGGGCCCGGGTGGCCAGCGCGCACACCGGCATCGTCACCGATCAGGACAAGCGGGGTGCGACAGCGCGGGTCACCGGACCGCACGCCGGCGGTGTGGTCGTCGGCTTCGTCTTCGATGGTTGCGGCGTTGAGGCCGTGGCGATCGGACCCTCCGACAGTGGCCCGGAGCCCACTGCGGCGGTTGTCCGGATGATCCGCAGCATCAGCCATTCCGGAGAGGAAAGCCATTCCGGAGAGGAAAAGCGGTGACGGCGCCGATGGCCGACCTCGACCGTGCCCGCGACATCGCCCTCGACCTCTCCGGCTGGGGCCGGCGGTTCACCTTCTATCAGCCACGCAACTTCGCGTTCTGGGGATACCTGGCACTGGTCGGAACCGGGATGTTTCTCTTCGCCGCCATGCTCGCCAGCCAGTACGACGCCTACGGCCCGGCGATCGCGCTGGCGGTGACGTCCTTCGCCATTTACGCCGCGCTGTTCTGGTGGTTCACCCAACACATCGATCACTACGCCAAGCTCCCCGCCAAACTCATGGTCGTCGCCTTCCTGTGGGGTGGCTTTGCCGCCACCTGGACGATGGCGGCCAACGCCAACGACGCGATCCTCGCCTTGTACGCAAAATCGTTCGGGCAGTCGTGGGCGCTGGACTGGGGTGCCGGCTTATCGGCGCCGTTCACCGAAGAAGTAGCGAAGGGTTCGGGGCTGCTGCTGCTCATCGCGTTGGCGTCGCGGCAGGTACGGACCGCTTTCGATGGGCTCATTCTGGGAGCCTTCATCGGCCTGGGATTCCAGATCATCGAGGACATCGCCTACGCCATGACGTCGGCCGGCTCTGAGTTCGGCGCGAATCAAATCGGGGCCTCTCTAGGCACCATCTTTCTCCGAATGGTCAGCGGGGTCGCCGCGCACATCGTGTACAGCGCAATCTTCTGCGCCGGCCTGACCTATCTGCTCGGCCGCCCTGCCGAACCCCGCCGGGTCGGGCGGGGCCTGCTACTCGTGGCGATACCGATGCTGCTGCACGGCACGTGGGACTCGCTGGCGGCCATCGCCGGCCCAGGCACCCTGAAGCTGGTGGGCCTGCTCATCGCGGTGATCGTCATAGCGCTCGTCATCGTCGCGCGCGTTTACGAGTTGACCGTGCGGCGGGAACGCGACTTCGTCCGCGACGTCATGACCCCCGAGGCGGCCCGCAACGTGATCACCGCGGCCGAACTCGAGGCCATGGCCGGCAACCGCAAAGCCCGCAAAGCCTACCGCAAGGCCAGCGGCAACCGTCGCGAACGCAAGCGCAACCGCTACATCCTTAATGCCGCGTACGACCTCGGCGAGGAACTGGCTGCCGCGCGCGGCGCGGACACCGACCGGGTGCGCTTCGCGCGCGCCGAAGTCGGCAGAATCCGCGCCGGCGTCCCGCCACCGTGGTAGCGGGCGGCGATCGGTTGAACAAAGGAACGTGACGACGTAGCTTGTGGAGGAGGGCGCCTACAGAGCTCAAGTGGGCCGGGGTGTCTAAACAGCTTGAGCCGTCAGGGTGTCCAAAACACTGCGAGCTAAGGTCGTGATTTTATTTCTTCTCAACTGACTCCCAAATTTGAGATGGCGCAGGCGCATTACGACCTGTCTGACGACTTCTTCCGGCTGTTCCAGGACCCGACGCAGAGTTACAGCTGCGCCTACTTCGAGCGCGACGACATGACCCTGGAAGAGGCACAGATCGCCAAGATCGACCTGTCACTGGGCAAGCTGGGACTTGAGCCCGGAATGACGCTGCTCGACATCGGCTGCGGCTGGGGCGCCTGTATCAACCGGGCCCTGGACAAATACGACGTCAACGTCATCGGATTGACGCTGAGCAAAAACCAGCGCGCCCATGTCCAGGAGCTTCTCGACAAGAACCCCAGCACACGCTCAAAGTCGGTTCAGCTGCGCGGCTGGGAAGAATGGGAAGGCAAGGTCGACCGAATCGTGTCGGTCGGCGCGTTCGAACACTTCGACTTCAACCGCTACGCCGACTTCTTCGACATCACCTACAAGTCGATGCCCGCCGACGGCGTGATGCTGCTGCACACCATCACCGTCTTGCCGGCCAAAGAGATGACCGCACGGGGTCTGCCACTGACCTTCGAACTGGCCCGCTTCGCCAAGTTCATGCTCGACGAGATCTTCCCCGGCTGCCGGCTCCCCACCGTCGATATGGTCCCGGACTACTCCGCGAAGGCCGGCTACACCTGCACCCGCATCCACCAGCTGCAGGCGCACTACTGCAGGACCATGGATGAGTGGTCGAGGAACCTGCGGGCGCACAAGGATGAGGCCATCGCCCTGCAGGGCGAAGAGGTCTACAAGCGTTACGACAAGTACTTGACCGGCTGCGCGCGGCTGTTCCACGAGGGATACCTCGACATCGCCCAGTACACGCTGGAGAAGTGAGCCGGCGCGTCGACTTGGTGAGGTCTTTGGCCCCAGAACGGGCCCGCGCGATCGCGAAAGACGCCTACATCTACGGCTTTCCGCTGGTCGACAATTATCGGGTGCAGTACGCCTACTTCGTCGACAAAGACAACCCGGAGTACAAGGGCGACCGGAACCACGTCCACAACACCGCGCGGACCTACACACCGGCCGATACCGCGATCCAGACACCGAACGCGGATACGCCGTATTCCGCGTTGGGCGCGGACCTGCGCACCGAGCCGTTGGTAGTGACCGTCCCGACGATCGAACACGATCGCTACTACTCGCTGCAGTTCGTCGACGGCTACACCTACAACTTCGCCTACGTCGGCAGCCGCACGACCGGCAACGGCGCAGGCAAGTACCTGCTAGCCGGGCCCCGCTGGCGCGGTGACAAGCCGGAAGGCATCGATCAGGTCATCCGCTGCGACACCGAATTGGCCTTCGTGCTGTACCGCACTCAATTGATCAGCCCGGACGACCTGGCGAATGTGCAGAAGATCCAACAGGGGTATCAGGTGCAGCCGTTGTCGGCATTTCTCAACCGGCCGGCGCCGGCTTCCGCACCGCCGATCAGTTTCGTCCGTCCGCTTACCCCCGACCAGCAGAAGACGTCGCTCGAGTTCTTCAACGTTTTGAACTTTGCGCTCCGTTTTGCCCCGACGGTGGCCGCCGAGCAACAGCTGCGCGAGGAGTTCGACGCTCTCGGCATCGTGCCCGACGAAATCTTCGACCCCAACAACCTCTCACCCGAAATGCGTTCGGCCATCGAGAGTGGCATGGCCGACGCATGGGCCGAGTTCAATACCGTGAAGGCGGAGAAGTTCGATACCGGTCAGCTCGGCTCGGCAGACGTCTTCGGCACCGCCGAGTTCCTGAACGGCAACTACCTATACCGAATGGTCGCTGCGGTGCTGGGTATCTACGGGAACACCGCCGCCGAGGCAATGTACCCCTATCTGGGGAGCGACTCCGCCGGCGCGCCACTCGGCGGCGCCAACAACTACGTCGTCCGCTTTGCGCCCGGGCAGTTGCCGCCGGTCAACGCCTTCTGGTCGCTGACCATGTACGGGATGCCGGAAAGCCTGCTGGTGGCCAACCCAATTGACCGCTACCTGATCAATTCGGCGATGCTGCCCGATCTGGCCCAGGATCGCGACGGGGGGTATTCGTTCTTCGTTCAACACCAGTCACCCGGTGCGGGCAGGGAAACGAACTGGCTGCCGTCCCCGCCCGGTCCCTTCGTCATAGTATTGCGGCTGTACTGGCCCAAACCCAAGGCGCTGGACGGTTCATGGAAAGCGCCACAGCCGGTGAAGGTGTGACCGGTTGCCCCAAAGAGAGGCCTTCGATGACCACCTCAGACCGACGCGACCACCTGCCCATCCCGGACCTGAAACACGTCGGGCTGACGACATACGACGCAAAAGACCCCAATACGAAGTACCCACCGATCACGATGCTGCGGCCACCGGCCGGCGCCCCCAACGTGCTTATCGTCTTGATCGACGATGTCGGGTTTGGCGCGTCGTCGGCGTTCGGCGGGCCGTGCAATACGCCGGTGGCCGAGCGACTGAGTTCGAATGGACTCAAGCTCAACCGCTTTCACACCACGGCGCTGTGCTCACCAACCCGGCAGGCGATGCTGACCGGGCGCAACCATCACTCGGTCGGGATGGGCGCGATAACCGAGATGGCGACGTCGGCGCCCGGCAACAGCAGCGTTCGCCCCAAAGAGAAGGCGCCGATCGCCGAAACGCTAAAGCTGAATGGGTATTCGACCGCTCAGTTCGGCAAGTGCCACGAGGTGCCGGTCTGGGAGGTCTCGCCCGCCGGGCCATTTCACCAGTGGCCGACCGGATCGGGCTTCGAATACTTCTATGGATTTGTGGGCGGTGAAGCAAACCAGTATTACCCCGGATTGTTCGAGGGCACAACGGCAATCGAGCCGCCGAAGTCACCTGAGGAGGGCTACACGCTGACCGAGGATCTTGCCGATCAGGCGATTACCTGGGTGCGGCAGCAGAAGGCCCTCGTACCGGATAAGCCGTTCTTCATGTATTTCGCGCCCGGCGCCACCCACGCCCCGCACCATGTGCCCAAGGAGTGGTCGGACAGGTACACGGGCAAGTTCGACGACGGGTGGGATATTCTGCGGGAGAACATCATTGCCAGGCAGAAGAAGCTTGGCGTGGTGCCCGAAGATGCCGAGCTGACCCGCCGCCACGACGAGATCCCGAGTTGGCAAGAGATGCCGGATGAGCTGAAGCCGGTGCTGGCCCGCCAAATGGAGCTCTACGCCGGGTTCCTCGAGCAGACCGACTATGAAGTGGGGCGGGTCATCGACGCGATTGATGATCTCGGTGTCCTCGATGACACGCTGATCTACTACATCATCGGCGACAACGGCGCCTCGGCCGAGGGCACAGTCAACGGCTGCTTCAACGAGATGACGACGTTGAACGGTATGCCGGGCATAGAGACAACCGAATTCCTGCTGTCCAAGATCGACGATTTCGGCACACCGAAGGCCTACAACCACTACGCGGTGGGCTGGGCACACGCACTGTGTGCGCCATACCAATGGACCAAGCAGGTGGCCTCGCATTGGGGCGGCACCCGCAACGGCACCATCGTGCACTGGCCCAACGGACTCAAGGCAAAGGGCGAGGTAAGGAACCAGTTCCACCACGTCATCGACATCGCCCCAACCATTCTGGAGGCGGCCGGGCTGCCCGCGCCAGCATCGGTTAACGGAATCGCGCAGGCGCCGCTGGAAGGGGTCAGCATGCTGGGCACGTTGCGCGATGGCACTGCGCCCGAGACCCACGACGTCCAATACTTCGAGATGTTCGGCAATCGCGGCATCTACCACCGGGGCTGGACCGCGGTGACCAAACACCGTACGCCGTGGAAGGCCGACCAGCCCCCGCCCTTTGACGACGATGTCTGGGAGTTGTACGGGCCCGACGACTGGACGCAGGCGCATGACTTGGCGGCCAAGAATCCCGAGAAATTAGCTGAGCTGCAACGGCTCTGGCTGATCGAAGCGGTCAAGTACAACGTGGTTCCACTCGACGACCGCGGCTTTGAGCGCATCAACGCCGACATCGCCGGGCGACCGCAGCTGATCCGTGGCAACACCCAGATACTGTTCGACCGGATGCGGGTCAGCGAGAACTGCGTCCTCATCTTGAAGAACAAGTCTTACATGGTGACCGCCAACGTCGTGGTGCCCGAATCAGGTGCCAGCGGTGTCATTGTCACTCAGGGCGGCAGCGTCGGGGGCTGGTCGCTCTACGCCCACGAAGGCAAGCTCAAATACTGCTTCAACTTCTTCGGTATCGAGCACTACATCATCACCGCGACGAAACCGATCCCCCCGGGCAAGAGCCAGGTGCGGATGGAGTTCAAGTATGACGGCGGCGGGTTGGCCAAAGGCGGCGACGTGACGCTGTACTACGACGGCAAACCCGTAGGCAGCGGCCGCGTCGAGCGGACACAGCCGATGGGCTACTCCGCCGACGAGGCTTGCGACGTCGGCTGCGACACTGGGTCGCCGGCCTCACCGGACTACGGACCGACCGGCAACCGCTTCACTGGTGAGATTGAATGGGTGCAACTCGACATCGGCGAAGACAGCCACGACCACCTGATTACAACGGAGCAACGGTTCAACCTTGCGATGGCCCGGCAATAGTGACGCTCACCATCCCCGCACTCCTCGCACATAGCGCCCGCGTGTTCGGCCACAACACCTACCTGGTCACACCAACCGAACGCCTCACATACGAGGAGGCCGAGCAGCGCTCGGCGCACGTCGCGCGCTGGTTACTCCATGAGGGCGTCGGCAAGGGCAGCCGCGTGGGGCTGTTCTTCACCAACGGCGCGGAGTGGATCATCTGGTGGCTTGCTTTGTCGCGAATCGGCGCATTGGCCGTCCCGATGAGCACGATGTATACGCCGGCAGAGATCGCAAAAGTACTGAGACTGGCCGATATTGGGCTGTTGGTCGCACCCGGCAAAGTCCTGGACATGAACATCGCCGAGCGACTCGAAGCCGCACTTCCGCAGCTTGCCGGGCAGCGAGCTGGCTGCCTGGCACTGCCCGCCGTGCCGTATCTGCGTTGTATTGTGCTCACCGGCGAGCCGGAACGGGAATGGGCCACACGCTGGGATGGCGAGACCGCTGCGGGCGTGTCCTCCGAGCTGCTGGCCGCTGTGGAAGATCAGGTGTCCCCCGCCGATCTGGCCATCATGGTGCACACCTCGGGATCCACCGCGGACCCCAAAGGCGTGCTGCACACCCATGGCACGCTGGTCCGGCAGACCTCGACATGGCCGGGCGCTATCCGATCGGTCACCGGATCGGACGCGCCGGCCCGGATCTTGTGCGCTATGCCGTTCTTTTGGATCGGCGGGTTGCTTGCCGCGATGGGAGCACTGCACGAACCCATCACGCTATTGGTCATGCCGCGGCTCGACGCCGGCACGGCGTTGGATCTGGTCGAACGGGAGCGGGCCACCGGGATCGTCGGATGGCCCGCCTTCACCCAACGCCTGCGGGAGCACCCGACCTTCGCCAGTCGCGACCTCACCAGTGCCCCGATGCTGCGCGACGGGCCGCTAGATCTCGCGATGCTCAACGTGCCCGACGGATTCCCGATCCACCGCACCATGTCTGAGACCGCCGGTGGTTTCGCCTTCACCGACATCGACATCGTCGATGAGCGGGGCACACCGGTTCCCACCGGGACCACCGGCGAGCTCCTTATCCGCGGGATTGGGGCAATGGTCGGCTACAACAAGCGCGAGCGCTGCGAAACCTTCGACGCCGACGGCTGGTACCACACCGGGGACCGCGTCTACCGCCGGGAAAATGACCCACGCCTGTTTTATGTCGGACGGACCAGTGAACTCATCAAAACGGCCGGCGCCAACGTATCCCCGCTTGAGGTTGAGGCGGTTATCGAGGAATTCGCCGAAGTCGCACAGTGCATTGTCGTCGGGATCGATGACCCCCAGCGCGGCGAAGAGGTTTGTGCCGTCGTCGTTGCCGCGAAAGCGACGATCGACGTTTCTTCCCTCGCTTCGCGTGCACGGGATCAGTTGTCCAGCTACAAAGTTCCCACGCGTTGGGCGATCGCAACAACCGACCAGATACCCACGTTGCCTAGTGGCAAACTCAACCGCAAAGGCGTGCGCGAGATGCTAACCAGCGGCTCACTGGACTGCGCGCCGTTAATCTAGGCTCCCCATGTGCCCAATGCCGTAGTGACCGGGGCCAGCCGAGGAATTGGCAAGGCCATCGCCGTGCATCTCGCACGAGCCGGATTCGACGTTGCGCTCACCGCCCGCACGCTCCGAGAGGGAGCGCAGCGCGGTCTGCTACCCGGACGGGGATGATCACCTCACGATACGTTTCTAACGGCGACGCTCGCCTGCACTATCTCGACTCCGGCAGCGACGATCGCGGAGCCCCGATCGTCTTCGTTCCCGGCATGACCGACATCGCCGACGACTACACGCCAGTGCTGCCGTTATTCGGCCGCCGGACGGTGGTCGCGGAGATCCGCGGTCACGGACGCAGCAGTTCCCCGGTGAGCGGGTACGACCTCGCCACGCTGAGCCGCGATGTTGGTGCCGTCGTCGACGCGGTGACCGACGGACCTGTTCACATTGTGACGTTCTCGAGGGGAACGTCGTGCGCGGTTGCATGGGCGATCGAACATCCCGACCGAGTGCGGTCGATCTCGATCGGCGATTACATCCCGGAGGAGCGTGTTCTGACGAACGAGGCGTCGCTTCGTCTGCTCGGGGGCCGGTGGCGCGGAACACCCGTTCGTGAGCGCCTCGATGGCGACGCTGCGATGCGGACATTCCGTGCAGCACAAGCACGGTCGATGTGGGAGCCGCTATCGCGGTTGCAACCGCCGCTGCTCGTGGTCCGCAGTGGCAACAGCGTCCTGGTCGCTGACGCGGACTGGGCCCGCTACCGACAGCTTTTCCCCGGCGTGCAACTGGTCGACTTCGACGACTCGCCCCACGATATCTTCCGGCCGGACCGCGAACGATACCCCCGGCTCGTCCGCGACCACGTCGACCGGGCGGACCGCGTCGCCACGACCGATCGCTGAGCCTCTTTACGGGAAAACCTCGACAGCGAGCCAAGCGATTGCGAAACTCTAGGCTTGAGGCGTGAACTGAGCGCGTGTTCAGAAGGTGGTTAGCCGGCAGATGTCGTATGTGATCGCAGCACCGGAGGCTATGGCGGTCGCGTCGGGAGAATTGACCGAGATCCGGGATGCGATTAGGGCGGCAACCGCGGCGGCGGCGCCCTCGACGACGGGGATTGCCGCGGCGGCTGCCGACGAGGTGTCGGGGGCCATGGCGAGCCTGTTTGGCAGCTTCGCCGAAGACTTTCACGCCCTGACCGCGCAGACGACGCTGTTTCATGCGCAGTTCGTGGGTACGTTGAGCGCGGCCGGGGCCACATACGCTGGCGCCGAGTTCCGGAACGTCTCGCTGCTGGTCCAGGGGCTGCAGCAACTGTTCTTCTTCGACCAGGGGATTTTTTCACCCTTCACCTATCTGACCGGGCAACCGCTCTTCGGTAAAGGTGCCGTCGGGCCTTCCGTCACCGGGGCCACCGGCCCCGGTCTGGGTGCGCTGATCCGCGGCTTTTTCAACGGGACTCTCGGGGCTGGCAGCGGCGGTGTGTCGCAGGGGACGGGGACCCCCGGCGTGGTGACCGGGGTCCGGGAGGGGTACTCCTACGTGGAAATTCCGGTCGGTCCCCATGGCTACGATGCCCCGGCGCGCTGGTTCTTCCCGACGCAGGCAAACGGTACGGTGGATGCCCGCGGTGTCATCTATCTGCAGCACGGCTTCCTTGGAACGGGTGGCTGGTACAGCCAGCTGGCCATCGCCCTGGCGGAGAGCACCGACAGCATCGTGGTCGTCCCCACCGTGTCGTCGCTTCCGTTGCCGGGCGGCGCCTGGCTCAACGGCACGCAGATGCAGCAGGGCGTCGCCTCGTTGTTCCTTGGCAACGAGACGGCGCTGAACTTCAGCGCGAGCCAGGCCGGTTACCACGGCACGCTGCCGCAAAATTTCATCATGACCGGACACTCGGCCGGCGGCGGCCTCGCCACGCTGGCTGCCGGCGATTACGTCGCGGACCTCGGGGCGAACACGGCCAACAATCACCTTCTCGGGGTGGTGATGTTCGACGGGGTGGCATCCAACTCCTCGGCCTTCGCGGCTGCGATAGCCAACCTGAAGACGTTGAATATCCCCGACTACGTGGTGGCCTCGCCGCCCCAGGCGTGGAACGCTTACGGTGCCACCACAAACGAACTGGTCAGCCTGTACCCGGGGCATTTCGTCGGGGTCGAGCTGGTCAACGGCTCGCATGTCGACTCACTGTTGGGCGACAAACCCATTGTCGACTTCGTCGCGCAGCTGGCCACGAGTTTCTCCCCGCCCGGCAACACCGCGGCCGTCTATACCCTGTCCTCGGGCTGGATCAACGACATCTACGCCGGGGCGGGCCCGACCAACCCGATATACGGCGTCTACGGGCCCACCGGAGACTATGTGTCCCCCGGCGGCCAGCTGATCATCCTGGGCCAGGCCACCGGGATCGTGCTGCCGGCGTAGTTGCCCTGGCCACTCTGCGGACGCTCAGCGGCAACAGGGTGAGCACAACCACAATCACAGTGCCGACTGGCTCAATCCTCGTCCCATCTGATTGAGTGACAGTTCGCTCACCCAGGTCGGATTAGTTTCGATCGCCTCTGCCCGAGGTGGGTTGCCGCTCGGGGTGACGTCCTGCGCGCTGCGGCAGGATAATCAGCAACACGACGATTACGGCAGCGATGACGGCCGAGGCCAGCGGGCGGCTCAGCGCTAAGCCGCCGTCGGCAACGGGTTTATCAACGAAGTCCCCTACCGTTGCACCGAGCGGCCGCGTCAGGATGAATGCGACCCAAAACAAAACCACACGCGACACCCCGGTCCAGTAATACAAGGCCACGACCACGATGAGGGCAACGCCGAAAACCAATGCGCCGCGTTCGTACCCAAATCCGCGGGTGTCGGCAAGCCAATCACCAAGCGCGGTACCCAGCGTCTGCGAAAAAGTGATGGTCGCCCAGTAGAAGGCCTCTACTTTCGGCGTCGAAACGGTGCTCACCGACACCGTTCCTTCCGACCAATGCCACAGCCCGAGGGTGGCCAACAGACAAGACAGCAGGAGAAGCGATCCGCCTGTGTAGCCGATCCCCAGCGATCGGTCGGCAAAGTCGGCCAACGTGGTGCCGAATGTCGTCGAGGCCACAATCGTGGCCCAGTACAGCGTCGCATGGAAACGCTTGGCAAATATCTGCGCGACAACCAGCGCCACCAGCGCGACGCCGAAAAGCGCGACGCCGGCCAGGTAGCCCCAGTTCAGCGTCATCGTTACGGTGTCGCCGCCCGTTTCGCCGAGTGTTGTCGCCAAGATCTTGATGACCCAAAAGCCCAGAGTTACTGCCGGTACCTTGGTCAACGCCGGTTTCGTAAACTCATTCATCAGATAATGGCCTTCCGGCTCGTCTGATCGGTTGACGGACAAGGCTATCGCGCAGCACGTCGATGGGCCGCCGTCGCACCGGCTCTCGCAGTGCTGGCACCTCCCCCGCTCACAGCACGCCCAGTTCGGAAAGGTCGGATCGATACTTCGCAACATTGGTGGACCGGCAACCGCAGCGAAGAAGATGGAATTCGCGTCCTAGAGTGCCTACCATCCAGGTATCGCGATCGACGCGACATCTCGACTACATGTGCTGGCGGAGGTTTCAGATGTCGTTTGCGATCGCACCGGAATTTGTCACGGGCGCTGCCTCCGACCTGGCGAATGTCGGTTCGGCGATCAACGCGGCCAATGCAGCGGCGGCCGCATTCACGTCCGACGTGGTGGCCGCGGGTGCCGATGACGTGTCGGCGGCTGTCGCGTCGGTGTTCGGTGCGCACGGCCAGGCTTATCAGACGATCAGCGCTCAAGCCGCGACATTTCATCAGCAGTTTGTCCAACTTCTGAGCACAACTGCGGGCGCCTATGCCGGTGCCGAGGCCGCGAATGCCTCACCGCTGCAGAACCTGTCCGGGCTGGCCGCCAATGCGGCCGCGAACATCGGTTACGGCAACACCGGCAGCGGCAATATCGGCTTCGGGAATTACGGCACCGACAACATCGGGCTCTACAACTACGGCATCAGCAACTTCGGCGTTGTCAACCGCGGCTACTACAACTTTGGCGGCTGGAACACCGGCCTCGTCAACTTGGGCTTGGGCAATTACGGCAGCCACAACATCGGCATCGCGGTTACCGGCTTCTACCGGATTGGTATTGGCCAGTTCAGCTTTGCCTACTAAGACACGGAATGGCCCGGCCGGACTAGTTCGGGTTCGTCGCGCCTGCGGACATGAATAAATCCGCGTTGATGTATCGCTGAATATTTGGTGCCTGCAGCACACCGCGCTCATGACGCGGGCCCGGGGTCAAAGACTCCTTCACCGCAAGTTTCATCACATCGTGAAATTCCTCTTGCAGCGGGGTTAGTCTCAACGTATGGTGAGACTAAGTTTCAACGAACCGTGAAAGTAAGGAGTCATTATGAGCACCACCAGTCCCGATGTCCTGATCGTCGGCGCCGGCCCGGTCGGCTTGGTCGCTGCTGCCGAACTGGCCCGCCACGGAGTGGCCGTACGGATCATCGACAAGCTGGCCCAGCCGACCAACGAATCCCGCGCGATCGCCGTGCATGCTCGCAGTCTGGAGATGCTGGAGCGGATGGGCGCGGTACACGAGTTGATCGCCACCGGCGTCAAGGCCAGGGCGATGGAACTCTACAGCGGTCACGACAAGTTGTTCCGCGTCCCGTTGGACAGCCTCGACACCGCCTATCCCTTCAGTCTCAACACTCCGCAGACCGAGACCGAACGGGTGCTGACCCGACACCTGAGCTCGCTGGGCGTCACCGTGGAGCGCGGTGTCGAACTGACCCAGCTGGCGCAGCACGGCGAGTCGGTCCAGGTCACCGTTCGCCACGCCTCTGGCACGGTTGAGGACATCGCGGTGCCATGGTTGATCGGTGCTGACGGCGCGCACAGCCCCGTTCGCCATCTGGTCGGCGGCAAGTTGGCCGGCTCGTTCGTCGGCGAGCGGTTCCTTCTCGGCGACGTCGACGCGGAGCACAACCTGGATACCGATGCGATGTTCACGTTCTTCTCGGCGGGCGGCCCGGTACTGGCGATGCCAATGCGTGACGGGCGCGCCCGGGTGATGGCCCAGGTTCACGATGCGCCCGGAACGCCGCTGAACCTGCATCCGACCCTGGAACAATTGCAAGAGGTTCTTGACGAGCGCGTCGGCGGGATCAAGCTGCTAAAAGGCCATTGGCTGACCTCGTTCGAGCTGCATCACGCGCAAGTCCCGCAATATCGTTGGAGCCGAGTATTTTTGGTGGGCGATTCCGCGCATATTCACAGCCCGGCCGGCGGACAGGGAATGAACACCGGAATGCAGGACGCATTCAACTTGGCCTGGAAACTGGGCGCAGTCATCGGCGGCCAGTCGGGCGATCGGCTCTTGGACAGTTACCAAGCCGAGAGGTATCCGGTGGCCCAGAGCATGATCAAGTTCACCGAACGGCTCAGCAAGGCCGGCACCCTCACCGGAGCACCCCAACGCATCCGTAACGCACTACTCAAGGGTCTGTCGCATATCGGTGCAGTCGGCCACGCGATGGCCAGCACCACCGCGGAGCTCACCATCCGGTACCCCCGCAGCCCAATCGTTGCCGGAAAGGCGCCACGCGGCGCCAAAGTCGCTGTCGGGGAACACTTTCCCTTCCTGAACGACGAAGACGTGCAAAAGCACGTCGCGGGCAGCTGGGGCGTCGGACACACCACGGTGACGGTGGCCGCAGGACACGGGGCACCGGCCGCTGGCCAAGGCGGACGGCAGGTCCTCGTCACCGATGGCGACTCCGCGGTGGCCGGTTATGACGTCGTCATCGCCGATCCGCAGCGGGTTTTGGCGCGTCGACTTGGACTGCTCAACGGCGGTCGCGTCGTGGTGCGCCCCGACACTTACATCGGTGCGGTCGCGCCGCTCGACGATCCCCAGACGGTCGCCGACTACTTCGCGATGCTCGCCAGTTAGAAGGAAACAGGGCAATGTACATCTACGCCATCGACCCACAGACGATGTTTGACGATCGCACCCATCAGTTCGCCGCGTTTGGTATCCCACTCGGCGACATCAACGCCGTCCGCAGCAAGGTCACCGATATGTGGTCCGACGCGCCCGGCGGTTGGTCTTACGAGTGGTCCAGGCTTGCCGAGAAATACATCGCCGACGGCAACCACGGGTTGGCCGCCTACGCGTACGGGTGCGCGCACTTCCCCTGCTTGAACACCGACGCCCGCAGCCGCGCGCTGGCCAACCAGTTGCAGCAATACGAGCTGGCGGCCAAGGACTTTCCGGTGAACTTCGAACGCCGCACTATCGCGGTGCCCTACCGCGGGGGCCAGATCGAGATTCCGGTGCACTTGTACTCGGTCGACGGCGACTACGCCGCGCGGCCAGTCCTGGTGGCCCACGGTGGCGTGGACACATTCAAAATGGACTTTCATCCGTTCTGCCTCGCGTTCACCCAGGGCGCCGGGGTGACCACCTTGGCCATCGACATGCCGGGCACCGGCGAGACACCGGTGCCCCTTGACCCCACAGGCGATGAAGTGATCGCAGGGATCGTGAAATTCGCCAGGTCGATCGGTGACGGTCGGGTCGCACACTTCGGAATGTCCTTCGGCGGCAACTTCTCTGCGATGTCGGGGCTGACTGGCCTCGTCGACGCCGCCGTGGACCTCGGTGGCCCGCTCGTCGACTCGTTCACTGCCGAGCACGGCGCCGCACTGCCCTATGGGATGCGCGACATCGTGGGCAATGCCATGCATTTCGACCGTGCACCCACCCTCGACGAACTCGTCGGTGGACTGCAACGCCTATCGCGTGCGCAACTTCTTTCCTCGAAGACCAATGCGCCGATGCTGGTCATCAATGGCGCCGACGACTACTTCGTCACGCAGTCCGACACCCTGGTCTTCGAGCATCGTCCCGATACGGAGGTGCATCTGCTCGACGGCACCGGGCACTGCGCCATATCGAAGCTCTCCGAAGTCGTGCCGATGATCAACGGCTGGCTGCGAGCACGGTTTGAGTGACACGTGCGGGAGCGTTCAGGTCGCTATCGCGGCGATGCGACATTGGCATGAATCAGAACTGTAAGAATGGTCTTCTCCACAGTTCCTCCTAACGAAAGGTCGCGATGACGGGCAATACGGTCGGCAGAGTCGCCGATAAGGTCGCGTTCATCACCGGCGCAGCACGTGGCCAGGGCCGCGAACACGCGATCCGGCTGGCCGAAGAGGGCGCTGACATCATCGCGGTCGATGTCTGCGAAGACATCGACGGTGTCGCCTATCCAGGCGCTACAGAGGCCGACCTCGCCGACACCGCGGACCTCGTAGAGAAGTCGGGCCGCCGCATCGTCACCGCCAAGGCCGACGTACGGGACCCGAAAAGTCTTTGCGCGGCGGTCGAGCTGGGAGTAGCCACATTGGGCCCGCTCGACATCGTCGTGGCGAACGCCGGCATCAGCGGTTCTCCGGCGCCGGCGGCGCTAATCGAGCAATCCGCGTGGCAGACCATGCTGGATATCAACCTGACGGGTGTGTGGCAGACCGTCAAAGCGGCATTGCCGCACATGACCAACGGCGGCGGATCGATCATTCTGATCAGTTCGATGTTGGGTATTCGCGGCGGTGGCTACATGGCCCACTACGCGTCGGCAAAACATGCCGTCGTCGGCTTGATGAACTCGCTGGCGAACGAACTTGCACCGCAGTGGATCCGGGTGAACTCGATCCATCCGGGCAACGTCTTGACACCGATGATCGACAACGACCAGTTCCGCCGGACTCTCCGACCAGACCTGGCCGAACCAACCATGTCCGACGTCGCAGACATCATCGGGCACTTCCACATGCTGCCCGTGCCCGTGATCGAGGCACGCGCTGTGAGCAACGCCGTGCTTTTCCTCGCCTCCGATGAGGCGCGGTACATCACCGGAGCGGCGCTGCCGGTCGACGCTGGCGCCGTCGCGAAATTCTGACTCGACGCTGACTCCTAAAGGGCGTTCCGCACGCGTCCCCGCGCCCGCTCAAGCCGGAGTGCGGCCTCGGCGGCGTCGACCCCCGCAAGCAGCGCGACGATCGCGGTCTTGGCGTGCCCGCCCGCGGCGGCGAGCGCCTCGGCCGCGGCCACCTCATCAACGCCAGCCGCGTCACGGACGATCCGCACTGTGCGGCGACGCAGCTTCTCGTTGGTCGCGCGCACGTCGACCATCCGCGGTCCGTAAGCCTTTCCGAGCGCGATCAGCACGCTCGTCGAAATCGCGTTGAGCACAACCTTCTGGGACGTCCCGGCGGTCAGCCGCGTGGAGCCGGCGAGTACCTCTGGTCCGGTCAGCAGCTCGATCACTACGTCGGCAGCCGCCTCGCTGCCGAAGTTGTTGACGATCGCGACGGTCAGCGCGCCCGCCGCGCGCGCATGGTTGAGAGCCCCGAGCACGTACGGCGTGCGGCCCGAGGCCGTGATACCGACCAGCGCATCCGCCGCGGTCAGGTCCGCGAGATCCGCTGGGACGAAAGCATCTTCCGCGCCGTCGATTGCTTGGGTCAACGCTGCCGGCCCGCCGGCGATCACGCCACGCACAAGGTCGGTGCTAAACGTCGGCCCGCACTCGGCCGCGTCGAGCATCCCGAGCCGACCGGGTGTCCCTGCGCCGGCGTAGATCAGGCGGCCACCGCGCTCGAGCCGGGCGGCGATCGCCTCCGCCGCCGCCGTGATGCGCGGGAGCGCCGCAACCACCGCGCCGTGCGCTTCACCCTCGGCGGCGACGAGCAGCGCGACGACCTCGCCGATGGGCCGCGTATCGAGATCGTGCAAGTCTGGCCGTACGGCCTCGGTGGCGAGCGCATCGAGCCCGTTCGTGGCAAGGGCTTCTGGGGCCGCGTGCAAGCGGATCACGTGCGGCTCGTGGATCGCCCCCAGCCGTAGCGTGCCATCGAGCGCATCACCGACGGGCGCGACGAGATCGATCCGTTCGTGCAGCGCCTTGAACCCAGCCAGGCCGCCGACCAACGCCACCGGGCCATCTCCGGCCGCGCGGGCGGTTGAGGCGAGCGACTCGGCGGCGGCGCCGACAATCGCCAACGCCACGGCGTCGTCTTCCGCGGCGAGAACATCCGGCGCAAACGACGCGAGCGCGGCGGCGTCGGTGAGCTGCGCCGGCCACGTCCGCGGCGGGCCAAACCGGGTGCTGGCTGCATCTACTAGCGCAGTGGAGGGTCCGCGGCCGTCAAGAGCGCGCAGGGCTGCGCGCAGCCCAGCCGTGCCGATCCACGTTCCGCCGCCCTCGTCTCCCAGCCATGGGCCCCAGCCGTCGGCGGTACGCAGTGCGCCGTCCGCGCCGATCGCGAGCGCCACAACGCCGGTGCCCGCGATCAGCACAACGCCCGGCTTCCCGTCCAACGCACCTGCGTGCGCAGTGACGCCGTCGCTGGTTACCGCGACCCGCTCCGCCCGCAGTGAGATCAGCAGCGCTTCGCCCAGCGCGCGGGCCGCCCGCGGCGCCGTCAGCGCCCCGGCGGCACCTACGATCAACTCCTCGACCGACCCGAACTGGCCGCCTAACTGACTGGCCACGGCGAGAATGGCGGCCTCCGCCGCCCCCACTCCGCCAGGCACCGCGAGACCCGGCGCGCCTGCACCCTCGACCCTCTGGCCGCCCATGGCGGCCCGGCACGACGTCTTGCCGACGTCTACGGAGAGGATCACCGGACCCATGTTTTCACGAAGCACCGAGTCCGAAACGCGCTTTTCAGCAACATCACAAACTAGAACAAAATCGTGTTATTGTTCTAGCGGGGTTGTCAGATCGGTGCCCTGTGATCAAGCAGCAAGAGGGTGGGACATGTTCACGTTGGGCTGGCCAAAATATTTGGTCGTTTCGGGCGTTATCGCGGTGGCCGCGACGATGGGTGTCGGCGTCGCGTCGGCCGACCCCGACCTGGGTCCGATTATCAATACGACCTGCAGCTATGCGCAGGTAACCGCGGCTCTCAACGTTGTCTCGCCCGATATGGCCGCGAAACTCGCGGGGAACCCGATGATCAGCTCCCGGTTGCAGTCATTCCTGGCGGCATCGGTCGACCAACGTCAGCAGATGGCCAACCAAGCGATGGCCAGGGGTGGCGGCGGCGGCGGGAACCCGGCGCAAATCCTTGCCACCCTCACGCAGGTGGCGAACGTCTGCAACAACTACTGACCGCTGGCCGCCGCGAATGGCGAATTGGTGAGCCGTCAGCCCGCTGCCGTGCAGCGGCAGCGGTCGCCTAAGTACCACGACATCGTCGCTGCGGCGCAAGTACTGTTCGGCGAGGTTGGGTACGACAAGACCGTCGTACGCGAGATCGCCGAGCGCGCACACATCGCGCTGGGGACGCTCTACAGTCAATTCCCCGATGGCAAGATCGGGGTGCTCAGCGCCGCGATGACCGAACGCGTCGATCGACTCGTCGACGACATCTCACGAACCGAGCGCAGCGAACCGGTCGAGGCGTTCCTGGACAGGGTCCGTCGGCTCAACAGCGAGATTGTGCGAGATCCGTTCCTGCGCAGGCTATTCCTCGAGCAGGGCCACGTCAGCGAGCCGCGGCTGCGCGAACATGGGCGCCAACTCATCGACTCCTTCAGTTCGCGGGCTGTCGCCGAGCTAACCCGGCTCACCGAATCCGGGGAAGCCGTGTGCACCGATCCCGAAGCCGTCGCGGTACTGATGCGCACCGCTACCGTCGGCTGGATCGCCGCGCATGCATCGGGCACCGCCACCGTCGACCACGAACGTCTCCTCGACGTCCTGATCGCTGCTGTCCGGGCACTGATTCAACCGATCTGAGCCAGTGGAATACGCGTCGCAGCTACCAATTGCTCGGCGAGTAGTCCTTAAGGAAGCAGCCGTGCACATCTTCGCCAGACTCCCCGCGGACGATTGGGTCATAGACACGGGCGGCTCCGTCGACGAGGTCGAGCGGGGCGTGGAAACCCTCGTCGGCAAGCCGCAGCTTTGTCGGGTGTGGACGCTCGTCGGTGATCCAGCCCGTATCGACGGCCGTCATGAGAATGGCGTCCTGCTCGAGCATCTCAGCCGCGCTGGTCCGGGTGAGCATGTTCAGTGCAGCCTTCGCCATGTTGGTGTGCGGATGCCCCGGACCCTTGTACATACGGCTGAACTGTCCCTCCATTGCAGACACATTCACCACGTACTTGCGGCGGGAAGGTGAAGCGGCCATCGCCGGGCGCAGGCGGCTCACCAGAATGAACGGGGCGGTCTGGTTGCACAGCTGAACCTCGAGCAGTTCCATCGCGTCGACCTCGTGCACGCGTTGGGTCCAGCTGTTGATGGACGCGGTATCGGGCAGCAGGCCACCCGCGTCTATGGCAGTGCCCGCGGCGATCCGGTCCGGAGACGCGCTTCGGGCGGCCAGCGCCAGTTCGGTTACCGCGTGCGGGGTGTGGTGCTCTGCGAGGCTGCCCGCAAGTGCCGCGGGATGGGCGTCGCTGACGCGGTCGAACGTGATCACTTCGACTAGTTCCGAGACGAGTTCCGCCGCCGGGGTGCGCTCCGCCTCGATGAGCGCCGCGTAGGAGCCAGCGGCTCGGCGCACCGTCTGCGCAGCGTTGTTGATCAGGATGTCCAGCGGGCCCTGCGCGGCCACGGTGTCCGCGAGCGCGACGACCTGAGCTGGGTCGCGCAGGTCGATGCCCACGATGCGCAGCCGGTGCAGCCAGTCGGCACTGTCGGGCATCGCACTGAAGCGGCGTACGGCGTCGTTCGGAAAGCGGGTGGTGATAGTCGTGTGGGCGCCGTCGCGGAGCAGTCGCAGCGCAATGTACATGCCGATCTTGGCGCGGCCACCGGTAAGCAGGGCGCGCCTACCGGTGAGGTCGGTGCGAGCGTCGCGCTTGGCGTGGCTGAATGCGGCGCACTCGGGACACAGTTGGTGGTAGAACGCGTCGACCAACGTGTAGTGGTTCTTGCACATGTAGCAGGCGCGCGACCGAAGCAACGTCCCTGCGGTAGCGCCGATCGCTGTGGACACCAAAGGCAGGCCTTGCGTCTCATCGTCGATACGGCCCGGCGCGCCGGTGGCCGTGGCCGCGATGACGGCCTCGTCGGCGGCCGCGACCGCGTCGCGCTTGGCGTGGCGGCGGGCCTTCTTGACCGATTTGAATATGCCTGCGGTGGCCCGACGCACCGTGACGGCATCGGGATGCTCGGGCGGCAAAGCCTCGATGTCGGCCAGAACCTGTAGGCACGTGTTGAGCTTGTCGGGGTCGATCGCGTTCACGTTGGAAGCGTACGGCGTCATTCACGCACTGCGTCGCGTCACATACCCTTGGCTCGTCCACGACCATGTCAACCGAGTCGACCTTATCGAGCGGCCTTATCAGGACGGAAGCAAGCGGTGAAGACTCACCCCAATTGACCCCCTTCAAGCGGCGGGGTGCAGCGCTGGCGGAAATACTCGCAGCCGGTGTCGTGCTGGTCCAGTGCACCGTTGCGCCGCCACCGCACGCCGCCACACCTTCACCGACTGTTACACCGTCACCGTCACCGTCGGCCAGCGCGGCGCCTGCGCCTGCCGTCGGGACCGTGAAACTGGTTACTGCCGCCGAACTCGGCGCGAGCTGGCGGCCGGGTTGCCCCGTCGAGCCAGGCCGGCTGCGGCGGGTCTACGTCGAACACGTCGGTTTCGACGGCCAGACCCACTTGGGCGAGCTGATCGTGCACGAAGACCTCGTGCCGGAGGTCATCGCGATCTTCGAGAAGCTTTACCAGCTGGGCTATCCCGTCGAGAAGATCCGCACGGTCGACCACTACCCGGCCGCTGATGATGAGTTATCGATGGAGGACAACAACACTTCGGCGTTCAACTGCCGAGGCATTCCCGGAACCACACGATGGTCTCAACACGCTTACGGTCGGGCTATCGACCTGAATCCGCTGCTCAACCCGTGCATCTTCGCGAGCGACGAATTCCAGCCGCACAACGCGGCGGCCTACCTGGACCGCAGTCGCACCGACCCCGGACTTTTACACGCCACCGACCCAGCGGTGCACGTCTTCACAGATCGTGGCTGGAGGTGGGCCGGCTTCTGGCGGAGCCCCATCGACTACCAGCACTTCGAGCGGCCCTGACCTCTGGATTCGCGCCGCGAGACTGCCACTGGCAACGCATCTCGCGAGTGAAGGTGCAGCCAGTTACAGTCTCGCGCCTAAAAGAGGGCCTGGGCCGTCGCCGTCGCAACCTCACCTCGCAGATGCGACATCGGTGGGCTGCCTCGCGTGTGGATCGAGTTCGCGAGCAGCACTATGTAGGTATCGGAGGCCGGGTCGAGCCAAAGCGAGGTCCCGGTGAAGCCGGTGTGGCCGAAGCTGCCGATGGGGAACACCCTGCCTCGCGCTGTGGACTGGCCCGTATCGATGTCCCAGCCAAAACCACGCAGGTTTTGCCCCGCGATCGCCGGATAACGCGGAGCGAGCAGCGGATCTCTTGCATTCGGTCTATGTGCCATGGCTTCTCGGGCGGCATCGTTGGCCGCTTGGAGCTGTTGGGCGGTATGTCCCGGTTGCTGCGGAACCGTCATCAATTCCAGAGTCGTTTGCGCCAAAGGGAACTCGCTGGGACGGCCCGCGAGCCGGTCAAGCAAGGCCTGCGCAAAGACGCCGACATCGTGGGCCGTCGAGAACACGCCGGAATGCCCGGTCACGCCACCCATGCGCCGCGCCGTGGTGTCCTGCACGGTGCCGCGCAGCAGGTGGTCAAGATCGGGATTCTTGCCCGGATCGCCTCTGCCCTCTTCGTCACGGGCTGTCGGTGCAATGCGCGATAAGAGGCCGACCGGCCACGTACCGGCAGGACAAGCATCCGGCTCTCGGTCCTTCGGCACGGGAGCCCAGGCGATCGCAGATCCTGACACCGTCTGTGGCCCACATGCTTTGGCCAAGGGAAGGTAGCGGGTGTCTTGCAGGCCAAGCGGTTCGAACACGTGGTGCTGAACGAAAACATCCAGGGCATCGCCGGTGACCTTCTCGATCAAGGCACCGAGCAGAATGAAGTTGACGTCGGAGTAGCTGAAACGCTCACCAGGGCCCGACTCCAGCGGTGTGGTGAGCGCACGATGAATGCCCTCTGCTTTGTCGGGTCCGTCGAGTCCCCACGGATCTTTGAGGTCGACATCGCCCGGCTCGCCCGACGTGTGCGTAAGCAACATGCGCAGGGTCACCGTCGCACGCCGTGGATCGTTCGCTGTGTCGAAGTCCGGCAAATACCGCTGGACGGGATCGTCGAACTGAACCTTGCCTTGTTCGTAGAGCTGCATGACGGCCGTCGCGGTCGCGAGGCTCTTCGTCAACGACGCCAAGTCGAAGATCGTGTCCTCAGTCATCTGCTCCGCAGGCGCAGGCAATCCATTCAGCCCTGGTTCGCCTGCAAGCTTGCGCGAGCCATATGCCTGGTGGAAAACGATTTTGCCGCCGTGCCCGATAAGAACCACGGCACCCGGCAGCTCATCTGCCGCAATCGCATTGTTTATCAGCTTTGACACCGTTGCGAAATCAGGTGTGGGAGCCACAGTTGGAGTCTGCGTCGCCTGCGTCGTCTGCGCGCTGTGGCTTACTGCCGGATGCCCTGCGTGGCCGGGCCGGCACGCCGCACCGAGTGCAAGCAAAGCAGCTCCAACAGCAATGGCCTTTCGTAGTGGCTTACTGATGGCAAGGCTGCTACGCAAGCTGTCGACGTTCACGTGATTCCCCGCCGTCCGGTTCGTGGAATTCCACAGGTGGTCGTCCTGCCATGATGCCTGATCCGGTGCGACGGCTTTTCAAGGAATTGGGGCCACCCGGTAGCGCTTGGCGTTGGCCTTCTGGCTAATGGTCCCGGCTTTGACGGTGAAATCCTCAGCCCACGCCCAGACCTGGGACGGACGCGTCTGCTGACCGCCGCGCCGAGGTGCCTGCTGGTCAGGCCGCTGTCAGGCGGATCGGTAAGTGAGTGGGCCCCCTGAGTGAGCTGTGGGTCGACCATACTGTCTCTTTGTCTGCCGAGATGCGGGAAACTTGGAGCACCAATTCGTGCAGGACCGCCTGGGCTTCCATACGTGCCAGTGGTGCGCCCAGGCACATGTGCGGGCCGTAGCCGAACCCGACATGCATGCGAGGGTTGCGGTCGGCGCGGTATTCGTCGGGGTCGTCGAAGGCCTGTGGGTCGCGGTTCGCTGCCCCGAACGACAGCAGGATCCGTGATCCGTTCGGGATGGTGACGCCGCCGACCTCGTAGTCGGCGCGGGTGTAGCGGTAGAGATTCTGGATCGGGGTGGTGATCCTTAGCTGCTCCTCGATGGCCATTGGTATCAGGTCGGGGTTGGCGCGGATCAGGTCGTACTGTTCGGGATTGCGGGCCAAGGTGTCGAACATCCCGCCCAGCAGGTTGGTGGTCGTCTCGTTTCCAGCGATCAGCAGATGTATGGCGATGAGGAACAGTTGTTGGTCGGTGAGGCTGCCGTCGGTGTTGTGTTCGAGCAGGCGACCTATAACGGTGCCGGACCCCTTCAGCCCGCCGGTTGAGAATTGCTGCAGGAAGTATCGGCGCAACGCGGCCATGGCTGCCATGGACTTGGCGGCGCCAGCCAGGCCGCTCGGTGTGGGCGCGAAGTCCATGACGCGCACGGCGTCCTCCGACCACCGGCGAAAGTCGCCGACGTCGCATTCGGGAACTCCCAGAATCTGGGCGATCATCCGTATCGGCATCGGAATCGCGATCTGCTGCACCACATCACACTCACGTTTGCCGAGCATGTCGGCAACGAGCTCGACCGCCAGCTTCTCGGTCATTCCCCGCCAGCTGTCCATCGCCCCTTTGCTGAACCCCGGCTGGACCTGCTTGCGCAGCCGCGCGTGTTCTTCACCATCGGTGAGCACGGCGAGCGGAGCCGACATCCTCAGCCGGGTGACCCCTTGGGTGCTGGTTACCTGGTCGGTGTCGCGAAGTGCGCTTCTGACGTCTTCGAGGCGACTCAGTATCCAGGTAGCCCGCCTTGGGTTGTAGTGCACGCGGCCACCCCTGTGCAGCGCCCGGTAGGCGTCGAACGGTTGCGCGGCGGTGGCAGGATTCATCGGGTCATAGTCGGTGTTCACCGCGCCCGTCCACCCGTCGAAGCCTCGCCGACGAGTCCGCACGGCGGCAGCCACGTTCATCGCCACTGCGCTGACGAGTGGCTGAATCACCTGCTGTACTGCCCCGCGCGCGTTCTGGCGGATCGTCATCTTTAACCCCTCACGGATTCTTCATCGCGCCAAAGTTCCGTTGCAACAGGCAGCCGCTTAAACGTAACGTCATAAGTTGCATAGCACCATGGCTTTTGGCGTAGCTTCGTCCGAAGCTAGGCCGTTGTGTCACCAACGTCCGACCACGACGGGAATTCATATGCAGGACACTGCAAGGTATCGATCCGCGATTCACCGGTACCGCGCTCCGGTCATCGTCGCCATCGGTCTGTCGCACTTTCTTTGGCCAAAACTGTTCGATCCGATCAACAAGCTCGGCTTTCCCAACGATCCGCGCCGATACACCTACATCAACGGTGCCATCGAAACAGTAATCGGGGTCTCGATGGCCCAACCAGAGGCACGTCGGCTGTCAACCATCATATCCACCAGCTACGTCGTCTATCTGACCGGAAACATCATTCGAGCCAGGACGGCCGGCAGACCCAATTAACCGTCAGGATAAGCATCGATCCCGTTTTAACTTCCTGGAGCAACACCGGAGGCAAGAAATTTCTCGATTTTTGAGACAAAGCCAAATTTTCTGTCAATATCGTTTGTTACATAAGCGCGAATCTGTGTAATAAGCCCGTCCTTGACTTCAAAACAATCACAGTCGTAGTCAGTAAATGATTCTCCCGTTGGAGGTAGAATCAGGCCCGGCATGATTGGATAAGGCTCGGTGAAGGTACCTTCTTCTGTAAATTCGCACACGACCCGATCGCCGGAGGCTATCAGAGAAGTCATATCCCAGCGCCAGTCAGGAAATGCGGTGAAAAAATTGACCATTATTTGCTTCCAGTCCTGCTTGTTGATTGGCGTCCAGTGAGTGCTGTCACCTAAGCGGATGAAATCCTCAGACATAAAAGCTGCTGTGGCGTCGAGATCCTTACTGACGTAGGCATCGCTCCATGCTCTAATAACTTCCTCTGGTGTCATATTTTTAGGCAATTTCAAACTCCCATCGTGTATTTACCGACGTCCTCAACGCCTCACTTGCCTTTGAAAACCGGCGCTCGCTTTTCCATCATGGCGATGATAGCTTCTCTGCAATCTTCAGTCTGGCCCAACGCCGTCCCAACGCGAGCCTCGAATTGAAGCTGCGCATCAAAACCAGGGTCTATGGCCTGATAAACCAACCGCTTGATGTTTTCGACCGATACCGGCGGCATGCTCGCCAGCTTATTAGCCAATTCCATCGCCGACTCCATCAAGCCTTCGGGAGTCGTCACTTCTTTTACCAAGCCACACTCCTTTGCCCACTGAGCGTCTCTTTTCTCTCCGGTACTCAGAAATTCGAGAGCGACGGATAGGGACGTAACGCGCGGCAGGGTGTAACTAATTCCCATTTCGGCGGCCAAACCAAAATTGACGAACTGTGGCGTGAAGGAGGCATTCTCAGACGCGATGCGGAAATCACAGAGGGTTATCAAAGCCACTGCTATGCCAGAGGCAAAGCCGTTGATAGCGGCAATCGTTGGCTTTGGGCAGTTGTGAAGAGACGAGGGGAGTACCTGGTACGGTCCGAACGGCTTATTAAAATTGAATCGCTCTAGCGTTTTTCCTATATCTGCTTGAATTTGGCTGATATAGGCAGTGTCACTTCCCGCGCAAAAGGACTTTCCAGCGCCAGTGATAATGATCGCTCTGGTGTTTTCGTCGTTACTCAGCTCATCCATGCACTGACCAAATTCTTCTAAAGCCACGCCGTCGAATGCATTATGTTTCTCAGGTCTATTCAACGTCAATGTGGCCACATGATTTGCCTTGTCGACCGATATTCGCTGGTTCGCCATTAACTCAACTCCTTAACATCAAATGAGACACGAGACACTAGCCGCCCAATCACAGCAGCGCGACTACTCTGCCAATGACCTTCCGGTCAGCAAGATCGGTCAGCGCGTCAGCAATGTCTTCAAATGAAGTTTTCTGTATCGCTGGCTGGATCTTACCCTCAGCGTAGAGTTTGAGGAGATCCTCATGCGTGCGATCCAAAAATTCTTTGTCATACAATGCGGCAAGAACACCCACTACGGAGCAGTTCTTGAAGACAACAGCCGCAGTGGCCGCGTTTTTCCAACTTCCGCTTGAGTAGCCGATTGCCAACAGTCTCCCTTCGTTGGCAATACATTTGAATGACTGAACGAACACATCACCCCCCACGGGATCAAATATCACGTTCGCGCCGCGCCCCTCGGTAGCCTTATTGACCGCTTCCGCGAAGTCCTCCGTGCCGAGATCGATCGCCAAAGAAGCCCCTAGCTCGAGACAGGCCTCGGCTCTTTCTTGACCCGTCGCGGTAGCGATAACCTTTGCTCCAAGTGCACGGCCCACCTGTATGGCGGCCGATCCAACGCCACCTGCCCCACCGTGAACGAGTAACGTTTCACCTGGCAATAATTGCCCGCGCCGGGCCAACGCAATATGTGCGGTTTGAAACGGTATCAGGAAAGCAGCCGCGTCTTCATCGGGCATATCATCCGGAATGCAATATGTCGCACCGACCGGCGCAAGAGCTTGCTCGGCGAACCCCCCATTCCCCTGGATAAAGGAAGTGGTGGCGATTACTCGAGAGCCCACGGCAAGATCAACGCCTTCACCGATAGCGGTGACAATGCCCACCACTTCCTGTCCGGGCGTGAACGGAATTGTCGGGCTGAAAGCATAGGTTCCTCGGCACATAAACACATCCGGCAAACCTAGAGCCACGGCTTTAACAAGGATGCGGACCTCACCGGGGCCCGGCTCCGGAACAGCTTTCTCGCCGAGCTCCATTACCGCTTTAGGCTCGCCATGTTTGATAACCTGCCAGGCTTGCATAATCTTTCCTCCGGGTGAGTGTGCTGTTACTGCTGGCCATCCAGAAGGTGTGCGTAGGGGTCGCTGTCGGAACCCACGGTTTCGGGCATCGGATAGTACGTCTTGATGAGCAGATTCCCGCCGTCGTCCCACGCGAAGGTCTCGATGCTGTAGGCCTTTTGAATGTTCGGTTCGGTGCCGAAGTAGTTCTCACAGACCCACGCCATCTCGTTGCCGTTCACTTGCACGGTGATCATCTTGATCTTGAGGATGGACTGGAACATGTCGTACGCGTCGCCCGTGGCAGTGTCGAACCCGTATTTCTCCTCGGTGCCCACGGGGTCGAACATACGAACCTCAGCTGGCGCGATGGTGCGCCAGGACGCAATCCAGTCGTCTCGCTTGCCCGCGTTCCACAACTCGGCATGCTTGGCCGCGTGGGCCAACCGTGCCTGACGGCTCGGAACTGCACTCATGTTCGGCATCCTTTCTGGGTCACCTGCAACGCAGGGACTTGGTTGTCTATATGGGGCGTTGGAATGGCGCTCCGTCGAACCGCTCACGGGTGGTGAATTCGTCGACGGGTCTGCGGCGAAGCTTGCTCAGCTGCTGGGTGGGTTTGCCGAGCGGAACAAGGGCGGCGACGGCGTGGTTGTCGGGGATGCCGAGCAGGTCGCGGACCTGCTCTTCTTCGGGCACAGTCATCGTGGTGAGAGTCCCGCCGTACCCCTCGTTTCGGGCGGCCAGCAAGATGTTCCAGACCAGCGGGTAAACAGACGCACCGCTGATTACGCCGATCCGGTCAAGGTGCTGGTCCATCGCGGCCACGTGCGTCAAGTCGACGGTGACAACCAGCAAGACCGCAGCTCGCCGGAACGGCGCGGTGAATTCATCGGGAACCGCCATGGCGGCGATGGTCTCAGCGGGGACACCGCTCGGTTCAACAGGGTTCCAAGGACTTTCGCCCGCAGCTAACTGAGCGAAATAACGTTGCGCGCCGGGGACCGTCAGCGCCGCGAGCCGTTGGCGCACAGTGGCGTCCCGCACCACAGTGACGTGCGTGCCCTGCCGGTTGCCGCCGCTGGGCGCAAACCGCGCGTTGTCGAGGATCCGGTAGAGAACTGAATCCACAAGCGGGTCGTCGGTGAACTCGCGCACCGCGAACGTGGTCCGCATGACGTCGTAGAGCTCCATCGTCACTCCCTGCGTTTAGTTGGTTGGTGGCAACCCGATCGCCTTACCGCGGCGAACGTTCATCGAGATCTCCCCTCACTTCATGGTGACAATTCATTTCGCAACGAAGCTGTTGCGCAGGGCTAGCCGGTGGATCTTCTCGCTCGCGTTGCGGGGCAGCGGTGCGTCGGTGAGCGCGATGTATTTCGGAACTTTGAACGCAGGCAGCGTGAGTCGCAGATGCTCACGCAGCTCGATTTCGGTGAGTGCGGCGTCCGACTGTGGGTGGCATACCATCGCCAGTTCCTCACCCATAGCGTCGTCGGCGACACCGAATACGGCGACCTCCTTGACCGCGGGGTGCCGGTAGGCCACATTCTCTATCTCGATCGGGGCGATGTTCTCGCCACCCCGGATCACGATCTCCTTGATCCTGCCGGTGACGTGGAGGAAGTCATCCTCATCGAGATGGCCGAGATCGCCTGTGCGAAGCCAGCCATCGTCCGTGAACGCCTCGTGCGTCATGTCGTCGCGGCGCCAGTAGCCGGGTGAGACGGTGACGCCGCGTAGCTGAATCTCGCCCTCCTGCGTCGAGGCAATGACGGCGCCGTCGGGGGTCGCAACGCGCAGTTCGATGATCGGGGACAGCACGCCGCATGCCATGGGCTTGAGATCGAACACGGGTCCGCTCATGGTCGCGCACACTGAGGCGGTTTCGGTCATACCGTAGCCGGCCGACCGGGTCACGATGCCCAGTTTTTGATGGAGCAGTCCGGGCAGATCCGACGGAGTGGCCGCTCCGGCGGCGGCGACCCGGGATAGCGAAGAGAGGTTGAACTCCCCGAGCCTGGGGTGCGTCAGCAGATCCTTGAGAATCGCCGGCACGGTGGACAGCGTGGTGATCTTTTCGCGCTCGATCACCCGCATCGCAGTTTCGGCGTCCCATTTGCGCAGCATGGTGACCTTCTGCCCGACCGCGCATGGCACGAGAAAGCCACTGAACAGTCCGGTGGCGTGGAACAGCGGCACGGTGACGAGGTGGGCGTCAGCCGTCGCGCCGCCGCGCAATTCGACGGCGCCCCCGAGTTCCATGGACAGGAATCCGGTGAGAAACATGTTCATCTGTGCCTGCCCCACTGCGATGTGGCGGTAAATCACGCCCTTGGGCGTTCCGGTGCTACCGGAGGTGTAGAGCAGCAGGGCAACATCGGATGGCGATGGCGTCGCCAGTTTGTAGTCGCGACCACGGCCAGCGGCCGTCAGATCGCGAATCCGGCGTACGTCTAGCCCGCCTTCGCCATTGCCCGGTAGCTCGCTGACAGGACCGTCGACGTCACTGAACAGCAGCGGAATTCTGCCTGCGACAAGGGCGTCGACAGCGAGGCGGGCGCGCGGAAGATCGGCCGCCAGCACCGCCGCGCCGCAGTTGTCCAAGACGAACTGCAACTCCTCGGCCGACCCCCAGCTGTTGATCGGTACTACCACCGCGCCGATCATGGCGGCTGCGGCGAGCGTGGTCACCCAGTCCGGGCCATTGCGCATCGCAATGGCGACCCGGTCTCCGGCCCGGATGCCCAAATCCTCGTGCAGGCTGGCGGCCAGTGCATCGACGTCGGCGAAGAAGCTGTCGAATGACCACCTCCGGTCGTCATAAAGCAGAAAATCGGCGCCTCCGTGTCCGCGCCCCATCTGCAGGATGTCGATGAGGGTGGGGGCGGCGTGGCTGAAGACGCGGTGCGTGACGCCGGCGATTTCGCGAGTACTCACTTCGAACGGTCCCTTGTCGGCAGTGAGATTTCGGACCGTGTCGTGAACGAGTTCGGGGGTGACGGTCATGGCTTCCTTGGTTCGATCTGAATGACGGTCTTGCCGATCGCGCTGCCGGCGAACATCTGAACGCACGCCCGCGGGAGCTCTCCGAAGCTGGCGATGTCGCCGATGTGGGCCCGCAGTTTGCCGGCGTCATGCCAGGCGAACAGCTGACCGAAGTTCGCACGGTTCATGGCCGGATCCTTGATCGCCGACATGCCATAGGCGACACCGATCAGCGCCATGGATTTGAGAATCGTGTAGTTGGCCGGCATCACCGGGATGTCCCCGGCCGCGAAGCCAACGACCAGATAGCGGCCGTTCCATCCGACGCAGCGGCGGGCCTGATCGAAGAGGGCGCCCCCGACCGGGTCGAAAACCACATCCACACCGGCGCCATCGGTCAGGTTGATGACGCGGTCGCGTAGGTCCTCCGTGGCGTAGTTGATGACATCGTGGGCGCCGAGTTGAGCTGCCACAGAACACTTTTCCGTTGATGATGCCCCAGCTATGACCCGGGCGCCCATTGCGGCTGCGACTCCCACGGCGGCACTCCCGCAACCGCCGCCCGACCCGAGTACGAGGACAGACTCGCCGGGTTGCAGAGCACCGCGCTGTCGCAGACCGTGCAACGCGGTGCCATGAATCATCCCGAAGCCCGCGGCCTGGGTGAACGTCATGTCGTCCGGGATCAGATGGACCTGCTGCAATGACGGTGTCACCACAATCTCGTCGGCGAATGCCCCCACGCCGCAGACAGTCAGAACCCGGTCACCGACCGCGAACCCTGTGACATCCGCCCCGACCTCGGTGAGGATGCCGGCGGATTCGCTGCCGGGCACAAACGGGGGCTCCAGGCGAAGCTGATATTTACCGCGGGTGATGAGTACATCGGGAAAGTTCAGTGCGACTGAGTGATTGGCGATGCGGACTTGTTCACTGCTGCATTGCGGGCTCGGCATCTCCTGGAGTTGCAGGCCGTCTTCGCCGCCCAGGCTCGTCGCGACCCAGGCCTTCACCCGGCGTGCCCCGCGCCGGGAGCGGATACGGCGTCGATCTGTTCGTCGCCGAATACCATCCGGGCCAGTCCTTCGAAGTTGGCGCCATCGTGAACACTGAGTCCGCCGCACACATTGAGCATCTGGCCGGTCACCCACGACGCTTCATCGGAGGCGAGGAAGGCTACGGCCTTGGCGATGTCCGCCGGGGTGCCGTAGCGGCCCAGATAACTCTGCCGTAGCCCGGCTTGCAGTGAACTCTCGGTCAGTTGGGCGCGCACCGCCTCGGTCAGCACAACTCCAGGCCGGACACCGTTGACGCGGATACCCAATGGGCCGAGCTCGCGTGCGGCGCAGGCCACCAGCGTGTCCAGCGCGGCCTTGGTGACGTTGTAGGTGGGCATGAACCTGCTGGCCCGCAGCGCCTCCACGCTGGAGATCGCCACCACCGCACCGGTACCGCGGCCGCGCATGACAGGGCTGGCGTGCTTGATGCACAGCGCGGTCCCGACGACGTTGACGTCATAGGCGAAGTGCCACTGCGCTTTATCCATCAGCTGCACGGGGCCGGGCCACGCCGTACCGGCGTTGGACACGAGCACATCCAGGCCGCCGTCCTCTGCGGCCGTCGCCACCGCGCGTTCGACCTGTTCCTCTTCGGTGACATCGCAGACCGTGGTGCGTACCGCGTCGCTGCCCGTGGCATCGCGGAGTTCGGCGGCAGCCGATTCCAACACATCACCGTCGGGGCCCACGATGGTGACGGTGGCTCCGTGGGCGAGGAAATGCTGTGCGCAGCCCTTGCCGATGCCGGTGCCGCCGCCGGTGATGAGGACCGAACGGCCGTCGAAGGTGCTCATAGCATATGTCTCATCCCGTTACGCCTCCATCGATGGTGATCAATGATCCGGTGGTGTAGCTGGACGCGTCGGAAAGCAGGTAGATGGCCGCTCCCACAATCTCTTCCGGACATCCCACCCGGCCGAGCGCGATAAGTCGCACCACCTCTGGCAGCATCTCAGGGTTGCGCACGAACCCGGCGGCGGCGTCTGTGTCGAAGGTGCCGCAGATGATGCCGTTGACTCGTATCGCGGCGGGCGCGTACTCGAGGGCGGCAGCTCGGGTCAGTGCGTTGAGACCTGCCTTTGCTGCCGAGTAAGTGGTCGCCATTGGTGTCGGTTTGACCGACGCGAGTGAGCTGATATTGACGATGGAGCCGCCACAGGTTTTCGTCATCGCTTGTGCGGCCAGGGCGGTCAGTCTGGTCGGCCCTTTCAGGTTGACGCCGACCACCTTGTCGAAGAGGGCTTCGGAGGTTTCGGCCAACGACGGTGCCAGCGGGCTCATTCCGGCGTTGTTGATCAGCCCGTCAAGGCGGCCCCAAAGGCCGACGGCTTCGGCCACCACATTGTCGAGCGACGCCCAATCGCCGACATGGCAGGCCAGGGCCGCGGCTTGGCCGCCGTGATCGCGGATCTGTGCGGCCAATTGCTCGCAGGCGTCGATCTTGCGGCTGGCGATGACGACCCGGGCGCCGCGTTCGGCCAGTCCCAGGCACATGGCCCGGCCCAGGCCGCGGCTGCCGCCGGTCACCAGGACCACCCGGCCGGCGACGGAGAACAGCGGGTCGGTCATTGGGCGAACCGCCTTGCCCGCGCGAGCAATTGGTCCACGACGAAGCCGAAGAATTCGTGGCTGGGGTTGCTGGACTCGCCCCGACGGTATTTGGTGAACGAGGCTTCCAGCACGATGGCGAGCTTCCAGGCGCTGAACGCCTGGTACCAATCGAACCCGGACAGATCGCGCCCGGTGGCCGCAGCGTAGCGCCCGGCGAGGTCGGCAGGGGTCTGGCATTGGTCGGCGTCGATGCCGTTCGGGCTTCCCGGTGGCGCCAGTGCGATCAGGTTGCCCTCCTCGGGCCAGAAGATCAGGGCCCAGGCCAGGTCGATGAGCGGGTCGCCGACGGTCGTCATCTCGAAATCGACAACGCTGGCGACGCGGGGCGGTGGGTGCGGCGACCAGATCAGGTTGTCGAGTTTGTAGTCGCCGTGCATCACGGTCAATTCGCCATCGCGCGGAAGGTTCGCGGCCAGCCAGGCCGCGACTTCGTCGACACCGTCCAGTTCGCGGGACCGGTACGTCGCCAGCTGCGACATCCACCGGTCTACCTGGCGGGTGAGAAACCCTTCTGGGCGTGACAACTCCGTCAGCGCGGTCGACCGCCAGTCCACGGCGTGCAGCGCCACCAGGGTGTCGATCAATTGCTCACCGATGCGGTGATGCGAGACAGGTTCTGCGGCAATGCGTTGAGGCAGGCCATTGCGGCGCACCACGTCGCCATCGACGTAGTTCATTACGAAGAACGGAGCACCGAGGATGCCCGGATCTTCTCCGATGGCCAGGATCGTCGGCACCGGGACGCCGGTGCCCGCAAGCGATTGCATGATTCTGGCTTCGCGGATCACCTGGTGGGCGGTGTCGGATACCGCCGCCAGTGGGGCGCGTCGGACCACCCAGGATTGCCCGAGTCGTTCAACCCGGAACATCTCGCAACTTCCGCCGCCGCGGATCGGTGACACCGCCACATCAGCCGGTTCACCCGTCACCTCGGACAGCCAGTCGCGGAACCGCGGCACATCGAAGCCGGGTGCCGCCAGGGTCATGCGCCGGCCTCCAGGAGATGGGCGAATCGCTCCTTCGCTAGGGCCAGCCGGGTCGGCACATGCTCGGTGGGCCAGCCTTCGACGGCCTGGTAGCGGGCGAGCTCACTTCTGGCGATGGTGACCTTGTGCACTTCGTTGGCGCCGTCGACCAGGGTGGCCATCCGCGCCATCCGGTACATGCGCTCCAACGGCATATCGGAGCTGTATCCGAGGGATCCGTGCACCTGCAGCGCACGGTCCACCACGTTGTGCACCACCTGCGCGTTGTAGACCTTGCACATGGCGATGTCGCCGCGAGCGGCGCGGTTGCCCTCGCGATCGAACCTCCACGCCGCGCGCAGGGTCAGGAGTTTGGCGGTCTCCAGCTCGATGCGCGAGTCCGCGATGTACTGCTGCACCATCTGGTGACGCGTGTAGCTCTTACCGAATGACGAACGTGATTGTGCTCGTTCGCACATCATGTCGAACGCCCGCTCGGCCTCGGCCAGCCACCGAGTCGCGTGATGCAACCGGCCCGGTCCCAACCGCACCTGGGACAACACGAAACCGTGACCGCGTGGTCCGATCAGATGGTCCTGCGGTACTCGGATGTTCTCGAGCAGCACCTCGGCATGGTTGCCGCGGCGGCCGTATTCGACGTCGGGGTCGTGCATCGACGGGATGTCCCGCAGAATCGTCAGACCTGGTGTGTCCTTCTCCACCACGATCATTGAGCACCGAAGATGGGCCGGAGCGTCGGGCTCGGTGAGCACCATGAAGATGATGAAGTCGGCGATGGAGGCGTTGGTGATCATCCATTTGCGCCCGTTGAGCACCCAATGGCCGTCCTCGAGTACCGCGGTCGACTCGATCTGCGTCGGGTCGGTGCCCGCGACCCACGGCTCGGTGATCGCGAACGCACTGCGGATATCGCCGTTCAGGTTGGGCCACAACCATCGCTCTTTTTGCTGCTCGGTACCGCCCTCGGCGATCAACTCGGCATTGCCCGAGTCCGGCGCCATATTCCCGAACACTTCCATCGCTACGCCGACGCGTCCGGTGATCAGATTCATCTGCGCCAATGGCAGCTGCCCGAAGCCATTGCCGCCCAGTTCTTTAGGAAGATGAACGGCCCACAGTCCCCGGTCCCGGACCTGCTGCTTGAGCGGTTCCAACAACCGCGCGGCTTCCGGTACCGACAGCTGCGGGAGCAGTGGCTCAAGTGGCTGGACTTCTTCGGCGATGAAGCTGGTGATCCAGTCGAGGGTGGGCTGAAAATCTTGATCAGCGCAGAAGTCCCAGGCCATGCTCTTCCTTCGGGTCGCTAGCGCGTTTCTGGTCGCGGTCACTTAAGATAACCATGTTTCCCTAACGTAACAGCGCCCCGGAGAAAGGACAACATCCCAGAATTCCTGCGCGTGTGTTCCAAAGACAGGATCAACCATGGCTAAACCACTGCTGAGCGCCGAGGCGATCTACGACGAAGCGCTACGGGCGCTGGCGGCCGATGGCGCCGCCGGTTTGACGTTCCGTAACCTTTCGACGCGGTTGCGGTGCTCGCCGAAGACCCTCTACCGGCAGGTCGGCAATCGGGACGCGCTCGTGCGTGGAGTCGTTGCCCGGGCTTTCGTCTCCATCGGCCTGGACTTCTCGACCGACATGGGGTGGCAGGACAGCGTCCGTACCTGGTGCCACGCGCTGCGGTCGGCGCTGACCGCGCGCCCGGATCTGTGCAGTTTGATGACGACCGCCGACCGCGGCGTCGTCATCGGTTATGTGGTGCAACTGATTCCCGTGCTGGCGCGACACGGCTTTTCCCACGATGACGCGGTTGGGGCGTGCGGAATCCTTGTCCACGTGACGCTCAGCATGACCCTGGCTGATATGGCCGCGCCCGGGCAGTGGGACGACCCTGAAGTATTCGACACCACGATCCGCTGGCTCATCAACGGCATGGAGGCAGAGGCACATGGAGAGACGCGTGGCTAGCCTGGAACACGAACAACTCGTCGCGGCGCTGTCAGCTGTCGGCACGGTGCTCACACCGAAGACGGCGCCGTCAACCGAGGGGCTGCGGCAGATACGCGAATCCGAGGCGGCCGCGGGCGTCGTGGCTCCCGCCGGCACCGAAGTGATGTCATGCCGGTACGGGGACGTCGACTGCCTGCGCCTCGACGCCGGCCAACACCGCCGAACGGCTCTCTACTTTCATGGCGGCGGCTACATCTACACCCGCGCCGCCGATGCCCTCGGTGCCATCGCGGCGCTGGCGAAGCGTTGCGAACTGCAGGTCATTGCGCCGGAGTATCACCGGGCGCCCGAATCGACGTTCCCTGCCGCTGTCGACGACGCCGTCGCCGTGTACCGGGCGCTGTTGGCCGAGGGCGTTTCCAACACCGACATCGTGATGGCGGGCGACTCCGCAGGCGGCGGACTTGCACTGGCCTGCTTGATTGCGGCCCAGCGGACCGGTTTGCCGGTGCCCGCAGCGGGGATTGTGTTCTCGCCGTGGACAGACCTCACAGTCGAGGGGGCGTCCGCCGATACCGCGGACGACCCGGTGGTCAATGGCGCGGGACTACGCATGATGGCCGATGTCTACCTGGACGGCGCGGATCCGCGTCATCCGCTGGCATCTCCGCTGTACGCGACCGACGACGAGTTAGCTTCTCTACCATCGCTTCTGATCCAGGTCGGCACCCGTGAGTCGCTGCTGGACGATTCGCGTCGCTTCGTCGCCCGGGCTACCGAGGCCGGCACCCGTGTCACGTATATCGAGCACCCGGACGTCGTGCACATGTGGATGGTGATGGCTCCGGATTTACCCGAGTCACGTCAGGCTTTCGATTTGGCAGCCCAATTCCTGAGCGACCTGATTTAGACCTGTCCGTGAAACGCGTCGGCGAAAGACTCGATTTCCCCGACGATGTCTGGACCAGCTGGCGTATAGACGATCTCGGTGATTCCCAATGCCGCGCAGCTGGCAGTCGCTGCAACTATTTTCGCCGGCGGCCCAGTCCATCCGTACTCCAGGATTCCCGCGCCCGCCTCCTGCAGCGCGGTCCGGTCACGATCGGTCAGTGCGCAGACGTGGCCTTCGTGCACTCCGAGATGCAGCTGACCATCGGGGCGCGCCGCGCGCAGTCCTTTGAGCCAGGTGGCACCGCCAGGCAATTCGGTCACGAAGTCGGGCGCCATCTCGTAGACGGCGTGCCACATGGCGGCGTACCACGGTCCGGCGGCCTCGAACACTCGGGCGGTGGTGTGGTCTTCGCCGGGGCGTAAAACGGTGCCCGAAACGATTACTGCGGCCGGCCGCTGACCATCCAGCGGCTGGGCGGGCGGCTGGCTCAACAGCACACCGTCGGCGCCGACGTCGTCGGCGACCGCCATTCCCTTCGGACCGCTGGGCGCCAACCACAGCGGTGTGCGGAGTGGACGATTCGGCGCCCAGTTCGCGAGGTGCAGCATCTGGCAGGGTGCTCCGTCGATGTCGACGACGTCGCCCTCGAGCAGCCCACGAAGCTGCCGGAAGAAGGAGCCCACCGCCGCCCACCGCATCGGCTTCTGCCCCATAGCGCGCCTTGCCGTGTGGCCGGTGCCGAAGGCGCAGGTGAGTCGGCCCGGCGCCTGTTCTTCGATCGTCGCGATCGCGGAGGCCGTGACCATCGGGTGACGGAGTGAAGGAACGGCGACGCCCGTGCCGATGCCTAACTCAGCGGTCGCGTCGGCCACCCGAGCGGCAGCAATCCAGATGTCACCGTAAAGAGCGGGTGAATCGAACAGCCACAGTCGCGCGCAGCCGGCACCTTCTGCGGCTCGCGCGTACTCCGAAATCTGTGCACTCGGAGGCAATGCCACCGAGAGGGAAAGACCATCCATTGCCACTCCAATAAGTTGGGAAACGATGTTATCTTAAGTCGTCGCCGTCACCCACGGAGGGAGCATCGATGCAAATCCGCCGAGTCGTAACCGGTCACAACGATCAGGGCGAAGCCGTCTTCGTCGACGACGGGTACGTGGAGCCAACCACTGTCGCGTTGTCGACGACCGAGTATCACGAGTTGTGGCGCGCCGACGCGGCTCCGCACTTTCCAGACCGGGGAGAAAACGGGCCCAAGACTACGTTTTTCCCGGGCGTGGGCGGTTACCGGTTTTTCATCTTGACGATCCCGCCGGGAGACGGCCACGCGAACCTCGAGAACGTCGATCTGGAGGCGGGTCTTCGCGAGCTGCAAGAGAAGCTGCCGGGCGTTCTGGAAACGAACGAGTACGACAACCCAGGTATGCACACCACCGACACGGTGGATATGGAGATTGTGCTGTCGGGTGAAGTCGTTCTCGAACTCGACAACGGCGTGGAAACGACGTTGCGCACTGGCGACGTCAACATTCAGAACGGCACAAGGCACCGCTGGCATAACCGCGGCACGGAGCCGGTGATGATGGCGGTTGCCATTGTCGGTGGCCGCCGCGGATAGTTGATTCGGCAGCCGCACAAACGATCTCAGCCCTCACCCTTGCCGAAACGAAAGAGCAGCCATGCCCAACCAACACATGACCGGGTCCGACACCGTCCGCGTCGAGCGTCGGGGCAAGGTTCAGATCATCACCCTCTCGCGCGAAGAAAAGCGCAACGCGATCAATTCCTCGATCACGGCAGGGATCGATGCCGCGCTCAACGAACTCGACGATGACCCAGAGCTATGGTGCGGGATCCTGACCGGCGGAACAAACGTCTTCTCCGCCGGCGCCGACCTGTCGTCGGGTCCCGGCGACCCCACTCCCCGCGGCGGCATCGCGGGCATGATCCGCCGGGACCGGACCAAACCGCTTATCGCCGCTGTCGAGGGATTAGCGCTCGGTGGCGGCTTCGAACTGGTCCTATGCTGCGATCTGGTTGTCGCCGCCAACACGGCTGAGTTTGGATTGCCCGAACCCAAGCGCGGGTTGATGCCCGACTTCGGTGGCGCGTTCCGCGTCGCCAGAGTGTTGCCCGCCAACATCGCCCGCGAGCTGTTGCTCACCGCCCGGAATCTGTCGGCCGACCGAGCGGCGAGCCTGGGCATGGTCAACGCAGTCACCGAACCCGGTGCCGCCCTGGACACCGCCCTCGAGCTCGCCGAGTTGATCTGTGAGAACGCCCCTTTGGCTGTCCGCGAGGCTCTGGGCATCGTCAATCGCGAGATCGCCGGCGATGAGGACGACACCTGGGCGCGGTCCGACGCCGCACACGCCCGACTGCTGGCATCCCGCGACGTGATCGAAGGCGTCGGAGCGTTCTTCGAGCGCCGCCCGCCGAAGTGGAACGGCGTTTGAATACCAGCGTGCCCGAGCCGACGAAAGAGGACCGCGCGTGAGCCCCACCGAGAAGCCCCGCACCCCCACTCAGACCGTCGAGGAGTTCATCCGCAGCTATAACGCACACGACGTGACCGCTAACCATGCCCTGATCGACCCCACGTTTGTCCGCTACGGCCAGACCACCGGATGGCAGCCGATGGGATACGAGTCCTACCGCGGCCTGTTCGCACCCTTCCTCACTGCGTTTCCCGACTTCCACTGGGAATTAAGCAATCTCGTCGCTGCCGACGATTGGGTGGCCATCGAAGTCGTCGAGACCGGCACCTTCAGGGCTGCGTACGAATACAAACCTGGTGTCACCATCGAACCCACCGGCAAGTCGTACGCCTGCCACTACGCGGTCTTCTTCAAGGTTCGCGGTGGCCTGATCACTGAATACCGGTTCTACGAAGACGCCAGCTTCGTCACTCAACTCGGCATTGATGCCGCGTCCATCCGCCTGAACACGTAGCCGGTAAGACGTTGACTTAGCCATCCTTGGCGCTGTGTGATTGGGGCAAACCTGCAGTGAATGAAGCGAACAAGGAGTGGACTGTGGGAGTACCAACTCGAGAAGCACGCCTTGCCCACGCTCGTATCCACTGCCCGTTCTGGAACGAAGGGCGGAAGGACGAGTGGGTCGCCTCTTGGCGCACAATCGTTCCCGGCTCAGTACGCATGCTCGACCCGGTGGGTACCAAAGAAAAGCACGGCTTTGAGCACGCGACGACTGAGGCCTACGACATGTTTCAGCCTCATCTGAAAATGCATATGGTCGCAGTCCACGTCAACGGCGACGAGATGGCATGGGTGATCGAGAACCACTTCACGATGAACGGCGAGACGCTCACGACACACAGCATCGAGACGTTCGCGTGGGACGCCGCCGGGGATCTGCTCATCAAGACGTACTACGACATGCCCGCCGACGTCGGCGAGGGCGACGACCCGTATGAATATCTCCTCGGCAAAGAAAACGTCATCGAAAACGATTAGTACGAACGGACATCACTCAGTCAGGGTGAACTGCAGGTGCTCGCAAGGCGCCGTCGAACACGGCGTGGAACTCCGAAGGCGCGAGAGCGACATCCACCAGGGCGTACTCGTTGGTGAGCACCGACGCCAAGTGAGCCAGCGCGCCGGGATCCCCGTCCCGAATCTCGCCGGCCTCCTGCCCCTCTCGAATCAAGCGACTCATCAAAGCCATTGCCTGCGCGTAGCGCCCGTAGACATCGTCGGCGAAGGCGTCGAGCACCGGACCGACGATGGCCGAACCGCCCTGCATTTGCCGCAGTAGCGACCGAAAGTAGCCACGCGCGCCGAAGAACGCCGCCGCGGCGTCCACAATGCGATGCAGGCGCACCATCGCTGATCCCGTGGCATCGGCTGCCTGACTCAGCTCGGCGAGATATTCGTCGCCGCGGCGGTTGAGAGTCTCGGCGACCAGGTGCTGCTTGCTGTCAAAAAACGTGTAGATCGCTGCCGTCGAGTACCCCGACAGGTCGGCGATCCGGCGCAGCGAACCGGTACGAAGCCCGTCTTCACTAAAGACGCGTTCTGCAGCATCCAAGATCGTGGTCTGGCTCTCCGCGCGGCGGGCGGCGCGGCGCTGGCTTTGTCGTTCTGCCCGCGTCGTGTCCGCCGTCACGGCTTCACCTTAAACCAACTCTGGCTTGACTTGTGAATGCCTGTCCATAAAAGTGGACAGTCGTCCACATAATCGGGGTCGACGGTTGGAGGGAGCGCGCAGTGGCTAACTGCCCTGAAGAAGACCTCATCCGAGCATCCGTCGCCGCATTGAACGCCGGCGACGTCGAGGGATACCTCGCCGGGTTCTCCGGCGACGCCCTGCGCTGGGTGAGCGGACTGGACGCACCGCTCACGCTGAACGACATCAGGGCGAACCTGGTCCTGCTGACCACAGCGTTCGATGGGCTGCACCTGCACGAAGATCTGTTGTTCGGTGCACGGGGTCACGTGTGTGCCCGTTGGACGCTGCGAGGGACCCACGTCGGCGATTACGGGGGCATCGCGCCGACCCATCGCGAGATCGCGGTGAAGAACTGCGAGGTGTACGCGTTCTCGGGCGCGACCGTCAGCGAGTCTTGGGCGTACGGCGACACCACCAGCCTCTTCGACCAACTCAAGCCGCTATGACCGCCCTGACTGCTTCGATGCTGCTGGATCCGGCGGTCCTCGAAGATCCGTACGACTTCTACGCCATGCTGCGGACGCAAGCGCCGGTGTGGGCGGTGCCGGGCACGGACGTCGTCGCGATCAGCACTTATGCCTTGTTGTCGGAAGCCGTGGCGCGGCCCGAGGACTTCTCCTCCACGATGAAGTGTCTGCTCTACCGCGATCAGGACGGGCTGCCCGCCCGCCTCGACTTCGGCGACGCGGCCATGCCGACGCTGGCCACCGCCGACCCCCCTGTACACACGACGCATCGGCGGTCGGTCTTCCCGGAGTTGGTGGCCCGCCGAATGCGCACCCTGGAAGACGACATCCGCGCGCTCTCCGCGACCACGGTCGCGCAGGCCCTGCGTGACGAGACGTTCGACTTCATGGCCACGATCGGCAACATCGTGCCAATCACCGTGGTCGCCAAGCTGATCGGCTTTCGAGAGATTGTCCCGATGCAGCTGCTGGAAGCGGCGTTCGACTCCACCACGATGGTCGGCGGAACGGTGTCGCTCGACCAACTCAACGTCCTCGTCGCCCGTATCGGAGTCATCCAGAACTGGATCACCGACCAGGTCGCGGGCACCAGTGACCGCGACGAGGAAGGGATCCTGGTGGCCGTCCGGCGCGCGCTGGACGACGGCATCCTCGCGATGGGCGAGGTCACCACCATCCTGCATACGCTGCTGAGTGCGGGCGGGGAATCGACAACCAGCCTGCTAGGCAACGCGGTCCGGTTGCTTGCCGAGAGCCCCGCACTGCAACGACGGCTGCGTGAGAAGCCAGACGACGTCGATGTTTTCGTGGAGGAAGTCCTGCGCCTAGAGTCGCCCTTTCGGCAGATGATGCGCAGCGTCCCGCACGACACCACGCTAGGAGGCGTCGACATCCCAGCAGGTTCCACGGTTGTCCTGTTCTTCGCCGCCGGCAACCGGGATCCCGCGCAGTTCGAGAACCCCGACAAGGTGGATCTGAACCGTGGATCTCCAAAAAATCACCTCGCCTTCGGGCACGGGATCCATTACTGCGTCGGAGCCGCCCTGGCACGCATCGAAGCCCGTGCCGTGCTCACCGAACTGCTGGAGCAAACGCGTGGCCTCGCACTCGATGCCGACCACGACCCTCAATGGGTCGACAGTCTGCTGGTCCGCAAGCATGCGCAGCTCCACGTCACCGCCACACCACGGTGAGGGTCTCTATGATGGCTAGCTGCCGAGGCGGTCAGCCCTCGACCGAGTTGGGGTCGAGACGGTCAGTCGGCACCCCGTTGATGTACGTGGCTTGGCCGTTGCCCATGGACCAGTCTGCCGGTTGAACCGTCATCAGGTTGAAGAAGACGTCCTCCCGCCGCACCTGCAGCTTCTCGTGCAACTGGTCTACAACGGCCTTGTAGAACGCGGCCTTCTGTTCAGGGCTCGCAACGTCGAGAAAAATCAACTGGATGAAGATGCAGTTTTCAGACCGTCGGATGCTCAGATAGTCGGCGTCGAAGAAGAAGTTCTCCACCTTGTGTTCGGTGATGGTCTGGAAACGGTCCTCGGGTACTCCCAGACACTCGATCATCTTGTCGTACACGACGTCCGCGATAGTCCGACGGTATTCCACCGACTTGCCTTCGATGAGGTCAATTCGTGCGAGCGGCATGATGCATGCCCTTTCTTCGAGGTGAACGCAAACTGGACCGCGGCGGCCTAATCGCCTTGGAGTGACCATGGCAGAACACTCTTCAATCCGCACACCCGCGCTCTCGCCAAGCAAAGCGGCCGACCTAGCCTATGGTCGATCGGCCCGGGGCTTGGGCTCACTTCCTGAAGCTCATCGCAGTAGGTAGTCGCCGACCGGTTGAACAAAGGCGTGTGGCGCAGTAACTTCGTAGGCCGGGGGTGTACCCACCGTTCGAGACAGCAGCGGTGTCTACACAGTTTTATTCGGCAGGAGTTTCTAGCACCGCTCCAGAGGGCAGCGGTATCTACACCGTTCGAGTCAGCAGCGGTGTCTACACACGTCGACCGAAGGTCGTGATTTTATTTCTTCTAAACTGACTCCCAAGTTCGAGATGGCGCAGGCGCATTACGACCTGTCTGACGACTTCTTCCGGCTGTTCCAGGACCCGACGCAGAGTTACAGCTGCGCCTACTTCGAGCGCGACGACATGACCCTGGAAGAGGCACAGATCGCCAAGATCGACCTGTCACTGGGCAAGCTGGGACTTGAGCCCGGAATGACGCTGCTCGACATCGGCTGCGGCTGGGGCGCCTGTATCAACCGGGCCCTGGACAAATACGACGTCAACGTCATCGGATTGACGCTGAGCAAAAACCAGCGCGCCCATGTCCAGGAGCTTCTCGACAAGAACCCCAGCACACGCTCAAAGTCGGTTCAGCTGCGCGGCTGGGAAGAATGGGAAGGCAAGGTCGACCGAATCGTGTCGGTCGGCGCGTTCGAACACTTCGACTTCAACCGCTACGCCGACTTCTTCGACATCACCTACAAGTCGATGCCCGCCGACGGCGTGATGCTGCTGCACACCATCACCGTCTTGCCGGCCAAAGAGATGACCGCACGGGGTCTGCCACTGACCTTCGAACTGGCCCGCTTCGCCAAGTTCATGCTCGACGAGATCTTCCCCGGCTGCCGGCTCCCCACCGTCGATATGGTCCCGGACTACTCCGCGAAGGCCGGCTACACCTGCACCCGCATCCACCAGCTGCAGGCGCACTACTGCAGGACCATGGATGAGTGGTCGAGGAACCTGCGGGCGCACAAGGATGAGGCCATCGCCCTGCAGGGCGAAGAGGTCTACAAGCGTTACGACAAGTACTTGACCGGCTGCGCGCGGCTGTTCCACGAGGGATACCTCGACATCGCCCAGTACACGCTGGAGAAATAAGCCGGCGCATGAAGTTGCAGACGGGTCACGCTCGGTCGGTTCAGGACCATGCTTGGCGTGTTGTGCAAGTCGCAAGCACCAACGTCCCCTTGGGGGTTATCACATGACTAAATTGACTCCGAAGTTCAAGGATGTCCAGGCACACTACGATCTATCCGACGATTTTTTCGCGCTGTTTCTGGATCCCAGCAGGACCTACAGCTGCGCATATTTCGAGCCCGACGACCTGACTCTAGAGCAGGCGCAACGCGCCAAGGTCGACCTGGCGTTGGGCAAGCTCAATCTGCAACCTGGCATGACGCTGCTGGATGTGGGATGCGGTTGGGGCTCCACTCTGCTGCGCGCCCTGGAACACTACGACGTCAACGTCATCGGGCTGACGCTGAGTAAGAATCAGCATGCCCACGTGACACAGTTACTGGAGGCTTCAGCGAGTTCACGCTCCAAGCAGGTACTGCTGCACGGCTGGGAAGAATTCGAAGGCAAAGTCGACCGCATTGTCAGCATCGGGGCCTTCGAACACTTCGGCCACGAGCGCTACGCGCCCTTCTTCGAGTTCGCCCACAATGCGTTACCCGACGACGGAATCATGCTGCTGCACACCATCGTGAGCTTTCACCCCTATGAACTGCAGAAAAGGGGTGTCGCCCTCACCTTCGAGAGAGCCCGATTCGCCAAATTCATGCTCACCGAGATCTTCCCCGGCGGACAGTTGCCCTCCAGCGTCATCGTGCACGAGCGGGCATCCGAAGCTGGATTCACCGTGACGCGCGAACAGTGCCTGCAGCTGCACTACGCCAAGACGTTGGACTACTGGTTGGAAGCGCTGCAGGCGCGTAAGGACCAAGCCATCGCCATCCAGTCCGAGGAAGTCTACGAGCGGTACGTCAAATACCTCAGCGGCTGTGCACAAGCCTTCCGCGATGGCTTCGTCGACGTCACTCAATTCACATTACAAAAGTAGAGATTCTCGCCGGACAACTCATCGCCATACTCGGCGGGAGCTGACGCCACGACGGGCCGGGCCTGTCGCCCTGCGGTCACGGCATTTCCTCTGCCCACGCGATATGCCCCTCGAAGTCAAGCGTTTTCGCCATGTCGCGGTAGCGATCCCGGTATTCGCGATGGCGGGCATCGTCACCGTGAGCCCGCGACAGCAGAGCTTGCAGCCGCAACAGCCAGATCTCGCGTACCACCAGACCCTCATCGGCTGGCGCTTCCGCTAACCGTTCGATCGCGGCCTCGGCCTCGGCTAAGTCAGTTTCCGAGTCACCGTCGGCGCAGCGGTCGAGCAGCGTTTCCACCAGAACACCTGTCGCAGGAACGCCCCACAGCAGCAGTCGTCCTGTGCGGAACAGGTGGTCGACGGTGGAGCGCATGAGCGCTATGGCGTCATCGCGGTGTCCATCTCTGGCCTTTTCGCGTGCCAGGTAGACCTCGATGATCGGCAAATCGCATAGGTTGCGTCCTTGGTTGAGGAGCACTTCGCCGACCTCGGCCCCGAGCTTCTGCCCACGATCACGCTCCGCAGCCTTTTGGCGATGCATCAGCGCGAGCGCCGACGCCGCCCGGATGTAGCCCACCACGGTGTCATCACTGGATCGCTCGGCGATCCGCAGAGCATCCTCGATCTCCTGCAGCGCACGGTCATCGGGCGTCAGCACGCCAAGCGGTATCCCCATCAAGTAGGTGTAGCCGACAACCCCGGCGTAGGACGCGGGGTCAGCGCTGCGGGCCATAGGCTGGCCGTCCCGCAGGTCTTCTGGCCATCCGGCACGACCCAACCAGTACCGGGCCATGCCCCGCGTGGTGATGGCGAGCGCTAACGGACACCCGACAAGGAAGTTGCCGCTGGATGGATCACCGTTGGCCAGGTCGATAACGGCCTGTGACCAGCGCAGCACCTCACACCACTCGGCGCTCTCGATCTTGCCGTAGATGAGCGGAAAAGACAGTCCCACCGTCAGGGTCGCGTCGCCGACCGACTCGGCGAGGGCCATCGCTTCCGATGTCAGCTGCGACACCTCACGCATCCGGTCCTGATGCGCGTGATCCATCAACAGCCCCGCCATGCCGATGGCCAGTGACGCCTTGTCCCCGACGGCCGTGCACAATTCACGCAACTCGTCAAAGCGATCCCCGGCGACATTCACATGCACTCGCCAGGCGGTCCCGCACAACATGGTGAGCGGGGCGATGCGCATGGCTGTCCGGTTGGGGTCTTCGGCGGGTAGGGCGTCGGCGATCTTCTGGGCGCGCTCCCAAATCAGCCGCGCCGTCGCGATGTCGCGGTTGGTCGCCCATGCTGCGGCCCGCATCTGCCAGCCGTAGGCGGCGTGCAAATCACCTGCGGCCTCCAGATGTTCGGCGATGAGCGCCGCATTCTGGTCGGCCGATTCCGGCTCGCGGGCTTCGATCGCGGCGGCCAGCCGCCGGTGCAACTCGGCGCGATCCGATTTGAGCTGAGCCTCATAAGCCACCGCACGAATGAGCGGATGGTGAAAGACAAACTCCGGTTCTCGAGTGAACCTGACCTGATCGACGAGCTGGGCTGCCACCAAGTCAGCGATCACCGGCTCAACACCCAGCGCCGTGAGTAGGTCCAGGCCGAACCGCGAGCCGATGACCGCCGCTGCGCCAAGCGTGCGCTTGGCTTTCGGATCGAGCCGGTCGATGCGCGCGGCAATAGTCGCCTGCAACGTGGCAGGCACGCTCACCTCGCTAACCTCCGCCGCCGACGTATAGGCACCAGGCTCCCCACGCAGCACACCGCACTCTGCCAGTTCGCGCACCAACTCCTCGGCGAAAAACGGATTACCGGCGGCCCTCTCGGCGACTCTCTGGCCGAGTGCTTGCACCGACGGACCGGGGCCGAGGAGATATGCGACTAGTGCTGCGGTTTCTGAATCACTCAGCGGCGCAAGGGCTACGGTATGGGCACCGGCCACTCGGGTAAACGCGCCGTGATATTCGGGTCGGTGGGTGACCAGCACCAACGAGGGCGTCTGCGGGATCAGGAAATCGGTCAGCATCGACTCGCTGACCTCATCGATCCAGTGGGCGTCCTCGACAACATAGACCGCCGGCCTTTGGCGGGACAATCTGGCGGCGTTCACCAGCGCGGCCAACCGCCGCCGACGCGCATCGGGATCAATCGCCGGGATGGCAGTGCTCGGGTCGGCGATGCCGAGCAGGTCATCAAGCAGCAGCGCGTCCTCGGGGTCTGCGTCTGGAATCTGGTCTCGCACTCGGGCGCGGGCCGCCTGCCCTGCAAGACCCTCGACGCCCACGGCCGCCCGCAGCAGACGCGCCACGGCATGAAATGGGACCTGGCTGGTGTGTGACTCACAGAAGGCGCTGAACACCTCCACATTCCGGACCGCTGCCATCGCGGCGACCTCGCGCACCAGGCGGCTCTTGCCGATGCCGGGTTCGCCCACCACCTCAACCACAGCGCGATGTCCACCGAGTGCGCGGTCCAACAAGGCCTCGACGGCGGACATTTCCCACCCACGGCCCACCAGCTTCGACTCAGCGCGGCCAACAGGCCGTCGCTCTTCCGACATGCTCAGCAACCGTCGGGCGTGGATGGCTCGATCGGTGCCTTTGATGTGGACAGGCTCGGCCGCACCGAGTTCAACCGCATCCTCGACCAGCCGCGCAGTCGACGCACTCACCATCACTCCACCGGGCGGAGCGACCGATTCCATCCGTTGCGCCATACCCACTTGCTCGCCGATCGCCGTGTAGCCCAACGACGTTGAGCCGACTTCGCCAGCGATGACCTGACCGGAGTTGAGACCAACGCGCAACCACAGGTCTATACCGTCGCGGTGTTTGACCTCAGCGGCCAGTCGGACGCTCGCATCGTGAATGCCCAGCGCCGCAAGACAAGCGCGGACCGCGTGGTCCTCCAGTGCAATCGGTGCGCCGAACACCGCCATGATGCCGTCACCGGTGAACTTGTCCACCGTGCCGCCGCAGCGCTGCACCACCGCTGTCGTGAGGTTGACGAGTTCGGCCATGATCTCACGCAGCCGCTCCGCCCCGACGGTCGCGGCGATGTTCATCGAATGCACGACATTGGCGAACAGCACTGTGACCTGTTTGTACTCGGCGCGAGTCTCGCTGTCTTTGACTGGTGAGCCGCAGCCATGACAAAACCGGGCGTGTTCTAGAGGCTCACTGCCACACGTCCGGCACGCCGCTGCAGCCGTCATCCGACCTCCGCCGACCCCGTGCCCCAGCGTTTCCAGGGTGCTCTAAGGGTAGGCGGTTAGACACTCCACGAGGAGCCCTCCCCGCGGTCAGTTGCAGACGTCCTGAAACTTCGAAGAAAGCGCTCGCGGAGCCGGTCGAACGCCTCGGGATGGCGACAGGTCTGGTATTTCTCATGGAGCTCTCGGGCCAGCTCCGGCAACGGCGCGTCGGTGGTATCGATCTCGAAGTCGTACTCGACATCGGCGTAGGCGGCCCGGGCGCTGCCGCGGTTGGTCCCCGGGATGCCGTTGTAGCGCTCGGCCTCCCTACGGGCGCCTTCCTCATCCGATACGTGGACTCCTACCAGCCAGACCTCATAGCCCTCGAAGATCCGGAGGAAGTCCACAAGCCACTCACGCGTCCAGATCAAGTCATCGGCGATGACGTTGATCCCTTCCTCCAGGTAGACCCTGATGGCCCGGTAGCGGGCGCGCATGGCCTTGTTCAGGAGGGGGCCCGGTGTCAGGCTGAACCACTGAAGACCGTCATCCTCGACCACCGCGTCCCACGTGTGATATTCGGGACGCACCTGCTGCATGTCTGTTTGGCTTGGCGGGATCGCGAACCAGAACATGTCGATTCCAAGGTGCATCCAGCAGTCGGAAACGAGCTCTTGAAACGACTGGGCGAGTGACGTCTTCCCAGCTGAGACATCGCCGTGGCGAATTCATCGCGAAATTCCGCCAGGGGAACGACTTCACGTCCCTCACCGCCCACGCCGACGGTTATGCCGGTGACGATCGGCGGCAACTGCCGAATCACCAGCCAATCCATGAGCCCAGCCATGCTGGCGCTGCCCAACACCGAGCCCACCTGGCGAGTTGCGGTGAACACGCCGGAGCCCGCCCCAGCCAACTCAGGTGGCAGATTGCGGATTGCGGTGGTCGCCAGCGGCGCCCCGAGGAACGCCATGCCCACGCCAGCTCCAGTGAACGGCAACAACAATCGCCAGATGGGTGTGGCCGCGGACATCTCGATCGACAGCCACGCCAACGAAATGGCCAACACTGCGAAGCCGAAGCCGATGACCCGGCGAGGATGCGCGCGGTCCACGAGTCGACCCACTACGGGCGCCAGCACGACCGTCGCCACAGCCATCGGTGCCGTCAGCAGCGCCGCGCGTGTCGCCGACAATCCGCACGCCGTCTGGGCGAAAAACATCACGGGCAGCACCATGGCGGTCCACACGAAGGCGATCACCGGTACACCGATGCTCGACACCGAGAAGTTGCGATCAACGAAGACGCGCAACGGAATAAGAGGCTCGCTCTTGTTGACGGACTGCCAGTATATGAACAAGGCCAGCACGGCCAAACCGGCGGCGAACATCGCCCAGATCCACGGTGCCCAGTCGTTGTACCGGACCTCTTGTAGCGCAAACACGATCAGGAAAAGAGCGACCCCGGACAGCGCCAGACCAATGACGTCGAACCGGTGCCGATTCGTAGGTAGAACCGGTATCAGCCACACGCCAAGCCCGAGAGCGATGATGCCGATCGGCACATTGACGAAAAAGATCCACTGCCAATCCAGTTCGTCGATGAGCACACCGCCGACCAGAGGTCCTGCCAGCGTTGCGACCCCGACGGCGGCGCCCCGGACGCTCATCGCTACGCCGCGACCGTCGGCCGGGAAGGTGCGCGTGATCATCGACAATATCTGCGGTGTGAGCAACGCGGCACCGACGCCTTGGACCACCCGCGCTGCCACTAACTCCTCGATCGAACCGGACAGCCCGCACCACAATGACGCCGCGGTGAAGATGGCAAGCCCGATCAGATACAGATTCTTCGGGCCGAACCGGTCACCGAGGCGCCCAGCCGCCATTAGCGGCACAGCGAAGCCCAGCAAATAAGCGCTGGTGACCCAGATAACCGCCTGGTAGTCCGTGTGTAGCGCCGCCATGATCGAGGGATTAGCGACAGAGACTGCGGTCCAATCGATCAGGGTCATGAAATGGCCGATGAGCATCGCCCACAGCGCCCCCCAGGGTCGCGTCGCGAGACTATTCATGTCACTGCCGCGGCGACGCGACTTTGCTCATGGTGTGACTGTAGACCCGCGAAACTTGCGAGCGGTTTGATTTGGGTGACCGAGTCGTGGGGATGGTCGGCCTTGGGAGACTCGCAATTAGGGCGCGATACCGAGTTCCTGGTCGATCTGCGGCCAGAGTTGGCTGCCCCACGGGGTGAGCAGAACCCAGTCGTGAATTTGGCCGTTGGCAATCACGAAGCTCATCGGGTCCCCTTGGGCTATGGCTGCTTGCCGGAGGGCAATCGCCGACGGTTCGAGTGAATCCGCCGTGCCCGTGTAGACATATGTGTGCGGAAGTTCGGCGAGTTGTTGCCCAAACCCCGGACTCACCCGATAGTCGGTCAGAGGAAGACCGGCTGCCCACTCCTTGCCGATCACCCCCCCGGTCGACTGTAGGTCTAGCCACGGGGACAGCAACACCATGGACCGCGGTACGGGGGCAAGCGGGTTCGTCTGCACAATTTGTTCGACCGCCGCCAGTGCGAGGTTGCCGCCCGAGGAGTCGCCGATCACGCTGACGTGCGAGGCCCCGTGCGCAATGATTTGCGAGGAGATGAAACCGGCCATCTGGGTTACGACCGGAACGGCGGTACCTCCTTGCTGCAGCAAGGGGTAAATCGGCACCTCGAAGGTCGCGCCGGTCTGATAGGCCGTCACCGCGTAATTGACCCAATGGAAAATCGAGGGCGAAAAGATGAACGCGCCACCGTGGATGGCAACCACGTAATCGCCGCTTGGGTGCGCCGGCGTGATCTGCACGACGCTCATCCCGTCATATGTGGTGTGCTGCACCGTTTCTCCGAGCAGCAAGGGCAACAACTTTGGCGGGGTGTTGCTGAGAAACAGCCCGAACAGTGGATTGTTGCCGGTAAACTGCGCTAAGAGTGGGGAACTTGGCGCGGTAAGCAGAAAATTGATTTCGTTGCCGAATCCGGTGGCAAGTGTCGTGGGGATCTGCCGAATTTCCCGCTCAGCACCGAGCAGCGCCTGCTCAATGGTCCCCAAAGGCGAAGCGTTGGCCGCCTCAGCGGCGGTATATGCACCGGCCGCGCCGGTCAACGCCTGCACAAACTCGGCATGAAAAGCCGCCGCCTGTGCGCTCAGCGCTTGATAGCCCCGGCCGTGGGCGGAAAACACAGCCGCGACCGCCGCTGACACCTCGTCCTCCGCGGCGGCCAGTACCCCCGTGGTGGCACCCGCCACTCCCTGGTTTGCGGTCGCGACCACCGAACCAATCGACGCCACGTCCGTGGCGGCAGCGGACATCATCTCGGGCAACGCAACAACATACGACACCGCGCCACTCCCGCCGCCTCAAGCCAACCCCGGGGAGCTTATGCCCACGCCGAAGGTTCAGTGAGCAGTTCGCAAAAACTGCCTAATTGAAGATGCGAGATTGGCATGAGAACGTCGCACTAAGCATGGAAAGAAAACTGGCCAGAGTTTAGGGCTCTGACCAGTGCCTTTTTGGTGGCGCCGCCGGGAATCGAACCGGATACGGCCGAGCGCTGCAGCCGACCAGAGGGCGGAATAGTGCCGTCAGCGCGGACACCTTTTTTCCTCGTCACTATTTGGCGCCGTAGCAATATCTATTTCAAACGAAGTCAACTCTTAAAAATTGCCGCAGGTCGGGATACGATCCCCGGCAGGGGGCAGCGCCGCTCTGGGCGGCGGAGAGCGAGACTGCTATGTCGTTCGTGGTGGCAGCCCCCGAAACATTGTCGGCGGTGTCGACAAATCTGAGCAGCATCGGTTCGACAATTACTGCCGCGCATACAGTGGCCGCGCCGGCCACTGCGAGTGTTGTCGCGGCCGCCGGTGACGAGGTGTCAGCGGCTATCGCGGCGCTGTTTTCGGACCACGCCCGGCAGTTTCAGACGCTTTCCGCGCAAGCGGCGGCGTTTCACGCCGAGTTTGTGCAGGCCCTGACAGGTGCGGGGGCGGCGTATGCGGCTACGGAGGCGGCCAGTGCGTCTCCGCTGCAGACGCTGGAGCAGGAACTGCCGAACCTGGTGTTTTCGCCATGGAAAACTCTGACAGGGCGCCCACTGTTCGGTCACGGCACCAATGGGGGGAACGAAACAGGTCAGGCCGGCGGGGCCGGTGGCTGGCTGTTCGGCAACGGGGGCAATGGCGGCTCGGGTGCGCCGGGGCAGGCCGGCGGCCGCGGCGGTGACGCGACGTTGTTCGGTGCTGGCGGCGCGGGCGGGGCAGGCGGGGCGGGGGTAGCCGGCACGACCGGCGGGGTGGGGGTCCAGGGCACCAACGGCGGTAACGGGGGTGCCGGTGGGGCCGGTGGTCACGGGGGATTGTTGTTCGGCAATGGCGGGGCCGGCGGAAGCGGCGGCGTCGGCGGCACCGGCGGAGTCGGCGGCGTGGGTATGGGCCCATTGTCCGCCGGTAGCGGCGGCACCGGCGGCACGGGCGGGGCCGCTGGTGCCGGGGGCGGTGCGGGATTGATCGGCGCCGCGGGGCACGCGGGCCTGGGCGGGAGCGGCGGTGTAGGCGGAGCCGGCGGCCAGGGCGACACCGGGACGACCGGCACCACCTCAGCGACACCCATCGCGGGCGCCGATGGTGTCCAAGGCGGCACTGGCGGCGCCGGCGGTATCGGCGGCGCCGGAATCGGCGGAGTCGGCGGCGGCAACGGCGGGGACGGCGGCGCCGGTGGCCAGGGCGGCACCGGCGGTCTGGGCGGCAGCAACAACGGAGGCACCGGCGGCGACGGGGCGGCGGCCGGCAACGGTGGCACCGGCGGCACCGGCGGGGCGGCCGGGGCGGGCGGTGCCGGCGGGGGCACGGCCGGGATGGGCGGCACCGGCGGTGCCGGAGGTATCGGCGGCCACGGCGGCTCTGCCGGCACCGGCACCGGCGCTAACACCAGCAGCGGCGGTCTCGGTGGCGCCGGTGGCCAGGGCGGCCAGGGCGGCATTGGCGGCGGCACGCCCAACGGCGGCACCATGGGCAACGGAGGCACCGGCGGCCAAGGCGGCACCGGCGGCCGTGGCGGCGACAACAACACCACCTTCGCGGCTACCAACACGATCGTCTATGGCGGTGGCGGCGGCGGCGGCGGCGCCGGTGGCTTCGGCGGCCACGCCGGGACAACCGGCACCGGCAGCGCCGGCACCGGCGGCGACGGCGGGGTCGGCGGCACGGGAGGCGCCGGCGGGATCACCATCAGCACCGACACCCCCAGCAGCTTGTTCGGAGCCGCCGGCGGCAGCGGCGGCTTGGGCGGCGCGGGTGGCGCTGCTTCTGGCGTTATCGGCTCACGAGGCGGAGCCGGCGGCGGAGGCGGCGGCGGTGCCGTCGCCAACTACGTCGGCGACCTTGCCGGCGGAGGCGGCGGAGGCGGAGGCGGCGGCTACGACGGCGCCGCCGGCGGCGCCGGTGGTCAAGGCGGCCTCACTATCACCAGTGCCCAGGTCAGCGCGAAGGGCGGCATCGGTGGGGCAGGCGACACAACGGGACTCAGCACCGGCGGTGGCGGCGGCTCCGGCGGGCTTTACGTCAACACCACCGTGACCACGACGGACGGCGGCGCCGGTCTCAGCGGTACCAACGGCGGTGCGGGCGGCCAGAACCCCGGCATCACCCCAAAAATTGACGGCGGAGCCGGCGGCACCACCGACACCGGCGGCAGCGGTGGTAAGTCCTTTGTTACCGCCTCTGCCGGCACTCCCGGCCAGAACACCCCCTGACACCGCCGTGGCGTGCCAGCTGTCCGGTGTTTGCGCCGCGGCGGCGTTCACTACATGTCCTTTGTGGCCTTAAGCGTCGACGCGTCGGCCAGAATGCGTTAGGCGGTGCAATGGGTGCCTTTGGTCCTTCGGCTTGCATCTCTTCGGCCCTGACACTCACGGCCTTCCTGAGTGATCCTGCCAGTGGGAAAATAGCCGAATCAGAAAAGAACTGAAATGTGGCAACCACCACGTGGCGCGATCTTGGTAGGCGTTGATGGCTCAGCAGCGGCGCTCGGTGCCGTCCGGTGGGCGGCCCGTTATGCGGCGCTGCGAAATGCGCCGCTCACTCTGGTCCATGTCGTCGACGCCCCCTTACCGGAGTGGTTCGAGGTCGCCACGCTGGCCGGCTCCAGGCAATGGCAGGAACAGCGGGCACGCGATTTCATCGAGCCGGCGATCGAGATCGCCGAGGAGAGCACCGGTGAGTGCGGTCCAGTGCAGATCGATAGCAAGGTGTTCAATTCGGCCACCGTCCCGACGCTCGTCGGCCTCTCCGCAGAGGTCGAGATGGTGGTAGTCGGCTACCAGGGACATGGCGGCGTGTTGGCACGCAGCTTCCTGGGCTCGGTGAGTTCGGCATTGGTCTACCACGCGCACTGCCCAGTCGCCGTGATCCACTATGGCGAAGCCATGATCGGCAATGCCGCAAGGGCGCCGGTGCTGGTGGGCATCGACGGCTCACCGGCATCAGAAGCGGCGACTGCTATTGCATTTGAGGAAGCCTCCCGACGAGGTGTCGGCCTAGTGGCTTTGCACGCCTGGACTGATCCCCGGGTTTCCGGCTCCAAGGGCTTGCTCCAAGACTCCAAATGGGACGCTCAGCTATCCGAGGAGGAGGAGACTCTCGCTGAACGGCTGGCGGGTTGGCACGAACGCTATCCCGACGTGGCGATCCGTCGCAGAGTCGAAATTGGCGATCCGGCACGTTGGCTGATCGACGCGTCTGAACGGGCGCAACTGATTGTGGTCGGCAGCCACGGCTGCGGCTGGTTCAGTGGCAGGTTGCTGGGATCGGTCGGGGCGGCGGTGGTCAACAGGGCCAAGATCCCGGTGATCGTGGCGCGTCAGTCCTGACGGCGGCCGTTGTGGGTTGGCTTAACCAACAAATGTTGATGAGATCTTGACGGAAAAAGAGAAATCGCCAGGGCTTGTGCCCCTGACCAGTGCTTTCTCGGTGGAGCTGCCGGGAATCGAACCAGGCGCATAAAATGCCTTGACCTGCGGAGACGCTGGATTTGACTGCGCGAAACGACGTGACGCGACCTGCCGAGACGCGACAGGTGTTGACGCCCGTCAACACGCCGAAGCCGTCTCCCCGCTGGTAGCGGACCCCCGCGGTCCGGTGGCGGGAGCAACTGAACCGGCACCGAATAGGCCTAGCGGTCTGCTCTCAGCGATCTCGCGGTGTCGACGGCCACGCCGCAAAGATCGTCGGCAACGAAACGACGGTCGAGGCGGGGTGTCGATAGGGGTTCTTTGCTATTGCGCCGGCGCCAAGTGACCTTGTCCTCTGGCCGCGCACGGGCTCTGGTCGAAGAATCAAGAGGACGTGGCCGCGCACGGGGTTTTCGAGCCCGTTTTGTTGCGTCCGGAGGAGAGGTGTTCCCGATGACGCGACCTGCCCGCTCTGCGCTGTCAGCATGAGGCGGCTGTCGAGCGTAGATGCTGCGTTCTGGTACGCCGAGACGCACGCTTGGCACATGCATGGCGCCGGACTGACGATCTGCGACCCGTCCGACGTGCCGGATTTCTGCTTCCGCGCGGTCAAGGACCTTGTCGCTTCTCGCCTTCCGGAGATGCCGGAGCTGTGCTATCGAGTGGCGGGGGCGCCGTTGGGACTCGACAGGCCATGGTTCGTCGAGGACCGCGAGCTCGACATCGACTATCACATCCGGCGGATCGCAGTGCCCGAGCCCGGAGGACGTCGCGAACTCGAGGACCTCGTCGGACGTCTCATGTCCTATCCGCTCGACCGGGACCGGCCGCTCTGGGAGATGTGGTTCATCGAGGGTCTGGAGCATGGTCGTGTCGCGATCCTGACGAAGATGCATCACGCTCTCGTCGACGGTGTGTCGGGCACCAGTCTGAGCGGGATCATGCTCGACATCAGCCCTCGACCGCGTCGCCCCGCCGTCGAGGGCGCCCCCTCGTCGACACGTGGGATTCCCCCGTTCGAGCTGCGGGCGCTGGGCGGCGTGTTCAACGTGGTGGTCAGGACGCCATACCGCCTTTTGCGAATCGCTCAACAAACGCTGTCTCAACAGCTGGCCGTGCGCGGGCTGGCCAACAAACCCCCTCGATTCTTCGAGGCACCGACAACGCGCTTCAACGCCCAAATCTCCACGCAGAGGCGAATCAGCAGCAGCAGAGTGCCACTGGATCGGGTGAAGGCGGTCAAGCGCGCATTCGGCCTGAAGCTCAACGACGTGGTGCTGGCGGTCGTTTCCGGTGCGATGCGCCGTTACCTAATAGACCGAGGTGAGCTCCCCGATCGGCCGCTGGTCGCCCAGATTCCAATCTCAACCCATGGCGAGAGCAGAGAAATCGGTAACCAGATCAGCTCGATGACAATCAGCCTCGGCACCGAAATTGCCGACCCCGCCGAGCGGATAAAAAGCATCTATGGCAACTCCCGAGGCGCCAAGGAGATGGCCAAAGCGCTTACCGCACACCAGATCATGGGTCTGACGGAGACCACGCCGCCCGGCGTGCTGGCGCTCGCCGCCAGGGCCTACACGGCCAGCCACATCGGTGGCCACGTCGCTCCTATCAACATGGTGATCTCCAACGTTCCCGGCCCCGACTTCCCCCTTTACCTGGCCGGCGCAGTCGTAGAGCAGCAAGTACCACTCGGACCGGTCATGCTCGAGGTGGCATTGAACATCACCTGTTTGAGCTACAACGGGTTCGTGGATTTCGGCTTCGTCACCACACCCGAGATCGCCGATGACATCGACGAACTAGCGGACGCGATCGAGCCCGCGCTGAAGGAACTAGAGGAAGCCGCTGGTCTGCTTTCGGCGTCTTGATCTACACCGGTCGGCCTCCATCGTTGTCGCGCCGGGCCAGGTACGGGCGTTGTCCTTCGAATCGCTTACGACCGCTGTCAACGACGGCTGAATTTTGACCCGTTTTCGACGGGTGGGGTTCGACACGGGGTCATCTTTCAGGCGTCGCCGACAGACCGCCCTCCGAGAGCGCCGGCTCCGGTCATTGCTCGGATCCGACCGGTGCCCGGGCGAGGCGGGCCACCCGCTCAGCATCCGGGCGCTGCGCAAGCTCGGAGGCCGGCGGTCGATCTGTTTACACAGGAGTGCGACGATTGACGACTTTTCGACGAGCCGCACGCGGTTTCTGCCCGGGACAGACCGTCGACCGCGCCCGACGAATTGGGCCTCAAACTCGCCAGACCATCCCACCGCCACCGCAGCCGCGCGACCGGCCGTTGGCACGACGCCGTCCAGGACCGCGAGCTTATGATTCCGCGAACTACCCAGCGGCAAAAGGGATCTCAGTAGGCCATGCGTCTAAGGGTGGACGAACTCGCCCGGTTCGGCGCGTCTGGTCTATGACTCCACAAGGCGCTGAAGGTTTTTCAGGCTCTCGGAGAGCGAGCGGCCGACTTGGCGAGCCGCGATGCGGTCGGCGATCAGGCCGAGCAGCCCGCCGTCTGAGTGGTAGGCAAGCCGGAATGTCACGATGGTTCGTCCCGGCCCCGCATCGCGCAACCGGAACCGGCCGCGTTGAGTAACGCCGGTGATGTTGATCCAGGCCAGATCCCGCGCCTTCTCGAACTCCACCACCTCGGCGATGCCACCCACCGGTATCGAGCCGATCTTCCACAGCACGGCGTAGCGCGACCCAACCCGCGGTGGGCCTTCGGTTATGGTCTCCCACCGTTCCAGGTGAGGTAGCAAAGACGGGTAGCAGTCCGGGGAACCGAGCACCTTCCACACGGCGTCGCGATCCGCGTTGACAATGATCCGGCGTTCGACGCGCATCAGCCGATCACCGGGAATCGACGTTCGGCGGCCAACCGATCCACACCGGTCTGCAGACTGGCCACGACCTTGTCGTACACCGCCTGGTCGTCGTGGTCGACCTCGATCGGCTCCTGCACCTCGATGACGATTTTGGCCGGCAGTGGGATGTGGCCTAACCAGTCGGTGATGTTCAAGCCCCACGGCAGCGCCACGGAGATCGGCACGCTCTTGAGCCGCAGCACCTTGTCGAGCATCAGCAGTCTGGCCAGCCACTGCTCGCGTCCGAGGAACAACGCCGTCTCCTGGCCACCGACGCTGGCCACTGGAACGATCGGCACGGCGGTCTCGCGGGCGAGTCGCACGAAGCCTTTGCGGCCACCGAGCTCGACGACGTGTCGCTGCCACGATGGCCGGTACACCTCATAGTCGCCACCGGGATACACCAACACGGCGGCGCCGGACTCAAGCGCCAGCCGGGCGTTGTCGCGACTGGCCGCCACGGTGCCGAACTTGCGAAGCCCACGCAACAGCGGGTAGATGGCGACGAGGTTGTGCGCGAGTTGGTAGAACGGTCGCTCGACACCGAAGTAGGAGCAGAACGCCAGGGTGAACACAAAGGTGTCCGCGGGAACGTTGCCGCCGCTGTGGTTGCCCACCAGCAGCACCGGCCCTTCCGCAGGAATGCGATGCAGTCCACGAACGTCGGCCCGGAAGTACAGCGAGGCGAGCATCCAAAGGCCGGGCAACTGGTCTCGGATGTAGTCCGGGTCGCGCTGGTCCAGATCCGCCTTGGGGACCCGGGCGATGACCTGCTGCCTGGCCCATTCAAGGATGTCCGCAACACCCGTCACAGCTCCACCCTGGCACAGGTGGGCCGATTCGTTACCACAGGGCCAGTGTTCGGCCCATTGCTCGTCGTCACGTCGTTGCCAAAGAACGTCTTCGCGCGCGCCTCATCGGGCATTCTGGGCCCCTGCTCACCGCGACCAAGGACATCGACATCGACATCGACATCGACATCGACATCGACATCGACATCGACATCAGCGACGCCGCCGTCCTGGCCAAACTTGATCTGGATCACACCTCTGACCTGCAGATATTGACTGGAGCTGCCGGGAATCGAACCAGGCACATAAAATGCCGTGACCTGCGGAAACACTGGATTTGACGACGCGAAAACACGCGAAACAACGTGCAACGACCTGCGGATACGCGAAAGGTGTTGACGCCGTCAACACGGGGCCGGGCGAATTCCTCAGTGTCGTCCGCTCCTCCACACGCTGCCTGGTATCGACGTTTCGCATCTCGCGACGCGGTTGCACGCCGCGGTCAACTTTGATCGAGTCCACGGTCGACAAAGGGCCGCCGCTGACCATCGGATGCCAGGGTCGATGTTGCCCGGACAAGTGATCAGCCCAACACCGGGAACCGGCGCTGGCGGCCCAGTCGGTCGAGAGCCCTCTGCATTACGGAGCGGACGTGGTCGACGTCGGGGTCATCGCCGAACTGGGCGCCGATGTGGATCGGCTCGAGCACCTGAGTCGGTATCTCCAACCGTATGCGCTTGAGGCCCAAGCGCTTCGATGATCAAACTCCTTGCTGCTCATGCCCTTCCTCCTATCCGGACAAGTTGAAGTTGCCGCTTGTGCCGTAGACCGCCAGCGAGACGAGCAGCGTGATCGACACGACCACGATGAGCGATGCGCGCACCGCGCGGCCTGTCGCAAGACCGACACCGGCCGGTCCACCTGTGGCGGTATAGCCGAAGTACGTATGTATGAACAGGATTGCGAGAGCCATCAGGATGGCCTGAAGAAACGACGACAACAAGTCGGTTGGGCTCAGGAACGTCGAAAAGTAGTGGTCGTATAGCCCTGATGACTGGCCTAGAAGGAACACGGTAGTCAAGCGGCTCGCGAGAAACGAAAGGATGACGGCGATGGAGTACAACGGCGTGATCGCGATCATCCCGGCGACGATCCTGGTGCTGACCAAGAAGGAAATCGGCCGAATGGCCATGGCTTCCAGCGCATCAATCTCTTGGTTGCTTCGCATGGCGCCCAGCTGCGCCGTCACGCCGGCGCCGAACGTGGCCGCCAAGCCGATCCCGGCGACGATCGGAGCAGTGATGCGAACGTTGATGAACGCAGCCAAGAATCCTGTCAACGCCTCGATGCCGATATTGCCCAGGGAACTGTAGCCTTGGACCGCCAGCGTGCCGCCCGTAGCCAGGGTCAAAAACCCGATGATTACCAGGGTTCCGCCGATCATCGCCAAAGTACCAGCGCCCATGCTGATCTGGGCGGTGAGGCGAACGATGTCACGTGTGTAGTACCTCACCGCGTACGGCACGCCGGCGAGCGCCTTGCCGTAAAACATTGTCTGGTCACCGATTCGGCCTAGGGTGGTGATTGGCCGTTCGAGTTCACGGAATACCCGAGGATTGAGGGCTTGCAGCGTCACGGCAGTCCTTCCGTCACTTGGCCGTCATTTGGATGCCGATTGCGGTGCCGACTACGTTGATAACGAACAGCGACATGAAGGCGAAGACGACCGTCTCGTTGACGGCGTTACCCACGGCCTGTGCGCCGCGTCCCGTGATCATCAATCCCCGATAACACGCAACCAGGCCGGCGATCAGGCCGAACAAGGCCGCCTTGACCCCCGAAATGAGCAACTCTGGGATTCCGGTGAGCACCGTGATGCCGGCGGCGAACGAACCTGGGTTGACGTCCTGGACAAACACCGAGAAGACGTAGCCGCCCAGAATGCCGATTATGCAGACAAGGCTGTTCAATAGCAGGGCGACCAAACCCGACGCGAGCATACGCGGCGCAACCAACCGCTGAACGGGGTTGATTCCCAAGACCTCCAGTGCGTCGATCTCGTCACGAATAGTGCGCGAACCCAGATCTGCACACATCGATGTGGCGCCGGCTCCCGCCACGATCAACACGGTCACGAGCGGGCCGATCTGCGTCACCGCACCGAAGGCCGCCCCCGCACCACTCAAGTCGGCTGCGCCAAGTTCGCGCAGCAGAATGTTGAGGGTGAAGCTGACCAGAACCGTGAACGGGATCGCCACTAACAGCGTGGGCACCAGTGCGACGCGCGCGACAAACCAGGACTGCTCCAGAAACTCTCGCGCTTGAAAGGGCCGCCGAAAGAGGAACCTCACCGCGTCGGCCGACATCAGGAACAATCCCCCCACGCCTCGGAGCGGTTGCGCGACGGCTCGGCTGAACGCCGGCAGTCCCACCGATTTGGTGCGCAAAACCGCTCCGGGCCCCGCGACTTGGTTGGGAATCTCAGTGGTCATGACTCATTTGTTCCATGAAGGCAGTCGCCTGGCTTCGGGCTCCTGCGCTGGGCTGTAGGCATCAGGTTCCGCCTCACCCTCATCCCCCAATAGAGCCGTTTGACCCAAGCATGTGCGCCTCAGTGCTCCATTCGGTACCGGAATTAGGCGGCGGTCGCCACCGGCCGACCGGACCGTTTGCACAGTTCAGAGCGGATATCCAAGGCGCTATCCCCCAGACTCGTGTCAACCGCAACGATTTCTCGGTGGACTCGAACCACCTGCTCGCCTTGGATTGTCACTGCCGCATTGGCGCCATCAATTTCGGATGCAGCGCAGGGACGCCCGCGCGTGGAACCGCTGCCGACAGGTCCGTGACCTCTACACGAGCCTGATCTTCGGCCCTTCTCAGTGGAGCTGCCGGGAATCGAAACCGGCCCAAATACTGGCGTGAGCTGCGTAAACGCGGAATTCAAGCACGCGAAACGACGTAAACCGACGCGAAATGACCTGCGGATACGCGATGGGTGTTGATGGCATCAACGCTCTCCTGACGCCCCAAACCACAATCCAAGGTCACCAGCAAGAGACATCAAACCCGAGGCGCTTGCGGAACGCCGCGACGTCGCTATAGCTGGGAGGCTTGATCCTCGGCGTCTGGATCGGCTTGCTGAATGGATCTTTTTCTGTCGTATAGCGCTGACTGACCTACGACACCAATCTTTGCCTAACGAGCTTGTGGGACAAGTAGATTGGCACGATCGAAAATCCCGCGACAACCGGACGATTCTCGGCGATTCCGGTCATTCGCGGCGAAGTGGTCAGAACGGCATCGGTTGCTTGTAGATAGTCCCGGTTTGGTATTGGACGGGGTCAGTGCAGGTTATGGTGACGTTCCAAAGCGTGGCCGTCGGGAGATCGGGCGCGAAGTTCAACTGTTGCTGGCCCCCCTGGTTCAGCTGAAATGTCTGGCTGAGCGGGGCCATTGGAGTGCCGATGCCCTGGAGAATGTCCATGGTCCCCAGCGCCGGGGTGGCGTTGAACGCGCAGGAGCCGTATGTGCCGGGGCTCCCGTTTCCGCTGGTGTCTGTGACAGTGACTCGCAGACTTGGAATGTTGTTCAGCGTTGCCGGTTGGAACTGGACACCGGCAGTGTCGGCCCGGGCGCTTCCCGCACCGAAACACAAGACGCCGGGTGCGGCCACGGCGGCCACGCCTAGCGCCAAGACAACCCGTTTCTTCGCCGGGCTGCAGATTTTCACGTTGCGCGTCCTTTCTCCGGTCGCGGTGCCCCCACAGTCTGTCGCCCTCAGAGTAGTAAGAGCGACGACTTCGCCACGGCTCACCACGCCGCACACTTGAGAGCTTTTTGGGGACTGTTCCCGGGTCGTCGCAAGCGCGGCACCATCAGGTGGAGCAGGGCTGTCAGGAAGTCTTCGGAGCCGCCCAGGTAGTGCTCGCACAATATCGGCAGGTCGAGCACGCCTGGGGAAGCGGCGCGGTCAGAAGCCATGCGGCTGCCGTCCCCGATCGGGATCGGTAACGCGTTAAGGGTCCTTGGTGCTCTGGTCTTTGTACTTGACGGTTACGGTGCCGGCGGCGGCGGCATTCCCGGCACGGGCGGGCTGAATGTGGGCTGTCCCCCCATCTGAGGGGGAGCCGGATAGCTCATGCACGTCCCCGGTCCTTTACCGTCCGTCCCGAGGGATGTACACACTTGATAGCTGCCGTCTGGGTTGAAGCAAGTCGTTCGGACACCGATGGGCACGTTATACATGGTGTTCCACTCGCTCTTGCAGTTCTGGCCAGGATCAGCCGAGGCGGTTTCGGCCGCCACCACAGGGGTGGTGATGAGCGCTGCGCCGATACCGGCCGCAGCGATGACATTCTTCATAGTTCGGGGTTCCTTTTCGGTTGCTTTGTTTGCCAAGCGTCCGGTTCACCCTCGGTCAGCTCATTTCCCTAGCGCCTCGGAGGCGAATCTGCCTTCATCTGCACATTCCAAGCTGGCAGGCTGGTCCAGCGATAGAGCACTTAGGCCCTCGCTGGCGGGTGGCCCTAGGGGGCGGAAAGACCGCAAAGAACCCCACGAGCCCCCACATCTTGGGTACTAGCGACCCGGAGCCGTGGCAATTCTGAACGGACAAGCCGCACTACGTTTATGTCAGGGCGCTGTCGCCAATATCTTGCGTGCGCCTCCAGCATCACAGTGCATTTAGCAGGCATTTCCGGAACATACTTTCGGCATAGCCAGTCATGGGAAAACGCAACCGTCAAGAGGCCACCCGGGCTCGTGCCGTAATCGACCATTTTCGGAACAGATCATCCGGTGGTCAGGCCGGGTCGAGCAGGTGGGCGAGCACGCCGAGGACATGCGAGGCCGTCTTGCCGTCGGGTACCTCGGCGAAGGTCTCTGACACGTTCTTCAGCAACATGGCCACCTTGCGTCGCTGCGCGGGGGCGAGGGCGGCCAGCTCGTCGAGCAGCATCGCGGTCTTCTCACTACCGCCCATACATCGACCTCAACGCTTACCCCTGTGGGGGTTAACGGGGCGCAGCAACGATGGGTCGCCGGTCGGCGTCATCGGGTTGATTGCGACCGGCTTTGTTCTCCTGCATCTGGGCCGCGCCCGACAGGTAGGGGTTGGTGGCCCGTTGCACGTTGGCAAGCAATACAACACCGCCGAATGCGACGATCCCGAGAATCAGCAGCGGCCACAGCGCACCAACCAGGACACCAAGTGATGCGCGAATAAGCAGGCGCGGCGTGAGTTGATGGCAAAACCTTTTGCAGACAAAGGCGACGACCATGGTGATCCCCGACGCGCACAGGTATGCATTGATCAGCAACGTGATCACTCCTTCATGTCGGTGCCACACGAGTCTGTCCCTCAACGGCAGCAATTAGAGGTCAGCAGCGCGGGAGGTCACTCAAACGAGATCAAATCGTAAACCGGTCTATACCCGTACCCAGCCTGCGTCATCACGCGCCGACATGCAGGCGCGTAGTTATCTGGGCGACATTGCCGCGATGTCCATCGAGTGGACCACGTCGGCGAAGACGACCGTGACCTGCTTGTACTCCGCCCGGGCATCGCCGTCATTGACTGGTGAGCCACAGCCGTGACAAAACCGAGCGTTCTCTAAAGGCTCAGTGCCACACGTCCGGCACGCCGCTATGGCCGTCATCCGACCCTCCGCCGATCCCGGACCCCAGCGGTTCCAGGTTGCTCTGAGAATAGGCGGTTAAACACTCCACGAGGAGGCCTCGGCGTTCGAGGTGATTCCGGCACAGAGTTTTGAGAGCCTCATAACTCGTCTGTTTGGAGACAAGCTCGTAACCGTGGGCCAGGCGTCCTACTGCGACGGATTCATCAGTGTGTTGCTGGGCAGGGAAACGTCAAGCACTTTGCGCGCGGTCGCGGCCCCAGCAATGGGAAGGCCGTCGGGATCGAGCAGACCGAGTTGAACGAGCACGCTGGCTTGGTCCCAGTAGATGTGCTCATGCACGAGTTTGTCTTCCTGAAATTGCACAATGGCCACTGTCGGAATCTCCACTGCGCGTCCGGTGGGCTCAATGCCGGGCAGCATCCAGTCCATCCGAGTGGTGTGCGTGAAGCGGACGATGAACTCGTCGACTAGGGAACTCTCCCCGACCGTGCGGCTGACGGGGAGGAGTTCGAAGTCGGGAGGATTCACCCCGATGAAATGGTGCGCGTAAAAATGTCGCAAGCTCTCGAAGCCGACACCACCGGTCATGGTGGGGATGTGGTTGACATAGGGTTCCGCCACCATGGTGGACATGGTGGCGTCCACGTCCCGCGTTTCAAACTCGTACCGACAGTGAACCTCCCACAACGCGGCAAGATCGTAAGCGGCCATCGCCAGCACCTCTCTCGGGGAGTTCCCAGCCTACGGTTAACCACCGCACTGTTGAGGGCTCAACGGACTGGGCAGCTCGCAACGCGGACTTGAACCGCGAAACGGTGACCGGATAGGCCGCGCGAACGTCTCGGCAGTCCGCAGAGCTGCGGCCACCTGGGGCAGACGTGCCGCTCGCGCCCCTTTAGAGCTTGTAACCGATGGCGCGCAGCAGGTCGTGCCGGTCGGCCAGGTCACGATCGGTCTCCACCCCGAGGGGCATCTGTCCGTCGACGACGCCCACAATGCCACGGCCACGCGGGGTCACCGCGACCAAGATGTCAACCGCATTGGCTGTGGCGCAGTGGATCGTGCAGACCTCGGGCACCGCCTTGACCGGGTTAAGGATGCTGACCGGGAACCCGTCACGCAAGAAGATCACGAAGCAATGCCCGGCGGCGATGGCCAGCGCATTGCGCGTCGCAAGCTCGACTAAGTCAGGATCATTGCCGCTGCGGCGAACCAACCGTGGCCCGGAGGCCTCGCAGAAGGCCAGCCCGAACCGCAGCGACGAGCCCACCCCCACCAGCGCCTCGTGCAGGTCCTCGACCGTCTTGATGAAGTGAGCCTGCCCGATCACGACGTTGACATCGTCCGGCTTGTCGACGGGCACCACATCCCAGGAAAGCGTTGTCGTGGTCACATGCACATCCTGCCACCGGCACGCGGCAGGCACGTCCGATGCTCGGAATGCGAACAGTCCTGTTTGCGGGCGCCGCGTTCGCCCTTAGGGTTCCGCGTATGGCCCCGCACCCATCGGCTATAGAGACCAGTACTCCAGCATGGGCTCGTTGCTCAGCACCGTCGATCCTTGCGCGATGACGAGCGCATCACGTTCCGCCCGTGCGTGGTGCCCGCGCAAGGGCCATTCGGCCTGACGTAATGCCCCGAACGCCAACTCTCACTCTCCTCTGGCCGCCATATCGGGGCACTTAGGCTCCTCGCGACGAGTCCAAGCCCCCTGTCGGTCGATAACGAGCAAGCGCAAGGTGAGGAGCACGGTTACATCTAGCACCTGCCCAATCGACCGGCGGTGTCCAAAATCGCCCAGGGAGGACGCGCAATGACCTACCGCCCGTACTACCCACCTCAGCGCCCGACGTACCCGCCGGGTTATCGGCCGTTGGATCCTCCGCCGCCCCGACGCCGCTCCTCACAAGGAGCATGGATCCTGGTGGCCGTTCTGGCCGTGGTTGGCGTGATCGGGCTGATTGTTTTCGCTGGCATAGTGATCCACAGGCAGCAATCGGACGCCTTGGCGGATCAGGCTCACGGTCAGACCTCGTCTGCTCCCATGGTCACCTGCCCCGGTCTCGACGGTCGACAGGTTGGTCTTCCTCCGGACCCGCGCAGCGATCCGGATTGTTACTTCGTGTACATGATGACGCGGCACGCCGGGCTTCCCCCTTCGCACGGAGTCCCGGGCAGCGCGATCGCCGATGCTCACGCCGTTTGCAGGGCCATGGATCAGGCTCTAGCTACGGGGCAGGATACTGCCGTGGTTGGGGTGCAATGGGTTCAACGGAAACACCCCGACTTGTCGATATCCGATGCCGCCTTCGTCGCGGGTATCTCCGAAGTTGCTTATTGCCCGTGGGATAACACCCATCCGATGCCTCTTACTAACCCACCACTGCCCAACTTCTAGGGAAATCTGGAAATGACAGCACAGACACGCGGCCACATTTACCGGCTCGGCCGTCGAACAACCCCACCTTCACCAATACATCGGCAGCGGAGGACTACGCCGAGCGCCTGGCCAACGCCTTGGCAGCTCCGAACTTGTCGACCTGCTTTTGGAACTTCGTCGCCGACGGGAGGTCCTCGAATGACGTCGAAGACTGCTTGCCATTGAGCCGGTACAGCACCTGCACATAGCCACTTCCGTCTCTGCGTTTGCCACTGCGAAGCGATGCCATATCGGCCATATCGGCCATATCGGCAGCATAACCGCCAGATGTTGATGAGATGTTGATGAAAAAGAAAACTGGCCAGAGCTCATGGCTCTGACCAGCTACTTCCGAGTGGAGCTGCCGGGAATCGAAACCGAGCATCTACCAGGCAAAATGCATGCTGAACTGCTGTTTCGTTACGTCTCGTTCCCGTTCGTTCCCGCTCGTTACCTGTGGTTTCGTTTTCGAGTCTTGACGGCGTCAAGGGTCATCGTCCGCTAACCCCTACTCCAGAGTGGAGCTGCACTCAAAGCGGCATCGCGGAGACCGGCACCCGACCAACCTCCACCGTCATGGGGGTCAACGGCGACAACCCGGATGAGGCCGTCGCCGCTGAATCGTCTGAACAGCGACAGCACCGCCCAATGGGACGGGCGCGGGCGGGTGTTGTGACCGAAGTCGTCCCTGACATCACGCAGACTGCGCCGGGGTTTGCGTGTGAGCCGCCATCCCTGAGCCGGAACCCCGTGGCCGAGGATTACTCGGGAAGGTCCGAGAGGAACTGGTGGATTTCACCAGTATTCACCGGTTGCGGCGCATCCGGCGGCGCGGCGAGCACGTCACTGACTCTGAGGCTGAGGCTGAGACCAACGCGCGCGGCTACGTCGGAACCACGGTTGCCGAACGGGTGAGCGAGGTCTTGTCGCTTCGGCGGCCTGTGACCTTGCGGTCAGCGTTATTAGCCAACGATAGTCTGTGGTCTGATGGAAAGGCTAACGCCCTTAGCTGAGGGCGACCGATGCCAGCAACTCGTGGGAGGCTGATGGCGAACCAGGATGCCGTGAGGGTCACTCATGGCGGTCCCGGGCTGTCAACACGAGAGCGGCACCGTCGCCCGACGAGATGGCGGGCGGAGTGAGTCGCTTGGCGGTGTGGTGGCGCCAACCCGACCATTACGACTGGCTCACGGGCTATCTGGCGTCCCGGGATTTGCAAAAGTTCGTCCGTTTGTTCGTCGCCGCAACAACCGCCACGCTCGGTGCGATCACACTGGCCATGACGTGGAGTCCCGCTGGTCCTGGCCGCGCGGTGGCGTACATCGCAGTGCTGCTGTCAGTGGCGTGGTGCATGACGGTGGCTTTGCTCTGGGCGCGCCGGTGGCCGACGCGGCGGCAATCGATCTATTACGCCGTTACTGCCGTTGCCTCCACGGCCGTTGTCTGCCTGAGTTACTCTGACGCGTTATTCGGCCTGATCGCATGTATGACGTTTGCCATGCTGGCTGGATATGTTGCCTTCTTCCATAGGGCTACTCTTCTGCTCCTGACCCTGGCCGTCGCAGCAGCCACGACACTGGCTTTGGCGATCAAACTGTCCGCCAGTAGCGGCGACGTTGTTGGAGCCGCCTGCGTATTTATGGGAATTACTGCCGCAGAGGTCTCTGTGCCGTTCGTCAGCCATACGCTGGTGCATTTCCTCGGTATCGACGTGATGGACTCCGATGTCGACCCTCTGTGCGGAGTGCTCAATCGGCGTGGGTTTTATCGTTCGGCCGGTCACCTGGTGGCCGCACACACACTTGCCACCGACCGGTGTCTCGCCGTGACGATGGTTGATCTGGACCACTTCAAGAACGTCAATGACACATACGGCCACGCATTGGGCGACAGGGCGCTCATCGCGGTTGGCAATGTCCTTCGTCAGCACAGCGGCGACAGTGCGGTCGTCGCGCGCGTGGGGGGCGAGGAATTCTGCATCGCCGATATCGTCAGCGATGATCAGATCAACGGGTGGGCCGAAGCTGTGCGAAACGCCGTCGCGGCCATGCCGTTCGGCATCACCGCCAGCGTGGGAGTCGCCCGCCTTCCTCTGAAGTCCGTCTCGGTCCTCGGCCGCGAGACGGTCGACGATCTGATCGCCATCGCCGATGCCGCAATGTATGACGCGAAACGCTCCGGCGGCAACCAAATCCGGGAAGTTACCGCGACGTAGCATCGAGAGGCGGCCGGAACATGCGGTCGCTGCCCATAGTGCGCGTTGTTCCGCGGCAACCTGCCTACACGGTCAGCGCCCAGCACACCGCAGTCACCGGGATGACCGGAATGTCCGGTATATTTAAGGCCCTGACCAGCGGATTCTAAGTGGAGCTGCCGGGAATCGAACCCGAGAATCTACCAGGCAAAATGCATACTGAACTGCGGTTTCGTTACGTCTCGTTCCCGTTCAGTCCGGCTCGTTACCTGCGATTTCGCTTTCTGTGGTTGACGCCGTCAACAAGTAGAAATACCACGAAGCAGGTTAGAGAACTCCGTCATGCCTGAGCCAGCATCTAACGATCTGGCGGCCTTCGCCGCTGCGGTGGAAGTTGCCAACCACGCCACCGGATGGGCGGGGCGGTGGTGAGACCGAGATTGTGCCACCGGTGCTTTGGAGTCACGCCAGCTTCCGCTCGAACGGAAGGTCATATCGCTTTCTCCTGAAGAAATCGTCGAGGTCTTCCGCATGGACACAGGAGCGGCTCAGGCCGATGGCGGCGCGTCGCCGAGGCCGAGATGCTGACGCACGGTGTTGGTCTGGAATGCGTGCATCCCGAGCCGGGTTAATCCGAGATTGGACCATTCACCACCAAAAGTCCGCATAAGCATCCCCGCGTGTTCGAGTACCTGTATCGCTTCTGCGATGGCGCGAAAATCAGGATGTTCGAACGGTCCGGACAGCGGACTCACGGTGTAACCCTTGGAGCTGATTGAGCCTGTCTTAAACCAGTTGAGAACGGAGTACATCGCAATCCGCTGGTCCTGATGCGGTTTATACGAAAAGCAGGGGAGGATAGTCGCTGCCACTTCGGCGACCGGCCACGTAAGCCACCACGGCTGTGGGTTGTTCATACGGGCATTGAATCATGGCGAGCAGTTACAAAGACGGTAACCTGGCGTGTTCCCACTGAATGAGTCCAACCAGTTTTAGAGTCCTGTGGCCCGATGTCGGGCTGGAAGGGACGATGAAACCTATGGCTGGTCGGAAGCGGCATTCCGCGGAGGACATCGTGCGCAAGCTGCGGCGCGCGGACGAGTTGGCTGCCGAAGGCAAGACCGGTGAGGAGATCGCCGCCGAACTCGGCGTATCTGCGGCGACGCTGTACAACTGGCGGCGCGCCTACGGCGGGATGGACACCGATGCTGCCAAGGAGCTCAAGGAGCTGCGCGAGCAGAACGGCCGGCTCAAGCGGCTGCTGGCTGAGGCTGAACTGGAGAAAGACGCGCTGCGCGAGGTGGCCAAGGGAAAATTCTGAGCCCAGCCGCCAAGCGCCGCGCCGTGGACATGCTCAGGAGACGTTGAGCATGTCGGAACGGTTGGCGTGCAAGGCGGTTGGGCTGGCCCGCTCCACCTACCGACGCCTGCCTATCGCGCAGACCCCGGCCGATCCTGATGCCGAAATGAGGGCCTGGTTGCGCTCGTATGCCACCAAACACCCGTGCCATGGGTTCCGGCGAGCCTGGGCGGCGTTGCGCTACGACGAGCGCCGTGAGGTCAACAAGAAGAAGGTTCACCGGTTGTGGCGTGAGGAGGGCTTGCAGGTGCGGGTGCGCAGTCCGCGCAAGCGGGCCGGGGTGTCCTCGATCCCGCCGGTCGACGCTGATGCGCCGAACGTGGTGTGGGCGATCGATTTCCAGTTCGACTCCACCATCGACGGCAAGGCCATCAAGATCGCCTCGATGATCGACGAACACACCCGGGAGTCGCTGCTGCACCTGGTGGAGCGCTCGATCACCGCCGAGCGGTTGGTCATCGAGTTGGAGGATGCGTTCGCCGCGGCCGGCGGCCCGCCGAAGGTGCTGCGGATGGACAACGGTCCGGAGTTGGTTTCCCAAGCGCTGCAACAGTTCTGCGAGGACAAGGTCGGACTGTGCTACATCCCGCCGGGTACCCCGTGGAACAACGGCATACATCGAATCGTTCAACAACCGACTCAGGAAGGAGTGCCTCAACCGCAACCACTGGAACACCCTGTTCGAGGCCCGGGTGGTCATCGGCGACTTCAAACACGAGCACAACCACCGACACCGGCACTCGGCCCTGGGCTACCGAACGCCGGCCGAGTACGCTGCGGCATGCAGGCACACCCACACCCCGGTCGCCTGCGAGATCAACTGAATCCGGAACCAAAACAACCCGACTCTAAATCCGGGTGGACTCAGTATCGGGGACTCGCCAAGCAAGTTGAGGACACGCGCGTCCGTTATTGACGTAAAAGCGGGCGCACGAATCTTTTCTATTCACCCAACAACGGAGGAGACTTACGAGCCATGGGTTAGCAACGGCTGTGTTGTTGGGATCGGTAGCGGACTAGCCCGTTTGTAGTTGCTATTATCACAACGCCGAGCGAAGCGGCGGGCGCAGAGAAAGGCAACCACCGTGAAGACCAATCGGATCATTGCCGGGGCGCTGCTGTCATGCGGGGTCGCGATAGCCGGTGTGGGACTGGCCCCAGGTACCGCCCAGGCCGACCCTCAGTCCCAAGGCCCACTTCAGTGGTGCCCAGGCCAGCGCCTGCCGCAGCAGAGCCTGGGTTGGAACATGAGTGTCTGCCACACCTACTGGCAGACCCCCTTCGGGCGAGGAAATGTTCCTCTAACTAATGGTGGGAATTCCGAAATTTGGGAAGGACCGAATCCCCCGCCGTACTGGGAACCGGTGTGCGCCCCCTTTGTACCCCCCGTGAACTGTCGGCCAAACTAAAGTTCGCCAAGCAGCGTCTCACGGGAACCACAGCCTTGCCGACTCAAGCCACGAGCCGCTGATAATCCGCTGCGGATCATTCGGTAAAAAGTCATTCCAGTACGTGGTGGTGTTGCCCGGCCCGAGCCTCTTGGTAAGAACTCCCAGCATCTCAGGTACTTCGCGGAACCGGGCGTCTTCGTCGGGCTTGGTGCGGCCGTCGTGCTGCGCCAGCTTGATCTGCTCGTAGCGGGCGGCGAGGAAGCTGTATTTGCGGAGGAGAGCCTGGTCGCGGCGATGGCGGAGATAGCGGCGGACTGGGGCTGCACGCGCCGAGATGGTGTTAGTAAATTCGCCACCAGCCCGGACTGCACACCGGCGTCACGGGACCGATATTCGGCCACCCGAGCGGCATTACGAGCGGCTCGAACTCAGGTCTCTGACCTGCTGTTTCAG
>CAVPVJ010000010.1:0-26531 GCA_963709125.1 uncultured Actinomycetota bacterium
GCAAAGACGGAATCGAGGTAGGAGGCGACCAGGGTGATCTGGTCGTCGAGGTTCGCCTCGCAGGCGGATTCGAGGTGTTCCTTGCGGCGCCATGCGGCCCATTTCGCTTGTCCGACTGCGCCGTAACCGGCCAGGTGCGGTGCGACGGGTTCGAGGGTGACGGCGCGGTGGCGTGCGACGGCCCGTGCCGAGCGGAGCAGTTCATCGGGGTCGATGCCGTGGCGGGCGAGTGCGACGATGTCGACGTAGTCACGCCAGCGGGTGCTGGTGATGCCGCGTTCGAGGATGGTGACGCCCTTCTCGGCGATGGTGGTCTCGGGCGCGTAACCGAGGAGCGTGATCGGGTCGCCGAGGATCCGGTCGATGGTTACCTCGCGGGGAGGCGGAATGATCGGGTCTCCGGTGGATACATCCCAGGCCGCCGCACCCTTCCACGGTCCGATCGATACGGCGACCCGTACACGCAGGCCTGGGTAGTCGGCCTGCTCGCGGATCTCCTGCACGCTGATCGTGTCGAGGTCGAACACCACACCGTCATCGACGTCGGACGCGGCGATGTCGCGGACCACCTGGGCGAGATGCTCGGCGGTGACGTCGGCGTGAGGGCGTTGGAGTCGGCGTCCTTCGTTGGGCGCCGTGCCCCGTAGGCGGCGAGCAGAACTCCGCCCTTGAGGACGAAGTCGCCGGCATGAGAGGTGCGGGTGAGTCGGTCCAGGAACGATTCGAGGGTGTGCCGGATCAGGTACTCCTGCGTCGGTGCGCCGGTCCCGCTGTTGGCCGCTGCGGAACGGGCGATAGCCTGGATCCGGCGGAACACCACGTCGCCGGAGCTCACCCCAGCATGTCCAATGCTTGCAGGATCGGGGACTTCGCCCGCGGGAGGCGGGACGCGATCTCGATCAGCCGGGCCGGTTTGCCACCGCGGCGCAGCCATTCTCGCAGCGCGTCGCGCGCCAGTTCGTATCCGACCTCGCCGCGGAGCCGGAACGCGTCGGCGATCGACCGCTCAGGCGAGTAGATCCCGATCGTCTGATCCGATCCCGGGATCGTGATCTCTTCGCGCCCGATCTCGAATGTGGCCCGGTCGAAGTGATGCCATGCGATCGCACCCGTGCTCGCCGGTGTCCTCGACCCCCGTGGGATCGCGACGTCCAGCGCGACGGGGATTGCGTCGGTCAGGTCGTAATGGGCGAGCGCGGAGATCAGGCAGATCGTGGCATCCGGGCGCCGGGTCGCGGCCTCGAGCAGATCCCAGTCGGCAGCCGAGGCCTCCGCAGGCAGGTAGATGCCGCGGGCGATGCGGTCCAAGCGACCAGCACGCGCGCCGCGGTAGAGTGCGCTGCGCGACAGGCCGGCCTGCCCGGTTGTGCTCGGTGTCAGGGCTTTCACCAAGGCCACCTCCCCTCCCGGAATGAAACGGAACGTTTACAGATAATCGGTACCTGTAGACGTTTCGTCTCGCCGACGACTGGCAGCAAGCAAGACGCCGGAGATGGCGACTGGGCTTTCGTCGTGTCCTAACTATGTCCTAAGACACGCGACAACCCGCTGACACACGTGGGACACATCAGCATGAGAATTGTTCATCTAGCTGTACAGATCGGCCACTCTGTAGACACTGCGGAACGGACCAGAACAGTCGCTTTCACCCTGGCAGTGTGGGGGTCAGGGGTTCGAGTCCCCTTAGCTCCACTGTGTAACCGCAGGTCACGGGCCTAAAATCGGATTAGAAGCAGGCTGCGTCAAGACTCCCATCCCACAGGATGATTCGGCTACAGGCGTTTCCGCGCCGACAGTCGTGACGTCGGAACAGCTTTAAAGAATCGTCCAAATATGTCACGCTGTCGTGGCCGTGCGGCCGCCTGAACTTGGGGCGGTGTTGCCGCCAGGGGTCGGATTACGAGCGTTCCCGAACCCAGAAAGCGGAGCGAAACATAGATGCCAGTCTTTGTGATCACCTGAGGTGCCTCGGGACTAGGGCGGGCCTTGGGGGAACGGTGCGCCAAACGTGGGCATGACGTGGTCTTACTTGATCTCGATGCCGATCGAGCAGCACACGAAGCCGCAGCCCTTTCGGCGGTACATGGCATAAAAGCTTTGGGCATGTTGGCCGATGTGTCCGATGCTCGGAGCGTCGATGCTGCTGCGTACGCAGTCGAACAGCGTTTCGGCGCAGCGGATCTCGTCGTGTCCAACGTTGGCGTCCAACTGTTTGGGCCGGTCGAGCGGTTCACTGACGATGAATGGCGCTGGGTGCTCGACGTGAACGTTGTCGGATCTGCCCGGGTGGCGCGTGCGTTCATTCCGCTGCTGCGGAAGGCTGGTCAGCGCGGCAAGCATCTCGCGTTCACCACGTCCTCATCGGTATTCGACCCCGCGAGTCGACTCGGCGCGTATCAGGCCAGCAAGTTTGCAGTGTGGGGGCTTGCCGAGACGCTCCGATTGGAATTGCGCGCCGACGGGATCGGCGTCTCGGTGATCTTCCCGTCCGGCATGGCATCTCGACACCTCGAAACCAGCCAGTCCGCGCAACCGGACCACCTCCGAAGGCCTGTCGGGGAACCCGCGGACTTCGAGGCGATGATGGCGAGCAACCCGCAGATGGCCACCGAAGACATGATCCGAACTCCCGAGGACGCAGCTGACGGCGTAATCGACGCCGTTCTCGCGGGCGAGCGATATGTGGTAACCCACGGAGACTTCGTCGAAGCGCTCACGGCACGGCACTCCGCGCTAATCCATGCCGTCGAGTCGCGGCGAGCGTAGAAAGCAAATCCGTCCCCAGAGACCGCCCCGGGGATCTTTTGAGGTGTGCGGCAGTCGCACGTAGCCGAGCTCCTATGAAATCTGAAACGCTCTCGCCCACTCCTCGCACCCGCGTGATCAGCCCTTTATGCTCCAACACCAAGACCAGCACCCCGGACGCCAACGGCACCGCCTACCCACCGCCGCACAGCTCTCGGCCGCTCTCGATCACTGGCGCGGCAAACACCCCACGCGTCGGCAAAGCAACCGATGGACCGCCGCAGTGACGTGCAGCGCCGGGATGTTTTCAGATATTTGCGAAACACCATGCCCCGGCGCGGCGGAACCCGCATGCTCATGGTTGACGACCCCCAAGCCTGATCACTTCTGCGGAGCTGCGTTCGAGTCATGGTCCTGACGGCTGTATTCGTGGTGATCGTCTTTGTTTACGGCCTGGTCTCGCAGCGGCTGCAACGGACCGTCATCACAGCACCGATGCTGTTCACGGCCGTCGGCGCTGCGACGATCCTGCTGCCGGAAGCGGCACGCGAGTTGGTGCTCGATCGTAAGGTACTGCTTCTGATCGCGGAGCTGGGCCTGGTGATGTTGCTCTTTACCGACGCGAGCCGGATCAACCGATCGCTGCTGACGGCCGGCCGCAGCCAGCCAATCCGCTTGCTCATTGTTAGCATGCCGCTGGCCATCGTGTTCGGCGCCGTCTGCGCGATTGTCGTGCTGAGCGGACTGTCGTGGGGGGAGGCGGGCATTCTGGCCGCCATCCTCGCCCCGACCGATGCCAGTCTCGGCCAGGTGGTCGTGAGCAGCGAACGAGTACCACTGAGAATTCGCCAGTCACTCAATGTTGAGGCCGGCCTCAACGACGGCCTCGCTGTTCCATTCCTGCTGTTGTTCATCGTGCTTGCCGTTGCTGAGGAACACACTGCGCCCGCGGGTGCCGTGCTCGCCCGTTTCCTCGGCGAACAGCTTGGTTACGGCACGCTCATCGGAATTGGGATCGGCACCGCAGGCGGATGGCTCCTCGGCCTTGCCCACCGCACCCGCTGGATGGCCGCGCCACTCGGTCAACTCGGCGTGGTGGCGCTGCCGCTGCTGTGCGTCATCGTGGCGGAAGAGACCGGGGCGAGCATGTTCATCGCCGCGTTCGTCGCCGGATTTGCAGTCCAATTCGGCTTCAACAGTGCGGGTCGGCACAGTGTCGAGTTCACTGAGCAATGGGGGCAACTGTTCAACTATTTCGTGTTCTTCTTCTTCGGCACCGTCGTGGCCGGCTATTGGGGGCATTTCACACCGGCGGTGCTGTTCTATGCCGTGCTGAGTCTGACAGTCGTGCGCATGGCACCCGTTGCGCTGGCGTTGCTGGGAAGTCGTTTCAGCCGGGCGACCGTGCTGTTCATGGGCTGGTTCGGCCCCAGGGGTCTCGCGTCCATCGTGCTCGCGCTGGTGTACCTGGAGCACGAGGCAGGGTTGGCAGGCACCTCAACGATCCGACTTGCGGTGATGGCAACGGTGCTGCTCAGCATCTTCGCGCATGGCCTGACCGCGCAGCCCGGAATAAACATGTACGCAAGGCGGATCGCGGCCCTCGACGAGACGTCCCCCGAGCACCAAGCGCTGGGGGTTGGTTCACCCGAGCCGCCGCAGACGCCACAGGTCGGCACCTGAGCGCGCGTGGACGGCCGCGGGTCCCTGGGCAGCGGTCGCTGCTATGCGGTAGCGCAGCGAGAACAAAATTGTCGTTGGGGCCGACGGGCCTAATAGTGGTCGAAGCTTGCCTCGAGCCAAGCGGGCGGAGCCGAGCGGTAATACCGACTGAGGAGGGTGAATAGTCGCCGGTGAGGTGAGATGCTTCTTGGTATTGAACTCAAGTTCTAACCGGCAGCGCCGTAGTATTGGCGCGCCGCGCTAATCGGCGGAATGAGGGATGAACACATGCGCCGCGTAGTAGCCGCACCCATCGTTGCCGGCATCTGCATTCTCACTGCCGGGTGTAACAACAACGAAAGCAGTCAAAGCACCAAATTATCGACCACATCGACCACGAAAACGACCACTGCGCCACCGGTTGCGGAGCGTGCGCTGGGCGGGTTGCTGCTTCCCGCCGACCAGATCAACACCGTCATGGGGACCATCGAAATGAAGATCACGCAGACCCGCGACGCGATGTCTGACGACAGTGCCACGATGACGCCCAAGGAGTGCTTAGCCATCGACAGCTCCGCGCAGGCCCAGGTCTATGCGGGCAGCGGTTTCATCGCCGAGCGCGACCAGGCACTCCACCTCCAGGAGGGCGATAACTTAACTCATTTCGCCGAGCAGGCAGTGGTGCTGTTTCCCACCGCCAAACAAGCCGGCGCCTTCTTCACCTCCTCCGCCCAGCAGTGGCCGGCCTGCCACGGCTACACCCACATCCAGTCCAAGACGCAGTGGACCGTGGAGGCGATATCCAACACAAACGGCACGTTAAGCACCATTGCAACTCTGCAGAACCCCCCTGCCACGGGCTGGAAAGCTTGTGGACGAGCGCTGGCCGTCAGAAACAACGTCGTTATCGACGTCAACACATGCAGCGTCGACCCCAAGAATTCAGCTGTCGACATCGCAAACCAGATCGCAGCCAAGGTGCCCGCTTAACAGAGCTCCGGTTGAGTCCCGGCAGGATGCGGTAAAGTCAAGCGGTTCAAACCGAGCCGGGAATTGGATCGTGAATTAGAAACGGTCGCAAGGGGGCGAAGCACCTGTATAACCGCAGTTCACTGGCCTAAAATCGGATAGAAGCAGGCTGCGTCGAGACCCCCGTCCCACGGGGTGACGAATTTCGGGCGCTCGCTCGCGAAACACCCGTTAGCTCCATGCTCGGTGGTTGGTCAGCTTCGACGTCGCGGTACGTTTCCAACTGTGAGCGAAGACAGAGTTCGGGTGCAGATAGGCGCCAGTGGCGTGGCAACGGTGACGATGGTGCGCGTCGACAAGCACAACGCGCTTGACCAAGCCATGTTCGAGGGCTTGATGAATGCCGCAGGGCAACTCGCAGAAGACAATTCGGTTCGCGCGGTAGTGCTGCACGGCGAGGGGAAGAGCTTCTGCTCGGGCCTGGACGTTGCAAGCTTCATGTCCGGACGGGGTGGCACCGGTGTTCTGCTGGAGCGCGACGGCGACCGGCTGGCCAACTTCGCTCAGCGGGTGGCCTACGACTGGTCCTTGGTGCCGGCCCCGGTCATCGCCGCGGTTCGCGGGAATTGCTTCGGCGGCGGTCTGCAGATCGCGCTGGGCGCCGACATCCGGATCGCGGCGCCGGACGCGAAGCTGTCCATCATGGAGATCAAGTGGGGCCTCATTCCCGACATGGGCATCACGCAGACACTCCCTCGCCTGGTACCTATTGACGTCGCGAAGGAGTTGACGTTCAGCGGCCGCATCGTTTCCGGAAGCGAAGCTGTGGCGCTCGGGTTGGTCACTCGAAATAGTGACGATCCACTGGCCGCGGCGCTGGCGCTGGCAGACGAGATCGCGCAGAAATCTCCCGATGCAGTCCGTGCCGCCAAGCGCCTCTACGACCAGACATGGGTCAGTGACGACGCCGCCGCTGCCCTGAGACGCGAATCCGAGCTGCAGTCCGGGCTGATTGGCCAGCCCAATCAGGTCGCCGCCGTCGTGGCCGGAATGTCGGGGGAGCAGCCGGTCTTCGTTGACCCTGATTAGCGTTAGGCTCGCTGTTCATGGGTGCACTGGACGGCCGGGTCGCGTTCATCACCGGAGGAGCGCGCGGGCAAGGGCGCGCGCATGCCTTAGCGTTGGCCGCCGAAGGTGCAGACGTCGTCGTCGCTGACGCGCCCCGTCCGATGAATCTGACGTATCCACTGGGCACCGAGGATGATCTTCGTCGCACGGCCAAAGAGATCCAGGAGCTCGGCGGCCGCTGCCTTCCGATCGCGGTGGACGTGCGCGACGCCGCCGCGGTGAGTGCCGCCGTCGAGGAAACCGTGAGCAGCTTAGGAAGTCTCGATATTCTGGTGGCCAACGCCGGGGTCGTGAGCACCGGACCGCTGGAACAGGTGACCGACGAGATTTGGCACCAGCTTGTGGACACCAATCTGACGGGCGTGTTTCACACATTGCGCGCCGCCATACCGGTGATGCGACGCCAGCGTTTCGGCCGGATCGTCGTCACCTCGTCGATGGGCGGCAGAATGGGCATCCCGGAGCTGGGGGCATACAACGCCACCAAGTGGGGAGTCATCGGGCTGGCGAAGTCCCTGGCTTTGGAGGTCGCCAAGGAGGGCATCACCGTCAACGTCATCTGTCCGACCACGGTGCACACGCCAATGGTGCAGCCCGTAGGCGGCGACGATGTTCCCGACGACTTGGTCCGCCGGATGATGAAGGCAAATCCGATTCCCCAGCCGTGGATTGAGCCCGAAGACGTCACCCGCGGGCTGCTCTACTTAGTCACAGATCCGGGCGTCGTCACCGGCAGCGTCCTCGAGATCGCCTTGGGCGGCAGCGCTCGAATTCATTGACGACGGGCGGTCACGCGCACGTCTTGTGCGGGTTGATGCTCGCGACTTCGCGCCTCCCCAGATTCCGGCGGCATCGATCAGATTCCGCGTTCCACCGGCAAGGCGCCGCGATCGACGGCGGTGACGAGCCGGGCGTGGTCGGCTTCGGTCTGGTCGGCGTAGAGCCGCCGGTAAGTGCGCACCACCCTCGTCGGAGGAGTGCTCCGTAATGCGGTACAGTCCCCACCAATTAATAATGGAACTCAAGTTCCGTCATGAGTGCGGTCCGACACGTCGACCTTGGTCCACTCGCGTGCCGACGACTCATTGGTGTCGCGCGATGCCCGGCGGTGGCCGGTTGGTGAGGGGTTAGTGGGTGTTTCGACTGTTCAAGAAGGCGTGGATACCGCTACTTCTTGTCGTCGTTGTCGTGCTCGGCGCCTATGTCGTGCTCCGGGTCCGCGACAGTTTCGGTGTCAACGCGAACGCGTCAAGCGGTGACGCACACGCCGACGATACGAAACCCTTCAACCCGAAACACATCACCTATGAGGTCACGGCGCCATCGGGGGGCAGCGTCAGCGTCAATTACTTGGATCAAGATGGGCAACCACACCTCGTCGAACATGCCCCGCTGCCGTGGTCGTACACCATCGTGACGACCCTGCCGTCGATGTCGGCCAACATCGTTGCCCAAGGTGACACCGGCATACGCAACATCCGATGCCGCGTCATCGTCGACAACCAAGTCCGCGACGATCGCACTATCGACGAATACCAGCCCTTCATCTACTGCTTGGTGAAATCTGTATGAGCAACGAGCCGGCCCCGCGCTCCCGCGTCGCCCGTCTGCTCCGCGTCCTGGCGGTGCCGATCATCCTGTTTTGGCTGCTCGTCGCACTCGGTACGACGCTGTTCACCCCCGAACTCGGTGAGGTTGCGGGGAAGCACTCGGTGCCCATGACTCCGAGGGACGCCGAAGCGTTCAAGGACATGATGAACATCGGCCACAAGTTCCAGGAATTCGACACGGACTCCTCGGCGATGGTCGTGTTGGAAGGCGACGACAAGCTCGGCGACAGCGCGCACGAGTTTTACAACAATATCGTCGAGAAGCTCAAGGCCAGCAAGCATGTCCAGCACATTCAGGATTTCTGGAGCGACCCGCTGACAGCCGCCGGCTCCCAAAGCCCGGACGGTAAGGCCGCCTACGTGCAGGTCTTCCTCGACGGTGCTCAGGGCACCACGCCCGCCCACAAGTCGGTCGCCGAGGTCCGCAAGATCGTCAAAAGCGTGCCGGCGCCGCCGGGCGTCAAGGCCTACGTGGCCGGCAACACCGTGCTCAATACCGACACACTTATCGCAGCGCACAACAGCATGGACATGATGACGTTGGTCACGATCGGTGTCATCTTCGTGATGCTGCTTGTCATCTACCGCTCGCTAAAGAACGCGATCCTTGCGTTGATACTGGTCCGCTTCGAGCTCTATGCCGCAGAGGGCATCGTGGCGACCGCCGGCGATCTGAACATCATCGGCCTGACCCCGTACGCAGTCAGCATGGTCACGATGCTGACCATCGCCACGGGAACCGACTATTTCATTTTCCTGTTGGGCCGCTACCACGAAGCCCGGTCCCGCGGCCAAGACCGAGAACAGGCGTACTACAGCGCCTACAACGGCGTGGTGCACGTCATCCTGGGGTCGGGTCTGACGATCGTGGGCGCCTGCCTGTGCCTGACCGCAACCAAGCTTCCGTACTTCCAGACCATGGGGATACCGTGCGCCATCGCCTTGGTGGTGACCATGCTGGCGGGCCTGACACTGGCCCCGGCGTTACTCGCGGTCGCGTCCAAGTTCGGCTTCTTCGATCCGAAACGTCAAGTATCGGAACGGGGTTGGCGCAAGATCGGCACCGTTGTCACGAGGTGGCCGAAACCGATTATTGTCGTGACGTCCTTTATCGCGGTGATCGGTTTCGTCAGTTTGACGACCTATGTCCCGACTTACAACGACAGGAAGTTCACCCCGCCGGACATCGCGGCGAACGTCGCTCAGACGGCGGCCGAGCGGCATTTCACCCCGGCGCGGATGAATCCGGAATTGCTGATGGTCGAAGCCGACCATGATCTGCGCGATCCCGCGGACATGCTGATCATCGACAGGATCGCCAAGAGCGTCTTCCATGAACGCGGCATCGGGCGGGTGCAAACCATCACCCGGCCCCTTGGGGCCCCGATCGAGCACAGCTCGATACCGTTCGTGATCGCCATGAATAGTTCCAGCACCCTGCAGACAGCGAAATTCATGAACGACAGCATGGCGTCGATGCTCGAGCAGGCCGACGAGATGGGCCATACGATCGCCACCATGCAACACATGTACGGCGTCATGAAGGAGATGACCGAGACCACCCACGAGATGGCCGGCGATATGCACGTGTTGCAAGGCGACATCGACACGGTGCGCCAGCACGTGGCCGATTTCGAAGACACCTGGCGCCCGATTCGCTCCTACTTCTATTGGGAGAAGCACTGTTTCGACGTCCCGGTGTGTTCGTCTTTGCGGTCGATATTCGACCTGCTCGACGATATCGACCTCATGGCCGACGACATTGGACGCACGGTTAAGGACGTCGATAAACTCGACACGTTGATGCCGCAGATATTGGCCGATCTTCCGAAAACCATCGATTCGATGACGAAAATGCGCGATTCCATGCTGTCCACCCACAGTTCCATGGCGGGTATTCAGCGGCACATGCAAGAGAACGCCGAAGGCTCAACGATGATGGGAAACTACTTCGACCAAGCCAAGAACGACGACAGCTTCTATCTTCCGCCGGAAGTGTTCCAAAACCCCGACTTCAAGCGCGGACTGAAACTGTTTGTGTCGCCGGACGGTAAGGCGGTCCGGTTCATCATCACCCACCAGGGCGATCCCGCTTCGGTGGACGGAATCCGGCACGTCCAGGGCATCAAGCAGGCGGTCGCCGATGCGATCAAGGGAACTCCCCTGGAATCGGCGAAGGTGTCGCTGGCCGGCACCGCCTCGATGTACAGCGACATGCAGGACGGGGTCGTCATCGACCTGACGATTGCGGGCATCGCGACGCTGATCCTGATCTTTTCGATCATGTTGCTGATCACTCGTAGCTTGGTGGCATCCCTGGTGATCGTCGGTACGGTGCTCGCGTCGCTCGGCACCGCATGCGGTCTTTCCGTGCTGCTCTGGCAGGACATCCTGGGGGTGGGCTTGCAATGGATCGTGCTACCGCTGACGGTCATCATCCTGCTGGCCGTCGGGTCCGACTACAACCTGCTGCTCGTTTCCCGTCTGAAAGAAGAAATCCCGGCCGGCCTCAACACCGGCATCATCCGGGGCATGGGCGCGTCCGGCCGGGTGGTCACCGCGGCCGGCCTCATATTCGCGGCGACCATGGCGTCGATGGTCGTCAGCGACCTGGTGGTGATCGGGCAGTTCGGCACCGCGATCGGGATGGGCCTACTCGTCGACACGTTTATCGTGCGAGCCTTCATGACGCCGTCGATCGCTGCCGCACTGGGCCGCTGGTTCTGGTGGCCGCTCAATACCTTCCGCATGAAGAAGGTGAACGAGCCCGCGGAGCAGGAGGTACACACCGCCCCAATCCCGCAGCCGGTGACGGTGTAACGCTTATCGGATCGGAGCTCACGGCAATGCAAGAGATGGAATCGAAGCTTCGCCAGCGCACGGATGGCCGGCTGGACCGATCCCGTGATCCCGCGATCCTCAACGCCGCCCTTGCCGCGCTTACCGAGAACGGGTACGACGCGACAAGCATGGACGACATTGCCTCGCGCGCTGGCGTCGGCAAGGCCGCCATTTACCGGCGGTGGTCATCGAAAGCGGCGCTGATGACCGACGTCCTCGTCTACTGGCGGCCCGATCTGCGCACCGACGACGCTCCCGATACCGGCAGCCTGACTGGCGACCTGGAAGCTCTCATTGATCGCGCGGTGCGCAATGACAACACCTTGATCACAACCGATCTGGTGCTACGCGTCGCCGTGGAAGCCGCCCGCGATCCCCAGCTCGCCACGGCTTTCGATAATCTGCTGCTCATGAGGGGCAGACGCATAGTCTCTGCGATTCTGGCCCGGGCCGCGGCCCGCGGTGAAATCTCCGCTGACCGGGACTGGTCGCTGGTCGCCGACGTACTCACGGCGATGAGCCTGCTGCGAGTACTCAACGGACAATCCGCCGACGCGGATTTCCTGCGACAAGTCATCGACGCACTCGTTCTACCCGCACTGTCCACCTAGGGAGCGCTGGGGTCATTGTCGATCGAGATCGCTTGTGCCGAAGAGCCATTCACCCGAGCGGCGGCGCTTTCATACGGCCATGAGCGCCGTGATCGCTTCGACGTCTGCTGCGCCGGGCATGCCCCAGTCGCTTTGGTAGTCGAACAGTGGAATTCGGCGTTGGGTAGTGCGCTGTTGAGTCGCCAGAAGGTGGTTTGGAAGCCTTCTGCCAGCGCGACAACGGTGGACTTGGGATGACTCTTGAGGTAGGCAATCGCACACTTGTCGACAGCCAATGAACGCAGTGCCATTTCTTGGCCTTTGCGGCCGAACTTGTCGAAGTCGAAGTCGATGGAGTTGACGAGCTTGATCGCCATCGGATTTTCTATGATCGCGTCCGGCCGATTGGCCTGGTAGGCCCTGCCGTTGAGCGTGAGCAATGCCGTCTCCGAGACACCGGTCAGTGTGGCTTTCACTCGACGCTCGCCATGATCGTTAATCGGACCCAATCCTACTGAGATGCCGTGCTGGATTTCTTCAGCTGACTCGGGACGGTTGATGGGGATCAACATCGGACGGACGCCGCACGTGGGTGCTCGTTGAGACCACCGGGGTATTGCCGCACTGCAAAGGGGGCGAACGCGCTCTGTCAGTGTTCCCGGCGACTACCTCGACCACGTCGCGGCCAAACTCAACAACCGACCCCGAGGCTGGTAATCAGGGTGTAGGCCAGTTTGCGGCAGGGGGGTGGGCGTCGCCGTGCATGACGGTGTGTGGGGAGCGTCGATTACTGCTGCCACCGCGCGGTAGTTGTCAGCGACCGTTTTCCACCGGGATTGTGGCGTGTTCGGAAAGCCGCCTGATGGAGATGTTCATCAGCGAGCCGTCAGCAGCGAGGTGGCGTCACCCGACGGGGTGTAGAGCCATCCCGGCGATCCTCGACCCGCGTGCAGTGTCTCGGTGGCCGAGGCCCAAACATGGAACGGGTCCGCGCAGCCCATCGCGGTTAGTCAACACAGGCTATTGACGAAGCCATGCGAACGATCGTTATCATGAGTATGCCATTCGATGAGACCGACGTCACACCAGAGCTGTACTAATCAAGAGGAGTCGCCTTGGCCCGACATCCGGCCGAACCACTGATGACGCGAACGTTTTGCCGACTTGGAAGCCCCGTCGCTCACTGATGGTGGCTTCATCGGCACTATCTCAGCGATGCCTGCAACGGCCATGCAGATGCTCGGCATCCCCGCGGCCTGGATGACAAGGTGCGTGGCGCTGAACGCGATGCCGGACCAAGTCGATAATCGGAAAGCGACGCAGTGCGGTCTCGAAATATGCTCAACAAAGGTCAGGAGTATCCGCTTGCTGAGCAATTTCTGCGCGACGCATGGACTCCAGAAAGTCGGAACGTGGCGCCTCGACTGGTGCTAACTAAGCCAAAACCTTAACGATCGAAGGGAAAACAAATGTCTGAGGGTCGAAGTTTGTTCTCCGAACGGAGCCAGCGCGCCATCTTGTGGTGGGGTATCGCCCTCGCCATCGTCTATATCTTTGCGTTCGCTTTCCTGCTGCAGCAGGTTCCCCTGAAGAATCCCGAGTGGAGCGCCGAGCAGGTGGCCCAGTGGTACGTGCACAACCAAGGCAAGATCAAACTCGGTGCCGTCCTGACCAGCTGGACAGGTGCTTTCATGATGCCGATCCTGGCAGTGGTTGCCGTCCAGATGGCCCGAGTCGAGACCGGCGGATGGAAAATATGGAGTGCGCTGTCGCTGGTCAGCGGTGCAATGATGTCGCTGTTCCTAATGCTCCCGCCGATGTTCTGGGGTGTAGCGGCATACACGGCCCCGCGCAAGGATCCCGAAGTCACCACGCTGATGCACGAATTGGCGTCGTTAACGATGACGACGACCGACCAGTTCTACATCTTCCTGTGGATCGGCGTCACTGTCATCGCGCTGCGCCCGGCCACCCAACTGGTCAAGAACAACCCATTTCCGCGATGGTGGGGCTACACCTCGCTGTGGATAAGCATCATGTTCGAGGCAGGCGCGATCGCGTTCATACCACGTCGCGGCCCGTTTGCCTGGAATGGGCTGCTGGTGTTCTGGTCGCCGCTGATTTTGTTCTCGGTGTGGATCACGATTCAGAGTTGGTTGGTTTTCCGCGCGCTGCGTGCCCAGCGAGCTGAACCGGACCCCCAGCCCACCCCGGCGGCAGAGAACGCCACAGTTTTCTAGCGCCGGTTGACCGAAGCCGGCGGCTTGGCCGACAGGACTGCGTCAGTCGGGACGCCCGGTGATGCCGTGGGTGATCATCATGGTCATCTCCTTGACCATCCTGGCTTGGCTGGGGCGGCGGACGTCGGCGGGTACCGTCCAGTCTTCGAGGATCGCCGTGCCGATGACCATGGCGGCTACCGAGGTAATCGTTGCGGGGGCGTCCAAGTGGGTCAGGTGGCGCTCGTCAGCGATCTCGAGGCCGACGTCCTGGACGGCTCGGAGGCCCTGGCGGATTCGGGTGCTGATGGCGACGGCGGATCCGTGCAAGTCGTTGTTGGGGTCTGCGCGAGCCTCCATGAGCTCCTGGAACAGCCTGCGGTCCCGGCGAACCAGCGTGAACAGACCGTTGACGAGGCTTTCGGCGAGGTCCTGAACCGAGGATTCGGTGGAAAACTCGCGCCATGAGGTTATCCAGCCGTCGACGAACTCGGCAAATGGTTCCAGGACGGTCATCTCGAACAGGTCGGCCTTGGAGCCGAAATGACGGTACAGAGTCGGCTCAGCGATTCCGGCCAAAAGACAGATCTCTTTGGTCGTCGTCGCTCGGTAACCGTTCTCGGCAAAGAGCTTATGGGCGGCAGCGAGCGTACGGGCCCGCGCACGATCGCGCCGAGCCGGCTTGTTTTGTGAACCTGGCTGCATAGCAGGACATTCTAGATAGACATCGAGCGACTGGGCGGCATCCGCAACCATGTGCAAGTGCTGCTTGCATATTTGAGTTGAGCTGGCTCATAATGCAAGTGCCACTTTCACGAGGTTGGAAGTCCAGCACGCAGTGAAGGGACGAGACGTGGCGACGATCCAGCGTGACGAGCTCGCTTCCGGAGGACTGCGCCCCGACCTGCAGGCTCGCCGGCCGCGTCCGGTCCTGTGGTGGTCGAGCGCGGGGTTCGTGCTGCTTGTCTTTCAGGTCTTCGTCCTGGCCAAATGGGCACTCGGATCGAACTTCAAGCCCACCGACCCCGGGCCCGACGCACTCCCGGCGTGGGAGTCAGTGGTGTTCACTGCTTTGCAGATCGCCGTCCCGGTCGCTGCGGTGGTATTGCTCTATCTCTGGGTGATCCGGCCGTGGCGCCGGCACGGATACCTGACCACTGACGCGATGATCGCACTGGCGGCATCGACGGTGTTCTTCTGGGACATGGTCATGAACTACACGTCGGTGACCCTGTTCTATAACTCGCACCTCATCAATCGGGGCGCTTGGGCAAACGGGGCGTGGCCGACATGGACCAGTCCTCATGCGAATAGGCTGCCCGAACCGCTGCTGATTGTTCCACCGGCCTACACCGCGCTGGTCTTCTCGCAGGTCATTGCGATCCTATGGTTATTGCGCAAAATCAAGGCGCGTTGGCCCGGCGTAGGCATTGTGGGCATCGTCGTAACCATCGTCGTCGGTTTGACCCTGACCGACACCCTCGTTGAGGGCTTGGTATTGCGCACGGGCGTGTACGCCTACCCGGGCGGTATCCGCGCAATCACACTGTTCGCCGGCCAGACTTACCAGGTTCCGTTGTCGGAAACTGTGCTCTTCGGCGGTTTTGCCCTTGGCGCCATAGCGTGTCTCAGCTATTTCCGCGACGACCGCGGCCGGACGGTTGTCGAGCGGGGAATCAACACTCTTACCTTGGGTTTCAAGGGCAAGCAGGTGGTCAAATTCTTCGCGATCTACGGCGCTATCCACCTGGGATTCGTGGTGCTCTACATGCTTCCGCAGCAGTGGTTCGGTACGCATTCGGACCCTTTCCCGGCGAATTACCCGTCATACATGGTCAACGACATGTGCGCCTCAGGTGCCGATGGCCATACCTGCCCTGGGCCGGGCGTGCCGATGCCGAGGCCTGCGTATAACCCGTGAACTGCCGTCCGCTTCGAGATGAGAACTATTGAATAACCGAAAGTTCCGCAATCATTGGAGGTCCTGAAGTGCCCAATCTGAAGTTTGGAACGCGCGGCATTCCTTCTCTGCCGCTCGCGCAGGATGCGCAGGCGGCCAAGGGCTATGCGACCGCGGGCGTTGACTTCTTCGCCCACAGGGACCAACGAAATCTCATTACGCCGCGCTCGACCTGGACTCCCGACGTGGTTCCGGCCGTCCTCCGCGAGCGCAATACGACATCTGTTCCGGAATAACCGATCACGGTCACTAGGAGGCGTTCGTGGCGAAACGTATACAACTCGCAGCGGTGTGGGCAGGCCCGGTCTTTTTCGTTCTCTATCTCGCCGCGTTCGTGGGCTTTGCCAGGTTCATACCGCCGATGGCCCCGTCGTGGGACCCGGTCAAGGTCACGCAGGTCATTACCGATCACGCAATCTCGATCCGTATTGGCATGGTTTTGGGCCTCATTGCCACCACGTTGCTGTTTCCGTTCTTCGGGGTGATCTCGATCCAAATTGCACGCATCGAGAAACGGATGCCGATCCTGGCCGTGATGCAGTTCGGCGGCGCGGTGCTCCTGGTGGTGTTTTTTCAACTTTGCGGAATGCTATGGATCACAGCGACTTTCCGCTCCGAGCTGGAACCCTCGACAATCCGGATGCTCGACGATCTGTCCTGGCTGACCTTCGTGATGGTATTTCCCAGTTACGTGCTGCAACTGTCCTGCGTTGCGTTGGCGTCGTTCATGGACCGCTCTGCTCAACCGTTGTGGCCACGTTGGGTGGGCTACCTGAACCTCTGGATCGCTTTGAGCGGCGCCGGCGGTGGGCTCGCGGTGTTCTTCAAGCACGGCCCGTTCGCCTGGAACGGTCTTGTTGGTTTCTACATCCCGATCGGGGCGTTCACCGTCTGGATTGCGGTGATGACCTATTACATGCACGTCGGTATCAGTCGGCAGTTCGACGACGATACGACGCCTGCTGCGGCACACGACAACCCAGAAAGATCGGCTCCCGGAGCGCTCACGGCGCAGGCAGGTCCAGGCCGGTGAACCATATTCTGCGAGTACCACTTACGCAAATCGGACTTCGGTCTTTGCCGTTGACAATCGCCACGACGGGAGAACGCCATGCGCACTGACGGCTTCCACCCGCAGATCCTGAAGGTCTGCGCCTACACCGGGTTTGCATTCGCGTTCCTGTGGCCCTTTGCCGCCAACGTGGTGGCCCACGGCCAGTACATCTTGCCGCCATCGGCGGCAGACCCGGCCACCAAGGTGGTGTCGGAATACCTCGCGCACACGACGGGCATCCGGATCGCAACCGTCATCTTCATCTTCTCGAGCATCCTCTATACGACGTGGAGTGCGAGCATCATCCAAATGGCGCGGCTCCGGGAACGCCAATGGCCAATCCTGTTCAACATCATGCTGATCTCGGTGGCTTGTGAGGTCGTCGTGGTGATGTTCATCGGATTCTTCTTCGGCGCGGCCTCCTGGCGGCCGGGAGAGACCAGTCCCGAAGTGACACAGGCGCTCAACGACTTGGGCTGGCTCGGCGTGTTGTTCACCGGCGCTCCGTTCGCGCTGTTCCAAATCGCGCTTGCGGTGAGCATCCTGATGGATCACAGGCCTCGGCCGGTGTTCCCGCGGTGGTCGGGATACTTCAATCTGTTCTCCAGCTTCTTCATGTGTGAGGCGAGCCTGCTCTTGTTCTTCAAGACCGGGCCGTTCTCACAGAACGGAGTACTGGTGTTCTATATCCCGATGATCGTGTTCTTCACCTGGATCATCGTGTTCACGGTGCTGACGGTGCGGGCTATCAACGGCGAGGCCGCCGCCGTACAGGCGGCCCCGGGGACACTTGAGAATCTGGGAGCCGGCGTCGCTGCCCGTTGACATTCGGTGCGCCCTTCCCAAACGAAGAGAAGTCCCACCAACCAGCTGAGGACGTCGGGTATACCGTGTCAGACCCGCGACACAAAACTGTCGATGTTCTGCCCTCGGGAAGCGGCGATCGACGTGCCAAAATGGCGGGGTGCCCAGTAACCTAAAAATTGACGGCCAGCAAGGGGCGCGCGGTGAGGGAAGGCGCTTGCTCCTGGAATCAGCTCGCGTCTTGTTCGCGGAACGCGGCTACGCAGGCACTAGTACGCGGGAAATCGCACGAGCCGCGTCGGTAACGGAGCCGATGATATTCCGGCACTTCGGATCCAAGGCGAAGCTCTTCGAAGAGGCCGTGCTGGCCCCGTTCAACACCTTCGTTTCCGAATACGTAGCGGGCTGGGCCGCACGGCCCCGCGCCATGAACAGCGCCTACGTGGAGACGTATGAATTTTATCGCGGCGTCTACGATGTCTTATCGGCCAATCGGCGACTTATCCACGAAATGATCGGAGCCCGGGCCATAGGTGGCCCACTAAGCACCGACGCCGCATCGGCGCCACAGCTGGGTGCGCTCCTCGAACAATTCGAGGCGATCATCGAACGTGAGATCGGCGATCGTGGATTCCGTCCCTTCGACCCCGCGGTCGTGACGCGGATAATCTTTGGGCTTGTCTTTTCGATCGCGTTGTTCGGGGACTGGATGTTTGAGGGTGCAACCCGCCCGCAGCCAAACGTCGAGGCGTTCATCGACGAAATGGCCCGTCTCACCATCTACGGCGCTTACCCAGAGGGCACCGGGCCCGCTGCGGCACCGTGACCGGCGCCGGGCCGCCAGGGCCGTCTACGTTTCCTCGAACGTGCCCGTCCAACCCGCGACGGCTGGGATAAAGCGAACCGGTGTATCGGTCAGCCAATCCGCCGTCATGTCGTCAACGGAATCCACGATCGCTGTCATAGGCGGGCGCCGGCATCGGCACGCTGCCCAAAGTCAGTCATTGGATGCCTCTTTTATTGAATATATAATCGATTAAATTCTTGCTTCATGCGATCGTCCTCGGGGGCCCAGTTGCTACTACTGCGGGCCGAACCGGAGATAAGCCGCGGTAGCGTGGTTTGCCGGAATGAGTGCACGACACCGTACAGTCGGCCGACGCAAAAGCCGGCCAACACCGTCTCCGATCAGGCTGGTCCGACTCACTCGAAAGATCGAAGGTAGTAAGAACTACGGTGAATGATCCTGTGCGACAGGAATGTTAACCCGCGAGCATCTGTTGCATCTGCCCAATCTCGGCCTGCCGCGCTTTGACGATCTGCTTGGCGAGGCCAATGGCATCCGGGTTCTTCCCGTTGGCGACTTCGGCGTTGGCCATCTCGATTTCTCCCTGATCGAGATTGATCATTGACTCCAGCCATGGTGCGTCGAATTCTTTGCCGTGCAATGAATTAAGTTTCCCGATAGTTGCGTCATCAATCGTCGCCCTGGTTGTCATCGGAGGTGCACCGTCTCCCGGTTGGTTGTCCTGGCCCTCTTTCCACTGCGCTCTGAGCGCCTTCAAGACCTGTGTGTCGACCTGTAAGGCCGCTGCGGTCTTGGCGGCGAACGTGACGAGTTCGGAGTTAGTGGAGCGATCCGGCGCGAGCCGCGACATACTGAGCCCTTGCTCCTCGTGCGCAGTCATGTAATTCACGAAAGCAACGTCGGCAGTGTTGTAGCCGGCGGGTTCGCCGGTTATAACGGGCTTGTCATCGGTGCGCGTGGAATGGGCGTGGGCGTCAGAAGGCGAACTGGCACAGGATGATACGAATAGCACGGTGGAGCAGGCCGCAAGACCGGCGGCGATTTTGGCGGTGAGTGACGTCACGAAGCCAGCGTAAGGCATCCCATTTCACTTCCCTGGCAGTTGCGGAAAACCTGCGCGGGCTTGGCCCTGTTCGGTGGAACCAGGGTTGCTAACGAGACCTGCGTGCGTGTGCTCGTCGGCCAACCGACCACCAGCCGCGAGCGGCCATCCCCACGGTGCAGAGATAAGGCCAACCCGCCCGGTGCCGGGGCAAGTAACCTCCGGGGTCCGAAACCCCGGGGTACTTCCCGCGCTGACACGCGGGCATATCCTTTCCACTAGATCAGGGGTCACTAGTGAGGTGTCCGCCGTCGGCGGGCGAGACCGGCGCGCGCGGCCGCGAGGCCGTGCGTCTCGGTCCGCGGGGAGATCGTTTTCCGCTGCACGCGCGAGAGTATAGCGACGCTAAACCCCATCACCGAAAGCTCATTCGGTCAACCGCGACGGCCCAGCTCGCACAGGTGGTGGTGGTCCAATGGCTTGGGCCCCGTGGCCTCAGGGTGCTCGGTGGCCAGCCGTGATCCTGTTCTTTAATTTTGATGAAAATCCCTTAATCCTGATGAAACAGCGTTAACCTAATCTGTCGAGCACCCTCGTCGACAATGCCATCGCGACCCGTCGGAGGTCTCGCCAAAGATGAAGCATGCCAGAGGAAGTCGATCAGAGCGTCGACGTGGTAGACCCGCGTAGACTATATTTTGAGACGGCTGGACAGAAAACTATTGACTTGAGACTGGTTGCTGCATAATGTGGTCCCGCACACATCAGACCTAAAAGTGTGCGGTCCCGCACACAACAGCTCAGAGCTGGACTCGTCGGATAGGGGAGATAGATAAGCATGGGGGAGGTGGACGCGCTGGGTAGGCCCGGACAGACCCCGTTTTCACCCTGCCTCGTCGGGCTTGGGCAAGCCATATCGATTCCAAGTCTGTCTAATTGTATTGGGGGCTGCTAGTGGTCTCGAGCAGCCCACTGCTCGGGCTGGCCAAGAAGCCGCTGGACAAACCGCTGCGCGAGATCGGTAGTTTCATCGCGCTGTCGCTGGACACCTTTGTGCAAACCCTGCGCCTGCCGTTCATGTGGCGCGAGTGCATCTTGCAGTGCTGGTTCATCGCCCGGGTCGCGACCTTCCCCGCCATCGCGCAATCCATAGCTTTCAACGGCATGGTGGTGTTCCTCTTCGGCGTAGCAACGGTCTCTTTTGGTGCCGGCGACGTCACGGGAGCGGCCTCAGGGCTGGCCACGATATCGCAGATCGGGCCCGTCACCACGGTGTTCGTCCTGAGCGGTGCCGCCGCCACCGCGATGTGTGCCGACCTGGGTTCGCGCACCATCCGGGAAGAGATCGACGCCATGAGGGTGCTGGGTATCGACCCGATTCACCGATTGGTGGTACCCCGGGTGGTTGCGCTGCTCATCGCCGGGAATTTGATAAACGCCGTCGTATGCATCGCCGGACTCAGCGCCGACTATGCCTTTGCGGTCTACGCTTTGAACGGCAATCCCGGCGCCTTCGCGTCGAGCATGACGCTACTCACCAACCTTCCCACCGTGGTGGTGAGTTTTGTCAAAGCCTCGGTTTTCGGAGTGCTCGCCGGATTGATCGCCTGTTACAAGGGAATGTCTGCGGGCGGCGGTCCGCAGGGGGTTGGTAACGCGGTCAACGAGACGGTGGTGTTCACGTTCATGGCTCTGCTGATCGCGAACATCATCATCAGCGTCCTCACTGCGACGCAGACGTTGGTGACATGAGCGGCGACGTGAGGACGGTGCTCATCGCCCGTTATCCGCGGCTGACGCGCACCGCGCGGGTCTGGGCCAACGGATGGACTGGCCTCGGCGAGCAGGCGGAGTTTTATGTCAAAGCCCTCGCCGCCATTCGCGTCACTGTCGTCAAATACAAAGCGGAGACGGTGCGTGTCATCGCCGAGATGAGCTTGGGCGTTGGTGCGCTCGCCTTGATCGGCGGCGAAGTGGTGATCCTCGCGGTCCTGACGGGCAGTGCCGCGGCCATCATCGGTATCTTCGGCTACATCCAGGCGAGCAGCATCGGCGTCGGCGCGATCGCGGGGTTTTTCTCCGCCTATGCCAACGTGCGCCTGCAGCTTCCGCTCATAATCGCGAACGGCCTGGCGGCCACCATCGGCGCCGGTGCCACAGCGCAAATCGGTGCGATGCGGATCAGCGAAGAGATCGACGCGTTGGAGGTCATCGGCATCCGCTCCATCCCCTACCTGGTGACGACCAGGGTGCTGGGCGGCCTACTGGTGGTGCCGCCGTTGTTCTGCACCACCTTTGTTGGATCCGTACTCACGACTCGGACCGTTGTCATCCTCGCCTACCATCAGGGGGCCGGCGGCTTCGACCATTACTTCAATACCTTTCTGTTGCCGAGGGACGTCCTTGTGTCGGGGCTCGAGTGCACCGTCCAGGCAGTCGTCGTCATGCTGATCCATACCTATTACGGCTTCACCGCCTCGGGCGGCCCCGCGGGGGTCGGTGAGGCGGTCGGGCGTGCGGTGCGAGCGTCCATAGGCGTGTCCATAACCCTTACATTCGTCCTGTCACTGGTCCTCTACGGTCAGTCGGGCGACTTCCACCTTTCCGGATAGCGGCGATGAAACAGAAACGGTCGCCGCATCCAGGATGGTGGGCACTGATCCTCGTCTCCTTAATCATCGGGTCAATCCCCCTCACCGTTATGGCCTTCAAAAGAGAGTTCACCTCGTATGCCAAGGTGACCCTCGTGTCGGACCGGTCTGGTCTGGTGATGGACGCCAACGCCGTCGTGAAGTACCGCGGCGTGGAGGTCGGCCGGGTTGCGTCGATCGAGCCGAAGAATGGGGCGACCCTTCAGCTGGAGCTGTATCCCGGCCAGCTCAAATACATTCCGGCCAACGTCGAAGCCCAGATCAGTTCACCCACCGTGTTCGGCGCCAAATACGTCGATCTGCGCCCCCCGAGCGAGCCGAGTCGCAAGCGGCTGGCGTCAGGGACGGTGTTGACCACGGGCAAAGTGAGCATCGAAGCGAACACCATCCTCAAGGACCTGGTCGGTGTACTGAACGAGATCGACCCCGCCAAAATCAACGCGGTGCTATCCGCCTTGGCCGAGGGATTTCGCGGTAAGGGCGAAGCCATCGGCCAGGCGATCACCGACTTCAACCAGGTGTTGACAGCGGTCAATCCGCGCAGTGAGTTGCTCCGGGCCGACTGGCGCGCGTTCGGGGGCTTCAGCGACGCCTACGGCGCCGCGGCGCAGAACTTGGTGACCGTGCTGGACGCAGGGGGCACGGACGCCTCCCTGATCACCAAGCACGCCAAAGACCTTGATTGGGCGCTGGTCGCCCTCGTCGGTCTAGGCAACAGTGGTAACAAATTGATCGTCCCGAACAAGGGCAACCTTGTCCATTTGCTCAACGTGCTTGAGCCAACGACGCGGTTGCTGATGAAATACAACCCGGAACTCACCTGCACGTTTCTCGGCGCCAAGCTTCTTATGGACAGGGGCTATGCCGATGCCTTCACGTTCAATGGACGATCGTTCATCGCCGATGCCGGCTTACTGTTCGGCGACGACACATACAAGTATCCGGACAACCTGCCGGTCCTTGACATCAAGGGCGGCCCCGGCGGGACGCCCAGCTGCGGTTCGCTGCCCGACGTGGAAAAGAACTTCCCGCAGCGATACCTGGTCACCGACTCCGGGTTCGGAAATGGCATGGACGTGCGGCCCAACCCAGGTATCGGGTTCCCGGGTTATGCCGACTATGCGCCGGTCACCCGGGGAACACCGCAACCGCCGACCCTGAAAGACGAGGGGGGGCCGGCACCGGGCCCGGTGCCGTACCCGGGCGCGCCACCCTACGGTGCGCAGCGATACGCGCCAGACGGGACGCCACTGTTTCCGGGGTTGCCGCCGGCGCCTCCGCCCGGCAGGCCGCGAGACCCTGGTATGGGTAATCCGCCGACGGGTTCGGAACCATTCGTTCCGGCCTTCCCGGGGACGCCACCCACGCCCCGCTAGCGCAACCCAAACCCGCGGTCAAGAAAGGCAGACATTGCGCGAGAACTTCCGAGGCATAGTGGTGCGGTTTGCCGTCTATGCCACCGTGTGTTCGTTGGGGATCGCTTTGCTGATGGCCGTGTTCTCCCAATATCGTTTCGAGAAAGCGAACACCTACAACGCCGTCTTCGTCAACGTTTCCGGGCTGCGGGAAACCAACTTCGTGCGCATCGCGGGCGTCGAGGTCGGCAAGGTCAAAAAAGTTGCCGTGCAGCCCGATTCGACGGTGCGGGTCGAGTTCTCTGCCGATGAGTCGGTCCTGCTCACCGAGGGCAGCAGGGCAGTGGTCCGCTACGACGACCTGTTCGGCGGCAGATACCTGGAGCTGGCCGAAGGTGCGGGCGGAATCAAGAAACTCGACCCGGGCGGGACCATCCCGCTGAGCCGGACCCAGCCGGCGCTGGACCTGGACGCGTCTGGTCGGGGGCCTGCGACCGCTGTTTCGCTCGCTGAACCCCGATCAGGTCAACGCGCTCAGCGGCCAGTTGATCCAGGCTCTGCAGGGTCAGGGCGCGACGATTGGGTCGGTGCTGAGCCAGTCCGCGGCGGTGACCAACACCCTGGCCGATCGGGATCGGTTGTTCGGCGACCTCATCAGCAACCTGAACACGGTGGTCGGTTCGCTCGGGGACCAGGATAGTCAGGTCGCCAAAGCCGTCGACTCGCTGTCGGCACTCATGAAAACGCTGCAAACCCGCAAGGACGACATCGCGGACGGTGTCAAAGGCATCGACAGACTCTTCGCAGTGGGCACCGAGGTGCTGAGGAGGGCGCGGTCGCCGCTCAAAAAGGTGGTGGATGAAGGGGATCGCGTCGCCGGAACGATAATGGCGGACAAAGACTTTGTCGACAATCTGATCAACACCCTGCCCGACGATTATCGAATCATCGGCCGGGAGGGTCTGTACGGCGACTTCTTCACCTTCTATCTGTGCGACCTGGTGCTGAAGCTGAACGGCAAGAACGGGCAACCGACTTATGTCACGCTCGCCAGCCAGCGCTCCGGGAGGTGCACCCCGAAATGAGACGCCTCTACAGACGCCTGTTCGAAATGCGGCAGTTCTCCGAACGCAACCCATACCTCATCGGGGGGATCGGTCTCGCCGTAGTGGCTGCGGCCATATTCATTTCGCTCAATTACGACAAGCTGACTTTCCTCACCGGCGAAAAGGAGTACTCGGCGTACTTCGCTGAGGCGGGCGGTCTGGAGACCAACAGCGTTGTCGAGGTTTCGGGTGCCCGCGTCGGGCGAGTGTCCAGCGTCAGCCTCGACGGGCCGCGGGTATTGGTCAAGTTCCACATTCCCGGCGATGTGCGACTCGGCGACCGCACCGAGGCCGCGGTCAAATTGAAGACCCTCCTCGGTAGCAAGCTCGTCGAGCTCACGCCGCGCGGAGAGGGTCGGCTGACCGGGCCGATACCGCTGGAGCGGACCACGTCGGCCTATCAGCTAACCGATGCGCTGGGCGATCTTTCGACAACCGTCGCAAAGTTGAACACCGACCAGCTGTCGAACGCGCTTTCCGTGGTGGCCAACGAGTTCAGTGGTACCTCACCACAGCTGAAAGCCGCGGCCGACGGTGTGGCGCGGTTCTCCCAGACATTGGATGAGCGCGACAAGGAGTTGCGAAACCTGTTGAGCAACGCCAACAAGGTGACCAAGGTGTTGGCCGAGCGCAGCGACGAGGTGGTCAATCTCGTGGGCGACACCAATTCGCTGCTGGCTGCGCTGAAAAGCCAAAGCCGCTACCTGGACAAACTCTTCGTCGACAACGCCACCATAGTCCGGGCGCTGGCGGCGATCGTCGACGACAACCATGCAACGCTGCGGCCCGCGCTGGACAAGCTCAACGGAGTTTTGACGCTCCTCGACAATCGCAAGGGACGCATACAGGAGGCCATCAAAGGGCTCAATAGCTTCGCGCTCGCGCTGGGCGAAGCTGTCGCCTCGGGGCCGTTCTTCAAGGCCTACATCGTCAACCTGCTGCCTGGGCAGTTCGTCCAGCCGTTCATCGACGCCGCGTTCTCGGACCTCGGATTGGACCCCGCCACCCAATTGCCCTCGCAACTCACCGACCCGCTGACCGGACAGCCGGGCACACCGCCGCTGCCGATGCCATACCCGCGGACCGGCCAGGGTGGCGAACCACGGCTGAACATTCCCGGCGCCATCACCGGGAATCCCGGCGATCATCCGTGCGGGCCGATCAATGGTCAAGGGTGCTATCCGCTCAGACAGGAACCCCCGGCGCCGCCGCCAGGCGGGGCGCCGCCGGGGCCGCCGGCGCAAGGGCCAGGACCGGGCAACGCAGCGGTCGGGCCGGTCGAGCAGCCTGCGCCGGGACAAATACCGCCGGGCCAACCGCCCGTGTTCGCCCCGAGGGAGTCCTTCGGTCCGCGGCCGGGTCCCCCGCAACCGTCCGAGGGAGGCCAGTAGTGAATTCGCCCAAGACACGGAACGCTTTGGCTGTGGTGCTGGTGCTCGCGCTGCTCGGTGGAGTGGGCACGCTGTTGCTATCGTCGGGCGGCCGCACGAATGTCGTCGGGTACTTCGACAACGCCAACGGCATTTTCGTCGGCGACAGGGTGGAGATCCTCGGGGTTGCGGTCGGGAAGATCGACAAAATCGAGCCGCAGCCTGACCGCGTCAAAGTCTCGTTCTCGTATGACGACAAGTACAAGGTGCCTGCCGACGCGAAAGCGGTGGTGCTGTCGCCGTCCCTGGTGACGGTTCGGGCTCTTCAGTTGACGCCCGCCTACACCGGGGGGCCGGTGCTGGCCAACGGCGCGGTACTCCCGCTGGCCCGCACCGCGGTCCCGGTGGAGTGGGATGACCTTCGCACACAGCTCGAGAAGCTCACCGAGATACTGCAGCCGACGCAACCCGGCGGGGTCAGCACGTTGGGGGCGTTCGTCAACACCGCGGCCGCCAACCTGCGCGGCCAGGGCGCAGATATCCGGGACTCCGTTGTCAAGCTGTCACAGGCGGTTTCGGCGCTCGCCGACCATAGCGGCGACCTGTACGGGTCGTTC
>CAVPVJ010000011.1:0-54921 GCA_963709125.1 uncultured Actinomycetota bacterium
GGTTCCGCCGGTGCCCTGCGTGCTGGAACCGCCTTCGCCGCCGAGGCCACCGTGGCCGCCTTGGGCGCCGTTCCCGCCGGTGATACCGCTTTCTACGGCATTGGAGCCGGTGCCGCCCTGGCCACCTTCACCGCCTTGACCGCCGTCGCCGCCGGTGTGACCGCTGTAGGTGGTGGCGCCGCTTTGGCCGCCGGCGCCGCCATTGCCGCCGAGCCCCGCCGCGCCCCCGATGCCGTGGCTGCCCGCAATCCTTCCCTAACTCCGCCCCGTTAACGATGCCGGAATGGGCGAAGCCCCGGCCCCGCACCGCCACCGCGATCGGGCCGGGGCCTCACAGCCATCCCTACGGGTTGTTCGCGCCGTTCGTACCGGTGCCGGTCTGTCCGTCCGAGTTCTGCGAGTTGACGGCAAAGACATCGCCCTCGGTGCCGTTGAAGCCGGTTTGACCGGAGCTGCCATTGCCGCCGCTGCCGCCAGTGGCGGTTGCGTTATTGGCAGTCGGCACATCGGCAGACGTCCCAGTGCTGTCGAGCCCCGCAATGATGTTGCCGTCAAGGCCGGCCGCGGCCGCGTGCGCCTGCCTGATCGCCGATCCGATACCAGTCAGATTCTCCGACGCTGCGGCGAACGCATCAGGTGTAGCAACCACGAAAGACGACATTCAGGGCTCTCGATCGTTAGGGAGGTGACGTGACAGGCCGATACAATACGGCTTTTGATCGGTTTCCGAAATTTGTTCGCTCGTGGAAGCCCATTTTCGAAAAGCATTTCGGGATCCAATGCTGTTAACGAGCGGCCTACGAGAAGTTACGGATGCCAAACTTGGCTGAGTGACCGCGGCAGTAGCGGTGCTGGCCACGCGAAATCGTGCGGTAAGCCTGGCTATACATCTGCTGAGTCGCCAAACACAGATTGGTACGGGGGTGTACCGACTTTCCGGGTCCAATGCTATTAACGAGCGGCATACGAGAAGTTACGGATGCCAAACCGGGCTGGGTGACCGCGGCAGTAGCGGTGCTGGCCAGGCGAAATCGTATGGTGAGTCTGGCTAGACATCCTTGGGCATCAAACGCATTATTGGTACTGATGTACCGACTTACGAGTCCGATCTACAGCTCTGGCGAATTAGCGTGTCTGCGGCATATTTTTCTGACGCGTCAATTTAATACTTGCCATAGTCATTAGTTAAGTTCAATGGTTTTCAAACATTGGGTATCGGACGGCGATTTCTGCGTGGTTAGTGAGCACTATGTTTGCGCATCTAAAGGGGGGATTTCCTGCCTCGTGATTTGGTCGCTTGTGCATACCAAGGGCGGCGTCGGGAAGACGACGACGGCGATGTTTTTGGCTGCGGCGGCGGTGTGGAGGGGGATTCCCGTGCGTGTGGTTGATGCCAATCCGCAGGGTTCGGCCTCGTCGTGGGCTGATCGGGCGGCGTATCTGGGGACGCCGTTGCCGTTTGAGGTCAGCGCGGGGACGGCGGCGGAGGTGTGGGTGTTGTCGAGTGAGCCTGGCGAGCTGGTCCTGGTAGATAGCCCGCCCGGAACGGCTGCGGCGATCGATGCGGCGGTGGATGCAGCCGACCTGGTGGTCATTCCGACGGGGCCTCGCGCCGCCGACATCGACCGGGTTTGGCCGACGCTGGATATCACGCAGCACCGTCCCGTGACGATTCTGCTCACTTTGATGGACCTTCGGAAGGTGCAGGCGGTGCGGATGCCGCGTGCCTTGGCCGAGGCGGACGCTCCGGTGCTGCGCAGCATCGTGCGGTCGCTGACCGAGATCGAGCGGGCATTTGGCCGCGGTATGCCGCGGCATTTGGGCGAGTACGGAGACGTGTTCGATGAGCTGATGGTGGCTGCGGGAATCAACGGGGAGGGCGTCACGGTATGACGGAGAAGCCTTCGGCGGCCGACGCGGTGTGGGCCGCGGTGATCCGCCGGCCTACCGGGGCCGCGGCGCCAGCGCGGGCGGCGAGCACATTTCAAAGGTGACGATGCCGCCCAGAGCACTCCCACGCCGTCACCGGTGGTGCACGAGGCGATGCGCACCACCTTGCACCTGCTCCCGGCGATGCGTACTGCCCTCAAACGGCGCGCACTGGACCTGGACACCACGATGGGCGACCTGATTCGCGCCGCGATCAGCTCGGGGCTGCAGGACCCCGCGGCGCTGGCTGGGGCGTCGATGGTGCACCGCGGCGCGGGCGGTGGTGTTGGACCACGCTCGACTTGCCATGGCCTTCGCACCGGATGCTTAAGCGGTTGGCGGCCGATGAGCAGACGAGCCTGCAAGCACTGGTGATGGCGGCCATCCTGCAGACCTATCCTGACGTGGGTTAGTGGGTCAGCAGGCTCCCCAAGCACCTGCAGTCCATCGCTGGCACAGCTGTCACCGCGGCAGCACTGCTCGCTCGGCTTCTCGCCGAGCGTCCCAACCCGGCTTCTGGTAGTGGAAGCGAGCACGGATTCGCCTTCTTCATCATCGCGCTAAAGCTGCCAATGGATGGCGTGTTCCTGGTGACTGGCGATGCTGGAACCGCTTCTGGCAGCTCGTACTCGACGACTAGCGGGTCGTCATCCGTCGGGGGCCTGACCTCCGCCGGATCGAACTATCAGTCTCAGCCTGCGTCAGCACCACAAGCACAAAGTTGGCTTCCCGGTCAGGCCCGACAGCGTATCGGGACAGCACGCCGCCCGATACGCTGAGCTTGTTTATGTGTGGCTCAAGGGCGTTCAACTCGGTGCGGTCGGCCGCCCTTGAGCCACATGGGTTCTCGACGCTTGAAGCCTAGAAGTGAGCCGCATACCGGAACCCGCGATCGCTCTGATTATTCGGCCCGTGGCGGGCGGTCGGGCTTATCTGCGATCTGCTAATGTGACCACATCAACGGGCTAGGCGTCCGCAGGCAATGTCATGGTGCGGACGGCAGATCGGGGAGTGTGTGCCATAGAAGCCATCCATTTCATCTCGGGTCTGCCGCGTTCCGGTTCGACTTTGCTGGCCGCGTTGCTGCGGCAAAACCCGCGGTTCGAGGCCGGGATGTCGGGTCCGCTGGCCGGCCTGTTCGGTGCCCTGCTGGGCCATTTGAGCGCGCGCAACGAGTATTCGGTGTTCATCGACGACACCAAGCGCCAGCACATCCTGCGTGGGTTGTTCGACGACTTTTATGCCGAGTCCACCGCCAAGGTGATCTTTGACACCAACCGCGCCTGGTGTGGGTGGATGCCGGCGATTTCGCAGCTGTTTCCAGATGCGAAAGTAATTGCGTGCGTGCGTGAACTGCAGTGGGTGGTCGACAGCATCGAGCGGTTGATTCAACACAACGTCTTTAGCCCGTCGGCCATTTTCAACTACAGCGCCGGCGGCACGGTCTATAGCCGCGCCAAACAAGTCGTGGACTCTGATGGCATGGTCGGTGGTCCCTACGATGCCCTGAGGCAGGCATGCTACGGCGCGCAACGGAGTCGTCTGTTGTTGCTGCAGTACGAAACCTTGACCACCGACCCGGCCACGGCAATGCAGGCCATTTACTCGTTTATCGGTGAGCCGGCGTTCGAGCACGATTTCGGCCATGTCGATTACGACGTCACCGAGTTCGACGAGCGGGCCGGTACGCCGGGTCTGCACACCGTACGGGGCACGGTCAAGGCCGAACCGCGCGAGACGTTACTGCCGCCGGATCTGTTCAATCGCTTTCTCCGCGACGCCTTCTGGCGCGATCCGGAGAGGATTCCCACCGGGCTGCTGGTCGTGTGAGCGTGGGACTCGTTTAGCGTATCGAGCATGCGTTCAACGGATTTGGGACAGTTCCCGATCATTATGTGTTGTTGGTTAGGCGATTTGGATGCCACAAATCAGTGTGAGCGACGGCGCGGCAGACGGCGACGCTTCGCTGTCTGCACCTTTGGTGCGGGAGATACAGGGCCGCAATGGATTCCGCGCCGGTGAACCCGACACCGGCACCACGACGATGAGTTCTTCATCGATGCCGGGTGAGTATCTCGGCGACTCGATCGGCCGCAACGCCCGGAATCCGCTGTTGGCCGCGGTCAAGCCACCCAGGATCTCGGCGTTGCTGCCGACCCCGATGAGCGCAATGAGGCTACGGCAGCGTTCTGGGCCTGCGCCAACGCCTGGTTCGCCGAGTGTGGCATCACCGTCCGAAATATATTGACAGAAAACGGATCCTGTTACCGATCCATGCTCGGCGAAATCAAACACCGCAAGACACGGCCTTACCAGACCAAACCAACGGCAAAGGGGGCGATTCCACCGCCACTGCCACACACGGCGCCCAAGCGACGCTCGCGCGGCTTGCCAACCGCCGCACCCACGGTGTCCACCCGGCTAGTCAGGACTGCAATCTTTGTTCGCCCCATACCGGCTCGAGCCGCCGACGCTACCTGCTGCCAGTAGTGCATCGGTCGACAAGAGGGACGGTGACATACTTACGCAAGCAGCGACGACGCGGCGTATGGCAACGCCAACGACCGCTGCTGCACGTGTTGCCCACCAATGGTGACGCCACCGGTACCGCCGATGCCAGTAGGTCAAGCCCCGTTGCCGCCGCCGCACTTTAGCTCGGCCGTCGAGTGGCTATCCCGCCTGCCGTGGTAGCCACTCCCGGCGTGGCCGTCGGTGTTAGGCGGTGTCAGGAGGATTGTCCGGCGCCGCCGCTGCCGCCGGCGTAGCCGAACACCCCGCCGCCGCCACCGCCGCCTGCCCCGCCGACGGCACCGCCGCCGCCTCCGAAGTTGTTGAAGAAGCCTCCACCGAGGCTGATGCCGCCTACCGCGCCGGTCGCGGCGTATCCGTTAGCGACTATGAAGCCCGCGTCGGCAACGCCACCGCCGCCGCCACCACCGCCGACGCCGCCGGCGCCTGCCGCACCCGCGCCGCCAGTGGCCGCGTAGCCCAAACCACCGGTCTGGGTGGCAGCGCCGCCGTTGCCGCCGGTACCCGCGATGCCGGTGGCATCGCCGGCGCCGCCACCGGCACCTCCGCCGCCGCCGTATCCAGCACCGGAGTGGGCACTACCGCCGCCGCCGCCGGCGCCGCCGCCACCACCGATGCCGCCGATATTGAGATTTTGGTTGCTACCGGCGCCGCCGCCGCCACCGTAACCGCCAAATCCGGTACCCGACGGGCCGCCGAGACCCGTGGTGGTAACGGCGGTACCGCCGTTACCACCGGCGCCGCCGATCCCGGCGCCAGCGCCGCTGCCGACGCCGCCGAGGCCGGTGCCGGCGTTACCGCCATCGCCGCCGGCCCCGCCACCGCCACCGCCGCCGCCGAAGATGTAGTTGTAGGAGCCCGCGGTGGTCGAGTTGTCGCCGCCTTTGCCACCGATGCCGCCGATGCCGCCCTGGGCGCCGTTACCGTTGGTTCCGCCGGAGGGCGTGCCGCCGCCGGCGCCACCGATGCCCCCGTTACCGCCGGTGCCGCCCATCCCGCCGACGCTCAAATTGTCGCCGCTGCCGGCACCGCCGGTACCGCCGTTACCGCCCACACCGCCGATGGCGCCGTTACCGGCGGTGGCGCCGTTGCCGCCGGCGTCACCACCGGTACCGCCGCCGGCGGCGTTACCGCCGTTACCGCCGGCGCCGCCACTGCCGTCCAGGCCGGCCACACCGGTTCCGCCGTTACCGCCAGCCCCGGCGTCGCCGCCGTTACCACTCGTCCCGGCCACGGCACCACCGGTACCGGCCGCCCCGCCGGCCCCGCCGGCCCCGCCTAGCCCGCCGTTACCGCCGGACGCACCGGGCAGCGCGCCGCCGTCGTGGGACGGGTCATACCCCGCACCACCGGCACCACCGTGACCACCCTGACCACCATTGCCGTTGGCCACCAACGCGCTGCCGGCGTTACCACCGGTGCCGCCCTGACCGCCCTGCCCGCCGCCGGTGCCGTCCACGCTGCCGAACGTGCCGGCCACCCCGGCGCCGCCGTTAGCGCCGGCACCGGCGTCAGCCCCGGCGGAGTCGGTGCCCACGGTCGCCAACGCACCGCCGGCCGCACCACCGAGGGCGCCGTCACCGCCGTTACCACCGTTACCGCCGATGCCGCCGGCCGCACCCGCCACCCCGGTCCCACCGACCCCGGCCACCCCGGCATTACCGCCGTTACCGCTGGTCCCGCTACCCGCTAAGCCCCCAGTGCCGACCGCCCCGCCGGCCCCACCGGCCCCCGCGTTACCGCCGTTACCACCCGAGGCCCCAGCCGCACCACCGGTCGTCGACGGGTCATACCCCGCACCACCGGCACCACCGTGACCACCCTGACCACCATTGCCGTTGGCCACCAACGCGCTGCCGGCGTTACCACCGGTGCCGCCCTGACCGCCCTGCCCGCCGCCGGTGCCGTCCACGCTGCCGACCGTGCCGGCCACCCCGGCGCCGCCGTTAGCGCCGGCACCGGCGTCAGCCCCGGCGGAGTCGGTGCCCACGGTCGCCAACGCACCGCCGGCCGCACCACCGAGGGCGCCGTCACCGCCGTTACCACCGTTACCGCCGATGCCGCCGGCCGCACCCGCCACCCCGGTCCCACCGACCCCGGCCACCCCGGCATTACCGCCGTTACCGCTGGTCCCGCTACCCGCTAAGCCCCCAGTGCCGACCGCCCCGCCGGCCCCACCGGCCCCCGCGTTACCGCCGTTACCACCCGAGGCCCCAGCCGCACCACCGGTCGTCGACGGGTCATACCCCGCACCACCGGCACCACCGTGACCACCCTGACCACCATTGCCGTTGGCCACCAACGCGCTGCCGGCGTTACCACCGGTGCCGCCCTGACCGCCCTGCCCGCCGCCGGTGCCGTCCACGCTGCCGACCGTGCCGGCCACCCCGGCGCCGCCGTTAGCGCCGGCACCGGCGTCAGCCCCGGCGGAGTCGGTGCCCACGGTCGCCAACGCACCGCCGGCCGCACCACCGAGGGCGCCGTCACCGCCGTTACCACCGTTACCGCCGATGCCGCCGGCCGCACCCGCCACCCCGGTCCCACCGACCCCGGCCACCCCGGCATTACCGCCGTTACCGCTGGTCCCGCTACCCGCTAAGCCCCCAGTGCCGACCGCCCCGCCGGCCCCACCGGCCCCCGCGTTACCGCCGTTACCACCCGAGGCCCCAGCCGCACCACCGGTCGTCGACGGGTCATACCCCGCACCACCGGCACCACCGTGACCACCCTGACCACCATTGCCGTTGGCCACCAACGCGCTGCCGGCGTTACCACCGGTGCCGCCCTGACCGCCCTGCCCGCCGCCGGTGCCGTCCACGCTGCCGACCGTGCCGGCCACCCCGGCGCCGCCGTTAGCGCCGGCACCGGCGTCAGCCCCGGCGGAGTCGGTGCCCACGGTCGCCAACGCACCGCCGGCCGCACCACCGAGGGCGCCGTCACCGCCGTTACCACCGTTACCGCCGATGCCGCCGGCCGCACCCGCCACCCCGGTCCCACCGACCCCGGCCACCCCGGCATTACCGCCGTTACCGCTGGTCCCGCTACCCGCTAAGCCCCCAGTGCCGACCGCCCCGCCGGCCCCACCGGCCCCCGCGTTACCGCCGTTACCACCCGAGGCCCCAGCCGCACCACCGGTCGTCGACGGGTCATACCCCGCACCACCGGCACCACCGTGACCACCCTGACCACCATTGCCGTTGGCCACCAACGCGCTGCCGGCGTTACCACCGGTGCCGCCCTGACCGCCCTGCCCGCCGCCGGTGCCGTCCGGGGTGCCCACCGTGCCGGCCACCCCGCCGCCGCCGGCACCGCCGGCACCCGCGTTCCCACCGGCGCCGTCAACACCCCCGGCACCCGCGGCACCCGCACTGCCAAACAAGTTCAAAGACCCTGCGGACCCACCAGCCCCACCGGCCCCGGCGTGACCGCCGCCCCCGCCATCACCACCCACGCCGCCGACACCGCTGGCCGCGCCCACCGCACCATCGCCGCCACCACCGCCGAGCCCGCCGACCCCACCGACCCCACCAGCCCCGCCAGCCCCGCCCAGCAACGCCTGATTAGCCCCACCGGCCCCGCCGTGACCACCATCACCGGCGAGCCCACCAGCCACACCAGCCGCGCCGGGAGTCGCGCCCGTAGCGCCGAGGCTACCGGTCCCACCAGCCCCGCCCGCCCCACCAGCCCCGCCGGTACCGAACAGCGAGAACAGCTGCGCATTGGCGCCACCCACCCCGCCATTACCGCCCAGCCCGCCAGTCCCACCCATACCACCAGCACCGCCCAGACCACCATTGCCGCCGCCGATCAGCCCATTAGCCCCGCCGGCACCACCAGTACCGCCCATCCCGCCCACCGCGCCGCCGATCCCACCAGCCCCACCATTACCACCGCTACCGAACAGGAACGCCGACCCACCAGCCCCACCGGTACCACCATTGGGATTGGCCGCAGTGCCAGCCACCCCGGACCCACCGCTGCCGCCATTACCGAACAGCCAGCCACCAGCACCGCCGGCCTGCCCCGTACCGGCCGCCCCGTTAGCGCCGTTGCCGAACAAGGGTCGCCCCGTCAAATCCTTCACCGGCGAAAACGCCGCCAGGTCCTGCGCCGCAGCCTGCAACGGCGACGCATTGCCCGCTTCACTGGCCGCGTACACGCCCGCACCCGCGCTTAACGCCTGCACAAACTCGTCATGAAAGCCCGCCGCCTGCGAACTCAACGCCTGAAACTCCTGACCAAAACCCCCAAACAACGCCGAAATCGCCGCCGACACCTCATCCTGAGCCGCCACCGCCACCGACGTCGTCGACAACGCCGCCGCCGCATTAGCCGACCTCACCGACGAACCAATCCCAGACAAATCCGCGGACGCAGCGGCGATCAGGTCAGGTGACGCGAACACATAGGACATTTCTAACTCCCAACAGCTGGTTGCGACTCGGGTGAATCTTGAATTCTGGTTCGGAAGACTACGCGCATCGATTGGGTTTCGACACAATCTCGCAGCTTTGATTGGATCCGTTTTTCCGCCTGCCTCAAAAACATGGCAATCCTATTTATGGAAGAACATATGCGCGTCAATATGGACGTCCATATGGCCATTTTGATTGATGTCCATATATATGTAATAAGTATCTAAGCCGCCCCAGCCTCACAGCTGAACTTTTGCTACCCGTCGGCTGGTTTACGAAGCTAGAGGTCGTAAATCCGAGGATTTCGGGGTTTGTGAGATCGAATTAAAATGCCGATTCCGCAAGTCGCTCTTACCGCGCATTACAGTTTGCGCTAATTGAGGCGGCGACCACGGCACTGCGTGCCCTTTGCTAACACAGAAAATTATCCACCGCCGCTCCATCTATTGCCGTGGACATTGAAATGCCGGTGGGTTTCAATAAGGTGCTCAACCGTGTCGCGTCGCGGTTTTTTCTCGGTGCAAAGCTGCGTAAACGATGGGGCGACCCTGTGGCCCTGGCTGTCCACATGGTCGCCGCAACCCTCGATGCCAGCAGGCGGCGCGCGCGGTGGCCGACGATGAGGTCGGGGTCGGGCAGGGCAGGACACTTCTCGGTCCTGGTCGACAGCCCACTACCAGAAGGGCTACGTCAGTGGTGGTGGACGAGTTCGCGCGGACCGGGGGGCGCGGCCAACCCTCCGCGATCGGCGCCATATCCCTCGACCGTGCCCCACGGCAACAAAGCAGCGGATGATTACCGGGGCCTTCCTCGCCGAAGCAGCTTCGGTGGTGGATAGCAAACTCAGCGTATCGGGCGGCGTGCTGTCCCGATACGCTGTCGGGCCTGACCGGGAAGCCAACTTTGTGCTTGTGGTGCTGACGCAGGCTGAGACTGATAGTTCGATCCGGCGGGTTGAGGTCGAGGTCAGGCCCCCGACGGATGACGACCCGCTAGTCGTCGAGTACGAACTGCCAGAAGCCTCAGCCGGCGGCGAAATCGGATTCGCCTTCTTCATCATCGCGTTAAAGCTGCCGGTGGATGGCCGTTGGGTGTTCCTGGTGACTGGCGGCGCTGGAACGTTCTCGCTTCCACTACTGGTGGTGCACGGCTGACGCAGCTCGCTGGGCGGTGGCTCGCAGCTCCGGCGGCTCGCCTGGCCGCCCACAAATTGGTGCGCCGATTGGGTCAGGGGCCTTGACGTGTTCAACGTTGAGCGTGAGGTCATCCCCGATCGAGATGCACTGGCTCGTCTACCAGAAGCCGGGTTTCGGACGCTGGGTCGCACGCCGAGCGAGCAGTCCTGCCGCGGTGACAGCTGTGCGACCGATGGACCGCAGGTGCTTCGGGAGCCTGCTGACCCACTAACCCAAGTCAGCAGACCGGCGCCCGGTGGGCGCGCCGTGGGGCGTGAAGATTCGGCGGTGGTCACCTGTTGTGCTCACCTCGGGCACGGCGGGATCATTATGGGTGTTCGTCGTGGTTGTCCCCGGAAAAACCTTGGTGCTTTGAGCCTGTAAGTCAGCATGGTGACGGAGGGGCTGGCCCGATCCCCCGGTGGTGGGACCATGACCAGTGTCTATGTCGCGCCAACCCCAATAACCCTCCGTCGACTCCCCGATGATCCACGCCGCGGTCTCATTGATGTCGTCAGCTTTTGTCGGCTGTTCGACCGCATCGACGCGTGAGAAACCACCGGCGACACGGTGGCGTTGACGTACCCAGCGGCATCAACGGCCTGAACACCGACGTGCGGTTCCACTACGACGGCGATGCCTCACCCGGGGAATCACCGGCAAAACAGCAGGTCATCGACAGCGGTAAACCGGTTCGGCGGGCATGAATACACGCATTCATTGCCGATACAGGCAGACGCGTGATCGGCAGTACGGCATGGGATTTTGCCAATGCCAACGCCCGCGCTATCCCCCCGACGAATGCGCACCGCTGCCAGCGGGTTCGTCCGGATCGGGACGGTAATGGCGGTTGCGCGGCGGCGCTTCCCCTTCAGCGGACTGTCGGCGCACCGGGCCGGAGCGGCCAGCGACCGGCGGGAGCTTGCGCCGATCGTCGCGTGGGCCAGAGTTGAACCCACGCGGCGGAAACTCGGTAGTGGGACGTACCAGACGCCCGTCATCGAATCGAGAACCGTTGTGGTCGAAGCCAACCGGTGCGGCTCCGGGAGATGCGGAGAGCAGGCTGCGCCACGAATCGACCGGGTCGCGACGCCATATGTCAGCAGGTGCCGGACGCGGATGTGGCACCCGGAACTGTCGCGGATCGGTGTCGCAGTCCTCCTCGTGACCCACTCGCGTCTGGGCATCCGCAGGGTCCTCGGTATCCGGTTCGCGGCGAAGTATTAGCTCAACGTCATCGTCATAGTCATCGTCGACGTTGTCGTCAGGCACGTGGCGGGCGAGCTCGACGACCCGACGTTCAAGGGTCAGCGCAGGCCTGAAGCCGACCAAGAACAACGCGGCGACAATCCCGAACAACGCGACGAATGCGGGCAGCAGCACCGACTGCGACATGGCCGCCGAGAACGGCTCGCGCAGGAACGCCGGCAATTCCAGACCGGTCCCACTTTCTGCCGCCGGTGCGTGGGGCGGCATTTCGGCACCGATCCGCCATGTCATGAACGCGGCCATGCCGGCGCTCCCGAGCACCGCCCCGAGCTGCCGGATCGAGTTGTACACCGCAGAGCCCGCGCCGGCCAGGTGTGGGGGCAGGTTGCGCGTCGCCGTAGCCGTCAGTGGCGACCACACGAACGCGCTCCCGACGCCCATCACCCCGAACGGCAGCACCAACCGCCAGATCGGTGTGTCCGGGGCCATCTCGAACGACAGCCACGTCAGCCCGATTGCCAGCATCGAAAAGCCGAAACCGAGCACGGGCAGCGGGTGGTATCTGTCGACGAGCACGCCGACGAACGGCGCGAGCCCTGCACTGGTGATGGCCATCGGTGCGAGCAGCAGGGCCGAGCGCGTCGGCGACAGCCCGCAGACCTCCTGGGCGTAGAACGTGAGCGGCAGGATCATCGCGGTAAATGCGAACGACACGACGGCCACCCCGGCGTTGGACAGGCCGAAGTCCCTGTCGGCGAACATCTTCAGCGGGATCAACGGCTCGCGGGTGTTGACCGACTGCCAGTACACGAACACCGAGATGAATCCCGCGCCGGCGACGATCATTGCCCAGATCCACGGCTCCCAGTGCGCGGACTGGCCCTGCTGCAGCCCGAAAACGATCAGAAATATGCCCACTCCGGACAACCCGACGCCGATGAGGTCGAACGAGTGCGCCTGGGTGGGCAACACCGGGACCTGCCACACGGCCAACGCCAGCCCGGCGATGCCGATGGGGACGTTGATGAAGAAGATCCATTGCCAACCCAGCCCGTCGACCAGCGCGCCGCCGGCCAGCGGTCCCACCAGGCTGGCCACGCCCGCGGTGGCCCCCCACACGCTCATCGCGACGCCGCGGCGTTGCGGCGGGAAGATCTGCGTGATCGTCGACAAGGTCTGCGGCGTGAGTATGCCGGCGCCGACGCCTTGCACCACCCGGGCGGCGATCAGGACGGCGACGCTGCCCGAGAGCCCACACCATATCGAGGCGGCGGTGAATACCACCAGGCCGATCAGGTACAGGTGCTTGGAGCCGAACCGGTCACCGAGTCGGCCGGCCACGAGCAGTACCACGGCGTATCCCAGCAGGTAGGCACTGGTCACCCAGACCACGGCGTCGTAGCCGGTACCCAAGTCGGCCATGATGGTCGGATTGGCGACCGCGACGATGGTCGAATCGATCATGATCATGAAGAAGCCGATCATCATCGCCCACAGCGCATTCCAGGGGTTTCCGGAGTTCTGCGCGCCACTCAGCCACGCGCGCCAGGTTGCCCTGGGCGACGACGGCGGCGCCGTACTCAATTTCCCCACCTCATTCCAGCGCCGGAGGTTCAGCTCCCGGCAATTTCACCCGCATATCGGTGAGTGCGCACCGCGAGGCCGGATAATTGGGCCCCGCGTCATCACAGTCGCGGTGTCGCCTGGATTATCCCCTGCCGCGCAATCTGCCCGCCAGACACGCAGCGCATGCAGAGCGGATCGGCTGGTCCGGTTTGCCGCGCTGCCTGCAAATTGTCGAACGGACGCTAGCCTGGAAGCAGGCATCAGCAGGATAAGCCAGGAGAACCTAATATGAGCGGCCAACGAAACGGGTCTTGGAACACGTCTGGATCGCTGGAACCCGGCACAGGCGGTCGGCCCAAAGCGTCCACCCGGGCGTTGGCGCAGCTCATCGAACGGAGCACCCGAGTGCAGGGCCCCGCCGCGGAAGCCTATGTGGCACGGCTGCGGCGCGCGCATCCCGGCGCCGGCCCCGCCGAGATCGTCGCCATGCTGGAAAAGCGCTACCTGGCCGCGTTGACCGCGAGCGGCGCCGCGGTGGGTTCGACGGCGACGTTCCCCGGGGTGGGCACGTTGACGGCACTGTCGGCCGGCGCCGGGGAGACGGTGTTCTTCCTCGAGGCCACCGCGGTCTTCGTTTTGGCAAACGCAGTCGTGTATGGCATCCCGGCTGACCATCGGGAACGCCGCCGCGCCTTGGTTCTGGCTGTCCTGGTCGGAGATGACTCCAAGCGGGCCCTCGGCGAACTGATAGGCCCGGCCCGCACCAACGGCGCCGAGCTCGCCGAGGGCATGGCCGCGCTGCCGATGTCGACATTGGCCAGGTTGAACACGCGGCTGCTCAAGTACGCCGTCAAGCGGTACACCGTCAAACGCGGCGCGCTGATGCTCGGCAAGATGCTGCCGGTCGGCATCGGCGCGGCGATCGGCGGCGCGGGCAATCGCATGGTGGCCAAGAAGATCGTCCGCAACGCGCACAGCGCGTTCGGCCCCCCGCCTGCACGGTGGCCGGGAATCCTGTACCTGTTGCCGGCCGTCCACGAGGTCGGCTAGGCCCGCGTTCTATCCGGCCGCCGTGTAGTTGGGCTGAGAGCCGGGAGTTCCATTCACCGTGGAACTCGTACAGGGACGAGGGTTCCCGTTTCCTCGAGGGCTGTCATCTCGCGATCGGGCATCTTGACGACTCTCTGGTAGCTGGGGTGTCGAGTTCGGCTTCGACGGCCAGCCTGCTGCTGGTGGTGATTGCGCCGATCGATTACACGATGACCTCTTGGCTGGTCGACCAGGGCACCCTCGGCGATAGCGCCCCGCGTCGCGTCGGCGCGGCGGTCCCAGCCTGGTGACGGTTTGCGCCCCACGGATTGCCCGCAAAGCGCTAGCCTTTATAAGGCGGAAACTTGCGGTGGCGCCGCAAGTGGAAGTTGCCCCAACATGGCACGGTGCAGAAAGTCGCAGGCGTCGCGCAACGGCGCTTGCAGGATTGAACGACAAAGGAATTGAGGCGAACAGCGGCCGTGAGCAACGTCAGTTCACCATTCGGGCAAAACGAATGGCTGGTCGAGGAGATGTACCGCAAGTTCCGCGACGACCCCTCGTCGGTCGATCCGAGCTGGCATGAGTTCCTGGTCGACTACAACCCCGACGCCACCACCGAACCGGCTCCCGAGCCCGCCCCGGCCCCGGCCCTGGCCGCCCCTCCCCCCGCCGAGCGGCCGGCCCCCGCACCGAGGCCGCCTGCCGCGAACCGCGGCACAGGCGAGGGCAACGGCGAGGCCAAGCCGGCCAAAGCCACCGCTCCCCCACCCGCCGAAGGCGACGAGGTGCAGGTGCTGCGCGGCGCCGCCGCGGCAGTCGTGAAGAACATGTCCGCGTCGCTGGACGTGCCGACGGCCACCAGCGTGCGGGCCATTCCGGCCAAGCTGCTGATCGACAACCGGACCGTCATCAACAACCAGCTCAAGCGCACCCGCGGCGGCAAGATCTCTTTCACCCACTTGCTGGGCTACGCGCTGGTGCAGGCGGTCAAGAAGTTCCCGAACCTGAACCGGCACTACGCCGAGCTCGACGGCAAGCCCACCTCCGTCACACCCGCTCACACCAATCTCGGCCTGGCGATCGACCTGCAGGGCAAGGACGGCAAACGCTCCCTGGTGGTTGCCGGCATCAGGAACTGCGAAACAATGCGATTCGCGGAATTCGTCTCCGCCTACGAGGACATCGTGCGCCGCGCCCGCGACGGCAAGCTGACCGCCGAAGACTTTGCCGGCGTGACGATTTCGCTGACCAACCCCGGCACCATCGGCACCGTGCACTCGGTGCCGCGGCTGATGTCCGGGCAGGGCGCCATCCTCGGCGTCGGCGCCATGGAATACCCCGCGGAGTTCCAGGGCGCCAGCGAGGAACGCATCGCCGAACTGGGTATCGGCAAGCTGATCACGCTGACCTCCACCTATGACCACCGCATCATCCAGGGCGCGGAATCCGGCGACTTCCTGCGCACCATCCACGAAATGCTGCTCTCGGACGACTTCTGGGACGAGATCTTCCGCGAGCTGAGCATCCCGTACCTGCCGGTGCGCTGGAGCACCGACAACCCGGACTCGATCGTCGACAAGAACGCTCGCGTCATGGAGTTGATCGCGGCCTACCGCAACCGCGGCCACATGATGGCCGACATCGATCCACTGCGTTTGGATACCACCCGGTTCCGCAGTCACCCCGACCTCGAGGTGCTGACGCATGGCCTGACGCTGTGGGACCTGGATCGGGTGTTCAAGGTCAACGGCTTTGGCGGTTCTGAGTACAAGAAGCTGCGCGACGTTCTGGGCTTGCTGCGCGACGCCTATTGCCGCCACATCGGCGTCGAGTACACCCACATCCTCGAGCCCGAACAACAGGAGTGGCTGGAAGAGCGGGTCGAGACCAAACACGTCAAACCGACTGTGGCCGAACAGAAATACATCCTGAGCAAGCTGAACGCCGCCGAGGCCTTTGAGACCTTCTTGCAGACCAAATACGTTGGGCAGAAGCGCTTCTCGCTTGAAGGCGCCGAAAGCGTGATCCCCATGATGGACGCGGCCATCGACCAGTGCGCCGAGCATGGCCTGGACGAAGTGGTCATCGCGATGCCGCACCGCGGCCGGCTCAACGTGTTGGCCAACATCGTCGGCAAGCCGTACTCGCAGATCTTCAGCGAGTTCGAAGGCAATCTGAACCCGTCCGAGGCGCACGGCTCCGGCGACGTCAAATACCACCTCGGCGCCACCGGAATCTACCTGCAGATGTTCGGCGACAACGACATTCAGGTTTCACTGACCGCCAACCCGTCGCACCTGGAAGCCGTGGACCCGGTGGTGGAGGGTCTGGTCCGGGCCAAGCAGGATCTACTCGACCGGGGCTCGGAAGACGACGGCGACGACAAAGCGTTCTCGGTCGTGCCGATCGTGATGCACGGTGACGCGGCGTTCGCCGGCCAGGGCGTGGTCGCCGAGACGCTGAACATGGCTAACCTGCCGGGCTACCGCGTCGGCGGCACCATCCACATCATCGTCAACAACCAGATCGGGTTCACCACCGCGCCGGAATTCTCCCGATCCAGCGAGTACTGCACCGACGTCGCAAAGATGATCGGCGCGCCGATCTTCCACGTCAACGGCGACGACCCGGAAGCGTGCGTGTGGGTGGCGAAGCTGGCCGTGGACTTCCGGCAGAAGTTCAAGAAGGACGTCGTCATCGACATGCTGTGCTACCGCCGGCGCGGGCACAACGAGGGCGACGACCCGTCGATGACCAACCCGGCCATGTACGACGTCGTCGACACCAAGCGCGGGGCGCGCAAGAGCTACACCGAAGCCCTGATCGGCCGCGGCGACATCTCGCTCAAGGAAGCCGAGGACGCGCTGCGCGACTACCAGGGCCAGCTGGAGCGGGTGTTCAACGAGGTCCGCGACCTGGAGAAGCACGGCGTGCAGCCCAGCGAATCGGTTGAGGCCGACCAGATGATCCCGGCGGGGCTGTCCACCGCGGTGGACAAGGCGCTGCTGGCCCGCATCGGCGACGCATTCCTGGCGGCCCCGGAGGGATTCACCGCGCACCCGCGGGTGCAGCCGGTGCTGGAGCGGCGCCGGGAGATGGCCTACGAAGGCAAGATCGACTGGGCCTTCGGTGAGCTGCTGGCATTGGGTTCGCTGGTGGCCGAAGGAAAGTTGGTGCGGCTCTCCGGCCAAGACACCCGGCGCGGCACCTTCTCCCAACGGCATTCGGTGATCATCGACCGCAACACGGGCGAGGAATTCACGCCCCTGAAGCTGCTGGCGACCAACACGGACGGCACCCCGACCGGCGGCAAGTTCCTGGTCTACGACTCGCCGCTGTCGGAGTACGCCGCCGTCGGCTTCGAGTACGGCTACACCGTGGGCAACCCGGAGGCGGTGGTGCTGTGGGAGGCGCAGTTCGGCGACTTCGTCAACGGCGCCCAGTCGATCATCGACGAATTCATCAGCTCCGGCGAGGCCAAGTGGGGCCAGTTGTCGACGGTGGTGCTGCTGCTGCCGCACGGGCACGAGGGGCAGGGCCCGGACCACACGTCCGGCCGCATCGAGCGCTTCCTGCAGCTGTGGGCCGAGGGGTCGATGACCATCGCGATGCCGTCGACTCCGTCGAACTATTTCCACCTGTTGCGCCGGCACGCCCTCGACGGGGTGCTGCGCCCGTTGATCGTCTTTACGCCAAAGTCGATGTTGCGCAACAAGGCCGCGGTCAGTGACGTCAGGGACTTCACCGAGATCAAGTTCCGCTCGGTGCTGGAGGAACCCACCTACGAAGACGGCATCGGCGACCGCAGCAAGGTGACCCGGATCCTGCTGACCAGCGGCAAGGTCTACTACGAGTTGGCCGCCCGCAAGGCCAAGGACAACCGCGAAGACGTCGCGATCGTGCGCCTCGAGCAACTTGCCCCGCTGCCGCGCGGCCGGCTGCGCGAAACGCTGGAACGCTACGACAACGTCGAGGAGTTCTTCTGGGTCCAGGAGGAGCCGGCGAACCAGGGCGCGTGGCCGTCGATCGGCCTGACGCTGCCCGAGTTGATGCCCGACCTGCTCAGCGGGATCAAGCGCATCTCGCGCCGCGCCATGTCGGCCCCGTCGTCTGGTTCGTCGAAGGTGCACGCCGTCGAGCAGCAGGAGATCCTCGACACCGCGTTCGGCTGAGACCCACCCGCCAGTACCCCGGACCGCCGGTACCGGCTAGCCTCAACAAGGGGGCGTAACCGGCCGAACGTCGACTTAGCAGGGTGAAACCCCTGATTTCGGCCCAACAACTCGACGTTCGCAGGCTTTAGGAGGGTGCTCATGGAGGGATTCGCTGGCAAGGTCGCCGTGGTGACCGGCGCGGGTTCGGGTATTGGGCAGGCACTGGCTCTCGAGCTGGGCCGTTCCGGTGCCAAGGTCGCGATCAGCGACGTCGACGTCGAAGGGCTGGCGCAAACCGAGGAGCAGCTGAAGGCGATCGGCGCACACGTCAAGGCCGACCGGCTGGATGTGACCGAACGCGAGGCCTTTCTGGCCTACGCCGACTCGGTGGCCGAGCACTTCGGCAAGGTGAACCAGATCTACAACAACGCCGGCATCGCCTTCAGCGGCGACGTCGAGGTCAGCCAGTTCAAGGACATCGAACGGGTGATGGACGTCGACTTCTGGGGCGTCGTGAACGGCACCAAGGCGTTCCTGCCGCACCTGATCGCGTCGGGCGACGGTCACGTCATCAACGTGTCCAGCTTGTTTGGGCTGATGTCGGTACCGGGGCAGGCGGCGTACAACTCGGCCAAGTTCGCGGTCCGCGGCTTCACCGAGGCGCTGCGACAGGAGATGGTGCTGGCCGGCCACCCGGTGGGGGTGACCACGGTGCACCCCGGCGGCATCAAGACCGCGATCGCCCGCAACGCCACCGCGGCCGAGGGGCTCGACGTGAACGAGCTGGCCAAAATGTTCGACAAGCGGCTGGCCCGCACCAGCCCGAAGCGAGCTGCCCAGATAATTCTGGAAGCCGTGCGCAAGAACAAGGCTCGGGTGCTGGTCGGCGCCGACGCGAAGGTCCTGGACATAATCGTGCGGTTGACGGGGTCCGGCTACCAGCGGATCGTCGGGCTCTCCATGGGCCGCGTCATGCCGCGCAAAAGCTAGCACCCACTCGCCGAGCCTGCGTTGAGGGCGTCCGACGGGCCGTAAATCAGTGCCTGTGCACAGGACCGACGCCACAGATTCAGGCTCGGCGCGGTGCGCGCGCGGTGGCGCGGTGGCGCGGAGAAGGCTCAACGCCCCAACGGGTGGTCGGCAAGCCAGCCGCCGGCCACCGCCTGCGGGTCGGCGCCCCCGGCCACTTGGCGGCGCATGTCGGCCAGTGCCGCGGTGTCGAGCACCCCGGCCACTTCATTGATCGCCAGCAGCTGCCGTTCGGTCAGCGCGTTGCGGCGATACAGCGGCACCAGGTTCTCGCCTTGGATCAGCGCGGGTTTGCCGTCGGCCAGCGCCACCAGGTCGCCAGGAATGCCCGGGTCGGCGGTCGTGGTCCACGCTGCGGTCAGCTGCCCGGCCCGCAGCGCGGCGAAAAGCTCCGTCTCAGATGGGAATTCGCGCGGAGTGGATAGCCGGCACGACCCCACCACCGACGGCGCTGGAAATCCCGTGACGATCCCGACGACCAGTCCGTCGCAGTGTTTCGTCAGCGCGCTCAGGTCATTACCGCCCCAGGCGCTGGCGGTTGCCCCAGTCACCACCAGCACGGGCTTGTCCTCAGCGGAGATGGCGTAGTCGCCCGCGGCAACGCCCTCGGGCAACGCCGAGACCATCGTGCGGTACACCTGGGCATCGGAAAGCACCGACGCGTCAGGCTCCAACGTCTGCAACACCCGCCCGGTGAAGGCCGGGACGACGGTGAATTCGCCCGAGTCCAGCTTCGCCATCGGGTCGACGGCAGTCTCGGCGCGCGCGCCGAAACCGTATGAGTGCAGCGCGGCGAGGTAAAGAGCGGCCAACAGCGTCGACCCGGCATCAGGCGCGGACCCGACCACCACCTCGGGTGCAGCGTGGTGGCCGGCGGTTTCGCTCGCGCAACCCGCCATGAGCGTCGTAGTGAGCAGCGCCGCCAGCAGCAGCGCGGCCAGCCTTCTCACACGGGGGTGTCGGCCGCGAGAGCCACTGCTCTGGCAACCGCTTCCCCGACGCGAGGGTCCAATGGGCTCGGGACAATACGGTCCAGCGCGAGATCGGCGCTGACGACGGAGAAAATGGCTTCGGCCGCCGCGATCCTCATCCTTTCGGTGATCTGGCGCGCCCCGGCATCCAGTGCGCCGCGGAAAATCCCCGGGAACGCGAGCACGTTGTTGATTTGGTTCGGGAAGTCACTGCGGCCAGTTGCCACCACCGCCGCGTACTTGGCCGCGACGCTGGGGTGTATCTCCGGGTCTGGGTTGGACAGCGCGAACACGATCCCGCCGGGCGCCATCGTGGCGATCAAGTCCTCGGGGACCACTCCCCCGGACACCCCGAGGAATACGTCGGCACCGTTGAGCGCCTCCACCAAGCCGCCCGACAGGCCGTCGGGATTGGTGCGTCGCGCCAGGTCGGCCTTGACATCGTTCATATCGTCGCGCCCGGTGTGCAGAATGCCCCGGGAGTCGAGCACGGTGATGTCCGAAACCCCCATGGTGAGAAGAAGATTCGTGCATGCCACACCCGCGGCTCCGGCCCCGGACACCACCACTCTCAGAGTCGGCATGTCCCGACCGAGCAACTTGCTCGCGCCGAACATCGCCGCCAGCACCACAACCGCCGTACCGTGCTGGTCGTCGTGCATCACGGGGCAATCCAGCGCCTCGATGACTCGTTGTTCGATCTCGAAGCAGCGCGGAGCGGAGATGTCCTCGAGGTTGACAGCGCCGAATGTTGGGCGCAGTCGCACCAGGGTTTCGACGATCTCGTCGGGGTCCTTGGTGTCCAGCACGAGCGGGATCGCGTCGAGGCCGCCGAACTCTTTGAACAGGGCGCACTTGCCCTCCATCACCGGCAGTGACGCCGCCGGCCCGATGTCGCCCAAACCGAGCACCGCGCTGCCGTCGCTGACGACCGCGACCAGCCGGTTGGCCCAGGTATAGCGGGCGGCCAGGGTGTGATCGGCGGCGATCGCGCGACTGACCTGCGCCACGCCGGGGGTGTAGGCGATCGACAGGGAGCGCTGGGTGTCCAGCGGCGCCGTCAGGCCTACGGAAAGCTTGCCGCCCACGTGCGCCTCGAAGATCTCCTCGTCGCTGATGACGACCTGGGGGTTTTCACGCTTTTCGGACACTTGCCCAGGGTACTGACTACTGATTAGTAGGGCTAATTCGGTCAGATCAGCTTCAACTCCGTGACGGCGTCACGCTCTTCGGCCAGCTCGGCGGTCGATTTGTCGATGCGGGCGCGGGAGAACTCGTCGATCTCCAGGCCCTGCACGATCGACCAGTTGCCGTCCTTGGTGGTGACCGGGAACGAGGAGATCAGCCCCTCCGGCACGCCGTAGGAGCCGTCGGAAACGACCGCCATCGAAACCCAGTTGCCCGCCGGGCTGCCGAGCAGCCAGTCCCGGGCCGCATCGGTAGTCGCAGACGCGGCCGAGGCGGCCGACGAGGCGCCGCGCGCGTCGATGATCGCGGCGCCGCGCTTGGCGACCGTCGGGATGAAATCGTTCTCGATCCAGGACTGGTCGTTGACGACCTCGACGGCGTTCTTGCCCTTGATCTCGGCGTGGAAGATGTCGGGGTACTGGGTGGCCGAGTGGTTGCCCCAGATCGTCACCTTCTTGATGTCGGTGACGGCGGCGCCGGTCTTCTTGGCCAGCTGCGAGATGGCCCGGTTGTGGTCGAGCCGGGTCAGCGCGGAGAACCGCTCCTTCGGGATGTCGGGGGCGTTGGACGACGCAATCAGCGCGTTGGTGTTGGCCGGGTTGCCGGTCACGCCGACGCGGACGTCGGCGGCGGCGACCGAGTTGAGGGCCTTGCCCTGCGCGGTGAAGATCGCGCCGTTGGCCTCCAGCAGGTCACCGCGCTCCATGCCCGGGCCGCGGGGGCGGGCGCCGACCAGCAGGGCCAGGTTCACCCCGTCGAAGATCTTGTTCGGGTCCGCCCCGATCTTGACACCCGCCAGCAGCGGAAACGCGCAGTCATCGAGTTCCATCACGACACCCTCGAGCGCCTTGAGCGCGGGCTCGATCTCGAGCAGCCGCAGCTCGATCGGGCGGTCGGGTCCCAGCAGCGAGCCGCTAGCCAGGCGGAACAACAGGCTGTAGCCGATCTGGCCCGCCGCGCCGGTGACGGCGACCTTGAGAGGACTTGCACTCACTTGGGTTTACTCCTATGGAGAAGGTCGGGATGTGAAGATTTCGGTCCCGGACGGAACCATGTCGAAACTAGCGCACCCGTGCTGGGCCGAAACCTCCGGTCCAACACCAGACCTAGTTCCCGCGGGATGAGTCGGGCAACGGCTACCGACCAGCGGCGGGCCCAGATACTCCATGCCGCGTTTCGCCTGGACGCGTAGCATGAAGCACCGCCCGGTCAGACCCGCGCTGCGATGGGAGGTTGAGATGTTCGAGGGGTTAGACGCATTGCCTGAACCGCTGAGAGCACTCGTGCCGCCGCAGAACGAGCGCCCCGCTCCCGTGCGTCACTCTCCGCCATTGGTCGACTGCGGCATCTACGTCGAAGGCCATCGGCTGCTCCGGGAAGTACACCTACGCCGCCGCACTGAGCAAGGTGCGCGAGATCGAACTGCTGGGGCACGAGGCATTCGTCTGGATCGGCTTGCACGAGCCCGATGAGACCGAGATGCAGAACGTGGCAGACGTTTTCGGGCTGCACCCGTTGGCCGTCGAGGACGCTGTGGTCGCTCATCAGCGGCCCAAGCTGGAGCGATACGACGACACGCTGTTTCTTGTCCTGAAGACCATCAATTACGTCCCGCACGAATCCGTGGTGCTGGCCCGCGAGATTGTCGAAACAGGCGAGGTGATGATCTTCGTCGGCAAGGATTTCGTGGTCACGGTCCGCCATGGCGAGCACGGCGGACTGTCCGAGGTGCGCAAGCGGATGGATGCCGACCCCGAGCAGCTGCGGCTGGGTCCGTACGCGGTCATGCACGCCATCGCCGACTACGTCGTGGATCACTACCTCGAGGTGACCCATCTGATGGAATGCGATATCGACGTCATCGAAGAAGTGGCGTTCTCCCCGGGCCGCACGCTGGACGTCGAACCGATTTACCTGCTCAAACGCGAGGTCGTCGAACTACGCCGGTGCGTGACCCCGCTGTCCCAGGCGTTCCACCGATTGCAGATCGAGAACAGGGACCTGATCTCGAAAGAAGTGCGGCGCTATCTGCGCGACGTCGGCGACCACCAGACGGCGGCCGCGGACCAGATCGCCAGCTACGACGACATGCTGAACTCGCTGGTGCAGGCCGCGCTGGCCCGGGTGGGCATGCAGCAGAACTCCGACATGCGCAAGATATCGGCCTGGGCCGGCATCGTGGCGGTGCCCACCATGATCGCCGGCATCTATGGCATGAACTTCGAGTTCATGCCCGAGCTGAAGTGGCACTGGGGCTACCCGGCGGTGATCGGCATCATGGTCATGCGTCTGCCTTTTCCTGTACCGCAACTTCCGTAACCAGAACTGGCTGTAGCGCATCGTAGTTGGGCCGAGCAGACACAAAAGCGCCCAATTCATCGGCGTGTCGGGGGCCTTTGCGTCTGCTCGCGCGCCAACTAGCTCGCGCACTAACTGGGTTGGGCTGCTGGGCGATTCGGATCCAGCACATCGACGCCGTCGTTCTGCCACGCCTGTCGCATCGCCTCGGCGCCTTTGAGTCGCACCCAGGCCGCCTCGGTGGCGGTGACGGGGGTCGCCGCGAGAAAGCTGACGGGGTCTCGGGGCGGTTCGAGCGGCAAATCGGGGATGCCGCTGCGGCCCAACAACACCGCGGTGAACGGCGCCCGCCCGGACGGTCGCGCCCATAAAGGCGCGCCGAGGTCGATCAGTGCGTCGGCGATCAGCACCACGCCGTCGACGGCCGGCGTCGCCGCCAGTACCGCCAGGCTGCGCGCCAGCCCGCTGACCGGCCCCGGATCTCGCAGGCGCAGAACGACTTCGGCACGCGGGCCGCGCTCTTGGTCGACGAGGGCTTGCGTCGGATCGGTCATCGGATGGCGCGAGCACCCTAACGACACGTAATGCACCAGTCCGTCGGCCCCGGGGCGGAATCGCAGCACCTCGATGGGTTGAGTACCCAGAAACGTCACGCTGGCGGAATCGGGTTCGGCGTGAAGGCCGCCGAAACCGGCCTGAGCGAAGTGGGTGCGCAGGTGTTCGCGTACTTGGTCCGGGACTTGTGTCACTCGGTTGCGGGCGGCGCGGCAATGGTGAGGTTTATTCCGGAATCGGCGTCGAAAACCGCAAGTTTTGTTGTGTCACAAGCTACCTCGATCGACTGTCCGAGGGCCGCCTTCGACTCAGCGGGAACCCTTGCGACAAATTGATTTGCCGGCAATTCCGATTCGGCGACCAGCTCGTCCAACTGAGCCGAATGCACGTCGGAGCTCGCGGTGGTGAAGTAGACGTATTTGTCGGCTCCCAGCGATTCGACCAGATCGACCTTCGCCTTGAAGACCAGCGCCCTGATGCGCTGATAGCCATCGATCAACGCGGCATCGGCCAGATGCTCGGGACGGACCCCGACGATGACGTTGTCCGGCTTCGGGTGTGTTGCGATTGTCGCCTGGATTTCCGGCGTCAGCATCACCTCGCCGAACGGCAGGGCCAGTCCGGTAGGGGTGAGCGTGGCGGGGAAGAAATTCATCGCCGGCGAGCCGATGAAGCCGGCGACAAAGAGATTGGCGGGACGCTCGTAGAGCTCATCGGGGGTGGCGATCTGCTGCGCGACGCCGCCGTGCATCACCACCACGCGGTCGCCCAGCGTCATGGCCTCGGTCTGGTCATGGGTGACGTAAACGGTTGTGGTGCCCAGCCTCTTCTGCAGCCGGGCGATCTCGCCGCGCATCTGCACCCGCAGCTTGGCGTCCAGGTTGGACAGCGGCTCGTCCATCAAGAATGCCTTGGGATGGCGCACGATTGCCCGGCCCATCGCAACGCGCTGTCGCTGCCCACCCGACAACTGGGACGGCTTGCGGTCCAGCAGCTCAGTCAGATCAAGGGTCTCGGCCGTCTCCAAGACCTTCTGCGCGATGTCCGCCTTCTTCATCTTCGCCAGCGTCAGCGGGAACGCGATATTCTGCCGCACCGTCATATGCGGGTACAGCGCGTAAGACTGGAACACCATGGCGATGTCGCGGTCTTTGGGCGGCTTCTCGTTCACCCGTTCGCCGCCGATCCGCAGCTCGCCAGACGAGATATCCTCAAGCCCGGCAATCATGTTCAGCGTCGTGGTCTTGCCACACCCGGACGGCCCGACCAGGATCAGGAATTCGCCGTCGGCGATGGTGATGTTCAGGTCCTGCACCGCTGTGGCGCCGTCGGGGTAACTCTTACTGACGTGCTCCAGCACAATCTCGGCCATCGCGCTATCCCTTCACAGCGCCAGAGGTCAACCCGGCAACAATTCGTCGTTGGAAGATTAGAACAAAGGCGATGATAGGAACCGTAATCACCATCGCGCCGGCCGCGATCGATCCGGTTGGCTCCTCGAATTGAGAACTGCCGGTGAAGTTGGCGATTGCCACCGGCGCGGTGATCGCCGCCTTGGTGGCGGTCAGCGAGAGCGCGAGCAGCAAGTCGTTCCAGGCGAAGATGAACACCAGGATCGCGGCGGTGACCAGTCCCGGCGCGGCGAGCGGGACGATCACCCTGCGGAAAGCCTGACCGGGCGTGGCGCCGTCCATCTTCGCGGCCTTTTCCAAATCCCATGGGATTTCCCGGAAGAACGCCGACAACGTGTAGATGGCGAGGGGCAACGCAAAGGTGATGTAGGGCAGGATCAGCCCGGGCCAGGTGTCGAACAGGCCGACGGCGCGTTCGATATTGAACAGCGGTGTGACCAGCGAGATCGCCGGGAACATGGTGATCAGCAGGGTGGTTCCGATGAGCAGTCGCTTGCCGGGGAAATTAAGCCGGGCAATCGCGTAGGCCGCCATCGCGCCGAGCACCACGGCAATCACGGTGCTGGTCAACCCGATTCCGACGGAGTTGATCAGCGCAGACGTGAAGAAGTCGCCGCGAAAGATGCCGCGGTAGTTGTCGAAGGTTATCGTCGACGGAATCAGCCGGCCGTCCCTGACCGTTGAGGTCGGTTTGAGTGACAGGCTGAGAATCCACAGCACCGGAATCAGCGCGTACAGCACCACCAACATGTCGATGACGACCCAAAACACGGCGCGCCGCGCGCCCACCGTTGCGCCTCCCCAGTTAGCGGCCATCGTTATTACCGCCTGGCGCCGCCGCGCCGAACACCTTGATGAAGACGATCGCGATCAACCCCACGCAAAGAAAAATCAGCACGCTGATCGCCGAGCCGAGCCCCACGTTGAAGCCCTTGAACAGGTTGTCGTAGCCCAGGATCGACACCGAATCGGTGTTGTATTCGCCCTGGGTCAGCACATAGATGTTGTCGAAAATGCGGAAGGCGTCCAGCGTCCGGAAGAGCAGCGCAACCACGACCGCGGGCTTGATGATCGGCAAGATGATCCTCGTCAGCCGCCGCCACGCGCCGGCGCCGTCGACGTGCGCGGCTCTGAGTAGATCCTCGGGAACCAGCGCCAGCCCCGCCAACAGCAGCAGCGACATGAAGGGGGTGGTCTTCCAGACCTCGGCGATCACGACGACGCCCAGCGCCGGGATCTGTTCGGTCAGCGGCGCGCTGCCCTGCGGCAGCAGATTGGCCAGATACCCGGTACCGGGCGTCCAGGCGTAGTACCAGCTGTACGACGCGGCCACCGTGACGATGCCGTACGGGATGAGCACCGCGGTGCGCACCAGCCCTCTGCCGATCAGGGTGTGATGCATCACCAGCGCCAGCGATAGGCCCAGCACGAACTCGATCGACACCGATGCCACCGTGATCGCCAGCGTCACCGCGAGCGCCGTCCACCAGTATCGGTCGGTCAAGATCGTTTGGTAATTGGCCAGGCCGATGAATGCGGTGTCGCGGGGGGTGGCGAGGTTATTGCGCTGCAGGCTCAGCCACACTGCGTAACCGATCGGATACGCCGTCACCGCGAGCATCAAAAACGCCGCGGGTGCAACCAGAATGAATGCCAGTCGCTGTTCGGCTCTGCGATTACCGGTGTGGGAAAGGCCGGTCAGGGCGGTCAAGGCAGCAGCCCTTTCCCGTCGATGGCCTTCTGCACCTGGGTGGTGAGCTTGTCGGCCGTCCTGTCCGGGTCGATCTCGGTGACGGGGCTCAGCGCCGCCGACAGCCGCAGCGACACCGCCTGATAGACCGGTGTCGCGGGTCGCATCGCGGCGTCGGTGAGCTGTTGGCGTATTTCGCTGTGCATCGGGTACTTCGCCTGGAATTCCGGGTCGGAGTACAACGAGGTCCGTACCGCCGGCAGGCCCCCGTTGATCGAGGTGTACTTCTGATTCTCCAGGTTGCGCAGGCATCTGACGGCTTCAAAGGCTTCGGCTTTGTGAGTGGATGTGCTGGCCACCGCCAAATTCAGTCCGCCGATCGTCACTTTGGCCGGCGCGCCGGGAAGCACGCCCGGGTACGGCGCGAAACCGAAGACCTTCCGGCTGGCCTCGTAGGCGATGCGGAACTGTTCGTCATTGGGCATGAACGTCCCGAAGCCGTTGATGCTGCCGGCCAATTCGGGAATCCGGTTGAGCGGAAGAAAGGGCACGCCGCCCTTCACCGCGTTCTCCAACATCGACGCCAGCACGAACGGCCAGTTGACCTCGAGCGCGGCCCTGCCCTGTTCGACCGCCAACCGTGCGGAGCCCTCGTCGGTCCGGGTGATCGACGGGTCGGCTCCTTGCGCGGTGGCCACCGATTTGATGATCCGCAGCGCGGCCACGGTGGCGGCCCGGTGTTCGGGGGTATCGGTCAGGGTGACGTGACGGCCGTCCTCGGAGAGCACCTGGCCGCCGGCGCTCACCAACAGGGTGTTGAACCACACCACCAGACCCTCACCCTCGTTGGCCTGCACCGCAATCCAGCCGGGGCCGCCGCCCGCATGCAGCCGCGTCGCGTCGACCACCATGGCGTTCCAGCTCTGCGGCGGCTGGCTCATCAAATCAGTTCGATACCAGAGTAATTGGGTGTTGGTGGTGACGGGAGCGGCGTACAGCCTGCGCTTCCAGGTGGCGGTTGCCAGCGGGCCCGGCAGGGTATCGTCGGTGGCGTCCACCTCGGCCAGCCCCGCCGGATCTTCCGAAAGCGGCAGCGCCCAACCCGCTTCGGCGAATTCCGCGGTCCACACCACGTCCATCGCCATCACGTCCAGGGTGCGGTCGTGGCCGGTCAGCCGCCGGGCCAGTTGCAATCGCTGCTCATCGGGGGACCTGGCGAGACTCACGTGCGTGATGGCGAACCTGCCGCCGGACCGCTCGGTGCAGCGGTGGGCAACCTCGCCGAATGTGGCACCGTCGGTGGCCGGCGTATAGAAGCTGATCACCAGCCCGTGGCCGGACCCGCACGCCGACGCCACCGACGCGGCGGTAAGGGCGACCAGCACGACTGCGCCGACCCGGCGTGCGCGCCTGCAGCGACTGCCTGGAGCGTCAGATCGCAAGGCGCGCCAGCAGATCCCGCGCTTTCTCCGCGTTCTGCGGATCGCAGAGTACGTCGTAACGACCGGCCACCAATTGCATGGTCGAGCTGAAATCCCTTGTACCACGCGCCATTGCATACGGAACCGCGGACGTGATCAGCCCGAAGAACACTCCGGCCACCAGACCGGTGATCAGCGCGCCCCAGGCGCCCGCCGAACTGGGACTGAAGAATCCGAGTACCAATCCGATGAACAGGCCAAGCCAGGCGCCGCTCAGTACGCCACCACCGAGCACCTTGGTCCACGTCAGCCGGCCGGTTACCCGCTCCACCTGCATCAGGTCGACGCCGACGATGGTTACCTGCTGGACCGGGAACTGCTGGTCGGACAGGTAGTCGACGGCCCGCTGCGCCTCGGCGTAGGTGGGATACGACCCGACCGGCCAACCCTTCGGCCGAGTCGGCAGCCCGGGCACCCCGCGCCGACCCGCGCCCGCACCTGGCGGCGGCGCGCCGGGAACCTGTCTAGGCTGGAAGGGGCTAGTCATCGCTGCTCATTCTGCTCCGCCTCGGCCTTTGTTTCATCTCTAGTTCTTCCACCCTATCTAGGCGACCGCCAGGCAACCTACAAACAAACACGTCGCCACCGCGGAAACGGACACGACATGGCCGCTGCCATCCGGGGCGCCGATGCCTAGGCTCTCCCTCATGGGATCGGTCGACAGGGTTTACGCGGCGCGGCTCGCGCGGATGTTGGTGCTGGGTCCGTTGGGCGAATCATTCGGGCGCGTCCGCGATGTCGTGATCAGCCTCAGCATCGTCCGCCAGCAGCCGCGCGTCCTGGGGCTGGTCGTCGATTTGGCTACCCGCCGCAGCGTTTTCATCCCGATGCTCAGGGTCTCGTCAATCGAGCCCAACGCGGTGACGCTCAACACGGGCAGTGTTTCGCTGAGCCGCTTCGACCAGCGGCTGGGTGAGGTGCTGGTTATCGGTCAGGTGCTCGACACCCCGGTCACGGTCAACGATCCTGAACTGCCGGAGCTGGCCGGCCTTGACGTAGTGATCACCGACTTGGGTATCGAGCAGAGCCGAACCCGCGACTGGCTGGTGACCCGGGTAGCGGTCCGCAGTCAGCGACGGCTGGGACGGCGCGGCCCAGCGCACGTGGTGGACTGGCAAAGCGTGCAGGGTTTGACGCCGTCGGCGTTGTCGATGCCGGGCCAGGCGGTGGCACAGTTACTGCATCAGTTCGAGGGACGCCGCGCGGTCGACGTGGCGGACGCCATCCGTGGGCTGCCGCCCAAGAGGCAGTACGACGTGTTCAAGGCCCTCGACGATGAACGGTTGGCCGACATCCTGCAGGAGTTGCCCGAGTCGCAGCAGGCCGACGTGTTGTCGCAGTTGGGCACCGAACGCGCGGCCGATGTGCTCGAGGAGATGGATCCTGACGATGCCGCCGACCTGCTCGGCATGATGAGCCCGACCGAGGCCGAGATGTTGCTGAACCGGATGGGCCCCGGGGAATCAGCACCGGTGCGACGGCTGCTGAAATACTCCCCCGACACCGCGGGCGGGTTGATGACCTCCGATCCCGTAGTGCTGACCGCGGACACCACAGTTGCCGAGGCCCTGGCCCGGATCCGTGATCCCGACCTCACCACCGCACTGTCGTCAATGGTGTTCGTGACCCAACCACCGACCGCCACGCCCACCGGGCTCTACCTGGGCTGCGTGCACTTGCAACGGCTGCTTCGCGAACCGCCGAGCAGCTCGGTCGGCGGAATCACCGACACCGACCTGCTCGCCCTGACCGCGGAAACCCCGCTTGCCACGGTGACCCGGTACTTCGCTGCCTACAACCTGGTCTGCGGGCCGGTGGTCGACGATGAAAACCACCTGTTGGGAGCCGTAACCGTGGACGACCTCCTCGATCACCTGCTGCCGCACGACTGGCGCGCGGATGTGCAGGAGTTGGACACCGTCCGCCGCCTTGATGGAACCGGAGAATCCGCGTGAGCAAAACCACGGAACCACGACGGCTGTACACCCCCCGGACGTCGCGCGGGATCTCGCTGCGCCTGGACCCCGAGACGGTTGGGCAGAGCACCGAGGCCCTCGCGCGCTTCTTCGGGACCGGTCGCTATCTGTTGATCCAGACCGTCATCGTGATCATTTGGATCGTTTTCAACCTGGTCGCGATCGAGCAACGCTTCGACCCTTACCCCTTCATCCTGCTCAATCTGGCTTTCTCCACGCAGGCCGCGTATGCGGCGCCGCTGATTCTGCTGGCCCAGAATCGGCAGGAGAACCGGGACCGCGTCTCGCTGGACGCCGATCGTCGTCGCGCCGCGGAGACCAAGGCCGACACCGAGTATCTGGCCCGTGAGCTGGCCGCGTTGAGGCTGGCTGTCGGCGAGGTCGTGACCCGAGAATATCTGCGTGACGAGCTGGAACAGCTGCGCTCTGTGTTGATCGGCCTACAGCCAGAAACCCCAGATCAACCAGGTGACGGTCTGGACCGCAGTGCGACGAAATCCGGCTGAGCCCAGATCCACCATTGCGCCACTCCCGTCACAAGGGTTATGTATGGTGATCTAGTTCACGAACGTTAACAACAGATTATTTCCTGACCGCCATAGCTTTGAGGACAGTCGAGTGCGCATTGGGGGACGTCGGGGTGCACGCCCGGCCGCCGCGGCGGATCGGAAGCGGACACTCCAGGCAACGCGATCGCCGGCATTCGGCGTAGCTCTGCTCGTTCCGCTGGTATTCGCCGGCGCCGTCGGCGGCGCGGGACCCACCATGCCCGGCGGCGCGGCACCCACCATGCCGGGCGTCGCGGGATCCACAGTGCCCGGAAATGCCCCGTCGGTTCGTACCGCCATCGCCGAGGTCGCCGCGGTTTCCCCCGCCGTCCCTGATCTCTCCGGCCCGGTCGTCATCGCCATGGAGCGTCCGCCGGCCGACTTCCGCGTCGCCCAGGGCGCATTGTCGGCCCCGCCGTCAGCGATGATCGTGAATGCGCCAGGCGCGCTCGGCATTCCGATGATCGCACTGTCCGCCTACCGCAATGCCGAGCAGAAGATGGCCGTCGCCGCCCCCGGCTGCGGGATCAGCTGGAACGTGCTGGCCGGGATCGGGCGCATCGAGTCGGGCCACGCAGGCGGCGGCGCAGTCGACGCCCACGGCACCGCAGTACGCCCGATCTACGGTCCGGTGCTGGATGGCACCCTGCCCGGCAACGAGGTGATTCCCTCCACCACCGTCGGCAGTCGCGTGACGTACGCGCAGGCAATGGGGCCGATGCAGTTCTTACCCGGCACCTGGGCGCGGTACGCGTCCGACGGCGACGGCGACGGCCTAGCCGACCCCCAGAACCTGTTCGACGCCACGCTGGCAGCGGCCCGGTACTTGTGCAGCGGTGGCCTCAACCTGCGCGACCCGTCGCAGGTCCTGGCCGCGATCCTGCGCTACAACAACTCGATGTCCTATGCCCAGAACGTGCTGGGCTGGGCCTCGGCCTACGCCACCGGCGTCGTCCCGGTCGACCTGCCGCCGATCACCGGAGCGCCGCCCCCGCTCGGCGACGCTCACGACGAGCACCCGGAGGGACTCGGGCCCGGCCTGCCGCTGAACGTCATGGGCGTGCCGATGAGCGACCCGTTAGCGCAGATACCGATGATCGACCTCGGCCAATCTCAGCTGCCCAGTCAGTCACCGATGTTCCCCTGGATGACCCCCGCCACGCCGCCGCAGTCACAGACGCAGCTGCCTGGCTGCACACTGATCTGCATCGACTCACAGAGCCAGCCACCCGGGGCGCCCGCACCCGGGCTGGGCCCGCCGCCGGCATTTCCACCGCCAGTAGGCCTTCCGCCGGCCCCTCCCGCTGTCCCGCCATCGACGCCGCCGGCCGGGCTTCCGCCCGCCGCGCCCGCGGATGCACCGCCCCCCGATCCGCTGGCCGTCCCTCCCGGTGGTCCTCCCCCGGAAGCACCCCCGACCAGCCAGGCGCCGGCACCCCCGAAAGCGTCGCCATCGCCCAAGCCGGCCCGGCATTAGTCGCCGAGCGTAACCACACGGCGAAAAACCTCGCCGCGAATCGCCGTGCCCTTACGCTCACCACCTCGGTGCCGGCCGCACCGTCCGCGGTCTCGCCTACACTCGGCGGTAATGTCCCGTCATGACGCTGCCGACCTGAGCGCGGCTATCCGCACCGCACTGGCAAAGGTGATCGATCCCGAACTGCGGCGCCCCATCACCGAGCTCGGGATGGTCAAAAGCATCGACGTGGAACGCGACGGCGCCGTGCATGTCACGATCAACCTGACCACCGCGAGCTGCCCGAAGAAGACCGAGATCACCAACCGCGTCAGCGAAGTCGTCGCCGACGTCCCGGGCACCGGCGCGGTGAAGGTCAGCCTGGACGTAATGAACGACGAGCAGCGCACCGAGCTGCGCAAGCAGTTACGCGGCGACGCCCGCGAACCCGTCATCCCGTTCGCCCAGCCCAGCTCGCTGACCCGGGTCTATGCGGTGGCATCCGGCAAGGGCGGGGTCGGAAAGTCCAGCGTCACAGTCAATCTCGCCGCCGCGATGGCCGCACGAGGCGTGTCGGTCGGCGTGCTCGACGCCGATATTCACGGCCATTCCATCCCCCGGATGATGGGCACCACCGACCGGCCCACCCAGGTTGAGTCGATGATCCTGCCGCCCATCGCCCATGAGGTGAAGGTCATCTCGATCGCCCAGTTCACCGAGGGCAATACGCCGGTGGTGTGGCGCGGCCCGATGCTGCACCGGGCACTGCAGCAGTTCCTGGCCGATGTGTATTGGGGCGATCTGGACGTGCTGCTCCTCGACCTGCCGCCCGGAACGGGCGACATCGCCATCTCGGTGGCTCAGCTGATCCCGAACGCCGAGATCCTGGTGGTGACCACCCCACAACTGGCCGCGGCCGAGGTCGCCGAGCGGGCCGGCAGCATCGCGCTGCAAACCCGCCAGCGCATCGTCGGCGTGGTGGAGAACATGTCCGGACTTGCGTTGCCGGACGGCTCAACGCTGCAGGTCTTCGGCGAGGGCGGCGGCCGGCAGGTCGCCGAGCGGCTGTCCCGGGCAGTCGGGGCCGACGTGCCGCTGCTGGGCCAGATCCCGCTGGATCCCGCACTGGTGGCCGCCGGCGATTCGGGCGTGCCGATCGTGCTCAGCGCGCCCGACTCTGCGGCCGGCAAGGAATTGCTTGGCATCGCCGACAGCCTGTCGTCACGACGGCGCGGGCTGGCGGGCATGTCGCTGGGGCTCGACCCGACCCGCCGCTAGCCTCGCCCCCGTTCGCTGCCGCTCCACCGCCGCGAGCGTGCGTGTCTGTACGACGACACGCCGCAAAATGCGTACAACCGCGCACGCTCGCGGGCTAACCGCTAGGTCGCGTCGGAGTCGAACGGCGCCGGTCCGGTGGGGCGATCCGTCGGCCTCGCAGGGGGCGTCGACTGCTCGACTGGCTTCGGCGCCCCATTAACGGCCGGGCGGTCGAAGTTCCCCGTGAAAATGGAGTCGTCGCCGTCCAGCAGATGTTTGGTCAGCGCGGCGCGCGGCGTCATACCCCGCAGCCTCTGCAGCTCGCTGAGCGGCGCGCGCAGATCGTCGAATTCGGGCCCGATATCCTCGCGCAGCTGATTGGTGACACCGCTGAGGTATTCGCGCGCCTGCCGCAGCGCGGTCGACGTCCACCGGATGGCACCCGGAAGTCGCTCCGGCCCAAGAATCACCAGGCCGGCCACAACAAGGACGAGGAGGTGTTCCCAGCTCAGGTTGGCGAACATCTAGCTGGTATCGGCGTCGGGTTTCACCGTCAGCGTGACGTGCCGACCATCGCGGACCACCTCTATCGGTGCGTCCTGCCCGATCGCCAATTGCCGCACGGCGACGACGAACTCGTCGGAGTCGGCGACCTTACGATTGCCGACCTTGACTATCACGTCGTTTTCCAGGATCCCGCCCTTCTGCGCAGGACTTCCCGCCTTCACGTTGGCGACTTGCGCGCCCGCCGCGATCGCGTTGCTCACCGACCGGGTGCTGATCCCCAGCGTCGGGTGCACGATCTTGCCGTCTTTAATCAGCGTCTGGGTAACCTGTTTCACCTCGTTGACCGGGATCGCAAAACCCAGCCCGCTCGCGCTGTCCGACAATGATTTACCCGCGGTGTTGATGCCGATCACCTGAGAATTCATGTCGATCAGCGGGCCGCCGGAGTTGCCGTGGTTGATCGAGGCGTCGGTCTGGATGGCGTCGATCACGGTGTCGGTGTCAGAGCCCTCCCCGGACAACGGGACCGGGCGGTGCAGAGCGCTGATGATGCCGTGGGTCACCGTGCTGCGCAGGCCCAACGGCGCACCCGCGGCCAGCACCTCGTCGCCGACGCGCACCTTGTCCGAATCGCCGAGCTGGGCCACGCTGAGATTGTCGACGTTGTCGACCTTGAGCACGGCCAGGTCGGTCTTGGGATCGCGGCCCACCAGGTTCGCGGGCACCTCTTTGCCGTCGTTGAAAACCACGGTCGTCTTGAACTGGCTGGGGTTGTTGGCCGCCTCGGAAATGACGTGGTTGTTCGTGACGATGTAACCGTGGCCGTCGATGACGACGCCCGAGCCCTGCATGCCCTCTTGGTCGCTCTTCGATTCGACGGTCACCACGGCGCCGGCGGTCGCTGCCGCCACCTTGGCGAACCGGCCCGCCGGCAGTTCGGTGTTGCCGGGGGTCGACAGCGTCACCTTCGAGGTGGTGAACGCCTCGACGACTTCGGCCGTCTTGCGGCCGATCACCCCGCCAAGGGTGCCGATGAGCAGCGCGATGAGGACCAGGACAGCCAGAGCGAGGTAGGACACCTTGCCGCCGAACAGCACGTCGCGCACACCCAGCTTGCCGCTGTAACCCGGCACGGTTGGTGGCTCCGGCGGGGCCACCGCGGGCAACCCCAGAGCGGCGGCCGCGGCAGGATCGCGCCAGGGATCGTCCGGCTCGTCCGCCCCGGCCCCGTTTTTCTCGGCAGCCAGCGCACCGGCATCGACAGGGTGGCGTTGCAGTGAGTCGGCGCCTCCGACGGGACGGCTGAACGCCTCCTGCAGAACCGGATCGGCCGCTTGATCGTGGGGCCTGAATTCAGTCTCGTCCCGGTACTTCGCCGGGCGCACTCGCTCCGCGACAAACGATCCCTGCAGTCCGTCGGGGCGACCGAACGCTTGACGCGAAGCAGCGTCGACCGGTGGCCGGGAGATTGGGCGCGGCGCTAGCCGAGGTCGGCTGTTTTCACCGCTGTCGTTGCCGTTGTCGGAGGTCACGTAATCCTCTTCAAATCCTCGTCTGAGTTGCTCTTGAGGCAGGCCTGGTAGCTGGGCGATACACCGGCGCCGCGTTGTCCGTGTCCACCCTAGTATCCACGGTTCGTTGCTGGTCGGCCCAAACTAGCGGCGCTTACGCGGGTCGCGCGGGTCGCGGTCGGCGAAACGTTCGGATATCGGCTCTGCTGGTCGCGATGTCGCGTCGTCGGGCGAACATTGCGGAATCGCCGACAACAGTCCGAGCAGCGCGCTCGGAATCCGGATCGGATGAGAGTCGCGCAGCGCGGAACGCGCCCGGCTCTGATCATCGACTTCGATCGCGCACTCGGCGCACAGCGAAAGATGATGCGCGGCGCGCAGGTGTGCGTTCATCCGCAACTCACCGTCGACGAACGCCGCGATGGCCTCGGTGGACAGGTGCTCGGTGGAACCGAACTGGCGCGGAGCTCCGACCGGCGCATCACTCTGAGAGGCGAACTGTGCGGGAAGCCAGGAAAACGCACGCCGGAACACATGCCCTCGGTCGGCCATCACCCGCTCCTTTCGCAGCCACCCATATATCGAATGTAGCGCGACGGGACCCCACTTCACGTCCACAAGCGGCAAATCTCGGGATTATTGGCTAACTAAGCCGACTCGGCGTGTGGCGCGAACTCACCGTGTTCGGAGTGCGCGGCCAGATAGTCGCGCAGCGCCTGCCGTCCGCGGTGGATGCGGCTGCGGACGGTGCCCAGCTTTACGCCCAGGGTGGCGCCGATCTCCTCGTACGACAGGCCTTCGATGTCGCACAGCACAACCGCGGCACGAAACTCCGGCGGTAGCGAGTCCAGGGCGGCCTGCAAGTCGGGCCCGAGCCGCGAGTCGTGGTAGATCTGCTCGGGGTTGGGCTCGTCGGCGGGCACTCGGTCGTAATCGTCGGGCAATGCTTCCATCCGGATGCGGGCGCGCCGGCGCACCATGTCAAGGAACAGATTCGTGGTGATGCGGTGCAGCCAGCCTTCAAAGGTGCCCGGCTGGTAGTTCTGCACCGACCGGAAGACTCGGATGAAAGTCTCCTGCGTCAGGTCTTCGGCGTCTTGCGGGTTGCCGGCGAGGCGGTAGGCCAGCCGATACACCCGGTCAGCATGCTGACGCACCAGCTCGTCCCATGACGGCATGGTCGCCAAGTCCCCGGTCGCGTCAAAAACAGCGGTGCCCTGCAAGGCGTCCGACGTCTCTACCCATTCGTCGTCGGCGCACAGCTGGGGATGCGACATGGTGGTCGGGCTCAAAACAGTGGTGGTAATAGGTCCCTCCGGGTTTGCCGTGCCAAAGATTGGCTCTTCATCGGCGAGAACACGATGTTGCGACCGTGTATTCCCCAATGCGCTCCCCGACCAAACCCCTCCGCGTTCCATAAGGGATACCGTCGCGCACGGGCGTGTGGGCGGCATATGAGCAAACTGAGGTTTGCCTGAGAAACATTATCGTTACCTGGGCTGTGCAGGGGATATCGGGCCCGTGACGGCCCATGTGCCGGATGGTGTTCCGGGCGTGTCGTGACGGTCCAACCCAAGCGCGCCTGACCGCCGGCGCCGCGAATTGGACCTACGCTGCGAAACATGGACAGCGCCGACAAAACTCCAGCGCAGCCGGCCCTCAGTAGAGCCGAATCGCTCGTCGCGCACGCCGAGGGTTCGATATCAGAAGACGCGATCCTGGCCAGCGTCCGCGAACGTGCGGTCGACATCGGCGCCGGGGCGGTGACCCCAGCCGTCGGGGCACTGTTGAGCCTGCTGGCCAAGCTCAGCGGGGGCAAGGCCGTCGCCGAAGTGGGGACGGGCGCGGGCGTAAGTGGACTGTGGCTGTTGTCGGGTATGAGTGACGACGGCGTATTGACCACCATCGACATCGAGCCGGAGTATCAGCGGCTCGCTAAGGCGGCGTTCGCCGAGGCTGGCATCGGGCCGTCGCGCACCAGGCTGATCGGTGGCCGCGCCCAGGACGTGCTCACTCGCCTCGCCGACGATTCTTATGACCTGGTGTTCATTGACGCCGACCCTATCGACCAGCCGGATTACGTCGTCGAAGGCGTGCGGCTGCTGCGATCCGGTGGCGTCATCGTGGTGAACCGGGCAGCACTGGGCGGCCGGGCCGGTGATCCCTCGGCGCGCGACGCCGAGGTGGCGGCGGTCCGCGAAGCCGCCCGGCTCATCGCCGAGGACGAACGGCTGACCCCTGCCCTGGTTCCATTGGGCGACGGCGTCCTGGCCGCCGTGCGCGATTAGCTAGCTCTCGCGCGAGCTCCTAGCCAACCAGAGCGTCGACCAAGCTCTGGGTCACCGCAAAGGGGAAGCGGACCGTAGCACCGACTACCTCGTCGACACCGTCCCGAACCGAATTCACGATCGTCGCCGGATCGCCGGTGAGCAGGGACGCCCCAATATCCCAGGTCGCAATCTGCGGCGCCGTGATCAGGTCACGCACGTCGACGAATAGCTGGGTCGGCAATGACGCCTTCGGCACGGGTATCCCGTCCCAACTCTCCAATGTCCAACCGGTCTGAGGGCTGCCCTGCACTACGACAACACCGGTGTTCGGCAGCGAGTGGGTGAACATGAGCAAGGGATCGGGGTTGTTGACGTTCATTAGCGTCCCGGTCTCGATCGCTAGTGCGCTCGAGTACGCAACGTCGGTGATATGGCCGTTCGCGGCCACGACCGGGTTCGACAAGGCCGTGTTGTACATGGTTTGCAGCGCATTGCCAAAGCCCTGACCGAAAACCACCCCGTTAGGGTCGGTGGAGAACGGGGCCAGCATCGGCGTGAGGGGGAATCCGAGGGTCCACGCGAACGGACCGACGATGTAGAGGAGCCCCGCGGGGATCTGCCCCAAGCCTTGGTAAATGCCGGCATTGATCTCGTTCAGCCCGGCCAATGACTGCGGAGTCATCCCCAGCATGCCCGCCAACGGCGCGGCGGTCTGCTGCGTCCTGAGCAACTGCGAGTCGAAGATCCCGGCGAAGGGCCCCTGCGTCGCGAGTACGTTGGCGATGTTGTGCGCCTCTTGCTGGCCAAACGCATTGAGTGGAGCGCCGGGTATAGACGTGTCGATCAGGTTCATTGCGTTCGGATCAGTCTGCCCGTGCCGCACGAAGTCGATCACGATCGACGGTCCGTTGGTGGTCGTCGTGGTTGGGCCGCCCGCACCGATGAACAGCCCGCCATAACCGGTGGCCCCGCCGGCTCCCGCGGTGAGGCCGGACCCGCCCGCCCCGCCATGGCCGCCGTCGCCGAACAGCAAGGCCTGGCCACCGGCCCCGCCGGCGCCGCCGACACCCGCGGCCAACGCGCCGCCCGCACCGCCGAGGCCACCGTTACCCATCAACCAACCACCGACGCCGCCCACGCCGCCCGCCCCGCCGGCAAAGCCACCACCGCCGGTGCCGCCGTTGCCGATCAACCCGGCATTCCCGCCCCTGCCGCCCACGGCCAACGTACCGGTGGTCTGGGTATAGCCGGACCCGCCGTCGCCGAACAGCAGACCGCCCGCGCCACCCGTGGGGGACGCCGCGGTTCCAGTGGCGCCGTTGCCGATCAGATCACGCCCGAACAGCAAGTGGGTGGGTGCATTGATAATCGGGTCGAGCGTCTGGCCGAGTGCGCTGGTGATCCAGGATTCGCCGATCGTGCGAACGGGGCCATAGATGACCGTCTGGAACCCGGCGGCGACGAATGAATCTAACGCGGCCAGGGGAGCTGCGGCGGCGCCGCCGCCGAGCAGTGCGCTCTCCAACCCCCAGGCGATGGACGTCTCGGTGGCCGCGTAGGACGCGGCGGCGGCATGCAGGTTGCCCACAAAATGCTCGTAATACGTCGCTGCCTGGGCCGCCGCCGCCTGATACGTCTGAGCGTGCGCGCTGAACAGCGCCGCAACTTCGGCCGACACCTCGTCGGCGCCCGCTGCGGCCAACTCGGTCGTCGGGATCACCGCGGCCAGGTTGCCGCTGGTCACCGCCGAACCGATCTGTGCCGCGTGCGCCGTGTGCGTCTCGAAAATGTCCAGAGCTACAAGAACAGATGACATCGCCTACTCCACGTTGAGTAATTGGGTACGGGCAATCATGGCACCCAACGCTAGAAAAAGAGCGTAAATCCATCCCGGACAAACAATTTGGCGGCGCGACTGGCTCTACCGCGAGCAGACGCAGAATCGCCCGCACGCCCGGCGGGTCGGGCGATTCTGCTGGGGGCACCTCCCGCTTGCGGGGGACTGCTCGCGGTATCTCCTTGACGTTGGACTGAACAATCGTTTAGTGTACTGAACATGCGTTCAGCCGACCTGACCGCCGCCGCCCGGATCCGCGACGCGGCCATCGAGCAGTTCGGGCAGCACGGCTTCGGAGTCGGGCTGCGGACCATCGCCGAGGCCGCAGGGGTGAGCGCCGCGCTGGTCATCCACCACTTCGGCTCCAAGGAAGGCCTGCGCAAAGCCTGTGACGACTACGTCGCTGACGAGATCCGCGACAGCAAGTCCGAGGCGATGCAGTCCAACGACCCGGCTAACTGGTTGGGGCAGCTGGCCGAGATCGAGTCGTACGCGCCGCTGACGGCCTACCTGTTGCGCAGCTTGCAGACCGGCGGCGAGCTGGCGATGACGATGTGGCACAGGATGATTGAAAACGCCGAGGCATACTTCGCCGAAGGCGTGCAGGCCGGCACCATCAAGCCCAGTCGCGATCCGCACGCCAGGGCCAAGTACCTGGCCATCACCTCGGGTGGCGGACTGCTGCTGTATTTGCAAATGCACGAAAACCCAACGGATCTGCGGACTGTCCTGCGCGACTACGCCAGCGACATGGTGCTGCCCGCTCTCGAGATCTACACCGAAGGTCTAATGGCCGATCGCACCATGTACGACGCCTTCGTAGCCGCCAATAAAGCCGCAGACGATCAAGGAGGATCACATGTCAGCTGACAATTTCGCGCCTATCGAAATCCGCGATCTGACCAAGAACTTCGGTGCCGTACGCGCGCTCGACGGCCTTGATCTGACCGTGCGTGCGGGAGAAGTGCACGGATTCCTCGGACCGAACGGCGCCGGCAAGTCCACCACTATCCGCATCCTGCTGGGCCTGGTGAAAGCCGACAGCGGCAGCGTGCGGTTGCTGGGCGGCGACCCGTGGACCGACGCTGTCGAGTTACACCGCCAAATCGCTTACGTGCCAGGAGACGTCACATTGTGGCCCTCGCTGACCGGTGGCGAGACCATTGACCTGTTGGCCCGCATGCGCGGCGGCATCGACCAGAAACGTCGCGCCGACCTGATCGAGCGCTTCGACCTTGATCCGCACAAGAAGGCACGTGCGTACTCGAAGGGCAACCGCCAAAAAGTCTCCCTGATCTCCGCCTTCTCGTCGCAGGCCGAGCTGCTGCTCTTGGATGAGCCCAGCAGCGGGCTGGATCCGTTGATGGAGAACGTGTTCCAGGAGTGCGTCGGCGAAGCGCGCGACCGGGGCGCCACGGTCTTGCTATCCAGCCACATCCTGGCCGAAACCGAAGCGCTGTGCGAAAGGGTGACCATCATCCGGGCCGGCAAGACCGTGGAAAGCGGTTCGCTGGATGCCATGCGCCATCTCAGCCGCACCTCGATCAAGGCCGAAATGACCGGTGATCCCGGCGATCTCACCCGGATCAAGGGGGTCGAGGACGTCAGCGTCGACGGCAATACAGTACGTGCCCAGGTCGACAGCGAAAGCCTCGGGGAACTCATCCGGGTGCTCGGCGACGCCGGGGTACGCAGCCTTATCAGCGCGCCACCGACTCTTGAGGAACTATTCCTGCGCCACTACAGCGCCGCAGGAAAGCAGGTTCCGGCGTCATGAGCACCGCAACCCTGGATCGGTCACACCGCGCGGCAGGACCCGCACCGCGGCGCGGTTCGAACTTCGCCGGAACGGTCGGCATGCTGCGGCTCTATCTGCGCCGCGACCGAGTCTCCCTGCCACTGTGGGTGCTGCTGCTGTCGGTACCACTGGCCACCGTGTACGTCGGAAGCGTCGACAAGGTCTACCCCACCCAGGCCGCCCGCGCCGGATTCGCGGCCTCCATCATGGCCAGCCCCGCCCAGCGCGCGCTCTACGGGCAGGTCTACAACGACAGCCTTGGGGCGGTGGGCATTTGGAAGGCCGGGATGTTCCACCTGCTGATCGCGGTGGCCGTCATCCTCACGGTGATCCGGCACACCCGCGGTGACGAGGAGACCGGTCGGACCGAGCTGATGGACTCGACGGCAATCGGCCGGTATGCCGGTCTGAGCGCGGCGCTGCTGATGGCGTTCGGGGCGTCGATCGCCACCGGCGCGATCGGCGCGGCCGGATTGCTGGCCACCAGCGTTCCGCCCGGCGGGTCAATCGCGTTCGGGGCAGCGCTGGCCGGCTCGGGCCTGGTGTTCACGGCCGTCGCCGCAATTGCCGCGCAGCTGTCGTCGAGCGCACGGTTCGCCCGCGGCGTCGCGTTCGCCGCGTTGGGCGCCGCGTTCACGCTGCGGGCCGTCGGCGATGCCGGGGACGGCAACCTGTCGTGGCTCTCCCCGCTGGGGTGGTCACTACAGGTCAGGCCCTACGCGGGTGACCACTGGTGGGTCCTGCTGCTGGACCTGGCGACGACGGCCGCACTCACCGCGGTGGCCTACCGGCTGCTCGCCGGCCGCGACGTCGGCGCCGGACTCATCGCCGAACGCGCCGGTCCCGGCAGCGCCTCGACGGCGCTGGGCAACGTCTTCGGGCTGGCCTGGCGACTCGACCGCGGCTCGCTGCTGGTGTGGACCGTCGGCCTGTGCCTGTACGGGCTTCTGATGGGCAGTGTGGTGCATGGCATCGGCGACGAGCTGGGCGACAGCACCATCGCGCGCGACATCGTTGCGCGGATGGGCGGCACCAGCGCGTTGGAGGAGGCCTTCATCGCGGTGGCGTTCACCATGCTGGGCATGATGGCCGCCGCATTCAGCGTCTCGCTCACCTTGCGGCTGCACCAGGAAGAGTCGGCGCAACGAGCCGAGACGACACTGGCCGGTGTCGTCTCCCGAACCCGCTGGCTGGCAAGCCATTTCGCGGCCGCGCTGATCGGGCCGGCGGTGGCGCTGCTGGTCGCCGGAGTGGCAGCAGGACTCGTCTACGGCATCGCGGCCGGTGACGTCGCCGGCAAGCTGGGCGCCGTCGTCGGCACCGCGGCCGTGCAGCTGCCGGCCGTCTGGCTGCTGTCCGCCGTGACGGTGGCAGTGTTCGGTCTCGCGCCGAGATTCACGCCGGTCGCGTGGGGCGTGCTAGTCGGCTTTGTCGCGCTTTACCTGATCGGATCGCTGGCCGGGTTCCCCCAACTGTTACTTGATCTCGAACCGTTTGCGCACATTCCGCGCGTCGGCGCCGACTTCACCGTCGTCCCGCTGCTATGGCTGCTGGCCATCGACGCGACGCTTTTCGTGCTGGGAGCCATCGCTTTTCGCCGGCGGGATCTGCGGTCATGAAAGCAGCCATCGGTGCGGCGGTGTCCAACGTTATCGCCGTGATCGCGCTGGGTGCGGTGTTGTTCGTGCCTGCCGGAACCTTCAACTATTGGCAGGCATGGGCTTTAGCCGCGACGTACGCGCTGACAACGATCGTGCCGACCATCTACATAGCCCGGACGAATCCCGCGGCCTTGCGACGCCGCATGCGTAGCGGTCCGCGGGCGGAGGCGAGAACGTTGCAGAAGTTCGTCATCATCGGGTGGATGGCAAGCGTATTCGCCATGATGGCGTTCAGCGCATACGACCATCGGGTGGGCTGGTCGCACGTGCCCGCCTGGGCGTGCGTGCTGGGTGATGTCCTGGTGGCGGCGGGGGTCACTCTGACCATGCTGGTGGTCGTCCAGAACGGCTACGCCGCCGCCACCGTCACGGTGGAGACCGGCCAGCCGGTCGTTTCGACCGGTGTCTACAGATTCGTTCGGCACCCGATGTACGTCGGCGGCGCGATCATCATGATCGGCACACCGCTGGCTCTGGGGTCCTATTGGGGACTCTTGTTCGTCCTTCCGGGCGTGGGGGCTCTCGTGTTGCGGATCCTCGACGAGGAAACATTGCTCACCCAGGAACTGGCGGGGTATAGCGAGTACACGCAACGGGTGCGGTATCGACTGATGCCGTACGTCTGGTAGGGCGAGCTAGATCCAGACGCCCTTGCCGACCGCGACCACGCCACCGGCGCTGATCGCGAAGCGTTCCCGATCCCTCTCCAGGTCGACGCCTACCATCTCACCCGGCCCCACAACGACGTTCTTGTCCAGGATCGCGTGACGCACCACCGCGCCGCGGCCGACCCGAACGCCCGGCATGATCACGCTGCCCTCCACGATCGCGCCGTCGTCGACGACGACGTTGGAAGACAGCACCGAGTTGCGCACCGATGCCGCCGAGATGATGCTGCCGGCTCCCACCACCGACTCCTGCGCGGAACCCCCGTTGACGAACTTGGCCGGCGCCAGGTTCTCCGAGGCGCCAAGGATTGGCCAGCGCTTGTTGTACAGGTTGAACACCGGGTGCACCGAGACCAAGTCCATGTGCGCGTCGTAGAACGCGTCCAGCGTCCCCACGTCACGCCAGTAAGCCTTGTCGCGTTCGGTCGCGCCCGGCACCTCGTTGTCGGAAAAGTCGTACACCGCGGCCAGCCCGTCGGAGACCAAGTGCGGGATGATGTCGCCACCCATGTCATGGTCCGAGTGGTCGTCGTCGGCGTCGGCGCGGATCGCGTCGATGAGCACCTTGGTGGTGAAGATGTAGTTGCCCATCGAGACAAACGTCGTATCGGGATCGTCGTGCGTCCCCGGCGGTTCTAGCGGCTTCTCGACGAAGCTGCGGATACGACCGGAGTCGTCGGAGTCGATGCAACCGAATGCATGCGCCTCGGTGCGTGGAACCCGGATCCCGGCCACCGTTGCTCCGGCTCCGCTGTCGATATGGAACCGGACCATCTGCTCGGGGTCCATCCGGTAGACGTGATCTGCGCCGAAAACCACTATGTAGTCGGGGTCTTCGTCGTAGATCAGGTTGAGCGATTGATAGATCGCGTCAGCGGAGCCGGTGTACCAGCGCGGGCCGAGCCGTTGCTGCGCCGGCACCGGGGTGATGTACTCGCCGGCCAGGCCGGACAGCCGCCAGTTCTGCGAAATGTGACGGTCCAGTGAATGCGACTTGTATTGAGTGAGAACGCAGATCCTCAAGTACCGGGCGTTGACGAGATTGGAGAGCACGAAGTCGATCAATCGATAGGCGCCCCCAAAGGGAACCGCGGGCTTGGCCCGGTCCGCGGTCAGCGGATACAGCCGCTTGCCCTCACCGCCGGCCAGGACAATGCCCAGCACGTGTGGTGGCGCATCCCTCATGGCACAAACCTATCCGTAGCCGCGACCAGCTGCTAGGGGGCCCGCCGCAATGGGCCGCGTTCTTACGGGCTGTCCGTCAAGGTATTTGGTCCAGTTCGATGTCTCCCGAGGCCGCCAGCAATTATCCTGCCCGACTCGCGCACCACACCGTCATCAAACTACGGTGCCCGTATGCGGGTGGCGATGATGACTCGGGAATACCCACCAGAGGTCTACGGCGGGGCCGGCGTACACGTCACCGAACTGGTCGCGCAACTGCGCCGGCTGTGCGCCGTCGACGTGCACTGCATGGGCGCACCGCGCCCCGGCGCCTTCGCGCATCAACCCGACCCGCGGTTCCACGGCGCCAATGCGGCACTGTCCACCCTGTCGTCCGATCTGGTGATGGCCAACGCCGCATCGGCGGCCACCGTCGCGCATTCACACACCTGGTACGCCGGGATGGCGGGGCATCTGGCCGCGCTGCTCTACGACATCCCCCACGTCCTGACCGCGCATTCGCTCGAACCGCTGCGGCCATGGAAGGCCGAACAGCTCGGTGGCGGCTATCGGGTATCGACGTGGGTGGAGAACACCGCGGTACTTGCCGCCGACGCCATCATCTCGGTCAGCTCCGGGATGCGCGAGGACATCCTGCGGGTCTACCCCACACTGGATCCGAACCTGGTGCACGTCATCCGCAATGGGATCGATACCAACGTCTGGTATCCGGCCGGACCGGTGCGAACCGGGTCGGTGCTGGCCGAGCTGGGGGTCGATCCCAACCGGCCCACCGTCGCGTTCGTCGGGCGGATCACCCGGCAGAAGGGCGTCGCACACCTGGTGGCGGCGGCGCACCAATTCCACCCCGACGTGCAGTTGGTGCTGTGCGCCGGCGCTCCCGACACTCCGGAGATAGCCGAGGAGGTACGGTCGGCGGTGGCCGGACTGGCCCGCAATCGCACTGGCGTGTTCTGGGTCCGGGAGATGCTTCCCATCGGGAAGTTACGCGAGATACTTTCGGTCGCAAACGTTTTTGTGTGCCCGTCGGTGTACGAGCCGTTGGGCATTGTGAACCTGGAGGCAATGGCCTGCGGCACCGCGGTGGTGGCCTCCGACGTGGGCGGCATCCCCGAGGTGGTCGCCGACGGAATCACCGGGTCGCTGGTGCACTACGACGCCGAGGACCCGATCGGTTACCAGGCCAGCCTGGCCAAGGCGGTCAACGAGCTGATCGCAGACCCGGAACGGGCGCATCGCTACGGCCAGTCGGGACGCCAGCGCTGCATCGAGGAATTCTCCTGGGCCCAAGTTGCCGAGCAGACGCTCGAGATCTACCGCAAGGTGTGCGCCTAGCCCGTCTGCGCCCGTGCCAGGGCCCGGCAAACTTCCGCTCGGCTCCTCTTCGCCGGACTCAGCCGGTAACACCTTTGAGTTCGTCACCCAACGCGGCGGCCTCGTCAGGCGTCAGCTCGACGACGAGTCGACCGCCGCCCTCAAGTGGTACCCGCATAACGATGCCGCGCCCCTCCTTGGTTGCCTCCAGAGGACCGTCTCCGGTCCGGGGCTTCATCGCCGCCATCGAGTGCTCCCTCCAGATTCCAGCTGGCCCGCTTTCGCGGACTTGGTCGGCGCCGAGCACGCCCCGCCGGCGGATTCCCAGCCATACCCGACATTGAACTGCCAAATCACCCCCCCATTGTTCCCTATCCGGCTGAATTGCTGCACTAGACCCGCTTGTCCGGCCTCATCGGGCTGCTGGACGCGATCCCGCGGCTGCTCAGCGGGCCGCTCCGTCGCCGCGTTTAAGACACCCAGCAATCGCGAATATGGTCGTCGACCATCCCCGTCGCCTGCATCAGCGCGTAGGCGGTGGTGGGCCCGACGAAGCGGAATCCGCGCCCTTTCAGTTCGCGCGCCATCGCCTTAGATTCCTCGCTGGTCGACGGGATTTCGGATAGCCCGGCGGGCCGCGGCCGCGGTGGCGGCGCAAACGACCAGAGCAGCTCGGACAGATCGTCGGATCCCAGGTCGGCGGCTACCCGCGCGTTGGCGACCGTTGACTCAATCTTGGCCCGGTTGCGGACGATTCCTTCATCGGCCATCAGCCGGTCCACATCGGCGTCGGTGTAGCCGGCGACCTTCTCGATGTCGAACCCGGAGAAGGCGCGCCGAAAATTCTCCCGCTTGCGCAAGATGATCAGCCACGACAGGCCGCTCTGAAAGGCCTCCAGGCTCATCCGCTCGAACAACGCCACCCGGCCGTGCAACGGACGACCCCACTCCTGGTCGTGGTAGTTGCGGTACAGGTCGAAATCCGGCCCGGGCCGGACATTCGCCCAGCCGCATCGGACCAATCCGTCATCGCTCACGTCATGTCCTGACGGTCTTCGCCACCCACAGGTTCCGGGGCATCCAGCTCGGGTTCGGCGGCCGCCGCCAACTGACCGCGTAACGCCTCGAGCTCTCGGGCGAGCCGCTCCAGCACCCAGTCCACCTCGCTGACTTTGTACCCGCGCAGCACCTGGGTGAACTTGACGGCGTCGACGTCCGCGCCGGTGACACCGAACGCGGGCAGGACCGTCGCCGTCGTCCCCCGCGGCAGGGGCGGCAACTGCTCACCGCGGCCGAATAGCAGGCTGGCAGCGACGAACAGCACGATCGCCACCAGGACCAACACCACCAGGTACAGCAACACCAAAGCCACGTAAACGATATTGCCCTACCCCGCCGACAGCCCGGTGATCAGCGTGGGCGCAGCCCATTCATCGGTGGCCGGTCGACCAGCGACACGGGCGAGGTGTGCTGGGTGTAGCCACAGCCGTCGGGGCCGTCAGCGAAAAACTGGGTCAACTCAACGCCGGAATCGGAGACCCCGCACCGCGACAGCAAGGTGGCGATGACCTGGCGGCTCATCGCGCCCAGCGCGGCCAACGGCCGGTTGCGGTGCGCCCGCACACCCAGGTTGACCTGCGCGATCGCGTCCAGGCCCAACCGGTCGAAGGTGTCGATCAGCAGGCCGATCTCGACCCCGTACCCGGGGGCGAACGGCAGCGCTGTCAACAATTCCCGGGTGGCCGCGTACTCACCGCCGAGCGGCTGCAAGATGCAGCCCAGCTCCGGCCGCAGCGCCGCCAGCAACGGCCGGGCCACCAGCTCTGTCACCCGCCCGCCACCGGTAGCGCCCGCAGCGCCACCCACCTCGCCGCCATCACTGACACCGTCGGCCTCCCGAACCATGAGCGGCCGTCGGTAGACGCTCTTGACCAGGTGGATCCCGTCGTCGGTAAGCAGGGGGCCGACCAGCCATGGCACGAACATCGGGTGCGGGTCGATCAGATCAGCGTCGACGAACACGACGATGTCGCCGCTGGTGGCCGCGAGCGAACGCCACAAGGCCTCGCCCTTGCCGGGAAGCGTCGGCACCTCGGGTAGCGCTTGTTCGCGGCTGACGACGCGGGCACCGGCCGCGATGGCGCGGATCTCGGTGTCATCCGTTGAGCCCGAGTTCAGCACAATGAGCTCGTCGACCAACCCCCCAGAATCGCTGACCAGCGGCGAGATGCTCTCGATCACCGATTCGATGGTTTCTTCCTCGTCGAGGGCAGGGAGCACCACCGAGATGGTGCGCCCGGCTTTTGCCGCCTCCAATTCCGCGATGGTGCGGCCGGGACGATTCCAGCTGCGGTTGGACCGCCAGACGTCCCCGGGCCGGGTGCCGAGCGCCCCGGGATTGGTGAGATCCCCGGTGACCAGCTCCGATGCCGTCATGCCAGCCCCCTCACCGTGCGCGTCGGCGCACGCGTCCCCTGGATCGAGGCCACCATTTCCAGTACCCGCCGGGTAGCCGCGACCTGATGCACCCGAAACATACGGGCACCGGCCGCGGCCGCAAGCGCGGTGGCAGCCAGTGTCCCCTCAAGCCGTTCGGTCAATTCCACGCCCAGAGTCTCCCCGACAAAGTCCTTGTTACTCAACGCCATGAGCACGGGCCATCCGGTCATAACAAGATCGCCCACGTGACGCAACAGAAGCAGCCCGTGGAAGGTGTTCTTGCCGAAGTCGTGGGTGGGGTCGATCAGCACCCTGTCACGAGCCACTCCAGCCGCGACGGCCCGCTCGGCGGCACCGGTGACCTGACGGATCACGTCGTCCACCACGCCGCGGGTGGTCGTCCCGTAACTCACCCGGAACGGACGGGTACGCGGCGCCGCGCCGCCGGTATGCGAACACACCAGCCCCGCGCCAAACTCGGCGGCCACCTCGGGTAGGCCGGGGTCAATGCCGCCCCAGGTGTCGTTGATCAAATCGGCACCGGCCGCGCAGGCCACTCTGGCCACCTCCGAACGCCAGGTATCGACGCTGATCAGCTGGTCCGGGTAGGCGCCGCGGAGCCATTCGATGAAGGGCACCAGCCGGGCGATCTCGGTATCCGCATCGACGCCCTCGCCGGGGCCTGCTTTGACGCCACCCACGTCGATCACATCGGCACCCTCGGCGACGGCCCGGTGTACGGCGGCCCTGGCAGCCTCGTCGCTGAAGGTCGCACCCTTGTCGTAGAACGAGTCGGGGGTGCGATTGACGATCGCCATGATCAGGGCGCGATCGCCGGCGACCGGACGGCCACACAGCGTTGACTGCACCCATCCATAGTGCCCGTTCACCATCGGAGCCCCCGGCCCAGGGACCGAGACTGCGTCCAGGACTACCGAATATCGCTGTGTGCAGTTTCGCCGCCACCAGCGCAGACTAGCTAGCCCTGCGGCCGCTTTCCCGCGGCGACTTCTTCGGGGTATTCGTCGTAGTACGGCACGTAACCCTCGTCGCGGCCGGCCAGCACGTAGAGCGGGTCGCTCACGTCGGGGCCGTAGCCCTCATCGCGCAGCTCCACCTTGCGGCTCTTGAACGTGGTGGTTTGCGCTATCGACTCCACCACCCGCACGAACAGCGGCAGTGCATAGACGGGCAGCTCGCCGTAAACCGCGCGGGCCAGGGACCGGCCGTCGAACTCGGCGCCGTCGCGCAGCTGGACCGCCGCCATCCCGGCGCGCCCGCCGGTGCGGGGAACCTCGACGCCGAACACCGTGCAATGCTCGACGGACCCGTCGGCGGCCACCGCCGCTTCGACCTCCGTGGTGGCGACGTTCTCGCCCTTCCAGCGGAAGGTGTCGCCGAGCCGGTCGACGAACGCCGCGTGACCCATGCCCTGCGGGCTCATCACGTCGCCCGAATTGAACCAGCAATCTCCCTCGCGGAAAGCGTTGCGCACCAGCTTCTTTTCGCTCGATGCCTGATCGGTGTAACCGTCGAACGGCTGTAGCCGGTTGACCGGGCTGATCAACAGGCCGGGCTCGCCGGCGGGCACCCGGCGCACCCGTCCGTTCTCGTCACGCCGCGGGGCGCCGGTGTCGGGATCGTATTCCACGTAGGCCAGCGGTAAAGGTGAAATACCGGTGCTCTTGGGCACATTGAAGATGTTGATGAACGCGGTGTTGCCTTCGCTGGAGGCGTAGAACTCGCACACCCGCGCGATGCCGAAGCGTTTGGTGAACTCGTCCCAGATTTCCGGCCGCAGCCCATTGCCGGCGATCATGCGCACCTTGTGCGCGCGGTCCGTCGGCTTGGGCGGCTGGTTCAGCAGGTACCGGCAGACCTCGCCGATGTAGATGAATGCGGTGGCCCGGCTGGCAATCACCTCGTCCCAGAATTTCGACGCCGAGAACGACTTGCCCAGCGCCAGCGTGGCACCGGAGTTGATCACCGAGGACAGCGCCACCGTCAGCGCGTTGTTGTGGTAAAGCGGCAGGCAGCAGTAGAGGGTGTCGGAGCTTTTGAGCCGCAAGCCCAGCCCGCCGAACGCCGCCAGCGCCTTCAGCCAACGGAGGTGCGTCATCAAGCTGGCCTTCGGGAATCCGGTGGTCCCCGAGGTGAAGATGTAGAACGCGGTGTCTCTGGCCTGCACCGCCGACGCCGTCGCCGGGTTGGTCGCGGGAGCGCTCACGGCGAACCGCTCGAGATCTTCGACCGTCAGCGTCTCGCTGTCGCCCGTGCCACCACATTCGGTGACGGCGCTGACCAGGTCGGTCTCGGCGATCAGAACCTTGGCGTCCAGCAACCCCAGGCTGTGCGCCAGCACTTCGCCGCGCTGGTGGTAGTTGAGCATGCCGGCGACGGCACCGCACTTGACCGCGGCCAGCATCGTCAACACGGCGTTGGGTGAGTTGCGCAGCATGATGCCGACGACGTCGCCGTGGCCCACTCCGCGCGCCGCCAGCACCGCGGCGTACCGGTTGGCGGCCGCGTTGGCGTCGCGGTAGGTCAGCTGCTGGTCGCCGAACCTCAGGAAGACCCGGCCACCGTAGCGGGCGGCCCGGTCCTGGAACACCGTGCCGATCGATTTGTTGGAATTCGGCGTGGCCAGCATTCCGGTCAACGTTCCGCGCACGATCACCGGCAGGTCGGCCAGCAGCCTGGGCGCCCTCGACGCGATGTCGCTCAGGCTGACCGCAGCGCGCGCTGCGCCCTCGTAATCGGACACCTGAATCCTCGTTCCCCTCGACAGCCAGCCCGCCCACCTCAGCCGGGGGCGCACGCCTCCACCGCGGCACTCACCTTATCGACCAGCACGAGCCGGTCCATGGCTGCCTGAGAGATGTACCCGTTGTCGAGCAAATGATTCAGCCATACCCATAAACCTTCGTAATGCCCCCAGGGGTCCAGCGTGACGATGGATTTGTCGTGCATGCCGAGATAGCCCGCGGTCCATGCGTCAAATAACTCGTCGAGGGTGCCGACACCTCCCGGCAGCACAATGAACGCGTCGGCGCGGTCTTCCATGATCTGTTTACGGTCGTGCATCGCGTCGCTGACGATCAGCTCGTCGGCATCGGTGTCGGCAATCTCGTGGCGCATCAACTTTTTCGGGATCACGCCGACCGTCCGGCCACCGCGTGCCCGCGCCGCGCTCGCCACCGCGCCCATTGCCGATACTCGACCGCCGCCCCACACCAGGGTCCAGCCGCGCTCGGCGATCGCCTCGCCGAGTTCGGCGGCCAGCTCGAGCAATTCTGGGTGCGTCGGCCCGGAGGCACAGTAAACACAAACCGCCCATTCGCGTGATGAATCGCGTTCGGGGCGCATACCCGCCAAAGGTAGACCAACCGCAAACGACCCGACCACATATAGGGCTATCGGGCCCCGGCGGGCGCAGCGCGCCATAAGATCCTGCAGTGCCGGTTCGATGGAACGTCCCGCAGCATGCGGCCGCCCTGGAGCAGCTGGACGTTGCCCTTGAGCGCCGAGCACTGCCGGGTGCGGTGGTGCTCGGGCCCGACGGTTGCGGCAAATCCACGCTGGCCCGATTGGCCGCCGAAAAACTCGCCCAACGGCACCCGGCCACGCACGTCCGCTGGGTCACCGGCACCCCGACCGAGCGCGTCGTCCCATTCGGGGCGTTCAGCCATCTGGTGGATATCGCCGACATCGGGAAGCCGGCCGCGTTGTTGCGGGCCGCGCGGGCATCGCTGAGCAGCGACGATCGGGAGGGCGATCTGCTGCTCGTCGTCGACGACGCCCACGAACTCGACCTGTTGTCGGCCACGCTGGTGTACCAATTGGCCCTGGCCGGGGTGGCCCGGATGATCGTCACCGCCCGCGCTGACGCGGCACCCGAGGCCATCGCGGCGCTGTGGACGGACGGTCTGCTGGACCGGATCGACATCGCGGCGCCGGGCGGTGTGACGACGACTCCATCCGAGCCGGCGGAGGTCGACGAATTTCTCGCCGAGTTACCCGGCGCCGGCGCGGGCGGTGCTGGACTATCTCGCCATCGCGGAGCCGCTGTCGGTCGACCGACCTCGCCGTCCTGGCCGGCGACGGCGCGGTAAAGGAGGCCGAAGACTGGGGCGGGGCCGAAACCCGGGTGCGCGGCGAACGTGCGGACGACGCGGTGGTGTACACGGCGCACCCGCTGTTCGCGCAACGGGCGCTTGCGGCGCTCGGCGGCCAAGGCGGCACAGGCGCGCGGCGCCGGCGCACTGAGTTGGTGACGCTGTTGTCGCAGCATCCTTCAGACCACCTCACCGACCGGCTGCGGCTGGCTTCGCTGGCGCTGGACAGTGACGCCCCGCAGCCGGTGGCTGAGGTCGTCGACGCGGCGCTGCAGGCGCTGCGACTGGGCGACCTGATGCTCGGCGAACGACTGGCCCGTTCGGCGCTGCAACGCTCCGACGACCTGGCGGCGCGGCTGCCGCTGGCGAATGCGCTGGCGTTTCAGGGCCGTGGCCGGGACGCGGAGGAGCTGCTGGCCGCGGTCGACGCCTCCGCGTTGTCCGAACCGGAGTTGATGTCCTGGACTCTGCTGCGGGCGGCCAATCAGTTCTTCATGCTCAGCGAGCCGGAGCGGGCGACCGCGTTCCTGCGGACCATCCGCAACCGGATCCCCGATGCGGGCCCGCGCGTCACCCTGGACGCGCTGAGCGCCACCTTCGCAATGAACGCGGGCAACCTCGGGCATGCCGTCGACATGGCCCGCGAGGTGCTGGCGTCCCCGGCGGCCGATGACCAGGCGGTGGCGTGGGCGGCCAGTGCGGCCACGCTGTGCGCGGCGCGCCAGGGTCGTTTCGACGACGTCGAGCCGCTGGCGCAGCGCGCGCTGGGCGCCGAACATCCCGGGCTGCTGCGCTTCACGATCGGGCTGGGCCAGACCAGCGCTCTGATGATGGCGGGTCGGCTCGACGCGGCGCGCGAACTCGCCCAGCAGTTCACCGATTTCGCCGAACTGCAGCAGCCGGGCCGGGCGATCGGCGAGGTGCTGCTCGCGCATGCACTGATCGCCCAGGGCGAATTCGACCGCGCCGCAGAACTTCTCGGCCCCGCGGCCGCCACCTTGGAGCGCACAGGATACTCGTGGGGCCCCCTGTCACTGATGCTGCTGGCCACCGCGCTGGCGCAGCAGGGCAACATACCCGAGTCCGCAAAGGCATTGCGGCGGGCAGAGACCCGGCACAGTACGAAGTCGGCATTGTTCTCACCCGAGCTCGGTTTGGCGCGTGCCTGGTGCAAGTTGACCGTGCGCGATACCGCGGGCGCGATCACGGCGGCCCGCGAGGCCGCCCGCGCCGCGGAGCGGGCCGACCAGTCGGCGGTGGCGCTGCGCGCCTGGCATGATGCCGTGCGGCTGGGTGACACCCGTGCCGTCGAACCGGTGACCCGGCTGGCTGCCGAAATCGATTGCGCCGTGGGCAACATCGTCGTCAGCCATGCGCGCGCGCTGGCCGAGGGGGATGCCGCCGCACTGGCGGCGGTCTCCGACGAGCTGGCTGCGATCGGGATGCGCGCTGCGGCCGCGGACGCCGCCGCGCAGGCATCGGCCCGGTAACGCCGAGCGTCACGCCAGCGTGACCGCCGGCGCTCAGCGTCACGCTGGCCTGACGCTCGCGATCCTTCAGATGCCTAAGACACGGACAATGCCTTCCAGTCCGGTGAAGTCAGTGCCATTGCGGGTGTAGAGATCGAGGCGATTGGCATGTGCGGTCGCTGCGATCAACAGATCGGCGAATCTGCTCCGGGGCTTCCGCCCTTCGCTGACCACGGCCGCCACGACGAGTCCATAGCTACGTGCCGCCGCCGCATCG
>CAVPVJ010000012.1:0-10138 GCA_963709125.1 uncultured Actinomycetota bacterium
GATGCCCCCATCGCCGCCGCTGCCACCGGAGCCGCCAGAGCCGGCAGTGATCACCGCAGTGCCGCCGGTGCCACCCATGCCACCCATGCCGCCGGACCCGCCGGTGCCGCCGGTGCCCTGGGTGCTGGAACCGCCGTCACCGCCGACGCCACCCTGGCCGCCTTGGGCGCCGTTCCCGCCGGTGATCCCGCTTTCTACGGCATTGGAGCCGGTGCCGCCCTGGCCGCCTGCCCCGCCCTGGCCGCCATCGCCTCCGATGTGGCCGCTATAGGTGGTAGCGCTGCCTTGACCGCCGGCGCCACCATTGCCGCCGATGCCCGCCGCACCCCCGATGCCGTGACTGCCGAAACCGGTGCCGGCGGAACCGCCTTGGCCACCGGCACCGCCGGAGCCGCCGTTGCCGCCGATGCCCACGCCGTCGGTGCCGTCGTCGGCGCCCGCGGAGCCGCCGATTCCACCGCCACCGCCGGCGCCGCCCTGGCCACCGTTGCCGTTGTGCGCACCGAATTCGCGTTACCCCCGGTGCCGCCGATGCCGCCCTGACCGCCGCCCGCGCCGTAGCCGCCGTTGCTGCTGGCCGGGCCGGTGGTATCGATGCCGCCTTGACCGCCTTGACCGCCTTGGCCACCTGCACCGGCGGTGTCACCGCTGGTGGTGGTGGCGCCGCCGACGCCGCCAGTGCCGCCGGCACCACCGTCGCCGCCGTCGCCCGCACTGCTGCCGAGGAGTGTGCCGCCGGTGCCGACCACCCCGCCCGCGCCACCTTGACCGCCGCCGCCGCCGGTGCCGCCGGCCCCGGCGTCGTTACTGCCATCATCGGCATAGCCCTGGCCGCCCTGACCGCCGCCGCCGCCGGAGCCGCCTTGTCCACCGGTACCGTTGGTTGCGCCCGTGACGGCGTTGCCGCCGGCACCGCCGACACCGCCAGCCCCGCCTTGACCGCCGGCGGAGCCGGCGCCGGCCGCCGGGCCGATGACTCCAGCGCCACCTTGACCGCCGGAGCCGCCGTCGCCGCCGTCCTCCGCGAGGTCACCGCTCGCGGTGGCGGCACCGCCTTGACCGCCGGCGCCTCCGTTGCCACCGGCGCCCGCGCTGCCAGCGGTGCCGCCGCCGCCGCCGGTACCGACCGCCCCGCCCGCGCCTCCTTGACCGCCGTTGCCACCCGCGCCGCCGTACCCGGCGTCGTTGCTACCGTCGTCGCTGTAGCCGACGCCGCCGGTGCCGCCGTTGCCGCCTTGACCGCCGACGCCGCCAATGCCGTTGGTTGCGCCCGAGACTGAGGCGCCTCCGCCGCCCCCGGCGCCACCCTGCCCGCCGTCGCCGGCCTCGCCGCCGATAGCGGACGGCCCGCTAGCAGCGCCGGTGCCGCCTTGACCGCCTTGACCGCCTTGGCCGCCCGCGCCGGCGGTGTCACCGCTGGTGGTGGTGGCACCGCCTTGACCGCCCGCGCCGCCTTGACCGCCGGTGCCGCCGGTGTCCAGAAAGCCGCCGGTGCCGCCGGTGCCGATCGCCCCTCCCGCGCCACCCCGACCGCCGATACCGCCGAAACCGCCCGAGCCGGCGTCGTTGCTGCCATCGTCGGCATAGCCGGCGCCGCCCTGACCGCCCGCGCCACCGGCGCCGCCTTGTCCACCGGTACCGTTGGTTGCGCCCGCGACGGCGGTGCCACCGGCACCACCGGCGCCGCCAGCACCGCCTTGACCACCGGCGGAGGCGCCGCCGGCCGGGCCGGCGCCGCCCTGGCCGCCGGCACCACCTGGGCCGCCGTAGCCGCCGGAGTCACCGCTGGTGCTGGTGGCACCGCCTTGACCGCCTGCGGCGCCGATGCCACCGGCTAATAATTGCGGAATAGCCGTTTCCGAAATTCGCAATAATTGCGGAATAGTTGTTCTCGAAATTCGCAGCTTAATTGACGGAGCAGTCAATTAGATCGGTTTTCGCGCCGAAATACCCAGGCGGCAATAGACGCCCAAATTATTTAATTAACGCGACAGAAAAATATCCGGATGGGGTCGGTGCGAACCGCGGTAAGCCCAAACTAAGCGTCGGCGGGAGCGCGGACAGATATTCGGCAGGGTGCGGCCGGCCGCGTCCAAGCTGATGTGTGCCGGGGCATCGTCTATCACGATCAATTGCGCTGGGGAAAACCCGCTCGGTGGCCATAAGTGCTGGCTGCTCCGCCTACGGGGCTCCCTCGAACGCAACACGGCATATGTCGTCGCGGACACCGCGCGATCGCCGCGGCGCTCCGATGCGACCGCGCGCCGACGTCACGAGCGCTGAATGATCTTGAGGCGCGAGGCCGAGCCGAATGAGCAGGTCGCCGACGCTACCGCTTCATCGCCGGTCGGCAACATGCGATTCCACCTTGCGACATGCGCGCGTTTGATCGCCGCCCTAGTCACGGCGAGTACTTCGGTGCCGACGGTTCTGTCGGACGCCTGACCTACAGTCGCTGCTGTGTTCGTCACCGGCGAGAGCATCATCTACAGCGCGTCGGATCTCGCGGCCGCTGCCCGCTGCGAATACGCCCTGCTGCGGGCCTTCGACGCCAAACTTGGCCGGGGACCCGCCGTCACCATCGAAGACGAACTGCTCGCGCGAACGGCCGCTCTCGGCAACGAGCATGAGCGACGCCAGCTCGACCGGCTGCGCGACGAGTTCGGGGACGCGGTCGCGATCATCGGCCGTCCTGCTTACACGCTCGCCGGGCTGGCAGCCGCCGCCGAAGCCACCGAGCGCGCCATCGCCGATCGCGCCCCCGTGGTGTATCAGGCGGCGATGTTCGACGGGCGCTTCGTCGGGTTCGCCGACTTCCTGGTTCGAGACGGCGACCAGTACCGGGTCAGCGACACCAAGCTGGCCCGCTCACCCAAGACCACCGCTCTGTTGCAGCTGGCGGCCTACGCCGACGCGCTGTCCGAGATGGGCGTGCCGGTGGCGCCGGAGGCCGAGCTGCAACTGGGCGACGGGACCGTCGTGCGGTACCGGGTCGTGCGACCTGATCCCGGTCTACCGATCCCAGCGCGTGCAGTTGCAGCGCCTGCTCGACGATCACTACGCCGCCGGCACCCCGGTGCGCTGGGAGGACGAGGGCGTGCGGGCCTGCTTTCGTTGCCCGCTGTGCGCCGAGGAATTGCGTGCCCCCGACGATCTGCTGCTGGTCGCCGGCATGCGGGTCAGCCAGCGCGACAAGCTGGTTGACGCCGGCATCACGCACGGTTGCCGAGCTGGCCGGCCACACCGGCCCGGTGCCCGACCTGGCGGCCAGCGCGCTGGGCAAGCTGACCGCGCAGGCCAAACTCCAGGTGCTGCAACGCGATAGCGGCACCCCGCAGTACGAGATCGTCGACCCGCAGCCGCTGGCGCTGCTGCCCGACCCCGACCCTGGTGACCTGTTCTTCGACTTCGAGGGCGATCCGCTGTGGACCGCCGACGGCCGCGAGTGGGGCCTGGAATATCTGTTCGGCGTCTTGGAGGCAGGGCGGGAGCTTTCGCCCACTGTGGGCGCATACCCGAGTGGACGAGCGCAAGGCGCTCATCGATTTCCTGGCGATGGTCGCCAAGCGCCGCAAGCGTCGCCCCAACATGCACATCTACCACTACGCGCCATACGAGAAGACCGCCTGCTGCGGCTGGCCGGACGCTACGGGGTCGGCGAGGACGAGGTCGACGAGCTGCTGCGCAGCGGGACGCTGGTCGACCTGTATCCGTTGGTGCGCAAGAGCATTCGGGTCGGCGCCGAGTCGTTCAGCCTCAAGGCGCTGGAGCCGCTCTACATGGGGACGCAGCTGCGCGCCGGCGATGTCACCACCGCCACCGACTCGATCACCTCGTACGCGCGGTACTGCGAACTGCGGGCCGAACGGCCGCATCGACGAGGCCGCAACCGTGCTCAAGGAGATCGAGGACTACAACCACTACGACTGCCGGTCGACTCGGGAACTGCGCAACTGGCTGTTGTTGCGCGCCTTGGAATCCGGCGTCACACCGATTGGCGCCCAACCGGTTCCCGACGGCAACGCCGTCGAGGACGACGACCAGCTGGCGGTGACGCTGTCCGAATTTGCCGGCGACGCGGGCGTCGGTGACCGCACACCCGAGCAGACGGCGGTCGCATTGGTGGCCGCCGCGCGCGGCTACCACCGGCGCGAGGACAAGCCGTTCTGGTGGGCGCACTTCGACCGGCTGAACTTCCCGGTCGACGAATGGGCGGACAATACAGACGTTTTCATTGCCGATCAGCGCGTCGGTCGCCGTCGACTGGCACAAGCCTCCGCGGGCGCGCAAGCTGCAGCGGCGGGTGCGGCTGACCGGCGAGTTGGCGCGCGGGCGACTTGACGACGGACGTGTTCGCGCTCTACGAGCCGCCGGCCCCGCCGGGCATGACCGACAATCCTGATCGGCGCGCCGCCGGGCGGGCCGAGGTGGTCGAGGCCGACGATCCGAGCGCGCCCACCGAGGTGGTCATCGTCGAGCGAGTGGGCAGCGACGGCAACACTTTTCACCAACTGCCGTTCGCGCTGACCCCGGGACCGCCCGTGCCGACAACGAGCCGCTGCGGGAATCGATCGAATCGACCGCGGCCGCCGTCGCCGCCGGATTGCCGCGACTGCCCGGCACCGCGGTGGTCGACATCCTGCTGCGCCGCGCGCCCCGCACCCGCAGCGGCGCTGCGCTGCCCCGTAGCGCCGACACGAGTCGCCGACATCACCGCCGCCATGCTCGACCTGGACTCGTCGTACCTGGCGGTGCACGGACCGCCGGGAACCGGCAAGACCTACACCGCCGCGCAGGTGATCAACCGCCTGGTCGTCGACCACGGCTGGCGCATCGGCGTGGTCGCGCAATCGCACGCCGACGGTGGAGAACCTGCTGGGCGGCGTGATCGATGCCGGGATGGATCCGACAACGGGTCGCCAAGAAACGCCACGACCACCACGCGTCCGCGCTGGCAGCAGATCGACGAGAGCGAATACGCCGCGATTCATCGCCGACAACGCCGGCTGCGTGATCGGCGGTACGGCATGGGATTTCGCCAATGCCAATCGGGTGCCGCCGGGCAGCCTGGATCTGCTGGTGATCGACGAGGCCGGCCAGTTCTGTCTGGCCAACACCATCGCCGTGGCACCGGCGGCCGCGAACCTGCTGCTGCTCGGCGACCCGCAGCAGCTGCCGCAGGTCAGTCAGGGCACCCATCCCGAGCCGGTCGACGGCTCCGCGCTGGGCTGGCTGGTCGACGGTCAGCGCACGCTGCCCGACGAACGCGGCTACTTCCTGGACCGCTCGTACCGGATGCATCCGGCGGTGTGCGCACGCGGTGTCGGCGCTGTCCTACGAGGGCCGGCTGCAGTCGCACACCGAGCGCACCGCCGCGCGTCGCCTCGACGGGTATCCGCCCGGGTGCACGTGCTTGCCGTTCGCCACGAAGGCAACTCGACCGAGAGCCCGCGAGGAAGCCGAGGCGATCGTCGCCGAGATCCAGCGGCTGCTCGGCGCGGCGTGGACCGACGAGCACGGCACCCGGCCGCTGACGGCCTCCGACGTGCTGGTGCTGGCGCCCTACAACGCCCAGGTGGTGCTGCTGCGCCGGCGTGCTGGCCGACGGCCGGGCTCGGCGACGTCCGGGTCGGAACCGTCGACAAGTTTCAGGGCGCCGAGGCGCCGGTGGCCTTCATCTCGATGACGGCCTCGTCCGTCGACGAGGTACCGCGCGGAATCTCGTTCCTGCTCAACCGGAACCGGCTCAACGTCGCGATCAGCCGCGCGCAGTACGCGGCGGTGATCGTGCGCGCGGAGGCGTTGACCGACTATCTGCCCGCCGCGCCGGCCGGCCTGGTGGAACTTGGGCGCGTTCCTGGCGCTGACGGCAGCCGAGGCCGGATGGCTGACTGCGGCTACCTGTCCGACGAATGCCGACCGCCGCCCGGCTGCGTCGTCGGGATCGGGCGGCGACGGCGGCTCGCTGGGCGGCGGCCGGTGATGGCCGTTGCGGCCAGTCGTCGCGGGCGGTCGACGCCGGCGGCGTAGGTGTCGATGTCGTCGACGAACGGCTCGGACTGCCGCGGCGGAAATTCCGTCGACCGGACGGAAACGCTGCTCGTCGTCGACATGGAACCGTTGTGGGCGAATCCGATTGGCTCGGCTCGGCCGATGTCGCACATCGTCGAGCAGGCTGTGCCACGACTCGACCGGTCACTGCGCCAGTTCTCGGCCGGCGCCGGTCGCGGATGCTCGACCCTGCATCGGTCAGCGGTTCGGTGTCGCGGTCCTCCTCGGCAGGCCGACGCGGCGGTCTGGGCGCCAGATCGGCCGCGGCGTCCGGTGCGCGACAAGGGTGTACTCGACGTAGTCGTCGTCGTCGTCGAACCTCCGAAGCCGTCGAGCCGTCTCGAAACCGTCTGCGGCACTGGCCCCGAACGCGCGGGTCGGCGCTCGCGGCTTCTGCGGCGCCAGCGCATCGGGCAGCGTGACCGCCGACCAGGAACAGCGCCGCCCCGATCCCGAACAGCGCGACGAACGCCGGCAGCAACATCGACTGCGACATCGCGGCGGCGAACGGCTCGCGCAGGAACGCCGGCAGTTCCAGACCTGTCGCCGCTGTCCGGTCGCGGCCCGATCGCCGTCGGGCGGCATCTCGGCACCGATCCGCGACGTCATGAACGAGGCCATGCCGGCACTGCCGAGCACGGCACCCACCTGGCGGGTCGCGTTGTACACGCCGGAACCGGCGCCGGCCAGCTGCGGCGGCAGGTTGCGCGTCGCGGTGGCGGTCAGCGGCGCCCAGATGAACGCCATCGCCGACACCCAGCACGAAGAACGGCAGCACCAGTTCCCAGATCGGCGTGGCCGGGGTCATCACGAACGACAGCCAGGTCAGCCCGATCGCCAGCACCGAGAAGCCGAAGCCGACGCACCGGCCGCGGGTGGACCCGGTCGACGATCCTGCCGACGAACGGCGCGAGCACACCGCTGGTGATCGCCATCGGCGCGGTCAGCAGGGCCGAGCGCGTCGGCGACAATCCGCACACCGCCTGGGCGTAGAACATCAGCGGCAGGATCATCGCCGGTCGACGCGAACGCGATGACCACCACCCCGACGTTGCACAGGCTGAAGTCGCGGTCGCGGAAGATCTCCAGCGGAATCAGCGGCTCGTGGGTGTTGACCGACTGCCAGTAGACGAACGCCGTCATGAAGCCCGATGCCGGCGACGAGCACCGCCCAGATCCACGGCGCCCAGTGCGCGGACTGGCCCTTCCTGCAGGGCGAAGACGATCAGGAACATGCCCACCCCGGACAGCCCCACGCCGATCAGGTCGAAGCGGTGCGCGCTGGGTGGGCAGCTCCGGCACCAGCCAGACCGCCAGCCCCAGCCCGATGATGCCGATCGGGACGTTGACGAAGAAGATCCACTGCCCAGCCCAGCGCGTCGACCAGCACGCCGCCGGCCAGCGGTCCGACCAGCGTGGCCACGCCCGCGGTGGCGCCCCACACGCTCATCGCCACCCCGCGGCGGTGCGGCGGGAAGATCCGGGTGATCGTCGACAGGGTCTGCGGGCGTCATCATCCCGGCGCCGATGCCCTGCACCACCCGGGCGGTGATCAGCATGGCGATGGTGCCCGACAGGCCGCACCACAGCGAGGCGGCGGTGAAGACCGCCAGGCCGATCAGGTACAGGTTCTTCGGGCCGAACCGGTCACCGAGTCGGCCGGCCACCAGCAGCGGAACCGCGTAGGCCAGCAGGTAGGCGCTGGTCACCCAGATGACCGTGTCGTAGCCGGTGCCGAGCTGACCATGATGCTCGGGATTGGCGACGGCGACGATCGTCGAGTCGAGCAGGATCATGAAGAAGCCGACCATCATCGCCCACAGCGCATGCCAGGGTTTCCGGAGTTCTGCGCACCGCCGAGCCATGCGCCCAGGTTGCCCGGCCGACGACGGCGTCGCCGTGGTCAATTTCCCCACCTCGTTCCAACTCTGGAGGTTGACTCCCGTGACTTCACCCGCAAATCGGCAAGCGCGCACCGCGAGGCTCGACAAATGGGCCCCGCGTCGTCACCGTCGCGCGTCCCGCGAATTATCCCGTGCCGCGCAATCACGCCGCCGGGCACACAGCGCATAAGCGCGGACCGGCTCGGCTCAGGTATCCGCCCTGCCAGCAATTTGTCGACGGGCGTAGCCTGGAAGCAGGCATCCGCAGGACAAGCCAGGAGAACCAATATGAGCGCCCGACGAAACGGCTCTCGGAATACGTCTGGATCGCTCGGAGTCCGGCGCCGGCGGTCGACCCAAAGCCTCCACGCGGGCATTGGCGCAGCTCATCGAACGCAGTACCCGGGTACAGGGCCCGGCCGCGGAAGCCTATGTGGCCCGGCTGCGGCGCGCGCACCCCGGCGCCAGCCCCGCCGAGATCGTCGCCAAGCTGGAAAAGCGCTACCTCGGCGCATTAACGGCGAGCGGCGCCGCGGTAGGTTCGACGGCGACGTTCCCCGGGGTGGGCACGTTGACGGCGATGTCTGCCGGCGCCGGAGAGACGGTGTTCTTCCTCGAGGCCACCGCGGTCTTCGTGCTGGCGAATGCAGTCGGTATACGGCATCCCCGCTGACCATCGGGAACGACGCCGCGCCTTGGTGCTGGCCGTCCTGGTCGGAGACGACTCCAAGCGTGCCCTCGGCGAACTGATCGGCCCGGCCCGCACCAACGGCGCTGGGCTCGCCGAGGGCATGGCCTCGCTGCCGATGTCGACATTGGCGCGGTTGAATACGCGGCTGCTCAAGTACGCCGTCAAGCGGTACACCGTCAAGCGCAGTGCGCTGATGTTCGGCAAGATGCTGCCGGTCGGCATCGGCGCCGCGATCGGCGGCGCCGGCAACCGCATGGTGGCCAAGAAGATCGTCCGCAACGCTTATGGCGCGTTCGGCCCCCCGCCCGCGCGGTGGCCAGGAATCCTGTACCTGTTGCCGGCCGTCCACGAGGTCGGCTAGCCAGTGTTTCACCCGCCCGGGCCTTAGCCGGGCGCATCGGCAATTCACGGAGTTCGCCTGCCGAATGGGCTTTTAACGTTTCCGATAATTAATGGCGTTAAAGCGCCACTTGCCTGCGGAAACGTCGAGCGTTTGAATCACGATCTTCGGTCGCCGGACAGCACCAACTCGCGCTTTTCGTAACGTGCTGTTCTACCACCGTTCGGGCCGAGTGGAATCGATCTAATCCAGTTAGGAAATAACACTTCCTAAATTCCACCAGCCGCGCGTAATCTACCTCCGACCATCTGAATGTCGCGCTTGGCCTAAGTCCCAGGAGTCGTCGATGTCGTCTTTTGTAATCGCAAACCCGCAGGCCTTGGCCACGGCGTCCGCGGCGACGCCGGCACCGGCATCGGCAGCGGCGGCACGGGGGGCACCGGCGGCGCCGGCGGAAGCGGCGGCACCGGCGGCACCGCCACCTCCACCGGCTCGGGCACGGCCACCGGACATGGCGGCACCGGCGGTGGCGGCGGCACCGGCGGCGGTGCCTCAGGTGGCACCGGCGGCATCCCAGGGGCCGGGGGCGGCGGCGGCGCGGGCGGCTGGGCCGGCGGCAGCCTGGGCACTGGCGCTGCCGGCGGCGGCGGGGGCGGCGGCGGTGGGGCCGGCTCCGCCAGCGTCAGCGCCGGCAGTGGCGGGGCGGGCGGCGCTGCCACCTCTACCGTCAACCCCGTCTCGAAGACTGGTGGCGCCGGTGGGACGGGCGGCTCCGGCGTCGGCGGTGGTGGGGCGGCGGTGCCGGCGCCAACGTCACCGGCGGCATCGCTAACGGTTCCGCTGGCGCCAGTGGTTCCAGCGGCGGGACAGGCGGCGCCGGCTCCGGCACCAGCCTCAAGAACACTGGCGGTGCCGGCGGCGGCTTGAACCTAGGCGGCTCCGGCGGCACACTCTTCAACAGCGGCAGCGACGGCCTTACCGGCGGGAACAGCTAACGCCAACCAACAAAAGGCGGCGGCGCCCAGTGCCGCGTCGTCACGCCGCCGTCGGCCTGACGATGGTGGTGACCCCCACGGATCGCCCGCAAAGCGCTAGCCTTTATGGGGCGGAAATATGCACGACGCCCCGCAACTGGGTCATGACCCACCGTGCCGCGTGCAGAAAGCCGCAAGC
>CAVPVJ010000013.1:0-86115 GCA_963709125.1 uncultured Actinomycetota bacterium
TGCAACCCGGCGAAGACCACGATCGCCAGCACGATGATCCAGAGCCGGTTGGTGGTGATCTCGAGGCCGCCGGCATGGAACGCGCCGGACATGAAGGGCGGGTTGGAGACCAGCCGGTTGTTCGGGCCGAACAGGCTGCGCACCGCCTGCTGCAGGATCAGCGACACGCCCCAGGTCGCGAGCAGCGTCTCGAGCGGGCGGCTGTAGAGATAGCGGATGATCAGCCGCTCGATCAGGATGCCGACGAGCGCGGCGACCAGAAAAGCGAGCGGGATGGCGAAGGCGAGCGACCAGCTCTGCAGCGAAGGCGGCAGGACGAGCTGGACGACATAGGTGGCGTAGGCGCCGAGCATCACCATCTCGCCATGCGCCATGTTGATGACGCCCATGACGCCGAAGGTGATGGCGAGGCCGATCGCGGCGAGCAGCAGCACCGAGGAGGCCGAGAGGCCGTACCAGAGATCCTGCGCCGCGCTCCAGAACATGAGCTGGGTGTGGATCGAGGACAGCGCCGCGTCGGCGGCGGCCTTGACCTGCGGATCGGACGCCTTCTGGTCGAGCGCATCGATCAGGTTCTGCGCGTCCTGGTCGCCGCGGGCCTTGAGCGTTCGATCGCGGACAAGCTGGTCGGCGGAGGTCGCCTGGCCGCTGGTCGCAACGATCGCCGCGACGGCGAGCTTGAGCGCGTCGGCGACGCGCGGATCGCTCTCCTTGGCGAGCTGGGCCTTGCAGCGCCGGAAGCGCCTTGGCGTCGCGGGTCCTGAACACGTCTTCCGGCCGCGGCGAGCCGCTTTTCCGGATCGGGATTGGCAAGCGTCAGCGAGCCGGTCGCGCCTTCGATGGCGGTGCGTAACGCGTTGTTGACCCGCACCTTCTTGAAGGCGTCGGCGTTGGCGACCGGAGCGCCGGTCTTGGCGTCGACGCATCGACCCGTCCGCCGTTGCGGTAGGCGACGATGTGATCGGCGGGGTCGATCAGCAGGCGGTTGTCGCCGAGAGCGTCGAGGATCGCCGCGGCTTGGGGCGGCGCGGCGGCGGCGAGCTGATTGATCGCCTTCTGGGTATCGGGAAACTTGTCGGCGAGGAACAGCGCCAGCGTATCGTCGAGGCCGTCGGCGCGCGCCGCGCCGGCGAAGGAGCGAGGCCGCCGAAGAGGGCGAGAACGATGAGCGCGAACGCGAGCGCGCTTAGGCGAACGGCGGAGAGCAATCGGGCCTCGTGCGGTGCGGCTCGGTTCCAAGGGCGCCCTCCCCCGCGAAAGACGCGGGAGAGGGACTGCGATGAGGGGTCAGCCGGTCAGCCGCCGCACTTGCCGGTCTTCACGTTGAAGTTGCCGCAGGACATGGGCGGACGCCAGTCGGCGATCAGGTCGCGCGAGCCTTCGAGATAGGGCGACCATTCCTGCGCCACGAGGGTGCCCGGCGTCTGCCAGACCGTGTTGAGCTGGCCGTCGGCCTGGATCTCGCCGATGTAGACGGGCTTGGTGATGTGGTGGTTCGGCATCATCGTCGAAAGGCCGCCGGTAAGGTTGGGCACCGCGACGCCGATCATGGCGGGAATGACCTTGTCCGGCTCGAAGCTCTGCGCCTTCTCGACCCCCTTCACCCACATGTTGAAGCCGATGTAGTGCGCCTCCATCGGGTCGTTGGTGGTGCGGTTCGGCTTCTTGGTGAACTCATGCCACTTGGCGATGAACTCCTTGTTCGCCGGCGTGTCGATCGACTCGAAGTAGTTCCACGCCGCGAGGTGGCCGACGAGCGGCTTGGTGTCGAGGCCGGCGAGTTCCTCTTCGCCGACCGAGAAGGCGACGACCGGAATGTCGGTCGCCTTGATGCCCTGGTTGCCGAGCTCCTTGTAGAAGGGCACGTTGGCGTCGCCGTTGATCGTCGAGACGACCGCCGTCTTCTTGCCCGCCGAGCCGAAGGCCTTGATCTTCGACACTTCCGTCTGCCAGTCGGAGAAGCCGAACGGCGTGTAATTGATCATGATGTCTTCGGCCGGCACGCCCTTGAGCTTCAGGTAGGCCTCGAGGATCTTGTTGGTCGTGCGCGGATAGACGTAGTCGGTGCCCTCGAGCACCCAGCGCTTCACCGAGCCGCCGTCCGGGCTCATCAGATAGTCGACGGCCGGAATGGCCTGCTGATTGGGCGCGGCGCCGGTATAGAAAACGTTGCGCTCCGATTCCTCGCCCTCGTACTGCACGGGATAGAAGAGGATCGAGTCGTCTTCCTTGAACACCGGCAGCACCGACTTCCGCGACACCGAGGTCCAGCAGCCGAACACGACCGAGACCTTGTCCTTCTCGATGAGTTCCTTGGCCTTCTCGGCGAACAGCGGCCAGTTGGACGCCGGGTCGACGACCACCGCCTCGAGCTTCTTGCCCAGCACGCCGCCCTTCTTGTTCTGCTCGTCGATCAGCATCAGCATGACGTCTTTGAGCGTCGTCTCGCTGATCGCCATCGTCCCGGACAGCGAATGCAGGATGCCGATCTTGATCGTGTCGTCGTCCGCCCAGGCGGTCGCCGTCGCGCCGAGCGCCAGCGCGCCGCCGATCAGCGCGCCCGCCGCGCGCGAAATCAGTTTCTTAGTCAAGGACATGGATGACCTCGTGGAATGCGCCCCTGTTGCGGGGCGGTCGCAGCCTGGCCCCGCAGGAGCCGCGGCGAAGTGACGCAACGAGCATGCCAGCGGCGTTGACGGCGGATTCTCGAGCGAGCGCCGAAACGGCGGGCCGCGGCGCCGAAGAATTGTTCATCGCGCATGCAACCCGCGACGCGCGGCGCCTTATGCCTCGGCAGCGCGGTAGCCGACGCCCGGCTCGGTCGTGACGATTCTCGGCGCCGTCGGGTCGCGTTCGATCTTGGCGCGCAGCTGGCCGATGAAGACGCGCAGATACTGCGTATCCTCGGTATGCGCCGGCCCCCAGACGGCGGACAGGATCTGGCGATGGGTCACGACGCGGCCGGCGTTGCGGAACAGGATCGCCAGCAGATCGTATTCCTTCGGCGTCAGCTTGACCGGCGCGCCGTCGCGCGTGACAAGCCGCCTGTCGAAATCCATCGCCACGCCCGTCGATCTCGATGCGCGGCGCGCGGCTGCGCCTCGCTCGCCGCGTGGCGCAGCGCGGCGCGCAGCCGCGCCGTCAGCTCGCCGATGCCGAAGGGCTTTTCGACATAATCGTCGGCGCCGAGGTCGAGCGCCTCGATCTTCTCCGCCTCGCGATCGCGCGCCGAGAGAACGATGACCGGCGTCTGCGAGAACGCCGCGGATCTCGCGCAAGACGTCCTTGCCGTCGCGGTCGGGCAGGCCGAGGTCGAGCACGATGAGGTCGGGCGCGCCGGTGACGGCCATGCGCAGCGCCTGCGCGCCCGTCTCCGCCGGCAGACGACGTCGTAGCCCGCGGCCGTCAGGGCGACAGTGCAGGAAGCGCTGGATCTGCGGCTCGTCGTCGACGACGAGGACCCGATGGCCTTTGACGACTCATGGGCCGGCACTTCGAGCCGACGGCGTCGCCTCGGCCGCCGGCAGGCGAATGACGATCCGCGTGCCCCGCGCGCGCACCGCCGGGCTCTGCGCAACGATCGTGCCGCCCATGGCCTCGATCAGTCCGCGGCAGATCGACAGGCCAAGGCCCGTGCCGGGCTTGCGCCCGTCGGCGCGACCGCCGCGGTAGAACTTCTCGAAAATGCGTCTCGAGATCGGCGGGCTTCACGCCGGGCCCCTCGTCGGTGACGCTGAGCACGACGTCATCGCCCTCCTTGCGGCCGTGGACGGTCGCGCCGCTGTCGCCGGCGTATTTGTGCGCGTTGTCGAGCAGGTTGAACAGCACCTGTTCGAGCAGCCTGTCGTCGCCGCGCACGAACGGCAGGTCGGGCGCGAGGTTGACCTGCACCGGCTGCTTCGGGAACGCCTTGCGGCTGCGCTCGACCGCGCCCTGCACGACGTCGGCGACATCGACCAGATCGCGGTTGACCTTGAGGCCGCCCGCCTCGATGCGCGACATGTCGAGAGGTTGGCGACGAAGCGCGACAGGCGCGCCGTCTCCTCCTCGATCGAGGAGAGGAGTTCGAGCCGCTCCGCGGGCTCATCTTGTCGCCGAGCGCGCGCAGCGAGGTCGCCGCGCCGGCGATCGCCGACAGCGGCGTGCGCAGGTCGTGCGAGAGCGAGGCGAGCAGCGCGTCGCGCACCTTTTCGTTCTCCTGCATCGCCGCGGCGTTCGACCGCCTCGCGCGCGAGCAGGGCGCGGTCGAGCGCGATCGCCGTCTGGTCGAGGATCGCGGCGAGCGCCCGCTCGTCGTCCGCCGGAAATCGGCTGGTCGGGCGAGTGCGGCTCGAAGCCGCAGACCGCGATCGGCCCGCGCGCGGCGACCAGCGGGCGGAACTGGAACTCGACGCTCGGCAGCGTGCCGGTGCCCCAGCCGGCCGGCTCGTTCTTCTGCTGCGCCCAGCGGGCGGCGGTCATGCGCGGTCGGCGTCGAGCTGCGCGTCGGGCGGCCAGGCGGCGCGAAGGTTGAGCTCGTCGCCCTCGGCCACCAGCAGCACGATCGCGGCCGCCGAACATCGGCGTGCAGATGCGCCGCCGCCGCCCAGAGCACGTCGTCGACGCTCGACGCGCCCGAGAGCTTGCGCGAATAATCGTAAAGCGACTGCATGACGTCGGCGTTCTTGATCACGCCTTCGCGCTGGTCGCGCACGCGTCCGGCAAGCGAGCCGGTGAGGACCGACGACGCCCAGGAAGATCAGCAGCGCGAACAATTCCTGCGGCTGGGCGACGGTGAAGGTGTAGATCGGCGGGATGAAGAAGAAGTTGATAGGCGACGAACGACAGGAACGAGGCGATGACCGCCGCGCGCGTGCCGAAGCGCACGCCGCTGAACAGCACCGCGGCGAGAAAGATCATCGACAGGTTCGGCAGCTTCAGCACCGCGGTCAGCGCCTCGCCGACCACGACCGCGCAGGCGACCGAGGCGACCGCTATGGCGACCTCGAGCGCCAAGCCCCTTCGGATCAATGGCCAGTTTCGGCAGGGGCCGCTTCCGGGGCTCCGACTCCTCGTGCGGCACGATATGGACTTCGATCGTCGCCGGAGCTGCGGCTACTGGCGCAAGCCGGAACTGACCGCGGGGGTGCTGCGCAACGGCTGGCTGCGGACCGGCGACATCGGTGTGCTCGGCGCCGACGGCAACCTCACCCTCGTCGGCCGCCGCGGCGACATGTACATCCGCGGCGGGTACAACGTGCATCCCGGTGAAGTGGAGCGTGCGCTTGCTAGTCACCCGAACGTGAAACAAGCCGCCGTGGTTGGGCGCTCGGCACCGGTAATCGGGGAGATCGGCGTCGCATGCGTGGTGCCGGCCGACGCCGCCGCCCCGCCGACCCTGGCCGAGCTGCGAGCTCACGTCGCGGGCGAACTGGCGGACTACAAGGCGCCCGACGAATTGCTGATCGTCGACGAGGTGCCACTGACGGCGATGCTCAAGCCCGACCGACTTGCCCTGCGGGAACTGATCGTATTGCACGACAGAGATATTCAGCGTCGACAGCGGACTGCTCAGTAACTCGGCGTGGCGTTCAACTGCCGCTGAGCTCGTCGTGCCGCTGCCGCGTCGCCCTTGCGGATCGCGCGGCGCACTCGCTGCGGGTGGCGGGAGGCGATATCGTCGACGACGAAGGCGACCTTGTCGTTGTGGGCGACGTTGCGAAACTTCTGAGTCTTGGCCATGTTGTAGCCAGAGATGTCGATCGTGCCCAGTTCCTCGTTCTAGATGAAGCCGACGGGGCTGTACTGCGGTGTGCCGTCGCGCTGGACGGTCGTCAGTCGCCCAAGATCTGCCGGCTTCGTGTAGTCGATTTCGTGCGTTTTGAAGGACATGAACTCCACGCTTGAACCTCAACGAACGTCGATGTCAACCCGACGGTTACGGGTTGATCTTGTTCTTACCTCTGGTGTAGTGGTGGCTAGCCACCCGCTGTGATGGGTTTGCGAGGGCTGAGTGAGTCGCTCCTGCTGGTGGGGGCCAGGCCGGGACGTATTTCGGCGCGGCCGGCTTCTTTGGCCAACATCACCCCGACGATGCGTCGAGCGCGCAGGGCGGCCGCGTCTGCACGGAACTCCACACCGCCTCGCCATCTGTCATATCCGGAGTGGTTGGCCGCCATTTCCAGTATGGCAGTGTCGCGTTCGGCAACCCCGGACAGGAACGACCTCAATCGGGTGGTCACCTCATCACGATCGGTGCGATAGTTGCGTGACGCCTGCATGAACACGTGAGTTGATGTTTCGGTCTCGGGCGTGATGGCATGGGTTCGGGTGGTGGTGTACACGTCGCCGTTCGCGGTGGAAATCTCCCAGTATTGGCGATGCATGGCCGGCGAGACAAACGTGCCGCTCTCGCGATGCTTGTACGTGAGGGTCGGGTCGAGCCCGGTGGCGTCGGCCTGCCAGCCGGCGAGTCCAAGTTCCGGCAAGAGCCGAGTGTAGGACACGGCTGTTTCGGTCACCTCGACGTCACTGAATGCCGGCATACTGTCAAGTCCCGCGGGCAGGTCAGTTCCGTGAACGAGGGGTGCGTAGCTGAAGTCCAGATAATGTTCGTGAACCATCATGTAGTTGGCGCTTATTAGCCAGATACTGGCAAATGTTGTCCAGGCCGGGTCGTTGATCCACAGTGTGCGTGGCGGTTCGCTGCCTGCGGCAGCGGCGGGTTTTCCCAGCCAGATCCAGACGAAAGGCGGTTGCACAAGGACAGGAAAACTGCGCACCCGCATCCCAGTCGGGACTTGGGGCTGAGAGGGAATGTGAATGCACTTGCCGTCGGCGTCGTAGGTGCAACCGTGGTAACCGCAAACCAGTCGATCTCCGTCGATGGTGCTGTGCGACAGCGGAAATGCCCGGTGTGCACAGCGGTTTTCGAATGCAGCGACCCGTCCGCTTGGACCGCGCCACAGCACGACATCCTCGCCGAGCAAGCGTCGACTCAACGGCGATTCAGCGATCTCGTCGCAGGTGGCCGCGACGTACCAGCACTTCTTCGGGTAGTTGGTCTTCATGGCCTTCACAGGTCCAGCACCAGCCTTTCGGTGCGAGAGCGCGACACGCAAGGAAACATCACTTCGCCGGCAGCTTTCTCGGCATCGGTGAGCACCGAGTCGCGTTGGTCCGGGATTCCCTCCAACACCCGCGCCTCGCAGGTGCCGCAGACGCCTTCATAGCAGCTGCCCAGAATTGGGATTCCCTCTCCCTCAAGGACTTCCAGGATCGACTGATCTGGCGTTATCTCGAAAGTGACCCCAGAACGGTGGCACACCACCTCAAACCGGTCGAGGGCTTCAGCTGCCTGCTCCGCCGTCGGCGCCTTGGCAGCGAACCGCTCTATGTGAAGCACTCCCGCTGGCCAGTGGGCGCATTGCTGCTCCACCGCCCCAAGCAACGCTTCGGGTCCACAGCAGTACACCAGCGTGTTGTCTTCGGGCTCCTTGAGAAGCGATTCGAGGTCGAGCAGACCCCTTTGGTCCTGAGGCCATAAGGTAACGCGCTCGGAGTAGCGCTCGGCGAGTTCTTCGGCGAAAGCCATGGATACCTTAGTCCGCCCGCCGTACAGCAGTGTCCAGTCGTTGCCTGCGCGTTGGGCGGCCTCAACCATTGCGAAGATCGGGGTGATACCGATTCCTCCCGCGATGAACCTGTAATGCTGAGCGTCAACGAGCGGAAAATGGTTGCGCGGGCCGCGTACCCGGACATTGGCTCCCTTTTTGAGGTTTTGGTGAACGTAGCGCGAGCCGCCACGGGAGTTGGGCTCGAGCAACACCCCCACGCGCCAGATTCCCGACTCGCGCGGATCACCGCACAGCGAGTACTGCCGTGTCAGGCCGTCGTCGAGGATCAAGTCGATATGGGCTCCCGGTCCCCAGCGCGGCAGGTCCTCGTTTTCCGGATGGGCAAGGTCCAGCACCACCACGCCCTCGGCAGGTGTGCTGCGGGTCCGAACAACCAGATCGGTGGTGAACTCATGTACCCCCGCATTCGGGGTGGCTACGATGGCCGCAGACATCGGTTAATACTCCCATCCGCGAGGTGGCACGAAATCAGTTCGGCGCCAGTCGCAGTGCTCTACCTTGGCCAATGAAGCGCTACCGAGGTGTGGCCTGAGGCGAACCGGTATCCGGCATAGGCGGCAGATAGATGGTCTTGTACTCCTGGAATGCCTGCAGTCCCTCTGGGCCGAGTTCGCGTCCCATGCCGCTTTGCTTGATGCCGCCGAATGGGGCGACGGGATCATTGACGTAATGGTTGACCCCGACTGTCCCCGAGCGGACGCGCCGGGCGACATCGGCAGCTCGTTCGGGATCTGATGACCACACGCTCCCGCCCAGGCCATAGACACTGTCGTTGGCGATCGCCACGGCTTCCTGTTCGTCGGAATACGGGATCAGCGAGAGCACTGGGCCGAAAATCTCTTCGCGCGACACCGTTGCGTTGTTGTCCAAATCGGCGAAGATCGTGGGCTCCAGGAACCAGCCTCGGTCGAAACCTGCTGGCCGCGAACCGCCCGTGGTCATCCGGGCGCCTTCACTCTTGCCTTTCGCGATGTAGCCTTCGACGCGCTCACGCTGCCGCTTCGACACCAGCGGACCGATCTTGGTCTCGGGATCCAGAGGATCGCCCAGCTTCAGTGAACGTGCCAAATCGGTTATCGTGTCCACGATTTCGTTGTATCGGCTACGGGGGGCCAGTACCCGGGTGTTAAGCCAGCAAATCTGGCCGTTGTTGAGCAAGGTGACTCCGAAGAACTGCTCCATGGAGGCGACAAGGTCGGCGTCGTCGAGGACGATTGCGGCAGACTTGCCGCCCAGTTCGAGGGTCACCGGCCGCAGCAGCCGTCCGCAGGCTTCGGCGATCCAGCGGCCCGCGGCGGTGGACCCGGTAAACGACACCTTGTCGACGCCGGGGTGCTCGACCAGGTACGCGCCTACTTGCCGGCCGCCCGGGACAACGTTGACGACACCCTCCGGCAGTCCCGCCGCGGCCGCCGCCTCCGCCATGAGGAACGCGTCGAGCACTGTTTCCTCGGCTGGTTTGAGCACAACGGAGCAGCCGGCCGCCAAGGCGGGTGCGAGTTTGAGGAACGAAATCCCCTGCGGGACATTCCAGGGCACAATCGCGCCGACGACGCCGATGGGGTTCTTGGACACCAGCGATGTGCCGCCGAGCATGCCGGGACGCGATTCTTCAACGGGTGCACTGGTCATCAGGTCGCTGTAGTAGCGCAGCAGCAACGGCGGGAAGCCGGCCTCGAATTGTTGGGCGAGCCAAATCGGCATCCCGTTCTGCATCGACACGCGCCGCGCGGTTTCGGCGCCGCGGGCTTCCAGTTCCACCGCGAACCGTTCGAGGACGTCGACGCGCTCCTTCGGATCCCAGGTCGCCCACCCGTCGGGGGCATCGAACGCCAGTCCTGGCCGCGGCGACGGCAGCGTCGATGTCGGCCTCGCTGCCCCTGGGCACCGACCCGATTCTCTCCTCGGTTGCGGCGCAATGGACCTCGATAGTGTCGTGGCCGGCAGGAGCGGTCCACGTACCGCCGATGTAAAGCTGGGGATAGTCGATCGTGGTCATTGGATGCCTTGGCCGATCAGGAGATCGTGACTTTGGCGGGCAAGTGCTTGAGGCCGCCGACGAAATTCGTCTGCGTCACACTGCCGGGCCCGAGCACCTCGATCGAGTCCAGTCGGGGCAGCAGTTCCTCGAACATCACCCTCAATTCCTGCTTGCCCAGGTGCTGTCCGACGCACGTGTGCGCACCGAAGCCGAACGCGAGGTGGTTGTTCGGCTTGCGGTCGATGTCGAACTCGTCGGGGTGATCGAAGACGTCCTCGTCGCGGCAGCCGGACTGGAACAGCGGCATCAGCCGATCACCCGCTTTGATGTGTCTGTCCGCGCAACGTGTGGTCCTTCAGCGCGACGCGCATGAAGTGTTTGACCGGTGCCACATAGCGCAAGCCCTCCTGAATGAGGTCGGGTATCAAACTCGGGTCGGCCTTGACTCTCGCCAGAATATCGGGGTGTTGGGCCAACTGCTGAAGCGTGCCGGCCAGGGCTGCGGAGGTGGTGTCGTGCCCGGCGGTGAAGATGGCCGTGTACCACCCGTAGACGAAAGACTTGGGCCAGTACTCACCGTCTGCCCCCTTGGCGCAGGCGACAACCGTGGCCAGGTCGTCACGGGGATGGGCGCGTCGGTCTTCGGCCAAGATGTCGAAGTAGCCGAAGAAGTCCTGGATGGTGGCCGAAAACTGTTGGGCCATAGCCTCTGGGGCTGAGTGCCTCGACGTCGTCGCGCTGATGCTCCGGGATCGGCGGCGCCGAAGAATTCCTGGGTGAGTGCCATCATCCGCGGCTCGTCCTCGCGCGGCACGCCCAGCAGCGTCATCATCACGTGCAGCGGGTAGCCCAGCGCCCAGTCGTCGACGAGGTCGATCTCGCCGCGGGCCGAAAGCTTCTTGAGCTGCTCGATGGACTCCTTGGCGAGCTCGCGGATCTGGTCTTCCAACTTCTTGACCGAATTGGGCTTGAAATAGTTGAAAGCCATGTTCTTGGCATGAGTGTGCTCGGGCGGGTCTAATGTAGGGGAGTGCGTCGAGGATGCGCAGGCTGCCGCCGAGGAGTTGCTTGGTGAACGCGTCACCGGCGGTGTTCTGCAGGATCGGGTTGTGCGAACCGGGATTGTCGGTGCCACCGCCGGCGGCAAATACTTCCGAGAGGCTCTCGACCTCCTGGATGTCGGCGTGCTTGCTGACCAGCCAGATGGGGTCGTAGCCGTCGACGACTGCCTTTGCCACGCGGCATGTTGTTGCGCAGCCATTTGTAAGCCTCGTGCAGCGCGGTGAGATCGGAGTGGCCCTCGGGGAGCACGAGCTGTCGGGCGATTTTCTCGGGAAGAATGGCCGGAGCCGAGTGTTCGGTGGTCGTCATCGTGGATGTCCCCTTCGTACTGCTTTCGCTGACCAACGTGGCTGCCCACGGCACGTCCTGCCCCGGGTGCTGGTGACTCAAGTCTCATCGCGAGAGGCTTCTTTGTGCGTCACCACGAAGGGGGGTCATCACTCCCACGTTGGGGGTAATCGGGCTCCCGTCGGCACTCAGGTGAACAGGTCGCACTCGTTAATCCGCAGGGCAGCCGTCGTTGATCCATTGCTCGATATCGCTGATCGACTGCGCCGGCACGGGATCAAGGTAGGCGGGCATGCGAGGGGTCACGGCGCCGGCGGGCGGGTCGTCCAGGTCGGAGCCAAACGGTGCCGCGCCTTTCAACGACAACACCAGGCTTGAGTTGGCGCCGTCGCCGAGGATCACGAGCTTTCTTCCGCCGACCTTCATTTCGACGAATCGGTCTCTCGTGACATCTCGCCAGAACGGGCCATGCGACGCCACATCGGCGTCTGGGCCGCCGACTGAGTTGTCGAGGATTTCGATGACGTCCTTAAAATTCATGAAAACCCTTCCGCGGTCTCCGGCTGACTTTCGACCCATGCCGGTCGGTGCACTCTCCTCAGTCAGGCCCGGTCGAAGCCTCCGTGAGGATCTCGCCAACAGCGGGCTAGAGCTGCCGGTGCGGTTGGCGATAACGCTGACGCTCAAGTGTTAACGGGAGAGCGTGCGTCGCACGTCACCATGACGGGGGGTCATCGCTCCCACATTGGGGTTAAGCGTTGGCCAGGAACGGAGCACAGAACAACGCTGATCGCCGCGGTCGTCGCGTCCCGACCCGACACGGGTCAATAGCGCAGCTGCGTCGCGATGGCATTTCAGCGCCGTTCGGGTGTCCAGGTCGCCGGCAGGCGTTTGACTCCGTTCATGAAGTTCGACAGCAGCAGCTCCGGTTCTCCCGCCTGCAGATTCTTCATCCGGCTGTAGACCTGCCGCATCTGGGCCTTGAGGACCGCCTTACCCAGCGCGTGCCCGATACAGTAGTGGGGACCGCCGCCGCCGAACGACTGGTGTGGATTGTGCTTTTGGGTCCGGCTGATGTCGAAACTATCGGGGCGTTCGAAGATGTCTTCGTCCCGGTTGCCGGAGATGTACCACATCACCACCTTGTCACCCTCCTTGATGGTGACGTCGCCCAGTTCGTAGTCGCGCAGGGCGGTGCGGCGAAAGTGCATCAGCGGTGGCTCCATCCGCAATGCTTCGTTCACGGCGTCGTCGGCCCGGCCTTCGAAATCCTCCATCAGGTAAGCGAGTTGGTCGGGGTTGCGCTGGAACAGGGTGACAACGTGTGCCATCGCGTGCCGGGTCGTGTCGTTGGCACCGGCGGCAAGCAGTGCGAAGAAAACCCCGACCTCTTCGGTGGTCAGTTTGTGACCCTCGTACTCCGCCTGGGCTACCCACGTGAGCAGGTCGTCGCCGGGCTTCAGCTTGCGCTCTTTGGCAAGCTCCAGTGCGAGCGTGGACAGCTTATTTGAAGCGTCGGCGAACACCATCAACGGCGAGCCGATGTGAGCCCACTCAGGGTCGGCCCACCCGGCAAACTGCTCGGCGGCGTCCATCACATACTGGATGTGGTCGGGGTCGTGAATACCCATGAAGTTGGCGAAGACGCGGCCGGGCACTTCCTTGGTGATCAATTCGCACAGGTCGCCCTCGCCCAAGGGCGCTACATTGTCGATGATCTTCCCCACGAGGCCGTTGATCTGGTCGACCATCCGGTTGATGTTGCGTGGGGCGAATGCCACGTTGACGATGTTGCGCATTTCGGTGTGCCTGGGGGGGTCGGTCACGATGAACGACAGCATCGTCTCCAATTGGGGGAAGTCGTCGATGAATACGCCCTCGGCCGAGCTGAAGATCTCAGGGTGGCGGGACACCTCTTGGATGTGGCGGTGTTTAACAGCCGACCAGAATCCCTTGGCGTTGTCGAGGTTGGGATCTAGTGCCTCGGGGGCATCGTTCCAACTGATCGGCTGATTGGCCCGAAGCCACCTGAAGGTCCGGTGATGTTCGGAGCGAGGCTGCGCCCAGAATGCCATCGTGTTCAGGTCGGTTCTCACGCCTTCATCAGTTACAGCCATGATCAGTCCCATCGTCGTGATTGCCGATGCGCACGATCGGCGGCTTACTCAGCCGACGGTAGGGCGCTGTGACCCCCGGCACATCTCCCATCCGGGCTAGATTGTCTGCCTCTAGATCGGTATTTCTGGTGGGCGAAGAGGGATAACGCCGGCTAGTTCTTGTTCGCCGTCCCGTTGAGGGCACGAAAAACACCCCATTGGGGAGACGCGCAGCAGACCTGCAACGTGACAACAATCGGTGACCTGGTCATGCGGGTGGCCGAGAGTCCGATGACCTCGCCTCGCCCGCATTCCGACGACGTGAGGGTTTGTCATATGAAAACTAAAGCCGCGGTGTTGTGGGGCGTGGGCGAGAAGTGGCAAGTCGAAGAAGTCACGCTTGACCCACCGGGACCCGACGAGGTCATGGTCAAGCTGACTGCCTCCGGCTTGTGCCACTCGGACTACCATCTGGTCACCGGCGATATACCCATACCGTTTCCGGTCATCGGCGGGCATGAAGGCGCCGGTATCGTGGCCGCCGTTGGACCCGGGATAACCGACATAGCCGAGGGTGACTCGGTTGTCCTGAGTTTTCTACCGGCCTGCGGGAAGTGCTCGTATTGTGCGCGTGGCATGACGAACCTTTGCGACCTGGGCGCCGCTATCATCCAGGGCCCACAACTCGACGGAACGTACAGGTTCCACACACGCGACACCGGTGTTGGTCAAATGTGTTTGCTGGGGACTTTTTCCGAATACACTGTGGTGCCTATGGCGTCGGTGGTGAAGGTCGACGCCGGTAGCCGGCTCGATAGGGCGGTGCTGATCGGATGTTGTGTGCCGACGGGTTTTGGCAGTGCCGTCAACACTGCTCAGGTTCGGCCGGGCCAAACTGTCGTCGTGCTCGGTGTGGGCGGAATCGGCAGCAATGCCATTCAGGGTGCGAAAGCCGCAGGCGCGCGGCACATTGTCGCGGTGGATCCCGTGGAGTACAAGCGGGACAGGGCTGTTGATTTCGGAGCCACCCACACCACCGCCACGGTCGACGAGGCGCAGAGCTTGATCGGCGAGCTCACGCGCGGACAGCTCGCGGATGCGTGCATCATCACCACCGACGTGGCCGAGAGTGCTTATGTCGGCCAGGCGCTCAGTCTGGTTGGCAAACGCGGCAGGGTTGTTGTCACAGCCATCGGACATCCGACCGAATTATCCATCAGCGGATCACTGTTCGAGTTGACCCTCTACGAGAAGTCAATCCACGGGTCGCTGTTCGGATCGTCGAACCCGCGTCACGATATTCCCCGCTATCTCGAGATGTACAACTTGGGCCAGCTGAAGCTGGACGAACTGGTGACCAAGGAGTACTCGCTGGAAGACATCAATGCGGGCTATGAGGACATGCTGGCGGGCCGCAATATTCGTGGTGTGATCAGATTCTGAGCGCCTTAACGTCAATCGAACGGTGCGATGCTCGACCGAATCAATTGATCATGCGATGGTACTTGGCAACAGCGTCCGTCCGGTTTGCCGCCCCGAGCTTCCTCAGTAGGTGCTTGACGTGGGTTTTGACGGTCCCTTCGGCTACGAACAGACTAATCGCGATCTGCGCGTTGGTCTTTCCCGCAGCGATGCCACGCAAGACATCCCATTCACGGCGGGTCAGCGTCTCCGAGACGCCGCCGCCACGTTCTGGAGGTGGTTGGCCGCCTCTAGGCACAGCAGGCACCGAAGGCTCGAGATCCTCACCAAGGGCGCTCTGCATCATCGCAACCGTGACGTCATCGACGATTGCATTGACGCCGCGCGTGTGCTCGTTACACGCCAGCTGCACCGCTTTAATCCTGTCCAGCAATAGGTTTCGTTCGAATGCGATACCAAGCCCTTCGGCGAATACACCCAACACATCGCGGTCTGACTCGTCGACAAGGACCGACTGCGCCTGGCGGTCGGCATGCAGCAGACCGATGGGGTGGCCCCATGCAAGAACAGGAGCCGCGACGTACGCCTCCGTTTCGGTGAGGGCGACCAGTTCGGTATATACGCGTGGGTTTGACTGGGGATCGCGAACCACAATCGGTGCGCCACGGCGCACCATCTCGGCCTCGAGTAGCGCGCCGGTTAGTTTGCGCGGGTGGGCGAGTCCCACTTCCACCAATGTGTGGGCGAACCCCTCGTCGGCGCCGGCGTATGCCGAAGATGCGAGCCAGAATCCGTGATCGATGCGCGAGAACAAAATTCGGTCGAACCCGATGTAATGGGCTTCTGCGGCCGCCCGTTCGACCAGGTCTGCCGTTGACCCGGCTTGACGCAGTCGCGCCATTGCGTCGCGGACGGTGAGGACCTTGGTGGCATACCGGGCCAGGACCGTGTCGACGACCATGGCCTGCGCATGTTCCGATCGCACCAGCAGGGCCGCAATCTGCTTGGCCCGTCCGGCGTCTGGCTCGTCGATGGCGTCGTTTAGCCCTTCGGTGAGCGCGCAGCGGACCGCGGATAATGCGGCGGCCGCCGAGTCGAGGTCCTCGTCGCCAAAGCCGGGATGAATCGGGTGGGCACCGACGATTTCCTCGGCGGCGCTGAGCACTTCGCGGGCTCGCTCGACGCTTTCCATTTCAGTCGGGTTTCGCCAAGGCCAGTACCTCGACGAAGCCTTCGCGCAGGCAGGTCGAGAACACAGCGGCATCGGCGATCGCGTCTGGGTCGAAGTTGACAGCGATGCAACATGTTCCGTCGTAGGTCACCATCGCAACCATGGCTGGGATGCCGGGCCGGGGACCCATCGGGTAGATGCGGGTCACCCGCGCACCCGCCAGATACAGCGGACGACCGATCGCCCCGAGGTTGGAGGCCTGCAGGTCGGATAGGCCGGTCATCCCACCGGCGATGCGGGTGAGCATGATCCCAGGCAGTCGGCTCAGCACCGGCGCAAGAAGGTCGAGAAATCCGATTGCGGGCTCCATGCGCGCATGGGCGATGAATTGGTGGATGGTGGCGATGCGTGCTTTGGGATCCGGCTCGCCGACCGGCGCCACGAACCGTGCGGCGGCGAACTTGTTGGCGCCCATCGGATCGGTGTCGGTGCGAAGGCTGACCGGAATTGCCACCGGTATGTAATCGACAGTGAGAGAGAGCTTTTCGTGGTAGAGTCGTACTCCGCCGAGCAGGCCGGCCAGGAATGCGTCGTTGACAGAACCTCCGGCCGCCCGCCCCGCGGCTTTCAGGTCTTCGAACGCCACGTCGAAGGTATCCAGCCGATAGCCGGATCCGCTCCCTGTCAGCGCGGGGGAGTGGGGTGCATCCGGTGGACTCAGCACTCGTCGCAGCGACATCGCGAATTTGAAAGCTTCGCTTGTGGTTCCGATCGGGTCGCCGGCCAACCGGCCGGCGACGTGGATGGCTTCGCGCAATGCACTGCCGGGCGCACTGACGACCTTGCCGGCCAATCGGTTTACCAGCAGTCCTTCCGGTGACTCCTGCCGTCGAGGCTGAGGCATCGGCCTGTCGTCGTCCGGTCCGGGCTCCCTGCTATGCCCATGGGCAAGATCCAGCAACTGCAGCAGACCGATCCCGTCACTCAGACTGTGATGCGGTTTGAACAGGTAGGCGGCCTGACCTCCAGCGACGCCCAGCACCAGCAGGGCCTCCCACGGGGGACGCTCGGGATCCAGCGGGCGGGAGGCGAACTGGGCGGCCACGGCGTGCAGTTCGGCCATCGACCCGTCACCCGCCAGCCGCATCCGTTGCAGGTGATACTCCAGGTCGAAATGGGGGTCGGGAGACCAAGCCGGGGTGACCACGGATAGCACTGGCTCCACAACGCGTTCCCGCAACCGCGGGACCCGCTGCGTTAAGCGATCGTGGGCGGCCACTAGGCGATCCCAGTCCGGCTCCGTGTCGAGCAACTCGACGATCACCCCGGTCGAGCGGGTGCGATAGTCGCCACCGGTGCGCCACATCAGCGCTTCCCAGGCGCTGAGGTCTTGGCCGCCGCCCCACGAGGCAAGCGCGTCAGCGTCGTTGCTGGACAATGCCATCACCTCGTTGCGTCGAGATTGCCGAGTTGTCAGGGCTGTCAGCGGCACGGGTTACTTCCAGGATCAGCTCGGCGACACGGGCTGGGTCGTCGGACATCGGAACGTGTCCCACACCGCTGAGGCGGATCAGCTCCGCTCCCGGTAACCGTTCCAGCATCGGCGAGCCGAAATGTTTGAACGGCAGAATACGATCGCGCTCTGCCCACACCAGTCGCACGGGGTAGTCCCTGTCGGCGGGGAGCGGGTCAACGGGGTTCAGGTGAAGTACCCGCAGCAGCGGCTCAACGACCGGCGACTGACCGCTGGCCTGGATGTAGGTCACCAAAGATTCCCGTGGCACCCGGTGAGGATGTGCTACCTGGCCGGCCAGCATCGCCCAGTGCAGCAGGCGACGTTCGGCGATCGCTTCGGCCTGTGACGAATAACGGGAGAGGGCACCGAAGGAGAACCTGATGCCGTGCGCGGTCATCCTGAGGCGGCGGGGTGACCGCCAGGCCCCGGCCGGGCTCAGCAGAACAAGTGATCGCGCCCGCCCCCGGCGAGCAAGTTCGATGCCGATCCACCCACCGAGGGAGTTTCCGGCGATATGCACTTTCGGCAAGCCCAGGCGGTCGAGCTCCTCCTCGATGCCGTCAACCAACGCCTGAACCGACGGCGCAACCTGCGAATCCAGTGGCGGTCCGCCAGCGTGCCCATGCAGGGTCGGCACGATGACTTCGTGGTGTGGTTCCAGATACGGCAGGACCGGGGACCACGCTTGCCAGATAGCCCCGATACCGTGCAGCAATAACAGGGGCGTTCCCGTTCCGGCGCGGTGGCTCGGGGTCAGCTCAAGCGCGGACACGCTGGAGCGCGGCCTGTTGGGGTTGCGCCGAACGAGCGTGGCTCGCGCCGCCACAGCGCTTCCCGCCAGCACCGCCGCGATCGCCGCCGGGTGGCGCGGTTTGCTCACCATGTCGTCCGGATTCCGGTCAGGGTGTCAGCACGACCTTGAGGACCTCACCACGCAGCTGGGCCGCGACCGCCTCGTTGATCTGTGCGAAGGGCATCGTGGTGATCAGCTTGTCGAAGGGGAATTTGCCCTGACGATGAAGATCGAGCAGGTAGGGGATGAACGTCTTGGGCTCGGCGTCGCCCTCGACGATGCCCCGGATGGTCAGGCCGAGCAGGGGCGGCTGGAAGAGCCCGATCGAAAAGACGGCCTGAGGATCGGCCGGCACGCCGATCAAGCCGAGCGTGCCCCGTATCCCGAGGGAGGCAAGTAGCTGCTCGACGACGGGAGTCACCGCGGTGGTGTCGATGGCGTAATCGGCGCCCGCAGGAGCGATCTCCCGGATCTGTTCGGCCAATGGACCGGCCTGCGGATCGACGGCGTGGGTGGCGCCGAGCTCAATGGCCAGCTCCCGCCTGGTCTGGTGCAGGTCGACCGCGATGATCGACGCGGCCTCGCGCACTACGGCAGCCATTACGGCGGACAGGCCAACCGCTCCCGCGCCGGCGATGACCACCGTCGATCCGGGCTGGACGTCGAGCGAGTTGAACACCGCGCCGGCGCCGGTCTGGATGCCGCAGCCAAGCGGCCCCGCCAGCTCGACGGGCACATCCGCCGGTAACTTGACCACGTTGCGTTCGTGAGCCAGCGCGTGCGTAGCCAAGGACGATTGGCCGAAGAAGTTGCCCCCCAGTTTGGTGCCGGCAGAGACCAGCCCGGAGGACCCGTCGTAGCGCACCCCGCTGAAGTTGTACTCAAGGAAGTTGTGGCAATAGGCCGGTTCCCCATTTGCGCAACGGGGGCAGTGGGCGCAGCTGTTGAAGCTGATCGCGACATGATCACCGACGGTGACCGCCGTGACGTCAGCACCGACCGACACCACGGTTCCGCTGCCCTCATGGCCCAGGACGCCGGGCAGCGGAAACGGCAGGTGCCCTTCCTTGACCGCGATGTCGGTGTGGCAGATGCCGACTCCGGCGATTTGCACCACCACCTCATCAGGTGCCGGCTCTTGGAGGTCGACCTCGGCTATTGTGAACGGCGCGCCCACTTCCTGCGCCACCGCTGCTGAGATCTGCATCCGCTGCCCTCTTTTCTGTACACCGGGACGAAATTACCGCCGCTGATCGGCCTATCCGACCCTCCCGGGGTGGACCCGAAAATCCAGTACGGATCGGCTGTACCGAACCCGGTGCTGTGAGTCTGGCCGAGCGGGCGGCGCCACCGCGTCACCACATCGGGCAGTTCTCTACCCCGCAGAAGAGGTATTTCGCCGCTATGCCCTTGGCCGCGCCAGATCGACTCTCCATAGTGAGACGATCGGAGTCAGGGAATTGCCCAAACCATCCGCCCCGACACCGCGGGGCGTGCCTCCTCCATCCCTACAACCGAGCATGCGATGCGTGGTGTTGGGGCTGGGCTTGTGGTCACCCAGACCGCACCGTCGCGGGCGCCGGAGCGACAGTAACAGCGACGCCCGAACCGACCATAAAGAAAGACAAAGTGAGAATGAGATGACCGGTACGGCATCGCCGGTGATCACGGTCGACGAGCTCATCGACCGCATCAGGACCGGACCTGGCGGTCGGAGAGTTGCCGCATTCTTCGACTTCGACGGAACGCTGATTCAGGGCTACTCGGCCGGCGCGCTCTACGCTCACCGCGCGCGCAACCTCGAACTCGGACCCGATGAGTTCGTGCGAACGCTGCGTGCCGCGCTCGGCGGTCCCCTTACTGAGGAGGCATTCAAAGACCTGCTACTGCAAGGAATCCGGGGTTGGGTAGGAAGGACCGAAGACGAGCTTATGGAGCTCGGGGAACAACTGTTCGCCCAGGAAATCGCCGGGGCGCTCTTTCATGGGGCATGGCGATTGATGCGCGCGCACCAAAACCGAGGCCACACCGTCGTCATCGCGACTTCGGCGACGCGTATGCAGGCACAGCCCATGGCCCGCGAATTGGGTGTCGACCATGTCTTGTGCACTGAGCTGGAGACTGAGCACGGCGTGCTTACCGGCGGTATCACCGGACGTCCGCCCTGGGGGGAAGGCAAGCTGGCCGCGGTCAAAGAATTCGCGAGCCGCCATCGAATCCCGTTGAAAACCAGCCACGCCTACGCCAACGGCGCAGAGGACGTCCCGCTGCTTGACGGGGTCGGGTTCCCACACCCGGTGAACCCCGCACCGGTGCTGGCCCGCCGGGCCGCCGAGTCTGGCTGGCCGATCCTGCGGTTTTCCACCAAGCGAAGCCGACTGCACCCGGTGGCGCTGGCTCGTACGTCGGCGCTGTTCGGTGGCTTCGCCGCGGCGGTGGGCGCCGGCGCGGTCGCCGGGGTGTTGACCTTGGACCGTCGCGGTGGGGTGGACATGGCTACCTCTCTATTCGGCCGTTTAAGTGGGCAGTTGGGCAATATTCGGGTCGAGGTCACCGGCGAGCAGCACACCGCCCGTCGACCAGCGGTGTTCTTCATCAACCACCAGAGCACGCTGATCGACGCGATGGTCACCTCGCGAGTCGTCCAACGAGGCTTCAGCGTGGTGGCCAAGGCCGAGGTGAAGCAGATACCTGTGCTTGGGCAGCTCCTCACGCTGGCCGACGTCGCCTTCGTGGACCGCTCCAACACTTCCAAAGCCATTTCGGCCATGCAGCCTGCAGTGGACAAGCTACGTTCCGGGGTTTCGATCGGTATTGGCTCCCGAAGGGACTCGATCGCTGAGTCCGCGCGTCGGGGCGTTCAAAAAAGGCGGCTTTCACTTGGCCCGCGACGCGGGGGTGCCGATCGTTCCGATCGTCATCCGCAACGCTGGCGAAATCATGTGGCGCAACGCGAAGGTGGCCCAGGAAGGCACGATCGAGGTCGTAGTCCACGAACCGGTTCCGACCACCAACTGGACCCGCGGTGATATCGACGAGTGGGCGTCGCGGATGCGCCAGTTGTACATCGATACGCTCGACGATTGGCCGGGCATCGAGGCGGGGAAGAAGTGGTCGGAGGCGATCGCGCAGGCGTCCGCGGTGGTCGCGGGAATGACGAAATCGACGGCGCTGCCCGATCGCTTCGCGCGGCTGCTGTCGCGGCCAGGTGATCCGCCGGAGATCGCCGAGCTCCTGAGCTCCGCCGAATTCCAAAGCAACACAGCACAGTTGGCGTCGAAGCTGGGCCGCGAAGTGGCTGATGTCCGCGCCGAGGCCGCAGTCTACGTGCGGGAGATGGCGGCATCCCACATGCCGCACGTGGTGCGCGCCTGGCACGCGCTTTCCGCATGGATGGTCCGTGGATTTCAGGTCGTCATCGACGACGATGACTTGGCCAGGCTGCGGATGCTGGATCGCGATCACGCCCTGATCTTCTTGATCTCGCACCGCTCCTACCTCGATCAGTTCTCCTTCCCGCCACGCCTTGCGCAGGCGGGCATTTCCCCGACATTCGGGCTGGCCGGCGCGAACCTCAACTTCTTTCCGCTGGGCACCTTGGCCCGACGTAATGGGTTCGTCCCGGTGCGCCGCGCCACCGGGGATGTCCCGGTCTACCGATTGGCTTTGCGCGCAGTCGTCGGCCAGATGGTGGCCAGTGGCCGCAACCTGGTGTGGTCAATCGAGGGTGGCCGGACGCGCACTGGCAAACTACGGCCCCCGCGATATGGATTGCTGCGGTATGTCACCGACGCGGTGCAAGCCGTGCGGTCGGAGCGGACCCTCGCCATTCCGGTCTCCATCCTGTTCGACCAGTTGCCGCTGCACGAAGTCAAACTGATGGCTGCCGAATCGCGGGGACTCCCCAAGAAGCCCGAGAACGCGCGCTGGCTACTCAGTTACGCACGCGGCCTGCGGCATCGCCTGGGACGCATTTACATCAACTTCGGTTCGCCGGTGCCCCTTTATGAGCGCATGGCGGCGTTGGCCACCGAGGGACTGACCGACCGGCAGGTAGTCGAACGCATCGCATTGGATATCTGCCACCGCATCAACCAGGCCACACCGGTTACTGCGACGGCAGCCGTATGTGTGGCGATGCTCGGTGAAGACCGAGCCCTGACCCTCGACGAAGTGTGCGCTACGGTCGCGCCGCTGGCCCGCTACTTGCGCGCCCGCGGCTGGCCCGTCGCGGGCGGCGCCGACCTCACCGACCGGGCCACCGTGTCGCAAACGCTCCACGATCTCGTCGGCTCCGGTGTGCTGACCTGCTACTCCGAGGGGCCGACAACGGTATGGGGGATCGGCGACGACCAGGATCTGATCGTTGCGGTCTACCGCAACAGCGCGATTCACGTTCTAGTCATGAGAGCGATCGCCGAACTGGCCTTGCTGGCCATGGTGCGGACTCCCGGAGCCACCAAGCGCACCGGGTGGGAGAAGGCGTTGGCGATTCGCGAACTGCTCAAGTTCGATTTCTTCTTCGCAGGGCGTGCGGAATTCGCCGATGAACTGTGGAACGAGTTCGCGATCATGACCGGACGCGGCCATGACCCCAGCGCGCCCCTGGACACCGCAGAGGCTGCGCGGAGTCTGAACGAAAGTGATTTGCTGGTGGCTCATCTCGTGCTCAGACCATTCGTTGATGCCTACCGGGTGATGGGCGAGGAGTTGTTGAACCTCGGAGCCGGTCACGATGTCGACGAGCGGGTGTTGCTCGAGAGGTGCCTTCGCCTCGCTCGGCAGTGGTCGCTCCAGCGCCGCATCACCGAGGAATCGGTATCTGGGGAAATGTTTGCCACCGCATTGAAGATGGCGCGACACCGCGGGCTTCTCGACACGGAGGCCGCAGCGTCCGACGCCGTGCACGGTCGGGAGACCCTCGTCGCGGAGCTCGAAGAACTGCAGCGGTCGATCGGTGAACTGGCTCAAATGTGCAGGGACCTGGTGGCCGTATAAGACAGTGCCGCAGCATCGTGACCTGGCGTCACATAACCGCGCTTTGGTATTATGGTAAGACCATAACGGCCCATAGCTTTCAACGAGGAGAGGCAACCGATGACCGAGTTCACCGACATTTCCTACGAGGTTGATAGTGGCCTCGCCTGGATCACTATCAACAGACCTGAGCGGTACAACGCGTTTCGCGCGCGTACCCTCGACGAGCTGATCCGCGCTTTCAAAATGGCGTGGGGGAGTTCGGAAGTCGGGGTGATCTGCCTGACCGGTGCCGGTGAGAAAGCCTTCTGTACCGGAGGCGACCAGAAGCAGCGCGCCGAAACAGGCGATTACGGACCGTCCGAAACCGGCCTGTTCGAGGTGGATACGCTACATCGCGTCATCCGCGATGTACCGAAGCCGGTCATTGCCGCGGTCAACGGGTTCGCGATCGGCGGCGGCCATGTTTTGCACGTGCTGTGCGATCTGACGATCGCCAGCCGAAACCGCCGTGTTCGGTCAAAACGGTCCGCGAGTCGGCTCGTTTGACGCCGGCTTCGGCACCGGCTACCTGGCGCGCGTGATCGGTGAGAAGAGAGCGCGCGAGATCTGGTTCTTGTGCCGCAGGTATTCGGCCCAGCAGGCATACGAATGGGGGCTGGTGAACAAGGTGGTGCCGCCCGACCAACTGAGGTCTGAGGTACGGGCATGGGCCGATGAAATCCTGATGCTTTCGCCGACTTCACTGAAGGTACTCAAGCAGTCGTTCAACACCGACACTGAACAATTCGCATCGGTTGGGCAGATGGCTTACTCGACTCTGAAGATGTTCGGCGAGACTCCCGAAGCGCAGGAAGGTATCACCGCGTTCAACGAGAAGCGTAGCCCCGAATTCGCTGCCTACCGAGGCAACTGAGCGTGTTCACGGCCGAACAGCTGGACTTCGCTGCCGCGGTCGAGAGATTCTGCGCCGACAACTGCGCCACTGTCGAGCAACGCGCGAAGCTGACTCACGGACTGTCCAACAGCCCCGAACTGCTGCAGCGGCTGGCCGAACTCGGCTGGCTGGGCGTGTCGGTTCCCGCCGAGTACGGCGGAGGTGGAGCGGGGATGGTCGAGGAGTGCATCTTTTTGGAGGAGACGGCACGCGGCCAGGCCCCGATCCATGCGTACGGCACCGGATTGACTGCGGCACAAACATATTTGCGGCACGGCACTGAATCGCAGAAGAAGGAGGTCGTCGGCAATCTGTGCGCCGGCCACTTCGAGGCGATTGCCTTATCGGAACCCGGCGCTGGGTCCGATCTGGGTGCCGTGCGGACCCGGGCGGTACGCGACGGTGACAGCTTTGTCGTCAACGGCCAGAAGACCTGGATCACGGCCGCGCATCTGGCCGATCATCTGTTGGTGCTGACTCGCACCGATCCCACTGTCGGAAAGCATCATGGCCTGACGTTGTTGTACCTCTCCACCTCGATGCCCGGATTGGATATCAAGGCGATCGAGACCATGGACGGCCACACCGTCAACGACGTGTTCTTTACCGACGTCATCGTTCCCGCCGCCAACGTCGTCGGCGGGATCGGCGATGCCTGGCACCGGCTGATGCGTGGGCTCAACGTCGAACGGCTCATCATCGCGGCGATGTCGCTCGGTGCCGCGCGCCGCTCGCTGCAAGACACCATCGCTTACGTGCGCACCCGCGAACAGTTCGGTAAGCCGATCGGCGCCTTTCAGGCCGTCCGTCATCGGCTGGCGGATCTGGCCGCCGAGATCGAATGTTGCCGCGCTTACGTCTATCAGGTGGCAGCCCAGATCGACGCCGGTCTCGAAGACCAGCTCGCCCGGGAGGGATCGATCGCGAAACTCAAGTGCACTGAGGTGGCCAAGCATGCGGCGCTAGAGGGTGTGCAACTGATGGGCGGCAACGGCTACACCGTCGAATTCGGAATGGAATCGCAGGTGCGCAAGGCGTTGGCCCCACCGATTTACGGCGGCGCCAACGAGATCCAGCGCGAGATCATCGGCAAGAGCTTGGGACTATGACGCGCATCTTCGATCCGATGGTGCTGGACGGCAAGCGCATTCTGATCACCGGCGGCGGCACCGGGCTGGGCCGCGGAGTGGCCGCCAGCTTGGTAGCCCATGGCGCCCAGGTGCACCTGTGGGGGCGGCGGGAAACGGTTCTGGCCGACGCCGCCGCTGAGATTTCGGCCGCACATCCTGGCACCGTCCACTATCAGACGGTCAACGTTCGAGACTTCGACCTGGTCGCGGCGGCGGTTGACGATATTTGGGATCGATACGGCCCGCTAACCGGGGTCCTGAACAACGCTGCCGCGAATTTCATTGCGCCCACTGCCAGTTTGAGCCCGCGTGCTTTCGAAGCGGTCACCTCGACGGTGATGACGGGTTCATTCAACACGACGCTGGCCGTCGGCAGGCGCTGGATCGCCGAGGGTCTGCCCGGGTCGGTGTTGTCGAACCTGACTACGTGGGTTTGGAGCGGTTCGGCCTTCGTCGTCCCTTCGGCAATGGCAAAGGCCGCTGTGCATGCCATGACGATGTCGTTGGCCGTCGAGTGGGGCCCTTACGGTATTCGCCTCAATGCCCTGGCGCCCGGGCCGATTCCGACCGACTACGCCTGGGAGATGCTCAATCCGACGGACACGAGTTCTATCGGCGCTACCCAGTCCGACCAGATTCCGCTCGGCCGTATGGGAACCATCGACGAATTGGCGAACCTCACGATTTTCGCGTTCTCCGACGCCTGCGATTACCTCACCGGTGAGACGATCGCGATGGACGGTGCCCAACGGCTTGCCGGGCCCAACACATTCGCCGGGCTGTCGGCGATGAGCGACGAAGACTGGGCGCGGGCACGCGAACGCAGCAAAGCGGCCTCGGATGCCGCCAAGTCCGCCCGGTCGGTGTAGCCGGTATAGGCGAGCCGTGCGAATCATTTCTTCCATCGAGGAGGCCGTTGACGCCGTCGGTCAGGAATTCGGCGTCTCCGATTGGGTCACGGTCGATCAGGACCGGATCGATGCGTTCGCCGATGCCACCGGCGATCATCAGTGGATCCACGTCGACGTCGAACGGGCCCGGGCGGAAAGCCCTTATGACTCGACGATCGCCCACGGCTTCTTGACGCTGTCATTGATTCCGGCATTGAGCAAGGCCAACTACCGCGTCGAGAATGCGAAGATGGGTATCAACTATGGGCTCAACAGGGTGCGGTTCTTGGCGCCGGTTCCGGCGGGCAGCCGCGTCCGGGTCCGATCTGAGCTTGCCGGCGCCGCCAAGGTCGACGACACCACGGTCGACCTGACCGTGCGGCACACCGTCGAACTCGAGGGATCGGTCAAGCCGGCCGCGGTAGCGGAATTGATTGCGCGAATGGTGTTCTAGACGCTGGCCGCGCGTGGCATGATTCCGCCTACATCGCAATGCGTTCTGAGGTTGCGGCCGATAGGCTAACCTTACGATAGGTCTTACCTTTAAGCCCAGGTATGGGCGAGCGGAGGAGCGATGCAAAAAGGCGACACGGATTCGCCCCCCACACGCTCTACACTCCTGCTCAAGCCGGTGGATGTGCCCAAAGCGTCCGACGTGTTGGCGCGCGAGCTGCGCGAGCGGATCCTCAGCGGTGAGACTCGTCGAGGGAATGGCGCTTCCCGCCGAGCGCGAACTGGTCAAACAGACGCAGATGAGTCGGGCCACAGTCCGAGAGGCGTTACGAATCCTCGAGGTTCAGAACCTGGTTCGGGTAAGGGCCGGTCGGGCTGGTGGCGCATTCGTCCAGCGACCGACGACCAAATCGATGGCGAGTTCGGTGAGCATGCTGATCAGGGGTCGGCAGATCAAACTGGCTGATCTGATGGAGACGCGCGAAGCATTAGAGCCGTTCTGCGCCGAATTGGCGGCGCGCAAACGCACTGACGACGATCTGGCGGTCCTGGACCGCGCAAATAGCGACATCGCCGTCCCCGAAGCTGATCTGCCGGCCTTTTTACAGGCCAACCTCGACTGGCATGTCGGGGTGGCGGTGGCCAGTCACAACGAATTGTTGATCGGGTTCATGACCGCGTTGTCGCAGGCCATCTACACCGGAACCGAGAACGCGGCGTTCGTCGACGACAACGTGCGGTTGGTCACTGCGCGCGCACACCGGTCTATTACGAACGCGATTCGTAGCCGCGATGCGGAAGCGGCCAGTCGGCGCATGCGCAATCACGTGCACAGCTACGCCAAGGCCGCACTGGCCGTGGACGAGCGTCAACGCAATCAGCGTCGACGACTGACCTGCTGGCCTGTCTTGGAGGTGGAGACTAGTCGCTGAATTTCCGCGACCGCATCGGGGCCGGGAGTGCAGCTCGCCACCGCCACGTTCGTCGGCGGTGTTCGTCGGCGCAGGTTGGCGACGTTGTCGTCGTCACGGCACGGCAGGAAGCGCAAGGGGCGGTTCGGTTTTCGCGACAACCTCGTCAACACTGACACCGGGCGCGGTCTCGATCAGGTGCAGACCGTCGTCGGCGACGTCGATGACGGCGAGATCAGTGAAGATACGATTCACGCAGCGCTTACCGGTCAGCGGCAGCGTGCAGTGCTCGACGATCTTCGCGCTGCCGTCCTTGGCGGTGTGCTCCATCATCACGAAGACTTTTTCCACGCCGTGCACCAAGTCCATCGCCCCACCCATGCCCTTGATCATCTTGCCGGGGATCGTCCAGTTGGCGAGGTCGCCGGCGGCCGAGACCTGCATTGCGCCGAGCACCGCGATGTCGAGGTGTCCGCCGCGGATGATCCCGAACGAGGACGACGAGGAGAAGAACGCCGCACCCGGCAACGTGGTGACCGTCTCCTTGCCGGCGTTGATCAGGTCGGCGTCGAGGTCCTCGCGCCGCGGGTACGGCCCGACACCGAGAATCCCGTTTTCCGAGTGCAAGACGACGGTGATGTCGGCGGGGATGTGGCTCGGGATCAGGGTGGGCAACCCGACGCCGAGGTTGACGTACTGCCCGTCTTGCAGTTCGGCGGCGACCCGCGCCGCCAGTTCGTCTCGGCTCCAACTCATCCGGCGTCACTCCTCCTCCGCAAGCGGGAGGTGCCCCCACCTCATCGCTTCGCTCTGCATCGTCGTCGGCGCGGTCATGGCCGCACCGTCTCCTTTTCGATCTGCTTCACCGGGTTGGGCACATGCACCACCCGGTGCACGTAGATCCCCGGGGTGTCCACCTGGGCAGGGTCGATCTCGCCCGGTTCGACCAGGTGCTCAACCTGCGCGATGGTGATCCGGCCCGCTACGGCACAGTCCGGGTTGAAGTTGGCCGCCGCCGCGTGGTAAACGAGGTTGCCGTGCCGGTCGCCTTTGAAGGCGTGCACCAGTGCGAAGTCAGTGCGGAGGGCTCGTTCCAGCACGTAAGTGAGCCCGTCGAATTCGCGCGTTTCCTTCCGCGGCGAGGCAACCGCCACCGTACCGTCTGGGTGGTACCGCCACGCCAGACCGCCGTCGGCCACCTGGGTCCCGATCCCCGTGGGTGTGTAGAAGGCGGGGATTCCGGCCCCGCCGGCGCGCAGCCGCTCGGCCAGCGTGCCTTGCGGGGTTAGCTCCAGCTCCAGCTCACCGGCCATGTATTGGCGGGCGAATTCCTTGTTCTCCCCGACGTAGGAGTTGATAGTGCGCCGGATCCGCTTGTGTTGCAGCAGTACTCCCAAGCCGATCCCATCCACTCCCAAGTTGTTCGAGACCGTCTCCAGATCGCGGACCCCGAGGTCCAGCAGCGCTGCGATCAGCGCCTGGGGGATGCCGCACAGCCCGAACCCGCCGACGGCGAGCGACGACCCGTCCGTCACGTCGGCAACAGCCTCCGCTGTCGTTGCCACGACCTTGTCCATGGTCACAAGCCTCCTTGCCGCTGGACTTCAGTTAGTTTTCATTAACCGGAGCGGCTGGGGCGCCAGGGCGGACAGATTCCCTTGGTAGCTCGACATATCATCCTCTTCAATTCTCAGCTCTTGGGCATACCGAGAATGCGCTCGGCGATGATGTTGCGCTGGATGAACGTGGAGCCGCCGGCGATGGCAGTGCCCCGGGCCTGATACGCCAGCCGCAGCCACCGCTGCTGGGAAACCGATTCCGAATCCGCGGCGCCTTTTTCGGCGAGCGCGAACTGTCCGCCCATCTCGTCGAGCTCCAACCCGAAATCGGCGATGTCCTCCACCAGCGGGCAAAAGAACAGCTTCCCGATCGAGGTGACCGGGCCCGGCGGTCCGCCGCCGGCAGCCCCGGTGATGACCCGCTGTCCGATCAGGTAATGCACGAGGGCTCGGCCGTACAAGTCGGCGACTCGTTGCCGCACCAGTGGTTCGGCGCCCAGTGGGGTGCCGTCGTCGGTGGTGCGGGCCGCGATCTCGCGGATCAAATCATCGACCGCGCCGGTGGTGTTCACCCGGCCGGTAGCGATGGCGACCCGCTCGAACGCCAGGGTGCCCATCGCCACCTTCCAGCCGCCGTCCACCTCACCGATTACGTCGGCATCGGGGATGAACACTCCGTCGAGGAACACCTCATTGAATTCGGCCTCGCCCAGCATGTGTGCCAGGGGACGGACCTCGACGCCGGGGCTATTCATGGCGAGCAGGAAATACGTGATGCCACGGTGGCGCGGCCCGCCGCCGGTGCGGGCGAGCAGGATCGCGTGGGCGGCCAGTTGCGCCCGGCTCGTCCAGATCTTCTGGCCCTGGATTCGCCATCCGCCGTCCACCCTGGTGGCAGTGGTACGCAACGAGGCCAGGTCCGAGCCCGCCTCCGGCTCGGAGAACAACTGGCACCAGATCTCCTCGCCGGTCAGGATCGGCCGGAGGTAACGCTGCTGTTGGGCGGGTGTGCCGAACTCGATGATCGTGGGTCCGGCGAAGTCCTCGCCGATGATGTTCAGCCGCTCCGGAGCACCCGCCCGGTCGAGTTCCTCGTTGAACACCGCCCGCAGCTTGGCATCCACCCCGCCCCCGCCGTACTCCTTTGGCCAGGACAGTCCGGCGTACCCGGCGTCGTAGAGCCGCCGCTGCCAGGCGAGCCAATAGTCGAGTTTGTCCTCGAGGCGTACGGGTTCGGGTCCGCCGAGTTGTGGCACCGTATCCTGCAGCCACGCGCGCGCCTGGGCACGGAACTCTGCCTCGGCGGGACTGTCTTTGAGTTCCATCAGGGGGCGCTCGCAATTTCTCTGGCTGGCGCGGCTTCTGCACGCAGGCGTCTTTCGATGTCCCGGCGCAACTCGTGCTTGAGTACCTTGCCGGTTGCCGTCATCGGCAGTACATCGACGACGACAACGCGTTCGGGCGTCTTCTGGATCGGCATGCCTCGCTCGAGCAGAAACTCCCGCATGTCGTCGACGGTCGGGGCCTCGTGGCCTGTTGCGGCGACCACGAAGCAGCACACTCGCTCGCCCAGTCGCTCGTCGGGCATACCCACAACTGAGAATGCCCGCAGCGCGGGGTGATGGGCGAGATGCTCCTCGATTTCGCGGACACTGATGTTCATCCCACCGCGGATCACGATGTCTTTGGTCCGGCCGGTCACCCGGACGTAGCCGTCATCGGTCATCTTCCCGAGATCACCTGACTTGGAAAAGCCGTCCTTGGTGAACAGTGCTGCGGTTTCTTCGGGGTTCGCGAGATATTCGATCATGTGGGCAGGGCCGCGGTAGGCGATGTCGCCCTCGACGCCCCGCGGCACCTCGCTACCGTCACTATCGACGATCTTCACTTCGGCTCCAGCCATCGCCTTGCCATCCGAAGTCAGCGCACGAGACACGTCATCTGTGACAGAACATGTTGTGGTGACTAGATTTTCGCTGCGCCCGTAGAGGCTCAGCACCTTGATGTCGGGCAGCGTGGTGCCGGCCCGCTCGACGACAGCGGCGGGGATCGGTGCGCCCGCACATGTCCACAACCGCAACGTGGAAAGGTCGTGGCGCTCGGCGTCGTAGTCCGACAACAGTGTGTGCAGGAAGGTGGGAGCAGTCACCGCCGCCGTGCAGCCGAAGCGCTGGATCTCCTCGATGCCGTGGACCGGATCCCACTTGGCCATGAGATGTGTTGCTGCCCCGGTCAATATCGGCAGCAACACGCTGGTGACGAGCCCGGTCGTGTGGGCGATGGGGGAGGGACCGAACTGGACGTCGGCCTCGGTGTAGCCGAACGGCCCGATCAGTGCACGCGCGCCGGCACAGTAGGTGTTGAACGTATGCACGCACCCCTTTGGCCGTGATGTGGTTCCAGAGGTGTAGACGAGGACGAACGGGTCGTCTGGGCTGGGCGGGCTGCCCAATTCTGCACGGGCGCTGTAGTCGTCGGTATCGGCCGACAGCTGGTCGAGGGTGAAAACGTTCGCGTCGGCATCGGCGATGCCTTCGGCGGTGCTGTCGGGCCGGGCGACGACGATCGTGAATCCCGGATGATCATGGCCCAGACCGAGATACATGTCCAGATAGTCGAATTTGCTGAATTGCGCCGGAGTGAACACCGCCGTTACTCCGGCGTTGGAAAGCACATACCCGACATCTTCGCGACGATAGATCGGCATGATCGGGACCATGATGACGCCCAGACGCGATAATGCGGTTAGTACCTGGATAAACTCCACCCAGTTGGGTAGCTGCACGGCGGCCGCGTCACCGCGCCGCAAACCACGCCGGTGCAAACCGACAGCCAGGCGCTGGCCGGCGTCGAAGAGCTCCCGGAACGTCAACGATCGCGCTCCGTCGGTCGCGAAAACCTTGTCCGGGTTCTCTTCGACGCGTCGGACCAAGAGGTCGTGGAACGTGTCGGTGGACCATACTCCCGAGTGGTAGTAGTGCTCGATTTCGTGCGGGCTGTAGCGGACGGTGTACGGGCTAGGCTTCATCGCGCTATTCCTCGGTGCTCAGGATTCGCCCCACAGCGGTGGACCAACGGGCGTAATCCTTCGGATTGTAGAATGGTCAGACCGAAACGGCAAGAACTCTGGTCTGTCACAGCCCCGCCTTTTACGCGTTGCGCCACTGCGGGGAACGCTTCTCTTTGAATGCCAGCACTCCCTCGGCCAGATCCTCGGTAGTAAAGGCCAAGGCGAGCTGGGCCTGCAGGTAGTCCAGTGCCGAATCCAGCGGCAGGTCCCGGGTCGCCGCCAACGCGCGCTTGCCCATGCCGAGCAACAACGGTGATTTGGCGGCGATCTCGGCAACCCATTGGCGCAGAGCGTCGTCGAACTCTGCGTCGGGCACCACCCTGTTGACCAACCCTGCGGCGGCCGCCTCGGCCGCGCTGATCAGCCGGCCCGTCATCATCAGTTCGTTGGCGATCAGCCGGCCAGTGGCGCGGAAGATCAACGCCGAGATCATGAACGGAAAGGCGCCGACGTTGATCTCCGGGCAGCCCAACCGGATTGACTGCCTTGGCGATGACGAGGTCGCAGGCCAAGGCGATGCCCAGCGCACCCGCCAGCACGTCGCCGTTGGCGGCGCAGACGACGGGTTTGTCAATCGCGGTCAGGGTGCGAAACAGTTCGGGAAAGCGTGCCAGGCCTGCGTACTTGGCGATCGTCGCGCGATTATCGGCGAATGCGTCGAGGTTTCCTCCGGAAGAGAAGATCCGTGGGTGCGACGACGTCAGCACGATGACCCTGACCCGGGAGTCGGATGCCGCACGCCGCAGCAGTGCGCTCAGCTGATCGAGCAGCACGTCGGACAGTGCGTTACGCCGCTCGGGATCGTTCAGTGTCAGATACGCAGCCAAGCCCCGCACGTCGGAGTCGCCGGGCACAGCGGCTTCCAGTCGGTAGGTGACCAGCTCGGGGGAGTCGATCACGGTGCACCTCCTAGTCGTGTATCAGTACACATTTGCCGAATGTCCTTCCACGCTCCAGATATTCATGCGCTTCGGCCGCTCGATCCAGCGGGAACTCGCGGTCGATGATCGGCGCACGCATCGAGCAGCGATCCATAAGTTCGAGCAGGCCGGCAAAGTCCCTACCGCTGCCCATGGTCGTCCCGAGCAGATCGAATTGACCGAAATAGAAGCTCCGCACATCCATTTGGGCCGTGTCGGCGGCGTTGGCGCCGAGTACCACAAGTCGGCCGCCCTGCCGCAACGCGCGAACGGACTCGCTCCAGCGGCCTACCGGGTCGAGGATCAGATCGAACCCGGCGTTGCCGGGCGACAGGGCACGGGCGTGCTCGGGCCATCCCGGTTCGCTGTGCAGCACGCCACCGCGAGCTCCCGCGGACACCGCGCGCTCGATGGTTTCGGCCGAGGAGGAGGTCACCGTTATGTCGGCCCCTGCGGCGACCGCGAGGGAGATGGCCATGGTGGCGATCCCGCCGCCGGCGCCGATCACCAGCATCGATTCACCCGCCCGTAGCCGTCCTCGGACAAACAGGGCACGGTAGGTCGTGACTCCGACGAGCGGCAGGGCCGCGGCCTCGCCCCAATTCAGGCCGCGAGGTTTGGGTGCCACGCAGTCGGCGGGCACGCTGACTAGTTCTGCGTAGGTGCCCGGCCGGTGGTCGCCCAAAATCTCCCAGTTACTGCTGGGGGCTTCCTCGCGGCCGCCCCAGTTCAGCGAGGGCAACACCACCACCTGCTCGCCGGTGTCGGTGCGCACGCCGGCGCCATCGGCGCCGATGATGTGCGGCAGTGGCGAACGGTAGCGACCCTGCCGAACCAGGACGTCATGCCAGTTCAGCGCACTCGCGCGCAGCGCCACCGTCAGCCAGCCCGGCCGTGTGGACGGGGAGGGGAATTCGCCGGGACGTAGTACCGCGGCGGTGCCGAACTCATGCATGATCACAGCGTGCAAGGCAGCCTCCTATGGCCTGACCATTAGACCATTGCTGAATGGCGACGCACAAGGGCAACTACGATCGACGGGCGGCAGACGGGCAAATATTGACTCGGAAGTAAACTGCCAAATCCATTGTGTGACGCGCGACACCTGTCTATACTTCGGTCCAATGGTCTGACCAATTGAAGGGACGGCCGACTCCCGAGCAGATAGGAGTGGCGATGGTTTCACGAGTGCGTATGGCCTCCATCGCAGAGGATCCGATGGTGATTGCGCGCGCCGAGGCAGTCGTCGCGGCCGCCGCAGACCACCTCAAAGTTCCGCCGCCCGACCTGACGCCGGCCGCGTTAGGACACCGGTTGGCGAGCTTGCGGCAACGCCTTGAGCAGCGGATCGCGCTGCTGTCCGAACCGACCGATGACTGGACTACCTCCGCCGAAATCTTGATCTCCATCCTGCGGTTGCAGTGCGACCTCCTCGACCGGGATCTGGGTCGGCGGGTCAAATCCATGTCGGAAATCCGGAACGCCCTGGGGTACCTGCGGGGTCTGCCGCCGCGCAAAATGATCTACGCCGCCCCCGTGGTGCTGAGCCGGGAGTTGGCGTTCGCGCGGACCATGATCTCCACCGTGCGCGGTTCGGTGTGGCTACCCCAACGCGCGCATATCGAAGACGAAGGGGCGGACCCCCATTCGCGATCGCTCCTCGAGTACATAAACGGCCGCCACATTCAGCTGGCGGAGGCTCCGCTGGAGACGGAACTCGTCCGCAAGCGGTGCGGCGTCTTCGCGCCGTCTCCGATGGATGACAAACGCGTATTCAAAGAGATCATGGAGGCTTCCGGTTGCTTCGGCTATATCGGCGCCCCGATCACTGTGCAGGGCAGGACAATCGGGATCTTGCACGCCGACCGTCCCGAACCCCACGGAATAGTGACGATGGATCATCTCGAACAGTTGGAGGCTTTCGCCGAGTGTCTGTCCGTGGCGTTCGAGAGCGCAGCACTCGAGGAGAAGGCTGCGCAACAACGCGTCGAAATGGACAATTTGTGCGGCAACGTCGACGAACTGCTCGGCCGGTCAGCCCGATCGGTGTTGTGGTCTTTGCCGCTCGAGTCGGCTGGACCGCGACGCGGTGGTTATTACCATCGCGATGGGCCCACCGCCCCCGAGTTGACCTCCCGTGAACACGAGATCATGTCGCACGTGGCGACCGGGGCGACCAACGGCCAGATTGCCCGGTGCTTGGTGATCTCGGAAGGGACGGTGAAATCCCATTTGAAGCACATCGCCAAAAAGCTCAAGACGTCCAGCAGGGCAGCGGCGGTCGCGACCTACGCCGGCCTCGCCACCGCCGGTGTCGGAGGATCGCGATGAACATCCGCGCAATGGTGGCCCGGCTCAACCAACTCGATGAACAACTGTCTAGCGCCTTCGGCATCGCCCGATCGGGTGACGCGGCGACTCTCGATGAGGCCATTGCGATGTCGTCGGCCACGACCGAGCGACTGGTGGCCTGCGAACGCGACGTCCGCGACGACGCCGGGTCAGCGAACGGGCGGAGCCCCCTGGCGGGTTTCCTGCAAGTACAGCTGGAAGCGCGCCAGATGCTTGCCGGTGACCGCGTCGATGTGGTGCGGTCGTTGACCGCTGGCATCCGTCGCATGAAGAAGGCCGGATCGCTGCAAGGGCTCGGCCGCCAAGCCTGTACCGAGCTTTGCGACGTGCTCGGCTTCGACAGTGCGTTGCTGTCGTTCGTCGAAGACGACGGATTCGTCGTCGAGGAATCCGACCACGGCCTGGGTGGCCCCACCGTGATACCGCGTCGTGAATGTGCAGCCGAGCGAGCGTGCATTCGCCTGCGCGATACCACCCGGACGAATGAGGCAGACATGGTCCCGTCGCCCGGCTATCAGGAGCTGCTCGGTTCCGTGTCCTATCTCGTCGCCCCTATCATTGCGAAATCGCGTGTGGTCGCACTCATTCACGTCGGCCGTCGCAGCGAAGGCGGTGTCACTGCCGATGATTTGGATGTGCTCGATGCATTCGCTTCCGCCTATTCGTTGATGCACGAACGGATGCTGAATACCGAACGAGTGCAACAACAGCGGAATTCGATCGCCCGCGCGGCGGCGCGGTTGACAGAGCAAGCGGACCGCATCGCCGCAGCAGCCATCAGCTTCGATGACGAATACGACACTCGTGTCGAGCCCCCGACCATAGCGGCGGATTCCGCGTTGGCGGCCACGCTTTCACACCGTGAACGGCAAGTATTCGAGAGGCTGGTCCTGGGAGCTTCCAATGCCGAGATCGCCGACGAACTCGTCATCACCATCGAGACGGTGAAGACACACGTGAAGCGGATTCTTCGCAAGATCGGCGCCATCAATCGATCGGAGGCGATCGCACTCTACATGGAGGACATGAGAATCGCATCTCGCCAGCGCAGCCTATAAGTCTTGGACGACAATCCTTTTCACGCCCCGGCGTGGCAGCCCGTCTCCGAAATTTCGCGCCGGATTCGCCGATCTGACCGATATCACCTACCACCGCCACGTCACCGAACCCACGGTGCGGGTGGCGTTCAACCGGCCAGAAGTGCGCAACGCGTTTCGACCGCATACGGTCGACGAACTGTATCGCGCGCTGGATCACGCCCGGATGGCCCCCGATATCGGGGTGGTGCTGCTAACCGGCAACGGGCCGTCTCCCAGAGACGGTGTTTGGGCATTCTGCTCGGGTGGCGACCAGCGCATCCGTGGCCGCAGCGGCTACCAGTACGCAAGCGGAGACACCGCGGACACCGTTGACGCAGCACGCGCCGGCCGGCTCCACATCCTCGAAGTGCAGCGGCTGATCCGGTTCATGCCCAAGGTGGTGATCTGCCTCGTCAACGGATGGGCCGCGGGTGGCGGGCACAGCCTGCACGCGACGTGCGACCTGACTCTCGCCAGTCGCGAACACGCCCGATTCAAGCAAACCGACGCCGACGTCGGAAGTTTCGACGGAAGCTTCGGCAGCGCCTATTTGGCCCGCCAGGTCGGCCAGAAGTTCGCCCGCGAGATCTTCTTCCTGGGTCGGCCTCACACGGCCGAGCAGATGTATCGGATGGGTGCGGTGAACGAGGTGGTCGACCATGCCGAGTTGGAAACCGTGGGACTGCAGTGGGCGGGCGAGATCAACGCTAAATCGCCTCAGGCGCAACGGATGTTGAAATATGCCTTCAACCTGCTCGACGACGGGCTGGTGGGCCAGCAGCTTTTTGCGGGGGAGGCGACCCGGCTGGCATACATGACCGATGAGGCCGTCGAGGGCCGCAATGCATTCCTGGAGAAGCGCGCCCCGGACTGGACACCGTTCCCGCGATACTTCTGACGCCGGCGAGCAGACGCAGAATCGTATTCCGCGTTGCCGTGTTATGCGAGTCTGCGTCTGCTGGCGCCAGTTATGCCGCCGAGATGCCGCCGTTGACACTGATTGCCTGCCCCGTCAACTTGGCTGCGGCCGCGCTGCACAAGAACACCGTCAGCGCGGCGATATCCTCAGCCGTCGGCACACCGAGGTGAGCCTGCTTGGCTGCTCGGGCAAAGAGTTTGCCGCTGAAACCATCCGCGGTGATACGTTCGGTCGAGGCGGTGCCATGGACCAGGGACGGCGTCAGCGCGTTGGCGCGGATACCGTACCGTTTTTCCTCGATGGCGACCGTACGGGTGAACATGACGATCCCCGCCTTCGCGGCGCCGATCAGCGCTTCGCCCGGCGTCGCGGTCTTGGCCGCATCGGACGCCACGTTGACGATGACGCCGCCTCGGCGACTGCGCATACCGGGTAGCACCGCGCTGGCCATATGCATCGACGGCAGCGCCAATTCGGTTATTATGCGGGCGATGTCGGTTGTCGGGATGTCGATGAACAGCTCAGGCCGGACGTCTGCGGCGGTGCTGCACATCAGAATGTCGATACCCGAAAGGATCTCATCGGCCTCCGCCGCCACGGCGGTTGCGGCGCCGGGATTGGTGGCGTCCCCAGCAACGAAGTGCACTGCGGCACCCAGTTCCGCGATCGACTTCGCGGCGAGTTCGCCCCGCTCGGTGTTCCGGCCGACAATCACGATCCGTGGTACGCCGGCCGCGGCGAGTGCCCGGGCTGAAGCCAACCCGATGCCGGCGGTGCCGCCTACGATCAGCGCAGTGGATGCGTCGAGATCTTTGGGTGCGGGCAGGTCGGCCTGGCGTTCATCGGTCATCGGTTCGTCCTCGCGGTTGTTGACGTCTTCTGGGAAGCGGTCGCGTCGGTGCGGACGTGCCGCTCGTCGATCGCCAGAGAGGACATCACAGCTGAAACATTAAAATGGTCAGACCGAAATAGTCAAGCTGCAATTCATCTCGCAAGGCAGTTGATGTGGCACCGTTGCGTTAGGTGTCTTGTCTGCTCAGACCCGGGTCATGTCGGGTAGGCAACGGATTTCAGAGGTGAGTGGCAAAGCTACGCCTTGTGTAATCGCTGGAGACCAGCCCCCATTGCGCGCCCGTCTTGTTTCGGGGCCGCACCAGTGTTACATTGCTGCATCAGATGATGCATTCTCGTGCTAAGGCCGTAGCGGCGAACACCGGAAAATCAATTGGAAGGGAGCGATACATGGATCAAAAGACCAGCCTCAGATTCCAGCTCATCAGCGCCTGGTGTGGCCCCGCCTTCTTAGTCACCTTTGTGCTGTTCTGGGGGGTGATCGGGCGCAATATCCCGAACCCGTCACCCGCGTTGAGCGCGGCAGACCTTGCAGCGCGCTATTCGCAGCACCTGGGGGAAATTCGGCTGGGCTTCATCATCGCCCTCATCACCGTTGTTCTGTATATGCCGTGGTGTTCGTACATCAGCGCCCGGATGGCGCAGATCGAGGGCGGGTACCCGGTGCTGGCTAACCTGCAGCTCATCGGTGGCGCCCTGACCGTCGCGGTGGTGTCCTTCAGTTGTTGCTTCTGGGCCATCGCGGCGTTCCGGCCCGAGCGGGACCCGGCGCTGATTCAGCTGCTCACCGATACCGGTTGGCTGGTCATCGACCTGCAGTATGCGTGCACGACGTTGCAGATGGTGGCGCTGGCCTTGGCGGTTCTGGCGGATCGGAAGAACAAGGCCACGCCCCTCATGCCGAACTGGGCGTGCTACCTCACCATCTTCTGCGCGGTCAGCTTCTTCCCGGCGAGCCTCACCGGCGTTCTGAAGACCGGCCCATTTGCCTGGAATGGCGTCATGAGCTACTACTTCCCGTACTTCTGCTGGCTGTGCTGGGAGATAACCGCCAGCACCTTCCTTATCAAAGATGTTCGTCGGCGCATGCGCGAGTTCGAGAGCGGCTCCACGGTGGATGGCGGGGCCCCTCGAGCGACGGCTCTCGTGTCCTGACTTGCACCACCGGGCAGCTGACTTCGGTTGGTCGCCGCTCCCGTCCGCGCGATTCGACAGTGTTGCGACCGAAGTTCGTACCCGTCATGCACGGGCGGGAGCGACGGCTATCCGAGCAAGTCGCCCCGGGAGGTGTCGATGAGTCTCGGGGAGAGCGTCGATGAGTGAATCCTTGATGAGTTCGGAAACCGACACCGAGTGCACACCTGTGGGCGGTCCGACGCGGCGGCTGCCCGGAGTCGAAGGCGTGTGGGTCTTCGTGATCGCCGACATGATGGTCTTCGCCCTCCTGTTCGGATCCTTCATCATCGGCCGCCATCAGAACCCCGCCCTGTTCGAAGCTTCCCGGCACGCCCTGAACCCGAACTTCGGTGGCGTCAACACACTTATCCTGGTCACCAGCTCGTGGTTTGCCGCGCTTGCGCTCGACGCCGTGCGCAAGTCCCGTTTTGTGCTGGCACAGCGTTTCATCGGCGGTGCTCTTCTCTGCGGCCTCGCGTTCATGGTCTCCAAGGCCGTCGAGTACACCGAGAAGTTGGAAGCCGGCGTCAGCCTGTTGACCAACGACTTCTTCATGTACTACTTCACGCTGACCGGCATTCATCTTTTCCATGTCCTCGCGGGCATTGTCGTGCTGGTCGTGCTCTGGTTCATGGCCCGATCCCGGTCGTTCGAACCGGAACGGCCCGTCGTCCTCGAATGCGGCGCGATCTACTGGCACATGGTCGACCTGCTCTGGATCATCCTGTTTCCGCTCCTATATCTGGTGAGGTGACTATGGAGCTGCTTCGTAAGCCGGTCACTATCGTGTGGGCCGCGTTGATGCTGGCAACCTTCACGTCGACCTGGCTGCTGTCGAAGAATCGGGTCGCTCCCGAGGTGGCGACGGTGGCCATCATGCTCATCGCCGCCGTCAAGGTGCGATTGGTGATGGGGCACTTCATGGAAGTGCGTCGGGCGCCACTGGCGCTGCGGTTCGTCTGCGACGGGTGGTTGCTCGCGGTCACCGCCCTGATCGTGATCGTTTACCTGATGTGATCGGGTGCCCCGCGGTCGGGCGTCAGCCGGTGCAGCCGAGCATGGTTTGCATTGCCGATGCTCGAGCGCATGTGTAGAACACGTGATGGAGGCCATCTATGTATCCCGCCGTCCCGGACCGTCACCTGCCGTCGATCACGCCGCTTACGGCGAGGTCGGTGGCGTTGAGCACTTTGCTCGGCTACCACCCTCCGGCGCTCCCGATCAGCGCCTTGGTGAAGGTCGGGGAGCTGTTTGGGATCGCGGACCGCACCACCCGCGTTGCCTTGACGCGCATGGTGAAGGACGGCGATGTGACCGTCGACAACGGCGCGTACCGACTGTCCGAGCGATTGCTGCGACGGCAGGCCGAACAGGATGCGCTCACCTCGCCCCCCACCCGGCGGTGGACTGGGGGGTGGGAGACGGCCATCGTCACGAGCACGACCCGTCCGTTGGCGGAGCGGGTGGCACTACGCAAGAGCATGCTGCGGCACCGAATGGGCGAGCTGCGCGAGGGGGTGTGGATGCGGCCGGACAACCTCTCTCGCGAGCTCGACGGCATCATCGCGGACCAGTGTCAGTTTTTCGTCAGTCACCACTCGGATTCGCCGAGCCTGGCGGCGTCGCTCTGGGACTTGCCAGGGTGGGCGGCCGAGGCGGACCGATTGCTAACGGTGCTTGAAGAGGCGGAGAGTCTGGCCGAAGGGTTCATGGCCACAGCGGAAGTAATCCGACACCTAAGGCTTGATCCCTACCTGCCCGACGAACTGCTCCCGTCGGGCTGGCCAGGTGATCGACTTCGAAAGCGTTTCACCGATTTTGAATCCAACTACTCGGAGCGTCTCAGAAGGTACAGCGGCGGATAGTTCGGTCATATTGGTGCATCGGCTAGCTTATTTTACCACCGGGCGAGATTCTCTTCATCGCTGGGAATCTCTCGCCATAACAAAATAACATCATCTGATGTCCCGATGTATCATCGTGAATACTTACGCGCCAACCGCCGCATCGGCTGTCGGCGGGCACGGTGTTCATGCGTCGCAACGGCTATCACAGCAGCGGTCGTCAGCAGTCACCGAGGAGAGCCATGACGGGGATGACGAGGGTAATCTACGAAACACGCGGTCAGATCGTATACATCACGCTGAACCGGCCCGAGGTGCATCACGCGATCGACACCGAGACAGATGAGCTGCTGTTCGAGGCGTGGACACATTTCCGCGACGATCCGGACGCCCGTATCGCGATCCTTACCGGGGCCGGAGACAAGACCTTCTGCGCGGGCGCCGACCTGAAATCGCATGTCGATCCGTGGCTTAACGCCGGGCCTGAACTCGGACGCAGCCTGCTCGAGAAGGGATTCGCGGGCCGGATCACCCGGGGGCTACGCCGCATGCCGAAACCGATCATCGCGGCGTTGAACGGCTGGGTCATCGGCGGCGTCATCGAACTCGCCCTGGCTTGCGACATCAGAATCGCTTCCGAACGCGCGAACTTTGGCTTCTTCCACATGCGGCGCGGCATGCATTTCGCCGACGGGGGCATTGTCCGGCTGGTCAACACGGTTGGGGTGGGCATCGCGATGGAGCTGGAGCTGATGGGCGAACCCATCGATGCGCAGCGGGCCAAAGAGATTCACCTGGTCAATCGGGTTGTGCCCCATGGCGATCTGCTGGCGACAGCAGAGGACGTCGCGGCAAAGATTCTGCGTAATCCCAGGGCCGCCGTGGAGTCAGCCAAGCAGACAATTCTTGAGGTCGTCGGGCGGCCATTGGACGACCAGCTCAGGCTTGAGTGCCTTTACGGCTATTCGACCATGGGCAATCCGGAACTCATCGAGCGCAAGCAGGATTTCATCGAGCGGCGCGACGACGACCGGGTGACGACGAACCCAGAGCACAACTGACTGGCCGTGGATGGAACAAGTCGTACAAATCGATGTACACCCGCGAGCTATCTGGTCATCAGATCATCTATGTCGCCGGCGGCAACGGACGGAACGGGCTTCAGCGCGGCACCAACGGTAGCGCGAACGGAAAAGTCCGAACCGCTAGAGGGTCGATTTTCAGAAACCATTGACACCTTCATTCCACACATCAGGACATTTCGTGCGTCGCGCGCGTAGGCGCGGCGAATTCGGGTTCTTTGGCCGCGGGTGCTTCGGCATTAGCGGCGGCGCGCCAAGACGGTGGCCGAGCAGCACGTCCCACACTCCACCCGCTGCGTTCGGTCGCGGTGGGTTTTGTCGATCGAAACCCGTCCAGAAGGCGGTGTCGGCGAGCGGAGATTTCCAGTGGGAGCTCGCCCCAGGCTTCGCGTAGGACTGCGCGGCGATCGACTCCCGGTGTCCTCAGCGCACAAAGAAGGCCACGGGCCAAGCGCACCGGATTGATAATGCTTTCGATCGAACGCGCGCGGTTGAATGTGTCTGAGAGGTTCGGCTCGTCACTCCCCGCGAACGTCCCCAGAACGGCCCGCACCAACGGCGACGTCGCCAGCGGACGTGACTCGCGGTTACCCCAGTGGTAGGTCGAGATGGTGTCCTTATCGCGCGCTTGCTCCCACCTGCGCAACGCCGCATCGAGGGCGTCGGGGTCATCGATTGTGGCCGCGGCAGCCTCACCGAGCAGGCGCCCGTGTTTCAGTGCGTCGCGCATGCCGTTGCCGGTGACAGGGTCCTTGAAATGCCCTGAGTCGCCTGCTAGCGCCCACCCCGGTCCGCTCGACCTTCGGTAGTACGCGCAGAGGTCGTCAGTACTACGTATCTTGCTCATATTGGTTGCTGCGCCGACGCGGCGACGCAGCAGCGGATCCTGATCGAGCTTTGCCTGCCAAGAGCCTTCGGGGTCAGCGCGGAACGCCGGAATATCCTCGGCCGGGCACATGTGTACCACGAGCGTTCGGCCGGCCGGGCACGACGGTAAGACCAGCGCCTGGTTGCCATTGGCGCGGTATATTTGGAACTCGCTAGGCGCATCTTCCCCGAGCGGATCATCAAGGTAACGGAACGCGAACCCACGACCGTTTTTCGACGCACGATAAGGGGTCCACGCGTCCACCTCGGCTGCGATGTGAGACTTGCGCCCGTCAGCACCGATCACGAGCTTGGCTTGGATCTCGAAATCCCCTTCTCTCGTCCGGTAGCGCACGCCCACCGCACGGCCGTCCCGCCACACGACCTGCTCCACCGAGCATCGTTCGCGTACTTCTGCTCCGGCGTCACGCGCAGCCTCCACGAGGAGTACGTCCTGCTGATCTCGCGGAATGCACAGGCCGTAATCTATTCCGGCGAAAGGTTTGAACCGCTCACGAATCTCGAGGTCGCCGTCGTTCAGCGTGAGGTACATGGTCTTAGCCGGTCCGAGTGCGAGAATCTTGCGGAGTGCTCCCATCTGCTGCAGTTCCTGAACTCCATTTGGAACGAGAACATGTGTAGACATCGTGTCGGCAGGAAAACGCGTTTTGTCCAAGAGCACCACGGCTCGGCCGGCGCGGGCGAGGGGGACGGCGGCGGCTGTACCGGCGCAGCGAGCGCCGACAATGACTACGTCGACGGTTTCGATCGCACCTGGCGCCGTTGGAAAATTCATACCAGACCGAGCTGGCTCAAAAGTGTCGCCACGTCGTAGTAGGCCCGCACCGATAGAGCGCGGCCATCCGCGTCGACCTGCCACACGTCAGTGCCGGCCACATCGAACGGCTTACCAGTCGGCGGAACCCCGGGCGGAAACCCTTCGCCGGTGTGAGTGCCGGTCATTCGCCATTCGTGTGCTACGCGGCCGGTGTCCACATCCACAAGCGGTTCGCCAACCGCCACGAACGCTAGGTCGGGGAATCCTTGCCACGCAGCTTCGAAGAAGCCTCGTGCTTCCTTTCGGCTCGTCAGCTCTGCGGGAAGCGACGGGTCGATCCAACTCAGCTTAGGTGTGAAGAGCTCAAGCGCGACCTCGATATCGCGTTGGCTCCAGGCTGCAAAGTATCGCGCCGGGTAGCTGGTGAGCAGCGCGGCATCAATTGCTGTGGGAATGGGCATGGGCGTTGACCTCAGATTCCAAGTTTGGCGGATATCCAAATTCCGTGTGACGCATTTCATTGTGCTACCTCCTTGGGTGCATGGGCCTCCTCCTATCGAGCGATCTTTATCGCTGAACAGTCGGACGCCGCTTGTCCTGAAATCGCGGTGTGAGGTTCCGGCGCCGAATGTCGGCACCCACTTCACCTGCCACTTCGCCGTCTCCCGCTCGGTCGCCCAGCGTCAGGGCGGCTGTGGATTTAGCGAGCCTTCTCGCGGCGCGGGCGAAGTCGTCGCCGGACCGGCCAGCCATCACCCCCGAAGGCCAGACCAGAACGTTCGCTCAAACTCAGGATCGCGTCGAGCGTCTGGCAGCAGTGCTGCACAACGGCGGCGTCGCGGCTGGCGATCGGATCGCATATCTCGGGCTCAACCACCCCGCGATACTCGCAACGCTTTTCGCCACGGCTAAACTGGGCACGATACTAGTTCCGTCGGACGTTCGCCTCACCGGCTACAAACTTCCGCGGCAGCTCGAGATTGTGGATTCGCTTCCTCGAAATGCCACCGGGAAGGTGCTCAAAACCGAACTCCGCGCCCGATTTGATCAGCCCCCAGAAAACGGTCTTGAGCAACGTAGCGCGCGATCGCCTCAGCGCGATTGACGGCCCCCACACGATGCAGGATCGCACGAACGTGACTCTTCACCGTCGCCACGCTGATGATGAGACGCTCAGCGATCTCCGCGTTTGTATATCCGCGCAATATAAGATCGAGCGTTTCGCGCTGGCGGGCCGTCAACTTCGCGCGAACTCTATCGGCGGCAGGCACCTGCGCCGCGCCGCGCGAGTCGCGCGCAATCCCAAGCGGATCGATGCTCAGTTCGACGTCAGCAGCGGGGCGCGTCGCGCGTTGTGCCGCACGCTGGAGGTCTTCCGCCACGCTGCGTTGCCCACCGGACTGCTCGCGCGTCGTGAGCTGTTGGTGAACCCGTCCCAACGTCTGCCCGAATGACAGCACCATCTGGCGCAAGTCCGCGCCTGGCTCGTAATTACCGAATTCAACGTGAAGCAAACCTATGACCTCATTCTCGACCACGATCGGTCCGACAACGCAGGTGCGTAAAGCCTGCGCCGACGACGCTTTCGATCGCGCCGGCGCGATAGTCAGCCCGGTTTGCCGGGTAGTTACAACAGCCTGCTCGACCGGCAGCTGCTCAAGCACGATCGGTCCGTGTTCACCCCAGGCGGTGACCGACCCGAGGTCCTCGACGCTCGTCATGCGCCAGGATGACCAAACACCATCACGCACGCGACTCAACGCAACTCGGCGAGCACCCAATGCATCAAGTGCGACCTCAGCAGCGTGCCGACCTAGCTGGACTGAGTCCTCGCAGGTGCGCAGGCGTGCCAAACCCCTGGACAGTGCGGCTCGCCGCTGGACTCGTTGACTCTCGACATAGCCGAATAATGTGCCCTCGAATCTTCCCGCGCGGACGAGGAGGTCGACCAATTCGGAACGGCGTTGGGTCAGGCCGGTGTCCAACTCATTCAGCGCAGACAGTATCGACTCTTCGATCGTGTGCACCCGTGCGAGCGATATGGCCGCCGCACCGCCGCCGCGGACTTCCTCTGAGCAAACGACGGCGCCGAGGGTCCGGACTACGTCGCGGACAAGTGCCGTCCGTGCAGCAGTCAGATCGTCGGGAAGACGCTCATCCATCAATGTTCTCGCGAATTCGCATGTATCGCGCGACCGCGGCACCGCGGGTCGTAACGTGCAGCTTGCGCAAGATGGCACGCAGATGGGTTTTCACCGTGTTCTCCGACAGCATCAACTGCCGAGCAACCACTGCGTTGGTTGCTCCATGCGCGACACACTCGAGTACCTCGCGCTCGCGCGGAGTCAGGAGTGCGTCGCGTGCCGGTGCTGGGCGCCCTTGCGCAGATGCGCCTTCCGTCGACCCGATGCCGACGCCCTCCCCGAACCCCGGCACGGACCTCTCGAAGGCTGCCAGCGCTGCGTGAGTCGACGCCATCGCATCGAGCAGTTCGATGCGCTGCGTGAGGAGTCGCTCAGCTCCGACCGCGCGGTCGAATAAACTGGCAAGTTCCGTTGTGAACTCAGCTATCCATTCCATGTCATCGTTACTGACCGTCCTTCGCTGACCGACCCGGTCGGCATGCATGAACCCCGTCGCTCGGCCCCCGATGACGATCGGCGCTGCGACGTAGCCCGGACTCTTCGCGACCTCGATGATCGGTTTGAACGTGCGGCGATCAAGCGGCGCGTCCTCTATCTGAATCGCAGCACGTCGCCGCGCCATGTCCGTTTCGGCCAACATGTTCGCCAACGGAATTTCCGTTTCACTCTCCACGAAAGCCTGAAACGCCTCGGCTTGCGGATCGATTTGATCGCTAGTGAACAATTTCAGCGGTACCCAGCGCGAGCCCTGCACGGCCGACACCATTGCCCGCGTGAAACCGCATGCCTCGCATAGCGCATGCGGTGCGCCCTCGAGCAGCGCGCTGCTCGTGGGCGCACGGCGGAGTTCCGACAACGCTTTAGCGATCCCGGTCGCCGCCGACATCCGAACCTCGGCGTCGTGGAGAACGATCACGCGACGCTCGTCGAGAAGTCGCCGATAACGACAGATCTCGTTCGGTCCCGCCTGACCCGTCGAAAGCATCGTGGCGATATCTTCAAGGGCCTCGTCGACTGCCGCGCGTAGTTCTACCGAAACAACGGCGCACACCTCACGAGCATCACGCCGTTCGCGTGCTGCTGCCGCGCAAAAGAGCTCGATATCCATCAAAGACATTCTGCGCCAAAACGATCCCACCGACATTTGTAGTTCAAGCGTTGCTCGCCCGAGGTCCGTGCCGATAAAGCCCGAACCGATGACGGCGTCCTTGGTGGCGTCATGGCGTCACCTTGTCGAAAGACACCTCGACCGAGCCGATTTCGTCGATCTGGGCGGTGTACGTGCTACCCGCCCGCACCGGCACCATGGGGCCCAGGGCACCGGAGAGCACAATGTGGCCGGCGCGCAACGGAGAGCCGTTTTTCCGGGCGGTGCGGGCCAGCCAGCGCAGCGCGTTGAGCGGGCTGCCCAAACAGTCCGAGCCCCGCCCGGTGGAGACCACTTCGTCATCCTGTGTGAGCCGCATTGTGCGCGAGACGAAGTCGAGGTCAGCGGCGGCCACCACGTCCGACCCCAGCACGAACAGGGCTGAGGAGCCGTTGTCGGCGATGGTGTCGACGATGCTGATCGACCAGTCGCGCACCCGCGAGTCGACGATCTCGATGGCCGGTATGGCGACGCCGGCGGCGGCTCTGATCCGGGAATCCGAGAGGTCGCCGTCGAGGTCCTCGGCGAGGATGAACGCGATCTCGGCCTCGACCTTGGGCTGTAGCAGCGTATCGGTCGCCACGGTGGCCCCCGACGCCACCTGCATGTCGGCGAACAGCACACCGGAATCGGGTTGATCGACCCCCAATTGCCGCTGCACCGCCGGGGATGTCAAGCCGATCTTGTGGCCGACGATCCGGCGTCCGCGGGCCAGGGAGTCGTCGGTGAGCAGGCGCTGCACCGCGTAGGCCGAAGCGACGTCGGCATCGCCCAGGAGGTCACGTACCGGATCGCATTGCAGCGGTGCGGCGGCGGCCGCGATCAGCCGGTCCGCGGCCGCGCGCAGGCTAGTGGTGGTGGTGAGGGTCATCAGATGGCATCCTTCGGGTTTGGAGCAGGGGCAGTCAGCCCATGCTGCTGCCGCCATTGACGTATATGGTTTGCCCGGTAATGAATCGGCTGTCCTCGCCGGCAAGGAAGGCGACGGCTGCCGCGACTTCGGCTGGATCGCCGGGCCGTCCCATCGGGACGATGGCCGTTGCTTCCTCGACGACCCGCATCAGACGTGCTGCTGCGTCGCCGGAATCGAACAGCTTGGCCAGCTCAGGTGTGCGGACGTAGCACGGCGCCACGGTATTAGCGGTGATGCCGGCGTCTGCGAACTCGCGCGCGATGCCGGTGACCATCGCGTGCACGCCGCCCTTCGCCGCGTTGTACATCGCGTGATCCACCAGCCCGGTGCGCACCGAGTCCGCGCCGATGTTGACGATGCGACCGTGTCCTCGAGAGACCATGTGCGGCAGCACTGCTCGCACGCAGTAGATTGTCGTCCACAGGTTGTTGTCTATGGTGGCCCGCAGGCTTTCCTCGGTGTGCTCGAGGGTGGGCCGGATCACGCCGCCGCCGGCGTTGTTGACCAGAACGTCGACATGGCCGAGTGTCTCGACCGCCGCGGTCGTCAGGTCGTCAGCCACGCCAGGTTGATGAAGGTCGCCGGCGAATCCGCCGGCGATCGCCGCCTGTTCAAATACCCGCTCCAGATCTTCCTTGCTGCGAGTCGCCGCGAATACTTTTGCGCCATCGGCGATCAGCCGGACGGTGACGCCCAGGCCGATGCCGGAGGCGGCTCCGGTGACAATCGCCGTCCGGCCGGCCAGTACGCCGCTCATAAGATGATCGCCACGTCCCCAACGGACCGCAGATCCGTCATATCCAACTCCGCTCGCTTGGCGGCGATCCGGAAGCCGCCGGCGCTGCGCCGCAACCGGTAGTGGTACTGGCCGACATAGCAACTGGTGCGTCCCGCCCGGAATCGCCACACCGTAAACGACGCGGTCACCGACAGCTCATCTGCTCGCAAGTCCTGCACGCGCACGTTGAACACCTGGTGATTCGTTCGGGAATGCGGGTACTCGCGGTGGGCGCGTCGGCTGTCGAGCCGGGTGACCCTGGCCGCCAGCCGCAGATAGTTGTCGTCGATGAGCAGCAAGTCGCGCGCAGGGTCGCCGTCGAGCGCGTCGTTGCAGGGCACCTCGTACTTCGCGTCCTCGTCGAAGAGCAGCAGCCAGTCATCGAGCGCCCACGCGTCGAGTAAAGCGGCCTCGGCGTAGAGGAATTCCTCGACCTGTTGCCTCAACAAAACGTCCTGCTGCGACGCAACGGCGATCACCGTGCACCCGCCCTGTGCGCCGCGGAGCCCATTTGGCGCTGCCAGCGCCGCCAGAACACGCGCATCTGTTCTTCGTCGTTGGCCACCGGAACGCGACCCATGCCGCGGGAGATGTCGTTCCATTCGACGCCACCGCTGGCGAAGCCCTGCTGGCAGGACTCCAGCGCCTCCAGATCGTCGGGGGTGGCGAAACCGCCCGGGCCGAGAAACGTCAAGAAGCTGTCGAGGCGGCGGTGACGCAGAGACTCCGGTTCATTGCGGGGAGCCAGTGCCCATGCGGTGACGTCGACGGTGTCGGGCGTCGGTGGATAAAAGGTGCGCACCGTCACGGCCATGATGTCGTTGATGATCAGATTCGGGTAGATCAGCAGGTTGCGGTTCACTTCGGCCATGGCGTGCGCGCGCTGCTCGCCGTGCCGGGCGACCAGATCGGCGCGCAGCCGGTCGATTTCGGTATGAGCGTCCGCGCCGAACAGCGGTTCCCACTTGGCGACCGGACGTCCCCACGGGGAACTGTATTCGATCACGGCGTGACCGTTACCGAGGTCGACCGCCTGACCGCTGACACCTCCGCGCAAGTCGGTGCCGATGGACACCAGGTACTTGAAGTAGGTGTCGTGTGTGGACTCCGCGTGGTAGCCGTCGAAACTGTTCTCCACCAATAGCTTCCAGTTGGCACGGAAGCTGTACTGGTTGGTGCCGCGGGCCAGCTCTACCGACCCGCCGCAGCCGTCGACGACTAGATCGATGTACTCCTTCGCGCCGGCCAGATAGCTGGGCAGGTCATCGATGTCGGGGTCGAAGGAGGCAAAGACAAAGCCCCGGTAGGCGTCGACGCGAGCCACCCGTTTGAGCCCCAACTCGTCGAAATTGAGGCCGCCGGCGTAGGCGTCCCGGTCGGGAACTCCCTTCAGCCGGCCTTCGGAGTCGAACGTCCACGCGTGGTAGAAGCACTGGAACACTTTGGAATTGCCGGAATCCTGTCGGCATACCAGTGCGCCCCGGTGCGTGCAGGTGTTGTGGAACACGTTGATGTTGCCGGTCTTCACTCCGCGGACCATGAAGATGGGCCTGCCTCCGACCGGTCGCCGCACGAAGTCACCCGGCTGCGGGATCTCGGATTCGTGACCGACGTAAAGCCACGACTTGGCGAAGATCCGCTCGACCTCGGCTCGATGGATCTCTGGTGAGGTCATCGCCGAGCGGTGCACCCGGAATCGTTGGGCCGCGGGGTCGTCGAGGACGATCGGCAGCCGCGCGGCTGCTTCGGTTGCCCGGGTGACCCGCGGCTCGACGCCCGTGCTCATCGCCGTGCCAGGTAGTCGGCGACCAGTGCGGAGAACTCGTCGGCACGCTCGATCTGAGTCCAATGGCCGCATGCACTGAACACGTGCAGGTCGGCGTTCGGCAACAACCCCAGCATCGTGACGGACACCTGCATCGGGACCACCCTGTCCTCCCGGCCGTGTACCAGCAGTGCGGGTGTGGCGATGGCACGTACCTCGTCCTCGGTGATACCGAGTTCGGATCCGGTGTGGCGTGGATCGAAGAACATTGCGCGATACGCCTCGTAAGCACCGTCAGCGATGCTCGCCTCATACCGGATCGCGACGAGCTCGTCGGTGATCATTGCCGGATCGACCGCGAAGTAGTTGCGCAGCAGATCGCGCATCGCATCGTGCGACGGTTCGTAGGCGCGCAACGCGGCAAGACCGTCGGTAAGCGTCATGCCCACACCGGGTGCTCCCATCAGCACCATCCTGTTGATCCGGTCCGGTCGCTCGGTGGCCATCTGCAGCGCGATGCGCCCGCCCAGCGAGTTGCCGACAAGTGCGGTCTGCTCGATGCCGTGTGCGTCGAGGAACGCCCAGATGTGGTCGGTCCAGGTGCGCAGCGAATACACGACGTCATCGCTCCGCTGGGTGGCGCCGAAACCGACGATGTCTGGAGCGAGCACGCGGAATCGCTGCGACAAGGTTCCGATATTGTGCTGCCAGTTGGCCATCGCCGACACCCCGGGGCCCGAGCCGTGCAGCATGACAACCGGTTCGCCGGCGCCAGCCTCGAGGTAGCTGGTTTCGATGCCGCCGGCATCGATGGTGCGTGGCTCTAAGGCGATTCCTGCGACGGTTGACGTCGGTGACGTCATCGCGAGCCTCCTTCCTTGAATACCGCAAAACACTTGTTGGAGTTGAAGACATCGGTGGTGACGAGCTCTGACCACGAAAGTTTCAGGCCGAGTTCGTCGACCGCTCCGGTCAGGCAGAACCAGTTGAGCATTTCGTGCTGACCGGAGTCGACGATGTCGCGGCTCGGAGTGGCCTGCCACTTTTCGTAGTCACCGTCGACGAACAGTTGATACAGCCGGCGGTCGGCGGCGGTGTCGGGTGTGATGTGCCAGGTCTTGTCGGTCAGGAACGCGTGCGACCAACTGGAGGACGCCACCAGCGCCACCCGCAGATCGGTGTCGCGGAACGCCTGAGCGACCGCGCGGCCCAGCGCGAAGCAGCGCGCGGGTGTCGGCCCGGACGGGTCGAGCCGTTCGTCGGCGATGTCGGCGAACCGCGCCAGGCCACCCCGGCGGGCAATCGCGTGCTGCCCATAACAGTTGACGGTAATGGGGATCAGTCGGTACTCGAAACGCGCCCCAGCGTCGGGATAGTCGAGGAACAGTTGTGTGTTGACTATCGCGTGCGGAAAAGGAGCATCGCTGCGCTTCAAGTAGGAGTAGGCCATGTCGAAGCCCCGGGCGATTAGGTCGTCGGTGAGCCGGCACGCGCCATCGGCATCGCCGTGCAACGTGATGGTGCTGTCATCGGGCAGCCCCCATGCGTTCGGGCTGCCGCGATGGTTCATCAGCTCGAAGGGCTCGACGTCGACGTCGCCGTAGGCGAGCACGCAGAACGGGGGGATTACCTCTTCGCGGAAGTTCTCGTACTGGTCGTCGCCCCATACCACCACGACGTCAGGAGCGAATTCGTCAAGGGCGTCGCGACACCGAGAAAGGTTCTCCACCAGCAGCTTGCGGTGTTGCGCCGCAGTTATGACACCGCCGTCGGCACCCCACTCGGAGCGCATCGTCGCCGACCAGTTGGCGGGATCCTTTGCCTCGGAAGGAATGTCGGGATCGGTCAGCGTCCAACGCAACAGGTCGGCCATGTGCTCATCGGTACCGGCCAGCAGCGGATAGTGGGTCAGTCCCAGACCCAGGAAGTGCGCCATAGTGCTCCTCCAAATTGGCGTGGCAGATCCTGCGATGCAGGTCGGATGGCAGGGTGGCAACGATGTCGTCGGGGGGTTCGGGCATCGCCGGGAACGGGTAGTCGGAACCGAAGACGACGTGGTCGCTTCCGAAGACGTCGATCGCCGCGTACAGCGCTGGGCGGTTGTAGGTCAGGCAGTCGCACCACAGCCGGCCGGCCAGGCGACTCGGCAGGTCGGGTGACTCGGCGGGCATGCCGGCGATGATCGCGCCTTTGTCGAGTCGTCCGATCATCGCGGGCAGCGCGCCTCCACCGTGCGCCAGGCAGATTCGCACTTCGGGCCGGCGGGCAAGTGCGCCGCGGGCGATCAATGCCGCCGCTGCCAGTGCCGTTTCGATCGGCATCCCCGCACCGAAGCCGACTCCCAAGTCGGTGACCCGGGCCGGTAGGTCCTGGTCACTTGGATGGACCAGTACCAAGGCGCCGAGTTCGTGCGCGATGGCAAAAAACCGGTCCAGGCTGGCGTCAGCGAGTTCGGTATTCCCGACCCGCGTGCCGATCTCGACTCCGAGGAAGCCGCTGCGGTGCATGCACCGGCGCATCTCGTCGGCGGCTTGATCGGGGTCCTGCAGGGCGACAGCGCCCAACGCGGCGAAGCGGCTTGGGTGCTCATGGGTGATTCGGGCGAAGAACTCGTTCTGTGCCGACGCCAGTTCGGCGGCGCCGGCGGCCGACGCGGAGTAACAGAACGTCACCGGAATCGGCGAAAGGACCTGCACAGCAACACCTTCACGATCCATATCGGTGATCCGAGCCTCTGCTGACCAGCACCGGTGATCGATCCGGCGGTAGGGCTGTCCACCGAACATCAGGTGCGCCTCGGTCTCGCCGGTGCGCTCGACGCTGGGCCAGCGGTCCTGCGGATAGGCGCGCCGAAGATCCAGCAATTGATCGTCGATGGCGTGGGTGTGGACATCGACGAGGCGGGTGTGGGCCGGCAGCTGAGTGTTGATGGTTGTGGCTCCGCGCGACTTGAGACAGGCAGGTTGAAACGACGATAGCAATTGTGCATACATAATTCAATATGTACATACACAATGTTGTACGTCACATCGCGACGGTGGTAAAAGTACCGGTATGCAGGCAGGGCTCCTCCCGAGGGAGAGCAGGGGAGTGACCGGCGAGATCAGGTCAGGGATGCTGCGGGGTGTTCGGTGTGCGGTCCGGGTCGTCGGCGCGGATCAGGTCTTGATCGTGGCGGTTGATGGCGTCTACGAACGACGCCTGATCGTGCAGCGCGATGGCGGCCACGATGTCGTCGTGGACGTCGAGACTGCTTGCCAGCAGCGATTCGCAGTCGCCGACGAACACCACCCGCGTCAGCACCGCCTTGATGCTGGTAACGATGAGCTGGTGCATCCCCTCCAGGACCGGGATATGGGCCGCGGCCGCGACGACGCGGTGAAACGCGAGCACGGCGTCGAAGAACTGCTCGGCCTCGGTGGCGGCCCGCAGGGTGACCATCGCCGACCGCATCGCAGCGATGTCTTCGCTGGTCGCCCTCTCGAACGCCGCTTTGGTGAGGCCGAACTCGAGGTACAACCGGGCTTCGAACAAGTCCAGGGGGTGCGGGATGGAGGGCTGAAAGCACAGGTCCAGCGCTCCCACCCGGACCTGCGGGGGCGCACTGGCCACGGTGATGCCGCCTCCTGGTCCTGGTCGAACGGTCACCAGGTCGCGATCGCGCAGGATTCGCAGCGTTTCGTTCATCACCGTCGGGCTGATGCCGAACCGATCCATGATCTCCGACCGGCGGCCCAGGTGAGCTCCGACGGGCAGGCGGGCACTGAGGATCTCGTGTTCCAGATCGGCGGCGACGCGTTCAGCCCGAGAGGAGCGGAGTGCGAGCTCGCGACGTTGCACGCGCAGCCTCCTTCGGGTCACCCCAGGCGCCGCAGTGACGCCGCAAGAGCAAGTTTGTCAAAAACGACCTCATAGAGAGGCCTCAAAAGACTACGTGAGGAGTCCGTACCGATGGAGCCAACGACTGGTCGAGCAGCGTACCGCGCGTGCCGCGACCTCCTGGTGCGGTACCGCGACGACTACGCCGCTGCGATCACGGCCTTCGGCTGGCCGGACGTCGGCGACCAGTTCAACTGGGCGCTCGACTGGTTCGACCACATCGCGAGGGGCAACTCGCGAACGGCGCTGCGCATCATCGGCGAGGACGGGACCGATCGCTCGTATTCCTTCGCCGAGTTGGCCGCGCGCTCTGATCGGCTTGCCGCATCGCTGACCGCCGGCGGTGTCGCCATCGGCGATCGGGTCATGGTGATGCTGGGCAATCAGGTCGAACTTTGGGAGTCGATGCTGGCGGTCATGAAACTGGGCGCGGTGATCATGCCGGCCACGACCGCGTTGGGGCCCACCGACCTCGCCGACCGCGTCGGCCGGGGTGCGGTGCGTCATGTCATCACCAACGCCGACCAGGTCAACAAATTCGCTGACATCCCAGGGGATTTCGGCCGCATCGCGATTGGTGAAGCGCCACGTCCGTGGCGTTCATATCGACTTGCCGACGCGGCGGCGGCGCTGCCGGCGCGCGCCGCACACTCCTGCGCGGCCGACCCGGTGCTGATCTACTTCACGTCCGGCACCACCAGCCAGCCGAAACTCGTGCAGCACACGCACCGCTCCTACCCAGTCGGGCATCTGTCGACGATGTACTTCCTCGGCCTGCGTCCCGGTGATGTTCACCTCAACATCAGCTCACCGGGCTGGGCCAAGCACGCGTGGAGTTCGTTCTTCGCGCCCTGGATCGCCGAGTCGACGATCCTTGTCTACAACTACACCCGATTCGACGCATCCCGCTTCCTGACGATGCTGCGGCAGGCCGATGTCAACTCAATGTGCGCGCCACCGACGGTGTGGCGCATGCTCATTCAAGCCGATTTGGGTGCCAGGCCGCCCATGCTGAGGGAGGCGGTCGGTGCGGGCGAACCGCTGAACCCGGAAGTCATCGAGCAGGTGCAGAAGCATTGGGGACTGACCATCCGCGACGGTTTCGGGCAAACCGAGTCCACGGCGTTGATCGGCAATACTCCGGGTTCACCGGTCAAACCCGGTTCGATGGGGCGGCCGCTGCCCGGTGTGGAGGTCGAGATCGTCGACCCGGTGACCGGGCAGCCCGCCGGCGAGGGTGAGATCTGTCTGCGGCTCGACCCCCGGCCGGTGAATCTGATGGCCGGCTATCTCGGGCACAACGACTGCAACGAATTGGTTTCCGCTGGCGGCTACTACCACACCGGGGATGTGGCCAGCCGTGACACCGACGGCTACATCACCTATATCGGCCGCACCGACGACGTGTTCAAGGCTTCCGATTACAAGATCTCCCCGTTCGAGTTGGAAAGCGTGCTCATCGAGCATCCGGCGGTGGTCGAGGCTGCTGTGGTACCGGCTCCTGACCCGACCAGGCTGACAGTGCCAAAGGCCTATATCAGCCTGGCGGCAGGGTGGCCTCCCGAGCGGGCAACCGCCGACGCCATTTTCGATCATGCCCGCCGAAATCTTTCGCCGTATCAACGCATCCGACGCATCGAATTCATGGACCTACCGAAGACCATCTCAGGCAAGATCCGGCGTGTCGATCTGCGGGCACGCGAAAATGCCTGCGAACCAGGAGATTTAACGGATGAATATCGCGACCGATGAATCTCCGGCCCGAATCGCCCCGGCGCGATGCGCTGCGGCCCAGCATGATCCGAATAGCTCGATACCGCCACATCAGCGCTTGACGCTGGCGAGGTATCAGCGACCCTGTCGGTGAGGCCGTCACCGGACTGACCGTCTAATCGCGCTCGATAAACCGACACCCGGTCAGCCGGAAACCAGGGGAGTGACCCCGATGGGGGACGCTTTATCCCTCTTGGTGGAGCAGTCATCGGACTGCGCGCCTCGATACCGTTCGAGCATGCCGTCGGCTGGCCGTGACTATATGCAGCTGCGGGCGACTCGAGGCGTCCCCGTCGAGGCGGTATGCACAGGCACACCGGGGCGCAGTCGAGTCCGCTCGCAAGACGCGCCATGTCCGGGACCCGCTGTCACGAACGCGTCCCGGGGGCGCTTGCCGTGACGACGTACGCGGTCACCAAGCCCCTTCGTGCGGTCGGCGGCTTCTTTGCGATGTCACTGGACACTTTCGTGTTGATATTCAAGCCACCTTTCGCCTGGCGTGAATACCTTCTCCAGAGCTGGTTCGTGGCGCGGGTGTCAATGGTGCCGGCGCTGATGATGACGCTCCCGTATTCGGTGATCTTGACGTTCATCTTCAACATTCTGCTGAACGAAATCGGTGCCGGGGATTTCTCTGGAACGGGCGCGGCGATCGGCACCGTGAACCAGATCGCACCTATCGTCACGGTGCTGGTTGTCTCCGGCGCGGGCTCCACCGCGATGTGCGCCGATCTGGGTGCGCGGACGATCCGCGAGGAACTCGACGCGATGCGGGTGCTGGGAATCAATCCCATCCACAGGCTGGTGGTCCCGCGGGTGCTGGGGGCTACCACGGTGGCATTGGCTCTGGAGTCGGCGGTGACCGTGGTGGGTCTCTCCGGCGCGTTCTTTTTCACGGTGTATGTCCAGCACGTCTCGGCGGGCGCGTTCGTGACCGGACTGACGACGCTGACCGGCCTTGCCGACGTCATCGTCTCGCTGGTCAAGGCGACGCTGTTCGGGATGGCGGCAGGTCTGATCGCCTGCTACATGGGCATCTCGGTCGGCGGTGGCCCGGCCGGTGTCGGCAACGCCGTCAACGAAACCGTGGTGTTCACCTTCATGGTGTTGTTCGCGATCAACGTCATCGTGACCGCCGTCGGTATCCAGTTCACGGTTACGTGAGGCAAGGACCGATGACACAAAGCCTTGCCGTTAACGCTCCGTCCACGCTACGTCCGCGGCTACGGCGCACGGTTAACAGCGCCACGACCGAGTGGAATCGGGTCGGATCGCAGATGCGGTTCTATGCCTCGACGTTGCGTTCGATTCCCGATGCCGTCGCCAATTACCCGAGCGAGTTGCTGCGGCTGATCGCGCAAATGGGGTTGGGTGCCGCAGCGCTCGCAATGATCGGCGGGACCGTCGTCATCGTCGGCTTCCTGACGATGACCACCGGCGCCCTAGTAGCAGTGCAGGGCTACAACCAGTTGGCGTCGGTCGGTATCGAAGCCCTCACGGGGTTCGCGTCGGCATACTTCAACGTCAGGCTCATCGTGCCCGGAACCGCGTCCGTCGCTTTGTCGGCGACCATCGGTGCGGGCGCCACCGCTCAGATCGGTGCGATGCGGATCAACGAGGAGATCGATGCGCTCGAGGTGATCGGCATTCGCAGCGTCAGCTATTTGGCGTCCAGCCGGGTCGTCGCCGGCATCGTGGTGGTGATTCCGCTGTACTGCGTGGCCATCATGATGGCATTTCTGGCATCCCGGGCCGGCACCACCGCCGTTTACGGCCAGGGCTCCGGTGTTTACGACCACTACTTCAACACGTTCCTCAGTCCCCGAGACATCATCTGGTCGTTCTTCCAGGTGGTGGCGATCACGATCGTGGTCATGCTGGTGCACACCTACTACGGGTTCACCGCGCACGGCGGACCGGCCGGAGTTGGTGAGGCCGTGGGCCGGGCAGTGCGGACCTCGATGGTGGTCGCAGCGGTGGAGATCGTGATGATCACGCTCGCCGTGTACGGGCAGTCCGGCAACTTCCACCTCGCGGGCTAATGGCATGAAACGCAAGCCAGGACAACACCGCATCCCCACCGCATGGTGGACGGTGATCCTGTTGGTGGCGATCGCCGCGTTCCTGTTCGTAACCGCGGCGTCCTTTGCCGGAACGTTCAGGTCGTATGTGCCGGTCACGTTGACGTCGGATCGAGCGGGGCTGGTGATGGAGACCGGCGCCAAGGTCGAGTTGCGCGGCGTCCAGGTCGGCACGGTAAGCCAAGTTGGCGGAGGCGCGAAGCAGGCCAGCTTGAAGCTGGAGATCGACCCCGATCAGATCCGGTACATCCCGGCTAATGTGCAGGCGCAGATCAGTGCCACCACCGCCTTCGGTGCCAAGTTCGTCGAGCTGGTGTATCCGCAGACCCCGAGTCGTGCTCGGCTGGCCGCGGGCGCGGTTTTGCATTCGAAGAATGTCAGTACTGAGATCAACACGGTCTTCGAAAATGTCGTCGACCTGCTCAAGATGATCGATCCGGTCAAGCTCAACGCGGTGCTGGCCGCAGTCGCCGAGGGGGTTCGCGGACAGGGTGAACGCATCGGTGAAGCCACCACCGACCTCAACCAGGTATTGCAGGCACTCAACGAACGGAGCGACACGATCCGCGAGGACTGGCGCTCCTTCAAGGACTTCAACGACACCTACGACGCGGCCGCCCAGGACATCCTCACGATTCTGAAAACCGCGAGTACCACCAGCGCTACCGTGGTGAATCATTCGGCGGCGCTGGATGCGTTGCTACTCAACACCATCGGCTTCTCGAAGGCCGGGACCAACCTGCTCGGCGTAAGTAGGGACAGTCTTGTTGCGTCGGTGAACACTCTCGAACCGACGACCAACCTGCTGAACCAATACAGCCCCGAGTACACCTGCATGCTGCAAGGTGCCACGTGGTTTCTGAACAATGGGGGCTATTCGGCGTGGGCGGGTGCCGATGGCAGGTCGATCCAACTCGATGTCGCCTTGTTGCTGGGCAATGATCCATACGTTTATCCCGAGAACCTGCCCGTCGTCGCGGCCAAGGGCGGACCGGGCGGCAAGCCGGGATGCGGGTCGCTTCCGGATCCCACGAAGAACTTCCCGGTGCGTCAGCTCATCACGGACACCGGTTGGGGAACGGGGCTCGATATCCGGCCGAACCCCGGCATCGGGCATCCCTGCTGGGCTGACTGGGGGCCGGTGACTCGCGCTATTCCGCAGCCGCCCAGCATCCGTCAATGCATTCCCGGGCCGGCAATCGGGCCGAACCCCGAGGGGCCGCCGTATGGGGCCGCACTGTATGGGCCGGGTGGGGTCCCGCTGTGGCCGGGAGTCCCGCCGGCTCCCCCTGGCCCAGGGCCCGCACCAGCGCCGACGGAAACGGGTCCGCTCCCTGCGGCAGCGGGTGCGCCGCCGCCGTAACCGCCGCCATTACCGCTTAACAACCACCACAGAACCAGGAGAGCAGCCATGAGGGAGAACCTGAGGGGCGTCGCAGTGCGCCTGGGCATCTTCTTGACGGTCTGCCTACTCGCCGCGTTCCTGCTGGTTTCAATCTTCGGGCAGGTCCGGTTCGGCGAAGGCAAGGCCTACTACGCCGAGTTCACCAACGTGTCCAATCTGAGGGAGGGCAAGCTGGTCCGCATCGCCGGGGTTGAGGTCGGCAAGGTCAAGAACATCTCGATCAACCCCGACGCGACTGTGCGGGTCGAGTTCACCGCCGACAATTCGGTCACCCTCACGGAGGGAACCCGGGCGGTGATCCGGTACGACAACCTGTTCGGCGACCGCTACCTGGCGCTTGAGGAAGGGGCCGGGGGGGTCAAGATACTAAGTCCCGGTCAAACGATTCCGCTGGCCCGCACCGAACCGGCGCTGGATCTGGATGCGCTGATCGGCGGCTTCCGTCCCCTGTTCCGCGCGCTGAATCCGGACCAGGTCAACGCGCTGAGCGGACAGTTGTTGCAGGCGTTTCAGGGCCAGGGCGCCACGATCGGGTCATTTCTGGACCAGGCGGCGGCAGTGACCAACACTTTGGCCGACCGCGATCAACTGATCGGGCAAGTCGTCGGCAACCTCAATGTGGTGCTGGGGTCGCTGGGCGGCCAGAGCGACCGGTTCGACAAGGCGGTGACGTCGCTGTCGCAGTTGATTCACGCGCTGGCGGAACGCAAAACCGACATCTCCAACGCGGTGGCCTACACCAACGCCGCTGCCGGGTCGGTGGCCGACTTGCTGTCGCAGGCCCGGGCGCCGTTTTGGAAGGTGGTTCAGCGAGACCGACCGGGTCGCGAGCATCGCGCTGGCCGACCATGACTACCTCGACAATTTCCTCAATACGCTGCCGGACAAGTACCAGGCGCTGGACCGCCAGGCGTATGTACGGCGACTTCTTCAGCCTTCTATCTCTGCGATGTCGTGCTCAAGCTCAACGGAAAAGGCGGCCAGCCGGTGTACGTCAAGGTGGCCGGTCAGAGCCTCGGGACGGTGCACGCCGAAATGAAATCGTTCTCTGAACGCAACCCGCTGATCCTCGGCGCCGTCGGCATCGTGGCAGTCGCCGGGATTGTGCTGGCCGCGCTGGAGTACCAGAAGCTGCCCTTTTTCAACCAGGGCAGAAAACGTCTCCGCCTATTTCGCCGACGCAGGCGGCCTGAAGGACCGGCAACACCGTCGAGGTCTCCGGTTATCCGGTGGGAAAGGTGTCCAGCATCGAACTTGACGGGCCTGGCGTGCTGGTCACAATTCAAGGTCGGCGGAAACGTTCGGCTCGGGGACCGCACCGAGGCGGCGATCAAATCCAAAGGCCTCTTGGGCAGCAAGATCCTCGACGTCACACCCCGCGGCGAGGGCCAGCTCGATGGCGCCATCCCGATCGAGCAGGACGATGTCGCCCTACCAGCTGCCCGATGCGCTTGGCGACTTGGCCACCACGATCAGCGGGCTGAACACCGACCAGCTGTCCGATCGCTGGCCACCCTGGCGCAAACCTTCGCCAATACCCCGCCGGATCTGAAGAATGCGGTCCAGGGGGTGGCGCGCTTCGCGCAAACACTCGATGATCGCGACGCGCAACTGCGCAACCTGCTCGACAATGCAGCCAAAGCGACCGGGGTGCTGGCCAAGCGCACTGACCAAGTCGTCAGTCTGGTGCAGAGACACCAACGCGCTGCTGGCGCAGCTGCGGACGCAAAGCGACGCCTTGGATCAGATCTGGGCGAATATCTCCGCGGTGTCGCGGCAACTGACAGGGGTTCATCGCCGAAAACCGCCAGCAGCTGCGGCCGGCGCTGGACAAGCTCAACGGGGTACTGGCGATCGTCGACAACCGCAAGGAGCGCGTGCAGCAGGTCGATCACGCTGCTCAACACCTATGCGATGTCGCTTGGTGAAGTCGGTTCCGTCCGGCCCGTTCTTCAAGGCATACGTGGTGAACCTGCTGCCGGGTCAGTTCGTTCAGCCGTTCATCGACGCCGCATTCTCCGACCTGGGACTGGACCCGGCCACATTGCTGCCGTCGCAGCTGACCGACCCGCAAACCGGCCAGCCCGGCGACCCCGCCGTTGCCGATGCCGTACCCGCGGACGGGCCAGGGCGGCGCGCCGCGGTTGAATCTGCCCGACGCGATCACCGGCAACCCCGGCGACCATCCGTGCGGTTTGCCCGGGTGGCGTTGCCCGGCCCGGGCTGCTACCCCGTATCGCGAACCGCCACCGGCCCCGCCGCCCGGCGGCCCGCCGCCCGGGCCACCTGCGCTACCGCCGCCCAGCCTGCAGTCCAGCACCCGAGCCGACGCCGTCGCCGTCTATGTGCCGGCACCCGGTGAGGTACCGCCCGCGCAGCGGCCGGGAGGCCGACCGTGATAGCGAGACTGCGACAGGCTCGCGCCTGGCGCTTGCGACCACGCTCGTCCTGGTGCTCGTCGCCGGGGTGTTCGTCGCAATGCGAGCCGCCGGCGAGGCGGCCCGAACAGTCGTCGTCGGCTACTTCGACAACAGCAACGGCGTGTTTCCCGGCGACGACGTGCGCATCCGGGGCGTGCCCGTGGGCAAGGTCGACAAGATCGAACCGCAGCCGCTGCGGTCCAAGATTTCGTTCTGGTTCGACAGCAAGTACAAGGTTCCCGCCGACGCCAAGGCCGTGATCCTGTCGCCGCAGCTGGTAACCGGTCGGGCCATCCAGCTGACGCCGCCCTACACCGGCGGGCCCACGATGCAGAACGGGCGGTCATCCCGCAGAACCGCACCGCGGTGCCGGTCGAATGGGATGACCTGCGGGAGCAACTCCAGCGGGTGACCGAGTTGCTGCAGCCCACCCAGCCGGGCGGCGTCAGCACGCTCGGTGCGCTCATCAACACCGCGGCCGACAACTTGCGCGGGCAGGGCGCCACCATCCGCGACACCATCATCAAGCTGTCGCAGACGGTGTCCGCCCTCGGCGACCACAGCAAAGACATCTTCGCCACGTTCAGAAACCTGTCGACGCTGGTGTCGGCGCTGCACGACAGCGCCGACCTGCTCGAGCAGCTGAACCACAACCTGGCCGCGGTGTCGTCGCTGCTGGCCGACGACCCGAACAAGGTCGGTCAGGCCGCCCAGGACCTCAACGCGGTGGTGGGCGACGTGCGGAGTTTCGCGGCAGACAACCGCGAGGCGCTGGGCACCACGTCGGACAAGTTGGCGTCGATCACCACGGCGCTGGTCGACAGCCTCGACGACATCAAGCAGACGCTGCACATCGCCCCGACGGCATTCATGAATTTCAACAACATCTACGAGCCGGCCAACGGTGCGCTGACCGGCGCGCTGGCGGTCAACAACTTCGCCAACCCGATCGGCTTCCTCTGCGGAGCGGTGCAGGCCGCCTCCCGGTTGGGGGGTCGAGCAGGCGGCGAAACTCTGCGCGCAGTACCTGGCGCCGATTTTCAAGAACCGCCAGTACAACTTCCCGCCGTTAGGGGAGGACCTCTTCGTCGGCCCACAGGCCAGGCCCAACGAGGTCACCTACAGCGAGGACTGGATGCGGCCCGACTACGTCCCGCCGGCCGCGAATACGCCCGCCGCCGGCCCAACCGCCTGCGCCCTGGCCCGCTGCCGCCTGCGGTGCCGGCGCCGGGTCCGGCAACCACCGCGACGGTCGCCACCGACCCCGCGGCCGGCCTGTCCGGCATGATGGTGCCGCCGGGAGGTGGCTCATGAGATCCGGCCTCTGGTGCCGCGCGGCGGCGAGCCTGGTGATGATCGCGGTTGGTGGCCGAATATCTGGCTGCGGCTGGCGCGGGCTGAATTCGCTGCCGCTGCCCGGCACGCAGGGCAGACGGCCCGGGCTCCTTCGTGATCCAGGCGCAGATGCCCGACGTCAACAACATCCAACCGAACTCGCGGGTGCGGGTCGCCGACGTGACGGTCGGCCATGTGACGAAAATCGAGCGTCAGGGCTGGCATGCGTTGGTGACCATGCAGCCTCAACGGCGACGTCGACCTGCCCGCCAACGCGACCGCAAAGATCGGCACGACCAGCCTGCTGGGTTCCTACCACATCGAGCTGGCGCCACCGACAGACGACGCGCCGCAAGGCAAGCTGCGCGATGGCTCACTCATTCCGCTGTCACGCGGCGGCGCCTACCCGACCACCGAGCAGACCCTGGCGGCGTTGTCGCTGGTGCTCAACGGCGGCGGAGTGGGCCAGAGTACAGGACATCACCGAGGCGTTCAGCACCGCGTTTCGGGGCCGCGAGCAAGACCTGCGAAGCCTGATCGGACAGCTGGACAAATTCACCGCGTACCTCAACGACCAGAACGGTGACATCATCGCGGCCTCCGAAAGTTTGAACCGCCTGGTCGGAAAGTTCGCCGCGCAGCAACCCGTCCTGGACCGCGCCCTGGCGACCATCCCCGACGCGCTCGCTGTGCTCAATGACGAGCGGGACAACCTCGTCGAGGCGGCCGATCAGCTGGGCAAATTCAGCGCGCTGACCGCCGATTCGGTCAACAAGACCAAGGAGAACTTGGTCAAGGAATTAAAGGAAGTCGGACCGGTGTTGGAGTCGCTTGCCAACGCCGGCCCCAGCCTCACACGATCGCTCAGCCTGCTTGCCACGTTCCCGTTTCCGAACGAAACCATTCGAAAAATTGCAACGCGGCGACTACGCCAACCTGACGGCGATCATCGACCTCACGCTCAGCCGAATCGACCAAGGAATCTTCACCGGCACCCGGTGGGAGTGCCATCTGACCGAGCTGGAGCTGCAGTGGGGCCGCACCATCGGCCAGTTCCCCAGCCCGTGTACCGCCGGCTACCGCAATACCCCGGGCAATCCGCTGATCGATCCCTACCACTGGGACCAGGGGCCGTAGATGCATCTCGACCGACGAGATCAAGATCCAGCTGGCCATCTTTGCGGTGATCGCGCTCGTCGCGCTGGCCGTGATGTCGCTGTCACTTCATGAAACTGCCGGCCATGCTGTTCGGCGTCGGCCGCTACACGGTGACGATGGAGCTGCCGCAAGCCGCCGGGCTGTATGGCACCGGCAACGTCACGTATCGCGGCACCGAAGTGGGCCGGGTGGAGTCCGTGCGTCTGACCGACACGGGCGTCGAGGCCGTGCTGTCGCTGAAATCCGGCATCCACATCCCGTCGGATCTCAAAGCCGAGGTGCACAGCCAATCGGCGATCGGCGAACCGTACGTCGAGTTGCTGCCCCGCAACGCCACCTCGCCGCCGCTGAAGGACGGCGACGTGATTCCGCTGGCCGACACCTCGGTGCCGCCCGACATCAACGCCCTGCTCGCGCCGCCAACACCGGCTCTGCAGGCAATACCTCACGACAACCTGAAGACCGTCATCGACGAGTCCTACACCGCGGTGGGCGGGCTCGGTCCAGAACTTTCCCGAATGGTCATGGGTTCGTCCAACTTGGCGATCGACGCGCGCAAGAATCTCGACCCGCTGGTCGCCCTGATCGACCAATCACAGCCGGTGCTCGATTCGCAGACCCACACGTCCGACGCGATTCGGCGTGGGCGTCGCACCTGGCCACCGTGACCACGGAATTGCAGACGCAAGACCAGGCGGTCGCCGGCATCATGGACAACGGTGGTCCGGCACTCGGGGAGGCACGGCAATCGATCGAGCGACTTGCAACCCACCCTGCCGATCATGCTGGCCAACCTAGTCAGCATCGGGCAGGTCGCGCTCACCTACCGCAACGACATCGAACAGCTGCTGGTGTTGGTGCCTCAAGGCGTCTCCGCGGAATCAGGCCGGTCTGGTGGCAAACGTGAACACCAAGCAGGCATATCGGGGTCAGTACCTGAGCTTCAATCTCAACATCAATCTGCCGCCGCCGTGCACCACCGGGTTTCTGCCCGCGCAACAGCGGCGCGTGCCCACCTTCGAGGACTACCCGAGCCGCCCGGCAGGTGATCTGTATTGCCGGGTGCCGCAAGATTCGTGGCTCAACGTCCGCGGTGCGCATAACATTCCGTGCGAAACCGTGCCCGGCAAGCGCGCACCCACCGTGAAGTTGTGCGAGAGCAACGAACAGTACGTGCCGCTCAACGACGGCAACAACTGGAGGGGCGACCCTAACGCGACTCTAGTCTGGTGGGGACGTCCCGCAGCTGCCGCCCGGGTCGCCGCCGCCGGCGGCGGGTGCGCCGGGGCCCGGTCCGGCGCCGCCACCGATAGCGGCGGCCGAATACGACCCGGCCACCGGCACCTATACGGGACCTGACGGGCGTCAGTACACCCAATCCGACCTGGCCCAAACCGCGCCGAAGGACAAGAAATGGCAAACGATGCTGTTGCCACCGGGCAGCTGACAGCACTGCCGCGAAGACTGACCAACCACGATGAACGGAGGGCGACATGCCGGCAGCGACCGATGCAGAACTGCACGTTGACGACGACATAGCCGACGAAGACGAGATAGTCGGCGCGAAGGACATAGTCGACGAAGGCGGCTGTATCTCGGAGGCCATTGCGATTGATGCAGACAGCGAGCCGCGCGCCCGGTTCAGAAAACCGGTCTCGGCGCAGTGGTGCGCGACTCTGTTGAGCTTGGCCGTTGTCGTCGCGTTGGCGGCGCTAATCGGATGGTTTGGATTTCGTGTCCACCACTCGCAGCAGGCGCAGGCCCAGCGAAGCCAATTTCTGCAGGTGGCCAGGCAGGGTGCGCTGAATTTGACGACCATCGACTGGCAACATGCCGACACTGACGTGCGCCGCATTCTGGACGGGGCGACGGGCGAGTTCTACGAGGATTTCGCCAAGCGGTCACAGCCGTTCATCGAGGTGCTCAGGCAAGCCAAGGCGACCACGGTCGGCACGATCACCGAAGCTGGGCTGGAGTCCGAGACGGCCGACACAGCCCAGGCGCTGGTGGCGTTGTCCGTGCGGACATCGAATGCCGGTGTACCCGAGCAGGTTCCGCGGTCCTGGCGAATGCGTATCCACGTGCAGAAGGTCGGCGATCAGGTCAAAGTCTCTAACGTCGGGTTCGTGCCGTGAGCGCCGTCACGTCGCCCCGCGCGGGCGAGCGCAGTGTTACCGACCCGGCGGTCGAAACACCCGGTGAGACGGAGCAAACAGTGACCACAGAGGAGGCCGTCGAGGACCAGGCCATCACGGACGAGACCAAGGCGACCGACGCGGCCGCCGAGGTCGACGAGCCAGACCACGACGAGCTGCCGGCGAAAGTACGGCGTCGCATCCGCTGGCCGCGGTTGATCGCTTACGGGCTACTCCCCGGGTTGGCGTTGTTGTTGGCATCTGCCGCAGGCTATCTCAAATGGCAGGACGCCTCGGTACGCGACGCCACGGTCGCGGGTACGGAATCCGTGCAGGCCGCTACCGACGGCACCATCGCGCTGCTGTCCTACCGGCCCGACACCGTACAGAAGGACCTTGAGGCCGCGCGCGGCAGATTGACCGGGACCTTCCTCAACGCCTATACATCGCTGACCCACGATGTGGTGATTCCGGGAGCACAGCAAAAGCAGATCTCGGCCGTGGCGACTGTCCCAGGCGCGGCGTCGAACGTCGGCGACGGCCAACCACGCCGTCGTCCTGTTGTTCGTGAACCAGACCGTCGTCGTCGGTAAGGACCCACCGACCAGCACCGCATCCAGCGTTCGAGTCACTCTCGACAAGATCGGCGGCCGGTGGCTGATCTCCGGATTCGATCCAGTCTGATCGGGCCGACCGTGGCGCCGGGTGGCTGTACAAGAAGGAGATCGACATGCAGTATTGGCCGCTAACCCTGCCGGCGATGATCGTCGTCGGTGCCGGCACCCTGCTGGGCATGCCCGCCGCACATGCGGATGGTGACAACAACACCCTCGGACCGAACAACAAACGACTCAACGACGGCGTGGTCGCCAATGTGTTCACCGTTCAACATCAGGCCGGGTGCACCAACGACGTCAGGATCAACCCGCAACTGCAACTGGCCGCCGAGCAGCATGCCCGGGACGTGCTGAACAATCGCACTCTCGACGGTGACATCGGCTCCGACGGATCCACGCCGGAAGCGCGCGCCGGCGCAGCGGGGTACCGAGGTCGAGTCGCCGAAACAGTGGCAACCAATCCCGCCTTGGCGATCAGCGGTGTCGAGTTGCTCAACCAGTGGTATCACAACCCCACAGATTTCGCGATCATGTCAGATTGCGCCAACACTCAAATCGGCGTGTGGTCGGAAAATAGCGTCGACCGCACCGTCGTGGTGGCCATGTACGGGCAGCCCGAGCGGCCAGTCGCACCCACACCGCTTGGATCGAATGTGGGGCTTCCGCCGCCCGTGGTGATGCAGGAGAACATTCCGCTCGATCCCAGCCCCGACTACGACGCCAGCGACGAGATCGAATACGGCCTCAACTGGTTTCCATGGGTCCTGCGCGGCGTGTACCCACCGCCCGCGATGCCGCCGCAATAGCCAACACTCAGGCGGTGGCGGCAATGACTCCGAAGATCGGCGCGGCTACTCCGCCGGTGGTTGGTAGTGCGCCGCCGAGTTCCGCAGCTGCCAGATCTGCTCAGCGCAAAGTAGATTGACTGCGTACGAGATCAGGTAATTGGCCGCAAACTCGTCACTGGGTGTCACATCGCTCTTAACCTCACCCATCACCTGGGCGTAGCTTTCACCCGCGGTGACCTTTGCACAGACCGCGTGGCCGTAGTTGAGCGCGTCCGTGGTGTTCGGAAAGTTGTAGTGCTGCCGAACCGTAACGTCATACAGATACTCCACCTCGGGAGCCGGACCGGCGTGCGCCCACGGTGCTGGCGCGACCAATACCCCGCCGACGGTAGCGGCGGCGACGATCAAGACGGTTGGCGACGTGTGACGCTTCATGGCTGCCCGGCTTGGCCCTGCACCGGCTGCAGGCCGTTATGCAGGCTGCTGTCGAGAGCTTCCGCGGCGACGACTGATCGTGGCGGCAGGAACGACGCGGCAGCTCGCACCAATACCACCGCGAAGCAGATGCTCAGCAGCGCTGCGGCCGCAACCACTGGCGTCGAAGTGTGCTCCAGATGCAGAGCGATGATGGTGGGCCAGCCCGCGCCGAAGTTGGCCATGAAAAATGTGCACGGGAACAGTACGAACAGCCCCAGCAGATGCCATTGACCGGTGCAGCGGGCCCGCAGCTGCGATGCCGCGACAGCGAAGCAGATGACCTGAGCGGCCTCCAGGACGCCAATCACCAACGGGTACTGGTAGATCCGGAACGCGTGCGGACCCCAATAACTGTATAGGCCACCGTTGATGCCCACGATCTCGAATGCGGCCGATTCAACCAGCGTGATACCGGCCCAAACGAACAGCAGGTGGCGGGTCAGCGAGCCGCGCGCGATCTGGCGAGCGATATAGATACTCGGCGCGGCATATAGCACGACATACCCGCTGTGCGTCCAAATCGGCTGCGGGATGTCGAAGGCGGTGAAATGCGTCCACATGCCTGGGGTGGAGTAGAAGTACAGCATCATCGCCACGTCGTAAAGCGGCTCGGCAAATGCACCGATCAAGGCCCCCAACACCATTAGCACATAGAACGGCGTCCGCTCGCGCATACCCATCCGGATCGCGATAACCAGCAGCAGCGCGGTCAACCCCCAGCTCAGATCCGTCAGGACCGCCTGCGTGGTTAGGTTTAATACGTGATCGACTGGTGGCACGGGGTCAGGTTATGGGATGAATTGCCAGCCCGCGTCCCCCGACTAGCGGTATTTCCTCATCCGGCGGAGTGATACGGAGCCGCGCAATGTAGGCCGAGCGAGTCAGGTGAGCGCTGAATCCCCGGCGGCCAACCGCTCGCCGGCAGCAAGGAACGAGCTGACCATTCCGGGATCGGCATAGTAGGGGTCGCCGACGCCGCTTTCGAACCGTCTGCGGCTGTATTCGTACAGAGCGGCAAGTTTGTACATGGCCAGCGTGGCATACCAATTCACTTTGGAAACATCACTGCCGGTGCGCTCGGCGTATCGTTCGAGCAGCTCAGTGCGTCCCGGATAGCCGGGTTCGAGCACCGCGGCGCCCATCGCCGATGTGGGGACCAGCGGCTCGCCCTGCTCCGGGTACGACGTGAGCAGGTAGCCCAGGTCGGCAAGTGGATCGCCGATGGTGGCGAGTTCCCAGTCGAGAACTGAGGCGAAGCGACCAGTTCCGATGTCGACGATCATGTTGCCGATGCGAAAGTCGTTGTGAACAATCGCACTTCTGGATTCGGGTGGAACATTCGCGTTCAGCCAGTCGTCGAGCGCCGCGAAGGCGCGCGGCACGATCCCGTCTACCGCGATCAGCGCCCGCATCCGCCGCAATTGCCGGGCGTTGAACCCGTCGGGTTTGCCGAAATCGCCGAGGCCGACCTCACGCCAGGCCACCTTGTGCAGTGCGGCCAGAGTGTCCACCAACGATTCCCCGATGCGTCGACGTAGTTGCCCGTCTTTGCTTGGCGCCGGCGTTGATTCGGTTATGACGACCCCGTCGACGAATTCCATCACGAAGACCGGGACGTCGACCAGTTCTCCGGCGGCGGCGATGGCGAGGACTCGCGGAGTGGGGACGTCGGTCTGTTCGAGCGCGGCCAGAAGCCGCGCTTCCCGCAGCACGTCATGGGCGCCCGGAGGCAGCGGCGGCGGCGGTGGTCGGCGGACGACAACGCGCGAATTCCCATCCGAAACCAGGAACGTCAGGTTGGAATGCCCGTCTCCGATGGCCGTGGCAGATATGGCCGGGCCGCACAGTTCATGGTCGGCCAGGAAGCGTCCCAGTCGTTGGAGCTGCCCTTCAGACCACGACCACATCAGATGGTCCGGGTCGACAGGTAGTCCAGGTAGCTTCCCTGCCAATGTGTCTCGAATTGCCCGGCACCTTCTTCACCGTCGATGACGGCGCGGCACGCACCCTCGCGGATCACCGTTTGCAATCTATCGTGCGTCGGCAACTCGATCACCCCGAATACATCGAGCTCCAGCTCGGTGCGCGTACCGGTGATGTCGGTCAGGGTCGCGCACAGCCGACGCTGGCGCATCTGTTCGTCGTATTCGGCGTGGTGGTGGATGTGACGTACCGGATAGGTCACCCCGTCGCGGACTACGTAGCCGGCGAAACCCCACTCGCCCTTGGCGATCCATATCCATCCATTGAGCGCTCGGCCCGAGTCGGTATAGGCGACGAACCATTTCCAGTGCTGCGGCATGCCCCAGTCGCGAACCCCCCAGGAATGGTCGCGGTGCCCCATTCGGTCCCACTCGATGCGACGGCCCGCGACTTCGAGGCCTCCACGCACCCGCCCCGTCTGTTCGATCCGGTTCATCGCGAACCAGGACGGCAGGCCGTCCGGATTGCAATGATAACTGAACGCGTCATGAATGCCGCTGAACGCGAACTCGATTCGTACATCGTCACGGTCGTAGGTGAGAAAGCAGGATTTGCGTAACTCGGGCTGCGCGAGAGTCAGTCCGTCGAAGGAGAATTCGTCAAGGTCGGCGTGGTCCGGCACCCGCCCCTTGTGGAGGTGCAGTGCCAGCGGCCGCATTCCCGGGCCCCAAACGCAGACGTTGTAGCCGGCCTTCCCGCTACCGGTCAGGTAGAGGTAGACCTGCACGCCGAGTTCTTCCTCGGGCATGATCAACTCCCAGAACAGGCTGTCGCGTGTTCTCTCCCGGGCGACCGGCCGGTGCCGGAGATCATCGGTGGGACCGAGCCCGTCGCGCAGTTCCCCGGCGGTGGTCATAGGCGCCGCTCTCCCCCGCAAGCGGGAGGGCCCCCACCTCATCGCATCGCTCTGCATCGTCGCCGGCGCGGGTCATAAGCGCCGCTCTTGCAGGTTCACCAGCGCGCTGCTAGTAGTCGGCACCTGCATCGCTAACGCCTGGCCGCGGTTTTCTACCTCAAGCGCGGACTGGAACGAGTTGTTCTCCAGGTTGCGGACCAACGCGTTCTTGGTGAATCGCACACTGTCGTCGGAGTTTTCCGCGATGGTCTCGGCCAGCGCGATCGCTGCCTCGAGCGCGCTGCCCGTGGCGGCGAGCCGGTCGGCCAGTCCGATGCGCTGGGCTTCGGCGGCCCGCACCGTGCGTCCGGTGAATGCCAGCTCGGCCGCCCGGCCCGGTCCGATCAGCCGGACCAGGTTCCACGATGTACCCAGCTCGCCGATGGATAGCCCGATCCGCACGAACCCGGCGCTGAAACTGGCGGTGTGGTCAATGATCCGGATATCAGCGGCCAGCGCCAGTGATAGCCCTCCGCCCGCCGCCGGACCGCTGACGGCGGCGATCACCGGGCACGGCAGCGCACGCAGACCGGTTGAACCGGCCGCGGCCGTCTCAACGAGATCCGTGAATTCCGACACCGACATCCGGGTGAGGACATCGACCTGGTCTAGGTCGAAGCCGGTGCAGAACGCCTTGCCCCCGGCCCCCGTTACGATGAGCGCCCGCAGCGCCGCGCTACGCAAGGTAGTTGTAGCCCAGGCGATTTCACCGAACATCTCGATAGTCTGCGAATTCGCGCGGTGGGGGCGGTTCACTGACATCACGACGATACCGCCACGATGTTCGTCGAAGCTCAGGGTGCGTGCCGTGCGCAGCTCGTCGAGGACGTCGGCCAGTGGGCGCCGCGACACCCTATTCCAGTGGGATGTGGCAGTGCTCATGCTCACCGTCCCGAGAAATTCGGTGGCCGCTTGGCTTTGAAGGCTTGCAGCGCCTCGGTCATATCGTCGCAGCGCGTCAGTAGCGCCTGCCCGCGGTTTTCCAATTCGAGCGCCGCCGCGAACGAGGCGACTTCCATATTGGCCTGCAGTGCGCGTTTGGAGAGCCTGATACCGCCAGGGGAGTTGGCGCAGATCTGGCCCGCCATGGCCAGGGTTTGATCGAGCAGGTCGTCTGGACCCGTCACCCTGTTGAGCAGACCGAGCCGTTCGGCTTCGTCGGCTTCGACAATGCGCCCGGTAAAGCCCATTTCTGCGGCGGCGGACGGGCCGATCAGGCGCGGGAGTAGCCAAGAAGCCCCCAGGTCACCCGCGGAAAGTCCGATGCGCACAAACGCGGCGTTGAACTTCGCGCTAGGCGAACCGAGCCGGATATCTGCCATCAGGGTGAGTGACATCCCGCCGCCGGCAGCGGGCCCGTTGACCGCGGCGATCACCGGTACCGGGACCGCGCGTACCGCGCTCAGCGCGCGGGCCGCACGTTCCTGCCGGTCCAGCATTCCCAGGGCTGACAACGAGGCGAGTTCTTCGGCTTCGTCGAGGTCGTATCCCGCGCAAAAGGCCTTACCCGCGCCGGTCAGAATCACCACGCGGATGTCGCGGTCGTCGCCGACGGCACGCGCCACCGACTCCAGCTCGCCGAACATGACCACCGTCATTGCGTTTAACCGGTCGGGCCGATTCAGCGTCACCACGAGCACGCCGGTAGTGGGCGACTCGAGAAGCAGAGTCTCGTAACTTTTTTCGAGGTCGATCATGACGTCTGCTCCATTTGGATGGTGGTCACGCGAATTTGGGCGTCCGCTTGTCGATGAACGCGCGGATGCCCTCGGCCGCTTCGCCTCGCTCGAATAACTCCTGGATCTGCTCGACTTCGAAGCTCAAGCCGTCAGGTAGCGGCCGGTCGTAGGCTGCGTCGACAGTGCGGACCACAGCCAGCTGTGCGGGTGTGGAAGCCGCGGCCAATTCCCGGGCCAGCTGCCACGCGGTGGCCCGGGCGGTGGTGTCCGGTTCGGCGAATCGGTCGATCAGCCCGATCCGGATCGCCTCGTCGGCCTGGACCTGGCGACCGGTGAGCATGAGGTCCAGTGCCCGGCCGCGTCCGACGAGGCGAGGCAGCCGCTGGGTGCCCCCAGCTCCAGGGATGAGGCCCAGTTTGACTTCGGGGAGACCCAGCCGCGCAAGGGCGGCGCCGACACGCAGAGTGCATGCCATCGCCAACTCGAGACCACCGCCCAGGGCGAGGCCGTCGATGGCGGCTACCGAAATCAGGGGCAGGGCCGCGAGGCGCTCCACGGCGCCTCGCAACGTGTCGCCGTATTCTCGAAACGACGTCGGGTCGGCAGCGGACATGTGTTTGATGTCGGCGCCGGCGGCGAAGAAGCCGTCCACCGCGGAAGCCATCACTATCACCTTGGCGTCGACAGCTTGGGCATAGTCGATCGCGGTGTGCAATCCGCTGATGATTTCTAGCCCGAGCGCATTGGCCGGTGGCCTGTCGAGCACGATCTCGACGATGGCCCCGTCCCGGTTCCAGGTCACAGCCGTCCCGCTTTGGGGTTGCGTCACGCGGATCTCCTTTGCTAACTGCCGGATTGGGTCAGGCCATCGTGAGTCCGCCACTGACGGACAACGTCTGGCCGGTGACGTACTCCGCGGCGTCCGATGCGAAGAACGCGACTGCAGCGGCGATGTCCGACGGCTGGGCCAAGCGCTTCATGGGCACGGAGCGGGTCATACCGCCGATCACCTTGTCGGCGTCCTGCCCGGAGCTGTCGGCAAACTTTCGCAGCGCGGGCGTGTCGGTGGGGCCGGGGCAAACGGTGTTCGCTGTCACCCCTTTGGTCGCCACTTCGCGGGCCAGCGTCTTGGTGAACGCAATGATGCCGCCTTTGGCGCCGGAGTAGACCGCTTCCAGCGATGAGCCGACGCGGCCGGCGTCCGACCCGATGTTGATCACCCGACCGAAACCGCGCTCCACCATGCCGGGTACGACGGTGTGGATCACGCGCAGTGCGCCCTTGAAGTTGATGTCGAGGATCTTGTCCCAGAAGTCCTCTGAGGTTTTGAGAAACGGCATGAAGTCGTCCCAGCCAGCGTTGTTGACCACGATGTCGATTTCCCCCAACTCAGCGGCGACGGTCTTGACAGCGCTGCGCACCGATTCGGTATCGGTCACGTCGACGTGGACGGCGATGGCTTCGCCGCCGGCGCCGGCAATCCGCTTCGCGGTCGCTTCTGCCGCCTCCAGGTTCAGGTCGGCGACCGCGACCCGGAACCCGTTGGCTCCCAAAGTTTCCGAGATGCCCTGGCCGATGCCTTGGGCTCCACCGGTGACGAACGCGACTCGGTTGCTCATGTCTGTTTCTCCTCGTAATGGTTGGTTGTACGTCTAGTGGCGGGACGGAGCGTCCGGGTCGGGCGTCCAGTCGATCGGACCGGCGATGATGGAGTGACTGGTTAGTTTGCGGCCGAGCACGGATTGAGCGGCGCGTGCCGCATCGATCAAGGCGGCCAGCGATACCCCGGTGGATACGCCCATCTCCTCGAACATGCTGATCAAATCTTCCGAGGCGATGTTTCCGGTGGATCCCACCGGCACGGGGCAGCCGCCGAGTTCGCCGAAGCTGGACTCAAAGCTGGTGCACCCCGCCTGCAGCGCGGCGTATGCGTTGGCCAGTCCCTGGCCACGGGTGTTGTGGAAGTGGGCGGTCACCTCGACGCCAGGCAGTCGATCGATGGCGGCAGCGAAGAATTCACCGACATACGCGGGATTGGCCATCCCAGTGGTGTCACCGAACCCGACTTCGGTGGCGCCCGCGGCCGCGAACTGCTCGGCGATGTCGAGCACCCGCTTCATCGGCACCTTGCCCTCGAACGGACAGCCGTAGGACGTGGCGATGACGGCGGCGCAGCGCAGATCGTCGGCGACGATGCGCTTGGCGATGACCTCATTGTCGGCCATGGACTCGGCGATGCTTCGGTTCACGTTCTTCTTGTTATGTGTCTCCGACGCGCTGACAAAGATCGCAACCTCGGAGAAGGTCTCGCGCACCTTGAGCGCGTTGTCGAGTCCTTTGCTGTTGGGTACCAGCACCATCAGCGACACGTGATCGGGCACGTCGATGCCGCGCAGCACCTCGACGCCGTCGGATAGCTGCGGGATGACGTCAGGACGGACGAAACTCGCCACCTCGATGCGCTGAAGGCCGGTCCGGGCCAGTCGGTTGATGAGGTCGATTTTTTCAGTCGTGGCAATGGTTTCCGGTTCGTTCTGGAATCCGTCGCGAGGGCCGACCTCGCGGATATCGACATGCCTGGGTAATCCGCTCACAGTGTGGTCCTTTCGCGGCCGAGCTCATCACGGAACTCGGGGGCCGCGATCGCGGCCATTCGTCGGGCTCGTTCCCTTAAGCTGCAGCCACGCAGATGCGCGACGCCGTATTCGGTGACGACGGTGTCGACGTCGGAGCGCGTGGTGGTGACCACCCCTCCGTCGAGTGACGTTTTGATCGTGGACTGGCCGCCCGATGTGGCCCGCAACGCGATAATCGATCGTTTGCCGGTGAGCGCAGCGGCACGGGTGAAATCCACCTGCCCGCCGACAGCGCCGATGTATATGCCGCGGCTGACCTCGGCGCCCACTTGCCCGCTGAGGTCGACCTCCATGGCGAAGTTCACCGAGACCAGCGAGTGCAGCTGCGAAAGCACCTGCGGGCTATGGGTGTAACTGGTGGGCAAGAACTTGGCGGGCAGCTCGGGCACCCGGTTGTACAGCTCGGCCGTACCCAACGCGGTGCCGGCGACAATAAACCCGGGGTCGATCTCCTTACGGCTGCCGGTCGCCACGCCCTTGTCGACCAGCCGGAGCAGCCCGTCGGTGACCATGCCCGTGTGAAATCCCAAATCCTCGTGCTCGGCCAACGCATCGAGCACCGCCGCGCCCAGCGAGCCGACTCCCAACTGCACGGTGTCGCCGTCTTCGATGAGCTCGGCGATGTGGACGGCGATGCGCTGTTCGGTAGCACCCGGTGCGCGGGTGGGATCTTCGGCCAGCGGCCGGTCGGTGCTGATGGTCGCCGTGAACCGCTCGAGCGGAATCCGTTGGGTGCCAATCGTGGCCGGCATCCTCTGGTTGATCTCGGCGATGAGCACCGGTGTGTGCAGCATGGCGTCGGCGACGTAGTCGACACCGATGCCCAACGAGCACGTCCCGTTCTCGTCAGGCGCGGACACCTGCATCAGGCCGACGTCGCACGGCAACCGGCGTTCGGCGAACATTCGCGGTAGCGCCGAATAGTGGCAAGGCACCACGTCCAAGCGTCCGGACCGGCTCAGTTCGCGCAACTCGCCGAGCCCGCCGTAGGACACCATCGACATCCGGCCGGGCATCGTGATGGCGAGCTGGTCGTTCCAGCTCAGCCCGGTGAACGTGCGGATCGGACCGATCCGGGGACTCTGCAAGATCAGCGCGTCAACCAGCGGACGTGGCTCGGCGGCGGCCTGGCCCCACCAGACGCCGTCACCCCGGGACAAGAATTTGGAGAAGTCGATCACGTCGGTGGTACCCGCTGGATCAAGGTCCCCGTCCCAAGGCCCCCGCCGCAGCACATCGTCACCAGCCCAAGGTCGGCCTCGCGGCGTTCGAGTTCGGCGACCAACGTAGCCAGTAACCGGGCGCCGGTGGCGCCCACCGCGTGTCCCAGCGCGATGGCTCCGCCGTTGACGTTCACCCGATCGGTATCCGGATGCAGCTCGCGCTGCCATGCCAGCACCACCGAGGAGAATGCCTCATTGACCTCGAATAGGTCGATGTCGTCGATGCTGAGATTGTTGCGCTGCAGTAGTTTGCGGGTCGCAGGAATGGGTCCGGTCAACATGATGATGGGATCGACCCCGACGGTGGTCTGGTCGACGACGCGCGCACGCCGTCGCAGCCCGAGCCGACGCGCGGCATCGGCGGAGCACAGCAGCACGGCGGCGGCGCCGTCGCTGATCGGCGACGACGACCCGGCGGTGATTCGCCCGTTCTCCTTGCGGAATGCCGGCTTGAGATTGGCCAGCGTTTCCACAGTGGTCTCCGGGCGCACGCATTGGTCGGAGTGGCGGAGCTGGCCGTCGAGTGTCATCGGCACCATCTCGGCAACAAACCGGCCGTCGGCGATGGCCTTGGCGGAGTTCTGGTGGGACTGCGCGGCGAAGGCATCCATCTCTTCGCGCCCTAGCTGCCACTGGTCGGCGATCAGTTCGGCGCTTTCGCCCTGGTGCACGAAGCTGTAACGATCGCGCAGCTCGGCCGGCCACGGGTCGCCATACAGTTCAGAGATCTTGCCGGGAGAGTCGATGGGAATGTGTCCCATGTGCTCCACACCGCCGGCGATCACGATGTCGTGCGTGCCCGAGGCAACCAGGGCCGCGGCCATTTCCACCGCGGTTTGCGCCGAGCCGCAGCGCCGGTCCAGCGTAGTCGCCGGTACCTCAGGCGGATAGCCCGCCTGAAGCCAGGCGTTTCGGGCGATGTTGCGAGACTGTTCACCGAACGGGGCGGTGCAGCCGATCACCAGATCTTCGACTAGTGCGGGATCAATTCCGCTGCGTCCGATCAGATCTGTGTAACAGGCCGCCAGCATCGCGTTCGGGTGGATGTCGCGGTACCAGCCGCGTTCGGGGTGCGATTTGCCTATCGGGGTGCGCACGGCCTCGGCAATGTAGACCTCGCGGCCTGTCGAGGTGAAAGGCCCAGTTACGGTGCGGCCCATTAGATCACCGTCCCGCCGTCGACCGGCAGCACCTGGCCGGTGATGTAGGACCCGGCGTCCGAGGCCAGAAAGACGAACGCCGGAGCGATCTCGTCCGGGAAAGCCCAGCGCCCCAGTGGAATTCGGGCCAGTGTCTTGGCGGCCAGCTTTTCGTTGCTGCGGATATTCTCGGTCATTGCGGTGGCGGCCAGCGGCGCGACGGCGTTGACCGTGATGGATTGGCGCGCCAGTTCGCGGGCCAGCGACTTCGTCAGACCGACGATGCCGGCCTTGGCCGCCCCGTAGTTGGCCTGCCCGATGGTTCCGGTGAGGCCGGCCGCGGAGGTGACGTTGATGATGCGGCCGGTGCCGTCGGTCGGCAGGTGTCGCAGTGCGGCCTGGCTGCACAGGAAGCTGCCCACAAGGTGGATGTCGACGATGCGGCGGAAGTTCTCCTCCGACAGGTCTCCGAACATGGCCGGCGCGATGGCGCCGGCGTTGTTGACCAGGATATGCAGTGTGCCGCCGCCGAGTTCGGCCGCTGCGGCCGCGGCTTCGATCGCCGCAGCCGAGTCGCGCACGTCGAGGACGAACGGCTGGGCAGTGCCGCCGGCGGCGGTGATCGATTCCGCGGCGGCCGCCGCTGCGTCCTTGTCCACGTCGGTCACCAGTACAGCGGCTCCGGCCGCGGAGAAAGCGCGCGCAATCGCCTCGCCGACGCCGCTACCCGCACCGGTCACCAGCGCCGAACGGCCGTCGAGCCGGAAGACGTCGCGCTGCGAAGTCATCAGTAGCTCCTCGGCAGGCCAAGCACGTGCTCGCCCAGGTAGTTGAGCACCATCTCCTGGCTGATCGGAGCGATCCGCGTCAAGCGGGCCTCCCGGAAATATCGGGCGACGTGGTACTCCTCGGAATAGCCCATGCCGCCATGTGTCTGTAGCGCGCGGTCGGCCGCGTCGAACGCGGCATCGGCGCACAGGTATTTGGCCGTATTAGCCTCGCGGGCACAAGGTTTCCCGCTGTCATAGAGCCAAGTGGCCTTGCGCAGCACCAGCTCGGCGGCGTCGAGGCGAGCCAACGAGTCGGCCAACGGAAACTGCAATCCCTGGTTCATCCCGATCGGCCGGCCGAACACCTCGCGCTCGTTGCCGTACCGCACAGCCGCCCGCAGTGCGGCGCGCCCCATGCCCAGTGCCTCGGCGGCGATCAGGCAGCGCTCGGGGTTGAGTCCGTCGAGGATGTAGCGGAAGCCCTGGCCTTCCTCGCCGACGCGGTCCTCGACCGGAATCTCCAGGCCGTCGATGAATAATTCGTTGGAGCTGACGGCGTTTCGGCCCATCTTGGGGATCGGGACGGATGTCGACTTTGCTGCGATCGAGATCGGTCAGGAACAGGGTCATTCCGTCGGTCTTGCGCGCTGCGTCTTCGAACTTCGTGGTGCGAGTAAGTAGCAGAATCTTTTCCGATTCCAGCGCCTTGGAGATCCACACCTTACGGCCATTGACGACGTAGTGATCACCTTCGCGACGGGCGAAGGTGGTGATCTTGGTGGTGTCCAGCCCTGCGCCCGGCTCCGTTACGCCGAAACACACGTGCAGGTCACCGGTAACGATGCGGGGCAAAGTGCGCGCCTTGAGTTCCTCGGAGCCGTGCACGATTACCGGGTGCATACCGAATATCGACATGTGCATCGAGCTGGCGCCGTTCATCCCGGCGCCGCTGGCCGCGACCTCTTCCAGCAGGATCGACGCCTCGGTGATGCCGAAACCGTGGCCGCCGTGTTCCTCCGGCGTGGTGATGCCGAGCCAGCCGCCGTCGGCGAAGGCGTCATAGAACTCTGTCGGGAACTCGTGGCGCTGGTCCTTGCCCATCCAGTAGTTATCGTCGAACTTGCCCGCCAGCTCGGCGACCGTAGCGCGGATAGTCTGCTGATCCTCGCTCAGTTGGAAGTCCACAAGGCTCTCCGCTCGACTACTACCGGAAATCGGTCCCAGTGTTGATCATACTAATGGACAGACCAAAAGGAAAGGCCGCTTGCTGAGGCAACGGTCGCCTCACGCTGTCAAGTGGTGGCGGGGAGCAGCGGAAGAACATCTGCGATGCGCTCGTTCCAGGCCGCCGGTGTGCCGAATAGCACTCGGTTGAGTTTGGCGCGCTTGTAGAACAGCTGCAGATCATGCTCCCATGTGTAGCCGATGGCGCCGTGCAGAGTCAGTGCGCTGTCGGCGATTTCGGCACTGCCACGGGTGACCTGCGCCTTCGCTACGGCCGCATGGGTCGCTCGCTCCGGCAGGCCTTCTTCGGCCGACTGTGCCGCGTAGCAGACGACGGACATCGAGGACTCCACGGTGACCACCATCTGCGCGGCGGCGTGTTTGACGGCCTGAAACGCGCCGATCGGCTGGCCGAACTGCTGGCGTTGCTTGCTGTAGTCGACCGCCAGCTGCAGCATTCGTTCAGCTGCGCCCAACGCGTCGGCGGCGACGAGAACCGCTGCTCTGGTGGCGATTTCGCCGAGCGCGGCGGTGGCGTCGATATCGAGCCGGCGTGCCGCGACGTCATCCAAGACGACATCGGCGACATCTCGGGAACGGTCCAGCAGCAGCCGGGGGTGAACGCCGACTTCCTCGGCGGCATTGTCCACCAGCCACAGCGATGTGGCCTCGCCGTCGTCGACGGGGACCAGCAACCGCCGTGACCGAGCGGCGCCCAGGACACACGGTATCCGACCGCGCAGGCGACCGTCGCAGCTCTGCACCGACGTTTCAGCCGCCGGGATGCGGTCCGCCCGGACCGCCAACGCTGTCACTTCACCAGATCCCGTCGCCGCACGCACCAAGGCGGGCTCGTCGGCCAGCGCCGGGACGATCATCGCCGACTGCAGCCAGCCCGTTGACGGGGCCGCCGCGCGCCCGAGCTCCCGTGCAGTGAGTGCCAATTCCAGCAGGCCGCCGCCCTGGCCGCCGAGTTCCTCGTCGAAGCCGACCCCGGCCCAACCATCGCTGGTGAGGAGCCTCTCGAAGGCCGCGGGATCGCCGGTGTCCAACCAGCCACGCACCGACGACGAGCCGGCGCGTTCGCCCAGCCACTTGCGCAGCGAAGTCGTGAACAGGTCTTGTTCTTCGGAAAGCTCTAAGTGCATTGGCGTTTCTCCTGCCGCCTCGGCCGCGCGCAGGCCAAGCTCGTGAACGGCCGAACATGCTAAATGGTATCTTCGGTCTGACCATAAACCATGGGGGGGTGCTATGGAAGCGGCAGATACAGTGAGCTCGGTCTTCCCATGGCGATCGCTCGCGTAGCCGACGCGGTCATCAATCATGGCGCGACCCCTGAATGCGCGTGCGGCGGCCTCGCCGCTGAAAAGCCTGGACGGGTTTCTAGCCGTAGCAGGACCGCCAACCTTTGCAGCACAACTCGGCCGAGTCGGGCATTCGTTGTTCATAGGCGCGGCAATCCCGTGAAATGCCCCGAACAGGTGAGGAAAATGTGCTCGTTCGGGTGAAGCGCGCGATGGCCGCAGCGGCCACCATGAAGGTGCCGAGAAAGCACAGTGGCGGTCTTGACCGCCGACGTGCTCGTGGATCGCTACTAAGGGAGCAAGTTGATGGCAACACATGCCGAACCCGCCACCTTCGCGCCGAGGCGTGACTTGTCGCCGTATCGGACCGACTACACATCGTGGAAGGTCATGGCGTGGATGGGCTTTGCCTTCATCACTGCGTTCTTCTGTCTATGGGGACTGCTGGCACATAACATCTCGCCGTTCCCGGCTTCGGCGGAGCCGCAAGCGGTCTGGGACCACTACAAGACTTTCCGGCTGCCGATCATGATCGGGATGAGCGTCTGCCTTACGCTGACCGCCTTCTACATGGTGTGGAGCGTGGCCGTCTCCCGGGTGATGGAACGCATCGAAGGTTCCGGCGGTGTGTGGTCGAAGATTGAAATCATGGGTGGCACGATTACCTGTGCGCCCATCATGACGGCATGCGCTATCTGGCTCACCGCTGCACACGAGATCGACAACCTCACTCCCGGCATGGCGCACACGCTTTACTGGTTCGGCTGGCTCCTGATCGACTTGGCGTACTTCGTCACCTCGTGGCAGATCGCCGGCGCCAGCATCGTGTTCATGCGTGACAAGCGGGAGAAGAAGCTGGTACCAAACGCCGTCAGCTGGTGGGGCTGGATCACGATCTTGTCCTTCTTCGTGGTCAGTGCCATCCCGTTCGTTAACACGGGGCCGCTGGCGTTCAACGGCGTGATCAGCTTCTGGATCGCATTCTTCACCTGGTTCTTCTGGATCCCGGGGCTGTCCTACTACATCATCAAGGCGATCCCCCGTCTCCAAGCCGAGGACGAGGCAGCGGCACGCCTGAGCGCTTAGTTTCTGGCGTGGGGGTTGTTGCCGCTGACCGAATGAAACTCAGACGCCTTCCCGGAGTGGATGGCGTCTGGGTTTTCATTGGCGCCGACTCGGTCATTTTTGCGATCCTTTTCCTGACATTCATGCAGGACCGACTCAAAAACCCGGCCCTGTTCGAGGCCTCCCGGCACACGCTCAACATGAACCTGGGTGGCATCGACACCCTGATCCTGCTGACCAGCTCGTGGTGGGTCGCCCTTGCCATCCAAGCCCTCAAGCGCGACCTCATCGACCGAGTCCCCCGCTACCTGCTGGGGGGAGTGCTCACCGGGCTGATGTTCGTGGTGTCCAAGTCGATCGAGTACTTCCAGAAGTTCGCTCACGGCCTCACGCCGGGCACCAACCCCTTCTACATGTGGTACTTCACGCTGACCGGAATCCACCTGGCTCACGTTCTGCTGGGCACCAGCCTCCTGACCTTTCTGTGGATCAGGTGTCGGCGCGGCGCCTTCAGCAGCACTCACCGGGCGGTGCCGGAATCGGTGGCCTCGTTCTGGCACCTGGTCGACTTGTTGTGGATCGTGCTCTTCCCCTTGCTTTACCTCATGAAGGCGGCGTGATGTCGATATTGCATGAGCGGGTCACGTGGGTGTGGCTCGGATTGATGGTGTTGACGTGCGTGACGACGTGGGGCCTTTCCAAGAATCTGTTCGATCCCGCCGTCGCTGTGGTTGGGGTTTTCATGATCGCCGGGGTAAAGGCCAGCTACGTGATGCTGGACTTCATGGAGCTGCGACACGCACCGCTGCCGGCACGTGTCGCCTTCCAGGCTTGGCCCGCGCTGGTGGTGGCGATCATCCTGTGCGTCTGGTTCGCCACTCCAGCCATCTTGTGAGGCAACGTCCAGCGTTTTGCATCACGGGCTCGGCGCCTGTGGAGGCATCCTTTATTCATCGATGAGGATCGGGAATCGGCCGGAATCGAGGTCTGGCCGGCCTAGTCCGGGAACTCAATCCCTTGTTCCACAAGCATTACCGGCCTTATCGAGCGGTGTACGAAACCGCCGAGTCGCCAATCAGCGTTTTGAGATGCGGACATCTGAACTCTCCATATCCCAGGTCTGAGGCGTGACACCCTCATCCCGCAACTGATGTTTTAAGGTCTTGCCGGTTTGGTTCCGCGGCAGCTCGGTCCGGAATTCGACATGCCTCGGGACCGCGAAGTTAGGGGAGTTTGTCCAGGCTCCATCGACACAGTTCCTCTTTGGTCACCATCGCGCCCTCACGGAGCACTGCGGTCACCTTGACGTCGTCTTCTGGGAACTCGGAGGGCACAGCGTGTACGGCGACGACGGCAACCTCACCCTCGTCGGCCGCGGCGGCGACATGTACATCCGCGGCGGGTACAACGTACATCCGGGTGAGGTGGAGCGAGCGCTTTCCAGTCATGCAGGCGTGAAACAGGCCGCCGTGGTTGGGCGGTCGGCACCGGTGATCGGGGAGATCGGCGTCGCATGCGTGGTGCCGGCCGACGCCACCACCCCGCCGACCCTGGCCGAGCTGCGAGCTCACGTCGTCGGCGAGTTGGCCGACTACAAGGCGCCTGACGAATTGCTGATCGTCGACGAGCTGCCACTGACGGCGATGCTCAAGCCGGACCGACTTGGCCTGCGGGAACTGATCATATTGCACGACAGAGATATTCAGCGTCGACAGCGGATTGCTCAGTAACTCAGCGTGGTGTTCAACTGCCGCTGAGCTCGTCGCGCCGCTGCCGCGTCGCCCTTGCGGATCGCGCGGGCCAGCAACATGTGCCCGGCCCGTACGCGCCGGGCGTACTCCTCGAGCAATTCCGGGGGGACCTCGGGTGTGATCTGTCCTTGGAGGTCGACGACAAGGTCACCGAGTACCGCGGCGAACAACGCCAACGACGGACTGCCGCACAGCGCTCCCATGAGCCGGGTGATGTGCACGGCAACCTCGACCGCATTGTCAACCGAGGTGTCGACTTCGTCCGCCCACGCCTGGTCGACGTATGCGGCCAGGGCCTGTCGTCCCGGCTCGTCGGGACTGCTCGCCGCGAGCGCAGCGACCTCGGGACCGATGAGCTGCGCAGAACTGAGCAAGTCGGCGAGTTGGGCGCCCTGACGCTGCAGAAGCGCCGACGCCGAACGTGACACCACCCGAACCGATGGAGTGCTGGCGAAGTACCCGCCCTTGTTGCCTCGCCGTACCCGTACCAATCCCTCCGCTTGAAGAACTCGCAACGCTTGGCGCACAGTGGGACCGCTGACCCCGAAACGAGCGGCGAGCTCATCCGCCAGACCGAGGTGATCGCCGTCCGCGAGCTCATTGATCAGCTCAAGCCGCAAGCTCGTGGCGATCGACTCCGCCGCGTTTGCGACGTGGTGTTCTGTCATCGGCACATTCTCACAGATAACGAGGTCCTGCCGGGCGGGTCTTTTCGCGCCCCCGCTAGACGCCTATGGTCATTCTGTAACAGAATGCGTGTGGGGTTTGGAGGCTCCGAATGTCGATGACGATCGCCGGCGTGCGATTGAGTTGGTATCCATGGGTGGACACCGGCTTCCCGAGCCTGCCAGCCCATGGGCTCATCGCGAATCACGATTTGCTCGACGCATTCGCACGCGAATACGCCAATAACCCGCACCTGACCAACACCGGCGAGACGTGCCAGCTCGGTGCGGAGATGCAGGACTTCTTCCTCGTGTGGCTGCAGAGCCGCCTCTCGAATATCGTCGCCGGAATCGAGAGTGCCCCAGCTCCTTACGAACTGAATGTGTCCACGGCTGAAGGGCTGGGTACCGCCCAATGGCTTGCCCACCTGATCGGGTACTACGCCTCGGTGTGGCTGCGCGTTCAATGGCTCGAGTTCGATGGACCGAGAATCGGGAACTTTCGCACCCTGAGCGACCGCTTCTTCTCGATGATCTACCGACACGAACTCGATCCGGCTCGTGAAATCGCGCTGAATGGCAGCGACGCCGCTGTGATCCAGTTCAGTCGGGATTTATTGCGCAAGAACAGACCCCGACCCGTACGGGGTCACCGAATCGCCCGAGTACTCGGGACACACAAAGTCACGGCGAAGCTGTACCGGGAGCCTGGTGAGGTGGGCATCTTTGCATTCAATGCCGGCTTCCTTCATCACATCCTGCCGCCCAGCCTCAATTCACCCGTGGACGCGAAGCCATTCACTGAGCCGTACTACACCGGGAACTCCCACCGACTCTTTGATGCTCACTTCGCGCTTCCCGAACAGCCATTCCTGACCCGGGCACGCGAGATCTTTGCCGCGGCGAACTCGGCCGGCGGCGACGTCGCCGATCGACTGGACGAAGCCATCGCGGGACGCCCCGGTGAGCAGGCTCTGCTGTGGCGCCAGCAGAATTGGGATACGGTCGCGGCCGGCTTGTATCGGGTCGGCATTCCCGGCGGGACGGTATATCGAGGGTTCGACCAGCCTCAATACGATCGGCTGCTGGCGTGGACGTCGTATTCAGTGATGCACAACGTGGCCAACGGCTACAACGCGTTGTCGGCTTATGCGACCGGAAACGCCGAACTCGCACGCCAGCAGATCATTTCGCGCACGCTGTGGTGGGGATTTATCTACAGCTA
>CAVPVJ010000014.1:0-70273 GCA_963709125.1 uncultured Actinomycetota bacterium
GAACGCCGCAGACGGCGAGACCGCGGGTCGTGTCATGGAGGAATCCATCACGGCACTCACCGACGCCGGCGCCTTCAAGATCGCGCAGCCGCGCCGGTACGGCGGCTACGAAACGTCCGTTCGCACGATGCTCGAGGTGTCGTCGGCGGTCGCTGAAGCCGATGGTGGCACGGGCTGCGGTAGTCGCGTCCTGCAACGCATGCGCATGGCTGACAGGCTTATTTCCCGAACAGGCCCAAGACGACGTCTGGGCCAGCACCCCGACGGCGAAGGTTTCCGGCGTTCTCGCTGCGACCGCGGAAGCGGTGCAGGTCGACGGAGGTGTTCGAGTTACCGGCCGCTGGCACTACAACACCGGCTCCTGGCACGCCCAATGGGCGGTCCTGGGCATCCCGATCACAGATATCGACGGCGAGATCGTCGACCAAGGACTTGCCCTAATCCCGTGCCACGACCTCGAGTTCGAAGAAACCTGGTTCGCGGCGGGAATGAGATCGGCCGGCTCAAATAGCTTGATCGCCGACGACGTCTTCGTCCCGAGGCATCGCATGCTGTCGTTGCCGCATGGCAATCCACGGCATCTACGGCACCGAACTCACCGACGCACCGCTGTATCGTTCTGCGCTCGTGCCGGTCCAGGCGATCGCGCTGGCCGGCCCACAGTTAGGACTCGGTCGCAAAGCCCTCCAGCTCGTCAAAGAGCAAGCCTGCGCAAAGCCGATTTCCTACACTTATTACACCGCTCAATCTGACTCGGTGGGGTTTCAGCTTCAACTCGCCGAGGCGGCCATGATGATCGACACTGCGCACCTACACGCTTACCGCGCTGCCGATGACATCGACTCGGCCGCCCGCCGCGGCGAGTATCCCGATACGCTTGCCCGCGCCCGGGCCCGCGCCGACGCCGCGTGGGTGCTGGACAACGTCACCAAGGCCATCAATATTCTCGTCTCCGCACACGGCGCCGGTTCATTTGCCGAAACCAACCCACTGCAACGAATCTGGCGTGATTCGGCGGTCGCTGCGCGAAATGCGGTGACACTGCCGATGCCGAACTACGAAATCTACGGCAAGGCCCTTCTTGGCCGCGATGACCAGATCACCCCGTTCATCTAGGTGACACGTTCATCTAGGTGACGACAGCACAGCCAGGAGACGCCCTATGAGCACTTCGACGGAGTCCTGCCTCATATGCGGAATGGAGTCCAGCGACGACGAATCGGTGATCTTCCGAGATGACTTGTGGGCAGCCGAGATCGGGCCCGGCATGGAGGTCCCGGGCTGGTTCGTCTTGCGGACAAGGCGTCACGCTGAATTGATCAGCGGACTTCATGACGCCGAGGTGGACGGGCTGGGTCGCCGACTGCGCGCCCTCGTCGCCGCGGTAGCTGCGGTGACTGGGGCACCGGCGACTTATCAGTTCGTCTTCTTGGAGAACAACCGCCACTACCATGCGCTCGTCGCCGCGCGCGGCGAGCACGTGCCCGCCGATCGCCGTGGCGGCAACCTCCTCAAACTTCTTGACGAAGGCCACCGGGATCTCGCGGCGTGTCAGGCGATCGTTCCGCAGGTGCGCGCCGCCTATCGACCGCATCGTTGACCGTGATCAACAAACTGACTTCGACGCAGCGAGGATGAGCATGCAGCAACTCAGCGCGGTGGTCGAGGGGCGAACCGTCTCTGGGTTTCTGCACAGCCCTGCCAAGTCCAGCGCGACCAACCCGGTGCTGATCGCCCTCCACGGCGGCACCTACACCGGCGAATACTTCTGTATTGCAGGTGGTCCGGCTGGGTCGTTCGTCGACATCGCGATCCGTAACGGCTTTTCGGTGTTGCGTATCGACCGACCCGGCTACGCGCGAAGTGACCTGCTGCCCGAGGCCGAGAACACCTTCGCCCGGCAAGCGGAGCTGATCGAGGCGGCGATCGCTACGATGCTCGACGATCACCGCGGTCTCTCGGCAGTTCTCGTGGGGCAATCCATCGGCGGCATCGTCGCGCTGGAAGTCGCTGCACGACGGCCAAAGTGGCTCATCGGAGTCGCCGTCAGCGGCATGGGTGCGCGTATCCCTGCCGGGGGTGCGGCTGAACAACTCGCCGCTATTCCACTCACCGGGGTGGTCGACCTTCCGGTCGAGGAACGCGAACCACTCTGGTACGGGCCGCCGTCGAGCGTCACCGACGACGCGGTCGTCGCCGCACGGTCCTCGTTCGCCCCCGCACCGATGGTCGAGCTGAAGGCCGCTCCGCAATGGGCGGCTCAACGCCTCGATGATGTGGGCGCGGCGATCGCGGTCCCAATTCACCACACTCTCGGCGAATTTGACTCCCTGTGGGACACGTCGCGCGACGCTCGGGAACTGTTTCTGTCCAAGTTCAACCCGGCGCTGGCCGTCCGCTCCGAATTCATGCCAGGCGTCGGGCACTGCATCGATCATCACCGGGCCGGCGCCGCAATGCATTACACCCAGCTAGCCTTCGCCCACCAATGCATGGTCCATCAAACGGCGGCCCACCAGCTCTGACGCAGGGTCCGCGATTCGGCTAGTTGCCCGTCGGCGGCACCAACATCGACTGCCAGGTCTGGTGCTTCGGCGCGGATTGGGACAAATTGGACTGGTTGTACATGCGACCGTCGGGGCCGATGTAGTTGCCGGTTGACGGGTCATACTCGGCTGCGGCGATCGGCGGGGGGCGGTCGCGGCTGCTGGCGCGCCGGGCGGCGACGCCGGGCCCGGCGGTAGCTGCGGGACGTCTTGACCCGACAGGGTGGCGTTGGGGTCGCCTTTCCAGTTGTAGCCGTCGTTGAGCGGCACATACTGCTCGTCGCTCTCGCACATCTTCACCGTCGGGGCGCGCTTGCCGGGAACGGTCAGACACGGGTAATTGCGGGCACCCCGAATGTTGAACGGCGAGTCTTGCGGCACCCGGCAATACAGGTCGCCGGGCGGGCGGTCGGGGTAGTCCTCAAAGGAGGGCGCCCGCCGCTGCTGGGGAGGCAGAAACCCGGTGGCGCACGTCGGCGGCAGGTTCAAGTTGAGGTGGAAATCGAGGTAGAGGCCCCGGTAACTCTGTTTGGTGTTCAGGTTGCCCATCTGGGTGCCCTGCTCGACGGCGACGGCCTGCGGAAGCAATACCAGCAACTGTTCAAGGGCGGGTTGGTAGGTGAGGGCGACCTGGCCGATGCTGGCCAGGTTGGCCAGCAGCAGCGGCAGAGTGGGTTGCAGCCGCTGGAACAGTTGGCGGCCCTCGTCCGCGGCGGCGGCGCCGTTGTGCAGAATCCCGGCGACCGCAGCATCGTGGGATCGCAGCTGGCCGGTGATGGTGGCCAGGTGCGCCGCCCAGGCCTGGATGGCGTCCGGCGTCGTCGCTTGTGAGTCCAGCACCGGCGCCGATCCGTCGATCAGTGTGATCAGCGAGTCGAGGTTGGTGTCGGCGTCCACGGCAATTTGGGTGGATCCCTTCACCAGCCGCGACAGGTCGGGGCCCAAACCGCCTACCGCGGTGTAGCTTTCGTCGATCGCGGTCTTCAAATTGCCCCGGGGGATGGCCGTCAGACCGCGGTTCGTGGCGTTGAGCAGCGAGTCGAAATCCGGTGGGGCCGAGGTGTCGCCGACGGCGATGACGTCGCCATCCTTCAGCGGCGCCGCACTGCCGGTGCGCGGCAACAGCTCGACGAATTGCTCGCCGATCGCCGATTGGCTGTGGATCTCGGCGCGCAGGTCCGAGGGAATGCTGAAGTCCGATTTCAGGGACAGCACCGCCCGCGCCCCGGTGCGGGTCAGGTCCACGCTTTCAACCTCACCGACCTGTGTGCCGCGGTAGGTGACATTGGCCTTCGGATACAGTCCGGCGGCCTGGTGCAGCTCGAGGGTGACGGTGTATCGGCCGACGCCGAACAGCAATACCGGCGCGTCGATGTAGTGGAAGATCATCACGGCGCCGGCCGTCACCGCGATCACCATGAATAGCGCCAACTGGGCTTTGATCCGCCGGTCCAGCCGCACGTCATCGTCCCTGATCTGTGCGGTACGGGATTGCCAGTGGGTTCCCGGACGTGACGGGGCTGGGCAATTGACCGATGGTGCGGCCCCACTGCAGCTCCAGCTCGGTCAGGTTGCCTTCCCATCTGGTCCCGGTGAAGAACGCCGTGTCGAGGCGGCTCAACGTCAGGTCGATGACCATGGTGATGTTGACCGCGTCGCCGCGGACGAATTTGGTGATGTTCTCCTTCGGGAAGGGGTAGGTGGACAGCAAGCTCAGCGAGCGGGTCAGGGCCGGGCCGGCGTTGGCGAGGGAATCAAACACGGGTCCAATGTCTTTGAGCTCCTGAACCAGAGCTTCCTTGGTTTGGTTGGCCGAGTCGGCGGCAAGCGCGCTGAACTTGCCGAGTCTGTCGAACGCGGTGACGAGGTTGTCTCGTTGCTCCGTGAGCACGGCCAGCGCATCGGGGATGGTGCGCAATGCGGTATCCAGCACCGGGGTCTGTTGGGCGAATTGACCGGCGAGGTCGTTGATGCTCTGGGTGGCCGCGAGCAGGTCTTCTTTTTGTTCGTTGAGGTGGCCGATGAATTCGTCGAGCCGCTTGATCAGGTTGCGCAGGTCGTTTTCTCGCCCGGTGAACGCCGTGCTGAACGCCTTGGTGATGTCCTGAATCTGGCCCAGGCCACCGCCGTTGAGCACCATCGATGCGACCGACAGCGTCTGCTCCGTGGTCGGGTAGGCGCCCGCCCGCGACAGTGGAATCAACGACCCGTTCTGCAGACGCCCGCGCGGCGGCTGATCGGTGGGTGGGGCCAACTCGACGTGCAGCGTTCCCAGGATGCTGGTTTGCCCGATCTTGGCGCTGGCATTGGCGGGCAGATCGACGTCGCCGTTGAGCCGCATGGTGACCAGCGCGTGCCAGCCCTGACGCTGGATCTTTGTGACCGCGCCGACTGTCACATCGCCAACCCGCACTCGCGAGTTGGGTTCGATGTTGGTGACATCCGGTAGCTCTGCCTGCACCTGGTAGGACCCCGGCCCGTTGCCTTCGGTGCCCGGCAGCGGCAACGAGTTCACGCCACGCCATTCACATCCGGTGAGGCCGGCCAGTCGCGAGCGCAAGTACCAGGCCGGCGCCACTGCGGCGCAGTGTGTTTCGCATCATTGGCCACCGCCGGGGGGCATCATCATGCCAGACAGTCCCGCGGCCGGATTTGTCGCGACCGGCGCTTCGGCCGCGGGCGACGGGGCGCTCACCGGGGCCGGTGGCGAGTCGGGTGGCGGGCGCAGCTCGGCGGGGGCGCCGGGCGGTAGTCCGGTCGCATCCAGTCCTCGCTGTAGGTGACCTCGTTGGGCCGGGCCGCAGCGTTGACGAACGGATTGACCCCGATCGGAAGGGAGTTGTACTGGCGGTTCTTGATGATCGGCGCCAAATACTGCACGCAGAGCTTCGCTGCTTGCTGGCTGTTGAGCCGTGAGGCGGCCTGAATTGCGCCGCACAGGAAGGTGATCGGATTGGCGAAGTTGTTCAGCCCGAGCATCCCGGTGATCGAGCCGTGAGCCGGCTCATAGATGTTGACGAAGTTCTGCAACGCGTTGGGCATCACGTGCAGGGTCTGCTTGATGTCGTCGAGGCTGTCGACGAGCGCCTTCGAGAACGACGTCAATCTGTCCGACGTGGTGCCCAGAGCCTCGCGGTTGTCAGCGACGAATCCGGTCACGTCCTGCACGGCGGCATTGAAGTCCTGCACCGCGTGCGCAACCTCGTCGGGATCGTTGGCCAACAGCGACGTCACCGCGGCGAGATTGGTGTTGAGTTGCGCCATCAGATCGGCGCTGTCATGAAGGGCCGCAACCAGAGTCGATAGGTTCTTGACGGAGGCAAAGATGTCGGTGCTGTGATCGCCGAGGGCCGATACCGCCTGGGACAACTTGATGATCGTGTCACGGATCTTGGCGCCCTGTCCGCGCAGATTATCGGCGGCGGAGTTGATGGTGGCGCCCAGCGGGCTGACGTCACCGGGTTGGGTCGGTTGCAGGCTTTCGGTGAGTTTCTCCAGCTGCTTGCGGAAGTCGTCGAACTCCACCGGCACCGCGGTGCGACTCTGCGGGATCACCGCCCCGTTGGCCAGGGTCGGGCCGCCGGTATAGGCAGGGGTCAGCTGCACGGCGCGCGACGTGATCAACTTCGGGGACACGATGACCGCGTTGACGTTGGCGGGCACCCGGTATTTGGCGTTGACGGAGAAGGTGACTTTGGCCCGCTGCGGTTGGGGCTCGATCGTGTCGATCCGCCCCACCTTCACGCCGAGGATGACGACATCGTCGCCGGCGTAGATCGCGTTGCTGTTGTCGAAGTAGGCGACGACGGAGATCTTGTTGATCCTCGATTGGGATCGCGCTAGCGCGGCGCCGCCGCCCAGCAGTACGAGCACCAGCGCGATCGCCAGCACAGACCTTGCCCTGCGCGCGGTCACCGGCCCTGCCCCTCGGGCGCGTCGCCCGGTGCGGTATTGACCTGTGTGGGTGTGGCCGGCGGCCCGGGTAGCGGCGGGCCCGGGGGTGGGCCGCCCGGCGGCGGCGCCGGCAACGGCGGGCGGAACGGGTAGCGCGGATCACCCGGCACCCCGGTGATCGCGTCCGGCAGATTGAGGTTCGGCGGCCCACCCTGCCCGGTGCGCGGATACGGCACCGGCAACGGGGGGGTACCCGGCTGGCCGGTCTGCGGATCGGTGCGCTGCGACGGCAACAGCACATTCGGGTCCAGACCCAGATCGGAAAACGCCGCGTCGACAAACGGTTGCACGAATTGGCCCGGCAGCAGGTTGGGAACATAGGCCTGGAAGAACGGGCCTGACGACACCGACTCACCCAGTGAGATTGCGTATGAGTTGAGCAGCTTGATCGACTTCTGGATGCGCTCCTTGCGGTTGTCGACGATCGTCAGAACCCCGTTGAGCTTGTCCAGCGCCGGCCGCAGTTGCGCACGGTTGTCGGCGACGAATCCGGATAGCTGTTTGGACAACGCGGAGATGGCGCCGGAGACATCATCCAACGCCGCGCTCTGGGTTTGCAGTTGCGCCAGAAACGCGTTGGTGTTGACGACCAGGTCGACAATCTGATCGCTGCGCTGGGCCAGCACGCCGGTGACCTTGTTCGGCGTTGGCAAGCAGATTGCGCAACTCGGCGTCGCGGTCGTTGAGTATCTGCGAGAACCGGGCCACCCCTTCGACAGCCACCTTGAAATCCGGTGGGGTGTCCTGAAATGTCTCCGCGAGCGTGGACAGTGACTGGTTCACCTGATCGGTGTTGAGTCCGTGGATGGTTTCGGCCAGATCGCCCAAAGCGTCGGGCAACTGGTAGGCCGGAGTGGTGCGGTCCACCGGAATGGGGCCCCGGAGTTCACCGTCGCCGCGCGGCGTGATCTCCAGTACCTTCACGCCGAGCAGGCTTCTTGCCTTGATCGCGGCCTCGGTGCGATCACCGAGGTGCACGTCCTTGCCGACGTCGAACTTGACCAGCACCCGGTCGCCGTCGAGTTCCACTGCGGTCACCGCGCCGACCTGAAAACCCGACACCTGCACCCGTGCACCGGAATCCAGCCCGCTGGACTCGGCGAAGTAGGCGGCGTACTCATGCTTGTGCGCGGTGAAAATCGGCAGCTTCTGGTATTGCAGCGCGGCTAGAACAATCCCGGCGGTGGCAACCATCCCGATCACGCCGATGACGGTGAGGTTGCGTTCGGAGAACGGCTTCATTTGGGCGCACACCGCCCGGTGCTCTGGCCGGCGAGCTTCACGTACACCGGTTGGCCGCCCTTGCCGTTGACTTTCAGCACCGCGTCGCACAGATAGAAGGTGAAGAAGTCGCCGTACATCCCTTGCCGGGACAGCGCCTGATACGCGTCGGGCAGCGTGTTCAGCAGGTCGTCGACGTAGTCGTGGTCGGCCAACACGATGCTGTTGGTGCGATCGGATTGGGCGACGGTGTTCGTGAACGCCGGCCGGGCCTGTTGCAGTAGGTCGGCCACGGTGCGCGCTGCGGCATCGCCGTACGCGACGGCGTTGGTGATGTCGCTTTTGTGCGCGGCCAGGCGCCGCGTGAGTTCGGCCAACGAGGCGACCGTCTTATCCACCTGGCCGCTTTGCTTGCCGAGTGAGCCCAACACCTTGTTGAGGTTGACGATCACCTGCCCGATCACCGCCTCGCGGTCGGCAAGGGTGTCGGTCACCGCGGCTGTTTGCGCCAGAAAGGAGCTGACCGCCGCGCCCTGACCCTGAAACGCCGCGATGAGCTGCCCGGTTAAAGCGTTGACCTGCACGGGGTCCAGCGCCCGAAACAGCGGCCGGAAGCCGCCGATCAAAGCGTCAAGGTCCAGCGCCGGCGCGGTTCTGTCCACCGGGATGGTCTGGCCCGCAGTCAGGCGCGCCGGTGGACCCGGGCCCATCTTGGAGCTCCATGTAGCGATCGCCGATGACGTTGTCGTAGCGGATGAGCGCCTTGCTGCCGCCGGTCAGCATCACCGCGTCATCGATGGAGAACCGCACGACCACGATGTTGTCGCGCCGTATCGAGATGTGTTTGACCTGGCCGACTTCCACACCGGCGATGCGGACGAAGTTGCCCGCTTTCAGCCCACTGATGTTCGTGAACTCGGCGTTGTAGGCCTGTTCCGGCTGAAATCGCAACTGGCCGAATACAGCAAAGAGACCAAACATCACGATGCTGCAGACCACGACGAAGATGGTTAGGCGCCACAACGCGCCGATGGTGTTGTCCCTCATCGGCGCTGCGTCTCTGGATAGTTGGTGACCGTCATGGCGCGGGCCCGGCCGGGGGTGCGGGTGGCGCGGGCGGTGGCGCCCCGGGCGGGGGCGGGTAGAGCGGCGTGCCGTCCGCGACCGAACAGCGGCGCCCCGTAGGGGGGCGCGCCCGGGTAGGGCACCGGTCCGATCGCCGGGGGCCCGACTCCATGGAAGCTCGGGGGTTGGGGCACCCCACGCGTTTCCGGGAAGAAGTTCACCCACCAGGGGTGTCCGATGCCGGGGTTGGTCCGGATGTCCTCTCCGGTGCCCCAGCCGGTGTTGGTGACCAATTGGCGTAGCGGAAAGTTCTTGGAGACGTCGGGCAGCGAACCGCAGCCGGGTTTGCCGCCGGGACCGCCCTTGGCGGCCACGATCGGCAGGTTGTCGGGGTACCTGTACAGGTCGGCGCCGAACATAAAGGCGTCGTCGATAACGATGGTTCGGCCATCGCCGCCAGCGGCGTCATAGGCGCCGTTATCCAGCGACCATTTCGCGCCCAGCAACAGACACGTTAATTCGGGGTTGTATTTCGACAGCAGATCGGTCGTCGGCTCAAGTACGTTGATCGCCTTGATCAGATTGGCCCGGCTCGGGACGAGCAGGTCGATCCCGGATTGCGAGAGACCAATCGTGGACAGCAGCAACGCATCCAGATCGGCGGAGTGCGCGGTGACCGTCGCGCTGCTCACGCTGGCCGCGTCGAAGGTGCTCAGAAGGCTTTGGGCGGCAACGCTATAAGCGTCGCCGGCGCCCTGCAGCGACCGCCAGTCGTGCTGCACGGTTCCCATTCGGGGGTTCAGTGCCGCCGAGCACACCGTTGGCGGCGCTGGTGGCCTCCCCGATCCGTTGCCCCCGGCCGCGTACCGCGTCAGCGAAAGCCGTTAATACCGCATTCAATTTGGGCGGGTCGACCTGATGCAGAACGTCGACAAGGCTCTGAAAGACCGTGTTGACCTCCGTGCTGACATTCCGGGATACCAGCACCGCGCCGGCGGAAATGTGGTGGGGACTCGGATCTTCGGGGTAGGTGAGATCGACGTACTTGGCGCCAAAGGCGGTGCTGGCACGGATCTGCGCCCCCGCGTTGGCGGGGATGTAACCGATCTGGTCGGGAAACAACTCCAGGTGCAGGCGGGCCAGGTTGCGCCCGCCGTCGACACCGGAGACGCGACCTACCTGCACGCCGCGCATCTTGACTTTGGCGCCTGGCTCCATCACCAGCCCGGCGCGCTCGGAGGTGACTGTCACGGGCACATACGTCGTCAAGGTGCCCGCGAATATGGCCGAACAGAGCCACATCGCTCCGCCCACGACAAGCACCAGAACCGCGGTCCACCACGCCGGGTGGATTCGGTAGCGCTCTGTGGTCAGGTCCATCGGGCTAGCCGGATAGGTGGAAATTGCCGGTCTGGCCATAAATGGCAAGGGACAGAAACACAATCAACGCCGACGAAGACACCAAAGACGTTCGCACCGCGCGACCCACGGCCTCACCCACACCGGCCGGGCCACCGGCCGCGGTGAACCCGTAATAGGTATGGACGAGCATGATGACGAGCGCCATCGCGACGGCCAACACGAATGACCAGACCAGATCAATGGGATACAAGAACGTGTTGAAGTAGTGGTCGTACACGCCGGCGGACTGACCGTAAATGACAGTCGTGGACAGCTTCGCCGACAAGAACGCGGAGATCGCCGCAACGCAGTACAGCGGCACAACGACAAGGACCCCTGCGACCACCCTGGTCGACGCGAGGTAGGCGATCGTGCGGATACCCATCACTTCCAGGGCGTCGATTTCCTCGTTGATACGCATCGCACCCAATTGCGCGGTCGCCCCGGCGCCGATCGTGGCGGCCAGCGCTACCCCCGCCGTCAACGGGGCGGCCAGCCGGACGTTGAAGTACGCCGATGCGAACCCGGTCAGTGCCTCGACGCCGATATCGGACAATTGGTTGTAGCCGGCCACCGACACCAGTGCCCCAGTCGTCATGGTCAAGAACCCGACAATCGCCACCGTCCCGCCGATCACCGCAAGCGCTCCGGTACCCAGCCCCATTTGCGCAATCAGGCGAACCAACTCGGATCTGTACGACCGGAACACATCACCGATGTAGCGCAGCGTCTTGGCGTAGAACACGGTTTGCAGGCCGACCCTGGTCCAGCCGGTACCCCACCGTGTCAGCGCAGCCGACGAGCGCGGCAGCCGCGCCGCCGCGACAGTCACACCACCACCTTCACGCCGACCGCGGTGGCAACGATATTGATCGCGAACAGTGCCACGAAGGTGTAGACCACGGTCTCGTTGACCGCGTTGCCGACACCGGCCGGGCCGCCCTCGGCCGAGAGCCCCTTGTAGCAAGCGATCAACCCGGCCGCCAACCCGAACAACGCGGCTTTGATCACCGCCACCACCACGTCAGCCGTGTGGGTGAGCACGGTCATACCCGCTCCGTACGCCCCCGGTGTCACGTGCTGCACGAATACCGAAAAGAAGAAGCCGCCCACCAACCCGACCACGATCACGATCGCCGAGAGCAGTATTGCGACCAACGTCGCGGCCAGCACTCGCGGCACGACGAGCGCCTGAATCGGGTTGATGCCCATGACGCGCATGGCGTCAACTTCTTCCCGGATCGTCCTCGCCCCGAGGTCGGCGCACATCGCGGTCGCGCCCGCACCGGCGACCACCAACACCGTCACAATCGGACCGATCTGGGTCACGGTGGCGAACGCCGCGGTCGTACCGCTGAAATCGGCCGCTCCAAACTCCAGCAGCAGGATGTTGAACGTGAACACGACCAGCACCGAATACGGGATGGCCAGCATCACCGTCGGCAGCAGCGACACCCGCGCCACGAACCAGGCCTGGCGCACGAACTCACGCCAGGCGAACGGTCGTCGTGGCAGCAGGACCAACACATCGAGGCCCATCGCGAAAAGACCACCCACGGCCGCAGCCGGCTTCCATGCCGGCACCGACACAGTCACGCCAACTCTCCGAAGACGACCCGTGCGAGCCGCGACCGGAGTCTGACGTGATACCACCTGCCCCTCGGGGGTCGCGGGTCGCTCCCATCGCCCGACGCCGTCGACCGCAAAAAGACACCCCCGCTCGGGCATGTGGCGAACCCCTCCTACCTAATTCACCATGCTGAATCAGCGTGGTCTCAAGTAGTCTGTGGCGATTCGGCGCCGCGTGTCAATAGATTCAGCATATTGAACATGGCGAATGTTCTGGCGGCGCGAGGCTTGCCGGGCTCGATATGCGGGCGCGACGCATCGGCTCGTCCGTCTACCTCGATGGGAGACACGCGGTGCAGGACGATACTGCGAGGATGATGTGCGACGAATTCGCAGCGACTCAGGTGGTACTTAGGGAACGCGAAGCACGTGACCGCTGCTGGTGGACTGAAATGGCGGATTGCTTTCACGACGAGTCCACAGTCACGATCAGCTGGTTTCAGGGTTCGGGCGCCGATTTCGTCGCGCAGTCCAAGGCGATGACCGACCGCGGCGTGTCGTCGCGCCATCGGCTTGGGCCTCCGACCGTCCGGATCCACTCCGACCGCGGTGTGGTGATCCTGCCCGCGGTCGTCGAAACCTATCCGAGCGTCGATGGTGTGGCCTGCGCGTTGAACGCATATTGCCGGCTTCTGTATCGCGTAATAAAGGCAGGCGGCGGGTGGAAGGTCGCGGCACTAGAGGTTGTCTACGAGCGCGACGAACTTCGCCCGCTGGTACCCGGGGCGCGCATCGCCGTCGATGAGGCGGAGCTGACCGGCCTGCGTGTTCCGTATCGGTTCGTGGCGTGGACGATGGGCAAGGCGGGCGTCACCATCAGCCAGGAGCTGCCGGGCGACGATCGCCCGGCAGTGGTCGACGCATTGCATGTCGACGCGTTCAAGTGGGCTGGGATTCCGTGGCCCGGCGACAGCCCGACAGCGCCCCTCCACGATGCCCCAGGGCCCAAATCCCGCTAGACTATATTCTTTATGAGCCCTGAACAGAGCCCGGCGGCGGTACTGGCCCCCAGAAGCCGGCTACGTTCGGTCGCCGGACCCCAGTCTGCGGTGGACCGAGTGACCGCCGAAATCCGCCGGGGCGTCCTCAACGGCACGCTCGCCGCCGGATCGAGTTTCTCGATCGCGGATCTGAGCGCCCAACTGGGCGTCAGCCACATACCCGTCCGCGAGTCGCTGCGCCGGCTGGAAGCGCAAGGTCTCGTCGAATTGAGGCCGGGTCGCAGCGCGATGGTCAACCCGCTGGACCGCGACGAACTGCGCGCCATCTATCGACTCCGTCAAGACATCGAGCCCAGCGTCGCAGCCCGGGCATGCCCGCTGTTGACGGACGATGACCTGCAAGAGGCCGAACGTCTACTCGCTGAGCACGTCCGGGGCGATCGCGATACCGATACGCTGTGGGAAGTGCACCGCGAGTTCCATCTGGCGCTCCTTCGACCGGCGTTGACGCCGTGGGACCTCCGCATTTTGGATCAACTCTGGCATGCCAGCGATCGCTACACCCGCGTGTTGTTCGAAAGCTACGAACTCGACGACGACGAGCGGAAACGCCGCGAAGTCGCGCACCGGGCCATCATCGACGCCGCTAGGTCACGATCCGGCCTGGAACTCAAGCGGGCCATCACCGAGCATCTGGTCGAGAACGAAGTCGCCTGCCTCGAGTGGCTGGCGGCACTCGGCACGAGGGACTGACTCCGCCCGTCGCGCACATGTTCCGACTAGCCGGGCCACGAATGAGACCGACCCTGAAAGTCCGGGATCGACTTCGCCCGACAATGAATATATCGTAGCTAGCATAATCGATGCTTGGACGGCATCTGCCGAGACTTGCTGCCGCTAGCCCTACCAAACGGGAGGAATTGACAGTGCTATCGACAGTTCAGTTCGCGGAAGCCGCCCGGTAATGAGGTTCGCCAACATCGATGAGCGCGCCTGCATCGCGATAGGTGCCCAGTATTTCGATATCGCCCAGGCCAGCGGCGGCCGCTTCAACGGTGATGTGCAGGCAGCATATGCAAGCTGGTCCGACCTCATTGACTGGTACGCATCGGATTTCGACCCCACGGGTCTCACCCCGGTCGAGGGGCGACTGGGCGCGCCGGCACCCGCGCCTTCACAAGCGTTCGGTATCGGCGTGAATTACGCCGATCACGCCGAGGAGGCCGCCTTTGCGCTTCCCAAAGCGCCCCTCGTGTTTCCGAAATTCGCGTCGTGCATTGTTTCCCCCGAGCAGCGGTTGCCGCTCGACGCCGACACCGTCGACTGGGAGGTCGAGCTGGTGGTGGTCATCGGGCGCACCGCGCGCCGCATCGACAACGAAGAGGCCTGGGGCTACGTCGCCGGGTTGACGGTCGGCCAAGACATCAGCGACCGGGCCCTGCAGTTCTCCGACCCCGCCAACCCCCAATTCGGACTGGCAAAATCCAAGTACGGATACGGTCCGATCGGCCCCGCGCTCGTCACACCCGACGAATTCGACGATCCCGACAACTTGGCGATCAGCTGCTCTCTCAATGGCGAAATGGTGCAGCAGTCGCGCACCAGCAAGCTGATTTTCAATGTCGCTGCCCTGGTCTCGTATCTGTCCACTGTGGTAACCCTGCGTCCCGGCGATCTCATCTTCACCGGCACACCGTCGGGAGTCGGAGTGGCTCGCACTCCCCCGCGCTACCTGGTCGACGGCGACACCCTGGTGAGTTCCATCGAGGGGATCGGCAGCATTGTCACAACCGCGGCGCGAGACGACGCCACGTGATGACTCACCAGCCCACCGAATCCCCGCCAACGCCTATCGGACATCACGACGCGCTCGAAGAGGTCGCCCGGCAGGTGCTGTGGCTCTCTACAGCGATCATTCATCACGCAAACCGCGTGCGGCCCAACACCACTGGGCTAAAGGTCGGCGGCCACCAGGCCTCCTGCGCCTCGATGGTCTCCATCATGACGTCGCTGTGGTTTGAGCAACTTCAAGCAGGCGATCGCGTTTCGGTGAAACCCCACGCATCGCCTGTGCTGCACGCGATCAACTACCTGTTGGGCACGCTCGACGAGAAGTACCTGACCACGCTGCGTGAGTTCGGGGGACTGCAGAGCTATCCCAGCCGGTCAAAGGATCCCGACCCGGTGGATTACTCGACCGGATCGGTGGGTATCGGCGCCACCGCACCGATCTGGGGGGCGATCGCCAGGCGCTACGTGGACACCACGTTCGGTAGCACCGGCACCGGCCGACAGTACTCCCTTGTGGGCGACGCCGAGCTCGACGAAGGCGCGGTGTGGGAAGCGATCCTGGACCCGTCGGTGCAGGAGCTCGGCGAAATCGTCTGGATCGTCGATATGAACCGCCAGTCGCTCGACCGCGTGGTGCCCAATATCGCCGCCGGGCGACTCGAAACGATGTTCTCGGCCGCGGGTTGGCAAGTGATCACCGTGCGGTTCGGAAGACTTCTCGAGGAACTGTTTACCCGGCCGGGCGGAGACGCGCTGCGGCGCCGGATCCTGGACATGCCCAACCCCGAGTATCAGCGCCTGCTTCGGTGCAATGCCGAAGGCCTACGCACACGCCTGCCCGGGGACGGCACCGACGCCGAAGCGGTCGGTCGCTTAATCGCCGAACTGGATGACCAAACGCTGGTTCGGGCGATCAGCAATCTCGGTGGCCACGACCTGGACACTCTGCGTTCGGCGTACTCCCAGATCGACGACACCCGCCCGACCATCATCATCGCTTACACCATCAAGGGTTACGGGCTGCCCACACAAGGACATCCGCAGAACCACTCCTCGTTGCTGACCGACGAACAGTTCGCCGATTTCTCGGTCACCCTGGCCAAGGATCCGGCCCAGCCGTGGTCTCGATTCGATATCTCGACCGCGCCCGGCAGGCTATGCCAGAGCACGGCGGAGCGCCTGGTCCGGGCCCACCAAGTCAGCGCCCCCGCTCCCGCGGTGCCCATCGATCTGGGCCGAACGCCACCGGCTGTGTCGACAACGCAGGCCGCGCTGGGCCGGGCACTGCTCGATCTCACCCGCGAAGCGCCTGAGGTGGCCAAGCGCGTCGTGACCGTCAGCCCAGATGTCAGCTCCACCACCAATCTCGCTGGTTGGCTCAATAAGGTCGGGGTCTGGTCGCCCGACGAGCGGCGCAACTGGTTCGATGACGACAACGAGACCATCATGCACTGGCGCGAGAAACCAACCGGCCAGCACATGGAATTGGGAATCGCCGAAACCAACCTGGTGGGGCTCATCGGGGAACTCGGCGCAACGTGGAGCCGGTGGGGTCAGCCGCTGTATCCGATTGGCGTGCTGTACGACCCGTTCGTTGAGAGAGCCCTCGAACCCTGGTCGTACGGGATTTACGCCGGCGGCCAATCGATTCTGGTGGGCACCCCGTCCGGAGTGACCCTGGCCGCCGAGGGTGGCGCACATCAGTCGATCAAGACTCCCTCGATAGGCCTGGAGCAGCCCGGATGCATAAGCTATGAGCCGGCTTTCGCCATCGAGGTTGAATGGACGCTACTCAGCTGCATCTCGCGACTCGGCCGGCCCGACGGAGGGTCGTCCTATCTTCGGCTATCCACCCGACCCGTCCAACAAGAGCTGGCTGCGGTTCCCACGGACACCGCAGCGCGGGAACGTCGTCGTCGGCACGTCGTGGCCGGGGCCTACACCTTGCGGTCCTGTTCGGAACCCGCCGTCGCCGTCGTCGCGGTCGGTGCGCTGGTCACCGAGGCACTCGAGGCGGCAGATCGTCTGGCGCAGATCGGGATTCCTGCGGAAGTGATATGCGTGACCAGCCCTGGGTTGCTATTCGAGGCCAGCCAAGCGCGTCAGGGTCTGGGTGACGCGCCGTCCTGGATCCTTGATCAAGTCTTCCCAGCCAACCGCGCAGCCCCGATGATCACCGTGCTCGACGGTCATCCGCACGCTTTGGCATTCTTGGCGACCATCAACCAAGTTCACTCAAAATCCCTGGGCGTCAGCCGCTTCGGGCAGGTAGGATCGCTGGCGGCGGTGTACCGCTATCACGGTATCGATACCGACAGCATCGTAGGCGCAGCACTGGATCTGGTGAATTGAGAAGCACCGCGCAACCACACGTCAGGAGCCCAAAGTGATCCTCGTGACCGCCGCTAACGGCAACCAAGGCAAGCGGTTGATTCCCAAGCTGATTGCTGCGGAATTGCCAGTGAGAGCATGTGTTTCGACGCAGGACTCCGCCGACCAGCTGCGGCGGCTCGGGGTCACGGAGGTCATCGTCGGAGATATCTGTGACCCGGCGGTAGCATCGGATGCCGTGCGCGGTGTGGACAAGATTTACCACGTGGGCCCCACCGCACACCCCAACGAGCGCCAGATGGGAATTTCGCTCGTGGATGCCGCCCGGGCAGCAGGAGTGCGACACTTCGTCATGAGTTCGGTGCTACACGCGATCGTGACCGATCTGGTGCAGCACCAGATCAAACGAGATATCGAAGAACATCTGGTGTCATCCGGGCTGGCATTCACGATTCTGCAACCGACGAATTACATGTTGCCCCTCAAGCTTCGGCGTGTCTTCACCGAGGGAATCTTCGAGATGAACTGGGCGCTGGACCGTTACCAATCCCTGGTGGATCTTGGGGACGTCACCGAGGTCGCGTGCGCGGTGCTCACCGACAGCGCACGGCATGACGGGGCGACCTACGAACTGGTGAGCCCCGGCCGCTACAACGCCCACGAGTTGGGCGAAATCATCTCCGGTGTGCTGGGACGCCCGATCGAAGTACGCCAAGTCAATGTCGACGACTACATGGAAGCCTGGTTCGGCAAGGACCTCGACTCCGAGAAGTACCGGCATCAAAGCAACGTCATGCGTGCCATCTCCACGTACTACAGCCACCACGACTTTGTCGGGAACGCCAACGTGTTGACGTGGCTGCTCGGCCGCGCCCCAACGACATTCGCAGAGTTCGTGAGTGCACAGCGAGACGCGTTCAGCGAATCCACCGAAAGGAAATAGATGAAGCTCGACGGAAATGCGATCCTGATCACGGGCGGGAGCAGCGGCATCGGGCGGGGCTTGGCCGAGCGTTTCCATCGCCGCGGTAACGAGGTCATCATCGCCGGGCGCCGAGCGTCGGCTCTGGACGGGGTGGTCGACGCCAATCCGGGCATGCACGCGGTGGTTCTCGATGTCTCCCAGCCGGAAAGCATCCGCAAGATCGTCCCTGAACTGATCGCGCGGTATCCGACGCTGAATGTGGTCGTCAACAACGCCGGCATTCAGTTCGCCGATGACGTCGGCCAGCCGCTCGACGAAGAGCAGGTCACCGCCACCATTGCGACGAACCTGCTTGGGCCCTTATGGCTTAATTCGGCACTGATCACCCACCTGCGCCGGCAACCGGTAGCCACCATCATCAACGTCACCTCGATGCTGGGTTATGCGCCACTGGCGACCACGGCGCTCTACTCACTCAGCAAGGCCGCGATGCGGTCGTACACGTTGTCGCTGCGCTACCAACTGCGCGACTCCTCAGTCGCGGTAGTGGACCTTTCGCCGCCATACGTCGAGAGCAATCTGATGCCGAGAAACCGCACGGACCCGCGGGCAATGCCGCTCGAGGACTATCTCGATGAGGTCATGCCGCTTCTCGCCACCGACGCACCCGAGGTGCTCGTCGAGCGCGCCAAGGTTCGTGCCGATGCGCAGCGACCCAACGAAGTGACCGTCACGCACCAGTTCAACGACATGTTTCATACCGTCTGAATAGATTCAAGCACTGGCCTTTACCCGGACCTTGAGCGCAGCCAGCTGCGCGGCGGAGTAATGAGTGCCCGCTCTGACCACGGCGTTGATCCGGTGCAGGTTTTCGACGTTCTCGAGGGGGTTGGCGTCCAGCACCACCAGGTCGGCGTTGCGCCCGGGCTCGACCGTACCCATGGTGTCCTCTCGCCCCAGGTATTGCGCGGGATTGATGGTCGTCATCTGAAGGATCTTCAGCGGTGAGAGGCCCGCCTTCGCCAGTTCGCCAAACTCCTGGCGGAGGGTCAGGCCGGGCGCCATCATGGACCCGCCATCGGTCCCCGTCATCATCCGAACTCCATTGTCGGCGAACATTTTTGCCAGACTCAGCTGGCGCGGATAGAGGTCTCGGTAGGTCTTTTGTGCCTCGGCGGGCAGTGCCAGGAACTTCGCGGTCACCGTGCGCCATCTCTTGATGTTCTTGGCCGGCAGATACGCCAATGATTCGTCGCTTTCATATTCCGGCGCCCCCGCGTACTGCATGCTGCGCAGCCGAACCAGTGTCGGCACTTGCCAGGTGCCGTGTCGGGCGAGTTCCGCCGCCACGGAGGCGGCCTTGTCCGCGCTGTAGGTGTCCAAAGCACGCTGAATCCGGGCGACGTCGATGGGATCGGTGAACGCGGCGGGGTTTACCAACAGACTCTGCATCCGCCAGGTGACGATGAGCTCGATGAGGGGAATCTTGATGGGCGGGCCTTTGATCACCGGTCTCGCGCAGGCCTCCGAGCGCAACTCGTCGTCGATGGTGGAACACGCCGTCCACAGCGGTGAGCCTGGCCCAAGATGCTCGACGGACCGGAAGCCGGCCTGCGATGCCGCCACGATGTCGACGCCCTCTTGGAGGTGACCAAGGATCGGAATCCCGACGGCGACGGCTTCTTCGACCGCCGCCATGAAGACGTCGGGACCGGCCATGACCATCTTCACGAAGTCGGCACCTTGGTCGTGCTGGCGTCGGATCTCGGCAGCAACAGCCTTGCTCGATCCGGAATTGAGCGGTGTGAGAACGGTTCCGGGCGTCTCAAGGAGAGCCGGCGCCGCCGGCCCGATCGGCAACGTGTTGTCCCGTCGCCTCTTCAGCAGGGCCGGCGAACCCGACATCTGGCGAAACCCCGTGACGCCTTCGGCGAGCATCAGGGCCAGGCTCCCCGAGGGATCAGCCAGGTTCAATGCGTGCGAATGCATGTCGTTGTAGCCCGGCACGATGAATCTTCCGGCCGCATCGATGCGTTCCGTCGCCGGGTCCGCGCGTTCAGCCCCGCGCGGGGATACGTCGACAATGCGGCCGTTTCGTATCCGGATACTGACGTCGGCGGCGATGCTGCCGTCACGGGGATCGACAATTGTGCCGCCGTCGAGAAGCAGCGTCCGGGTCGATCCGGAGTCGACCGCAACCTTCCGTTTGCTCGCGCCCGCGGCCCGTTCCCAGTGCACCGTCACCCGGCTGAACAAGCTTGGACCTGACAAGGGCTGTTGGTACGCGCAGCAAGGGCACCCGGCTGACTGCATCTCTTGACCTACTTTCGTGTTTCGCTTGCCGAACTGACGCGCCGGTGGGTGGCTTTTCGCCACTCAGGCACGGCCGCAGACCGTTCGCATGAGTGCCTCCGGATCGGATGTTCTTGTGCCGCGCCACGCGACGTGTTGATCGGGCCGGACCAACGTGAGCGGAGCCCCGAACAGCTGTTCGGTCAGGTGGCAGTCCAATTCGACGGCTGTCAGCGGAATCTGCAGGACCGCAGCGGATTCGACGAGTTGCCGACCGGCCGGGAGGTTTACCTGACCGACCAGACTGTACTCACGGCCCAACGCGTCGTAGAGCGAGCGATGACCGGCAAGCCACTTGTGCGGCAGTCTGCTACCGGGCGCGGCGTTGGGAACGTACACGCCGGGTTCGTGAGTCGCGCCGCCAGACTCTGCCACTACGTCGTCACTGATCACTATTGGTGAATCGGCATAGGAGGTTCCGAGAACGAGGTCCAAGCTGTGAAACTCCACGCCCTTGGCCCGCTGGGTAGCAGAGGCCACTATTGGTAGCGTGGTTGCGAATTCGTCATCGCTGCCCATGAGGCGGGGGTCGGCGAGCTCGGGGCCGAGGGTGGACATGTTCCTGGTGGCCACCGATATCGTCTCCATTGCGACCGGCCTGCGCTCGCGCTCATAACTGTCCAAAAGCGCGTTCGCTCCCCACCCGTTGAGCACCGCGCCGAGTTTCCAACCGATGTTCACAGCATCACCGATCCCGGTGTTGAATCCGTGGCCTCCCCACGGAGGGTTCTGGTGCGCCGCGTCGCCCGCCAGGAAGACTCGGCCGGATCGGAACGTGTTGGATACCTGCATCCGCGCCCGCCACGGATCGGTGGCGAGTACCTCGATCGCGACTGGTTCGGTCCCATCGCCAATCAGATTGTGGACCAATCGCGCTGGATCGACGGCGCCTTCTTCGGCGCCGACGCCCATGATGACGCACCACCACTCGTCGACCAGGTTCAACCGACCCACCAGGCCCGGTTGGCCGGGGTTGAGCACCCAGTAATGCACGGCGTCGCCCAAACGCATCCGGGCTGCCAGCGACTCGGCACGAAAGACCACATTGAAATTCGGTCGCTCGTCGGCGCTGCCTTCATATTCGGCTCCGATAGCATCGCGCACCTCGCTGCGGGACCCGTCGCATCCGACGAGATACTCGGAACGAATCGTGATGGGGTTGCCAGAGTCGTCGACGACGGTGGCGACGACCCCATCGTCATCCTGGGTCAGTCCGACGAACCGGTGGCCAACGAGCAATTCCGCCTCGGGGAGTTCGGATACCCTGTCGCGCATGACGGACTCGATCAACGGCTGCGGAGCCTGCTGGCCACCTTCTGCCACCAAGTCATCGTCGACAAGATCCAGCCCGAGGCAACGGTCGAAGCGTGTTACTTCGCGCCCTAAAAGGGTTGTGCAGAAGACGACTTCATCAGACCAGCACTGGGGTATCGGTGCACGCCGCCGGACGGTGTCCGCGATCCCCCAGCGGCGGAAATGCTCCATCGTCCGCGTCGACGTCGTCTTTGCGCGCGGCCGCAGCCAGGACACGTCAGCGCGCGGCTCGACAACGATGCAGGCGATGCCGTGTTGAGCGAGTTCGATCGCAGTGCCCAGGCCGACGGGACCGCCACCTATCACCAGCACCGGCGTGCGCCTGCGCCCGTCGGCGGTGGGGATCAGATTCACCGCGGCGAGGTCCGCGAGGTGCTAGGTGGCATAGCGCGACTCCCGTTCTTAGCGGGCACCTTTCGATCCTCCGGCCCATTCGTCGCATCACTGAGGTAGGCATCCAGCGCCATTCGCGCTGTCTCTTCGTTGCGGGCGAGATGGTCGTAGATGGCTTGCGCGGCGAGGTCGGGGTCCCGTTTGCGGAATGCCGCGATCAGATCCTCGTGGGCTTGTTCCCGTCGTTCATGCTCGTGTGGGTCGTAGTCGAGCAGGCCGAACCCGATGCGCACGTACCGTTCCCCCGCTCGCCACAGCGTGGTGAGCACTCTGGTATCCCAGCTGGTAGCCGCAGGCTTCAGCAGCGCTAGATGAAACTGGAGATGGCTGCTGTAAATGCCGTCGATGCCAAGGCTTTCATCGCCGAACTCAGCTGCCTGCGCATTGAGGCGATCGAGCTGATCGACCGTCAACAACAAGCAAGACCGGCGGGCGAGCTCGGGCTCGAGAATGCGGCGCAGTCGGTAGATGGCGTGCAAGTCGTCAAGATCGAGGGGAGCAACGAGCGCACTACGTCCTGGCCGGATGACGACGAGTCCTTCTCCTTCAAGACTTCGCAGTGCCTCGCGAACCGGGATGAAGCTCACGTCCAGCATCGTCGCGATCTCCCGCAGCGAGAACTCGTGCCCGGGAGCCAACACACCGGACTGGATCGCCCGCCGCAGCTCCTCGGTGACCTGGGTGACGACCGAGCGGGACGAGATCGGCCGTATGTCGGCGTTGGACGAGGTCAACAGCTGTCCCACTTCCTGATCGCAAGCTCACCGCTACCGCTCGAACGATAGCAACTATATATCGATTTGTCTCCGGTCCGGACTCGGAACTAGCGGGCGTATACTCGGCTAAATGCCTGTTCAAAGGCGAGTAACTGTTCCAGGCGCTGAAGTAGACCGCGTGGCCTTGCTGTTATCACATATCGCTGTTAGCTTGTGTCCTACGCCACAGCTGCGCACCGAGGGTGTGGGGCGCCGGCAGATGTGAGGAGCCGCCATGTCCGCGAGTCCAAAATTTGCCCACGTCGTCTTCCAAACCAGTCAGCCGGGCCAGATGCGCGACTGGTACTGCACTGTGCTTGACGGCCACGTCGTCTACCAGGACCAAGCCTTGTGCTTCATCACTTACGACGACGAACACCATCGGGTGGCGCTACTGAGCCCTCCGGGCGAGTTACGGCGCAAACATCCGACCACCGCCAGCGTTCATCACGTGGCCTACACCTTTGAGAACATCGATGACCTCCTCGACCGCTATGTGCTATTGCGCGACCAGGGGATAACCCCAGCGGTTTGCATCGCCCACGGGGTGACGACATCGATCTATTACCAGGATCCCGACACCAATTTCGTCGAGATGCAGATCGACAACTTCGCGACACCCGCCGATGCCACCAACTACATGCTCGGTCCGGAATACGCGAACGACTCGGTCGGTCCGGCCTTCGATCCCGAAGCGATGCTCGCGGCCCGCCGCGGCGGTACCAGCGTCGATGAACTCACTGGCCGCGCGTGGTCGCTGCGAGCGGGCTTGCCCGATCCGATGGCGATTCTCGTCGGCGCCTGAAGCACACCAATCCGGCGATAGAGAGGCACGGAGAGATGACGGCAGCAAGTGAACTAATCGAATACTCCGAGATTCCGGCACGGGCGAAGAAGGTGCTGGAGGGATTCCTGCCTCCCGAGGATAAGATCGCCGCCCGGGTCGCCGAATTGGGCCAGGTCCCTGCTCGCCCATTCGACTCCGAAGGCGATCAGGAAGTGCTGGACGGGGTGACGTTCACACACCACTTCGTCGATGCGCCCGGCGACGAGGAGACCATCCGGTTTCACTACGTCGAGGCCGGGCGGGGTGAGCCCATCGTGTTCCTGCACGGAATTCCCGACTCGTGGTTTCAGTGGCATCACCAGATGGCCGCGTTGTCCGCAACGCACCGCTGTATCGCGTTCGACTTAAAGGGATACGGCCAATCCGGCACCGCCGTCGGCGATTACCGTCACGAAGCTGCCGCTGCGCAACTGCTGGGCGCTATCGATCTCGCCGGTATCGACAAATTCAATGTCGTGACCCACGACCGGGGCACCGTCCAAGCCGACTTCATCGTCGCCAAACACCCGGACCGGGTGTTACGGTACGGACGGGGCGAGCAACACCTGTACCACTTCCACCCCGACCTGGCCCCACAGGGCGCTCTGTTCGCCGACGCACCCCACTCCGGGTTGATGGACGACCCCGCTCACTTCGTCACCTGGGTCTACACCTGGATCTGTAAGTACCGCGTGCCCGACGCCGAGATGCGCCGGACGATTCAGGAGTTCTCCTATCCCGATGTGAACCGGGCGGTGCCGCGTTACTTCAATTCGCAGTCGTTCAGACAGGAATGGCTGCGGCGCCGCAGAGACCTCCTGCCAGCGTGGAAATGCCCGGTAATGATTATTGAGGGCTACGACAGCAAGACTCAGCCGCGCGAATTCTACGAAAACTCACGTGAGTACATTCCCAATGCGGCCAGCGTGGCCGTCGAGTACGTTGATGCCGGCCACTTCTGGTCAATGGAGCGTCCTGAAGCGGTCACGGCCCTGATCAGGAAATTGCTGGAGATGTAACCTGCGGTTTCGCTCTCGGCTCCAACCCCACCGAGAAAGTCGACCTCGGCGACCGGCACGGTGACTGATCCGCCAGCGACTTGACTACGGCGATCGCAGGATGGTGATCGCGCTGTCGATCTTCTTGAAGGTGTTGAATGTGTCTGCGGGAACGCCGAAGACGGCGGACAACACGCGGTGCGGAAGCCGGCTGAGGGACTCGCCTATGCCGATGTTGTCTTTGTCTTCGGGCGCACTGGTGTTCTGGATGATCACGATTGTCATGTCGTCCGGACCCCGGTTCTCGAAGTAGTAGAAGGAACCCTGGGGTGCGAACACGATGTCGTTGACATGTTGGTCGAAACTCTCGTGGTTGCCGTTCCCGTCGATGACGACCCACGCCGCAACTCCACTGATGACGATGTTGATCTCCCACGCGCTGGGATGCCAGTGCGGCTCGCGAATACCTCCGGGCTGCAACTTGAGCAGCAAGACACTGGCCTCCCTTGAGGATCAGAAAATTATCCTCGCTCGCCTGCTGAAACGAGCCCCCGTCATGGTTGTTGACGGGCGCCGCGCCGAGATGGAACAAGTGCGATTGCGAGGTGGTCGTCTCGGAGGGTAGGCGGGGATTACCAAGCGCGCTGCATCATCGGTCATTGGCTCTTCCTTACCGGTGCGATAGCCGGGAGTGCCGTCGGAGATAACACGGTCAACGCCGACCCCGGTCGCGGCTGCCGCGCCGGCCAGGCCCGCTCCACCCAAGACCTTGCGACGATTAATCGACATCTTCAGAATTTACCGCCTCGGCCAAGACCGGTCTAGCGTCCTGATGCGGGCCGCGGAAGCGAAGTTTTGGCCAAAACCCTGAAAATGCCGGCGCAGTACTTATGCTCGGATCCGGGGCCTCATGCATAACGCGGATGGTCGGTGACGACCGTGGGGGAAGGAAGACACTGATGTTTTTTGTGGTGACAGCTCCGGAGGTGTTGGAGTTGGCGGCAGCGGATGTGGCGGGCATTGGTTCATCGCTGAGAGCGGCCAACGCATCAGCCGCCGCCCCGACCACCGCAGTGCTGGCCGCCGCCGGGGATGAGGTGTCCGCGGCGATCACGTCGGTGTTTTCCAGCCACGCCCAACAGTTTCAGGCGCTCAGCGCGCAGGCGGCGGCGTTCCATGACCAGTTTGTGCAGGCCCTCAATTCGGGCGCGTGCTCGTATGCCGGCACCGAGGCCGCCAACGCATCGCCGATGCTGGGCCAATTCGACAGAGCTATCGCCAGCGGGTTCGCCTTCGTTGAGCAGGAAATTCAGCAGAGCTCCACAACGGTGACCACGGGAATCACCGGGCTGGCCAACACGGTCTTCCACGGGATCTTCGGGTCGCCGGCCGCTCCGCCGTTCTCGGCAACGCAGTCAGGGACTTACACCGGCACACCGTCGCTGGCCACCAGACTTGAAGAGGCTGTGCTGTTGCCGGTAAAACCTTTCCTGGCCTTTTCCGGACTCGACACTCAAATCGGAGCGCCGAGTTCACAAATTTTATCGCTGTTCACCGGCAACAATCCACTATTAGGGCTGTTTATCGGCAATACCCCGCCGCAGTTGTTGCCGTTGCTGCTGGGAGAAACGGTGCAGCACACCACATATGGCGGGATGAGCGTCGTGCAGATCACGCCTGCCCATCCGGACGGCAACTATGTGGTTGCCATTCACGGTGGCGCGTTCATCTTCGCGCCCTCGATCTTCCACTGGCTCGATTACACGGTGATGGCCTACCAGACCGGCGCGACCATCGAGGTGCCGATCTACCCGTTGCTGCAGCAGGGAGGTACCGCCGGCGCGGTCGTACCCCAAATGGCCGGCCTCATGTCCATGGAAGTCGGTGCACACGGGGCCCCGCACGTCAGCGTGATCGGTGACTCCGCGGGCGGCAACCTCGCACTTGCGGCCACCGAATACATGGTGCAGAACCCCCTGCTTGGCCCCGTACCGGGGTCAATGGTGCTGCTGTCGCCGTGGCTAAACCTGGCGATGACCAATCCGAACATCGGGCTCGTCCAGGACCCGCTGCTCCCCTTCGGACCGGCGCAAGAACTCGGCAAGGCGTGGGCGGGCGGCCTTGCCGTGGGTAACCCCGAGGTGAGTCCGCTGAATGGGTCGCTCAATGGACTCCCGCACACAACCGTCTACACGGGCAACCTGGACATACTTTCACCTGATGCGCTCGTCCTCGAGCAAGAGGCCGCGACTGCAGGGGCCCCGTTCAGCTTCGTACTGGCTAACGGCGAAATTCACGACTGGATAATCCTCACCCCGGACGGCCCCCAATACTGGCCGCAGATCGACCGGGAGCTCGATCTCTAACCGCTCAGGCGAGTGTCAGAGCGGTTCGCCAATGTCGGGAAGCAAGGAAATGTCTTCTGGCTGGCCATCACTGAAGACGGCGGCGAGTTCACGCACCCGCCTTTTCGCCCAGTCAATGTCGAATCGACTCAGTACCTGATATTCGTACTTGAAGCGTTCTTTGCGATCACCCACCAGTTTCGCTGCTTCCCGCGTGACAACGCCTTCGCAGTACCAGTAGAGAAGATCATCGAGGCTGCCCACTCGGTCGAAGCCGAGTTTTCCTCGCTCGTAGAAAGTGAAGTGGTAGGAGCCGTCGTCGGCTACGTAGATATTCAGGCCATCGTTTGTTCGGAACCCGACAGGCATGGAGCGCACCCCAAGCTGCTCCGACAACCGATCTATCTCGGTTTGAAGTTCCGCAGATTTATCTTCCAAGACGCGGTCCGTATTCATCAAGGATTCCCCTGTCTACCAGTTCTCTTACGCTCACTCTCACACCATCTGGACCCAAGATCATGTATTGGAGGGCGCCAGGCGACGGCGTCTGGCCATACCACGGTTGCACCGGTCCTTCGACGAGTTGCCAGCCCGGAGGCAACGGTTTTCCGGTCACCATGTATCGGTTGTAATCTCCCCCAACCGATTCCGGCGCCAACGCGCGATCCGCAAAAGCAGTGCCATCGGGCGCAAGATAGCGGCCGTACTCGGACCCGAACCGGTCGATGATGGCACCCTCAGGCAGCTGCGCGGGCTGGGGGACAAAGCCCTGCGGAAACCCATCATTCGCAGGCCAAGTGCGCGATGCCGGGGTGCCGAACTGGGATGCAAAGTCATCCCACGGCATTCCACCTGTGGGCTGCCAGCCGCGCACCACGGCCAAGGGTGCGCCGCCTTCGGTGACGGTTTCCGCGGCAAGCCCCGCTTCAACAGCAGCACCCTCCCCACCAAAAAGCAGCCCTGGAAGAGCAAAGGCGCCATCGGAGGCTTTGGCGCCCAAATAGTAGGACGCACTGGGCGATTCCAACGCGCCTTTGACGTCCCCCATCGCCGCGCCTAACGGATTCTGGGCCGTCTCGACGGTGCCCTTGAGCATCCCCTCCCACGACTGCAGCACCCCGGGCGCCCCGGGCCCCCCTTGCCCGATGAGGTTGTCGATGCCCTGTTCCGTTGCACGCCAACGGTCACCGAATCCCTCGGCGAATCCCGCTGCCGGCGGGCGCGGTGGCTCGGGCGGAACGTAGTTGGGCATCCCGTTGTCCATCCACTGCTGGGTGCGGCCCACAATCGCATCCAGTCTTGACTCAATCTGATCGGGAGGCACACCGTCGCGGATCATGGTTCGGCGAGCCATCGCTTTGAAGCTGTCCACGTCTGCGGGTTTCAGCCGAGGCGCCGGTGCGCCAGGAGCAACGGGCTGGTGAAGCCGGCTCAGCAGGTCTGGCAGGCTGCCAGGCGCAGGTTGTTGGTCACCGGGGCCGGGGGTTTGAGTCTTGCCGGTCGGCAGCAAGAGGTCTTGCAACGAAGGGGGCGTGCCCCCGGGGGCAGCATTCGCCGTGCCTTGCGCCGGCGGGGCACCGCTTGGCGGGGCTCGCACGGCATCCAGCGGCACTGCGCCGACGGCCGCGCCGACAGCGGTGGCAAGCTCGTGGTCGGCGTTGTGGGCATGCACCTTGCAAGCGTTGAGGTCGTCTTGCAACATCTGCTGCTCGGCGGCGAACTCGACCGGATCACGGCCGATCCAAGTGCTCCCAACGTCAATTCGCCAGTCCGGCGTGAGAGTCCAGCCGTTAGCATCAGCGGCCCGTTCGATGTCATTCAACTCGCTCTTGCATGCGCTGACGTCTGTCTCGGCGCGCGACACCGCCGCCGCCACTTGCTTGGATTCCGCGCCGTCCGCCTCGATGTCGCGGCGAATCTTGCCCACGTCGCCGCGAAAAGCATCCCCTGCTTCACCGTGCCAATCGGCTAGGACGTTGTAGGCCTGATTCAGGCTGTCCCCCAACCGCTGCAAGGTATCCGCTCGTCCACTGGCCGTCTCGAACACCGTGTGGATCGCGTTGAGATCCCAGCGCTTGACGTCAAAAGGAGTCAGCGACCCCACCCGCCACCCCTACCCCTGCACCGACCTGAGCGCCCGGGCCGATCCGTCCTCGTTCGTGGCATAGCTGGCCATCGATTGGGCCACGTGCGACCCCAACCCACTCACCCTGAGCTTGTGTTGGTCGTGCCGGGCCGCCCACCGTTCCGCGAGCTCCGCTAACGCCAGCTGCGAGGACCCGACCCAACCCGGCGCGGCCTCGGCCAGCCCGTCCTCATGGCTGACGAAGGCCATAGCGGCCTCACCGACCGCATTGAGCACGTGGTTGCTCCCAACATGCAACGCGGCGAGATCGACCTGCAAATTTTCAGCCACGATGCCCCCCCTTTACGGTCGGCGGCACTGCGGATGAAGTTTAGCCCGTCTGGTGGGGTCGCGCCCCTCACCTCAGCCGGTCAAACTGCTGTCATGGATGCGCCCCGGCGGGGCCGCATTTAGTCCGGACTTCCGAAGGAGTCACTGACCGGCCAGCCGACTGAGGCCAGTCGTTGCTTAACCCGCTCAGTGTCTTCTGGCGACGGCATATCGTCGGTGAGCTTGGTGATTGCGACCCGGACATCGGTGCCTTCAATTGGACCGCTCCTGCCGGAGAGCACTTCAGTGGCAACGGCGATGACCTCATCGTCGGAAAGGCGTCGGCGAAGCAGCGCCAACAGTGGGACGTAATCATGGGCGGGAACACCTTCGGGGTAGCCCGCTCGCAGGAAGCCGACCACCCGCATCACCATGTCAGATAGCGCCACAATCTCCCCGCCTTAACTCAGTAACCAGCAACCCTGACCCGTCCCACCACAGGTGGGGAACCCCTTTCACCTACCAGAAATCCTCTGCTAATGCTGCGTCCACCGACGCCGTTGCGCTAGGGCTAGGCCCTTCTAGGATTGTGACATGCGCACGGTGTTCCATGAGCAGCTCGATTCGCTGACAGAGACCCTGAGCCAGATGTGTGGCCTGGCGGGTGTGGCGATGGAACGGGCCACTCAGGCCTTGCTGCAGGCAAACTTAACGATTGCCGAAACCGTGATTGGCGATCACGAACGCCTTGTGCGCATGCAAACCGGCGCGGAGGAAGCCGCCTTTGTCTTGCTGGCGTTGCAGGCACCCGTCGCGACTGACCTGCGGACGATCGTTGGTTCCATGCAAAACGTCGCCGACGCCGAGAGGATGGGCGGCTTGGCGCTGCACGTTGCGAAGATCGCTCGCCGCCGGCATCCCGTCAGAACCCTGCCCGAGGAGGTGAATGGCTATTTCGCCGAGATGGGGAGGATCGCAGTGGACCTCGGCAACAGCGCCAAAGATGTTGTGCTGTCCGGGGATCCGGAACAGGCCGCCCAGATCAGTCGCGACGACGTCGAAATGGATCAGCTTCACCAACAGTTGTTTGCCCTTCTCAAAGACAAGGAGTGGGCACACGGCGTCGCAGCCGCCGTCGATGTCGCTCTGCTGGGCCGGTTTTATGAACGCTTCGCCGACCACGCCGTCGAGATCGGGCGTCGCGTTGTCTTCCAGGCGACCGGAGAAACTCCCGATGCGTGAAGTTCTGTCAGCCGATGGCGATCCGAATGTTGCCGTCCGGCAGGCACGTTGCCCGGTCTCCGAGTTGAAGGATCAGATCCGGCGATGCCCGATCGGCCGAGGCGCCGATTCGTCTCCGACAGGGGGCGAAACCGTCTTGGTGACCTCCCCGATCGCGACCACCGAACGCCGCGGACGAGCGGCGAGATCAGCGGCGGCCTCCACGACACCCGCTATATCGGTGGGATCGTCGACGGGGATGACGGCGTCGAAGGTCTGGCCGGGGTTAGGCCAGCCCGGAGTTGCTCACTGGGGATCCCTTGTCGGTTAGGGCGTGCACACCCCGGCGCCGTCTTCCTGCAGAGCAGGTAATTCGCTGGCGCTGACAATCGTTTGGACCTCGACATACTCGCTCTGCCCCTCTTCGGCGAACTCCCGTCCGATTCCAGACTGCTTCATGCCGCCGAACGGGCTCTTGATGTCGAGCATGAACATGTTGATGCCGTACGTTCCGGTCTGGACACTGGCGGCGATTTCCAAGCCGTGCGCGGCATTACGGGTGAAAACCGATCCAGCGAGGCCGTAATCGCTGTCGTTGGCAATCCGCACCGCGTCCGCCTCGTCAGCGTATTTGATGACGGTCAGCACCGGCCCGAAGATCTCCTCGCGGGCGATGCGCATGTCGTTGGAGGCATCGGCGAAAAGTGTCGGGCGGACAAACCAGCCGCAATCAGTCGGATTGTCGTGGCCGCCGAGAACCAGCCGCGCACCCTGCTCGACACCGCTGCGGATATAACCCTGCACCCGCTGCTGTTGCCGTTGTGTGACAAGCGGTCCGATGTCGGTCGCCTCGTCGGCCGGATCGCCGACCACCAGGCCTGACATCATCTCGGCCAGCGCGTCGACCATGTCGTCGTGGCGTTTTTCGCTGACCAGGATCCGGGTTTGCGCGACGCACGCCTGCCCGTTGTTCATCAGGCTGGCCATCTTCAGCGCGGCGACGGTCCGGCCGATATCGGCGTCGTCAAGGATGATCGCCGCCGATTTACCACCGAGTTCGAGGCTGACTCTCTTGAGTTGCAGACCGCAGATCCCCGCGATGTGCCGGCCAACGGCCGACGACCCGGTGAAGGCCACCTTGTCGACACCGGGGTGGCGCACCAGTGCCTCGCCCACCTCACCTGCGCCCGGCAGCACCGACACCACGCCCTCGGGCAACCCAACGTCTTCGATCATTTCCGCGAGCCACAGCGAGTCCAGTGGGGTTTCGGGCGCTGGTTTAACGATGACCGAACAACCCGCAATCAAGGCGGGAATCAGCTTCGGGATGAGCAGGCACTGAGGCACGTTCCACGGCACGATCGCGGCCACCACACCGATCGGCACCCTGCGCAGGTGGACCTCACCGAGCCAGCCCTGGCGACGCTCCCGCCACGGAAACCCCCGCCCCACCTCGAGCGCGAACTGCATCATCGCCAGCGGCCCCGTCGCCTGGCCGAGTCTGGAAAAGCTGGTCGGCGAACCCATCTCGGCGGTGATGAGATCGGCCATATCGTCGACATAGCCGCCGTAGACGGCGGCAAGTTTCTCGATCTTCTCCATCCGCTCCAGGGGCGACATCTTCGGCCAAGGGCCTTGGTCGAACGCCCGGCGCGCGGCAGCGACCGCTTTGTCGACGTCGGCGACGGAGGCGCTCGGCGCCTCGGCAATGGGTTGCTCGGTATACGGCGATATCACCGAGATGCGTTCCGCGGTCGACGAAGTCTCCCATCGGCCGCCGATGAAGAGCTTGTCGTACGACGGAATCCTCAATGCGCTGCCTTTCACTCGGCCGGGCGCGGGCATCACCGGGACGCCCGCGTCGACTCCTCCGAAGATTCTCGCTCGGCCCATGTGCGGAATGCGGGCAGGGATTCCGCTGCTGGCCCGACCGCCAAATTTGTCATGGAGCCCTCCAGCTGTCTGTGACCGAAGCTATTATGGTGATCATTACGGTAACGACAATCCTATGCGATCTTGATGCGCCCGGTCGACGGGCTCTGGCGTAACCAATATGGTGCTGGGTCAGCGTCGAATCTGCCTGGCGTCCAGATATTCTGATGCCGTGGAGATCGACACAGCGTGAGAGCACCCACACGCTGATGGGGTCCATTTACCGTGCGGTATACCGAATCGAATACGGTATCGTTGCCTCAGGGTGGCCATCGGAGAGAGTCGGCCGAAGGCGCCAAGCCCCGGCCCCGATGGTTTATCAGTTGAGGAGCGAAAAGATGGCCGATTCCAGCGCCGTCGCGGCGTCGGGCGGGCGGGGTGCCAAGCCTAAGCGGCGCCCGCGCGGATCGCTCGACGTCGAGGACATCATCACCGCTGCGTTTGAGTTGGCCGAGGACGCGTCCCTCAGCGGGCTGAGTATGCCCGTTGTCGCCAGGCACCTTGGGGTGCCGCTGACCAGCATCTATTGGCACTTCCGGAAGAAGGAAGATTTGCTGGACGCGATGACGGATCGCGCGATCAGGCAATACCATTTCACAACGCCGTTCGAGGGGGGCGGGGCCTGGCAGGACGCGCTGCGTGACCACTTTCGGAAGATGCGGTCCGTTTTTCAAGAGAACCCAGTGCTCTGCGAACTCGTCTTGATGCGCTCCGGCGAGCTGAGTCCGGAGGCGACCCACGCCTCCGTCGACAACCTGGAGAGGGTAGTCAAGACGATGGTGGATGACGCGGGATTCAAGCCCGACGACGCATTGACGGTCTACCTCGCCCTGTCCGCGCACAGCCGGGGCACCGCGATGATCGAACACCTCAACGCCGCCGCGCAACAGGCTGGCCGTCGGCGCGTCACCGGAGTGACCACCGCGCACCCCTTGCTCAACAAACTGGAGACCAAGGGACACACGATCGTCGACGTTGAGTTCGAGTTCACCCTCGATGCGCTCATCGCGCGTGCCGAGCACGTGCTCGCGTCGGCCACGCGGCGGACCACACGTGGGGCGAAGTAGTCCCGTTAGCTCAGACGAAGTCGGAGCCGCCATCCACGTTCACGGTTGCGCCGGTGACGTAGCCGTTGCGCCGGGACGCCAGATATGTCGTTATGGAGGCGATCTCCTCGGGCAGGCCGGCGCGGCCAAGGTCACAGGGGTGATGGAAGTTGTCCTCGATCCACTTCATGACGTGAACGGGGTCGCTGGCGTCTAGGCCGTCGGCAGCAAGGATGTCTTTGAGGTTTTCGGTGAAACTGGCCGTGACGATTGTTCCCGGGCACACGCAGTTGACCAGAATGCCGTCCTTGGCAAGGCTTTTCGATAGGTTCTTGGTGACGCTGGTCAGAGCCGCCTTGGCTGCGGTGTAGGCGACGATCCGTGGGCTCTGCCGCTGAATCGAATGAGCCGACAGCGTCACGATGCGCGCCCACTCTGCGGCACGCAGCATCGGCAGGGACGCGCGGATCGACCGCACACCCGACATCGTGCCGAGCGCAAACGCCGCGTCCCAGTCTGTGTCGCTCATCTCCTCGAAATAGCCGTCGCCCGGGCCGATGGTGTGCACCAGGCTATTGAGCTGTCCCCAACGCTGCGACACGTGGGCGAAGGCGGCGGCGATGGAGTCAGCGTCGGACATGTCGACGCTGATTCCGACGGCCTCGGGAGCGCCCGCCGCCCGCAAAGACTCGACCGCGGCGTCCAGCGCTACCTTGTCTCGGGCCATTACCGCGACGCTGGCACCCTCGGATGCCAGCGTCTTGGCGATGGCCAGTCCCATACCTTTGCTGCCGCCGGTGACAACGGCTTTCGATCCAGCTAACCCCAGGTCCATCCTGACTCCTTCTGCTCAGTGCTATTGAATTCGTTGGCGCAGCTATTCATCTGCCGGCGTGCGGATTACCGCGAGCGACGAGGACTTCGGCGACCGCTTCGGGAGCGACGCCTAAAGCGCGCAGGCATGCGCGCATTACCTGCTTACGGATGTCAGCCCGCACGGCATTTTGCGTCGCCCATTGCCGTTGGACGCACGCCCACACCGCGCCTTGCACGATCTCGGCATCAGTCGGCGGATCGATATCGTGAAACACGCCCTCGCGCAGGCCACGCTCGAGCTGCTCGACGAGCGGTTTGAGGATTGTGCCGAATGCCGCTTGAACGAGTTCGGGTGAGTTGAACATCGATGTTTGAGCCTCTAGCGACACTTGGCGCAGACCTGAGCTGACGCGGTTGTCGAAGGCCACGTCGAGTCGGGCGTCGATCCAGGCGGCTACGGCGTCTATCGGGGTCGCACTTGCGCTCATTTTGCGTCGCAGCCGGCGCGTCTCGGTGATAGCAGCTTCCGTGAAAACCGCCGCCACGAGCTGGTCTTTGGATTCGAAATGCCGGTAGAAAGCACGTGTACCTAACTGACACCGCTCCAGCACCTCGGCGATGTTGAGACTTCGCACGCCTTGCTCGCGGACGATTTTCGATGCGGCCGCCACGATCGCGCGGCGCACATCGGGGTCGGGACTCAGTTTGTCCCGACGCCGCGTGGCACGGCCGGCAGCCTGCTGACCGCTCTCTGTCACCGGTCAGGTCAAGCTGTCGCGTCGTACGTGGCGAGATATTCGGCGAAGCTGGCACGGACCCGGTCGGGCGTCAGGCCGTAGTCGGACAGGTCAGGGTCGTGCGCACCACGAGAGCCCGGCTTGTGCCCATCGGCCCACCGCTCGACCGAACGCAGCGTCGCATCGGTGAACCTTAGGCCCAGCTGCTTATAGGCGCCCTCCAGCGCGCCGACCGGATTCACTTGCAGGTCAGCGAAGGAAACGTCGGCGAAACGGTCCTCGCCTACCCGCCTGCGGAAGTCCATCGCGCGCCGCACGCCCTCGGCCCAACTCGCGAGCTGCTCGGCGCCGAGTTCCTCAGCGTCGTCGCGGTCGCTGCTCCAGCTGCGCACGTATTTGATGAGGCTGCATACCGAAGCCATTACCTTGGCCGGATCGCGATGGCTCCACATGAATTTCGCGTTCGGATATGCATCGACGAGCGCGTCGAGAGCGAAAATATGGACAGGCGTCTTGAGGTGCCACAGGCTCGGCTTGCAGTGCCATTGCAAAAGCTTGAGCACCCGCCGATGGTAGGTGTATGTCTCGCGCATATCGCAGCCCATCACCCACGCCAGATAACTCGGGACGCGGACAACACCGTCAAAATGAAAGGTACGGAAGCTCATTCCCATCAGATCCTGACACTCGGTGGCCCCAGTGGCCTCCGAATTGTGCAGCGTCTTCATCAGCGGGAACATGTCATAAAGCATCTCGATACCTGCTTCAGCCTGCGCGATCCGGGGATCGGTGTGCTGGGTTTCCGCCTCCGGCGGGGGCGTCGGCTGCTGTGATTCCCACATGCGCAGCGACCGGAACTGGGGATCGGCCGCCACCAACTGGCTCAATGCCGTTGTGCCGGTGCGGGGCAGACCGATCACGAAAACGGGACCGTCGATGATCTCGTCTTCCATCTCGGGGTGCTGTTTGTAGGCGTCCTCGATCTTGAGACGCTGGATCAGCGCGTTGCTGATGGTGGCGTGTTGGATCACGCCGCCCATGTCGTTCAGGCCGGCTTCGGTGTTCAACGCGTCGACGGTCCGCTCGAGTCCCTCGCGGTAGTAGGACGAACCGAAATCGTCCAGTCCGGTAGCCGCGCGGGCGCCGTCTTCGAGATCGTCAGCTGAGAATGTCACCGCGCGAACCTTTCGTGTACGGCGCGTCGTCGCGCTGTGAGGATTGCCTGCCGCTCTTCGGGTTTGACGAATTTGGTGTCGGCCGGCAGCACCGAAGCGATGTCGTCGAACTTCACCACTCGCGCCTTCGGCGTCGGTGCCGTCTCGGTGCGCACGCAGCGCAGGATCATCGCGCCGTTGCTGTGGCCGGCGGTGTCGAGCCAGTTCGCGACCCCGGGATCGCGGGCGCTGAGCACCACCCTCACCAGGCCATCGGAATCCACCGCGGCCTGCTGAGCGTTCAGGCTGGACTGATGGCGTCCATAGTGGATGGTCTCCCACCACGGATTGCCCAATGAATAACTCCAGTAGACGCCTTCGGGCGGTTCAACTTCGAGGACCAGCGCCTGGTCGTCATCGAGCGCCCAGCGACCGATCACCGGCCTGTTCTCGGCGGCCGCGCCCATCGCGCTGCGATCGATTCCCGGCAGGAAGCCGTTGACTGGTGGCGCCTCGCCGAAGTCCAGGAAGAACTTCAGGTTGTCGTGGACGAAATCGCCCAGCGCGACCAGTTGGCGCGACACGGCGGCGCCCCGGTCGAACGAGCGGTCTTGCGAATGCGCCGAATCCCCGATCCGCTCGATCTGCAACGACGACGGCACCTCGGTGTCCCAGTCGTAGAAGAAGTGCCGCACCGTCAGGGTGGGATGCTCGCCTTCGATACGCATCCAGTTGCCGCTTCGTTCATCGGTCGACAGGATGACCTCAAAGTTTCCGTCGTCGTCGACCTCAAGCTCGTCGACCAGCGCGTTGGACGTCGAGACTATGCCATTCATCGTCTGCAATCCGACATAGCGTGCCGTGCCGCGGTTGCCGTACAACCGGTAGCTCTCCCCGCCGCGCAGAGCCGATCCGGTGTACAAGCCGTCCGGGCACTCCATCCCCCAGCTGACGACGTCATCCGTGCTGGTGGCTTGGACACCGAGAATCGGGTCGGGGTCCACCCGTAATGCTGTGTCGATCCCGGCTGCCAGCAATACCAGCAAGTGCCGCATGCCCGCGGCCAGGTCAATCCGGTTACGGCTGACCGGGTCAGATTCGACGAGCCCAGCCGCGCTCGTCAGCCGCTCGGTCAAGTACGTCCACGCCTGCGGCAGGTCCAGCTGGTCCCCATCAGCGCTGTCTGCCATCGCCGCCTCGGCAATCGAGAACGGCAGCCACGCCATTGGCTTGTCGCGATCAGCCACGATCCCTCCGCTTCCACTGCTCCTGGAGCCCGCTATCCGAAAATGTTGTTTTCGGCTTTGCGTGTAAGCACTGTCACACGTGGTTGCGACGATTGTCAACGGCGGCGGCCGGGCGGGGAGCACGGGGCCACGCGATCTCGCTGGTCCGTCGCACGAATTGCATTGATTTACAGCGTTCCCCGATGCCGGTGAGAGGGTGACACATCGCCGGAAGATCTGCGCAGTAACCAGCTAGCCCGCTTGTTGACGACCAACGCGGTTGGCCACGGGAAGGGCAGTACCGCAACAAGCGGCATCGACTACATCGTTACCGTAACCTATACCGCAAGACTCGCATATGTTGATCCGCGGATTGCGTGAAACTGCAGGGAAGTGGTCAACCCAGGAAGGTGACCCGGTGAAGACACCGAATGTCCATGATCCATCGTTCTGGCAGGGCCAACCCGATGATGAGCTTCGCGATCTCCGACGCACCTGCCCGGTCGCCGCTCATCAAGATGAGGACTTTTGGGTCGTCGCCGGCTACGAGGACATCTCACGGATCAGCAAGGATCCCGCAACGTATAGCTCCGCCAAGGGCGTCCTGATCGGCGATCGCAAACGGGCGGTCGGTGCGGCCGACTCGATCCTTTACATCGACCCGCCCCGGCATGTCACCCACCGGCGCATTGTCAACCGGGCGTTCACCGTCCGTCGGGTGGCCGAGTTGGCGCCAGTCGTAGAGCGGATAACCAGGGACGCCTTGGACGCCATCGACCCGACCGCACCGGTCGACGCGGTCGACGCGATCAGCGCTCCCGTGCCGATCCTGGTGATCGCGCACATGCTGGGTGTGCCCGCCGAGGACCTGCCGACCTTCCGGGCGTGGTCCGACGCGATCGCTATCGCCGCCACCGATCCGACCGATCCGCGGGCCATGGCCGCGATTGACTTCTTTACGTACTTCAACGAAAGGCTCGATGCCCGGACGGCTGAACCGAAGGAAGACCTGCTCAGCGCCGTCGTCGCCGACGCCGAACTGACGCGGGCCGAACAACTCAGCTTCTGCATGACCCTCCTGGTCGCGGGTAACGAGACGACGCGCAGTCTCATTAGCGGTGGGCTGGCCGCACTGGCCGATCATCCCGAACAGCGCGCCAAATTGGCGGCCGACGAGTCGCTCATTCCAGTGGCGGTCGAGGAGATGCTGCGCTGGGTCACACCGATCGTCGCCATGTCGCGCACCACGACATGCCCGGTCGAAATCGGGGACAAGCACATCGACGCAAGTTCATATCTCATCATGCTTTATGGCGCCGCCAACCGTGACGAGACGATCTTCGGCGCCGATGCGCACGAATTTGACGTGACCCGCTCGCCAAACCCGCACCTGGCGTTCGGAATCGGCGAGCACTTCTGCCTGGGGGCACAGTTGGCGCGGCTGGAGGCCAGGATCGTTTTCACTGAAATCTTGCGCCGATGGCCAAACTACCGGGTGCTCGACGGCCGTCAGATGGGTGCGTCGACGCTGCTGCGGGAAACCGTCGAATTGCCAATACTGTTTCAGACCAACGCATGACGACGTCAGCATTCGCCTCGAGTAGGCGCGATCAGAAAGGCCACGTTGATGACGTCGGTGGTCCTCATGGCTACTTTCTGCCCGCCCCGTTATAGTGCTAACATAGCAAAGATTGACTATCAGAAATGTGGTTGCAATGCTTGCGCTTCACCACGTCGCCATCTGCACCGCCGACCTGGATCGATCTCTCGAATTCTGGTGCGGTGGGATGGGTTTGACGATATTCTTCGATCAGAAGTTCTCCGGCGACTGGCCGGCATTGTTCGATGCGCCTAGCCGCGACCTACGGTCGATGTTCCTCGGTGATCCCGCGGCACCCGGTGCGGGCATCGTCGAGCTAGTTCAGTTCGACGAGGTGGACCCCACCCCGCCCGGCACCGTCCGACCCCACAACGGGTTCTTTCTGCTCTCATTCGAGCGCGATGTCGACACGACCCTCCAGACGCTTCGCGGCCTCGGCTTCGCCGAGGACGCACGCCGAATCGACATGCCAGGCGCGGTGGGCACAGTCGCGATGGCAACGCTTCGCGCGCCGGACAACGTACTGGTCGAGTTGATCGGGCCGGATCGGTGACCGTCGCGGTGGTCACGGGTGCGGGTTCGGGAATCGGAAAGCGAGTCGCCGAACTGCTTGCGGCGGCCGGACACGATGTGGTCGGCTGGGATATCGACGGCACCGACATTTGTTGTGACATAACTGATCCGGCCGCGGTTGACGATGCGATGACCACCGCCGTCGCCGAACACGGGACACCCAGTCGAGTGGTCGCGTGCGCGGGGGTTGGCAGCGCCGGCATGTTGGTCGACGCGACTGTGGAGGACTGGAACCGGGTGATCGCCATCAACCTCACCGGAACCTGGCTAACCCTACGGGCCGCCGCCCGGGCGATGATCAGCACGGGCACACAAGGGTCGATGGTCGCTGTGTCGAGCATCAGCGGCACGGTCGTCGATCGCAGTATGGGCGCCTACTGTGCGTCCAAGGCGGCAGTCGACATGTTGGTGAAAGTGGCCGCTACAGAATGGGGCCCGCACGGAATTCGGGTTAACGCGGTCGGTCCCGGTGTCACCCGGACGCCGATGCTCGCGCGGCCCGAAGAACTGCCGGGCTGGGTCGAGGGGATGACCGAAAGGACTCCGCTGGGACGTCTCGGGGAGGCCGACGACGTGGCGCGCGCGGTGCTGGGCGTGCTTGAGCTCCCTTGGGTTACGGGTCAAATCGTGCACGCCGACGGCGGTCTGGCACTGCACAGTCCGATCGACTCCTATGGGGCGGTGCAACGCCTCAAGCACCAAGCACGCTAGCGCTGGCGGGTATTGAGGATGGCTACGTCAACCCTTCACGCGTGGCGTTGGCGAGATCGTCGAGTATCTCGAGCAGCTCTCCGGAATCGTCGTCGGATAGCACACTGAGAAGGGGACGAATCTCACGATCGAGATAGTCCAATACGTCCGCCGCGTCACGGCGCGCAATCAGCGACCGCAGCTCCTCTATCGCCGATTCCCAGTTCTGCGACTTGGAGTCTTGACGGGCGAACTGCGTTGCAAGGACGTCAACCAACTCCCAGTCTCGGTACATCGCGTTGGTCGCCTCGGCGATTCCGAAACCCGTGACGGGCCTTCCGCCCATGGTCCCGTGATAGCGGTACGGGCCTTCCATGTATTCGATCGGCAGTGCGTGTGCAGGAGCGTGAACAAGGGGCTCGCAGACCAGCTCGAGTTCGAGTTCCTTGGAACTGAGGGTGTACCGGTTCGGTAAGTACCGCGCTCGTGAGGGCGGTCGCATCAAAGGTCGAACCGTGTTGGGCCAGCGCACATAACCGGTCGTGGTCACTTCAAGGTCCTCGACGCACACGGGTGCGGTGCCGTCAGAGTACGCAGCTGTCATACCGGTAAACGGCACCAGCGCATTGCCGACCCGGCGGTCGAACTGCCGCCACACGCTCAGGTCGACGCCGTTGTCGAGGCTAATGGTGTGCCACTCGTGGGCCTGCCCCCGGGCGTCGCCGCCGGTGGCCCCGCCGCCGGCGTAGCTGGGGAACCACTGCCGATCGATGTGACCCGAATCCCCGACGACCACTTCGTCGACATCACCCCAGCGCAGCGTTCCCTCCATACGCATGCCGGTCTGGAAGTAGGAATAGGTGTCGTCCTGGAGACAGGCGATGATCTTGCCGTCGTACGTTGATCCGCCCACTGGCACTGGTGGACGTGTGGACGACACCCGTAATCGCAGTTCCATGTCGGCGGCCTCATGGTCGCGGCCGACAGCGGCGAAGTCGTATGTGTAGGGCATCAACTCGCCGGCACTATCGCGGCACGCCCTCCATGTGGATGTTCCCGCGCTGCTGTCGTAGCTCAGATCCAGGTAGCCCTCTGCACTGGTTAGCTTGGGGCGCGCGCCGGGTTCCATGTTCTTCGGCGGCATGTCGTAGTCGGTAAACGTGCCGTAGGTGGCTTGGTCGACATCGAACAACGCGAGGGTGTAGAAGTCGGCGACCACCTCTGGGGCGGGACGGTTTCTGTTGAAAATGACGATGAATGCGAAGTGCCGCCCGGAAGCTTCGCCGGTCAGCTGCCCGGAGAGGTACCAGGTATCCGACTCGTAGTCACGGTGGGTGCCTTCCGCGGCCGGGAAATCGAGCTGTGAGTCACCCGGTACCAGTTGGTAGGGGTACCGGCGCCAGTCACCCTGCATCGGCGCATTGGTGTCGTCCATTCGCACCTGCCTCGACCTCGATTCGCTTTACTCGTTGATGATTACAGCCCGGATGCCCGCGCCGCGAACCAGATCGTCGAACGCGGCGTTCACGTCCTCGAGCTTCATTCGCGCGGTAATCAGCTGATCCAGCGGGAGCCGTCCAGCTCGCCAGAGGCCGAGCAGGAGCGGAAAGTCCCGGCTGGGAACCACCGAGCCGTATTGACAGCCCACCAGGGTCTTGCCGTGCATATAAAGGTCGTAGGCCGAAAGAGAGACCAGTTCGTCAGGCGGCGAGGCGCCGACGATGCAGGTTGTGCCGCCGCGGCGAGTGGCGCTGATCGCGGTCTCGATGGTGGCGCGACGACCGACGGCCTCAAATATGAAGTCCGCGCCGCGGCGGCCGGTGATCGACCGAATCTGTTGGACCACATCGCCGTCGGCCGGATCGACCCCGTGTGTAGCGCCCAGCGAGATCGCGGCATCCCGGCGAGAAGCTACCGGGTCGACGGCAATGATCTCGGCGGCACCGCGAACCTTTGCTGCCATCAGGGACGCCAAGCCGACGCCACCGAGCCCGATCACGGCCACCGAGCTGCCGTGGTCGACCGGCGCGGTGTTCAGCGCTGCCCCTGCTCCGGTGGCGACGCCGCAGCCGATCAACGACGCGATCTCCAAAGGGATTTCGGGGTCGATCGGGACGACGGCGCGCGCCAGACAGTTGGTGGCTGTGGAAAAACTCGATACACCCATCGACGTATACAGCGGAGCACCCTTGGCGTCCGTGGCATACGGCATCGCGTAAACGTCACGGATCGCATTTCGGCACAGGTGCACCTCGCCGCGCTGACAGAACCAGCACCGCCCGCACGCCGCCACCCAGGAAATCACCACGTGGTCTCCCGCTGATACGTGATGCACTTCCGAGCCCACAGCTTCGATGACGCCCGCGCCTTCGTGGCCCAGGACGCAGGGCGTGCCGACCGGGAGCGCGCCGGTGGCTTGCGACAGGTCCGAGTGGCACACACCACTGGCAGCGATCCGCACCCGAACCTGGTCGGGCGCAATCGGTGCGAGCGTAATGTCCTCGACGCTTAGCGGATCGCCGATCGCGCGAAGGATGGCACCGCGTTCGACCATGGTGAGCACCTCAATGTTGCGGAAAACCCGGATGACAAGATTGTTGGTCTGTTACCTGCGTCGAGGAACCTTAACCTCCTTGCTGACCGGGCTGACCGGGCAGGCTGGACATGGGCCGGCGATCCTTGTCCAGGCAACACAAAATAGCTACCATGATCGTTACCGTTAACATTACTGTTAAGTCGTATCACGGGCAACCGGCCTACGTGGCTGCCCATCAGCTTCCAGGTGGCGGCCATGCGGCCCAGCTGTCGGCCTGCGCCGTAGCGCTAAAGGGCCGAAGGGTGTCCATCACCGGAAGATCATCGATGCGCACGACACCAGCGTTCATCAGTTCATCTCCATGTTGGTGGAGTTGTAGTGGACGGCCTCGTATCGTATTATCATCAATCTCGTTGATATAGGACCGCTCGTCGAAGACATCCCCTACCGTCTGCACGTCGCCGCTCGCCGAAAGGGTCACGGATGCCGCGGTTGTCGATCCGAAGGAGACTGAGCCGACGCTGGATGCTGCTGGTGGCGGTGGTGGTCGTCGCGCTGGCGGGATTCGCCGTGTACCGCCTGAACGGCATCTTCGCTTCGCAGGACGTGACGTCGACTCCGAGTGGCAACGTGAATGACGTCGCTCCATTCAATCCGAAGCACGTGGTCTTGGAGGTCTTCGGCCCGCCGGGCACGACGGCAACCATTACTTATCTGGACGTGAACACCCAACCGCAGCGCGCTGACGCCGTGACCCTGCCGTGGGCCTACGACACGACTACCACTCAGCCCGCCGTGTTCGTCAACGTCCAGGCCCAGGGCAACGGCAACTCGATCGGCTGCCGTATCAAGATCGATGACGTCATCAAGGACGAGCGAACGGTCAACACCGTGAACCCCTACGCCTACTGCCTGGACAAGTCCGGATGAGCGCCGCCACGGCTGAACGCCCGTCAAGGACCGACCGGGTCGCGCACGCGATCCGGCGGCTATCTGTGCTGATCGCGCTGTTCTGGCTGGGCCTGGCGGTAATCACGAACGTTTTCGTGCCGCAGTTGGAGCACGTTGCCGAAACACACAACGTGTCGCTGAGCCCCCAGGATGCGCCGTCGCTGCAGGCCAGTAAACGCATCGGCAAGGTGTTCCAGGAGTTCGACTCGGACAGCGCGGCGATGATCGTCCTGGAGGGCGACAAGCCGCTGGGTGCCGACGCGCACCACTACTACGACGGCTTGGTTCACAAGCTCGCCCAGGACACCAAGCACGTGGAGCACATTCAGGATTTCTGGGGGGATCCGCTGACGGCGGCCGGTTCCCAGAGCACCGACGGCAAAGCGGCGTTGGTGCAGGTGTATCTCGCCGGTAACCAGGGGACGTCACTGTCCAATCAGTCGGTCGACTCGATACGCAATATCGTGAACCAGACGCCGCCACCGCCGGGGGTCAAGGCCTATGTCACCGGCGCCGCGCCCCTGATCACCGATCAGTTCGAGGTGGGCAGGCATGGCACCCTCAAGACCACCCTCATCACCCTCGGCGTGATCGCGGTAATGCTGTTTTCGCTCTACCGCCGTTTCACCACCGTGATTTTCGTGATTTTCACGGTGATGATCGAGCTGACCGCGTCTCGCGGCGTCGTCGCCGTCCTGGCGAACGCCGGGATCATCGAGCTGTCGACGTACTCGACCAATCTCCTGACATTGCTGGTCATCGCGGCCGGAACGGATTACGCGATCTTCATTCTCGGCCGCTTCCACGAAGCGCGCCACACCGGGCAGGATCGGGTATCGGCCTTCGAAACGATGTACCGGGGGACCTCGCACATCATCTTGGGTTCGGGCCTGACGATCGCCGGCGCGGTGTTCTGCCTGACCTTCACCCGGCTCCCGTATTTTAAGAGCCTGGGCATTCCCGCTGCAATAGGCATCCTTGTCGCACTGGTGGCCGCATTGACCCTGGCACCGGCGCTGGTGAGCATCGGCCGCCATTTCGGTCTGTTCGAGCCCGGCCGCCCGATGCGCACCCAGGGCTGGCGGCGCATCGGGACGGCCATCGTGCGCTGGCCGGGTCCCATCCTGGTAGTAACGATCGCGGTGGCGCTGATCGGTCTAATCGCCCTGCCCGGCTACAAGACCAGTTACGACGCCCGCCCCTACATGCCTGCCAGCGCCCCGGCCAACATCGGCTACGCGGCCGCGGAGCGGCACTTCTCCCAAGCCCGGCTGAACCCCGAATTGCTGATGATCGAAGCCAGTCACGATCTGCGCAATCCCACCGATATGATTTTGCTCGAGCGGGTCGCGAAGGCCGTCTTCCACACCGACGGAATCGCCGAGGTTCAGTCGATCACGCGGCCGTTGGGCACGCCCCTGGATCACACGTCAATTCCGTTCCAGATCAGCGCGGGGAACTCGGGGCAAATCGAAAACCTGCCCTTTCAGCAGGCCCGCGCCGCCGATCTGCTCAAGCAGGTCAACGTGATCGACAAGTCCATCGACGTCCTGCGGCAGCAGTATGCGCTACAACAACAATCCAGCGCCCTCACCGACGAGCAGGCACAGGCATTTCAACACACGGTCGCCACGACCAAGGACCTGCGCGACAAGATTGCCAACTTCGACGATTTCTTCCGGCCCCTGCGCAGCTACTTCTATTGGGAGAAACACTGTTTCGACGTCCCGGCCTGCGCCGCGTTGCGGGCGGTCTTCGACGCTCTCGACGGCATCGACGTGCTGACCGAGCAACTGGGCGACGTCTCCTCAAGCATCACCAAATTGGACGCGCTGCAGCCGAAACTGCTCGCGCTGATTCCGCCTCAGATCGTCAACCAGCAGACCAACCGCGACCTGACGATGACGAACTACGCCACCACCTCGGGCATCGACAACCAGAGTGCGGCGGCATTGCAGAACTCCACCGCCCTGGGCCAGGCATATGACGCGTCGAAAACCGATGACTCGTTCTATCTACCACCGGAGGCATTCACCAACCCCGAGTTCCAACGCGGCCTGAAGCTGTTCGTCTCACCGGACGGCCGTGCCGCGCGGATGATCATCACCCACGATGTCGATCCCGCTACCCCCCAGGGCATTTCGCACATCGGCGCCATCAGACACGCGGCGCAGGAGGCCATCAAGGGAACTCCCCTGGCGGGATCTAAGATTTACCTCGCCGGCACTGCGGCCACCTATAAGGACATCCAGGACGGCGCCAAATACGACCTCTTGATTGCGGCGATCGCCGCGATGAGCCTGATCTTGCTGATCATGATGTTCATCACCCGAAGTGTGGTGGCCGCGTTCGTCATCGTGGGCACCGTTGCGCTGTCGTTGGGCGCCTCTTTCGGGCTTTCGGTGCTGATTTGGCAGGACATTCTTGGGATCGAGTTGTACTGGATAGTGCTGGCGCTGGCCATCATCTTGCTGTTGGCCGTTGGGTCGGACTACAACTTGTTGCTGATCTCGCGGTTCAAGGAGGAGATCGACGCCGGCCTGAAGACGGGCATCATCCGTGCGATGGCCGGCTCCGGCGCGGTGGTGACCGCCGCCGGGCTGGTGTTCGCAGCCACCATGGCATCTTTCGTGTTCGCCGATTTGCGCATTCTCGGTCAGATCGGGACCACGATCGCTCTCGGTCTGCTGTTCGACACACTGATCGTGCGGTCGTTCATGACGCCATCGATCGCAGCACTGCTGGGGCGCTGGTTCTGGTGGCCGCTGAGGGTGCGCCCCCGCCCCGCCAGCCAAATGCTGCAGCCCTACGGTTCGCGCCAAGCGGTTCGTCAACTGCTGCTATGGGAAGACGGGGACCCAGTGGTTGACGCCAGTCACCGTGGCTAGGCGTTGCTGAGCTCATCCGATGACTCGGGCACCGCCAACGAAGCCTTCTGCAGCTGCCCTTTCAACCGTGCGACCCTGAGTAGCTGAATGGTCATGTTTGTGGACGCCAACATGGGGATCAATCCGATAAACGTTCGAAAGGACGGCGCGGCCCCATGTAACTGTTGGAAACAGCCGACCACATAAAACAATCCCATTGTGAAGAGAGCGGCAGGTATCGAGTATGCGAGTAACGATCGACTATCAGAAATAAGTTCCGTCGCATAATTTATCTCGGTCTGCGACATCGATTCGCGTTTGTGCAATTTAGCCAAAACCGCTTTATGGGCGCCCACTTTTTCACCCAGCAGGGCAGGTGTGCGATCCTCTAGCCGTCTGATGAAGACGAAAACACAAGTGGCGAATACTAATTCCAGCACGCCAACAATTATCGTGAGATAATCAAACAGACCAAGATTCAAGCTCCCGCTCCTTTGTTCCCCTGCCGGACGTCGCATCGCGTCTGAACGCGAGGGCCCTCGCTGTCGGCTATCGACACAAATTCTACCTCAACCACGTGGTTCTCTGAATACCAAGTCGAGCGGGTTCTCATAACCGCATGGTTGGGCCGCAATGTCTCTCTTACGGAGCAAGACCACAATTGCTTTCGCGACTCTTGCGTTCCACATTCACTCCCACTCGTTACCTGCAGTTTCGTTCTCCGGTCGTGACGGCGTCAAGAACGATCAAAGGGCGCGGTCTAACATATAGCAACGATTAATATTGTTTGGCGTCCGTCGTGGGCCGAGGAAATCAACGAGGAGAAGCGCCTATGGCCATCGGAGGGGCGATGATCAGGCGTCTTGGCACGCTGCTGGCAGTTGGGGCGCTCATTTGCGGCGGAGTCGCTGCGGCGATCCCAGCCCAGGCGCAGGGAGCCGATGATTTCCTCAACGACATCAACGGCATCGGAATCGGCAGCCACGACGACCCCCACAACTTCGACCTCGTGGGATTGGGCAACGCTATCTGCTGGCGGCTCTACACCGGCGACACACCCGGCCACGTCGCCGACGATCTGGTCACCAAGTCGCGATCGGACAGCCGTGCTCCGCTTACCCCGGGTCAGGCCACTGCCGAAGTGGACTTTGCCTTAACCGACCTGTGCCCGGACGCTGCGCCGAAGTAAAGCCTGTGCAGCAACGGGGGCCGTTGCGTCGCACCACTAAAGGCGGATGTTCAGTCGCAGTCGTTCGAGTCGGCGGACAAGGATGCTGGGCAGCCATTGGCCGACGTCGGCGGCGTCAATCCACTCGGTCTGCTCAAGCAGCATCCGCAAGACGATCTGGGCCTCCAGGCGTGCCAGTGCGGCCCCGACGCAGAAGTGTGCGCCCTTGCCGAAGGTGACGTGCCCTTTAGCCCCGCTGCGGTCGAGCCGGAACTCATTGGGTGTGTCGAACTGCTGGGGATCGCGGTTGGCGGCCCCCCACATCAACAGCAGACGCGAATCGGCAGGCACATCGACCCCGGCCAGCGTGGTGTCTCTGACGACGTGGCGGTAGTGGCCGCGAAACGGCGACTCGTAGCGCAGCGTCTCCTCGATAAACGCACCTAGCAATTCGGGATGGGCGCGCACCTGTTCTTGGATGTCGCTATGGCTCACCAGGATCCATGCGGCGCTGCCCAGCAAGGAGGCCGTGGATTCGCCGGCTGCGCTGAACAACGTGAGCATGATCGTGAGCGCTGGAAGCTGCTCCAACTCGCCAGAAGCGTAGCGGGCGGCGAGGTCGCCGATGAGCCCCGGCCGAGGGCTTTCACCGGCTTTCTCGAAGTGTTCCAGGACGTACCCCGATAGCTCCATCGCGGCCATGGCTGCGGCCTGGAGTTGGGGCGGACTAACGACGCCGTCGAGCAGGGTGGTGGTGGCGTAGCCCAGTCGGATCAGGTTGTCGACGTCTTCGTCTGGTAGCCCGAGCAAGCGGGCGACGACCATCATTGGGAGCCGATTGGCCATGGCGCTCATCCACTCGATCTGACCGTCGACCAACGCTTCGGACCAGAGCCGCCGGGCAGTGTCTTGAGCGAACTCTTCGATGACACGTATTCGCCTGGCGGAGAGGTGGGGCACCAGCATCTTGCGGTGCACGTCGTGCGCCGGGTCGTCGGCGGTGGCCAGCGCGTTCTGCGGCCCACCGAGAGGCCCCATGTCGAACGGGGTGACGGTGCCGTCGTCGTGATACACCATCGTCGCGGTGAGGTTCGACGAGAAGTCCGCGACTCGGTTGACGGCCTCCATGACGGCGTCCCAGCCGCACACCGCGTAGAAGACGGAGTCACCGATGCGGTGCACGGATGCTCGGTCCCGCATCCGGTCATAGAGCGGGTAGGGGTCCTGCAAGGCGTCATGTCCGAAGAAGTCAGTCGCGTCCTCCAACAGGGTCATGCGTCCAGGCTGAACGCGGTCTACAACTGCGTCAACGGTGTACGGCGAACGTGAAAACCGGCTCGACGCAGGCAGGGGTGCTGCGCTCTCAGGCCAATCGGCCGACCAGCGCCTTCGCTGAGAAACCGGCCACCATCCTTCTCACAGTGATAAAACGACTTCATGCGTTCGCGGCGACGGGACAACTGACCGATGGCGACCGACGACTGGCTGGTTGGGCGGGATCGCCATAGCGAGGCCGCCGAACGCATCTACGCCGCGGCCGCCGACCTGATGTCGCGTCAGGGCTACGACGCGTTCAGCATCGACACCTTGGCCGCCACCGTTCACTGTTCACCGGCGACCATCTACCGCCACACCGGAGGCAAGACAGCAATCCGCGACGCGGTGATGGGCCTACAAGCGGAGCGCATCCTCGACTCGGTTCGCGAAGCCATCAGTGGGCTCACCGGCCCAGAGCGCATCGTTACTGCCACAACGGTCGCCTTGCGGCGCCTGCGCGCCGATCCGCTCGCACAGATCATGCGCTCGATGACCACAGCCCCCGGCAACGAGTGGCTTACCGACTCACCCATCGTCACCCGGTTCGCCACCGAAATGCTCGGGCTAAGCACGCCCGACCCCGTAGCCGCACACTGGTTGATTCGCGTATTCCTGGCACTGTGGTACTGGCCCCTCAAAGATGCCGATGCCGAGGACCGTATGGTGCGCCGATTCCTCGGGCCGCCCTACATAGTCCACCCCGACTTGAGGCTCTAATTCGAGACGAGTGCCCTGACCTAGTCAAATGTTGTGGCGCTAAGGGGATTCGAACACCTCCCGCTCGTTACCTGCGGTTTCGTTTTCGCGTCTTGACGGGTCGGTGTCCGAGCAGATCGACATGTTCTTGCCATGGAGGTCGCCGTTACCTATAAGCCAGGAAAAGACAACAACTTTGAGGAGTTCGAGGACCGCGATTACCCTGGACCCTCCGCCGCGAGCGCATGCGTCCGCGAGCGTCGTGATCGCAGTCTCGGTTTTTATTCGGTATTTCGAAGCCGGGTATATTCCCGCAACCTGGCAGGCGTCTTCTTGCGGAATCCGTGCCGACCCTTCCCGGTCGAATCTGGTAACCAACAGGGCCCTGTGCCCCGTCGCATCGTGGATGAGCGAAGTCGTTGCAGCCCGCAGACCACAGGCTGCGGCCATCCGCATAACGAAGTGTTCATTCTCGACGATCAACGGATACTCAGTAGGGCTGAGCTTGAGGATTGCCGGCCCTGACGTCGTTCGAGTAGGCGCCGACCACGTTGCTGCGCTCACCTTCGGCTGGACACCCGCCAATCCGACCGGGTCGGCATTCACCGATCCGATCAGCTTTTTGTAGACCGCACGAAAGTCGTTGTCGCGCTCGGGCACAAACATCGGAATCTGTTCGGTGGGTTGGACCCCAGCTGGCAGCACGCGCACGTTGCCGATCGTGTCAGCGCCTATAGCGAGCAACAGCGTGAGGTGGTCATCTGCGGACGTCTTTGTAGAGGACATGACAACGCCGAGTCGGACTCCCTCTGGCAGGAGTCCGGCGAAGAACGGCGCGACAGCACCACCCGCGGTAATTACAGGCGGGCGGTCTCTCGTTCTAAGAAGCGACCACGAGACAGACTGTTCACGAACGCGGGTTTTGGCGACATGTTCGGTATCGATGTAGTTGAAGCTGATGGAATCGTCGGTCCCACGAACCATGGACCCGGCAAGGTGGTCGTTGACGTAGACGTCAGCGCGGGTCGTTTCGCGTAGGTCGGAACTTGCAGGTGTCATTCCGTTTTCGAGCCCACGTCGATATGCATGCCGAGTGTGTCCGCGATCTCTGCGACAGAGCCAAATTTGATCGAGCCGTCCCCGCGCTCAAGCGACTGCACGCTCGAGCGCGAGACGCCAGCTAGATCTGCAAGTGCCTGTTGGGTCAAACGGAGCTCGATTCTGCGGTCCGCAAAGACTCGCCCTAAGCGTGCTATTTCAGGCATGGAGAGGTCGGGTTGAGGTCTCCTCGTCCTGCGCGGCCTGGCCATGTGTCTCCTTATGCTCGGAAAATCAAGCATAAGCAACGCCAGGGTCACTGGAAGGAACGCTGGCCAGTCTTATGCTTGGATTATCACGCTTAAGGCTGCGCCTGGTGGCCTGTCAGGCGCTAAATCTGATCCGGCGTGATCGAGCGTTCCAGCATTCCGACTGCTGTCTCGCCGTTGAAGCTGTATCGGACCAGCGCCTGCTGCAGCTGCAGGCCGCCGTTGATTTCGGGGGGCATGATCATGAACGTCGACATCATGGTTCGGCCCTCGATTTCCAGGGTCTTGCCACCGGCGTCCAGGACGAGTGAGACGTCCTCGTCGCACGGTTGCAGCGTGTGCAGGAAGGGCGCCTTGACTACCCGGGCGCCGATGAGTTTGCCGTTGTCGACGATGTAGCCCTCGTTGTAGGTCCGCTTCCCATCTTTGCGGGGCGGGTAAATTTGGAATCCGAATCCGAACCCGCTGGGGAACGAGGCGGCTTGCCAGACGTGGCCCCACAGCGATGCCAGGCGACGCACACCCTGGCGTCGGATCCGGTTGGCGCCGCCGTTAAGAGTGTGGGTTTCGTTGCCGACGGTGATGGTCCCGGTAGCGCGGCAAAGTTGCTCGAAGCGCCAGGGGTAGCCGATGAGGTGGCCCTCCTCCTGGGTGGACAGGATGCGCCGTGCCTCGTCGCTGGTTGAGCCGTTCTCCCACGGCGGTGACACTGGGTGGATGTCGATCGAGGCGGTGACGGGGACGAGGTCACCGTCGGCCAACCACGGCATCCACCCGTCCATTTGGGCGTCGACGGTTGTGGCGATGGCCTGTCCGTCGAGAGTGACATGCAGATGTCGGTAGGGCTCGACCATCTCAAACGACAGCGGGCCGGCACCGAGCACCCGCGGTTTGCCGTCGGCGCCGATCGGGTCGTGCACCGGGCCGTTGCCGAAGATGTTGAACACTCGCCCATCGGCGAAGGCGAGATTGACCTGGATGTCGTGGGTGTCCCATTGATCGGCGACGGCCTCGACACCGATGCGGGGGATGCCGAACGTGCCACTGTCATCCCAGATCCACGCGTTTACCGATTCCCGGGCTTCGGGGTCCTCGGGTTGACGCGCCCAGACGAACTCCCGCTCGTGACCCAGGCCGCCGGTCAGATCGATGGTCATTGCTAATGTCCGTTTCTCGGGAGTTTCAGATGGGACTTTTTGCCGCGGAGGCGGCGGTCCACTCGCGTGCACGGTTGATGTAGTTGGCGAACACCGGGCGTAGCTCGGCCTTCACGAGGCCGAACGTGGCCGGATCAGGATGGGTGTTCGCCGCGCGGTTGGCTGCCTCGGCTTGCCACCACCGCTGCATGCCTGCCTCAAACTCTGGGGTGACCGGCTCGCCCAGCCATTCGTAGAGTCGGTGCACCGATCCAAGCGGATCTTCCTGCACCGTGCGGAAATCCAGATCGAAGAAGCGGTCGTCATTGCTGGCGTCGCGAAAGTCCAGCGCCCGTTGCATACCGGTAGACCAGTGCTCGACATTCAACCGGCCCAGGTAGGCGCGATCAATCGTATTCGAGGTCATCTGCATGGTCTCGGCGTACAAATCTGCGACCGAGACGATCACCTCGGAGGGATCGCGGTGCGTCCACACGTAACGGGCATCGGGGAACGCCGCATCCAGGTACGGCATGAACAGCAGGTGCGTCGGGCACTTCAACCGCCACGGACGTCGGGGTTGACCCCACTGAAGCAATTTCAAGGCTCTTTGCTCGTAAGCGTAAGTCGCCGTGAGATCGGCATCAAGAAACCATCGCGAGTAGCTCGGGATGTGGGCGAATGCCTGAAAGTAATGGCTCTTGAAATCCAGCGCCATCAGATCCTGGCATTCCTCGGGTCCCGTCGGTGTCGACGGCACCAGCGCAGCCAGCCGCGGTGCGGCGGCGTCCATCATGTCTTTCTGCGCCTCGGCGGCCGCGATACGCGGATCTGGCCCTTGCACGGTCGACGGCGGCGGGCACGGCTCGGCCGCTTCCCACCGACGCAGCGAACGCGCCTGCGGATCTTCGGCCAGCAGGAACGACAGGGCGGTCGATCCAGTACGTGGGAGACCGAGCCCGACCAAGGGGGGATCGATGACCTCCTCAGCGATTTCAGGATGACGCCGGTACCAGTCCTCGATGCGGAGTCGGTTGGTCAGCGCTTTCATGATCAAGTCACGCACGATGAACTCGCCGATCGGGTTGAGGTCAGCCTCGGAGTCCACCGAGCCGACCAGTACGTCTAGTCCCTCGCGGAAACCGTCGGCCCCGAAATCATCGCGGCCGGTGTCGTCGCATGCCGCGTCGAGCAAGGCGTCGACCGAATCCATGAGCGGTTCTCCTTTAGCGGCGCTGTGCTGGACATCGCGCGAAGTCACGACAAGATGGTCCGAGGGCGGAGATTGCCCCGCTGAAACAAAACCGGTAATTGGTGTCATCATGATGACGGCAATTTTGAGGAGCTGTCAATGGCCACTACACCGGACCCTCAGGCGCGCGAGCCGCGGCGCTACCACAGTCCCGTGCGTGAGCAGCGTGCCGCCCAGACCCGGGAGCGGATCGTTCGCGCCGGCGTAGCGCTCGTAGAAGGGCTGCCGAATTTGGACTGGAGCGCAATGACGTTTCAGGCCGTCGCCGACGGCGCCGGGGTGAACAAACGCAGCGTATTCCGCCACTTCGCTAACGAACGCGAACTGCACGCCGCAGTCATGCAACGACTGCAGGAACGGGCCGGCGTGACTTATGACGGCCTCGACCTCGACGGCATCGCCGTAGTAACCCGGCGAGTCTTCGAAGCGCTGTCGTCATTGTCAGTGTCGTCTTTTGTCGCCGAGCCAGAAGACCCGGCTTTCACATCCATGGACCGCGCCCGCGGCAACGCGCTGCGCAACGCGGTCGCTTCAGCCGCGCCTAACTGGTCGCCGAAACACCAGGCGCTCGCTGCCGGCGTGCTCGACGTGTTGTGGAGCCCGGCTTCATACGAGCGCCTCGTCGCACATTGGGGGGCCAGCCCCGACGACGCCATCGAGGCAATCCAATGGGCCATCGGACTCGTCGTCCACAATCTCCAAACCAGCGGGCACCCCCATTTTTAAACGGGGTAACCCGAGACGATTACCAGGTTCGCACGCAGCGCTGCCAAACGACACCCGAGAACAGACACGGTTGATGGGGTACGTCACCGAACCGCTGGGTCACCGTAGGCGACTACAGTGTCACCGTCGTCTTCGGAGGTGAGAAAAATGTCCGATCCGAGGTCGGGTTCTTCTGCACGCGCGGGCCAACCCGCGGACCCTACTGCTGCCTCCTCCCTGGTTGGTGAGGTTTCCCGGGACACGGGGCGATGGTCCCGGTTGCGCCACGAGTGGGGTAAACGGCTCGATCCGGCCGAGCAATCGGCGCTCATGTCGTGGGCGGCGTTCACGATCGCGTTCGCCGGCCTCAGGATCCTTACCCATTGGATTCGTGGTGGGCACGGTCCGACGGGTGGGGGCATCAGTTTCGGTGGCCGACACTTCCATCACTACAACATCGGCATCGCGTTGCTCGCCGCAGTGGGGATGGTCGGATTGCGCGGGTCGGAGAAGCAACGGCGTCATCCCGTTGTCGCGATCGCGTACGGGTCGGCGGCTGCCCTCGTCGTCGACGAACTGGCGCTGTTGCTCGACCTGGAGGATGTGTACTGGGCTTCCGACGGCCGCAAAAGCGTGGATGCTGCGGTCGGCGTCATCGCGACAGGAGCCACGTTCTTCGCCGGACTCCCGTTCTGGCCGCACGCGCACCGTGCCCTACGATCCCGCCGCTGACCGTGCTACGAGCAGACCGCTACCGGCTCCGGGAGTTCTACACGAGTCGGACGGCGCTCCCGACGAAAAAAAGGCGCACAATTGAGGTGTCGGTCTGAAACCTCGGGAGCTGCCATGAACGAGCAAATGTACGACTTTTTCGGCGAAATCTTCCAGCGGTACTTCAGGCCCGCCATCGACGCATATCCGCGAATGGGTGGAGCGCTCGTCGAAAGGTTACTCACGCTGAGTGACGACGTCCCGGATAGGTTGGCACAGACCCGGTGCGCCGCAATGGCATGGGCCAAAGCCGAGACCCAGAACGCCAGGATCACCTCGGAACTCTTTGTGATCACCCAACACGGACTGATGTATGCCGCCGGGTTGAACGAATCGCGCCGGGCGCTGTATTACCTCGCCACGCCGCCCGCGTTGTTCGATCCGTTCATCGATCAGGTCGACACCGCCGAACTGCGTGAGGGCGTGATAGTCGCGGTGGACAGCCGGTTCGGCCGCGACCTCGCATCCGCGCATGCGATGGACGCCGCACTGCGCCGAATACTCGATGAACACCTGGCGCTGCGGGTCGATCTGCCCGCATAGCTATTTCTTCGCCGCGGCAGAATCTACGAGGTGAATTCTCTGCGGCGGATTAGCAGAGCGCTGTTAGCGTTTTCGTTGGTGATCGTTGCCGGGACTGTCGGCTATGCGATCCTCGGGTTCGGATTTGTCGACGCGTTGTATCAGACGGTCACGACGATCACAACGGTAGGTTTCCGCGAGGTTCACCCGCTGTCCACGGTGGGCGAGTTGTTCACGATCGTGCTGATTCTCGTGGGTGTGGGAACCGCGCTATACGCGTTCGGGATCGTCCTCGAAGCGCTCATCGAGGGGCACCTACGCCAGCAGCTGAGGAGGCGACGGATGGACCGGCAGATACGCCAGATGACTGGTCATTTCATCATCTGCGGAGGGGGCCGCGTTGGTCGGGCCGCCGTGCTGTATCTCGACGCGCTAGGGAAGCAGGTTGTCGTCGTCGACCAAGACCCCGCTTGTCTGCTGGGTCTCGACTATCCGACGTTGCTGGGCGATGTCACCGACGACGACATCCTGCAGGCCGCCGGCATCGGGCACGCCTACGGGCTGATCGCGGCGCTGAACACCGATGCGAACAACGTTTACGTGACCTTGTCCAGTCGAGCGTTGCGACCCGATCTCGTCATCATCGCCCGAGCCCGCACGGAGGACTCGAAGTCCAAATTGTTGCGGGCCGGCGCCAACCGGGCCGTCAATCCGCAACTGATCGGTGGGCAGCGGATGGCGGCGTTTGCGTTGCACCCTCACGTGGCCGAGTTCCTCGACGTCGTGATGCACGACGAGACTCTCGACTACCGAATCGAGGAAATAAAGATCAGTCCCGCCTCGCCTATGGTCGGTCGGTGTTTGGCCGATGCGCCGGTTGGGTTTACGACCGGGGCGTTGGTGCTGGCCATAAGGATCGCGAGTGGCCAGTTTATCGCGAACCCGGCTCGGGACACACGCTTGGATCCCGACACGATCCTGATCGCCCTCGGGACTTCGGCTCAACTGCGATCCCTGCGGAGCCATCTCGACCCGGTCCGATGACAGGCGTTCGCGGCGCCCCCGCAGTAATCTCGTCGGCGTTGAGCACCACCACGCCGCATCCCATGAGATCTCGCCAGTTGCGCCCCATTTCGTTCACAAATCGAATCACAATGGCCTGAGGCCGGGCGCTCGACGGCGACTGGACCGCGTGATTGAATCCGACGCACCCACGCCAGGCTGGGCGGGCTGGGGGCATGACCTGCAGCGACTATGCGGGGTGCAGCGCGAATACCGGATGATCGACAGGGTCGGGCAGTTTCTCGAAGTAGCCCTCGACCACCTTTCCGGCCTTTACTTTGTACGCGTCCAGGATGGTCCTCCTGTCCTGCACGGGCGTCTCGGCGGCGACGTAATGGACCGTGCCGACCTTCGTCGCGATGCTCACCTGGGGGTTGGCCCGCACGTTCTTCACCCACTGGGATTCGCCGCGGGTGGACACCAGATACCTGACCCCGTCGACCTCAACCGTGACAACGGGGATCTTCTGGGCTTCCTTGGTGCTGCGTTTCGTCAGGGTCAGCGTCTCGACATTGCTCATCCCGGTCGCCATCGCAATCCGGTTGAAGATCTTAGCGGTGAACCAGGGGGGCTTGAGGTAGGCCATAGATACCAGTTTGATCGATGGTCATCCTAGATGTCCTGGGTTCCGTGGAACTTCGGTCACGGATGCGCCGCAGATGAACTGCAGATCTGCAGATTCCATGAGACACAACGAGTCAGTTGCACAGAAGTAACCCGGTGGCGGCCGATGCTGAGGTCCCGGAAGTCCGGACGAACCGAAGAGTAACTATAGGTCGGCGGTGCCGTCTGCGTCGAGCGTGCCCTGGGCCGCCTCCGCGCCGGCGGCTGTGGCCCGACCCTTCAAGATGTACTCGAACCCGACGGCGCCGCTCGCGCCGATCATTGGTCCGACCAGGTAGATCCAATACGTGCTCAACTGCCCGCCGACGGCGTCGGGCGCCAGCGAGCGCATCGGGTTCATCGATGCACCCGTGACCGGCGCAGCCCACACGGCGACGATTCCGATGTACCCGCCGACTGCGATCGCGGCATTGGTTCCGATGTTCCGGGCACCGGACGACGTGCCCAGGATGACGCTGACGAGGCCGAGCGTGAGCACACCCTCGATCGCGACGGCCACCCAGTCGGGCACACGAGGAGCCGGCACCGTCGCGCCGTGGATGATCCCGCCGATCGTCCACTGCAGGAACAGGCACGCCAGAAACGACCCGATCGCCTGCGCCGCAATGTAACCCGGCACGCGGCGCCACGGGAAGTTGCCGCGCAACGCGAACGCCCACGTCACGGCCGGATTCAAATGTGCACCGGAAATGGTGCCCATGAAGTAGATGACCGCCATGACCATCACGCCGGGCGCTATCACCTTCACCGGAAGGGTTAGCCCGCCGCCGTAGGGCTGTGCGCCGACCGCGCCGGCACCGGCGGCGACCATCACCAGCAGGAACGTCCCCCAGACCTCCGAGAACAATCGACGGTACTCGAGCCGCTCATCGAGGAATTCAGTCTGTCTGGGTCCCGCATGCTCATCCATCATGGCCGTCTCGCCCTGTCTCCTGGAAGGGGTGAAATTTCGCCGCCGTGGATCCCGCGGCCACAGCGGCGCGGTTCACCGTGCCGAAGCACGGTCTCCCTGGATTTGGTCTCGCGGACCGTCGGGCGATTAGGCGACCAACGGAACGCCTTATTGCGCTGAGCGTAGCCAAGATAGCCGAAGTCAGCTGGCAGCTCGAGCAACGCCGCCTCGGTGTACCGGTAAACGTGGCAGTTCTTACGTCGCTCCCGACGTAACCTCGAAAAGCAGCCTTGACCGCGGATTTTCTGGTGGAGCTAAGGGGATTCGAACCCCGCAGCGTACCTGCGGAAACAGGCTCTGAACTGCAGGTTCTGTCATTCGGTGTCGTTACGCGGGTGCTCTGTTTCCTGCGGATATGCCTCGGCGTGTTGCGCGACGCAACAGTGCTGGACCCTAATCGACACGTGGCCGAGTCGGCTACTACGACGCGCCCTCCGGATCACTCAGAACCGCCTCGTAATCGCGCCCGCCGTAGAAGACGCCGATGATCGCCACGGTCTGGTCCAACACAGCGAATGCAATAACGACCCGTCGCCTGAAGCCGATTGTGCGCAGTCCAGACCTGATGTCGTCGCGCGCGCTGCCGCGATGCGGGAATGCGGCCAGCTCCTCGCAGTAAGCGACGATCGCCTCCGTGTAGTGCGCCGCGACTTCGGCCGACCCCGCGGCGGCGATATAGCGGTACAGCTCGGCGAGCTGATCTTCCGCCTCGGGCGTGAAGACGACGCTGGGACTCACACGCTCCCGGCCTGCTCGGCGGCCAGCCGCGCCCGCACCCTCTGCGCAGTGACGGCGCGCGCAGGGTCGGCGACCACCGCGTCGTACGCGGCGGCAACCTCGTCACGAAGCCAGGCTTCAATAGCCTGATCGCGGGCGAACAACGCCCGCAGGCCCTCGCGGATCACCTCACTTTCGCTGGCGTATTCCCCTGAGCGCACCCGGTGGCGCAGCGCTTCAGCCATCTCGTTTGGGAGTGTGATGCTCAATTGCCGCGTCGTTCGCATGACCGACCTCCATTGTTGAGTAGGACTGAATCCTACTCCTACCGCGCGGCGCGGGCGCCTGGATGCTCAGGCGCGGCGCGAAACGTGGGTCTGGTAGTCAACTGTCGGACTGATTACGGTTGCCTTGTGAGCCAGTGGGACGCCGGGGCGGTCACAGCGCTACGCGCTGGCGTTTACAACGCTGACGGGTCCGTCGTGGGGGTGGTGGGTGAACGGCTAACCGAGCAGGTACTGCAGCTAGCCGGCGATGGCCTGCTCGACGCGATCGCACAGCATGTGGAGGGAGCGGTCGACTTGGCCACACAATGCGTGGCGGCGCTGCGAGAGCGGTACTGGCACGGCGACGAGGAGTTGGCCGACCAGCTGCAGGCGGCCCTGGGCCGAGGCGCCACCCCGCTGCTTCGCTCAATACCGGTCGATCTCGATGAGCTGGCTTCACTACTCGAAGGCGATCCGCTCTGCGGCAGCGGTCGCATCGACCTACGATCCGGTGCGTGCTGGCCGGACACCATGGACGATGGAGGGGATGACGGCGACGAGGATGACGAGGACCGCTCGCTCCACGTGGCGTGCTTAGGCTCGAGGGAGGGCTATCGGGATATGGAACTGTTCATTGCCACGGTCGAAGATCCCGCACTCGTCGAGCGTCTGCAGACTGCGATCACCGGGAAAGGCGCCTTCCGGCGATTCAAAGAGGTGCTCTCTTGCTGGCCCCACGACCTACAGCGCTACTACCTGCTCTCCAATGAGCGCCAACGCGGCCGGGCTCGAGCGTGGCTTGCAGCCGAAGGCTTCCGACCCGCCGGCGCAGCAAAGCCACGATCGTGAGCAACAGGCCAGGAAGCATGAGTGGCGCGAACCACACGGAGTAGGAAATCTTCTGCGCCCCTCGAACGAACTCTAGGTAATCCGTGACACCAGAGACGTTGATGGCAGGACCGTCGGTACAGAAGAACGCTGAAACGTCGGTGAGCCAGTCCGAGATGCCGCGGAAGATGATGCGGCTGAAGATAAGGAGAGCCCCTCCGTGCAAAGCGAACTGAAAAAACCGGATTCAAGTGCTGACTTCTGTTCTAGCGGTATTAGCCAGGACCGGGTACGGACTGCTACGTAACAGCGGACCGAGGGGAAAAGCGCCCCTGAACTAGGCTTTCTCGGTGGAGCTAAGGGTGGAGCTAAGGGTGGAGCTAAGGGGATTCGAACCCCTGACCTTCTCGATGCAAACGAGACGCGTTGGCCCGACCTGGCGGTTTGTCGCGGCAAGCCCTGACGGTTGTGCGACATCGCGGCAGGTCAGGGGGTTGGTTCTGTCGGTTGCCCAAAATCGGCTCAAGCCTGGCGACAACCTTCTGCGCGATTCTTGCGCGATTCCAAAGCCGCTCTGGATGGCCAGCAAACCCCGGCTAGCCGGGTCGGTTCCGAACGGTACCAATTTTGGTACACTTTCCGGTGCGCATTTAGGTACGTCTCTGGTACCAGGCAGATAGGTTGAGCAGGCATGTACCCCAACCGGGAGGTCTTCTCCCACGCGCCGCTGGCACTGGTCACAACCGAGATTCGGTTCACAGATTCTCCCCGTCTGCGGCAGCAGAAAACACTCGATGCGGTGGCTATCGCACTGGAAGAGCGCTTCCCGCTCAGCACGCCGCAGACAAACGTCACGTTCAATGTCGCGAACCTTAGCCCCGGTGTTCTCCCCCAGGTGGAACAAGAGCGCCGGATTGTGTTGATGAATACGGCTAAAACTGAGTCAGTCACAATCACACCGTCTTCGTTCATATGTGAGACAACCGCGTACCGGGAATTCGAAGACTTCCGTGTGGCTGTGACCGCTGTATGCGGAGCACTCATCAATGCTCACGTGCGTCCCGCACTGATGCGTGTGGGTCTCCGTTATATCGACGAAGTCAGAGTGCCGGAGCCGATAACCGATGTACGCGCGTGGGGCAAGTGGATTGACCCCAGTCTCATCAGACCTCTGGCAGTAGGCCCTGACGGTATCGCTGCCCGCAATGCGCAAGGGCTTGTCACGTTCGACCTCGGCGACGGGAAGGGCCTCACGTTTCAGTACGCGGCACTCAATCAACCCTCCGTCGTCCAGCCGCATCTTCTGAATCGGCAGAAGTTCGAACCAGGCCCGTTCTTCGTTCTAGACTTCGACGGATTCCGTGATTTCAATGGGGAGGATGTGGTTCGACTGGATGCGGACGAAGTGACGACCATCCTTGACGCGGTCCATGAACCAGTGGGTGCAACGTTCCAGCGTGCGATTACCGAGGACGCCCGAAACCTCTTTCGAGGAGCGACTTCATGACGACGCCAGCTACGCCATTGACCAGTACCGGCACAAGCACGGGCGACGTCAAAGACTACAAAGTAGCCCCAATAGGAACTCGCGCATTGTCAATGGAAGTCGGTGAAATCCGAACAGAGGCCGACTTGCACGGGGGGCGAGCGCACGACTTGCACGATAGGCTCCGTGCGCTGAACCTAGACCAGTGGACACGCAATAAGAGCAGGCATGATGTCCCTGCCCTCCTTAACGAACTCGCGTATCAGCGCGGCATGGCATGGACGCACATTGCCCAGGTTGCCGACGTGAGTGTTTCGGCAGTTCGTAAGTGGCGCAATGGTAATGATGCATCGCCCGAAAGCCGAAGTCGACTCGCAAAGTTCGCAGCCCTTCTCGACATGCTCGAAGAGGAAGCGGGTATTGAAGACCCAGCAACTTGGATGGAGATGGAGCTTCCCTTGGCCGCGGGCTACTACATCCGGCCTCTGGACCTGTACCTCGACGGAAAAGATATGGCGCTCCTCGATATTGCCGAGCAGCGCGCGAATGCCGAGCACATCCTCGACGAAATCCGGCCCGATTGGCGCGCTAGCCGTAGCAAGTTCGAGGTGTTCGACGATACAGACGGGATGCGTTCAATCCGCATACGTGGTGAGTAACGATAGACATGGAATCTATTGACCCGGAACACCTTTACGACGAGCGTGGCGACGTCGCGCTAAGTCGCCCCATCTTTCAGGGTGATGTGTTCAGAGATATCGTCTTACCAGGCTTCGGAGACGAGCCGCGCCTTGTACAGGTAGTAGCGCATCCTTGCGCGATGCGTGAAGGCACACAGCTTCGTCCACGCGTCACCGTTGCGCCGGTTGAGGAGCACAGCAAAGTCAAGGGAAATGGATGGAACGGAAACCTGAGGATAATGCCGCTTGCTGAACTCGTGGACGGCAAGCACTACGCTACGAAGTTCGTTGATGTCACAGCGGCGCCCTCCGGGCTTTTGCGTCTCGACGTCCGCATCGCGTCGCTGAGCGACCGTGGCATCTACATACTGCAACAGCGTATTGTTAAGCATTACACTAGATTTGATGTGGACATCCCTAGTCTTGCGAAGGAGACCGCGCCTGTCGTGTGGGAGATGCATCAGCAGCGGGACTGGGTAGAAACGGTGCTCGATGACGAAACTGAATGGACCACAGAAAATCTCAGCGTCGAGGAAGTTGCATTCGAGGCTTGGCTCGATGAGGGCAATCCCTCCCGTCGTATGCAACTGAAGGATGACCACACCCACACGGACCTAAGGAGAGAGGCGCATAGAGCGGCTCTGGCTAGACGGGACCAACCGATAACGCGACCGGGTGGGTTTTCAGGCGCCGTACGTAACGCCCTCCCCACCCCTCTACCTATCGCCGACCCGCGCGAATCTGATACACACGCGGCACCGACAGCCACGCCGCCGGCTCCGCGAATTGGTCGCCGGCGATGCCGGCTTCGAATCCGGCGCGGATGAGAGACGACGCAGCTCAGGCATCCTGGTTTACTTCGTGACGTGACCAACGTGAATGAGCCGTCCGGCGACGACGGCCTCCCGCCAGCGTGGCTGATAGTCGCAGTAATTGCGGCGCCCTGGCCCTGGTCTTCCTGCTCGGCGCCGGAGTCGGGCAGGAATGGGGCGCGAACCAATGGGGACCGGTCGCAGCATGGTTATCAGGTGCCGCGACGCTGGCGGCTGTAGTTGTCGCGCTGCGGCAGGCCAACATCGCACAAAGGCAGGCACGCGATGCGCAGCGCGAAGCCAGGCGAGGACAGGTAGACCGGCTTGTTGACCACGAAGTAGGCAGACGGCGCGAGTGTATTGACGCCCTCAGCGAGATTTGGGGAGCAATGGTCTGGACGGGCATCGACTTTCTGACCTTCACCCAGTATTTAGACGACCTGGACCCCACCTTCGATGTGGGTCAGCAACGTACCCCGAGCGGGCTGAGGGGCGGCCAAACTTACGGCGACGAGATTGTCGAGCGCATCAGGGACTTCGCACACAAATTCACGAACAACATTCAACCCCGCTATTTCGTGCCGTCCTGGTGCTTCACGGTACGCCGCTCGAAAGTGCGGTAGGCCAAATCACCAACGGAGTCAAGACAATCGTAGGAGTTGGATTCCCCGCCGTCACCGAGACGATAAAGCAAGGCCGCAGACCCGACACGGCTCCAATCACGAAAATGTGGCATGACCTTCTGCGAAAGCGCGACGAGCACACGGAGCTGGCTCTCAAACACTTCAGCCTGAAGCGCGAAGATGTCGAGCGAGTCGTGACGGGCCGCCTAGCAGCCAGCTAGCTCGCAGCTCGGCGGCCAGTCGGCGCGGGCCCCGCTTCTGAATCACGTTCTAGCGGAATCTGTTTCCTCGCCGATATTTGACGCGGGCGTAATTTATTTTGGCGTGGCGATGACTAGTCAAAACCGCGATGGGTGGGATACGATTCCCGGCCAGGGGGCGACGCCGCCGTGGGCGGTCGAAAGCGAGACGGCGATGTCGTTCGTGGTGGCAGCCCCCGAGACGTTGGCAGCGGCGGCAGCGGATATGGGCAGCATCGGCTCGACGCTGAACGCAGCCAATACTGCGGCAGCTCGGGCGACCACGACGGTGTTAGCCGCCGCCGGCGATGAGGTGTCGGCGGCGATAGCGTCCCTGTTTTCTAGCCACGGCCAGGAGTATCAGGCGCTGAGTGCGCAGGCTTCGGTATTTCATGCCGAGTTCGTGCGGGCCTTGACTGGCGCGGGGGGGAGCGTATGCGACGGCCGAGGCGGCGAATGCGTCGCCGTTGCAGGCTGCGGCGCAGGACTTGGCGGCGTTTTCGCCGGTGAAGGATCTGACGGGGCGCCCGCTGTTCGGCAACGGCGCTAACGGGGCGGCCGGTACCGGGCAGGCCGGCGGGGCCGGTGGGTGGCTGTTCGGTAACGGCGGTAACGGGGGTCCGGGGGGCGGCACGGGACGGCGTCGGCGGCGCGGGCGGTAGCGCGTTCCTGTTCGGCAGTGGTGGTCATGGTGGGGCCGGCGGGGCCGGGGTGACGGGCACGGCGGGTTCGTCGAGCAGTGCGCCGACCGACGGTGGCACCGGCGGCGTGGGCGGTGCTGGTGGTCGAGGTGGGTTGTTGTTCGGTAGCGGCGGGGCCGGCGGTGCCGGCGGCGCGGGTGGGATAGGTGGTTCGGCGCTACGGGTACGGCCGCTAGTCCGACCGGCGGCAGGTGCCACCGGTGGCGACGGCGGGGTCGGCGGGGCAGGCGGTGGGGGCTCGTTGTTCGGTGCCGAGGGTGCCCATGGCGGCTTCGGGACCGGCGGCCAAGGCGGCCAAGGCGGCACCGGTGTGGCGGACACAGGCTCGGGCGCTGGGGCGGGCGGCACCGGGGGCACAGGTGGAGCAGCGGGTGGCGCGGGCGCAAGCGCGGGTGCGGGCGGCACCGGCGGCACGGGCGGGGCCGGGCTCCAAGGAACTCACCGGCGGCGGCCAGGGTACTCAGGGCGGTGACGGAGGCCAGGGCGGTGTCGGTGGTGCGGGCACCGCCAACACAATCAACGGCAATGGCGGCGTCGGCGGGCAAGGCGGGCAAGGTGGGCAAGGCGGTACTGGTCTTGCTGACACCGGTTCGGGCGCAGGCACCGGGGGTAACGGTGGGACCGGCGGCACGGCCGGGACCGGCGGTGCCGCGGGCAGCGGCGGGTCCGGTGGCAGCCTCGGCGCCTCGGGTACCGGAGGCACCGGCGGTACCGGCGGCACGGGCGGGTCGGCCATGCCGGGCGACACCAGTGGCACCGGCGGCAACGGGGGCATCGGCGGCGACGGCGGGGTGTTCGGTAATGGTGGGTCCGGCGGCGCTGGCGGCAGCGGGGGGGCCGGCATCGGCGGCACCAACGGTGTCAACCCGGGCGACAGTGGCACCGGTGGCAGCACGGGTGGTGCAGGTGGCAGCGGCGGCAGCGGAGGCCTGGGCGGCTCGATGTCCGGTAACGGCGGGGCCGGTGGAGTCGGCGGGACCGGTGGTACTGGCGGCACGGGCGGTAGCGGCGCCGCTGGCGCGACCGGAATATCCGGCACGAACAACGGCGCCGGCGGCGACGGCAGTAACGGCGGTAACGGCGGCACCGGCGGGGGCGGTGGGACCGGCGGCAATGGAGGCACGGCCGCGCACGGCAGCGTGGGCGCCAACGGCAATGGTGGTCGAGGCGGCGCCGGCGGCAACCCCGGTACACCCGGTGACGGTGGCGACGGCGCGGCTGGCGCGAGCGCGGTGGCGGGTTCGGACGGCAAGCTGGGGGCGGGCGGCGATGGCGGCAACGGCGGTAATGCCGGGGCTGCCGGCGCCGGTGGTAAAGGCGGCACGGCTGGCACCACTGCGGGCGGCGGCGGTAGTGCCGGTATCAGCGGCAGCGACGGCGCAGCGGTCAGCGGCGCGGTCGGCAACGGCGGCAACGGCGGGGCCGGCTTTAGCCCCACCACCGGCGGCGGCGGCAACGGCGGCGCCGGCGGCAACGGCGGCCAGCACGGCAACGGCGGTAACGGCGGGACCGGCGGCAACGGCGCGTCGGGTGTTAATGGCGGCCCGCCCGACGCGAACGGAAACGGCGCCAGTGGCACGGCTGGGGGGACCGGCGGCAACGGCGGCACTGGCGGTAAGGGCGGGTCGTTATCGGGAACGGCGGGACCGGCGGGAACGCGGGCGGCGGCGGGACCGGCGGACGGCGGAACGGCGGCACCGCCGTGAACGCCAGCGGCTGGGGCGGCAACGGCGGCGCCGGCGGGGCCGGGGGTAATTGCGGCGCCGGCGGCGCCGCCTTGGGGTCAGGCGCCGCCGGCAACGGCGGTGTCGCCGGGACCGGCGGCAACGGCGGCAACGGGGGCACCGGCGGCAACGGGGGCACCGTGTCCGACGGGTCCTATGGCGGCGCCGCTGGCAGCGGCGGCAACGGCGGAGCCGGTGGGGTCGGCGGCGAGGGCCTGGGGTCAGGTAGCGGCGGTAACGGCGGGGTGGGCGGTAAGGGGGCCTCGGGGGCACCGGTGGTGCCGGGGTGAACGGTGCTGCCGGTGGGCCGGGCGGTAACGGCGGGGACGCGGGCACCGGCGGTGCCGGCGGGGCGGCCCTCGGGTCAGGCAACGGGGGTAATGGCGGGGACGCCGGCACCGCCGGGGCTGGCGGTATTGGCGGCGCGGGTGGCGCCGGCGTCGACGCTGTCCTCCTAAACGACGGCGGGACCGGCGGCTTCGGCGGGTCAGGCGGCTATGGGGGCACCGGCGGGGCCGGCGGTGCCGCCCTGGGGTCAGGTAACGGCGGTAACGGCGGGGCCGGCAACAACGGCGGCACCGCCGCCAGCGGCGGCCAAGGCGGCGCCGCTATCAATTGGGGTGGTCCCGCCGGGAGGGGGAAACGGCGGTGACGGCGGTCCCGGCGGAGGAGGCGGCCCGGGCGGCTACGGCGGGGCCGGCGGCGAGGCCCAGTCAGGGCATGGCGGGGCCGGCGGCGCCGCTGGCAACGGCGGCAACGGCGCGGGCGGCGGCAACGCCGCGCCCGGCAGCATCGGTGTCCCGGACGGCGCCGGTGGCGACGGCGGCCAAGGAAGTAACGGCGGCATTGGCGGCACCGGCGGGGCCGGTGGGTTCTCGGTGAGCGGCGCCGGCGGTGACGGTGGCACCGGCGGTAATGGCGGCAACGGAGGTAATGGCGCCAACGGCGCGGCCGGCGTCCCGGTCGGCGCTGGCGGTGACGCAGGGAGCTCCGGCGCCCGCGGCACTGGCGGCGCGGCCGGCTCACCCGGCGCCAGCACCGGCGCGAACGGCAGCCCCGGCAAAACCGGCCAATCCGGCCAACCTGGTTGAGACTGGCCGCTGAATGTTGACCAACCACACGGCAGTGACACCGGCCCTTGGGAATCGGCTACTCGGCGGGTCCGATGACGTCGTCTCCACACACGCGGACCTGGCGCACAAAGCGGGCTGCCAACCATGGGACTTTTGTGGTCTCGGCGGCGGCTGCTTCTCAGTACAAGGAAAGCTCTTAAGAGCGACCGCCGGTCGAGATACGATTCCCGGCCAAGGGGAGACACCGGCCCTCGGCGGTGGGGGGCGAGGAACTTGATGTCATTCGTGGTGGCAACTCCCGAGGCTTTGGCGGCAGCGTCAGCCGAAGTGGGCATCATCGGTTCGGCGGTGCGCGCAGCGAATGCCGTTGCCGCTTCGGCGACCACGGGCGTGGTTAGGGCTGCCGGCGATGAGGTGTCGGCGGCGATAGCGGCGCTGTTCTCCGCCCACGGTCAGGAGTTTCATTCTCTGAGCGCGCAAGCGGCGGCGTGGCATACCGAATTTGCGCAGTCATTGACCGGGGCCGGCGGCGCATACGCGGCAGCCGAGGCGGTTAACGCCTCGCCGCTGGGGACAGCGGCACAAGCTCTCGCGGCCAGTCCGTTCTCGCCGGTGTTGGACCTGACGGGGCGCCCGCTGTTCGGTAACGGCGCCAATGGTGCGGCCGGTACCGGGCAGGCCGGTGGGAACGGCGGCTGGCTCTTCGGTGACGCAGCAACGGCGGGTCGGGTGCGCCCGGGCAGGCCGGCGGTGGCGGTGGCAGCGCCTTCCTGTTCGGCAACGGCGGCGCCGGCGCCGGCGGGGCGGGCGGGGCGGGTGCTAAGGGCTTCGCGGGCTTCAACGGCGCCAGCGGCGGCGCCGGCGGTGGCAGTGGGTTGCTAACTGGCACTGGCGGCACAGGCGGCACTGGCGGCACAGGTGGCCAAGGCGGCAGCCCCATCGACGGTCTATCCACGGGCGGCAACGGCGGCAACGGCGGTCACGGCACTCAGGGCGGCACTGGCGGTCAGGGCGGGATGGCCGGCCTTGGTGGATTGTTCGACCATTTCGGCACAAGCGGCAACGGCGGCAACGGCGGCACTGGCGGCGCCGGGGGCACCGGCGGTCAAGGCGCGGCCGACACCGGGTCCGGGCGGGCAACGGCGGCAACGGCGGCGACGGCGGTGCTGGCGGGTTCGGCGGGTCGGCCGGTGGCGTTTGGGGCCCCACACCCAGCTTGGGCGCCACCGGCCACCCGGGCGCCGGCGGCGCGGGAGGACCGGGCGGCAACGGCGGGGCCGGCATGAGCAGTACGACCGGCGGCGTCGCGGGCACTCAAGGCGGCAACGGCGGCAACGGCGGCACCGGTGGCTACGGCGGAGGTGGCACCGCCGGCAATGCTGCCGGCGGCAACGGCGGGGCCGGCGGCAACGGCGGCGATGCCTTTGCCAGCACTACGGGTGCCGCCACCACCTCCGTCGCCGGCGGTGGTGGCGGCGGCGGCGCTGGCGGCAGCTACAACGGCAACGCCGCCAGCGGCACTGGCGGCACTGGTGGCAGCGGCGGCGACGCCAGCCTGACGCTCGTCGCCAGCACCAACGGGAGCACCCCCACCCTGACTGCCGACGGCGGCAGCGGTGGGACCGGCACCGGCGGTGCCGGCGTGAATAACGGCGGAGGCGGAGGCGGGGGCGGGGGCGGTGCCGTTGCCTACGCTGACAACACCGCCGTCACCGGAGGCCACGGCGCCACCGGCAACATGTCCCTCAACGACCTCCCCGGCGGCGGCGGCGGTAGCGGCGGTATCGCCGAAGGCGACTCCGGCTTGAGCGGCGCCGGCGGCGGCGGAGGCGGCGGAGGCGGCGGCAGAGGTGGGCCGGTGAACGCCGGCGGCACTGGCGGCGCCGGCGGCGACTCTATCGACACCGCGAATGGCAACACAGTCACCGTCGCTCACGGCGGCAGCGGTGGCCCCCCGGTGGCCAACGGCGACACAGGTGGGGGCTTCACGTTCCCCAACAGCAGCGGCACGCCCACTCCAGGCCCAGGCGGGGGCACCGATGGTAGTGGTGGTGGCGGCGGCGGTGGTTCCGCCGTTGTTTCTGGGCTCGACGGCACCACAGTGGCCACTGGCGGTACCGGCGGCAAGGGCGGCTACTAAAGTCGGACTGGTTCAATCCCGCTATCGCGCACCAGAATAACGCAGCCAGCTAGCTGGGCAGCGGCTGGCCAGCAGCTCGGTGGCCAGTCGGCGCCCGGCCACCGTGACGCGCGCTCTACTCGGCGGGCTCGATGCTGTCGTCGGCATAGACTCAAATCCGTGCGACACTCCGGTCGGCCAGCCATGGCACCTCGGCGGCCTCGGGGAATTGCCTTGCCGGCGGTCGGCCCCTCGAAAACCAGCCGCAGTCGTCCATGTGGGCTAGCGTCCGCTTCGGACTCGCAGATGCGGCGTCGTTGGCCCGCTTCCGTGCTGCGTCGGTCATCCCTAGCGCGAAGTCGCACGCGATGCGCGGGTCGCCCCGCTCAACCTCCGCGAGAAGGCAACGCCGCCAGTGTTCCCACAGGCCGGGCACCGTGTAACGCCGGCCGGCCCTAGTCTTGGCGCCGCCACTGCGGGCTCGGGCCATTAGCTCGACCTCGGGATGACGCCGTGTAACTTGCCGCTGGCGCTGCGGGCAGCCCAGCTCGCCTGCCCTGCCCTCTGTTTCGTCGCATTCTTGGCCGCCGGGCCGGGGGTCATCTGCAGACCGTTGACGCAGCGGGTCAGGACGATGGTCTGTTGCCGGATTTCGGCGAGAAGCGGCGACGGGCGCACCGTGCCGTCCTTATCGACGTAAGTAAGCCCTGCCGACTCCAACGCGGTCTCAAGCAGCTAAATCCGGTCCGCAGCGTCGGATGCCCTTGCCAGTAACGCAACTTCGCGGCTGTCGGGGTCCATGTCCTGCTCGTCCAAATCGGCCGTAATCGCGGCGACGAGAGTCGCCCCGGCGGTCGGTGCCTTCGGTGGTCGTTTGCTGGTCATGCAATGCCTCTCATGGTTGCTATGTGCGAGCCTTCGCGCCGCCGTCTCTAGCTCTGGCCCAAACGCCCTGTTTGAAC
>CAVPVJ010000015.1:0-187939 GCA_963709125.1 uncultured Actinomycetota bacterium
CCTTCCAGCAGCGGCGCAATCGCGTGCACGCGTTCGAGGATTTGGGCCTGAGACGGTGTTGCCGCGCCGTATCGGCTCGGGCTTCTAAGAACATCAACGACGGTGGTCACGGTATAAACCCTCCGATTCGGTGGACGACTGTCCCGGTCTGGACGTGGTTGTCACGGGCTGCCTCCCCTGATGTTGCATCCGCCACGCTGTGGCGTAGGACACATGGTAAAGACTATATGTGATAACAGCAAGAGCGGGTTCAGGCGATCTTTGCCCGACAGAGTGTGAGCGGTCAAGCGGCACGTGAACTGCAGTTATCCTGCGGAACGCTCATCGAAAGCGAGCGCGCGATGGGCATTGCAGGTGCTGGCAGGTATAGATAGTTAATATCAGCACTGCTGCGCGGCCGAATTCGTCGGTTACTGTCGTATGCGGTGGTTGAGAAGGCGGTAGATGTGACGACGTCCAGCGCTGAGCTGCGGCCGATTTTATCGCGCTCGGTGGCCGCTCAGGTTACCGAGGAACTGCGACGGGCGATCCTGTCCGGGACGTTGGCGCCTGGACGGCAGTTCTCGCTACGCGAGATCGCCGGGATGTTGAACGTGAGCTTCATCCCGGTCCGGGAGGCGTTGCGCAGCTTGGAAAGCGAAGGCTTGGTGGTCATCCGGCCGGGCCGCAGCACGATGGTTGCGCCGCTCGATCTCGACGATCTGCATGCCATCTACCGGTTGCGTCGGCAAGTAGAGCCTGAATTGGCGCGCCGCTCCTGCTTGCTGCTGACGGTTGATCAACTCGACCGTCTTGAGCGGGGGGTGACGGAGTTCGGCGACGAAAGCCTGGGTATGGACGCGATTTACGACAGCCATGTCCAGTTCCACCTCACTCTGCTGGCCCCAGCGGCCACTGATTGGGACATTCGCGTGCTCACCATGCTGTGGCGTGCTGCGGAACGATACGTGCGCATCGGATTCGGTCTGCTCGACGTCGACCCGCACGAGCACGAACGCCGCGAGCAAGCCCACGCGGATCTCATCACCGCATTCCGCAAACGCGATCCTGACTTGGCCTCCCAGGCGATCTATGACCACCTCGCCCGAAACGAACAAACCGCCCGCACGGCGCTGGATGCCTATCGCGACGACGCGGACCGAAGCGACTCGCCACCCAGCGATGCGGCACGACTGCGGTGAGACCCCGGTGCGGCTATTGGCTAATGTGCGCCGAGCGTGCGTCACTCAGCGGCGATAGATTGGCCGCCGACGTGTTGAGTTCCTTGATGATCCGCAACGCCTGTGGATCGTGATCGGCGATAGCGTCGATCAGATCCGCGTGCAGCTGATACCTGCTTTCGATGCAATCGGGCAGTGGCTGCTCATCGACGGGCTGCACGGCCAACAGGTGAGAGTCGATGATTTCCAGAAGATTTAGGTATAAGGATCGTAGAATAGCGCTTGGGCTGATTTCCGCGATCCGGGCGTGCAGATCGCAGTTCGCCCGGATAAACGCTGTGCTGTCGGCGCTGGCGGCAGCGACCTTCATCTGATCCAATCTCGCGCGCAGCGCGGCAACGTCATGGGCCGACGCGTGCTCGATGGCGTCTTCGACCAGCAGCGGATCCAGCGCGTTGCGCAGCCGCACCGCCTCGGCCACCGACGCTGCGTCGTCGCTGAGTGAGAGCATCGAATTACCGAGGCGCACCATCGGCGATTGACGGCTCGCGAACAAACCGCCGCCCGGGCCGGATCGCACCGTGATGAGTCCGCGCGCCTGAACCATTCGCAGTGCCTCGTTAAATGTGCCGACCGAAACCCCGCATGAGGCACGAAGGTCATCCTTGGTGCCCAATCGCTGCCCGGGCTCCAGGGACGCGGCCAGCGTGGCCAACTGGTCGGCGGCCTGTTCGGGCCGCGTCGGGTATCGACGGGCGAGGCGAGGCTCCCAGTCAGTTCTGCGTAAGGCCGGGGGATCGGTTGTCATCACGTTCATCTTCCGTCATCAGTCGCGCCGGCACCATGGGCATCTCACAATTAATCATTATTAATTAAGTTGAATCTATTGACACCGTTGTGCACCGCCTGCAGACTCGGATCAGGAGCACGCGAAAGTGAGATTTCTCCCGGACCCGGTGCGCGGCCGCACTGCATCCATAGCCAGCCGGAATTGGGTCGACTCGAATTCCGACGCTTCTGGATTTCGCTGAAGGAGCAGACATGGCAGTCGACGCCGGCCATGCTGACGAGGAACTGCGCGGATCGACTGTCGACGAAACGCTAACCGCGGCAGACGACATCGAGGATGTGCCTGGAGCGGAATTGCCGCGCTCTGGCGCTCGACTGGCAATCGCGGTCAGTATGGTGGCGCTCATCGCGTTGGGCGGGGTGGCAGGCTGGCTGGGTTATAGCGCGTACCAGTCCCACCGGTCCCAAGAGCAGAGCCCAATGTTCCTCGCGGTGGCCCGACAGGGCGCGTTGAACCTGACGACGATCGACTACACCCGTGCAGAGGCGGACGTCCAGCGCATCCTGGATTCGGCGACCGGCACCTTTTACGACGACTTCGACAAGCGCTCAAGGCCGTTCATCGAGGTGGTCAAACAGGCGCAGGCGAAGTCGGACGGCACCATCACCGAAGCGGGCATCGAGTCCGAGCGCGGTGATGAAGCGCGGGTGCTGATCGCGGTAAGCGTCAACACGACCACGTCGGCTGCACCGTCGGCCGCACCGCGCGCGTGGCGGATGCGTATCTCCGTCCAGAAGGTTGGCGCCGTCGCCAAGGTTTCCAACGTCGAGTTCGTTCCATGACCGCGGCAGGAAAGAGTGCTGCGCTCAAGGAGCGGTCCCACAGCGACGCCGATCCGGCTGTCGAGCTGGACGAAATCGATGCGGAGACATCACCGCCCGACACGGATCTCGCCGCCGAGCAGGTACCCCCGGTAGACGAGGGGGTCGATGAGGCCGCTCAGCGCGACGGCGACAGCAAGAGGTCCTGGGTCCGTCTCCTGGCCTACGGTTTGCTACCCGCGCTGGTGCTGCTACTCACGGTGGGTGCGGCGTATCTTAAGTGGCTCGACGGGTCGAATCACGCGGCGCAGCTGGCGGCTGTCGATGCCCGGCAGGCGGCGATCGACAGCACGATCGCGATGCTGTCGTATCGGCCCGACACCGTCGACCGCGACCTCGGCGCGGCCGGGGGCCGTCTGACCGGCGCGTTCAAGGACTCCTACGCCAAGCTGGTGCACGATGTCGTGATCCCCGGGTCTAAACAGCAGCAGATCACCGCGCTGGCCACCGTCCCGGCCGCGGCGACCGTGTCGACATCAGGCAACCACGCCGTGGTTTTGGTCTTCGCCGATCAAACCATCACCATCGGCCACGACACGCCGAGCAACACCGCGTCACGGGTGCGCGTCACCCTCGACAACGTCGGCGGCCGATGGCTGATCGCTGGCTTTGATCCGATCTAACAAGCGGAGGGACACTGACATGCGTTATCGGCCAATGGCTTTCGCTGTTCTTGTTGCCGTCGCTGGCGGCGCGTCGTTGGGGACGCCCACCGCGCAGGCCGACAACCAGCGACTGAACGGCAGCGTGGTCGCAAATGTCTATACCGTTCAGCACCAACAAGGTTGCACCAACGACGTCAGAATCAATCCGCAGCTGCAACTGGCCGCCCAATGGCACACGCTTGACGTGCTGAACAACCGCAACCTCGACGGTGACGTCGGTTCCGACGGGACCCGTCCCCAGGACCGCGCCAACGCGGCGGGCTACCGCGGCAACGTGGCGGAAACGGTGGCGATCAATCCAGCGAACGCGATCAGCGGCGTCGAACTGATGAACCAATGGCTTTACAACCCATCCTATTTCGCGGTCATGTCAAATTGCGCCAACACGCAAATTGGGGTGTGGTCGGAAAACAGTCTGGATCGCACAGTCGTGGTGGCCGTGTATGGGCAGCCACAACAACCGGTCGACAACGCATCGCTTGGAACGCCACTCGGGCTTCCTCCCGCGGGCACGCGCCAAGAGAATGTCCCGCTCGATCCCAGCCCCGACTATGACGCCAGCGACGAGCTCGAATATGGACTGAATTGGTTCCCGTGGATCCTGCGAGGCGCTTACCCGCCGCCGGCCAATCCGCCGCAGTAATCCAGCAGCTTCCTCAGATAATGAGATGTCGTACGTCGGTGCTCACGTTGTTGGCCCCGGCCATCACCGTTGGCGGAGGGGCGCAGACGCTAACGAGCGCAGGTTTGGCCGTCTGGCGTAAATCCGTCGTATACTAGCGACATGTCTACGACAGTTCTTGAGTTGGATGCCCTCTTGGGCCGCGTCAACGACGCGACCAAACTCTTGCAACGGTCACCGGTGGTTCCCCGTCAGATCGCCGAACTCATCGATAGCTTCGAGTCGGTGCTGGGGGCCGCGACCCCGCTGGACCTTGAAGTCGACCCCTATCTCAGCGCAACACTGTGGGCGGCGGCGTTTCTCGCCGAAAAGGCACTCCGCCATGACAGCTCGGACGAACAGCGTCGGGATGTTCGTATTGCGTTGGAGCAGTTCCGTCATGCCCTACGTGACATCGTCGAAGATCAGCCCTACGACGATGGTGTGCCAGTCCGCGACGTTCTTGTCAGAACGGCCGACACCCTTGCAACGTCCCAGAAGACGTTGGCCGAACTGCTCGGAGTTTCCGTTCGTCAGCTTCAACGCTGGCTGGCACATGACGGCTCCGAGCCGGCCGCAGGCGACGCCGCCAGGATTCGCGCTGTCGGAAAAATTGTCAGCCAGCTACGCCACTCGTTCACTGGTCCGGGCGTCTTGGCCTGGTTCGACCGCGAGCATCCAGTGCTCAAGCGGCGTCCGATAGAGCTGCTCGATAACCCGCTGAGCTACCCACAGATTCTCAGTGCGGCGACGGCAGCGCGTGCCATCACGGCATGAAACTGACCCTATTTCGCCACGCTGCCTACGACTCGCCATGGTGGGCATTCCCCAGCCGGCGCTCGGGTCGCTTTCACCGGGCGCGCCAAGACACAGTTCAATATGTTTGTCTTCATCCACTCGGACCCGCGGCTGAGATGCTGCGCCATAACGTGGGCCCGGATGGGGACCCGGGCGAGGTCGTCCTAAACCTGTGGACCGCGGTGGTAGACATCGAGGGGGTACCCCAAATCGACTTCGCCGATTGCCACACATACGGGCGTACGGCCGACGAACTCGTCGGCGACGATTACGCCCCCACCCAGGCGCTGGCTGACACGGTGCGAGCCCGTGGCACAACAGCAATGATCACGCCGTCGGCGGCACTTCCCGGCACCCATAACATGATCTTGTTCGGTGTTCGTGTCGCGCATCCATTTCTGTGGGAACCGCTAATGCCCGAAGAGATCCCAACCGGTCACCTAACAGACGGAGCGCGTGCCGCCGCCGAGGTTGCCGAACACGTCCGTTGGTTCGGCACCCCGCACAGGGCGGTCGAACAGTGGAAAGCCACGGGTAGCTATGACCTCTTCGACGATCCGATCGCCACGCGATGGTGAGACGTCGGCATCGAGTTCTGCGGGCAGCGTCAGTTCACGGCGCCGCGGGTCACCTGCGGCCCGGGCGCAGCGCGGTGTCGCGACAACAGGCGCGCTGCTTGACCCGGCGCGCCGAGTTGCAGCATCGCGGCCAACGCCGTTTCGAGGATCACTTCCTGTTGGACACGACTACCGCCAATTGAGGCAAGCCCGTCGAGCGATTCGAGGAGATAGTCGAGTGCGGCGCGCGGCTCTCCCTCCGTCAACGCGATAAGTCCTTCGCCGATGAGACGCAACGTCGTTGCCTGCGCGTCGGTCGCGCCCGGAACCTCGATCGCGCGGATCGCGGCCGGATCATTCGCGGCGGCCAGCACCAGCAGCGCGTGGAACGCGATAAACGGTGTCTGCGGCTCGTACGTCAGCGAGCCGACCTCGGCGAGCAGCGGCATTGGATCGGGTGGGGTAACCCAGTCCGGATGCAGGCGTGCCCGCCAAGCGACCGAACCGGCGTCGACGAGGCAGCGCACGCCCTTCGAGTGGGGCGGCGCAAGAAACGCGGCGTACCGGCGCGCCGCGGCAGCCGCGTCGCCCATCGCGAGCTCATGCAGCGAGGCGTGCCACTGAAAGTGTGGAAGGTAACGCTGGGTGCTGCCGTCGCCGGGGATCCAGTCCGTCAGCCATTTGAGCCCGGCTCCGTGCGCGTCGGTCTCGTAGTGCACGTGCGTCAGTGCGTGCGCGGCGTTGCCGTTGCCTGGGTCGAGTTCGAGTGCGGCGTCGGCCAGGTCGGCGGCGTCGTACCAGAGGCCCTGTTCCGTTCGGCCGTAGGCGCGCAAGCCGAGGTACCAGGGTGCTTCGCCGTGCACGCCGGTGAACCGCTCGACGTACTGCCACGCGTCCGGCAACGCTTCGCCAGCTCCCGCGAACGCAATCGATGGGGCCAGCACAAGCAATGCGACGGCGTCGTCGGGTACGCGGTCGAGATGGTCGATGAGTGCGTCGGTGCCCGCGGCGTTTCCCTTCTCGCACCAGGTCGCGATGGCCTCGACGTGGCTGCGGTCTTCGTCGCTGCCGCGTGCGAGCGCGGCGCGCGCTCGGGCGAGATGGCCGGTGACGGCGTCGGGGCCGCCCGCGCGGTCGGGCCGTTCCGTGGCGATCATCGCGAGTGCGACGTGCGCACGCGCTAGGTGAGGATCTTCGGCGACCGCGGCGGCGAAGGCGATCGACGCGCCGTCCTGGACGGCGAGCAGGCGACGCACACCTTCGGCGTAGGACGCGGGCGCACCACTCAATTCCGGCGCAGTCGTGATGAGGCTTGGCGCCCGCACCGGACGGTGTCGGGTTTCGTCGGCGAGCAGCTCCGTGATAGCAGCCGCCTGGGCACGGATCTCGGGAATCGCCGTGGTCTCCCACTCCTCACCCTGGCGGATCGAGCCGAGACACACGATGCCCGGGACCGTGTCCCCGGCCCCGTCGATGAGGTAGCCGTCCGCATCGAGTCGCACACCCACGCCGCACGGGTGCAGCGACGCGACATCGCCGGCCAACAGGTTCGACCAGAGCGCGGAGCGGTGCAGGGACCGCCGATCCCAGGCGGTGCCAGTAGCGACGACCACCGCGTCACCGCGCCTGCGCACTGATCCATCGCTCGTTGTCACGACCAGTTCGACGCCACTGCCGTGCAACGACACATCGGCGACCTCGCCCGCCTCGAGGGTCAGTTGGCCCCTGTCGATTGCGGCGTAAATCGCATCGGCAATCGAGGGCGGCATGCGGTGGCGAAGGACCTCCCACTGCCGCAAGTCCTCGCGCAGGAAGCGGCGCTGGTCCTCCCACCCCAACGACCGCCACAGCGCGGAGGTGCGCGGCCGCACTGCATCGATCACTTGTCGCCAATCGGAACCGGCTGCGCTCGCGTGCGCGAGATCCGCAGCGAGAGCGGTGCGCAATTGCTCAAGCGAGACCTCGGCAGCGAGTGCATCGAGGTTCGGAACCTCTGTCGGCGCGCCTGTGGCACGGAATCGGCGGGGGAGCACTCCGTGCCGCGACAGCAGCGTGACCGTGGCGCCGCGCGCAATGAGATGCAGCGCGACATCAACGCCCGTGAGCCCGGAACCGATGACCAAGACGCTTGCGGGCCGGCGCGCACCAAGCGCTGCCAGTGCGCCGGGTGCCCATGGATCCACCACCACCTTGCCGTCGGTGACAGGGCCCTTGCCGCCGGCGCTCGCGGCCAGCACCGGGGCGAAGGCACGTTCCAACGAGTCGGGCATGCCACCTTCGGGGCGACCAGACGCGAGCACAACGGCGTCGGCCGACAACGAACGCCCATCGCTGAGCGCCACCCGTGCGGGCGCTCCCGGCACCACCCCGACAACCTCGGCAGTCTCGATCCGCACGTCGGCGACCGCGAGTTGTTCTTGCAGGTAACGGCCGTACGCAAGACGCGGCGCGAAATTTTCCAGCGGCGTGACAGCTCGTTCGTCGAGCCAACGGCAGAAGTGATCGGGATCGTCCGGCCATGCGGACATGCGCTGCGCGGGAACGTTCAACAAGAAGGTCGGGTCGTTGGTGCCATACGCCGCGCCTGTCCCGGGGCGACCGGACGCGTCGATCAGCGTGATCTGCGCTTCTGGGTTGCGCCGGCGCAGATGTACCGCGGCGAGCACGCCCGCAGCACCACCACCCACGATCGCGACGCGCATCATGACGGAAGGCTATATCGAATCGAGGCCGTTGCCAGGGGGACTACGGCTAAAGTTCGAATGGCGTCGCGGCTACGCGGACGCAGTGCGCGCGCACGTGTTCGCCGTCAGTCATCCATCCCTTGGATCGGGCGTAGCTGAGCATGTCCGCAAAAGCCGTCACCCATTGCTCGTCCTGGTCGCCGGCGAGCTGCCGCAGTGTCTCAACTTGAAGGTCGATTGCGCCCTCGTCGTGCACCTGCCCCAGGTCGTGTTGCCGGATCGCTGACTGGAGTGCGCTTTCATCGAGCCCGGCGATCTCGACGTGGAGGCGCCGTAGATCGTTCACCTCGTGCAGCGATACAGCTCGGCCGCTCCAGTATTTGCCGCGAGACGGCAACTAGCGACGCGTTTCCGAGTAGCCCTGTCGGTAGATGCCGTCTCGCGGATTTAACGTCAGGCGAGAACGAGCGCGGGCACGTCGGGTTTGTGCACGATCTTGTTCGGGACCTTGAACAGGTCGATCATGTTGCCGCCCATCACCTTCCGTTGCCCCTCTTCGTCGAGGCCCTGAAGGTCTTCGACCAGAGTGATCGGATCGGACATGCCTTCGGGGTGTGGCCAGTCGGATCCGAAGATGATCCGGTCGACACCGCACAGGCCGGCCATTTCGGCGAAGTCGTCCTCCCAGAACGGAGCGACGTAAACCCCGCGCTTGAACGCCACGACCGGGTCCTCGAGGAATCCCTGGGGCATCTTCGAGTAGACGTCCTTGAACTGTTTCAACAACGTGGGCACCCACGATGCGCCGTTCTCGACCGACAGGATTCGCAGATCGGGATTGCGGGTCAACGCACCGTGGCAGACCATGGCGGCCATGGTGTCTTCGATCGGCCGTTTGCCCATCGCGACCATCCGGAACGACGTCGGCGAGAACGGCTTGAACTCGCTGGCGGGCTCCCAGTCGTTGAGGTACTCGGAGTATCCGCTGTCCGAGGCGTGCATCGACACCGGAATACCGGCCTTCACGCATGCGTCCCAGAACGGGTCGAACTCTTCGACGCCCATGGAGCGAGTCCCGCGGTAACCGGGCACCGGCGCTGGCCGGACCAAGACGGTCTTGGCGCCGCGCTCCAGGCACCACTCGAGTTCTTCGAGTGCGCGATCGACACTGGCCAGGTTGATGACCGGAGTGGAGAAGATGCGGTCCTCGTAGTTGAACTGCCAGGTTTCGTACATCCACTGGTTCAGCGCGTGGATGATGTCGAGGATCAGGTCGGGATCGTCCTTCAGTCGCTCCTCGACCAGGCTGGCCAGCGTCGGGAACATCAGCGTGTAGTCCAGGCCGAGCGAGTCGAGGACCTCGAGGCGGGCCGCGGGGTCACGGAACGCAGGGATGGCCTTCATCGGCTTGCCCATCACCTCGCGGAAGCTCTTGCCGCCGCTACCGTGCCGGAAGTAGTCCTCTTGGGCACCCGGCCGCGCGACCACCTCAAACGTCGGGTTGGGAATGTAGTCGCTGACCACGTTGCGAACCATGATCTTGGTGCGGCCGCGGACGTCGATGTAATCGATGACGCCCTTGCGGTGCTCCGGCAGGAATTGGGTCAGCGCTTCCTTGGGCTCATAGAAGTGGTTGTCGGCATCGAACACCGGGTAAGGAAGATGGCGTGATGGCATGGGCTGTCTCCTGAGAAGTCTGTTCTTGCACGTGGTAATGACGTTACCACCTTCGAATGTAACGTCACAACGCGCGCCTCGGGGGGGCTCGTCGCGGGGCGATTGCGCAGGTCAGCGGGGTAGATCGGGCATTGGCGCGGGCGTTATGGCCGGCGGCACGAGAATGGCGTTACCGCCTACGCATGAGACGGGGGTCTCCGGCTTCATCTCGTCCGACGCCTGCAGGTTGGCGGGCCGCTTTGCCGAGATCCACGCTAGCGCGATGTCCACTCGAACTTTTGCACGCCAGCGTCGATTTCGGCGTGAGAGATTGGCGGCGACGGCGATGGACTTCGCGTCCAGATAGCCGTCGAGGCCTTCGGGTCCCAGTTCGCGACCGTAGCCGCTGGCTTTGACGCCGCCGAACGGCGCGAACGGGTCCATGGTGTAGCCCTGGTTGATGCCCAGGGTGCCGGTACGAATGCGCGCAGCGATGGCCAGAGCCCGGTCGGTGTCGGCGGTCCATACCGACCCGGCCAGGCCGTAGTCGGAGTCGTTGGCGATGGCCACGGCGTCGTCCTCGTCGCGGTAGGGGATGACGGTGATCACCGGGCCGAAGATCTCTTCTCGCGCAATGCGCATGGAGTTGTCGGCGGCGGCGAACAGGGTGGGTTGGACGTACCAGCCGCGGTCGAGTCCGTCGGGCATCTCGGTGCCGCCGATGACCCGTCGCGCGCCTTCGTGTTGACCGATCTGGATGTAGTCGCGGACGCGCTCCTGTTGGCGTTGGGAGACCAGCGGGCCGACCTGGGTTTCGGGATCGCTCGGGTCGCCCGACCCGTAGGGCGCTCATTTCGGCAGCCAGCGCGTCGACGTACTCGTCGTGGCGCCGCTCGGGCACCAGGACGCGAGTCAACGCATTGCAGATCTGGCCGCTGTTGGACAGGCTGGCCGATCGAACCCCGACGGCCACCTTCTCGGGCGCAGCGTCATCGAGAACGATGGCGGCGGACTTCCCGCCCAGTTCCAGACTGACCTTGGTGAGATTGGGCGCGCATGCTGCCGCGACCGCCCGACCCGCTGCGGTCGAACCGGTGAACGACACCTTGTCCACGCCGGGGTGGCTTACCAGCAGCTCGCCGACGGTGCCGTCGCCGGGTAGCACGCTGACCACACCCGGCGGCAGGTCGATCTGGTCGAGTCATCTCGGCCAAAAGCAATGCGTCCAAGGGGGATTCGGCGGCGGGCTTGAGTACTACCGTGCAGCCGGCGAGCAGCGCGGGCACCAGCTTGGTGACGATGAGGAACTGCGGCATGTTCCACGGCACGATCGCAGCAACGACGCCGACCGGCTCCTTGCGGACCAGCACATCCGTCCCGAAGAAACCGGCCCGCGTCTCCTGCCACTGGTGCCGCTGCGCCAGGTCGCAAAATGCGCGCATCATGAAGGCGGGCAGGCCGACCTGGGCGCGCTGGGCGAAGGTGATGGGAGCGCCGATCTCGGCGGTGATGGTTTCGGCCATCTCTGCGCGCCGTTTGTCATAGACGTCGGCGAGTCGCTGGACCGCCGTGACGCGTTCCAGCGGTTCCGTCCGGCCCCAGGGGCCGGAGTCAAAGGCCGCGCGTGCGGCGTTCACGGCCAGGTCGACGTCGGCCGGCCCGGCGGCCGTGACTTCGGCGATGGATTTCTCGGTGTGCGGTGAGATGACTTCGAAGACTTTGCCGTGTGCCTGCACCGTGCGGCCCGCGGCGGTCGCCACCCCAGGGTTCTGATTCATCGAGTCCCATTCCGCAATATCAACTACTTGTGATTAGGACTCTGACGATATACCGTCGGCTCGACGGAGTCGATACTACCCGCCATTCCCCAAGCCCAGGGGTCCGTGCGAGATCGGAACGGACAGGAGCGATCGTGCCTCGATTCCCCAAGCCGCCGGAAGGCAGCTGGACGCAGCATTACCCAGAACTGGGCACCGAGCCGGTGTCCTACGAGGACTCGATCAGCCCGGAGATCTTCGAGCTGGAGCGCGAAGCCATTTTCAAACGTGCGTGGCTCAATGTGGGCCGGGTCGAACAGCTTCCGCGCAAGGGCAGCTACTTCACCAAAGAACTCAAGGCCGTCAACACCTCGATCATCCTGGTGCGCACGACATCCGGAGAGAGTCAAGGCGTATCACAACGTCTGCCGCCATCGCGGCAACAAGCTGGTGTGGAACGACATGCCGCAGGAGGAGACCAGCGGTGTGTGCCGCCAGTTCACCTGCAAGTACCACGCCTGGCGTTATGACCTGGACGGCAACCTGACTTTCGTACAGCAGGAGGAGGAGTTCTTCGACCTCGACAAGAGCCAATACGGGCTGGTGCCGGTGCACTGCGAAGTCTGGGAAGGCTTTGTTTTCGTCAACTTCGCCAAGGAGCCGGAGCAGTCCCTACGCGAGTTCCTCGGGCCGATGATCACTGATCTGGAGGGGTACCCGTTCGACAAGCTGACCTCGCGCTTTTACTACCGGTCGGAGGTGAAAGCGAACTGGAAGCTTTACATGGACGCTTTCCAGGAGTTCTATCACGCGCCGATCTTGCACGCGAGCCAGTCGCCGACCGCCTTTTCGAAGGCGGCCGCGGAGGCCGGTTTCGAGGCTCCGCACTACCGTCTGGACGGCCCGCACCGGCTGGTCAGCACCTCGGGTATTCGCGCCTGGGAGATGGCAGATGAGATGCGCAAGCCGATCGAGGACATCTGCCAGAGCGGACTGTTCGGACCTTGGGACAAGCCCGATTTGGGTGAGATGCCGGTCGGGCTGAATCCCGCGAAATGTGATCCGTGGGGGCTGGATTCATTCCAGCTGTTCCCCAACTTCGTCATCCTGTTCTGGGGTCAGGGCTGGTACCTGACGTACCACTACTGGCCGACGTCGTATAACACTCACATCTTCGAGGGCACGCTCTACTTCCCGCAGCCGCGCACCCCGCGCGAGCGCGTCGCCCAGGAACTCGCGGCGGTGTCGTTCAAGGAGTACGGGCTGCAGGACGCCAACACGCTGGAGGCGACCCAGACGATGATCGAATCGCGGGTGCTCGACCGGTTCGTGCTCAACGACCAGGAGATCCTGATACGTCACCTGCACAAGGAGACCGCAGCCTGGATCGACGAGTATCGCCGCACGACCAACGCATCAAAGGCGGGAGTGTGAACACGGTGTCCGCCTTGCTGCCAACCGAATTCGCTGACCTGGAACAGTTCACTCAGTGGTGCCTGCCCACTGAGCCGCAGCGCTACGCCAAGAGGCTGGCGAGTTCGATGACTGAAATGAAGGCCTTTTACGACGCGATCACGGCGCGCGCCGAGGAGGCCCTCGTCTACTGTGACAAGTTCCCCCTCGACGATCTGCCCGAAGATGTCGAGAACCTCATGCACCTGCTGTATTCGATGATCATGGTGTCGTTTCCGGTGGAGTGCTGGAAGCAACCGCGGGTGCCCGATTCCGGCGCCTCCACCCTGGACTGCGTGTCCGAGCCCGTGCCGTGACCGGTAAGACGGTCCTGCGCGCGGCCCGGTGGGCCGACGTCGACACCGGCCAGGTTCGCTCGCCGGCAGTCGTGGTTGTCGACGGTGAGCGCATCAGCGCGATCAATCCCGAAGGGCCACTACCGGATCCGGCGACCGTCGTCGATCTCGGGGACGTCACGCTGCTGCCGGGCCTGATGGACATGGAGCTCAACCTGCTGATCGGCGGCCCCGGTGGGCCCGAGGGCCTGCCGGCGCCGATGCACGGCGTCCAAGACGATCCGGCGTATCGCACACTGCGCGGGGCGGTCAACGCGCGCACCACGCTGGACGCCGGCTTCACCACCGTGCGCAACCTCGGGCTCATGGTCAAGACCGGCGGCTACCTGCTCGACGTGGCGCTACAGCGCGCGATCGATCAGGGCTGGCACGTCGGCCCGCGCATTTACCCTGCTGGACATGCCGTCACGCCCTACGGCGGCCATTTGGACCCGACCGTGTTCCAGCGGCTTGCCCCCGGGATCATGCCGCTGTCCGTCGCCGAGGGCATCGCCAACGGTGTACCCGACGTGATCGCCTGCGTCCGGTACCAAATTCGGCACGGTGCCAAGCTGATCAAGGTATCTGCATCGGGCGGCGTCATGTCGCACAGCACGGGCCCGGGCGCCCAGCAGTACTCCGACGCGGAGTTCGCCGCGATCGCCGATGAAGCCCACCGCGCCGGTGTGCGGGTCGCCGCGCACGCCGTCGGCGACTCCGCGATCCGGGCTTGTATTCGCGCCGGGATCGACTGCATTGAGCACGGTTTCCTGGCTACCGACGACACGATCCAGATGATGGTCGATCACGGCACCTTCCTCGTCTCCACCACATATTTGACCGAGGCGATGGCGATCGACCGGATCGCGCCGGAACTGCGGAAGAAGGCGGAGGACGTCTTCCCGCGCGCCAAGGCGATGCTGCCCAAGGCGATTGCCGCCGGAGTACGCATCGCATGCGGCAGTGATGCACCGGCGATCCCGCACGGCCAGAACGCCAAAGAAATCGTCGCGCTGGTGGACCGTGGAATGACACCTATGCAGGCGATCCGGGCCGCGACAGTGGTGGCCGCCGAACTCATCGAGGCCGACGACGAGCTGGGCCGCCTGGCGCCTGGCTACCTCGCCGACATCATCGCCGTGCCCGGCGATCCATCCCAGGACATCGCCACCACGCTCGACGTCTCCTTCGTCATGAAGGGCGGACAGATTTACAAGACATCGGCCTCGGAACAAGGATGAGCGGTTGACATGGAGGCGGGCGTGGAACTCACGGACAACATTCTGTGGCTGCTCAAGCAGGCCTTTTACTTCTCACTGACCACCGTCAACGAAGCGGTCAGCAGTCACGGCGTCAGCACGGCCCAGATCGGCGTGCTGCGTCAACTGGCCAACGAGCCCGGTCTGTCCGGCGCCGAACTGGCCCGACGGCTGTTGATCAGCCCGCAAGGGGTTCAGCTCGCGCTCACCGCGCTCGAACGCCGCGGTCTGGTGGAACGCAAGCAGGACCCGCAACACGGGCGCATTCTGCGGGCCTACCTCACCGGCGAAGGCCGTGATGTCGCGGGGACGGTGGTCAACGAAGCGATTGCCGCGCACGAGAAGGTGTTCGGCGTGCTCAGCGCCGACGAGCAGCGGACCTTGCGCGAATTGCTGGGCCGCGTGGTGGAAAAGGGCACCGGCCATGAGCTGTTCGATGACCATGTCGATAGCTGACGTTCGCCCGGCCTATCGGCTGATATATCCAGTACTTGAGATTAATCGCAAGTAGTTGATATTCTGACTGAAATGCCTGAACCCACCGCGACCGACGCTCACTCAACCGGCGCCGACACGGCTTCCGTGCCCGGGGGGCCAGAAGGTTTTGTGCCATTGCGTGTGCAACGCGTGGTCCGCGAAACGCGTGACGCCATCTCGATCGTTCTTGACGTCCCAGAATCGAGCGTGCGGCACTTCGGCTATCAGGCCGGGCAATTCCTGACGTTGCTGGTCTGCGTCGACGGGCAAGAACATCGGCGGTGCTATTCGATGTCGTCCGCACCGGCGGCGGGTGAAGACCTGCGCATCACCGTCAAACGTGACCGCGACGGCGTGGTGTCGAACTGGCTGAACGACACAGCCGCGCCAGGCAACGAGATTCATGCTTTGCCACCTCAGGGGCGCTTCGTGCTGAAGGACACCGACCGCGAACTGGTTGCGTTCGCCGGCGGCAGCGGCATCACGCCGGTGTTCTCATTGCTGCGCTCGGCGTTGGAGTCGACGACTCGCGGAGCCCGGCTGTTCTACGCCAACCGTGGCCGCGACTCGGTGATCTTCGACGAGCCTTTGGCATTCTTGAAAGACCTTCACTCGGGCCGCTTCGTCTTGCAGCATCATCTCGACGATGAAAGCGGGTTCGTGACCTCTGCGCAGATCGAAGCTTTTGTCGCGCAAGCCAAGAACGCTGACGCCGCCGAGTACTACATCTGCGGTCCGGGCCCGTTCATGGAGATCGTGCAGGCCACCCTGCGAACAGCTGGTGTGCCAACCGATCGGGTGCACCTGGAGCACTTCGAGGTGGCCCAATTGCCGGTCGGCCCGCCGCCCGATGGCGGCGAAGCGACCACCGAGGAGGTGACCATCGAGCTGGAAAGGCGCAAGATCACGGTGCCCTATTCGCCGGGCGACACCTTGCTGCAGACTGCCCGGATGGCCGGCCTGAGTGCGCCGTCGTCATGCGAAATCGGTTCCTGCGGAACGTGCATGGCCCGTCTGACGCAGGGCAGCGCGCGGATGATCAACAATGACGCACTCGAGGACGATGAGGTGGACGACGGCTGGGTGCTGACCTGTCAGGCCCTGCCGACCAGCCGCACCGTCCGGGTGGTCTACGAGTGAACGCCAGGAGGCTAACCGCAATGGAGCGTTGTCGATGAGCAGGGTAGCGGTCGTGACAGGCGGCGCCTCGGGCATGGGTGAGGCAACCTGCCACGAATTGGGTCGGCGCGGGCTCAAAGTCGCGGTTCTCGACCTGAATGAGCAAGCAGCGCAACGCGTCACCGACGACCTTCGCGCCGAAGGCGTCACCGCGATCGGGGTTGGTGTCGACGTCACCGACCGACCCACCGTCGAGAATGCGTTCGCCAAGGTCCGCAGCGAGCTGGGCCCGATCACAGTTCTGGTGACCAGTGCCGGGCTGTTTGACTTTTCGCCCTTCACCGACATCACCACCGAATCGTGGGCGCGGATCATCGACGTCAACCTGACGGGCACGTTTCATTGCTGCCAAGTCGTGCTGCCCGACATGCTGGACGCGCAATGGGGTCGGATCGTGATGATCTCGTCGTCGAGCGCCCAGCGTGGCTCACCGTTCGCCGCCCATTACGCCGCGTCCAAGGGTGGGGTGATGACCTTGACCAAATCACTGGCCCGCGAATACGCCGCACACGGGATCACGGTCAACAACATCCCACCGTCGGGCATCGAGACTCCGATGCAGCACCAAGGGCAAGCCGCTGGATACCTCGGTTCCAACGAACAGATCGCCAGCAACATCCCGGTCGGTCATCTGGGCACCGGCGCCGACATCGCCGCGGCGGTGGGGTTCCTCTGCTCGGACGAGGCCGGATTCATCACCGGCCAGACATTGGGCGTCAACGGCGGAGCGGTGATGTGAAAGGAGGCTCGCATGACACGATCAGGTAGGCCGGTGGAGGGCTCCTGGACGGAGCACTATCCCGAACTGGGCACCGGACCCGTCTCATTCAGGGATTCGACGTCCCGGGAGTTTTACGAACTCGAACGCGAAGCGGTCTTCAAACGGGCCTGGCTTAACGTCGCCCGCGTGGAGGAACTTCCTCGCATCGGCAGCTATCTGACCAAGGAGATCGAAGTCGTCGGCGCCTCGGTGATTCTGGTCAAGGGCCGAGACGAACAGGTTCGGGCTTTCTACAATGTCTGCCGGCACCGGGGAAACAAGCTGGTGTGGAACGACTTTCCCGCCGAAGAGACCCGTGGCACCTGCCGACAGTTCACTTGCAAGTACCACGGCTGGCGCTACGGCCTCGACGGCGCACTGAAATACGTGCAGCAGGAATCGGAGTTCTTCGACCTCGACACGGCCGAGTACGGGTTGCGAGCCGTGCATTGCGATGTGTGGAATGGCTTCGTCTTCATCAACTTCGACGACGAGCCGCGCCAAAGCCTGCGCGAGTTCCTGGGCCCGATGATCACCGCCCTGGACGGTTACCCGTTCGGCAAGCTGACCGAACGCTACGAGTGGGTCGCGCACAACAACAGCAACTGGAAAATCTTTGCCGACGCGTTCCAGGAGTACTACCACGTCCCCTCGCTGCACTCACAGCAGGTGCCATCAGAGGTGCGCCAACCCAACGCCGGATTCACTTGCGGGCACTTCCAAATCGACGGGCCGCATCGGTTGGTATCGACAGCGGGAACGCGGCGCTGGCTGCTGGCTCCGGAGTACATGTACCCCATCGAGCGGGCCACGAAGAGTGGGCTGGTCGGACCGTGGCGCACCCCCGACATCGGCGAACTGCCGCCCGGGCTGAATCCGGGCGGCATCGAGCCGTGGGGGATCAGCAACTTCCAGATCTTCCCGAACATCGAAATCCTGATCTACGGCGGCTGGTATCTGCTCTACCGGTACTGGCCCACCTCGCACAACACCCACCGTTTCGAGGCCTATACGTTCTTCCATCCGGCCGGCAGTGTGCGCGAGCGCATCGAACACGAGGTCGCCTCGGTGGTGCTCAAGGAGTTCGCCCTGCAGGATGCAGGCATGCTCGGCGGCACTCAGGCCGCGCTGGAATACGGCATTGTCGATGACTTTCCACTCAACGACCAGGAGATCCTGGTGCGGCACCTGCACAAGGTGGCCGTCGACTGGGTCGAGGCTTACCAGCGCGAAACCGCTCCGGCGGGGGTATGACGATGCCAGAAGCCCTGTTGCCCAGCGCGTTCGCCGAACTGGAGGAATACGCTCGAACCTGGTGTCTGGCAACCGAAACCGAACGCTGGAACGCCCGGGTTAGCTCCACGATGCCCGAGCTGGGGAAGTTCTACGACGCATTCTTCCCCCGGCTCGAAGAGGCCATCGACTATTGCGACAAGTTCAGCCTCGACGGCCTGCCCGACGACGTGCTCAACCTGTTGCACATGATCTATTCGCTGATCATGGTTGCGATGGCGGTCGAGATCATGCACCAGCCCGCCCCGGTCGACGCCGCCGACGCGGTCATGACCCGCACCGGCGAACCGGTGCCCTGACCCCGGTGCCCGACCCAACTCGAACTATTCGAACCATCCGTGTTTTGGCAGAAAGGACAGGCCATGAGTCTGCTCACCATCACCAAACTCACCGATTCCGTTGGCGCCGAGGTCGCCGGCCTCGACCCGGCCTCGCTGGCCTCCAACGACCCGGTCGGCGAGGCCGTCTTGGATGCGTTGGAGGACAACGGAGTTCTGGTCTTCCGTGGTCTGAAACTGGACCCGCAGGCCCAGGTCGCCTTCTGCCGCCGGCTCGGCGAGATCGATCACTCCTCCGACGGGCATCACCCCGTCGCCGGCATTTACCCGGTCACCCTGGACAAGTCCAAAAATTCCTCGGCCGCGTACTTGAAGGGGACCTTTGATTGGCACATCGACGGCTGCACGCCCCTCGGGGAGGAATACCCGCAGATGGCCACCGTTCTATCGGCGAAACAGGTCGCGGAGTGGGGCGGCGAAACCGAATTCGCCAATTCGTATGCAGCCCACGACGCCCTCACCGACGAGGAAAAGGACCGCTTCGGCTCGCTGCGCGTCATACATTCGCTGGAAGCCTCCCAGCGGCGCGCGCACCCGGATCCCTCTCCAGAGGAGGTGGCGCGCTGGCGATCCCGACGCACCCACGAGCATCCATTGGTGTGGACGCATCGCAGTGGCCGCAAGTCACTGGTATTAGGCGCCTCAGCTGATTACGTGGTCGGCATGGATCTCGATGAGGGTCGCGCCCTGTTGGACGAGCTACTCGACCGCGCCACCGTGCGCGAAAAGGTCTACAGCCACACCTGGTCGATAGGCGACACCGTCATCTGGGACAACCGCGGAGTGCTGCACCGCGCCGCGCCCTATGACCCCGGCTCGGCGCGGGAAATGCTGCGCACCACCGTGCTCGGCGACGAACCGATCCAATAATGAGCGACCGGCACCCGCCACGGCTGATACCGCTGCCTGCACAGGACTGGGACGACGGCGCCCGCGCATCGTTGGCCTCCCTGATCCCTCCCGATCGGGCCAACCCCAACGGCGCCGGCAACGTGTTGGCAACCATGGTGCGCCACCCGGACCTGACGGCGGCCTATCTGCCCTTCAACACATACTTGCTGATGAATTCGACACTCTCACCGCGGATACGGGAAGTCGCCCTGCTGCGGGTGGTGCTCCGCGGTGACTCCGACTACTTGTGGTCGCACCATCTCCCCATCGCCGCGCGGGCCGGCCTGAGTCCGGAGGACATCAGCGGCATCGAATCCGGCAACTGCGCCGATCCCACTGACCAGGTGGTGGTCCACGCCGTCGATGACCTCACCGCCCACTACACAGTCTCGGATGCGACCTGGGCGGAACTTGGTCAGGTCTTCACCGACGAACAGCGGATGGATCTGGTCTTCACGATCGGCGGCTACCTCTTGTTGGCGATGGCCGTCAACACATTCGGTGTCCAGCCGGAGCACTCCTGAGAGCGTGCCGTTCAGAGTTCCGGGCATAGCGACGAGAGGAATTGCTGTGTCCGCGTTCGTGACTGCGTGCGGGAGTTGGCGTCGGCTCCTAGGGGCACGATGCGAACGGCGAGGTCTGTGACCCCGGCGTCGCGGTAGCGAAGAAGTCGGGCCAGGACCGCTTGCTCGTCCCCGGCGGCCATGGTGTCGCCGACGTCCGCCGCATCGCCGTGCTCGAGTAGGCGCACATAATTTGGCGAGAAGTGGGCGTGGCCGAGCACTTCGCTCGCGTACGCCCGTGCGTCGTCGACGTCGCTGTTCGAACACAGCGTGACGGGGACGCCGGCGACGATGCGCGGCGTTGGCCGTCCGGCATCGGTTGCGGCTGAATTGATCCGGGGTGCGACGTGGTCGTGGATCGCGCGCTCATCGGCCATCCACAGGATTGTTCCGCTTGCCTGCTCGCCGGCGATCCCCAGCATGGTCGGGCCGAGTGCGGCCAGCAGCACGGGCATCGGCAAGGGGTCGGCGACATCGAACGGGCTGTGCACGCGGTAGCTGTCGTTCTCGATGTCGACGGATCCGGGCCCGGAGAAGGCGGCGCGGAGCACCTCGAGGTAGTTGCGCACCAGGCGAACCGGGCGTTCGTACGAGAGGCCCAGTTGGCCGTCCACGATCCAATCGTGTGACGGGCCCAGCCCCAGGGCGAACCGGCCGTCGCATGCCAATTGGGTGGTCAACGCCTGTTGCGCCATCGCGACGGGATGGCGCGTTTGAATGGGCACCACGGCGGTGCCGATTTCGATGCGGTCGGTCACCCGGCCGAGCAGTGCGATCGCGGTCATCGCGTCGAGGTAACCGGGAACCTGCGGAATCCAAAACGAGTTGAAGCCGGCGTCTTCGGCAGCCTGGCCATCGGCGATCAGTCCGGCCAGACGGTCAGCCCGTGGGCGCTCCTTGTCGGAGCCGATCATCAGGCCTAGTCGCATGAGCGCCTCCGGTTACGGCACATAGCGGTCCCACTCGTACGGCACGACGGGGTGAAACGGTGCGGCGAAGAGCGGTTCGATGTCCGTTCCCGTCCAGCGCTTCTCGAGGACGGGCCGTAGCCGTTCCGCGGTAGCGACCGGGTCGTCATCGAGGAAGCAGTAGGTGAGTTGCTGCCCCGCTGGTGCGCTCGCCAGTCTGGGGCCGACGTCGAGTGCGGCCATCGACCAGATGCCGGCGACGCCCTCGACCTCTAGCAGCTCTGTCGATGGCGCCTCGTGCGTTTCCAGTAGCAGGTACACGCCGCGGGCCGGCCACCACGGCAGTACGTCGGAGCCGATTTTGATTCGCGCGGCGGCGGCTCTGCCCTGCACCCCGTAGACGCCACGCTCGACGGGCGGCAACAGCGGGATTTTGCGCCCGGCACCGATCAGCCCCTTGGCTAGCGCGAGGAATCCGTCCATGCCGGCGACATCGGCGAAGAAATAGGTCATCACGTGATCCACCGCATCGAAACGCTCGTGCCGCACCGCCCTTGCCGCGCGGCAGGCAGGCGTCGATGCCAGCCGCAGCGAGGCCCGGACGGCGCTGAGGCGGTGCTGCTCGGGCCGGTGATCGAGGGTGTGCCACTGCAGGTAGTCGGCGTCGGCACCCTCGGGGTGTCGTGTCGCCATGGACACGAACGTCGTGGTGATGTCGCCGTTACCCGTCGTGAGAACGTCGGCGATCTCGTCGGATGGCCTGCCGGGCAACAGCATCAGCGTTGGACCTTTCGGGTGGTCGAGTCATTCGTGGCGAGTTCGAGTTCGGGGTGGCGTGCCCGGATCATCCGCCGGAACCCGTCGCGCCAGCTGACCTTGGTGTGTCCGAGCAGCTGGTGCATGTAGGTGACGTCGGGCCAGAGCGGGGTGTGTGCTTCGGGTGTGTAGTCGAACGACGGCTCGATGCCGACCAGCTGGCCCATGTACGTGCAGTAGTCCTCGACGCTCACCGTCTCGCTACCCGCCCAGTTCACGACGATGGGCGGCGAGGCGGCAACCTCCATGGCGCGGATGCCCAGTTCAACGTAGTCGTCCTCGTAGATCGGGTTGTAATTGTTCGGCGCGTCGGGGTAGAGCCGAATCGTCTTGCCCGCCAACATCATCTCGAATCGATCTGCGGGTGCCCCGCCCTGCGGGCCGTACGTGGAGCAGATCCGGATGATGGTGAGTGGGATTCCGAACCGCTCGGAGATCCAGCCGCACACCGACTCCGCGGCGACCTTGGAGAAGCTGTAGTTCGCGCGTAGCGGTACGCCGGGACCGTCCGCCTCGGTCAGCGGGCGTCGGCCGGGATATCCGTAGACGGATCCGGTCGAGCACAGCACGAAACCCTTTGCCGTACGGCAGTGATAGAGCAGTTCGCCGGAGTTGTGCGCGTTGGTCCTGAGGCAGCGCTGCCAGTCGCCGGTGCCGGTGTCCACCGCGGCGTGGAAGACGTAGCTGAAGTCGCTGGGGACGGCGGAGAAGTCGCCCGTGGACATGTCCAGCGGCAGTGCCGTTATCCCGGCGGCGACGAGGTTGTCGATGTCCTGGGGATCGCGGAGGCGCGCCGCACCCCAAACCTCGTTGCGGCCGGCCAGCGCCCTTGCGATGGGAAAGGCGATTTTGCCGGTGACGCCGGTGACGAGGATCTTCTCTCCGTCGAGCAAACTGCCCTCCTGTTTTCGTGGTTTGGATCGGCCTTCGTACCATCTCCGGTGCGGCGGAGGATTGTCAACCACTTAATATTAAGTACTTGATATCTTGGACGCTGGTGTTGACCGGGAAGGAGCGCCGTGCAGCTGACCTTTGATGCGAATGTGGAGGCGTTCCGATCCGAATTCGTCGCCTTCCTCGATGAACACCTGCCCGCCGAGGCGGACGCGGCCGAGCGGTCCCGGTCCACGTCGCACATACCGGAATGGGCCCGGCGCTGGCAGCGATTGCAGTTCGATCATGGTTGGCTGTTGCCGGGCAATCCACCGGAATTCGGTGGCCGCAACGCCACGCTCCTGCAGCAGTTCGTGCACCGCGAGGAACTATCTCGCAGGCGGATCTATCAGTCCTTCAACCCGCAGGGCGTGGGGATCATCGCGGCATCGCTACTGACGTTCGGCACCCCCGAGCAGAAACGGCGTTGGGCGGTGCCGATCTTGCGCGGGGAGATGACGGCAGCGCTCGGGATGAGCGAACCGGGCGCCGGCTCCGACCTGGCCGGGCTGCGAACCGCGGCCGTGCAGGACGGCGACGACTTCGTGGTCAACGGGCAGAAGGTGTGGACCTCGGGCGCCCATGACTCGGATGTCGTGCTCACCTTCGTGCGCACCGATCCAGAAGCGGCCAAACACAAAGGTATTAGCGTCCTGGTCATCCCCACCGATACTCCGGGCGTCGAGTGCCGGCCGTTCGCCTACGTGTACGACCGTGACCATCTCGACTTCAACGAGGTGTTCTTCACCGACGCTCGGGTTCCCGCCGACAACCTGGTCGGAGAGCTCGACGGCGGTTGGCGGGTGGCCAACGGATCGCTGGGCCACGAACGCACCATGCTCTGGATGAGTTTCGCCGACCGGCTGCGCGACCTCGTGCAGGACATCCGTCCCGCGACCGCCCTCGACCGGGACCACTACGCCACCCTGGTGATGGACGACCAGGCCCTGCGCCTGCTTGGGTCGGCGGCGCTGGCCCGCGCGTCACGCGGCGAGGAAGACGTCGCCGCATTGTCAGTTCTGAAGGTGCTGGGATCCGAGGCCGGGCAGACCGCGACCGAACATGCTCTGGCCGCTGCCGGTGCGGATGGGCTTATCCATCCAGCATCCACCTCCCGCTACAACGCGCTCGGGATGGACCATTCGCCGCGAAGTTGGTTCGCCCGTTATGCGGGAAGCTTCGCGGGCACGATCTCAGGCGGAACATCCGAAATCCAGCGCAACATCATCGCCCAGCGGGTGTTGGGCCTGCCGCGAGTCTGAGCGGCGCGTGTATTTCAAGGATCCTTAGCAGCGCGCGCGTAGGCGCCAATAGGAGCTATGACTCAAATCACTTTTCGACAAAGGTGTCAAAAGATGGCACGCTAGGGACATCCGTTCAGTGAAGGGGTAACCGCGGTGTCCGAATTGCCAAGCATGCAGCCAACCGGGTGGTTCCAGGTGGCCTGGAGCACTGACCTCGGCGTCGGAGACGTCACGCCGCTGAGCTATTTCGGCACCAAACTCGTCGCGTTTCGGGACCTTGAGGGGTCCGTCAACGTCCTCGATGCGCAGTGCCAACACCTCGGCGCCAACCTCTCGGTCGGAGGTTGCGTTGTCGAGGGCGGCATCCAGTGCCCGTTCCACGGCTGGGTCTGGAGCGGACAGGGCCGCAACGTTCGCATTCCCTACGAGCAGCGTCCGAACAGGGCGCGACGGGTGCGGTCCTATCCGGTGACCGAGATCAACGATTGTGTATACATGTGGCACGACTTGGTCGGCCGCGAACCCCTATGGCCGGTGCCGAACGCCTTCGACGTACTCGGTGAGCACGTCACCCGCCAGCAGTATCGGCGCGTCGGAGTCGAGGAACAAGAACTGTTCGCCGGAATCCACGTGCATCCCCAGGTCATCGCCGAGAACGCGGTGGACCCCCACCACTTCCGCTTCGTCCATCGCACCCCGATCAGCCCGGTCGTGCTCAGTGAAAGCACTGACGACACAACGTGGCACGCCAAGGTGGGTTTCGGGAAGCGGTGGGCCGACGGTGTTGACCGGCCCGGCGATTCGCACAACACCATCGAGATCCATTGGTCGGGTATCGGAGTCAGCTTCAACGGCGAGCAGACCGCGGAGGGCGTGCGGGTGATCTCTATCTGCAGTACCCCGGTCGACGCGAGAACCTCCGACATCTTTTCGACCTACTGGATCTCCGAGGGCGCCGACTACGATGAGCGCTTGCGGGTTGCCAAGGCTGCCCTGCCGGACGACATCAAGATATGGGACCACCAGACCTATATGGACAAACCGGCTTTGGCGCCATCGGAGGCGGCCGGCTTTCAGCAGTTACGGAACTGGGCCCGCAGCTTCTACCCAACGCAGGACGCGCTGTCGGTGTGATCACGCTAAGCACTCGGGACGACGATGGTAACCACCGCTAAGTCGGCGGTCACTCGGCAGTCCATCCTGGATGCAGCGCGGGCGATTTTTGCCCGCAGAGGGTACAGCGGCACCAGCGTGAAGGACATCGCCGAAGGTCTGCACGTGACACGCGCCAACTTCTACTACTACTTCCGCGACAAGCAGCAACTGTTCATCGAGCTGGGTACCGAAACCTACCGCGAATCTCTCACGGTCATCAGGGAATTCGACACGATGACTGCGCAGCCCGCGATCGACGAGGTCCTGCAATGGGTCCAGTCATACTTCGGCTACCTGGAACGCAATGGCGCATTCGTCGCCCGCTCGATCGGCGACTCGCCGGACGACCCCCAGTTCAGGGCGACGGTTAAGCGACTGCATCAACGTGCCGCTCGCACGCTGGGGGGCTACATCGTGTCCCGCAGCACCGCCGATGTGCGATCGCCACTTTCGCTGGGGATGACGGTGATGGCGATGCTGGAACGCAGCTGGTTTTTGGTGAACACCGCCGACGTGTCTATCTCGGCGGCGGCCGCGGCTCGAAGCAACGCCGAGATCCTGACTCACCTCATGCGCTGAGTGACACGCAGAGGCTATCCGGATGGCTCGGACGTGATCGTCAAAGAAGGGGGCGGTGTGAAGCCGGGGTTGGCCAGTGCGGTCGAAACTCCGCTGCCGATGGGACCCTCACGGTCGAAGAACGTTACGGCGCCGGTCGCCACGCCTCCGTGGCTGTGGTGCGACATCGATGCGAGCCCGATGTGGGGACCTACCGGTAGCCGACTGAGGGTCAGCGTGTAGTCGGCGTTGATGAATTGCAGTCCATCCGTGCCCCAGTGGGATACCGAGCTGGTTACGTCGCCAGCCATCACCGCGCGGATAAACGGAGTGAGCGGTTCATCGTCGACAAGCAGCTTGGTCTCACGTAGCCACGCGAACTTCTGACCGTCGTGGCGCCATTCGTCTACTCCGATGCCGAAGGTGCCGGCGACGGGGTCGCGTCCGTACGCCCACAAGAATATCGGGAGGTCGTCGGTAAGCACGCCATCTTCAGACGGCGGCGCGGGCATGGTGGTCGGTGAGGTCCAGACGGTGCCCGTGCCCTGCTCGCTGCGGCGGAGAAATAGGGCGCTGGCGCGGGCCACTAGGGTCTCACTTTGTGTCATGACCGCATCGACGAGCTGCATCCGTCTGCCCCGACGGACGACGGTGGCGTGCACCCGCACGGCGTCGAGGGCGACGGGGCGCAGCAGATCGACCGTTATCCGCGCGGGTTGAAGGTCGGGATCATCGACGACGCGTTCAATGCTTCGGCCCAGCAGGCCGCCGACGTAATTTCCGGAAAGCGAACTACCCCAGGGTCCTTGCGCAAGTATTGTCGGAATGTATTCAATCCCGTTGCTGACGAAAAAGGAGGTCGGGGCGCCGGTGGCTGCACTGCGCTGCGAGTATTTTGTGACTAGTTCTTGCTTATAGAGCTTGCCCGCGTCAGTGCGGGGAAGCTGCGCCTCGAACGAGATCGTGCGCGGACACTTGAAGTGCGCCAGGCGTTCCCGCAGCCAGACCAACAGCTCGTCGGCGAATTCATCGGTGGCGTCGGCCGGGTCGACGGTCTGCACCGCGCCCTTGACGCTTTGCCCCATCGACTCGTCGGGAATCCCGAACACTGCGGCGTCCATCACCTTCGGGTGGGTGATCAGCAGGTCCTCGGCCTCCTGCGGGTAGATGTTCACCCCGCCGGAGATGATCATGTGGTGGCGTCGGTCGGTCAGGAAGAGGTAGCCGTGGTCATCGAGATACCCGATATCGCCGACCGTGACCCAGCCGTGGGCGTCGCGGGCCTCGGCCGTCTTGGCTTCGTCCTTGAGGTATTGGAACGCGTGGCCGCCCCCGTAGTAGATGGTGCCGGCCTGTCCGGGGGGCAGTTCGACACCGTCATCGTCAAGGATGTGTGGAACACCGACCAGCGGTTTGCCTACCGAGCCCGGGTGTTGCAGCCAGTCGTCGGCGCGGATGAACGAGGCGCCAACGGCTTCCGATGACGCGTAGTACTCGTCCACGATCGGTCCCCACCAGTCGATCATCCGCTTCTTGATGTCCACCGGGCACGGGGCCGCGGCATGTACGACACGGCGCAGGCTGGACACGTCGTACGAATTACGGACGTCTTCAGGGAGTTTCAGCATCCGGACGAACATCGCCGGGACAAACTGGCCGTGCGTGACGCCGTAGCGCTGAATCGCGTCCAGAGCAGACTCGGCGTCGAACTTCTCCATCACCACCGTGGTTCCGCCGAGAGACTGCACCGACATCGACCAGAACGATGGCGCGGTGTGATACAGCGGTGCCGGGCTCAGGTAGATCGCATCGCCGGTCAGGCCGACCGCCGTCAGAAGCGGCATGAGCATGTTCGGTGCTTCCGCGGGTGCGAGCTGCATTAGGTCGCGGCGGATGCCCTTGGGTCGGCCGGTGGTTCCCGACGAATACTGCAGCAGGTCACCTTCGCGCTCGTTCGCGATCGGGGTGTCGGGCTGATCGGCCACGCACTCCGGGTAACGCTGCCAGCCGTCGAGGTCGTCATCGGCGATCATCAGCAGCTCCGGCAACCCGCCCGGAAAATGCGCGGCAAGGCCCTCACAGATCTTGCGCAACTCGCGGGAGCCGATGATCGCCTTTGCTCCGCTGTTGTCGACGATGTACGCCGCTTCCGGGGGCGTCAGGTGGGTGTTGATCAACGCGTAGTAGAGGCCGCTGCGCCGCGCTGCCCACATGATCGCGTGGATGTGCTCATTGTTTTCCATCAGGACCGCGATGCTGTCGCCTTCGCGTAGGCCCGCGTTCCGCAAATAGTGCGCCATCCGGTTGGCCCTGGCCTCCAGCTGCGCGAAGCTCACCTGAGTCCCGGACGGGTGCAGCACAATGGCGGGGTTGGTGGCGGAAATCCAGTCTCGAATCTGCAGGTGTTTCTCCTCCGGTGAGGGAGGCTAGATCCGTGTTCTCGCCTCTTGCTGCTCGCTACCGCCAGCATGCCCACTGTATCGGTACGATCGCCAAATTAAATAACCATTTAGCGATTTTTCCGTTGACTACCTCTGCTAGTTCTGATCTACACTCGCTGTAGCCGATTTGAACCCTAGGGAATCAGATGAGTTTGTATGTTTGCTCTAAGCCTGGGACACGGTCGTTGACTCGCCGTAGACCGCTGGTTGCCCTCCTTGTCGCCGTGGCTGCCGTCTGCGGAGTCGCACCGACGCTCGCGCCGCGGGCGCATGCCGTCCCGGGACCCGAGGTGGAGTACGTATACAACGTTGTTGCGCGGCGCCATTACAACTTTCCGAACAATGACGCGATCGGCTATGGCTATGGAATCTGCGGCAAGATCACTCAGGGCGAGGGCTACGCCCAGGTGATGGGCGACACCAAACGTGACGTGACCCCAAACGACGAGTTCGCTGCTAATTATCTGGTCTCGTACGCGGTCAATCTCCTGTGTCCTGATCAGATCTGGCAGCTTCGGAATTCGGCGGCGCACTACCAACCACCGGCGGCATAGTCTAAGACCACCGAGACGCCGCGGGGTTTCAGTACATGATGTCGCGGACCCGGGTCTTCTCGTGGCCCTTCAGCAACGCGGCGCCGGCGTTCTCCATATGCCGGCGCCAATGTGCCTCGGTCTCAGCGCCGTTGCGGCTCATTACCAGTTCGACGAGGCGAGTGTACGAGCGCAGAAGTTTCGAATACTGCGCTTTTGGGATGACGTTGCGGGCTCCGACGAAGGCCGCGGCGGTATGCCGCTCGGAGATTTCGTGCAGCATCCCCGCGATCATGGCCAGCGTCACATTGCCCGATAGTTCGCTCAGTCGGAGGTGCAGGTTCGCCGACGCCGGCCCCAACTCGCCGCGCTCCCACGCCAGCGGGATTTGACCGACGAGTCGGTCCAGCTCCTTCTGCGCCTCGTCGGTGCCGTTCTCGGCCAGCAGCCGGGCCGCGTACGGCTCTATCCCGATGCGCGCGGTCATCACGTCCGCCAGAGTGGTACCCGCCAACGCCAGCAGCAGGCCTGCCGGTCGGGCCACGATCTCGGGTCCTGGCACGCGGACCCGGGCGCCGGTTCGTGACCCGCGCCGTACCTCCACCAATCGATCCGACTCGAGAATCCGCACCGCCTCCCGGAGAGTCGGCCGGCTAACTTGGAAGTGCGTGGTGAGGTCGGCCTCATGGGGCAGGTAGTCACCATCGGTGAGTCGTCCGTCGACGATCATTCTGCGCAGCGTCTGGGCTAAAAGCTCGGCCGTTTTGGGCGAACGGACGGCACCGGATGATTCCGGCGCGATCATTGGCGCGAGTGGTTCCTGTCGCGGCAATGCGCCTCCCTCGATGGCGTCCAGTTGTACTACTCAGTAAACCATGTAAAAAGCAACGTTGTGCAGCTGGCCAATGGGTGTCAATGCAGGTCGGCGCCCGCGGCATCAGCGACTTCGCGTTGTTCGCCCGCTCTTCATGAGCTGGGCAGTTAGTGAAGACCCCTTCACTGAGTTGGCGTACGCTACCAACCATGCACGGTCAGGCGCCAGGTGGCGTGCGACGTTGAGCGCCGTAGCCAGGCGACAAGCCGCCGCCGCCAGCCAACCCGAATTGCGCGAGTTCCAGTCCGACTCGCTGCAACGACATGCCATTGAATTCGGCCAATGGATGCTGCACGCCGGACTGCAACGCGCGCGAGCCCTCGGGCACACACGGCTGCGCCCCGCCCACGCGCGCCTGATGGTCTGGATCGACTGGGAGGGGACCCGCAGCACCGACATCGCGCGGGCGCAGGACATTTCCAAGAACGCCGTTGGGCAACTAGTCACTGAGCTAGAAGAGATGGGTTATGTGGAGCGAGTGGCGGATCCGCGTGACGGGCGCGCCAAGATTGTCCGCTACACCGACGCGGGGATGGCCCTGTTGTCTGACTCATTGGCGATCGGGTCGCAGCTTGACAGCGAGATTGCGGACATCCTGGGCGCCGAACGGATGGCTCAGCTGCGCTCGCTCCTCGCCGAGATCTTTCACCGGCTGCCCGATTACCGAGCAGGTGGGGATAGCCAGCTGGCAGCCGCGCCAGACGATGATGGCCCGGATTAGTCGCGGTGACGAGCGGCCATGAACGAAGACGGCGGCTCGGTCTCTCACGCCACAAGAGCGGATGGGTTCGACTACTCCGCGCTGCGCGAGAAATGGTATCGAGAAGGGTGGTTCTCGCGACGAACGTGCATCGACGCCTTTGCTAACGGAGCTGTGGAATGTCCCAGTACGCCAGTTGTTTTCGCGGCCGGTGACACGGTGACGACGTTCTCCGTCGGAGAGCTTTCCGAGCGAGCCGTTGCGTTTGCGGGAACGCTGCAGCACCTCGGGGTGCGCCGTGGCGACGCGGTGGCCGTTCAGTTGACCAATCGTGTCGAATGCGCGTTGGCGTACCAGGCGGTGCTGCGGTGTGGGGCGGTGCTGGTGCCGATCGTCCACATCTACGGCGCGGCCGAGGTGAGCTTCATCCTGGCCGAGTCAGGCGCGTCGGTGCTCGTCACCGCGGACCGTTTCGGCTCGATCAACTATCTGGACCGTCTGGATCGGTATTTGGAGATCGCCACGCTGCGCCACGTGATCGTCGTGGACGACGGCCCTCTGCCGGGCGGGCAGTACCTAGCTTGGTCGCGACTGACCGCCGCACCGGGCGGCTATCGCCGCCCCAGGGTCGATCCCGACGATGTGTGCCTGCTGTTGTACACCTCGGGGACGACGTCGGCGCCGAAAGGTGTTCAGCATAGTCATAATTCGGTCCTGTCCGAGCAGCGGACGATGCCGGCGCTCATCGCGGGCGCGTCAGACGATGTATCGCTGGTGACGTTTCCTCCAGGGCATATCGCAGGCGTGATGAGCATGTTGCGGCCCATGATGTCGGGCAGCCGCGCGCTCTTCATGGACGCCTGGGATCCGGCACGCGCTGTGCGGTTGATTCACCGATTCGGGGTGACGTCGACCGCGGGCGCGCCCATTCATTTGCAGGGGATCCTCGACCTGGGCGATACGCAGCAGCGGCTCGCAACATTGCGGGAGTTTCTGGTGGGGGCGGCGCCTGTGAGTGAGGAGCTGGGACGCCGCGCTGCCGCGGCGGGAATCCAGACGTTCCGGTCGTATGGGGCTACCGAGCATCCCACCGTCACCGGTGAGCATGATGGCGAGCCCGAGTGGGCCCGCTTGCGTACCGACGGCAAGCCGCTGCCGGGATCCTCGGTTCGCATTCTCGGCTCGGACGGCCTTGAGGTGGCCACGGGAACCGACGGCGAGGTGGTCGTCCAGGGTCCGGATCAATTTGTGGGGTATCGCGACTCGTCGTTGAACGACGCGGCATTCACGGCCGACGGGTGGCTGCGGACCGGCGATTTGGGCCACCTCGACGAGGAAGGGCGGCTGACGGTCACCGACCGCATCAAAGATGTGATCATCCGTGCTGGGGAGACGATGTCATCAAGTCAGATTGAAGAGGTGCTCAACGCACATCCCGCCGTCGCCGCAGGGGCCGTGGTGGCCGCGCCGGATTCGCGCTACGGCGAGATCGTGGCGGCCGTCGTCAGCCTCAGGCCGAACGCCACACTGGATCTGGCTGACCTCCGCGAGCACTTCGCGGCATCCGGGCTCGCCAAACAGAAGACACCGGAGCGGCTTGTCGTGGTCGAGGCGCTGCCGCGCACGCCACTAGGGAAGGTGAAGAAGGCCGAACTGCGGCAGAGCTATTTTCAGTGAAGGCGGGTGAGGAGAAGCGCCGTCCGGCAACTCAATCCATGATGTCGCGTACTTTGGTTTTCTCGTAGCCCTTCAGTAGGGGCGCGCTGGCGTTTTCCATGTGGGCGCGCCAATGTTGTTCTGCCCTGACGCCGTCGCGGTCCTGTACCAGTGAGACGAAGCGGTTATAGGAACGGATCAGCTTGGCGTACTGCGCTTTTGGCACGTGCCGTTGGGCGAGAACCGCCGCGGTGGTGTGGCGCATTGAGATCTCGTGCAGCATCCCGGCGATCAAGGCAAACGTTGCGTTGCCGGACAGCTCGACGATCCGTCGGTGCAGATTGGCTGAGGCGCGCGCGACGTCGGCGCCCTTGTCGGCCGGGGGAATCTCGGCGACCAGACGCTTGATCTCATTGTGCGCATCCGGCGTGCCGAGCTCGGCGAGCCGCCTCGCTGCCGGCGGCTCGATCGCGATACGCGCCGCCATCACGTCGGCCAATGTGGCGCCCGACAGTTCAAGCAACAATGCGGCAGGCCTCGCCACAATCTCGGGGCCGGGCACTCGCACCCTCGCGCCGGTGCGGGACCCGCGGCGCACCTCGATCAGTCGGTCGGACTCCAGGATTCGCAAAGCTTCCCTGAGAGTGGGACGGCTCACTCGGAAGTGGTCCATCATTTCCGACTCGTGAGGAAGAAAGTCGCCTTCTTTGAGCTGTCCGTCGACGATCATCTTGCGCAGCGTCGAGGTCAGCAGCTCACTGGTCTTGGGGGACCGGATGCCCACCGCCGGGTCGGGCACGAGCAGCGGTGCCAGATCACGGGGCACTGCAGTTTCCTCCCGCCGGCAACATTATGAACTTAGTAAATCATTCACTTGGCTCGATGCTCAGTTCAGCTGAGTCGCGAACCGGACCGCTGCGTCATCGTAGGCCGCGCGACGGCGGCGGCCAACCAGGAAACTGGGCGGTGACAGAAAAGCGGTGTCGGGCAGGTGGGTTCGCCCGTTGACCATCTCGCGCGCTTGCGCGGCGTCGCCGCAGATGGCGATGGACCACAGCATCTCGTCGGTCACGTGATCGGCGATGGTCTCGGGGTGGCCGCTGCGGAAAGTCTCGCGGATGGCGGCGACGTGGTCCTGCCACCCGTGCTTTTGGACTAACGAATCGTAGGTTCGCACGGTGAGGTAGAACGCGATCTGTAGTCGCGCTTCCCGGATCGCCCGTTGTGGATCTTCGTCGTCGATCGCGGTGATCAACCAGCCCCATTTCCGCAGTGTCTGGGCGTCGCGCCCACTAGCCTGGGCGCCGCGAGCGAGTTCGGGGTCGATGACCTCGCTCCACCAGCGGTCCGTGAAGAGACCGTGACCGAGCACGCCGTCGGCGGCACGACCCGCCGTTCGCACCATGAACGTGTTGAAGGCCCCCACCAGGATGGGCACATCGAGGCGGCCGAGGACGGGCGCGCGGATGTCGGCGTCGATCGCGTAGTACTCGCCGTGGTATCGAATCGATTCCCCATTCTCGGCCCGCAGGTACGCCCTGATCACTTCGATGAGTTCCGCCATTCGCGGTGCAGGATGGCTCGCGTCGACTCCAAACCAGTCCCGGTTCATCCGACTCGTGCCCGATCCGAGGCCGAGGAAAACACGCCCGGGCGCCAGTCGATCGAGGTGGCGCGCTGCGGCGGCGTGAACAAACGGCGACCTGGCGAAGGCATAAGCGATTCCCGGACCAAACGCCGCCGTGGACGTCGCCGCCGCCATCTCAGCCGCTGTCACATAGGCATTGAGATCGCTGAACTCGCCGGCGCAGAAGGCGCTCGCGCCGGCGGCTTCTGCCGCTTCTGCGCGTTCGCGCCCTGGCCAGGGCAGTCCCCACTTCTTCAGTCCGGTCACAGCACCTCCGCTTCCATAGGAGATAGTTTACTTAGTAAACGAACTGTAGGACAGACTGGCCCCGGGGTCGAGCCCCCATCGGTCGCCTGGTCGAGCCGCCGGTCGGCCGGCCTGCAGAACCGGGAACAGACGGGTCGCCAGCCGGCGGCCGAGTCCGTGTGTGAGCAACAGCATGGATTCGAACATCCGGTAGCTTCGCAAACTCGTGGCTTGGTTCGCGATTTCGACCTCTGGCAACGTCTCCTAAATAGCTAAACAAATAGTGGATTAGGGCAATTTGTGCGCCGGTTTCGATGCGTCTCCCGTGCTGTTTTAGTACCAAACAACCGCGGCACGCGGGAAAGTCGCTTGCCTGCTGGTGCTGCCTCGACTGGTAGAAGTCGGTTCCACGTGGGTCCGAACACGGTTTTCTGTGGTGTCCAAATCTGACCGGGTCCGGCGTCAGGCGTGTGAGTGTGACTGGCCGGCCACGGCGCCTGACCTGCACGGGCAGCAGAAGTCCGCGGCCGTGCCCGACCTCGCGCTGCGGATCGGGTGCCCGCGGGGAGCTACGAAGCCACGACGGGCAACGCCGCATCCAACCGGGCGAGTAATGCCGCGGGAAGGCAGCTTTCAGTGGACGGAAAAGCGTCGCGAATCGAGCGCTCAAACAAATTCAAAACGCAATGATAAATATCAAATTTGGTCACGCCTTTTTGCTTTAGTTTGGCCTCAGCAATCGTCGTCGATAGCTTTAGTGAACTTGCTGAGCAAGATCACGCGTTCGGTCACCGCGCCGTCAAGATTCAATCCGGCAAACATCTATGGACCAACCGAACCACGGTTCGCCACGGCTGAGTCTCGGGTAGATCGCCCCCCGTGCCGTACAACGAGCCCGACGGCTGTGATGCCCGAATCCCCACCATGTACACGCTTCACTAATCGGTTAGCCCCCCGATCGCTGTGCAATCCCAGGATCGGGAGTGGACTGGATTGCCCGCCCGCTAGACTCGCCGGTCGGATCGGTTACCCTCAGACGGGCAAAGGTCACCTATTCAACTAGGTAGGACTTGTAGACGGATGAACAATCGCAGCATTATGTTGCTACGCGGGAAATGTGTGGTGTACCGTTTCCCGGCAGCCATCTGTGGCTTGCATCACAACTCGGCGGAGGGGTGCCGCCAGAGCCGATGGGTAGGGATTGGCTGGATATGACATTGGTGAAAGAAAGGTTGGAGCGGCGGGCGCTGGTGGGTTCGGCCATGTTGGGCCAATCTGCACCCGGTCGTCGCCGCGCCAGCGTGGGGTCATTGATCTGATGGTCGTATTGCACGATGTCGCCAAGCCGGCGCGCGCCCTCGGCGATTTCTTCGCCCTGTGCCTGGACACCGCCGTGCAGATGTTTCGCCCCCCGTGGGCGTGGCGGGAGTTTCTGCTTCAGACATGGTTCGTCGCGCGAGTGTCCCTGGCACCGACGATCCTGCTGGCCATCCCTTTCACGGTGCTCACCACCTACATCATCAACATCCTGCTGGTGGAGATCGGCGCGGCTGATTTCTCCGGGACCGGTGCGGCGCTCGGTGCGGTCACCCAGATCGGGCCCGTGGTGACGGTGCTCGTCATCTCCGGCGCGGGGGCCACCGCGATGTGCGCCGATCTGGGTGCCCGCAAGATCCGAGAAGAGATCGATGCATTGGAAGTGCTGGGTATCAACCCGATTCAGGCTTTGGTCGTTCCCAGGGTGCTCGCCGCCACGCTGGTGTCGTTGCTGCTCGCATCGATGGTCACCGTGATTGGCATCGTCGGCGGATTCATCTTCGCGGTGTTCTTCCAAAACGTAACCCCCGGTGCGTTCGCCGCCGGACTGACCCTTCTGGTCGGCACGCCGCAGGTGGTGACTTGTCTGGCCAAGGCTGCCATCTTCGGGCTCTCGGCCAGTCTCATCGCCTGCTACAAGGGTCTGAACGTCGGCGGCGGACCAGCCGGTGTCGGCAACGCTGTCAACGAGACAGTCGTGTTCACGTTCATCGCCTTGTTCGTTATCAACGTGATCGCCACCGCGGTGGCGGTAAAGGTCACGGCATGATCGGCGGCGCACAAATCGCGGTAAAGGTCACGGCATGACCGGCGCACAACCAGCCACCCTGTACCCGCGCACCCGCCGCATGGTCAGAGGATGTGTCGAAGGCTGGAATCGCATCGGCAGGCAGACCGAGTTCTACGGGTTGACCGTCAAAGGAACATGGGACGCGTTCGTCCACTACAAAAGCGAACTCGTGCGGCTCACCGCTCAGATGAGCCTTGGGACCGGAGCGCTGGCGATCATCGGCGGCACCATCGTCGTCGTGGGGTTCCTGACCCTGTCGGCCGGCTCGCTGATCGCCGTCCAGGCCTACACGCAGCTGCAGCAGATCGGTGTCGATGCACTGGCTGGCTTCAATTCTGCTTTCCTCAACGTCCGGCTCGTCTCGCCGTTGGTCGCCGGCATCGGCCTGGCCGCAACCATCGGCGCGGGAGCCACCGCACAGCTGGGCGCAATGCGGATCAGCGAAGAGATCGACGCGCTGGAGGTCATGGGAATCCGGTCGATCGCCTATCTCGCGTCGACCCGGCTGATCGCCGGAGTCGTTGTGGTGATCCCGCTGTACTGCGTCGCGGTGCTGATGGCCTTCCTGGCCACGCGTGTGGGCACCACATTCGTGTACGGCCAGTCCACCGGTGTCTACGACCACTACTTCAACACGTTCCTCAACCCGACCGACCTGTTGTGGTCGTTCCTGCAGGCGGTGATCATGGCGGTCGTGGTGATGCTGGTCCACACCTACTACGGCTTCACCGCAACTGGCGGGCCCGCCGGCGTGGGCGAGGCGGTGGGCCGCGCAGTGCGCGCATCGCTGGTAGCCGCGGTGTTCGTCACCCTGTTCGTCTCGCTGGCAATCTATGGCCAGTCCGGCAACTTCCACCTGTCGGGATAGCGGCCATGGAATTGGAATCGATGCGACGCGAGGGGCGCCTGCACCCAGCGTGGTGGACGCTGATCCTGATCGTGTCGGTGTGCCTGATGATCTCCCTCAGCCTGGCCCTGTTCAACGGCACCTTCCACGCCACGATGCCCGTCACCGTGAAGTCCGAACGCTCCGGTCTTGTGATGGAACCCGGCGCCAAGGTGAAAATGCGCGGGGTGCAGGTCGGCCAGGTCGCCGCCGTGCGGGGCGGCTCCGAACCGATAACGCTCAAGCTCGAGATCGACCCCGACCAGGCCAGGTACATTCCGGCGAACGTCGAGGCTCGAATCCGGGCCACCACCGCCTTCGGCTCCAAATACATCGACCTCGTCTATCCCACCAAACCGAGCGCCAAGAGGTTGTCCGCCGGTGAGGTAATCGTGGCCCAAAACGTGAGCACCGAGGTCAACACGGTATTTCAGAACTTGACCGGTGTGCTCCAGCGGGTAGATCCGGCGAAACTGAACGGCACCCTCAGCGCGCTGGCCGAGGGCCTGCGCGGGCAGGGACCCGCCATCGGCCAGGCGACGACCGACGCCAACCAGGTGCTGCTGGCGCTGAACCCCCGCGCCGAGACAGTGCGCCACGACTGGCAGTCCCTGCAGGGCTTCTCCGATACCTACAGCGCCGCCGCGCAGAACATCGTCACGGTGCTCGACTCGCTGGCCACCACAAGTAGCACCATCACCGACAACAAGGGGGCGCTGGACTCGTTGCTGGTGAATGTCGCCGGCCTGTCCGAAAGCGGCATTGGCCTGCTGGGTCCGAACAGGGACAATCTCGTCACGTCGATCAACGCGCTCGAGTCGACCACCAGCTTGTTGTTGAAGTACAACCCCGGACTGACCTGCATGCTGGTGGGCGCTAAATACTGGCTCGATCACGGGGGTTTAGCATCCACCGGTGGCAACGGCCGCACGGTTGTCCTCGACACCGCGATTCTGCTCGGCGACGACACCTACCGGTATCCCGATAACCTCCCGGTCGTGGGCGCCAAGGGCGGCCCGGGCGGCAAGCCCGGCTGCGGGTCCCTGCCGAACGCGTCGCTGAACTGGCCGGTGCGCCAACTGGTCACCAACACCGGGTGGGGTACCGGCTTGGATTGGCGACCCAATCCGGGCATCGGTTTCCCTGGCTACGGCAACTACCTCCCAGCCACCCGCGGCACCCCCGAACCGCCGAGCATCCGCTATCCGGGCGGGCCCGCACCGGGTCCGATTCCCTATCCGGGCGCGCCGCCCTACGGGGCGCCGATGTACGGACCGGACGGCACGCCGTTGTATCCGGGGTTGCCGCCGGCGCCCCCGCCCGGAGCGCCCCGCGAACCTGGCCCCACTCCGGGGTCGGAGCCTTTCGTGGTGCCCGCCCCGGCAATCATGCAGCCGACGCCCACGCCGCCGCTGCCCGAGCAGGCGGCCCCGTCACCATGACCGAAAGCGCAACGGGACACGAAGGGCGGCGGGCATGACCAACAATCTGCGGGCAACCCTGTGGCGCCTTGCCGTCTTCCTGACGGTGTGTCTGTTTTTCACTTTCGCTCTTTTCGCGATCTTCGCCCAACTGCGATTCGAGAGCGAGAAGACCTACAAGGCGGTATTCACCAACGTCAGTGGTTTGGCAGGCGGCCAGTTCGTGCGTATCGCCGGCGTCGAGGTGGGCAAGGTCAAGAAGATCTCGGTCCAGCCCGACACCACCGTGCTGGTCCAGTTCTCCACCGACGATTCGGTGGTGCTGACCGAAGGAAGTCGAGCGGTGATCCGCTACGACGACCTCATTGGTGGCCGCTATCTGGCGTTGGAGGAAGGGGTAGGCGGCACCAACAAACTCCCTCCCGGCGGCACTATCCCGCAGTCGCACACGTCCCCGGCGTTGGATCTCGACGCGCTCATCGGTGGTTTCCGGCCGTTGTTCCGCGCACTGGATCCCGACCAGGTCAACGCCCTGTCCGGCCAGCTCATCAGCGCTTTCCAGGGCCAGGGCGACACCATCGGCTCATTCCTCCAGCAGACCGCGGCGCTCACCAACACACTGGCTGACCGCGATCAACTCATCGGTTCGGTCATCACCAACCTCAACACGGTTCTGGGTTCGTTGGGCGATCAAAGCAGCCAATTCGCGAAGGCCGTCGACTCGCTTGCTCAGTTGGTGGGCACGCTGGCCGGGCGCAAACAAGACATCAGCAATTCGGTGGCCTACACCAATGCTGCAGCCGGCTCGATCACCGACCTGCTGGCACAGGCCCGCCCGCCGCTGAGCAAGGTGGTGCACGAAACCGACCGCACCGCCTCGACCATCTTGGCCGATCACAAGTACCTGGAGAACCTCATTCAGACGCTGCCGGACAAGTATCAGGTTCTCAGCAGGCTCGGGCTCTACGGCGATTATTTCAGCTTCTACCTCTGCGACGCCGTGCTCAAAGTCAACGGCAAGGGCGGACAACCGGTTTTCATCAAGGTCGTCGGGCAAAGCAGCGGGAGGTGCGCGCCACGATGAAAGCGTTCTCGGAGCGCAATCCGCTTATCATCTGCGCCGTCGGTGTTGGGATTACCGCCGGGATCGTGGTGGCAGCCCTGAACTACGAAGAATTGCCGCTGTTCAACACGAACAAGCATTACTCGGCCTACTTCGCTGAGGCCGGGGGCCTGATTCCCGGTGCGCCGGTGCAGGTTTCCGGGTTCCGAGTGGGTCAAGTGGAAAGTATCGGGCTGGACGGACCCAAGGTCCTGGTGAAGTTCAATGTGGACAAGACAATCCGGCTCGGCGACCGCACCGAAGCGGCGGTCAAAACCAAAAGCCTGCTCGGCGCCAAGGTAATTGAAATCAGGCCCCGCGGTGAGGGGCAGCAGAGCGGGCCCATCTCACTTGAGCGCACCACCTCGGCATACCAATTGCCCGATGCTCTGGGTGATTTGACCGCAACGATCAGCGGCCTGAACACCCAACAGGTGTCGCAGTCACTTGCGGTGTTGTCGGACACTTTCAAAGACACCCCGCCGGACCTCAAGGTCGCGGTCGAGGGCGTCGCGCGCTTCTCCCAAACCCTCGATCAACGCGACGGCGCGCTGCGCAACCTGCTGGCTAACGCCAACAAGGCCACCGGCGTGCTCGCCCAGCGCAGCGACGAGGTGGTCAGCCTGGTCGCCAACACCAACGCTCTGCTGATCCAGTTGGAGAGCCAGAGCAGCGCGCTGAGCCAGATCTCGAACAACATCTCGGCGGTCGCGCGCCAGCTCAAGGGATTCATCGGCGAGAACCGCGAAACGTTCAAGCCGGCGCTGGACAAGCTCAACGGCGTCTTGACCATCGTCGACGACCGCAAAGAAAGGGTGCAGGAGTCGATCAAGAAGCTGAACAACTACGCGATGTCTTTGGGAGAATCGGTGTCGTCGGGCCCCTTCTTCAAGGCCTACCTGGTGAATCTGGCCCCAGGCCAGTTTGTTCAACCGTTCATCGACGCGGCGTTCTCCGACCTCGGGGTGGACCCGGCGACTCTGCTGCCCTCGCAGCGCACCGATCCGCCGGTGGGCCAGCCGGGCACACCTCCGCTGCCGGTGCCTTACCCGCGCACCGGTCAGGGCGGCGAACCCCGCCTGCACCTGCCCGACGCGATCACCGGCAACCCCGGCGACCATCCGTGCCTGCTGCCTGGCACGGGCTGCTACCCGTACCGCGAGCCGCCACCGGCGCCGCCCCCCGGCGGGCCGCCCCCCGGGCCTCCTGCACCGGCGCCGCCCGGTCTCGGATCTGCTCCGGAGGGGCCCCCGCCGGTGTTCCAGCTTGCACCCGGTGAGGCGGCGCCCGGCCCTCCCCAAGGCGCCAGACAATGAACTTTTATAAGACCGTTTATAAGACGAGGCGTAACGCCCAGATCGCCCTGGGAATGGTGCTGACGCTGGTTCTGGCCGGCGGGCTGCTCGTCGTGCTGCAGTCCACGGCCCAGGCGGCGCGTGTGCACGTGGTGGCGTACTTCGCCAACAGCAACGGGATCTATGCCGGTGACGAGGTGCGCATCCTGGGTGTGCCGGTCGGCAAGATCGACCGGATCGAACCGCAGCCGCAACGCGCGAAAATCACGTTCTGGTACGACGCCAAGTATTCGGTTCCGGCTGACGCCAAGGCCGTGGTGCTGTCGCCCTCGCTGGTGGCGGTACGCGCCATCCAGCTCACTCCCGCCTACACCGGCGGACGGTCGATGGCCGACGGCGCTGTGATCGGTCAGGATCACACCGCGGTTCCGGTGGAATGGGACGACTTTCGCAAGCAACTGGAGAAGCTCACCGACACGCTGCAGCCGACGCACCCCGGCGGGGTCAGCACCCTGGGCGCGTTCATTAACACCACGGCCGACAATCTACGAGGCCAGGGGACGACGATCCGTGACACGTTGATCAAGGTGTCCCAGGCGTTCTCGGCGTTGGGCGACCACAGCAACGACTTGTTCTCCACCGTCAAGAACCTGTCGATTCTGGTGTCGGCACTGCAGGACAGCACCGGCCTGTTGCGCCAACTGAATCAGAATCTGGCCGGGGTGACAGCATTGTTGTCCAACGGTCCCGACGAGGTCGGCACCGCGGTGCAAAACATCAACGACGTGGTCGGTGATGTACAGAGTTTCGTCGCCGCCAATCGCGAGACGTTGGGCACCACTACCGACAAATTGGCGTCGGTGACCACGGCGCTTAATCAGAGCCTCGACGATCTCAAGCAGACCCTGCACGTCGCGCCGACAGCGTTCCAGAATTTCACCAACATCTATCAGCCGTCGCAGGGTGCTCTCACCGGCGCTCTGGCCTTCGCCAATTTCGCCAATCCGATCTCGTTTTTGTGCGGCGCAATTCAGGCCGCGTCGCGGCTGGGTGCCGAACAGTCCGCCAAACTCTGCGTGCAGTACCTGGCGCCAATCATCAAGAACCGTCAATACAACTTTCCCCCGCTGGGAGAGAATCTGTTCCTCGGCCAGTCCGCGCGCCCCAACGAGCTGACCTACAGCGAGGATTGGCTGCGTCCGGACTACGTACCGCCGCCGGGGTCGGCCTCGCCGCAAGGTTCCGCGCCGGGGGCACCCCCGCCGCCGGCGGCACTTCCCCCAAGCCCTCCCGGGGGTGGTGCCGCAGCACCCCCCGGCCAGGCGCAGCCCACCAATCCGGCGAACGGGCTGCAGGGCATGATGATGCCGCCAGGGAGCGGCTCATGATCAGGGTGACGCGAAACGCCGTAGCGGGCGGGCTGATCATGCTCATCACAGTCGTAGCAGGGGGCTGTGAGTGGCGGGGCGCCAACTCCCTCCCGCTGCCGGGCACGGCCGGCCACGGACCGGGATCATTCACGATTCAAGCCCAACTTCCCGACGTCGACAATATCGAGCGCAACTCCCGGGTGCGCGTGGGTGACGTCACCGTCGGCAGCGTGACCAAGATCGAGCGGCAGGGCTGGCACGCAATGCTGACCATGACGATTGACGGCGACGTGAACCTGCCCGCCAACTGTACTGCGACCGTCGGGCAGACCAGCCTGCTGGGCTCCAAACACGTCGAGCTGGTGCCGCCGAAAAATGTTGCACCGCAAGGCAAGCTGCACGCAGGATCGTTGATCGCGTTGTCGTCAGGCGGCGCATACCCCAGCACCGAGAAGACACTGGCGGCGGTGTCGTTGCTCCTCAACGGTGGCGGCCTCGGTCAGATCCAGGACATCACCGAAGCCCTGAGCACCGCCTTTGCCGGCCGAGAGGCCGATCTGCGCAGCTTGATCGGGCAACTCGACAGATTCGTTGCCTACGTCAACGACCAGACCGCTGACATCATCAACGCCACACAGAGCCTCAACAATCTGGTCGGCCAACTCGCCAGCGAGAAACCGGTGGTCGACAAGGCGCTCAAAACCATTCCCAACGCGCTGTCCGTGCTCAGGGATCAGCGCGAAAAGCTCGCCGACGCACTCGACTCGCTGGGCAAGTTCAGCGCGCTGACCGCCGACTCGGTCATCAAGACCAAGGAGAACCTGGTCGCCGAACTCAAGCAGGTTGGACCGGTACTCGAGTCTCTGGCCAACGCGGGTCCCGCCCTCACCCGGTCGCTCAGTTTCTTCGCCACTTTCCCTTGGCCGAACGAGACGCTGGAGAATTGGGTGCGCGGCGACTATGCGAATCTCACCGCCGTCATCGATCTCACTCTGAGTCGCATCGACCAATCCTTCTTTACCGGTACGCGGTGGGAAGGCAATCTCACGGAGCTGGAAATGCAGTGGGGCCGCACGGTAGGCCAGATGCCCAGCCCTTATACCGCGCAAAACCCCCTTGTTGCGCCCTACCACTGGGATCAGGGGCCTTAGCATGCGCGTAAGTAGACCGCTGTGGATTCGGTTGGGGATCTTGTTCGTCATCGCCCTGACGGCTTTTTCGTTCATGATCTTCGGCTACATCCGGTTGCCGAATCTGCTGTTCGGTGTGGGCCACTACACGGTAACGGCGCAGCTGCCCGACGCCGGCGGCCTCTACGAACGGGCCAACGTCACCTACCGGGGCACCGAAGTCGGCAAGGTCGAGTCCGTCAACCTCACGGACACGGGTGTCACCGCCGTCCTATCATTGCGATCCGACGTTCACATACCCGCTGACCTTGACGCCCAAGTGCACAGCGCCAGCGCGGTCGGCGAACAGTACGTCGAACTTCAGCCACGAAACGGGACGTCGGCAGCTCTGAAAGAAGGTGACGTGATTCCCGTCGCGCGAGTGTCGGTGCCACCCGACATCAACTCCTTGCTCGACGCGACAAATCGCGGTCTGCAGGCTATTCCGGGTGACAACCTGCAGACCACCATCGACGAGGCGTACATCGCGTTCGGCGGCCTTGGCCCGGAGATCTCCCGACTCGTCAGGGGCACGACCAGCCTTGCCACCGACGCCCGAAAGAACCTCACCGAGCTGACCAACGTCGTCGACAACAGCGGGGCGGTGCTGGACACCCAGACCGACACGTCGGATTCGGTCCAGGCATGGGCGGCGCACCTCGCCCACATCACCAAGGGGTTGCAGACCCACAACCCAGCGCTGGCCGGTGTGCTGCAGAAGGGGCCAGCGGCGGCCGCTGAAGTCGAACGACTCTTCGATCGGCTGCAGCCGACGCTGCCCATCGTGCTGGCCAACTTGGTCAGCATTGCTCCGGTGCTGGTGACGTACCGGCCGAACCTTGAACAGATCCTGGTGTTGCTGCCGCGGGGCACCGAATATCTGCAGGGAACCATCGTGGCTAACCAGGACACCATTCAGGCCTACAAGGGTTCTTACCTGAGCTTCAACACCAACCTCAATCTGCCGCCGCCGTGCACCACCGGTTACCTGCCCGCCACGCAAGCGCGGGCACCTGTCTTCGAGGACTTCCCCGAGCGCCCCCGCGGGGACATCTACTGTCGGATACCGCAGGACGCGATGTTCAACGTGCGGGGGGCGCGCAACTTGCCGTGCGAGACTCGCCCCGGCAAACGTGCGCCGACGGTAAAGATGTGTGAGAGCGACGAGCAATACGTTCCGCTCAACGATGGCTGGGCCTGGAAAGGCGATCCCAACGGGACGCTGACCGGACAGGACATTCCGCAGCTGCCACCCGGCGCCGCACCAGCCCCGGGCGGCCACCCGCAGGCACCGCCGGCGCCGATCGCCGCCGCCACCTACGACCCCGTCCACGGCACCTACGTCGGGCCTGACGGGCAGGTGTACTCCCAATCGAATCTGAACCAAACCGCACCGAAGGAGCACACATGGCAAAGCATGCTTCTGCCGCCACCGGGAAGCTGAGCGAGCCGGACACGCCGCACGACGGCGGCGCCGCGGTGAGCGACCAGGCAGCACCGACCGCCCCGTCGACGGCCGAGGCCGACGAAGAGGCCGCCGATGGCGACCCGGATGCCGACGATATTGCCGATTCCGACGCCGTGGAGTCCGCCGAGGACGAGGTGCCCAAGCGACGCCGAATATCCTTGTCACCGCTAGGGGCCGGACTGCTGGTAGTGGTGCTCACCATCTTGGCATTGGGGGGACTGGGCGGCTGGCTCGGATACCACGCGTACCAGTCGCGCGAGGCTCAGCAGCAGCGCGACCTGTTCCTGCAGGTCGCGCGTCAAGGTGCGCTGAACTTGACCACGATCGATTGGGAGCATGCCGACGCGGACGTGCAACGCATCCTGAGCTCGGCGACCGGCACGTTCTACGAAGACTTCTCCAACAGGGCGCAGCCGTTCGTCGACTTCGTCAAGCAGGCCAAGTCGAAGTCGGTGGGAAGCATCACAGAGGCAGCTTTGGAGTCGGAGTCGGGTAACGAGGCACAGGTCATGGTCGCGGTGAGCGTGAAAACCGTCAATGCCGCTGCGCCCGAGCAGGATCCGCGGTCATGGCGGATGCGAATAACGGTGCAGAAGGTCGGCCATGAGGCCAAGGTCTCTAACGTGGCGTTCGTGCCGTGACAAGATTGTTGTCGCGACCGGACCGCGTGAAGCGATGTGAGGATGTCGAATCAATGAAGAAGCCAACGCCTGTACTGTCTGAATCCGACTCAGCGGTCGAAGAAGCCGCTGACGTCGCGACCGAGCAGGCGGCCGAAATATCCGACGGTCAAGCCGAAGACGTAGCTGATGAAGCCGCCGCGGCTGACGAACCGGACGAGACCGCGACGGCGGCCACCGACGATCCGCATGAGGCCGCCGCAGATACGAAGCGACGCGGCTTTTTCCGGCGAATCAATTGGTCGCGGTTCGCCGTCTTCGTCTTCTTGCCGATTTTGGCACTGTTGCTCGGGGCGGGCGTGGGGTACGAAAAATGGCTGGAATCATCAGCCCGCGCAGCCAGTACCGCGCGCGTCGAATCGGTGCAGACGGCCAAGGATTCGACCGTCGCCATACTGTCCTATCGCCCTGATACCGTGGACAAGCAGCTGGGCGACGCGCGCAAATTGCTTACCGGCCGATTCCGGGACTCGTACACGCAATTGACCAACGAAGTGGTAATTCCGGGAGCGAAGCAGAAGCAGATCTCCTCGGACGCTAAGGTGCCGGCCGCCGGGTCGGTCTCGGCCACCGCCAATCACGCTGTCGCGCTTGTATTCGTCGATCAGACTGTCGTCGTCGGCACAGGCGTCCCCACCGACACGGCGTCGGTGGTGAAGGTGACGATGGACAAGATCAATGATCGTTGGCTGATCTCCGGCTTCGATCCCGTATGACCGGCACGTTGTGGGTCCAATAGGCAAGGGAGGCAAGCGATGAGCATTGCCGACAGGCTGCGAGGCAGCGCCTTGCTGCTGCTGATTGCGATCGTGGCCGCCGTGACGGTGTCACCGGCCCGGGCGCATGGGGACAACAAGCGCCTCATCGATGACGTGTTCGGCAACATATACACCGCGCAACGCAAAAACGGTTGCACGGCTGACCCGAAACTGGATGGCCGGCTGGTCGACGCTGCGCGCCGCCACACCGTCGATGTGCTGAACCACCACGACATCAACGGTGATATCGGATCGGACGGATCCTCAACTCAGGACCGCGCCCGCGACGCCGGGTTCATCAGCAAGGTATCCGAGACGATCGCCATCAACCCGGCGTTGGCCATCAGCGGCATCGAGATCCTCAACCAGTGGTGGTACGACCCTGTGGCGCGTGCCACCATGCAGGACTGCAGCAACACCGCGATTGGTGTGTGGTCGGACAACAGCTTGGACCGCTCAGTGGTTGTCGCGGTCTATGGGCAGCCCGGCACGCCTTAACGGAACGGCGCGACGACTTTGAATTAGAAGGTGGCACTGAGGGGCGGAGGCGGCGAACACTGGGTGGTGACGTTCATGGTGATCCGCCAGCAGCCGTTCGCTTTCGCGGTGAAGGTGCCCGACATCTGCGTGGCGGTCATGTACACCTGGGCGGTGTCCCAACCGTAAACCGTCTTGCAATTGCCGGCGCTCCCCCCACCTGACAGACACACGGTGGTGATCGTCGGCTGGGCCGTGCCCGAGCAGCTGCTTGCAGCGGCCGTCGCAGTAACTGCGGTTGCGCCCCCGGGCAGCGTAATGAGTTGCGGTGCCGACACCGTGTAGGTGCATGACGCCTCATCTGGTTGTGCCCCAACCGGTCCCGCCGTAGCCAGGGCAGTCAGTCCGAGGCCCGCGGCGGCGGCTGAGCCGACGATCGCAGCCATCGCAAGGAGCGAAATACCGTCCGCCGGGCGCGATCTCATTGCTGTATCTTACCCGAAGTAATGGCCAGAACGATAGCCTTGAGCTAAACTCAGGAGGGTCAGCTGGCCTTGTAGTCGTTGTTGCCCAGTACCTTCCGTTGTTGAGAGCGGCAGGCGGAAGGAGGTCCTGTGAAACACCGGAAACTAGCGGTGATTGCCACAGCGCTGACCATCGGGGCGATATCAGGCTGCGCGCAGCATCTGGGCGCGCAACCGGCGCCCGGCGCACTTCCACCCGGCACCGCGGAGGTGAAAATCGACAACCAAGACCTCGGCAGCACCTATTCCGTGGCGTGTACCCCCGTTGGCACCATGACCACCATCTCCACCGGAGAGGCCGGCCGGGGGACCACGTCGGTGGTTGAGAATGCGACGAACCTGTTGGCAAGCTCAGTCGAGCTCCGTAATCTGGGCGGCTTCAGCGGTAGCTACTGGCAGGGCTTCGAGGACCAAACCAAGGTCCGCCTGACCGACAACACCTATTCCATCGCCGGTACCGCCACTGGGTTTCGTGCCGAGGATCCCGCCACCCGGGTGAGCGTGCCCTTTGCGATACGGGTCAGTTGCTAGTGCATCGAGTTTGGTTTTCCCGCAACTGAAGTCGGCGGGTGATCGTGGTCGCCCGTTACCTCAAAACAGTTAGTTATTTAGCTAGTTTCGCGGTACGCTCCCAGGGACGCAGGTAATTGCTGCCGAGAGGAGCGATCGATGGACCCTAGTCCCGACTATGACGTCAGCGACGAGCTGGAGTACGGCGTCAAATGGTTCGCGTGGATCCTCCGCGGCGTCTATCCGCCGCCGGCGTATTACCCAACGTAGCCAAGGATCCACCCACGGACACCCGTCAAGCATGCGCCCATTCGGCGATGAGGTCATCGACGGTGGTTAACCGGCCCAGCACAGCGATGGTGTTGTCGAGCACTTGTTCGGCGTACGCGACCGGGGTGCCGCCCACCGCGTCGCGGGGAACGACGAGACGGAACCCGGCTTGGGTGGTGTGTCCGGCGGTATGCGGCAACGCCAGATTCAGCGATACCCCGGCCAGGACAACGGTGCGCACGCCGAGGCCTTTCAGCACTGGCAACAGCTCCGAGTCGAGGGTGGGGAACAACCCGTGGTGGCGCGGCAGCACGAGGTCGCTGGGCGCCAGAAGCTCGGGAATAACCTGGGTCGCAACCGTTCCCGGCGCCCAGCCGGATGTGGCCGGCCCGAGCGCCCGCCATATCCGCGCGGTGCCCGTGTGATTGCCGCCGAGGGTTCCTTCATAGGTGGCGTGAACAACGCGTATTCCCGAGGCGCGGGCAGCGTCGAGAAGTCGGCGTATTTTTTCAATCAGGTCGCCGCTGTCGGCGGCCAGGGCAGGTAACACCGATTCGGGCCCCAGGACACCGTTTTGGCATTCCACGCAGACAACCGCGACGGTAGCGGGATCCTCAGCGCTGGGCGGGGATGGTGGCATCAGCGACGGACGTCCATGCCGGCGTCGACCTTGAGCAGACTGCCGGTGAAGGAGCGGCCGTTGTCGGAGATGAGGAACAGGATCGCGTTGCTGACGTCCCTGGGCTCGATCATCGGCAAGTCCGGCAATGCCGTTTGCATTGCGCTAACCAGATGCGGGTTCTGTTCGATCACTTTGAACAGTGCTGGGTTCTCCGTGATCATCGGTGTCACGCAGTTGGTCGGGGCGACTGCATTGACGCGGATACGCTCCGGCGCAAGGAGGTTCGCGTACGCGCGTACCAAGCCGGTGATCGCGAGCTTGGACATCAGGTAGGCGTCGGAACCGCCACGGCCATCGGTTAGGTCCAGAAGCGCTGCCATGGAACTGGTCGCGATGAGGTTGCCGCCCGCGCCACGTTCCTTCAGATGGGGTATCGCGACCTGGAAGGCGTTCCAGACACCGATCAACATGATATCGATGCCCACCTTTAGGGCTTCGGAGGCATCGCGCTCGTCGGGGTTGGTCAGGATGACACCGGCGTTGGCGATCACCGTGTCAATGTGTCCGAACTGCTGCACGCCGGCATCGAATGCCTCCTGCAGGGCGGCTTTGTCACGCACATCTGCTGTGCGGTAAAGCATTTCCTGACCTGTCTTTTCGACCAGGCGCGCCGTTTCCTCCAAGTCGTCAGCGGTGCCCAGCCGGTACGGAACGACGTCGAGATCCGCGCAGATGTCGACGCCGACGATATTCGCGCCCTCCTCTGCGCACATGACCGCGTGTGACCGGCCTTGGCCGCGCGCGGCGCCGGTGATGAAGACGACCCGGCCATCGAGTAAGGCCATCACGTATTCCTCTCGTTACCTGGTTGATTGGGGATTCGCGGTCTCAGTTGTGGAGTTGACTGGCCACAGTAAGCCGCCTTCGATCCACAAGTCGATGCTACGCCGGAAGCCTTGAATCGTACAACTATTTCTATGATTTACTGCTCGTGGTTTGTCAACGATCCGAAAGGGAGCTCCCGATGCCCGACACCCCCGATGGCGGCCCGCGCCCACCCGATGGAGATTGGCTCGGCACCCCGTATCTCTCGTTCAAACGAGAAGGTCCGTTCGCGATCTGCACGCTGGACCGCCCGCAGGCCCGCAACGCGATGACGCCCGCGATGTACTTCGGCATTCGGTACGCGATCACCCGGGTCAACGCGGATCCGGACCTGGCCGGTCTGCTCATCACCGGAACCGGCGACGTGTTTGCGCCCGGCGGCGATCTGGGCCAAGGCGGCGTCGACAACTGGATGGACTTCGCGTCAACCATGGGGATGGACGTGACGCCGTTCGACGTACTGCGGCAGTCGTCGAAACCTGTTGTCGCGGCCGTCAACGGTCTGTGTCAGGGCGGTGGTCTGCAGATCGCCCTATGCAGCGACATCGCTGTCGTCAGCGACCGTGCGACGTTCCGGGTGCCGGAGTTGTTCCGCGGCATCGCCGACACCTATTACAGCCAAATGCTCGCCCGGCTCATCGGGCCCGTGCGCACCCGGGACCTGATGTTCACCGGCCGGACGCTGGACGCTGCGGAGGCCCTCGAGTGGGGGATGGTGACACGCGTGGTTGCCCACGAGGAGCTTCTCACCGCGTCTTTCGAGCTTCTCAAGCAGTGCTGCCGGACGGCGCCCGGCGCCCGTCGACTGATCAAGTCGAGTTTGGACAACTACATGGGGCTTTTCGACCGCGTCGGAATGCAGTCCAGCCTCGAAGGGCTTGAGGCGCAGGAGGGTTTCCTCGCCTTCAAGGAGAAGCGGTCGCCCGCGTGGGTGCACCCGGATTTGCGAGTGGACGGCCGCCTTTAGGGCCCGTGGGAAAGGAAAATCGATGAAGGTTCGTCTTGAGCAGTCGAAGTGCGTAGGTCACGCCCAGTGCTATGCCGTCGATCCGGACTTGTTCCCGATCGATGAGTCTGGTTACTCCATCCTCGAACGGCGTGAAGTGAAGCCCGAGGACGAGCAGGTGACGCGCGACGGCGTCGCCGCCTGCCCGGAACTGGCTCTCGTCCTCGAGGAGGACCTCGAAAAGGACTGAGCCGGGCTTGCCAATTGCCACCATCCCGCGCCAGACTGCTAGACATAAGTAACCAAGTTAACTTTGTGGGGTTGGTGTGCAGTCAAACGATTGGCGTGTGCCGCTGGAACGGCTGCTCGCAGAATTCGGCCGTCGGCAACGCGAAGCCGCGAAGGCGGAAGCCAAGCCCAATCGGATTGAAACGGCGCGCGCATGGCACGCCGAACTCGTCGACAACAACCTTGCCGCTCCCGGATGGCCGAACGCGGTCGGCGGGCTGGAGCTTTCACTGGAAGACCAGCTCGACTACTACCGGATGACGACCGCCGCGGGAGCACCGTCGCATCCGTGCCCGTTATCGTTCATCCTCGCGCCCACGCTGATTCAACACGGCACTCAACAGCAGAAAGACCGCTTCCTGCGGCCGCTGCTGCGCGCTGACGAGTTCTGGTGCCAGGGTTTCTCCGAACCCGGAGCGGGCAGCGACCTGGCGTCTTTATCCACTCGTGCAGTTCGGGAGAACGGCGTCTACCGAGTGAGCGGGCAGAAGGTGTGGACGTCGATGGCTGACCGAGCAGACTGGATGTTCGCGCTGGTGCGCACCGGACCACAGGGGCGCAGCACCAAGGGCATCACCTACCTCTTGATCCCCATGAACAGCCCCGGGATCACGGTCCGGCCGCTACGCGACATCAGCGGCGCGGTGCACTTCGCCGAAGTCTTCTTCGACGACGTCGAGGTTGCGGTCGACAACCGCGTCGGCGCCGAGGGGGAGGGCTGGTCGATCATGCGGACCTCGCTCGGCCACGAGCGGGCGACCGCGTTTTTGGCCGACGAGTTCAAGTACCGACGCACCGCCGATCAGGTCATCAAGCTGGTGGTGTCCAGAGAGCTGGACACCGACCCGCTGGTGCGCCAGGCGATCGCGCGACTCGAGTCCGGTGTGCACACGATCGCCGCCAACAGCGCCCGCGCGCTGGCAGCGACGCTGCGCGGTGACGATCCCGGCGCGGTTGCATCGGTGAATCGGCTGGTGAAAACGGAGTTCGAGCAGCACATGCACGCACTTGCGTTGCGTGCAGCCGGGCCGTACGCGGCGTTGGGCAGCCGCGCTCCGGGCGCGGTCGACAAGGGGCGCTGGACGTTCGGCTATCTGATGACCCGGGCGAGCACGATCGGCGCGGGCACCGCCGAAATTCAGCGGAACACCATTGCCGAATCGGTCCTCGGATTGCCCTCGCACCGCGGCGAGGGAACCAAACCCGCCACCGTGATCCCCGGTGCCCCGTTGGCAGTCGCCGACCGAGACGAAGCCGAGCTGCGAGACGTGCTCGGGAAGGCCTTGGCAGCGCGCGTGGATCTGGGTGCGCTGCTCGACCCCAAACGCCCGATCGACGCCAGCGACTCCGAGTTGTGGAACGCGCTCGTCGAGTTCGGCTTGCCCGGATTGGCAGTCGCGGAGTCGCTGGGCGGTGGGGGCGGGCGGCCCCGCCTCCTCTATGCCGCGATCGAGGAAGCGGCCAAGGCACTTGTCGCGGCGCCCCTGGTGCCCACCGTCACCGCCCTGGACGTCGCGGTCCAGGTCGGTGCCAAGGAGGTGATCGAGCGGATCGCGGCCGGATCGCCGGCCGCTTTCGCCGTTCCGCTGGACGACTATGGCTGGCTGACCACCGGCCTCGAGCTTCCCGAGTGGGACGGGTCGCGGCTGACCGGCGCGGTGTCGATCGTCGCCGGTGCGCCGACGGCCGACGTGTTGTTGGTGTTGGCCAGAGCGGCCGACGGGAACGGTGAGGTGCTGCTCGCGGTCGACCGTGCCGATGACTCGGTTGACGTCGTCGCGCAGCAGCCGCTCGACCTCACCGCGACGGTCGGATCGGTGACTTTCAGTCAGGCCTCGGCAGAAGTGATCGCCGGCGGTGACGAGCTGCTTGCTGGTCTGCGGAATGCGCGCCGTCAGGCGTTGCTGGCGGTGGCCGCCGACTCGGTGGGCGTCGGCTCGCGCGCCCTGGCGATGGCCGTGGCATGGGCCGGTGAGCGCGAACAGTTCGGCCGCCCGATCGGCAGCTTCCAAGCTATCTCGCACCGCTGTGCGGACATGCTGGTTGCGTTGGAAGGCGCTCGCAGCCAAGTCCTTACCGCTGCCGAAAGTGATGTTGAAGACACGGACTCGGAATACTTGGTCGACCTGGCCGCTGCCGCCGCGTTCGACGCCGCGGTCGCTGCCGCCGAGGCGACGATACAGATTCACGGCGGTATCGGGTTCACATGGGAGCATCCCGCGCATTTGCTGCTGCGTCGCGCACGGGCCAATGCGGTGTTGGTCGGGCGCGCAGAGGCGCTGCGCGACCGGGCCGCCCGGCATGTGACGGCAGCCTTCCGCAAGAAAACTCTCGAGCGCTAGCAAAACGGAGTCAAACCTATGGAATACGGGATGGGCGCAGACCTCCAGGCCTTCCGCGCCGAAGTGCAGGCTTTCATCGCCGCCCACGCGCCGGCGATCCCGCCGCGTGCCGGGGTGCGCACCGCCCAGAACGAAACCGAACACAAAGCGTTGCAGGAGTGGACAGCGCGCCTGTACGACGTCGGCTACGCGGGTTCGGACTGGCCGAAGGAATTCGGCGGCCGCGACGATTGGTCACCCGAACACGCGATCGTCGTGGGTGAGGAATTGGCCCGCGCACAGGTCCCCGGTGTACCGAGCGCCGGCGTCTTGGCTTCGCATGCCCTGATCCAGTTCGGGACCGAGCAACAGCGCCGCCGGCACCTGCCCGAAATCCGCGCGGGGCACCAGTTCTGGTGCCAGCTCTTCAGCGAACCGGGCGCGGGAAGCGACCTGGCGTCACTGCGCACCCGCGCGGTCCGCAGTGGCGACAGCTACACGGTGAACGGCCAGAAGGTGTGGACCACCGACGGTCACTGGGCCGACTTCGGATATCTGCTGGCCCGCACCGATCCCGACGCGCCAAAACACAAGGGCATCAGCGCTTTCATCCTCGATATGTCCTCGCCGGGCGTCACGGTCCGGCCGCTGCGCGAACTGACCGGAACCTCCGACTTCAACGAAGTGTTCTTCGACGACGTCGCGGTGCCGGCCGACGCGATGATCGGGGCGCCAGGTCAGGGCTGGGCAATCGCCAACGCCACGCTGGCACAGGAGCGCAGCGGTGTCGGGGCCGTCGTGGTGCGGCTGCGCCTGGCCGTCGACGGGCTCATCGACCTGGCGCGGCGCATCGACATCGACGGACGCCCGGCTTTGGAGAGCGATCGGGTGCGCGACCGGATCGGGCAGTTCAGCGCCGAGGTGGAAGCGCTATCGGCGCTCACACACGCCAACGTCAGCCGCTGGCTACTGGGGAACGCGCGAACACATGACGCGGCGATGGCCAAACTGATGTTCAGCGAAATCAATCTGGAGATGGCCACTTTCGCCGTCGAACTGGGCGGCGAAGCGGGGCTACTTGTCGAGGACGACCCCAACGCGCTGGACGGCGGGCGCTGGCAGGACGAGTGGTTATATGCGCGGGCCTACACCATCGCCGGCGGTAGCTCCGAGATCATGCGCACGCTGATCGCCGAGCGCGGGCTGGGGTTGCCCCGCGATCGGCGCTAGCCGAATCAAAGTCGGAGACTGCTGTCGTCGGTCGGCGCGCTCGTGGCTGCGGGGCGTTGTTTCAGATCAAGCCGAGGGTGCGCGGCACCATGTACAGGCCGAATGCGATGACGAACAGGCACATGCCCCACGTGCTGTATTTACGTAGTCCGCGCATCCGCCATTGCGGAGGCAGGGCTTTGGCCTCGAGCACCAGCAGCAGGCCCAGGACGATCGGCAGCAGCAAGGCGTTCATGACCTCGACGTCGATGGCCAGGTTCACCAAGTCGACACTGACCAGCACCAGTGCTGCACCGACGATGTGGGCCAGCGCGTAGGTGATGTAGAACTTTGCGGTTGAGCGGTTCGGCCGCTCGTTGAGGGTGTGCCGCCAACCGAACACTTCCGACAGACCCCACGCTCCTGCCAGGGAGGCCACGATGGCCGCCACCAGGGCCGCGCCGAGCATGCCCAGGCCGAACAACACGGCGCCGCCGACCCGCCCCAGGTAGGGGGTGAGGGCCTCAGAGATTTGGCCGATGGTGTCCAGGCTTGCTTTGGGATTGTGTGCGCCGATGGTCGTCGCCACGGTGATGACCACGGCGATCATGATGACCTGGGTCAGCACGGCGCCGAAGGCGGTGTCGTAGCGCGATTGCCTGATGGTGGTGGCGGTGAGGTGTTTGTCGACCACCGCCCCCTGTTGGTAGAACACCATCCACGGCATGATTACCGCCCCCACGTTGGCCGCCAGCAGGAGCAGGTATGACGGGTCACGCAGTGGCATGGATCCCAAACCGTGCACGAGCTCGCCCAGATGCGGGCCGGACATGACCATGGCGACCAGGAACGCCAGTTCGGCGGCACCGACGGCGATCCCGATCCGTTCCACGCGCCGGTAACTGCCGGTCAGCATCAACCCCAGCAGCGCAGCGGTAGCCACCGGAATGGTCAGCCACCGTGACACGCGGAACAGTTCGCCCACGCCGGCGATACCGGCGAATTCGGTCAAGAGTGCCCCGATCGCCGAAGCGAACAGGGTGGCCGCCGATACCCATGCCCAACCGCGGCCGAACCTCGCGCGGATCAGCGCGCCGTGGCCCTGACCGGTGACGATGCCAAGCCGAACGGTCATCTCCTGAACGACATAGAGGATCGGAATCAGGATGAGTTGCGGCAGCACCATCCGATAGCCCCACTGGGCGCCGGACTGGGCCGCGGTAATCACCGAGCCGGCGTCGGTGTCGGCCAGCATCACCACCAGGCCGGGCCCCCATACGGCCAGCATCCCGAATCGCAGCCAACGTAAGCGCGACGGGGCTTTGGTTTTGTTGATGATCTCCGTCGCCACGAACGTCTACACCGTCACCTTTGTCCGGCGGCGCGCCAAAACGGGACGCCGCACTGCGAATCAAAAGGCTAGCCTAACCTAATCCGTGAGTAGACAGGCCAACAGCGCCGAGCGTCAGAAAGGAACCAACGCGGCGCGGTGTTCGGTGACCGTGCCGTCGAGTGCCTCATCGACCTTGATTCGCCGCAGGAACAGATGCAGGTCGTGCTCCCAGGTGAAGCCGACTCCGCCGTGCACCTGCAGGGCGGTGCCGGCGACCTGACTTGCCGCCGACTTCGCGTAGGCCACCGCCGCCGAGACCGCGCGCGAGCGCGTGCGGGCCGATCGGTCGTCCAACGCCAGCGCGGCCGCCCATAGCGCCGAGCGCCCGGCTTCGACGCCGACCTCCATATTGGCGCAGTGATGTTTGACGGCCTGGAACGATCCGATCGGCGCGCCGAACTGCTCGCGCTGTCCCGCGTAAGCAACCGTCATCTCCAACAAGCGGGCGGCAGCGCCGAGTGCGTCCAGCGCGCGGTGCACGGCCAGCGCATCGCGGACATACCCAAACGTGCCCGCAGGCAACGTCGCCCAGCCGTCAACCGATCCGTCGAGGCGCAGCCGCGTCCAGGACCGGGTCAGGTCCAGCGTCGACATGGTGGTGAGCTCGGGATCGCCCACGACGCCCAAATATTCGACGCCCTCGTCGGTCAGCCCGGTCACCGCGAACCGGGACATATCCGCGGCCATCGGCACCGCGCTGGTGGAGCCGGCGAGCCGCAGGGTGCTGCCGGATGCGACGGCCACTGGTCCGCGGGCCAACCCGACGAGCAGGTCGCCCTGGGCGGCCGGGTCCGCCTGCGGCAGGCCGGCTTCCGAAAGCAGCCACGTCCCGATCGCGAGATCGGCCAGCGGAAGCGAGCTGGCGGCGTGTCCGTGTGCCTCGGTCAGCACCGCCAGATCGAGGTGAGTTCCGCCGACGTCCGGTGTCAGCAGCGCCAGCAGTCCGGACTCCGCGGCGTGTGCGACGGCGGTGGGATCGATGGTGACGGGCGCGGTGTTCAAGGCCACCCGAACTCGCGGGATCGGGTCGTGACGTTTGAGCCAGGATCGTTCAGTCTCGGCCAGCTGGATTTGTTCAGCGGTCGGCCCGAAATCCATCCCGCGGCTCCTCCCGAGTAAGTTGACCTAGTAAACCATGTGCGGCTACGTTAAATGAAACGCGAGCACGCAGGAAGTGACGATGACGAGCATCCACGATGCGCTGGGACGGCTGTGGGAGGCCGACGATCACACGCCCATGCTGCAGCGTGACGGACAGTGGACGTCGTGGGGCCGGATCCGTTCGCTGGTCGAGCAGATCGATCGGGAGTTGGCCGCCGCGGGATGCCTGGCGGGCGGCCGGGTCGCGGTGGTGCTGGGCAACCGGATGGAGTCGGTCGCCGCGCTGATCGCAATCTTTCGGGCCGACCGCACGCTGGTGACGATCAGCCCCTTGCAACCGCCGGAGCGGTTGAGCGCCGACCTGACGGCGTCGGGCGCGTCCTACGTGCTGGCGCCTGAAGCGTTGTGGTCAGAGCACGTGTTCACCGAAGCCGTCGCCGAGCTCGGAGCCGCCGGTTGGAGTGTCGAGGGTGATGCAATCACGCCGCGCACCATCGCAACCCGCGAACCCGTCCATGGCGACCCCGGCGTCGCGATCGAGATGCTGACGTCCGGCACCACCGGCGCCCCGAAGCGCGTCCCGCTGACTCGCTCACAACTCGAGTCGTCGCTGTCCGCGGCGCTCCAGCACAATGACCGGCCGCAGCTGCGGGCCAAACCGCCGTTCACCGGCGCAGTGGGCATGGTGACGCTGCCGATTGTGCACATCGGGGGCATGTGGGGGTTGCTGCAATCACTGGTGGCAGCCCGGCCGTTCGTGATGCTGGAACGCTTCACCGTGCCCGGGTGGCATGCCGCGGTCAAGGAGCACCGGCCGATCATTGCCGGACTGCCGCCTGCCGCCATCCGCTTGGTGCTGGACTCCGACATACCGCAAGAGGACCTCGACAGCCTGCGTGCGATCAATGCCGGCACCAGCCCGGTGGACCCGGCCCTGGTGGATGCCTTTCTCGAGCGCTACGGCGTTCCAATCCTGATCGTGTACGGGGCCACCGAATTCTCCGGTGCGGTTGCGGGTTGGACTGTCAAGGATTTCCGCGCGCGATGGGACGCTAAGAAGGGCAGTGTCGGCCGCGCCTTCCCGGGGGTGAGTCTGCAGGTCGTCGACGAGGACGGCGCCGTGCTGCCGCCCGGCCGCCCCGGCCGGTTGCAGGTCGCCTCAGCACAGGTGGGTGGGTCTGCTGACCGCTGGGTCACCACCAGCGACCTGGCGCACCTCGACGACGACGGTTATCTGTATATCGACGGCCGCGCCGACGATGTGATCGTGCGCGGCGGCTTCAAGGTGGCACCCGAGACCGTCGTGCGGGCGCTGCGCACGCATCCGGCAGTGGTCGATGCGGCGGTCGGGGGTCTGCCAGACCCGCGGCTGGGCCAGATCCCTTTGGCCGCGGTCGAAGTGCGCAACGGTACGCCGCCCACCGAAGACGAGCTGCGGGCGCACTGCCGGTCGTTGTTGACTCCGTACGAGGTTCCGGTGCGGATTTTCGTCGTCGACGAATTGCCCCGCGGCGCAGCGCTAAAGGTTGACCGGCGTCAGCTGATTGCGACGCTGACGAAGTTGCGCGATCGGCCGGAAGCGGACGACGCGATCGAATCGTCCCCGAAAAATGAATCGAAGGAGAACATTCATGGCTGAGGCGGTCATTGTCCAGCCCGCATGGAAGGCACGATAGTGGGACGAGTAGAGGACAAAGTGGTTCTGGTGACTGGGGCGGCCCGCGGTCAGGGCCGCAGCCACGCGGTCAAACTGGCCGAGGAGGGCGCCGACGTCATCCTCTTCGACATCTGCCACGACATCGACACCAACGACTATCCGCTCGCCACCCCGCGCGACCTCGAGGAGGCGGGCCTGGAGGTCGAGAAGACCGGACGGCGGGCCATCACCGCTGAAGTCGACGTGCGGGACAAAGCGGCGGTAGTCAGCGCGCTGAATTCGGCTGTGGGCGAATTCGGCAAACTCGACGTCGTGGTCGCCAATGCCGGCATCTGCCCGCTCGGCACCGGCAAGACCATCGGCGCGTTCGCCGACGCCTTTGACGTCGACTTCATCGGCGTGGTCAACGCCATCCACGCCGCGCTGCCCTACCTGAACGCGGGAGCGTCGATCGTTACCACCGGCTCGGTCGCGGGTTTGATCGCCGCCAGTCAGGCTTCGGGAACCGTCGGGCCGGCCGGCCCCGGCGGTGCGGGCTACAACTTCGCCAAGCAGCTGGTCGACTCCTACACCAAGGAACTCGCCGCCCAGTTGGCGCCGCAATCCATCCGGGTCAACGTCATCCACCCGACCAACTGCAATACCCCGATGCTCAACAGCGACCCGATGTTCAAAGTGTTCCGGCCGGATCTCGAGCATCCGACCCGTGACGATGCGCTGCTGGCATTCCCCGCAATGCAGGCCATGCCGGTCCCCTATGTCGAGCCCGAGGACATCTCCAATGTGGTGTGCTTCCTGGCCTCCGACGAATCCCGTTACATCACCGGCAGTCAGTTCAACGTCGATGCCGGCGCACTGCTGAAGTTCTAGGTAAGGAGACCGATGACCACCACCGAGAAATCCGACGCTGGCACCGCAGAGGTCGAAGGGCGGATCACCGACGAAGACATCGAACGGGCCAAGGCGCAGATCGGCATCGCGGTCAACCAACGCGACGAGGCGTGGAACAAGGTGCCCAGCGCGGACGCCCTCACCCACTTCGCATTCGGCTGCGGCGACGACAATCCGCTGTTCCACGACCCGGATTACGGCCCGAAAACGCGCTGGCACAGCCAGATCGCGCCGCCGACCTTCCCGATCACGGCAGGCGTGGACCAAACCCCGAAGTTCACCGACCAGGACCGCAAGAAGCTGTTCCGCGGCTTGTTCCGCGGCACCGGCAAGTATTACTCAGGCGTGAAATGGACCTGGTATCAACCGGTTTACGCTGGACGGCCGGTTCTGATGGAGGCCTACACCGTTGACGTCCAAGTGAAGGAGAGCCAGTTCTCCGGCGGCCGCTCGGTCAGGGAGACCTTCCGGTACCTCTACGTCGACATCGACGGCAACCCCATCGCCACCCGCGACGAGTCCTACATCAACGCCGAACGCCACGGCTCCAAGAAGTCCGGCAAGTTGGCCGGAATCGAGCGACAGCATTGGACCGAGGAGGCCTTCGCCGAAGTCGAGGCCGCCTACGAGGCCGAGGAACGCCGTGGCGCCGAGCCGCAATGGTGGGACGACATCAAAGTCGGCGAGGAACTGCCGTCGGTGATGAAGGGTCCACTGACCGTGGTGGACATCGTCAGCATGCACATGGGCTGGGGCTGGGGCGGTTACGGCGTCGGCCCGCTGAAGTTCGCGCATCAGCTGCGCAAGCGCATGCCGGCCTTCTACCAGCCCGACGAGTACGGGGTGCCCGACGTGGTGCAGCGGCTGCACTGGGATGCCGACCGCGCCAAGGCGCTGGGCATCCCGGCGCCCTACGATTACGGTCAGATGCGGGCGGCGTGGGTCAGTCACCTGCTGACCAACTGGATCGGTGATGACGGCTGGCTGGCCGAAATGGACCTTCAGCTGCGGGGTTTCAACTATCACGGCGACATTCACCGTTGCACGGGCACGGTAACCGCGAAGGGCGACGGCCCGGGTGAGCCGGTGTCGGTGGAGGTCTTCGCCACCAGCCAGCGCGACGAGGCCACCACCAAAGGAACGGCGAAGGTGCTGCTGCCGTCGAAAGAGACCGGGGCGGTGGTGTTGCCGGTGCCGGATGAGGAACTGAGAAGGCGTGGGGCGCAAGTTGCCTCGCGGATAGCGGGCAAGGTCGGCGAAGAAATGCGTCGCCTGCACGGAGAGTGACGTCGGTGAAGCGAAGGATTTTCGACGCCATCGGCCCCGACCTGGGACTGTGAACGGAATAGCGTCCCGTCGCGACGGCGGGGTCCTGCACGTGGTACTCGACCGGCCCGAGAAGCTCAACGCGGTGAACACCACCATGCTGCGGGAGCTCAGAGCGCTGCTGACCGACGCGGCCGACGACGCGGTGCGAGTGGTGCTGCTGACCGGCGCAGGCCGGGCATTCTGCTCGGGCGGAGACCTGACCGGTAATGACACCGCCGGGGCCGTCGAAGCGGCCAATGATGTGGTGGATGCGATCGCCGCGCTGCCCAAACCGGTGGTCGCCGGGGTGCATGGATCGGCCAGTGGCTTCGGGTGTCCGTTGGCGCTGGCTTGTGATCTGGTCGTTGCTGCCCGGTCCGCGACGTTTCAGTTGGCCTTCACGAATGTCGGTCTCATGCCCGACGGTGGAGCGTCGTCACTGGTGCCGGCGTCGGTCGGACGGCAACGCGCGGCGCGGATGGCGCTTTTGGCCGAGAAGGTTCCCGCCGCCACGGCTTTCGAGTGGGGAATGATCTCCCACCTCGCTGACGATGACAACTACCACGCCGAGCTGACCGCCGTGGTGCAGCATTTGGCGCACGGACCGACCCAGTCCTACCGCTGGATCAAGCAAGCCCTGGCGACGGCGACCTTGTCAGAGTTATCGCAAGTTCAGGCCATCGAGGCCGATGGGCAGGCTGCACTGATCCGCACCAGCGACTTCGGCGTCGGTGTGCGGGCATTCCGGGACCGCCGCCGTCCCGAGTTCGAAGGCCGGTAAGCCTTACAGGACCTATCCGTTGCTGTGGCTGCAGATACTCAGCAATGCAGTCGGCATCGTTCGATGAGAATCCGTGCCAAGCGCTCTGGGTGACTGATCATCACTTCGTGGCAGGCATCGACGGGGATCACGGTCTGCACCCCGCCCAGCGCCGCGATGCTGTCGTGCTGGGACTGAACGGAAAGTGCCCGGTCGCGGGTGGTCAGGACCCACGTCCGCGGCACGGTCTGGGGCAGGCCGCTCCGGTCGACCGGCTCAGCGCCAATTCGCGCCGACTCCGGGTAAAGCCTTGAGAGCGTAAATTTGCGCTGCTGCCTTGTCATTCCGTTGCAGAACGCATACCTCGCCGCCGCGGCCGGAACCTTCATCGGATTGCCGATCCTCGCAGCCCGCCGGGCGAACCACGCCAGTGGACCGTCGAGGGTGTCCACGATGGCCAAGCCCTGCGGCGGGACGAATGCGGTGACCAGGATCATTTCTCGGACCCGGGGAGAACCGAGTTTGGTGACGACTCCCGGTACCGTCACGCCGGCCATCGAGTGGCCGACGATCACGATGTCACCGAGGGCAGCGCCCTCGATGTCTGCGACCACCGAATCGACCCAGTCGGCGATGGTGGAGGTCGTCAAGTCCCCGGGCTTATTGCCATGGCCCGGCAGGTCGACGGCGAGCGTTCGCAGCTCCGGTGCCTGTCGTTGCAGCTCGGCGACCGTGAGGTCCCAGCAGTCGCCGGCGTGTTCGCCCCCATGCACGAGGACCAGATCGGGCAGCCTCATCGGTCCGCTCACCGAGTCCGGGGGCGCCGCTTGTTGGTTCGCGAATCGCTTTTCCCGGAGTAGTCGTTTCCGATATGGGTGTAGGACATCCCGTGCCGGGCCGCGGTGCTTGGCGGCAGGTCGCGCGCCTCCCACATCGCGCGCACCGTGCCCTGTACGCCGTCAGGCCTGCGGGCGGCAATCTCGCCCGCCAATTCCGTTGCTCGGGATCGCAACAGGTCGTCTGCCGCAATCTCGGTGACCAGGCCGATCCGCAGCGCGGTCTGCGCGGTCAGGCGCTCCTCACTGCCCAGCAGTGCCCAGCGCATCACCTCGCCGTAGGGCACGCCGAGGGCGAGCATGCCCATCGGTTCCAGTGCCGAGACGATGCCGGCGTTGGCGTGCGGGTCGAAGAACGTGGCCGATTCGCTGCAGATCGCGAAGTCGCATTCGTTGACGAAATACATGGCGCCGCCCGCTACGATGCCGTGCAGCGCCGCGATCACCGGCTTCCACACCCGGTGCGCCTTGGGGCCCAGAAACGCGCCCGGGTCCTCCTCGTTGAAGATCGGTTGAGGAAGCCACCAGCGGCCCTCGCCGACATCGATGCCGGTGCAGAACGCGCGGTCACCATTGGCGCGGAGCACCGCGACACGGATGTCCTCGTCGTCGCGGACCCGTGCCCACACCGCGCAGAGTTCCTCGGCCATCGTCTTGTTGAAGCTGTTCAACTTGTCCGGCCGGTTGAGCGTCACGGTGGCGACGTGATCGGTCAGATCGAACTCGATGGTGCTCAGTTTGTCCAGATCGGTCATCAGTGCTCCTTGCCCAGTCCGGGCGTCAGTGGCATCCTCAAGACCGAGTCTCTCACTTCGATAACCTGGTTAGCTATCTGCCTACAGTTAGTGAATGGAGCGTACGAAGCATGACCACCGTTGTCGGGTTCATCGGAGCAGGACAGCTGGGTGAGCCGATGGTCCTGCGGTTGCTCGCCGCCGGCCACGATGTACTGGTCCATGCCCGCCGCGCCGACGTTCGTGACCGGCTGCAGTCTCACGGCGCCTCGCTGGCCGATACGGTGGCCGATCTCGCCCATCGCAGCGACATCCTGATCTCCTGCCTGTTCTCCGATGACCAGCTCCGCGAAACGGGCTTAGGCGCAGGTGGATTCATTGCCAACGCCAAACCCGGAGCGGTGTTCGTCTCGCATACCACCGGCACACTATCCACGCTCACCGCGCTGCGAGACAGCAACCCCGGCGCCCCGGCCATCCTCGACGCGCCCGTCAGCGGCACCGCCGACGACATCGCCGCCGGGACGTTGACCGTCCTGATCGGCGGTCCGCCAGATGCCGTCGGCACCGTGGCACCGGTGCTGGCCGCATATGCGCAACCGATCGTGCCCTCCGGCGACCTTGGCAGCGCGCTGGCTCTCAAACTCGTTAACAACCTGCTCTTCGCGGCAAACGGCCAGCTGCTGGCCGCGGCCGTCGACCTGGGCAAGAAGCTGGGCGTCGACCCCGCCGCGCTGCTGTCGGCGTTGCAAGTCTGCAGCGGACGAAGTCAAGTATCGGCACACGCCGAGCGCATCGGTGGCATCGATCGGTTTGCTGAGCTCGCGGGACCATTTCTGCGCAAAGACATTGCGGCGTGTATCGCCGCCGCGGACGAGGCGGGCGCCGACCTCGGACTGCTGGGCAGCGTCGTCGAATCCGGACCGTTGGAGCTGCGATGACCGTCAAGCCCTCGAATTACCCGAAGCGATCTAAGGAGAGCGACCTTGCCTACTGAGAGCGTCCACGTGGACGGCCTGGACATCGAATACACCGACACCGGGAGCGGCCCGGTGGTGCTATTTGTGCACGGGGTGTACGTGACGGGTGCGCTCTGGGACGACGTGGTCGATGAACTGGGCGACGGATTTCGGAGCATCGTTCCCACCTGGCCGCTCGGGGCACACAGCACGCCGTCCCGCGGGGCGGACCTCGGAGCGGAGGCGGCCGCCCGGCGCATCGTGCACTTCACCGAAGCCCTCGATCTGCGCGACGTCACCGTGGTCGCCAACGACACCGGTGGTGGCCTGGTCTTGGCCGCGCTGGGCGACCCAACGCTGGACACGTCGCGTTTCGGACGCCTGGTCCTCACCAATTGCGATAGCTACGAGCACTTTCCGCCCGGTTCCTTCGCGCAGATTGTGAAACTGTGCGCGTTCAGCCCCCGCATCGGCGGGGCGGTCCTGCGCCTGCTCGCGACCGGTCCGGGACAGAGCTTCTTCCTCAAGGCGGTGTGTCGCCACGCTCCGTCACCGGAGCGGCAGCGGGAGATCTTCGGCGCATTCGCGACCAGCGCAGACGCCCGCCGTGACGCCGTGCGCGTCACGGCCTCGTTGGATCCGGCCCTGACATTGCGTGCCGCGTCCGCGATCGAGGCCTTCGACAAACCGGTCACCCTGGCCTGGGGTGTCGAGGATCAACTGTTTCCGCTCGACCACGGCCGTCGGCTGCAGGAGGCTTTCCCGCACGCGGAGTTGATCGAAATACCCGACAGCTCAACGTACGTCATGCTGGACGCGTCGGGCCCGCTTGCCGCAGCCATTCGCAACGGGTGACGACGCCGACGACCGGCGCAGCGTCAATGCTGATGGTTGCTCCAGTTCTCTTGTAGCATAGGGCGATTCAGCTTGCCATTGTGGTTCAGTGGAAGCTCCTCGATGATGTACCAGTGCGCTGGCACTTTGAAGCCGGCGAGGCGGGCGCGGGTGAACGCGCGCAACTGGTCGATGTCGGGCGGACACGCGGGGTCAGCAGGCACGAGGAACGCCGCCAAGTTCTCGCCGAGCCGCGGGTCGGGCACGCCGACGACGCCGACCGCCGCCACCCCCGGATGCGAAGCGAGCGTGTTCTCCACCTCGAGCGGGTAGACGTTCTCACCGCCGCGCACGACCATGTCGTGATGCCGGCCGGCCAGATGCAGGTATCCGTCGGCGTCGACCGATCCGAGATCGCCTGTGTGCAGCCAACCGTCGGGCCCGTGCACCGAGAGGTGTGGCGCGGCCGCGAGTACCTCGCCGATGTCCGCGCCGTCGGGACCGTCCAGACGCATCCGCAGCCCCTGCACTGGACGACCGACCGTATTGAGCAGTTCGTCGGCGCCGGCCGCGGCCCGCCGGTGATCCTCGGCGTCCAGGCAGGTGACGGGGCTGCCCTCGGTCTGGCCGAACAGGTTCACTAACGCGACATCGGGAAGAACCTCCAGCACTCGTCGCACCGTGTCCGGGGCGATCGGTGCCGCGCCATAGATCAGCGTGCGCAGCGGTACCGCGGCGAGCAGGTTTTCGCTGAGCAGCATCTCGATCATCGCAGGCACCAGAAGGCACTGTGTCGCGCCGAGTCCTCGTAGATCGCGCCACCATGCGGTCGAGAACCGGGTCGTGGGCAGGACGGCGCTCCCGGCCGATAGCGCGGCCAGGGTGTTCCCGAGTCCACCCAGGTGGTGGAACGGGGAGCCTGTCGCGTAACGGTCGTTGGGGCCGAACCCGACCAGGCCGGAGAGCACTCGCGCACGTGCCGCCATGACCGATTGAGTGAAGGGCACCCGCTTGGGCAGGCCCGTGGTCCCGCTGGTGTGCAGGTAGAACGCCACGTCCGCACGCGGAGCGGGTAACGGTTCCGACGACGCCGGCAGCTGCGGAACCGTGAGTATCCGGGTGCCAGTCGCGGCGCCGATCTCTTCGGCGGTACCGCGGAACGCAGGCTCGGTGAGCAGCACCCGTGACCCGGTGGCCTGCACCATCGCGGCGAGTTCGGTGGTGGTCAGCCTGGGCCCCAGTGGCGCGAGCGGCCGGTCGGCGACCGCGCCGCCGAGCAGCAGCGCCAGGGCGGCACCGTTCGTGGTCAGCAGTGCGGGCACCGCGCACCCGTCGGTGCCGTCCAGGGAGGTAAGGAAATCGGCGGCAGTGCGCGCGCGGCCGAGCAGTTCACGCCCGCTGACCGGACCGGTGATGTCGGCGACCGCCAGTCGGGAGCTCCCGTCGTGGACGGCCGCGACCAGTTCGGACCATGTCATCGGATCAGGTGCCGTCCTTCAAAGCCGGGGGACCCTCGGCCGTATCGTAACGGCCGCCTTGTGAATGAAAAAGATCGAAGCATATAGTCAACTAGGTTATAGATGTGATCTCCAATTCCGGAGGTGGGCGTGACCCTGTATCTAGCTGAGCCACCCACTCCGGCTGCGCTGATCGACCCGTCAGGCACGTGGTTCTTCAATTGGGTGATCCCGATCGCCGGCGGCCTCGTCATTCTCCTGGCAATCGCCGATTCGATCCGCCGTCGCCGACTCACCTGGGGCTTTCTGTTCCTGATGAACAGCATGCTCGTGTACTGGATGGAGAGCACGGGCGACTGGGGTCAGGAGCTGGTCTACAGCCCCACCTTCATTCGGCATCACGCACTCGATTGGCTACCGCTCAAGACCCCCAACGATCCGCTGTTTATGCCGTTCGCCTACGCGGTGTACTGGACGGTGCACGCCATGGTGATCCTGTGGCTGGGCCAGCTGGTCGCCCGGAAGTTCCGCTGGAGCATGCTGAAAGCCATTCTTGTCCTGGCCATTCCGGTGAACTACGCCTGGGACTTCTTCGTCGAGGGTGTTGCCGCGGCGATGGGCTGGTGGACGTACGACCCCGGGATGGGGCCGGTGCTCAGATTCGCCAACGGCGGGCAGATCACGTTGCTGTGGACCATCGGCCTGATGTGCTTCTGGCCCAACCTCATCGCCTATTGGGCCGGAAAGCCGCCCGTACGTGGGCTGAACCACTTCGAGCGATTCTTTGGACTCGAGCGGTTCACGCGGCCGAAAGCCGACGGTGCCGGACAGGTCCCGACGGGCGGCCCGGCCGGTGTCACCACGGCTGCTGCGCCGGCGACCGCGTTGCAGACCGCGGGGTCGCGGACCAAGCAGCAGGAGTACGACGATCTGCTCGACTACGAGGTGACAATCCCGCGGTGGAAGTTCGAACTGGCCCGCTTCGGCGCGTGGTTCGCTGTCTTCCAGGTCAGCTTTTTCCTGCTACTGGTGGTGCCCCTCGTCGTGATGCGCATGGTCACCGGCAACGACAGCGTGTACATCCCATGACCCGACACGACGATGGAGGCAAGCCAGTGACCTACCTGCCGCCACCCACCCGGGAGGCGTTGATCTCCGAAACCATCCGCTTGGTCGGTCTTTGTGCCGCAGGCATCGCGCTACTCGGCATCGTCGTCTACTTCCTCACGATCTGAATGTTGTACGACAACAGCGATACTGGCGGGGGTAGACCATGAGCGTCGACCGTCTGCTGCCAACCGACGATGCGCGCGAACTGATCGAGCTCACCCGTGACATCGCCGACAAGGTTCTTGACCCGATCGTCGACACCCATGAGCGGGCGGCGACTTATCCCGAGAAGGTCTTCGCGACCCTGGGAGAGGCGGGCGTGCTGAGCCTGCCCTATCCGGAGGAGTGGGGTGGCGGCGGCCAGGGCACTAATCAGATTCAACGCCTGGTTATCAGTCGCTCGCTGCGCTCTGGATGACGGACCAGCTGGTAATGCGGCGGGCGATAAGAATGGAGTATGGCCAATGCCTTTGGCGATAACTGAAGATCACCGGGCGCTGGCCGACGTCGCCAAGGCGATGGTGCTGGGACGCGCAGGGACGGAGGGTGCCCGCCGCATCCTGCTCGACACCGCCGCGGCCGACCGTTGGTGGCTCGACGACGGGCTCTGGAAAGAGATCGTGTCCACGGGCTGGCTGGGCCTGCACATCGAGGAACGATTCGGCGGCCAGGGCTACGGGCTGCCCGAGCTGACCATCGTGGTCGAACAACTCGGCCGCGCGGCGATCGGCGGACCATTTCTGCCGACGGTGGCCGCGTCGTCCGTGATCGCCGCGACCGGCACCGACGAGCAGCGTGAACGCTGGCTGCCGCGCCTGGTGTCCGGCGACGTCGTGGCAGGCATATGCACGAGCAGCGAAGCGGTGCTGATGGATTCGGCGATCTCAGCCGACGCCGTCGCGGCTCTGGCAGAACGTGACGCGGACGTCCTGCTCGTCCCCGTGGGAGACGACCTGGTACTGGTCGAAGCCGGCGAATCGGTCTCCGCTGGCCGCACCGACTCCGTCGACCTACTGATGCGGCCGGTCACGGTCTTTGGCTTGAAGTCCGCGCGCGTCGCCGAGGTCTTCCCCGGCGCGGCCCGAACAGTGGTCCGGACCATGCGTCTGCTTGCCGCGGCAGAGGCCGTGGGTGGCCTGGCGGCATGCACCGAGATGGCGACAACCTATGCTGCCGCCCGAGAACAGTTCGGCCGGCCGATCGGTTCGTTCCAGGCCGTCAAGCATCACTGCGCGGACATGCTGGTCGACACCGAGCTGGCGGTCGCGGTCACCTGGGATGCCGCGCGGGCCGACGGACCAGAAGCCGAGCTGGCCGTGACGATGGCGGCGGGTTGTGTGCTGCCGGCCTACCAGCGGGTTGCGCTGCAGAACGTGCAGGTGCACGGGGGCATCGGCTACACCTGGGAGCACGACGCCCACCTCTACGTCCGGCGTGCGACGTTGTTGCAGACCTTTGCCGGGGGTCCGGAGACCCTGCGCGACGAGACCGTTCAATTACAGATCGACGGTGTGCGTCGAGGTCACACGGTGGACCTGCCACCCGAAGCCGGGCAATACCGTCAGGCCGCCCAGGACTTCCGCGACGAGCTCGACCGAGCCGATCACGCTGGACACCAACGGCTTTGGGCCCATAGCGGTTATCTCGAGCCGCACTGGCCCAGACCCTACGGGCGTGGCGCGGACTCCGTCGAGCAGCTGGTCATCGAAGAGGTGCTGGACGGTCTCGACAAGCCGAACCTCGGACTCGGCGAATGGGTGCTGCTCACGCTGCTGCAGCACGGCAGCGCTGAACAGCTGGAGCGCCTGATCTGGCCGAGCATGGAAGGCGAGCTGCGGTGGTGCCAGTTGTTCAGCGAGCCCGGTGCCGGTTCGGATGCCGCTGCGGTGGCGACGAAGGCCATCAAGGTCGACGACGGCTGGTTGTTGAGCGGCCAAAAGGTGTGGACCAGCGACGCGATGATCTGCCAGCGCGGGTTGGCCACCGTGCGCACCGATCCGAACGTGCCCAAGCACAAAGGCATCACGGCGATGATCATCGACCTCGCCGCGCCGGGCGTCCAGATCCGCCCGCTCAAGGAAATCACCGGCGAGACACTGTTCAACGAGGTGTTCTTTGACGACGTCTTCGTGCCCGATCGTGACGTCGTCGGCGCCGTCAACGCCGGTTGGGGTGTAGCGATGGCGACGTTCGGCAACGAACGGGTATCCATTGGCGGTGGTTCGGTGACCGTCGTCGCCGATGAGTTGCTCGAACTGTTGGCGCGTTACCGCGCCGGCGACCAGGGCCTGGCGCGAGAGGTCGGCGCGCTGCTCATCGAGGCGTACTCGATTACGGCGCTTAACCTTCGGCAGGCTGCACGGGCCGTCTTGGATACCGGTCCCGGGATAGAAGGCAACATCGCCAAACTCTTCGGTGCCGAACATGCCCAACGAGTCGCGGAACTGGCGCTGCGCATCGTCGGCCCGGCGCTTCTCACCGGTGCTGAGGGCAACATCCGGCACGATTATCTGTTCAGCCGGTGCCTGACGATCGCAGGCGGAACATCGGAGATCCTGCGCAACCTGATCGCCGAACGCATTCTCGGTCTGCCGCGCGAACCGGCACGGAAGTGAATCGGAGGACCTGATGACCTGTGCCATCGCCGGGATCGGACGCACCACCTACAGCCGCAAATCCGGTCGCACCACCCGGGGCATGGCTGCGGCCGCGTGCCGCGACGCGATCGCCGATGCCGGCCTGACACCGGCCGATGTCGACGGGATCTGCACCTACATGGTCAACGATTCCGCAACGCCGATGTCCGTCGGATGGGCGCTCGGCATCGACGAATTGGCCTGGGCCAACGCCATGTACGGCGGCGGGAACCTGGTGGCTGACCAGATCGCCACCGCCGCAGCCGTGATCGAGGCGGGCATGTGCCAAGCCGTGCTCGTCTACCGATCGCTCAACGGCCGCTCGGGGTACCGCTTCGGCCATATCGATGGTCCAATGCAGATCCAACACGAGGACCAGTTCGACACGGCGTCGGGGTTCCTGGTGCCGCCGCAGTGGATCGCCATGTGGGCCCGCCGGCACCAGCACGAGTACGGCTCGACGTGTGAGGATCTGGGCCAGATCGTGATCACGCAGCGCACCCACGCCGGCCGCAACGAACACGCGCTGCGCCGCGAACCGCTCACCATGGACGACTATCTGGGCGCCCGCTGGATCAACGAACCGTTCCGGGTGCTGGACTGCACCTCCGAAGTCGACGGCGCGGTGGCGATCTTGATTACCCGTGCGGACATCGCGCGCAACGCCAAGCAGCCGCCCGTGTGGTTGGTCGGATCGTCGAACTCCCAAAGCGGGGCGGGCTGGACAGAATGGGACGACCCAACCGAGATGTTTTCGCGTACGGCTGGTCCGAAGATTTGGGACAAAACCGGACTGAGCCCCGCAGACATAGACGTCGCGTGCATGTACGACTGCTTCAGCTACACCGTCATGGCGACGATGGAGGGCTTCGGATTCTGCGAGAAGGGCGAAGTCGGCAAGTTCTTCGCCACCGGACGCGCGACCTACGGCGGCGACGTCGTGGTCAACCCGCACGGTGGCCTGCTCTCCGAGGGCTACATCCACGGGCTGAACCACCATTACGAGGCGGCGCTGCAACTGCGCCACGCCGCGGGTGTGCGCCAAGTCGACAATGCGCAGTTCGCGCTGGTCACCGCCGGCGCCGGCCCCTTCGGCGGTGCGAACGTCTACAGCAAGGAGCACCCGTGACGAATCCCGCACTGGCGGCGCCGATTCCAGTACCCGACCCCGACACAGCGCCGTACTGGGAGGGCCTGAAGAACGGCAAGTTGATGCTGTGCCGCTGCGACGACACCGGGAACTGGATCCATCCGCCGTTGGAACGCAGCAGGTACACCGGCGGCCCCGTGCATTTCGAGGAAGTCAGCGGCGACGGCACCATCTTCAGCTACATCGTGGTCCGCCAGGCCCTCGTTCCTGGCCGGGTGCCCCCTTATGTGATCGGGCTCGTCGAATTAGCCGAGCAGCCGGGCCTGCGGATCAACGCGGTCATCGATGCCGATCCGGCCGATGTCCGGATCGGCCAGCCGGTAGAGCTGCGCATCGTCGATCTCGGGAAAAGCGGTTATCGCATCACGGAATTCGTTATCAAGTAGGAACTGGAGCAGGGCCTGGGTAAGCCGCGCCGAACCAGCTGCCAGTCAGGGGCACCGATCCGGCGCGGCAGGACCGGCAGCGCGAAAATGTGACCCAGGTCTCGACAGTACCCCTAAGCGATGATACTCTAACCGCGGCTAGTCGCAATAATGAGTCGGTAGTGCAATTAGATCGCATGACGAAGGAGTCCCCGTGACGACCGCGGAAGAACGCATCGACGCATGCCCGGTGCTGAACTTCGACTACACCGAGGTGAAGCCGGCTGGTACATGGATGAAGACGTACGACGAGTTGCGTGACAAGTTTCCGTGGTTCCGCAACGAGTTCGGTCCCGGTTTCTGGACGGTGGTGAACTACGAGGGGATTCTGCAGATCATGCAGAACCCGGAGGTGTTCTCCAACAGTGTGGTAACCGCACTCGATCCCGAGCCGGCGATCAAGTGGATTCCCGAGATGCTCGACGGTAGTGAGCACAAGCAATGGCGAAATCAACTCGGACCGCTGTTCGCACCGAAGGCGGTGGAACGCCTCGAGGACACCATCCGGGAGCGGGCCATTGGTCTCATCGAGTTGTTCGCCGACCGCGGGTCCTGCGACTTCATGGCCGAATTCGCGCAGCGCTTCCCGACCACTATTTTCCTGGAGCTGATGGGCCTTCCCGTCGACGAACTCGATCAATTCATGGCCTGGGAGCACGACATCCTGCATGTCGATCAGGGCACTGAAAGCGGTCAGCAGAAGCAGCTCGCCGCCATGATGGCTGCGGTGGGCCGGTTCTCGGAGATCATCGCCGAGCGGCGCGAAGATCCACGCGACGACATCATCAGCAAGGCCCTGCACTACGAGATCGACGGCAAGCCTGTGACCGACGCCGACCTGCTGTCGTTCTGTCTGCTCATGTTCATGGCCGGCCTCGACACCGTATCGGTCACCCTGGGCTGGACCTTTCTGCACCTCGCGCGCAACGACCGGGACCGCCAGCACATCATTACTGAGCCTGGCGTCATCAACTCGGCGGTAGAAGAGTTCCTGCGGGCCTACGCGATCGTCATCCCCGCCCGAAAAGTGATGAAAGACATCGAGATTCAAGGCTGCCCGATGAAGGCCGGCGACATGGTGAACATCCCGCTGGTCGCTGCCACCCGTGACAAAAAAGCATTTCCCGATGCCGATACGGTGGATATCACCCGAACGCCGAACCGCCACATTGGTTTCGGGGCGGGACCACACCGTTGCCTGGGATCGCACCTCGCGCGAAGGGAGCTGCAGATCGCACTGCAAGAGTGGCACAAGCGAATCCCCAACTATCGGGTGGCCGACGGCGCCGACCTCCAAGAGAGTGGCGGCCAGCTCGGGCTTCACTCGCTACCGTTGGTGTGGGACATTGACTAAACGCATAAACCAATGACCGACGTCCGGGTCATGACGGTACCGGCGGAGTTCCCGCACGAAGATGGCACCGTCCGCGGTCGGCTGATTTTGGCCGCGGACGCCGAGGTCGCCGCAGGCGGAATATCCTCGCTGCAGATGGAGCCGATTGCGCGCCGCGCGGGCGTTTCCCGTGCCACCGCGTTCCGGCAACTCGGCAGTATTTCCGAAGTGTTGGTCCAAGTGGCGTTGCTGCGTGCCCGGCGCCATGTGGCTGCGGTGGACGCGCTGATGGCCAAGCGAACCGGGACGTTCTCCAAAATCGAGGCGGCGTTGGTCTACACCGCCCGGGAGCTGCCAACCGATCCGACCATTTCGGCGTTGATCGCTCGGCACTCGGCGTCCGTACATGATCCGAGAGTGCACGAGGTCGCCATGGGCGTGATGAGTCCCGTGCTAGAGGAAGGCCGACGCAACGGCGAAGTCCGTACCGATTTGCCGGTCAGCGAACTCGTCGACTTTCTGGTCGAGCAGACGTATCTGGCGGCAGAGGAACTGGACCGTTCGGCAGACGCGGTGCGCCGTCGATTCCGTCATTTCTTGGTACCGTGCCTCGAGTCCCGAAGCGGCTCGGGCGGCGAATATCTTTCGCGCACCAAAGAAGTGGAGCATGCGGTCGGCACCGCGATCGAGGCGCTTGGTGAGCTTGCCCGGCATCTGCGTCGCGACGGGCCGCCCGGCGACGCTCCGTAGCCTCAGGCTTCGGGCCAGTCGCAGCCCGTCAGCTCCGCCGAGAGCTCCCAGAGGCGACGTGCGCTTTCTTGATCTGTTGCCTTGGCGCGCAGCTTGGTGGGCTTGGGCTTACCCCATTGGTGTGCCACCCCCCGCGGCGCGATGTAGGTGCCGTTGGGAAGGTCGGTATGGATCGCCTGAAGGCTCGATCGCGCCCCGTCAGCAGGGGATTGAGCGATGTGCGGAGATAACGTCTTGCCCAGCCACTGGAGTAACGGTGAACCGTCCCGGGTGATTCCGCTGGCGACCATGCCGGGATCGGCGGCGTACGCGGTGCGGCCGCGTCGCACCAGTTCGCGCACGAACAGCAGTCCGGCCAGCTTCGATTCCCCGTAGGCCGCCCACGGACTGTATCGCCGGCGATGCCAGTTCAGGTCCTCGAGGTGCAGTCGGGCGGTCGCGTAGCTGTTGCTGGCCACCATTACCACTCGATCACGGAGGCGGTCACCGAGCAGGCAGGTCAGGGCGAAGTGGCCGAGGTAATTGGTGCCCATGTGTGCTTCAAACCCGTCTTTGGTGCGGGTGAGGGGCAGGCCAAGGACGCCTGCGTTGTTGACCAGAACATCAACGGAATCAACGGAATCGGCGAACGAGCGGACGCTCGCGAGGTCTGCCAGGTCCAGATGGCGCACGTCGACGTTGCCGTTCATCGCCGCCGCAGCCTGCTGCCCTTTGCTCAGGGTGCGGCACCCGATGATCACCTCGTGGCCCCCGGCCGCGAGAGCGGTCGCCGTCGCACGGCCCACTCCACTGTTCGCGCCGGTGACGATGATCCGCATGCGATCAGGCCCAACTGAGATTCAGCGAATCCAGTCCCCACACCTGCCCACCGTGCTCGGTCGGCTGCCCGGCCACCGCGTACTCGGGGATGCGGCGGTGCCACTCCGCGAGGAGCACCGCGAGCTCCTGCCGCGCAAGGTGCGAGCCCAGGCAGCGGTGCGGGCCGCCTCCAAAGGACAGGTGCCGCACAACTTTGCGGTCGAGGTCGACCTTGCGTGCGTCCGGATAAGCGTTGTTGTCCCGGCCGGCCGCGGCCAGCGGGAACTCGGCCATGTCACCCGCCTTGACGGGGCAGCCGTGAAAATCCATATCGCGTGTCGCTTTTCGCGCAGTCTGCACGATCGGGTAAGCGCGCAGCAACTCTTCGATGGCGTGCGGGATGAGATCCGGCTCGGCCACCAACCTGGCCCGGTCTCCAGGGTGCGTCGCCAGATGCAGCATCGTGTAAGACAATTGGCTCGCAACCGTGTCCAGGCCGGCCATGAACAGCAGCAGCAGACAGTTGAGAATATCCAGGTCGGTCGCGGGAACGCCGTCGATCGTCCACTCGACTGCCTTGCTGACGATGTCCTGGGCCTCGGGATCCGGATTGGCCCGCCGTTCGGCGATCAAGCCAGAGAAGTACTCCATCACCTTCATCATGCCGGCGAGTCGCGTTTCGTTAGCGGCCTCGCCGACTTCGTCGGTGTGCAGGATCATGCCTTCCCAGCCGAGAAACTCGTCGAGCTTGTCCAGGGGCATCCCCATGATGTTCAGGAAGATGACCGCCGGGAACACCCGCGCGATGTCGACGATGAAGTCGCAACCGCCTTTGGGCAGGACCGCGTCGATCAGTTCGCCGGCCAGCCGACGCTGGTCATCCCGCATGGCAGTAACCCGACCGGGCGAGAAGTATGAACCCAGCACGTGGCGCCACTTGGTGTGCTCCGGCGGATCCAACATGACCGGAATCCACTTGTAGGGAGGGTTGGGATCCGTCGGGACGATGACCGAGCTCGACCAGTTCTCGGGCTGCTGAAGGCCGTCCAGAATCACGGAGTGATCCGTGAACATCCAGTAGTCGCCCTCATCTTGTATGCGACACACTGGCCGCGAGCTGTCCTGCTGGGCATCCATTTTGGCGAATTCCGAGAGTGCCGGAATCGGGATCCGCCGCTCCCCGTCGCCTGGGACGGTCGAAGTCGCTGGCTCGGCGCCGGTCATAGATACTCCTTATACTTGTGACCCAGAACATAGCTTACTAAGTTAGCGACTAACGTGGCGGGTGGTTTGTCAGCGATGCGATCAGCAGGAACCGTTCGGGCAGCAGCCCAATTGGTGGCTTCGGGCCTGCCCTGGGTGCCGACGCGCGAGGCATCGCAGTCGGCGGACGTCACCGAGTCCTGGCTCACCGACAAGCTGGGCAAGCGAACCCCGGGAGCGGCGGCGTTGTCGGCCACCGATGCGGGCGGGACGACGGGTACCACCGACCGGCGCCGGATGGTGGTCGAATGGAACGACGCCGGCACCCAAGCGGGATTGCCGAAAAATATCTTCATCAAGAGCACCCCACTGACGGCGAAGAACCGGTTCATGGTGGGTGCACTGGATATGGCCGTGAACGAGGTCCGGTTCTACAACCAGGCTGCTCGAACGCTGGATGGTGTCGTTCCTCGGGTCTGGTATGCGTATGCGGGAATCGGTGCCCGGTTCCTGATCCTGCTCGACGACATCGTCGCCGACGGTGCGCGACCGTATGCGCTGGCAGACCGGTGCGATATCGCGCATGCCCGCGGGCTCATCGACACCTTCGCCGCCCTGCATTCGCAGTTTTGGAACAGTCCGCGGTTCTCTCGCGATTTGACGTGGGTTCGGAAATGGAGCTGCCGGCCGGGCTATCGGGTGCTCAAACAGTTTTATGCGCGCGGCCGCGCGGGAGCGCTGAAACTGGACCGTCCCGAGGTGACCGCCGCAGTGCGGCAGGTGGCGTCGGCACTGGACCGTTACCCCGACGAGTATTACCGCGAGTTCGAGACCGGGCCACTGACCTTCCTGCATGGCGACTCGCACCTGGGCAACACGTATACGACGGCTGACGGTCGGTCGGGACTGCTGGACTGGCAAGTCGTTTGGCAAGGGCCGGGCCTACGCGAAGTGTCGTACTGGATGACCACGGGCCTGGAACCCGAGCTGCGCCGGTCCCACGAGCGCGAACTGCTGGAACGCTATCTGGAGGGGTTGCGTGCGGGAGGCGTCTCGGAGGTTCCGGACGCCAACGTGGCCTTCGAGCGCTACCGGCTTTTCTCGGCGGAGGCCTGGGATGCGACCGCGATGACCATCAACTGGCCCGGGCTGCAGGAGCCAGAGAATATGGAGGCCGGATGGCGGCGTGCCTGTCTGGCCGTCGAAGACCTCGACACCGCCGCAGCCATCAAGCGGCTTGCGGGATGAGACACAACATCAGACAGTTGCGTGCACGCGTTCCCAGCCGCCGCCTTCGGACGAGCGGTGTGCGGCGTCGATCACCGCGAGGCTGAGCAGACCGTCGTCGAAGGTGGCGGCGCTGCTCGGCTTACCGTCGAATGCGGGTAGCCAGTCTTCCAGCATTAGCGCCATTGCCCGGCTGGCTTGCCCGGCAAGGCCTTTCGGCAGATTTTCCGGGTGCGCCGGTGCACGTTCGCTGACCGTCAACGGGCGCAGGCCGTCGTCGGTGGCAGCGCCCAACCGGTAGACGGCGGAACGCAGGTCGCCATCGCCGATGATCGTGCCGTCAGCACCGAACAACTCCAACCGGTAGTGGTCGGCGTGCACACCGACCACTGACACACTCATGATCGCCGTCACGCCCGACTCCATCCGCAGCAACAGCGCCGCGGTGTCGTCGGCCGTGACGTTCAGCGTCTCGCCGTCAGGGAGGTGGCGCACCGGTTCGCTGCTGCGCACCTCGGCACACACCGACTCCGGCCGGCCCAGAATGCTGCACAGGAAGTCGAGGTCGTGCACCAGCATCCCGGCCAGATAGCCACCCCCGGACTCGCGGTCATACATCCAGCGGGCCTGCGGGGTGCGGCTGGGATGCCAGTAGGACGCGCTTCGGCTGACCCGCGCAACGTAGGTTTTCCCGAGAAAGCCGGAGCGCACCGTGTCGGCCAGTGCCAACCAGTCCGGGTTCCAACGATTTTCGAAGCAACACGCGGTTGGCCGGCCGGCCTTCCCGGCGGCGCGCACCATATCGCGCGCGTCGTCGAGATTGCCCGAGAGCGGCTTTTCGCACAGCACCGCGTTGCCCGCGTCCAGCGCGGCCAGTGTCATGTCGTGATGCAGCACAGTGGGTGTGGCGACCGAGATGACGTCCAGATCGTCACGGGTGACGAACGACTCCCAGTCGGTCGACGTGTCGTCGATGCCGACCTTGGCCGCGACACGTTCCAGGCGTTCGGGATTGCGGGCGCACAACGCGACCGGGTCGAAACCCTCGGCCGCCCGGAAGCCCGGCACCTGTACATGTGAGCCCCAACCCACTCCGACGACTCCGACGCGAAGATTCATGACCTCTCCTGATTAACGGGAACTGACCAACATGGCGCCGGCCACCGGTCCGCCGCCGACACCGACGGCGACCACCTCGGGCGTCGTGGGCGCCTGCCGGTCGCCGCCCTCGCCCCACAGCTGCACACACGCCTCGTGCAGGAAGCCCATGCCGTGCAGGCGGCCCCCGGATAGTTGACCACCGCTGGTGTTGATCGGCAGGGATCCGCTCAGTGAAATCCGCTGCCCCCCATCGATGAACTCGCCGACCTTCCCGTGCTCGCAGAAGCCGAGCGCCTCCAGCCACATCACCGTCAAGAAGCTGAATCCGTCGTACAACTGCGCCATATCGACATCGGCCGGGGTCAGCGAGGTGTGTTCCCACAACGTCGCGCCCGCGTCATGGGCGGCCATCGTCGTGACGTCTTTGCGCTGATCCCATGTCGCGCGCTCGAACATGCCGGGCCCGACCGACTCCACCGTCAGCGGATGCCGCGGCAGTCCGGTGGCGGCGTCGCGCCGGGAGATGATGACCGCGGTCGCGCCGTCACACGGGGCGTCGCAGTCATACAGGCAGAGCGGCTCGGAGATCATTCTCGCGTTCAAATAGTCGTCCATCGACATCGGATCGCGATAGATAGCATCAGGATTGAGCCCGGCATTGTGGCGCGCGTTGAGCGCGATGGCGCCGAGCTGCTCGCGGGTCAACCCGAAGTCGTGCATATAGCGCTGCGCCGGCATGGCGAGCGAGTTCGCCGCCGACAGCGCGCCGAACGGCGCCGTCCACTCCAGGTGCGGCGGCAGTTCGCCGCCGCCGAACAATACCGAGGCCCGGCCTCCGCCCGACTGCTGCGCGGCGGTCGATTCCCACACCGACCGGTAGACGACGACGTGGTTGGCCAGCCCGGTGGTCACCGCCATGCACGCCTCGATCGCCGGTCCGATCTGGCCCGCGGTCTCCAGCGCCGAAATGTACCAGCGGCTCCGCAGGCCCAGCGCGTTGCGGACTTCGGTCACGGTAGCCCCGGAGAATCCAGGATCGGGGACACCCGGGCCGGGGTAGCTGGCGATGCCGTCGACGTCGTCGACGCTGAGCCCGGCGTCGGCGATCGCGCGGGTGACCGCTTCCAGCGTGAGGTCCAGCCCGGTCCGACCGAGGCGACGCCCGACCTGGGACTTACCTGCACCGGTGATGACCGCCCGACCCTCGAATGGGCCACGCTGGTTCTGCCCGCTCATTTGCTCGTCCGGACGGGACGGAACAGCGGCAGCCAAACCCGGGAGTCTTCCTCGCCGGAGGCCGCGGTCCAGTCTTCAAAGAAGACCTCAACCTCCATGCCGACGGCGATGTCCTCGAACGCGATGTCAACGATGTTCGAGATGAGCCGAACATCGGGCTCATCGACGAGTTCGACCATCGCCACGATGTAGGGCGGCTCGAAGCCCGGAATCCAAGGCTGGCGATTGACCGTGTATGCCGCCACAGTCGCGCGCCCCGACACAGGCTCGACCGCGACGTCGGTGCTGCGGCACCGCCAACAGGCGGGTCCCGGTGGGTGGAAGAAGTGCCCGCAGGTGTGACACCGGGTGATCAGCAGCTCGCCATGACGGCCACCGGTCCAGAACGCCCTGGACTCAGCGGTCGGGTGGGGCGCGAGTCGCAATTGCGGCCGCTCGTAGCCGTGCCGCGGCGCTGAGACTGACATGTCCGTCAACTTCTGACTCCTTTGTCTAGATGGTCCCGCGGGAGACCAGTTGCGCGACTATGACGTTGCGCTGGATCTCGTTGGTGCCCTCGCCGACGATCATCAGGGGCGCGTCGCGGAAGTAACGCTCGACGTCGTATTCGGTCGAATAGCCGTAGCCGCCGTGGATGCGGACCGCGTTCAACGCGATCTCCATTGCCGCCTCGGAGGCGAACAGCTTGGCCATGCCCGCTTCCATGTCACACCGCTCGCCGCTGTCGAATTTCTCGGCCGCATGCAGCGTGAGTTGGCGTGCGGCAGTCAGCTTGGTGACCATATCGGCCAGGTAGTTGCCGACTGACTGATGCTTCCAGATCGGCTGGCCGAAGCTCTCGCGCTGCTGTGCATACGCCAGCGCGTCCTCCAGTGCGGCGGTCGCGACGCCGAGCGCCCGCGACGCCACCTGGATGCGTCCGGTCTCGAGTCCCTTCATCATCTGGCTAAAGCCCTTTCCGGGCTCTCCGCCCAGGACCACCGATGCAGGCACCCGGCAGTTGTCGAACGACAACTCGCAGGATTCGACGCCCTTGTAGCCGAGTTTGGGCAGATCGCGTGACACCGTCAGGCCCTGGCCGTGCTCCACGAGTAGTACCGAAATGCCGCTGTGCCTGGGGGTGGCGTCGGGGTCTGTCTTGCATAGCAGCGCGATGAGGCTCGAGCGTCGCGCGTTGCTGATCCAGGTCTTGGATCCGTTGATTACCAGATCGTCCCCGTCGCGGCGGGCGACGGTCGTCATGGCTTGCAGATCGGAGCCGCCGCCGGGTTCGGTCAGGGCCATCGTGGCGCGCATCTCCCCGGTGGCCATCCCGGGGAGGTACTTCTGCTTCTGGTCTTCGGTGCCGAACAGTGAGATCAGTTTGGCCACAACGGTGTGGCCGCCCATCGCGCCGGCCAGGCTCATCCAGCCGCGGGCGAGTTCCTGGGTGACCTGGACGTAGCAGGGCATCGACACCGGCGAGCCGCCGTACTTTTCGGGCACGGCCAGTCCGTAGATGCCGATGCGTTTCATCTGCTCGATCCACGCCTCGGGATAAACGTTGCCGTGTTCAACCTCGCGCACCGAGGGTTTGACATCCCGGTCGATGAACGCCCGCACCGTCGCGACGAGCATGGTCTCTTCTTCGCTGAGTCTTGAACTCACGTCGAGCCTCTGATCACTGGCATGATTCTGGCAGTTATGTCACAGAAAGGCAATATGCTCTCCATCTAATAAAACCGCTGGCAGACCACGCAATATGGAAGATCGTGCCTTCTCTATTCTGGGCTGCTGAGGTAATATTCTGACGACACTGTTCACTTTATTGAGAGGCGATCAGCGGTGGATCTTCGGGTTCGGGACAAGGCGTTCGTGGTCGTCGGAGGCACCGCCGGTATGGGGCTGGCCGGCGCCACAGCGCTGGCGGCCGAAGGTGCGGCCGTCGCGGTAATCGGCCGCGACGACGCGAAGGCCAAGGATGCCGCCGCCGCCCTGTCCGGCGCCGGCGCATCGTCGGCCTATGGCCTGGCCTATGACGTGAGCCGCGCGGGGGAGGCTGTCACCGCAGTCGAGGACGCTGTCGGGCTGCTGGGCCGCCTCGACGGTATCGCCGTCACGATGGGCACGGCGGGCATGATGCCCATCGATTCCGATGACGAGGCGTGGGACGCGGCCTTCCGCGACGTGCTGCTGGCCACCACCCGCAGCGTGCAGGCGGCACTGCCGCACCTGCGGGAGACCAAGGGCGCGATCGTCACCACCGCCGCCTATTCGGCGCGCGCGCCCCACGAACCGAGACTGCCCTACGCCAGCCTGAAGGCGGCGGTTGCGACCTTCACCCGCGGCATTGCCCGCACCCACGGCAAGGACGGGATCCGGGCCAACACCATAGCCCCCGGCGCGGTGGAAACCGATGCGCTGCACGCTATTCGCGGCTACATCGCCGAAAACAAGGGTTATCCGTACGACGAGGCGTTGGAACGGGCTCTGCGTGAAGACTTCGGTTTCGACGCGGCGCTGGAGCGACCGGGGCAGCCTGACGAGATCGGTGCGCTGATCGCGTTTCTGCTGTCGGACAGGTGTGGATTCCTGACGGGCCAGACGATATACGTTGACGGGGGCGCCCCCTAGGTCAGTGCGGCTACCATTGCCCAAGCTGCAGATAATCCGATATATATTTATAGGATGTCAGATTGTCCACGGCGGTCCGGTAATGCACCAGCCGGGCGATGACGCTCGCGCTCGGTTCGCCGCGATGGGGAACTGCGGGGCGGAGGCGCTGGCTTTGTGGGGACATGCCGGCGACAACTGGAGGAGCACATCACGATGGCGGACCGCGCCGAAGTTGAACGGGAGTTCCGGCGGTATTACATGACCGGGCCCGTGCTGGAGGACTGGGTCGGATGGGCCCATCTCTTCACTGACGAGGCCATTTACTTCGACCACTACTACGGCACGTTCACTGGGCCGGGCGAGATCGCGCCGTACCTGGAGGGGACCATGGGGGCAGCGCCGATGGTCTACACAGTGCTGAAGTGGTACGTCATCGACGGCGACCGTGTGGTCTACGAATGCGTCAACCGCGCCGATAACCCGGAGCCGGGGGCAACGCCCATCGACTTCCCGTCCTACCAGATCGTCGACTATGCCGGCCACGGCAAATGGAGCAGGGAAGAAGACATCTGGATCACGGCCGAGATGAAGGCGTTCGCGCATCGCTATCGGAACGCCGAGCGCGCATTTCCCCAGACGCTCGAAGACAAACTCAGTCGAAACGACTGGGGCCAGTGGGTCGATTGGGCACGACCGCAGCCCGGCCATCACGCCCGGCCGTCGTGGTTCACCAAGACGGATTTCACGCCATTCCGCAGCATCGCGGATATCGATTTCGGGGTGCGATCGCACTGACGTGCCGCACATGACAAAGGAGAAGCACGCGTGACTTGTACGGAGAATGGAGCCAACTCATGAAGCGACTGGTATTAGAGGCCGAACATGAGGCGTTCCGCGAAACGGTTCGCCAGTTCATCGACCGTGAGCTGGTCCCGAACGCCGAGGCTTGGGAAACCGCTCGCATCGTCGACCGATCGGCCTACGTAGCGGCCGGCAAGTATGGCTTGATCGGCTTCAACATGCCCGAGGAGTATGGCGGGGGTGGCGTCGACGACTTCCGGTTCAATGCCGTGATCGACGAGGAGATTGCCCGCTACGGCGGGCCGGCGCCCTCGTTGAGCCTGCAGAACGACATCGTGGGCCCGTACTTCTCGTCGCTGGCCACCGACGAACAGAAGCAGCGCTGGCTGCCCGGAATCATTAGCGGTGAACTGATCGTCGCCGTTGCGATGACCGAACCTGGCGCGGGCAGCGACCTGGCGGGCATTCGCACGTCTGCCGTCCGCGACGGTGACGACTGGATCATCAACGGCGCCAAGACCTTCATTTCCTCCGGCATCAACTGCGACCTCGTGGTTGTGGTGTGCCGCACCGACCCCGAAGCCGGCCACAAGGGGTTCACGTTGCTCATCGTCGAGGCGGGCATGGAAGGCTTCTCCCGGGGCCGCAAGCTGGAAAAGATGGGCCTGCATTACCAGGACACCGCCGAGCTTGCGTTCGACAACGTCCGGGTGCCGTCGGCCAACCTGCTCGGCAAGGAGGGGCGCGGTTTCTACCATCTGATGGCCAACCTCCCGTCCGAGCGGTTGTCCATCGCTATCTCGGCCATCGCGGGCGCGCGCGAAACCTGGCGGCAGACACTGCAGTACGCGAAGGACCGCAAGGCCTTCGGGCAACCGATCGGCAGCTTCCAGCACAACCGATTCCTGCTCGCGGAGATGGACACCGAACTCGACCTCGGCGAGCAGTACATCGACCGATGCCTGCGAGCCGTGGTGGACGGCGAGCTGACGGCAGTCGAGGCGTCGAAAGCCAAGTGGTGGTGCACGGAAACAGCCAAGAAGGTGATCGACGGCTGCGTGCAGTTACACGGCGGCTACGGCTACATGACGGAGTACCGGGTTGCCCGCGACTATATGGACAACCGAATCATGACCATCTTCGGCGGCACCACTGAGATCATGAAAGACATCATCGGCCGCGACCTCGGGCTGTAATGCCGTTGCGCTGGGTGGTATCTCGCCGAACGAAGTCAGGTGTGGCGACGGCCGAGTGCCCGAGCCAGGAAGCCGCGCAGGATGCCTTCGTCGCCGCCCTCCTCGGGACGGCCGGGTTCTTCCACCAGGCTGAATGCGATACGCGTCACCCACAGCGCCATCGCTTCGGCGGAGACGTCATCACGGACCTCGCCCAGCGCGATCGCGGCCGCGATGCGCTGGCCGATACCTTCGACGAGGTTCTTGCGCCAATCTTCGGACGTGCTGGCGGCCCGATAGGTTTGCCCGGCTTGGTCGCGCGTGATGAGTAGCCGCATCGTCGGCGAATTTCGTGCGGTGGCCAAACCGATCGTGACGGCGTTGACCAGTTGATCGAGGAATGGTTCGTCGGTGTGAAAACAGGGCTCTGCCGCGTCGAGCACCGCCGACATGGCACGGACGAAGAAGGCCGCGCGCACCGTGTCCCTGCTTGGGAAGTAGGAGTACACGGTGGAACGGTGCACTCCCGCGGCGCGGGCAATGTCGACCATCCGGGTTTGGCTGACCCCTTTTTCGGCGTAGCACCGTTCGGCGGCGTCGAGCAGACGAGCGCGGGCTTCGCTCTCGTCTCGAGGCGTGTCAGCGCCCCACGGCCCGCGCCCAGCTCCCGCGTTGCTCACGGTCCGCACTTTACCGTCGGCCCTTGACCCGCGCTACACATGCGCTTAGCGTGTAGCGGGCACGACATATATCCGAATATGTCGGATGGGCTGGATACCGAGGAGGCGCAGGTGCGGGAGCAGTCGCCGCCGTCGCTTCGGGGTGGCGATCCTGCGATGGGCCGTGTTCGCCCTCCGGCGCGTGGGCTGTGAATGGACGCGATTCTGATCTGCCTGGCCGTCGGGTTCGTCGCGGTCACTTCAGGTCGGCTTGTTTTGCTGCTGAAAGCGAGGACAACCAATGGTGACGCCAGTCATACCGAAGATCGCCACTGACGATCTGCCGATGCCCGAGGCCCGTGACGACGCGTGGCGCACTCTGGCTCAGCATCCCCTTGTCGAGGTCGAGGACGGCTACGCTGCCACCAGCCGCGACTTCGTTGAGACCATCTTGAAGAACCCTGCAGTGTTCTCGTCCAAGAAAGCGTTCGACGTGCTGGCCAGCCCAGTCCCATTGGTACCGATCGCCTTTGACCCGCCCGAACAGGCGCGGTACCGGCGAATCCTGCAGCCGTTTTTCAGCCCCAGGGCCATCAAGCCCCTGGAGGCCGACCTGCGGGCGCAGGTGATAGGCATCATCGAGCCGCTGGCGGCCGCAGGCGAGTGCGATTTCATTGCCGATGTCGCCGCGGTGTTCCCGATTCAGGTCTTCCTGACGTTGTTCGGGCTGCCCCTGGACATGCGTGACCAGTTCATCGAGTGGAAGAACGCGGTCCTCAACCTTAGCGCGGCCAGCGGCCAGACCTCGGACGACGCAGCAGCCCAGGAGGGCATCCAAAAGGCCGCCGAGCTCTACATGTATCTCGCCGAGCTGATCCAGAAACGTCGCGGGGTCCCCGGAGACGACGTTTTGAGCCAGGTGCTCAACATCGCGCCGCCGGACGCCCTGTCCGACGAGGAAGCCATCGGTCTGTGCTTCCTCTTCGTCCTGGCGGGCCTGGACACCGTGATGGACTCCCTGGGTTTCGGCATGCAACGACTCGCCGAACACCCCGACCGGCGTAGGGAGTTGGCCGAGGATTTGTCGCTCGTCCCGGCCGTGACCGAGGAGCTGCTGCGGCTGGACCCGCCGGCGCCGTTTACACCGCGCGTCACCACCGAGGACACCGAGCTGGGCGGACACCGGCTGCCGGCCGGAACCAGGATTACCAACTACCTCGCGGTGGCCAACCGAGACCCATCAATGTTCGAAAACCCCTACGACATCGACTTCCACCGACCCGACAACCGCCACATCAGCTTCGGGATGGGTGTGCATCGCTGCCTGGGTTCCCACCTGGCACGACTGGAGATGCACCTTGTCTACGAAGAGTGGCATCGCCGTATCCCCGAATACCGCATCGCTTCCGGGACCACACCGCGCGTGCACTGGCCCCGCGGCACCGTGGGCCTCGACGCCCTGCACCTGACGTTCGGCAGTTAGGTCCCACGATGAAACTGTCCATCGACGCAGGGGTGTGCTCAGGCCATGGCCTCTGCTACGTCGATGCCCCTGCCCTGTTCACCGATGATGACCAGGGATTTCCCGAGGTGATCGGCGACGGCACCGTGCCTGCCGACCACGAAGAGTCGGCACGCCATGCCGCGGCGAATTGTCCCGAAGGGGCAATCCACATCGATGAACGACGTCTGACTACTTCGGAGTGAACCGTTGCGCACCGTCGAGGCGCAGGACCTCGCCGTTGACGTAGCCGTTGGTAAGCAGAAACGCTGCCGCGTCGGCGTATTCGTCGGGCGTGCCCAGTCGCTTCGGGAACGGCACGTTGGCGGCGAACTTGGCGATGGCCTCTTCGCCCACCGACTCCATGATCGGCGTCTTCATCGTGCCCGGCGCGATGGTGTTGACCCGGATGCCCACCGAGCTGAGGTCGCGGGCAGCCGCGATGGTCAACCCGATGACGCCCGCTTTCGCTGCGGCATAGGCGGTCTGGCCGATCTGGCCTTCGTAGCCCGCGATCGATGCGGTGAGCACGAGCGCGCCCCGCTCGCCGTTCTCCAGCGGCTGCGAGGCGGCGACGGATGCGGCCACTAGCCGGGCGACGTTGTAGGTGCCGTTCAGGTAGAGGTCGATGGTCTTGGTGAAGCCACCGAAGTCCGCCGGGCTGCCGTCGCGCTGCACGATCCGTTGCGCCACACCGAAGCCGCCGTGCGCGACGACCGCGTAGCGCAGCTGACCGAGCTGGTTGGCCTGCGCGATGGCGCCGAGAATGCTGTCCTCGCTTGTCACGTCGGTGCTGACGAACAGGGCCCGGCTACCGAGCTCGTCCGCCAGTGCCTTGCCCTTATCGGCGGCGAGATCGGCGATCACCACACCCAGGCCGTCGGTGTGCAGTCGACGCACCGCCGCCTCGCCCAGTCCGCCTGCGCCGCCGCTGACGATCGCGGACGCGCCGTCGAATTGCTTTACTGTCACCAGTTCTCCTTATTTCGGGTTGTTTTCGAGTTGGCTCAGATCGCCCGTTACCAGATCCCATGGATCCTCCGCGGCTAGCGCCAGCCTGCCGAGGCGGCGCGCGAAGTCGTTGGTGGTCCCGTAGTCGGAGGTCCAGCTCTGGGCGCGCAAGGTGAACAGCCATAGTGGGTGTTCGCTGGTGACGCCGATCGCGCCGTGCAGCTGATGAGCGACGGTGGTGACCGGACTGACGGCCCGGCCGACCGCGACCTTGGCGACGGTGACGGCGTAGTCGGTGTAAGCGGAGTTGAAGCCATGCTCGGCTGCGGCGGCGACAGCCAATTCCACCGCGGCACGTGCTCGTTCGATCTCGCCGGCCATCCCGGCCAGTGACTGCTGCACGGACTGGAAGGCGCTGAGCGGACGACCGAACTGGACGCGCTGACGGGTGTGCTGTACCGACAGCAACGCGGCCGCATCCAGCGCCCCGATGGTCTGCACACAGCGCGACCATGCGCCGCGGCGAGCCAGCTCTGCGCCCGCCGCCGGGTCTACGAGACGCAATTCGTCGGCCGACACGTCAAACGCGATCGAATCGCGCGGTTCGCCTGCCAGGTTGTGAGATTGCTGCAGCTCACAGGAGGCTACGTCGATCACGCCGACCCGCAGTCCGGTGGGAGTGGCGACGGCCAGTAGGGCGGCGGTGCACGCTCGTGCCCACGGCACGCCGTGCGCGGTGCCGGTGACCCGGCTGCCGTCGGTTTCGGCATCGGCGATCGCGACGGTCAACGGCCCGCCGGGTAGCTCAATGCGGGCCTGCTGGCCGAGCCATCCGGCAAGCGCGTCGGTTTCGGCCAACGGCACCGCGCCAGCGTGGCGGGCGACGCCGTAGAGGGCGACCGCCAACTCGTGGGGACCGGCTCCCATGTCCGGTGTGCTGGTCAGGCGGGCCAGCCCGGTGTCCTCGAGGTTGTGCCACAGCTCGGCGTCGAACTGGTCGGGGATCCCGCGGTGGCCCAGCCCCGCCTCGTAGGAGCGCCGCCCGAGGTCGTCGACGAGTTGGCGCAGCTGCGCGTCGTCGTCCTGGGCGTCGGTCGCGGCGAACACCCCGCCGGCGAGGGCACTCATCGCAGCCCCATTCCGCGGGCGATTACGCCACGCAGTACCTCGTTGGTGCCCCCGCGCAGCGTGAACATGGGCTTGTGCAGCCAGGCGGTGGTGAGCATGGCCGCCATTTCCGGGTTCGGGGGCGACCCTTCGAGCAGGTCGGCGATCAACTCGACGGATTCGGCTTCGAAGCGGGTGCCGAGGTCCTTGACCAGTGCCGCCTGATTCGCGGCGTCGCCACCGTTGGTAAGCGTGCGGGCCACCGACAACGACAGCTGCCGTAGCGAGATCAACCGCGCCATCAGGTTACCGACGTCGGCGGCGGTGCGGTCGTCCGGCGCTGTCCCGCGACCCAGCGCACGGACCGCGGCGAACAGCAGGGGACCGGTGGATAGGATCCGTTCGGGCCCACTGCGTTCGAAGGACAACTCGGAGGTGACCTGGTGCCAGCCGTTACCGACCTCGCCGAGCACGTCGGCGTCGGGAACGAAGACCTGGTCGAACAGAACCTCGTTGAAGTGATGTGCCCCCGACATCAACTCGATGGGCTCGATGCGGACGCCGTCGGCGTCGCACGGCACCAAAAACTGGCTGAACCCGGCGTGGCGGTGCTCGGAATCCGGCGGGCTGGTCCGGGCCAGCACGACGACCTGGTGCGCATGATGGGCCCCGCTGGTCCACACCTTGGAGCCGGACAACAGCCAGCCGCCATCGGTGCGGACGGCCTTCGTTTGCACGGCAGCAAGATCGGATCCGGCGCCGTGCTCGCTCATGCCGATCGACGAATAGAGCTTGCCCGCAACGATCTGCGGCAATAGCCGCTCACGCTGAGCTTCGGTGCCATACGTCAACAGACTCGGCGCGACCTGACGATCGGCCGTCCAGTGCGCCGCCACCGGCGCGCCCGTCGCGATCAGTTCCTCGGTCACGACGTAGCGGTGCAAATGCCCAAGCCCGTGGCCGCCGTAGCGGTGTGGGATGGTCAGGCCGGTGAAACCCGCAGCTCCCAGCCGTGCCGAGAAACCCTCATCCCATCCACCGAGCCACGAATCGACGGCCGGATGCCACCCGAATTCGGCGCGGTCGGAACGTAGAAAGTCCCGCACAGCGAGCCGCAACTTGACCAATTCCGGCTCTCGGGCCGTCAGCGCCTCGAAAGAACTCACTGGACGTACTCCCGGGAAGTGGGCGGCAACGGGCTCACGACAACGACGCTATCCCGCAGAGTGCGAGGATGGGCATTTCCCACGTTCGTTGACCCTTCCGTCAGTCGCTTGGCCATAGGCTCGAATGGTATAACTATATAGATCATTAGCTGAGCGATCTAACGCGCGGCCATCCACAAAAGCGGGGCTCTATGACTCAGGTCTTGTCGATCGGCACCTACCTGCCACCTTGGACCGTGCGCGACCGCACAGTCAAGGGACCGGACGAGGACGCGCTGACCATGGCGGTCGCCGCGGGGCGCGCAGCCGATCCCGGTGCGACCGCCCAACGCGTCGTGCTGGTGTCGCGTGACTTTCCGCTGCTGGAGGGTGGCAACGGTGCGGTGCTGTTGGCCGCGTTGTCGTTGCCAGCCGATGTACCGGTAACTGAGACCCTCGGTGGTGCACCCGCCGTGCTGGACCAGGTCGCCGTTGCCAGTGCAGGGACCCTGATCATCGCCGCCGATGACAACGAGACCGCGACCGGAGCCGCCGCGGTGCTGACCGGCGACGCCGGCCCCACGCTCACGCCACTGACGCGCCAGACGCGGAGCCTGCCATTGACGGCCCGCGGCGAGGATGGCGTCCGCCATACGTACGTCGACCCCCGGCTGCAACGCGAAGTCGGGGTGCGCTCCACCCTGACCCGACTGGGCCTGACCGGAACCCCGGCGGTAGCCGCGGTGGCAGGCGTGCCGTTGGCCCAACTCGGTGGCGAGTTCGACACCGCCGGCGCCCACAGTCACCCGACCGCTTCAGCGGCAGCGATCATCCGCCTGCTGGCCGACGCGATAGAGGCCGGCGACCAAGGCCTGATGATCGCCGTCGAACAGGCCAGCGTCAGCGTGGCCGAACTCGCACTCGACGCCGCGACCGCACGCATCACCCGTGACGAGTTCCCGCCCCGAGAGCTGCCGAAGTCCCGCGTTGCCGACGGCGTGGGAATTCCGATCTCGATGCCGGCGTACGCGCGAGCGTTCGAGCCGAAGATTCGCTGGGAAGCAGCGATTTTCGATGAGAGCCCGGGCATCGACTCCGCTCCCCAGTTTCCGCCGCGATTGCGGGTGAACAACGCGGGGCAGCTGGCGACGGAGTACCGACTCGAACCGCTGCCCCGGACAGGCACGGTGTACACCCACACCACGGTGCGGATCCCGGTGCCCGACCTGCCCAGCCCGTACTCGCTGGCCGTGGTGCAACTCGACGGCAGCCCGGTCCGGGTGCTGCTGAAGGTCACCGGCGTGCCCGCGGGCGAGGCGACGATCGGCCAGTCGGGTGCGGTGGTGCTGCGAAAAATCGCCACCCGCGCAGGCATCCCTGACTACGGGTATTCCTTCTGGCCGGGACGCACACTAATTGCCGAAGGAGCGCTCACATGAGGAACGTCGCCATCGTCGGCGCCGGCATGACGCCGTTCGCCGAACACTTCGAACTCGGCATCAAGGACCTGGTGCCGATGGCCTACGCCGAAGCTGTCGCCGGGGTCGACAAGGGCATCGAGAAAAACGAGATCGAAGCGGCGTGGTTCGGCGAGCTGTCCACCACCGACGGCTTCCCGTCGGGCATCCTGGCCGACACCCTCGACCTGACCGACATCCCGGTAACCCGTGTCGAGAATGCCTGCGCCACAGGCAATGACGCGATCCGCAACGGAACCCTGGCCATCGCGTCCGGCCTTTACGACGTGGTGCTGGTGGTCGGTGCCGACAAGGTTCGCGAGACGTCGTCGACGTCGACGTTCTGGGACTGGGCGGCGATGACGCGGGACAACGCCTGGGATTACCCGCTGGGGCTGGTCGCGCCCGCGAACTTCGCCCTGCACGTCATCCGGTACCTGCACGAGTCACCCGCGACCAAAGAACACATGGCGATGGTGGCGGTGAAGAACCATTTCCATGCGCTGAAGAACCCGAAAGCTCAACTGCGCTATGAGATCACCGTCGAGCAGGCGCTGGCCGCCCCGATGGTGGTCGATCCGTTCGGGCTCTACGACTGCACCCCGCAGAGCGACGGCGCCGCCGCGGTGATCCTGGCCGCCGAGGAGGTCGTCGACCGCTATACCGATCGGCCGGTCTGGGTGCGTGGTGTGGGGCTGGGGATGGACCGGGTGATGCACCAGCACAAGCAGGACATGACGACGTTCCCCCCGACGGTGCGTGCGGCGAAGGCCGCGATGAAGATGGCGGGGTTGACGCCCCGCGACATCGACGTCGCCGAAGTCCACGACTGCTTCACCGGGGTCGAGCTGATCAGCTACGAGGACCTCGGTTTCGTCGAGCGCTTCGAGGCCTACAAGCTGGTCGAGGGCCGCGAGCATTACGTCGGTGGATCGATGCCCATCAACCCGAGCGGGGGGTTGAAGGCCAAGGGGCATCCGCCGGGAGCAACCGGCGTCGCACAATGCTACGAATTGTTCAACCAACTCCGCGGCGAAGCCGAGAATCAGGTCGACGGCGCCCGGGTGGCGTTGGCGCACAACATCGGCGGCCCGACCGCGGTCTCTGCGGTCACCATCCTCTCCAACGAAAAGAACTGACGGGACCATCACATGACCACTTCGGAGATCGCCACCCTGTCCGGCTACGAGGAGTTCGCCCCGTGGCTGCTGGTGGAGAAGCGCGGCAACGTGCATGTGATCAGCATCAACCGGCCGGAGGCGTTCAACGCCGTCAATGAGCAGGTTCACCACGCGTTCGCCACTATCTGGCGGGTACTCGCGGCCGACGACGACGTGCGGGCGGTGGTGACGACCGGTGTCGGCAAGGCGTTCTCGGCGGGCGGGGACATGGTGATGTTCGGGCGCCTGATCGAAGATCCGGTGGCACGCCAGTTCCAGATCACCGAGGCGCGCACGGTGTTCCTCGAGGTCATCAACTTCCCCAAGCCGCTGGTGTCCGCGGTCAATGGCCCCGCCGTCGGGCTGGGCTGCTCGATCGCTCTGCTGAGCGATTTCCTGGTCATGGGGGAGAGCAGCTATCTGGCCGATCCGCACGTCGCAGTCGGGTTGGTGGCCGGCGACGGCGGCGCCGCGATGTTGCCGCTACTGATCGGCATGATGAAGGCCAAGGAGTATGTCCTACTTGGGGATCGGATCACCGCGCCGATCGCCGAGAAGTTGAACCTCGTCACCAAGGTGGCCGCCGACGACGCCGTCCTCGACGAGGCGCTGGCGATCGGGGAGCGACTGGCCGGTCTGCCGCCCCAGGCGTTGCGGGCCAGCAAGGTCGCGCTGAACATGCATCTATCGCGGGCGGCCCAAGGTGTGCTCGAATACGCGCTGGCCGAGGAGTACACGTCGTTTTCCACACCGGAGTTTCACGAGCGTGTCGCCGCGTTCCGGGCGCGCTCGAAAAAATAGGAGACTCGCCGGCCCTGCGGCGCCCGCGTGTCACGCCCCATTCTGCTTAGCGCCCGACCGACTTCCGGCGGCAAGGAGTTCTTCCAAAGCCGCGCGTTCGCCGGCGGTCCAGGGACGGGTAGCGGAACGATCCTCGCGCAGGACAACCTGCACGGTGCGGACCGTCGCACACCGGTGAGATGCGGTGGCGACGACGCTGATCGTGGTGAACGACGTGGTGCCGATCGCCTCGACAGCGGAGGAGACCTCGAGAAGGTCCGATTGCACCACCGGGTGGTGATAGTCGATTGCGTTGTGGACGACGACAATCGAGCTCCACGTCTCGGGAAGGGCGGTGTGCAGGAAGCGGGCCCGGGCCTCTTCTGCGTAGACCAGGAAGACGCTGTTGTTCACGTGTCCCACTGGGTCAAGGTCGGTCCACCGCGGCTCGATGCGAAGCACTGTCGCCATCGGCTCCTCCTTGGTTCACGTCCATGGACGTAGCGCCCTTCGAGCCCTCCTGCGCTGCGCGGCTCGGGCCGGACTCTAAGCATCGTACAGCGTAAAAGCATTCGAGGTCAGTACTTTCCGTGCATCTGGCCGCCGTCGGAGCCGGCCGTTCGTCCGCTACCTTGGGCACGCGATCCGGCTCCGGATTCGGCGATTGCAACTATGGCGAACAACGTTTACTATACAGCGTATGGTCGGCCGGCCCAGGGTGCGCACGGAGCGCCTTGACGAGCGCGCCATCGTCGCGGCAGCGCTAAGTCTGGCGCGAAAGCGTTTGGCGGATATGACGATGCGTTCGGTAAGTGACGAGCTGAAAGTCTCCGTCGGTGCGTTGTACAAGCACGTCGCCGGGCGGGACGAGCTCGTGGCGCTGGTGGTCGAAGAGGTTTTGGGTCAAGCGCCGCCGATGGCTCCAGACGCGGGCGATGGGTGGTTGGCGTTGCGGGCGCAAGTGCTCGGAATCCAGGCCTTGATGGACCGGTACCCGGGTCTTGATCAAGTAGTGATGGCACACTCACCAAACTCGCCGAAGGCCAACGAGCTTCGTCGGCAGGGCATGGCCGCCCTGCAACAAGAAGGACTGACGCTCGACGAGGCGCACCGCGTGTATCGCGCGGTGACCTGGCTGTGGCTGGGATCCCGCGTGGCACTGCAGGGTCCGACCCGCAAACAAGCCGACATCGACACTTTCGCCGAAGCGCTCGACATTTTGATCTCCGGGCTCAAACGTCACATCACAGAAGCCATTGCTGCAAAGGATTCGGATCAGACCATGACACCAGGAAGGTAATCGATGAATAAACTTCCGAAATCCCAAGGCGCGGCGGTCGCGTTGTTCTTCATCCTTGCCGCGGCCTGGATCGTCACCGTCGTCACGGTCCAAATGCTTCAAGCAGCTCACTACGGTTGAGGAATCCGATGCTCCATGATGCTCTGATACTGGCCGGGATGGTCGCGGCCGACGCGCTGATCTTGGCCGTGTGGTGGTTCCTGGGTAGCAGACTCGTTCCGGCGGAATCGAATCCGCCGGCGGACGAGTCGAACCTGACGACCACGCCACGACTGCACAAGGTCCTGACGGTCGTCTGCTTTCTTCTCCTCGTCGGCCTTCTCGTCGAATGCATGGCTATGTTCCCGGCAATTCTGGTGAGGTTCGGATGGTCCTGAAAAACGGCCTAATCGAGACTCGATCGGGCGACTCCGCTCCCGGCACAGGGGCGCGCTGGGTCGAGCCGGCCGATGGCTGGTTGCTCGCAGGCTGCATCCTGTCGGGCACCATGATCCTTGGGCCCATCGGCCCGATAGTGCTGGGCATTGCCCTCTGGAAACTTTGGAAGTCCGTCAAGCTCGGGACCAACGCACGGCCGTGGGCAGCGACCATCATTGGCGCGTTCTGCATGGTCGACGGTCTGATCAACTTCTCCCCGTGGACCTTTGACACCTTCGCGCACAACACCGTGCTGGGTGAAACGTTCATCACGGGTTACGGACGTTTCTTCGACGGCGCCTTCTATCTCAATTACAACAGCGGCGCCCTAGGTGGGGTGGCCAACCACAGCGAGAAAATGTGGCAATACCTGGCGGTCTTCATCCTGATGCCGATGCGCATCGTCAGCGCATGGGCTTTCATGCAGATGCGCACGTGGGGGCTGCACTTCATGAAAGTGTCGGCGTGGCTGTATCTCTTTCTCTGGGTCGGCTACACCATGGCGATGAGCCTGGACTTTCCGCAGCGAATGGCCACTTCCGAGTTCGGCGTGCCGGGTTGGTGGCTGTTCAACCTATTTTATCTATCGCCGGTCTTTGTACTGCCGTATCTCTACACCGTCGACAAGAGCCGATGGCGCCGATGACCACGCGGCGACGAAGTCGGCAACGGACGCCTTGGTGAAGGTCGGCGTCTACTTCGATCTGCGCAATCCATCCCAGTGGCGGCAAAGTCCCTCGCGCATGTATGGATTCACGCTGGAGGCATGCCAGGAAGCAGAGCGGCTCGGTGCGAGTTCGGCCTGGTTCTCCGAGCATCACCTGTTCGATGATGACTACCTTTGCGCGCCATTGACATTCGCCGCCGCGGTGGCCGCCCGCACTCAACGCATCAGACTGGGCACCGCGATCGTCATCGCACCGTTGCACCACCCGACCGAGATCGCCGAGCAGAGCGCTGCCGTCGACCTCATCTCTGACGGACGACTCGACCTCGGGCTCGGAGCCGGCTACCGCGTCCCCGAGTTCGCGCTGTTCGATGCCCCGATGACCGCCCGGTACGCGCGCACCGACGCATGCGTGCGCCGGCTTCGTCAGTTGTGGGCTTCCGACGGCATCCGACCCGGAACGGTGCAGGACCGGCTGCCGATCTGGCTGGGCTACCAAGGGCCACAGGGCGCCCGGCGCGCCGGCCTGCTCGGCGAGCGGCTGCTGTCGGCCGACGCGGCGTTGTGGATGCCGTACTCCGCTGGCCTGGCGGAAGCCGGCCACCCCCGCGATGTCGGTGTCATGGCAGGCGGCATCCAGGCCTGGGCCACCGACGACCCCGAGCGTGACTGGCCTCCGGTGTCCGAACACCTCGCACATCAACTCAATTCGTATCGTCGCCACATGGTCGAAGGGACGGACCGTCCGCCGCCCAAGCCCGTCGACCTGTCCCGCGTGGTCAACGCGCGCGGGGCGGGACAATTGGGCTCATTCACCTACGGAACCCCGGAACAGGTAGCCGAGGCTATTCGGACCGCCACCGAGGGCGCCCCGGTTGACACGGTGTTCCTCTGGGCGTCGATCGGCGGAATGCAGGAAGCGATGGTCGTGCGCAACATCGAGACGATCTGCACCCGGCTGGCGCCACTTGTCGCCGGGCCACAGGAGGAACCGGCATGAGCGAACCCGCCGCGACGCCACGCCGTGAGGCCGCCGATCCATGGGGCGAGTGGGCAGGCAGCAGGGGAGTCCTGATGAGCTACTCCTACCTGGCCTCAGCGCCGCGCGCCATCGACCGCACTCACGCGGAGAATCGTCTGCGCATCAGATCGGACCTGCGCACGGCCGGCGGAGCGTTGCTGGCGGCACCGCTGGCCATCGCCATGCTCGACGCGGCCGGCGTCAACGTCGATCCGGTCAACATCCTGGCGCTGACGCAGGTAAACCTTGCCGTGATCGGTGGCGTGGGTGTCGACGAAGTGTTTCTGACGGGAGACGTCACGTCGGAAGCGCGGTCGCAGATCTTCACCGACGCTACAATCTCTGACGCTCGCGACCCGAAGAAGCTGATCGGCGTCGGCTCCGCGAACTGGTCGGTCGTCTGCCCGACCCCGGACGGCTTCGTCTACCCCGCCCCGGGCGCAGGCGTCGATGAAAGCCTTGATGTGCCGCCGCTTTGGCAGGCCTACACCGGGCGGCGACGGACGGACGGTCTGCTCGAGATTCCCGGGCTGCGACCGGAGATCGGTGCCGAGCGGTTACATCATGGGCCGATGCTGGTGGTGTCGGAGGCCGCTGCGCTCGACGCGGGCGCCCGCCTCCTCGACACCGACGCGCTCCGTGTTGATCACCTAGCGATGACCATTGCCACGCCCGGGCGCAACGGACCGTTCGTTGCCGTGCCGGTGGGTACCGCCGCGTCCGGCGATTGCGCGCTGTGTCGGGTCGAGCTGCGTGACGGCGGCCGCGGGGACCGGCTTGTCGCAGCGACGACGATCCAGATGAGTCGTATCCGCTGAGCGCGGGCACTCCTTCGTGCGGATCGGGTTCCGCTGGAACGGTCCGGTTTAGAAGCGCAGTGGCAGCGACGACAGCCCGAAGGTCTGCGCCGGGAATACGATCTGGGGCGTGTAGCCGGGCGCGACCTCGAAGTCGGGAACCCGTTGCAGCCATTCGGTGACGATCAGCGTCATTTCCATCCGCGCCAGGTGTGATCCGAGGCAGCGGTGCGGACCGCCCCCGAAACCCCAGTGCCGGTGCAGCTTGCCGTCCATCACGACTTCGTCGGTCGAGATCTCATCGGTGCCGTCGCGGTTGATCGCGCCCAGGCACAGCCGTACCGGCGTGTCGGCGGGCAAGGTCACCTCACCGACGGTGACGGGTTCGGCGGTCACCCGTGGGACGATCGGGGCGGCCGGCTCGAGTCGGACGATCTCCTCGACGAACACGGGTACCTGCTCAGGATCGGCGCGAAGCGCGGCCCGCAGCTGCGTGCGCTGCGCCAGCTCGAGCAGCGCCGCGCCCAGCGCCGAGGTGACGGTGTCCAGCCCGGCCAGCACGAACAGGTAACTCAACCCGATCGCCTCCGCGTCATCGAGGGGGTCCTCGCCCGTGAGCAGCTGCGACAGAATGTCGCGGCCCGGGCTCTCGCGGTGACTATTAATCGCCTCGGTCAGGTAGGTAAACATTTCCAGCGCCGGCGTGAGGTCTGCGCCGTCGAGCGATGGCAGGTCGGACAGCGCGATAACGGCGCCCTTCCAGGCGATCAGCCGGTCACGATCCTCCAACGGCAACCCGAACAGAGTGAGGAATACCTGGCTGGGGTAAGGGATCGCGATATCGGCCATCGCGTCACATGAGCCCCGGGCCGCGGCCGCTTCAATGATCTCGACGGCCTGGGTCTGCAGCGACGGCAAGAGCTCACTCAGGGTGTGCGGGCTGAAGAACGGCTGCAGGATCTTGCGGAATCGTGTGTGCTCCGGCGGGTCGAACGCCACCGGCACCAACGGCAACGGACTCGCGAGAAGGTCGAACGCCCGCTTCGACGAGAACACCCCGGGATCACGCAATGCCGCCAGCACATCGTCTCGGCGGGTCAGGTAGTACCAGCCATTCATGAACACCACCGGACCCACATCGCGCAGCGCCGCCCATCCGACACCGCGGTCGGCGGCCATCGGCAAATCCGCAAAGTCGATCTCCGGTGCGCCATGGGTGTCCGCGCCGCTGTCTCGCAGAGTCGTCATTGGCCCTCGCCATCTCCTTTTCTGTGCACAGCCGTTCGCCCATTGCGTCCAGCCGACTCGGCGAACTGTGACCCACATCATTGCCCGCTTCTAACGAAATAGTCAGCAGATGCCGGTGCGGATTGGCGCCCTTTCGCCGGTGTCCCGACGACACCTCAGGGGTACCGTCACGTGATGTGACGACCACCGGACCCGCCCAGCGGCGTGCTCCGTACGGCGCCAACCCGCACTTGGGACATAACGGCAACCGTGCCCGCTCAGAAATTCTCGCGGCTGCCCGAGAAGTGTTCGCAGAGATTGGCTACCACGGCGTCACCGTCGACGTGATCGCCCAACGCGCAGGACGTTCCGGCCCCGCGGTCTACCAGTACTTTGAGAACAAAGAAGCGATCTTCCGGATTTTCGTCGACGAGCTCGGCACCGACTTGATCGCCCACGCGACGACGATGGACGATATGACGGGTGGGCACGGCCTGGATGCCATGCGCCGCTTCGTCGACGGACTGTCGTCGTTATTCCGCAAGCATCGCGTCACCGCCATTGAGTGGCCGTCCGCGGAAGCCACCGGTCACCAACTCCTCACCCCCGCAGAAGCCTTCCTGCGCCGCTTCGCCGCAGTAGCCAGTCCTCACCTGGGCTTGGCAGATTCAGCGGACCAGCTTCCGCTGCGGTCGTTGCCGATGGCGATGCTTTCCATCGTGCAATGGGCCGAGTACACGCGCGAGGCGTGGGGCCCGCGGCAGTCGCAGAGAAGGCTCAACGATTCCCTCGCACGACTCTTCTATCGGGTTATCAGCCGCGGCAACGCCGTTCGCGCCGCCATGCCCGTCACCAACACCCCGACGACTGGCCCCACGATGGCCCTGCTGAGTGATCACGTATTTCCGACCATGGGCCTGCGACGACCCGTCACACGGCGTAGCCGCCCGATGGTCGAGCGCATACTGCAGGCGGCCTCGCAGGAATTCGCGCGAAAAGGATATGCCGGGGCCAGCATCCAGCAGATCGCCGAACAGGCGGGCGTTGGCAAGCCCAATGTCTACACCTACTGGACGGACCGGGAAGCGCTGTTCTCGACGCTGGCCGACGCGGCGTCAGCGGCCCTGCGGACCGTGCTCTCCTACGACCTTGAAGTCGAGGTGCTGCGCGCCGCTGACGGAGGAAGGCATTGGCTCGACGAATGGATCGACCTCGTTGTCCAACACGGCGCCATCCTGCACATCTGGACCCACGAACATCTGGACAACCCGACGTTGGGCGAGTTGGCCGAACAGATGACCATCTTCGTTAACAGCAACCTCACCGCACTGGTACCGGGCCGACAGCCGAAGGGCTATGACCCGGCGCCGATCCTGTTGTGGGCCTTGCTTATCGAATTCCCCTACACCATGTCGGTACAGCTGCCCGAGCTTGAACGGGACGAGCTGCGCGAGCTTCTGCAGCTGATGATCCACTACGGCTTGCCCGCGATCCGGAGCGACATCGCATCCTAGAGCGGCGATCAGAGGACGGGCATCAGAGTCACGGCCAGTGTCCCTTCTTGGCGCGAGTCAATCCTGGGTTGCAGCGCGTGCCGCCGCGGAATCGAATCCGATCTTGTGTGCCGCACGTCACGTTACAGTGTAATGTTGACGCCGCACGCATGCCCTCCGGCAGCCCAACGGATCGAGGACTGATGGATCAAGCGACGAAGTTCGACCCCCGACTCGCCCCCCTTACGCAGCAGGTCAAGTCCATGGCGCAGCCGCAAGCCCTCTACAGCGAGAAGGCGGGCGAAGTCCGTGCCGAGCGAGTGAACGGTGTGGTCACCCTCTACCGCCACGACGACATCATCAAGGTCAACCGGCATCCGGCAATCCTGGGCAACGGAGGGCAGGGGGGAAGCTTCGGCAACGACAATCCGCTGATCCCGCTCGAGATCGACGGCGAAGACCACAAGAAATGGCGTCGACTCCTGGATCCGATCTTCGGTCCCAAACAGATGGCGCCGCTGGAGGCCTCGATCCGTCAGTTGGCCGGCGAGTTGATCGACAAGTTCATCACCCGGGGCGAGGCCGAGCTCTCCGAGGAGTTCTGCGTTCCGCTGCCGTGTTTGACGTTCCTGCGTCTGGTGGGCGCGCCGGTCGAGGACCTGGACTTCTTCCTCGACTTCAAGACCGGTGTCATTCATCCCGAGGGAGACACGGTCGAAGAGATCGAAGCGAACATGGCGGTTGCGGGCGGAAAGCTGCTCGAGTACTTCGCGGGGTTCCTCGCTACGCGCCGCGCGGAGACCGAGCAGAAGGACGACGTTATCGCCGTGTTATTGCGCTCCGAGGTCGATGGCGAGCCGATCTCCGAACAGGATCTGCTCAACATCCTGTTTCTCCTGATGTTCGCCGGACTCGATACCGTGACCGCCTCGATGTCCTGCATCTTCGCCTGGCTGGGCCAGCACCCGGAGGAGCGGGACCGCCTTGTTGCTGACCGGGCGCTGATCCCAGCGGCGGTCGAGGAGATCATGCGCTACGAATCGCCTGTGCCTGCGGGCCAGCGCTTCGCCGTGGAGGACATCGATCTGGGCGATGGCTTGGTCATCAAGGCGGGCGAGGCCATCCATGCGATTTGGGCCGCGGCCAATGTCGACCCAACTCAGTACCACGACCCGCTGCGGGTCGATTTCGATCGTGGAAGGACGAGTCACATCGTGTTCGCCAGCGGAACCCACCGTTGCCTGGGTTCTCATCTGGCCCGGATGGAGCTCAGAATCGCTCTGGACGAACTACTGACTCGCATACCGGATTACACGGTGCCCACCGTCGACGAGTTGGTCTATGACAATGTCTCGGTCCGCGCGGTGACCAAGCTGCCGATCACGTTCGCGCCGCCGCGGGGCTAGCGACATCACCGAGTTTGTGCGGGCGGACGTCACCGTCGACGTTACCGAGGCGTGCGCGCTCGGCCGACCGCTGCACATCGTCGCGACGGTGTTCCTTCCGCCACCGGATCGGCTGGCGCAACGGCAGGCAGTCGTCTTCGCCATGCCGGGTGGCGGCTACTCACGCGGTTACTACGACATGCGGTTTCCGGGCCATGCCGGATACAGCCAGGCGGCGCACCACGTTGCGCGCGGCCTAGTCTTCGTGAGCGTCGACCACCTCGGAGTCGGGGACAGCACCCCAGAGGTCTGCGACGAACTGCGGATCGAGGACATAGCTGCCGCGAATGATGCCGCGGTGCGCAAGATCTCGCGGTTGCTCTCCCTGGGTGACGCAGCACCTGGCTATCCACCGGTCGATGTCGGCCCATGCATCGGGATGGGGCAGTCGATGGGCGGCGGCGTCGCAATCATCATGGCGGGGCGGCATCGGACCTTCGATGCGCTGGCCGTGCTCGGCTATAGCGCAATTCACACCGTCCTTCCCCAGCGGCGGTTGGAGGACGAGCAGTACGTCGAAAAATTCGACTACACCCGTGACGACGCGCCCGAGATGTTCTCGCTTCAGGCCGCGTCGGAGGCCATCCCCGAGTACCTCTTCCCGTTCTTCTACGAGGATGTGCCCGCGGACATCGTCGCCGCTGACATCGCGGGAGGCTATCCGATCCGGGACGTGGCGCCCAAGTTCGGGAGCAAAACGTTGCCGCTTTGCGTCATCGCGATGCTGTCGCCCGGCTACGTCAAACACGAAGCCGCAGAGGTGTCCGTGCCCGTGTTCGTCGGATTGGGCGAGCGGGACACCGCGCCCGACCCGCACGCCGAACCCACCGCCTACGGCGGGTCGACGGATATCACCGTGTTCAGCTGTGAGCGCATGGCGCACATGCACAATTTCGCGACCACACGTGAGGCGCTGTGGGACCGGCTCGCGGGCTGGTGCGAGGCGCTCTAGCGGCGGCGCGACTTCGGCGGCGTGGATGCCAGCCGTGCCCGCAGGCCATCGATGATGGTGTCGACGCCGTAATTGAAGAAGTCGCGTCCGCGCAGGCCGGCTAGGTGTGGCACCAACTTGGCCAGGGTGTCTTCCAGGTCGGTGGCATCAGGGTCGTCGAGTTCCATGACCTGGTAGCGGCCGAACAGATACGTGTGAATCATCGCGTACGAGAGGAACACGTCGGCACCCTGGAATCCCGCGCTCAGCAGGATCTCGATGATGCCGTTCATCAGCCGACGGTCGGTGCTGCGCATGCGTTCCAACAGCACCCCGGCGATGCCGGGGTGATCGTGCAGCCTGTCGTCGATGCCGGTGACCACGGCGCGTAGCCGCTCCTCCCATGGCGCCGAATCCGGTTCGGGGAGAGTTACTTCCGACAACAGCTTGCGGGCGACCAGGTCGAGTAGCTCCCGCTTGTCGTTGACATACCAGTACGGTGCCATCGCCGATCTACCGAGTTCGCGGGAGAGCCGTCTCATCGACAGCGCATCGAGACCCTCGGTGCGGATGATGTCCAGCGCGGCACCGACGATCTGCTCTTCGGTCAGCGTCGGCGGTTTGCCCCGCTTGCCGGTACTCGACGCCGACTTCGCTGCGGCTTCATTCGCCGTGATCGGCCGACTCCGTCCTATCGGATTAATGACTCACTGATAATAGTTGACCGACACATGGCTCAATGGCATTCACGTAGCGACCCTCCTGAATCGATGCGGAAATGCACGTGGCAGACATCAACGTTACAGTGTAAGGTCAAGTGCGTCCACGAAGCCGCGCCGCATCACTGATGTGCGGCCTCGTCTCGCGACAAGCCAAGGAGTCCTCGACCATGACACAGGTCACCGAAGTACCGATCGACGCCGCCGACAGGGAAAAGATCTGGGCGCACTCGGGTGATTCGCACGCGATGGAGCCCGAGGACCTGTGGACGTCGCGGCTACCGAAGCGGTTGGCCGACCGTGCGCCTCGCACCGAGCGTGGTGAGAAGTACGAGATCGTCTACGTCGACGGCCAGCAGAAGAGCCGTCAGCTCAACGACTTCATGGACGCGATCCGGCCACCTGGAGCCTCCGATATTGCGATCCGCCTGCGCGACCTCGATCAAGAGGGCGTGCAGTGTCAGTTGGCCTTCCCGTCGAGCGGCTTCTGGTCAGTGCATATTCACGATGCGGAGTTGTCCCGCGCAGTGGCCAGAGCCTGGAACGAGTGGTCGTTGCAGGAGGTGATGTCATGGCAGAACCGCATCTTCACGCCGGCGATCGTGCCCCTGGTCGAAGTGGCCGATGCAGCTGCGGAAGTGGAATGGGCTGCCGAACAGGGGTTTCAGTCGATCTTCCTGCCCTGCACGATGCCCGCAGACAAGGAGTGGGGGCTCGACCTGTGGGAGCCGCTATGGGCCGCCGCCGACACCCACAACATGGTGCTGGCCTACCACATCGGAACGGGCGGCGACACGGTCGTATACCGGGGGCCCGGTGGCGCCGTCGTGAACTACATGGAGACTACGTATCCCGGGATGCGGGTGGTCTCGCACCTGGTCGCCGGTGGCGCGTTGGATCGGCATCCGGATCTGAAGGTGCTGATCGCCGAGGGCGGCGCGGGGTGGGTCCCTGCCGTCGGGGACCGGATGGATGAGGCGTATCGCCAACACGGAATGTTCGTGCGGCCCAGGCTCAATCGGTTACCGAGCGAGATCGTGCGCCAGCAGGTCTATGCCTCGTTCCAGCACGACGTCAGTGCCGTGCAGATTATCGAGGACACCCACTACGACAACGTCCTGTGGGGCGATGACTACCCGCATCTGGAAGGTACCTATGGGCATACGCAGGAGACCTTGCATCAGCTGTTCGATTCGGTAGATCCACGCATCCGGGATCGGGTGCTGCGCGGAACCTTTGAGGAACTGTTCACGGTGCCCGAGTTGGACGAAGGTCCCGCCGGGCGGTGACGGATACCGCCGAGGCGTCCTGCGCGGCCCCTGATCCACACCGTGACTGGGCGCCGAGCCGGGGCGTGCTGATGAGTTATGCCTACCTGGGCTCACGGCCTCGGGCGATCGACCGCACCCACGCGGACAACGTGCTGCGACTCAGGACCGATCTGCGCACGGCTGCCGGTGCCATTACGGCGGCGCCATTGGCGATTGCAATGTTGGACGCGGCGGTGGTCAACGTGGAGTCGCTACAGGTTCGCGCGGTGACGCAGGTCGACGTCAGCATCATCGATTGCGCCGTCGATGTGGAGCGGGTGTTGCTGGCGGGTGCCATCACCGCCGAGGCGCGTTCGCAGCTGTTCACCGAGGCGCGGATCTGCGACGCCGACGACCCTGATCGGCAGCTCGGGTTCGGCTCGGCGAATTGGGCGGTGATCGGTTCCAGTCCGCAGCGCTTCTGCTTTCCCGAGCCGGGCGCCGTCGATCCCGGCACCGCGGCACCGCCGCCGCTGTGGCACGCATATTCGGGTCGCAGGCGATCCGATGGCCTGCTAGAGATTCCCCGCCTGTTGGAAGTCGGCGGCGAGCGCCTGCACCACGCGCCGATGCTCGTGGTGTGCGAAGCGGCGGCATTGGAGCACGGGGCCCAGACGCTGGGGACCGATGTGCTGTCGGTCGAATGTCTGGCCATGACGATCGTTGCCCCCGGGCGGATTGGACCGTTCGTCGCCACGCCCGTGTTCAGCGTGGTCGATGCCGACACCGTTGGCTGCCGGGTGGAACTGCGCGACGTCGAACATGGGAACTGCCTGGTCGCCGCCGCATTCCTGCGCATGCAGGCCTACTGACGACGGGTCCGTGCTCTGTGATCTAATTAACTTTATAGCGTAAACTTGCCTTCCAATCAGACCATTGCCAGACGTCCGCAGTCCGCTTAGGAGACGGCTACATGGAATCCATCTGCGCCGGATTGAACATCCTCGAGCTGGGCTCGGGCAGTGTGGCCGCGTCGATCGCCGGGGTAGTCCTCGCGGATGCCGGCGCCCGGGTCGTCAAGATCGAGCCGCCGGAGGGCGATCGACTGCGAACCGAGAATCCGAGCGGGTTTCTGGTCTGGAACCGTGGCAAGGAAAGCGTGGTCGCAGACCTGCGGACGCCGGCCGGTCAAAAGAAGCTCCGCGAGATGGTCGAGCGCGCAGACGTCGTCATTCAAGCGTTCGCGCCGGGCACGGTGGAAGCCTGGGGTATCGGACCCGACGACCTGCGCGCGAAGAACCCCGCGCTGATCCATTGTTCGATAACGGGTTTCGGGTCTTCGGGTCCCTACGCGGCGCTGAAGGCCTACGACTCGCTGGTCGCGGCGAAGGCTGGTCTTTGGGCTCGCGGCGCTTGGGGACATCGTGAGGGCCCCATCGTATTTCCGGTGCCGTGGGCAAGCGTCGGGGCTGCAATGCAGTCGGTGGCAGGCATCATGGCTGCGCTGTTTGTGCGCGAGACCACCGGTCGGGGGCAGGCGCTGGACGCCACGCTTGTTGCGGGACTCGATCCGATTGACTACTTCGTGTCGACCGTCGTGCAGGTCATGGCCAAACGCGGCGAGAAGCCAAGCGCCGATTCGCGTTCCGCGACCGCCGCGAGCCGTTTCGGAGTGTTGCTCGCCACCCGCGACGGCCGGTTCATCCAGACCTCGACGATGTTGCCCCATCAGGGCAAGGCGTTGTGCGAGGTCGCCGGCATCGGCAAGGTGCTCGACGATCCGCGCTTCAGCGGCTTGCCCACCTTCGCCAATCCTGAGGACGCCCAGGAGTGGGAAGACCTACTGCAGGAGGCCTTCCGGGCCAGCGACCTGGACCACTGGCTTCCATTGTTAGAGGCCAGCCCCGACGTCGCCTTCGAGGTGGCGGTCACCAGCGAGGAAGGGCTGGCCCATCCGCAGATCGTGCACAACGGTGACGTCGTCACGGTGGAGGATCCAACACACGGCCCGATTCGCCAGGTGGGCCCCGTCGGACACTTCGAGAAGATCCCGATCGTGGTGCAACGGTCCGCGCCCGTGCTCGGCGAGCACTCCGGTGATCTGGTCGCCCATGAACTTCCGCGGGGTGGATCCTCGGCGCCCGCGCATCCGTTCGCGGGGATCACGGTCGTGGAGTTCGGCTATTTCTACGCGATGCCGTACGCGACGGCGATGCTTGCGGCCCTCGGAGCAAGGGTCATCAAGATCGAGGATGCGGCAGGTGATCCGTTCCGCACGTCGTTCGGTCCCGAAGTGGCGAGCGCCAAAACCACCGCCGGGAAGGAGAGTTTGTCTCTGGATCTACGTAGCGCGGAGGGCCAGGCTATCGCCCAGCAGGTCATCGCGAAGGCCGACGCATTTGTAACCGGGTTTCGGTCCGGTGTCGCGGACAAACTCGGATTGGGCTACGACGAACTCTCCCAGCTGAATTCCCGGCTGCTCTACGTTCACGCGGCGGGTTACGGAACGGACGGCCCGTACGCACATCGTGCCCTGTACGCGCAGGCCGCCCAGACCGTCGCGGGGAGCTTCGGTCGCCAGGTCGGCTACTGGGCGGATCCGGCGCAGAGCCAGGACTTCAGCATCCTCGAGTTGCAGGCGGTGGTGCTGCCCCGGCTCAACATGCTGGTCGACGGGGACAGCAATGCCGCGCTCGTGCTGCTTGCCGCGCTGGCGCTGGGCCTCTACCACCAGCAGCGCACGGGCACCGGGCAGTTCGTCCGGACGTCGATGATCGGCGGAAACGCCTGGGCCTACTCCGACGACTTCTGCAGCTACCAGGGTAAGTCGCCGATTCCGCTGTGCGACAGCGAATACTACGGAACAGGCGCCCTGGATCGTGTCTATCCCGCTCGCGACGACGGCTGGGTATGTCTGGTCGTCCGGTCGGACTCGGAGTTCGTCGCACTGGCCGGGGAACTCGGGATGCCGGAGCTGACGGGCGACGAGCGCTTCGCCACCAAAGCGGCGCGCGCGGAGCACGACGACGATCTCGTCGAACTATTGACTTCCAGGTTTGCCGAGAAGCCCGCGGCGGAATGGGAATCGGCGCTGTCCGCCGTCCGTGTGGGCTGTGTCGAGGTGAACATGGTGGGCCAACCGGTGTTCACCGCCTACGACCCGGTGTTGCGTGAAACGGGCTTGACCGTCGCGATCGAGCATCCGATCTTCGGCGAGTTGGTCCGCGCCGCGCCGCCCGTTTCGTTCTCCGAGACGCCCGGCCGGGTCGGGCTGCCGTGCGTGCGCGGCGAGCACAACCGGTCGATTTTGAGCAGCCTCGGCTACAGCGATGATGACATCTCCAAGCTTGAGGAACTGAACGTCGTCATTCCACCGGCATAAAGGCTCGCCGTCGATGATCCCTCGTGAACCGCGTGATGCAGGCGAGGCCTGCGACGTCATAGCAATTCAGCACTTGGCGGCCGCGTACGCCGACGGCGTTTCCCGTGGCGACATCGCCGAGGCTTGCCTGACCTACGCCGAGGATGGCGAATTGCGTTCTCCGACAACCGAGCCAGCGATGGGCCGGGCCGCCGTCATCGAGACCGTGACCCGGACCTGTTCGACATTGGAGTTCGTCTTCCAGACCGTGCACCAGGGACTGGTACAGGTCGACGGTGATACCGCCCGCGGTCGGTTCCCGATCACCGAGTGGGCCCGCCGTGCGTCCGACGCGCGCCCTATCCAGTTCCTCGGTGTCTACGAGGACGAGTGCGTCCGGACTGCCCAGGGATGGCGGTTCTCCCGTCGCATCCTGCTGCCCAGGACGATCGGCAGGCCGGAAGGCCTCACGAGCCGATTGGTGCCACTCGACGCTTTGACCGCCTGGGACTAGCGGTGGCTACCGTTCCGACAGAATGAAGTCCGCCGCACGCCATGCCATGGCCATCGCGGGCCCATTGAGGTTGCCCGACACCATGGTCGGCATCACCGAACAGTCCATAATCCGCAGCTTGTCCACCCCGCGCACGCGCAGGGCCGGGTCGACGACGTCCTCGTCATTTGGGCCCATTGCGCAGGTGCCGATGGCGTGATACCCGCAGTAGCCTTGGTCGAGTGCCGCATTGACGATGTCCTCGTCGGATTCCACCTCGGTGCCGGGGCGAGTTTCGGACACCAGGGCTTCAGCAATCGGCGCCTGGTCGAACAGCCGGCGCATGGTCTTGAAGATCGACACACCCTTGCGCCGATCATGTTCGGTGGCAAAGAAGTTGGGGTCGATGTCGAGCGGGGCGGTGGGGTCGGCGGAGGTGATCGCGACATGGCCTTCGCTGTCGGGACGCAGAATATATCCGATCGCCTGGATGCCCGGTTCCCGCTCGAGTCCAAGCTCCTTGCCTGCTTCGAATGGCGCGGCGGAGAAGGGTGCCATCAGAATCTGGGCGTCGGGTCGGTCGAGTTCGGGTGACGTCTTGAAGAAGCCGACGACGTCGTAAGCGCCACTGGCGAGCGGCCCCTTGCGCGTGGCGAGGTATTGCAGTCCGGTGAGGGCCTGCTGGGCGGGCGTCGCGAGCTTGCGGTTGTAGCCGACGTTGCGGTTCAGCCGGAACTGGATCGCGAAGCACCGGTGCTCCCGCATCCGGCGGCCCACGTTCGGACTGTCGACGCGTGCCTCGATGCCCAGGCTGCGGAGTTCGGCGCGATCGCCGATCCCGGAGAGCTGCAACAGCTTCGGTGTGGCGATGCTGCCCAGGGCCAGGATGGTCTCCCGGCCTGCGGTATACGTCTCCCGACCGCGCGACGTCGACGCTTGGACTCCGATGGCCTTGTCGCCTTCGAAGTCGATCCGGTCCACCGTGGTATTAACGGCGATCGTCAAATTGGCCCGGTTCTGAACAGGCCGCAGGAAGGCGTGCGCCGCGCTGACCCGCCGTCCGTCCTTGATGGTGCGGACGGCGGGACCGATGCGCTCAGCGTCGGTGGCATTCAAGTCGTCGGCCACGGACCAGCCCAGCCGGCGACCCGATTCCACCATGTCCCAGCAGATATCCGGCAGGGTGCCGACCGAAATATCGAGCGGGCCACCGCATCCGCGCGTGTCATCGGCCCCGAGTTGGTGGTTCTCGATGGTCCGGTAGATCGGCAGAATGGTTTCCCAACTCCAGCCGGGATTGCCCAAGGCGGCCATCGCGTCGAAGTCGGCCTGGCTACCGCGGTTGTAGACCATCCCATTGACCGCGCTGGAGCCACCCAGGGTGCGTCCACGCACCCATTCCTCGACATTGCGGGACGGGCCGATCGGCCGCACTGGGAAATGCCAGGTGAGCTTCGGATCACCAAGGATCTTCCCGAACCCCTTGGGAATTCGGATCAACGGGCTGCGGTCCTTGCCGCCGGACTCGATGAGCAGCACCGAGTTGCGTGGATCCGCGGACAGCCGGTTTGCCAGCACGCACCCCGCGGAGCCCGCCCCGACGATGATGTAGTCGAAGCCCGACACGGCGGCTAAACCTGGGCTGGGCTGGCGATGGACTTGATCCGCAGGTATTCGCGGAACCCCGCCACGCCGTGTTCCACGCCGTCGCCGCTGATGCCGTACCCGCCGAACGGTGCGTCGGGGGACAGGTAGAAGGAGTTGTTGATGTTCACCGTGCCCGCCCGCAATCTGTTGGCCACCGCCCACGCCCGGTCCTCGTCGCGAGACTGCACGTAGGCCGACAGTCCATACCGAGAGTTGTTGGCGACCCGCACTGCCTCGTCGTCGTCGCCCTCGTAGCGAATGACGCTCAGCACGGGTCCGAATACCTCGTTCTGGGCGATCTCGGCGTTCTCGTCGACGTCGGCGACAACCGTTGGCTCGTACCAGAATCCCTTGCCGTTGCGGTCGCCACGCTTACCGCCGCACAGGATGCGAGCGCCTGCTTCGCGCGCACGGTCGACCAAGCCTTCGATGCGTTCGAGTTGCTCGAGGCGGATGATCGGACCGACGGCGTTGCCCGGATCGGTTGGGTCGCCCCACGGCAGATTTCCGACGATCATTTCGAGCCGCTGGAGCACCGCGTCGTAGATGTCGGCATGCACCACCATCCGGGTGGCCAGCGCGCAGCCCTGCCCGCTGCTCGACATGCACATCGCGACGCCCAGGCCGGTCGCCATGTCGAGATCGGCGTCGGGCAACAAGACGTTGGCGGACTTGCCGCCCAGTTCCAGAACGCAGTGCCGGATACCGTTGGCCGCCCGCTCGGCGATCCGCTGTCCGACGCCCGGTGAACCGGTGAAGTGGTACAAGTCGATGCGTTGATCGGCGGTCATGGCGTCACCGGCGATGGCCTTGTCCGCCGAGCTGATGGTGTTGATGACTCCCGCCGGAATGTCGGTGGTATCCGCGGCGATCCGCGCCAAGAGCGCGGCGGTCAGCGGGGTGTCCGGCGCGCTCTTCAAGACGACCGTGTTGCCGGTCGCCAGCGCGTGGTGGACCTTCCAGATCGCCGTCATAAAAGGCGCGTTCCATGGGGTGATGGCCCCGACGACGCCGTAGGCCTCGTACCGGATGCGGCGCAGGCTGAGGTTGCCCAGGATCTCGTAGGGGGGCAGATCCTCCTCCCACTGGAACGACGTGATCAAGTCGTTGTAGAAGTCCATCCCGTCGATCATTACGTCGACGTGCGTGGGGATGACCGACGAGCAGACACCTGCCTCGGCTGTCACCAGCGCCCGGATGTCCTCGGATTCCTTACGCAGTCCTTGCTGTAACTGCTCAAGGCACTGACGTCGAAACGCGTGATCGGTCGCCCACGTGGAGTCGTCGGCGGCCTTGCGGGCCGCGCCGACCGCGTCGCTGACGTCTTCGGCGGTGGCATCTGCTGCGACGCCCACCACGGACTCGTCGGCGGGGTTGATGACCTCGTATCTGCGGCCGGAGCGGGCGTCGCGAAACTCGCCGTCGATGTAGAGCCGACCCTCGTACTCGGTCTGTGTCATCGTTCGGCCTTCCTTGACTGTTGCTCGCAGATGCTGACTGGATCCGCTGACCGGAGGCTGATTTGGAGCCCTCGGCCAATCAACCTTACGGTGTAACGTGACATCCAGCACACTAGCATCGGGAGTAGGCATGGGCAATGACTGACGGCAATGGCACGGCGTCGTTGGGCCGCCTGCAGCGCGACGATTCGTCCAACGACATGTACGCACCGTTATCGGCGAAGGGGGTCGTGCTCTGCGGGTCCTGCCGCGCCAAGTCATTATGTCGACTCGGCCTCGAGCGCGAGACGCTCGGCGCCGACGGTGTCGTCGTGAGCGAGATTCATTGTCCCCGTGACAACGAGGGCGGCCGCAACGTCGCTCATGGTGGGTGGACCGCCGGGATCCTCGACGAGATGGTCGGACACGCGGTCATCGTGCGAGGCGAGTTCGCCGTGACCGGCACGCTCACGGTGACGTTCGTCAAGCCGGTGCCCATCGAACGGCCATTGATCGGCCGGGCCCGGATCGCCCGGCGTGAGGGCCGCAGGGTGTTCGTCGAGGCGTCGTTGGAGTTGGGGGGCAACGGTGTGGTCGTTGCCACCGCCGAAGCCATTCTGGTGCGCCGACCCGCCGACCACTTCGACCTTCACGACAGGTGGCTCAGGGAGCTCGATGCCGAACAACAGGCCGGCGCATGAGCACCGACGGGCCGGGAAAGCTGTTGGAGGGCAGGGTGGCTTTCGTGACGGGGGCCGCGCGCGGCCAGGGGCGCAGTCATGCCGTGCGACTCGGACGGGAGGGCGCGGCGATCATCGCGGTCGACATCGCGGGGCCGGCCTCGGCGGCCACCACGTATCCGGCCGCGACGGAGGCAGACCTGAAGGAGACGACCAGGCTGGTGGAAGCCGAAGGTGCCCGGATTGCCGCCCGGGTCGCCGACGTCCGCGATCAGGAGGCGCTGGACGCGACCGTGGCCGCGGGTGTCGCGCAGTTCGGCGGTCGCCTCGACGTGGTCGTCGCCAACGCCGGAATCTGCAACTGGGGACGGTTCTGGGAGATGCCCGACGACCAATGGCAGACCATGGTCGACATCAACCTGACGGGGGTGTGGCGGACCATGAAGGCCGCTGTGCCGCATATGCTCTCGGCGGGCAACGGCGGATCCATCGTGAACGTCAGCTCGGTCGCGGGGATCAAGTCGTTGCCGGGGCAGGCGCACTACAGCGCCGCCAAGCACGGCGTGGTGGGTCTGACCAAGAGCGCCGCGCTCGAATTGGGAGAATACGGAATACGGGTGAACTCGATCCACCCCTGGGGCGTGGCGACGCCGATGGCTGAGGACCCCATGACGGCGACGATGCTCACCGAGCACCCCGCGTACATCGCCTCGTTCGGCAGCGCCTTGCCGCAACTGCCCCTCGCGAGCCCTGACGACATCTCCGATGCCGTGGTGTGGCTGGCCTCCGACCTGTCCCGCACCGTGACCGGAACCCAGTTGACACTGGACATGGGTGCCACGAAGGTCTGAGTCCGGTCGCTACTGTGGAGCGATGACCGAACCGGCAGGCCGCCGAACAGCGGTGCCCAAGGCCGCCGAGGTCGCCGTAGCGGCCTTGCGCCGACGGATCATTCTCGGCCGACTCGGCGAGGGCGACGTGCTGCCGTCGGAGGACGACTTGATGGCCGAGCTGGGCGTGTCGAAACCCACGCTGCGTCAAGCCATCAGGATTCTGGAATCGGAGTCCCTCGTGACGGTGCGCCGAGGTGCGCACGGCGGCATGCGCGTCAGCGTCCCTCGGGTCGAGACCGCCGCGGGCTACGCCGCAACGGTGCTGGAGTATCGCGGAGCGACAACAGCAGATCTGTTCGAAGCGGCGGCGGCTCTCGAGGGCCCGTGCGCAGCGATGTTGGCGCGGACGCGCACCCCGAGCCAGCTCGATCGGCTACGGGCTGCCGCCACGGCTGAGCTGAGTGTGTCGGATTCGCAGCTTCTGTTGCAGCGGGAGAACGACTTTCACCGGATGGTGATCGAGTTCGCGGGCAATGCCACCCTGCGGGCGCTCTGCGCGATGGTCAGAGAGATCATCGACGCGGCCACCAGCCGATATGTGGCACGCACGCGACCCGAGGTGCACGGCCCCGCGGTCGCGGCGGGTGCGCGCGTACACAGCCGGTTCGTAGACCTGGTCGAGGGCCGTGCAGCTGAGGCAGCGGAAGCTCTGTGGCGTAAGCACATCCGGGCGACCGCAGTCCGGATCCGTGACGCCGGCGGCGTCGAGAGGATCGTCGACGTATTCGGCTGATGTCGGTGATCCGTTATATCATCTACCGATATGTACCCCCGAGGTGCCGTATCCGCAGGCCGAAAGTCGTCTGTGGTGTCCGTGCCGAAGGCCAGTGCGCTCATCGCAGCCAACCTGAGACGCCGGATCGTCACGGGCGAGCTGGCACCCGGTCAGACGCTGCCGAGCGAGACGAGTCTGATGGCTGAGTTCGGGGTGTCCCGGCCGACGTTGCGCGAGGCCTTCCGCATCCTCGAGGCGGAGGCCATCATCACAGTGGTGCGCGGTCCGAAAGGCGGAGCGAGGGTACTGGAACCCGACGGCTCGATGGCGGCGCGATACACCGGCACCCTGTTGCAGTATCAGGGCACACCGCTGAGCGACGTGTACCAGGCCCGCACGGAAATCGAAGTATCGGCCGTCGGGATGATCGCCGGCGCCCGCAAAGCGAAACCCCTTCGGGCGCTGGAAGACCTGGTAGGCCGAGGTGACGCCATCGTCGAGGACGAGGAGGCGTTCGCGGACTACAGCCTGGGGTTCCACCTCGCGGTCGTCGAATCCGCAGGCAGCATCACGTTGGCCGTGTTGGCCCGGATGCTCTTCGAGATCATCGACACGCACAACGGACTGTTCATCGCCTCGCATCCCCCGGGTTTCGAGCGGCCCGCCAACCGAAAGGCGCAGCGCGCCTACCGTAAGCTGGTCAAGCTCCTGCAGGCGGATGATGGTATTGCAGCGCAACGACACTGGCGGCGTCACCTCGAAGCGGTCGAAAGGTTCATGGTCGGTCAGTCCGATGCCGCGTTGGTCGAGGTGCTGAACTGATTCCCACCGTCTACGTGCCACCCGCGTAGCTCCGCGCGCCGAAGCTTGCCCGCCGCGGTGCGCGGGAGCCCGGCCACGAAGTGGTATCGGTGCGGACGTTTGTAGCTCGCCAATCTCGTTTGTACCCAGGAATCCAGCTGGGCGGCGCTCAGTTCCGGATCGGCCACGACATAGGCGATCGGCACCTCACCGACGCGGTCGTCCGGATTTCCGACCACGCCGGCGTCGTGCACGGCGGGGTGCTCCCGAAGCGCCAGCTCGACCTCGGCCGGGGCAACCTGGAACCCCGACACCTTGATCATGTCCTTGATGCGGTCGATGATCCACAGCCGGCCGTCAGGGTCGATCGTGGCGACGTCGCCGGTGCGGAACCAGCCGTCCGCACTGAAGGCGCTGGAGTCGGCGCCCGCGTAACCGAACGCGACACTGGGCCCGTGGACCTCGAGTTCACCGGTGCGGCAGATCCGCAGTTCGGTGCCCTCCGTCGGGTACCCGGGGGAGTCCAGCGACCAGCCTGAGACGTCGTCGACCGGGTTGAAAGCGACCATCATCGCTTCGGTCATGCCGTAGGAACACAGGAACCGCACGCCGGTGGTGGCGAAGATCCGTTGTGCCAGTTCATGTGGCACCGCGCTGCCGCCCCACATGAAGAAGCGCAGAGCGGCGAAGGTTTCGGGATGCAGATCGGTGCGTGCGGCCAGTTCGTGTGCGACCGCGCCCGCGATCGGCCAGATCGTCACACCGTGTCGGCGCAGATGGTGCAGAGCCTCGTCCAGCTCGAATCGGCGGCACAAGGTGAATTCGGCGCCGACGCTGAGAGCGGCCGCGCAGATCGTGGTGCCGAAGATGTGGCACAGCGGCAGCGCGACCAGCAACCGGTCAACTTCGCTGAGAGCCAGGTGTCTGCGCAGCTGCCCGACAGCTCCGCACAGGCTTGCGTCGGTATGGATGACGGCTTTCGGGAGCCCCGTCGTGCCGGACGACAACGGTAGGTAGCGAGGTGACTCTGGCTGGTCGACCAGGCCGGGCGCCGCGCCCGAGCCAGCGGTGAGCTCGGAGACCGGTATCGCCGACTCGAGGCCCGTCACCAGGTCGCCGAAGCGCGGTGCATAGATGGCCGTCCGGGCCTGCGCGGCCTCGGCGGCACGGACGAACTCGTGCTCCGTCCAGTAGGGGTTGGGCGTGACGAACGCGGCGCCCACCCGGGCCAAGGCGAACTGAGCGATCAGGTACTCCGGGCAGTTCTCCAGCAGGAGCAGCACCCGGGTGCCGCTGCCGACCCCGGCGGCGGTGAGGTTCCCGGCCGCCGCGGCGACCGCCCTCTGCAGCCGGTGAAAGGTCCAGCGGTCGCCCTCGAAGTGCAGCGCAGTCCGGTCGGGCCACCGATTCGCCGCATCCTCGAGGAGCCGCGCGAAGCTCACGGCTGGCGCCGCCGCCTTCGGTCGCCTGCGGCGGGCACGGTCTCGCCCCAGGCCATCCACACGTCGGGCTTCCGGGTGTCCTTGACCCGGTGCATGCGCCCCTCCTGTTGGGGGTTGGGCATCTTGCCGAGGCCCTGCATCCGGCCTTGCGGATCGGGCTCACACACCCACCTGGCGCCGTCGAGGTCGTAGGCGATGCCGTCATGCCAGTAGCCGTCGTCCGCGCGGGTGATGACTGCGTCCATGGTGTGCGCCGACGTGACGACACCTGCACTGTCGGCGGTGACCCCGACGTGAAAATCTTTCTGCCCGAACAGGAAATGCCCGACTTCGCAGGTGCCGTCGCTCCACAGGTTCGCCCAGGAGTACCAGGTCAGGTACTCGGCGTCCTGAAGCGGATCCTTGGTGACGTAGAGCTGGCCGCCCGGTGGCATCCACGCTTCCTCCCAGAACAGGAAGCCGCGCACCGGCTTGCCTCCTAGGTGACCGTCGACCAGAAACGTCTGGCTGAGGTAGAGCAACGCCGACTGCGGCCCCGGGAGATACCACTGCAGGGGCGGCACGACGATCCGGCCGCTGACGTCGATCACGTCCTCCTCGACGTAGGAGAACTCGGTCTCGGAGAGCACCAACTGCATCGGTCGCCCCGGTGCCTCTGCAGCGGAGGCGAATCGAACGGCGTTGTCGCTGTGTGGGCGCCGCACGATGCCGGTGCTGTCGACTGCTCCGCGCGGCTCCCGCCGAAGTTGAAGCTGACCTTCCGCGGTGCCGCTGGACACGACGAGCAGCTTGCCCCCGAGCGACTTTCCCTCGCCCTGCGCTACGCCCGGCGGTGCGATGCGACGCATCACCGAGTACAGCACGCCCTTGTCGTCCCGCAGGGTCCCCCAGATGTAGCCGGCTTCGCGTTGCAGCCCGAGCAGTGGTTCATCGGAAAGGAAGTCGGTGGCGTCGAACCGGCGGCCGGAGGCCAGTGCGGCGTGGTTGAAACAGCCGGTCGTGGGCAGTCCGAAAGCCTGCGTCGAGAGCTGATCGGAATATATTGTCGCCATCTGTATTTCATCCAATCGTGTCGTATCGGGTCGTGGGTCGGTCAGATCGCGCCGCTTGCGCGAAGTTGGGCGATTTCGTCCGGGGTCTTGCCGAGGACGTCGGTGAGGATCTGGTCGGTGTGCTCGCCGAGCAAAGGCGGCGCGGTGTACGTGGTCGCCGGACCACCGGGGTAGCGGATCGGATTTGCGATGAGGTCGACGGGTCCGGCCGTCGGATGCCGCACCGTGGTGCGCAGCTCCCGGTGCCGGACTTGCGGATTGGCGAAGACCGCGTTCATCGTGTTCACCGGGCTGACCGGGACGTCGGCTGCCTCGAGCGTGGCGACCCAGTGCGCAACGGAGCCCTTGGCGAAGATGGACTCAAGGGTCTGGAGGACGAGATCGCGGTTGGCGATGCGTGCCGACACGGTGGCGAATTGCGGATCGTCGCCGAGTTCGGGCCGGTCGACCGCATTCGCGAGTGCGGCCCACTGCTTGGGGGTACTGGCGACGAGGAAGATCTCGCCGTCCGTGCAGCGGAACGCTTGTGACGGGATGCCGCCGAACCCGCCGTTGCCCCGTCGCGGTGCGGCCACTCCCGAGACCAGGAAGTTCTGGGCATAGTGGGACAGTGCGGCTACCCCACAGTCGAGCAGCGCGAGATCGATGAACTGGCCCCGTCCGGAGACCACGTCGCGTTGGCGCAGCGCGGCGAGGATGGCCGATGAGGCATAGAGGCCGGTCAGTATGTCCACCATCGAGACCCCGACCTTCATCGGTCCCGCACCGGGTTGTCCGTCTGGCACGCCGGAGACGCTCATCAGGCCGCTCATCGCCTGGAAGACACCGTCGTAGCCGGCGCGGTCGGCGTATGGACCGTTCTGTCCAAAGCCGGTCACCGCGCAATAGACCAGGCGCGGATTGACCGCACTCATCGCCTCGTAGCCGAGCCCGTACTTGTCCAGGACCCCGCGCCGGTAGTTCTCCACCAATACGTCTGAGACCGCCGCCAATTCGCTGATCAGTCCTGCCCCGGCCGGTGACGAATGGTCGATCGTGATCGACCGTTTGTTCCGGTTGGCGCTGAGGTAGAAACCGGACTCGGCGCCCCCGGGTTCGTCGCCGCTTGGATTATCGAGGAATGGCGGCCCGTACTGACGTGCGTCGTCGCCGGTACCGGGCCGCTCGACCTTGATGACGTCGGCGCCGAGATCGCCAAGGAGCTGGGTCGCGAAGGGCGCTGCGAGAATTCGACTCAGGTCGAGCACCCGCACGCCATCTAGCGGGCCGCTCATGGTCCGGCCCGCTTCGGCTCCCGCGGCATGCCCAGCACGCGTTCACTGATGATGTTCTTCTGGATCTCGCTCGTGCCCGCGTAAATCGTCTCGGCGCGGGCCCGCACGAATGCGCGACGGATGCCGGTCGAGGCTCGATCGGGCCCGGTGTCCCAGCAGGTGCCCAGAAGCGAATCCGGCCCAAGGACGTCCATGGCGAGTTCGGTGAAGGACTGATGCCACCGCGACCAGTAGTACTTGCCGATCGACGCCTCTGGTCCGAACTGGCCATCGGTGAGCGCCCGCGTCAACGAACGCATGTTGTTGTAGCCCATGATCTTCAGCCCCACATAGGCGTCGATCAGCCGATCGCGCAAGACCACGTCGTCGGCTGCGCTGCGCTCCTGGGCCAGCGCCCGCAGTTCGCGCATCTCGCGGACGAAGGAGAACTGGTAGTTGAGTACCGAGGTGGCCCGCTCGTGTCCGAGCGTCGTCATCGCCGCGGCCCAACCGGCCCCGGGAGCGCCGAGTACGTTGTCGGCCGACGTTCGTGCGTCGTCGAAGAACACGCTGTTGAACCCGCCGTCGCCCAGCATTGTGCGGATCGGCGTCACCTGCACACCCGGCTGATCGAGCGGAATCAACATGTAGGACAGCCCGGCATGGCGCATCGAACCGGGTTCGGTGCGCACGAGGGCGAACATCCAGTCGGCGTGCTGGGCGAACGTGGTCCAGATCTTCTGCCCCGACACCACCCAATCGTCGCCCTCCCGGCGCGCCCGACAGGCGACATTGGCCAGGTCTGAGCCGGCATCGGGTTCCGAATAACCTTGGCACCAAACCACTTCAGCACGAGCCATCGAGGGCAGGAGTCGCCGCTTCTGTTCGTCGGTGCCGTGGGCGAGGGCGGCGGGCGCCATCAGGGTCTCGCCGTGGAAGGCGGCCCGCGGTGGGGCGCCGGCGCGCGCGTACTCCATGGCGAACACGATCTCCTGCGACAGTGTCGCCGCACGTCCGCCATATTCGCGCGGCCAGCTCAGGCCCAGCCACCCGCCGGCGGCGAGTTCGGCCTCCCAGGCTCTGCGAAGTTCCCAGTTGTCGTCGTCGTCCGGTCCTCCGCGGTGAGCCTGGTCGCTGAACTCGCCCGTCAAGTGTTCGTCGAGCCAGGCCCGAACTTCGTCGCGAAACTGTCGGTCAGCCGGGGAGAGGGGAAGCTCCGAGATCTCATCCAGCCATGCCGCCACCCTTGTATAGTACAATCAGTTAACGATATAAATCGAGGGGCCGGAAAGAATGTGGGCTCGGCCCGCACCAGATCGATGACTAGGAGCGCTCGTGGACGAGCTTCAGTGGTCGGTCCGCGACGGCGTCGGAACGATTCGGCTGAATCGTCCGGATAGCCGAAATGCATTCACATTCTCCATGATCCGGGAGTGGGAGCGGTTGTTGCGCGAGGCGAAACGCGACGACGAGGTGCGGGTGATAGTCCTCACCGGCGCCGGTGACCGCGCGTTCTGCTCCGGGATAGACCTTTCCGAGATCTCCAACGCCAACCCCGACCTCACCCCGTTGCAGCGCAAGCAGCAGCTGCACGACGAGATCCACCGGGTCGCACTCGCGCTCGAAGATCTGGACAAACCCGTTATCGCGTCCATCAACGGGGTTGCGGTGGGTGCCGGACTCGACATGGCCTTGATGTGCGACATGCGCATCATGTCGACCTCGGCGCGGGTGTCCGAAGGCTATGTGAAGGTGGGCCTCACTCCGGGAGATGGCGGGGCCTACTACCTGCCCCGCATCGTCGGCACGGCCAAGGCGTTGGAACTCCTGCTGACCGGCGATTTCATCGATGCACAGGAGGCGCTGCGAATCGGACTGGTCAACCGCATCGCGGCACCCGAGGAGCTGGCGGCAGAGACCGACCGACTGGCCCGGACGATCGCCGACCACGCGCCGATCACCGTGCGGATGATCAAACGCGCCACCTACCAGTCCGCCAAGACCGACCTGCGCACCGCGCTCGACCTCGTCTCCTCGCATTTCGCGGTGGTCGCCGCCACCGACGATGCCGCCGAAGCGCTCGCGGCGATGAAAGACAAGCGACCCCCGCACTACCGCGGGCGATAGGGGTTTGTGCTGTGAATGAGCCCAATGTCGTCGAGATTTTCGATGCGTGGATCAACCTGCCGTACCTGCCGGGCGAGGTGACACCAGACCCGTCGGTGGTGGCTCGATTCAAACGCGGGAACAGCGCGTACGAAGGCGGCGAGACGATGGCCGACGTGGTGGCCGAGCTGGACCGGCTCGGCATCGCCGGGGGCGTGCTGTCCAAGGCGCCGCGCGACATCACCCCACCCTTCGTGCACGGCATCAAGTCGGGGGAGGCGGTGCTGCGTGAGACGTGTGAACGCCTGGGTGGATACCAGCGCGAGTATCCCGGGCGGTTCGTCACCTCCGTGGGGATCGATCCGCGCCTGGGCTACGAGGCGTCACGCCACGTGCGGATCGCAGTGCGTGAGTACGGGATCAAGTGCATTCGGATCATTCCGATGTTCACCGGTATCGCGATCGACGACAAGCTCGCCTACCCGCTCTACACCGCAGCATGCGACGAGGGTGCCGTCGTGTCGATCAACGTCGGCGTGCCCGGGCCGATGAAGCCGGCCAAGCTGCAGCGCACCATCCTCGTCGACGAGGTGGCGCTGGCCTTCCCGGAGCTGGCCATCGTGATGAGCCACCTGGGTGACCCGTGGATCTCGGAGACCATCGCGATGCTGATCAAACACCCCAACGTGTTCGCGATGACGGCGGGTTGGGCTCCCAAGTACGTTCCCGAGGACGTGCTGCGCTTCGCGCAGAAGCGAAATCCCCGCAAGTTGATGTGGGCGTCGGACTACCCAATTCTGCCGTTCGACCGGACGCTCACCGAGGGCCGCGCGCTCCCGCTGACCGGGGAGGCGCGTGCCGGATATCTCGGACGCAACGCGATCGCGGTGTTCGGTGCGCCGATCAGCCACCCCGAAAAGGAGTTGTGAGGATGCGGTTACACGATGGCCGAGTCGTCGTCATCACCGGTGCGGCAGGCGGTATCGGGCGAGAACACGCGCTCGAGTTCGCCCGGCATGGGGCGAAGGTCGTCGTCAACGACGTGGGGCCGGCCCAGCAGGTTGTCGATGAAATCGTCTCTGCTGGTGGTGAAGCGGTGGCCAACAACGACGACATCTCAGACTGGGACGGCGCCGGACGGTTGGTCGATACGGCGCTCAAGACTTTCGGCGACCTCCACGTGCTGGTGAACAACGCCGGCATCTTGCGCGACAAGATGTTCGTGAACATGGACATCGACATGTGGGACGCCGTGATTCGGGTTCACCTGCGCGGCACCTTCGCGCCCACCAAACATGCCGTCGCCTACTGGCGATCACGGCATAAGTCCGGTGACCCGGTGTCCCATCCGCGGGTCGTCAACACCTCATCACCGTCCGGCCTGTACGGGAACCCGGGCCAATCCAATTATGGTGCCGCCAAAGCCGCGATCGCCTCGTTCACCGTCATTCTGGCCGACGAACTGAGCCGAATGGGGATCACGGTGAACGCCATCGCGCCCAGCGCGCTGACCCAGATGACGCAGGGGCTGGAAACCTACGTCGCGCGCCTGAAGGAGCACGAGGAACGCACCGGCTTCGACGCCGGATCCCCGGCCAACATCTCGCCGCTGGTGGTGTGGCTGGCCTCCGCGGAGGCGGCCGATGTCACCGGCCGAGTCTTCAACGTCAAGGGCGGCGCGATCTCCGTTGCCGAGACCTGGATGGCCGGGCCGGGCGTGGAACAGGAGGCCCGCTGGGCGGCAGACGAACTCGGCGCCGTCATTCCGGAGCTGCTGGCCAAGGCGCGACCCAATTCGGACGGATCCGGTAGACCCCGTGGGTGACGGAATCACCGTCGAACGCGACGGTGCCACCGGGGTGATCTGGCTGGATCGGCCCGAGCGCGGCAACGCCTTTACCGCCGCCATGCAGGTCGAGCTGCACCGGCAGCTGCAGAACCTCGATGACGACGAAGCGGTGCGCGCCATAGTCGTTACCGGAAGAGGACGGCACTTCTCCACCGGCGCCGACATGGAGCCCGGCGGGGCCAACTTCGCGTTCGACGACGAGCGTCACCTGGCGGCGAGGAGGGAGATGGCGGCTCGGCCGCGGCCGTGGCAGCTGCGTACGCCGATCATCGGTGCGCTCAACGGGTCTGCCGTCGGCATCGGCCTCACCTTTCCGGTGCAGTGGGACATCCGGGTCGTCAACGAAACGGCGAAGTACGGATTCGTCTTCACCCGGCGTGGCCTGATCCCCGAGCAGAACTCACTGTGGCTGCTGCCGCGGCTCGTCGGGTTCGGCCGGGCGGCGGACTTGCTGTTGACCGGTCGGATCTTCTCCGGCGCCGACGCCGTCGAGTTCGGCCTCGCCACCGAAGCATTGCCGAGCGAGGAGGTGCTCGGGCGCGCGCTGGACATCGCAGCCGACATCGCGGCCACCACGGCCCCCGCCGCGGTCGGCGTGACGAAGCGACTCGCCTATGACCTGCTGAGCGAAACGGACAGGGAGTCGGCGTTCTATCGCGAATGGGAGACCTTCCGCTGGTTCGGTCGCCAAGAAGACGCGGCCGAGGGAGTGGCGTCCTTCCTGGAACGTCGAGCGCCGGAATTCACAGTCTCCAAGCACATCCCACTACCCGAGACCGACCGTGGCTGGAGCATCGATGAGTGACAATGTGCTGTACGAGGTCGATGAGCAGGGCGCGGTGCTGCTGACGTTGAGCCGGCCAGAGCGACGCAACATGTGGACCGCGCAGATGGAGACCGAGTTCTACGACTCTCTCGATCGCGCGGCCGCCGACACCAGCGTGCGGGTCATCGTGGTAACGGGCGCGGGCTCCTCCTTCGTGCCGGGCCTGGACCCCACCGTGCTCGCCGACCTCACCTCGGGTTCGGCCTACACGACCAACCGCCGCCCGCAGACCCATGCCACCACCATTCCCAAGCCCGTCATCGGTGCGATCAACGGGTCGTGCGCCGGGATCGGTCTGGCCCAGGCTCTGATGTTCGACTATCGGTTCGCGGTGCGAGGCGCCAAGTTCAGCACGGCGTTCGCCAAACGCGGACTGCCCGCCGAGGATGCCACCGCGTGGATTCTTACCAGGCTGGTCGGACCTGCGAACGCGTTTGAGTTGCTGGCCACGGGGCGGGTGTTCCTCGCCGAGGAGGCCGCGGAACTGGGCGTCGTGCAACGTCTCTCGGATGCCGATCAGGTTGTTGACGACGCACTGGCGTTCGCGCACGGGTTGGCGGCGAACGTGTCACCGGTCGCGATGGCGATGATCAAATCGCAGGTCTGGCGGGACTGCGAGACGACGCTCGAGGCAGCCCGGATCCGAGCGCAATACCTGCTGAAGCTGGCGAAGGAACAGCCGGACTTCGCCGAGGGCACGGCGAGCCTGACCGAGAAGCGTCCGCCCGACTTCGCACCGTACTCGCCGTTGCATTTCTGATGAACCTCGACATCGGCGGGGACTACTCCGAGTTCCAGGACGAAGTGCGCACGTGGCTTTCCGAGCACCTGGTCGGCGAGTTCCGGGAGCACCTAGGCGTCGGGAGCCCCACCGATGACACCGCATGGGACGTGCGCGTCGAATGGGAACGTGAACTCTCCGAGGGAAACTGGCTGGGACTGACCTGGCCCGTCGAATACGGCGGCCGCGGCCTGGGGTTGGCGCAGGAGATCGTCTTCGAATACGAGTACGCGCGCGCCGGCGCACCGGCACGGGTGAACACACAGGCATTCGAACTGCTCGGCCCGACGCTGCTGGCCTTCGGGTCCGAGGAGCAGAAGCATCGCTTCCTGCCCAGAATCATTGCGGTCGATGAGATGTGGGGCCAGGGGTTCTCCGAGCCCGGCGCCGGTTCGGACCTTGCCTCGGTGCGGACCAGGGCGGTGCACGACGGCGCGGAATGGCGGATCGACGGCCAGAAGGTGTGGACGACGTTCGGCGACCGGGCCGACTGGCTCTACGTCCTGTGCCGGACCGACCCCGATGACGCGCTGCGCCATCGTGGTCTGACGTTGCTGCTCGTTCCAGTTGCTCAGTCCGGTGTCGAGGTCAGGCCGATTGAGAACATCACCCGGTCGATGGAGTTCAGTGAGTGCTTCTTCAACGACGCCAGGACTGGCGAGGACATGGTGGTCGGCGGCGTCGGGAACGGCTGGCGCGTCGTGATGACGACCCTGGGGTTGGAGCGCGGGAGCGCGCTGATGCCCATGCAGTTGTCGGCCGAACGCGAGGTGGGCGAACTCATCGAAGCCGCCAGGGCCAGTGGAGTCTTATCCGACCCCCGAATCCGGCAGCGACTGGTCGACGCGATGATCGGGGTGCACATCATGCGTTCGGCGAACCTTCGGGTGGTGACGGATCTTCTCGCCCCGAAGGCGGGGGTCGCCGGCCGGGCGACGGTCGCTGCCGCCACCACCAGCAAGTTGTTCGCGTCGACCCGTCACCAAATGCTGGGTGAACTGGCCGTCGAGGTTCTCGGTGCGCCGGCGGTATTCGACGTCGATGGCGATGCCGGCGACCGGGCAAGGAAGCTCTTTCTGCTGAGCCGGGCCGAGACGATCTACGGGGGCACCTCGGAGATCCAGCGGAACATCATCGCCGAACGCGTACTCGGCCTGCCCCGATGATGCCGGCGCAACGACACGAGGAGTGGACATGGCAATGATCACCACCGACGAGCAGGAAGCCCTGCGCGACGTGATGCGGTCGTTCCTGGCCAGGTATTCCAGCGAGTCCGACGTCCGCGCCGTCATGGACGGCGCCGCAGGCTATGACGCGACGGCCTGGCGGATGGCCGCCGGCCAGATCGGTGTTCAGGCGTTGGTGATCCCCGAGGAGATGGGCGGAGCCGGATACGGATTCGACGAGCTGGCGATCGTGATGGAGGAGACCGGTCGCAGCCTGTTTCCCGCGCCGGTGTTGTCGACGACGGTGCTGGCCACCAGTGCATTGGTGGCGACCGGCGGGCCGCTCGCGCACGAGTACCTGGCCAGGATCGCCACCGGTGAGCTGATCGCGACCGTGGCGGTGTCGGAGGCGCTCCTGCACTGGGATCCGGCCGACATCGCGACGAAGGCCGACAAGTCCGGGGGCACCTGGCGACTGACCGGAGCCAAGCCTTACGTGCTGGACGGCGGCCAGGCCGGGGTCATCATCGTCGCCGCTCGCACCTCCATCGGTGTCTCGTTGTTCACCGTGGAAGCCGGCGCCGAAGGCATGGCGGTCACCGCACTGGAGTCGATGGACCAGACCCGCCGGCTTGCGCGGGTGACCTTTGACGGAACGCCCGCCGTCCTCCTCGGTGAAGACGGATCGGGCTGGGCGACACTGTGCGTCGTGTACGACCGGGCGTTGGTGGCGCTGGCCTGTGAGCAGGTCGGAGGCGCGCGGGCGGCATTGGAGATGACCGTGGACTACGTCAATATGCGCCAGCAGTTCGGGCGGCCCATCGGGTCGTTCCAGGCGATCAAGCATCGGTGCGCGGACCTCCTGGTCGAGGTGGAATCGGCCCGGTCGGCGGCGGCCTACGCGAGCACGGCGGTGACCGCAGGCGCCGACGACCTGTCGGTGGCCGCGTCGATCGCTAAGGTGTACTGCTCGCAGGCCTTCTATCACGTTGCCGCTGAGTGCATTCAGATGCACGGCGGCATCGGCTTCACCTGGGAGCACCCGGCTCATCTGTACTTCAAGCGCGCCAAGAGCTCTGAGGCGCTGTTCGGCTGGCCGGCGTATCACCGGGAACGCCTCGCCGCGCTGATCGGGCTGATCTAGTTCTTCTGGCGGGCCTTGGCCACGGCGGCCCGATGTTCGGGGGAGCCCATGCTGGCGAGCTCGCCGGCCAGCGCCAGCTCGAACGGCCCGTCCAGCTGGGCGTCGAGGTAGGCGTTGAGCGCGGACTTCGTTCGCTGAAGTGCCGCGGGTGGCACCTGCGCGAGGCGGTGCGCAAGCGCCATCGCTTCAGCCATCAGTTCGTCCGGCGCGACCACGCGGCTGGCGAGTCCGAACTCGACGGCGCGCTCGGGCGGGATCCGCGCACCGAGAAACAGGTACTCCTTCGCTCGCGACAGACCCATCAGCGCCGGCCACACCATCCCGCCGTCGCCGGGGACCAGACCCATGCGCAGATGCGGGTCGGCCAGGAAGCTGCTCTGTGACATCAGCACGATGTCGCACAGCATGGCGATGCTGCACCCGAGTCCGACGGCAGGCCCGTTCACGGCGGCGATGACGGGAAGTGGGCAGCGCACCATTCCCCTGATGATGGAGCGCCCTTCTTCAATCGTCTGCGTCCGCATCGCTTCGTCGTCGATGTTCTCCTGCATGTAGCCGAAGTCGCCGCCGGCGCTGAAGGCCGAGCCGACACCGGTGATCACCACCACCCGCGCGCCGGTGTCACTGCTCAGGTGATCCCAGATTCGGGCCAGGGACCCGTGCATCGCCCGGTTGACGCCGTTCAGGTCGGCCGGACGGTTCAGCTGCACCACCCGCACCGGGCCGTCGGCGCCGACCACGAGCTCCTCACTCAGGCCGTACATCGGCCTGGCATCCCCGGAATCCATCGTCATCGTGACCACCTTCGTCATCGAGCCACCAAAGTCCGATTTCTACTTTACGGTGTATATGAGATGGGCACGACGACGTGGGCGACGGTTGATCCCGCGACCGGGTTGCGCGAGCGGTACCGCGCACAGGGGTGGTGGGACGACCGGACGCTGCCCTTGCTGTTGCAGGACGCGCTGAGTCGCTCGGGCTCGACGACGTTCCGGGTGCACTCGATGGACCGCCCGTGGACGGGAACCGTGGATCAGGTGAGCGGGCTGGCCCGTCGGATAGCCGGGGGACTGTCGCGGCTCGGAGTTCGGGCGGGCGATCCCGTCGCGTTCACGCTGCCCAACTCGCTGGAAGCGTCAGCGGTGTTCTACGGTCTGGCGCTGCTGGGGGCGACGTTGGTTCCGATCGGGCACACGGCGGGACCCCGCGACGTGCAGCATGCGCTGCGGGAGTCCGGCGCGCGGGTGGTCATCGTCTGGAACCAGCGCGATCGGCCGTTTGCGTTCGACCGCTTGGCGTCGGCGGACCTGCCGCGACTCGAGCACGTCGTTGCGATCGGCGATGCGCCCGCGCCGAAGACCGTGATCGCGTTGCGAGATCTCGCCGATGCCGCGGCGCTCGCCGAACCCGCGTCCGTCGACCCCGCCCAGCCCGCGGTGATCGGATGGACGTCGGGAACCACCGGTGATCCGAAGGGCGTGTTGTTGAGCCACCGCGCCCTGTGCGCTGAGACGCGCTGGCACATGTCGCCGATGTTGGCCTGCCGGTCCCGACCGTTGGCCAGCACTTCGCCGATCGCGCACGTTACCGGAATGCTGATATCGGTTCTGGTCCCGCCGCTGCTGGGCCAGGAGATCCACTTGCTCGACTATTGGGATGCAACAAGAGTATTGGATCTGATGACGACGGAGTCAGTGTCGGCTGGTACCGGTGCGCCACTGTTCCTCGCGTCGCTGCTCGATCACCCGGCGTGCACGTCCCGACACAACGAGCTCATCGAGCTGAGCTCGTTAGGTGGGGCGGCGGTCCCCGCCGAGTTGGTGCTGCGCGCCCACCGGGCGGGCATCACGGCGATGCGTGGCTACGGGTGCACGGAGCATCCCAGCATTGCGCTCGGCATGCCCGCTGACCCCGTTGATCGACGGGCCCACACCGACGGACGGTTGTGTGCCGGCATCGAGGTTCGCATCGTCGCCGACGACGGCCACCAGTCGCCCCCCGGCACGCCGGGGGAGATATGCAGCCGCGGACCCGATCTGTTCAGCGGCTACACCGATCCAGCGTTGAACGCACAAGCCTTCGTCGATGGCTGGTTCCGGACCGGCGACATCGGATGGCTGGACGACGACGGTTACCTCACCGTGGTCGATCGCAAGAAGGACATCGTCATCCGGTCCGGAATGAACATCAGCCCAGCCGAGGTCGAGTCGATCATGGCGTCCATGCCTCAGATCGCCGACGTCGCCGTCGTCGCCGTGCCCGACCCGAAGACCGGGGAGCGGGCCTGCGCCTTCATCCGCCCCGCAGCGGGCTTCGACCCGCCGACGATCGATCAGATCTGTCGTCACCTCGGGGCGGCGGGGCTGGCGAAGTACAAGTGGCCCGAAGAGCTTCGGCTTCAACGTGGAGACTTTCCGCGGACGCCCGCAGGAAAGGTGCGCAAGGCCGAGCTCAAACTGGCTTGGGGTGGCCCGGCCGACATGACGAAAGGGGAATCGTGACCCAGGGAAAGTATCTCGTGCCGGACCCGCGACGGTTGGACGTGTTGATCGACCGGGTCAGGTTGGAGGTGGAGAACGGCGCGCTCCCGTCCGCCCAACTCGCCGTGCACGCCAACGGTCGCGAGTACGCCTTCGAGACCTTCGGCGACGCCACCCCGACCACGCGCTATGTCCTGCAGTCGACGGGGCGATCTGTTGTCGCCGGCGTGCTGTGGAAGCTGATCTCAGACGGCCTGCTCGACACCGCCGAGACCGTCGCGAGCTACATTCCCGAGTTCGCCACGAACGGAAAGGATTCCGTCACCGTTGAACAGGTGGTCACTCATGTCGGCGGGTTCCCGCTGGCGCCACTGGGCTATCCCGCCATGTTGGACCGCAAGGAGCGGCTGGACGCCTTCGCCAAGTGGCGCCTGACCTACGAGCCCGGCAGTGAGCTGCAGTTCCACCTGACCTCGGCGGCGTGGGTCATCGCCGAGTTGTGCGAGCGGCTCACTGGCCAGCCGATGCGGGACTACCTGCGGTCGCTGACCGGGCCGCTCGGGCTGGATAGCATCGAGATCGGCCCCCCGGTCGAGCGTCAGCACGACGTCGCGCGATTCGTGCGGACCGACGGCGGACCTGATGACGAGGTGTACCCCTGGGGTCCTTGGTATCTCGCGCGACCGGAGATCCTCGCTGCGGGTGAACCGAGTCATTCGACCGTCGCGACCGCGTCGGATCTGGCCGGCTGGTATCAGGCATTGATGACGTCGCCGATGTGGCGTCGGGAGGTGGTCGAGGACGCGCTGCGGATTCGGGTGACTCTGCCCGTGACCGGTGAGCGCGGCGGTACCCCCAGTGTTCCCGGCAACGTCGGGCTGTTCATTCTGCTGGCCGGTGACGACGGCCTGTCGCACGGCTTCCTGCCCACCGCAACGGGTCCGCGTACCTTCGGTCACGGCGGCGCGGCCTGCCAGCTTGGCTTCGCAGATCCCGACACCGGACTGTCGTTCGCGTTCCTGACCAACGGGTACCCGAGCACCGGCTACGAACAGTCGCGTATCGGACTGAACCGGATCATCAACATCGGCAACCTCGCCGCGGATTGCTTCAGCTGATGGGAGACGTTATGAACGAGGCGCAGATTCTGCTCGACTTCGACGAGGCGCTGACCACGGCCGATGCCGACCTGCGTCATCTGCGCGACCAGGGCGGCGACCTCGGCGCCCAGATTGCCACGTCCGCCGAACTGATGCGGTGGCTTTTCGACGGGGGCTGGATCAGGTGGGGCTGGCCGGAAGAAGTCGGTGGCTGCGGCGGCTCGTCCACCGTGCGGTGCCAGCTCCTCGAACGACTGGCCCAGCGCGGCTACGAGATTCCGCATCACCTTCTTGTCCTCGAGGTAGTGGGGCCTGCCATCGTGAACCACGCGCCCGGCCTCGCGGCGGAGCTGTTGCCCGCCGCGCTGCGTGGTGACGAACTGTGGTGCCAGGGCTTCTCCGAACCCGAGGCGGGCAGCGACCTGGCCGCGCTGCGGACCAGGGTTACCCCCCGTGACGACGACACCCTGCTGGTGTCGGGACAGAAGATCTGGACGTCCTACGGTGCCAGGGCGGACCGGATGGTGATGCTGGCCCGCAGCGGGGCGATCGAGGATCGCCATCGTGGGCTGACCATGCTGCTGGTCGACCTGAGCGCACCCGGTGTGGAGCGCAGACCGATCGCGCTGGCCAGTGGCAAGGAGGAACTCGCCGAGCTCTTCTTCGCCGATGTGCTGGTGGATTCGGGCAGGGTGATCGGCGAGGTCGGTGGTGGCTGGGCGGTGGCCATGGACCTGCTGCAGTACGAGCGCGGAACGTACGCGTGGATGCGCATGGCGACGGCGACGGCGCGGCTGGAGGAGCTGCTGTCCGCACGAATGGATTCCGCCGGAGCGGACGAATCGTTGGCCGAGCTGGCGGTGGGGCGGGCCTACTTGAACGTCGCCGCGCTGCGGGCGCGGACGTCCTCGACCCTGCGCTCACTCGCTGCCCACCAGGTCGTGGGTCCGCAGACCAGCGTGGACAAGCTCTTGTTGTCGGCCGCCGAGCAGGGCGTGTTAGACGCCGCGCTCAGCCTGCTGGATCCCGAGGTGCTGATCGGAGACGAGCCGGCGGATATCCGCCGGCGCGACGACTGGTGGTACTCACGGGCCGCATCCATCTACGGGGGAGCGCGAGAGATCCAACACAGCATCATCGCCGACCGAATCTTGCGACTGCCCAAGGAGGCCTCCGTTGGACGATGACACCCGTGAACTGCTGCGCGGTTCGATCCGGGCCCTGCTCAAATCCGCACCGGACGACCTGCTCGCCGGGTTGTCCGAATTAGGTTGGGCGGAAGTTGTTTCGGACGACGAGGCGGCAGCAGTCGAATTGCTATTCGCGGAGCAAGGCGGCGCCGGAGTCGCGTCGTGCGCGCTGGACGCGGTGATGGTCGCGGCCGCTGGGGGCGCATGGGCCAAGTCGGATCCTTCGAGGCCCCCGGTGATCGTTCATCCGATTGGCCGGACGCGCCGCAGCGTCGAGTCCGGCCGGCTCTGCGTTGACGGGGTGACGCTCGGGCGACGAAGGGGGGACGGAACGGCGGTGGTGGCCGACCCGGGTGAAGCCGCGATCTTCGTCTTGGCACCGGATCGATGGGCTGGGGTGCCGGTCCGGGGGTTCGATCCAGCATCTGGACTGGACCGGGTTCGGGTGGACCTTCCGATCGATGACGTGTCGCGGCACCCGTTGGACTGGACGAACGCGATCACCGCGGCCCGTCGTGCGTTGGCGTCCGAGCTCATCGGCAACGCGAGGGCGATGTTGGCCATCGCCGTCGAGCAAGTCGGGCAGCGCACCCAGTTCGGTCGGCCGATCGGCGCCAACCAGACGCCCCGGCACCGGCTGGCCGACTCGTACGCGCAGGTGTCGGCGGCGCACGAGTTGGTGCGTATGGCCTGGAGCAGTCATTCGCCTTGGGATGCCTTGGTGGCCAAGACATACGCCGGTTCGGCGGCTGATGCCACCGCCAGCACGTGCCTGCAGGTGTGTGGCGCGATCGGCCTGACATTCGAGCACCCGCTGGGCGGTTACGTGAAGCGCTCACGCATCCTCGATGCCCTATATGGCGGATGGCAGACCTCGGTCCGACACATCGGAAAACGCCTGTTGGACGACGGTCATTTACCGGCCGGATCAGCGGTATGACGCCGCCCGAGGATCGGCACGCACGGTTCGACACGATGGGTGACGGGATCGCCCGCATCACCATCGACCGTCCGCAGCGGCTCGGGGCGTACACCCCGCGGATGTGCTCTGACATCCTCGACGGACTCCGGACCGTCCGGCTCGACGACGCCATCCGCGTCCTCGTGCTCACCGGCACCGGACGTGGCTTCTGCACCGGGGGTGACGTCTCGCCCGATGCTGGCTTCGCCGAAGCGCTTGATCACCAGATCGGCCGGGCCCGCGAGTTGCGGGAGGACTCCCACGCGGTGATCACCGCTTTGCACAAAATGGACAAGCCGGTGATCTGCGCGGTCAACGGCATCGCCGTCAACGGGGGTCTGGCGATCGCACTCGCGTGTGACATCCGCATCGTCGCCGCCAGCGCGCGGATGGGCGACACCAGCGCCCGTTCGGGTCTGCTACCCGACGAGGGAGGCGCCTGGCTGTTCCCACGGGCGATGGGTTACGACAAGGCGTTCCGGATGGTCACCCTGTCGGAGATCTACGATGCGGACACGGCATTGCGACTGGGACTGGCCACGGAGGTCGTCGCGGACGATGATCTGCAGGCCCGCACACTCGACATCGCGCAACGGCTGGCCGAGGGCGCCCCTTTGGCGCTGCGGGCGGTGAAAATGATGATGCGGCGCGCCATCGAATCGACCCTGGACTCCTCGCTCGGCGACGCTCAGCAGGCCGTGCTCTGGGTGGGACCGAGCGCGGACGCATCAGAGGGAAAGGCCGCGTTCCTCGCGAAGCGGCCACCCAGGTTCACCGGACATTGATGGTCCGACCCTTCAATCGATTAACTTTACCGTGTATAGTCGATTCCTGAGGCGACGGTCGAGAGGAAGCTGCTGATGGCGCTCATCGAGAACACGGTCGGTGACCTTCCCTACCAGCTGACCGACTTCGATCAGCACTCCTATGAGTCCGAGGACTGCTTCACCCGGTTCATGCCGAAGGCCAAACTGGACACCGCCGTGCGGGCGATCGTTGCTCCCTCCGGCCGGAAGTTGCTGCTCGCCAACGACAGGATCGTCACCGCACTGGAAAACGACCTCGACCAGGCCTATGTGCCGGGATCGCTGGTGGAGATGCTGAAGCAGCGCTCGTCGGGTGACGCCGCCGCTGCCGACCGGTTCTACGAGCCGATGCAACCCGAGTATTTGGATCGCGACGCACGGCTGAAGCAACTCACCGAGCAGCAGATCGAGCGGGCGATCATGTATCCGGGTGGATGGGCGCTGATGGCCGAGGAGTATCTGAAAGGCATCGACCCGCTCTACGACAACATCGAGTCGTTCAACAAGTGGATCAACGAAGACTGGGGCTTCGCCTACCAGGACCGCATCTACGCTCCAGCCATGCTCTCGATGCGCGACCTGGACCGCGCCTGCGCGGAACTCGACCGCATTCTGGACGCAGGTGCCCGGTTCATCGTCCTGCCCGCGGGCCCTGCGTATGGCCGGTCACCCGGCGACCCGTACTTCGACCCGATCTGGTCGCGGATCAACGAGGCGCGGGCGGTGGTGTGCTACCACATCGCCGAATTCCACTATCAGGACAACGTCGCTTCCCAGTGGGGGTGGGGACTGAAGCCGCCGTTCCAGTTCTCCGCCTGGCAATGGCAGAACACCTACGGTGAGCGGCCGATCACCGATACCCTGTCGGCGTTGATCTTCGACAACCTCTTCGGCCGGTTCCCCAACATCAAGGTGTTGGTCAGCGAGTTCGGCGCCGAGTGGGTGCCACACTTCATCAGGCACATGGACAAGAGTCGAGGTATGGGCCGGTTGGGCCCCTGGCTGGGGGGTCAGCTGACGGAGCGACCGAGCGCCATCTTCAAGAGGCACGTGCGTGTCGTGCCGTACCCGGAGGACGACACCGTCGGGTTGATCGAGAAGCTCGACAGCGCCGAGACGTTGTTGATGGGTTCGGACTGGCCGCACGCCGAAGGTCTGCGTGAACCCGCGGACTTCTATCTCAAGGTCGAGACGCTCGACGAGGTCACCCGCCGAGACTTCCTGCGGGAGAACGGTATGAAGCTCTCCAGCGGAACCGGTTGAGCGCAAATGGCCACCGACATCACCGATATCTCCGATGATGAACTCGTGCAACGATTTCCGGGCGAGGCCATCACCCACGACAATGCCGCGCATTACCGTGGCCGGCTGCGTCGCGAGTTGTTGGTGAACCGTTGCGGTGATTGCGGCCGCTGGCACGCCCCGCCGAAGCCGATCTGTCCGGACTGCTGGTCCCCCCGCATCTCGGCCGAACCGGTGAGTGGCGACGGGGTGATCTACATGGCGATCTTCCTGCACCGCGGACCGACCGCGCCCGGAGTCGACTATTCAACGCCGTACCCCGTGGTGACCGTCGAACTCGACGAACAGGCCGGCCTCCGGTTCACTTCGACGGTGGTGGGCGCCGACAACGCCAACATCCGCATCGGCGTGGCGGTCCGACTCGACTGGTCGGACCGCGGGGGTGCACCCATGCCGGTTTTCGCGATCCGGGCCCAACCGGCATGAGCATGAAAGACCGGGTGGCCATCGCGGGGGCGTCCACCACCGGCTTCGTCGCCAAGAACCTGGCCCGCAGTCAGGCGTCGCTGGCGGCACAGGCGTGCGTAGACGTCATACGGCAATGCGGCATCGCTCGCGATGAGATCGACGGGCTGTGTGGAAGCTGGCCGTCGGCTGCGGTCCTGCAGTCGGTCTTGGGCATCCCGCAGGTCACCTGGTTCGGGAATCCGGTGATTCCGCTGGTTGACCACATCGCTACCGCCGCGGCGGCGGTGCATGCCGGCCTGTGCGAGGTCGCATTGGTCTACCACGCGGCCTATCGCGCGGCGTGGAACACCGGGTCGGCGCTTAAGGATCCTTTTCGCAGAATCGCCACCCCGGGCCTTTCGGATCCGCATCCGGGGCCGGAGACGATGGCTGGCGCCGTGGGCTACACCGGGTGGGCCTCCCGATACATGCACGAATACGGCGTCACTCGTCAGGATTTCGGGCTGGTGGCGATCAACTCGCGGTCGCACGCGGTCGCCAACCCGGTCGCGGCGATGCGCGAGCCGATGACTATGGACGACTACCTGAGCGCGCCCATGATCCGGGAGCCGCTGTGCCGCTACGACATGGACGTCGCCGTCGACGGCGCCGACGCGTTCATCGTCACGACCGCCGAGCGCGCCAGGGACATGGCGTTGCCGCCCGTGCTGATCAACGCGGCCGTTCTCGGGCAGGTCCGGCACAACGAGGAAGACCAGACGGTCAGCCTGCGACAGCACGGCCAGCAGGTCGTCATCGACACCCTGAAGGCCAAGAGCGACTTCTGGATCGACGACATCGATGTCTACTTCCCCTACGACGGATTCACCCCCATCACGCTGAACTGGATCGACAACGCAGGCTGGTGCAAACCCGGTGAGGCTGGTGCCTTCCTGCGCGAGCATTGGGTCGCCGAACGAGGATATGCGCTGATCAACGGCCGGATTCCGGTCAACCCGCACGGCGGATCGCTGTCTGAGGGAGCCACGCAGGCCTCCGGCCACATCCGGGAAGCCGTTCACCAGCTTCAGGGCGTTGCCGGCGATCGTCAGGTCGCCGATGCCCGGCGTGCCCTCATCACTGCGGGCGGGTTCTTCTTCAATGCTCAGGGATTGACGTTGCACAGGACATGACCACGAGCATGTTGGCGGCCTTCCGCGCCACCGTCGACACCGATTGCGAGCGTCCGATGCTGGTCTACTTCGACGCGGTCCTGGCCTACCGCGACGTCGACCGGCTCTCCGACGGGTTCGCGGTCGCGTTGTCGGACAAGGGCTTCGGTCGTGGTGACCGAGCGGCGCTCTATCTGCAGAACGTCCCGCAATATGTGATCGCGTTGCTAGCGGTCTGGAAACTGGGCGGCGTCGCCGTCGCGATCAATCCGATGCTGACACCCGGCGAGGTCGCGAAACTGCTCGCCGACTCAACCCCGCAGGTGTTCCTCGCACTCGACGAGTTGCATTCGGATGCACTCGCTGAGGTGCTGACCGATTCCTCGGTAGGGCGGGTGATCACGACCAGCGCCTTGGATTGGCGGGCCGGTGGCGACGGCCGCGTGGAGTCGAGCGCTCGCATCAGGACGCCGGCTAGCGCAGAGGATTTCGCCCAGCTCGTCCGCGGTAGCGAAGGCCGTGTGCCGCCCCTCGTCGACGTCACCGGGGATGACGTCGCGGTGATCACCTACACCTCCGGCACTACCGGTGCGCCCAAAGGTGCGATGAACACCCATCGCAATGTCGTCACCGGCGGGTTCGCCTACCGGGACTGGTTCGACCTCGGCAGCGATGACGTCGTGCTCGGGGTGGCCCCGCTATTTCACGTCACCGGACTGACCGGACACATCGCAGCCACGATCGCGGCGGGTGCCTCGCTGGTGCTGACCTACCGTTTCGACGTCGACTCCGTGATCGACGTGATCCGCAGGTGCAAAACGACTTTCACCGTGGGCGCGATCACCGTGTTCATCGCGCTGGCCAACGCCACGGAGGTCCGCCCAGGCGATCTGCGCACCTTGACAAAGGTCGCCTCGGGTGGGGCGCCCGTCTCCCCGGCCACCGCCGAGGAGTTCCAACGTCGGTTCGGCATATACATCCACAACGTGTACGGAATGACCGAGACGACCTCACCGGTTCTGGCGGTTCCGCTCGGGGCGAAGGCGCCTGTCGGTGTCGAAACGGGCGCACTGTCAGTGGGCGTGCCGATGCTCAGTGCCAAGGTAGCGGTGCTCGACGACCAGGGAACACCGCTGCCTGCCGGCGAACTGGGCGAATTGGCCGTCGCCGGGCCGCAGGTCGTCCCGGGCTACTGGCGCAACGAGAGCGCGACCGAGGATGCCATCCGGGACGGTTGGCTACGCACCGGAGACGTCGGTTACGTCGACGGGGACGGCTGGTACTACCTCGTCGATCGCAAGAAGGACATGATCATTGCCAGCGGTTACAAGGTGTGGCCGCGCGAGGTTGAGGACGTGCTCTACACACACAATGCCGTCCTCGAGGCGGCAGTGATCGGGCGTTCCGACCCGTACCGTGGCGAAACGGTGATTGCGTATGTCTCGCTGCGCGAAGGAGTCTCGCTTCAGCCCGGCGAGCTTGTTGAGTACTGCCGAAGCCGGATGGCCGTGTACAAGTGTCCCCGGGAGGTAGCGATAGTCGACGTCATTCCCAAGACCGCGACGGGAAAGATCCTGCGTCGAAGTATGCGCGAGAAGTGATTGCGGCGCGGAGCTTTTGCGTGGCAAACGGGGGTACGCCGAGGCCGAGGGTGGTGGCGGATCAGCGGTAGGCGGTCACCCGTGCGGTGATCGCCACGTTTCCGTCGTCGCCGAGTGCCTGCGCGTCGCCGATGGCGGTCCTGCGGCCCATCCGCAGCCGCGTGCCTTCGTATCGGGAACGGTCGCCGGCGAAGAAGGGGCGCATGAAGTTCACTCGCAACGACCCGGTCTGCAGCAGAGCGTCGGAACGGTTCTGGTTGATTGCCGCCGAAGCCGCGAGTTCCAGCCCGGCCGCCGCGACGCCGCCGTGCACGATCTCGACGTCGTTGTTCAGATTTGGGTCGACACCTTGCGACAGCACCACGGTATCGGCGGTGTCGGGTGCGACAGCGACGGCCATGAGGTCTGACAGCGAGGTCTCGGGCGACCGCTGCAGGGTCTCCGGCCGATACTGGGGGGCGACGTCGCCACCCGGGATGAAGAACGATCGCACTGTGCCGGCGCCGATCACGGTTCCGCGATACGTCAGTGTGCACATCCCCAGCGACGAGGCACCTCGCCGACCCAACGTGTGTGCGCTGGCCAGCACGGGACCGTCGAGTTCCCCGACGTCGGGGCTGAGGTCCATCGACAGCTCACTGGACAACGTCCACTGGTCGGGCGGCCTGCGGTAGTGATTGACGATCCCGGCGGCCGCGTCGACCAGGATGGCCAATGGCCCCAGAGTCGGTGCGCCGGTGTGCGGATTGCGGAAGCGGTGCATCTGCATCGACAGCACGGCTTTGGCCTCAGCCGGGCGCGATTCGACGTACTCGATACCGAACCGGACCTGTATCGAGTCGGGTGTTTCGAGGTCGTGTTCGTTTACCCGATCGTCCACACCCGTCATTCGAGAAGGTCGAGGACCGTGGACAATTCAGCTCCGGTGAGGACGAACTCCTCTGCCTTCTGCAGGTGCCGCTTCCAGAGCTCGCCGGCCTTCTCGGCATCGCCCGCCTTGATCATGTCGAGCACCATCCGGTGAGTCTTGGCCGACCGACGGACGGCCTGCTCGGCGCGGCTGCCCTTGGTGGGCTGCAACGAGCGGTTGGCCTTCTCGATGATGTGGTGCAACATGTCGCTGACGATCTGCAGGGTGGCGTTTCCGGACAACCGCGAAATTGCGGCGTGGAAGTCGGTGAGCTGATCGACGGCTTCGTTGCCGGTATTGAGCTGCGATTCACGTTCGACGATCTGCTCGAGTTCGGCGATCACTTTGGGATTGCGGTCCTTGGCCAACTGCTCGACCATCGGAACCTCCAGGGTCACCCGGGCGTCGTAGACGTCCCTGACCGTGACGCCTTCGTACTCGAGGATCAGGCCGGCGTAGCGGGCGAGTGTCTCCCGCAGGGGGCGGGTGACGCGGGCACCGCCGCGCACCCCGCGCTGGACCTGGATCAGCGACTCGGACTCGAGCACCCGGAATGCTTCCCGCAGTGTGGGTCGCGACACCCCGAAGCGCTCCATGAGCTCCGATTCCGGCGGCAACATCGTGCCTTCGGGAATCTCGCCGCGAATGAACATCCGACGGAGCTGGGTGGCCACCCGATCGGCCATCTTCGGTTCCCGAAGACTGGTGACCTCCATTACAACCTCCACGGTTACTGTAAATGCATCAAACAACTGACTATTTGGAAGATTAATCGAATCCTTTACTCGACCTGGTGATTTGCGGCCTGCCAGTGACCAAGGTCATCCCTAGTATCCCATCGCCCGTCCCATAAGGTCCTTCATGATCTCGGTGGTGCCCGCATAGAGGCGTTGCACCCGCGAATCACGCCAGAGCCTGGCCACTTCGTACTCGTTGATATAGCCGTAGCCGCCATGCAGCTGCAGGCAGCGGTCGATGATCTCCCACTGCACTTCCGAGGTCCACCATTTCAACCCGGCGGCGTCCTGATCGCTGAGGGTGCCGTCGTTGACCGACAGCACACACTGATCGAGATAGGTCTGGGCGGCGTCGAGCTTGGTCTGCATCTCGGCCAGAAAGTGCCTGTTGACCTGGAAGGTTCCGATGGGCTGACCGAACGCGGTGCGCTCCAGCGCGTAGGCCTTGGTCAGGTCGAGCGCGCGGCGGGCGGCGGGCAGTGCGTAGCAGGCCACGCCGACCCGCTCGCTGGGCAGATTGGAGACCAGATGGTAGAAGCCGCGGTTGAGTTCTCCGACCAGGTTCTCCTTGGGGACCTTGACGTCCTCGAAAAACAATTCGGCGGTGTCGGCGGAGTACTGGCCGATCTTGTCGAGCTTGCGGCCACGGGTGAAACCCTCCATCCCGTCCTCGATCATCAGCAGGCTGATGCCCTTGTGCCGGGCCGACGGGTCGGTCTTGACCGCGGTCAGCACAAGCTTGGACAGCAGCCCGTTGCTGATGAATGTCTTCTGGCCGTTGACCACCCAGTGGTCGCCGTCGTCTCGGGCGGAGGTCTTGATGCCGGCCAGGTCGGAGCCGGCCGCGGGTTCGGACATCGCGATGGACCCGATGTATTCGCCGGAGACGAACTTGGGCAGCCAGCGTTCCTTTTGCTCCTCAGTCGTCAGATTGTTCAGGTACGGCACCAGGATGTCGTTCTGCACGCCGAGGCCGATGCCCACCGAGCCGGTCAGGAACAGCTCCTCGGAGACGATCTGGTTGAACCGGAAATCCTTGACGCCAAGGCCGCCGTACTTTTCGTCGAATTCCCAGCCGATCAGTCCGTGCGCGCCTGCCGCCCGCCAGGCCTCGCGGCTCACCTTGCCGTCGCGTTCCCACTTCTCGACGTTCGGCACGCATTCGCGCTCGAAGAAGCTCCTGGCGGTGGCCCGGAACTCGTCGTGGATATCGTCGAAGATGTTGCGGCGCATGTGCTTTCTCCTACTCGGCCCAGCTGACGACGGCGGGCAGCGCGCACCCGGGCGCGTACTGGTCGAAGAGCCGTTCGGCGAGCAGCGCCTCGAGCTGATGGTGTGACCCGCAGAGCGCGTCGACCTGGAATCCTCGTGTGACGTAACGGTGCAGGTCGTGCTCGGCGGTCAGGCCGATCGCGCCGCACACCTGCAGTGCCACGTCGCTGACGGCGCGGTGTGCCCGGCCGGCGGCGGCCTTGGCGCCCAGCGCCGATAGTTCGCCGCCGTCTCGCCATGATTCGCTGAGCAGCGCGCGGGCCCCGGCGAGCACCGCCGACGCATCGGCGAGGGCGTGCCGCGGCGATTGGAATGACCCGATCTGCGTGCCGAATTGGACGCGCACGCTGACATGCTCGACCGCGATGCGCAGCGCCCGTTCGGCCAGTTCCACCAGTTCGGTGGCCAGCGCCCGATGGGCCGCGGCGAGCGCTTGCTTCCATTCGGTGGACGCCTCGATCAGCGGGACGTCGACTGATCCGCTCACCCGGGTCCAGTACGTTGACGCGTCGAAGGTGTCCAGACGTTGTCCATCGAGCCGCGATGCGTCGACCACGCCCACCGACACCGTGTTCATCGGCCCGCACACCGGGACCACGATCCGGCCTTCGAGCGGTCCGAGGACGATGCCCGAGACCCGCCCGGCGTCCGAACTCGGCAGGTAACCGGTTGTCAGGTCGGGCAGCAGCACGTGAGCCGCGGGGCCGTCGAGCGCGCCGGCCAACTCGGCCAACATCACGCGGTCCAGGCAGTCCGTCAGAGCCAGTGACCTGCCTTGCGCGCGGAACAGCAGCTCGCACGCCTCGACGGGGTACTCGGCCTCGATCTCCGACCAGCCCAACTCGGCCAGCCGCGCGCCGACTGGCACATGTTCACCGGTGCCCTTGCCCACCAGCTCTTCGAAGAGGCGGAACACCGCCTCCTCCACCATCTGCCACGACTCGTCGCTGATTGCTTCGCTCATCGTTTTGCTCATCGTCTTTCCTTGGGCAGCCCGAGGAGGTGGTCGGCGATGATGCCGCGCTGCACTTCGGCAGTGCCGCCCATCACCGTGGCAGCCCGCGAGTACCACCATTCTGCGCGCGCCGTGTCCAGTTCCGCGCCGCCGCGTCCCGTCCCGCCGATCAGGTGTTCCCTGTTGATTTCCAGGATGAGGTCGTTGACCTCCTTCTCGGCGCGGCCGAACAGTAGCTTGTCGATGCTGCTGTCCGCGCCTACCGACTCGCCCGCGGCCAGTCGGCGCACGGTGGTCGCGGTGCGCGCCTGGGCGGCCGCTACGTCGACATACACCCTGGCGAAGCGCTGGCGCTGCACGTCGGTGGCGCCGGCGGTCACCATGTCTTCCCGCAATCGACCCAGTTCGGTGAGCACCTTGTTGAGCACCGCGTAGCCGTACATGCCGCGCTCGTATTGCATGAGGTGCATGGCCACGGCCCAGCCGCCGTCGACGTCGCCGACGACGCGCTCACGGTCGACCCGGACGTCGTCGAAGAACACCTCGGCAAGTTCGCGGCGTCCGCTGGCCAGCGCGATCGGGCGAATGGTGACACCCGGTGCGTCGGCATCGACCATGATCATCGTCAGCCCGCGGTGCCGGCTCTCGGGTGTCCCGGTCCGGACCAAGGCCAACAGGCGCGTGGCGGTGGGCCCCTGGCTGGTCCAGATCTTCTGGCCGTTGATGACGAACCCCCCGGCCCCGTCGTCGACCGCGCGGGTGCGCAGGCTGGCCAGGTCGCTGCCCGACTCGGGCTCCGAGAAACTTTGACCCCACCACTCGGCGCCGCTGAGGTAACCCGGCAGATACGCCGCGGCGAGACCGGGGGCGAACTTCAGCAGGGCGGGGCCGAGCGTCTCCAGGGTCCAGTGTTGGGCCGGAATGGGCAGCATCGCGTGGCCGAGTTCCTCGTAGTAGACGGCACGGTGAATCTCGTTGCCGCCCAAACCACCTGCGGCCTCCGGCCAGCCGTATCGGTTCCAGCCGTCGGCGTGCAGCCGGGCCATCACCGTGGCGTCGTGCGCCAGTCCGTCCTCGGCGCTGGTGAAGGCGGCCGTGCGCCACTCCTGGGCGGCGTCCAGGTCGCGCAGGTAGCGTCGGAAGCCCGCGCGGTAGGCCGCGATGCCGGACACATATTCGAGGTGGCGACCGCTATGCTGGGCGCTGTCGACAGGGGCGGACAACTGGCTCTCCTCCGTTAGGTCTCGAGATCTCGCCAGCCGGGGCTGAATCCGCTAAACAGTTATCTATAACAAGGTACACTAATTCACGCCGATAATTCCGCGAGAGGGAGTGCCAATGACGGCTTCACCGGTCGCCGCTACGACTGTCCAGTTCAATCCCGAGACCAGGCTCTATATCGACGGGCGGTTGCGGGATTCGTCAACCGGAAAGACTGTCGACAACATCAATCCGGCCAACGAAGAATTGCTGGGGCTCGCCACCGACGCCAGTGCCGCGGACATGGAGGAGGCGATCGCCGCCGCCCGGCGTGCCTTCGACACCACCGACTGGTCGACCAACCGCGAATTCCGGCAACGCTGCCTGATGCAGTTGCACGGTGCGCTGCAGGAGGAAACGGAAGACATTCGTGCCGAGCTGATCGCCGAGGTTGGCGCGACGGTGGGGATGACCCACATCGCACAGCTGGGCTGGCCGCTGGCCGACGCCATCCGGTACCCCGCCCAGCTGATCTCCACCTTCCAGTGGGAGCGGATGCTGGACCAGGACGCCAAGATGGGCGTGCCCTATAACCGCGTCGTGGTCAAGGAGCCGATGGGCGTCGTCGGCGCCATCACGCCGTGGAACTTCCCGTTCGAGATCATCAGCAACAAGGTGGGCCAGATCCTGGCCACCGGCAACACGATGGTGCTCAAACCGGCGATCGAGACGCCGTGGAGCGCGCTGCGGTGGGGCCGGATCATCGCCGAGAAGACCGACATCCCGGCCGGCGTCGTCAACATCGTTCCGGCGTCGGACAACGACATCGCCCAGGTGCTCGCGACCGACCCGCGAATTGACATGGTGTCGTTCACCGGGTCAACCTCGGTCGGCAAGCTGATCCAGCGGCTGTCGGCCGACACCATGAAGCGCAACATGCTCGAGCTCGGCGGCAAATCGGCGTACCTCGTGCTCGACGACGCCGACATGAACGCGGCGCTGCCCGGCTGTATCGGCGCACTGATGCACTCCGGCCAGGGCTGCGCGCTGGCCACCCGGATGCTGGTGCCCCGGTCGCACTACGACCAGGCCGTCGAGGTCGCCACCGCCACCTTCGGCGCCCTCACCGTCGGCGACCCCGCGGACCCGAACACCTTCTGCGGGCCGCTGGTATCGGCCAAGCAACAGGCCCGGGTGCTGAACTACATCGAGATCGCCAAGCGTGACGGCGGCCGCATCACCGTCGGTGGCGGTGTGCCCGACGGCCTGGACCGCGGCTATTTCGTGGCGCCGACCGTCGTCGCCGACGTCGCACCGGACCACACCATCTTCCAGGAGGAGGTCTTCGGGCCGGTCCTGTCCATCACCCCCTACGACGGCGGTGACGACGGCGCCGTCGAGATGGCCAACAACTCCACCTACGGGCTGGCGGGTGGAATCCATGGCTCCGACGAGCGCGCCATGGCCGTTGCCCGTCGCATCCGCACCGGCTCGTTGATGATCAACAGCGGCATGTTCTACGGCGCCGACGCGCCCTTCGGCGGATACAAGATGAGTGGGATCGGCAGGCAGAACGGCATCGAGGGCTTCGAACAGCACCTGCAGACCAAGACGATCGGCTATCCCCTGTGACCGACATTCTCAGCGGAATCCGCGTCGTCGAGATCGCGGCCTGGACGTTCGTGCCCGCCGCCGGTGCGGTGCTCGCCGACTGGGGCGCCGACGTCATCAAGATCGAGCACCCCGAGACCGGTGACCCGCAACGCGGGTTGATCAGCTCCGGGATCGTCTCTGGTGCCGGCGGGGTCAATCACTTCGTCGAGCAACCGAACCGGGGTAAGCGCAGCGTCGCCATCGACACCCGCACACCCGACGGCCTCGAGCTGCTGATGAAGATCGTCGAGACCGCCGACGTCTTCCTGACCAACCTGCTGCCCGACTCGCGCGAGCGGATGGGCATCGATGTCGATCACGTCCGGGCCCGCAACCCGAAGATCATCTACGCCCGAGGGCACGGCTACGGCACCAAGGGTGAGCTGGCTGCTCAAGGCGGTTTCGACCTGGCGGCGTACTGGGCGCGCGGCGGAATCGGAGACGCCTACTCGCTGGGCGACGGGTCTTACCCGCCGATTCAGCGGCCCGCGTTCGGTGACGTCTACGGTGGCCTGTCCATCGCCGCGGGTATCGCCGGTGCCCTCCTCAAGCGAGAGCGGACCGGCGAGCCTTCCGTCGTCGACGTGTCGCTGCTCAACGCCGCGATCTGGCAGCTGGGCCCCGACATCGTCGGCGCGGGCATCACCGGACAGGGCATTCCCAAGTTCAACCTTGCGGAGATGCCCAACCCGGTGGCCAGCATCTACAAGACCAAGGACGGCAGGTTCGTCGCCTTTGTGCTGCTGCAGGCCGACCGGTTCTGGGCGGATTTCTGCAACCGGCTGGGCCGGACCGACTTGATCGACGACGAGCGCTACGCCAGCGCGGTCGTGAGGTTCCAAAACCGGGCCGACTGCATTGCCCAGCTGCGCAAGACATTCGAATCGAAGGACCTGTCGCACTGGGAGCAGGCCTTCGCCGGATTCGAGGGGGTGTGGGACGTCATGCATACCGCTCACGAAGTACACAGTGACAAGCAGGCCCTGATCAACGGCTACCTGCCGCGGGCGACTAACACCAGCGGCATCGAGTTCGCCCTGGCGGCCAGCCCCGTGCAGTTCGATGAGACGCCGTTGGATCTAGACCGGGCGCCGGAGCACGGCGAGCACACCGATGCGCTGCTCGCCGAACTCGGCTTCAGCGAAGAAGAGATCATCGAGTTCAAGATCAACTCGGTTGTGCTGTAGTGGCGGCTGAGGAGCTGGCGCGGCGTTTTCTGCACGTCAACCTCAACGTCGAATCGTTGGACGCCACCGAGCGACTCTATGGTGAACGCCTGCGACTGTCCGCGCGGATGCGAACGGACCCCGAGGTGGCGATCGATGGCTCCATCCTCGGACTTGACGGCAAAACATACTGCGAGACAGCGTTTCTCTTCGATGCCAGGGGTGGCCGCTCGGGTTGCGCGTTGGAGGCGATCGAGTACCGGACACCGCCGCTGAAACACGACCCGAGCAGTAACCCGGTTCGCCCGGGCATTCGCTCGACGCTGTTCGCCGTCGACGACCTGCAGGGCACGGCGGCATCGCTTCGTGATGCGGGAATGCTCGTCGGTGACCCCGTTGACGGCCTGATCGCCGGCAGCGATTCGGTGTTGGTACGTGACCCCGATGGTGCGGTGCTCGAGCTGTGTCAGAGTTCTCCCGAGCACGACGGGGCGAAAGGTGCTTTGTTCGCCGGCATCAGGATCGCGGCGATCGATGCGATGGCCACCGCCGACTTCCTCACCGCGATCGGCTTCGTCGAGATCCAGAAGCCCAGTCTGACAAGGATCTCCGGCGAGCAACTGTCCCCCGGCGGGTCCGCCAGGTCACGAGAGTGTGTGGTGGCACGATACGTACTGCCCGAGGACGCGCACCAATTCAGCCTCACCGTCGTTCAGCATCCGGACACCGGACCCAGCCCGGTGCCGTGGGGCGGCAACCGCCAGGGCCTCTACCGTTGCGCGTTGCGGGTCGAGAACGTGCACGACGCACTGGCCAGTGTTCCCGATTCGGTTGAGCGCATGGGTGATCCGGTGTGGTGCCCGCTGCCAGGAACGAAGATCGAAGGCCTGCACATCGCGTTCCTGCGCTCGCCCGACGGGGTGGTGTTCGAGTTCGTCGAACGGCCGCTGAAGTACTTCAGCTAGACCGGCGTCTCCGGTTTCATCTCGAATGACGCCTGCAGGTTGGCCGGCCGCTTGCCCAGGGCGTCTTTCGTCTTCCGGTTCCAGGGAGCCTCGATGTTGCGCTTGGTCTCCTCGAGCATCGATTTAGGCTCCAGGTTGCGGTAGCTGTCGATCTCGCCCGCAGCGACCGCCGTCATGGTGGCGTACACCGGCTCGGGGTCGAATTGTGCTCGGGGGAATGCCAGTTTCGAGTAGTCAAAGAGTCGATCCGACTCATCGTCCTCCCAGCTCTCCCAGGTCTGGAACATCCGGTCGTTGAACCCGGTCAGGAACGGCCCCGGGTTGACGGTTGCCACCTCGATGTTGAATTCCTGCAACTCGTTGGCCATGGTTTCGGCGATGGCTTCAACGGCGTGCTTGGAGGCGGCATAGATCCCGGTGAAGGGATTGACGTTGATGCCCTCCCGGGAAGACACCCATACGATGCGACCCTCGCCCCGCTTGATCATCTGCTTGGCGATCCGCTGGGTCAACAGCAGCGGGCCGGTGACGTTCACCTCGAATTGTCGGCGGATGTTGGCAGCGGGAATGTCGAGTGTCGAGCCACCCTCGCCGACGCCGGCGTTGTTCACCAGGATCTCGACGTCCCACGCCAGTGCTTTCTTGCGGTCGCCGGCGTCCGTCACGTCGAGCTTCTCGACCTGGAGGTTGACCCCCCGCTCGGCCGCCTGGCGCTTCAGGGTTTGTACCTGTGCCCAGATCTCAACCGCGGCAATCACGTCGAACCCTTTCTCGGCGAGACGCATTGCCACTTCGTGTCCGAATCCGGTACCTGCTCCAGTGATGAGAACCTTCTTCACAGCGCTATCCCTTCCCGGTAGTTCCTCGTGAGCAGCCTGCATCAACGCTACGAGTCGGGCGCGGTAGCGCACAATCGGTAAGACGCCACCGTTACCCACCGCACGGGCGGCAGCCTGGCCAGCGGTAATCACATCCGCCGCAGGAGTCACTGCACCGGCGGGCACCACCTTTGCCCAGCTCCGAGCGACAACGCCGTGGGCATACCCCAGTTCGGCCCTCAACGGCCTGAATTGTCGCGGAAAGGTGGACAAACTCGCCCCAATTCCCGGAGGCTGGTGTGATTGATGCGACTGGTTGCGGCGCCGTCCTACTCGACGGGCAACGGCCCGGCCAGTCCACGCGGCAACGTGCCGTACAGCCAGCTGACTGCCTGACCGATCTCCGAAAAGGTCAGCGAAGCGCCGTCTTTGGCATGGTAGACGCCCGGTGCTTCGGTGAAGCCCTGGATGCGGCTGAGCTTATCGCCGTTGATGCGCAGGATCTGGCCGGTCAGCCAGGATGACTGAGCGGACTGCAGCCACGCCACCACGGCGGAGCTGCGGGCGGGATCGAGCGCCGGATCGTCGGCGCGGGTGCCGAATACATCCGCGGTCATCCGTGACATCGCCAGCGGGGAGATCGCATTCACCGCAACGCCGTAACGTTGTGCCTCCATTGCGGTGACGACGGTCAAGTTGGCGATCGCGGCCTTGGCCGCGCCGTAGGCGCTCTGCCCGACATTGCCCCACAGCCCGGCCCCGGACACGGTGTTGACAATGCGCGCGTCAATCGGGTTGCCCGCCTTCGACTGTGCCCGCCAGTACTCACAGGCGTGCCGGGTGACGGCGAAGGTGCCTTTGAGGTGCACGGCGATGACGGCGTCCCAATCCGCCTCGGTGGAGACGGCGACCATGGAATCGCGCAGGATGCCTGCGTTGTTCACGACGCCGGTCAGCGAGCCGAAGGTGTCGACGGCGGTGGAGATCATGTCCGCGACGTCGTCCCATGCCGACACGGAACCGGTGTGCGCGACAGCCTTACCCCCCTCAGCCTCGATCTCGGCGACGACGTCTGCCGCGGGTCCCGCGCCGTCACCGCCGGAACCGTCCCGGCCGACGCCAGGATCGTTCACGACGACGGCCGCGCCTTGGCGGGCCAACTCCAAACAGTGTGCGCGGCCGATGCCCCGTCCGCCGCCGGTGACGAGGACGACTCTTCCGTCGAGTGTGGTCATAGCTGGCTGTCCTTTAGTGGTCGAAGAGCTTGGTGATGAGTCTGCGGCGTTGCGTCCAGTCGGCGCCGCGAAGATCCGCCTGGCCCGATTCGGTGACGATGACGTCGATGTCGTGGGCGGGGGTGGAGGCGGGGCGGCTCAGTTGCGCGACGAGGGGTGAGCGGCCATTGGTCGAAGAGGGGACCGCGATGATCGACAGCCCACCGCGGCTTATCCTCGCGGCGACGCAGTAGTCGGGGTGCCCGCCGATGCCGCCAATCACCTTCTCCCCGACGCCTTCGACGTTGACCTGTCCCCACGGGTCGAGCTCGATCGCGGTGTTCACCGCCACCAGCGGCGCGCCGCGGGATAGCCGGCTGAGATCGTGGGTGTAGTCGACGCCGCGCAGAATGGGGCGGCCGTCGGCCCAGTCGTAGAGCACGTCGGTGCCGAGCAGGTACGTCGCGGACGGGGTGCCCGCCAGCAAGCCGCGTTTGTCGAGGTCGACCGCCGCGTCGGTGAGCAGTCCGGTGTCGATGTGCAACGGCACCCGAACCCGTCGGAGCAGGGCGGTGCCCAGCTGCCCCGGCCCGTACTGAAGTCGGGCGCCCTCCGGGACGAGCCGCAGCACGGCGTCGGCGAGCGCGTCGTGAATCGGCTCGGGCGCGCGCTCCGCATGTTGCACGACTCCGCCGCCGACCGTGCCGAGCACTCCGACGGCCGACGGGTCGAGTGCCGGCTCGGCACTCGCCGCGGGGGCGGTGGTGTCGATGACGCCGAGCGTCCTTGCGCCGCTGTCGATCGCCGCGCGCTGCCAGGACACCTCGGTGCCGAACTGCAGCAGATCGCCGCGTTGCACCAACCGGGTCAGCAACACATCGGGGCGCAAGACTTCGGTCAGCAGCGCCGGGATCGCGGCCAGCCGCGTCGGCAGGAACCGGGCCGTCGGACTGCGCAACACCTCGCGCACACCCCAACCGGGCATCAACGCGACAACCTCGGCGAACGCGTCGGCGTCGAGTCCGTCGATCGGGGCGGTCAGCCAGCCCAGCAGCAGCCGCACCGAACCCACCTCGCGCGCCACCGCGCTCAGCGCCGTTCCGATCGAGGCACCGTCGTCGAAGCAGCGTAGCTCGCCGACGCCGTCGCCAAGGGCGACGGTCATGCCCGGGCGCAACACCGCGCGCAGCGCGTGCGTGAACGCCGCTGTGGTCAACTCCATTGTCACCGTGGCTCTTTGGGGAGCCCAAGCACCCGTTCACCGAGGATGTTTCGTTGAATCTCGCTGGTGCCGCCCAAGATCGTCTGCGCCCGCCCGACCAGCATGTGGTGCACCAGGTCGTCGTCGGCGGGGTCGACGCACGCATCGGTGCCCAACACTTCGGTGGCCATGTCGCCAAGGTCCTGGTCGGTCTCCGAGGTCATCAGCTTGAGCACCGAGAATGCCGACGACGTGAGATCTCCGGAGTCGATGGCGCGTTGCCAGGTGTAGCGCAGCAGCCACATCCGGGACCACAGCCGCGTCATCGACCGTGACAGCACGGGGTCGAGCAGACCGTGGTCGCGGGCAGCGTCGACCATCCGCTCGTGCAGCTGGAACATCCCGACCGCCTGGGAGCCCAGCGTCAGGCGTTCGCGCCCCAACGTCACCATCGCCAGGGTCCAGCCCTGGCCGACCTCGCCGATGAGTGCGTCGTCGCTCAGTTCGGCGCCGTCGAAGAAGACTTCGTTGAACTTGCTCTCGCCGTCCATCTGGGTCAGCGGGCGCACAGTGACACCCGGAGTGTCCATCGGCACGACAAACATCGACAGGTCGCGGTGCTTGTCGGGACCGGTGCGGGCGAGCAGCAAACCGTAGTCGGCCGAGGCCGCCGCCGAACTCCACACCTTCTGGCCGTCGATGCGCCAACCCGTCGCAGTGCGCTCAGCGCGCGTGCGCAGGCTCGCGAGGTCGGACCCCGCACCCGGCTCGGAGAACAGCTGAGTCCAGACATCTTTGCCGAGCCGGATTCCCTCGAGGAACCGGTCCTTCTGTTTCGGGCTGCCGAACTTGATCAGCACCGGGCCAACCAGATCCGGCCCGGTGATGTTCAGTTGACGCGGCACGCCAGCCCGTGCGCACTCCTCGGCGAACATAGCTTGATAGGCCACGGTCGCTGCGGCGCCACCGACTTCGCGCGGCCAGTGCAGGCACGTGTAACCGTTGTCGGCGAGATAACGGTGCCATGCGCGGCCCGGTGCGACGTCCTCCGCGGTGGGCGTGGGTCCGTAATTCCTCAAGCCGGCAGGCTTGGGCGCGTTCTCCAGGAACGAGCGGAACTGGGCGCGCAGTGCTTGGACGTCCTCGACGTCGTGAACGTTCACAGCAGTTTCGTCAATGTCGACAGCCGGTCCCAGTGTTGGGCGGGCGCACCGAACAACACCTCGTCGGTACGGGCCCGCCGGAGGTACAGATGCGCGGAGTCCTCCCACGTGAAACCGATGCCCCCGTGGATCTGGACGTTGGCGTGCACGGCATTTCGCAGCGACTCCGAGCACACGGCCTTGGCCATGCTGGCGCGCCACTCCGTCTCGCTCGCGATCGTCGCGTCGTCGGTATCGAAAGCCTCGAGCGCTGCCTGCGACGCCGACCGCGCCCACTCCAAGTCCACCAGCATGTCCGCGCATTTGTGCTTGACGGCCTGAAAGCTGCCGATGGGGCGGCCGAACTGCTCGCGCGTCCTGGCGTGCGCGGTGGCGAGCTCCAGCACCCGCTCGCAGGCACCGACCTGTTCGGCGGACAGCACCGCCAGCGTCATATCGACGTTGCGCGAGACGACGTCGTCGACGGGCCCGTCACCAGAGAGTCGCACCGCGGATGCCGCGCTCAGCGTGACCGTGGCCATCGGTCTGGTGCCGTCGAGCACGCGTTCGGCTTCGACGACAACGCCATCGACGTCCGGGTCGAGCAGGAACACCGCAGGCTCGCCGTCGTCAGCTGCGGCGACCACCACGAGGTCGTCGGCGGCAGCACCGCCCAGCACGTGGCGCACCACGCCGTCGAGACGCCAGTGCTCGCCCGAGCGCGCCGCTCGAAGCGTCACCGCGCTCCGGCGCCACATCCCACCGTCCCCGGTGAGGGCCGCTGCGGCGGTGCGCCGGCCCTCGACGAGTTCGCTGAGCCGCTTCTCGGCGTCGGGGTCGCGTTCGGTCAGGTCGGTGAGCAGGCCGGCGGCGAGTACCGCCGAGCTGATGAAGGGCACGGGCGCAAGCGCGCGACCCAGTTCGTGGGCGACGACGCCAAGCGCCGACGTTCCGTAGCCCGCGCCGCCGAGGTTCTCGGGCAGCGCGATTGCCGCCACGCCGACCTGGTTGCACAGCACGTCCCAGAGTTCGGTGTCGAAGCCGGATTGCGCGGCATCGCCGTCGCCGTAAGCGACATCGCGTACCCGCTCCTCGGGGGCCAGTCGTTCGCAGGCGGATCGCACGGACTGCGCGAGTTCACGACGTTCGTCTGCTGCCAACGCCGTCATCGGCCTCCTCCTGCGATCTGCTGCGCCAGTTCGGACTTGGCTACCTTGCCCAGCCCGGTCAGCGGGAAGTCGTCCACCACGACGAGCCGCTCCGGCCACTTCTGCTTCATCAGTCCGCGTGCGTCGAGGAACGTACACAACTCGTCGAGGGTAACGTCGCGGTGCCGTGGCGACCGTCGCACCACCGCGCACACCAGTTCGCCGCGCAGGTCGTCGGGCTGACCGAGCACGGCGATCTCGTCGATCAGCGGGTGGGCCAGCAGTTCGTTCTCGATCTCGTCGGGCGCGATGTTCTCGCCTTTGCGGATGATCAGGTCCTTGGTTCGGCCGGTAACCACGATGCGGCCGTCGGGACGCAGGTAACCCCTGTCCCCGGTAAGGAACCAGCCGTCGGCGGTCAACGCCGGATCCCATTGTTCGGAGTTCACGTACCCCGGCGTGAGGTTGCCGCCGCGCACCTCGATCTCGCTTAGCGGTCCGATCCGCACCTCCGATCCCGGGATCGGCCGGCCCGCACTGTTCGCCAGTTGCTCGTCGGTGTCGGTGACCTCGCTGACGCAGATCATCGGTGCCTCGGTCATGCCAAAGGCGTGCACCACCGGCACGCGGAGATGTTCGCGCACCTGGCGGTGTACCTCGGGCGGACAGGCGGCCCCCCCGCCGATCAGCATTCGCAGCGAGGGCATCAGCAAATCGGTTGTCGGTTCGGCCATCTGGGCCGTCAGGAGCATCTGATAGAAGGCGGTGCTGGCTCCGGTGACGGTCACCTGGTGCTCGGCGAGGAGGCCGGGCAGCTCCTCGGCGCAGACCTTGGGGATCAGCAGGACTGGAAAGTCGCCGAGCAGTGCGCCGGCCAGATAAACCATCCCGCCGACGTGCGCGATGGGGAAGGCGATGGTGCCGACTTCCCGGGGGTGGCTGCCCAGCCCGATGTGAGCGACGTAGCCCTGTGCTGCGCTGAGCAACGTGGCGTCCGTGTGGACGACGCCCTTCGGGCGGCCGGTGGTGCCCGAGGTGAAGTACACCCAGCGCGGGTCGGTCGCGGCGCGGGGCCCATCGAGCACGGGGTGTGGCCCGGCGGTCGAAGACTGGAGTTGCCCGACCAGGTCGGTGGGCACGAAAACGGTGCGGACCCCCTCGGGCGCGTTGTCGGCCGTCGACTCGTCGGCCAGCAGGACGTCAGCGCGGGCGACGTCGATGGCTGCGTGCACCTCGCGGCTGCGGTAGAGGTGCAGCACCGGGGCCTGAGTCACCGGTGCGCGGGCCAGCGCCAACATCACGATCGCGGCGTTGACGTGCGACGGCAGCTGCCAGGCGACCGTGTCGTCTGGCCGTACCCCGTTGTCCCACAACCATTGCGTTGCCCGTGTGGCCAGGGTGGCGACCTCGGCCACCGTCAGCGTCGTGCCGGTGACGTCACGCAGCAGCGGATGATCGGGTGTCCTGGCGGCGCGGTCGTCCAGCAACCCAGCGATGGTGCCAGCCGTCACCGCGCCTCCCGTCCTGCCGCCATGTTCTCAACACTTGACCAATCTGGCCCGTCAACTCATGCGCTGGCCGGGCGTGAACTTGATCGGCAGCTTTTGTACGGCGTACACCTCACCCGCGTCCTCGAACCGTTCGTAATCGCCTGCGAGTTCGAAGTCGGGCAGGCGCTCCAAGACCTGGGTGAGCATGACCTGGAACATCATCTTGGCGTAATGCGAGCCCAGGCAGCGGTGGATGCCCACGCCGAAAGCCATCTGCTTCTTGGCATTTTCGCGCGACAGGTCCAGCTTGTCGGGGTCTTCGAACATGGCCGGGTCGCGGTTGGCGGCCGCCCACATGAGGATAGCCCGGTCGCCTTGGCACAGTGGTTGTCCGTGGAACTCAGTGTCCCGGGACACGGTTCGTGCCAGACCAAGGGTCGGGGTGAACAACCGGAGCAGTTCGTCGGTGCCGCGCTTGATCAGGCTCGGATCAGCGATCAGTTGCCTGCGCAGCTCGGGGTCCTGGCACAGCCGCAGCAGCACGTTGCCGGTGAAACCACTCGTGGTGTCCATCCCGCCGAGCATCATCAGGAAGCCGTACATGGTGATCTGGATGTCGTCCAGTGGCGCGCCGTCGAGCGTGCCGCGCAGGATGTCACTGAACAAGTCGTCGCCCAAACCCTCGGCGCGGCGCTGCTCCATCTGCTTGCTGATCTCCCCGAACAGCTCCATGCCGGCCAACGCCGCCTTGTCGGGTTCGTGCGCGCGCTCGTGCACGGTGGTGTGCACCCAGCTCACCCAGTCCATCGCCCGCGACTCGTCCCAATTGAGCAGCCTGAGAATCAGCCGGGCGGGCAACGGTGTGGTCAACTCGCCGACGATGTCGCACTCGCCGCGCTCGATGAATTCGTCGATCGCCGCATTGGTCATCTCGACGGCGATCGATCGCGCGCGTTCGGCCGACCCGGGGGAGAACTGCCGCAGCGTGACCTCGCGTAGTTCCTGAGTGTGCGGTGGATCGGATTCGATGGGCAGGATGGGGAATGGCATACCGCTGGCGGGCACTCCCACCGACGGGTAGGAGTTGAACAGCTCGTCGTCGCGGGCCGCCTCGAAGACTGACGCGTAATCGACCAGCGCCCAGAATCCGTCATAGTGCTCGGAATGCGCTACCGGACAGCCCGATTCGCGCATCTTGCGAAATCGGCCGTAGGGGTCCTCGCGGAACTCGGGCGAGTGGTGGTCGAGGTCCACCTCGGCACGCGGCAACGATTCCGCCTGGGTGTCGGTCATCTGCTCTAACTCCCTTCGTTGGGTTACCTGGAGAGGATGGCGACCGCAGCCGTTCCGGGTGCTCCGTACAACTGGGCCAGCCCGACCCGAGGGTCGTTAGGCACTTGACGTTCGCCGGCGGTGCCGCGCAGCTGCTGCACCAGCTCATAGACCTGCCGCAGCCCCGAGGCGCCGACCGGCTCGCCGTTGGCGAGCAGGCCGCCGTCGGTGTTGACGGGCAGGCGCCCGCCGATCTTGGTGACCCCGTCGGCGAGCAACGCCTCCTGTTCGCCGTCCTTACATAGCCCGGTCTCGGCCATGTGGATGATCTCGGAGCCGGAGTCGGTGTCCTGAAGCTGAGCGACGTCGACGTCCTCTGGGCCGATGCCGGCCAACTCGTAGGCGGCGCGGGCGGCCTCGGCCGTCGTTCCGGGCACGATAGGCAGCTCGATCGAAGTGCGCAGCAGTTCGTAGGCGCCTTCGCGGCGACTGCGCAACGCGGTCGAACGCAGGTAGATCGGCGTGTCGGTGTACTGCTTGGCCGCCTCGGCGCGGCACACCACCACGGCGGCAGCCCCCTCGTTCGGGTTGCAGTACATGTACTGGCGCAGTGGAGCATTCACCACGGGCGAGTTCAGGATTGCCTCGACGCTCATGGGCTTGCGCCGCCATGCATGTGGGGCCAGCGCGCCATTGTCGAAGTTCTTGGCCGCCACGCGGGCCAGCGTCTCCTCGTTGATCCCGTGATCGTGCATGTAGCGCATGATCTTCGTGCCGAAGTAGTGGGTGGTCAGGAACATGCCCTGGTCGCCGTACCACTTGGGGAGCCCCGAAACTGAGGGGTCGGCACCGAAGGCCCCACGCGGATGCTTGTCCAGTCCGACGCCCACCGCGATGTCGGCCTCGCCGAGTTGCACGTCGTGGGCGGCCAGGGTCAACAGTGAGTTACCCGTGGCGCAGCCGCTCAGCGTGGCCCGCGCCGGGATGCCGGTCATGCCGGCCAGGCCGGTCACCGCCTCCGGATTGGAGACCTCGAGGCTGCCCGCGTACAGGCTGCCGACGTCGGACCACTGCACGCCGGCGTCGCGCAAGGCCCTACTGATCGCCACGGCACCCATCTCCAGCGCCGACCGGTCCTCGTACCGCCCGAACGGATGAAGTCCGACACCGATGATGGCGATTTCGGGCGTCCCGCTCATTGCGCTCCTTCTTCCGGCATGCGTCTTCTTCGGTTATGCGTCACGGTCGAACCCGCCTGCGGCAGAAGTGCGCGTTGACTTTGATGCCGCTAAGCCTATAACTATATATCTGATTCTCGAACGGAGTAAGGAACCAGGTTGATCAAGAACGGAACCCGCTTGCAGAGTCAGGTGTGCGACACCCAGGTGATTGTTGTCAAGGCGGCCGACAGCCTCGACGATCTGCGGTGCGGTGGCCTGCCGATGCTGCCCCTCGATGGCCAACGATCCCCAGACGCGGCGCTGGATCCCGCCTTCGCCGGCGGCAGCACTATGGGTAAGCGCTACATCGATGACGGCGGGGCCGAGGTGCTGGTGACCAAGGCCGGCGCCGGCTCGCTCAGCATCGGCACCACGCCCCTGGCAATCAAGGAGGCCAAGCCGCTGCCTGCCAGCGACTGAGGAGGGAGGGCAACGATGCCTACTGCTACGGGTGGCGTGCTGGCGGACGGACCGCTGCCGCCGTCGAATGCCGCATGGTTGGTGGAGATCGGGGGTTGGATCGCCTTCGCGGGCGTGGCGGCGTTCCTGCTCTACCGCTGGCGCAAGAACGGCCAGCCCGATACCGCGGCGCTTCTGTTCATCGGGTGCTTCACCATGTGGTGGCAGGAGTTCTACGCCGACTGGGGTGCTTACCTCTACTACAACCCCGACCTCGCACTGCTGCCGTGGGGCAAGTCCCCGTACACCACCCCTAACAAACCGGTCTACGTGCTGGCCGGGTACGGCTGGTTCTATGCGGGCGGGTTCGCCGCCGTGCTGACGCTCTTCCGATGGTTTCGCCGTCGCTATGCCTCAGTTCATTACATTGCCGCGCTGCTGATCACCATCTTCATCCCGTTCATGTTGTGGAACTTCGTCACTGCGGACGGCGTGTCCTACCTGACGAACTGGTTCCAATACCTGGAGTCGATCGGGCCGACCATCCACACCGACAAGGGCGGCCTGCAGCTGATCTACCAGGGTGTCCCGTTGGGAATTTTCGCCGTTGCCACGGTCGCCAGCCTCGACCGGCGCGACGACACAGGACGCACCTGGTTCGAACGCGCGCTCGCCGTTCCGCCCGCCGTCACCAGCTGGGGTCAGCGGGCGCACCAGATCGTCGCCTGGATTGTCGGCATGAACGTCCTCTACGCGGTGTTCTTGACACTGCCTCTGGTGATCGCCCGCATCCTGTTCTTTCCCGACAATCCCCGGGTGCCCAACCCGTGACGAACGAGCAGACGATCGGCGCCTGGATCAGCGGCGGGCTCGGCGCCCGGGTCGCCGGTGTGGAACGCGCTGCCTCCGCGGCGGCTTCCGGCCGCTACGGCCTCGAGCGGTTCGAAAGCATTTGGCGGACAGGTAAATCCGCTCCCAATCCGTTGCTCGAGTTCATGCGGGGTTTCGACGTCGAGCAGTGCGATCAGTCGCCCGTACATGTGGTGCAGCTGGCCGGAATCCCACACGATCGCAGACTTCCGTCCACGAGTATCGACGGGTTTGTGCCTGAGCCAAGATCGGGTACGTCGGTGAGCGGATGATGGACTTGGCGGCACGAGGATGCGCGACACCGACCGTCAGGCACGGCCCTTGGTTCCTTCCTTCCATCTGAAATCCGCAAACGTCAGACTTCGGAAGGCCAAGGGGAGACTCCTGCTCGGGGGGAGGCGGGCGGGCGGTTCGGCTCGGCTACGTGCGCCGGGCGCGCGAACGCGAGGTCTTGGGGGCGGGTCGACCACCGATGGTGTCTAGGCGAGCCAGGATGTCGAAGGCCTCGCCGAAGGATCGCGCGAGGTCGTCGGCGCGACCGGAGGACCACTGGTCCAGCGTGGCAATGAGGGCGTTGCGCACGGCCCCTGCGACGATGATCGGGCGAAGGTCCGTCATCGGATCGACGCCGAGCCGCTCGGCGTTGGTCCGCACGAACCGCTCGGTGAGCTCGGCATCGCCGTTGATCGTCTCGACGAGGTCGGGGCTGTCACCGACGAGCACCTTGAGCTGCTCGATCAGGGCGAGATCGACCTCGTCGCCGCCGAGCAGTGAGATGGCGGCCTCTCGCCAGGAGGTGAGGAGGTCCTCGTCCGCGGGGCGCTGGTCGACCGCGCCGCACAGGGCAACGAGGCTGCGGCGCGGGACGGCGAGGAGCACGTCGCGTTTCGCGGCGAAGTACCGGAAGAACGTCCGTGCGGAGATGTTGCACGCCCGGGCGATGTCGTCGGTCGTGACGTTGTGGTAGCCCCGTTCAGCGAACAACCGGAGCGCGACCTGCTCGATCTCGCCCGCGACGAGGCGACGGCGACGATCCCAGACCCCTTCCTCGACGAGCGCGGCCTGAGCGGCGGGATTAGCCATCACAACACGACTCTAGACAAAGCATGACAGAGGGTGCAAAAGTTGGCAGACACCCGCAACCTTTTGCGTCCGGCGGGCAACCAAGTGGCGGCGTCACGACTGTAGGGAGGCATCGATGACCGAGACTGGTCAGCGTTCGGAGGTCGGCAACGGCACGGTTGACATTGCCGGGTACGTGTCGACGGACGGGTTCTTCGGTACGCCGTACGTGGACGTCGACGAGGAGCGGTCGGAACCGATCCCTCATCGCTACGTCCACGGTGGGTTCGAGGACACCGCTACTCGCTGGGCGTTCTGGTTCCCGACCGACGGGCAGTACCGCGGCCGGATCCTCCAGCCGCTCGAGGGCGCTCACGGCGGCCACGAGAACGCCTTCGGCAACGACCTGATGGCTGACTTCCTCGGCGGGCTGCGGATGTGCGCCCGCCTCGGCGGGTGCATGGTGGAGTCCAACCAGGGCCACATCGGTGACGACCTCGACCCCCGAGGGGGCGACGACCCGACCCTCTACGGGCACCGCGCCAGCGCCGAGACGGCCCGACTGGCCAAGTTCGTCGCCGCGCAGGTCTACGGCCAGGCGCCGCACCACGCCTACGTCTGGGGAGGCTCGGGCGGAGGTCGGAGGTCACCGCTGTGCCTCGAGAACGCGCCCGACGCGTGGGACGGCGCGCTGCCGTTCATGGGCGGCGGACCGATCGTGGAGCACGGCAACACGGAAAAGATCGAAGGCGCCCAGGTGATGTCGTTCGCGACGATGTTCAACTGTCAACGCCTGCTCGGCGAGAAGACCGACGAGATCGCCGACGCCATGGCGCCCGGCGGGCATGGCGACCCCTTCGTCGGGCTGACCACCCACCAGCGCGAGGAGCTGGCCAGCCTGTACCGGCAAGGCTTCCCGCGCGGCGACGAGTACATGATTGGCAAGCCCCTCGGCCAGATGTGGCTCTGGACCTCGATGGCCACATCGTTGCTCGAGCAGGACCCCACCTACTTCGAGGATTTCTGGACCAAGCCCGGTTACGTCGGCTTCGACCAGTCGGACGTCGTCGAGGGCGACATCCTGAGCACACGAGCGACCGTGACCAAGGTGCTCACGGCTCTCGACGTCCTCGAGGATCCACGCTTCCTCGAGCCCCGGCACCAGAACTTCCGGATGCTGGTCGCCGTATTCTCCAGCCTCGGAGACCCCTCGCTGCCCATGGTGGTCGAGCTCGAGGGCCTCGGGCAGGCGGGCTACCGGCTCGGCTCGAGCGTCACCCTGCTCACGGGCGCGGCGACCGGACGGCGGCTCTACTGCGGAGCCCACGCCGACGACGTCCTTTACTGCGACGGCGCCGGCGATGCCAACCTGCTCCGGTTCACCGATGTGCTGCCCGGCGACAAGGTGCAGGTCGACAACCGTGACTTCCTGGCCTTCCACTACTTCGCCCGGCACCACCTGATGAGCGAGCCACAGTTCGATTCCCTCCGCGTCGACGATCGACCCGTGTTCCCGCAGCACCCTGTGCCGCGGCAGTCGGCGCTTATGGGCGTCGGCTACTCCGGGCTCTACCGCGGCAAGCTCCTCTGGGTCCACCACACCAAGGACTCGTCGCTGTGGCCCTCGCAGGGGATCGTCTACCGCCAGGCCGTGCTGCGGGCGCAGGGCGAGGAAGGCGCCAAGGAGCGGTTCCGGATCCGCTGGGTCGAGAACGCCGAGCACGGCCCCTCGATGATGGTGCCCTCGCTGCCTAACCGGGCCAGCAACACCTGGCTGATCGACTACCTCCCGCACATCGAGCAGTCGCTCGCCGATCTGATCGCGTGGGTGGAGGACGGCATCGAGCCCGTCGACACCGCCTTCGACTACGTCGAGAACAAGGTGATCCTGTCCCCGGACGCTGCGCAGCGTCGCGGCATCCAAGCGGTCATCGCGGTCACCGTCAACGGCAGTGACCGAGCGGAGGTGGCGGTGGGCGAAGCGGTCGAGCTGGAGCTGCGGGCGACCGTCCCACCCGGTGCCGGCACGATCGTGTCCGCCGACTGGGACTTCGACGGCACCGGCTGCTTCCCGTTCAGCCACGATGACATCGACGGGTCGGCGGCATCCGTCACGCTCTCCACCAAGCACGCGTTCGATCGGCCAGGCGAGTACTTCGTGACCGGCCGGGTTCACTCGCACCGAGATGGCGACCCAGCCGCGACCTCGTGCCGGATCGCCAACGTCGCGCAGGTCCGGGTCGCCGTCTCGTGAGCACGATCGACCTCAGCGCTGACACGTGCACCGACCCGTTCTTTGGGGGCTCCGTACATCGACGTCGATGAGGACCACACGGACCTGGCGGCCGCACCGGCACATCCACGGCGGCTTCGAGGGCACGATGATCAACCCCCGAGGTCGCCCGCCCGGCCGAGTATGCCCGCCGCCGTTCGTGGTCGATCCACCCGATCCGGACGCCCGGTGCCGAACTTCGAGCGCGCGGCGCAACCAGGAAATCGGCCGCCAGCTCGGCGCGGCGTCAGGCGTTGGCGAACTCAGGCGGCCGCACGGCGGCCGGGTCAGGGTTGGCCAGCGGTAGGCCCATGAACCGGCGCGCGTTGTCGCCCATGAAGTCGTAGGTGCGCCGCTCGTCCATGCCCTCGGCGTACTGCCAGTAACGCTTGGGCTCGGCCAGGCCCTCGGGGTGCGGCCAGTCCGAACCGAACATCACCTTGTCCCAGCCGACCGTCTGGACGACGTCGGCTACCGAGCCTTCCCAGAACGGGCTGACCCAGACGTTGCGGCGGAACACGTCGTGCGGATGCTCGAGGAAGTTCTGCGGCATCTTGTTGTACGTCGACTGCAGGTCGTCGAACAGCGGCTTGATCCAGGCGCTGCCGTTCTCCACGCTGGCGATGCGCAGCTTCGGGAACCGGGTCAAGGTGCCGTGGCAGATCAGGCTCGTGAGCATGTCGGCAATCTCGCGGTGACCGAGCGCGGTCCACTTGAATGCCGACATCTCGAACGCGCTGCTGGTCGACGGCGGCTCCCACTTGTCGATGTACTCCTGCAAGGGAGGTTGGCTGGCGTGCAACACGATCGGCAACCCCGCGTCCTCGACGTCGCGCCAGAACGGGTCGAACTCGGGCAGGGCGGGGGAGCGCCAACCCTTGTAGCCGTTGACCGGTGCGGGCTTGATCAGCGCGACCTTGGCGCCGTTGTCCAGGAGGTAGGCGAGCTCGCGACGGGCTTCGTCGACGATGCCGAGGTTGAGCACCGGTGTGCAGTAGATCCGGTCGGCGTGGCTGAAGCCCCAGTGCTCGAGCATCCACTGGTTCAGGGCGTGGATGATCGCCACCGTCAGGTCGGGATCCTCGGCGGCCGAATGCTCGACCAGGTTGGCCAGCGTGGGGTAGTTCAGGCATGCGTCGACTCCCTGGCGGTCCAGTTCGGCGATGCGGTCCTCGGGGTTGCGCGCGCCCGGCGGCGTGTCGATGCCACGGCCGGACATCTCCCGCATCGACAGTCCCTCGGGGTTCTGGCCGGAGTAGAACTTCTCATGCGCGCCGGGAGCGGCGACCCGCTCGAACGTCGGATTCGGCATGTAATCGGTGATCTTGTTCAGGATCGCGATCCGGGTGTGCCGGCCCATCTGCACGAACTGCACCTTAGGCCGGAACTGCTCGGGCAGGTACCGGGTCAGCGCATCAGGCGTCTCGTACATGTGCTGGTCGGCGTCAAAGATCGGTGCATCTTTGAATTGGGTCATGGGCATGCCTCTCGCTGCTCGATATACGGCTCGGCTACGAGTCTCGCGCAACCTGACGATTGTGTCAAGTCTATGCATTAGAAAGTGAATACAGGCATTTGAGCTGCAGTGATTGCACTTGACGATACTGTCATATACAGTCGCCGCATGACGGTGACCGCGGCTTCGCCCGCCGATCGGCAACTGGACGCCACCCGCGGTGAGCGCACCCGGTCGGCGATCCTCGACGCCAGCCGTCGTCTCTTTCTGGAGCGCGGCTATGCGGGTACGCCGATCAACGCGATCACTGAGGCGTGCGGCATCTCGCGGGCCGGCTTCTATACCTACTTCAAGGACAAGCGCGAGATCTTCAACGTCCTCGGCAACACCGCGTACCACGAGGCGCTCGCCGTCATCGCGCAGTGGGCCGAGGCAGACCAACCGTTCGGTCCGGCCGACATCCGGGCCTGGGTCGGCCACTACTTCGACTACATGGACCACCACGGCGCGTTCGTGCTCGCGTCGGCGCACTCGGCGCCCGACGACGACGACTTCCGGAACTCGCGCAACCGCATGGTGACCCGGGCGTCGTGGAAACTTGGCCAGGCGATCGCCGGCGATGGTGCGCACTCGCCGGATGTCATCGGCGTCGCGGTGATGGGACTGTTGGACCGGGCCTGGTACACGGTGCACCGGCAGACCGTGGCGGTCGACCGCGACGAGATGATCGCGGTGGTCGCCGAGATGATCGTCGCAATGGCAACGCCTCTCGCGCCGTGACCCCGCTGTCACTCGACGCGCCGGGCGTCGTCGAGTTCATCCGCGCGAACCATCGCGTGTTTCTCTTCTGTCGCGACGGCGCCCGGCGTCCGATCGGCTATGCCATGCGGTCGGTCGCCTACCGGCCAGCTCACCGCTGGCTCTACTTCTCCACCTACACCAAGAGCGCCAAGGTCCGGCACCTGCTCGCGGACGCCGAGACGGCGTGCCTGATTGGTGACGACGCGGAATGGGTCTCGGTCTGCGGTACGGCGCAGGTCTACCAACCTGCCCCGGCTGAGGTCGACGACCTGATCGGCATCGGCTCATCGGATGACCGCGTGCCCGACTCGGTCGTGGCAGAGGTCCGCGAACGAATGTTGAGTGGCAAGCGGTCGATCATCAGGCTGACGCTCTCCGACGTCCGCGCCGCCAACCTGCCCACCGATCATGGTGGTTAAGCGCCGCAGCGGGCCGACCGCGATGTCCGACCACGAACTCGCCGAATTCCTCTCTGCAGCACCGAAAGGTGCCATCTGCATCCTCGGCGAGGACGACCACCTGCTGGCCCTGCCTGCTCGGGTGGTGGACTTCGACGACGCCACGCTCACCATCGACGTCGACGGGGCCGAGCGCCACCTCGCGTCGAGCGGCGGGGCGCAGGCCTGCTTGGTGGCCGATACCTTCGCCACTTACCGCGCCATCCGGGGTGTCATCTCGCAAGGCACGGTGTCGTGGCCGCCTACGGAAGAGGGTGTCGCCAGGATGACGGTCAGCCGTACGGTGACGTTCTCGTTCGCCAACGCATGACTGTCCACCACCTGCGTTAGCGCACGAGGTCGATCAGCGCTTCGACATCGGCGACGCTACGCAGCAGATCGTTGAGGTGGGTGCACGTGCTGGTGCCGAACAACTCGTGACGGACCCGGAAGTGCAAGTCGCTCAACGTCATACCGGCGATCCGCTGTGCGCTCGCGACCGCTCCGGGACACTCCTGCCACGGCAGCACCCGCGGGGTGGCAACGGATTCGGCGATCACGCCGGAGTCGGCGTCGACCTCCGCGGCCAGTGTGTATTCGTGGATGATCGTCTCGACGCCGTCGGTCCGCACATAGCTGTCACGGAACATCGCGTCGATGCCCATCCGTGACGGCGACTCACCCCGGTAGACATCGATGCGCCGCCTGCGGCGCATGGCGTGACGCGGCAACAGCGCCACCTGGTGCCAGGCTTGCGGATCTTCGCCGTGATCGAGGTCGGGAGCCTCCGGGCCGGTGACGATCACGGGATCGCCTGCCTCGAACGAAGTCAGCAGTAACCCGCCGGTCGCGAAGCCCGCACACTGGTCGGCGACCGGCAGGTAATACCCGGACTTCGCGACATCCCCGAGCAGGTTCGACGCCGACAGCGCATGGCCGGATATCAGCGTGGCGACGGGAACGTCGTCGAGCAGCGTGTAGCGCAGGTCGCGGTCCCGCCGCAGCTCGGGAGCCACCTTGTCGGCCGCGGCGCGGAACCCGCTCATCGCGGGTGCGCCCGCCAGCCGGGACATCGCGGCGACCGGCGGTGTCACCTCGACGTGCCGGATGACGCGGGCAATCAACTCGATAGTGGCCGAGAGCGTCGCCGAGCAGAGCTCGGTCACAGCTCCGTCGGCTGCCGTCCACAGATCGCGTGCCCGCCCGTTCAGGTAGACCGGGTCCAGCGAGCCCTCGTCACGGGTCATGTCGATCGACGTGGTCCGACGCACGGACCGGGGACGCCGTGAGGGGTTATCGGTCGTGGGCTCGTGCACGCCGTGCAGAGGATGAAGCCCGAAGGGCGGGAAGCCCAGGTCCGTCACCGGATGAACCTTAGTCCCCCGGGCGGAACGCGAACGTCAGAAGTGACTGGCCGTCGCCGGTCTCCAACGTGGTCGTGGTGGACACGAGTGGTTGGCCGATCCGCAGTTGGTCGGCCGGCGCGCCGACGATCAGCGTCTCCACCAGCACGCCTTCGGCCAGCTCGACAAAGCCCACCACGTACGGCCGGAACACCTTCGGATCCCGATTGCCCTTGTACGGCAACGGCGGCGCGAACTCCTGGGTGGTGTAGGTGTACAGGGTTCCCTCGGTGGACAATTCGATCGGCTCGATGTCTCCCTGGATTTCCGGGTCGCCGTCGAAGAGCTCGGGCCGCTCTGCAGGAAATTTCACCACGCCGGAAGAACGCCTGCGGGATGCGAACAGGACCGCGCGGTCGCCGTCGACCCGGAACAGTCCCTCGGTGATCAGTGCGGCCATGTCAGGCCACCTCGATGACCATCGCGGCGCCCATGCCACCGCCGGCGCACATGGACAGCACGCCGATTCCTCCGCCGCGCCTGCGCAGTTCGTAAATCGCGGAGGTAACCATCCGGGCACCGGTCGCGGCGATCGGGTGGCCCAGGCTGATGCCGGACCCGTAGACGTTGACGATCTGCTCGTCGAGTCCCAGTTCGCGGGCACACGCCACCGCCTGGGCTGCGAATGCCTCGTTGATCTCGAACAGCGCCACGTCCTCGAGTTTGCGGCCGGCCAGCTCGAGTGCCTTGGGAATGGCGGTGATCGGTCCGCTGCCCGTGCGGTTCGGGGCCACCCCGACCGCGCTCCACGACAGCACCTGCGCCAGCACGTTGCCGCCGGTGCCCGGGGCGGCCAGGGCCACCACCGCCGCGGCGTCGTTGATGCCGGAGGAATTGCCTGCGGTCACGGTGAAACCGTCGATCTCGGGATGCAGCACTTTCAGGCCCGCCAGCGACTCGATCGAACTGCCTCGCCGGGGATGCTCGTCTACGGCGAAGGTGATCGTGGTGCCGTCGGCCTGCGGCACCGCGATCGGCACGATCTCGTCGACGAACGCACCGGCATCGATCGCCTCGATCGCGCGTTGATGACTGCGCAGTGCCCACTCGTCCTGTGCTTCGCGGGAGATGCCGTACTGAACCGCGCAGTTGTGCGCGACGGTGATGGACATGTCCAGGGCTGGCGCGTCGGAGGTCGGCGGATGCGACAGCGGAAACCATTGTTCGTAGTCCTCGGGGGACTTGCCGGTGGTGAAGGGCTTGCGCTTCTGCAGAATCGGTCCGGTGGACAGCGACTCCATGCCGCCGGCCAAGATGGCGCGGCTCATGCCGGCTGCGATTTGACCCGCTCCGACGGCGATGGCGGAGAGGCTGGACGCGCACTGGCGGTTGACGGCCAGGCCGGGAATTTCGGTTAGCCCGAGGTCCACCGCGACGTACCGGGCGCTGTCGCCGCCGCCCTGAAGGCTCTCGGCGAGCACCAGGTCGTCGAAGTCCGATGCGGCGAGACCGGACCGGTCCACCACTGCGGCGACCACCGGCTTGGCGAGTTCGATCGCGGGCATGTTGGCCAATGTGCCCTTCCGCGCCGTGCCGATCGGCGTGCGGGCTGCGGCCACGATGGCTGCGCGCGACGTGGTGGTGCCCATGTGTCTCCCTGATCGTCTTCGCGGGCTGGTTGCCCGGCGAGTGTGGTCAGTCTATACCGTTAAATAGATAGCTGTATGTGGGCGCCGACGACGGGAGCAGCCAGTGAAGGTGATCAAGTCCGTGGACGACGCGGTAGCGACGATCGGCCAGGAACTCGGGGTCAGCCGGTGGGTGGACATCGACCAGGGCCGTATCGACGCGTTCGCCGACGTGACGATGGATCATCAATGGATCCACGTCGACGTCGAGAAGGCGAAGGCCGAGAGTCCTTACGGCGCAACGATTGCGCACGGCTTTCTCACGCTGTCGCTCATCCCGGGCGTCAGCAAGGACAACTATCGGGTCGAGAATGCGAAGTTGGGCATCAACTACGGCCTGAACAAGGTGCGGTTCCTGTCCGCGGTCACCGCGGGCAGCCGCATCCGGGTCCGGTCCGAACTCGCGGACGCCACCAGGGTGGATGACGACACCGTCAACCTGACCGTGCGTCACACCGTCGAGATCGACGGCGTGGACAAGCCTGCCGCGGTAGCCGAGCTGATCGCCCGGTTCATCTGGTGATAGCGATCGCCGGCCGCAAACGCGTTGAATGTAGCTATGCACCGGCTTGACGGCATGACTCTCGGCGACGTCGTCACCGACAACGCGGTGCGCTTTCCGGACGTCATCGCCTACCACCACGGCGATCGCAGCATCAGCCACGCGAAGCTGCGCGACCGGGCCGTGCGGCTGATCTCGGCGATGGCCGCGGCCGGAGTGCGGCGCCAGGACCGCATCGCGGTGATGAGCCGCAACGGCATCGAATTCGGCGAGCTGCACGCCGCCACCCAGCTCAGCGGAATCATCATGGCCACCATCAACTTTCGGCTCTCCGCGCCGGAGATCGACGACGTGCTGCGCCGGGTGACCCCGGCGATCGTCTTCTGCACCGGCGAGTTCGTTCCTGTGCTCGCCGAAGTCGCGGCCGAACTGTCGTACGCACCCATGCTCGTGACGATCGGCGGTGAGCCGCCGCCGGGGGCGATCGACTACGAGCGGTTCATCGAGGGCGGCCGCGGTGGCGAACCCGAGTTCGTCGCCCAGCCCGACGACATCGCCTACCTGCTGTTCACCAGCGGCACCACCGGCGCCTCCAAGTGCTGCATCCTGGGGCAGCGCGAGATGCGCGACGTCGCATTCACGATGAACAACGAGATGCGCTGCGGCAGCCTCGACCGCGGGCTGATCAACATGCCGATGTTCCACGTCGGGGCGCTCGCTATCGCCGGCGGCCTGCACGCCCGCGGCGGAACCGTGGTGCTGCAGTCACAGTTCGACCCCGCCGAGGCGGTGCGGTTGATCGCCGACGAAACGGATCACGCTGCTGCACCTGGCGCCGGTCATGCTCAAGGCGCTACTCGACGAGGTGGGTGACGGCGCGGCCATCGACTCGGTGCGCACCGTGGTGTATGCGGCCGCGCCGATGACCATGGCGACGCTGCAGCGGGCGCTCGCGATGCTCCCCGATGCGGGCTTTCTCAACCTGTACGGGCAGACCGAAGTCATCGTGTCCGGGCTGCCGCGGGAACTGCATGACCTCGACCACCCTGATAGAGCTGTGCGGCTGCGCTCGGTTGGGTTTCCGTTTCCCGGCACGCGGGTGCGGGTGGTCGACGACGCCGGCCGCGAAGTACCCACCGGGCAGGCCGGCGAGATCGTGGTGCGCTCGGACTCGATGTTCCGCGGCTACTGGCACGACGAGGCGGCCACCGGGGCCACCCTGCGAGACGGGTGGTGTCACACCGGCGACGTGGGCCGGATGGACGAACGTGGGTTGCTGTACCTGGTGGACCGCAAGAAGGACGTGATCATCAGCGGCGGAGAGAACGTGTACTCGCCCGAGGTCGAGAACGCGATCAGCGCGGTCGACGGGGTGGCGGCCTGCGCGGTGGTCGGGGTGCCCGACGACCGGTGGGGCGAGGCGGTCTGTGCCGTCGTCGTGCCGTCGCCCGGCAACTCGCCGACTTTGGAGGCGCTGCAGCACGGGGTGCGACGGCGGCTGGCCCGCTACAAGGTGCCACGCCGCCTGGTTTTGGTTTCCGAACTACCCGTGCTGGCCAGCGGCAAGGTGGATAAGAAACGGCTCCGCGCCCAACTGGCGGTGGACGCACAGACGGCGGACGCCGGCTGAGCTATCCAGCGGGCATTTCACGCAGCACGGAACGGCGCAGCAGCGTCACCATGAGTTCCGCGGCGCGTTCGTCACTGTCCGGTCTGGGTCCTGCCGTCGGCTCGCTCATCCGGCCCAGCACCGCCATGAATACCGCGCTCGCCACATCGGCGTCGATGCCGGCCGGCAGGTCGACGGAGGACAGCAGCGCGGCAACCGCTTGGTGAATCGCGCCGATGCCGTGGTCGACATCCGCGCCGGAGAGCTGTTCTGCCACCGTGCCGTCGAACCACGCCCGGATGACACCGCGGTAGGCGCGATGGAATCGGACGTAGCCAAGCATCCACTCGGTCAGCGAACCGGCAATCTTCGGCAGTGCGGCGGCCTGCACCTCGATCCCGTTGACCGCCCGGTGGGTCAGTTCGGCGAGGATCTTGTCCTTGGTGCTGAAGTACCGGTACAAGGTCGCGCGACTGACGTCGGCCGCCGCTGCGATCTCTTCCATGCCGACCGAGTAGTAGCCGCATTCGGCGAACAACGCCGAGCTCACCTTCAGCACTTCCTGCGCGATCGGTGACAGCGGGGCCCCGCCGACGACCGGCGCAGGTTCGGCCTGTTCGAGAACCGACGATCCGGGCGCTTCGGCGCCACGGGAAGCGGAAGAGCGCAGTACCTCGGCGGGGGTTTCGGGAAACAGCATCAGCTGCAGAGCCACGGCCAGCGACCACGACACCACGGGAGGGGCGGGGAGCGGGAACATCGCGCGGTACTGGTACAGGTGAACCATGTGCGGGATCCGCATGAGTGCTGCGGCGGCATCCTCGGAGTCCAGTCCGTTCAGGGCCGACCCCCGCAGTGTTGAGGTGACCGTTCGGGCGAGCGTCTCGGCAACCGTGCCGACGTCGATGACCGACAGCTCGGTCCCGATGCCGGGATATTCGGCGAAAGCCGCCGCATGAGTGTCGTAGATATCGGCCCATTCCACGAGCCAGCGGTGCAGCGCGTCCATCCCGTCGGCTGTCGGGCCCAGACCGCCCAACCTTTCGCCGTGATCGAGGACGTCGCGCCCAGCCGCTGCGCTCAGCTCGCGAAAGATCTCTTCCTTGCCCGCGAAGTACTGATAGACGGTCGCGCGGGACGCGTTGGCCGCCTTGGCGATGGTGTCGAGCGAGGTGGCGTGGAATCCGTTGGCCAGGAACACCTTCGCGGCGCACCCGAGTATCCGGTCGCGTGTGTGGAGGCCGCGGCGCCCGACGCCGGTATTGGCGGCGGGGGCGTAGCCGGGACGGCGCACCTTGTCCGGAGTCTCCGGAATCGAAGCCATGACAGAAGTATGCGGGCCCACCCGCGCCGGTGTGGTGGTCACGGATTCGACGGTCCGGGCAGGTTGCGCTTGGCCTTGCCGGGATAGCCGAAGAACCTCTCGAAGTTGGCGTCGTTGATGGGTTGCGCGCTGTTACGGGCGGCCGCCGACCGTAGAGCAGCGAGGCGGACTTCGGCCTTGTCGAGCTCGTCGAGCGGCCCAGATTGCTGCAGGCGTTGCACCTCGCGAGCGGCCGCGGCGATCTCGATACGCAGCCGTTCGCCCGCCTCGCCGAAGGTCAACAGGTCGTGGTCGTCTTCATCGACCTTGTCCCGGCCCGCGTCGTCGGCGGGTCGGTCCGTGAATTCCATGTCGGGCCTCTCAACGGCTAGACGAGTGTGGCGTACGTCATATAGTCTGTGAGACGAACCGTCAGAAAACAAGACGATACGTCAGAAAAGTCCGACAGATCGCCCGATGCGAAGGAGCATCATGCCGCTTCAGGATGACCACCAGATCGTGTCCGTCGACGACCACTTGGTCGAGCACCCGCGGGTGTGGCAGGACCGATTGCCGCAGAAGTACCTCGAACAGGGCCCGCGCATCGTCGAGGAAAACGGCATGCATCTGTGGCACTACGACGGGCAGGTCTTCCCGACCATCGGGCTGAACGCGGTCGCGGGCAAACCGCCCGAAGAATGGGGCATGGATCCCGTCCGCTACGAGGACATGATTCCGGGTTGCTATGACCCGGTTGCGCGCGTCGCCGACATGGACCTGGACGGTGTGCAGTCGGCGTTGTGCTTCCCGTCGTTCCCGGGATTCGGCGGCGGCACGTTTCATCGCGCGCAGGACAAGGAGCTTGCCCTGCTGTGCGTCAAGGCGTGGAACGACTTCTACGTCGACGAGTGGTGTGCCACCGCGCCCGAGCGCTACGTCCCGCTGGCGATTCTGCCGACCTGGGACATCGACGCCTGCATCGCGGAGGCTCGGCGGATGGCCGCCAAGGGTGCCAGGACCATCTCCTTCCCCGACAGTCCTGTGCCGCTTGGTCTTCCGTCGTTTCACTCAGACCACTGGGACGGGCTATGGCAGGTCTGCTCCGACGCCAAGATGCCGGTCTCGTTGCACTTCGGCTCGGGCGCGTATGTGCCGGGCTTCTCGTTCTCCTCGGTCAAGCCGATCCCGGGTCAGCTCTCGGTGCCCGACGCGCCGTTTGCCGTGGCGACGGCGCTGTTCTCCACCAATCTGATGTGGACCACTGTCGATCTGCTGTTCTCTGGCAAGCTCCAGCAGTTCCCCGACCTGCAGATCTCACTGGCTGAAGGCGGCATCGGCTGGGTGCCCTACATCCTCGAGCGGACCGACTACGTCTGGGAGCGGCACCGCTACTACCAGAAAATCGACTTCGACACCCGCCCGTCGGATCTGTTCCGCAAGCACTTCTGGGGCTGCTTCATCGACGACGAGCACGGCCTCAAGAACCGGCATGCCATCGGCGTCGACCGGATCATGCTCGAGATCGACTTCCCGCACAGCGATTCCAACTGGCCGAACTCGCGGAAGCGCGCCGCCGAGGTGCTCGCCGAGGTGCCCGACGACGAGTGCGCGCTGATCGTGGAGGAGAACGCCCGTCGGATGCTCAACTTCCCGCGGGTGCGCGCAGGCGATCGCGAATTGACTTCCGTCTAGCGCAGTTGCGCGGCCAGCATGCGTACGTCGGTGCTGAAGTCGGTGAAGCTCCTACTGGCCGGCTCGATGGTGATCCAGGTGACGCCGGCGGCGGCGTAGGCGTCGAGCCGGGGTTGCACGGCTGCGCAGAATGCCGCGCAGTCGCCGCTGGCAAGCAGGTCTGCTTCGAACGGGACGAACGCGACATCGGCGGGCTCGCGGCCCGTCTCCGCGCGGCGCTTGTTGACCGTCGCGATCCAGTCGGCAAGGGTTTCGACGTCCTCGAGCGGCCTGGCGCGGGTGATCGTCGCCATTTCGCCGGACGCGGCCATGGGCATCCAGCCGTCGGCCACATCGACGACCCGACGCTGCGCGGCCGCGCCGTTGCCGCCGATCCAGATCGGTGGACCGCCGTCGGTGAGCGGTGGTGGCAACGCGAGGTGACCGCTCACTCCGAACTCGGGCCCGTCGTGGTCGACGCCCGCCCAGACCGACTTCCACACCGAGATCGCCTCGTCGAGCAGCGCGCCGCGACGGTCGAAATCGGCGCCCAGCGCGTCGAATTCGGACTTCAGGTAGCCGGCTCCCGTGCCCAGACGTGAACCGCCCGCCGGACAGCAGGTCGAGGCTCGCGGCCCCCTTGGCCGTCAGGAACGGGCTGCGGTAACCGGATACCAGGAGGTAGGTCATCAGCCGGAGGCGGGTAGTCGCGGCCGCCGCGAAGCTCAGTGACACGAACGGGTCGAAGGCGTGGTGGCCGCCGTTGGCCAACCACTCCTTGTCGGGATAGGGGTGTTCCGACATCGAGAAGGCGTCGAAGCCCACCTCCTCGACCAGTCGTGCGATGTCGCCGAGGCTCGCGCCCTCAGACCACCGGTTCCAGTGCTTGATGGCCCGCATCGGGAACATCAGGTTGTAGCGCACTTTGCTCCTAATCTCGGTCTGACTATCTCACCAACGACCTTGCTATGACTTCGCGTTGGACCTCCGTGGCGCCTTCACCGAGCCGCTTGACCCTCAGGTCGCGGAACCACCGTTCCAGCGGTAACTCGGTGGAGATGCCCAGCGCGCCGTGAATCTGGATGCACCGGTCCAGCACCCGATAGGTGGCCTCGGTCCCGTACATTTTGGCCACCGACGCGTCGACGCGAACATCGTGACCTAGGTCGGCGTTCCAGGCCGCCTGGTACATCAGGAGTCGCGCGGCGCGAAGCTCTACCTCGCTGTCTACCAGCATCCACTGGATGCCCTGCTTGTCGGCGAGCTTGCCGCCGAACACGTCCCGGTCCTTTGCCCATTGGCAGGTCATGTCAAGAGCGCTTTGCGCGATGCCGATCGGCCCGGCCGCGTAAACGATGCGGCCGTGCACCAGGAACTCGCTGGCCAGCGCGAAGCCCTGTCCCTCGGCACCGATCAGCTGGCCCGCAGCTAGCCGCACATTGTCGAAGTGCAGCTCGTAGGGTGCAAACGATGCCATCACCGGGATACGGCTGAACGTGACTCCGGGAGTCCCCTTTTCGAGGATGAAAGCCGAGATGCCCTGGCGCCCTTCGCCGGTCCGGGCATAGACAACACCCCAGTCGGCATCGGGAGCGTGCGAAATCCACATCTTCGAGCCGTTGAGCACATAGCCGTCGCCGTCAGGAACCGCCTTCAGCTTGATCGCACGCGCCGGGTCCGATCCACCGGAAGCCTCGGTGATCGCGGTGTACGCCTTGGACATGGTGCCGTCGATGATGGGCTTGGCGTAGCTGTCGAACTGCGCCGCCGACGCCTTGAACATGATGTTGGGCGGGTTGCCGCCGAACGCGCCGAGCGCCGGAAAGAATGCCCCCATGCGGCATTTCGCGGCTTCCTCGGCAACCACCACCTGACCGAGCACGCTGAGCCCGGCACCGCCGTACTCTGCGGGCGTCTGCAGCGCCCATAGCCCGAGTGCCCTGGCTTTGGCCTGCAACTCGACGAGCTGTTCGCGGGGTAGGCCAACCGTGTCGTGGTCGAGCTTGTCCTCGATGGGATGCACGTGGGCAGCCATGAACCGCCGCACGGTGTCGCGCAGCATCACGAGTTCTTCCGGCAGCTCCCATGCGCCAGAATGCCCTTCGGACATCAGACTCGCGCTGCGGCGGCCGCCCGCAGGTCCCGCGCACTTTGCAGCTGCGGCTCGTGATTCGCCTCGTACTGCTCGATCCACTCGGGTGGCAATTTGCCCCACGCCTCGCCGATCCGCAGCCGTTGCGCGGAGCTGAACACCTCGGCGGCAACGACGTCGCCGACGAAGATGGTGTTCTCGTCGTTGTCCAGTGAACCGGTGATCCGGCACTCCACATAGCTGTGCGCGTCGAGCAGAATCGGTGCACCGGTGACGCCGGGCTTGGTGCGTAGCTTGGCGATCTTGTCGCCGTCGCGGCCCGAGCTGCCACCGAGGGTCATCAGGATGTCCATCGACGCGTCGATCTCTTCCGGGCCCGCCGACAACATGTGCATCACGAAAATCCCTGAATCGACCAGCATGTCGTGCGTCTTGTTGTACTTGGTCAGGCTGACGGTGGCGCGCGGCAACTCGGGCACGATGCTGGCAGAGCCCGCCGACAGCGACATCAGGCCGTTTGCTACGCCGCCGTCGATGGTGGTGACGGCGACCGGGAAGGGCCGCAGTCCGTTGAGAACCGCGTTGGCGGCGTCAGTGTCGATGGTCATGCGTCTCCTTAATTGGTCAGCCGAGCTTTTGGTCAGCCGAGGGTGAACGGATCCCGGGTTGCGCCGGACAACTCCACCCAGACGGCTTTGGTCTCGGTGAACTCCTTCACGGCGTCCACGCCGTTCTCCCGGCCGATGCCGCTGTGGCCGAAGCCACCGAACGGAACATGAGGTGCGACAACGCGGTACGCGTTGACCCACACCGTGCCCGCGCGCAGCTTGGCGGCCACTCGGTGAGCCCGGTGGATGTCCTTGGTCCACAGGCCGGCGGCCAACCCGAACTCGGTGGCGTTGGCCGCGGCGATCGCCTCGTCCTCGTCGGTGAAAGTCATCACCGCCAGCACGGGTCCGAAGACCTCCTCGGCGACGGCCCGCATTGAGGAATCCACGCCGGTCAGCACGGTCGGCTTGACGAAGAAACCGCCGAGCTCACCGGCCGGCTCGCCGCCATAGGCGACCGTCGCGCCCTGCTCGCGGGCAGAGGCGAAGTGCGACAACACCTTCTCGTACTGCGGCTGATTGGACACCGGGCCCATCTCGGTCGCCGGATCCTTCGGGTCCCCGAGCTTGATGGTCGCCGCGCGGGCGACGATCCGCTCGACCAGCTCGTCGGCGACGCTCTCGTGAACGAGCAGGCGCGAGCCCGCCAGGCAGGTCTGACCGGTGGCGGCGAACACCCCCGCGATCACGCCGTTGGCGGCGGCGTCGAGGTCGGCGTCGGCGAATACCACCTGCGCCGACTTGCCGCCGAGTTCGAGGGAGAACCGGGTCATGTTCTCGATAGCGGCCTTGCCGACCTGGATACCGGTGGCCGTCGACCCGGTGAACGCTACCTTGTCGACGTCCGGGTGCGAGGCCAACGCGGCGCCGGTCTCCGGACCCCACCCGGTGACGACGTTGATCACGCCAGGCGGAAAACCGGCTTCGGCGAACAGCTTTGCGAACGCCAGCGTGGACGTTGGGGTGTGATCGCTGGGCTTGACCACGAACGTGCATCCTGCGGCCAGACCGGCGGCGAGTTTCCACGTCAACAGCAGCAGCGGCGAGTTCCACGGCGTGATGGCGCCGACGACGCCGACCGGTTCGTGACGGGTGTAGACGAAGTAGTTCGGCTTGTCCACTGGGACGACCTCGCCCTGCAGCTTGTCGGCGAGCCCGGCGTAGTAGAAGTAGTAGTCGGGCAGCGCCCGCATCTGGCCCACCATTTCGCGCACCAGCTTGCCGCCGTCGCGCACCTCCAGCTCGGCCAGCTGTTCCGCGTCGCGCGCGATGAGCTCGCCTAGGCGCCACAGCAACTTGCCGCGGGCAGTCGCGGTGAGTTCGCCCCACGGGCCGTTCAGGGCGGCGCGGGCGGCGGCGACCGCACGGTCGACGTCGGCGGGCCCGCCATCGGGAACGCGCGCCCACGGCCGACCGGTGAACGGATCGACGCTGTCGTAGGTGGCGCCGGATGCGGCGCCCTCGGGCACGCCGCCGATCAGTAGGTCGAACGTGACCAGTTGCTCCGTCGCGGTCTCAGGCATGCGTCGTCCTCATCGAGTTCGCGGTCGCTTCTTGTTGTTGAGCGAGTCCGGGGTTGCCCCGGCGTTGCCCAAGTGGGTGTAAGACATTCCGTGCCGGGCGGCGAGCGAGGGAGGCAGATCGCGGGCCTCCCACATCGCGCGCACCGTGCCCTGGATGCCCTGCGGCCTGCGGGCGGCGATCTCGGCGGCCAACTCGAATGCACGCGTTCGCAGTTGGTCATCCGGTACGACCTCGGTGACGATCCCCACTCGCAGCGCGGTCTGGGCGGTCATCCGTTCTTCGCTGCCCAGCAGCGCCCAGCGCATCACCTCGCCGTAGGGCACCCCGAGGGCCAGCATGCCCATCGGTTCGAGCGCCGAGACGATGCCCGCATTGGCGTGCGGGTCGAAGAAGGTCGCCGTCTCGCTGCAGATGGCGAAATCGCATTCGTTGACGAAGTACATCGCGCCGCCGGCGACGATGCCGTGTAGAGCGGCGATCACCGGCTTCCACACCTTGTGTCCCTTGGGGCCCAGGACGGCGCCGGGGTCTTCCTGGTTGAAGATCGGCTGATGCTTCCACCACGTGCCCTCGGAGACGTCGATGCCGGTGCAGAACGCCCGCTCGCCGTTGCCGCAGAGCACCGCGACCCGGATGTCTTCGTCGTCGCGCACCCGGGCCCAGGCGGTGGCGAGGTCGGCGGCCATCTGTTTGGTGAAGCTGTTCAGCTTCGCGGGCCGGTCCAGCGCCAGGGTGGCGACGTGGTTGGTGACGCAGAACTCGATCGTGGCGAGCTCGGTCTGTTCGATCACGGGCGCTCCTCCGTCGATCCCGTAGAGACCGGCTTTAACTGTTCGGCGATCTCGTGTTTGAGGATTTTGCCCGCTGGACCGAGTGGGAATTCATTGCGGTATTCGTAGCGGCGCGGTTGTTTGTAGCCGGCTAGTTCGGCACGGCATAGTGCGGTCAATTCGTCGGTGAGATCGTCGTAGTTGGTGATGTGGGATTTCGCGATGACGACGGCGACGGGAGTTTCGCCCCATTCTGCGTCGGGAACGCCGACGACGGCGACCATGTCGACGCCGCCGTGGTGGGCGATGACTCGCTCGATCTCGGCGGGGTAGACGTTGAAGCCGCCGGAGATGATCATGTCGGTCATCCGGCCGGTGATGTGCAGATAGTTGTCGGGGTCGAGGTAGCCTAGATCGCCGCTGCGCAGTCCGTCGGGGCGGAAGGTCTTCTCGGTCTGCTCGGGCCGGTTCCAGTATCCGATAGCGTTGGCCGGACTAACGATAACGATCTCGCCGACCTCGCCGGCGGGCAGGTCGTTGCCGTCGGCGTCGATGATCCGGATGGAGCACATCGGGGTTTCCTGGCCACAGGAGGTGGCGATCGAGGTGCGGCCGTCGAGAATGTCACGGTGATCCTGCGGAGTGAGAATGGTTGCCTGCCCGCCGCATTCGGTGAGTCCGTAGCGTTGCTGCAGATCGCAGCCCAGCAATTTCATGGCTTTGCGCGCCATTCCTGGTGGCACCGGCGCTGAACCGTAGGAGATGCGGCGCAGACTCGACATGTCGCGGGGTGGGCCGTCTTCGAGGATCGCCAGGGTACGGTGCAGCATCGTCGGAATGAAGGTGGTGAAGGTGATTGCGCTGCGCTCGATCTCGTCGATCACCGCCTGTGGGTCGAAACGCTGATGGATCACCATGGTCTGGCCGAGGTAGAGCCACGACACCGTACGGACCATGCCGCCCGCGGTGAAGAACGGGGTGGTGGCGAGCATGACGTCCGACCGGTTGGCCTCGGTCACCAGGTTGGTGTCGGCGGCCTGGTAGAGCAGCGCGCGGTGGGTGTGCATCACGCCTTTGGCCCGACCGGTGGTGCCGCTGGTATAGAGGATGACCGCGATGTCGTCGGGGGCGACGGCGACTTGTGGCGGTGTCTGGTCGGCCGCCGCTAGCACCGATTCGTATTCGGGGCCGATGGTCACAACCGTTGTCAGCTCGTTGAGTTCGCCGATGAACTTGTCCTGGTGGTCGGCGTGGATGATGGCTGCCCGGGCGCCGCAGTCGTCGCGGACGTGCGCGACTTCATCGGGTGCGAGCCGAATGTTCACCGGCACCGCGATCAGCCCGGCCTTGGCCAGGCCGAAGGAGATCTCCGGCCACTCGATGCAGTTGCGGGCGATGACCATGACCCGCTCCCCGGGTGCTAGCCCGCGCCCGGCCAGGTAGCCGGCCAGCCGCCGGGCCCGCTCGTCGACTTGGGTCCAGCTGTGCGCCCGGTCGGCGTCGATCAGGGCCCGCTTATGCGGAAAGCGGCGGGCGTTGTTGGTGGCTATGTCTCCGATGAGCATCAGGTGAATAGGCCCTTCAAATCAGGAAAGCCAGGGTCTCGACTGGGCCGGCCGCGTCGATGAGGTGAACGATTTTGGCTACCAGCCATGGTCCGTCGGCGCAGCGCCGGATCGTATGACTGACCCGGCCGGCCCAGAAACGTTGCCGGTGGCGGTATTCGAACAGCGAAAAGTTGGATTCGACCGTGACGGTGTCGCCCGCGGCGTGCGCCACCTCGCTGTTGGACAGCGTCCGGCGCATCACCGACGGAGGCACCTGCGAATGACGGTTGCCGGTATTGAGTTGAGCCACCCGGCTTTTGATGCGTTGACGGTTGTCGTTGATGTAGGCCAGCGTGGTCCGCGGATCGTCGTCGGGGTGCATCGGAACCCGGTACACGGCGTCGTCGGCCCAGAGCGCCTCCCACTCCGAATAGCGGCCCTCGTCGGCCAGCCGTGCCTCCAGGTAAAGGAACGACAGGATCTCCGGGTCCGGTAGCGGCCGCAGCGCAGGACGGGTCTGGGGTTCGGAGTTGACGGTCATGCTCCCGCCCCTCCGCCTACTACCGCGGCCCACTGGGAATAGAACCCGCGCTGCGGCGTCTCGGCGCTCTTGTCCCGGTTGATGATTCCGGTCGTGTCGTGCACGTCATTTTCTATACCGCGCGCCAGCACCAGCCACTCCGGCAGCTCGGCGGCCAGGCCGGCCTGGTTGCGCATGCCGATTTCGCCGTCGTCGGCGATCAGGAACCCCGCCGGACCCATCGCTCCCTCCGCACGGCGCAGGGTGCGTTCGTTCAGGGCATCCTGACCGGGAATCAGCACCGCGGTGGTGTAGGCGACCGTGCGGTCGGGGGCCTGTGGTTCGACGAACATGACGTTCATCTCGGCTAAAAACAGGTTGGGCCAGATCAGGGTGTGCGGCGGGCCGACAACGAGGGCGTCGTGAGTCTGGTCGGGACCGTAAGCGCCTTCGAGTGCCTCGGCGTAGCCGCGAAGCTTGGCCCGTTGAATCCGGCCGTACCAGACGAATTCCTCGTCGAGCTTGCGGTATTCGTCGCTGTAGTCGATTTCGGAATGGCCGTTGCCCAGATCGCGGACCAGCACGTCGACCTTCGTCGGCACGTGTGAGACCTTGGCCGGTTTGATCGCATCGTATACCGAGGCGTGCGTGAACAGCGCGTGATAGCCGTCGACGTTGTTCTCCACCACCATCTTCCAGTTCGCGTGGTGCAGGTGCTTCATCCAGTTGCCGCGCAGGTCGATCTCGCGGTTAGGTGACAGGTTCAGCAACCGGTCGATCGCATGGGTCGCGTTGCCCAGATGCTCACGCAGCGAAATGCCCTCCGGTGCAAGCGACGCGAAGACGAAGCCGCCGTAACTGTCGACCCGTGGTGCCTGGGCCAGGCCCAGTTCGGCACGCACCTCGTTGAACGCATCCCCATACCCCTCGCGCATAGGGATGCCTTGCAGTGCCCCGGTATTGGTGAAAGTCCAGCCGTGATAGGGGCACCGGAAGGAGTTGGCGTTGCCTTTTTCGGCGTTGCACAACCTGTTGGCGCGGTGGGTGCATCGGTTCAGCACCACCCGCACGAGGCCATCCTTGCCACGCACCACGACAACCGGATCGCGCCCGATCAGCCGGGTCAGGTAGTCGCCGCGCTCGGTGACCTCGCTCTCGTGCGCGACATACACCCAGCCCGTCTTGAAGATGGTGTCCATCTCGCGGGCGAAGATCTCCGCCGACGTGTATACCGAGCCGTGCACGCGGTCACTCCGGACGACGCTGCCCACGTCGAATTCCCCGGCGGTGGGTCCTGATTCGACTATCGTCATGCGTGGTCCTCCAAGTTCTCGATGGCCGGGATCGCGACGTCGCCGAGGCGGCGGAAGCCGATGCGCACTTTGGCGCCGATCTGCGGTGCCGTATCCGCGGGGTGCACGGTCGTCATCACGATGCGGTGCCCACTGTCCAGTTCGACGTCGACGATGGGGTAGGGGGCTTGGGCATGCACCAAGCCGGGTTCGCGCCGGTGCATCAGTGTCGCGGAATGGACGGTGCCGTGTGGTTCGACTGTGCACCAATCGTGTTCTGTGCCGCCGCAGTGATCGCACACTTCCTGGTCGAGTTCGAGCGGCTGCGCGCATACCGCGCAGAACGGCAACGCGAGTTCGTTCCGCCTGGCCGCCCGATACAGCGGCGCCAGGGCGTCGTGCTCGGGCTCGGGCGCGAGTGCCCGATCGAGCAGCCAGTCTTCGAGTGCCGTGGCGGTCATGCGGCGCGCTCCAGTACCAGCGCCGCATGGTGGTCCAGCCGACCGCCGATACCGCCGACCAGGGCCACGGTGGCCCCCGGTACCTGGCGTTCCCCGCCGGTGCCGCGCAACTGGATCACGGCTTCGGCCAGTGGTGTCATGCCCTGCAGGTAGAAACCGGACAGCTGGCCACCGCCGGTGTTGGTCGGCAGGGTGCCGCCGGGCCCGGTTTGACCGTCGCGTACGAAGGTGCCCGCGGGCACATCACCGGTGAGCCGGTACTCGTCGAGCAGTATCAGGGTCACGATCGAGAAGGGGTCGTAGAGTTCTGCGACGTCGAGATCCGAGCGCGCCATGCCGGCCTGTGCGAGCGCGTCGTCGACCGCTCGGGCGCCGCCGCCGAACCACGACTCGGCTCCCGCACGACGGCGCCGCACCGGATGCTCGCGACCCGTGCCGCGCACCCTAAGCCGGGTAGCGCCGATCGAGGGCGAACCGGTGAGCAGCACGGCGACCGCTCCGTTCACCGGTCGCGCACAGTCGAGCAGGCGAAGGGGCTCGGCGATCATCGGGCTGGCGTCGTAGCCGGCGTCGTCGAGCGGTTCGCGGTTCACCGCGTCGGGATTGCCACGCGCCCAGCGACGTGCCGTGGTGGCCACCGAGCGCAGGGCCTCGGCGCCGGTGCCGGTGACGTGCAGCCAGCGTTGCGCCAGCAGCGCATACGTCGGCACCGACCCGAGCAGCCCCGAGGCCCGCTCCAATCCGCGCACGCCGACGGTCCCGCCGCTCTGCGCGTAGGTGGAGCCTGCGCCCCGGCCGGCCACCAGGGGCGCGTCGGCGAACACGCACAGCACGGTTGTGGCTTCGCCCGTGACGATCGCGTGGCGCGCGCGCTGGATCATCGCAATCGTGGTGGCGCCCTTGATCTCCACGTGTTCCAGCAGGCGCAGGTCGGCGAATCCGCCCGCCGCGGCGAAGCCCACGCCCAGCCGGTCCGGCCGAATGCCCTGGGAGGAGCCGACGAGGAGGCCGTCGACGTCGTGGCGGCTGATTTCCGCGTCGGCCAGCGCGGCGGCGCTCGCCTCGGCAGCCAGTTGCAGCGGCGTCGCGCCGGGGCGAAGCGACATTTCGGTCATGCCCAGTGCGACCAGGTCGACGTGGCGCCCGGTCACGGCTGTTCCTTCTGTCGCCGTTCGCCGCGGTAGTTGCCCACCCGCAGCCAGTCCTCGCGGTCCTCGGGGGTGGCGAGGGTGAAGCTGGCCAACTCCAGTGGGCACAGGAAGATGTGTTCGTTGCCTTCGAGGTCCTCGATGAGCAGGCGGGGCCCGTTGCCGTTGAGGTCTAACGACACGCGTACAGCCGCGAACTCGTTGACGAGTTCGGCGAGCACGCGGCGTCCGACCGGGGTGGTCACTCGCCCAGTTCTACCGCATACGAGTGTCAGAATCAATCGAACTGCGCGGAATGGCCAGAGGCGTTCCGTTCGTGGGCCGAGTGCTGTGTGCCGTTATCTACATGCGAACATGTCATTTGTGCGACTATCGACAGGATGGTGTCGCCACGCCAGCTCAAGATGACATCATTGTCAGAAGTAGAGATGCGAGAGGGTGAGATGAGCCAAGCGCAAGCGCCGGCCACCGAGGCCGTCGGAGCAGCCTTAGGAACAGCCTCAGGAACAGAAGTTGACACCGATAACTACCGCAGCATCTGGATGTTCCTCAAGGAACTGGAGTTCAGGCAGGGGTTCGTCGACATCGCGGTCAACGGCGCGGTCGTGCGCACGCGCTATGCCGAGGCCGGGAGTCCGGACAAGCCGCACGCCATCCTGTTGCACGGCACGGGTGGGCACTGGGAGACATTCGCGCCCAACCTCGCCGCGCTGTCCGAGCACTTCCACTGTGTGGCCATCGACATGGTGGGCAACGGGTTCTCCGACAAGCCGGACTACGACTATGAGATCGCGGTGTACGTCGAGCACGTCCTGGGGGTGATGGACCACTTCGGCATGTCCTCGGCCAGCTTCGTCGCCATGTCGTTGGGCGCGTTCGTCGCATCGGCCGTGTCAGTCGGCCATCCCGACCGGGTGGACAAGGTGATTCTGATGTCGCCGGCCGGCCGCGAGGCCTCGGCGTCGAATATGGCGCGCATTCGGGCCGAACGAACCAAGGCGGTCAACGAGCCGACCTGGGAGTCTTTGCACGCCGTGTTCGCGCACCTGATCGCCGACGAAACCAATCGGCTGCCCGATCTGATCGGTTTGCGCCAAGCCGTCTACCGCCGCGAGGACACGCGGAACACGATCGATCGGCTGCTGATCCTGCAGGACGAGAAAGTGCGCCACCGCAACCTGATTCCCGACGACAAGTGGCGCGGCATCACCGCACCCGTGATGATCGTGGCGTCTGGCAAGGACCACGGCGTGTACCAGGACACCGCCCGCACCATCGCGGACCTGATCCCGAACTCGGAGGTGTTCGAGATGCCGTCGGTGCGGCACTGGCCGCACTTCGAGGATCCCGACGCGTTCAACGCGGCAGCGGTGGAATTCCTGTCGCGATGACCAGGCCGGCGGAGGACGAACTCGCGGACATCGCCCGGCGACTGTACGAGGCCGAGCGGACGGGCACGCCGATCCGGCAGCTGTCCCTCGACTATCCCGACATGACCGTCGAGGACGCCTATGCCGTTCAGCGCGTGCTCGTCGCGCTGAAGGTCGCCGACGGCCGGGAAATCAAGGGCCGCAAGATCGGTCTGACGTCGAAGGTGATGCAGCGGGCGGTGTCGATCGACGAGCCCGACTACGGTGCACTGTTCGACGACATGTTCGTCGAGGACGGAGGCCGCGTCGCGGTGGGCCGATTCATTCGTCCCCGAGTCGAGGTCGAGCTGGCGTTCATCCTCGGTGAGACGTTGCGCGGGCCCGCCGTGACATTGTTCGACGTGTTGCGGGCCACCGAATTCGTCTCGCCTGCACTTGAGATCCTCGACGCGCGTGTGCAGATGTCGGACCCGGAAACCGGTCATCTGCGCACCATTGTCGATACCATCGCCGACAACGCCGCGGACGCGGGTCTGGTCCTCGGTGGACGGGTGGTGCGCCCGATGGACGTCGACCTGCGCTGGGTGGCGGCGCTGCTGCTGCGCAACGGCACGATCGAGGAAACCGGGGTGGCCGCCGCAGTGCTCAACCACCCCGGCAACGGCGTCGCATGGTTGGCGAATCGGCTTGCTCCACATGGTGTTTCGCTTGAGCGTGGTGAGGTCATCCTGTCCGGATCATTCACCAAGCCGGTATTCGCCGAACCGGGAGACACGTTCGTCGCGGACTACGGTCCACTGGGCACGGTGTCGGTGGTGTTCGACAGGGGGGCAGTGTGACCAACCAGTGGAGGCGGCGCCTCGGCGAAGGGGAGCCGCGGTTCGGCATGTGGGTGGCCTCGGGCAGTGGCTACGTCACCGAGATCTGCGCGGGTTCCGGTATCGACTGGCTGTTGCTGGACCTGGAGCACGCGCCCAACGATCTGCGCACCACGCTCGAACAACTCCAGGTGCTGGCGGGGTACCCCGAAGTCGACGTCGTGGTACGGCCACCGTCGGCGGACCCGGTCTCGATCAAGCGACTGCTCGACGTCGGTGCCCAGAACATCATCGTGCCGATGATCGACGACCCTGCTGCCGCCGTCGCGGCGGTTGCCGCCACCCGCTACCCTCCCGAAGGCATCCGCGGGGTGGGCAGCGCGTTGGCGCGGGCATCTCGCTGGAACCGCATTTCTGACTATCTTGTCACCGCGGATGAGACCGTGTCCCTGACCGTCCAGGTCGAGACGGTAGCGGGTCTGCAGCACTTGGGCGAGATTGCCGACGTCGACGGCGTCGACGCGGTGTTCATCGGACCCGCGGACCTCGCGGCGTCGATGGGGAAGCTCGGGCAACCGGAGCACCCGGATGTGGTGACCACTATCGAAGCAGCTCTCGGCACCATTCTGGAGCATGGTAAGAGCGCGGGGGTCAACGCGTTCAATGAGGCGGTGGCACGCCGCTATCTGCGGGCCGGCGCGAGTTTCGTTCTCGTCGGCGCCGACGTTGCGCTGCTGGCCCGGGGTGCCGAGAACCTGGCCGCCACGTACCGCCGATCCAAGGAGTGACCTTTGTTTCTGACTATCATGTCACCTAGGATGTCGGATCATGGACCTCGACTTCACGCCTGACCAAATCGAGTTCCGCGATCACGTCCGAACTTGGCTTGACGAGAACAAGCCGACCGAGCCGCGTCCCCGCGACGACGCCGGCATCCGCGAGTACGACCTGGCCTGGCAGCACACCCAGTGGGAGGGCGGCTGGGCGGGCATCGCCTGGCCGACCGAGTACGGCGGCAAGGGCCTTACCCTGCTGCAGCAGTTGATCTGGTACGAGGAGTACGCGGCCAGGGGCTTCCCCGGTATCGACGCGTGCTTCGTCGGTAACGCGCACGCCGGGCCGACCCTGATCACCCGGGCCACCGACGAGCAGAAGTCCTATCACCTGCCGAGAATCCTTCGCGGCGAGGTGATCTGGTGTCAGGGGTTCTCCGAGCCCGACGCCGGCTCCGACCTGGCGGCGTTGCGCACCAAGGCGGTGATCGACGGAGAACACTTGGTGGTGTCCGGGCAGAAGCTCTGGACCAGTTTCGCCACCGTCGCCGATTACCAGGAACTGCTGGTGCGCACCGACAACACCGGTAGTAAGCACACCGGCATCACCTGGGTCATCTGCGACATGAACACACCGGGCATCGACGTGCGCGCGATCGAGACCATCGAGGGCGGCTCGGAATTCTGCGAGGTGTTTTACGACGACGTCCGTATCCCGTTGGCCAACGTGGTCGGTGAGGTCGGCGATGGATGGTCGGTCGCGATGGCCACCCTGTCCTTCGAGCGCGGGACCGCGTTCACGGCCAACCAGGTCCGGTTGGCCAAGATCATCGAGGACCTCATCGATTACGCGCGCGACCACGTCGGCCCGGACGGCCGCCGACCTGCCATCGCCGACGACGAGATCGCGCGCCGGTTGGCCAGGGCGCGGGCCTCGGTGGCGTCGTTGCGGGCGCTCACCTACACCAACATCTGCGAGGCCATGAAGACCGAGACGCCGGGCCCGCGCGGCTCGATCGTCAAGTTGATGTACGCCGAACTGGCCAAAGAGATCGGCAAGTTGGCGATGGACATTCTGGGGTCGAGGTCGGTCCTCCAATCATCGCGCTGGGACGTCGACGGCTGGACCGGTTACTACTACTACAGCTTCTCCCAGGCCATCGGCGGCGGGACGTCGGAGATTCAGCGCAACATCGTCGGCGAACGCGTGTTGGGGCTGCCCAGATGAGCACGGTGAGGAGACGGTTATGAACCTGCTGCCAGGACCTGAGCAACTCGAAATCGTCTCGGCGGCAGCGGACTTCCTCGCCGAACGCATGCCCGTCCAACAGATCCGCGCCACTCGTCACGCGGACGCGTTCGTACCCGAGGCACTTTGGCGGGAGTGCGCCGAGCTGGGGCTGCTCACGCTCGGGCTCGACGAGGAATCCGGTGGGTCGGGCCGGTCCATCGACGACGAGGTACTGCTGTTCATCGAACTCGGCAAGCGGCTCGCGCCAGGCCCGTTCCTGGCGTGCACGCTGGCCGCGCGGGTGGCCGCCCGTTGCGACGACGCCGCGTTGGCGCAGCGGATCGGCTCCGGGGCGGCGTTGGTGGCACTCGCGGTGCTACGCGGCGACGGCGACATCCGTCCCTCACGTCCCGCGCGGCCCGTTGGAGGCACCTTCGACCTGTTCGAACCGGCGGGCGCCTCGCACGGCCTGGTGGTGGCCCGTAGCGGCGCCGCTCTGATCGACATCGAGTCCTTCGGCACGCTGACGCCGGTGGCCGCAGCAGATCCCGGCACCCGGATATCCTCCGCCACCGTCGAATCCGCCGAACCCCTGCATTGGTTGCCCGTCGAGGACGAATGGATCTGGGGGCGCGCCATGGTGCTCGCGGCGGCCTATCTCACCGGCCTGGCCGCGGCCGCGGCGGCGTTGGCGACCGAACACGCCAAGACCCGTGTGCAGTTCGGTAAGCCGATCGGTGTGCACCAGGCCATCAAACACGCCTGCGTCGACATGGAGATCGCGGCCGAGGCCGCCCAGGCGCAGACCTTGTTCGCCGCGATCGCCGTGGCGGGCGGACGCGCCGACGCGCTGCTCCAGGTGTTGTCGGCCGCGACAGTGGCCGGTTCGGCGGCCGTCGACAACGCCGCCGCCGGCATCCACGTATTCGGGGGGATGGGCTACACCTTCGAGAACGACATGCACCTGTATCTGAAGCGCGCCCACGTGTTTCGGCACCTGTTCGCTGAGCCCACCGACGTGCTGGCCGAGCTGCTGGCCCAGGACCGGGCCCAGTGAGCGGCGCCGCCGCGATCGCCGGCGTCGCCCTGTCCGACGTCGGTCGCGTCGATGACAAGGGTCCCTATGAGCTGATCGCGCAAGCCAGCCGTCGCGCTCTGGCCGACGCGGGGCTGAAGCCCGATGACGTCGATGGGCTCGCGTCCACCGGTCAGGGCACGCTGCCACCCGTCGACGTCGGCGAGTATCTCGGCCTGCGGCCACGCTGGATCGACTCCACCGCTGTCGGCGGTGCCTCGTGGGAGGTGATGGCCGCGCACGCCGCCGACGCGATCAGCGCCGGCCACGCCGACGTGGTTCTGCTCACGTATGGCTCCACCGCCCGTTCGGATCTCCGAAAAGGATTGCGGGGAGCCAACATCAATTGGGGTGCGCGCGGACCGCTGCAATGGGAGGCGCCCTACGGCCACACCCTGATCTCCAAGTACGCCATGGCCGCGCGGCGGCACATGTTCGCCTACGGCACCACCATCGAGCAGCTCGCCGAGGTGGCCGTGTCCGCGCGATTCAACGCGGCCGACAATCCCGAGGCCTACTATCGCGATCCGATCACCATCGACGACGTGCTTGGCGGACCCATGATCGCCGACCCGTTCACCAAGCTGCACTGCTGCATTCGCAGTGACGGTGGGGCGGCCGTCGTTCTCGTCAGTGCCGAGCGCGCGAAAGATCTGCGCAGTAAGCCGGTGTGGGTGCTCGGCTCGGGCGAGACCACCTCGCACATGCTCACTTCACAGTGGGAGGACCTCACGGTGGGCCCGGCCGCGGTCAGCGGACCGCTGGCCTTCGCCCGCGCCGGTGTCTCCCCATCCGACGTCGACGTCGCCGAAATCTACGACGCGTTCACCTACATGCTGCTGCTCACCCTCGAGGACCTCGGCTTCTGCCCCAAGGGGGAGGGCGGCGGATTCGTCGAGAAGGGTGCGTTGCGGCTGGGCGGCGAACTTCCCACGAACACCGACGGCGGCGGGCTGTCGGCGTGCCACCCGGGTCAGCGGGGGCTGTTCCTGCTGGTGGAGGCGGCACGTCAGCTTCGGGGAGAGTGTGGCCCACGCCAGGTGCCCGATGCGAAGATCGCCTGCGTCAGCGGCACCGGTGGCTGGTTCTGCTCCAGCGGCACGATGCTTCTGGGCGCCGAGGAGCCGTAGACGGTGCGCGCGCCACTCAGTTCCGATGTCGACGACACCCGGTCGATGCTGGAGGCCGCGGCCGCCGCCCACGGGGACCGCGAGGCCTACGTGGAGCCGGGTGCGCGGACCACATACGCCGGCTGGATCGGCCGGGCCCGCAGCGTGGCCACGCAGTTCGCCGACCTCGGGGTGGGCAAGGGCGACGTGGTGGCGCTCTGGCTTCCATCGGGCATCGACTACGCGACCTGCTACGCGGCGGCGGCCATGATCGGAGCCATCACCACCGGCCTCAACCCGCGTCTCGGCCGTCGAGAGATTGAATCGATTCTGTGCCAAGCAGATCCCGCGTTGATAGTCGCCGACGAGCGGCTGGGCCCGCTGCCCGACACCGCAGGCCGGGTCCTGGCACGGACGTCCCTGTCGACCGATACCTCGGGCTCGGCGCCACCCGCGGTGAAGCTGACCCGACGGCACCCGGTCGCGCTGATCTTCACCAGCGGGACCACGGGCGTGCCCAAGGGTGCGGTATTCGACGCCGAGGGATTGGCGGCGGGTGCCGCTGCGTCCGGCGTCATGAGCGCGCCGTATGACCGCCGCCTCACGTCGACGCCGTTCGCCCACGCCGGCTACATGTTCAAGCTCTGGGACCAGCTGGTGTGGGGCAGCGCTCTGGTGGTGCCCCCGGCGCCCTGGTCGGCGCAAGGCATGTTCGACGTGCTGCGCGACGAGCGGGTCACCGTCGCGGGCGCCGTGCCGACCCAGTGGGCCAAGCTGCTCGACGTCGAAGGCGTGAGCCCGCAGGCCTTGCCGCACTTGCGGATCGGGATTGCGGCGACGGCACCCGCACCGCCCGAACTGGTGCGCCGGGTTGCCGAGCGGATCGGCGTGCCGCTGGTGGTGCGGTACGCGATGACCGAATGCCCGACTATCTGTGGAACCGAACCCACCGACGCCCCCGAGGTCCAGTTCCGCACCGTCGGGCGGCCCGCCGCCGGGATGGAGGTGCGCGTCGGGCCCGACGGCGGTGTCGAGGTGAGCGGTCCCTGCGTGATGCGCGGCTACTGGCGCAAGCCGGAACTGACCGCGGGGGTGCTGCGCAACGGCTGGCTGCGGACCGGCGACATCGGTGTGCTCGGCGCCGACGGCAACCTCACCCTCGTCGGCCGCCGCGGCGACATGTACATCCGCGGCGGGTACAACGTGCATCCCGGTGAGGTGGAGCGTGCGCTTGCTAGTCACCCGAACGTGAAACAAGCCGCCGTGGTTGGGCGCTCGGCACCGGTAATCGGGGAGATCGGCGTCGCATGCGTGGTGCCGGCCGACGCCGCCGCCCCGCCGACCCTGGCCGAGCTGCGAGCTCACGTCGCGGGCGAACTGGCGGACTACAAGGCGCCCGACGAATTGCTGATCGTCGACGAGCTGCCACTGACGGCGATGCTCAAGCCCGACCGACTTGCCCTGCGGGAACTGATCGTATTGCACGACAGAGATATTCAGCGTCGACAGCGGACTGCTCAGTAACT
>CAVPVJ010000016.1:0-18378 GCA_963709125.1 uncultured Actinomycetota bacterium
CGCGACGGCGCTGGGCCGCCGCACGGCGGCGGGGACCCGCGACGGATCTCAGCTCCCGCGCGCCGTGCGCACACCGCCGCTTCGCGGCCAGCGGCGGCGTCCATGTGCAGTGCGGGCATCAAGGTGGGCGAGGGCTGGCCGGCGGATGATAGGACAGTTCCCGGGGTCGCCGGGCCAGGGGTGGCCTGGCCAGATGTCAGGGCGCGGCCACAGCGAAGGCGAGAGGGCCCCTACCGCGGGGAGCTTGTTTTGGGGAGGTTTTCACGACCGAGATGCGGCCACGATGTTTGCGGAGAACGGTGGCAACCTCAGGTGTGATGAGAGATGAATGATTGCGGAGATGCACCAGGAGGAGCGTGATGATGTTATCATTGTCATGCTGCAGGCCATGGCGATGCTGTTCATGCACAACGGCAGCCCGTTTGTTGTTTGTTGTTGAGCCATGGCTGATAGGCTTCAATTGTTGCAACACTTTGTTCGGCCATGGCCAGGCTGGAATGTTGTAGTTGCTGCAACATGGCAATCGTCGAAGGATTCTTCGAGAACTCTGGGCCTCGTCGTCGTTGAATCTGTATCCGAGACGTAGAGAAATCGACGCGCAGCCGCACACCAGCATGCGGCGACGGTTGTCGTCGAGCCGACGACGACGGACACACACTTCTGAAAACTTTGCCTGGACATGTTGACGTCCGCTGGTCAGCTTCCTCTGCCACTGGGTTGTGTGTGTGGTGGACAGCAAGTGTGTCGGGTGAGCGGTTGCCACGGCCACAGCATCCGGCGGGCGTGCTCGGTGCGCGTGCACACCGCGTGAGCGCGCCGTCATCCGTCCCCCACACGCAGTCCCCAGCTCCGCGGCGAACCGCCGTCCGGCTGCACATCCACATTACAGATGAATACCTTTGCCTGGAGAGGAGAGAGCATCCAGCTCCCTGACCGCAGCCAGGTGATGACTGGTCATTGTTGGACAACCCGACATCTCGGTCACTGTTCGGGTACCGGGTGAGGTGGTGGTTCTTAGTGATTGTTTTGAAGAATTTGATGAATGATGAGCTGAAGGGAAGAGCCCACAGACACGAGTGGAGAGCATTGTGCACATTGTTATATATGCAAATCCATATGGTTATCATTTTTGCTGTGAACCACCTCTGACACTGCCATGTTATTTCTCTTGATTACATAGTCTTGGGTGGAGCCACATTTCCGGTTGTGGTGGCATGAACCTGTGGTATCCTGGGAGGTTGCATGAATACTGTGGTGTTGGCCAGGTGGTTTTTGGTGTGCAGTGCTCCAACATGTTGGAAAGGAGTCAACTGTGTGGTTTTGGGTTAGGTGGGGATGCATCTGAAGATGCACTGGGACACCACTACTCTGGTGGAGCACTGGCATGTACCTGGCATGCAGTTGGTGAAACTGCCCCACCCCGCCCCTTCCCAATTTACCCAATGCAGTAGTCATTGATGTATTTATCTTCCTGTTGGCATGACCGTATTAATCCACAAGCAATAAAATTTATGCAAGATAAATTGATTGGTTAGCCCGTAAACCTTTTTGGTATAAACCAACAGGATAAAGGTTGTCAGTTCATATAAATTGCTCAAGTCCAACCATGCCTGAAGTGTGTTTGGTGACCGTATTGTCACCGTATTTGAGATATGATGTCTTAGAGTTTGTTGCTGAGTGCATCATCAATATTTTTGAACTCAAATCCTATCAAGTCCTCATATTGCACTGAATGAATAACATGTTGAAGTCGGCCACAATCCATGTGCATTTGGGAGGTTGTATTGGAACAACCCGGTGTTGTTGTGATGTCACAGAATACTGAGGTGGTACTGGAGCCTCGTCATTGTGCAATGCCGCCAGAAACCACAGTGGTGGCAAGGGAATGTGTACTTCCGATTGGGTGAGAAGTCATGTCCCAGTGAGCTATCTCGTTGTTTGAATTGCATCCTGAACCAGTGGGGAGGGGTTGTCCCCATTCATGTTGAAGATCATTGTGATCTGTTGTTGGTGGTGCTGATTACTGGCATCCTCCTGATGCATCCTGGTGATGAACTTGTGATTTGTCATGGTTTGGGTGTTGAGCAGCCCCTGGGTCAGGACTGCTGGTAGTTGGGCTGGACAGGAAGAGTCGGCCCCGGTCCTGCTGTGGAAATTTGATGGTTGGTTTGCCCGGCGGCCATATCCTTGTGATTGGAGGTTGGTGGTCAGTTTCAGCGCAGTCACCCTGCTGGATTTGTGGTTTGGGTTGGTTTTGTTGCAAATCCTCTCCAGATGTTGTCATATTTGTGGTCCTGGGAGAGTTCACCGTTGCTCTGTTCCTGTCCCCTGGGTGGGCATTGATCTCCCCACCATTTCCAGGCTGCCTGGACAGAGCCGCCTCCGCAGCCACAAAACATTGTCTCTCGGGACAGCTGTTTGTGCTGGGCTGCTTGTTATCATGTGAATGTTTGCAATCGGCTGCTATTACCGGATAGACATAAGCTTGTTGTATCTGACTGCTCGATGGATTGCATTCACATTACCCCTTTACGGTTGGGATGGTGGTGTTACCGGTCATCTTTGCTCCTTTGCCTGTTGTTCGGTGGCCGGTAAGAAGCTAGCCAGTGCGGTTTGGTGGTCCTGCAATGGTATCCCAATTGCGGCAATGTCGCCATGTATCCGTGCCAGCCGGTGGTGTTGGGATTGAGCTGCCCGGCTTGGCAATGGGATTTCTGATGACACCATGTCCTTCAGCAAGAAAACTTGGTGGTGGTGGAAATCAAGTCCGTTGCCAAAACCGCAGCCGGCGGCGTGTGGATGGCCAGATGGTTGTGTTGCTCCTTCAACTGGGTCCTGATGGCGCTACCTCAACCCGGAAACCTTGTGGTGTGGCTGGGAGATCTAGGTGGACACCGTTTGATGGTGGACATGCGGGCACCGTCTATGGAGCTGCTGCACGGCAAGGCGGTCCTGATCGACTCCCGGCGACCGGGACGATCACATCTCAAGCACTCCCACGCCGCTGGCAGCGACGATGATAAGGCATCTGACGTCACTGAGCAATTGATGGCCTGGAGACGGCTTCGACATGGAGGCTACGCGACCGCCGCCGCCGACCTGCACCACCGCCGCGTCGGAGAACGATGACGGCACCTGGTCACCACCAACCAGTACTGTGCCGACTACCTCATCGATGCTGATGGCACAGTCCGTCATATCAAGTTCGGCGAAGGCGACACGGGCCCAGATGTCACCGAACACCTTATCCGGCAGCCACCGTCGGAGACGGACGAGGATGTCAGCCTGCCGCCAGCCGTCGACGCGCCCGACACAACACCGACGTCAGCGCTGACCCCGGAGACCTACCTCTTGCACCGACGGGGGCCGGTTGACGACGGCGGCCCGGGAACCTACAAACAGGGCACCGCCACGTTCGACTATCCCGCCCAACTCCGGCTGTGACCGCTTTTCGTGGCCGGTGGACCCTGGGACCCCCAGGTGCTGGCTACAGCTAGGGACGGCGACGGCACCATCGCGCTCAACTACCACGCCCAGAACGCGTACCTGGTGGTCGGCGGCACCGGAACACTCACCGTGACCAGAGTATGGAGAGGCCAAGCCATCTTGCGCCGCACTCCCACACTAACCAAATCGTCGGACCACACCGTGGTAAGTTACATCTTGAGGTAGGGCTGTCCACGGGTTGCAGGCCTACTCCTTTACCTACGGCTGACGATCCATGCAAACGCCCTCACTTTGGGCAGAACCGACTAGGAACACTGAAAATGACTGTGGCTGGCCTGGCGTGGGCGGTTACTGGCCTTACTGGTCGGCTACCAGTTCGTCAGGATGAACTCGTCGACGGCGATAAGTGCGCTGATTACGTTGGTGGCGACGTTGATGCTGTGATGACCGAGGGAGCAGCGCCGTTGTCATCCACACCATGAAACGGCAGCCAGATGCGTTCGGTTTCGGCTTTTGTCAGCATGCTGACTTCGGCGCACACAATTGCGGCCATTGCCGCCAGCGCCAGCAAATGAAGACCGGAGCGCCCGCGAATCGCGGCGAAATCGAAGACCCGAGCCAACCCAGCGGCCGCCGCCAGTGGATCGCCACGCTGACCATGCGCTTCGCCACCTCCAGCATGCGCAGGCGCCGGTTCATCGCGATGCCCGCCAGCAGCAGTTGCTGGACAGCGGTCGCCGACGACATAACCCCACTACCGCGAACGCCACCGCCACGGCCACCGCCGCGGGCACCGCGGCCGCCAACGAGGCCAGCGCGCTCAGCCCTGCTGCCACGGCAATCAGCGCCGCCAACGCGAGCAGCCCGATCAACACCAGCCCGTAGTTCAGGAAGATCGCCTCAGCCAGCAGCAGCCGGTATGGACGGAAGGCGTAGCGCACGGTGCGGGCCGGCTGCCAAGGCCAGCAGGGCAATACCCAGGCGATGCGGGCGGGTACGCGTCCGCGGAGACGGCAATCCAGATCGCGGTCGGGCCACGGCGACGAACGGTGCGGCCATCCGGGCGGTCGGTTCTGTCGGACACGGCGCGCACCGCGACGATCACGGCCGTTGCCGCGCTCGACCCGACCAGCAGCAACAAATGCTCCCGCCCACGCTCCGCCGCTCAATTTGATGCGGTCGAGCCACACGAACGTCAGCAGTACACCGGGCGGATGCCCCGAGACATGGGTGACCCAGGTCAATGGGTCGTAGTTCAGGATTCCGGTGGAGAGGTCGCAGCATCTGCACGTCGGTGATCTCGGCCTGCAGGCTGCCACAGACGGTCGCCAGCCAGTCGTCCCGCGAACCCGACGCGGATGCTCGATCATCGCCAGCGCATGCTCGAAGCCGATGACGTGGCCCAGCAGTACGGAGTGTGAAGGCCCGCCACGAGAATCGCTGGCCAGCCTGCCCGGCTCGCAACACGGCTGCGATACCATGGCGACGGCCGCGATGCTGCCCCAGCCGATGGCCTTCCACCAGCCGAACGCGGCGGCGTTGGCCATGCCGCGCATCACCGGCGCGTTGGCGCTCGGTCAATGGGGTGACGATGCCCAGATGTTCAAATGAATCACCAATGCGATGACCCATGAAACGCCCCAGAATGCTGGAGGGCTTCGCGGCGTCCGACCTTCCACACAGTCAGAGCCGCAAGGAGCCCAGCGGCGACGATGACCGCGGTCTGGTTCGAGCACCTGGCTGGCGGGCCCGGCATCGGCAGATGAATGGAGGTTCTCTGACGCCGCGCCAGGTATGCGCATGGGGCATGAGCAAGATGCAAAGAAGCCTCAAGTCAGTAGATGCAAAACATCGCCCGTATCGCTCATGCCCATGCGCATACCTGGCGCGGACATCAGAGAACCCATTCATCTGTGCGATACCCCACGCCGGCGGGACGCTATGGACGCCAGAGCAGGAATCGTCGTGGCGCGGGCTGAACTCCTTTAGGCTGGGTTCTGAAGGTCGGCCGCCCGCGAAGCCCTGCCAGCGTTGCTCGGCGTTTCACTGGTCGCTCGCGGCTTCCGTGGTGCCGCGTTTGAACCTCGGCATCGTCAGCCCATTGACCAACACCGACCCGCAGGTGATCCAGACATGGCCAACGCCGCACCGATTTTCGGCTGGTGGAAGGCCCGTGTCGGCTGGGCAGCATCGCCGCCGTCGCCATAGGTATCGCAGCCATACTGTGGGGCCCCAGCCTCCGCGCAGCGCTTGTCGTGGCGGGCCCTCACGCTGGCGACCTCGGCCACGTCATGCGCTTCGGGGCGTTCCCGCTGGCGATGATCCACGCCGCGGCAGCTCGGTTTCGCGGGACGACGCAACCGGCATCAGCGACGAGATCTGTCGCAGGACCGGCGATCACCAACATCCAATGCTGCAGACCTTCTTCAGCCGAACCCTGGACACCAACCCCATTCGTCGATCACCCATGTCTCGGGCCATCCGCCCGGTGCACTGCTGACGTTCGTATGGCTCGACCACATCGGATTGAGCGGCGGAGCGTGGGCGAAGCGTTCTGCTGCTGGTCGGGTCGAGCGCGGCAACGGCCGTGATCGTCGCGGTGCGCGCCGTGTCCGACGAAACCGACCGCGGATGGCGGCCCGTTCGTCGCCATCGCACCGACCGCGATCTGATTGCCGTTTCCGGGACACGTATTCCACCGGCGTCGCCGCCTGGGGGATCGCCCTGCTGGCCTTGACAGTTCAGCCGCGCCGTGCGCTGGCCGATTCCGTTGCCGCCGGCGCCGGCTGCTGCTCGGCTGGGCGATCTTCCTCGACTACGGGCTGGTGTTGATCGGCTTGCTCGCGTTGGGGCGCTGGTTGCCGTGGGCGACCGCCGGTCGGCGCTGGCCACGTTGCGCGGCCGCGTGCCGCGGCGGTGGCCGTGGCGGTGGCGTTCGCGGTAGTCGGGTTCTGCTGGTTCAACGGTAGGCGCTTGTCCAGCAACGCTACTGGCAGGGCATCGCGATGAACCCGCCTTTCCAGTACTGGGGGTGGCGAACCTGGCGTCGGTCCCTGCGCGATTGGCTTGGACAGCGTCGCTGGGTTGCTCGGGCTCGATTTCGCCGCGATTCGCGGGCGCTTCTGCTCTTCATTGGCTGGCGCTGGCGGCAATGGCCGCAATTCCGTGCGCCGATCTCAGCATGTAAGCAAGCCAAACCGAACGCATCTCGGCTCCCGTTCATCGTGTCGATGACCCAGCCCCGGCGCTTGCTCCCTACGGTCGTCACAGCATCGGCGGCTGGCCGCCAACGTCATCGGCGCGCTCGCCATCAACCTCCATCCTGACAAACTGGTAGCCGACCAGTTCACCGCCAATAACCGCCACGCCCAGGCCAGCCACAGCCAATTTCAGTGTCCTCGTCGGTTCTGCCCGGAGTCGAGGCATTTGCATGAATAGTCGTCAGCCGTAGGTAAAGGAGTAGGCCTGCAATCCCATGGACAGCCCTACCTCAAGATGTCCGTTCCCGCCGGTGTCGTCCGAGACGATTTGGTGCATGTTGGGGGGTCCAGTCGCGGGGATTCGCTTGGCCTCTCCGTCTCTGGTCACGGTGAGTGTGCCGGTGCCGCCGACCACCAGGTACACGTTGCGGGCGTGGTAGTTGAGCGCGATGGTGTCGTCGCCGTCCTCAGCTGTCGCGGCCTGGGGGTCCAGGGTCCACCGGCCACGAAGGCGAACACGTCGGCCGGAGTTGGGCGGGATAGTCGAACGTGGCGGTGCCCTGTTGTAGGTTCCCCGGGCCGCCGTAGTTGACCGCCGTTCGGGTGCCGAGGTAGGTCTCCGGGGTCAGCGCTGACGTCGGTGTGTGTCGGGCGCATCGACGGCTGGCGGCAGGCTGACACCTCGTCCGTCTCCGAAGTAGCTGCCGGATCAGGTGTTCGGTGACGTCGTAGTCGCCTTCGCCGAACTGATATGACGGACTGTGCCGTCGGCATCGATGAGGTAGTGGGCCGGCCAGATACTGGTTGCGGTAGTCGGTCCAGGTCGCGTAGTCGTTGTCCAACGCGACGGATGAGGTGATGCCGAGCTCGGCGGCGGCGGTCGCAACGTTACCTTTGTCGTGCTCGAAGGCGTACTCCGGCGTGTGGACGCCGATAACGTCGAATCCCTTATCGTGGTACGCGTTGTACCAGCCGACGACGTGGGGATGCTGCGCTGGCAGTTGATACACGAGTAGGCCCAGAAGTCGATCAGGACCACCTTGCCGTGCAGCGACTTCAGGTCGACCGGTGCTCCGCCCGGCGTGTTGAGCCAGTGGGCGATCCCTTTGATGTCCGGTGCGGTGCCACAGTTTTCGAGTTTGGTCGCGCCATCCGTACAGTTGGACAACGCGGCGTTCTGGCCATTGACCACGCCGCCCAGGTTGAGCTGGCGACGGACCTCGTCCCCGCCGCCAAGTTTCTGCTGGAAGGACATGGTGTAGTCGGGAATTGCCCGTTGCAGAGCCGCGGGCAGGTTGAACACCAGCGCCACGGCTAACAGGATGGTGACGACGCCTGCGGCGATTCGGATCTCGCGTTGCCGGCGGCGGAACGCGCGCACTCGCTCGGCCACCCGACGGCCGGCGAGGGCGAAGATCAGCAGCGGCACCACCGTGCCGACAGCGAAAGATAATGTCAATGCGATCGTGGGCAGTCCGATTGAGCCGGTTGCACCTGCCAGGACAATAGCGGCCAACACGGGCCCCGCGCACGGCACGTAGAGCACACCGAGCGCGAGCCCCAGCCCGAAACCGCTGCTGCCCGAGCCGAACTGTTTCTGTGGCAGCCAGGAGAACGGCTTCTCCAGCAGCGCCTCAAAAGGTGGGAAGATCAATCCCACGCCAATCGCGACGAGGGCGACTAATCCCAACCACCGAATGGCGTCCTGCGGCAGGTGCAGCAGAGACAACAACGCGGATCCGGCCAAGGTGACTGCGCTGAAACTGACCACCAGACCTGCGATCACGAGGTATGGCCGCAGCGACTCGGCCCGTGAGATTTTGGCCGGCGGCGGGCCGACTGTCCCTGTCGCAGCGGGTACCCCCGCCGTGGCCCGGGCACTCTGAGCGCCGGACATGAGGATCACCGGTAGCACCGGCAAGATGCATGGAGAGATGCCGGTGATCAGCCCGCCGACGAGGCCGATAGCGATGAGTGTCAACATGTCAATCGGTGAGCCCCTCCCCCTCCAGATCGATCCGAACGACGATGACTCACCTGGGCGTTGACTTGTCGCCGATCGGATGCGCCCGTCCCTTTGCGCGCTATCGTCGCAGCGTTGCGGTGACCGGTGCCCACCTCAGTTGCTGCTGACGTCGACGAGCACCGGTTGTTCGCGATACAAGTCCGGGAATTGGCGCATGAGGTTGTCGAGCTTGGGCATGTCGTTGATGGCGATATAGGGGTTGGTCGGGTTGGAGTTCAAGAAGTCTTGATGATGTGCCTCGGCGGGAACGAATTCGGGTGCATTCTCGATGCGGGTGACGATCGGGGCGCCGAACACTTTGGCATCGTTGAGCTGAGCGATATAGGACTGAGCGACCCTTTTCTGCGTGTCATTCTGCGGGAAGACAGCTGACCGATATTGGGTTCCTACATCGGGTCCCTGCTTGTCGAGTTGGGTCGGGTCGTGCACGACGGAGAAGTAGATCCGTAATAGTTGTCCGTAGGTGATTTGGGAAGGGGCGTAGGTGATCTCCACCGACTCTGCGTGCCCGGTCGTGCCGGTGCTCACCAGGTCGTAGTGTGCGGTCGTTTCGGTGCCACCCGCGTAACCCGAGACCGCACGGTTGACTCCTTTGACGTGTTCAAAGACGCCCTGCACACCCCAAAAGCACCCACCTGCGAGCACCGCAGTCTCGTGGGCACCCGGGGTTCCCACGGGCTCATCCACCGCGGGCCCGGGAATGTTCGCTGCCGCCGCAGCTTTGCCCAGATCAGAGAATGGGCCCGCGCAGGCGGTGATTTCGAGGGTGACCGCGCACAGCAAAACGGTCAGCCGTATCAGGTTGGTTCTCAGCGATCTCCGCACGATGCTCTCCGCTCGGTGTCTATGCCAGCTCTATTGCCTTCAGGCTAGTCGCGACCGGCTGTCCAAATTCTTACGAAACAATGGCGCCCGAACCGCGCCACCTACCGGCCGGAATTTCTTACCGAACCATGACGAAATGGCGTTGACGATGAGCCGGTACCGTGCGCCGCGCTACGGTGAGGGAGCTGGATGTTCTCCTTGTCAGGCAAAGGTATTGGTGAGATGGATGTAACGAGACGGCGGTTTCTCACCGCCGCAAGTGGGACTGCGCTGTCGATGGTCGCTGTAAGTGCCTGCGCCCCGACCGCGATGTCGTCGCCGCCCGACACACACTTTGCTATCACCCACACCGACGCCGAGTGGCGGAAGCTTTTGACCGCGGGCCAATACAGCGTTCTGCGCGAGGCAGGCACCGAAGATCCGTACAGTAGTCCGCTCAACGACGAACACCGTCACGGCGTGTTCAGTTGTGCGGGCTGCGCGCTCAACCTCTACTCGTCGGATACCAAGTTCGACAGCGGCACCGGCTGGCCGAGTTTCTGGAAAGCCTTGGACAACGCCGTGTTAGAGCGACCCGACTCCAGCCTGGCCATGGCACGGACCGAAGTTGTCTGCAACCGGTGCGGAAGCCACCTCGGCCACGTATTCAACGACGGACCGCAGCCAACCGGCCTGCGGTACTGCATGAACGGCGTCGCCATGGCCTTCACGGCGCTTTGACCGGACATGCATGACGTCGTCGCGCTACCTGCTGCATGCGCGTTATCGGCGATCGTGATTGTGTGGTCGGCCTGGGCGGCGCGTCTGTCGGCGACATCACTCATGGTGTCAATTCAGAACCGAAAACAGACTGCTACACCACGGATCTCGGGGCCACTGCGACGCTGGCTGTAGCGAGCCGGCCCTAGCATCGCGCCACCCGCTGCCTCGCTACGGCGATCCCCGAAAATGTGCTGTCGTCGGGCCGGCATCTCACACCTGATGCCGGCATCCGCATGAACGCCCATCCTGAAGGCGGCAGTGACGGCACGAGCCAACCACCAGGAGATCAGAATCCAACCAGCGACCCAACGGGGCCAATCGCGACAAGTTCACGACACCGCAGCTGCTGACCGTGCCTCGGGTCTAGTGTCAGGTGGTGTGAGCCGGATCTTGATTGCCGACGACGATCCCATCGTCCGGGATGTGGTGCGAAGGTATCTGGAACGCGACGGGCATGACGTATCGATCGCGCACGACGGAAACGAGGCACTGCAGCTACTGGGAACCGAACGCGTCGACGTTGCCATCCTCGACGTGATGATGCCAGGCCCGGATGGAATGACATTGTGCCGCAGTATGCGTCGCGGGGACAGCTACGCGGTGCCGGTGATCCTGCTGACAGCGCTGGGCGAAGAGGACGACCGCATCGGCGGATTGGAGGCCGGAGCCGACGACTATGTGACAAAGCCGTTCAGTCCGCGTGAACTGGTGCTTCGGGTCCGATCGGTGTTGCGCCGCGCCCCGTCGACGGCCGATGAACTGCCGTTGGAACTGAGCGCCGGTTCGCTGCGCGTCTTGACGGCGGCCCGCGCGGTGACCGTCGATAACCGACCCGTTAGCCTGACCAGCCGGGAGTTCGAGTCTGCTGACCTTCCTGCTGACCCATACCGACACCGTCTACTCCCGCGAGGAATTGCTCAAACTGGTGTGGCGGTGGGATTTCGGTGATCTGTCGACCGTCACCGTGCACATCAAGCGGCTGCGCTCCAAGCTGGGCGACGCCCACCGGGTGCAGACCGTCTGGGGCCGCGGCTACCTGTGGCAGGAAGGGCAGCCGTCACATGCCGATGACTGACCTGTGGGAGATCGCCGGTTGGGCGCTGGCCTGCTCGATTCCGGTGGTGTTGACCGGCGCGCTGACCATCCGGCTCGCCCGGTCGTGGTCGCTGGCGGTGAGCATGGTGGCGCTGGTGTTGATTCCCACCCTGGCCACCTTCACCGGGGTGCTCGGCGCCAGCGGCTTCATGATCACTGAAACGTTCGAACGTACCGCGGTGGTGCTGGTCGTCGTGTCGGTCGTGACCATACCCGCCGCGGTGCTGCTAGCGCGTTACCAGGCCCGTAGGACGGTGTGGGAACAGGAGATCCGGGACTCCGAACGGGCAGCCGAGCAGTCCCGGCGCCGTCTGGTGGCATTCGTCAGCCACGATCTGCGCACCCCGCTGGCCGGTATCCGCGCTGTGGCCGAGGCGATCGCCGACGGCGTGGTGAACGAAGACGAAGCCCGCGAGCAAGCAAAACATATTGAGCAGGAGTCGATCCGGCTATCAGAGATGGTGGACGACCTGTTCGAAATGTCGAAGATCAACGCCGGCGCGGTGCAACCCGCACACGACACGGTGGCACTGGACGAGGTGGTCGACGATGTGGTGGCCGCTCATCGGATCGTCGCCGAACGGGCCGGGGTGGCACTGCACGTCAATCTGCCCGATGAACCCGTGCAGGTGATCGGCAGCGACCGGGCACTGGTGCGGGTGTTGTCGAATCTGGTGGCCAACGCGATCGCCCACACCCCGCACGGCGGACGAGTCAGCCTGGCACTGGGCCACGACGAGCAAGGGGCCTGGGCGCGAGTCGATGACACCGGCGTCGGCATCGACGAAGCCGACCTGCCCAGGGTGTTCGACGTCGCCTACCGCGGCTCCAACGGCCGCGTCCCGCGTGCTGATTCATCACTGCCCAGTGGGTCCGGCCTGGGGCTCGCTATCGCGGCGGGACTGGTCCAGGCACACCACGGCACGCTGTCGGCATGCAACCTCGACACCGGTGCACGTTTCGAGGTCCGATTGCCCTTGGCCGCCGACTCCTGACACCGGTACACGACTTGCGATCGTCGGGAGGCTCACACGCGCGGGTCAGGAATGCAAGGGCAACAACCCTGGGGAGAACTGTCTTCACAGCGCCCTGCGGTACTTGATGCTCGGAACCCCTTGCATTCCGCGGAGCGCGCGTCAGGCACGCTGTTGACTGACCGGTCTACTTGTCCTAGTCTCGCTTGGGTGCCCACTTCGGATACACGCGAGCGCATCGTGTCGGTGGCGGCGCACTTGTTTCTCAAGCGCAGCTATCACGCTGTCGGGGTGGATGAGATCTGTGCGGCCGCTGATGCCCGCAAAGGCAGCTTCTACTACTACTTCTCGTCGAAAGGTGAGCTCGCCAAAGCGGTGGTCGACCTGCATACGGAAACTTTCGCAGCACGACTGGCCGAATTCTCCGACGACGACCCAGTTCACCGTCTTCGCGCGATTCCCGACATGATCGGTGCCATTCAAACTGAATTTGAATCACAGTTCGGTCGGGCGGTGGGTTGCCCATTCGGTAATCTGGCCTCCGAGCTGTCTACCACCGATGACGCCCTGCGGGCCCACATTGCGCAGGTTTTCACGGGCATGGAAGAGGGCTTGGCGTTGCTGTGCCGACAAGCTGCTGCCCGAGGGGCTCTTCGGGACGGTGTCGATCCTGACCAGTTGGCCCACTACCTGCTCGCTCAATACCAGGGCGTGACCCTGCTGGCCAAACTCAATAACGTTGGCGTGGAGGGCATCTCTGCGGCGCTGCACGACTTCGTCGGTGTGTACATTGCTGAATCCCCAAGTGCCCCAGCCTCTATACCCCAGCCCGCCCTGGTCGCGGACCTGGATTCCTAGACGCATGAATGGTCCGTCACGAACGGTGCGGCGCAACGCTGCATCGAAATCCGAGAGAGCACTTCAGGTCACCGCGTTGGTATTGGTCGTGGTATTCGCCGTCCACGGAATCGACCATTTGCACCGCGGGCTGCACTTCGAATCGGCGCTTATCTTTTTCCTCGGCACCGTCCAGTCCCTGCTCGTGGGTTTGGCCGCGGCGCTCGTCATTACGCGGAATCGGTGCGCCGCGCTGGCCGCGGTCCTCGTTGGCTCCATCAACGCAGCCAGCTTCACCGTCCAGCACCTGCTCCCGAACTGGTTCGGTCCGCTCAGCGACAGCTTCGTCGGCGCTCCGCCGGACCGTCATGTCACCGCCTGGTCGTGGCTGTTTGTGGTGCTTGACATCATGGCGGCCATCGCATTTGCCGTCGCGGGCGCCATGGTGTTGATGACGCGAAACCCCTCTGCAGCAACGCCGTACTCAAGGAGAGGTGGCGCTCAGTGACAGCCGAGTTCGTTGTGGATCGAAGTCACTATCCATTCCAGTCGCAATGGTTTGATGGCCGCAGCGGCCGCATCCACTACATCGACGAGGGCCAAGGGCCCCCCATCGTCTTCTTCCACGGAAACCCAACGTGGAGCTTTCTGTATCGCAACGTCATTACACGGCTGCGCGGCCAGTACCGATGCATCGCAATGGACTACCTGGGTTTCGGCCTCTCAGAGCATCCTGATGATTTCGGCTACACCGTCGAGGAACAAGCCTCCGCGGTCGGGGAGCTGATCGATCACCTCGGGCTGAACGACTTCATCACCATGGGACAGGACTGGGGCGGTCCGATCAGCATGGCTGTGGCCACCGCGCGCCCCGACCGCGTCCGCGGCGTCGTGTTAGGTAACACCTGGTTCTGGCCCGCAGATGGGTGGCGATTGAAGCTCTTCAGCATCGTGATGGGTACCTGGCCCCTGCAGTATCTTGTGCTGCACCGCAACCTGTTCGTCGAATTTGTGCGGCTCGCTACTACAGAGAAGCTGGCCGAAACGGTCATGCAGCACTACCGCGGTGTGCAGCCCACGCCGGCCGCACGCCGGGGCATCGCCGAGTTCCCCAAGCAGATCCGCGCAGCCCGCCCGCTTCTTGAACGGCTGGCCCATGACGTGCCCGGCCAGCTCGGATCCAAACCCGCCTTATTCGTCTGGGGGATGAAGGATCCCGCGTTCCCGCTCGCATCGACGTTGGGTCGGTTGCAAGACACCTTTCCCGATAACGTCGTGGTCCGCCTCCCACAGGCCAACCACTTCATCCAGGAGGATGCACCCGACGCCATCGCCGAGGCAATCCTCCACCGATTCCAGTGATGAGTGGACTCCGTGGCGGGCCGGCCGAAACGGTCGACGTGCCTATCGGCGGGTGCCCTTTTTCATCGTGACCCTGCTCAGAGATCGAGGATTTGATGTCAACACCTGAGGTCTTTCGGACAACCCTGGTGGTGCCCACCCAGGAACCTGGCAGCCAAACGTGATGCATACGGCGTTAGTGACCATCGCCGCACAGACGATCGTCATCAGGAGGCAAAACCGGTGAGGATGCGACGTTGCTCGATGTGATCCAGGAAGACGGCCATGCACTGGTCGCTGCCGCCGAATCGAATTGGGCTCGGCCAGTGCCCGATTGCCCCGCCTGGGACGCCGCGGGCCTGGTCCGCCACACCGGGACGGTGCTGGAGTGGATAGCCACGATCGTCGTCACCGGTGAGCCCGCCAGTTTCCGCTCGCTGCCGCCGCCTCCAGCCGGCGACGGCGACCTACCCGCCTGGTTCCTGGCCAACCTCGATCGGACAGTCAGTGTTCTAGGGGCCGCGGACCCGCAGCAAACGGTGTGGACGTTCTCCAGTCTCGGCGATCATCGTGCGTCATGGTGGCGCCGGCGGTTGGCGGTCGAGACTGCTATCCACCGCTGGGACGCACAGCACGCTCTCGCCGTCGAGGGCGGCCCGCCACCGACGCCTCTGGATGCGGACGTGGCGGCGGCCGGCATCGCGGAGTTCGTCACTGAATTCCTGCCAGGTCTGTTGAAATCGTGCACCGAGAGACCCTCGGGGAAGGTGCACCTGCTGCTCACCGATATGGCGCCGAAGCGTTGGCTCGATCTCGACGAACTCGGCAGCGACGATCCCGTCCACGCGCGGGCCGATGCGACCGTTCGCGGTACGGCGTCCGACGTGCTGCTCTGGCTGACCAACCGGCAGGCCGATTCCGTAGACGTACACGGCGACCGGGACCTGCTCGAGGCCTGGACTCGACTCAAGCGCTGAGCGGTGCTATTTCTTGGTGCGTCGGCTACCGCCGTGCCAGTCCTCCATGATGCCAGTGACATCGGGGTCGATGCCGAAGCTCGCGAGCTGCGGCCGCTCGCGCAGGCTGCGCTTGAGCTCGGCGAAACCGGGAAAGGTGGCCAACCCGATAACGTTGTCCCAGAGCTGAACTGCCTCCTCCGGTCGGGGAAGGCGACTGATCACCGGGCCGAAGAAGGCCACGCCAGTGGGCGGGCGGAAATGCAGGATCGGCGTCCCGACATCCTTGCCGGTCAACGTCAGCGCTTCATCGGTCTCCGCGCGCAGCACCCCGTCCAACGTCGTATCGTCGAGGGCGCTAGCCAGCTCGACTGGTAGTCCGGCGTCGAGCAGAATCGGTTCCAGAAAGCCTCGCGAACCTTGGTCGATGAGGGAGTTAGGTCGCCCGTCGGGTGCGCTGTCGAATATCCGTCGTCCCATGGCCAGGTACAGCGGCCCGACCGCGTCGGGCCCATAGTCGATCCTGGTGCGCGCGGCGACCCGCAACAGCTTGAGCCCGGCGGTGTGCCCATCCTCGTAGCCGGCCGGAAAATGGGCGTCGTAGTCGATGTGCGCGTTGATCATTCGCAATGAGATGAACCGCCAGTCGACCGTGTAGTAACGCTGCTCGGCCACCATGCGGACCCACTTGCTGGTCATCCAGGCGAACGGACAGACCGGATCGAAATAGAAGTTGAGGTCAGCGCGCTTGTCGGCAGAATGCGTGCGGGGCTGTGTGCTCACGGTGCTCCTCCTCGTCCAAAATAGGGTCAACCGTTGCGGTATCAGCCTGGCGTGACACGGTCACTGGACTTGTCCAGGAAGCGATGGATCGCCTCGTAGGCGTGCTCTTGAGTCGTCTGGTCGGACAAGTCGGCGACGATGGTGGATTGGTCGACGAGCGGACCGGTCAGCGTCTTCGCCGCGCTCGCGTAGAACCCTCCGCTGCGCAGGTCACCGGCGACCAGGGCGTCGAGGAGTCGCTTCGCGCCGACTTGCAACGGATGCGAAATACCGAACATCGGTCCGACATACGGCATCACGTGCTGCATGATCGCCCTGGGCACCGTGGCCAAGTCCCTGGGCGCGTCGGTGCCCGACGTGTTTCCCGGGCTCACGGTGAGCAGTCGAAGGTCGGGATGTTTTCTTGCCAACGCAGACATCCACAGCGCGCCGAGATACTTCACCTGGCCGTAGGCGAGCATGGGACTGCCCTTGCGGCCGTGGAAGAACGATCCGTCAATGACCGACGCGAACTCCTCAACCGACCGGGTGGCAAATGTTGGCCGCTTCATCCGCAGTTTGGGTACCCCACGTGCGGCCTCGCTTCCGGTCAGCACGGCCGTCGAGGTCAGCAATCCCGCATCGAGTAGGCCTTCCAGCAAAACCACGTGACCGAGCACGTTGGACGCAAAGATCGTTGTAGCTCCTTCGGCGGTCCGTGCCATGGGCGTGGGACCGCCCATGCCACCGGCGTTGAGCAGGACCGCCTGCAGCGGCCGCTCAAGTACGTTGAGTGCCGCGCGCACCGAGCCGACGTCTGCGGTATCCATGATCAGGACCTCGAAGACCGACCGACCCGTGATCCGTTGCAGGTCGGCTTGCGCCGCCTGCGCCTTGGCCTGGTCGCGGCAGGCCAGATAGATGGAGTCGACGTCGGCGCGCAGGGCCAGCTGCCGCGCCACGTCTTTGCCGAGCCCGGCGTTGGCGCCGGTGATGAGGAACACGTTGTTGGGCAAGGGTTTCAGCTCACCGCGTCGACGGCGGCCAGGATGTCGGACACCTCACTGCGCGTGGCGTAGTTGGGGTGCACGTCGATCCAGCCGGATGATGCCCGCCGCGTCGACGACGACGACGGTGGGCATCGGCAGGGCTTTGCCCCCGTCGGCGTTCACCTCAGTGAGGTCGAGCCCCAACTTGGCCTGGGCGGCAACGGAATCGGGGGACGGTTCGGTCAGAATTCCCAAGGCGATCGCGATCTGATTGCCTGGATCTGAGGCCACCGAGTAGGTCAGTTCGTTGGACTGGGCGGAAGTCAGCGAACCGTCGGGTTTCTGCGGGCTGATGGCGATCAATTCGAAGCCGCGTTCGCCGAGCGCGGGAACCAGTTCAGCTTGGTAGGTGCGCAGCGCGATGTTGCAGTAGGGGCACCACGCCCCGCGATAGAACACCACAACCGCCGGCCGCCCGGCCGCGCAATCGCGCCAACGAGGTGGGGGCACCGTGCGACGTCGAGCAGGTCACCGTCGGGCATCATAGATCCAGGCGCCACGACATTCTGCGGTACACCACAAGCTTCCAATGCGGCCTGATCGGCAGTGAAGGCGGCCGATTACATCCGCGGGCAGCCTCTCCGCAGAACCGGTCGCCACGCGCGTGCCTGGTCACTGATCGTGGGTGTGTGCATCGCCATGTAACGTCTCCGGCGGTCAGATTGGATTGATGACTCCAGAAAACTCCCCGATTTTTGGATTGTCAACTCCAGAATCGTAGACTTGACCGAATGATTACCCGGAAGGGCCAGGCCACCCGGGATCGCATCGTGGCCGCCGCAGCGGCCCTGATCTATGAGCGCGGGGTCGCCGGGACCAGTACCGAGGACGTTCAGGCTGCGGCCGGCGTCAGCGCGTCGCAGCTCTACCACTACTTCGCGTGACAAGCGCTCGCTCACCCGTGCGGTCATCGACTACCAGACAAACGCGATCCTCGGATTCCAGGAACCCCTGCTGACGCGGCTCGACTCCCTCGACGCGCTGCGCAGTTGGGACCGCGGCCATTGTGGACATCCAACGCTCCAACGGGTTCCGCGGCGGCTGCCCGCTGGGCTCGCTGGCTGGCGAGCTAACTCAAAAGCGACAGCGCGGCAAGAGAAGACG
>CAVPVJ010000017.1:0-18932 GCA_963709125.1 uncultured Actinomycetota bacterium
CGGGCTGATCCCACACATGAAAGTCAGGCAGAGGGCGCTGGCAGATCGCGTGCGCGTCGTCGGCGCTGAGCCCGAGCATACGCAAGACGTTTTCGGTGACCGTGTCGGCGGCCGATGCCCCGTCGCGTTCGGGGTCTTGCCGTAGCAGCTCGCCGAGTCCCAGCAATGCGCCGCCTGCCATGGCAAGCGCAAGTTCCGGGTCATCGATGCTGAACCTCCCCGCGGCGGCGGCGGCCTTGATGTCGCGTAGTGCGCGCGGGGCCAGGCCGCGCTCCGACGACAACAGGGCCGGCCCATTGGCCAACAGGATCTCGCTCTCCTGCGGGCGTTGACGAAAGAGCCGGCCAGTTAGCCGAAAGCTGGTTGCAAAAGTTTCGGCGGGGTCCTCGATCGACGCGGTGAGCCGGTCCAAAACCGCTCCATGGGCATCGAGCACATCGGCGACAGCGGCCTCGAACAACTCCTCCTTGCTGTCGAAGTGGTTGTAGAACGAGCCCATCCCCACCTCGGCCGCCTGGGTGATCTCCAGTACCGGCACGTTGACTTTGCCTTCGGCGATAAACCGCTGCGCTGCCTTGACCAGCGCCGCCCTGGTGCGCTGCTTGCGCCGCTCCAAGCGGTTGGCGACTCCGGGTGATCCGGCATGGCGCTCATCCCCCGCTCTGTGGCCCTTCGCTCGATCTTGACACCCTAGCAGTAAAGTCACTTTTGACGAATTCGTCAGAAGTCTTGACTGAGCGTGAGCGCGTATGTGACGATTTCGTCAGTTAATTGGGAGATGATGATGAGCCCGGAGATCAGCGACGCACCAGGACGCGCATAAGGACCTGCACAGCGAGCAGGGAGCGCTGCCCGGTGAACACCCCGGCCGGTCGCGGAATCCGGTGATCAAAGTCCTCGATATCGCCTGGTTGGAGTTTGAAAAGCCGGATCTGACCCGCGCCGAGGCGTTCGCGCGGGCTTTCGGCTTCCAGACGGCACAGCGCGGTGCCGACGAGCTTCAGTTGCGCGGCACCGACGCGGGTGCGCCCTGCGTGATCGTGCGCCGCGGACAACGGACGCGATTCGCGGGCGTGGCGTTTCGGGCCCGCGACGAGGTCGACGTGCTGCGGTTGGCCGACAAATTCGGTGCTCCACGCGCGGCCGCTGCCGGAAAGCATCGGCGGCCTGTGGGTCGACCTGATCGACCCCAGCGGCATCCCGGTGCACGTGGTCGCGGGCATGCACGAACTGCCTGAATTGCCGGGCCAGCAACCGCACACTTTCAATTTCGGACACCACCTGCAGCGCGTCAAAACCACCCAGCGTCCCCCGCGCGTGCCCGCACGGGTGCAGCGCCTGGGCCATCTGGTGGTGCAGTCGACCAAGTACCGCGAGACGCTGAACTGGTATCTGGACAACCTGGGCATGATCGTCAGCGATTTTCTGTTCTTTCCCGGCCAGCGCACACGAGGGCCGACCATGAGCTTCATCCGCTGCGATCGAGGATCCACACCGGCCGATCACCACACATTGGCGATCGCACTGGGTCCGGCGAACCGCTACGTCCACTCGGCGTATCAGGTCAGCGATCTCGACGCCCTGGCCGCCGGCGGCGAATACCTCAGGGAGCGTGGTTATTTCCGATCCTGGGGTATCGGCAGGCACATCCAGGGCAGTCAGATCTTCGACTACTGGCGTGATCCCGACGGATTCCTGGTCGAGCACTTTGCCGACGGCGACATGTTCGACGACACGGTCGAGCCCGGGTGGGCGCCGTTCACCGCGTCCGGATTGGCCCAATGGGGGCCACCGGCAACCAGAGACTTCCTGGAACCGAACCGAAATCAGCTCGTCACGAACTGGTTTCGATGATCACCGCGCTTCGCGCAAGCAACGAATTCGATATCCGCAGCTTCATCGGCCTACTGAAAGTGCCCACCTCATGACCGTTTCCGTACTGCACACTGCCGACGCTTGGTGGGTCAAGACTCCCGACGGCGCCGGCAAAATCGACACCGCCGCGACCACGACCGCTGCGCTGCTGGCCGATCGCGCCGCCATCGAGCCGCCGCCGCCGGCTCCGATACTGTGCGCTGTCGACAGTCTGGAGTTGGTGTCACCGGTGACCAGGCCGTGCCGGGTGGTGGCTCAAATGACCAACTTCGAGTCGCATGTCAGGGACGCCGGCATGGACCCGGCATCGGTTCCGCTGACCTTCTTCCGCAAGGCGTCAGCGTCGATCAACGGTCCGTTCGACGAAATCGTCAAACCCGCACACGTCAGACTGCTGGACTACGAGGTGGAGATCGGGCTGGTGATCGGACGCGCAATCCCAGTCAGCACAGTCATTTCCGACGCCAACATTGCCGAGTTCATCGCCGGACTGGTTGTCACCAACGATGTTTCGGCCCGTGACATCCAACTCCCGCAGACCCAGTTCTACGAGGCCAAGTCCTATCCGACGTTCACCCCGGTCGGGCCGGAGCTGGTGTTGCTGAATGCCGAGGAGCTCAGGCGATTCGGCGACCTGCGGCTGCAGCCTGAGCGTTAACGGCAGCCGAACGGCAGAACGCGCTGGTCGAAGGCGACATGCTGTACCGGCCGCTGCAGGCGCTGCAGTCGCTTACCCGATTCCAAGAGCTCGCCCCCGGTGACCTGATACTTACCGGCACCCCGGTCGGCACCGCCCTGAGCGCGCCGCCGAAGCCGGTGCAGATCATCGGAAACCTGTTGCCGCCGGCGGTTAAGTGGCAGGCGTTCTTCAAACGACAAGCCGCCAACCCGAAATATCTGCAGGACGGCGACATCGTGGAGGCGTCAGTAGCCACCGACGACGGGGCCATCGACCTCGGAACCCAGCGCAACACAGTCCGGTACGCGTGACCGACGCGGCGTTTCGGGTTGCCGGGCACGTGCCGGTGGTCATCGTCGGCGCCGGACCGACCGGGATCACCGCCGCCACGCTACTGGCACAGTTCGGCGTGGACGCCTCATCCTCGATCGATGGCCGGGCGTGTACCCGCAGCCTCGGGCCGTGCATCTGGACGACGAAATCTACCGCATCATCGCGCGGCTCGGCATCGCCGACGAGTTCGCCGCGATATCGCGGCCGACGCTCGGTCTGCGCTTGCTCGACAACCGATTCAAGGTGCTTGCCGAGTTCAACCGCGCCCCTCCCACAGCGTGCACGGCTTCCCCAGGCCAACATGTTCGACCAACCGGAGTTGGAGGCGCTACTGCGCGCCAACCTCAAGCGGTATCCCGAGCGCCCAATTACGTTGCAACGCCGAGGTAACCGCGGTCACCGAACACGAACGGGGCGTACGCGTCACCTTCACCGACCGCTGCGACGGCCGGGCTCACCTCGTCGACGCAGACTATGTTCTGGGCTGCGACGGCGCCAACAGCTTGGTGCGCGCCCAGATCGGCTCAGCCATGCGCGATTTGAACTTCGAGCAGCGCTGGCTGGTCGTTGACGTGGCGACCGAGGCCGACCTGCGGCAGTGGGAGGGCGTGCACCAGGTGTGCGATCCGGTTCGCGCGGGAACCTACATGCGCATCGGACAGACCCGTTATCGGTGGGAGTTTCGATTGCTTGCCGGCGAGAGCGCCGACGATTTCGGCACCCTGCACGCGTTGCGGCCACTGATCGCGCCCTGGACCGCCGGCGTCCCGGACAGCGGTCTGACGCTGCTACGGGTCACCGAGTACACGTTCCGCGCGCAAATCGCCGACCGGTGGCGCCGCGGCAACGTCTTCATCCTCGGCGACGCAGCACACCTCACTCCCCCGTTTATCGGTCAGGGCATGGGCGCCGGACTGCGCGATGCGATGAACCTCTCGTGGAAAATCGCCGGAGTTCTCCACGGCACCCTCGCGGCCGACGTTCTCGACAGCTACCAGCAGGAGCGCAAACCGCACACCCGGAGCATGATCCGGCTGGCCCTCAACGTCGGCCGGTCGATGACCGGCGGTGGCCAGCTCGGCAACTTGGCGCGCCGAGTAGTGCTGCCCCGACTGCGATGGCTGCCTGGCCTGCGTGACAAGGTCGTCGACTCCACTACGCCAGCGCTGCAACGTTCGGCGCTGGTGTGCAAATCCCGCCGACGACGCCAACTGCCGGGCACGCTGTGCCCCAATCCATCGCTGCGCGAAGGTCAACGGCTTGACGACGTTACTTAACAACGGCTTTGGCTTCATCACTACCGAACCGCTGGACGCCGCCCACGACGAATTGCTCACGCGGCGCGGAGCCGTGGTGCTGGTGGCCGAACACGACAGCGAACTCGAGAAGTGGCTGCGCCGCGGGCACGCCACGGCAGCTATCGTGCGTCCCGACCGGACGGTCATGCGCGCCGGGCGCGACCCCGCTGCCCTGTGCGCGTGGACAGCCACCGTCCTTCGTGGCGGGTAAACCGTGGCTTCAGCCAGACGCTGACGACGGCCGGGCGACGATCACAGGTATCCGGACGGAGTGCAAGACTGTGTTGCTGACCGAGCCCAGCAGCATGCCGGTTAAACCACCTCGGCCGTGACTGCCCACGACGAGAAGCTGGGCAGATTTTGAGTTTTCGACGAGCTGTCGCGCCGGCCGATCGCGCACGACGAGTCGCTGCACCGTCACGTCGGGGTAGCGTTCTTGCCAGCCCGCCAGGCTTTCGGCGAGACTGCACTGCGCTTCCGCTTCCACCGCCGACCAGTCCAATTCCGGAAGTTCGCTCGTCGTGACGTCACTCCACGCGTGCAAGGCCATCAGGTCGACGCCGCGACGAGACGCTTCGGCGAACGCGAGCTCCGTCGCGAACTCAGAAACCGGCGAGCCGTCGATTCCCACCAGGACAGGGTGCTGCGGGTCCGGCAAATCTTCGTCACAGATGACTGCGACCGGACAACTCGCCTGCCGCACCACGTCCGAACTGACTGAACCGAGCATGCCCCGCGCCAGCAATCCTCGTCCGGCGGTGCCCACAACGATCATCTCTGCCTCGTCAGACATTTTGATTAGTGCCGACGCCGGGGTCGAATACACCAATTCCCTCTTGATGGCGACCTTTCGGCCTGCGGGCATCGCATCTTCCGCGATTTTGATCGCGTGCATGACGGCCTTCTTACCCTCGTCTTCCAGCCTCACCGCTAAAGAGTCAGGGTATGGAACTGGTGGCCAGGTCGCCATGGGGGTCACCACCGCGTGGACGATGGTCAGTGGAATGTTTCTCATCGCCGCGTCACGGGCCGCCCAACATGCGGCCGCATTCGATGCTGGTGAGCCGTCGACGGCGACGACGATGCCGAGATGTTTGACAGATGCCGACATTTCGTTCCCCCGCAGTTGGTTTGGATTTCGTGATCTGGGTCCGTCAAAAGCGAGCATACAAAGCGGCACCGTAATCAGTCGTGAGGCTTTAGTCCTCAACTGTTAGAGTCAGAGAACCTTCGCTGGAACCGTTTGAGGCTATTTTTGTGGGATTGTCCGAGGGGCCCAACCCGTCCTCGGCAAAGCCTCAGTGGCTAATCCACCGACGTCATCGGCCGGCTTTTGTCACGAGCGCGGTAGTGTCACGAAGTCGATAAGCTCTTCGACCCGGCTGATCAGCTCCGGCTCGAGGTCGGTCCAGTTGCGCACCCGCGAGCGGATGCGCCGCCAGGCGCTGGCGATGTCGGCCTGGCTAGCGTGCGGCAAGCCGAGAGCCTGACACGCGCCGTGCTTCCACTCCGTGTGCCGCGGCACGTTGGGCCAGGCCGCCAGCCCCACCCGCTCGGGCTTCACCGCCTGCCAGATGTCGACGTAGGGGTAACCGACGACCAACGTGTCAGCGCTACCGGGACCACGGCGCACCGCGTCGGCGATCCGCGTCTCCTTGGAACCCACGACCAGGTGGTCAACGAGGACCCCGAGACGGCGCCCAGGACCGGGCCGGAACTCCGCCACGATGCCCACCAGGTCGTCGACGCCGCCGAGGTGCTCGACGACGACCCCCTCGATCCGCAGGTCCTCGCCCCATACCTGCGCGATGAGCTCGGCGTCGTGGCGGCCCTCAACGTAGATTCGGCTGGCGCGGGCCACCCGGGCGCGGGCGCCCGGCACCGCAACCGATCCGGACGCCGTCCGGCCCGCCGCGGCGGGTGCAGGCCGGCGCGGCGCGGTGAGGATCACCGGATTGCCCTCGAGCAGATACCCAGGGCCCAGCGGAAAGCCCCGGGTGCGACCGTGCCGGTCTTCCAGGTCGATGCGGCCGTATTCCACTCGCACCACCGCGCCGACGTAGCCGGTTTCGACGTCTTCGACGACCATGCCGAGTTCCACCGGATGCTCGGTCGAGCGAGGCTTGCGCCTTCCCGAGACGAGCACATCGGTTCCATAGCGATCAACCACCGAACAATCTTAGAGAGTGTCGCGGCCAAATATCGTAAGACGCGCCGAAGTCGGTCAGCCCTTACCGTCGGCTTGCGGCGACGGTTTGACTGGGGCGCCGCAGGCCTTCAGATAATCCGCAAAATTCCAGGTCTTCAAAAAGTCTTGCGCCGCTTTCAATCCCTGTTGGTACAGGGCCTCGCGTTGCTGCGCAGTGATATCGAAATCGATCGAACTCACGTCGTTGGCGGGTACGAAGATGGTCCGCCGCACGGTGCACGGATCGTCGATATAGGAGTTGTCCTGATTGCTCACCAGTGTCTCGATGGCCGCCAGCCCCAACGACACCGGCCCGTGTACCGGGTGAGTGGGCGGAATACCGGGACGAGCCGACAGCCGGATCCCGAATGTCGGCCAGCGCGGCTGGGCATCGGGTCGATCGAATAGCTCGACCGGAAAATTCGACAGCAACCCACCGTCGACCCAGGTGGCGCCCCCCACCCGTACCGGCTCGAAGACATAGGGAATCGCCGCCGACGCGTGTACCGCACGGGCTACCGAGAACTTGTCCGGGTCGATGCCGTAGGACTCGAGGTCCCACGGGATGCGCACCAGCTGGCGTCGCGACAGGTCGCTGGCGGTCACCACCAGCGACCAGGCGAACTGGTCGGGCTCTTCACCGGTGCGCAGGTCGGCGAAGGTGCGCACGCCCAGGTCGGCGAGCAAGCCGGTGAGTAGCTGTTCGAGGTAAGCGCCCCGGTAGACACCATCGGACACCAGCAGCGAAAGTCCCCCGCCGATCAGCGGCACGTGGCCGATCAGGTTGCGGTCCAAGAACTTTCGATAGTCAATGGTGCGCATGATTTCGGCAAGCCGGGTCAGCGGTTCACCCGCAACCTGCAGGGCTGCCACCAGGGATGCGACGATCGCGCCCGCGCTGGTGCCCGCAACGCGCGGAAACCGGTAGCCGGCCGCGGCCAGCGCGTCCACCGCTCCGACCAGCCCGATGCCCCGGACGCCGCCGCCCTCGCAGACCAGATCGACCGACTTCGAACCGGTTCCCTGAGGGCTCACATCTTCAGCCTACCTTTGGTGAAACAAAAGCGGTCTCGGCGAGCATGCGCCGCAACCATGCTCGATACGCCGCCGTGCTCTACTCGCAGCCGGCTTGGCGACGGCGCCCGGCCTCGTCGGCATTTCTGAAATTGTTGACTGGTTGGTCGATGGCACGGCAGCCGCGAGTCGAAGCGATCAAGAAATCCGTTGACCGTCGACGCGAAAGAAATGCACGTGGCCAGGTTCGGGATGCAGACGAACCCGGCTGCCCTTTTCGGGTGGATTACGGCCGTCGGCGCGTGCGACGACGTGCTGATCGATAACCTTTCCGGCGTCGGTGATTCGGCCGTAGAGGTACGCATCAGCCCCTAGCTCTTCAACCACGTCGATCTCCATTTCAACGCCGAGGCTGCCTAGCTCGAAATGCTCGGGCCGCACTCCGACAACCACCTCACTTGCCGTGCCCGCGATCTCACGTGGCAGCTGGATCGGCCAATCCCCGAGCAAAACAACGGAACCCGCAATCGGGAGGGTGAACAGGTTCATCGCCGGCGATCCGATGAACCCGGCGACAAATACATTGCCGGGGTTGCGGTAGAGCTCGCGAGGCGCCGCGAACTGTTGCAACACGCCGTCCCGCAACACCGCGACTCGATCGCCCATGGTCATGGCCTCGACCTGGTCGTGGGTGACGTAGACCGTGGTGGTGCCGAGCCTGCGTTGCAAAGCGGCGATCTCGTTGCGGGTTTGCACGCGCAGCTTCGCGTCGAGATTGGACAGCGGCTCGTCCATCAGGAACACCTGCGGGCGGCGCACGATCGCGCGGCCCATCGCCACCCGCTGGCGTTGCCCGCCGGACAGGTCCTTGGGTTTGCGATCCAGGTATGGTTGCAGGTCAAGCATTTTCGCCGCGGCCAACACCCGTTCGCGGATCTCGGCCTTCGGGGTCTTTGCGATCTTCAACGCGAACCCCATGTTCTGGGCGACCGACATGTGCGGATAGAGCGCGTAGTTCTGGAATACCATCGCGACGTCGCGATCCTTGGGATCGAGGTTGGTGACGTCGCGGTCGCCGATCCGGATCACTCCGGAATCCACCGTTTCCAGGCCGGCGAGCATCCGTAGCGACGTCGTCTTGCCGCATCCGGATGGCCCGACCAGAACGACGAACTCGCCGTCGCCGACCGCTAGGTCGAGGTGATCCAGGGCGGGTTGCTCCGTGCCCGGGAATTGGCGTGTCGCTTGCTCGAAGCTCACCGAAGCCACGGCGGAATACCCCTGCTTTCGAAATCCACGTTCACAGGCTCACCCGTTGAGCCCCGTGACGGCGATGCCGCGGACGAATGAGCGTTGCGCGATCGCGTAGATGATCACCAGCGGCAGCATGATGAGCATCGACATTGCCATTATCAGCGGCCATCGGGCGACGTACTCCCCCCGCATCCGGACCAGGCCCAATGTCAGCGTGGCCAAGCTGTTGCGTTGAATCATCAACAGCGGCCACAGGAAGTCGTTCCACACGTTGACCCACGTCAGCACCGCAAGCACCGCCACCGCGGGCCGTGCGTGCGGCAACAGGATCCGCCAGTAGATCTGCCACGGCGTGCAGCCGTCGAGTATCGCGGCTTCCTCGAGGTCGGTCGGCAGGGTACTGAAGAACTGCCGCATCAGGTAGGTGCCGAACGCGCCGCCGAACAGCCCGGGCACGATCATCGCCCACGGTGTGTCCGTCCACCCGAGGACGCGCATGATGATGAACTGCGGGATCACCGTTACGGTGAGCGGCACCATCAGCGTGCCCAGGTAGAGCACGAACAATGTGTCCCGCCCACGGAAATGTAGCCGCGCAAAAGCGTATCCGGCCAGCGAGCAGAAGAACACCTGTCCGGCCGTGATGCATCCGGCGTAGAAGACGGTGTTGAAGAACATCCGCCAGAACGGCATCAGCGTGAATACCTCGGTGTAGTTGGACCACCGTGGGTGCGCGGGAAATAGGATGGGTTCGCTGATCTCGCCGCCACTTTTCAGCGAGCCGGACACCGCCCAGGCAATGGGGAATAACCAGCACCAGGAAATGGCGAGCAGCGCGGTGTAAACCAAAACTGCGCGGAACACGCCGCGCTTGAACAGGAGCTCAGCCGATGCCACTGGCGGCCTCCGTTGACCGTTGCCGCGAGAGCCGCAGCTGCAACACCGTCAGCACCAGCAAGATGGCGAACATCACCCATGCCAGTGCCGACGCGTAGCCGAACTCCAGGAACGAGAATGCGTGCTGGAACAGCATGATGCCCAAAACGTAGGTCGCGGTTTCCGGGCCGCCATTCGAGCCGTTTAGAACGTAGATCAAGTCAAATGCCTGGAACGCGTGGATGATCGATATGACGACCACGAACGTCACCGCGCCGCGGATCAGCGGCACCGTGATGGAGACGAACTGCCGGATCCCGCCCGCACCGTCGATCTTGGCCGCTTCGTAGACCGTCTCCGGAACGCCTTGCATCGCGGCCAGCAAGATGACAGCGGCGAACGGGACGGCGCGCCACACGCTGACCACACACAACGAGAACATCGCCCATCGGGGTTCGACCAGCCACGGGATCGGGCCCACCCCAATCCAGCCGAGCATGATGTTGAGCAGCCCGCTGTCGGTGTTGAAGACGAACTGCCAGACGACAGCCATCACGACCGACGAGATAGCCAGCGGCATAAAGACAATGGTTCGAACGATACCGATGCCCTTTACTTTCTGGTTCAGCACGCCGGCGACGACCAAGCTGATCAGAACGGTCGGCACGACCGTCCCGACCGTAAAGATCGCCGTGTTGCGGATCGCGATGAGAAACAGCGGATCGGACGTGAAGAGCTCGCGGAAGTTCGTCAGGCCCACGAACTTCGGCGGATTGAACACGTCCCACCGCTGAAAGCTCATGTACAGCGAAAACCCGAGGGGAAACAGCAGGAACACCGAGACCGCGGCCAGGTTCGGTGCTACAAACAGGCGACCGGCCCAGGCGCGTCGGCGCCATGGGCGGGGGCCTGCGGAAGTGTCGATCGACGTCATGGAGCGCGCAGCACCTCGTCGACGTCGTGCGCTAAACCCGCAAGCGACGTCGCCGGACGGGATCCACGCAGCACCGGTCCGAACTCGCGGTCCATCAAGGCCACCACCTTTTCCCATGCCGGGGTGACCGGTAAAGCGTCCGAGTGGTCAGGCCCGGTGGTGAGCACGGCTAGGTTGCGAACCCGGTGGTGGGCCTTGGCGAAGCCGTCCGAGTTGAGCGCGGACCGCAGCGCCGGTGCGAACAGGCAGGATTCCCCGATGATCTTCTGCCCGACCGGTCCAGCCGCGAACTTCACGAACTCCCAGGCCTGCTCTTTGCGTTGGCTGCTGGCCGAGATCGCCAGGCCGGTGGCGCCGATGTTGGAGACCGCGGCACGTCCCGCCGGGAGCGATGGGCCGATCGGCAGCGAGGTGACATCGAAATCCAGGCCTTCGGCCTCGATGAACGTCTGGTATCGCCAATGTCCGCCGAGGGCCATGGCCGCTTTACCCGCCGCAAATAGGTCGGGCGTGGACATCGACTGCGTCTCGGACGCGTTGGGCGCCGCCTTGTGCTTATTTGCCAGGTCGGCGTAGAACTGCACCGCCTCGATGAACGCCGGGTCGCCGAAATTCATCTGGGTGGGGTTCTTCAGCGGCGTCGACCATGGCACGCCGTTGTTCATGGCGAACAAGCCCGCCGCATAGTACGACCACCAGGTATTGACGAATCCCCACTGCGTCGCCCGACCGGATCCGTCGCGCTGGGTCAGAGCGTTGGCGGTATCGAGGAACTGGGCGAAGGTCCACGGCTTGTCCCATGTCGTCGGTGGGGGCGGTACGCCCGCCTCGGCGAACAGCCGTGTGTTGTAGAACAGGAAGTTCCCGGCCCATTGCTCGGGAAAGGCGTACTGCCCGCCGTTATACGCAAAAGTATCGTACAGCCGCCCGATGCCGTCCGACGCCAGCTCCGCGGCGAACGCCTTGTCCCGCGCCAGCAGGGTGTTGAGGTCCAGTAGCACCCCGCGGGCGGCGAGTTCGGCGTAGGTCAATTCCCAACTCATGAGCACGTCTGGGCATTTGCCGCCGGCGCAGAACGTCGATAGCTGCTGCATCACACCCGGCCCGGACAGCAACGGCCGAACCCTGATGTCGGGATGCTGGCGCTGGAATTCGTCGACGACGCGCATTCGAGCTTTGGCCTCGTCCGGATTGGCCGAAAAAAAGAAAGTGAGCGCATTTTCGTCATCGTCGGAAGCGCAGCCGGCGGCCGATGGTGCCAATGCTGCCGCGGTCAGCGCACCGGCCCCGCGTAGCAGTGTTCGCCGTCCGAACGGCTTATCGAGCATGACGCTCCTTTGGCCCTTGCCGGTCTCCCCGCCGGCTGTCTGAAGTCCTTGCTACCCGAGGGGCCTGTGGTGTTGCTGGATGGCCAGCGGGGGTCAGGAAACCTAGAAACCTAGGACACCTGAAACCCTGCAAATTACGTGGGCTGCCGGTTCTTGGCCAGCTCGTCTTGTTTCTGGGCAATGTCGCGCACGGTGTCCGGCGGAGCGGGATCGTTGGGTGCGCTGTCGAACTCCAGGTCGACGATCACCTTGCCCTCGGCGAATGTCACATAGGTCACCGCTTTTGAGTTGTCGGGCGACTGGCCCACGGCTATCAGTCCGTTTGTCCCGAGGTCGAACGGCTGCGGGGCGGCGTTGACGTACTTGCTGAAAGATGCCGCGTGATCTTTGGCGCCCTGGGCGGCGTCCGCCGGGTCGAGAAAGACAACGACGAGGTCGTCGATGCTGCGGGCGTGGTCGGGGCTGGTGAACGTCACCGCCGCTCCGGCCACCCCGCCGGGGTTCTGCATCGGCGGCCCGGTCGTTGTGGCATCGGACCCGACGTCGCTCGCCGGGATCAGCAGATAGGTGTAGTCGGTCAGTGGTGCCGACGGCGGTGTGCTCGACGTGGTCTGTGCCGCTTGAGGTCGACGTCGTTGAGGTCGACGACGCCGCTGAAGACGACGACGCCGATGACGGGGATGACTTTTCGCTGCCGCCGCAGGCTGTTGCAACAGTCAGCACCGCGGTGAGCCCTATTCCAACGCTGAAGATCCGCACCACACTCATCGTCTTGCTCCATTCCATGAGCTATTTGTACGGCACCCATCACCTGCACAGCAATATTTATTGCCACCGTTGCAGGGGCGGGACTTAGTAGCGAGCGACACAAAAGCCACGACACGTGAGCGTGGTGGGCTTTGCGTCTGTCGCAGTACTATAGGTCGGTCAGGCGGGAAAGTACCGGATCCGGTTGATCGTGTTGCCCCGCCAGGCCACCTCGGCGAACATGATGCCGCGCCCATGTCCGGAGTTCAGCGAGACCGCGACCGTGGATCCCGCGCCGTTGATCTTGGTGACGCCGGCCCCGTCGAGTTGCGCGGCGAGTTCGGCGACGCCGAGCGCGTCATGATCGCCTAAAGTTATTGCGGCGGTGGCTGACAGCGCGCCCAGCACCGCGGGCACGTCGTCGCGCGAGGGGCGCTGAGAAAGATCTGCACCAGCTCTTCTGCCGCGCACCCACCCGCCGAAAGCCGGTCATGAAGCCTGCGGTTCCCCGCAACCCCTGGTTGCCCAACAGGCCGCGGGACAACCGCAGGGCGGGCGACAACGCCTCCGGTCCGCTTCGCAGGAATTGCAGCATCATCGCCGGCAACTCCCAGTACGCCCGCAACTTGGCAATCTGCCACTGGCCGTTGACTTCTCGGAGGTCATACGCAGCAGGCGGGAATGTGCATCGTCACCGCCGGACCCATCGCCACTTCCAGCTCGAGATCGCGCAGGACGACGGTGCCGAAGACGATATCGAGATCCCGATGGAACGTGATGTCGCGTGGCCCGATGAAGGTGTCGTAAAAGCGGCCGATCTCCGCGTGTCCCACATGCGGCCGCGAGCCCACCGGATCTTCGATCCGCCGTCGGCGGTGAACAGCCCAACCCAGCCGGCGCGATCACGCGCGGCGGCCGCCTGCGGCGACCGTTCCACCGCGGCGAGCAGCGCCGCCTCGTCCACCGGCATCATCAGGAGCTCTCCACCAACTCGATGCCGGCCGTCCGCATCTCCGCCAGTGCCGCGGCCGCCGAATCCGGCGCTACGGCCGCCGTCAGGTCGACCAGCACCCTGGTGGTCAGGCCGGCCCGCGCGGCGTCCTCGGCGGTGCGCCGGACGCAATGGTCGGTGGCAATGCCGACGATGTCGACCGCGTCGACTCCCCGCTGCCGCAACCACTCGAGCAGCGGGGTCCCGTTCTCGTCGACGCCCTCGAAGCCGCTGTAGCCGGCCGCGTAAGCGCCCTTACAGAAGACCGCCTCGATCGCGCCGGTGTCGAGGCGGGATGAAATTCCGCACCCGGGCTTCCCGCGATGCAATGCGGTGGCCAAGAAGACGAATAATCCGGGTGATCGGAGAAATGATCACCCGGGTCGATATGGAAGTCTTTGGTCGCCACGACGTGCGGATAGCGGGGCGGGGCGGCCAGATAGTCGTTGATCGCGAAACCAGGGCGGCGCCGCCGCTTACCGCCAGCGAGCCGCCCGCGCAGAAGTCGTTTTGCACGTCGACGATGATCAACGCCCGCATACGCCACCCTAACGCCGACTTGCATGCGATTCAGCCTGGTTTGTTCGCCGGTCCGCCGGGTATGCCCCGAGACATGTTGATCCGCAGAATCGCCCGGCCCCTGTTATCGATTGCGTTCATCGGCCAAGGGATCAACTCGCTACTCAACCCCAAATCGGCGGCGCAGGCCGCGGCGCCCGCGGTGGACGGTCTGCGGTCGTTGCCGGATCCAGTCGGCGGCAGCATCCGAGCGACCCCGAGACGTTCGCGCAGGTCAACGCCGCCGTTCAGATCGGCGGCGGCCTGCTGCTGGCCACCGGCAAGCTGCCGCGCGTCGCCTCGGCCGCATTGGCGTTGACCGTGCTTCCGGCCAACCTCGGGGCGCACATGTTCTGGAACGAAATCGACCCGAACTCAAAGCCCGCAAGCGCCAGCAATTCCTGACCGATCTGAGCCTGCTGGGCGGATTGATGATTGCGTCCGCCGACACCGCGGGCAAGCCGTCGCTGGGATGGCGTGGCCGTCGGGCCGCCGAGCGGCTCTCCGAGCGGGTGTCCTCAGCGCTGCCGGGATCTGACGACTCGGGTTGATCCGACTTCGGTGAGCTCGGCGAAAAGATCGTGCACGGTCTGCAGGTCGGCGCGGAGCGCGGCCGCGAACTGGCCAGCACCGCCGCCGAACGCAGCGAGCCGCTGGCCAAGAAGGCGCGCAAGCGCGGCGGAAACTGGCCGACACCGCCCGGGCCCGGGGGCCGAGTTGGCCGAATCCGCTCGCGAGCGAGTCGACGAACGGATCGACGACGCGCGCAAGCGCGCTAAGCGCTAACCCGCCAGGAAAGTGTCGACGATGGCGTCGACGCTGTGACCGATGTCGACGGTGACACCGGGCTCGTCGGCGCCGAGCGGTTCCAGCGCGTCGAATTGCGACCGCAGCAACGCGGCCGGCATGAAATGGCCCGGCCTGTCGGCCTGCCTGCGGCCGATCAGCTCCGGTGAACCGTCAGATGCAGGAACTCGACACTCGGGCAATGTGAACGCAGCTGGTCGCGGTACCGGCGTTTGAGCGCCGAGCAGCTCACCACGCCGTCGTCATGGCCGGCCAGCCACTGCCCGACCGCGTCCAGCCAGGATAGCGGTCGTCGTCGTCGAGCGGTGCACCGGCGGCCATCTTGGCGACGTTGGCCGGCGGGTGAAGCGTGTCGGCATCGGCGAACGGCACGCCCAGACGTGTGCCAGCGCCGCACCCACCGTCGACTTGCCCGAGCCGGAGACGCCCATCACCACGACGGGCGACGGCACGCTGTTCGGCACCGCCGCTAGCCCGTTGCTGGTTGCGGTTCCACTCCATCCAGCCGACGCCGGTGCGTCCGTCGGCGGTGTTGACGGTGGCCCACACCCGCGGGAATTGGCTGACCCGCCCGTCCTTGGCGACCAGGCGCACCGGCGCATTCCCGCGCACGTCGAGGTCGCGGTGAGCCCGCGGGATCGACGACCAGCGTCGCGTCTACCGGCAAACCGTCGGCGTCGAATGCTTCCCGGGTATTGACCGAGTTGCAATTCGGTGACCGTGCCCGCGGCGTCCTGGACGTAGCCGACGCTGACGCCCGGGACGCCGGGTATCCGGATGTCCACACCGTGCAGGTGTGTGCCGTCGTCGAGGTGCAGCGCGCTCCAGAGCCAGTCCATGCTCCACCAATCGCGCACTCCCCACGAGTGGTCGCGCTGCCCGGCTACCGAGTCGAACTGGTAGCGCCGCCCGTCGATGGTGACGGTTCCCGAGACGGTGCAGGGGATTTCGTAACGGGTGGCGATCCGGTACTGATAGGGCGTGCCGTCGGTGGTCCAACCAGGTCCATCTTCACCTCGACCGGCGTGCCCGGTTCGCCGCGCAACAGGGCGGCCGGGTCCGGATACGACTGGCCCTGTCCGCGCAGGTCGATCCGGTAGGACTGCAGCGGCGTGCTGGCGGCGTGGCGTGAGATCGAGCGCCTCGTGCGCACCACCCACGGATCGGCGGGCAGCGGAACCTCGAAGTCGACCACCGCGACGGTGGGCAGGTCGGGACCGCACAGCAGGGCGTGCATCCACGCGGTCTGCTGGTTGGGGATCAGCCCGAGTCGTATCCAGCCGCCGAATCCCTGTGCGGCATCGGCGAAGTCGGCATACCAGCTCTCGTTCCACAGCGGCTCGTCGGTCGGCGGTGTGGGCCGCTTCGTCGTCGGGCGAGGGGCACAGCGGCTCGACCGCGCGCCGGTGCGGGCAGGATGGCCAGCGCGTCGGTGTCGAGTACATGCTCGCAGTGCCGTTGCAGCATCGTCATGAACATCGCGTCGCCGCGTTCGGTGCGTTCCACCAGCATCGACGACACGATGGCCATCATCACGCCGAAGAAGCTCTGCTGCGCACACCTTCGCGGACATCTGCGAGGGTGATCGGCGCATCCGGGCCGAGCGCCCGGTGGTAGTCGTCCAGCAGCGCGTCGTAGTGCTCGCGACGGTCCTCGGCCGGCAGCGCGCAACCGAGGAAGTAGGCCAGATCGGTCATCGCCGGGCCCCAGGTGACCGTCTGCCAATCGACCACGGTCAGCGGGCGGTCGGCACCGTCTGCGCCGAACAGCATGTTGTCCAACCGATAGTCGCCGTGCACCAGACCGTGGATCCGGCCCGCGCTGCCGCCTCATCGGCCAGGTAGCCGTCGAAGCCGCCGACCAGCCGTTCGCACACCAGGCGGTGCTGCGGCGCGATCTGGTCGCCGTAGCGATCGACGAAATCCGGCGTACAGCGCGGCGATCAGCGCCTGGTTGAGCGGCGCGTCACGGTTGAGCCACGGCGCCTCGGCGAGCGTCGCGTCGCCGAGCACGGGCCCTGCAGACGGGCCAGCTCGGCGACGGCGATCTGAGCCTGTGCCGTTGTGGCGCCGCGGATTTCGTCGCCGACGACGGCCGGGTTCGCATCGCCGAGCAGCACATCGAAAATTCCGGACGACGCGTCGAAAGCGGTGTGGTAGCACGGCGCGACCGGGCCGCTGCAGCCGCGGCGCGATATCGCGGTAGAAGCACACTTCACGCTCGTAGAGCCCCAGCGTCATGCCGGTCTGACGGCTCATCGGGTCGGTGGCCGCGACCTTGAGCACCACCGAGGCCGGACTTCGTCGGCGGCGCGGTCGTCGGCGTAGCTCAGCTGGACCCGGTAGCACTCGCTCATCTGGCCCGTGCCGATGCGCTCGACGGTGAAATCGGTGATGGTTCCGGCGCCGATGGCTGCCGTCAGCCAGGCGGCGGTGAGGTCGGCCGGCCGTTCGACGACGTTGTCGGTATGCGGTGTCATGGCTCGTCCACGAAACCACATCTGCCGGTCATCGCGCCAGGGAAAAGCCCTCCCACGCCATCCGCCGCTCGCGGGTGCGGATCGAACTCCGACGCGACTTGCGGTCGAACACCATCACCGCGCGGTCGGCGTCGGTGTAGGCCGGCCAGTCGTCGCCGGGGATGCCGGTACGGCTGAATGACCGCCAGCGCCTTTGCACTTCGTCGGTGACCCGCAGGGCCGGCCGCCGGTCAACGGGCGCGGTCAGCAACGCGCCGAACTTGGTGCGGTAGATACCGAAGACTGCGAGCAGTTCGGTGGCGTGGGTGGCCCCCAGCCCGGACCAGCGCAGCACACGCGGCGCGTAGTCGTACCGATACAGGTAGGTGGGCGCGTGGCTGCCGTGGGCCTCGGCGATCTCCCAGGCCGCCGAACTGAAGGCGAAGTCGCCGCCGAGCTCAATGCACGCGGACCGCTCGCGGGTAGTCCGGGTAGGCGCCGGTAATACGTTCCCGCGCAGCGGGTTCCACCTCGGCCAGCAGCGCCTCGATCATCGGTTCGGTGGTCGGCAGTAGTTGCAGCCATCGGGTGAACAGCCGCCCCTCTTCGGCGTTGGTGCCGACGATGAGCGGAACCTGATGCGCTTTGCCCTGCCGCATCGCTTCGACGGGGTCCAGCGGCAGGTAGTCGTCGCCGAAGACGGGGCCGATCGGGAAGGCGCCCAGCATGTCTCGCACGCCGTCGTCGATCAGGCGATTTTGCGCGGCCACCAATTCCGCCGGCGACGCCTTCATCAGCGCGTCGGCGGCATCCTGGTTGCGGGCACCCAGTAGCGTCGGCGAACCGCGCGGCGAATTCGGCGGCGACCTCGCTCGACCGCGTCATGCCGCTCGCCGGACTCTCCGAAATCGCTTGGGCGAAAAGGCCTTTCGCGTCCGGCGCGGCCAGCAGCGGCGGCGACGGCATGCGCGCCGGCGCTCTCGCCGAACACCGTCACATTGTCCGGGTCGCCGCCGAAGCCGCGATGTTGTCCTTGACCCAGCGCAACGCCAGCACGAGATCGCGCAGAAACAGGTTGCTGTCGAGGGTGACGTCCTGGGTCGACAGCGCCGACAGGTCGAGACAGCCCAGCGCGCCGAGGCGGTAGTTGACCGAGACATAGACACAGCCGCGGCGAGCCAGCGCCACCCCGTCGTAGATCGGAGTGGCCGAGCTACCCATGATGTATCCACCGCCGTGCACGAAGACCATGACCGGCAGCGGTTCGTATCGGCGGGGCCTTCGGGGCGACGACATTGAGCGTCAGGCAGTCCTCGCCCATCGGCTGATATTTGCCGACGCCGAGCATCGCGTAGCGACGCTCCTGGGGGGCGCATTTGGTGAAGCCGTGGCAATAGCGCACACCCCGCCACGGCTGGGCCGGCTGCGGCGCCCGAAACCGCAGCGCACCGACCGGCGGGCGGGCGTACGGGATGGATCGCCACCGGTCACCCGTCGCGGGTGAAACCTTCGACGGTGCCGGCGGCAGTGTCACGCGGACGGTGTGCTCGTGCATCACCTGACGGTAGTCGAGGCGTGCGCCGGCGCCCGAA
>CAVPVJ010000018.1:0-9788 GCA_963709125.1 uncultured Actinomycetota bacterium
AACAGCGCGCACCGGGAGGAGGCTCGGCACGCTACCTCGTTTCACGATGTCCTGGATCAGGAGTCGTAAGGGAGAAGGCCCCGGGGCTTATTCGATGGTACGAGAATGGCGTTACCGCACCTTCTGGCAGCAGGCGTTGTCGCCGCATCGTCGCAAGATATGAAGCGGCGCGGAAGCGAACTACCCGGCGGCGTTGGGCAGTAGCGCCGGGCAGTTGCCCGTTGCGTCCGTCGCCAGTTCGAAGTGCCACAACTCGTTCGCGTAAATCCGGCAAAGCCCATAGCGGGGCCCGTGGGCGATGAGCCACTGGTCGGCGCCCGCACCTCCGACGTCGACTGCCTCGCCGGTGACGTGCTTGGACATCGCGGGGGTCTGCACATACTGGCGTGCCGCGGCGAAGCTGCCGTAGGTGCGCACAGCGTCGTCCAATAGCCGCTGCTGAAACTCCACCGAACGCCAGCCCGAGGTGATGGTCATGGTGATGCCGTCCGCAGCAGCCGCGGTGGCGGCACTCTGGATGGCGCTCAACAACGCAGGGTCCAGGCGCCCAACCGCTGAGTGTTGTACATCGAACGGCGTTAGCGTGCCGCCGTTTGGCAGGGAACCGTCGCCGGGGTCGGCGGGAGGATCCAAAGGGACGCTGTGATCGGCAAGTCTGGCCTGCGGGCCTGGCTGATCAGACGGCCCGAGCAAGCCGAATGCCATGGCAATGGCGGCGGCCATTACAACCAATCGCATGCTCAGCCCCCTGGCTCTACGTGCCCCCTGCGTCGGTGACCAACACTAGTCAACTGCCGTTGCTATCCACCGCTCATGTCGCATGCTTTGGCGCAGGGCCGAACTGCTCCTGGTACCCGTTGCCTCGATAGACATTCCGGCCTCAGGTCAGGCGTCAGGTAGTGGTCAGACGTGCGCGGGCATGCTGTCCCAGCCGCGAACGGCCGACGACGATGAGAAGACGGCATTGGGGAGGTCGATCTGCCATTCGGGGAAGCGGTTCAGTACTTCGTCGAGTGCGATGCGTCCTTCGATGCGGGCGAGCGCGTTGCCCAGGCAGTAGTGCGCCCCGACGCCGAACGTCAGATGCTGTCGCGGTGGGCGCGCGACGTTGAAGCCTTCCGCATCGGGGCCGAACCGCTCGTGGTCGCGGTTGGCCGCGCCGATCAATGTCAACATCGCGCTGCCCTCAGGAACGGTCTGGCCGTAGTACTCCACATCGCGCGTCACATACCGCGCCGCCTGCAAGGCCGGCGGCTCGTACCTCAGGATCTCTTCGATGGCTCCGGGCAGGAGAGCTCGATCGGCGGCCAGCCGGCGGCGTTGATCGGGGTGCTCGGACAACAGCTTTCCGGACCAGCCGATCAGGCGGGTGGTGGTCTCGGCGCCGGCGACGGCAACGACATTCATGAACATCAGGAGTTCTTCCCGACGCAGTTTGCGCAGTGTGCCGGTTTCGTCTTCGAATTCGGCTTCGAGCAGCTCTGTCGTGAGGTCGTCGGCGGGGTTATTCACACGCCAGTCGATGAACTCGGCGAACACCTCCCCATCGGGCATGCCGTCCGGATTGTCCAACTTCCCGCCACGCTCGGTGCGAAGGCGTCGATCGCCGTCCTCCTGGACAAGGTCCTGAAAGTGCTCCGGGATGCCGAAGAGCATGCCGACCACACGCAGCGGCATGACTGAGCCGAGATCCTTGACGAAGTCGAACCGATCCCCGCCGACGAGGGGGTCGAGGCAGCGCGCGGTGAATTCGCGGACCTTGGGCTCCAGCGCATTGATCTTGCGAGGTATGAAGGCTCGGGAGAGCAGATTGCGGTGGATGTCGTGGATCGGGGGATCTTCGAAGATTAGGGTCCCGGGAGGAATCTCCATGCCGGACTTCAGGATTTCCAGCACCACGCCCTTGGCGGAGCTGAAGGTCTGGTGATCGACCAGTGCGCGGTTGACGTCGTCGAATCGGCTCAGCGCGTAGAAGTCGTGGGGCTCGTTGTAGTACAGCGGTGCGTCGTCGCGCAACCGTTTGAACATCGGATACGGGTCAGCGTTGAGGTCGGCGTCCCACGGGTCGTAGTAGACGTGGCTGGCTGTACCAGTGGTCATGTTTGATCCTCGTTCAGTTCGGCGAGCGCATGAATCTGCTCGAGGTAATGAGCCAGCGAGTGATGGAGGAACCGGGCCGACAGAATCGTAGTGCCCCCCGATTCCAGGGTCTTCAGGATTTCCCGCGTCGCCTCCGGCTCACCGACCGGATCGAGCGGCTTTTCCGCGGGCATCACCACTTCGAAACCAGCAGGCACTTGAAACTGTTGCAGCCATTCGGCGGCGACGTCGATCGAGACGTAGTACGGGCACCAGCCGTCGGCGAGCGAGACCGCCCGCCGCAACGAGCGTTTGGTGCGGCCACCAATCCAGATCGGCATATGCGGCTGCACCGCACAGGGATCAACGATCAGGTCGCTAAACGAATAGAACTCGCCGTCGTAGGCCGGTTCATTACTCGTCAGCGCCGCCCGCAGCGCCCGAAGAGCATCGTCGCCGCGGGCGCCGCGGTCGTCGAACGGTGCGCCGAGGAGGTCGAACTCCTCCTTCAGTGAGCCAACGCCGACGCCGAGGATCACCCGGCCATGGCTGACGTGATCCAGTGTGCCGTAGCGCTTTACGATTTCCAGCGGATGGTGGTATCCAAGCACCAGGGTCATGGTGGCGAACCGGATCTGGCTTGTGCGGGCCGACGCATAGCCGAACGTGGCGAGCGGATCCCAGTACCGGGCACCGCGCCGCGCGGTTTCGGTCGCCGGTAGGCCGATGTGCTCGCTGCACGTCATGTGGTGGTAGCCAAGCCGATCCGCGGTCTCGGCGACGAGCCCGATGTCCTCGACGGTGGCGTCCTTTTCCCACTCCAATGCAGACCCGGCGACGTTCGTGACGACGGGCGTGGCGATGCCGAGTTTCACTGCAAGGGCTCTTCGCCCGCGAGGATCGTGCGGTGCATGAGCCGGCCGCTGTCGAACGCGTAGGGCAGCACCCGGTGCATGGTGCCGGTGTTGTTCCAAATCAGCAGATCACCCTCCTGCCAGTCATGCCGGTAGACGTACTCGGGCTGGGTGGCCCAGTCACGCAGCCGCGCCAGCAGCGCGCGGCTCTCTTCGACGGGCATCCCGACCACGTAATCGGCTGTCGCGCCAGCCAGTAGGGATTTACGCCCGGACTGGTGCGTCCACACCAGGGGGCATGATTTGGTGGGCGATTTCTGCCAGAACACGATCTCTTCGTAGCTCATCTCGGGGCGCACGTAGTACTGCGAATGCTCCGCGCTGTGCACCACCCGAAGGTCGGCGATGGCCTCCTTGTCGGACTGCGGCAAGTCGTCGTATGCCGCGTAGGTGTTGCAGAACTCGGTCTGCCCACCGGTTTCCGACAGTTTGATGGCCCTCAACACTGCCGCAAGATTGGGATAGGGCTGCAGCGAGCCGTCGAAATGCCAGAACATCGAGCCTTTCAGATACTCGGCCCGCTGGTTCACGTCCTTGTCGAGCGAGATCTTGTAGATGCCGCCTTCGCCCTCGTTCTGCACAATATTGCCAAGGGTTTTGGCGATGGCTACCTGCTGTTCGTCGGTCATCTCCAGGCCGCGGAAGAAGATCACTCCGCGTCGCTCCAGCGTGGCGCGAATGGTCTCGGCTTCCCGGCCGCTGAGCAACGTGTCGAGGTCGGTCCTGAGCTCGCTGCCGATCCTCGGGGTGAGATCGATGACGTCCAATTGCGCGGAGGTAAGTCCCATAGCCGTCAACTCACTCTCGTGAGAATGGTTTTGGCTGAATGCTTCACGCGCGGTTGCTTCCACAGCTCGACCGCCAGCGAGACGGTGATCAGCGAGTAGAGCAGGTTGCGTAGATTCGCGACGTCCTCCGGCAGCGGTTCGGCGTAGTCGAACTTGTCGATGTAGGCGACTGCCTCCTCGGCCTGGGGAAACACTGCGTCGTAGAACGCCTGGATCTCGTCCATGGAACTGTTCACACGCTTCAGATAGCGTTCGTGCCCGTCTTCGATTGCCCAGTCCGGAACCAGGTATTCGAGCGACGAAAATTCAGGCGGCAGGGAAGTATTCATCGCTGCGCTTTCGCCTTCTCGCCGGCCTCGACATAGTCGCCGACCACCTTGTGCAGATGGCGCAGCAGGATCTCCTCGTCGTTCATCGTGAAATGAGTGAGAGCGCCGCTATTGAGCATCGCCTGCAATCCTTCGGACGGGCTGGCGTCTTCCAGGATGATGTCGTTGAGGAACGTCACCGTCATCTCCTGCCCCAGCCGCTCCTTGTGGGTCTTCGGGGGCTGGTAGTACATCTCCGTCTCGAAGATGTGCGAGTGCGGCCCCGTCGGCCAATGCGTGTGCACCGTAAAGCCGGACGCACCGAAGATGATCACGAAGTTCGGGAAGAACTGGTAGGAGTCGAAGCCGTGCTTCTCCGACCGGATGGGGTTGATTCCCGGCGGCATGGGACCGCGGTCGACCTTGGTCCACGGTCCGGCCGCGCTGGCCTCCATCACACACTCGATGGGCTTGGAGTACGGAGTTTTCTGCGAAGGCTCGCCGGCGAACGAGAACATCCGGTGCGAACCCTTCAGCTGTAGGAACAACGCGTCGGTAAAGGGGTTGGGCTTGTTCAGGGCGTCTTTGGCCTCGGCCGTGAGAGTGCCGAAGGACGACGCGTGCAGATACGGCCCGTGATAGCTTTCCGCGAAGCCATCGACGAAGATCTTCCAGTTGCACTGCAACTCAGCCTTGAATCGATATACCTGGTGTGGACCTTCGAAGGGATAGCTCTCGAGACCCTTCCCCAGGTCGCCGAGGAAGTCGCGAACCGACTCGGTGTTGTCGGGGTTGAGATTGATGAAGATGAAGCCTTCCCAGACTTCGCACTGAATCGCCGGCACCCGGCAGCTGTCGGCATCGAAATCGAGCAACAGGTCCTCGCGGGTGGCCGAGTGCAGCGAGCCGTCCAAGTTGTAGCGCCAGCCGTGGAAGCGGCAATACAGCAACGGTGCGCGGCCCTGCACCTCCTCGAACGGGTCGTCGCTCCACAGCATTTTGTTCCCGCGATGCGGGCAGATGTTGTGAAAGGCGCGGATCACGTCGTCCTTGCCGCGCACGATGATGATCGAGGTGTTCAGGAACTGCATTTCGCGGGTGAAATAACTGCCGGATCGTGGCACTCTCTCGACGCGCCCCATGTACAGCCAGGTCTTCTTGAAGACGTGCTCGCGTTCCTTGTCGTAGAACTCCTCTGAAACGCAGTCCTCGAGAGAGACGGGGCCGCGACCCAACTCTGGGTATGCATCGGCCCAATGTCCGCTCGCCGGCTTCGTGATCAGGGCTTCGGTGCTCACAAGAGTGCTCCTCAATCGGATCAATCGGACCCGGACTCCACCCGGCCCGAACGTAACATTTGGCAAGACCTTCACAAAGGGCCGGAAACGCAACACGTTGTTCCATTTCTGGAACAATGCAGGCGATGGAGCAGAATCTTCCGTTCGACGTCGATGCGCTGCTGGTATTCGGCAAGGTGGTGGAGTGCCGCAGCCTGTCGAAGGCGGCGGCGTTGCTCGACATGCCCAAATCCACGGTCAGCCGCAAGCTCAGCAAGCTGGAATCCGACCTTGGGATCAAGCTGCTGCGAATGAACACCCATCAGCTGACGGTCACCGACCTCGGCGAGAAGATCTACGACCACGGGGTGAAGATCCTGACCGAGGCGAACGGCGTTCGTGCGCTGGTGGAGGGCAGTAAGCAAGAGCCACAGGGCGAGCTGCGGGTTGCCATGCCGGTCTTCGTCGGCATCGACTATGCGTCGCGAGTCGGTGCTGTGTTTCTGAAGCGCTACCCCAACTCGCGGCTGGATATCCGGCTGGTCGATGACACGGTCCACCCCGTCAGGGACGGCTTCGATGTGGTGTTCGGAACCGGGCCGCTGCAGGATTCGACACTCATCGCGCGGAAGGTCTTCAGCCTCGAGTTGTTTCTTTGCGCGTCGCCGGAATTCGTCGGGCAACTGGCGGACCCCATCACCGCTCCCACGCAGTTGAACACCTTGCCGTTCATCGATTGCGGCGTCGGCGGCGGACCTCGCAAGCTCCTGGTGACCAAACAGACGCGACAACACGAGCTATCGCCTCCGGTGCGGGCTCGCGTCAACAGCTTTCAGGTGTGCAAGCAGTACATCCTGCAAGGGCTTGGCGTCGGCGCGATGCCAAACCAAATCATCTGCACCGACGAGTTACTCGATGGCACCATCGTGCCCGTGCTGCCGGATTGGAGCGTCGAGCGGCTGGATGTGCACATGATTTACCCCTTCCACCTTTCGTTCTCGACGCTCATCAGCGCGTTCTACGACACGGCGTGCGAGATCATCGTCGAGAACTCAGCCCGAAGCTGACCGCGGCTCAACGGCCTGTTACCGCGACATATAACCCACGCACACGACACGCCGCTGGGAAGCCGCCGTAGGTTATATCTCGGCGAAAGTGGACGCTTAGATATGGAGCTTCTTCATGACGGACACCTCGAGTAAGGCCGGCACCGGCGCATTGCGCGCGGGGATCGTCGGACTGGGCGCGATCGGTGGCGGCGTGGCGGTCAGCATGGCCCGCCGCGGACGGGTCCCGGCCGTCTACGACGTGCGACCCGAGGCCGCCGACGGACTCGCCGGCGTCCCCGCCGTCAAGAGCAGCCCCGCCGACGTCGCGCGCGACAGCGACGTGGTGCTGATCGCGGTGGTCAGTGCCGCCCAGGCCCGTGATGTCCTGAGCGGGCCCGAGGGAATACTCGCAGCAGCCAAGCCGGGCCTGATCGTCGTCCTGCTCTCGACGGTGTCGCTGGCGGCCGTGTCAGAACTCGCCGAACTTTGCGGCAACGCTGGAGCCATCCTGTTGGACTGCGGCGTGACCCGCGGCGACGAGGCGGCCGAACACGGAATCGTGGCGATGATCGGCGGACCCGATGACGCGGTCACGACAGCCATGCCCGTGCTCGAGGACTTCGCCCGGGCGGTAATTCACTGCGGGCCACTCGGTGCCGGAATGACCGCCAAGATCGCCCGAAATCTCATCACCTACGGTGTGTGGGCCGTGGTCGACGAAGCCGCCAATCTCGCACAAGCCAACAACGTGCCCTTGGCGACGCTGCTGGACGTCTTGCGTGTCGCCGACGCTGACGGTGGGCCACAAACCCTGCGGCTGCTAGACGTTCGGGCGGCCGAGATCACGATCCCGAACGACTACGCGCAGCAGGTCGAGGCACTCGCGGCCAAAGATCTCGACGCCGCCATCGACCTCGGCGAAACCCTGCACGTGCCAACACCGTTGGCCGCGACCACCAGGCCGCTAATGAGACAGGTGTATACCGGTCACCGCTAGATCACGTCGACTCGGTCATCACCAGTCGAGTCCGAGCGCTGCACGCAGCGCGTCGCACTGCGTGGCGAAGAACTCCCGCGAAATGGGCGCCTCCGGCGCAACGGAGTAGAAGCCGTGAAACCCGCCCGGCACAACGTTCACCTCGCAGGGCACGCCGGCGCGACGCAGTCGTGCGGCGTACGCGACATCCTCGTCGTGAAACAAGTCCAAGGTGCCGACGCCGATCCAGGCCGCGGGCAAACTGCTGAGATCGGCCTGGCGCGCGGGCACCGCCAGCACCGGGTCGGTATCACCTAAATACGCGGACCATCCGAACTCGTTGCTCGCCTTATCCCAGAGGCGGAAGTTCTCCGCGTTGGCGTGCGTGCGCTGCGTCGTCCGGTCGTCGAGCATCGGATATACCAACAGCTGGAAACACACCCGGTCATCGCCTCGGTCCCGGAGACGTATCGCCAACGCCGCGGCGAGGCCGGCGCCTGCGCTCGACCCGCCCACCGCGATGCGGGTCTTGTCGACTCCGGGCAGCTCGGCGAGCGCGCTCAACGCCTCGTCGCAGTCGTCGAGCGCGGCGGGGTAGGGATGCTCGGGCGCGAGCCGGTAACCAACCGCGCCGACGGTGATACCGAGTTCCGTCGCGTATCGCCGGTACAGCGGTTCGTCCTGATGGGCGCTACCCGTGACGTATCCTCCGCCGTGCAGCCAGAGCAGCGCTGGAGCGGGCGCGCCAGTGACGCCCGAGCCCCGCACCACGCGCATGCCAGCGCCAGACGACAGCGGAATCGTCTCGATGCCCTCCGAGGACGTCCTGCTGATCTGCACGTCTCTTATCTTGCGCAGTCCGGGCAACATCGCCGCGTCGATAATGTGTTGGGGGAGTTCACGTGCCAGCGGGTCGAGATCGGGATGAAAGTCTTCCGGCGCCGTCATGGGTCAGGGTGCCACCGCGATGGACTTCGCGTCCAGATAGCCGTCCAGGCCCTCGGGTCCCAGTTCGCGACCGTAGCCGCTGCCTTTGACGCCGCCGAACGGCGCGAACGGGTCCATGGTGTAGCCCTGGTTGATGCCCAGGGTGCCGGTACGAATGCGCGCAGCGATGGCCAGAGCCCGGTCGATGTCGGCGGTCCATACCGACCCGGCCAGGCCGTAGTCGGAGTCGTTGGCGATGGCCACGGCGTCGTCCTCGTCGCGGTAGGGGATGACGGTGATCACCGGGCCGAAGATCTCTTCTCGCGCAATGCGCATGGAGTTGTCGGCGGCCGCGAACAGGGTGGGTTGGACGTACCAGCCGCGGTCGAGTCCGTCGGGCAACTCGGTGCCACCGATGACCCGGCGCGCGCCTTCGTGTTGACCGATCTGGATGTAGTCGCGGACGCGCCCCTGTTGGCGTTGGGAGACCAGCGGGCCGACCTGGGTTTCGGGATCGCTCGGATCCCCGACCCGTAGGGCGCTCATTTCGGCAGCAAGCGCGTCGACGTACTCGTCGTGGCGCCGCTCGGGCACCAGGACGCGAGTCAACGCATTGCAGATCTGGCCGCTGTTGGACAGGCTGGCCGATCGAACCCCGACGGCCACCTTCTCGGGCACAGCGTCATCGAGAACGATGGCGGCGGACTTCCCGCCCAGTTCCAGACTGACCTTGGTGAGATTGGGCGCGCATGCTGCCGCGACCGCCCGACCCGCTGCCGTCGAACCGGTGAACGACACCTTGTCCACGCCGGGGTGGCTTACCAGCAGCTCGCCGACGGTGCCGTCGCCGGGTAGCACGCTGACCACACCCGGCGGCAGATCGATCTGGTCCAGTATCTCGGCCAAAAGCAATGCGTCCAAGGGGGATTCGGCGGCGGGCTTGAGTACTACCGTGCAGCCGGCGAGCAGCGCGGGCACCAGCTTGGTGACAATGAGGAACTGCGGCATGTTCCATGGCACGATCGCAGCAACGACGCCGACCGGCTCCTTGCGGACCAGCACATCCGTCCCGAAGAAACCGGCCCGCGTCTCCTGCCACTGGTGCCGCTGCGCCAGGTCGCAAAATGCGCGCATCATGAAGGCGGGCAGGCCGACCTGGGCGCGCTGGGCGAAGGTGATGGGAGCGCCGATCTCGGCAGTAATGGTTTCGGCCATCTCTGCGCGCCGTTTGTCATAGGCGTCGGCGAGTCGCTGGACCGCCGTGACGCGTTCCAGCGGTTCCGTCCGGCCCCAGGGGCCGGAGTCAAAAGCCGCGCGTGCGGCGTTCACGGCCAGGTCGACGTCGGCCGGCCCGGCGGCCGTGACTTCGGCGATGGATTTCTCGGTGTGCGGTGAGATGACTTCGAAGACTTTGCCGTGTGCCTGCACCGTGCGGCCCGCGGCGGTCGCCACCCCAGGGTTCTGATTCAT
>CAVPVJ010000019.1:0-81157 GCA_963709125.1 uncultured Actinomycetota bacterium
AGTGGAGCTGCCGGGAATCGAACCCGGGTCCTACGGCATTCCCTCAAGGCTTCTCCGTGCGCAGTTCGCTATGTCTCTACTCGGATCTCCTGATCACGCAAACAAGCCAGGATGACGATCCCAGTCGCTGTAAATGTCCCGATGAGTCCCGCGACCGAACTCATCGGTGGATCCCTCTAGCTGATGCCAGGGTCCGGGCCGAGGGAGATCCCGGTCTGACAGACTAGCCGTCGCTTAGGCAGCGAGAGCGTAGTCGCGCTGATGAGAATCGGCGCTTATAAGGTTGCAACGACGCTTACGGTGGTCTCTTGCCTGCACCGGCACGCTTCCCTTGATTCGATGCGCGAAGTCGAAACCGTTCAGCCCCTTGTCTTGAGTCTTCGCACTCTGTTTTCTAGCACCGACCGATTTTCGGCCGGACACTCCATAGTACGCCGGTGGCAACCAGCGGCAACGGAATTATCTTCCAAACCAGCGCAGCGATCAGATCACAAAGTTGAGGTGCTCGACGATCTGCCCTGCCACGTCCGTGTAGCCGCCGAGCTCGATCTCCTGGGGGCGTGCGGGGCACAGCGGCCGGCCGCCGGCAAGCCTGGTGAACTGCAGCGCGTCGAGTCGGATGGTCGCCGTCGGCTCCTGCCCACCGAAGTCGTCGACCACCTGCGCTCGATCGTCGACACTGACGCGAATGGAGCGCGCCAGGGGACCGGTCAGGTCGAACAGAACGCGGGAACCGTGGGGCGCCTTTGCGAGTTTGCCGACGACGAAACCCATGGTCGCCGCGATCTCGTCCAGGGACAGTCGCGACGCGGCCCCATCGAGCTCATCGTCGGACGCCGGCCGCTGCAATGCCATCCGGATGTCTTGCTCGTGCATCCAGCAGTCGAAGACCCGCACCCGAATGAACCGCCCGTAGCTTTCCGGACCCACCGGCGTCGGCGTGAGCGCGTTCCAATCGTCCTCGCCCATACTCGCCAGGGTCGTGCGGCGATCGTCGGTCACCGCCCGGAACCGCTCGAGCACGCCCGCACCCGATTCCCCGCTCAGGTGACGAACCCAGCACTCGTTCATGGACCCGATGTCGTTGCGTACGTGGTCGAGAGCCGAAACGTCGATGTCGACCTCGGGCGCGGCCACGCCGGAAAGGAAGGACTCGGTCCCGATCATGTGCGACACCACGGCCTGCACGTTCCAGGCGGGCAGCGGCGTCGCGGCATGCCACCCCGTCTCGGGCAGTCCTTCAAGCTGTGCGTCGATGGCGTCCCACACGGCGAAGAGGCCGGACAGCACGTCGGACTTGTCGAGCTTGGTGATGGGGCGCGTGGCCATCATCGGATACTAGGCCCGCTCAGTCCTTGCCCTTGGCTCGGCGGCCCAGTTCGCGAGTCACTTCACGCTCGGCGTCGCGGCGGGCCATGTCCTGGCGTTTGTCGTGTGCTTGCTTGCCGCGGGCCAGTGCGAGCTCGACCTTGACCTTGCCCTCGGAGAAATACATCGACAACGGCACGAGCGTGAGGTTGCCATCGCGGATTTTGCCGATCAGGTTGTCGATCTGCCCGCGATGCAAGAGCAGCTTGCGGTTGCGGCGGGGCTCATGGTTTGTCCAGCTGCCGTGGTGATACTCCGGAATGTGCAGGTTGCGCAACCACACTTCGCCGTCGTCGACGGTTGCGAACGCATCGGCTAGCGACGCGTGCCCTTCCCGCAAGCTCTTCACCTCGGTGCCGAGCAAAGCCACTCCGGCCTCGAACACATCGAGGATCGAATAGTTATGCCGCGCTTTGCGATTGGTGGCGATAATTTTTTTGGTGCCAGGCTTGTCGCCGACCGCGTTGGAATTCTTGGCCACAGCTATCGCCTTACGTACAGACGCAACGTTGCGTAGGACGTCAAGCCCGCCATCGCCGCGCCGAGCAGCAACAGCCACGGGGCAATGTAAATGATGTCGGCGTAGTCCAACCGCGCGATCAGGTTCGCTTGGTAGAACTGGCTCAGCGCGTCATCCAAGAACATCCACCGCACCACGAGCAAGCCGATGATGGCGATAACGACACCGACCGTCGCGGCGAGTATCGCCTCCACTAGGAAAGGCAGCTGGGTATACCAGCGGCTGGCGCCGACCAGTCGCATGATGCCGATCTCGGTGCGCCGCGTGTACGCCGCAACCTGAACCATGTTGGCAATCAACAGGATCGCGCCGACGGCCTGAACCAGGGCGACCGCGAACGCTACATCGCTCAAGCCATCCAGGACCGCGAACAGGCGGTCGATCAGCTCCTTCTGATTCAGCACGCCGAGCACGCCGGGCTGGCCCTGCATCGCGGAGTCGAAGTCCTTGTGCTGCTCAGGGTTGTCCAGCTTGACGATGAACGATGCGGGAAAGGAATCCTTTCCGGCGACGTCCTTGTATTGCGGGAACTTACGGATGGCGTCGTCGTACGCGTCTTGACGGTTGAGGAACTGTACGTGCTTGACGTCTTGGCGGCCTTCGATCTTTGCCCGCAGCGCCTTGCACGGGTCGGCGCCGCAAGCCGGATCGTTGGCGGAGACGTCCTCGGTGAGGAATACCTGCGTCTCGACACGGTCGAGATAGATGGCGCGGGAGTTGTCGGCCAACCGAACAACCAGCAGTCCGCCGCCGAACAGGCCAATCGAGATCGCGGTCGTCAGGATCATCGCCACCGTCATGGTGACGTTGCGACGAAGGCCGGTGAGGACCTCGTTGATGAGGAAGCCGAAGCGCACTTAGCGATCCATCCCGTAGATGCCGCGCAGTTCGTCACGAACCAGCCTGCCCAGAGACAGCTCGACGACCCGCTGCCGCATCGAGTCGACGATGTGGTGGTCATGCGTTGCCATCACCACCGTCGTCCCGGTGCGATTGATCCGCTCCAACAAATCCATGATGTCCTTACTGGTGTCCGGGTCGAGGTTGCCGGTGGGCTCGTCGGCCAGCAGGACCAGCGGCCGGTTGACGAACGCGCGGGCGATCGCGACCCGTTGCTGCTCGCCGCCCGATAGCTCGTCCGGCAGCCGGCTGGCCTTGCCGGACAGGCCGACCGTCTCGAGCACATCGGGTACCACCCGGTTGATCACGTCGCCACGTTTGCCGATGACTTCCAGCGCGAAGGCCACGTTTTCGTACACCGTCTTTTGCTGCAGCAGCCGAAAGTCCTGGAATACGCAGCCGATCACCTGGCGCAGCTTCGGCACGTGCCGACCAGGCAGTTTGTTGACATGAAACTTCGACACCCGGACGTCGCCGGTGGTCGGATTCTCCGCGCCCAGCAGCAGCCGCATGAACGTCGATTTGCCCGAACCGGACGGGCCGATCAGGAAGACGAACTCACCCTTGTCGATCTTGACGTTGACATCGTCCAGCGCCGGACGAGCCGACGACTTGTACTGCTTGCTGACATGGTCCAGGGTGATCATCACGGCACGCCAGTCTAGCCATGAATTTTCCTGGCCCGCGAAGATCAGCGAGCGGGTGGCGCCGGTATGGGCAACGGAGCAGGCCCAGGCTGCGGTTGCTCAGGCGCCGGTGTCGTACTGGGAGTGCAGAACGGCGGGATGCACGGCAGCGTCGGCAGCACGAACGGCGGTGGGGTGGTCGGTGCGGTGCTTGACGGCGCCGTGGTGGTCGTCGGCGTCGGCGTGAAAGTGGTACTGGGAGGCGGCGGCTGTACCTGGCTGCGCGGCACCCAGGTGTAGTTGGGGTCGGGCACGAAACCCGGCGGCACCACCTGCGCGGGGGGCGGCCCAGAATTAGCGGGCTCGTGCGGGCGGTAGGTGTCGTAGAGCCACCACACCAGCAGGAACGCCACGATCAACGCCAGGGTCGAGGTGCGGAACCGGCCGCCCACCATGTAGTTCGGCCAGCGTCGTTCCTCGTCGTCTCGGTGCTTCTCGAGGATGTTGAGTGTGAACTTCACGGCCGCTCCACCGAATCCGCCGTCTTTTCGTGGGTTTCTTCCTGCGTCTTCGCATCGGCCTGTTCCAGCGCGGCCTTGGCGGCGGGAACGGCCGGATCTTCGACCAGCCCCACCGTGGCGTCGGCCGCGGTGACGATGCCCGCGCGGGCGAGCGCCCGGATGACCATTACCCGCAGCTGCCTGCCCGCCTCGAACTGTTTGCCGGGCAGCGTGCGCGCCACCACGCGCAGGGTGACGGTCTCGAGTTCGATGCTCTCCACGCCCATGACAGTGGGTGCATCCAGCAGCAACTCCCCCAGCAATGGGTTATCCCGCGCGTGTTCGCATTCCTGGTGCAAGACCTCGTTGACGCGGTTGAGGTCGGCGCTGGTCGACACCGGGACGTCCACCACCGCGCGAGCCCAGTCCTTGGAGAGATTGACCGTCTTGACGATCTGGCCGTTGGGAACGGTGAACACCTCACCATCCGAGGAGCGCAGCCTGGTCACCCGCAGCGTGACGTCCTCGACGGTGCCCCGCGCCTCGGGGACCCCGGCCATGGTCAACTCGACCAGGTCGCCGAAGCCGTACTGCTTCTCCACGATGATGAAGAACCCCGAAAGCAGGTCCTTGACCAGCTGCTGAGCGCCGAAGCCGAGCGCGGCCCCCAGCACCGCGGCGGGCGCGACCAGCCCGCTGAGGGAGAACTGCAGAACGTCGCCGATCTCAACGATGACCCAGACGGCGATGAGGACGATCGACACCCACTGGATCACCGACGCCACGGCCTGGCGGTGCTTGGTCGCCTCCGAGCGGACCAAGGCGTCGCTCTCGGCGAAGCCGACGTCGAGCCGCCGGGTCACCCGTTCGGCCACCCAGGTGACGAGGCGGACCGCCAGCACCGCACCGATCAGCAGCATCACGACGTGCAGACCGCGGGTGATGACCCATTGACCGATTTCGCCACGCCAGAAGTCGTGCCAGCGTTGCGTCATTGCGGTAGCGAGAAAATATTTCCCCGCTAGAAGGCTTGTGTTAGTCGTCATCTTTTCTGTTGCGCCACCGGATCCCGGCTTCCAGGAACCCGTCGATGTCTCCGTCCAGAACGGCCGCCGGATTGCCCACCTCGTACTCGGTTCGCAGATCCTTGACCATCTGATACGGGTGCAGCACGTAGGAGCGCATCTGGTTGCCCCAGGAGCTGCCGCCCTCCCCCTTTAGCGCGTCCAGCTCAGCGCGCTCTTCTAAACGCTTGCGGTCCATTAGCTTTGCTTGAAGCACTCGCATTGCCGAAACTTTGTTCTGCAGTTGCGATTTCTCGTTCTGGCACGTCACGACGATACCCGTCGGGATGTGGGTAAGCCGAACCGCAGAGTCGGTGGTGTTCACCGATTGGCCACCGGGCCCGCTGGATCGGTAGACGTCGACGCGCACATCGCCTTCGGGAATGTCGATGTGATCGGTGGTCTCCACCACCGGAAGCACCTCGACTTCCGCGAACGACGTCTGACGCCGGCTCTGGTTGTCGAACGGGCTGATCCGGACGAGCCGGTGGGTGCCCTGCTCGACGGACAAGGTGCCGTAGGCGAACGGCGCGTGCACGGCGAAGGTGGCGCTTTTGATGCCGGCTTCTTCCGCGTAGGAGGTGTCGAACACCTCGACGCTGTATTTGTGTTGTTCGGCCCATCGGACGTACATCCGCATCAGCATCTCGGCCCAGTCGGCGGCGTCCACCCCGCCGGCACCGGAACGGATGGTGAGCAGCGCCTCACGCTCGTCATACTCACCCGAGAGCAGCGTGCGCACCTCGGCGGCTTCGATGTCGGCGCGCAGTGCCTTGAGTTCGGCGTCGGCCTCGGCGAGCGCGTCGGCGGCAGCCGCGCCATCCTCCTCGGCTGCCATCTCGTAGAGCACCGGCAGGTCGTCAACACGCTGACGTAACTCCTCGACGCGGCGCAGCTCGCCCTGGGTGTGCGAGAGCTGGCTGGTCACCCGCTGCGCGTTGGCCTGGTCGTCCCACAGTTTCGGATCGGACGCCTCTTGTTCGAGCTTCTCGATGCGGCTACGCAGACCGTCGACATCGAGCACCCGCTCCACCGTGGTCAGGCTGGAGTCGAGTGCGGCGATGTCGGCTAGACGGTCGGGTTCCACAGACGCCCACGTTACCGGCATCAACGTTTAGCATCAGTTGACCATCATGTGCACCGCGCGACTGCGAGCGACAGCCCCCGCGCGCAGCCGGGCACGAACAGAAGGCTTGAGGATGCGCCCATATCACGTCGCCGTCGTCGGTTCCGGGCCGTCGGGTTTTTTCGCCGCGGCATCGTTGCTGAAGGCCGCCGACGCGTCCAGCGAGATCGACGTGGCCGTCGACATGCTGGAGATGCTGCCGACCCCGTGGGGACTGGTGCGCTCAGGTGTGGCTCCAGATCACCCCAAGATCAAGTCGATCAGCAAACAGTTCGAGAAGACCGCCGACGACCCGCGCTTCAGGTTCTTCGGCAACGTGGTGGTGGGCGAACACGTCACGCCGGCTGAACTCGCCGAGCGCTATGACGCGGTGGTCTACGCCGTCGGGGCGCAGTCTGACCGCGCACTGAACATTCCGGGTGAGGACCTGCCGGGCAGTGTTGCCGCCGTCGATTTCGTCGGCTGGTACAACGCGCATCCGAGTTTTGCGGAGATGACACCGGATCTGTCCGGCGCTCGCGCGGTCGTCATCGGCAATGGCAACGTCGCACTCGACGTCGCCCGCATTCTGATCACCGACCCCGAGGCGCTGGCAGCTACCGACATCGCCGATCACGCGCTGGAATCGCTCCGCCCACGTGGCGTGGAAGAGGTGGTGATCCTCGGCCGGCGCGGGCCGTTGCAAACCGCGTTCACCACCATGGAGTTGCGCGAGCTGGCCGAACTCGAGGGCGTCGACGTGATCGTCGACCCCGCCCATCTGGAGGGCATCAGCGACGAGGACGCTGCCGCGGCGGGCAAGATAACCAACCTGAACATCAAGGTCTTGCGCGACTATGCGAACCGCGAACCCCGTCCGGGACACCGCCGCATGGTGTTCCGGTTCTTGACATCTCCGATCGAGATCAAGGGTGACGGCAAGGTGGAACACGTCGTGATCGGCCGCAACGAACTGGTCACCGACGACAGCGGTTGGGTGTCGGCCAAGGACACCGGCGAGCGCGAGGAGCTGCCCGCGCAGCTGGTCGTGCGGTCGGTCGGCTATCGAGGCGTACCCACGCCGGGGCTGCCGTTCGACGAGAAGACCGCGACCATCCCCAACACCGACGGCCGGGTGCACGGCAGCCGCAACGAATACGTCGTCGGGTGGATCAAGCGCGGGCCGACCGGGATAATCGGCACCAATAAGAAGGACTCCCAGGAGACGGTCGACACGTTGATCGGCGATCTGGCCGCCACCAAAGAACTGGCTGAGCTGGCGGATTTCCCGGACGACCATGCGGATCGCTTGGCCGAGTGGCTGGCCTCCCGCCAGCCCAAGCTGGTCACCTCCGCGCACTGGGAGGTCATCGATCGCTTTGAGCGCGAGGCCGGCGAGCCGCACGGGCGGCCGCGCGTCAAGCTACCGAGCCTGGCCAGGCTGCTGCACATCAGCCACGGCTGAGCGCGGATCTAACGTCGATAGAGGATGAAGGCTGCGCCCGCGAGCAGCACCAGCACACCCGCGAAGATGGCCCAGCCCGCGCCGGCGAGAAACCAGATGACGCCCACCAGTGCGAACGCCGGCGATGCCGCGAAGAGCACCAGGACGGGGTGCTCCCTGATCACTTCGAGGGCGCTTCTCGCCCGGATTCGATCGATCTCCTTGCCCGCCATGCACTGAGCATGCCACTGACGTGAACAAACGCAAGGCAAACGCAAAGGCGGAAGCAAACTAGCCGGCAGACACCTCGGGCGGAGCGAACTTCCAGTTGTCCGGATTTCTCGGCGAGTACACCACCGGAAACAGCTGGCCCATCACCGGCCAGGCGTCGACGTTGACCGCCATGCGCTGATAGACGGCGTGCTCACTGACGGTGGGTCCGTTGAGGACACCCGCGATTGTGACGTACTGCTCACCGACGGCGTCTGGTCGCGGGCTGACCCCGGTCACCAGCAGAGTGCCGCTCGCCAGGGGGCCCCGCGGGCCGCGCGGGACGAAGCGCTGGGCGAGCAAACCCACCACAATCGCCACCAGCAGGAGCAGCAGACCAAATTCCCACACCCGGCCATGGTAGGACTGCTGGCATGAGTCAGGACGATCTGGCGCTGGCGTTGACGCTGGCCGACCGCGCGGACGCGCTGACTCGCGCCCGATTCGGGGCACTCGACCTGCGTGTCGACACCAAACCGGACCTGACTCCGGTCACCGACGCCGACCGGGCGGTCGAAATCCACGTGCGCCAGGTGCTGGAGCGCGACCGGCCGGCCGACAGCGTCGTCGGCGAGGAATTCGGCGGCACCACCACATTCACAGGCCGGCAATGGATCATCGACCCGATCGACGGAACCAAGAACTTCGTGCGGGGGGTGCCGGTATGGGCGAGCCTGATCGCGTTGCTGGAAGACGGCGTTCCGTCGGTCGGTGTGGTGAGTGCGCCGGCTTTGCAGCGTCGGTGGTGGGCAGCGCGCGGCCAGGGCGCGTTCGCGGCGGTCGACGGCACCTCGGCCCGCCGACTGTCGGTTTCCTCGGTGGCCGAGCTGGGTTCGGCGAGCCTGTCGTTTTCCAGCCTGTCGGGGTGGGCAAAGCGAGGTTTGCGCGAGCGCTTCATCGAGCTGACCGACGCGGTGTGGCGGGTGCGCGGCTACGGAGATTTTCTGTCCTATTGCCTGGTTGCCGAAGGGGCCGTCGATATAGCCGCCGAGCCGGAGGTGTCGGTGTGGGACCTCGCGGCGCTGGACGTTCTGATCCGCGAGGCGGGCGGGACGTTCACCGGCCTGGACGGCGCCGCCGGACCGCACCAGGGCAGCGCAGTAGCGACCAATGGGCTGCTGCATGACGACGTGCTCAGCAGCATTGGCAACATTGCTATGTGAATTTATTAACACGACAGCCCTAGGTATCTTACTTTTGAGTAAGATACGATCTTATCCGCATTGCCCCAACGACCGAGGCTGCTGAAATGACTGACATTCTTTCCAGCTCCAAGAAGCCCCGCTCACGCGCCAAACGGCGCGGCCGTGACACCGGTATCGGCATGCAACCGCACAAGCGGACAGGGATCGACGTCGCGCTAGCACTGCTGACCCCAGTCGTCGGCCAGGAGTTCCTGGACAAATACAACCTGCGCGACCCGATCAACCGGGGCCTGCGCTACGGCGTGAAGACGATGTTCTCCACCGCGGGCGCCACCAGCCGTCAGTTCAAAAAGGTCCAGAATCTGCGCAGCGGACCGACTCGGCTGAAGTCCAGCGGCAAGGACTTCTACGACCTCACACCAGACGACGAGCAGAAGATGATCGTCGAAACCCTTGAGGAATTCGCCGAGGAGATATTGAGGCCCGCGGCGCACGACGCCGACGCGGCGGCGACCTATCCGCCCGACCTGATCGCCAAGGCGGCGGAATTGGGCATCACCGCGATCAACATTCCCGAGGATTTCGACGGCATCGCCGCGCAGCGCTCCACCGTGACCAATGCGCTGGTGGCCGAGGCGCTGGCTTATGGCGACATGGGCCTGGCGCTGCCCATTCTGGCGCCGGGGGGCGTGGCCTCCGCGCTGACCCACTGGGGCAGCGCCGATCAGCAGACCACCTACCTTGGCGAGTTCGCCGGCCAAAGCGTCCCACAGGCCTGCGTCGCCATCGCCGAGCCGCAGCCGCTGTTTGACCCCACCCGGCTCAAGACCACCGCGGTGCGCACACCGAGCGGCTACCGCCTCGACGGCGTCAAGTCGTTGGTTCCGGCCGCCGCCGACGCAGAACTGTTCATCGTCGGCGCACAGCTGAACGGCAGACCGGCGCTGTTCATCGTCGAGTCGTCCGCCAAAGGCCTTACGGTCAAGACAGATCCGAGTATGGGGATTCGCGCGGCCGCCCTGGGCCAGGTCGAGCTCTCCGGCGTGTCGGTTCCGTTGGACGCCCGACTGGGCGAGGACGAGGCAACTGACGACGATTTCTCGGAGGCGATCGCGCTGTCCCGGCTGGGCTGGGCAGCGCTGGCAGTCGGCACCTCGCACGCGGTGCTTGACTACGTCATCCCCTACGTCAAAGAGCGCCAAGCTTTCGGCGAGCCGATCGCCCGCCGCCAAGCCGTAGCGTTCATGTGCGCCAATATCGCTATCGAGTTGGACGGGCTGCGGCTGATCACCTGGCGCGGCGCGGCGCGTGCCGAACAGGGCCTGCCCTTCATCCGCGAGGCGGCACTGGCCAAGCGGCTCGGCACCGACAAAGGCATGCAGATCGGCCTGGACGGCGTGCAACTGCTCGGCGGCCACGGCTTCACGAAGGAACACCCCGTCGAACGCTGGTACCGCGACCTGCGGGCCATCGGCGTCGCCGAGGGCGTTGTCGTTATCTAACCCGGTCATTATCGAGCGAAAGACCAATCATGGCAATCAATCTCGAACTGCCCGGCAAGATGAAATCGGTGATCGCAAAGGCACACCAAGGCGCCGCGGAGATGATGCGGCCGATCGCCCGCAAGTACGACCTGAAAGAACACGCCTACCCGGTGGAGCTGGACACGCTGTCCAACCTGTTCTCCGGGGCCGCCGAATCCAATGCGCTGGGGCTCACCGGAGCCGAAGCGTTCCGCGGCGGCGAAGGCAACGAAGAAAACCGCAACGGCGCCAACATGGCAGCGGTGCTGCAGGCATTGGAAGCCAGTTGGGGTGACGCGGCCATGCTGCTGTCGATGCCCTATCAAGGACTGGGCAACGCCGCGATCTCGGGAGTGGCCACCGACGAGCAGTTGAGCCGTTTGGGCAGGGTCTGGGCGGCGATGGCCATCACCGAGCCGTCGTTCGGGTCCGACTCGGCCGCGGTAAGCACCACCGCCAAAGTGGATGGCGACGAATACGTCATCAACGGCGAAAAGATCTTCGTCACAGCAGGTTCGCGCGCCACCCACATCGTCGTGTGGGCCACGCTGGACAAGTCGCAGGGTCGCCCGGCGATCAAGTCATTCATCGTGCCGCGCGAACATCCCGGTGTCACCGTCGAGCGGCTGGAGAGCAAGCTCGGGATCAAAGGCTCCGACACGGCGGTGATCCGGTTCGACAACGCGCGCATACCCAAAGAGAACTTGCTGGGTAACCCGGAAATCGAGTCGGGCAAGGGCTTCTCCGGGGTGATGGAGACCTTCGACAACACGCGGCCTGTCGTTGCAGCCATGGCCGTCGGAATTGCCCGCGCCACGCTGGAGGAGCTGCGCAAGATCCTGACCGACGCCGGTGTGGAGATTTCCTACGACAGACCGTCACACGCGCAAAGCGCCGCCGCGGCCGAATTCCTGCGCATGGAGGCCGACTGGGAGGCCAGCTACCAGCTGACGCTGCGCGCGGCGTGGCAGGCCGACAACAAGATCCCCAACTCCAAAGAAGCTTCCATGGCCAAGGCCAAGGCCGGGCGGGTCGGTAGCGACATCACCCTGAAGGCCGTCGAAATGGCTGGAACCTCAGGCTATTCCGAGCAGAGCCTGCTGGAGAAGTGGGCGCGCGACTCGAAGATCATGGACATCTTCGAGGGCACTCAGCAGATCCAGCAACTGGTGGTCGCCCGCCGATTGCTCGGCCTGTCTTCTGCCGAACTCAAGTAGCCCGATGTTGCGAATAGACACTCATCACCACCTGATCCCTCCTGACTACCGAAAAGCGTTGCAAAAGGCCGGGCTGGAGAGCTCCTCCGGACGCACGCTGCCCGACTGGAGCCTCGAAGGCTCACTGCATGCGATGGCCGAACTTGGTGTCGACACCGCCATCCTGTCGGTGTCCACACCGGGAACGTCGTTCCTGTCCGATCCGGCCCACTCGGCGGCGTTAGCGCGCGACCTCAACGACTACACCTCCGGTCTGGTCAGCGCCCAGCCCGAAAGGTTGGGGTTTTTCGCCACCGTTCCGATGCCGCACATCGATGCCGCGATCGCCGAAACGGTTCGCGCACTGGATGATTTGCAGGCCGACGGGGTGGTGATTTTGGCCAATGACGCCGGCGTGTATCTGGGCGAGGAGGGACAAGACCCGCTGTTCGCAGTCCTCAACGAGCGCGCTGCCGTAGTGTTCATCCATCCAGGCGAACTACCCGGACCGGCCGTGACCGGCATCCCCCCGTTCGCGGCCGACTTCCTGCTCGACACCACCCGGGCTGCATACCTGTTGGTGCGCAACGGGATACGGCAGCGCTACCCGGATATCAAGTTCATCCTCAGTCACGCCGGCGGTTTCGTGCCATACGCCAGTCACCGGATGGCGATCGCGATCACCGGTGACACGGGCCGCAGCCCGGCCGATTCGCTCGAGGACTTCTCCAGTTTCTACTTCGACACGGCTCTGTCATCCAGTGCCGCGGCGCTGCCCACGCTGCTCGCCTTCGCGAAACCGGGCCACATCACCTTCGGGTCGGACTTTCCGTTCGCCCCCGTCATCGCCTCGCAATACTTCGCCGCGGGACTGGCCACCTACCCGGGAATCGACGCGGATACCCGCACAGCGATCGAGCGGACCAACGCGCTGGCGCTGTTCCCACGGTTCGGCAGCTAACTACTCGCGCCGACTTTATTCAGCTGTTCGCGGGCGTCGTCGTCGAGCTCGATATCGGCAACCGCCAGGTTCTCCTCCAGGTGCCGCACGGACGAGGTGCCGGGGATCATCAGCACGTTGGGCGCCACGCTGAGCGTCCACGCCGACGCGATCTGCGCCGGGGTGTGGCCCAGCCGGGCGGCGGCCCGCACCACCGCGTCCTGCCCCAGCACCTGGTCGGGCGGCGCAAACGGCGACCTCAGGGCAAAGAACGGGACGAACGCGATGCCGCGCGCCGTGCACTCCCGCAACACCGGCTCCGACGAGCGGTCGACGAGGCTGAAAGCGTTCTGCACGCACGCGATTTCGGTGCGATCCAACGCGTGTATCAGGTGCTCACGGCTGACGTTGCTCAGTCCGATTCCCTCGATCAATCCTTCTTCGCGGGCGGCGATCATGACCGACAGCTGCTGGTCGAACAGCTCGTCCGGGCCGTCGCTTCGCATCAGCCGCAGATTGACCGCCGCCAGCCGTTCGATCCCGAGAGCGCGCAGGTTGGCCTCAATGTCACGGCGTAAATCCGCCGGCTCGGCGATCGCCAGCCAGCCGCCCTTGTCATCGCGGCGCGCGCCGACCTTGCTCACCAGTGCCAGGTCCGCCGGGTACGGGTGCAGGGCCTCGCGGATCAGTTCGTTGGACACGTCCGGCCCGTAGAACTGGGCGGTGTCGATGTGGTCGACACCGAGTTCGACGGCCCGCCGCAATACGGCCAGCGCCTCGGTCCGGTCGCGCGGCGGCCCGAAGGCCCCGGGGCCGGGGAGTTGGATGGCCCCAAAGCCTATGCGGCCAACCGAAAAGCGACCAAGCGGAAACGTCTGCACCGGTCAAGGCTAGCGTTGAGTGGTGGACACTTTTCATGCGCTGGTAGCTCGCCAGGATGGTGACCGGATAACCGCGTCGGTCGAGACACTGAGCCTGTCCGACCTGCCGCCCGGCGAAGTAACGATCCGGGTGCTTTATTCGAGCGTCAACTACAAGGACGCGCTCGCGCTGACGCCCAACGGCGGGGTGGTGCGCAACTATCCCGTCGTCCCCGGCATCGACCTGACCGGCGAAGTCGTCGAGTCGAAGTCACCTGACTTCGGCGTCGGCGATCAGGTGCTGGCGCACGGGTACCTGATCGGCACCGGCCAGCACGGGGGCTACGCCGAGTACGCGCGGCTGCCCGCCGATCAAGTGGTCCACCTCGGCTCGTTGAGCCCGCACGACGGCGCCGCGATCGGAACAGCCGGCTTCACCGCCGCGATGAGCGTGCAGGCGTTGATCGACTGGGGCATCGCGCCGGATGCCGGAGCGATCGTCGTCACGGGCGCCTCCGGCGGTGTCGGCACGGTCAGCGTGGATCTGTTGGCGGCCGCCGGCTACCGGGTGGTGGCATCCACCGGTAAGGACGCGGCCACCGAACTGCTGAAACAGCTTGGTGCCGCGGAGGTTATCGGGCGGCTCCCGGCCGATCCCGAGGCGAAGCCGCGTCCGCTGAACAAGGCACGCTGGGCGGGGGCGGTGGACTGCGTGGGCGGCGCGACGCTGGCCGATGTGCTCAGCGCCGTCGACTACGGCGGGGCAGTCGCCGCCAGCGGTCTGACCGGGGGTGCCGGCCTGAAGACCACGGTGATGCCATTCATCCTGCGCGGCGTCGCCCTGCTCGGGATGGACTCGGTGTTGTTGCCGATCGAACCGCGCCGGAAGCTTTGGGGACTGCTGGGCGGCAAGTTGCGGCCGCGTCACCTGGCCGCGGTCACCAGCGACGTCGACGTCAAAGATGTCATCAGTGTCATTGACCAGGTGCGCGACGGGAAGTTCTCCGGGCGCGCGGTGGTGCGCGTCGCCGGCGGATTCTGAGCCGAAAGTAGGCTGTTCGACCATGCGCGCGATACGGGTGACTCGGCTTGACGGTCCGGACGCGGTCGAGTTGGCCGAGGTCGACGAACCCACCGGTGACGGCGTGCTCGTCGACGTGTACGCCGCCGGCGCCGCATTCCCGGACGCATTGCTCACCCGCGGCCTCTACCAGTACCGGCCGGACCCGCCGTTCGTCCTGGGCGCCGAGATCGCCGGGGTGGTTCGATCGGCGCCGGACGGCTCGCATGTGCGTCCCGGCGACCGGGTTGTCGGGTTGACGATGCTCACCGGCGGCATGGCCGAGGTTGCGGTGTTGTCACCCGACCGGGTGTTCAAGCTGCCCGACAACGTGAGTTTCGAGGCGGGCGCCGGCCTGCTGTTCAACGACCTGACGATGTACTTCGCGCTGACCGTCCGCGGCCGCCTACGGCAGGGCGAGACGATGCTGGTGCACGGGGCGGCCGGTGGCATCGGGACGTCGACGCTGCGGCTGGCGTCGGTGCTCGGCGCATCCCGCATCATCGCGGTGGTCAGCACCAAGGAGAAAGGCGAGATCGCCACGGCGGCCGGGGCCACCGACGTGGTGCTGTCCGAGGGGTTCAAGGATGCGGTCAAGGAGTTGACCGGCGGGCGGGGCGTCGACATCGTCGTCGACCCGGTCGGCGGCGACCGGTTCACCGATTCGCTGCGCTCGCTCGCCCCGGCGGGACGCCTGCTGGTGATAGGCTTCACCGGCGGCGAGATCCCCACCGTCAAGGTAAACCGGCTGCTGCTGAACAACATTGACGTGGTCGGTGTGGGCTGGGGCGCCTGGACGCTATCGCACTCCGGCGCGCTGGCCGAGCAGTGGGCCGCGATCGAGCGACTACTCACCTCAGGCCAGCTCGCTCCCCCGGACCCCGACGTCTATCCGCTGGAGGCGGCCGCCGCCGCCGTCGGTTCCCTGGAGAATCGCAGCGCCAAAGGAAAAGTCGTCCTACGCGTTCGTGATTAACACTCAGCGGAGAAGGGGCATCGCGCCGGACGAAGAGTCCGATGTTTGCCCGCCTCTGCGCGACAACCGGGCATGTCGAGGTTGCGTCCACCGAAACAGTCGCTGTGAGGCGGCCCAAGAGTGTGCCGCCTTCCGGAGAAACGCGTGTGGCGGATGTGATTACCGCGGCCAGCACATCAGCCGCGAGACGTCGCGACGCTCTTGTGCGCGACCAAAAGAAAAACTAATGTTACTTTCATTTTAGTTGCTGAACCCCCGGGAGCCGCACCATGGAGTCCTTCATCCACCTGCGAAAAGGGAAGACGCCACGCCGGCTCCATGCCGATCTTGACGGACTCAAGGACGACGAGCTGGGCCGCGGCGGATTCACCGGCCGCACCGCCAACATCTACCGCCGCCATGACCCCACCGCCTACCGCTCGGTCGGCCCGCTCCGCCCAATCGACGTGCTGTCCAGCGAGCTCAAACCCAGCGACGCGACCGAGGCCGACGGCGGACCGCTGTTGATGTTCAGCAACGAGGACTGCCGCGTTCTGCTGAGCCGTCGCCACGAGCCGATGCCGTTCTACACCCGGCACGTGGACGGGGACCTGCTCTGCTTCGTGCACCGGGGCGCGGGCCTGCTGGAGACCGAGTTCGGGCCGCTGCGCTACCGCGAGGGTGACTGGGTGTACATCCCGAAGGCGTGCACCTGGCGCCAGCTCCCGGACCCCTCACCAGAAGGGGCGACCTCGTTGCTGATGATCGAGGCCCGCGACGAGTTCCGGGTGCCACCGCCCGGCCCGCTGGGCCGGCACTTCCCGTTCGACCCGTCGCAGGCCACCATCCCCGAGCCGGCGCCCATAGATGATGACGGGCGCGACGAGTACGAGGTCCGGCTTATCCACGAGGGCGGACCGACGAGGCTGTACTACCAACACAATCCGATCGACGTCGAAGGCTGGCGCGGCGACAACTTCGCCTTCACCTTCAACATCGCCGACTACAACGTGATCGCCTCCGACAGCGTCCACCTGCCGGCGAGCGTGCATCTCTTCATGCAGGCCACCGGTGTCTACGTGATGAACTTCCTGCCCAAACCGGCCGAGGGCGTGCCCGGCACCGAGCGCTCCCCCTGGTATCACCGCAATGTCGACTACGACGAGATCGCTTTCTTCCACGGTGGCTCGCTCTACGGCATCCCGATGCCGCCCGGTCTGATCTCCCATGCGCCACAAGGGGTTCACCACGGCGCGCCGGAGAAGGCGCGGGAACGAGCCCGCCGCAAGTTCGACGAGCACTCGCGTGTCGACTGGCAGGTCATCGCGGTCGACACTCGCCGTCGGTTGACACCGTCACCCGAAGTTCTCGCCCACGACCTGGGACAACACTGACATGGGGAAACACGAATACGAGCGAATCCCGTATCTCGTTGCCTTCCAGAACGTCTCCGACGTCCGGGACGTCTACGGCGGGCTCGCCGAGATCACCGTGCTGGAAAGCTATCTGCTCAAGCCGAAGGACAAGCCGTCGGACACGGTGCTGGTCTTCATGCACCCGATCGGCGGCGGCGCCTATCTGCCGATGATCAACGCACTGGCCCGGGCCGGCCACCACGTCATCTACTGCAACAGCCGCTTCCGCGGCACTGATTCGGCGCTGCTGATGGAGAAGGTGGTCGAGGACCTCGGCGAGTGCATCAAGGACGCGAAAACACGGCTGGGCTATCACAAGGTGGTGTTGGCCGGCTGGAGCGGAGGAGGCTCACTGTCGGTGCTTTACCAGCAGCAGGCACAGCACGCGACCATCACGTCCAGCCCGTCCGGCGACGGCCCCGACCTGACCGCGCTGGAGCTGCCCGCGGCCGACGGCATCATGCTGCTCGCCGCTCATATCAGCCGGCACGGCACATTGACCGAATGGCTGGACGCTTCCATCCTCGACGAATCCGATCCCACCAAGCGCGATCCGGAACTGGACCTTTACAACCCCGACAACCCCAACCAACCGCCTTACAGCCAGGAATTCCTGGCCCGGTACCGCCAGGCACAGATCGACCGCAACCGCCGCATCACCGCCTGGGTTCGCGAAAAGCTGACCGAATTGAAAGCTCGCGGCCGCCCCGATGACGAGTTCGGATTCGTGGTGCACGGCACCATGGCCGATCCGCGCTGGCTGGATCCTGCCGTCGATCCCAACGAACGCGTCCCGGGAACCTGCTACCTGGGCGATCCTGAGCTGGTGAACATGAGCCCGGTCGGGCTGGCCCGCTTCTCGACGCTGCGCGGCTGGCTCTCGCAGTGGAGTTACGACGACGCCCGTGGTGACGGGGTGGACTGCGGGCCCGATATCGCCGTCCCGGCGCTGGTGATCGGGAACTTGGCGGACGACGCCTGCACACCGAGCCACACCCGGCGGCTTTACGAAGCGATCGGGCACCCCGACAAAGAGATGCACGAAATTCCTGGCGCGACACACTATTACGCCGGACCCGACCAACGCGACAAGCTGCGAAGGGCGGTCGACATCGTCAGCGACTGGCTGGTCCGCCACGAGTTCAGCAGTCCGTGATGGCGGCGCAAACTTCGGCGGGCCCACTTTCCGGTATCCGGGTGCTCGAACTGGGCACGTTGATCGCCGGCCCGTTCGCCGGCCGGCTGCTCGGCGACATGGGCGCCGACGTCATCAAGGTGGAACCGCCCGGCGCTCCCGACCCGTTGCGGACCTGGGGCCAGGCGGAAGTCGACGGACAGCATGTGTTCTGGACCGTGCATGCGCGCAACAAGAAGGCCATCACGCTCGACCTGCGCCGGCCAGCCGGCCGGGAGCTGTTCCTGGATCTCGTCGAGTTGTCCGACATCGTGGTGGAGAACTTCCGTCCAGGCACACTGGAGAAATGGAACCTGGGCTACGACGTGCTCAGCGAGCGCAACGCGGGAATCATCCTGGTCCGGGTTTCCGGCTACGGCCAGACCGGGCCCGACGCGCACAAGGCCGGGTATGCCTCGGTGGCCGAAGCGGCCAGCGGGCTACGACACCTCAACGGCTTCCCGGGCGGACCGCCGCCGCGGCTGGCGCTGTCGCTGGGAGACAGCCTGGCCGGCATGTTCGGCGCCCAGGGCGCGTTGGCCGCCCTGTACCGTCGCAGTGTGACCGGGCGGGGCCAGGTGGTCGATGTCGCCTTGACCGAAGCATGTCTGGCCGTGCAGGAATCCACCATTCCTGATTACGACCTGACCGGCGTGGTGCGTGGACCCTCGGGCACCCGACTAGAGGGCATCGCGCCGTCCAACATCTACCGCAGCGCCGACGGCTCCTGGGTGGTGATCGCCGCCAACCAGAACACGGTGTTCGTTCGGCTGTGCGCGGCGATGGGCCGCCCCGAGCTGGCCACCGACGAAAGATTCGCCACACACGTCGCGCGCGGCCGCAACCAAGACGAACTCGACAAGATCATCGCCGCCTGGGCGGTGGAGCGCCAACCCGGCGACATCATCGAATCGCTCAGCGTAGCGGGCGTGATCGCGGGACCGATCAACACGGTCGCCGAGGTGGTCAACGACCCACAGCTGCGGGCTCGCGGCATGCTGGTCGAGCACTATGAAGAAAGAGTCGGGCGCAACGTCCTGGGGCCGGGCGTCGTGCCGGTGCTCTCGGAATCCCCGGGCGGCGTCCGCAACGCCGGCCCGGCGCGTCCGGGGCAGCACAACGACGACGTGTATATCGGGCTGCTCGGCAAGACCGCCGAGCAGCTCGCCGAATGGCGCGCCGCGGAGGTGTTATGAAGCAGCACGTTGATATTCGCGAGGTGGCACTGCGCGACGGACTGCAGATCGAAAAGCCGATCCCGTTGTCGGCCAAGCTGGAACTGCTGGCCGCCGTGGCCGCCACCGGAGTACGCGAGGTGGAGGCCACGGCGTTCGTATCCCCGTCGAAAGTGCCGTCGATGGCCGACGCCGCAGAACTTGCCGCGAAGCTGCACGACTACCCCGACATCGAGTTCTCGGCTCTGGTGGCCAGTCCCAACGGCGCCAAGCGGGCCATCGCGGCGGGACTGCGATCAATTGAGTACGTGGTGTCGACCAGCGACACATTCAGCAACGCCAACGTCGGGCGCAGCAGTGCGCAGGCCACCGATCAGATCGACGACATCGTCGCCATAGCGCACGACAGCGACGTCACCGTCGAGGTCGTCGTCGCCACCGCCTGGGACTGCCCGTTCGAGGGGCCTACCCCGCCCCAACGAGTCCTCGACATCGCCGCCGCCGCCCGCGACCGGGGCGTTGACCGGTTCTCGATCGCCGACACCATCGGCACCGCCACGCCGGGCAGGGTGAGTTCGCTGATCGCAGCGCTGCGTCCGGTGATCGGCGATCTCCCGCTGGGTGGACATTTCCATAACACCCGCGGCGCCGGGCTGGCCAGCGCGTATGCGGCGGTCCGTTCCGGGGTCACCCGGCTGGACGCCTCGGTCGGCGGGCTGGGCGGCTGCCCGTTCGCGCCGGGCGCCACCGGCAACATCGCCACCGAGGATCTGGTCTACCTGCTGCGGGACAGCGATATCGATGTCGACGTCGACCTGCAGGCGGCCATCGCCGCGGCGGAAGTGGCGAAATCGCTGGTGGGCCACGATCTGCCGAGCGCGCTGTTGCGCGCGGGCGACCGGATCACGAGCTGATGCCGGCCTCCAGCGCATCGGGGGAACCGACGCGGGCGCTGACCACCAAAGGTCAACAGACCCAACACGCCATCGAGAGATCTGCGCGAAAACTGTTCGCCGAAAGAGGCTTTCACGGCACCACTCTGGCCGATATCACGTCCGCCGCCGGAAAGTCGCCGGCCGTGTTCTATCGGTACTTCACCGACAAAGAAGATCTGTTGGCCGCCCTGGCGGAGTCTTTTCTGCACAATGTCCTGACGCCATCCGGGTTGAGCCTGCACCTGCCGGACTCCCCAACCGACGACGCATTCTTCACCTCGGTGGTCACCGGGTACTGGAACATGTTCAAACAGAACATCGGCATCATGATCGCCGTCGCCCAGCTGGCCGCCACCCAGCCCCGTTTCGCGACCGTCCAGAACGAATTTCGACGGTTCGGCATCGATATCGTGGCCGCCTCGGTTCGCCGGGCCCAGCAGCAGGGTTACGGATCCGAGCTCAACCCGGAACACACCGCAGCGGCCATCGGGCTGCTGTTCGAGAGCTTCACCACCGTATTCGTCGGCGCTTCGGGCCTTGGCAGCGTCGGGGTCAGCATCAGCGACGATGACGCCATCGCCACCCTGTCCACCATCTGGAAGAAAACCCTGTACGGCGCATAGAGGAGTTCATCGTGGATTTCAACCTGCCAGAACACCTTCCGGGACTTCTCGCCGAGATGGACGCGTTCATCGAGCGGGAGATCGCCCCGTTGCAGGCCGAAAACATGCAGTACTTCGACCAGCGTCGGGAGCATGCCCGCACCGACTGGGACAATGACGGCATCCCAACGCGGGAGTGGGAGGACCTGCTCGCCGAGATGCGCAGGCGAGCCGACAAGGCGGGCTGGCTACGATACGGATTGCCGGCATCGCTGGGTGGGCGCGACGGCACCAATCTCGACATGGCTGTCATCCGCGAACATTTGGCGCACAAGGGACTTGGTCTGCACAACGACTTGCAGAACGAATCGTCGATCGTCGGGAACTTCCCGCAGGTGATCATGATGGAGCGCTTCGGCACCGACGCACAACGCCGGGACTGGTCAGAGGCGCTGATCACCGGGGAGCGGTCGATGGCCTTCGGCCTTACCGAACCGCGGCACGGCTCGGATGCGACCTGGCTGGAAACGGCTGCGAAACTAGACGGCGACGACTGGGTGATCAACGGTTCCAAGCGGTTCAACACCGGCGTGCACCGCGCGACCCACGATTTGATCTTCGCCCGCACCTCTGGCGAGCCGGGGCAAGCCCGCGGCATCACCGCGTTTCTGGTCCCAACCGACACCCCCGGATTCAGCGTCCCGTATTACTGGTGGACGTTCAACATGCCGACCGACCACGGCGAGGTCGAATTGACCGACGTGCGGGTGCCCGCCGACGCGGTACTGGGCGAGGTGGACCGCGGTCTGGAGGTCGCACAAACGTTCCTGCACGAGAACCGGATTCGGCAGGCTGCCAGCAGTCTGGGTGCGGCGCAATACTGCATCGACCGCGCCGCGGACTACGCCGGCAAGCGTACGGTGTTCGGCAAGCCACTGTCGGTCAACCAGGCCGTGCAATGGCCACTGGCCGAATTGCAGACCGAAGCCCAAATGGTGCGGCTGCTGGTCCAATACGCGGCCTGGCACTTGGATCGCGATCACCACATGGAGGTTTCCGACAAAGTGTCGATGGCCAACTACCGCGCCAACAGACTGGTCTGCGACGCCGCCGACCGCGCGATGCAGATCTTCGGCGGTCTCGGTTACAGCCGTCACGAGCCGTTCGAACACATTTACCGTCACCACCGCCGCTACCGAATCACCGAGGGCGCCGAGGAGATCCAGATTCGGCGGGTGGCGCAGCGGCTGTTCGACTTTGGTCACAAGTGACGGTCGGCAAAGAGTCAGCGCAGTTATCCGCCGGTCTGACCGCGGTGCTCGACAAGGCCCTGGGCACCGGCGTCAGGGTCGAGAATCTGCGCGCACTCACCGGTGGCGCAAGCAGAACCACATGGGCGTTCGAGGCCGTCACGGCCGGGCAACGCCGGTCGCTGATTCTGCGCACCGGCCCCCCCGACGATGTGCACGCCAGCATGGAGCTCGAAGCCCGCGCGCAGGCCGCCGCCGCGGCGGCAGGCGCACCAGTTCCCCGCATCTTGGTCGCCGACAATTCGCCTGCCGCACTGGGCAATCCCTTTTTGATCTGCAACGAGATCGGCGGCGAGACCATCGTCCGGCGCATCCAGCGTCAGCTCGACGGTGCTGGTGGGCCGGCGCGTCGCGCCGGTCTGCTGAGCCAGTGCGCGCAAGCGCTCGCCGCCATCCACCGGGCCGATATAGGCCGGGTGCAGGATCCCAGCCTCACCCGCCAGGACCAACTCGTCGAATGGCGCGAGCGGCTCGACGCCATGGGCGATACCACCGCCACCTTCGAATGGGTGTTCCGCTGGCTCAAGGCCAATCGGCCTCGGGCATCCGAGCCGGCGCCCACGGTCCTGGTGCACGGCGACTTCCGGATGGGAAACCTGATCATCGACGGATCCGACCTTGCCGCCGTTCTGGACTGGGAGCTGGTGCATATCGGAGAGCCATACGAAGACCTGGCCTGGTTCTGCATCCGGGCGTGGCGGTTCGGCGCCCCGGCCAGCCTGGCTGCCGGCGGCCTGGGCAGCATCGAGGACTTCCTCGGCGCCTACCAGGAGGCCAGCGGCACTACCGTCGATCGGGAGGCGTTCGACTGGTGGCTGGTGCTGGCCACGCTGCGCTGGGGCGTGATCTGCCGGTACCAGGCCGAGCGCCACCTGAGCGGGCAGGCCCGATCGGTGGAGTTGGCGGCAATCGGGCGTCGAGTCTGCGAGACCGAATGGGATCTGCTCGACCTGCTGGAGGCGAACGGGTCGTGACAGGTCTGCACGGCCGGCCAAGCGCCGCCGAACTCGTCGCGGCGGCCGCCGAATTCCTCGAAACCGATGTCGGGGCGGCGACCACCGGTCAGGTCAACTTCCACGCCAGGGTGGCAGCCAACGCGTTGCGCATCGTCGAGCGCGAACTGCTCGATACGGATGAGCCGGGTACCAGGGCGGCGCTGGCCGGCCTGGGCTTCGCCGACGAGGCCGGACTTGCCGCTGCCATCCGGGCCGGCGAGTTCGACGGCAGCTCCCACCACCCGGAAGGCCCGGAAGCCCGAGAAGCGGAAGTCACCCGTTGCCTGCGGACCCTGGTGCGACACCGGCTGGCGGTTGCCCACCCCGGATACCACAGCGGATAGCAGCGTCACCATCACCGAGCTCGACGACGGCTCGATCACGATCGCCGGCCAAACCGAGGTCGATCGAGCCCGCTTCAATCTGGGCTGGAACAGGCTCGGCATGATGGGCGCAACGGCGACGGTGGCCGCAGAAACCGTCTTCGCGCGGGTACCCCGGTGAGATCGGGTCGTTACCAGTAGCATCTGCAATGTGCCCGAGTCCACAATCGCCCTGCGGATCCTCGTCTACAGCAGCAACGTCGCGACCCGCGAAGCAGTGATGCGGGCGCTGGGCAAGCACCTGCATCCTGATCTACCCGAGTTGAACTACGTCGAGGTCGCTACCGGCCCGGTGGTGATTCGCACGATGGATGCGGGTGGCATCGACTTGGCCATCCTGGACGGAGAGGCCACGCCCACCGGCGGCATGGGAATCGCCAAGCAACTCAAGGACGAGCTTGCGACGTGCCCACCGATCGTGGTACTCACCGGTCGCCCCGACGATGCGTGGCTGGCGAACTGGTCCCGCGCCGAAGGGGCGGTGTCACATCCGCTCGATCCCATTGTGCTGGGCCGCACCGTGCTCGGATTGTTGCGAGCACCCGCCGCTTAGCCTCGGCTAGCGGCCCGCTACCAGAAATTTCGGCCCTCACCTGCGGCGATACGGAAGCACTGCCGTGCTGCCAATGCGTAGTTGCGCCACGGTCAAATACTTTGAGGCCTCCAGCAAATCTGATCCGAAACAGCTCGTGTGGCTCCGCTGTCCGTCACATGGCCTCGGTGAGCGCGCCTCGAGAACGCGCTCGGACGCGACGAAACTACAACCGGAGGGATAGCATCACCCCGGGCAAGCGCGCCGACCATCGCGACGCTATGTTAAGGGTCACTGTGACGGGAAACAGACCCGTTCCGTCGCAGCAGCCCAGCCACCGCCCGGCCGCCGCACTGGCGGCCCCGTACGACGGATGACGGAGCGAATTGAACGCGTACATACCCATCCTGGTGCTAGCAGCGATCGGCGCAGCGTTTGCGATCGGCTCGGTCGTGATCGCGAGCCTGGCCGGCCCATCCCGCTACAACAAGTCCAAGCTCGCGGCCTACGAGTGTGGAATCGAGCCCACCGAGACCCCGGTCAGCGGCCCGCACGCGACTGCCGGGCAGCGGTTCCCGGTGAAGTATTACCTGACCGCAATGTTGTTTATCGTCTTCGACATCGAAATCGTGTTCTTGTATCCCTGGGCGGTCAGTTACGACGCGCTAGGGACGTTCGCGCTCGTCGAAATGGTGGTGTTCATGCTCACGGTTTTCGTGGCCTACGCGTATGTGTGGCGCCGCGGCGGCCTGACGTGGGATTGAGGTAAGTCGTGGGCATAGAAGAACAACTACCCGGCGGTATTCTGCTGTCGACGGTCGAGGTGGTGGCCGGCTACGTCCGCAAGAACTCGCTGTGGCCGGCGACGTTCGGCCTGGCGTGCTGCGCCATCGAGATGATGGCAACTGCAGGACCAAGGTTCGACATCGCCCGATTCGGGATGGAACGCTTCTCGGCGACGCCGCGGCAGGCCGACCTGATGATCGTGGCCGGACGGGTCAGCCAGAAGATGGCGCCGGTGTTGCGTCAGATCTACGACCAGATGGCCGAGCCGAAGTGGGTGCTGGCCATGGGAGTATGCGCGTCGTCCGGCGGGATGTTCAACAACTACGCGATCGTGCAGGGCGTGGACCACATCGTTCCGGTCGACATCTATCTCCCCGGCTGCCCGCCCCGCCCTGAGATGCTGCTGAACGCAATCCTCAAGCTGCACGAGAAGATTCAGGAAATGCCGCTGGGCGTCAACCGGGAAACCGCCATCGCCGAAGCCGAGCAAGCGGCGCTGGGGGTCAGGCCGACGATCGAGATGCATGGCCTGCTGCGATGAGCTCACCGGATCACGACCCGAAACAAGCAGCCACCCAGAACACCGATGCCGCCGGAGCCGCCGGAACGGAAGTGATCAACGTTCGCCGCGGGATGTTCGGTGTCACCGGCACCGGTGACACATCCGGATACGGGCGGCTGGTGCGCGAGGTCACGCTCCCGGGTAGCAGCCCCCGGCCGTACGGCGGCTACTTCGACGAGGTCGTCGACAACCTCGCCGCCGCGCTGACGCGCACGGGCGTCGACCCGGAAGACGCGATCGAGACGGTCGTGGTGGATCGCGGCGAACTCACGCTGCACGTGCGCCGGGAACTGCTGCCGCAGGTCGCCCAGCGTCTGCGCGACGATCCGGAGCTGCGTTTCGAGCTGTGCCTGGGCGTCAGCGGTGTGCACTACCCGCACGAGACCGACCGGGAACTGCATGCCGTCTACCCGCTGCAATCGATCACCCACAATCGCCGGGTCCGGCTGGAAGTGTCTGCGCCGGATGGTGATCCGCACATCCCGACGCTTTACGGCATTTACCCGACCAACGACTGGCACGAGCGCGAGACCTACGACTTCTTCGGGATCATCTTCGACGGCCATCCGTCGCTGACCCGGATCGAGATGCCCGACGACTGGCAAGGGCATCCGCAGCGCAAGGACTACCCGCTCGGCGGCATCCCGGTCGAATACAAGGGCGCGCAGATACCTCCGCCCGACGAGCGGAGGGGCTACAACTGATGACGAAAACCGAAACGCTCGTCGTCACCGGCGGCCAGGACTGGGACAAGGTCGTCGAGGCCGCCCGCAACGCCGATCCAGGCGAACGCATCGTCGTCAACATGGGCCCCCAGCACCCGTCCACCCACGGCGTGCTGCGGCTGATCCTCGAGATCGAGGGAGAGACCGTCACCGAGGCCCGGTGCGGAATCGGCTACCTGCACACCGGGATCGAGAAGAACCTCGAATACCGCTACTGGACCCAGGGCGTCACGTTCGTGACCCGGATGGACTACCTGGCGCCGTTTTTCAACGAGACCGTCTTTTGCCTGGGCGTGGAGAAGCTGCTCGGCATCACCGACGAGATACCGGAACGCGTCAACGTCATCCGCGTAATGATGATGGAGCTCAACCGGATCTCGTCGCATCTGGTCGCGCTGGCGACCGGCGGCATGGAGCTCGGCGCGATGACGCCGATGTTCAGCGGCTTCAAAGGGCGCGAAATCATCCTCACCCTGTTCGAATCCATCACCGGGCTGCGGATGAACAGCGCCTACATCCGCCCCGGGGGCGTCGCGCAGGATCTGCCGCCGAACGCGAAGACCGAGATCTCCGAGGCCCTCAAGCCGTTGAAGGTCGCGATGCGCGAGATGGGCGATCTGCTCAACGAGAACGCCATCTGGAAGGCGCGCACCGAGGACGTCGGTTACCTGGACCTGGCCGGCTGCATGGCACTGGGCATCACCGGACCGATACTGCGTTCCACCGGGTTGCCACACGACCTCCGCAAGAGCGAGCCCTACTGCGGATACGAGAACTACGAATTCGACGTGATCACCGATGACGGTTGTGACGCCTACGGGCGCTACATCATTCGCGTCAAGGAGATGTGGGAGTCGGTGAAGATCGTCGAGCAGTGCCTGGACAAGTTGCAGCCCGGCCCGACCATGGTCGAGGACCGCAAGATCGCCTGGCCGGCCGACCTGACGGTGGGCCCGGACGGCATGGGCAACTCGCCCGAGCACATCGAGAAGATCATGAGCGGCTCGATGGAGGCGTTGATCCACCACTTCAAGCTGGTCACCGAGGGTATCCGGGTTCCGGCGGGCCAGGTCTACGTCGCGGTCGAATCACCGCGCGGGGAACTCGGAGTGCACATGGTCAGCGACGGCGGCACCCGCCCTTACCGGGTCCATTACCGCGACCCTTCCTTCACCAATCTGCAAGCGGTCGCCGCGATGTGCGAGGGCGGGATGGTCGCCGACCTGATCACCGCGGTCGCCAGCATCGACCCGGTAATGGGAGGGGTCGACCGGTGACAGCGCCAGGCGCGGGCAGCAACGGCGAGCGGGTGTTCATCCGGCTTGGCCCGCCACCTGAGGAGCCGAACCAGTTCGTGGTCGAGGGTGCTCCGCAGTCGTATTCACCAGAGGTGCAGGCGCGGCTGGAGCTCGACGCCAAGGAGATCATCGGTCGCTACCCCAACAAGCGCTCTGCGCTGTTGCCGTTGCTGCACTTGGTGCAATCCGAGGACTCCTACATCACGCCGGCGGGAATGGAATTCTGCGCCGAGCAGCTGGGATTGACCGGGGCCGAGGTGTCTGCGGTCGCGAGCTTCTACACGATGTATCGCCGCGGTCCCACCGGCGACTATCTGGTCGGCGTCTGCACCAACACCCTATGCGCGGTCATGGGCGGCGACGCCATATTCGACTCGCTCAAAGAACATCTCGGCATCGGCAACGACGAGACCACCTCAGACGGGTCCGTCACCCTGCAACACATCGAATGCAACGCCGCTTGTGATTTCGCGCCGGTGGTGATGGTCAACTGGGAGTTCTTCGACAACCAGACAACCGACTCGGCGCGCGAACTCGTCGACTCGCTGCGCTCGGGTAACCCCAAGGCCCCCACCCGGGGGGCTGCTCCGCTGTGCAGCTTCCGCGAGACATCGCGGATCTTGGCGGGCCTACCCGACGAGCGTCCGGACGAGGGTCAGGGCGGAGCGGGCCCTGCGACATTGGCCGGGCTTCAGGTGGCAAAGGAACACGGCATGCAGGCCCCGACGGCTCCGGAGGGCCAGTCATGACCACCTCCCAAGTGACACCGTTGACCCCGGTAATCAGCAGCTACTGGGATGACCCCGAGTCGTGGACCTTGGCGACGTACCAACGCCACGACGGCTACAAGGCGTTGAAGAAGGCCCTGGCGATGGAGCCCGACGCGGTGATCGGCACCGTGAAGGATTCGGGGCTGCGCGGACGCGGCGGCGCGGGCTTCTCCACCGGCACGAAGTGGTCGTTCATCCCGCAGGGCGACAGCGGCGCGGCCGCCAAGCCGCACTACCTGGTGGTCAACGCCGACGAGTCCGAACCCGGTACGTGCAAAGACATTCCGCTGATGCTGGCGACACCGCATATTCTCGTCGAAGGCGTCATCATCGCCTCCTACGCGATCCGGGCCAGCCATGCCTTCATCTACGTGCGCGGTGAGGTGCTGCCCGTGCTGCGCCGCCTGCAGAACGCGGTGGCCGAGGCCTACGCCGCCGGCTTCTTGGGCCGCGACATCGCCGGCTCCGGGTTCGACCTGGAGCTGGTGGTGCACGCCGGTGCGGGCGCCTACATCTGCGGCGAGGAAACCGCGCTGCTCGACTCGCTTGAGGGCCGGCGCGGCCAGCCGCGGCTGCGACCGCCGTTCCCCGCTGTTGCCGGGCTTTACGGCTGCCCGACGGTGATCAACAACGTCGAGACGATCGCCAGCGTGCCGCCGATCATTCTCAACGGCGTCGAGTGGTTCCGGTCGATGGGCAGCGAGAAATCGCCTGGCTTCACGCTGTATTCGCTGTCCGGACATGTCACCCGCCCCGGCCAGTACGAGGCCCCGCTGGGCATCACGCTGCGCGAGTTGCTCGACTACGCCGGCGGGGTGCGCGCCGGGCACCGGCTCAAGTTCTGGACTCCCGGGGGGTCGTCGACACCGTTGCTGACCGACGAGCACCTCGACGTGCCGCTGGACTACGAGGGCGTGGCGGCCGCCGGTTCGATGCTGGGGACCAAGGCGCTGGAGATCTTCGACGAGACCACGTGCGTGGTGCGCGCGGTGTGGCGCTGGACCGAGTTCTACAAGCACGAGTCGTGCGGCAAATGCACCCCGTGCCGGGAGGGCACCTTCTGGCTGGACCAGATCTACGAGCGGCTGGAAACTGGTCACGGCACCCACGAGGACATCGACAAACTGGTGGACATTGCCGACGCCATCCTCGGAAAGTCGTTCTGCGCGTTGGGCGATGGCGCCGCCAGCCCGGTGGCGTCGTCGATCGCGCTCTTCCGCGACGAGTACATCGCGCACATCGAAGGGGGCGGCTGCCCGTTCGACCCCCAAGACTCCATGCTGCTGACCGTCGATAGCGCGAAAGGGACGGGGCCCCAATGACTAGTGCGGCCAAGACCGAAACCGGCGATGAGCTGAGTCGACCCGACATGGTTACGCTGACCATCGACGACATCGAAGTCAGCGTTCCCAAGGGAACTTTGGTGATTCGCGCGGCCGAGTTGGTGGGCATCCAGATCCCGCGGTTCTGCGACCATCCGCTGCTGGATCCGGTCGGCGCCTGCCGCCAGTGTCTGGTCGAGGTCGAGGGGCAGCGCAAACCAATGGCGTCGTGCACCATCGTGGCCACCGACGAAATGGTGGTACGCACTCAACTCACCTCGGAGGCGGCCGACAAGGCCCAGCACGGCGTGATGGAGCTGCTGCTGATCAACCATCCGCTGGACTGCCCGATGTGCGACAAGGGCGGCGAATGCCCGTTGCAGAACCAGGCAATGTCCAACGGCCGCGACGACTCTCGCTTCGAAGACGTCAAGCGCACCTTCGCCAAGCCGATCAACATCTCCTCGGAGGTTTTGCTGGATCGCGAGCGCTGCATCCTGTGCGCTCGGTGCACCCGGTTCTCCGAGCAGATCGCCGGCGATCCGTTCATCGACATGCAGGAGCGCGGCGCCTTACAACAGGTCGGCATTTACGCCAACGAGCCGTTCGATTCGTACTTCTCGGGCAACACGGTGCAGATCTGCCCGGTTGGCGCGCTGACCGGGGCCGCCTACCGGTTCCGGGCCCGCCCGTTCGACCTGGTCTCCAGTCCGAGCGTGTGCGAGCACTGCGCGTCGGGATGCGCACAGCGCACCGACCACCGCCGCGGCAAGGTACTGCGTCGGCTCGCCGGTGACGATCCCGAAGTCAACGAGGAGTGGAACTGCGACAAAGGCCGGTGGGCGTTCAACTACGCGACCCAGCCGGACCGGATCACCACTCCCCTGATTCGGGATGCCGACGGCTCACTGCAACCCGCGTCCTGGTCCCATGCGATCGCTACTGCGGTGCAGGGACTGGAGGCGGCCCGCGGCCGCGCGGGTGTGCTGGTCGGCGGCCGGGCGACCTGGGAGGACGCCTACGCGTACTCCAAGTTCGCTCGAATCACGTTGGACACCAACGACATCGATTTCCGCGCGCGTCCGCACTCGCAGGAGGAGGCCGACTTCCTGGCCGCCCGCATCGCGGGGAAGCCGGTGACGGTCAGTTATTCGGACCTGGAAACGGCACCGGTGGTGGTGCTGGTCGGCTTCGAACCCGAAGACGAGTCGCCCATTGTGTTCTTGCGGCTGCGCAAGGCGGCCCGCAAACACGGCGTGCCGGTGTACGCGATCGCCCCATTCGCCACCCGCGCCCTGGACAAGATGTCCGGCCGGTTGCTGCAGACCGTTCCCGGCGCAGAGGCTTCGACGCTGGACGGGCTGGCCACCGGTGAAGTGGGCGATCTGCTGGCCACGCCCGGCGCGGTCATCATGGTCGGGGAACGCCTGGCCTCTGTTCCGGGCGGGTTCTCTGCCGCGGCCCGGCTCGCCGACGCCACCGGGGCCCGGCTGGCGTGGGTACCGCGGCGGGCCGGTGAACGTGGCGCGTTGGAAGCCGGTGCGCTGCCCACGTTGCTGCCCGGTGGCCGCCCGGTTGCCGACGACGCGGCCCGGGCGCAAGTTGCCGCGGCCTGGAATGTCGACGAATTGCCTACTGCCGCAGGGCGTGACGTCGACGGCATCCTCGCCGCCGCGGCCGACGGGTCCCTGGGCGCACTGCTGGTCGGCGGCATCGAACCCGACGACTTCGCCGACCCCGAAGCGGTGCTGGCCGCGCTGGATGCCGCACGCTTCCTGATCAGCCTGGAGCTGCGGCACAGCGCGGTCACCGAACGCGCCGACATCGTGTTTCCGGTCGCCCCGACGACACAGAAGGCCGGCGCGTTCGTCAACTGGGAGGGCCGTTATCGCGGTTTTGCTCCCGCGCTGCACGGAAGCACCCAGCAGGCGAGTCAGTCGGATCACCAGGTACTCGACGCACTGGCCGAAGAAATGGGCGTCTACCTGGGGATGTCCGACGTCGAGGAATCCCGCGAGGAAGCGGCCGCCCTGGGTGCCTGGGATGGCAAACGTGCCGGCGGCCCCCAGATCGCGGTCACGCAGCCGGCCCAACCCGGGGCGGGCGAAGCGGTGCTGGCCGGCTGGCGAACGCTGCTGGACAGCGGCCGCCTGCAAGACGGCGAACCGCATCTGGCCGGTACCGCGCGCACACCGGTGGTACGGCTGTCGGCCGGTTCGGCGACGGAAATCGGTGCCGCCGACGGCGACGCGGTCACCGTCAGCACCGATCGCGGCTCGATCACCTTGCCGCTGGCGATCACCGAGATGCCCGACCGGGTGGTATGGCTCCCGCTGAACTCGCCGGGTTCGGCGGTTCAGCGCCAGCTGGGCGTAACTGTCGGCGCCATCGTGCGGATCGGAGTAAACGTATGACCGCGTTCGGGCACGACCCCTGGTGGCTGGTACTGGGTAAAGCGCTGGCCGTCTTCGTGTTCCTGATGCTGAACGTATTGGTCGCGATCCTGGCCGAGCGCAAGATCCTGGGCTGGATGCAGCGCCGGCCCGGCCCCAACCGGGCGGGTCCGTGGGGTCTCCTGCAGAGCCTGGCCGACGGGATCAAGCTGGCGCTCAAGGAGAGCATCACCCCCCGCGGCGTCGACTGGTTCGTGTACATGGCGGCGCCGGTCATCTCGACGATCCCCGCGTTCACCGCGTTCGCGTTCATCCCGTTCGGCCCCGAGGTATCGGTTTTCGGCCACCGGACACCGTTGCAGCTGACCGACCTGCCGGTTGCGGTGCTGTTCATCCTGGGATTCTCGGCGATCGGGGTGTACGGCATCGTGCTCGGCGGTTGGGCGTCTGGCTCCACCTACCCGCTGCTGGGCGGTGTCCGATCGACCGCCCAGGTCATCTCCTACGAGGTGTCGATGGGGCTGTCGTTCGCGGCCGTCTTCCTGTTCGCCGGCACCATGTCGACGTCGGAGATCGTGGCCGCCCAGGACCGAGTCTGGTACGTCTTCCTGCTGCTGCCGTCCTTCGTGATCTACCTCATCTCGATGGTGGGCGAAACCAACCGCGCGCCATTCGACCTGCCGGAGGCCGAGGGTGAGCTGGTCGCCGGCTTCCACACCGAGTACTCGTCGCTGAAGTTCGCGATGTTCATGTTCGCCGAATACGTCAACATGATGACGGTTTCGTCGCTGGCGACCGTGATGTTCTTCGGCGGCTGGCATGCTCCCTGGCCGCTCAACATGTGGGCGGGAGCCGACACCGGCTGGTGGCCGGTGCTCTGGTTCACCGCCAAGATGTGGACCTTCCTGTTCATCTATATCTGGCTGCGAGGAAGCCTGCCCCGGTTGCGCTACGACCAGTTCATGGCGTTGGGCTGGAAACTGCTGATCCCCGCGTCGCTGGTATGGGTGCTGATCGCGGCGGTCATCCGCACGCTGCGCAACCAGGGTTACGAGCACTGGACTACGGCGCTGGTGATCAGCAGCGCGGTCTTTGCCGTCATCCTGGTGCTGTCGTTGCGCAGACCGTTCGCCGCCCCGAAGGGTAGGAAACTCAGGCGGCTTCGCCGCGAACAGGCCGCCGCGATCGTCGCCGCCGGACCGGCATTCCCCACACCGCCGCTTCCGGGCCAGAAGGCCGTGGCGAGCAAGGAGACAGCAAGTGCCTAAATTCCTTGACGGCGTCGCGGGCTTCGGCGTGACGTTCGGTTCGATGTTCAAAAAGAGGGTCACCGAGGGGTATCCGGAAAAGCCCGGTCCGGTCAAACCGCGCTATCACGGCCGCCACCAGCTCAACCGGTATTCGGATGGCCTGGAGAAGTGCATCGGGTGCGAGCTGTGCGCCTGGTCATGCCCGGCCGACGCGATCTACGTCGAGGGCGCCGACAACACGGACGAGGCAAGGTTTTCCCCGGGCGAACGGTACGGCCGGGTCTACCAGATCAACTACCTGCGCTGCATCGGCTGCGGGCTGTGCATCGAGGCGTGCCCCACCCGGGCGCTGACGATGACCAACGACTACGAGCTGGCCGACGACAACCGCGCCGACTTGATCTACGAGAAGGACCGGCTGCTGGCCCCGCTGCTGCAGGACATGCTCGCGCCGCCCCACCCGAGGGCCGAAGGCGCCACCGACAAGGACTACTACCAGGGCAACGTCACCGCACAGGGCCTGCGCAAGATCGAAAACGCGGGAGAAGAGAAATGACCGGCGTCAGCCTGGCTTCTAATTTGGCTTCTAATTTGGCTGAAGCCGCGATCGTGCACACTTCCACTGGCGAAGCGGTGACGTTCTGGGTGCTGGGTGCGCTCGCGTTGATCGGCGCCTTCGGGGTCATCCTTGCGGTCAACGCCGTGTACTCCGCGATGTTCCTGGCAATGACGATGCTCAGCCTGGCGGTCCTCTACATGGTCCAGGACGCGCCGTTCCTGGGTGTCGTTCAGGTCGTGGTCTACACCGGCGCGGTGATGATGCTGTTCTTGTTCGTGCTGATGCTGATCGGCGTGGACTCGGCGGAATCGCTGAAGGAAACGCTGCGCGGCCAGCGGGTCGCCGGCGTGGTGACCGGCCTGGCATTCGGCATTCTGCTGATCGCCGCAATCGGCGCCGTGTCGACGAGAACCTACACCGGCCTGACCGCGGCCAACGCCAACGGCAACGTCGAAGGCTTGGCCTCTCTGATCTTTTCCCGATATCTGTGGGCGTTCGAGTTGACCAGCGCACTGCTGATCACCGCGGCCGTCGGCGCCATGGTGCTGGCCCACCGAGAGCGCTTTGAGCACCGCAAGACCCAGCGCGAGCTCTCCGAAGAACGATTCCGTGGTGTCGGGCGTCCCACGCCGCTGCCCGGCCCGGGTGTGTACGCGCGCCGAAATGCGGTGGATTCGGCCGCGCTGCTCCCCGACGGCTCCTACTCGGAGTTGTCGGTCTCGTCGATACTGCAAAGCCGGGATGGCGACGGCGTGCCGATCCCGCCCCGCGAGGCTCTCCCCGAGCCCGTTAAAGGCGGTGCGTCGTGAACCCGGCCAACTACCTCTACCTGTCGGCGCTGCTGTTCACCATCGGGGCCGCCGGCGTGATGTTGCGGCGCAACGCCATCGTGATGTTCATGTGCGTCGAGCTGATGCTCAATGCCGTCAACCTGGCGTTCGTCACGTTCGCGCGGCTGCAAGGCCAGCTGGACGGGCAGATGATCGCGTTCTTCACGATGGTGGTGGCCGCCTGCGAGGTCGTCATCGGTCTGGCCATCATCATGACGATTTTCCGTGCCCGCAAATCGGCGTCGGTCGACGACGCGAACCTACTCAAAGGCTAAGACCGCCACGATGACTCACTTCACCTGGCTGCTCGTAGCACTGCCGCTGGCGGGCGCCGCAATCCTGCTGTTCGGGGGCAGACGCACCGACGCGTGGGGACACTGGCTGGGCACTGCCGCCGCGCTCTCGGCGTTCGGGGTGGGTGCGACGCTGCTCGCCGACTTGCTCAGGCTGGGCGCGGCTGACCGGGTCATCCACCAGAAGGTGTTCACCTGGATCCCGGTCGGCCAACTGCAGGTCGACTTCGGGCTGCAGATCGACCAGTTGTCGATCTGCTTCGTGCTGCTGATCTCCGGCGTCGGATCGCTGATCCACATCTATTCGATCGCCTACATGGCCGAGGATCCGGACCGCCGCCGGTTTTTCGGTTACCTCAACCTGTTCCTGGCCTCGATGTTGCTGCTGGTGGTCGCCGACAACTACGTAGTGCTCTACGTCGGCTGGGAAGGCGTCGGACTGGCGTCCTACCTGCTGATCGGGTTCTGGTACCACAAGCCGACTGCGGCCACGGCGGCCAAGAAGGCGTTCGTGATGAACCGCGTCGGGGACGCCGGGCTGGCACTGGCGATGTTCCTGATGTTCAGCACCTTCGGCACCCTGTCCTACGCCGGAGTGTTCGCCGCAGCCCCCGGCGCCGACCAGCGGCGTGCTGACCGCGATCGGGCTGTTGCTGCTGGCGGGCGCCTGCGCCAAGTCCGCACAGGTTCCGCTGCAGGCCTGGCTGGGTGACGCGATGGAAGGCCCCACCCCGGTGTCCGCGCTGATCCACGCCGCCACCATGGTGACCGCCGGCGTGTATCTGATCGTGCGCTCCAACCCGCTGTACAGCCTGGCGCCCGACGCCCGGCTGGGCGTGGTCATCGTCGGCACCGTCACGCTGCTGTTCGGGGCGTTCATCGGCTGCGCCAAGGACGACATCAAACGCGCGCTGGCCGCGTCCACGATGAGCCAGATCGGCTACATGGTGCTGGCCGCCGGCCTTGGCCCCGCCGGCTACGCCTTCGCGATCATGCACCTGCTCACCCACGGCTTCTTCAAGGCCGGCCTGTTCCTCGGCTCCGGCTCGATCATCCACGCGATGCACGAAGAGCAGGACATGCGCCACTACGGCGGACTGCGCAAGCGCTCTTCCGATCACATTCGTCACGTTCGGTCTGGGATATCTGGCCATCATCGGTGTGCCGCCGTTCGCCGGCTTCTTCTCCAAGGACGCGATCATCGAGGCGGCACTTGGCGACAGGCGGTGTCCGGGGCTACGTGCTGGGCGGTGCCGCGCTGCTCGGTGCGGGCATCACCGCGTTCTACATGACGCGGGTGATGCTGATGACCTTCTTCGGCGAAAAGCGTTGGGCCCCGAGCGCCCATCCGCACGAGGCGCCGGCACTGATGACCGGGCCGATGATCCTGCTCGCCTTCGGCTCGGTGTTCGCCGGCGGCCTGTTCGCCGTCGGGGGCACCCTGCAGCACTGGCTTGAACCCGTCGTCGGAGTTCATGAAGAAGCCACCCACGCTCTGCCCGCCTGGGTCAGCACCACCGTGGCGCTGACGGTCGTCGCCGTCGGTATCGCGGTGGCCTACCGGATGTACGGCGGCAAGGCGGCCATCCCGCGGGTGGCCCCCAGCCGAGGTCTCGGTCCTGACAACAGCCGCACGCGCCGATCTCTACGGCGATGCCTTCAACGAGGAGGTGTTCATGCGCCCTGGCGCGGAACTGACCGACGCGCTGGTCGAATTCGACAACGCGGGTGTGGACGGCTCGGTCAACGCGCTGGCCGCTTTGGTGGGCCGGACCTCGGATCGGCTGCGGGGACTGCAAACCGGCTTCGCCCGCTCCTACGCATTGTCAATGCTCGCGGGTGCGGCGCTGGTGGTCGCGGCGATCCTGGCGGTGCAACTGTGGTGACTCTGCCGTGGTTGAGCATGCTGTGGCTGTTGCCGCTGGTAGGTTCGCTGCTGATCATCCTGATGCCCGCCGAGGTGGAAAAACTCGCCAAGTGGGTCGGCCTTTTCATCAGTGTGTTGGTGCTGCTGGTGGCCGTCATCATCACGGCCGGGTTCAAGGTCGGTGGTGCGCCTTACCAGTTAATCGAAAGCCATCAGTGGATACCGGCTTTCGGCGCGGGCTACACCCTGGGCGTAGACGGCATCGCGATGGTGCTGGTTCTGTTGACCACGGTGCTGATTCCGCTGCTACTGGTCGCGGGCTGGAACGACGGCGGCGAGCGAGGCGCGCCGGCGTACATCGCCTTGATGCTGGCCATCGAGTCGATGGTGCTGATCTCGGTGGTCTCGCTGGACGTGTTGCTGTTCTACGTGTTCTTCGAGGCCATGCTGATCCCGATGTACTTCCTGATCGGCGGCTTCGGTAAGGGTGCCGGCAGGTCGCGCGCCGCGGTGAAGTTCTTGCTGTACAACCTGTTCGGCGGGCTGATCATGCTGGCCGCGGTGATCGGGCTGTACGTGGTGACCGCGAAGCACGGCACCGGGACATTCGACTTCCGCGAGATCGTGGCCGGCTTCTCTTCCGGCCGCTGCGGCGCAGACCCCGGGGTGATCAAGGCGCTGTTCTTGGGCTTCATGTTCGCGTTCGCGCATCAAGGCGCCGATATGGCCGTTCCACCGCTGGCTGCCCGATGCCTGCGTGGAGGCCACGCCGGCGACCGCGGTACTGATCACCGCGGTGATGGACAAGGTCGGCACCTTCGGCATGCTGCGCTACTGCCTGCAGCTGTTTCCTGACGCCTCAACGTATTTCCGTCCCGCTGATCATCGTCTTGGCCGTCATCGGGGTGATCTACGGCGCGGTCGTGGCGATCGGCCAGACCGACATCATGCGCCTGATCGCCTACACGTCGATCTCGCACTTCGGCTTCATCATCCTGGGCATCTTCGTGATGACCAGCCAGGGCCAGAGCGGGTCGACGCTGTACATGCTCAACCACGGCCTCTCCACCGCCGCGGTGTTCCTGATCGCCGGCTTCTTGATCTCGCGGCGCGGCAGCCGGTCGATCGCCGACTACGGCGGCGTCCAGAAGGTGGCCCCCATTCTGGCCGGGACGTTCCTGGTTTCGTCCATGGCCACCGTGTCGCTGCCCGGTCTGGCGCCGTTCATCAGCGAATTCCTGGTCCTGCTGGGCGCATTCAACCGCTACTGGCTGGCGGCGGCGTTCGGGGTGACCGCATTGGTGCTCTCGGCGATCTACATGTTGTGGCTGTACCAGCGGGTGATGACCGGCCCCGTCGCCGAGGGCAACGAACGGATCCGCGACCTGATGCCGCGCGAAATGCTTGTCGTCGCGCCGCTGATCGCGCTGCTGTTTGTGCTCGGGGTCTACCCCAAGCCGGTGCTGGACATCATCAATCCCGCGGTCGGCGAACACCATGACGACCATCGGCCAGCATGATCCCGCGCCGATCGTGACAGCCCGGTCACTCGCCCGGTCAAGGCCGCCCCGGCATCAGCCGAAGGACCGCACCGATGACCCTCCCCACCACCCAGCGTCGAGTACTTCCTGCTGTGCCCGATGCTCATCGTCTTCGGTGTCGCCGTCGTCGGTGTCCTCGTCGAAGCGTTCGTGCCGAGACGGTTCCGCTACGGCGCCCAGGTGACATCTGGCGCTCGGCGGTCTGATCGCCGCGTTCGTCGCGGTGCATCGTGGTGGCCGAGATCGATTCCGGCCGGGCCGCCGCGCAGTGCTGGGCGCGGTGGCCATCGACCGACCGGCGCTGTTCCTGCAGGGCGCCGTGCTGTTGGTCGCGATGCTGGCAGTCATCTTCATGGCCGAACGCACGGCCGCCGAGAAAGGCGCCATAGAGGCCGCCAACGCGAAGGTGGCCGTGACGGCTCGGCGGCGGGTTGGATTCCTTTACGCCGCAGGCGTCCGCGGTTCCTGACAGCGCCGCCGAGCGCGAGGCGGAGCGGGCCGGAGCCGCCCAGACCGAACTCTTCCCGCTGGCAATGCTGTCGGTCGGCGGAATGATGGTGTTTCCCGGCATCCAACGACCTGCTGACCATGTTCGTTGCGCTGGAAGTCTTGTCGTTGCCGCTGTACCTGATCTGCGGGCTGGCCCGTCATCGCCGCCTGCTGTCGCAGGAAGCAGCGATGAAGTACTTCCTGCTGGGTGCGTTCTCCTCGGCGTTCTTCCTTTACGGCGTGGCTTTGCTCTACGGCGCGACCGGCACCCTGACCCTGACCGGGATCCGCGATGGGTTGTCGAAACACGGCGACAACTCGATGGCGTTGGTCGGCGTCGCGTTGCTGTCGGTCGGGCTGTTGTTCAAGGTCGGCGCCGTCCCATTCCATTCCTGGATTCCCGACGTCTATCAGGGCGCGCCCACCCCGATCACCGGGTTCATGGCGGCGGCCACCAAAGTCGCGGCGTTCGGCGCGCTGCTGCGGGTGTTCTACGTCGCGCTGCCTCCGCTGCAGGACCAGTGGCGGCCTGTGCTGTGGGCGATTTCGATTCTGACCATGGCGGTCGCCACCGTCACCGCGGTGAACCAGACCGACGTCAAGCGATGCTGGCCTATTCGTCGGTCGCCCACGTCGGATTCATCCTCACCGGTGTGATCGCCGACAACGCAGCCGGCCTTTCAGCGACGTTGTTCTACCTGGTCGCCTACAGCTTCAGCACCGTCGGCGCGTTCGCCGTCGTGGGTCTGATCCGCAACGCCGACGGCGACGAGGACGCCACGCTGTCCCACTGGGCCGGCCTTGGCCGGCGCTCTCCCGTTGTGGCCGGCCTGCTTTCGATGTTTCTGCTGGCTTTCGCCGGTATCCCGCTGACCAGCGGATTCATCAGCAAGCTGCGGTGTTCAAGGCCGCTGCCCAGGGCGGCGCGGTGCCGCTGGTGATCATCGGTGTGATTTCCAGCGGGATCGCCGCGTACTTCTACGTCCGGGTGATCGTGTCGATGTTCTTCAACGAGGCGACAGATGCCACCCCACGTGTCGTGGTGCCCAGCTTCTTGAGCCAAGACCGCCATCGCGGTATGCGCTTTAGTCACAGTGGGTTTGGGAATCTTCCCGCAGCCGCTGCTCGAGCTGGCCGACAACGCCGCGCAGTTGCTGCGCTGATCGTTTAGCCCAAGAACGGGCGCGTGGCCACTACGTAGATCGCCAGGACTGCCAGCGGCGCCACCAGCGGCAACCACGGCAACTGCAGCGGGAACGACGTCGCGACCAGCCCGGCGAAGCTAAACCCGGTGGCGCCAACAACTGTCGGCCAGCTCCCCATAGCGACGCCGGCCGGTTTGCCGACCGCGTGCCTGCACACCAGGTAGGCAGCGGCGGAAAGGCCGGAAAGCGCGGCGAGCACGTGCGACGGATTGGACACCACGATCACGGCCACCGACAGCAAAACGGCAGCCGTTGCGGCCGGGCGAAAAGCGATTCCGACGCCCACCGCAATAACAGCGACTCCACCCCCGATAACTGCCGGACCTTGTGACCCGACGGCGGCTGCCGCCACCATCAGCAGGCCGAATACGGTTGAAAGGGTACGTGCCACCGCTACCCCCGGAGCCGTCCGCGCACCCGATGGCGGCGCTCGGGCAACACGGCCATCGACTGCTCCAAGCTGCGTTCTTCGCTCCAGGACACCACGTCGACACCGATGGTCGCCATGTCGCGGTACATCGCCGAGCGCTGCAGCGCCCACATCCGATCGACGAGCGGATCCTGCTCGGTTTCAAACGGGGCGCTGTCGAGAACGTCGACAGCGATCACGACATGGCCGCGCTTGCGGAGGTCGATCAACGCCAGTGCGAATTCGGTATCGAGCAGCGTGGAGAACGCGATGACGATCGCACCGGCCGGAACAGCCGCACGCGGCGCCAAAGTCCCTGTTGTGTCTTCGAATCCATCGCCGGCACGGAGCACCGTGTCCAGCACCCGATAGAACTGGCGCTGCCCGATATCAGCGCCGAGCCATCGTGGACGGTTGCCGCCGAGCGCGACGATCCCGGCGCGGTCACCGTGTCGCAGGGCGGTCTGCACCACCTGGGCCGCGCCGCGCACCACCCGTTCGGTGGCGTCGGTCGCCGGGCCCGGCGGCTGCTGGTACGCGTCGACCAGCACCACCACGTCCGCGGCGCGATCGGTCAACCGCCGCGTCACGTGCAATCGCCCGCGGCGCGCGCTCACCGGCCAGTTCACGGCGCGCAGCTGGTCGCCGGGCACGTAGGGGCGAATGTCGGCGTACTCGACACCCGGGCCGATGTGCCGGGTCAGGTGGGCGCCAAGGCGGTCGAGCAACTCGGTCCGCGGGATTGGCGTCGACTGCGGCGCCGTCAGGGGAAACACGATGACGGCGGCGGCGTCGACGGTTGCCGTCCCCATCAGCAGCCCACCCCGTGCCGACACGTCGACGCGGGCCCGGATAGGATATCGGCCCCAGCGGTGTGCCACTACCGCAACAGATTTCGCCTGACACGAATCCGACTCGAGGACTTCGATTTCCATTCCGCCGACGGTGCAGACCGTCAGTCCTACCAAGGCTGAGCCGGATGCCGCGCCGGCGCCGCCCTGGGTCAGCCACACTTTCACACGCGCCTGTTCGTTCTCGAAGCAACGCTGCGAGTCGGGCTCTGCATGCACCCGGATCCTCGGCACCGGGCGCTGCCAGCTGATCGAACAGAGCACGCCGAGCAGCGGTGCCGCGAACGCAATCAGCTGCCAGCGGGCGGCGATCACGGCAGCGGCCAACGCAATTCCGGCGCAGGCCGCGATGGCACGCGTCAATTGTGATGCGCGCCAGCGCAGCCCGATTTCCTGCTGCCGGGTCACACCGGGCTCATTCGCCGTCCCCAGCTGTTTCATGTGTCCGGGGAACAGGTAAGCGCCGCAGCAATTCTCCGACGACATCGGCGCCCTGGATCTTTCGCACCCACATCTCCGGCCGCAAGGTGATCCGGTGCGCTATCGCCGGGGTGGCGAGCGCCTTGACATCTTCGGGGATCACATAGTCCCGGCCGAGCAGCAAGGCGCGGGCGCGGGCAAGTTGAACCAGGTCGAGTTCTGCACGGGGGCTGGCGCCAACGGCGACCTGCGGATGGCGCCGGGTAGCGGTGGCCAGCGACACTACATAGTGCAAAACGTCCTCGTGCACGCTCACTTGTTCGACCGATTCGCGCATCGCCATCAGATCGTGGGCATCCACGACCTGATTGACCGTCGGCTCGGCCGAACCGCGTTCCAGGCGCCGGCGCAGCATGGCAGGTCTCGTCACGCTCGGAGAGGTACCGCAGTTCCAGACGCATCGCGAACCGGTCGAGCTGGGCTTCGGGCAGCGGGTAGGTGCCCTCGTACTCGATCGGGTTGTCGGTGGCCAACACGACGAATGGCGTCGGCAGCTTGTGCGTTTCGCCGTCGATGCTCACTTGGCCCTCGGCCATCGCCTCCAGCAACGCCGCTTGGGTCTTGGGCGGCGTGCGGTTGATCTCGTCGGCGAGCAGCAGGTTAGTGAAAATGGGCCCGGGCCGGAACGCGAAACGGCCCGACTGCATGTCGTAAATGGTCGAGCCGAGCAAGTCGGCGGGCAGCAGATCGGGCGTGAACTGCACCCGGGTGAAGCGAAGACCCAACGCGGCGGCGAAGGATCGCGCGATCAGTGTCTTGCCCAGGCCGGGCAGATCTTCGATGAGTACGTGGCCACGCGCGAGCATCGCGGTCAGGATGAGCGTGAGTGCGGCGCGCTTACCAACTACCAGCCGCTCAATTTCGTCTAGGACCGCCTCGCAACGCTCCATGGTCGTCACGGCCGGCACGCTCATAACCGAGTCACGGCTTGTCTCATACCTGTTCCAACTTTTGCAGAATTTCTTCGAGCGCCGCACGGCCCGGGCCCGGCTCGCGGTTACCGGTAGGGGTGACGTTGTTCGGGTCAACCCATTTCCACAATTCAGCGCCGAAAAGCATTTGGCCGGTTGAGGCAAACGTCACCGGATCTTTGGCCTGTCTTTGACCGGTAGCGATCGCGAAGCGCCGTGCGAGCATTGGACGCAGGTGACGGTCCCAGTCCGCCCGGGTGGAGTCCGACCAACGGATCGTCGTCTGGGTGCTGGACAGCCAGCGGCGCAACGAATCCCCTAGATCATCCTGGCCCGCCTCGTCTTCCGACTCGGTCCCGTGTGTCAATAGCCGGTGGACATTGAGCAACACCAAAGCCAGGGCAACACCCGACGCCGCGAACACGAACCGACGATCGTGCACAGTCAGCGCCAGCAGCTCGATTCCGACGATGAGGAGAACGCCCAGGGCGATAAGCCGTTTCACGCCGCACTCCTCGAGCCCAGCTCGTCGAGCACAACCTGAAGCGCGCCCACCGCCAGCTCGCGGTGGCGCTCGTTCATCTGGTGCGGACTGAACCGCGCCTCGACGAACAGGTTCACCAGTTGAACTGCATTATCGACCTGCAACGCATGGTGTTCAACGGCGCGGGCCAGCACTTCGGTCGCGGTGTCGAAGTCCTGAGGAACCGCACCGGGAACATTCGCGAGTTCGCACTCCATCGCGGCGTAGCACGCGATGATCGCCTCCCGCGGTTCGCGATTGAGGTCCGCAATCTCAGCCAGCCCGCGTTGGGCGGCCCGCACCAGCGACACCGAACGCCTGGCTGCGTCCGGGAATTCGGCGTCATCGCCGTCGTCATAGTCCGGCAACGCACCCGTTAGCGCCGCACGCCGTCGCCGCCGCGACATGATGACCGTTCCCGCGACGATCAAGAGCAGCATCGGGATCGTGCTGGCAAGCAGGATTCCGAGCATGTTTGCGGAGTCCTCCTGCGGGTGCTGTTTGGGCGCCGGGGCGGTGCCGTTCACCGGCGGCGCACCCTGATCCGGTGCCGGCGCCGACGGAGCGACGGCATGCGGGAACCACAATCGGGCCAGCAGCATCGCGATCAACAACCACGCGACGATCACCGCGAGTCCCACGAACAACACGCGCCAACTCGGTCGCCCAGCGCGGCTGCCTAGCATCCCGGACAGGTCCCCCGGCCCGGGCGGCATCGCACGTGGATCTCGCAAACGGGCGATGATTGCGATCGCCAGCACCGTCAGCGTCGCACTCAGGGAAACCACCACGAATGCCAGCGCCGCGCGACCGGGGCCCGGCTGAATGCGTGCGGCGTAATCGTGAGCCGGAAGGTATCCGCGCAAGGCAGCAGCAGCGATGATCAGCAGCACGATCAGGGCAACAACGCGACCCGTCGGCCTGTCGATCCCGCGTTTAGTACCGGGCATGCGCACACCACTCGACCGGTTGCGTGCCGCGGTTGCGGCATCGGCTTTTCTCATAGTGGCACGTCAGGTGCAAGGTATCCACAGTTGGCGGTTCATCCACAGATCGACAAATTCTCGGCTGTATTCGAACTGATGTTCGATACGCTTGCGGGATGGCATTCATGCCCGCCGAGCAGGCACAAGAGCGGATTAGCGCTGCTCTTGACGCGATCGACGCCGCCCACGATGTGCTGGGTGGCACCTCATCGGACCTGGTGAGCAACAATTTCCGCGTCAACGTCGCTGAGCGGCTCGAGACCCAGGACCGGGTGAACCGCGGGCTGATGTATCGCTTTTTCGCCGAAATCGCCAACCCGCCCGACGGGTCGCAATTCGTCCCGATCGTGCGGGGCATGCTCTGGGCGCGGCTGCGCATCACTCCGAAAGAAATCACTCGCCGCTTCAAACTGGCCGCACGGATTCGCCCACGACGGTCCCTGACCGGGCAGCCGATCGCACCGGAGTTGCCGGAGTTGGCCAACGCGGTGCAAGCCGGCACCGTCGGTGAGGACCACATTCGCGCCGTGTGCCGAGCCGTCGATGTGCTGCCCAGCTGTGTCTCGCCCACCGACGTCGCTGATGCCGAGCGCGCGTTGGTATGGCATGCGACCAAAGTCGACGCCGGAGTCGTCACGAAGCTTGGCCAACAAATAGCCGACTACCTCAATCCCGACGGCACGTTCACCGACGAGGATCGCGCGCGCCGGCGCGGACTGCACCTGGGCCCGCAGGGGCCTGACGGTATGTCGCGGCTTGAGGGCTTGCTCGACCCCGAAGCCCGCGCATACTTCGAAGCCATCGAAGCCGCCGTGCGGCCCGGTCGCCATGAACCCGACGGCGGGCAGGAAGAACGCCAGGTGCGCGACGAGCGCACGCCAGCCCAACGCTGCCACGACGCGTTCAAGTTGGGTATGGAAACTGCGATCGCCTCCGGCGAGCTCGGTCTGCACCGAGGCCACCCCGTCACGGTAATCGTCACCACGACGCTGGCCGAACTCGAACAGGCCGCAAACGCCGCGGCCGGCGCGTCGGTCCCGATGCCCGCGCCGGCGCGAACCGGCGGCGGCTCCCGGCTGCCGATGTCGGATTTGATCCGGATGGCCGCCAAGGCGATCCACTACCTGGCGGTGTTCGACAACCATACGGAGCGACCGCTGTACCTGGGCCGCCAGAAGCGCATCGCCACCGCCGACCAGCGACTGATCTGCCACGCCCGCGACCGCGGCTGTACCCGGCCCAATTGCCTCGAACCCGGATATCACAGCGAAGTTCACCACGCGCCGGACTGGGCACAGGGCGGCCAAACCGACGCGGACAAACTATTTTTCGCCTGCGGTTGCCACCACGGCGCGGCAAGCCGCGGGGAACTGCACACCGTGGTCACCGGCAACGGTCGCCTCGGCTGGACCAACGGCAGCGGGCCACCCGAGATCAACCACGCCCACCACCCCGATGAACTACTCCGCGGAGATCCCGACCCGCCCGGGAACCAACATCGCTAGGCGACAGTGAACGGCCGGTAGCTGCCGTCGAGAACCTCGCTGTGGCCGATCGTGCGCCCAGTCACCACGGCCGCATCCACCATCGCCAAATTCACCGCGGCCTGCGCGAATTCGTCCGCCGCGGCGGTGTCGGCGAATTCGCGCGCGTAGTACGCCAGGCCCGGCGTGAGGATCGGTTTCGATGGCGACAACGCGTTCACCGCGATGTTGTGGCCGGCGAGATCGAACGCCGCGCACTGGGTGAGATGCTCGAGTGCGGCTTTGGATCCGCCATAGCCGGGCAGCACGCCGCCGCCCCGGTCAGGGTAGGGCCCGTCGCCAGGTATGCGGGAGGCGACCGAGGTGATGTTGATGATCGAGCCGCCACCCGCGTCGATCATGTCGGGGCACACCAGCTGCATCAGTTCGTAGGTGGCGAAGACCGCGATGTCGAAGTGCCGACGAAATGCGTGCAACGGCGTACCGAGGAAGGGCGGCCAGCCGGGTTTGCCGGCCGCGGGAGCCGCCTTGGCTGCCTTGACCCGCGGTTCGGCACCCGGCACCGGCGGCCGGCCGGGAGCGGTGAACGCCGCGTTATTCACCAGAATGGTGATGGGCCCCAAGGCGTCTCGTGCCGCATCCACCAGCCCTGCGATATCGTCGCGATTGGTCAGATCGGCCCGGATCGCTATCGCGCGTCCGCCCGCCGCCTCGATCTCGGTCACGGTCTCACCAATGGTCCCGGGCAACCGGTCGTCCCACACCTGTTCGGTGCGCCCCACGACGGCTACCGCTGCGCCTTCCGCGGCGAGCCCCAATGCGATCGCCCGGCCCAGGCCGCGGCTGGCGCCGGTGACGATCGCGGCCCGACCCACAAGTCGCCGAGTCATCCCGTCACCCCGTGCAGGACGATGGAGGCGGTCTGGTCCACCCACGCGTCATCCAACTTCTCGTCTGGGCGCAGCAGCATCCGCAGCATGGTCGCTCCTCCAATCAGCTCGATCAACCGTTCCGGGTGCACACCGGGATGTGCTTCGCCGCGGTCCACGGCCTCTTGCAGCCGCGTTCGCACCGCGGTGAACAGGTCGGTGAAACGCGACATCACCCGGGCATTGAGATCGGCATCGGCCGTCATGTCGGCCACCAACCCCGGCAACGCGGCCCGCACCACCGGCGTGGTGAACACATCGCGGGTGGCCTCGATCATCATCCGGACGTCCGCAGCGATATCGCCGGCGGGGGCCTCCAACGCGGTGGGTGCCACCGGGAACGCTGCCTCGTGCACCAGCTCGGCCTTACTGGACCACCGGCGGTACAACGCGGATTTCGTGGTTCCGGCGCGTTCGGCGACGGCTGCCACGCTCAGACTCGAATAGCCAATTTCCACAAGCAGTTCCGCGGTCGCCGACATTATCGCCGAGGCAATCCGCGGATCCCGGGGACGCCCGGCACCGGGGGCCTTGTCAATGGAGGACCGGTCTGCTTTCATAACGCTACCTACCGTATCGTAATTGCCGCAAAGAAGCGTCAAGAATGGAGGCACCCCGTGCCCAACGAACCTGCGATCGACAATGTCGACCGACTTCAGCGCTCTAGCCGAGACGTCACCACCCTGCCTGCGGTGATGTCGAAATGGCTGTCGACCGTCCTGCCCGCGGGCGCGGTGCCCGAGGTGACCGTCGAAAGCGGCGTGGATTCGAACGGCATGTCGTCGGAAACCATCATCTTGACCGCCCGCTGGCGGGAGGACGGGCAGGCCAAAGAGCAGAAGCTCGTGGCCCGGGTAGCGCCGACCGTCGAGGACGTGCAGGTCTTCCCGACATATCGACTTGACCACCAATTCGAGGTGATCAGGAAGGTCGGCGAACTGACCGACGTCCCCGTTCCGCGGGTGCGCTGGCTCGAGCCAACCGGCGACGTGCTGGGCACGCCCTTTTTCCTGATGGACTACGTCGACGGTGAAGTGCCACCCGATGTCATGCCCTACACCTTCGGCAACAACTGGTTTGCCGACGCGCCCGCCGAGCGCCAGCGCGAACTGCAGGATGCCACCGTCGGGGTACTGGCCACCCTGCATTCAATCCCGAACGCAACGAAGACCTTTGCCTACTTATCCGAGGTTCAGCACGGTGACACCGCGTTGCGCGCGCAGCTCAACTGGTTGCGTTCCTGGTATGACTTCGCAGTGCCGGACATCGGCCGATCTCCGCTGCTGGAGCGCAGTTTCGATTGGCTGGAAGACAACTGGCCGGCCGAGGTGGCCGCAGGCGAGCCGGTGCTGCTCTGGGGCGACTCCCGGGTGGGCAACGTCTTGTACCGCGATTTTCAACCGGTGGCCGTGCTGGACTGGGAAATGGTCACGCTCGGTCCACGCGAGATCGATGTTGCATGGATGATATTCGCGCACATGGTGTTTCAGGAACTCACTGGTCTTGCTGGTCTGCCGGGCCTGCCGGAGGTGATGCGTGAGAGCGACGTCCGCGCCACCTATCAGCGGCTTACCGGCGTCGAAGTGGGTGACCTGCAGTGGTTTTACGTGTACTGCGGGGTGATCTGGGCTCTCGTGTTCATGCGCACCGGCGCGCGCCGGGTGCACTTCGGGGAAACCGAAAAGCCCGAAGACGTGGAGTCGCTGTTCTACCACGCCGGACTGATGAAACGCTTTATCGGAGAGGATCAATAATGCTCGGACCGCTCGACGAGTTCCCGGTACATCAGGTACCCCAGCCGATCGCGTGGCCGGGGTCCTCCGACCGTAATTTCTACGATCGCTCCTACTTCAACGCCCACGACCGCACCGGGAACATCTTTTTGATCAGCGGTATCGGCTACTACCCCAACCTGGGCGTCAAGGACGCATTCCTGCTCATCAGGCGCGGGGATTCGCAGACCGCGGTACACGTTTCAGACGCCATCGACCAGGACCGGCTCAATCAGCACGTCAACGGGTACCGGATCGAGGTCGTCGAGCCGCTGCGCAAACTGCGATTGATCCTCGACGAAACCGAGGGCATCGCGGCCGATCTCACCTGGGAGGGTTTGTTCGACGTCGTCCAGGAGCAACCGCACATTCTGCGGGCCGGCAACCGGGTGACGCTGAACGCGCAGCGGTTCGCGCAACTGGGCAGCTGGAGCGGGCGGATCGCCATCGACGGTGCGGAAATCGCGGTCGACCCCGCCACCTGGATCGGCAGCCGGGATCGATCCTGGGGCATCCGCCCGATCGGCGAGGCCGAACCCGCGGGCCGGCCCGCCGATCCGCCGTTCGAGGGCATGTGGTGGCTGTACGTGCCGATGGCGTTCGACGACTTCGCCGTGGTGCTGATCATCCAGGAGGAGCCCAACGGGTTCCGCTCACTCAACGATTGCACCCGGATCTGGCGCGACGGTCGCGTCGAGCAGCTGGGCTGGCCGCGGGTCAAGATCCACTACCGTTCCGGCACCCGGATCCCGACCGGCGCCACCATCGACACCACCGCTCCCGACGGGACCGCCGTGCATCTCGACGTGGAGTCCAAGCTGCCGGTGCCCATCCACGTCGGCGGGGGCTACGGCGGCGACTCGGACTGGATACACGGCGTGTGGAAGGGCGAGAAGTTCGCCGAACGGCTGACCTACGACATGACTGATCCGGCGATCGTCGCGCGGTCAGGGTTCGGCGTCATCGACCACGTGGGCCACGCGGTATGCCGCGACGGTGACGGGGATCCGGTGCAGGGCTGGGGCCTCTACGAGCATGGAGCTCTGGGCCGCCACGACCCGTCCGGGTTCGCCGACTGGTTAACGGTCGCGCCCTAGCTCGCCGCTTCCCGAGTGCGGTTGACTAGAGGGCGTGACAACCCCCTCGTGGACCGTCGATGTCGTGGTGGTCGGCGCTGGCTTTGCCGGACTGACCGCGGCGCGTGAACTGACACGACAAGGCCATGACGTGCTGGTCTTCGAGGGCCGCGACCGCGTCGGCGGGCGTTCGCTCACCGGCAGCGTCGCAGGTGTGCCCGCTGACATGGGCGGCACTTTTGTAGGCCCCACCCAAGACGCCGTCCTGGCGCTGGCGGCCGAACTCCAGATCCCGACCACCCCAACCCATCACGCCGGCAAGAACGTGATCCGGTGGCGCGGCCGCGCGCGTTCCTACCGCGGCACCATTCCCAAGCTCTCGCTCGCCGGGCTGCTCGATATCGGCAGGCTACGTTGGCAATTCGACCGAATCGCCCGCAGCATCCCGGTATCGACACCCTGGGATGCGCGCCACGCGCGCCGGCTCGACGAGCTGTCGCTGGGTGACTGGTTACGCTCCGTGCGCGCCGGGGCCTCGTCACGCGACCTGCTGGCCATTGTCGCGCGGGTCACGTGGGGGTGCGAACCAGACGACGTGTCGATGCTGCACGCCGCCCGCTACACACACGCCGCCGGCGGCCTCGACCGCCTGCTCGACGTCGAGAACGGTGCCCAGCAGGACCGTTTCCTGGGCGGTACTCAGCAGATCGCCGAGGCGGCGGCGGCCGAACTCGGCACCCGCGTCGTGCTGAACGCCCCGGTGCGCCGCATCGAGCGACACGGGGCAGGAGTGACGATCACCTCCGATCGCGGGCAGGCCGAGGCCGGGTACGTCATCGTCGCGATTCCGCCGGCCCATCGGGCGTCCATCGAGTTCGCTCCCCCACTGCCCGCCGAATACACGGAACTGGCAAAGCATTGGCCGCAGGGCCGGCTCAGCAAGGCCTACGCGGCCTACCCCACTCCGTTCTGGCGGGCCAACGGGTTCTCGGGCCAGGCGCTGTGCGACGAAGGCCCGGTGTTCATCACCTTCGACGTCAGCCCGGATGCCGACGGGCCAGGGGTCCTGATGGGCTTCGTCGATGCGCGCGCGTTCGACTCCCTGCCCGCCGAGCAGCGTCGCCGCGAAGCGCTGCGCTGCTTCGCGTCGTTCTTCGGTGACGACGCGCTCGAGCCCCTTGGCTATGTAGATCACCGTTGGGATACAGAGGAATTCGCACCGGGAGGCCCGACGGCGGCGGTACCCCCGGGGTCGTGGACACGGTTCGGTCCGTGGTTACGCGAGCCGGTGGGGCCGCTCCACTGGGCCGGCACGGAGACCGCCGACGAATGGACAGGGTTTTTGGACGGCGCCGTCAGGTCCGGCCAACGAGCCGCCGCCGAAGTCGCCGCCCAGCTATGAACGCGCTATCCCGTCGAGAATTCTTGGCCGGCGTGATGAGCGCGGTCGGCGGCGGACTGGCGGTCGCGTGCTCATCGGATCATGCCGCGCCACCACCGGCGCGCCCGCCAGATACGGAGTCGGTCCTGATCGTCGGCGCCGGGGTGGCGGGCTTGGCCGCGGCCCGCAGCCTTGCCGATGCCGGATGGCCGGTGCGGTTGATCGAAGCCCGCGATCGCATCGGAGGCCGCGTGTATACCACTCGCGACTGGGGCCTACCCCTGGAAATGGGCGCGTCGTGGATCCAGGGCGCCACCGACAATCCGCTGATGGAGTTGGCGCAGAAAGCTCAACTGCAGCTTGTCCCGACCGAGTATTACAAGTGGGCGAAACTCGCGATTGATCCCAAACTGCAGCCACTGGAATACAACCAAAAAGCCTGGCGCAAGTTCGTGGCTCGGGCTTGCGATCACGTCGATGGCGGAAGCCTGGGCGCCGCCGTCGAGGCGGCGGCAACCGAAAAAGAGCTCTCCTACTCCGAGCGCGCCCAACTGGCTTTTTTCCTCACTACCGAGATCGCGGACGAATACGCCGCCGACGCGGACCAGCTCTCCGCCACTACATATGACGACGGCGAATACACCGACGGCGACCAAGACGCCGTCATTAACGGCTACGACGCTCTGCCGAAGCTGCTCGCCCAGGGACTTCAGATAGTCCTCAACACACCGGTAACCGCGATCGCGAGACGCGAAAACTCCGTCACCGTGCGGGCGGGCAAACAATCGTTCGAGGGACGGGCCGTGATCGTCACCGTTCCGCTCGGAGTCCTGAAATCCGGCGCGATCACCTTCGACCCACCACTTCCCGATGCACACGTGCACGCCGTGCAGGCCCTGGGATTCGGTGTGCTGTCAAAGAGCTACTTCCGCTTCAACCAACGAAACTGGAAGGCGGAGAGCGCCTTCTACGAATTCATGGGCACCGGCCCAGGCATGTGGTCGCAGTGGTTCACCTTGCCGGCGGCGGCCGGACCGATTGTGTTGGCTTTCAACGCGGGTTATCGCGGGCGGGCCGTGGAGTCGGCGTCACCTGAGGACCTGATGGCCAGCGCGCAGCCCGTCGTCTGGCAGCTGTTCGGCGACGACATCTACCCTGTCGAGGTCCGGACATCGAGCTGGGCCACCGATCCCTTTGCGCGCGGCTCGTACTCGTTCCACGCGCCCGGCTCCGGCCTCGACGACCGGCGCCGGCTGCAGGAGCCGATCGGCGACCGGCTCTACTTGGCCGGCGAGGCCGTCGGCGTGAACAATCCCGCCACTGTGCACGGCGCGGTGTTCAGCGGGCGATACGCCGCCACCCAGCTGATGAACCGGTTGCATCGTTAGCGGGGTTGCGGCTCGTCCTGCAACGCCTTCGCGCAGCCATCAAGGATCGCAAGAAAGCTCGACCGAAGCAGCGGATAGCTGACCGACTCCAAAAGCTTGCCTCCCGCCCAAGCCGGATGGGTGTAGTTGGTGAGCCAGTCGACTCGGGTGCCTTCGGCCGGTTCGGTACCCGCTGCGGTGAATGTCGCCGTGGTGAATGTCAAGCTACCGCCATCGTGAATGAAAGGCGGGAAAGATCGGACGATGAGGTACGAGTAACTGCGCGGCCGATCGTAGGCCGTGATTTCTTCCCGGAACCAGGTGCCAACCGCGATCACTTCGCGCGTCGCGCCCGCCCGAGGCACTGAGGAGCCCTTCGCGTAACCGGCCTTGAGAACCAACGGAGCGGCAGCCAAATTGACCGGATCGGCCAGCCAGTCGAAGACTTGTTCCGCCGGTGCGGCGATCGTCCGCTGCACGTGAATCTCGACCATGAGATCTCCTGCCTGGCCGTAGCGCTGCCGTCCACACACATGCTAGATGTGCCCCGCCCCGCGGCTGGCCAGCGTAGCCAGCAGGCAGGGACCGAGAGTTTGCTATTAACCGATTTGGATGAGCTCATGACGTCACCACGATTAGCTGTGTGCGGCGGCGCGTTCGCTCAGGCTACCCTGGATTTCAGGGGTCGGGACCCGCTGGGGAAGCTCACGAATTCGGGGGACGAATTCGGGTCAATTCAAAGGACAAATCTGATCATGAATATCAGCACCAGCGCCGCGCGTCGGCAATCGGCCGGCATCAGCGCCGGCATTCTGCTCGGTGGGATCGCCATGGGTATCGTCGGTGCATCGTCGGCGGCCGCGGCACCCGACTGCACTCCCGACGGTGTCAATGCCACCGTTTCGTCGGTGACCGGCTCGGCGCAGCAGTACCTCGCCGCACATCCGGGTGCCAACCAAGTGGTCGCGGCCGCCTCCGACCAGCCGCGTCCGCAGGCGGAATCCAACATTCGCAGTTATTTCACCGGCCACCCGCAGGAGTACACCGACCTGCGCGGCATTCTCGCACCGATCGGCGACACCGAACGTCAATGCAACGTGTCGGCACTCCCGGCGAATCTGGAGTCGGCCTACCACGAGTTCATGGCCGGCTGACCCGGTACGCAGTTGCCGCTAATTCGTTGGCGAGCTGGCCTTTCCGTGAGCTGAAAGAGCTTCGGGAACCGAGTCAACGATGGGTAACCCGTGGTCGGGGAAGACGCCGGTCACCCGACGCATTACGGCGCCGGTGACCACGCTGGAAGGCAGCCGGGCTTGCCGATGTTCATGGTTGAGGGTCAGCAACGCCCGAAAACCCGCCACCCCAAGAAAATCCAGGTGACTGAGATTGAGGATCAGCGGAGCCTTCCGCTGCGAGAAGCGGCGGATTGCTTCGCCGACCCGATCGGCGTTAGAGGCGTCAATCTCGCCACTGATGCAGACGACCGTGGCAACGTTGTGTGCGTGAACCCGCAGTCCCGCCCCTGCGCAGTCGACTTGCTCTGGTGTGTTTTTGTTGGGTACAGCAGGCATGTGGCGGCGCCCATCGGGTGTGGTGGTGAGCGAGACGGGCGAGAAGGAGCTATCGACACCGCTCATGGGCGGCTGTGAGCTCAACCTGGCAGGGAGCCTACCGCCTACGATTGAGGCGCGGGCCAAAACGCTGTCTTAACAGCGATAGGTTGTCAACTCTTTCCGTTTACCTCCGCTACGGCGCGGGTAGTCCGTTACCGACTGCCCATACAATCGCGCTACTGATCGACCAATATCCCACGCCTCGAACGGAATTCACTCATGGTGCGCGATGAACCTCCGCTGCCACCGAAATCCTGGGCAACGTTGGGCAGCTTCCGCTACTTCGTTCATGACGACCAGTGGGAGTGGTCCGCCGAGGTTGCCCGCATGCACGGCTATCGCCCGGGCACCGTCACCCCCACCACCGACTTGGTCATGGCGCACAAGCATCCCGACGACAACGCGACGGTGGCCGACCTGATCTTGCAGGTCTACCGGCAGGGCACCGCCGTCACCAGTCGAAACCGGATTATCGATGCCCGCGGCAAGGAGCGTTTGATCATTGTGGTGGGTGATCGCTTCTTCAAAAATGATGGCACGCCAGCTGGTATCGCGGGGTTCTACATCGACATCACGGACCAGTTCGAAAAAGATGTGCAAAAGCGGCTGACCGATGAGGTAATGACGATCAGCGCACGGCGGGCGGTGATCAACCAGGCCATCGGCATGGTGATGCTGCGATATGGCGTGGACGAGGAAAGTGCGTTCTCGCTTCTGACCACGATGTCTCAGCAATCGAACGTCAAGTTGCGGATCATCGCTGAACGAGTCGTCGCCGACCCCGGCTCGCTTGGCGCAACTCCCCTCGCGCACTGCGCAATCCGTCCGGGTACGGGATAACCGCGGTGCGTTTGGGTAACGCCGGGCGGGGCAATCCTGACAGCGGTGTCCCATTCAAACACGCGAAAGTGATCCATCGTGCCGAATCCATCGATCAAAAACGAGAAGCTATATCGTGATCTCCGCAAAGAGGGCGACTCCGAGGAAAAGGCGGCGCGGATTTCCAACGCGGTCGCCGCACGGGGTAAATCCGCCGTCGGCCGTAAAGGCGGCAAAGCCGGCTCATATGCCGACTGGACCGTTCCGGAGCTGAAGAGACGAGCTAAAGAGCTTGGTATATCTGGCTATTCAGGATTGACTAAAGACAAGTTGATCGCCAAGTTGCGTAACCATTGACCCGGCTGAGTTGGGTCGGTTTGCCACCCGATACGCCGGATGGGCCCGGCCTTTTGGACCGGGCCCATCCACGTTAATCGACTTACTGGTGTTGCTTCTGGCGCTCTTCGGCGGCCTTGGCGCCCGCACGTGCGGCGTCTGCCTCGGCTTCTTTCTTTGCCGCGTCACGCTGGGCGTCGGCTTTGTCCTGCTGGGCCTTGCCCTCTTCGACGATGTCGTTGCGACCAGCCAGGGTTCCGCCGACCTCTTTGGCCTTACCCTTGACGCCCTCAACGACGCCCTTGATGGCTTCTTCTGGTCCGCTGTTGTGGTCCCCCATGAATCGAACCTTTCTCTTGGTGTAGCGGAGCTCGCGCCCCCTCATTGCGAACGAGCCCGACCAGCTCTTGATTGACCAGTGTCTTGATCCTCGGCGTATGACCCGCCACGCTGATCGACTCGCCCGCTTTGTATCGGCTTCCCATCTCGCAGCCGATCAAACCGCTTCTGCACAACCGATCCGATTCGCACTAGTAGCAGTCGAGCTAGCCCTTCCCGATGATGGCGTCGCGGGCGCGGTCCAGCATCGCCGTGAAAGGTCCTGCGACCAGATTGGCCACCTGCGACTCGACTCCTACGTGCGGCCGGGTGGGAGCTATCGCTTCGGCGAGTTTGGCAGCGCGGCACATGTTTTCGAGCTCTTCGCTGCTCAGTTGTTCTCCCAGCCTCTTGAACTCGTCGCGCTCCTCGTGCTCGGCGTGATCGAGGATGGCGTCGCGGAGTTTAGTCAGCTTGTCTGTGAACTCCGCGCTGTCGACGTCGAGTTTCTCCAACTGCTGCAGCACCTTCTTTGCTTCGAGCTCCTCGCTTAGTCGGGCGTCGACCACTGCGGCACCGTTCGCGATCTTGCGCTTCGCACGAGGATGAACTATCTCCTCCTCGACAGTTTCGTGCACTGCGAGCAGTCGCCGGAGGTCGACGAAAGCGTTCTCTCGCGACTCGCCAGACGCCGAAAGCGTTTTGGCGACCAGAGATTTGATCTGCTCGTGCTGACCGGTAAGAAAGTCGACCACATCAGTCGGCGACGCGATGCTGGACTTAGCCATATGTTCTCCCCAGGTAGATCTGTTGCGACGCGCGGGCTGCTGTGCGCGTTACTAAGCGGCTACCCAACGGCGAGGCCACCAAACGTTGCGAGAGCGAGCTAGGCTGATACAAGCGCCCCGGCTTCTCGAAGGGATGTCAGTTAAGGAGGCCACTACGTGACCTATCCTCAGGATCCCTACGGGCACAACCCGTTTAGTTACGACCCGCTTGGCCGCGTCCCATTCGAAGCCCCGCCGGTGCAACCGCCCGTCTTCATCGCGCCGCCTCCGCCGCCATTCCACCCGCCGGTGAACGCGCTGGCAACTTTGTCGCTGGTGTTCGCCTTTGTGTTCGCCCCGGCCGGGGCGATTTTGGGACACTTAGGGCTCGCGCAAATCCGTCGCACCGGTGAGCTTGGCCGTGATCGCGCCCTGATGGGCGTCACGCTGTCGTATGCGTTCATCGCGCTCACCGTCGTCGCGCTGGTCGCATGGGCCACGTTTGCTGCTACGAGGGCTGCCACGAGCCCCAACCGGACTGCGGCACCTGCCAGCACAACCACCGCGTCTGCGCCCCAGCTCCCGATGGTGGCCCCACAAGCCGCGGGCACGGTATTGCCCGCCGTCGATGACCTCAAAAACATCACCGGTGACGAAAACCTCCAAGCCGGCCAAGCGTGGGACCACCCCAACAGATCCAACGACGAAGGAACCATCGACCGCCCGGAGTGCTGGGGAAGCATTGGCCCCGGGAGCCCGAATGCCTACAACCTCGACGCCATGTCCGGGTACCACGCGCAAGAATTCACCGACACGCGCACCCTGCTCAGCTCCGTGGAGGTCATCCAAGCCGTCGCGGTGTTTCACGACGTACCCGCGGCGCAATCGCAACTCGCGAAGGTGCTGACCGGATGGCGCCAATGCGGCGGCGCCACGGTCAACGTGACCATTCCCACTGGGCAGACCATCCCGTTCGATCTAAGCGCTCCCGCCGACGCCGGCAACGGCGTCACCACCATGGATGTAACGCACAAGGGGATACGGGTGCGCTCCGTTCGCGCGATCGCGGCTAAAGCCAACGTCTTCATCGACCTCTACCTGTCCTTCAGCGGCAAGACCGACAGCGAACGCCCCCGACAAGCCGCCGTGGGTATTGCGAACTACGTTCTCGGCAAGATCCCCGGCTGACGACTCAGTAGGCTCGGCGTATGAAGTATCTCGACGTCGACGGAATCGGCAAGGTCAGCAGGATAGGTCTCGGCACCTGGCAGTTCGGCTCACGCGAGTGGGGCTACGGCGACGGTTACGCCGCCGGCGCCGCTCGCGACATCGTGCAGCGGGCCCGTGCGCTGGGGGTCACGCTGTTCGACACCGCCGAGATATACGGGTTCGGCAAAAGCGAGCGGATCCTGGGCGAGGCGCTGGGCGACGAGCGCGCCGACGTCGTGGTGGCCAGCAAGGTCATGCCCGTCGCCCCGTTTCCCGCGATCGTCAAGCAGCGGGAGCGCGCCAGCGCCCAGCGGCTCGGGCTGGACAGAATCCCGCTGTACCAGGTGCACCAGCCCAACCCGGTGGTCCCCGACTCGGTGATCATGCCCGGGATGCGCGACCTGCTCGACAGCGGCGCCATCGGTGCAGTCGGCGTTTCGAACTACTCGCTGGCGCGGTGGCAGAAGGCCGACGCCGCGCTCGGGCGGCCCGTGATCAGCAACCAGGTGCATTTCTCGCTCGCCCATCCCCAGGCGCTCAAGGATCTGGTCCCATTCGCCGAGCGGGAGAATCGCATCGTCATCGCCTACAGCCCGCTGGCGCAGGGTCTGCTGGGCGGCAAATACGGCGTGGACAACCGTCCTGGTGGCATTCGTGCGTTGAATCTGCTGTTCAGCACCGAAAACCTACGGCGGATCGAGCCGCTGTTGCAGACGCTGCGCGACGTCGCGGCCGAGGTCGACGCCAAGCCTGCTCAGGTGGCGCTGGCCTGGCTGATCAATCTTCCCGGCGTGGTCGCGATCCCCGGGGCGTCCAGCGTCGAACAGCTTGAATTCAACGTCGCCGCGGCCGATATCGAACTCCCCGCGGGTTCGCACGAAGCGCTGACCGAGGCGGCTCGCGCGTTCCGGCCGACTTCGCCCGCGCGCTTCCTCGCCGACACGGCCCGCGAGAGGTTAGGGCTTCACTGACCCGGGACCAGCGCCGGGGCGGCGGCCGGCGCGCCCCTGGCGACCACGAGCGGCATCGATGTCGATGAGTTCGTGCTCAGGATCGTGTGTACCACCCCGATCAGGTCCTCGACGGGCATCAACTTGCCTGGCATGCAGCCGCGTGACACCCACAACGGGTAGGCCTGCATGGCGAGGTCCATATCCCATCCGGCGTTCATGCCCGTCGCCGCGTCGCCGTCACCGCCCGCGCACTCCCCCACGATGAGGTTGGTGAAGCCGACGTCGGGGTGCTCGGCGCGCCAGGCCTCCACCAGACGTTCGAGGGCCGCCTTGCTGACGCCGTAGGCGCCGAGGCCCGGCCACGGTGGCCCGTACGGACCCGCGTCGGAGGACAGGTACACCACCTTGCCCGCGGAGGCCGTCAGGTGCGGCATCGCCGCCGCCGTCACGAGCGACGCCCCGATCACATTGGTGTCGAAGACCCGGCGCCACGTTTCGGCATCGGTGTCGACCATGCGGACGAGCGGGCTGATGGCGGGCGTGTACACCACGTTGTCGATACCGCCGAACGCGTCCGCAACTGTGCCGATAGCCGACCGGCACGACGCCTGGTCGGTGATGTCGCACTCGACGGCGATTGCGCCGGACCCGGCCTCCTGCGCCGCGGCTTCGATGCGTTCGCGGCGCCGGGCCAAGAGCGCGACCTGGTCACCGCGCTGCGCCAGGCCGATCGCAATGCAACGCCCGAGCCCGCTCGACGCGCCAACCACCACTGTCCTCGACATAACCGTCCTTTACTAATCGAACGCATTCTGTAAACGTCGTCGCCGACGAACATAACCCTTTCGGTCACCGCGCACTAGCGGATTGCCGCTCCGATGAAGTAGCAGCTCAGCAGAACCGCGCCGATCAGCACGACCCAAGCGTCGGTCAACCGGCACAGCAGAACCGGAGCCTGGCGAACCTCCATGAACTCGCGGAAGATGATGCGCACCTTCACGAGTGCGATCACAATCACGCCGCACGTGATCAGCGCGCTGGATCGCAGCGCCCCAGAACCATCCGAGCCCGTGTGGTCTATCCACAAATACGCCAGCGTCAGCGACGCCAGGATCACCCAGACGACCAGCAGCCTCTTGTTGAATTTCACTTCTCACCTCACCACGTAGAGCAGCGCGAAGATGAGCACCCAGAGAAAGTCGACGGTGTGCCAGTACGTGGCGCAGGTTTCGACCAGTTTCTGGTCTCGTCTAACCGGACTCCGGAGCTGATAGACGAGGACGCCGAGGACGACGAAACCGATCAGCAGGTGGACGAAGTGGATCCCGGTGAGAAAGAAGTAGTAGGTGAAGAAGTCATTGCTGTCGAATCCATTTCCCTCGCTGCTCAGCCGGGCCCACTCCGACACCTTGACGCAGAGGAACACCGCAGCGAACAGGGCGGTGAGGAACGCGTCCCGGAGGGCCGGTCCATAGGCAGCGGCGCGCGCGGACTGAACGCAACGGGCCACCGACCACGAACTCAGCAGCAATACCAGTGTGTTGACCACGCCGATACGCAGGTCCAGCTGCGCCTGAGCGTGCAGGAAAAGCTCCGGGCTTCGAGCGCGATAGAACATGTAGAACCCGAAATACGCTGTGAAGACGAGGGTCTCGAACAACACGAAAGCCCACATGTCCGGCTGGCCGGGCACGAACCTGACGCGCTTGTCGGGCCCAGCGAGACCTGTCTTGAGATCGGTCACTGTGCTGCCGCCTTGGCTCGGTCGGGGAGGGGCCCGGTACCGAAATCTTCGCGCAGGATCATGCTCCGGAGCATGTAAATGAAAGCGCCTGTGTAGACACCGAAGACGACCATGTCCAGCCACCAGGCGATCTGGCCGTTCCAGGCGAGGACGCCTCGCCGGAAGATCCAGCAGGGTGCCACGACGACCTCGGTGAGTCCGTTGCAGAGGTTGAGGTAGCCGAACCACTTCGGGAACACCCGATTTTTGTCGAGCAGAATCGCGAGCATCCAAATCAGCGAGCCGATCAGGAAGACACCCATGGTTCCATCAAAAGACAGGAAGGCGAAGTCGTAGAGCCAACTGATCGCTTCGGGGTCGCGCTCGGGTCGCAGCGTCCCGACGATCAACGCGATGCAGAGCAGCAACAGCCCGGGAATCGCACTGAGCGAGTACATGATCAGGTATGAATAGGCGAACGCGGGGCTGACTGACATTCGCCGCATCGAATACGCGATGAGGGCGTTGTTCGTCGCGATCATGCCGCCAATACAGAAGATGACCCCAAAGCCGACCGGTACCCCGAGGTGGCGCACGTGGAAGTAGTGGACCTGGGCCGCGAGGTCCGCGGTGGGCCGCGGAGGGGGCTGAACACGCGTGATGACGAAGAACATCAGCCAGAAGAGGCTGTAGAACACGACGAGCGCCCACCAGGCAAGCCAGAGCTCGCGTTTGGGGTTGTGTCGCCAATGCCAGGCGATCCGTTGATGCAGCGGTCCCGACGGCGGCGCGGCAGGGAAAGCCGCCGGCGTGATTACCGCGTTCATGCGCTGACCAGTTCGTCGCCGGGCTCACGGTTCTCGGCGCGCTCACGATAAATGGCCTGGCCGACAGCGACTCCCATAACGACGATCCACACGGCGATGGCGATGTTCTTCAGCCAGAACGACAGCACGCCGTCCCAAGCCAAAGGGCCGGACAGAGAAACGCCTACGAACGCCGCGGGAGCCAGCGCGGCGGCTACGAGAAGGTTGAAATAAGCCACCCAACGGCTGAATACCGGTCGCGGCTGATCGTCCAAAAAGATTGCCAAAGAGAGAATTACGCTTTGTCCGATGAGAAAGGGGACCAGAATGGTGAAGGTTATCCAGCCGAAATCGTTGAACAGTTGAGTCAGCTCCGGGCTTCTCTCCGGGCGGAATGCGGCCAGCAGCCAACACACGTTGGCGACCAGGAACAGCGCGGGACTGCCGGCCGTACAGCCCAGCAGGGCGTAGGAGAAGATCGGCGTGCGATGAGCCATCCTGCGGACCTGCAGCACGATCAGGGCCAGTATCGGGATGAGGCTGACGCCGAACCAGTTGAAGACGATCATGCTGTAACGGATCTCCGGGAGGTGCGCCGGATCGCGATAGAACGCGGCGACCTGCTCTGCCGTCAACGACGGAGACATCGGCGGATTGAACCCCGGAAACAGGAAGAAGCAGGCTACCCAGATGAGCACCGTCGCGGGCAAGGTCCACAGCAGGATGACCTCACCATCGGTGCGTCGTTGCGGCATCATCGACTCCTTCCACCTCCCTCCGCCGGACGGCGCGGGGCTAATACGCTCAACTAGTTTGCGAAGCTAGCCGATCGGCTAGCCTAGGTCAATCTCCTTCGCTACTCTCGTTGAGTGGGATCAGCGGAACCGCCTGTCGTCGACCGGGAGTTGGGGTTCGTCCAGCACAGCGCCGCGCGAACCCGGGTGCTCGATGCCGCGCTGGATCTGTTCGCTCAGCACGGCGTCAGCGGAACCTCGTTGCAGATGATCGCCGACGCCGTCGGGATCACGAAAGCGGCTGTCTATCACCAGTTCAGGACGAAGGACAACATCGTCCTGGCCGTGACCGAACGCGAACTCTTCCGGCTGGCCCCCGCACTCGATGCGGCCGAAGCCCACTGCGACGAACTGGCCGCCCGCGACGAACTGTTGGTACGCGTGATCGAGATGGCGGTTCGTGACCGCCGGCTGGTGCGCACCCTGCAGTTCGACCCCGTCGTCGTCCGGTTGCTGGCCGAACACGAAACATTCCAGCGGTTCATGCAGCGTCTCTACCGAGCGCTACTGGGTGAAACGGACGACGACGGGCGCATCGAGGGCGCGATGCTCTCGGGGGCCATCAGCACCGCAGTCATGCATCCGCTGGTCGGCGATATCGATGACGAAACGCTGCGCACCAAGCTGACCGATATGAGCCGTCGGTTGCTCAATTTGCGCGTAGACGGAGACGGCTGACGCTCAGAATTTGAAGCGCCCGGCGAACCCGCGCAGGGGCAGGTCGGCACTTGTCAGCAGCCCGGCCGGGGCCTTGACGACCTCCGAGATCGCACTGAGGGCCGGCATGCCGGTGACGGTCATGCCGATGGAGGCGAAGTTGTCCGGGTTGGACAGGTCCACGCCGGGCTTCGGGAAAATCATGTGCTTGTTGTAGACACACGGATCACCCTTGATCTGAGTGATGTAGCAGCCCTTGATATCCCAGCTCGGGTCGGTGTGCGGGGTCATCTGCCACTCCAGGTGCGTCTCCACCCGCGGCACGCCGTCCACCATGCCCTGGTACTTGAGGTAATTGCCGCCCAGCGACCCCTTCGGCATCTGGTACCAGCCCAGGTCGACGTCCTTGGTACACGCGCCGAGTTCGTAGCTGAACTTCACCTCGTCGAGTTCGAGCCCGAAGCAGTCGGCCATCATCAACACACTGTCGGCAAAGACGCGAGTGTATTTCTCCAATTTGCCCGGGATGCTCGGATCGTCGACCGGCTGCCCGTAGCCGACCTCGATCCACGTGTCTTTGGAGTGGTGGCACGACACATCAACGGATTCGATGGTGGTGACGTTCTCGATCTCGGCAACATCCGCCGAGCACACCACCCCGAGGATCTGGTTCAGGCCAGGGTTCATCCCGGTGCCGTAGAACGTCGAACCGCCCTTCTGGCAGGCCTCGGCCAGCAACTGGGTGACAGGCTTGCCCGACGGGTGCGGGTGGTTGGTGTCGCGGTGCCACCCGGTGATCCAGTCGGCAGTGGTGACGACATTGATGCCCGCCTCGAGGACCTCGACGTAGAGGTCCTCATCGGGGAAGACTCCGTGAAAGGTCATGACATCAGGTTTGGCGCCGATGATCTCGTCGACGCTGCCGGTCGCCGTGACACCGATCGGGGGCAGCCCGACGATCTCGCCGGCGTCGCGACCGATCTTGTCCGCTGAATAGCAGTGCAAACCAATGAGTTCAAGGTCGGGGCGATGCGCGATTCTCTTGATCATCTCTGAGCCGACGTTGCCGGTGGCCACCTGGAAAACGCGGATGGGCTTTGCGGATGCACTCATCTATGCAGAATAAGGTGTCGGCTTCATGCGCCCGCTGCGGGAGTCACAAGAAACTTCTCCCCGGTCGCCCGCTTGACGTAACTATTGAAAGCATCGGGCTTCAGCATGCCGGCGAGTGAGACTTCCCGGGTGTAGGTGCTGGCGAACGTCGTGGTGAGTTCCGCGGCCACCCGGGCGCGGAGCCGACCAATGGTCTCGGCGCCAGCGTTCGCCAGGAATGGCGTGAGCAGCCATCCTCCAATACCCCACGCCATGCCGAAGTTCCTGGTGAGGATCGTCGGGCCCGTGTCGAGCCCGCCGTAGATGTACACCTGCTTGTGCACGGCCGACCCGTAGCGCGAGTACTCCGACGCGGTCGAGCTGGCCGCCTCCTCCATGCCGTTAAGGATCTGGCTTGCCAGCGTCCCTCCACCGGTGGCGTCGAACGCAAGCGTCGCGGATGTCGCTTTGAGCGCTTCGGTGAGATCTGTCGCGAAGGACGGCGATGCCGAGTTGCAAACGTGGACCGCGCCGAGCGAGCGCAGCAGCTCCTCCTGGTCGGGTTTGCGGACGATGTTGACAAGCGACACTCCGTCCCTGCTGCAGAGCTTGACGAGCATCTGGCCCAGATTCGACGCCGCGGCCGTGTGCACCAGACCGGAATGACCCTCTCGGCGCATGGTTTCCACCATCCCGAGAGCCGTCAACGGATTGACGAACGACGACGCCCCATCCTTGGCCGTTGTCCCCTCGGGCAAGACGAGACACGCGGAAGCGTCAATCGCTCGGTATTGCGCGTACATGGCGCCGCCGGCGATCCCCACCGTTTTTCCGAGCAGGGCCTGCGGCGCCGGTGACGAGCCCGCGGCAACGACGGTGCCGGCGCCTTCGTTGCCCACCGGAAGCGGTTGGTCGAGCCGTGCCGAAAGCCCTCCCAGGGCGCCAGCCCCCAACGGAGCAGTGACGACGGGGCGCTCCGGCGTGCCCGCGACCGTCGCGGCAGCCATGTCCGCGCCGGCGATCAAGACGCCCAAGTCTGACGGGTTGATGGGCGAGGCTTCCACGCGCACCAAAACCTCATTGGCGGCGGGGGTGGGAACTGGGACGTCGTGCAGGGACAGCTCGAGCGTGCCCTGCGACGTCACCAACGAACGCAGTTCCAGCGCACTGTCAGGCAAATCTGCGGCCATGGATGGTGCCTCGCTCCTGTTGTGGATGTGCCATCACCCGTATCAACTCACAACGCAGTCACAGATCTTCCCCGCTGGCGGCCGTCCGACACAGCGAGGTAGCGTTTTGAGGAGTCTTCGATAGCGGGGCAAAGGACTGGAAAATGAGTGTTCTCTTTTGGGGTTATCTGACAATAGCCGCCTTGTCGCTGGCATTGGTATTGGCTTTTATCGGCTTTCTGTACGTAAGACGACTGGAGTCGCAACCTACTCTTCCGATAAGCGAAGAAATCGGAAGTGCTAGATCGGTTATCAAGAAGGCGCGCAAACGCGAGCCGATGTCGACCGATGAGTCGACATATGCGAAGCAAGTCGTTGCCGATCGTGGGGCCATCAGGGCGTTGTGCATCCCCGGCGCTTTGTTCATGCTGGGCTGCTTTTTTGTATTTGGCAGCCTTTACCACTTACACGGAGCGACGCCCTCCGAGCGGACATTCCTCGGGGTGATACCTATGTTCACCTCCACGAACCTGGCCATTCAACTTCGCCGCAGCGCACGATTGAAAGGGCGTCTGCGAAAAGCAGCTTGACGCCGGACGGCACTGGCAGGTTGTGCTGGGCACACGCTTGCTGTTGGCGTTCCGGCACAGTGCCGATAGTCTTTACCCTCATATGCCTATTGGGCACATGACCGTCTACTATCGGGATTGCGTGAGGCCGGGGCCTGGGGGCGGGAATACGATGTTTCGATCGGGTTCCGAAAGGTGATCCAGTGAGCCGTCGTTTGACCGCCAGGAAGGTCTTGGAGCGGGCCTGGATGCCAATGGTTGCCGTCGTTGTGGTGGGCGTGGGCCTGCTGGGCATGTGGAAAGTGCATCAGTTCTCCGAACCGGAGCCGGTCATCACCGTCAATGGTCCACAGGCACCCGACGAGTTCAATCTCAAACGAATCACCTACGAGGTGTTCGGCTCCGCCGGGGCCGGCGGGAAGCTCGTTTACGTGGACATCGACGGGCATCCGCATCAGGTTGATGTCACCACCTTGCCGTGGTCCCACACGGAGACCACCACACTCACGGTGGCGTCCGGCAGCATCTCGGTGCACGTTCAGGGCGGCCAAGTGGGCTGCCGGATGCTGGTCGATGGCGTGGTCCGCGATGAGCAATCGGACAACCACGAGAACGCGGACGTCGAGTGCAGGGTGAAATCCGCATGAGCGAGCATCGTTTTGATGAGCCCCGGGCCAAACGTCCCTTTGTCCCCAGGATGGTCCGTGCTTTTGCGATACCGATCATCTTCTTCTGGGGCTTGCTCGCTGTCACGACGAACACCTTTATGCCGCAAGTAGAACGGGTCGCGGAAGAACTCGCCGGGCCGATGGTCCCGCACTACGCGCCGTCGCAGCGGGCGCTGCTGCACATCGGCGAAAAGTTTCACGAATCTAACTCGACCAACTTGACCATGGTGGTGTTCGAGGCGGACCGACCACTGGGCGACCAGGACCACCGGTACTACGACGATCTGATGCGCCGCCTCCAGAACGACCCCAAGCACGTGCAGTACGTGATGGATCTGTGGGGCAAACCGTTCACCGCGGCGGGGGCGCAAAGCGTGGATGGCAAATGCACTTACGTGCTGCTGCGTCTCGCCGGCGACATCGGCCAGATCGAGGCGAACGAGTCCGTGGACGCCGTCCGCGACATCGTCGCAAAGGACACCCCGCCACCCGGGCTCAAGGTCTACGTCAGCGGCGCGGCTCCGCTGGCCTCCGACACGCTGAAAATTGCCAACGCCAGCCTGAACAACGTCACGATCGTCACGATCATCCTCATCATCGTGATGCTGCTGCTGGTGTACCGCACTCCTTCCACCCTGTTGGTGCCCTTGCTCGGAGTCCTCATCGAGATGCTCGTCGCGAAGGGCATTATCTCAACCCTCGGGCATCTCGGGTACATCGAACTCTCGTCATTCGCCGTGAACATCGTCATCGCGCTGACCCTGGGCGCGGGAACGGATTACGGCATCTTCTTGATGGGTCGCTATCACGAGGCGCGGCAAGCCGGCGAGAGCCGGGAGGACAGTTTCTACATCGCGTATAAGGGCGTCACGCCCATCATCATCGGCTCGGGGCTGACGATCGCCGGCGCGTGTTACTGCTTGACGTTCGCGCGCCTGAACTACTTCCACACCATGGGGCCGGCCGTAGCTATCACCATGCTGTTCACCATCGCGGCCGCGATGACGCTGGGTCCGGCGCTCTTGACGGTGGGCAGCCTTTTCGGGATGTTCGACCCGAGGCAGCCGGCCAAGGCGCATCTGTATCGGCGGATCGGAGCGAGCGTGGTGCGCTGGCCGGTGCCGATCCTGGCGGCCAGTTCGGCCGTCGTCATGGTCGGGGCGATCTTCGTCCCGACCTACCGGCAGAACTACGACGATCGTCAGTACCAGCCGGCCGATGCGCCAGCCAATCTGGGGTTTCAGGCGGCGGATCGGCACTTCCCGAAGAGCAAGCTGTTCTCCGAGATGCTGATGGTCGAAACCGATCACGACATGCGCAACTCGGCCGACTTCATCTCGCTGGACCGGGTCGCCAGGGCTCTGATTCGCCTGCCTGGTGTGGCCATGGTGCAAGGCATGACCAGGCCACTGGGCCGAGCGCTCGAGCACGCCAGCATTCCCTACTTGTTCACCACACAGGGCAGCGGCAACGGTCAACAGCTCCCGTTCAACAGGGAGCAAAACTCCAATACCGACCAGCAGGCACGAGATCCAGGCGGACTCTGTCGGGGTCTTGCGGAAAGAGATCGGCTTTTTCCAAAGAGTGTCCGATGAGCTGCACCAGACGGTCCTCACCATCGAGGATCTGCAAAAGGTCACCGAGGAGATGAATTCGGAAGTCTCAAATCTCGACGATTTCTTCCGCCCGATCAAAAGCTATTTTTATTGGGAGACGCACTGTTTCGACGTTCCGATTTGCTGGACGTTCAGATCGGTATTCGATACGCTCGACCACATCGACAAGTTGGCCGAAGATATCAAGTACGCCAGAATCTCCCTCGACGGAGGTCGACAAGGCCTTCCCGCAGATCATCGCGCAGCTGAAAGCCACGGCCGACGACACCGAAGCCCTGCAGGGCAAGCTGGTCAACAGTTACGGGTCGGCGGATCTGCAGTCGCTGGCGACCGACCAGACCTTCGACGACTCGATCAACGTCGGAAACGACTTCGACAAGTCCCGCAGCGACGACTTCTTCTACATCCCGCACGAGGGTTTCGACAACGATGACGTCAAGACGGGCATGAAATTGATGATGTCGCCGGACGGCAAGGCCGCCCGCTTCATCGTCACCCACGAGGGTGACGCCATGGGCCCCGAAGGGGTGGAACATGTCGAAATGTTCCCCGAGGCGATAAAGACGATCTTGAAAGAGACCTCGTTGGCCGGCGCGAGGGTCTACATCGGCGGCTCGGGATCGAACGACAAGGACATCAAGGAATACGCGACGTCCGATCTGCTCATCGCGGCGATCGCCGCCTTCGTGCTGATCTTCTTGATCATGATGTTCATCACGCGAAGTCTGGTGGCGGCCTTGGTCATTCCCGGCACCGTGGCCTTCTCCTACGCCGGGGCGTTCGGGTTGTCCATACTCGTCTGGCAGCACCTGATCGGCCTGCACCTGCACTGGCTGATATTGCCGCTGACGTTCATCATCCTGGTGGCGGTCGGGTCGGACTACAACCTGCTGCTGATCAATAGGGTCAAAGAGGAGATTCACGCCGGGCTGCACACCGGTCTCATCCGCGCCCTCGGCAGCACCGGTGGTGTGGTGACGTCCGCGGGTTTGGTGTTCGCGTTCACCATGCTGGCGATGCTCACCAGCGATCTCAGAACTATCGGTCAGGTGGGTTCGACCGTGTGCATCGGCTTGCTGCTCGACACGCTGATCGTGCGTTCTTTCGTCGTGCCGTGCATACTCCGCATCCTTGGGCCGTGGTTCTGGTGGCCGACTCTGGTGCGGTCCCGCCCGTTGCCGCAGCGAGAAGTCACGCCGGTTCAGTGACGCTCCGGCCAGGCCGGCTACGAAGCTCGGGAATCCCATGACCGAAGGCATGCCCGGGTCCGCTGCCCCCCGTCGGTCGACGGGTCGAACGGTATGGCGACGAACTCGTCGACGCCCGCGTCGCGTAGCTCGTCGAGTTGGTGGCAGACCGTGGACTCGTCGCCGATCAGCGCAGCGTCCTCCGGGCCGGCGAAGCCCTCTCTGTCGAGCATCGCGCGATACGAGGGAAGGTGGCCATACATCGCGAACTGCTGAGCAGCCAGTGAACGGGCCGCGGCGACATCGTCTGTGACGCTGATCGGCAGCGCGGCGGCCACCGCGACCGACCCGTCCGCGCGGCCCGCGTCGGCGGCGGCGGCGCGCAGCGTGGGTCCGACGTGTTCGCGCAGCGTCTTTGGGCCGGTCATCCATGTGAGCGTTCCCGCGGTGCGCCGACCAGCGACCCGCAACATCTGCGGACCCAGCGCGGCGATGTACACCTGGGGCGTCGGGGCATTCGGGATCTGCAGCGCTCCCCTGGTCGTGACGAGCTCGCCGGGCGCGTCGGCCGGTTCCTTGGCAAGCAGCGGCAGCAGACCGTCGAGGTATTCGGACATCCGCTTTACCGACCTGTCCCATGAGATACCCCACATCCCCTCGGTGACGGCCCGATGTGTGACGCCAATACCCAAGGTGAATCGTCCGTCGCCAATGATGTTGAGAGTTAAGGCCCGTTGGGCAAGCAGCGAGGGATGCTGGTTTTGGATCGGCACCACGCCGCTGGCCACTTCGATATCAGGAACTTCACGTAGCGCGGCGGCTAAGACGGTCAGCAGGTCGACGTCGAAGGGCATCTGGGTGATCCACAGCCGAGCGAATCCTTCGTCGCGCGCTTGGGCCATCTCGCGGATACAGGATTCGATCGGCGAGCCGTTGTTGAGATTAGTTAGCAGGCTGATTCGCATGGATTGACCTTTCGCCGCGGGTGGATGCAGCGTATGCCACGGCGCTCAGTCGCCCTCACCGCGGTAATCGGGCGCGCGCCCACTGCCGCGACGATACGTTTTGGAAAGGGACTATCTCACGAGTGGGTTCTGGACATGTATTGCGGGCAGTAAGACTGCGTCGCCGCACCGACCAAATAGCCGGTGCCAGAGTCACTTAACCCCAGCGCTTTCTTCACGTCCGCGATGGTTTGTTCCTGCGTCGCCCCGTCGGACCAGTCCTTGCAAACTGCATGCCCCACACTGACCATGGTTTGGTCCGAGCCGTTCGGCCAGCTGATTCCTCCCTGCGTCAGCGCCTGCAGGAAAATGTCATCCGTCTGGTCGGCATTGGCGGTCGGGGCCACGATGACGAGGCCGCCCAGAATGGCGGCGACCGAACCGGTCAACCGTGTCGGGTTCTTCATTCGAGGACTCCTCCGTGTGCCAAAGCTTCGTTCGCTCGATCTTCGCGCACCCCAAGCGTGCCTGCTAGTTGGATTGGCAGGCTCATAGAATTTCGGCCCGTGCGGCGGTCGGCCCCACGCGACAAGATCCTGGCATTTGTGGCCCGAACCGCATTCGAGATGCGACACTGTTGCCGGTAAGGCGATGACGACGTAGGAAGCCGGTGTAAATCCGGCGCGGTGCCGCCACTGTCATCGGGGAGCGACCCTCACATGCCACGGCCACAGGCTGGAAGGCGAGGCGAGCGGCGATCCGAGAGCCAGGACACTCGCGTCATCGCATCCTGCTAGCCCGGGGCGGTGCACCCCGGAGAGAGCTTGGCGCCTTATGACGCTGCATGTCTTATCCGGCGATCCCTGCCGATGACCGCCCCGATCTGGATGGCCGCGCCGCCGGAGGTGCATTCGGCGTTGCTGAGCAGCGGTCCGGGGCCTGGTCCGCTGCTGGCGGCGGCCGAGTCCTGGAACTCGTTGAGCACCGTGTACACCGAGACCGCCCAGGAGCTGGCAGCGCTGCTGGCGAGCGTGCAGGCCGGGGCGTGGGAAGGCCCGACGGCCACGGCCTACGCGGCTGCGCACGCCCCGTATCTGGCGTGGCTGACAGAAGCCTCGGTGGACAGCGCGGCAACCGCGGCCCGGCAGGAAACCGCCGCCGCCGCATACACCGTCGCGCTAGCCGCGATGCCGACCTTGGCCGAACTGGCCGCCAACCATGCCACCAACGCTGTATTGCTGGCGACGAATTTCTTCGGCATCAACGCTATCCCGATCGCGGTCAACGAAGCCGACTACGCGCGGATGTGGATCCAGGCCGCGACCGTGATGACCACCTATCAGGCTGTCGCGACTACGGCGGTGGCGGCCTCGCCGCAGACCACAGCGGCGCCCCAGATCGAAAAGGCCAACCCGGCATCGGTCGTGTCCGATCTGGGGAACAAGATCTATAACTGGCTGGAATCGTTGCCGCTGCCCCCCGACACGGAGGCTCAGTGGTACCAGTGGTTGGAGAATATTGGTTTTATCAATTTGTGGAACAACTATTTAGAACCGTTGAGCAACGTGTTTTTCAACAGTCCCTACTTTCAAGCGATATTTTCCGGGTTTGACCCTTACCTGCCCCTCGTCGGCAATCCGCTTATCTTCTTGAGCCCGTCCAACATCGCGTTCGCCCTGGGCTACCCGCTGGACATTGGTTCCTACATCGCCTTTCTGTCCGAAACATTCGCGTATATCGCACTGGATCTGACAGCGGCGGTGGCGACGGGAAATCCCGCGACGATCGGTTTCACCATCCTGTTCACCACAGTGGAAGCCGTTGGCACGATCATCACCGACACCATCGCGTTGCTAAAGACTCTTCTCGAGCAATTTATTGTGCTGCTGATCCCCGTTATTACGCCCTTGCTGACGGCTAGTTTGGCGTCGTTGGCCGCCGGCGCTGCGCTGTCACCGACCGCCGGCCTCAGCGGCTTGGCGGCGCTGGCCGCCATACCGCCGGTCCCCCCACCGCCGATCCTGCCACCAGTCGCGGCGCTTGTCCCCAGCATCCCTACCTCCACGTCGGCACCGGCGCCGGCTCCCGCGGAGGTGACCGCGCTGTCCCCCACGACCGGGTCGCCACCGCCGCTTGGGACCGCACCACCGACGGCCAGCGGTGCGGGCGTAGGCATGAACATGGGCATGGGCATGGGCGCTGGCATGGAGAACTACGGCTACCTGGTGGGTGACCTGAGCGCGGTCGCCAAGCGAGCCGCCGGCTTCGGCGCCCGAAAGACGGTGCCATTACCGGGCGGTGCGGAGGCCGCAACGGTCGCGGCAACGCCCCGGGAGCCGGCTCACAGGCAACGGCGCCGCCGGCCGAGGACGGAAATGCTCGGGCGCGGGTACGAATACATGGATCTGGAAGACGAAGATTCGTCGGCCGGCGGGGAGCGAGTCGGCGCGGTGGCGGCCTCGGCCAAGGGCGCGGGAACCCAGGGCTTCGCCGGAACCGCCGCCAAGACCGGTGCAGGGCACGCCGCAGGGTTGGCGACGCTGGCCGACGATGGACTCGGCGGTGGCCCGCGCATGCCGATGATGCCGGGGACCTGGGGTGCCGATTCCGCACCCGATTTACCCGACGGGTCAGAGTGACCGACCCCGGCAAAGCAGTGTTAGCGTCATCGGCGTGACCCTCAAAGACATCGCCCTGACCACCCTCGACGGCAAACCGACCACGCTAGCCGAATTATCCGACGGCGCAACGCTTGTCGTGAATGTAGCCTCCAAGTGCGGACTTACTCCGCAGTACACCGCACTAGAGAAGCTGGCCAAGGACTATGGCAGCCGTGGCCTGACCGTCGTCGGCGTGCCGTGCAATCAGTTCATGGGCCAGGAACCGGGCACGGCCGATGAGATCCAGGAGTTCTGCTCGACGACCTACGGGGTGACGTTCCCGTTGCTGGCGAAGGGCGACGTCAACGGCGACGACCGCCAGCCGCTGTACGCCGAGCTGACCAAGGCCGTCGATTCCGATGGCGCGGCAGGCGACATTCAGTGGAACTTCGAGAAATTTCTGGTCGCGCCCGACGGTGCGGTGGTCAACCGGTTCCGGCCCCGGACCGAACCGGACGCGCCCGAGGTCATCAGCGCCATCGAGGCCGTGCTGCCCCGATAGGCGGCGCTCGCTACACAGTCACGCTCGGATTTAATTGACGCCGAATATCAACGGCTGTAGATTTTTGTGCCATTGCTGATATACGCTATTGCGAATATCTGCTCGTGTTGATATTTGTACAAATTCGCCAACGGACTGTCGGCGCAGCCGTATGCGCAGCGCGGCCGTGACAACGCAGGTCAGCTCACCGCGTCCACCGCAACCAGGATCTCGGACACCTCGCTGCGGGTGGTGTAGTTGGGGTGCACGTCGATCCAGTGGATCACTCCGGTGTCATCGACCACCACTGTCGTGGGCATCGGCAACCGCCGACCGCCGTCAGCGTTCTGCTCGGCCAGGTCCAGTCCCAACTTGCCCTGTGCTGCGACAGACTCCGCGGACGGCTCGGTCACAATGCCTAGCGCGGAAGCAATGTGGTTACCGGGGTCAGACACCACCGAGTAGGACAACTCATTGGTCTCAGCGGCAGTCAGCGACCCATCGGGCTTCTGCGGGCTGACCGCGATCAAGGCGAACCCCCGGTCGGCGAGGGCGGGCGCCAACTCGGCTTGATAGGTGCGCAACGCAATGTTGCAGTACGGGCACCACGCCCCCCGATAGAACACCACCACCGCGGGCCGACCGGCCCGCACCTGCGCCAACGATGTGGCGCCACCATGGACATCGAGCAACTCACCGTCGGGCATCACCGCACCGGGTTCACTCACCCCCGCAGGCACACCCGCGGCGTCCAGGTCGACCTGTTCAGCGGTGAATGCACGCATGATCTCCGTGGGCAATGCGGCGGCGGGACCTGCCACGAATGCATGTACCTGCTCGCCGATGCTGGGTGAATGTGTGGTCATCGGACCGCCTTCTCTACAAGATTGGAATGATCACTCCACAAAAGCAGCATGATTATGGATTGTCAACTCCAAAATCGGTAAACTTCGACATATGGTCACCCCCAAAGGGCGTGCCACCCGGGATCGGATCGTGGCCGCCGCGGCCACCCTGATGCACACCCGCGGGGCCGCCGGCACCAGCACCGAAGATGTCCAACTCGCCGCAGGCGTCAGTGCATCCCAGATCTACCACTACTTCGCCGACAAACGCTCCCTGACCCGGGCGGTCATCGGCTACCAGACGCACGCCATTCTTGGAATCCAAGAACCCGCGCTGGCCCGCCTCGACGACATCGACGCATTGCGCGCCTGGGCAGACGCCATCGTCGCCTTCCAGCGCAGCAACGACTTCCGCGGCGGCTGCCCACTGGGCACACTGTCCAACGAACTCGCCGAAAGCGACACCGACGCACGCGAAGACCTCGCAGCGGCCTACCGACGATGGCAACAAGCCATCCATGCCGGCCTGGCAGCCATGCAGGACCGCGGTGAGCTCCTGCTCGACACCGACACCGACAGACTGGCGACAGCATTACTGACCAGCCTGCAGGGCGGTCTGCTGCTCGCCAAGACTCTGCGCGACGGCGAACCCCTCGATACCGCGCTGCAGACCATGATCGATCACATCGAATCGTTCACCACCGCAACAACGTCACGAAGGGCAGATTGAAACGGACTCCCAGAACCCACCGATGCCGCCAAAGGCCCCAGACGGAAAAACCACTAACCTAACGTAGGTTCAGGGCTATTCCGATGTCTTGCGACACCGATGGTAGCCCTGAGTCCGTTCAGTCCGAACAGATCATTGACCGATCCGAAAAATGATGTGGATGAGACCCACGGATCGTCACGATTCGTCTCTCCGCTTGGTCAGCGCCGACGGATCACCGCCCGGCTGCGGGCTGTGGTAGCTGAGGCATATGAGTCGGGACAGTCCAGCCGGCAGGTAGCCGAGGAGATGCTGGGGCGCACGACGGCCTTGAAGATCCTGAAGGCTGCAGGGGTGACCATCCGGCCGCAGGGCCGCAGATGACATCTCATTCGCCTATCGGTCTGGCCTCGAGCAATCTCGCGAGATCCGTGAAGTCCCGGTCTGCGTCGTACCGACGAAGGAGATTGATGTAGCTGACCTTGTCGACATTCCAGTCATACTGGAACACCGGATCGGAATCTTGTGCGGCAGCGAACACTAAGTCTGCGAGAAGCCTTGTGGTACGGCCGTTTCCGTCGAAAAACGGGTGGATCCTTACTGTCTCGGCATGGGCCACAACACCCAGTTTGTGCGGCGTCCAGTCGTCGGTGTTCTCCCATCGATAAAGGATCGTGCCCAACGAATTGCGGAGGTCGACAGCAATCTGCTCGTATGCAACCCCGATGTTGACATCATGCGTCCGCCATTTGCCCGCCCATGTCCAAATGTCCCCGTACAGGCGGGCAAGCAAGTCTTTGAGGAAGTAGTCGGTCAGCAGTTCACTGGGCGGCAGCGAGCCTTCTAGAGCCGCGGTGAGAAGGTCCTCGGCCACTTGCTCCTGGATTCCCTGTTCCAAGTCGTAGACCACAGCCCTAGTCACGGGTTCACCAAAGATCTGCGCGATATCAGGCAGCAGAGCCGCCAATTCGTCGTCGGGAAGGGGTGTTTCGCCATATCCCGGCGTCAGCGACATCAGGGACGCGGTTGACGCGCCGCGAGGAAACGCCTTACAGAGGATGATCGAACGAAGCCGGCAGGAATTACTCGATTCTCGAGTGTTGCCGACGCCTTTGTGGATCGGGCAGCGGCCCGCTTCACGGCATCCTTCGCAAAGATACGCCGACGGTCCACGGCCAGCACCTGCCTAACAATCCTCAAGCCACCACAGATGCTACCGCCGTCCGCTCAGATCATGGTCATCAGCGCGGCTACCTGCTGTTAGCCGTTGCTCGACCCATTGCCAGTCGATGCGCTCCTGTTCGAGGCGCACTCGTTCACCGAACCCCTCCCTGACCAGGTCCGAATAGAGGTCCTGCTCGCCGGGCGTCAGTCGCGTGAGAACCGACTTGGCCGGACGGTCTTCGATCACCCAACGGTCGCGATGGGCGAGCAACGTCTCACGGTCCATCAGCACCGAACGTGCTTGCGGGAGCCACGCCCGTAGCCGGTCGAGAATGGCGAATCCGTGGGTATCGATATCTCCCCAGTACAGGATGTCGGCTTCCCTCAGCCATTGCAGCCGACCCACGCTGTCGACTTCGAAGCCCTTCCCCCAGATCACGACGCCATCCTCGGGGACGTCGATACTCAGATAGCTGATCTCGCTCTCGATGATTGTCGCCACGCGTGGCTCAACCCTGAGCTGTGTCAACTCCTCAGCGCGCACCGCCAGCTCAGTGAGAGGAGCCGGGAGGCCCAACGAGGACGCGGGCCGCAGCCGGACCAATCCCGGCTTCGACCGGAGGCCAAGACCCGCCAGGAATCCCGAGGCTGTCGATGAAACGCTAAGCATCGCCGCCAAAACCGGTCGGTACCTTTCGGCGAACTTGGTGTCAACGCCGGGTGCACTGATCTCGCGCAGATATCGATCCGATTGACGGTGACTGTCGAGCCAAACGTAGGCAGCGATCAGCTGCGGCACGTATCGCCCAATCGCATGCTTGAGCCTCCGCCCAGTTGCGCTCGTCGCATCGCAGCCCACGAAAAAAATTGGGTAGAGTGTTGGTATGGCTACAAAGAAGACTGCTGTCGCCAAGAGTGCATCGAAGAAAGCGGCCGTCAGAACTCCGGTGAAGAGGGCGCCCACCAGGGCCGTAGTTGGGGCTGCGCGGACGGCCCGTGTCGCCGCTGACGACCCCTTGTCTGAACAACGGGTCCTGTTCCTCGTAAACGTGTTCTCGCGTGCCCAGCTGGCTAAGTGGATTGGCGTTAGCCCATCACAGACTTCGCGTTGGGCGTCAGGTGAAGAGCGGCCCGGCCCCGCCGCCGCTCCAGCCCTAATCGATCTCGAACACGTATATTCGCGGGCACGCTTGGTGTGGGGAGGCGACTCAGCGCGCATCTGGATGGAAAGCGCTAACGCCTTCCTCGGGGGAGCGCGACCTCTTGATGTCCTACTTACCGACGGAGCTGCTCAAGTTCTTCAAGCGCTCGACGCAGAGATGTGGGGCGGGGCGGCGTGAGTGCTGGTATATCGCGTCTTTCCCTACCTTGACACCGCTCCGCGCGGCGAACCAGGGCATCCGCTGTATGAACACCGCCCGCAACGCGGTGGCCGGGCTGATCACCCCGACTATTACGTCTGGTACGTGGCCCGCCAGACCGAAGCCGCATGCGGCGAAGCGTTTGGCAACCTTTCACTCTGGACCGAATCAATGTTCGACTTTCCGGCAGTACCTGGCGCGCGCAAGACGCTCGGGGTGTACGAACTGCCCGACGATCTGCGCATTTGCGACCTTGATGACCCACACCGCCTAGTAGAGCTAGGGCTACGACCGACGCAGATCGTGACCCGCAACCTTGCCGTCACTTCGGAGTGGGCGCACCGCATCTGGTCTCAGCGTTCTCCTGCCATCGGTGACCGAAAATGGCAGGCGGTGCAGTGGTGGTCCTTCCATCGGCCAAACTGGACAGTTATCGCCAGTTGGGAACGGCCCAAGCTCGTCGAACTCGAGCATCTGAACCTTGACCACCCAGCTATTGTCGCGTCCGCTAAGAGCCTCAACCGCCCTCTCTAGACGGTTCTGGCATCCGAAGCGGCTCGGCGGCGTGTCGACGCGGATGGACATGGCTGGCCGTCAGATTCACTGAGAAACCTGACAGCCATACCGAGACCAACAATGTCAGCGAAATCCTCTATGTCACTTGGCATTATGCAGCTGCCCCGTGCGAGTAGACCGATGCTGTCACCCAGCTCAGATTGAACGAGTTGGAGCGTCTTGGTAACTCTGTAGTCATCGTCTGAACCAGACCCGATGAGACGCAGCGCCGCATCGCGCGCCAGCGACCACGACCACATCGCGCGGCCGCATTGCCGCCAACTGTGTAAGTTTCGCGACCGACGCCGCAAAGCCCCCACGAAGGAGCCGTCATCATGCCAGCACCGATTCTGGCACCATGGCGGAGATGGATGCGCGTTCGGAGCCAGATCTCAATGATCCATTCGAACAGGCCATTGACGACGCGCTGAGCTCATTGCCGGCCGATCTCCGTGCGGCCATGAGCAACGTCGAGATCGTCGTCGAGGACGAGCCTCCCCCCGGTCGGCCTCTGCTCGGCCTGTACCGCGGCGTACCGCTGCCGCGAAGGAGCAGCACGTACAGCGGGGTGCTTCCCGACAAGATCAGCATCTTCCGCGGGCCAATCACGCGGCTCGCTGCCGGCGACGCCGATCGTCTGCGCCGCGAGGTCAGACACGTCGTGCTCCACGAGATCGCGCATCACTTCGGGATCAGCGACGAGCGATTGATTGAGCTCGATCGCTACTGAACGTCGTGCTGATGCTCCGCGGCGTAGCCGGAGCGGCGGCACGTGATCATCGCCACCTCGTGTGCGCACTCCTTCCCATGCGGAGGGCGAATACGACGGAAACGAATATGCAGCCTTACCGGCAAAGTACCGCATATTGCAGCGATGAACTTCGGATCCTATTGCCTTGTGCACCCACAACTTTGCGCTAACCTCGCTGTCGACGGCATCTGAATGTTGACCCCTTGAGGCAGGGCGCCGCCAGGCGACCCGACTACCGTGATATGCCGCTGACGTTCGCGATCGCTCTCGGCCAAATGCTGAAGTCGCAACGCCGCTGGCTCATAGATTTTCATGAAATTGCCCGGTCGGTGCATCCATTGTCCTGCATGTGCAGAGCCGCCACTCAGGTTCGCCAAGAACTGCAATGGTTCTGACATGCCGCCCTTCCCTGACGTGAATTCGCCTGACACGTCCGGCGTCGCCCGGGGCCAGGGTGCAGCGCGAGCCTGCTTGATGACAAGCCCGCAGCTGTCTAGCGGTGAAGTTGGGTGAAAAAGCCGCGCTTTGGCAAACGATGGTCGAAGCGCCGCAAAGCATGCTGCCGCAGCTGAAGTGAGCAAAGGGTGGAATCCAGCCAACGAGGGCAACTTTCAGTTAACTAGATAGGTAAGCTAATGTGGCCAAATACGTGTCCATCGGGCATGAAAACGGCCCCCGAAGAAGTCTCCGGGGGCCGTTTCCGCTGGTAGCGGGGACAGGATTCGAACCTGCGACCTCTGGGTTATGAGCTAGCCAGTCTCGGTTTCGCGGGGTGTCGAGCGTCTCAAACGTCCAGGTCGCGGGCCATCCTTCGTCCTGACCTGTGCCGCTGCCTACTATGCGATCTACTCGGTTGCGCCGCGTTTCGTTCACAAATCCGTTCACAACACATTCCGCCGGTCAGGTTCTTTGATGCGCCGCAACGGGGCAAGTGAGACAGAAGACTAAAAATCCGGTCCGGACCTTTCAGCCCAACTATCAATCCTCCGTCGCTCGCGTGATGACGGCCGGGGCGGATGCGCTCGGGCGTCAGCTGAGTTTTCAACACGGTAATTCCGGCGTTGTGCCAATGGGTGGTAGGCGCGATGCGTCGTTAGTCCGTCGGCAGGGATGCTCAAGGTTTATCGCGACCTCGTCGTCGACGGCCGCGGTAAGAACCCGCCGACCTGCAGGGGATACTCAGGCCGCGAGATTCACAAGCTTCCGGTGAGCTGAAAGGAGAGTTCGCCCGGCAAGGAGGGAAAAGGGGGCTGGGAGGAAAGACCACACCCTCCTGCGGGTCGTCGAACGGCAATACGACCACCGCTACTCCCCCACCGCAGCAATAGCAACAGCAACAGCAACAGCCACCACCGCCCGGCGACAACCCGCCACCGCGGCCCAAGGGGTTCAAAGCGTGGTGGCACCGCTGGAGACCACCAGCAGCCGAAACATCCAATGCTACATTCGCGTTCGCGGTCTGGGGCCTCGTCATACCCGGCTCCGCGCTGTATGCCACGCTGCACTCGCCCGTGCTGCCCATCACCGTCACCACACTCACCGCAGGCGGGGTTCTGGTCATGAACATCTTCTTCACTCAACTCCTCAAAAGACCCGCGTAGGGGCATTGACGAGATTTTGTTCCGGTAGCACTAAGCGCCCTGTCTGCTGTCCACAACCATCCAACCGGGGACTGGTACAACAACCGGCGCAGACGCCAGTCGGCCATCGGTATGATCAGCCTGGTCGACTTCGAAGACCGACTGACTCAGACGGCACAAGCCGCCTGACCCAGTTGGCCGTTCACCCCGGGACGCAGGCCTGCAGCGACGCCAGGGCGCCGGCACTCAATCGGGCAAGTTCGTCTGCCTCGTCGCGGTCGACGGCGGCCGCGAAAATCTCGGCCATCCGGCGGTTGGTCGTCTGCTCGACCTCGGCGTAGCGGTCCTTCTTGTCGGTGGCGTCGGCGAACGGCTCAGGCCAGCCGAACATCGTGGTGTACTCATGCCCCTTGTTGAGCATGTGCGCTTCGACGGGGGTGATACCGGAGATGGTGAGGGCGTTGAAATGCACACCGCCCCGCAGCTCCCGCAGGATGAACATGACCTGTAGCGCCCGCGCGGGGGCGTCGTCGGCCAGCGGCATGGTGCGCCAGCCGGCATACAGCGGCAGGCCCGCGTCCGGCGTCGCTGCGATGATCTGCTCACCCAGCGCGGCGACACGGTCCAGCCCTTCGGCGCCGGCCAGGTACTTACGGGCGAAGCCGGCGACTTGGTCCCAGTAGAGCTGAGCGGCGCCGGCCGCGCCGCGTACCGCGACGCCTTCGTCCCACATGGCACGAAGGAAGTTGGGCTCGAACACCGCGAACACCGAACTGACCGCGACGGCGGTGGCCTCTCCTAGCACACCGCCGCGGCCAGCGACATATCCCGCGAATGGGTTCTCGTAACCGGCTGCGACGCTTTCGGCGAAAGTCTCCGGGTGCAGCATGAACACCGCGACCGCTTTGCTCCACGGGCGATCCCGCGGCGCGGGCGGCGTCGAAAATATCGTTATGGCTCATCGTATTTCTCCTTTGTGGGATGGTCGATTATTTCAAATTCTCGAACCGCGTGGTCGAGGCCACTTCTACTACCTGACATTTTTCAGAATCAAAGCGCAGGAGGGGGTTTCGTCAGGTGGGTAGGCGTTCAGCAGTAGTCTCTCCAGTGGCAGCATTACGGATTTCCTGCTGACTGCTGCAGCGACTCTCAACACGGGCTCTACCTCTGTCAGCTGACGTCGGCCGGGATCTGCGGCATCGGGTGCTAGTGCGGGCGGGCTCGGCTTATCGCGTTGTCTTCGGAGTTGCTTTCTGGTCAGGAAGCCCAGCAGGATGCCGTAGCCGAGCACAAGTATGCCGACGGCCGTGAGCAACGGCGCGAACACGGTAAGCGGCGGCCAGTTCGTGTCGACGATCACGTAGTCCTTTTGTTGGCGTTCCAGTGCGGGGATGACGTCGTCGCGGAAGTAATCCCTGATCAGCGGGACGGAGCGGGCCGGTGAACCGTCGAAGCGGGTCAGCTTGTCGGTGCCGGGCACCTCCGCCCAGCCGTCGGTGACGAGCCGCAGATCGGTGAGCAGCTGGTAGACCTTTGGGAATTTTGCCCGCACGGTTCCCCACATCTGGGCGGATGTCACCTGCGACGTGGAAGCCAGGTGATCGACCAGCCTCCAAGCATCGGCGGTGGAGGCCGAGAACGGCACCCCATCGAGCAGCTTGGCCGTGTGGGGGAAATCCAGTTCGACCAGATCGCGGACGTCTTTCGTGGGAATGCCAACCTTGTGTGCGACGTAGTCAAGCAGCTTGGGGTACT
>CAVPVJ010000020.1:0-6519 GCA_963709125.1 uncultured Actinomycetota bacterium
ACGCCAACCTGGGCAGCGGCCAGATCGACACCGAGCTGCTGGTAGCGGCCGTCAAAGCCGCGGATGCGCCGGTCATCTGCGAAACCGCGGAAGAGGGTCGTAAGGACGACATCGCATTCCTACGCGAAAAAACCAGCGGCCGACCTAGTCGCCCCGATTGCGGGGCCCGCCAGTGACATCATTGACACCGTGCTCGGTCGAGTTGTCGCTCTTATCGGGGTCGTGCTGATGGTCGCGGGTTGCTCGCCGGCCGATAACGAGTCGCTGCCGTCGGGGTTCGTTACCGGCACCAGCATCCACTCCATCAACGTCGGCGGCCGCGACCGCGTCTATCGGCTCTACCGACCTGCTGGATTGCCCGTGTCGGCTCCGCTGGTCGTCATGTTGCACGCCGTGACCGGCAGCGCCGAGCAGGCCGAAAGTTCCTACGGCTGGGACGAATTAGCCGATTCTGGCCGCTTCGTCGTTGCCTACCCGGACGGCGTCGGCCGGGCTTGGAACGTCAACGGTGGTGGCTGCTGCGGGCGGCCTCAACGCGAGGGCGTCGACGACGTCGCCTTCATCCGCGCGGCCGTAGCTGACATCGTGCGCAACGTCAGCGTCGACGCCTCGCGGATCTATGCCACCGGGATGAGTAACGGCGGCATCATGTCGTACACGCTGGCGTGCAACACCGGCATCTTCGCCGCAATCGGTTCGGTTGCAGGGACGCAGCTGGACTCGTGCCGGTCGCCACATCCTGTCTCCGTTATGGAGATTCACGGCACCTCGGACAAGCTCGTCCCCTACGGGGGCGGGCAGGGCTCGAACATCATCAACGGCCCCTCGGCGCCCGACGTGAATGCGTTCTGGCGCAATGTCAATCAGTGCGGCGCCCCGTCCGTCACGACCGATAGTGACGTCACGACATCGACCGCGGGATGCGTAGACAACCGCGGCGTCGCGCTCATCACCATCGACGGTGGCGGCCACGAGTGGCCTGACTTCGCCACCCAGACGCTATGGCAATTCTTCGCAGCGCAGCCACACTGATATTACGACTCTTGTGCGGTTGTCGAAAAAATGTAACATGGGGGGCATGTCGGATACGCATGTCGTCACCAACCAGGTCCCTCCGCTGGAGAACTACAACCCCGCGACCTCGCCGGTACTCATCGAGGCTCTGATCCGCGAGGGCGGCCAATGGGGCCTGGAAGAAGTGAACGAGCTCGGCGCGATCTCCGCGAGCCGCGAGGCCAACCGTTGGGGTGAACTCGCCGACCGGAATCGGCCGGTCCTGCACACCCACGACCGCAACGGGTACCGCGTCGACGAGGTGGAATACGACCCCGCCTACCACGAGCTGATGCGGGTGGCGGTCCGCCACGGCCTGCATGCCGCACCGTGGGCCGACGATCGGCCGGGTGCGCACGTGGTTCGGGCGGCCAAGAACTCGGTGTGGACGGTAGAAGCCGGCCACATCTGCCCGATTTCGATGACGTACGCCGTCGTGCCCGCGCTCCGGTACAACTCCGACCTTGCGGCGGTGTACGAGCCGCTGCTGACCAGTCGCGAATACGATCCGGACCTCAAGCTGGCCACCACCAAGCCCGGCATCACCGCCGGCATGTCGATGACCGAAAAGCAGGGCGGCTCCGACGTGCGCGCCGGCACTACCCAAGCGACCCCGAACGGCGACGGCACCTACAACCTGACCGGTCACAAGTGGTTCACCTCGGCGCCGATGTGTGACATCTTCCTGGTACTCGCGCAGGCCCCAAGTGGGCTGTCCTGTTTCATGTTGCCCCGGGTGCTCCCCGACGGAACCCGCAACCGGATGTTTCTGCAGCGACTCAAGGACAAGCTCGGCAACCACGCCAACGCCTCAAGCGAGGTCGAATACGACCATGCCACCGCATGGTTGGTGGGCGAAGAGGGCCGCGGCGTCCCCACCATCATCGAGATGGTCAACCTGACCCGCCTGGACTGCACTCTGGGCAGCGCCACCAGCATGCGCACCGGTCTGACCCGCGCCATCTACCATGCCCAGCACCGAAAGGCATTCGGCGCCTACCTCATTGACCAGCCGCTGATGCGCAACGTGCTGGCCGACCTGGCCGTGGAGGCGGAGGCGGCCACGATGGTCGCGATGCGGATGGCCGGAGCCACCGACAGTGTCGTTCGCGGCGACCCAAAAGAGGCACTCCTGCGCCGCATCGGCTTGGCGGCCAGCAAGTACTGGGTATGCAAGCGGGCCACCCCGCACGCCGCCGAAGCGCTGGAATGCCTGGGCGGCAACGGCTATGCCGAGGAATCCGGAATGCCACGGCTGTACCGAGAGGCACCGCTGATGGGTATCTGGGAGGGCTCGGGCAATGTCAGCGCGCTGGATACCCTGCGCGCCATGGCAACTCGTCCTGAGTGCGTAGAGGTGCTGTTTGCCGAGCTGGCCGCGAGCGCAGGCTCCGATGCCCGGCTGGACAGCCACGTCGACAACCTGCGTCCGCAGCTGGCCGATCTTGACACCATCCAGTACCGCGCCCGCAAGGTCGCCGAGGATATCTGCCTGGCCCTGCAGGGTTCGTTGCTGGTGCGGCACGGGCACCCGTCGGTGGCCGAGGCTTTCCTGGCGACTCGGCTGGACAGGCGGTGGGGTGGGGCGTTCGGTACCATGCCGGCCGGGCTGGACCTCGGTCCCATCCTCGAGCGGGCCCTGGTAAAGGGCTGAGCCGCAATATGACTCACTCGATCAGGCCGGTCGACTTCGATAACCTGAAGACGATGACCTACGAGGTCACCGACCGGGTTGCCAGGATCACCTTCAACCGGCCGGAGAAAGGCAACGCGATCGTCGCGGACACTCCACTGGAGCTGTCGGCGTTGGTGGAGCGTGCGGATCTTGACCCCAATGTGCACGTGATTCTGGTGTCCGGTCGTGGCGAGGGCTTCTGCGCCGGCTTCGACCTTTCCGCCTACGCCGACCGGACCGGCTCGGCCGGCGGTACCGGCGCCTACCACGGCACCGTGCTCGACGGTAAGACCCAGGCCGTCAACCATTTTGCGAATCAGCCGTGGGACCCGATGATCGACTACCAGATGATGAGTCGCTTCGTGCGCGGGTTCTCCAGCCTGATGCACGCCGACAAACCGACGGTAGTCAAGATCCACGGGTACTGCGTGGCCGGCGGTACCGACATTGCTCTGCATGCCGACCAGGTGATCACTGCCGCCGATGCCAAGATCGGCTACCCGCCGACACGGGTGTGGGGGATCCCGGCGGCGGGCCTATGGGCGCATCGGCTTGGCGACCAGCGCGCCAAACGCCTTCTGCTCACTGGCGATAGCATTACCGGAGCGCAGGCGGCCGAGTGGGGCCTGGCAATCGAGGCCCCGGAGCCACAATATCTCGACGAACGCACTGAGCGACTCGTGGCGCGGATCGCGGCGATTCCGGTCAACCAGTTGATCATGGTCAAGCTCGCGCTCAATTCTGCTCTGCTGCAACAGGGTGTCGCGACCAGCAGGATGGTCAGCACGGTGTTCGACGGGGTTGCCCGGCATACGCCCGAGGGGCACGCCTTCGTCGCCGACTCGGTCGAGCACGGCTTCCGTGACGCGGTGCGGCACCGTGACGAACCGTTCGGCGACTACGGCCGCCAGACGTCTTCGGTGTAGGCAGATGTAGACCATGGCGAACATGACTGCCCGATCAGTGGTGCTGAGCGTGTTGCTCGGTGCCCATCCGGCGTGGGCCAGCGCCAGCGAATTGGTCCGGCTGACCGCCGATTTCGGAATCAAGGAGGCGACGTTGCGGGTGGCGCTGACGCGCATGGTCAGCGCCGGCGACCTGGTCCGCTCCGCTGACGGCTATCGGCTCGCCGATCGGTTGCTCGCCCGGCAGCGTCGTCAAGACGGTGCGATGCGTCCACGGGTGCGGGCCTGGCGCGGGGACTGGGTAATGTTGGTCGTCACCAGTGTGGGAACCGATGCTCGCACCCGGGCCGCATTGCGAACTACCATGCACGGAAAGCGCTTTGGCGAACTGCGGGAAGGGGTGTGGATGCGCCCCGACAACCTCGATCTGGACCTGGATTCCGATGTGCACGCACGGTTGCGGATACTGAAGGCGCGCGACGACGCTCCGGCTCAGCTCGCCGGCCAGCTGTGGGACCTGCCAGGCTGGGCATCGGCCGGCCATCGGCTGCTCGATGAAATAGCATCCGCCGCCGACGTTCCCAGTCGGTTTGTGGCCGCCGCGGCGATCGTGCGCCACCTGCTCACCGACCCGACGCTGCCTGCCGAACTGCTGCCGGCCGATTGGCCAGGCGCCGGGCTGCGTGCCGCCTACCACGACTTCGCCGCTGAACTGGCGCAGCGACGCGACCCAACCCAACTCGTGGAGGCGACATGAGCGATCCGGTGCGAGTGGCGCGCAATGGCCCGGTGACCACGGTGATCATCGACCGGCCGGCGGCGCGCAATGCCGTCAACGGCCCGACGGCAGCCGCGCTGTTTGCGGCGTTCGAGGAGTTCGATCGCGACGACACCGCGTCGGTGGCCGTGTTGTGGGGTGATAACGGAACATTTTGCGCGGGAGCTGATTTGAAGTCATTTGGCACTCCTGATGCCAATGCCGTGCATCGGACGGGCCCCGGCCCGATGGGGCCGACGCGAATGGTGTTGTCCAAACCCGTGATCGCCGCGGTCAGTGGCTATGCCGTTGCCGGCGGTCTGGAGTTGGCCCTCTGGTGCGACCTACGAGTAGCCGAGCAAGACGCCGTCTTTGGGGTGTTCTGCCGGCGGTGGGGGGTGCCGCTCATCGACGGCGGTACCGTGCGGTTGCCTCGGCTGATCGGGCAAAGCCGCGCGCTGGACATGATCCTGACCGGCCGCGCTGTGGCGGCCGACGAAGCGCTGGCGATCGGGTTGGCCAATCGAGTCGTGCCCAAAGGGCAAGCGCGCCAAGCGGCCGAGGAACTCGCGGCGCAACTGGCCGCGCTGCCGCAGCAGTGCCTGCGATCAGATCGACTTTCGGCGCTGCACCAGTGGGGGATGCCAGAAGCGGCGGCGCTCGGCGCCGAGTTCGCCAGCATGCACCGCGTCGCCGCCGAGGCCCTGGAGGGAGCCGGACGATTTGCCGCGGGTGCGGGCCGGCACGGCACGCCGGCGGGTGACGACGAACAGCGACGCTAGCTCTTGTTGACGGTGTTACCCGAGCCGAGGTTGTCCACCTTCGGGCTGCCGTCTTTGTAGGTGACGGTGTTGTTGAGTCCCAGCACCGTGAGGTGGCTGCTGATCTTGTCGAAGGTGACGTTGTTGGTCATACCGGTAATGGTCACCGTGTCGCACGTGCCGGTGACGGTCAGCGTGTTGCTCGAGCCGCCGACGTTCAGCGATTTGCCGTCGGCGCAGTCAAGTGTGGCGGTGGTCCCCAGCGACCCGTAGTTGAGGGTGTTTCCGATCTCGACCGAAGCGGTGGTGCTCGGGGCGCCCGACGCGGTGGTCGGCGCCGCGCCTGCGCTCGTCGTCGCGGTCGCGTGGGTCGTCGTTACCGTCGTGCCCGCCGGGGGGTTGGCTGTCGAACTGCAGGCGGTCAGCCCGAAAGCCGCGACGGCGGCCGGCGCCAGAGCGAGCGCGACCAGTTTGGATGAATGCTGACTGATGTTGGCGCGCATTGTTTCTCGATTCCCTCGGGTTGAGCGTGGCTCGAAAGATGGCTAGAAGACGATGGGGATTGTTCGCTGCCTCAGCCGGGCACCTGCTGGAGCCGGTTGGTCATGCCCAGCTCACGGCCGCGGTCCAAGACGATCGGCGCACCGCTGTGGTAGAACACCGTCTGGTCCCAGCCATACACGGTGATGTCGTGCGTGACCCCGTCGGCGACGACGGTGTTGGACGAGCCCATCACCGTGACCGCCCAGCAGTTTCCCATCGCGTTGACGGTGTTCCGGGTCCCATTGACTATCAGGGTGGCATCGTTGCAGTCCAGCGTCTGCTCGATTCCTTGGCCGGTGACGTGAGTGTCGCCGTTCTTGGCGTGCGCGGCCGGTGCCGGAGCGGCCGGTGTGGCGGCGATAGTGATGACACAGGCGGCAAGCGACCCGGCGACGGTCGTCCAATTCACTTCGGCCCTCCCTAAAGACGGGTGAATCTCGCTGGACTCAGCCTTAATTGAGCCTTGAATGAGCCTTGGATAAGCCTACGTGCATTCAACTGCTAAACGGCAGAGTAATTACGCATTTATGCGGCCGCGCGACGACGTTAGTTTCGCGGCCTGGTCAACGACAGAGTTATTAGTTAACCGTTAAGTCGACCGAGAAGCGGGGGCGACCCAACCCGGGTCATCGGAATTGAAGGGCGAGCACCATGGCAGCTCAGCCGGAACCGCCGCCAGCCGGCGGGCGCCAACGCGCTCCGCGATCCGGCGCACGTCCGGCCAAGCTGAGTCGCGACGGCATCGTCGATGGGGCATTGGCGTTTCTGGACCGGGAGGGCTGGGACTCGCTGACCATCAATGCGCTCGCGATGCAGCTCGGGACC
>CAVPVJ010000021.1:0-33736 GCA_963709125.1 uncultured Actinomycetota bacterium
CCGGTACCACGCCGCGATATACAGCACCGGCGCGGTGGCCAGCGCAATCAGTACCCAGATCACAACGGCTTGATCGATCCACGCACCGGCCGGTGGGGTGCCGGGCAGGATGTTGCGCAAGGGCACCACGGCGAACAACATCGCGGCGTACCGGGTGGAGAACGGCGGCAGGAATTGTCTCCTGCCGGTGAGCATCTGGATGGCCACAAACAATGCCAACGTCGGCAGCGTGATGAGGACCAGGCAGATTCCCAGGTCGAACACCAGCGGACCCTTGGCCCGCTGCCGGGTGACGACGACATTGTCCGGGCGATTGTCCGGGCGCTCGGTGTCGTCGGCGTCGCGCCCGACCCGGGTGACCGATAGGTCCCAGCCTTCCAGCAATCCGGTCACTTCCACCCGGGCCGGTTTGTATTGACGGCTGTCGCCGACACCGAGCAGCACATCGGCCTGGATGGTGTCGGTCTTGTACGTGTCGAATGGCCAGTCACCCGGGTCGCCGTGGGCCTCGATGTTTGTCGCTACCTGCGCCGGTGACTTCCCTATCGGATACTGCAGATCTCCCAAGTCGTTGTGCGGAAACAGCCGCACGGAGGTGTCGGTGGTCAACACGTTGAGGCGTTTGTCGACCATCGAATCGTCGGGCATCACCAGCACCTTTACGTCGAGGCGATTCGCCCGGCGTGCAGCTGCTCGAACCGCATCAACACTGACGGTGCCGTCGGAGGTGTTCACGTCCGGGTCGGGCAGCGGACCCGGCGCGCCGGCGAGCCAGTGGTAGCCGAGCAGCGACAGCGCGTAGACAACGACGACGCCCACGATGATGGAGACATCGAGCACCAGGTGTCGTCGTCGCGGTCTACGCCTCCGCTGGCGCTCCCGCGTCGCGGTCTGCGGATCGGTCGGCAAGAGCGGATCGCTATTTGGGGCGTCCCGATGGTCTGGGACACCTGACGCGCAGGCCCCGACTCGCCAGCAGGGTAATCCGCTGAACGTGGCCAAGTCTTTTTGCACCATGGGCAATGCTAGCAACGGTGGCGTTTGCCGACAGCGCTTAACGCTGCGCCGATACGCACATTTAACTTAGCTGGCCGCGATCTTTCGGTTAGTCGCCTTGCCGGACCCAGGCCAGGATGTACAAGCTCATCGCCGTCACCAGCGCGATCAGCACCCACTGCACGATCGCTTGGTCGATCCACGAACCGGGCGGTGGGGCGCCGGGAAGGATATTGCGGAGCGGGACAATGGCAAACAGGTTCGCCGCGTACCAGGTCGCGAAGGGCGGCAGGAACTTCCGCCGGCCCAGCACCATCGGAATGGCAACCAACAGCGCCAAGGTGGGCAGGGCGATCAGGACCAGGCAGATGCCCAGGTCGAAAATCAGCGGGCCCTTTGCCCGGTGGAACGTGATGACCACGTTCCCGTTGTCAGCCTCGCGTGCGGTCGGCAGCGCGGCCGGATCCTTGACCCGGTTGACGCTGATGTCCCAACCATCCAAAGCTCCGGTTACTTCGACGCGGGCGGGTACCTTCCTGCGGGCGTCACCAGTTCCTACGAACGCATCAGCCGAGATTTGCTCGGTCTTGTACGAGTCGAATGGCCAGTTACCGGGGTCTCCGTGCGCCTCGATGATGGTGCTGAGTTGCGCCGGTGCCTTCCCTTTCGGGTAGTTCAGGTCCCCCAGATCGCTCGTCGGATACAGGCGCACGGCGACGTCGTTGCCCAGCACGTCGAAGCGATTGTCGTACTGGGCAATCCCGGATAGACGAGCACATTCACCGTGAGGCGATTTGCGACAGGCTTCAGGTCCTCGAGGCGTAGCTGCACGATGGTCGCGTCGGTCCCGCCCTGGCTCAGGTCCAGCGGCGGGAGGGGACCTGCTGATTTTTGGAGTAGGTGGACGCCGAGGAGCGATAGGGCGTAGGCGGTGATGACAGCGACCAGAACGGCCACGCCGATCATGATGCGCGGTTTCGGCCGCTTTGGCGTCTCCGGCTTCGGCGGCGAGACCTCGTCGTCCACGTCCGGCGGAGGCGACGGCGTCGGCCGGGCCTCAGTCGTCATCGGTCGCCGCCGCACGCAAGACCGGGCTGCGGGCGCTGCACTGATTGCTGGAACCGGACCAGAACCGGCTGGCAGGATCCAGCTTGTCGGGGCACCACGGAGTCAGATGCTAGCGAATCCCCGCGCCCATTGCGCGACGAATTCCTATGTCCCCAAACGTTCGAGCGTTCTGTCACCTATCGTCCACCTGGTGTTCACCCGCCGTGTGCGAAATCCTTGCGATAGGTGGGTGGCGATGGACCGCGGCGTTGCTAGCCCGACGCGGATTCAGCCACGCAGCGAAACCCGATGTGGGCGGTCGCGGTGTCCTGCGATTGCGGCGACCGCGCGGCCGGGCGGTAGCGGTGGCAGTACTCCGGCGCGCACAGGTGCGAACCGCCCTTCAGCGTCTGATTGACGGTCGGGTCTGGGGGCCCTGATGGCGTGCAACAGGCTTTCGGCGGCTGATCAAGCCGGTGCTGTACGGAAAACTCGGTGGCGGTCCACTCCCAGACATTGCCGATCATGTCGACCAGCCCGAACCCATTGGGCGGAAACGTCCCCACTGGCGAAGTGCCGACCCAACCCAACGCACCGTCGTTGCGGTACGGGAACCTGCCCTGCCAGGTGTTTGCCATCAGCTGACCACCGGGTTTCGCCTCGTCACCCCACGCGTAGGTCGTCTCGCTTCCGCCGCGAGCCGCAAACTCCCACTCCGCTTCGGTCGGCAACCGCCGCCCGGCCCACCGCGCGTAGGCCGCGGCATCGGGATAGGCGACCTGCACGACCGGGTGGTCGGCTCGCTCCGCGAGTGTGCTGTCCGGGCCATCCGGACCAAACGGATGACGCCAATTCGCACCCGCTACCCAGCCCCACCACTGCCGCCAGTCACGCAGGTCGACCGGTCCTGGCGTGGGGCGGAAAACCATGGCACCCGGACAGAGGTCGTCAGCGTCCACACCCGGGTAAAGGGCCGGATCGATCGGCTGCTCGGCGACCGTCACATAGCCTGTGGCAGCGATGAATTCGGCGAACTGGGCGTTGGTTACCGGGTGGTGCTCCACCGCGAAGGAAGACACCGTCACGGTGTGGATCGGCGCCTCTTCGGGGTAAAAGCTCGTCGAGCCCATGCGGAATGATCCGCCCGGTACGTGGACCAACTCGGTGAGCACCAATTCAGGGTATGCCGACCGCGCACAGCCCCGAGTAACTCGAGTTACGCGGCGCGGCTCATTCCGACTTTCGGTACCACGAGAGCATGTACAGAGCCATCGCCCCGACGAGCGCCATCAGCACCCAGATAACCAGGGCCTCGTCGATCCACGCACCGGGCGGCGGCGAGCCGGGGAGGAAATTGCGGATCGGGATAACGGCGAAAAGCATGCCGGCGAACCAGGTTACGAAGGGTGGCACGAATTTCCGCCTACCCAGCGCAACCTGAATGGCCACTGCCAGCGCCAGGGCGGGAAGGGCGAAAAGAACCAGGCAGATGCCCAGGTCGAAGATCAGCGGGCCCTTGGCGCGGTGCAACGTGATGATGACGCTATCTCCCCGATCGGATTCCTGGCTGGCGTCGCCGACGCGCTTGACGCTGACATCCCAGCCCTCCAATCCTCCGGTTACTTCGACACGGGCTGGCTTGTGCTGCCGAGCATCGCCAGTGCCGACCAGCACGTCGGCCGACAGCGTGTCGGTGCTGTAGGAATCGAACGGCCAGTTATTGGGATCGCCGTGGGCCTCGACGGTGGTCGCGACCTGCGCCGGCGACTTTCCTGCCGGATAGACCAGGTCGCCCAAGTCGTTCGCGGGATCCATCCGCACGGCGGTGTCGGTGTTCAACACATCCAGGCGGGCGTCCCACATCGACTCCTGCGGTTTGACCAGCACCTTCACCGACAGGCGATTTGCCAGGGTCTTGAGTTCCTCGAGGCGCACCAACACCACGGTGTCGTCGGTCGCATTCAGGTCCGGTGCCTTGATCGGTGCCGACGATTTGGCCAGCAGGTGAACGCCGAACAGCGACAGCACGTAGACAGCGATGAAGGCCACCAGCAGTCCGATACCGATTAACCAGCGCCCACTCCGCTTGGGCGGCGCGGTGGGCGGAGGTGTGGCCGCCGGAGGCACCGGATACGCCGGGGGTGTCGGGGGTCCCGGGGGTGAAGCGGGCGGAGGCGTCGGCGGAGCGTGGTGGGTCATGTGTCACAACCTCCGTCAGGGAGCCGCTGGGGTCACTCGAGGACAGATGCTAGCGAACTCGCGCCTACCGCGCGACGCCATCGAAATCCCCGAGTTACTAGGCAGTATCCGTCGGAACACCGAACAGCTGTCCGCCGCACAGCGAAACCCGATAGCACGCGTCCGATCCCAACGGCCGGTACCGGCGCGGCGCGTCATTCTTGCGAGGCCCCAGGAGCCGGAAAGCGTTTGCCGATGGGAAGCCGGCAAGCGGCGAGCGACCACGAGCCGGCACCATCCCGAGGCCCACAGGACCTCGGGAAATGCGACAACACGTGGTTTTCATCGGGCGGAGTTAACCAGTTCATCTGATGTTTGTTTGCGTGCTGGATTCGATAGCTGTAAATCTCGACATGTGCCGAAATCGGGGTGCGGCCCCGAGAGCGAGCTCGCCGTCGCCGCCGGGCGCCATCGTGGTCGAACCGGCCAAATCTTCGACCTATCGAGGCCCGCAATGAGCGGCGCCAACACGAAGCCCTCAGCGCCGTGTCTGTTCTTTTCAAGGAGGCAATCAACGTGAAGCACACTCGACCAGGTGTTGGCATCGGCCTGCTGGCCGCCTGTGCCCTGGTGCTGTCGGGGTGCGGCGCCGACGACGAGGACAAGGCCGGCGGGTTCAGGGTGGAATGTGGCGGCGCCCCGACCATTGAAGCCAGCGGCTCGACTGCCCAAGCCAACGCGATGATCAAGTTCAAAGCCGCCTACACCAAAGCCTGCGGGCAGACGCTCAACTACACAGCCAACGGCTCGGGCAAAGGAATCAGCGAATTCCTCGCCGGCAAAACCCTTTTCGGCGGTTCCGACACACCATTGGCAGGTGACCAGTACGCCGCCGCCAAGGAGCGATGCGGTGGAAACGAAGCCTGGAATCTGCCCTTGGTTTTCGGCCCAATGGCCGTCACCTACAACCTCAGCTCGATCGACACTTTGGTGCTCGACGCTCCCACGCTGGCCAAGATCTTCAACGGCACGATCACGCGCTGGGACGACCCGGCCCTTACCGCGTTCAACGCATCCATGCCGGCAGAGGATATCCACGTCATCTACCGCAGCGACAAATCCGGCACCACGGCCAACTTCCAGTCCTACCTGCAGGCCGCATCCGGCGGAGCCTGGACTCAGGGAGTGAGCAACATGTTCACCGGCGGCGTCGGCACCGGGGCCGAAGGCAACAACGGCACCTCGGCGGCTGTGAAATCCACCGAGGGCGCGATCAGCTACAACGAATTGTCATTCGCGCTTGAGAAGGGGCTTTACGCCGCCGAGATCAAGACCCCGGCCAGCCGCAGGTCGTTACGCCCGGTACGCATCGGCACCGACACGTCCGGCAAAACGATCAAGGGCGCCAAAATCACCGGCACCGGCAACGACCTCGTGCTCGACCTTTCGTCGTTCTACAACCCGGCCCAACCCGACGTCTACCCGATCGTCTTGGCCACTTACGAAATCGTCTGCTCCAAATACCCAACCTCCGACCAAGCCCTGGCAGTCAAAGCGTTCCTGCAGGCGGCGATTGGCCCGGGGCAGGCGGACCTGGCTAAAAGCGGCTACATCCCGCTGCCGCCCAGCTTCCAATCGAAAGTCGTAGGCGCCATCGACTCAATCAGTTACGTGGGGGCACCGACCTCGAGCTGACGGCCCTGGCAGGTTCATTTTTGTCAGGCCTTTTTTGGTGTCTTTCGATCTCGTTGCCGGACCCAGGCGAACACAAACAACGACATCGCCACGACGAGCGCTATCAGCACCCACAGCACAATGGCTTGGTCGACCCACGAGCCGGGTGGCGGAGAGCCGGGAAAGAAGTTACGCAGCGGAACAATTGCGAACAGCATCGCGGCGTACCAGGTACAGAACGGCGGCAAGAAGGTCGTCCTGCCCAACGCCATCGGAATGGCCACCACCAGCGCCAAGATCGGCAGGGCAATGAGGATCAGGCAGATCCCCACGTCGAAGATCAGCTGCCCTTTGGACCTGTGCAAAGTGATGGTGGCGTCGTCAAGGCTGTTTGGGTTGTCGGTGTCGTCGACGTCGTGAACGCGGTTGACGCTCACGTCCCAGCCTTCGACGGACCCGGTTACCTCGATACGCGCGGATACCTTTTCGTGATAGTCACCGGTGTAGACGACAGCCGAGATTTCCTCGGTGGTGTACGAATCGAATGGCCAGTTTCCGGGATCGCCATGCGCCACAAGCGTGGTGGGGACTTGTGCCGGGGCTTTTCCGACCGGGTATTGCAGGTCGCCCAAATCGCTTGGCAGCGCCGCGTTGCCCTTACCCAAGTACAGGCGCACAGCAGTGGCAGCCTTCAGCACGCCGAAGTCTTCGTCGAAAATCTTGTCCTCGGGATAGACGAGCACATTCACCGACAGGCGATTTGCGACGGTCTTCATATCGTCGACACGCAGCTGCACGATGCTGTCCGCTGTGTGAAACTTGCTCAAGTCCACGGCAGGCAACGGCGGCGCCGACTTGGCCAGCAAGTGCACGGAGATCAGCGATAGAACGTAGATAACGAAGATCGCCAGCACAAGTCCGAAACCGATGGCAATGCGCGCTGTTCGTGAGCCGGACGGCGCTTGCGTCGGCGGCGCCTCATCAGTCATGGGACATCACCGCGTGAGCGTGAGGTGTAGCTTGCCGGAGTGACCACGTAAACAGATGCTAGCAGCCGGGCAGCACCAGGCATATAGTCGTCTAACCCGCCGCTCAGTCGCGCGAAAAAGCGAGCGCGAGTTCCTTTTCCACGTCTTCATAAGGGCGGCCTGACACGTCCAGGGTGACCCGGGCGATGGTGCCACCGGTGAACGTGAAGGGCGGTTTGTAGCGACTGGACACTGCCGAACCACCATTGCGGCCAACGGTGATGCCGGCGCCCGCCAATCCGAACGTTCCGGGGTGCGCACTCACATCGGCAAGAGAGCCGACCACGTCGTCGTCTATGAACAGCGTGACGTCACCGAGGGGGGTGTGGCTGTTCCGCACTGTTCCCGTAAGCGAATAGCGAACGCCGAACAGGTGTTTGCCCAGCGGCACCGCGCCCGACGATGAAACCAGTTGCTGAACCTCACCGAGGAAGTTGTAGACGTAGTGCAAACGCCCGTCCTGAATGAAGAGCACATGTCCGCCGTGCGCGCCTCCCTGCTTGAACAGCACACCTTCCGCTCCGGTGGTGTCCAGGGTCACCTCCGCCAGCAGGGCGAACGAGCGGCCTCGAATTTCGGCGCCCGCGCCTATGGGAACGTCCGCGCAGTCCGGGTAATAGATGTAGGAGTCACGTTCGCTCACCAGGTAGGGCCGCGACCGCCCCAACGTTTCAAAGATGTTCAGGTCCGCCAGCGGCAGACCGTTGTATTTGGCGGCCTCGGAAAACCACAGCGCCTTGAGCTCTTCGAGTTTGTCGGGTTGCTCGGCAGCCAGGTCATGGCACTGGCTGCGGTCGGCGTCGATGTGGAACAGTTCCCAGCGGTCGGCATCGAAATGCGACCAGCCTGCCGGTGAGGCCGCATGCACGGTGTTGGCGAACCAGCCCCGATGCCAGATCCCACGCGTGCCCAGCATGGTGTAGAACTGGGTATTCTTGCCGGTGTCGGCTGCCGGATCTGCAAGTGCCGCTTTGAAACTCACACCGTCCAACGGCTTCTGAACGATGCCCTTGACGGTCTCCGGCGGCGCGATTCCCAGCAGGTCGTAGACCGTCGGAGTGATATCGGAGACGTTGACGTAGTTGTCGCGAACCTCGCCATGCGCCGCAATTCCGTTGGGCCAGGAGATGATTGCCGTGTCGGCGATGCCGCCCTCATGCGAGGCGTACCGTTTGTACAGCTTGTAGGGCGTGTTGAAAGCCATCGCCCAGCCGATCGGGTAATGGTTGTAGGTCTCGGGCCCACCGAGGCGGTCGAAGACCTTCATGCTCTCTTCGACGGTGTCGATGTAGCCGTTGAAGAACTTGCCCTCGTTCACCGATCCGTTCGGACCGCCCTCGCCGCTGGCGCCGTTGTCGGAGATCACCACGACGATGGTGTTGTCCAGCTGGCCGGATTCCTCCAGGTAGTCCAGGATCCGGCCGATCTGCGCATCGGTGTAGCTCAGGAACCCGGCGAACACCTCCGCCATCCGGCTGAACAGCCGCTTCTCTTCGTCGTTGAGCGAGTCCCACGGCCGCACGGTGTCCTGCAACGGCCACGACTCGCCCTGTGGCCCCTTGACGTCCAGATACGGGTTGACGGGCGACAATTCGGTGTCTTGCGGCACGATTCCCATCGACTTCTGCTTTTCCAGCACCACCTCGCGGTAGCGCTCGTAGCCCATGTCGAACCTGCCGGCGTACCTGTCGGCCCACTCTTTGAAGACATGGTGGGGGGCGTGCCCGGCGCCGGGGCACACATAGCTGAACCACGGCTTGTCGGGGGCGATCACCTTGGCGTCGCGGATGAATTCGATAGTCTTGTCGGCGATGTCCTTGGACAGGTGGTAGCCGTCTTCGGGCGTCCCGGGCGGGTTCACCGGGTGGTTGTCGTAAACCAGGTCGGGATACCACTGGTCGGTCTCGCCGCCCAGGAATCCGTAGAACCGTTCGAAACCGCGCGACGTCGGCCAGTGCCGCTTCGTCGACGCCATACTGGACTCTTCGAGTGGGGTCAGGTGCCACTTGCCGACGCAGTAGGTGTTGTAACCGCGTTCGTTAAGCACCTCGGAAACCAACGCGGTGTCGGCCGGAATCCGGCCATTGCAGTTCGGGAAGCCATCAGTGAATTCTTCGATGGTGGCCATGCCGACCGTGGTGGCGTTGCGGCCGGTCAGCAAGCGACGCCCTGGTCGGCGAGCACAAGGCGGTGGTGTGAAATTGCGACAGCCGGATACCGCGTTCGGCGATCCGCGTCATGGTGGGCATCTCGACCAGACCGCCGAAGCAGTCCCAGGTCGCGATGCCCGTGTCGTCCCAGACCAGGTAGAGGATGTTCGGCGAGTTCTCCGGCGCGGTCGGCGCCGCGTACGGTCCCCAATCCGGCTCCGAATCACGGATATCCAGCTCTATTTTGCCTTGAAATTCAGAGGACCCAGTGGACACGAGTCAGCCTCACTTTCGTAGTGGACTCCCAGCCGAACAATCGCGGTGAAGACTACACGGGCGACGTGGCCGGTAGCTGAGATGCCACCCGAACCAGCAGAATCGCCCGAGACCGTGCGGGTCCCGGGCGAGTCCGTTGCGATTTGCGGCTACTTGGCCTTCTCGAGAATTTCGACGAGCCGCCAGCGCTTGCTCGCCGACAGCGGACGCGTCTCCATCAGCGCAACGCGGTCGCCGATGCCCGCGGTGCTGTCCTCGTCATGCGCCTTGACCTTCTTGGTGGTGCGGATGATCTTGCCGTACTTCGGGTGCCGCATGCGGTCTTCCAGCTCGACCACGATGGTCTTCTGCATCTTGTCGCTCACCACGTAGCCGATGCGCGTCTTACGCCGGCCACGCGTCTTCGGGTTCGCCGGAGTGTGCTTGGGGCCCTTGTCTTTCGACGCGGCATCTTTCGCGGCGGCCTTGGGGGCGGTCTTAGCTTCTGCCATCACGATTCCTTACCGTCGGGCCCGGAAGCCAGGCCCAGTTCTCGTTCCCGCAGCACGGTGTAGACGCGTGCGATTTCCTGGCGCACCACGCGGAGCCGACGGTTGTTGTTGAGCTGACCGGTCGCCATCTGGAAGCGCAGGTTGAACAGCTCTTCTTTGGATTCGCGCAGCCGCTCGGCGAGCTCCTCGTCGGTGAGCTCGCGCAGTTCGCCAGGCGAAATTCCCACTGCCATCAGAACTGGTCCTCTCGGGTCACGATGCGTGCCTTGATCGGCAACTTGTGGATTGCTCGGGTGAGCGCCTCGCGGGCGACCTGCTCATTGGGGTAGCTGAGCTCGAACAGCACTCGACCGGGCTTGACGTTGACCACCCACCACTCCGGTGAACCCTTACCCGAACCCATCCGGGTTTCTGCGGGCTTCTTGGTCAGCGGACGGTCGGGGAAGACGTTGATCCACACCTTGCCGCCACGCTTGATGTGCCGGTTGATGGCGATACGCGCGGACTCGATCTGCCGGTTGGTGACGTAGGCGTGCTCCAGCGCCTGGATGCCGTAGTCGCCGAAGTTCACCTCCGTGCCGCCGCTGGCGATGCCGCGTTGGCGGGGATGGTGCTGCTTCCGGTGCTTAACTCTGCGGGGAATCAACATGATTCAGCTCTCCGTGCTCTCGCCGTGCTCTGCGGTTCGAGGGCAGGCGCGCACGTCGGCAGGTGCGGAACTCTTCGGCATCCGCGGCCCGTCCAGCCTCGGTGCTGGTCGCCGTGGTGCCCGACGCACCGCTGCGACGCGGACGGGTGCCCGACGTCGGCCGCTCGCGGCGCGGACGGTCAGCGCCCGCCGGCGCCGCGGCGGCCAATTCGCGCTTGCCGCCGACGATGTCGCCCTTGTAGATCCAGACCTTCACGCCGATCCGACCGAAGGTGGTCTTGGCCTCGTACAGGCCGTAGTCGATGTCGGCGCGCAGGGTGTGCAGCGGCACGCGGCCCTCGCGGTAGAACTCCGAGCGGCTCATCTCGGCGCCGCCGAGGCGACCCGAGCACTGCACCCGGATGCCCTTGACGTTGGGCTGGCGCATCGCCGACTGGATGGCCTTACGCATCGCGCGGCGGAACGCCACCCGGTTGCTCAGCTGCTCGGCCACCCCTTGGGCCACCAATTGTGCTGCCGACTCAGGGTTTTTGACCTCGAGGATGTTGAGCTGAACCTGCTTTTCGGTCAGCTTCTCCAGGTCGGCCCGGATCCGGTCGGCCTCGGTGCCGCGGCGGCCGATGACGATGCCGGGACGGGCGGTGTGGATGTCGACCCGGACCCGGTCGCGGGTGCGCTCGATCTCCACGTCGGCGATCCCGGCGCGCTCAAGGCCGGTGGACAGCAACCGGCGGATCGCGACGTCTTCCTTGACGTACTCGGCGTACTGCTTGTCGGCGTACCAGCGCGACTTCCAGTCAGTCGTGATGCCCAGCCGGAAGCCGTGCGGATTGATCTTCTGGCCCACTAGTCTGAGCCTCCCTTCGCGTCAGAAGTCTCAGACGTTGGCTCGGGTTTGGTAGCTGCCTTCGTGGCGGGCGCTTTGGTTGCCTTCTTGGCCGGCGCCTTCTTGGCCGGCGCCTTCTTGGCCGGTGCCTTCGCGGCGGCCTTGCTGCCCTCGGCGCGACGGGCGCGCGACGACCTCGCCGACCCCTGGTCCTTGGTCGGCCGGCTCTCGACCACGACAGTGATGTGGCTGGTGCGGCGGCGGATCCGGAACGCACGGCCCTGGGCGCGCGGACGGATGCGCTTGGCGGTCGGGCCGCCGTCGGCATAGACGGTGGCCACTACCAGGGTCGCCGGGTCCAGCCCGTCGTTGTTCTGAGCGTTGGCCGCAGCGCTCGCGATCACCTTGGCGACCGGCTCGCTGGCCGCCTGCGGCGCCCAGCGCAAGATGTCGAGCGCCTCGGCCACCGACTTGCCACGCACCAGGTCGATGACCCGGCGTGCTTTTGTCGGCGACACCCGCACGAACCGCGCTACGGCGACCGCCGACGGATATTCAGTGGTGGTGGTGCTCATCGCCGCTTGGCCTTCCGGTCGTCCTTGATGTGTCCCTTGAAGGTGCGCGTCGGCGCGAATTCACCCAGTTTGTGGCCCACCATCGACTCGGTGACGAACACCGGCACGTGCTTGCGGCCGTCGTGCACGGCAAAGGTGTGGCCGATGAAGTCGGGAATGATCGTCGACCGGCGCGACCAGGTCTTGATGACCTGCTTGCTGTTCTTCTCGTTCTGCACGTCGACCTTCTTGAGCAGATGGTCGTCGACGAACGGACCCTTCTTCAGGCTGCGTGGCATATTTACTCCTCGACTTCCTAGCGCGAGTGCTTCTTGCCGGTGCGCCGGCGTCGGACGATGAGTTTGTTACTGGCTTTGTTGCGATCTCGGGTGCGGCCCTCGGGCTTGCCCCACGGGCTGACCGGGTGACGACCACCGGAGGTCTTACCCTCACCACCACCGTGCGGGTGGTCGACCGGGTTCATCACGACACCACGGACCGACGGGCGCTTGCCCTTCCACCGCATCCGGCCGGCCTTGCCCCAGTTGATGTTGGCCTGCTCGGCGTTGCCCACCTCGCCGACCGTTGCGCGGCAGCGCACGTCGACACGGCGGATCTCACCGCTGGGCATACGCAGCGACGCGTAGGTGGCCTCCTTGCCGAGCAACTGGATGCTCGACCCGGCCGAGCGCGCCAGCTTGGCGCCACCGCCCGGCCGCAGCTCCACGGCGTGGACCAAGGTACCGGCCGGGATGTTGCGCAACGGCAGGTTGTTACCCGGCTTGATGTCGGCGTTGGCGCCCGATTCCACCACGTCGCCCTGCGAAAGCCCCTGCGGCGCAATGATGTAGCGCTTCTCGCCATCCAAGAAGTGCAGCAACGCGATGTTCGCGGTGCGGTTCGGGTCGTACTCGATGTGCGCGACCTTCGCGTTGACGCCGTCTTTGTCGTTGCGACGGAAGTCGATCACCCGGTAGGCGCGCTTGTGGCCGCCACCCTTGTGGCGGGTGGTGATCCGGCCGTGCGCGTTACGCCCGCCCTTGACCGTGCAGCGGGCGCACCAGCGACTTCTCCGGCGTCGTGCGAGTGATCTCGGCGAAGTCGGAGACGCTGGCACCGCGGCGACCCGGGGTCGTCGGCTTGTACTTGCGAATTGCCATGTCTAATCAGGTCTTTCTCTCGCGCGCGGCTACGCCGGTGCGCCGAACAGTTCGATCGGCTTGCTGCCCGGCGCCAACGTCACGATGGCGCGCTTGGTGCTCTTGCGCTTTCCGTATCCGGCCCGGGTGCGCTTGCGCTTGCCCTGGCGGTTCAGGGTGTTCACCGATGCGACCTTGACGGAGAAGATCTTCTCGACAGCGATCTTGATCTGCGTCTTGTTCGAATCGGGGTGCACCACGAACGTGTACACGTTGTCATCGAGCAGGCTGTAGGACTTCTCCGAGATGACCGGGGCCAGGATGATGTCGCGGGGATCAGCGATGGTCGCCATCAGGCCGAAACCTCCTCGGTGCTAGCCGTGCTGGCGGCGATGTAGGCGTTGAGGGCCTCAACGCTGAACACCACGTCGTCGGCGCGCAGCACGTCGTAGGTGTTGAGCTGGTCCGGCGCCAGGATGTGCACACCGGGCAGGTTGCGCACGCTCTTGGCGCCGGCCTCGTCGCTACGGCCGATGACGACCAGCACCTGCTTGCGATCGGTCAGCGTGCCCAGAAAATCCCTGGCGCTCTTGGTCGACGGCGTCTGACCCGCCACCAGCTCGGTGACCGCGTGGATGCGGCCGTTGCGTGCCCGGTCGGACAGCGCGCCACGCAGCGCGGCGGCGATCATCTTCTTGGGCGTGCGCTGGCTGTAGTCGCGCGGCTTGGGACCGTGCACGACGCCACCGCCGGTGAACTGCGGGGCACGCGTCGAGCCCTGCCGGGCGCGTCCAGTGCCCTTCTGCCGGTACGGCTTGCGGCCACCACCGCGGACCTCGCCGCGCGTCTTGGTCGAGTGCGTGCCCTGCCGCGCCGCGGCCCGCTGTGCGGTGACCACCTGGTGCATCAACGCGATGTTCGCGGGTGCGTCGAACAACTCGGCCGGCAGCTCAACGGAGCCTTCGGTCTTGCCGGCCGGCGTCTTGACGTCGATCTTTGAGATTGGCTTTCGCGCTTTCTCGGCTGCCATTACTTCTCACCTCGTTTGATCGCGCTGCGAACCATGACGAGTCCACCGGTGCGGCCGGGCACCGCGCCCTTGATCAACAGCACGCCGTTCTCGGCATCGACCTTGTGCACCAACAGGTTCTGGGTGGTCACCCGGTCGCTGCCCATCCGGCCGGACATCCGGGTGCCCTTGAACACCCGCGCCGGAGTGGCGCAACCACCGATGGAACCCGGACGACGGTGCACCGCCTGCGCACCGTGGCTGGCGCCCTGGCCCTTGAAGCCGTGTCGCTTCATGGTTCCGGCGAAGCCCTTGCCCTTGGAGGTACCGGTCACGTCGACGTAGTTGCCGTCGGCGAAGATCTCGGCGGTCAGCTCTTGGCCGACCTCGTATGCGGCGGCCGCGTCGGGGTTCTCCAGACGCAGCTCGGCCAGGTGCCGGCGCGGGTTGACGCCCGCGGCGGCGTACTGGCCGGTCACCGGCTTGTTGACCTTGCGGGGACTGATCTCGCCGTAGGCCAGCTGCACCGCGCTGTACCCGTCAAGCTCCGGAGTGCGGATGCGGGTCACCACGTTCGGCCCGGCCTTGACCACCGTCACCGGCACGACGCTGTTGTTCTCATCGAACACCTGCGTCATGCCCAGCTTGGTGCCCAGAATGCCCTTTCTCGCCATTGCTCTGGATCTCCTACTGGATGTTGACGTCGACGCTGGCCGGCAGATCGATGCGCATCAGCGCGTCAACGGTCTTCGGGGTCGGGTCAAGGATGTCGATCAGCCGCTTGTGCGTGCGCATCTCGAAGTGCTCTCGCGAGTCCTTGTACTTGTGCGGCGAGCGGATGACGCAATAGATGTTTTTCTCGGTCGGCAGCGGCACCGGGCCTACGACGCTGGCACCCGTGCGGACGACGGTCTCGACGATCTTGCGCGCCGATGCGTCAATAGCCTCATGGTCGTAGGCCTTGAGCCTGATGCGGATCTTCTGTCCCGCCACGCTTTCCTACCCTCACTCCTTGAGGTCCGTGTCCGGACCTGCTCCCGCTTAGACCCGTGTCCGGGCCTGGTGCCTCCCGGCGCGCGAATCGATCGGCCCGTCTGGGCCGATCAGCGTCGCGCCGGATACTGCGCCGCTGTTTACCTGTCTTGGTCCACCGGCCCCCGCGCTCGGGTGTGTCACCCGCACGCAGCCTTGTCGCGCTTGCAAGCTAAATTGGTCGCGCTCCAAGGATGGGACCGGACGCGCCCGTGTGGGCGCTGGTCGTATGCCCGGCCAGGCGTGAACCTGGCGCAAGGCAACCCGAACAGTATGCCTTAATTCATGGCCCGAGCCAAATCTCGGCTCATTGGTGATCTGCAGTGCTGCGCGCGCCGCCCGAGGGCTCCGGCCACGGTACCCGCTGGACAGTAAGGTTTGTCGTCATGACCAGCCCTAGCAGCACCTATGAGGTATGGCAGAGCCTTTCCGGCCGTCCGGGCGGCAGCGGCCTGTTTTCGACGGCGGCGGTGGCGCGGGTTCCCTATTTCGCCTCGGTGCTGCCGCACGTGGTCCGGATGGAGCCGGGCGTGGCAGAGGTCGAGGTGCCCAAGTGGTTCATCGTCTACAACCACTTGCACACCGTGCACGCGATCGCGTCCTGCAATGCCGCCGAGGTGGCGATGGGGATGCTGATGGAAGCGACGGTGCCGTCGCAGCCACCGCTGGATACCAAAGCGATGACCGTCCAATACCTGGCAAAGGCCACCACGTCGCTGCGGGCGCGGGCCGAGCTGGACCCGCCGGACTTACCCAGATCACCGACGGCGTCGACGTGGTGGTGCCGGTGAGCGTGACCGATCGCGACGGAAACGAGGTCGTCTACGCCGACATCACCACCTGGGTCACGCCGGCCGGCTGAATTCTCGCCACCGTGTTCATCGGACGCGCGGCGACCGCGATTTATAGGGAAATTCCTTATTAATCGCTGACGCGTGCTGTCCCCTGGCCGCAATGGTTAACTTCGCTAACGCCCTCGCATAGATTCGGTAAACGAAGCCACGATCGCGCAAGCAACGCTAGTCTTGTGGGACCACCGACAGCCCGACTATCTCAGGGAACCCTCGATGTCTTATGTCGATGCCGCGACCTGAGTACGCAGCGTCGCCTGCAACCGACCTGGCTGATGTCGGTTCAACGATCAGCTCTGCCAACACCGCGGCGGTAGAGCCAACATCAGGCGTCCCGGCTGCAGGCGCCGATAAGTGCCGGCGAGCGTTGCGGCGCTGTTCGACGCGCACGCACAGGCCTATCAGGCGCTCAGCGCCCAGGCGGCCTATTTCCTGAGCAATTTGTTCAGCTCCTGAGCGTCGGTGCGACTCAGTACGCCCTGGCCGAAGCCGCAAACGCCTCGCCTCTGCAGCCCATCGAGCAAGGTGTGCTGAGCGTGACCGGCGCACCCAGCGGCCAGACGCTGACGGCGGCGCAGTCGGCCATCGGCGGCTCGGCATCGGCCGGTTCCGTGGCATCAAGCTTGCCGGGGACAGCAGCGGGGGCGGCAGGCGGTTCCGCGCCCGCGGCATCTGCGGGATTCCTGACAATGGCGGCTTCGCCCGCACCGGTGGCACCGGCGGCGCTGGCAGCGGCCAGCACACCGGTAGCGGCGGCGCCGGCAGCCGTCAGCACGCCTGCGGCGGCGCTGCAGCCGGCAACGCCGAATTATGCAACAGCGGCGGCGGCGGCGCCGACAGCCGTCAGCACGCCGGCAGCGGCGATCGAGGCGGCGGCGCCGGATTACGCTCCGGCGACAACCTCGCCAGCCTCGGCTGTGCCGCCGGTAGGACCGATGCCAGCCGCAGCAGCAGGGGAGTCTCGACACGCGGCCCGGCCGGGAACGCCGGCTTATTCTCCCGAGGCTTGGGGACAACAGGGGTACGACGAAGAGTCGGCGGGCCGCCACCGGGCTTATTGATCGTCGACGCTAGGCCTGGCTGAGCTACGCCTGGCTGGCACCGCTGGGCCGGATTCACACAACGAACTCCGCGGCCCGGTGCCCGAGCATCACGATGGTTGCATGCGGACCGCGGCTGGTGATCACCGGCAGGATGGACCGTCGATCACCCACAGATTCTCGATCCCGCGCACCCGGCACCGAGGATCAACGACGGCTCGCGGGTCGTCGCCGGCGCCCATCGGGGCGGTGCCACAAAGGTGTTGCGACGTCGACCAGGCCGGCTCTCCGACATGCGTTGCCGCACTGACCAACTCACGGGCCAACTCGCTGCCCTTGCGCAGCGCCGCGACATCTTCGGGCTCGCTGTCGTAGCGATGCTCGATTAGCGGAGCCACCTCAGGATTCGGCGAGACCAGCGTAATTCGCCCGCGCGCCCGCGGCTGCATCAGCGCCACCCCGATATGCGGCCAGTCGGGATGGCCCGGGGTGCCGTCGCCGGTCATCGCAACGAACCCGCCCGTGTACGGCCTGATCTCGATGCCATCAGGGGTGGTGAGCACGACCTCCAGCACCGGCCGGCCGGCAGCCACGGTCCAGGTCGTAGGCAATACCCACTCCGGGTGGTCGATGCACGACATCCCAACCGGCAACGGCGCCACCACCGGTACGCCGACGCCCGCAGCGCGCCTTCGTCCCCGACCCCGGATAGCATCAGCAGATGCGCCGACTGAATAGCACCGGCGCACAGAATGATTCGATCAGCCGTAATGGTAATCGGTCCTTCTGGGCCAACCGCGTCGACTCCCACTGCCGCGGTTCCGGAGAAACGCAAGCGCACCGCCCGCGTCCGCGCCAACAAGGTCAGGTTCGAGCGTCCCAGAGCCGGCATCAGATATCCCGCACCCGATCCAACACGCACACCGTCGACGATGTTGAGCGGGACCGCACCCACTCCCGAAGGCAACTCCGGTCCGCAATCATTGAGGTCGGCGATCCAGGGAAACCCGGCTTGCTCCGCGGCGGCCAGGAAACGTTCAGTGGTGCCGGTCATTTCGTGAGTACGGCGAACCAGGATTGGCCCGGACTCGCCATGTGCGGCACCGCCGAAATCCAGGTCCGTCTCGATGGCGCGGAAGTGGTCGAGAACGTCCGACCATGCCCAGCCGGGAATCGCGGCGCGATCGAAATCGCCCGGCAATCCGCGGCAGAAATACCCGCCGTTGACCGCGCCGGAACCCCCGACCGTCGCCCCCCGCACGATCGGCAATCGGCGCACGGGCCGTCGGTGAGGCGGGTCTGATAGCGCTGGACCAGCGGGCTGCCGGCTCCGATCGGCAGTTGCAACCCGTTGTTCGTTCGCGCCAGCAAGCCCGGAATCGGTCAGCGCCGGCCCCGCCTCGAGGACGGTCACGTTGCGGCCGGGATCGGCGGAAAGGCGTTCGGCAACAACTGATCCAGCACTGCCGGCGCCAACGATCAGCACGTCAGCGTGCGCTCCAACCGCCCTAGTCAAGGCGACTAGGTTCGGATCTGCGGTTTGAGCGCGCGAAGGTTGCGTTCGCGCACGACACCCCGCCACAGCCCCAAGCCGTACGCCAGATCGTCGATACGCTTGAGCAGCAGATAGGTCAGCAGCCCGATCGGTTCGGCGTCCTCAGCTCTGGCATCCCTGCGCCCAAGCCAGTCCACTACCCCGTCCATGACCGCCGCGACCAGGATGACCCGTCGACAGTGGCGCGACACGAGGGCCGCGAGCAACGCCAGCGGCCAGTAGTGCCGGCACAGGGCCGAGGCCAGTTGCAGCGCCGCCGACCACAGGCCGCGGCTGGCGATCGCCGCAACGTCCGAGAGCGAAGTCTCGGCGCCGCGCATGGCTCTGGCGATCCGGCGACCGGTCAGGACGGCGACCACGATCGACGCCAGTTGGCTGAGGCTCGTTCCGAGCGCCATCAGGATCCAGGCCGTCAGCGCCCAGCCGCTGATCACCACCGGGGCCGTCTTGTCCGGGTGACGCACCGACAGCGGAGCCGCCGAGCCGCCATAAAACGCCTTGCGCGCCAGCCAATCCCGCAGTTCGGTGCGGTGATCGTGGGCCACCAGCGCAATCGGCTCGTAGCGCAGCCGGGCGCCGGCTTCGATCAGCCGCCAGCACAGGTCGACGTCCTCGCCGGACTGCATGGTCTCGTCGAAGCCGCCGACGTCACGAATGGCCGAGCGGCGACAGATGATCGCCGCGCTGGGAACGTAGGACACCGTGCTGTGCGGTAACACCGGCGCTTCGCGCTGTCCGAGGTCCAGTGACGAGTGCACCGCCTCGTAGCGCGCTACCAGATTCTCGCTGTGCGCCAGGCCGACGATGCGCGGGGCGACCAGGGCGACGGTGGGATCGCAGAAATGACCGAGCAGGGCTTCCAGCCAGCCGCGGCGCGGCGAGACATCGGAATCCAGAAACGCGACGAAGTCGGTGGTGCAGGCGGCCAGCCCGGTGTTGCGTGCCGCCGCCGGGCCCTTGCTGCGGGGGTGGCGCAGCACTTCGATGTCGCAGTGCGCGCCGGCGAAGTCTCCGGCTCGATCGGCGAACGACGAGCCGTCGTCCACCACGATGACGCGCAGCCCGCGCAGTGGGCTCACCAGACGCCGCACGCCAGAAACGTTGTCCCGCACCGGAATTACCACGGTCACGTCACGGTGCGACGGGCCACCGGCGGGCCGGGGATGTGCCACCGTGGCGTCCAGCAGGGTGCGGGCCAATTGGGCGCTGACCTCGTCGCGCACCTTCAGCCGGCCGTCGGACAGCATGCCCTGGGCGGCGGGGGCCAGCTTCAGCAGCCGGGTCGGTGAGCCACCGAGCAGGGCCGAGCCGTCGCCGAGCACCCGGACGCGGCGATCGACCTGGACGGCGAATCCGTCAGGCAGTCGGGGCTGACTCATGTCAGCATCCCGTCGGGACCCGGCGACCACCGGGCGACGCGACGCACACAGCCGTCGACCATCTCGGAGAAGATGCGCTTGCCCTCGGCCGCGGTCGCGGTGGTCGGGTCGCCCAGCACGCCGACCGGGCTGACCGCCGCGACTCCGCCGCGGCGCATCGACGGCAGCAGTTCGGGCAGCGGCGCCCCGTTGCCGGCGAGCCACCGGTCGGTCAGCACATCGGCCGGCGAGATATGCAGCAACACCGATGTTTCGGTGTGGCCGGCGTGGGCGTCGCCGCCGGCGGCGGCGCAGGGGCACCAGCCGGCGTCGCGGCCTTCGGCGCGCAGACTGCCGCCGCGCTGTTCAGCGCGCCGACATTGCCGCCGTGGCCGTTGACGAAGACCAGGCGCTGGGCCCAGCAGGCGGCCGACCTGCCGTACTCCACCAGCAGCATCGTCAGGGCCTCGGTGCCGATGGAGATCGTTCCGGCGAAGCTTTGGTGCTCGCCGCTGGCGCCGTAGGCGATGGCCGGCGCCACCAGCCAGTCTTGCTCGAGGCGCGGCCCTGCAGACTGGCCTGCGCCCCGGGCGACGGCGGTCGCGATCCGGGTGTCGGTGTCCAACGGCAGGTGCGGACCGTGCTGTTCGGTCGACCCCAGCGGGACCAATATCGACGGCGAGGTGCCTGATAGCTGGCTCGACGTCGCAGTTCCTAATTCGCCGAGTACGGGCACTCGGTGATGGTAGGACGAATTCACCTGGTGTGCACCAATTGTTGTGCCATCAAAATTAATTTTTTTCTGGGCTGTTCATCGAACGGCCGAAGTTCGGCTCGTCCGTCACGGTTGCCACGCGCGTACACAATTTGCGCGGACGTCAGTTTCCACTCGCCAATGCCAGTCCGCGCTCGAATCCAATCAGTTAAAACTTGACCCAAATTCGGACCATTCCGGCTCAGCTCTCGGCTAGTCCTCCCGAGCCGGAGGCACACCCAGCGCCCGGGCAAAACCGGCCGGCACGAGAATGTCGCCGGGCGAGATCGTGAACCGACCCATGCCCAAGGCCCATCAGCGCCGAGTCGATACCTCCGCGCAGAATGTCAAGAACGTTTTCGACGCCGGCCTGCCCGGTCGCGGCGAGGCCCCACAGGTAGGCGCGGCCGATCATCACCGCCCGCGCCCCCAGCGCCACCGCCTTGACGACGTCGCTGCCGCGCCGGATGCCACCGTCCAGCAACACCTCGACCTGGTCGCCGACCGCCGCCGCTACCGCGGGCAGCGCGCGGATCGACGCCGGCGTGCCGTCCAGGTTGTTGCCACCGTGGTTGGACACCGATATCGCCGAAACACCCGCATCCACAGCTCTTTTGGCGTCGTCGACCCGCATCACGCCCTTGAGCATGAACGGTCCGCCCCACAGTTCGCGCAGCCAGGCGATGTCTTCCCAGGTCGGCGGTGGCGTGCCCATCCACTCCCCGTAGGCGGCGAAGAAGGGGGGTCCAGGCTCGCCGCGGCGGCCCTGGTTCGGCACCCGCAGGTCCGGTGGCCGCAGCGTCTTGCCGAACTTCCACAGCCAGCGCGGCTTGGTGATCGCCTCCGGCGACAGCCGCAGGATGGTCCGCAGGTTCATCTCCTCCGGGATCTTGGGGCTGCCCCAGTCCCGGCCATGCGAGAACGTCCAGTCGGTGGTGACGATCAAACCGACCGCACCGGCCTGGCGCGCCCGCTCGACCCGCTCGGCGATCGCGTCGCGTCCGCCGAGCCAGTACACCTGGAAGAAGACCTTGGGGTTGGCGGCGATGACCTCTTCGATCGGCTTGCTGGCGAACGAGGACAACCCCATCGCCGTTCCGCGTGCCGCCGCGGCCCGCGCGACGGCGACCTCACCGTCTGGATCGACCGCCTGAACACCGGTCGGTGAAATGACTACCGGCAGCGAAATATCCTGTCCCATAACGGTGGTCGACAGGTCGCGCTTTTCCAGCGCGCCAATGACATGGGGTGCAAATCCGAGTTCACTGAAAGCTTCGACGTTGTCGGCGACCGTGATTCCCTTTTCGCTGGCCGAAATCAGGGAGGAATAAACGGATTTCGGCAGCCGCCGCTTAGCGCGTTGCTGCGCGATGGCGACCGTTTCGAACCATTCGTCGGCCACAGCTACAGGGGGCTTTCGTTGCACAGCCGCGCCGGCGGTGCCGCCGGCGGTCTCACGGACAGCGTCAGCGGCACCGGTTGGCGGACCGGCTGCCGCCGAGAGTGGTCGGCCCGGGGCCGCGGCGTTTCGCGTTCGCGGGCCAGTGCCGGCGCGCTGTGTCCTTGGACGCATTCGGGATCCGGCCCGTCCAGCGGCAGGCCGGTGAAGAATTTCGCCGCCATGCACCCGCCCCGGCAGCTGTCGTAGTGCCCGCAGCTGCCGCAGGCGCCCGCGGACTGCGGCTCGCGCAGCTCCCGAAACAGCGGGGCGTTCTTCCAGACGTTGGCGATCGCCCAAAACCGCTGTCGGCCAACACGTTTCCCGCCAGGAAGCGGTCGTGGATGGCGAACGGGCAGGCGTACACATCGCCGACGGGGTCGATCAGGCACACCACCCGGCCGGCTCCGCACATGTTCAGGCCGGCCAGGGCGCCGGACTGGCCGAGCGGCGCCAGATGGAAGAAGGAGTCGCCGGTGAGCACCCCCTCACCCTTGGCGACCAGCCAGTCGTAGAGCTGGACCTGCTGGGCGGCGGTGGGGTGCAGGTCTTCCCAGACATCCGCGCCCCGGCCCGACGGACGCAGCCGGGTGATCCGCAGCGTGGCGCCGTAACGGCTTGCCAACGCCGCGAATTCGTCGAGCTGGTCGACGTTGTGCCGGGTGACCACGACGGAGATCTTGGCGTCGGAGAAGCCTGCCTCGGCCAGGTTTTCCAGCGCACGCACCGCCATGTCGAATGACCCGGCGCCGCGGACGGCGTCGTTGACTTCGGCGGTGGCGCCGTCGAGCGAGATCTGGACATCGACGTAGTCGCTGGCCGCCAACCGCGCGGCGACCTCGGGGGTGATCCGGACCCCGTTGGTGGAGAACTTCACCCCGACGTGGTGCGCGGTGGCGTAGTCCACCAGCTCCCAAAAGTCCGGGCGCACAGTGGGTTCCCCGCCACCGATGTTCACGTAGAACACCTGCATGCGTTCCAGCTCGTCGATGATGTCCATGCACTGGCGGGTGGACAACTCGCGCGGATCGCGTTTGCCCGACGACGACAGGCAATGCACGCAAGCCAGGTTGCACGCGTAGGTCAGCTCCCAGGTCAGGCAGATGGGAGCGTCCAGGCCGTGCTCGAACTGCTCGATGAGAGCGGGACACGGCATGGGCTGGCAGTCATTGTTGATCCTCCTGGGGCACCAGCATGTTGGAATCGGCCAGCACACCCAACGCGTGCAGGTAGGGGCCCTGCCCGGCGTCGTCGACTCCCGCGGCGCGGCAGGCGGACCGGACATCGGGATGGTCGGCCAGCGACCGCACCACCGCAAGGATGGTGCGGTTCTTCAGAAAAGACAGCTTGCGGGTGCCGAAGTGATAGAGCAGTGCGCCGAACGGCTCTGGCCGAACCGCCACCTGCGGGTGCAACCGCCAGCCGCGATCAGGGTCGAACAGCTGTTGTCGCCTGACGAGCCTGCGCGGGCGCAGGCACGGTCAGTAGACCCCGCACATACCGTCGATGGACACTTCTTCGACCAGGGTTTCGGTGACAAGCTCGGTGTCAGTCTCGGTCTCGTGGTCCATGTGAATCCGCCTCTCGTTAGGACTCGACAATGATGGGTCGATCTGGACACAATATGGCATCGAGTGCCGCAATGGAAGGGCGGGTCTGATGTGCCGCAGTCGCGGGTGGGCCGGCGCCGCTCGACGACACCGCAGCACATCACCGACGTCGCCATCGAGTTGTTCACCGCCCGCGGTTTCGCCGAGGTGAGCGTCGACGATGTCGCGCATGCCGCCGGCATCTCGCGCCGCACGCTGTTCCGCTACTACGCGTCCAAGAACGCCATCCTCTGGGGCGACTTCGACACCCACCTCGCGCATCTGCAGGATCTGCTCGACAACGTCGACCCACAGGTTCGGTTGGCCGAGGCGCTGCGCGCGGCGCTGTTGGCTTTCAACACCTTCGACGAGTGCGAGACCGTCCGGCACCGCCAGCGCATGCGGGTCATCCTGCAAACCGCCGAGCTGCAGGCCTATTCGATGACCATGTACGCCGGCTGGCGCGAGGTGATGGCCGGCTTCGTGGCTCGCCGGCTGGGCCTCAAGACCACCGACCCGCTGCCCCAGACCGTCGCCTGGACAATGCTGGGGGTCGCGCTGGCGCCTACGAGCACTGGCTGAGCGACGAATCGGGACGTTGCCCGAAGCGCTCGGAAACGCGTTCGACGTCGTCGGCGCCGGGCTTGAGAGCTTGGACGCATGAATGCCAAGCCGGCGGCGAGCACCTGGTGCACACACTGCGGTCGCAGGGACGGTTCTGCGGCACGTCCGGCTCCCCGATGTACGACGAACTGTTCGAGCTGGTGGCCACCGACGTCGAAGCCGGCGGCGTCTTCGCAACGATTTTGTCCGGCCACGAAGATGATTCGGCACGTCACGCGGTGCCGCTTCGGCTGCTCGGCGGGCTGCACCGGCTGGTGCTCGACGGCCGGGCGCCGGCATTGCGCCGCTGGTATCCCAGCACCGGCGGCAGCTGGGACGGCGAGCGGGCGTGGCCGCAGATCGTGGTCGCCGCGGCCAACCATTCCGGCTCGCTGCATGCGGCACTGGGTCAGCCGCCGCAGACCAACGAGGTGGGCCGATCGGCCGCGCTGATCGGCGGATTGCTGCGCATCAACCGTGAATTCGGTTTTCCGATAAGGCTTTTCGAGATCGGATCGAGCGCCGGGCTGAACCTGCGGGCGGACCATTACCGCTACCGTTACGCCGGCGGCCAATGGGGACCGGCCGACTCGCCGGTGACCATCGACGACGCGTGGCGCGGCGCGTTGCCGCCGCGGGGTGCGGTGCGGATCGTCGAACGGCACGGGTACGACATCGCGCCCATCGACGTCATCGGCGCCGACGGGGAAATGACCGTGTTGAGCTACGTCTGGCCCGACCAGAGCGCGCGGCTGGACCGGCTGCGCGGCGCCATCGCGGTCGCCCGGAAGGTTCCCGTGCGGCTGGAGCGGCAGGCGGCGGCGACGCGGTGGCCGGCCTCGCTCTGCCCGACGGAGCGTTGACCGTGCTGTGGCATTCGATCACCTGGCAATACCTGTCCGGCGACGAACGCGAGGCGATCCTCGACGGGGCCGACGCACTGGGCGCACAAGCCGATGCCCGGTCGCCGTTTGCGCATCTCACCCTCGAGCCGGCCATCGACGGGCCGGGTGCGCCGATCAGGTTCCTGGTGCGTGCTCGTAGCTGGCCGGGCGGCGAGCTGCAGGTTCTGGGCGAATGCCACCCGCACGGCCCGCCGGTGAACTGGCAATAGCCCACGCGCCAGCAGACGCAGAATCGCATCAACCCGGCGGGTCGGATGCGATTCTGCGTCTGCTCGCCAGTGAAGAGAGCACCGCGCAGCGACTAGGTCCCCGTGAAAGTCATCGGATCGTGCAGCACCCGGTGCAGTCGTGCAGGCGCGTCAAGGACCTCCATGTGTCGGATTCCAGGGCGAAGTCGAACACATCCAGATTCTCGGCGACACGCTCAGGCTTGGACGAACGCGAGACAACGATCGTTCAGCTGCAGATTCCAGCGGACCAGCACCTGCGCGGGCGTGCGGCCGTAATCGCCGGCGATCAACGTGACGGTCGGTTCGTCGATCAATCTGCCCACTCCCAGCGGGCTGTAGGCCTGGGTGACAACGTCATGCTCGGCGTGGGTCTGACGAAGCTCAGCCTGGTTGAGCCGAGGGTGCAGTTCGATCTGGTTGACGGCCGGCACCTCGAAGTTTGTCGATCTCCTCGGCCAGGTGTCCCTCGGTGAAGTTCGACACGCCGATCGAGCGGACGTGGCCCTGTTCTCTCGACTCGATCATGCCCTCGAAGCTGTCTACGAACTTGCCCCAGCGTCGGCGCGGGCCAGTGGATCAGGTAGAGGTCGAGGTACTGCAGGCCGAGCCGGTCCAGCTGGCTTTGCAGGCTTCCTGGGCAGTTTCGAAGCCCTGGTTGGAGGTACCCGGCTTGGTGGTGACGAATAACTCCTCGCGGGGAAGGCCCGATGCGGCTATCGCACGGCCGACGGCAATCTCATTTCCGTAGGCAGCTGCGGTGTCGATCAGTCGGCAGCCGGCTTCCAACGCAGCGGTTACCGAGCTTTCCGTTTCGACGTCGGACAACTTAGCGACGCCCAAGCCGAGTACCGGCATCTGCGCCTCGTCATTAAGCGCGATCGTCGGGATCGCGCTGGCGCCGTCGAATTTGTCGTCGATCAAGGTCATGTCACATCACCTGCCTGCAAAGTTGCTTGCTGGATTCGTCGGATAAAGCCGCGCCGGCAGCAGCCGTTAAGTCGGACTCTGCGGCCCCGCATGCGTATGCTCCTGCGCGAATGTCAAAGTCGGTCACATTCGACGCATCTGCATTGCATGCGGTCCATCGGCATTGACCTCCGAGACAGTGGCCCGACTTAGCGGCCGAAGCCAGGGCAGTCGCCGCGATCACAGAGATATCCAACAGGCGTCGGTAAACCTGTTCCAGCACCAGCCTTCGACGAGGCCTGTGCGGACAATTTCGTGACGTCGGGTACACCGGTCGTCGATCCCGCTGACCGCCGGAGATGCCCAGGCCAGTGAGCTAGGTCACGATACGGATTATCTTGTGGCACAAGGCACATACGCGGGGAGGGGCGATAGACCGTCGTCGGCCACACGACCTGCACCTTTGCCACCTGGCTGCCATACCCACGCGGCATGGAATCGCCGACCCGCTATGCTGGGAAGGCAGGAACAGACGACCGGACTACGCTCCGTGCTTGACTACGCGTTCGGAGCGCAACTGGAAGCGAGGCAACCTGTCGCATGAAGACCAATCAGGATCTTCTCGAAATAGCTTGGCAAGCAACGCAAATCGGTGCCAAAACCTTGGGGTCGTCGCAGCCAAGCGCCGTGCAACACAAAGGCGACCGTGACCTGGTCACCGATATAGATCTCGCGATTCAGGACGATATAGCGGCTTACCTGGCCCAGACCACACCTGACATTCAATTACTTGCCGAGGAATCCCAGCACCACACAAACATCAATACGACAGAATGGCTTTGGGTTCTCGACCCTATCGACGGAACGTCGAACTTCGTTCATGGTCTACCGCTGTGCTCGGTATCGCTCGCACTGCTGCATCGCGGGCGCGCGGTCGTCGCCGTCACCCGGGCGCCGCTACTCGGCCGTACTTACCACGCCATGGAAGACAACGGCGCATTCCGCAACGGCCAACCCATCTCAGCCAGCCAGACCGACAGCCTCGACGAGGCGATCGTGTCCCTTGGCGACTACGCCGTCGGCGCTGACGCGGCCAAACTGAATGAGCAGCGGCTCGCGCTCACCGCCGAACTCGTGCCCCGCGTCGAACGCATCCGGATGGTCGGAGCGGCGACGCTGGACCTCGCCTTCGTCGCCGAAGGAGCAATCGACGCCTGCATCATGATGTCCAACAAGCCCTGGGACACTGCGGCGGGGACCCTGATCGCCCGCGAAGCCGGAGCCCACGTCACCGATGCAAACGGCGACGCCCACACCCACGAATCCGCCGCGACCATCGCCGCCGCACCAGCGATCGCCGACCAACTGGCCGCCGCCATCCAAACCACCAACAGCTCCGAAGTCGAGCTTGCGGGCACCAGGATCTAGCTGATCGACCGCGTGGTCAGCCCAACAATTCGGCGATCGGAGCGGCGCCGGCAATCTTGGCGCGGACCTTCATGACCTTGCCGGGCATCCCACCGCCTACTACGCCGACAACGACTCCGTCACGCTCGTAGTAGGCCAGGAACTTACGGCCGTCGTCCTCGATCAGGTGCACGATGTCGGTGGCTTCGGGTTCTCCCAGGCACTGGATCTTGACGTCGTATTGGTCGCTCCAGAAGTACGGGACCACCACAGCCGACGGCACGTCCTGCCCGAGCATCGCAGGCACCACAACCCGGGCCTGGTCGGCAACGTTGCTCCAATGTTCTACGCGCACTTGATGTCCAGTCGAATCACGCCAGGAGGCGACGTCACCGAGCGCCCACACATTGGGCACGGTGGTGCGGCCGGCTTCATCGCAGATGACGCCGTTGTCAACCGCGACGCCGCTTCCGTCGAGCCACTCGGTTGCCGGTCGCGAACCGATGCCCACGACCACCAGGTCGGCCGTCAGCTCGGTGCCGTCGCTCAGCACCACCGAGTCGACGTGGCCCTGGCCGCGCACTTCCGCGACGCTGACCCCGGTGCGGACGTCGACGCCTTCGTCCCGGTGCAGTCGCGCCACCAGCCCGCCGATCTGTTCGCCGAGCACCGCCGCGAGTGGGGTCGGCAGCGGCTCAACCAGCACCACGTCTACTCCCAGGCTGCGCAGGCTGGCCGCCACCTCGCAGCCGATGAAGCCGGCGCCGATGACCACGGCGCGCTGCGCCTCGGTTGCGTGCCGGCGCAGGGCCATGCTCTCGTCGAACGAGCGCAGCACCCGGATGCCCTCGAGGTCCGGGAACGCGGGAATGCGCCGGGGCACCAGGCCGGTCGCGATGACCAGTTCGTCGTAGCCGAGCACGGCTCCGTCGGCGAGGGTCACCGTCTGCGCCGCGGTATCTAGGCTGGTGGCGGCCGAACCCAGCCTCAGGACGATGTCGTTCTCGTCGTAGTACGCGCGCGGTTTGAGGGCCACGTCGTCGACTTCTTTGCGCAGCACCTCCTTGGAGAGCGGCGGTCGGTCGTACGGCAGATGCGTCTCGTCGCTGACGATCGTGATGCGACCGGAGAACTCGGATCGGCGCAATTGCTCGGCGGTCCGGGCGGCGGCAAGGCCGCCGCCGACGATCACAATTCCGTGGTCGCTGTGTTGTACGCCTGAGCTACTGGTCACGTGGTGTTCATACACGATGGCGATTCAGTACTTCAAGGCGCCCTTGTCTACGTGGACCTGCGTACCTGTCAAAGCGGCGGAACCATCGCCGGCGAGCCAGACCACCACATCGGCTACCTCATCGGCCGACATGAAGCCTTTGGGTTGCAACGGCATTGGCGGAAAGCTGTGCAGGAAGCCGGGATGCTCGGCAAAGATCTTCATCATCACCTCCGGCTCGACCATCGGGGTGTCGATCGAATACGGGTGGATGGAGTTGACCCGGATGCCATATTCACCGACCTCGATCGCCAACGAGTTGGTCAGCGCGGTGACTCCGTGCTTGCTGGCCGAGTAGTGGCCGTTGCCCGGTGTCGCCTTCAGCCCCGCAGACGAGCTGACCATCACAATCGAGCCTCCGTTGCCGGCCTCGATCATCGCGGGCACGGTGGCGCGCAGGGTGCGCCAGGTACCCGTCAGGTTGACCCCGATGACGGTGTCCCACTGCTCGTCGGTGAGTTCCCAAAGTCGGCCCCAGCCCAGCACACCGGCGTTGGCGACCACGACGTCGAGCCGGCCGAACTGTTCGACGCCGTCGGCGACCAATTGCTTCAGCGCCGCGTCATCGCGGACGTCCACCTCGCGGGCCAGTATCTTGCGACCCTCGGCCTCGACCAGGCGGACGGTCTCAGCGAGATCTTCCGGGGTGGCCGGCGCATAAGTCAGACTGCTGGACGCCGACGCGCAGATGTCGAGAGCGATGACGTCCGCGCCTTCCCGGGCGAGCCGTACGGCATGCGCCCGCCCTTGGGCCCGGGCAGCGCCGGTAATGAATGCCACGCATCCTTGCAGTGGTCCAGCCGGTCCGGCCACGAATTATCCCCTTCTTCGCCGTTAGAGACGAAGTCAGGCTAGCAGCGAAACTGAAACGTGTTCTAACTCGGCTAGAGTTGTGCCGAGCAGACGCAAAATCCCCCGACGGTGCGGCGTGTCGGGGGATTTTGCGTCTGCTCGGCAAGTGGAGGCGACCCCAGCTCTTCGTCAGATTTCGGAGATGATCTGGGCCCGTCGGCTGTCGTACTCCGCGTCGGTCAGCGCACCGCTGGCCCGTAGGTTCTCCAGCTCTTGGAGCCGCTGGGCGATCGACTGTTGTGGTGGCGTGGCGACCGGTGGGGGCTGGGCGGGGGGCGCCGTCGGCGCCGGCGCTTGTTGTGCGGCCGCTCGGCGCACCACTGCTTGGACCTGCTCTCGCAGCGCCGGGTTCGACCGCATATCGACCATCCGGTTCAGCGGAATGTTATTGGCCTTGAGTAGCTGCAGGATCTCCATCAGCGGGCCGGCCTGACCACTGAGGTCGTAAGTCTTGTTGTCCTCGGCCAAAGTGAACTGGGCGGGCATCAGGCCGTTGACCAGCGCGCTACGCTCCCAGTCGATTTGGTATTCCTGACTGGTGGGGTTCACCAGAACCACGAGCTTGCGTGCGGTCAGGTTGCCGAGCCGGGTAATGCTGGCGATGACCCGGTCTTGACTGTCGAACGGTACCAATCCCGGTCCGGAGATGTGCAGGTTCACCTTCACCAGTGGTTGCTCATTGATGCGGGTGCCCGTTTCGGTGAGGCCGGTGATCTGCGCGAGGGCCAACACGCCGTGCTGCTCGAGCTCGGCCGATTTGGCGGCCGACTGCGCGCCGTAGTTGGTCAACCAGAGCGCGATCAGCACGTCGGCCACGGTGATGAGCAAACCAACATAGAACATCCACTGCAGCAGACTTTGCTGGCCTATTGCGAAGTAGACGACCAGAAAGATCGGCCCGACGAGCCCGCCGAACAGCAAAACCGTCAACTGTGCTTTCACGTAGCGCGCTAACACGTGTGCTCCTCATTTCGACCGAAAGGTGAAGTCAGAGTAACGCTGGCGTCGGCGCTACCGATCACAAATTTTGGGCAGTGATAAACCCGGTATCGGGTATGGTCCGGCGCGGTCACGGCACTACTACACCGGCTGCGCCGTGCGCGCCGAACAGCGTCCCGCCGGTGCCACCGGTGCCACCCGCCGTCGCTGACGGCCCGCTGTTGCCACCGGCGCCACCATTCCCGATCCACGCGGCGTGAGCGCCGTTACCGCCCTGGCCTTTAAAACCGGTGGCGGACCCGCCGGCACCGCCGTCACCGATCCATTGGGCGAAACCACCGGTGCCACCCAGGCCGTTGTCGCCGGTGGCGATTCCGCCGGCACCACCGTTGCCGATCACCAAGGCACCGAGGCCTCCCCAGCCCGCCTCCCCTCCCTCGCCGGTGGCCGCGCCGCCGACGCCACCGCTGCCGAATAGTACGGCCTGGCCGCCTTCTCCGGCAGCTCCGTCGACTCCGGTGGCTGGCCCGCCGATGCCGCCAGCGCCGAAAATCTGCCCGCCGATGCCGCCGAAACCACCGTCGCCGTTCGCACCGGTCGCGGCGCCGCCCGAGCCGCCGACCCCGAACAGACCGGCGTTCCCGCCGAAACCAGCCAACCCTGTCCCAGTGGGCCCACCGGCGCCGCCGCGGCCGAAGATCAGCCCACCCATGCCGCCGTTACCCCCCCATCCGTCGGACGCGGTTCCACCTCCTACGTAATCGCCGCCCGCACCGCCGGCCCCGCCGAGGCCGAACAGCCCGGCATTGCCGCCGGCCCCACCGAAAGCTCCCTTGAAATCGGCCGAAGAAGACGTTGTCGAGAACCCGCCCGCCCCACCGGCACCGCCGGTGCCGAAGATCAAGCCGCCGGCTCCACCCGCCCCGCCGTGCCCGCCGATGGCGGCGGATTCGCCTAAGCCGTTCCCACCCGCTCCGCCGGTGCCGAAGAGCCCTGCGGGTCCGCCGTTGCCGCCGTTCGGGTGGGCGGCGCCGCCGGACCCGCCAGCGCCACCGGTGCCCCACAACAACCCGCCGGCCTGGCCGTTCGCCCCGGATCCCGGGGCGGCGTTGGCGCCGTTGCCGATCAGGGGGCGCCCCAGCAGCAATTCCGTAGGCGCGTTGATCGCGCCGAGCAGATCCTGCTGCAGAGTCTGCAGAGGCGAAGCGTTGGCGGCCTCGGCGAAGGCATATTCCGCCGAGCCGGCATTCATGAGCCGGACGAACTGCTGATGGAAAGACGCCGCTTGAGCGCTGAACGCCTGATAGGTCTGAGCGTGCGCGCCGAATAGCGCAGCGATGACCTCCGACACCTCATCGGCGCCCGCAGCCAGCACTCCAGACGTTGGGAAGGCCGCTGCCGAATTGGCCGAGCTGATCGCCGAGCCGATATTCGCCAGGTCAGTTGCCGCGGCCGCCACGTATTCCGGCGCCGCGATCACGAACGACATCGGAACCTCCCGGCCGCGATCTGTTTATCCGTCGCCCTCGAGACAACCAGATCGTAGCCCCGGCCAGCGCTGTCGGCAGTATTTCACTCCGAACAGCACGAAGCCCGGACCGCCGAAATCGGGAATCCGGGCTTCGTGTTCTACAGACCTACTTGATGATCTTGACGACCCGGCCAGCGCCGACGGTGCGGCCACCTTCGCGGATCGCGAAGCGCAGACCGTCCTCCATGGCGACGGGCTGGATCAGCTTCACCGAGATGTTGGTGTTGTCACCGGGCATCACCATTTCGGTGCCCTCCGGCAGCGTCACCACACCGGTCACGTCGGTGGTGCGGAAGTAGAACTGCGGACGGTAGTTGTTGAAGAACGGCGTGTGCCGGCCGCCCTCGTCCTTGGACAGGATGTAGACCTGGCCTTCGAAGTCGGTGTGCGGCGTGGTGGTACCGGGCTTGACGACCACCTGACCGCGCTCGACGTCCTCGCGCTTGATGCCACGCAGCAGCAGACCGACGTTGTCGCCGGCCTGGCCCTGGTCGAGCAGCTTGCGGAACATCTCCACACCGGTGACGGTGGTCTTGGTGCTGGTCGGCTTGATACCGACGATCTCGACCTCCTCGTTCACGTTGACCACACCGCGCTCGACACGGCCGGTGACCACCGTGCCACGCCCGGTGATGGTGAAGACGTCCTCGACAGGCATCAGGAACGGCTTCGCGATGTCACGGACCGGGTCCGGAATCGACTCATCGACCGCATTCATCAGCTCGGCGACCGACTCGACCCACTTCTCGTCGCCCTCGAGCGCCTTGAGTGCCGAGACCCGCACGACCGGCGCGTCCTCGTCGAACTCCTGGGCCGCCAGCAGCTCGCGAACCTCCAGCTCGACGAGCTCGAGCAGCTCCTCGTCGTCCACCGCGTCGGCCTTGTTCAGCGCGACCAGGATGTAGGGCACCCCGACCTGACGGGCGAGCAGCACGTGCTCACGGGTCTGCGGCATCGGGCCGTCGGTGGCGGCGACCACCAGGATCGCGCCGTCCATCTGGGCGGCACCGGTGATCATGTTCTTGATGTAGTCCGCGTGGCCAGGAGCGTCGACGTGGGCGTAGTGCCGCTTCTCCGTCTGGTACTCCACGTGGGAGATGTTGATCGTGATGCCGCGCTGACGCTCCTCAGGGGCATTGTCGATCTGGTCGAAGGCCCGCGACTCGTTCAGGGTGGGGAACTTGTCATGCAAAACCTTGGTGATCGCCGCGGTCAGGGTCGTCTTGCCGTGGTCAACGTGACCGATGGTCCCGATGTTGACGTGCGGCTTCGTCCGCTCGAACTTCGCCTTCGCCACTTCTGTGTCCTCCTGGACTGTTGGTGCTTAAAAAAGCAGTGTGTTGATGTTTTCAGTTATGCCGCGGTGTTGACCGCGTCAGCTTACTCGTGCTTTCGCACTGACTCGCCCGTCGCCTTCGCTACGTCCGATTGCTCGGCTCCGAACTCGTGAGTTGAC
>CAVPVJ010000022.1:0-5711 GCA_963709125.1 uncultured Actinomycetota bacterium
GTCGGCCCTGCGCCGCGATGGTTACGATTCGTGGGAGAGATCAAAGCCTGGCGGGCCCGACTCGCGCAGCGCTATTCCGGCTAAAGCCATTCCGCCTCCCTATTTTTCGAGGTCGCGCTGTTTCCGTTGGCCTCAGTGGGTTGTCTGGCGTTGAGCGTCGAAGTGGTTCGGAGGCTAGGGCAAGGACGGCGAGCGCACTGGCGTAGCCGCAGACCGTTGCAAGGCGCCGAAAGAATCCAGGTCGTCGATCATGTTCGTCATGCGCTCAAGATTGGACAGCGATACTTGGTCGGGTTGCATGGCCGGCTGAAGGCGGCCGGCGCCGATGGTATACAGCCAGAACACCAGACCGTGGAAAGCTTGTTGGCGGTATGCCAGCCAGGCTTCCTCGGAACGAGAGCGCGGGTCCTCCTGCCGCATGCAAGCGGTCGACATACAACTCGATGAGCTCCCGTTCCCAAGCGCGCCGATCATCTCACGGTCAGCGCTGAACTGAGCGCGTAGGAGACGTCAAGGGCCCACACGCCGCGGCTGATCAGCTGCCAGTCGTAGAGGCCCATGCCACCGTTCGGGGTCAGATACCAGTTGCGGGAATGCACGTCGGAATGCAGCAGCGTGTTGGGGGCGGAGTCGTGCATCGCCAGGGAGGTCATCAGCGCCGGGAAGACCTCGGCCCGGCGACGGCGGAAGCCGGCCGGGAAGACCGACTCCGCGCGGTCGAAGCCGATCAGGGTGCGACGCGGAAAGTCGATTGTCTCGTTGACGTCGATCTGCCACCGCTGGGCATCCTTGACGTCGGCCAGATCACCGGCGAAGCGCGGGCTCTCCCATAGTGTTCCGTGGACGGTGGCCAGAGTGGTGATGATCGATTCGGCCCGGGTGCGGTCGATGTAGTGTTTGGTCGGGATCGCCAAAAGTCGCGTTCTTGCTGCCTGCCACGTCTTCCATCAAGAACATCGAGCGCCCGGATCGGTTGTCCACCGCCATGTAATAGCCCCGGGGGGCTTCGATGTCCAGGGTCGGGCGGATGCGGTCGTAGAACAGCGCCTCGCAGGTCAATGCTGCTGACGGAACCGTCACTGCGCGGGAGGTGAACTTGGGCGTCGACTTGGAGAACACCGATGTCGGGAGCCCGGATTGGCGGCCGACGTCGTTGTAGTCGATCGTCAGTATCGCCTGGTGGTTGACCCGTCGCTTCCCGAGGTGGTCGACACCGAGGTCACCCATGCTCCCGGATGTCCTTGGCACAGGGCGGCTGTCAGCCACTCGGGTGTCAGTGCGTCAACCGACGGTGGGATCTCCGCAAGAGTTGTGGGTTTGGGACGGCGCAAACGTTCGTTGACGATGTGCGCGCCGATTCGTCCCAACTGGCCCGCGACCCTGAGCTTCTGGATAAGCGACTCGGGCATGAAGTGTTCTTCTTTCGCACTGACGAGACCGATCGTTTGTTGATACTGACCAAATCAAAATTATGCACTCATTCTTCGACCTCTTTGACGCTCCGGCGCCAGTATGGCCGATCAGCGGGCTATGCGCGTCCTGCGGTCGCGCAGTGGCGTCACCTCAGGTTCAACGATCCGAGGTCGCTTCTGCCGGACGTTCCTGGGTTTGGACGCGGTGGGAGATGTGTCGCCGCCTAGCCATTCCAAACTTTGCAGGGCCATCCCGGCCAGGATGTCAGCAAGCCCGGCGGTCCGCAGCGATTTTTCCGGCCACATATAGGTCGAGTCGATCAGTCCGTGAGTCGCGTGGACGGCTGCATTGAGCACGTCGCGTGACTGGTCCGGGTAGCAGGCATCAAGGCAATCCACCCACCGGTCGATGTAGCGCTTGATCCGGGCGCTCAACCTCGATCGATTCGCCTTGGGGATCGAATTACGTTCTCTGGTCCACACGCTCATGAGTTCGCGTTCCTCGAGGGCCCGCTGCACGTGGCCCCGCACCAAGTGATCCAGTTCCTCTCGTGGATCATCGAATTGGCCACCGGTCGACATCAAGACCCTGTCGATCGCCTCGTCCAGAAGCGTCATCAAGATCTCGTCCTTGCCGCTGAAATAGCGGTAGATCGCGGGCCCGGAGACACCCGCTTTCTCGCCGATGAGATCCACCCCGACGCCGTCGAAGCCGCGCTCGTGGAATAGGTGCATCGCTGTGCGCAGGATCTGCTCTGAACGGTCGTTACGCTTGGCCATCTCCTAACGTTAGCGCAGATGAGCCGGTGAGCCCGGTCGTCCGGCATCCGTTGTCGGTGGCCCTTCGCGTCACCCCGCGCGGTCCGGCGGCGTTCGTTCGGCCAGCCGCGGTGCCCGCTTTTCGGCGAACGCCTTTGCCGCTTCGGCGAAATCGGATTGCTGCTGCAGCCAACCCTGGGTATCCGCCTCGTATTTCAACTGACTGGCGAATTCGGTTTCGAGGGCACGATGATGCGCTTGCTTGATCGCCGCCACGCTCACGGACAGTTCGGCGAAACGCCGGGCCATGGCGACCGCGTCGGCGAGCGCCGCACCGTCCTCGGACAGCCGGTTCACGAGGCCCCAGTCGCGCGCCTCGGCCGCCGATAAACGCCCTCCCAGGAAGGCTAGTTCGTTGGCGCGTCCCAGGCCGATTACTCGTGGCAGCAGCCACGTCAGGCCCGCATCGGGCATCAGCCCAATCTTGGCGAACGACAACTCAAATCGCGCCGACGTAGCGGCAACACGCAGGTCGCAGGCCAGCGTCAGCGACACCCCTGCGCCGGCCGCTACGCCGTTGATCGCCGCGATGATGGGCAGCTGTAGTGACCGCATGGTCATCACCAGCGGGTTCCATGCCTCCAGGATCACCTGGCGGGCATTGCCCACATCACCGGAGATGTCGGCGCCTGCACAGAATCCCCGCCCGGCGCCGGTGAGCACGATAGCGCGAATCCGGCTGTCGGCCTCCAGCTCGAGGAAGGCCGACCTCAGCGTGTCGCCAGTCTCCGGGGTGACCGCGTTAAGTCGCGCCGGCCGGTTGATCGTGACCACGCCACTGGGCCGTCACGCTCGACGAGCACATCCGCTGTGGGTTGCACGCGGTCGGTGGCAGGGATCGAAGTTACCATCGGTGTTACCGTCCTAAGAACTGTCGGACATAGTCATGCCACTGCACCTGCTGTAAGTCGCCACAGCAGGCCTGTCCTTCGCACTCCCCCGTGCGAGGCAGACTCGGTCGGGGCACCTTGTAGTTTCTACGGCTCTCGTGACGTAAGGGTATTTTGCAGACAGTAGGGTTTATAAATGCTCGGTGTCAACCATCGTTTACCGGAATTCGCCGAGCGGCCTGGACGGAGATATGTTGGGCGACTGATGCTGCGGCCAGGGTCGAGTCGCGTCCGCAAGGTAGTGTCACACGAAGAGTGGCAACGATCGTTTACGGACTGCGATTCATGTCGAGCTAAGGGGACCGCGAGCGGCCAGGGAGTATGCGAAATGCTATCGCCACAGGCAAATCTGAAACTCCTGCAGCGCACTTCATGGAGCGGTTACGTCTACATTGCCTTCCTGATGGTCGGCATCTGGCCGCTGGCCCGGTTCTTTCCCTCCCAACCGCCGAGCTGGGACGCCGCTCAGATCACTCGGGTCTATCACGACAACACCGTAGGGATCCGCGTCGGGATGGTGCTGGTACTCGTCGGCTCGATGTTCTACGTGCCCTGGACGGCGATGCTCGCCAAGCTCATCGCGGCCTTAGAGGGAAAGCCGGGAATACTCGACCTTCAGCCAGATCATTGCGGGATGTACCAACGTGCTGCTCACCGCGTATCCCGCCGGCTGGTGGCTTACCGCGTCGTTTCGGTCGGACCGCGACCCACAGATTGTGCAGCTCCTCAACGACATCGCCTGGCTGTTGTTCCTCGGTGTGATCGCTCCGTTCTACTTCGTCGTCATCAGCATCATTTACGCCTCGTTGGCATATGAGGACACCGATCCGATCATTCCGCGCTGGGTCGGGTGGTTCAACGTGTTCTTCATGCTCGACCTGATACCGCTCAGCATCATCTTCTTCTTCAAAACGGGTCCGTTCTCCTGGAACGGGTTGTTCGGCTTCTACCTGCCGTTCGCGACGTTCTGGATCTGGTTCCTCGTGATGACGTACACGATCCGCCGTTCGTTGCACCGGCTCGACGACGCGACCACGGTGTCGGCGGCTTCCGTCAAGGCGGCGTGAGCGTGCCGCGGGCCGCCATCGTCGGAGCGGGCCTCGCAGGGCTGACGGCGGGCCATCGACTTCAGCAGGCAGGCTGGCAGGTCGACGTTTTCGAGGCCACCAACTCACCCGGCGGCCGCGTGCAGACGGTGCGTCGCGATGGCTACGCGATCGACACCGGCGCGTCGGCGCTCGGTTCGACGTATCACGGTTACCTGGCCCTGGCGCGCGAACTCGGCCTCGAAATGCGTCCCACTGCGCCATATATCGCCATCCGCCGCGCAGGCGTCACACACCTGCTCGACATGGATCACATGGTCGCGCTCAGGGCTGAAAACCGGCGTATTGTCGCTCAGCGCCAAACTACGTGTTCCCCGATTGGCTCTCGACGTCACGCTGGCCAGGGCGCGTGGCCGGCTGGATTACACCGATATGCGCAAGGCCGCACCGCTCGACACCGAAAGTGCCCGCAAGTATGCGACGCGCGTGCTCTCGGCCGAACTCGACAGCTACCTGTGCGAGCCCATCGTGCGCACCATGCTGATCGCCGACACCGACAAGGTGTCCAAGGTGGAATTGTTCTCCGGAATCGGCAACGTCTTCACCGCCAAGATCCTCGCCGCCGCCGGTGGACAGGGCCGAGTGCCCGAGGCGCTGGCCGCGCGGCTCAAGGTACACCTGCAGACGCCGGTCACCGAGGTGCGACGCACCGGAACCCGAGTCTGCATAAGCTATTCGGGCATAACATCGGATTACGATGCCTGCGTAGTCACCTGCCCGCTGCCGGAGGCGACAGCCATCTGCGTCGATGATCGCGGCATCCTTGGCCCGCTCGACAAAAGTCTGGGCTACACCCAATGCATCAGCGTCGCCCTCGGCACAGCCAGGCCACCGGATTGCCCGGCGTTCCTCGTCATGTTCCCGTCGGTGGAGGACCCCGATATCGCTCTGATGTTCCTCGACCACAACAAGGCGCCGGATCGAGCGCCGGCCGGACACGGTTTGCTGAGTTGCTTGTGGGAGACCGGCGGGTCCGAGCGGATGATCGATGCGTCCGACGAGGAGTTGGTTGGTCACACGCTGGCGACCGTGTTCCAGGTGTTCCCCGAACTGCGCGACAACGTCGAGTTCACGCATGTGACCCGGTGGCGGCGGGCATTGCCGTTCACTCGCATTGGCGCCTATCAAGACATCGGGCGCCTCAACGCGGCGCTCGATCCGTCGTCGCCGGTGCAGTACGCCGCCGACTTCATGTCGGCGGCCGGGCAGAACACCGCGGTGGAGTTTGGAAATCGGGCCGCGCGCAATCTGATTCGCGCAAGTTGAGGTGCGCCCGAGAAAATCGGGCGAGAACGGCAGCCGATTCAGGTGGGCGTTGCGGTCCTAGACCGTCTTGCCAGGTGTCGTAACCGGGCAGCCTGGCATCTGGGCCGTTGCGGGCGATGCCGTCACGTTGGCTCGCATAGCTTGGACGTGGATGCGTGCGCCGCGGTGGGGCGTAAGGACGACATGCTTCACCTTCTGTCGTTCGTTTTTGGCTGTTG
>CAVPVJ010000023.1:0-15069 GCA_963709125.1 uncultured Actinomycetota bacterium
CGTAAACCGTTAGACAACTTCGGCGCCGATGCAATTACCGCTTAGCCCGGGGGGCCCGTTTGGAAGGCGGTGTGTTTGTCCTTCCCGCAGCGCCGCGTCCGCTGAGATAAACCACGCGCCAAACGATCTCGACGAGTGAATCGAGTTGACGCTCGACCTCTTCGTCGTCGGCGGTACCGACCAGTTGATAGAGCCCTCGTTCGATCATCCAGATAAGCCACTGCGCCGTTCGTGCGGCGTCCAGATGAGCATCGGCCACTCCGGCTCGCTGCGCGTCGTCGATATAGGTTGTCAGCGCGGTCACCACTTGGCCGATCAGGTTCTGCTGCTGTTCTTGCGCCCGCGGATCATAGGCCGCGGTCTCGGCTATGGCTCCCAGAATTATCCCGTGCTTGCGATAGGTGTCGATCGGCACACGCAGGGCCTTGCGCAGGTCCTCGCGCGTTGCGTCGACGGGCAGCTCCCACCACGACGCGCCATCGGCGACCAGGTCGCCAATGACGTCCTGCGCCATAGCGACAAGGAGATCGCCCTTGTCCTCGAAGTAGACATAGAACGTGGAACGCGAAATCCCACCCGCGGTGATAATCGCCTCGACGCTCAGGTCTGCGTACCTCACCCCGTTCTCCACCAATTCTTCGACGACGCTCACGAAATGGCGACTGAGCATGGTGCGGCGCTGAGGCCTTGACAGTTGCAAAGGTCGAGGAGGAGAAGCGTCCACTCGACGAAGTATACGCACTGTACATCCAGTCATACAGAATGTCTTTTTACCAAACGTTCTGTTTGATACAGTGCTCGGCATGTCTGAGCTGTCGAAGGTGTACGTCATCGGAGCAGGTCCTTCAGGGCTAGCGGCGGCCTGGCGGCTGAAAGAGGCCGGCCGCGACGTCGTAGTGCTGGAATCCCGGGATCGTGTCGGTGGACAACTGCTGTCGATCAAGCGCGATGGCTATCTGATGGAAGCCGGGACGACGATCCTGCCTGCCGCTTACGACAGCGTGATGCGGTTGGTCGACGACATCGGCATGACCGATGAGTTGATACCGGCGAACTCGTTGATGGGGTTCATGCGCGGCAGTCAGTTGCATTACCTGCGGGCTAATCGGCTCGTCTTCGATGCGGCGCGCACCAAGCTGCTGTCGCTGCGCTCCAAGTTGAAGGTTGCCAGGCTCGCCGCAGACTCATTCAAGATGCGCAAATTGCTCAGCTACGAAGACTTGTCCATCGCCGGCGCATTCGACACCGAGACCCCCGAGCAGTACTGCCGTCGGCGCGGTCTCGATGGCGAGCTGTACGACTATCTGATTGAGCCCACCGTGCGCGGTGGAGCCGGCGTGCCGGCCAGCGTGATCTCGGTGGTCGAGTTCTTTTTTCTGTGGCAGAAGGTGCTCGGCACCAAGCTGTTTGCGTTCCGCGACGGGTATTCCTCGTTCCCCGAGCGGATGGCCGCAGCCATACCCGACGTGCGCCTTAACACCGAAGTGGTCGAAGTCTTCGAAGACTCCGATGGTGTGACGATAACCTGCGTCGGGCCCGACGGTAACCAGTACACAGAACGCGGTGCTGGAGCCATTGTCAGTTCCATGGGCAACAGAGTCCCCGACATCGTGCCGCAGTTGGATCCCGAACGCGCGAAGTTCTTGAGGGAATTGAATTACACCTCGACGATGTCGATCAACCTGGCGCTGAACCGGGTTCCCGACTGCCCAGCGTCCTTTATCGTCGTTCCCCGGCCAGTGTCGGAGGGGCTGTTCGCGATCATTCTGGAGCACAACAAGGCACCGGGGCGCGCGCCGGCAGGCAAAGGCTTGGTGTCGCTGTTCATGATGAACCAATGGGCCGTCGACCACATGGATGCCACTGACGACGAAATCCTGGCTGACGTGTTGCCCGACGCAGAAAAGGCGATCCCCGGCTTGGGAGAGGCGATCGAGTTCGCGCGAGTCAATCGGTGGTATCCGGTGCTCGTCTACAGCCACCCTGGCCTGTATCGCGATCTAGGCCGCTTCCACGCTGCCCGGAATCTGAAAAGCCGTATCCACCTGGCTGGCTCCTACAACTCGTCGGGCAACGTCAACACGGCCACCACGGCCGGCGAGCGAGCCGCTCGTGAACTGTTGCAAGCACTTTCACCGGCAGTTGCGCTGACTGCATGATCACCATGTTTCAAGCCAAGGCCCAATTCAACATCCCGACGCCGCCGCAGATGGTATTCCCGCGGACACCGCAGACCATCGCCGAAATCGTCCTCTGGATAGTGGTTATCGCGTTCGTGGCTTTCGCGGTGCGCCAGTGGCGGCGGACCGGGTCGCCGCTGGGGTTGGTGCTGCTGGCAGGCGGTGGGATCGCACTGTTAAACGAACCGCTCGACGACATCTTGGGGCTGGTGCACCACCCCAGGCCTGGCCAGGACGTGGTCTTCGAGACGATGGGCCCGATACCGCACTGGGGGTTGCCCACGTACATCATCTTCTTCGGCGGCATCGCCTACGTATTGCTGTTAGAACTGCGCAGGCTGACCTTCACCCCACGCGCATTCTGGATTGGGATCACGCTCACGTTCGTCGCTGATCTGCTGATCGAGTTGCCGCTGCTGCATTTTCGGTTCTACACATACTTCGGCTACGGCCAGGTGCCGATGAGCATCGGCGGATTTCCGGTGTACTGGCTGTTCATCAATACCACGGGCCCAATCCTGTGCGCGGCCATCCTATTTGCGGCGCCGGGCTACTTCACCGGCTGGCGGGCCGGGCTGGTGCTGTTTCTGCCGCTGGTCACCGACGCCGGCTGCAGCGCTGCGGTGGGTTTGCCGGTCTACAACGCCCTGCACGTGCCCGACGCCTCGGCGTGGGTGACCTGGGTCGGCGCATTCGTCTCCTGTGCAATCGGTTTGGGCATACTCGACGCGTCGGCACGCTGGATCTACTCCCACACTCTGAAGATGCAAAAAGCCAAGGAATCGGCACATCAACTGCAGGACCAGGCATGACCTGGGTCCGTGGGCATTTCGATTTGCCGGTAACTCCAGATGGCACGCAGATGCCGCAAACTGCACAGCTCGTGGCGACAGTGGCCATGGCCGTGCTGGTGGCCGGCTTCGCCGCGTACGCGGTACGAGAGATCGCCCGATCGCGATCGGTCACGCTGGCATTGCTGCTCATCGGGGGAGCGGTGTCGTACTTCAACGAACCGATCGATGATGTGCTGGGACTCGTGTGGCATCCGGTCGTCGGTCAGTGGACCGCGCTGGATACCTTCGCGCGTGTTCCGTTGTGGGGCTTGGGTATTTACATCGTATTCTTCGGCGGGATGCCTTATCTGATATTGCAGAGCCTGCGCCGTGGAGTGACCCGCCGCCAGCTGTGGGGTTGGGTTGGCGTGCTGGCGGTGGTTGACGTCGCCGTCGAACTGCCGGTCTTGGCGAGCGGGATCTACAGCTACTACGGCGATGCGCCGTTGCAGATCGGCGGGTTTCCGGTGTATTGGATCGTCATCAACACGGTGGGACCGCTGGCCCTTGCTGTGTTGCTGATGGCTGCCGGGGAGACGTTCACCGGCTGGCGTGCGCTGTATCTGCTGTTCCTGCCGATGATGTCCGACGCGGCGGGCAGCGTCGCGGTGGGATGGCCGATCTTCAGCGCGCTCAATGCCCACGCTTCGGCGCCGGCGCGGTGGCTGGCAGCGGCACTGACCATTGCGATCGGCTTCGGCGCGCTGGACCTGCTGATTGCTTACGCGGCGCGGATGTCAGCGGCGCTGGTGAGCACCAGAGCCGTCGGCGCTGCGGGAATCACCTGAATGGGTACTGCGCGGGTAGCTTCGTGTTCGGCGGCACGACGGCCTTGCCGTCAGGTGTGATGTAGGCAGAGCCCTTGCCGGAGTCACCGTTGTCGTTGCGGCTCAACGGCACGCCCGGGCCCGGGCACGCGCGATCGGTGCCTTGGCCGCACAATCCGTCGGTGAAGTACGACCGGTCGAGAATGTCGCGCTGCCATTCCTTGGAGTGGGTTCCGATCCAGTAGTTCGGCACGTTGTATGTCATGAACAATGCCACGTGCACACCGGCAAACACCGCGAGTGCGCGCACAACCATCTGAGAGCGGTCGGATATCCGAAGACGTTCAGCACCGCGTTCGACGAGCGTCTGACCTCTGTCGTTGCGGAAGTACCGCAGGCACGCGACGGCAGTGAATGTCGCAGAGACGGTGACGACTTCATTCAGTGGAAAGGCATGATAGGTCCCGCTGAAGATGGCGAAGCCGCGCCCACCCGGATATTCCCAGATGCCGAGCGGCATGAAGATCACGCCCTCGAGGATGATGTCGAAGCCGACCATCGCGACAAAACAGACGCCGATCAGTCCGAGCGCGCCGATTCGTGGCCACTTGGCTTTGGCCCGTCGCATGGCCGCGCAGCCGAGGAACATCGTGATGACGAAAACGTAGACATACAACCCGGGCATGATCAGGATCGGCTCGACCAGCATCGCGCCCGGCTTCCCGTTGGATAGCCAGCCCGGGACGCTGTGCACCCATGAGCCATAATTGAAAGCCCACGAGTTGTAGGTGAACCAGTGCCCCCCGTATGCCGACAACGGATCTTGGAACCACAGCGTCGAAAAGGCGATTACCAGCATGCCGTCGAGAGTCAACCGGCGTTGCCGGATGATCGGGCGCACCACGAACCAACCGATGAGGCCGATGCCGACGGGAATCGACACGGCCTGGAAGAAGACCATTGCCACCTTCATATATGCCGGTGGGTCCGTGGGTCCGGTCGGCACTCGCTCGAAGAACGGACCAGTCGCCCAGTCGATCAAGACATACGCGATGAAGATGAAAATCGCCGCACCCAGGCCGGCCCACCACTTCACGGGAACCAACTGGTGTGGTTCCTGCGCAACCGTGTTCAGATCAGAGGCGGCACTGGCTGACCGTGGATTCTTGTTTGCGGTAGCGGGCGTTGTTGCCATGAGTTTGATAATGAAACTCCTTGTATCAAATTGTCAACGCTATCTCGTCGTCATCCGCCTATGGGAGGGTTTCTCAGCGGAAGTCCATCCAGTGGCCGTGGGGGGTCCAGCCCATGTGGAAGGGGAGTTCGATTTTGCAGATAGGGCCCGCGGTGATGTCGTCGGTGTCGAAGATCTGGAATTCACCGCGACGTTCGTTCCACCAGGAGACGGGGACGATGATGTAGCCGTCGCCTTCGGGAGAGTCGATGGTGCGTGGCGCGAATGAGGCTTCGAGTACTGCGGCCAGTTCGCCTGGGCCGCGGATCTGGTAGACCTGCTCCGTGACTTTGTCCACGTCGTTGCGGATGAGGCTGTCCATGCGCATACCGTGTTTTTTGGGCTGGCCGCCGATCTGGAAGCCGTAGCGATGGCCTTTTCCGTAGAAGCGCTGGTCGACTTTGCAGATCTCGGAGGGCAGCTCGGAGAGCTGCTCGGCTTTGGTGTCGCCGGTGGTCAGGTTGACCGTCCAGCGGCCCAGGTAGCTGGCGGCGTTGCTGAAGAACAGCGCAGCCTGGTCGCCTTCGTTGAAGTCCTGCTCCAGCGGGAACGGCGGTTTGTTGAAGATCGGTGCGTCCAGGATGAGCTGGTCGCCGGTGACGTTGGCTGTCATGGTGTGCATCACGTACTGGGCGGGCAGATCGGTTTGTATCCACCGGATCTCGCCCTGCAGGTTGTGGCGCGGAATCAGCGCGAGGGTGATCGGCAGGTCGGGCTCCCAGCCGAAGACAGCGTATCCCTTCGTGTTGCGCTGCAGATCAATGATGAACGGCTGGAACGGCATCACCACCCATTCCGGGGTAAGCCACATGTCGTGTGCCACGGTGTTATACGGGGCATCCCACAGGTCGCGGGACTCCACCGTGCCATCGGGATGCACGTACTTCATCGACACATACGGTGCGGTGTCGCTGTAGGACCAACCGTAGAGGACCCCGGTGTCTTCATCCCATTTCGGGTGAGCACAGAACGTGCCGTCGCCGAAGCACACCTGTTCGTGCGGTCCTTTGGTCAAGGCCGGCGCCCACGGCACGATGCCCTTGGTCTCTAGCGTGATCGGATCGATGATCTGTGGGGGACCCCCCAATTCGCCCGACACCACCAGCTCGCCGGCGAACGGGAAGATGTTGATACTGCCGGTGCCCTGCGGGGTGTGGGCGTTCTCCGGGGTGCGCGCCACCTCGCCGTAGCCGTAGTCGCGGTAGTCGCCGAATCCGCCATCGGAATAATCGAACATGCCGCGGCCGCATTTGTCTTCCAGCACGTACTTCGGGGTACGTACCCAGCGGTTGCGGAAGTCGGCGCGGCCATTGTCGAAGACCAGGCCCTGCATCATGCCGTCCATCGCCAGCAGCGGTGTCGTGCCCTGGTTGGTCGGCCGCTTCCAACACGGCCCGGTGCGATAGAAGCCGCCGGCCAGATCCTTGGGGATCTCGCCATGGGTCACGATGCACTCCTCGACCGTGGCTTCGAACCGCATCGGCTGGAACGGGCCTTTGGTGGTAACCGTGTCGGGAATGGAGTAGCTCATTCTTTGCTCCCTGGTAGTCGTCTGTCAGCAGCGGCAAACCCATGCGCAGCTCCGATACCTGTGATGCTAGCGGTGAAGCCTTCGTTTGTAAACGATCATTTACAGTTCTATGTGAGTCGCAGTCATGATTTCAAGCACAACGAGATGGTGACCTCGACAAGCTCGTCCCCAACGGTGTGTGTCGTTAAATAAGCTGCTAACCAGGGCTTAGCTTGCGCGGGTACGAGTGCGATTCCATCGGTCTCGAGAGGAGAGACGCGAATGTCATCGTCAGGAATATGTAAACGAACGTTAGATATTTGTGCGGAGCGGTATCTCGCCAGGGGACCGCGAGGTGTGACGACTGTGCGCCGAGTGGTGTCCCACCCGCGTGAACCCAGCTCCGGGCGCAATGGGGGGTGAACACGGTGGGATCGCGCGACCGCTTCCCGATCGGCGAATTCGGGGTGCGGGCGGCACCGGTCGGCGCGATGCCGTTGTGGGTCTGCGGTGCAGTCGCGGGATCGTCGATAGAACTGGCGGCGCTGCCGGCCATGGACTTGATGCGGCAATCGGCCGGCGACATTATTGCGACCGTCGACCGAGGTGTTTAATCTTAATTCAAAGTGAGGGAGGTGGTTGTCGTGGTGTCGGAATCGACGCTCCGCCAAAGCGGCCCGCAGGTGGGTACGACTACTACGGACCCGTCCCGCTCAGGCGCGGTCACGGTGTGGGCCGCCATAGCTGTGGTTTGGCTAGTGATCGCCGGCCAGGCGCTGGTGCGATGGATGGCTTCCCGTGATTTCGCGCCGGCACCACTCGTCGGTGCGGACCGGATGCCGCTGTGGAATCTGGTGGCATTGCGAATCTTCGAGGGACTCAGCATGGCGCTGCTGGTATTCCTGATCTGGGCTTACGTAGTAACGCCGTGGCGCCGGACCGGCGCTTTGAGCCTAGACGGCAAGTTCGTCCTCGGCGGGATGGCGGCTTTCGTCGCAGACGCGTTCCTGAACTCCTACACGTACCTGTTCGCGTGGAACGCCCACAACGTCAACATGGGCGTCTGGACGGCGTATCTGCCGTTTCACAATCCAGCAGCCTCGTCGCGCTACGCGGAGTCCTTGCTGTGGGGACCGCCGATGTATGTGTATTTCTGCGCTGGTGTGGCCATCGTCGGCTGCCCGGCCTATTTCGCGCTGCGATCACGCTGGCCCCAGCTCTCCAACGTGTCGTTGCTGGCGATCGTGTTCCTCGGCGAGTTCGCGTTCGACTTCGTGGTGGAGAATCTGGCAATCCGGTTGACCCACGGCTACGCCTACGCCCAAACCTACGGGCCGCTGACGCTCTGGGCGGGAAGCCAATTCCAGTTCCCGCTGTACGAGTCATTCCTCGTGGCTTCACTGGGGCTGCTCTACACCTGGATGCGGCTGCAGGCCGTTTCTTCTGTCGACGGACTGTCGCCCGTCGAGCGCGGATTCGACCGGTGGAACCCGGCTGTTCAGTCGACGATACGCACCTTCGCGGTGATCGGATTCTGCTGCGCTGCAACCATATTGATCTATCATTTGCCATTCAACTGGCTGGGCATCATCGGAGCGTCGAAGGCGAACCTACCTACCTATATGTGGCCGGCCTGACGCGGCGGGCGTCCTTCACGCGGGCCGGGGCCGTCAGCAGACGCTGCGAGAGCACACGGCGCAACGCGGCCGTTCACTTTGTCGAGGGCTCGTCGTATCCGTCGGGAGGACGATGGGCCAGGCCCCACACGGCGAGCCGGGTCAGGCCAGGTCTTCGCGTTCGAGGCGGCGCACCGCGCAGAAGGCATAGGGCGTCACGACGACGATGAGCACGAAGAACATGACGAAAACCGCCCAAAAGTTCAGGAGACCTTGCCAGGCGAATGGGCCGGTTCGGACAAACGGCACCAGGCTCAGCGGAACGTAGAGTGCCGCGGTGAGGAAGCACAGGTAGCCGACCCATCGCGGGAAAAGGGGCTGTGCGCGACGGTCGAGGAGTATGGCGACACCCAATGCCACGCTCTGCAACAGCGAGAACATATAGGTGAGGTCGAAGAACAGCCATCCGAAGTCGTACAACGTCTGCACGGTTTCGGGTGAGCGGGCTTCAGCTCGGAATGCTGCGGTCTGCCACACTACGGCCGGCACGGCGGTGACGAGGCCGGTCATCAGGCCACCCAGTAGTTCGGTTGTCGATAACACGCCCATCGGGCCTTCCATCCGGCCGATGAGCTTGGAGATTGCCGCACTCCACGTGTAGTAGCAGGGTGCGCCGACAACCATCAGCACCATCCCCACCTGGATGCTGGTGTGGTGCGCCCGGAAGTACAGGGATATGGCCGACGCGCCGATGTCTTGTCCCGGCGGTGGCCAGAACCCGGCGAACACCGCGAAGCCCAGCAGGCCTAGGCCCGCGTACACGCAGACAGACCCTAAGGCGAGGCGAAGCGTCGTGTAATCGATCCTCGAGTTCTGCACACTTAGGGCGTGTCCGGTTGCCGTCGTCATAGTTCCTCCTGAATCCAGGCTCGACGTCGATCTCTGTTCGCGATCGGCGCTGCCTCCGCGGCCCAGATCGACCGCTACGCCTGCAGCGTGGTCCATGTCGTGGCTACCTATCGACGACATCAAGGAATTTAACATCCACTAGAAAATTCTGCTAGCGTGTGAACCGATAGCTGTTCAACTGGATCATCCTATATCTAACAGATATTAAATAAATAGCGTTTCGTTGCTCTTCGCGCTGAACAGGAGGTTTCGGGATCATCGACCGGATGAACGATCTTGTAACCGCCGACGGCAAGCCAGGGGTGATCGTCGAATCGAGTGTTGGCCATGGCGCCTGACGCGACGCAGCCTTGGGAGACCAAGGTCGCTGCCGTTCGGAGCCTCTACCGCGCGTTGGCCGCCGGCGATCGGGACACGCTCGCACAGCTGCTGCATCCGGATTTCATCGGACACGCCACCGCGGGCCTGCCGTTGGGGGCTGGGGGTGAGCATGTCGGTCCCGAGGCGATGCGCCGCGAGGTTTGGTGGCAACTCGGTCGCCATTACCGGGTGGAAGCCCATCCGGACGAATTCCACGCCCTCGACGACGGCCGCATGTTGGTCACCGGCCAGTACCGGGGCGAGGGCCGCCAGTCGGGCAAGAAGCTCGAGGCGGCTTTTCATCATGTGATCGGTTTCGCGGACGACGGCCGCATGACGTCGTTGGACCAGCTGACCGACAGCGCCGCGTGGGTCGAAGCGCTGGATGAGTCTTCGCCGCTGGAAACGATCGACTACTCCGTGGCCGACGGGTTGGCGACCGTTTGCCTGAACCGGCCCGAGGCGCACAACGCAATCGACCCCCGCATGGCGGCCGAATCGCTCGTCGTGGCCAGCCGAATCGCCGGTGACCGGTCCGTCCGCGCCATCTTGATCTGCGGTAACGGGCCGTCGTTGTCAGTCGGTGGCGACATCAACTCGTTTCTGCCGGATACGTCTACACCGTATGGCGAGGTGCTGGAGCGGATGGTCACCCCTTTTCATGAAGCCTTCCGGGTGCTCAGCAGAATCGATGCGCCGATCGTCACCGCCGCCCATGGAACCATCGCCGGCGGTGGGCTCGGCTTCGTCTACGCAGCCGACGTGGTGCTAGCTGCCGAGGGGACCAAGTTCGTCACAGCGTTTGCCGCGCTTGGACTTTCGGGAGATGGTGGCGGCACCTGGCATCTACCGCGCTTGATCGGTGCGCGCCGGGCTGCGCAGGCCTACCTGCGGAACACACCCATAGAAGCCGTCGAGGCGCTCGAGTGGGGGATGATCAACGAGATTGTGCCCGCCGACGAGCTGCGATCACGGGCTCTGGTGCTCGCTGGCGATCTGGCGCGGGGCCCGACCCGCGCGTTCTCCCGAATGCGGGCACTACTGCGGGACTCATGGCGCAACGACCTGGCGATCCAACTGCAATCAGAGACCGAGGCGCTGAAGGCCACCGCCGACACCGCCGATGCCGCCGAAGCGCTTTCGGCCTTCCGGGCGAAACGCGCACCGCGCTTCACGGGGAGGTAGGAGATGGGACTGATCAACGATTCAACCGAGCACAAGGCGATTCGGGCCAGCGTCGCCGGTATCGCCAAGCGATATGGTCCCGAGTACTTCCTGGAGCGGGCACGCACGGGCGGGGGGATCGAGGAGTTGTGGGGCGATCTCGGTGCCGCGGGCCTGCTCGGCCTGCACCTGCCCGAGGACTACGGCGGCGGCGGGGGAGGAATGGCTGATGCCGTCGTGGTCGTGGAAGAACTTGCCGCACAAGGGATGCCGCTGCTGATCTGGGTCATCTCACCGGCAATCTGCGGCAGCATCTTAGCGTGCCACGCGTCCGAAGAAATGAAGCGCCGATGGCTGCCGCGGATCGCGGACGGGACCGAGAAGATGGCGTTCGGCCTGACCGAACCCGACGCCGGGTCCAACAGCCACAACATCAAGACAACCGCGAAACGCATCGATACCGGCTGGCGGATCTCCGGATCCAAGTACTACATCTCCGCCGTAGACCAATCCGACGCGATACTGCTGGTCACGCGCGACGCGAATCATTCGACCGCGGAGCACAACCGGTTGTCCTTATTCGTGGTTCCAATTGACAACCCGGGACTGACGTTCGCGCCCATTGCCACGTCGATCGTGTCACCGGACAGACAGTTTACCGTGTACCTCGACGACGTCGCAGTCGGCGAAGACGCGCTGATCGGGGTCGCCGGCAACGGTCTTAGGCAGGTTTTCGACGGCCTGAACCCTGAACGGATCCTGGTTGGTGCGCTGTCCGGTGGGATCGGGCGGTACGCGATCGGCAAGGCCGCCGACTATGCGCGGCAGCGAAGCGTTTGGTCGACACCCATCGGCGCTCATCAGGGCATCGCCCATCCGCTGGCCGAATGCCACATCGCGGTCGAGATGGGCCGGCTGGCAACCGCGCGCAGCGCGGAACTCTTCGACGCCGGTGAACCGGCCGGCGAGGCCGCAAACATCGCCAAATATGCCGCATCGGAAGCCGCATTGAAAGCGCTTGACCAGGCGATTCAGACCCATGGGGGAAACGGCCTGTCCCACGAATACGGGCTTTCCGAGCTGTGGTTTGTCACCAGGCTGATGCGTACTGCGCCGGTCAGCCGAGAAATGGTGCTCAACTTCGTGGCCCAGACATCACTGGGCCTGCCGCGGTCCTACTAGGAAGGGAGACCGGAATGGGCTCAACACAATTCGATGCGGTCGTTATCGGCGCCGGCGCGGGCGGGTTGTTCACCGCCGCTCGGCTTGCCCACCGTGGCTATCGGACCCTCGTTGTCGAACGCCTCGACAAGATCGGCGGACGCGCCTCCACGGACGACATCGACGGGTTCAAGGTCAATACCGGTGCCATTGTGATCGAGGTCGGCGGCATTACCCAGCAGACCTGTGAAGAGGTCGGCGCGCCGTTCGACATCCGCGAACCCAGACCGGCGCTGCTATACCGAATCGGTGGCAAAGACGTCGACGTGACCGGTGGCGGGTGGGGCTTCCTGCTGGGCAAGCTGACCCGCCAGGGCGCCAAACTGGTCGCCGGCATCGGCGCTGCCCGCAATGACGCCGGCCTGCCCGAAGACCAGATCAGCACCGCCGAGTGGGTGTCTCGCTATACCAAAAACGAACGTGTACATGGGATTTTCCGCAACATGTGCGCTTCGATCTTCGCGGTCGGCTCCGAGGACCTTCCGGCGCGGGTGTTCCTCACGTACTTCACCCGCAAGAGCGCGTTCAAACGGTTCGGCTTTCATCCCGAAGGAACCATTGGGTTGTGGCGCGGCTTGGCCGGCGTCGTGGAGTCGCACGGCGGCGAAGTATGGCTTTCCACAGCGGCCACCAAGATCGTCTGCGACGGCGGCAGAGTGACTGCGGTGGAAATGATCCGTGCTGGCGAGAAGGTAAGTACCGCAGCGCCGGTCGTGGTCAGCGATGTCGGACCCGCCGCCACCGTCAAGCTTCTCGGCGAGGACAACGTGCCCGCCGATTACCAGGACCTGGTCAAAAAGGGCAATCGTCCGACCGCGATGATCTCGGTGAACTTCGCGAGCCGAGAGCGCCTCGTCGACGTTCCCGGCATGCTCAGCTTCGCCACGTCGAAGCGGCTGGCCTACATCGCGAACTTCACCGACACCTGTCCGGAGATGGCGCCGCAAGGATGGCACCTCTACGTTGGGACATCCGTGCCCAAGCCGTCCATCGGTGACTTCGACGAGGCCGCCGAAACCGAGCTCCTACTGGAGGACCTGCGCGCTACCATCGACGGGTTCGATGATCGCGCAAGGATATTGAGCATCGCGGTCACCCGCGACGACTGGCCGCCGCAACGGGCGGTAGCGGGATTCGACCTGCCCCACGACACGCCGTTCGCTGGCCTGTGGAATGTCGGTGACGCGGTCAAGGAATACGCCAACGGCGGCACGACGGCGTGCGCTGAGACGGCAGCGCTGGTGGCGGACAAGATCATCGCGGCGTACCCGTCCGCGCTCACTTCAGCGCCGTAGTGGGTTCAGTCAATCCTTCGATGTCTCCGCGAGCCCATGCCGGACGAACGATTGAGCATTGGCGACCACGGTCTCCAGCGCGCCACGGCGGGGGTCCCACCACTCGACCGCCCAGTTGAGGGCGCCCAGGACCAGCATTTGCGCTATGTACAAGTCGAGGTCAGCCCGCAGTTCACCCGACCGCGCCATTTCGTTGATCAATCGGCGCCACACTTCGCCGTAGCGCTGTTCTTCGAGGATCTGGCGCTTTCGGATCCCCGGCGGCACTTGGCCCGCGTTGCGGATGGCTGCGGTCGTGTAGTCCGATATCTCGAGTTCGTGTCGCAAATGTGCGTCTACTGCGGCGAGCAGACGATCCAGCGCAGAGGCGTCGGCAGGCAAGCCGTCCAGCATTGCGATGACATGCTCGCGCATGTCGGCGATGCCGGCCCACATCACCTCTTCGATGAGGTCATCTCGCGACGGATAGTAGTAATAGATCGCCGGCGCCTGCAGCTCGGCTCGTGCCGCGACGTCATTGAGGCGTAAGCCGGCGTATCCTTTGGCGCTCAACACGTGGGCGGCCGCGTCCAAGATCCGCCGTCTTGTCTGGACCGATTTGGGCTCCGCGGTGTCGGCGGACGCTTGACCCAAAACAGCAGCCGCGTTAGTCCGCCTGGTCATTGACCGATTCTAGCCAGTAAACGGAACCGCGCCGCCGCCTCAATGCAAGCCGACACCACCAGCTCCTGTCTGCGCCGATGGTTTCGATGAAACAATGCCGTGGCGGGGGATAAAGCCGCCCCGCCACGGCAAGCTCGGGGTTGCCGGCTAAGACGCTCTCGCTCGTTCTGGCGGTGCCGAAGCATCTTTTGCCGCGCGGCGACGTGCCTCGTCGTCGAGCATGCGCTGGCGAGTTGAGGGCAGGAAGGCAAGTAGCCGGTAGGTAAGGAGATGGCCGAAGTGCCAGTCGACCGATTCCTCGTCTGGCACGGCGACGAAGTAGGCCATGCCGCGGATGTAGAGGATGAAGCCGGCCATCATGATCGTGGTGGCCACCCACTTGGCGGCAGTCGGCAGAGTGGAGTTGAGCGCCAGGATGTGCACCCAGCCGACGCTGAAATAGGCGACCATCATTCCGATGGGGGGAAGCACAAGAAACAGCGCTCGTCCCCAGCCCTTCAACCGGGGTTCCAGATACCAAATGAAGAACCCGATCGTCATGAACGACGCACCGTTGATGAATGCCCACCAATACGGGAATTTCAGGAAGGTGTAGGGCTGGACGCCGTAGTACTGGTAGACGTGGAGCAGCAGCCCGGGTGTCTCCATGATGGCGTCGGTCATCCCTGCGATGAGGTAGACCAGCATCACCTGTTTGACGTTCAGGCCGCGCTTGAATAGCAGGTAGATGAAATAAGGCTCCAAGCCCAAAAACGCTGCGTAACAGAATGGGATCAGCAGCGGTATCTGAATACCGAAGTTGGTGAAGACGTAGAACGGAAGGTCGTTGGCCCACCGAAGATGGCCGAGCAGGTCGAGCATCGGCTCCAAAAGCGAGCACAGGAAGCCGCCGAAGACCAGCATCAACGGCAGCCAGTTCCGGTTCTTGAACCCCGTCCACAGTGCCCAGACGAGGGCGATGCTGACCACGAGCAGGCCCGCGTACAACGTGAAGAACCAGCCGGCGAAGTGCCCCGCGGAAAAATCCGACGGACTGGGCAGGATGTTTGGTGGCATGTGAGGCAACCCTTCTTACTTTTAGCGATGTTTGCCGAATTCAGCAGCGCCGATCGTGGACCCACACTCGAACCTTCATGTGCGTGGAGTGCCAACGGTGCTATCTAATATAGGTTAAATTAAGGCTCCGGATCAATATTCTCTCCGATACAGGCCTAGCTTGAGCCGGCAATGTCGCGGCCGATGATCTCTTTCATGATTTCTGTTGTGCCGCCGTAAATCGTCTGGGCACGGGTGTCGAGATAAGCTCGGGCGACCGGG
>CAVPVJ010000024.1:0-6937 GCA_963709125.1 uncultured Actinomycetota bacterium
ACCTAACAGCAGCCCGCCGTGACCGCCGTGGCCGCCATGCCCTGCCGGGTTGCCGTCGCCGCCGTCGCCGCCGTTGCCGATCAACTGGGCGGCGCCCCCCGTACCGCCGACGGCGATGCCCGCGCCGGCGGGCACGCCTCCGTCGCCGCCGCGACCGCCGCCTCCAAATAGGGCGCCGTGGCCACCCGAGCCGCCGATGCCCCCATCGTCATTCCCCGGCCCGATACGTTGCCGCCGTGACCACCGGCGCCACCGTTGCCGAACAGCCCAATGGCGTCGCTACCGTTGCCGCCGGCGTAGCCGGTTTCGAAGTTCACAAACGGGTTGCCGCCGTGACCGCCGACACCGCCATTGCCGAACAGCAGCCCGCCGTTGCCGCCGTTAGCACCGGCCAAGGTTGCTGAGTTGCCGCCGGCCCCTCCGTTGCCGATCAGGTAGGCGTACCCGCCCGCACCAGGGGCGGCGACGATTGGGACCGGCCCGCCACCGATGAAAAACTCCAGGCCGGGCCCGCCGCTGCCCCCATTGCCGTACAGCAACCCGCCGGGCGAGCCGTTGAACGAAATTCCGCCGTTGCCACCGTTGCCGATCAGCAGGGCGATGCCACCGTAGCCTCCTTCGGCTAAGCCCAGTCCGGCGTTGCCGCCGTTGCCGATCAGCCCGGCTCTACCGCCGTTGCCGCCGGTGCCCGAGGCTTGCAGGCTCTCAACGGTGAGTAAGTTGCCGCCGGCGCCGCCGTTGCCGCCGTTGCCGATGATGCCCGGGTCGTTGCCGCCGTTGCCGCCGTTGCCGTTGGTTTCGGCGCCGTTGCCGCCGGCGCCCCCGGTGCCGCCGCTGCTGAACAAACCGCCTTTGCCGCCGTTTCCGCCGTTTCCGCCGGTGCTGTTCGTGTTGATGTCGCTGCCGCCAGCGCCACCGGTGCCGCCGCCGCCGAACAGTCCGCCGGTGCCGCCGTTTCCGCCGTTGCCGGCGACCCCGCTGGTGGTGGGGTTGTTGGCGCCGGCCCCGCCAGTGCCGCCGTGGCCCCATAGCAGGCCGGCGGCGCCGCCGTTGCCGCCGCGCCCGTTGGGGCTCGCGCCGGATCCGCCGGTGCCGCCGTTGCCGATCAAGATTCCGGCGTCGCCGCCGTTTTTCCCGGTGCCCGCGGCCGCGTTGGCGCCGTTGCCGATGAGTGGGCGTCCTAGGAGTGCCTCGGTGGGTGCGTTGATGACGGTGAGCAGGTCTTGCTCGAGGGTCTGCAACGGCGACGCGTTGGCGGCTTCTGTGGCTGTGTAGGCGCCGGTGGCAGCGTTCAACGCCTGGACGAATTGGTCGTGGAACGACGCGGCCTGCGAGGTGAGTGCCTGATAGTCCTGCGCGAAGGTGGTGAACGCCTTGGCGATGGCCGTCGAGACCTCATCTTGTGCGGCGGCCGCAATGGCGGTTGTCTGCGCCGCCGCGGTGGCGTGGGCGGTGTAGATCACTGAGCCGATGCGCGTTGATTCGGTTGCCGCCGTTGCGATCTCCTGCGGCACCGCGATCAGATACGACATGTCTGCCTCCCCGTGGCAAACCGATGATGAATGCAGCTAGCCCCTTGCCCGACTAACGGGAGCACTGCATTGATCATAATCGGGACGAACGTCGACGGTACGGTCGCAAAGAGGTCGGCGTCAACGGGGCGTCGTTACGTTCGGCGACGCCCTGGTTGCTAGCGGGATGCCGCGAACTTTTGCCCGCAAGGTGCCCGTGGTGAGTCATTTGTCTGGGATGTAGTCGAACACGTCCGGGTTGGGGCCGGTGCGGCCGGACTCGCCGCGATCGAGGCCGGTGATCGCGGTCATCTCGTCAGCGTCGAGGCTGAAGTCGAAGATATCGAAGTTCGACTTCACCCGCTCGGGTGACACCGATTTGGGGAACACGATGTCGCCGCGTTGGATGTGCCAGCGCAGAACCACCTGGGCAGGCGTCTTGTCGTGCGCGGTGGCGATACGGATGATCACCTCATCGCCGAGTACCTTGCCCTGTGCGATCGGCGACCACGCTTCGGTCGCGATCCCATGCTCGATGCCGTAGGCGCGGACGTCCTCGTTGGCGAAGTACGGGTGCACCTCGATCTGGTTGACCGCGGGCGTGGTGTCCGACTCTTTGGCCAGTCGGTCCAGGTGTGCGGGCTGGAAGTTCGACACGCCGATGCTGCGTGCCCGTCCGTCCCGGGCGAACTGCTCCAACACCTTCCAGGTCGAGACGAAGTCGCCGTCATAGAGGGTGGGCAGCGGCCAGTGAATCGGAAAGAGGTCGACGTAGTCGGAGTGGAGCGCTTTGAGCGTGGCGTCGAACGCTCGGCGCGCGTCGTCGGGCCGGTGGTAGCCGTTGTTGAGCTTGCTGGTGATGAAGACCTCGGCCCGGTCCACACCCGAGTCCGCGATGCCGGCGGCGACACCCGCCTCGTTGCCGTACATCTCGGCGGTGTCGATGTGGCGGTAACCGATCTCCAGCGCTGAGCGCACCGCCGCCGCGGTCTCATCGGGCGGGATCTGGAAGACCCAAACCCGTGCTGCGGGATGGTGTTGCCATCGTTGAGTGTGACCAATGGGACTGTGATCATCTGCTGGGCCTCCTGGGGGCTTTCAGTGTTCTCAGGCCGTATGCCCGTTCAGGCATTCATAAAACAGAGGTGCACCGGACGGCCGTCGAACAGCTGTTCCAACTGTTGAAAGCCGACTTCTCGGCAAGCACGAAGATGTGTGGTTGACTCTGGCGAATGGCTCACAATTATGACAGGAGTCGCTAGCCTCTCGTTCCCGAATTAACGCCGCAAAGGGGCAAACCATGACGAAGCAACTACTCGCAGCAATCGTTAAGGGAAGATTTGCGCTGATGGAGAATCCCATAAATGGCGTTCTGGCCCTACACAAGCAGATTCAGCGGGTTATCTTCATGGTCATCGCAGCAATGATCTGCGCATCCTTCGCAATCCCATTCCAGGCCCGCGCCGATACCCCCTTGGCGGCCTTCTGCGCTGACAACGAGGCTAAACTACAGAGAACTTCACATGAGTCAGGGCTTGATCCAGCCACATGGGCCAGTGATCCGACGAACCTTGCCAGGTTTGGCTTTCACGGGCCTGGCGACATCGACACCCTGTACCACATGGTCATTGACAAGGGTGCACCGTACATCACTTCGGGCTGGTCGAACGAGAACGGCCGTATCGAATGGCGGTGCTCGGGCCAATGATGTCCGGCCAACAGAAACGGCCCCCAACTTTCCGTTGGGGCTTTCAACGCTGCCGATTAGCCGAATTGACTTACGTGTTAATAAATCGCGACGAACTAGCAGCTCCTGGTTATGGATGCTGATTCACGCGCGTCACGTACTAATTCCCCTTTCCGGGGGCCACCCGAAGGAGCGAAGGCCGATAAACATGAAACCCCTACTCGCCACCCTCGCAGTCACAGCCGCACTACTCGTGGCCCAGGCTCCGGCAGCACCGCTTTCGACAACCGCACCCGCTGCGGCACCCTTGACGCCGTCAGGCTGCTCTCCGAAGACGAACGGGGGCAATTGCTACGAGCCTGGCGAAAAATGTCGTAATAGCGACCATGGAGCATCTGGGGTGTCCGGTGGTGGCGAGAGCATAGTTTGCAGGGACAACGACGGCTGGCGCTGGGAGCCAGCCTCCTACACATCTGTGACCCGAGGCCGCACCACCGGGATGTAATAGAGGGCTTTTAGTGGTGGCCCCTCGGGTGTGTTGGCGCGATTGGCGCGGATTGGTCATTCCTGGACGCTGAGATGCCCAGCAACCAAATACCGGCAGGAGCTGCGCTAACAGATGCCCAACCGGAAGACACGCGGAAGACACGGGGTTGCTGAGGTATCGCATTTGTGCTGTTCAAAGCTGTGGTCTCGGCAGGATTCGAAGCTGCGATGCTAGCTCGCAGTGCGGAACTCATCGAATCGCTCGGCGAGCCGCTCCTTTGATGGGTAATCGGCACGCCGTTTGGGCAAAGCCAGTGGCCGCCCGTCCATTTCCTGGAGACCGTACCGCAGCATTGGCCCGTCTACCTCAGTCATCAACTCCCGGTTGATACGAACGTCATAGTCTGGCGAGATGCCCAGCATATCCGCGTCGTAGGCTGCATGGTGGATCTTGCACAAGCTCAGTCCGTTCTCCACCACCGGAATTCCGTGGGGCTTGTTATCGCTAATGATGTGGGCGGCATCCAGAAGCTGTCCGTGCTTGAGCCCGCATACGGTGCATCGCTGCTGATACGCCAGCAGGATCCGACCCCGAAATTCGGGCTGATGTAGCCGCTGCTTGATGGCACGCACTGCGTACTCGCGTTCGATTGGTTTCAGGTGAAGAGGGTCGGCGACGAATCGCAGACTCTCATCTAGGGCGAGCACGAATCGCCGATTGGCCAGATCATCGGCCACGACATATACCGGAAAGACGGGCACGAAAACGCCAGCTCGGATTGTCCGCAGTAGAATGATCGGAAGTCCCAACTCGTAGGCCCGACGCATCTTCCGGTTGTCCCCGTCAGTGCTTCCAGACCGGTAGTCGTACGCGAAGAGGGAGTCGCCCACATCGGAATCTGCATATGGGCCTTCCGGATTGGAGACAACCGACAGTGTTGCGAGTAGGTCCTGTGGGTTCCAGATGCCTCGGTTTCGGTCGATGATGCGACGGGTCTCGGCGCCGACCCTGAGGGATTCCAGTTCGGTGCGGGTGACGACACCGTGCTCGGCCGCAATCTCGGCAAGTCTGTCGAAGATCATTTCGCGCAGACGAAGCTCCGTCTCGCTATTCACAGAGCGAAGTGTGCCACGATCCGGCGATATTAGAGGAACGCGAATGGAATCGCTCTGCTCGGGGTATCAGAATGGTGGATCGGGCCGGCCGTCGGCCCAAAGGACTACATGGCCGCTCTGAGCGCGTAGCTGGCCGACCACCAACGGCTCACCCCAGTGATGAACGCAGTGGGACTATTTGCTGAGGACTGGTTCCGGCGGATGCTCTCACCGATAATCATTCCCAAGCAAGGACCCGCACTCCAGCCTAGATTCGAGACGCAGGGCGAGGCGAACACCGAGCTAAGGGAAGAGTGAAATGCCGACTACGAGCATAGCCGACGTCGTGGGATTATCTGATAACTGCAAGTCGGAACACTTGCCATGGAGTATTGTCGCGACAGCAGGACCAAATGCCACACTCGCTACCGTTCTTGCCGGATTTATGATGTCGGTGATGGCCATCCTTCTTAGCAGAGAGAAGGGAAGCGATTTCCGTGATCCCACGATCGCACACACGCTGGGCTTATTCGGATCGGGCGTTCTAATACTTGCACTCGACGCTTTTCTGTTCGGGAACATAAGCGCGTTGGGGCCGCCGGCTAAAGGCTCGAACGCCGGATGTGCGATTGCTTGGACCGAGGCCATGCCAGCAACAAGTATGTTGCTGGTTGGTGCATGCCTTATGGTCGCCGGCCTTGCATGGCTAATGGCGCAGTACTATGTGTCCCCCGGGTTGTGGGATGCCGCGTCTGGCCAGCAACTTGATCGGCCTACAAAGTTGATACTTTGCGTCCCTGGAATTTTGACAGGAGGTGTAATCGTTACGACCACCCCGCTAGTCTTCCTGACTGTCATCATGTATCTGAAAATTATGGACACACAATTCGATAAGGATGTACCAATACGCGTTTTGCAACCTACGTTGTTGGTTATCCTAACCGCTTATCTGATCGCCATTTCTGCCATTATCTGGCATAAAACTCGACGTCTCGTAGAATATATTGACCAAGAAAAATCAAAATATGCCGAGGACGCAGTGCCACTTAACTCGGATTTTGGTTTGCTCGCGTATACTTGTATCTCTGCGGCTGTGCTGGCAGCTGTCGGTGCACTTTTTGCGGGCTTGGTCGGTGAGCATAGCCCTTTCGTTGATCCAGGCACTGCACCGGGCGCGTGTTCGATCTATGTCGGTATGGTGCTCGCAGTGGCCCCAATCGCAATCCCGGCGATGATTGCTCTTGCTGTGCCGTCGGCACCAGACGTATGGATCCGAGGACCACGAACACCACCCGCAGGCAGCTAGGGCCCGGGTGTACAGCTGTATACCCGCATAGTCGCTCGACGACATCTCGCATGGCTAATATTTATTAGCGACCACGCGGGCGTTGATGTCTCGTGGACAGCGTGTGCGTTTTATATGCGGGCTGCGCGTGGCGGGGCTAGTCTGCTGCTGGGCAACCTCTCCGGGGGCAGGAGGGCTGGGACGACGTGTCGTATTTTCAGGTTGCGCCGGGTGTGTTGGGTTCGGCGGCTTCGGATTTGACGGGTATCGGTGGGGCACTCAGTCAAGCGCACGCCTCAGCAGCTCTTCGCACCACGTCGGTGGTGGCCGGCGGCTGAGGATGAGGTGTCGGCGGCTGTCGCGGCGATCAGCCCCACCACCGACACAGTGGTCGCCACCATCCCGCTCGACGGCCCAGTGACGGTCAGCACGACTGGTACCACCGCCGGCGACATCTACATTTCCACCAGCGGCGTGCACGTAACGAGAACGGCACGGTGTCGGTGATCGACCCCAATTCCGACACCGTGGTCGACACCATCACCCTCGTCGGCCCGGGCTGGATGGCGGTCAGCCTCACCGGCACTTACGCCGGCGACGTCTATCTCAACTCCTGGAACGGAGTGGCGGTAATCGACCCCAACGGCTAACCCGCCACGACCGGCGCCGCCAGCCGTGGCGTCACTGCCTGCCCACCCGTCCGCGGGTTCTCCGCCGATTCGCCGATCTCCTTTTGCGGGAGACGAATGTTTGCGTCGAGATCTGGACGCCTCGTGCATTCAACCCTTGGCCGCACTCGCATGCGGCTCAGGGCCTGATTGGCTGGCGGATGGGTCGCACCGGATCTGCGCGTGCGTCGCCATAAGCCCAAAC
>CAVPVJ010000025.1:0-94675 GCA_963709125.1 uncultured Actinomycetota bacterium
CGGCGGGGACGCGGGCACCGGCGGTGCCGGCGGGCGGCCCTCGGGTCAGGCAACGGGGGTAATGGCGGGGACGCCGGCACCGCCGGGGCTGGCGGTATTGGCGGCGCGGGTGGCGCCGGCGTCGACGCTGTCCTCCTGAACGACGGCGGGACCGGCGGCTTCGGCGGGTCAGGCGGCTATGGCGGCACCGGCGGGGCCGGCGGTGCCGCCCTGGGGTCAGGTAACGGCGGTAACGGCGGGGCCGGCAGCAACGGCGGCACCGCCGCCAGCGGCGGCCAAGGCGGCGCCGCTATCAATTGGGGTGGTCCCGCCGGGATGGGGGAAACGGCGGTGACGGCGGTCCCGGCGGAGGAGGCGGCCCGGGCGGCTACGGCGGGGCCGGCGGCGAGGCCCAGTCAGGGCATGGCGGGGCCGGCGGCGCCGCTGGCAACGGCGGCAACGGCGCGGGGGCGGCGGCAACGCCGCGCCCGGCAGCATCGGTGTCCCGGACGGCGCCGGTGGCGGACGGCGGCCAAGGAAGTAACGGCGGCATTGGCGGCACCGGCGGGGCCGGTGGGTTCTCGGTGAGCGGCGCCGGCGGTGACGGTGGCACCGGCGGTAATGGCGGCAACGAGGTAATGGCGCCAACGGCGCGGCCGGCGTCCCGGTCGGCGCTGGCGGTGACGCAGGGAGCTCCGGCGCCCGCGGCACTGGCGGCGCGGCCGGCGGACCCGGCGCCAGCACCGGCGCGAACGGCAGCCCCGGCAAAACCGGCCAATCCGGCCAACCTGGTTGAAGACTGGCCGCTGAATGTTGACCAACCACACGGCAGTGACACCGGCCCTTGGGAATCGGCTACTCGGCGGGGTCCGATGACGTCGTCTCCACACACGCGGACCTGGCGCACAAAGCGGGCTGCCAACCATGGGACTTTTGTGGTCTCGGCGGCGGCTGCTTCTCAGTACAAGGAAAGCTCTTAAGAGCGACCGCCGGTCGAGATACGATTCCCGGCCAAGGGGAGACACCGGCCCTCGGCGGTGGGGGGCGAGGAACTTGATGTCATTCGTGGTGGCAACTCCCGAGGCTTTGGCGGCAGCGTCAGCCGAAGTGGGCATCATCGGTTCGGCGGTGCGCGCAGCGAATGCCGTTGCCGCTTCGGCGACCACGGGCGTGGTTAGGGCTGCCGGCGATGAGGTGTCGGCGGCGATCTCGTCACTGTTTTCGAGCCACGCCCTGGCCTATCAGGCGCTCAGCGCTCAGGCGGCGGCGTTTCATGAACAGTTTGTGCAGGCCTTGAATAGCGCAGGCAATGCGTATGCAGCCGCTGAGGCGGCTAATGCTTCGCCGTTGCAGGCCGCGGTCCAGGAGGCCCAGACTCTTGGGGCGTTTTCGCCGGTGAAGGACCTGACGGGGCGCCCGTTGTTTGGCAATGGCACCAATGGGGCGGCCGGCACCGGGCAGGCCGGTGGGGCCGGCGGGTGGCTGTTCGGTAACGGCGGCAACGGCGGGTCCGGGGTGGCAGGGCAGGCCGGCGGCACCGGCGGTAGCGCCTTCCTGTTCGGCAACGGCGGCGCTGGCGGGGCGGGGGGCGGGCGGGGCGGGTGCTAAGGGCTTCGCGGGCTTCAACGGCGCCAGCGGCGGCGCCGGCGGTGGCAGTGGGTTGCGCAACTGGCACTGGCGGCACAGGCGGCACTGGCGGCACAGGTGGCCAAGGCGGCAGCCCCATCGACGGTCTATCCACGGGCGGCAACGGCGGCAACGGCGGTCACGGCACTCAGGGCGGCACTGGCGGTCAGGGCGGGATGGCCGGCCTTGGTGGATTGTTCGACCATTTCGGCACAAGCGGCAACGGCGGCAACGGCGGCACTGGCGGCGCCGGGGGCACCGGCGGTCAAGGCGCGGCCGACACCGGGTCCGGGGCGGGCAACGGCGGCAACGGCGGCGACGGCGGTGCTGGCGGGTTCGGCGGGTCGGCCGGTGGCGTTTGGGGCCCCACACCCAGCTTGGGCGCCACCGGCCACCCGGGCGCCGGCGGCGCGGGAGGACCGGGCGGCAACGGCGGGGCCGGCATGAGCAGTACGACCAGCGGCGTCGCGGGCACTCAAGGCGGCAACGGCGGCAACGGCGGCACCGGTGGCTACGGCTGAGGCGGCACTGCCGGCAATGCTGCCGGCGGCAACGGCGGGGCCGGCGGCAACGGCGGCGATGCCTTTGCCAGCACTACGGGTGCCGCCACCACCTCCGTCGCCGGCGGTGGTGGCGGCGGCGGCGCTGGCGGCAGCTACAACGGCAACGCCGCCAGCGGCACTGGCGGCACTGGTGGCAGCGGCGGCGACGCCAGCCTGACGCTCGTCGCCAGCACCGACGGGAGCACCCCCACCCTGACTGCCGACGGCGGCAGCGGTGGGACCGGCACCGGCGGTGCCGGCGTGAATAACGGCGGAGGCGGAGGCGGGGGCGGGGGCGGTGCCGTTGCCTACGCTGACAACACCGCCGTCACCGGAGGCCACGGCGCCACCGGCAACATGTCCCTCAATTACCTCCCCGGCGGCGGCGGCGGTGGCGGGCGGTATCGCCGAAGGCGGCTCCGGCTTGAGCGGCGCCGGCGGCGGCGGAGGCGGCGGAGGAGGCGGCAGAGGTGGGCCGGTGAACGCCGGCGGCACTGGCGGCGACGGCGGCGACTCAATCGACACCGCGAATGGCAACACAGTCACCGTCGCTTACGGCGGCAGCGGTGGCCCCCCGGTGGCGAACGGCGACACAGGTGGGGGCTTCACGTTCCCCAACAGCAGCGGCACGCCCACTTCAGGCCCAGGCGGGGGCACCGATGGTAGTGGTGGCGGCGGCGGCGGTGGTTCCGCCGCTGTTTCTGGGCTCGACGGCACCACAGTGGCCACCGGCGGTACCGGCGGCAAGGGCGCCTACTAACGCCGGACCGGGTCAATTCCGCTATCGCGCACCAGAATAACGCAGCCAGCTAGCTCGGCAGCGGCCGGCCAGCAGCTCGGCGGCCAGTCGGCGCCCGGCCACCGTGACGCGCGCTCTACTCGGCGGGCTCGATGCTGTCGTCGGCATAGACGCGAATCCTGTGACGCTCCGGTCGGCCAGCCAGGGCACCTCGGCGGCCTCGGGGAAGCTCGCGCGCGGTCGGCCTCCCGAAAACCAGCCCTAGGCGTCCATGTCGGCGAGCGTCTGTTTCGGACCGCAGAGCGGCGGCGTTGGCCTGTCCCGTTCGGCGTCGGTGATCCCCGGCGCGAAGTCGCATGCGAGCCTCGGGTCGCCCCGTTCAATCTTCGCGAGAAGTGGTCGCGCTGGTGCTCCCACAGGCCAGGCACCTGTAACGCCGCCCTTCCCGCCTCGGCGGCCACTGCGGGCGCGGGCCATTAGCCGTCCTCGGGACGATGCCCTGAAAGTTGCCCTTCGCGCTGCGCGCAGTCCAGCTCGCCTGCCCGGCCCTCTGTTTCGCCGCATTCCTGGCCGCCGGGCCGGGGGTCATCTGTAGACCGTTTAGCAGCGGGTCAGGACGATGGTCTGTTGCCGGATTTCGGCGAGAAGCGGCCACGGCCTCACCATGCCGTCCTTATCGTATATGTAAGCCCCGCCGAGTCTAACGCGGATCAAGCAGCTCGATCCGGTCGGCTGCGTCGGAAGCCTCGCGAGTAGCTCTTCGCGGCTGTCTGGGTCCATGTCTTGCTCGTCCAAATCGGCCGTTATCGCGGCGACGAGAGACGCCCCGGCGGTCGGTGCCTTCGGGGATCGTTTCCTGGCATGCAAGGCCTCTCATGGTTGCTATGCGCGAGCCTCTGCGTCGTCTGCGCGGGCGGTTGGCCCAAAAGTCCTGTTTTAACAGCGATCCCTTCTAGCTGTCTGGCCGCAGCTGTTCCACCCGGGGGGAGGGGCTCCCCGGCGGGGGGTGTCCGAGGTGACCTGACCCGAGGCGCCGGACGGACCGGCTCGTACACAACCGCGACCGTCCGCTGGGATTGCAGGGTTGTTCGCGTGGCGGCCAGATAGCTTGGCGCGCAGCGTGGTTGATGTTTGCTGGCTGGGCCGCACGCCTTCTTTCACCACCCTTTTACTGGTCTGGGTCGTACTTCGGTAGCGCGCCCACCAGTGGCGCGGAAGGTCGACAGCCGGCAGCGATACCGTCTCGAACACGCTTGGCGTCGTTGCGAACGATGCTTCAGACTGCCGGGCCTTGGTAACCTTTTTGGCGGCTGCGCCCAGCTCTGGTACGGCCTGTATCGCCGCCACTGTGATGACATCGGGCGAAACGCCGAAGGACGGTAGCTCCTGGAGAATGACGCCCAGGGATTCGCGGTCGGCGTCAGCAATCAGTTGACGGGCGGCCTCGCCGCGCTTAGCTGGGTCGTACTGCAAGCTGTCGCTCGGCGCGGGCGACGGTGCGCTGCGCCCTGGCCTCAGCGGCGGCATCGCCCTGGGGCGACAGGTTACGCAGCGTGTCGTCGAATTCTTGCTCGGCCTGTCCCTGCGCTGGGTCGAGAGCTGCTCGGCCGTGTCAACGGCTTTGGCTGCTACGGTGGTACCGAAGGCTTTGAGTGCTTGCTGTAGCCCTCGGGTGTCATCTTCGATTGCAGCGGTGCGATGTGCTCAATATAGTTACCATGTTGCACGAGCGCGCTTTGCAATAGGCTGTGCGCTGCTCGTTCGGCGGGGGTGTGTCCGCTCGCGGTGGCTTTGTACCAGTCCGGTACGTCGAAGGGTCGAGAGGAGGGCCTATACCCGCCAGGCTGTTCGTCATTAATTGCCATGCTTTTTAAACTCCCGTGGTCTAGTCGTTGGTTTCGGGCTGACGGGCTTTTATAGCGATTCTCGATGTCGATAACGCGCAGCCATATTCGGTCGTTTGGTCCGCGCAGCGCCTTCAATCTGCCGGAATGGATATACCTCGGAGCTAGAATACGGCAGGCCGGGAAAGCGTTCAGTCGCGGCGCGGAGGCCGAGAATCCCCCCCGCCGCTGGGGGCCTCCTCGGAGATTGCTCAGGCGCGCGCATTAGCGCGATTCTCCGCCCAGCGGACGCCTGCCGCGCCCTCGCCGACGAATCGTTGCTTAGCATTTTTGGCTTGGATGAACGCGGGCTCAAATCCACCGCGCTCGGCCTCGGTCGCCGCTGAAGTCTGGTCGGTTACCGACAACGGCGCTATGTAAGGTTGGCGCGCGCTCAGCGAGTCGTCGCCTCCGTTAACGGTGTCCGCCTTCTGCCTGTCATCGAACGGGTTGGGGCCGTCCCAAGATTTGGCGTGAAATAATTCCCAATGCCGTCAAACTCCTCTGTGTTGAAAAACATTGCACGGCAGTCCGGCTCGCGCGTCAGATGTAAGTATGACATTTGACCGCGACACGGTCCGGTGCTTACGGTTGCGCCCTGGCGCTGGTGAAGTAGGGAGTACTCGCCTGGCGAGGTCGCCGGAGGTGGTGTCGGTATGGATGCCAGCCACGGGTCTGAGGTCCTGTGGTCGGTGGTGACCTTTTCAATCTCGGCCACCGTGGGGGGTGGTGATTCATGAGGAGTGAATTGTTTGGTGTTGGTTGGCGTCTCGGCTTCGCTGACGGTCGGTCCGGCTCGACGGACGCCCCCGCCGTCCCTGTTTCTGAGAAACAGGGAGACAGGGCGGTCTGGGTGGACGCGGGATGATTGAAAATATGCTTTGACCTGTAAGAATGGATTCTTGAAAGCAATCACGCGCGATGGACGGTGAAAAGCAAAGCCGCAGGTCAACCAATACGCGCAAAGCACGAAGCCACCGGAGCAATCACGCGCGATTCGTGATTGCTTACCCCGGTGGCCTCGTGACACTTCTACAGCCCGTCTCGACCGCAACCCAGCGAGAAGGCTTGCGACTGGCGGCATTCCCGCCGCGCGTCCCTTCGATGCCGGACATCAGGCCGCGTCCGATGTGTGTGTCGAGAACACGTCTCGCGCGCTCCACGTCGCCGCGCTCCCCCGAGCTGTACAGGAACATCGCCGCGTCGACTGCGGTGATGCCGTCACGACCGCGTCCGGTAACCCAGCCGACCAAGTCCTTCTCCACGGCGACGCCCGACTTCCCCGCCGAAGCATCCGACTGGCGTAGCGATACCTCGCCGTGGTCGCGGTCGTGAACCACTTTCAGCGGCCCGACGACATGCGCCGGGGACTTCCGATGGGTGAGAGTTCCGGTGGTTCCGCTAGCCCTGCCGGACAACCGGACGATCGACCCTGCCCCGGCTGGGATGAACACCGAGCCGTAAGGGGCCAGACCCTTCGTCAGGTGATGCAACTCGACCAGCTCCCGCCCAGTGTCGAGGGGTCGCTCGCTCGTCACGTCTAATGGGAGTTCACCCGTTCGTCGGACAGGCCCCGCGCGGCATCCTTGAGCGATCTACTACTACCACAGCCGCGTTGTGGAACTCGGCGAGGTCTCGCAACACGTTCTGATTCTCGGCGGTGTCTTGGCGGGCAGCGGCTTGTCCCAGACCACGAGGCGGCCTCGGGAGAGCAGCCCGCTGCTCGGGCGTGAACTGCCGGGCCATCGACCGCTTAATCTGGTCGGGCCGGTCGAGCGCCAAGTAGAGAACCTTCTGGCCGGGCGCGAGCTGCTTGACCGGCTGACCGAGCACCTCGCCGGCGAACAGGAGTGCGCGCACCAGCAGTCCGGCCAGGCTTGTCTTCCCGAGGCCAATGTGGGCCTCGATTATCAGCGTCTCGCCAGCGGACCACAGAACGTCTGAACCGCCGCCCCAGACGGCCGGCGGCTGCCCTTGCGCGTCGCCGAGCGGGTCGTCGTCGTGGTCGTCGTCCTTGAAGTGATTGTGACCGTAAATCTCATGCAGCCGGTCGAGCTCCTTCTGGCGCGCCGCTGCGGCCCGCTCTGCCTGGAAGTCGGCCCACGCCTGCGGAATCCCGCCGTGCTCGGCGAGGCAGGCCCCCAGGTGTGTGTCATCAAGCACGGAGAGCGTGGCAGTCTGTTCGTCTTCGGTCCGGTCGGCGATGTATAGGAATAAGTTGTGTAGCTGGCTGGCCGTCGTGTGCCGTACTGCCTCGATTGGCGTGCGCTCGGCCTGCCAAATCAGGTCAAATATCCAGTTCGACAATGGTTTGATGATGATTGGCGGTAAACCCGCAAGGAAATCCGTTTTGCGTTCCAGGGTCGCGCGTTCACGAACCTGTTTTGCCCACGCTGCTGTAATGCTGCCGCCTCTAGTCATGGCTTCGAGCCAGTCGGTTAAGGTGCGGTCACCAATGACCACGTTGCGTTCGACACGGTTACCTATCGCGGCTTGGATGATGTCGAGAAGATGTTTACTGCCGGGCCAGCGACCGGTGGCACGTTGCTTTCGGTGTGCCCCGAAGCTTTGGGCGAATATAGTCGCGAACGCCTCTGAGCCGGTGGCGGTCTGGGCGGCTTGTGCGAGGTCGCCCAAGTCGCCGTCTAGACCAATGATGTCGTTATAAGCTGCTATTCTTGAGTCACTAGCTTCCTGGCCGTTGCTGGTTTTCTGGGCAGTCCCGGTCTTGCCTGAGGCCGGGACTCTTTTTATGTTCTCCATTGCATATCAACGCCTTTCGATGTGGCGAGAAGGCCGCAATTCGGACGGTGACTTTGCGGCCGAATCATCTGTAAAGCCTTTCGCCTGGGGTGGCTGAACGGCACGCGGCTAAGCACGCTGTTGCGATAGCTCCCGCCCGTTGGCGGTCGTTGCGGCGGAGCTGCTCGGCCAGCCATTGATGCACCGTCGAGCGTTTCCACACCCGTCGGCGGCCCAGCTTGAAGCTAGCCGGTCCCTCGCCGATGCTGGCCCAGTACCGCCAGGCGCTCGCCCGCGTGCCGGTGAGCATCTCCAACTGCTTGCTGTCCAAAAACTCGATGTCCATCAGTGCCTGTTCCTATCTCAGGGATATTCCCTGTGGTTGGTACAACGTGAGTCTGTCAGCACGGGTTTGCCCTGGTCAACACAATTCAGGTAATATTCCTTTCATGGGTACGACTGATTTGGCAGACCGGACTTTTAGGGACAACGTGCGCGACCAGCGCGAGAGCCGCAAGCTGTCGATGGCGCAGCTAGCAAAGCTCCTGCAAGCCAAAGGGTTAAAGGTCTATCCAAGTACGATTGCCAAGATTGAATAGGTGAACGACCAGCGAAGTTGGACGAGACCGTCGCGCTCGCCGACGTGTTCGGGTGTCGGTTGACGCCTCCTTTAATGCCGCCCTAGCCGGGCTGGCGACAAAAGCCTCCCGCTTCACGCCCTGGCAAAGCGGACGGCGAGCACCGCCGTCGCGGTTGATTCACTAGAGGCCGGGGTGCGGGAGTTCCTGGGCGAGCTTCAAGAGTTCACACTCCGGCGTGCCGAAGCATCGGCGGCAGCGGAGTGCGAGCGGGCAGCGGATGCACTCGCCGAGGCGGCAAGCGTGACCCGGCGAGCGGCCGCCAAACTTCAGCGCATCCAGCAGCGGATGCAGCAAGACTTCCTGACCAACGAAAGCCACAACGATGAGGAGACTGGACAATGAGCCGCAATCGTCGAGCTGGCGTTGAGGACCGCTGGAACAAGACAGTCCGCGACGAACACGACCGGCCACGCAAGGTTCCAAGTGCCAAGCACGGCCAAGGTAAGCAGTGGCTCGCCCGGTGGGTCGATGCCGACGGGCGCGAGCAGTCAAAAACGTTCGCCCGCAAGGGTGAGGCAAAGTCGTGGCTCGATACCGAGGTGACCGCCCCAATGGCGACCGGAACGTATGTGCCCGCTCGCGCTGGCATCCTCACGGCAGCTGAGGTATACGAATGATGGTCAAAGGCGCAGAGCCATATAGCGGCGAAGACGGCGGCCACTCAAAATCGGCATGGCAGAGCCGCGTACAGCTCCAATGGGGCAGTGTCGCCGTTGGCGACATCAGGACCGCAGCCGTGCGCGCCTGGGTCGCTGCGATGAAAGCGGAAGGGCTGGGTGTGCCAAGCATCGAGAACGCCTTCGGGTTGTTGCGGCAGCTGCTGGGGGCTGCCGTCGAGGATCGCTGCATTCCGCGCAACACGTGCACGGGTGTCCGACTGCCCAAGCGCCTACACGCGGACCGAGGGTATCTGTCGCACCGCCAGGTTGCCGCCCTGGCCGCCGCGGTCGACCGCGATCCCGAGGTGGTCCGGTTCTTGAGCTACTGCGGTCTTCGCTGGGGCGAGATGGCCGCGCTGCGGGTGCAGGACTTCGACATGTTGCGCCGTCGCGTCAACGTCAGCCGGTCGGTCACCGAGTCGGGCGGCCTGGTGTGGTCGACGCCGAAAACCTGGGAGCGTCGGTCGGTGCCGTTCCCGGCGGCCCTGGCCGACGAGCTGGCCGCGTTGATGGTGGGCAAAGGTCGCGACGAGTTGGTGTTTACCGACCAGCGCGGCGGCGTTCTGCGGAATTCCAACTGGCGGTCACGGGTATTTGAACCGGCCGTGCTGGCGGTGCAGGCGGCCGCCACCGCGGAACGCGCAAAGGAACTAGCGGCCACTGGGGCGCCGGCCACGCCCGAGTTTCCGACCATCACCCCCCACGATCTGAGACACACAGCGGCCAGCCTGGCGGTCAGTGCGGGGGCCAACGTGAAGGCGGTTCAGAGGATGCTCGGCCACGCGAAGGCCAGCATGACGCTCGACACCTACGCGGACTTGTTCGACGACGATCTCGACGACGTCGCCGCAAATGTGGACACGGCGATCAAAGCTGCCGGGGACCAAACGGGGACCAAGGCGAAATCGGGGACCGCCGGCCAGGGCCGGAAAACAGCCCTGACCTGCGCCAATCCTGGTGGAGCTAAGGGTGGAGCTAAGGGGATTCGAACCCCTGACCTTCTCGATGCGAACGAGACGCGCTACCAACTGCGCCATAGCCCCTGATCGCTAGCAGGCTACCAGCCGCGACACCAACGGCCGAACTGCCGGCACTACGCGCCGACGGCTCGCGGCAGGTCCCTGGGATAGCCATAGGTCCGCATCGGCATCGCGTAGTCCAGATGCTCGAAGATCGGGTCCTCGTCGTCGATTTCCAGGACCACCGCGCCCGGGCGCCGCAGCCGCGACGGGACCATGTCGTATTCGCGGTCATAGGTGTTCTCCACGCCGACTCGCGCGCGTGCCATCCGTTGCGTCCGGCGCCGGCGCACCTTTTCCTCGATGCGGGTCTGCCGCCGCAGGTAGGAGAGATAGAACATCGTCACAACAGTGGCGCTGCCGCATATCCACCAGGCGCTCGGCGCCACTTGGAACGCCACGGTGGCCGAGCCGATCAAGACGGCCGCCATCACTATGAGCACACGCTTGCGGAACGCATATTTGCGGGCGCTGACCACCTCGGCGGTCTGCGTGTCGTACCGGCGCCGCCGGGAGGCCGGGCGTGCGACCGGCGCCTGGGAATCCTCGTCGTCCTCCCCCGGCTCCAAACCCGATGAGTCGTCAATGTATTCGTAGTCATCCGCCTCGTCCCGGTCCGCGCCTTCCTCGCGGGCCGCGGCTTCGAATTCGTTATCGTCCGTCACAACGTCCGGCACCGGCTCGCTGACTGGGGCGCTCGCTCCTGCCGGAAGGGCCCCGGAATCTTCGACGACATCGACGTCGAGGTAGTCGGGTTCAGTGGGTTCGGCCACCGCAACCCGCATCACAACGGGGACCGTGCGCCCTTCCTCGGCGTCCCGGTCGCGTTCCTGGTCGGCATCGGCATCGGCGAACACGCCATCAGCCGAGTCTTCGTCCCAGTCTTCTTGCGGCTTCCAGTCGGGGTCGCTGCGATGGCCCGCGGCGGGACCACCGCGCTTGATCAGGCGGGTGTTCGCGCTGCCGTTGAGTACCCGGGTCGCCAAGGCCACGTCACTGGTGCGCCGCACTGCATCGCGTTTGCTGATGAGCATCGGAACCAAGACGAACAGCCAGAGCACCACGAGAGATATCCACAACAACGACTGGGGGATGCTTGGCATGATGACCTGCTCCTTTCCCCGCGCGGTCGATGGGTGGCCGACGCGGCCGGGTCAATGCGACCAGGACAATTACACACCTGTAATTTGCGTCCCACAAGCACCAAACGTCACTCGTGTCGCGTCAGCCACACTCGCTTAACCAGGTTGTTTCCAAAAAGTGGCCCGCGCCGGCGCCCCGCGCAAGCCGCGGACCGGGGTTTTTGGGTCCGGAAAGCTGCGGGCTACGCCCAACTCGCGAGCCCGGCGCGCACCAGCGTGGACGCCACCGACCCATACACCTCTTCCACGGTGATGCCCATCAACAGGTGATCGCGCCACGCACTGTCGACATCGAGGTAGCGACGCAACAGGCCCTCTTCACGGAACCCAACCTTTGCCAGTACGGCCCGGCTGGCCGCGTTCTCCGGCCGCACGGTGGCCTCCACCCGATGCAACATGACCGGACCAAAGCAATGGTCGAGCCCCAGCGCCAACGCGCCGGTGGCCACCCCGCCCCCGGTCGCCGACCTCGACACCCAGTAGCCGATCCACGCCGAACGCAACGCCCCATGGGTGACGTTGCCGATGGTCAGCTGACCGCAGAACCGTCCGTCCAGCTCGATGACGTACGGCAGCATGCGGCCTTTGCGCGCCTCCGAACGCAGACCAGAACACAGTGCCGGCCACGCAGCCATGGTGTGCCGGATTGTCCAATCACCGTCGCTGCTGGGTTCCCACGGCTCGAGATGCTCACGGTCGGCCAGCCGGATCCGGCTCCACTGGGCGCCGTCGCGCATCCGGACCGCGCGCAACCGGATCACGCCCGCCGGGACCCGCAGTGGTCCGATATCCAACGGCCAACCCGGATGCCGGGGGTTGGAGCGCAATAGGTTCACGAGAGTCGGCACATCGCTCCGCTCAGCCGCGCTGGGCGAGGAAGGCAACGTCGACGATCTCGCCGGTGCGAATCTGCTCGGCCCCGCTCGGAATCACGACCAGACAGTTTGCTTCGGCAAGGGTCGCCAACAGATGCGACGACGCCCCGGGCGCTCCGCCCAGGGCCTGCACCAGGTATTCACCGCTATCCTGATCGCGCATCAGCTGCCCGCGCAGGTAGCCCTTGCGCCCGGCCACCGAGGTGATCGGCGACAGCGTGCGGGCCTGAACCACCCGGCGCATCGGCTGGCGCTTGCCCAGCGACAGCCGGATCAGCGGCCGGACCATCACCTCGAAGACCACCAGGGCACTGACCGGATTGGCCGGCAACAGAAATGTCGGCACGCCTTCGCGCCCCAGCTGGCCGAAGCCCTGGACGGATCCGGGATGCATCGCGACCCGGACAACCTCCATGTCGCCGAGCTCGGACAACACCGACCGCACTGCCTCGGCCGCCGCACCCCCCACTCCGCCGGCGATCACCACCACCTCAGCGCGATTGATCTGGCCCTCGACGATTTCGCCGAGCTCCTTGGGGTCGTTGCTGACGATGCCGATGCGGTTCACTTCCGCGCCGGCATCCCGAGCGGCCGCCGCCAATGCGTAAGAGTTGACGTCGTAGACCTGCCCGTTGCCCGGGGTGCGCGAGATGTCGACCAACTCGCCACCGACGGCCATGATCGACAGCCGCGGTCGCGGGTGCACCAGCACCCGTTCCCGCCCAACCGCCGCCAGCAGCCCCACCTGGGCGGCGCCGATGATCGTTCCGGAGCGCACGGCCACATCACCGGGTTGGACATCATCCCCGGTCCGTCGCACGTAAGCGCCCGAGGGCGCCCCGCGCAGGATCCGCACCTGCGACGTTCCGCCGTCGGTCCACCGCAACGGCAGGACCGCGTCGGCCAGCGTGGGCAGCGGGGCCCCGGTCTGTACCCGGGCGGCTTGCCGGGGCTGCAGCCTGCTGGGCGTGCGCGAACCGGCCTCGATGGTTCCCGTCACCGGCAGGACTAGGCCGTCAGCCGGTTCCTCGTCGCCGGAGGCTTCGACACCCACCTCACCAACACCCAGCACGTCGACGCTGCGCACGGCGTAGCCGTCGATCGCGGCCTGATCGAAACCGGGCAGTGGCCGCTCGGTCACCACTTCTTCGGCGCACATCAAACCCTGCGCCTCGGCAATGGCGACACGTATCGGCCGCGGCGCCACCGCGGCGGCCGTTATCCGGGCCTGCTGCTCCTCAACAGAACGCACAACCGCGCCTCTCTCCCCGGACCGTCGGCGCCCGCCTCGTCGCCAGGGCCGGCTACCGCTCGATCAGGCCCAATCGCTCCACCAACCACCGTCGCAAATCCGGGCCATAGTCGTCACGATCCAATGCAAAGTCAACCGCAGCCTTGAGGTAGCCGCCGGGATTTCCCAAGTCGTGTCGAGATCCGCGGTGCACGACCACATGGACGGGGTGACCCTCTTTGATCAGCAGCGCGATCGCATCGGTGAGCTGCACCTCGCCGCCGGTGCCGCGCTCGATGCGGCGCAGCGCGTCGAAGATGGCCCGGTCCAGCACATAACGCCCCGCCGCGGCATACAGCGAAGGCGCGTCCTCCCGCTTGGGCTTCTCGACCATGCCGTTGACCTTCAGCACGTCCGGATTGCTGTCGCCGGGGACCGCCTCGACGTCGAAAACGCCATAAGCGCTGACCTCTTCCGGCGTTACCTCGATGGCACACAGCACCGTGCCGCCGTGTTGGGCCCGCACCTTCGCCATCGTCTCCAGGACGCCGGTCGGCAGCACCAAGTCATCGGGCAGCAGCACCATCACCGCGTCCTCGTCGGGCGCCAGCGTGGACTCCACGCAGCCGATGGCGTGTCCGAGTCCCAGCGGCTCGGCCTGCACGACGGACTCGACCTTGATCAGGGCGGGGGCGCGACGCACCTTGGCCAGCATGACTTCCTTGCCGCGGGCCGCGAGCGTGCCCTCAAGCACCAGGTCTTCGACGAAGTGTGCGACGACGCCGTCCTTGCCTTCGGAGGTGATGATCACCAGCCGTCCGGCACCGGCCTCTGCCGCTTCGGCGGCGACGAGCTCAATGCCGGGCGTGTCAACGACGGGCAGCAACTCCTTGGGCACCGTCTTGGTCGCCGGCAGGAAGCGGGTGCCCAGACCAGCCGCGGGGACGATCGCCGTGAACGGGACCGGGATTTCTGGGCTTGACATCATTGACAACCATAGCGCTCAGCAGATTTTGTCGAGTCGATATGGAGGCGCGAGAACCCCGGCTGTCATCGTTAGGGCATGGCAACCCCGAGCAAGGCCGCGTTGCGCGAACAGCTGCTGGCCGCCCGCAGTTGCGTGGCCGACGCCGTTCGGGCCACCGAGGCCCGCATGCTCGGCGAGCACCTCGGTGCCCTAGTAGAAGGTCGCGTTTCCAGCGGCAGCACGATCTGCGCATATGTGCCGGTAAAAACCGAACCAGGCTCCATCGAGATGCTGGATTTGTTGGTGCGCCGGTCGGCGCGGGTGCTGCTGCCGGTAGCGCGCACCGGTGCCGAAGAAGTTCCGTTGCCGCTGCTATGGGGCGAATACCGGCCAAACGCATTTACCCGCGGGCGCTGGGGACTGCTCGAACCGCCCGAGCCGTGGCTGCCCTCCTCGGCCCTGGCCGAGGCCGCCCTGGTGCTGGTCCCGGCGCTGGCGGTCGATCGGACGGGCGTGCGGCTGGGCCGCGGCCGCGGCTTCTACGATCGCTCACTGCCGGACCGTGATCCGCGGTCGTGGCTGATCGCGATGGTGCGCGACGAGGAGTTGGTCGACGAGTTGCCGGCCGACCCGCACGACGTGCCGATGACGCACGCACTCACGCCGCGGCAAGGGGTGATCGCCCTGTCCCGGAACAGCCGGAGCGGCGAATGAGATACCTCACGCTGCAGTTCTGGCACTTAGGCACGGTAGAGTGCTAATTAGACTTAGACCATCATCCGGAGGTATTTGTGCCGACGTATAGCTACGCGTGCACGGAGTGCGACAACCGCTTCGACATCGTGCAGGCCTTTACCGACGACACGCTGACGACGTGCGAGAAGTGCTCCGGACGGCTGCGCAAAGTGTTCAACTCCGTCGGCGTCGTGTTCAAGGGCAGCGGCTTCTACCGCACCGACAGCCGTGAATCGGGCAAGAAGCCACCGGGTTCGACCAACGGGTCCGCGACCAAAGAATCGGGTTCGGAGACGAGCTCGGGGTCAAGCGAGAAGTCCGGGTCCAGCGAGAAGTCCGGATCGAGCGAGAAATCCGGATCGAGCGAGAAATCCGGATCGGGCGAGAAATCCGGATCGGGCGACAAGTCGAGCAGCAGCTCGAGCTCGTCTACCGCGGCCGCCTCGAAGTAACAGGTCTATCCACAAGCGGATTTCTTGCCGGCGCAATGAGCGCTGCGCCGCGCCTACCGTTGTGGCGTGGGAGAAGCATCGCTGAATCCAACGGTATTGCGCCGGATATCGGCGTCGCTGCGCCCGGATTGGACCCGGACCGTGCTGTTCCGACGGGTCGCCGCAGCCGGGCTGGTCCTGCTGGCCGGCGTCGCGGCGCTGCGCACGGATCCCGCCGGTGATCTTGCCGAGGTCGTGGTGGCCGCGCACGACCTAACACCCGGCTCCGCGTTGACCGCCGACGATGTCCGGATCGAAAGGCGTTTGGCCACAACCATTCCCGACGGTTCTCGAGCCGACATGGGCGCGGTCGTCGGTTCGACACTGGCCAGCCCGACGCGACGTGGCGAGGTGCTCACCGATGTCCGGTTGCTGGGCAGCCGGCTCGCTGAATCGACGGCCGGGCCCGGCGCCCGCATTGTGCCGCTGCATCTGGCCGACAGCGCCCTGATCGACCTGGTTCGCGTCGGTGATGTCGTTGATGTTCTGACGGCGCCGGCGACCGATTCGCGAGCCGACAGCCAGCAAGTCACCAAGGTCCTCGCCACTGACGCGGTCGTGGTCCTGGTGTCCGCTAAGGGGAAAGTCCGGGACGCGGATAGCGAACGCGTAATCCTAGTTGCGCTGCCGGCGCGCGTTGCGAACACGGTCGCAGGCTCGGCGCTGGGTCAAGCGGTTACCCTTACCCTGCACTGATTACCTGGCCGCGGATCGATACTTGATTTGCGGCAAACTCCGTCCGTTGCTCAATCGATTTCCATGGGCGTACCAGAGGCAGATGGCGCAGAAAGGACATCCCCATGTTCAAAGGATTCAAGGAGTTCCTCTCGCGGGGCAACATCGTCGACCTGGCCACTGCGGTGGTCATCGGCACGGCGTTCACCGCGTTGGTCACCAAGTTCACCGACAGCATCATCACGCCGCTGATCAACCGGGCCGGTGTCAGCCCGAACTCCGACGTCGACGTCCTAAAGATCAGCATCGGCGGTGGTCAGACCATCGACTTGAACATCGTGATCTCGGCGGCGATCAACTTTCTCCTGATTGCGTTCGTGGTGTACTTCCTGGTCGTGTTGCCCTACAACACGCTGCGCAGGCGCGGCGAGGTTGAGCAGGCCGACGACGCCCAAATCGTACTGCTCACCGAGATCCGCGACCTGCTGGCCGAAACCAGCGGGGGCTCGTCCGGAAAGCACGGTGGAACGACGACGACACCGCCGCCCACCTACGGACCCCGCGCGGACGCAGAATCACAGTAGGTTCCGCGCCGGCACCTAGTCCGGCAGCGTTCAGATCTCCAGGCTCGACAATTGCCCGATGATGTGGGCAGCAAGTGGATTCAGCGTCGCCATCCCATCGCGCACCGCGTAACGGGAACCGGCGAGATTGACCACCAAAGTACTACCGGAAACACCGGCCAGACCCCGTGACAATCCTGCGTCGATGATTCCCGCGGAAAGTCCCGAGGCGCGAACGGCTTCGGCGATACCGAGGATTTCCCGATCCAGAATGTCGCGGGTTGCTTCCGGGGCGACGTCGCGAGGCGTCACTCCGGTCCCGCCCACGGAGACCACCAGGTCCACGCCGCCGATCACCGCGGTGTTCAGCGCGTTGCGGATCTCGACCTCGTCAGCCGCGACAGCGACCACGCCGTCGACGACGAAACCCGCCTCGGTGAGTAGCTCGGTGACCAATGGCCCGCTGTGGTCCTCGTCGCCGTGCGCGGTGCGGTCGTCGACGACGACCACCAACGCGCGGCCGACTACTAACTCGGCGCCCTTTTCCATGGGTGCAACCGTATATCCGAGCTCCGACAACGGCTCATCGACTCTCATCACTGGTCCGCCTTACCGAGGGTGACCTGCACTGTACGGCTGCCACCATTGGGATCCTGGTAGGTCAGCGCGACCTTGTCGCCGGGTGCTTTGGACCGCACCGCGGCAACGAGCGCGTCGGCGCTGTTGATCGGGCGGTCGTCAACCTTGGTGACGGTCACGTTTTTGGGCACTCCGGCATTTGCGGCCGCACCACCTTGCACCACGTCGACAACCTTGGCGCCCGGGGTGCCTTTATCGCTGGTCACCTGGATGCCCAGCGAGGCGTGGGTCGCTTTGCCGGTACTGATCAATTCGTCGGCGATGCGTTTGGCCTGGTCGACCGGAATCGCGAAGCCGAGGCCGATCGAGCCGCTCTGGGCATCGGGCGAATCAGCACCCAGGGTGGCGATCGCCGAGTTGACGCCCACCAGCTGGCCGCTCATGTTGACCAGCGCACCACCGGAGTTACCCGGGTTGATCGCGGCGTCGGTTTGAATCGCATCCAGCACGGTGTTTTGGTTGCCCGACTCGCCGGTCGTGGATACCGGCCGGTTCAGACTGCTGACGATGCCGGTGGTCACTGTGCCCGCCAAACCCAGCGGTGAGCCGATCGCCACCACCGACTGGCCGACGCGCAAGTCCGACGAGGAACCCAGAGAAATGGGGGTGAGTCCGGAAACGCCTTGCACCTTGATCACGGCGATGTCACTGGTGGGATCGGCACCGACCACCGTGAACGGCGCCGTACGGCCGTCGGAGAAGGTCACCGTCGTTTTCGGGGCGCCGTTATTGGCACCGCCGGCCGGCGGATTGCCACCACCGGGGGGAAGCGGGCCGCCGCCAGGAGGGCCACCCCCGCCCGGGGGAGTGGGACCGCCACCGCCGGCAGGGGGTTTAGCCGGGCCCGCGGCAGCCGCGATGACGTGGTTGTTGGTCATTATCAGCCCGTCGGCGGACAGAACGACGCCGGAGCCTTCCTCCGACTGGCGACCCACATCGGTCTCCAGCATGACCACACTGGGCACCACCTTGGCGGCGACCTGCTCGACGCTGCCGGGCGGCATGTTGCCCGCCGGGACGCTGGGCGCCCCTCCCATGATCAGCCCGCCGCCGCCGCCCGAGGAGTGCGTGCCCAGCTCGATGACTGTCGCGGCGGCGCCGCCGATGCCGGCCGACACCACCCCGATGGCCAGCGCACCTACGGCCAACATTCCTGCGCGAGAACGCTTTTGGGGCATCGGCCCGAGAGGCGGAGGCATCGATGGATGCATTCCCGGTATCGGCCCCGGCCCGGTGCCCCCAGGTATCGGCCCTGGCCCGGTGCCTTTGAAAGGCTCGTACGGTTCATAGGGCTGGCGGTACGACCCCTGTTGCGGCTGCGGCTGACGATAACGCCAATCGCCCTGCCTGTTGTTGTATGGGTGCTGCTGCCCGTGGGCATACGCGGGGGGCACCGGCTGATTAGGCGCGGTACCGTATCCCGGCTGCTGCGGCGGTGGCGAATACCTCGGGTGATTCGTCATGTCGCTTATACGTCGCTCTCTCTATTTCGGCGTGCGGTTGCGCGGTGGGGCTCGATTTCCAACAGTAACTGCAACTACCTTGCCCGCGCGGACTGAGAGTCCACTGAGATAACGTTCGCCGAATCCCGAGAGTTCGCCGTGTTTCCCGCCACATCGGTGGCGGCGTCGGTCTCGGCTTCAGGCCGCGTGTTCTTGTCCGTCAATCCGTCGCGCGTGCGCGTCGGATACGTCGCCGTCGGCATCGGCCGGCCGGGAAGCAGCACATAAATCGACGTGCCGGGCGGCTGACCGCCGGGATCGGTGTCTTCGACGCGCAGCAACCCGCCGTGGTTGAGCACTACCTGTTTGACGATCGCCAGCCCCAGTCCCGAACCCGGTAGGGCCCTCGCCGTCGTCGACCGGTAGAACCGTTCGAACACCAAACGACGCTCGTGCGGCGAAATCCCCGGGCCGTGGTCCGAAACCACCAGCTCGGCATGCGACGGGTCGAGTTGCCTCATCCTGACGCCGACACGGCCGCCGGGTGGACTCCACTTGGCGGCGTTGTCCAGCAGGTTCAGCGCCGCGCGGGACAGCCCGGCGTTGTCGCCGTAGACCTGCCAGGGGATTACCTCGACGTCGAAGTGGATATCGTTTCGGCGGCGCCTGACTCGCTCGAGGCTGCGGTCGACGATCTCAGCCATATCGACTGGCTCATGCACCACCTGGCCGGCGTCGTCTCTGGTGAGGTCCACCAAATCGCCAACCAGTGTGGACAATTCCTCGATCTGAGCGAGCACATCGGAACGCAGGTCGACCATCTCCTGCTCCGGCAGCCGCGGCGCTCCGGGTTCCATCGATGCCATTAGCAATTCGACGTTGGTACGCAGCGACGTCAACGGGGTGCGCAATTCATGTCCGGCGTCGGTGACCAGTCGCGTCTGCCGCTCCCGGGACTCGGCCAGCGCCCGCAGCATCAAGTTGAATGCCTCAGTCAGTCTGGCCAATTCGTCGCTGCCGAACACCGGAATCGGCCGCAGGTCGTCGGTACGCGCCACGCGCTCGGCCGCTTCAGTCAGGCGACCCACCGGACGCAGCCCCGCCCGGGTCACCATCCCGCCGGCCACCGCGGCCACCGCGACACCGATGCCGCCAACGATCAGCAGGACCCAGCGAAGTTTGGTCATCACCGCTTCGGTGGGCTTCAGGCTCTTGGAAATGAGCAGCGAAGTGCCGTCGGACAGGTGCATCGCAAGGATGCGCTGATCGGACGCCGTGCGCCGGGACATCAGCAGGTCGCCCCGGATGACGGACTTCTCAGCCGGTCCGACGGGCAGCGTCTCGCCCGGCTGTTGGGCGGTGTAGACGAAGTGGCCAGGGTTCACCAGCATCGCGTTGACATCCGAGTAGGCGGTGCCTTCGATGGCCTTTCCGGGATCGGCGGCCAGCGACCCGCCGGCGATCAGCAGTTGCGCTCGGCTCTGCAGCTGGCTGTCGATATCGCTGTACAGAGCGGCCGAAATCACCGCGTAGACCGCGAATGCCATCAGGACGACGACCATCGCCACCATCGACATCGCCAGCAGCATTACCCGCCACCGCAGGGACAACGAGCTGGTAGCGCGCAGCGGTGTGCGCCTGCGTCGTTGAATCCTGATCATCGTTGGAACCGAATCATCAGGGCGGCGTCTCCCGAATCACGTATCCCACTCCGCGCACCGTGTGGATCAGCCGCGGCTCGCCCTCAGCCTCGGTTTTCCGCCGCAGGTACCCCACGTAAACCTCCAGCGCATTGCCCGAGGTGGGAAAGTCGAATCCCCACACCTCCTCGAGGATGCGACTGCGGGTGAGGACTCGCCGCGGATTGGCGATCAGCATTTCCAGCAAAGAGAACTCGGTGCGGGTAAGGCTGATGCGGCGTTGCCCGCGGGTGACTTCGCGGGTCACCGGGTCCAGGGCAAGGTCGGAGAACGTCATGGGGACCGACTCGGCGTCATCGTCGGGCTTGGTGCGGCGCAACAGCGCCCGCACGCGGGCCAACAGCTCTTCAAGGGCGAATGGCTTCGGCAGATAGTCATCGGCGCCGGCGTCCAGGCCGGCGACCCGTTCGGAGACGGAATCGCGGGCGGTGAGAACCAGAACTGGCAGGTCGTCGCCTGTGCTGCGGAGCTGGCGGCAGACCTCCAGCCCGTCCAGGCGCGGCATCATCACATCCAGGACCAGCGCATCCGGCCGGTCGCTGGCAATCATGGCGAGGGCCTCGACACCGTCATGGGCCAACTCGACCGAGTAGCCATTGAAGGAGAGTGACCTGCGCAGCGACTCGCGCACCGCGCGATCGTCGTCGACAACAAGTATCTTCACGGCCACTAGTTTCGTCCCAGCGCCTGAGAGCGGCCTGAGAGGCGCGCCGTGGTTTTAGTTAACTCCGTCTGAGGATGGCCAGCACGCCCGGGGGCGGGTCGGGCGATCCGCCTAACGCCGGTCCAGGTCGATAAGGCCAAGTCGGGCGGCCTTGAGCAGCCTGCGGGGCACTTTGTGCTTCAGGCCCGCCACCGTCACACCGACAAGCTCGACCTTCGTGGCCTTCCACTGCGAGCGCCGGCTGCGGGTGTTCGAGCGCGACATTCTGCGCTTAGGTACGGCCATGTTCGGGCCTTAACTCCTCGATCGGGGATTCCGGTTGGTGCGTCGCGCGGCATGCCGGTTGGCGAAACGGCGACGATTAACTCTGAGGATAGTCGGTGGGCGCCTAGCTGCCAAAATCGCCCACTAACGCACCGCTAGTGCCCGCGGGCGACGATCGGAGATGCAGTGGCCAATGGAAGGAGCGAAAAGGCGCTATTCGGCTCGACCTCCGTGTCGTTCGGCGGCTATTCGTCGGTGGATGTTTCGGCGCACGCAGCGGCCAAGAGCCGCTGAGTAATCCAGGTCTCCGTGCTGATGTGTGCCTTAACAGCGGCGGTGGCGATCAGCGAAAGTTGATCTGCGGTGAGCCCGATGTGCTTGATGCTCGTGGGGGTGAGAAATGTCAGTTGCCCCATGTCTGGCGCCGCCGGTTGCGGGTGGGCGGCGAGATAGTCGAGCACATGACGGCGTAGTTCTGCACTGCTCAACCCGGTGAGGGAGGTAAGCAGTTGCACTCCGTCGTCGGCGCCGGCGATAAGGCCCAGGAGTAAGTGCTCGGTGCCGATGTAGTTGTGCTGGAGCTGAAGTGCTTCACGCAGAGAAAGCTCAAGGACCGTCTTCGCCGAGGGGGTGAACGGGATGCCGCCAGAGGATGGGTGCTGGCCAACGCCGATAGTTTCCACGACGGCTGTGTGGACGGTCTGGAAGGTGACGCCGAGTGATCCCAGTGACTGGGCCGCCACGCCCGTGTCCTGGTATACGAGGCTGAGCAGCAAATGCTCGGTGCCGACGTGATCGGAATTAAACGCGAGCGCCTGTTCTTGTGCCAGGACAATGGTCCTGCGGGCATCGGCGTTAAATCTCTCAAACATTATCTTGGGCCTAATCCGGTCGTGTTTCCAACGCATGTGATCGGCCAGCGCGGCATGCTGGTGAGCGCGCGGCAGCACTGCCGTGAAGTGCTCACCCTCAAGCAGGAACATGTGGCCAAGACCTCGCTGCCACTTCTTACCGTTGTGCGCGGTCACTTCCACGGCTGCAGGACTCACCGAGATGAGCCACAGCGTCTGAGTGGAATCGCTGTAGGCGTGCTCGTGCCAATGGGCACCAGGAGGCAACGCTTTGTCTAGTTCCTCATCGGTGAACGCGCCCCGCCAGACGAGCGGCTCGTAATCGTCGATCGTCTCACCCGGCTCGGTTGTGCTCATTGGTTCCGCTGGTCAAGATGGCGATCATCGTAGGCCGCTCAGCCACCCGGCACCCCCACATTGAGACGGTATTTTCGCCAATCGCTAACAGGGTGCGGCAATAGCACTTCAAGAGCACTTCAGGTTCCCGAAATATCTCAGCTCGCAGATTGAGCGGTCTAAGGCATCATGACAGCATCCATGTTGATGCATATGATGACACCATGCGAACCACCGTGACGCTCGATCCCGACGTCGTCGCCGCACTGCGACGTGCCGCACGTGAGCGGGGATCATCATTCAAGGCCGTGCTAAACGACGCGGTCCGGCACGGGCTAAGCGGCGAACCATCACCGGCGAAATACCACACCCCGAGCCGCGACATGGGATTGCGCGACGGATTCGACATCGACAAAGCGCTGACCTTGGCCGGAGCCGACGAAGACGCCGAAACCTTGCGCAAACTAGCGCTGCGCAAGTGAGACTGCTCGATCTCAACATCCTCATCTACGCGATGGATGAATCCTCGCCAAGGCACGAGGCTGCCAGGGGCTGGCTGGACAAGACGCTCTCGGGGTCACGCACGGTCGCGTTCGCATGGCAAGTGCTCATCGGCTTTGTCCGCCTATCCACGCGTGCAGCGGTGTTCGAGCGTGCGCTGACCGTTAACGACGCCTTCGACGTGGTCGATGGGTGGCTGGCACAGCCATGCGTGACGGTCGTTCATCCCACTGATCGACACGCCCACGTCCTGCGGGGACTCCTCATCCCGGTCGGCGCCGCAGGCAACCTCACAAGTGACGCTCACCTCGCCGCCCTGGCCATCGAGCACGGTGCCGAGCTGTGCTCCACCGACGCGGACTTCGGCCGGTTCTCGGGCGTACGCTGGCTCGACCCGCTGCGCGCGCCGTAGACCGCTACCGGCTCGGGAACCACTGTCGGCACCCTCGTCGGCATGGGTATGCTGACCTACCGGTTGGTTGGTTCGCTGAAGAGTGATCCCCGAAGGGAGGATGCGCATGGCGTCTGCAGCCGCCGTCCGGATCGGGAACTGCTCGGGGTTTTACGGCGACCGGTTGTCGGCCATGCGCGAGATGCTCACCGGCGGTGAGCTGGACTATCTGACCGGCGACTACCTGGCCGAGCTGACCATGCTGATTCTCGGGCGCGACCGGATGAAGAACCCCGATCGCGGCTACGCCAAAACCTTCCTGACTCAGCTGGAGGACTGCCTGGGCGAGGCCCGCGACCGCGGGGTGCGCATCGTCGCCAACGCCGGCGGCCTGAACCCGGCCGGCCTTGCTGACGCGATACGCGCCTTGGCCGAACGCCTGGGCATCCCGGCCCGGGTCGCCCACGTGGAAGGCGACGACCTGCAGCCGCGCGCGGCGGAACTAGGGCTCGGGACACCGCTGACGGCCAATGCCTACCTGGGCGCCTGGGGCATCGTCGACTGCCTCAACGACGGAGCCGACGTCGTCGTCACCGGCCGGGTCACCGACGCCTCGGTGATCGTCGGGGCGGCAGCCGCGCATTTCGGCTGGGGTCGCACCGACTACAACGAGCTCGCGGGCGCCGTGGTCGCCGGCCACGTGATCGAATGCGGCACCCAGGCCACCGGCGGCAACTACTCGTTCTTCACGGAAATCCCAGCGGTTCCCGGTCTGCTCCACGCGGGCTTCCCGCTGGCCGAGGTGAACGCCGACGGCTCGTCGGTGATCACCAAGCACCCCGGCACCGGCGGCCTGGTCAGCGTCGACACCGTCACCGCTCAGCTGCTCTACGAAATCACCGGCGCCCGCTACGCCAACCCGGACGTCACGGCCCGGATGGATTCCGTGGAGCTGTCGGCTGACGGTGCCGACCGGGTGCGCATCAGCGGCGTGATCGGCGAACCGCCGCCCCCCACGCTAAAGGTGTCGCTGAACAGCATCGGCGGATTCCGCAACGCCATGACGTTCGTGTTGACCGGGCTGGACATCGAGGCCAAGGCCGACCTGGTGCGCCGGCAGCTCGAAGCCGGACTCACCGTCAAGCCCGCCGAGCTGCAGTGGTCTCTGACCCGCACCGATCACAGCGATGCCGATACCGAAGAGGCGGCCAGCGCGATGCTGCGCTGCGTTGTCCGCGACCCCGACCCCGCCAACGTCGGCCGCCAGTTCTCCTCGGCTGCGGTGGAATTGGCGCTCGCCAGCTATCCGGGCTTCCATGTGACCGCCCCGCCGGGCGAAGGTCAGGTCTACGGGGTGTTCACCCCCGGCTATGTCGACGCGAACCTGGTGCCGCACACCGCGGTGCACGCCGACGGCGGCCGCAGCCGAGATCGCCTGCGCCACAGAAACTTTCGAACTGGCAGTCCGCCGACCCTCCGCCCCTGCCCGAGCCGCTGCCGGCTGGCCCGACCCAACGGGTCGCCGCTGGGCCGGATCGCCGGCGCGCGCAGCGGCGACAAGGGCGGATCGGCCAACGTCGGGGTCTGGGTTCGCACCGACGAGCAATGGCGCTGGCTGGCCAACACATTGACCGTCGAGCTGCTCAAGGAGCTGCTGCCCGAGGCGGCGGAATTCGACGTCACCCGCCACGTGCTGCCCAACCTGCGGGCGGTGAACTTCGTCATCGACGGCATCCTCGGTCAGGGCGTTGCCTACCAAGCACGATTCGATCCGCAGGCCAAGGGCCTGGGTGAATGGCTGCGCAGCCGCTACATCGACATCCCGGAAACTCTTCTGATGGATCTTTGGACGACACCGTGAACATCTGGACTACGCCGGAGCGCGACCAGCTGCGGAAGACGGTGCGCGTCGTTCGCAGAACGCGAGATCCTGCCGAACGTCGACGAGTGGGAGCGCAGCGGCGACTTGCCGCGCGACCTGCACCGGCGCGCCGGCGCGGCCGGCCTGCTGGGCGCGGGTCTGCCCGAATCGGTCGGCGGCGGTGGCGGAGACGGCGCCGACGCGGTGGTCATCTGCGAAGAGATGCACCAGGCCGGCGCACCCGGGGGCGTCTTCGCGTCACTGTTCACCTGCGGCATCGCCGTGCCGCACATGATCGCGTCAGGCGATGTGCGGCTGATCGATACGTTCGTCCGCCCGACGCTGGCCGGCGACAAGATCGGCGCGCTGGCCATCACCGAGCCCGGCGGCGGCTCCGACGTCGGGCACCTGCGCACCACCGCCGTCTTGGACGGTGATCACTACGTGGTCAACGGCGCGAAGACCTACATCACCTCCGGCGTCCGCGCCGACTACGTCGTCACCGCGGTGCGCACCGGTGGCCCTGGCGCCGCGGGGGTTTCGCTCCTGGTGGTCGAGAAGGGCACGCCCGGCTTCGAGGTCAGCCGCAAGCTGGACAAGATGGGCTGGCGGTCCTCGGACACCGCGGAGCTGTCGTACGCCGATGCGCGCGTGCCCGCGGCGAATCTCGTCGGCGCCGAGAACAGCGGATTCGCGCAGATCGCCCAGGCATTCGTCTCGGAGCGCGTCGGCCTTGCCGCACAGGCATATTCGAGCGCACAGCGGTGCCTGGACTTGACCGTGCAGTGGTGCCGTGACCGGGAAACGTTCGGCCGCCCACTGATATCGCGCCAGTCGGTGCAGAACACGCTGGCCGAGATGGCCAGACGCATCGACGTTGCCCGGGTCTATTCGCGCAACGTGGTAGAGCGCCAACTGGCCGGGGAAACAAACCTGATCGCGCCGGTGTGCTTCGCCAAGAACACCGCCGTGGAGGCCGGTGAATGGGTCGCCAACCAAGCAGTCCAGCTATTCGGCGGGATGGGCTACATGGCCGAATCCGAAGTCGAACGCCAGTACCGGGACATGCGGATCCTCGGCATCGGCGGCGGAACCACCGAGATCCTGACCTCATTGGCCGCCAAGACCCTGGGATTCCAATCATGATTGCACCGCCTCCTTCTCATCGCTCTCTTTGTAGCTCCGCGCTAATTCGTCGGCGGTGGTCATGACCGCACTGCGGTCCACACTCGATCCAAAGGCTGACGCGTATTCCGAGGCGGCATCGGCGACCGAGGCCAAGCTCGACGAGATCGACGCCGAGTTCGCCAAGGCGCTCGCCGGCGGCGGCGCCAAGTACGTCGAGCGTCACCACGCCCGCGGCAAGCTGACCGCGCGGGAACGCATCGAGCTGCTCGTCGACCCGGACTCCCCGTTCCTGGAGCTCAGCCCGCTCGCGGCCTGGGGCAGCGCTTTCACGATCGGCGCCAGCGCGGTCACCGGCATCGGCGTGGTCTGCGGTGTGGAATGCTTGATCGTCGCCAACGATCCGACGGTCAAAGGCGGCACCAGCAACCCGTGGACATTGCGGAAGATACTGCGGGCCAACCAGATCGCCCTGCAGAACCGGCTTCCCGTCATTTCGCTGGTGGAATCCGGCGGGGCGGACCTGCCCACCCAGAAAGAGATCTTCGTCCCCGGCGGTCAGATGTTCCGCGACCTGACCCGGCTGTCGGCGGCCGGCATCCCGACCATCGCGCTGGTGTTCGGCAACTCCACCGCGGGGGGTGCCTACATTCCCGGGATGTCCGATCACGTGGTGATGATCAAGGAACGCTCGAAGGTGTTCCTGGCCGGACCCCCGCTGGTGAAGATGGCCACCGGCGAGGAGTCCGACGACGAATCGCTGGGCGGCGCCGAAATGCATGCCCGCATATCGGGTTTGGCCGACTACTTCGCCGTCGACGAGCTTGACGCGCTGCGGATCGGGCGCCGCATCGTGGCACGGCTGAACTGGGTCAAGCAGGGGCCCGCGCCGTCGCCGGTCACCGAGCCACTGTTCGACGCCGAGGAGCTGATCGGCATCGTGCCGCCGGATCTGCGCATCCCGTTCGACCCGCGCGAGGTGATCGCCCGCATCGTCGATGGCTCCGACTTCGACGAGTTCAAGCCGATGTACGGGTCATCGCTGGTGACCGGTTGGGCCCGGTTGCACGGCTATCCGCTGGGCATTCTGGCCAACGCGCGAGGCGTGCTGTTCAGCGAGGAGTCGCAGAAGGCGACCCAGTTCATCCAGCTGGCCAACCGCTCCGACACGCCACTGTTGTTCTTGCACAACACCACCGGCTACATGGTGGGCAAGGACTACGAAGAAGGCGGGATGATCAAGCACGGCTCGATGATGATCAACGCCGTGTCCAACTCGACCGTCCCGCACATCTCGCTGCTGATCGGCGCGTCTTACGGCGCCGGCCACTACGGCATGTGTGGGCGCGCCTACGACCCTCGGTTCCTGTTCGCCTGGCCCAGCGCCAAATCCGCGGTGATGGGCGGCGCCCAGCTCGCGGGCGTGCTGTCGATCGTCAGCCGGGCCGCCGCCGAAGCCCGCGGGCAGCAGGTCGACGAGGAGGCCGACGCCGCGATGCGGGCCGCCGTCGAGGGCCAGATCGAAGCCGAGTCGCTGCCCATGGTGTTGTCCGGAATGCTCTACGACGACGGAGTGATCGACCCGCGCGACACCCGCACCGTGCTGGGAATGTGTTTGTCCGCCATTGCCAATGGCCCGATCAAGGGGACGTCGAACTTCGGCGTCTTCCGGATGTGATGTCGATGGGAATCAATCGAGTTCTGGTAGCCAACCGCGGCGAGATCGCCCGCCGGGTGTTCGCCAGCTGCCGCAGGCTGGGTCTGGGCACCGTCGCGGTCTACACCGATCCGGACGCCGCCGCGCCCCACGTCGGCGAGGCCGACGCCCGCGTGCGGCTGCCGAAGGTCCGCGACTATCTCAACGCCGAGGCCATCATCGCGGCGGCCCGTGCCGCCGGCGCCGACGCCGTTCACCCCGGTTACGGATTCCTTTCGGAGAACGCTGACTTCGCCGCCGCCGTACAGAACGCGGGGTTGATCTGGATCGGGCCGCCGGTGGATGCGGTGCGGGCGATGGGCTCCAAGATCGAGGCCAAGAAGCTGATGTCCGCCGCGGGTGTGCCGGTGCTCGACGAACTCGATCCCGACACGGTCACCCAAACGCAGCTGCCGGTCCTGGTGAAGGCCTCCGCGGGAGGTGGCGGTCGCGGCATGCGAGTGGTCCGCGAATTGGCCGCCCTGCCTGACGAAGTCGCCGCCGCCCGGCGCGAAGCACAGTCCGCATTCGGGGACCCGACCGTGTTCTGCGAGCGCTACCTGCCCACCGGTCACCACATCGAGGTCCAAGTGCTTGCGGACTCCCACGGCACCGTATGGGCCGTCGGGGAACGGGAATGCTCCATTCAGCGCCGCCATCAGAAGATCATCGAAGAAGCACCGGCGCCCCTGGTAGAACGCACACCGGGTATGCGGGCCAAGCTCTTCGACGCGGCCCGGCTGGCCGCGAGCGCGATCGGCTACACCGGCGCCGGCACGGTCGAGTTCCTCGCCGATGATGACGGCGAATTCTACTTCCTGGAGATGAACACCCGGCTGCAGGTCGAGCACCCGGTCACCGAAGAGACCACCGGGCTGGACCTCGTCGAGCTGCAGCTTCTGGTCGCCGACGGCGGTCGGCTTGATGCCGAACCACCTGCCGCCAAGGGGCATTCGATCGAGGCCCGGCTCTACGCCGAGGATCCCGCACATGGCTGGCAGCCGCAGGCCGGTCTGGTGCACACGATCGACGTGCCGGCGGTTCGGGCGGAGTTCTCACGCTGGGACAACGGACCGGGATCAGGCTGGACTCCGGAATCCTCGACGGCTTCGGCGGTGTCGATCCACTACGACCCGATGCTCGCCAAGGTCATCTCGTATGCGCCGACGCGTCGGCACGCGGCGCTGGTGCTCGCCGACGCGCTGGCGCGTGCACGCCTGCACGGGGTGCGCACCAACCGAGATCTACTGGTGAATGTGTTGCGGCATCCGGCGTTCCTCGACGGTGCCACGGATACGGCGTTTTTCGACACCCACGGCCTGACCGAACTGGCCGCGCCGCTGGCCGACGCCGCGACGGTTCGATTGTCGGCGGTCGCCGCGGCGTTGGCCGACGCCGCGCACAACCGCGCGACGGCAGCGGCCTCGGGGGTGCTCGGCTCCATCCCCAGTGGCTGGCGCAACCTGGCGTCGGGTTATCAGGTCAAGAGCTACCGCGACGACGACGACGCCGAACACCACATCGAATACCGCTTCACCAGAGTGGGATTGGCGCTTGCCGACGACGAGTCGACAAGGCTGGTATCGGCCGCGCCGGACGAGGTTGTGCTGACCGACGGCGACGGAGTCGCGTACAGCTTCGCGATCGCGCGTTATGGCCCCGACATCTACGTCGATTCGGCGCGTGGCCCCGTTCACCTCGTCGCGCTGCCACGGTTCCCCGAGCCGGGTTCGGCCTTCGAGCAGGGGTCGTTGGTAGCCCCGATGCCCGGCAACGTCATCCGGCTCGGCGCCGCGGTCGGCGACACCGTCGCAGCCGGCCAGCCGCTGATCTGGCTGGAGGCGATGAAGATGGAACACACCATCACCGCGCCGGCCGACGGCGTGCTTGCCGAACTCAACGTCAACACCGGCCAGCAGGTCGAAGTCGGCGCAATCCTGGCGCGCGTAGAAACGCCTGAATCAGAAGGAGATCCGAAATGACCGATACCAGCTTCATCGAAAACGAGGACCGCCAGGCCCTGCGCAAGGCCGTGTCCGCGTGGGCGTCGAATTACGGCAGCCAGTACTACCTGAAAAAGGCGCGTGCGCACGAGCACACCGACGAATTATGGTCCGAAGCAGGCAAACTCGGCTTTCTGGGGGTGAACCTGCCCGAGGAGTACGGCGGTGGCGGGGCCGGAATGTACGAACTGTCGCTGGTGATGGAGGAGATGGCGGCGGCGGGTAGCGCGCTGCTCCTGATGGTGGTGTCGCCCGCCATCAACGGCACCATCATCAGCAAGTTCGGTACCGACGAACAGAAGAAGCGTTGGATTCCGGGCATCGCCGACGGCTCTTTGACGATGGCGTTCGCGATCACCGAGCCGGACGCCGGCTCCAACTCGCACAACATCACCACCACCGCCCGCCGCGACGGCAGCGACTGGATCCTCAAGGGCCAGAAGGTCTACATCTCGGGTATCGACCAGGCGCAGGCGGTGCTGGTGGTGGCACGCACCGAAGAGGCCAAGACCGGCAAGCTGCGCCCGGCGCTGTTCGTGGTGCCCACCGATGCGCCCGGCTTCACCTACACCCGGATCGAGATGGAGATCATCAGCCCCGAGAGCCAGTTCCAGGTCTTCCTCGACGATGTCCGGCTGCCCGCCGATGCGCTCGTCGGCGCCGAAGACGCAGCTATCGCACAACTTTTCGCGGGCCTGAACCCCGAGCGCATCATGGGCGCGGCCAGCTCGGTGGGCATGGGACGGCACGCGCTGGAGAAGGCCACCGATTACGTCAAGACCCGCAAGGTGTGGTCCACACCGATCGGCGCGCACCAGGGCCTGTCACATCCGTTGGCGCAGTGTCACATCGAGGTGGAACTTGCCAAGCTGATGATGCAGAAGGCGGCGACGCTCTATGACAGCGGCGACGATGCGGGTGCGGCCGTGGCGGCCAACATGGCCAAATACGCTGCGGCCGAGGCGGCGACACGATCGGTCGACCAGGCCGTGCAATCGCTGGGCGGAAACGGGCTGACCAAGGAGTACGGTGTCGCCGCCATGCTGGCAGCGGCCCGGCTGGGCCGTATCGCGCCGGTCAGCCGAGAGATGGTGCTCAACTTCGTCGCGCAGACGTCGCTGGGCCTGCCTAGAAGCTACTGAAGCCTTACTCGATGGACGCACTCGTCGAATACGCCGGGCCGGCCGAATGCGGAGGCCCGCTCGCCCGGCTGACGCTGAACTCCCCGCATAATCGCAACGCGCTGTCCGGCGCGCTGGTCAGCCAGCTGCACCAGGGGCTGCGTGACGCCGCGGCCGACCCGGCGGTGCGGGTGGTGGTGCTCGGGCATACCGGCGGTACCTTCTGCGCTGGAGCGGATCTGTCCCAGTCTTCGGCGGCCGGCCCAAGCCGCCCGTCGGGCAGCCCGTTCGACATGGCGGTGGCGCGGGCCCGGGAGATGACCGCGCTGCTGCGCGCCATCGTCGAGTCGCCGCTGCCGGTGATCGCCGCGGTCAAAGGCCACGTCCGCGCCGGTGGCTTGGGCCTGGTCGGTGCGTGCGATATCGCGGTCGCCGGTCCGCGCAGCACTTTCGCGTTGACTGAGGCTCGGATCGGCGTAGCGCCGGCGATCATCTCGCTGACGTTGCTGCCGAAGATGACGCCGCGCGGGGCGGCGCGCTACTACCTGACCGGGGAGACGTTCGACGCCGGGCGGGCCGAGGAGATCGGCTTGATCACGATGGCAGCCGACGACGTCGACGCCGCGGTGGCATCGCTGGTCGCCGACGTGGGCCGTGGTTCACCCCAGGGGCTCGCGGCGTCCAAGGCGCTGACCACCGCCGCTGTGCTGGAGGGATTCGACCGCGACGCCGAGCGGCTCACCGAGGAGTCGGCCCGGCTATTCGTCTCCGACGAAGCCCGCGAGGGCATGCTCGCGTTCCTGCAGAAACGCCCGCCCAGCTGGGCCAAAACAGGGGATTGAGCGATCCCAACGCCATAGGAAGGTTGCAGTTTAGCCAACCTGCTTGCAGCGACAACGGGACGTCGTACGCTCGTGGTGATGAGCAACTCAGCGCAACGCGACGCGAAGGACGCGCGCGACCAAGCATCTCGTGCGGCGGACACCGATCGCATACAGATTGCGCAGTTGCTGGCCTACGCGGCTGAGCAGGGGCGCCTGCAGCTGAACGACTACGAAGACCGGCTCACCAAGGCATATGCGGCAACCACCTACCAGGAGCTGGATGAGCTCAGGGCGGACCTGCCGGATGCGCCGATCAGCCCGCGCAGGGGCGGCAGGATCAATCCGGCTCCGTCCACGCTGCTGCTGGCGATGTTGAGCGGATTCGAGCGCCGCGGCCGCTGGAACGTGCCGAAGAAGCTGACCACGTTCACCTTCTGGGGCAGCGGTGTGCTGGATCTGCGCTATGCGGATTTCACGTCGACTGAAGTTGAAATCCGCGCGGTGTCGATCATGGGTGGCCAGAACATCCTGCTACCGCCCGAGGTCAACGTCGAGATCGACGGCCACGGTGTGATGGGCGGCTTCGACCGCGAAATCCTGGGCAACGGCACGCCCGGCGCGCCCAAGGTGAAAATCCGCGGCTTCTCGCTGTGGGGCGATGTGAGCATAAAACGCAAAGCCCGCAGTCCGCGGTCGTAGCGAGGATCAACCTGCCGCGGAGGCTCGACCGTAGCTGTAGCGGTCAATGACTTCGCCCCAGCGCTCCGCGACGATCGCGCGCTGTGCGGCCGTCAGCTCGTAGGTGTTTGTTTCATAGTGGGCATGCTCGGAAAGGTACTGGCGCAGCCGCGGCCGGTATTGGGCAAAATTTCGCATACCCAGACGCTCGTAGAGTTGGCGCATTTGCCCCTCTGGATCCGCAATCAGATCCTCATAGCGCAATTCGTAGAAGTTGGACGGATCAACGAGCTTGCGACCTTCGTCTAGCTTTCGATACAGATCGACATAGGTTGACAGAACCTGTTCGTCCAATCCACTGAATGTCGGTCGTTGCAGGCCATGTTTGCGATACAGCGACTTTCGAAGGTGGATGGTCGACGGATAGACGACGTAGGGATCTCTGACGATGTGAATGAACTTCGCCTGCGGAAATATTTCTAACAGCGCCTTGATCCGAAAGCTGTGCGGCGGGTTCTTGAGGATCACCCGCCTCCGGCGGCGGAAGTACACCTGCTGCACGAAACCAGAGAGCGTCCGCTTCCAGGCTTCCAATTCCCGCGACGTCAGCTGCTCTAAAGCCAGATAACGCAGATCCTGCTCTGGACGGTTCGGGAACGCGATGGTCAGATATGGCGAAGGCTGCCCGAGCATGCATAACACAAATTCGTCTTCCTGCGGGTGTTGCAAGCTCAAATCCATGTTGTCCATGGCCCGGTGCTTGGACACCAAGAACTCCATCCAGGGCGCAACCCATTCGGTCAGCAGAAAATGGTGCGGCACAAGGCATTCGTAGCTCGTGGGACCGGTGTGACGTTCGTCGAGCGTCAATAGTTCGTGCAGCAGTGTGGTGCCGGTGCGCCAGTGCCCGACGATGAATATTGGCGCATCGGGCATCACGGTGTTGGCCACCCGCCTGCCGAAGATCACTTTCTGCACAATGCCCAAACAGGAATGCACGACACTGAGAAACGTGTAGATGATGGCGAAGTGCCAGCGGCTCCAGTGCACGGCAAACCGGTTACGGATCAGCAGGCGCATCCAAGCGGAGAAGTTGCAGCCGATCCACAGCGGCGCCGCCCACTCGTTCCACCACGACGACAACGACGAACGGGGAGCCCGCATCGCACCTTCCTTCTGCCCGCTACGCGGTGTCAGACGCGGCAAAAGCACCACCCGAGCTAGCGCGTGGCGTCACCGCGACCCGCAACCGGGTAAGACCGCGAAGGTTCGTGTTCGTCGACCACGTGGGTGGCTCAACCACGTCGATCCGGTCGATGTTCTCGACGATCTCCCGCAGCACCGCCTGGCCCTCCATCCGGGCCAGCTGAGCGCCGGGACACAAGTGGATGCCGGAGCCGAACGCGACATGCCCGACCGGGTTGCGATCGGCACGGAAGTCATCCGGATCTTCGTATTGGCGCGGGTCCCGGTTGGCTGCACCCCACGCCAGCAGCACGAGAGAGCCCGCCGGGATGACGGCGCGGCCAACGGGATAGTCGACGCGCGTTGTGCGGCAAATATTTTGGATCGGAGACGCAAAGCGAAGCTGCTCCTCGATCGCCGACGGGATCAGCTCCGGCCTCTGCGCGAGGATCCTGAGCTGGTCCGGCCACTGCGCCAGCGTAAGGAACAAGGTGCTGAGCAGGTTCTCGGTCGTCTCGTAACCCGCGACCAACAGCAACAGGGCGAAGAAGAACAATTCCTCGTCGCTGAGCCGGCCATGCTCGGCGCCCGCGGCGAGTCTGCGAAGAACGGTCTGCTCTCCCAGTAGCCCGCCGTGCCGCAACCTTTCGGTGAAAAACGCATGCAACCGCCGAAATCCGTTGAAGCTCTGACCAAGCGAAAACATTCCAGACGGCGAAAGGTTGACGTCGGTGATTCGAACCACCTGCTTGGACCAGTGGCAGAACGCGGCCTGGTCGGACTCCGCTACGCCAAGAATGTGGGAGATGGTGCGCATCGGCATCGGTGCGGCCACCGTGGAGACAACGTCGGCGGACGCCTGGGTTAACAACCCGCCGACCAACTCTCGGGCGAGTAGGTCGACCGTCGGACGCCAGGACTCCAAGGCGCCACGGGTGAAGCCCGGCAGCAGTTGTTTGCGCATCCGGGTGTGCTCGGGCGGATCGGACGTGGGGAGAAACGGCAAGCACAGCCGCGAGAAGGTGACTCCGCTGGCGCTGCGCAACACATCATCGTTTCGGGCAGCGTCGCGCACGTCGGCGTATCGACTCAAGATGTAGAAATCGCGCTTGCGGTTGTAGTGCACGCGTTCGCCGGCCAACAACATTCGGTAGTGGGGATATGGATCGGCGGCTATCGCGGGGTCCAACGGGTCAAAGTCGGTGATCTGCACATGCTTTGGGTCATGCCTGTTGACCAGTCTCGACCTGGTGGTCTGCGTGGCCCGGAGTGTCAGTCCCCGCACAACGGAGGGCCCATAGGTTCGGGCAAGCCGCGCATCGCGGCGCAGCCCTGTCGGGGCAGGAGAAGTCAATCGCCCACCCACAGCATCGTCGGTCGGCTCTCGCACGCCTTCCCTGGTCCGCAGAAATTCGCCGCCCCCGAAGGGACAGCCCCCCTGCGTCACCCCACCCTGTTCCGTCAGGGAGGTGAACCACGTTTCCGTCATCGCTCCCCCGGAATTAAGCGTCACCCAAGGCTCCGGAACTGCCCCAAAGGCTAGCCGCAGAGCCTCATTGGTGCGTCAGTTCCAGTTAAACAGATGTGAACTGTATTCGTACGGCCGGATAACTCTCAGTTCGTGCCACCTCAGCCGAGATGACCCCGTGATCGTAACGTTCATCGCACGAAAGCGGCGGCTTTGTGCCGGATTCACAGCCCGACTTAACGGATTCACAGCCAAACCTAATCGGAACACCGGTGGGACGGCCGAACCTGGTAAGAACGGTAGGGCGTCCGGCATCTCGTTGTGGTAGCAAACCACCCACCATTCCAGCCCGTGCCGTGGGCATTGACTACCGTTAAGCTGCTTGAACTGCTGCGAAAGGCAACGTGGGTGAACCAGTTCCGAGTCGGCCTCAGCGCTCAGATCCTCAATTTGCGACATTCCCCGACCGCGCTCCCGCGCGCCCAGGTGCGGATGGCCACGGCCAGCGGTGCCGACTCCTACTGGGTTGCCGACCACCTGAATTCGTTATACCCGCGCTCAATCGCCACGCCGGGCTACCTCGGTGCCGCCAAATTCGCCCCGAAGGTCGACGCCCAACTCGAACCGTGGACGATGCTCGGACACCTTGCCTCCCGCAACCGGTTTGCACGTCTGCGGCTTGGTGTCGGGGTTACAGATGCCAATCGACGTCATCCGGCCGTCACCGCACAGGCTGCGGCCACGTTGCACCTAATCAGCCGCGGCCGAACCATTCTCGGCATCGGCGTCGGAGAGCGAGAGGGCAATGAGCCCTACGGAGTGGACTGGACCAAGCCCGTGGCGCGCTTCGAAGAGGCGATCGCCACGATCCGTGCGCTGTGGAACTCGGGTGGCGAACTCGTCTCGCGTGAGTCGCCGTACTTCCCATTGCGCAACGCGATGTTCGACCTGCCGCCCTACCGTGGCAAATGGCCCGAGATATGGATCGCCGCGAAGGGGCCGCGCATGCTGCGACTCACCGGGCGCTACGCCGACGCCTGGTTCCCCGGGCTGATTTCGGGACCCGAAGACTACGCAGCCGGACTTGAAGCAGTGCGGACAGCGGCATCCAACGCCGGCCGAGACCCCAATTCGATCACCCCGGCAATCTCACTTTTTGTCGTCACCGGGCGAAGCCGCAACGACGTCGACCAAACCCTGAACTCAGACGCCGCAAAAGCCATCGCGCTCATCGTTCCGGGTCAGGTGTGGGCCAAGCATGGCGTGCGACATCCGCTTGGACATGACTTCTCCGGCGCCCAGGACCTCATTCCGCAAACCTTGGACGAGCAAACGGTGCTGTCCTACATCAGAAGAGTCCCTGTGTCGATGCTCAAGGACGTGCTTCTCACCGGGACGCCCGACGAGGTGATCGATCAGGCTGCTGAATGGCGAGACCACGGAGTGCGTTACCTGGTTGCCAGCAATGTCAGCCACCTGCAGCCGAACCTGGGGAAAAGCGTCGCGTCCGTCGCGCCGTTCTTCAAGATCCTGCGCGGGCTCAAGAAACTGTGAATCGCCACACCGAACGCTAGCGACGACGCCGCGAACGCAGGTAGTCGCCCACCACAGCGGCCCCGAGCCCGTCAAGATCAGGCACCACGACACGTCCCTCGACCCGCCGCGCGACCTGATCGATAAACCGGGCCAGCCCGGGGTCACTGCCCAACCGGAAGATCGTCACCTGCGCACCCAGCCGCCCCATCTCGTCGAATCCGCGCACGGTGTGAGCGATGGTCCGTGGATGCGGCGGGTAATCAAAGAAGACGCTGGAACCTTCACCGTCAAAATCCTCCAGGTGCGCGGTGGGTTCACCGTCGGTCACCACCAGCACGACGGGCTGAGCGTTGGGGTGCCGGCGCAAGTGCCGGCCCGCCAGCGCCAGCGCGTGATGCAGGTTGGTGCCCTGCTCGTAGACGCCCTCCATGCCCGTCAGCTCGGCGGCCGTCACCGTCCGCGCGTAGCGGCCAAACGCGATGATCTCCAACGCATCCGACCGGAACCGGGTACTCACCAGGTGATTCAAGGCGAGCGCCGTTTGCTTCATCGGCAGCCAGCGATTCTCCATCACCATCGAAAACGAGGTATCCACCAACAGCGCCACGGCAGACTGGGTGCGCGTCTCGGTCTCGGAAATCTCGACGTCGTCTACGGTTATCCGGAGCCGACCAAACCCACCCGCGTCGTTCAATGGGGCGGTACCGGCTTGCCGCAGTACCGAGTTCGTCAGCGTGCGGGAGATGTTCCACGGCTCGGTGTCACCGAACTGCCAGGGTCGAGTCGCGCCGGTCAACTCGCCGGCGGCCCCCGCGCGCCGATGATCACGCTCGCCGCGGCGGCCGGCAAGCTGTTGCGCCACATCGCGTAACGCCGTCTCACCGAGCTGGCGCATCGCCTTGGGGGACAGTCGCCACTGGCCGTCGGAACCGCGATCCAGGAAACCCTGATTGACCAGTGCGCGTTCCAATTCGGCGAGTGTCCGAGCGTCGATGGCGGCTTGGTCGCCGAGCTGGCGGGCCAGCGAGTCGAGGTCGACATCGTCCATGGTCGCGCCCGGATAGCTCTGCGAAAGCTGCTCGGCCAGCTGCTCCAGCTCGGCGATGTCAGACAGCGCCTGGGCGCCTTCGCCCATGCCCATCGGATTGTCGCCGGAGAACTGCTCGGACCCGGTCCAGTCTTCACCCGGGCGTGCCGCCTGCAAATGCCCGTCCAGCCGATTCAACGCCTGCATCAGTGCCGGGGATCCAAACGCCTGCTCCGCCAACGCATCCAGCTCCGCGCGTTGGTCGGGGCTCAGGCTATTGCGGAAGCGCTGGGCGGCGGCGGCCCGCTTGGCCAGCGAGTCCAGCAGCTCCTCGACATTGCCCGGGTTCTCCGGGAAGAACTCGCCGTGCTTGTCCATGAAGTCTTGAAAGTCCTGCGCGGTGTCCTCGCCGCGAGCGTGCTTGTCCAGCAGCCCGTTGAGGTCGTCCAACATCTCGTTGACGCGCTGGCGATCCTCATCGGTGGCGCCCTCGAGCGCTTGCTTCATGCCGGTGAAACGTTGATCCAGCATCTCGCGGCCGAGCAGATCCTTGATCTGCTCATACTTTTCGCGGGCTTCCGTGCTGCGCCAGTTGTAGTCGGACAGCTCCTGGACGGCCTTGGCCGGCGACGGCGGGAGCGCGTCGAGTTGCAGTTCGCCGAAGCGCGCGTCGTCGTCCAGCGCACGGGCCAGCGCCTTGCGTTCGGCCAGCACCGCCTCGTCGAGCAGCTTCTTGATCTCCTGCAAGGTGCCGTCTAAATTGTTGCGGCGCAACAAGTCCCGTCGGCGCCGATTCGCCTCAGCCGCCAACCGGTCAGCCCCGGGCATGTTCTCGGTGCCCCGCCGCAACAGCTCGGACAGTGCGCGGCGCGGCGAGGTGCCCGCCATGACGTCCTGCCCGATCTGCTCGAGAGCCTCGCGCAGATCCACCGGCGGAGCCAGCGGATCAGGTCCGCCGGTGTACGCCGAGTATCGCGAAGCGTGCCCCTTAGCCGGTTTAGCCATAGACGGTTTGGCCTTCCCCAGATACCTTGTCGATCCGCTTGGCCAGGTACAACGCCTCCAACGCCAATTCCAGCGCGGCCGCGCGTTCGCCCTCGGACTCGGCGTTGAGTTTGGTCGCGATTTTGTCCACGACCGGCAATCCCGGAACGGCTGCCAGTACATCCTTGGCCGACACCTTTTCGCCGGTCGTCACCGCGGAACCGCTTTCAACCGCGGACACCAAGGAACCCACGTCGATACCGCCGAGCACTCTGGACGCGGTATCGGCGGTCGCACGGCGCAGCAAGTGCTCGAGCACCGCCTGTTCGCGGCCTTCCTCGCCGGACTCGAATTCCAACTTGCCGCGCAGCACGTCGATCACCGTGCTCAGGTCGACCACCCGGGCCACCGGGTCGGTCTCTCCAAGCACCGCTCCGCGGTGCCGGGCGGACGCCGCGACGGTCTCTGCCGCCGCGATCGCAAACCGCGCCGACACCCCAGAACGCTGATCGACCGAATTGGACTCCCGCAGGTAGCGGGCAAACCGCGCGATCACCTGCATCAGGTATTCCGGCACCTGCGCGCTCAGGTGCGCCTCCTGAGCGATGACGCCCATCTCCGCCTCCAGTTCCAGCGGGTAATGGGTGCGGATCTCCGCGCCGAACCGGTCTTTGAGCGGGGTGATGATGCGGCCACGGTTGGTGTAGTCCTCGGGATTGGCGCTGGCGACCACCAACACGTCCAGCGGCAGGCGCAGCGTGTAACCCCGGACCTGGATGTCGCGTTCCTCCATGACGTTGAGCATCGACACCTGAATGCGTTCGGCAAGGTCGGGTAGTTCGTTGATCGCGACGATGCCACGGTGCGCGCGCGGGATGAGTCCGTACGCGATGGTCTCGGGATCCCCGAGGCTGCGGCCTTCGGCGACCTTCATCGGGTCGATGTCACCGACCAGGTCGGCGACGCTGGTATCGGGGGTGGCCAGCTTCTCGGTGTAGCGCTCGCTGCGGTGCTTCCACTCCACGGGCAGGTCGTCGCCGAGCGTGGCGGCCCGCCGGATCGACTCCGGCGTGATCGGGGTGTAGGGGTGGTCGCCCAGTTCAGCGCCGCCGATCACCGGCGTCCACTCGTCGAGCAGGCCGATCAACGCCCGCAGCAGGCGCGTTTTGCCCTGGCCGCGTTCGCCGAGGAGAACGAAGTCGTGGCCGGCAATCAACGCCCGCTCCAGTTGGGGCAACACGGTGTCGTCGAATCCCAGGATTCCCGGCCAAATCTCGTCACCTTCGGCCAGCGCGGTCAGCAGATTCTCCCGGATTTCCTGCTTGACTCCCCGTTCACGATGACCGGCGGCACGCAGTTCGCCGACGGTGCGGGGCAGATTGCTCGGTGATGTCACCACTCCACGCTACGACGGCGCCGCGGATACGGCACTGTGTCCTACCCTCTAGGACCCTCTAGGACCCTCTAGGACCCTCCCAGGAGCCGCTTCGACGCGAAGGTCGGGCAATCCTGAATCGATTGCCCGACCTTCGGTAGAGGACTTGGAGCCCACCGGAACGGTGGACGCTAAGACCGGTTAGTTCAGCGTGACAGTGGCGTCCGGATCCCCTGTTTTAAAGGTGACCGTGCCGTGCTCGAACACCGACTTGAAAGAGCCGTCCGGGAGGATTTGCTCGTCAGAGGTCGGATAGCCCAGCTTGCCCTGCGAAGCATCCAACTTGTTCCACTGGTCGCGGATCTTGCCCCATACGAAGTAGACCGGGCTCCCAGTCCGATAAATGAGCACACCGCCGTCGAACTGCTGGTAGACACCGCTGCCGTCCTTGGTCGGATGCTGGCTGTCGAACGGTTTGCCCAGGTCCTTCAGTTGAGCATCGGTAAGAGTCTGGTACTTCGCGAGAATGGGGCCCTCCACGGTGTACGACGTGCCGTTGGTGCCCGGGATGGTGGTAGTTGTGCCCGCGACCGCACTACTGACTGCGGACGTCGCGGACGACGCGGCCGACGACATCGCGGACGCGGCTGAGCTTGCTGCTGAACTAGCTGTATCGCCGGCTTTGGTCGCATGACATCCGGAGCCGATCAGAGCAAATCCCGCAATGGCGGCGGTAAATGCCACTGTTCGTTTCGTAATTGAGCGCATCTCATTCCTCTCGAATTAGGTACGACGTCCATCGGCGCACCTAGGCCGGAGCCTATTCCGGTTCACAACCGGCCAGCAAGAAGCAAAATGGCACTTGCCCGGAGCCCATTGGTCCCTAGTGCGCGAAGTGGCGAGCTCCGGTCAGGTACACGGTGACGCCGGCTTTGGCCGCCGCTGCGGTCACCTCGTCGTCGCGTACCGAGCCTCCGGGGTGCACGATCGCCTTGACTCCGGCGCCGGTCAGCGTCTCCAATCCGTCCGGGAAGGGGAAGAACGCATCGGATGCCGCGACCGCGCCACGGACCCGGTCGCCGCCGCGTTCGACGGCCAGCCGGGCGGCGTCGACCCGGTTTACCTGACCCATCCCGACGCCAACGGTGGCGCCGTCGGCGGCGATCACGATCGCATTCGACTTGACCGCGCGACAGGAGCGCCACGCGAAGACCAAGTCCGTCAATGTGGCCGGGTCGGCCGGTGACCCAGTCGCCAGCGTCCAGTTCGCCGGATTGTCACCGTGCGCATCCAGCTCGTCGCGTTGCTGAATGAGCAGTCCGCCGCTGATAGGACGAAGGTCGGCGCCACCGGTCAGCGGTTCGGATGCCACCAGCACCCGGACGTTCTTTTTGCGGGTCAGCACATCCACGGCGCCCGGTTCGTAGGCGGGCGCGATGATCACTTCGGTGAAGATCGTGCTCACGTACTCGGCCATCTCGACACTGACCTCGGTGTTGGCCGCGATAACTCCCCCGAAAGCGCTCATTGGATCGCATTCGTGGGCCTTGCGATGTGCGTCCGCTACCGAAACCGACGAGATGGCGATCCCGCACGGGTTGGCATGCTTGATAATTGCCACGCACTTCTCTTCGTGGTCGAAGGCGGCCCGCCAGGCGGCGTCGGCGTCGGTGAAGTTGTTGTAGGACATCTCTTTTCCGTGCAACTGCTCGGCCTGCGCCAGGCCGGGCCAAGCGGCGGGGTCGCTGTAAAGGGCGGCCTGCTGATGCGGGTTCTCGCCGTAGCGCAGCATCGCCGTGCGGCGCCAGCTGCTGCCGAACCACTTGGGAAACGCGGTGGGCGGATGCTCGGGCGCAAGCGTCGACTCCATCCAGCCCGCGACGGCGATGTCGTACTCGGCGGTGTGCTGAAACGCCAGCGACGCCAGCCTTTTACGGTCGGCCAGGGTGAATCCACCGTCACGCACCGCGGCCAGCACTCCGTCGTATCCGAGCGGGTCGGTGACCACCGCCACGCTGGGGTGGTTCTTGGCGGCTGCGCGGACCATCGACGGGCCGCCGATATCGATCTGCTCGACGCATTCGTCAACGCCCGCGCCGGATTCGACGGTCTGGCTGAACGGGTAGAGGTTGACCACAACCAGTTCGAACGCCGCGATTCCGAGTTCCTCGAGCGCCGCGGCGTGCTCCGGTTTGCGTAGGTCGGCCAGCAAGCCGGCATGCACTCGTGGGTGCAGGGTTTTAACCCGACCGTCGAGCACCTCCGGGAAGCCGGTCAGCTCCTCTACCGGTGTCACCGGAATCCCTTTGTCGGCAATGGTCTTCGCCGTTGAGCCGGTTGAGACGATCTCGATGCCGGCCGCGCTCAGGCCTTGGGCGAGATCGATCAGCCCGGTCTTGTCGTACACGCTGATCAACGCGCGGCGAATCGGCCTTTTGGCGTCGTCGGTGCTCATCTATGGCCGCCTTTCATCGATCGGCGATTCTCGTCCGATCGTCGCTTTTCTTCCGATCCACGTGACGCCGCCAGTCGCGATCGCGGCTACTACGTCCACCAACATCCGGCGTTCGATGACTTTGATGCGTTCGTGCAGTGTCTCTTCGTCGTCGCCGTCGAGCACCGGAATGGCCTGCTGCGCCAATATCGGCCCGGTGTCCATGCCGGCGTCGACCAGATGCACCGTGCACCCGGTGACCTTCACACCGTAAGCCAGCGCTTCTGGGACCGCGTGCGCACCCGCGAATGCCGGCAGTAGCGCCGGATGGGTATTGAGAGTGCGTCCACAGAATCGGGAAAGAAACTGTGGTCCAAGAATTTTCATGAACCCCGCGGAGACGATCAGATCGGGCGAGTGCGCCGCAGTGGCGTCGGTGATCGCGGCGTCCCACGCGGCCCGGTCGGGGTGGTCGGCGAGGCGGACGGTGAACGTCGGCAGTGCCGCAGCCGCGGCGACCTCGCTGGCCCCGCAGTTGCGATCCAAGCCGACGGCCACTACCCGCGCCGGGTAGTCACCGACCGCGGCGTCGATCAGTGACCCCAGCAGCGAGCCGGTGCCCGATGCCAGCACCACTAGCCGAGCCGGCGCGCTCGGGGGCACACGGAGCGGTTCTTGCACATCGGCGAGCCTAGTCGAGCCACCATGGCGTTCGCGCTGCCCAGCGTGCGGCCAGTCGCACGCTGGACCACGAGCGTGCGGCCAGCTTCACGCTCGCCTAATCCTCAACGTCGCGCGCAGCGGGCGGGGCCGGCTCGTCATCGGGGACGACGTCGGCCACGGCGACATCGTCGTCGCCACCGGGCGGATCATGATCGGCAGGCTCCGCGACTAGGTCAACAGGATCCGCCGGTTCGGCTAGTTCTTCAATGACCTCTTCGGCCGGCGGGGCGGGGGCGGGTCTGGGCCTGGGCCGCCGGAGCCGGCGCCTGATCCCACCGGTCATCACCACCGTCACCCAGCCAACGACGGCAAACCAGAAGAACACGCCGATGAGCAAAGCGCCCTGGTCCACGCCGACGTCGCCGAAGTTGCCCAGCCGACCACCCCCGCCGAGAGCAAGCAATGACATGGCCAGAGCCCCGGCGGCCGCGGCGGCCAGCAGCTTGCCCAGCGCCGGAACCAGCGGCAGCGGACGACGGGCACACTGTTGGCCGACCGCCACGCCGGACGACGCGCCGACGATGAGCAGCGCGACCCACGCCGGCCCGAGCGGCGGCGTCGGGGACGCGGCCAGCACCGGCAGTGCCGGGATATCGCCGCCGAAGACGGTGAACGAACTGAACGTCGCGAAGCCGATATGCGCACTGGACCCCACCGCGACGGCAGCGGTGCCGACGATGACGTTGGGCGTGTAGAGCACCGACAGCACCGTGAGACTGAATTGGCCGAAAATCGAATCGGTAATGCCATAAAGGTCTTGCATCGTCGACCAATGCGCGACCAGGGAACCCGCGGTCACCAGGCCGGAGAGCCCGAGCAGTGCCAGGAGGCCGGCTGCCGCGGCACGCAGCGAATCACCCAGCCAATTGGGCAGCGGCGACACTGCCAAGGCCCGTCGTCCGATCCGGGACCAGACACCGAACGCGGCACCGACGAGATGGACCACCAGCACGCTGGTGAACGCGCGCAGGGCGTTTGGTGTCTCCAGCTCGGTGATTACCGATGACGCGTCATGGATGACGGCCAGCGCGATCGCCGTCATCAGCAACGGGCCGCCCAGCGCCGACGCGACAACCCAGCGGACGACCAGCCACGACGACCGCGGCGAGGTGGCCCACGCGGTGCTGCGCGCTGTACCCCAAACCATCAAAAGGACTGGCAGCAGCGGCATTACGCCCAATTCATGACCACCGATCGAGATCGGTACGTCGTGTACACCGAGCCAGATACTGGCGATGGCGCCCAACGCGCCGGTCATGTCGCTGTTGGCGATCAGCAATTGGAGCAGCGTGATCGCGGCGACGATGCCCAGCGACACCACCGCAGGACCGAACGCGACCCTGACTAAGTCGCGCGCCTGGCGAGCACCCGCTGCGTGGTCGTCCTCCACCCGTGTCACTCTTGGCGCACGTGCCCAACTAGGCGCGAGAGCGCACGGTTAGGCCGGTGCCGGCCCAGCGGGTGACGAGGGCTGCTGACCCTGGTCGGCGGACGGCTGGCCCCCGGTTGGGTTTGAATAGTTGACCGGACCCGAATTGCCCGCAGCCCGCGCATCGGCGTCGGCATGCGGCGGGGGGCTGAAGCTGGGGAAGCCGGTGGGTGGCGTGTTTGGCCCGTCCTGCTCGGCTGAATGGGCATTGAATCCACCGCTCGACGGGGTCGGGATCGCGGCCTGGGTCGGGCTCTGGCTCGACGGGTAACCGCCGTACTGCGACCCGTACCCGGGGGGTTGCTGTTGGTTGTGCGACTGGTGTGCTGCGTGTTGGCCACTCGGCTGACCGTAGTACCCGGGCTGCTGCGCGCCGTACTGTCCGTATTGCCCGTACTGGCCATACTGCGCGTAGGGGTCGTATTTGGGCCTCGGGGTCGGGGCGGTGATCACGCCGGCGTCCAGCAGAATCGCGGCGCCGGCGGCGGCTGCCTGGAGCACGCTGCAAGCCAGCAGCGGCCACACCGCCCAGCCGATCACGTAGCCGCCGGGCAAGTTGACCGTCTTCGAAATGATCATCAACGCGCCGAGCAACGCGACCGCCGCGACTAACCCCACCCTCTTCTTGGCATTGGGCAGCAATCCCAAGCCGGCGACTATCGCGGCCAGCGCCGCAGCGTCGACCCCAAAGCCGCCATCGTGGGCAAATATGGCTGGGGCATTGAGGTCAGGGCTGGTGGCAAATATCGGGCCGAAATTCAGCAGATATACCGCCGCTCCGAGGACCACGACCGCGACGTTCAGGTAAGTCGGAAGCTTGCTTTCGGCGTCTTCGGTCTTGGCGAATGAGGGTGTGGCGCCTGGGTAGGAGCCGCCAGGCTGCGCTGGTGGGTATCCGGGACTACCGGGCGAGTAGGTCATGACTCCTCCTGTTGCTGCCGGGATACTGGGCAGCGCTTGCGTTGCGGCGCGATCGAAGAACCACGCTAGCGCACGTTTGTGTGCCCGTGCCGGAACGACAGGGTCGACGCCTCAACCAGCGCCGATCCACATCCCGGGTCACCGGCGAGATCATCTACCCGGGGGCAGCTTGCCGATCGCAGGTAGAACACGTTCTAATTCTGTCCATGGATTACGGGCTTGTGCTTTTCACCAGCGACCGCGGTATCTCCCCGGCGGCAGCCGCCAAGCTCGCCGACGACCACGGCTTCAAGACGTTCTACGTGCCAGAGCACACCCATATCCCCGTCAAGCGCGAGGCCGCCCACCCGACGACCGGTGACGAGTCGCTGCCGGACGACCGCTACATGCGGACGCTGGACCCGTGGGTGAGTCTGGGCGCGGCGTGCGCGGTGACGTCACGGGTCCGGCTGTCCACCGCGGTGGCGCTGCCCGTGGAACACGATCCGATCACCCTGGCAAAAAGCATCGCGACCCTGGACCACCTGTCCGGCGGCCGAGTCAGCCTCGGCGTCGGTTTCGGTTGGAACACCGACGAGCTCGCCGACCACAACGTGCCGCCCGGACGGCGCCGCACCATGTTGCGCGAGTACATCGAAGCGATGCGGGCGCTGTGGACGCAGGAGGAAGCCGCCTACGACGGCGAGTTCGTCAAGTTCGGGCCCAGCTGGGCCTGGCCCAAGCCGGTGCAGTCACACGTTCCGGTGTTGGTGGGCGCCGCCGGCAACGAGAAGAACTTCAAGTGGATCGCTCGCAGCGCCGACGGCTGGATCACCACTCCGCGCGATTTCGATATCGACGAGCCGGTGAAGTTATTGCAGGACACCTGGGCGGCGGCCGGCCGCGACGGGGCTCCGCAGATCGTGGCCCTGGACTTCAAGCCGGTGCCCGAGAAGCTGGCGAAGTGGGCCGAACTCGGGGTGACTGAGGTGCTGTTCGGACTGCCGGACCGGCCCGAAGACGAGATCGCCGCCTATGTGGAGCGGTTGGCCGGCAAGCTGGCCACTCCCGTCTGAGCGCGAGCGGGGTCACCTCCCACCCGCGAGCAGACACAGAATCGCACGAACCCGCCTCGCGGCGTGCGATTCTGTGTCTGCTCAGCGGAGTGAGCAGCGGTTGCCGTAGTCGAAGGATCGCACTCGGATTTTCCGTCCGAGGGGCTCTCCGTCGATCAGCAGCGCGATAAATTCGTCGTCTTCGCTGGTCGCCAGAAACCGGCTGTCGTCGGCAACCAGCCGGCCGATGATGATCCCCGTCGGCCGCCCGCCGTCGCGGCGGACGGTGTAGGTCTCGATCGTGGCGTCGCCATCGGCATTCTCGGTCACCGGCTCGGTGGGCCAGCCGGCGACCTGTGCCTGCAGCAGCGCGCTGCGATCCGGCTTCCATTCCGCCGGAGTGCTGGAGTAGATGCCGACCGAGTGCTTGCTCAGTATGCCGCCGTTAGCGCTAACGAGACCGAACTGACCTGGTGCACTTCGCATTTGGGCCACCGTTTCCGCGACGGCGTGCATCGAGTAGTTGTTGCCGGCGCCGCCGAAGAACGGCAGCCCACCCGTCAGCGTCAGGCCGCGCGGATCGTCGGTCGCGATTCCCAAGCCGTCGCAAATGTTGAACACCGGCACCGGGAAGCAGCTGTACAGGTCGAACGTGGCGACGTCGTCGATGCCGATGCCGGCCATGGCCAGCGCCTCGCGCACCGCCATCACAGCCGCCGGGGAATGCCCGAGGTCCGGGCGTTGCAGCAGCGACTGCTCTTCCATGTCGGCGTGCCCGTGCAGGTATACCCAATTCTCTTCGGGCACCCCCAGCCGCTGCGCCGCCTCAACGGACATCAGCAGCGCGGCCGCGCCCTGGTTCACCTGGTCACGGGCGACCATCAGCCGCGGGTACGGCTCCGAGATCATCCGATTGCGCTCGGTCACGGTGATCAGTTCGTCGACGGTGCGTTCCACCGGCGCCGCGGCGAACGGATTCTTGGCAGCGATCTTGGTGAACGGCGCGAAAAGCTCACCCATCTGTCGCCGATAGGCAGCCGGGCCAAGCCCGGTTCCGGCCCGTCGGGCATTCTCCAGCAACGCGTATTGGATTGGCGCACTGGTCAAACCGTGACTGACGGTGTATCGCGAGACGAGATTCTTCATGCCCTGGCCGCGGTCTTCCAGGTCACCGTCGACGGTCTCGGTGAAATCGGGCTTGGAGGCGGCCTTGGCGAAGTGGCGCAAACTCGACGTCGTATCCGAGCCGAAGATCAGGGCGGCTTCCGAGCGCCCCGCGGCGATCTCGGCGGCCAGTTCACTGATCAGGTGCTGTGGCCCCTGTCCCCCGACGATCTCGAGGATGGCGCGAGTGGGCGTGGCGCCGATCCGGTTGGCCACGGATCGGGGGTAATTGTTCGATCGGCCCAGTGGAGCGTTGATCACCCCGGTGATCTCGAACTGCCGGACACCGGCCACCGTGTCGATGGACGCGGCCGCCTCGGCACCACAGTCGTCGAGCGCGGCCCGAGCGGCGGCGGCGGCCACCTCCACGGCAGACATCCCCCGGTAATTGGGGTCATCGATACGCTCTGCGGCTTGTCCGACGCCGACGATGACGGGCGTATGCGAATCCAAATTCATAGCCTCACTATCTACCGCAGGCCTACATGCAGAGCCAAATCCGGGGCACCGAAGGTGCTGCGGAAACCCCGAGGTGCTCGCGCGATTCGCGCTACGATGCGCATCTGCTGACAGGATCAAATCTGGGAGGTCTCAGATGTCGTTTGTCGTTGCGGCGCCGGAGTTTGTGCAGGCGGCGGCTTCGGATCTAGCGGACCTCGGTTCGACGATCAGCGAAGCCAACTCCGCGGCCCTGGCCCCGACCGCGGGAGTGCTGGCCGCGGGCACCGACGAAGTGTCGGAGGCCGTCGCCGCCCTGTTCGGGGCGCACGCCCAGGCATATCAGGCGCTCAGCGCGCAGGCGTCGGCGTTTCACGACCGGTTTGTCCAACTCATGGGTGTCGGCGCGGGGCAGTACGCTGCCGCCGAGGCCGCCAATGCCTCACCCCTGCAGACCCTGCAACAGGATCTGCTCAACCTCATCAACGCGCCCACCGAAGCGCTGCTGGGACGCCCCCTGATCGGCAACGGCGCCAACGCCGCCGCAGGAACGGGCGCCAACGGCCAGGCCGGCGGGTTGTTGTGGGGCAAAGGCGGCAACGGCGGGTCCGGCAGCGCGGCCCACCCGAACGGCGGAAACGGCGGTGCCGCAGGACTGTTTGGTACCGGGGGGGCCGGCGGAGCCGGGAGAGTCAGCGCCACGGTGAGCGCCAACGGCGGGAACGGCGGGACCGGCGGCATCATCTTCGGCGCCGGGGGAGCCGGCGGCACGGGCAACTTGTTCGGGATCGGCGGAACCGGTGGGGCAGCCGGCCTATTCGGCACCGGCGGCACCGGCGGCACCGGCGCATACTTCGGCGGGACCCACGGCGGCGCCGGCGGAACCGGCGGCACGCTTTTCGGCCACGGCGGCACCGGCGGGAACGGAGGAGCGACTAACGCCGGGTACGGCGGCCGCGGCGGCAAGGGCGGCGCCGCCGGACTGATCGGCTCTGGCGGCACGGGCGGCGTCGGCGGGACCGGCGCGCCAACCAATGGAATCGGCGGCTCGGGCGGCGCGGGCGGCACCGGCGGCTACCTTTTCGGGAACGGCGGGAACGGCGGCGCCGCCGGGTTCGGCTCCTTCTCCGGCGGCTCCGGCGGGGAAGGCGGGGCTGGCGTCGGCCTGTTCGGCAACGGCGGCGACGGCGGCATCGGCGAATCCGGAGCAATGGGTGGAGGTTTCGGCGGGCGGGGCGGCAACGGAGCCTTGCTCTTCGGCTCCGGAGGCGCCGGTGGAGCCGGCGGCGACGGCGGAGAAGGACGGGGCGGGGCCGGCGGCAACGCCGCGCTGCTGATCGGCAACGGCGGCGACGGCGGCAACGGCGGGACCGTCGGCCCCGACAACAACGGCGGCGCGGGCGGCGCAGGCGGGCTGTTGCTCGGTGTGCCCGGGTCAACCGGGTTGCCGGGCTGATCTGCCGCACCCCAGTTGCGCGAGCAGACGCAAAAGCCCCCGACACGCCGAGCGTGCGGGGGCTTTTGCGTCTGGTCGCGGTCTAGAGGGTCTTCAGGATCTCCCGGGCCAGCGCCGCGGTCTCCGACGGCGTCTTGCCGACCTTGACTCCGGCCGCCTCCAAAGCTTCCTTCTTGGCCTCCGCGGTGCCCGACGAACCGGACACGATGGCGCCCGCGTGGCCCATCGTCTTGCCTTCCGGCGCAGTGAATCCCGCGACATAACCGACGACCGGCTTGGACACGTTGGCCTTGATGTAGTCGGCCGCACGCTCCTCGGCGTCACCGCCGATCTCGCCGATCATCACGATGATCTTGGTGTCGGGATCCTTCTCGAACGCCTCGATGGCGTCGATGTGGGTGGTGCCGATCACCGGGTCGCCGCCGATGCCGATGGCGGTCGAGAAGCCGAAATCACGCAGCTCGAACATCATCTGGTAAGTCAGGGTGCCCGACTTGGACACCAGGCCGACGGGACCGGTGCCGCTGATGTTGGCGGGGGTGATGCCGGCAAGCGCCTCGCCCGGGGTGATGATGCCGGGACAGTTCGGCCCGATGATGCGCGTCTTCTGTCCCTTATCGACGTTGTAGGCCCATGCATATGCGCTGTCCTGCACAGGGATTCCCTCAGTGATGACCACCAGAAGCGGGATCTCGGCGTCGATGCCCTCGATGATCGCGTCCTTGGCGAATTTCGGCGGCACGAAGACGACGGACACGTCGGCGCCGGTCTCCTTGATCGCCTCGGCAACGGTGCCGAACACCGGCAGCTCGACGTCGTTGCCGCCGGCGTTCTTGTGCGACACGGTGGTGCCCGCCTTGCGCGCGTTCACGCCGCCGACCACTTGAGTGCCCGCCTTGAGCATGAGCGCGGTGTGCTTGGTGCCCTCGCCACCGGTGATGCCCTGGACGATGACCTTGGATTCTTTGTTCAGGAAAATAGACATTGGGTCATTGATCCTTCGGTTACTTGTTCGCCAGCTCGGCGGCTTTGTCGGCGCCGGCGTCCATGGTCTCGGCTTGGATCACCAGCGGGTGGTTGGCCTCGGCCAGGATGCGACGGCCTTCCTCGACGTTGTTGCCGTCGAGCCGGACCACGAGCGGCTTGTTGGCCTCGTCACCGAGGATCTTGAGCGCGCTCACGATTCCGTTGGCAACCGCGTCGCACGATGTGATGCCGCCGAACACGTTGACGAACACGCTCTTGACCTGCTTGTCGCCCAGGATGACGTCCAGGCCCGCGGCCATCACCTCGGCCGACGCGCCACCGCCGATGTCGAGGAAGTTGGCCGGCTTGACCCCGCCGTGCTTCTCACCCGCGTAGGCGACGACGTCGAGCGTCGACATGACCAGGCCCGCGCCGTTACCGATGATGCCGACCTGGCCGTCGAGCTTGACGTAGTTGAGGTCGTGTTGCTTGGCCTTGAGCTCCAGCGGGTCGGTGGCGTCGCGGTCCTCGAACTCGGCGTGGCCCGGCTGACGGAAGTCGGCGTTGGCGTCCAGCGTCACCTTGCCGTCCAACGCCAGGATGCGGTTTTTCGGATCGCGCACCAGCGGGTTGACCTCGACCAGGGTGGCGTCCTCGGCGACGAAAACCTCCCACAGCTTGGAGATGGTGACGGCTGCGGCGTCGAGCACCTCGGCCGGCAGGTGGCCCTGTTCGGCGATGGAACGCGCGGTCGCCAGGTCGACTCCCTTGACCGCGTCCACCGGCACCTTGGCGAGCCGGTCAGGCTTGGTGGCGGCCACCTCTTCGATCTCCATGCCGCCCTCTACCGAGCACATCGCCAGGTAGGTGCGGTTGGACCGGTCGAGCAGGAAGGAGATGTAGTACTCCTCGGCGATGTCGCTGGCTTCGGCGACCAGCAGCTTCTTGACGACGTGGCCCTTGATGTCCAGGCCGAGGATGTTCTTGGCGTGCTCGTAGGCGTCTTCGGGGGTGGCCGCGTACTTGACGCCACCGGCCTTGCCGCGCCCACCGACCTTGACCTGCGCCTTGACCATCACCGGGGCGCCGATCTCGGTGGCGATTTCCTTGGCGCCCTCAGCGGTGTCGGTCACCCGACCAGGCGTGGTGGGCACGTTGTGTTTGGCGAACAATTCTTTGGCTTGATACTCGAAAAGGTCCATGGGCTCACTGTCTTCGCTCGGCTTATCGCAAGGCCTGTCGGGAGGTTTCTGGATGGGAGGAGCCGGAGTCGGCGACTCGCACGGTGGAACTGTATCCACACCCCGGATTGCTGCTAACGTCGCATCCCACCGATGTGGCTCAGGTCACCGGATATTGAGCAGTACAGAACGTGACACGGGTCACATTATCGGCGCGTTGAGGGACATAGGTTGCCAGCTTCGTCTGTTAGCGGATACCGTCTCAAAGTCCAGATAACGTTATGGTCACGATCCGAGGACATTTCAGATTGTCCCAGCACCGTTTAGCTCGCCGCTCCTCCGCGGTAGGAGCAGCTCGCGTGAACCGAGGTCGCTGGCTGGACGAAAACCGCAGCGAAGTCACCGAAATCCTCCCGCTCGATGGCTTCGATTTCGGCGACCTGGACGATCTCCACGACTTCGGCGACCTCGATCAACTGGACTTCAGCAACGACTCGACTTTCGACAACGAAGCGCAAGTCCTGCTGGCTCCCGAGCTCGACGATCTAGACGAGATCGACGATCTGGCAGCGCTGTGGCTGGCCGATGCCATCACCGAGGTGCTGCCCCGGGTGACCGTGCGGCCCGACGCTCAGCCCCGCCGCGACCAGCAGATCACTGACGTCATCGCTGTAGTCCGCGGCGGCGGGCAGCACCGCAAGGAGCCGACCAGCGCCGCCAAGGGGCGCCTGCTGATCTCGGCGATGGCCGCCGGCGCGGCGGCTGCGGCGGCCCACACCGCGACCACTCATGTCGAAGCCCCCAAGAGCGAGACGGTGCTGACGGCCAACGCCTCGGCGCTCACCGGCGGGGCGGGCGGCAACGCCACCCGCGGAGCCCAGGTGATCACCGTGCAGCCCGCGGCGCTGGCGGCGGTGCACAACGAAGAGTTCGCCAAAGGGTTGGCGTTCGCCAACGATCGGGCTCAGCGTGAGGCGCGACTTCAGCAGCCCCTCTTCGTCATGCCGACGAAGGGCATTTTTACCTCGAATTTCGGGTACCGCTGGGGTGTGCTGCACGCCGGTATCGACCTCGCCAACTCGATCGGAACCCCGATCTATGCCGTGTCTGATGGCGTCGTCATCGACTCCGGCCCGACCGCCGGTTACGGAATGTGGGTCAAGCTGCGCCACGCCGACGGCACGGTCACGCTGTACGGCCACGTCAACACCACGTTGGTCAGCGTCGGCGAGCAGGTGATGGCGGGAGACCAGATCGCCACCATAGGCAACCGGGGCAATTCCACCGGCCCGCACCTCCATTTCGAGGTGCTACTGGGCGGCACCGACCGCATTGATCCCGTGCCGTGGCTGGCCACGCGGGGACTGTACGTCGGCAACTACTCCGGTTGATCCAATGACCGCGCCGGACGACCCCGCTCCAACCGCAGACCCGCCTGAGTCCACCGAACCACCGCCCGAATCACGAACGCGGATCATCCGGCGGGCACCGACCGGGCCGTTGCCCACCATCGCCGATACCAAGACCACCCAGATGCCCCGCCACGCATCGGACGCGCAGGACGCCACGCGCGCGGCCCCGCAGGTACGGCTGCCGGACGCACCGGCGTCTGAGTCCAGCGACCGGACGGCCGTAGCCGCGTGCGCAGTCACCATCGTCAGCGGGTGGGCCACATCGGTAGTGGCCACCAACCTGATCACTGGCTGGTGGAGGATCGACCGCCTCTTCAGCCTTGCGATTGCGTTTCTCGCCCTGGTCTTTGCGGTGACCACCATTGCCGGCGTGATCATGTTGCTGCAGCACCGGTCTATCGGGCGCTACCTCATCGTCGCCGGCGCGGTGGTCGCGCTGCTGACTTATGGCGGCGTCTTCATCGCGGACGCAGTGGTTGCGTGGATCGTGTACGCACTTCCGCTGCTGCCGGTCGCCAGCGTGGCGCTGGCATTGCACCCGCAGACGAAACGCTGGCTGGACGCCTGACCTTCGGCCGCTTCTTTCTCGCCGAACGACGCAAGGCGATTAAAGCTTGCTGAGCGGCGCGTGATTGTGCATCAGCTTCACCCGGCCCGCGCTGCCGAAGTCGATCAGCGACATCGCCGATTCGCCGACGCCCGAGACTTCCTCCACCCGACCGAGCCCGTACTTGTCGTGCGTCACCCGATCGCCGGCCGCCAGCACCAGCAGCGGACGTTTGCCCGCACCCGAGCGGGTCGGCGACGAGCGTGGCGTACCGAACCGGCCGGCGCCAGTGACGGGCGCACTGAACGACGGCGCGGGGGCGGTGCGCCGCCACTCGATGAGTTCCTGTGGGATCTCGCGCAGGAAACGCGATTCCGGGTTCAGCATCGGCTGTCCCCAGGAAGAGCGGACGATTGCCCTGCTCACGTATAACCGCTGACGGGCCCGGGTGATGCCGACGTAGGCCAGCCGCCGTTCCTCGGAGAGTTCGGAAGGATCGTCCAGCGCACGCATATGCGGGAACATCCCGTCCTCCCATCCGGTGACGAACACCACCGGAAACTCCAAACCCTTCGCGGTGTGCAAAGTCATCAGCGTGACCACGCCGGCGGTGTTCTCCGGGATTTCGTCGGTGTCGGCGACCAGCGACACCCTTTCCAGGAAGGCCGCCAGCACCCCGGTGTCCGGCACATCCTCGTCGTCGGGGGTGTCTAGAGACTCGTCCAGCGCGGCGGCTTCGCTGGTATCCAAAGCCCGATCCGTGCTGAATTCGTGTGCGACACTGACGAGTTCGTTGAGGTTGTCCAGCCTGGCCAACTCCTGCGGATCGGTGGAGGATTCCAGCTCCCGGCGGTATCCGCTGCGCTCCAGCACCGACTCGACCAGGTCGCCGAGGTCGTCATCGAGGTGGGCCCGCAGCTCGTCGAGCAGCTCGACGAAGGCCGCGATCGCCTTCTCCGCCCGGCTGTTCAGCATCGGCACCTTGCCTTCGGCCGCGGCCTGCAGCGCATCGGCGAAGCTGGAGCCGGTGTTCTCGGCGTACACCGACAAACAAGCCTCCGCGCGATCGCCGATGCCACGGCGCGGGGTGTTCAGGATGCGCCGCATGCTCACCGCGTCGCCGGGGTTGTCCAGCACCCGCAGGTACGCGACGATGTCGCGAATCTCCTTGCGCTCGTAAAAGCGCACTCCCCCAACAACTTTGTACGGAATCCCGGCCCGGATAAACACCTCTTCCAACGACCGCGACGAATTGTTGGTGCGATAGAAGACCGCCACATCGTTATAGGTGATATCGCCGCGGTCGGCGAGCGCATCGATCTCTTCGGCCACGAACCGGGCCTCATCGTGCTCGTTGTCGGCGACGTAGCCGACGATCAGCTCCCCCGCGCCCTCGTCAGTCCACAGCCGCTTCTCGCGTCGCCCGGAGTTACGCGCGATCACCGAGTTGGCCGCCGAGAGGATGTTTTGCGTCGATCGGTAATTCTGTTCTAGCAGAATCGTTTTAGCGTCCGGGTAGTCGCGTTCGAAGTCCTCGATGTTGCGAATCGTGGCACCGCGGAATGCGTAGATCGACTGGTCGGCGTCGCCGACGACGCACAGTTCGGCCGGCGGCACGTCATCTGATGATTCCCCGGCGTCGCGACCGACCAACTCTCGCACCAGAACGTACTGCGCGTGGTTGGTGTCCTGGTACTCGTCGACCAGGACGTGCCGGAACCGTCGCCGGTAATATCCGGCGATCTCCGGGAAAGCCTGCAGCACGGCCACCGTTTCGCCGATCAGGTCGTCGAAATCCAGTGCGTTGGCCGTCCGCAGCCGCCGCTGGTATTCGCCGTAGACGGAGGCAACGATGTGCGCCAGGTCATCGGATTCGTCCGACAGGCTGGCCATAGCCTGGCCGGGGTCGATCAGCTCGTTCTTCAGGTTGGAGATGGCGTTGGAAAGCAGTCGCGGCGAGTATCGCTTGATGTCCAGGCCCATGTCGCGGCCGATCATCTGCAAAAGCCGACGCGAATCGTCGGCGTCATAGATCGAGAAATTGGAGTTGAGGCCTTCGATCAAGGACGCCTGATTACGCAAAATACGCACGCAGGTCGAGTGAAACGTGGACACCCACATTGCCCGGGCCCGGTTGCCGACCAGTCGCACGACGCGTTCACGCATCTCAGCGGCGGCCTTATTGGTGAAGGTGATGGCCAGCACCTGGCCGACCCCGACACCGCGGGCGGCGATCAAATAGGCGATCCGCCGTGTCAGCACCGCCGTCTTGCCCGAGCCGGCGCCGGCCACGATCAGCAGCGGTGAACCCTCGTGCACCACCGCCTGGCGCTGCTGTGGGTTGAGGCCGTCGAGCAGCTGGTCTGCTTCGGGGTTGGTATCAGTCGCGTGCACACTCATGTCTGTGCAAACTTACCGCCGACCGGTGACGACGCCTGTTACCCGGTCCGAATGCGAGCTCAGCCAATTTTGCACCGGCGCGGCTTTTGGTGGCACACTCGATTGGTGCTCAACGCGCAGCGATTTTTCTACGGGTACCGGCCAGCGGTGCCCGTGGTCTAGCTGCTTCGCAGAGCCCCGCGGTCCGCTTCCGGATTCGGGGCTCGTCTCTTGTGTGAGGCCCGATATCGGATGAGACCAGAACCCCCACATCACGAGAACGCGGAGTTGGCAGAAATGAACACTGAGATGATCGAAACCGAACAGCCGGCAAACATCGATGAGTTGCGCCAAGAGATCGACCGGTTAGACGCCGAGATCCTTGCCGCGGTAAAACGGCGCGCCGAAGTGTCCCAGGCGATCGGCAAGGTCCGAATGGCCTCCGGAGGCACCCGTCTGGTGCACAGCCGCGAGATGAAGGTCATCGAACGCTACAGCGAGTTGGGTCCCGAGGGTAAGGACCTGGCAATGCTGTTGTTGCGATTGGGCAGGGGCCGGCTCGGCCACTGACCCCAATTTTTGCCTGGTTGCGGTGCATTCCGCCACCCGCTAGAGGTGGCTCCGCCACACCACACCGCACTAGGGTCGAGCCATGACCTCCGTGCTGACCATCACCGACATCACCGCCACCCCGGCGTGGGACGCCCTGCGCAAGCATCACCAACAGATTGGCGAAACCCACTTACGTCAGTTCTTCGACGACGATCCCGATCGCGGCCGCGAGCTCACTGTGACGGTCGGCGACCTGTACATCGACTACAGCAAACACCGGGTCACCCGCCACACGCTGAAGCTGCTGATCGACCTTGCCCGGGCGGCGCACCTCGAAGACCGCCGCGATCAGATGTTCGCCGGGGTACACATCAACACCTCGGAGGACCGCGCGGTACTGCACACCGCGCTGCGGCTGCCCCGAGACGCCAAGCTGATCGTCGACGGCCAAAACGTCGTGGCGGACGTGCATGAGGTGCTCGACGCGATGGGTGACTTCACCGACCGGCTGCGCAACGGCGAATGGACCGGGGCCACCGGGAAACGGATCAAAACCGTCGTCAACATCGGCATCGGCGGTTCAGACCTGGGCCCGGTGATGGTCTACCAGGCGCTGCGCCACTACGCCGATGCCGGGATTTCAGCGCACTTCGTCTCCAACGTCGACCCCGCCGACCTGGTCGCCAAAGTTGCCGATTTAGATCCTGCCACAACGCTTTTCATCGTCGCGTCCAAGACTTTCACCACGTTGGAGACGCTGACCAACGCGACTGCCGCTCGCCGCTGGCTGACCGAAGCGCTGGGCGACGGCGCGGTGTCCAAGCATTTCGTGGCGGTCTCGACCAACAAACGCCTGGTCGACGAGTTCGGCATCAACACCGACAACATGTTCGGGTTCTGGGACTGGGTCGGCGGGCGCTATTCGGTCGACTCGGCGATCGGGCTATCGGTGATGGCCGTGATCGGGCGGGAGGCCTTCGCGGATTTCCTGTCCGGATTCCACATCGTCGACCAACACTTCAAGACCGCCCCGCTGGAGTCCAACGCGCCTGCGCTGCTCGGCCTGATCGGGCTGTGGTACTCCAACTTCATGAACGCGCAATCGCGCGCCGTGCTGCCGTATTCCAACGACTTGTCGCGTTTTGCGGCGTACCTGCAGCAGCTGACCATGGAATCCAACGGCAAGTCGACGCGCGCCGATGGCACACCGGTGACCACCGACACCGGTGAAATCTATTGGGGCGAACCGGGAACCAACGGCCAGCACGCCTTCTACCAATTACTGCATCAGGGCACCCGGTTGGTGCCCGCCGATTTCATCGGTTTCAGCCAGCCCACCGACGATCTGCCCACCATCGAAGGCACCGGCAGCATGCACGACTTGTTGATGAGCAATTTCTTCGCCCAGACCCAGGTGCTGGCGTTCGGCAAGACCGCCGAAGAAATCGCCGCCGAAGGCACCCCGGCCGACGTGGTGCCGCACAAGGTGATGCCCGGCAACCGGCCGTCGACTTCGATTCTGGCCGACCGACTCACGCCGTCGGTGGTGGGCCAGCTGATCGCGCTCTACGAGCATCAGGTTTTCACCGCAGGTGTGATCTGGGGCATCGACTCGTTCGATCAATGGGGCGTGGAGCTGGGCAAGACACAGGCCAAGGCGTTGCTTCCGGTGCTCACCAGTGACGCCTCGCCCGCGGCACAGTCGGACAGCTCCACCGACACGCTGGTGCGTCGCTACCGGACGGAGCGGGGACGCACGAGCTGAGCAGGGCGAGCAGACGCAAAAGCCCCCGTACACTCGGCGTGTCGGGGGCTTTTGCGTCTGCTCGCCCGTTTAAGCGAACCGTTTGGTCAAATGGGGCGGCAGCACCCGCAGCAGCTGCACCAGCGGCGCCCACGGCCACCGCGGCACCACTGCCCGGCCAGGCTCGCGCTCGATCGCGTCGACCAGCGCTTTGACGCCAGTTTCGTTGTCCACCATGAACATCGTGCTGTTCGACTTGGCCGTCATCTCCGACTCGATGTAACCGGGTTCGATAACCGAGACCTTGATCGGGCCCTTGGCGTACTCGGCGCGCAGCGACTCGCCCAGCGACGTCAACCCCGCTTTGCTTGCACAATAAGCGGCTTTGACGCCGGGCACCCCCTTGTTGCCGAGCACCGAAGAGATGAGCACCAGATGCCCCGATCCGCTCGCGTGGAACATCTCCAGCGCGGTCTCGATCTGGACGAGCGCGGCTACCAGGTTGGTCTCGATGGTCTTCTTGTTCGCCCAAAGCTTGCCGGATCCCAGCTGGCCTCCGCTGCCGATGCCGGCGTTGACGATGATGCGGTCGATGCCGCCGAGCTCATCGCTCAGCTCCGCGAACACCTTCGGCACCTGCTCGTGGTCTCTGACGTCCAGCGCCGCCACCGCGATCTTGACAGCCGGATATTGTTGCGCCAGTTCGGCTTTCATCTCCTCGAGCCGATCGGTGCGGCGGGCGCACAGCGCCAGGTCACGGCCCTTGGCGGCGAAGGAACGCGCCATGCCGGCGCCCAGGCCGGAACTGGCCCCGGTGATGAGGATCTTCTGGCGAGTCACCGGGGCAGCATACCGGCCGTGCCACCGGCGTTGACACGCGCGCGGTTACTTCAGCAGTCGTGACATGCGCCGGTCGGCCAACACCTTGCCGCCGGTCTGGCACGTCGGACAGTACTGAAAAGACTTGTCGGCGAACGACACTTCACGCACGGTGTCCCCGCATCCCGGGCATGGCAACCCGGTGCGCGCGTGCACCCGCAACCCGGAACGCTTTTCTCCTTTGAGCGTCGCGGCGCCCTGTCCGACAGATCGGCGCACCGCGTCCGTCAGCACCGACACCATCGCGTCGTGCAGGGTTGTGAGCTGCTCGTCGGACAGCTTCCCTGCCGTGGCAAACGGCGAGATCTTGGCGACGTGCAGGATTTCGTCGCTGTAGGCGTTGCCGATGCCGGCAATCACCTTCTGGTCGGTAATTACGGTCTTGATCCGGCCAGTGTTGCCGGCCAGCAAGGCCGCCAGTTCGTCGGAGCTGATGTCGAGGGCATCTGGACCGAGAGCGGCGATGCCCGGTACCTGCTTGGGGTCGTCGACCAGCCACACGGCCAGCCGCTTCTGGGTACCGGCCTCGGTGAGGTCGAATCCCGGAGCCATACCGGGGTTACCCAGGTGCACTCGCATCGCGATCGGCCCCTTGCCTGGTCGCAGCGGCGCCGCGGCCAGCTTGTCAGACCACCGCAACCAGCCCGCGCGGGACAGATGGGTGATCAAAAACAGTTCTCCGGCGCGCAACCCCAGATACTTGCCCCACCGCTCGGCCCCGACCACCGTCTGGCCCTGCAACGCGTTGATCGGCGGGTCGAACGTTTTCAGGACGGACAAGGCGGCGACGTCGACGCGACCGATCGTCAGACCGACGGCGTGCCGGCGCAAATGGTCGACGAGCGCTTCGACCTCGGGGAGTTCGGGCACACATTCAGTGTGCCGATCCCAGCGGTGCGCCGCTAGCTACCGGCCCGCTGCCGAGCCGCGGTTCCCGCGTTGTCTCCGTTGCCGCCGGCACCCGCGTTGCCGCCGTTGCCGAAAAAGCCGCTTTGGCCGCCGCCGCTACCGAAGAAGCCGCCGCCGTTGCCACTAAATTTCGCCGCGCCATTCGTCGTAACCGACGGGCCGGCCCCACCGTTGCCGAACAGCCCCAAGTTGCCGCCATTACCGCCCGTGCCGACCTGGCTCAGGAGGCGCCCGAAACCACCGGTGCTCCCGTTACCGCCGACGCCGCCGTTCTGCCCAGGGCTAAAGGCCGCGGCCGCGGCGCCGCCGAGCCCCCCGCCTCCACCCAGCCCGGACACCCATCCGCCGATGCCACCGTTGCCGCCGTTACCGCCCGCCAAGTCGGGGTCGCAGACCGGACCTTCGGCACCGACAACACCCGCGCCACCATTGCCAGAGGGGCCGCATAGCCCCGCCGACCCGCCGTTGCCGCCGTTTTGGCCGGCCGCGCCTGATCCACCGTTGCCGCCGTTGCCGAACAACCACCCACCGTTGCCGCCGCTTTCCCCCGTCCCTGCGGCGCCGTTGGCGCCGTTGGCGAGCAGCGGGCGCCCGGTCGGCGTCTGCACGGGGGCGGTAGCGAAGCCCTGTTGCATCGGCGACGCGTTCTGCGCCTCTGTCGCCGCATACTGCGCGGCCCCGGCATTGATCTGTTGGGCGAACTGCTGTTGAAAAGATGTCATCTGCGAACTGATCGCCTGATAGGCCTGGGCGTGCGCGCCGAAGACCCCCGCAACCGCCGCCGACACCTCATCGGCGCCCGCGGCCAGCAGTCCGGTCGTCGGGGCCAAAGCCGCAGCATTGGACGCGTTCAGCGCGGAGCCGATATTCGCCAAATCCGTGGCCGCCAACGCCACGGATTCCGGCGCCGCGTTGACAAACGACATTCCGAACCTCCCATTGGCCCGACGATCGCCCGGAAATCTTATTGTGATCCATACCACGTATGGGTGCACTTCACTTAGTCCTCATCGGCTGCGTATCCGAAGCGTGATCGCGCCGATGTCGTTGCGCGTCCGATTTACGCCCCCGGCATCTAGTCGGAACCTCAAGTACCCGGTACCATCGGTATTGAGTACCTGCGGCGATCCCTTACCTCCGACGCACTGAAGGAACAGCAGCGATGACCACTGCGGTGAAATCCGACGGGCCGAGCCGTGAAGAGTTCTCGGACCGTTTGCTGAAGGGCTCGGTCAAAAAGTCGTACGAGCCCATCGTCGACATCGACTGGGATGCCCCCCTGGACCCGGACAAGTTCTATCTGCCTGCCACGCTGGTGTCCCTGTACGACACCCCGATGTGGGACGAGATGACACGCGAGCAACAAATCGAGCTGTCCCGCCAGGAACTCGCCAACACGCTATCGGCCGGGATCTGGTTCGAGAACACACTCAACCAGGCGCTACTGCGCACCATCCTGCACGAGGACCCCACGAGCAACTCGACGCATTACAAGCTGACCGAGCTGGGCGATGAGACCCGCCACATGGTCATGTTCGGCAAAGCCATCGAGCGCATCGGCGCCAAGCCGGTACGCCCGCGGTTGTACCACCGCATGATCATCAACGCGCTGCCCCTGGCGTTCCAGCGGGGCTCGATGCTGTGGGTCGCCGCCCTGATCGGTGAAGAGATCTTCGACTCGCTGCAACGCCAGATGATGGACGACCCGGAACTGCAGCCGATGATCCAGCGACTGATGCGGATTCACGTCACCGAAGAGGCCCGTCACATCCAATTCGCGCGCGACGGTGCCCGCAAGCGGGTGCAGACCATGCCGCGGATCAACAAATGGTTCATGGCGAACATCAACGGGATCGGTGGGTACTTCTTCCGCTTTCTGTTCAGCAATCCGATTCCGTACGCGCGGGCGGGATTGGACGCCAGGCGGGCACGGGCGATCGCGCGCAACAGCCCGCACCGTCACGAAGTCCAGGTGGCGGGCTTCGCCCCGCTGGCGGCGTTTCTGGCGGAGGTGGGCCTGCTGGGCCCGATCGCGCGCCACAGCTGGAAGCGCTGCGGGTTTCTGTGACAGAGGCTCACCCCCGCCGCCAGGTCATCGTCATCGGCGGGGGCGCCGCCGGTCAGGCCGCCGTGGCCGAGTTGCGGGCGGCCGGGATCGCCGACTTCCTGGCTTTGGACGAAGCGCCAACGAGTTCGGTGTTCGACGACGCCACCGACACCTGGGCGTTGCGAACGGCCGCCGGCGAGATTCTCCTGGGCCATGTCGTGATCGCGGCCCAACAATCGATTTACCGCCCGTGGATCCCAGAGTTTGCCGGGTGCAACGACTTTCGCGGAGCGACGTTTTGCGCGGCGCAGTGGAAGAGCGACTTCGATCCGGCCGGCAAGCACATCGCGGTCATCGGCGCCGATGCCACAGCGGGCCACTACGTCGGGCAGCTTGTCGAATCGGCGGCCTCGGTCACCGTCTTCGCACACGCGCCACGCCGATTTGTGCAGGAACTGCCGTTGCCGACAACCCGCGCGAAGCGCTGGCTACGCCGCCGCACACGGCTGGCACCTCGTGATCGGCACTCGCGGCCTACGGCCGCGCTGGTTGGGTCGGCGATCGCCACCCTGACCCCGTCGGGCATCCGCACCGTCGATGGGATCGACCACCCCGTCGACGTCATCATCTACGGCACCGGATTCGCTATTTCCGATCAAACGAGTGCTGATGCGCTGGTCGGCGCCGGCGGCCTGACGATCCGGCAGGCCTGGGCCGATGGTGTGGAACCCTACTTTGGGGTCGCCATGCACGGTTTCCCCAACTACTTCTTCGTCAACGGACCCGATGTCCGCGCGCAGGCACGCTACGTCGTCGAGTGCATAGGCGTCATGAATCGCACGGCCAGCACCCGCATCCAGGTGCGACGCAGCAGTCAACAGATGTTCAACGAGCGCGTCTGTGGACAACCGGCCCAGCCCCATCGGGTGTCGCGGGCGTTCGACATCTTCGGCCCTTCGCCAAGCGCGGGCGGGGACAAACAGACCTACGACGGGGACGCGACGCTGAAGATAGCCGGTACCGGCCATCGTGTGCGCGTTCGGCTCACCGGCCAGCTGAACCCGATCGATGGCCACTATCACTGGCAGGGAACGGTCTTCGGTTCTCTACCGGACGAAGCGCTCAAGCAGGCGCGCACCGCGACACTGTCGGTGGGCGAACGCAGCGCGCCGGCACGCGTCGTTGAAAGAACACCGTGGGGCACGCATTCCGTCGCCGGAGTGGGCGCTCCGCCATACCCACTCACCCGGCCCTGATCGCGCAAAAAAAGTCCCGCGTTTGACAGCCGTCACGGGCGGGTAACCTCGTCTCGCTAAAGAGAACGCACGGTCGGTCGGCGCGGAAGCGTTCCGATGAAGGGGTGGAACGCGGATGGCGGATCGCCGGATCGCGTTGGGTGCGGCGGCTGAATCGTCCGTAGTCCGGCGTGCCGAGATGCGGCTGGCCGCGGACTTGACCAGCCTTCGCGAGTCACGCCGACTCGTCCGCGAGTGGCTCACCGCCTGGTCGCAAACCGAGCTGATCCCGGTCGCGTTGGTAGTTGTCAACGTGTTCGTGGAAAACGTCCTGGAACACACCGGCGGGGCCCCGATGATGCGAATCGAGAGCGATGGCGCAACAGCGACTATCGCGGTGTCCGACGACAGCGCCGCGCCTGCAATGCGGCTGCCGACGCCGCTGAAGGGCTTCGACATGTCCGGCCTCGCGATCGTGGCGGCCTTGTCGCGCGCGTGGGGCAGCACTCCAACCTCGTCGGGCAAGACGGTCTGGGCGGTCGTCGGCCCCGAGAACCAGCTCTAAACAGAGCACCTCGTGGTAGGGGGACCCGAGCGCGGGCCAAACTAGAACACGTTCTAATGTCGGGTGACGGCCCTTTCAGGCCCTCCAGGCCCTTCAGGCCCCTTCAGAGGAAGGCAGATATTACGTGCGGTTCACCTACGCAGAGGCGATGACTGACTTCAACTTCTACATCCCGCTGGCCAAGGCGGCCGAGGCGGCCGGGTACGACGCGATGACGATCGCTGACAGCATCGCCTACCCTTTCGAATCCGACTCGAAGTACCCGTACACGCCCGACGGCAATCGGGAGTTTCTGGACGGCAAGGACTTCATCGAAACATTCGTCATCACAGCGGCGTTGGGCGCGGTGACGTCGACGCTGCGGTTCAACTTCTTCGTCCTCAAGCTGCCCATCCGACCGCCGGCGCTGGTGGCTAAGCAGATCGGTTCACTGGCCGCGCTGATCGGCAACCGGGTGGGGTTCGGGGTAGGGACTAGCCCGTGGCCCGAGGATTACGAGCTACTGGGCGTCCCATTCGCCAAGCGCGGCAAGCGGATGGACGAATGCATCGAGATCATCCAAGGCCTCACCACCGGGGATTACTTCGAGTTCCATGGCGAGTTCTACGACATCCCCAAGACCAAGATGGCCCCGGCTCCCACCAAGCCCATCCCGATCCTGATCGGCGGCCACGCCGATGCGGCGCTGCGGCGCGCGGCGCGGCTCGACGGCTGGATGCACGGCGGCGGCGATCCGGAGGAACTCGACCAGCTCATCACCAAACTCAAGCGCTATCGAGAAGAAGCGGGTAAGACCGGCCCGTTCGAGATTCACGTCATCTCGGTCGACGGCTTCACCGTGGACGGCGTCAAGCGACTCGAGGACAAAGGCGTCACCGACGTCATCGTGGGCTTCCGCATCCCTTACATCATGGGTAAGGACACCGAACCCCTGGCGGATAAAATCCGCAATCTGGAGTGGTTCGCCGAGAATGTGATCGCGAAGGTCTAAGCGTCAGAGCGGATCCCACTTCGGGGCCCGCTTCTCCATGTGCGCCGTGGCGGCCTCGACCGGATTATTGGTGAAACCGCTGAGGATCTGGGTGCGGTTCTCGATCTCGATGGCATGCCGCAAACTGGGTGCGTCCAGCGCAGCGTTCAGGCCAATCTTGGTCTGCCACACGCCGTAGGCGTTGTTCTCGGCGATCGAGCGGGCCATCGCCAGGGCCGCCGGCAGCAGATCGTCGGGCGCCACCACCTCGTGTACCAGCTTGATGCGATAGGCCTCGGCGGCATCGATGATGCGACCGGTCAGCATGAGTTCGCGGGCCACCCCGGCGCCGACGATCTTGGGCAGCAGGTAGCTGGTGCCCATGTCCATCGACGAGAACCCGGCCTTGATGAACACCGACCCGAACCGGGCCCGTTCGGACGCGATGCGGATATCGCTGACCAGCGTGAACGCCAGCCCTCCCCCGACGGCGACACCGTTGACCGCGGCGATCACCGGGATGTCCAGCTCGTAGATCCGGGTGTACAAGCCGGCCAGGCGAACCTGGGCGTCGTAGTTGGTCTTGAACGGCGGGGTCTGCGGACTCGCCGGCGTGGTCCAGGCCTGACCGGTGCCGCTCAGGTCGGCGCCGGCGCAGAAACCGCGTCCGGCGCCGGTGAGGATCGCGACGCGGTGCTGGCCGCCGCTGAGCACGTCCAAGGCCCCGTCGACGCCGTCGATCAGCGATCCGTCGATGGCGTTGAGGCGCTGCGGCCGGTTCAGGGTGACGCAGGCGATGCCATCCTCAAGAGTTGCGAATTCAACTGCGGACACGCCCAAACCCTAGCGCGAGAGTGCAACTAGCGACGATGCTTCTCGGGCGATGCGTTGCTAGTTACCGTTTCGCGGTCAAGAGCGTTTAGCCAACCACTCGGCCTGCATCATCAGCAGCGCCATTATCTCCAGCTGCGGGGTGTTGGGGTCGAGCTCGCGATAACGCTGATAGACGTTGACGACGACCCGTTCGGCGTCCAGCCAGCTCGCGTATTCGCCGAGGTCGATGGTGTCGGCGGCCTCGGCCCACGACAAACCCTTGCGGTAGGCGGCCTCGGCCTGTTCGGCGACGTGCGAGAGATAGCCACGGACCCGACGGATCCCGTCCGGGTCGGTGACCGGACCGTGGCCGGGCACGACGGTCGGTGCGTCCAGCGCGATCATGGCGTCGCAGGCCGCGACCCAATTGGCAATCGGGCCGGCCCAGACAATCGGCGTGCACCCGATGAACAGCAAGTCCCCGCCGAACAACACGCCTGCGTCGGGCACGTGCACGACGGAGTCCGCCGCGGTGTGCGCCGGACCGAGGTTGCGCAGATTGATCTGCCGGCCGCCGACGTCGATGGTGAGGTCGTGGTCGAACGTCTGGTCGGCATTGCGCAGCTTGATACCGCTGAAGTCAAAGTGTCCGAAGCGATCTCGCGCGTATGGAGTGGCAACCGGGCCAAGGTTGGCGGTCTGCGCCATGGCCAGCATCTCGGGTGCCATTCCATGCGCGATCTCGTCGGCTGTGCCCTCGGCGGCGATGATCCGCACCGACCCGTCGAGCAGTTGGTTGCCGTGGGTATGGTCCCCGTTCGAGTGGGTAATCAATGCGTCGGTGATGGGCGCGCGATCGGTGATCGGCTTCATCGCCATGAGCATTTCTCGGGTCAACGCCAGGTCGAACAGGGTGTCCACGAGCAGGGACGCGCCGTCACCGGCGACCAGCCCGGCGTTGCTCCAGCCGTAGCCCCCGTCCGGCAGTATCCACGCCCATACCCGGTCGGCAACCTCGTGCAGCCCGCGTGTGTAGGGCATCCGCGCGGGAGCGCGGTTGACGCGGGCGGGGGCTGGCGCTGCATCCGGGTTGGGTCGGGCGGCCAACGGATGTGGCGGGCTGCTGGCACGGACGGTTTGCCGAGTCTCCCCCAGCCCCTGGACTTGTAGAGTGACGACATCACCGTCGTGCAGCCAACCCGGGAACGACTCCAGCGCCGCCGGATTCAGATGCTCGACCAGGGTGCAGGTGGGTACCGTGCCGGAGCCGATGACGTCGCCGGGGGTCAGTGTCACCCCGCGCGAGGCGTAGGAGATGACCTCACCGAAGGTCCAGTCCATCTGGCCAGTCGACCCCGAACCGATCACGGTGTCGTTGACCAGTGCGGTCACCTGCAGGCTCAGCTTGCCAGGATGTGAGGGGTGACGGTACGGCTCCAGCTCGTCGGGCGTGACCAGGTAGGGCCCCAACGTCACGCCGCTATCCTTGCCTTTGCCCTGCCCGATCGCGAGTTGACTCTCCATCTGCTGTAGGTCGCGCGCCGACCAGTCGTTGAAGATCATGTAGCCGATGATGGCCTGTTCGGCTTGCTCGACCGTCAGGTCTTTACCGCTTGCACCGACGACCGCGGCGATCTCCAATTCGAAGTCCTGCCAAGCACTCCCGGGAGCCGCCGGCGCGTCGTCGTAGGGTCCCAAGACGGTGGCCGGGCAGGCAAAGTAGAACGCGGGAATGCGGTACCAGGTATCGCTGAGTACCCGGCCGGCGCCTAGCGCTGCCTGGCAATTGCGCATGTGGTCCAAAAAGCACAGGGAGTCACGGATCGACGGCGGGCGGGGGATCGGCGCCATTAACGTCACATCTTGCAGACGCACCGCCGACGCTGAACGCAGTGCCTCCTCACCGGCTTGCCGCAAGCCGCCGGCACCACGCCCGATCAACTCGAGCAGCGTCACACCGGGCGGAACCGCGTGGATCACGTCGCCGGACAGAACGCCGACGCGCTCGTGAGCGTCATCTTTGTACGTAACCCATTTCATTCGCGTACCACCTCACTTGGTTTCTTGTCCGGCCGTAAGCCGCGCCAACTCGATTGACGCAACCGGTTGTCCGGGGTCCATTCGCTGTAACGCACCTCGCCCACCAGCACCGGTCGCACAAACGTCACGCCCCTGGCGTCGCGCGCGGGAAGTGTTGCGCCGAAGGGTGATTCGCGGGCGCGCAGTGGCTCCAGCGTCTCCTTGAGGTTCGCCAGGTCGCGTTCGCTGAAGCCGGTACCGACCCGCCCGGCGAAGTGCAGCCCGCCGGCGCCGGGTATGCCCATCAACAAGGAACCGATGCCACTGGTGCGCCCGCCTTCGCGGGGCCGCCAGCCGCCGATCACGACTTCCTGGGTATTCCAATGCTTGTCCTTGATCCACGACGCGGAGCGCCGGCCCGGCTGGTAACTGGAGTCGCGGCGTTTAGCAACCACGCCCTCCCAGCCGTGTTTGCGAGATTGCTCGAGCGCTTGGGCGCCATCACCGGGCAGCAGCTCGGGGACGGTGAGATTGGCCCCACTGGCCAACGTTTCCAGCAGCTTTCGCCGATCCTGATACTTGGCCCGTAACAGCGACCGGCCGTCCAGATAGAGCAGGTCGAACGCCCAGTACTCGACGCGGCTCGCACGGCTACGGTTTTGCATTTCGTTGAAGCTGGGCACACCGGACTTGTCAAGAGCGACGGCCTCGCCGTCGAGTACCGCGTGATGGTCGGCGAGATCGCCTGCCAGTGAGTGCAATTGCGGATATTCGTCGGTGAGGTCACGTCCGCTGCGCGACCGCAGCCGCAGCTCGCCGTGATCGGCTTCGGCCAATAGCCGGTAGCCGTCCCACTTGCCTTCGAAGGCCCACTGACCCGCCTTGAGAGCCGCCACCGAACCATGCGTTGCGAGCATGGGGGCGATCTCATTGAAATCAAAGACATTCTGGTCTTTCATCCGGTGGGCCAGCCACTGATCGCCGTTGGTCTGAATCAGCGCGTAGCGCCCGGAGATCCGGCTGCCGTGCAGAGTGACGATCACCTCCCCCTTTTCGGTGGAGTCGTTGAACTTCTCGGTGTCGTAGGTTCCCGAGTCCCAGATGATCACTTTGCCGGCGCCGTATTCGCCCTTGGGAATGCTGCCCTCAAAGGTGGCGTATTCCAGCGGATGATCCTCGGTGTGCACCGCTAAGTGGTTGGCCGATGTGGTTTCGGGCAGGTTCTTCGGCACCGCCCACGACACCAGCACTCCGTCGCGTTCCAGGCGGAAGTCGTAGTGCAGCCGCCGGGCGTGGTGCTCCTGGATGACAAACGTGTTGTCCTGGCCGGTAGCTGGTTTCGCTTTTGGGACCGGCTCCGGAGTCTTCGACGCGTCGCGCATGCCGCGGTACTTGGCCAGCCGATCGCGGCCTAGGGGCGCGACGGCCGAGCCGTCCAGCGCCTCCAGCAGATCGCCATCACGGGCGACGCGGGCGAGCACTTCGTCGTAGCGCAGTTGGCCAAGCGCGGGGTCGTCGAGCTCCTCCCAGCGTCGCGGCGCCGCGACCGTCGGGTGCTCCCGGCCGCGCAGCGAATAGGGCGCGATGGTGGTCTTCGAGCCGCTGTTCTGACTCCAGTCCAGGAAGACCTTTCCGGCCCGCAGGCTTTTGGTCATGGTCGAGGTGACCAACTTGGGCATCGCTTTTTCCAGCTGCTGGGCAACGCGCTTGGCCAGCACCGTGGCACCCCTGCTGCTCACCGGCTCGTCCAGCGGCGTGTAGAGATGCAGCCCCTTGCTGCCACTGGTGAGCGGCAGTGTGGTCAGCCCGATGTCGGCGATGAGATCCCGGACGGCACGCGCCACCTCGGCCAGCTGCCCCATAGTCACGCCGTCGCCGGGGTCAAGGTCGAACACCAACCGTGTTGCCGGGCCGGGCTTGAGCTCTTGCGCCCCGCCTCGGGTCCACTCGGTGACGAACCGCCACTGCGGAACGTGCACCTCCAGCGCCGCCTGTTGCGCGATCCAGGCCAGCGCGTCAGGGCTGTCGATGATCGGATAGGTCGTCGTTCCGGACCGGTGGGTCACGCTGGCGCGCGGCAGCCAATCGGGCGCCGACGATGCCAGTTGCTTTTCGAAGAATGAGGGTTCCTCGACGCCGTTGGGCCAGCGCTTGCGGGTAGCCGGTCGGCCGGCGATGTGCGGCACCATCAGCTCGGCGATCCGGGTGTAGTAGTCGAAGACGTCGCTCTTCGTGGTGCCGGTTGCCGGGTAGAGCACCTTGTCGGCGTTGGTCAGCGTCACTCGCCGCTCCGCCGCGGAACCCATACGTTCAAACGTACGTCTTGGCGGCTGCCCGTAGCCTGTCGGCATGGCCCGCGGGTTGGTGATCGGTGAGGCGTTGATCGACATTCTCGAACATCCTGAGACCGGAGAAAGTGCCGTCGAGCATGTGGGCGGCAGCCCGCTCAACGTTGCGGTCGGGCTGGCCCGGCTGGGCCGCGACGTGGATTTCCTGACCCACATCGGAAACGACGGCCGCGGCCAGCGCATCAGTGCATATGTTGAAGCCTCTGGTGCGCAGCTTGTTCCGGGAAGCGTCTCGGCCGGCCGAACGCCGACCGCCGTTGCGACCATCGCCGACGACGGGTCGGCCACCTATACCTTCGACGTGGACTGGCGGCTCTCCGGCACACCTCCCGTCGCGCCACCGCTGTTCGTGCACACCGGTTCTATCGCGGCGGTGCGCGAGCCGGGGTGTTTGGCGGTCGCGGCGCTACTCGACGCTTATCGCGTATCTGCCACCGTGACCTTCGACCCCAACGTGCGCCCTTCGCTGATCAGCGGACCGGGATCAGGCCCGCACACGAATCGACCACCTCGTCGAACGCAGCGACATCATCAAGGTCAGTGACGAGGATCTGCGCTGGATCGATCCCAACCGCCACCCGGAGCGGACCGCCCGGACCTGGTTGGCGTCGGGGCCCGCGCTGGTGGCTCTGACCATGGGCGATCGGGGCTCGGTGGCGTTTTGCGCGGCCGGCGAGGCACGAGTGCCCGCCAACCCGGTGCAGGTCGTGGATACCGTCGGAGCCGGCGACGCGTTTACGGTCGGCCTGCTCGACGCGCTGTGGAGCATGGGGTTGCTGGGCGCAAACCGGCGAGCAGACCTCGGCCGCATCGGGCTGGACGCCCTGACGTCCGCTCTGGAGGCGGCAAGCCTGTCGTCGGCGTTGACCGTCTCCCGCGCCGGTGCCGACCTACCGGATCGCGCCGCCCTGCAAGCCCACTTCCCCTATCGCCCCGATCGTTCACCCGAGACGCGGAATCCGGGATAGCTAACAAGATCCTTAATGCGCTGTTAGGCGACCCGGCGGTGTGGGCATACTGGCTTCATGCGCTCAATCTGGAAAGGTTCGATTGCGTTCGGGCTGGTGAACGTCCCGGTAAAGGTGTACAGCGCCACCGAGGACCACGACATCAAGTTCCACCAGGTGCACGCCAAGGACAACGGGCGCATCCGCTACAAGCGCGTGTGTGAGGCGGACGGCGAGGTGGTCGAGTACGGCGACATCGCCCGGGCCTACGAGTCCGACGACGGGCAAATGGTGGTGATCACCAACGACGATATTTCCACCTTGCCCGAGGAGCGCAGCCGCGAAATCGAGGTACTGGAGTTCGTCCCGGCCGGCGAAGTCGACCCGATGTTGTTCGACCGTAGTTACTTTCTCGAGCCTGATTCCAAGTCGTCGAAATCCTATGTGCTGCTGGCGAAGACTCTCGCCGAGACGGATCGGATGGCGATCGTCCATTTCACGCTGCGCAATAAGACACGGTTAGCTGCGTTGCGCGTCAAGGACTTTGGGAAACGTGAAGTCATGGTGGTGCACACTTTGTTGTGGCCCGACGAGATCCGCGATCCCGACTTTCCGGTGCTGGACAAGAAGGTCGAGATCAAGCCCGCGGAGCTCAAGATGGCCGGCCAGGTGGTGGAATCGATGGCCGACGAATTCAACCCGGACCGCTATCACGACACCTATCAGGAACAGCTACAAGAGCTGGTGGACGCGAAACTTGCCGGCGGGGAAGCGTTTACCAGCGAGGAGAGACCGGCCCAGCTGGACGAGACCGAAGATGTCTCAGACTTGCTGGCCAAGCTGGAGGCCAGCGTTAAGGCGCGCTCCAGTGAAGGAAAGGCGCCGGATAAGACACCAGCGAAAGAGGCACCCGCGAAAAAGGCGCCCGCGAAAGCCTGACCGCCAGACGAGGTCCGGTCATGCCCTGAGGTACGAGCGTGTTCCGCGCTGCCGGGTTGCCAGGAATCGAATCGCCCAGGCCGCCAAGTTGATCACCGCAACTAGGATGATGAGCGTCAGCGCCGCGCCCCACACCCGCAGGAACCCGGCGTGTTCGGGATTGGTGAGCTCCGTATAGATGAGCAGCGGCAGCGATGCCATGTTGCCATCGAAGATGTCAAAATTGATCGAGCGGCTGTAGCCGACCAGCACCAGAACCGGTGCGGTTTCGCCGATGATGCGGGCGATCGACAGCAAGACCCCGGACACCATGCCGGGCGTCGCGATCGGGAAGACAATCCGCACGATTGTCTTCCACTTGGTAACACCCAACGCGTAGCTGGCTTCTCGCAATTCGTCGGGCACCAACCTGAGCATCTCCTCGGCGGACCGCACCACCACCGGCACCATGAGCACGACCAGCGCCAACGAGACAGCGAAGCCGCACTGCTGGAATCCCAGAGTGGCAATCCAAAGGCTAAAGATGAACAGCGCCGCAACTATTGAGGGCACCCCGGCGAGCACGTCGACCATGAAGGTGGTGACCCGCGCCAGTCGGGAAGATCCGTACTCCGCCAGGAACACCGCGGTCATCAAGCCGAGCGGCACGGCGATAATCGCAGCCACGCCGGCTTGTGCCAGCGTCCCGTACACCGCGTGGTACACCCCGCCTGCGAACTCTTCTGGCAGCACGCCGCGCAGCGAGTGGGTCCACCAGCCCGATCGGGTCACGGCGTACCAGCCTCGTGCGACCACAACTGACAGCACCCAGCCCAGCGGTAGCAACGCGATGAGAAACGACGCCAGGAAAAACATTGTCGCAATGTGGTTTTTGATCCGCCGTCGAATCGAGACTGGTCGAAGCAGCTCCGCCTTGACAGGCTTTTCCAGCACGTCGAAATTCATCCGTTGACCTTCCCGCCGGCGATCACGCGTGCTGCTGCGTTGACGATAAAGGTCAGGACAAACAGCGCGAGCCCTGCAGAAATGTATGCCCCGGTAGGCAGCGGCTCGCTGAATTCAGATGCGGCGGATGCGATCTTGGAAGCGAAGGTGTAACCACCGTCGAACACCGACCAGTCCCCCGGGCGGGCGGCCGACCGCAGGATGATCAGCACCGCCACGGTTTCTCCCAGCGCACGCCCCAACCCCAGCATCGATGCGGCGATGACACCACTGCGCCCGAAAGGCAACACCGTCATCCGCACCACCTCCCACTTCGTCGCGCCCAGCGCCAACGCCGCTTCGATCTGGGTACGCGGGGTCTGCCGGAACACTTCGCGCGATACCGAGGTGATGATCGGCAGGATCATTGCCGAAAGCACGATGCCGGCGGTGAAGATCGTGCCACCGCCGGCCAGGGAAACGTTGCCTTGCTTGAACAGAAACAACCATTCCAGATTGCGATTGAGAAAGGCCGCGAACGGCTCCAGCGTCGGCGCCAACACGAAAATCCCCCATAATCCGAAGATGATCGACGGCACCGCCGCCAGCAGATCAACCATCGCTCCGAACGGACGCGACAGCCGCGTCGGAACATACTGAGTGAGAAACATCGCGACCCCGATCGCGACCGGGACGGCGACCACCAATGCGGATATCGAACTCAGCACCGTGACCATGAACAGGTCACGGATACCGAACGCGAGGTTGTGGCCATCGGCGGTATCGAAGTTGGCACTCGTGAAAAAGTTCACGTGGTTTGCGCGCAGCGACGGGACGGCACGAACCAACAAGAACAGTGCGATCAGCAGAACTCCGACGACAATCGTCGAACCGGCAGCGGAGGCGGCCAACTTAAACAGCCCGTCGCCCCGCCAAGCCGCGCGCCTATCTGTTCGCTTTAATTCCGCGCTTGCCCCGGCCCGATTCAGCCGTACACCCGACAATCCTCGGGTCATGACCACCTCAGTTCACGAGATCGCGTTAACCGCCGTGGACAACCTCGATTTGAAAGCGTCCGGAATAGGGATATATCCGTTGTCCCCCAGCCCGTTCTGCCCGGCACCGATGGTGCTTTGCAGGAACGCCTTCACAGCCGCACCGACCTGGCCATCGGGATATTTCGAGCAGACTATCTCATACGTCGCCAGCACGATCGGGTAGGAGCCGGCCTGGGAGGGCTTGTAGAACGAGGCCGTGTCGAGCACCAGATCGTTACCCTGACCCTTGACCGTTGCGCCGGCGATCGTCTTGCCCACCGAGTCAGTGCTGATCGCCACAGGGGCCGGACCGGCCGACGTGCCGATCTGGGCCATATTCAGATGCTGAGCTTGGGCGAACGACCATTCGTTGTAGGTAATCGACCCTTCGGTGGCCTTGACGGCTGCCGACGTCCCGTCGTTACCCTTGGCGCCCTCGCCGACACCGCCTTTGAACGCCTTTCCGGCGCCCTTGCCCCAGGCGCCATCAGAAGCGCCATCCAGATATTTCTGGAAGTTATCCGTGGTTCCCGACTCGTCGCTGCGGAACACGACGTGAATCGGCTCGTTCGGCAATGTGGAGCCATTGTTCAGCGCCTGGATGGCGGAATCGTTCCAGGTGGTGATCGAACCGTTGAAGATCTTCGCCAACGTGGGGCCGTCAAGATTCAGCGAAGTCACGTTGTTGACGTTGAACGTGACCGCGATCGGCCCGAACACCGTCGGCAGATTCCACGCGGGCGAGCCGCCGCAGCGCTGCTGCGCGGCAGCGGCCTCGTCATTGTTCAGAGGCGAGTCCGAACCACCGAAATCAGTTTGGTTACCGTTGAATTCGCGAATCCCGGCACCGGAACCGTTGGCCGTGTAGTTCAACGTCTGACCTGGGCAGGCCTGTTCGAACGCCTTGACAAAGCGAGTCATCGCGTTGGCTTGGGCTGTCGATCCACTGGCCTTCAGCGTCTGTTTCCCACCACAGCCCGCCTTGCGCCGCCGTAGATCCCGTCGTTGCACTGCCTCCGGTTGCACTGTTGTCACTGCCGCAGCCCGACAACATCAGTGCGCCCGCCGCCACGATGCTCAGCGCTCCGCCAGATCGGTTGAGTTTCAATCTACTTCCTCACAGTAGGTGGGCTTGGCCGCCCTCTTAACGGGGCTCGTCAACCACCGTGTTCCGAGACGTCGTCAAGCTACAGTAAGAATGGGTTAACGTTTGGCAAATTTGTCCCGCCGTTCCTAACGTGCATCGTGCCCGCCCTCAATCGTCTACGCGGCGGACGGCCATAACGACAGCAGGCGTTTCGGCGCCGCACCCCGTATGACAAACTAGAACCTGTTTCAGAAATGCTGCAATCCGAGGCGGTCGGGCTCGCTACCGTTTCGGCCGGTAACTCAACGTGGAGAGGCCGTAATGATCCTTGACAGGTTCCGTCTCGACGACAAAGTCGCCGTCATCACCGGTGGCGGCCGGGGACTGGGCGCGGCCATCGCGCTGGCATTCGCCGAGGCCGGCGCCGATGTCCTTATCGCTTCCCGAACCGAATCCCAACTACATGCCGTCGCCGAACAGGTCCGCGCCACCGGCCGTCGGGCATACACCGTCGCCGCCGACCTGGCCCACCCCGAGGCAACGGCGGAGTTGGCCGCCGCGGCCGTCGAGGCTTTCGGGAAACTAGACATCGTCGTCAACAACGTCGGCGGGACCATGCCCAACACGCTGCTGACGACCTCGACCAAGGACCTCAAAGACGCCTTCACCTTCAACGTAGCCACCGCCCACGCCCTGACCGTCGCGGCGGTTCCGCTGATGCTCGAACACTCCGGGGGCGGCAGCATTATCAACATCACCTCGACCATGGGCCGGCTAGCCGGGCGCGGCTTCGCCGCCTACGGCACCGCCAAGGCGGCGCTATCGCACTACACCCGACTGGCGGCGCTGGACCTTTGCCCACGCATCCGGGTCAACGCAATCGCACCCGGATCGATCCTCACTTCCGCACTCGACGTGGTGGCCTCCAACGACGAACTGCGCCAGCCGATGGAGAAGGTGACACCGATGCGCCGCCTCGGTGATCCCGTCGACATTGCTGCCGCGGCAGTCTATTTGGCATCTCCGGCCGGAAGCTTTCTCACCGGCAAGACGCTGGAGGTCGACGGCGGCCTCACCTTCCCCAATCTCGACATACCCGTCCCGGACCTGTGACCCCATGACTCGCGAGCAGACGCAAAAGCCCCCGCACGCACGGCGTGTCGGGCGCTTTTGCGTCTGCTCGCGGTCCTAACCCGACCGCTAAGGAGCCCGCTCATGGCCATACCCGTCGTCCAGTTGGGTACCGGCAACGTCGGCGTCCACTCGCTGAGGGCGCTCATCACCAACCCCGAGTTCGAGCTCACCGGCGTGTGGGTGTCATCAGATGCCAAGGCGGGCAAGGACGCGGCCGAGCTTGCCGGACTTCCGGATTCGACTGGCGTGCTGGCCAGTACCGATCTGGACGCCGTGCTCGCGACCGGGCCGCAATGCGCCGTGTACAACGCGATGGCCGACAACCGGCTGCCGGAGGCGCTGGAGGACTACCGGCGCGTTCTGGCGGCCGGAGTCAACATCGTCGGCAGCGGTCCAGTCTTTCTGCAGTACCCGTGGCAGGTAATCCCCGAGCAACTCGTCAAACCTTTGGAAGACGCCTCCCGCGAAGGTAATTCGAGCCTGTACGTCAACGGGATCGATCCAGGCTTCGCCAATGACCTGCTGCCGCTGGCATTGGCCGGCACCTGTCAGAGCATCCAGCAGGTGCGCTGCATGGAGATCGTCGACTACGCCACCTACGACAGCGCCGTCGTCATGTTCGATGTGATGGGCTTCGGCAAGCCGCTCGACGAGATCCCGATGCTGCTGCAGCCCGGAGTGCTGAGCCTGGCATGGGGATCGGTGATCCGGCAACTCGCTGCCGGCCTTGGCATCTCGCTCGACGAGGTGACCGAGAAGTACGTGCGCGAGCCTGCCCCCGAGGCTTTCGACATCGCGTCCGGCCACATACCGAAGGGCAGCGCCGCGGGAGTGCGATTCGAAGTGCTCGGCATCGTCAACGGCGAACCCGCCGTCGTCCTGGAACACGTCACCCGACTGCGCGAAGATCTGTGCCCTGACTGGCCGCAGCCCGCGCAGCCGGGCGGTTCGTACCGCATCGAAATCACCGGCGAACCGTCCTACGCCATGGACATCTGCCTGAGCAGTCCCAACGGCGATCACAACCACGCCGGACTGGTCGCCACCGCGATGCGGATCGTCAACGCCATTCCGGCGGTAGTGGCCGCCCCGCCGGGCATCGTGACCACCCTCGACCTGCCCCTGATCACCGGCAAGGGGCTCTACGCCGTCAAATGACGCAGGTGGATGTCCCATAACGGTTCTCCGATAGCCTCGCCACCTCGAATGACCCGGCATTGGTCGGGCGGCAGTCGGTGACCGGTGCGCGGAGGCTTTCGAGTACCCTAACTTTTTTATTCGGTTCATGGAATTGAGGGTCGATACGTTGGCGCAGGGCACCGGGGCCTCGCTGAAGACGAGCTGGTATCTGCTCGGACCGGCGTTCGTGGCGGCGATCGCCTATGTCGATCCCGGGAATGTCGCGGCCAACGTCAGCTCCGGTGCGAAGTTCGGTTACCTGCTGCTCTGGGTCATTGTGGTGGCCAATGTGCTGGCGGCCCTGGTGCAGTACCTGTCGGCGAAACTGGGGCTGGTAACCGGTCAGTCGCTACCTCAGGCGATCGGCAAGCGGATGAGCCGCCCGGCCCGGCTGGTCTACTGGGCCCAGGCCGAACTCGTAGCGATCGCAACTGATGCGGCCGAAATCGTCGGCGGGGCCATCGCCTTGCAGATCCTGTTCGGTTTGCCGCTGCTGCTTGGCGGGATCATCACCGGCGTCGTGTCTCTGCTGCTTCTCGCGATCCAGGACCGGCGCGGCCAGATCATTTTCGAGCGCGTCATCACCGGGTTGCTGCTCGTCATCGCGATCGGGTTTGCGGCCAGTTTCTTCGTCAAGACGCCACCGCCCGGTGATGTGGTCGGCGGGCTGCTGCCGCGATTCCACGGCGCCGAAAGCGTGCTGCTGGCCGCCGCCATCATGGGCGCCACTGTGATGCCGCACGCGGTGTACATGCACTCCGGGCTGGTCCTCGACCGGCACGGGCATCCCGACGAGGGCGAACATCGGCGACTGTTGCTGAGGGTTACCCGCTTGGATGTCATCCTGGCGATGACGGTTGCCGGAACGGTGAACGCCGCGATGCTGCTGGTCGCTGCGATCAATCTGCAGAACCGCAGCGACCCCGCGGTGTCTATCGAGGGCGCCTACAACGCTATTCACACGACTTTGGGCACGACGGTTGCAGTGCTGTTCGCAATCGGGTTGCTCGCGTCAGGCCTGGCGTCGTCGTCGGTGGGCGCCTATGCCGGAGCCATGATCATGCAAGGGCTGTTGCACCGGTCCGTGCCCATGATGATGCGCCGGTTGATCACCCTGTGCCCGGCAATGGCGATCCTGGCCCTCGGGTTCGACCCAACCCGCGCTCTGGTGCTCTCCCAAGTCGTGCTGTCGTTCGGGATCCCGTTCGCGGTGCTTCCTCTGATCAGACTGACCAGCAGCCGCACGCTGATGGGTACCGACACCAACCATCCGGCCACGACGGTAATTGGCTGGGCGGTCGCAACAATGATCAGTCTGCTTAACGTGGTGCTGATCTATCTGACAGTGACCGGGTAGCTGGGAAACTGGCTTCTCACCGTGGCTACGTACCGGTGGCTCCGAGGGAGCGTGCGGCAGTGGAGGCCCCCAAAGCCTTTAATCCCAACTGCAATGCCCGGCACCGGCTGGGTTGACGCGGCCGCGGATCGTCGTCGCCACCAGCACTTGCGCCGTGTGCACCGTCGGGCCGTAGGCAACGGCGTAGTCACTGCCTTGACCGAGGGCGACAGCCATGCAGGTCGTGGTGCTTCCGGCGAGTTCACAGCCGGTCGGGAACTTCGCGTGGCAGTTCGCCATCGCATGCTGCTCGGCATCAAACTGGGTGTAGGCGTCGGTATAAAAGAACGTCGCGGCCTTGGAGCTGGGGTTCACAGCTCCCGCCATCCATGTGGTGGCGGCGTGCACGGGCGTAGCCAGAGCGGCCGCGCTTGCTAGGGCGAGCGGGCCCGCTGCGGCCAGCCGCAAGATCCTTCGGGCAGCGGTTTTCCGAGTGTGCGTTGCCATTTGACTTGAGCTTTCTGTCGTCGTGGTGTGGTGCCTCGCAGTGGTCACGGACAACATATGGTTCTCCTAACCCGACAAATCAACCGGAACTGCTGCTGGCGGTTGAGGCAGTGTGCCCGCGCCCGGCTTCCAGGCGGGGGACACGGTGACCAAACCGATAACCAGTGGCGTAATAGTATTGCATACCTGGTGCATGGTCTAGGCCTTCATGGCATACTTCAAGTTATTGCGTCAGTTCGGACACGCCGCAAAAGCGTTCCGGCCCGCCAGCTATGCCAAACGGATGGCGACAACCGCACTTGTTCCCCTTGATTACCGTGCGGGGGTTCCCTTTCTTTGTCCCCACCAGTGCGCCCTCATAGCTGCACCGAGGCACCCCCTTAACCCCATCGTTTCCGACTAGGGGGTGTTCGCCGTTTTCAGGCCCCGACCGTGTCATGATGGTCGGGGCCGTGTCTTTCCGGGCTGCAGCCTACGTTTGCCACCTTCAAGATTATGAGGCCGATAACGCCACCTGAGCAACCTGTTTGCGCAGCTCACGGGCATCGTATAGGAGGGCTTAGTGCTGATTTATCTGACGGTGACCGGGTAGCTGGGCAACTGGCTCGAACTGCACCTAATGCTGCTCTGATCGCCAACCCGTTCGACGGACAGCGTTCCAGATTAAGACAGTGGCATGAGCACCAATTTGCTGCCCGACCTGGCCGGACTCCTCCCCTCATGGCAACTCGCACTGCGGACCGAACGGAAGTCGCCAGCAACCGTCAAGTCCTACACCGAAGGCGTTGCTACGTTTCTGCGCTGGTGTGACTCCAACGGCACGGCCGCCGAACTCACCAAGACCACAGTGCAGACGTTCGTGGCCGAACTACTCGAAAGCGGACGGCAGCCCAAGACGGCCACGGCCCGCTTTCTGGCGATCGCGGCATGCTTCCAGGGACACCGGAGAACGCCATCAGGCTACTGAGGAAGTGCCGGCAGCTCGGGAACACCATGCGTATTGCTGAATGGCTTGGCCTGGAATATATCCCGGCCACAGCACCCGAGGGCATGGACCTCGACGACGAGTGGCGTTTCATGATCGCGGATGCTCGGCAAGTCGATAGACGACATCTACCGACGACTCTACGAACCAGCGCCTGCATGAGTACTATCGCCCTGGACCCGTGTGCAATTCGCGCAACCGGCCATCCTTGCTCACCATGGACTCGCCTGTCGGAGTTCTTGGCGGAACGCCCGACACCTACCACACAGCAGGTCTCGAGCGGGGGACCGCCACCTCAAGTTCTCCGACGCCCGGGACAACCTCTTTCTAGACGCGCTTGAGAAGAAAGCGAACTAGAACATGGCTGTGACCCAAGCTAACTTGGCGGGTTCTGAGTCCTGCCGGGATTCGGAAACGCCGGGTTAGTGTAGGCCGGTGTCTGTGGCTCACCGCCGAGATTAGGATTCTCTACTGGTGGTGGTCCGGACTCTGGCTCAGCCGGTGGAGTCGGGTGCGCCCGATGTTCGCGCGGTGGCGGCGTGGGTACCAAGTAGTTCTTCCACGCGCCCGGTGGGTTCGGTGCAGGGCCGATAGTGTTATCCGGCCAGCGCCATGAACAACCACCGGCAGCACCCCCGAAATCGCCTGCAGGAATGGTCAACCCAAAACCCATAAAAGTTCCACCGAGGGGGGCGTTGCCACCTGGACCACCAAGGTTCCATCCGCCATATTCGCAGTGCCAGTGCGTGCTGTTCTCCTCGATAGGAAAATCGCAGTAGTACGTCGTGGCTCCCGCCTCGAAATTACTTCCGCCAATACCAGGATAGTCGCACACGCCGGGGCCTGGAATGTTGCCGCCCGGCCCAGCCCAGGCCACGGGGGAATTGAGGAACGCCCACAACGTAACCCCTAGTGCCACAGGTAATCTAATTCCCCTACTCAACAACTCTTTCACTGTAAACGCCTTCTGGCTTCGGCAATGGCAGCGCGTGCCTCGGGATACTCCTGAGCCGTTATGTGAATCGTAACCACCCTCTTTATCGCGATGAGTCTGCATCCTCGACAACAGTGTGTCTACCACCAGAGTCAATTCGGGGCTGCCGGGTGGCGCGTTCGCATTAGCGGACAGCCAGGTGGTCCTCCCGATCGAATCACGCCACCTCCTCACTGATCAGCAGAACCACGAGATCCAAAACGCCCTCGCCACGGTGACTGAGGCGCTACCGGGAAGTGCGGATCAGGCGCGAACCGTGTCACAGGCCCTAAATGCCGTCTTTTTCGGCTAGGGGGTGTTCGCCGTTTCCAGGCTTCGAGCGTGTCATGATGGTCGGGGCCGTGTCGTTTCCGGGCTGCAGCCCACGTTTGCCACCTTCAAGATCGTGAGGCGGACAACCCGCTACCAAAACGGCCTGTTTGCGGAGTTTCACGGGCAGCGTATAGGAGGGCTTCGTGCTGATTCATCTGACGGTGACCGGCTAAATGCCGGCCCGCCGGCATCCCTACTTCGCATACGGGTCGAACCTGTGCGTCCGGCAGATGGCACTGCGCTGCCCCGACGCCGCCGATCCGCGGCCGGCGGTGCTGTCCGATCACGACTGGCTGATCAATCAGCGTGGGGTGGCCACCGTCGAGCCACTCGCCGGGAGTCAGGTGCACGGCGTGCTCTGGCAGGTCTCCGAACATGACCTCGCCACCCTGGATAGCGCCGAGGGCGTGCCGGTGCGCTATCGGCGCGACCGCCTGACCGTGCACACCGACGAGGGGTTGTCGCCGGCCTGGGTGTACATCGACCATCGGGTGACTCCGGGGCCGCCCCGGCCCGGCTATCTGCCGCGCGTCATCGACGGCGCCGTCGACCACGGGCTGCCGCAACGCTGGATCGACTTCCTGCGCCGCTGGGATCCCGCGCGCTGGCCCCGTGCACGGACCGCGACATCACCGGCGCCCCAATCACTTTCAGCGTTGCTGAGCGATCAGGACGTAAGCGAGGTCAGCCGGCTGCGGTCGCGTTTCGGCTTCCTTGCCATCCACGGCGGCGGCCTAGAACAGATGACCGACCTGATCGCCGAACGCGCCGCCGAGGAATCCGAGGCTTCGGTGTACCTCGTGCGCCATCCCGACCGATATCCGCACCATCTGCCATCGGCGCAGTTTGACCCCGACGAATCGCCGCGGCTCGCCGCGTTTCTCGACCACGTCGACGTCGCGGTCTCGCTACACGGCTACGGCCGGATCGGGCGCAGCACACAGCTATTGGCCGGGGGGCGCAACCGTGCACTGGCCGCCCACCTGGCCCGGCACATCCAGCTGCCCGGCTATCAGGTCGTCACCGATCTCGATGCCATGCCACGCGAGTTGCGCGGGCTGCATCCGCACAATCCGGTCAACCGGGTGCGCGACGGCGGGACACAGCTGGAATTGTCGGTTCGTGTCAGGGGCCTGAGCCCGCGCAGTCCGTTGCCCGGCGCGGACGGCTTGTCGGTGGTCACCTCGGCCCTGGTGCAGGGGCTGGCGACCGCAGCACGTTCTTGGTAACTATCTGAAACTAGACGGAGGTTGTTGGTGGCCAAGGATTTTCGCTTCGGCATGAGTTTGCGCTTCATCAAATCTCGCACGGCTTTGGTGGAGAAGGTGAAGCGAGCAGAGGACGTTGGATTCGACGTTCTTTGTGTGCCGGACCATCTCGGTGCGGCGGCACCGATTCCGACGCTGACCGCGGCCGCGATGGTCACCACCAGGCTTCGGCTGAGCATGTATGTGCTCAACGCCGCCTTCTACAAGCCGGCCCTGCTGAGCCGGGATCTGCTGGATCTGGACAAGCTCAGCGACGGCCGTCTCGAGATCGGACTCGGCACCGGCTACGTTCGCGAAGAGTTCGAGGCCGCCGAGTTGCCGTACCCGAGCGCCGGCGCCCGGGTCGACTACCTCCAGCACATGACGACCTACCTAAAAGAACATCACCCGACGACGCCGATCCTCATCGCCGGAAACGGCGACCGGGTGCTGACGATCGCCGCGCAGCACGCCGACATCATCGGGCTGACCGGCGCCAATGTCCGCGGGACCGATGACGACCCGCTGACCGAACGCGTCGAGTTCGTCCGCAACGCCGCCGGTGATCGGTTCGACGCCCTGGAGTTGAACCTGGCGATCACCGCGGTGCCCGCCGTAGGCGAGAGCGTTCCCGACTTGAAGATGACCCGCATGTACGCGCCGGGGTTGTCCGACGAGGAGATACTCGCCACGCACTCGGTGCTGACCGGGTCGCCCCGCGAGATGGCCGACACCTTGTCCGAGTACCGCGAAAAGTACGGGGTCACGTTCATCACCGTGCAGGACAACCACATCGACAACTTCGCGAAGGTGATCGCGGAGCTGGGGTGATTAGGTTGCTGCCAGCGGTCTGCGGCCAGGCGCTCCCGGTAAGCTCAGCCCGTCCGCCCTCGTAGCTCAGGGGATAGAGCACGGCTCTCCTAAAGCCGGTGTCGCAGGTTCGAATCCTGCCGGGGGCACCCTAGCGCTGTATTACCTCGGTTGATGCTTGACATTTTGTCTTCGGGTGATGCCTGACAGTGTTTCGGCTGATGCTTGACAGTTGCTTCGGTTGATCCTTGACACTCCCTTGATGAGGGAGTTGAGCGTGGCTGAGCAGAGGTATCAAGCTGCCTCGGCGCGCCCGACGATAACGACAACGCAGTATCAGCCATTGCCAGCCCTGCATCCGGCTTCATCAACAGGCAACGCACCATCGTTGACGGTGTCTTGTTCATGCAGCAAAGGAATCTCATTCATCGGTCGGCGTAGCGATCTTGGGCGCCGACACTTCGCCCGGTGGGCTTCCTCCTAGAACCGCGGCCCATTAAAGCCCATTCTCTTCGGCCTGACCCATGTCGCGGTGGCTTGGCCTCACGGATCCGGTCCTTCACCTGGGCGCGGTGGTGTTGGCGGCGGCGCGGCTAGAGGCCGCCGAGCTGGCCTGGGGCAGGTGAGGTTTGGAATACAACCACAGTTGAGGCCGATGTAACATCCCATGATGGGACGTCCGGGGAAGGCGCCGCCGGCCCCGCCGCCGTCGGTGGGACTCCCCGGGGATGCCGGCGTCGGCGGTGCTACCGTCACGCTGGCCGTCCTTGGTGGCGTGGTCGTCGTGCTGCTCGACGACCTACCACCGCTGCAGCCGACCGCCAAAACAAGAACGGTTGCACCGCTGCACAGCACGATCGCCTTTCTAGTGTCAGATTTAATCAGGCTCCCCCTTCTGCTTCACTAGAACCGCCGGCGGCAGCGGCCAGATCGGCCAACCGGATCCGGGTCAATTTTGCGTAGTCGACCTCATCCTCCACGCAAGCGATCAATTCCACGGTGTGCTGCTCCTATCGCCTGAGCCCGGGGGCCTGGTCCAGCAGGACGGGCAGCAGCCCCATGAATACGCGCTTGGGCATGTAATCGGAGGTTAGTTCAGCCGCGGGGATCACGGACCGCCGAAATGATGACGAATCTGTGACCATCGCGAGTTGCCTAAGCGGAAGGACTTCCGCAAGCCCAGGCTATCGACCAGTGCCGCATATTAGTTGACGATCTGGTCAGGTTGCGGTGGCCGTCACGCGGTGGCGGCTGATCGCTGCGATGACCGCGACAAGTCCGGCTTCGATTGCCGCAGTGCTGCTTTGGGCCCCGAGCAACAGGCTCCCTTGCACCGCAGCCGGCAAACGCTAACGCTCGGCGATCGGGTCGTCGTCGTCGTCGTCGGAGAGGGTGCCGTTGTCGATCATGACGATCATTCCGGCGCGAATCCGGTCGAACCACTGGTCGAATGCGGCGGCCAGGTGGCGCCCGCGGCTTCTCGTCGGACAACTCGTCGCGCCAGAGCTACAGCTTTCGAGCTGTCGACGTCGGCCAGTAGCTCTGCTCACGGCGGTGGTGCGGCGCGACGACGGTCCACCGCAAACTGCCGGAACGTCAGCTCTCCCACCGGGAGGCCTGTGTTCACCGGTCGATATTCTGGTCGACCAACGCGGCACGTATTGCCTGCAGGTACGGCCGCTTCGCCTACGGCCAGGGGTCGGTCAAGGAGCTGAAGCAGTTCGCTGTCTTTCGCTCCTGACGCGGCGTGTATTCGCGTCGTCGCAAACGCCGCGTCCTCTGATCAGGGTGGACAGGTCTTATATACAGTGGATGTCGTGACTGGGTCGTCGGCTAACGCCGCTGAACGCCCGTTGCCGGTCACCGAGCGGGGGCGTCGTAGCCGCGCGCTCATCATCGACGCCGCCGCGACACTGATGTATCAGCGCGGTGTGAGCATGACCAGCCTTGACGACGTGTTGGCCGCGGCAGATTCCGGTAAGTCCCAGCTGTACTACTACTTCGACAACAAAGCCGACCTCGTCGCCGCGGTGATCCAGCGGCAACTGCAGCTGGTCCTGGCTCGGCAGCCTAGGTTGCAGCAGATCGACTCCTGGGATGGGATCGAGGCGTGGGCGGCCGAAATTCTCCAGGTGCACTCCGCGCCAGGTGGCCCATTTGCCTGCCCCCTGGGCACCATGGCCGCGGAATTGAAAAACGACGAGAAATTTCGACCACTTCTTGACGCGGCGTTCCGGCAGTGGGAAGCGCCTTTGGCGCGGGGGCTGCACATGATGCAGGATCGCGGCGCGCTGGTTGCCGACGCCGACCCGGAACGACTGGCGACCGCCGTGATCGCCGCGCTGCAGGGCGGCATGCTGCTCGCCCGCGTGCGCGGGGACATCACACCACTGCGCGACGCACTCGATAGCGCAATCGCACAACTGCACCGGTGGGACGCCCCAGCCCCTCCAAGGCACCGCGCGCGCTCCCCCGCAGCCAAACGGCGCGCCCGCTAAACAGCATCCATACCAGTTAGACGGCAAACCGACAGCCCGATGTCGGTGCCGCCCCGGCAGCTAGCCGGGCGACGCAATTAGAAGGTGAGCCTTGGGGGGATTGCGTCGACCGAAATGGTTGGTAAGCCGAGGCGCGACGCCGGTACGGCGGGGCCGCTTCGCGAGCTTCGTGGTCCATGTCGACGATGCGGCTGGCTTTCCCTGAGCCAACGGCACAACCAATGCGTCGACGCATGAAGGTATCTTAAAGGCGTTGGGAGGCAACGATGTTGCGCTCGTACGAGCGAGACCGTCTACCGCATTACAGAAGGTGAACCGGCGCGTTCCGACAAGACGTTGGGCTGGTCGAAGCGCCGGGCACGACTCGCTCAGTGAGTTTCGGCGCCTGGGGCGCGGGACGTGGTTATTGCCACGAATAAGCTGACGACATCCATGACTGGATTCACTGGCTAGAGCAGGTTGGTCCCGCGATCACTAACGAGTCAATCTCACCGGACTCCGCGATGTCTGGGCTCCTTCTGCCTTGAATCGGCAACGGAGCAAACACCATACGTGCTGCTTAACATAGTGTGGTGATGCCAGCTTGTCGCGCCGTTGAATGACCGTCGCCAGCTGGTGTATGACTGCAAGTCGTTTCCTTTGCTAGATCGCGAATTCAGGCTCACCGCCCACACGAGTCGCGGCCCCCTTTCGTTCGAAGTCGTCACTCCCCGGGTGGCACTGGGCTACGAATTCGGGTCTCACGCGGAGGTCATCCGTTTCACCACGTTGAGAGGCGACTCGATCGGCAAATACATTGCCACCTCTACCGAATCCTTGCTGAAGCAAAGGATCTCGGCGTGAGCAAATCCCTACGGCCAGCGATGGCCCACGACGAGCAGATCGCCGTAGCGACCTACCGAATGAGCGCAAGATCCGTCCGCGCGGCGACTCGGGTCGTCGGTTACGTGCCGGCGTGGTTATAGTACCGTTCAGTACAGTTTGCTTCATTGGTGATGCCAAGCGAGGAGAGCGCCGTGGAGATACTCCGTACCCCGGATGAGCGATTTGTGGGGCTGCCGACTTTCCCTTCGAGCCGCGGTACGTTGAGATCGACGACGGCGTCGGCGGCCGGCTTCGGATGCACTATGTCGACGAAGGCCCGGCATCTGGGGAGGTTGTGCTGTTGTTGCACGGCGAGCCGTCGTGGTCCTTCCTATACCGGAAGATGATCCCTGTCCTTACCCGGATGGGGCTTCGCGCGGTGGCGCTGGACCTGATCGGCTTCGGCCGGAGTGACAAACCGGCCAGCCGCGACGACTACACCTACCACGCGCATGTGAACTGGACTCGAGCAGCTATCGAGACGATCGGCCTTCGCGATATCACCCTGGTGTGCCAAGACTGGGGCGGTCTCATTGGCCTGCGTCTAGTCGGTGAGCATCCCGAACTCTTCGCGCGAGTGGTCGCGGCAAACACGTTTCTGCCGACCGGGGACCGACATCCCGGGGAGGCATTCTTAGCGTGGCGCCGGTATAGCCAGGAAACCCCCGAATTCAAAACCGGACAGATCGTCAATGGGGGATGCCTAAGCAGCCTGTCCGACGCCGAAGTCGCCGCCTATGACGCCCCTTTCCCGACGATAGCTACCAGCAGGGCGCCCGCCAGTTTCCGACGCTGGTCCCCACTACCCCCGACGATCCTGCCGCGCCGGATAACCGAGCCGCGTGGAATCCTTGGGCCGCTTTCAGCGCCCATTCCTGTGTGCGTTTTCGGACTCAGACCCGATTACCGGAGGTGCCGACTCAGTCCTGCGCGCGCATATCCCCGGGGCGGCCGCTCACCCAGCGGTTACGATCGCCGGCGCCGGCCACTTCCTGCAAGAAGACAACGGCAAAGAATTGGCCGCGGTAGTGGCCCAGTTCGTGCACAGCACACCTCGCCCGCAGTGACTTTACGCACCCGTGGGCGGTGCGCTTCGGGCAAGGCCTATCCGAACTGGGGTATACCCGCTAGACCACTATCGGGGTCTCACGCACGATGCGAGCCGTTCCACCAGCAGAAGTCGCCTCGAATCCTCCCTTCACAACAGATCCGAGTGCAGAGCCCTGCCAACCGATCGGCGAGCTCGCTAGGGTGCTCGAAAACGCGCGCTCTAGTAGCGCGTCTCGGGTCGCAACCGCCGCACGAAATCAGCGACTGCGGTCGGATCTGGTCCGGGCTGTCCTATTGAAGGAAATGCGTTCCAGGCACTGTGATTTCGGTTTGGTTGGGCCATGCGCGGGCGAGCTCGCGGGTATGCCTGGTGAGCAAGGTGCCCGCTGCGGCGTCATGAACAATTTCGGATTGTCGCTCGTCGCGAGCCAGGCCGCGTAGTCGTTGACGACGGAGACGACGTCGGCGGGCCGATCCCAATGGGGATGTTACGTGGCGACGACAATGTTGGACCCCGATCTTCGCGGGCGTAGAGGAACGACCGTTCGGTAATGCGCCAACTCCTCATCGTCAGATCGCACACGTCGCTTTCGATCCAATCTTCGCGAGCTCGATATGGAGCATTGACTGACCGGTCAACTAATTCTAGAGTCATTGTGTGCCAAAGACAGTTGGAAACGCGTGGCCGCATCGTGTCGGCGGCGGCGCGCTTGTTCCTCGGGCGCAGCTGTCAGGCGGTCGTGGTGGACGCGATATGCACGGCCGCCGATGCCCGTAATGGCGGCTTCTACTAGTACCTACCTCTCGGACGTAGGAATCGTCTCTTGAATGAAATAACGATCGCCCCGGTCCGAAGTGAGAGATGTGGGGCGGCATGACACGACCACAACCACTGCCAGAGCACGGATCCACGACCGGAACCGACTTCGCGTTGCGGCTAACCGCGACGGTGTTTGCCGCGGCGTTTGCCATCCACGGAATCGATCACCTGCGTCGCGGACTCGACTTCGAATCGACCCCGATTTTCGTCATAGGCACGATTCAGACCCTATTGGTCGTTTTTGCGGTGGCGCTGGTCGCGATAGGGAGTCGCTGGGCACCTTTGGCCGCAGTGGTGGTCGGCACCGCCAACGCAACCGGCTTCCTGTTCCAGCATGTGCTACCCGCCTGGTTCGGCTCGTTGAGCGATAGCTTTGTCCACGCGCCGCCAGACCGTCATGTCACAGCCTTGCCCTGGTTTGTCGCACTCCTGGATATCTTCGCGGCCATCGCCTTCGCGATAGCCGGGGGCGTGGCGTTGCGGGGACGAAACGCCTTCGAAGGAGAGGTAAACGGTTGAGCGAAATATCTGCTTCGAGCTGCAGTTCGGGCGGCGCTGTCGCGATTCTGAATGCGCTGTGGTTTCGGCCTGGCGGAATGGAACTTTACGGACAATACGGCGAGGCTGTCCTTCCCATGTTGGCCGAGGTCGGTGCCGAACTATCGACCCCATTTCTGCAAGTGGAGGAGTCACTTGAGGGTGGTTTTGATCCCGACTTGGTGGGATTCGTCCGGTACCCGTCGGCAACGGCGTTCGTCGAGATGTGGCGCAGTGAACGCTATCGGCGAATCGCGCATCTACGCACCGACGCTGTCCACCGGGCGGTGCTGACCCGTTGTGCCATTGAGCCGTCTGACTGCGGTGAAGCGTTGCTCGACAGCGGCGTGGTTGTAATGAACAATCTGTGGTTCCACGAGGGCGGACGGCAGCGGTACGACGAATACCTTGAGGCGGCGGCGACTATGGTCGAAGCCGTCGCAGGCCGCTACGTTTTTCCCCGGTTCCTCCTGACCCTGGCCTATGACGACGATTTCGAACCTGATCTCGTTTTCCTGGGGAACTATCCCTCCAAAGAAGCGGTGTTCGACCTAGTGACAAACCCGGCCTACGCGGAGGTGGCCGAAATCAGAACGGCTGCGGTCCAACGGTCGGCCACGACCATCCTGCGGGTTACCCTAAATCGAGAGGTCACCCCGGGGATCTCGTGCCTCAGCACTGTGCGCTTACCACGCGAGATCGCTTTACCTCGGTTGTTTGCGTCGAGCGCGCCGTAGAGCAGACGCCCGTACTTTGAACTCCCCGGATTCGTTGCGAAAATAGCCCGAGGTAGTTCAGGTTCATCGCCGCCAATTCGGTGCTGTACTCATCATGGATCGGCGACGAGAGTGGTGGGCAGCCAATCGGTGATGACCGGGCCTCCAGATGCCTACGCGGGATCGGGTGCAGTGGAAGCGGTCTCGGCTGTTGTGGTCGATGCGGACGGCTGGTCGTGTGCATGTGCGGTGCGTGTGCGCCGGGCGTGCAGTGCCAGGCGAAGTGCGTAGGCCAGGGCGCTGGTCCCGAACATCGCGGCGACTAGCAGTAACCAGCGGTGCAGGAAGGGATCCTGGGTCATTCCGGTGGCGTTGTGATAAAAGAATGCCCCTTGTTTGATGATGCCGGGAAAAAACATCAGGAACGTCAGGCCGGTGCCCAACACGGGCAGCCGGACATAGTTCACGATCGGGACTGCGGTGCGCTTGGGGATCGGCAGGCCCCGCATGGCGCGCAGCCCGGTACGCAGCGACAGATCGGCCAGCGCGTAGAGCGGGAACAGCAGCATGTCGTGTAACACCGCCGCACCGATGAACCAGACAGCGATTGACTGCCACCACACCTGGGTGTTGATGAAGGTCTGAGGGCCGGCGACCACGATCACGGAGAGCCACAACGCAAAACAGCACATCATGGTCAACAGATGCAGCGGGTGTGCGCCGTAGAACCGTGCGAAGCGGCGCACCTCAGCTCTCCCGGAACTTGATGGTCTCGACCCATTTGGTGGCATGGACGCCTGGGATGGCCGGCATCATGATGCGTGCCGGAAAGCCGTGGTCGAGAGTTAAATCAACTCCGTTGACCCGAAGGGCGAGCAGGGAATCGGGGTGCAGCATCTGGTCGGCGGTGAACTGTACCGACTTGAATGCCCCGAATCGCTCGAAGGATTCCACTCGGGCCGACACCATGTGTTGGACGCCGACAGCGGCGGCGAGGTCGCGCAGTCGAACCCCGGTCCAGGCTTGCACGGTTGACCAGCCTTCGACGCAGGCAATCGGCAAGTCCACGGTGTGTTGTTCCATGGCCAACAGTTGCGGGCGGCTCAGCGAGAGGCGGTTGGCCCCGCCGGTCAGCTTCAGTCGCCACCTGTCGCTGTACTGGCCGGGGGTGAGTCCGGCCGCGACGGCGGTCCGGTTGACTTGGAAATCGGTGGGTCCGCTGCCGTAGGAGCGGCCACGCGGCAGCAGGATCGCGGTCCGGCGCAAAAACCCGCCTGTTGTCTCACCGATCGTCAAAATCGTCACGAAGAGGGACCCGCCCGCGACCAGACCAATCGCGCCGCGGCGGCTGATGGTGGCCGGGCCGGGATGTGCGCGACCAGCCCGGTCTCGTCACGGGGCTCGGCAACGGTGTGTGCGCGGTTGGTGCCCAGCACCGAGCGGAAGGAGCGGGACCGCAGCGAGCGGACCATGGTCGGCAACTTCACCGCGACATGTACGACGAAGCCGGAGATGAACACCCATGCGCCCCAATAGTGGGCGGTGTAGAAGCTGAACCCAAAGATGTAGTCGTACTGGATGTTCAGGACCCCGGTCGCGATCTCGAATAGGATGCCACCGACAAGGGCCAGCAACGAGATCCGCTCAACCGCCTGGGCCGGTGAACGAACGGGGGCAGCTGAAAGAATTTCGGGATGACCGACCATAGTTTCGCCAGCACCCACGGAATCAGAATGAGTCCCAGGCCCACGTGGACACCTTGGGTAAGGCGATAAAGCCACGACGGTCGGGTTGGCCAGTCGAAGACCGGTAGGTGCAGCCAGCCCACATCCCCGGGCATCGCCTGCCCGAAGCGCGGGCCGTAAGCAATCCAGGACAACAGTCCGGTGATGATCACAATCGGCAGCGACGCCAGCAGCACCGCACCGAACACTGAGGTCAACCACGGTCCACGGATCGGGCTGCGAAATGGTAGCTGAGGCCACTGGTAGTCCCGCAGCAAGCTGATCGCCGAACCGAGCGTTTGAGCGGATGGCGCCGCAGCGGCGAACGACTAGCCGAGGGGGCGGGGTCAGCTCTTGAAGGTTCGGCGACGATGTCGTTGTCATCTGTCACCCGCGGCTGTGGTCTGGGATCGGCGTCGCTCGCGGGTTCGCCTCCGCAGAGACCTCGTCTGCGCCTAGCGGCTACGGTGTGAGAATCGGCGTCGATCGCATCGGACTGCGAAGGCGAGCCGTCCTCCTCAGGTAGGCTGCGTCGCCTGCGCGAGGTGCTGATTCGGGTCCATCGCCTTCGGCGACCGAGGCGGGGTCACGGCCAAATAAGTCCTTGTCATGTGACGAGCGCTGTCCGACGGACTGTTCCTCACCCAGTGCTGACTCGGGGTCAGGACGAGGCGCTGCGGAGCCCGCGGCATCAGTCATTTCGCCGCCTCAGCCTTACCGGCGCGGCAGACTGGCAACGAATCCACGAAGGAACTGCCCCCAACATGAATCGGTCGAGCGGCGTTACTGAATGGCCAACCCGCCGGTGCCCGCACACCGTGCCCCCGCGCAGACACTTCAAAGCACCCACACGTCAACACCCATACAACCTTTCATCGCGGGAACACCGCCTGCCTCAACTATACTGAACAGTACAGCCGGTCTTCCTCGTCGTGCTGCGGGCGTCGTTACCTGTACGTGAGCTGACTGAAGTCGGCGACGACGGTTAACCAGCGATGCGCGCCGGCGGCGCTGAGGTGTTCAGTGCGCCATCGCTCTTCGATTGCTTACCCGCGACAGCGCCGGCAACTTTCTTCAAGAGGACAAAAGCGAAGACCTCGCGCAGGTGGTCGCTCGGTTCGTCGCTGCTACTCCGCGATCGGAACTGCCGTTGCGCACGTTGGGGCGGTCAGCGCGGATCGCGTCGTCACGGAATTCTGCCAGTACCGCTCATGCCTTTCGCGCACGCGCTGTCGATCGATTTAGCGCCTACGGGGCCGGCGGCGGGGGAGCATCTTGCGGATGGCCATTGGCTTGTGTTGGATGGTGGTGCGGGATGGTCCCAGGGCAGGTGAGGCCGCGGATACACCCACAGTTGAGGCCGCTAATGCAGCCACCAGGATCCGGCAGTGGGGCAAGCCTGGCCAGGCACCACAGGCAGGGCGCCACCACTAGTAAGGCCGCCGGGATCCTCTGGAGTAAAAGGCATTTCGTTCCGGATAGAGGCGATCGCTGCCAGCGTATCCGGTGTAGCTGCGATTGGCTGCGCGGCGACGGCCACGCCGCGCGCGACCGTCAAGACAAAGAGTCCCGCGCTTGCGCGCAGCGCGATCGTTCGCTTGCCGTCGTTCGTCATAACCCAAGCCACCACTGCCAGGACCGGGTCGGGGGCCATCGCTCAGATGGCCATCAGTGGATTTCACGGGTGTTTCCCCTTTCGCGAGCGAAATTCTGCCGTCGACAGCTAAATAAACCGAGCGGTACATAGACGACTGTACCAATAATTACTTCTGCCGTACCAGTTCTTGACAGTCCGTTCCCGAGGTGCGCAAGCAGCGGTCTCAACCAGGGCGGCGACCCGGGCAGGCGGCTCGACCGGCGCGATCGTTATTGCGACGCGACTGACCGGCTGAGGTCTTCGACTGTGACAGCGGCGAAAATCAATTGCAGCTTCAGGACTTACAGCACATTCGCGCGTAGTGTCACCCGACTTCTATCTCTCAGCGGTCATCGCGAATCGCTTGCCCGGGCATGATCATGTACAGATTCGGCGGTTCTCGTAATGCCCCGACAGTGCTGGGCGTGCAACCTAGTTGGACTGGCAGGGTATGTATCGCAAAATGTATGCGTCTAGGCCGCAGACGAGGCGAGGCCGAGGCCGGGAAACCTTAGACCATGGATGGCGGCGCAAGCCACGGGTCACCTCACCCCTCCGCGGCCCGCAGCGGTCAGCACCGCGATCACCCGGGTGTGAATATCGACAACGTTGGTAACCAAGAACCCGGCGCTGCGGGCGATTTCTCCGAGTGTGGCGGCGTCGACGCGCGACCACGGAAACCAATGCCCGACGTGATGCTGCGTTTCCCAGCGCAACATTTCCTGGCCCACCGCCGTGCTCGGCGGATCGATCTCGACGATGACGATGCCGCCCGGTGCGAGCAGATCGGTGACCCGCCGCAACGTCCGCACGGGGTCGCCGCCGACACCGATATTGCCGTCAGCGAGAGGACCTGCTCCCAGCTGCCCTCGGCGGGCAGCGACGCGAACAGGTCCCGGCGGAATCGCGGTACCGCCGCGTCGGCGCGTCAGTTCCACCGCGGCCATAGAGGTGTCCACTCCCAGTGCGGCCGATCCCCGGGTGTGCAGTGCCGCGGTGAAACGCCCGGGACCGCAGCCCAGATCGAGGGTGGGACGTCCGGAACAA
>CAVPVJ010000026.1:0-11955 GCA_963709125.1 uncultured Actinomycetota bacterium
GTAATGGACCACTGAACCGCTAACTCACTTCCCGTATGACAGGTAACCCCGCGAGTCGCATGCGCTGCGCAGGTGGGTGTGCCGTCGTCAATGACCCGAGGTGCCGCCGCCGACGGCGATCGTGGAGCCGGTGAGGTAGCTGGACGCCGGGCTGGCCAAAAACAGCACCACAGCGCCGATCTCGCGTTGGGTGGCGACCCGTCCCAGCGAATACCAGGACAGGAAACGGTCCAAGGTTTCGCCCGACATGTCGCCGATCATGTCGGTCTCGACGAATCCAGGCGCGATGGCATTGACACGAATGCCTTTTTGCGCCGCCCACTGATTGGACAGGTCTCTGGTCAAATCAAGCCACTCAAGCGGCCGGGTGAAGCCGGGGCCAGCTGGTACCGAATGCGAACGCAGCCCCATCCCACTACGAGGCCGTCGACTCGAGATCCGTTGCTGCCGAACCGAAGTCACCCCAATGCTGCGGCGGCGGCGCCGTCTCCGGCACCAGCGGCGCCGCACCGCGCAGGAAACTGCGGATGGATTCGGCGAACGCCCCGGTCGCGGATCGCCCATTAGCAGCCACCGCCGCGACCAGGGCCGGTTCGGTGGTTGGATCGGCATTGGCGAATGGGCGACTTCTCCCGTCGTCGCCGTGCATCGCCTCGGTGATGCCCGCGCCCAAGGTCAACTTGTCCAGGCCATCAAGAATCAACACCACTTGTGCCAGCGGCACACCAATCTCGATGAGATGAACCGCGGACTCGTTGTAATTGTGGATTAACACATCGCGGGGCATGAACCGCAGTAACAGAGGCACGGCGTTGTGGTGTCGCAACATCGATTCACGAAACGCCAAGCTCAGCGCCACAAGCCACTCAATCCAATTGGGCACCGACTTGGGGTCGGGCAAGCGTGTCTCGAACACTATTGCCCGCGCCACCGCTTTCAAGATTTCCGCTTTGTCCTCAAAGTGGTGATAGAGCGACGGCGCCTGTACATTGAGCTCCCGCGCGAGCCGGGGCAAGCTGAACGCGTCCAGGCCCTCCGTGTCGATGATGCGCAGCGACGCCTCCACCACGGCGTCGCGGCGGATTAGGGGCTTGGACGGACGGGCCATAGTCATAGTATCGACTATTCGCTGCTCGAAAGCAGCAACAGCGGCACGCGGGAGCCGCATTAACCTAAGGCCAATAGGTTTTCCCTAGCCGAGGCTGGGCTGCGATATTGCGGCGCTAGCTGCCTCTGTGCGCTCGGCGATGCGACTGGCGCGCAACATGAGCCAGGTCATGGCCACCATCCAGACGAAGAACGACACGCAGAGCATCCACCATGCCAGTATCCCGTTCCAGGCCACGGGGCCATTGTGCACGAACACGACGAAACTGCCCGGCGCGACGCCGAGCGCGGTCCAGATGTTCAGGTAAGCACACCAGCGTGGCAGAAGCGGCTGCGGACGATGGTCCTGAAACACGACTATCGCGATGATCGCCATCTGAACCATCGCGGTTCCGACTATCCCCACATACGGTAACCACGCGAGGTCGTTGAGCATCTGAATCATCTCGGGGCTACGCTCGCTCCGGTAGGCCGCGGTCTGCCAAACCAGTTGCGGGAAGAGAAACTCAAGGATCAAACAGGAGCCGGCGATCAGCTGGGCCGTTGCCAGCGGCGAATCGCTGCCGGCGATCCGCCGGATCTGATGCGTTAGAGCCGCGACGTAGAACGCCAGGAAGGGCGCCGCCCCGGTGGCGATCCAGATGCCGGTTCGGATCCGACCGCGTCCCTCGGTAAACATCCGCGCTACCGCCTCGGCGCTCATGCCCGGTGCGGGCGGCGGCACAAAGCCCGCGACCAGGGCGAAACCGATGAGGAAGAGCGGAGCGAAAGTGATTCCGCCCCACACGCAAAGCCGCTGCTGGCGTTCCGTCATGGCGGTGCCTTTCTCGTATAGCTGCACTAGGACAAGAGATGGCTGGTGAGCAGCCGATCGGCTGCTCGCTGACCGGAGATCGTCGCCGATTCCGGGTTCTGGAACGCCTGGGCAACTTCCGGTAGGTGGTCGGCAGGAAGAACGCAACCTCGTCGACCACGAAACCGTCCCGGCGCGACGTGAGCATCTTGCCGCCCACCCGCTCGGTGGCTTCCAGCACCGTCACCGGGACGCCGGCCCGGGATAGCCGATGTGCCGCGGCCAGTCCCGAGGGTCCACCTCCGACGACAATGACGTCATCGGTCATCGCAGCCCTACCGTTTGAACGCGTCGATGATCTGCAGATAGCAGTCCTCGGATTCCTCCGCGGTAAACGGAGGCACGTAGGACGTGTGCAGCGCCAGGTGCGGTAAACCCTTGTAGTTGTCCAGTTTCTGGCGGCACTCCTCCGGTGTCCCGGTGATAGAGAACAACTCGACAAGCTCTTCGGGCGTGTCCTCGAACGCCGCCAACCCCTTCTGCATCATCGACACGCGCAACCCGTGGACCAGATCCTGCACACCCTCGATTTCGGCGACCACGTCGGAGACGGGGTGCGCAATATAGAAGCCGACATGTTTCTTGGCACGCGCCATCGCGACGTCGCGGTCGGGGTGCACACAGCAGATGATCTCGCAGGCCAGGTCCAGCGCATCGGGATCACGCCCGGCCGAGCGCGCGCCCTCGGTGATGTTGGGCAGTACAACCTGCTCGAAAAACTTTGGTGTCCAAAGATATCCGATCCATCCGTCGGCCTTGGCCCCGCACAACTTCAGCAACTGCGGGCGCATGCCAGCGATCAGTATCGGGATCTGCGGGCGCACCATGTCGCGCAGTCCCCACGGATTGATCGGCGGGGCGGCAAACTGGTAATACGCTCCGTCGAACGCCTGGACCTGCTCGCCGGCAAGGTATGCCCAAGACCGGCGCAACACCTCAACGTATTCACTTAGCCGCTTGATGGGCCGCTTGAAGTCGGTGGAGTGAAAGGCTCCCAGAAACTCCGGAACCCCAGTACCGAGGCCGAGTTTCATGCGCCCCCCGGATGCCTCGTCGACGTCGGCCGCTGCGTTCGCCGCCTCGAACGGCGAGCGGGTGAATGCCGTTGCGAGCCCCGTGCACAGCTCCGCATTCGAGGTGGTCAGCGCCGACAGGGCCAGCATCGCGAACGGGTTTCGGTACAGCTCGTAGGTCCACACCGAATCGAAGCCCGCCTCATCAGCCATCCGAGCGTAATCCGGTATGCGCGAAAGCGGTGCCGTGCGACTTGGCATCGTGATTCCAAGTTTCAAATCCCTTACCCCTCTCAGGTTGAACTGCCGACGGTCTCGTACAACGCGGGCATCACGGCTCGCGCAAAGCGTTCCTGATTGGCCACCGCGACATCGGGAGCCAGGTTTCCGAACGCCGAGACGACGATGAGGCCGCCCGCGTCGGTGCGATGCACGATTTCGCGGATCTGCTCGATGACTTCGTCGGGCGTCCCCCACGGCTGCAGCCCGGCGAGGAAATGCGCGAACTGCTCGCGGCCGTGCTTGGCGATCGTGCGCGCGATGTTGCCGTAGTACTCATAGCCCGGTATAGCGGCCATGGCCTCGTCGGCGAACCCGTAATGATCGATCGTCGACCGGTAGTACGCAACGACCTGCTCAAACAGCTGAGCGGCGACGTCGCGGTCCTCGTGGCACGCGTTGAAGATCACCACCATCGGCTTCGGCGGGTCGCCGCCCCGATATCGCCGATAGTGCTCGCTATAGCGCTGCAGGTCAGCGACCGTTTGGTCCCACGGCTTTTGCAAAAAAATCATGATCCCGGAGCCCAGGCGCGCCATCACCTCGGCGGACTCCGGCGAGATCGACGACGCAAACACCCGTCCGCGCAACGGCGCCAAAGGAGCCGGCCGCAGCTCGACGCCGCGGATGCGTCCGGTTTCGAACGCGTCCAGCAGCTCGGCGGCGCACTCGTCGAAGAGCTGTCGGGAGCGCGCCATCTCGACGCCAAAGCCGTCGAACTCCTGGCGCGCCAGACCGCGCCCCATACCCAGGATCAGCCTTCCGCCCGAGAGGTGGTCGAGCACGCACGCGTGTTCGGCCAACCGAATCGGGTCGTGCCACGGCAATACCGACACCATCGTGCCGAGCTTGACGCGCTGCGTCCGCGCCGCAACCCAAGTCAAAAACTGCAGCGGGTCCGTCGACATCGAATACCCCGCGAAATGATGCTCGACTGCCCACACCGAATCGAAGCCGAGATGCTCGGCGTGGTCGGCGAGCGTCATCTCCGTCTGCCAGACTTCGCGATCGGGTCGCCCATCGAGGTTCTGGAAGAAGTGGCCGTGACCGATGTGCATCAGTTGCCCTCATTCCGAAAGCTCTCCAGGAGCTGAACGAACGTAAACGTTCTGTCGCAGTCTCGCACCTAAAGCACCTTAGCAGCGTTTCATATATTTGTGACCGATCGTTCTCGAAATTTGTTGAGGTATGCACGTGCCTGCTGGTGGTCTGTCGCGGGCCCGACCATCAACACGATCATGCTGACTTCGGTGCTGGGTTCGGCGTTCCAGGACAACTACATGGGCGTGCGGCCGGAGTATCAAGCGTTGTCGGCCGACACCATCGCGCGCAACCAGGCCCGGCTGCGAAACCGTCTCTGAAGCAACAGGCTCCGACGATGTAGCCAGTTGGGTGCTGCGGCCCCGGGCACTCCATCTTCCCCGGTTCGTAATATCGGAGTATTTTAGAATATTAGCGTCTCATTAAATGTTCGGCAGCGGGCCGGGCCAGTGCGACACGCAGCCGATACAAATTCCTCACCTTTATATTCAAGCGCGAAGAATCCAAGGGTGTGCTCGACGCAATAGGAGGACCCTGAGAACGATGACCAGCCAGCAGGAGTTGTGGGCCGATCTCCAACGGTGGGGGCGCGAGCCGGTCTTGTCCGAGCTGGATGCCTTGATGTGGCGCACGGACCGGCATCCATCGGGTGCTTGGTCAGGTGTCGTTGTGCAACTGCTAGACCGTGTGCCTGATTGGGAGCGTCTTCGGGCGGCACACGAGTGGTTCCTAGAAGTCGTCCCGCGGTTTGGGCAGCGCGTCATTGACCCCGCGCTGCCGGTCGGACCGCCGATGTGGGAGGACGATCCTGCGTTTGATCTCGACTTCCACCTGCGCCGTGTCTCGCTGCCGGCGCCTGGCAGCCGGCGCCAGCTTCTCGACCTGGCGCAAACAATCGGGCTGACGCCGCTCGACCGGTCCCGCCCGCCCTGGGAGGGCACCCTTGTCGAGGGACTCGAAGGCGGCCGCGCCGCCTACGTCATGCATGCCCACCATGTGTTCATGGATGGGTTGGCCTTGGCCCAATTGCACGAGCGCGTACTGAATATGACTCGCGAACACGTATCTGACAAGCCATCGCCACCACACGCCCCGGAGCACCGTAGTGCCGTTGGTGTGGCGGCGGCACAGCTCACCAAGCAGATCACCGGCGTCCCGCGGATGCTGGGCGGAGGGGGGCGCCTCCTCGTCCACGCCGCCAAGCACCCGCAAGCGACCGCGGACTATCTCTCGTCGCTGGCCCGGGTTGCTGGCCGACCACCGCGGAACCCGTCGCAGGTGCTGCACGAGGGCCCTCGCCGCAAGTGGCGGTTTGGCGCAATGGAATGCGAATTCGACGACCTGCGCCGAGCCGCCAAGGCCGCCGGGGGTTCGCTCAACGATGCGTTCGTTTGTGCTTTGTTAGGTGGCTTGCGGCGTTATTGCGCCGCCCAGGGTGAAGAACTCAAGGATGTGCCCATCTCCATGCCGGTCTCGCTTCGGTCAGCCGCGGAAGCGATGGGCGGCAACAACTTCGCCGCCGCGTACTTTCTGGTGCCGTCCGGAACGGCGGACCCCGCAGAGCGTATCCGCGCGATGCACAAGCGGGTCGATCATGTACGCGGCGAACCGGCACTCGGATTCCTCGGCACCATCACACCGGTGTTGAACCGAATCCCCTCGGCGGTGGCCGCCGCAGTTATCGGATCCGTCGGCGGTGCGGTACTGACGACCAGTTCCTGGCCGGGAATCACCGAAGACCGCTACATGGCAGGTGCGAGATTTGAGCGGATGTTTGTCTTCGCGCCGTTGCCGGGCACGGTTCTCACCGCGGCCATGTGCACACATTGCGGCGTGTGCTGCATTGCCATGAACGTTGACGGGGACGTATTCGAGGACACCGATCTGCTGTGGACTTCGATGCAAGAGGGGCTGGACGAGATACTGGCGCTCGGCGGCAAGTAGTTCGCCGCTTCGGCGGGTCACGAGACATCCCGCATCTGGCGTGAGCGGCGCCGGTTCCACCACCGTGCTCGAGAAGCGCTGGAAATCTCAGTCGTTGGACGACCGGGTGCATGCGCGGGCCTGCCCCACTGAGGATCGGCGGCGAAATCGGTGATCAACGTGGCGAACTCGGCGGGCGCCTCGATCATCGGGCAGTGGCCGACGCCGGCAAGGCCAACGAACCTGGCGTCGGGTATGCGTTCGGCCAGCTCACGGCCTGCCGACGCGAGCAGAATGCGATCCTTGACCCCCCACACCACCAGCGTGGGGCAGCTGATGCGCTCGGGGGTCACCTCGCCCACCGCGACGGCCGCCGCCTCCATCGTCTGGATGAATCCCGGCGATGCCATACGCGGGAAAATCTGACGCCCCAAGTCGGTCGACATCGAGTGGCGATCTCCCAGGGCCGCCGCAAAAAACAGTTTCAGGAGCCAGCCGGTACGCGCCACGAACTCCGATATCCGGCGAATCCCGAACACGGCGTTGAAGATCCGGAACGCGGCCAGTATGGACGCAAGGCGCTTGGGGCCGAGCGGCGATCCTCCGGCGTCGACCAGCGCCAGCCCCGCGACCCGGTCGGGATGCTCGCAGGTGAAGCGGATGCTGACCAGCCCGCCCATGGAGTGGCCGACGACGACGGCCTTGGCCAGGCCGAGTTCGCCCATCAGGTCCCTGATCGTGGCTACGTGCTCGTCGAACACGTCACCGCCCGCGATCGGGTCGGAGTCGCCGAACCCGGCCAGATCGACCGCGATGACACGGCAGCCGTCGGCCATCAAGGGCTTACACCGCAGCCAGAACTGCCAGGATCCGCCCTGGCCGTGGATAAGGATCACCGGTGGACCCGAGCCGATGTCAACGTAGCGGACCCGGCGACCGCGCGTGATCAAGTCATGGGTGTGCCGGGTCCAGTCGATGCGCTGCCACGGTTCGTCGAGCGTCGATCGCTTCACCGGTCACCGGCTCTCTCTGCTTTGCGCCACCGCGTCTCAGCCTCGCGCCGCGACGGCGCATAGTCGCGTGAGTAGAAAACGACCCCGAGGTTGTACTGGGTGCTGAGGTGATCGGCGTCGACGGCCGGACGCCACCTGGCCTGCGCCTCTTCAATCGCGCCCCGCTCGTTGCGGAGAACACCGATGCGGTATTGCGGGTCGGCGCCGCCGACCGCAGCGGCGCAATGCCACTGCCGCTCAGGCGTCGTCGCCGGTTTCAGCGGATTCGACAGCGTGCGTCACCTCCTGTGCATCCCGTAGTCGCCGGCCGCAACCGAAGCATTTTGAGCCTATCTATTTCAATATAACTGTGTTTCCACGGGCGGCACCGGGTGACCGGATAACCTACCGTGCTGAAGTCGCTGTAGGCGCAGCCGAGACCACTCGTATGCTTCGAACATGAGCGAATCCACGCCGGGCCCGTTGCCGCCCGGACCCCCGCTCCCCCGGTTGGTACAGACAGCGCTGTTGCTGCGTTACTGGCCACGCTTCGTGTCGGCCTGCCGACGCCGCTACGGCAAGGTGTTCGCGCTGCGGGTCGCTTCGCTAGGAACGATCGTTTACCTCGACGATCCCGCTGACATCAAGACGGTATTCGCCGGTGATCCGGCCACCTACCACGCCGGCGAAGCCAACTCCATGCTCGCGGGTGTGCTCGGCGAAAGCTCCGTGCTGGTGATCGATGACGACCTGCATCGCGACCGGCGCGGCCTCATGATCGCGCCGTTTCAGCGAGACGCCGTTGCGCGTCAGGCCGGTGTGATGGCCGAGATCGCCGCAGCCAACATTGCCCGCTGGCCGGTGGGCACGGAATTCCCGGTTGCACCCAGAATGTCTGAGATCACCCTCGAGGTGATCTTGCGGACCGTCATCGGCGCCACCGATCCGGACCGGCTGGCCGCGTTACGCGAGGTGATGCCACGGCTGCTCAACCTGGGATCGTGGGCGTCACTGTCGGTCGCCAATCCCGACCTGCAGCGCCGCCGCCCCTGGCGATATGTGCGTCGCCGCATCGAGGAAGCCGACCGGCTGTTGTACGCCGAGATCGCCGATCGTCGCGCCGCTCCCGACCTTGCAGAGTGCACTGACGTGCTCGCGCTGCTCGTGCGTGCCAGCCATGACGGTCGAACGATGACCGACTCCGAATTGCGCGATCAACTCATGACACTTCTGGCCGCCGGACACGACACCACCGCCACCGCGCTGTCGTGGACACTGGAGCGGCTCGTCAGACATCCGGACGTGCTGGGCAAGGCGGTGCGCGCCGCCGACGCAAGTGCGGCCGGTGACCCGGCTGGCGACCAGTACCTCGACGCGGTCGCGAAGGAAACGTTGCGGATACGCCCAGTGGTCTTCGATGTCGGCCGGGTCCTGACCCGGCCCGTCGAACTCGCCGGCTACCTCCTGCCCGCGGGCGTCATGGTCGCTCCGGGCATCGGACTGGTACATAGCAGCGCCGAGCAATACCCCGATCCCGACCGGTTCGACCCAGACCGGATGCTTGGCGCCACGCCCGGTCCCACCGCCTGGCTGCCGTTCGGCGGGGGCAATCGCCGTTGCCTCGGTGCGACTTTCGCCATGGCCGAGATTGGCGTCGTCCTGCGTGAGGTGCTCCGCCATGTCGAGCTGAGGACCTCAACAGCCAAAAACGAACGACAGAAGGTGAAGCATGTCGTCCTTACACCCCACCGCGGCGCACGCATCTGCGTCCAAGCCATCCGAGCCAACGTGACGGCAGCGCCCCCAACAGCCCAGATGCCAAGCTGCCCGGTTACCACACCTGGCAAGACGGCCTCGGCTACATCAACGCCTACCTGAATCGGTTGTCGGGCTGCGGCTGGAACGAAAACGTTCGCAGTGGCGTCAAGTCGTGAGTGAGCCAATCAGATTGCGCGCGGCGCGATTTCCAAACTCCACCGCGGTGTTTTGCCCAGCCGCCGACATGAAGTCCGCGGCATACTGCACCGGCGAGGCAGGATCCAGCGCCGCGTTGAGACGTCCGATGTCCCGATAGGCACCGATCCGAGTGAACGGCAATGCCCGCCGCCACCGGGTCACGTGCGCGAACTCGACGGTGTCGCGCAGTTCGGGGAACACCTCGAATACGGTCGCCAGGGTGTGATCAACCAACTCCTCGTCGGACGCGTCGATCATCCTCTCGGACGCGCCGGTCTCCCACAAGCAACTCAGCAAGCCGTGTCCGGCCGGCGCCCGATCCGTCGCCTTGTTGTGGTCGAGGAACATCAGGGCGATGTCGGGATCCTCTACCGACGGGAACATCACGAGGAACGCCGGGCAATCCGGTGGCCTGGCAGTGCCGAGGGCGACGCTGACGCATTGGGTGTAGCCCAGACTTTTCTCAAGCGGGCCGAGGATGCTTCGATCATCGACACAGATGGCTGTCGCCTCGGGCAGCGGACACGTGACGACACAGGCATCGTAATCCGATGTCGTGCCCGAATGCGCCACGTGGACCCCGTTTTCGGTGCGCCGCACCTCGGTGACCGGCGTCTGCAGGTGGACTTTGAGCCGCGCGGCCAGCGCCTCGGGGACCCGGCCCTGTCCACCGGCGGCGGCGAGGATCTTGGCAGTGAAGACATTGCCGATTCCGGAGAACAATTCCACCTTGGAAACCTTGTCGGTGTCGGCGATCAGCATAGTGCGCACGATCGGCTCGCACAGGTAGCTGTCAAGTTCGGCGGATAGCGCGCGCCTCGCGTAAGCGCGGGCGCTTTCGGTGTCAAGCGGTGCGGCCTTGCGCATGTCGGTGTAATCCAGCTGGCCGCGCGCCTTGGCCAGCGCCACAGCTACTGCCAGCCGGGGCAGCCGGAGCTTCGCGCCCAGTGACAGCAACGGTGTCGTCAAACCCGAACGCACCATCTTGTCCATATCGAGCAGGTGTGTCGTTCCGGCGCGGCGAATTCCGATATGCGGTGCGGTGCGGCGCAATTCGACGCCGACCTCGCGGGCCAGTGCGATGTAGCTGTGGTACGTCGAACCGAGCGCCGATGCGCCGGTATCGATCGCGTAGCCATCGCGCCGCACGGTTTGCACGCGGCCGCCGGGTGAATTGGTGGCCTCGAAGACATCGACCTGCCAGCCCGCCGCTTGCAGGCGATAGCCGGCCGTCAGCCCGGACAGACCAGCTCCGACGATTGCGACGCGAGCCATACTCACGCTGCCTTGGCCGAGGCCGCCGGCACTGTGGGCACCTGGTCGAGCCGGTGCAACGAGCGGCGGGTTGTGTAGGTCATCACGAAGAACCAGATCCAGAACGTCGCGAACCGCACATAAAAGCCGAACAACCGTCCCAGGCGAACGGCCCGGACTTGAAGAAGATGATGCTGAGCGGTATCAGATCGAGCTTGAAGAACACGTTGAACCACCCCACCCGGCGCGGAATGATGGGACTAGTGTCCTTTGCGGCGATAGCATTTCGCATCCTCCTTGATCGCCCGGGATCCTCGCACTGGACTGGGCCGAGGCCGGTAAACGATCGTTGCCGTCATCGTGCTGAAACAGACTACCTCGCAACGCATGGCGCTGGCTCTCATATACATCATGAAGTAGGCCAGATGAGATTCTCGTCCCGCACCGATGCAGAATTCAGGTAAACGATGGTTGACACCGGTCATTATAAGTCTTACTGTCTCAAAATAACCTCCGTTACGAGAGTCGCAGAAGCCACCAGGTGCCCCGATCATCAATTGTGAAAACGCGTCGAGCGGTCGTCGCAGGCGCAGACTCGCCGGCCTTACCGCCGACCTACAACAGGTGTAGTGGCGTGAATAGATCCGACAGTTCTTAGGAAGGTAGTACCGATGGTTTCTTCGATTCCTACCACCGACCGCGCCCAGCCTGCGGCGGATGTGCTTGTTGACCGTGACGGCACAGTGGGCGTGATCACCATCAACCGGCCGGCGCGACTCATCGCGGTTACCCCGCAGACTGGTAACACGCTGCGCTCGGCCTTCCTCGCGTTGGAGGCCGACAGTCGGATCCGCGCCGTGGTGCTCACAGGGGCCGGGCGGGGGTTCTGTGCCGGAGCAGACATCTCCGGGGATGTGGGTGATGCCCGCCGGGTTCTGCTGGAGACGTCGAACTCGCTGGTGACGACGATGCGGTCACTACAGCTACCCATCATCGCCGCGGTGAACGGTGTGGCAGCCGGCGCAGGAGTGTCGCTGGCGCTCGCGTGTGACCTTCGTGTCGCCGCCGCGTCGGCGCGATTTGAGTTGTCGTTCGCAAAGATTGGGCTCATGCCTGATGCGGGGATGACCTGGCTACTTCCCCGCATCGTGGGCCTTGGACGCGCAAACGAACTCGCGCTGCTCGCAGACCGGCCAAGAAAATACAATAATAATAATAATCTATCACTGCATAAGAAATTATTCACTGCATAAGAATTCTTATGCAGTTTTCACTGCATCAGAAATATCTTAAGCAGTGAAAACATTAAACTGTAGGCCTACAGGGACCTACTTCGTCGGCGAGATAATTGGATTAAAAAATGAATACAATAAAAGTGTGGCGAGTGGCGATATATTACTAATTCGTTTCTATTTTTGACAGCTATTAACAAATCTGTAACTTATGGTCCGCACACAAAATGACGGTGACGAACCCGATTCACCGATGGATCAACCGATCAATCATCAATCAATCAATTAATCAATCACAAATAGTT
>CAVPVJ010000027.1:0-13658 GCA_963709125.1 uncultured Actinomycetota bacterium
GGTCCCCAGCTCGACACGGCGGAGCACCTCGCGCAGGACGACTCGAATCTCGGCCATGGCGAAAGTCGCACCGAGACAGCGGCGATTGCCCCCGCCGAACGGCAACCAGGTGGTGGGGCCGGGCGTGGCGCCGAGCATCCGGTCCGGGTCAAACCGGTCGGGATTCGGATATTGCTGAGCGCTTGCGTGTACCAGCCCGATGCCCGGGGCGACCATGACGCCGGCGGGCAGGAGGTAGCCGGCCAGCTCGACGGGCCGGGTCAGGACCCGGCCGACATCGAAGACCACCGGGCGGATCCGCAACGTTTCTTTCGCAATCGCGTCGAGGTACTCGTCGCCCGCTGGGTCACCGGCCGCACTTGCGTCGGCGGCGCGTACCGCCTTGCACAGTTCGTCCGGATGCCTGATGAGCCGTTCCAGTGCCCACGACAGCGCCGTGGCGGTGGTGTCGTGCCCGGCGGCCAGAAGCGTCATGAGTTGATCGCGCAATTCGGCGTCGGTCATCGTTCGGCTGTCGTCGTCGCTGGCACGGACCAGCATCGCAAGCACGTCGGTTCGCCCCGCAAGGTCGGGGTCAACGCGACGATCGGCGATCTCGGCGTACAACAGCCGGTCGGCTTCCTCGATCCGGCGACGCACGTATCGCCAGGGGCGGCGGCGCTGCAGGTCGGGGTTGGCGATCGACAGGGATGCCCACGATCCCAGGTTGAGCAGGCGTGGCATCACCTCGCGCAACGCGGCCAGCCGGTGCGGATCGGTGGCCCCAATGACGGTCCGCAAGATCACCTCAAGGGTGATCTCAGACATTCTGGGCGCAACCGGGAACTCCGTACCCACCGGCCACCGGGCAATGTTGGCTGCGGCGATCTCGGCCATCACACCGGCCTGGCGCGCAACGGCATCCCGCTGAAACGGCGCGATCATGAGACGGCGCCTGTCATGATGCAGGTCCTCGTCGATGACCAGCACCGAGCTTTCGCCGACGAACCCCGCCAGCAACGAATTCGCCTCGCCGGCATGATAAGTGGTCGGATCACCGGCAAAAACCGCCTTGATATCGGCGGGATCATCGAGGTAGACGAGCGTTCCGACCGACGCAATCCGCAGGGTGAACACGCTGCCATAGCGGCGTCGGCAGGCGGACACGAACCGGGGCCAGTAGCGTAGCAACAGCGCGGCCTGCACGGACCGGGGGAGCCGGGGTCCGGGCGGCAACGGGCCCGGCGTGGGTTCGCTCATTGTTGAAGCATACGAGTGGTCTCGGCCGTGGCTAGAGGGATTTGAGGATCGTACGTGCGGTCGTCCGGCCGGCCCAGCCGTGCACACCGCCCATCGGATGCGCCCCCGCGCCGGTATGCCACAGGCCGGGGATGGGTGTGCGGTAGCCGGCCAGCGCCGCGGTCGGGCGATTGGGACCCATCTGGTTCAGCGACATGTCGACGACCACGTAGCTGCCCTCGTGTGTCATCTCTCGTAGCTCGTCGGGGCTCTTGACCCAGCTGCCAATGACCGCGTCGGCGAAGCCGGGCGCCACCTCGTCGACCTTGCGGATCGCCTTCGCCGCGAAGGGTCCGCGATGTTGTGCCCATTCGGCTGCCGTCGGCGAAGGTCTGCGGAACGGCGGGGCAGAACAGATACATGGTGTCCCCGGCGCTGCCCGGCGGCACCTGCGAGCGATCGAAGGCCGACGGCATCAGCGCCCACATCGGCGTCTCCGGCGGAATCGCTCCGTGCATCGCACCGTCGAGCGCGCGGTCCACGTAGTCGCTCGTGTCGCCGATCAGCATGTAGCTGCCCCACAGCTCTGGCCTGTCGCACAACAGCTTCGGTCGCCGCGACAACGCCACATCGATCTTGGCGTTGTTGATACCCCAGCCGTTGACGCGGATGTTGCGGACTTCGCCGAGCACCTCATCCGAGACATGGGCCGAATCGACCAGCTTGCACATCAGCGTGACCGGGTCAACCGCCGCGACGACCTGCTTGGCTTCCAACACTTCGCCATTGACCAGTCGCACCCCGGCCGCCTGGCCGTCGCTCACCAGGATCTCCTCGACCTCCGCATCGGTGCGGGTCTGCCCGCCGTGGTGGCGCAGGCATGCAGCCAGTGCGTTGGTGAACTCGGCCATGCCGCCGATCGGGCGTTTGATGCCCCATCCGATGTGCAGCATGATCACACCCAGTACCGCACCCGATCCCGGTTCCCGCAGTGGGGCTTCCGAGCCCGAGGCGTAGATCGCCAGGAGCGACTTGACCTCTTCGGACTCGAACATCGTCTCGATGAGCTGATGGGGAGAGGCCATCAGCATTCGCGCGACGGGTGCGAGGTTGCGGCGCTTGCGCACGGCCCGCCAACCCAGCTCCGCGACCGTCTTGGCCCGCGGGCGGGTGGGGTGGTCCATCAGGTACGGTGCCGCCACATACCAGAAGTCGCACCACATCTCGCAGAGCTGAGCGAACTTGGCGGCGTCCTTTTTCGAGTACCGCCGGATCTCTTCGACGGTGCGGTCGAGCGAACGCCACAGCCCGATGGACTGGCCTTCCGACCCGACGTAGGCGCCCCACGGTTCGGGGCTGGCTTGGCGCAGGCCGAAGGATTCCAGGCGAAGCTCGCTGACGATGGACGGCTCCAAGTTGGTGAACAGAAGGTCAACCGCACACGGATTCATCACGAATCCCGGTGCTTCAGAAACGGTTTCGCGCGAGTAGGTCATGCCGCCGAGCCATGGCCTCCGCTCGAGGACTATCACGCGTTTGCCGGCCCGGGCCAGGTAGGTGGCGCAGGTCAGGCCGTGGTGGCCACCGCCGACGATGATGGCGTCATACATCTCAGCCGGCGTTTGCGTTGGCGCGCTGCTCGGCCAGCCGGGCCTGGTTACGCGCGATGGTGTCGGCAGACAATGGAAGCGGCAGGAATCGGCGGGTGCGGGCCATCAGCTCCTGGTACTCCGGCCGCGCGCCCATGTAATTGTCCTGGAACGCCGAACCCAGCACCGAAGTGAGCATGATGGTGTTGATGATCGGGCCGGCGACCGACCACCAGCAGTCGGGGTTGCCGGCGACGGCCACCAGCCACATGCCCCACCAGACCGTAGTGGTTCCGAAGTAGTTCGGGTGGCGGCTGTGCGTCCAGACTCCGGTATTGAGATAGCGCGGGCGTTGATCCAGTGCCAGGAAGGCCTGCAGCTGCGCGTCGGCAACCGTCTCGTAGTACAGGCCGACCATGAACACCAATAGGCCGGCGAACGCGAGCAGGCCGATGCCGCCGTTGGGCGTGCGGTTCTTCAGAATTCCGACGACGGCCGGCATACCGATCAGCACGATGATCACGGCCTGGGGTTCCATCACCCGGAAGAAGCTCTTCCACCAGTAGCCGGGCGACATCTCCTTGGCGAAGTTCAAATAGCGCGGGTCGCCCCCGTGCACCGGCACGTAGCGCCGCCAGCGCGCCGCCAGATACCACCCCAGCCGGCCCCCGTGCAGCATCACCATGAACAACAGCAACGCCGCGGTCACGGATTGGGCGCCAACGATCAGGTATGCGAACAACGCCGGGACCGCGAAGGCGAAACCGTACCAGCCGTCCATCATTGAGTGGTTGCCCTGCAGCAGGCCCACCACCCACAGGATCGTCACCACCGTGAAGGTGAAGATCGCGCAAAACAGAAAGACGCTGAGGTCGCTGGACGGTGTTACGCCCAAGCTACTGGCCAGACCATTCACGCGCCTACCTTAACAAATTTTGAGAACGATCGGTCACAAATATTTGAAACGCTGCTAAGGTCCTTTAGGTGCGAGACCGCGATGAAGAGTTTACGGTCGTTCAGCTCTTGTGGAGCTGTTGGAATGAGGTCAACTGATGCGCATCGGCCACGGCCACTTCTTCCAGAACCTCGACGGGCGACCCGATCACGAAGTCTGGCGAACAGAGATGACGCTCGCCGACCAAGCCGAGCGTCTCGGCTTCGATTCGGTGTGGGCCGTCGAACATCACTTCGCCGGCTATTCGATGTCGACGGACCCGCTGCAGTTTTTGACCTGGGTCGCCGCGCGGACGCAGCGCGTCAAGCTCGGCACGATGGTGTCGGTGTTGCCCTGGCACGACCCGATTCGGCTGGCCGAACACGCGTGCGTGCTCGACCACCTCTCGGGCGGAAGGCTGATCCTGGGCATGGGGCGCGGTCTGGCGCGCCAGGAGTTCGACGGCTTTGGCGTCGAGATGGCGCGCTCCCGACAGCTCTTCGACCAGTACGCCGCCGAGTTGCTGGACGCGTTCGAAACCGGACACATCCGCGGCGTCGAGCTGCGACCGGCTCCTCTGGCGCCGTTGCGCGGGCGGGTGTTCGCGTCGTCGATCTCGCCGGAGTCCGCCGAGGTGATGGCGCGCCTCGGCTCCGGGATCATGATCTTTCTGCAGAAGCCATGGGACCAAACGGTCGCTGACCTGCAGCGCTATGGCGAGCACTATCGCCGATATCGGGGCTGCGACCCGCCGAAGCCGATGGTGGTGATCTTCAACGCCTGCCACGAGGACCGCGACATCGCCGCTCAGCTGTTCGAGCAGGTCGTTGCTTACTACCGGTCGACGATCGATCATTACGGGTTCGCCGATGAGGCAATGGCCGCGATACCGGGCTATGAGTACTACGGCAACATCGCGCGCACCATCGCCAAACACGGCCACGAGCAGTTCGCGCACTTCCTGGCCGAGCTGCAACCGTGGGGGACGCCCGACGAAGTTGTCGAGCAGACGCGCGAGATCGTGCGCCGCACCGATGCGGGCGGTCTCATCGTCGTCTCCGCGTTCGGCAACCTCGCACCCGACGTCGCGCTGGCCAACCAGGAACGCTTCGCGCGAGCAGTCATGCCCGTCCTTATCCGAGACCGTCGTCAGCTCAACCTGAAAGGGGTTGGGGGTTTGAAACTCGGAATCACGATGCCCAGTCGAACGGCACCGCTTTCGCGCATACCGGATTACGCCCGGATGGCCGACGAGGCAGGCTTCGACTCGGTGTGGACCTACGAGCTGTACCGAAACCCGTTCGCGATGCTGTGCACGTCGGCGCTCTCAACCTCGAAGCGGAGCTGTGCACGGGGCTAGCGACGGCGTTCAACCGCTCGCCGTTCGAGGCGGCGAACGCAGCGGCCGACGTCGACGAGCTATCCGGGGGCCGCATGAAACTCGGCCTCGGTACCGGGGTACCGGAATTTCTGGAAGCCTTTCACTCCACCGACTTCCAGAGGCCCATCAGGCGGCTGAGCGAATACGTTGACGCATTGCGCCGGTCCTGGGCATACCTCGCCGGCGAGGAGGTCGAGCCGTTCAACGGCGCGTACTATCGGTTCGCCGCTCCGCCGATCAATCCGTGGGGACTGCGCGACATGGTGCGCCCGCAGATCCCGATACTCGATCGCCGGCATGCGCCCGCAGTTGCTGAAGTTGTGCGGGGCCAAGGCCGACGGATGGATCGGATATCTTTGGACACCAAAGTTTTTCGAACAGGTTGTGCTGCCCAACATCGCTGAGGGCGCACGCTCGGCCGGGCGTGATCCCGATGCGCTGGACCTGGCCTGCGAAATCATCTGCTGTGTGCACCCCGACCGTGATGTCGCGCTGGCGCGCGCCAAGAAGCATGTCGGGTTCTATATCGCGCATCCGGTCTCTGACGTGGTCGCCGAAATCGAGGGCGTGCAGGATCTGGTGAATGAACTGCGCATATCGATGATGCAGAAGGGCTTGGCGGCGTTCGAGGACACCCCCGAGGAGCTTGTCGAGCTGTTCTCCATCACCGGGACCCCGGAGGAATGCCGCCAGAAACTGGACAACTACAAGGGATTGCCGCATCTGGCGCTGCACACGTCCTACGTGCCTCCGTTTACCGCGGAGGAATCCGAGGACTGCTACCTGCAGATCATCGACGCGTTCAAACGGTAGGGCTGCGATGACGGATGGCGTCATCGTCGTCGGAGGTGGACCCTCGGGACTGGCCGCGGCGCACCGGCTATCCCGGGCCGGCGTCCCGGTGACGGTGCTGGAAGCCACCGACCGGGTGGGCGGAAAGATGCGCACCTCGCGCCGAGACGGTTTCCTGGTCGACGAGGGCGCATTCTTCCTACCGACCACCTACCGGACGCTGCTTTCTACTGCCGCCGACATCGGAATGGCCGACGAGATCGTCCCGGGCGGGTTCATTCTGGGGATCGTGCGCGACGGGGTCATCCACGACCTCGATGGTGATCACCTGGTGCCCTCGATGATCCGCACCCGGTTGCTGTCCACCCGGGCGAAGGCGGAGTTGGTCAAACTCGTGCCCGAACTGGTTCGCGCGCGGCGAGCCGGCTACGCGCGGATGCCCGAGGTGGGACGGTACGACACCGAGACGTTGTCGGCGTGGTCGCGGTCGCGGTTGAGCCCCGAATTGCAGGAGTATCTCGCCGAGACGGTGCTGCGCGGCATTGCCGCCACCAGCGGCGACACGGCGTCGCGAGCGGATTTCCTGGCGATTCTGGCGCTGTTCGGTGGCGCGAAGCTGGTCAGTTTCCGCGACGGGATGGGTTCCTACACAGACCGGCTGGCTCACGACGTGAAAACCGAAGTCGGCGTGGAAGTTACCTCGGTCGAGGGCAACGGAAATGGCGTCAGCGTCACCTGGACGGACCAGGGGGGTGTCGAACGCTTCTACCCCGCGGCGGCGTGCGTGGTCGCGACTCCCGGGCAGACGACAGCGCGGATCCTGCCCGGGCTGGACAGTTGGCGGCGGTCATTTCTCGACCGGGTACGCAACGGGAAGCTCATCCTCCTCAAGGTCGGGCTGTCCCAACGTCCGCGGGGAGTGAAGTCCACGTACCTTCTCGTCCCGCGAGCAAGTCACCCCTTCCTTACCGGAATACTGTTCGACCATCACAAGGCGCCCGGTCGCGCCCCCGCGGATAAGGGGCTGCTCACCGTCGCGGCACTGGACTCGTCGAGCGCCGAGCACTGGGGGGACGACGACGGTCGGATACGCCGGCCATGCTGGACGGGCTTGAGCAGATCCTCTCTGGCACAACCGATCATGTCGAGTTCGCCGACGTTCATCGTTGGCGCGAGGAGTACAACGCGGTTGGCTTCTACCGCGACCTTGGTCGATTCCGACAACTCTGCGATCAGGATCGGCGAATACAGTTGGCCGGCGACTCCCAGGCATTCCAGAACCTGGAATCGGCGACGATCTCCGGTCAGCGAGCAGCCGAACGGCTGCTCACCAGCCATCTCTTGTCCTAGTGCAGCTATTCGAGAAAGGCACCGCCATGAGGGAACGGCAGCAGCGGCTTTGCGTGTGGGGTGGAATCACTTTCGCTCCGCTCTTCCTCATCGGTTTCGCCCTGGTCGCGCGCTTCGTGCCGCCGCCCTCCCCGGGCATGAGCGCCGACGCGGTAGCGCGGATGTTCGCCGAGGGACGTGGTCGGATCCGAACCGGGATCTGGATCGCCACTGGAGCGGCGCCCTTCCTGGCGTTCTACGTCGCGGCGCTAACCCATCAGATCCGGCGGATCGCCGGCAGCGATTCGCCGCTGGCAACGGCCCAGTTGATCGCCGGCTCCTGTTTGATCCTTGAGTTTCTCTTCCCGCAACTGGTTTGGCAGACGGCGGCCTACCGGAGCGAGCGCAGCCCCGAGATGATTCAGATGCTCAACGACCTCGCGTGGTTACCGTATGTCGGGATAGTCGGAACGGCGATGGTGCAGATGGCGATCATCGCGATAGTCGTGTTTCAGGACCGTCGTCCGCAGCCGCTTCTGCCACGCTGGAGTGCTTACCTCAACATTTGGACCGCGCTGGGCGTCGCGCCGGGCAGTTTCGTCGTGTTCGTGCACAACGGCCCCGTGGCCTGGAACGGGATACTGGCCTGGTGGGTGCTCTGCGTGTCGTTCTTCGTCTGGATGGTGGCCATGACCTGGCTCATGTTGCGCGCCAGTCGCATCGCCGAGCGCACAGAGGCAGCGAGCGCCGCAATATTGCAGCCCAGTCTCGGCTAGAGAAAACCTATTGATCTTAGGTTAATGCGGCTCCCGCATGCCGCTGTTGCTGCTTTCGAGCAGCGAATGGTCGATACTATGACTATGGCCCGTCCGTCCAAGCCCCTAATCCGCCGCGACGCCGTGGTGGAGGCGTCGCTGCGCATCATCGACACGGAGGGCCTGGACGCATTCAGCTTGCCCCGGCTCGCGCGGGAGCTCAATGTACAGGCGCCGTCGCTCTATCACCACTTTGAGGACAAAGCGGAGATCTTGAAAGCGGTGGCGCGGGCAATAGTGGTCGAGACACGCTTGCCCGACCCCAAGTCGGTGCCCAATTGGATTGAGTGGCTTGTGGCGCTGAGCTTGGCGTTTCGTGAATCGATGTTGCGACACCACAACGCCGTGCCTCTGTTACTGCGGTTCATGCCCCGCGATGTGCTAATCCACAATTACAACGAGTCCGCGGTTCATCTCATCGAGATTGGTGTGCCGCTGGCACAAGTGGTGTTGATTCTTGATGGCCTGGACAAGTTGACCTTGGGCGCCGGCATCACCGAGGCGATGCACGGCGACGACGGGAGAAGTCGCCCATTCGCCAACGCCGATCCAACCACCGAACCGGCCCTGGTCGCGGCGGTGGCTGCTAATGGGCGATCCGCGACAGGGGCGTTCGCCGAATCCATCCGCAGTTTCCTGCGTGGTGCGGCGCCGCTGGTGCCGGAGACGGCGCCGCCGCCGCAGCATTGGGGTGACTTCGGTTCGGCGGCAACGGATCTCGAGTCTACGGCCTCATAGTGGATGGGGGCGGCCACGCGGAGAAAACCTTATTTCGGTAGATAAGTACGGGTCAACGATCGCAGTCGCGTTCGGCGCACCGGTAACCGTTCCTCCCGCTGCTCAGCGGTCGGCGTCGTCGATGACCGGCGGCCGGTACACCGATTTCAGCGCGACGTAGGGGGTCAGGCCCTCGGGTCCTAGTTCGCGACCCAGCCCGCTGGCTTTGATACCGCCAAACGGCCCGAGGACGTCGAGGGCGTAATGATTGATTCCCACCGAGCCGGTGCACATCCGGGCTGCCAGCGCCGCGCCGCGTCCAGGATCGGCCGTCCACACCGTACCCCCCAGGCCGTAGTCGGAATCATTGGCGATGGCGATGGCCTCATCGTCATCGGTGTAGGGCAGCACACACAGCACCGGCCCGAAGATCTCTTCACGGGCGATCGTCATCGCGTTGTCGACGTCGGCGAAGACCGTGGGTTCGACGAACCAGCCCAGGGATTGATCCGCGGGCGCGCCACCCCCGGTGGTCAGCCGTGCCCCGCTGGAGCGGCCGCTGTCGATGTACCCGAACACGCGGGCACGCTGGGCCGCACTGACCAATGGACCGATCTGGGTGGCCCTGTCCAGCGGGTCGCCAATGCGCAACGCGCGGACCGTGTCGGTGACCGCGTCGACGATTTCGGCATAGCGCGCGGTCGGCGCCAGGATGCGCGTACTCGCGTGGCAGGTCTGGCCGTTATTGGGCAGACAGATGTCGGGCAGCGCGGCCACAAAAGCGTCCAGTTCGGCGTCGTCGGCGATGATTGCCGCGGACTTGCCGCCGAGCTCCAGAGTGACGGGCCGTAGCAGCCGCCCACAGATCTCGCCGATCACGCGTCCGGCGGCGGTGGAGCCGGTGAAGGCGACCTTGTCGACGCCGGGATGAGCGACCAGCGTGGCACCGGCCTCGCGGCCGCCGGGGATCACGTTGAGCACACCGGCCGGCAATCCCGCCTCGACTGCGGCATCCGCCCACACGAAGGCGTCCAGCGCTGTTTCCGGCGGCGGTTTGAGCACCACGCTGCAGCCGGCGGCGAGCGCCGGGGCGATCTTCATTGCCGCGAGGCTCATCGGATAGTTCCACGGGATCACCGCTGCCACTACCCCGACAGGTCCGCGACGAACGCTGACCTGGGAAAACGCGCCAGCCCGCAGGTCTTCGTCCTGAATGTGTTCGGCCAGTCCGGCGTAGTAGTTCAGTGCGATGGACGGAAAGAAGCCATTGGCGCCCAGGGAAAGCCGGCGGGGCATGCCGTTTTCGCGGGTGACCAGCGCGGCGGTGTCCTTGGCGCGCGCCTGCAACGCCGCGGCCATCGCGCGCATCACCTCAGCGCGCTGGCCGCCCGATGCGGCCCCCCACGGCCCGCGCAGCGCCTCGGCGGCGGCGCTCACCGCGGCGTCGACGTCGGCGGTGCCGGCCGATGCCGCGCTGCCCAGCAACTTGCCGGTGGCCGCTTCGAGCACCTCAGTGGTGCTTGTGGGTGCGGACGCGGGCAACCAGGCGCCAGCTACGAAGAACGCATCCCTATCCAGGCTGATGTCCATGCGTGTCATGCCCTTTCACTGTGTGGCCGGTTCCGGCGGGCGAATGTACTTGCTCGGTGGTGCAGACCGAATCAGCGTCCGTTCGGGGCAGCGGGGGATCCTGGGGTGGAGGCTGCAGCACCCCGGCTGAGACGAAGTGGTCGATCTCGTCGGTTTTCATGCGCAGCACCGAGGCGCATATTTCCCGAGTGTGCTCGCCGGGTATGGGTGCGGGACGCAGCGGCGGATCGGGAATGCTTGAGAACCGGGCGATGCGCGCCGAGGTCGGGATGGGCTGGGACAGCAAGGGGTGGTGCAGGGTGTGGAACGAGTCCCGCGCGACCAGTTGCGGGTGGGTGAGTTCCTCGGGCAGACGCACCATCGCGGCAGCCGGAACCCCGACGGCTTGCAGCTCCTCTTCGACGTCAGCGGGGTCGCGGCTGGCGGTCCAGGTGGCGAGCTGTTCTTCGATCTGCTCGCGTCGGGCGGCGCGCCCGGCGAAGTTGCGCAGGTCCGGATCATCGGGCAGGCCGCTCACCGCGGCCAGCGCGCGCCAATCGTTGTCGTCGCGCACCGTGATTACGCACCACTCGTCGTCACCGGCGCAAGGGAACACCCCGGCCGGCACAAGGCCGCTGCGGCGGTTGCCTTCGGCGTCGACACTGCCCGGTCGACTGGAGGCGATTGCCAGGGTGGGGCCCAGCGCATACACCGCGACATCGGCCTGGGGTACCTCGATGGCCCGGCCGGCTCCGGTCGCTCCGCGCCCGATGATGGCCGCGAGGGCCGCGACCGCCGCGGCGTGGCCGGCGAGGTGGTCCGGATAGACAGTCGAGCCGTCGCAAAACGCGCTGGGCTCATCGGGATTGGAGTCGGTGTCGCGCCACAGCGACGACAGGCCGCACGATGCCCGGACCAGCGGCCCGTAGCCCATCCGGCTCCGCCAAGGGCCGCGGCTGCCGAAGGCGCTGCTGTCGGTGACGACGATGCGGGGATTGATGCGGGCCAGCTCGGCGTGACTGAATCCCAGCGATTCGAGTGTGCCGGGCTTGAAGTTCGCGGACACGATGTCCGTTTCGGCGGCCAGCTCGCGAAACAGGCGCGCGCCGTCGGGACTGCGCAGGTCGAGACCAAGGCCGCGTTTATTGCGATGACCCCATGCGAAGGAAGCGTTCATTCCGCCGCCCTTGCGGGTCTGACGCAACCCGTCGGGGAACGCAGAGTTTTCGACTTTGACGACGTCGGCACCCTGGTCCGCGAACAGCCGGCCGAGTTCGGCGCCGAAAACGATCACTCCAAGATCAAGCATCCGCAGACCGGTCAGCGGCCCGGCCCCGCGCGGCAGAGACGCTAGCCCCAGGTCGTGATCGGGCCGTGCCGAGCGGGTGGCGGTCAGCAGGTGGTTGTGCTCGCCGGGCCGAGGGGCGCGCCGAAAGAGTCCGGCGCGCGCGCCGTCGAAGAACGCGTAGCCCGACGGCGCCGTCGCTCGCAGGTCGTCGGCGATTTCGGCGGGCACGAGAGTGCCGGTGCCGGTGAAGTGCTCGCTGGCCAGCACCTCGTCGACGGTGAGCACGCCGGCAATCGGAATACCCCTGGCGGTGCCTTCGGCGACGAGCTGGTCACGGCTTTGGTCGGCGAATAGCGCGGCGATGAGCGGGTTGAGCCGATCAGAGGCCGCAAAGCGGGCAGGAATCGCGTCATAGCGCGGGTCGGCGAACTCGGCGGGCTCGCCCAGCCAGGAGAACATGGCACGCCACTGGCGGGTGGCCAGCAGGCAGATCCGGACGTGGCCGTCGGCGCAAGGGAAGATCGGGTAGAAGTTGGCGGCGTCGGGTCGCCCGCGCGGAAAGGCTTCGGAGCGTCCGGCGGCCGCCGAGCCTTGGGAACCGAAGCCCGGGTCGAACCCGTGGACCACCGCTTCCAATGCCGAGACGTCCACGTGTTCGCCCTCGCCGGTGCGTGCCCGCTTCACGTACGCAACCAGAGCCGCCCATGCGGCCTGCACGCCGACGGTCATCGACACCACCCCGCGGGGCGGCAGCAGCGGTGTGGCGCCGGGCAGTCCCGAACGCGACAAAACACCGCCGGCGGCGGCGAGAATGTCCTCGGTGGCGACGCGGTCGCGGTGCGGGCCGGTGCGCCCGAAATCGGTGATCGACACGACCACAAGAGCGGGATTGGCCTGCAGCATTGCCGCTGGTGTCAGCGCACGTGCGTGTGCCTGCGCGTGGCTGAAGGATTCCAACAGGATGTCGGAATCGGCGGCCAGGCCCAGCAACGCCGACCGGCCGACTGGATCATCGAGGTCGAGAACCACCCCGGCCTTGTTGGCGTTGCGCAGCGCGAAGCCAACCTGGTCGCGGCGTCCGGGGGATCCGCCGGGCGGTTCGACGCGAATGACTTCGGCCCCGAGATCGGCGAGGATGCGGCCAGACCATTCAGCGGCATCCTCGGTGAGGTCGAGGACGCGTAGCGTGCTCAAGGGCAACCCCGACGTCCCGGACGTGGTTGTCAATACGGTCCCTTCCGGTCGTGTTGGGCCCCTGAGTGCACGATGCGGCAGTCGGTAGGCTCAGGCCACCGGCGGCCGCTTCATGATATGGCGGGCGCGTAGCATCCCCCATTTGCCTAATGCTAGTAGGTTTAGATACACGAGGCAATGTGGTGATTCCTGTTGGCACCGGGTGTCCACGGGTCGGTCCCCACGGCAGCTGCCGGCACCCGCATTTGGTGGGTGAGGAAGGACAGGCACGTCAAAACCCTGCACTAATTGGGTTATTGGAGGTGGAGTCGGCGGTGTCGACGACCGATAGTGTGCTTGACCTGTTCCACCTAGCGGGACGCGTCGCAGTCGTTACCGGGGCGGGGAGCGGCCTGGGTGCCAGCTTTGCCCGCGTGCTGGCCGAAGCTGGGGCGGACGTCGTTATCGCCGGTCGCCGGTTGGGACATTTGGAGGAAACCGCGCGCAGTGTCCGCGCTTTGGGACGTGGTTGCCTTGCGGTTCGCACTGATGTCACCCGTCCCGAGGACTGTGCGGCTCTGGTCGACGCGGCCGTGGATCAATTCGGTCGGGTGGACGTCCTGGTCAACAACGCCGGCGTTTCTCATGTAATACCCGCATCTCGGGAACGACCAGAGGATTTCGCCTCGGTGGTGGAGGTGAATCTGTTCGGCTCCTATTGGGTTGCGCAGGCCTGCGCCGGAGTGATGGGCAACGGTTCGAGCATCATAAACGTCTCCAGCATGCTTGGGCTGGTCAAATCCCAACTGCCGCAAGCCGCCTATGCGGCCAGCAAAGCCGGGCTCATCGGTTT
>CAVPVJ010000028.1:0-1208377 GCA_963709125.1 uncultured Actinomycetota bacterium
TCCTGCCGGGGGCACTGCCGGGGGCACAAGCTAATCGCCTGTTCAGAGGGTATTTTAGGGTTGCCTGATAGCTGCGCTCATTCTCTGCTTATTCTTTGCTGCGCTGGTCAGATTGCTGGCCATACCCCGACAGGATTGCTGGTTGCGGGGTACCCGCCGGCACTTTCTGACGCCGTGACGCGATCGGGGAGCAGTTGAAAGCCGGAACATGCCAGGCATTCCAGAAGTTCCAAGGAATGCGGTAGCCATAGCCATCAGTGATGCCACTTAGGGCCGTTTGGCCCTACTTCATTCGCAGCCCTCAGTCTCATCCTGGCGGAGTGCGTCCGAAGACGCGCGTAGCGTACGGCAATTGGACAGCGCAGTGATGATGCAGAGCTATGACGGCGGTCTTGGTCAATCTCAACCGGCCAATGACAGCCACGTGCTACATCCGTCCGAGGCGATTCGGCTGTTGGCAAGCGTCGATTTTGGCCGGGTGGTGTTCACCTTGAACGCCTTGCCGGCCATCCGTCCGGTTAACCATGTGGTCGATGAGGGCCGAATCATCATCCGGACGCGGCTGACCAGAGCAATCTCCACTGTGGTCACATCCGCCGACTCCGGCGGTGCGGTCGTCGCCTACGAGGCAGACGAGTTGGACCCGTGGAGTCGATCCGGCTGGAGCGTTGTCGCCACCGGCTGGGCGCGCCCTGTCGCTGATCCTGAACAAGTCTCGCGTTATGAACGACTGCTGCAGCCGTGGGTGAACCACGCAGACACCGTGCTCGCGATCGAGCCACAAACCGTCTCAGGCCTTCTCATCAACCTCAGTTCGAGTGATGAACCAGGGAGCTGTGATGGCGGAAGAAGAAATGGAGTGACTGTTTTGCCGGAGAACCACGTTCGGACCAGGAGTGCTTGCAGAGAGGTTGAGAGCGAGCTAAGCCGCGAAGCTACGGCCAAAGGGTTGCTGTTGCGGCGCAACCGCAGCCTCGACCCGTCAGCCGAGGGCTACGGCCTGTACGTGTTGATTGCCGACCGCCCTGATAACCGCCTGCCCGACTCGAAGGTGGCAGCCGACGCATTTTTGCGGGGCGAGGGCGACACGTTAGACGGCATCGCCGATGACCTAGCGAAGTGCAACTGGTGATCCATTCCCGAACCAGACCAGCCTGATAACTAGGAGTCGCGAATGTCTTTTGTGACCGCAGTTCCGGAGGCTTTTGCCATAGCGTCCGGGGATTTGACCGGGATTGGATCGGCGATCCAGGCGGCCAACGCGGCGGCGGCGCCGTTCACGACGGGAGTGCTGGTGAGCACCGCGGGTACCGGCGGCACCGGCAGCCTGCTCCTCCTCGGCGCACCCGGGAATAACGGGTTGACGTAGCCGGCTCAGGATCGTGAACGGCAAGATCACTTCGCCATCCTGATTCAGCTGATACGGCCCGCGTAGCAGGTCAGCGATTTTCTAGACCAGCGGCAAGCGGGCCTGGCTTGTCGGCACGTCATTGTTGAAGGCGGGGGCTAGTTCGAGAATCCGACTTGCCGCACAGGCCCTTCTAGTGGTCTTGCAACGTGACGACGTAATACTCGCGAAACACGCTGTCGTTGAGATGGCACCCATTCTCGGCTGGCGGGAACAGCAGTGCGCCAGCATCTTCGGCGGTGTGCACCGCGTGATGGGCCTTGATGTCTTCGCGGATGTGCGGCGGCACGATCACCGTTCTGGGCTTGCCTGACTTCGGCGTGTCGATGTTGCACTTGCCCTCGCGATGCGTCACGGCAAGGCGAACGCTGGTCACCGACGCTTCCGGTGCGATGTCCTTGCGGCGTAGTTCGATGACCTCGCCCCAGCGCATGCCGCACCAGGCGGTAATCAGCACAAAGGCTTCAGCCGTTCGGGTTGAATCTCGTTGGCCAGCTTGCCGATTTCGTCCACGTCCAAGCTGACCGCCTGACGTTTGGTCGGTGCGTTCATCGCTCGCGTGATCTGGCACGGGTTGGCGGTCAGCAGCCCATCGGTGACCGCCGTAGCGCAGACCGCATGAATTAGTCCGTAGGCGTCCGCGTTGCGGGTTGGGTGATCGTTGCCCAGACCGGCGTACCAGCGGCGCACGGTTTCACTGTTGAGCGCCGACAGGGGCACGTTACCCAGCTTCGTCTTGATGTGGCTGGCGTATGTCGACTCATACCGGAGTTGAGCGTGGCTGAGCAAAGGTATCAAGCCGTGTTGTCGTTGGTCAGTGACGGTTTGTCGATTTCGCAGGTCGCCGAGAAGGCTGCACGCCTTCTGCTCGATGACCCGAGGGCGCGACGCAGATGGAGTTCAAGTAGAAGGCGCCAAAAAACACAGGTAGCCGACTACGCGTGTCAGGTGCACGTACGCCGCTGCACCATCGAACGGTGACCAGCGACCCCCATTTCGACGAACCGCCAAAATCCACGACCGAGGTATCGAAGGAGTAACGACATGTCCACTCCTCCTGGGATGATTGTGAATGCGCAGGGAATAACCGGCGAAGGGGTCGAGTTCAGCCTGATCAACAAGACCGACAAGGGGATTGTTGTGACCCTGTTCTTAGTGGTTCTTAGTGCCGGTCCCGCCCACACCGCAACTGCGCTGTGAGACTTGGCCTTCGTTCACTGTCCTGCCAAGTTCGATGCCCTACAACCCCAACAACTTCGACCCCAATCTCGCGCAGTTCTTGTATTCCGCGCCCCAGGGTGTCTATAACGCGTTCGTACGGGTGGACAGCGGGCTCTACGAGGTGGGAGCAGAAGTCATCGTTAGCGCCACCGGCGGTGTAACCGCAAATCCGGCCTACGTCGCACCCTCGGGCCGTCACCTGTTTCCGGACCGTCCCGATGTCGACGCCGAAGGGATGCGCTGAACCTCATGGTCATGTCGAAGCTTCCGCCCGCCAGAGTCGTGCGGGCCATCGAAACTGCGCGGTATCGCATCGGTCAGCTGCATCGACGGATGCTTCCGGGTCCCGCCGTAATGATGGAAATGATCACGGCCGGTTGGTGCGCCCACGCCATCACCACGGCAGCCGACCTTGGAATTGCGGACGCGCTGGCTGAAGGACCACTCACGGCGCAGGAGCTGGCGGCAGCGATCGACGCGGACGCCGATACCGTCCGGCGACTGCTGCGGGCCTTGATCTCGCGAGGCATCTTCCGTCAGCGCCGGGATGGCCGGTACGACCTCACCCCGTTAGCGAACACGCTGCGCAGCGACGCTGAGGTGTCGTTGGCCGGAATGGCCCAATTAGTGGGTTATCCCGACCATTGCGAGATGTGGAGCCACCTCACGGACGCCATCCGGACCGGCGAGGCAATTATCCCCAAGTTACGCGGCGCATCCGGGTTCGAGTTGCTTGCCGACGAGCCAGTACTCGCCGAAATCTTCGATCGCGCGATGACGAGCATGTCCGAACTCGCGGTCGCCTCGGTGACCGCCGCATACGACTTCAGTCGCTACGGCACCATCCTCGACGTGGGCGGTGGGCATGGCCGGCTGCTGGCCGCAATCCTGGCTGCGACACCCCAGGCGCGCGGCATCCTGTTCGACCTGCCCGACGTGGCGGCAGGAGCGCCGGCCTTGCTCGACGAACACAATATCGCCGACCGAGTCCGCGTTCTCGGGGGATCGTTCTTTGACGTCGTGCCCGAAGGCGGTGACATGTACGTCCTCAAAAACGTGATTCACGATTGGCCCGACGAGGACCCGCTGAAAATACTCAGCAACGTGCGCACGGCGGCCGGGATCGGGAAGCACGTGCTGCTCGTCGAGTTCGTGATCCCAAGCCACGGTCGCGAGTTCCTGGGCAAGTGGATAGACCTGGAAATGTTGGTCTGTGCCGCCGGGCGTGAGCGCACTGCCGACGAATATGGCCAGCTGCTGGGACGCGCCGGCTTTCGCCTGACGCGGGTAGTCGAAACGGCCTCACCCTTCAGCGTCGTAGAAGCAATCGCCATTTAATGCCTCGGTAGCAGAATCAACCGTCCTCGGCGCGCGATTCGTGGACTGTCCATGCAACCGCATCTGCCCCGGCAACCGTCCTACGACGATGAGCATTTCATCGGCATGAGGGACGGACGATGGTCGATTTCGCAACGCTTCCACCCGAGATCAACTCGGCGCGGCTGTACGTCGGGCCGGGTTCGGCTCCGATGCTGGCCGCAGCATCGGCCTGGAACGAATTAGCGGCCGAATTGCGTTCGGCCGCAGTGTCTTACGGCACGGTCCTGACGACGTTGACCAGCGACGATTGGCACGGCCCAGCATCGGCATCGATGGCCGCAGCTGCCGCACCTGCCCTTGCCTGGTTGAGCACCACCGCGTCCCAGGCCGAGCAGACCGCCGCCCAATCCGAGGCTGCAGCAGCGGCCTACGAGGCCGCCTTGGCCGCCACGGTGCCCCCGTCGGTGATCACGGCCAATCGCGCACAACTCGCGGGACTGCTCGCCAGCAACATCTTGGGTCAAAACACCCCGGCGATCGCAGCGACCGAGGCCCAGTACGCCGAGATGTGGGCCCAAGACGCCACCGCCATGTACGGCTACGCCAACGCCTCAGCACTGGCCGCCCAGCTGACGTCATTCACCCAGCCGCGAGACAGCACCACCCCCAACGGGCTGGGCGCCCAAACGGCGGCGGTCGCACAAGCCCAAGCCAGCGCGGCCGGCGCGGCCGGCGCAGAGCACACCACTCTGTCACAACTGATTTCGTCGATACCCAGCGCACTGCAAGGTCTGGCCAACCCAGTCGTGTCCGGATCGGGGTTGGGCGGCATCCTCGACGATCTAGGACTCGGAATCTTGTCGACGACCTCGGGCCAGTCCGGCAGCGGGCTGTCCGGACTGCTCAATCTCCTCTCCGGGACCGACGGGTCAGCCCTCGGCAAGTTTTTGAACGCCAACATCTTGAACACGATCTTTTCGTCGGGCTTCTACATGCCGGGCAACTTCATGGGCACCGCAGCCGATTTCATGTGGCTCAGCGGACAAGCCTCCGAAGCAGCCGCGCACGCCGCAAGTAGTGCGGCCGAGGTGGTCGCACCCCCGCTGATGGGCATCGAAGGGGCGGGCAGCGGAGTGGCTGCGGCGTTAGGCCGCTCGCCCATCGTCGGCGCGCTCTCGGTACCGCCAAGCTGGACCGCCCCTGAGCCGCTGCACAGCCCGCTGTCCTCGACGCTGGGGGGCACACCGATGGTCGCCCCTGCTCCCGCGGTGGTCGCGGGCGTGCCCGGAGTTCCAGTGGGCGACAATATGAGCCAGCCCTCGGGCCGCGCCGTACCCCAGTACGGATTCCGTCCCACCTTCGTGGCACGACCGCCGGCCGCGGGATAATCGAAGGACGCCATTACCGTGCATGGCCTTCGCCCGAAAACGTCAGAATCGTTTCCGCAGAACTATCCTATGGTCGCGCCAGAACTTTCTTCCCTAGGAACGTGTGTTTGGCTGCGGTGGAGGGGATGGTGTTGGACTTGCGCCGGTCCCGGCCGTAATGGGGTCCGCGGCGGTTGGTGTTCGAGTTGGCCAAGCGCCGGGTAGTTCCGGTGCCGTCGGAGTCGGCGGTGCATCGGGCTCTGGTGCGGGCCGGGCTGATCGATCCGAGTCTGCGGGATCGGCGTTCGCGTAAGTGGAAACGCTGGGAGCGTGGCGCGCCGATGGAGTTGTGGCAGATGGATGTCGTGGGCGGTTTCCCGCTGGCCGATGGCACCAGCGCTAAAGCTTTGACGGGGATTGATGATCACTCGCGGATGTGCGTGTGTGCGCGGTTGATGGTCCGGGAGCGCACCCGCGCGGTCTGTGATGGTTTGCGGGCGGCCCTGGCCAGCTATGGTGCGCCCGAGCAGATCTTGACTGATAACGGCAAGGTGTTCACCGGCCGGTTGAACCATCCGCCGGTGGAGGTGCTCAGGCTAGTTCGCGGACAAATTGGGCGACATTGGCCCGGAAGGAGAGAAATTGGCCATACGCCAGGTGCCGATCGTGCAGGACGCTCGGATCGATGCCAGCCTCGAGCAGAAGCAGGCCCCGTAATATCCACGGTGTGACGCTGGCGACGACTGACCAACGGAGATACCGAACCTCTATCGGCTCTTTTTCCTCGTCGAGCGGCAATTGGTGGGCCATCTCGTTGCGAGCCTTCGTTAGGCACTCCGGCAGATCAGCCACTGACTCTGCGATCTCCGGTATCACGGCACAGACCTTCGTCACTACATCGGTGGCACGCTGCAGGAAGTCGACATCGTCAATGAGGGAGACCGCCTTCGTCACCGCAACGTCAATTTGCTGAGGGTCCAAATTTCGTCTACTTGTAGCCGTGACCCTCGCGGCGTGCCGGGCGGCTTCTTTGATCCGGTTCAGCACGCCGGGCGATGCGCTGGCGAATTTCGATTGCTCAAAAGTCTCGGGCATCCGGCGGTGCAACCCTTCGATTAGGGGTGTAACCACAAGAACCTGAGTCTGCAGCGGCGCCTTGATCGGGCGAGCCGCCACGGAGGCAAGTCCGTCCAATTTGTCGTTGAACGGGATCCACTTCGCGAACCGCTCGACTGTGAGTTCCTCCCGACGCAACAGCGTGTTGGCGTCAAGCTCGTTCGGGGGCGCGTCATCCCCGGGTCCGTGGACGCTGAGCCAAGGATCGCAGTCATTGATACGCACGTGCGTATCCCGGGCGGCAAAATCCTGGTCCAGCGCCAATTCGGCTAGCGCCAGGCAACCCGACACCACCAAGGTTTTAAGTCGCCGCAATGTCGCCGGAAGCCCGGCGGTGTACACCAGCCAGTTGCCATCGTCAGATGTTTCGACTCTCAGTGCGGAACCGTCGCCATCGACGGCGCTGGCCTTGCTTTCCCGAAGGTGGCCTAGCCAATAGGGATCACCAAAGCGGAATCGGACGGCGCTGAATAGCTGATCGACGCCGCTCACGTGGCGGTCGCCCAACACGGCGTAGTCCGCTTTGTAGTGTGGCGATCCGAAGTAGGCGCCGTCTCGGCCGTGGTTGTACGCGTTGACGAGCGTGACGACAGGGCCCGCGTCGAGTTGGCCCCACAGCGTAATCGGCTGAAACGCCTTGACAGTCGCGGCGCCCGACGACATGAAGACGCGACCGCCGGCGCGGTTCGACCTTATTACCCGCGGATCATTGACCAGGCCGGCTGCAAGAATCACCTCGGGCTTATGTCCACCGTCCGCCGCAAACGCGCCCCATACGGCCGCATCCGGCTTCTCGGGCACCCAGAAATAACCGCTCACTGCAATTCACGCAACCCCTCCGGAGGGCAAGACCAAGCGTCTCCCTCACTCTTTAATTGTCATCCGGTTTTTCCTCAGAGTCGAACGGAGTGGACCGGCCGCAGGGCAAACCGGCCGCCGCGCTAAGGCGGCGGTGTGCCAATTTGGTCAGGATTTCTGGTTCGTCGAGCAGCTCATCTATCCGCGCCGTGTTCGGCGTCCGCCTTCGATCAAGCAGACCATCTGCCGGATCGCGAGCAGCAGTGGTCGCTCGCAGTCAATCAACTCGAAGTTGCATGCGCGCAGGATACGGCGCGTCTATCTGCGCGGTGCTCGGCAGGCGCGCTCTAGCTCACGGACCACGCGGCGAATTGTCGGCAGCAGCCGCAAATCGGAGTCGTAGATTCGAAAAATGTTGCAGGAGAACTTATTTTATAATTTTATTCAGGCGGGCTTGGATGACGGCAATTGGGCAAACCTCGTTGCACGGTTCGCCCCTGACGGCACCGCACGCCTCACACGGTGCGGGGTAACACTTTTCGAGCTCGCTAATCACTTGGTAGACAGTCATCACATGACTCACCTAATCTCAGCGATTGCGCGGCGGTCCGAGTCGAAACGATCCGGGGGACGGCGATGTGGCTGGCTGTGCTGGCCATCGGCTGCGGCGGTGGACGGTATGCAGGCTTCTGCGAGGGCGGCGGCGCGGAGCCTGGGACTAGGCCGATACTTGTTGGACCTCGGCGATGGGGGGCGGATGGCTGCCGATGCCTGCCTGACGTTCATTTATCCCTTTGCGTTATTGCCTGGCTTGCCGGCGTTACCGGCAGCGGTAATCGCAAGTATGCGGGACGCAGTGATTACGTACGCCAAGGCCGTCTCCTAGACAACAGGCAAACCAGTAAGAATACGATATCAATATTATGATACTAATAAGCTGCGTTTTCCAGCTTTCTTAAACTCCTTCCTGGGGCGTGAGGCCAGCACTGCCTGAGGAGTAGGCATTCCAGAGTCACGGAGGAAGTCGGTTTCTGGGGCACAAGCGCAGAAGGGGAGATCACGGGAAGTTCTCACTGATTTTCAGTCTGGCAGTGAAAACTACATCTGAGCTGCAGGAACGCCGCTGCGCGGTACTGGGATTAAATCAGTCACGGCTCGCTAACCGGCGAGGACGCCGCGCCGATGCGGGCACATCAACCCGACGCCAAACTTGCCGTGACGGATGGGCATCATGGGCCGGACGAGGAAGCGGCGGAAGCGAAAATCCGCCGCGTGTTCGTCTGCGAGACGCTCTACCAGCGGATACGCTGCCATCGCCAGCACACCACCACCCATGACTTGCGAAAACCAGTGGGCAGCTCGACAAGGAGAAGCGGCCGATGAGCGTCCGCAATGAAGCGCAGCCCAGTAGATTCAAGGCGTCGGCCTACCTTCGCCGCGTGGTCGCGGCTTCCATGGCCGGCGCCGTCGTCGAATGGTACGAATTCTTCCTCTACGGCACCGCGGCAACGCTGGTTTTCAGCAAGGTGTTCTTTCCGAAGGGCGGCAACGAACTCGACGCGATCCTCGCCGCCTTCGTGACCTACGCCGTCGGTTTCGCCGCGCGCCCGCTCGGCGGCATCGTGTTCGGCCAACTCGGGGATCGGTACGGACGCAAGAAGCTGTTGCAGCTCAGCCTGGTCCTGGTGGGTACGGCCACCTTTCTGATGGGTTGCCTGCCGACGTTCGGCCAGATCGGCTACTGGGCGCCGGCGCTGCTGGTGGCACTGCGGTTCATTCAGGGCTTCGCCGTCGGCGGCGAATGGGGCGGTGCAGTGCTACTGGTCGCCGAACACAGCCCCAACCCGAGCCGCGGCTTCTGGGCGAGTTGGCCGCAGGCCGGTGTGCCGGGTGGCAACATCCTTGCCACCGGGGTTCTGCTGGTCCTCACCTCGAAACTCTCAGACGCGGCGTTCCTGAGCTGGGGCTGGCGGGTCGCGTTCTGGTTGTCGGCTGTCGTCGTTCTGATCGGCTACTACATCCGCACCCTGGTGACCGAAGCACCGATCTTCCTGGAAGCACAGCAAACCGCCGAGCGCTCCAAAGCAACCAGGCTCGGCGTCTTCGAGGTGCTAAAGCGTTACCCTCGAGGCGTTTTCACTGCGATGGGTTTACGTTTTGGCGAGAACACCATGTACTACCTGGTGGTCACATTCTCCATTACGTATCTCAAAGTCTATGTCCATGCGAACACCAAGACCATCTTGTGGTGGCTGCTGGCCGCGCACGCCGTGCATTTCGCTGCCATCCCCGTGGCCGGGCATCTCAGTGACCGATTCGGCAGGCGCCCAATCTATTTCGTCGGCGCCGTCTGCGCCTGCAGCTGGGGATTCTTCGCATTCCCGATGATGAACAGCGGGCACAACGTGATCATCATGTCGGCCATCATCATTGGCCTGGTGTTCCACGCCCTCATGTATGCGGTCCAGCCGGCCGCCATGGCGGAGATGTTCCCGACCCGCATGCGCTACTCAGGGGTGTCGCTCGGTTATCAGGTCACCTCGATTGTGGCCGGTTCGCTTGCACCCATCATTGCGGTTCGTTTGCTCGAGACCTACAAATCCGCGGTTCCCATCTCCTGGTACCTGGCCACTACCGCCGCGGTCAGCGCCGTGGCCGCCGTGGTTGCCCGCGAAACCAAGGGCGTCGAACTGGCAGCCATCGACCTCGCCGACGCCGAACAGGGATAAGCCGCTCTTTCACCAGGTCAGCCCGCCTTCTAGAGTGGGTTGTGGGCCCATCCGACATGTTTGTCCACCGCGATGCGCGGTAATAGACCAAAGGGGGGTGCGCGTAGGCCGGCCTATGCGCCCACCAAGGTCCCGTCGGTTCAGCCCGAGAGCCGACGGGACCGCTTGACCCTCGATTTCTTTGGGGGCTTGCGCGGTTGCCGGATGGACCCGAGCGGGAGCCATCCAGGAGTACCGTGCGGCGTATGGATGGTTCGACAAGTGTGTGGATCCTGGGTGGCTACCAGAGCGATTTCGCCCGCAATCTGACCAAAGAAGACCGCGACTTCGCCGCTCTGACTAGCGAGGTCGTCGAGGGCACGCTCGCCTCGGCCAAAGTGGACGCATGCCGACATCGGCGTCGTCCACGTCGCCAACGCCTTCGGTGAGATGTTCGCCGGCCAGGGCCACCTCGGGGCGATGCCGGCCACGGTCTGCGACGGACTTTGGGACACCCCGGCCTCGCGGCACGAAGCCGCGTGCGCATCCGGCAGCGTGGCGGCGCTGTCGGCGATGGCCGACCTGCGGTCCGGCGCCTACGACACCGCGCTCGTGGTGGGTATCGAGCTGGAGAAGACGGTCCCCGGCGACACCGCGGCCCAGCACCTGGGCGCGGCCGCGTGGACGGGCCACGAGGGGACTGGCGCGCGCTACCTGTGGCCGTCGATGTTCGCGCAAGTCGCCGACGAATACGACCGGCGCTACGGTCTGGACGACACGCATCTGCGGGCGATCGCTCAGCTCAACTTCGCCAACGCACGACGCAATCCCAACGCGCAGACGCGCGACTGGACCATCCCCGACCCGATCACGGACGACGACGCGACCAACCCGGTCACCGAGGGCCGGCTGCGGCGCTTCGACTGCAGCCAGATGACCGATGGCGGGGCGGGCCTGGTCCTGGTCAACGACGGCTATCTGCGTGACCATCCTGACGCGCGCCCGATCGGCCGCATCGAGGGCTGGGGACACCGCACCGTCGGGCTGGGTCTGCGGCAAAAACTGGACCGCGCCGCCCGGAAAAGCCGACCCCTACGTGCTGCCGCATGTGCGGGCGGCGGTCCTGGACGCCTTGCGACGCGCGCAAGTGACGCTCGACGACCTCGACGGGATCGAGGTGCACGACTGCTTCACTCCCAGCGAGTACCTGGCCATCGACCACATCGGGCTGACCGGCCCGGGCGAATCGTGGAAGGCCATCGAAAACGGTGAGATCGAAATCGGCGGCCGGCTGCCGATCAACCCCAGCGGCGGACTGATCGGCGGCGGACACCCGGTCGGGGCCTCCGGTGTGCGCATGCTTCTCGACGCGGCAAAACAGGTCAGCGGCGCCGCCGGCGACTACCAGGTCGAGGGTGCGAAAACCTTTGGCACGCTGAACTTCGGCGGCAGCACCGCCACCACGGTCAGTTTCGTCGTCAGCACGACGAAAGGCGTTTGAAAAATGGCCATTCAGACGGACGTCGAGATCGTCGGCAAGTTCCTGTCGACGCTGCCCGAAGACGACGACCATCCCTACCGGACCGGTCCGTGGCGACCGCAGACCACCGAGTGGGACGCCGACGACCTGACCGCCGTCGAGGGCGAAATCCCCCGCGACCTCGACGGCATCTACCTGCGCAACACCGAGAACCCACTGCACCCGGCATTTAAGACCTATCACCCGTTCGACGGCGACGGCATGCTGCACGTCGTCGGTTTCCGGGATGGAAAAGCCTTCTACCGCAACCGCTTTATCCGCACCGATGGATTCCTGGCGGAGAACGAAGCGGGCGAACCGCTGTGGCCCGGTTTGGCCGAGCCGGTGCAATTGGCCAAGCGGGATAAGGGCTGGGGCGCGCGAACCCGGATGAAGGACGCGTCGAGCACCGACGTCATCGTCCACCGAGGAATCGCGCTGACCAGCTTCTACCAATGCGGTGACCTATACCGGGTCGACCCGTACTCGGCCGATACGCTCGGGCAAGGAGAGCTGGAACGGAGATTTCCCGGTCGACTGGGGCGTGTCAGCGCATCCGAAGGTGGACAACAAGACTGGCGAACTGCTGTTCTTCAATTACAGCAAGCAGGACCCGTACATGCGCTACGGCGTCGTCGACGAGAGCAACGAGCTGGCGCACTACGTCGACATCCCGCTACCCGGGCCGCGGTTGCCGCACGACATGGCGTTCACTGAAAACTACGTGATACTCAACGATTTCCCGTTGTTCTGGGATCCCGGGCTGCTCGAACACGATGTGCACATGCCGCGGTTCTATCCGGACATGCCGTCCCGTTTCGCGGTGCTCCCCCGCCGGGGCGCAACCGGCGACATCCGGTGGTTCGAGGCGGATCCGACGTTCGTCCTGCACTTCACCAACGCCTACGAGGACGGCGATGAGATCGTTCTCGACGGCTTCTTCGAAGGCGATCCTCAGCCGTTGGATACCGGCGGAACGAAGTGGGAAAGGCTCTTTCGCTTCCTGGCGCTGGATCGGCTGCAGACCCGGCTGCACCGATGGCGCTTCAACCTGGTCACCGGCGCGGTGAAGGAAGAGCGACTGTCGGAGTCCATCACCGAGTTCGGGACCATCAACCCCGAGTATGCGGCCGCCAATTACCGCTACACCTATGCCGCTACCGGAAAACCGGGCTGGTTCCTGTTCGACGGGCTTGTGCAACACGACCTGCTGACCGGAAACCAGCAGGGCTATTCCTTCGGTGAAGGTGTCTACGGCAGCGAGACCGCAATGGCGCCACGCGTCGGCAGTACCGGTGAGGACGACGGCTACCTGGTCACCCTCACCACCGACATGAACGCCGACGCCTCGTACTGCGTGATCTTCGATGCCGCCCGGCTCGCCGACGGCCCGGTATGCAAACTCCAACTGCCGGAACGCATTTCCAGTGGTACCCATTCGACGTGGGCCCCCGGCGCACAGCTGCGCCGCTGGGATACCGCGGATTCGGCGGCAAGCGCGATCGGGCTGTGATGCTCGCCCGTAACCCGATCGCCTATAGATAGCAGTGGATAACCAAAAGCCGCGCCGGACAACGCAGTGGCCCAAAGAGTTGGGATCGATCGGTGCCATCCGCTTTGCCCGGCGTTCGGCGAACTTCAAAGAAACGGTGCGGTTCTACCGCGAGCTGGTCGGGCTGCCACTATATGAAACGTTTGAAGGCAGCTTCGGCAGCAACGGTGCGATCTTCGGCCTGCCGAGTTCGAACCTGACGATGGAAATCGTGGAGGCGGTCGACGCGGTCCCGGTGGACCGCCACGAACAGCTATGCCTGTACTTCCCTGACGAGCGCGCGCAGCAGGCTGCGGTCGCGCGGCTGCAGCGCGCAGCGCTGCAATCGGTTGAGCAGCATCCGTACTGGGCAGCGACAGGAGCGGTCACCTATCGCGACCCGGATGGCCGCGAAGTCGTGTTCGCCCCGTTTGTGTTCGGCGTCAATGAGCCCGGCGACAGCTCCGCCTCCGGCAAACACAACTTCCCGTCTGACTGAGTTCTCACCCGCGAGACCGACTGGCGGTCAACGCGGCGGCCAACGTCCAAAGCGAACACGCTACGGCACACACCGCGGCGACTGCACCGACATATAGTCCGTATTCGGCTGACACCGGCGGGTTCACGTTGCGCTTGTAGTACAGCACCGTGAGCGCCACCAGCAGCAGCGAAATAGCCAGCGCGGCAACGGAAGCAAGTCTAATGGACAGGCCGCGGCCGGCGACCGCCCCAGCTACGAGCAGCGTCGAGGACAGCAAGACGATGAGTTGGCCCGGACCAAACCCCGGCGGAAGTGCCAGGTTACCGTGCCTACCCCCGATGGCGTTGGCCCAGCCGCCGCCACCGACCGCCGTCGTCACCCATGGCATCCACGCGCTGGCCGACACGATCGCGGCAAAGAGCGCCACCAGCCAACCAGGGTGCAGCCGGCGAATCATGGTTGCGACATTAGCCGACTTCGAGGTGGGCCTCAGCGACGCGCGCCGCCGTCTCCGTTTCGGCCCCGGCCGGGCCTCGGATCAGGAGTGGCGAACACCATGACGAACTTTTGCAGCGATTCACGGATATCGCCACGCAGCGCGGCGGCAACGACCATGCCGATCGGCCCGAATAACGCCGGCCCACCAAGGTGCACATCGAAGGTGACCGCCGAGCCGTCATCCTTCGGCTTCACCTTGGCCATCAACTTGACCTTGACGCCGCCGACGCCGACACCGTCAAGCGTCATGGCCTCGGGCGGTCTGTAATGCACGATCGTCCACTTGATCCGGTTGTGCATGCCCTTGACCTCGACGATGGACTCGACGACCGTGCCCTTTTCCAGGACGTCCGGCAACGTGCTGCGCCACACCCGGTGGATGCTCAGCCAGTCCTTAAAGCGGGACAGATCAGAGGCGTGCTGCCAGGTGTCCGCTGGCGGCAGCGGTACGTCGATGGATCCGGAAAGTTTCGCCATGCGATCAGTTCTGCTGGTCGGCGGAGTCGCCCGGACCGGCGGCCTTCTTGGCCTCTTCCTGCACCCTGTGGATGGCGTCGCTGTACTTGCCCTGCGTCTTTTCGTCGACGAACTCGCCCGCTTTGTCGATCGCAGTCTCGACCTTGTCGGCGTTTTGCGCCAACAGATCCTTGGCTTTATCCAGAAACCCCATGCCTACCGTCCTCTCTCGGTGACTGCGTGCAGCCTAACTTGCGGGGCCCCAACTATCCCGACTCACGCCACAACCGCGGCTGCACACCCAGCATTCTGGCCCGGATCCACCAGATCGCCTCAATCGCCGTGGCACCCAGCACGCCGATACCCAACGCGGTCAACGTCTCTGCCACATTCGACGGGTCGAGAAAGAACTTCTTCTGCGCCAGCGGGAGGCTGAAGATCACCACGTAGGCCAGCCCCGAGGCAGCCACCAGCGCCACCCGCCACCACTGGTAGGGACGCGCCACCACCGCGAGCACCCATAGGGCGGTCACCAGCAAGGTAATCAACGCCGCCGTCGACGCCTGGTCCTGTTGCTGGAACGTGGCGTGCCGGCCTTTGTACGCCATCAGGTACGAGACGAAGGTCGCCACGCCGACGACAATGCCCGACGGCAGCGCCGACGTCAGCACCCTGCGCACGAAGCCCGGATAAGCGCGCTCATTGTTGGGCGCCAGCGACAGGATGAACGACGGGATGCCGATGGTGAACCAAGCCGCGATGGTGACGTGGATCGGCTGGAACGGAAACAGCAGGGGGTCGGCCTTAAGTAGCTTGGAAAACAGGCATTCGAGACCCACCAGGAGCGCCAGCAGCGCCGAATACACCGTCTTGGTCAGAAACAGGTTGGCAACTCGTTCGATGTTGCCGATGACTCGCCGACCCTCACCGACGACATACGGTAACGCGGCAAAACGGTTGTCCAGCAATATGATCTGCGCTACCGCGCGGGATGCGGGGCTGCCGGCACCCATCGCGACGCCGATGTCGGCATCCTTGAGGGCCAGCACATCGTTGACGCCGTCGCCGGTCATCGCCACGGTGTGACCACGTGATTGCAGGGCATGCACGATCGCGCGTTTCTGGTCGGGCCGCACCCTGCCGAAGGTGGTGTGGGTTTCCAGCGCATCAGCCAATTCGGCTTGTTCCGTGGGGAGTTGACGGGCATCCATGGTCTCGCCATGCAGCCCAAGCTCGCCGGCGACCGCACCGACGGACACCGCGTTGTCGCCCGAAATCACCTTGACGTCGACATCCTGGGTGGCAAAGTAATCCAGGGTCTCGCGGGCGTCGGGCCGCACCTTCTGCTCCAGCACGACCAGCGCGACCGGGGTAACCTGACCCGGCGCGTCCGGATCATCCACGGCCACGTCGGCAGCCGCCAACAGCAGCACTCGCAGCCCTTTCGCGCCGATCCGCTCGGCTTGCCCGGCGGCCGCCGAAGCCGGATCGAGCAGCACATCGGGAGCGCCGATCACCCAGTTGCCGTGGTCGCCGTACGACACGCCGCTCCACTTGGTGGCGGACTTGAAAGGTGCTGTCGCGGTGGTGACCCAGCCGGGTGGCTGGTCATAAGTCTCGGCGATCGCTTGCATGCTGGCGTTAGGGCGCGGGTCGGCCGCGGCCAGCGAAGCCAGCACATCGGCAACAGGTTCGGGTTGCGCGGCCAGCTCTTCGAGAGCCGAAACCCGCATCCCGTTTTCGGTCAAGGTGCCCGTCTTGTCGGCGCAGACCACGTCGACGCGGGCCAACCCCTCGATGGCTGGCAATTCCTGCACCAGGCATCGACGCTGACCGAGCCTGATGACGCCGACCGCGAAGGCGATCGACGTCATCAGCACCAGACCTTCGGGCACCATCGGCACCAGCGCGCCGACCGTCCGCAGCACGGACTGCCGCCACCCCGCATGCGTGGTGAACAACTGGGTGTAGATCGTCAACAGACCGGCCGGCACCAGAAGATAGGTGATGAACTGCAGAATCCGGTTAATGCCGTTGCGCAGTTCGGATTTCACCAAGGTGAACTTGCTGGCTTCGTCGGCCATCTTGGCGGCAAAGGCTTCCGGCCCGACCTTGGTGGCGCGGTAAGCACCGGCACCCGCCACGATAAAGCTACCCGACATCACCGCGTCGCCGATGTCCTTGCCGATCGGGTCCGCCTCGCCGGTCAGCAGCGATTCGTCGACCTCGAGGTTCTCCTCTTCGACGATCTGTCCGTCGACGACGATCTGGTCCCCGGGGCCGAGTTCGATGATGTCGTCGAGCACTACCTCCCTGGGTGACAGCGATAGAGTTCCGGATTGCCTGCGCACTAACGGTTTCGCCTGCCCGACGATCGCCAGCTTGTCCAGCGTCTGTTTGGCCCGGATCTCCTGGACCATGCCGATGACGCTGTTGGCGATAATGAGCAGTCCGAACAGTCCGTTGATCAACGAGCCGGTCGCCACCACGATCATCAGCAGCACGCCCAGGATCGCGTTGATCCGGGTGAAAACGTTGGCCCGGACAATCTCGGCGATGCTGCGTGCGGCGCGTTCCGGGATATCGTTGCTCTTACCCTCGGCGATCCGCTGCGCTACTTCGGCATCGGTGAGGCCGCCGGTCGTCATCGCGTGAACGTCCCCAGCTTGTCGGAGTCGAAATACTCGAGGTTCACATCTGGCACTGTAGCCAGGTCAGCCGCTCAGAACCGCCACCACGAATTGAATCTCCCGGGCTGGGCCGCATCGACACGCTGACCAGGCGTCGGTACAGCCACCGCAACGTCTTCGGCCTCAGCCGCCACCAGCAACCGCTCAACCGGCTCAGCCCACGGATGCGGCGCCAGCCGGAACGTGCCCCAATGAATCGGCACCAACAGTCCCGACCCCGAGTTCGTGACATCCAGGTGTGCCTGGACCGCCTCCTCGGGGTTCATGTGGACATCCGTGAACGCCGCGTTGTAGGCGCCGATGGGCAGCAGGGTCAGATCGAACGGTCCGTGATCGGCGCCGATTTGCGCGAAGCTCTTGGTGTATCCGGTGTCGCCGCCGAAGTACGCGCGATGACTGGGACCGACCAGCCCCCACGACGCCCACAGCGTGTTGTTGCGGTTGAACAGGCGCCCGGAGAAGTGTCGTGCCGGCAGGCAGATCACGGTGAGCTCGCCGACCTTCGAGCTCTGACACCAATCCAATTCGACGATGCGCTGCTCGGGGATACCCCACGAACGCAGGTGGGCGCCGACACCGAGCGGCACGAAGAACGGAGCCCGCTGAGTGCGGGCCAACGCGACGATGGTGGCGGTATCGAGGTGGTCGTAATGGTCGTGGCTGATCACCACCGCGTCGAGCGCGGGCAGCCCTTCCACTTGCACCGGCGGTGGATGCAACCGGTGCGGGCCGACGATGCCCGACGGTGAGCATCGGTTGCTCCACACCGGATCCGTCAGCACGCGGTAGCCGTCGATTTCCACCAGCACACTCGAATGGCCGAACCAGCTGACGGCCAGCTGGCCGGCGTCACCGTGGGAGATCTCCGGCGCGGCCAACGGGATCGGCGCAGGCGGCCGGCTGTCCCGACGCGCCTCCACGAATTCTCTTGCGATGCCGAGTATTTGTCCGCTATCCGCGCTGACCAACGATGCGGGTTCGATGTTGACGAAGACTCCGTCACTGTAGTTCGGCGAACCCGTTGCCGCCGCCTCGATCGCGGCGGGGTCGGCACCGAGTGCCGCCGGCGCGGCGCGCAGTGCGCGCAACACCAACCCGCTGGCGGCCAGCGTGGCCGTACCGGCGGCCAGTCGCAGCGCGCCGCGCACCATCTAGGCCCCCTGGAACTTCGGCGGCCGTTTCTCCACGCGAGCGATCTGCGCTTCGATGACGTCCTGGCTGCCCCACGCCTTGTCGAAGAGCTCTTTGTGCTCGGGCGACGCGTCCTCGATCGAGCCGTCGTCGTTGAGCACGCGTTTGGCGTGCTGGATCGCCAGCGGCGCCAGGCCGGAGATCTCGGACGCCCAGGCCTGGGCGTCCGCCAGCGTCCCGATCCGGTTGGCCATTCCCGTCTGCAGCGCCGTCTCGGCGCTCAGCTTTTCCGCGGTCAGCAGCATCGCGCGGGCACGGCCGTGACCGACCAGCGAGGAAAGCCGACGAATACTCCAATTATCCAGGGCCAGGCCATACTTCGACGTCGGAAACTGGAAGAACGCGTCCGATGCGACCACTCGCAGATCACATTGCATGGCCAGCTGCAGGCCCGCGCCGATGGCGGGCCCATTGATGGCGCCGATGATGGGCATCGGCGTCGCGTCCATGGCCTTGTGCAGCTCGATGAGCCGGTCGGGATAGTCGGCCGCGAACGCGTCACCGCTCAGGTCCGCGCCGGCGCAGAACACCGTGCCCTGACCGGTCAGCACAATCGCGCGGGTGGCCCCGGCGGACCCTTCACTGGCCTTTTGCAAGGCCTCCCGCAGCTCCTCGACGAGCTGGGAATTCAAGGCGTTGCGGCGCTCGGGGCGCTGCAGCTCAATCGTCATGACGGCTTCGGCCTGGGTGACACCGATCATGGAGGCCAGCTTATATAGCCTCGTCGAGTGAGCCGTATCACGACTGATCAATTGCGCGACGCAGTGCTGGACGACGGCTCGTTCGTCAGCTGGGATCGTCAGCCGCTGGCGCTGTCGATCAGTGATTCCTATGCACGAGAGCTGGCCGACGCCCGAGAAGCGACCGGCCGGGACGAGGCGGTGCTGACCGGTGAAGGTCGGGTATTCGGTCGCCGGGTGGCGGTGGTGGTTTGCGAATTCAGCTTCCTCGGCGGCTCGATCGGGGTCGCGGCCGCCGAACGGATCACCGCTGCGGTGGAGCGGGCGACGGCCGAGCGGTTGCCGCTGCTGGCCTCGCCGAGCTCCGGCGGTACCCGCATGCAGGAGGGCACCGTCGCCTTTCTGCAGATGGTGAAGATCGCCGCGGCCGTCAGGCTGCACAAACAGGCGCACCTGCCGTATCTCGTCTACCTGCGCAACCCCACAACCGGCGGGGTCTTCGCCTCTTGGGGCTCGCTTGGGCATGTCACGGTCGCCGAGCCCGGCGCTTTGATCGGCTTCCTCGGGCCCCGGGTGTACGAGCTGCTTTATGGCGAGCCTTTTCCGCCCGGCGTCCAGACCGCGGAGAATCTGCAGCGATACGGGGTTATCGACGGCGTCGTCGCGCTGGACGGCCTGCGACGGACGCTGGATCGCGCGCTGACGGTCATCTCCGACGATCCAGAGCCTTTGCCGGCGGCGGGGCCACCCGAACCCGTGCCCGACGTGCCGACCTGGGAATCGGTGGTGGCCTCGCGGCGGCCCGACCGGCCCGGGGTGGAATACCTGTTGCGGCACGGCGCTACCGACCGGGTGCTGTTGTCGGGTACTGGTTCGGGTGAGGCCGCGACCACCCTGCTGGCACTGGCGCGATTTGCCGGCCAACCCGCGGTGGTGTTGGGCCAGCAGCGGGTTACCGGGGGGCTCGTGGGACCTGCTTCGCTACGTGAGGCCCGGCGCGGTATGGCGCTGGCCGCCGAGTTGCGGCTGCCGTTGGTGCTGGTGATTGACACCGCCGGGCCGGCGTTATCTGCCGAAGCCGAACAGGGCGGGCTGGCCGGCCAGATCGCCCAGTGCCTGGCCGAGCTCGTCACGCTGGCCACCCCGACGGTGTCGGTCCTGCTGGGCCAGGGCAGCGGCGGCCCGGCCCTGGCGATGGTGCCCGCCGACCGGGTGCTCGCCGCGCTGCACGGCTGGCTGGCGCCGCTGCCACCGGAGGGCGCCAGCGCGATCGTCTTCCGCGATACCGCTCATGCCCCCGAACTTGCTGCGGCCCAAGGAATCCGGTCGGCTGACCTGCTGAGGTCCGGAATTGTCGACGCCATCGTCCCAGAACATCCCGACGCCGCAGACGAGCCGGTCGAGTTCTCCCAGCGATTGTCCGGCGCGATAGCCGCCGAGGTGCATGCACTGCGCGGGCTGCCCGACGCGGAGCGCCTCGCCGCGCGATTACAGCGCTACCGGCGCATCGGCTTGCCCCGCTGACTCCCGCGGCGAGCAGACGCAGAATCCCCACGAAATCCTCAATTTTGATGCGATTCTGCGTCTGCTCGCGCCTCCCAGCCTGATGGGCATTAGTCAGGCAAAATAGGCAGCATGGACACTAGTGGGACTGCACCTCGGGTTTTGGTCGTTGACGACGACGCCGATGTGCTCGCCTCGCTGGAACGCGGCCTGCGGCTATCCGGATTCGAGGTATCGACCGCGGTCGACGGCGCCGAGGCCCTGCGCAGCGCCACCGAGACCCGACCGGACGCCATCGTCCTCGACATCAACATGCCGGTGCTCGACGGCGTCAGTGTCGTCACGGCACTGCGAGCCATGGACAACGACGTCCCGGTCTGTGTGCTCAGCGCGCGCAGCTCGGTCGACGACCGAGTCGCCGGCTTGGAGGCCGGCGCCGACGACTACCTGGTCAAACCGTTCGTGCTGGCCGAGCTGGTGGCACGGGTCAAGGCACTGTTACGTCGCCGCGGCTCCACCGCTAGCTCGTCCTCGGAAACCATCACGGTGGGCCCGCTGGAGGTGGACATCCCGGGTCGGCGGGCGCGGGTCAACGGCGTCGACGTCGATCTGACCAAGCGCGAGTTCGACCTGCTGGCAGTGCTGGCCGAGCACAAGACGGCGGTGCTGTCCCGTGCACAATTGCTCGAGCTGGTGTGGGGCTACGACTTCGCCGCCGACACCAATGTCGTCGACGTGTTCATCGGGTATCTGCGCCGCAAGCTGGAGTCCAACGGCGGACCCCGGCTGCTGCACACCGTTAGAGGAGTCGGGTTCGTACTGCGTCTGCAGTGAATGCTTGCCACACCGCGTTAGCAGCCCTCACTTCTTCGAGCTGGTACGCCACGGCGTGAAAAGGGCCCGCACCGCCGAGTCCTCGTCTCTGAACCAGACCTGGGCAATGGTTCGGTCGTAGGTCGCGTCGTCCGGGGTGTAGTACAACCGGGTATCCGACCGGCCCTTCACCATCCAGCCGGATGGCCCGTGGCCTCGGGCGTCGGCGCGCGCGGAGCCAGGGCCGAACGGCGCGTACGGCACCACGGCGATTTTCCCTGTCCGTGAACCTTTTGCGCCCGGAGGCCGCTTCCTCCGCGGCCGATTTGCCGCCGGAATCTTCGTCGTCGGCGGGTCTTGGGCGGCCGGAATCAGCGCCGTCGGCGGTTCCGTTTCGACCGGCATCAGTGTCGTCGGCGGTTCCGTTTCGACCGGCATCAGCGTCGTCGGCGGTTCCGTTTCGACCGGCATCAGCGTCGTCGGCGGTTCGGACTCGTCCCACGATGTCCCGACCGGCGCATGGCGTTTGACCGAGCGCATGGTCAGCACGAACGTCACGACCATCCCCAACGCGAAGGAAACCGCCAACAACGCCCAGTGCACGTGGCTCATCACTGCGCACCCACCTCATGTGGCGCATCCGCCGGTGTTTCTCCTTGGTCTCCGCCGCGCTTAACCCGCCTCGTGGCGATCACCCGGCCAACCACCGAGCCCGCGACGAAAGCAAGCAGGTACCACAACCACTGGATCACAAAATCCACGCTGGATTCTCCTTAGCTGACCACGATTTCGACACGGCGGTTCTTTGCGCGACCCTCAGCCGTGTCGTTGCCGGCGACCGGGTTCATCGAACCGAGGCCCTTGACGATGAGTTGATCGCGCGCAACGCCGTGGGCAACCAGGAAGTCGGCGACGGTCCCGGCCCGCTGGGTGCTCAACGGAATATTGATGGCCTCGGTGCCCGAATTGTCGGCGTAGCCGTTGATCGTCGCGTGCGCGGTCGGGCACGCCTTGAGCTTGTCCGCCACCTGAGTCAGGATGGGCTCATCGTCCGGCGTCAGACTGAATCCGTCGTTTCCAAACACAATCGGGCCGCCGGTCGCGGCGTTGATCGCCGCTTGCAAGTCGGTGCACGGCGAAGGGGCGGGCGGTGGAGGCGGCGGAGCCGGGCCAGCGGATCCGGCCGGCGGTACCGGCCCGTTAAACACAAGCTTGTCAACGACATTGAGGTTCGACCAGATGCCTGTCGCCTCTTGCGCGACCACGTTCTTCTGGTCTTGCGAGGTGGCAGTCCCGGACAGCGTCACAGTGTCACCGTCGACCGCGAGGTTGAAGTCGGCAATCGACGCGCTGTCCTTGAAAACCGGGGCAGCGTTGGAGAAATCGAGCGCCTTGATATTGGGGTCGATGTGGGTTTGGTCGACGATGTTGATATCTGCCGGCAGTGCGCCCTTGAGGGCTTTGATCAGCGCCGCTTTCGCGGATTCGTCGGGGAAGGCACCGTTGAGGGTAATGCTGTTGCCACTGCGGCTAATTAAAAAGGTTGCCAACCCTATCTTCGGGGCGGCCGACGTGCTGGACGGTGCGGGTGTCGGCAATGCTCGGCTCGGTCCATTGGCGGACCAGGGTCGGTCGAACGCAACGTAGCCGATAGCCGCTATCAGCAACGGAATAACCACCAGACAAATCAGCCAGGGCAGGCCAGGCGACCTCCGGAAGAATGGCGGCGGTCGCCGAGAGTAGGTCGTTTCGCCGGAACCCGACCCAGAACCCGCCTTGGAACCCACCACTGCCCTCTTTCAGTTCGTGTTCGGGACTCGTCGCTCGTGCAGGCGATATGCAGCCTACCGAGTCGGCAACGCAACGCCGCTCATCTCGGGCACACTGGAGCCATGGGCAACGGCAGGAAACCGACCGACAGCGAGACGCTGGCACACATCCGCGACCTGGTCGCCGAAGAGAAAACCTTGCGGGCACAGGTGCAGCACCGCGAGATCAGCGAGTCCGAGGAGCACGATCGCCTCCGCAGGGTGGAGATCGAACTCGACCAGTGCTGGGACCTGCTGCGCCAGCGCCGAGCGCTGCGCGAAACCGGAGGTGACCCACGCGAGGCGTCGGTGCGCCCGGCCGGCGAAGTCGAGGGCTACTTAGGCTAGATATGGCCGGCTCGCAGGATTGCGGCACGCCGGATTTCGATGTGGTCATCGTTGGGGGCGGCCACAACGGCCTGGTCGCAGCGGGCTACCTGGCCCGGGCCGGCCTTCGGGTCCGGTTGCTGGAGCGGCTCGGGCACATCGGCGGGGCCGCGGTGTCGGCGCAGCCCTTCGACGGTGTCGAGGTGCGGGTGTCGCGCTACTCGTATTTGGTCAGCTTGCTGCCGTCACGCATCGTCGAGGACCTGGGCGCGCCGGTGCGGTTGGCCCGGCGGCGGCTTTCGTCGTACACCCCCGATCCGACTACGGCCGGGCACTCTGGTCTGCTGGTCGGGTCGCAGCGTGGGGACGCGTTCGCCGCCATCGGCGCGGCCGGCGATGAACCCGGATTCGCCGAGTTCTACCGGCGCTGCTGCCTGGTGACCGACAAACTCTGGCCGACGCTGCTCGAACCGCTGCCCACTCGCCGGCAGGCCCGCCGCCACGTCCTGGCAGCCGGCGACTCGGACGCTGCGGCAGCGTGGCGGTCGATGGTAGATGAACCGATCGGGGACGCCATCGCCGGCGCGGTCAGCAACGACCTGGTCCGTGGCGTGATCGCCACCGACGCGTTGATCGGCACCTTCACCCGTCTCGACGACCAGTCACTGCGGCAGAACATCTGCTTCCTCTACCACATCATCGGCGGGGATTGGGACGTCCCGATCGGCGGGATGGGCTCGGTAACTGCGGCCCTGGCGGCGGCAGCTGTCCGCCACGGTGCCGAAATAATCACTGGTGCAGAGGTTTACGCGGTCGATCCGGACGGCCAGGTGTGTTACCGCAGCGGCGACCACGAGCACCGCATTCACGGCAGGTTCGTGCTGGCCGGCGTCACCCCGGCCGTCCTGGCCGACCTGCTGGGGGAACAGCCGCCACAGCTGGCCCAGGGCGCGCAGGTCAAGGTGAACATGGTGCTGAGGCGACTGCCCCGGCTGCGCGACGACAACGTCACACCGGAGCAGGCGTTTTCCGGCACCTTCCACGTCAACGAAACGTGGACCCAACTGGATGCGGCCTACTCGCGTGCGACGGCGGGACAGCTACCGGATCCGCTGCCCTGCGAGGCCTATTGCCATTCGCTGACCGACCCGAGCATCTTGTCGGCGGGGCGGCGCGGATCGGGCGCGCAGACGATGACGGTGTTCGGCTTGCAGACACCACACTCGTTGGCCAGCGACTCCGACACCTTCCGCGACCAGCTGACAGAAGCGGTGCTGGCTTCGTTGAATTCTGTTCTGGCCGAACCGATTCAGGACGTATTGCTGAACGACGGGCACGGTCGGCCGTGTATCGAGACGACGACCACCGTGGACTTACAGCGGTCACTGCGCATGACCGCAGGCAACATCTTCCACGGCGCGCTGTCCTGGCCGTTCGCGGAGGACGATGAGCCGCTGGACACACCCGCGCGGCAATGGGGCGTGGCCACCGCCCATGAGCGGATCATGCTGTGCGGCTCGGGCGCCCGGCGCGGCGGGGCGGTGTCGGGCATCGGCGGCCACAACGCCGCGATGGCGGTGCTGGCTGACTACCGCGAGTCGATGCCGAGGTAGTCCCGCTCCGTGTAGCCGGTGTAGATCTGGCGCGGACGGCCGATCTTGCTGTCGCTTCCGTCGTGCATCTCTCGCCAGTGCGCGATCCAGCCGGGCAGCCGGCCCAACGCAAACAACACGGTGAACATCCGGGTCGGGAATCCGAGGGCCCGGTAGATGAGCCCGGTGTAGAAGTCGACGTTCGGGTAGAGCTTGCGCTCGATGAAGTAGTCGTCGGTCAGCGCCGCCTCTTCGAGCCCCTTGGCGATGCCCAGCAGGTTGTCGTCGCCGCCGAGCTTGGCCAGGATCTTGTCGGCCTGTTCCTTGACGATCCGGGCCCGCGGGTCGTAGTTCTTGTAAACGCGGTGGCCGAAGCCCATCAGTTTGACGCCGGCTTCGCGGTTCTTCACCTTCCGGACGAACTCGCTGACGTCGTCGCCGCTCTCGCGGATCTGCTCGAGCATCTCGAGCACCGCCTGGTTGGCGCCGCCGTGCAGCGGACCCCACAGCGCGTTGATGCCTCCGGAGATCGAGGTGAACAGGTTGGCTTGGGACGAGCCCACCAGTCGCACGGTCGACGTCGAACAGTTCTGCTCATGGTCTGCGTGCAAAATCAGCAGCATGTCCAGGGCCCGCACCACCTCGGGGTCGGCCTCGTAGGGCTCAGCGGGCAGCCCGAACGTCATCCGCAGGAAGTTCTCGACCAGCGTCAGCGAGTTGTCCGGGTAGAGGAACGGCTGGCCGACCGACTTCTTAAAGGCGTAAGCGGCGATGGTGGGCAGCTTGGCCAGCAGACGAATCGTCGACAGCTCGACCTGTTCGGTGTCCGTGGGGTCCAGCGAGTCCGGGTAGTACGCCGAGAGGGCGTTGACGGCACTGGACAGCACCGGCATCGGATGGGCGTTGCGCGGGAAACCGTCGAAGAATCGTTTGAGGTCCTCGTGCAGCATCGTGTGCAGCTGGATCTGGCGGGTGAAGGCGGCCAGTTGCTCGGTGCTCGGTAACTCGCCGTAGATCAGTAGGTAGCTGACCTCGATGAAGGTCGACTTCTCGGCCAGTTGGTCGATCGGGATGCCCCGGTAGCGCAGGATGCCGGCGTCGCCGTCGATGTAAGTGATCGAGCTCTTGCAAGCGGCGGTGTTGACGAAGCCGACGTCGAACGTGGTGAGTCCGGTCTTAGCCAGCAGTGGGCCGAGAGCAATGCCGTCATTTCCTTCGGTGGCGCGGACGATCTCCAGGTCAATCTCGCCCCCGGGGTACCCGAGAGTTGCGGTGTCGTCAGTGTCGGCCACGAGAACCCCTTTGCGCTCTGGCTGATATGGCTGGCCGCACGGTGTGCGTACAGCCGAAGGTAGTCGTTATCGAGCCGGAGCGCCTGCCCGGGGTGCAGTCCGGCGGTGTGATGACCGCAACGTGCGAGGGCAGTCGGCCCCGCCATCGGTACGACAACTAAAGTATTGAATCGCCAGACCAGCGCGTGTAAGCCCGCGTTCCCTCAGGTCATCCGAACGTAAATCGTCGCTAAGGTACCCCAATGCTCAGCCGTGACGAGATCGACGCCCTGTTCCCCCCGAACCTGCCCGATCCCGAAAGCTGGGAGGCCCGCTACCCACCGCGCGAGCTCCCGCCGGACGCGATGGTGACCCGGTTCGGTCCCAGCCCCACCGGATTCGCGCATCTGGGCGGCATGTACGCGGCGATGCTGGACAAGGATCTGGCGGCCCACTCCGGCGGAAAGTACTTCGTCCGGATCGAGGACACCGATCAGGCGCGCACCGTTGAGGGCGCGATCGCGCAGTTCGCCGTCGCATTCGACTATTTCGGGGTGGCCTCCGACGAAACCGACGAGACCGGAGCGTACGCACCGTACATCCAGTCCGAGCGGGCCGACATCTACCTGACGTACGCGCGCGAGTTCCTGCGCGACGGCCGGGCATACCCATGCTTCGCGACGAAAGAAGAACTCACCGCGGCAACCGATCAACAGCGTGCGGCCAAGGTCCCGACGGGCTACTACGGCCCCTGGGCGATCTGGCGTGACGCCCCCGACGACAAGGTGCGCCGGGCGCTGGCCGAAGGCCAGCCCTACGTCATTCGTTTTCGCGCACCCGAAACCGGCGGTCGCGTCAGTTACACCGACCTGATCCGCGGCACCATCGAGGCCGACGCCAACCGCAACGACGTCGTCATCCTCAAGAGCGGCGACGATTCCGTCAGTCCTGTCAGGCTGCCCACCTACCACTTCGCCCACGTCGTAGACGACCATCTGATGCGAGTGACCCACGTCGTCCGCGGCGACGAGTGGATCTCCTCGGTGCCGGTGCACCTGCAGCTGTTCGACGCGGCCGGCTTCGAGCCCATCCCCTACGCGCACATTGCACCGCTGCTGAAGGCCGAGGGCGGCGGAAAACGCAAGCTGTCCAAGCGCAAGGACCCCGAGGCGACCGTCGAGTTCTACATCAACGCGGGCTACCCGGCGCCTGCCGTGCTGTATTACCTGCGGGGGTTGCTCAACGGGCGCCTCGCCGAGATGCCGCTTGACGAGGCGCTGCGAACGCCGCTGCGACTGTCCGAATGCGGGGTGTCGGGCGCGCTGGTCGACCTGGTGAAGCTCAACGACATCTCGTCGAACTACATCGCCACGCTGCCCAGCAACGACATCCTCGGTGCCGTGCTGACCTGGGCCGACCACCAAGACCCGGAACTGGCGCAAGCGGTGCGCGCCGAGCAGGACCTCGCCGTGCGGGCGCTGGACGTCGAGCGAACGGGTGTGGATAACCCCCGCAAGGACATGCGCTCGTGGTCGGACTTCCGGCCCGTTTACGGCTACTTCTTCAGCGCGCTGTTCGAGCCGGTGACCGATGCGGCCGACAGCCGGTTCGACGGCTTGGCGCCCGAAGTGGTGCGGCGACTGTGCAGCGACCTGCTGGCCAACTATCGAGAGACCGAGCCGGACGCGTGGTTCGACCAGATCCGCCGGGTGGCCGAAAACAACGGCTTCGCGGCCAACGCCAAGGAATTCAAGAACAACCCCGATGCGTTTGTTGGATCGATCCGGGAGGCGTCGCAGGTGATCCGGGTGTTGCTCACCGGCTCTACCCGCAGCCCCGCGCTGCATCTGGTCGCCCTCGCGCTCGGCGAGACTGAGGTGCGACGGCGCGTCGGCGCCGTCCTCGATTAGGTTCGGCTTCGCCTCGAGCGTCACACCAGAGTGACAGTGGGCGCCGAGCGTCACGCCAGAGTGACGGTGGGCGCCGGCCTCAGGCTACGGCTGCAGGCGTTCGATTCGCGAACCGGTCACGCGAATTCGGTTGTGCACTCGGTTTTCCCGGCCCTGCCAGAATTCCACCACGTCGGCCGTGATGAGATAGCCGCCCCAGGCCAGGGGCACCGGGATGTGCTCGACGTCGGCGAAGCGCTCGGTCACTTCCGCCAGCTGGCCCAGCAGCGCCGCGCGCGAAGCGATCGGCTTGGACTGGTGCGACGCCCACGCACCCAGTTGCGAACCGCGCGGCCGGTTCGACCAGTAGTCCTCGGTGACCTGCGGGTCGACCTTGGTGACCGCGCCGCGGATATGGACCTGTCGCCCCAGCTGGTACCAGGGGAAGGTCGCCGACGCGAACGGTGTCGCGGCCAGCTCGTTACCTTTGGCCGAGTCGTAGTTGGTGAAAAATGTGATCCCGGTCTCGTCCGCGCTCTTGCACAACACCGATCGGCTCACCGGCCTGCCAGCAGCGACGGTGGCCAACACCATGGCATTGGGCTCGGCGACTCCTAACCGTTCTGCATCGCCGATCCACTTGCGCAGCAGCGCAAGCCAGCCGTCATCGAGCCAGTCCGCGTCCAGATCGGGACTGCCATCCTTCTCGACGGATCCGTACTCAACCCGCATCCTCTGCAGGTTGTCTTGCCGGTGGTCCGGGTCTTCTCCCGCCATTACGCCAACGCTACCGGGTTGCTACCGGCCGGTAGCGTCGGCCCGCAGGCGGGGTGCGAGAATTTTGCTATGACTGCGGTCCCGGAAAACTTTGTCGCCGGCCTCGAAGGCGTGGTGGCCTTCACCACCGAAATCGCCGAACCGGATAAGGACGGCGGCGCCCTGCGCTATCGCGGCGTCGACATCGAGGACCTGGTCCGCCAGCAGGTCACATTCGGCGACGTGTGGGCGCTGCTGGTGGACGGCAAGTTCGGCCACGGACTACCGCCCGCGGAGCCCTTCCCGCTGCCGATCCACACCGGTGATGTGCGGGTCGATGTCCAGGCAGGCCTGGCGATGCTGGCACCGATCTGGGGCTACAAGCCACTGCTCGACACCGACGAAGCCACCGCGCGCAACCAGCTGGCCCGGGCGTCGGTGATGGCTCTGTCCTATGTCGCACAGTCCGCCCGCGGTATCTACCACGCCGCCGTCCCGCAACGAATTATCGATGAATGCCCAACGGTCACAGCACGTTTCATGACCCGCTGGCAAGGCGAACCGGACCCCAGGCACATCGAGGCCATCGACGCCTACTGGGTATCGGCCGCAGAGCACGGCATGAACGCCTCGACGTTCACCGCCCGGGTGATCGCGTCCACGGGTGCCGACGTGGCCGCGGCGCTGTCCGGGGCGATCGGGGCAATGAGTGGGCCGCTGCACGGAGGGGCGCCGGCCCGGGTGCTCCCCATGCTCGAAGAAGTCGAGCGCACGGGTGACGCGCGCGGCCTGGTCAAGGGCATCCTGGACCGCGGCGAGAAGCTGATGGGGTTCGGCCACCGGGTCTATCGCGCGGAAGACCCGCGTGCGCGGGTCCTGCGGGGCGCTGCCGAGCGACTGGGCGCACCACGCCACGATGTCGCGGTCGCACTGGAGCAGGCCGCGTTGGCCGAGCTGCGCGAACGTCGTCCGGATCGCGCCATCGAGACCAACGTCGAGTTCTGGGCCGCGGTAATCCTGGACTTCGCCCAGGTGCCGGCCAGCATGATGCCGGCGATGTTCACGTGTGGACGCACCGCGGGATGGTGCGCCCATATCCTCGAGCAGAAGCGGCTCGGCAAGTTGGTGCGCCCGTCGGCCATCTACGTGGGACCTGAGCCGCGCAGCCCGGAATCCGTCGAGGGCTGGGACCGGGTTCTCGCTACGGCTTGAGCGCGGCGAAATCTACCGGTCGCGTAACCGCGCCAACAGCCTGCTACACAACGGCGGCGCCGACTGCGCGGTGGCCGCGAGCATGTCGCTCACGTTGGTGAACTTGTTGCGCGGCCGGCCGTCGGTACGGCCGCGCGCGATTTCAGCGGCGTTGATGGCTCGCCACCCCGCGGAGTCGACAACGGCGGGCTGGCGGGCCTGCACCAGAGTGGCCAGTGCCCCGAGCTTGGCCAGCGGATCGGTCAGCCTGCCGGCGTTGAAGTCGGCGACCAAGGCCGCCACGGTTTGAAAGGAACAGGATTTGTTGGTGCCGATGAACCCGGTCGGCCCGCGCTTGATCCAGCCTGCAACGTAGGCGCCCGGCACGGACTGACCGGATTCGGGATCGACCACCCGACCCCCGTCGTTCGGGACGGCCGCCGCGGATTCGTCAAACGGAAGATCGCGAATACGCTTGCCGCGGTAACCAATCGAGGTCAGCACCAGGCCCGCGTCGAGCCGACACGGCTCTCCGGAGCCGGTGACGATGAACTCCACGCCGGTGGCGCGCCCGTCGACCAGCACGCGCTCGGGCGTGAGCTGATAGGCCAGCCGGATGCGCGGGCGCGACGCAGACGCCGGGGCCGAGGCGTCGCCGAGTTTGCTCAGGATCTCCAGCTTCTCCCTGGTCAACGTGTCAGAAACGGTCGCCAGATCGGCGAGAACGAGCTGTTGGTCGCCGGCATCCAGCACGACGTCGGACGCGGCCGTCAGGCCGACCAGTTCGGGCAGCGTGAACGCTGACTGGGCCGGCCCGCGCCGCGCCGCGATCACCACTTCGCGGACCGCGGAGCCGCGTAGCGTTTGCAGCGCATGGTCGGAGATGTCGGTGTGGGCCAAGTCGTCCGGGTCGCTGGTCAGCACGCGGGCCACATCGAGGGCGACATTGCCGTTGCCGATGATCACGACGCGTTCGTGGCCGAGATCGACTGGCAGGTCAGTAAAGTCGGGATGTCCGTTGATCCACGCGACCAACTCGGTTGCGGTTCCGGTGCCCGGAAGACCCATCCCGTCGATGTCGAGCCGACGGTCATCGGGCGCTCCGACGGCGTACAGCACGGCGTGATGGTGGGCCAACAGATCGGCGTGACTCAGGTGCTTGCCGATCTCCACATTGAGGAAAAATCGGAAGCGCCGATGCCCGGCGACCTGATCGAACAGCCGGGTGACCCGTTTGGTGTTCTGGTGATCGGGCGCCACCCCGGCACGCACCAATCCGTAGGGCGTGGGCAGTTTTTCAAAGACATTGACGTGCACCCCACGCTGGGTGAGCAGTTCGTCGGCCGCGTACATCGCGGCCGGCCCGGACCCGACGATGGCCACCGTCAATGGCCGGCGGCGGGCACGCACCTCCGGGGCCGGGATCACCGGGGCCAGCTTCGACGTCGGCGGCAGCTTTACGTTCGCGGGGCGTTCCGGATAAAACGACGCGTTGATCTCGACGAACGGCAGCTGCTTGGGCTCCAGCCGGGTTTCGGGCGCGATCGCGCCAACCGGGCAGGCGCTCACACACGCACCGCAGTCCACGCACGCCACCGGGTCGATATAGAGCATCTCCGAGGTGGCGAAACCCGGCTCATCCGGTGACGGGTGAATGCAATTAACCGGGCACGCGAAGACGCAGGACCCGTCGTTACAGCACGACTGGGTAATAACGTGCGGCATGAATCCCCAACCAGCTATGCAGCCGGTACGGCGACCAGGTGTTGGCGTTGCGGCTCGCTGCGGTAGCGCGACGGTTTGCCGTCGATCTTGCAGATCCGCCATACCAGCCGTGCCACCGGATTCATCAGCCCGGTGTCGTACGCCAGCATCCGCACGTCAGCGAACATGTCGCGCAGCCACTTTCGTGACTCCGGTGACCGGAAGAACAATTCCTTCTTCACCTCGCGCGGGATGTCGAACTCCCGCCAGAAAGCCCTGGGCGGCTTCACGATCGCCTGACACAACACCCGCATGGTCAGCGGGTAGAACAGCGAAATCCAGAAGCGCTGCCACTTGGTCAGGTTCGGCAACCGCTTACGCAGGTACTCGTGCGCGAACGAGATGTGCCGTGCTTCCTCGGCCACATGAATGGCCATCACCCGCTCCATGATCGGATGCAGCGCCTTACCTTCGCGCAGCACGTTTTTCTGCGTGTGGTCGATGGGCTCTTCGCCGGCGAGGACGCCGATGAAGAACGCCACCGGCAAGGGGCCGGCCGCCAGCGGAACCAGCGGCGAAAGCCAGCGCAGCAGTCCGCGGCATTCCGGGCACGTCCGCGCCGATGCGGTTGACCATCTCCTGGAACATCATGGTGTGGTTGCACTCTTCAACCGATTCGTGCAGGCAGTACCGATATTCCGGTGACCCGTTGGGCACCCAGAACGTGTAGTTCATCAGGCCGCGAATCAGGATGGACTCGAAGTGCAAACCTACCTTGGCCACGTTGGCCTGGCGCCACATGCCGATCTTGATCTGGCGCTCTTCGGACTGGGCCTGGTACCAGGGATGGCGGCCCAGCGGATCGGTCGACGGCAGGATCCACCGGGGATCGTTGTCGGTGACGGCGAACTCCGGTGAATCCCAATCGATATCGGTGTACGGGTTGAAGTTCCGCCGCACTGACCCCTCGGACAGTGTGGCAAGCATGTCGACGTACTCGGCGTCGTCACGCACCTCCATATTGCGGCGCCAGCGCCGGGCCATTCGCGTCCTGTCCATTTCAGAGCCTCCCCACACGAGGTTTACATTTGGACGTTGTATGTCTAAACAGTACCGCAGGTACCGGGAATTCACCAGACCCTCTCGAAGCGCTGTGACCCAGCCGGCACGTGCGGATCGCGTGTGGCATGGGTCACATCTTGCTCGACATCCGTGCTGGCGACATACCCGCAATCGGCCCGCGGGTCTCGAGGCGTCCGGACCGGTTACTACCCTGGAGAGCATGGCTGACCAGCTCCAGATCCCCGCTGACATCAAACCCCGCGACGGCCGCTTCGGGTGCGGGCCGTCCAAGGTCCGGCCCGAGCAATTGCAGGCGCTGTCCACCACCGCGGCCGCGCTGTTCGGCACCTCGCACCGGCAGGCGCCGGTCAAGAATCTGGTGGGCCGGGTTCGTACGGGACTGGCGGAGCTTTTCTCCGTGCCGGACGGCTACGAGGTCATCCTGGGCAATGGTGGCGCGACGGCGTTCTGGGACGCCGCGGCGTTCGGGCTGATCGACAAGCGTTCACTGCACCTGTCCTTCGGCGAGTTCAGCGCGAAGTTCGCTTCCGCGGTCGCCAAGAACCCCTTCGTCGGCGATCCCGATCATCATCAAGTCCGACGCCGGCAGCGCACCCGAGCCGCAGTCCGACCCGTCCGTCGACGTGATCGCGTGGGCGCACAACGAGACGTCGACGGGAGTCGCGGTGCCGGTCCGCCGCCCGGCCGATTCCGGTGACGCGCTGGTCGTCATCGACGCGACCTCTGGCGCCGGTGGCCTGCCGGTCGACATCAGCGACACCGACGCCTATTACTTCTCGCCGCAGAAGAACTTCGCCAGCGACGGCGGCTTGTGGCTGGCGATCCTGAGCCCGGCCGCGCTGGCCCGGGTCGAGTCGATCGCCGCGTCCGGTCGCTGGGTTCCCGACTTCCTGTCGCTGCCGATCGCGGTGGAGAACAGCCTCAAGGACCAGACCTACAACACCCCGGCGATCGGCACCCTGGTGCTGCTGGCCGAGCAGCTCGACTGGCTGCTGGGCAACGGCGGGCTGGATTGGGCGGTCAAGCGGACGGCCGACTCGTCGCAGCGGTTGTACTCGCTGGGCGCAGGACGCGGCCGTACACCACGCCGTTCGTCGCCGATCCCGGGCTGCGCTCCCAGGTGGTGGGCACCATCGACTTCGTCGACGAGGTGGACGCGGCGGCGGTCGCCAAGGCGCTGCGGGCCAACGGCATCGTCGACACCGAGCCGTACCGCAAACTCGGGCGCAACCAGTTGCGGGTCGCGATGTTCCCCGCGGTCGACCCGGATGACGTCAGCGCCCTGACCCAATGCGTCGACTGGGTGGTCGAGAGGCTTTAGCTCGGCAACCCAGACCTTTCAGGCGGGCACTTTCGTCGTGATCAGCAGGCAACCACCCAGCGTGTCAGCCTGGTAACGGCGGCTAGCTCCACTAGAGTGCGCACGTGACGGGTCCGTCGCTGACCTGCACGGAGCCTGCGAGGAGAAGCCATGCGGGAACTCAAACTGATCGGGACTCGATGCCGACGGCAAACACATCATCTGCGAGGGTGGCGACCCGGCAGAACAGTTCAAGCTGCCGGCCGACGATCGACTGCGGGCCGCCCTGCGCGGCGACACGGCGGCGTCGGATCAACCGCAGCTCGACATCGAGGTCACCAACATGCTGAGCCCCAAGGAAATTCAGGCCAGGATCCGCGCCGGCGCGTCCGTCGAGCAGGTGGCAGCAGCATCGGGCTCCGACATCGCCCGGATCCGCCGGTTCGCCCACCCGGTGTTGCTGGAGCGCTATCGTGCCGCCGAGCTGGCAACGGCCGCTCATCCCAGTTCTCGCCGACGGGCCCGCGGTGCTGACGCTGTTGGAGACTGTCAGCACCGCCTTGGTGGCGCGTGGCCTTGATCCCGACGGGCTCAGCTGGGACGCCTGGCGCAACGAAGACGGCCGCTGGACGGTGCAGCTGGCGTGGAAGGCCGGACGCTCCGACAACATCGCGCATTTCTGCTTCGTCCCGGGCGCCCACGGCGGCAACGGTCACCGCGGTCGACGAAGGCGGCCAGCGAGCTGATCGACCCGAACTTCGAGCGTCCGCTGCGGCCGCTGGCGCAGGTAGCTCACGTCGAATTCGACGAGACCGCCCGGCCGCCCGTCGCCAGCGCGAGCCCGAGCCACCGGTGCACAGCTCGCCGGGGCAAGCCGGTCATTCCGGCTTGGGAGGATGTGCTGCTCGGCGTGCGCTCGGGCGGGCAGCGCTGACCGCTGCCGGCTAGCCGCGACCGGCTAGCGTCAGCGCGACCAGCGTCAGCCACGCGCCCGTCACACCCACGCCTGCGCCCAGCACAAACCAGCGCAGCACCGGCGTGCGCCGCCATCCCCACAAGGTTGGCGCCAGTCCCCCGGCCGCCACGATGTTGAGCCCGACGGCCAACAGCGGATGCACCCGGATCAGCCCGAGGCTGAGCACCACGACTGCGACGGCGATCACCGCGGCGACGAACCCGGCCACCGTCAAACCCGTTGCCCATGGCACGGACTCACCTGCTTAGACTCATGGGCCGGTCACTCACGAGCCGAGCCTAACTCGCTCGTAGAACGCCAGGGCGGCCGCGGTCGCGACGTTGAGCGAGTCGGTGCCCCGCGACATCGGGATGCGCACCCGCACATCGCTTAACCGCAGTGTCGCCGGCGTCAGTCCCGGTCCCTCGGCGCCGACCAGCACCGCGACACGTTCGCCACGCACGGCCTTCCATCGCCTCGAGCCAGCGCGCACGCCTCGTGCTGCGGGGTCATCGCCAGCAGCCGAAAACCGGCTTCCTTCAACATCACAAGGTCAGCGGGCCATTGCGTTGCCCGCGCATACGGCACCAACAGCGCATGGCCCATCGAAACCCGAACGGCGCGACGGTAGAGCGGATCAGCGCAGCCGCTGCCGAACACCACCGCGTCCACGCCCAGCCCCGCCGCGTTGCGAAAGATCGAGCCCAGGTTCTCGTGATCGTTGACGCCTTCGAGCACGGCAACGGTGCGGGCGTGGTCGACCACCTGGGCAACGCTGAGCTCCGGGGCCCGTCTCGCCGCCGCGAGCACCCCACGGTTGAGATGGAAGCCGATCACCTGCGCCATGACGTCCGCGGACGCCCGGTAATACGGCGCCGCCAAACCGTCTGCATCGGCCAAATCGTCGTTGAGTTCGACCAGCCTGCGGTCGGTGCCGAGCAATGCGTGCGGGGTGAACCGCGACGCCAGCATCCGCTGCACCACCAGCACGCCCTCGGCGATCACCAGCCCTTTGCCGGTCGGCAGATCGGGACGACGATCGATGCTGTTCAGGTCGCGGAAATCGTCGAGCCGCGGATCGTCGGGGTCGGTGACGTCCTGAACGTCCACGCCTTCAACGGGCTGTTCATCGACCTTCACGGGCTTTCATCGACCAGAGCCAAGATCAGGTCGGCCGCATTGCGCAGGACGTCACGTTTGTCGCTGTCCAGCGTCGCGAGCCGCGTGGCCAGCCACTCCTGCCGGGCGCGACGAGCCGCCTTGACCAACTCGGCCCCGGACTCCGACACCGAGACCAGCACCTGCCGGCCGTCGACGGGGTGCGGTGACGCGGTCAACGAGACCCATCTCGGCCAAGGGAGGCGATCACCCGGGTCATCGACGGCGGACGGACCCGTTCGCGAATCGCCAACGCCCCGGGCGTCATCGCGCCCTGGTTCGCCAAGGTCGCCAGCGCCGACAGCTGCGAGAGCGACACCGGCGACGACGGGTTACGAAAACGCAGTTGGCGGGCCAGCCGCATCACGGCCAGCGACAAGTCGCTGGCCAGCCGCGCATCGCTGTCAGGCATGGCGCGAGGTTACAACGGAACCTGAGAGGAAGGGAAAAGAAACGGCGAACGTTGCCCACCCATCTCTCGCCAAGGCCGCGCCGCGGCCTGCATCGTCACCGGGCTAAATTAATCGCGATGGCACAAGAACCAGACCAGAACCTCGAAGCGCCCCAGCTGCCGCGGGTGCTGCTCGGGCTGTGGCCTTTCATCGCCATCGGCGCTCTGGGCTGGTTGATCGCCGTGGCGGCCGCGTTCTTCGTCCCCTCCCTGCAGAGCTGGCGTCCGATCGCGCTGGCCGGAATCGGAGTCTCGTTCCTCGGCACAAGCATCTTCGTGTGGCAGCTCGCCGCCGCCCGCCGCGGCGCACGCGGCGCACAAACCGGACTCGAAACTTTTCTCGACCCCAAATAGCCCTCGACGAAATCCGGGAGGACCAATGGTGGCCCCGCTCCTACAGGCAGAAGTCGATATCAACGCGCCGGCCGCGAAAGTCTGGGCGTTGATATCCGATTTTCGGCGGATGCCGGAGTGGAGCCCCCAGTGTCGCTGGATGAAGCCCCTCGGCCCGCTCCGCGCGGGCACACGCACCCTCAACCTCAACCGCCGCAATCGCATCTTCTGGACCACCACGTGCACGGTCCTCGAAGCGATCCCGGAGAAGAAGCTGGCGTTCCGGGTGAATACCAATCACAGCATCTGGAGCTACGAGCTCGAGCCGAACGGCGAGAGGACCCGGGTGACCGAGAGCCGGCACGCCGAAAACGGCGTCACCGCGTTCTCGAACCTGGCGGTTAACGCGTTCCTCGGCGGGACGACGAACTTCGAAAACGAATTGATCGCCGGTATGAAAGCCTCGCTGGCCAACATCAAAGCCGCCGCCGAGAGACGCTAATCCGGCGGCTTCCGCCGGGGCTTCCGCCGGGCCTTCTGGCGGGGCTTCTGTCGGGGGCTCCGCCGGCGCTTCTAACGCCGCCACTGCCGGGGCTTCTTTCGAGGCCTCTGCCGGCTGCACTGCCGGTTTCTCGGTGACCTCGAGGACGCCGTCGTCGTAGGGTTCGTACAGCGCCGACCCGGTGCCCGCCGGGGCCGGAGTATCGGAGTGGGCGCCACAGCCGTACTGCTTGTCGACGACATGCCCGTCTGCGGAAAGTTCATTGCCGCACACTCCGAACATTGTCCCGAGCGATCCCGCCAGCGGCAGGAAGAAACCGCAGTCGCGACACACGCGCTTGGTGGACCGCGACATCGGCGCGTCGGGACCGTAATCCCCCTCGTGCCATCGTTCGGCGGCCTCGGTGCGGCCCCAGCCGCTCATCACCCAGCGGCGGCCCAGCCCGATTTCGGCAGCGGTCTCGTCGACCTGGGGGTCACCACTGGCGATATAACCGGGGACCAGCCTCGGGTCGTCCGCGGGCGGTGCCAGCAGGTCTCCGGGGCCCAAATCACCCGGCCGGACCCGCTGCTCCCAGGGCACCCATTCCGGCGCCAGCAGCGCCGTCGGCCCCGGAATCAGCACCACTTCGCTGATTGTGGCGTGCTCGGCACCGGGATATGCCGCAACGACGACGGCCCATTGCCATCCCTGATAGCCAGGCAGATGAGCAAGGAACCGGTGAGTCCCGGCGTTCGGATCCTCGTAGCTGACACCCAGGTATTCCCCGACCGTCTCTGGGCCGCTGAACTCTGCGACTGCCGTCCTGGCCTGGTCCGCCGCACCCGTGAGCACCGGCGCCAATCCGTCGGGCCAGTCACCCACGGTCGCCACGACGGATTCCTCAATGGGTCCGGTCACGCTATCCCCTCTCTGCGTTGCGTCACTAATACTGCCGGACGACAAGGTTGGCAAGCCACACCCGGTCAGTTGCCCACGCGAGAAGTCCACATAGGACAGAATTGATTCGTGTCTGGACGGCGGCGTGATGATCCGGGTCGAGTGGCCTCCAACCCAGGCCGCCGGTCCCGCAACGGATCGGTCAACCAGCATCCCGGCATGGCCAATTACCCCGCCGATGACGCCGAGTTTCGTCGCTCGCGCCGTCCGCCTCCCACGCCGAGCGCCAACCGCTATCTGCCGCCCCTGGGCCGGCAGCAGCGAGAACCGGACCGGAGCGGCCCGCCGCCCCGTGGTCCGGCCGCCGGCGAACGAATCACCGTTACCCGCGCCGCTGCGCAGCGCAGCCGCGAAATGGGTTCGCGGATGTACTCGATGGTTCACCGGGCCGCCACCGCGGACGGGGCTGACAAGTCTGGTCTTACCGCGCTGACGTGGCCGGTCGTGGCGAACTTCGCGGTCGACTCCGCGATGGCCGTCGCCCTGGCCAACACGCTGTTCTTCGCCGCGGCCAGCGGGGAAAGCAAGTCAAAAGTCGCGCTGTATCTGTTGATTACCATCGCGCCGTTCGCGGTGATCGCCCCACTCATCGGACCGGCCCTCGATCGGCTGCAGCACGGCCGTCGCGTCGCGCTGGCGATGTCGTTCGCACTACGCACCGCACTGGCAGTGGTGCTGATCATGAATTACGACGGAGCCACCGGTAGCTTCCCGTCTTGGGTTCTTTACCCGTGCGCGCTGGCCATGATGGTGTTCTCGAAATCGTTCAGTGTGCTGCGCAGCGCGGTGACACCGAGGGTGATGCCGCCGACCATCGACCTGGTACGGGTCAATTCCCGGCTGACCATGTTCGGTCTGCTCGGCGGCACTATCGCCGGCGGTGCCATCGCGGGCGGCGTCGAGTTCGCCTGCACCCACCTGTTCAAGCTGCCCGGGGCGTTGTTCGTGGTGGTAGCCGCCACGATCGCCGGCGCCTCGCTGTCGATGCGGATTCCCCGCTGGGTCGAGGTAACCGCGGGTGAGGTCCCGGCCACTTTGAGCTACCGCCGGGACGACGGCCCCGTGTCGCGAAGCTGGCCGGAGGAAGTCAAGAAGGTCGGCGGAACGCTTCGACAACCGCTGGGCCGCAACATCATTACCTCGCTGTGGGGTAACTGCACCATCAAGGTGATGGTCGGCTTCCTGTTCCTGTATCCGGCGTTTGTCGCCAAAGCGCAACACGCCAACAGCTGGAGACAACTGGCAATGCTTGGGATGATCGGCGCGGCAGCCGGAGTCGGGAACTTCGCCGGGAACTTCACCAGCGCGCGGTTGCAGTTGGGCAGGCCGGCCCTGCTGGTGGTGCGTTGCACGGTGGCGGTGTGTGCGGTCGCCTTGATTGCCTCAGTCGCCGGCACCCTGGCGGCGGCGGTCATTGCCACCTTGATCACATCGGGCTCGAGCGCCATTTCCAAGGCCTCGCTGGATGCCTCGCTACAAGACGATCTACCCGAGGAATCGCGAGCATCGGGGTTCGGGCGCTCGGAGTCGACGCTGCAGCTGGCCTGGGTGCTGGGCGGTGCGCTGGGCGTGATGGTCTACACCGAATTGTGGGTCGGCTTCACCGCGGTCAGCTCGATGTTGATCCTCGGTCTGGCGCAGACCATTGTCAGCTTCCGCGGCGACTCCTTGATCCCGGGCCTCGGAGGTAACCGGCCGGTGATGGTCGAGCAGGAAGGCATGCGTCGCGGCGCCGGCAATGCGGCGGCGGTATCCGAGTGAAGCCTGCAGGCAACCGCCGCTTGGCCGTGCTCCTGGCGGCCGTGCTGATCCCGCTGTCCGTGGGCGCCGGGGTCGGCACGTGGCTGCTGATACGCCCAACCGGTCCGCAGCGACCGGAGATCAGCGTTTATTCGCACGGGCACCTGACCCGCGTTGGGCCATACCTGTACTGCAATGTGCTCAACCTCAACGACTGCCAGCAACCGCGTGCACAGGGCGAGTTACCGGTCAACGAGCGCTATCCGGTTCAGCTCTCGGTGCCCGAAGCGATTTCCCGTGCACCGTGGCGATTACTGCAGGTGTATGAGGACCCCACCAACACCGCCAGCACCATGTTTCGGCCGGGGACCCGGCTCGCGGTCACCATCCCGCCGGTGGACCCGCAGCGCGGGCGGCTGACCGGGATAGTCGTGCAGTTGTTGACGTTGGTGGTCGACCCCTCCGGCGAACTGCGCGATGCCCCGCACGCGGAATGGTCAGTGCGGCTGACCTTTTGATTGGTCGTCGGGCTAGCGCCCTCGGGCGACGATCACGGGGGTGCGTACCGCGTGCACCACCGCCGTGCTGACGGATCCGAGTAGCATTCCGTCGAATCCGCCGCGCCCGTGGCTGCCCACGACCACGAGTTGTGCGGATTCCGCGAGCTCAACGAGGTGTTGCTTGGGGTGGTTCACGACGACCTCGCGACGGACGACGACGTCGGGGTAACGTTCCCGCCAGCCCGCCAAACGCTCCGCCAATGTTTCCTCGGCCTCCGACTGCAGCTTCGTCCAGGAAGTCCTGGTCGTTCCGGTCCACTCCCGGCTCGAGAGGTCGGGAACCTCGACGTCGGTCCAGGCGTATAGAGCCACGAGTTCGGCGCCCCGCCAGGAAGCCTCGTCGAAAGCGATGGCGGTTGCCAGTTCCGATGCCGGCGAGCCATCAACGCCGACAAGCACGCATCCCTCAACTGGTGGCGAGACTTCGTTGCGGATCACCGCCACCGGACAGTGGGCGCGATGGACCAGTCCAGTGCTGACAGAACCCAGAAGCACGCGCTCCAAAGCTCCATGGCCGCGACTACCCACCACGACCATGTCGGCTTTTGTCGACAACTCGACGAGCGCGTAGACGGGCCTCCCGGAGAAGGCCTCGTTGTTGATTCGCGGCCGACTCCGGTCGTCGGTCATGTCCTCGACGAGCTTGACTGCGTCGGCGAGCGCCTGCTGCGCCGTTGCCCCTAGCGCTCCGAGCAATTCAGCCGGAACGGAATCTCCCGTCCACTTGAGCACCAGCGAGTCGCCGGGCACCGGAGTTGCAGCGTGCACGAGGGTCAGCGCCACGTTGCGCATCGTCGCCTCACGGACGGCCCATTGCAGGGCGGCGCCCGAATCTGGCGATCCATCGATACCAACGACGATTCCGGGATTCGCTATTTCACTGTGCATTTCGCTGCCTCATCGCTCAATATTCTGCTTGCGCAAGGTGGACTCTAGAACTTCGGTGGCGTGTGGTCAGGAGCCGTTGGTCCCACACTTTGGGGACCAAACGGGCTTGCACTTCGGTTCGCTAGCGGAACCCGCCGAAATGCACAGCTCACCCACCGCCGAAGGCGACTCAGCCAGCTAGGACACGCGCTCACTTTCGGCGGGCGGCCCGGGCGGCATCCCGCTCCCGAAGGGCCTGCCCCCCAAAGCCTCCCGGCCATGCGGGGTCACCCAGCCGCTCAGATCGGGACCCTTGGGCACGATACCGGTGGGGTTGATGTCGGCGTGCACGATGTAGTAGTGCTGCTTGATCTGGTTGAAGTCGACGGTGTCGCCGAAACCCGGCGTCTGAAACAGGTCGCGCGCGTAGGCCCACAACACCGGCATCTCGCTCAGCTTGCTTCGATTGCACTTGAAATGCCCGTGGTAAACCGGGTCGAAGCGGACCAAGGTGGTGAACAGCCGCACATCGGCCTCGGTGATGCTGTCTCCCAATAGGTATCGCTGGCTGGTCAGTCGATCGCTTACCCAATCCAGCGCGGCGAACAGCCGATCGTATGCCGCTTCGTAAGCCTCCTGTGAGCCGGCGAAGCCACACCGGTACACACCATTGTTGATCTCGGTGTAGACCCTCTTGCTGACCTCGTCGATCTCGGCCCTCAACGACTCCGGGTACAGCTCCGGTGCGCCGTCGCGGTGGTAGGCGGTCCATTGGGTGGAGAAGTCCAGAGTCATCTGCGCGAAATCGTTGGTGACCACCGCGCCGGTGGGGACGTCGACGATCGCCGGAACGGTGATGCCTTTCGGATAGTCGGGGAAGCGTTTGAAGTAGGCGTCTTGCAGCCGCGGGATCTTGAGGACCGGGTCGACACCCTCCGGGTCGAGGTCGAACGTCCAGCTGCGCTGGTCATGGGTCGGACCGCAAAACCCAATGGAGAGAACGTCTTCCAATCCCAACAGGCGCCGTACGATGATTGCCCGGTTGGCCCAGGGGCAAGCGCGGGCAACGACGAGCCGATACCGGCCGGGCTCTACCGGATAACCATCGCGCCCGTCCGCGGCGATGCGGGTGGTGATGTAGTTGGTGTCCCGGCTGAATTCGCCCTTGTCGACGTATGCGCCCATGGCGACAATCCTGCGCCGCATCCCGACTTCAGAGAAGGGGCTAGCTAGGCGTCGAACTCCCGGGCCACTGCCTTGACGACCTCGGATATCCGGCCCGCCGTCTTGCGATCCGGGTAGCGGCCCTTGCGCAACTCGGGCTGCACAGTGGTCTCGAGCAACGTGATCATGTCCTCGACCATGCCGTGCAGCTCGTCGGGGCTGTGCTTGTGCTCGGCGGGCGCTTCGCGACGCGTGCGGGAAAGCGTCTTGGCAAGGCTGGGTGGCGGGTCGATCAGCTTGACACTCAGCGCCTGCGGCCCGCGTTTGCCGGAAGCAAGGCCGAATTCCACTCGCTGACCTGCTTTGAGCCCCTCAACCCCCTCGGGCAACGCCGACGAGCGGACATATACGTCCTCGCCTTCCTCCTGCGACAGGAAGCCGAACCCCTTATCGGAGTCGTACCACTTCACCTTGCCGGTCGGCACTGCTCTCACCTGCTTGTCTGATGGATCTCTAGAATAGGCAACACAAGAAGCGTCCCGCCTGCGCAGGACGCCCCAGTGGATTGTGATCTTACTCGGTGGGTTGGCGGCCGAGCACCCCCCGATCACCGGCTTCCTCGGTAGGCTGGCAGCTACCCCTGGAGGAGATATGCGCCTCATCCTGAACATCATCTGGTTGTTATTCGGCGGCCTCTGGATGGCCCTCGGATATCTGGTTGCGGCGCTGATCTGCTTCTTACTCATCGTCACCATCCCCTTTGGCTTCGCGTCGCTGCGCATCGCCTCATACGCGTTATGGCCGTTCGGACGCACGATCGTCGAAAAACCCAACGCTGGCAGCGGTGCCCTTATCGGCAATGTCATCTGGGTGTTGTTGTTCGGGATTTGGCTCGCGATCGGGCACTTGGTGAGCGCGGCAGCGATGGCGATCACCATCATCGGCATCCCCCTGGCGCTGGCCAACCTCAAACTGATCCCGGTATCGCTGCTACCGCTCGGCAAAGAGATCGTTCCGGTTAGCTCGCCGACGCTGAGTCGGGCACCCGCATGACAATGACGCCACTGGGAGTGCCGAAGCTGCCCGGCCCCACGGGGGAAGTGCCAACCCGCGGCCCGCTGCTGGATACCTACGGAAGGGCCGCCACCGATCTTCGGGTATCCCTGACCGACCGCTGCAATCTGCGGTGCCGTTATTGCATGCCCGCGGCGGGCTTGGACTGGCTGCCCGGCGGGCAACTGCTGCGGCCGGACGAGCTGGCCCGGCTGATGCACATCGCCATCACCCGCCTCGGCGTCACCAGCGTGCGATTCACCGGTGGTGAGCCACTGTTGGCCCACCACCTTGAAGAGATGGTCGCAGCGGCGGCCGGTCTGCGGCCCCGCCCGGAGATCTCGCTGACCACCAACGGGGTGGGCCTGGCCCGGCGCGCTGGTGCGCTCGCTGAGGCGGGCATGGACCGAGTCAATGTGTCGCTGGACAGCGTGGACCGGGACCGCTTTGCGGCCATTACCCGCCGGGATCGCCTCGATGACGTGCTGGCCGGTTTGGCCGCCGCCAAAGCGGCCGGCCTGGCGCCGGTCAAGGTGAACGCCGTGCTCGACCCGGCCACCGGGCGCGAAGACGTGGTTGAGCTGCTGAGGTTCTGCCTCGAGCATGGCTGCCAGTTGCGGGTCATCGAGCAGATGCCGCTGGACGCCGGGCACGAGTGGCGCCGGGACGTCGCGCTGCGGGCCGACGACGTGCTCGCTGCGCTGCGGCCACACTTCCGGCTGCGCCCGGACCCGGCGCCGCGTGGTTCGGCCCCGGCTGAGCTGTGGCTGGTCGACAAGGGCCCGAGCACGCCGGCCGGACAGTTCGGGGTCATCGCGTCGGTGTCGCGCGCGTTCTGTTCCACCTGCGATCGCACTCGGCTGACGGCCGACGGCCAAATCCGCAGTTGTCTTTTCTCCGGCGAAGAGACCGACCTTCGCGGTCTGCTGCGCACCGGTGCAGACGACGACGCACTAGAGACGGCGTGGCGCGCCGCCATGTGGGGCAAGCCCGCCGGCCACGGCATCAACGATCCCGAATTCATCCAGCCCGATCGCCCGATGAGCGCTATCGGTGGCTAACCCGACAATCCAGGTGACGGTCCGCTACTTCGCCGCCGCGCGGGCGGCGGCCGGCGCCGAATCAGAAGCCGTCACGCTGCGGGCGGGCGCTACCGTGGCTGAGCTGGTCGAGAGCCTCGCAGTTCGCGGTGCTCGCCTCTCCGAAGTGCTGCGCCGGTGCTCGTATCTGTGCGACGGAATCGCCGTCCGCGACGACACCACAGCGTTGTGCGCGGACGCGACGATCGACGTGCTGCCCCCGTTCGCCGGCGGTTGAAACTGTGAGTTATCTCACGTAACGGAAAGATAACGGCCCGGACACGCTCCGGTGTCGGGTGCCATTGAGCTGCACAGATCCATTGTCTTCCTGGGGTTTTGCGACGCGACGGGGAGCGAAACGCCCGGATTCGCAAGACGTGACGGGTGCAACAGAACCGGCTACCGTTCCCGGAGGTTCGCCAATCTGACCGGTGGCGTTCCTCCCCTATCTACCGCGCTGAGCTCCATCCAGTAGGCAGGGGACACCGAAAGTGGATGGAGACGGGGGACCCACCGGTCCACCGTGATCGGCCCGGAGTCGCGTGCGACTCCTTGGGGTGAAGCGGGCGTCGCCTTCTGTGATTCTGCGGAATTACGACGCTGGCCGGGTAGCCTCTCCCACCCGAACCCGACAGCTGACCTCGTAAGCGCGTAATGCGAGAGGAAATTCTCCGAGCGTATGAGTGGACGTCACCGTAAGCCCGCCACATCCAACATCAGCGTCGCCAAAATCGCGTTTGCCGGCGCCGTCCTTGGCAGCGGCAGTATCGCTCTGGCCGGCCAAGCGGCCGCCGCTACCGACCACGAATGGGACCAAGTAGCCAGCTGCGAGTCCGGCGGCAACTGGGCGATCAACACCGGCAACGGCTACCAGGGTGGCCTGCAGTTCAACCAAGGCACCTGGGCCGCGCACGGCGGCGGCCAGTACGCCCCGTCAGCCCAGCTGGCCACCCGGGACCAGCAGATCGCGATCGCTGAGCGAGTGCTGGCAACCCAGGGGCGTGGCGCCTGGCCGGTGTGTGGTCATGGGCTGTCCGGCCCGAGCCCGCGCGAGGTCCTGCCCGCGCCGGCTGCTTTGGACGCTCCGTTGGATGCGCCTGGGATTAACGGCGCCCCCGCACCGCTGGCCCCACCGCCGGCGGACGCTCCTCCTCCCGACGCTCCGCCGCCGCCTCCTCCTCCGCCACCGGCAGACCCGCCTGCGCCGGTTCAGCTGGCCGCCAACGATCAGCCCGCGCCGCCGGCAGACGCCTTACCGCCGGCCCCCGCTCCCGACGCTGTGCCGCCCGCTCAACTACAGCAGGCCTCGGACGTTGGCTACACGCAGAAACTGTGGGACGCGATTGAGTCGCTGGATGTGCACGGAAACGATGCACTGGACGCGCTCGCGCAACCGTCCGTGATCAGCTGACGTTAGGCCGAACCCACCCATTCTTCGGTTCCGTCATCGAAGAATTGGTGTTTCCACACCGGTAGCCGCTCCTTGATGGTGTCGACCAGCCGGGCGCAGGTGGCAAATGCCGCCTGTCGATGGTCGGCGGCCACCGCGGCCACCAGGGCCGCCTCACCGATCCGCAGCACGCCGATCCGGTGACTGGCGGCAACGGCACGCACCCCGGTGGACTGCTCAGCCACCTCGGCGATGACATCGGCAAAGACCTGGTCGGCCGTCGGGTGCGCCGAATACTCCAGCCGCGACACTGCGCGTCCGTCGTCGTGGTCGCGGATCATGCCGACGAACCCGACGATGGCTCCGGCCGACTGATGACTCACCAGCTCTTCATGCTCGGCCAGTGAGATCGGTTGGTCCGTCACGATGGCGCGGAGCACCAGCGTCATCGCTGGTGATCTTCGCCGGCCAGCTGTCCAAGCGCGTGGTCCAGCACGTCGGCGAGCACCGCCAGACCGTCGCGTACCCCGCCGGGCGATCCAGGCAGGTTGATAACCAGAGTCCGGCCTGCCACCCCGCACACGCCACGCGACAGCACCGCCGTGGGCACCTTTGGCAGCCCGGAGCGACGGATCGCGTCGGCCAACCCCGGGATCAGGTAATCCAGCACCGCAACGGTTTGCTCCGGAGTGGCATCGGTGGGTGAGATGCCGGTTCCCCCAGAGGTGATGATGACGTCGGCGTCATCGTCCAGCGCATCGCCCAGCGCCTCACCGACCGCCCCGCCGTCGGCCACCAGCACTGCCTGCACAGCCGAAAATCCCTGCTGTCCAAGCCATTCAGTGATGATCGGTCCACACTGATCGGTGTAATCACCGGCCGACGCCCGAGTGGAGGCGATGATGACCCGTGCGGAACGAGCGCTCATCGCCGCACCCACGTTCCGGTTTTGCCACCCTGCTTGCTCAGCACCCGAATGTCATCGATGCGCGCAGCCGGATCGACGGCTTTGATCATGTCGTACAGGGTGAGTCCGGCCACGCTGACAGCGGTGAGCGCCTCCATCTCCACGCCGGTGCGATCGGTGCTGCGCACCGTCGCGGTGATCTCGATATCCGATTCGCCCACGGTGAAATCGACGTCGACTCCGGTAAGCGCCAGCTGGTGACACAGCGGGATCAGGTCGCCGGTGCGTTTTGCCGCCAGAATGCCCGCCACCCGCGCGGTGGCCAGCGCGTCACCCTTGGGCAGCCCGCCGGACGAGATCAGCGCCACCACGTGCGCCGAGGTACGCAGCGCACCTGCGGCAACCGCGGTGCGCTTGGTGGCCGCCTTCTCGGTGACATCGACCATGTGCGCTGCACCCCGCTCGTCCAGGTGCGACAACGCGCCCCCGGTCAGTTCCGCCGACCCCCAAGTCGCACCGGGCCTGGATGCCTTGGACGCCCCGGCCATCCTGGCGATCTAACGGTTGACGACGGTAACCGGGTGGACGTACGGCAGGTCGTCGGAGGGAACCGGGAACACCAGTTCACCGAAGGGCGATAACGCGCCCGACCGATCGCACGCGAGTTCGCTTACCGCATGGTGGTCCGGGTCCACCGTCGGCCAGCCGTTGTCGACGTACCTGGGTTTGCGCGCTTTGCCCTCAGCAATGTCAGCCACGGATCCATTCTGACAGGTCCTGGCCGCACATGGAGCACGAGGCCGCCAACCGTCACCTTGGTGTCCGCTGGCTGCTTTACGCTGGTCAGCAATGACCGACAACACCGCGGATATCCCGCTGGGGTCCTGGCTTGCCGACTTGCCCGACGCACTGCTGATCCGGCTGCTGGAGCTGCGCCCGGACCTGGCCCAGCCGCCGCCCGGCAGCATCGCCGCGCTGGCGGCGCGCGCTCAGGCGCGTCAATCGGTCAAGGCCGCCACCGACGAGCTCGACTACCTGCGGCTTGCGGTCCTCGACGCGTTGCTGGTGCTGCAGGCCGACACCACGCCGGTGCCTACCGCGAAGCTGCTGGCGCTGATCGGCGATCGCGCTCCCCAAGCCGACGTGGTCGCCGCGCTGGATGACCTCCGGCAACGCGCCCTGGCCTGGGGGGACGCCGCGGTACGGGTCGCCCCCGATGCCGGCACGTCGTTGCCGTGGCATCCGGGGCAAGTCACCCTCGAAGACAGCTCACACACCGGCGAAGAGATCGTCGACCTCATCGACGGGCTCAACGAGGCACAGCGAGAGGTTCTGGACAAACTGCTCGACGGCTCGCCAATGGGCCGTACCCGCGACGCCGCGCCCGGCGCCCCCGCGGACCGGCCGGTACCGCAATTGCTGGCGGCGGGCCTGCTGCGACGGGTCGACGCGGAGACGGTGATCTTGCCCCGGCATGTCGGGCAGGTACTGCGCGGCGAGCGCCCCGGCCCGATGCAGCTGACGGCGCCCGACCCGGTGGTGTCGACCACCACCGCTGCCGACGCCGACGCGGTGGCGGCCGGAGCCGCCATCGACTTGCTCCGCGAGGTCGATGTTCTGCTGGAAGTCCTGGGCGCCGGGCCCGTTTCCGAGCTACGCAGCGGAGGGATGGGAGTCCGCGAAGTCAAACGGCTGGCCAAATCGACGGGTATCGCCGAGCCTCGACTGGGCCTGATCCTCGAGCTCACGGCCGCAGCCGGGCTGATCGCCAGCGGCATGCCCGATCCGGAGCCGGTCAGCGGTGACGGGCCTTATTGGGCTCCAACGGCGGCCGCTGACCGGTACGCGGCGTTGTCCCCCGCCGAGCGCTGGCACTTGCTGGCGAGCACCTGGCTTGACCTGCCCGGTCGTCCTGCCTTAATCGGCAGCCGCGGCCCAGACGCTAAACCCTATGGTGCCCTTTCAGATTCACTCTTTTCCACGGCCGCGCCGCTGGATCGCCGGCTCTTGCTTGGGATGCTGTCCGGGCTACCAGCCGGTGCGGGCGTCGACGCGGCAGAAGCGTCTGCGGCGCTGATCTGGCTGCGCCCGCGTTGGGCCAGACGGCTGCAGCCGGGACCCGTTGGGGATCTGCTGGCCGAGGGTCACTCGGTTGGCCTGGTGGGCCGTGGGGCGATCAGCACACCCGGCCGCATGCTGCTGGACGACGCCTTCGAACCCACCACGGCCCCCGCTGCCGCGGTCGCGGCGATGACGCGTGTGCTGCCGAAGCCGATCGACCATTTCCTGTTGCAGGCCGACCTGACCGTCGTGGTGCCGGGGCCACTGGAGCGCGGCCTGGCCGAACAGTTGGCCACGGTCGCCACCGTCGAATCGGCCGGCGCGGCGATGGTCTACCGCATCAGCGAACAATCCATCCGCCATGCGCTCGACGTCGGCAAAACCCGCGACTGGATGCATGCGCTTTTTACAAAGCACTCCAAAACACCGGTGCCGCAAGGGCTCACATATCTCATCGACGATGTCGCGCGTCGCCACGGCCAGCTTCGGATCGGCATGGCCGCATCGTTCGTACGGTGCGAAGACCCGGCGTTGCTGGCCCAGGCGGTGGCGGCGCCGGCCGTCGAACAGCTGCAGTTGCGTGCCCTGGCCCCGACGGTGGCGGTGTCACCCGCGCCGATCGCCGAAGTGCTGGGTGCGTTACGGGCCGCGGGCTTCGCCCCGGCCGCCGAGGATTCCTCGGGCGCGATCGTCGATGTCCGGCCGCACGGAGCCCGGGTTGCAACGCCGCAGCAGCGTCGGCCGTACCGCACCCCGTCGCGCCCGAGCAGTGAGACACTGAATGCCGTCGTCTCGGTGCTGCGTAAAGTGACCGTCGCACCGTTCGGCAGTATGCGCGTCGACCCCGCTGTCGCCATGTCGCTGTTGCAGCGGGCGGCGCGGGATCAGGACACGCTGGTGATCGACTATCTCGACGCCGCCGGTGTGGCCACTCAGCGGGTGGTGTCGCCGATCACCGTACGGGGCGGCCAGCTGGTGGCCTACGACTCGGCGTCCGGACGGCTGCGTGACTTCGCCATCCATCGCATCACGTCGGTGGTGTCGGCCGTCGGCGGATAATGCATTACATGACCAATCAAGAGGAGCGGCGCCTGTGACCGCCGACGACGATGCAGAGCGAAGCGATGAGGAGGAGTGGCGCTTGTGACCGACGGGCCGTTGATAGTGCAGTCCGACAAGACGGTGCTGCTCGAAGTCGACCACGAGCAGGCCGGTGCGGCGCGCGCCGCCATCGCGCCGTTCGCCGAGCTGGAACGCGCACCCGAACACATCCACACCTACCGCATTACACCGCTGGCGCTGTGGAACGCACGCGCTGCCGGCCATGACGCCGAACAGGTCGTCGATGCGCTGGTCAGTTTCTCCCGCTACGCGGTGCCCCAGCCGCTGCTGGTCGACATCGTCGACACCATGGCCCGTTACGGCAGGCTGCAACTGGTCAAACACCCGACACACGGCCTGACGCTGGTAAGCCTGGACCGCGCGGTGCTCGAGGAGGTGTTGCGCAACAAAAAGATCGCGCCCATGCTCGGCACCCGCGTCGAGGACGACACCGTCATCGTCCACCCCAGCGAGCGCGGCCGGGTCAAGCAGATGCTGCTCAAGATCGGCTGGCCCGCAGAGGATCTCGCTGGCTACGTCAACGGGGAGGCACATCCGATCAGCCTGCACGAGGACAACTGGCAGTTGCGCGATTACCAGCAGCTGGCCACGGACTCGTTCTGGGCCGGCGGATCCGGGGTGGTGGTACTTCCGTGTGGCGCCGGCAAAACGCTGGTCGGCGCCGCCGCGATGGCGAAGGCCGGTGCGACGACGCTGATCCTAGTCACCAACATCGTCGCCGCCCGGCAATGGAAACGCGAGTTGATCGCGCGCACGTCACTTACCGAGGAAGAGATCGGTGAATACTCCGGCGAGCGCAAGGAGATTCGGCCGGTCACCATCTCGACGTACCAGATGATCACTCGCCGGACCAAGGGCGAGTACCGCCACCTCGAGCTCTTCGACAGCCGCGACTGGGGGCTGATCATCTACGACGAGGTGCACCTGTTGCCGGCGCCGGTGTTTCGGATGACCGCCGACCTGCAGTCCAGACGGCGGTTGGGGTTGACAGCCACGTTGATCCGCGAGGACGGCCGCGAGGGCGACGTATTTTCCCTGATCGGGCCGAAGCGTTACGACGCGCCTTGGAAGGACATGGAGACTCAGGGCTGGATCGCGCCGGCGGAGTGTGTGGAGGTCCGGGTCACTATGACCGACAACGAACGGATGATCTATGCCACCGCCGAGCCCGAGGAACGCTACAAGCTGTGCTCGACGGCGCACACCAAAATCGCTGTGGTCAAGTCGATTCTGAACATGCACCCCGGTGAACAGACCCTGGTGATCGGCGCCTACCTGGATCAGCTCGATGAGCTGGGAGTCGAGCTCGACGCCCCGGTGATTCAGGGGTCGACGAAGACCCCTGAGCGCGAAGCGTTGTTCGACGCATTCCGCCGGGGTGAGATATCTACGCTGGTGGTGTCCAAAGTCGCTAACTTCTCAATCGACTTGCCGGAAGCCTCTGTTGCAGTTCAGGTTTCAGGAACATTCGGCTCGCGCCAAGAGGAGGCCCAGCGGCTGGGCCGGCTGCTGCGCCCCAAGGCCGACGGCGGCGGCGCCATCTTCTACTCTGTGGTGGCCCGCGACAGTCTGGACGCCGAGTACGCCGCGCACCGGCAGCGATTTTTAGCCGAGCAGGGCTACGGCTACATCATCCGCGACGCCGACGACCTACTGGGACCAGCGATTTAGAGCGGCGAGCAGTCGCAAAAGCCCCCATTTCGGCACGAAATTGGGGGCTTTTGCGACTGCTCGCGCTATAGCGACAGGATGGTCGCGGACGCGGTACCAGGTGCGCCGTAGACCTGTGCCAGACCGACCCGCGGGTTGCCGGGCACCTGACGCTCGCCCGCCTCGCCCCGCAGTTGACGCACCAACTCGTGCACCTGCCGGAGCCCCGAAGCACCGATCGGCTCGCCGTTGGCGATCAGCCCGCCGTCGGTGTTGACCGGAATTGAGCCGTGGATCTCGGTGGCGCCATCGGCCAACAGCTTTTCTTGCTCGCCGTCGGCGCACAGGCCCGTCTCGGCCATGTGGATGACCTCGGCGCCGGCGTCGGTGTCCTGCAGCTGGGCGATGTCGACGTCCTCGGGTCCGATGCCAGCGGCTTCGTACGCGGCCTTGGCCGCGTACACCGTGGGCGAAACGTCCTCGTCCATCGCACCGAACGTGGCGTGCACCTCGTAGGCACCATACCGGCGGGTGCGAATCTCGGTAGCCCGCACGTACACCGGCTTGTCTGTGAACTTGTGCGCGATGTCGCCGCGGCACATGATGACGGCGGCGGCACCCTCGTCGGGCGCGCAGAACATGTACTGCGTCAGCGGGTAGTTCAGCACGGCCGAGTTCAGGATCTCATCCTCAGAAATCGCCTTGCGGCGGAATGCATTCGGGTTTATCGCGCCGTTGCGGAAGTTCTTTGCGGCAACCTTCGCGAGCGTGGCCTGGGAGATGTTGTGGTCGTGCAGATACTTGTTGGCCTTCATGCCGAAGAATTTGGTGGTGACGAACTGCCCGTTCTGCGCATACCACTGCGGCAGCGCCAGCTTTGCGGGGTCGTCGGTGAAGGCGCCCTTGGGGTGCTTGTCCAAGCCGATGGCAATGCCGATGTCGTACTTGCCTAGCCGGATGGTGTCGGCGGTCTGTTGGATGGCACTGGCCGCGGTGGCGCAGGCATTGAAGACGTTCGTGAAGGTGATGCCGGTCAGCCCGACGAGACGGGTTACCGCGTCCGGGTTGGACACCTCGTGGCTGCCGCCGAAGCCGAACTGGATGTCCTTCCATTGGACACCGGCGTCGGTCAACGCGAATTGGATGGCTTCAGCACCCATCTCCATTGCGGTCTTCTCGAACCTGCCGAATGGATGCAGGCCCACGCCGATGATGGCGACGTCATTAGTCATCGCACAGTCCTCCTGAGTCCTTCTTGTGTCCCGTTTAGACCGGCTGGAATGCGAACGTGACGATCTCGTTGCCGTCGGCGTCGTTGGTAAACGGCAGCATGGTCAACTCGACCTCCTGGCCGAACTGCAGTTTGGCCGGGTCGTTCTCGGTCAGCCGGCCTTCGACTCGGATAACGTCACCGAGCTGGACCAGGCCCACACCGAACGGCACGAAATCCTTGCCGACTGGGCCGGCGTAAGGAGCTCCGGGCGCGAAGCCCTGGGTGGTCCACGCCACCAGGCTTCCGCGGCGCGGCAACAGCAACTCGCTCATCTGGGCGCCGCTGCACCGCGGGCACCACTGCTGGACCGGGAAGGTGGCCGCACCGCAATCGCCGCAGCGACTGCCAATCAGCTGCGGGTTCTCGTCCGGCCAGGTCGAGATTTCGGGGGCAAGTGCCTTCTGCATCGAGCGATCCTCCAGCGATCATCCACAGTCCGCCAACAGAATAAGTGACTCACCAAAAGCTACAACAGCATTCCACAAAAGTGGTAATCGCATTCTCTTTTGTGTCTGGTATCGCCGCCTCGGAGCCAGATGCCCTGGCCCCGCACCAGTCCGATACCAGGTCAGCACATAGCGTGTAGACGCCACTCTGGACCAATGCGAGGAGACGCCCATGCCGGTCACGGTGTTATTCGAACTCAGAATCAAGCCCGACGCGGTGCCCGCGGCGCGTGATCTCATGCACCGAACGCTCGAAGTCACCCGGGCGTTCGACGGAAATCTCGGCATCGAAGTACTCGTCGATGCGGACGACGAAGCGCATTGGATGATGTACCAACTCTGGGACACGGTCGAGCACGACGAGGCCTACCGGAGCTTTCGTGCCGGCGAAGGAAAAGTAACGGAGCTCCCGCCACTGTTGGCCGCTCCCCCTGTTAAGACGAGATACGTCACGAGTGATATCTGACGCACACCGCAGGTTCGATCGTCTGACACCTGGCAACTAGATCAGCGCGGGAATCACTTCGCGTTCGAACAACTCGATGCCGGAGCGGTCGTACGCAGCCTCGGGGAAGTAGCAGATCGCGTACTCGCAGCCAAGGTCGCGAATCTTTGCGATCCGCTCGATCACCTGTTCCACCGTGCCGGTCGCCGAATCCGGACCGCTGCCGGCCGCGAGCATGGCGTCGGCCACATCCTCCGGCACGTAACCGATCATGCGGTCGCGTATCCGCGCCAGCCGGTCTTTGACATCGGCATCCGAGGTGCCGACGACGGCGTTGAAGTTCGCCGACCGCACGATGGCGCCGAAGTCGGTGCCCAGCTTGCGGCAGTGCTCGGCTAGTACGTCAGACTTATGGGCGAACGCGGCAGGCTCCGGCGTGAAGTTGGTGTATTGCGCATATTTCGCAGCGATGCGCAAGGTAACCTTCTCCCCGCCGCCAGCGATCCACAGTGGAATCCCATTGTCCTGCAGTGGCTTCGGGGCAACGATCGCGCCGTCAACTTGGTAGTGCTTACCGTCGAAGCTGACTTTGCCGTCGCGCCAGGCGTCTCGCATGATCTGCACGCCTTCGTCGAGCCGGCCCAACCGCTCCCCGGCCGACGGAAATCCGTAACCGTAAGCGCGCCATTCATGTTCGTACCAGCCGCCGCCGATACCCATCTGGATCCGGCCGCCCGAGATGATATCGGCAGTGGCCGCCACCTTGGCCAGGTAGACGGGGTTGCGGTAGCTCATTGCCGTGCACATCTGACCGAGCTTGATCCGCGAGGTGGTCGCCGCGTAGGCCGACATCAGCGACCACGCCTCGTGGGTGGCCTCGCCGCTGGGCAGCGGGACGGTGTGGAAGTGGTCATATACCCACAGTGAGTCCCAGGCGCCGCCGTCGGCGTAGGTGGCCAGGTCCCGCATCACCGCCCAGTGCTTCTCGGGTTCGATACCGACCAGATCCATTCGCCAGCCCTGCGGAATGAAGAGACCAAAGCGCATAACTACGGACTTTAGCCCGCCAACGATGCGGCCCGGAACGGGCCGCGGAGGCGGCGGGCCATCAGGCTGAGCCCGCCAACGATGCGGCCCGGAACGGGCCGCGGAGGCGGCGGGCCATCAGGCTGAGCCCGCCAACGATGCGGCCCGGAACGGGCCGCGGTGCCATGGCCTCACAGCAAATCGATAACAAGAACCTAGCCGGCTGCTGACAACGAAAAGCTAAATAAGATTCATGACATACACACGCTCGAACACCGATGGACGTGAACTCAATTCGACTGATGCTCGGCGTCGCCAAATCCGGGTACTGCAGCTGATATTCGCCGGGGCCGCGACCGTCGCGGCGTTCGCGCTATTCAGCCCTGCCCAGCCGGGTAGTGCCGCAACCGTCGCCACACCGGGGACAGTGCACCTGGCAGCTGCACCGACCATGGCCGGAGCCGGCGGCCTGGCGACCGACGGCTTCGACGGCACCGCCGGGGTCAACGACAACGGCCAGACCGAAGGCGATACCTTCACGCAGAACGCCCAGGACCAGAGCACCGCGTAAGGGACCCGCTCGCTGATCAACCTTTCTGACCTACCGGGAGGTTAGCCATCATGTTAGGCTACCCTAACTAAGGTCGGCGAGGAGGTCACCATGCGTGTACTAATCTCGGGCGCCAGCATCTCCGGCCCGGTACTGGCCTACTGGCTCTCCCGGCACGGTTTCGATGTGACCGTCGTCGAGCGTGCGCCGCACTTACGCAAGACAGGTGGCCACGCTGTCGATCTGTTCCGGCCGGCCATGGAAATCTCAGAGAAAATGGGCGTGCTGCCACAGATCGAGGCGCTCACCACCGGGACCGACGTGTTGACGATCTACCGCAAGGGGGTCCAACGCCCGGCCCGCGTTGATCTCACCAAGGTCATCGGCGCCGCATCCGACCGCCACGTGGAGATCATGCGAGACGACCTGAGCGAGGCCTACTACCTCGCCGGGCGCGACCACGTCGAGTACCTGTTCGCCGACTCGATAACGTCGATATCCCCCGACGGCGAAGTAACTTTCGAGCACGCGGCGCCCCGCGAGTTCGACGTCGTCGTCGGTGCCGACGGGCTGCACTCGAACGTGCGGACCCTGACCTTCGGCCCAGACGCCGGACGTACCCGGTTTCTGGGCGGCTATCTGGCGGTGCAGTCGGTGCCGAAAGCGCTTGCGCGCGAAGGGCAGATGGATTGTCACATCGGTGTCGGCCGGCTCGCCGGGATCTACACTGCGGCGCCCCTCGACGACGCTCGCGCGTTGTTCATGTTCCACAGCAAGCAGGAGCTCCAATACCATCACCGGGATGCGATGCGACAGAAGGAATTACTGCGCGACGCATTTTTCGGCATGCATCCATCGGTCGACGGCTGGCTCGACGAGCTGGACCGCACGCCGGCGTTCTACTTCGACTCGATCACCCAGCTGCAGCTGGACACCTGGTCGCGCGGGCGGGTGACGCTGGTCGGTGACGCCGGCTACTGCCCCGGGCCCGCCGTCGGTGGCAGCACCAGCCTCTCGGTGCTCGGCGCCTACGTGCTCGCAGGTGAACTGGCGCAAGCCGACGGCGACTATGCGCGGGCCTTTGCGTCTTACGAACAGCAGATGGCCGCGCCAGTGCGGCGCAGCCGCGCTTTCGCGCGCACCGCCGCCAAGACCATCGTCCCCAGCTCGCGGGCCGGGGTCTGGGTGCTGACCCGCGGCGCCCAGCTGGTCTCGATGCTTCCCGCGGGGCTCACCAAGGCGGTCGCCAAGCTCAACCCCGGCGGCCTGCGGATGTACGACTCGATGCAGTACAAGGATTACAGCACGCTCTGACGGTGCGAGCAGACGCAAAATCCCCCAAAAACGTGGCGTTTTGGGGGATTTTGCGTCTGCTCGCGGTAGAGAATTTAGGTCAGCGAGTCCGGCGGTAGGAAGCGGTCGCCGTACTTGGCCGCCAACTCACGAGCCCGGGCCACGAAGGCCTCCTTGCCCGTACCGGCGGGACCCTGGTAGCCGACGATGAACTGCGCGCTACCACCGGTCCACGGCGGGAAGCCGATGCCCAGGATCGACCCGATGTTGGCGTCGGCGGTGGTCATCAGCACGTTCTCGTCGAGGCACTTCTGAGTCTCCAGCGCCTCGGCGAACAGCATCCGGTCGATCATGTCCTGCAGCGGCGGCTCCGACGAGCCCGACTTGAACGTCTCGCGCAGGCCCGGCCACAGGCGGGTGCGTTTGCCGTCGACGTACTCGTAGAAGCCGGCACCTTTCAAGCGGCTCGGCCGGCCGAGCTCGATCATCTTCTCGACGACGGCCTCTGCCGGATGCGGCTCGTAGACGCCGCCGTCGTCCTCGACGCCCTTGCGGGAGGCGACGGCGATCTTGTGCATCAGCTCCAGGTTGAGCTCGTCGGACAGCTGCAGCGGCGGCGCAGGGTAGCCGGCCTGCGAACCGGCCTGCTCGATGCTGGCCGGTTCGACGCCCTCACCGAGCATCGCCAGCGCCTCGTTGACGAAGGTGCCGATGACGCGGGAGGTGAAGAAGCCGCGGCTGTCGTTGACGACGATCGGGGTCTTCCCGATGGCCAGGGTGTAGTCGAACACCCGGGCCAACGCCTCGTCAGATGTCTTCTCGCCCTTGATGATCTCCACCAACGGCATCTTGTCGACCGGCGAGAAGAAGTGGATCCCGATGAAGTCCTCCTGCCGCTTGACGCCGGTCGCCAGACCGGTGATCGGCAGGGTGGAGGTGTTGGACCCGAGCAGCGCGTTGGGCTCGACGATGTCCTCGATCTCCTGGAACACCTTGTGCTTGAGGTCTTGGCTCTCGAACACCGCCTCGACGACGAAGTCGACGCCTTTGAGGTCTGCGGGATCGGCTGTCGGAGTGATCCGGCCGAGCAGCGCCTTGGACTTCTCTTCGGTGGTACGCCCCCGCTCCAGCGCCTTGGCCTCCAACTTTTCGGAGTAGCCCTTGCCCTTTTCCGCGGCCTCGACGCTGACATCCTTCAGCACGACGTCGTAGCCGGCCTTGGCCGAGACGTAGGCGATGCCGGCGCCCATCATCCCCGCGCCCAGCACACCGATCTTGGTGATCGGGGTCTTGCCGATGCCGTCGGGCCGCGACTTGCCCGAGTTGATGGCCTGCATGTCGAGGAAGAACGCCTGGATCATGTTTTTGGCGACCTGGCCCGTGACGAGCTGGGTGAAATAGCGGCTCTCGATGCGCGACGCCGTGTCGAAATCCACCTGCGCACCTTCCACGGCCGCGTCCAGGATGGCGCGCGGCGCGGGCATCGGTGCACCCTTGAGCTGCTTCTTCAGCAAGGCCGGGAACGACGGGAGGATCCCGGCCAGCCCGGGGCTGCTCGGGGTGCCGCCAGGCATCTTGTAGCCCTTGGCGTCCCACGGCTGGACATGGCTCTCGGGGTTGGCCTTGATCCACGCCTTGGCGGCGGGCACCAGCTCCTCAACGGTGGGCAGAACCTCGTCGACCAGGCCGGCCTCCTCGGCCTTGGCCGGCTTGAACCGGGTGCCCTGACTCAGCACCTCCATGAACGCCTTCTGGATGCCGAACATGCGCACGGTGCGGGTAACGCCACCACCGCCGGGCAGCAGGCCCAGCGTGACCTCGGGCAGGCCGATCTGGCTGCCCTTGGCGTCGGCGGCGATGCGGTGATGGCAGGCCAGCGCGATCTCCAGGCCGCCGCCGAGCGCCGCGCCGTTGATGGCGGCGACGACGGGCTTGCCCAGGGTCTCCAGCGCACGCAGGTCGCGCTTGACTCCTTCGACGGTGTCGAAGGCCTCACCGGCGTTCTCCGGTCCGAGGTGGATCATGCTCTTCAGGTCACCGCCGGCGAAGAAGGTCTTCTTGGCGCTGGTGATGACGACGCCGGTGATCGAATCCTTTTCGGCGACAAGGCGTTCGACGGCGTTGTGCATCGATTCGGCGTAATGCTCGTTCATCACGTTGGCCGAGCCGGTCGGATCGTCCAGCGTCAGCGTGACGATGCCATCGGCGTCTTTATCCCAGTGAATCGTGTTCTCTGCCATAGCCTTAAACCCTCTCAATGATGGTCGCGACACCCATGCCGCCGCCGATACACAGCGTGATCAGCGCGCGTCGCGCATTACGCCGTTCGAGCTCGTCGACCATGGTTCCGGTGATCATGGCGCCGGTGGCGCCCAGCGGGTGGCCCATTGCGATGGCGCCGCCGTTGACGTTGAGCTTCTCGTCGGGGATGTTCAGGTCCTTCTGGAACTTCAGCACCACCGATGCAAACGCCTCGTTCAGCTCGAACAGGTCGATGTCGTCGATCGTCAGCCCGGCACGGTCCAGCACCTTGCGGGTGGCCGGAGTGGGGCCGGTCAACATGATCACCGGGTCTGCTCCACTGGTGGCAGTGGCCACGATGCGCGCCCGTGGGGTCAGTCCCTGCGACTTGCCCGCCGCCTCAGAGCCGACCAGCACAAGCGCGGCGCCGTCGACGATGCCGGAGCTGTTGCCGCCGGTGTGTACGTGGTTGATCTTCTCGATGTAGTGGTACTTCTGCAGCGCCACGTCATCGAACCCGCCCATCGCGCCGACCCCGTCGAACGCGGTCTTCAGCTTGCCGAGGCTCTCGACGGTGGACCCGGGCCGCATGTGCTCGTCATTGTCGAGGATGACGAGGCCGTTCTGGTCCTTCACCGGAACGACGGACTTGGCGAAGTAACCGCCCGACCACGCGGCGGCGGCCTTGTCCTGCGAACGGGCCGCGTAGGCGTCGACGTCCTCACGGGAGAAGCCCTCGATGGTGGCGATCAGGTCGGCGCCGATGCCCTGCGGCACGAAGCCGATGCGGTAGTTGGTCTCGGGGTCGGTCGCCCAGGCGCCGCCGTCGGAGCCCATCGGGACGCGGCTCATGGACTCGACGCCACCGGCCAGAACCAGGTCGTCCCAACCTGAGCGCACCTTCTGTGCGGCGGTGTTGACGGCCTCGAGGCCCGAGGCGCAGAAACGGTTGAGCTGGAAGCCACCGGTGGTCTCGGGCAGCTTGGCCACCAATGCGGCGGTGCGGGCGATGTCGCCGCCCTGGTCACCGACGGGAGACACGACGCCGAGGATGACGTCGCTGATCAGATTCTCGTCCAGATCGGGAAAGCGGACGCGCAGTTCGTCGATTAGCCCGACAACCAAATTGACGGGCTTGACCTCGTTCAACGAGCCGTTGCGTTGTTTGCCACGCGGCGTGCGGATGGCCTCGTAAATGAACGCTTCTTCGGACATGTCGACTTCCTGTTCGCAAATCGGGGTTCTGGGATCCATCTCAAGATTAGGCCCAGTACCAGCACACTAACAAAGCCCCCGGCCAACCTGTTGGTTGGGCAGGATCGCGCTGTTCAGGTGCGCCAGGTAATCCGCCCAACGTGAAGCTGCGCTCACACTCGGCCGGTCGCACCCTAGGCTTAACCGCCATGACGGTGCCGAGGCTGCGCCCCTACGCGACAACGGTGTTCGCCGAAATGTCGGCGCTGGCCGCGCGTGTCGGTGCGGTGAACCTGGGCCAGGGCTTTCCGGATGAGGACGGGCCGCCGGCCATGCTGAAGGCCGCACAGGACGCCATCGCTGGCGGTGTCAATCAGTACCCGCCCGGGTTAGGCATCGCACCGCTGCGTCAGGCCATCGCCGCCCAGCGCCGTCGGCATTTCGGCATCGACTACGACCCCGACACCGAGGTGCTGGTGACGGTCGGGGCAACCGAGGCCATCGCGGCCGCGGTACTCGGCCTGGTCGAACCCGGCTCGGAGGTATTGCTGATCGAGCCGTTCTATGACTCCTACTCCCCAGTGGTGGCGATGGCCGGCGCACACCGGGTGGCCGTACCCCTGATCCCCGATGGCCGCGGCTTTGCTCTGGATGCCGATGCGATGCGCCGGGCGCTGACGCCGCGAACGCGGGCGCTGATCGTCAACTCGCCGCACAATCCCACCGGCGCGGTGCTCACGGCGACCGAACTGGCGGCCATCGCAGAGATCGCCGTGGAAGCCGACCTTTTGGTGATTACCGACGAGGTCTATGAGCACCTGGTTTTTGACGCCCACCGGCATCTGCCGCTGGCCGGCTTCGACGGCATGGCCGAGCGCACGGTCACGATCTCCAGCGCGGCCAAGATGTTCAGCTGCACCGGCTGGAAGATCGGCTGGGCTTGCGGCCCGGCGGAACTCATCGCCGGTGTGCGTGCGGCCAAACAGTATCTGAGCTACGTCAGCGGCGCGCCGTTCCAGCCGGCGGTCGCGCTGGCGCTGGACACCGAGGACGCCTGGGTCAGCGAGCTTCGGGACTCGTTGCAGTCCAGGCGCGATCGGCTGGCAGCCGGGCTGACCAAGATCGGCTTCGAGGTGCACGACAGCCATGGCACATACTTTCTGTGCGCCGATCCGCGTCCACTGGGTTATGACGACAGCACCGCGTTCTGCGCGGCACTACCGGAGAAATTCGGGGTGGCCGCGATCCCGATGTCGGCGTTTTGCGATCCTGCGGCAGCACATGGGGATGTGTGGAATCATTTGGTGCGCTTCGCCTTTTGTAAACGCGTACGAGATCCTCGACGAGGCGATCGCGCGACTGTCCGCGCTCCGTGACTGAACCGATTACTGGGACTGGCTTGAACCGTTACGGCTGAGCACGAAATCTCGGAGCCCCTCGGTCGCGGCTTTGAGGACTCTCTTGCGAGCCCGGTTGACCAAGAACTCCGGCAGCGGCGCCGACGGTTCCATGGTGATGTCGAAACGCACCCGCGTCCTGGTCTCTCCTTCACGCCGCAGGGTGTACTCGACATGTTGGCCGTGTTGCTGAGCAGTCCTCTTGGCGTCCCACACCACCCAATCAGGGCCCCAGTGGTATTCGAGCACTTCGTGATCGGCGATCCCGATCACTCTGATCGCGACCTTGACATGGTGCGGCCGGCCGTCGGGATAGGTGTCGATGACTTCGGCGTTCTTGTGCACCGGGGACCACGACGGCACCGAGCCGATGTCGGCGAGCGCGTCGAGGATCACTTCCGGCAGCGCATCGATGATGATTTCCTGCGATGCTTGTACGGCCATTCGTACAAAGCTAGCAATTGGATTTCAGATTGTGTCGCGAATTAGGCGATAAAGCCCGAAAATAATCAACGGCATAGCGGCCTCGGCGAGCAGACGCAAAAGCCCCCGCGCGCCCGGCGTGTCGGGGGCTTTTGCGTCTGCTCGCCGTAATTAAGTGTTATTGACCACCCAATCGCGCAGCCCCTCGGTCGTGGCGTCCAACACGATCTTGCTGGCGCGCTTGACAATGAAAGCCGGAATTGGGCCCGACGGTTCAACGGTGATGTCGAAACGCACCCGCGACTTGCCGACGCCCTCGGGTTCGACGATGTACTCGATATGCTGCCCATGCTGCTGAAAGGTCTCTTCGGCATCGCAGACTACCCAGTTGGGGCCCCAGTGATATTCCAGGATCTCCTTGTCGACGATCCCGAGAATTTTGATGGTGGCCTTTACGTGATGGGGCCGACCATCCGGGTACCGGTCAAGCACTTCGATCCGTTTATGCATGGGAGACCAGGCCGATAAGACGCGAACATCCGTCAGCGCCTCCATAATCACTTCAGGAGGCGCGTCGATCACAATCTCTCGCGACGCCTGTACCGCCATTGACGCGACGCTAGCACTGCGCGGCCGGGTTCGTGGCAATTGCGCATAATTGGCTTCTTACCAATCGATTTCGGTTAACGGCGTAGTTGCCGCGGGCGGCGGTCCGACCGGTCCGGCCGGTGTTCGGGAAAACCGCGGGGCCGGTGCGGCTTGCTCGGCGCCGTGGGCGATGATCAGCGTCGACCGTGCGTTCAGGTGCTCATTGGTGGCGGCTTCGGTCCAGGTCAATACCGGCGTGACGCAGGCGTCGGTGCCGGCGAAGGCGTGGGTCCATTCGTCACGGGTCCGGCCGGCGAACCGTTCGGCGAAAACATCACGCAGTTGCTCGTAGCAGGCGATCTCGAACTGGTTGGGCACCTCGCCGGACGACAGGCCGAGTCCGGCGAGCAACGCCGCAAAGAACTGCGGCTCGATAGCGCCGACCGCCATGTATTTGCCGTCGGAAGTCTCATAGCAACGGTAGAACGGGGCGCCGCCGTCGAGCAGGAACGATTCACGCTGGTCGCGCAGCGCGCCGGTGGACTTCATGGTCCACATCATCTGGGCGAGCACGCTGACCCCGTCGACCATTGCGGCGTCGATCACCTGGCCCTTGCCCGAACGCTCCCGCTCGTACAGGGCGACCACGATGCCCAGCAGCACCAGCATCGAGCCGCCACCGAAGTCGGCGACCAGGTTCAGCGGCGGCATCGGGGGCCGGTCGGCGTAGCCGAGCGCCGACAGCGCACCGGTCTGCGACAGATAGTTGATGTCGTGGCCTGCTGTCTGGGCCAGCGGCCCGTCCTGTCCCCAGCCGGTGATCCGCGCGAAGATCAGTCGCGGGTTGACCGCCGCGCAGTCGTCGGGGCCGATTCCGAGTCGCTCACAGGTGCCGGGCCGGAAGCAGTCCAGCAGCACGTCGGCTTTGGCGGCGAGCTCCAGCAGCGCCTCGGGCTGCGACTTGACGTCCAGGTCGACGATCCGCTTGCCGCGGTGCAGCAGGTCACGATCTTCGGCCGGCATCGTCAACCCGCCGGGACGGCGCACCCGCACCACGTCGGCACCCAGGTCGGCGAGCACCATCCCGGCGTGCGGACCCGGCCCGATGCCGCCGAGTTCGATGACCTTGACTCCCGGCCAAGGGACCCGAGCCGGTCACTGCGCCTACTTGCCCTTCTTACCTTCAGCACCCGCTTGCGCAGGCCTTCGGTCGCGGTATCGATCGATCCCTTTGATGGCGCGTTTGAGCACGAAACCGGGCAGCGGCACCGACGGGTCGACGCTGATCTCGAACTTGACCTTGGTCTTGTCGCCGTCGGGCGTCAACGTGTATGTGCGCGTCCTGCGAACGCTGTGCCGCGGAGCTGATCAGCGTCCAGCTGACCGCGTTGTCGCTCCACGTGTAGGCCACCACCTGCTCGTCGGTGATCCCCGCCGCCTTGATCTTCATCTTCGACCTTGCTGGGCCGCCCGTCCTCGCCGGTCTCGAGAACTTCGGCGCTCTGGTGCGGACCCGACCATTCGGTCAACGAGTCGAGATCGGCAATGACGTCGAGGATCTCCTCTGGGCTGGCTTCGATGACAATTTCGCGGGTTTCGTTGATCGCCATGGCCGGACGATAGCGAACCGGCGTCCGGCCGGGAAGGTTTCGGCCGGGAGCGTACCGTCGTCTTCGTGACTGATGCCGCGACTGAATCCGTCTACACCGTCGGTGACTACCTGCTAGACCGCCTCGCCGAACTCGGCGTCTCCGAGATCTTCGGCGTACCCGGGGACTACAACCTGGAATTCCTCGACCACATCGTCGCCCACCCGGCCATTCGATGGGTCGGCAACGCCAACGAGCTGAACGCCGGCTACGCCGCCGACGGATACGGGCGGCTGCGCGGAATGTCGGCCGTGGTAACGACATTCGGGGTGGGCGAGCTCTCGGCAGCCAACGCGATCGCGGGCAGCTATGCCGAGCAGGTGCCGGTGGTACACATCGTCGGCGGCCCCTCGAAAGACGCCCAGGGCACCCGGCGGGCGCTGCATCATTCGCTCGGCGACGGCGACTTCGAGCACTTCTTCCGGATAAGCCGCGAAATCACCTGCGCCCAAGCCAATCTCATGCCGGCAACGGCCCGCCGAGAGATCGACCGGGTGCTCAGCGAGGTGCGGGAACAGAAGCGGCCCGGATACATACTGCTGTCCACCGACGTGGCCCGCTTCCCCACCGAACCACCCGGCGCCCCGTTGCCCCGCTACACCGGCGGCACCAGCCCCCGCGCGCTGTCGCTGTTCACCGACGCCGCCACCGAACTCATCGCCGACCACGAGTTGACCGTGCTCGCCGACCTATTGGTTCATCGCCTGCAAGCGGTCGAAAAGCTCGAGGCGTTGCTGGCGGCCGACGTGGTTCCCTACGCCACGTCTGATGTGGGGGAAGAGCCTGCTGGACGAGAGCTCGCCCAATTACCTGGGGATCTACGCCGGGTCGGCCAGCGCCGAGCCGGTACGCACCGCGATCGAGGAGGCGCCCGTTCTGGTGACCGCCGGAGTGGTGTTCACCGATATGGTCAGCGGCTTCTTCAGCCAGCGGATCGATCCCGGCCCGGACCATCGACATCGGGCAATACCAGAGCAGCGTGGCCGGCGCTGGTATTCGCTCCGCTGGAAATGGATGCCGCGCTGGACGCGCTGGCCGGGATCCTGACCCGGCGGGGAATCACTTCACCGCCTGCGACGCCAGCATCTGACCAGCTGCCCTGAGAAAAACCCGAGACAGCCGATTCACCGACGCGGGACCAGCCGCTGACCCAACAGATGCTGTGGGATCGGCTTTGCGATGCGCTCACACCGGGAAACGTGGTGCTCGCCGATCAGGGCACCTCGTTCTACGGCATGGCCGACCACCGCTTGCCCCAGGGAGTTACCTTCATCGGCCAGCCCCTTTGGGGCTCAATCGGTTACACACTGCCCGCTGCGCTCGGGGCGGGCTTGGCGGAGCCCGACCGCAGGACCGTGTTGCTGATCGGCGACGGGGCCGCGCAACTGACTATCCAGGAGCTGGGCACGTTTTCCCGCGAGGGACTATCCCCCGTCATCGTGGTGGTCAACAACGACGGCTACACCGTCGAGCGGGCGATCCACGGAGAAACGGCCCCCTACAACGACATCGTCAGCTGGAGTTGGACCGACATCCCCAACGCCCTGGGGGTGGCCAATCACTTGGCGTTCCGGGCGCACACCTATGGCGAACTCGACGACGCCCTCACCGCGGCGGCGCAGCACAAGGACCGCATGGTGCTGGTCGAGGCGGTCTTGCCGCGGCTCGAGATTCCGCGCCTGCTCGTCGAACTCGTCCAGCCGACATCGCCGGACGGCAGTGCCCGCCGCTGACTTACACCGGGCGTGCGGTTCGATCCGGGCTTGCCGAGGTGAGAATCGCCTGGACGGTACGCCGGCAGCGCCCGCAATCGGCGCCCGCTCCGCAAATCCGGGCGACCTCGTTTGTCGTCGACGCCCCGGCTGCGACGGCATCGGCCACCATGTGGCTGGTGACGCCGTTACACAGGCACACGAACACCGCGAGATCCGCTCACTCAAGTCTCGATGCGCATCATGTCGAAGAAGCGGCCGACGAAAAGCGGCGGATAAGCACCCACTCCTGCCCCGGACATCCACTCGGCTGCGGCGTCGGGATGGTCGATCCATTCCCGCGCGCTTTCTTCGTCGGGAAACTCCTGCAGGATCAGTACTTCGTGGTCATCGTCAAAAGCCTTGAAAACCCAGGTTTTTCGGATGCCGGCGGCGGCGAACCTGTCCATAGCGTCGCCGACCTCCGCGGTCAGGGTCGACACATCGTCGACAGACCCGATTCCGGCCACCACAACTCCGGGCGCTCTCGGGTTCGAAGGTGGCTCCGCGATGAACCTGTCGATGATCTCCCCTGCGAAAACCGCGGGGATATCGTCGACGCCCGCGGCATCGAACCAGTCGAAGAAAACTCGCGATCGCAGCAGATCCACGATCCGCTCGCGGCTGTGCACTCCGATCATCACCAGGACGCGGCCATAGTCATGCGTGGACGTGTAGACCAGGACGTGGTGGGCACCGATGTCGGCGAGGGCGGATCTGTTGCGCTCGAGAGCGGCCACACCCGCGACGGATCCGGGACGCGGTAGTCCGATGCGATCACCATCGAATGGATGTCGTTGGCGCTCACTAGAGACCTACGTCGGATTGAACGACGAAATAAGCCACGCCCCGTCGGCTTTCGTCATCGAGGCCACAACGCTGCTGGACGTCATCGTCGGCTCGGGCCGATCTTTGCTCTGGGTGGTTTGGTTGACGAACAACAGCACGACGGCCGAGTCCGGGTGCAATTCGCCTGACAGGGCGGCGCGAAGCACCACCGCAGTGGTCTTAACGCCCTTCTGTTTGGCCGCCGGTCCGACAATCTGCTGGGTGAACTGTTCGTAATACTTCAAGAAGTCGCCCGTCAGATGGGACTTCGCGGAAGAAAAGTCCCGGTCCAGGGTGTCCGGCGAATACGACAGGACCGCAACCGTGCCATCACTGGCGGCTGAGATCGCCGATCTAGCGGCGGCGGCATCGGTCTGCCGATCCGGTAGGTATGAGAAATACAGCAGCGAACCCAACAATGCCAGCGATGCCGCGACCAGCAACGCCAACAGGCCGGCAAGGATCCGGCCGGACGCCAGCGCCTTGGCGCGGGCAGCGAACCGTTTCAGCAGACCAGGATGTGAGTCTTGCGAATTGGGATCATCGATGCGCTCGGTCTCTTCGGCGGCCACCGTCTCTTCGGCGTCGGCCTCGGATTCTGGTGTCTCGACGACCGAGGTTTCGTCTGCGGTCACGGCAAAAACTCCACTTTCGACAACTTGAGCTGGCCACCGTCGCGGGCGACCGTCACGATCAGCCGGTACTTACGTGGATCCTGTTTAGCACCAGCCGCATTGGTGACCTCCGAAGTGCTGGCGACCAGCACCACCGCTGAATTGTCCGTCATCGTGTTCAAGTCCACTGCGTCGGCCTGAACGGTGCCTTGCGAGATCACCTTTGACTCTTGCACCACCTTGGTGAAATCGTCGGCCATCTTGAGGAAATCGTCCTTGAACGAGCCGGTAGAGACATCGATGACGCTCTGCACGCCTTCTTTGGCGTGATCGAAGTCCAGCGACGTCAATGTCACGACGCCCTGTCTCGCCGCCGCGGCGAACTCGGCCACGCGCCGACGTTGTTCGGTCGCATGACGGTGATCCAGAACCATGTACACGCTGCCCGACAGCGCGGCGAGAATGACGACAATCGCGGCGGTCGCGGCGATGGTGGACCATCGGGGGCGCCTGAGCCGGCTTCGTTCGGGCTTCTCCTCGGCATCGTCGATAGCGGAGGCTTCGGTGTCAGAGGTGCCGGGTTCAGCCGTGCCTTCGATGGCCTCGTCCGGACTCTCTTCAGTCTCGACATCCTCCGGCTTATCCGCAGGCTCGGTATCTTCCGGCGCTATCTCTGAGGTGTCCTGCACCTCGGTCGGCACCGAGTCTGCGGGGGTCACTTCTGCTTCTTCTACAACCGCTTCTTGCGCGACCGCTTCTGTGACGGGTTGGGCTTTGGCTTCGGCAAGTCCGGCGTCGCGGCGCAATTGGATGGCGCGGGCACGGGCGCGGGCGGCCGCGGCAAGAGCCTCAGCTTCTGCGGCCTCGGCCTCGGCCTGATCGGCCAGCGACCGCATTTCTGCCGCGGTCTGCACTGTGTCGTCGTTCTCGCTCACCGGAACCAATTTCGTGTCAGCAACATTCTGGCGGGCGCCGCCACTCACCGTTCACCAGCCTGCGAAAGCGGCTGTTCGTGACTCAATCTGGAACTCCTCTACCAACTTGCCCGCCTGTGGCAAGTTTGCTTCTCACCGTCGACGGCCAGCGACGATATCCCGGCGCCGACCGAACGTGCGCCACCCTACTCGGCATCCGCAACAGCACGCGAGCACGTGGCCCGCATACGACTCCTGCACGTCGACAGCCTTGAGAGAGCCACGTTATCACCCGCCGCCATGGCCGATGCGGAAACCGCTGTACTCCGACACCGGAAATCCGTGACGAGCTGTGGAAATAATGTTCTCATTTCCGGCATGTCCACTGACCCGGCTTTAGCGCAGCAGGTCTTTGACCACCTTGCCGGTGGCGTTGAGCGGTAAGGCGTCCAGAAACTCCACCGACCGCGGCACCTTGAATCCCGCCATGCGTTCGCGGCACCAGTCGATCAGTTCTCGAGCCTCGAGATCACTACTCCGGACGACGAACGCCTTGCCCACTTGCCCGAGCCGCTCGTCGGGAACACCGATCACCGCGACCTGCGCGACGGCGGGTGGTTCAGCAGGAAGCCTTCGATCTCGGCCGGATAGGCGTTGAAGCCGCCCACGATGAACATGTCCTTTTTGCGGCCGACGATGCGCAGGCGGCCCGCGTCGTCGAAGTTCCCCAGATCCCCGGTGTGCAACCAGCCGTCGGCGTCGATCGCCTCGGCGGTGGCCGCCGGATCGTCGAGGTAGCCCTGCATGACGCCGTAACCGCGGACCAGGACTTCGCCGTCGTCGGCGATGCGCACCTCGACCCCCTCGCAGGGCAGGCCCGCGGTGGTGGCCACGTCCTCGAACGAGTCGCCGGGCCGCGACAGGGTTACGTTGCCGGCCTCGGTGAGCCCGTAACCGGTCATCAACGTCTGGAACGGCAGTTCGTCATGGATGCGACGAACCAACTCGACCGGGATGTCGGCGGCGCCGGTCACGCCCGCCCGCAACGTCGACAGTTTGGACTTGTCGGACAACCGTCAGCAACGAGTGATACAGCGTCGGCGGGCCCGGCAGCATCGTGATGCGTTCGCGTTCAATGAGATCCACTACCGTATCGACGTCGAAAACCGCGACCGGCAGCATCGTCGCGCCGCGGAGGAAGGACGTGATGAGCCCCGCCTTCAGGCCGAACGTGTGAAAGTACGGGTTGATCTGCAGGTAGCGGTCACCCTCGCGCAGATCCGCGAGCGTCGCCCACTCCTCGTACATCCGCAGCGTCTGCCGGTGATTCATCATCGCACCCTTGGGGCGGCCGGTGGTGCCCGAGGTGAAGATGATGTCGGAGATGTCGGTGCCACTCACCGCCCGCTCGAACGGCGAACCGCCGGAAAGGAAGTCGGACTTCAGGTCGATGACCGGTATTCCCGCGGGAGCGGCGTAATCCTGGCCGAGGAAACCCTTCTGAACCAGGACGGCCTTCGCCCCGCTGCGGGCGATGATGTCGCCGGCTTCTTCCGCTTTGAACCGCGTGTTCACCGGCACCAGTACGCCGCCCGCGGTGAGCAGCCCGAACGCCGCGATGATCCACTCCGCGGAGTTGGGCGCCCAGATGGCGACCCGGTCGCCCTTGTCGATGCCGAGATCGGCGAAAGCCCCTGCAGCGCAACGTATTCGTTCGACGACCTGCGCGAACGTCAAGCGCAGCGGACCGTCGACGACCGCTTCCGCGTCACCGAATCGGTCCGCCGCGCTCAAGACCATCTCGGGGATGGTTTCCCAGAGCGGCGTCCGTCACACCGTGACGAGACGACCGAGGTTCCCGCCCATGATCTTCGCCTGATCTTCGACCGGCAGGTGCGCCAGCGCGTTGATGTAGAAGGTCGGCTCCGCCAGCCCTTCCGGGTGCGGCCAGTCCGAGCCGTACAGCACCTGATCCACGCCGACGAGGTTGACCAGATCGTCGATGCCGTCCTCGAAGAACGGGCTGACGTGGATTCGGTTCTTGACCATCTCGACGGGGTCGCTCGGGAAAGCTTCCGGGGCCTTCCGGAAGACCTCCGCCAGGCCGTCGAGCAGCGGGGTCATCCACTTCGAACCGGCCTCGACGATCGCGACCTTCAGCTTGGGATGGCGGTAGAGCGCGCCGTGGATCACCCACGACCCCACCGAGTCCTGGATCGGCCGCCACTCGTTGAGGATGCCCATCGCATTGGTTTGGAACGGCAGCATCTCCTGGTCGGCACCGTCCCACTCGGAGGTGTACCGGGAGTAGCCGCTGTCGCTGGAGTGCATGCCGACCAGCAGGTCGTACTCGACGACCCGCTCCCAGAACGGGTCGAACTCGGGCAGCGCGAACGACCGGGGGCCGCGGAAGCCGGGGACCGGCGCCGGGCGGACCAGGATGCAACGCGCACCGCGCTTGACCACCCACTCCAGCTCCTCGATCGCCTTCTCCACGATCGGCAGGGTGATGACCGGGGTGGTGAAGATGCGGTTCTGGTAGTTGAAGCCCCAGACCTCGTCAAGCCACTCGTTCAGCGCATGGACCAGGACGTGGATCGCAACGGGGTCGTCCGACAGCCGCTCCTCGAGGAGGCTGGCCAGCGTCGGGAACATCAGGGTGCGGTCCAGGCCCAGCTCGTTCATCTTCTCCAGGCGCGGGCCGGGCTCGAAGAACGCCGGGATCGCGCGCATCGGCTCACCGAACAGCTCGCGCTTGGTCTTGCCGTCCGGGTTGCCGAACTTGAAGTACTCCTCCCAAGCACCCGGCCGGGCGACGACCTCGAAGGTCGGGTTGGGAATGTAGTTGCTGATCTGGCCGCGGATCGCAATCTTGGTGCGCCCGTTGATCTGCACGTACTGGACGTAGTCCTTGTACGCCTTGGGCAGGAACTTGGTCAGCGCTTCCGGCGGCTCGTAGAGGTGATTATCCGCGTCAAAGAGCGGGAACGGAACGTCCTCCCGGTGCGACAACTGACCCATGAAATTCTCCTTCGCATTTTATGAGAATACTATTCTCTTGCCCGTCCGGCCGCAATGTGCGGCACCACCAGCCGACTGCGCCATCGGTGCGGTCGAGCAACTAGCTGGGACTACCTGGGCCGGCTGCGGCTCAGCACGTCACGGTGATTTTGAAATCGGCGGTAGCCGGTTCACCGGGCTTGTCCGTCTTGAAGCCGTTGGCGCTACCGGCGATGGTGAATGTGTCGCCATTGAGGCTGGCGGTTGCGCCGCCTCCGCCGCCGCCTGCGGAGTACATGCCGGTGAACCCGCCCAGGTTTTTGATATGGACCGACGTCGCGGTAAACGGGTGGGCGCTCTGGTCGACGACGGCTGTGGCCCCGGAAAAATCACCGCCGATGTCAATCGTCCGGTTCCACCCGAGCTGGCCGCACTTGACGACCTGAATCTTCGCATCGTGTCCATCGACCGTCACAGATGCCGTGCTGGAGAGCTGGGTGTGCGGCTCTGAGCTGCAGGCGCCGAGAACGGCCACCGTCAGCGCCGCACCGGTCGCCGCCGCAATTCGGTTCAGCATTTAGCCACCTCAATCCTCATTGATCGATCTCCGGAGCGTGCAGCGACGATGCTATTCTCCGCCAAAGAGAATGCCAATATCGGCGTTTTCGGCCAAGGAGCAACAACACGTGGTCGACCTAGAGTTCGATGACGAGCTAGCGGTGCTCACCATCGATCGCCCCCACGCGCGCAATGCCATCGCGCTGGACACCATGGACCAGCTGGAGAACGCACTCAACGCTGCGGCGGGCGCGCGAGCCCTGGTGATCAAGGGCGCCGGCGACCGGGCTTTCGTCTCGGGTGGTGACCTCAAGGAGTTGAGTGCGCTGCGGACCCTGGAGGATGCCGCGGCAATGGCAAAACGGATGCGGTGCATCTGCGATCAGCTCGCGGCGTTCCCCGGCCCAGTGATCGCCGCGCTCAACGGACACGCCTTCGGCGGTGGCGCCGAGGTCGCTGTCGCCGCCGACATCCGAGTGGCCGCCGACGACATCAAGATCGCGTTCAATCAGGTGCAGTTGGAGATCATGCCCGCCTGGGGCGGCGCCGAGCGACTCGCTGCCCTGGTCGGCAAGAGCAAGGCGTTGCTTTTGGCGGGCACCGGAACCCCGGTGGACGCCATCGAGGCCGAGCGCATTGGCCTGGTGGATCGGGTGCTGCCCCGCGCCTCCTTCGACGAGGGGTGGCGATCGATCGCCACCTCACTTGCCCGCCATCCGGCTGCCGAGATAAAACGAGTAATCAGGGGCGTTTCGCCTGATGAAGCGATAGCATCCTTTGCACGGCTGTGGGTTGCCGACGCACACTGGCAGGCCGCAGAGCGGGTGATGAACCGCACCGCAGGTCCACGCAGCGCAGCTGGAGGAGCTACATGACCACGATGAAGAGGCTGTTGGGCGCCGGCTCGGCCACGTTGTTGGCTTTTTCAGCAGCCCTATCGGGTCTGTCGGGCCTGTCTCTGAGTACCGGACTTGCCCACGCCGACCCGGTCTGGCACCAGGTCGTCTACGTCGTCACGTCCAACAACCCGGTCAACGTCGACATCTTCTACCAAGATCAGGACCCGACGCTCTTCTCCGACTACAGCCACAATAACTATGCATTCACCCCGCAGGTCCACGCTGACGTCGGCCCCGGTCAGCCCTGGGTACAGCCGGTGAACCTGTTGAACCCCGATCAGTGGGCGATGGTCACCGCGACATCCGGCAGGGGACCGGCCACAGCGGCCGGCATTCAATGCAACCTGTCGGTGGACGGCAAGGTAGTGGTGTCCAAGGTCGGCCCCAAGGGCGCACTCTGTTCGTTACGAACCTGGTGAACCTCCCAGGCCGGCGACACTCCCGCGATGGGCTTTGGCTCGCCTTCCAGGCGACGCAGGTAGCTCTCGACCAGTTCTAGGGTTTCCGCGTGACCGCTAGACATGCCGACTGCCTGCTCGAGCACCAGGAACCGCGACAAGCTGGTCATCAGCACCGCCCACACCACCGGCGGCACATCGCGGCTGTCCACACCGTAACGCTGCAACGCAGACGTCACCGCTTCGCGTTCTCCCTCGCGGAAACGTTCGGCGTAATAGGCGATTTCGGCTCGCATCTCCTTGCGATGATTCGCCAGCGCCATGAATTCCATGGAAATGCGGGTGAATGCAGGATCGGTGCCGAATCGCCACAGCGCCCACAGCGGCTGTGGCGATTGCAGCGCTTGCTGCTGCATTTGCAGACCTTCGTCGGCGCGGCGGCGGAAGACCTCGACGAACAGCTCCTCCATGGTGCGGAAGTAGTAGTGCACCAGCTGTGGTTTCAGCCCCGCCTTGTTGGCGAGCCGGCGCGACGTCACCGCGGCATAGCCTTCTTCGATCATCAGCTGTTCGGCCGCGTCGAGCAGCAGCCCGCGATTCTTCGCGTCCGGCGCCCCGATCCTGCGGGCCGATGTCATGCCGCTGCTCCATACTCTGTGCCCACCCATGCCGATTACACGGATCGTATCGCGGCACGGCGGTGCCACCTTGACCACGACATTACCGTCATGCTAAGCAGGTGCTCAGCACATTCGCGTTCTCGACATTGGGCGGCGGCACCGCTTGCCCCGAGCATCGCACGTAAACCCAGCTGCCGGAGGGGCGCACTCACATGAGCAATTACGATTCGATCGACTTCTTCACCGATCAATCGCTGGTTCCCGATCCTCACCCCTATTTCGACTATCTGCGCAGCCAAAACCCGGTGCTGCGGCTGCCGCATTACGGGGTCGTCGCGGTCACCGGCTACGACGAAGCCACCGAGGTCTACAAGGACCCCGACACGTTCTCTAACATCGTCGCGCTCGGCGGCCCCTTCCCGCCGCTGCCCTTCAAACCTGAGGGCGACGACATCAGCCCGCTGATCGACCAGTACCGCAGTCAGTTCCCGATGAACGAGCACATGGTCACCATGGATCCACCCGACCACACCAAGGCCCGGTCGGTGCTGAGTCGGCTGCTGACGCCGAGCCGGCTGAAGCACAACGAGGAGTTCATGTGGAGCCTCGCCGACCGCCAACTCGACGAGTTCCTCAGCACCGGCGGGTGCGAGTTCATCTCCGAATATTCCAAGCCATTCGCCACCTTGGTGATCGCCGATCTGCTCGGCGTTCCCGAGGAGGACCACAAGGAGTTCCGGACCGTCTTAGGAGCCGACCGTCCCGGCGCACGGGTCGGGGCCCTCGACCACGAATCGGTCGGCATCAACCCGCTGGAGTGGCTCGACGACAAGTTCTGCTCCTACATCGAGGACCGCCGCAGTCATCCGCGCAAAGACGTGTTGACCGACCTCGCGACGGCGAAGTATCCAGACGGATCCACGCCCGAGGTCATCGACGTGTCCCACTCGGCCACGTTCCTTTTCGCCGCCGGCCAGGAGACCACGGCCAAGCTGCTCAGCGCCGCGCTGCAGGTGATCGGCGACCGCACCGACATCCAGCAGCAGTTGCGTGAGGACCGCAGCCTGATTCCCGGCTTCATCGAGGAATCGCTGCGCATGGACAGCCCCGTCAAGAGCGACTGCCGGCTGGCCCGTAAGGCCGCCACGATAGGCGGTGTCGACATAGCGCCGGGCACCGTTGTGATGCTGCTACCGGGTGCCGCCAACCGCGATCCGCGCCGGTTCGAGAACCCGCACGAGTTCGACCTGCGCCGCAAGAACGTCCGCGAGCACATGGCCTTCGCCCGCGGAGTCCACTCCTGCCCAGGCGGACCACTTGCGCGGGTGGAGGGCCGGGTCTCGATCGAGCGCATCCTGGACCGGATGTCTCACATCGCCATCGACGAAGCCCAGCACGGGCCGGCCGCCGAGCGCCGCTACAACTACGAGCCGACGTATATCTTGCGCGGCCTGTCCCAACTGCATCTCACCTTCACGACCGCCGATGCAGTCGCGGCGGCGCGCTGAGAACACGACATTCAGTGCCTAGTTCCAGCACTTCCATTTTCAGGGCATAGCCGTTCAGATACGGTTCTCGCATGAAGACAGTCACGCGTTTCGCTGCCGCAGCGCTTCTGGTCACCACCGGCTTCGGATTGGCGAGCACGCGCGCCATGCCTAGGGCCCACGCCGACGACCCGGTCTGGCCGTACGTCGGCTACCACTGGTGCCCGTCCCTGCCCTTCAGCGCGGATTGGGGACCCCAATGGGACAACACCACCTGCCACGACGCGCACCATCGCGACGAGGACGGCACGATTCACAACCGCGATTACTTCGGACCCAGCCCGTTCCAAACGTGGCCGGAGATACCGAACACGCGGCCGTGACTCGGTCCTGATTCAGGCCTGAATCAGGTTAAGTGTCGCCGCGCTCCCAGACTTGTCTACCGTCATGCGCATTGCAGACCAGGAACAGGCCATCCGGCGCCTGCGCGACGTAATACTCCGGGTACTCGGTGCAGAGCGAGTTCTCGTCCTTGATGCCGGCCATCGGGGGCGACCGGAACCACCGGGGCTCATAGCGCCTCGGTGAGCCGCAGAACATCAGGCGGCCCGGCTGCGTCGCGAAGGAAATGTCGTAGTCGGCGGTCCCGTACACGAAATAAGTGGTGTGGTCACACGGCGCACCGAGCACGACATGCGGGAGAATGCCCGGCGTGCAATCTGGATAATCGCAGCTACTGGGTCCGGCGGCAGCGGGCGGCGCCGCATACAGACCGAGACCCAGCAATGCGGCTGCGGCTACCATGATGAATCGCACTACGTTAATTTGCCACAGCTGGTGCGAAAATTCATTAACTTTCCAGACCTGGTAAGAAAATTCTCGCGTTCGGAGAAGGGCAGCATCGAATATCGCCGCCGCCGCCGGCTTCCCTGCCTGGCAGTGATACCGTGACTCTCTCCTACAGTGTGGAGGGGGAGGTGATCCATGCCGTCGCGGAAGCTTCCAGCTGAGGCGCTCGACGCCGACAATTCGCGGGTTGGGGTCCTGTCCGCGCCTGCGCATTCTTCGGTGACCGAAGCAGACGAACTCGCCGAGATGGAAGCCCGGGCTGAGGTCGCTCGCGCCCGTGCAATACGCCTGCGTGAACAAGCCGAGTTCGGCATCGGAGCAGACCCAAGTCGAGGGTGCAGCCAGCGCCGCGCGGACGGGCCGGCGGCGGTTGCTCCGTCGCCCAAGTGGTCGCCCAAGTCGGAAAGCTGCCGCCGTCGCTGCCGCGATTGTGGTCACCTGCGCCTTGCTGGCGGCGAGCGGTTATGTTGCGTGGCAGCACCATAACGTCGCAGAGCAACGGCAGCGCACCGCAGAGTTCGCAACGGCAGCCCGCAACACGGTTCTGGCGATGATGGCGATCAACGCGACCGACGCCAGGGACGACCTGCAGCGTTTCGCCGACGACACCACCGGGTCATTCAAGGCAGGCATATTGCTGGGCGCCGAGAAGGCTGTCAAGGACATCGAGCAGTCGAAGGTCAGCGTCAAGGCCACCGTGCAAGCCGTCGCTGTGCAAGCCATGACTGAGGATTCAGCTGTTGTCCTGGTGTCGGCGAAGTCTGAGATCACCAAGCCAGATCAGGCCAAGCCGGAAACGCGGTCCTGGCGGATGGTCGTTGACGTCGAAACAGACGCGGGAAAGCTCAAGGTTTCGAAAGTCGAGTTCGTCCCGTGACGGTGGCAGCCGAGGTAGCTCAAGAGCCAGTGCGTCGTCGCGGTCTCGTCGGGCGTTTTGACACGTCGTTGCGTGGCCAGATGGCGTCCAATTCTGTTGACAATGCTGCTAGTTGCCTCAACAGGATTCGGTGTCGGCTATTTCCACTCTGTCTACCGTGCTGATTTGCAGACCAACGACCCGGCAGTTCACCAGGCCGTCAAAGCGGCCAGCGATGGTGCGGTGGCGCTGCTGTCCTACTCGCCCGAGACCCTCACCCGTGATTTCAACGACGCCAAGTCCCGGCTGACCGAGAACTACCTGGCCTATTACCAACAGTTCGCCGAGAAGATCGTGGGACCGGCAGCGCAGCGCGGCCAGGTCACGACGACGGCCACCGTGGTGAGGGCCGCCGTATCGGAAATCCAGCCAAATTCAGCCGTCGTGCTTGTTTTCCTGAAGCAGAAGACCGCCAGCAAGGAAAAGCCGCAACCGGTGCTGACATCGAGCAGCGTCAAGGTAACCCTGAAAAAGGTTAGCAATTCGTGGCTTATTGAGAAATTCGAAGGGCTGTGAGGGTGCAGATGCTTTCCCATAATCCGGACCGTGATCGGCGGGGAAAGTGTTAGTCTTTGGACTTCACCTGACAATAGCGGTATGTAGCGCGTCGAGGAGCAAGTGATGCGTTCAATAAATGTGGCGGTAAGTGCGGCGCTGGCCGCCGGCGGCATAGCCGGTGGAGTGAGTATGGCCCCACCGGCGCGAGCCTATGACCCCTCAGTGAACGGGACATTCACCGCCACGATCATCGGTGACTACGCCAGGACGAGGCAGGTGTTTCACCAAGAGCCGGTGTCGCGAAGCACTTGGACGATCACCACGTCATGCTCCACCGCCGAGGACTGCGGCGGCCAGGTCACGAGCGACCAGGGCTGGACCGCACCGCTGCATATGACCGACGGACTCACCTGGTACGCCAGACGTGATATCCCGAACTGGGAAACCTGTCCTGACGGCACCGCATTTCCGGGCAAAGATTATGTCTATTTCTACCCCGCGGACCCGGAGACCGGCCTGCTGGTTCTTGGCTCGCCAATCTTGGCCGGACGGGAAGAAACGAACGGCCCGAGCGGTGCTTGCGGCACCAATCTCCCGTTGACCGTCGAGCAGCCCATCCGGCTGGAGCGGATAGGCTGACCCGGCGCAAGCCGCCCAGCCTAATGGCCTAGCGGCCGGGCACTGGTCACTACGTCGTGAACATGTCCTTCCACGTCTTAGGCGTGGTGTGCGTGACAAGGTCCGACTGGCGATATACCTGGCCGTCCGGACCGACGTAGCTGCCGGTGTGCGGGTCGTATTGGGTAATCGCCACCGACGGACCGGACTGGGGCGTGCCGCGTCCGAACGCACTCGGCGCCACTGACGGCGCGCCGCCTGCCAGACCAGCCGGAGGATTGCCTGGCGGACCGGGTGGGGGCCCATTTGGCACGTTAGGCGCATCGATCGGCGCGATGGGCGACACCTCCCCCATTTGCGTTGCCGGGCTGGGTGGTCCCACCGGCGGACCGCCGACTCCTGGAGGCAGTGGCGTGCCGTTCACCGGCCCGAAGATTCTTTCGCGGTTCCAGTTCATCCGATCGTCGGGCGGGATGCCCTGCCCGATCAGGTTCGGGTCCAGCGGGTAGGTGCCGAACACGTGCTGTCTCATCGCCAGCGGTTCGAACGGCTTATCGCTGTCGCAGATTTCGACTGTCGGCGCACGCTTTCCGGGATGCCCCATGCATGGGTAGTTGCGGGCGCCGCGCACTCCGATGGGCGAATCCTGCGGCAGTTTGCAGTACAGCCCATCCGGCGTGTCGACGGTGGCGGTGTCGGCCGGGGCACGCCATTGGCTTGGCGGCAGAAAGCCGACCGTGCATGCGGGCGGATCACTGATGGTGAGATTGAAGGCGCCGGTTGCCAACCCGGTCGGGCTCTTCGTCCCGATGAATGACTGAATCGCGGCGGTGAACGGCGGCAGCAACACCAACACCTGCTCGAGTGAAGCATGGTAAGTCACGCCGATCTGACCGATCGTGGTGAGGTTGGCGAGCAGGACCGGCAGCGTCGGTTTGATTTGCTCAAGCAGCCGGGAAGCTTCATTCAGGGCCCCGGGCCCCTTCTGCAGCAGGCTACGGAACTGCGGGTCATTGGCGGCAAGCTGCCCGGTGAACCCGGCAAGGCTGCGCGCCCACAGCCGGATCGAATCGGTGGTCTGCGCTTGGGTGTCCAGGAAAGTCCCGGTGTCCTCTGTCAGGCTTCGCGTTTGGTCCGCAACACCGTTGAGGTCACCCGAAACTTTCGCCGACGAGTCGAACAGTGACTGGAAATCGTAGCCGGCCCCGTTGAATGCCTTGAATGCCTCATCGAGCAAATCGCTGAGCTTGCCCTTCGGAATGCTGGTGAGCAGTTTGCTGGTCTGGTCAAGCACGGGTCCGATCGGTTGCGGGATCGTCGCAGAGCTCGCGGCAATGACCGAGCCGTCGCGCAGGTAGGGCGGCGAGTCCGTTCGGGGGCGCAAATCCACGTACTGCTCACCCACGGCGGAGATGCTGAGCACGCGGGCTTGCAGGTCCGTCGGGATCTTTGGCGAAGTATCAAGGGCGAGTGTCGCTTTGACGCCATGAGGGGTCAGATTGACCGCGGTGACCTTGCCGATCTGTACCCCGCGATAGGTCACGTTGCTGAAGCGGTACAGGCCGCCGGTCGAGGGCAGTTCGAGGGTGATCGTCATCTTGCCGATGCCCAGCAGCGTCGGCGCCTGTACGTAGAACACGACCATCACGAACATGCCGATGATCCCCACGATCGTGAAGATCGCCAGCTGGATACGGACGAAACGCGTCAGCATCAGGGAGCTCCGTCCGTCGACTGGCCCGCGGTTGGGGTCGCACCCGGTACGGGCGCGCCTTGATCAGCTGGCGGTCCGGGCGCCGCTGCAGGAGGTGGACCCGGCAACGGCGGTGCGTCGGCCGACTGCGGGTTGAGGGGCGCAGGCGCCGCGGGCGGCGGCGGTCCTGGGAGTGGTCCCGCATTTGGTGGCGGCACTCCGGCTTGCCACGCTGACCCGTTTACCCCACGCAGCGGTTCCCCGACTGGCCCGGGCCCCGGCATTCCCCAGGACGCCCCGGGTGGCGCATCGTGCCTGAATAGCAGGTACTCCGGATCCGAGGGTACCGGCACCGAATCCGCGTGCAGCCGTTCCCAGTGGGTGCCCCGCAGCAGGCTCCTGCGGAGCGCGGCGTTCGTCAAGTCGATAATGAAATACCCGTTGACGTAGTCGCCCCGGACGTCGCGGTCGATGACGCCCTGGGTGAGCGGGAATGTCGGCGCGAGCGCAATCGCCGCGTCGAGTTCGGGCCCGACGTCGGCGAGCGCACCCAGCGTCGGCCCGAGATTCTGCAGGTTCTTGACCAAGTCATCGCCTGCGTCGTTGACCAGTCGGGTGGCGGTGTCGCTGAACGTCCCGAGCTTGTTCAGCGCGGTGGTGATGCGCGGGCGCTCCTTGATGAGCACGTCCAACGCCGGCGGAATCTTGTCCAGCGCCTGGGTGATCACGTCGCGTTGTCCGGCCACCGTGGCGGCAAGCCGGTTAAGCGCCTGGATCGACTCGACAAGATTGTCGCGCTGGTCGTTGAGTACGCCGACGAATTTGTCGAGGCGCGACAGCAGATCGCGCACTTCGCCTGGGTGCCCGGACAGGGCGGCGTTGAAGTTGTGGATGATGTCGCCGATCTGTCCCAATCCGCCGGCGTTGATCACCACCGACAGCGACGACAGCGTCTGCTCGGTCGACGGATAGGTCGAGGAACGGTTCAGCGGGATCGTGGCGCCGGGTTGCAGCCGTCCGTTCGGCGGTTGGCCTAGCGGCGTATTCAGGTCGAGGTGCATGGAACCCAGCAGGCTGGTCTGGCCCACGCTTGCCACCGCATTGGCGGGGATCACCACACCGGGGTTCACGGCGACCTCGACGTCGGCGTGCCAGCCCTGCACCGTCATCTTGCTGACGCTGCCGACGATGACATCGTCGATCATCACCGGCGAATTCGATTCCAGGGTGCCGACATTGGCGATCTCGACGTGGTAGACGCTGGCGCCCGACCCGCGTCCCACCGCGCCCGGCAGCGGCAGCGAGTTCAGGCCGTTGAACCCACATCCGGTTGCGGGGAGCATGACGCAGCCGCCGATGGCGAGCACTCGCCGCATGGCGATTCGGGCGGTCATTGCTGCGGCCCTTCCGCCGGGAGCAGCATTTCGGGCACGTTGGCCGGAGCCGGAGCGGGCGGCGGTTCGGGCGCCACACTCAATGGCGGAGGTTCCGGCATGGCCGCTCCCGGTATCCGTCCCGGAGGCGGTGGCGGTGGCGGTGCATCCGGTGTGTCACCGGGCAGGCCGCGGTACGCGGACACCGCGGGCGGCATCTCGGGCGGTGCCACCTTCGGGCCCTCTCCGCCGGGCGCCAGCCGTTGCTCGGTGTAGATGACGTTTTTCGAGTCGAACACCGGGGCCAGGAATGGGTTAACAGGAATCGGGAGATAGTTGAAGTTGAACATCAGCAACGGGTTGAACACCTTGAGCGCCGGGCTCAGGTACAAACCGCACAGCTTGCCGGTCTCGACCGCGGTGACGTTCTCGATGCCCCCCAGCTGTGAGCAATAGGCGTACGTCGGATTGCTGAAGTTCTGCAGGCCAACCCCGCCGCGGATATTCCCGACGTCCGGGTCGTAGTCGTTGTAGCCGTTCCCGAGCGCGTTCGGCGCGACGTGCAGAACGTTCTGCAGGGCCATCTTGTTGTCGACCAGGATCTGAGTGAGGTCGGCCAACCGTGCAATCTGCTCAGCGGTCTGGTCACGACTACCCGCGATGAACCGCTGCACTTCCCCGGTCGCGCTGGACAGATCGGTTAGCGCCGCGTCCAGGTCGGACTTGTTGTCGTCGAGCACGCTGGTAAGCGTGGCCAGCCGATCGTTGAACTGCACAAGCTGGACATTGCTGTTACGCAGCACGCCAACGAATGTCTGCAGATTCTTGATGATGTCGACGATGTTGCCGCTGCCGTTGGCGAAGATTCGCCCCACCCCCGACAGTTGGGCCAGCGTCTGCCGCAGCTTGTCGCCGTTACCATTCCCCAGCGCGTCGGCGGCGGCGTCGATGAACCGCGCGACCGAGGGCGTCGACACCTTGCTATTGGGCCCGAAATCCGTTGCCAACCGCATCAATTGGTCTTTTATCTCGTCCCATTCGACAGGTACCGCCGTCCGGTCGGCCGATATCACCGCGCCGTCACGCATGGTCGGGCCACTCGAACGGTAAGCCGGGGTGAGCTGGACATAGCGCGCCGCGACCAGGTTCTGGGCGACGATCACCGCTTTGGCGTCCGCTGGAATGGGCACGTTGCGATCGACGTGCATCACCATCTTGGCCTGGGTGCCCTGCGGTTGAATCGACTCGATGGTGCCGACCTTCAGGCCGGACACCCGCACATCGTCGCCAGGATAGATCGCGGTGGCGGTGGGGAAGTACGCAGTGATCGTCGTCGGGCGGAAGAAGATGTTGCGGATGCCGACCGCTACGCCGAAAACGACGAGAGCGGCCAATACGATCGCCAGCCCGGTCTTGAGCTTGTTGCGCGGAATTGCAGCGAGCCGCGTCATTGCGACCCTCCCGGGTCTTGGTTGAACGGGAACGGGAACAACGCCCGCGGGCCGGCGGTGTCCGGCGGTTGACCGGGCGCGCCGTAAGCACGGAATCCGAAGGCGTAGTCGAAGAACCACTGGAAGAATTCGAACTGGAACAAGTTCGGGATGAACGGGTTGTAGTAGAACCCGCTGGACACGGTCTCGCCCGTCGTGATCTCGTATTTGGCCAGCCCCGGAATTGCTTTCGCGAGGTTATCGCGGTTCTTTTCCAGCATCGCCGTCACCGAGTTCAGCTTCGTCAGCGATGGTGCCAGCTTCGCCTCGTTGTCATGCACTAAGCCGGACAGCTGTCTGGCCACGGATGACGTGCTGGACAACAGTCGCACGATCGCCTGCCGCCGCGTCACCAGCATGGACAGCAGGTCGTCGGCGTTGAGGATCAACGTGTTGAGTTGCTGACTGCGCTGCGAGAGGATTCCGGTCACGTCGGCGGCGCCCTTGAGCAGCTCACCAAGAGTTTGGTTGCGGCCGTTGAGGGTTTGCGAGAGTTTGGATATCCCATCGAATGCGGGCCCCAGTTGTGGCGCAATCTGAGTCAGCGTCCCCGACAGGGTGTCAAGGGACTGGTTGAGCGTTTCGGTGTTGGTTCCCTCGATGTCACTCGACAGGTTTTCGACGGCCTCAGACAGTGAATAGGGCGAGGAAGTGCGCGACGCCGGGATGACCGCCATTGGACGTAAATTGCCGCCGCCAGCGGATTCGAGGGTAAGCACCCGCTGGCCCAGCAGCGAGCCCGTCCTGATGTGTGCAGTGCTGGCCGACCCGAGCTGGACTTGCCCGTTGACAGTAAAGGTGACCAGCACATCACCCCGCTCCAGCGACATGCCCGACACGCTGCCGACTTTGATTCCCGATACCGTCACGTCATTGCCGGTTCCGAGGCCGCCGGCATCGGAGAACAGCGCCTGGTAGCGGACCGTGGTGGCCCACTGCGTCAGCTTCTCTGGTTGCAGCCCGACCGCGATGATCAGCGCAATCAGCACGACGCCGATGAACCCGGCCCGGATGAGTCCTGCTCCGCGGTATTTAAGCATCGGGTTCCGCACACCTTCCGGTGACCTGGTGCTTGATGCCTACTTCTACCGTCCGGTACTGAAGATCGGAGACGCGCAGCGCCAGCCCGCATAGGTAGTAGGGGAACCAGGCGCCGTAAGAACCCAGCCTCTGGAGTTTGCGGTAATTGTTCGGCAGCTTCCGCAACGAGATGTCGATGAGGTTCTTGTCCTTATCCAGCAGCGGGGCCAAACGATTCAACTGGTCCACGGTGCCGGCCAACGGCGGCCGGGCGCGGGTGAGCAGGTCCGCGATCGAAGTGGTCCCATTGTCCAAGGCAGTGATCGCGGCGCCGATGGTGTCGCGGTCTTGGGAGAATCCGCTGATCAGCTTCTCAAGGCGGTCGATGGCGCCGGAGAACTTGGTGCCCTCCTTGTTGACCGTGCCCACCACGGTGTTGAGGTTGTCGATCAGCTCCTGAATTGTTTGGCTGTTGTCGGCCAGCGTGTTGGAAAACGACGTCGTATTGGAAAGCAGCGAGTTCAGGGTTCCGCCCTCGCCCTGGAAAACCTGGATGAGCGATGCACTGAGCGCATTGACATCTTGCGGGTTGAGGCCCTGGGTAACCGGTTTCAGCCCCCCGAGCAGCAGATCGAGGTCGAGGGCCGGCGCGGTGCGATCGATCGGGATCTCGGCTCCGGCCGGCAGCACCTTGGTGGATCCGGGGCCGTCGACAAGCTCGAGATAGCGATCACCGACCAGGTTGAGGTAGCGAATGACAGCCCGGGTGCCGGTAGTGAGCGCAACGCTGTGGTCGGCGTCGAACTTCACCACAACCTTTTTGTCCGAACGCAACGAGACGCTGTTGACGGTGCCTACCCGAACACCGGCGACCCGCACCGTCTGCCCCTCTTTCAGCCGCGACACGTCGGAGAAGACGGCTGAATAGTCTTCCGTCGATCCGGTTCGGTACTGCCCGAAAATGAAGAACAGCGACACAGTGAGAAGCACCATGATGACCGCGAAGGCCCCGAACTTCATGATCATTCCGCGTGAGCCGGTCATCCGGGTTGTCCCGCCTGGAAGGAGTTGCGTGGCGGCCCGTCGATCGGCCCGTACAACAGCTGCTTGAGCGCTTCGGAGTTCCACAGCAGTTGTTGGTTGCCGTACGCCTGAGGGTTGGCACCGGTGTCGCCGATCACGAACGGCGGCGAAGTATCAAAGGGCACGTTTGGAAGGCCGTCGCACTGCGGACCGCCGGTCGCTGCCACCTTGGGCAAGTTGCTCGGGTAGCGATAACGTTCGGAGCCGAAGCCGATGTAGACCAAAACCTTGATCATCGCCTCGGGCGTTTGCGGCGCATGTAGATTCTGCAGCGATCCGGCAAGACCGCACCACAGCGCCTGGTGGTACTGGTTGAGTAGATCGGTGGTCGGCGCCAGTAAGTGCAAGACATCGGTCAACGCTTGCCTGTTGCTGCCTATCACGTCGTTTCCGACGTCGGCCAAACCGATCGAGCTGATCAGGAATGCGTCGAGGTTTTGTTGCTCATCGACGATCGTTTTACTGATCCTGACCGCAGAGTCGGCGGTGGCAACCAGATTCGGCGCCGCGTCCGCATAGGCGTTGCTGACGGCGGGCAGGGTCTCGAGGTCGTGGCTCAGCGCCGGCAACGCGGGATCCTGCTTGGCCAGAAACGCATCCAGGTCGGACAGCATCTGGCCGATCTTATGGCCGCGTCCGTTCACCGCCGACGCAATTGCGCCAAGGGTTTCGTTGAGTTTGGCCGGATCGATCGACGACAACAACCCCGTGAGTTGCTGGAATGTCGTGTTGACCTCGACGGTGATGTCTTTGTTTTGCAGTACCGCGCCCGGCTTCAGCGGCTGCGGCGACGGATCGGCGGGCGGATACAGTTCGACTGACTTGGCGCCGAAGACAGTCGTGGATGCGATGTCGACGAGCACGTTGGACGGAATCAGGTGCATCTGCGACGGTTGCATTTCGAGCTTCAGGACGGCTTTGCCGTCGGGCCGCTCTTCAATCGAGCCGACCTTGCCCACCTCTACCCCGCGCATCTTCACTTTGGCGTCGGGGTTCATCACCAAGCCGGCGCGCGGCGACACCACGGTCACCGGCACGGTCTTAGTGAAGTCGCCCCGGAACAAGCCGACGGCGACGGCGACGATGACGGCAATCACGAGGAAGGTCGCCAACCCCGCCAGGGGGCTTGCGTACGACCGTGCGCCGAAATCGCGGCCGGGTGCCGCCGCGACCGGTGCTGCGGAGCTGGTGGTCTCAGAACGGCCGAAAGGACCCGGCCCCAGGTTGCGCGTCACTGCCTTTTCACCACCCTTCCTAGCCCGACAGGTTGAAGTTGCCGTTGGAGCCGTAGATGGACAGCGAGACCAGCAGTGTCACCGATACGACCACGATCAGCGAGGTTCGTACCGCGTTACCGGTCGCGACGCCGACGCCGGCCGGTCCGCCCGACGCAAAATAGCCGTAATAGGTATGGATCAGCAAGATGGTGATCGCCATCAAAACGGCCTGCAGGAACGACCACAGCAGGTCGATCGGGTTGAGGAACGTCGTGAAGTAGTGGTTGTACAAGCCACCCGATTGGCCGAACAGGACCACCGTGGTGAACTGGCTGGCGAGGAACGACAGGCAGACGGCGATGGAGTACAGCGGCGTGATCGCCATCATCCCGGCCACGATCCTGGTGCTGACCAGATAGGAAACCGGCCGAATCGCCATGGATTCCAGCGCGTCGATTTCCTCGTTGATCCGCATGGCGCCCAGCTGCGCGGTGACGCCGGCGCCGAAGGTGGCCGCCAAACCGATTCCCGCGACGATCGGGGCCGCGATTCGAACGTTGATGAAGGCGGCCAGGAACCCGGTCAGCGCTTCGATGCCGATATTGCCCAACGAGCTATACCCCTGGACGGCCAGCGTGCCACCCGCGGCCAGCGTCAAGAACCCGACGATCACCAGTGTCCCGCCGATCATCGCCAACGTTCCCGCGCCCATGCTGATTTCAGCGATGAGGCGGATGATCTCGCGCCGGTAATGGCGGACCGCGAACGGGATCCCGGCAAGCGACTTGGCGTAGAACAGCGTGTGATCGCCGATCCGGCTCAGGGCGCCGATCGGTTTGTCGACTTGGCGCGATAGACGCGGATAAACGGCTCGAAGTGCCACAGCGGTACTACACCTCCTCTCGGGCTCGGGCTACTTGGCCGACATGCGGATGCCGATGGCGGTGACGACCACATTGATGACGAAAAGCGCCATGAACGCGTACACCACCGTTTCGTTGACCGCGTTGCCGACGGCCTTGGCTCCACCGCCGGACACCGTCAGGCCGCGATAGCACGCGACCAGTCCGGCGATCAGACCGAAAAGCAATGCCTTGACGCAGGAAATGATTACTTCGGGGACGCCGGTCAGCAGAGTGATACCGGCGGCGAAAGCGCCGGGGTTCACGTCTTGGACGAACACCGAGAAGATGTATCCGCCCACGATGCCGATGATGACGACCAGACTGTTCAGCAGCAGGGCTACCAGTCCGCAGGCGAGCATCCGCGGTGTCACCAGGCGCTGCACCGGATTGATCCCCAGCACCTCCATCGCGTCGATCTCTTCGCGGATCGTTCGCGACCCCAGGTCTGCGCACATCGCGGTGGACCCGGCCCCGGCCACGATCAAGATCGTCACCAGCGGGCCAACCTGGGTGACCGCGCCAAAGGCCGCACCCGCTCCGGAGAGGTCAGCGGCGCCAAGCTCGCGCAACAGGATGTTGAGGGTGAAGCTGATCAGGACGGTAAACGGAATGGCCACCAGCAGCGTCGGCGCCATCGCGACCCGCGCGACAAACCACGACTGCTCCAAAAACTCGCGCCACTGGAAGGGCCGCACGAACACGAACTTGATCGCGTCGGCCGCCATGGCGAACAGCCCACCGACCGCTTCCATGGGTTTCGAACCGCGTCCCAATGAAATACCCGCAGTCCAGCGCTCGGCGCCCCTACTTGCCATCAGACACCACCGACCGCGTCTTTGCGGCCACGGCAACAACTACCATCCTCGCGCCCGGCCTCCGATCACCTTCATGAGTTGGCGCTCGCAAACATGCCGGGCCAACACGCCTCCCGTGTGTTGAAAGCGTCCGGCGATTATGACTCATGTCACGTCCGGGTGGTGCGGAAAACCCGCAACCGTTATCGGACGGCCTCTTGTTGGAGTCCCCAAACAAGGGGGACAGGGCGGGTCCGCCGCGATTTTCGGCCGAAACATTTTCAGGCAACTCCATGTCTTGTTGAACGTCTAGGTGACGGCGCCGGCCGTCTTGAGTTCGATGATGCGGTCCCAGTCGAGTCCGAGTTCCAGCAGGATCTCGTCGGTCTGCTCGGCGAATCCCGGCGCCGGTCCGGTGTGCGGCGCACTGACGTCGAACTGGACGGGGTTGGCGACGAGTTCGAGTTCACCCGCGCGCACAACGTACTCGTTCGCTCGGACTTGCGCGTCGTCGGCCGCCTGCAGGGTGTCCTGCACCGGCGCCCACGGTCCGGCGAGCGTGGCAAAGCGTTCGCTCCACTCGGCAAGCGTGCGGGTTGCGATGACCTGGGTCAAGATCTCTACCGCTTCCGATGTGTTGGCCGCGATCTTCTCGACGGTGGCGAAGCGGGGGTCGTCGGCCAATTCCGGCTTGTCGATATGCCGACAAACGTCTGCCCAGAATTTGGTGGGTTGCATCATCACCAGGGAGATATAGCGGCCGTCGGCTGTCGCGTACAGCCCCACGAGCGGGTTGATGGGCGACCCGTGCACACCGGGCGGCGGCGACTGCATCAACTGACCCAGGTGCTTTGTCAGCGCCACCGTGTGCCCCAAGGACCACAGTCCGCTGCCCAACAGCGACACGTCGACGACCGAGGGTTCGCCGGTGCGCTCGCGCTTGAGCAACGCCGCCGCGATGCCGCCGGCGAGGTTGGTGCCGGAAATGGTGTCGCCGTACGCGGGCCCGGGCGGCGCGATCATGCCCGGCATGCCGGCCGGTGTAATGGTGGCGGCTGTTCCGGCCCGGCACCAGAAGGCGGTCATGTCATAGCCGCCCTTGGTTGCCTCGTCACCGCGGGGGCCGAGCGCGCTGCCGCGTGCGTAGATGATCTTCGGGTTCACCGCGCGGATGTCGTCGACGTCGATGCCGAACTTCTGCCGTGTGCCCGGCAGAAAACTGGTCAAGAACACATCGGAGCGGCGGGCCAGCTCGTACAGCACTTCTTTGCCCTCGGGTACCGACATGTCCAGTCCGATGCTGCGCTTGCCGCGGTTGGCGTGCTCGATGTTGGGGTTCGGGTCGCCCTCGACTCGCAGCATGCCGGTCTGCCGAAGTCCGCGCTGCGGGTCGCCGGTCACCGCATGCTCGACTTTGATCACGTCGGCGCCCCATTCGCGCAGCACCGCGCCCGCCGACGGGACGAACCCGTACATGGCGACTTCCAGGACCTTGATGCCTTCCAGCGGCCTCATGCGTTGGCCGCTACGGCCGGCACGGCGATTTTCGCGACAATCGCTGCTGTGGCCTGCGATGGCATTCTGTCTCCCCGGTTACGCTCAGGATAATTTGATTCTCTTCAGTGGCGAATCTTACATTCGTGTCTCGAGAATTCAAGAAATTCTCAGGAATGGGATCGAGCCCGCTGCCGAGTGCGGCAAGCACCCGGAGACCACCCTTCGGTGCAGGCTGTAGCCGGTTTCGCGGTAGTCTTGCGGGCCGCTCCGGCGCGAGAGTAAGGTTCTCATAATTGTAAGGGAGATTCTTTGTGGCTGAGACTGGCATGTTTGGAGGGGCTTGGACGGTGGTGGGCACGTGAAGACCGCAGTGGTCACCGGTGGCGGCTCGGGAATCGGTCTGGCTGTCGCGCGTCGGCTGCGCGCCGACGGGCTCGACGTCGCCACCATCGACCTGCAACCGTCCGACGCCGATCTTGCTTTCACCGCCGACGTCACGAACCGATCGCAGATCGACGCCGCGCTGTCGGCGATCCACGATCGGCTGGGGCCCGTCACCGTTCTGGTCAACGCCGCGGGACTGGACGGATTCAAGCGCTTCAACCACATCACGTTCGAGACCTGGCAGCGGGTCATCGATGTCAACCTCAACGGTGTCTTCCATACAATCCAGGCAGTGCTGCCGGACATGGTCGAGGCCGGGTGGGGACGAATCGTCAACATCTCCTCGTCGAGCACGCACTCCGGCGCGCCCTACATGTCGCATTACGTGGCGGCCAAATCCGCGGTCAACGGGCTCACTAAGTCGCTTGCGCTCGAATACGGGCCCAGCGGCATCACCGTCAACGCCGTGCCGCCCGGTTTCATCGACACCCCCATGTTGCGCAAGGCCGAACAAAACGGGTTCCTCGGCGACATCGAGAAGACCATCGCGGCCACACCGGTCCGCCGGATCGGCAAGCCCGAAGACATCGCCGCGGCATGCGCCTTTTTGGTCTCCGAGGAGGCCGGCTACATCACCGGTCAGATATTCGGCGTCAACGGCGGCCGGAACACCTGAGCCGCGCCTTGAATCATGAGGAGAAACGAATCATGAGGAGAAACAGTGAAGGTCTCGGTTGATTCAGAACGCTGCCAGGGCCACACCCTGTGCTCGATGATCGCTCCGGATTCATTTCAGCTCAGCGACATCGACGGCAGTTCATCCGCAATCAACGAAGTGGTGCCGGCCGATCAGCAGGACCAGGTCCGTGAGGCCGCGCACTCCTGCCCGGAGCAAGCCATCCTCATCACGGACGAAACATAAAGGGAGACAGCACGTTGAGTGTCGACGACGCCGTCAGCGACAGCGACCGCAAGAAGAACCGGTATCAGTTCGACCGGAACTCCGCGGAGTACCGGTCGCAGTTCAAGAAGATCACCGAGGAGATGCACGCCAAGTGCCCGGTTGCGTGGAGCGACACCTACGGTGGGCACTGGGTCGCAGCAGGCAGCCACGAGGTTTTCGAGCTCGCCCGCTGCCCCGCGGTCTCCAACGACCACGACCTCCGCAACGAACGCCGTGGCTACAAGGGCATTTCGATCCCGACCGCCAGCCGCGTCAGCGCGGTGCGCGGCGGCATCCTGGAAATGGATGACCCCGAACACCGCACCTACCGCACCGTGCTCAATCCCTACTTGTCGCCAGCCGCGGTCAAGCGCTGGGAGCCGTTCATCAACGACATCACCCGCGCGTGCCTCAACGAAAAGATCGAAGACGGCAGCATCGACTTCGTCGACGATCTCGCTAACGTCGTGCCCGCGGTCCTGACACTGGCGATGCTGGGCATCCCACTGAAGAAGTGGAACCTATACAGCGAACCGGTGCACGCGGCCGTCTATACCCCCGAACACTCCCCCGACATCGAGCGCGTCACGGCGATGCACCGGGAGATGGGGCTCGACATGGTCAACACCATGCTCGAGATTCGCGAGAATCCGCGCCCCGGCATTGTCAATGGGCTGCTACAGATGCGGATCGACGGGGAGCCCGCCCCGGATCTGGAAATTCTCGGCAATCTGGGCTTGGTCATCGGTGGTGGCTTCGACACCACGACGGCGTTGACCGCGCATTCGCTGGAATGGCTTTCGGAGCACCCTGACGAGCGGGAGCGGCTTTCGCAGCACCGGGATACCCTGCTCGACCCCGCAACCGAGGAGTTCCTGCGCTACTTCACTCCGGCGCCCGGCGATGGCCGGACATTCTCCGACGATGTCGAAATCGACGGCAACCACTTCAAAGAAGGTGAGCGGCTGTGGATTTCGTGGGCCATGGCCAATCGCGACCCGGGAGTATTCGCTGACCCGGACGAGATCGTCCTTGACCGCAAGGGTAACCGGCACTTCAGCTTTGGCATCGGCCTGCACCGGTGCGTCGGATCGAACGTGGCGCGGACGGTGTTCAAGTCCATGCTGACCGCGGTTCTGGATCGGATGCCCGACTACCACTGCGACCCCGACGGCGCCGTGCACTACGAGACCATCGGCGTCATCCAGGGCATGCGCCACCTACCCGCCACCTTCACACCCGGGCGCAAGGTCGGTGCCGGCCTGGACGAGACCCTCGACAAGCTACAGCGCATCTGCGAAGAGCAGAAGCTCGCCCTGCCGGTCACCGAACGCAAAGAAGCCGCCGTCATCGACTAGGTGGGCTTGACGGCGAGCAGACGCAAAAGCCCCCGACACGCCGTGCGTGCGGGGGCTTTTGCGTCTGCTCGCGAGACTTAGGCGCGGGGTAGGCCCAGTACTCGCTGGGCAATGATGTTGCGCTGGATCTCCGACGTCCCGCCGGCGATGGTGCCCGAAAAGCTGCGGGCGTACCGGTCGAACCAGCTGGCGAAATAGTGGTCGAGGTTCATGTGCTCGTACGGGCCGGTCTGCGCCGGGTGGATGAGGCCCTCGGGTCCGGCGGACTCCAGCGCGTATTCGAATCCCCGCCGCTCTGCTTCGGATCCCAGCAGTTTGAGCACCGAGATCGCGGCCACGTCGTCTTCGCCGCGAGCGGCGCGGGCCAGCGCCACCGAACCCAGCAGGCGCAGCGCTTGTTTGTCCATGATGGTGGTGGCGTAGTTGTCGCGATCGAGCTCGCTGGTGGGATGAAAGTCGCCGACCATGTTGTCCATCCGGTCGGCAAAACCCAGCCACATCATGGTGCGCTCGTGCCCGAGCGATCCGTTGGCCACATGCCAGCCCTGGTTCAGCTCACCAACCAGGTTTTCCGCGGGCACCCGCACATCGGTGAAGAACACCTCGTTGAAGTCGCGGTCGTCGATTGCGCAGATCGTCGGGAACGGCCGCCGCACCACGCCGGGAGTATCGGTAGGAATCACCAACACGCTGATTCCCTTGTGCTTCGGCGCATCCGGATCGGTGCGCACGAACGTCAACAACACATCAGCGTCGTGGGCGCCGGACGTCCACACCTTCTGCCCATTGACCACGAAGTGATCGCCGTCCAGTACGGCGCGGGTACGCAACGATGCCAGATCGGAGCCGGCGCTGGGCTCGCTCATCCCCAGCGATGCGGTGATCTCGGCGCGCAGGATCGGCACCGCCCAGCGGCGTTTCTGTTCCTCACTTCCGAACGACAACAACGACGCCGCAATGATATTGACGCCTTGCGGGTTGAAGCTGTGGTAGATCCGCCGACGGGACAACTCGTCCATGTAGACGAACTGCTGCAGAACCGTGGCATTGCGTCCGCCGAATTCCGGGGGCTGGCTGGGCAGCAGCCAGCCGTTGTCGAACAGCAGCCGCTGCCAACGACGCGCCCACTGCGGCATGTGGGATACCGACCGGGGACGCTCCAGCGTTTCGCTTGCCGGCGGCGTGTTCTCGTCGAGGAAGGCCGAAAACTCCGCCCGGAATGCCTCGACGTCAGGATCAAAAGTCAGCTGCACGGTATTCCTCGGCGATCCGCGCCCGATGCTCGGCGGCGCCACCAAGCATGAGCTCCCCGGCTTTGGCCCGCTTGAGCGCAAACTGCAGATCGTTCTCCCACGTGAAACCCATTGCGCCGTGCAGCTGCAACCCGTGCCGGAATACCAGCGACTGGCACTCCCCCGCCGAGGCTTTGGCCATCGCCGCCGCCAGCCGGCGCCGTGGGTCGTCGGCGGCGATCGTCAACGCCGCGAAATAGGACAGCGCCCGGGCCCGCTCAATCGCCACGTGCATGTCGGCGGCTTTGTGCTGGACGGCCTGGAAGGATCCGATCGCGACGCCGAACTGTTGGCGGCTGCGGACATGTTCGAGCACCAGATCGAGGATGCGTTGGCAGGCGCCAACCATCGTGATTGCCATGCCCGTCAGCGCAATGTGATGTGCGCGCTCCCTGTCGGCGTTCAACCGGTCACTGTCGGGGACGTGAACCTCGCCGAAGGAAAGGTCCGCGACATGCAGAACCGGGTCGAATACCGAGGAGCGTCGGGTCTGCACCTGATTGGCGGCGACGATGAAGACGCCGGCATCGGTCACCACGGCCAGCCGGTCCACCCGATCACCGTCCAGGACATGGCGTGCCGTTCCGTCCAGCACCCAGCCCTCCGCATCGCGGTGCGCCGAAACGCCGTTGTACACCGCGGTGCCCGACTCGTGCGGGTCGAACCGATCGGCGACCAACGGCGCAAACTGGCTCATCGTCGCCAGGAAAGGCGTGGGGTCGGTGGCGTGACCCAACTCTTCGAGCACGATGGCCAGCTCCACGGCGCTGTCCGGATCGTTCAGCTCGGTCCAGCCAAGGTCCACATAGGACTTCCATAGCGGGCTCGGGTCGACACCGTCCTCGGCCACGCTGCGCACCAGGGAGGGCGGACACTGCTTACTGACGACGTCACGGACCGTGCTCTGCCACAGTCGCTGATCAGCATCGAACTCCAACAGCATTCGGGGCCCGCCTCCTCTGGTCACCCTCCGTCACCGCCATGGCGAGAATAACATTCTCCCTTGCGGAAGTAATAATCTCGGAATCGGCGTATGACATATCGACGCGCGTTCTGGCTCAGTGCCCCAACCGGCGTTGCCTAGCAGCCAGCAGGTCGTCGGCCGGCTCGTCCCAGCGGTCGAGGTTGACCGCCTCGGCGAGCGGGCGGCGACGAACCGGCCCGTGCTTGCCCTTGGGCCATCCGACCACGACGTGGCCGGCAATCAGCCAGTCCTCGGGCACCCCGACGGCTGCCCGCAGCAGCGGCTCGCCGCCGTACGAGGCCCAGCTGGTCAGACACGCCCCCAGACCCTGGGCGCGGGCGGCCAGCACAAAGTTCTGCATGGCGGGGAAGATCGACCCGCCGAGCAGAAGTTCGGACGCCGTCGGGAAGTGTTTTTGCGCGAACAAGACGGAGGTGAACTCGCCCGCGCGATCATGCAGTTCGTAGGTCGCGCGGTAGGTGCGGGCGCGGCGACTGTTGTCGTCGGCTGCGGGGCGAGTCATGCCGTAGACCGGCTCGATCACTTCTAACGCGTGCGCCGCGGCCTTGGCCACGACGGCCCGTTGCTCGGCCGATCGCAGCACAACGAAGCGCCAGCCCTGCGCGTTGGCGCCCGAGGGAGCCCAGCTGGCCGCCTCCATGCACCGCGCCAGGGCGATGTCGTCGACGGGCTCGTCGGTGAAGCGCCGGATGGTCCGCGCGGTCGACATCACCTCCCAGACGTCACCGCTCGCTTCCGTCATGCCGAGCCCCTCTCTGCACCTACCGCCAGCCTGAATGCGACCCATTCTGCTGCACCGCGGACCGCGGGACGAGACCAGGCTTTTCCCAGGCGATTTCACCCTTTGATTGATACGTTCCTACAGTGACCTGATGTCGGAAACTTCAGCAACGAGCGTTCCGCCGATCCCAGACCAGGTCGCAGACCTCACCGCGGATTGGTTCAGTCAGGTATTGAGCGCCCACGTAAGCGCTGTTGAGATCATCGACGCCCATTCGGGCACGACGGGCCGCGCGGTTGTCCGGCTCACCGGGGACAGTGCAGTACCCGACACGCTGTTCGTCAAGCTGCAGCCCTTTGTTCCAGAGCAGCGCAAGTTGATCCGGCAGGTCGGGCTCGGCGTGGCAGAAGCACGCCTCTACACAAATCTCGGAAACCAGCTACCAGTAAGAGCTCCCCGCGTGTGGCACAGCGCTTACGATCCCGACGATGGCTCGTTCGTAATGGTGCTGGAGGACTTAGGAGCGTCTGGATGCCGGTTCCCGGCCACCTCCGACGGTGACATCCTGCAGGTGGCCGAGTCCACCGTGGAGGAACTTGCCAAGCTGCATGCCGCCTTCCGCGGCCAGCAGCTGCCATGGCTACGCACTCCCGACGGCATGCGCAGCAAGCCAGAGAATCCCGAGACGACGGCTCGCCGCTCGATGTTCATCAAGCTCGCGCTGGATCAGTTCGGCGCCGAGATGCCGCCCGCCTTCCGGCGATTGGCCGAGTTGTATATGGAACGAACCCTCGACGTGATCAGCCTTTTCAACCAAGGCGAGCACACGCTGATCCACGGGGACAGCCACATCGGCAATCTGTTCGTCGACAACGGGCGCACCGGGTTCTACGACTGGGCCGTCGTCGGCCGGGGTCCGGGGATGCGCGACGTCGCCTACTTCATGTGCAACTCGGTGCCCACCGACGTGCGGCGCGCCAACGAAGAAGCCTTGCTCAGCCTGTATCGACGCACCCTCGAGTCGCACGGTGCAACCCTCGACGCCGCTACTGCCCGCGAGCAGTACCGGCTTTTCTCGGTCTACTCATGGATTGCCGCCACCTCCACCGCCGCAATGGGATCCACGTGGCAACCAATCGAAATAGCGCGGCCGGCCATGATCCGCACCACCGAGGCGATCGACGACCTCGACGCCGTCGGGCTGCTCGAGGAGCGGCTCGGCGACTAACCGATCCGCAAGGTTTGTCCGCCGTCGATGACAAGTTCGGCTCCCGTGATGAACGACGCGTGCTCGGACACCAGAAACGCCACGGCATCGGCGATCTCCATCGGCTTGCCGATCCGGCCGAACATTGCACTGGCCGCCAGCCGCTGCTGAGTGGCGTCGTCAAGCATCGACGTCTCGACAGGTCCGGGGAACACCGCGTTGACCCTGATGCCGAACTGCCCAACCTCTGCGGCCGCGATCTGGGTCAGCCCGCGCAGCGCCCACTTCGACGAACCGTAGGCGGCGTGGTTAGGAAACGCCCGCACGGCACCGGTGCTGCAGGTGTTGACGACCGCCGCGCCATCGGCCCGTTTGAGTGCGTCGAGCGCGGCCCGCATACCGAGAAATGGCCCGAGGCAGTTCATCCGCCAGAGGCGCTCGAAGCCCTCTGGAGTTTCGTCGGCCAGCGACGCGCGGTGCAGCATTCCGGCGTTGTTGCACAGCGTCGTCAGTCCCCCGAACCGGTCTACCACCTGGCCAACCGCTGCGGCCCACTGCTCTGCCGAAGTCACATCGAGCGGGACCGCGATCACCCCGGCGTCATCGAGCTCCGCAGTGCTGGCTTTCAGTTCGTCGGCAAGGAGATCGCATGCGGCGACAAGGAAGCCGTCTTGGCGCAACCGCTTGACGATCGCCGCCCCCTGCCCGCGAGCCGCACCCGTCACCAGGGCGACACGGTTATCTGATGTCACGAATGCTCCTGTGGTCTGTCGGAAAGCCCTTTGATGGTGAGAAATTGGCACCGGCGTCGGCGGAATCGCCAACGACCTTGAGATCTGACCAAGTCGTCGTCATACAGCGCCGGCCTGAGCTCATGGGTTGATGACTCGATGAACAACATCTGGGTCCGTGCCGTCGCGGTCTCGCCGTGCAGATCGACGAGGGTCGCGCCGCACAAGTGCATGCCCCGGGGGGCGCGGGTAAACATATCCCGGATCCCCTCGCCGGCCCACGTCTTCCCGTACACCAGAAACTCTCCATCGTCAGTGAACAGCTCGAGGCAGCCGTCGAAATCGTCGACATCAAGGGTGAGCGCGTATGTGGCGAGCAACTCGCGAATTTCCTTGTCGTCACTCATCGATTACAGCGATCCCGGGATCATTCGACGAGGGCGATCTTGACACGTTCGGGCGTCGGCCTGCAGGCCAATTCGAAGGCCGATTGCACATCGTGCACGCTCAGTGCGTGCGTGATGTAGCGCTCCAACAGCTCGGGGTGCTGGCGCGCGAAATCGTCGGCGCGGCCGAGTACCCGTCGCCGATCAAGTGTCACACCGGATTTCAGTGTCAGGTTGTTCCGCAGCACGGTGCGCATGCTGATCGGATAGGTGTCGTCGTCCGGGACACCGAAATAAAACACTGTCCCACCGAATGCGGCCGCTTGTATCGCGTGGCCAAGCGTCGCCACTTGATGGCCGACGGCCTCGATGACAACATCGGGCCGATCAGAGCCCAGGTGATTGACCCAGCGATCGCTCGTGGCCCGCACGGTCGTGTCCACACCGAACGCCTCGCCGATCCCGGCACGGTCAACCGGGTCTACGCCGGTGACATGCCGCGCCCCAAAGGCTTTGGCAACATAGGAGAACAGTAGTCCGATCGAGCCCTGGCCGATGACCGCGACGTGGCGGCCGCGAAGATCGGGCAATTGTTCGACGGCGTACAACACGCAGGCCAGCGGTTGAAGTCCGACAGCGCGTTCGGGACTCAGCGCGGGGTCATACGGTGCGAGCCCGTCGCCGTGGGACATCACATGTTGCATCAGGCCGTCGAATCCAGAGGCCCACCCGACGACCAAGTCGCCCGGTTTATGCTGGGGATGCCGGCTGGCGAGCACCTCGCCCGCGATCTCGTGAATCGGGAACCCGTCCATTCCAGCGACGCTGGCGCCGGTGTCACCGGGCAGTCGACCCTGGGTGCCTCGGAAACCGGGAATATCGCTGCCACAGATCCCGGCGCCCAAAAAGCTCAGCAGCACCTGACTTTCGCCGAGACACTCAGCGGACTTGTCCGGCAGATCGTTTCTCTCGAACGTGTATGGCGCGACAAGCCGGTAGGACCACACGGTCAGACCTCGACCGGGATGTTGTTCCAGCCCCACTGGAAACTCGACGGCGGCCTGGACGCGGCCTCGGCGTCGACGTGGTAGGCGGGCACACGTTTGAGCCACTCCTGCACTAGCACGGCGATCTCCAGGCGAGCCAGGTGAAACCCTAAGCAGAAGTGCTGGCCGCGGCCGAAGGCCAGAGAGCGGTCAATGCGCCGGTTCCAGATGAACTCATCGGGGTCGGGATACTCGCGCTCATCACGGTTGGCCGAGGCCAGCAGGGTGATGATGCGCTGGCCCGGGTTGATCGTCGTTCCGTGGATTGGGTATGGCTTGCGGAGGGTGCGCGCAAACCACTGCGCCGGTGCGCAATAACGGATCATCTCGTCGCGTGCGACCCGCACGTTGGCGTCGAGATCGGCACGCACCGCCGACAGCTGTTCTGGTCGGCGGGTCAGTTCCCACAACCCGTGCGCGACGATCTTCGGCACCGTCTCGGTCCCGCCGATGAAGACGCCAAGCATCTGGATAGCGGCTTCGGTGTCGCTGAGCTCGGAGCCGTCCGGCTGTCGGTAGCCGATGAGGCTGTCTACGATCGGCGATGTGCCGTCGGCCGCTTCTGCCCGGCGTCGCTGGACGACGGGCACCAGATACTCGAGATAGCCGGGTCGGGCGTTAGCCACCTCCACGCCACTTCCCGGCTGGGCCAGGCTGCCGGCGTTGACGGTGGCCAGCACCTCGGGGGCGAGATCGACCGGTAAACCCAGCAATTCGCACACCACAGAAGCCGCGACGATGCCACCGTAGTCTTGGGTCAGATCGAATGCCCCGCGCGGCAGCAACTCGTCGAGGCGCTCGTTGGCCAGCCCCCGGATCCGCTCCTCCAACTTCGCGACAGACCTGGGCCGAAACGGCGCCGAGGTACAACGCCGGACATCGTCGTAGATCGGCGTGTCGAAGTTGGCGTGAAACGGCATCGGATGTAGCGGTGGGTCCGCGACCGGTCCGTTGTTGTGCACCGCCAACACCGTCGCGGCCGGCAACGTTCCCTCCGACGCCACGAACGTCCCGTCGTTGCTTTCCAGCACATGCCAGATATCAGCGAAACGCGACAGCGCAAAAGTGTCCCACTTGTCGATGTAGTACACGGGGTGGTCGTCGCGCAGCACCCGGTAGTAGGGCCGCGGATCGGCCATCACCACCGGGTCGAAGGGATCGTAGGAGAACCTCGGCATCGCAGCGGACCCTAAGCGCCGCGGATGCAGACGGCGCCGGTCGCGCCGGCGGTCCAGGTAGTTGACATTGACACGCTAGCGAGCGTGACACTTTCGGCATGTTTTGTAAAGCTCCGCGATATCGGCGGAGTCGGCCAGATCACGTGGCCAGCGACCTGACTTGCCGGATCCGCTCCACGCGGGGCATGACGGGGCCGTCGGCGAGGGGTTCGTCTATGCCGAGTTCGCCCAGACCAACTTTGGTCAGCATCGAGGTGCCGTACGCGGCGAGCACGAGCTTTTGATCGTCGCTGTGACCACCGTCGATAAGCATGGCCCCGATCAAGCAGATGACGGCCATCTTGTAGGCGTTGAATGCGCGGTACCACGAACGGTTCGCGACCTCGATCCCGCTGACCGCCTGGTAATGCGCGAGCAGGGCGTCGATGGGCAATGCGGCGGGGTGGCTCGTGATACCGACAGCCTGCATCCAGAGCAGTTCGAGCCATCCGATGTCGGTGAGCGGGTCGCCCACAGTCGTCATCTCCCAGTCGAAGACGGCACTGACGTCGCCGGCGATGAAGGCGAAATTTCCAGGCTTGGCATCGCCATGCACCAAAGTGTTCCTGGGACATGGCGTGGGCTTGGTCTGGCGCAGCGCTGTAAGGAGCCGTTCCAGTGCGGGCAGCGAACCGCGTTTGACCCGGTTCATTTCCGCGGCCCAGTGGTTGAGTTCGCGGTCGAGGTGGTCGCTTCCGTCGTCGAGCGCATCGAGCCCCGTCTGCTTGAGGTCGACCGAGTGGATCGCCGCGAGTTGTTCGACCAGGCTCTGACACATCCGCACAGCGGTGTCGTCTGCCACATCGGGTGATTCCATCTCGTACACGTCCCCGCCGACGCGTTCCATGACGAAGAACGGCCGTCCAAGCACATCGCCAGCGTCCTCAAGCCATAGTGCCCGGGGGACGCGGACCGCGGTGGGCTCCAGTGCGCGCAGAATCGTGAACTGGCGTGCCAGGTCGTAGGGTTCCAGCAGCGCGGGCGGTTTGGGCCGCAGCCGAAGCACCACTTCTTGGCGCGAGTCGCGCGTCGTGATGGTCAGGACCATCATCTCAGCGGAATGCCCGAAGTTCACCCGGTCAAGGTCTTCGATGCCGACATCCTCGGCGTCGGGCAGCTGCGTGCGCAGCCACCCGGTCAACCGCTCAGCTATGTTGGTGTCCAACGTCATTGACGAACTCCTTCGACCAGACGATCCTAGCTGTCCGCGCGCCGGCGACCGGCCGGTGTCTTGTCCTGCTTAAAGGCCGACATATCCATCGTCGTCCAGTTCGGGTAGCGCGGGTAGCACTGTCCACCCATCAGAATTTCGAAGATGCCCCAACCGGCGTCACCGTCGAGCTGGAAGCGCATCAGCTGGTCAATCGCCATCGACTTGCCTTCGGTCTCGCTGAGCTGCCCGGGATCATTGCTGTCCCATAGGAAGTGGATGAAGTAGGCACCATTGCCCAAATCCTGGTACTCGCGGTGCGACATCGGCATCCCGTAGTAGGCATTGACGTCCCGGTGTGGCGTATCGGCGGTGACACGGTAGGTCGTCCCGTCCTCGTCGGTAAAGACCAGCACTGCGCGTGCGGGCCGTTTGCGGTCGCCGTCGAATTCCACGTCATGCTCGATTTTGACGAACCGCTTGGACAGCGTGCCATCCGTATGCGTGATCCCGCCATCGACGTAATTTACCGTGCCGTCCGATGATTCGATGATCCAGGCCTCGATGGCCCGGTCTTCGAAGCCCGCGTCCAGCCACAGCCAGAAGTCGATTTTGTCGGCGACGCGGACGCCGAAGGTTCGGTCCCGGCCACCGTGAAACCCGTCGACGCTGATGCGTTGACCGTCGATCTCCACCCAACCGGTCCATCGGCCCGGTTCCTTCATGTGATACATGTCCGCCAGCTGCCGGCCGTCTTTGTCGCGCACCTTCATCGGCAATAACTCCCACCTCGGGGCGGTGGGTTCGTAGTAGAGCTCCCAGGCGATGCCGGAGTCGTTGGGTTCGACGTCGAGCCGCCACTTCTTCAGCGGCTCGACACAGGTCCAGCGCATCGGCCCAGCGCCTACCTCGCCGCGGTCGTCGCCGGTGACCGGCCGCCCGGCCAGCAGATCCCAGTGCCGGCCGTCGGCGAGACTGACCTTGACATAGCCCATGGCGGTCCGGGTGTTCGGATTGTTGCCGTAGCCGCTGGCCAGGAGCATCGTGCCGTCCGGCGACGCGGCGAAGAAGTAACAGCGGTCCGACCACGTGGGGTCGGGGTCGTGTACCTGATCGAACGTCGTCGGAAGCTGGTGAGTGAACGACTCGTCAGCCGCGGAGTAAACCATGATTGCCCTTTCCGGCTACTGATTCAATCGCCCGCAGGAAACTCGGATGCTTGTCAGATATTGCGTGGCACAACGTATCCCGTAACATCGACGACATGCAACCGAGCAGGCGGTGGGGCGATGACCGCGCGATCCTCGACGACGAGGAGGCCCGCAGGCGGCTCCTGGACGCCGCGGGCCATTGCATCGTGCGCCGGGGCAACGCCCAGATCCGGATGGCGGAAGTCGCCGACGAGGCCGGTGTGTCGCGCTCGACCGTTTACCGCTATTTCCCCGGCCGCGACGACGTCCTGCTGGAGCTTTTGCTAATGCGTATCGACGCGGCCGTCGGTGAACTGGTGCGCACCCTGCCCAATCCCGACGACCCCGTCTCCTCGTTGCCCCAGATGGTGCTGGCGCCAGTGGGGTCCGTGGAGGGTGATCCGCTGAACGAATCGCTATTCGCTGCCGAGAGCACAGCGGTGGCCGCCGCTCTTGAAATGGGTTCGCAACCCATCGTGGATCTGCTGTTGCGGCACTACGAGCCCATCCTGCAGCGGTGGAAGGTCGCGGGCCGCCTCTATACGGACCTCGATCTCCGATCGATCGTGCAGTGGTTGCACACGACGGCGCTGTTCCTGCTCGCGCCGTCATGGCGGAACCGCGCCGCAACCGACAAACGCACGTTCGTCGAACAATTTCTGGTTCGCGCACTAGTGCCACCAATCAGACAATAGCTGAGCATTGTCTGATGTCCAGGCCTTGCGCTAGCTTTGTCGTGACCGCGTGGGCGCCCTAGATATCCGCTGAACCCCTGGAAGAGCAGATCATCCGATGAAAAATCCCCTAGGGCAGGCTCGCAACGTCGTCGGCCTGGCCGGTCATCTGGGCCGGGGCATCGGCCGGGTGACCACCGAGGCGGTGGTGGGGGGCCGGGCGGGCCTGCCGCGCACGGTCGACGGTATCGACGCCGCCCTCCTGTCCAATGTCTTGGGCGGCGCCGTGCGTTCGGTCAGCGTCCTGGACAGCGATGCCGGGACGTCGTCGCGCGCACGACTGGCATTGACAGGAGACGATGTACCCGAGACGGTGTTCGTCAAGATTGCCGCCCAGACGGCTGCCACCCGATTGATGGGTGAACTCGGCAGGCTCGGGGACACCGAGGTGCGCTTCTACAGCCAACTCGCCCCGGAGCTCAACGGGGTGCCGAAAGCCTATGGGGCCGAATTCGATTCCTGGACGGGCCGGTACTTGCTGGTTTTGGAAGACCTGCCTGCCGACGCGTGCGAATTTCCCGACACTTTGCACCCGCTTTCTATCGACCAAGCCAGCCTTATCGTCGAATTGCTCGCCGCCCTGCATGCCACCTTCTGGAGCCGGCTTCCCCAGGACGGGCGAGGGACGCTGGGATGGCTCTATACCCCTTCGGGCGACGTCACGTCGCTGCTGACCGGCTCACTGATGAAGAGCTCGATCAAGCGACTATCCGAACGCAGCACCGTCCCAGTGGAGAACGGTCGATTCATCGCCGACAACTACCGCGCGGTGGCCGCGGTAATCGACACCCCCCCACACACCGTCATGCACGGCGACGCCCATCCGGGCAACGTCTACTTCCGCGACGGCGACGCGGGCCTGCTGGATTGGCAGGCGGTACGGCGTGGGCACCCCAGCCGCGAATTGGCGTACACCCTGATCACCAGTTTGACGCCGGAGGACCGCCGTACCGCTCAACGCGACCTACTTGATGAATATCGACGGGCGTTGGCGGCCGCCGGCGGACCCGACCTGGACCGCGACGATCTCTGGCTGCGGTTCCGGCAAGGCGCGCTGTACGCCTACACCGCCACGCTGATCACGGCAGGGATGGGGGGAATGCAGGTCGAAGACATCGCCATGGAAGGCCTGCGGCGCAGTGTCGCTGCGCTCGACGACCTGGAAACCGTTGGGGCGTTGAGGAGTTCACTGTAGCCGACCGGCAGGCTAGCCACGGGCACGCAGCCGGCATCGTTCGGCCAGTGTTTTAGCCAGCCAGTTCGGCTCGGAGATCATTACGTTGTGACAACTGTCGACGCAGATCATGGTGTCGACGCCACCGAGTGATTCGATCGCGAACCGCTGCTGCCGCACGGACAACGCCCGATCACGCAGCGTCATGATCCATGTCCGCGGCACGTCGCGCGGAAGGTCACTGCGATCGACCGGCTCGACGATGACGTTGATCGCCTCGCCGTACAGCCGCGCGAGCGCGAACTGGCGCTGGGCGCGCGTCATGCCGTTACAGAAGGCGAATCGCGCCAACGGCTTGGGTATCGATGACAGATGGAAACGACGCGCCGAGCGTGCCAGCGGGGCCAGCGGCCCACCAAGGGTGTCCACCACAGACAGCCCCTGCGGTGGGACGAACGCTGCGATCAGCATCAACTCGCGTACCCGCGCCGCCCCGAGCTTTGCGACGACACCGGGCACCACCAATCCGGCCATCGAATGCCCGACGACGACAACGTCACGCAATCCCGCGTCGTCGACGTCGGCGACCACGGAATTCACGAAGTCCGCGATGCCGACATTAGTCAGATCCGCCGGCTTGGTGGCGCGGCCGGGGAGGTCCACCGCGAGGACACGCAGTTCCGGTGCCTGTCGCGCCAATTCGACGACCGTGGGATCCCAGCAATCGGCGGCGTGCGCGCCACCGTGTATGAGCACCAAACCTGGCAGTGCCATCCTGGGAGCTTAGCTGGGCGGAAATGACCCTGATCGCGAAGGAGAAGACAGTGGACCGCGACACCTACCAACGGGGACTTGAAGTCCGTTCCGCAGTGCTGGGCGAGGAGTATGTCAAGCAGGCACTGGCCAACGCCGATGACTTCACCAGGCCCCTACAGGATCTCATCACCGAGTACTGCTGGGGCGCGGTGTGGGGCCGCGAGGAACTGCCACGAAAGACACGCAGCATGCTGAACCTGGCCATGATCTCCGCCCTCAACCGGCCGAACGAATTGCGCACGCACGTCAAGGCGGCACTGACCAACGGCGCGACCCGGGATGAGATTCGCGAGGTCTTTCTGCAGGTCGCCATCTACGCGGGCGTGCCGGCCGCGGTGGACAGCTTTCGCATCGCCGGCGAGGCATTCGCCGAACTCGACCTAACCCCGGACGGGGGGTAGTGCCGGGTGATGGAAATCGGGTTTATCGGGTTGGGAAACATGGGCTTTCCCATTGCGCGACGCCTTATCGAAACGCACCACGACGTGATCGTCTTCGACACGCAAAGCGCGGCACTGCAGCGCGCCGTGGCCTTCGGGGCAAAAGCCGCGGCATCGTCCAGAGAGGTCGCCGATCAGGCCGAGACGGTCATGGCCAGCCTGCCGTCGCCATCGGCGTCGCTGGAAGTGGCCACCGGGGCCGGGGGCGTGATCGAGGGCTCGCGGGTCAAGCGCTACATCGACCTGTCCACCGTCGGCAGCCGAACGTCAGCGCAAATCCATGACCTACTGGCCGAACGGAACATCGCCGCACTCGACAGCCCGGTCAGCGGCGGTGTCAGCGGAGCGGAAAAGGGGGCACTTGCCCTCATGGTCTCCGGCCCACGCAACGAATTCGACTTAGTCCGAACGGCACTCGAAGCCATCGGACGGCCGTTCTACATCGGCGAAAAGCCCGGGTCGGCGCAAACGATGAAACTCGCCAACAACATTCTGGCGGCCAACGTCCTGGTTGCAACCGCAGAAGTCGTCGTCATGGGTGTCAAAGCCGGTCTAGATCCCGCCGTCATGATCGACGTACTCAACGCGGGCTCGGGCGCAACCAGCGCAAGCCGCGACAAATTCCCCCGCGCGATCCTGCCGCGCACCTTCGACTACGGCTTCGCCACCGGCCTGATGGTCAAGGATGTGCGGCTTTACCTCGACGAGGCCAAAGCGCTCGGCGTGCCGGTCGACGTCGCCGCAGTAATCGGGCGGCTCTGGGAGGCTGCCGCGCGCGACGAAGGCACTGACTCCGATTTCACGGCGGTGATCAAGCCGTTCGAAAAGGCTGCCGGCGTGACCGTCGGCGGGCCCCCCGCCTAAATCGTTTAGCTTGCATTACTGCTTCGATTCCTTAATACGTTCGCGCACAAGATATTTCTGAATTTTTCCGCTCGCGGTGCGGGAAAAATCCTCAACCTGATGCAGTTCCTCAGGCCACTTCTGCCGGGCCACGCCGGCGCGCTCGAAGCCGTCACGGACCTCATCGAGGGTTGGCATCGCGTGGCCGGGCTTGATGCGCAGCACCGCGGCCACCCGTTCGCCGAGGCGCGCATCGGGCGCCGCCACCACCACCGCCTCTGCGACCGCCGGCAGGGACAGCAGTATTTCCTCGACGGCCAGCGCGCTGATGTTCTCCCCGCCACGAATGATGATGTCCGACTTGCGATCGGTGAGGGTGAGGTAGCCGTCCTCGTCCAGGACTCCGATGTCGCCGGTGTGGTACCACCCGTCCTCGTCGAAGGCCCGTTCGGTCAGGGCCGCGTCGGTGTATCCGAGGAACAGATCCGCTCCGCGACTGAGGATTTCGCCGTCGGCGGCCAGCCTGATCTCCACGCCCGGCCGCGCGTCGCCGTCGGTGAAGAGCCGCTTGTCTTCCGGCGCAGTCCAATGTGAACCGGTGATCGACGGGTGTTCACTGCTGCCGTAGGAGCGGTGGACGACGATGCCGAGATCGGCCAGCCGCCGGGTTACGGCGGCAGGGACGGTGGATCCCCCGAGGCCGAGGTACTTGATGTAGCGGAGGTGGTCGTCGGTGAATCGGGGGTGGTCGAGCAAGCTGGTGACGAAGTAAGGGGGGCCGCCGCCGAGTGAGACGCCGTCGGATTCCATCAGGTCGATCGCCCGACCGGGGTCCCAGACATCGCAGAGATCGATTGGCGCACCTTCGATAACCGGAATCAGGAATGCCCCGAGCATGCCGATGAAATGTCCCACGGGCAGCGCGGTGAGTTGCCTGCCCCGGTCCGGCGGGTAATTCGCCAGCAGTTGGCGCGTCTCGAATCCCAGCGTCTGGTGGCTATGGATCACGCCCTTGGGGTTGCTGGTGGTGCCGGAAGTAAACGCGATCAACGTGGGGCTGGCCGGGTCGGCCGGCAACGTGCCGGCCATCGGCTGTGTATCTACCAGCACGTCGAAGCTCGAACCCGCCAGGGCGACGATCGGCACGTCGGCACAGACGTCGGGGTGGTAGGTCATTCGCCCGAACCGCTCGGCGGTGACGAAGGCGCGAGGCTTGACGCTGGCGAGGATGAACCCCACTTCCCTGGGCCCATAGAAGTGGACGATCGGGACGATCACCGCACCCAGGAATGCCGACGCCCAAAATGTCGCCGCCGCCTCTACCCAGTTCGGCAGTTGAAACGCCACCACGTCGCCCGGCCCGACGCCGCGGGCTCGCAACGCAGCGGCCAGCCTGCGGGCAAGTAGGTCGACATCACCGAAGGTCCCGTCGAAAGGTCGCTCGGCCGAATGAACTCGAAATGTGACATCCGGGTTGTCTTTGAGGCCCCGAGCCAGCAATTCCCCGAGGGTGTCCGAAGTCCACCAGCCCTGGTCTGCGTAGCGTCTCGCCAACTCTGGCGGAACGTCACGGACGCGTAGGTCGGTCACAATGCTCCTCCGATGACGTTTTCAACTATGGCCACCGTAGAACATCGTTCTCGTCTGATTTTTGGTCCGCCGCGGCAACCTCGCCAACGCGGGCCGCTCCCGTCGGCAATCCGGAGAATGATATTATCCATAATAAAGAACGAGACTTGCGCGCAGACTGGTGAAACAGACGACTACCAGGCCCGATGACTAATTGAGATGCTTACCGAAACCTCATTGATTGGCTGCCGACCAGAATGTTAGATTATCTATCTTATGACGGGGTTAGGCTCACTTTGGCTGCCAGAGCCGAAGGGTGGCGTTCGTGATCGAACACGCTGACGGAACGCGCACGCCTCTGATCGACGCGAGCGTGCACATCTTCTTTCCGTCCAACAAGGACTTGCGCGCCACGTTGCGCGAGCCGTTCAAGAGCCGGGGCTTCCCCGATTACGAGATGGACTGGTACGGGGCGCCGGGCGGCGAGTACGCGCCGAACACCGAGGGGCTGGACGGTCAATATCCTGGTTCGGATCCGGAATTCGTTGCCAACGAGCTATTTTCGAAGCGCGGAGTCGACATCGCGATCCTGCACCCGGCTGGCCGCGGCATCATGCCGGACCGGCACCTCGGCACCGCACTACATGCCGCACACAACGAGATGATGGTGTCCCGCTGGCTGGATTCCGATGAGTTCGGCGACCGGTTCCGCGGCACCATAAGGGTGAATCCCGACGACATTGCCGGCGCGCTGCGTGAGATCGACAAGTACAAAGACCATCCGCGCATAGTGCAGATCGGTATCCCGCTGCAATCCCGCGAAGTCTACGGAAAACCGCAGTTCTGGCCGCTGTGGGAAGCGGCGGTCGACGCGAACTTGCCGGTAGCCGTGCATATCGAAGTCGGCTCGGGCATCGGCTTTACCCCGACGCCGTCCGGGAACACCCACACCTACGAGCAGTACGTCAGCTTCATGGCGCTGAATTACCTGTACCACTTGATGAACATGATCGCCGAGGGGGTGTTCGAACGCTTTCCCAGCCTGAAGTTCGTCTGGGCTGACGGTGCCGCGGACCTGCTGACGCCGTTCATCTGGCGGATGGACTGCTTCGGCCGGCCCCACCTCGAGCAAACGCCATGGGCCCCGAAGATGCCGAGCGACTACCTGCCCGGCCACGTGTATTTCGTTCAGGGCAGCCTCGACGGGCCCGGCGACGCAGATTTCGCCGGGGAATGGTTCAGCTTCACCGGCAAGGAAGACATGGTGATGTTCGGCTCGAGCTATCCGCACTGGCAGTGCGCCGATATCCACAAGCTGCCCAGAGCGCTGTCCACCGAACAGCGCGAGAAGCTGTGCTGGCGCAATGCGGCCGACCTGTACGGGATTGACGTTTCGGTCGACTTGGCGACTGGCTAGTCGCAGAATAGAACTTAGAGAGACTGAGGAGGTCACAATGACGCTGACTCACACGCAGGAACGTATTCCCGCCGCCGAGCGCATAGCCGTTCGGTGCGTCGATTCGGATGTCCACCCAACGCCCAAACGGGGTGAGCTCACCCAGTACATCCCGGAACCGTGGCGCAGCAAATACTTCCTCGCCCGCAATGTCGGTGACCAGATCTACTACGACGCTCCCGACTACGCGCACGCGTACGCGATGCGCCTCGACACCTTTCCCCCGAACGGCGAGTTCCCCGGCAGCGACCCGGACATGGCGCTAAAGCAGCTGATCATGGAGGCCGGCGCGGACATCTGCATCCTGGAACCCGCCGCGTACCCGGCGCGCGTGCCCGGTGCGCAGCACGCGATGTCGGCCGCCCTGAACGATTGGCAGGCCAACCATTGGCTGGACAGCCACAACAACTGGCACGAGCGCTGGCGCGGTTCGATCTGTGCCGCCATCGAGGACCCGGAAGCGACCGTTCGCGAGATCGAGCGCTGGGCCGGGCATCCCTACATGGCGCAGATCCTGATCAAGGCCGAACCTCGTCCGTCGTGGGGTGACCCGAAGTACGACCCAATCTGGGCCGCGGCCACCAAGCACGACATCACGGTGAGCTGTCACCTGTCCCGCAGCCACTTCGACGAGCTACCGATGCCGCCGGTTGGCTTCCCCAGTTACAACCACGATTTCATGGTGACGTACTCACTGTTGGCCGCAAACCAGGTGATGAGCCTGATATTCGACGGCGTCTTCGACCGGTTCCCGACACTGCGGATCGTATTCGTCGAGCACGCCTTCACCTGGATCCTGCCGCTGATGTGGCGGATGGACGCGATCTACGAGGCGCGCAAGTCGTGGATGGACATCAAGCGCAAGCCGTCCGACTACGTTAAGGACCACATCAAGTTCACCACCCAGCCGCTGGACTTCCCGGAGGACAAGACCGAGTTGACCCGCGCGTTGGAGTGGATGGAGTGCGACAAGATCCTGCTGTACTCCTCTGACTACCCGCACTGGACGTTCGACGACCCGCGCTGGTTGGTCAAGCACCTGCCGAAGGCCGCCCGCGACGCGGTGATGTACAAAAACGGCATCGCGACCTATCACCTTCCCGAGACGGTTCCCGCTCTCGAGGGTCAGGTCCGGGTGCTCTGAATTGGCTTCCGAAGACAAAGGGGCAGAGCGGCCCCAGCCTCGCCTCGCTCAGGGCCGCGAGCATGTTGTCGCGACGGTGGACGAGATTGCGCCGGGTAGCCACAAGCTGGTGCCGATCGGTCGGCACGGAGTGGGCGTCTACAACGTGAACGGCACCTTCCACGCGATCGCGAACTACTGCCCGCACCAGGGCGGGCCGCTCTGCTCGGGCCGCCCCAGGGGCCGCACCGTCGTGGACGAAACCGCAGCCGGTGACGCGGTCATGGTGCGGGACCTGGAATACATCTACTGCCCCTGGCATCAATGGGGTTTCGAACTGGCGACCGGGACGACCGCGGTAAAGCCGGAATGGAGCATCCGCACCTACCCGGTGCGTGTCGTTGGCAACGACGTTCTGGTGATGGCGTGACACGACAGGAGAATCGGTGCCCTCTATCGAGGTAAACGGCGGCAATGTTGTCTACGAAATCCTTGGTGAATCAGGCGATCTCATTGTCCTGACGCCCGGCGGACGGTTCAGCAAGGAGATTCCCGGCCTGCGTCCACTCGCCGAAGCGCTGGTGGCCGGCGGCTACCGGGTGCTGCTGTGGGACCGGCCTAATTGCGGTGCCTCCGATGTGCAGTTCTACGGCCAGAGTGAGTCGCACATGCGCGCCGAAACCCTGCGCGGGCTGTTGGGCGCGCTGGGCGTCAAGCGGTGCATCTTCGCCGGGGGATCCGGTGGGGCAAGGGATTCCATGCTGACCACGATGCTCTACCCCGAACTCGTGGAGAAGCTCGTGGTGTGGAACATCGTCGGCGGAGTTTACGGCTCGTTCGTGCTGGGTTCGTTTTACATCATCCCCAGCATTCTCGCGGTGCGCGGTACCGGAATGGAAGGCGTTGCGCAGGTACAGGAATGGCGCGAGCGTATCGAGGAGAACCCAGCCAACAAGCAGCGGTTCCTCGACTTCGACAAAGACGACTTCCTCAAGCTGATGCTGCGGTGGCTCAACGCCTTCGTGTCCAAGCCGGGGCAGACCATCCCCGGCGTCGACGACGAAATGTTCGACCGCATCCAGATTCCCACGCTGATCATTCGCGGCGGCGAGAACGACTTAGATCACCCCAAGCGGACGTCGCTCGAAGTCAGCTGCCTGATCAAGGGATCGAAACTGATCGATCCGCCCTGGCCGGAGGATGCGTGGGAGCGCGCATCCGAAGAACGTGCGGCGGGCAAGGTGAAGCACTTCAACATGTTCGAAACCTGGGTCCAGGCGGCACCTGCGATCCTGGACTTCCTGGGCGCGTAATGCGTTCACCTGGTGCGGATGTGGACCTCGCAGTTGAGCGACGCCTCCAGTGCCGTGTGGACGCGGCTCTCCGGAACCCGTTCGAGGTCCTCCTCGCTAAGCGTCACGTAGACGATGTCGTAGCTGTCATCGCCGGGCGCCCGGGTAATTTCGCCGGTCAGTCCGAACGCCGAGAGCACCCCGTGTGCGTCGTCATCGGTTCCCCGGCTGATGAACGTGACCACGCCGGGAACCGGGGTGGTTCCGAACACCTTGGCGCACAACTCAATCGCGGACCTTTTGGCCGTGTCGCCGTTTTCGGCCGTGATGAGCAGTTCGACCTCGCGGTGGCTTGCGGGCATGGCCGCGAGATTGTTTTCGACCACGTCGATGTTGGCCTCACCCGTGATCTCGAGGAGCGCAGCCGTGCCGTCTCGTAGTTGCGCAGGCGTGAGCAGGCTTTCGGGGTCGACATTGACGCGCACCACCGCAGTTCGCATGTCCGCAAGCCTAACTAAGACGGAGCCGCGATGATCACCACCGCCACCTCACCCGGGGGCGAAGCCCGGATGCTGGGCAAGCAGCCCGACCGGCGCGAGGGCCTGGCCGCGTATCGGCACGCCGGTGGCTACCAGCCGCTCGACGGCGCCGACGAACTGCTGGGCGAAGTCGAATCCAGTGGACTGCTCGGCCGCGGCGGCGCGGCCTTCCCGCTCGCGGTGAAGCTACGCACGGTTCGCGATAACGGCCGCGCCGCGGGCGGCGCCGTCGTGATCGCGAATGGCGAGGAGGGCGAGCCCGCTTCGGTCAAAGACCGCTGGCTGCTGCGCAACCGGCCGCATCTGGTTATCGACGGGCTGCGGCTGGCCGCGGCGATCGTGGCGGCCGATCGCGCCGTCGTCTATGTGTCTGAATCCGAATCGGCGGGCAGCATCGAAGCCGCGCTCGGCGAACTCGCCCCCGATGTCCTCGGCGGCGTGACGGTCGGCGTCTGGACGGTGCAGCCCGGGTACGTGGTCGGCGAGGAGACCGCCGCCGTCCGGTCGATCAACGAGGGCATCACCAAGCCGACGGACAAGCCGCCGCGCCCCTTCGAGTCCGGCGTCGGCGGACGACCGACGCTGGTGAGCAATGTCGAGACGCTGGCCAATCTGGCCTACCTGCATCGACATGGCGCTGCAGAGTTCCGCTCGCAGGGCACCGACCTTTCGCCCGGCACGTTCCTGGCAACCATCACCGGAGCTGGCCGCCCACCCGTTCTCTACGAGCTGCCGCACGGATTCGCGTTCACTGAAATACTTGCGCTGCATGGTGTTTCGCCAGATCGGGTGCGGGGCGCGCTGATGGGTGGATATTTCGCCGGCTTCCTCAACCGCGGAGTGTTGGACACCGGCCTGGACCACGAGACGATGCGCGGCCTCGGCAGCGGGCTGGGCTGCGGAGCGATCACCGTGCTCACCGACGACTGCCCCGTCGCGGTCGCTGCATCGGTGCTGGCCTACTTCGACCGGGAAAACGCGGGGCAGTGCGGGTCGTGCTTCAACGGAACCGCGGCCATGGCCGCTGCAGCCGGCGCGCTGCGCGACGGCGCCGCGACGACGGACGATGTCGACCGGTTGCGCCGCTGGTCGGTGGTGTTGCGCGGGCGCGGCGCGTGCGCGACGATCGACGCCGCCTGCAATGTGGCGGCCAGCCTCCTAGATCAGTTTCCCGACGCGGTGGCCCACCACTTGGGCGGTGCCTGCCCGGACTGCCGTGCCGGAGCCTTCCATGCCGATCGTCCCTACGAGGTGCTGGCGGTGGTGCCCGCGTGACCGAGAACATGAGAATCCGCCTCGACCGCACTCTCTGCGATGGGTTCGGCATCTGCGCCCGGCACGCACCCGGCTATTTCTCACTTGATGACTGGGGGTACGCGTCGCTGATCGGCGACGGCACTGTCCCCGAACAGGACCGCGACGCGGTCCTACGCGCTCTGCTGGACTGCCCGGTGCACGCCATCATGGAGCTCAACGAGCGGCCGCAAGACGTCGTACCGCCGCATCCCGCCACCGACGAGGATCCCGGCGCGCATCTCAAAACCGCGGCGAGCGAGGCCGAGTGGGGGTTCACGCGTTGACCGCGGCTGCACCTGGTCGCCCGCTGCCCCTGATCACGCAGGAGAACGAATTCTTCTGGACTTCGGGCGCCGACGGGACGTTGCGGCTTCAGGAATGCCAGGCGTGCGACGCGCTGATCCATCCGCCGGCGCCGGTGTGTCGCTACTGTCGCTCCCGCGACATCGGTGTGCGGGAGCTCTCCGGTAGGGCGACGTTGGCCGGCTTCACAATCAACGAGCGGTTCAGCCTGCCGGGGCTGCCGGCGCCGTACGTGATCGCCGAGGTGGCGATCGCGGAAGATCCCCGCGTGCGGCTGACCACCAACATCGTGGTGTCCGACCCTAGTGAGTATGAAGCGCTCGAGCTCGGCCAGCAGGTCGAAGTCGCCTTCGAGCAAGTCGAGGACGTGTGGTTTCCCTTGTTCCGACCGATAGCGGACGCCGAGCGCAGCCCCCTGCCGGCCGACGAAATCGCGCCGGAACGCTTCGCCGAACACGTGCGGCCCATGCTGACCACGGAGAAATTCGAGGACAAGTCCGCCCTCACCGGGATCGGTGTCTCGAAGATCGGGCGGCGATTGATGGTGCCGCCGCTGTCGCTGACCATCGACGCGTGCGAGGCGGCGATCGCCGACGCCGGGCTGACCTTCGCCGACATCGACGGCCTGTCAACCTATCCGGGCCCGCTCAACGTCGCCGGCATGGGGGAAGGCGGCGTCACCGCACTGGAGGCCGCGCTCGGAATTCGGCCGACGTGGCACAACGGCACCATGGAGACGTTCGGCCCCGGAGGTTCGGTGATCTCCGCGATGCTTGCCATCGCCTGCGGGCTGGCGCGTCACGTGCTGTGCTTCCGGACGCTGTGGGAAGCCACCAACAGCGAGCTGATGAAGCAGGGCAAGATCGTTCCGTCGATCGGCCGGATGTCGGGCTGGCAGATGCCGTTCGGCGCCACCTCGGCGGCCCACACCTTGGCGATGAACGCGCAGCGGCACTTTCACCGTTACGGCACCACCAAAGAAACGCTGGGCTGGATCGCGTTGAACCAGCGGGCCAACGCCGAACTGAACCCGACCGCCATCTACCGCTCCCCGATGACGATGGACGACTACCTGAGCGCGCGACCCATCACCACCCCCTTTGGCCTGTACGACTGCGACGTGCCCTGTGACGCCGCGATCGCGGTCATCGTCTCCGCAGTCGATGCCGCGCGCGATATGCCCAACCCGCCAGTTTTCGTGGAGGCGGTCGGGACCCAGATCATCGAGCGCCTCGATTGGGACCAGAGCACGTTGACCCACGAACCGCAGGTGCTGGGCCAGGCCGCGCACCTCTGGACGCGGACCTCCCTGACACCGGCCGACGTCGACGTCGCCGAGCTCTACGACGGGTTCACCTTCAACTGCCTGTCCTGGATTGAGGCGCTGGGATTCTGCGGGATCGGCGAGGCCAAAGATTTCCTGGACGGCGGCAAGAACATCGCCCGCGACGGCCAGCTGCCGCTCAACACCCACGGTGGCCAGCTCTCGCATGGCCGTACCCACGGCATGGGCCTGATGTACGAGGCCGTCAGTCAGCTGCGCGGTGAGGCCGGCGACCGCCAGGTTGCCGGCGCCCGCGTCGGGGTGGTCAGCAGTGGTGGCCTCACTCCCAGCGGCGTGCTCCTGCTGCGAGCCGATGACTAGGCCGGTCGTTCCCGTCCCCCGGGTGGTGATCGTCGCCGGCGTGCCGATGTCGGCGTGGGTAGCCGAACCCGAGCACCCCGAAGACTCCAAGGCCGTGATCGTGGCCATCCACGGCGGCGGTACCACCGCAATGTATTTCGACTGCCCGGGCCACCCTTCGCTTTCCTTGCTACGGACCGGTGCCGCGCGCGGATTCACGGTCATTGCCCTCGACCGGCCCGGCTACGGCAGCTCCGCTGCCTATCCGGAGGCGACGAGCCAGCCCGAACATCGGGTCAACCTCGCCTACGGTGTGGTGGATCGCATCCTCGGGCAACAACCGCGCGGCGCAGGATTGTTCGTGATGGCCCATTCGGGCGGGTGCGAACTGGCGATGCGGATGGCCGCCGACCCGCGCGGCGCTGATCTGCTCGGGATTGAATTGGCAGGCACGGGCCGGCACTATCACCCCGCGGCCCGAGAAATGCTGAAGGCAGCAACCCGGGAACACCGCCCGTCGGGCCTGCGCGAGTTGCTGTGGCACCCGGAGCGGCTGTATCCGCCCGAACTCCTTACCGGGGTGACGGTTTCTCCGTCGGCTCCGGCTTACGAGGACCAGATGGTGTCGGACTGGGCCCGGGAAACCTTCCCAGCCCTCGCCCCCGCCGTGCGCGTCCCCGTGCAATTCAGCATCGCGGAATACGAAAAGGTTTGGCAGACCGATGATGCGGCGATGACCGAGATCGCCGCAATGTTCTCCGGCGCGCCGCGGTTCACCGTCAACCGGCAACCCGAGGCGGGGCACAACATCAGCCTCGGCCATTCCGCCGCCGACTATCACGCCAAGGTCTTATCGTTCGCAGAAGAGTGCATCGGGGCGTCGCCCTCGAAAGACGAAGCAGCAGAAGAGGCCGCGGGTTGAAAGTCGGATTCATCGGATTGGGCAGTCAAGGCGCCCCGATGGCACGGCGGATCATCGAGGGCGGCTACCCGACGACTCTGTGGGCGCGCCGACCCGAGACCCTGGCGCCGTTCGCCGGCACCGCGGCAAAGCTAGCCGGATCACCGGCCGAACTCGCCGCCGACAGCGACCTGGTGTGCCTGTGTGTCGTTGGTGACGCCGATATCGACGAACTCATCGGCGGCGAGCACGGAGTGCTGGCCGGGCTCGAGCCGGGCGGCGTGATCGCCGTGCACAGCACCGTGCACCCCAACACCTGCCGGGAACTCGCGGATAGGGCAGGAGCCCAGGGCGTTTCGGTCATCGATGCGCCGGTGAGCGGCGGTGGACCGGCCGCGGCGGAGGGTCGCCTGCTGGTCATGGCCGGTGGTGACGCCGACGTGGTGGACCGCTGCCGACCGGTGTTCGAAACCTACGCCGATCCGGTCATCCACCTCGGCGAGCTCGGCTCGGGCCAAACCACCAAGCTGCTCAACAACCTGCTGTTCACCGCCAACCTGGGATCGGCGGCCAGCGCCCTTTCGTTGGCGAAGTCCCTCGGGGTCTCCCCGGACCGGCTGGCCGAGGTGGTATCCCGAAGCAGTGGGAATAGCTTCGCGCTCAACGCCCTCGGCGGAATTGGTGGCCTGGAAAACCTTGCCGGCGTGGCGGGAACGCTGCTGCAGAAGGATGTCCGGCTGGTCGTCGACCTGGCCGACACAGCCGGGACTCAAGGCGGGGCGGTACTCGACTCGGCCGACGCCACGCTGAACCTGATGGGGCATCCCCGATGAGAGTCGGATTCATCGGAGCTGGGCGGATGGGGCCGCCCATGGTGGCCCGCCTCGTGCAGGGCGGCCACGACGTCCGAGCCCTCGGCCGAACGGCCCAGAATCGGCGCAACCTCGAACAGTTCGGTGCGACGCCCGTGCACGATGCGGCCGAGGCCGGTGCGCAGGCCGATGTCGTCGTGCTCTGCGTGTTCACCGACGCACAATTGCGGCAGGTCTGCCTCGACAGCGCCCTGCTGTCAACCATGCCGTCTGGTTCGGCACTGCTGGTACACACCACCGCAAGCCCGAACACGGTCGAGACCATCGCGGCGCAAGCCGCCGCCCATGGCGTCGACATAGTCGACGCCCCGGTCAGCGGGGGCCCGCATGACATCGCGGCGGGAAAGCTCACCCTGTTCGTGGGCGGCGCCGATGACGCCGTGACGCGGCTGCGACCGGTGCTGCGCTGTTACGGCGATCCCGTCCTGCATGTCGGGCCCATCGGCGCCGGCCAGAAGGTGAAGCTGGTCAACAACGCGCTGTTCGCGGGGCATATCGGGCTGCTCGCCGAGTCCGTCCGCCTGGGCCAGCGGCTGGGTGTCTCGGAGTCGACGCTGTTGGCCGCGTTGGGCCACGGCAGCGCCACTAGCCGGGTGCTCGATATCGTCGCGGCCCGGGGTTCGGTCACGTCGTTCATCGAGGTGGCAGGCGAATTCGTCGGCAAGGATGTGGCCGTCGTCCGCAGCATTGCCGCGGAACTCGGCAGCGATCTCGGTGTGCTCGACGACGCCATCGAAGTTATCAGCCATCTGGATCTTTCCGGATCGCGGTGAAACCGCTACCGTTGGCGTTACAGTCAGGCATTCAGCCGTAAAGGTGCCAGCCCCACACCCGTCCGTCGCCACTGAGGAGGATCCAGTGACAAAGCCGAAGGTCGTCTTCGACCCGTTCTCTGCGGAGTACTTCGAGAACCCGTTCGACATATATCGCCGGATGCGCGAGGACGCACCGCTCTACTACGACGAGAAGGAAGACTTCTACGCGCTGACGCGCCACGAGGACGTGGCCGCCGCGTTCAAGGATTTCGAAGGCTTCTCGTCGGCCCGCGGCTGCGACCTGGCGATGGTGCGGAAAGGCGACGTTCCGCAGAGATCCATCATCTTCATGGACCCGCCCGACCACCGGCACATGCGCAGCCTGCTCAACAAGGCCTTCACCCCGCGCGCCATCCAGTCTCAGAAAGAGACTGTCATTGAACTGATCGACAAGTACCTGAGCGAGGCCGATCCCGACAACTTCGACGTCGTCCAGGACTTCTCCGGACCGTTCCCGGTAGAAGTGATCACCCGGATGGCCGGGGTGCCCGAGGAATACCGCCAGCAGGTGCGGCATTGGATCGACACCAGCCTGCACCACGAACCCGGGCAGATCGAGATCAGCGAAACCGCGATGCAGGCCAACATCGACACCGCGATGTACTACTTCACGCTGATACAGCAGCGGCGCGAGGACCCGCAGGACGACATGATCAGCAGGCTCATCGCAGCTGAGATCCCGACCGAAGAAGGTCCCACGCGTCAGCTGGATGACATTGAAATCACCGGCTTTGCAACACTTTTAGGCGGTGCCGGAGCCGAGACCGTCACCAAGCTCCTCGGCACCGCGGCCGTCACCTTCGCCCGCAACCCCGAACAATGGCAGAAGCTCCTCGACGATCGCAGCAAGATTCCGGCGGCCGTCGAAGAACTGTTGCGCTACGAAGGGCCGGTCCAGTACAACGTCCGCTACACCCTGAAAGAAGCTCAGGTCAGCGGTGGCGTCATTCCCGCGGGCAAGCCGGTATTCCTGTGCGGCGCCGCGGCGAACCGCGATCCGGACGCATTCACCGACGCGGACGTGTTCGACATCGACCGCGATCGCGCCGAGGCGCAGAATCTCGGGCTCGGATACGGGATTCACAGTTGCCTGGGCGCGGCGCTGGCCCGGATGGAAAGCGCCATCGCGCTGGACAAGCTGCTCGACTTCATGCCCCGCTACGAGGTGAACTGGGACGGCTTGCAACGCGTCAACATGCAAAACGTCGCCGGGTACCACCACGTACCCGTCAAGGTGCTTCGGTGAGCGCCCTGCGATGAAGATCGACGTCGATTGGGGTCTGTGCGAAAGCAACGGGGTGTGCATGGGCATCATCCCGGAGGTCTTTCAGCTCGGCGATGACGACATGCTGACCGTCTTGCAGACGGACGTAACACCGGAGAACGAAGCACAGTTGCGCGAGGCCGTGCGTCAATGTCCCCGGCAGGCCATCTCGTTCAAGGAGTAACGACCTAAAAGCCGGCGATGATGACCGCGTTGCAATCGGCGGCCGCTTGGCGCAGTTTCGCCGCGTTTTGGTAGCCCTCGGACTCGTACCAGGCGCGGGCGGCATCCACAGATTCGAACTCCAGCACAACGGTCTGGTCGCCGTGCCAGGTGCCTTCAAGAACTGTGGGCGCAGTATCCACCGCAAGGGCGGTGGCACCGCTCATTGTTGTTCGGGCAGCCTGACCGTAGGCCTTCATACCCTCTGGATCCTTGATGGCCTCGGTGAGGATGACGTACCCTTTTGGCCCGTTAGCACTCATTTGCCTTTGATCTCCTTGCCTATGGCGTGCGCGGTTAACTCTCGCTAATGGCTTGCTCGGGACAGCATTCGATGGCCTCCCGGGTGGCCGCCTCCAATTCCGTTGGCACATCGGACGTTATCGCCACCGCGTAGCCGTCGTCGGTGAGGCTGAAAACATCCGGGCAGAGCGTGAGGCACATGCCGTGCCCGCGACAGCGCTGGTCGTCTACCCAGACCTTCATGCCGGTGTGAACTCCAAGTGCAGCTCGGTCAGGCCGCGCAGGATGTAGGTCGGAACGAATTGGTAGCGGCGGTCATTCGCCGGACCATGGACGCTCTCGTTGATCCTGATGTCAGACGTCCGGTCCAGCAGTCGCTCGAGCGCCACCCGGGTTTCGGCGCGTGCCAGCGGCGCACCGGGGCAGCTGTGGATCCCCCGGCCAAACGAGAGATGCTGACGCGCATTCTTGCGAGCCGGATCGAAGGTGGCGGGGTCCTCGAACCGGCGCGGATCGCGGTTGGCGGCCGCCTGCAGAATCATCACCGTGGTGCCCGCGGGCAGGTCGACGCCGCCAATATTGACCGGCACCCGGTTCAGGCGGAAGTCGCCCTTGACCGGGCTCTCGACGCGGAGTGACTCTTCGATGAAGTTCGGGATCAGGCTGCGGTCCTTGCGCAACTGCGCCTGGATGTCCGGACGCTCACCGAGCGTTTGCAGCGCCGCACCGAGAAGCCGCACGGTGGTTTCCTGACCCGCCGAAAAGACGTTGCTTGCAACGCGGGCCACGTCTTCGACGTCGGGTGTGGAGCCGTCGGGGTAAGTGGCGGTCGCGAGGCCAGTCAGCACGTCGTCGCGGGGTTCGCGCCGGCGGTCGTGGATGTAGTCGGAGAAAAGACCGTAGAGGAATTCCAGCGGGCTGTGGGCCAGCGATTCCTTACCGGTGCCGCCGACGCCGCCGCCCGAGTGGTCACGGATGCCTTTGACGAACTTGTCGCGATCTTCGAGGGGCACGCCCAGCAGGTCAGCGATAACCAGCAGCGTGTACGGGCTCGCGAAGCCCTTGATGAACTCGCCGTGCCCTGGCGTCAGGAACCCGTCGAGCGCTTCGTCGGCGAGCGCCCACATGGCGTCCTCATTCTCCTTGAGGCGCTTCGGGGTGATCAGCCGCATGAGCAGGGAGCGGTGGTTGGTGTGGGTCGGCGGATCGAGCGTGGGCAGCTGGTCGCTGAAGGGCAGCTCGTCACGGTGCTGCTCGATCAGCTCGGTGATGTCGTCACCCTCCAGGGGCACCGGAAATCCGGGGAACGGCCCGGTCACCGAAGTGCACGAGGACCACGTCTCGGCGTCGTTCAAGACGGCGCAGGCTTCGTCCCAGCCGGTCACCATCGTGACGTCGTGGTGCTTTTCCGGGGTCACCGGGCATTGCTGCCGCAGCGCCTCGTAGTAGGGGTAGGGGTCCGCGATGAGCTCGCTGCCCCGGAAGAAGTCCAACTCGGTGATGTCGTTCACCATCTCGCACCGTTCCAATCTCGACACGTGAGAATGTGCCTCTCAGAGATGAGTATTACATTTCCATACGGCTGGTTGACCGTCAACGACGGGTGCCGCCAACGAACGTGAAACCTCCGGTTAGCCAGCAGGAACCAGGTCGGCGGCCACCGAAGGGCAGGCCAGCAGACCGCTTCGGAATGCTTCTGTCTCACCGATCGAGCTCGGCGGAACCCAGGTGTTCAAGGCGGCGGCAAGCGCCCGCGCCTTGAATATCTGGGCGGCCGCGCTCAGCTGATGCTGGACCCGGCCAACGCTGTCATCGAGCTCGGACGGCCAGCTATCTCCCCATAGTGTGACCTCGGTGACGCCATGATCGAGGGCCTGCAACACGCCTTGCCGAACCCGCGAGTCGCATCCGAACAGATCGGCCGCGGCCGCCAGAGCCTGGGGACGGGGGCGGGGTTCGGCCCCCGAATCGATCGCTCCCAGAACCCCTTCGAGGCCGAGCGTTTGGGCTCCGAGGATCTGCAACGGTCGCACGTCGGGTTGGTCGGCCACCAGGACGGTAACGTCCCATCCCGCCATCGCCCGGTCAAAGAGCCAGCCGCCGGCGAAGCGCACCACGTCGACCACGTTGGAGGCGACAACGTCGAGCCGGTATCTCATGTCTTCTTGTACGTCTTGTTGGGTGTCTGGGTCGGGGCGAAGTCGCGTGCCAGCGTCTCCGCGTACTGCTTGAACACCTCGGTCAGTGGTATTGAAGGATCGAGCAACCATGTGGTTTCCATTCCGTGGGTGAAGGCGACAATTTCCACTGCTTTTACGGCGGGGTCTATGTCCGTGCGATACGAGCCATTTGCCTGACCACGCCGGATCGCGTCGGCGACGATCTCGATCGCATCCCGGTGCCTGGCCAGCATGCGGTCGTGCAAGGGAGCGTCGGGAAGGATGTTCTCGACCAACAGCACCGAGAACGTGCCCACCAGTTCGGGGGCCCGACTGAAGCGATCGGCGACCTGGACGATCTGCGCAAGGAGATCCCCGGTCCGGTCGGAGTGCGACTCGTCATCGAGGTCGCGTGCGTCGAGCACCGCGTGCAGCAGCTGCTCTTTGGACTCGAAATGATGCAGCAGCCCCGCGGGGGTGACACCGGCTTCGCTGGCAATCTGGGCAAGTGTTGTGCTGCGCCAGCCGTTGCGCGTGAGGAGCCGCTGCGCGACAGCGAGGATCAGCTTGCTTGCGATCCTCGCCTTTGGCGAGCAGCGTGTCGTATCGCCGTGCTTCGGGCACCGAACTCCTTAGTTAGCGGTCGCGCCAAACCAACCTAGTGAACACACAGTAGGTTGGTTTGGCGCCTGTGACAATTACTCCATCGAATACTCCATCGAAACTGCGCTCAGGGCTGCTTGTCGCAACAGAACACGCGCTGTACGCAGTTTCGGTGCCAAAACCGCAGGCTCGAAGCTCCGCCCTAATTGACGAGCTCGACCAGGGTGGCGTTGGCAGTGCCGCCGCCTTCGCACATGGTCTGCAGTCCGTAACGAATCCCGTTATCGCGCATGTGGTGGACCATCCGCGTCATCAGCACGGCTCCAGAAGCGCCCAGCGGGTGGCCCAGCGCAATGGCACCACCCAGCGGATTGACCAGGCCGGGGTTGGCGCCGGTCTCGGCGGTCCACGCGAGCGGGACCGGCGCGAAGGCTTCGTTCACCTCGAACACGCCGACTTCGGACAAGGCAACACCGGCCTTGCGCAGCACCTTCTCGGTCGCCGGAATCGGGCCGGTGAGCATGAGCACCGGATCCGCTCCGGTCACGGCGCCCGCGCGGTACCGCACTATCGGCGTCAAACCCAGCTCCAGCGCCATTTCCGCCGTCGTCACCAGCAATGCCGCCGCGCCGTCGGAGATCTGCGAGGAATTGCCGGCGTGGATTACCCCGTCATCGGCGAAAGCGGGCTTGAGCGCTGCCAGCTTCTCGACACTGGTACCGCGCCGCACCCCCTCGTCAGCGGTTACGACGGTGCCATCGGATCCCTCGGCCCCATCGACAAAGACGGGAACGATCTGCTCGATGAAGGCGCCGCTGTCCTGGGCCGCCGCGGCGCGCTCGTGAGATTGCAGCGGAGTATTCGTCGAGCCGGGTGCGGGAGAACCCCCACTTCTTGGCGATCATCTCGGCCGACAGACCCTGGTTGAAGGAGAAGCCGTCGTAGCGGGCAAGGACTTTCGGGCCGTACGGCATCCCGGTGGCCCTGGCCGAACCAAGCGGGACGCGGCTCATTACCTCGACGCCGCCGGCTACGACGACATCTTGCTGGCCCGACATCACCGCGTGCACGGCGAAGTCGAGGGCCTGCTGGCTGGAACCGCACGCCCGGTTGACCGTGGTCCCGGGGATGCTCTCGGGCCAGCCGGCGGCCAGGACCGCGTAGCGCCCGATGTTGCTGGACTGGTCGCCGACCTGGGACACGCAGCCCCAGATCACGTCGTCGATGATCGCCGGGTCGACACTGGTGCGTTCCAACAATCCGTTGAGGACGACTGCGGACAGGTCGGCGGGATGCATGCCGGACAACCCGCCGTTGCGCTTCCCGACCGCGGTCCGTACCGCCTCGACGATGACCGTCTCACGCATGCGTCTACTCCGATTTCTTGTCTTCTTTAGGTTCCGGCGCGTCTTTGGACCCCGATAGCGCCCACCGACCGGTGAACGACGGCTCTCGCCGCTCGGCAAATGCGGCATAGGCGGCCGCCGCATCGGCCGTCCCGAAGTTGCCGATCTGCGCGCGGGCCTCGCCGGCCAGCGCGTCGCGCAGGGTGCAGTCCGCCCCCTCGTTCAGCAGTGCTTTGGTCTGGGCGAGCGCGAACGGTGGGCCGGCCGCGAGCCGGCCGGCGAGGTCCCTGACGAAGGTGTCGATCTCCGCGGCGGGAACCACCCAGGTGACCAGGTTAAGGGCATGGGCTTCGGTGGCGTCGATGGTTTCGGCCAGCAGCGCGAGCCGCTTAGCCTGTTGCAGGCCGACGAGTTTGGGTAACAGCCAGGAACCGCCGAGGTCGATTGACAGCCCCCGCTTGGAAAAGATCTGGGAGAACGTCGATTCCGGCGTGGCGACCACCAAATCGCAACCCAGCGCCAGGTTCCATCCGGCGCCGACGGCGACCCCGGTCACTTTGGCGACGGTCGGAATCGCAAGCTCGTGCAGCGCCAGCGCCACGTCGGTCAAGCGCTGCATCTTGTATCTGGGATGAACGTCGTCGGGGACCGAGATGTCGGCACCCGAGCAAAAACTCCCGCCGGCACCGGCGATCACCAGCGCGCGCACACTCTGGTCACGACCGGCCGCGTTGAGCGCGTCCCGCAACGCGATCCACAGCTCCGGGTTGATCGCGTTCTTGCGGCGCGGACGATTGAGCGTCAGCGTCCGCACCCCGTCGCGGTCATCTGACAGCAGCACGGGGTCGTCGGTCCCAGAAGTCGACGTCATCAGCGGCCGCGGGCCGTCACGATCAATAGCTCCTCGGCAATTTGAGGACATTGGCTCCCAGGAAATTCAGGATCATCTCCTGACTGACCGGTGCGATCTTCATCAGCCGGGACTCCCGGAAGTAGCGGGTGATGTGGTACTCCTCCGCGTAGCCCATTCCGCCGTGCGTTTGCAGCGCTCGGTCCGCCGCGGTAAAGCCGGCGTCGGCGCACAGGTACTTGGCGGTATTCGCCTCGCGCCCACAGGGTTTACCGTTGTCGTAGAGCCACGTTGCCTTGCGCAGCATCAGCTCGGCGGCGTCGAGCCGGGCCAGCGAATCGGCGAGCGGAAACTGGATGCCCTGGTTCATGCCGATCGGCCGGTCGAAGACCACGCGCTCGTTGCGCGTACTTCACCGCCTTGTCCAGCGACACCCTGCCGATGCCGAGCGCCTCGGCGGCGATCAGCATCCGCTCCGGGTTCAGGCCATCCAGAATGTACTGAAATCCCTTGCCTTCCTCCCCGACTCGATCCTCAACCGGCACCTCGAGATTGTCGATGAACAACTCGTTGGAGCTCACGGCGTTGCGGCCCATCTTGCGGATCGGGCGGATGTCGACCCGGCTGCGATCGAGATCGGTGAGGAACAGCGTCATCCCGTCGGTCTTCTTGGTGACTTCGTCGTAGCTCTTGGTCCGGGTCAGCAGCAGGATCTTGTTGGACTCCATCGCCTTGGAGATCCACACCTTGCGGCCGTTGACGATGTAGCGATCCCCGTCGCGTTTGGCGAACGTGGTGATGCGCGACGTGTCAAGCCCGGCACCGGGTTCGGTCACTCCGAAGCACACATGCACCTCCCCCGTCGCGACCGGGGGCAACGTGCGCGCCTTGAGTTCCTCGGAGCCGTGCACGACGACCGGCTGCATGCCGAAGATCGACAGGTGGATCGCGCTGGCCCCGTTCATGGCGGCGCCGGACTTGGCGACCTCCTCGAGCAAAATCGTGGCTTCGGTGATTCCGAGGCCGTGGCCGCCGTACTCGGTCGGGATCGTCATACCCAGCCAGCCGCCGTCGGCTATCGCCTGGTAGAACTCGGTCGGAAACTCGTGCGCCTGGTCTTTTTCCATCCAGTACTGGTCGTCGAACTTGCGCGCCAGCTCAGCGACCGACTTGCGGATCAGCTCCTGGTCTTCGGTCAGCTCGAAATTCATTCCACCGCCGGGCACTGCTGGTATCTCCTTAGCTCAGGTCATGCACCGGCGCATGGGCGTTCCGGTGGCGCGTCAGTCCTTGTTGCCGGTCAGCGCTTTCGCGTTGGCGGCGAAGTCCGCGACGGACGAGCCCGCCCTGGTGCTGTTGTGGTGACTGAGCGCCTGGATGGACACGTCGTGGCCCTCAGCGGCCTTGCGCAGGGCGCCCACTGTCGCCTGGTCCTTCGGGATGTGGGTGAACGGGTCGAATGAGTACCACCGCATCGCGTTCTCGTACGTACATCTTGTTGATCTCGTCGTCCGGCACGTTGTTCAGACGAGGACATCCCAAAGCTCCTCGGGCGCGCCCGGCCACATCGAGTCGCTGTGCGGGTAGTCGGCCTCCCACGCGATGTTGTCGATGCCGATCATGTTGCGCAGCTTGACCCCGACCTTGTCGCTGATGAAGCACGTCAGGAAGTGCTCGCGGAAAACCTCGCTGGGCATCTTGCCGCCGAAGTCTTGGTGAGTCCACGTCGAATGCATCTCGTAGGTGCGGTCCGCCCGCTCCAGGAAGTAGGGGATCCAGCCGGTGCCGCCCTCGGAGAGCGCGATCTTCAGTTCCGGGTACTCCTTGATCGGCCTTGACCACAGCAGATCCGCGGCGGCCTGCACGATGTTCATCGGCTGCAGGGTGATCATCACGTCCATCGGCGCGTCTGGCGCCGTTATGGCCAGCCTGCCCGAGGATCCGATGTGCACGTTCATCACGGTGTCGGTGTCACACAACGCCTTCCACAGCGGGTTCCAGTACTCGTCGTGGAAGCTGGGGTACCCCATCGCAGCCGGGTTCTCGGTGAACGTCAGCGCGTGCACACCCTTCTTCGAGACCCGCCGGACCTCAGCGGCGCACGCCTCGGCATCCCAGATCACCGGTATCGCCATCGGGATGAACCGTGCCGGGTACGCCCCGCACCAGTCGTCGATGTGCCAGTCGTTGTAGGCCTGCACCAGGGCGATCGAGAACTCGTGGTCTTCGGTGGCGAACAGCCGCCCGGCGAAGCCGGGGAACGATGGGAAGCAGATCGACGCCAGGATGCCCCCGGCGTTCATGTCTTTAACCCGTTCGTCGACGTTGTAGCAACCCTTGCGGATCTCATCAAGACCCTGCGGTTCCAGGCCGTACTCCTCCTTGGGCCGGCCGGCCACTGCGTTGAGCGCCACGTTCGGGATTACCGTGTCGCGGAACTTCCACATATCCGAGCCGTCGGCGTTGTGCACCAGCCGAGGCGCGTCGTCGATGTACTTCTTCGGAAGGTGGCCTTTGAACATGTCCGGGGGCTCGACGGTGTGGTCGTCGACACTGATCAGGATCATGTCTTCTTTGTTCATAAGCCTTCCCTTCACGTTGGATCCATCGGATCCCTCTGAACAGTCTGCTCCCGCAGCATCGGGGAGGCACCGCCGGGTGCCCTAAGCCCTCTAGTGTTGAAAACTATCTTCTCGTGAAGCGAGAATCAACATTCAGGGTTCTCCGGTGGCGAATCCAGAACGCGTTCTGCAATCCTGGGCGATTCGGCAAATTGGGCTCTCAGCTGCGACAACGTTGCGACGGAAATGCCGGTAAAACGGGCCAACAAGGAACGGACCAAAAGTTTGGCACCAGGGTGCTCAGCTGCGGGACCGGCCCGGCGACCGACGCCTGACGCCGGGCCGCAGGCAGCCCAGCGAGTACGAATCCCTGGCCGCGCACATTGACCAAAAGACCGAATCGTGCAAGTCTGTTGGTTGGAAATGAGAATATGATTCTCTTTGACCGAGAGGACACTGTCGATGCGCTTGGCGCCGCTCCCCGCTGCCCAGTGGGACGAGACTGTGCATCGCGCCCTCGCTCCCATGCTGCCCGCGGACGGCCCGCGCGACGCCAACAACGCGCTTGCCACCTTCGCCCACCACCCAGCGCTCGCCAAGGCGTTTCTCCGATTCAACGTCCACCTCTTGTACTCATCGACGCTGCCGGCCCGCATCCGCGAACTGGCGATCCTGCGGGTTGCGCATCTCCGTGACTGTGTCTACGAGTGGACCCAGCACGTCGCCCTCGCCAAAGACGAGGGAATCAGCGACGACGAGATTGCCGCGGTGCAGAGTTATGCCGGCGAGGACGCCGGCAGCTTCGACGAGTTTGAGCGCGCTGTCCTAACCGGGGTCGATGAGCTCATCGACAAATCCGAACTGTCCGACGCGACCTGGGCGGCGCTCGGCGAGCGCCTCAACGACCAGCAGCGGATGGATTACGTTTTCACGGTCGGTTGCTACACCTTACTGGCCATGGCCTTTAACACTTTTGGTATTCAGCTCGAGCACGAATACGACCGCACAAGAGAGGTAAGTACCTTGGCTCACTTCCCGAAGCCAGCAGCCGGCAGCTGGACAGAAAACTACCCCGAACTGGGCACCGCGCCCGTCGATTACAGCGACTCGATCGATCCGGCATTCTTCGAGGCCGAGCGCGAGGCGATCTTCAAGAAGACCTGGCTGAACGTCGGCCGCGTCGAGCGACTGCCCCGCACCGGCAGCTACTTCACCAAAGAGCTGCCGTCGGCGGGCCCGGGCACGTCGGTGATCATCGTCAAGACCAAGGACGGAACCGTCAAGGCGTTTCACAACGTCTGCCGCCACCGCGGAAACAAGCTGGTGTGGAACGACTTTCCCAACGAGGAAACGTCCGGCACCTGCCGACAGTTCACCTGTAAGTACCACGCCTGGCGCTACAGCCTCGACGGTGATCTGACCTTCGTCCAACAGGAAGAAGAGTTCTTCAACCTGGACAAGGGCAACTACGGCCTCGCACCCGTTCGCTGCGAGGTGTGGGAAGGCTTCATCTTCATCAACTTCGACAGTGACGCGGCGCCGCTCACCGACTACCTCGGACCGCTGGCCAAGAGCATCGAGGGGTACCCCTTCGGCGAGATGACGGAGACCTACTCCTACCGGGCCGAGGTCGGCAGCAACTGGAAGCTGTTCATCGACGCGTTCGTCGAGTTCTACCACGCGCCGATCCTGCACCAGGGGCAATACACCAAGGAAGAAGCCGCCAAGATCCAGAAGTTCGGCTACGAGGCGCTGCACTACGAGGTGGCGAGCCCGCACAGCCTGCAGTCGACCTGGGGTGGTCAGGCACCGCCCCCGGACATGTCCATGGTCAAGCCGTTGGACCAGGTGTTGCGCAGCGGCTTGTTCGGTCCGTGGGACAAGCCGGAGATCATCGAGAAGCTGGAGCTGCCGCCGGGTGTCAATGTGAAGAGGGTGCCGCAGTGGGGCATCGACTCCTGGCACTTCTACCCGAACTTCATGCTGCTGATCTGGGAGCCGGGCTGGTTCCTGACCTACCACTACTGGCCTACCGCGGTGGACAAACACATCTTCGAGTCCACGCTGTATTTCGTCCCGCCGCGGAATGCGCGGGAACGCCTGGCCCAGGAACTGGCCGCGGTGACGTTCAAGGAGTACGCGCTGCAGGACGCCAACACGCTGGAGGCCACCCAAACCATGATCGGCACCCGGGTCGTCAAAGACTTCTTGCTGTGCGACCAGGAAGTCTTGATCCGTCATCTGCACAAGGTGACCGGTGACTATGTAGCCAATTGGGCGAAGGAGGGCCAGAACAATGGCAAAATTACCGTCTGAATTCGCGGCCCTGCAGCCGTATTTGGATTGGGATCTGGCCACCGAGCCCGAGCGCTACGCCAAGCGACTGGCCTCGACGATGCCCCAGATGCAGGAGTTCTACGACGTCGCGTTCCCGTTGCTGAACGACGTCATCGCGTACTGCGACAAGTACCCGCTGGACGACTTGCCGGATGACGCAAAAACCCTGATGCACGTGATGCAGTCGCTGGTCATGGTGTCCTTCCCGATCGAGGCATGGAAGCAGCCACGCGTCCCCGACAGCGGCGCGGCGTGGGTTGAAGTGATCCGCGAACCGGTGATCTAAGCGGTGCTGACGCTCAAGGCGGCTGGGCTGCTCGACGTCGACGCCGGGGAGATCATTCGACCCGGCATCCTGCGGATCGAGGGCGACCGAATCGTCGGCGTCGGGGGCGAGGTTGAGGGAGATCTCATCGACCTGGGCGACCAGATCCTGCTGCCTGGGCTGATGGACATGGAGGTCAACCTCCTGATGGGCGGACGCGGCGAGAAGCCCGGGCTGTCCCAGGTTCAGGACGACCCGCCGACGCGGGTGTTGCGCGCGGTCGGCAATGCCCGCCGCACGCTGCGCGCCGGGTTCACCACGGTGCGCAACCTCGGCCTGTTCGTCAAAACGGGCGGCTATCTGCTCGACGTCGCGCTGGGCAGGGCCATCGACGCGGGCTGGATCGACGGACCGCGGGTGGTCCCGGCCGGGCACGCTATCACTCCGACCGGTGGGCACCTGGATCCGACGATGTTCGCGGCGTTCGCACCGCACGTGCTGGAGCTGACCGTCGAAGAAGGCATCGCCAACGGGGTCGACGAGATTCGCAAGGCCGTGCGCTACCAGATCAAACACGGCGCCGAGCTGATCAAGGTCTGTTGCTCGGGCGGGGTGATGTCACTGACGGGTTCTGCAGGCGCGCAACATTATTCGGATGAGGAGCTGCGCGCGATCGTCGACGAGGCGCACCGGCGCGGGCTGCGTGTCGCCGCCCACACCCACGGCGCCGACGCCGTCAAGCACGCCGTCGCGGCCGGAATCGATTGCATCGAGCACGGCTTTCTCATCGACGACGAGGCGATCGCGACGATGGTCGAGCACGGCACCTTCCTGGTGAGCACGCGGCGCCTGGCCGAGGGGATGGATGTCTCGCACGCTCCGCCCGAGCTGCAGGCCAAGGCCGCCGAGATGTTCCCGAAGTCGCGTACGTCGATACTGGCCGCCTACAAAGCCGGCGTGAAGATCGCAGTCGGCACCGACGCCCCCGCGATACCGCACGGCAAGAACGCCGACGAGCTTGTCACCCTCGTCGAGTGGGGCCTGCCGCCGTTGGCGGTGCTGCGCGCGGCCACGATTACCGCCGCCGAACTCATCAACAGCACCGACCGGGGCCGTCTAGCCCCTGGTCTGCTCGCCGATATCATCGCGGTGCCGGGAAACCCGTTGGAAGACATCACGGTTACCCGCGACGTCAGCTTCGTCATGAAAGGCGGCAAGATCTTTGTCCAGTAATCAACCGAGCAGAACCGACGATCTGGTCGAAATCCAGCAAACGCTCGCCCGCTACGCCGTCACCATCACCCAGGAGGACATCGAGGGCTTGGTCGCCGTCTTCACCCCCGACGGCACCTACAGCGCTTTCGGCTCCACCTACACCCTGGACAGGTTCCCCGACCTGGTGGCCGCGGCACCAAAGGGCTTGTTCCTCACCGGAACTCCAGTCATCGAGCTGGACGGTGACGCGGCCAGCGGCACCCAGCCACTGTGCTTCATCGACAACGCCACGCACGACATGCGGATCGGCTATTACCGCGACACCTACTCCCGCACCGTCGACGGGTGGCGACTCAAGACGCGGGCGATGACGTTCATCCGTCGCAGCGGCGTGCACGACCACGGGCGGCCGCACGCCATAGGCCGCCCGACACCGTGAATGTCGAGCAGTTCCGCGCGGATCTGCGTGCGTGGCTCGACCAGAACGACCTGACGCCCGGTCCCGACCACTCGCTGCAGGGGCACATGCAGCAATTCCTCCGAGTTAGCCGGGCGCTGTATGACGCCGATTGGATGCGTTACGGCTGGCCCGTCGAGGTTGGCGGGCTGGGCGGCCCCGCGCTGCTGCGCGCGATCGTCGGCGAGGAGGTGGTGGGCCGCCGCCTCTCCGAGCCCGGCCCGTACTCGATGATCGAGGTGCTCGCCCCGACGATGATCGACTACGCCCCAGCAGAACTCGCGGCAGAAATGGTGCCGCTAATGCTCAGCGGTCGCGAGCAGTGGTGTCAGGGCTTTTCCGAACCGGGTTCGGGTAGCGACCTGGCGTCACTGACCACCCGGGCGGTCCAGGACGGCGACAACTGGATTGTCAACGGGCAGAAGGTCTGGACCAGCTTCGCTCAGTTCTCGACCCGATGCGTCCTGCTCACCCGCACCGGACCCGGCCACTCATCCCATGACGGGATTACCGCGTTCTTCGTCGACCTGGACACGCCGGGCATCACCATCCGGCCGCTGCGCACCATGCACGGGGTCGACGAATTCTGCGAGGTGTACTACGACGACGTCGTGATCCCGGCAAGCCGGATGCTCGGCCAACCGGGCGACGGGTGGCGCCTCGCGATGGACCTGCTGCCCTACGAACGCTCCACCTGCTTCTGGCAACGGATCGCCTACCTCTACTCGCGATTCGACGCGCTGATCAGCGAGACTTCCGCGATTTCTGACGTCGGCAACGCCGACAGCCACGACGAATACGACCTTGGTGCGGCCTATCTCGCGCTGCACACGGTGCGCTGCCGATCGCGTGCTACCCAGCACCGCTTGCGCGACGGCGCGCGGCTCGGGCCGGATACCTCTATCGACAAGGTGCTGCTGGCCGCCGCCGAACAACGTCTCTATGACACCGTCCACGACCTGCTGCCCGGTGCGCTCGAGCTCGAAGACACGCCGTGGCGGTCGGAGTACCTGTATTCGCGGGCAGCGACCATCTACGGTGGCACCGCTGAGATTCAACGCAACATCATCGCCCGCCGACTGCTCGACCTCGGGAAGGAGTGACGTGGAGTCTCTGAGCGCCGCCTCCGATCTCGAGTCACTTCAGCTGCTGGCCGATTCGCTGCGTACCACCATGACCAATCCTTCCCTGGCCTCGGGCGCTGAGCTCGATGCGGCGCTGGTCGACCTAGGCTGGCTCGACATGCTCGACGAGATCCCTGACTTTGCAATACCTTTAGTATTCCGACTGCTCGGCGAAACCGGCGCGCACGCTTCCGTGCTCAACGACGTCGTGCTGCGCGCTGCCGGACGTGCACCGGGCGGCACCGCAACGCTTCCGTTCGCGGGCAGCTCGTGGGTGGTGTGGGAGCGCACCGACGGTCCAAGTTCCGCGCTCGACGGCGAGCTGCCGATTCATCGCGTGCCAGAGGGGGATCCCCTACCATCGGCGGCACTCGCCGCGGGTCGCCGAGCGGTGGGATGGTGGCTGGTCGGCGCTAGCCGGGCGATGCTTGCGCTGGCGCGCCAGCACGCGGTGGACCGCGTTCAATTCGGGCGGCACATCAGCTCGTTCCAAGCGATTCGGCACCGACTGGCCGAGACACTCGTCGCGATCGAAGGTGCCGAGGCGACCCTGCAGGCCGCTGTCGACGTCGATGTCACCGATGATCCCGACGGTCTGGCCAGCTTGCTGGCGAAGGCCGCGGCCGGCCAGGCGGCGCTGACCACCGCACGTCACTGCCAGCAGGTGCTCGGCGGTATCGGCTTCACCGCCGAACACCTGCTGCATCGCCACGTCAAGCGGGCCTTGGTCCTGGACGGACTGCTCGGCAACGCCCGAGAACTGACCCGCGAGGCGGGTGCGGCGTTGCGGGCCAAGGGATCTGCGCCTCGGCTAGCGCAGCTGTAGCGGATGCGGCGGCGCAGCCTCGTGAATAGCGGCCGGGTGCCTACAATTGGGGCCATGAGGGAACCCGATCCACCTCAAAATCAGATCGGCGTTGCGTCGGTGATCCTGGGCGTGGTGGGCGTGATCACGTGCTGGGCGCTGATCGGGACGTTCTTCGGTATAGCGGCCGTGGTGACCGGCGATATCGCGCGCGGCCGAGTGAAGCGCGGTCAGTCGAACAATCCCCGAACCGCGCTGGCCGGCATGGTGTTAGGTGCGGTGGCGATCGTGGCGGGGCTTGTCGCCATCGGCTACTTCGCCTCGCAAAGCGATTAGCACGACACGAGGCACCGATGCGCGATCCGGCAAACTAGTTGCGCGGTAAGCCGAGCACTCGTTGAGCGATGATGTTGCGCTGGATCTCGGAAGTACCGCCCGCGATAGTGGCGGCGAAGGTGCGGGTGTATCGGTCGAACCAACTGCTGTAGTGGCTGTCCAGGTTCAGCGGGGCGAACGGGGCAGTGACCGCGCGCAGCACGAGCCCGTCTGGCCCTTTGGCGTTCAGCGCGTCCTCGCAAGCGCGTTGCATCGCCTCCGAGCCGAGCAGCTTGAGCACGGAGTGCGCGGATACATCCTCTTCTCCGCGAGCGGCCTTGGCCAAGGCCGCCGATCCCATCAGCCGCAGCGCGTGGCAATCCATCACCAGGGTCGCGTAATGGTCCCGCTGAAGCACTCCCGACGGACCGAAGTCGACGGTCAACCCGTGCAACATGTCCGCATAATCCATCCACAGCATGGCGCGCTCGTGGCCGAGCGATCCGGTCGCCACCTGCCAGCCCCCATTGAGCTCCCCCACCAAATTCTCGGCCGGTATCCGCGCGTCGGTGAAGAAGACCTCATTGAAGTCGACGTCTTCGTGGTCGGAGACCGAAGCGAACGGGCGCCGGACCACACCGGGGGTGTCGGTAGGAATCAGTAAAGCGCTGATGCCCTTGTGTTTTGGCGCGTCCGGGTTCGTGCGCACGAAGGTCAATAACACATCAGCGTGATGGGCGCCGGATGTCCACACCTTCTGCCCGTTGACCACGAAGTGGTCGCCGTCCAGGACCGCCCGCGTTTTCAGTGATGCCAGATCCGAGCCCGCGCCGGGTTCGCTCATGCCCAGTGATGCGGTGATCTCGGCGCGCAGAATCGGGATGGCCCATCGCTGTTTCTGCTCCGGGGTGCCAAACGACAGCAAGGACGCGGCAATGATGCCCACGCCCTGCGGATTGAAGCTTTGGTACATCCGCCGCCGCGCCAACTCTTCCAAGTACACGTACTGCTGTATCAGCGAGGCATTGCGGCCGCCGAACTCCGGGGGATTGCCCGGCAGCAACCACCCACTGTCGAACAGCAGCCGTTGCCAACGGCGCGCCCACTCCGGTATGTCCGAGCTCGACCGGGGTCGATCGAGGACGTCGCCCGAGTCGATTACGCCAGGCAGGTGCTCGTCCAGAAAGGCGATGAACTCGGCGCGGAACGCCTCGACGTCGGCGTCAAAGGTCAGCTGCACAGCACTCCCGGGTGTTCGCCGGCCAACCGCGGATCAAGCCCTGTGAGGTTCTCCCGGACGGCGCGTCCTGCTCTTTTCGCTGCGCTTCCATACACACGCGCAAGAGAATAGTATTCTCGTAGTAAGAAAGTTACAATCTCCGAAACATGGTCCGTGAGGGGGTCGAGCACACCGATGTCACGGCGTTCTCCGGTACAGTCCAATGATGTTCTCCCCTTGCGGCAATCGTCGGAGCCGCCGGTGACCAGCGCAAGCGAAGAGCCGGCCTGGAAGCAGCGGGCGGTCGAGCGGTCCATCAAGACGGCGAAGTTGCGGGCGGGCCAGCGCGTTCAGCGGTTCCTCGATGCGGCGCAGGCCATCATCATCGAAAAGGGCACCACTGATTTCACCGTCCAGGAGGTCGTGGACCGCTCTCGCCAGTCACTGCGGAGCTTCTACCTGCAGTTCGATGGTAAACACGAGCTGCTGCTAGCGTTGTTCGAAGACGCCTTGAGCCGGTCCGCCGACCAGATCCGCGCGGCCACGGAGAGCCACTCCGATCCGCTCGAGCGCCTGAAGGTCGCCGTCGAGCTGCTGTATGAGTCCTCACGCCCGGATCCGATGGCCAAGCGGCCGTTGTTCACCGACTTTGCACCGCGGCTGCTGGTCACGCACCCGGTCGAGGTCAAGATTGCGCACGCTCCGTTGCTGGCGTTGCTGGCCGAGCTTATGGAGGCGGCCAGCGAGGCCGGGGAGTTGCGTGACGACGTCAATCCCCGCCGGATGGCCGCGATGACGATGCAGACGGTCATGTTCATCGCCCAGTCCAGCGGCGGCAACGACGACGCGACGGTTCATCCCATCGGCGCCGACGAGGTGTGGGACTTCTGCTCACGCGGATTCGCCGGCTAGCACCGCTGGGTTCGGGCCGACGGGCCGCGTTTCGTCAGACCGCAGCGCCGGGCAAATAGCGCACACTATTTGCCGCGCGAGAATTGGATTCTCTAAAACTTAGAACCACAGCTAGCCAAAACGGATCCGCCGTTGACACCTGTTGTCGGCTGATGAAAGAGTTCATGGATGCGGCGCGATTCGCGGCATCTCCGCTGAGACGGGCCGAACAAATCAAGCGAGGAATGAGGTAGGTAAGCCATGACCGGACGTGTTGAGGGCAAAGTCGCTTTCGTCACCGGGGCGGCACGCGGTCAGGGCCGCAGCCACGCGGTGCGGTTGGCGCAAGAAGGCGCCGACATCATCGCCATCGACATCTGTAAGCCGATTCGCGAGGGCGTCCTGGACACCGCGATCCCGGCATCCACACCTGAGGACCTGGCGGAGACCGCCGACCTGGTCAAGGGTCACAACCGCAGAATCGTCACGGCCGAAGTCGACGTCCGTGACTACGACGCACTGAAGGCCGCCGTAGACAGCGGAGTGGAGCAACTTGGTCGGCTGGACATCATCGTGGCCAACGCGGGCATTGGCAACGGCGGCGACACGTTGGACAAAACCAGTCAAGAAGACTGGGACGAAATGATCGACATCAACCTGTCCGGAGTGTGGAAGTCGGTAAAAGCCGGGGTTCCGCACATCCTGGCCGGTGAGCGGGGCGGCTCGATCATCCTGACCAGCTCGGTCGGCGGCCTCAAGGCCTACCCGCACACCGGACACTACGTCGCCGCCAAGCACGGCGTCGTGGGGCTGATGCGAGCATTCGCAGTCGAGTTGGGGCAGAAGATGATTCGCGTCAACTCGGTGCATCCCACGCACGTGAAGACAGCCATGCTGCACAACGAGGGCACCTTCAAGATGTTCCGGCCGGATCTGGAAAATCCGGGTCCCGACGACATGGCCCCGATCTGCCAGCTGTTCCACACGCTGCCCATTCCGTGGGTGGAGCCAGTGGACATCAGCAACGCGGTGCTGTTCTTAGCCTCCGACGAAGCTCGTTACGTTACCGGCGTGACTCTGCCGGTCGACGCGGGCGGGTGCCTGAAATAGATTCCGCTTCGAAGTTGGCCCAACGTCGACTTGTCGGGCTCCATGGGCTCAACTGACCCCAACCGGTCGACATTCGGCCTCCACTTGTTGATGCTGGGAACCTATGGACGGATTCGAAGGACGCGGCACGGTCGTCACCGGCGGTGCGAGCGGAATCGGTCTGGCCGCTGCCAGCGAGTTCGCCCGGCGGGGGGCAAGCGTCGTGCTCGCCGACGTCGATAAGCCTGGACTGGAACGGGCCGTGGCGCGGCTGCAAGCCGACGGGTTTGACGCGCACGGGGTGATTTGCGACGTCCGGCATCTCGACGAGGTGGTGCACCTCGCGGACGAGGCTTTCCGCCTGCTGGGCCATGTCGACGTCGTATTCAGCAACGCCGGCATTGTGGTCGCGGGTCCGATCGCGCAGATGACCCACGACGACTGGCGCTGGGTGATCGACATCGACCTGTGGGGCTCGATCCATGCCGTCGAAGCATTCCTGCCGAGATTGCTCGATCAGGGCACGGGCGGCCACATCGCGTTTACCGCGTCCTTCGCCGGCCTGGTACCGAATGCCGGCCTCGGGACGTACGGCGTTGCTAAATATGGCGTTGTCGGCCTCGCGGAGACGCTATCCCGGGAAGTCAAGGACAACGGCATCGGTGTCTCGGTGCTCTGCCCGATGGTCATCGAAACCAAGCTGGTGTCCAATTCAGAACGAATCCGCGGCGCGGATTGCGGACTACCGGCAACGCCCGACGTGACAGGGGAATTCGGTCCGCTTCCCACGCAGGACGACAGCCTTGGCGTCGACGACGTCGCGCGCCTGACGGCCGACGCGATTCTGGCCAACCGCCTCTACGTTCTGCCGCATGGGGCCGCCCGTGCCTCGGTCCGGCGCCGGTTCGAGCGCATTGATCGCACGTTCGACGAGCAGGCCGCTGAGGGCTGGCGCCACTAACTCAACCGCCGCCGAGCAGACACAGAATCGCATCTGCGCGGCCCGCGCAGTGCGATTCTGTGTCTGCTCGCGCAAAGTCGGGTCAGGCCCTCGCGGGCATCGCGGGACTGCGCCCGATGATTCCGTCGGCCTCCAGGCCCGCGATCTCGGCCTCGGTCACACCCAGCCCGGTCAGCAGCTCATGGTTGTGCTGCCCAAGCAGCGGCGCGGGATCCGTGTGGAACGGCACCGGGCCGCCGGACAATCTCATCGGCACGGTGCTGAACCTGGCCCGGCCGTTCACCGGGTGGTCCAGCTCTTCGAAAAAGTCCCTAAACGTGAGCTGCTCCAACTCCGTTTGACGATGCGGCTGCATCACTTTAGCGACCGGCACACCGGCGTCCCAGAGGGTTGCGACGATGTCATCGACGGTGCGATCTCGGCAATACGCGGCGAGCTGTTCATCGATGAGATCTTCGTGTGCGCGGCGCCCGGCGACCGTCGAAAGCCTCGGATCAACTGCCCAAGATGGTGATCCGAGCCCATCACACAAGCATCGCCATTGGTCGTCGGTTGCCACCGCGACCGCGACCCAGGTGTCGAGCCGGCCGAATTCGTCGATGTCGGCGGCGCGGTAGAGGTTCTGTGGCGCGGCGGTTGGTCCCCGGTTACCCGCGCGGTCCAGCAGTGCCCCGTACGCGGAGTATTCGATGACCTGCTCGGCGGAGATGCTGAGCGCGGCATCGACCATCGCCGCCTCGACGAACACGCCCTGCCCGGTGCGGCGGCGATGCTCCAGTGCCAGCAGTAGCCCGTTGAGCGCATGCACGCCGGCGTTTGGATCGCCGAGGGAATAGGGCTCATAGGGAGGGCGGTCGGGATAGCCGGTCAGCCAGCTCAACCCGGATGCCGCCTCGATGGCGTACGCGAACGCGGGATTGTCGCGCCAAGGCCCGTCGAGCCCGAATCCCGGCATTCGCAGCATTACCACGTCGGGCCGAATCGCCTGGACGGCCGCGAAATCCAGCCCGATCTGGTCCAGGACCCGAGGGGTGAAGTTTTCCACGACCACATCGCAGGTCGCGATGAGCCGGCGCAGAAGCTCGCGGCCGCGGGGACTCTGCAAGTCCAGCGTCAGTCCCTTCTTGTTGGTGTTGAGCGCCGCGAAGATCGGCGACTTCTCCCACCATTGGTCTTCGGTGATCGGTATGCCGGCGATCAGTCGGGTGCCGTCGGGGCGACGGGCGGATTCCACGTGAATGACTTCGGCCCCGAGCATGGCCATAAAGTGGGTGCAGCAAGGTCCGGCCCAGAATGTCGTCATGTCCAGTATCCGGAGTCCGCTGAACGGCAGCGGCTTTGCGTTCCCGGTCGGCTTCGGCCGCGGGGTCATGTTCGCGACCCGGTAATGCGCGGTGTGTTCACCCAGGCGGGGTGCCGGCTGCGGCTGGAGAAGTTGCGCGGGCCGCATGCGGTACGGGTCGCCAGGCTGGTGAAATCCGTCACGCGGATTCCGTACAAAGGAGCCGCGCGCGCGGAAGTGTTCCAGCGCAGCGATGTTCGCGCCATTGGCCACCGGCGCGTTGGGAATCCGGAATGCCGTTGCCAGATCGTGGATCTCGTCGGCCGGAGTGCTTCGCGCCCACGCATAGATCTCGTCGGCATGGATATTGGCCTGCTCGGTGATCGATAACGCCGATTCCTCGTCGATCCACTCCGAGTGGCCAACCATCGCGCACAGGTCGAACCATTGCTGTGCGGTGCCGCACCCGAGGTCCACCAGACCGTCCTTGGCCTGGGCCACGCCCGGCACCGTGAGACGCCGCGCGTCGCGCCAGGGGCGTCCGAGCATTTCGAAATAGCTGACCGGGTAGTAGGTCAGGCAGAGGATCTGCGTCTCCAGCATCGACAGGTCGACGAGTTGTCCTGCGCCACCATTTAGCCGGGTGCACCGCGACGCCAGGGTCGCAGCACTCGCGTAGGCGCCCGCCAGATATTCACCGACCTGGCCGCCGACGAACACCGGTGCTCGTTCCGGCAACCCGCGCCCCAGCCCGACGATCCCGCCGGACCACGCCTGCAGGGTGAATTCGGTTGCCGCCCGATCGCGCCATGGACCCTCCAGGCCGAAGGGCGTGATCGAGGTGACGGTGAGGTGCGGGAACGCACGGTGGATTGCGGCGGGCCGAAAGCTCTCGTGTTCGGCTAGTTTCGAGCCCGCCGACCACACCACGGCGTCGGCCGTTGCCAGCAGCCTGTGCACCATCTCGATGTCGTCGCCGACCTCCGCATCGGCGACGACGCTGTGTTTCGAACCCGCCAGATAGCCGAACAACGCCCCATCGCTGCCGGGCTCGATGGCCGCCCCGGACGACGACCACCGGCGCAGCGGATCACCCTGGGGTGACTCGACCTTGATGACGTCGGCGCCGCCGTCGGCGAGCAGCTTGGTGCAGTATGCACCCGCTATTCCGGTGGACAGGTCGACCACCGTGTAGCCGGCCAGCGGCGGTTCGGCCCGCGCTTCCTCCACTCATGCCTTCCAAAATGGGCTCACGGTCAGCACTTCGGGACCGTCAGCGGTGATTAGGACCGCTTCTCGGCCGAACACCGCACCGATCCCCTGCTCCCAGACATAGCCGGTGACGGCGAGCACCATTCCCGGCTCGAGTCGTTCGCCGGCCGCGGTTTGCGGCAGGTGCGACGAAATGACCGGCGGGTCAAAGCCCATGCCCAAGCCCCGCGCCACCGGCATCGGCGGCGCGGGTTCTCCCGCGGCTTGGTAGGCGGCGATCAATTCGGCAGCGCAGGCGCCCGGCTGGCACGCGGCTATCAGCCGGGACCACAAGCTGTCCCAGCGACGGTAGAGAGGGGCGGCGTGGCCGGGGTCGCCCACTGGCCAGGTTCGCCCGACCTCACCCGCGTAGCCACCGGCCAACACACCGGCGGAAAAGGCCACCAGGTCTCCGTCATTAACGCGGCCCTCGCCGTTGGCCCGTCGCCACGGATGTTCAGGGGAAGTCACCCACGCGACATCCTGATTCGTTGGAGTGCTCACCCCGCCTGCGGCAGCGGATTCCAGCAGCGCGCCGGCGAGCGTTTGTTCGCGTACGCCGGGCGCCAGCTCGGCCACCGCGACGGCCAGACTCGATTCGGCCACCGCGATCGCCTCTCGCAATGCGGCCACTTCCTCATCCGTTTTGATTCGCCGGGCCGCGCGCATCGCGAGTTCCCCGTCGACCAGCTCGGCGTTGGGAAACGCGGTCGGCAACAACTGGGCGAAACCCGGTGATAGCGCGTCGGTTCCGACGCGCCGGGCGGTGGCCGCGCCATCGATACGCTGCAGCGCCGCGATCGTATTCACCGGATTCCACGAGATGCCGTACAGGTTCTCGTGCGGGATGTCGTCCGGAACGCCCTCATCCCAGGTGCTCAGCAGATGAATGGCACCGGTTGCGCGCACCAGCACACAGCCGGGACCGAACGGCCGCGTCCCGGCGACCCACAGCTGCGGTGCGCCCGTGACGTAACGCACGTTGGCCTGGCGACCCAGGACCAAGATGTCGAGACCGTGCGCGGCCATCTGGTCCAGTGCCCGTTGACGTCGCCCCGACCGCAGCGTGCGATCGTCGGGCAGAACTTCAGTTGCCATAGGGGTCATACGGGTAGTCGGTCAATCGAATCACGCCTTCGTCGGTAATAACCAATACCTCTTCGCTGCGGTAGCCGCCGGTACCGTCCTCCCACACGACCGGCTCCAGGACCAACACCATCCCGGCCTGCAGGACGAAGTTCTCGTCGAACTCCTGGCCGAGATCGGTTCCGATCATGGGCATTTCGGCGGCGTTGACGCCGATGCCATGGCCCAGATAGAAGTGCGGCAGCCAAGGCTTGCTACCGCCGTTGGCCTCGATGGCCGCCCTGCCCAAATCGGCGGCGGTGACTCCGGCACGTGCCACACCCAGGACGGCGGTCATGATCTCGAACCACTTGTCGAACTGCGCCTGCTGGCGCGGCGACGGGTCTCGGCCGACGATCCAGGTGCGCCCGAAGTCTGAGCAGTAGCCGCGGTAGGTGATGCTGACGTCTGTCCACAGCACGTCACCCTCGACCAGCTCGCGCTCGGTGCTCAGCAGCGGCAGCGCCAGGTCACCGTGCGTGGTCCACACGCCCTCGGCCTTGCTCGGCGGCATCACCTGCCAGATCGGTTCCAGCATGCTGGCCGTGGCCCCCAACTCGAAGGCCCGGCGCAAGAAGCTTGCCGACAAGTCGGTCTGGCGGATACCGGGGGCCAGCCCCTTCTGGACCTCGACCATCGCCTCGTCGGTGATCCGGATCGCGGTGCGCATGCAGGACAATTCGTCCGGGGTTTTGACGGCCTTGGCGGCGCCGACAACCGCGGCCGCGTCGACAGGGGAACCGTTGGGGAATAACAGCTTCGAAGCGCGCGACATCGCGCCGGTGAACTCATCCACCGCGATCACCGCGCCGGCTGGAATCAGATCGGCCAGCACCCGAGCGAAATTGGCTACGCCTTCGTCGAATTCAAGATAAACCGGCCCATGTAGATGATCGGCGGGCAGGCCTGACTCCAGCGAGGCGCCCTCGCGGAACGGCAGGAACAGATGCGGCCACTCGTCGTCGGCGACCACCACGGCCACCGGTCGCTCGACGTAGGACAGCCCGGCATCGCCGAGCGGCCAACTGGTACCGGTGGCGTAGACCACCGCGTTGTTGCCGAGCAGGATCATCGCGTCAACGCCGCGTTCGGCCATCGCCGACCGTAGCCGAGCGCCGGTCTCCCGGCGCAGCCGGCCCAGGTCGGGTGTCTCGGGAATTATCAGGCTAGTGCTAGCACCCGCTTGCGTGAACGTTGTCATCGCGCCGCCACGACAAGGTTCACAAGAGCCCCAAAAATTTCGTGATATTGCCACTGACGATCCGCGCCGCGTCGGCCGGTCCGACAGCGTCGACAACGGCCGCCAGCGACTTCTCGGAATAGCCGTATGTGCTTTCGTTGTGCGGATAGTCGCTGGACCACATCACCTTGTCCACCCCGATCTGGTCGATCAACTGCAAGCCCAGCGGGTCCACCATGAAGGATGCGCTCATGTGGTTGTCCCAGTAGTAGCGCACATCGTGCTCAAGTTGACGGTTGAACATGTGCTGATAGGACGCCACCAGGTGCTCGGCGTCTTGCAGCGCCCACGGTACCCAGGAGATGCCGCCTTCGAACCAGCCCAGGCGCAGCGCCGGGTGCCGGTCGAGGATGCCACCAAAGATGTACTTGGAGAACGTTTCCCGGAATCCGTCGATGTTGATCATCATGCCGACGACAAGGCCGTTGAATTCGGTTGGGGTTTTCGGCGGCGTTTCCCCGATGTGGTGGGTGAGCGGAAGGCCGGCGGCCTCGATCTCGTCCCAGACGGGAATCATGCTTGTGCTCGCGTAGTCGATCAGATTGCCGTCGTCGTCCTTGCCCGGATTCAGCGGCATCAGGAAGGTCTTGAGTCCCAACGATTTCAACTCTTCGAGTGTTCGTCGAGTGCCTTGCGGATCCCACCAGTTGATCAGGCCGACGCCGTAGAAGTGACCGGCCGAACGCTCTTGCAGCTCGGCGATGTATTCGTTGTAGATGCGGAACACAAGTTCGCGAAGTTCCTTGTCCGGGTAGTGGAAAAGCGCCAGGACCGCGTTGGGGAATGCCAGTTCTTTGTCGACGCCGTCGGAGTGCAACTCTTGGATCCGGGCCTCGATGTTGTTGGTTGCGGCCCCGGCCAAGTCGTCGTACTGCATCAGCACCGCGCTGAAATCGCCGGGCAGGAACGACTGGCCCTTGCGCCCGACTTGATAGGCGCCGTCCTCGTACCAGATCCGCGGAGCCTTGTCCTTGACGTCCTCCGGAAAACGTTCGTAGAAGATGTCGGCGGCCAGGGAAATGTGGTTGTCCGCGGAGAAGACCACGGTCCCTTCCGGCAGGCCCACATCGCTGTCCGCGGCGTGCCCACGGCGATTTTTCGGTGCGCCATAGCCCCCGGGCGGGTAGAGCGAAACGGTGCTTGTCTTCGTTGACATTGTTGACCCTCCAGTCGGATCGGCATTTTCGACAGTAGTCATCTCGGGCTGATCAATAAACTAAACTTCGCTTAGCAGGGCCTACCACTTCACTGGCAGTTCGTAGACGCCGTAGGCGAGCCGGTCATCCTTGAACGGGACATCCTCGATCGGAACCGCCAACTCCAGCGTGGGAACGCGACGGAACAAGGTGCCGAAGACGATTTGCATCTCGGCGCGGGCGAGTTGCTGGCCCACACACTGATGCCTGCCGTAACCGAATGCGACATTGCGGTCGGCGCCGGAGCGGTGCAGATATAGCCGATCCGGCTCGGTGAATACCTGCGCATCCCAGTTGGCCGGAGCCACGTCGATGATGATGCCTTCGCCGGCACGGATAACCTCTCCGGCGATGTGGATGTCTTCGACGGCGACGCGACGCTGGCCGTTCTGGATGATGCTCAAGTAACGAAGCAACTCCTCCACCGCGTTGGCCAGGATCTTGGGGTCTTCGGCATCGCGGATTACGGCCACCTGCTCGGGATTTTCCAGCAGGGCGAGCACACCGAGCCCGATCATGTTCGCGGTGGTCTCATGCCCGGCGATCAGCAACCCGGTACCCAATTGCGCGGCTTCTTTGACGCTGAGCTCGCCGGCCTTGACCCGTTCGGCGAGGTCGGATACCGCGTCTTCGGCCGGGCTTTCGATCTTGGCCTCGACCAGTTGGACAAGGTACTTGAACAGGCCCGTCGCACCTTTGGCGGTGTCCTCGCCCGTGGCAAAACGCGCCAGCCCGACGTTGGCGTGGTGCTGAAACATCTCGGCGTCCTCGTATGGGACCCCGAGCAGCTGGCTGATCACCACCGACGGGACCGGCAGCGCGATCGCCGCCACCACGTCGGCCGGCTGCGGCCCGGCCAGCATCGCGTCGATGCTCTCGTCGGTGACCTGCTGAATGGTCGGGCGCAGACCCTCCACCCGCTTGAATGTGAACGGCTTCGAGAGCATCCGCCGGAATCGCGTGTGCTCTTCGCCATCCGACGTGAAGACCGATCGCGGGCGCTTGTGCACCGTGGACAACATGCCTTCGTTCCAGTGCGGAAAGCCGGGCAGCCGGTCGTCGACGCTGACCCGGGCATCGGAGAATAGTTCGCGCACCGCCTCGTGGCCGGTGATGAGCCACGGTGTGCTGCCGTCCCAGATCCGGACCCGCGACAGCGGTTTGATTTCCGCGAGGGCCATGACGCCGGGCGGCGGGGCGAATGGGCAGCCCGGGTTCCTGGCCATTGGATACTCCGGAATCCCGGCGGCCGCCTCGGTCGTATTACTCGTCAGAGTTTCTGATGTGTCTGGCATCGTCGTGTTCTCATTCCTCGATATGGATGGCCAGTGCAGGACATGCCGCAGCCGCCCGGCGTGCGCCCTCGGCCTGCTCGGCCGACGGGTTCGCGATGAGCAGGACGACGACGCCGTCCTCATCCCGCTGATCGAACACGTCGGAAGCGTTCATTACGCAGTTCCCCGACGATGCGCAGACATCTTGGTCAACAGTCACTTTCATCTGCGACTCTTCACTCGTACGGTGTCACGGGCGCCAACCACAGGCCCACGATCGCGTCGATGAGGCCGGATCCGGCAGCCCGCCAGGAGCGTTGGGACATTGATTTGCCCGCGGCCAGCGCCCGTTCGCGATCGGCGCAGGTATGCATCAACAGGTTGCGGGCCATGATGTTGCGTTCGTAGCGCACATCGGCCGGCAGGTTGGGCAGGCAGTGATTGAAGCCTTCGACGACCTGAACCAACGACGGGGAGCTGAGCGCACCCTTGACCACGACGTTGTAGTACGCGGGATCGGTCATCGCCTGCGCCGCAAAGCGCGCGTACCAGCTGGGGTTGCCGAGAGCGGCCAGGTGGTCGGTGAGCGGACGCACCAGGCAGGCAACCCAACCCCGCAACTCGGCGGAGTCGCCCGATGCCACCAGGTCGGCCACCATTTGCTCGCGAAGTTCTTCGACGGGCCCGCGGTGCTTCTGCTCGATGGCGCGCACCAGGTCTGCTTTGGTGCCGAAGTGGTAGCCCACCGCGGCGTTATTACCCTGCCCTGCCGCTTCGCTGACCTGCCTGTTGGACACCGCGAACACGCCGTGCTCGGCATACAACCGCTCGGCCGCCACCAGAATCGCCTCCTGAGTGGAGCTGGCGCGCTCGGTACGAACGGCCCTGCCGACTGCGGTCACCAAGCCAGTCAACCCCGCGAATACGTTTAAGTCAAGCGACTGATTTAATTTGGGATGTTGCCGTCACGCCGAAGCCATCTGCGCTTCCGGAAAGCCGCCCACGCCCCGGTGCACCACAGCGCCCAGACCACCAACAGCGGCTGAAACAGCAGCCGGATGCCCCGGGCAAGGTCGGAATCAAGCCCGAAAGCATTTGCATGCGTGACGAATTGGGAGATGTTACCGGGAAACACCAGAACGAAGAACGTCGCCACGACCCACCCGACCGGCACTCGCCGCCGGGCGAGCAGTACCAGGCTGGCGCCGAGAGCGATTTCCACTACGCCCGAGGCGATGACCACGAAGTCGGTGTTCAACGGCAGCCACGGCGGCACCTGGGCGTAGAAGGCGGTTCGGGCGAAGCTCAGATGACTGATCCCGGCGAATATCAGGAAGGCGCCGAGGACAAGACGCGCGATGGTTCGCGGCAGGGAGGGCACGGATCCGCCCGGGCCGCCGGTCATGCTTCGCGTTTCTTGGACCGGATCGCCTTGCCGGCGACCGTTCCGCCGTCGACCGGCAGAACCGTTCCGGTGACGTAGCGCGATCGGTCGCCGGCGAAATACAGGGCCGCCTCGGCAACATCCCCGGTCGTGCCCTCGCGCTTGAGGGGCCGGTCGGCCCGCATCGTCTCGCGGATTGCCGCCTCGTATCGCGCGAGCTCCGCCGGGTCCACGTTAACCGCCGACGTCGCCACGATCTGCGTGGGTATGTTGCCCGGCGCGATGGCGTTGACTCGAATCTCATTGTACGCCAATTCAATTGCCGCGGACTTGGTGAACTGTATGACCGCCGCCTTTGAAGCGCGGTACGTCATCACGCCGCCACCGGCCTGGATCCCGCCTATCGAGGTCATGTTGATGATGGATCCTCCGCCGTTGGCGGCCATGTGCCGAGCGGCATCCCGGGTACCGACCATCACACCCAGCACGTTGACCGCCATGATGCGGTGAAAATCGGCGAGGTCGTCGTCAAGCAATCGGTGCATGGCCGCCGAAACGCCGGCGTTGTTCACCATCACGTGCAGACCGCCGAATTTCTCGACGGCGGTAGCCACCAGCGCCCCTACCTGTTCCGGGTCCGAGACGTCCGTCCGCTCGAAGATGGCGTCCGGGCCTAACGTAGCGGCCAGGGCCTCTCCCTTGTGGGTGTCGACGTCGGCGATGACCACCCGTGCGCCCTCGGCCGAGAACCGCTCCACTATCCCGCGACCGATTCCCGCTGCCCCACCGGTGACGATCGCCACCTTGCCATCCAGTTCGTTGACCACACGACGAGTTAATCGGCGCCGGCGCTGTTAAGTCAAGCAGTTGATTTAAGAACGGCAAGGCGCGCAATCGGCGGTATCAGCTGCGTCGAGGCGGAAACGCATGCCGAAGTTCTGTATACGCACAGACCAGGGCATCCAGGGTGAAGCTCCTGTTCAGCCCGCTCGGGTTGGGAAGGACCCAGGCCGTTGCCTCGGCGAACCCATGCGGGTACAAGCCCCAGCCGACATCTGATCCGCCGACCATGGCCGACAACGCGCGCTTTCCGAGAAAGGCGATCACACGCGGTGCGTAGCGCCGCATCTTCGCCTCGAATTCGGGACGCGCTTGCCTGAATTCCGCCGGTAAAACCTCGTCGGCACGTTTGGTCGGTCGACCGACCACAGCTGTTATCCCGCAGCCATATTCGAGCAACCGGCGCTCGTCCCGCGGCTGCAGTCGTACATCGGTGAAACCTGCGAGATGCAGGACCGGCCAGAAGCGATTATTTCGGTTCGAGAAATTATGGCCGTCGGCGACGGCAGTGGATGCCGGGTTAATGCCGCAGAAAACCACGTCCAGGCCACTGGCGAGAATGTCCGATTGATATTCGATCAATATGACCTGCTGCCGCGCTCGCGCATCCGTCAGCTCGGCTGTTCGGTCGATCGCATCACCCCCGAACGATAGCGCTGCCATGATCTTCTCGCGCCCGTCAGCGGTTGCGCTCGGCCCAACACCCGAGCACCCTATAAACCGCCGCTAGAGGGATCGGCGAAGACGAGGAGCGATCAATGCCTGTGCTGCCCAACGCCGGGGTCCCATTCGGCGGCGCACAGCTGACCAGGCGCGGCTTCATCGCGGCGGGTATCACCGGCGGTTTCGCGCTGGCCGGGTGTGGCCAATCCAATACCAACGCAACGAGCAGTTCGGTCCGAATGGCCGCCGCCATCAACGCGGCCGAGGCGGCCCGGCCACACAGTGGGCACACCGTGACTGCCAACTTGACTGCCCACCCGGTGCAGATCGACCTGGGTGGGCCGGTCGTCCATACACTGGCTTACGGCGACACCATCCCGGGACCGCTGATCCGCGCCAATATCGGCGACGAGCTGGTAGTGACGGTCTCTAACCGGCTCGATACGCCGACGTCCTTGCATTGGCACGGTATCGCGCTGCGCAACGACATGGACGGCGCCGCCCCCGCGACCCTGAACATCGATGCCGGCGAGGATTTCACTTACCGATTCTCCGCCCCAAATTCGGGGACCTACTGGGGTCATCCGCACGTTGGCCTCGAAGAAGACATGGGACTCTATCTGCCGGTGATCATCGATGATCCGAATGAGAGCGCCTACGACGCCGAATGGATTGTCGTCATGGATGATTGGACCGACGGTGTAGGCAAGTCTCCGCGACAGCTCTACGACGCGCTGACCGCCCCCAAATCCAGCGCGCCAAACGTGCCCCCGGCACCCTCGACGACAACGAAACCCCCGGCCAGAACCAGAACTCCGGCGGCCCCGAAAACCACAAAGACCCCACCAACTTCGACCACCGGGATGCCGGGTATGCCGAGTGCGCCAGCGCCAGCTGGCACCGTCGGCACCAGCAAGCTACTCGGCGGCGACGCCGGAGATATCGCCTACCCGTATTATCTGATTAACGGCCGAATTCCTAATGCGCCCACTACTTTCCACGCGAAACCAGGCCAGCGAATCAGGATCCGTTTCATCAACACCGGCTCCGACACCGCGTTTCGCGTTGCTCTGGGCGGGCATTCGATGACGGTCACCCATACCGATGGCTACCCCGTCGTGCCCACCCGGGTCGACGCCCTGCTGATCGGCATGGCCGAACGCTACGACGTGATCGTGACCGCCGACGACGGCGTCTTCCCACTCATCGCGCTCGCCGAAGGCAAGAACGCCCAGGCGCGCGCGCTGCTCTCCACGGCCGCCGGCAGCCCACCCGACCCGGTGTTTCAGCCGGCCGAACTCAACAAACTGGTTGGCACCATCGACATGTTCACCGCGGCAGCGTCGGTCAACTTAGGACCGGCTGAACCCGGCCTCAACCTGCCGGTCGTGTTGGGAGGCGACATGGCGAAATACGAATGGACGATCAACGGCGAGCCCTACAGCAGGACCAATCCCCTGCATGCGCGACTGGGCCAGCGGCCGACCATCACGTTCGACAACACCACGATGATGTATCACCCAATACACCTGCACGGCCATACTTTCCAGATGATCAAGGCCGACGGAAGCCCCGGGGCCCGCAAGGACACCGTCATCGTGCTGCCCAGGCAGAAGAGTACGGCCGTCCTGGTGGCCGACAACCCCGGCTTGTGGCAGATGCACTGCCACAACACCTATCACCAGGCGGCCGGGATGCAGACCCTGCTGGACTACGAGTTCTGAGCCTCCCGAGCCACCGCGTAAAAGTTCAGCAGCAACTCGTTGACCACGGACGATTGCTCGATCTGCGGGCAGTGGCCGGCGGCGTCAACCACCACCGAACGCGCGCCGTCGATCTGCCCGGCGATTTCGGCGGCCCAGCCGGCCGGGAGCAGTTTGTCGCCTCTCCCTTCGACGACGAGCGTGGGCACCACGATGCGGTCGTAGGCCCTTGCTGTCGAAGGGGTTGCGGACGGCGCCGCGCCTGGGCGCCGAAATCGTGCGGCCGCCAACGCTTCCCATGCCCCCGGCGCGACGCTTGAGTCGTAGCGGCGCCGCACATAATCTTCGTCGGCCGGGTAACCCGGATTGAAGAACAGCGCCTCGACGATGCGCCGCATGGCCGGCAGCGTCGCGTCGTACTCCTGAAGCGCCCCGAAGTGCCGATTTTGCTGGATCTGCCCGCCGCCGCAGATGATCGCCAAGCTACGGACCGGCAGCAGCGGCGTTTCAGACGTGGTGTCGGCCAGCAGGTTGATGGCGCCCATCGAGTTGCCCACGAAGTGCGCCGACTCGATGCCGAGCACTTCGCAGAAGCGCGCCACATGCCGAATCCGCATGCCGCGGCCGTCGACGAAATCGATAACCTTCGCCGACTCGCCGAACCCCAGTTGGTCGGGCGCCAGCACGCGATGGCGCGCGGCCAGGGCGGCGATGTTACGTTCCCAACCCAATTCGGCGCTGGCACCAAATTCGCCGCCGTGCAGCAGCACCACCGGGTCGCCCTCGCCGGCTTCCAGGTAGCTGGTGGCCAGACCGTCCACCAGCGTGGTCTTGCGTTCGAAGTCCATCACTTGATCGCGATCGGATTCACCGGGGAGCCCACGGCACCAATGACTCTCAGGGGCGGCGCGACGAGCTGGAACTCGTAGACGCCGTCGGCGGCGCAGTCGTCCGCCAGAGCCTTGAGGTCCCAGTACTCCCCGAACATCATTCCCATGTCACGCAAGCACAGCAGGTGCAGGGGAAAGGTTATGCCCTCGACCCCGGACACCAGGTCTTCGACCTGGAGATTGTCGGCCGCGACAGCGGCGATCTCGTGATCGTGCAGCCACGAGGCGCATCGCCAGTCCAGCCCGGAGTAGCCTTCCGTCTTGTTTCCGGTTATGAGAAACTTTGTCCACCAACCGGTTCGGATCAAGAGTATGTCGCCACGGCCGATGGTCACCCGCTGAGCCCGAACCACGTCGTCCAGCTCTTCCGGCGTGATCGGGTTCCCCTCCTCGAGGAAGACATCCGCGCCGCGGTGCCGAACCAGGTCGAGCAGCACTCCACGCGACGTGATGCCTTTGCCGTCGACTTTGTCGATGCCGCAATGGTAGGCACCCATGCTGGTCACCGAATCCGCCGGAAAGCCGTTGTAGAGCTGATCTTCGTAGTACACGTGCGACAGCGCATCCCACTGGCTGGCGGCCTGCAACGGCATGATGATCAAGTCGTCGTTGAAGCGGAACGGATTGTCAGCGGTCATGTAACCACTCAGTTGCTTGGCCAAGGGGTTACTCGCCCAACCGGGCCCGTACTTGGCCAGCGTGTTCGCGTCGCCGCCATCGACGGTCATGACGTGGACTGGGTTGTGCCGAAACTCGAAAGCGCCCTGCGGTCCCGACGCGCCGAAGTCCACGCCGAGCGGAAACACCTTCCCGTGCCGGACCAGGCTCGCGCCCTGCGCGACCTTGTCCGCGGTGATGAAGTTCAGCGTGCCAAGCTCGTCGGCGTCGCCCCAGCGCCCCCAATTGGAGACTTCGCGAGCAACCCGCCGAAAGTCGGTCATGCCGGCCTGGTTCATCTGGATGGCGCTCCTTCCTGTCCTGCTGAGAGCTCACCGGCGATCGCGGCGCCGATGTTGCCGCCGTCCACCCATATCACCTGCCCGGAGATATAGCTAGCTGCAGGGCTATTCAGGAAGACCAGCACCGACGCCTGTTCGGCGGGCTCGCTGACCCGGCCCAGCGGCTTGGGGATGTCATCGAGGAACCCCTGACCGTATGCGGTTCGCAGCTGATCAAGGATCGGGGTTTCGGTCACCCCCGGCCCGGTGCAGTTGATCCGGACACCGCGAGCACCCAGCGGCGTGGCGTTTCGCATGGTGTAGAAGATGATCGCTTCTTTGGACAGCTGGTAGCCGGTGCCAGCGCGTCGGGATTGTCACGACACCAGTCGACGCCCTCTTGCATCGTCGCCGTATTCAGCAGTGGCGCCACATCGCGCACATGCTCCCGGTATCCCGCCGCCGCGAGCGAAGACACGCTGACGATCGACGAGCCCGCGGGCATCAGGGGTACCAGAGCCTCGGTGACCTGGCGCAGACCCAGGAAGTTGATCGTGACGACAAGCTTCGGGTCGCCGATTCCGGAGGAGACACCGGCGACGTTGAACAGCGCGTCGACGCGACCGTCGATGGACGCCACCGCGCGGTCGATCGACTCCGGGTCGGCCAGGTCAACTTCACAGAAGTCGTTGAGCTCGAACGCCGGTCGGCGCCTGTCCAGCCCGATGACGTCCGCCCCGAGTTCGATGAGCTGGCGCACGACGTGTTCGCCGATGCCCGACGCGCATCCGGTCACCACCGCACGGCGGCCGTCGTAGCGCCACAGCTCTTCGATTGGTCGCAACGCGCTTCCCGCCACTTCTCTCACAGGCCTTCTGCGCCTACTTTTTCTGCTCATCCCTTGCGCGCTGCGCCGCCTGGACACGGCCCTCGTTGATCTCCGCCATGGCCTCGGGAATCTCGCTGGCGGTGAAGTTGCCGCCGCGGCCGGTCGGCAAACCGCCGAACGAGTAGTTTTCGTCGAACTGGCGGCGCAGTCGGTTCGGGGCGGCGCGCCTCGACCTTCTCGATGACCGGGGCCAGCCGCTTGGCTTTTTCGGCCACCGCCTTCTGATCGCGCTCGATGAACTCCGGCAGCACCTCTTTGCCCATCAGCTCGATGGACTCCATGGTGCCCTCGTGGCTGCGCGGGTTGAGCAGCAGGATGATCTCGTCGACACCGCTCTCCTCGTAGCCACGCAGGAACTCACGCACGGTGGCCGGAGTGCCGATCGCGCCGCGCCCGGGACCGTAGGCCAGCGTCGGGTCCTTCTCGAACTCTTCGAGATAGCGCTCCCACACCCCGGTGCGCCCGGGCGTATGTACACCGGTCATGTAGTAGTGCATGATTCCGAACGAGAAGAATCCGCCGCCCTGCCCGAGCCGTTGCAACGCCTGCTCTTCGGTCTTGGCGACCATCATCGACAGGTCACCACCGATGGCCAGGATGTTCGGGTTGATCTGCGGCGTGACCGGCACACCGTTCTCCTCGAATTCCTTGTAGTAGCCGTTCACCCGCTCGGTCAACGGCCCGGGTCCGGTGTAGGCGAAACTCAAAGCACCGATGCACTTCTGGGCCGCCATCTGCACGCTGGCCGGCCGCGTGCAGGCGACCCAGACCGGCGGGTGTGGCTTCTGCAGCGGCTTGGGGATCACGTTGCGGGCCGGCATCTCGATGTGCTCGCCCTTGAAGCCGGTGAACGGCTCCTCGATCATGCAGCGGATCGACGACCTCGAGGGCCTCTTCCCACTGGCGCGCGCTTGTCGGCGGGATCGATGTTGAATCCGCCGAGTTCGCCGACGGAGGACGACTCCCCGGTGCCGAACTCCACCCGTCCGTTGGAGATCAGGTCAAGGGTGGCAATGCGTTCGGCGACCCGGGCGGGATGATTGACCGCGGGCGGCAGGTGCATGATGCCGAATCCCAGCCGGATGTCCTTGGTCCGCTGGCTGGCCGCGGCCAGAAACATCTCCGGGGCGGTGGAGTGACAGTACTCCTCGAGGAAGTGGTGCTCGGTGAGCCAGACGGTGGAGAATCCGGCCTTGTCGGCGGCCTCCACCTCGTCGAGGCAGTCTTGCAACATGATGCGCTCGTCGTCGGGCGCCCAGGGACGCGGCAGAGCGAATTCGTAGAACAGCGAGATCTTCATTGCTTACCTCCTATGAGAATTAAGGGTCTGGTTGGCCGGCTCCGCGCCGGCTTTTCTGGCAGCGTGTTTCGCGGCGACAAAACCGAAGGTCATGGCCGGCCCGATGGTGGCGCCCGCACCGGCATAGCTGCGGCCCATCACCGCCGCGGAGGTGTTGCCCACCGCGTACAGGCCTGGCACTACCGTTTCATCCGGCCGCAGCACTCGGGCGTATTCGTCGGTGAGCAGGCCACCCGAGGTGCCGAGGTCGCCGAGAACGATTCGGAACGCGTAGTACGGCGGATCCCCCAACGGATACAGGTTGGGGTTGGGCAGGGTCGGGTCACCGTAGTAGTTGTCGTAAACGCTGTCACCGCGGTTGAAGTCGTCGTCGTGACCCTTGTGTGCCAGCTCGTTGAAACGGCGGGCGGTCTCTCGAAGCTGTGCTGCCGGCACGTCGATCTTGGTTGCCATCTCGTCCCAGTTCGTCGCGGCCTTGACGACACCCGATTCCAGCCACGCCGCCGGCACCTTGCGCCCGGTAGGCACCGGCGCGAGGGGAACCTTGGGGATGGGCAGATGGCCCCCGACGACGTAGCGGTTGAAGGACCGGTGATCGGTGATGAGCCAGCACGGGATGTGAGTGACGCCGGACCTCTGCCCGTCGATCATGGCGTGGCCGAAGTCCATGTAGGGCGCCGCTTCGTTGATGAACCGCTTGCCATCTCCGTTGACGATGAACTGTGCCGGCATCATCCGCTCGTTGAGCATGAATTGCATTCGGCCGTCCGGCCATTGGATGGCCGGGAACCACCAGGCCTCGTCAAGCAGGTCGGTTGCGGCCCCGACCTTCTCGCCGGCGCGGATGCCGTCGCCCATCGCGGCTGGATTGCCGAAGCTCCAGTCCTGCTCGACCTCCGGTAGCAGTTCCTTGCGCCAGGCCAGGTCATGGTCGAAGCCTCCGGACGCCAGGATGACCCCGTGCCGCGCGGCGATCCGCTGCGCCTTGCCGTCCCTGTCCACCAGCGCGCCGATCACCGATCCGTCCGCGTCAGTGAGTAGTTCGGTCATCGGCGCGTCCAGCCACAGCGGAATGCCGTGCTCCCGCATCGCCAGCCGCAGCCGAGCCACCAGCGACTGTCCGATCGCCGCCATCCGCTCGCCGAACACCCGCGCTCTGACCATGCGCGCGATCAACTTGAGCAGGACGCCCTTGCCCGCCCACGACTGCCTGATCCGGTAGAACGATCGCAGTTCCTTGGGACCCAGCCAGATTCCCTTTGGCGCAAGAGCCAACGGGGCTAGCAGCTTCTGCTCGTCGGCGCCCAGCTTGCGCAGATCGATCGGCGGCACGTTGATCGTGCTACCGAGTTCGGAGCCGCCGGGCAGTTCGGGATAGTAGTCGGCATAGCCGGGCTTCCAGACGAACTCAAGCCATCCGGACAGCCCTTCCAGAAGCTCCAGCATCTTCGGCGACGACTCGACGTACTGCCGTATTCGCGCGTCGCTGACCAGGCCGTCGGTGATCTGGCGCAGGTACTCGACGACGCCTTCCGGAGAGGGCACGTAGCCCTCCCTGCGCTGCGAGGGTGCTCCGGGAACCCAGATGCCGCCGCCGGATAAGGCGGTGGAACCGCCGAAATGGGAAGACTTCTCGATTACCAACGCGCTCAGCCCGGAAGCCGTTGCCGTGAGTGCAGCGGTCATGCCGCCGCCGCCGGACCCGACGATGAGGACGTCGACGGCGTGATCGAAACCGTCTGAACCCGGAGCAGTCATTGCGGCGGTCATTTCGGGAGGGCCGTCCTGATGGCGAAGCCGGCGATCAGTTCGGGGGCCGGCCGGTAGTAGCGCACGGTGGTCCGGTACGGCCCGGCGGTTGCCAGCGCCGCGAAAGCGGCTATCCAGGTCCGGAATTCATGAGCCGAGCCGCCGCCCTCGTGCAGCACGGACGAGTTGGACCAGTGATCGAATTCGGCAATGTTTCCCGCGTCGATGATCTCCAGGACGCGATGGTCCCACTCCGGATTGAGGGGTTGCAGGTCGCTCTGACCACCGGCGAAGTTTCTGGCCGCATCCATCACGGCGGTCTGCCGGGCCTGCCGCTGCTCCGACGTCATCGGCACGCCGTGCACGATGCGCTGCAGGGTCGCCGCAGGAGCCGTTGCCAGTGTCGGCACCGGCGGGCTGTGGGACAGCCCGCCGGATCCGACCACCAGGACCCGCTTGTCCAGGGTGGCCAGATAGCTGCCGACCGCGGTACCCAGCGCGCGGCACCGATGCAACGGTCCCAGCGGCGCCGCGATCGCGTTGATGAAGATCGGGATCACCGGGCGCGAGATGGCGTCTCCGAAGAGCTTCTCCAGCGGTTGGACGGTGCCGTGATCGACGTCCATGCTCGCCGATACCGCGACGTCGACGCCCGAGTCGAGGACGGCTTCCGCGCAACCCGCGGCGATGCCTTCGGGAACGTTGAGCGGGCCGGCATGCGTCCCGTAGTCGCCAACTCCGTTGGCACTGGTGCCGATGCAGAACGGCGGCATCGACTTGTAGAAGAACCCGTTGTAGTGATCCGGCGAAAAGATGACGACGAGTTCGGGGTCGTAATCCTCGACGAATTCCCGGGCCTGCCCGATCGCGCCATCGATGTCGTCAAGCAGGTCCCGCGACGGCCCCGGTAGATTCAGCAGCGGGCTGTGCGACATACAGCACAGAGCCAGTGGCACTTTGGAAATCACCCCCTCCCGGGGTGAGCGCGAGGGCCTCGAACAGCGAGGCGCTCAGGTCGGGCGCGAGCTGGGCGATGCAGGCCCCCGCGATGCACCGGTCGGGGCGCAGGAACAACACCGATTCTTGGTGGATGTCGAACCACGCTTTGAGACCACCGGTGCGATCGCCCACGATCAGCACGTCGGGATCGTCCGGAGTCGCAGCGTCCGTCCAGTGCAGCTGAGTCGATGGCCGCAGTGCGACAAATTGCGCGCCCAACGCTTTCCAGTTCGCGAACGCCTCGTCGCCGAGGATCTTGCGCGGGTTGTTGTTCCAGCACAGCACGGCGAACCACGGACCCAACACGTCGTCCAGGAGGACGTCCTGCGCGTGCGGGTGTCGACGCGGGGCTGAATGAACAGAGTGCCGACCGGTGATTCTGCGCTGCGCGGTTCCGAGTGCACGACGGCGCCGTGCTCGTAGCGCGGCATCGGCTTGAACCGCATTTCCAGCACATACCGCTTGAGCGACGGAACAATTGACGCCGATCGCACCAGTAGGTCTCGCGCGGCGGCGACGCGGCGGTTGGTCGGCGAGATGACGCGGCCCACCATCGTGGACAGGTCGATCATCGCCCGGGCATGCTTGCGCCGCTCGGCATCGTAGGTGTCCAGCAGCCCGTCGCCGGCCCGGCCACTGACCACCGCGGCGAGCTTCCAGCCCAGATTGGCCGCATCCCGGATGCCGCTGTTGTAGCCCTGCCCCTGCCACACCGGCATCAGGTGCGCGGCGTCCCCGGCCAGCAGCAGCCTGCCGCTGCGGAACGCGCCGGCGATCCGCGAGTGATGCGTGTAGATCCGGCGCCGGATCACGTCGACCCGGTCGGGGTGCGGCACCATCCGCGCCAGCATCCGCGTCAGGAACGCGGGGTCCTCCGCCTGTTCGTCGGACTCGTCGGCGTGAATCATGAACTCGAATCGGCGAATGCCGTGCGCGATCGAGATCGAGGCGTAGGGGCGCTCGGGGTCGGCGCCGACCTCGCTGTTGGGGTGGCCCAGCGGATCGTTGGCGACGTCGACGACCAGCCAGCGCGTCGACGACGTCGTGCCGTCGAAGGACACTCCCATCATCCCGCGGGTCGCGCTGCGGCCGCCGTCGCAGCCGACGACGTAACGCGCTCGCGCCTTGGAGGTTTCGCCATCCCGGCCGAGCTCGACCGTCACCGCGTCGGCGTCCTGCGAGCACGAGTTCATGGGGCAGTCCCAGCGCACCTCGACGTCGTTCGAATCTTTCCAAACCGCGCAGCAATTCGGCGTCGACCAACGGCTGGACGAAGCCGTTGCGCTTAGGCCAGCCGAAACGCGCGTCCGGGGGCGCCATTTCGGCGAGAATCCGGCGTTGGGCGTCGAAGAACCGCAGAATCTGATTTGGCACGGTGTGCGGCAGGACGCGGTCGACCAGACCGATCGACTGGAAGGTGCGCAACGACTCGTCGTCCAGTCCGACCCCACGCGGGTAGTCGATCAGCGAGGCGCGCTCCTCGACCACCAGCGTGCGAATGCCTTGTTGGCAAAGGATATTCGCTAACGTCAGCCCGACCGGTCCCGCGCCGACGACTATGACGTCAAAAACGGCACAGCCGTCCAAGGCAGCTACGTCTGGCGCGGATTCGCCCATCAGCGCCCCAACAGGAAGTCGAGATGCAGGCGATTAAATGTCTTGGCGTCCTCGTACTGCGGCCAGTGTCCGCAACCTGGCATCACTTCGAAATCGCGCACCCGGGATCATCGAGGCCATGCGGCTGCCCTCCGTCACGTCGGCGGTCGGGTCATCACTGGTCCAGAGCACAAGCGTGGGCGCAGTGATCGAACCGTACTCAGCCGGGCCGAGGATGTTACGTGCCCGGATCTCGGGATCCTGCAACGCCATGATGTCGCGCATCGCCGCGACGAATCCGGGGTGGCGATAGATCCGTTGGCGGCTGGCGACCAAGTCGTCGTAATTCTTTGACTTGTCCGCCATCAACCACTTGATGCGCGCCTGCACCGTTTCCCACGTCGGGTCCTCGGCGGCCGCCATGGACAGCGTGATGATCCGCTGCATCACCACCGGGTCGGCCTGGGAGCCACCGGCGGTATTGAGGACAAGACGTTCCACCACGTCCGGATGATCGACGGCGGTGCGCGCGGCCACCCAGCCGCCCAGCGACTCCCCACTCAGGTAGACGCGATCGGCCCCGATGGTGCGCAGCACAGCCATCAGGTGATCGACGTAGTGGCTGACCTCCAGCGGATGACCCGGCTTGTCGGTGTAGCCGTGGCCCAGCATATCGATCGACCAGGTCCAGAAATGCTCCGCGTGCGCCGCCAGATTGCGGACGTACGCCTCGGCGTGACCGCCCGATCCGTGCAGCAGCATCAACACCGGCTTGCTGGGATCGCCGGCTCGCAGATAACGGGTCCGGACCCCCGCCGCGTCCAGGTATCCCTGCTCAAACGCGACGCCCTGGAGGTCACTCCACACGCTCTCGAACTCCGCCACTCGTCCTCTTCAGTCCTGTCCGGCGCGCATGGCCGGAGGAAATTATGGCTCGCCTTTGGCTTACTTGCGTGCTAATATCGCACGCTAATGTGCGTTATAAGTAGAGCTTCGCTCTCTCGTCGGGGTCTGTCAAGGCCGTGACCGGTTCGCAAACGCTGGCCAGAGGACTCAGTGCGCTGCAGTTGGTGGCGGCTTCCCCAACCGGGCTCACCGTGCAACAGCTCGCCGATCAGGTCGGGGTGCACCGGACCATCGCCTATCGTCTGCTTCTGACGTTGGCCCAGTTCCGGCTGATCTGCAAGGGCGAGGACGGGCGTTACCGGCCGGCGGCCGGCCTCGCGGTCCTCGGCGCGTCGTTCGACCGCAACATACGGCAACTGAGTCTGCCGACACTGCGGGCGCTGGCCGACGATCTCGGCACCACCGTGTCACTGCTCGTCGCGGAGGGCGACCAGCAAGTGGCGGTCGCGGTGATCGTGCCGAGTCATGTCGCCTACCAACTCTCATTCCACGAAGGAAGCCGGTATCCACTGGAACGCGGTGCCGCCGGTATCGCACTGCTCGCCTGCATGCCGGCGCGCCCGGGCGAACGGGATCTGGTCGCGCGGGCTCGCGAGCGGGGGTGGGTGACTACTTTCGGGGAGATCGAACCGAACACCTATGGCCTGGCCGTGCCCGTGCGCCGGCCAGCGCCGTCGCCACCGACTTGCATCAACCTCATCTCGCACCGAGAGGACGTGGTGATGCGCGGAAAGGAAGCGGTCATCAAGGCCGCAACGCAGTTGTCGGCGCTGTTGAGCTGACACGCTGTTGAGCTGAAAGGAATACAAGGCATGTCTTGGGACCATGAAGTAGATGTCGTCGTGCTCGGCAGCGGTGGCGCCGGGCTGACGGCCGCATTGACCGCGGCGGCCGCGGGCGCCTCGGTGGCGGTGTTCGAGAAGGCCGCGACCGTCGGCGGGACCACCGCGGTGTCGGGTGGCATCGCGTGGATCCCCGCCCATCAACGTTCTCCTGACGGAGAATTGACGGTCGCGGACGCGTTGCGATACCTGCGAGCGCAGTCCTTCGGCTCGATGGATGACGCTCTGGTCGAGACATTCGTGCGGACCGGCCCGGCAATGCTCGATTTCGTCGAGGCGCACAGCGGTCTTCGCTTCGAGATCGCCGAGGGTTTCCCCGATTACCAGCCGGAACTGCCGGGAGGACAGCCGGCCGGCGGCCGATCGCTGAGTCGCGGCTCCCTTCGACCTCAACCAGCTCGGCGAGTGGGGTACTCGGATCACATCGTTTCCCGCAGATTGGTCCAACGTCGGCTTCGACGCCGAGACCAGGGCGCGCCTGCACGCGGACATAGACGGAGGACAGCGATCTGTGCGTGGCCGGCACCGCGCTGATCGCGGGGCTCCTCAAGGGATTGCTCGACGCCGGGGTGACGCCGCATACCAATGCCCGCGCCGAGGAACTCATCGCCGACGGCGGTGAAATCACCGGCGTACGGATCACGCTGCCGCGGGCGGAGCATCGACTGTGCGCGCGCGCCGCGGAGTGGTCCTGGGCACCGGCGGGTTCGAATGGGATCCCGGGTTTGGTGCAGGCATTCTTGCGCGGCCCGATGCACGGTGCCGTCTCCCCGCCGAATAACACCGGCGACGGGCTGCGCATGGCGATGGCGCACGGCGCGGATCTGGCCAACATGGGCGAAGCGTGGTGGGTGCCGATCGTGCGGATCCCGGGCGACACCATCGAAGGCAAGCAGCGCAGCCGCAGCGTACGGCTCGAGCGGACTCGGCCGAGGAGCATCATCGTCAACTCGGCCGGGCGGCGCTTCGTCAACGAGGCATGCGATTACAACTCGATGGCAGGCGCTTTCCACTACCTCGATCCCCGCGGCGGCTACGTCAACGATCGCGGGTGGATCGTCTTCGATTCAGTTCACCTGCAGCGCTATGGATTTCTGGGTATCGCCCCCGGACAGCCGGTTCCGGACTGGTTCTGCGAGTCGGCGGATCTTGCCGAATTGGGCGCCAAGACCGGCATCGATGCCGACGGTCTGACTCGCACGATCCAAGAATGGAACCGCCACGTCGCCGACGGCGCCGATCCCGACTTCGGGCGCGGTTCCAGCGCGTACGACGGCTACTGGGGCGACGACAGCGCGACGCACTCCCGCCGGGAAGACACTCGGCCCGATCGACAGCCCGCCCTACTACGCGGTGCCGGTGCGCGTCGGCGCGATGGGTACCAAGGGCGGGCCACGCACCGATCGATGACGGCCGCGTGCTCCATGTCAGCGGCGAGCCGATTCCGGGCCTGTTCGCGGCGGGCAACGCGATGGCGGGCGCGACCGGCCGCGCCTATGGCGGCGCTGGCGGAACCATCGGTCCGGCAATGGTTTTCGGCTATCGCGCGGGCCACGCAGCCGCCACCGGGAAGTCCGTTGACCTGAAGTAGAATCGACGGCGCATGACTATCGAAGATCTGATCACCAGCGCACGCGCCGGATCCCCGCGCGCGGTCGGTCGGCTACTCAGTCTGATCGAGGGCGACCGGCGCGACGAGGTGCTGACCAGTATTGGCCCGGCGTCGGGGCCGCCGGGCCCTGTCATCGGCATCACCGGACCACCGGGCGCGGGTAAGTCGACCACGATCGGGGCCCTGGTCGCCGCCTACCGGGAGCGCGGGTGCCGGGTGGCCGTGCTGGCCGTCGACCCGTCGTCGCCGTTCAGTGGCGGTGCGCTGCTGGGCGATCGAATTCGAATGGCCGCGCATATCAACGATTCGGATGTGCTGATCCGTTCGGTGGCATCTCGGGGACACCTCGGGGGTCTGGCCGCCGCCGTTCCGGCTGCCATCCGCTTGCTGGGCGCGATCGGTTACGACGTGATCCTGCTGGAGACCGTGGGGGTGGGGCAATCCGAAATCGAGATCGCAGCCGTCGCCGACCCAACCGTGGTCATCCTCAATCCCGGCGCGGGCGACGCGGTCCAGGCGGCCAAGGCGGGTGTGCTGGAAGTCGCCGACGTCGTGGTGGTCAACAAGGCCGACCGGGACGGTGCCGAACAGACCGTGCGGGATCTGCGCGCCGAAACACACGCCCCGATCGTCAGTCTGATCGCCGCACGTGGGGAGGGTGTCGCTGAACTGGTCGCCGCGATCGACGACCACCACCGCACCGACAGCCCCGATCGCCGGCTGGCCCGGGCCCGCGCCCTGATCCTTTCGCTGGCCCAGACCCGGCTGCGGACCCATCCGGATCTGGACCGCTACGCCGAGGCGGTCGCCGACGGCGGCGGCGATCCATATGCCGCTGCCGAGAGGCTGCTGTCGGCGAAATCCGTGCCGCGGGCGTGAGCGGAGGCGGCATGGCCCAGCTAGAGGGGACAATCGCGGTTCCGGGCGGAAATGTCTGGTTCAGGCGGGTCGGCGCGGGAGCGGGCCTTCCGCTGCTCGCGGTCCACGGCGGGCCCGGGTTACCGCACAACTACATCAGTTCGCTCGCACGTTTGGCAGACGAGCGCGAGGTGATCTTCTGGGACCAGCTTGGCTGCGGCAACTCCGAAAGCCCTTCAAACAACGAACTTTGGACAATGCAACGCTCGGTGGCCGAAATGGATGCGGTCGTGCACGGGCTGGGCCTTGATCGCTTCCATATCTTCGGTAACTCGTGGGGCGGGATGCTGGCGCAGCAGTATGTGCTTGACGTGTCGTCTGGTGCCGCCAGCCTCACCATCTCGAATAGCACCCCGTCCATACCAAGGTTTGCCGCTAACGTGGTCCGCCTGAAGGCCGACTTGGACGCGGCAACACAAGCCGCGGTTGATCGGCACGAAGCAGCGGGAACCACCTATTCCGCCGAATATCAGTCCGCGATCAGAACCTGGAACGAGACTTACCTCTGCCGTATTCGCCCGTGGCCCAAAGAACTCGAGGATGCGTTCCGCAATATGGGGACCGAGATCTTCGAAACGATGTTTGGGCCGAGCGACTTTCGCATCGTCGGGACCATCCGGGACTGGGATGTATTCGAGCGGTTGGGCGAGATCGCGCTGCCGACGTTGCTCCTCGCGGGCAGGTTCGACGAATGTTCGCCCGAAGACATGCAAGAAATGCACCATCGGATTGCGGGCTCGCGGTTCGAGCTGTTCGAGTCGACCGCTCACATGCCTTTCATCGAGGAGCCTGCCCGGTTCGATCAGGTGATGCGAGACTTCCTGCGCCAGCACGACACCTAGATGGCGCGAGCAGACGCAGAATCGCATCAAGATCGCAGATCTTGCGCGATTCTGCGTCTGCTCGTCAGTTCTTGCTGGCGTTGAACTTGGCGACGTTAGCCCGGAAGTCCTCGGTGAGGAAAGATTGGCTCTCGGCCGAGAGGGCATAGTCCAGACTGGCGAGGACGGCGCGTTCCAGGTGAATGTTGAGCACCCGCTTGGTGCTCTCCACCGCCTGCTGGGGTAGCTCCATGATCTTCTTCGCGCAGGCGATGGCTTCACCAACCGGATCGGCGACCATGTGGTTCGCCAACCCGAGTTCGACGGCCCGCTCCGCGCGAATGCGGGTGCCCGTCAACGCAAACTCCTTGGCCAGCAGCAGACTGATATGCAGCGGCCAGGTCAGCGGCCCACCGTCGGCGGCCACCAGTCCCACCTGCACGTGCGGGTCGGCAAGATAGGCGCCTTCGGCGATGTAGACGATGTCGCTGAGCGCGACGAGGCTGCAGCCCAGTCCGACAGCCGGGCCATTTACCGCGGCCACCACGGGAATTCGGCACCGCGCCATGCCCAACACGATCTCGCGCCCGTCTCGGATGGTCTTGGCCCGCAGGTCGGCGTCATTCGCCAACTCCTCGAGATACCCGAAGTCGCCGCCAGCCGAAAACGCCCGGCCGGCGCCGGTGATCACCGCGGCGCGGGCCGTCGGGTCGTCGGTCAATCGCTGCCAGATCCGCGCGAGTCCGGAATGCAGGTCGTCGTTGACCGAATTGAGCGAGTCCGGGCGGTTCAGGGTGATGATCCGCAGCGCACCGTCGGCGCGGACGTCGATTTCAGCAGGCATGTCGTACACGTCAGACTCCCAATCCCAAGATTCGTGAAGCGATGATGTTCTTCTGTATCTGTGAAGTCCCACCCATGACGCTTTGCGCGCGGCTGTACAGGTAGGCGCTGAGCAGGTCCGGGTCGCGGGTTCCGGCGACCGCCAGTGCGGCGTGCCCGACGGATTGTTCGACCCAGGTCATCAGCAGCTTGTCGAGCGACCCTTCCGGCCCGTGCGAGACCCCGTCCAGCTGTTCGGACAGCCGGCGCCGGACGTGGTGAGTCAGCATCTCCGACTGGATCGCCGCCCATGCGACGTCTTCGGGTACCGGGACTTCGGAAGAATCCCAGCGCGCCAACATACTTCGGACGAGCTTGCAGTATTTCGCCGCGTATCCCAGCGTCGACGGTTCCCGCTCGTGCCCGACCACGGTCATGGCAACCGCCCAGCCGTCACCGGGAGCACCCACCATCCGGTCCGCAGGCACCCTCGCGCCGTCGAAGGACACCTGGCCGAATTCGTTGGTCACGCCATTGATCATGCGCAGCGGGCGCTGCTGCACGCCAGGCTGTTTCATCTCGAGCACGAACGCGGACAGGCCGCGATGGCGTTTGGCTTCGGGGTCGGTGCGCGCCAGCAGCAGACACCAGTTCGCGACGTCGGAGTAGCTGGTCCAGATCTTATGTCCGTTCACCACGTAGGTGTCGCCCTCGAGGCGGGCGGTGGTGGTCAGCGATGCCAGATCCGACCCGGCGCCGGGCTCGCTGAAACCCTGGCACCATCGCTCGGTGCCGTTGATGATGCCGGGCAGGAAGCGTTGCCGCAGTTCGTCGCTCGCGTGCCTGCCGATGCCATAGACCAGATAGCCCACGCTGGGGCGCGGCGGGGCACCCGGCTCGCGCCAGTTCTTCGTCGACGATGACGTCGTACACCGGCGGGAGCTCCTGGCCGCCGTACTCGCGGGGCAACGACAGGCCGAAGAAGCCCTCCTGGTACAGGGCTTGATGCCATTCGGCCTGGCGGGCCCAATACTCGTCACCGGAACTCGGAAATTCCTTGGCGTGCAGTGAAAGCCAGGATCGCAGCCGATCCCGGAAGGCGGCTTCTTCTGGCGAGTCACGAAAGTCCAAGGTCGATCTCCTTCAAACTTGACGGGCCACAGCTCCGTCGACGTCAGCGCGCGGCGCAGATAGACATGCACCAGGCATTCCCAGGTATTGCCGATGCCGCCGTGCACCTGAATGGCGGTCTCGCAGACGGTTCGGGTGGCGCGCGCACAGTAGACCTTGGCAACCTGGGCGGCCCGGATGGCTCGTCCGGCGGGAGTTCGTCGACCCCCCAGGCGGCATGCCGCAGCACGCTCACCGAGCCTTCGATCAGCGCCAGGCTTTCGGCCAGCAGGTGCGCGACGGCCTGATAGGACCCGATCTGTTTGCCGTACTGTTCGCGAATTTTCGCGTAGTCACAGGCCACGGAATGCGCGCCCCGAGCAATGCCGACCAGGTCCGCCGACGTGGCGACCAGCGCGAGCGCCCGCCACCGAGCGGCCGCTTCGTCGGACAGCTCGCCGAGGGTCTCCGGCGTCCCGGTCGTGTCGCTTCTGCTCCTGGTCAGATCCGCGCCGCCGGCACCCGACGCCAGCTCTGACCGCGAGCACCGTGCCTCCGGACAGAAACAGCGCACGCCGACAACCCCGGGCGTCGATCACCCGATCACCGACGGCCACGGTGGCGCCCCGCGCGTCGCCAGTCCGCACGTCGACAGAAGGTGCCGGGCCAGATCGTCGGCGAGAACCGGCCCGAGAAACGGAGCGTCAACCAGGCGGCGCCCGAATTCCTCAGCGACAATCGCCACCTCGACGCCCGAGGCGCCATCGGAACGCAGCGATCGCCAGCCCGTCGCCTCGACCTGCTTGTCCAGCCGCGCAATGCGACTGTCATCGTCGAGATCCTGAACCGAACCGGGTCCGAGATCGTCGGCCAGCTTTGCGGCGGCGTCGCGTAGTTGCTGCTGTTCAGCTGTCAGACGTACATCCATAGCGCTCCTTGAGAACTCGACGCAACACCTTGCCTGAGGGCAGGCGCGGAATATCGGTCACGAACACGACCCTGCTGACGCGCTTGTAGGACGCCAGCTTCTCGTCCACCCGGGCGGTCAAATCGGCGGCGACCGCGTCCGTGTCATAGGTCTCCGGGGCGCGCATCGCGACCGCGGCGACGACCGCTTCCCCGTTGATCCCGTCGGGAATGCCGAACACCGCGCAGTCTTTGACGGCGGGATGACCGTGCAGCACCGTCTCGATTTCGGCCGGCGCAACCTGGAATCCGCGCACCTTGATCATCTCTTTGAGGCGGTCGGTGATCCGCAGCCAGCCGGCGCCGTCGAGCCAGCCGACGTCGCCGGTCCGGTACCAGCCGTCGCACAACGCCTCCGCGGTTGCCTCGGCAGGCAGGTAGCCCGCCATCAGCGACTCCGACCGCGCCTGGATCTCACCGACTTCGCCGGGGCCGACCGGCTCGCCGGTCTGCAACGACACCACCCGCAGGTCGACGCCCGGCACCGGCGCGCCCGACGGAGTCCAGCCGGGCCCCGCCGACGCGGGTTGCAGGCGATGACCGGCAGCTCGGTGGTGCCGTAGGCGGGCAACCAGCCCGACGCCGGTCCGGCGGGTCACGGTTTCGGCAACGCTGGCGCTGACCGGCGTCGCGCCCCACATGATGTAGCGCAGCGACGACAGGTCGTAGGACTCGAGCTCGGGGTGTGAGGCGATGGCCAACGCAATGGGCGCGACCGCCATTTCGACTGTGATGCGGTCGCTTTCGATGTGACGCAGCATTCGGTCGATGTCGAAACGGGGATGCAGGCGCATCCACGCGCCGGTCCGCAGCGCCGTAACGATGTTGAGCAGACCGAGGATGTGCGACGGCGGCGTGGCGACCTGAATTCGGTCGCTCTCCGTCAGCTGCAGCGCCCCGCGCCAATGCCGAACGGCCTCGTCCAGCGAAGCGTGCGTGTGCCGGACCGCTTTCGGCAGACCGGTGGTGCCGGAACTGAACACCAGCACCGCGTCGGACTGTGGCGTCGGCGAGCGGCGGTGTCGGCTCTGCCGGGATGATCGGGGTCGTCGAGATGCAGCATCGGCATCAGTCCGGCCAGCACCGGATGGTCCCCGACGGCGTGGGCCGGATTGGTCAGCGCAAGTGCGTGGTCGACCTCGTCGCGCTTCCACGCGGGGCTGATCAGCACCGCCGCCGCCCCGAGCCGCCAGATCGCACGCAGGGCGGCGACGAACTCCGGCCGGTTGGACGCCATCACCGCAACGCGCTCTCCGGGCGCAACGCCGGTTTTGGCCAGGTTCCCGGCCAGCCCGTCGGCCATGGCGTCGAGCTCGGGCAGGCTGAATCGCCGTTCCTCGAACGCGAGCGCCGCCGGCTCGGTCACGTCCCGTCCTTCCTGCCTTGATTGCCCAACTCCTCTTCGGGCCGCTGCGCGGCCCGCATCGTCGTCGGGCTGGCGGGCCCGGAAGATCCGGCCTCAGCACAAGAGCGAGAAGATCCTATCTGCCCGATGAGAATAGTATTCTCTATACTGAAGAACGCAAATACGGGCGGGTCGGCCGCGGTGCCGTCGCCCGGATCATCGAGGAGACTTCCACGGGTGACAGATCCCGCAACAAATGGCCGCACGGTGACGATCCACCTGGACCGGAAGAAGGTCACGGTCCCGCAGGTGCCCGGCGAGACGCTGCTGGAAACGGCACGCCGGGCCGGACTGGAGCCCCCCTTCAGCTGCGAGGCCGGCAACTGCGGCACGTGCATGGCCATGGTCGTAGAGGGTCATGCGAACATGCGGGCCAACGACGCTCTCGACGACGACGAGGTGGCCGAGGGTTACATTCTGACGTGCCAGGGCGTACCCGACACGGCGTCGATCACGGTGCGCTACGAGTAATAGTCACAGAGAGGTGGCGACCATGGCCAAGGGCCTCATCCTCGTCGAGAGTCGACCCAGTTCGCCCGATCGCGTGCAGGAGTACAACACCTGGTACGACGAAATCCATTTACCCGAACTTGTGGCACTCGATGGAATCGTGTCGGCACGTCGACTGCGTCCGGTTGACGGCGACGGCCCCTACGTCGCTTTGTACGAGATCGAAGGCGACAACCTGCAGGCGGTCTTGGACAACATGATCGCCAACGCCGGCAAGCTGCACATGTCCGATGCGCTGCAGCTGGATCCCAGGCCGATCCCACGGCTGCTCGCGACGACGATCGAGTTGAGTTCTTGACGCCGAACGTCGACTTGTGGGACTAAATCTGGTTTTGGCCCAACAAGTCGACGTTCGCCGGCTCTGTCAGCCGTGTTCATCCAACTTCGGCGGCGGACGGTAATCGGGCTGGTAGCCAGAAACATGAATCGGGCTGCCGATCAACCGGAAATCACCTGCGGACACAACCACTTCCGGAGTAGCCTCGAGAGCCTCAGGCAGCGTTCGAACGGCCGCCGCCGGCACCCCTAGGGGACGCAGGCGCCGTTCCCAGCCCACGGCAGTGTCCGTCGCCAGCGCCTCAGCGACCACGCCGAGCACCTCCTCGCGGCGGGCGACACGCTCAGCCATCAGCACAAAGCCATCGATGTTCGCTTCGGCGGCAAAAGATTTCCAGAAGCCGTCGTGGGTGATGAACAGCGCAAGATACCCGTCGGCGGTCGGAAAAAGTTGGGCTGGAACGTAAAACGAGTGGGCTCCGTACGGGCGGCGCTGCGGCTCGACGCCGCCGTTGAGGTAGGCAGAGGCGTGATAGTTCAGCTGGGACAGCATGACGTCGCGCAGCGACACGTCTACCTGTCCGCCGGTTCCGGAGATGATCTTGGCCAGAAGTCCCAGCGCCGCACACATTCCGGTGGAGTTGTCGGCCGAAGAATAGCCGGGCAGCGTCGGCGGCCCCTCGGGATCTCCGGTCAGTGCTGCGATACCCACTCCTGCCTGAACCACGTAGTCGAAAGCGGGATCGTCGCCTCCGTACAAACCGAAGCCGGTGATCGCCACGCACACGATCCGCTCGTTCCACCGTCCCAGCGCCTCATAGGTGAGCCCCAGCCGGCGAATGGCCGACGGTTTCAGATTTACCAGCAGCGCGTGCGATTCCACCACCAGTTCGCCCAAACGTCGCTGTCCCGCATCGGAATTCAGGTCCAGGATGACGCTGGATTTGTTGCGGTTGAGGCTGGCGAAATAAGTATCGCCGACTCCGCGGGAGATCTCGCCGCCGGCGGGTTCGATCTTGATGACTTCGGCACCGAGATCCGCCAGCAGCATCGTCGCATACGGGCCGGCCAGCATGGTGCCAACCTCGAGAATCCGTATTCCGGCAAGCGGACCAGCGGAGGTCACTGCAGTTCCGCTGCGAGAGTTGCAATCACCTCACGGGTACGCCGCTTCGATGCGATGAGCTCGTCGCGGTTGTCGCCGATCGGGAGCAGGCGCACCGACAGATCCGTGACACCGGCGTCGGCAAATGAACGCATGCGCGACAGGATGCCCTTCTCATCGCCAGCCGCGCAAAGATCGCCAACATCGCGGGCATCGCCGCGTTCGAGTAGGCGCTGGTAGTTGGGCGATACCTCGGCCTCGCCAAGGATGCGATTGGCCCGCTCCTTGGCCGCGTCGACTTCGGAAGGCGCACAGAGGCATACCGGGATACCCGCGACGATCCGTGGCGCTGGGCGCCCGGCATCCGCGGCGGCCTTGGCGATCTTCGGCGCAATGTGGTCACCGATCGCGCGCTCGTCGGCCATCCACAACACGGTGCCGTCGGCCAGTTCACCGGCAAGCTGCAGCATCACCGGCCCCAACGCGGCGACCAGCACCGGCATCGGGCTGTCGGCGCCGATCGCCGTGGGGTTGTGCACCGTGAACGAATCGTTCTCGACGTCAACCGGTCCCGGACCGGCAATGGCGGCGTTGAGCACCTGCAGGTAGTCGCGGGTGTAGGCGGCCGGCTTCTCATACGGTAAGCCAAGCATGTCCCGGATGATCCAGTGGTGCGACGGTCCGACGCCAAGTGCTAGCCGCCCACCAGCCACCGCATGCGTCGAAAGCGCTTGGCGGGCAAGAGCAATCGGATGCTGGGCCTGCAGCGGCACCACCGCAGTACCCAGCTCGATGCGCGAGCTGTGTGCGGCCATCAGCGAAACCATGGTCAGGCAGTCGAAGTCGTTGGGCACCTGTGGCATCCATGCGGTGTCCAGTCCCGCAGATTCGGCCCATTCGATATCGGAGGCCAACTTGGCGACCTTGCGGGCCATATCGCCGCGCTCGGCGCCGATCATCACTCCGACGCGCACGGTTCCTCCGTTTCCTTTGAGGCAGGTTGCGGGGTACCGGTCAGTGCGCGCATCTCACGCACAAGCGTCTCGAGTGGTGTCCCAGTGGGGAACACCGCAGCGGCGCCGGCGGACAGCAGCTTAGGCACATCGGCGTGCGGAATGGTCCCTCCGACAACGACGGCGATATCGGCGGCGTCGGCGGCGCGCAACGCCTCAATGGTGCGCGTGGTCAGCGCCAGATGCGCACCGGAAAGGATGCTCAGGCCGACCGCGGCGACGTCTTCCTGAACGGCGATCGATGCAATGTCTTCGATGCGCTGGCGGATACCGGTGTAGATGACCTCGAAGCCGGCATCGCGCAGGGTGCGAGCGACGATCTTGGCGCCGCGGTCGTGCCCGTCGAGACCAGGCTTGGCAACAAGAATCCGAACGGCCATTTAGAACACCACCGGTTGCTGGAATTCGCCCCACACCGCTCGCAGCGTTGAGACGATCTCACCCACCGTGCAGTAGGCGTTTGCGCAGTCGATCAACTTGTGCATGAGATTGTCGGTTCCTTCGGCAGCGCGCGACAGCGCTCCAAGGCTGGATTCCACTGCGGCGGAATCTCTTTCAGCCTTCACCTGGGAGAGCCGCTTAAGCTGCATGTCGCGTCCTTCGGCATCGAGCTCGTAGGTGACGATGTCGGGCTCGGGTTCCTCGGATACGAACCGATTGACACCCACTACCGGGCGAATGCCCGCTTCGATGTCGTGGTGTATCCGAAAGGCTTCGTCGGCGATCAGGCCTTGCAGGTAGCCGTCCTCGATCGCGCGGACCATACCGCCGTGCTGCTCGAGATCGTGCATGATCTCGATGATGCGGGCCTCGGTGGCGTCGGTCAGAGCTTCGACGAAGTAGGAACCGCCGAGCGGGTCCGCCACGCTTGCGACGCCGGTCTCGTGCGCCAGGATCTGCTGGGTGCGCAGCGCCAGAGTGGTGGACTCCTCGCTGGGCAGCGCGAAGGGCTCGTCCCAGGCCGCGGTGAACATCGACTGCACGCCGCCCAACACCGCCGCCATCGCCTCGTAGGCGACCCGCACCAGGTTGTTCTGCGCCTGTGGGCCATACAACGATGCGCCGCCGCACACGCAGCCGAAGCGGAACATCGACGCCTTCGCAGTCGTCGCCCCGTAGCGTTCCCGCACAATGGTCGCCCAGCGCCGGCGCCCGGCGCGGTATTTGGCGATCTCTTCGAAGAAATCACCGTGGGTGTAGAAGAAGAACGAGATCTGCGGCGCGAACTGGTCGATCGTCATCAGGCCCCGCTCCACCACGGTGTCGCAGTAGGTGACGCCGTCGGCCAGGGTGAATGCCATTTCTTGCACCGCGTTGGCCCCGGCGTCGCGGAAGTGGGCGCCGGCCACTGAGATTGCGTTGAATCTCGGCACCTCGGCCGCGCAGAACTCGATGGTGTCGGCGATCAGCCGCAACGACGGCTCCGGCGGCCAGATCCAGGTCCCGCGCGACGCGTATTCCTTGAGGATGTCGTTCTGGATGGTCCCGGTGAGCTTCGCCCGCGGAATCCCCTTGCGCTCGGCCGCAGCGACATAGAACGCCAGCAGGATGGCCGCCGTGCCATTGATCGTCATGCTGGTGCTGAGCTTGTCCAGCGGGATGCCGTCGAACAGGATCTCGAAGTCGGCCAGGGTGTCTACCGCGACACCGACCCGGCCAACCTCCTCCCCGAATTCGGGGTCATCGGAGTCGTAGCCGCACTGGGTGGGCAGATCGAGTGCGACCGACAGTCCGGTACCGCCTTGTTCCAGCAGGTATCGATAGCGACGGTTGGATTCCTCGGCGGTACCGAAGCCGGAGTACTGCCGGAATGTCCACAGTTTGCCGCGGTAGCCGGACGCGAAGTTTCCGCGGGTAAAGGGATACTCCCCTGGCTGCGGAGGTTCCGTGTTTACATCGCCCGGGCCGTACACCGGCGCGAGCGGAATGCCCGAGGGGGTCTGAGCCTCATTATCCATCGGTGAATAACGTACTTGCAAAAAAAGAGAATGCCAATACCGCAGGGTTGACCTGGCCAAACCCGCCGGGTGCCGCCCGGTTTGTACCGCGAGCAGACACAAAAGCCCCTTTTTCGGCCCGAAAAAGGGGCTTTTGTGTCTGCTCGCGCATCAGGCCCGGCAGACGATTTCGCCGTGCGGGATCGCCAACCAACCGTCCGGGGCGGCGGCCCAGGCCCGCCACGCCGTCGCGATCTCCTCGAGCTGGGCGGCCGTGGCCAGCCCCCGTGCCAGCAGCTCTCGCGCCACGCCCGAATGAAGAATCCGGTCAGCCCACATTCCACCCCACCATGCGCGCGTCGAGGGCGTCGCGTAGCACCAGACGCTGCCCGTAGGCGTGACGTCGTTGAATCCTGCCTCGAGGGCCCAGGACAGCAGCTGCCGCCCGGCGTCCGGTTCGCCGCCGTTGGCGCGGGCCGCCTGCTGATAGATGTCTCGCCAGAAATCAAGCGCCGGAATGCGCGGGAACCAGATGAAACCCGAGTAGTCGGCGTCTCGCGCCGCAACAACTCCGCCGGACGCGCAAACTCGCCGCATCTCCCGTAACGCCTGAACGGGATCGCCGACATGCTGCAACACCTGATGGGCGTGAACGACATCGAAGGCATTGTCGGGAAACTCGAGCCGGTGCACATCGGCGGTCGCGAACGAGACGTTCGACAGGTTGCTGCGCTGGACCTCAGCACGGGCCACGTTCAGGACGTCGGCGAATTGGTCGACGGCCGTTACCCATCCGGGCGCGACGACGGCGGCGAGGTCGGCGGTGATCGTCCCTGGCCCACACCCGACGTCGAGCAATGACAACCCCGGCTCCAGGTAGGGCAACAGATAGGCCGCGGAGTCCTGCGCGGTGCGCCGCTGGTGACTGCGCAACACGGACTCGTGATGTCCGTGGGTGTAGGTGGCCTGACGTTCGTCGTTCACTGTGGCTCCTTGATGGGCACTTTCTTCACTCGAACTCTACGCTTCTGCTCATATTTTGAAATCAATATCTCAAATTATGAGACATACTAGTCAACCGGGACATTCAGAATCGGCCGGTCCACGCCGGCGCCCGGACCGTCGAAATGCCACCACTCACCGGAGTACGCGGTCAGGCCGCCGTAGTTCATCGCAGTCCGCAACTGGGCGCGGTTCGCCTGAGCAGCGGCACTGACGTCCTGTGTCGCATACGCGGTTGCCCGCGGGGTGAAGTCGTCGAAGTCGGTGCCCATGTCGGCCAGGCAGAGTCCACCGGTCTGTCCGCCCACCACGCGCGCCGGCGGGCACGGTTGTTGAACGCTGGTGAATGTCACGTCAACCGAGCGTCCCGACTCATGACTGTGCGCATACGGACCCGGCCGTGCCACCCAGGCCGGGTCCGGTACCACGTTGAACATCCTGACCTGAACGTCGTGTGGCCGATAGCAATCCCAGAACACCAGCACGTGCCCCTGCGGACGCAGCGCCGTCGCGGCCGTCGCAAGGCCTTGAGACATCGATTGGTGCACGAGGCACCGGGCATCGGCGGGGTACAACTGAATGCCGGTGAAATTGTTGGTGGTCGCGTAGCGCAGGTCGATGATCGCATCTGGAACCACGCTGCGAACGTCGACGAACCCAGCCTCGCGTGCCGCGTCGCTGACTGGCGGCACACCGGGGCTGGCCGCGGCGGTGGTACCGCCAGAGATCGTCAACTGACCAACAGCAACCGCAAGCGCAAGGAACCGCCGGATTAAGCGCATCTACGCATTGTCCACGCGTGCAGGTGGCCGGGCGGCCATTGATGAACAGCGACCGATCATCTATGGTCCGACTAGCCGATCGGCTACCCAGTCCAATCGGGGGCAAAGGAGCGAGATTGATGGCCGGTTTGGGCGTGGGCGTCATGCACAACACCATCAATTCGCGTTTCGACCCAAAGCCGTTGACGACAAACCGTATACGCCGCGAACCAGGGTCTCGTGCGACGGTCCGATGCCGAGCGTGAAGCCCGGCCGCCCCATGGCCTCGGCGACGGCGGCCGCCCGATTCGCCTGCAGCAGAGGATGACACGGGTAGGACTGCAAGACCGCGGTGCCGAGCTCGATCGAGGTCGTGGCCCGGCCGGCCACCGCGATCGCGGCCAGCGGATCCCCCAGGACGCTGCTGGCGTACCACAGCGAGCTGAAGCCCCGTTGCTCGGCGCGCACCGCTTGCTCGACAATCTTCTGGGTCGACGTAGCGCCGCTGGTCAGACCAATCCGCATGGTCGGAGATCCTCACCCAGAACCCGCCTTCCGCGACAGACGAGTTCGCCGAGCAAGGAGATGGTGTTGCCATGCCGATGATCGATCTGACGTTTGTGCGTGGCTCCGTGGACGACCAGGCGTTGAGCCGGCTGACCGACGAGTTGGTCAGCGCGCTGCTGCGTGCCGAACGTGCTCCGGACACCCCGTTTCTGCGCGACAACACCTGGGTGTACCTGCATGCGCTGGAGTCGGCCGAGGTATCGGTGGGGGGCAGGGGGCCGGGCGTACCTCGATTCAGGGTCGAGGTAACCGCGTTCGAGGGCGCACTATCTCAGGACCGTAAAGAGCGACTTGCCGCCGATGTGCATGCCGCGGTCTGCGCCGCGGCGGGAATCGATCCGGAGGGTCCAAGGTCTTTTCATGTCTGGACGCTGATCCACGAGATCCCAGAAGGCAATTGGGCCGGCGGCGGCAAGGTCGTTTACTACAAGCAGGTGAAAGGGCTGGTAGCCGACGACAATCCCTAGTCGCCGCCGGGCAACGTGGTGCTACGTCCGGACTGGTTCAGCCAGCAGACGAGGCAATTGGATTGGAGCTACCCGTGGCGGGGTACACGGGCTTAGATTGGCCTACTAGACAAGCACTCAATAAAGGGGCACGAAGTGATTATTTTGGGAGTCATCCTCTTGATAGTCGGATACGTCACCGGCATCTCGATCATCTACACGATTGGCGGCCTGCTGCTGCTCGTCGGTGTGATCTTGTGGATCCTGGGTGCGGTAGGACGTCCTGTGGGCGGCCGAAAAGTCTGGTTTTAACCGACGCCGTCTCCCTGACCGCCCTGCCGCCGGTCAGGGACGCGGCACCCGGGCCCGAAAGCAAAACCACCAGGAGATCAACCGCTCGGCAATGATCAAAGCCCGGATGTTATTGCGGCCCAAAACATCGCGACCATGTTTGTTCACCCCATGCTGGGTAAGCCAAACCTTCGGCGACGTCGAGTGGCCCGACCCGCACGCGCTACCAGGGCTAGAGTCGCGGAGTGCCCAAAATCAGCGCCTCATCCGTAGAGGAGCACCGCGAACGGGTACAACAACGCGTCTTCGAGGCCTTCGCGGCGTTGATGACCGAGCACAGCTTTGACGCAATCACGATGGCTAAACTCGCGGCCGCCGCGGACATCGGGCGCACCGCGATCTACCACCACTTCGCCGACAAGGAAGCGATTGTCGTCGCGTTCGCTTCTCACGAGACGAGCCGGTATATCGAGGGACTGCGCGCCGACCTGGCCGGTGTCGATGACCCCATTGACCGGTTGACGATTTACATCAGACATCAACTCCATGCAGGTCAGCAATTCCACATGGGGCTGGGCGCGCAGCTTTACGGCGCTCTTTCGCAGGACACGATGCGCGCCATCCGCGACCACGTGGTGGCGATCGAGGACGTGTTGCGCGAGATCCTGGCCGACGGCGCGGCCACCGGACGGTTCGTCATCGACGACGAGGTCGCCACGATGTCGTTGATCCATGCCTGCCTCGCGCCTCGCGAACTGTCCGTGACGGTGATCGAACGGTTTGTCCTGCGTGCGCTCGGGGCAACTCCGTAGGAGAACATCCGAGCGTGGCTGTGCTACTTTTTTGACAGACTGTCAGTATCATTTTGGCATGCTGCCAGCGCATTCGTCGACCACCGGGAGCAGAGCATGTCACTGAGTGCCGCCGAGGCCGTCCAACCCCTCTCAGTCGCGATGAAGGAGGGTTCGACGGCTGAGCACGACGCCGCAGAGCAGTCTCCGTTTGTGTCGGAACTGCTTGCGGGCCGGGTCAATAGTCGGGGCTACGCCGACTACCTGCTGCGGTTGCGCGTTGTCTACGGCGCGCTGGAGGACGCCGTGCGGCGCCGCAGGGACGACCCGTTGGTTGCCGCTGTGTACGACCCGGCGCTGGAGCGCGTGCCGGCGATCGATGCCGACCTGGAGCATTGGGCGCCCGGTGCCGCGCACGGGGTCCAATCCCCCGCCGCCCAGGCTTACCGTGACCGGATCGACGGCGCCTCATGGGGCGGCGCGCTGGTGGCCCACCACTACACCCGCTACTTGGGCGACCTCTCGGGCGGCCAGATCATCGGCAAAATGCTCGACCGCACGTTCGGTCTGGGCGGTGCCGGACTCGCGTTCTACGAATTTCCCGTTCGGGCCAAGCCCTATAAGGACGTATACCGTGCACGGCTCGACGGACTCGTCCTCGACGCCGACGAGGTCGGTCGCGCGGTCGACGAGGTGAAGGTCGCCTTCGGCCTCAACCAGGCGTTGTTCGACGAGCTCGCCGGCAACTTGCCGGCCTATCGGCGCTGATCGGCACGTACTCGGCCGCGAAACTGGCAACGGGCGGTTCAAGCTGCCCACCCGAACTCGAACCGGCAGGCTCGCGAGCCAATTCATAGTCGGTGCTCCCTGACTCCCACCCATCCTGGCATAGAACCCGCAGCGCGAGGATCATCTCGTTGAGCAGTGCGCTTCCCATTCGGAGTGACGGCGTCGGCCAAGGTCACCGTTCGTCTGCTGATCCAGGAAGGAACGACATCGATGAAGCTTGCTGGTGTGGGCGTGTGGAGTTCGCAGCTACGCTACGGCGACGCCAACGAGTCTGCCGAGGCCGCCGCGGAGTTGGAGGAACTTGGCTTCGAGGCGCTGTGGATACCCGATGTCGGCGGGAATGTATTCGATTCGGTGGCCCATCTACTGGCATCGACCAGGCAGGTCGTCATTGCAACCGGAATTTTGAACCTCTGGATGCACGCCGCATCCGAGGTCAACGCGTCCTACGCGTCGTTGTCGGCCGAATACGGCGATCGATTCCTGCTGGGCATCGGCGTGAGCCACGCCCCTCTGATCGACGCGTCAGAGCCGGGTCGATACCGCAGACCGCTGGCGGCCACGCGCGCATTCCTCGATGCCTTGGACGCTGCGGAACACCCGGTTCCCGTCGAACAGCGGGTTCTGGCCGCGCTCGGGCCCAAGATGCTCGAGTTGTCTGTGCAGCGCGCCAACGGCGCGCATCCTTATCTCGTCACGCCCGAACACACGGCACGCGCACGCGAAATATTGGGCGAGGGCCCCCTGCTGCTGCCCGAACAGGGCGTCATCCTCTGTGGTGGTGCCGCCGAGGCGCGCGCCATCGGGACCGACTGGCTGCGCGCCTATCTGGCACTGCCGAACTACGCCAATAACCTGCTGCGTTCCGGGTTCACCGCCGCCGACCTGGAATCAGTCAGCGACCGGCTGTTCGACGCGATCATCGCGTGGGGGGACGAGGAGACGGTGCTGCGCAGGGTGAAAGAGCACCACGATGCCGGCGCGGATCACGTCTGCATCCAGGTGCTCACCGGCGACCCGCGGGAATTCCCCCGCGAGCAGTGGCGTCGGATTGCCGCCGCACTGCGCTAGCCGCAGAGCCGTCCGCCCCCCACGCCGCGCAACGCGCATTGCTTCGCTTCGTACTGGCTGCGGCTGACCACCACACCGTTGACGAAAATTTGCGCGCCGGAAGGGGCAGGCCCCAGGGTTGCGACAGAACCGACCATGTCCGTCGCGCCCTCGGTCGCTCATTGTCGCACCTCACGGTCGAAGGCAGGTGAGCGACAGATGGCGCGCTTCACCAGCATCCTGTTCCCGGAGGGCGGCGCACCGAAGGGGGCTGACGCGGCGCCCGGTTGCTTACCCGATTTGCACCTCGACGAAATCATCGCCGCGGTGAACGTGGACATCCCGACTACGGCGCAGTTGATCAACATCATTTAGACTCTTCAGCGTGAAGCTGCGGGTCACTGCGGAGGGTCTGCGCGTTCGCGGGTCGCTTCCCAGCCCTGGACGGTAGAAGGGAGAACATCAGATTGTCTTGCTACCCCGCTAACCCGACTCGCTACCCCAACTCGGCCGCCGCCCGGCGGGTACCGAAAGAGGCGTCGGCCGTATCGCGCCGGGCGGCACAACGCTCAGGTGAAATTGCCATGACAGCAAGACGTTTTGCTGCCGCCGTCGTCATCGCGGTATTCGCCGCCGGCTGCGGATCGGCGCGGGCGGCCGGCCCGCACACCATCACGTTAACGCTGGTGCGGCACGCCCAATCGGCGGGCAACGCGTCGGGCCTGATCGATACCTCGACCCCCGGCCCGGAGCTCACCCCCGAGGGATGGTGTCAGGCGACGCTCGCAGCCGGGCAGTTGAGCTCCAACCAATACGACGGCATTTACGCCTCCACTATGATCCGCACCCAGGAGACGGCCACGCCGGTGGCGCAGGCACTGGGCGAACCCGTCAGCGTGCTGCCCGGGCTGCGGGAGATTGAGGCCGGCCAGTACGAAGGCCAACCTGAGTCCAACGCCAAGGCTTACTTGGCCGTCCCGATGCGGTGGTTGCAGGGCGACCGCAGCGCGCGGATCCCGGGCTCGTTGGACGGCAACGAATTTGACGCGCGGTTCGACGATGCCGTCCAACACATTTACGACAGCGGCGAGCAGAACCCGGTCGCGTTCTCGCATGGCGGGGCGATCATGCTCTGGGTGCTGATGAACGTGCGTAATCCCGACAGGTCGTTGCTGACGAGCAAGCAACTGCCGAACATGGGCCGCGTGGTGGTCACCGGAAATCCTTCCGACGGCTGGACATTGACCGAATGGGATGCCGATCCCCCGCCGTGCTGACCGTAGGGTGTGAGGGTGCGCACCGATCGCCTCCCGCTTCTAGCCGACCTAGTGGTGTGTCTCGAAAATCGTTATGGATTGGTTGGATAGGATCCTTGCTACGAGGAAGCCGGTTGGCAGCGTTGGAGATTTTCGCGGGGCAGCGTGATTAGCTTGAGTCGTTGGCCCAATCGCAGTCGGGTGTCCATCGCGAGGTTCTGCGGGCTAAGGCGTTGTTGATGGCGTCGCAGGGCGCCGCCAATACCGCTATTGCACAGGCGCTATCCGTGTCGCCGGCGTCGGTGGCGAACTGGCGGGCACGGTTCGCCGAGGAGGGCGACCTGATCGCCTCAATCGAGGAATACCTCGACGCCCACAATGAGGACCCACGCCCCTCCATCTGGACTGCGAAAGCCGAGTCGATCCTGGCGAAATTCGCACGGGGCCGCATCGCGCTCGAAAAAGTCAGTTAATTCCGACACACACCATTAGATCAGGCTGACGCGGCCGTCGTCGATGCTGTAGTAGGCGGCAACGGCTTTGAATTGGCCGCTGGAGAGGGGGCCGGTCAGTTCGGAAGATTTGTTGATCGTATCCAGTGATTGTTGGGCGTTGGCGCGGACGGTGTTGTCGAGCAGGTCCCCGGAACGCTGTTCGGCCGCAGCGACTGCCGGGGTGATCGCGGCGACCAGCACTTCGATGTCTCCGTTGGCAAGCTGGTGTTGCTGGATTGATTCCAGGGTCGCTTCGACCGCGCCGCATTTCTCATGACCGATCACCATGATCAGCGGGGTGTGCAAATGGTCGACGGCGTACTCGATGCTGCCCACGAGTGAATCGTCGACGATGTTGCCGGCCACGCGTACTACGAACAGATCTCCGAAGCCTTGGTCGAAGATCAGCTCGGGTGGCAGCCGTGAGTCCGAGCAGGCCAGGATAGTGGCGAAGGGGTCTTGGCCCTGGGCTAGTTTGAGTCGGCGCGCGGGGTCCCGGCCGGGTTCTTGCAACTTGTTCTTAACGAAACGCTGATTACCGGCCATCAACGTGTCCAGGGCTACTTGGGGATCGGTGATCACTGGTAGCTCGTTCTCGTCGGGAATGACCGCCGATCTAGGCACGGTGACGGTCACCGTGGGCGCTGATTTTGTTTTCGTTGATCCGCACCCGGCCAGTGTGGCCACCGTTGCCGCACCGGCCACGCCTAACCACGCCCGCCGCGAAAGCACTCTATTCACAGCCGCAATACTTGCGCCCCGCGTCATGGATCGGAACTTTACCTTTCGCGGCCATGCACGGGGATTCGTGGGGATTCGCGGGGATTCGCAGGGAATTGCGGCGCGGGGTATTTCATTTCGTTCCCGACCTGATCGCCTCAATCGAGGAATACCTCGACGCCCACAATGGGGACCCACGCCCCTACATCTCGACTGCGAAAGCCGAGTCGATCCTGGCCAAAATCGCACGCGGCCGCATCGCGCTCGAAAAAGTCAGCTAATTCCGAGACACACCACTAGATACCGGTGTCGACGATGCGTTGGCCCTGATGTGCTTGCTCGCTAGCGACTGCGTGTAGCTCATCAGCATCGCGTCGAACTCGGGAGATGCTCCGGTACAACATGTTGCGCGGCAACTTGGGTATCGTTGGCCGGCAATGAATTGCGACCCCTGCTGAGCCCGAAGATCGACCGCGATTACCCCACTGGTGGCTGGTAGTGCGCCGCCGAGTTCCGCAGCTGCCAGATCTGGTCAGGGCACAGTAGGTTGACCGCGTAGGAGACGAGGTAGTTAGCCGCGAACTCGTCGTTAGGTGTCACGTCGCTTTTCGCATCACTGATCACTTGGGCGTAGTTTTCGCCCTGACCGACCTTGTCGCAGATCCCGTGGCCGTAGCTGAGCGCGTCATTGCTCGGAAAATTGTAATGTCGCCGTGCCGTCACGTTGTATAGGTACTCCACCTCGGGCGCCGGAGCGGCATGCGCCGGCGGTGCCAGCGTCTGCGTGACTCCGCCGATAGCAGCCGTGGCGGCGAGCAAGGCGAGCAGCGAGCCGCGACGCTTCAGTGGCTGGCATCCCATCCCCTCGTAGCGGCGGACAAGCCAGTGACGGATTGCCCGGCCGCTACCCTGGTGAGACCGCCTCATACCGTGTTCCAGCTCGTCCCCGGACTTTGAGCAAAGATACAAGGTCATATTGATTTCCCTTTGCGTGAAGCTGGCTACGGCGAGTGTAGATCAGAATCACCAAGTTAAGTATTTATTCCTCGGATGCGACACTGCCGCAAGCTCTCTTCCGGGCTCCCGACAGCACATAGCAGTGCGGGCTGCCATGCGCACGAGCGCGGAATCAAAGTCAGCCCTCTTCGACTACGGTCACCAAACCCGTTGCGCCGTTAACCTCCACCAGTTGCCCGTCCCTTAGCAGCTGTGATCCGTTCTTGGTGCCGACGACTGCCGGGATCCCGAATTCCCGCGCCACAATCGACGCGTGCGACATTGATCCACCGATGTCGGTGACAACAGCGGCGGCGGTACCGAAGAACGGAGTCCAGCCCGTGTCGGTGACTCGGGCAACCAGCACTTCCCCGGGCTCGAGTTCGTCCTCAGGTGACCGCAACACCCGTACCCGACCGACAGCGACGCCCGCAACGGCGGGCACACCCCTGATCACCCGATCGGGCCCGGCTGCACCGGAGCATTCAGTGAAGTCAATGGGTTGGGTGAACCGAAGGGGCAGATCGATTTTCGCCAACCGCTCACGCTCTGCGCGCCGCCGAGAAACCGCGGCCATCAGATCCGGGCTCGATGAGAACAGCTCGCTATTGGTGAGGTAGAAGACGTCATCGGCTTCGATGAGCGCGCCGCAAGCCGCCAGGCGAGACCCCCACTGTCGCAGCAGCAAACGCAGCTCATGTGTCAGACGCATGACCGCATCGCGGCACCGTTCGCGCTGAGTGATCATCGACCAGCTCGTTCTGTTCAACAGCCTGCCGAGTGGGTCGCGCGGCTGTCCGTCGGCGGTGGGGACCGGTGCCCCGTCACTGACACCCGCGACTGCTCGCAGGAGAAGCCAGGGGACGTCGGCGTAGACCGGATTGGCCAGCTCGGTCTCACCCGGACCGCGATGGCCTGCCGCTTCCAGCAGGACACTCACCTGGTGTGCGTATTCCGGGTCTGCTTGTTGCAGTTCAATCCAGCCGTGGTCATCAATACCCGAGTGGAGGATTGCCTTGGCTTCGGGCCTGTGCTGAGCCAGCGCCGACAGTTCCTTGACTCCGCGCAGCAGGCGGGAACTGGCCAAGCTGGCGCCCTTGCCAGGTGAATTCGTCACCGCGGCGGGACCGTAACGACGTTCAAGCATCGCTGTCGGAGCGCTCACAAGGAATGTGCACAGAAGACCGACTTTCCAACCGTCGATGCATTCGTTCCACAGCGATTCGATGCGCGCACGCAATTGTTCATCGGAAGGTGCAGCGGCTGGATGTGATTCGATGGTCAGCTCGAAGGCGCGACGCTCGACTTCGCTTACCGCCTTGCGTAACCCGGCCAGACGAGGCCCAGCCGTCACTATGAATTTCAGGTAGCCGACAATGTCGCCTGCGCTGATCCGCGGCCGCACATAGTCGTCCGGGAACGGCTGGCCGTTGATCTGGTGGTCGAAGTCCTCGGGAGTGTATCCCGGCACCGAGGAAGCCATTTCGCGCAAGACACTCACGTTCTGGTACAGCCGATGTCCGAACACGCCCAACTGGCGACGCCGGATGTTATCCCGAATCTTGTCCGGAACTGGGAGAATACGCGCAACCTGGTCAGCACCGCTGAACAACGCCGCTTGGATCAACTCTAACGATAGCGGAGTCATCGGGCCGGGGAACGCTTCTTCCAGGTTGGCGCAGGTCCATTCGGGGTAGTTCGGGTCTGCCCGTGGTGTGTCGAATTCGCCGCAGGCCTCGCCCGAGAGTACGTCGACGGACCGGCCTGCCTGGTCCGCCTGCGCCGGTTGGCACGGAGATGTTCTGTCCAGCTTGGTCGGTCGACGAATCTCCTTCATACCCAGCACGATGTGGCTGGTGGAGTGGCGGCCCTGGTCGGCGATTGCCTCGGCCGAAGAGTAAGCGAGCCGAAATCCGAAGTCGTCCTTCAGCCGGGTGGTGTCGGCGATCGGCCAGCGGAGAAACATGTCGAACAGTTCCGGGGCTGAGCGGGCGATCGGGGCGACCCTGCTCAACGCTCGGACCGCGGGCACCAAAATGCATGGTGGCGTCGGGGCGGCTGGACGGCGGGCCAGGCGTGCGACTTCGGTCCAGGTGAGCACATCGTCTGCAGCGAGGTTCACCGGGCCGATAGCGGCCGACTCGCACGCGTACGCGAAGAACCGTCCGACGTCGTCCTGATGAGCCATCTGGATCTTCGCTGTACCGCCCAGGGTTGGAATGGCGAGCTGCCGGTAGACATTCGCCGGCGCGTTGCGTGCATCGCGCCCGACCACGACCGTCGGACGGACCCGAACAGCCTCAACGCCAGACATAGCGATCATCGACTCGGCCTGCGCCTTATGCCATTCATAGACCAAACCGTAGGCAGGATCGAGCTTTTCATGCTCTATCCAGGGCTGCGGGTGATCGACGTGTGCGCCATAGGCGGTCACCGAAGAGGCGAACACCAAGCGCCGGCAACCGGTTTCCAGTCATGGCCTCCAAGACGTTGCGGGTGCCACCGATGTTGATGGGCTCGGCTTCGGCGTGGGTTATCGAGCCGCTGAGCGCCCACGCGAGGTGGACCACCGTGTCGCAGCCCTCCATTCCGCGACGAACCGACTCGGCGTCACGAATATCGCCTGCGGCAAACCGTGCGCCCTTGGGAAGGGCAGGCGGTTCATGGCGGGCGAAAACCACGACATCATGGCCGGCGCGGGTGAGCCACTTGGTCGTGGCGATGCCGAAGGCACCCGTTCCACCGGTGACCAGGACGCGGCCATTGGAGCTCACTCGCTCTCCCCCGCCAAAACGGTAGCCGGTGAAGCCTTTCGGTGCGCGCCACCTGTCATCAGCCCGCGGTTTCGTCGAACGACGGAACCTTGCTCTCGCGGATCCGGTCACCGAATGTTTCCAGCCAGCTGAAGCCGAGCCGGACCTCCCGGTCATCGCCTACCCGACGCGTGTGGCCGGCTTGTGCCCGGTAGCCGCCCCAACGAGCCGCGGAGAACTCCGACAGCTTGCCGCCGTGCTCGAGTTCGAAGGTCCACGCTTCACCGGTGGGGCCTTCCAGCGTGAGCGCTGCGCCCAGTCCTCATCGCCCAAGTCAAGACCGCCGGTGACGCCACTGTCCATCACGACCGCACCGTGTTGATCTCCAACGGCGGTGAAGTTAAAGCCGTCGCGGCCCAGGCACAGGTGGCCCCATTCGATGGTGCCGTCGTCGTATTCGTTGGCGAACGCCTCCCAGCCGAGCTGAAGGTCTTTGAACACTCGGAACTCTTTCCAGTCGTAGCCCGACGGCCAGTAGGCGTGGTCCCAGAAGACGAAGCCCTCGACCTCGTCGCCCAGCACTGTCCCGCCGACCTGGTAGAGCTCGCTGATGTACAGAATCGGCTCAGCTTCGTCGGGCGCATAGATCTGGACGCCGGGTCCGACCAGCGAGCCGTCGAGCGACAGTAGGCCGCCTTCTCGCCACTCGAACTTGCCGGGTGTGGCCTCGAACCGGAACTCTCCGCCGGACCCGCCGACCTTTTCCATCATCGCTCCGTGCAGCAAGACCCGGTCGTCGGCGTACTCTCGCTTGACCTCGCCCCGAACGGTTTTCGCAGAGTCCGGCTCAATGGTCACTGATCCGCCCCGGGCGTTCATCAGCCAGAGCCCAGCCGTCATCGGGCCGATGAACTTGCGCTCGAAGACATGCAGTGTGCCGTCGGCTTCGCGCCATCCGCCGTAAAAGTAGACCACCTGCTCGCTCAGTCCGAAGGGTGTGTTGTAGGGGTGGTGCACTTTCACGTCGGGCGTGTACGACGCCGTCAGCGCGCGGTGCTGAAAAGATCCGATATCTGATGCCATGCTGCTGCTCTTCCTGGTCTGGACTTGTCTGATAGCTATTCGGGTCGGAGACACCCCGATCGCGGGTCAAGCCCGGGTAGGGCTCGGAGAACACACGGTGTCGCGACTGCTTTGGGGGCTGTGGAGCTGATGTAGACAACGACACCTTATTACCGACACAATGTGTTGGCAATAGCATCGGGATAGAGTTTTCGCCGGTGACCCATCGGCTGATGAGAAGGGATGGCATGCCCTTGGCAGTCGCACGTAAGCAACCGCAGAACCAGAATGCAGGCAGCGACCCATCGCCTGCAGAGCCGATACGTCGCCGCCGGCCGGGCGGCGGCCGGCGGCGCGATCCCGACATCGACGCGCGGGTGCTGCGGGCTGCCCGACAAGCTTACGCAGAATTCGGTTGGACGGGTTTCCATTTCGATCGCGTCGCCAAGTCCGCTCAAGTCAGCAGAGATGTGCTCTACCGGCGCTACGCCGATAAGGAAAACCTGTTGCTCGACGCACTGGCTGATGCGGTCCTGCCGACTGTGAGCGGCCAAGGGCCGCATTCGCGATCAGCTCATGACCTACGCCCGAGACATCTATGACTACTTCACCTCATCCGACGGCGTCGCCAGCCTAAGGATCCACCTCGAGGCGGCCCAGTTTCCCGATCTCTACACCGCCTATCGAAGCCGAGTGGTCGACCCCAACTTCGAGCTCAACGTCGCCGCCCTCGACCAAGCGGCACGCAAGGGCCAGCTCCGCAAGACCGCCAACAGCGTGGCCATCCTGGAAGCCATCGGCGGCGGCCTGTTGATCCACGCACTGTTCAGCCAGCATGCGGGCGCCACGCGGAAAGCATCGCGGCTCAGCCGCGACGCGCTTGACGCCGCCTTGACGAGCTTCGTCGCGCTCGCCCTCGATGACTCGGAGCAGTCCTGATCCGGCGGGCGCAGCAGCACAGCATGTCCGCAACGGTGGGCGTGCGCTACGGGCACCCGGGCCTTGCCGATTACTTCCCTTCGCGGCCCCTATCCTTGTAACGTGGTTAGAGGTTTCGGCCAGAGGCTTACTTCCGGCAGCGCGAGGCGCCGGAACGATCAAGATCGGCGAAGGGTAGGACGTGAATCCGAATAACGCCTACGGTGCGGATGACGAAGTCAGCGACGGGAACACTCCAGTCCGGTTTGCCTGTGAGCTGCGTCGGCCGCGCGGTGCAGCCGAAGGCGTGATTTAAAGTGCCGCTGCGCAGGTTCCCTGCTGGCGCGCCTGTCAGCATCCCCGTTCTGCTGCGTGCGGTGGTAACCGCGCTGGTTGTTCTGGCTTTGAGCCCAACGCCGTTCGCAAAAGCGGCCGCGGTGGAGTATTTGATGGTGCCGTCAGCGGCAATGGGCCGCGATATCCCGGTAGCCTTTTCGGCCGGCGGTCCGTACGCGGTCTATCTGCTCGACGCCTTCAACGCCGCACCGGAGGTCAGCAACTGGGTCACCGCTGGCAATGCGATGAATACCCTTGCAGGAAAGGGCTTTTCAGTGGCCGCACCAGCTGGTGGTGCCTACAGTCTCTACACTGACTGGGAGCAGGACGGCAGCCGTCAGTGGGAGACGTTCCTGTCCCGCGAGCTACCCGTCTGGCTGGCCGCCAACAAGGGGTTGGCTCCTGGAGGTCATGCGGTCGTCGGCGCGGCCCAGGGGGGCACTGGCGCGCTCATGCTGGCCACCTTCCACCCCGACCGATTCCGCTACGCGGGATCCATGTCAGGATTCCTGACTCCGTCGGCCACCTTCATGAACGGAGCGATCACCGCCGGGATGGAGCGCTACGGCAACGTCGACACCCGCAACATGTGGGGTATGCCGCAAGCAGACCACTGGACGGCGCACGACCCCGACAGGCACATCGTTGAACTGGTCAACAACAACACACGGCTCTGGATCTACAGCCCCCGCTCCCTGACCGCCAGCGATCCAGCGGCCATGATCGGCTATCCCGACCAGGCACAGGGCAGCAATTTGTCATTCTACGAACATTTTCGGACCGCCATGGGCAGCAACGCGCACTTCGACCTGCCAACCGGCGGTGATCACGGCTGGTCTTCGTGGGGGCCCGAGCTCGGTGCGATGGCGGGTGACCTGGCGACGTACCTCAGGTAGCAGAAGGACTCACACTATGGGCAGCACGCATCGATTCGCACCGCGTGAGCGCCTGTGACACAAACTGTGTTGGCGCGCTGGAATCTGGGGACGACGACAACGTCTACTGGTCGCCGCGGCGGCCGTCGTTTCCAGCCGTCGCTGCCGCGCGCCGAGTCACGCTGTGGTGATTCGGACGCTGAACGACCGAATTATTTGCAAAGTCTTCCGGCACAAGGACTCCGCAACTATGGTAGAACTATGATCCGCCGCTACCTGGGGTTATGCGTGTCAGCTTTGCTCATCGGATCGATCAACGGTGTGCTGCCAAGCCCGACGGCCGATGCGGATGAGCTATGCGCGTTCACCCTCTCCCCACCGCAGCTGATCCACCCGTCCTCCGGCGTTGACGTGGTCACGGCGACGCTGACCCCGGGCATCTGCCCCGGTAAGGTAGCCCCGCAGAGTTCAAAGGTCTGTGTGTTTGCTCCGGGCCAAAGCGGTCGGTGCCAATTCGAACCGGGACCCGGTGTCGCCCATGTCTACCTGGAGTACACCCAACGGGGGGTGCTATACCAGGCGACGGGCACGGGTTGCTCGCGGTACGGCGACCCCGTCGAATCCACCTGTAGCGATTTTGGCCCACAGCAAGCACGACTTTGAAACAAGAGGCCTAGTAACGGCTTAACCGCCGAGCGACACCGCCTGCGGTGCGGGCACTGCCACCGAACCAGCGATTTCGCGCGTTCGCTCGATCGACTTTCGGCCACGTTCCGTCGAATTAACTGCGTTGGCTCGCTCCTGGGTCTTTGCGCCCAGATCCATGACGCTCCGCACCGTCACTGCGGTGGCTTGACGGTGCGCGTCACCCCCGCTGTTCGGCAGCCGTAGCGGTCGCCTCTGCGGTGTTGACGACATCGCAGGACCATTTGGCTACAGCTAACCGAGCGGCCGTCCAACTAGAGCGGCCACTGCCTCAGGATCAGGGAATCATATAACCAGGTAACCTTTTGGGGTACGCTTGCGGACCATGCGGTCAAACGATGGAAGCGGTGCCACGATGAACAGCGCAGCCGTCCCCGGACGCCGCTGCCTGATCGCCGTCGACTCCGGCCCGGAGACCCGCGAACCGCTGAAACCGACGTATTCGATTCCGGGATATTTCGCGAATGCATTTGCGCTCTTGGCATATCGGCGCGGGTTGGATCTGCAGGAACTGCCGGAGACAGCCAATACGTCGTCGGACCGACGCGTGATGGTGTGTGATGGTTTGACCGTCGAGGGACTGGCGAAGCTGATTGAGCAACTGTGGCACCACACCGACGACGATCTGTTCGGAATGGGGTCATGTCCTGTCCCGCGCGGGACGTTGCGGCTGCTAGCGTCCGCGCTGATTGGGACGCCGAACATCGGAGCCGCGGTCAGGCTGCTCGGGCAATGCGAGCGGGCGCTGCCCGGATTGCCGGCGATCTTGTTGGCGGAGGAGCCGGCGACCGCGACGCTGACAATCGACGCTCGGGCCGACGCGAACCCGGCCCGGACTGCCGTGTTATTGGCCATCACCCATCGCTGCATCTCGTGGGCGATTGACCGATCGGTGCGCTTGATGAGCGTGCGGGTTCCGCATCCGGCGCCCGCCGAATACGGCGATTACCAGTCGATGTTCGGCTGTGAGGTTGAGTTTATGGCTCCGCGAGCGGAGCTGGTGTTTGACCGTCGGATACTGGCGGAACCGATCAACCGGACCCACGCGGACATCGAAGCCCTCCTGCGCTCCGCGCCGCAAAGCCTGCTCAAATCAGAGGAGGTGGCAGACTCGCACGCCGAGCGGGTGCGACGCATCCTGCGAAATTACCTCGGGAGCGAATCGATGAGTTGCGACGACATCGCTTCCATGGTCGGTATGAGCCGACAGACATTGCATCGCCGACTGCGGGAGGAAAATACGTCTTTCCTGGGTCTGCGTGAACAAGTCATCTGTGATGAGGCAATTGAGAGCTTGAACCGAGGTGACGAAACCGTCGCAGCCCTCGCGGCTCGACTCGGCTTTTCCGAGCCGAGCGCTTTCACCCGTGCCTTCCGGCGATGGACGGGTGCATCGCCTTCGGCCTACCGGCTTGCCCGATCGTTGGCGGTAGTCGGCTCGGGTCTAGATAGGGTCGAACGCCGATACGAGCCAGCGGTTTGCCACTTTGTCGAGGGTCACGCGGACGACCGACGCCGTGTCAGTTGGCGGGTCCGCGCCTACCATTACCGTTTGATCGACAAAGACCAGCACGACAGCATGAGTGGGGGTCGCTGAGACGGGCGCTGCCGCAGGGACGGTGACAGTCGCCGAAATTTGCTTCTGCTTGGCGCCGGGGATCACGACGTCGTGGGTGAGCGAACTGTAAGAGTCAAGAAACTGACCGGTCAATCGGTCCCGCGCAGCGATCAGTTGTTGCTCAACGGTTTCGGGCTTATAGGCCAGTATGGCGACCGTCGTATCGCGGGCAGCTTGAACCGATTCCGTCCCGGCGATGTTGTTGGCATCTCTCGACCCGTTCTGCCATCTGGCGTAGGCGCCCGCGAGTGCGACCAATAACACCAATGTCGGCAATACTGCGAACGCCAGCACGCGGACCCATCGCCGTTGCCTCGGTGCTGCATCGTCGGGCTCGGCGCTCGGCTCCCCCGCCTCCGCGTCCTCGTCTGAGTCGTCCCGATTCTGGGATTCCTCGACGGTAACGTCAAGACTCTCTACCCGATCCTCCACGGAATCCGCGGAACACGACTCGATGACCGGCTGCACCGGCGCGACTTCGGCAGCTGCCTCGGTAGTCGATCCCTTCTGGCCGTTGGGCATTTCGTCAGGGATGCTTACCTCGGGCTGCGCTTCGTCACGGTCGGGCGATTTAACCCGGCCTAGCCTGGGTCGTCGATCCTTGGCTATTGCCGCCAATCGCGACTTCACGGCACAAACTCCACGTTCGAAACTTTCATGTCGTTACCGGCCTGTTGCACAGTCAATCTCATTCTCCAGGCTCGTGCCTGCGGATCAGGCGCCTGGGCGGTAGTGGTCTTCACATTGACTGCCACCAGTGCTTGGGCCTCGTGGCCGGAGTAGGACTCGAGCCCCGCCAAGGTGATAGCGCCGACCGACTTCGACTTAACCTGCTTGACGACCTCAATGAAGGGTTGCGCGCGCTGGGAAAAGTCATCGTAGAACGACCCGGTGGCCCCGGCCAGAATCCGCTGAATATCGGCGTCGGCCTCCTGCCAATCGATGGTCGTCAGATTTATGGCGCCCTGGCGGGCGACTTGGAGAAACTGGTGGCGCTGGTTCTCGAGCTTGGCGGATTGGTAGTCGCGATAGCCCAGCCACCCGCTCAACGTCCCGACCGCGACAAAGGCGACGACACCGAACACCAGAGCGAGCCGTACCGGGGCGAGGCGCCGTGCACGCGGTTTACGCCCAGCCTCCCCATCCGCCTCGGCGGTGTCAGTGCTGTCGGCGGCGTCGGTGCCGTCGGCGTCTGGGGCCGGGCTGACCTCGGTGTCGGGAGCGGATTCGGCACCGTCGCCGTCGATGGCCTCTTCATCGACCTGCGTGGTCGAGTTAGAGTCCTCGGCATCGACGCGTTCTGCGTTCGTGACGCTGTGCGCCCCTCCATCGTCGCTTAGGGGTTCTTCGGGGGCAGCAGCATGTCCTGCCACGACTTCTCCTTGGTTGGCTGCGCTAGGTCAGCCTGAGTATGCACGCGGCCGTCCGGCCCAGTGTAGGTGCCCGTCGCCGGATCGTAGGGGACTGCTGAGATGGGGGGTAGCGGCGGATTGGGCCATGATGTCGAAGGTGGCACGTCCGGACGCGACTGCGGGATGTTTTGTCCCGAATACGTCGCGTTCGGGTCCCCCTTCCATGCGTAACCGTCGTTCAGCGGCACGTACTGCTCGTCGGAGTTGCACATCTTTGCTGTGGGAGCCCTCTTGCCCGGCTTGCGAATGCACGGGGTGTTCCGGAGACCGCGCACGTTGAACGGCGAGTCCTGCGGCACCCGGCAGTACAGGTCTTCGGCAGGACGAGCCGGCGCGTCCACCATCGATGGCGACCGCTGCTGGGAAGCCGGCAAAAACCCGGTCGTGCACGGAGGTGGCAAGTTGAGGTTGAGATTGAACGCTTCCCACAATCCCTTGTACGCGAGATTTGTGTTCAGATTGGGGACGGCCAGCGCGACACCCCACGACGCCCCCGTGGGCACCAACACCAGCAGCTGCTCAAGGCTCGGGTGATACACCAGGGCCAGGTTGCCGATACTGACGAGATTTGCGAGCAGCACGGGCAACGACGGCTGAAAACGGTCCAGCAGTTGACGACCAGCGTCGGCGGCGGGACCGGCCCGCTGCAGAACACCCCGCACCGAATCGTCGTTGGTTTTCAGCTGTCCAGTCACGTCGGCCAGGCTGTCGGCCCACGTGCTGATCGACTCTGACGTGTCCGCCTGCGAGTCCAGCACCGGTTTGGCCCCGTCGATCAATGCAGTGATAGCGTCCAGGTTTTTGCGGGCGTCGATGGCCAGCGCCGTCGAGCCTTTCACCAGCCGGGCGAGATCCGGGCCGAGGCCGCTCAGCGCTATCGAGCTCTCGTCAACAACCGTGCGCAGATTATTCTGCGGAATCGCCTTTAGGCCGCGGTTGGTCTGATCGAGCAACTGGTTGATATCCGGCGGAACAGACGCTCGGCTTTCCGGGATGACGTCACCGTTCTTCAGTGGTGGCGCGGCGCCGCTCCTGGGAATCAGCTCAACGTACTGCTCTCCGACGGCGGACTGGCTGTGCACTTCCGCTTCGAGATCTGACGGGATGGGCACATCTGATCGCAGCGACAGTGCCGCGGCGATGCCGGTGTCGGTCAACCGCACTTCCGTGACCCGGCCCACCTCAACCCCGCGGTAGGTGACGTTGCTGCTTTCGTAAAGCCCTCCGGTTGCAGGCAGCCGCACGGTGACCGTGTAGTGACCGACGCCGAACAGCAGAGCGGGCAGCCGCATGTAGCCGAGGCTCATCACCGCCGCGGCGATGACCGCGACGAGCGCGAAGATGGTCAGCTGGATCCTGACTCCCCTGGTTAAATGCATCGCTACGGTCCCTGATCCGCTTTGTACGGCACCACCAGTGGGTTCGCAGCGGTGTACGGGCTGGGTTGCTGCCCCATGGTGCGACCCCACTGCATTTCCAGTTCGGTCAGGTTTCCTTCCCACCTTGAGCCGGTGAAGAAAGACGAGTCCAGTCGGCTCAGCGTCAAGTCGAACACACCGGTGAGGTTGGCGTAGTCGCCGCGAACCCAGTTGCGGATGCCCGGCCGATACCACGGATACGTACCCAGGTAGTCAAATGCACGCGTTAGGGCCGGGCCCGAATTGGCCAGTGATTCAAGCACTGGCCCCAGATCTTTGAGTTCCTTGACCAAGTCATCCTTTGTTTTGTTCACCGAGTCCGCAGTCACCGCACTGAGCTTGCCGAACTTGTCCACTGCGTCGACGAGCTGTTCCCGTTCTCCGTTGAGCACGCCCAGCGCATCCGGAATTGTCTTGATTGCTTTGTCCAGGATGGGTTGCTGGTCGGCGAACTGACCCGTCAGCCGGTCGAGGCTCTCGGTGGCAGCGATGATATCGGCGGTCTGATCCCGTAAGTGGCCGACGAATTCGTTCACCCGGTCTGCGAGTTGACGGACGTCGCCTTCCCGCCCATCGAAAGCGGTGCTGAGGGCTTTGGTGATGACTTGGACCTGCGCCAGGCCGCCTCCGTTGAACAAGAGTGATACCGCGGCAAGGGTCTGCTCGGTGGTCGGATAACTGTGGCCCGCCGACAGCGGAATCAACGATCCGTTGTGCAGTTTACCTTCCGGGGGAACGTCTTTCGGTGGAGCCAGTTCCACGTGCAGCGAACCGAGCAGGCTGGTTTGACCGATGGTGGCGGTAGCGTTGGCGGGCAACTCGACGTTGCTGTCGATGGTCATGGTGACCAGCGCATGCCAGCCCTGGCGTTCGATCTTGGCGATATTGCCGACCGTCACATCGCCCACCCGAACGCGTGAATTCTGTTCGATGTTGGTGACATCGGGCAGTTGAGCCCGGATGGTGTAGGCGCCGCGCCCGCCGCCGGCAGTTCCGGGTAGGGGGATGGAGTTGGCGCCCCGCCAGCCACAGCCCGCAGTCAACAGGAGTGCGACGCTGACCACGGAACCAACCGCTGCGCGTAATGCCGGTGTCACGACCCTCCTCCCGATGGTGCCATGAGTCCCTGCAGGCCCCTACTCGGATCCGTTTGGGTGGGTTCGGCCGGCGGTGGAGGCGCGGCAGGTGGTGGTGGCGCCTGCGGTGCCGGCGGCGGGACATAGTCCGGCCGCAGCCAGTCCTCGCTGTAGGTGATCTCGTTAGGGCGCGCTTGCGCGCCGACGAACGCGTTCTCGCCGAACATCGGGAAGTTGTACTGACGGTTCTTGATGATCGGCGCCAAGTACTGCACGCACAGTTTCGCCGACTGCTCGGCACCCAGCCGCGACGCGGCCTGAATCGCTCCGCACAAGAATTGGATCGTATTAGCGAAGTTGGTCAACACGACGGCGCCGGTGATCGACTGTTGTGCCGGTTGCATGATGTTGAGGAAGTTGGAAAAGAGCGTCGGCGCGACGTGCAGCGCTTGCTCGATTTCGTCGATGCTCTGATTCAGCGTCGTGCCAAGGGCCGCGAGTTTGTCCGCGGAGTCACCGAGCGTCTCGCGATTGTCGTTTGCGAACCGCTGTACATCGCCCGCCACGTCATTGATCGCCGCGACAGCCCGGCCTACTGCATTGTCGCCATGGGCGAGGACAGAAGTCACCGAGGCAAGGTTTTGGTTGAGTCCGCGCAGCACGTCGCTGCTGTCACGAAGAGCCGTGACGACAAGGGACAAGTTTCTCACCGTCGTAAACAGGTCGTCACTGTGGTCGCCCAGGGCCGAAAAGGCCTGTGACATCTTGATGAGAGTGTCGCGGATGTTCGCTCCCTGGCCGCGCAAGTTGTCCGCGGCGGTGTTGATGAATGCGCCGAGGGTGCTCACGCCGCCCGGGGAGGTTGGCTGCAGTGCGGTGGTGAGTTTCTCAAGCTGCTGGCGAAACTGGTCGTATTCGACGGGTACCGCGGTACGGTCCTGGGGAATGACCGCGTGGTCGGCCATTTTTGGCCCTTTGGTGTATGCCGGCGTCAGCTGAATGGCCCGCGACGTCACCAACGTCGGCGACAGGATCACCGCCTTGGCGTCGGCCGGGATCGGATACTTGTCGTTCACCCAGAAAGACACTTTCACGCGCTGCGGCTGGGGGTCGATGCGATCGATCTTGCCTACTCGTACACCGAGCAGCCGTACTTCATCACCCGGGAACATGCCGGTGGTGTTGGCAAAGTAAGCGGTGATATTCGTCCGGTGGGTGGTTTCAGCGGTGCGGATGACCGTGACCACCCCACCGGCGATGACCGCCACCAACAGCACAGCCACACCGAGGCGCGCGCGATTCCGGGCCATCATGAGGTTCCGGTCGTCGCGGACGGCTGACTGGCCGGGGGTGGCGTTGACGGTACTGCGCTGATGGGCGGGGGCGCCGTCGTCGGCTCCGGTCCGGCCTGTCCCGGCGCGGCGGGCGCCGGCGGCCCGGGCGGCGGACCGCCCGGCGGCGGCGCCGGCGCTGGCTCGCGATACGGGTAGCGGGGATCCGCCGGGTTGCCGGTGATGGCGTCGGGAAGGGTCTGCCGGGCTGGACCACCCTGGCCGGTCCGCGGGTACGGCAGCGGCATTGGTGGCGTTGCCGGTTGGCCTGTTTGTGGGTCGGTACGTTGCGAGGGCAGCAGGGTGTGGGGATCGAGTCCGAGATCGGTGAATGCGGCATCGATGAACGGCTGGATGAACTGTCCGGGTGCCAGGTTGACCAGGTAGGCCTTGAAGAAGGGCCCAGACCCGACGGACTCTCCCAGCGACATCGCGTATTGGTTCAGGTATTTCAGGCTCTTCTGGAGGTCGGCCTTGTGGTTGTTGACCATCGTCAGCACACCGTTGAGCTTGTCCAGCGCGGGCTTGAGGGTGTCACGGTTATCGCCGATGAATGCTTTGAGTTGCCTGCTGACCGAAGTGATGTTGCCCGAAATATGTTCCAGGGCAGCACTTTGCGTACTCAACTGGAGCAACAATGCATTGGTGTCTGCTACCAGAGATGCGATCTCGTCACTGCGTTTCCCGAGCACATCGCTGAATTTGCGGGCGTGTTCCAGCAACGATCGCAGCTGTTGGTCGCGCTCATTGAGCGTCTGCGAGAACCGCGCCAAGCCCTGCACCGCGACTTTGAGATCCGGAGGTGTTTGCGAGAACGTATCGGCAAGGGTGGCAAGTGAATTGGATAATTGCGCGGTGTCGAGTCCGCTGATCGTCGTCGTGAGGTCGCCAAGGGCGTCCGGCAACTGGTAGGGCGATGTCGTTCTGTCTTCGGGGATGGTGCCCGAAAGGTTGCCGTTACCACGCGGTGTGACTTCCAGAAACTTGGCGCCCAGCAGGGTTTTGGTTTTGATCGCGGCTTCGGTCCGCTCGCCGAGATGGACGTCGCCGTTCACTTTGAACGTGACCAGTACGCGCGGTCCGTCGAGGTCGACGCTGGAAACTTGACCCACTCTCATGCCCGACACCTGTACCGGCTCTTCCGGATTCAAACCACCGGCCTCGGCGAAATAGGCGCTGTAGGTCTTGCCGCTGTTGAGGAATGGCAGTTTGTTGTAGTTCAGCGCCCCGAAGACCACAGCGGCGGTCAAGCCGAGGCCGATACCGCCGAGTATCAGCGGGTCACGCTCGAACAGCGGTCTCATTTTGGCGTGCACCTCCCCGACGACTGGCCGGCGACCTTGATGTAGACCGGCTGACCACCCTTGCCGTTGACTTTCAGGATGAGATCGCAGAGGTAGAAGGAGAAGTAGTCGCCGTAGAGTCCCAGGCGCGACAGCGCCCTGTAGTCGTCGGGCATCGTGGCGAGCACGTTGTCCACGTAGTCGTGGTCGGCCATGACGAGGGCAGCGGTTCTGTCGGTCTCGTGAACCACTTTCTGCAGCGGCTGACGCGCTGCCGAAAGCAGGTCGGCGACAGAGCGTGAAGCGGCGTTGCTGTATGCCACCGAGTTGCTGATATCGACTTTGCGTTCGGACAGGCCATGGATCAGTTGAGCCAACGAGTCAACCGCCTTGCCCAATTTGCCGCCCTGGTCACCCAGCGTTCCGAGCAGGACATTCAGGTTCGTGATCACCTGTCCGATCAGCTGATCGCGGTCCGCCAGTGTGGAGGTGAACACCGCGGTCTGGCTAAGTACCGAACCGATGGTCGCTCCCTCGCCTTGAAAGGCCTGAATCAATTGTCCGGAGAGGGCGTTGATCTGGTCGGGGTTCAACGCTTGGAACAACGGGCGGAAACCGCCGACGAGGGCATCGAGATCCAGCGCGGGAGAGGTTCGGGTCGCCGGAATCGTGCCGCCGACCAGCAGTTTGGCGGGTGAGCCGGCTCCCTCCTCCAGGGCGAGGTAACGGTCGCCGATGAGGTTGTTGTATCGAATGCTCGCCCTGTTACCCTGCGTCAGCACGACGGAGTCGTCGGCGGTGAACTCGACGCGCACGGTGGTGTCGGGCTGCAGCGTCATGCTCTTCACCTTGCCCACCTCGACTCCGGCGATGCGGACGAAGTCACCGTTCTTCAGGCTGCTGACATTGGTGAAGATCGCGTTGTATGAGCGCTCTTTTCCGAATCGCAATTGCGCGAAAACCGCGAGTAGGGCAAAAAACGCCATAAGACACACCGCAACAAATACGGCCAGGCGCAGCACCGCACCTGCCAGATTGTCTCTCACGGGTGACTGTGTCCTTGTCTGTTCAGGTCGACGATCATGGCGACGGCTCAGCGGGTGGTCTTGCGTCCGGTGGCGGTGGCGGTGGCGGGGCCGGCGATGCCGGTGTGGGCTGTACCTGCGCCGGCGCGAAGGGGGTGAACGGTTCTGACCCCGGGGCAGGCTCACCCTCGCGCGGCGCCCCCGGCGGAGGCGCCGGTGGCAGACCCGGGTAAAGCGGTGTCCCGTCGGGTGCGTAGAGCAGAGCCCCGAACGGTGGGAGACCCGAGGGCGGCGGTGCCGAGTCGCCCTGGTTGCGCACCACCGGCGGTTCGGGTGTGCCACGGGTGACGGGCAAGTAGTTCGCCCAACCCGGGAACCCAATTCCCGGATTCACCCGGATGTCGTTGCCGCCGCCCCAACCGGTGTTGGTGACGAGGGCCCGCATTGGATACTGCTTGGTGGGGTCTGGTAGCGATCCGCAACCAGGCTTGCCGCCGGGTCCGCCTTTGGCTCCGACAATCGGCAGGTGCTGCGGATAGTTGTATTTATCGTCACCAAACGCCAGCCCAGCATCCAGGATGGCCGACTTCCCGTTACCGCCTAACGAGTACTTAATGTTGTTGTCGATCAACCACTTCGATCCCAGGAACAGGCAGGTGTACACGGGGTTGTACTTGAACAGTAGATCGGCCGTCGGCGCCAACACGTTGACCGAATTGACAAAGTTGTCCCTATTGGGCGCGATCAGGTTCGTCCCGCTCTCGGCGAAACCGGTAACGGACAGCAGCAGCGAATCCAGCGCGCGCGCGTTCGCGGTGATGGTGGCGGCGGTCGTCGAACCGCTGTTGAGAACTTTGAGGATGTTTTGCGCCGCATCACCGTAAGCGTCGCTGAATCCCTTGAACGATCGCCAGTCCGCGGTGATCGCATCGGCCCGCGGATTCACCGCCCCCAGCACCTCGTCGGCATCGGTGATGGCTTGACCGATCCGCGAACCCTGCCCCTGCAACGCCTCGGCGAGCGCGGTCAGCGCGCCGTTCAGTTTGTCCGGCTGAATTTGCTGCAGCACCTCAACGAGGTTCTGGAAAACGGTGTTCACCTCGACGGTGACGTTGCGGGACTGGATCACCGCGCCCGCCGAAAGACGTTGCGGCACTGGGTGCTGAGGGTAGACGAGATCGACGTATTTCGCGCCGAACGCCGTGGTGGAGCGTATCTGCGCCTGCACGTTGGCTGGGATGTACTTGATCGCGTCGGGGTCGAGCTCGAGTTTGAGGCGGACCGGTTCGCGCCCTCCGTTGACTTGCGCCACCCTTCCTACCTGCAGGCCGCGCAGCTTGACTTTGGCGCCGGACTCCATCACCAGGCCCGCTCGGTCGGAGGTCAAAGTGACAGGGACGTAGGAGCCGAACGTGCCATTGAAAAGCGCCGCAGTCATGAAGGTGATCGCGACGACGACGGCGACGAGAATCAGCGTCCACCAGGCGGGCCGGAGGCGCAGGTATCGATCGTCGGTCATGGTTTCAGTCCGCCAGGTGGAAGTTACCGGAGTGGCCGTACACGGACAGAGATATCGCCAGGGTGATAACCACCACCACTACCAGTGAGGCTCGAACCGCACGGCCGACTGCTTCTCCCACACCCGCGGGGCCTCCCGAAGCGGTATAGCCGTAGTACGTGTGGATGACCATGACGGCTATTGCCATCACAATCACCTGCAGGAATGACCAGATGAGGTCCGTTGGATGCAGGAAGGTGTAAAAGTAGTGGTCGTAGACGCCGGTGGACTGGCCGCGGGTGATGGTGGTGAACCGAGCCGCAGTGAACGCCATGAGCACCGCGACGCAGTACAGCGGTATCACCACAACTATCCCAGCAAGCAAGCGCGTACCGGCCAGGTAGGCGACCGTGCGAATTCCCATCACTTCCAGGGCGTCGATCTCTTCGGCAATGCGCATCGCACCCAGCTGGGCCGTCGCCCCGCCGCCGAGCGTGGCCGACAATCCAATCCCCGTGACGAGTGGTGCGATGATGCGCACATTGAAATAGGCGGAGGTGAATCCGGTGAGCGCCTCCACTCCCACATTGGCCAACAGCTGGTAGCCCTGCACCCCGATCAGCGCACCCGCCGACAGCGTCAGAAAGCCGACGATGACAATCGTTCCACCGACGACGGCCAAAGCCCCGGTGCCCATGCTCATCGCGGCCACTTGGCGGTATACCTCGAAGCGGTAGTGCACCAACGCGTCGCGCGTCGCCGCGATGGTGCGGACGTAGAACGCCGTCTGTTGCCCGACGCGGTTCCAGCCACGGGCCCACGTCCGGACGGTGCGGTCGAGCCGCGGCGTCACTCCCCGCGCAACGCTCACATCGTCGCCTTCACGCCGACAGTTGTTGCGAGCAGGTTGATGACGAACAGCGCGACGAAAGAAAACACGACGGTTTCGTTGACGGCCGTGCCGACGGCCGCGGGGCCGTGACCCACAGAGATGCCCTTGTAGCAGGCGATGAGCGCGGCCGTCAGGCCGAACAGGGCTGCCTTCACCGCCGAGATGATCACCTCAGGCGTTCCGGTAATTACCGTCATCCCTGCAACGTAGGACCCCGGCGTGACGTGTTGCACGAAAACCGAGAAGAAGAACCCGCCCACGATACCGACCACGGCGACTACCGAATTCAGCAGTAATGCGACGAACGTCGCGGCCAAAACCCGCGGAACTACCAGCGCCTGAATGGGATTGATGCCCAGTACCCGCATGGCGTCCAGCTCCTCGCGGATGGTCCGCGCTCCGAGATCGGCGCACATGGCCGTCGCACCCGCACCCGCGACCACCAACACCGTCACCAATGGGCCGATCTGCGTCACCGCCCCGAAAGCGGCGCCGGCCCCGGAGAAGTCGGCGGCACCGAATTCCACCAAGAGAATGTTTATCTCGAACACCGCCAGGACCGTGAACGGAATCGACAGCATGATCGTCGGCATGATCGAGACCCGCGCGACGAACCAGGACTGCAGCAGAAACTCACGCCAGGCAAACGGCCGCTGCGGCATCAGATAAAGCGTCTCCAACGCCGTGGAGAAGAACCCGCCCACCGCGCGCACTGGCTTCACGATCGAGTCGATCTGAGTCAAGCACGAACCTCTCTCGACGGTGGCCGACGGGCGCACCATCCCCCGAGAAGAACAGCGCGGCCGCGCTAGCCGTGTTCACTGGCCTTCAAACGGTAAGCATTCCCCGCCGCTTGCGCGATGACCCCGCGTCTCAGCTTCTCTTGACTGGCTGTCTCAGCAGTTCAAGCCCAGTGCCGCTGCAGCGGCCGGCAAGCCGTCAAGTTCCCCAGTCGGGAAAAGGGCGACAGGCATTCAACTTACACCGGTCGAGGCGGTGCTTGGAATCGATGGCATCCGAGGCGACGCCGCAAGGGCTTTCCCGAGCCTCGCTGTCCTGCATAAACTCCCGACGAACCCGGTCAGGCCGGGATGAACTTATTGCGGCTGCCCGTACGTCGCGACAACCACGCTTCGGGTCAGACTGTTTTCCGACCACACGCCCAGCGCGGTGTACCGGCAGTCCTGCATGGTCGCCCGCGACGCCGGATCGTTCCACCACTGGGTGAGGACATCGAGATTGTTGATGGCCATCGACTGGTTGATCGCCACCGTTTCGGCGACCGCACCCGTGAACCCGGCTTCGGCGGCCCGCTGCTGCGGGGTTGAGCCATCGGAGCCGATGTCACCGTTGAGGTTGCCGTTACTCAGCACGTCAAGGGTGTGCCGGTGGGCGGCGTCGATCAACCGCCCGTCCCAGCGCGGATCAACCAGACAGCCGTTCTGCTTCTGTGCGGTGTAAATGTTGCCGAAGACACCGGAGTTGAGGCGTTTGTTGTCCGCGCGCGCCGGCGCGGCGCCGATCCCGACCACACTGGCCAGCGTCGCTGTAGCCAACGCGAGCGCCAGCGCCGATCTGCCGATACCTTGATCGATGCGCATAGTTCCTCCATGCGTCGTCCTGCCGTGCGCGCCGCCATTACTGTACGCTATCCGTCCGGATGTGCTAGTCAAAATAGACAGTCACTCCGACCGCCGCACCGAAGCCAGCCGGCACGCCGTTAACTCGTGCTCGGCGCTGAGAGCATAGAGATGGTTGCACGGCGTGAGCAGACCGGTGCGGCGTCTTCGCCTGCAGCCGATCCTAATTCGGTTATTCGATGGCGGTCGCGTACCCCGCCGCTGCGGACGAATGAGCAGCGGTCCGACGGTGGACGACCCAGGTGAGGAATCGGTCGATCGCAGCCACCGTGGCCGCGGCACGGACGGTGGGCAGCAAGTCGAACATGTGCTGAGCCCCGGGCAGTTCCGCGTAGGCGACCGGGTTGCGCGATACCCGCGCGAGCGCGGCGCTAAACGCGCGGGCCTGCTCCGGGTTCGTCCAGGTGTCGTTGCCACCGTGGATCACGAGAAACGGCGGAGCCGCGGAGTTGATCCAGGACAGCGGCGATCCGTCATGCCAGGTTTGGTAGGCCTCTTCTTTCGACGCGCCAATGACGATGCGCCGCAGGAAAACCTCCTGCTCCGGCGGCGAGTCACCGGCCCGATCCAGCAAGTCATAGACGCCATAGACCGGGACCGCTGCCACCACGGAGGTGTCCTCGCCTTCAAAGCCCGGCTGAAATGTCGGTTCGTTGGGGGTCAGCGCCGCCAGCGCGGTCAGGTGTCCGCCTGCCGATCCTCCCGTGAGTGCAACGCAGCCGGGGTCACCCCCGTAGGCGGCGATCGAGCGCTTGACCCAGGCGATCGCGCGCTTGACGTCATGGATGTGCGCCGGCCACCGGGCAGTCGGCGCCAAGGAGTAATTGATCGCCACGCACACCCAACCCCGGGCCGCCATATGGGCCAGCAGTGGATAGCCTTGCCCCCGCTTACTGCCCTTCATCCAGGCGCTGCCGTGGATCTGAATGAGCACCGGCGCGCCCGCGCCGGGGGCGAGATCGTCGCGGTGCCATACGTCGAGATGATTGCGGATACCGTTGTCTCCGTACGACAGATTCTCGTGGCGCAGATAGCATTTACGCTCACTTAGCCTGGGTAGCCACAGCTGGCGCCACTGCGCGCGACTCTCCCGAGAGGGCATCGGTGGCAACTCGGGCTGACACCCGGCTCCCAGCGTTGAGGTCAGCACCTCCTCGAAGGTGGTGTCGGTGCGGCGGCAGTTGCGCCAGGCGCTGGTCACTACGACTGACGCGCCCAACAGGACCGCCGCCCCCACCCGGCCCGACGGGTGCACAAGCGCGCCGCGCCGGACTGCAGTGACCGCGGTGACCGCCTGGACCAGCGCGACATGCAAAGGAAACTCGCTGACGGCCCAACTCGGAGCCCAGAGCGGAATGACGGTGCCCGCAGCGGCCATTCCCGGCATTAGCCTGCGCAGCACCCGGTCCGGCGTCCGCGACACAGCTGTCACGGTGGCCAACGCGTGCAGCAACGCCACCCGCAGCAGCCTTCGGGCCGCCCCGGCGGATTCCTCACCCCGCCGGCCGTGCGCTGTCGGCGGTGGCGAAGGTAGTGAGGGTCGACGCAGCATTGCGAGTCCTTTCCGTGCTCTGGTCCGGGGTCGTCGCCGCGGCCTGCGTCGCCTGCCCAGCCGGTCCTACCGAACCTGGGCGTGAGGGATGCCAACCGCAACGTCAGCCTCGACCGCACCTACCATATACGGACGGCCTCCGTATAGAAACGGCCTTGGCCAAGCAGCGCTGAGCAACCGGACTTGGTGTCTTGGCGTGCAGGCGGCAGGTGTCGCGAAGCACGCTTCGCAACGCTGTAAATTACGTCGCCGCAACAGCCTTTTGCGCAGCAGCGGAAAGCAGCGCGTCAACCGACCCGACACCCTCTTCGCGGAAACGTTCCATGAAGGTCTCACCCCAGGCGAAGGCGACCTTGACGTCGCGGGTTTCGCCGTGGCGCAGTATGTGGCCGGCCTGCGCGCGATAGCCGCCCCAGCGCGCCGCCGAAAACTGCGACATCTGCCCACCCGGCTCCAACTCGAACACCCAGGTGCGTCCGTCGTGGGCCTGGTAACCAATGCGCTGAGCCCAGTCGTCCGGGTCGGGTTCGATGCCGCCGCCGGTGCCGACTTCCATGACCAGCGGCCCGTTTTCGTCAGCCACCGCAACGAAATTGAATTTCTGGCGACCGATGGCGACCTGACCCCATTCGACATGGCCGTCGGCGAACTCGGTGGCGAAGGCCGACCAGGACAGCTGGGTGCCGTTGAAGATCCGCCACTCCTTCCAATCCTGCCCGTGCGGCCAGTACCCGTGATCGAGGAACACGAACCCTTCCACCGACTCGCCGAGAACGGTGCCGCGCACCTTATACAGCTCGCTGGTGTAGAAAAACGGTTCGTTGTGGTCCAGCGACCCGATCTGGATCCCGGGGCCCACCAGTGCGCCGTCGAGCCGCAGAATGGCGCCTTCGCGCCACTGCATCGCGCCCGCGCTCAGCCGGTAGTCGAGTCCTTCTTCAGCCGCTCCCCCGGCCTTGCCGAGCAGCGATCCATGCAGATGATGCTCAGTGGCGCAGTATTCGCGCTTGACCTCACCGCGCACGGTCTGCAGCGACTCGGGTGCGAGACTGACCTTTCCGGACCGGGTGGTCATCATCCACAGTCCCGCGGTCATGGGCCCGCAGAACTTGCGTTCGACGATGTGCAACGCGCCCGACTCGTCGCGCCAGCCACCGTAGAGGTAGGTCGACTGTTCGGTGAGGCCGAACGGCCGGGCGGTGGGCCGGTGCATGTCGAGGTTGGGTCTATAACCGCTGACGGCGGTGGCGAAGTCCAGATCGCCGACGGGAGCCAAAGATTCCATGTCGCTTTCCCTTCTGCTGTACCGACATTCAACCGGCGTCGGGAATCTGCCAACCGATGTATTTGACGGTGGTGTACTCGAGCAACCCTTCCCGGCCGACTTCACGGCCCACGCCGGACTGCTTGTACCCGCCGAAGGGTGCCTCGTTGCCCGAGGCGGTCGCGTTGACGCGGACCTGCCCTGCGCGGATGCGAGCCGCCAGCCGCAGTCCGAGCGCGGTGTCGGCGGTCCACACCGCGCCGACGAGACCGTAGAGCGAGTCATTGGCCAGTCGGACGCCCTCGTTCGGGTCGCCGCTGTAGCGGATGACGACGATGACCGGACCGAAGATTTCCTCGCGGGCGACCGCCATGTCGTTGGTGACTTCGGTCAAAAGCGTTGGTTGTAAATAGAATCCGCCCGGTGGCAGGCGCGTCGGGCGGCCGCCGCCGAACGCGATCCGTGCGCCGGTTGCGACCGCTTCACCGACCGTGGCTTCGATGCGATCTCGGGCTGCTGCGGAGATGACCGGCCCCATCGAAGTCGTTGGATCGTCGGCCGGTCCGACCCGCACGTGTTGAAACGCTTCGATGAGGCCGCCGACGACAGTGTCGTGCAGTGTCTCCGGAACCAGGACGCGGGTCAGCAGCCCACACCCCTGACCTGCAAGCGTCACGAAGCGCAGCACGGCAGCAACCAGCGACGGCACGTCGGCGTCGGGCAACGCCAATAGCGCAGACTTGCCACCCAGTTCGAGCAGCGTGTGCTTGAGGGTGGCGCCGGCCGCCTGGGCAATGGCACGACCAACCGCCGATGATCCTGTGAAGGCCACCATGTCGACACGCGGGTCGGCAACCATCGTCTGTCCAACATCAGCTCCGCCGGTGACCACATTGAGCACACCCGGTGGAACTCCCGCCTCGGCGGCGAGCTCACCCAGCAGCAACGCGCAACTCGGCGCCTCGGGTGCAGGCTTAAGCACCATCGTGTTCCCCGTCACGAGGGCCGGTGCGACTTTCCACAAGTTGACCAGGTGGGGCGCATTCCACGGGGTGATCGCGGCGACCACACCCCATGGTTCCCGCACCACTCGCTGCCCGGTTGCCGGCGGGCCGGGCAATTTGGGCAACGCATAGCCGAGCTCGGTGCATCCCTTGGACACCATGTCGCGGTAGTGGTCCATGGGCCGCAGCACCTGCCCCGGACCGGCGACCCGCCGGCACGTCCCGACCTCGGTTTCTACGAAATGGGTGAAGTCGGCCGTATGCGCCTCGACGAGATCGGCAAGCCGCATGAGGATTTCGCCGCGCTGGGCGGCAGGTAAGGAGAACCACTCGCCGCCGTCAAAGGCTCGTCGGGCCGCGGCGATCGCGGCGTCAACCTCGCCGAGGCCGCCCTGCGGCACCGTGCGTGCCAGCTCTCCGGTGGACGGGTTGATCACGTCGGCGGTCGAGTCGAGGTCACCGACCAACTGACCATCCACGAGCAGGTGTGTGCCGAGGGAGCTGAGTGACGTCATCGTGGCGTAGCGGGGGTGAAGGTGACCGGCATCGCCTTGACTCCGCGCATCATCAACGGACCGTGTGGCTGATAGACGTAGTCTTCGGCGAGCGCGACACCGGGCAGGCGCTCCAGCAGCACTTCCAAGACGACGGTCGCTTCCAGCCGGGCCAGCGACGAGCCGAGGCAGAAATGCTCACCAAACCCGAACGTCAGATGAGTGCGATTACGGATGGCGGACCGGTCCATGTCCCACTCGTCGGGGCGCTCCACGACTGCTGGATCGCGGTTGGCGTGTCCAACCGCGTTGCACACCAGGGTTCCCGCAGGAATCGTCGCACCGGCGACTTCGACGTCGGTGGCTGTCATTCGCGGCAACCAGTACAGCGGAGGGTCGCAGCGCAGCGTCTCCTCGATCACGTTGGGGATCAGTGTGCGATCGATCCGCAGCCGCTCCCAGCGGGACCGATCGGACAGCAGGTAATGCAGCATCGAGCCGATCAGGTTCGCCGTGGTGTCCGTGCCGGCCAGAATCAGCATGCGGACCAGCGCGACGAGTTCCTCGGTGGCGAGCCGATCCTCGCCATCGTGAACCTGAATCAATTGGCTAAGCAAATCGTCGCCGGGCGCCATCCGGCGCTGGTCGATGATGCCCAGCACGTACCGGCGTAGGTCGGGGTCGGATTCGGCGTAGCCACTGGAGTTGGGTCCAGCGGCCGTTATGGCGTCATCGGCCCAACGGACGAACTGTGAGCGGTCCCCCTCCGGAATTCCGACCAGCTCGGCGATCACCATTGCCGGCAGCAGAAACGCAAACTCTGCGCACAAATCCGCGCTTCCCTGGCCGATGAATCGGTCGATGAGCGCATGCGCGATGGCGTACGTCGGATCTTCGACAATCTTGACCGCCCGCGGCGTGAAGGCTTTCACGACAAGCCTGCGCATCCGGGTGTGTTCCTGGCCGTCGAGGTGCACCATACTCGGCTGCGTCCCGGGCGTACGCGGGCGCAGTTCGTTGCGGAAGGACGCCGAATCCTTGAACACCGCAGCGACGTTGGCGGCCCCCGTGACGACGAAGGCCCCGTGCTGCACCGGGAATACCGGGCACCGCGCTGCCGCCGCCTTCAGCGGCCGGTAAGGATCCTCCACCGGGGTGAACGGGTCGAATGATTGTGCTGTCTCGACGTTCGACTCAGACATGGGCTTACCTCTCGCTATCGGACCGTCTTCTTGAGATACTGACGAAGTTATGTGCATCCATTGGATGCCAGATCATTACGCCTCCACCACTCACCGTCGACCTCTGGCTCGATCACCCCGCAGACGCCTTCGTCGCCGGGTAGATAGACCTGCGCGGCCCGCGCATAGCACTGGCCGTGGCCCATGCACGTTTCAGGGTCGACGACCACCCTCACGATGTAGCCTCGGCCACTGCCGGGGCGCCGACGCGGGCGCGCAAATCGGCTTGCGTCGCTGGGGTGAGTCCGCGGCTAGCGATCAAACCGACTGCCAGGTCGACCATTTCCGCGTTAGTCGCCCCGGGGAACGCCCACGGGCAGTCACCGATTCCCACCCGGATGCCCAGACCACGGTCCAGCGCACGTTCCCAGAGCTGGTGGCACCGTTCTACCGAACTCATGGCGTAGGGGACCACGATCGTCTCGTGGTCGATTCCCTCCGGGATGCGGGAGATGAGGAAGTCGATAACATCCGGGTCGGGGTCGTTGTTGGATACCCAGCGATCGGAAAAGAACAGCTTGATGTTCACCGGCTGGCGCAAGATGCCGATGCGGGCGGCCAGCGCTACCCAGCGCATGTCGGCGGTGTTGAACACGGCGATGTTCGGCACCAGCCCCAGCTCGGCGAACCGATCCAGCTCCGGCGGGTAGGGCGGACGGGAATTGTTCGGGTCGTCGGGTCCGAAACTGACTACCCCGAAGCGGTTTTCCTCTTCCAGCCACAGGACCCGCTTGACGTGTTGGACCGGGTCGAACGGCGTGAGCAACAGTCTGGTACCGGCCGGCCGGCGCTCCGCCAGCGCCCAGATGTGGTCGAGGCTGCCGACGTAGCTGGGGTAGGCCAGGGGGTCGACCTCTCGGGCCGCGGTGGCCAGGATGGTGCGGGAGACCTCATCGTCGGTCCAGGCTTGCCGGCCGTCGTCGTAGCGGGCGTGGTAGTGCACAACGGTGGCGCCGTGGTGAATGCACTCCACCACATCGCGAGCCGTCTCCTCGGCCCCGTACGGCACATTCGGGTTGTCGTCCTTGCTCACCACCTCGTTGACGCCGACCTCGAGGTACACCTTGCCGTCATCGCGAAAACTCATGGCGCTCCTCTCGGCCCGCTGCCAGGCGTTCGATATGGTGAATTTCGTTGTATGTCAGCAACTTCCACTGATCGTTTGCTTCAATGGCGATGCGCGTCATCGAGCCATAGTGCGGGTCGGTCAAGGCCAGGCCGACATCGCCGACGGCTTTTTCCACGCAAGCCCCGATCACCCCGCCGTGACAAAAGATCGCTGCAACACCATCGCGGGTTCCGGCGGCCACCCGGCCGACTGCGGTAGTGGCACGGTGCCGAAACTCGGCCATGGCATTCTTGATGCCGGGTTCGGTAATGAGCCCGGGGTCGGGTTTGAGAACGCCCTCGACCCGGTTCGGCAGGCCGTGACGGATCAACGCCGCTTCCACCGCCGCGCTCATCGCCGCACCAACAGCGCCGCCCCGGCGGTGGGTCCCCCGCCCACCCCAACCGCCACGGTGTCGGGCCGGCCCGCTTGGCGGTCGCCGCCTTGGTCGCGCAGCTGTACACACGCCTCGTAGAGCAGTCCGCAACCGTGCAGGCGTCCCGCGGATAGCTGCCCTCCGCCGGTGTTCAACGGCAGCGTCCCGTCCAGGGCGATGCGTTTGCCGGATTCGAGGAACCGACCGGCTTCTCCCTTGCCACAGAAACGCAATGCCTCCAGCCACACCAAGGGAAGAAATGAGAATCCGTCGTAGAGCTGCACTTGGTCGACATCGTCGGGGCGCAGGTCGCTGCGCTCCCAAAGGTGCGCCGCCGCGTCCCATGCGGCCATTTCGGTCATATCGGCCCACTGATCCCACAACGGTCGATGCCGCATGGCCCACCCGATGGACTCGACGCCGATGCCGGGGTGAGGTCCGTCGTCGGCGGTGTCGATGTGCGAGACCACAAACGCCACCGACCCGTCACAGGGCACGTCACAGTCCAACATGCCGAACGGCGTGGTGATCATCCGCGCATCGAAGTAATCCTCGAGCGTGATCGGCTTGCGGTACACCGCGTTCGGGTTACCCGCGGCGTTGCGCCGGTTGTTGACCGCGATGGTGCCCAGATGCTCACGGGTGGTCCCGAATTCGTGCATGTGACGCTGGGCGTACAGGGCGATCCAGTTGGCCGGTGAGTGCGCGTCAAACGGTGCCAGCCACCGCCGGAAGCCAGACACCGCCGCATCGGCCGCGCCGGCAAGGGCTCCCGCCCGCCCGGCGGCGCCCTGCGCGGAGGCTTCGCCGACGGTCCGATAGACCAGTACGTGACGCGCCAGCCCGGTGGCGACCGCCAGGCACGCCGAGAAGAATCCACCCAGCTGGCCCCCTTCGGGCCCGCCGTACTTCCAATTGGTTTGCAGCCCGAGGGCAGCATGCACCTCGTCGGCTCCCGGGCCCGCCAAGCCGGGAGTGTCGAATCCCCCGCCGGGAAATGTTGCGAGTCCATCGATCTCGTCACGCTGCAGACCCGCGTCGGCCAGCGCGGCCAGGCATGCATCGGCGGTCAATGCCATCTCGCTGACCGGCAGCCTGCGTCCCACCCGGGAAGAGCCAAAACCGCGGATCACCGCCTGCCGTTCGGGACGCGTCATGTCTGGCACTCCCCCACCGCGGTAAACAGTGGGGCGAACAGTCCCTCGCCCAGCGGTTCGAAGACGACCCGCACGCGCAGGCCGATTCGGACGTCAGCCAGGTCGGTGTCGACCAGGCGGCTGATGAACCGCAGACCCGGTTGTTCGTCGAGTTCGACGACGATCACGGCGTACGGGTCGCGTAGATGCGGCAGCCATGGCTGGTGGTTAACAGTAAACGAGTACACGGTACCGTCGCCACTAACAGGTGCAAACGTCACATCGCGGGAAAGGCAGCGGAAGCAGACGGGATTCGGCGGGTGTTGCCATCGGCGGCAGTTGTGGCAGCGCTGCATTCGCAGCCGTCCGTCGGCGCCCGACCGCCAGAACTCCTCATCGTCGGGGGTGGGCGCGGGCCGCAGCAGCGGCCCGACCGACGCGTGCACCTCAGCCTGTTTATCGATGGTCACCGCCCGATGATCCGTCCCGTTTTCTCCCACGCGCTGATGGCGGGCGGGAAGAACTCGTTGTAGGAGTGATATACCGCTGGGGTCCTGGTTTCTCCGGCGCGGCGCAGGTAGCCCTCGGAGGAGCGGTAGAAGTCGTGGCCCGAGGCCTGGTCGGGCAACTCGCCGTCCTCGACGGCCGACCATTCCCAGTCCACACCGTCGACTTCGTAGTACATGTGTTCAGGGAAGGTGTTGGGTTTGTATTTGATGTCACGCGCGCTCACATTCGAGGTCGAGTGTAAGACATCTCCGTCGCCGCTGACGATCATGGCGAAGTTGAAGCCGTCGGCCCCGTAGCAGATGTGACCCATTTCGATTGAACCATCGGAGAATTCGGTGCCAAAAGGTGTCCACGCAAGTTCGACGCCCTTGAAGAAGTCGCTGTTGCGCCAGGTCACCCCGGCCGGAAGGTAACAGTGGTCGAGCCACAAGAAGCCTTCCGCGGACTTGCCGAACGCGGTACCCGAGACGCGGTGTTGCAGCGAGGTGTAGAGGAGCGGTGTAGGTCCGCTGGGAACGTATACGTGCATTCCCGGTCCGATGCGCCGACCGCCGAACTGCAGTTCGTCGCCTTCGTGATAGCGCAACCCGGTTTGCCTGCGCGTCATCTCGAATGCTTGCCCGGTGGCATAGCCCGGTTCGGCGGGCTTGCTGACAATGCGGTACTCGTTATCGGAGGTGGTCGTCAGGACCGGCCCGCGGAAGAATTCACGCCCTTCGGGCATGGCCACCTTGCGTAATGCGCCGTCACGGGACTCGTTGCAGGTGAAGTGCAGTGACCCCTCCAAGCCGAGCACGGTGCGATAGGCGAAGTGCAGTTTGCCTTCGACATCGCGGAAATTCAGGTAAAACCAGGTGCACGAAAGCGAGAGGCCGAAGTACGTCCGGGTCGGGTCGGAGTCGCTCGCAGTGGGTTCGAATGTTCCGACGAGTGTCCGGTGCCCGAAATCACTCTTGCTTGACACGGTCTCGTCCTCCCTACACCACGGACGATGTTTCATCGATAATGCGTACCGTGCCGGCGGAACCGTCCACCTCGACCAATTGGCCGTCTTTGAGGCGCTGAGTCGCGCTCACGGTGTTCACCACTGCCGGAACCCCGAATTCGCGGGCCACGATCGCGGCGTGCGACATCATCCCGCCGACGTTGGTGACCACTGCAGCGGCGCAGCCGAAAAAGGGAGTCCACCCGGTATCGGTGACGTTGGCTACCAGAACCTCTCCGGGTTCGAGGTCGTCGTCGGCCTCTGTCATGATGCGCACTCTGCCGCGAGCCAAACCCGGTGAGACGGCAAGCCCGCTGATGACGTGGTTACCGCTAACGGCGACCTCAGCGGCCGGGCTCCACGGCTGGCGGAAGTGGATCGGGAAGTCCAGTGCTGCCAACCGCTTCCGTTCGGCCCGCCGTCTGACCACTCGATCCTTTGAATCGGCAGGCGGATAGTAGATTTCGTCCACCGACAGATAGTGCACGCCGTCGGCCGAATCCAGCGCCCCGCGATCGGCCAGCCGGCGTCCCCATTCTCGCAGAACGAGTCGGAGCTCATAGGTGATGCGCATGCACACGTCGCGCCCGCGTTCCCGTCGCTCAATGGCGGCGACGGCGAAGCGAACCAAAGCGCGACCCACCGGGGTCCGCACCGCAACCGCGGGGGCAGCGTGACCGGCGCGCATACTACCCATCACCGAGCGCAGCAACATTTCCGGAGCGTCGGCGTAGACGGGGTTACTCAGTTCTGTCTCACCGGGTCCGCGATGCCCGCATTCGGCTACCAGCCGGTCGAAGCTGGTAGCGAAACCCGGTGCATCGCCGCGTAGTTTGTCCAGCACCAACTCGCGAGGGCTGTCGTCGATCAGTCGACGCAAACCGTGATCCGTCGCGACGATGTCGGCGAGCTCGCGTACCCCGGCTAACAGGGCGGCGCTGCGCAGATTCTGCGTCCCGGCCCGCACATTCATCGCGACGTCCTCCCCGTAGCGCTGCGCGATGAGGTTCATCGGGAGACCGACCACGAAGGTGTTCATGCAGTTTATGTCCCACGCCCGCACCACCGTGTCGGTGATCAGTTCGATACGGGCCAGCAGTTTGTGATCGGTGAGGCCTTGCAGATCGGGCCGGTCGCCGACCAACCGCTCGGATCGCCGTTCCATGTCGGACACCTCGTGCCCGAGACCTGCGATCTGAGGCCCGCCCTTCAATGCTGCCCGGGCACCGGCAAGCGCGTCGGCGGCCGACATCCGGGGCGGCCGGTAACCCTCGGGCAGGGGGACGCCGTTCATCTGATGCTCGAAGCTCTCAGGTGTCTGGCCCGGAATGGCATGCGCCAGTTCCTTCATCACCGTCATGTTGTTGTAGAGCCGGTGCCCGATCGTGCCGACCTGTTTGGTGCTGACCATCATCATCAGCTCGGGGTCCAACGGAAAAAGATGGTCGAGCACGTTCGCCGCGCTGAACATGATGCGGGTCGCCAGGCCGAGCGAGAACGGCGTCATCGGGCCCGGGAACGCCTCGGACAGATTCGCCGCGCTCCACTCCGGCAAGGCCGGATCGCCGGTGACGTTGTCGAACTCACCGGTGTACTCCGGCGGCACGATCTGCACCCCGCTGCCGTCCGGTCCCGAAGTGTCGCGCGGGTAGACGACAGGCTCGGCCAAGCGGATTGGCTTGCGGACCGAGCGCGCGCCCACCGTCCATTTGCTCGATGACCAGTCGGTCATGTCGGCCACTGCATCGGCAGAACTGTAGGCACAGGTGAAGCCGAAATCCTCACGCAGCTTTCGCGTATCTCCCCGTGGGTAGTGCATGAACAGCTCGACCAGGTCGGGCACGGACTCGTAGATGCGGACCTTGCCGATCACGTCGGCCAACAGCCGCGAGAACCGCTTTCCGGAATTCACCACCGGCCGGCCGACAAGGTGTGCCATCTCGGTGAAGGTCAGCGCGTCGTCGGCATTGAGGTTGACCGTTCCGGTCGGCCCGCCCAACGCCGCCTGCGCGCAGAAGCGGCCGACGTCGTCGACGTGGACCAGCTGCATGCGCACGTCGCGGCCGGGAGTCACGACCACTGGCTGGCGGAAGATGTTGGCGGGGGCGCTCCACGCCGACCGCCCGACGATCACCGTGGGCCGCACGTTGATCGCCGCCAGGCCGGAGTCGGCGATCATCTTCTCGGCACGAACCTTGTTGCGCTCGTAGTGGAAGGAGGCCGCGGGGCGGGGCGTCTCGTCCTCGGTGAACGGCTGCGGGTGGTCGGCATGCCCGCCGTAGACGGTGATCGACGAAGCGAACACCATCCGCGGGCAATTGTGGTCAGCCATGGCGCGCAGCAGGTTGATCGTTCCGCCGATGTCGATACCTTCGGCGACCTCCGCGCTCTGCATTGCCGAAACGGTCCAGGCGAAATGCGCTACCGCGTCGCAGCCGGCTACGGCACGGGAGACCCCTTCCGCATCCTGGATGTCGGCGGCAACATACGTCACGCCGGGGACGGGTACCGCCGGAGCGCGCCGGGCCAGGACGACGACATCGGCTCCCATTCGCCGTAGCCATTTGACCGTCGCTGCGCCGGCTGCGCCGGTGCCTCCGGTAACCAGAACTCGTCCCGACATATCACTTTCACACATCTCGAAGCCGACCGTCTAACTATAACCTGGTTATAGTATTTGACTGTGGCATAGGGCACAAATTTCGTCGTTACAGCAGTCCATACTGAGCACACTCCCGTCGGCAGGCAACGGGATGCGTGAACAACCGGGCGGCCAGGCCGGAGGCTGCGGCCCCGACGACGTTCTCCTCGGTGTCGTCGAAATACAACAATCGGTCAGGACGGCAACCCATGCGCTCGGCCGTGAGCGCGAAGATGGCCGGATTGGGTTTGCGCAGGCCGACTTCCGACGAATCGACGATGGCCGCGAAGCGCTCCAGCGGCAGCACGCCGCTGGTCCACCAGGACCTGGCCTCCTTGGCGTTGTTCGTGAGCAAGCCGACCTTGACGCCACCCCGAACCAGGTCCTCGACCAGCGTAGTCATCTCGGGGCGCACCCGCTGACCGGCGGCAAAGCAGTCGGCGAGGCGACGGATATCGACATGTACACCCAGCCGTGCCTCGACGTCGCGACACGCGAACTTGAGGTACTCACGCATTGAGCGATCACCGGTTTCCACTTGCGCGAACTCCAGTCCGCGCAACTGATCGACAAAGGTATCCGCCGCGATGCGTAACTCGGCGGCGTAGTCCCTACAGGCCTGATAGGGGTCGACGGTAAGCACACCGCCCATGTCGAAGACCACAGCGTGGATGGGTCCGCTGGCCGTCTTCTGCTCTGGTAACACGGTCTACCGGGGGGCGTCGGCCGCGGCGGCTTGGATGCGTTGGGCTGCCCGAATCAGCTCGTGCAGGCGTCTGCGTTCGGCGGCCAGACCGGCCACATGCACGGCGCCGACGGCCGGCGAGTTTTCATCGCCCAGCACCTCTTCGGCTTGGCGGACCCGGCGACGTGCGGCATTGATCTCCTCGGCGAGTCGTTCCGACGCCTCCGCGATGGTCAACAGATCTTCATCGTCCCAGTCCGACGCACCCCGCACGGCATGAGGAGGAATGGGAGCGACCGGGCCGCCGCTCATCTTTCGACACGGGGGAAGTTAAACACCCGCCGGGCATTGAGCTCGACAATCTTGTGTACGTCCTCATCCGGGATCTTCACGAACACTTGCTCGGCGACCTTACGGCTGTTCGGCCAGTTCGAATCCGAGTGCGGGTAGTCGCATTCCCACAAGATGTTGTCCAAACCGACCTCGTCACGGGCTTCGAGTCCGTGATGATCCTCGATGAAGCACGAGTAGACGTGGTCGAAGTACAACTCCGATGGCCGGCGTTCCTGGTTGACGTTCTGGTAGAAGCGATGCCGCTCCCAGACGTAGTCGGCGCGCTCGAGCATGTAGGGAACCCAGCCGATACCCCCCTCGGACAGCGCCACTTTCAGCTTGGGGTGGCGATGAAACACCGGTGAGAACAGCAAGTCGGTCAGCGCCGACATCGAGTTGCAGCTGAACAGCGTGATACTGACCGCCATCGGACATTCGGGCGACGGCTTGGGCGAGACACCCGACGTGCCGAAATGCATCGACAACGGCAGGTCGTAGTCCTCGGCGACGCTGAACAGCGGCTCCCAGTGGTCGGTGTGGATCGACGGCAGCCCCAGCGGCGAAGGGTTCTCCGGGAACGCAATGGTCTTCGCGCCCTTGGCGAAAGTCCGATGCACCTCGGCCACCGCGAGGTCAACGTCCCACAGCGGCAGGATCACCAGCGGGATGTATCGGTGTGGCGCGGCAGCACACCATTCATCCAGCATGAAGTCGTTGTATGCCTTGACGCTGGCCAGTGCCACGTCGCGGTCATCGCCCTCCAGGAACACCGTGCCGGCGAACCGGGGAAACGACGGAAAGCACAGTGCGGCCTCCACACCGTCGAGATCCATGTCCGCAAGCCGTTGGACGGGGTCGTAGCACCCGGGCAGCATTTCGTCGAAGCGCGACGGGTCGATGCCGTACTCCTCCGGCTTCTTCCCCGCCACGGCATTGAGACCGATCTGCGGGTACGTCTTGCACTGGTACTCCCACACCTGGCTGGGCGGACCGCCCTTGGCGCGAGGCACTTCCACGATGTGGGGCCCTAACTCCCGGTACTTGGCGGGCAGCCGGTCGGACCAGATGCGCGGATGCTCGATGAGGTGGTCGTCGACGGAAATCAACTGCATGTGATCCTGCAGCGGCATATCGGGCTCCTGATAGTTAACGTGGTTATTATCAATCTACTGGCCGGTCTGAGAGGTAGGGACTAACGTCATCAGGCCGCCCGCCGCTCGAGCACAAGCACCGCGCACGCGCTTCCCAGCCCAAGGCATGCGTCAGATCGACATTCATTTCGTCCTCGACGCCGGCCGTCATGGGATCGTCATTTCGTCGTCGGCCTCGGTCGATCGGATCAGCAGCGTCGCCGAGGCCGATACGGCCACACCGCCGCCGACGCGCCAGATGGTCAGGTCGAGGTCGGCGCTGTGCCCGTCCTCGGTCGGAGTTAGTGTCGAGACCAAGCCGCGGCACACCAGCATGTCGCCTGGCCACACTTGCCCGGCGAACCTCACCGACAGCCGTCGCACACTCTCCGGTCCGAACAGTTCCGCGCAGTACGTGCCCAGGTAACCGGCCTGCAGCATGCCGACACTGAAAACCCCTGACATGCCGGCCGATCGGGCGAACTCGTCGTCGTGGTGGATGGGGTTGAAGTCACCGCTGGCTCCCTGGTAGCGAACGATATCGGTGCGGGTCTGGGGGCCGAAGTGCCGTTCGGGCAGGGCAGCGCCGGCGACCAGCTCATCGCCCGAAAGACGGGCGGTCATGGCAGCCCTCTTTCGATCACCGTCGCGCGCCCCTCGGCGGCGACCGTGCCGTCGGATCGCAGGAACCGGGTCAGCACCACGATCAATGTCATCCGACCACCTCGGCTGCTCGGTTTGTCGGTCACCGACTCCACCGATGTCTCGGCGTGCAATGTGTCGCCGGCATGCGGCAGCGGCCCGATGAACGTATATTCCTGGCTGCCTTGCAGCACCCTGCTCAAATCCAGACCCAGCCTGTAGGCCAGGGGCGGGTCCTGCGGCTCCCAGTGCATGGCGGTGGCCAGAAATGTCGGTGGCACAGGAGGGTTCGGGCCGTGATAGACCGGATCCATAGCACCGGTTGCCGCCGCGAATTCGCGGATCTTGCCGCGCTCGATGGGCATGTCGTAGGCGAACAACACCCGGCCGATCAGCCGGTGAGCCGGATGGGTCGTCGAGGCACTCATCGGAGCGGTCGATGTCCGGTCATCTCGGCATTGGGTGCGGCCTTGGCCAGCAGGTCCGGCATGACCGCATCAAGGCGCTCCGTCGTCCACCGTTCGCTGTGAACTTGCGGACCGTAGGCCCAGCCCTCAACGATTGCGATGGTGCCGCCGATTACGGCTATGACACGCCCGGTCACGTCGCGTGCAGCGGGTCCGGCCGACCACAGCACCACCGGCGACACGCCTTCCGGCGACAAGTCGATGGTCTGGGCCATCTCGTGCACCACGGGCAGATCGTCGGTGAGCCGGGTCAGCGCAGTGGGGGCGACGGCATTGACCGTGACGCCGTAACGCTGTAGCTCCATCGCGGCGATCACGGTGAAGCCGGCGATGCCCGCCTTGGCAGCACCGTAGTTGGTCTGCCCAGGGCTGCCGAACAGGCCCGACGGCGAGGTGGTGTGGATTACCCGGGCTGCGTTGGCCAGACCGCTCTTGGTGCGCTGGCGCCAGTATTCGGCCGCATGGCGGGTCGGACAGAACGTCCCCTTCAGGTGCACGGCGATCACCGCGTCCCATTCGGCTTCCGACATCGAAGTCAGCATGCGGTCACGGAGGATGCCGGCGTTATTGACCAGGACGTCCAAGCCGCCGAAGGCATCGACGGCTCGGTCGACCATCGCCTTGGCGCCGTCCCAGGTGCTGACGTCATCGGTGTTGGCAACGGCTCGCCCGCGCGCGGCGATGATCTCGTCAACGACTTGTTGGGCCGGCTCGGCAGATCCGCGGCTACCGTCGCGCCCCCAGCCAAGATCATTGACCACCATGGCGGCACCGGCCGCGGCGAAGGCGAGCGCGTGCGCGCGGCCAAGGCCGTTGCCCGCTCCAGTGACTACGACCACGCGGTCTTCGAAGTGCTGCTGCCCCAATGAAATCCGCACCTCCTCAACTCTGCACTAATTCTATTGCGCTGCAATGCTTGCGAATTGCTCACGAACTTGCCCGCGCAGGACTTTCATGGCCGAGTTGCGCGGAATGTATTCGGTGGTGCGTACCGTCACAGGCGCCTTGTACGCGGGCAGCCTGGATTTGACCCAGGCGACGAGGTCTTCGGGGCGAACGTCGTCCAGGGCGACAACCATGGCGACCGGCACCTGACCAAGCCGCTTGTCTGGAATGCCGAAGGCGACCGCTTCGCGCACCTGCGGATGCGCTTCCAGACAGTCCTCGATCTCGGCGGGGAAGATCTTGAAACCGCCACGGTTGATCACATCGTCAGCACGTCCGTGGATCCAGACGAAGCCGTCCTCGTCGATGCTGCCCAGATCGTTGGTACGGACCCATCGGCCGTCGCCGCCGGCCGCCTGAGCCGAACGAACCTGCACGATGCCGCGCTGCCCAGGGGCGAGCACTTCTTCGGTGTCGGGGTCGATGACCGAGATCTCGACACCGGGATGGGTGCGGCCTACGCTGCCGCGCTTGGTGTCTTTCCATTGTTGCCAGTCCCGCAGCGACCACCCGGTGATTCCGCCGGTGAACTCGGTCGCCCCGTAACTGAGCAAGACCGGGCAGCCGTATGCTTTTTCGAAGGCGTCGGCCAGGTCACGACCCACTGGCGCGGCACCGACCCAGACCGCCTTGAGGCTGGACAACTTCTCAGGATCCACACCGGCGTCGAGGATCATGCGCAGTGCCGCCGGCGGCAGTGACACCGATCGGGGTCGGTACCGCGATACGGCCTGCGACCAGACCTCGGGCTCGAACTTGTCCTGCAGCAGGGCCCGTCCGCCGCCACTGAGCGCAGTGATCAATGCCCACAGCCCGCTGATGTTGGTCGGCGGTAGCGCACAGATCTGTACCCCAGCTCCGCGAACGCTGCCCTCACGCGCGCTGCCGTTCATGTAGTGCTCCTGGGCGCCGCGCAGTGCATGCTCGATCTCTTCGTAGCGCAATGGGATTCGCTTCGGTGGCCCCGTGGTTCCGCTAGTGGGCATCAGAATCGCTACGCCTTTGTTGACCGGGGCATGGTCGGCACCCGGGGTCCGCTTGACGATCACCTGTACCGCTTGATCATCCTCGGTGGCGAAATCGACCTGAACCCCAAGAGCGCCCGCGTCGGCAACCGCCGAACTGACGGCCGCCCGGCGCCAATCCTCCGGGTCGGCCAAGACGGCCGCCGGCCGCAGAGCGCTGACATCTTGCCCGATGGTTGCGTCGGGTATCGCCGGGTTGAGAACCACAAGGGGCCGGCGGGTGGCGAGCAAAACCGCCAGCGCGGCAACCGGACCGGGCCGGTTGCGCATGTACACGCCTACCGGGCTATCCGGTCCGATACCCTCGGCCAGCAGTGTCGCGTCGATCTGCTGGGCAACGGCGCCGAACTCTTCGTTGTTGTGCCATATCTCGCCGTAGCACAACGCCGGTTGATCGCCGTGGGCCGAGATCCTCGCCCGCATCAGGTCCGGGAGATCCATTCATCACCTTCACTGGCAAGCCGCCGGTATTCGGCGCACAATTGGTTAACCAGGTTATATTAACAGACGGTCAACGCACATCCGGGGCTGGCTGTCAGGTGATGGCACCGTCGACTTTCATCGCCACGAGCTGGTCCCACTCGTAACCCAGCTCAAGGAGTACCCGGTCGGTGTCGGCGCCGAGCTCCGGCGCAGGGCAGGGCCTCGGTTGACCACCGTTGAACTGCACGGGCGGCATCGCCACCGTCAGCGCCGTATGGTTGTCGAGCTCCATCGAACCGACATAGCCGTTAGCGAGAACCTGCGGATCGCAACGGTTTTCCCCCGGCGATTGGACGATGGCCCAGACTCCCCGCTGGCGTCGCAGCACCTCCCGCCAGTCATCTGCGGTACGCGCGGCAAAGATGGCGTCCAGTTCGGCGATGCACGCCTTACTGTTGGCACTTCGCGCCGCGGCATCGACGAAGCGCGGATCGGTAGCCAGATCTTTTCGCCCGATGAGTTCGACCAACGGAGCCCAGAACCGGTCCGATTCCAGCATCACCAGCGCGACGAACCGGCCGTCGAGCGTCCGGTAGGTGTTACTGAGTGGGTTGTGCGCCGATTGGTGGTCGCCGCGCGGCATGGCATCGATCTCGAACAACGACGACGCGGCGATGTGTGGCGCGGTGCCCCATAGCGCAGCCCCGAGCAGGCTGACATCGACGACTTGAGCGGCGCCGGTGCGTTCGCGGGCAAATAGCGCCGCGGCCACGCCGCCGGCGGCGTAGAGACCGGACTGCAGGTCTCCGAAGGCCGCCCCCGGCATCGGCGGCGGAAATTCCGCGCCCTCCAGGGTGCTGACGTAGGCCACGCCACCGCGCGACCAGTACGACGCCAGATCAAACCCGCCGGTATCGGCTTCGTCGCCCTGCGGACCCAGGCCGGTTCCCCTCGCATACACCAGCCGCGGGTTGACAGTTGCCAGGTCCTCGACGTCGACCCGCAGTTTGCGGCGCACGGGCGCAAGATAGTTCGTCAAGAACACGTCGGCACCGGCAACGAGCCGATAGAGCGCCTCCCGGCCGGCCTCGGCGGATAGATCGATACCGACACTTGCCTTATTGCGGCTGAAGGTTTGAAACATGAAGCCGACCGGCTGCCGACCCGGCGGAGTCAGCGCCGCGCTCACCAGTCCGCGCATCGGGTCACCGTGCAGTGGGTGCTCTACTTTGATCACCTCGGCACCCCAGTCCGCCAATGCGACACCCGCCGAAGGAACGAAGCCCCAGGTCGCCAATTCGATGACGCGGATGCCGTCCAGAACTCCGGGCATTTCGGTGATCTTCCCCTCTATCCGGCGGCGTAATGACAATAGACTAACCACGTAATATGATTAGGGCTCGCGGCCCCCCGGATCGGCGGCTACGGGACAGCGAGACGATCGAGAGGGTCCGCGATGGGTCGCGTCGAGGGCAAGGTGGCGCTGATCACCGGCGCCGCGCGCGGGCAAGGCAACGGCCCGGGCGGAGCCGGGTACGGATTGGCCAAGCAGTTCATCAGTCAGTACGTCGTCGTTCTCGCCCGGCAGCGGGCACCGCAGGGTATTCGCGTCAACGCCGTTCACCCGACGAACTGCAACACCGACGTGCTGCACAGCCCACCGATGTACAAGGCGTTCCGCAAGGACCTGCCCGAGCCGACCCGCGCAAACGTCGAGCAGGCCTTCCCCCGGATGCAGGCGATGCCGATCCCGTACGTGGAACCCGACGACATCGCGCACGCCGTCGTGTACCTCGCGTCCGACGAGTCCCGCTACGTCACCGGCCTGCAGTTGGCCGTGGACGGCGGGGCGTTGCTGAAGATCTGACGCGTTTCGGCCGGCCGGTCAGCCGCCCATACAGGATCTGCTGGACGAACTCGGTCAGCTGGCGCACCGTGGCGGTGTCGGGCGCACCGGCGTCCCCGGCCTGCGACGTCGCCGATGCCAGCGCGTAGACCATGACGGCTCCACCCAGCGCCTCGATCACCGTGGCACATGAGGTGTCCGGATGGAGGTTCCCCTCCTTGCGGGCCCGCTCCACCACGCTCACCGCATGGGCAATCTGCGGTTCAACCACACGAATACGATACTGCTGCAGAACATCTGGATACTGCGCCGCGTCGACGTGGACTCGCAGGTTGGCGTATCCGTTACCACTCGCGAAGTAAGCGAAGGCGTCGCAGGCGTATGCGACCAACGCCTCCTCGATCGGCCGATCTTCCGGCAGTGTCGGGATGGTCTGATCTGACAGCGCGTCGAGCAGTAGCGACTGAGCATCGGCGTAACGGCGGTACACAGCGTCCTTGCTGACACCGGCAGCTTTGGCCACCCCCTCGAAGTGAAACCCCGCCCAGCCCTCGCGGCCATACAACTGGCGTGCCGCCTGCCGGAGCTTGTTGTCGATTGTCGGGTCACGTCGACGTCCCGCCGCCGACTTGCGGGCCGGCACACCGTGTTCTGCCACTGCCACTGCCACGGGACGGACTGCGTTGGCACCCATCGACTTCCCTACGTTCGTCGGAATTCAAGCATCGCATCGCGCTCAACGACCGGCGGAGCGGCTATTGCCGACGGCGCGCGTCGGTATTACTGTAGCCAGATCACACAGTGCATCCCAGAGTGAAGGGGAAAAGATTCTCAACGCACGGATTCGGCACTGCGGCGATGTCGGCGGAGCTTCGGCCCGGACGACGGGTCGGTGCCGCTGATGGCTTGCTGCGTGCTGGTGGCAGCCCTTTTCGGCGCCGCACTTCGCAAGATCTCAGGCCGGGGCGGACGCGAGTCGCCCGTCCCGGCGGCACGGTGGTCGCCACCAACGCCCGGCGGCGAGCGAGTCGATTCACGATCCAAGTGATCCAAAGCAGCTTCGAGGAGCTAACGAAATGAGCACTTCGACGGTCGAACAAGAACAGCGCACCGATACCGGATACCCGCTGACGGTTCCCGACCGACCCAACGGCCCCGCGGTGCGAGCATTATTGCGCCGCGCGGGCATCGCTGCATCTATCGGCGGTGGCGTGGCCGTCGTGGCGTCGACGTTGAGCAAGCGGCCCGGTACGCGGGCGCTGGCCCTGGGAGCGCTGGCGCCCGGTGCCGGCTACATCTACACACGCAACCCGCTGCGATTGCTTGCGACGTTGGGAGGTTTCGCGGCTTCGTTGGTGGCGTGGTTCGGCACCGGAAACATCGTGCTGCCGCCGCTGTTGTGGATGGTGGCGGCGTTCAATGCGCGTAAACAGGCCGTCCGCGGCCGCAAGACGTGGAACGGAGCACGGGTCGCGGTGCCCGTGACGCTAATGGGCGGCGCCGCGGCAGGCACCGTGGCCCGGCGTCGCGCCTTCCGCGCCGCGCAGGATCGCGGCCGTGTCCGAGCGAAATATCTTGCGACCGTGCCGCGTATCGACCCGCAGTGCAAAGACGCGGTACGCAATGAGCTTTCGACTGAGGACCTTGGCACTTTGCGATCACTGCTCGACCGGGCACTGCAGCCGCTGGACAAGTTCGACGGTTTCACGAAGGTGGATCAGTTCCAGACCTCGGCGATCCGCTATCAACTGAATTTCGCGCAGTGGGCACTTGCGATGGCTCAATTGCACTACACGCCTTCCTTCCACGGCTACTTATCCGCCGCACAGCGCAATCTCATCGACAAGCTGACTCTGCCACCGATATGGCGATACTGGGCCTTCGAGCAGACGTGGGGCAACCTCAGTCTCGACTGGGACCCGATGAAGCGCGACAACATCATGCTGTCGGGCTACCTCGGAACGATGCTGGGCGTCTACGAATCCAACACCGGCGACGACCGCTACCGACGCAGCGGCGCGATGCCGTTCCGGCTCGGCAAGCGCACCTGGCCCTACACACATGACATGGTCACCGCGGCCGTCTACGACAACATGAAACGGTCAGGCATGACCTTGTTCCCCTGCGAGCCGAACTGGATTTACAGCGCCTGCAACATGACCGGCATCAACACCCTGCTGCTGTCGGACAGGCTGCACGGCACCCGGTTCGTCGAGTCGATCGGGGAAGAATTTCGGCGCCGCCTCCTCGACGAGTTCATCACCCCGGACGGGCGAGTGACCGCCATCCGGTCCGCACGCCTCGGCATCACCATCCCGATGCTCACCTCGACTATCGCCGACTGCGGACTGGCCAGCATGCTGCATGCCTTTGATCCCGATCTCGCACAACGTTGTTGGACGATCGTGCGACGCGAGTTCGTCGATATCACGGGGCCTGAACCGACCGTCGCGCTGCGGGGATGGGACGCCATCGACACCGGCAACTACCGCAAGTCGACGGTAGCCGCCTTCGTCCCGGTGATGTGGGGGGCTGCTGAGATGGGCGACACCGAAGTGTACGACACGTTGGCGGCGTCACTCGATCGCCAACTGCCACCCGTCGAGACCAACGGCACCCGGTGGCACGACGAATTGTCGACAAACATGAACGCAATGTTGGCGCTCGCTCGGTTCAATCCGCCCGGTGGTCACCGCGCGCTGATCGCCGAGGGTCCAGGCGAGGCGGTACGCACCGGCCCCGTCCTGGACGGGGTTGACTACCCGCAGGTGTTAGTGGCGTCGGCGCGTACCGACGGCACCGACCTTCGCCTGGTATTGCGGCCAGGCGACGGCCCGGCGCGAGTGCAACTGGGGGTTGAACGGCTCGTCCCGCGCGGGCGTTACCGCCTGCGTGGCGCGCTGGATGCAGAACTCGCAGCCGATGACCGCGGCCACCTGGTCATCCCCGTCGATCTGGCCGGACGCACCGAGGTCGCACTCGCGCCGGCGCTGTGATGCACCGGCCGCCGCGGCCGTGAAACTGCTCAAACCAAAACCACATGACGAAAAGGATTTTGGCGGATGAAGAAAGTTCTCGTGACCGGCGCCGGTTCGGGCATCGGGAAGGAACTCACGAGGCTGTATCTACAGGACGGCTCAAGTGTCCTCGCGGTGAGCCTGCTGCAGAACGAACTCGACCAGTTGGGTGAGGACTTCCGCTTCGGCGCGGCGCGGTTGCAGACCCTCCAGATGGACCTGGCCAAGCCGGATGCAGCGGCCGCCCTGCTGCAGTGGTGTCAGGACAACGACTGGTTTCCCGACATCCTGATCAACAATGCAGGCTTCGCCTGCTTCGGTGATGCCGTTGACCTGTCACCCGAGCGGGTGGCGAACATGTTGGAGCTCAACGTGATCACGCTGACAATGACGTCGATGCTCTTCGGCCGCGAGATGAAGGCGCGTCGCCACGGCGCGATCCTCAACGTCGGTTCGACCGCCGGGATGATTCCCTCGACGCGCATGGCGTCCTACTGTGCCAGCAAGTCGTATGTGAACACCTTCACGTACGCGCTGGCCGCCGAGTTGAAGCCCTACGGCGTCACCGTCACGTGCTTGACCCCCGGCGCAACGCAAACCAAGTTCGCGCAAGCCGGCGGCATCGATGCGTTCGCGGGTAAGTCGCTGCTGCACAACATGTTCGAAAAGAACAAGGCCGGGTCTCCCGCTGGGGTTGCCCGAGCCGGATACGATGCGCTGGCTGGGGGAAAGAGACAGGCCCTGCACGGCAAAGGGGCCACGTTCGCCGCCGTCTTGTCGCGCGTTGTGTCGCAGAAGAACCTGCCCAGGTTGATCAGGAACCCTTGATGCGGGTGCAGGCAGCTGACGCCACTCCGGTTGATCACACCCCGCGTCCGTCCCCCGGTGTATGGATCGCGGCGGCCGCCGAGATCGCGGTCGCCCTCGGGGTTGCGACACTGATGCTGAAGAGTGGTGATACCGGGTCCGCAGCTGAACACGACATGCCCGGGATGACGGGCATGCCTCCATCACCGTCTCCTCAATTTGGCTGGCAGCCAAGCTTATTGATCGTGGCAGGATGCACCGCGGCGGTGCTGATCTGGTGGCTGGCCACCCGGGCGCGGGTTCCCGCCATCCTCGCCGCCGCGGGGCTCGCCTTCCTGGGTACATCCCAGACAGTTCGTGTGATGGCCTTGCAATCGCACCTCGTGGCAATGGCGGCGCTGGAAGCGCTCCTCGTCGCCGTGCCGCTGTTGCTCATCGCGGCGCTGCGGCGGGTTCAGCCGACGGCCGGCTCCGGGCGTTCCCGGCCGTGGACGGCCGGTGTGATCATCGCCGTCGTCCTCAACTCGGGACTGCTGATGGCCCTGCACTTGCCAGCCGTCCACAGCCACGGCGCAGACCTGGACATGGTGCCGCTCCGGCTCGCCCTCCTCGCCGTCGCGATCGGGCTGAGCTACTGGGCCGCCATCATCGTCACCGCGGGGCGTGTCCCACCTGCCCTGCGCCGCGGCGCCCTGATCCTCGGTCAAGAGGTCGCGGCGATCCTCGGCCTGGCTGCCCTGCTCCGCCCCTCCCGGCACCTGCACCACATCAACCCACTTGGGCTATCGCCCACCATGGACCAGCGCCTGGGCGGTGTCCTCATGCTCGTCACCTGCGCCGCCGTAACGTTGCCCCTCGCCAAACGCCTCGAGCAACCAAAAGCGGCGCAACAACTTCGAACGGAGCGCAATGTCCACTAATGTCGACCGGTTCGTGTCTCCGGCCACCAACGGCCAGTCGGCCACGCTGAACGCGATGCTGGACGCTCAGCGAGCCGACTTTCGCAAAGCCGGGTCTCCTTCGCCGACCGTGCGGCGCGACCGGATCGACCGATTGATCCTGCTACTGACCGAGGGAGCCGACGAGTTCTCCGCAGCGCTGCACGCCGACTTCGGCAATCGTCCCCACGCGATCAACCTGGTGTCAGAAGTCGCGGGCATCCTGCCGGATATGCTCGCGACCCGCCGGCATCTGAAGTCGTGGATGCGCCCGCAGCGCATCAGGTCGGGCACGCTGCTCGGGATGCCGACGGTGGTGGAGAAGAAGCCTTTGGGTGTGGTCGGCGTCATCGGCCCGTGGAACTTCCCTGTCAGTCTGGTGGTCCAGCCGGCTGCTTCGGCGTTCGCCGCGGGAAATCGGGTGATGATCAAGTTCTCTGAGGTCACCCCCCGCACCGCCGCGCTGTTCGCAGCCAAGGCGGCGACGTACTTCGACCCCACCGAGTTCACGGTCGTCACCGGCGGGCCCGAGGTTGGTGCGGAATTCAGCGCGCTGCCCTTCGACCACCTGTTCTTCACCGGCTCACCAGAAGTCGGTGCGCTGGTCGCCGCGACGGCGGCCAAAAATCTCGTCCCCGTCACCCTCGAGCTGGGCGGCAAGAACCCTGCGGTCATCGCTCCCGACGCCGATGTGCCGGCGATGGCGCGCCGGGTGATGGCAGCTCGGCTGGGCAACGGGGGCCAGATCTGCCTGTGCCCCGATTACGCCTTCGTTCCCCGCGACCGGATGAGTGACTTCGTCACCGCCGCCCTCGAACATGGAAGGGCCGCCGCGGCCGACGGCGGGGCGGGCTTGGTCAGCATCGTCGACGACAAGAACTTCGAGCGCGTCAGGGGCTTGATCGAGGACGCCCGGGAGCGCGGTGCGACGGTCTACGACAGTGGAGCCCCCATGGATGCGACGAGGCGGCGCATCCCACCCACTGTGGTGCTCGACGTCACGGACGAGATGCGCATCGCCGATGAGGAGGTCTTCGGGCCGGTGCTGGCTGTCCTGCCGTATGACGCAATCACCGAGGTGTGTGACTACGTCGCGGCTCGACCCTCACCGCTGGCGGTCTATTGGTACGGTCCGGCCGGGCGCGGCCTCGACGAGTTCCGCGCCAAAACGCTGAGCGGAGGCATGGCCGTCAACGACTTCGCGGTGCACTGCGCGATGATGGCCGCGCCGTTCGGCGGGGTCGGGCGCAGCGGCTGGGGCGCCTACCACGGCAAGGCGGGCTTCGACACATTCACCCATCACCGCACCGTCACGACGAGTCGGTTGCCGATGAGCTTCGCAGGTCTCATCACGCCGCCATACCCCGCCGCACTGTTGCCGGCGGTATCCGGTTATGTCCGCTTCGAACGATTCCGCGCGCGACGTCGCAGGAGGCGCAGCGCCCGCTAAATGAAGCGCTCAGAAAGGTCGTTCAGTCAACCAAATGGCGATGGGTGGGACCTTCAGGAAACCCCAAGTTGATTGCAACTACCCAGGCGACGTCATCGCAGACAGGCTCGTAAAACCTCGCCCAACGCCTCAGCAAGTCGGATGTCATCCCAGCCCTGTTGCAAGCCCTGCACCACAATTGGCAGTGCGGCTTGAACTTCACGGGTCGGCCCAGGCAGGGCGATCAGACGCGTCCACTCGATCTGGCCTACGCCGATGCGCACGTGGGGCTTGACGTGGCGGCCATGTCCGACCGCGTAGGTGGATAGAACTTCTGTGACCAAATGTGGATCGCAGCGTTGCAACGCCTCGATTGTGCGGTCCTTGTCTTCGGCTCCGACTCCGCCGGTGGTGATGACGACGCCGAAACCATCCGAGACCAGTCGCAGCACCCGCCCGACTATGGCATCCTCATCGTCGACGACGGCACCCGCAGCCGTCACCTCGAAACCGGCGCGCCCCAAAATGTCGTGGGCGATCAGCACGTTGGTGTCTTTGATACTGCCGGCCACCACCTCGGGGCCGGTCGAAACGACGGCAACCCGTGACGACACATAAGACCGTAATCGGTTGTCGATTTCTGTTGCCCGCGAAAGCGTTTGGTCGACCATTTCAGGCGGGGTGCCGATCATGCCCAGGACGCCCCGGGAGTGTACTGACGCGCCGGCCGACACCGTGACACCTGCCACCTCGCCTAGTGCGGCGAGCAACTCACCTTCTCGTCCGACAATGCTGCCAAGTTCCATTCGAGGTTTCAACACGTCGAACACCACGTGGTCGTCGCGTGCGTCGGTCACGAACACCAAATCCGGCTCCAGATCCAATGCCTGCGCGGCTGACGCTGCCAGAAGGCCCAGGTCCGCCGCATTCAGCGCGACACCGCGGATCCAAACCTCGGTTTTATCGAGCAGTTCGACTTCAGGCATCGTGTACTCGGCTCAACGACACAGTGGGCAGGTCACGCTGGGCGAGCCATTTGGGCATCCGCACCTTCTCCACGTCCTCGATAACCCTGGGTGCTGCTTGGCGAAGAGCCTCCGCGAGCGATTCCGAGACATGCATGGCACCCGGGAGCCCGTCGTACACGATAACGTTGTCGGAGTTGGCGATCGCCCTGGCTCGCCGCATCGCATCGGCGAGACCTTCCGTCACTTCGGCGGAGTCACCGATCCAGCACCCGGATGGGTCCTGCTCCAACCAGTCCATAACCTGCGGACTGGTGACGAAGGTCGGCACACCCTTCAACAGATACATGTACGGCACCCCGCCGGCCATGTAGTTGATGACGAAGGCCTTGATGTTGGCGTTCTCGCCCATCATGTGCTGCCCCACCAGCCCACGTATCGACTCGGGCAGCAGCACCGCGTACAGCGCCGGATTGTCCAGGTCGAGCCAATCGGCGTTGGAGTAGTACAGGACGTCGAACGGTATTCCGCCGGCGTAGCTATAGACCGAGCTGCCGTGTCCGTCGAAAACGACCGTGACGTCCTTGACTTCGCACATGAGTCGGATGAGCACGGCGTAGTTGCGGAAGATGTCGGTGGCCACGCGGCGGTCGAGTTTCTCGAGGTCGTTGTCGGCGTCGACGTCGATAACACCTTCGGGGCTGGTGTTGAGCACTACGGTGGAAACGTAGCGCTGTTGCACGAACTCGCTGTCAAAAACCGCACGCGCCACCAGTTGACCCGTGCGCGGTCCGTAACCGAAGTGGTATGCCGAGCGCGTCTCCAACCTCGTATAGCCCATACCGAACGGTTTGAACAACCGATCGACCATGCGGTGCAGATAGCCTTCCCGCATCTCGGTCACGTGGGTATGGATGAAGTGATCGGCGTTGAACAGCTGGCGGGTGAGGTACATCGTTCCAACCCGAGTCTCGATTTCCACACCTTGGCCGATCTGAGGGCATTCCCGAACGTCACCGAAGCGCCGCTCGAGGTCGAAAATCCTCATCCAGTCGGGATTCTCGATGTGGCCCATGGACTCGGCGATGCGCAGTCGTACCGTCGCGCCGGTCGCCGCCGCGACGTGGAGTTGAATTTCCTCCAGCATCGCCACATAAGCCATGCCCGACAAGGCGAACCCGTGCGGGTTGGCTAACACGTTGACCCGTTCACCGCGTTTGATGTTCGACCAGTCGAGGCTCTCGAGCCGTGCGCGGGTTCGCGCCCGCACTTCGTCCACCGTGGTGGGCCCCAACCGGTTATCAGGGGCCCAGATCGGCTCCGGCAGCCATGGCGTCAATTCGCGGATCGGCAGGGTCACGATGCCGTCGAGGTCGGCCGCGCGAGTGGTGACCACGTCTGCGGGCCGGCGACGGTTCCAGGTCGGTAGCAGCTGCGGAGCGGGCATCGAGCCGATGGTCATGATCAGGCCTCATCCATCTTGAAAAGCATTGCGTTGACATCCTTTTGCAACCGCAGATGCGGATAAGCTTGGACCAGCTCGGGGTCGACCTGGCCGTCCGGGCCGACGAAGTTCATCAGCCTTCCCGGTATCCCGTACCACTGATAGCCATTGCGCGGATTGCGCGGTGCATCACCGTGTCCCGCCGCGGCCAGCAGTCGCAGAATCGGGTCGAGACAGATTTCGGTGCACCCGGTGCGCGCGCCCGTTTGCCGCGCGACCGCCTCCGGTGTATGAGCACCATCGAGGATCGCGGCGGCCAACTCGCCGGCCACGGTGTCGGTACATATGCATACCAGCATGTCCGGCAGGAACCCGACCTGCATGCAGAGCTGTCCGATCGCCTCGGGCGAGGCCTCAGCGGGGGATGTGCCCACCTCGAAAGGTTGGTCCAGCGGGCGCATCACGATGGCGTCGTCGGGGCACAACTCCATGCAGTTCTGTGCGTTGTAGCAGATGTCCTCCTGAACGACCGCGATTTTGCGGCCCGGGCCCGGCTCGTCGGGACGCCTCGGGCGCATCGAAATCGCGACCGTGGGGCAGGTCAGAACGCACTTGTTGCACCCGGTGCACAGGTCCTCGACGATTTCGGCCACCATCGCGACGCGTTTAGCCATGGATGTCTCGCTCCCAATCTCGGACCTTAATGCGGATTAAGATGAGCGTAATTCGGACGCAGTCCGTCCGTCAATGGATTCCGAGCGGGATGCCGGGGACAGACGTGGCGACCGCAGATACGCCAGGAACATATCGACCAGTTGGTCGGTGAGGGCGAGCAGCGATTCGCCGGCCAGACCCGTTTCGGTGGCAACCTCGACGCCCAGCAGACTGCTGGTCAACAACTCGGTGGCCGCATCCACATCGATGTCGGCACGGACCTCGCCACGAGCGATACCCCGCTCGAGCACGTCGACAACGAAGTTCACCCAGGCACCTCGAGACCGCTCAACGGCCCGCTTCACCCTGGCCGATTCCGGTATGTGCAACACAGCGTCGTGGAGAATTCGCAGCCGGGAGCTCGGCGTGATTGCCCAGCGGGACAACCGAATCCGAAGTCGCTCTTCCACCGATACCGTGGCGTCGTCCGTGCTGCGGATGTCCGCGGCATATTCGCGCGCGGTGGTCTCCAAAACCTGCTCGAGTAAATCGGTGCGGCTGGAGAAATGAGTGTAGATGGCCGGAGCCGTCAGGCCGGCGGATTCGGCAACTTGGGCCAGGGTGACGTCGGCGAAACCCTGCCGCGCCGCCACGTGCTGAGCAATGCGAATCAGCTCGTCACGCCTGCTGGCCGGTCGCGGGAGCCGCTGCCCCGCTCGCGGAATCTCCCGCGAAGCAGATCGTCGGCGCTCCGCCGGTCGTGCCGATTGCGGCGTCCCCGTCTCGGCGCGGCCAAGCACCAATCCCGCCAAACGCCAACAGTATCGAGCCACTTCGTCCTCGGGCGGCAACTGGCCGGTGCGCCGGCGAACCATGATATGGCTGAGCATGGTTCCGGTGAGGGTTTCCATGATGGCCTCGGCCGGCATGTCGGGCGGGGGTTCGCCCCGGCGGGCCGCCCGGTCGAGCACTGTCGCGGCAAGCCCAACCATGCCCTCCGAGACCCGGGCGATCAGCTGCCTGAATGGCTTTGTCTCGTCATGGAATTCGGTGGTTAATCGCAACATCGCAGCTCCGTCGGACGACATGTACAGCCGCATCAAATCGCGCGCGTAGCCGGCAAGCTCTGCTTGGGCGTCGCCGAGATCCTCGATGCCCGGTGGCAGCGGAATGTGGCGTAGCGCGTCCATCAACAGCTGCTCAGGGTTCTGCCACCGCCGATACAGCGCCGGCTTCCCGACGCCAGCCCGCGCCGCGACGTTGGCGAAAGTCACCTGCGACTTCCCGGATTCGCCGTAGATCAGGCGGGCGACTTCCAACGTGCGCCGCTCGACATCGGGATCTCTCGGCCGCCCGCGACCCTGCCGATGCTGCGACACATTCGGCTGCTGTGTGAAACGCGCGGTTGATGGCGTCAAATTATCCGATTCGAGTGCCCGAGAAGACGACGAACGCGCGACCCGGCGCATAGGGCGCCTCGTCGAGGGTGATCGAGCAGAGTCCGGGAGCCTCGCTACGCATCACCCCGAGTATCTCGTCCAAGAGTGCGCGGGAGACTCGGGGGCCCGCTTCGGCGTTGACCTCCACCAGGACGTCGGCGCCGTTGATCCGGCACCGGATCACGTCCAGCCCGGTGCGTTCACGCAGCAGGTCCTCTCCTCGGTCCACCGCACGCAAAAGTTCCGCGGTGACGACGGTTCCCGTGTACAGCCGACTGGCCAAGCAGGGCGCTGCGGGTAGGTTGTGCCAGGACCTGGCACGGCTGCGCGCCAAGGCGCGGATGTGGGCCTTGGTCATGTCCGCCTCGACGAACGGCTGCCGCACCCCGTGTTCGGCGGCCGCCACCAGACCTGGCCGGTACTCGCCCAGATCGTCGGCGTTCGTGCCGCTCATCACCGTCCAGCCGGCACCGCGCCGGCGCGCGGCCGCCGAGATCCGGTCCAGCTCGGCGTACAGGTTCGACTTGCAGAAGTAGCAACGGTTGCGCGGGTTCGCCCGGTAGCGCGGATCCTCGAATTCATGTGACTCCACGACCTCCAGCCGCCATCCGAGTTCGGCGGCCACTTGCCGCACCCGTCTGGTGGCCGATGGCGGAACAGCGGGGGACACCGTGTGAACGATCTGCGTGGTACGCGGCCGCAATTCGTGTGCCACGTCGGCCAACAGCAGGCTGTCGACGCCACCGCTGCAGGCGATCACGCGCCGGGGTGAGCGCTCCAGCGCCGCGGCCAATCTGTCGAGTGTCGCTTGCTCGGTCAATGGACGACTTCCAGGCGTAAATCCCACAGGGGCGCGTCGAGTACCGCGCGACCGATGTCAACGATGTCGGCGCCGATATCCGCAATTTGTCGCAGCTGGCCGGCATGCACGCCGCCGGCGTAGGCGACGCGGACATCGTCGCCACGATTACGCAAGGCCACACAGATCGCCGCCAGATCGGCCAGTTGCCCGGTGTCGACCATGACAATCGCTGCGCCGGCGTCGACCGCTTGCAACGCCTGCGCGACGTCGACGACTTGCACAGACACCGGTCCGTTGCGAAGTTCTCGCGCAGCCGTCACGGCGTCCGCGACACCGCCCAACATGGCGACCTGGTTCTTACCGACGTAGACGAAATCGCCATCGAGCAGCCGGTGCGACAGTCCGGCGACGTCGAGGCCCGCACGCAGCACGGGTTTGAGCGCGGCAGGTAGTTTCTTCCAGCCGCCGCACACGATGCGCAGCCCGTCGGGTGCTGCGGCCTTGATCTTCGCGCCCCGGCGCGCGATGCCGCCGGCGAATCCCAGAACGCCCAGCGCGTGATCTTCGGCCACCGAGATTTCCCAGGGGCTTCCTTCGATGAGGATTAGCGGCTGTCCGGCGTCGGCCTGTTCTCCCTCGGCAGCAACGATGTCCCATTGTCCGGCAGGGTCTGTCGACGGCGGGCAGACCAGTGCCGTCCCGGCGACCAAACCCGGCTCGGTCGGAGTCACGACGGCACTGTAGTGCCTCGTCAAGCCTGCAACGAGTTCGGCGGTGATACGACGGGGCGGAGCGGACAACGAACTCACAATGCAGTGACCTCCTGCACCTGTTGCTCAACCGCCTCCTGCGAAGCCGTCGCGCGGACCACCCGGAGGTTCATCAACTTGATCTTGTTGCCCTTCAGTTTGGCTGTGCCCCTGGCGATTGCTCGCGCGCCCAGAGCGACGGGCACGGTGCAGTTCTCGTCGATGACCTCGATGCCGAAGTGGGCCGTGTTCAATCCGCACCCCTCTTGATACGTACCAATTTAGTACGTAACGTGGCTCACACAATGGACCAGACAGACGGACATGTCAAGAACGCCGGCACGGAGACCGACGGCGTGCTGATCTACGACCACGACCGCACGGATCGGATCGGCATGCCAGAGGCGGTGTTCTGCCTCAATAAGCACATCGATGATGTTGTGCGGACCGTCGAACGCCTCGGCGTCCCCGGTGTCGGACCGGTGCTTTTCACGCGGATGTGCGAACGGCAATACCAGGCGGTCAGCAGCCGGACCGACGCGGCGCTGGACTACGACGCCATATCCCAGACGGCCTTTCTCAACGGGACCCTGGCCGGGCGAAACGCCCGCGTGGGCGTCGTGGCGGCCGGGACATCGGACAGGTCGGTGGCGCTGGAGGCCCAGCGCACCTTGAATTTCTTGGGCATCAGCACCCGGCTGCACGTTGACGTCGGCGTAGCCGGGCTGTGGCGCCTGCTCGATCGGGTCGATGAGCTTCGTCGTGAACAGGCGCTGATCGTGGTCGCCGGGATGGACGGCGCGCTGGCGTCGGTGGTCGGGGGGCTGGTCGCCTGCCCCGTTATCGCCGTGCCGACGTCAACTGGTTACGGAGCCGCCCACGACGGTCAGACAGCGCTCAACGCCATGCTGGCAAGCTGTGCCCAAGGTGTGGTGGTGACCAATATCGACAACGGGTTTGGCGCCGCATGCGGCGCGGCGCGAATCGTGCTGGCCGCCAGATGACTTCGACGCTATACCTGGACTGCGTCGGCGGTGTCGCGGGCGACATGGTGCTGTCGGCACTGATCGACGCCGGTGCATCACTCGATGCCATTCGCTCCCGGCTGCCGGTGAGCGATGTCGGTCTTGACGTGCGCCCCGTGCAGCGACATGGCATTGCCGCTACGGCGCTGAGCGTGTCGGCGCCACATGAGCATGCTCACCGCCGCTGGCGCGACATTCGACGGATCATCGACTCGAGCTCGATGCCTGCTCGACCGATACTTAGAGCGCACAAGGCCTTTGCGCTGCTGGCCGAGGCCGAAGGCCGTGTCCATAGGATCTCTCCCGAAGAGGTGACTTTCCACGAAGTCGGAGCGCTCGACGCTATCGTCGATATCTGCGGTGTCGCCTTGGCGCTGGACGAGCTTGACGTCGACGAGGTCGTCTGCTCGCCCCTGCCGCTGGGGCACGGGACGATCAACAGTGCGCATGGCGTGCTGCCGCTGCCGGCTCCGGCCACCCTGGAGATTCTCCGCGGCAGCGACACATACGGGGTCGACGTCGAAGGTGAAACGGTCACACCCACAGGCGCTGCGCTCGTCGCGTCGTTGAGCGATCGGTACGGCGCGATACCGGCTATGACGTTGTCGGTCATCGGCACCGGTGCGGGCAACGCGGACTGGCCCGGTGTGCCCAACGTCGTTCGCGCACTGCTGGGTCAGCCGAATCGCCATGTTACGGAACCTGGTCAGGCTGCTCTTGTCCTCGAGACAAATCTCGATGACATGCTGCCGGAATGGGTGCCGGACGTGTTGGCAGCGTGCTTGGATGCCGGCGCCCACGATGCCTGGACGACACCGGCGACGATGAAACACGGTCGGCCTGGATTCACGTTGTCGGCATTGGTCTCGACGGCCAAGGAAAGAGCAGTTGCCCGGGCAATTCTGCGCCATTCCACCACGCTCGGGGTCAGAGTGCGGCGGGTAGAACATCGATGGACCCTCGAACGCCGATTCTTCTCGGTCACGGTCGACGGCCATCCCGTCACCGTCAAACTTGGTTGTCTTGACGGCGAAGTCGTCAACGTCAAACCCGAACACCGAGACTGTGTGCGGGTTGCCGAAGTGACCGGGCGCAGCGTGAAGTCGGTATGGGTGCAGGCCCTCGGGGCGGCGCAGGAACTCGCCGCGTCCGGATCGCGCCCTGACTGGAGCGAAACTGATTGCCCTGCTTGCGATGACGACGTTGCAGCCAGCTACCAGCCCTAGCCCTCCCAGCGCTAGCCGATCAAGACAGCGCAGCCACGACCACGCGCCGCGGCACGCCGACGTGGATTTGACCAGCTCCCGCTCGGCGAAACCGTCCAGCGCAGTCTGCGCTACCGGGGGAACGGCGTGGAGGCTGGCGGCGACCATGTCGGCGGACACCCGTCCCTTGATTGCGACCACGCGCAGCAGGGTCAGCTCATCGAGCACTTCCCGACTCTGTCGTCAGGCCGGCCGCGGCGGCGATGGCTTCGCGGTGGACCGCCGATGGACCCAGCAGCGTCGCGTTGACCCGCGCGCGCCGCAGGTAACGGTGCGCCCGGTGCTCCCACGTGAAACCGATGCCGCCGTGGATGTGAATGCACGATTCGGCAGCCAGGAGGGCGGCACGGGTGGCCACGATGAATGCCAGCTCGGCATCGGCGGACACTCCGCTAAGGACGGCCTGGTCGAGTGCGGCGTCCGCGAGTTCGACATCCCGCAACACATCAACGCAGCGGTGTTTGATCGCCTGAAACGACCCGATAGGGGAACCGAACTGGCTCCGGGTTTTCGCGTAGTCGACCGCGGTTTCCAGGCATGTGCGTGCCACGCCGAGCTGCTCGGCACCTACCGCCAGCAGCCCGCGCCGGCAGGCCACCTTGATCGCCCCTGCGGTCGCCGCCGGGTTGGCCAGCAGCCGCGCCGGCGCCCGTGACAACGTGGCCTCGACCAGACCCCGGGCGGCGTCGAGCTGGTCCGCCGGCCTGACCTCGACATGGTCGGCAGTTACCGCAAATAGCGCGGCCCCGTCCTCGGTGGCCGCAACGGTCAGCAGTGTGTCCGGCTGCGACGGTGTCGATATTCCCCAGGCGGTGCCGCTGAGCGCCCAGCCGCCCACGATAACGGTTGCGATGATCGGCGGCGTCGACGGCGCCCATGACGCGTCGGCGTCGGCGATTGCCACGGCGCAGCGGGTGTCGCCGGCCAACAGCGCGGCCAGCAGCCCGGTGGCCGCGTCGGTGTCGGCGTGGGCCAGTAGCGTCGCTGCCAGCACGGCCATCGACAAAAAGCTCGACGGCGACAGCGCTCGGCCGAGCTCCGTTGCCACCAAAGCCATTTCACGATCGCCGAGACCGAGCCCACCCCGTTCGGAATCGATCAGCAAGCCAGCTAGATCCAGTTCATCGACGACGTCAAAGATGCCGGCGCTCAGCGCCTGACGGGTGGTCGTCCTCAAGTCCGCGAGCAGCTCGGCACTCACTTCACTCTCCTCCAGTGCGGCTGGCGAAAAGTATAACCAGGTTAGTTCATAATGCCGAATCGCCGGTCAGCCGATAAGGTCGAGCAACTCGCGGTGCCCTTGACTCTCAAGCATTTTCTCGGTGGTCTCCTGCAGGTGCCGACGCCACAACAGCTCGGCGTCGGCCGCCTTGCCGTCTTCGACCAGGCGGACCAGCTTTCGGTGCACGCGGTGCGCCAATTCGGCGTCTGCGCGCTTCTGCGCATCGTCGGTGGCGTGCTTCCAGACGGCCTGCGTGTGGGCCGTCGTGATCTCGGCCATGATGTGAGCGAACAGCGCAAGAGTGTTGCTGCCGGACAATTCCACCACCAGAGTGTGAAATTCGGCATGCGTCCGTCCCCACCTGCGCGGGTCGTTGATGGCGTTGGCCTCCTGCTCCAATGCTTCACGCAGCCGCTGAATTGTCGATTGGGTTGCGTTTTCAGCCAGGAGGCGAACCGCTGGTGGTTCGATGAGCGCGCGGGCGCGGAACACGTCGAAGACGGTGGTGTGACCGTACTGGAGCAGTCCCCCGGCTTGGCGCGCGACCGGCTCGGGTCGCGGCGCGTTTATCCGGGCACCTCCCTTGCTGCCGCGCCGGATGGTCAACAGCGATTCGGACTGCAGGATCCGGATCGCTTCGCGCAGCACGGGGCGCGACACGCCGTATTGGGCGAGCAGCTGCCCCTCGTTCGGCAAGAAATCACCGTCACGGAACTCACCGAGGATGATCTTGCGACGGATGTTGTCAGCCACCAGCTGGCCCGCGGTGGGGTGCGTTATGACCTCACTGTCGGGATGCACCAGATGATTGTCTCATCTAATTAGGAATCCTGGTTAGCCTAAGCCGCCACGGGTGCCGCGATTCCGCTCCAAGATCATCAGTAAGACCGGGAGGGGATGCTCCGCCGCCACAACAGGGATACCGGCGTCGATGGCCTGATACACCGTCGGGGGGTCGCGGTGGTCGACCCGCGGGACGTCGGGAATCTCCGCGGCGCTGACCGACAGCACCGTGACCGGGCTGCGTTGCCGCGCCCAGGTCAGCAAGGTGGCCATGTCCGGGTCGGTGCTTTCCGACGGCCGGGTCAGCGGCAGCAGGCCCGAGTAAACGGTGCCACTCGCACCGTCGACGGTGACTTCGGTTCCGACCAGTTCGCGAAGACTGCCCGGGCCGCACCGGACTACGCAAGGAGTGTGCAATTCGCGGCTGACAACCGCGGCATGAGACGTCGATCCGCCCTGTTCGGTGATCACCGCGCGGGCGGCGATCATGCCGCCGACATCGTCGGGACTGGTGGTCTCCCGGGCGAGCACGACATCCTCGCCGTCGTCCGCCGCGTCTTGTGCGGTATCACTGTCGGCGACCACCCGCCCCGCTCCCACACCGGGACAGGCGGGCAGCCCCGAGGCGACGACGGTGGCTTGCTCCAGGGCCGAGGGTTCGATCACCGGAGTCAGCAGCACATCGAGTTGGGCGGGGGTGATGCGATCCAGAGCCTCGTCGACACCGATGAGGCCCTCGCGCCGTAACGCCACGGCGATGGCAACCGCGGCCCCGGCCGATCTTTTCGCTACCCGGGTCTGTAGCAGGTAGAGGTTGCCGGCCTCCACGGTGAATTCGATGTCCTGGACGTCGGCGCCCTCGGCTTCCAGCCAGGACGCCGCCGCCAACAGCTGACGGTGGATGTCGGCGTGCCGTTCGGCCAGTGCGCTCAGCGGCAACGGATCGAACTTGCCGCTGACGACATCCTCGCCCTGCCCGCGCGGCAGCCACTCCCCGTAAGGGCGGGCCTCCCCGGTAAGGGGATTGCGACTGAACAAAACCCCGGTACCCGACCGGTCATCGAGATTGCCGAAGACCATCGCCTGCACGGTCACGGCAGTGCCGGCCATCTTTCCCTCGAGGTTGTGGTGGCGCCGGTAGGACACCGCGCGCTCGGAGTTCCATGACTCGAACACCGCTTTCACCGCGGCACGCAGCTGGGCGTACGGATCGGCCGGGACGTGGCCGTCGGCGGGACCGACCACCTGGCGGAACAGTTCCCGGAACCGCTCGTGGGTGTCCCGCGCGAAGCCGGCACCACACTTCTCGGCGAGGATCTGCTCGACGTCGTCATTGATGCCGAGGTTCAGCACCGTGTCCATCATCCCGGGCATGCTCGCCGGTGCCCCGCTGCGCACCGAGACCAGCAATGGCACCGGGCCACGTCCGAAGGTATGGCCCGACTCGGTCTCCAGCCAGGACAGGCCCTCGCGGATCTGCGGCCACAGCCGAGTCATCAGGTCATCGGGTGCCTCGAAATACTGCCTGCACGCGTCGATGGTGACGGTGAATGCGGGAGGGGTGGGCAAGCCGGCGGCGAGGATCTTGGACAGCCCGTGTGCCTTGCCGCCGACCATCACGCGGGGGTAGACCCGGCTGCCGTCGAGGCGAACGACGAGCTGTCCCTCCACGAGCAGGTCGCGGGCGGGCACCACAGCACCGACGGCGGATGACGGAGATGTCACTGAACGCTCCTCGCGACAACGTGCTGTCCTTAACATATAACCAGGTTAGTATTTACGGTACCAAGCGGCGTACATGTCGGACAGTAGAGAGTGTGATGCAGCCCCAGCCCGATTCGGTCGACACCTTCCTCAAAGAGGCCAGGGAATTCCTCGACACCCATGCCGAACACCGGCCCGACGGCTTTCCCGACGCCATGTTCGCGCAGTTCCGCCCCATTTCGAATCCCGAGGCGTGGCGCGCTCGCTGTGTCGCCTGGCAGCGGTTGCTCTACGACCACGGGCTTGCGGGGCTGACCTGGCCGCGGGAGGTCGGCGGGCGAGCACTACCGTCGGAGTACGCCCTGGCGTGGGCCGACCTGGAATCGGAGTACGACGTGCCGCGCGGCCTGTTCGGCGTCACCCTGGAGATGGTCGGACCGACGTTGCTCGCAGTCGGCACTCCCGAGCAGAAACGCCACTGCGCGGCCATCCTCCGCGGCGAGGAAGTCTGGTGTCAGCTGTTCAGTGAGCCCGGTGCCGGCAGCGACCTGGCCGGGGTGTCCACCCGCGGGATCCGCACCGACAACGGATGGCGCGTGACCGGCCAGAAGGTCTGGACATCGGAAGCACGTCACGCCCAATACGGCTACCTGCTGGCCCGGACCGATCCCAGCCAAGCACGTCACCGCGGCCTCACCGCATTCGTCGTGGACATGTCGAGCCCCGGGATCGAGGTCCGGCCGTTGCGACAAATGACCGGCGGCGCGTCGTTCTCCGAGGTTTTCTTCGACGACGTGGACATGCCCGCCGATACGGTCCTCGGCGAACCCGGCGGGGGCTGGTCGGTGGCGATGACAACACTGGGCTTCGAGCGATTCTCCAGCTTCGGGCGGTCCCTGGGCCGGCTGGTGCGTCAGGCCGGCAGTCTGGGATGGCCGGACGGCGCCGCTCGCGAGACGTTCATCGATGCCGTCATCGACCAGCGCGCCCTGGCCGCCTTCGAAGCCGGGATGCATCGGCGCATCGTCGCCGGGGTATCGCCCGGGCCCGAAGCCGCGTTGGCCAAACTCGCCACCGGCACCGTCGTCAGCACGCTGGCTGATGCCGTCGCCGGCCGCTTGGGCAACCGGCTTTCGCAGCGGGATGCAGGCCTCGACGACTGGCGGCTGGTGCTGCTGTCGGCACCGGCCTTCCACATTGCCGGGGGTACCGATGAAATTGTCAAGACGATGATTGCCGAGCGAGTGCTCGGCCTGCCGAGAGGCTGAACGCATATGAGCACAGCACCGCATCGCGTCCCGATCGTCGATGGCTGGGTGCAGCCCTGGCCGGCCGAAGCCGTGGCGAAGATGCCGCAGCGCAACTTCACCCTGGCCGACCGCATGCAGCACGGGGCCCGATTGCGCACCGGCATCCCTCTGGAGACGCTGGTCGACGAAATGGACGAGGCCGGCATCAGCAAGGCCATGTGTTCGGCCGGACCACTCATCCCCAACGGCGCCGTCATCGATGCCGTACGGCGGCACCCGGATCGGCTCATCGGGGTGGCCAGCGTTAACCCCTGGTCCCCCGACGGGGTGATGCCCGCCGTACACAACCTGCGCGCCCTGGTCGGCGAGTACGGCTTCAAGGGCCTGAAACTCGAGCCGTTCATCCTCGACAAAGTGCCTACCGAAGCCCAGTGGTACCCGCTCTACGCAGCCTGCTGCGACCTCGACATCACCGTACAGATTCAGGTGGGTGGAACCGGCCCGTCCACCTACACGTCCGAGACCGGCCGACCCGGCCACATCGACCGGCTGGCCATCGATTTTCCGGAGCTGCGCATCGTCGCCGGCCACATCGGCTGGCCGTGGACAGAGGAAATGATCGCGGTTGCCGCTAAACACCCCAACGTGTGGATCGACACCAGCGCTCATCTGCCCAAGTACTATCCGCCGCAGTTCGTGCATTTTCTCCGCACCTATGGTCGGCATAAGTGCGTCTGGGCAAGTGACTGGCCGATCCTGACGTTCGAGGCCGCACTGACCGGGCTGGCAGCGCTGGAGCTGAAACCCGAAGTCGAGCAATTGTTCCTGCGCGACAACGCAGTTGAGGCATTCGCATTGAAACCGTGATGGTCACCGGGTCGTGCAGCTTGCCAAACCGGTCGCACCTTTTGTATAACCAGGTTAATAGTTTGGAGGTGCCGTGCCCGTTCTGGCCACCGAGACCGCACCCTCCAGCGAGCCCTACCAGCGGGCGCGTCGACGGATGGAGTCGCCGCTCGCCCAGATTCAGGAGCCACGGGACCAGGCAACGGAGGCCTGACATGCAGTTCACAGACGAACACGAACTGTTCCGGTCCAGCGTGCGAGAGATGCTGGCCAAAACCGTTGAACCGCGGATCGATGAGTGGGAGGACCAGGCTGGCTTCCCCGGCCACCAGCTGTTCCCGGAATTCGCCAAGCTCGGCCTCTTAGGCCTGGAATACGACCCCGCCTACGGTGGCGAAGGCGCCGATCACTGGTTCACTGTGATCGCCGGCGAGGAGTTCGGCCGGCTGCCCTGCAACGGAATTCCGATGGCCTACAACGTGCAGGCCAACATGGCCACGCCGTCGCTGCATGCGCACGGCAGCGACCAACTCAAGCGCGAATTCCTCGCACCCGCGATCGCCGGTGAACAGATCTGCTCGATCGCGGTGACCGAACCCGACGCCGGCTCCGACGTGGCCGGCATCCGTACCAGGGCTGTGCGCGACGGTTGCGACTGGCTTATCAGCGGAGCCAAGACCTACATCACCAACGGTGTGCAGGCCGACTGGCTGTGCCTGCTGGTGCGCATCTCCGATGAGGGCGGATACCGCGGGATGAGCCAGGTCATCGTGCCGACCGACACCCCGGGACTGACCGTGAGCCGGCCGCTGAAGAAGCTCGGCAACTGGTGCTCGGACACCGCCGAACTGACCTTCGACCGGGTCCGTGTTCCGGTCCACAACACCATCGGTGAGATCGGGCGTGGTTTCCAGCAGCAGATGGAGCAATTCCAGACCGAACGAATCTGCGCGGTTTATCAGGCGGTCGGGCAGATGGAGACGGCCATCGGGCGTACCGTGGACTACTTGTGCGAGCGTCCGGCGTTCGGCGGCAAACTCGTCGACAACCAGCACCTGCAGTACAACCTCGCCGAACTCGCCTGTGAAGTGGACGCGCTCAAGCGCTACGCGCACTCCTGCGCCGAGCTGATCGTCACCGGCGCCGATGTCACCCGTCGCACCAGCAGCGCGAAGCTATTGGCCGGCAAGCTGATTCGCCGGGTGGCCGACACCTGTCTGCAATATCACGGGGGCATGGGCTACATGGCCGAGACGTGGACCTCTCGCTTCTTCCGTGATTCCCGGTTGCTGTCGATCGGCGGCGGCGCCGACGAGGTGATGTTGCGCGTGCTCTCCCGCGACGTCATTGATAAGACGTTCTTCACCGATCCCAAAGGAGTGAACTGAATGACCGCTACCGACGCCACCACCACGCCGCCCGGCCGAGCCGACCGGGTGATCCTCACCAAGGACCACGAAACCCACATCGCGCGGATCACCATCCGCAACCCGGCAAAGAAGAACGCGATGGCTCCCGAGGACTGCGAGCTGATGGGCCGCTATCTCGACGACATCGCCGAGGACGACGCCATCAAAGTGGTGCTAGTGCGCGGCGAAGGCGGTGTCTTCACCACCGGCGTCGACCTCGACCGCGCCTACGGATGGTACGCCACTCCGGGTGATGAGCGCCGGCCCAGCCAACGACGGCGCTTGGCCGTGGATCGCAAGGGCCAAAGGATGTTTCACGAGTTCATCGGATTCCCGAAAGCCACCATCGTCCAAGTGGAGTCTTACGCACTCGGGTTGGGGCTGGAGCTGGCGCTGGCCGCCGACCTTGCGGTGGTATCCCGGCAGGCCAAAATCGGAATGCCGGCTGCGCGTTTCCTCGGACCGGTGTTGGGCAATGTCGCGCTGTTCATGCACCGGCTGGGTCCGGTCGTGACACGCGATCTCATGCTGACAGGCCGGATGGCCACAGGAGCGGAATTCGAGTCGGCGCGGCTGTTCACGCGTTTCGTCGACGAGGCAGATGTCGCAGCCGAAACGGAGGCGCTGGCCGCACAAGTGGCGAAGATGCCCGCGGACGGCATCACCATCGCCAAAGAGGCTTACCGCCTCGTCGAGGCCGGCTCCGCGCTGAGCCTGGAAGAAACCACTTCCTACCTTTTCCACAGCTACGGCACGAACCTGAGGTTCGAACCCGACGAGTTCAACTTCGTCAAGGAGCGCGCCAATATCGGCACCAGCGAAGCATTCCGCAAGCGCGACGAGCACTACGGCGAAGGGTCCGCACAGTGACGACGCAGACCCACACCCGCACGCTGCCCGACAAGGTTCTCGTCATCGGCGGCAGCCGCGGGATCGGCCGCTCCACCGTGGTGCAACTGACCGCCGCGGGCAGCCGCTGCGCGATCGGCTACCTCGAAAATGACACAGCGGCCAAGGAAACCCAGGAACTGGCCGCGGCCACTGGCGGCCCCGAGCCGGTGCTGGTACGCGGCGACCTCGGCACCGACGCGGCCGGTTTGGTGACCGGGGCCATCGGGGCACTCGGTGGGCTGGGCGGATTGGTGACCACGGCGGTGCCGATCGTCGCCGGGCGGACGCTGACGGTCACTCGCGAAGAGTACGACCGGGTGTTCGACGTCCAAGTGTGGGGTTTGTGGGAGGCGGTGCGCACCGCCCTGCCCGAGTTGGAGCAAGTCGGCGGAGCCGTAGTGGCGGTCAGCAGCCTGGGCGCCAACCACTATGCCCGCTACTACGGGGCAATCGGACCGGCGAAGGCGGCGATGGAGAACCTTGTGCGCTACTACGGCGCCGAACTTGGGCCCCGTGGTGTGCGAGTCAACGGCATCTCCCCCTCACTCGTCGACAACCCCGGTCACGGCGGGGAGGACATCATCGCCGGGGTCAAGGAGATGCAGGCCGCGGTCGCACAAAAGACCCCGCTGCGCCGGTTGGGCCATCCCGACGAGCTGGCCTCGGTCGTCCTCGCGCTGCTCAGCAGCGACTTCCAGTTCGTCACCGGGCTGACCATTCCCGTCGACGGCGGTTACAGCCTACTGGCCTGATTGCGCCTTGACTTGCGAAAGGGACTGGCGACCATGAAATTTCGCCCTGACGACCGTGAAGCCAAGTTCCGTGACGAGTTGCGCGGCCATATCGACGAGTTCAGCGCCGACGACATGGCGGCAATGCGAGCCGAAATGGCCGAGCTCGAGAGCGACCGCCAGGCTCCTAAGCTGTTCCATCCCTGGCTGGTTCGTCAGAACGTCATCGGATTGGGCTGGCCCGTCCCGCTCGGAAAGGCGGCGTCGCAGACCGAGCGGTTCATCGCCCACGAGGAACTGGACTCGGCGGGGCTACCCACCTACGGCCTGGAACAGGCCGAAGCGGTCGGCTGGATGCTGGCCACATTCGGACCTGACGACCTTGCGGCCGAACATATTCCGCGCATAATGGACGCGTCGTGGAGTTACGCGGGTGGATACAGTGAACCCGAAGCGGGCAGCGACATGTTGGCGCTACGCACCAAGGCCCGCCGGACAACCGACGGCGACTTCATCGTCACTGGCCAGAAAATGTGGACCTCCGGTGCACACCTGGCCGACTGGATCTACACGCTGGTACGGAGCGAACCCGACAGCACCCGCCATCGGGGCCTGTCGCTGTTGATGATCGATGCACACGCGCCGGGCGTGACAATACAACCGGTGCGGGTGCTGGGCGGATGGCGAGTCAACGCCTGCTTTTTCGACAACGTGACCGTCCCGGCGCGGGCGCTCATCGGGCACCCGGGCCAGGCGTGGACGATGATGTCGCAGGCACTGGACATGGAGCGCTCGATGAGCTTCGGCGGCCGTGAGGCACGCCTACTTTTGGCCCGCTATCTGGACCGGGTCGACAGGCAGGGGGCCAAGCTCGACGAGTCCGACTACCGCGACATCGGCGAGTTCATTATGGAGCTGCAGGCCGAGCGCCTGCTCGGTCAGCAGGTCGTCGCCCTGGGCGAGCGTGGCCAGTCCGCCAGTGGTGAGGCGTCGATGAGCAAGCTACACGGCCCGGCGATCGCGCAGCGCGTGGCGCAGTGGCTCGTCGATGCTCTCGGTCCTAATGCCTACACACTCGGTTCCGGCGACCCGCTGGCTGAGGACGCCGAGCACTTCCTGCGCGCATCCACGGTGCTGTCGATCATCGGCGGCACCAGCGAAATTCAACGCAATATCATCGCCGCGCGCTGGTTGGGCCTGCCCCGAGGCTGATTGGAGGACGACATGGATCTCGGACTGAAAGACAAAGTCGCGATCGTGCTGGGCGCGACACAGGGAATGGGCCGGGCCACCGCGGTCCGGCTCGGCGCGGAAGGCGCTCACGTAGTCCTGTGTTCGCGCGGTCGCGACGCGGGCGATTCCGAGTACCGCTATGTCACCAAGCCGAGCCTGCAGTCGGTCGCACAAGAGGTGTCCGACGCCGGTGCGGCGTCGACGTTGACCGTGGTCGCCGACCTCACCCGCGCCGGAGACGCCGAAAAGATCGTCAAGGAGACCACCGAGCATTACGGCCACATTGACAATGTGGTCAACACCGTTGGCCTCTGTGAGGTACGGACGTCGCCCGTGGAGCCAGACGAGCTGTGGGAGAGAGCGTTTCAGTCGGTTCTGATGACGTCGGTGCGGATCGCGCGCGCCGCGATCCCGGCCATGCTGCAGAACGGCGGCGGTGCGCTCGTCACCACGTCGGCGATGTCGGTGCGCCATTTCATTCCGCGGATCGCCCATTACTCGGCGCAAAAAGCGGCGTTGGCGCACTTCACCAAGAACATCGCTAAAGAGTATGGCGCTCAGGGTATCCGGGCCAATGCCGTGCTGCCCGGGATGGTCCTGAACGAACAGCTCGTCGAGGAACGCCGACAGCGGATGGCCAAGTCCGGTCACACCGAGGATGAGGATTTCCGCGAGCGCAACCAAGCCTGGGGCGGAGCCACCTGGGGTAACCGGTTCGGTGTGCCCGAAGACATCGCCGACGCCATCGCGTTCCTGCTCTCGGAGCGCGCCGGGTATATCAATGGCGTGCTGCTCAATGTCGATGGCGGCTCAGAATACTTCTGAGCATGCCCGGCCGGTCGCGCCGCTGTCGGCGACGACGATCTCGGCGATGCCAGGGCGCTTCTGAGGCTACCCAATCCGGAGTTGTTTGAGCGTGCGCGATTCGGAACTGATCAGGGTGCCGAGGTACACGTGTCAGTAGGGTTGGCCGACTACGAGTTCGCCGACCTGGTCTGGACGTCGGGACAAACGCTGAGCGAGATTTTGCGGGACTTCGAGGATTGCAGTTGGGTCCATCGAGAGTCGGGCGCCGTTGTGGCCCTGAACCGCCCAGCACCTCAGCGGTTGGCCCGTGGTGGCTGGAGGCTTCGCTACAAAGCCTGCACAAGTGTGACAGTTCCCCGAGTCCCGTCGACCTCGACGATGCAACCGTTCTTGAGGTTTAACGTCGCGCAGGCTGTTCCAACCACACAAGGCACGCCGAACTCGCGGGCGACGATCGCCGCATGCGAGTGCAGACCACCGACGTCGGTGACGACCGCTGCCACGCAGCTGAACATCGGCGTCCAGCCGACATCGGTGACACGCGCGATAAGAACGCTATCGGGTTCGATGTCGTCGATGTCATCCGGCGAGTGCACGACGCGCACCGGCCCGCGCACGATGCCCGGCGACGCGCCGATGCCGTGCATTACTTGAATGCCGGCGCCCGCGTCATCGCTGCCCAGCGGTTCCCAGCGCAGGGTGAACGTCGGCGGAATATTCAGCCCTGCCAGCCGCGTACGCTCAGCGCGACGCGCGGATGTGCGCTCGGCGTGCAGAACAGGTGCGACGACTTCGTCGGGCACCAGGTAGAAGACGTCATCGATTTCTTCGAAGACCCCGGCGTCGACCTGGCGGCGTCCGATCTCGCGGAGCGCCAATCGAAGCGTGTGGGTACCGCGCATGGCCACGTCTTTTGAGCGCTCGCGTCGCCGCACGGCGGCATTCAGCGCAGCCACCGCCCGGCGAGGCACCCCAGAGAGCCGCGTCGGATCGGGGAACATGCGGGGCTGCACGTCGAGTGCCATCCTCACCATGTCGAGGAGCTTGGCGGGGTTGTCGCCGTACATCAAGTTCGCCAACTCGGTCTCGCCTGGTCCGCGGTGGCCGGCCGCCGCGATCAACTTCCAGAACGCCATGGCGAACATCGGGTCGACATCGTCGAGCCGCTGGACAAGGTCCTCAGCCGGTTCGGACCGCAGAACTTGCTCGAATTGCGGCTCGGCGCGCGACAGATCCACGAGGCGCCGCACACCACCGAGCAGAGAAGCGCTGGCTAGCCCCTTAGTGCCACCACGCATCGCCGACAGGTCGAGTTCGGGGGCGATCTTGCGCACCAAAGCTTGGGCGGCTGAGGCGACCAGGTTGGTGGTGGTGCTGTAAGCCCAGGCATCGATGGTGATTTCGCGCATCGAGTCGATCAGCGTCAGTATGGCGCTGTCGTCGAGTTCACGCAGCTCGACAGGCGATGGCGTCAGAGCCGTTATGCGCTCACTGATTTCGGCGACCCGACTGCCGGTGCCGGCCATCCGCATGGCCGCGGCGGGCATGCCGAGTGCGGAGCGGGTCGATTGGAGAACCGACCCGTGCTCTTCTGCGGTCTCCGCCGTGTGCGGAATGCCCAGAATGTGCTCGTCTACCTCGCGGGCATTGGTGCCCGGCATCGCCCGCGCCATCGCGTGGACCACCGAGAGGTTCGTGTACAACCGGTGCCCGACAGAGGCGATGCCCAGCGTGCGCTGGGCGCGGACGACTTCTTCGTCGTGCATCCCGAGTACGTCGACCTGTATGGCTCCGGCTATGCGCAATGCGTCCCTTCCGAGCAGCAGCGACATTGGAGTCAGCGTTCCTGGAAACGCCTCCCCGACGTTCGCGGTGGTCAGCGTTGGATAGCGATCGTCGATGTAGTCGTCGAACTCACCGCGCATCCCGGCGGGCGCGGGATCGACACGATGCGCCTCGGGCGGCTCATGATCGCGCGCCCAACGGTGATCCGGCGTCGGAGTTCGCCACGGGGTCGGCACCCGGGCAGTACCCAAGTATGTCACCGCCTGCACCCCGGCACGCGCCCGATCAAAGACCCCGTGGGCTCCGGTCACCAGCACTCGCATCGAATTCTCCGATCGAAGACGTTGGGCTCAATTCGCAAGGGGCGGTGCGCATTACACGCGCCTCGGAAAGACCTCCTGCCACGCCCAGTGCCGCTTGAGGGTGCGCGATTCGCCGACGCGGCGAAGCACGCCCGCGTGCCCCGACCAGCCCGGCCGGGCGGCTGAGAACTCGACCATCTGACCGTTGGGGTCAGCAACGAATTCCCAGGGCCGTCCATCTCCCACATCGAAGGTGATCCGGTCGACGAACTCGTCATCGCGCCAGTCGATTTTGGCGTCGACACTGCGGGAGTCGATGAGTACGGCGTCCGACGATGCCACGGCCGCAAACCGAAAACGGTCGGCGCCGATGCTCATGTGCCCCCACTCGACCGAACCGTCGGTGTACTCGTTGGCGAAAACGTTCCAACCTCCCTGCAGGCGCATCCAAATCGCGCTGTTGTTCCAGTCGACGCCGTGCGGCAGATAGCTCTGATCAACGGCGAAAAACCCCGTGACCGGTTCACCGAACATCGTGCCCTCCGCGAAATACGGTGTCGACGTGTAATACAGCGCGCCTGGCTCACCAATCGTCCCCGCCTCGCCCGGTCCATTGCGCCATGGGACGTAGACATGAAACCCCGGAGCGGCGAGGCCACCGCGAATGTCAAGAAGTGGCCCCTCGGAGCCCTGCTCCTGCCAGGTGAAGTCACTGTCTCCGAGTCTGACTTCGAAGTTCGCGGCACCCGCCGAACCACCGGCCGTCAAGTCGTAGCCGTCAACAAAGTCACGGCGCACCTTGCCGCCGACGCAAGCCTGGGCGCTCCGGCGGTCCGCCCGCAGCCCGACGTCGTCGGACGCCATGACCGCGATATCGCGAGTGGTGTATCCAACCGCCTTGCGCAGCACGGCGTACGACCGGCCGTCCTCGGTACGCAGAATGCCGTAGAACCAGGTGCCTTCCAGAACCAGCCCGAAATATGACCGGGTGACCACACCCTGATCGGCTTCCGGCCGGAAAAATCCGACCAATGGCTGATGACCGAAATCGGCTCGGCGCGGGAAGTTCTCGATCATCTCAACGTCCCCTAATCGAATTAACTGCAGATAATGCAGTTAAATGGAGAAGGTAGCATGATCGGCACCCGATGCGACAGGGTTCTCAGCCAGGCGCGACTGTGCGTCCGCGTAACAAGAAGTCGGCCAGTCTCTCGGCCTCGCGCAAGCCGGCAACGGATTGCTCCGGAAAACCTAGGTGGGTGTAGATCCCCTGTAACATCGTGGCACCGGTGAGGCTGCGAAGAAACTCCGTCGACGCCACGTCCGGGTGCCACTCGCCCCGTGCAACTCCGCGTTCCAGGACCTCCATGGCGCTCCGCAGTCGCACGGTGTTGATCTCTTCCCACTCACCGCGCAATGCCTCGTCGTCGCGGCTGTCAAGGACGATGCGAAAGGTGGCAATCCCATGCGCGCTGGAGAAGGCCTCAAGCATCTGATGGGCCACCGACACAAGCTGGTCCCGCACGCTGCCCTCGTCGGCCACCTCGAGGCCGGCGTCGAATGATCTCACCGCCGCAAGAAGCAGATCCTGGCGTGTCGGCCAGCGCGCGTACACCGCGGGCCGGCTACAGCCGGCGGTCTTGGCTACCAGATCGACTGTGAAGCCCGCCTTACCGTGAGCGGCGTAGACCCGCAGCGCTGCATCGAGCACGCGCGCGTCCATGTCGGGGTCACGTGGGCGACCAGGACCCACGCCCGAAGCTCGAGACGTGCTCACGTCAGGATCCTTGCATGCACGCCCGCGCGATCCGATTACAGGCTCGCGGAAGTCCGTACACGGGCACGCGTGCTGCTCAACATCGATGGTGGATCAAAGTACCTGTAGACGACGCTCACCACCCGCGCCCCGGCAGCTACGCGTAGTTGTCAGCAGGCGACATTGACCGTGAAGCGTTCTTGGGTTGAGAGACTGGGATTATCACCGTTGAATCCGCGTGCCGTACCGGTGACCGCGTAGGTCTGGTTCACCACGCCGACTCGGGCGCTGCCCTGCAGATCGTGCCAGTAGCTGCCGGTGAACCCGCCGAAATCGTTAAAGGCAACTGACTTGGCGATCAGCTCGTTCGTAGTGTCGACGGTGATCAAAACGCCGGCCGCGGCGTCGCCGATGGTTATCCTCATCCAGGATCCGATCGGCAGACAGCTCACCACGCGAGAAGTGATCATCTTGCTGTCGTCGATCGTCACCAGGGCGCTGCCCCCGGGAAGAGCGCCGGGCGGCACGGCAGGGGCGGACGATGGTGGCGAGGAGCAGCCCGCTAAACCGACCATTACCAGCGCCGCTGCGGCTGCGGTTCGACTCTGCATACACCATCTCGATTCTTGTCATATGCTTTGGTTGCTCAACCGATTTCGCGCGCCCATCTGGGCAAGGTGAATCCACGGTCGAACTGCCACAAGTCTGTGACCTGGTCGCGGTTGGCCGGGTCGGCCAAAGTTCGGGCCAGTTCGGCCAGCCACGGCCCCGGGTCAGGCATCGCGGCGCTCCACGTGCGGATGCGCCGTGAATACAGCTGACAGTCCGCCTCAATCGTGAAGCCGTACCCGCCCAGCGCCTGATGCACGGATGCAGCCGCCTGCCGCGCGGCGGCACGTGCCTTGGCCGCTGCCATCGTTGCAGCGAAAACCGGCGGGGCGCCGTCGGCAGCTGCAAGGTATGCGGCGTGACGGGTGAGCAGATCGGCGGCCTGCACGGCAGTCGCCACATCCGCCAACGGGTGGGCGACGCCCTGAAAGCTGCCGACCGGTACCCCGAACTGCCGACGGTCGGCGACGTAGTCGACGCCGTAGCGAATCAGCGCCTGTGCGGCGCCTACCAATTGGGCCGATTCCAACAGGAACCCCCAGGCGCGCATGGCGCCGACGTCGCCAGGGCAAGCCTGCGGGTTGATATCGTCGACGAGCACGACCCGCTCCCCCGCGGCGCTGTGGCGTATCGCATCGGGCAGCGGGGAGATCCCAAGGCCTGAGCCCAGCGCCACCACGACCCGCAACAGCCCAGCGGGCACCACCGGCCGGTCGACACCATTGGCCACGCCCGCCTCGCCGAGCAAGACATAGGCCGGCATGGCCGAGACGAACGGCACCGGTGCGAGGTGGGCGCCCAGCGTGACAGCCGCTCGGGTCAACAGGTAAGGGTCGGCGGGAAGATCCCACAGCCCGAAATCGCGCAGCATCTGATCAAGTTGCTCAACGGGGCCGGCCGTCTCCGAATCGCTGCTGTCCAAGGCCCGCAACGTCTCCGGTGTGCAGTACTTGGCAAGGACGGCAGCGAGCGCGTCCCCGAGTTCCTCAGCCTCCTGCGGCCAACGCTCATCGAACATCGAACACTCCACCATTAAGCCACTAAATCAACAACCAGGTTATAGTATTTGGCGTGCAGCAGGACACCGAGGCGCCGTCCGGGCTCGGCGAACTGGACATTGACCTGTCGGAAGACGATGCGGCCTTCGCCGAGGAGTGGATGACGTGGTTGGACACCCATCTCCCGGCAATGCACGAGAAGCTCGCCGACGCCGGCAGTGATGCTGATAAGCAGGCGTTGGCCCGCGACTGGCAGTCGCAGATGGCAGCCGGTGGGTGGGCGGCGATCACCTGGCCGCTCGAATTCGGTGGCCGCGCGGCCACGGCCCGACAGCAGCTGATCTTCTACCTCACTTCGGCCGAGCGCCGGGTTCCCCCGCTGGCCGGCCGGATCGGTATCAACCTGTGCGGGCCGACCCTGATCGCGCACGGCACATCCGAGCAGCAACAACGCTTTCTGCCGCCGATGCTCGACGGTAGGCACGTTTGGTGTCAAGGCTTTTCCGAGCCGGGAGCCGGATCCGACCTCGCATCGCTGCGTACTCGCGGTGTCGTCGACGGTGACAGCCTGGTGATCACCGGACAAAAGATTTGGACATCGGGTGCCCAGTACGCCGACTGTATGTTCGCGTTGGTGCGCACCGACCCCGACGCGCCTAAACGCCGCGGCATCAGCTTCGTTCTGGTGCCGATGACCGCCAACGGCATCGAAGTTCGTCCCATCCGCCAGATCTCCGGTGACGCAGGCTTCAACGAGGTTTTTCTCGACGAGGTACGCGTCCCACTGACCAATGTGATCGGCGAACTCAATGGAGGGTGGAACGTCACTCGCACGACGTTGGCCAACGAGCGCGCGATTTTGTTCATGGGCCAGCAGATGGCGTTGACTGCAACGTTGCGTAAAGCGATCACGATGGCGAAAGTAGCTGATCCGCAAGGTGTTCGCGCCGCCGACGACCCACATTTCCGAGACCGGATCGCACAGGCATGGATCGACGTCGAACTGGTGCGGCTCAACGGGATGCGGAATCTGGCCAGGGTCCTCGCCGGCAAGGAACCCGGCCCGGAGGGCGCAATGTCGAAGTTGTTCGGTCAGCACGTCGAACAAAAGCTGCACGAGTTGGCGCTCGATCTGGGCGGGGAGTTCGCCATCCTCGACCGGGGCGCCCCTGATGCGCCCAATCGAGGCAAATGGGCATTGGGCTGGCTGCGGACACGCGCATCCACGATCGGCGGCGGCACCTCTGAAATCCAGCGCAATGTGCTGGCCGAGCGCATCCTCGGGCAGCCTCGAGACCCGTGGGCCGATGCATAGATGAAGTTCGAATTCACCGAAGAACACCAGGCGCTACGCAGCCTGATCGCCGGGGTGTGCGAGCAACAAGCCGATCCGCGCGCCTGTTATGACGGCCAATCGATGATCGACACGCGGCTCTGGAGCGTGCTCTGCAGCGCCGGCGTGGTCGGCGTCGGAGTCCCGGAGGCCTACGAAGGCGGCGGCGGCGGGCCCGTGGAACAGGTGATCATCGCCGAGGAACTGGGCCGCGCGGTGGCGGCGGTCCCGTTCAGCGAGCACGCTGCGGCCGCGGAAACCGTTGCGCTATTGGGTTCTGAAGAACAGTGCAAGCGGCTGCTGTTCCCACTGGCTCGGGGCGAAGCTGTCGCCGGTATCGTCCTGCCCACCCCAGCTAATCTCAAGGCGGTCGAGGCGCACCGTGACGGCGCGCGGTGGCGACTGAGCGGGCATATTCCGCTCATCCCCAATGCCGGCGCGGCGACCGCGCTTCTCGTGCCTGCACACGAGGATGGGCAGGTGCGATGGCTTGTGACCGAGGCAGCGCAAGTCAGCGCGCTGCCGACCGTAGATCGCACCCGACCAGCCGCCGCCGCGGAATTCGGGGACGCAGACGCCGAACTGTTGTCCGGCACCGACATCAGCGAGCGGCCCGGCGAACTGTTGATGACGCTAGCGGCAGCCGAGGCAGCGGGTGCGGCTGCAAGCGCCCTGCAGACCACCGCGCGTTACACCACCGAACGCCACCAATTCGGCCTTCCAATCGGCACCTTCCAGGCCGTCAAACACCGCCTTGCCGACATGCTCGTAGCTGTCGAAAACGCGCGGTCGGCGGTCTACGGTGCGGCATGGGCGCTGGCGGAGGGCGAAACGGCCGCCCTGTCGGCATCGTTAGCCCAAGCCGTGGCCACCGGCAATGCCGTCGCGGTTGTCAGCGACGCCGTTCAACTGCACGGCGGCATCGGGGTGACCTGGGAATGCGACCTGCACCTCTACCTGCGCCGGGTGAAAGCGCTCGAGGCGACATACGGGTCGCCGTCGACGCATCGTGGCCGTATCGCCGACAGTCTCCTCGACCGCTAATAAGGCGCTCCCGACGTCAAGCCCGTCGAGCTCCACCCTGGTACGTCAGATTCCCGGCGCACGTTCCATAATGGCGCTCCAGTAGTTTGCACGTGCAAGTGGCAATGCGGCGCAGTCGAACAGGCAAGGACGGTCATGACACCAGCTGCGAATACGGGCACCGGCCGCCCCCGCGACCCGACCATGGAGCAACGAGTACGGCAAGCCGCGTGCGAGCTGTATGGGCGGGTCGGCTGGGCCGGTTTCAGCATCGACGCGGTGGCCAGGGAAGCCCGAGTCGGCAAGTCATCGATATACCTGCGCTGGGCTGACCAAACGGCGTTACTCCTCGACACACTTGAGGCTCGCATCGCCCTACCGTTGGATACCGACACCGGTAGCCTTCGCAGCGATCTACTTGTCCTGAGCCGCAGCATCTTTAATCTCCTGGTCAGCGATGTCGGTGACGTGGTGGTCCGATTGAGCGCCGAAGCACGCTCGGTGCCGGAACTGGCCCCCCGCTGGGCAGAATTCGTGGGCGCTCAAGCGGCCGCGATGCGGTCGATCACGCAGCGCGGGATCATCCGCGGCGATCTGCCAGAAAATACGCCCGTTACCCTGATGCTGGATGCCCTCTTCGGTGCCCTGTTGATGCAATACATGGTGACACCGCCGTCACGCATGCGGCGACTTGCCAAGGAGGCCAACAATTATACCGAGGCCCTGGTCGACATGCTTCTGGCGGCCGTGGCGACGTGAGGGCCGCGCAGCGATTGCCAAGTCGCGCAACGTGATTGGGCCCGATTTTGAGAACCGGAACGATTTGGGTTTGTGGCCGATGCCAGTGGGCTTACTTTCGTCTGGTGCTCAGCACCGCCTGACGCGCGGCACCCGAAGCAGACAACAAGGTTCAGGAATCCATTGCTAGCAAATGATCTTCGCGATCCCATCACAGCGCACGGCTGCCCACAGCGGCGCACCTTGCCCGCCGATCAGTTAACGGCCGAGAGCCGGCGAACCACGCCGGCAAGCGTCCGTGGCGACAGCCGGCGGGCACGCCACAGCACTTTGGTCGAGGCGCCGGGAAAGACGTAGATCCCCGCATGCCGCCGGCTCAACGACGCCTCGACGGCCTGGATCACCTGCTCTGGAGCCACGGGCCGCGACAGATTCTTCAGCCGCTCGGACATTCCGTGCGCCATGATGTCGTTGAGCATCGGCGTCTGGACTGCTCCGGGGCATACGCACCGCACGCGGATACCGCTGCTCTCCAGCTCCATAGCCAAGGTCTCCGCAAAGCCCACCACGGCAAACTTGGTGGCCGTGTAGGCGGCCATCCCGGGCGTGGGCATCCATCCCGCCAGCGACGCGAACAGCACGATCTCACCGGCGCCGCGGGCGGACATGCCCGGCAGCACGGCCTTCACCCAACGCACCGTCCCGAGGTAGTTGACGTTCATCGAACGTTCGAAGGCGCCTGTAGGCAAATCCTCGATGCGGCCCGGGAGCGCGATGCCGGCGGCGTTGACCAATCGGTCGACCGCGCCGAACCGTTCCACAACGGACTGCGCGGTGGAGGTCACTTGGCTGTCATCGCACACGTCGCACGGGTACGGCATCACACCGGTCTCGGCGGCGACAGCGTCCAGTTGCGGTCCGGGGAGATCGACAGCGGCCACAGCCCATCCCGCTGCTGCGAGCCGCTCCGTCGTCAGTCTGCCCATTCCGCTGGCAGCACCCGTCACCACGGCGATTCTGGTGGCCATCTACCGTCTCCTTCTCCGGTCGCGTGCAGGGCGCAGTGAAGCTGCCGCTACGGCGCTTGGTGGTGAGGTCGCAGGTCTGGTCAAGCACCCGAAGCGACTATGATCGGTCCCTGCTATACATCTGAAGGATATACATTCAGAAGTCAGGGGATTGGCTCGCCGCCTAACAACTGACGTCGCCACGATGGCGATCTAAGGATCGTCGGAAGGATTCGGTGATGATCGAGCTGAAGGTGCTGCAAGCAGTTCGCCTCAAAGGCCGAATTGATCCGGCCGACATCGCAGCCGCCGCCGGTGAAGACCCCACCGCTGTCGCCGCGGCCGTTAGAGCGGCAACCGAGGCAGGATTGCTCATCGAGGGTAAGACGGTCCGGCTCTCCCCGGAGGGTCGTACCCGACTCAAAGAGCTGCTCGCGGCTGAGCGGGAGAACGCAGACCAGGCTGCTATCGGCGGCGCCTACGAAAAATTCCGCAGCGTTAATGCTGATTTCAAGACGTTGGTGGCGGATTGGCAGCTCAAGAACGGCGAACCGAATATGCACGACGACGAAGAATACGACTCGGCGGTGTTGGCCCGACTCGCTGACGTGCACGAGCGAGTGACGCCCATTACCACGGCCGTTGCGAACGAACTGCCCCGTCTGGCAAGCTATTCGGACAAGTTAGCGGCCGCATTGGCGAAAGTGCAATCGGGAGAGACGACCTGGCTGACGCGTCCGATCGTCGACTCGTATCACACCGTGTGGTTTGAGCTGCACGAGGAACTGATCCTCGCGGCCGGACTCACCCGGGAAAGTGAGGCGCAGGCCGGGCACGCGCATTAGGGCGCCGAGCGTCGGCAGCCGATGGCAGTCGCCGTCGACTCGGAGTGCGCCCGAACCCGAGACTTTCGGCATCACGACCGCAACCGCGTCACCCCTCGGGTAAACCCTCGTTCCGGAAGCAGTGGGCAAGGCGTGCGCCCAGATGACGGACAAGGGCGCGGTTTCACAGTCCACCACTGGGGGCCACTTGTAAAACTAGGTTGACGTTGTAACCAACGGCGTTATCGTAAGACGCATTTGCGGCGAAGGCCCAATTCCGCGTCACCGCTGCCTGCCGGCACTGAAGACTGGGCCGAGTATTCGGGCGGTTGGAGAGCGGACCCCGAGGACGCGAGGAGCGTGCGTGACAGACATGACCGACTTTGAGACCATCGAATTCCACGTCAGCGACCATGTCGCGACGCTGACGCTCAATCGGCCCGAGAAGCTGAATTCCTTCAATGAACGTATGGCTAGCGAGGTGGCGACAGCCTGGCGCCGGACCCGGGACGACGAGGACATTCGGGTCGCCATTGTCCGGGGTAACGGCGAGCGGGCCTTCTGCACGGGAATCGACGTCGGGGATGGTCCGTGGTGGTATCACGAGCCGATCTTCAACCAGGAGGATCCCGGCGTCCTGCTGGGCCCCAAGGCGCACCGGGTGTGGAAGCCGGTGATCGCGGCACTGCACGGCATGGTGGCCGGCGGCGGAATGTATTTCGTCAACGAGTCCGATTTTGCGATCTGCTCGGAATCGGCGGTATTCTTCGACCCGCACGCCAACGCCGGCGTCGTGTCCGCGCTCGAGCCGATGGGCATGCTGGCCCGCGGGGTGCCCTTCGGGGACGTGATGCGCTGGGCATTGCTCGGCAGCGAAGAACGACTCAGTGCCCATACCGCGCTGCGGATCGGGCTGGTTACCGAGGTCGTGCCGGACGATCAATTGCGCTCCCGTGCAGCGGAATTAGCGGAAGAGATAGCGGCGCGCCGACCACAGGCTATCCAGGGCACCGTGCGCGCGCTGTGGGAGGCGCGCGATCTGCCGCCGAGCGTCGCTCAACGACACGGGCTGTCCTACACCCATATCGGCAACGCCGGCGCCGATACCGATTCGCGCGCCAACAAGCGCGCGCCACGTACCCGCTGACGCGGTGAACGGGGATACTTCCCTCAATGCGGCGCGATAGTTCGAACTCGCACAGCTGACCGGGCGCCGCGCGGTGTCGGTCACAGGGAAAAGGTAATGGCCCCGATGGTAAGTCTCTGCCGTGAGTCGAGCGGTCCTCCAGACAACAGCCTTGGCCACTGACGGTGTACGTGCCGTCAGGACTGATGGGGGCGACGTGCATGGGGTGGCTACCCATAGATGCATCGTCGCTCAGGTGACCGACCGACTGGTCGTTGCGAAGGTCGCAGCGACGGTTGGTGCACCAGCGGGTATCGACTGCGATCGCGGCGCTTGATGGCGAACGAGCGGAAAGGCGGTGGGCCTTTCGCTCCGATGGGTAAGTGAACCGCCTATGCCGCAGCGTCACGCACACGGCCACCAACGGCCGGATCGAGTTCATCCAGGTAAACCCGCGTGACGGACCGACGTCTTGGCCTTATTTCCTGATTCGGCCACGACGGGGCGCGTGTGCGGCGATCCGCGTTCTGGCCGTGGCGGGTTGCCGCGCTCACATGCGATTAATTCTGTGATCCAGGACACGCTCCATGATAATATCAAGAATCTAGATGAACGATATTAACCGCTTGGCCGGAAACCCTTACCGAGGCCGTTAGACAAGGTCGACGACCGTTGGCTAACCGCTCCATTCGATTCGTGCTGATCGGAGGCTCACAATGACCGCTCCGCAACGGAACGATCAGCCCTTCAACCGATCCCGGCCCGAACCGGCCGGCAGAGTGCTGCTTTTCGATCGGCGACCGCGAGGCAGAAGAGCCCCTCTTTACGCCTCCGGTGCAGATCTGGGCTACACCATGCCGGCGCATCAGGTCCAGGAATTCGTCCGCCTTGCGATCAAGCACCGATGGGATCTGCCTGCGTTTGTGCGGATGGCAAAGATCTCCCCGCCCACACATCTGCACCACTGTCTAGAGATCACGCGCAGCAACGTCACGCTTGGGACACAACATTTGTGGCGTGTCGCAGACGACGATCTGATGGGTCTGGGCAGGATCAGCCTGCCGAGCGGAGCGCTTCGGCTGCTCGCGTTCGCCCTGTGCAGCGCGCCGACCTTGGCCACCGCGGTAACGCGCTACGGAGAGTTCCGCGCCGCACTTCCGGGGCTGCCGGCCCTCACGGTCGAACAGTCCGGGGATATCGCGTCACTGTCGATCGACCTCGCCGCGTTAGACGCATGCGTCGGTCTGGTGTCCGAGGGACTGCTGGCGGTCGTACACCGCGTTATCAACTGGGCGATCCGACGGCCGCTCGTCCTTCGTCGGGTGGAACTCCCCCACCCCCGGCCGGCAGGACCCACGAATTATCACATTGTGTTCGGAGCACCGACGCTTTTCGATGCAACGAAGGCCGCGCTTGTCTTCAACGCCGACGTGCTGGCCGAACCGTTGGTACGCAGTCACGACGATGTCGAGCGCTTTCTCGAAGACGCTCCGGCCAGCCTGCTCGCCGAGTGCGACTTCTACACCTCCCACAGCGACCGAGTACGCCGCATCATCGAGGACCGCCTCGGAAATCCGCCGTGCACCATTGAGCAGATCGCCGCCGGAGTCGGGATGAGTCGGCCGACGCTCTGGCGCCGGCTGCGTGAGGAGAACACGTCGATCTCGGAGATCCGCGATCAGGTGTTGCGCGAAGCCGCCCTGACCAGCCTGGCGCGCGGTGACGAAACCATTGCGGAGCTGTCGCAGCGGCTGGGATTCTCCGAACCCAGCGCCTTCAGCCGAGCGTTCAGACGCTGGACGGGATACTCGCCCAGTAACTACCAGACACGCTAGCCGGCCTCACCCCAGCGGCGGCACGATCGAGTGCCAACTCTTGGTTCTGCGGGGCGCGCCAAGCCCTGGGTCAGGGCGCTGATACATCTTGCCGGCCAGGCCGGGGTAATGGCCACGACTACCGGTGGATCGGACCCGATCGACAGTCGCAAGATGCGCTACAGCACCCGCCAGCTCTTTCTAACCCTCTCCGCAGCACGTCCGATCCCCGGCGCTACCCGGGATGCGATGCACATTGATCCGCAGTAGGCGGGCACGAGCCCGGTCAGGCGTCGTGTCAACCGCTGCGTCACGCGATGACCCGCGCTTGGCGGATGACGATCGCCTACCGGCGTCGGCGGCTTTTTCCAACGGTTCAGCGTTTTATGAAGTGCCTTCGGGGTTTCGGTTCGCCACCAGTCTCATGTGCAATCCGGTCAGTAACGCTTGAACAGCTGCACGAAGGTGTTCGCGGGGGGAAACCGCACTGCTGGCCGCGATGGCTTCGGCGAGATCCGGCGATGGGGGTTCGTCTCGCGGTAGCGAAAGCGGCGTGAGTTGTGCCCAACCGACAATCAGCGCACAGATGGCGGTGTAAGCCTCCGCGCTGGCTGCCGGACCGAAGCCACCGGCTCGAAGTTGCGCTATGACAAAACCGGCCACCCCAACCTCCTCGACCCTGCCGCGCTGGGCGTTGAGCACATAGCTGACTACGCCGGGGAACTCTTCAGTCAAATCGGCGGTGACAAGGAGGACACGTTCGATGGCGGCGTCCCACCCCTCGTCGGATCGGCGGACGAGTTGATCGGCGAACTTGCGCTTCATGATGTAGGTGGCCACCATCGAGGCCAGGCCATGGCGCCCGCCTCGCACGTGGTAGTACATCGCCGGCCCGGTAACCCCCAGCACCTCAGCGACTTTCGTCACGGTCAAGGCGTCGAGTCCCGCGACACGTGTCACCTCTACGGCGGCGTCCAGAATGTCGGCTTCGGTGAGCGCGGTCGTCTGTACGCCGCCGCGCTGTCCACCAAACTTCCTTGTACGAGCCACCCAGGCATTCTGCCCGCTCGCAAAGAAACGTGTATAGCAACTTCGGCGGCGTCTCCGCCCGGTCCGACATCCAATGCCACATTGAACGGCCCGGAAGCAGATACCGCTCCGCGCTCTGGATTCGGGAATCGCGGAGGCGTTGACAACGGCAGACATCATTTAGATACTGTTAATGCTTCGCCCGCACCAAAGGAGAATTTTGTGGAACCAGGCCGGCTGATCAATTTCGTGTTCATCGCCGTATTTCTGGCCTCGGCGGCATGGCTGTATAGAGGTGATCGAGCGGCCGGGCGCGTGCGGACCGTGACCTGGATGTTCATCGGGGCCACTTCGATGTCCTGGTTGGAAGCGGTCTGGGATTGGACGCTGTACTACCGCTTCAATCCAAAGCAGGACTGGCTCATGCCAGCGTGGATTCCCGTGTTGGGCATGGCCGGCGGCTGGCCATACGTCATGCCATGCATCTATGGCCCTTGGTTCGTTCTGTGCACGTACTTCTTCGCCAAGAAGATGGTGGAGCGCGATATCAGCACTCGGAAGATCGTCGCCGCCGCGATCGGCGTGGGTGCGCTCGCGGAATTGGTCTTAGAGATTCCGTTCCTCTTCATCGGCAACTATTCCTACACCCGGTCCGTGCCGGGCTTCGCGCTGTTTGCCGGAACCCAGCAGCAGTATCCATTGCTAGTTGCCATCTTTATGGCGCCGGTTATGGCATTTTTCACGATCATGATGGTGCGCGGGCTAAAGACAACGAACCTGCCGCTCGCACCGGCCAAGACGCTGGCTGGCGTTGGCGCAGGCAGGTCGGCACCCCAGGTTGCTCCCGCCGGCAACACGACCTCCCAGCCGGCAACCTTGTGGTCGCGACTGACTAATCTACGTGCTTTCGGTGGACACGATGACCGCATCGCAGCCAACCTGATCGCATCGACTGCGTCGTGCCAGATCCTCTTTGTGCTGGTGATGGTTCCCGCCCTCGTAGTCCGGTTCGCGGGGTGGGCAGTTCAGCTGGGATCGGCAGATCCGTTCGGAGTACCTGCGTATCCATTCCCCTTCTGATCAACCAGCCGCAAGGACAGCCAAAGACCAGCGCGGCGCTACGTGTCGCGTCCCATGATCGCCGCAAGCCCGGGAGCTGTTGTCCCGATTGGCCTGATAGCCAGGGGAATCCGCGCGACGCAACGAATGCTGGAAACCACCACACGCCGGCCAGCGCACCGGCAACCGCAATAGACGACCCGGTAGCGATCCCATCCCAGAACCGTTGCCGATGCCGACGCCGCGCGACCGGTAGCCGCCCCGCGGTCGCCATCGCCGCTCGTCCTGCCGCGCCCACGGTCAGGCCATCGCGGTCAAACACCTCCGCATCGAAATGTTGCGATGGCCAGTTGAATCCACTCAGTGCACCTTGACTTGGTCTATCGAACGGTTCGTCGGACCATGGTTAACGATCAGTTTGCCCAAGGCCGCCATCCGAGGAGCTCGCAGGCGTTGAGTTCGGCGATGCGGTGGGCTTCCTCGTCGGACACCTCGGCCAGCATCTCAACCATCGCCTTACGCGAATGCGGCCATTGGGAATCCGAATGCGGATAGTCACTTTCCCAGGTCAACCGATCCACCCCGATACGGTGCCGGGAATCGATGCCGGCCTGATCGACGATGAAACACCCCCAGACATTCTTGGCAAACAGCGTCGACGGCCGCGTCTGCGTATCCACGTGGGCATACCAGCGGTGCCGGTACCACACCTGGTCAATGCGCTCCAGCATGTAGGGCAACCAGCCCGTGCCCCCCTCAGCCAACGCGACCTTCAAATCCGGGAAGGCATGGAATGTCCGTGAATACAGCAAATCGGCCAACGTGCCCATCGAATTGAGCCCCATTTGGGAGACCACGACTGGCGTGGGGGCGTCGGGACTCGTATATGGCGTGCGCGTGGAGGTCCCGAAATGCAGCATCAACGGCATCGCGTTCTCTTGCGCGATCGCCAACAGCGGATCCCAATGCTCGGTGTGAAACGACGGCAACCCCAACGGTGACGGGTTCTCCGGGAAACAAATCGCGCGCGCACCCAACCCGATCGCCCGCTGCAGTTCGGTCACGCACAGATTCACGTCCCAGAGCGGCAAGATGCACAGCGGCACATAGCGGTCGGGTGCGGTGCCGCACCATTCCTCGAGCATCCAATCGTTCCAGGACCGCACACAGTCCAGAGCCATCTCCCGGTCAGAACCCTCAAGAAACCTGGTGCCGGCGAACCGGGCGAAACTCGGGAAGCACAAATGCGCCCAGACCCCGTCTTCGTCCATGTCCTTGAGCCGCTCCACCGGGTCATAGCACCCCGGCCGCATATCGTCATATCGCGCCGGCTCCACATCCCAGGTTCGTGGATCCTTACCCGCCACCGCGTTCAACCCGATCTGCGGATAATTCTTGCCCGCGTACACCCACGACTGCACCCGGCCATGGGCCGTCGCCCCCAACTGAAGCCGCGCCGCATCGACCTCAACCTCCTCCACATGAGGAATCGCCGCCCGATCGTACTTGGCGGGCATCCGCTTAGTCCATACATTCGGCGGCTCAATCGCATGATCATCCACCGACACCAACTTCATCCAATCCTGAAGCGGCATAACTTAACTCCTCTCAACGGCAGGGCAAAAACCTGATCAGTCCTCATCAACCTGTTCCACCAATGCGTCATAATCGGCCAACGGCGCCATCCCCTCCCCCACGAATCGCGCAAGCAGCGCATCTGTTGCCGCGACGGCCGACCAGCCGTCCGCAGTCAACACGTCAATGCCGCGGTGGGTCAGCACGTTAGCCAAGGTCTTTGACGGACGTGGGAGCGTAGCGCGGTCGACGTGAATGGCGGCGACGACGGCGGCCGCGTCGTCGGCATGAGAACCCTTGTCATAGGGGGCTCGCGCCGCCCAACCAGCCATGTACAGGCCGGGTATCGGCGTTGCGCCGGTCAGTACGCGGCCGTCGTGGTGGGCGATCCGCTCGCCGTCTTCATCGGTTCCCGGACCACAAAACGATTCCGTGCGTTGCCGCAACAACAGTTGGGCTCGCAAGTCTTCGCTGACCACTCTGCCGTACCGGTCGGGCCTGTGTAGGCAACGCAAGGCACGGGCCCGGTTGCGTCCGACTATACCCACCGGAGTCAGTCCGGTCCGGACCACTAGATTGGCCGAGAATTCCTGCGGCAGTTCGATTTCCGAATCTGGTCGCGGATCTACCAGCGCGACGTGGCGCAGCCTGCTGGCAGCGAGCCGGTCGGTCACTTCGGCTGGGACACTGGCAGGTGTGCGTCCGCAGAGCGCTTCGGCGACCGCGCATGTCTCGGCTGAGATCCCGATCAACACCGCGCTATCCACACCGAGGTCGAGTTCGGCCACCTCCATGTCGGCGTTACCGGCCAGCCAAGCTTGGACGTGACTGACCGTTCCGATGCCCACCGAATCGCGGCCAGCGATGTCCAACGGCAGGTCCCGGGGCGCACCGGTGGCAAGCACTACCGCATCGGCGGCGAAGCGCAGCTCGCTGAGGGGTAGCGCCGCACCGACCACAATGTTGCCGAAGTAGGTGACGCGGCCGTCGCTGAGGACGGCATCGACGTCGCGCGCGACATCCCGCAAGCGGTGCGCTCCGGCGGCCGGACCGTGTCGGAGCAGGCCGTCGGGCAGGCTAGCGCGGTCGACGAGGTCGATTGTCACGTCCAGCCCCGTGTCGGCAAGAAGCGCGGAAGCCACGGCGAATCCAGCCGGACCGGCGCCGACGACTGCAACCCGAAATGTCATGTAATGCATTCCATCGGCATGCGATTTCTTCTTCCGTAAGGTGCTTGCGGGCGTCCCGGTCGGTCAGGTGGCGTCGAAGACGACCGGCACCTTGTTGGGCGCCCGAAGACCGATGCCCTGAACGTGTGCTTCGTGACCCGTTTCGGGGTCCAGCCGTAGCTCCGGTAGCCGGTCGAGCAGGGCAGTCAACGCCGCCGCCATCTCGGCACGCGCCAGGTGTGCTCCCAGGCAGGCATGCGGACCCCAGGCAAACGCGATGTGCGGCTTCTTCTCCCGGAAGATGTTGAAGCTATCGGCATCGTCCCAGCGGGTGTGGTCGCGATTCGCCGCTCCGAGCGACACTTCCAACACGCTGCCTTTGGCGATCTCCACCCCACCGAGCCCCACGTCGTCCACGGCGATCCGGTTGATCGACATCAGTGGCGGCTCCCAGCGCAGACCTTCCTCGATCGCCTGAGGAAGTAGGTTGCGATCGGCGATCAAGGCATCGAGCTGATCCTGGTTCTGCAGCAGGCCGAGCAGCACGCTGGCCGTTGAGCGCGCAGTTGTTTCGCCGCCCGCCGGCAACAGCAGCCGCAGGAACGAGACGATCTCGATGGTTTCGAGACGGCTGCCGTCGAGTTCGGCGTTGGCCAGCAGAGTGATCAGATCCTCGTCGTCTCCGCCGCGGCGCTCCTGGATCAACGGTGACAAGTAGCTCTCCAGATTGCGGGAGGCTTCCAGCGCGCGATCCAGGTCGTAGAACGCCGCGATCGTCTCGCCGGCCCAGGTGTTGAAACGCTGGATGTCCTGATAGGGCAGGCCCATCATCTCGGTGATGATGTACACCGGGAACAGCAGGGTGAACTCGCGGTACAGATCAGCCGATCCGTTGTGTTCGAAGCGATCGATCAGACCATGGACCGCCGGTTGGATCGCCGTTTCCTGCCAACGGTCCAGGGAGCGGCGCGTAAAAGCCTGCGAGATGATCCCGCGATGGCGCCGGTGTTCGGCGCCGTCCATGCCGATGATGTTGCGGCCCCAGACCCGGCCGATGGTGTCCAGCCAGAACTTCGAGGACAGCCGTTCATCGGCGAGCGCTTGCTGGCAATGTTCGTAGCTGAGAGCGCAGGAGAACGACACCTTGGTGAAGGCTTCATCCTTTCGGTAGTCCTCCTGGCCGATCAGCTCGGCTTGCTTTCGAGGATGCACCGGTGCGCGCCGACGTGCCTCACCCAAGGGGCCGTACAGATCCACGACCCGCGAGCGCGGTGTCTCCGCCGCGGCGGACGCCACATATGCGCTGTCGTCCGCGCTGCGGATGTAGTCACGCAAGCCCGAGCCGGTACTGGTGGTCATGGGGGATGCTCCAAAGGGGTTGCTGCTGAAGTCGATTCCGACGCGGTGTGCTCGTTGGTTAGTCAACCGGCATGAAATTGAATGGCCTTCGTCTCGGTGAAGTCGTCAAGCACATCGGCGCCGAGCTCACGGCCCACACCGGATCGCTTGTGGCCGCCGAACGGTGCCCATGGGCTCATCCCGCCGGTACCGCCGTTGATGCTGATATTGCCGGTCTGAATTCGCTGTGCCATCGCGAAGGCCGCGCCTGGATCAGCGGTCCAGATGGAACCGGACAGACCGTATTCGGAGTCGTTGGCGATCCGCACGGCCTCATCATCGTCGTCGAAGGGGATCGCCACCCCGACCGGTCCAAAGATCTCCTGCTGGGCGACCGTCATGTCGCTGCGCACGTCGGCCAGCAGCGTCGTTTCGTAGTAATAGCCGCGATTCATGTGCGGGGGGCGACGCCCGCCGGCCATCAGCCGCGCACCTTGCTCTAGCGCTTCCGCCACGTACTTGTCGGCCCGAGCGCACGCGCTGTCCCGAATCAACGGGCCGACAACGGTGTTCCTGTCGGTGGGATCGCCGACCGGCAGGCGTCGCAGCATCGCGGTGACGCGCTCGAGGTAGCCGTCGTAGATGGAGCGGTGCACCAGATGTCGCGTCCACAGCGCGCAACCCTGGCCGCTGAACAACGTCAACTCCTGAGCACCCCTTGCCGCAGCGAGATCGAGATCGGCGTCGGCCCGCACGATCATCGCTGATTTTCCGCCGAGTTCGAGCACGACGTGTTTGAGCGTGGCGGCGGCCTGCGTCATGACCTTCGCGCCGACGGCGTCGGACCCGGTGAACGTGACCATGTCCACTCGTGGGTCGGTGGTCAGGTACTCCCCGACGTCGACGCCGCCCGTGACCACATTGAGCACCCCCGGCGGCAATCCGGCTTCCTGTGCTGCGGCGCCCAACACCAACGCCTCCAGCGGTGTGAAATCCGATGGTTTGAGCACGACCGTGCAGCCGGCGGCCAGCGCCGGGCCGACCTTGAGCAGATTGACGAAGAACGGAGCGTTGAACGGTGTGATCGCGCTGACGACCCCGCGCGGCGAACGCTGCACGACTCCGGCGCCCAGCACGGTGGCTCCATGGCGGTTCCGGAAGGTCGTCACCGGCAGCGGCCGCAGTGCCTCAAATGCGGCGCACCGATCGATGAAAAAGTCGAAAAGCCGCATCGGCGCGTCGAACTGGCTGGGTCGCGCCACCGATACCGGAATGCCGGCTTCGGCGACAACCAACTCGACGATGTCATCGGCCCAGTCGGCAAGTACGTCTCGCAGACTACGCAACGCGGTCGATCGTTGCGCAGGTGTCATCTGAGACCATGGCCCTTCGTCGAACGCCCGGCGTGCGGCCGACACCGCGGCGTCGGCATCGGCCACCGCACCCCACGGGGCGGAGACGAAGGCTTCCTCGGTAGCCGGATTCAGCACCGGAACAGCCGTTTCGGTTGCCCGCCAGCCGCCGTTGACGAAAAGCCCCTGGTACCGTGCCCTGACCGGCGTTGCAGCAGTCGACGTACTCATTCGACCCTTGTTATCGCACCCGAGGCGCCGTCGACCTCGACGACATGACCCGTCTTCAACACCTTGCTGCCAGTGAGAGTTCCCACAACACAGGGAATTCCAAATTCACGAGCGACGACGGCAGCGTGTGACATCTCTCCGCCGGTGTCAACGATCACCGCCGCCGCATAGGCGAAGAACGGCGTCCATCCCGTGTCGGTGAACGCGGTCACCAACACTTCGCCCGGCTCGAGTTCGTCCATGGAATCGACGGTGAGGACGCGCACTGCGCCCTTGGCGAGGCCGGCCGAGACAGCGGTGCCGTGCAGCGATTCGCCGGGCATCAGTTCACCGTAGGCGGCTGCATCCGGTGTCCACGCACCGACGAAGTTCAGCGGCGGCCGCTCGGTCTCCAACCGCTCGCGTTCGGCGCGGCGCCGTGCGATCAGCGCTTTGGTTTCCGCCGGAGGATTTCTCAGCTCGTCGCGCACCAGATAGAACACGTCGTCCGGGCTGTCGATCACCCCGCGCGCCGCCAACCGGGAGCCGATTTCACGCGTCATCAGCCGGTACTGGTGGGTTTGGCGAATGGTGGCGTCGCGGGCCGTTTCCCGCAACCGCTGGAACCGCGCACCCAACGATGCCAACAACCTCAGCCGTAGACCGAAGTTCGGCGGTGCGTCGGTGACACGCTCATGGGCCACAAGCAATTTCGCGACCACATCGAGCAACCTGTCGGGCGCGTCGGCGAACATTGCATTGGCCAGCTCGGTCTCCCGCGGTCCGCGGTGACCGTATTCGGTTATCACCTCGTCGAGTTTGGCGATGAACCTTGGGCGCTCGCGACGCAGGATGCCCAAGGCCGCGGTTGCTGAATTGTCGCGCAGAGTCTGCTCGATCGATGGATCCGCTTTGGCCAACTGCGCCAGCGTATAGGCCCCGCGGGCGATCCCAGCGCTGGCGAGATCGTCAGTGCCACCGCGGATCCGGGTCGCAAAGCCCTTTCCGCCCCGCGCCTCGATGAGGCCCATCAGCGGGACGACAAAGGATGAGGCCTGCGCGGCTCCCGCCCAGGCGTTGGCGACTTCGTCGCGGGTTCGTAGCAGCCACCCGTGCAGCTGGGCGTCGGACAGCTTCGCGTAATACGCGCCGTCGTACGCCGACCGCCGGGCCGCAGCTTCGATATCGCGTATTGCCCTGCCGAAGCCACTGAGCTGAATCGCCGCCAGCGGCAGTCGCTTGAGCATTTGCCAAGTGCCGGGCTTGTCGAACGAGGGAACGTCCGCACCGCCGCCCTCGCCGAACAGCATGTCCTGCCATGTGGAGGCGCCGCCACCTGGCATCACGGTCCCCATGGCGTAGACGATGGAAAGGTTGGCGTACACACCGTGTCCGAAGGCGCCAACCGGCTCTTCACGAAGGGCTCGTTTGAGTTCACCGTCGATCCGCAACACGTCGGCGGCCTGAGCGCCGGCGGCCCGCAGCGCGTCGAGCGCCAACTCCAACGACAGCGGCGTCATCGGGCCCGGAAATGCCTCCGATGTATTCGCCGCGGTGAACACCTGCCAGTTGGGATGCACCGACGTGTCGAATTCGCCGGCGACACCGTCAGGCGCGGCGGGGCGGCGGTCGCCGGCAGTGGACCGCTCAGGCACCCAACCCCACGGCCAGCGCCACGGAATCGGGACCTTGCGCGCGCCGAGGAAGATGTGGGCCCGGTTGGTGCGCGCGAAGTCCTCCACGCATTGGCGGGTCGACCACGTGCAGTGGAATCCGAACTCGTCGTTCAGGCGTGCGGTGTCGACCAACGGGAAGTTGAGGAACGCCTCCACCGCACCGGGGTCAAGGGAGAACCAGCCGCGGTCCCACAAAAAGCTCAGCGCTGCGTCGGCGCGACCGGGCTCGATCTCTACGTAGCGCTTGCCGAGGATTTCGGCGACATCACGCATCTTTATCGTGTCCGGCGCGGCGACGTTGACCGGCCCGGACCACTCCGGGTGATCCAACGTGTCGGCGAAGAACCGGGCCAGGTCGTCAGGGTGGACGAATTGAAATTGGTTCTTGCCGCCTTTCATGCCGAGGATGACCGGAGTGGCGAAACCTTCTTGTGTGACGCCGGTCGTGCCCCGGCCCATGATGTTGGTCGCGCGCACCATGACGGCATTGACCGAGGAGGCGGTGATCAGCGCTTCCGCCTCTACCTTGTGCATCGAGTAGAGGTGCTTGGCGGACGGCCGAAGGGGGTCGCTCTCCCCGAGTAGCGGCGGGTTGTCGGCGTTCGCCCCGTAGGCCATCACCGACGACGCGGTAACCAGACGCGAGACGCCGGCACGCTCCATAGCCGTTAACACCGCACGCGTTCCCCCGACGTCGATCGCGCGGGTCGCTTCGACGTCGTGGGTCGGGTGTGTCGTCCAGGCCAGGTGCACCACCGCGTCGACGCCGGACAGAGCCTTCGCCACCGCGTCGGCATCCCGGATATCGGCGCTGACGTGCCGGTAACCGGCGGACGGCAGCTGGTGTGGACGCCGGGACAAGCCGACCACATCATGGCCCCGCCCCAGGATTTCGGGAATGATGCATGAACCGAAGTCGCCGGATGCACCCGTGACCATCACATGCATACAAAGTCGCCTGTCGCCATGATTTCCGTTACCCGGAAATCATGGCTCCACGACATCTCGATGTCAACGTCTTGAGTAGAGATTCTCTAGATTCTTGGGGCAGTCGCGAACCGACGCGCAAAGGACTGGTTTTCACCCGCGGAAGCGAACCGCGAACGCGTCAAATCATCCACATTTGCTCCAATTTCCGGCCCTTTCGATCAACCTCAGCAGTGTGATGACCCAACCGGTCCTGGGCGCCTTCGATCGGAACTGCGGGGCTCATGGCGCGGACCCAAGCCCACTCGCCACCCGGATGCGCTTCCGAGCTAGGTGGCTCAACTGCGCGGAAACGCTGTGAACCCCTCGCCGAGTTGCGGCGAATCTACGGCTGAGGCCGCAGACACGGTCGGGGCGGTCAGTACAAAGCGTCGAGGACACGGTCCTCGCGCTGCGACCTGCTGACATAGCGGCGCACATTATTCATGTGCTCGCGCCACGCGTGCTCGGCCGCCGCGCCGTCCCCCGCACGGATCAGCGCAACAATATTTTCGTAACCGCGGAGTGCCCGCCGATTGGCTCGGAGGATCTCGTTGGTATCTGATCCGATCGCGGCCAGCGCGTGGGCTAGTTCACGCTCGATGATCTCCGACAACATCGCGATTACCGCGGTCAAGGTCTGATTGCCGGACAGCTCTACCAACTTGACGTGAAACCGCACGCCGGCCCGGTTGAACATCAGTGGGTCACCTGCGGCGGCGCGCACACGCTCGAGTTCCTGGTCGAGAGCAACTAAACGCTCCTCGGTTGCGGTCTCGGCAAGCCCTCGTACGGCAGCAGGTTCGACGGTGAGCCGCGCCTCCCAGACATCGCCAATGGACGTGCCGGTCAGCATCAGCACCATGCCGAAGAGACCCGCCGCGGCACCAGGTCCTGGTACTGTCACTCGCGCCCCGCCCGGCGGCCCCCGCCGTATCGTGACAAGCGAGTCTCCCTCTAGCAGGCGGAACGCCTCACGCAGCGTCGGCCTGGAAACTCCAAACTGTTGAACCAGTTCCGCCTCGGTGGGCAGCCAGTCGCCGTCAACGAGTTCGCCGCGGGCGATCATCCGGCGAATTTGCGCTGCAACCTGATCCGACATCTTCAACGGCCGGATGGGCCGCTGGGATCCGGTGGGAACGAAGTTCCTGTCTGGCAAGGTCCCTCCGGCTCCCACTGGATCGATTGTCGATAACCAAGAGCATAATGCCTGAGCAATAGATCATATAGATGAACTACTCCTCGATCACCATAGTGTCCGGCTAAGCCAGGCATGCAGCGGTCAATCGCGCAAGGCCGGCTCTACCGCACAAGCAACTTGATTTAGTACAGTTTATCTAGATAAACTATCGGCTGCGACCATTACAGCCAGGGAGACCAACGTGGATCTGTCCTTCACCGACGAGGACGGCGCCTTCCGATGCGACGTGAGCGCCTGGCTGCGCGAGAATATTCCAACAACTGAGCGGCCACCCGACGTCGAGGGCGCACGATCCTGGGACATGGCCTGGCAGCGCCGACAGTTCGACGGAGGCTACGGCGGCATAGCCTGGCCACGCGAATACGGCGGCCAGGGGCTGCCCCTGGTCCGACAACTCATCTGGTTCGAGGAGTACGCCAAGGCGGGTGGGCCCGACATCGGCTGCGGTTTTGTCGGCATCAATCACGGCGGGCCGACCCTCATCGCCCGCGGCAGACAGGCGCAGAAGGGACGACATCTTCGGAAAATCCTTGCCGGAGAAGAAGTCTGGTGCCAGGGCTTTTCGGAACCCGGCGCCGGCTCGGATCTTGCGGCGATCTCCGCCAAGGGTTCCATCCAAGGCGACGAACTGGTGGTCAACGGCCAGAAAATCTGGACCAGTTACGCCCACATGGCCGACTTCCAGGAGTTACTGGTGCGCACCGACCCCGAGTCGTCCCGGCACCACGGCTTGACGTGGGTGATTTGCGATATGCACAGTCCCGGAATCACCGTCCGGCCCATAGTTTCGATGGACGGTTTGGCTGAGTTCTGCGAGGTGTTCTACGACGACGTTCGCATTCCCCTCGACAATGTGGTGGGCGAAATCGGCGACGGCTGGTCGGTGGCGATGTCAACCCTCGGCTTCGAGCGCGGCACCGGCTTCATGAAGTTGCAGACGGAACTGTCGGCAACGCTGGAGCGCCTCGTCGAGGACGCCGCAATCCTGGGAGTGCTCGACGATTCAGGTGTCTGCGCAATGCTTGGGGAGTTGCGCGCCGACGTGCTGGCCATGCGGGCGATGACCTATGCCACGGTGTCCTCGGCAGCGCGAACGGATGTCCCGGGTCCTGAGGGGTCGATGATCAAGGTCTTCTACGCCGACCTGGCACAGCGGCTTCACCGCACACGCATGGACGTCATCGGCGTTCACGGTCTTGATCGGGGGGGCAGGCACGGCGACGACATCGGCGAGTACTTGTACTCGTATGCGACCACAATGGGCGGCGGCACCTCTGAGGTCCAGCGCGACATCGTCGGTGAGCGCATCCTCGGCCTGCCCCGGAACCGGTAAGGGTCAGCGTGGACTTTCTTCCTGACGCCGAAGAGGACGCCCTGATCGAAGCGACCCGCCGGTACATCGAATCGCGGCTGCCCCTCGCCGATTCGATCGCACGGCCAGACGACATCCGGTGGAAGGAAATCGCCCAACTGGGCTGGCTGGGACTGGCCACCGAGGAGGATGCGGGCGGCGCCGGAGCCACCCTTCTCGATGAAGTCTTCGTATTCCGGGAGATCGGGCGCGGACTCGTGTCCGGACCCATTGTGGCGACGCTGGTCGCCGCACGGTTGGCGGCATTGACGGGGCAGGCGACGCTGTCGACGGACTTGATCGGCGGCCAGGCGCGAGTGGCGCGGGCCATTGCATTACCCGGCGACAAGGACCGGCTGTTATTGCTCGACGCCGAAGACTCCGCGCTGACCCTGCTGGTGGATGGTGACCGCGTCGCCTTGTACACCACTCCGCAGCATCTGGAACCGAGCCCCGGACTCGAGGACGGAACCTCAGTAAGCCATACCGGCCTGGCGGACCTCGGTCACGCTGATGTCGTCAACGAGGACCGCCAAACGGTCAGCCTACTGCGCCATGTGTTGTCCGTTCTGACATGCGCACAGCTGGCCGGAATCTGTGGAGCCACCAGAGATCTGGCGACCGAACACGCGAAGAATCGGGTCCAATTCGGCAAACCGATCGGCGCCTTTCAAGCCATCAAGCACAAGTGCGCAGACATGGCCACCAACGCGCTCGCCGCGGACAACGTGACCTTCTTCGCCGCACTGACCGAGATGACAACGGCACCAGAATCCGATTACCACGCCTTGGCGGCCGCCGCCTGTTGCCGCCGCGCCGCATTTGCGAACGCTAGAGCCAACATTCAGATCCATGGAGCGATGGGATTCACCGTCGAAGACAGCGCCCACCGCTTCGTCAAGCGAACCCATGCCCTTTGCGTCACGGAATCTTTCGACCGGGCAGCAGAACTACTGGGTGGATTGCCCGGTGAGCAAATAAGTGAGGAAGCATGACCACGGCCGAGCTCAAGACCGAGATCGTCGACGGCGTCGGAGTCGTTTCGTTCAACCGACCACACCGTCACAACGCCATCACCGACGCGCTCTTCGACGAGATGTGCACGGCGTTGCGAGGCTACCTCAGCGACCATTCAGTCCGGTGTGTCTTGATGCGCGGCGAGGGCCCGTCGTTCTGTTCCGGGCGGGATAAGGCCGAATTGGGCAAGCGCGCCAACGGCGAAGATGACTTCACCTTAGTCAGGAGGCACCAACGGATTCGGTTGGAGGTGCTCGAATCGACAAAGCCGGTCGTTGCGGCCGTGCAGGGCGCCGCGCTGGGAGGCGGCTTCGAGATCGCCCTGTCCGCCGACATGCGCATCATCGCCGAGGACGCCATCTTCGGCCTGCCAGAGGTCGGAATGGGGCTGGTGCCCGACACCGGCGGCACACAGCTGTTGCCGGCGCTTGTCGGTCCGGCTCGGGCAAAATACCTGGTACTCAGCGGTGCTCGCATCGACGCCCGTACCGCCTATGCATGGGGTCTTGCCGAGGAAGTCGTTCCCGTCCAACAGCTGCACGACCGCGCAATGGCACTGTGCCGTCAACTGGCGACGCAACCGACACTGGCGGTGTCGATGGCCAAGATGTTGGTCAACCAGGCCACTGCCGGTGATATCCGCAACGGCCTCGGTCAGGAACTGCTCGCCCAGACCGCGTTGTTCAGTTCCCGGGAATACCTCAGATTCAGAGAAAGCGCGCTGCGCAACGACGAACCGGGCCGCGACGGCTCACAACAGCGCTGAAAGCGACGGCTCTGACATGCCATTACCAGCGCCGCCCGGGGTGGGCACGGCCATGCTGCCACCGGGCACGTACGCCGGCAAGGTCGTCGTCGTCACCGGCGGTGGCACCGGACTGGGGAAGGCGATGGCTGTTGAATTCGCTCGACTCGGTGCGGCGGTGGCCGTCGCCAGCCGCAAGGCCCAACACCGCGACAGCGGTGTTAAGGCATTGGAAAACCTTGGCGCCAAGGCGATCGGTGTCGAGCTCGACGTACGCGACGAGCACGCCGTGGCCGCCACATTCGACCAGATCGAACGGGAGTTGGGCGCCGCCGATGTCCTGGTCAACAACGCCGCAGGCAATTTCCCTTCGCAGGCTGTCAAAATGTCCGCGAACGCGTGGCGCAGCGTTGTCGATATCGTGCTTAACGGAACTTTCCTGTGCAGCACGGAATTCGCCCGCCGGGTCATCGCGCGATCTGCGCCCGGGGCCATCCTCAACATCGGCGCCACCTACTCGTGGACTGGCGGCCCCGGCACTGCCCATTCCGCGGCCGCTAAGGCGGGTGTAACCAACCTGACACAGTCTCTGGCTGTCGAGTGGGCTCCCAAGGGCATTCGAGTCAACTGCCTCGCCCCTGGTCTGTTCCCACACGGCGACCTGCCGCCAGCGCTGCTGGCGCGCCAGGATCCCGAGACCGACGGCAAACGAATTCCCGCCGGCCGAGTCGGGCAGCCACATGAGTTAGGCTGGGCAGCAACGTATCTGTGCTCGCCATATGCTGCATACTTGACCGGTCACACCCTCGTCCTCGATGGCGCGAACTGGCTGCGTCGAGGGCTCACCATGCCCGAATTCGTTCCGATCGACGAGCAATTCCCGTAACCGGCCGTTCCAGCTCCGCGACGGCCAACAGACCAACGAAAGGACGAGCACACGGTGACAATCGCTGCCACCTCATCCGACTTGCCCGCCGATGCAGGCGCGCAGTCAGATGCCGCGCCGGTATGGGCGGCAGGCCATACCGACACGGTCACCGGGGTGCTGTCACGCGCCGTCGAGCAATCACCCGACAAAGTGTTCCTGGACTTTGCCGGCGACAAGTACACCTACTCGCGGCTGTGGGAACTGTCGCTGCGCCGCGCCGCCGGGCTCAGCCGGCTCGGCGTGGGTCAGGGCCAAACCATGGTCTGCATGCTCGACAACAACGTCGACGCGGTCGTCTCGTGGTTCGCCGCCAGCTTCCTCGGAGCGGTGTGGGTGCCGGTCAATACCGCACTCAAGGGCGAATACCTGCGACACCAGATCGGTGATGCCGCGGCGGCGGTCGTTCTGGCCGAATCAGACTATGCACAGCGGATTCTCGAAATCGCCCACGAACTTCCGGACCTCGAGCACCTGGTTGTGCGCGGAACGGCGCCGCATTCGCCGGTGGTGCGGGTCACGTCGCTGGATGCCAACACTCCGGACCGCGCACTGGCCGAACCGGTGGCGGTGGCTCCCCGCGATCTGGCAATGCTCATCTACACGTCGGGAACGACCGGCCCCTCCAAGGGCTGCATGATCAGTCACAACTACATCTGCAATGTCGCGAGGAATACCGCGGCCATGCGCAACCCCGAATTTGCGCTGTGGACACCGTTGCCGTTGTTTCATCTGAACGCCGCGGGCACTTCGGTGCTGGCGACTGCAGTGAACCAGACCACGGTGTCCGTCGCCGAACGATTCTCGTTGTCGAACTTCTGGCCTGAGATTAAAAGATCGGGCGCTCGACAGGTTTCGATCCTCGGAATCATGATCACGCTCATTGCAACGATGCCCGACACTCCAGAGATGGCCGAGTGTTTCGGACAGATCGAACACGTCGGCGGCGCGCCGTGGACTCCGGAGCTGATTGCCACCTGGCGTCGGCGATTCGGCGTTCGCAGCGCCGGAAACTCGGTCTTCGGCCTGACCGAAGCTTCGTTCATCACGAGTAACCCGCACGGGTTCTCGGGGCCGTTGGGTGCTTCCGGCCGCCGCAATGACGACTTCGACGTCCGCATCGTCGACGACAACGACGTCGAGGTCCCCGACGGAGAACCCGGCGAGATCATCGTGCGGCCGCGCAAGCCGCACGTGATGTTCGAAAGCTATTGGCGCCGGCCCGAAGCAACACTGTCGGTGATGCGGAACCTTTGGTTCCACACCGGCGATATCGGACGGTTCGACTCCGACGGGTGGTTCTGGTTCGTCGACCGCAAGAAAGACTACCTGCGGCGGCGCGGCGAGAACATCTCGAGCTACGAGCTCGAGCGCACCTTCCGTACGCACCCGGGCATCGCCGATGTCGCCGTCCACGCAGTGCCATCGGACCTCACCGAGGACGACGTCAAGGTGACGGCGGTGCGCCGTGACGGCGACGAGCTGACCGAAGAGCAGCTGTGCCGTTGGTGTCTGGACAAGCTGCCGTATTTCGCAGTCCCGCGTTACATCGAATTCCGGACCGAACTGCCGCGAAACGCCACCGGCAAAGTGTTGAAACACCAGTTGCGTAACGAGGGGGCCACCCAGAACACTTGGGACATCAACGGCTCTGACGTCAAGGTCGTGAAGCGATGAACGGACAGCTTGTGGTCGGCCGAAAGGGGTGGGCAGGAATGAAGAGTTCTGCACCTTTCCAGCATCCACCCGTGGTATTACTCGACGGCACAACGACGCTGCCGCGGGCGATGCTGGGCAACAAAGGCTATGGCATCAACGCGATGCGGCGCGAGGGTCTGCCCGTACCGCCGGCGTTCTGCATCACCACCGAAGTATGCGCGCAGTATTTCCAGGACCCCGATGCCACCACCGAGTCCCTCAGCGGCGAGGTGCGTGACAAACTGCGCTGGCTGGAGGCAGAGACCTCGCGCACGTTCGGAGCCGGGCCACGGCCGCTGCTGGTGAGCGTCCGCAGCGGCGCGGCCCTGTCTATGCCCGGTATGTTGGACACGGTGCTGGACCTGGGTATCGACGAAGCCGTCGAGTCGGCGCTGGCCGAGCTGCACAGCCCCGAGTTCGCCAGCGACACCTTGGAGCGTTTCCGCCACATGTATCGGCGCATCGTCTTGGGTGACGCGCACGGTGAAGTACCCGACGACCCGTTTGCACAGCTGCGCGGCGCGATCGGAGCGGTGTTCTCGTCGTGGAACTCCGCCCGCGCCATGGCCTACCGAAAGCACCATGGGCTCAGTGACATCGGTGGCACCGCCGTAGTGGTGCAGGCCATGGTCTTCGGCAACATGGGGTCTGAATCCGGTACGGGTGTCTTGTTCTCGCGTAACCCGATGACCGGCGCCGACGAGCCATTCGGTGAATGGCTGCCCGGTGGGCAGGGTGAGGATGTCGTTTCGGGTACGTTCGACGTGGAGCCGGCGTCCGCCCTGCGGGACGAGCAGCCAGCGGTTTACGGCGAGTTGATGACGGCCGCCACCGCGCTTGAACGCATCGCCAACGATGTCCAGGACATCGAATTCACCGTCGAGCAAGGCAAGCTCTGGCTGCTGCAGACTCGGGTGGCCAAAAGGTCGGCGCAGGCCGCCGCGCGGTTGGCCCTGGCGCTGCGCGACGAAGGCCTGATCGACGATTTCGAAGTGCTGCGCCGGATAGATCCCGGGCAGATCGAAACGTTATTGCAGCCCTCGCTGCAGCCCGAGACCCGACTCTCTGCGCCACTTTTAGCCAAGGGTCTTCCCGCCTGTCCCGGCGTGGCATCGGGTAGGGCCTACGTCGACGTCGACGAAGCCATCGACGCGGCCGAGGAAGGCCAAGACGTCATCTTGGTGCGCTCCAGCACCAGTCCGGATGATATCCAGGGAATGATGGCCGTGTGCGGCATCGTCACCGACGTCGGCGGTGCCACCAGTCACGCGGCTGTGGTGTCGCGCGAACTGCATCGGCCATCGGTCGTCGGCTGTGGCACAGGGATCGCCGCGGCCCTGGCAGGTAAGCAAATCACGGTCGACGGCACCAACGGCGAAGTCCGGGAAGGCATTCTGGAGCTGAAGGCGTGGTCTGAGGACGATACCCCCGACCTGGCAGAGCTCGGCAGGATTGCGCGCCAGCGCAGTCCACTGTGCGCTCACGCTACGGGCGATCATCCCGCCCTGAACGACAACACCGACGCTGGCGTGCGGGCAGCGCTGGACGCCGGTCTGACCGATGTCGTCTCGCCGCATCCGCTGATCACTATGCTCATCGCAGCGCGGCTGCAAGACAACGTAAATCAGGACTAACGCTTATCAACCGGGAGGAATGTATGGGTCGCGTCGACGGCAAGGTCGCCTTCATTACGGGTGCCGCGCGCGGTCAGGGGCGCAGTCACGCTGTGCATCTTGCCGAAGAGGGCGCCGACATCATCGCGGTGGACATCTGCGAGGACATCGCCAGCAACGACTATCCGCTTGCGCGCCCGGAGGACCTCGACGAGACAGCTCGGCTGGTCGAGAAAACCGGCCGGCGCATCGTACCCATTCAAGCCGACGTGCGGGATCGCAGGGCGCTGGCAGAGGCGGTGGAGACTGGCATCTCCGAATTAGGCAGGCTCGACGTCGTCGTAGCGAACGCAGGGATCTGCCCGCTGGGCGAAGGCCAACCGGTAGACGCATTCGTGGATGCGGTCGACGTCGATCTCGTCGGTGTCATCAACACCGTTCATGTCGCGTTGCCGCACCTACGCGAGGGCGCATCGATCATCATGACCGGCTCGGTGGCCGGCTTGCTCTCGAGCGCGTCGTCGGGGTCGGGGCCGCAGGGCCTCGGTGGCGCCGGCTACAACCTGGCCAAGCGCGTGATCGTCGAGTACAGCACAACCTTGGCGGTGAAACTGGCTCCGAAGTCCATTCGCGTCAACGCCATTCACCCGACGAACTGCAACACCGAGATGTTGCAAAGCGAACCGATGTACAAAACGTTCCGTCCCGATCTCGCCAGACCCACCGTCGAAGAGGCCGAAGTCGGCTTCCGATCGATGCAGGCAATGCCGATTCCGTGGGTCGAGCCATCGGACATTTCTTACGCGGTGCTGTATCTGGCTTCCGACGAGTCGCGTTACGTCACGGGCATGCAGCTCAAGGTGGACGGCGGGGCGACGATCCAGCGCGGCGTCTGAGTCGAACACGTTGCTCGGGCGTCCGTCAGCAATCCGCGGCGCTCATCGCAGCGCCGCATCAGCGCGCGCGAAATCTTCGGATTTCCCGGTGATCGGCTCCACCAACATCGGTCGGGCACCAGCGGACGATATTCTGATCGCGATCGTCCCCACCCCGACTCACGACCCGTCGGTTGATGTCCGACCCAGAAGCGGGCACCGCGGCCACGCCCGAATCGGAGATCACCATCGAACTGTGTTACAACCGCATTCCGGACTACCGGGTCCCCCCGACGGCGGTGGCCGAAGACCTGCCCGCGTCCGCTTCCGGGCTGGTGGAGCTGCCATTGCACTGGGGCATCCGCTGACTCGGGCCGCATCGAAACTAGAAAGGTGAACGATGCTGTTCCCCCGTTCGCATACCGAGACAGTAACCGCACCATCCTGGTTCACGGCCGCTCTCGATCAGAAACCGGAGCGTGGCGACGTCGAAGTCGAGGGCTGCCGCATCCACCTGCGCGCCTGGGGCGACACGGGGCTGCCGCCGTTGGTGCTCGTGCATGGGGGCGGAGCGCATTCGGGTTGGTGGGACCACATCGCGCCGTTCTTTTCCCGCACACATCGGGTTATCGCGCCGGATTTGTCCGGCCACGGCGACAGCGAATCCCGAGCGGCGTACCACCTGGACACCTGGGCGCGGGAAGTACTGGCAGCGCCGGCGGCCGCGAGGGCCTCAGGACAACCGACCATCGTCGGCCACAGCCTGGGGGGTTGGGTGGCCGCCCAGGCGGCAACCCTGTACGGCGAGCAGATCGACAGCATCGCCGTGATCGATTCGCCGTTGCGGGATCGCGCGCCGGAGGAGGCCAGGCTGCGCGACCGCAAACACACCAGGTACCAAAGTAGGGATGAAATCCTCGCCCGCTTCACGGCAGTGCCGTTCCAGGACGTGATCCTTCCGTACATTCGGCACCACATCGCACTCGAGTCGGTGCGGAAAACCGATACGGGATGGATATGGAAATTCGACCCGGCGATATTCGGTGGTGAGCTGCTTAAGCGACAGACGCCCGCCGAGCAAGAGATACTGGAAGATATGATGGCCCAAATGCCTTGCCGAATAGGCTATCTGCGCTGCGAATCCGGCCTGCTTCCACCCACCATGGCCGACCAGATCCGTTCCATTCTGCAGCTCAGGGGCCCCTTCGTCGAACTCGCGGAGGCCGGCCATCACCCCATGCTGGACCAACCACTACCGCTGGTCGCCACCTTGCGCACACTACTTGAGTTCTGGTCGATCACCTAAGCAGGCGACAAGGTCGTAAGCACAACACCTGCCGCTCCGACAGGATTCGCGACAGGCGGCCTTTGGCGCCAACAGTGCGCTTGGTAAGTATTATCTATATTTACTAGATATCGGTTCTTGCATTCCCAGCCTCGAACCGTCGGCCCGGAACCAGCGGTGGCACTTCAGAGATCATGCGCAACAACATCGCTGAACGCATCCTCGCGCTCCCCCGCGATCCGCTGCTCAAGTGACATCGAGAACAACGCCCATCAGTCAGTGAGTGACCCCGCGGTTAATGGCTTTTCGGCTGTCCATCCAGTCCGCTCAGTATGCCGCCCGCCTCCCGGGTAGCCACCATTCCCGCAGCTTCGCGCACCGCCGCGATCGTCATGGCGCCATACCCGCAGCCGTTGCCGAAATCGGGCATGCCGGGACAGCCCAGGCGGTCTGCAGCGGCCTCCCGTTCAATGGTGTATTAGACGAACTCCGTTGCATCAGAGCAAATTTAGGATGCCCGCTGCTCTGTCGGGATAGGTCGACCCGATGGGCGAATCTGATTCGGCTTTGCGTTAGCTGAGAGCTGTGGCAAGCCACAGCAAGAATATAGATAATAGTGACCCCAGCGCGTTGACTTTCGGGTGTGCTCCGTCTTACAGTCGTCGCAACGTCAACAAGCTCTACTGTGCACGCCGGCCTGCGACACGAGACCGCAGCGATCACGTCATACGAGGAGACCGCAATGGGTTCGTCCGCCAACCCGACACACGGCGGGATGTGCTGAGGCGTGGCCACCGTTTACCATGGTCGACCCATCGAGCCCTACCGGCTCGGGATGCTAATCGACCTTCCGGAGCACCCCGGTCTCAGCGACTGCTGGCCGGATGCGGTGCGGCTGGCGTGCGAAGAGACCAAATCGCGCGGACTGCTGGAACGCGACGTCGAATTGGTCGTGCGCGAGGTATATGCGCAACCGTGGGCCTCGGCACACGGACTCATCAAGGCGTACCGAGAGCTCGTCGAGAACGACGGGGTGCTGGGCGTGATCGGACCGTACACTTCAGACAACTGCCTGGCACTGTTGCCCGAGATCGAGCGCCTGCAGGTTCCCACCGCGACGATCTGCGGCTCGACCCGCTTCCGGGGCGAGTACGCGTACGCATTCGCCAACGGGGGGCTGGCCGACGAGCCCGCAGTGATAGCGGCCTGGTTGCAGGCGAACGGGCACCGCAGGGTCGCAGTCCTGCGCGAGCGCACCCTGATCGGCGAGGAGTACGCCGAGTTCTTCCGCTACGAACTCCGGGCCCACAACCTCGTGGTCACGGCCGAACCGCCGGTATATCCGGCGACCAGCGTCGAGGAACTGGTCCAGGCGCTCAACGTATGCCGCGACTCCAAGCCGGACGCTCTGGTGTACTTGGGCCTCGGTGGTGTCAATCAGTGGGTTCGCCCCGCTCTCGAGCAGGCCGGGTGGGATCCGCCGCGCATCCAGACGACGGCATTTGTCAGCGCCACCTACAGCGAAGAACGCGCCCGGCGGCTCGAGGGGTGGGTCGGGGTCGACCAGTACGACGAACGCAACGAGGTGTTTGCTGCCGTGCGGGAGCGATTCGTCAAACGCTTCGGCTACGACTATGCAACGTCGGGACTCTCGACCGGTTACGACATCGGGCATGCGCTCGCTCTCGCGCTGGGCAGGATGCGCTACGCCACTCCGACCGCACTGCGCGACGCGATGGACACGCTGCGCCGCGTCCCGGCGTGCACGGGCGGGCCGGGCACGATCATCACACTCGGCCCGTCCGACCACCGCGCCTACAAGGGCGCCGACTTTCTGGTGCTGCGGCGCGCTCACGACGGAACCACAACGCTTGAAGGCGTCGCCCCCGTCGTTCCCTGGGAGCAGCCGTCATGAGGATCACCGTCACCGGCGCCAGCGGGGTGTTTGGGCGAGGCATCGCCGCCCGGTTGCGTTCTCAGGGCCACGACGTCGTCGGACTGGCCCGGCATCGGCCCCAGAACTGGTTCGCTGACTGCGATTTCGTGCAGGCCGACATCCGCGACGCGGCCAGCGTTTGCCGGGCAGTCAAAGGCGCCGACGTCGTCGCGCACTGTGCGTGGGTCGTCAACTCCAACCCCGATGAGTTACTCACCCGCGAGATCAACATCGGTGGCACCGAGAACGTTCTGGATGCGATGGACCGTGCGGGAAGCCGCCGGATCGTCTTTGCGTCCTCTGTCCTTGCTTACGGTGCCCGAAAGTCGAATACCGGCCGCCTCACGGAGGCCGACCCGCTTACGCCCGCAGCCGATCATTTCTACGCATTCCACAAGGCGCATGTCGAAGGCCTGCTCGCGGGGTGCCGCAAAGAGTGGGTAGCGATCCGTCCCGGCATTGTGGTCGGCCGCGATGTCGACAACACGGTCGTGCGTCTGCTCGGTTCACCTGCTTTTCCCAACGTCGAGGGTTCCGCCGACCGGCCGATGCAGATCGTGCACACCGATGACGTGCACCGGCTCTTCGTTCGTGCGGTGCTGGGAAACGAGACCGGACCGGTCAATCTGGCGGCGCCGGGCGAGCCCACGGTACGTGACATCACGGCAAAACTCGGCCGCCGGCTGTTCCGGGTCCGCAAGCGGCTGATCGACGCCGGACTGGGCGCGCTTTATCGTCGCGAACTGGTCGAAGCGTCCCCAGCGGAATTCGAGCTGCTGTTGAACTTTCCGATCATGGACACCAGCCGACTGGTGGACGAATGGGGTTACACGGTGGCTTGGACCGCCGAGGAGTGCCTGGACGACTTCGAACTTGCGGTTCGCGGTCGAGTCTCATTGGGCAAGAGGGTAATCACTCTTCCCTGGCGGATGCCGCTGGTGCAGCACATGCCTGCAGTGGATGCGGAACCGGCCGACGGTGCACCGCTGCAGTCCGCCGGACCCGACGGCCTCAATGGCGAGTTCGACAGTCCCATCGACCCTCGATTCCCGACCTTCGTCGCCAGCAACCTCTCGGAAGTACTGCCGGGACCGTTCACACCCGCGTCGGCCTCAGCCACCGTGCGAGGCCTGCGTGCGGGCGGCGTATCGATCGCCGAGCGGCTGCGGCTGCGCGGCGTGATCGGCCGTGAGGTCGCCGCGCGTGCCGTCGGAACCTTCGGGCACCGGGTTTACGGCGGGGTGACGTCGGTGTACTACATGGCCGAGTCGATGCCGAGCACCAGTCCCGACAACATGACCGACCAGTTTTTCGGACGCGAGCTGGGAAATATCCCGGTGTTCGGCAACGAACGTCCACCCCGCGAGCAATCGAGTATTGGCAGGCGGATGTGGGATCTGGTCAGCGTCGGGCTGACAGGCGTTGGGCTGATAGCCGGATCGTCGCGGGAGTCCAAGGCGTTCGTCAGCGACGTCGACCGTCTCGAGGGCTACCTGCCCAATGAGTTGGCCGACCTCGCGGACAATCGGCTGGAAAGTCTGATCCTGCTGGCCCGTGATTTGGTGGTGCACGGCTGGGTGCTGTCGGCATGGGCGGGGATGCTGTGTACGGCTACGGCGACCGCCGCAGCACGTCTGGGCAGCGGGCATCTGCCAGTCGCCGGCCGGGAAGTGCCCAGTGGCCGGGCGCTCGCAAGCCTTCAGCGGCTGACTGAGATGGCACGCACCAATCCCGCTGCGACTGAGGCGCTTTCCGTCGATCTTGACGTGCTTGCCGCAACCCGGCAGCGGGCGCCGCAGCTGTATCAGGCGATCGTCGAAGAGTTGTCGCACGTCGGACACCGCGGGCCGGCGGAATGCGAACTGCGCTCGACTACCTATGGCGACGATCCGGCACAGTTCGCCGGGATGATCGCCAAGTCGCTTGCGCGTCAACCGGACGCTCTCCCAGAGCAGCTGGTCGAGCGGGTGGGCACCCCACTCAGCAAGCCGGCTGAGCGGCTGGCGGCGCGGCAGCTGCGCGACCGGGAAGTCCGCCGCGACAAGGTCGTTCGCGCCACGTCGATACTGCGTCGACTGCTGCGTGAACACGGACGGCGGCTTGTCGAACGCGACGTACTTGACCAGGTCGACGACGTCTTCTTCTTCCAGGTCGATGAGCTGGAGGCATTACCGGCCGAAGCCCGCGAGCTGGTCGCGCGCCGGCGCGCCGAGATGGCCCGCCTCGCCCAAGCGCGGCCACCGTCGGCGTTCAGCGGATCGTGGACGTCGATGGCAGACGAGTCGGTACTTCAGCCCGGACAGGTCCTACACGGCCTGGGTGTGAGCGGTGGACGTGTCAAAGGACGCGTCCGCATCGTCGACCAGCACACGATCGACGACCTACTCCCCGGCGAGGTGCTGGTGGCCGAGGCCACCGATGTCGGTTACACGCCGGCTTTCGCTTATGCGGGTGCGGTGGTCACCAATATCGGCGGCCCCATGTCGCACGCGGCAATTGTGGCTCGGGAGTTCGGCGTCACCTGCGTCGTCGACGCGCGTAATGCCACTCAACGGCTGCCCGCCGGCACGCTGGTGGAAGTAAACGGATCAACTGGGGAGATAAGACTTCTGGAGACGGCAATCGATGAACCCGCCTCCAGCGCACGGTAAGTGCACGCGCGACAAGGTCAGCCCGAGAATCGGGCCTAAAGGAATGAGAGATGCGATGTCCCAAAATCAGTTGAACACCAGCGGACGCTACGGATTCCAGCCGGTCGCGTCGTTCATCGAGCCGGCGGCAAGCGCTCAGTGGAACGACATCGGCGGACTCACCATGGACATGCAGTACTTCTACGGTTCAGTGCGCTCGGAGGCCGGCGACTACTGGTGGCCGATCCGCGGGTTCTACGCCGAACGGGCCCGGTACCTGCATCTGCCGGAATCCAAGATCGGTGGCGACTTCGTCTACGCCGCCGACGAAACCAACTCCTACGGCGGTCCGGTGCAACACCGCCAGCGCGACGGCCGTTACGAAGTGGTAACCCCGGAAGGAACGGTGCTGATGGCCGTCGACGACTCCCGGATGGAGTGGAGCGACGGGACCGAACTGTCGATGACCGGTGAACTGATCGGCCCGGGAATTCAGTTCTTCTGCCCGGACGAAGACGACCCGTTGGCGTACACGTCGCGCCTTTTCAAGGCCACCGGGACGATCAAAGGGGTTCCCGTCACAGGGCTGGTCTTCCACGACAGTATGCATTCGAAGCCGGGCAGACATTTCATGAGTGGGCCGGTGATCACCAAACTCGAGGCCGCATGGGTGGCATTCGCGACGGAGTTCGAAGACGGTGCGGTGCACTCCGGGCACCTCATCCACGGCACCGAAGACTTCAACGTCATGATCATCCACCGCAGTGACGGACCATCGCTTGTGGCGCGCGACGTGGTGGTCGAGGTCGAGCTCGACGGTGAACCGATGTCGGACAACACATTTCCCACCAAGGTGAGCTACACCGGCGGCGGGGAAACCTGGGTGTGGGAAGCCGGCCCGGGCGCGCGTTGCCCAGTGCGTAAAGACCTGCTGCCCGGACACAGGTGGCGCCAGGGCTGGGCACACCACGTCGATGAGAAGCGCCAGCCGAAGACTACCGAAGCGCTGATGGAAACGTACAACGGACGGCTGCTGGACACCGGCGCGCTGCGCGAAAAGGTGGTGCAGTGAGTGCGAGTGCTTTAACTGCGTGGAAGTGGCCGTCGCACCGGCGTGGCAACTTCGATTTCCGAAGCCTGGTCAGCACCTGTGAGTTCGCCGCCCGGGATGCCTGGTGCGAACGGGAGTTCTTCGGCCTCCGTCCGATGGCCACCTACTGGTGGAGCTGCCTGACCGATGACGACGGCAACTTCTTGGCGCCGATGCGCAAGGTGAACACCGAGCTGTCTGGCGGCCTGCAGCTGTCATCCAACGTGAACGCGAACAACCTCGAGATAGCGCCGGAAGCCTTCGAATCGTCGCAGCGCGGTGCCGGGGTTCGCTGGACGCTGAGCGAGGATCAGACATCGTTCCGCGTGGCGGCGCAACCGACCCCGTCCACTGCGCCATTCGAAATCACGGTATCCGACGATGAGATTGCCTGGACGGAGGGCGAACTGCTCGACCTGCGCGGCCCCAGGCTAGGGGTGGGGTATCAGTGGTACACACCCAACGTCGAGGAACACGGTGGAAACCTCTACGCGTCGCAGCCTTTTCGAGTGACAGGTCATGTACGGGGCCGTGAGGTCCGCGGGTTCGTCTCAATGGACAACTTCTACGGCCCGACGGGACAGGTGTACAACAACGGCCCGATCTTCAACGTGGTCGAGCTGGCCTGGGTGACGTTCGGCAACATCTACGGCGACGGCACCCACGAGTTCGGCGCGCTATGCCTGGGCAAGGAGCACTGGGGCTTTGCCGCCGTGGCAGACCACACCGGCCCGATCGTCGAAACCACCGAACTCACAGCCGAGGTGGCGCTGGACTCCGAAAAATACGTCGACACAGCCCTGTACGCAGTCGGTCAAACCGAATGGCGGTTCACCGCGGCCAAGCGTGGCCAGATGCGGTCGCTGGCCGCAGCGCGTGGCGACGCCTACCACGGCCAGGCCGGATCGGTGCGGCGCGTCGGCGACGACCGCGTGCCGGAAACGTCTCTGGCCTGGATCGAAACCTTCCCGCTCAACGGTTTGGACCCGCGTTACCACGGTGCGCGACGCTAGTCGCTCTGTCCCCCAATTCCCTTGCCCGGAAACAGCCTACGACATTCAGGGCGCGACTCGGACAACAACAAGACACTATTTCAGGAGGTCATACAGTGAGCATTCCCCGCTACGGCGACTTTGAGTTCCAGGCGGTGGTTGACGCCTACGACCCGAAGCTGGCCGATCTGCATCCCCGCGATTCGCGACATGGGCTGACGTTGCAAGTGCAGTACTTCTACGGCGGGCTGCGTGATGCGGACGGAGTCACCTGGGCGGTCGAACGCAAGTTCTGCGGTCCGATGACGGGTGGACTGTGGCTGATGAACGACTCCAGCGGCGACCTCAATCTGCACAAAGGCGCCTTCGATTCCGCGCGCGGCGAGTCGCTGCGCACCATCGAGCCGTCCCGTCGACGCTGGTCCAACCACCTGATGCATTCCATGGCCGAACGCTTCGGAGTTGCCGGGCAACCGCTTGACCTCGTCATCGACGACGAAGGCATCACATGGTCAGAAGGTGAGTTGTTGTCCGTCCAAGGGCAGTTGCAGGGACCGGGGTTTCAGTTCTATATGCCGGCACGCGACGAGCCGCTGTTCTACACCACCCAGATCTACTGGGTCACCGGGACGATCGCAGGCAAACCCGCCGAGGGCTTCATCGGCCTCGACCACGGATACTTCCCGCCCGGAGTCGAGTGGAAGGAGTACCGCTACTTCGAAGACCTCGAGATCTCCTGGGCAGTCTCCGGCAACAAGCTTGTTGACGGCACCGTCGAGTACAGCATCATCGTCAAGGGCCGGCAGGGCTGGTCGGGTGCAGCGACCTTCGAAGCGGGCAAGCTGGTCGCCAAAACGGACCGGCTCGGTGCGGTATATCGGCTCGACAGCGAGGGCTTCATCGAGGAGGCCAACTTCGACGTCGACGGACATGGCTACACGTTCACCGGCAGCGAGCGCGGCAAGATGCGTCATTTCGGTGAAGCCCGGTGGGCCGGCTACACCTCGCAGGCCGGCGTCACCCGCCGCGACGGCGATGATCGTCCACTCGACATCGGGTTCACCTGGGTCGAATTCTTCCCCGGCCGCATCAAGAGCGACAAGCTCGTGAAGGATTGACCGGGCGGACGCGAATGGGCCTGTGTCGACGGTCGGGTTTCCTCTGGTTGGCACATGCGACATCCATTGCGACGCAAGCTGAAAGGTAACTAGATGCTTATAGCTGGATAAATTGCTTCAAGGTGGGAGGCCCGGCCCGGCAGACCCTTTCGACAGAAGGTAAAGGATCTAGATATTTGTATGCCGGGCAGATTACGGTGAGTGGGTTCGGCCCCACCAGTAGGAGCACACATGAGCGATCTTCGGAGCTGGATCCGGCAGGCCGACGACCGTGCCTACAGCGAGCACATTCGGCGGGCTACTGAAGAATCACCGCGGACTGAGGTCGTCGACCTGTACGGCCCCATCGCCAAATGGCGCGCTGAGCATCCCGTCCAGCCCATGGGCCAGTCCGCGCTCGTGGGCCGCGAGGATTTCCGCACCATGTCCACTTTCTCCGAGCGTCCCCTGTACTCGTTGCTGGGCTACGAAGAAGTGCGTGCCGCGTTCGGCGACGGCGACACCTTCTCGTCATCGATACACAACGAGACTATCGGTCTGGTTTGGGGCGAAACGATTATCGGGATGGACGGCGCCAAACATGCGCGCTACCGCAAGATCATCGCCAAAAGCTTCCGGCGGGCACTGCTGGACGACTGGGAAACCAGCATCATCGAGCCGGTGGTCAACGGTTTGATCGACCGGATGGCACCCAAGCTCTCCGCCGGCGAAACCGTCGACCTGATCAGCGAATACGCGGTGCTATTCCCGGTGTACATCATCGCCGACCTGCTGGGGTTGCCACGCGAGGATGTTCCAAAGTTCACCGGCTGGGCCGCAGACACCATCACAATCTTCCACGACCCCGCGCTGGCGATGTCGGCCTCCAAAGCCCTGCACGACTACCTTCAGGACGTGGTCGAAGATCGCCGCGCCAATCCCACTGAGGACCTCATCGGGCAGTTGATCGCCTCGGAGTCCGACGGCCAATATCTGACCGACGACGAGATCATCAACTTCCTGCGTATCCTGCTGCCCGCGGGAGCTGAGACGACGTTTCGGTCGACCAGCAACCTGCTCTTCGGCCTGTTGACGAACCCCGACCAACTCGACGCACTCAATGCCGACACCACTCTCATCGATGCCGGCATTGAGGAGGCATTGCGCTGGGAACCGCCGCTGACGTCGGTGAACCGCCTCACCACCCGGGAGGTCGACCTGTCCGGGGTGACCATTCCCCGCGACGCCATCGTGGCGTGCAACATCGGCGCCGCCAACCGCGACCCCAAACGTTGGGCCAACCCGGACGTGTTCGATATTTATCGCAACCCGATGAGCCACATTGCTTTTGCGTACGGGCCCCACCTGTGCGTAGGAATGCATTTGGCGAAGCGGGAGATGTCAGCGGCAGTGCTGACGCTACTGGAGCGCTGGCCGGCCCTGAGGCTGGACGCGCGCTTGCCAGTCCCGCGGATCCACGGGATCGGCTTTCGGGCGCCGCTCAACCTGCCTGTGGTGGTGAGGAGTTGACGATGTCGGACACTCTGAAGCGCAAGGTCGCTGTCTGGGGCACCGGCGACGTGGGTCACTACGCGCTGCGCGGCATTCTGGCGCATCCGGACCTCGAACTGGTCGCTGTGCGGGTGTGGAATCCGGCGAAGGCCGGCCGCGATGCCGGGGACTTACTCGGCTGGGACGATGTCGGTGTCATCGCCACGACGTCCACCGCGGAAATGCTGGCGGCGCGGCCTGATTGCGTCGTCTTCGTCGGACCGTCGAGGACGGTGGAACCGCTGCCGGAACTGCTGGACGCCGGGGTCAACGTCGTGACATTGGCCAGCGCCGGTCTGGTGCATCCGCCATCGTGGCAGCACCCGCTGAAAGCCGATATCGAGGCGGCCTGCCGACGTCGCGGTGTGTCGCTGTTCTACGGTGGCATCGATCCCGGGTGGTCGGCTCACACACTGCCGATCGTGCTGTCAGGGATCTGCGAGTCGATTGAACTGATGACCATTTACGAGGTGCGCGACTACGACCCACTGCCGCTGCACCAGCTTGACTATTTCAACTTCGGCAAGCCCAGCGCCGAGGGCGCGCGATTCGCCAAGCCGGGCGGTATCGCCCACACTTGGGCGCCACCATTGCGTCTGGTCGCCGATGCCGTGGGCCTACACCTCGACGAGGTGACCGAGTTCTTCGAAACCGCCCCCGCGTCAGAGGCATTCGACGTGCCCGCCATGCATGTCGCCGAGAGCACGGTTGCCGCGGCGCGGTTCGGAGTGTCCGGCATCGTGGATGGCATCGAGCGGCTGCGCATCGAGCATGTCAACCGGTTGCGACGCGACATCGCACCAGAGTGGATGTTAGAACAGGGATACGGCGTCTCGATTACCGGAACCCCCAACTACCGGCTACATCTTGACCTGTGGGACCCGACCGGAAGGCAACAGCGCCCGGCGCTGTTCGGCACGGCGATGTACTTGGTGAACGCGATTCCGGCGGTGTGCGATGCCGCCCCGGGAATCCGCACGATTCTCGATTTGCCCTACATCACGGGCCGTACTTTCACATCCGATATGCCGCCGGACAATTGGACCCTGAGCGAGCGGATTCTTGGAGGTGAGACGCGCCCCGCAGGCTCGTCGCGCTAGAGCTTCGCGGTGATCAGCGGTAGGTCGAGCGGGCTGTGCATGCCCGGCTCAGCGGCCACCACCACCGGAATCGAATGCACAACGCGCATCGCGGTGGCAAGTACTCCTTGGTCGGTGGGGTCGAGGCCATCACCATTGAGCGTGATATCGGCGTTGATGTCAGGTGTGCCGGCGATCCGGATCCGGGTGGTCCGCCGCCCAGGCTCCGCCGGCGACGGCATATCGGGCCCGGCATCGTCGGTCAGCCGGTAGCAGTGCTCGACGGTGAGGAATGGCTCACCGCCGACGTCCCCGATCACCTGAAAATGCAGGGCGGCGATGTCGTCTGGACCGAAACTTCCTGCCGGCACGTCGAACGCTCGACCAGCGGTGGCGACGTCGCGCCACTCGTAGATGCGATCTAGGCGGACCCCGAGCCCCTCGGCGAGCATCAGCATCACACCCGTCCAACTGCGTGCGATCCGGCCCGGCACATAGCGTTCGGCGTCCTCGGATACCGGCCAGCCCAACCCGGAACGCCAGCGTGGGACCCGGTAACTGCCGACGTTCATCGCCTCCTGCACTCGGACGCCGGCTATCGCTCGCGACAGACTGGACAGATGCAAAACCAGCGCGTCCGCCATGAATCCTGGCTCGATGCCGGTACACAGGAACGACGACGAGCCCTCGGAACAAGCTCGACCTATACGCTGCCGGACGGTCTCACCCGCTCCCGATGGGTGAACCAGCAACGGAAAGCTAGACGTCACAACGTTGATGCCGGCAGCCAGCATGTCGCACACGTCGCGTACGACGGCGTCTCCGCCGTCGCGGTCGGTGCCCATGTAGCAGACGCAGTCGGGCCGCAGAGACAGCAGCGCATCTTTGTCCCCGGTGGCGGTGACGCCGGTGGGCGGCAGCCCGACCAGCTCACCCGCATCGCGACCGCGCTTTTGGGCGCGGCTCACCCAAAGCCCGATGAGATGCAGGTGAGCAGACTCGATGATCGCCTGCAGCGCAACGGTGCCGGTGTTTCCGGTACCCCATTGCACGACACGCAAAGTCGGCGCAGTGTCCAAAGGCACTGTCACCTCACCCGCCATGCCCGATTACGGGATTTGACGTCAAGCTCACGAACCACCGACCCCTGATCGCGCCTCAGCAGGCCGCGGGCGGGCGGCCAGTACGCCGCTGTCACGAACATCGACACAGCTATGCCGGTAGTTGGGCGCCAAGAGCTGGTGCGGCGCGCGCGACAGCGCACCGTGGCCGCGCCCAACGATTCCGGCGCGACGCACGCGCCAGGCTCATCCAATGCGCCCGCAAAAACTATCCGCATCTACCCTCGCTTTGGTCGGTCACCATTGAGGCCTGAATGTAAGAGGCACCCCGACGTTGTGTCAACGCGCTGCATTATGATTATTTAGATTAATGGCTTCTCGGCATCGCTGCGCCGGCGATTGTTCGCCGGACAGTGCGCCCCGCGACTCAGACCCGTAGCCCACACGCTGGAAACGAATCGAGATGAAACCGCCGATGGCCACGTCCCACACCCACCAAACGCCAGCAGCAGCCGCACTACTGATTGACTACGGCGGCGTGCTGACGGCCTCAATGGTCGAGGCCTTTTCGGCAGCGTGCGCCTCGATCGGGGTCAACAGTTCGGGCTTCCTGAATGAAGCGTTCGCGGCCTCCCAGGCTGAGGACAGCCCGTTCCCCTTGCTGGAACTCGGGCAGATCAGCGCAGAAGAGTTCAGCGAGCGACTCACCCCGGTGCTTCGCCGGCACACCTCGGTACCGGTGGACGGCCACCAGTTCTACGCAGCGGTGCAGAACGTGACCTGGGACCTGGACGCGGTAATGACAGCGGCGGTCAACGGTTTTATTTCTGCCGGGGTGCCCACGGTACTGGTGAGCAATTCGTGGGGAGCATCCGAAACCTATCCGTGGGACCTACTCCCCGCGTTCACCGCGGTCGTGGTGTCATCGGACGTCGGGCTGCGCAAGCCCGACCGCAACATCTACCTGCTGGCCGCGGATCGGATCGGCGTCGAGCCGGCCGAGTGCGTGTTCGTCGACGACCTCGAAGTCAACTTGGCACCGGCCCGGGAACTGGGCATGAGCACCGTGCTGCACACAGCGGCCGAAACGACCATCGCCGAGCTAGCCGGATTCTTCGGCATCAGCGGCGATGCCATCGTTGGACGGACGTGATGGGTTGGTGTCAGGGTTTTTCCGACCCCGGCGCGACACTGCGGTAGCTGCTGCAGCGGCCTAGACCTGGTCGGCGGTGTCGACCTCAAGCACGCCGGAGCCGACGAGTGCATTGAATTCCACGTCCGACATGTTGAGAAGCTCGCGACAGATTTCCCGGGTGTCAGCCGCCATCGCCGGGGCGGGCCGAAGCTCGGGCTCAGGGATGTTCTCGGACAACGCCGGGCCCATCAGGACCTCCAGCGGCTGGTCGTACCCGGGCTGGGGCAGCTCGCCCAGCTGGTGGCGCGCCGCCAGGTGTGGTTCGGTGAGCAAATCTTTCACGTGGACCGCCGCGCCCGCCGCCACTCCCCCGGCCTGCAGCCGCTCCTGCGCTTCGCGCGGTGTCAGGGGGGCGATCCACTCCTGCAGTACCGCGTCGAGTTCGTCGCGGTGGGCGACACGACTGGCGGCCGTCGCGTATTCGGGCTTGTCAGCGAGGTCGGCCCGGCCGATGACCTTGGCCAGATTGGCCCAGTCGTCATCGCCGTCGACGGTCACAGCACAGTAGGCGTCGTCTCCGGTGCATGTGTAAATGCCGGTCGGAGAATCGAATTCGCCGCTGTTCCCCTTCGCGACCATGGTTCCCGGGTCGAGCGATTCGCGAATGTATTCGGTGGCCAGCTGGCAAAAAACCGTCTCCATCTGGGCGACACGAATGCGGCGCCCTTTCCCGGTTTGCTCCCGCTCGATCAAAGCGGCGACCACGCCGGCCGCGCCCACCCGCGATGCCGCGTGATCCGGGTAAACGGTCTGGTCGTCGCCGAACCCCTCAGGCGCGTCGGGGTGACGCCACAGCGTGGTCAGCCCGACGGTGGCCCGCACCAGTGGGCCGTAGCCCATGCGCTTGGCCCAGGAACCGGTGTTGCCCAATGCACTGCTTTCGACCAAGATGAGGCGCGGGTTGATGGCCTTGAGCTTGTCGTAACCCAGACCGAGTGAGTCGAGAGTTCCGGGTTTGAAGTTGGTCAGCACCACGTCGCTGCAGGCAACCAGTCGGCCGAACAACTCTTTGCCGGCGTCGCTGCGCAGGTTCATGCCCAGGCTGCGCTTGTTGCGGTTGCCCAACGCGCACGAATAGCCCACCTTGCCGGGTGCGTCCATTTGGCGGGCACCGTCGAGGAAGGCGCGGTTCTCCACCTTGATGACTTCGGCGCCCAGATCGGCCAGTTGGCGCCCGGTTTCCGCCCCGACCACGATGACGCCGAGGTCCAGTACCCGCACACCGGACAACGGCCGGGCGTCTACGTCCGCACTGGCGCGCGCCGGCGACTGGAACTGCTCCGCCAGCACCTGCGCGGTGTGCTCGCCGAGTGCGGGTGCGCGGTGCCGAAAACCGGCGCGGGAATCGTCGAATTCCAGATAGCCACTCGGGATCGCGGCGCGCACGCCGGGTGCGATCTCATCGTGGATGAAGGATTCGCGTTCGCGAACGTGGTCGCCGGTCAGAATCTCGTGCGCGGTGTTCAGCGGTGCGACCGCGATTCCCAAATGAGAGCCGTGCGAGACGATCTCATCGCGGGTTTTGTCGGCGAAGAAATCGACTATCACCGGCTGGATCTTGCCCCAGTTCATGAAGCGGCCGAAGAGCTGCTCCAACTCCGGCTCAGAGAGTTCCTCGGGCTCGCCCATCCAGTTGAACAGCGCCCGCCACTGCTTGGCAGATGCGATGAACATCCGGACATGACCGTCGGCACACGGCACGATCGGATACATCATGCGCACGTCCGGCCGGCCGGGCGCCATGTTGTACAGCGGCTGCCCCATGGTCGCGGTTCCGGCCATGCCAAACCCGGGATCGAGATCTTGGACCACCAGGTCGAACAACGAGCAGTCGAGGTAGTCGCCCCGGCCGCCTCGCTGGGCTTTGAAGTAGGCCAGGACCGCAGAGAAAGCGGCGTCGACGGCCGCCGTCTGAGTGGCCAACTCACCCGGCGGCACCAGCGGTTCGCGCCCGGGCGCCCCGGAGCGGGTGAGCAGCGACGACAGTGCGATAAACACCGCCTCGCTGGCCTTGTAGTCGCGGTAGGGGCCGGTCTGCCCGAAAGGGGTGACTGACACCACGACCAGCCGAGGGTTTCGCTGGCGCATCGTCTGTTGCCCGACTCCGAGTTCGACAAGGTGCCCGGCGGGGTGCGATTCCAGGAAGATGTCCGCACCGTCGGTCAGTTTCAGCAGCGTCTCGCGACCGTCTCCGGTGTATACGTCGACCACAACGCCACGCTTGTTGGCGTGCGCGGTCGCGAACTGCAGACTGTGCCCCTCGAATTGGGGTTGCGCCCTGCGGGACGCAGCACCTTCCGGGGGCTCCACCAGCACCACGTCGGCGCCGAGGTCCGCCAGGAACCGGCCAGCGAAACCGGCTGCGCCGTCTGTGAAGTCGATGACACGTACGCCGCTGAGCGGAAGTGAGTTGTCAGGCATCGTCGCCGTCCCTTTCCATAAGTCGACTAGCGGGGCAGTCCGAGACCGCGTGCGATCAGGCCGCGTTGGACATCGTTGGTACCGCCGCCGACCACGTACATGATCGATTGGCGCAACCCGTATTCGAAGGCTCCGCCCCCGGGAACCTCTTCTCCACCAGCCCCTCCGGTCAATGCGGCGGCCGGCCCGAAGATCGCAAGAGTCGCCTCGCCGAAGTCCTCGGACAGGTCGCCTCCCATCACCCCGGCCATCGCCGCGTCGAACATCGCACCAATGTCAGTCGAGCTGGCCTGCACTGCTGCAGCGACCAGGGCCCGGGTAGCCTGCACCCGCACCGCGAGTTCGGTGATCAACGCACGCTTGACTGAGCCGCGCGGTCCGACCGTGCGCACCGGGTCGGGACGGACGAAGTCGAGCAGGTCATCGAGCTGGCGATGCAGGGCAGCGGCGATGTTGCCCATCGTGATGCGTTCGCCGGCAAGGGCATCGACAATGACGGCCCACCCGCCATTGACCTCACCGACACGTGCCGAATCGGGAATGCGGACGTTGTCGTAAAAGACCGTGCAGGACACCTCGCCGGACAGTGCGGTGTGCTGTTGGATCGTCACGCCGGGTGTGCGCACGGAGAACAGGAACACCGTGATGCCGGCATGCCGCGGTTGGGCATCCGGGTCGGTCCGCGCCCCCAACCACACCCAGTCGGAGACATGCGCACCGGTGGTCCACAACTTCTGGCCGTTGATCACCCACTCATCCCCGTCGCGGACCGCGCGAGTGCGAAGCGAAGCCAGATCGGAACCGGCCTCCGGCTCAGAATAGCCCAGGCAGAAATTCATCTCGCCTGCACGGATGATCGGAAGAAATTTCTGCTTCTGTTCTTCACTGCCGTGGCGCAGGATCGACGAACCCAGCAGCATGACTGAGCCCAGCGGTTTAAAGGCGCCGACCCGGTTGTAGGTGGTCTCCTCGTTGAGCACCACCTGCTCAGCGAGCGAGGCGTTGCGACCGCCGTACTCGGGGGGCCAGCCAAAGCCGAACCAGCCCTTGTCCGCAATGGCACGGATGATCGCGGGATCGATGTCCGTCGGTTTGGGCGCCCGGTCGCGGGCACCATGCTCGGTGATGAACTCGAGGTACTCCGCGCGGAAAGCCTCGCCGATCTCTCCCAGATCAGCTGCGGGCAAACGAGATTTGGTCTCGACGAGAACGTCACCGACAGATCCCTGCGCCGACTCGACCGTGCAGAGCAGGGTGATGTCGCTGTGCACCCGCCGGAACAGCCACGGGGCAGGATGCTCGTTGAAGTAGCCGATGGCGGCCAGCGTGTGATGAGCTCCTAGTTGGACTTTCGGGGCGATCGCCGCGATGTGGGCGATTGAGATCTCCGCGGTCAACAATCCACTGTCCCGACCATGTTGAAGAGCCGACACGGCCTCCTCGAGAAGCAGATTGGCCGATCGGACCTCGATCTGACACTGCGCGATGCGCTGTTGCACAGCCCCGAAACTGCCAATCGCCTTGCCGAACTGCTTGCGCGACTTGGCGTGCTCGATCGCCATCTGGTGGGCGCACTCGGCGGCGGCCAGCGCTCGTGCCGCCTTGCCCAGCCGGGTCAGCACCAGCGCCCGATCGGCCTGCCTGCGGTCGATATCACGCCCGGCCACCGGCTCGCCCAGGGTGACGCGAGTCCACGCCGGGACGGCAAGGCCCGGCAGCGTTGTCCGGTCGACGATGGTGCACAGCCTCGCCCGGCCACTCTCGGCGGGGATGACCAGCACGTGCGTGGCCGCGCCGCCGGCGTCGATCGGGCCATTGGGGTCGCTGGTGAGCACCAGGCGCAGCTCGCCGGTGGCGATGCCATCCTCGTCGAACAACTCTGCTGCGGCGTAAACGTCAAGCAGCGGAAGCGGACACGCGGCCCGGCCCAGCCGCCGCGTTGCGGCGATCGCCAGGTCGAGAGCCCCGGCGGCGCTCAGCTCAAACCAGCCCTGTTCGGCGGCGGCGGCCCAGAGCTTCCCTACGTCGCCGCTTTCAGCAGCGGTGGCGTCGCCCCAGACCTTCTCGATCAGCCCGGCGACAGAGTCGTCGAACGCGGCCAGGTCCGCGTGCGTTCGTGCGGTCACCTGTTTTTCCATTCCGGTTGGCGTTTGAGCGCGAAGGCCGTCATGCCTTCGATCGCGTCCGCGCTGGTCATCAGTTCGTCGATGACATCGGTCGGGGCGGTCACCGCGTCGACCGTTTCGGGGATGCCCTGGGTTTGGTCCATGAGTTTCAGCGACAGCCGTACCGATGTCGGCGAGCCCTCGAGGATCTCGGCGGCCAATTTGCGCGCGGCGGCCAGCGCTTGTCCTTCGGGGGCAACCCGGTTGACGACACCGAGCTGCCGGGCCTCTTCTGCTCCGATGCGTCGGCCCGTCAGGATCAGTTCGTTGGCAACCTTCGGCGGGATCGCCCGGGGCAAGCGGATCACTCCTCCTGCGCCGGCCACCAGGCCCACCTTGACCTCACTCAGCGCGAACTTGGCCGACTCATCGGCCACCACCAGGTGGCAGGCGAGGGCGATCTCGAAACCGCCACCCAAAGCGAAGCCGTTGACAGCCGCAATCACCGGCTTGTGCATGTTTCTCCGGCTGGTAAGGCCGCCAAAACCATTGAGCGGCACGTACATCGGCTTGCCGCCGGCACTGTAGACCAGGTCGTTGCCTGCGCAAAAAGCCTTGCCACCTTCGCCGGTGACGATCGCGACCCACAGCTCGCGATCGGCGAAGAACGCGTCGAAGACGCTGTCGAGTTCCTCGTGGGCCGGCGGATGCAGGCAGTTGCGCACGTCGGGCCGGTTGATGGTGATCTCCAGCAGGTGCCCGTCGCGGTGGACCTTGATGAACTCGTAGTCCTCGCGCAGCATCGGTGCATGCTCGGGAAAAAGCGCTGCGGCGGTTTTGTCGGAGCGGGTGATCCGGTTGCCGTACCCGAAGGCCGTGACGTACACCCGTTCACCAATCGGCTCTTCCGCGTTGTCCAGCAGTGCCATCAACTCGTCGTCCCCCGGGGCGACCTGGGACAGGAATCGTCCGCTGCCGTCGTCGAGCCGCCCGATCACGATGCCGGTCTTGTGCCCGACGCGACCGTGTACCACGGTGTACGTTTCGATCGTGGCCCAGCCGTTGGGATGCGCGACGTGCGGGGGGCTGTCGAGTGCGTTGATCTCGAGCTGCAGTTCGTCGCTGTTGTCAGCTTTCAGCTCAGTAGGTGTTGTGCTGTAGATGCCCACGGAGGTCTTCGAAACAACCCCGCCGTTGGCCGACACCAATGCGTAACTACCAGGGTTGGCACGGACCCGCCCAATCGCTTCGGCGATAGCATGCATCGAGTAGTTGTTGCCCGCGCCGCCGAAGAACGGCAGTCCACCGGTTAGGGTCAGGCCGCGCGGGTCGTCCGGCGAAAGTCCCAGTGTTTCGATGATGTTCAAGACCGCTATCGGGAAACACGAGTAGAAGTCGAAGAAGTTGATGTCATCGAGACTCAAACCGGCAACCTCGAGAGCGAGCCTGACCGCAGTCACAGCAGCCGGTCCCTCGCCCAAGTTTTTGCGTTCGAGAAGATTTCGGTCCCGCAGGTCAGCTTGACCGTGCAGGAATACCCATTTGCTTTCATCGATCCCGAGCCGCCGGGCGGCCGCCACCGACATCAGCAACACTGCGGCGCCCTGGTTGACCTGATCTCGAGCGACGAGAAAGCGCGGGTAGGGGTCGGCGATCATCCGATTACGGTCGGTGACCGTGATGAGCTCCTCGGCGCCACGCTCTTCAGGGGCCGCCGAAAATGGATTGGCGGCGGCAACTTTCGTAAACGGAGCAAACAGCGCACCCATGGCGGCGCAGTATTTTTCTCGACTCTCGCCCCGGGCGGCCCGACGCGCGTTCTCCAGCAACGCATATTGGGCGGGCGCGGTGACCAGCCCGTGCGCGGCCTGTTCCATGTTGGTCAAGCCGAACAGGCCGAAGCCGCGATCTTCGTAGATGCCGTGGGGGTCTGGCGGGTCGTCGGAAAAGTCGGGTTTGTTTTCCGACTTGGCGAAATGGCGGACCGTCGACATCACTTCTGCGCCGGCCAGCAGCACAACGTCGGCCTCGCCGGCGAGGATCACACGAGAAAATTCGGTGACCAGGTGCTGAGGCGACTGCCCACCGGCAACCTCCAGAACCGCCCGCTTGGGAGCCGACCCCAGCCGACTTGCCACCGAGACAGGGTATTTCGTCGATTTTCCCAGCGGTGCGGGAGCGCCCGGGGTGGAGTTCTCGAACTGACGCGTGCAGGCGATGGTGTCGATTGCCGCGATCACTGTCTGCGTATCCGCGCCGCTGTCCGTGACCGCCGCACGCGCGGCAGCGACGGCCAGATCGATGGCCGAAAGGCCCTGATAGTCAGCGTCGTCGACGCGCTCGGCGGCCTGCCCCACACCTACCACGATCGGCGTGCGCGGATCGATGGCGGCAGTTTCGGTCGTATTCGTCATGTCAGTCCGCTACCGAACCTGCGACGCGGTCTACGGCATTCAGGTAGTCCTCGATCATTTCCCGCACCACCTCGCGGGCGGGTTTGACCTTGCTCATCAAACCGACTCCTTGACCCACCCAGTAGGTAGCCAATTCCTGCGCTCCCTTGTTACCGTTCTCGGCGAGAACGTCGAGCCTGCGCAGCACTTTTTCAGAAACAACCGACTGCAACGGCATTGGCAGCGATCCCGGCCCTTGAGCATCGGCGTTCCACGCGTCGGTCCACGCGGACTTCAGCTGCCGGGAGTATTTTCCGGTCCGGCCCTTCGACCGGACCGTATCCCGCGAGGAGGCGGCCAGCATCTTCTGCACGGTGTAGGGAGCTGTTTCGGCTTCTTCGGTGGTCAGCCATACCGATCCGGTCCAGGCACCCGCGGCGCCCAATGCGATGCATGCAGCCACTTGGCGTCCCGTCACGATGCCTCCCGCTGCCAGCACGGGCACGCCCCGGATGGGTCGGATGGCCTCGATCACCTCGGGCACGAGGACCATGGTGGTCACCTCGCCGCAGTGCCCACCGGCTTCGGTGCCCTGGACTACCAACACGTCGACACCCGCTTGCACCTGCTTGATCGCGTGCTCCTTTGCGCCGACCAATGCGGCCACCGGCACACCCGCTGTCTTGGCGCGGTCGATCATGAATTGCGGCGGAACGCCCAGTGCGTTGGCGATCAGCTTGATGGGATGGCGAAATGACACATCGAGCAACTCTTCACCGATGCTGTCGGTCAGCGTATGAATCATCCTGAAGGGCTCATCCCCGATTTCGTCGAGGCCCACGCCGTGCTCGGACAGCAATTTGGCAACGTACTCGCGGTGCCCGGCGGGAACCATCGCAGCTATCTGCTCGGGCGTCAGATCCAGTCCCTTGCCCTCGAACTTTTCCGGACAGACGATGTCGACACCGTAAGGCTTGCCGTCGACGTGATCGTCGATCCAGGCCAGTTCGTGCTCGAGGTCTTCGGGACCGTGTGACGACGCTCCGAGCACACCGAACCCGCCGGCGTTTGTCACCGCGGCGACAACGTCACGGCAGTGGCTGAATGCCAACAGAGGAAAGTCGATATCGAGCATCTCGCAGATCGCGGTCTTCACTCGCCTTGCTTCCTTTAGATAAACTTACCGACGGTTTTCGTCGGATAAACGAGTAGCTTAGCGTCAAAAAGGGTTCTGGCAAGGTTGGGGTCGCGGCTGAAGTTGGACAAGATCGCTCGCTGCCCCGGGGCGCATCCAGTCTCGCGACATAGCCGGGAGGAACTCCTCGTCGGGTTAGTCGTCGCTGATCAACAGCGCGGAAACCGGGCAGGACGCAACGCCTGTGCGCACCGGGTCTTCCTGCCCGGGCGGCACCGGCTTGTTGGTGCCGATCGAACTGTAGCCCCGCTCATCCAGGGTGAAGAACTCCGGTACCGTCGCTTCGCACATTCCATGTGCCTCGCAGCGCGAGGCATCGACACTGACTTTCACCGCATGCCTTTCTTTTCCGATCTTGCGTCCGCTTTCACCGATACCGGGTCAGCAGCAGCGCACCGGCCAGATAGCCGCCACCCGCCGCAACCACCGCGACCTCGGGGTCCCCGGGCACCTGTCGGTCATCCCCCATCCCGCGAAGCTGAACACACGCCTCATGCAGATGCCCGAAGCCGTGCAGTCGCCCCGCCGAAAGCTGGCCACCTCCGCTGTTCACCGGGAGCTCACCCGTGCGGGCGATCCGGCCGCCGCCAGCGACAAACGGGCCCGCCTCTCCTCTGCCGCACAATCCGAGCGCCTCCAGCCAGATCAACGTCAGGATCGAGAACCCGTCATACAACTGGGCGATGTCGACATCGCCGGCCTTCAATGTCGTGTTGCGCCACAGCGCTTCTGCCGCGTCTTGGGCGGCCATCGAGGTCAGGTCCTGGTACTGATCCCAATACGGCCGACCGCGCAGTGCCGAGCCCATCGCCTCGATGACGATGGGTTTCGCGGCCAGATCGGACATTGCCCCGGGCGCGGAAATGATCACCGCCGTCGAGCCATCTACCGGAATGTCGCAGTCGAACAGACAGAGCGGCTCCGAGATCATCCGCGCATTAAGGTAATCCTCGATGGTCATCGGATCACGCAGCACCGCTTTAGGATTCAGCGCCGCGTTCGCGCGCAGCGTGGTAGCCAGACCGGCGACCTGCTCGCGGGTTGTGCCAAATTCGTGGAAATGCCGGCTGGCAAGCAGAGCTGCCCAGTTGGCGGCCGAGACCGCGCCGAAAGGCACCATCCACTGATGAGGCCCGTTCACGCGTTCACCGCCGGATCCGATCACTGATGCGCGCCGACCCACCGTTTGCGCAGTGCTTTCCCACACCGTGCGAAAGCAAAGCACGTGGGTGGCCAGTCCCGCCCGGATGGCGGCCACGGCATTGACGATCGCACCGAGCTGCCCTGCGGTCTCGCTGCCTCCCGAGAACCACTCGAGGTTGAGGCCGAGCGCGTCCTTGACGTCAAATACGCCTGCTCCGGTAAACCCCGGCGCCGGTCCGGATCCGCCCGGCCACGTCGATAACCCGTCGATGTCGGCACGGTCGAGGCCGGAGTCGGCCAGCGCAGCGAGCACCGCCTCCACGGTTAGGGACAACCCGGAGCGGCCCAGTCGTCGGCCGACGTCGGATTGCCCGATCCCACTGATCACCGACCCGGTGCCGCAATCACTCATCGGCGGTCCCCTCGGGCATGAACAGCGGCAGCCAGACGTCGCCGGCCTCTTCGAAGCAGACGCGGACGCGCATGCCGATCGACACCTGCTCGGGTTCGACTCCTGCCAAGCGCGACGTCACCCGCAGATCGAGATCGTCGTCGAGCCCGATAACCGCGATGACGTATGGCGGAGGTAGCGAGGGCAGCCACTGCTGACGGTTGATCGTGTAGGTCAAGACGTTGCCCCGGCCGGAGGACGGTTCCGGGGTCACGTCGGTGCTCAGACAGAATCGGCATATCGGCACGGGTGGATGCAGCCACCGACGGCATGAGCCGCACCGGCAGATGAGTAGCTCCCCATTGCAACCGCCGGTCCAGAACGGGGTGTTGCCCGGGTCCAATGCGGGCAGCGGTGCTTTGGCTTCCGGCATCACTACTCTCCTTGCTTTGCAGGCGTTTTCAACACCAGAGCACGTCCCGGGATATGTTCGTTCCACATACTTTATCTAGAGGAATACCGACGCGACGCAATCAGGGGAATCCTTGACCGACGGGATGCAGCACCACCGTGTTCAGGGCGAGATTGGCCGGCCGGCTCAACGCGAACGCCACGACCTGTGTTACTTTGTCCGCGGTGAGGGGCGTAAAGCCCGTTCCCGACGTTCGCGCGTCCCCGCCGGCGAGGGCGGGGTTATGCGCCCACACTCCGACCAGCTCCTGGGTCGGCGTTCCCAGGATTACCTGCAGCGCAACGGAACCCGTGTTACCTGTGCCCCATTGCGTGACTCGGATGGATGATTCGCTCATTTCGAAACGAACCAGGAGTCGAAATCGGCAGAAGTGCCTGGCACTGTCACACGCATCGCGATTTACCTGTCTCCCAGCGTCTTCCTAGGCGAACGTAGGCGTCGTCACAGCACCCTGTCAACGGTGGAAGTAATAATTCTCTATACTCTTTGCCGAGCCTGTGATATTGGCGCGTGCTTTAACACAGCCCGGCGACAACCCGCTTTCCGCAAGGACCGCCGCGATCGCTGTGCGACGAGGATCGAGAATGAGCTATGCATGAATTAGACAGTTTCCCGCCGCCAGTACCGGGCCCCGGGCCCAGTGATGCGCCCGCTAATACAGCAGGTCGATGACGCGGTCCTGCTTCTGAGTCTTTGCCACGTAGCGGCGCACGCTCTTCATGTGGTCGATCCACGCGCGTTCGGCTGCCTCGCCGTCACCTGCGCGGATGAGGTCGGCAATCTTCTCGTAGCCGCGAAGCGCTCGACGGTTGGCACGGCGAATCTCGTCACTGTCCGGTCCGATTTCGGCCAATGACTTTGCAAGCTCACGCTCAACGATCTCCGAGAGCATGCCGATGACCGCAGTCAGCGTGTGATTGCCGGACAGCTCCACGAGTTTGACGTGGTAGCGAACACCGGCCTTGCTGAACTCCTGGGGGTCGTCGATCGCCGCCCGGACAGCTTCCAACTCGGCTTCGAGTTGTTTGAGAACGTCTTTGGTCGCAGACTCGGCCAGCCGCCGGACCGCGGGTGGCTCGATGGTGAGCCGGGCATCCCATACGTCCCCGATGGTTGTGCCCGAGAGCATCAAGACCATGCCGAATAGGTCGGCGACCGCATCGGGCCCGGGCTCCGTCACCCGTGCACCGCCAGGGGGACCCCGGCGGATCGTGACCAGAGAATCACCTTCTAGCAGGCGAAAGGCTTCCCGTAGGGTCGGCCTGGAAACCCCGAACCGCTCGATCAGTTCTGCCTCGGTGGGCAACCAGTCGCCGTCGACGAGCTCACCGCGCGCGATCATCCGCCGAATTTGAGCCGCAACCTGGTCTGACATTTTCATCGGACGAACACGCTCATGGGAGCCTGCGGTGGCGAACGCTTCCTTTCCAGCCACGCATTCCCCTTCCTGGCCCCAGTCCGATCGATCCTGAATGCAGAGGATCCAGAGAATTAGGATACAGGAGGCTGAGCCAGCTCATCTGCCGAAGCCTCAACCGAGGGCCGAGGCATCGCGAACTGGCTACCCAACCGGCTGCTGATCCGTTCGGCTTCAGTCGCCTTACGATCAGACTCCTGATCAACAACGTTGCGGTGCTGACTGAACGCAATGGCCGGCCGCGCCTTAATCACCGATGACTAAGGTCCTTCTGCTGATCTATATCGTTGCTGCACAGATGTTTACGCTCTGTCATGAGATGAGTCTCTGCCGGGAAAGGTAGACGTAGACATCCAGCGTCGGCCGAACACTGGCAGCGTTGGATCGCGCCGGGTCGTGGGACGGTACGGCACCCCGCCGTACCGTCAGAGGTTTCGAAGCCACCCCGAGCTTCCTCTGCGCCTGCATCGGCTAATAATCCGCAACTCTTTTGGCAGCACTACAAAGGGACATCAGCGTTCGGTGGGGCCCGTCGTCGCGCCGTGACGTTCCACGTGGTGGACCAACCGCGCCAAGGTGGCGTCCATGTGCCGAAGCAGCCTGCGCGGACGCCCTACAAGCCGGTCAAGAGCCAAAACTGCAACCGGACTGTTAACTGATTCGAAGGCCTCCGTAACAGTCGTACCGGCTTCGTTGGACCCGAGGCGATAGGTCCACCGCGTAGTGGCCCCCGACGAGTGTCGGGCGGAGTAGGCAAAGCAGCTGTCAATTTCGAAAACCTCGATCGTACATGTGGTCGACCACCGCAACGGGCCCCATCGATTGGACCCACGGAACTGCGCCCCAACTTCGATATGGTCGTTGGGCGTTCGCCATTCGCATCCCTTGCACTCCGGACTCCACTCCCCCATCCGCGTAACGTCGATCAACGTGACCCAGAGGTCGTGGACCGAAGCGGTCGAGTGCCTCGTCACGCTGCCCGACAGCGGCGCCCCCAATCGCAGGACCCATTTCTGCATGGCTGCGCCTCCATCTCGTTGACAACACCGCAACCAGTTCATGGTATTACTGCCGGATGACGTCCGTAAGTCCAAAGGGTTGTGCGATTGAAACCAGTCCCGTCTCGCGGAAAGGGTTGACATGCCGGTAAAGACAGTAGGGGCAATCTCGACGGGACCAGCCGAACCATTCGAGTATCACGAAATCACCGTCGACGATCCCCGGGACGATGAGATCCTCGTCAAGGTCACGGCAACGGGGATTTGCCACACGGATCTCTTTTTCAAAGGCGTGATCCCGGCCGAAGTAGGCCCGTGCTTACTTGGCCACGAGGGTGCCGGCGTCGTTGCCGCAGTCGGGGCCGGGATCACCGACGTGCGGCCCGGTGACCACGTCGTGTTGAGCTACCGAAGTTGTGGGGAATGCGTTTTCTGCCGGGATGGCCATCCCACCTACTGCGAACAGACGGCGTTGCTGAATGCACTCGGGCATCGGGCTGACGGTACGCCCAGGCTACGTCTCGACGGTAATCCGTTGTTGGGCAATTATTTTGGCCAGTCGAGCTTCGCCGGTCATGCGTTGGCCGGGCGGGACAACACGGTGGTCGTAGATGGTGACGTCGACTTGGCAGTCGTTGCCGCGCTGGGCTGCGGGTTCCAGACTGGGGCGGGTGCCGTACTGAATGTTTTGCGTCCACAACCGGACTCTCGGCTGGTCATATATGGCGCCGGCAGCGTCGGATTCGCCGCTCTGCTGGCAGCGCGGACCCTCGGGGTTCAGACCATCGTCGCGGTCGATCCGCTTGCGGCCCGCAGGACTTCGGCAGAGGCATTTGGCGCGATCGCCGTCGATCCGACCGCGGACGATTCCGACGCTCAGATCAGCGCGGCAACGTCGGGCGGCGCAACACACGCGTTAGATACCACAGGCATTCCGGCAGTGGTTAGCAACGCCCTTGCGGCATTGGCTGCGACTGCCGAGTTGGTGGTTCTTGGCCTCGGCGCCTCGGATGTCACCATCAATGTTCAAGACATGCTCGTCAAGGGCAAGACGCTGCGCGGGTGTATCGAGGGTGACAGCCACGTTCAGAGGTTCATACCCGAACTCGTCGGACTCTACAAGAGCGGCCACTTCCCTATCGATCGGCTCGTTACGAGGTACCGGTATGACGACATCAATGTCGCCGTCGCGGACCAGGCCGCGGGTAAGGTGATCAAGCCGGTACTGATCTGGTGATATTCCCCGACTGGACCGCCCGAGACAGTCCTAGGTTGAAGAGAATTGCGGCGGGGTGTCGGGACTGTCAACAGATTCGATGGCGTAGGTAACCCTCACCGCTCGACGCCCACCTGGTGGCCTGACTCGTCGACAAGGCCGTACTTCAACGCTCTGAGCTGCATGTACATCGTGGTGGCCAGGGCCGGGATCGAACCGGCGACCTTCCGCTTTTCAGGCGGACGCTCGTACCGACTGAGCTACCTGGCCGGAAGGCAACGTGTGCCTCGCCGTGTTGGCGACCCTGACGGGACTCGAACCCGCGACCTCCGCCGTGACAGGGCGGCGCGCTAACCAACTGCGCCACAGGGCCTTGCTGCTGCTCCGCCGCCGCACCGCGTCGCAAGTACCCCCAACGGGATTCGAACCCGTGCTACCGCCGTGAAAGGGCGGCGTCCTAGGCCACTAGACGATGGGGGCCAGAACCGAATCACTTCGGGGTACTCGCAACGCAGTTACCGTTAGGAGCCACGCCAGCTTAGGTCACCGCGGGCCCAATCCTCAAACGAACATCGGTTGCCGACCCAGTATCCTGAATTTTCGTCGCCCCTATAGCTCAGTTGGTAGAGCTACGGACTTTTAATCCGCAGGTCGCAGGTTCGAGCCCTGCTGGGGGCACCAAGATGCCTTTCACCTCGGCTTATGCCGCCGGGGTCGCGGGCCACCGAGAAGCTGTTGAGTGCCGCGGCCGTGGCATGGGGAAGGCCCCGGTGCCTGGTGTCACTATTCTGCAATCCCGGTCGTCCGGGTGGAGTGGATGTCGTGACGAGGATGGCCGTGCGGTGACATCGCGCCGGCTGGCGGCACGGCAGCCGCGATGGTTTTCAGCAGGTTGCCCCAGATCGGGCGCCGCGGCGTCCGTCGACCTGCTGCCAGGGCTGCTGAGCGGCGATTCCCGTGACGACCCACCACAGCGCCTGGCCGGCCAACGGCTTGGATATGCTTCCGTAAATGAGCGACGACGTGATCCACCCCAACGCGCCCGTAGCCCTGGTGACGATGGAAATCCGTCACCCAGCGATGGATGCTCTCACCGAGTCATCCAGCCGGGAGCTCAAACGCCTGCTCGCCGATCATCTGCCGATCGAACGCCAAGCTCAGGACATGGCTTGGGGGATGGGGCCCGGTGGAAGTCCGACACCAACCGCTGACCGCTTCGTTCGTTATGTCAACCGCGACAACACGATTGCCGCTTCGCTGAAGAACGAAGCGATCACCGTCGAAACCACCTCATACACCAACTTCGAGTCCTTCTGCGAGGTTTTGATGCGGGTCGTGGACGCGCGGGCACAAGTCTCCTCAATCGTTGGGGTCGAACGCATCGGCCTGCGCTATGTCCTTGAGGTCCGCGTCCCAGTGGGCGTCGATGGACGCATCGACTGGGCCAACTGGATCTCCGAACCACTCATCGGACCGCAGCGCATCGCTCCAAGCGGTCTGGCCCTGACCGAGTGGCAAGGTGCCGCGGTCTACCGCGAAGCACAACCGGGCAAGTCGCTCATCATCCGCTACGGCCCGGGAATCGGTCAGGCGCTTGATCAGAACTACCACCTGCGCCGGATCACGCCGCCCCAACAGGGACCGTATTTCCTCATGGATATCGACAGCTTCTGGACTCCGGCCGGGGGCGCGATCCCCGAATACAACCGGGACCTGCTGGTTACGACTTTCCAGGACCTGTACGAACCGTCACAGACGGTGTTTCAGGAGATGCTCACCAGCCGCCTGAAAGATGACCTGCTTCGCCGCTAGGCCTTCACAGAGCTGGTGTAGGTCACGTCGGCGAAGGCGGCCGCGGCGTCGTCCTCGGGATAGACGAAGCCGTTAATCGCATGCAGCTCTTTGACGGTGTGGCGCGAGGTTTGCCAGTCGCGCTGGGCCAGGTGGTCCACGATGTGGCTCCGCTGGCCGTGGTAGACGAGCTCGTTGAGGTCGACCTCGAACCCCAGTTTCGTCATCCGGTCATGGTGTGCTCGCCAGCGCTTTTCTCCGAAAACGGCTGTGTCGGGTACGAATTCGAAGGCCAGTCGGCTGCCGGGGGCGCTCAAAGCCGTGATGTTGTCGAACAACGCGTCCTGGGCTGCGTCGGGCAGGTAGACCAATAACCCTTCGGCACTCCACGCCGCGGGAGCCTGAGGGTCGAACCCCGCCGCCTGCAGAGCCGTGGCCCAGTCGTCGCGCAAGTCGATGGCGACGGTGCGCCGCTCGGCTGTCGGCTCAGCGCCGAGATCGCTCAGTGTCAGGGTCTTGAACTCGATCACCTCTGGCATGTCTACCTCGTAGACGACCGTGCCCGCCGGCCACGGCAGACGGTATGCGCGCGCATCGAGACCCGATGCAAGTATTACCGCCTGGCGGATTCCGCTCTGCGTCGCATCGACGAAGAATTGGTCGTAGAACCGGGTGCGGCATGCCATCCCCTGGGCCATCCGGTGCGGGTCGAAATTGGCTTCTCCCCCAACGGGAATCTGCCCGTTCACCACCCGGACATAGACATCGATTCCGACCGCACGCACTAACGGCGCGGCGTACGGGTCATCGATCAACTTATCGTCGGAAGCCAGCGCCCGCTGGGCGGCGACCATAGTCGCCGTCGCCCCGACGCTCGTCGCGAGATTCCAGCGATCGCTTTCGGTGCGCGCCATGGTGCTCCCTTGCCCTGCCTCGAAATCTCGACAAACATAGACAATCTAGTTATTACCACAGCGCAGCTCGCCAAGCTCTAGAGAACCTGTGCCGGACTTTGCCCAGCGCGGCCAGCGCACATCGACGGTGGGGCCGCCGGACTGATCGACCGTTGGCAGCGCCTCAGACTCACTGCTATTATCTGCGTATGCATGCAGGTAATAGCGGAGGTCGGTTGCCCGACGACCAAGCCGGCCTGGTCGTCGAGGTTTTCCGAATGCTGGCCGACGCCACCCGCGTGCAAGTGCTCTGGTCGCTGACACATCGGGAGATGTCGGTCAACGAGCTCGCCGAGCACGTGGGCAAGCCGGCACCGTCGGTTTCCCAGCACCTTGCGAAGCTGCGAATGGCGCGCCTGGTGCGGACCCGCCGAGACGGAACCACGATCTTCTACAGCCTGGAGAACGACCATGTCCGCCAGCTCGTCATGGACGCCGTCTTCAACGCCGAGCACGCCGGTCCCGGAGTTCCGCGTCATCACCGCGCCCACGGTGGGCTGACGGCAGTCTCAGAAGCGTCGGAGCCGCCGAATGCCCGAACGCATGACGGCGCCGGGTGAACAGCCCTCGAATACACGATATTTCGCACAAGGAGAGAAGCTATGACCGAGCAGCACACCCACGACACGCCCCACGCACACGAGCACGAGCACGAGCACCAGCATCAGCACGGCGAAGCGGCGCATACCCACGCACACACCACGCATGAGCACGACCACGTCACACATGAGCACAACCACTCTCACGACGACGGAACCCAGCACACGCATCAGCACGTGCACCAGTCCGGCCTGGAAGACGCTCACCGCCACGCCCACGCCTAATGCGGCACGCCAGCCCCGCCCTGTGCCGTTTGCGACAAAGTGACTAAGAGACGTTCGGGCAGTAATGCATCGGGTTGTCGCGGTCGTCCAGCGGCGGCAGGTTGCGCGCCGGCGTCTGCACCAACGGCGCATCGGCCGGGATTCGTCCGGCGGCACGGTCAAAGCCGGCGCGGGCCCGCGGGTGCTTGCGAAACCGGCTCGGCACGCAGGTGAAAACGAGTCCGACCATGTCGCCGAAGCGGCGGTGCAGCCATTCGTCGCGGCGCGACCACCGGTAGCCCATCAGCTCGCGCACCGACGGATCGTAAAGACCAACGGTCAGCCAGACGAAGAACGGGGCCAGCAATTTTCGCTGCACAGCCCACAACCAATCCGGGACCCACTGGACGAACGGAGGCTTGGGCAGTTCGGTCAGATCGAGGACGGCACGCGCCGCGTAGTTGTTCTCCAATACGTTGCGGCACATGTGGTCCCAGTAGGCCTGGAATTCCTCCCAGGACGTGGGCACGGGCCGCATGCTCATGCCGTACATCCGGTACCACTCGATATGTTCGTCGAACAGCTGGCGCTTTTGCGCTTCGGTCAGACCGCCGCAGAACCGCTCGGCCGCATGGATAGTGCCGACGAAAAACGTGGCGTGTGCCCAGTAGAAGACATCGGGGTTCAACGCGTGGTAGCGGCGGCCCTGACCGTCGACGCCCTTGATGTCGGCGTGGTAATCGCGCACCTCAGCACCGGTGACCGGGGCACGGTCGCCGTCGAACACAACGCCGCCAATCGGGTACAACGACCGCAGCAGCCGCGGCCAGCGTTCGCGGAAGAACGTCGAGTGATCTATCACCGCCGCGCCCAGCTGAGGGTGCATATTCTGCATGGATCCGGCCCACGGACCCTGCAGCATGCCACGCCAGTCACCGAAATACCGCCAGGTCAGGGAGTCCGGGCCGAGCGGCAGTGCCTCGTAGCCCCGCGGCGACACCGGACATCCCGCCGCCACGCCACTTGCGCCCCCTTCGGTGTTATCGGACGGCCGGGTCGCGAAGGAATTTTGAGTCACCAGTGGAGTTCCCTATAGATATCTGTTGCGACTTATAGTGAGTAGTGATTCTGACTACGTATGTTGTCAGTTATAGCTTAGGAGTGGTGTGCAGTCCGGTCAACGACGCGGCCGCTGGTCCGGCGTCCCGCTGGCGAGTCGACTCGCCGTACGTCGGGACAACCTCATCACCGCCGGCGTGCAGTTGCTCGGCAGCGACAGCGGACCCGCGCTGACCGTTCGTGCCGTGTGTCGCAAGGCCGCGCTGACCGAGCGCTACTTCTATGAAAGCTTCTCCGATCGCGACGAATTCGTGCGCGCCGTCTACGACGACGTCTGCACTCAAGCGATGACGGCCCTCACTTCGGCGAACACCCCACGGGAAGCTGTCGAGCAATTCGTCGAGCTGATGGTCGACGACCCGGTGCGCGGGCGCGTGCTGCTACTGGCGCCGACGGTAGAGCCGGTGCTGAGCCGGTCCGGCGCGGAATGGATGCCCAACTTCATCGATCTGCTGCAGCGCAAGCTATCCCGGGTCGGCGATCCAGTGCTGCAGAACATGATCGCCACCAGCCTCGTCGGCGGGCTGTCCAGCCTGTTCACCACGTACCTCAACGGGCGGCTAGGGGCCACCCGCAACCAGTTCATCGATTTCTGCGTCCACCTGCTGCTCAACACCGCAGGCCCGTACGTTCCCGTCAGTGAGCTGGGAAAACTCGAGTAGCATTAGTCCCGTACCGCCTAAGGCGGCGCTCCGACTTTGGCGCAATTGTGTGAACCGCTTCCGACGCGGCCAACCAATACGCGGCGATTCGAAACGTAACCTGCCGTGCCGAGCGCAACCTTGATGCTACCGAGGTACACAGATATATTGACTGCAACCACTAGACACAGGTAACTGGAGGCCCCATGTCAGCCAAGCTGACCGACCTACAGCTGTTGCACGAGCTTGAACCGGTCGTCGAGCAGTACATGAACCGGCACCTCAGCATGCACAAGAACTGGAACCCGCACGACTACATCCCGTGGTCGGACGGCAAGAACTTCTACGCGCTCGGCGGCCAGGACTGGAATCCCGAGCAGACCCGGCTTACCGATGTCGCCCAGGTGGCGATGGTGCAGAACCTGATGACCGAGGACAACCTGCCGTCGTATCACCGCGAGATCGCGATGACCCTGGGCATGGACGGCGCATGGGGTCAGTGGATCAACCGCTGGACGGCCGAGGAGAACCGGCACGGGATAGCGCTGCGCGACTACCTGGTGGTCACGCGCGCGGTCGACCCGATCGAGCTGGAGAAACTGCGCCTCGAGGTGGTGAACCGCGGCTTCAGCCCGGGCCAGAACCGCCAGGGCGACCTTTTCGCCGAGAACCTGTTCGACTCGATTGTCTACGTCACGTTCCAGGAACTGGCCACCCGCATCTCGCACCGCAACACCGGAAAAGCGTGCAACGAGGAAATCGCCAACCAGCTGCTGGCGAAAGTGTCGGCCGACGAGAACCTGCACATGATCTTCTACCGCGACGTCACCGAAGCCGGCCTGGAGATCGCGCCGAACCAAGCGATGCACTCGCTGCACCGGGTGCTGCGCAACTTCAGGATGCCCGGGTTCACGGTGCCGGAGTTCCGCCGCAAGGCCGTGATGATCGCCGTCGGGGGCGTGTACGACCCGCGCATCCACCTCGACGAGGTCGTGATGCCGGTGCTCAAGAAGTGGCGCATTTTCGAGCGCGAAGACTTCACCGGCGAGGCGGCCAGATTGCGCGACGACCTTGCCGTGCTGATCGAAGAGCTCGAGGCGGCCTGCGACAAATTCGAGATCTCCAAGCAGCGTCAACTCGATCGGGAAGCCCGCACGGGTCGCACGATCACGGCCCAGGAGCTGCACAAGACCGAAGGCAAGCTCGCCTTGAGTCAGCGGTAGCCGGCGTTGCGCATCGGCCCCATCGCGCTGGCCAGCCCGGTGGTGTTGGCCCCGATGGCTGGTGTCACGAACGTCGCCTTCCGGACCCTGTGCCGCGAGCTTGAGCAAGCCCGCGTCGGAACGGTCAGCGGACTCTACGTCTGCGAGATGGTAACGGCGCGCGCCCTCGTCGAGCGGCATCCCTCCACCATGCACATGACGACGTTCGCCCCGGACGAGTCGCCGCGCTCGCTGCAGCTCTACACGGTCGATCCCGCCACCACCTACGCGGCCGCCCGGATGGTCGCTGTCGAGGGCTTGGCCGATCACATCGACATGAACTTCGGCTGCCCCGTGCCCAAGGTGACCAGGCGCGGCGGCGGGGCGGCGCTACCGTTCAAGCGCCGCCTGTTCGGCCAGATCGTGGCCGCGGCCGTGCGGGCCACCGAAGGCACCGACATACCGGTAACCGTCAAGTTCCGCATCGGCATCGACGACGACCACCACACACACCTGGATGCCGGGCGCATCGCCGAAGCCGAAGGTGCCGCCGCGGTCGCATTGCATGCCCGTACGGCGGCGCAGCGCTACTCCGGCAACGCCGATTGGGAGCAGATTGCCAAGCTCAAGCAGCAAGTACGGACGATTCCGGTCCTCGGCAACGGGGACATCTACGATGCGAGCGATGCGCTGGCCATGATGGCCAGCACCGGGTGCGACGGCGTCGTCATCGGTCGTGGTTGCCTCGGCCGACCATGGCTGTTCGCCGAGTTGTCGGCCGCGTTCACCGGCAGACCGGCACCCACCCCACCCACCCTTGGCGAGGTCGCCGACATCGTCCGCCGGCACGGCCGGTTGCTGGCGGCTCACTTCGGCGAAGACAAGGGCATGCGCGATATCCGCAAGCACATCGCCTGGTACCTGCATGGGTTCCCGGCGGGATCCGACTTGCGGCGGGCGCTGGCGCTGGTCAAGACCCTCGCCGAACTTGACTGCTTACTGGACCGGTTGGATGGCGCCGTCCCGTTCCCGGATGCCGCGACCGGCCCACGGGGTCGGCAGGGTTCGCCGGCCCGGGTGGCTCTGCCCGAAGGCTGGCTGGCCGATCCGGACGACTGCACGGTGCCAGCCGGGGCCGACGTCATGCACTCGGGCGGCTGAGCCACGGGCCGCAAAATCGCGTCCGGACCGATAACTCAGTACCATGTGGGCCTTGTGCTCATTGCACTTGGTAGCGGATCGGTTTGGCCGCCGCGCGGGGGCCACAGATAGGCGGCGACCCCGCGGGTGGCGCGGCACTGAAATGCCAGCGCGGGTAAATGCGTGCACTCGGACACCATTGTCGTCCGCAGCAGGGTGCAGCTGAATTTTGGAGGCCGGTGGGACATGAGTGACGGCGAGCACGACGCCGCTCGTGGCCGCGGGCGCGCATCCGCCACGGATGGTCAATCGACCACCCCAGGCCCGCCGGGGGCGCGAGATGCCGCGCCTTGGGAACGGTTCCCTGAACCGTCGCGCGAGGTCGAGGCGAAGGAAAACGCGGTCGAGAAAGTGGGCTCCCACACCGGCGGCGGACTCAGTGTCGCTGACCTGATCGCCAAGGTTGGAGCCCCAACCACTGCCCGGCCCCGTCACCACCACATGGCGCCGGACGCCGAACCTTCCGAAGGTTCGCCGGACGTGGCCACTAACCAAGCCGCCGACCTAGCCGCTCACCAAGCCGCCGACCAACAGGACACCGAGGTCATCGAGGTCCCGGCCTACTCTGTGCAGGTCGCCTCGGAGCTTCCCGACCTCGAAGCCACCGCATATGCCAACGGCGACAAACCCAAATCGTCCGCGGCCGGTCAAGTGCCGGCCGCTGCGGGCCCCGAGGCCGCCGAGCCGGACCGTAAATCCGGTCGCCGGCCGATGCTGCTGGCGGGGCGCTCGCTGGCCGCGCTTTTTGCCGTCCTGGCCCTGGTCTTGACCGGCGGCGCATGGCAGTGGAGCACGTCCAAGAACGCCCGCCTCAACACCGTCAGTGCGCTCGACCCGCATTCCGGCGACATCCGCGACCCGAATGGTCAGTACGGCGACGAAGACTTCCTGATCGTCGGTATCGACTCCCGGTTGGGAGAAAACGCAGACATGGGCGCCGGCGACGCCGATGACGCCGACGGCGCGCGCTCGGACACAATAATGCTGGTTAACATCCCGGCCAACCGCAAACGCGTGGTCGCGGTGTCGTTCCCCCGAGATCTGGCGATCACCCCGCTCCAGTGCGAGGCTTGGGACGCAGACAACGGCAAGTACGGACCCGTCTACAACAAGAAGAGGGGAACCTGGAGTCCCCGGATCGTCGACACCGAGACCAAACTGAACTCGACGTTCGCCTTCGGGGGTCCGAAATGTCTGGTCAAGGAAATCCAGAAGCTGTCGGGTTTGAGCATCAACCGCTTCATCGCCGTCGACTTCGCGGGATTCGCGAAAATGGTCGACGCCCTCGGCGGCGTCCAGGTATGCACCAGCACCCCGCTGCACGACTACGAACTGGGCACCGTTCTCGAACACGCGGGGCGCCAGGTCATCGACGGGCCGACAGCGCTGAACTACGTGCGGGCCCGCCAGGTCACCACGGAGACCAACGGAGACTACGGTCGCATCAAACGCCAGCAATTGTTCGTGTCATCGCTGCTGCGATCGCTGATCTCCGAGGACACGCTGTTAGACCTCAACAAGCTGAACAACGTCGTCAACATGTTCATCGGCGACACCTACGTCGACAATGTCAAGACCAAAGACCTGGTCCAGCTCGGCCAGTCGTTGCAGGGCATGGCGGCCGGGCACATCACGTTTGTCACCGTGCCGACGGGCATAACAGACGAGAACGGCGACGAGCCTCCGCGCATGGCCGATGTGCGATCGCTGTTCGACGCCATCATCAACGATGATCCGCTGCCCCAGGAAAACGATCACAACGCCAAGAGTTTGGGGACCTCCCCCACCTCGGGCCCCACCTCGGGCCCCACCTCGGGCCCCACCTCGGAGTCTTCCTCGGGGCCTGGACCCGCGCCCACCACCAAGCAGGCGCCGACCCCCGCGGCGACCCCGCAGGCCCAGCGCGAGCAAGTGATGACGACCTCGCCCGAAGATGTCACGGTTCGGGTCTCCAACGCGACCACCCAGTCCGGCCTGGCCACCACCGCCACCAGCCAGCTCAAGCGACACGGGTTCAACGTGATGACGCCGGACGACTATCCGAGTTCGGTCAACGCGACGACAGTGTTATTTTCCCCCGGCAACGAGCAGGCCGCCGCCACAGTGGCCTCGGCCTTCGCCAACGCCAAGGTCCGACGGGTGTCCGGCTACGGGCAGGTTGTTCAGGTGGTGCTCGGCCCGGACTTCAACTCGGTGACCGTTCCCGCACCCAGCGGCTCGTCGGTCACCGTGCAGATAGACCGCGGCTCCAGTAACGCGCCAGCCACGCTGCCCGAGGACTTGACGGTTACCAACGCGGCCGACACCAGCTGCGAGTAACCACTTCTCGCGGCGCTCAGTCAACCTATCCGGCGCTGAGAACGTAGGCTTGGCGGCATGCGGACGGCTTACCAAGAGCAGCTCTCGGATTTGTCCGAGCGGCTCGGTGAGATGTGTGGGCTGGCGGGCATCGCGATGGAGCGGGCAACCCAAGCCCTGCTGCAGGCCGATCTGGTACTGGCCGAGCAGGTGATCTCCGACCACGAAAAGATCGCGACGCTGAGTGCCCGGGCCGAAGAGAGCGCATTCGTTCTGCTGGCATTGCAGGCGCCGGTCGCCGGTGATCTCAGGTCGATCGTGAGCGCCATCCAGATGGTGGCTGACATCGACCGGATGGGGGCGCTGGCGCTGCACGTCGCCAAGATCGCTCGCCGACGCCATCCCCAGCACGTGTTACCCGAAGAGGTCAATGGCTATTTCGCCGAAATGGGGCGAGTCGCAGTCGAATTGGGAAACAATGCACAAGAGGTGGTGTTGTCCCGCGACCCGGAGAAAGCCGCCCGGATCCGCGAAGAAGACGATGCGATGGACGATCTGCACCGGCACTTGTTCTCGGTGCTGATGGACCGAGAATGGAGGCACGGCGTGGCGGCCGCTGTCGACGTCACGTTGCTGGGCCGGTTCTACGAACGCTTCGCCGACCATGCCGTCGAGGTTGCTCGCCGCGTCATCTTCCAGGCAACGGGCAGATTCCCCGAGGAAGACGCGGCGCCCACGTCGCATTAGCCCAACTAACCGAAGCGCCCGGAGATGTAGTCCTCGGTCGCCTTCTGGGACGGGTTGGAAAAGATCTTCTCGGTGTCGTCGATCTCCACCAGTCGGCCGGGCTTTCCCACGGCCTCCAGGTTGAAAAACGCAGTCTGATCGCTCACCCGAGCAGCCTGCTGCATGTTGTGGGTGACGATGACGATCGTGTACTCCTGCTTCAACTCACTGATCAGGTCTTCGATGGCCATCGTCGAGATGGGGTCTAGCGAGGAGCACGGCTCGTCCATCAGTAAGACGTCGGGTTGCACCGCGATGGCCCGTGCGATGCACAACCGCTGTTGCTGCCCCCCCGACAATCCGCCGCCGGGCCTGTCCAAACGATCCTTGACCTCGTCCCACAGGTTCGCGCCGCGCAGGGAGTATTCAGCCGTGTCGTCGAGCAGCTTGCGATTGCGCACACCCTGCAGCCTCAGGCCGGCCACCACATTGTTACGAATCGACATGGCAGGAAAGGGGTTTGGCCGCTGAAACACCATCCCCACTGCACGGCGCACACCCACTGGGTCGATACCGGGGGCGTAGATGTTTTCGTCGTCGAGCAGCACCGCGCCCTCGACCCGGGCACCGGGTATAACCTCATGCATCCGGTTCAGCGTGCGAAGGACGGTTGTCTTGCCACACCCCGATGCGCCGATGAACGAGGTCACGCTGCGCGGCAGGATCGCCAGCGACACATCCGCTACGGCGTGAAAAGACCCGTAGTAGATGTTGACATCCTCGAGGTCCAACCGCTTTGCCACCTAGTGCTCCTGCCTACGATTTCTTGGGAGCGAAGATTCTCGCCATCGCGCGGGCCCCGATATTGATGACAGCGATCATCAGGATCAGCGTCAGCGCGGCGCCCCACAGTCGATCGGTGGGAACCGGGTTGCTGCCCGCGCCGGCCGATGTCTGGTAATACATCATGCTGGGCAGCGATCCCATGAACCCGCTGAAGATGTTGAAATTTATTGCCTGCGAGTAACCGACCAGGATCAGCAACGGGGCCGTCTCGCCCAGCACCCTGGCCACCGCCAGCATGATCCCCGTGATGATCCCGGCCAGCCCCGTCGGAATCACAATCCTGGCAATGGTTTTCCACTTGGCGATCCCCAACGCGTAACTGGCCTCCCGAAGATCGACCGGAACGATCCGCAACATCTCCTCGGTCGCCCGCACAATCACGGGAACCATCAGCAGCACCAGCGCCAACGACGCCGCGAATTCGGAACGGGGAAGACCCAGCGTCGCCACCAGCAGCGCGTAGATGAACAATGCCGCCACGACCGAGGGAACACCACTGAGGATGTCCACCATGAATGTGGCCAGTCTGCCCAGCGGGGTGCCGCCGCCGTATTCGACCAGATAGATCGCAACCATGACACCGATAGGGACGGAGAGCGCGGTACACACCAATCCCTGCAGCACGGTCCCGACGATCGCGTGGTAGGCGCCGCCGCCGGCGCCGAATTCCGTTGTACCCGCTTGCGAATGCGTCCACCACACGCTCGACGTGATCACCGTGAACCCCTTGGCAATCACCGAGCACAACACCCACACCAGTGGTACCAAGGCGATGAGCATCGACAACGTCATTAGCACTGTCGCAACATCGTTCGCGACGCGACGGCGCCCGCCGAGCCCGGAAATCGTCCGCGCCTTAACGGGGCGGTCCCAGATCGAGGTCACCTCGGGCCTCTCCTGAAGCCGACCCCGGCAACAGCCTGTCGTGCGAGGGCATCGATGACAAAGGTGAGCAGGAAAAGTACCAGACCCGCGGCAATGTAAGCGCCGGCCTTGTACTGGTCATTGAATTCCGATGCGGTGCCGGCGATCTTGGTGGCGAAGGTGGAGCCGCCATCGAATAGTGACCACCCGAAGGCTGTTTGGGTGCCGCGCAAGATGATAAGCAGCGCGACCGTCTCCCCCAGGGCGCGACCCAGACCCAGCATCGCGCCGCTGACGTATCCGGATCGCCCGAACGGCAGCACTGTCGTTTTAACGACTTCCCACCGGGTGGCGCCGAGTGCCAGCGCGGCCTCGATTTGTTCGTGCGGAGTCTGAACGAACACTTCTCGCGTGACTGCGGCGATGATCGGCAGGATCATCACTGCCAAAACGATGCCGGCGGTGAAGATGGTGCCGCCGCCGGCCACCGACGAGTTACCACTGGCGAAGAAGACGCACCAGCCCATGGTGTGGTTGAGCCACGTCGCGACCGGTCGCAACTGCGGCGCCAGCACGAACAGACCCCAGACGCCGTAGATGATCGATGGAACGGCCGCCAGCAGGTCGACGGTGTAGGCCAACGGTCCGGCCAGTCGTCGCGGCGCGTACTGCGTGAGGAAGATAGCGACGCCCAGGGCGACTGGCATGGCCAGGACCAAAGCGAACAACGAGACGAACACCGTCACCTGCAGCAGATCGAATATTCCGAAGTGCATCGCCGATGTGTCGGTGGTAACCCAGTTGCCGCCATAGCTGAAAAAGTTCTCCCGATTGCGCCGTAACGCCGGTATCGCACGCAGCAACAGGAATCCGCCGATTGCGGCGATCAACACGATGATCAAAACAGCGGAGCCCTCCGACAGCCTGCGAAATACCCGGTCCCCGAAGATCGGTCGGGCGTTGCCCCACGGGCTGATGGGGACGACGGGCGACTCGGGAAAGGGCGCAGCGACTACCGCACCCGAGCCCGCGTCGGCCGGGTTTGGCGTAGTCACTGTTCTCCCGTCACTGTCGTTCTGCTGTCGCTCCTTAAACCCATGGGGCCAAGTGGCTTCCGAAATACTTCGGAAAAACTATTGCATTGCATTGATCGCGGTGACCACCCGCTCCTTGACTTTATCGGGCAACGGAACATAACCAGCCGAAGAAAGGTCGTTCTGGCCGTTGTTGGCCGCCACGATGAGGAACGACCTGATCGCGTTGAAGGTTTCCGGGTCGTAGCCCTTGGAGCACACGACCTGGTACGTGGCCAGCACCAACGGGTAAGCACCCGGCTGCCGGCTGGCATACACCGGATTCAGATCCAGCACCACGTCGTTGCCACCCGCCGCGAACTCGACAGCGTCCATAGCGCTACGTGCCGTGTCGTTGGTCAGCGCGACCGGACCACTGCCCGTGTCGATCTGGGCGAACGGCACACTAGCCTGATCAGCGAAGCCCTTCTCGACATATCCGATGGCTCCAGGCGTCGTCCGCACCGCCTGGATCACGCCGGCCGACTTCAAGGCGCCTTCGCCGACGCCACCCTGAAACTCCGTGCCAACGCCTCTGGTCCAGCTCCGTGGTGCGGCGGTCGCCAGGTATCTCTGCAGGCTGTCGGTGGTCCCCGACGAGTCCGACCGGTAGATCGGCGTGATCTTGGTATCCGGCAGAGCCACACCGTCATTGAGTGCGGCCAGTATCGGGTCATTCCATTTGGTGATCGTCCCGCTGAAAATCTTGGCCAGCACATCACCATTGACGATCAACGTGTGAACGCCCGGCAGCTTGTAGACCAAGGCGACGGGCCCGAACACCAACGGCAAGTCCCAGGCCGGGTTTCCGTTGCAGCGCTTGGCGGCCGGGCGGATCTGACCCGAAACCAGCGGTGAGTCTGTCCCGGCGAAGTCGACAAGGCCGGCGAGGAACTGCTCGCGGCCGGCACCCGACCCCGTCGGGTTGTAGGCCACGCTTTTCCCGGGGCAATATTGGCCCCATACCTGGTTGAACACCGCGATCGCGTTCTGCTGAGCGGTCGACCCCTCGGCGGTCAGCACATTTTTCCCAGCACAGCTCACCGCGCCGGCGTGTCCTGACAGAGCCGTCGCCGAGGCGCTGGGGCGGTTGTCGTCACTGCCGCAGGCAGTCAGCATGCCGGCGGCTGTCGTCGTTGCCAACGCTGCGGCCCCCAACGCTCTGCCCACCCTGTCGAGCCTCACTCGATCCCGCTTCCTGGACGCATTCTGGACGTATACGGGCGAACAATAGGGGATGCCAGCTGTTGCCGCCTGCGTCGTCGGTCAACTGCGGGTGCGCGCGGCCGCGTAGGCGGTGTCGACGCTGTAGGTGGTGAAGCCCAAGCTCCGGTAGGTCCGAAGCGCGGCAAAGTTGTCGGACTCGACGTAGAGCAACACTGTAGCGGGGTTTGCCGGGTCCGCGAGCCGTCGCGCGAGCCACGCGACGCCGATCGATGTCAACGCCTGCCCCAGGCCGCGCCCCTGTGCCGACGGATCGACGCCCACTACGTAGACCTCACCCAAAGCGGGCTGATCGGGATGCACTTTGGTCCAGTGGAAGCCCAGCAGCTTGTCCGGGTGATCGCTTCCGGTGTCGCCGAACGCCAGGAACAAGCCCTCCGGGTCGAACCATGGTTCGTTGCGCCGCTCCGCCAGGTCGGCCGCCGTCCAGCCGCCCTGCTCGGGGTGTGCGACGAAGGCGGCGTTGTTGACCCGCAGCAGTTCAGCGTCATCGGCGGCGCCGGCGTAGGTACGGATCCGCACCCCGGGCACCGCGCCGACCGGCTCGGGGATATCGCGCAGCGAACGTCGCATCTGGACCAATTCACGAACCACGACCAGATCCAGCGCGGACGCGGTCGCCCGAGCCGGCTCGAGTGTGCCGTGCGCCCAGAACTGGTTGCGTCGGCCGGTTCTGGCCAGCGCCGCACGCCCCATCGCCGCACCGATACCGCGCCGGCGGGCCTGCGGGCGCACCACCAGTTCCGCCATCCCGGCCTGCCCGTCGCGTGGCGGGTTGAGGTTGAGGTAGCCGACGACGGTGTCGGCAACGTCTGTCGTGACGCCGAGCTGTGCATCGGTGACCAGCAGATGCTCGGTACGGTCGTGTCCAAGTTCCCGCAGCACCTGTTCGCCGACGGGCGCTACCCCATCGAATTCCGTTGCAGCCGAGATGAGTTCGCGCACGCTCTGCTGCTGCTGAGCGGTCAGGGTGGAGCGCCAGTCAGGCTGGATCACTGACTGCGCAGCGGATCGACCAGCGGTTCTTGCAGGTCGTCAGACTCGGGCTCGGCGTCTTCGTAGTCGGGCTCCGCAACGGGCGCTCGCCCGCGGGCGGGCCGCACGGCTTTGTAACCCACATTGCGAACTGTGCCGATCAACGCTTCATGCTCGGGGCCGAGCTTGGCCCGCAGTCGACGCACGTGCACATCGACGGTGCGGGTACCTCCGAAGAAGTCATACCCCCACACCTCGTGCAGCAACTGCGCACGGGTGAATACCCGGCCGGCATGCTGGGCCAGGTATTTCAGCAGCTCGAACTCTTTGTAGGTGAGGTCAAGGGGACGGCCACGCAGGCGCGCGGTGTAGGTGCCTTCGTCGATCACCAGCTCGCCGAGGCTGACCTTGCCCGCGCTCTCCTGGTCGGCCAACCCACCACGGCGTCCGACAACAAGCCGTAGTCTGGCGTCGATCTCGGCCGGCCCGGTGCTGGGCAGCAGGATTTCGTCCAGCCCCCAGTCAGCGCTGACCGCGACCAAACCGCCTTCGCTCACCACCGCCAAGACCGGGACCGAACGACCCGCCGTACTCAACAAACGGCAAAGACCGCGCGCGGACGACAAGTCCTGGCGCGCGTCGACGAGCACAGCGTCGGCGGTTCCGGCCTCCAACAACGAGGAAGGCTCCGCCGGTGCCGTCCGGACGGTGTGCGGGAGCAGCGACAACGACGGCAATACCGGGTCGGGGTGCAGCTCCGATGTCAGCAGTAGTAGCTCCAACAAGCCCCTCCAGCCGTGTGAAAGGCATCTCCCAAATTTACCGACGCCACATGGCGTTAGTTACCAGGACATATAACGATAACGTGCCGCCAGGGCGCTGTGTGCGGCCCCCGAAGGACTGTGAGCCCCGCCACCAGGCGGACCGGGACGAAACGCTGGCATGGCCCAGGCAGATGGGCCGAAGATGGCCGAGCCACAATATGCCTATGCGCAAGGTGCTGATCGGTCTGATCGCGGCTGTCGTCGCCCTGGGCACGATCGTTATCGGCGCCGTCGGCGTCGACTTCGGAACCAGCATCTACGCCGAGTACCGACTGTCGTCCACCATGCGTAAAGCAGCCAATCTGGGGTCTGACCCATTCGTCGCCATCCTGCCCTTCCCGTTCATCCCGCAGGTGATGCGCGATCACTACAACCAATTGGAGATCAAGGCCAACGCCGTCGAACACCCGGCGACAGGCAAGGCCACTCTCGAAGCCACCATGCACTCCATCGACCTGACTTACGCGTCGTGGCTGATCAGGCCCGATGCGAAACTGCCGGTAGGAAAGCTGGAGAGCCGCATCATCATCGACTCGCACGCACCTGGGCCGATATCTGGGCATTACCGACCTGATGGTTGAGGCACCCCCGCAAGAAACCAACAACGCCACCGGCGGCACGACCGAATCCGGAATCTCCGGCAGCCACGGGCTGGTGTTCAGCGGCACGCCGAAATCGGCCAACTTCGATCACCGGGTCAGCGTCTCAGTGGACCTTTCCATTGCCCCGGACGACCAGGCGACAGTGGTGTTTACCCCCACCGGCGTCCTCACCGGACCCGACACCGCCAATCAACGTGTTCCCGACGACATGCGGGAGGCGGTGTTACACGCGTTCAGCGCGAGGCTGCCCAATCAACGGCTTCCCTTCGGCGTCGCGCCGACCACCGTGGGCGCACGTGGCTCCGACGTCATCATCGAAGGAATCACCCAGGGAGTAACTGTGACCCTGGATGGGTTCAACCAGTCGTGATGCTTGTATGCGTCGCGATTGTCGCGGCGTTGGCCTTGGCGACCCTCGTCGGCTGGTTGCTGACCCGGCGCTCAGGCAACGTCCGGGAAATTCAACCGGACTCGGCTCAAGGCGCCCTGGGCGGCATCCCAGACACCGAGGATCTGGGCCTGTCCCGCACCGGGCCGACCGTCGTGCATTTCAGCGCACCGTGGTGCGGACCCTGCGATCGGGTGCGTCGGGTGGTCGATCAGGTCTGCGATGACCTGGGCGACGTGGCCCACGTCGAGATCGACATGGACACCAATCCCGCGGCAGCGACGGCGATTTTCGGTGCTGTCGCTGCCGACCACGTTGATCTTCGACGTCGACGGACGGCAGCGATATCGGGCTTCCGGAGTGCCCAAGGCCGCTGACCTGCGGTCCGCACTGCAACCGCTATTGGCTTGATCGCCATGTTATTGGGTAGCATTGCCGTCGTGTCAGCCCGCCTGGAGCCCATGCTCACTCAGCGTCGCGCAGTTGATCTGTGCCGCATCGCAGGCTGTTGCTGTTGCTGTAGCTGCTGAGTAGCCGCGCCACCCGCGCAGCACTCGGAGCAGCCCCGGAGCCCTCCCGTGGCGAGTCGCCTGTCGTTTCCGTGCAGCTTAAATATCAGAAATATCTAGGAGCAGGACCATGTCGAGCATTAACACCACCACCCAGCCGGACCGCGTCGACGTTCGCGGGCCAAGATTCACCGCCTGGATTACCCTCACGGTCCTCGTGGTCGCGCTGATCGTTTCGCCGATAAATCCGCTGGCCGCCGCGATCATGCTGGGCCTGCAGGCCCTGGTATTCGCGATCGGCGCAATCGGTGGGCCACGCCGGCACCCGTATGGGCGGGTGTTCGCCAAGCTGGTAGCACCGCGGCTCGGGCCGGTCAAAGAACGCGAACCCGTGGCACCGCTGAAGTTCGCCCAACTGGTCGGCCTGATCTTCACGGTGTCCGGCGCGGCTGGATTCGCCGCCGGCGGGACCACGCTGGGATTGCGTGTGGGCGTCATCGCCACCGCTTTCGCAATCGTCGCGGCCTTTTTGAATGCGGCCTTCGGCATCTGCCTGGGCTGCCAGCTCTACCCGCTCGTCGCCCGCTTCCGGCGCAACCCGCATCCGGCCTAGCGGCCGATGAGCACCCGTTCACCACATAGCAATCGAAAGGATCTCCACCATGGCACGCTCTGACGTCCTGGTCTCTGCCGACTGGGCCGAGAGCAATCTCGACGCGGCCAACGTCGTATTCGTCGAGGTAGACGAAGACACCAGCGCTTACGAAGGCGGCCATATCGCCGGCGCGGTCAAGCTGGACTGGCGCACCGACTTGCAGGACCCGGTCAAGCGCGACTTCGTCGACGCTCAGCAGTTCTCCAAGCTGCTCAGCGACCGCGGCATCTCCAACGACGACACCGTGGTCCTTTACGGCGGCAACAACAACTGGTTTGCCGCCTATGCGTATTGGTATTTCAAGCTGTACGGCCACGACAAGGTCAAGCTGCTCGACGGCGGCCGCAAGAAGTGGGAACTCGACGGCCGCCCGCTGTCTAGCGATTCCGTCAGCAGGCCGGCCACCTCTTACACCGCGGCCCCGCCGGACAACACCATTCGGGCGTTCCGGGACGAGGTCATCGCCGCCATCAACGTGAAGAACCTGGTCGACGTCCGCTCCCCCGACGAGTTCTCCGGCAAGATCCTCGCGCCCGCGCACCTGCCGCAAGAACAAAGCCAGCGGCCCGGACACGTCCCCGGCGCCATCAACGTGCCGTGGAGCAAAGCCGCCAATGAGGACGGCACCTTCAAGTCCGACGAGGAATTGGCCAAGTTGTACGCCGAGGCCGGCCTGGACGGCACGAAGGAAACGATTGCCTACTGCCGAATCGGGGAACGCTCGTCGCACACCTGGTTCGTTCTGCAGGAATTACTCGGGCATCGAAACGTCAAGAACTACGACGGCAGTTGGACGGAATACGGCTCCCTCGTGGGTGCCCCAATCGAGTTGGGAAGCTGATATGTGCTCTGCACCGAAGCAAGGTTTGACGTTGCCCGCCAGCGTCGATCTGGAGAAGGAAACGGTGATCACCGGGCGCGTCGTGGACCGCGACGGCCAGGTCGTGGGTGGCGCGTTCGTCCGCCTGCTGGACTCCTCCGACGAGTTCACCGCCGAGGTGGTCGCATCGGCCACTGGTGACTTCCGGTTCTTCGCCGCCCCCGGATCCTGGACGCTGCGCGCCTTGTCCAAGGCCGGAAACGGCGACGCCGTGGTGGCGCCGTCGGGCGCAGGCATCCACGAGGTGGACATCAAGATCGCCTGACGGGCCGAGACAAGCGCGGGCGGTAGGTCCCCGCAAGCCGCGCTGAGGGGTCGAGGCGAATAGACTCGCACCCGTGGTGCTCTTCTTCGAGATCATCCTGGTCGGGATGACGGTCCTCATCTCGTGGTTCGCGCTCTATACCCTCTACCGGCTCATCACTGACGAGTCGTGAGTTTCGAAGAGGACCCCGGACTGGCCGGTCACGACGACTTGGGCGACCACTCTGTGGCTGCCGCCGCCGAGCGCGCCAAGGCGACTGCGGCCCGCAACATCCCGACCTTCGACGATTTGCCGGTCCCCGCCGACACCGCGAACCTGCGCGAAGGCGCCAATCTCAACGATGCGCTGCTGGCGCTGCTGCCGCTGGTGGGCGTGTGGCGCGGGGAAGGCGAGGGCCGCGGACCTGACGGTGACTACCGGTTCGGCCAGCAGATCGTGGTCTCGCACGACGGCGGCGATTATCTGAACTGGGAAGCCCGCTCCTGGCGCCTTGACGCGACGGGCGGTTACCAGGAACCAGGCCTGCGCGAGACGGGCTTTTGGCGATTTTTCAGCGATCCCGACGACGACCCAAGCGAGTCCCAGGCGATCGAGTTGTTGTTGGCCAATTCGGCTGGTTACGTCGAATTGTTCTACGGACGGCCGCTCACCCAGTCGTCGTGGGAGCTGGTGACCGATGCGCTGGCCCGCAGTCGGACCGGCGTGCTGGTGGGGGGCGCCAAAAGGCTGTACGGCATCGTCGAGGGCGGCGACCTGGCCTACGTCGAGGAGCGGGTGGACGCCGACGGCGGGCTGGTGCCGCATCTGTCGGCTCGGCTGTCTCGATTCGCCGGGTGATCGGTACCCGGCCGAGGCTGGACATGGAGCGGCCCCCGAGCAAGGTTCCTGGTTGGACAGACCGGGAGCTCGGGGGCCGGGTGGCTACGGGGAATTCGCCAGCGCGCGTATGAATCGCTAGCTCTTCCGAGCCAATGCAGCTAGCGTGCAGCCACCTCACATGTCCATGAAGCTATCAATTTCGCAGACCACCTCCTTCCTTGTGTACGCCCGACGGTACCCGCCATTCCGCAAGCCGACAACAGATTTGACTGTCTCAGCGGTCGCTGACGATGGCGGCGTCGACCAGTGCTGCGAATTCCGCGGCTATCGGGGACCGGGGCAGCCACCGGCCGTCGAGCGTGTGCACGCGGGCGGCCAGGGTCATGCTGGAAATCAACCAAATCCCCTGGGCAGTACGCAGGTCCGCGACTCGCAGGGCGCGATAATCGCAGTCGTAGCCCTTGGCGCGGGCCGCCTCGAACAGAGCCTGCTGCGTGGTGCCGCGCAGGATCGGATACCACGGCGGCGGCGTCAGCAGACACGGATTGCCTTCGCCCCCTTCGGATTCGGTGGCGATCACCACCGTCGAGCGCGGACCTTCCAGGATGAAGCCGTCCGTGCTGACGAAGATGACGTCATCGGCGCCCTGCCGGGCGGCATGGCGCAAGCGGCCATGTTGACCGCGTAGGACAGCGTCTTCGCGCCTGCCAGCAGCCACGGCATCGCATCGATACCGGTGGCGGGCAACCCGCGGTCGAGCGTGACCGCCGACACCCCGTCGCGCCGCACCGCGACCACTCGTTCCGGGACGGCGTTGACCATCACATACGCGGTTGGCGCCGACCCGCTCTCACGACCGCGGCTGTAGATCAGCCGCAATGCCGCCTCGTCATCGGTGCCCTGGGTCCACTGCCGCGTGGCCACCTCGATCGCGCGCCGCCAACTCGGAAGGTCCGGCTCGGGCAGGTCCAGCATTTTGGCCGACTGCCTGAGCCGGTGCAGATGCAGCTCGACCAGGCAGGCGCCGCCGTCGCGGATCAACAGCGTCTCGAAGGCGCCGTCGCCGCGAATCGCGGCGAGGTCGTCGGCGTGCAGCAGTGGCGTTCCCGGTGGATGTATCTCGCCGTCCAGCGTGACAACGACACCAGTCATGGGGGCAAAGCCTAAATGGCGATCGCAAGCGCGGCGAAGCCGGGCGCAGCGGGTCGACATCATCAGGCGCAGCGAGCGTGAAGCTGGCCGCACGCGTCGGGAGGTAACCGGCCGCACGCCAGGTCCGTAGAGTTGACGTGTGAGCACCAGCGCAGTACCCGCACCCGATTCCGGACCCGACGCGGGCGCGATCTGGCATTACGGCGATCCGCTGGGCGAGCAGCGGGCGGCCGAAACCGACGCCGTGCTGGTGGACCGCTCGCACCGCGCAGTGCTCACCCTGACCGGCAGCGACCGGCAGAGCTGGCTGCACAGCATCTCGACCCAACACGTCAGCGAACTCCCCGACGGCGCCAGCACGCAGAACCTCAGCCTCGACGGCCAGGGCCGGGTCGAGGACCACTGGATCCAGACCGAGCTGGCTGGCACGACCTACCTCGACACCGAACCCTGGCGGGGTGAGCCGCTGCTGGGCTACCTGAGCAAGATGGTGTTCTGGTCTGATGTCGCCCCGGGGGCTGCCGACCTGGCGGTGCTGTCGTTGGTGGGACCGCACCTGGCCGATCGCGCGGTGCTCGATGTGCTTGGCCTGGACGCGCTGCCGGCCGAGCTGGCCGCGGTCCCCGTGGCTGGCGGCGGCCCCGAAAAAGGCTTCGTGCGCCGGAGGCCGGCGCCCGCCGGGCAAATCGAACTGGACCTGCTGGTGCCGCGCGCCGAGTCGGCCGCCTGGCAGAGCCGGTTGGCGCAGGCGGGCGTGCGGCCGGCCGGGGTGTGGGCCTACGAGGCCCTCCGGGTGGCGGCGCTGCGCCCGCGGCTCGGCGTCGACACCGACGAACGCACCATCCCACACGAGGTGGGCTGGATCGGTGGCCCCGGCGAGGGTGCCGTCCATCTGGACAAAGGGTGCTACCGCGGGCAGGAGACCGTCGCGCGGGTGCATAACCTGGGCAAGCCACCCCGAATGCTGGTGCTGCTGCACCTCGACGGCTCGGGGGAAATGCCGTCCACCGGTGAGCCGGTGCTGGCCGGCGGGCGGATCGTCGGCCGCCTCGGGACGGTGGTCGACCACGTGGACCTGGGGCCGGTGGCGCTGGCCCTGCTCAAGCGCGGGCTGCCGGCCGACACCGAATTGGCGACCGGGCCCGAAGCCGCTGTCGCCGCGGCAATCGACGCCGATTCACTGCCACCCGACGATGAGGTCGGCGCGGGACGGCTGGCCGTCGAGCGGTTGCGGGGGCGGTGACCCGACCGATGACGTCCGCCACAGCGGGCGGGGTGGCCGACACCCGGCCGCGGGGCACGGTAAACTGTCGGCAGGACAATAAACCACACCAGGAGATCGGAGCCGCCTACTTGTTAGGCCGCTCCGTTATTGCGCGAGGGGGTCCCCCCATGGGCCGCGGCCGGGCGAAGGCAAAGCAGACCAAGGTTGCTCGAGAACTTAAATACAGCTCTCCGCAGACCGACTTCCAGCGGCTTCAGCAAGAGCTGGCAGGAACGGATGCGGCGACTCCAACCATCTCGACGGCGACGCCGACGACGCGTTGGACGACGGAGACGACTGGCGACGCTAAGACTTCTTGATTACCTGACGCCCCGATGCCGGGGCGTTTCGCATCGGCTCGGTGCCGACCCGGTTAGGCCCGCTCCCTTAGAATCTCGGGTGCTGTCCGACGAGTTTGGCTCGCGGGCCTCCTTTGCCGCCTTTGCCGACGGTTCCCAACACCCAGCAGTTCAGGTGCCGTGCGGTCAAGATGGCCATGCGCACGTTCGGTGTCTTCCGGCGCGACGACGGCGATCATGCCGACGCCCATGTTGAACGTCTTCTCCATCTCTTCGCGCGCGACTCGGCCCCGCTGGGCGATCATGGCGAACACCGGCGCCGGCGTCCAGGTGCCGCGGTCTACCTCGGCGACCAGCCCTTGCGGGATAACGCGTTCCAGGTTGCCGGCCAGCCCCCCACCGGTGACGTGGCAGAACGTGCGGACCTGGGTTTCGGCGGCCAGCGCCAGGCAGTCCTTGGCGTAAATCAGGGTGGGCTCCAACAATTCCTCGCCCAGGGTGCGGCCGAACTCCTCGACATGACCGGCCAAGTCCATCCGGTCGATCTCCAGTAGAACCGTGCGGGCCAGCGAGTATCCGTTGGAGTGCAGGCCGGAAGATCCCAGCCCGATGATGACGTCACCGGGTTTGACGCGGTCGGGCCCCAGCACGTTGTCGGCCTCGACGACACCGACGCCGGTGGCCGAGATGTCGTAGTGGTCCGACTCCATCAGGCCGGGGTGTTCGGCGGTCTCGCCGCCGAGCAGCGCACAGCCCGCGCGCACACACCCTTCGGCGATGCCGCCGACGATCGCGCTCACCCGTTCCGGCACGGTGCGGCCTACCGCGATGTAGTCCTGCAGGAACAACGGTTCGGCACCGCAGACCACGAGGTCGTCGACCACCATCGCGACCAGATCAAGGCCGACGGTGTCGTGCTTGTCCATCGCCTGAGCGATCGCCAGCTTGGTGCCCACCCCGTCGGTGGAGGCGGCCAGCACCGGTTCGCGGTAATCGCCGCGCAGAGCGAATAGTCCGGCGAATCCGCCCAGCCCGCCGCGCACCTCGGGCCTGGTGGCTTTTGCAGCCAGCGGCTTGAACAGGTCGACGGCGCGGTCACCGGCTTCAATGTCCACCCCGGCCGACGCGTAGGTAATGCCGTGGCTGCCCGGGTCGTGGCCGGGGCTTTTTCCGGGATCCGTCATCGCGCTAAAGGGTACCGGGCGGCGCTCAGCGCCGGTATCCAGCATCTTGCCGCGTCGAGAGTTCGTCAGCGATTAATCGGAACTTCATCGGCGGCGAGATCCCCCAGCCCGGCGCCGCGCGCGGCATTGGCGAGCATGTGCTCGACGACGTTCTTGCCCAGCACGGTCTCGCTGGGCAGCTCGATCGGATACCTGCCGTCGAAGCAGGCGGTGCACAGCCGCGAAGCCGGCTGCTCGGTGGCCGCGATCAAACCCCGCAGCGAGATGTAGCCGAGCGTGTCAGCCCCAATGGCATGCCGCACCGCTTCCAGCATCTCTTCCTCATCCTGGACGGCGTTGGCGATCAATTCGGCCGGCGACGGGAAGTCGATGCCATAGAAGCACGGCCACTTCACCGGTGGTGAGGCAATGCGAACGTGCACCTCGAGCGCACCTGCCTCGCGCAGCATTCGCAAGAGTGCGCGCTGGGTGTTGCCCCGCACGATCGAGTCGTCGACGACGATCAGCCGCTTGCCGCGGATCACCTCTTTGAGCGGGTTCAGCTTCAGCCGGATGCCGAGCTGGCGGATGGTCTGCGACGGCTGGATGAATGTTCGCCCGACATAGGCGTTTTTCATCAGGCCCTGGCCATACGGGATGCCGGACTCCTGCGCATAGCCGACCGCAGCGGGAGTGCCCGATTCCGGCACGCCGATCACCAGGTCGGCGTCGACTGGCGATTCACGGGCCAGCCGGCGACCGATATCCACCCGGGCGCCGTGCACGGACCGGCCGGCGATCGTGCTGTCCGGCCGCGCCAGATAGACGTATTCGAAAATGCAGCCCTTGGGCGTGGGGTTGGCGAATCGGGTGGAGCGCACCCCGTCGGCGTCGATGGCGAGCAATTCCCCCGGCTCGATATCGCGCACAAAGGAAGCGCCGACGATATCCAGTGCGGCCGTCTCCGAGGCCACCACCCAGCCGCGATCCAGCCGCCCGAGTGACAGTGGCCGCACCCCATGCGGGTCGCGGCACGCGTACAGCGTGTTCTCATCCATGAATGTCAGGCAGAACGCTCCGCGCACGGTGGGCAGCAGTTCCAGCGCCGCCTGTTCCAGAGTGGAATCTGCCGCGCCGTGAGCCAGCAGCGCGCCCAGGATGTCCGAGTCCGTCGTCGCCGGGGCCGGGTAGCGCTTCGTCATCAACCCGGCGTCGCGGGCACGTGCGGCAAGTTCAGCGGTGTTGACGAGGTTCCCGTTGTGCCCCAATGCAACCCCGGTACCGGCCGCCGTGTTGCGGAACACGGGCTGGGCGTTTTCCCAGGTGGTGTCGCCGGTGGTGGAGTAACGGCAATGCCCGATGGCGACGTGGCCGTGCATTGCGGCCAGCGTCTGCTCGTCGAACACCTGACTGACCAGACCGAGGTCCTTGAAGACCAGAACCTGGGATCCATCGGCGACAGCGATCCCCGCCGCCTCCTGGCCGCGATGCTGTAGCGCGTACAGCCCGTAGTAGGTGAGCTTGGCGACTTCTTCGCCCGGGGCCCAGACCCCGAACACACCACACTCTTCACGAGGCGAATTGAGGTCGTGCTCGGGTTCTAGAACGGTCGCGTCGGTCACGATTCGGCGGCTCCCCGGGGAACGGATGGTGACGAATGGAAGTCTACGGCCAGGACCGCCCTCGTGCCGAATCCGTCGGGCGTGTTGCCCGCCGAACAGCCATCGCACCAAACCTAAACGTGCAGTTCAGCATTACATTCAGCTGACGTCGAACAGGGGCAGCCAGTGGTCGATCTCACTTGCTCGGGAGCCGGAAAGGCGCAGCGTACCTGCGCTCTTCGCCTCGGCCAGCCGCAATAGCCCGGTGGCAAGCAGCAGCCACGTCCGCGGATCGGTCTCTACGACATTGGGGGGAGTGCCGCGGGTATGTCTGGGTCCGGCAACACACTGCACCGCGACAAACGGCGGAATACGGACCTCGACACTGGCGCCCGGGGCCAAAGCGGCAAGGGTCCGCGCCGTGAGCCGCACCGCGGTCGCCAGCGCGACACGGTCGGGCGCCGGATGAGTTTCGCCACGCAACCAGTCCGAAATGGCCAGCACGGCCTGCCGCGTCTTTACCGGATCGGTGCTATCTCGCACCGGAATACCATAGGGTCGCAGAATCATGGAGTCTTCTGCACGGGGGCCCGGCACCCGTGTTGGGCCGGTCACTCGTCGGCTGGCTGCGTTCGCATTGACCGCGGCAACGCTGTCGTTGTCCGGCTGCGTCGACTCTGTCGACGAGTCGGAGGGCGACCCGTCAGACACCCAATGTCGCGTACTGGCAGCCGATCCGGGCTGGTATGGCGACAACCGCGACCGGATTAACGACATGATCAGCAAAAAGGGCGCCTGCGGGAAAGCGGGATCCGTCGCTGATGGTGCACCGCTGGCATTGCTCGACTGGGACAACACGACGGTGAAAAACGACATCGGCAACGCGACGTTCTTTTGGATGGTGCGCAACTCCAAAATTCGGCTACCGGCGAACGGGGACTGGGCGACCACGAGCCAGTATCTGACGGCACCGGCCGCCGCAGCGTTGGCGACAGCGTGCGGCGGACTTGCGGCTGCAGGCCAGCCGCTGCCCACCGGCACCAACGCCGGCTGCGCCGACGAGTTGACGTCGGTATATCTCGATCGCCAAACACGCACGGGCGCAGTGGCGTTCGTCAACTATAACCACCGCCGCATCGAACCTTCCGGCGCCTGGGCGGCGCAACTGCTCGCCGGGTGGACCGAGGCGGACGTCACCGGCTTCGCTCAGGAAGCCCGGAAGCAGAGCCTCGATGCGCCCGACGGGGACGAGCAGTCGGTGGGCACCACCCGCCAGATCGGATGGGTGCGTTACTACCCGCAGATGCGCGACCTCATCGGGACACTGCAGGCCGACGGATTCGACGTGCGGATCATCTCCGCGGCTCCGGAGCCCATAGTGCGAGTCTGGGCGGCCGACGTGGGAATCTCCGAGGATCGGGTGATGGGAACGCGCACCGACCGTGACGGTGACGTTCTGACCACGCGGTTGGCGCTGTGCGGCGGCGACCCGTCCATGCCCTACAACGAGGGCAAGCGGTGCCGGGTCAACGAGCAGGTCTACGGCGTTAAGGGCGCTGCAGCGTTCGACCAGTTGCCCGACGCGCGGCGCCAGGCCTTCGCGGCCGGCGACTCCGACGGGGACGCGACGTTCATCGCGGACGCCACCGCGCTGCGCCTGGTGATCAACCGGAACCAGATCGAATTGATGTGCCGGGCCTACGCCGATCTTGACGGCCGTTGGTTGGTCAACCCGATGTTCATCAATCCGTTGGCGATAAGCCCGCCGTACCCATGTGCGACGCAGGGATTCGACCAGCCCAATGGCGACCAGGGGCCGCTGCCGGCACCCGACGGCGGCGCGGTCCCCGACCAGCAAGACCGGGTGCACGCCTAAGCACCGGTCATCCGAAGAATCGCGGCAGCACAGCCTCGGACGTCGCGCGCAGTTCAGCCAGGGGAACGTCGAACAACCCCTGAACCTCCACCGCGTCCGAACCCTGATCGACGACGCCGATGCGCAGGACCGGCAGTCCCCGCGCCTCGCACATCGAACGGAAGCGGCTCTCCTCGGTGCGCGGCACCGCCACCAGCACGCGGCCCGCCGACTCGGAGAACAGCAGAACAAATGGGTCCGCATCTTCGGGTAGCACTATGCGGCAACCAGTTTCGCCCGCCATCGCAGCCTCGACGATGGCTTGGACCAGGCCACCTTCGGACAGATCGTGGGCCGCGGACACCAGCCCGTCCCGCGAAGCGGAGCTCAGCACGTCGGCCAGCAGCTTCTCGCGCGCCAGGTCGACCGCGGGTGGACGGCCGCCCAGATGGTCGGCAGTCACCTGCGCCCAGATCGAGCCGTCGAACTCGTCACGGGTGTCGCCCAGCAGCAGCAGCGTCTCACCCGGGTCGCTGCCCAAGGCGGTGGGGATGCGCCGGCTCACATCGTCGATGACGCCGAGCACCCCGACCACCGGGGTGGGCAGGATCGCCGACGTTCCGGTTTGGTTGTAGAAGCTGACGTTGCCGCCGGTCACCGGAATCCCCAGGGCCGCACAGCCATCGGCCAGGCCGCGCACCGCCTGCGAGAACTGCCACATCACCCCGGGGTCTTCGGGCGAGCCGAAGTTGAGGCAGTTGGTCACCGCGACCGGGGTGGCGCCGGTGACGGCGACGTTGCGGTACGCCTCGGCCAGCGCGAGTTGGGCGCCGGTGTATGGATCCAGCTGGGTGTAGCGTCCCGACGCGTCGGTCGACAACGCGATGCCGCGGCCGGTGGACTCGTCGATGCGCAGCACGCCGCCGTCGGCGTGCTCGGCCAGCACGGTGTTGCCGCGCACGTACCGGTCGTACTGCTCGGTGATGAATGCGCGACTGCACAGGTGCGGGCTGCCGAGCAGCGCAAGCAAAGTCGCGCGCAGTTCGTCACCGGTGGTGGGCCGTGGCAGCTTGGTCGAACTGTCCGCGTTCAGCGCGTCCTGGGATTCGGGGCGGGCGACCGGTCGCTGGTACACCGGGCCTTCGTGGGCGACGGTGCGCGGCGGCACGTCGACGACGGTCTCGCCGTGCCAGGTGATCTGCAACCGGTCGCCGTCGGTGACTTCGCCGATCACGGTGGCCAGCACCTCCCATTTGCGGCACACCGCCAGGAAGGCATCCACGTTCTCCGGCGCGACCACCGCGCACATCCGCTCCTGCGACTCGCTGGACAGAATCTCGGCGGGCGTCATGTTGGTCGCGCGCAATGGGACGGTGTCGAGTTCGACGCGCATACCGCCATCGCCGGCTGATGCGAGTTCCGATGTGGCGCAGGATAATCCAGCGCCACCGAGATCCTGGATGCCGATCACCAGCCCCGCGGCATACAGCTCGAGGCAGCACTCGATGAGCACCTTCTCGGTGAACGGGTCGCCGACCTGCACCGAGGGCAGCTTCTTGCGGCCGGTTCCCTCGCCCTCGTCGCCGCCGAAGGTCTCCGAAGCCAGCACCGATACGCCGCCGATGCCGTCGAGACCGGTGCGCGCGCCGAACAGGATGATCTTGTTGCCGGTGCCCGATGCGAACGCCAGGTGCAGATCCTCCTTGCGCAGCACCCCGACGCACAACGCGTTGACCAGCGGGTTGCCCGCGTAGGAGGCGTCGAAGACTGTCTCGCCGCCGATGTTGGGCAGGCCCAGCGAGTTGCCGTAGCCGCCGATGCCGCGGACCACACCGTCGAGCACGCGGCGGGTGTCTGGCGCGTCGGCGGCGCCGAACCGAAGCTGGTCCATCACGGCGACCGGCCGCGCGCCCATGGCCATGATGTCGCGGACGATGCCGCCGACGCCGGTGGCCGCGCCCTGGTAGGGCTCGACGTAGGACGGGTGGTTGTGCGACTCCACCTTGAAGGTGACGGCCCAGCCGTCGCCGATGTCGACGACGCCGGCGTTCTCGCCGATACCGGCCAGCATCCCGGCCCGCATCTCGTCGGTGGTGGTCTCGCCGAAATAGCGCAGGTGCACCTTGGAGGACTTGTACGAGCAGTGTTCGCTCCACATCACCGAGTACATCGCCAGCTCGGCGTCGGTGGGGCGGCGGCCCAGGATCTCGCGGATCCGCTGATATTCGTCGTCTTTGAGGCCCAGCTCGCGGAACGGTTGCGGTTGGTCGGGGGTGGCCGCGGCACGTTCGACGGTGTCAATCACATGGGTGAGCCCAGACGTCACGTACCCAGTCTAGAGTCCCGGGGCGCTCCGATCAGCGCACGTGTAGCGTCCGAAGCCATGCCATCTCAGGAAGCGGTCGCACAGACCGTCAATCGCTATCTCGAATTCGTCGCCAAGGGCAACACCGACGACATCGTGGCCCTCTACGCCGCCGACGGCACCATCGAGGATCCGGTCGGATCGGACCTCAAGCGCGGCCACGACGCGATCCGCGAGTTCTACGCGGCATTCCAAGACGTCCCGAAAGAGACCGAACTCGCGGAATTGCGGGTCGGGGGCAGCGAGGCGACGTTTCTGTGGCACCTCACGCTCGACACCGGCGACAGCAGCACCCGAATCACGCCCATCTCGCTGATGACGTTCGACGAGGACGCGAAGATCACGTCGATGCGGGCGTTCTGGTCGCCTTCCGACGTTCAGGTCGTGTAGACGTCGACGCCTAATATTGCGGCGACAAGAATGCGTGCAGCGCGGCGGAATACGCGGCCACGTCGTGCGCACCCATCAGCTCACGCGCCGAATGCATGGCCAGCTGGGCGGCGCCGACGTCAACCGTCGGGATGCCCGTCCGCGCGGACGCCATAGGCCCGATCGTCGAACCGCACGGTAGGTCCGCGCGGTGCTCATAGCGCTGCAACGTCACGCCCGGCCTGTCGGCAGGCCAGCTCGAACGCCGCCGCCGTACGTCCGTCGGTGGCGTACCGCAGATTCGGGTGCACCTTGAGCACGGGACCGCCGTTGACCTCGATCAGATGGCTGGGCTCGTGCCGCTCGGGGTAGTTGGGATGGGTGGCATGCGCCATGTCCGCCGAGGCCAGGAGCGAAACAGGTAGCCGCCGCAGGAAGTCTTCCCGGCTGCCACCGGCCGCCAGCACGATCCGTTCCAGGACGGTGCCGAGCAGGTTCGACTGCGCGCCGTGGTCGGAGGTCGACCCGACCTCCTCGTGGTCGAAGAGTGCCAGCACCGGCAGATACCCGCTCGGTGCTGTGGCCTTTTCCAAGGCCACCAGTGCCTCCATCCCCGCGTAGCAGCTGGCCAGGTTATCCAGGCGGGGCGCACTCAGCAGGCTGGCGGTTCCGTTTACCAAGGCTCCGATCACGGTCGACGGGGTCAGGTCGTGAGTCATCAGGTCGGCGGCCAGCACGTCGGCCTCGGCCACCCCGGCCCGCTCGGCGACGTAGCGCAGGAAAGAGCCGGGTTTGTCGCCGACTCCCCACACCGCGTTGACGTGTCGCTGCGGATCCAACTTGAGCGACGCGCGATCCTCAGCCAGGTGGATGGCCAGCTGCGGCACCCGCAGGATCGGATCGTCGATCCGGACCAATCGGTGACTGAGCCCGGTGCCGTCCCGTAAAGACAACCGCCCACTGATGCCCAGGTCGCGGTCCAGCCAGGAGTTGAGCCACGCGCCCCCATACGGTTCCAGCGCCACGACCTGCCAGCCGGCCACCAATCGATCCGGATGCTGCTTGACTCGCAAGTTTGGGCTGTCGGTATGCGCTCCAACAATCCGGAACGGTCCATCCGGCACGTCAGAATTCCAGGCGATCAGGGATCCGGCGCGGACGGTGAAGTAGCGACCTGGCTGTTCGGGCCAGCGGTCGGCTTCGCTGAGTTCGGTGTATCCGGCACCGGTAAGCCGCGCGGCCGCCGTGGCGCAGGCATGAAACGGCGACGGCGAGGCGTCGATGAAATCGCAGAGACCTGCGGCGCTGGCCGACATGTTCAACATCATGGCTGTTCGGAACCGCGGGGTTAACGCTAGGGTCAGCAGAGTGCCTCCGGTTCAGCCGCAACCCGTACTCGCGCCGTTGACACCCGCCGCGATATTTCTGGTGCTCACCATTGACGATGGCGGCGAAGCGATCGTGCACGACGCGTTGCCGGACCTGTCGGGCCTGGTGCGCGCCATCGGCTTCCGCGACCCGACCAAACACCTGTCGGTGGTCGCCTCGATCGGCTCCGACGCCTGGGACCGGTTGTTCGGCGGCCCACGCCCCGCCGAGCTGCATCCGTTCATCGAACTGAAGGGGCCCCGGCACGAGGCGCCGGCCACCCCCGGTGACCTGTTGTTCCACATCCGGGCCGAATCGTTGGACGTGTGCTTCGAGTTGGCCGGCCGCATCCTGAAATCGATGGCGGGAGGCGTCACCGTCGTCGACGAGGTGCACGGATTCAAGTTCTTCGACAACCGCGACCTCCTCGGGTTTGTCGACGGCACCGAAAACCCCTCCGGCACAATCGCTGTCAGCGCCACCGCGATCGGTGACGAGGACCCCGACTTCGCCGGCTCATGCTATGTCCACGTACAGAAGTACCTGCACGACATGCGGTCGTGGGAGTCGTTGTCGGTCACCGAGCAGGAGAACGTGATCGGCCGGACTAAGCTGGAAGACATCGAGATGGACGACGACGTCAAGCCGCCCGACTCGCACATCGCGCTCAATGTCATCAAGACGAAGACGGAAACGAACTGAAGATCGTGCGCGCCAACATGCCCTTCGGGGAACTCGGCAAGGGCGAGTACGGCACCTACTTCATCGGCTACTCGCGCACGCCTGAGGTCACCGAGCAAATGCTGCGCAACATGTTCCTCGGCGATCCGCCCGGCAACACCGACCGCATCCTGGACTTCTCCACCGCTGTCACCGGTGGCCTGTTCTTCTCCCCCACGGTCGACTTTCTCGACGACCCCCCGGACTTGCCCGCGCCGCTCGAGACGGCAAACCCGGTCGAACCCGCCCCCAACGACGACTCTCTTTCGATCGGCAGCCTGAAAGGAACCTTCCGATGAAGAACAACCTCTACCGCGATCTGGCGCCGATCACCGACGCCGCCTGGAGCGAAATCGAACTGGAGGCCACGCGGACTTTCAAGCGTCATATCGCCGGCCGCCGGGTGGTCGACGTCAGCGAACCCGGAGGGCCAGTCACCGCGGCGGTCAGCACCGGGCGGCTGGTCGACATCAAGGCCCCAGGCGACGGAGTGGAGGCCCACCTCCGCGCAAGCAAACCCCTCGTGCGGCTGCGGGTTCCCTTCACGTTGTCCCGCGATGAGATCGACGACGTCGAGCGTGGCGCGCAGGACTCCGACTGGGATCCGATCAAAGCCGCCGCCAAGAAGCTGGCGTTCGCCGAAGACCGCGCCATCTTCGAGGGCTATCCCGCCGCGTCCATCGATGGAATCCGCAAAGCCACCTCGAACCCCAAGCTGAAACTGCCCAAAGACCCTCAAGCAATTCCCGACGTCATCACCCAGGCGTTGTCCGCATTACGGCTGGCCGGCGTCGACGGTCCTTATTCGGTGCTGCTGTCCGCCGACGTCTACACCAAGGTCAGCGAGACCACCGAGCACGGATATCCGATCCTCGAACACATCAACCGGCTGGTCAACGGGGACATCATCTGGGCCCCGGCCATCGACGGCGCTTTCGTGCTGACCACCCGCGGCGGCGACTTCGACCTGCAGCTAGGTACCGATGTGTCGATTGGATACACCACCCACGATGCCGACACCGTGCAGCTCTACCTGCAGGAGACACTGACGTTCCTGAACTACACGGCCGAGGCGTCGGTCGCGCTCAGCCCTTAGGTCCACTCATCGGTATTACAGCGAGAACCCCGGTGGGCAAGGAGCGCAGATGGCAACGTCAGACGGATTTCATCCGGATTTCGATGGCACGAGTCAAGCACTGACACACAATCGCGTCCACCACATCAAGGCGTCGGAGATCAGTTCCGACACGGCACAATCGGAGGGAATGCGGCGCTTCGCCGCCCTCAGCGGTCGATCGGTCGGTGCGACGAAGCTGTGGATGGGTGAGACACATGTGTCGCCCGAAACCGCCTCGGACAATCACCATCACGGCGAATCGGAGACCGCGATCTATGTACGAAGCGGGAAGCCGGAGTTCGTGTTTCATGACGGCATTCAGGAAGTTCGAATCGGGACTTCGCCGGGCGATTACATCTTCGTCCCGCCGTACCTGCCGCACCGCGAAGAAAACCCGGACCCGAACACACCCGCGGAAATCGTGATCGCGCGCAGCACCCAAGAGGCCATCGTGGTCAACCTGCCGGGCCTGTATCCGCTCTCAGGCGCTCAGTAGACCGCGATCTCGATCAGATTCCCATCGATGTCACGGCAGTAGTGCGACGTCATCGCGCCTAGCGCGCCGATCTTGGTCACCGGTCCCGAGATGATTTCCACTCCACATCCAGTGAGGTGAGCGCGCACCTCCTCCGGGGTGCAGCGCGCGACGAAGCACAAGTCTTCGGAGCCGGCCGCTTCGACGGCCCCGGTGAACCAGTCGGGATCGACGGCTTGAGCGCCGACAGGTCGCAGATTGATTTTCTGATCTCCGAGGCTAAGGGCCGTCCTGTTGGACGGCCCAAATGTCTCTCGTGTCACGCCAAGGACCCGCTCGTACCACGCGGCGGTAGCCTGAACATCGTTGCAGTTCAACACAATATGGTCGAACCGTTGCACCGTGAACCCCATCGTTGCCCCTCCCGGTGGTCGTGCTGCGCTTCGTGTGACGGCAAGACCGACCGTACTCAGCGACGTGGATCGAGACGCCGCAAATACAACCGCGGAGTGAGGGTGACCGGGTAATCGGGCGTCGTCGCTCAGTAAATTCTCAACAGATTCTTCGCTGCAGCCTTGCCCGGCTCAAAGGAACCACATAGGCGCTGGGGTCAGCATTAATCCCATGAGTGAGCTATTGGGTGAGCCGCTGTCTACCGAGTTGACCGAACGCTACCTGCGCAGCCGCGGCATACGGTATTTCCGCGGCCAGCATGACGGCGAATGCTTCTTTGTCAGCAATGCAGATGGCCGTCGGCTCCATGTGCACCTTGGAATTTCCCGTTGGTGCAGCGACGTTTTCACCATCCGGGTCACTCCCGTGTGCTTCTTCCCTGCCGCCGACAGTGCTCGCTTGGCGGAACTGGCCGACGCTTGGAATCAGCAAAACCGCGAAGTCACCGTGATCGTGCATGGCTCCTCTGATCCTCAGCGCATCGGCATTTTCGCGCGCAGCTCCCAGCGGGTCCGCGATCGCATCCCTTTCGAGGAGTTCAGTTGCTTTGTGGACGGTGCCATTGCAGACGCGATCGATTTCTTCGGTGAGTTGGCGCCGGCTGCCGATTCGACGTCGACAGCACAGCCGCTGCTACGGGACGTCGGCTGAGCAGCCGGCCGCACGACAGTCCATAAACGCCTGTGCTCGAGCCTTTTTCAGGCGTGATTCCCCAATGTGTGATTTTCTGCGAGAAATGGGTATGCCGTTGCCCTAGGCGGAGAGCGCCGTCTGCTCTATAAGTGTAGAGCAGACACGGGCAAAAATCGGGGGCGAACCATGAAGGGCAGCCGAGGCGCAGCGGCCGACAACCACGAAACCGCCAAATGGGATCCGGGGTTCACCGAACAGTTCATCGGCGCTTTCAGACCACTGGTCAAACGATGGTTTCGCGCCGAGGTGCGAAACGTGGACAACGTCCCACCAGCCGGCGGCGCGTTGGTGGTGTCCAACCACTCCGGAGGCATGTTCACCCCCGACGTGATGATCTTCGGGTCGGCGTTCTACGACCACTTCGGCTACCATCGCCCCCTCTACACACTGGCCCACTACGGGCTGTTCGTGGGCCCGGTGGACGGCTGGTTTCGCCGACTCGGGGTTATCGAGGCAAGCCGCGAAAATGCAGCCGCCGCACTGTATTCCGACGCGGTGGTACTCGTGTTCCCCGGCGGCGACTACGACGCCTACCGACCCACGCTTACCGCCAACACCGTCGACTTCAACGGCCGCACCGGTTACGTCAGGACCGCCATCGAAGCCGGGGTACCGATCGTGCCCACCGTGTCGATCGGCGCCCAGGAGACCCAGCTGTTCTTGAGCCGCGGCAACTGGCTGGCCCGCCGACTGGGCCTGACCAAAGCCCGGATGGACATCCTGCCGCTGAGCTTCGGGTTCCCGTTCGGCCTCAGCGTGATCTTCCCGCCGAACCTGCCGGTGCCGGCCAAGATCGTCACCGAGGTACTCGAACCGATCGACGTCACGGCCCGTTTCGGCGACGGCCCCGACATCGACGAGGTCGACGCACACGTGCGTTCGGTAATGGAGGTCGCGCTCAAGAGACTGGCCAGCCAACGCAGGTTCCCCATCCTGGGCTGAGAACCGATTCTCGCCTCAAGCCGCCAAGACTGCGTCCAGCGCTGAATAGAACAGACCCAACCCGTCGTCAGAGGGACCCGTTAAACCTTCGATGGCATGCTCGGGGTGGGGCATCAGCCCGACGACGCGACCGTTGGCCGAGCTGACGCCGGCGATGTCGCGCAATGAGCCGTTGATGTTGTCGTGGTAGCGGAATACCACCCGGCCCTCGTCTTCTAGCTCGTCAAGCACCTTCTCCGGGGCCACGTAGCGTCCTTCGCCGGACTTCAGCGGCACCAGCAGATCGACGTCGGGCTCGAAACGCGATGTCCACGCCGTTGACGTCGAGGCCACCCGCAGCCACACATCGCGACAGATAAAGTGCAAGCCGGCATTGCGGGTCAGGACGCCAGGCAGTAGTCCGGCCTCGCACAGAATCTGAAAACCATTGCAGATTCCCAATATTGGCATACCACGGCCAGCCGCCGCGATCACCTCGGTCATCACCGGGGCGAATCTCGCGATGGCACCGGTGCGCAGGTAGTCGCCGTAGGAGAACCCGCCGGGCACCACCACGGCGTCAACGCCCTTGAGGTCGGCGTCGGCGTGCCAGAGGCTGACCGCCTCGGCGCCGACGTGCCGGGCCGCCCGCGCGGCGTCCACGTCATCAAGCGTGCCGGGAAAGGTGATGACGCCGATCCGCGCCGTCACTGCGCGTCCCGGGTTATCGCCCACTCCTCGATCACAGTGTTCGCCAGCAGCGACTCCGCGATGTCGGCAAGCACCGCGTCATCGACGGTATCGTCCACCTCAAGCTCAAACCTCTTGCCCTGACGGACATCTGAGATCCCGGGATGGCCGAGGCGGCCGAGCGCTCCGACAATCGCCTGTCCCTGCGGGTCGAGAATCTCTGCTTTGGGCATCACATGCACAACCACCCGGGCCATCGGCGCTCCTCCTCAGATCTGGCTCGGCGCCAACTCTACCGGCGGCATGTGCCGGACCGGCTCACGGGCACGCACCGAACTACGGCCGTCCCGAGCCGCCCTATCGATCAAATCGCCCGGCGAGGTAGTCGGCCCGGCAGGCGTTGCGCGCTAATTTGCCACTGGTGGTGCGGGGGATGACGCCGGCGGCGACGAGTCGGACGTCGCTGACCCTGACGCGGTGTTCGCGCGAGATTGCGGCGCGCACGGCCGCAACGACCGGCTCTGGATCTGCGCGCCCGATGCCCGCCGCGCGCTCGGCCACCACCACGAGCTGCTCGGCAGAGTCGGCGCCGGGCGCGCTCAGGGTGCCGGCGGGAACGGAGAACGCGGCCACGTAGCCAGTGCGGACGGCGGGCGACGCCGCGCTGACCGTGATCTCGATGTCGTGCGGGTAATGGTTGCGGCCGTCAATGATGATGAGGTCTTTGATCCGCCCGGTGAGGTAGAGCTCGCCGTCGAGGTAGACGCCAAGATCGCCGGTAGCCAGCCAGCAACTGTTGTCGGCGACACCCTCGGCGTGGCTGCACTCCAACCGAGATTGCAGCTTGTTGCCGAACGTGCGTTGTGTTTCTTCTTCGCGTCCGAAGTATCCGCGGCCGATGTTGTTGCCGTGCAACCAGATTTCCCCAACGGTACCGTCAGGCACCTCGGCGCCGTCGGAACTGGTGATCACAGCCCATAGGTTAGGGAACGGGTGGCCGCACGAAGCATAGGCAACCGCGCCTGGGGTTTCCGGCGCGACGACCACCGCGCGCCCGGCGGCGAGTTGGACACGGTCGAGAAACACGGCGCCGGCCGCTGCATCCGGGGCGGTGGTGGCCACCCCCAGCGTGGCCTCCGCCATCCCGTAGGCCGGCTTGATCGCCGTCGCGGGCAGACCATAGGGTGTGAACGCGTTGGTGAACTTTTCGATTGCCGACATCGTCACCGGCTCGGATCCGTTGAGCAGGCCGGCAACGTTGCTCAGATCGACGGTGACGCCCTCCGGTGGTAACCCTCGCTCGGCCGCCAACTCGTAGGCGAAGTTCGGCGCGGCCGCAAACGTCCGACCGCTCTTTGCTTCCGCACTGAGCTCTTTGATCCATCGGTAAGGCCGGCGAAGGAATGCCATGGGATCCAGCAGAGTGAGGTATTCACCGGACAACGCCGGGAACATGATCATGAGCAATCCCATGTCGTGATAGAGCGGCAGCCAGCTCACGCCGCGGATTCCCCGGTCCAGCCCGGCACCCAGGATCATCTGCAGCACGTTGGTGCAGACAGCGCGATGGGTGATCTCGACCCCGGCCGGGATGCGCGTTGAACCAGACGTGTACTGCAGATAGGCGACATCGTCGGTGCCGACCGGCGCGTCGGCGAACATCGAAGCGAGCGTCGTGGGGATTGCATCGACCGCAATCAGCCGTGGTCGCCCGGCCACCGGATGTGCCCGCAGGAATTCCCGCACCAATCCGGCCGCCGCCGTCGTGGTCAACACCGCGGTGGGCCGGGCATCTGCCAGCACGGCCGTCAACCGTTCCGCGTGCCCGGACAGAGTTGGCGCAAACAACGGGACCGCAATGTTGCCGGCGTGGACGGCGCCAAAGAAGGCCGCCACATACTCGACACCCTGCGGCGCCACGATCGCCACCCGGTCCCCTGGTTTGGTGACCTGCTGGAGGCGGGCGCCGATCGCACGGACCTGCGACCACATGTCATTCCAGCTCAGCTCAACGACGCGCCCGTCGGGGTCGTGCGCGTAGTCGATGAAGCGATACGCCGGACGCTCGCCGAATGTTGCCCGGTTTTGGTCGAGAAACGAGGTCAGCGTTACGCCGTCTGGCACGACGATCGTGCCGTCGGCCAGAACGTAATCATTGATGTCGGCTACGGCCGGCTCAACAACACAGTTAGACAGGGTGCACCGTCCCATCAATAAAGAATAAGAGAGTTACTTAATATATCGTGCGCTTTGCTGCGTGTGGCGGTGGTCACAATTTAGTCACAACGTGATCAATCGCAGGCCAACCGGCGCGACTCACGTCCCGGCTGCCCCCCACAAGGCAGAATCAGCACCATGGAACTGACGCATTTCGGCCATTCCTGCCTACTAGCCCAGTTCGGGCAAACCAGCCTGCTCTTTGACCCCGGCACTTTCGCACACGGCTTCGAGGGCATCACCGGCCTGTCCGCGATCGTGATTACCCATCAACACCCTGACCACGTCGACATCACGCGCCTGCCGGCCCTGCTCGGCGGCAACCCCGGCGCCGCGTTGTACGCCGACGCGCAGACCGCCGAGCAGCTCGGTGCGCCGTGCCACGCGGTGCGGGTCGGTGACGAGCTGACGGTGGGGACGTTGACCATTCGCGCCCTCGGCGGCCGGCACGCGGTAATCCACCCCGAGATCCCGGTGATAGACAACATCTCGTATCTGGTGGACGACGGCGACCACCGTGCGAGGTTGATGCATCCCGGCGACGCACTGTTCGTTCCCGACGAGCCGGTCGACGTGTTGGCCACGCCGGCAGCGGCCCCGTGGATGAAGATCTCCGAGGCCGTGGACTATCTGCGCGCGGTGGCACCGGCTCACGCGGTGCCGATCCATCAGGGGGTAGTCGCTCCGGAAGCGAGAGGTATCTACTACAGCCGGCTCACCGAGATGACCACTACCGATTTTCAGGTGCTACCCGAGGAATCCTCGGTCACCTTCTAGGCGGTCACCTTCCACCGCGAGCAGACGCAAAAGCCCCCGAATTGGGCCCAAATCGGGGGCTTTTGCGTCTGCTCGGCCCCAGTGGCTAGGTGATATCCAAGGCGGCGCCGCGGCCGGCGGCCCGACCGGAGAAAATACAGCCACCCAGGAACGTGCCCTCCAGCGCCCGGTAGCCGTGCACACCGCCGCCGCCGAACCCGGCTACCTCCCCGGCCGCATACAACCCGGTGAGCGGGGTGCCGTCGGCCTTGAGTACCCGCGCGTCCAAGTCGGTCTCGATGCCGCCCAGTGTCTTGCGAGTCAGGATGTGCAGCTTTACCGCGATCATCGGGCCTGCCTTGGGATCTGCCAACCGGTGCGGCGCCACCACCCGGCCAAGCCGATCGCCGAGATACCCACGGGCGGCCCGGATCGCGGTGATCTGACCATCTTTGCTGAACTTGTTGACGACTTCCCGGTCGCGGGCGGTAACCTCGGCCTCCACCGTCGCAAAGTCCAGTGGCGTGACATCGGGCAGTTGGTTCATTGCGGTGACCAACTCGCGTAACGAATTGGCGCTGACGAAGTCCACACCCCGGTCGATGAATGCCTGCACCGGGCCGGGTGGGCCGGAGCTCGCGCGGGAGCGCACTAGCTCACGCACGCTTTGCCCAGTCAGGTCGGGATTCTGCTCCTGACCGGAAAGTGCGAATTCCTTCTCAATGATCTTGGTGTTCAAGATGAACCAGGTGTAGTCATAGCCGGATTTGCTGATGTACTCCAAGGTGCCCAGCGTGTCGAACCCGGGATACAACGGAACCGGGAGCCGCTTGCCCGCCCCGTCCAGCCACAGCGGCGACGGGCCGGGAATGATCCGGATACCGTGCAACGGCCAGATCGGGTCGTAGTTGGTGATGCCCTCGGTGTAGTGCCACATCCGGTCGGGGTTGATCACCCGCGCCCCGGCCTTTTGGGAAATGCCGATCATCCTGCCATCGACGTGTGCCGGGACCCCGCTCAGCAATTGCTCGGGAACGCGGCCCATCCGTTTGGGCCAGTTCTTGCGCACCAGGTCGTGGTTACCTCCGATGCCACCGCTGGTCACGATCACCGCGGAGGCGCGGAATTCGAATTTCCCCAGTGCGTTTCGTGATGAGGGAACACCGCGCGGTTCAGTCGAGGGTTCCAGCACGGTACCTCGAACGCCGGTTACCGCGTCACCCTCGACGATCAACTCATCGACCTGGTGGCGGTGCGCGAAACGCACCGTCGAGCGGTCCCGCAGCTGGCGCGCGAAGATCTCGACCAGAGCCGGCCCGGTACCCCAGGTGATGTGGAAACGGGGCACCGAGTTGCCGTGCCCCTGCGCACCGTAGCCACCGCGCTCTGCCCAGCCCACCAGCGGGAAAACCTTCAGCCCGCGGGCCCGCAGCCAACTACGCTTCTCCCCGGCCGCGAAATCAACATAGGCATGTGCCCACTGCCGGGGCCAGTAGTCCTCTTCCCGATCGAAAGCCGCTGTACCCAGCCAATCCTGCAATGCAAGCTCGTGGCTGTCGCGGATACCCAGACGACGCTGCTCAGGGCTATCGACGAAGAACAATCCGCCGAACGACCAGAAAGCTTGGCCGCCCAGATTGGCGCTGCTCTCCTGATCGAGAATCAGCACCCGCAAGCCCCGCTCCACCAATTCGCAGGCCGCCACCAGTCCCGACAATCCTGCCCCGACGACAATCGCGTCGGCGGCGAACCCTGCGGCTGAAGAATCGCTCATGTCGCACAAGGGTAGTGTCCCCGGGCCGCCAGGTTAACCCGATGACTCAGGCTAGATCCGGATTACGCGGCGTCGACCGAGGCTTTATCGGAGGCCTTAGCTGTCCGCCATTGGTACACCGTCGGCGTGCAACCGTGCATCGATGCCAAGTCGACGGCGTCCAGCATCGCCTGCAGCGGGCCGGGTTTGCGCAGCTGACGGGCCGCGACCGCGATCCGCACGATGCCGCCGCGGCGGGCGATCCGCTCGGCGGACAGCACCACCATGCGGCACCACCACGGTTCGGTGAGGAAGCCCTCCCCGATGCCCAGCACGCGGGTGCGGACGGTGGTCTGCCGGGCCAAGTCGGTGACCCCGTGCAGATCGGCCAGCAGTCGAAATCCGTTCCCCGGCAATGCGTTTACCACACCCGGCGAAACCACCCAGCCCGGTGCCGCAAACAACCGAGTGCGGAGCCCGAGGTGCTCGAGCACCCGGTCGGCGGCCATCAGCCGCAGGTTGGCCTCGTGCGCACGCAGCATCGCGAACTCACCACGCCGCTTCTTGGTGGCCGCGTCGTCGTAGCCGTGCAGCACGATAGCGTCGCCTCCGCTGCGCCGGTCAGTCAGCCATTCGACGGTGCGCGGATCCCGGTCGAGTCGGTAGTCGTTGCTGAGTCGCGGAGCCACCAGCAACGAAATCGGCACTTTGCGCGCATCCATCTGTCCACAGAACGCCTCGACATCGGCCAGGGTGCGCTCGCTAATCCCTGAGACCGAGACGATCAATTTTCCAGACACACCAGTAGTTTGCCGATTCCAGGTGTCGAGATGGTGAAGTACACGCAGACGCCAGGCGTATTTGAACGTTCAGGACATGGCGAGGCACCCCGGGGTGGCTCGATATCGTGGCCGCGCAAGGGCCTTGATCCGCTGTCGGCTCCGCCTCCCGACCGACCCAGGCCAGCAAACACCCACCAACGTCGACGCAGGTAATCGGTTCGATATGCTAAGTAACGCTATGGAGATCGCCCCTTCTGCAGCGACCGGCAACCCGCTGCCCACCGCTCCCACCGGGCAATCGGGCACCGGTGAGCATGTCTATCCCGACAAGCTGGACGCCGGGCTGTTACGGATCTCCGGCGTGTGCCTCCTGGCCACGGTGATGGCGATCCTGGATGTAACCATCGTCAGCGTCGCGCAACGCACCTTTATCGACCAATTCGGGAGCACGCAGGCCGTCGTCGCCTGGACGATGACCGGCTACACGCTGGCGTTGGCGACCGTGATTCCGTTGACTGGCTGGGCGGCCGACCGCTTCGGGACCAAACGGCTCTTCATGGGTTCTGTGGTGGCGTTCGTGCTCGGCTCGCTGTTGTGCGCATTAGCGTCAAGTATCGCGCAGCTCATCATCTTTCGGGTGGTGCAGGGTATCGGCGGCGGCATGCTGTGGCCCCTGGGATTCATGATCATGACCCGCGAGGCGGGACCCGGGCGGCTGGGTCGCCTGATGTCGATTCTGAGCATCCCCATGCTGCTCGCCCCGATCGGTGGGCCGATCCTGGGCGGCTGGCTCATCGACACCTCCAGCTGGAGGTGGATCTTCCTGATCAACCTGCCGATCGGGCTCCTCACATTGCTCCTCGCGGCAGTCGTGTTCCGTCGAGATCACCCGGCGCGCTCAGAAACCTTCGACGTTATCGGCGCGCTGCTGCTGTCCCCCGGCCTGGCGGCATTCCTGTTCTCGCTGTCTTCGATCCCGGCCCGCGGCACCGTGGCTGACCGCCACGTGTTAATACCAGCGGCCGCAGGACTGGCGTTGATCGTTGCGTTCGTCTTTCACGCCTGGCACCGCGCCGATCACCCACTCATCGATCTACGGCTGTTTGAGAACCGCGTGCTCACCCAAGCCAACCTGACGATGTTGCTTTTCGCCACCGCCTTCTTCGGCGCCTGCCTGCTGATTCCGAGCTACTTCCAGCAGGTACTGCACCAGACACCGATGCAAGCCGGCGTGCATGCGATCCCACAGGGCCTAGGGGCCATGCTGACCATGCGGTTGACCGGACCGCTCGTGGATAGACAGGGGCCGGGCAAGATCGTGCTGGTCGGCATCGCGCTGATCACTGTCGGCCTGGGCACCTTCGCCTTCGGTGTGGCCAGGCACGCCCAGTACCAACCCACACTGCTGGTCGCGCTGGCGATCATGGGCCTCGGCATGGGTTGCGCCATGGTGCCACTCTCCGTTGCATCGGTGCAGGCTTTGGCCCCGCACCAGATCGCCCGAGGCACGACGCTGATGAGCGTCAGCAACCAGGTAGGCGGCTCGATGGGAACCGCGCTGATGTCGGTGATCCTGACTCACCAGTTCAATCGCAGCGAAAACATCACCGCTGCAAATAAGCTCGCGTCGCTGCGGCAGAAGGCCGAGACCAGCGGAGTGCCCGTTGACCAGTCCGCAATACCGCGGCAGGCACTTGCCCCCAACTTCTCGGGCGATGTGCTGCAAGACCTTTCGCATGCCTACACACTGGTATTCGTCATTGCCTGCGTGTTGGTCGTGTTCACCTTCATCCCGGCGTCGTTCCTGCCGAAAAAGCCGGCCACCCAAACCGCCGCAGACGACTAGCGCGATCACCCCTCGAACAACATCGTCGCTATCCGCATGACGGTGTCCATCGGGTGGCTCGATGATGCCGTCAACGGCACCGAGGTTGTCCTTCTAGCCGCCGCCATCGTGGTCGCAGTTGGCTGCGGCTAGCAGCCAGGCGTATTGGAAGGCAGTTTCCTGCCATCCCCGGTAACGACCACTGACGCCACCATGACCCGCCGCCATCTGAGTCTTGAGCAGCACCGGATTGCCGTCAGGGTTAGCGTGCCGCAACGCCGCGACCCACTTGGCCGGCTCCACGTAGTACACCCTGGTGTCGTTCAGCGACGTCATCGCCAGGATGGCCGGGTAGCGTTTGGTCTCGACGTTCTCATACGGCGAATACGACTTCATGTAAGAGTAAACATCGCTGTCGCTCAACGGGTTTCCCCACTCGTCCCACTCGGTGACGGTCAGTGGCAGCGATGGGTCCAGGATGGTGGTCAGTGGGTCGACGAACGGGACCTGCGCGAGGATCCCGGCAAAGAGCTGCGGCGCCACGTTGGCCACCGCGCCCACCAAAAGACCGCCCGCACTGCCTCCCAACGCCACCAGTTCTTCCGGTCGGGTCAGCCCTGACTCCACCAGATGCTCTGCCACCGCAACGAAGTCGGTGAAGGAGTTCTTCTTCTCCAAGAGCTTGCCGTGCTCGTACCACAGTCGGCCCATCTCACCGCCGCCGCGGACGTGGGCAATGACGAAAACCATGCCTCGATCCAGCAGCGACAATCGCGCCACGGAAAAGCTTGGATCCGTGCAGATTTCGTATGCGCCATAGCCATATACCAGCGCTGGCGCCGGGAATTCGACGCCCGCACGGTGCACGATCGATACCGGGATCCGGGTGCCGTCGCCCGCTTGTGCCCACTCGCGGCGCTCGACGTAATCATCGCTTCGGTAATCGCCGAGGACGGGTTGCTCGCGCAGCAGGGTGCGCTCCCCGCTACCCAAGTCGATGTCGTAGACCCGCAATGGGGTGACCAGGGATCCCGCACTGATCCGCAGTTTGGGTGAATCCCAGTTCGGATTTCCGCCCAGGCCAGACGACATCAGCTCGGAGTCGAACGAAATCTCCTCGGGCTCACCATAGCCGCCGTCGGAGTCGAGGGGCCACAGCTGGATCCGGGGCAATGCGGCGCGCCGGTAACTGACCACCAGATGACCCGCGAACGCGTCCATACCTTCGAGTCGGACGTCGTCGCGGTGCGGGATCAGGGTGCGCTGCTGTGTTGGATCGGCGACCGGAGCCTCCGCGAGGGTGAAGTTCACCGCCCCGTCGTTGTGCAGGATCAAGAAGCGGTCCTGCCCCCCGACCACCGCGTGCTCCACCGAGTACTCGACACCTTCGCGCCGCGGGAGCACGACGGTGAACTGTGCGTGCGAGTCGGCGGAGTCCGCGTAGCGGAACTCGGAGGTGATAGATGAACCTGAGGCGATAAGGACAAAGGCTTCGCTTCGGGTGAGCCCCGCCCCGAGCCAGAAACGTTCGTCGGCTTCGTGATACACCAGCTCCGACGGTTCGCCGGAGCCGAGTCGATACCGCCACACCTTGTCGGGACGGTGGGCCTCGTCCAAGGTCAGGTAGTACACGGTGCGGTTGTCAGCGGCCCAGGTCACCCCGGCCGCGATGTCGGGGATCTCGTCCGGGTACTGCTCGTCGGTGCGTAAGTCCCTGAAGCGCAGCGTGTAACGTTCGTCGCCGACGGTATCAACGGAGTATGCAAGTAGATTGGCATCGAGGCTGACCAAGGCGGCGCCCAGCGCGAAGAAGTCGTGTCCTTCAGCTTCAACGTTGGAGTCGAGCAGAACCTGCTCACCGGGCACTTCGGTGTTCTCATCTAAGGTCGGCGGATCCCAGTCATCAGGATTGGCGACCGGGCAACGGCACTGGACACGGTACTGCTTTCCCTCGAAAGTGCGCGCGTAGTACCACCAGTCACCTCGCCGCAACGGCACCGACAGGTCGGTTTCCTTGGTGCGCGCCTTGATCTCATCAAAAATCCGTTGCCGCAAGGGCTCGAGGTGGGCAGTGTGTTGATCGACGTACTCGTTTTCAGCTTCGAGGTAGGCGATGACTTCCGGGCTTTCCTTGTCCCGCAACCACTCGTACGGGTCGACGAAGACGTCCCCGTGGTACTCCCGCCGGGTCTCCACCCGCTTGGCGACAGGCGGCGTTTGTGCGTCCGTCATGCCCTCGGGCCGATCCAGTCACCGAAACTCAGACCGGAAATCCGTTCATAGGCATTGATGTAGCGGTCGCGAGTGGCATCGATGATGTTCTCCGGAAGCGGTGGTGGGGGTTGCGAACCGTGGCGGTCCCAGCCGGATTCGGAGCTGGTAAGCCAGTTCCGGACAAACTGCTTGTCGAAGCTGTTCTGGACCACGCCAGCCCGGTAGTCCTCGGCCGGCCAGTACCGCGACGAGTCCGGTGTGAAGATTTCGTCGGCCAGGATCAGGTTGCCTTCGCGGTCGGTACCGAATTCGAATTTCGTGTCGGCGATGATGATTCCCTTCCTCAGGGCGTGGTCGGCAGCCTGCACATAAATCTGCAGCGTTCGGTCGCGCAGCTGATTGGCGCGCACCCCGCCCACCATCTCGATAACCCGGGCGAACGAAACGTTCTCATCGTGGTCTCCGAGGGCGGCTTTCGTTGCAGGGGTGAAAAGTGGCGTGTCGAACCGGCTTGCCTCAACCAGTCCCGGCGGCAACGCGATACCGCAGACCTTCCCGGTCGCCTGGTAGTCCAACAAGCCCGAGCCGGTCAGGTAGCCGCGCGCCACACATTCCACCGCAAACATCTCAAGCTTTCGCACCACCAGCGCGCGGCCAAGCACCTCGTCGGGGATGCGCGGGTCGTCCGGCGGCCCGGCGAGGTGGTTGGGCGCCTCGACGAGGCCGAAGAAGAACACGCTCATCGCGGTCAAGATGCGGCCCTTGTCGGGAATCACGCTATCCAGGACGTAGTCGTACGCCGAGATCCGGTCCGACGCGACCAGTAGCAGATGTTCATCATCGACGCGGTACAGCTCACGGACCTTACCGCTGGCCAGATGCTGATACTCGGTCAGTGCAGGGCGCATCGGGTCAGCCTATCGGCCACCCATCAAACCGCCGTCGAAGCCCGCACCGCGCCCAGAGTTGTGCTGGTATCTGTGCTATGACATCGCGGTTTTTGCCCTACTCCACGAGACCCGCCCGGCTGCTGGCCCAACTCTTCAGCGACTTCGTCGTCGGCGTGTGGACCACGATCTGGGGGCTCGTCGGTCTCGCGGTTTACGACGCCATCTCGACAATCGCCGAAGCCGGCCGCCAAATCGAGAGCGGCACGAACAGCGTCGCCGGCAGTCTGGCGTCTGCGGGCCACGGCGCGCAGCAGATTCCGCTGGTGGGTGACAACGTGAGCAAGCCCCTCACGTCCGCCAGCCATGCTGCCCTGGATATTGCGAACGCCGTGCACGACCTCGACACCACGGCGAGCTGGCTCGCGGTTTTGCTCGCAGTGGCGGTGGTCGCACTCCCCATCCTGGTAGTGGTCTTGCCATGGCTGTTCCTGCGGCTCCGGTTCTTCCGGCGTAAATGGGTGGCGACCGGCCTGGCCGCCACCCCGCCCGGCCGAGATCTGCTCGCACTGCGCGCGCTGACCAACCGATCCCCACGCAAACTGGTGGCCGTGAGCGAGGATCCGGTTGGCGCGTGGCGCCGCGGGGATCCCGGCACCATCCAGGCTCTGGTCGCCCTCGAACTGCGGTCGGCAGGGATCGGTGTGCCCTAGTGCTGAACTACAACACAACGGCAGGCCTTCGGGCGCTGTCCGCGGCGTTGGTATCGCTGCAATTGGGGATCGCTGGTGTTTGCGCCGTGACTACAGCGTCTGCCGACCCCATTAGCACCGGACCCGGCGCGCGGGCGGTGGGTTGGGACACCTACCGCCGACTCGATCTGCTGCCGTATCTGAGCGCCGACACACGAACCGTGCAGGTGTCGAGCTTCGATCGAAGCGGCGGCGATTTCGACATCTCCACCGGTAACCGCAACGGCACCGGTGGATGTCTGGCGCCCGGTGGAGCCGGGTGCGTCATTGCGCAGGATCAGGGTGCCGGCGAGGTCGATTCGATCTGGTTCACCCGCGATGGCGGCAATGTGACTGCTCTCGGGACGATCCGCATAGAACTGGACGGACATACGGTGATCGACGCACCGCTGCAATCGTTGGTCGATGGTGCGTTGGGTGCGCCGTTTGTCTGGCCTCTGGTAGCCAACGCCGCGCAGTCGTCCGGGGGCGTCTATATCAAGGTACCGATGTCGTATCGGCGGTCAATGCGTATCAGCGTCGCAACGAATTTGGAGTATTACCACGTCGACTACCGGCAGTTTCCGACCGCTGACGGCGTTCCGAGTTTCTCGCCCTCCGATTCCGCACTCGACGTGCTCGCGACTCTTCGGTCCGAAGGCACCATCGATCCCAAGCCGACGGAACCTACTGCGGTGCATACTGATCGGATCATCGATCTTCCGGCCGGCGGTGTGCTGACGGTCGCGGAGTCGACCGGGTCGGGCACCATCTCGGCGTTGCGGCTGCAGCTACCGGATCCGACCGATCAACTCCTGACCGGGTTACGGCTCCAGATCGAGTTCGACGGCCGGACCATGGTCGACTCTCCACTTGGCGAGTTCTTCGGCGCCGGACTTGGCGCCAACGCCGTGCAATCGCTGATGTTCGCCACGACCCCACAACCGGGAGGCGCGTTGTCGTTATCGGAGTGGTGGCCGATGCCTTTCGCCCGCACAGCCCACATCACCCTCGTCAACACAACCGACCATCCTGTCTCGGGAATCGACAGCGCGGTCGTGACAACACCCGATCCGCAGTGGGCGCCCGCACTGGACAGTGGCCGCGCCGGCTACTTCACCGCCCGCTCCCATGCCGGACCTACCACTCCAGGTCAGGATTGGTTGTTCGCCGACGAGGCCGGCCATGGCAAATTCGTCGGCGTCAGCCACACCATCCGCGGTTCTCGGGTCAAGAATTCGTCCAACGACGACGCCCCATTTTTCCTTGAAGGAGCCGAACGCGGATATACAGACGGCTCCCCGTCGCCCCAGTGGTACGGCACCGGCACGGAAGATTTCTACGAGGGCGGTTGGTACTTCAAAAACGGCACCCGCTATAGCGCCCCGCTCACCGGCCAGCCCGATCAACGCACGGCCACCGGCGGATGCGCGGACTATTGCGTCGCCGTCTATCGCCTGATGCTCGCCGACGCCGTCGGCTACCACTCCGCAATCCGATTCGGCATTGAGCACGGCAAGCGCAACATGATCCAAGCCGACTACAGCTCAACGGCATTTCTGTACACCCAACCGAACGACACCACAACTTTCAGCGACGACGTCAGCCCCACCGACCCTTCGAGTCGGCTCCAGCACGGCTACTCCGACGCGGGCGCTACCGATCAAATCCTGATCAGCGAGTATGAGGGGAACGACGACACCCACATCGTCGCCGGGTTAGTCCGCGCCACTGCGGCCGCGATCACATTCCGCGTCTCGATCCCCCCGGATAACCAAGGCATCCTGCTGCGCCGCACATCGGATCAATCAAACGGCTACCAATCAGCAGACGTCGCCATTGACGGCGCGCCCGCCGGGACCTGGCTACAGCCACGCAGCAACACAACACATCGCTGGCTTGACGACACTTACCTCGTGCCTGACTCCCTAACCGCCGGTAAGGATCTCATTACGGTCACCCTGACACCGACCGGAGACTCTCCGCCCTGGACTGCCGGCCGCTACCGGGTAGACGCTCTGACGTCGTAGTCATCGCAGTTGCACGACCAGATGCCGGATGCCGGTATGCCGGTTGCTGCGAGTCCATTCGACAGGTTCGACGACACGTGCTGCAGCGAAGCGCAACAGCAACTCCTCGAACAGCACTCGCAATTCCAGCCGGGCCAGATTGGCGCCCAGGCAGTAGTGCACACCTTGCCCAAAGCCCAGATGCGGGTTGGGCTTTCGGGTTATATCGAACTCGTCGGCGCGGTCGAAGACGCTGCCGTCGCGGTTGGCCGATCCTTCCCAGATCTGTACCTTTTGCCCCGCCTCGATCGACTGCCCGCCGAGCCTGACCGCACGGGTGGCGGTACGCCGCTTGGACGGTGACGGTGACGTCCACCGAACTATCTCCTCGGCCGCCGTCGGCAGCAGATCGAGATTCTCACGCAGCGCGTGCCATTGCTGCGGGTGCTCGGCGAGTGCCAGCATCCCGCCCGCGACCGCGTTGCGTGTCGTCTCCGCGCCCGCGCTGAACAGCAGACTGAAGAACAGGTACAGCTCCATATCTGACATGGCGGGCGCCTCCACGTCGTCGTGGTTGGCGTTCGCGACCACCGACAGCATGTCGTCGGTGGGCTCAGCACGCTTGGATGCAATCAGCTCCTGGCCGTAGGCGTACATCCGCGACCCGGCATCGTCGACCGAAATCTGCGAAAGGGCCGCCTTGCGCGAGCCACCGAAGTCGAACTGCGGCTCGATGGCCTCGAAGAGCCAATGCCGTTCGGATTCCGGCACTCCCAGCAGAATGCAAATCATCTGCATCGGCAGTTCGGCGGCGATGCCCACCACGAAGTCGAATGGTTCGCCAGGTACCACGGCATCCAGCAGCCGGCGCGCCCGGGTCCGCAGGTCGTCCTCAACACGACGGATCATTCGCGGCGTCAGCCCGGAGCTGACGAGTCGCCGAATCTGCGAATGCCGTGGGTCATCCATCATATTGAGCACCTGGCCCGAGATGGCCAGATCCTGCAACAGCGTTCCGCCGAATGGTCGTGAGCCTCCGGTAACCGATGAATAGCTGACCGGATCCCGCAGTACCTCAATGGTTTCGGCATGCGTGGCCACCGACCAGAAGCCCTCTCCATCGGGGGTGTTGTCGGTCGGTTCGTGCCAGTACACCGGCGCGTCTTGCCGATGCAGCGCGAACAACTCATGCGGGAATCCGTTGGCGAAGTTGTCCAGATCGGTGAAGTCGATCCCCGGCAGCGTGCCGGCCAGCGTCACAGGATCGCGCCCGCCGTGTATTTGGCCGCGTCCGGGTAGCGGCCTACCAGCGCGTCTACCTCGGCGGCAACCTCGTCGACCTGATCGGCGGCGGCCCCGATGAACGCTCTTTTGTCGGCGAGTGCCGCGGCCAAAGCGGCGCGGTCCAGCGGCAGTCGCGGATCCGCGGCCAACCGGTCCAGCAGGTCGGGTTCGGCGCCCTGTTCGCGCATGGCCAGCGCCGTGGCCACCGCATGTTCCCGGATGACGTGGTGCGCGGACTCACGCCCCATACCGGCGCGCACCGCTGCCATGAGAACCTTCGTGGTAGCCAGAAAAGGCAAATAGCGGTCCAACTCGCGCTGGATCACCGCAGGGTAGGCGCCGAACTCGTCGAGCACCGTCAAGAAGGTCTCGATCTGTCCGTCGACGGCGAAGAAGCTGTCCGGCAATGCAACCCGGCGTACCACCGAGCAAAAGACATCGCCCTCGTTCCACTGCGCGCCGGCCAGTTCGGCCGCCATCGAGGCATAACCACGCAGCACCACTTGCAGCCCGTTGACCCGCTCGCAACTGCGGGTATTCATCTTGTGTGGCATCGCCGACGAGCCGACCTGTCCTGGCGCGAACCCCTCGGTGACGAGTTCGTGCCCGGCCATCAGCCGGATGGTGTGCGCCATCGAGGATGGTCCGGCGCCGAGCTGCACCAACGCGGAGACCACGTCGTGGTCCAGCGAACGCGGATAAACCTGTCCGACGCTGGTCAAAATGGTTGAGAAGCCAAGAAATTCGGCGATGCGGCGTTCCAATTGGGTCAGCTTGGCCGCCCCATTTTCGCTGCCGCCAAGCAGGTCGAGCATGTCCTGCGCGGTGCCCATCGGGCCCTTGATCCCGCGCAGCGGATAGCGGTCGATCAGCTCCCGCAACCTGGTCAACGCGATCAGCGTCTCCTGCGCTGCGGAGGCGAACCGCTTGCCCAAAGTGGTCGCCTGCGCAGCGACGTTGTGGCTGCGTCCGGCCATCACCAGATCGCGATGGGCGACCGCCCGCTCCGCAAGCCGCGCCACCACCGCTACCCCGTGCGAGAAAATCAATTCCAGCGACCGGCGGATCTGCAGCTGCTCCACGTTCTCGGTCAGGTCGCGGCTGGTCATTCCTTTATGCACCTGTTCGTGACCGGCCAGCGCGTTGAACTCCTCGATGCGGGCCTTCACATCGTGGCGGAGCGCGCGCTCGCGGGCCGCGATCGACGCCAAGTCGACGTCGTCGAGCACCCGCTCGTAGTCGGCGACAGCTTCCCCAGGCACCGGGATGCCGAGTTCTTCCTGGGCCCTCAGCACCGCCAGCCAGAGTCGACGCTCCGCGACGACTTTGGCCTGCGGCGACCAGATCGCAACCATCTCGGCACTGGCGTACCGGGCGGCCAGCACATTCGGAATGCTCACCTGGTCAGCTTATCCACCGCGAGACGGCGGGTAGCAACGCATTTCCCGAGTGGCGCCTTCCCGAGTAGCGCCGCAGCTGCCGTTGCGCGGCACAATGTGGCTGGTGTTCTTCGTCGGTATCGATCTGGCCTGGGCCGGGCGCAATCCGACCGGCGTCGCAGTGCTCGATCCCGACGGCCGTCTGGTGCGCATCAGCGCCGCTCGCGACGACGCCGATGTACTGGCCGCGGTGCGGCCGTACACGCAGGGTGATTGTCTGGTCGCCTTCGACGCCCCGCTGGTGGTGACCAACCACACCGGTCAGCGGCCGGCCGAGGCGGCGCTCAACCGTGACTTCCGCAGGTTCGAGGCTGGCGCGCATCCGGTTAACACCGGTAAACCCGAGTTTGCCAACGGTCCCCGCGGCGCGCGATTGGCTCGGGCACTGGACCTCGACATGGACTCCGGGTCGCCGGCAAGACGGCGGGCAATCGAGGTGTACCCGCACGCGGCGACGGTGGCGCTGTTCCGGTTGGCGCGCACGCTGAAGTACAAGGCGAAGCCGGGTCGCGGCCTTGACCAGCTCAAGTCAGAGTTGCTGCTGCTGATGGACGGCCTGGAAGATTTGGCACAGGGCAGGGAAGACGGAGTGCCGCTCTCGGTCGACGGTCCTGAGTGGGCCGAGCTGCGCCGGCAGGTGGTGGCCGCACAGCGCAAGAGCGACCTACGCCGCGCGGAGGATCCGGTCGACGCCGTCGTCTGCGCCTACGTCGCGCTATACGCCGAACGCCGCCCAGCCGACATCACCATCTACGGCGACGTCGCCACCGGGTGCATCGTGACACCGTCACTGCCGTGCGGGCTTTCGCACCCGTGAGTTCAAATCCGCACAGGCCGCTGGTCGATGGGTGCGAGCACGTCAACGAGATCGACCAACGTCGCCAGCGCAGCCGTTCGCGGATTTCGCCCTTCGACCAGCGCGGAGACCACCGAACCATCGACCGCACAGATCAGCGTGCAGATCAGCGCGATATGCACCGACCGGCCCGATCGCTCGATTGCTTCGGCCACCGCTTCGGCGCGTTGCCGCAGGCTTCGGCGCATCGATTCGCGCAAGGCGGGTAGCCGGGTACACGCGATGTGGCGCTCGTATCGCGATATCAGCTGCTCGGCAAGCCCCGCTCCCGACACGTCCCCCACCAGCAAGTCCACCAGCACTTCGGCGGTGGTTTCCGGGCCTCGGCGCCGCCGCGACAGCGCGGTGACCCGCGCTCGCAGGTGCGCCACTTCGATCATCCCGATGTGCTCGACGGCGCGCGCGATCAGATCGTCGAGGGACGAGAAGTAATACGTGGTCGACGCCAACGGCAGGCCAGCGCGTCGGGCGACCGCCCGATGACGCACAGCTTCGAAGCCGCCTTCGCCAAGCAACTCGGCGGCCGCGCTCACCAGCGCATACCGCCGGCGTTCTCCTTTTGGAGTAACTGCTGCAGTCACGACTAGCCATGGTGCCAGCCAAAGTGGTACTGCATTGCCATTTCGGCTAAACGAACGTGGCATGATGGCCCGCATGGCTGACTTGAGCCGCCGCACGGTGCTCGGTCTCGGCGCCGGCGCGGTGGGCACATATGCGCTTGACATGCTGTTTCAGCCCCGAATATCGCAAGCCATGCCACTACCCGCACCGCTCGATCCGGCGCCGGCGACCCAAGCCGCGCCGACCATGGTGACCGGCTCATTCGTCTCGACCGCGCGCGGTGGCATATCGACCAACTGGGCGATCGCGCGCCCACCCGGCCAAATCAAGGCGCTGCGACCGGTGATAGCGCTGCACGGCAAGGCCAGCGACGCGGCCACTGTGATGGCGGGCGGCGTCGAGCAGGGTCTGGCCCAGGCGGTCGCCGCCGGATTGCCGCCGTTCGCGGTGGTCGCCGTTGACGGTGGGGGCGGCTACTGGCACAAGAGGTCTTCGGGCGAGGACTCCGGCGCCATGGTGCTCGACGAGCTCATTCCCATGCTGGGCACCCAGAGTCTCGACACCTCGCGGGTGGCTTTCCTGGGCTGGTCGATGGGTGGCTACGGCGCGTTGCTGCTCGGCGGCCGGCTGGGACCGGCGCACACCGCGGCGATCTGCGCGGTCAGTCCGGCGCTCTGGATGTCCTCCGGCGCGGCCGCGCCCGGCGCATTCGACGGTCCCGACGACTTCGCGGCGAACTCGGTGTTTGGAATGCCCGCGCTGGCTTCCATCCCGATCCGGGTGGATTGCGGCGACAGCGATCCGTTCTACGACGCGACCAAGCAGTTCATCGCTCAACTGCCCAACCGGCCCTCGGGCGGTTTCTCGCCCGGCGGGCACGACGGCGCTTTCTGGAGTTCGCAGCTGCCGGCGGAGCTGACCTGGATGGCTCCATTGCTGACGGCTTAGGCCCCAGAGGCCCCGCGGTGTCCACGCCCTTCGATTGGAGCTTTCCCTACGCCTGGCCTCGAACGCCCGTCCTGGGGTCGAACGTCGTGTGCACGTCACAGCCGCTTGCCGCGCAAGCAGGTCTTCGGATGCTTGCCGAGGGCGGCAGCGCGGTGGACGCGGCCATCGCCACCGCGATCACGCTGACCGTGGTGGAGCCGGTGTCCAATGGCATCGGCTCGGACGCCTTCGCCATCGTCTGGGACGGACAGCGACTGCACGGACTTAACGCGTCGGGACGCTCGCCCGCGGCGTGGACGCCGGAGTACTTCGGCGGCAACCCCGTTCCCACGCTCGGCTGGAATTCGGTGACCGTGCCCGGAGCCGTATCGGCATGGGTCGAACTGCACACCAAGTTCGGAAAACTCCCATTCGCGCGGCTGTTCGAGCCAGCGATATCTTACGGCCGCAAAGGATTTCTGGTCTCGCCGACGGTGGCCGAGCAGTGGGCCGCGCAGGTTCCACTTTTCGAAGCCCAACCCGGGTTCGCCGAAGCGTTCCTGCCGGGCGGGCGGGCACCGAAACCTGGCGAGCTGTTCACCTTTCCCGACCATGCGGCCACATTGGAGAAGATCGCGGCAACAAACGGGGAAGCGTTTTATCGCGGAGATCTGGCTGCCCAACTCGAGGCGCACTCGAATGTCAACGGTGGCGCCATGCTGGCCAGCGACCTCGCCGCGCATCGCGCCGACTGGGTCGGCACGGTCAGCACCGGCTACCGGGGCTACACCATGCACGAGATACCGCCCAACGGCCAGGGCATCGTGGCCCTGATCGCCCTGGGTATCCTGGACCACTTCGAGATGTCCTCGCTACCAGTGGATTCCGCCGACAGCGTGCATCTACAGATCGAAGCCGTGAAACTTGCGTTCGCCGACGCGCAGGCGTACGTCGCCGACACCGACCATATGCGGGTTTCGCCGGAACAACTCCTGGACAAGGGATACCTGGCGCATCGGGCCGCGCTGATCGATCCGAAGCGGGCAAAGCCGGCAACCGGGGGCACCCCGAAAGGGGGAACCGTATATCTCACCGCCGCCGATGCATCCGGGATGATGGTGTCGATGATCCAATCGAACTACATGGGTTTCGGCTCTGGCGTTGTGGTGCCGGGCACCGGCATTTCGCTGCAAAACCGCGGCGCGAACTTCTCAGCGGCGCAAGGACACCCAAACCGGGTCGGGCCCGACAAACGGCCTTATCATACGATAATCCCGGGCTTTGTGACCAAAGACGGGGCACCGATGATGAGCTTCGGGGTGATGGGCGGCCCAATGCAGCCCCAGGGCCACGTGCAGGTGCTGGTGCGCATCGCCGACCACGGGCAGAACCCACAGACGGCCTGCGATGGCCCGCGGTTCCGCTGGGTGCAGGGTATGCAGGTGAGCTTCGAGGAGGGGTTCCCGCGGTCGACGCTGGACGAACTCCGGCGTCGCGGGCACGACCTGCTTGCCGTCGACGACTACAACAGTTTCGGTAGTTGCCAAGCGATTTGGCGCCTCAATGATGGGTATCTTGCGGCGAGTGATCCGCGCCGCGACGGTCAAGCCGTGGCCTTCTAGATCCGGATCTTGCCCTCTGCCGCCCACTGACCGATGTCGCTTCGGAAGTGGCTGCCGGGCAATCGAATCGAACGCAAAATCTCATAGGCGTGCGCGCGCGCCACGGCCAGGTCGGCACCGGCGCCCACCACCGACAGCACCCGTCCGCCGGACGAGACGATGGCGCCGTCATCGCGCCGGGACGTTCCGGCGTGCAAGACCCCATCAGCTTCGGAGCCGGTGACGACGTCCCCGATCCGGGGGCGTCCGGGATAGTTTTCGGCCGCCAACACAACCGACACGGCGGCACCCTCGTGCCAGCGCAACTCGCCAAAGTCAGCCAGGGCACCCGTCCCGGCTGCCTGGAGCAGTTGTCCAAGCGGCGAATCCAGCAGGGCCAGCACCGCCTGGGTCTCTGGATCGCCGAAGCGGCAGTTGAATTCGACGACCGCCGGCCCTTTCGCGGTCATCGCGAGTCCGACGTACAGCAATCCGCAGAACGCGCTGCCGCGCCTAACCATTTCGGCAGCAACGGGTTCGACGATCCCGCTGACGATCCCCCGGTAGACGTCGTCGGGCAGCCACGGCAGCGGCGCATAGGCGCCCATGCCGCCGGTGTTGGGTCCGGTGTCACCCTCGCCTACCCGCTTGAAGTCCTGGGCCGGCAGCAGCGGCACCACCGTCGCACCGTCGAGGACGCAGAACAGCGATACCTCGGGGCCGTCCAGATATGACTCCAGGAGTACCGGGTGCCCGTCATCGAGCAGTCCGGCGGCATGTGCCCGCGCGACACCGCGATCCGGCGTCACCACCACGCCTTTGCCGGCTGCCAGACGGTCGTCTTTGACCACCCAGGCCGGGTCGCCGGCGGGCGGGCCGAACCGGTCCAGGGCGGCGTCCAATCGCGCTGGGCTGTCAACAATTTCGCTGGCAGCGGTACGGACACCGGCCGCCGCCATGACCTCCTTGGCGAATGCCTTGGAGCCCTCGATGCGGGCCGCGTCCTTGCTGGGCCCAAAACAGACAATCCCGGCCGCGCGCACGGCGTCGGCGACCCCAAGCACCAGCGGCACCTCAGGACCGATGACGACCAGGTCGGCGGCCACCTCCCGAGCCAGGGCGACGATCTCCTCACCGGAGCTGATGTCGACGTCATGTTGCTCCGCGATCCGGCCGGTGCCGGCGTTGCCGGGAGCGATGACTAGCCCCGTGACCTGCGGATCTCGGCGCAGCGCCAACAGCAGGGCATGTTCACGGGCACCGGAACCGATCACCAGGACGCGCACGAAACGTCACTTTAGCGGGCCGGGTGGGGCAGAGGCAGGGTCGGCGCGGCCGGGGTTGCGTGCCCGACGGCACCCAGCCGGGGCTGGATCGCATGGCCCCGTTGTTTACATCGCGGTGACGAAGGTCATAATGGTTTCAATAACGAGAACACGTTCTAATTACCGTCCGGCCCCTTTCGCCGAGCACTCGGTCAGGGCACGCTAGTGGAGGTCCTCTATGAAAACAAAAGGCGCACTGATCTGGGAATTCAACCAGCCGTGGTCCATCGAGGAGATCGAGATCGGCGATCCCCACAAAAATGAGGTCAAGATCCAGATGGAAGCGGCGGGCATGTGCCACTCCGACCACCACCTGGTCACCGGCGACATCCCGATGATGGGCTTCCCTGTTCTCGGCGGACACGAGGGTGCGGGCATCGTCACCGAAGTTGGTCCTGGGGTGGACGACCTCGCCCCCGGCGACCACGTGGTGTTGTCATTCATCCCGTCGTGTGGGCAATGTCCGACATGTCAGTCGGGCATGCGCAACCTCTGCGATTTGGGGGCAGGATTGCTGGGCGGTGCGGCGGTATCCGACGGCACCTACCGCATCCAGGCCCGCGGCCAAAATGTCTTCCCCATGACACTGCTGGGGACGTTCTCGCCGTACATGGTCGTGCACCGCAGCTCTGTGGTGAAGATCGACCCGTCGGTGCCGTTCGAGGTGGCCGCCCTGGTGGGATGCGGCGTGACCACCGGCTACGGTTCCTCAGTGCGCGCCGCCGACGTCCGGCCGGGCGAGGACGTCGCCATCGTCGGGGTCGGCGGGGTCGGTATGGCAGCGCTGCAGGGTGCCGCCAACGCCGGCGCGCGCTACATCTTCGCGATCGACCCGGTGGAATGGAAGCGCGATCAGGCCCTGAAGTTCGGCGCCACCCACGTCTACCCCGACATCAACGCCGCGCTGGCCGGCATGCCGGATGTCACCCACGGTTTGATGGCCCACAAGGTCGTGGTGACTGTCGGTGAACTACATGGCGCTGATATCGACAGCTACCTGGGCATCACCGCCAAGGGCGGCACCTGCGTGCTAACCGCCATTGGCAGCCTGATGGACACCAACGTGACCCTGAACCTGGCGATGCTGACCCTGATGCAGAAGAACCTGCAGGGCACCATCTTCGGCGGCGGCAACCCGCAGTTCGACATCCCGCAGCTGCTGTCGATGTACAAGGCCGGCAAGCTCAACCTGGATGACATGATCACCCGCCAGTACAAGCTCGAGCAGATCAACGACGGCTACCAGGACATGCTGGACGGCAAGAACATTCGCGGCGTCATCCGCTACACGGACGCTGACAGATAAGCCGACAGGTAGCGGAAACGATCATGACCCAAACCGTCCAATCCCCCGCCCTGACAGCGTCGCAATCCTCGTGGCGCTGCGCGCAAGCCCGCGACCGGGAGGGCTGGCTGGCGCTGATGACCGACGATGTCGTCATCGAGGACCCGATCGGCAAGTCCGTCACCAACCCCGACGGCACCGGCGTCCGCGGCAAGGAGGCCGTCGGCGCCTTCTTCGACAACAACATCGCGCCCAATCAGCTGACCATCACCTGCGAGGAGACCTTCCCGTCCAGTTCGCCGGACGAGATCGCGCATATCCTGGTGCTGCGCAGCAAGTTTGAGGGCGGACTCACCAGCGCGGTTCGTGGCGTGTTCACCTATCACGTCAACGACGCCGGGCTCATCGCCAACATGCGCGGCTACTGGAACCTCGACGTCATGGAGTTCGGCAAGGCGGAGTGAGTTTGGGATGAGCCCCGACCATATGCTTGGCCCATGGCTTCGATCTTCACCAGGATCATCAACCGTGAACTGCCCGGCCGATTCGTCTACGAGGACGACGACGTTGTCGCGTTCCTGACGATTGAGCCGATGACACCCGGCCACACCCTGGTGGTGCCGCGCGCCGAGATCGATCAGTGGCAGGACGTCGATGGCGCGGCGTTCGCACGGGTCATGGCGGTGAGCCAGTTGATCGGCAAGGCGGTGTGCAACGCGTTCGACGCTGAGCGTGCCGGGCTGATCATCGCCGGCCTGGAAGTGCCCCACCTGCACGTGCACGTGTTCCCCACGCGCAGCCTCAGCGACTTCGGCTTCGCCAACGTCGACCGCAACCCCTCACCCGAATCGCTCGACAACGCGCAGGCCAAGATCAAAGCGGCCCTGACTCAACTGGCGTGAACCGGCTCGGGCGCGGGCACATCGCTGACTCGCGGCAGCGTCACGCGAAAGCAGCACCCCTCCCCGGGCGCGGTTGTCACGGTGACCACACCGCCGTGGGCGTGCACCAACGAGTCGACGATGGATAGTCCCAGTCCGGTACCGCCGCTGGCCCGTGCCCGGGATGAGTCGGTGCGGTAAAACCGCTCGAACACCTGCGACGCGTCCTCCTGGCTCATGCCGGGGCCCCGGTCCGCCACTTCGAGGACCGCGTCGTCGCCTGCGGTGCCAACCCGAATGACGACGTCGGCGCTGGTGGGGGTGTGCTGTAACGCATTCACGACGAGGTTGCTCAGCACCTGCCGTATCCGGGGCTCGTCACCGAGCACCTCCGGGGTCCCGGGACCGTCAACGACTTCCAGGGTGATCGTGCGTTTGGGGTCGATCGCCTGCCCGTCGTGCACGGCGTCGCTGGCCAGTGCCAACAGGTCCACCCGGTGGTGTTCGAGCGGCCGCTGCACGTCCAGTCTGGCCAGCAGCAGCAAATCGTCCACCAGCAGGCCCATCCGGCTGGCTTCGCTTTCGATCCGCGACAGCAGCATGGCCACATCGCGGGCGGCACCCTGGCGATATAGCTCGGCGAAGCCGCGAATGGTCGTCAGCGGGGTGCGCAGTTCGTGGCTGGCGTCGGTAATGAATCGGCGCATCCGGTCCTCCGAACTGCGGGCCTTTTCCGCCGACGACTCCGAGGACGCCACCGCTTGCTGAATCTGGGTGAGCATTCCGTTGAGCGCCAACGAGAGTCGGCCCACCTCTGTTCGCGGATCGCGTTCCGGAACCCGGCGATCCAACTGGCCTGCAGCGATCGTCGCGGCGGTTTTTTCGACCTCACCCAGCGGCTTGAGGCTGCGGTGCACCACTGCATAGCCGGCGAGTCCGACGACAACCAGGACCGCCACCCCGATGCCGAACTGTAGATAGACCAGGGAACGGACCGTGTGTTGGACGTCGGAAAGGTCGATCGCGACAGTGGTCAGGCCGTGTGGCCCCCGCACCGACACCGCTCGCCACAGAATATCGGAGCCGTTGACAGAATGCAGTGTCGTCGGGTTGGGGCCCACGTCGTTGTTCGACGGTAATGCTGGTTCGGCGTTGCGGTCGTTGATGGCGGTAAACGGGGTGCCGTCGGTGCCGACGCCGTGCACGTAGAACTTCGATGGCGGCCGGCCGGGGTCCGGGCCCTCGTAGGGAGGAGCGGACTGCCGCCGCGGGGCTTGTGCCCAGCTGTGGGATGCATCGAGCAACGTCTGATCGATGCGGCTGACCAAGCTGTGCCGCAGGATTGAGGTGACCGCAATCCCTGAGCTCGCCAGACCGCAGGCCACCAGAACCAGGGTCGCGGCCACCAGACCCACCCGTAGCGGCAATCCCCGCCGAGTTCGATTGGCCATAACCGTATTCTTCACTCGCTATCTCGCCCAGTAAACGCGGGCAGACTCAGCGCGGCTCGCGCAGCACGTAGCCGACCCCACGCAGCGTGTGCAGCAGCCTCTTGTCGCCGGTATCGATCTTTCGGCGCAGATAGGACACGTAGGACTCGACGACATTGACGTCACCTCCGAAGTCGTACCGCCAGACGTGGTCGAGGATTTTCGGTTTGCTCAATACCGTTCCCGCGTTGATCACAAAGTAACGCAGCAGCGTGAATTCCGTCGGTGACAGCGAAACCGGTTCGCCGGCCTTCCACACCTCGTGGGTCTCCTCGTCGAGTTCGATGTCGGCGAACGTCAGGCGGGCGCTGCGATGTTCCGCACCGCTGCCCTTGCCGGCGCGTCGCAGGATGACCCGCAGCCGGGCGACAACCTCCTCCAGGCTGAACGGCTTCGTCACGTAGTCGTCGCCGCCCAGGGTCAGACCCGCGATCTTGTCCTGCAGGGAGTCGCGCGCCGTGAGGAACAATGCGGGGGCATCGATGCCGTCGGCGCGTAGCCGGCGCAGCACCCCAAAGCCGTCCATGCCGGGCATCATCACGTCGAGGATGACGGCGTCCGGTCGGGCTTCGCGGGCACGGTCCAGCGCTTGGGCCCCGTTGCTCGCGGTGGCAACCTCGAACCCCTGGAATTTGAGACTCACCGAGAGCAGTTCGACGATGTTGGCCTCGTCGTCGACAACGAGGACGCGGGCCTCGGGTATTTTTTCGCTGGGGGTCGCTGTTGTCATGAGGTCACTTCCGTCCGTTGCTTGAACGTTGCCTTCGTAATCATTGTGTAGTCCCTGGGAGCTGGTTGCCAATAGTCTGCTAGGAGTCTGCCAGGAATCATTGCGTCAGCTTGGACCTAGGGGGGCTGGGCGGGGGTTGCCGCGTGTTGCGGGTTGAGTGGTCGGTTGTTGTCGGTGGTGCGTTGTAGGAACAGAAGTATGAATTTGGTGGCGTGGGCTGTGTGCACGGTGGTGCGCGGTTGACTGCGTATCGGTGTGCGCGTCTGTATCGCAAGCGAGCCGCTGGGAACCGCGCCACTCGTGTACTGGCGGCTGCCGCGGCGACCCAGCAGCGGGGTGCGCCCTGATGGCGCGCTTTGAGGTTCCTGACGGCTGGTGTGTGCAGGCGTTCCGGTTCACGCTGGACCCGACCGAGGATCAAGCTCGTTCGCTGGCCAGGCATTTCGGTGCCCGCCGCAAGGCATACAACTGGGCCGTGGCCACCCTGAAAACCGATATCGACGCGTGGCACACGACGGGGGTAGAGACCGCGAAGCCGTCTCTTCGGGTACTGCGCAAACGCTGGAACACCGTCAAGGACGACGTGTGTGTCAACGCCGAGACCGGTGCCGTGTGGTGGCGCGGATGCTCGAAGGAGGCCTACGCCGACGGCATCACCGGCGCGGTGAACGCCTACTGGAATTGGCAGGCCTTCCGTGCCGGCAGGCGCGCGGGGAAACGGGTCGGGTTCCCGCGGTTCAAACGCAAAGGCCGCGACCACGATCGGGTGTGTTTCACCACCGGTGCGATGCGGGTCGAGCCCGACCGCCGCCACCTGACGCTGCCGGTGATCGGGACTGTCCGCACGCACGAGAACACCCGCCGCATCGAACGCCTCATCCGGGCCGGGCGGGCACGAGTGTTGGCGATCTCGGTTCGCCGCAACGGCACGCGTTTGGATGCGAGCGTGCGGGTGCTTGTCCAACGCCCCCAGCACCCCCGCATCGCGCTACCTGATTCGCGGGTCGGGGTTGATGTCGGGGTGCGGCATTTAGCGACAGTGGCCACCACTGACGGGGTGGTGATCGAACACGTCGAGAACCCGCGCCCGCTCGACGCTGCGTTGCGGGAGCTGCGGCACCTGTGTCGGGCCCGGTCGCGGTGCACGAAAGGCTCACGCCAGTACCGTGAACGCACCACAAAGCTGTCCCGGCTGCACCGCCGGGTCAATGACGTCCGCACCCACCACCTGCGCGTCCTGACCACACGGTTGGCCAAAACCCACGGCCGCATCGTTGTTGAAGGTTTGGACGCGGCGGGGATACTGCGGCAAAAGGGCCTGCCCGGGGCACGCGCCAGGCGGCGCGGGCTGTCTGATGCGGCCCTGGGTACCCCGCGCCGGCAGCTGTCCTATAAGACGGGCTGGTACGGATCGCAGCTGGTCGTTGCGGATCGCTGGTTCCCCTCCTCGAAGACCTGCCATGCCTGCGGGCATGTGCAGGACATCGGCTGGGCCCAACAATGGCAATGCGGCAGCTGTTCGGTCACTCACCACCGCGATGACAACGCCGCCATCAACCTCGCACGCTACGAGGAACCCATTAGCGTCGTCGGCCCAGTCGGGGCCGCCGTCAAGCGTGGAGCCGACCGTAAGACCCGGCCAAGCCGGGCAGGTGGCCGTGAAGCGCAGAAGGGAACCGGCCACCCAGCCGGCGAACAACCCCGAGACGGGGTGCGAGTCGCGTGACCACTAAAGATCACTCACTCGCAACGGCGCGCCGTGCATACACTCGAAGAATGAACCTCGCTAAGAGCATGGTGGCTGCTGCGACCGCTCCCGCGCGGGTCGGACTTGCCGCCGCCGAGGCGAGCTTGAACCTGGCGGGCGTGGCCGTTGGTGTTGCGAAGCGATCGCTGGGGGATTCCAGCGGCGCGGCAGGGTCGACCGCGATGGCCAACATGCTCGGCATCGACGAAGCGCTCGCGCGCGCCAATCGGCTGGCCAAGCTATTGGACGAAGATGCGCCGCTGGGACGTGCCATAGCCCCGGACGGGCCGATCGACCGGCTGCTGCGACCGGGCGGCGTGGTCGACCTGCTGACAGCTCCCGAAGGTTTGCTCGACCGCCTGACCGCAGAAGGCGGCGGACTGCAGCGCGCCCTGCAGCCGGGCGGGGTGGCCGATCAGCTACTCGCGGCGGATGGGTTGATCGAGCGGGTGCTGTCCGAAGATGGGTTGGCCGACCGATTGCTCTCCGAGGGCGGCCTGATCGACAGATTGACTTCGAAGGACGGACCACTCGAGCAGCTCGCCGACGTCGCCAACACGCTGAGCCGACTGGCGCCCGGCATGGAGGCGCTCGAGCCCGCCATCAGCACGCTGCAAGATGCCGTCATGGCGCTCACCATGGTGGTCAACCCGCTGAGCAATATCGCCGACCGGATACCGCTGCCCGGCTTCCGTTCCCCACGCCGCACTCCGGCTCGACCGATGCGCGCGCAACGCATCGTCGAGGGCGACGACTGACCCGTTAGACTTGAGCCCGGTTAAGCCGGCCTCCTTAGCTCAGTGGTAGAGCACTCGCCTTGTAAGCGAGCGGTCATCGGTTCAAACCCGATAGGGGGCTCTGAACAGGGGCTCTGCGCTGCAGGGCTCCGCGCTGCAGCCGCCCTTAGCTGCAAAAAAAATGATCTCGATGCCCAGTCGTACGGGCGTTCGATGCCGGCTCAGTGTCACGAGGTTGTCACAACCTTTTGCCAAGTCGCCGCTGCCGCATTTAGCGCGTCGTTCTGGGCGTGCACATAGGTCCGCATCGTGAACGCTGGATCAGCGTGCCCGAGCCACGCTGAGATGACTGCGATCGGCACAGCCTGGGCGTGCATGATGCTGGCGCAGGAATGACGTGCGTCGTGGCGGCTAATACCAGTAGCGACGGCCGCCGACGGGGCGTCCGACTTGGCCGAGTATGAGCAAGACGATTCCGATGACCAGGAGAATCCAACCGATGGTGGCGATGAAGGCCGGGACAGGTAGCAGGTAACCGACGAGAATGAGGATGATGCCGAGGACTATCAACGCTGTTGCTCCTAATCGGGGGGTGGATATGTCTGGGAATAGCACTATCTCTTGGCGTGCTCTTCGGTCAGGTCAACAACCGTCGCGTCGGCGGCAGCTTTCTTGACGGCCTGAATACCTTTCTCGGCGTTGGCTTTTGACTCGTATCTCTGGCTGGCGGCGACGATCTCACCATTGGCCGCCTTGAGGTGAAACCGGAACTTGCCGGCCTTGTCCTTGCTGACTTCGAACTTGCCTGACATGGCAGTCTCCCTGTCCGTTTCGCGGACAGGGGACACGCTACCAGCGGGGAGCAGCTCTGCCGAGGGTCAGAAAGGCGAAGATCGGAGCCGTCCCGAGGTGAGCAGGGGCGGCTCGAACAACTATTCAGGCGTTACCTGCGTTGCCGCCGGCTCCGATGCCGTCTGCGTTGCCGAATAGTCCGCCCGCGCCACCGGCGCCGCCGTTGCCTCCGCTACCGGCGAGATTGATGGCGTTGCCGCCCGCGCCGCCGTTGCCGCCGGTCTCGCCGAGGACGACACCCGGAGCGCCGGTCTGCCCGCTGCAAAGTTCGTGCCGGCATACAGATTCCCGCTCGCGGTCACGGCCTGCACGAACTCCTCGTGAAATGCCGCCGCCTGGGCGCTGAGGGCTTGGTACTCCTGGGCGTGCGCGCCAAACAGCGCGGTAACCGCGGCAAAGACCTCGTCGTCGGCCGCGTCCAACATTCCGGTCGTTCGGACCGCGGCCGCGGCATTGGCTGCGTTGACCGTCGAGCCGATACTCGCCAGATATGTTGCCGCCGCCGCGACTACATCGGGTGTCGTAATCACAAAAGACACGTCAGCCTCCCGAAAGTCGCAGCAGTCGCGCGGCCTGCGAAGAGGTTGTTGGTATCCCGATTCCGCAGCTAATTTGAGCGGTTTTGCGGGACTAGTGGGTCTGGGTGAAGGTCAGCGGGAGCTCGGCGATATCACACCACCGTCAGGGGCAGCGACCGGCGCGGCTCGAACTGGAAGGTGGCTCCGCCGCTGAATTTGGTCACCGCGACTTCTGACAGTTCTTTCGCCGGGGTGCTGCGCTCGATCACGCTGGCGGACCACGTGGTGTCGGTCCCCTCGACCTGGACATCCAGATTGGGATTCACCGCATTGACGATGGCTTGCAGGGGCACATATCCGTCGGGCGTGCACAGCGAGATCCATGATCCGTCTTCGTGGGCAGGCGACGGACGCACGCGCAGCGTCCCTTCCGTGAGGTCAGCGTCGACATACTCGGCGGGGTTAAGCAGCGGGTGCAATTCAAGGACGCGCAGGGCGCCCGCAGCGTCGTTGGACAGCGACAGTGCCCGCTGGATCCGCTCGGCGGCCACCCCGGCCACACCGATCAGCTGTTTGGTGCAAATCGACCTTGCCTGCTCGGCGTCAGCCCCGGCGCGCGCACGCACCGCGATCCCGAAGGACAGGTTCAGCAGGTGCATCTGCAGGCAGACCTCGTCGGCGATGCGGACCAGCGCCGAATGCGAGAAAGCCCCGAAGTCGACGTCGGACAGTAGCGCGCCGGAATAGTCGGCCATGCCTTCCTGCGAAGGATCGATCGGGTCGAGTTCCAGAGTGGCGGCACGCGTCTGGGCCACGATGTCCATCGCCGGAATACCGGAGACGGGTGGGTAACTCTCGTCGATAATGACCGTCCAGGCACAGTGCGGCGTCCGGCCGGCCGGTACCCGCGGCGGACGGTGAATGGGCCGCACCTGAGCACGCGGGTTGGTCGCCACCGCGGTTGCGTCGAAGGTCGGATCCTCGATGTCGTGGCACATGCCCTTGACATACTCAGGGCCCATCGGCTCGACGTCGAGCAGCGCGCCGCAGTGGTCGAGGTGGAACTCGCCGTGCCAGCGGTCGTGCACGGTGTAACGGAAGTCCATGAACTGCGGGGGCGCACCGATGTCGAGTTGGAGACCTTTGAAGATCGTGAAGATGTCCACGCCTTCGTATTTCAGCGCCGTCTGCATCCGCCTGGTGTAGACCGGGCTGGCGCCAGCCCATTCCTCGATCGCGATTTGCAGCATCTCTTCGCGTCCCCAGGCGCTGATACACCAGGCCATCCCCGACCGGTCGATCATCTGCCCGATGAGCAGCAACTCCGGAACCAGTGTCGCCAGCTCGTCCCGCGAGAGCGCGGCGTATCTACTCGTCATCGAGTGTCCTCCCGGTATTCATCTTGACGGCAGCGTTCACGTTCGCCTTCTTGTCCTCGCCCGCACCGGCTTTGGCCGCCTTCTTGCGCTTGCCCGCCACACGTCCCACGACCCCGTTCAACCCGGAGGCCAACGGGAAGCCGACGTAGTGGGTGAGGAAGATCGACATCTCCTTGAGCTCGTCCTCGGTGAGCTCGTCATTCGCCAGCGCGGCATTCACCTGGACCTCGGCCAGGTCTTGCAACCCGAGTGCGGTGACCACGGTCAGCGTCATCAGCCGCTTGTCGCGCATCGAGAGGCCCGGGCGGGTCCAGATGGTGCCGAAAAGGTGATCGACGGTGAGATCGAAGTACGGATCGCCTTCCATGTTCGGCATCTCCCACGAGTAGACCTCGTTCATCTTCTCGAGGCCCTTCTTGCGCAACTCGTCCATGCTCACTCCGTCGCAGTCGAGGTTTTGTGCGGAACACCGAGGCCCTCGGCGAGGCGCTGTAACGCCAATTCGGCAAGCGGCAGTTCGGTGCCGGTCGCCTCACCAAGAGCCAACGCGAGGCTCAGGTCCTTCTCGCCCAGTCCGCGGGTATGGGTGAATGCGTCGTGCAGCCAGTGATCCGGGGCCAGCGTCGACATGTCCTCGCGCACCATGATTGCGCCGGGTCCGCCGGTGAGAGCATCAGTGTGGCGGACCACCCTGCCCAGTTGCGCCAGGTCGATGCCGGCTGCCTCGGCGAGCTTCATCGCCTCACACGCGGCCGCATAGCCGGTGAACGTCAACATGTTGCGCGCTAGCTTCATTCGCGTTCCAGCACCCGGCTCGCCGGCGTGGATGACCATCGAGGCGAACTGCTTGAACGCGGGCTTGATCTGTTCGTACACCTCGCGGTCGGCGCCCACCATCACGGCCAGCTCGCCCTTGTCTGCCGCCCCGCCACCGCCGCTGACCGGCGCATCGATCACGTGAATGCCCTTGGGCTGCAAATCGGCCGCGAGCTCGACGGCAGTCTCGGGGCTGATCGTGGAGTGGATGGCGATGACCGTGCCCGGCTTCGCATGCGCGGCAAGCTCGGCGACGACCTCCCGCACCTGCTTGTCGTTGAGCACGGTGATGCTGATGATGTCGGCGGCCGCAACGTCCGCGACGCTGTCGGCCAGCGACGCGCCGAGCTCGGCCAGCGGCGTCATGGCCTCGGTACGCACATCGAACACTGTGACGCCGCCTGGCCATTCCACGAGCCGCTTGGCCATGGGCGCGCCCATGTTTCCGAGACCGATATAGCCGAGTTTCGCGTCGTTGCTTTCACTCATCAAGTTGCTACCCTCTCAGCGGATGATCTGTCCGCCGTCGACGTTGAAGATCTGGCCGGTGATCCATTTGGCCTGATCCGACAGCAGGAACAGACACATGCCGACCAGGTCCTCCGGCTCACCCATCCGGGACAACGGAATGCGTTTCACGATGTCGGCGACCATCTCCGGCGGCGTCGTGGTCCGGTTGGCCTCGGTGTCGATGGGACCGGGCGCGATCGCGTTGATCCGGATGTTCTGACCGCCGAGTTCGGTCGCCAGCTGTTGAGTCAAGCCATTGATGCCGACCTTCGCAAGGCCGTAGAAGTTGGAGTACAGCCACGCCGCGGTCGACGACTGATTGACGATCGCACCGCCGCCGCGTTTGGCCATCTTTCGGTACACCGCGCGCGTGCACGCCAGCGCCCCGTCGAGGTTCACGCTCATGAACTTCTTGTAGTACTCCCAGTCGACGGTGATCAGGAAGTCGAGCTTCATCCCGCCGAAGATCGCCGCGTTGTTGACCAGGTAGTCGATGCCGCCGAACTCTGCCAGGGTCGCGCCGGCCATCTCTTTCGCGGACTCGGGATCACTGACGTCCACCCGCAGCGCGAGGGCTGTGCCGCCGTCGCCCTTGATTCCGTCGGCAACCTTCTGTGCACCCTCGGTGTTGATGTCGGCCACCACGACGGCCGCACCTTCGCGGGCAAGAGCCTCCGCGTAAGCCTGGCCGATGCCACCGCCGGAACCGGTGACGATGGCCACCTTTTCCTTGAACTGATCGCCGTACAAACCCATCGGACCCACCAATCTCCTTAGTTCGCTGCTTAGTTCGCTGCCGTGGCGATGAGTTTGGTCTCGAGGTACTCCTCGAAGCCGGGCACGCCCATCTCACGGCCGATGCCGGACTGCTTGTAGCCACCGAACGCCGCATCTGCGGAGTACCAGACTCCGCCGTTGACGTTGACGGTGCCGACCCGCATGCGCGCCGCCACCGCCTGCGCGCGATCGTCATCGGCGCTGAACACCGTTCCCGACAACCCGTAGGGCGAGTCGTTGGCGATGCGCACCGCGTCGTCGTCGCCGTCGTGGGCGATGACGGTGAGGACCGGTCCGAAGATCTCCTCGCGCGCCACCCTGGCGTCGTTGGTCAGACCGGAGATCACCGTCGGCTCGATGAAGTAGCCGGTGTCACGGTCGGCAGGGCTGCCCCCACCGCACGCGAACTTGCCGCCCTCCTCGAGTGCCAGATCCAGGTAGCCCTGAATGCGGTCGCGCTGGCGCGCCGAGATGACAGGCCCGCACACGGTGCGCTTATTGGTCGGATCGCCGGGCTTAATCGAACCCATCGTTGCGGCGGCGGCCTCGACGGCCTCCTCATAGCGTGCCCGCGGCACCACCAGGCGCGTGGTGATCGCACAGCCCTGCCCTGCGTGCATGGCGGCGGTGAACGCCGACATCGCGCACGCGCCAGCGAGATCCGCGTCATCGAGCACCAGGAACGCCGACTTGCCGCCCAACTCCAGGAATACCTTCTTGATGGTCGCGGCGGCATCGATCATGACGCTGCGACCCGTGTTGGTCGATCCGGTGAACGACACCATGTCCACCCGGGGGTCCTTGGACAGCAGCGCTCCGACACCATGGTCGCTGGAAGTCACGATGTTGATGACGCCCGCGGGGAAGTCGGTGTGCCCGGCGATCAGGTCGCCGAGCACCGCCGCCGACCACGGGGTGTCCGGAGCGGGCTTGAGCACCAAGGTGTTTCCTGCCGCCAGGGCGGGCCCAACCTTGGCCAGGTTGATCTGGTGCGGAAAATTCCACGGCGTGATCGCGCCGACCACACCGACGGCCTCACGCGCCATCGTGCGGTTGGTGGGGATCCCCTGCGGCGTCGCATGACCGAGATCGACATTCCACGTGTAGGACTCGGCCGTGTCGGCGCCGAAGCTCAAATCCTCGATCGGTCCTTCGAGCTGCGCACCTGCCGTCAACATCACCGGCGCGCCCACCTCGGAAACCGTGATGTCGCGCAATTCCTCAACGTGATCGCGCATCGCCTGCTGCAACTGCCGGATGCAACGGGCCCGAAGCGCGACGTTCGTCGACCAGTCGGTCCCATCGAACGCCTCGCGGGCCGCACCGATAGCGGCGCCCATGTCGGCCGCGTCCGCGTCGGCCGCGACGCCAAGCACTTCCTCGGTAGCCGGATTGACATTCGGAAATGTGCCCCCGCTGCCCGCGACGAGCTTGCCGTCGATGAACAGCCGACTTTCGCGATCGTCCAGTAACGCCATTCCGAGCTCCCATTCACATTCTGGACAACTGTCCGACAGTTTTCAATCGAACCATAACCTCAACAGCGCAGGCGTGGCAAGAGTCGGCAGCTTAGCCGAGGTAGAGGATTGTCATTTTTGAAGTTCTTACAGGCATTTTCAGAGCGAAGCTTGCTTAGAGCCGCCACCGTCAGATAACTTGGACATGTGTCCAGCGATGCAGTCGTCGACATTACCGGGGCGGCACCCACCGACCCCGGTGAGACGACGCGCAACCGCCGGCAGGAGGAGACCTTTCGCAAAGTACTCGCCGCGGGCGTCGAAATGCTGCGCGAATCGTCGTACGCCGATCTGACCGTGCGCGCCGTCGCCGCCCGGGCCAAGGTCGCGCCCGCCACCGCCTATACCTACTTCTCCTCGAAGAACCACTTGCTCGCCGAGGTCTACCTGGACCTGATGAAGCGGGTGCCCTATTTCACCGATGTCAATGAGTCGATGCCGGCTCGCGTCGAGCAGGCGCTGCGCAGCATGGCGCTGACGGTCGCCGACGAACCCGAGGTGGCGGCAGCATGCACGACGGCGTTGCTGACCGGCACTGATCCCATCGTGCGCCGCGTACGCGACCGCATCGGCGCGGAGATCCACCGCCGGATCAAGTCGGCGGCCGGCCCCGATTGTGACCCTCGGGTGGTCGCCGCACTGGAGATGACCTTCTTCGGCGCGCTGGTCAACGCCGGCAGCGGCGTGTTCACCTACCACCAGATCGCCGACCGGTTGACGTACGTCGTCGGCCTCATCCTTGGAGAAGACCGATGACAATCGATACCGGCCACCCGGCCGCAGCGCTCTTGGACCCATACGACTATGACTTCCACGAAGATCCGTATCCGTACTACAAGCGGCTCCGCGACGAGGCTCCGCTCTATCACAACGTAGAGCTCGGCTTCTGGGCCGTGTCCCGGCACAGCGACGTACTGCAGGGCTTCCGCAACACCACCACGCTGTCCAACCGGGATGGCGTGTCGCTCGACCCCATCTCGCGGGGGCCCCACGCGTCGAAGACCATGTCGTTCTTGGCCATGGACGACCCCGACCACCTCAGGCTGCGGACATTGGTGTCCAGGGGTTTCACGCCGCGCCGGATCCGCGAGTTGGAGCCCCGGGTAACAGAACTGGCGGTCAAGCACCTCGACGCCATGGTCGAGCAGGCGGCCAACGGCACCGTCGACTACGTCGCCGAGTTCGCCGGCAAGCTGCCGATGGACGTCATCTCCGAACTCATGGGAGTGCCCGACGCCGACCGGGATCGCATCCGGGCGCTCGCTGACGGCGTGATGCACCGCGAGGACGGCGTCAACGATGTACCGGCCGAGGCCATCGAGGCGTCCATCAACCTGATCGTTTACTACCAGGACATGGTCGCCGAACGGCGCAAGAAGCTCACGGACGATCTGACTTCGGCATTGTTGGAGGCCGAGATCGACGGTGATCGCCTCACCGATGAAGAGGTGCTGGGCTTCATGTTCCTGATGGTGATCGCGGGCAACGAGACCACCACCAAACTGCTTGCCAATGCCGCCTATTGGGGCTTCAAAAACCCGGACCAACTCGCCCCGGTATTCACCGATCACTCATTGGTCAAGCCGTGGGTGGAGGAGACGTTGCGCTACGACACGTCGAGCCAGATCCTGGCCCGTGCCGTGGCCGGCGACATCGACATGTACGACACCACGATTCCTGCGGGCGACGTATTACTGCTGCTGCCCGGGTCGGCCAACCGCGACGTTAGGGTTTTCGAAGCGCCCGACGACTACCGCATCGGCCGCGAGATCGGCTCGAAGTTGGTCAGTTTCGGCAGTGGCGCACACTTCTGCCTAGGCGCGCACCTGGCCAGAATGGAGGCCCAGGTGGCCCTGACCGAGTTCTTCAAGCGGATTCGCGGTTACGAAGTTGACGAAGCCAACTCCGTGCGCGTCCACTCCAGCAACGTCCGCGGGTTCGCCCACCTACCCATCACCGTGAAGGCCCGATAGATGCCCCGTTTCGAACCACTTCCCAAGCGTCGGCCCGCGCTCGTCGCCGGCGCCTCGTCCGGAATCGGTGCCGCTGCGGCGATCGACCTTGCAGCCCATGGCTTTCCGGTCGCGCTCGGGGCCCGCCGGGTGGAGAAGTGCGAAGAGATCGTCGCACAGATCAAAGCCGACGGCGGTGAGGCCATCGCCGTGCACCTCGACGTCACCGACCCCGACTCGGTGAAGACCTGCGTCGAACGCACCGTCGATGAGCTCGGCGAGATCGAGGTACTGGTTGCCGGGGCCGGTGACACGTACTTCGGCCGCTTGCACGAAATCAGCACCGACAGTTTCGAATCCCAGATCCAGATTCACCTCATCGGCGCGAACCGAGTGGCCACCGCCGTCCTGCCCGGCATGATCGAACGCCAACGCGGCGACCTGATCTTCGTCGGTTCCGACGTCGCACTGCGGCAGCGCCCACACATGGGAGCCTACGGAGCCGCCAAAGCCGCGGTGACGGCCATGGTCACCAATTACCAGATGGAACTCGAAGGAACCGGGGTCCGCGCGTCGATCGTGCATCCGGGACCGACGAAGACCGCGATGGGCTGGAGTTTGCCCGCCGAATCCATTGGCCCCGCGCTGGAGGACTGGGCCAGGTGGGGCCAAGCCCGCCATGACTACTTCCTGCGGGCATCGGACTTGGCGCGCGCCATCACCTTCGTCGCAGAAACCCCACGAGGCGGATACATCGCGAGCATGGAACTACAGCCGGAGGCCCCAATGTCCACCACGAAAGAACGTCAACAGCTCAAGCTTGGCGAAGAAGGGATGCCACCGGCATGACGATCACTAAAGAAATACAACGAGTTTCGGGTGGCGAGGAAGAGCATGGCCACCTCGAGGAGTTCCGCACCGACCCCATCGGCTTGATGAAGCGGATCCGCGACGAGTGCGGTGACGTGGGCTGGTTCCAACTGGTTGACAAGCACGTTGTCTTCCTCTCCGGCGCCGAGGCCAACGAGTTCTTCTTCCGGGCCTCCGACGAGGATCTCGACCAGGCCGAGGCCTACCCGTTCATGACGCCGATCTTCGGCAAGGGCGTGGTGTTCGACGCGAGCCCCGAGCGGCGTAAGGAGATGCTGCACAACTCGGCGCTGCGCGGCGAGCAGATGAAGGGTCACGCGGCCACCATCGAGGGCGAAGTCAAGAAGATGATCGCCGACTGGGGCGATGAGGGCGAGATCGAGCTGCTCGACTTCTTCGCCGAGTTGACCATCTACACCTCGACGGCCTGCCTGATCGGGCTGAAGTTCCGCGAGCAACTCGATTCCCGGTTCGCGAATTCCTACCACGAGCTGGAGCGCGGCACCGACCCGCTGTGCTACGTCGACCCATACCTACCGATAGAGAGCTTCCGGCGACGCGACGAGGCTCGGGTGAATCTCGTTGCGCTGGTTCAGGAGATCATGAATGGCCGCCTCGCCAATCCGCCCAAGGACAAGAGCGACCGCGACATGCTCGACGTATTGGTGTCCATCAAGGACGAGGACGGCAACGCCCGGTTCTCAGCCGACGAGATCACCGGGATGTTCATCTCACTGATGTTCGCCGGCCACCATACCAGTGCGGGCACCTCGTCATGGACACTGATCGAACTCATCCGCCACCCCGACATCTACGCCGACATCGTCGCCGAGCTCGAGGACCTGTACTCCGACGGCGAGGAGGTGAGTTTCCACGCGCTGCGCCAGATTCCGTTGCTGGACAACGTGGTCAAGGAAACCTTGCGCCTGCATCCGCCGCTGATCATCTTGATGCGGGTGGCGAAGGGCGAGTTCGAGGTTGAGGGCTTCCCGATCCACGACGGCGACTTCGTGGCCGCCTCCCCCGCCATCAGCAATCGGATCCCAGAGGACTTTCCCGATCCCGACGCGTTCAAGCCGGATCGTTACAACAAGCCCGAGCAAGCCGACGTCGTGAATCGATGGACCTGGATCCCGTTCGGCGCGGGCCGTCACCGCTGCGTCGGTGCCGCGTTCGCCACCATGCAGATCAAGGCGATCTTCTCGGTGTTGTTGCGCGAGTACGAATTCGAAATGGCGCAGCCCGCCGACACCTACCGCAACGACCATACGAAGATGGTGGTGCAGTTGGCTCGGCCGGCCAAGGTTCGCTACCGCAAGCGCCAGGCCTAGAACCGAGGGATCTCACAATGGGATTTCGAATCGAAGTGGACCTGGACCTGTGCCAGGGCCATGCGATGTGTGAACTTGAGGCACCCGACTATTTCAAGGTGCCCAGGCGCGGCAAGGTCGAGATTCTCGACTCGGAGCCGCCCGACGACGCGCGTGACGAGATCGAGCGGGCCGTCGACATATGTCCTACCCATGCGCTGTTCATCAAAGAGAAAGAAGACTGACAATGGCGTCGTTCCCCCGGCAACAACTCGAAGACTGGGTGCAGCGGTGGCTGCAGGTTAACCGCGACGCCGAGCAGGCCGGCGACTGGAAACCGTTGGCGGACTTCTACTCCGACGACGCCACCTACGGGTGGAACATCGGCCCCAAGGAAGACGTCATGTGCGTCGGCATCGGCGAAATCCGCGACATCGCGCTGGGACTGGAGATGGACGGCCTCGAAGGGTGGAAGTACCCCTATCAGAAGGTGATCATCGACGACAAGCAGGGTGAGATCGTCGGGTTCTGGAAACAGGTCGTCACTGACCCGGAGAACCCGGAGCAGGGCGAGCGCGAAATCTACGGCATCGGCGGAAGCTGGTTCCGTCTCGTCGAGGCGGATGGCGACGCGAAGATCGAGTGGCAGCGCGACTTCTTCGACTTCGGCCACGTCCAGAAGCTTTACCTCGACCTGATGACCAACGGGAAGTTGTCCAAGGGCATGCAGGACCGGATCGAACGCAGCCTGGCCGGCGAGAAGCTGGCCGGCTACTACCCGCTTGGTGAAGCCCCTGTCGCGTTGTGGTGATCCCTTCCTAGCCGGGATTTTCTTACGAAGTTGATGGCGCTCCCGGTGGTGATGCACCGGGACCAGACGGCGCATCCATCCGCCGTCCGTACGCGTCTACTTAGCCCCGCAGGCCAGCGGCGCCGCGGTGGATGCATGAGCCGTGACAATCAGACCCGCCAACATCGCGGCAGCTATCGTTGAACGAACCAGACGGGAGACCAACTTCGACGTGGGCCCCGCCTTACGATCGCCGAGCAATTCCGGGTCGTCTCGCGATTCGATCGACGATCTTGTGGTTCGGCTGGCGCAACTTGAAGCACAGCCGAGCCTTCAATGACCAGACACCTCCTCTTACCGCCGCGCGGGTGGCGCGGCGGTAAGAGGATTCCGTCAGTAGAGCGGGATCCAGACGCCGAAGAACCAGTAACCCCAACCGCCATAGAACCAGTTGAAGACCGGGATGACGGTAAAGGTGTTATAGGCGAACGGACCGAAATCGCGCTGCGCATAGCCCACATCGCGCGGCGGCCCGTCCCACGGGCGGTTCCAGCCACCGGGAGGCGGCGGACCGTCCCACCCACCCTGAGGTGGGGGACCCTCCCAGTTGGGCGGCGGGTGGCCAGGAGCCGGGCCGTCGTTCCAGCCGTGGCCGCGCTGCGGCGGCGGTGGCGGCGCACCGCGGCCCGGAATGCTGAAGCCCACGGTGATGTCAATAGGGCCGCCTATTTCCGCACTACCCCGCGCGATGTCTCCGCGCGGAGGAATGTACGGCGGGTGCGGAGGCTGGGTGCTCGGCGCAACCAGCGCCGGGCGAGCCTCGGTGCTAGGCGGGCCCGTGGGGTGTCCACCCGGCGGCGTGGTGGCTTCGTGTCCGCTCGGCGGGGTACTCGGCTCGTGGGTCGGCGAGCCCGAGGGTTCGTTCCTCGGCGGCTCCGAGGTCTGGGGAGCCGGCGGCTCAGTGCTGTGGGGAGCCGGCGGCTCGGTGCTTTGTGGGGCCGACGGCTGGGTGCTGTGAGTGGCTGGCGGCTCAGTGCTGTGGGTGGCCGGCGGCTGGGTGGCTTGGGTGGCCGGCGGCTGGGTGGCTTGGGTGCTCGGCGGCTCGTGGGTTTGCGGCGGGTTTTGCGGGTTCTGCGGTGCTCCACCGCCACCGCCGGGACCGCCGTGGTTGGTCGGGCCCGGCGGCGGGGTTGGGTCCGAGTAGGCGATCCCCGGGTTCAGCGTGAGTGCGGAGATGCCGAGGCCAGCGGCGACCGCCGCTGCACCGACGACACGTTTCATAGACATAGCTGCGTCCCCTTTGGGGTGTCGGATGGCCTTCATCACGGGCAGGTCACGTCGATCTCGAATGTCTTGCTCACCTGCTGCGGCGACTGCGGGTTGCTCACGTCGGTGCCCGTTGCGGTGCCCTTTATCGCGTAAGACTTACCGCTGACCACGGCTCCGGCTTGGTTAGCTTGACCCGGTGCGGCGTCGGAGAAACCGAGCGTGACGCCGTTGACGGCGCCCAGTCCGACCGCATGGACAATGGGCGGATTGTCGTTGCTCACCACCGCGCCGACGCCGTTTGTCGCATCACCGATGCCGATGTTGGTGTTGGCGCCGGCCACCGTGCACGTCACCTGACCAGTAACGTTCTGATTCTGACCATCGACGATGAGCTGCGGCCCGGCCGGCGCCGACGCCGTACTCGACGCGCCCGTACTGGATTTGTTGCTCGAACAGCCGGCGCCAACCGCGACCACCATGGCCACTCCGGCTACGCCGACCACGATCCCACGCTTCACCACTGGTCTCCTTCGAGTCGCTGATCGCCACGTCTTCGTCGTGGCCCCGTCAACACAAGCGGACCTTACCGCCCTCACGGGTCCAGGCCCAGAGGCCCGGCTTCGGATACCCGATCCCGGCGATCGCAAACAATTGTTTCAGGGCAGAATTTGCAAACCCCATTGGCTGAGCAGTGGATCCACCAGGGTGAAGTACGTCGTGTTGTCGTCTCCATCCGGCGAAGACATCAAAATGCCGACCGCGCTCACGGTGCCGTCGGGGTTCATCACGAAGCCAGGACTGCCACTGTCGCCGTCCAGGCTATAGACACTGGCTTCAACCACACCGCCGTTGACGTTCGTGATGGCGCCACAGGTCTCAGCGGTGGCCGCGCCGATCTTGCAGAACGGCATGCCCACTTGAATTTGGGAGCGATTCAGCACGTCCCGGACCGGATACCTGCCGCCGACATCACCTATCGGCGCGCCCACGCTGTGGTCCAGGCGGATGATCGCGGCGTCCTTCAATTCACCCAGTTTCTCGCTAGCGGTTATCGTGCCCAGCGGAACGTCCTGCCCGTAAGTCCATACCGAGCCGTGGTGCGCGTCACAGTGCCCACTGGTCAGCAGATAGTAGTTGCCGTCATTCCCCTGCGCCGCGAAACTGGCTGTGCACCTGCCGCCTTGATCATTGATCTGCGTGCCCGGCGTCGGGACCGACGCGGAGTCCGGTTCTGCCCATGCCGCATTCGCGAACGCCGTTGCGGTCATCACGGTGGCGCCTACCAATGCCGGCCATCGCAACCAAGCTGTGGTCACGCACGTCTCCTCTATGTATGTCGCGCTGCATATTACAGCGCGCGCGTGCCAACTGCTTGGCAAGAGGAGCGCGATCCCGGCTAGCCGGCGCCGGCTCGCGTTGCCCTCAGCGGTCGGGTATAGGAGGGGTCGCTGTGGTCGTGGGCGGCGCCCTTGATGTCGGTGAGCATCGCCAAGACCTCATCGGTGATCTGCGACGTCGATTCCGCGTTCCACTCGACCACACACACGCGGTCGACGATCGCCCAGCGGCCGTCTCGTCGCTCAAGGCGGTCTACGTAACGCCCCCCGGACAGCGTCATGTGGTTGTCCGGCTCGCGGTCAGTCCCAACGAACAGGTAGTAGGTCTCGGCATGTGCCTCATCGCCGTCCACCTCCGCCGTGTGATTCAGCAGGTAGTGCTGATACCGCGTCTGCATCGAGTGGTACGCGAACGCCCAGTCGATGAAATCCTCTACCGGGCCGACGAATCCGATGTGGTCGTCCACGGCGTCGTCGTGATAAGCCGACCGCAAAAGTGGGCGATCACGTCGATCCATCCCCCGCGCATAGCGTTGAATGCAGTCGAAAATGTCGGAACGGGCCTCGAGCCGGGCTACTCGTTCACGAAGCTCAACATCCGTCGTCATCGGTCGTCCCATCTGCCATGCCGACGACCTCGTCGATCAACCGGCCCGGTCCGGGAACAAATATTAGGCCCAACGCGCCTACGTAGCAATGGGCCCCGAATCGTTGTGTGGTTAGCGTCCGGGCGCCGACGAGAATGTCATCCCGCGTCGACATGCCGGGCCAGGAAATCCAGGACCGCCCCGGCAAAGATGTCGTTGCGATCCCCGGCGACCATGTGCCCTGCCCCGCGCACGTCGGTGAACTCGACCTCCGGGAAACGCGCGAGAAATTCGTCAGCGCGCTCCTGGCTGACCAGGTCGCTCACCTGGCCCCGAATCAGCAGCATCGGCACGCCGCCACGCAGGATCACTTCAACGGCTGCGTGCATGCGGTCGGCGTCGGTGACCTCAAACGGGGGAAACGCCGCGGAGCCGCTGATGAACTGGGGATCCCAGTGCCAGTACCAGCGATCGCCCCGGCGTCGCAGGTTGGCGGTCAGGCCATTCAGATCGGTGGGCCGGGGCCGATGCGGGTTGTACTCGCCGATCGCGTCGGCGACCTCTTCAAGTGAGCCGAACCCTGACTCCATCCGGTCGGCCATGAAGTTGTGGATCCGCGTCGCCCCGGATTGCTCCATATTCGGCACGATGTCGACCAAAACCACGGCGCTGGCAATGCCCGGCGAGAGCTCCCCCGCGAGCAGCATCGAAGTGAAACCGCCCAGCGAGGCGCCCACCAGCACCGGTTGCGGAGGCAGGCTGCCCAGCACTTCCTGGATGTCGCCGGCAAAGCTGACGACGCGGTAGTCGCCTTCGCTGGACCAGTCGGACTCTCCATGGCCGCGCAGGTCGACGGTGACGGCCTGCCAGCCACGCTTGGCGACAGCGGCCGCCGCCCGACTCCACGAACGGCGGGTCTGTCCGCCGCCGTGCAAGAACACCACGGCACGCGCTTGCGGATCGCCTAGGCGATCCGCAACTATGCGAACACCGCCCGGCCCGTGGGTCGAGAACTGTTCAGTGGCCATCGGGGTCATCAGCAGATCCTAGGACAGCGTCGTTCGCCTCAGGCCTACTCGGACCCGTTGTCGGCGGTTAACCACCGGTATTCGATGAGCAGTTCCATCCCCCGGCTCACAAGTTCGATGCGAGGTCCCGGCGGACTCCTGTTCACACACCGCGGATTCGAGCACCCAAAAGTGTGTGCGGTCTACCGTCGCGGCGTAATGTTCGGCCGACGGGGCACGTTGAGGAGACAACGAAGATGCCGGCCAGCGATCATGATTGGAACAAACCCGCCGCGGTGGCGATCCCGGCGGAGGGATACTTCGAACTGGAACGGGGCCGCTACGGACCGGTCTATCCGAGGACGCCCGCATGTTACGGCTTTTCGATCATCGCCAAAGTCAAGGAGGGCCGCGAAGAGGCGGTCCGCGCCTACGGCAAGCAGATCGAGCAGGCCATCGCGGGCAGCCCAGATGTGCTTGCTCCGCTGCGGCTGCATTACCTTCGCTGGGTGCTGTTCGACGTAGGTTCGGGGCTGCATTTTCAATACCAGGGCATCTTTGACACCGATTTCGACAAGTACACCGAAGACGCTGTGCAGCTATTCAGCCAGACCGGCATCACGACCGTCTTCACCAACCTGGAAGGCTTCCCCGAAGACTGGAAAGAGAACCCCGAAGCGTTTGTGAATTTCGTGCGCGAACACCAGTGTCCCAGTTTCCTCGAGTACGGCGAGTACCCGTACGTCACCGCCGATGAGATCAAGAAAGCGCTGCGGCTCAAAGCGGCGTTTTCCGACATGCTCGATCAGATGCAGTGATCAACACCGGGCGAAGCGCTGATGCTTGAGTTCGACGATATCCAGCACATTCTGCTGACCCGTACCCCGGCGCTGACCGGGCGCTACGAGTTCCTGACGTTCGGCAACCCGGCGGGGGGCCGTGCGTGGCTGTCCGAGCTGATCCCCGTGATCGAATCCGCCGCCACGGCGCAAGCCTCGATGGATAGCACGGGGCGGTGGGTCACGCTGGCCTTCACGTGGAATGGCTTGCGGGCGCTCGGAGTTCCCGAGGAATCTCTCGCAACTTTCCCGGAGGAGTTTCGTCAGGGCATGGCGGCCCGGGCTGACATCTTGGGAGATACCGGGGCCGCCGACCCACAGAACTGGGTGGATGGACTGTCGGGCGCCGACGTGCACGCGATCGCGATCCTGTTCGCCCGCGACGACGCTGAACACGCGCGAGCGACCGGGGTGCACGACCAGTTGGTGGCCCGGTGCGACGGCGTGCGCCGGCTGTCGTTTCTGGATTTGAACGCGACGCCGCCGTTCAACTACGCACACGACCACTTCGGGTTCCGGGATAGGTTGTCGCAGCCGGTGATCGAGGGATCGGGTGAGGAGCCGACGCCGGGGTCGGGCGCGGCACTGAAGCCGGGCGAGTTTATCCTCGGCTATCCGGACGAGATCGGGCCAGTCACAGATATGCCGCAGCCAGAAGTCCTGGCCCGCAATGGAAGCTACATGGCCTACCGGCGGTTACGGGAGCACGTTGGACTGTTCCGTGACTATATCCGGGAGCAGGCCGAGACGCCGGATGCCGAGGAGCTACTCGCGGCGAAGTTCATGGGACGCTGGCGCAGCGGCGCACCACTTGTGCTGGCGCCGGACAAGGACGATCCTGAGCTGGGCGCGGATCCCATGCGCAACAACGACTTCAATTACAAAGAGATGGATCCGTTCGGGTATGCCTGCCCGCTCGGGTCGCACGCGCGGCGGCTCAACCCGCGCGACACCGCGCACTACATGAACCGACGCAGGATGATTCGCCGAGGTGCCACCTACGGTCCCGCTCTGCCCGACGGCGCACCCGACGACGGCGTCGATCGCGGCATCGCCGCGTTCATCATTTGCGCCAGCCTGGTCAGGCAGTTCGAGTTCGCGCAAAACGTCTGGATAAACGACCGCACCTTCCACGAGCTTGGCAACGAGCACGATCCGATATGCGGGACCCAGGACGGGACAATGGAGTTCAAGGTTCCCAAGCGGCCGATCCGCAAGGTCCACAAAGGCTTGCCGGCGTTCACCACCCTCACGGGTGGGGCCTACTTCTTCCTTCCGGGCATCAACGCGATGCGCTATCTCGCGTCGCTCGACTGATCGCAACGAGGATTCAAAAGATGGGCACACTTCCCGCAGCGCGGACCTACAACCAAAGCCATGTCGCGCGTGCCCACACCGGTGGCAGACGCATCAGCATCTACTGGACCTGGAGCTACCCGTGGGAGGCTCAACGCGAGCCGACGGAGATGTACAACCGCTTCTCCACGATGACAGAAGTCCGAAACACCGCGTGGCCAAGCTACGAAACACCCGAATATGATGAGGCGCACTTCCTGCAAGGCATCGCCGGGACGCTCGAGCTTTTCCACCGATCGACGCTGGCGTTTCAGGAGTTGGCGGGCGAAGCGACGGGCCACCCGGTCGCCGTGTTTCAGCGCATTGATCAGGCCGGCTACCAGCTTCCGATTGACGAACGGATCCTTGCCGACACCGACACTCTGATGGTGTTCGGGCTCGACCACCTCTTGTCGGAACAAGAAGCAGCGCCCGAGGAGATCAGTGCCATCGGGCAATGGCTGCAGCGCGAGGGCACCTGCTTGCTGTTGGCACCGCATCACGACGTCGGCTTCAGCGAGGATTTCACGCAGCGGCAGATTGAACACCGCCATCACGGTGACCCGCTGGTGCCACGCCAGCAGCGGTTCAGTCAATACACCCGCTCACTGATGAAGGCCCTCGATGTTCCCGTGCACAACACATGGGGGCTGCGTCCCGCAGTGGTCGAGGGCACCAACGAGATCGCACCATTAACCGCATTCAGCGATCTGGACACCCCGAGGCTGCTGAACAACGTCACCACATTCAACTTCCACCCCCACCTGCCTCACTACGAACTCACCTCGCCGGAAAGCGACTCGATGCGGGTGCTGGGCCGCCAACGCGTCGACGCCGACAGGCCGCACCCCTTCACCACGGCGGGCAACACCGAATTCAACGCGCTGATCTGGATGCCGCCGGGAGGTCAGCGTTGCGGCGACATCGTCCTGGTCGACTCCACGAACTTCACCACACTCTTCGGCGGCACTGAGAGCCTGAAGAACTTTTGGCACAACCTCGCTTGCATGAGGTAATTCCTTCGGCCGCTCAGTCAAGAATCCTATCGAACTCGATCCAAAGGTGGGCCGGGCCGCGGAAGATCTGGCTCTGACGGTATGGCGGCGGGTCGACGACCAGTCGCGGGTTTTCGACGCGGCGCAGAAAGCATTCGAGCATGATATTGACCTCCAGGCGCGCGAGCGGACCACCCATGCAGGTGTGTATGCCGCTCCCCCAACCGAAGTGCTCGTTGTCGGGCCGCTGTGGGTCGAACTGGTTCGGGTTGGCGAACCTGGCCGGGTCACGGTTTGCGGCGCTGTACATCAGATGAACCGCACTACCGCTCGGTATGAGGGTTCCGGCGATCTCGATGTCCGCCGTGGAGCTGTAGCTGGGGAAGAACTGAACCGCCGACTGCAGGCGCTGGACCTCCTCGATGGCGCGCGGGATCAATTCCGGCTGAGCGCGAAGCAATTCGATGGATCCGGGGTTGCGAAGCAACGTCATCACGCAGTTGGAGATCGTGTTGACCGTGGAGTCGTGACCGGCTACCAGCAACAGGAGCGCATTGGCGGTGGCCTCTTTGGGCGCCATCGCACCGTCCGGACCGTCGTGGTCGTTGACCAGCTTGGATAGCAGGCCTTCACCAGGCTTCTCGAGGTAGCCGTCGATCAGGCCCGACATGTATTGCGTGAGCGCGGCCGTGCCGTCACGGCCCCTGCGGACGCGGACTTGTCCTTCCTCGGTTTGAGCGTCCGGGCCCAAATCCGTTCCCGCCATGAAGTCGTGGATCCAACCATGGAAAACGGGTTCGTCTTTCAGCGGAACACCCAGAATCTTGCAGATGACTGCCACGGGCACTGGGTATGCGTAGTCGTCGACGACGTCGAATCTGTGCTCGCCCGTTGCCTTGATCTGGTCGAGCAAGCGACTGCAGTGCCGCTGAATATCCGGTTCCATGTTGGGAATGACATCCGGGGAGTGCGGCGGCCCGAAATGTCGCATCACTTGGCGGCGGGCCCTGTCGTGGTCCGGGGGGTCCGACACGATGATGCTGGTGTGATGGCCGCCGACGTCATCCGTCGTTGGTTGCGCCGCAAGCGGACTGCGACTGAGATCGGAACTGATCCTTGGATCATGGATCAGTGCGAGAAGCTCCCGATACCCCGTGACGACATAGGTCTTCTCGGCCACCCGCGCCACCGGGGTCTCGCGAAGCCGGTCGAAGAACGGGTAAGGATCGTGGCGGTTCTCGTACTTCATCGCCTCGGCCCAAGCGGTTTCAGCAGCAATTTCGCCAGCCGTCATGTCGCTCCCCTACGCGTTGCGGCGGAACTCGGCGCCCCGCGAAGTCGGGTCGTGGCCAGTGAGAACCACGTCGGGAAATGCGGTCGGCACCCGCGGATCCGGGAACCGTGCCGGGATGGGTTCGGTTTCTGTGGGCTGGTCGAACCCCGGCGGCGGGGGCGGGAATGGCGCGGATCGCTCGATCAACGCCCCGTAGTACGGCAGCCACTTGCCGTGATCGAAGGTGACGGCACCCACGATCCGGCCCCGGTACCCATAGGCTGCGGCGAAGCGGCGATCCTTTACCGAGCCCTGAGCGAAGACGATCTCGTCGCCGAAGGAACACACGCCGACACCTTTGATGTTCACACCGAACTGGGCGGACCAAAACGAAGGCAGCGGAAGGTGCGGGCGGCGACCCGTCTCCAAGTTGACCATGTTGTTCGCCGCGACTTGCGCGCCCGAAACCGCGTTGTCCCAATGCTCGAGCGAGAGGAATTCGTACTCGTAGAGCACATGCGGGGCCCGGGCGACATCGCCGGCCACGAAGATATTGTCGGTTACCACTCCGTTGATGTCGAACGCCCGGCAGCCGGCATCACAGGCAAGACCCCAGAATCCGGTGGCAAGTTGAGCACCCTCGAGCCATTCGACGTTACGGATCGACCCCAGTGATGCCACCACGACATCGACGTCGAGGGTGGTGCCGTCGGAGAACCGTGCCCGCCGTACGTGTCCCGCGGCGTCTCCTTCGAGCGCCTCCACCGAAATACCGGTGCGCAGGTCGACCCCGGCGTCGCGATGCATTTTGGCGGCGATCTCGCCGATCACTCCGCCCAGCGCGCCCACCAAGGGGGCGTCGCCGCGCTCAGCGACGGTAACTGGCAGCCCGAGTTCGCGACAGACGGAGGCCATTTCGGATCCGATGAAGCCCGAGCCGACGATCAAGACGCGGCGCGGGTTTGCCTGCAGGGCTGCCTGCAAGGCGGCGGCGTCATCGCTGGTGCGCAGCGTGAATACTCCATCCAGCTTCGCCTCGTCCGCATTGAACCAAGGGCGTGCGCGGGTGCCGGTCGCGACCAGCAGCCGGTCGTAGGGAACCTTGTCCCCGTTGGCCAACAATACTTCCCGGTTCGCGCGGTCCAGCCCCGCAGCCGCCACCCCGAGGCGCCAGTCCGCGTTCACGGCGCGCATTCGGGGCAGCTTGGTGTGATCCGCGGGCACCCATCCCTTGAGCACCTGCTTCGATAGCGGCGGACGATCGTAGGGCTCGTGTAGCTCGTCCCCGATCAGGGTTAGCGAGCCGGTGAACCCTTGGTCCCGCAGCGCTTCAGCGGCGCGAAGCCCAGCCAGTGACGCGCCGACGATGACGATCCGCCCTTCGGCCTTGAAGCTGGTAACTATGTCAGCGACAAGCGATGCGGTGGTCACTTCGCTGCCCGGTCGGCCGGTGGGTCGAGCTCCACCTCGATGGCCTGCACCGGGCAGGACGCCACTGCCCGCAGAACCCGTTGGCGTTGAGAGTCATCAGGATTCGGGTCGTAGGCGAGGGCCTCCTCGCCGTGGAGTTTGAGGACGTCCGGAGCGAGCGGGACGCATTGCGCGTATCCCTGACACCGATTCAGATCCACGACAATTCGCATCTGTCGACTCTCCCTATTCCCTGACCGAATCCTTGCTGGCCTTGACCGGTGCGCTGCTCGGCGGAAGCTTCAACAGGTTGCCTCGCAAGCTGCCCCGCGCGGTGCGCACGGCCACCAGAATCCAGGTGAAAAGCAGCCCGGCGTAAGCGATGGACGCGGCGATCCTGAACGCGGGCAGATGCGTGTGCACGGCAAGCTGCGAGGTGCCGGTGACGAAGGTGCCGACCGGGAACGTGAGACTCCACCAGGTCAGGGCGAACGGCATGCCGCGCAATAGCGTGCGCACCGTCAACGAGGCGGCCAGCGCAATCCAGAACACCGCGAAACCCCACACCGGCACTCCGTAGAGGATCGCGAATGCGTGCATGTCCTCGGCCAGTTCGTGGTCGATGATCCCGGTCGTGGCGGCGGCTCCGAGCAGCCCTGCGGCAGTGATGGATTGCCCGAGTGGACCCAGCACGATCCACAGCGTCGGAACCCGCGCGGTGCCCGAGGTTCCGTGCAGTGTCAGACGGCTCCAAATCATCGCGATGATGTTGAACGAGGCCAGCAACGCCAATCCGAACATTGCATAACAGCCGTACAGCATGGTCTCTCGGCCGCTGCCCGCCGGCATGTGCGGGAGCAGCATCGCACCAGTCGCGGCCGAGACCATCGGCGGGACGACCGGCATCAACCATCCACCGAACGCCGCGTCCGGTGCGACGTCGTGCTGGGTGAACATCAGGAACGGAATACTCACGGCGGTGAACAGGCCGCCCAGCGTGCCCCCGGTCCACAGCACCCAGTCCAGTTCGACGGCGACCTGCTCGCCGATGAGATCCTTGCCGACCAGCAGCGCACCGGCGCCGACGGTCATCAGCGCCATGGGCGCGGCGCCGTAGAAGTGGGCCATTTGCGGGTTGCGGGCATGAGCGCGCGCCACCGTCGGGTGGCGCAGCCAGTGACCTCCGACCGCTACCATCAGCACCGCCAGCAGTACCCCGGCGATCACCCAGACCACCTCGGCAAACGCGTGCAGACCCGGCACGTGGATGGGCAGGGTGGCGCCCGCGACGGCGACGATCCCGGTTCCCATCACCGAGGCGAACCAGTTCGGACCGATGTTGCCCAGTACCTGGGCCCGAGTCGGGGGCGACGCTGCGTCGCCCGCGATTGCGTTGGCCATAGCTGAGAAACACTACTGCGCCGGGGCGGCCGAGTGAGGCGCATATTCTGTTACGAGGCGGGTCGAGATAGCGAGCGCTTGGAGGAAACATGCGCGGAAACATCCGCACACGCGTCAGTGGCACCGCCGGCACCGCCGTCGCAGCCGGAATCGTTCTGACGGCCATGCTGGCAGGGGGAACCCTTACACTCCGCGCCAGCGCTGCCGTCGTGGCCAATGCCCCCGCAGGCGTCTGCGGCGCAAATAGGCTGTGCCCCAACGACCCAGCTCCGCCCAGTCCGCCCGACCTCGGTGATCAACCCACCGCCGAGCAGCGGGTAATCGAGGGCTACACCGCCAAGCAGCACGGTTGCACGCCGGACACACCGCCCAACCCCCAGTCCGTGACATGGGATCCCCCCGGCTTCACCCCTAGCGTCGGTGGCTCGGGAAACGTAACCGACGCGAATCCGCAGCTGGGCGGCCCCTTTCGCGCCGACTGGGTGAACGGTCGGTGGCACATCGACTACCTGTACTGCTGACAGCTTTCCTGAGATCCTCCCCACGGTCTCCCCGAGGCCCCTCCCCTGTCGGCCAGCTCGGCGCTTTTTGCCAGAATGTGCAGGTAGGGGCAAAATTCTTGCCGCGGACGGCACCGGTTCCGCTGGAGTGATCCTGCCCACATTCAGCATCTTGCAGGCCTTTTCGAGACTTGTTCGTGCCCTTTCGATTGGGGGCTTCTCAGCAAGCTACCGCATACTTAACGCCATGCTCAGAGCGTTATCACCGCAAACCGCTGGTGCGGTATTAGGTGGTGCGCTGATACCTGGTCGAGGGTTGTAATGGCACCCACTGCGGGTGCTCATCACCGCCACAGAGCCGTTAACCAGCCGTCACGTCTCCGTAAGGGGCTGACGCGTGGCGTCATGACGCTCACCTCACTGGCCGCCGTGCTGCTGACCGGAGCGGGCTATTACGTCGCCCACGGCGCACTGGGCGGCATCACCGTTTCACAGGCACTAAGCGCGGAAGATCCGCGATCCAGCGGCAGCGGCATCAATATCTTGCTCATCGGACTGGACTCCCGAAAAGACCAGGACGGCAACGACCTGCCGTGGTCGATTCTCAAGCAGCTGCATGCGGGCGATTCCGATGACGGCGGCTATAACACCAACACCCTGATATTGATGCACGTCGGAACCGACAACAAAGTGGTCGCGTTTTCGATTCCACGCGATGACTGGGTGCCTTTCAACGGGGTCCCCGGCTACAACCACATCAAGATCAAAGAGGCCTACGGACTCACCAAACAGTACGTTGCGCAGAAGCTCGTCGACGAAGGTACGAGCAGCCAGAAAGAACTCGAAACCAAGGGCCGCGAAGCCGCGCGCGCGGCAACCTTGCGCGCGGTGCGAAGCTTGACCGGCGTTCCGATCGACTACTTCGCCGAGATCAACTTGGCGGGTTTCTACGATCTGGCTCAGACCTTGGGCGGGGTGGATGTCTGCCTGAATCACGCTGTTTACGACTCATATTCGGGCGCCGACTTCCCTGCCGGGCAGCAAAGGTTGAAGGCTTCCGAGGCGTTGGCGTTTGTCCGGCAGCGGCACGGTTTGGAGAACGGAGACCTGGACCGCACCCACCGACAGCAGGCATTCATATCGTCGGTCATGCGGGAACTCCAGGAAACGGGGACGTTCACCGACCTGAACAAGCTGCAGAGCCTGATGGCAGTGGCGCGCAAGGACGTCGTGCTGTCCTCGGGTTGGGACGAGGACCTGATCCAACGATTGGGGGCGCTGGCCGGGGGCAACGTCGAATTCCGGACGCTGCCTGTGGTGCGCTACGACAACATCGACGGCCAGGACGTCAACATCATCGACGCCGCCGCCATCAAGGCAGAGGTGGCGACGGCGATCGGCGCCACGCCGCCGACGACCGCGTCCGCCACCACCGCCGCCAAGCCCAATCCGTCCACCGTCGTCGACGTGATCAACGCCGGAAGCACCAGCGGCCTTGCCACTTCGGTATCCCAGGCGCTGAAAAAACACGGCTACACCGCGGGACAGGTCCGCGACCGTGAGTCAGGCGAGCCGAACGGCACCACACTGCAGTACGGCGCCGGCGCCCAGACCGACGCGCGTAACGTCGCTACCGTGCTCGGGCTCGACGCCCCCAAACAGCCCGATCCCAGCCTCCAGCCCGGACACATCCGGGTGACCGTGGATACCAACTTCTCGGTGCCCGCCGCGGACGAAACCACCACCACGGACGAAACCACCACCACGACGACAACGTCTACAAAGACCAGCACTAATCCGAGTTACGGCTACGACACCACCAGCACCTACCCCACACCGGATCAAGGGAAGCCGATCGACGGTGGCGGAGTGCCCTGCGTGAATTAGGCCTGATCAGGCGTGGGTGCCGCCGTCGATGCGGATCTCGGTGCCGGTGATAAACGCGCCGTCCTCGGACACCAGCATGGCAATGACGCCGGCGACCGCACTGGGAGCGGCCATTCCGGCACCGCTGGATTTCTCCGTGGTAGCCAGGATCGGCATCAACCTGGTGAACAGCGACCAGTCGGCGTCCTGCGGAATGTATCCCCCGGTGGCATCGGTGAGCGCGGACCTGATGCTGCCCGGCGCGACAGCCACCGCACGGAGCCCGTCCTTCGCGTATTCGAGCGCCAAGGAATGGGTAAAGGCCTGGATTCCGCCCTTGCTCGCGGCGTAGGCCGCCATGTAGGGATGGGCAAAAGAGGCCGATGTGGAGCTGAAGTTCACGACGGTGCTGCGCCGATTGGCCAGTAGCGCCGGCAGCGCTTCGCGCACCACCAGGAAGGTGCCGGTCAGGTTGACGGCGATGATCTGGTTCCACAGCTCGGTGCTGGTCTGATGCGTGTGCGCGGCGCGCAGGATCCCGGCCGCGTTGACCAACGAGTCGAGGCCGCCGAGCGTCTCGATGGCCGAGCGCACGCCGTCGACCACCGAGCCCTCATCGCCGACGTTCATCTCCAACGTGGTGAGCCGGTCCCCGGTCGCGGCCTCATCGGCCTGAACCGCAGTCTTGCCTAACCCGTCGGCCGCGATGTCGGCACCCACCACGCTGGCACCTTCGGCCAAGAGCCGGAGCACGGTAGCCTGGCCGATCCCCGACGCCGCGCCCGTTACCAGGATCCGCTGGCCATCGAGTCGCCCCATCTCAGATCACCCCGCGTAGCGCGTCGGCGCCGAACATCGGCTCCATCAATGAGGAGAAGTCCGGGCCGCGGCGCAAGATGTGGCCGCCGTCGACGTTGATGCACTGTCCGGTTATCCAGCTGGCCGCGTCGCTGAGCAAGAACATCGCCAGGTTCGCCACGTCCTCAACTTCGCCCGTCCGTGGCAGCGGCGTGCAGAGCGCGTAGTCGGCACTGAGCTCCGGTGACTCGATAACGCTGGCCGCAACAAGATCTGTGCGAATCAGGCCCGGTCGGATGCTGTTGAAACGAACCCATGACTCCCCGAGTTCGTCGGCGGCCAGCATCATCATGTGGTCGATAGCCGACTTGGTGACTCCATACGGCCCGAACCAACGATGGGTGTTGCTGGCCGCAATCGACGAGATCCCGACGAACGAACCTCCGCCGCCGCGCACCAGTTCACGGGCGGCGTGCTTGAGCACGTACATGGTGCCATTCACATTGAGGTCGACCGTCTGCCGCCACGCCTCCGAGTCGGTGTGGGTGAGTGGCCCGACGGTCAGAGAACCGCCCGCGCTGTGCACCACACCGTTCAGCCGCCCGTGCCACGCCGTTGCGGCGTCAACTGCACGGGTGACCTCATCCTCGTTGGTGACGTCGGCCGGTTCGTAGCGAATCGCACCGCCGTCCGAATCAAGCGATTCGATCTCTTCGACGGCCGCCGCCAGCCGGTCGGCATTGCGCCCGACGATCATCACCGATGCTCCGGCTGCGACCAGCCCCGCGGCCACTCCCTTGCCGATTCCGCTGCCGCCGCCGGTGACCAGATAGGTCCGTTCCTCGAATGAAAGCCGCACGCAAGCCCCTCACGGTGAACTGAAACAGGTTCTAGTCATAGAACCATGTGACCTGCGACCCGAAAATTGCCGCCCCTGCGTTAGGGCGTATCGCGGCGGGCCAGTTTGGTGGGCTTCGCGTTGCGCCAATCCTCCACGTGAGGCGCCTGGCCGACCGGCCACCTGTTCTCGTTGAAAGCCGCCCAGTGCGCGTGCCCCAACAGGTGAATGTGGAACGCGTGCCGCAACGCCTCGGTGTACCCCATCGCATCGGAGGCGGCGTTGACCGAGTCCTTGATCAGCAACGACGCCATCGTGGGCCGCTCGGCGACGCGCCGCGCGAATTCCAGGGTCTTGGCCTCCAGCTCGTCGACCGGGAAAACCTTGGACACCATGCCCAGCCGGTAGGCCTCGTCGGCGTCCACCGCGTCGCCGGTCAACAACAGTTCTTTGGCCTTACGCGGACCGAATTCCCAAGGGTGAGCGTAATATTCGACGCCCGGCATCCCCAACCGGACCGCGACCACGTCGCTGAACTTCGCATTGTCGGCCGCGACGATCAGATCGCATGCCCAGATCAGCATCAGGCCCGCCGAGATCGCGTTTCCCTGGACCTGGGCGATGGTGATCTTGCGCAGATCGCGCCAGCGGCAGGTGTTTTCGAAGAAGTAGTGCCACTCCTGGTGGTACAGCTTCTCCATGATCGGCTCGTAGGTGGCGCCGCGCGAGCGAAAGCTCGGATGCTGCCCCGGTCCGGGTTCCCGCTCCGCCAATGCCTGCTCCGAGCCCAGGTCGTGACCGGCGGAGAAGTTCTTGCCACGCGCGGCCAGGATCACCACGCGGACCGTGTCATCGGCCTCGGCGCGGCCGAACGCCTCGTCGAGCTGAACCAGCAGGCCGCGATTCTGCGCGTTGTGGGCATCGGGCCGGTTGAGCCAAATCCGGGCGATGCGACCCTCGTCGAGAGTTTCATAGGCCACCAACTCGTTCGCGTTGGCGGTGGCCGCCTCGGCGCCGGCTTGGTCGGAGACTGTCATCCGCACACCTCGCTATTTTCGGGCTCGCTGCGTCTCGCGCCCGGCTGCTTGCAGAATACGGCCAGCACCGAGCACACCCGCCGCTGGGTAGATTGGCTGTCGAGGCAGGCCAAACGGGATGGCTGCGGACAAATACCCGCGTCGCATACAGTTATGTCATGCCTGCAAAAACTGACCCTGCTGAAATCGGCGACGTGGAGCCACTGGCCGACAGCACCGCAAGCCAGGCCAGGCGGGTCGTCGCCGCCTACGCGAACGACGCCGACGAGTGCCGCGTTTTCCTGTCCATGCTCGGTATTGGACCCGCGAAACTCGACACATAGATGATTCCCAGGGGAGGCCAGGACCCGAAGGCTTCGTCCTTCGGGGATTCCGACTTCGTGGTGGTCGCCAACCGGCTGCCGGTCGATCTGGAGCGGCTTCCCGACGGCACTACCTCGTTCAAACGCAGCCCCGGCGGGTTGGTCACGGCCTTAGAGCCACTGCTGCGCCGACGACGCGGGGCCTGGGTCGGCTGGCCGGGCGTGGTCGACGATGACGTCGACGTCGACGATGAGCCCATCGTCCAGGAGGATCTGCGACTGATTCCGGTCCGGCTGACCGCCGACGATGTCGCCGAGTACTACGAGGGTTTCTCCAACGCCACGCTGTGGCCGCTGTACCACGACGTCATCGTCAAGCCGATCTACCACCGGGACTGGTGGGAGCGCTACGTCGAAGTCAATCGCCGCTTCGCCGAAGCGACATCACGCGCCGCCGCGCGCGGCGGGACCGTCTGGGTGCAGGACTATCAACTGCAATTGGTACCGAAGATGCTGCGCACGTTGCGGCCCGACGTCACTATCGGTTTCTTTTTGCACATCCCGTTCCCGCCGGTGGAGCTGTTCATGCAGATCCCCTGGCGCACCGAGATCATCGAAGGCCTGCTCGGCGCCGACCTGGTGGGATTCCACCTGGCCGGCGGCGCACAGAATTTCCTCATCCTGTCGCGACGGCTGACTCGGCGCCAACACCTCGCGGGGATCGGTCGGCGTTCGCTCGCGGTTCGGTCACGTCGAGCTCGAGGAACGCAACGTTCGGGTGGGCGCCTTTCCCATCTCCATCGACTCCGGGGAACTCGACCAAACGGCCCGCGGCCGCAACATCAGGCGCCGCGCCCAGGAGATCCGGGCCGAGCTGGGCGACCCCCGCAAGGTCCTGCTCGGCGTCGACCGGCTGGACTACACCAAGGGCATCGATGTGCGGCTTAACGCGTTTTCCGAGCTGCTCGCCGAAGGCCGCGTCAAGCGCGACGACACCGTGCTGATCCAGCTGGCGACGCCGAGCCGCGAACGGGTGGAGAGCTATCAGATCCTGCGCGAACGACATCGAACGCGAAGTCGGCCACATCAATGGCGAATACGCCGAGGTCGGCCACCCGGTGGTGCACTACTTGCACCGGCCGGTTCCCCGCGACGAACTCATCGCGTTCTTCGTGGCCAGCGACGTCATGCTGGTCACCCCGCTGCGGGACGGAATGAACCTGGTGGCCAAGGAGTACGTCGCCTGCCGCAGCGATCTTGGCGGCGCGCTCGTGCTCAGCGAATTCACCGGCGCCGCCGCCGAACTCCGGCAGGCCTATTTGGTCAATCCGCACGACCTGGAAGGCGTCAAAGACGCCATCGAGGCGGCACTGAACCAGCCGGCCGAGGAGGGGCGGCGCCGGATGCGAGCACTGCGCCGACAGGTCCTCGCCCATGACGTGGATCGCTGGGCGCGGTCATTTCTCGATGCACTCGCCGATGCGCATCCAAGCGACGCTAAGTAGCCTAAGGGGCGAAGGAGGTGCACGACTTGAATCTCAGTCGTGGGCTGGCCGCCGGTGCCGGCATCTTCTCGGCCGTCGCGATCGGAATTGCCCTGAATTCCGGTGACCGGGCGAGTGCGGTCGGGCCGCCACCGGACGGCAACTATACGTTCAACCAGGCGGGCGCGTCGGGGGCGACCTGGACGATCACGGCGCTCTGCGATCAAGTAAACGGCAGCCGCTACTACAAGGACTATTCCAATCCGGATATTCAGGCAGACTTCTGCGCTCTGAACATCGTGAGCGCGACTGAAGAACAAATCAGCCGTCAGGACAAGCTGCAGAACTACAGCGGAAGAGCCCGGCTGGTGAGTGGCCTCTGGACCTTCCAGGCGACCGTGGCCGACGGCATTTCCTGCCCGGACGGCAGCACCGCGCCGTCAACCGAAACGTACGCTTTCGACGACGGTTCGCTCGCCGGCACGCACACGACTTTGCACGGCGCCGAATGCGGCCTGGAGCCGGCGATGACCAAGCAACCCTTTTCACTGCGGCTGGTCGGTCCCCCACCCAGCCCGATCCAGCGTTACCCGTTGCAATGCAACAACGTTGCGTTTTGCTCCTGAGCCTTGCGTCCCGCGACGCCCAAGCCGGCTAGATCGGCGTGATGTAGTTGATCAGCCATTCGTCACCGATCTTGTTGAAGTCCACCCGCAACCGGCTGCCGTCATAGAGTGGCTGTCGCGACTTGTCGGTCACGGTGCGGTTCAAATAGACCATCACCGAAGCCGAATTCCGTTTGGCGGACATGACTCCCACCCCAACGACATTGGCCTGCACGACCACCTCGCGCTTCTTGGCCTCCGGGATGATCTGCGCGTTCGCACTCTTCTGGAATTCCTGGCGATAGCCGGGCGTCAGAAAGGAATACGCCTCGGCGAGGCTACGCTCGACGGTCTGGTAGTCATAGCCGAAGACCTCGGGTATTTCTTTGGCCGCCAGCGCAGGCAACACCGCCCGCGCCGACTCCTCGCCGCGGGTCTGCACCCGTTCCCAGTAGAACCAGCCACCCGCCGCGGACAACCCGACAATGCCCGCGACCGATAGGTAACCCGCGACGGCGACCAACCACCACCGCCACCGCATCAGTTCCCCCCGTCGGGATATTTCAGGTCGTAACCCGTCATCCGGCCCTGCTCGTCCTCGTGCACGATGACCCGCAGCCGGTACGGCTGGGAGGGTTTGTTGGTTCCGTCAACGTCAGCCACGGTGACCCGCACCGACACCAGCACCGACGCGTTATCGGTGACCGCGTCGATGCCTTCCAAGGCAGCGCCGTTGATGACGGCTTCCGATGTCGCGTTGGTAGTGCGGAACAGGCTTTTGAGGTTCTCGACGGCATTGTTGGCGCTGAGCATGCCGCGCAACGGGCCGCTGGTGCCGCCATAGAACCGGTCCACGCTTTGGTCGATGGTGTCCTGCTTGTAGCTGAACATGTTGACCACCATCTGCGTGGCGGTATCGACAAAGCGTTGGTCGCGCGCCTGTTCGGCCTCCGAGTGCCGCTGCTGGTGGACCAGAAGGGTAAGACACGCCACCAACCCACCGATCGCCAACAACGCGGCGGCAAATGAGACCCATCCGACCAGGACCCGGTGAGCCCGCCGCCGCGGCGGCGGCTTGACCGGCTTCAGGGTCTTGACAGGTTTCGCCGGCTGTTTCGGCTGGGCCGCAACCTCGACGCGGACCGTGCTTGCCTCGGCCGGCTCGGTTGACGCCGGACCCGCCGCGCGCGATGCCCGCCGGCGAACGCGTTGGGCCGGTTGCTCGTCGACCACTACATCGGCCTTGGATCAAGCATCAGGTCCACCCAATTTTCGGCGCTGGAAACGCCGCCGGTGCCGTTGGCGCCGGGCGCGAAAATACCCGTGCCGCCTGCCGGGTCCACAAATGCGCCAGTGTTCTGGTCATAGGTGGTGTAGGCCGGGCCGCTGGCCTGCGGCGGCGGACCGGGGGCCGGGGCAGCTTCCGGCGCTGGTCCGGGACCCTCCGGCGGTGGCGGCGGCGGTAGCCACTTCGGATACGGAACCTGCGGCGGCACTGGTGGGACCCCGGGGGGCTGCCACGACGTGAATGGCGGTGGTGGCCCGTTGTCGTTGGGCGGCGGCGGATCGAACGCCGGCTGACGCGGCACCGGCCCGGGCCCGGGCACCACACCCGGAGGCGGCGGCCCGACTATGGGAACGCCCGGATCGGGGTCCGCGCCCGGCGGGATATAGGGAAACTTGTTGGGCGGCAGTACGTTAAGCCCATTCGTTACCGGCGCATTGTACGGGACCGGCGGACCGCGCCAGGGGTTGCGACCAACCGGCACGTAGCCCTTCGGGTCACGACACAGCTGAATCGTCGGTGCTCGCTTGCCGGGGAACTCCTGGCACGGATAGTTGCGGGCGCCGCGCACGGTGCTCGGATCGTTCTGGGCGACCTTGCAGTACATATCTTTTGGCAACTCGCGTACCGTCTCGTCGGCCGGCGTGCGCATCAACGGCGGGGGCAGGAAGCCGACAGCGCACGGCGGCGGATCGTTGAAGTCGAGCTTGAAGTCCAGCTTGGCGCCTTCGTCCTGTGGCGCGCCACCCGCAGCGGTGGTGATCGCGGCGAACAACGCCGGTAAGACCACCAGCAGCGTGCTCGATCGACTTGTGGTAAATGACGCCCACCCGGCCCAGGTTGGCCAGGCTGGCAGCCAGTGCCGGAAAGGAGGGCCGGATACCGGAGAACGCGGTGTTGGCCTCGTCGGCCGCAGCCGGGGCGATGTCCAACGTTGAGCGAAGCTGCGGGTCAGCCTGCCGGACCTCAGAAGTGAACCGCGCCAACCCATCAGAGAGTGACTTGATGTCGGCGCCGGCGCGGATCTGGGCTTGCAGGAACGGGCCCGCCTGATCGATCAACTGGGAGACTTGCGGATAGTTGGCGTTGGCCTCATCGACCAACAACCGGGCGGACTCGAGCAGCCGGGCCAACTCGGGACCGGACCCATTGGCGGCGGTGAATGTCTCATGGAGCAGCTCTCGTAACCGGGTGTCGCCGAGGCTGTTGACCAGCGTCTCGGCCCTCTTCAACAAGTCAGCGACATCTTGGCCGATCCGGGTGTTCTGGCGCTCGATCCGGAATCCGTTGCGCAACTTGGCCGGCGACGGATCGGAAGGCGGGACCAGGTCGATGTACTGCTCACCGATGGCCGACACACTCTTCACGGTCGCGGTGACGTTCGACGGAATGGGGGTGCCGCTGTTGAGCCGCATTCCCGCCGTGACCCCGTTGGGGTTCAGCCCCACTGACTCCACCCGGCCGACCGCGACACCGCGGTAGGTGACGTTGGCATTCTTGTACAGGCCGCCGCCCGCGACGAAGTCGGCAGTTACACCGTACGTCCCGATGCCGAGCGTCGCGGGCAGCCGCAGATAGTAGATCCCCATCACCGTCAGGGTGATGACGGTGATCACCGCGAAGATACCGAGCTGGATCTTGGTCAGTCTCTCTATCATCTGCGCGGCTCCCTCAGTGCCCCTCTGAACCCGAAGCGGTGCCGGGCGGAATCTTGAACGGATCGGCCGCCTGTCCGGACAGGTTGGCCATTTCGCCGGTCAAGAAATCGGGCGGGTTGAGGACCTCTGCCATGTGAGCCATGTTCGGGTCGAAGTACGACGTGGTGAAGAAGGTCTCACCAAACCGGCGCAGAGTCAGGTCAAAGGTGGTGAACACGTTCAGGTAGTCACCGCGCACCGACTGCTTGATGCCGAAGTTCGGGAACGGGAAGGTCAGCAGCAGCTGCAGCGAGGTGATGAAATTCTTCCGGTTGTCGTCGAGGGCCTTTGCGACCGCATAGAGGCCTTTGAGGTCTTCGGCGAAGTCCACCTTGGTTTTTGACAGCACGCGCGAGGTCACCGTGGCCAACTTCTTGAGCGCGGCGAAGGCGTCGACGATGTGGTCTCGGTTCTTGTTGAGCACGCGAATCGCTTCCGGCAGCGTGTCCAGTGCGCGGCCGAGATTGTCCTTGTCATTCGCCAGAATCGCGGAGAACCGGTTCAATCCGTCAACGGCGTCGATGATGTCTTTGACCTGGCGGTTGAGTCCCGCCGTCAACTCCGCCAGCCTGGGGACCAGGCCGACGAACTGGTCTTGCCGGCCCGCCACGGCCTGGTACGTCTCGTCGGTGATCTCTTCCAACGCACCGACATTACCTTTATTGACTACCACGCCAAGCGCGGAGAACACCTCTTCGGTGGTGGGAAAGCGGCCCGTGTCGGACTCCGCGATTGTTGAACCTTCGGCCAGCCTGCCGGTCGGCTTGCCCTTCGGGCCGGCCAGGTCGACATGTAACGAGCCCAGCAGCGACGTCTGGGCAACCGTCGCCGTCGCGTTGGCCGGCAGCGCAACGTTGCGGTCCAGCGCTAACTTCACTGCGGCATAAAAGGATCCGTCAGGCCGCTGCTCGGCTCGAATACCCGACACGCTGCCCACGGTGACGTCTTCGACCATAACCGGCGAGTTCTGCGGCAGCGTCGCAACATCGGCCATTTCGACCGTGACCTGGTACGCGCCGCCGCCATGACCGGAAGTACCGGGCAACGGCAACGAGTTCAGACCGCCGAACTGACATCCGGCCAGTAGCATGCTGCCCGCCGCTAATACGCTACCGCGCAACCAGATTAGCTTCACCCGCCACCTCCGGGCTGGGCCGGCTGCGGTGGGGGCCCGGGCGCGGGGCCGAACGCGGAGCCCGGCGCGGGACCGCTGCCCGCCGGCGGCGGCCCGGGGAGTGGGCCGGTCTGCGGGGCGGTCGGCACGAGCAGGTTCTGCAGGTCCGCAGGATTCTGGGCGGCGGCCGACGACGGGCTACCCTTCGCCGGAATCCAGGTCAGTTGCGGTATCGGAGTCGCCGACTTGGCTTCGGTGGCCGGGCTGTCGTAGATGATCTGACCCTTGTACGCGGTGATCATGTTGAGCGGGTGGAACATGATCGGCGGATAGTTGGCCGACAGCCTGCGCAGCACCGGCCCCAACCGCTCACGACAGAGCTCGGCGCGCTTGAAGTAGTCGGGCGCACTTGGCCCGGCGGCAGTTTCGAAGGACCCGCCGCAGATGAACTGCACCGGATTGGCGAATTCGGGTATCGACAACAGGCCGTTCAGCGTGCCCTGGGCGGGGTCATAGATGTTGTAGAAGTTAGCGATGCCAGGGCCGGCCACGTGCAGCACCTGTTCGATATTGTCGCTCTGGTCACTCAACGTCTGGGCGAAGTCATTGAGCTTGCTGACCGTATCGATCAGCGTCGAATTGTTTTCGTGTAGGAATCCTCGGATATCCGAGAGTGCTTTGTTGAGCGTGCCCAGGGTGTTGTCCAGGTGACGCGAACTGTCTGCGAGCACCTGCGACACCGACGCGACGTTCCCCGCGAACTGCACAATCTGGTCGTTACTCGACGACAGCGCGTTGACCAGCACCTGCAGGTTCTTGATCGTGCCGAAGATGTCGCTGCGTGAATCCCCCAGCCGCCCAGCGACTTGCGAGAGCTCATGCAACGCATTATGGAACGACTCACCCTTGCCGTCGAGCGTGTTCGCGGCCTGGTTGATCGCCGCGCCCAACGGCCCCTGCACGGATCCTGACGTCGGACCCAGCTGCACGGCCAACTGGGTCAGTGCCTGCTTCACCTCGTCCCATTCCACCGGGACCGCGGTGCGGGCCAGATCGATGCTGCCACCTTGCGGTAACACCGCACCTCCGGTGTACGCCGGGGTGAGCTGAATGAACCGGGCCGCTACCAGGTTCGGCGACATCATTACGGCCTTCGCGTCCTTGGGTATCTTTACGTCCCCGGAGACCGACATGGTGATCTTCACATCGGAAGGCCGCGGTTCAATCGAATCGATCGAACCCACCGGAACTCCGAGGATGCGGACCTGATCTCCGGGGTAGATCCCTACAGCAGATGCGAAGTACCCAATGACCTTTCGGCCACCGCTGCCGGAGGAGAACAGTACATAGGCGCCCCCTATCAGCACGGCGACCAGCGCGACGATGGTGACATTACGCAGCCTGCGGCTGCCGAAAGCCTGCTCGATCATGGGGACTTCGGCCTAATGATCCAGCGTTCCTGGATCAGCCCGCGCAGGTAGTCGGCGAGGCTGGCCGGCATCTTGCCCGGCTGGTAGACGAAGTCGAACATCGTCGCCAGCAGGGGCGCCGGTATGACACCGTAAACGTTGACGTTGAACCCAGGTCCGGAACCAACCACCTCGCCAAGCTCGGTCGCGTAGGTGGGCAGCCGTTTGAGCGCCTCGGTGATGTAATCGCGCCGCTCGTTGAGGTTGTCGAGCACCAGGTTGAGTTTGCTGAGCGCGGGGCCGAACTCCTTGCGATTATCGGCTACGAAGCCGGAAATTTGCGTTGAGACAGCGCTGATCCCCGAGATCAATTGACTCAGCGCGACACGCCGCTCGTCGAGCGCTGCGAATAACTCGTTACCGTCGTCGACCAGCTTGTTGACCTGGTCGGCGCGTTCGGACAGCACCGATGTCACCGACTTTGCGTGCGCCAGCAGGCCCTGTAGCGCTTCGTCACGGCGGTTCAGCGTGCGGGACAGCGACGTAACCCCGTCCAGCGCACCCCGCAAGTCCGGGGTGGCGTCGCGCAGCGTGTCGCTGAGAACGTTCAACGCTTGTTCGAACTGCGGCTTGTTCAGGTTGTTCGCGTTTTGACCCAAATCCTCCAGTGCGCCCGCCAGCGTGTAGGGCGTGGTCGTCCGGCTCAGCGGAATGGTGGTCCCCTTGCCCCCGCCGGCCGGGCTCACCGCGATCGAGCGCTCACCGAGGATGGTGTCGGTGCGGATCGCGGCCAGCGACTGGTCACCGACGGCGACGTGGCGGTCCACGGTGAACGTCACCTTGGCGCTGTCGCCGGCCAGACCGACGGACTCCACCTTGCCGACCTTGAAGCCCGACACGTAAACGGCGTTGCCGGGCGAGATGCCGCCCGCGTCGGTGAAGTAGGCGTCGTACCTCTTTCCCTGCGGCCAGAACGGCAACCCGGAGTAGCCGAATGCGAGCAACACGACGCAGACCACCAGCACCAGGCCGAACACTCCGGTGCGCAATGGATCACGTTCACGCTTCTGCGTACTTGGCGCCTCTTGTTTATTTGACTCCCCTCGTTTATTTGACAAAGGCGCACCTTCCCTTGCTTGAATCCACCTGGCCCCCGATCGGCAGCAAGATGTCACCGCCTGCCGGCCCGTTGATTTTGATCGTCACGGCGCAGAAGTAGATGTTGAAGAAGGACCCATACGCGCCGAGGGCGGAAAGGCGCAGATAGTCCTCTCCAAGTTGCTCGATGTCGTTGTTCACCTCGGCCTTGCGGTTGTCCAGCTCAGTGGCCAGTGGCCGAGTGTTTTCCAGGATGCCCTGCAGCGGCCGGCGTGAATTCTTCAGCAGCTCGGTCAAATCCGTCGTCGTCGACGCCAGCGGCGGGATAGCGCCCGCGATCGAGTCTTTATTTTGGGCGAGCCCGGTGATCAATTGTTGCAACTGGTCGACGCTGGCCGAAAATTGCGCGCCCTTTTGGTCAATGGTCCCCAGTACCGCGTTGAGGTTGGTGATCGTGTCACCGATGAGCTGATCACGCTGCCCCAGCGCCGACGAGAACGCGCTGGTGTCGGCGAGCACGTTCGACAACGCTCCGCCTTGGCCCTGCAATAACTGGATGACGGCACTGCTGATGGTGTTGACCTTATCGGCGTCCAGCCCCTTGAGCACCGGCCGCAGTCCGCCCAGCAGTGCATCGAGATCCAGTGCGGGCTGGGTGTGTTGAGAGTTGATGGTCCCGCCCGGCGCTAGCTTACGCAGCTCACCCGGACCCGACGTGATCTCCAGGAACCTGTCGCCGACCAGGTTTTCATATCGGATCAACGCGCGCGTGGACGAATACAGCGTGTAGCGCTTGTCGACACCGAACTCCACATCGATGGTGTTGTCCGGGTTGAGCTTCACGCCCGACACCGCACCGACCGGCACTCCGGAGATGCGGACCTTCTGGCCGCCCTTCAACCGTGACGCGTCGGTAAAGGTTGCGTGGTAAGTGGATTCGGGACCGAACCGGAAGCTACCAAAGACCACCACCAGCCCCGCCGCAACTAACAGCATAGCCACCGCGAAGATACTGACGTTGATCACGACCGACCGGTGCGACGGCATGCGCGTTTCCGCCATCAGAAGTCGTCCCGTTCCGCAAAAGCGCCGTGGAACAAGAACTGCAGCGTCGAGGGTGCGTCAAACTGCAGTTCGGTGGGCGGCTCGAACGGGATGTTGGCGTTGTCAGTGACCAGGAAGGGCGAGCGGTAGAACGACCCGCCGGTCTGCTTGGTCGGGATGTCCGGCAAACCGCGGCAGTTCGGACCCCCGGACGCGTTTACTTGCGGCAGGGCCTCGGGATAGGTGTACGACGGCGCCCCGAGCACGAAGCTCGACGACGTGAACAGTCCCGCTTTGCGTACACCGAGCAACGGGGCGAACTCTTTGATGCCCCGCTCGATACCCGCGAACAGGCAGCCAAATTCCGGCGAGTAGTCGGCGGCGACTTTGAGCGGGGCCCGCAGCCTGTTGATGGCGTCAACGAAGTTCTGCTCGGCCGGCTCCAACGTCTCATAGGCGTTGTTACTCAGCCCGATCGTGGCCAGCAAAGTGTCGTTGAGATTGTCCTGCTGATCGACCACCGTCTTGCTGATTGTCGGCAGGTTGTCGAACACGGTGTTCAGATCGGGGGCCGCCTCAGCGTAGACGTGGGTGACGATCCCGGTCTTGCGAAGATCCTCCTGCAAGGCAGCCAGCTTCGGGTTGGCTTGCCGCGTCAGCGTATTCAGCCCCGACAGCAGCCCGCCCAGGTCGTCGCCGTGACCCCGCAGGCCTTCGGACAGCGCGCTCAGCGTCGCATTCAACTCGACCGGATCAATCTTGTGCAGCAGACCGATCAGCGACTGAAACAAGGTGTTGACTTCCAGCTGCACCGCCGAGGCTTGCACGTGCGCGTCCGGACGCAGCGATGTCGGCGAAGGTGTTTGGGGCGGTATGAATTCCACCGACTTGGCCCCGAAGATGGTGTTGCCCGCGATATGCACGGTTGCGTTGGCCGGGATGAAGCGCATCGCGTCGCTGCTGATGGCCAGCGTGAGCCGCGCCTGCTCGTTGCTGTAGCTGATGTCCTCGACCTTGCCGACCTGGATGCCGCGGAACTTGACCTTGGCGCCGTTCTCCATCACCAGCCCGGCCCGCGGCGCAGACACGGTGACGGTGTCAGTCGAGGCGAAGGCCGCGTTGTACGAAAGGTAAGTCAGGACAGCGAATGCCACGATCAATCCAGCCAGCAGCGCTGCCGCCAGCCGCACGGTTGACCGTCGCGATACACGTTCTGACATGGTCTTTTTGGGCGCCCCTTTATCCCGAGAGGTTGAAGTTGCCGGACGAGCCGTAAACCGCGAGCGAGATGAACAAGGTGATGACAACGACGACGATCAGCGAGGTTCGCACCGCCTGGCCGACTGCGATACCGACGCCGACCGACCCACCACTGGCGTTGTAGCCGTAATAGGTATGGATCAGCATCACCGCGATAGACATCACGATGGCCTGCAGGAAGGACCACAATAGGTCGGTCGGCATCAGGAACGTGTTGAAGTAATGGTCGTACAGGCCCGCGGACTGCCCGTTGATGAACACCGTGGTGAAGCGGGCGGCGAAGAACGCGGCAAGCACCGACAACGAGTACAGCGGAATGATCGCGACCAGGCCGGCGACGAGCCGGGTCGACACGAGGTAGGACACCGAGTGCACCGCCATACATTCGACCGCGTCGATCTCCTCGGAAACCCGCATGGCACCCAATTGGGCGGTGGCGCCGGCACCGATGGTGGCCGCCAACGCGATTCCCGCGATCACCGGGGCGACGACACGGACGTTCAAGAACGCCGACAAGAACCCCGTCAGCGCCTCGATGCCGATGTTGCCCAGCGACGAATAGCCCTGCACGGCGATGACTCCACCGGACGCCAGCGTCAGGAACGCCGCAACGCCGACGGTGCCGCCGATCATCACGAGTGCGCCTGCGCCCAGCGTCATCTCGGCTACCAGCCGGATAGTCTCCTTCCGGTACCGAGTCAGCGCGTTGGGGACGTGACGCATGGTCTGGCCATAGAACAGCGCCTGCTCGCCAAAATCGTCGACCGGCCCCTGGAACCGCGAAAAGAATCGGCGAAAACGGTAAGTGGCGTCATAGCTCATGGCGAGTCACTTCGCCGACAGTCGCACGCCGATGGCCGTCGCGACCACGTTGATGACGAACAGGCAGATGAACGCGTAGACGACGGTTTCGTTGACGGCATTTCCGACGCCCTTGGGCCCACCCTTGACGGTAAGGCCGCGGTAACACCCGACCAGCCCCGCCATCAGGCCGAACAGCAGCGCTTTGACTTCGGCAAGGATCAATTCGCGCAGCCCGGTAAGCACCGTCAGCCCGTTGATGAAGGCGCCCGGGTTGACGCCCTGGAGAAAAACGGAGAATACATAACCGCCGGACAAACCGATGGCGCACACCAAGCCGTTCAATAGTAGCGCGACCAGCGTGGACGCCAAAACCCTTGGTACGACGAGCCGTTGAATCGGGTCGATACCGAGCACCCGCATTGCGTCTATTTCTTCGCGGATCGTGCGGGCGCCCAAGTCGGCGCAGATCGCGGTGGCACCGGCACCGGCCACGACCAGCACCGTCACCACCGGTCCAAGCTGGGTGATGGTGCCGAATGCCGTTCCGGCGCCGGACAAATCGGCAGCACCGATTTCGCGCAGCAGGATGTTGAGGGTGAACGCCACCAGGACTGTGAACGGGATCGAGACCAGCAACGTCGGCACCAGTGATACCCGGGCGATCATCCACGTCTGATCAAGAAACTCGCGCAGTTGGAACGGCCGCCGGAACGTGGCCCGAGCCGTGTCGATCGACATTTCGAAGAACCCGCCGACAGCGCGGGCCGGAACCGCGAGTTGTTGTAGCAACTCGGTCCCCCTCTGCTGCTCGCGGCGAAGTCTGCGTGTCGCCTTTTACTACCCTCTGTAGTGCCCGACTCGGTGTGAGCCGGATCATATTAACTTAGAACAACTTCACCGGCCCAATAAAAAGTAATTTTCCATCGGATGCATCAGTTTGGGCAGCTCAGAAGGGGTATAGCGGTGTCAATGTGACATATTTTGCACGTGTCGAATACGCCCCGAAAACTAACTTCACAGCGTTATTGTTCCATCAGACCAACCGCGGAAAAGTTCTGTTCCGGATCACGGCCAGCAAAGTATCCCTGCAACGTGCTGCTGAGTTTGGCCGGCTCCCACGCGGCGCCGTCCGCGATGAACCTGTGCTCCGCCGTCGGGGCCGCGACCAATGTCACCTGAGGGCCGTAAACGATGAACACCTGACCGTTGACTTCCGCCGCCGCAGGGGACGACAGGAACTGGACCAGGTTCACCACGTGCTCGGGCGACAATGGGTCGACACCGCCTGTTTCTGCGTCTGGTGCTGCGCCGAACACGTCAGCCGTCATCGCGGTGCGGGCGCGCGGACAGATGGCGTTCGCGCACACCCCATAGCGGCCCAGCGCTCGCGCTGCCGTCAGCGTCAGCTGGATGATGCCCCCTTTGGCGGCGCCGTAGTTGGCCTGCCCGACCGGGCCGGTCAGCCCAGCCTCCGAGGAGGTGTTGACCAGTCGGCCGAAGACGGAACCCCCCGCGTCTTTGGCTTTGGCGCGCCAATAGGTGGCCGCGTTGCGGGTGAGCAGGAAATGTCCGCGCAGATGCACGGCGATGACGAGGTCCCACTCCTCGTCGGACATGTTGAACAGCATCCGGTCGCGGGTGATCCCGGCGTTGTTCACCACGATGTCAAGTCCACCCAGCCCGTCGGCGCAGGAAACCAGCTCATCAGCGGTGGCGCGTTCGCTGATATCACCGGTGACCGCCACGGCTTTGGCGCCGGCGGCGCCGATCTCGTCGATGACGTCGGAGACATCCAGCGCGCCGGCGATGTCATTGACGACGACGGTGGCGCCCAAGCGCGCAAGCCCCAGCGCTTCGGCCCGTCCCAGGCCCGCGGCCGCACCGGTTACCACCGCGACCTTTCCGGATAGATCGGCCGCGTTCGTGCTGCTAGTCAATTTATGAATACCTCTAGTCTCGGGTCACACACTGCTCAGGCTCGGGTTAGTCGCTGCGCAGGAGGGCAGCGCGCGGGCATTCGGCGATCGCCTGTTCGGCCAGATCCTCTTGGCCGGGCGGAATCGGATCGGTTTTCACGACGGCGTAGTCCTCGTCGTCCAGGTCAAACATATCCGGCGCGATTCCCAAGCACACCGCGTTACCTTCACACCGGTCACGATCCACGTTGACCCGCACGACACCCTCCTTGAACCTGGCCTCTGGCGTAGCCCGACGTCCCGTCAGTTTGTAGCACCACCATAAGGCCCCGGCGGATCTGAGGAAACGGTCGCTGGATTCCCAGACTAGAACGTGTTACAACCGGGAAGGCGGATGGGTAGTCGTTGGTCGAGCTACGGCGGCTGGCCCGGGCTCGTCACATGCTTGTCACGGTTAATCAAAGGACGGCTGGAATGCGCATCAGTTACACCCCTGAACAGGAGGAGCTGCGTCGCGAGCTGCGGTCGTACTTCACCACGCTTATGACGCCCGAGCGCCGCGAGGCGCTGAGCTCGACACAGGGCGAGGTCGGGACCGGCAACGCGTATCGCGACACCGTTGCGCAGATGGGCAAGGACGGGTGGCTCACCCTGAACTGGCCCAAGGAGTACGGCGGCCAGGACCGCTCCCCGATGGACTCGCTGATCTTCACCGATGAGGCCGCGATCGCCGGCGTGCCGGTGCCGTTCCTGACGATCAACAGCGTGGCGCCGACCATCATGGCCTTCGGCACCGAGGAACAGAAGAAATTTTTCCTGCCCAAGATCGCGGCGGGCGAACTGCACTTTTCCATCGGCTACTCCGAGCCCGGCGCCGGCACCGACCTGGCGAACCTGCGCACGACTGCGGTCCGCGACGGCGACGACTACGTAATCAACGGTCAGAAGATGTGGACCAGCTTGATCGCCTACGCGGACTGGGTGTGGCTGGCGGTGCGCACCAATCCCGAGGCCAAAAAGCACCGCGGCATTTCGATGCTTGCCGTGCCGACGACCGCCGAAGGGTTCTCCTGGACTCCGGTGCACACCATGGCCGGTGTGGACACCAGCGCCACCTATTACTCCGACGTGCGGGTGCCGGTGACCAACCTGATCGGCGAGGAGAACGGCGGCTGGAAGCTGGTGACGAACCAGCTCAACCACGAGCGGGTCGCCCTGGTCTCCCCGCAACCGATCTTCCTGGCCCTGAACGAGGTTCGCGAGTGGGCGCAGAACACGAAGGACTCCAGCGGCGCCCGGCTCATCGATTCGGAGTGGGTGCAGCTGAACCTGGCTCGGGTGCACGCCAAGGCCGAGGTTCTCAAGCTGATCAACTGGGAGCTGGCGTCTGCGGCTAGCGAAGACCTGTCGCCGGCGGATGCGTCGGCGGCCAAGGTATTCGGCACCGAGCTGGCCACCGAGGCCTATCGGCTGCTGATGGAGGTTCTGGGCACCGCGGCCACACTGCGTCAGGACTCGCCGGGCGAGCTGCTGCGCGCTCGGGCCGAGCGGATGCACCGGGCTTGCCTGATCCTGACCTTCGGTGGCGGCACCAACGAAGTGCAGCGCGACATCATCGGGATGGTCGCGCTGGGGCTGCCGCGAGCCAACCGCTGACTCTTCTTTCAAGAACGAATTCCTACTTAAGGATCGATCATTCATGGATTTCACGACAACTGAAGCGGCAAGCGACCTCGGCGGCCTGGTCGACACGATCGTGGACGCGGTGTGCACACCGGAGCACCAACGTGAGCTGGACGGGCGCGAGCAACGGTTCGACAGCGAACTGTGGAGCAAACTGATCGACTCCGACATCCTGTCCAGCGCGGCACCGTCCGCACTTGGCGGGGACGGCTTCGGGGTACTCGAGCAGGTGGCGATCCTAGTCGCGCTCGGGCACCAGATGGCCGCCGTACCGTACCTGGAATCGGTCGTGCTGGCTTCCGGTGCCCTGGCACGCTTCGGCTCCGAGGAACTGCAGCAGGGCTGGGGCGCGCCGGCGGTCACAGGCGAGAAAATCCTTACCGTCGCCCTGGACGGCGAGATGGGCGAGGGGCCGGTGCGGGCCGCGAGTTCCGGTGACGGCTACCGGCTGACTGGCACTCGCACCTTGGTCGGATATGGCCCGGTGGCCGACGCCTTCCTGGTTCCCGCCGAGACCGATTCCGGCGCAGCGGTTTTCCTGGTCGTGGCCGATGACCCCGGGGTCGCCGTGACCCCGCTGAAGACCACAGGACTTGGCAGCGTCGGGTACTTGGCGCTCGACGGCGTTGCGCTGGACGGCTCGCGGCGGGTTGGCGGGACCGAGGTCGCGCCGTGGCTCGGCACGCTTGCGGCGCTGGGCCGCAGCGCGTTCCAGCTCGGAGTACTGGAGCGGGGATTGCAGATGACTGCCGAATACGCCCGTACCCGTGAGCAGTTCGACCGTCCGATCGGCAGCTTCCAGGCGGTGGGGCAGCGACTGGCGGACGCCTACATCGACGTGAAGGGACTGCGGCTGAGCCTCACACAGGCGGCCTGGCGGGTCTCCGAAGATATCCCCGCCGAGATCGACGTGGCCAGTGCGGCGTTCTGGGCAGCCGACGCCGGACACCGAGTGGCCCACACCATCGTGCATGTGCACGGCGGCGTGGGCGTCGACACCGATCACCCGGCGCATCGTTACTTCCTGGCCGCCAAGGAAACCGAATTCGCGCTCGGCGGTGCGACTGGACAACTGCGCCGGATCGGCCGTGAACTGGCGGAAACCCCTGCTTAGCCGGATGCCCCGCCTGACAACACCGAGCGTGAAACCAGCTTCACACTCGGCAGCGAAGCGTGGATGGAATTGATTCTTAGCCCGACCGACCTCACGGTCACCGATCTGCTGGGGCCCTTGACCGAGATCGACGACCGGGGAATCTATTTCGAGGACTCGTTCACCAGCTGGCGTAATCACCTCCGGCACGGTGCCGCGATTGCGGCGACGCTGCGCCAGCGCCTTGACCCGGCCGGGCCGCCGCACGTCGGCGTGCTCTTGGAGAACACGCCGTTCTTCTCCGCGATGCTGGTAGCCGCCGGAATGTCGGGGATCGTCCCGGTGGGTCTCAACCCGGTGCGCCGCGGCGAAGCGCTGGCCCGAGACATCAGCAAGGCCGACTGCCAGCTGGTGCTGGCCGATGCGCAATCGTCCGCGACCCTGGGCGATATCGAGCATCTCAACGTCGATTCAGCTGAGTGGGCCGACGAAGTTGGCGCGCATCGAGCCGCCGACCTGCACTTCCAGTCTGCCTCGCCCACAGACCTTTTCATGTTGATCTTCACGTCGGGAACCAGTGGTGAGCCCAAGGCGGTGAAGTGCAGTCACGGCAAGGTTGCCGTCGCCGGGGCAATGATGACGCAACGGTTCGGACTCGGCCGCGACGACGTCTGCTATGTGTCGATGCCGTTGTTCCATTCCAACGCGGTGCTGGTCGGCTGGTCGGTGGCGGCGGCGTGCCAGGGATCGATGGCATTGCGGCGCAAGTTCTCTGCGTCGAACTTCATGGTGGATGTGCGCCGCTACGGCGCCACCTACGCCAACTATGTGGGCAAGCCCTTGTCCTACGTGCTCGCCACACCCGAGCGGCCCGACGACGCGGACAACCCGCTGCGTGCTGTGTACGGCAACGAGGGCGTGCCTAGCGACGTTGAACGTTTCGGCCGCCGGTTCGGGTGTGTCGTTCAGGACGGGTTCGGTTCGACCGAAGGCGGGGTGGCGATCGCCCGTACCCCCGACACCCCGGCCAATGCGCTGGGTCCACTCACCGACGGAATCGACATCATCGACCCCGACAGCGGCGAACCGTGCCCGGTGGGCGTGGTCGGCGAGGTGGTCAACACCGCCGGGGCAGGCCGTTTCGAGGGCTATTACAACGACGACGCCGCCGAGGCCGCGCGGATGGCGGGCGGCGTCTATCACAGCGGCGATCTGGCCTATCGCGACGAGGCCGGCTATGCGTATTTTGCCGGACGGCTTGGTGATTGGATGCGGGTCGACGGAGAGAATCTCGGTTCGGCCCCGATCGAGCGGGTGCTACTCCGCTATCCCGACGCGTCCGAAGTGGCGGTGTACCCGGTACCCGATCCCGTCGTCGGCGACCAGGTGATGGCCGCGTTGGTGCTGGCACCGGGCACCGAGTTCGACGCCGACAAGTTCCGGGCCTTCCTGGCCGAGCAGCCCGACTTGGGGCCCAAACAGTGGCCGTCCTACGTCCGGATCAGCGCCGAGCTCCCGCGGACGGTGACCTTCAAAGTGCTGAAGCGCCAGTTGTCAGCCGAGGGTGTTGAATGCGGCGATCCGGTGTGGCCCATACGCCGGTAGCACATGATGTCCCGGCCTCTTCAGCTTGCGCTTGAAACAAGCTTTGAACAGCTTTCCGCCGCCGTGCCGGCAAGTGTCGGCGTGGCGATCGCCCGTCCGGACCGGACCTATTCGCTGGGCCGGTGGACGTCCGGTGTCGCCTGGTCGACGATCAAGGTCCCATTGGCGATCGCGGCTTTGCGCGCCGATAGCGCACGCGCCCATGCCCTGGTCGTCAAAGCCATCACCGAGTCCGATAATCCGGCGTCCGAACAGTTGTGGTCCCAGCTGGGCAACCCGGCGGACGCCGCGCAGAAGGTACAGCTCATCGTCGCGGAATGCGGCGACGCCGCCACCGTGGTCGAATCACGTCGACTTCGGCGTGGGTTCACCGCATTCGGCCAAACGCGGTGGCCACTCGAACGGCAGGCACGTTTTGCCGCACAGTTGCCGTTAATACCCGAAGCGACAACAGTTATCGACCTGATGCACCACCTCACCATCGGTCACCGGTGGGGGCTGGCCGCCAAAGGTATTGCCGCCAAGGCCGGTTGGGGTCCAGGAGTGAACGGTGACTACCTGGTGCGGCAGTTCGGGATCGTGCCCACGCGATCCGGGCAGTGGGGCGTGGCTTTGGCGGCCGACGCTCACGACGGCATGTTCGAGACTGGAATCGAGGTGGTCAACGCCATGGCGGACTGGCTTGTCGGCCGCCTTCCCGTCCTAGCCCGCTATTGACGGCACTATCGCATCGATCAGGTGCGGGCCCGGTTCCTCGAAGGCCGCGCGCAAGGCCTCGGTGAACTCCTCGCATGTAGTGGCCCGCCGCGCCGGAACACCCATTCCTTCCGAGATCTTGACGAAATCCATCGTCGGACGCGATAAATCAAGGAGGTCCAGCGCCTTGGGGCCGGGGGCGGATCCAGCCCCAACACGTTGCAGCTCGATCCGCAAAATGTCGTAGGCGCGGTTGTTGTAGAGCACAGTCGTAACATCCAGGTTCTCCCGCGCCTGCGTCCACAATCCCGAAATCGTGTACATCGCCGAACCATCGGATTCCAGGCACAGCACTGGACGATCGGGGGCGGCAACCGCCGCACCCACCGCGGTCGGAATGCCGTAGCCGATCGCGCCGCCGGTCAGCGTCAACCAATCGTGCGCCGGAGCGCCCGCGGTGGCTTGCACCAGCGGCATGCTCGACGTGTTCGACTCGTCGACGACGATCGCCCGCTCGGGCAGCAGTGCACTGATCACCTCGGCCGCCGACCCGGCGGTCAGCGCACCGGTCGGCAGCTGCGGGCGCGACGCGGCCGCGACCGGGGCAACGGTCCCCGGGGCCAGCTCGTGGGCCAACGCGGTCAACGCGTCTGCGGCGCTGCTGAACCCAGCCAGCGTGTGCACCGTGCAATCCGTCGGCACCAGGTCGCTGGGCTTGCCGGGGTAGGCGAAGAACGACACCGGCGACTTGGCCCCGGCCAGCACCAAATGCTTGGTGCCATCGAGCTGGGCCATGGCGGCCTCGGCAAAATACGCGAGCCGCTCAACCGCGGGAATACCAGCGCCTCGCTGCAACCGCGTGGGGAACGTCTCGCACAGCCAACGTGCCCCCGTCGCCTGCGCGATCCGTGCCGCCGCGGCCAACCCCGGCTCGCGGGTGGCGTCCCCACCGATCAGGAGCATCGTGGGTTCGCCGGAGCGCAGCACGTCGGCAACCGGTCCCACGTTCTCCGTGCCCGCGACGATCGCCTCCCGGACGGGCACCGTAGCTGGCACGCCACCGTCGGACCAGGACGCGTCGGCAGGCAGGATCAGCGTCGAAATCTGTTGGTCCACAATGCTGGCGGCAATGGCCGCGGCGGCATCGGCCCCGACATGGTCGGCGGCGCCGGTGCGACGCACCCATCCCGATACGGTTCCGGCCAGCGCGTCAATGTCGGATTCGAGCGGTGCGTCGTACTTTTTGTGATATGTGGCGTGGTCGCCGACGATAACGACCATCGGCACCCCGGCGCGGCGCGCGTTGTGCAGGTTGGCCAGGCCGTTGCCCAGTCCCGGGCCCAGATGCAGTAGCACCGCCGCCGGCCGGTCGGCCATGCGCGCATACCCGTCGGCCGCGCCGGTAGCGACCCCTTCGAATAGGGCCAACACGCCGCGCATCCGCGGAACGGTATCCAGTGCGGCCACGAAGTGCATCTCCGACGTGCCGGGATTGGCAAAGCAGACGTCGACACCGCCGTCGACCAGCGTATTGATCAGAGCCTGAGCACCGTTCACAATCCGACACTAGACGCTGCTAGACGGCCAGCGCGGCGCGGGCACAGGCATCCGTCCGCCGTGCGTGCCCACCGCCGAAGAGCACGACATGCGCGAGCAGCGGAAAGAGCTGGTGCAGCCCAATGCGGTTTCGCCAGCCGGGCTTGAGCAATCGGACCTGCTGATAACCCGCCAGGATGACGTCGTAGTGCGGGCAACCGAACAGCGCGAGCATCGCCAGGTCACTTTCGCGGTGACCGGCGTGTGCGGCTGGGTCGATCAACGCCACCCCGCCGGGCGTCCACATCACGTTGCCGCCCCACAAATCGCCGTGCAGCCGGGCCGGCGGGTCGTCGTCGTCGAAGTCACCTGCTCGGCAACGCGTCACAACGGAATCAATCGTGGCACGAGTCGAAGCGTCGAGACGCGACGCCGCGAGCTCGGCCATCGGAACCAGCCGCTCCTCGGCGTAGAACTCGCCCCAACGTGAGTGCCCGCGCAGCGACATCGGCAACAGCTGCGACAGCGGCCCGAAGAAACCGGGCTGCTCCCATCCATCGGGCCCAGCCCCGAACGCCGCGGCACCCGCGTCGTGGGTGACCGCCAGGCGGCGCCCGAATTCGCGCGCCGCATCGGGACTCGGGGTCACCGAGTCAAGCCGCCGCAGGGTCAGGCTCGTCGCGTCAACGGAAACCACCTGCGCGCAGGGCACGCCGCCGTCGACGCTGGATAGCCAGCGCAGCCCCGCGGCCTCCCAAGCGAAGTAGCCGGGCGGCGCGCCGGGGTTCTGCTTGACGAAATCGGTCAATTAGGCAGTGGCATGGGCGGCATGCACATCGTCGGCCGGCCGCGCCTCGGTCTGCTCCTTGGCCCACCGGTAGTCGGGTTTGCCGGCAGGCGAACGCTTCACCTCGTCAACCAGCCAGAGGCTGCGCGGCACTTTGTATCCCGCGATCTCGGAGCGCACAAAGGTGTCGAGCGCCGACAGCGACGGCCGGGACCCTGGCCGGGCCTGCACCACGGCGGCCACGTGTTGCCCAAAGCGGGGATCTGGCACACCGACCACCAATGCGTCGAAGACGTCGGGATGGCCCTTCAAAGCGGCCTCGACCTCTTCGGGGTAAATCTTCTCGCCGCCACTGTTGATCGACACCGAACCGCGGCCCAGCATGGTCACCGTGCCGTCTTCCTCGACCAACGCCCAGTCCCCGGGGATGGCGTAGCGGACGCCGTTGATGGTCTGGAACGTCTCGGCGGTCTTCTTCTCGTCTTTGTAGTAGCCGACCGGAATGTTGCCCTTTTTGGCGATAAAGCCGCGCACCCCCGAACCCGGCTTGACCTCGTTACCGTCGTCGTCGAGGACGACGGTCTTGTGGTCGATACTCACGCGCGGCCCACCGCTGTGTGGCGTGTCCTTGGCGACGATGCTGGTGCCGCCGAAGCCGGTCTCGGACGAACCGATGGAGTCGGTGATGACTCGGTTCGGTAGCAGCTCAAGGAACTTCTCCTTGATACTCGGCGAGAACAGCGCCGCGGTGGAGGCGAGCAGGAACAGCGACGACAGGTCGTACTCGTTCCCTTTCTCCTGGTGCGCCAGTAACGCATCGAGCAACGGTCGCGCCATCGCGTCGCCGGTGAAGAACAGTAGGTTGACCTTGTGCGTGTGAATGGTGCGCCAGACTTCGTCGGCGTTGAATTCCGGTGCGAGAACGGTGGTTTGGCCCGAAAAGATCGACATCCAGGTGGCCGACTGGGTGGCGCCGTGGATCATCGGCGGAATCGGGTGACGGATCATCGGCGGACTCGCGGCGGCGGCCTTGGCCAGGTCGTGCTCGTCCTTGATGAATTCGCCCGTCGCGAAGTCGGTTCCGCCGAACAGCACGCGGTAGATGTCCTCGTGGCGCCACATCACGCCCTTCGGGAAGCCAGTGGTACCGCCCGTGTAAAGCAGATAGATGTCGTCAGCGCTGCGCGGACCGAAGTCGCGTTCGGGTGAACCCGTCGCGATCGCGGCGTAGAACTCGACGCCGCCGTAGCGCCGATAATCGGTGTCGCTACCGTCCTCGACGACGAGGATCGTCTTGACGTTGGGGGTATCGGGTAGCACGTTGGCGACGCGATCGGCGTACTGGCGCTCGTGGACCAGCGCGACCATATCGGAGTTTTCGAAGAGGTAGCGGAGTTCGCCCTCGACGTAGCGGTAGTTGACGTTTACCAGGATGGCGCCGGCCTTGACGATGCCCAGCATCGCGATGACGATCTCGATCCGGTTGCGGCAGTACAGACCGACCTTGTCGTCCTTCTGCACGCCCTGATCGATCAGGTAGTGCGCAAGCCGGTTGGCTTTCTCTTCTAGTTGGGCGTAGGTCAGCTGCTCGTCGCCGCAGATGAGGGCTACACGGTCGGGCACAGCGTCAATAGCGTGCTCGGCAAGGTCGGCGATATTCAGGGCCACGGCCACCAAACTAGAACGTGTTACATTTCTTGACAAGCGAATGCCCAATGTCGAGCGAGAGGCGGTGGCCGTGGCTCCCAATAGCCAAGGAGCTCCAGCAAACGTGGATCCGGGACCCAGTGAAGCAGACGCGCTGGTCGAAAAGCGCGGTCACACGCTCATCGTCACGCTCAACCGACCACACGCCCGCAACGCGCTGAGCACCGAAATGATGGAGATCATGGTCCAGGCGTGGGACCGCGTCGACAACGACGACGACATCAGGTGCTGCATCCTGACCGGTGCCGGCGGCTACTTCTGTGCAGGCATGGACCTCAAGGCAGCAACCAAGAAGCCGCCGGGCGACTCATTCAAAGACGGCAGCTACGACCCGTCGCGCATCGACGCCCTGTTGAAAGGGCGCCGGCTGACCAAACCGCTGATCGCGGCCGTCGAAGGCCCCGCGATCGCCGGAGGCACCGAGATCCTGCAGGGCACCGACATCCGGATCGCCGGCGAGAGCGCCAAGTTCGGCATCTCCGAGGCCAAGTGGAGCCTGTACCCAATGGGCGGTTCGGCCGTGCGCCTGGTGCGCCAGATCCCCTACACGGTGGCGTGCGACTTGCTGTTGACCGGACGGCACATCACCGCGGCCGAGGCCAAGGACATCGGGTTGATCGGGTACCTGGTGCCCGACGGTCAAGCGCTGACCAAGGCGCTCGAGATCGCACAGCTCATCGAGAACAACGGGCCGCTGGCCGTGCAGGCGATCCTGCGGGCGATCCGAGAGACCGAAGGCATGAACGAGAACGACGCGTTCAAGATCGACACCCAGATCGGCATCAAGGTGTTCCTGTCCGAGGATGCCAAAGAAGGCCCGCGGGCGTTCGCCGAGAAGCGCAAGCCCAACTTCCAGAACCGCTAGCCGCCGCTCGCGCGAGCAGACACAGAATCGCACTTTCCCGCGCAGATTCGTGCGAGTTTGCGTCTGCTCGCGGGTGGCTGGCCGAGCGGCGAAAGGGTCAGAGCGGAGCGGTTGGGGTGAACGTCACCGGCATTTTCTCCAGGCCGGACACAAAGTTCGCCGGCCTCAGGGGCAGCGCGGCGTCCGACGCGAGTCGCATATCCGGAAGGCGCTGCAGCAGGCGCGTCTGCATGATCGACAGCTCCAGCCGGGCGAGCTGATTCCCTAGGCAGAAGTGCGTGCCGAAGCCGAAAGCAAGGTGGTTGTTCGGGTAGCGCTCGATGTTGAAGGTGTCGGGGTCGTCGAACACCTTCTCGTCGAAGTTGGCCGACTCGAACAGCAGAATGATCTTCTCGTCCTTGTGCAGTTGGGTACCGTGGAATTCGGTGTCGGCGGTGATCGTGCGCGCCATGTTCTTCACCGGCGCCGTCCAGCGCAGCATCTCCTCGATCGCGTTGGGCAGCAATCCCAGGTCGTTGGCCAGCCGGCGGTGCTGATCGGGGTGGCGGAGCAGCTGCCGCGTTCCGCCGGACAGCGTGTGCCGGGTGGTCTCGTCGCCGCCGATCAGCAGCAACAGCACCTCGGTGACGATCTGGTGGTCCTCTAGGCGCGATCCTTCGACCTCCGCGTTCACCAGGACGCTGACCAGATCGTCGGTCGGTTCCGCCTTGCGGGCCTCGATCATCCCCATCATGTATCCGCTGTAGGCGGCAAAGGCCTCCATGGTGACCTGGATGTCCGCCTCGGCCGCAGTGCTGCTCAACGAGCTGACCAGATCGTCGGACCACTTGAGGAACATCTCGCGTTCTTCGGGGCGCACGCCGAGCATGTCGCCGATGACGGCCATCGGGAGTGGCGCGGCGAGGTCCCAGACGAAGTCGCACTCGCCACGTTCGCACACGGCGTCGATTAGCGTGTCGCACAGCGAGGTGATCGAGGCTTCTAGATTCTTCACCCGCTTGCGGGTGAACCCGTAGTTGACGAGCTTGCGGCGCAACAGATGTTGCGGATCGTCCATCTCGATCATCATCTCGACACCCGGCTGGTCGGGTCGGATGCCGCCGGCGTTCGAGAACAACTCGGGGTTGCGCTCCGCGTCGATGACTGCCTGGTACGTCGCCGCGGCGGCCAGTCCCTTGCTATCCCGAAAGACCGGCTCGTTTTCCCGCATCCAGCGGTACACGGCCCGGGAGTCACCCGCGTAAAAGGTGCCGTCGGTCAGATCGACATCTGGTCTCGTCCCCAATGTGTTCGCGGTCATGAGATCTCCTGAGCGTCGCCGAATGTCATTTGTACGTGGTCAACAGAGCTGGAAAGCATCGCCCGCTTCGGAAAGCCCAGCGACGCCAGCTCTTTCGAGTACGGGTGATCGCCCAGCGTGACGCGCACCCCACCAAATCGAGTGCGCACACCGTCCAGCGTGTGTTCGAAGGAGGTTTCGCGGGTTACCCCGTCGCGGTGTGAGTAGCTGCGCTGCGCTTGCTGGCGTGGGGTGAGTCGAATCGGCAGGCCGCGGCGAAATTCCATGGCGACCACCAGTTGCCCATCGATGCTGACGTCGAAACCGAACTGCCGGCCTTCCCGAATAGTGAAGTCCGCCATGACTTTCGGGTAGCCCCAGATCGTGGTTCCCGCTTCCAACGTGAACGCCTGGTCGACGGGCAGGTGGTGGATGAAGGCGCCGGCCGCCCCGAGGGCCCGCGGTCCGCTTGCATTCGAGCCCGGAGTGTTGACCATCACGCTCGTGCCGAATTCATGGTACTGGCCGAGGTCGCCATCGATGTAGTGCATCAACATCAGGACCACGATCGCACGCCCTGGCAGGTAACGGCAGACCTGCAGTCCGCTGTAGTCGATCAGCCGCTGCGCGGCGTCGGCGTCAACGGAGAACATCGCCATGTGCTGAGTCGCCTTGCGGATCTGCACCGGCATCGTGATTACCGTGCCCGCGATGGTGTGCTGCGAGGTAGTCATCGGGCCAATCTAGAACGTGTTCTAAACCCCTGGCAAGGTCGGCTCACACTAGCCCGGCGAGTTCGTTGATCTGCGCGGTATTACGGCCGCTGACGACCATCATCGTGACGCCGGCGGCTTCCCAGGCCTTGATCTGCTTACGCACGTAGTCCAAGTCGCCCACGATCGCGGCGTCGTCGACGACCTCGTCAGGAATGACTTCCGCGGCCTTGTCCTTCTGATTGCTGCGGAAAAGCTTGGTCACGTCGTCGACCACCTCTCCGTAGCCCATCCGGCGGTACACGTCGGCGTGGAAGTTGGTGTCTTCGGCGCCCATGCCGCCCATGTACAGGGCCAAGTAGGGCTTCATGGCCGCGAACGCGGCGGCGCGGTCGTCGGTGATGACAATGTTGGCGGTCGCGCAGATCTCGAAATCCTCACGGCTACGACGCGCGCCGGGGCGGGCGAACCCCTCGTCGAGCCATTCGTTGTAGGTGTCGGCCATGCGCGGGGTGTAGAAGATCGGCAGCCAGCCGTCGCAGATCTCGCCCGCCAGCGCAACGTTCTTCGGTCCTTCGGCGCCCAGCAGGATCGGGATGTCGGCGCGCAGCGGGTGGGTGATCGACTTGAGCGGCTTGCCGAGGCCAGTCGCCGGTCGCCCGCCTCCCTCCTTCAATGGCAGCGGGTAGTGGGGGCCGTCGCTGGTCACCGGCCCCTGCCGGGCCCACACCTGCCGGATGATGTCGATGTATTCGCGGGTGCGGGCCAGCGGCTTCGGGAACGACTGGCCGTACCAGCCCTCCACCACCTGCGGTCCGGACACCCCAAGCCCGAGCATGTGCCGGCCACCGCTGAGGTGGTCCAGCGTCAGCGCAGCCATCGCGCATGCGGTCGGCGTCCGGGCGGAAAGCTGGATCACTGAGGTGCCAAGCCGGATCCGCTGCGTCGACGAGCCCCACCAGGCCAACGGGGTGTAGGCGTCGGATCCCCACGCCTCCGCGGTGAACACGGCATCGAAGCCGGCGGCTTCGGCGGCGGCCACGAGTTCCCCGTGGTTCTCTGGCGGTTGGGCGCCCCAATACCCGAGCTGCAGTCCGAGCTTCATCCCTGCCTCCTTGAAACCATTCTTAGAACCTGTTCTACTCGATGGCGTGACAGCCAGTTCAAGCAGCCCGATCCTGATCGATCACCCTGAGCCACCACTCTCCGCGCCCCTAACGTTGTCGTTTGACTACACCCGTTCAGTCGGCGCCACCCTCGGCAAGTTCTTCACCGCACTGCGCGAGCGGCGTGTGTTGGGGGTCCGCGGGTCGGATGGTCGGGTGCATGTGCCGCCGGCAGAATACGACCCGGTTACCTACGAACCGCTGGGCGAGATGGTACCGGTATCCAGTGTCGGCACCGTGGTGTCTTGGACCTGGCAGCCCGAGCCGCTGGATGGCCAACCGCTGGACCGTCCGTTCGCCTGGGCGCTGATCAAACTCGACGGCGCCGACACCCCGCTGATACACGCGGTGGACGCCGGCGAGCCGGGCAAGATACGCACCGGCACCAGGGTGCATGTGCACTGGGCCGACGAACCGGTGGGCGCTATCACCGACATCGCCTACTTCGCGCTCGGTGACGAAGCCGAATCCGTTCCCGAACCGAGCGGCGACGAAAAAGACCCGGTCACCATGATCGTCACGCCGGTGTCGCTGACAATTCAGCACACCGCCTCCCATGAGGAGAGCGCCTACCTGCGCGCCATCGCGGAAGGCAGGCTGCTCGGCGCCAAGACGGGTGAAAACGGCAAGGTCTACTTCCCGCCGCACGGTGCGGACCCGGCCACCGGCCAGCCGACGACCGACTTCGTCGAGCTGCCGGACAAGGGCACGGTGACGACGTTCGCGATCATCAACATCCCGTTCCAGGGCCAGCGCATCAAGCCTCCGTACGTGGCCGCCTATGTGCTGCTCGACGGGGCCGACATCGCGTTCCTGCACCTGGTCGCCGACATCGATGCGCACGAGGTGCGGATGGGCATGCGGGTCGAGGCGGTGTGGAGGCCTCGCGAGGAGTGGGGCTTCGGCATCGACAACATTGAGTATTTCCGGCCTACCGGCGAGCCGGACGCCGAATACGACACCTACAAGCACCACCTGTAAAGGGCCTACCCACACATGAGTGATCGCAACGTTGCGGTGGTCGGCTTTGCCCACGCCCCGCATGTCCGCCGCACTGACGGCACCACCAACGGCGTCGAGATGCTGATTCCGTGCTTCGCCCAGCTCTACGAAGAGCTGGGCATCAAGCAGACCGACATTGGCTTCTGGTGCTCCGGATCCTCGGATTACCTTGCCGGACGGGCATTCTCATTCATCTCGGCGATCGACTCGATCGGCGCCATTCCGCCGATCAACGAGTCGCACGTCGAAATGGACGCCGCCTGGGCCCTTTACGAGGCCTACATCAAGATCCTCACCGGCGAGGTCGACACCGCACTGGTGTACGGCTTCGGGAAGTCCTCGGCCGGAATCCTGCGTCAGATCCTGTCCCGACAGACCGACCCCTACACCGTGGCGCCGCTGTGGCCGGACTCGGTGTCATTGGCAGGGCTGCAGGCCCGCATCGGGCTGGACTCCGGCAAGTGGACTCACGAGCACATGGCCCAGGTCGCCCTCGACTCGTTCGCACAGTCCGAGCGCAACGACTCCGAGAAGCCGGCAAAGAGCATCGACGAGCTGCTGGCCCGGCCGTTCTTCAACGACCCGCTGCACCGCCACGACATCGCACCCATCACCGATGGCGCGGCAGCGATCGTGCTGGCGGCCGGCGACCGCGCCCGTGGGTTGCGGGAGAACCCGGCCTGGATCGCCGGAATCGAGCACCGCATCGAAACCCCCGTACTCGGTGCACGCAACCTCACCGAGTCGCCGTCGACCCAAGCGGCGGCCAAGGCGGCCGCCGGAGGCAACACCGGCTCACTCGATGTCGCCGAGATTCATGCGCCCTTCTCCCACCAGCACCTGATCCTGGCCGAAGCCATCGGGATACCGGAGAAGACCAAAGTCAACCCGTCGGGCGGCGCGCTGTCGGCCAACCCGATGTTCGTTGCCGGGCTCGAGCGCATCGGCTTTGCGGCCCAACATATCTGGAACGGATCGGCGGGGCGGGTGCTGGCACACGCCACCAGCGGGCCGGCACTGCAACAGAATCTGGTCGCGGTCATGGAAGGAAACAACTGATGGCCGGTGCAGGGGCAAACCTCGCCGCGGTGCTCGGAACCGGGCAGACGAAATATGTGGCCAAGCGCAAAGATGTTTCAATGAACGGCCTGGTGCGCGAGGCCATCGACCGCGCGCTGGAAGATTCCGGGTCCACCTTCGACGACATCGACGCGGTCGTGGTCGGCAAGGCGCCCGACTTCTTCGAGGGCGTCATGATGCCGGAGCTATTCATGTCCGACGCTATGGGCGCCACCGGCAAGCCGCTGATCCGGGTGCACACCGCGGGTTCGGTCGGCGGGTCCACCGCGGTGGTCGCGGCCAGCCTGGTGCAGTCGGGCAAGTACCGCCGCGTGCTGGCGATGGCCTGGGAGAAGCAGTCGGAGTCGAATGCCATGTGGGCGTTGTCGATTCCGATCCCGTTCATCAAGCCGGTGGGCGCGGGCGCGGGCGGGTATTTCGCCCCGCACGTTCGGTCCTACATCCGCCGTTCCGGTGCACCGCTGAACATCGGCGCCATCGTCGCGACCAAAGACCGGCTGAACGGCAGCCGCAACCCGTTGGCGCACCTGCAGCAGCCCGACATCACCGTCGAGAAGGTGATGGAATCCCCAATGCTGTGGGATCCGATCCGTTACGACGAGACCTGCCCCTCGTCGGACGGCGCCTGCGCTGTGGTGATCGGCGACGAGGAAATTGCCGAAGCCCACCTGGCGCAAGGACATCCGGTGGCCTGGATTCACGCGACCGCGCTGCGCACCGAGCCGCTACAGTTCTCCGGGCGCGACCAGGTCAACCCGCAGGCCAGCCGCGACGCGGCCGCCGCGCTGTGGAAGGGCGCCGGCATCACCAGCCCCATCGACGAGATCGACGTCGCGGAGATCTACGTGCCGTTCTCCTGGTTCGAGCCGATGTGGTTGGAGAGCTTGGGGTTTGCGCCCGAGGGCGAAGGCTGGAAGCTCACCGAGGCCGGCGAGACCGCGATCGGCGGGCGGCTCCCGGTGAATCCCTCCGGCGGAGTGTTGTCGTCGAACCCGATCGGCGCCTCGGGCCTGATCCGTTTTGCCGAGTCGGCGATCCAGGTGATGGGCAAGGGTGGAGACCATCAGGTTCCGGGTGCGCGAAAAGCATTGGGACATGCCTACGGCGGCGGCGCGCAGTATTTCTCCATGTGGGTGGTCAGCGCCGACAAGCCCGAGAAGACAAACGCATGAGCGATGAGCATCCCGCGCACGAGGCCGGCCGGCGATCCCGGGAGGCGGTCATAGCCAGGGACAAAGAAGCCTGGCTGGCGGTATTCGACGACGACGGCATCGTCGAAGATCCCATTGGGCCGTCCCCCTTCGACCCGGAAGGCAACGGACACCGCGGCCGCGCTGCGATATCGGCGTTCTGGGACAAAGCCATCGCCCCGACCGACAAGATCGAGTTCGTCTTCCGCGACACCTACCAGTGCGGCAACGAAGAGGCCAACGTCGGGCACATCCTGATCACCACGGGCGACTACCAGGTCACCGCTGAGGGCGTGTTCACCTACAAGGCAACTGCGGACGGGCGGATGGCCGCGTTGCGCGCGTATTGGGAGATCGACCAAGCCGCGGGCAGCGCCAAGAAGATCGGCTGACCGGCTCGCCGACCGACGGTTCTAGATGAGCTGCAGTCACGCCAGATGCCGCTGCGCCAAGTCGCGATAGACCTGCGGATTGACGTTGAGCCATAGTTCCGCGCCGGTGCCCGCTATCGGCCCCTTCACCTGGGCGGGCGCTCCGACTGCCAACACCCCGGCCGGAATCCTCTAGATGTACCCGCAGGCGTGAACCGCCTCGCGAAAGCCAAGTCAGAGGCGTCATCGGTGTACATGCCAGCCCAAAAACTGTAACGTGTTCTAGTTAGAGGCTAGTGAGTTGGAGGTGATCAGGTGACTACCGACACCAATACGGTCGGCATCCGGGAAATCGACCCCGGCGCCTTGCCGACCAGGTACGCCCGGGGCTGGCACTGCCTGGGCGTCGCAAAGGACTTCCAGGATGGCAAGCCACACGCGATCCAGGCGTTTGGTACCAAGCTGGTGGTTTTCGCCGACTCGCAAGGCGACGTGAAGGTCCTTGACGGCTACTGCCGGCACATGGGCGGCGACCTGTCCGAGGGCACCATCAAGGGCGACGAGGTCGCATGCCCGTTCCACGACTGGCGCTGGGGTGGCGATGGCCGGTGCAAGCTGGTGCCGTATGCCAAGCGCACGCCAAAAACCGCGCGGACTCGGTCGTGGACGACCGACGTCCGCGGCGGCCTGCTGTTCGTGTGGCACGACCACGAGGGCAATCCGCCGGACCCCGCGGTCAGGATCCCCGAGATTCCCGAAGCCGCCAGCGACGAATGGACCAACTGGCGCTGGAACAGCATCCTCATCGAGGGATCCAACTGCCGCGACATCATCGACAACGTCACCGACATGGCGCACTTCTTCTACATCCATTTCGGTCTGCCGACGCACTTCAAGAACGTCTTCGAGGGCCACATCGCCTCGCAGTACCTGCACAACCTAGGCCGGCCCGATGTGGATGACCTGGGGACGTCTTACGGTGAGGCACAGCTGGATTCGGAGGCGTCCTACTTCGGTCCGTCGTTCATGATCAACTGGCTGCACAACAGCTACGGTGGCTACAAGGCCGAGTCGATTCTGATCAACTGCCACTACCCGGTGACGCAGAACTCGTTCGTACTGCAATGGGGCGTCGTCGTCGAAAAGCCCAAGGGCATGGACGAAGAAATGACCGACAAGCTGTCCCGGGTGTTCACCGAAGGGGTCAGCAAGGGATTCCTGCAGGACGTCGAAATCTGGAAGCACAAAACCAGGATCGACAACCCCTTGCTGGTCGAGGAGGACGGCGCCGTGTATCAGCTGCGCCGCTGGTATCAGCAATTCTATGTGGATGCAGCCGACGTCGCCCCCGAAATGGTGGAGCGCTTCGAGATCGAAGTGGACACGACCCGCGCCAACGAATACTGGAACGTCGAGGTCGAAGAGAACCTGAAAGCACGGGAAGTTTCCGACGACGTGCCCGCTGAACAGCACTGATTGGCATGACCTCGCAAGAAGACCAGCCGGCGCTTCCCGACGTAGACCGGCTGGCCCGGTCGATGTTGTTGTTGCACGGCGATCATCACGACGATGAGGAGCGCAACGGGTCCAACGGAAACGGTGGATCTGAATCCTGGTCGAAGTCAAGGGATTTCGCTAACGATCCACAGCGTGCCGCCGCGGTTGCCGAAGCCTCCCGTGCCGACCGCGAGCGTTACCTCACGTCGGGCCTGCGAGCGGTGGATTGCCGGTTCTGCCACGTAACCGTCAGCGTCAAGCGGATGGGGCCGGGACACACTGCGGTGCAATGGAATGGCCAGGCCACGCAACGCTGTGCGCACTTCGCCGAAGTGCGGGCGTCCGGTGGAGACACCGCGCGCACCAAGTCATGCCCGCGCCTGGGTGACAGTATCGAGCATGCCGTCGCCGAGGGGTACCTGCAAGACCTGCCGGACGCCTGACGCCCCCCGCTACAGCCCGGCGAACCGCTCCTTGACCGACTCGACGGTAAGGCCGTAGTCGGCCAGCGAGTACGTGTGCTTCGGCGCCCGTGCCCCCGTCTGGCTCTCGGCGTGGATGTCCGCCATCGCCTGCCGAGCTTCGTCGGTCAGCGTCAGTCCGAAGTGCCGGTAGACCTCGGCAACTGTGGCCATCGGATCGGCGATCAGATCGTGGTAGTCCACGTCGCAGAATTGAGCCGAATCATATTTGGCCCGTGCGGTATCGAACCGCTCCAGACCGCGTGACCAGGTCTCCATCGCGTCAGCACCGATCTGGGCGCCGAAGAACGTCGTCGACCACCCGTCGGCGGTTTGCTGCGCCAATGAGCACATCGAGGCCATGATCGTCTCGACCGGCCGATGGGTCTGGATCACCAGCGCGTCGGGATAGGTTGCCATCAAAGCGTCCAACGCGAAAAGATGGCTGGGGTTCTTCAGCACCCACCGCTTGCCGACGTCGTTCAGCCCGATCAGCTGAAGGTTCCTGCGGTGCCGCTGATATGACGGCGTCCAGTCTTGCTGCGACAGCCATTGCGCGTAGCTGGGCAGGTGCGACAGGGTCTCGTAGGAGACCGAATGCAGCGACTGGCGCAGCAGCTGCCAGCACTCCTCCAACTCGTACGCGGCCATGAAATGCAGACCGGTGTAGTCGGGATTGTCTTGGTGATGCTGGGTGAATTGTGCGTCGAGTTGGCGATACAGCGGGTTTGACTCCCAGGTGTCGCGGGGCGGCCGCGGTTGCGGGAACTCGGCCAGCCACAGATGCAGGCCCTGATGCGCCGGGTCGGCACCCAGTAGCCGGTGCAGCGCCGTGGTGCCGGTACGCACCAACCCGGTGACGAAGATCGGCCGTTCGATAGTGACGTCGGCATGCTGCGGGTATTGCTTCCACGCGGATTCGGAGAGCAATCGGGCCACCAGCGCGCCGCGCAGGAAGAACCGATTCATCTTGCTGCCCAATACCGTAAGGCCCGCGTCGCGCCGGTACGAGTCCAGCAGCACCTCAAGTGCCTCGCGGTAGTTGTCGTCGTCGGTGCCGAAATCGTCGAGCCCGACCAGCTTGGCGGCCGAGGCATGAAGTTCATCGACGGTACCGACATCGGTCCGTGTCTCCATCAGATCTCCATCAGTTGTGGTATTCCCCGCAGTTGACGTCCAAGGTCTGACCGGTGATGCCGCTGGACAGGTCACTGGCCATGAACAAGATCGCCGAGGCCACCTCGTCCTCGGTGGGCAGCCGCTTGAGGTCGGAGTTCGCCGCGGTCGACTGGTAGATCTGATCCGCCGTGGTGCCGTACTTGCCGGCCTGATGTTCGAAGTAACCCTGCAATGTCTCACCCCAGATGTAACCGGGTGCCACGGAATTGACGCGAATGCCCTTCTCGCCGAGTTCAGTCGCCAGCGACTGCGACATGGACAGCAGCGCCGACTTGGCCATCTTGTAGGCGCCGTATTTGGCCTGTGAGTGGCGTAGCACCATGGAGTTGACGTTGACGATCGACCCGGCAGCCTGCTCCAAGGCCGGCGTGAAAGCCTGAATGAGTCGCAACGCCCCGAGCGCGCTGAGCTCGATCGCGTCCCGGATGTGCTGAAATGAGGTGGCGGCCAATGGTTTCATCGACGGCACCCGGAACGCATTATTGACCAGCACGTCGACCTTGCCGTAGGCCGCCACAGTGGACTCTACGAGGTAACTTACCTCTTCGTCGTCGGTAATGTCGGTGCGCACCGCCACCGCCTTATGTCCGGCGTCGTTGAGCTGTTTCGCCAGCTCGTCGAGCCGTTCCACGGTGCGTGCCGCCAGCACCAGGTCGGCGCCCTCTCGCCCGCATCGGTGCGCCAGCGTAGTTCCGAGTCCCGGTCCGACACCACTGATCACCACAACCTTGCCGTCGAGCAACTTCGTCATCCCAGCATCCTCGCCTGAATCTGTTGTTGTCGCAGCGCAATTCGCCCGCGCCAATCTTCCTCGGAAATCTTGTTGTGTTCAAAATGAGGCAGTGCGCTCGGCGCCGCGTCGATGTCGACCAGTTCAACGGTGGGCCCGTCGGCCTCGGTGAGCTGACGGGACACCCGTTGCCAGCGGAACTGCAGATAGCCGCGCCGGTGGCCCAGGGTCTCGACCCAGTTGGTGACACCCGGGTTCTGGTCCGAGACGACGATGCGGACCTTCCCGTCCGGATCCGGTTGAGCCTGGGTGTTGTTCAGCGATGTTTGGTGATTGATGTAATCCAGCGAGATATACCAGAGGCTGCCGAGCTGGAAGCCGAGGTAAGGCGCATCGGTGACCGGAATGGTGATCACCAGCGCCTGATCGGGTCGAAGGTCGTAATGCCCGACCGACGAATACTGGGTCGCGAGGCCGCCCGGGGTCAGCCGCGGCGCCACCATAGTGTTGACCGGGAGGTTGAGGTAGAACCACTGCGGGAACTGCAGCCAGGTCTTCACGCGCTGCACCAGCTGCCTTCCCGCCGTCGCATAACGCTTGTCGATCAACTGACGGGTCAGCGCCGGCGGCGCGGTGCCCGCGGTGTCCAGCCGGGCGATCGCCAGCGTGCCGCGCTGTGCCGACCAGTCGCCGTACACCTCGCGCATCACCAGCTGACCGGGGCTTGTCGGACGCACCCGCCATTCGAAGGTGCCGTCGGCGGCGATCTCAAGTTCACGGTCGTCAAAGGCGGCCTGGCTGGCGGGCACGTTGTCGTCGGTGTACTCGCCGCCCAGCAGCTGGAAACTCAGGTCGGTCGTGGTGCCCCGCACGCCGGTCACCACGTAATCGCGGTCGGCGTGTAGCCGGGTGCCGAAGTACAGCGTGTCGGGGTTGTCGAGGCCCATCTTGGTGAACGGCCCCGTGCCCGACTGCAGAAAGGGGTGGTCGCGGTCGTAGTCGAAGGCCAGATGGATGCATGCCGAGATGCCCCCGGCAAGATATTGCAGTCCTTCGAGCAGATCGGCTTCGGTCTCGATGTGTGGCGCGGCCGCGACGAGCTTTTCGGCTTCGGCGATCGAGTCGGTGAGGGGACCAGAGAAGGAATGAGTGAGCACGCCTAGACGCTAGAACGTGTTCTACTTTTTCGTCAATGGCGAACATTCCGGCGTGTCGTCGAGCGCGTTTGAGCGCCGCCTTGATACGAAGCCCACTAGCTTAGGATGTGCACTCGTTGGCCAGAGTGATCAATGCCTGCCGGACATCCGGGTGCCGGTTGAGATAATCGATCACCGATCCGTCGCCCCCCTCCGCCTGGGACTTGGACGTTAGCTGAGCCTTAACATCTGGATGCCGGTCCAGGTACGACTGGACGGTTTGAGAGGCGGATTCACCGAAAGTCTTATTGCACGGTTCCGCCATTGCCGCCGGCGCCGCGATCACCACGGACGCGGCGGCAGTCAGTAGACCGGCGGCGAGCAGGCTGTAAAGCCCGCGGTGACGCGGGCTGGCGGTCTTCGCGGTCATGTTTTCGAGATTACCGTTGCTACGCGCGTTGGCGAACCCGATGCTCTTCCTCGTCGGCCTCCTGCGCCGGAGCCTTCGCGGGCTCCGGTGCGGTAATTGTTGCCGCCGGTCCTGCCGCGGCCTGTGTCGAAATTAGCGGGGTTGCCCCTGTCGGCCGTGTTTCCGCGACGTCTTCCGTCGTTTCCACGGCTTCTGGGACAGCTGGCGTTGCCGGCGCGGCCGGCGCCGGCGCTTCCGTCGGAGTTGGTGTGCCCGACGATCCCGATGCTGAGGCTCCCATTGTTGCCGAAGCGATCATTGCCGCGGACATACCGACACTGCCGAGGCCCGCAGTTCCGCCCGCCATACTGGCGCCACCAAGGTTTGCGTTCCCCAAGTCACTGCCGCCGGCAGTCGTCAGGCCGGCGCTGGGATCACCGCCGGCGATACCACCAGCGACGTTGCTGCCGCTCAGACTTCCGCCGTCAATGTATCCGCTGCTGGTCGGGAAGCCGAGATTGGCGTTTGCACTGCCGCCGCTGGAGGCTCCCGCGCCCCCGCCGACGACGTTGCCGGCGCCCGAGTTGGGGTTGGCTCCCGCGTTTGGGTCGGCTCCCGCGTTTGGGTTGGCTTGAGTGCCCCCGCCTTGGCTGGCGCCGCCGGTGCTTCCGGCGCCGCTGCCACCGGCACCGGCGAGGCCGGCGAGGCCGCTCATGGCTCCACCACCCAAGCTGGGCATGCCCGACAGGCTGGGCAGACCTGACATCAATTGTCCCGCCGCCGCCGCCGCCCCACCGTGGTAGCCCACCATCGCGGACACATCCTGGGCCCACATCTCCTCGTAGTAGGCCTCGGTTGCCATGATCGCCGGCGCGTTGAATCCAAAGAAATTCGACCGAATCAACTGCACGAATGTATTGCGGTTTGCCTGCACCTGCAGCGGATGCACCGTCGCCGTCAGAGCGGACTCAAACGCACTGGCCACCGCCTGGGCTTGGGACGCCGCCCCGGATGCCTGACTCGCCGCCGCATGCAACCAGCCCGCATAGGGAGCAGCTGCCTGCGTCATCGCCTTCGAGGCAGCGCCCTGCCACGCCTGACCCGCCAACCCAGAAGTCACCGACGCAAACGACTCGGCCGCAGTCCCCAACTCCGAGGCCAACCCGTTCCAAGCCGCCGCGGCTTCCAGCATCGGAGCGGAACCAGCGCCCGAGTACATCAGCAGCGAATTGATTTCCGGCGGCAACGCGAAGAAACTCATCGGGCCCCTCCTAACTTCCGTCGGCGACTGAAGACGAGTCTATTCTCCTCAAACTGTGAGCCGAGGACAACTGGAACGGTATGCCAATCCCGACGGAGATTCTTGCTTTTCCGCGAACTCAGGCCAAGCACCGAGAACACCGCGCACATCCGTCACAAGGCCGTCAACCGGTGGCTATTAACGCGATGCCGCAGCGCCATTTTCCTGCTCACGTTGGATTTCCAGCGCGATGTCGATGAGTTGGTCTTCCTGGCCGCCGATGAGCTTGCGCTGACCGGCCCGGTGCAGCAGCTGGTGGGCGGGCACGCCATAACGCTCGGCCTGGCGAACGGCGTGTTTGAGGAAGCTGGAGTAGACGCCGGAATACCCCATGATCAGCGCGTTTCGGTCGAGCAGGCACTCGGCGGGCATGGCCGGCCGCACCACGTCCTCGGCGGCGTCGGCGATATCGAAGAAGTCGATCCCCGTCTTGACGCCGATCTTGTCGAAAACCCCGATCAAGGCCTCGACGGGCGCGTTGCCCGCGCCCGCCCCGAACCGGCGCACGCTGCCGTCGATCTGCTTGGCCCCGGCGCGCACCGCCTCCACCGAGTTGGCCACCCCCAGCCCGAGGTTTTCGTGCCCATGAAAACCAACCTGGGCGTCCTCGCCGAGTTCGGCAACCAGCGCAGACACCCGGTCGGCCACGCCGTCCAGCACCAGCGCACCGGCGGAGTCGACGACGTAGACACACTGACAACCGGCGTCAGCCATGATCCGGGCCTGACTGGCCAGCTTCTCCGGCGAAATGGTGTGCGACATCATCAAAAACCCGACGGTTTCCAGGCCCAGCTCGCGGGCCAGCCCGAAGTGCTGGATCGAAACGTCGGCCTCGGTGCAATGCGTGGCGATCCGACAGATCGAGCCGCCATTGTCCTGCGCCGCTTTGATGTCCTCTTTGGTGCCCACGCCGGGCAGCATCAAAAACGCGATTTTGGCGTCTTTTGCGGTCTCGGCGGCTAGCTTGATCAATTCCTGTTCGGGGGTCTTGGAAAAGCCGTAGTTGAACGAGGAACCACCCAAACCGTCGCCGTGGGTCACCTCGATCACCGGCACTCCGGCGGCATCCAGCGCCGCAACGATCGCGCTGACCTCTTCCTTGGTGAATTGGTGGCGCTTGTGGTGTGACCCGTCGCGCAGCGAGGTGTCCGTGATCCGGACGTCCCAAATGCCCTCACTGCTCATGACGCCGCCTCCTCCTCATCGCTACGCTCTGCATCGTCGACGCCGGTGCTCATGACGCCGCCTCCTCCTCATCGCTACGCTCTGCATCGTCGGCGCCGGTCATCGCTTACCTCCCGTGACTGCAAGAGTCTCTTTGGCGATCTCCTCGCCGACCTTGGTGGCAGCAGCAGTCATGATGTCGAGGTTGCCCGCATACGGCGGCAGGTAATCCCCGGCCCCCTCAACCTCGACGAACGTGGTGACCACGGCCTGGCCGCCGGAGTGCATCGACGGCTCGTCGAACTGCGGGTCGTTGAGCAGCCGATATCCGGGCACATAGGTCTGCACCTCGGCCACCACTTCGCGGATGGAGGCGGCGATCGCGTCACGATCGGCGTCCTCCGGGATCGCGCAGAAGATGGTGTCGCGCATGATCATCGGCGGGTCGGCAGGGTTCAGGATGATGATCGCCTTGCCGCGCGCGGCCCCACCGATGGTTTCCACACCGCGCGACGTGGTCTTGGTGAATTCGTCGATGTTTGCCCGGGTGCCCGGACCCGCGGAAACGGACGCCACCGACGCCACAATCTCGGCGTAAGGAACTTCAACGACCCGCGACACCGCATACACGATCGGAATCGTCGCCTGCCCCCCACAGGTAATCATGTTGACGTTCGGCGCATCCAAATGTGCCCGCAGGTTCGCCGGCGGAATCACCGCAGGCCCCACCGCGGCCGGCGTCAGATCGATAGCCCGGATACCCGCGGCCGCATACTTCGGCGCCGCGTCCCGATGCACGTATGCGCTGGTCGCCTCGAACACCAGGTCAGGCTTCTCCGACTGCGCCAGCAGCCAGTCAACCCCTTCATGAGTGGTCTCCAACCCCAGCTTGCGGGCCCGCGCCAGGCCTTCGCTTTCGGGGTCGATCCCGACCATCCAACGCGGTTCCAGCCAGTCCGATCGCAGCAGCTTGTAGAGCAGGTCGGTACTGATATTTCCCGACCCGACAATGGCCACACTCGCCTTAGACGGCATGTCGCTCCTTTTAAAGCTCCCGAAATTTAGACTGAATCAAAAGTAGTCCGCGCCTATTCGAACGACAAACGGACTGAACCCAGCCCCGTGAAGTCGGCGACGAAGTGGTCACCAGCGCGGGCGTCGATAGCTCGAGTACACGATCCGGGAAGCACGACGTCACCGGCCCGCAGGCGCACTCCGAAACTCTCGACCTTGCGAGCCAGCCACGCGACCGCGGTGACCGGGTTGCCCAGCACGGCGTCGCTGCGCCCCTCCGCGATCACCTCGCCGTTGCGGGTCAGTACCGCATCGATCGTCTTGACGTCGATATCGGCCGGCGACACCCGCGCTTCGCCCAGTGCAAAGCCTGCCGACGACGCGTTGTCCGCGATGGTGTCGCACAGCGCGATCTTCCAGTCGGTGATCCTGGTGTCGATCAACTCGATGGACGGGACCAGGGCCGCAGTGGCGGCCAGCACGTCGTCCTCGGTGCAGCCGGCACCCGGCAGGTCGGCGGCAAGGATGAAACCGACTTCGACCTCAACCCGCGGGTAGAGGTATCGCCCCGCCTCGATTGGCGTGTCCTCGAATACCTCCATCTCGTCGAGCAGATGTCCGTAGTCCGGCTCGTCGACCCCCATCATCTGTTGCATCGCCAACGACGACAGCCCGACCTTGTGCCCTACGACCTGCGCCCCTTCCGCGATCCGCTGACGGATGTTGATCAGCTGGATCTCGTAAGCGTCGACAACGTCAATATCGGGGTAGGCAGACGTCAGCGGAGCGATCGGCTTGCGGCTCCGTTCGGCTTGGGCCAAGTCGGCGGCCAGCTCGTCGCGGATCGCAACACTGAGCATTTGCCGAAGTCCCCTCGTCCGTTTGACCGGGCCGGTAGCGCCCAGCCCGGGCAATTCTATAACGTGTTCTACATGACAGCGCAGGAGTTCGACGTCGTCGTGGTCGGCAGCGGCGGAGCCGGCATGGTGGCTGCCCTCACCGCGGCAAACCGCGGCCTCTCGACAGTAGTCATCGAGAAGGCCCCACATTTCGGCGGCTCTACCGCGCGCTCCGGCGGCGGCGTCTGGATCCCCAACAACGAGGTGCTCAAGCGCGACGGCGTGCAGGACACCCGCGAGGCGGCCCGCAGCTACCTGCACGGCATCATCGGGGACGTCGTCGAACCGGAGCGCATCGACACCTATCTCGAGCGCGGGCCCGAGATGTTGTCATTCGTCCTGAAGAACTCGCCACTGAAGATGTGCTGGGTGCCGCGCTACTCCGACTACTACCCCGAGGCACCGGGGGGCCGCGCGGGCGGCCGTTCAATCGAGCCCAAGCCGTTCGACGCCAAAAAGCTCGGTGATGATGAAGTCGGGCTCGAACCTGCTTATGGCAAGGTGCCGCTCAATGTGGTTGTGATGCAACAGGATTATGTGCGGTTGAATCAGCTCAAGCGGCACCCGCGTGGCCTGGTGCGCAGCCTGAAGGTCGGCGCCCGCACGATGTGGGCGAAAGCGACCGGCAAGAACCTCGTCGGCATGGGCCGAGCCCTGATCGGGCCGCTGCGGATCGGGCTGCAGCGGGCCGGCGTTCCGGTCAAGCTCAACACCGCGCTCACCGACCTCTACCTCGAGGACGGCGTGGTGCGCGGAGTCTATGTGCGAGACAGCGGTTCGTCGGAATCAGACCAAGCGTCAGCTGAGCCGCAGTTGATCAAGGCGCGACTCGGTGTGATCCTCGCCTCCGGCGGCTTCGAGCACAACGAACAGATGCGGGTGAAATACCAGCGTGCGCCTATCACCACCGAATGGACTGTGGGAGCCAAGGCTAACACCGGCGACGGCATCGTTGCGGGCGAAAAACTGGGCGCTGCGCTAGATTTGATGGAAGACGCCTGGTGGGGCCCAACGGTCCCGTTGGTGGGAGCTCCGTGGTTTGCATTGTCGGAGCGCAACTCCCCGGGCTCGATCATCGTCAACATGTCCGGCAATCGTTTCATGAACGAATCGATGCCGTATGTCGAAGCCTGCCACCACATGTACGGCGGCGAGTACGGCCAGGGCCCCGGGCCGGGCGAAAACATCCCCGCGTGGCTGGTTTTCGACCAGCAGTACCGGGACCGTTACATCTTCGCGGGACTGCAGCCCGGCCAACGTATTCCGCGAAAGTGGCTGGAGTCCGGTGTGATCATCCAGGCCGATACGCTCGAGGAGCTCGCCGACAAGGCCGGACTACCGGTAGCCGAGTTCGCCAAGACGGTAGCGCGGTTCAACGGCTTTGCCCGCTCAGGTGTCGATGAAGACTTTCACCGCGGTGAAAGCGCGTACGACAGGTACTACGGCGACCCGACCAACAAGCCCAATCCCAACCTCGGCGAACTCACCCATGCACCCTATTACGCCGCCAAGATGGTGCCCGGGGATCTGGGCACCAAGGGCGGCATCCGTACCGATGTGCACGGGCGTGCACTGCGCGACGACGGCAGCATCATCGAAGGCCTTTATGCCGCAGGAAATGTCAGTGCCCCGGTGATGGGGCACACCTACCCCGGTCCGGGCGGCACCATTGGCCCGGCGATGACATTCGGGTATCTGGCAGCACTACACATAGCTGGATCCGAAGCAGGAGACGCCTGAAAATGCCGATCGACGTAGAAGCCGCGCTGGCGGCCGAGCTGGAGCCCATCGAATTCTCCTGGACCAGCAACGATATCCAGCTCTACCACCTCGGTCTGGGCGCCGGTGCGGATCCGATGGACGCGCGCGAGCTGCGCTACCTGGTGGACGACACACCGCAGGTGCTGCCGACCTTCGGCAACGTCGCGGCCACCTTCCACGTCACCAAACCGCCGACGGTGCAGTTTCCCGGCATCGACATCGAGCTGAGCAAGGTGCTACACGCCAGCGAGCGCATCGAGGTGCCCGCGCCGCTGCCACCGTCGGGCTCCGGCAAGGCCGTCACCCGGTTCACCGAGATCTGGGACAAGGGCAAGGCCGCGGTGATCTGGAGCGAAACGACGGTGAACGCGCCGGACGGCACCCTGCTGTGGACGCAGAAGCGGTCCATCTTCGCGCGTGGCGAAGGCGGATTCGGCGGCGAGCGCGGTCCGTCATCGTCAGACGGCGCGCCGGACCGGGCGCCGGACCTGGAGGTCGACGTGCCGATCTTGCCGCAGCAGGCGCTGCTGTACCGACTGTGTGGCGATCGCAATCCGCTGCACTCGGATCCCGAGTTCGCCGCTGCCGCAGGGTTTAACCAGCCCATCCTGCATGGGCTATGCACCTACGGCATGACCTGCAAAGCCATCACCGACGCCGCGTTGGACGGCGACGCCACTGCCGTCGCGGCCTACGGCGCGCGTTTTGCCGGCGTCGCCTTCCCCGGTGAGACGTTGCGAGTCAACGTGTGGAAGGAAGACGGCCGCTTCCTGGCCAGCGTCGTCGCGCCGTCCCGCGACAACGCCGTCGTGCTCAGTGGTGTCGAGCTCATCCCCGCGTAACCCTTTTTCCGCCGAGTGTCACGCCAGCGTGGCGCCCCACACTCATCATCACGCTAGCGTGACGCTCGACGCGACACAGCTGCGCGGACACGGCTAATGATCGCGGCGGGCCCATCCCCCGCCACAACCCGGATCACAATCCAGCCAAGTCGCTCGAGCATTTCGTGCCTCTTGATGTCCCAGTCGTATTGCAAGCGATCGCTGCGATGATGATCGCCGTCGTACTCGGCAGCCACCTTGACGTCTTCCCAGCCCAGATCGAGATAGGCGATCGCGCCACCAAAGTCGTCGAGTACCGGAATCTGCGTCTGTGGTCGAGGCAAGCCAGCCCGTACCAGCAGCAGGCGAAGCCAGGTCTCCTTGGGCGACTGAGCGCCGGCGTCCGCTAGACCCAAAGCTTTGCGTGCGCGCCTGATCCCGCGTCGAGCGGGATAGCGCTGCACCAACGTTTCAATGTCAGCGAGTTTCAGGTCGGTCGCCCGCATCAGGGCGTCGATTGCTGCCACCGCTCTATCCGTTGGATACCAGCAAGCCAAGTCGAGGGCCGTTCGAGCCGGTGTTGTCACAGGTATCCCCTCGATCGGAGCGATCTCATCGTCGTCGATGAAGTCACCGTGAATTCGCAGACCTGGTAGCGGATTCCTGTTGCTATGGATGATCTCTAATGGCGCGGCCGCGTCTACCCATTCGGCTCCATGCGCCGCAGAAGCTAAGAGGCCCGCGACAATGCCGCGGCGGCGCGACCACAGCCATCCCGCGCGGGCACGAACGAGCGGAGTCAACTCAGCGTCGGGATCGATATAGACGTCGCGAAACAATTTGTTATAGCGAGTTCGGAGAGCACTCTTAACAACGTCCCCGTTCGCGACCGCCTCACTGCCGATGAATGGCTCTGCCATGACGGCAGCGTTCCACGAGTCGCGTCGAGCGTCACGTCAGCGCAAGGCCGCCATCCACAGCATCACGCCAGCGTGACGCTCGACGCCGATAGCCACGCCAGCGTGACGCTCGGCGGGAAGGGACCAAGCTAGCCGAGGATCAGGCCGGACGTCGGGACTCCGGTGCCCGCGGTAACGAGTACGTGCTCGACGTCAGGCACCGGGTTCACCGAGGTCCCGCGCAACTGCCGGACTCCCTCGGCGATGCCGTTCATGCCGTGGATGTACGCCTCACCGAGTTGACCCCCGTGCGTGTTGATCGGAAGCCGGCCACCTACCTCAACCGCGCCATCCGCGATGAAGTCTTTGGCTTCTCCGCGCCCGCAGAATCCCAACTCCTCCAACTGAATCAGCGTGAACGGGGTGAAGTGGTCGTAGATCACCGCGGTCTGGATATCGGCCGGCGAGAGACCGGACTGCTGCCAGAGCTGCTTACCCACCAGGCCCATCTCGGGCAGACCCAGTTCGGGGCGGTAGTAGCTGACCATCGTGTACTGGTCCGGGCTGGAGCCCTGCGACGCCGCCTCGATGATGGCAGGCCGCTGCTTGAGGTCGCGCGCGCGCTCGGGCGATGTCACCACGATCGCCACCGCGCCGTCTGTCTCCTGGCAGCAGTCCAGCAGCCGCAACGGCTCGGCGATCCACCGCGAATTCTGGTGTTCCTCAATGGTTATCGGCTTCTCGTAGAAGTACGCATTGGGGTTCTTCGCAGCGTGCTTGCGGTCGGCCACCGAGATGGCGCCGAAGTCGCGACTGGTCGCGCCGGACCAGTGCATGTACCGCTGCGCGATCATGGCGACCTGCGCAGCGGGCGTGGACAGGCCATGTGGATAAGAAAAGGAATTGTCGGCGGCGGTCGAATCAGCCTGTACGCCAGAACTTCCCGCTAACCTGGTCTGAACCTGGCCGAACCGCATACCGGACCGCTCGTTGAACGCCCGGTACGCCACCACAACGTCGGCCACACCGGTAGCGACCGCCATCGCCGCGTGCAACACGGTCCCGCACGCGGCACCCCCGCCGTAGCCCGTCTGGGCGAAGAACTTCAGGTCACCGATGCCGGCCGCACGCGCTACCGCGGTCTCGTTGTTGGTGTCCATCGTGAACGTGGTCAGGCCATCGACGTCAGACGGGCTCAGGCCCGCGTCGCCGAGGGCGTCAAGCACGGCCTCGGCCGCCAGACGCAACTCGCTTCGACCCGAATTCTTCGAGAAGTCGGTGGCACCGATGCCGACGATGGCAGCCTTACCCGACAGCATTACGCGTCCCCGATCGTGAGCGTGGCAGTCGCGATGACGTGGTCGCCAAGGCTGTTGCGGCCAAACACCTTCACCGTGATCAGGCCATCCTCCATCGCGGTCACCTCACCGGAAAAGGTGATCGTGTCGTAGGCGTACCACGGCACCCCCAGCCGTAGCCCGATCGACTTGATCAATGCCGACGGCCCGGCCCAGTCCGTCAGGAAGCGCTGCACCAGCCCGGTGTCGGTGAGGATGTTGACGAAGATGTCCTTGGATCCCTTGGACTGCGCCTTGTCCCTGTCGTGGTGCACATCCTGATAGTCCCGGGTCGCAATAGCCGTCGAGATGATGAAGGTGGGGTCGCCGTAGATCTTGAGCTCGGGCAGCAGGGTGCCCACTGCAATCGCCGGCGCGCTCATCCCTCAGGCTCCCATGCGTACAAGGTCCACTCCGGTCCGGCGTCGCCGGCCGGGAAATCGATATAGGTTGCGTGCACAGGCATTCCGATCGTCACGTCGCCGTGATCGACGTTGCGTAGCTCGCCGAGCATACGTACGCCTTCTTCGAGCTCGACCAGAGCGATGACGAAGGGCAGGGTGCGCCCCGGCACTTTGGGCGCGTGGTGCACCACGAAGCTGTACACCGAGCCCTTGCCACTAGCGACGACGTAGTCGACCGGCTTTTCCTTGTCCTGCCACACCGCGGGCACCGGCGGATGCTGCAGCGTGCCGTCGGGCCGCCGCTGGATACGCAGTTCGTGCGCCGTGACGCCCTCCCAAAAGAAGGCGGTGTCCCGCGACAACGCGGGGCGCATCATGGCGTCGGGATCCAGATCATCGGGCACAGCCGACGGAGCCTGTTCAGGCTCGTGAGGCTTGAACTTCAATATGCGCCAAGCCATCTCGGCGACATCCTCGTCACCGACACGCCAGGTGATGTGCTGGTTGATGAACCAGCCCTCACCGAGCGCGGTCTGCTTCGGGCCGACCACGTCGCGCATCTCGGAGGCGATGCTGACCTGCTCGCCAGGCCGCAGGTACCGGTGGTATGTCTGCTCGCAGTTGGTGGCCACCACACCGACGTACCCCGCGCCGTCGAACAGCTCCATCAGCGGGCCCATGGGATCGTCGGTTGGACGCTCGCCGGTTAGGCCGAACATCGTCCATACCTGAATCATTGCGGGCGGGGCGACAAGTCCCGGATGTCCGGCCGCGCGGGCGGCGGCCTCGTCGGTGTAGATCGGGTTGCGGTCCCCAAGGGCTTCCACCCACGTCTTGATCGTCGGCACGTTTACCGGATCCCTGGCGTCACGCTGCTTGGCGACGACAGTGGACGTGATTTCTGCGATTGACCCCTGGATGCTGCTCATCTGGGCACCCGTGGCACTTTGAGACCCGAGGCCGCGATCATCTCACGCATGACTTCGTTGACGCCTCCGCCGAAGGTGATCACCAGATTGCGCTTGGTCTGCGAGTCCAGCCAGTCGAGCAGCTCGGCGGTCTCCGGCTCGGCCGGGTTGCCGTACTTGCCGACGATCTCCTCGGCGAGTCGCCCGATGTACTGAATACTCTCGGTGCCAAAGACTTTCGTCGAAGCGGCATCCGCGACGTTGATGTCCTCGCCGGCGGCCGCGACCTGCCAGTTCAACAACTCGTTGATCCGCCACATCGAATGAATCTCACCGAGCGCTCGCTTGACGTCTTGATGATCGATCGGCGTGACACCATTGCCACCGGGCTTGGATGCCCAGACGTGCACCCGGTCGTAGATGCTGGCGGTGCGGCCGGCCGGACCGAGCATCACCCGCTCGTTGTTGAGCTGGGTGGTGATCAGTCGCCATCCGGCGTTCTCCTCGCCGACCAGCATGTCCGCCGGCACCCGTACATCGTTGTAGTACGTGGCGTTGGTGTGGTGGGCACCGTCGGACAGGATGATCGGCGTCCACGAGTAGCCAGGATCTTTGGTGTCGACGATCAGAATTGAAATACCTTTGTGCTTAACGGCCTCCGGGTCGGTGCGGCAGGCCAGCCAGATGTAGTCGGCGTCGTGTGCGCCGGTGGTGAAGACCTTCTGGCCGTTGACGATGTATTCGTCGCCCTGACGCACGGCAGTGGTCCGCAGCGACGCCAGGTCGGTGCCCGCCTCCGGCTCGGTGTAGCCGATCGCGAAGTGCACCTCACCGGCCAAGATCGACGGCAGGAACTTCGTCTTCTGCAGGTCACTGCCGAACCGCTGCAGTGTGGGGCCGACCGTTTGTAGCGTCACCGCAGGCAGGGGCACGTCGGCCCGATGGGCCTCGTTGACGAAGATTGACTGTTCGATCGGCCCGAAGCCGTGGCCACCGAACTCCTTCGGCCATCCGACGCCGAGCTTGCCATCCTTGCCCATCCGCCGGATCACGGCGCGGTAGGCCTCGTTGTGGCGGTCCTTCTCCATCGCCTTCATCTCGTCGGACGAGATGAGATTCGAAAAGTATTGCCGCAGCTCGGCTTGCAGCTGTCGTTGCTCCGGAGTCAGGTCGATGAACATTGCGCTCCCACCAGGTCGAGGCGATGAGAAGGCCCACCCAGAAGTCGGGATAGGTCTTTGATCGTGGAGTAATAGCGGTGCATCGGGTAGGTGATGTCCATGCCCATGCCGCCGTGCAGGTGATGGCAGATCTGCATCACCCGCGGTGCCTGCGAAGTAATCCAGTACCCGAGCACGTCCAGGTCGTCATCGGCATCCCTGCCCTCAGATAGCCGCCAGACAACGGATTTCGCGGCCAGACCGATTGTCCGCGAGGCGATGTAGACCTCCGCCAGCTGGGCGGCCACGGTCTGGAAGGTCGACAGTGGTTTGCCGAACTGCTTGCGCTCAGCCACGTAGTCGGCGGTCAGCCGCAACGCGCCCGCCACCAGGCCGTCGGTGTATGCGCCGATCATCGCCAGCACCAGCTGGTTGACCCGATGTGCGGTCGCGTCCGCCAAGACATCGGAGTCGGCAACCGCCACACCGTCGAACGTCACCGTGCACTCGTCCGCGCCGTTCGACGTCGGCGTCTTGGTCAGTCGCACCCCGTCGGCCTTGGGTGACACCACCACCACCGCGTTGTCGGCCGTCACGATCAACCAATCGGCTTGTTCGGCATATCCGACTCCAACTTTGGTGCCCGACAACCGCCCATTGGTGAAGGTGGTGGCGGGCCGGTCGGGGAGCGCGGTGCCGGGTTCGTTGAGCGCCGCGGTGAGCACCCCGCCCTTGGCCACCGCCGCCAAATAACGGTCCTGCTGCTCGTCGGAGGCCAGGTCGAGTAGCGGAACCACACCCAGACCCAGTGTTGCCAGCGCCGGCGTGATGGCACCGTGGCGGCCCACCTCGGTCAGCACCGTCGCGACCTCGGACAGACCCACACCGTCGCCGCCGAGGCGTTCCGGCACCGGCAGGGCCGTCGTACCCCCGTCGACCAGAGCTTTCCAGGTCAGATCCCGGTCCAATACCGACGTGACGACGTCGGCGACAGCCTCTTGCGTGGCGGTGAGTTCGAAGTCCATCAGGACGCCGCCGGGGACTGGCCGGTGTAGTCGACCTGCCAGTGCTTGATGCCGTTGAGCCAGCCCGACCTCAGCCGCTCGGGCTCCGACACCGGCTTGAGGTCCGGCATGTGGTCGGCGACGGCGTTGAAGATCAGGTTGATCGTCATCCGGGCCAGGTTGGCGCCGACGCAATAATGGGCACCGGTGCCGCCGAATCCGACGTGCGGATTCGGGTCGCGCAGGATGTTGAACGAGTAGGGGTCATCGAAGACCTCTTCGTCGAAGTTGGCCGAGCGGTAGGACATCACCAGCCGCTGCCCCTTCTTGATCCGGACGCCGCCAAGCTCGGTGTCCTCGGTGGCGGTGCGCTGGAACGCCGACACCGGCGTCGCCCAGCGGACGATCTCGTCAACGGCCGTCGCCGGGCGTTCCCTCTTGTACAGCTCCCACTGATCCGGATTGTTCGCGAACGCGATCATTCCGTGCGTGATCGAGTTGCGGGTGGTCTCGTTGCCCGCCACCGCGAGCATGATGACGAAGAAGCCGAACTCGTCGTCCGAGAGCTTCTCGCCGTCGATGTCGGCCTGGATCAAGGCGGTGACGATGTCGTCGGTCGGATTCTTGCCCCGCTCGTCGGCCATCGCCATCGCGTACATGATCAGTTCCATCGATGACTGCGCGGGATCGACGTCGGCGTAATCGGGATCCTCCCCCCCGGTCATCTCGTTAGACCAGCGGAACAGCTTGTCGCGGTCCTCCTGCGGCACGCCCAGCAGGCCGGCGATGGCCTGTAGCGGAAGCTCGCACGACACCTGCTCGACGAAGTCGCCCGAACCCTCGGACGCCGCCGCTTTGGCGATGTTCTGGGCGCGCTGTGCGAGCTCGTCCTCCAGCCGACCGATCGCGCGGGGCGTAAAGCCACGGGAGATGATCTTGCGCAGCCGGGTGTGGTGCGGGGCGTCCATGTTGAGCATGACGCTGCGCTGCATTTCGACGTTCTCGCGCGTCATCTCCTTGGGCCAGGCCGGGATCGCGCCGTTCAGCCAATTGGAGAAGATGTCGCTGCGGCGCGACACCTCCTTGACGTCGGCATGCTTGCTGAGGAGCCAGTAGCCGTTGTCCTCGAAGCCGCCGCAGCCGTCGGGCACGTCGACCCAGTGGATCGGTTCGGACTCGCGGAGCTGGGCAAGCTCGGCCACGGGAAGGCCGACCAGGTTGACGTCGGGATCGAGGAAGTCGAACTCAGCCGAAATATTGGGGGGTGCCATTGGGGTGCTCTCCTGAATTGCAACGTGTTCTAGTGCCAGTAAAACATGCCTCCACCGCAGACAAAAGGTGGTGCGGCGTTCCTCGCTTGTCATAGTAATGAAACGTGTTCTAGCCTGGCTGCATGGGTAACCCGGTAATCGTTGAAGCCACCCGCAGCCCGATCGGGAAGCGGGCCGGATGGCTGTCCGGAGTGCACGCCACCGACCTGCTGGGCGGCGTGCAAAAGGCGCTCGTGGAGAAGGCCGGCATTGATGCCGGCGACGTCGAGCAGCTGATCGGCGGGTGCGTGACGCAGTACGCCGAGCAGTCCAACAACATCACCCGGACGGCGTGGTTGACCGCGGGCCTGCCCGAACAGGCCGGTGCCACCACCGTGGATTGCCAATGCGGCAGCGGCCAGCAGGCCAACCATCTGATCGCCGGCCTGATCGCGATCGGGGCGATCGACATCGGCATCGCGTGCGGCGTCGAGGCGATGAGCCGGGTCGGGCTGGGCGCCAACGCCGGCCCCGACCGCAATTGGCGCGCCGAGTCGTGGGACATCGACCTGCCCGACCAATTCACCGCCGCCGAGCGGATCGCCAAGCGGCGCGGCATCACCCGCGCAGACATCGACGCGTTCGGACTGGCGTCGCAGGTGCACGCCAAGCGGGCGTGGGACGAGGGCCGGTTCGACCGGGAAATCTCGCCGATCGAAGCGCCGGTGCTCGACGAGCAGAAGCAGCCCACCAGCGACCGGCACCTGGTCTCCCGCGACCAGGGCCTGCGCGACACGACGCTAGAAGGGCTGAGCCAGCTCAAGCCGGTCATGGAGGGCGCGATCCACACCGCCGGTACGTCGTCGCAGATCTCCGACGGCGCGGCGGCGGTGTTGTGGATGGATGAGGACAAGGCCAAGGCACTCGGGCTGCGGCCGCGGGCCCGGATCGTCAGTCAAGCGCTGGTCGGCGCGGAAACTTACTACCACCTAGACGGTCCGGTGCAGTCGACCGCGAAGGTGCTCGAGAAGGCCGGAATGAAGATCGGCGATATCGACATCGTCGAGATCAACGAGGCGTTCGCCTCCGTCGTGCTGTCTTGGGCACGGGTCCACGAACCCGACATGGCCACAGTCAACGTCAACGGCGGCGCCATCGCGCTGGGCCACCCGGTGGGCTGTACCGGCAGCCGACTGATCACCACCGCTTTGCACGAGCTGGAGCGTTCCGATCGAAGCACCGCGCTGATCACCATGTGCGCCGGCGGCGCGTTGTCCACCGGCACCATCATCGAACGGATTTAGCTAGTCGGTGGTTGTCTCCGAAGAAAGCCGCGTCGCCGCGGCACAGGCCTATATCGACGCCCTCGTCAGCCGTGACGGCGATTCGGTCCCGTTCGCGGCCGACTGCACCCGCGTCGAACAGGGCGTCAAGAATGGTTTTTCCGGAAATCACCTGCGGCGCAGCCTCAATCGCGGACTCCAGTACTGGATCGTCGCCGAAGTGACGCCGCCGGACTACCGCGTTGCCGGCGACCAGGTGCACGCAGCGTTCGACGTGCTGACCAAGGTGGCGTTCGGCGGCCGGCGAGTAGCCGCGCGGGTTGACGAAACCTTCGCGATCCCAGCCGAAAGTCCGAGTGGAAAAGCCGAAATCCACCACATCAAGGTTCGCTTGCAGCCATTCATCCAACATTAGAAGCTGGGAAACACCATGCCGAAATCGCCACCGCGAGCGTTGAACGCGCCTTGGGTCACCGTCTTCATGAAGTGGATGGGCCGTGCCACCACAGTGGTCTACCGGCTCAGCAACGGAAAGCTCGGCGGCACGTTCCAAAGCAGTCCGGTTGCCCTGCTGACCACGACGGGCCGCAAAAGCGGCGAGCCACGCGTCAGCCCACTACTTTACCTGCGCGAAGGCGGCCGCGTCATCCTCGTTGCCTCGCAGGGCGGCCGTGACACGAACCCGATGTGGTATCTCAACCTCAAAGCCAATCCCACAGTGTCCGTCCAGATTAAGGGCGAGGTGCTGCAGCTGCGGGCGCGTGATGCCACCGCCGAAGAGCGCGGCGAGTACTGGACCAAGTTGGCGGCCATGTACCCCACGTTGGACGACTACCAATCGTGGACCGATCGCGTGATCCCGATCGTGATCTGCGACCCCTAGGATCTGCTAGGACGTCAAGCGAGGAGGCACCCGAATGAAGCACGACCCACGGAGCGATGTTGTCTCCCGCCAATACGAGAAATGGACCTACCCCGAACCCATCGAGGATCTGGATTCGTGGTGCAAGCGCGATTGGCAATGGTTCGACCCTAGTCACGCCCACCGCATCTTATGGCCCGATCGGGATTACAAACCCGACCTTGACATTTTGATCGCCGGCTGCGGCACCAACCAGGCGGCGGTTTTCGCATACATGAACCGCGACGCCAAAATTACGGCCATCGATATCAGCCAGCCGTCACTGAACCATGAGCAATACCTCAAAGACAAGCATGGGCTATCGAATCTGGAATTACACCTACTTCCCATCGAAGAGGCGCCAACGCTGGGGCTCGATTTCGATCTCATCATCTCAACCGGGGTTCTCCATCACCTGGCTGAGCCAAAGATCGGCATGCAAGCGCTCGCCTCTTGCCTGCGGCCAGACGGCGCCGTCGCACTGATGCTCTACGCACGGTACGGCCGGATCGGGGTCGAATTGATGCAATCGATCTTCCATGACTTAGGACTGCGTCAGGACGAAGAATCGGTTCGCATGGTAAAAGAGACCCTCGCGAACTTAAATGAAGATCATCCTATTCAGAGCTATCGAAGAATCGCGCCGGATTTGGCGTTCGATGCCGGGCTCGTCGACACCTTTCTGCACGGTCGCGACCGTAGTTACACCGTCGAAGACTGCATCGATCTTGTCACCTCCGCTGGACTCAAATTCCAGTCGTGGTTTAACAGAACTCCCTACTATCCGCACTACCTCCGGGCTCTACATGCGCCGAGGGGCGAGTTTTATGAAGCCATGAACGCATTGCCCGAGATCAAGATGTGGTCCATGATGGAACGCACCAAAACACTCAATGCTTGTCATCTTTTCGTCGCGGCCGGGCCCGGTCGATCGGTAGAAAGTTATAATATCGATTTTTCGACGCGTGCAGCGCTCAATTATGTTCCGCTGATGCGATATCGCTGCGGTGTTTCAGGAACAGAGATCTTTAAATCGGATTGGCGTCTGGATCTGAGCGCCGCGCAGTTGCCCTTCGCGGAGTTTATAGATGGGCGTCGCACGATTCGAGAGGTTGCCGAGTGCGTCACGCAGAGCCGGCGATCGCCGACGGGCAGTGTGGATGCCACCGAAAAATTCGCGCTCGGACTGTTTCAATCCCTCTGGCGCCTTGATTTCATTACCATGGCGCTCTAGGCCCCATAGACCGGAACCGGTGGCCGCGACTTGCCCAGCAGATCGCTGACGACGGACCCCAGCTCGGCCGGATCCCAGCGCGCGCCCTTATCGATCTGCGGGCCGTGCGCCCAGCCCTCCGCTACCCGGATCTTGCCGCCCTCGACCTCGAACACCTGCCCGGTGACGTCCCGCGATTCGGCACTGCCCAGCCAGACCACCAGTGGCGACACGTTTTCCGGCGCCATTGCGTCGAAATTATCGCCCTGCGTCGCCATCATCTCCGCAAAGACGGTTTCGGTCATCCGGGTGCGGGCCGACGGCGCGATCGCATTTACGGTGACACCGTAACGACCCATCTCGGCCGCGGCAACCAGCGTCATCGCCGCTATGCCGGCCTTGGCGGCACTGTAGTTCCCCTGCCCGACGCTGCCCTGCAGGCCCGCACCCGAACTGGTGTTAATGATCCGCGCATCAACGGTTTTGCCCTCTTTGGACAGCCCGCGCCAGTACGACGCGGCATGCCGCATCGTCGCGAAATGACCCTTGAGGTGCACGGCGATGACGGCGTCGAATTCTTCTTCGCTCGTGTTGGCCATCATTCTGTCGCGCACGATCCCGGCGTTGTTCACCAGGACGTCTAAACCACCAAACGTTTCGACGGCGGTCTTGACGAGGCCGGCCGCTTGATCCCAGTCCGCGATGTTGGAGCCGTCGGCGACGGCTTCCCCGCCCGCTGCGGTGATCTCGTCGACCACACCCTGCGCGGCGCTGCCACCGCCGGCGGGCGAGCCGTCCAGCCCCACTCCGATGTCGTTGACCACCACCCGCGCGCCTTCGGCGGCGAAAGCCAAAGCATGCGCACGCCCAATGCCGCCGCCCGCTCCGGTGACGATGACCACGCGGCCGTCAACCAGGCCCATATTTCCTGTCTCCTCTACTTGATCGCGCTGGCGTTCGTGGTCGCCAGATAGTGCGGCGGCTCGCCGCCGCCGTGTACCTCCAACGAGGCACCGCTGATGTAGGACGCCGCGTTCGACGCCAAAAAAGCCACGGCCCAACCGATGTCCTCAGGCTTGGCCAGCCGGCCGAGCGGCACGTTCTTGGAGATTGCGGCGATCGATTCGGCGTCGCCGTAGAACAGATCGGCCTGCTCGGTTTCCACCATGCCGACCACGCACGCGTTCACCCGGACCTTGGGTCCCCATTCCACCGCCAGCGTCTGTGTCAGGCTCTCCAGTCCAGCCTTGGCCGCCCCGTACGCGGCGGTGCCCGGCGACGGCCGCCGGCCACTCAGGCTGCAGATGTTGATGATCGACCCACCGCCCGGCTGGTCCTGCATCTTGTCGTTCGCGCACTGCGAAACCAACAGCCCACCAATGAGATTGAGCTCGATAATCTTGCGATTGAACTTCGCGCTGGAATCGGCGGTCAGCACGTATGGCGACCCCCCGGCGTTGTTGACGACGACGTCAAGCCGCCCGTGCCGGTCGACGATCGCGCCGATCAACCCCTCGACGGCTTCTTCGTCGCGAACGTCGCAGGAGTGGAACTCATAGGGCAGGCCCTCAACGGCGCGTCTGGCGCACGTCACCACGGTCGCGCCCTGGCTGGCGAAAACCGAACTGATGCCGGCACCCACCCCGCGCACGCCGCCGGTGACCAAAACCACCCGATCGGCCAATCCCAAATTGATGGCGTCGGCTCCTTCGGCTCGCGTCACTGTGCTAGCGTACCAAGCAAGTGCTTGCTTAGGTAGCTACCCCCACCAGGAAGTGCAATGACGATCAAATCCACCACTACTGAACCGGGCATAGTCGCGGTGACCGTCGACTACCCGCCCGTCAACGCCATTCCCTCGCAAGGCTGGTTCGAACTCGCCGACGCGATTACTGCCGCCGGCAACCGCCCCGATACCCACGTGGTGATCCTGCGCGCCGAGGGCCGCGGCTTCAACGCCGGGGTGGACATAAAAGAGATGCAGCGCACCGAAGGATTCGGCGCGCTTATCGACGCCAATCGCGGCTGCTTCGCCGCATTCCGCTCGGTTTACGAATGCGCGGTTCCGGTGGTCGCCGCGGTGAACGGATTCTGCGTCGGCGGCGGCATCGGGCTGGTCGGCAACGCCGATGTCATCGTCGCCTCCGACGACGCCACGTTCGGGCTGCCGGAGGTGGAGCGTGGCGCGCTCGGCGCGGCCACCCACCTATCGCGACTGGTGCCGCAACACATGATGCGGCGGCTTTTCTTCACCGCTGCCACCGTCGACGCCGCCACCTTGCACCATTTCGGCTCGGTGCATGAGGTGGTGCCCCGTGCCGAGCTCGACGAGGCCGCGTTACGGGTGGCCCGCGACATCGCCGTCAAGGACACCCGGGTCATCCGCGCGGCGAAGGAGGCCCTCAATTTGATCGACGTGCAACGGGTCAACTCGAGTTACCGCATGGAACAAGGCTTTACCTTCGAGCTCAACCTTGCCGGGGTGTCCGACGAACACCGCGACGCGTTCGCCGGCACAGTGAAGGGCAAGAAGGAATGACCGACAAGAGAACCAGCCTCGACGAGGCCGTCGCCCAGTTACGTTCGGCATGACCATCGGTATCGGCGGCTGGGGATCACGACGCAAACCGATGGCCTTCGTCCGCGCGATATTACGCACCGATGTCACCGACCTGACCGTCGTCACCTATGGCGGACCGGACCTGGGGCTGCTGTGCTCGGCCGGCAAGGTAAAGCGGGTCTACTACGGGTTCGTCTCGCTGGACTCGCCGCCGTTCTACGACCCGTGGTTCGCCAAGGCACGCACCACCGGCTCTATCGAGGCCCGTGAAATGGACGAGGGCATGCTGCGATGCGGATTGCAGGCGGCGGCCCAGCGACTGCCGTTCCTGCCGATTCGCGCCGGACTGGGCAGTTCGGTCCCGGACTTCTGGGAAGGCGAACTGCGGACGGTAACCAGCCCGTACCCGGCGCCCGGCGGCGGACACGAGACGCTGATCGCCATGCCGGCGCTGGACCTCGATGCCGCCTTCGTGCACCTCAATCTCGGTGACTATCAGGGCAATGCGGCCTACACCGGCATCGACCCCTACTTCGACGACCTGTTCCTGATGGCCGCCGAGAGGCGCTATTTGTCGGTGGAGCGCGTGGTTCCGACTCAAGAGTTGATCAAAGCCGTGCCGCCGCAGGCGCTACTGGTAAACCGGATGATGGTCGACTCGGTGGTAGAGGCACCCAATGGTGCCCACTTCACTACCGCCGCGCCGGATTACGGTCGCGACGAAAAATTTCAGCGACACTATGCCGAGGCAGCCGCGACAGACGAGGGCTGGCGGCAGTTCGTAGAAACCTACCTGTCGGTCGGCGAGGCCGAATACCAAGCGGCCGTGCGCGCTTTCGGAGCGGAGGCCGGATCATGAGCACTCGAGCCGAAGTATGCGCGGTCGCCTGCGCCGAGTTGTTCCGGGACGCGGGCGAAATCATGGTCAGCCCGATGACGCAACATGGCCTCCGTCGGTGCGCGACTGGCGCGATTGACCTTCTCCCCCGACATCGCGCTGACCGACGGCGAGGCGCAGCTGCTCGCGGACACCCCGGCACTCGGCAAGACCGGAGCCGTCGAAGGCTGGATGCCATTCGGCCGCGTGTTCGAGACGCTGGCCTGGGGACGCAGGCATGTTGTGATGGGCGCTAATCAGGTCGACCGCTATGGCAATCAGAACCTCTCGGCGTTCGGACCGCTACAGCACCCCACCCGGCAGATGTTCGGCCTGCGCGGTGCGCCTGGAAACACGATCAACCACGCGACCAGCTACTGGGTCGGCAGTCATTCCAAAAGGGTGTTCTGCGCGACCGTCGATGTCGTGTGCGGTATCGGCACCGACAAGATCGACGCCGACAACCCGGCTTTTCGGTTCGCGAACGTCTACCGAGTGGTGTCCAACCTCGGGGTGTTCGACTTCGGCGGCCCGGGCGGCACGATGCGGGCGCTGAGCCTGCACCCCGGGGTGCCGCCCGACGAGGTCCGCGAAGCAACCTCGTTCGAGGTGCATGGACTGGACGAGGCCGAAGAGACCAGGCTGCCGACCGAAACGGAACTACGTCTGATCCGCGAGGACATCGACCCGAAGGCCTTGCGGGATAAAGAGATACGGTCGTGAAGTTGCGCACGCCGCTGACCGAACTGGTCGGCGTCGAGCACCCGGTGGTCCAAACCGGGATGGGCTGGGTGGCCGGGGCCCGACTGGTGTCGGCCACGGCCAACGCGGGCGGACTCGGCATCTTGGCGTCTGCCACCATGACGCTGGACGAGCTGGCGACCGCCATCGGCAAGGTCAAGGCCGCCACCGATAAACCGTTCGGCGTGAACATGCGCGCCGACGCCGCCGACGCGGGCGACCGCGTCGAGTTGATGATCCGCGAGGGCGTGAAGGTCGCGTCGTTCGCGCTGGCGCCGAAGCCGGAACTGATTTCGCGGCTTAAAGAAGCCGGGGCGGTGGTGATTCCGTCGATAGGTGCGGCCAAGCATGCGCGCAAGGTCGCGAGCTGGGGCGCCGACGCGATGATCGTGCAAGGCGGCGAAGGCGGCGGCCACACCGGACCCGTCGCCACCACACTGCTGCTGCCGTCCGTGCTGGACGCCGTCAAGGGCACCGGGATCCCGGTTATCGCCGCGGGCGGATTTTTCGACGGGCGCGGCCTTGCGGCAGCGTTGTCTTATGGCGCAGCCGGTGTGGCGATGGGGACGCGGTTTCTGCTGACCTCGGATTCCACCGTGCCCGAGGCGGTCAAACGGCGCTATCTGGATGCCGCGCTGGACGGCACGGTGGTCACCACCCGGGTCGACGGCATGCCGCACCGGGTGCTGCGCACCGGACTCGTCGAGAAACTGGAAAGTGGCTCGCCGGTAAGGGGTTTCACAGCGGCAGTGCGTAATGCCGGCAAGTTCAAGCAGATGTCGCAGATGACCTGGCGATCGATGATCACCGACGGTCTCGCGATGCGCCATGGCAAGGAGCTGACCTGGTCGCAAGTCGTGATGGCAGCGAACACCCCGATGCTACTGAAGGCCGGACTGGTCGAGGGCAACACCGAGGCCGGGGTGCTGGCTTCCGGACAAGTGGCCGGCATCCTCGATGACCTGCCGTCGTGCGCCGAGCTGATCGAGTCGATCGTGAGTGACGCGATCGAGCACCTCGAGGCGGCGTCCGCGCTGGTTCTCCGTACGGACTAACCCGTCCGTCGGCTGGCGCCGGCGGCCGCCAGTGGGGTCGCGACGTCTTCTAGCGACTTGCCTTCGGCATCGACCGCGAGGAACCAGGCGACCAGGCCGCCACCCATCATCACTCCCGCACCGAGCAAGTAGCCTCCGAACAGCGGGAAGCGCTGGGAACCATCGCCGATCAGCGCACCGTAGATGACCGGACCGAGGGCGCCGAAGCACTGGGCGATGGCGAAGAACACTGCGATCGCCTTCGCCCGGACCTCCAGCGGAAAGATCTCGCTCACAGTGAGGTAGGCAGCGCTGGCCCCGGCCGACGCGAAGTAAAAGATGACGCACCAAACAATGGTCTGGGTAACTGCGTTGAGCACCCCAGCGTTGAACAAGACCGCGCTCACCGCCAGCAGGAGACCGGAAAGCAGGTACGTGCCCGCGATCATCTTCCTGCGGCCGATGGTGTCGAAGAACCGCCCGAGGGTCAACGGCCCCGCGAGATTCCCGACGGCGAACGCGATCAAGTACAGCGGCGCCGACCCCGAGGCCACCCCGTAGAACTTGCCGAGCACCAGCGTGTAGGTGAAGAAGATGGCGTTGTACAGGAACGACTGGCTGATCATGAGCGCCGCGCCCAGAACGGACCGGCTCGGGTAGTCGCGGAAAAGTACTCGCGTCAGCGCCAGGTAGCCGATCTTTGCGGTGGGTCGCAGCTCGATAGCCTTGCTGTCGTCGACCGCTGGCAGCGTGACACCGGTGGACTCCACTTCGTGCTCGATGAAGGAGATCGAGCGCTCGGCCTCCTCCACGCGGCCGTTCATGACCTGCCAGCGCGGGCTCTCCGGCAAGTTCCGCCGAATCAGCAGAATCACTAGGCCCAGGACCGGGCCGATCAGGAAAGCGAGCCGCCAGCCCAGGCTCAGGTCGATCTCCTTCAGCAAGACGAACGTGCCCAGTGTGCCGAGGATCGCACCGGCCCAGTACGTTCCGTTGACTGCGATGTCGACTCTGCCCCGAAAGCGGGCCGGGATCAGCTCGTCGATCGCTGAATTGATGGCAGCGTATTCGCCGCCGATACCCATGCCGGCGATGAACCGGGTGAGGTAAAGGAACACGATCCAGCCCGCGCTATTGCCCAGGGTCAACGCGGTGAGACCACTCCCCACGAGGTAGACACCCAAGGTGATCATGAACAGGTTGCGTCGGCCGAGTTTGTCCGACAGACGCCCGAAGAACAGCGCGCCGACCACCTCGCCGGCCAGGTACACGGTGGCGACGAGCCCGACCGCCGCCGAAGACAAACCGAGCGTCCGCGGCTCGGTGAGCGTGTCGGCCACCGCGCTGGCCACGGTGATCTCGAGACCATCGAGGATCCAGGCCACACCGAGCGCGATCACCATGCGGGTGTGAAAAGGCGACCACGGCAGCCGATCGATTCGGGCGGGAATGAGACTGCGGATCACACTCTGTGTATCAGCGAGTGCCGCCATGATCGCCTCCCGTCGTCAGGCTCACACTTGGCGCAATTTAGAGCCGCTCGATGATGGTGACGTTGGCGGTGCCGCCGCCCTCGCACATCGTCTGCAGGCCGTAACGGCCGCCGATGCGTTCGAGCTCGTTGAGCATGGTGGTGAACAGCTTGGCGCCGGTGGCGCCCAGCGGATGCCCGAGGGCGATCGCGCCGCCGTTGGGGTTGACCTTCTCCGGGTCGGCCTTGATCTCCTTGAGCCACGCCAACACGACCGGTGCGAACGCCTCATTGATCTCGACGGTGTCGATGTCGTCTATGGACAACCCGGTCTTTTCCAGCGCGTACCGGGTGGCCGGGATGGGCCCGGTGAGCATGAACACCGGGTCGGCGGCGCGGGCACTGATGTGATGGATGCGGGCGCGGGGCGTCAGCTTGTGGTCTTTGACGGCTTGCTCGGAGGCCAACAACACCGCACTGGCTCCGTCGGAAATTTGGCTGGCCATCGCCGCGGTCAGCCGGCCGCCCTCGACCAGCGTCTTCAAGCCCGCCAACTTCTCCAGCGACGACTCGCGTGGGCCCTCGTCGACCCGGAATGGCCCGGATCCCGTTTCAACAGTGATGATTTCGTTGTCGAAGTGGCCACCGCGGATCGCCGCGAACGCGCGCGCGTGGCTGGTCAGCGCGTACTGCTCCATTTCTTCGCGGGACAGGTTCCACTTCTCGGCGATCATCTCCGAGCCACGAAACTGCGAAATCTCCTGATCGCCGTACCGGTGCAGCCACTGCTTGGATTCGTTGGTCGGCGAGGTGAACCCGAACTGCTCACCAACCGTCATGGCCGACGAGATCGGGATCTGGCTCATGTTCTGCAAGCCACCGGCCACGATGAGGTCTGCCGTGCCGGCCATGATCGCCTGCGCGCCAAAGGAAATCGCCTGCTGGCTGGAACCGCACTGCCGATCCACCGTGACACCGGGAACCTCTTCGGGATAGCCGGCGGCCAGCCACGAGAGTCGGGCAATGTTGCCCGCCTGCCCCCCAATCGCATCGACACAACCGGCGATCACATCCTCAACAGCAGCGGGATCGACGTCGACCCGGTCCAGCAGCCCGCGCCACCCCAAGGCACCCAGGTCGACGGGATGTATCCCGGCCAGGGCGCCGTTGCGCTTGCCAACCGCGGTACGTACAGCTTCGATGACGTACGCCTCGGGCATTTTCAGACTCCTTCGTTGATCTTTCTTTTCTTCAATCTCTGTTATCCCGCAGTAATTCCACCAAGGACGATGGCAAGGTATTGCTGGCCCACCTGCTGCGCGGTGAGCGGTCCGCCGGGCTGATACCAGCGCACCGACACCCAGGTGGTGTCGCGGATGAAGCGATAGACCAGGTCGACGTCGAGGTCGGGCAGGAAGTGTCCCTCGTCTATGCCCTGATTGATCAGCTCAACCCACATCTTGCGTTGTTGGCGGTTCATGTCCTCGATGTAGGAGAACCGGGGTTGCGACGACAGCCGTTGGGCCTCGTCCTGGTAGATGACGACCTGGGCGTGGCGGTGCTCGATCGCTTCGAAGGAGGCCATGAACAGTCCCTTGAGCCGCTCCAGCGGGTTGGCCTCGTTGTCCATGATTTCGTTGTAGCGGGCGAACAGCCAGTCCAGGAAACCGCGAAGCAGCTCATCGACCATCTCCTCTTTGGAGGAAAAATGGTGATACAGACTGCCGGAGAGGATGCCGGCACCGTCGGCGATATCGCGCACGGTAGTGGCGCGCAACCCGCGCTCGGCGAACATCGCCGAGGCGAGCTCAAGTAACTCGTCTCGCCGGCTGTTTGCCTGACCGGCCACTCGGTCCACCTCAACACCCTATCAACCAAGCGCTTGCTCGGCCAATTGAACGAGGTCAAAACCCTTCCGGTCGCTCGCCAAAATCCCCCACATATTCCCGGCCTCACCGTAATGTTTCCCTGCAGACTTTATTTTCGACGACGACTGAGTTCCCACGGAGGCCGATCATGGTGAATTTCGCGGTGTTAGCGCCGGAGATTAATTCGGCGCTGATCTATTCCGGTGCGGGTTCGGCGCCGCTGCTTGAGGCGGCGACGGCCTGGGAGGGTTTGGCTTCCGAGTTGGGCAGTGCGGCGTCGTCGTTTTCGTCGGTGACATCCGGGTTGACAGGGCAGGCGTGGCAGGGTGCGGCGTCGGCAGCGATGGCGGCTGCGGCCGCGCCCTATACGGGCTTTTTAAGCAGCGCGGCGGCCCATGCTCAAGGGTTCGCGGGGCAGGCTCAGGCGGTGGTCAGCGCGTTTGAGGCGGCCCAGGCCGCGACGGTGCATCCACTGGCGGTGGCCGCCAACCGCAATACGTTTGTGCAGTTGGTTCGATCGAACTTTTTGGGCATTGCTGCGCCGGCTATCGCGGCCGCCGAGGCCCAGTACGAGGAGTTCTGGGCCCAGGATGTGGCCGCGATGACCGGCTATCACGCTGGCGCGTCGGCGGCGGCCGCGCAGTTATCGCCATTGCAGACTGCCGCGCAGAGTGCGCTGTCGAACCTGCCCAACCTGGGCATCGGCAACAAAGGCAACGCCAATGTGGGCGGCGGAAACACCGGCAGCGGCAACGTCGGCGGCGGAAACACCGGCAATTCCAACCTGGGCGGCGGAAACAACGGCAGCGGCAACATAGGCTCCGGCAACCTCGGCAACTCCAACCTGGGCGGCGGAAACGCCGGCACCGGAAACATCGGTTTCGGAAACTATTCCCCCAACACCGGCGGTGGCCACAACGTAGGGCTGGGCAACGGCGGCAACGCGAACGTTGGCCTTGGAAACTTTGGCAACAACAATCAGGGCGCCGGAAACACTGGCAACGGAAACACGGGGGCCGGAAACACCGGTAGTGGCAACATCGGCTTCGGCAACAACGGCAACAACGACATCGGGATCGGTCTCAACGGCAACAATCAGATGGGCATAAACTTCGCCGGGCTATTGAACGGCGGCAGCGGCAACATCGGCCTGTTCAACTCCGGTACCAACAACATTGGCTTCTTTAACTCCGGTTCCGGAAACGTCGGGATCTTCAATTCGTACCACACCCTCAGTACCGCGGGCGGCCTCAACAATTTTGGCATCGGGAACTCCGGCGCTGGCAATTTCGGATTCGGGAACTCCGGCCAGCAAGACTTCGGCATCGGGAACGCAGGCTTGTTGAACACCGGCACCGTGAACGCCGGGTTGGTCAACACCGGCTTTGGGAACTCGGGCGCCTCCGTCAACCCATACGGCCTCAATACCGGCTTCTGGAACTCCGGCAACACAAACACCGGCTTCGCGAACTCCGGCAGCACGAACACTGGCTTCTGGAACTCGGGCAACACCAACACCGGCATAGGGGGCATCACCGACTCCGGTCAGTCAAACTCGGGTTTCGGAAACGCCGGCTCCGGGGATTCGGGCTTTGGCAACCTGGGCGACGGAAGCTCCGGCCTCTTCAATAGGGCCAGCGGAGGAACCACCAACGGAATGATGTCGGGCTTTTTCAACACTGGTGTCCTGGGTGCCATCCCCCACTTCGCCGGCGAAGACTCGGGCTTCTTCAACATCGGCACCTTTTTAGCGGGCATTTTTAACATCGAGCGGCTTTAGCATCAGTTGGGCGTTGTAGCGCAACACGAGCGCTTCCATTGCGCTACAACGGCGTAACGCCGTCGCACCTGTCGGCGTCGTTGACGATCGCCCCCGCCGCAGCGTCCGGGCCCGTCAAATGAGCCCTGGCGTTTTCCTGGTGAATCCACCTGCGCCGACGTAATGTTTTTGCTGTCCCGACTCCGGAGGTCGATCATGGTTAATTTTTCAGTGCTGCCGCCTGAAATCAATTCCCTGCGGATGTTTGTCGGTGCGGGTTCTGCGCCGATGCTTCAGGCGGCGGCCGCTTGGGAGGGATTAGCTTCCGAGTTGGGCAGCGCGGCGTCCTCGTTTTCGTCGGTGACCTCCGGGTTGACCGATCAGGCGTGGCAGGGTGCTGCGTCGGCGGCGATGGCGTCTGCGGCGGCTCCGTATGCGAGCTTTCTGAGCACCGCGTCAGCCCACGCCTCCGGGGCGGCCGGGCAGGCCCAGGCGGCGGCCAGCGCATTTGAGGCGGCGCAGGCCGCGACGGTGCATCCGCTGGCGGTTGCCGCTAACCGCAACACATTTGTCCAATTGATTCGGTCGAACTTTCTCGGTCTGGCTGCGCCGGCGATCGCGGCCGCCGAGGCCCAATACGAGGAGTTCTGGGCCCAGGACGTGGCCGCGATGACGGGCTATCACGCCGACGCATCAGCCGCGGCCGCGCAATTGTCGCCGTTGCAAACTGCCGCGCAGAGTGCGATGTCGAACCTGCCCAACCTCGGCATCGGCAACAAGGGCGGCGCCAACGTAGGCAGCGGCAACACCGGCAGCGGCAACGTCGGCGGCGGAAACTACGGCAGCTCAAACCTAGGCGGCGGAAACAGCGGCAACGGAAACGTCGGCAGCGGGAACGCCGGCAGCTCGAACTTAGGCGGTGGAAACTTCGGCAACGGAAACATCGGCTTCGGGAACGTCGGCACCACCACCGGTAACCCGCTGAACGGTGTCGGCCAGAACGTGGGCATGGGAAATGCGGGCAGCAAGAACGTTGGCTTCGGAAACTTCGGCAATGGAAACACCGGGGGCGGGAATTATGGCGACGGGAACATCGGGGCCGGTAATACCGGTAGTGGCAACATCGGATTCGGCAACACCGGCAAGAACGACATCGGGATCGGACTCACCGGCGACGGACAGGTGGGCATCAACTTCGCCGGGCTGCTGAACTCGGGCAGCGGCAACATCGGCTTCGGGAACTCGGGTACCGACAACATCGGCTTCTTCAACTCGGGCAGCCACAACGTGGGCATCTTCAATACGTACAGCAATATAGTTTCGCCGGGCGGCGGCGGCGTCAATAACTTTGGCTTCGGCAACGCAGGCAGCTTGAATAGCGGCATCGGGAACGCGGGCGCGGTGAATACCGGCATCGGGAACGCGGGCGAATGGGACACCGGCACTGTAAATACGGGCCAGCTGAACACCGGCTTCGGGAATTCGGGCGGCGGGGCCATGGCAGGCGCGGGAGGCCTCAACACGGGCTTCTGGAACTCGGGCAACACCAACACGGGCATTGGGAATTCCGGCGGTCTCAACACGGGCTTCTGGAATTCCGGCAATGCAAACACGGGCTTGGGGGCCACCACTGACACCGGGCTGCACTACTCGGGCTTCGGCAACACTGGTTACGACGTATCGGGCTTCGGCAACACTGGTTCCGAAGAATCAGGGTTGGGCAACAAGGCCACCGGTCACGGGGCCGGCGATATCTCGGGCTTTTTGAACTCGGCGAGTGGCGGCAGCAGTCAAAACGGCGAAATCTCGGGCCTTTTCAACTTCGGCATCCCGGGCAGCTACGGCAGCGGGCACATCGCTGGCGCCGACTCGGGCACGCTCAACATCGGCAGTCTTCTCTCGGGCATTCTTAGCCTCAACGCGGCGTTGTAGCTTCGCCCAGGCAGCCAGGTCAGTCGGTCGTGAATTCTGCGCTCCACTTTGGGCGAAGCCCTTCGCGCAGCCCCCGACAGTCGTAATCTCGCGGTAGTTGCGACGTCGCTGTCGACGGCAATCCAGCGTCCATGGAGGTTGACGATGGTGAATTTCTCGGTGTTGGCGCCGGAGATCAATTCGGCTCTGATCTATACGGGTGCGGGGTCTGCGCCGCTACTGGAGGCGGCGACGGCCTGGGAGGGGTTGGCCTCGGAGTTGGGCACCGCGGCGTCGTCGTTTTCATCGGTGACCTCGGGGTTGACCGGTCAAGCGTGGCAGGGTGCGGCGTCGGCGGCGATGGCGGCCGCGGCCGCTCCGTATGCCGGCTTCCTGACCACCGCGGCTGCCCACGCTCAAGGCGCGGCAGGACAAGCGCAGGCGGTGGTGAGCGCGTTTGAGGCTGCGCAGGCGGCGACGGTGCATCCGTTGGCGGTGGCGGCTAATCGCAATACGTTTATGCAGCTGATTCGGTCGAACTTTCTGGGGCTGACCGCACCGGCGATCGCCGCCGCCGAGGCCCAGTACGAGGAGTTCTGGGCCCAGGATGTGGCCGCGATGAGCGGCTATCACGCCGACGCGTCGGCGGCGGCCGCGCAGTTGTCGCCGTTGCAAACTGCCGCGGCCAACGCCCTGTCCAGCCTGCCCAACCTGGGCATCGGCAACAAGGGCAACGCGAACGTCGGTAACGGAAACACCGGCACCGGAAACATCGGCCTTGGTAACACCGGCGGAGGGAACATCGGCGGTGGAAACGGTAATTCCTCCGTTCCGAGCGATGGAAACATCGGTAGTGGAAACAACGGCAACAGCAACCTTGGCGGCGGAAACACCGGCAACGGAAACATCGGCTTTGGTAACACCGGCGACGCCAGCACCAGCACATATCCGGGGTACAACATCGGCGTGGGTAACTGGGGCAACAACAACTTCGGCTTGGGAAACAACGGCAACGCAAACATCGGCGGCGGAAACACCGGGATCGGAAACGTCGGCGGTGGAAACGCCGGCTACGGAAACTGGGGCTTCGGCAACACCGGTACTGGAAACATCGGGATCGGGCTCGCCGGTACCGACCGGATGGGCATCAACTTGGCCGGGATGCTGAACTCGGGCAGCGGCAACATCGGCTTCGGGAACTCGGGCAGCGGCAACATCGGGTTCTTCAACTCCGGCGATGGCAACGTCGGCATGTTCAACGCGGCTTCGGCAGGCATGCCCGGCAACTTTGGCATCGGGAACTCGATCACCGGCAACATCGGCTTCGGGAACTCGAACTTTAATAACTTCGGCTTCGGGAACTCGGGCATGGTAGACACCGGCTTCGCGAACGGGGGCAACTACGACACCGGCTTCGGGAACGGGGGCCTGGCCAACACGGGCATCTGGAATTCGGGATTCCTGAACACTGGCAATGGGAATTCGGGCGACATCAACACCGGCTTGTGGAATTCGGGCTTCGCGTACACGGGCATCGGAGCCACCGGCTACAGCGGCGGCACTATCTCGGGCTTCGGCAACACCGGCACCGAGGTCTCGGGCTTTGGAAACAACGGCGACTTCATCTCGGGCCTCCTGAACTCGGCCATCGGCCACTCGGGCACCGATGACTTCCTCACGGGCCTGGGAAACAGCGGCTTCACCATCTCGGGTTTGTTCAACTCCGGCGCCGAGATCTCGGGCTTGCTTAACCTCAGTCAACTGTTGCTGCAACAGCAGTAACTGGTCAGGTTGTGCGGGCGTACAGGGTCCGCGCGGACATCACGGATGCTGGCTGGAAACCGAAATCACTTCGCCCGTCAGATAGCTGGAGTAGTCGCTCGCCAGAAACGCGATGGTGGCCGCGACTTCCCACGGCTCGGCGGCACGCCCGAACGCCTCGTCGGCCGACAGCCGGTCGAGCAGCTCAGCCGAGGTCGTCTTGTCCAGGAACTTGTGCCGGGCGATGCTGGGCGAGACCGCGTTGATCCGCACCCCGTACTCGGCCGCTTCTATTGCACTGCAACGGGTCAGCGCCATCACCCCGGCTTTGGCGGCAGCGTAGTGCGCCTGCGAGTGCTGGGCCCGCCAGCCCAGCACGCTGGCGTTGTTGACGATCACTCCGCCGTGCGGCGCGTCGCGGAAATACCGCAGCGCAGCCCGGGTGGCCCGGAACACCGACGTCAGGGTGACGTTCAGAACGCGGTCCCATTCGTCGTCGGTCATGTCGGCCACGGGTGTCTGCCCACCCAGCCCGGCGTTGTTGACCAGCACGTCGATCCGGCCCATTCGGGCGGTCGACGAATCGATCAGGGCGTCGACCGCAGCGGTGGAAGTCACGTCGCACACCACGCTCTCGACCCGGCCAAGTCCCAGCTCGGACAACTGGGCGGCGGTCTCCCCCAGCCGCCGTTCGTGGTGGTCGGAGATCACCACGTCGGCGCCCTCGGCCAGCGCCCGCCGCGCGGTGGCGAAACCGATGCCGGTGCCCGCGGCCGCGGTCACAACCACGACCTTGCCGTCCAGAAGTCCATGTCCAGCAATTTCTTTCGGTGCTTCGGCGAGATTCATCCCTTGGCCTCCCTGGGCAAGCCGAGCACTCGCTCGGCGATGATGTTGCGCTGGATCTCGTTGGATCCGCCGTAGATGGTGTCGGCGCGAGTGAACAGAAACAGCCGCTGCCATTCGTCGAATTCGCCGTCCGGCAAGGTCATTCCGGGCTTCCCGATCACGTCCATCGCCAGCTCGCCCAGATCGCGATGCCAGTTGGCCCACAACAATTTCGACACGTTGTCCTGGCCGGGTTGTTCGACGTCCATGGTGGCCAGCGCGTAGCTGCGCATCGCCCGCAGGCCGGTCCACGCCCGGGTCAGACGTTCCCGGATGAACGGGTCGTCGGCCGCGCCGTTGCGCTCGGCCAGCTCGGCCAAATTGGAAAGCTCACGCGCATAGACGATCTGCTGTCCCAGCGTCGAAACGCCGCGCTCGAATGTCAGTGTGCCCATCGCGACCCGCCAGCCGTCGCCGGGCTGGCCGACCACCATCGACGCGTCGGTGCGGGCATCGTCGAAGAACACCTCGTTGAATTCCGCGGTTCCGGTGATCTGAACGATCGGCCGGACCTGCACGCCCGGCTGATCCAGCGGCACCAGCAGATACGACAACCCGGCGTGCCGTTTGGAGCCCTTCTCGGTGCGCGCGATCACGAAGCACCACTGCGACAGGTGAGCCAGCGACGTCCAGACCTTCTGGCCGTTGATCACCCACTGGTCGCCGTCGAGCTCGGCGGTGGTCGCCACGTTGGCCAGGTCGCTGCCGGCGCCGGGCTCCGAGTATCCCTGGCACCACAGCTCGGTGACGTCGAGAATGCGCGGCAGAAATCGCTGCTGGTGCTCGGGGGTCCCGTACGCGATGAGCGTCGGGTCCCAGCAGTTCCTCGCCGAAGTGGTTGACCTTGTCCGGCGCGTCGGCGCGGGCGTACTCCTCGTAGAACGCCACCCGGTGCGCGGTCGAAAGCCCACGACCGCCGTGCTCGACCGGCCAGCCCAGGCACGTCAGTCCGGCCACCGCGAGGTGCTGATTCCACGCCCGGCGCTCTTCGAACGCCTCGTGCTCACGGCCGGGCCCGCCGAGGCCCCGCAGAGCTGCGAATTCGCCGACCAGATTGTCGGCGAGCCAACCGCGGACCTCCGCCCGGAACTCCTCGACGTCCTGCATGCCCTGTAGGCTAACCTACCAAGCACTTGCTTTGTTAGGAGCGATGGCCGATGCGGAGATCGACCAGGAGCGATGTCGAGCACCGCACCGTGCCGGCGGCGCTGGATCGTTTCGCGCTCCAATTCCCTCACCACGAGGCGCTGATCACCGAAGATCGCACCCTGACAGCCGCCGGATTGCGCGACGAGGTGCACCGAGCGGCCGCCGCGCTGATCGCGCTCGGCGTCCAACCCGGAGACCGGGTGGCCATCTGGTCGCCGAACACCTGGCATTGGGCGGTCGCCTGTCTGGCGATCCACCACGCGGGTGCCGCCATGGTGCCGCTGAACACCCGCTACACCGCGGCCGAAGCCAGCGACATCCTGGCCCGCACCGACGCCCCGGTGCTGTTCGGAATGGGCCGCTTCCTCGGCAACGATCGCGTCGGCGACCTGGACCGCGCAGCGCTGCCCGCGCTGCGCCACATCGTGCGAATACCGATCGACGCCGACGACGGCACGTGGGGCGACTTCATCAGCCGCGGATCTGAATGCTTGGCCACCGATGCGGTGATCACCCGCGCCTCCGCCGTCAAACCCGACGACGTCAGCGACATTCTGTTCACCTCCGGCACCACCGGACGCAGCAAAGGCGTGCTGTGTGCGCACCGGCAATCGCTGTCGGCGTCGGCGTCGTGGGCCGCCAACGGCAAGATCACCAGCGACGACCGCTACCTTTGCATCAACCCGTTCTTCCACAATTTCGGCTACAAGGCCGGGATCCTGGCCTGCCTGCAAACGGGTGCGACGCTGATCCCGCACCTGACGTTCGATCCCCTGCGCGCGCTGCAGGCGATCGAGCGCCACCGCATCACCGTGCTGCCCGGGCCACCCACCATCTACCAGACCCTGCTGGACCACCCGGCGCGCCACGACTACGACCTGAGCTCACTGCGGTTCGCGGTGACCGGGGCGGCAACCGTCCCGATCGTGTTGGTGGAACGGATGCAAACCGAACTCGACATCGACATCGTGCTGACCGCCTACGGACTGACCGAGGCCAACGGCATGGGGACGATGTGCCGCGCGGACGATGACGCGATAACCGTCGCCACCACTTGCGGGCGCCCGTTCGCCGGCTTTGAATTGCGCATTGACGTGACCGACGACGACGCCGCCGACCAAGAATCAGGCGAAGTCCTGTTGCGTGGGCCCAACGTCATGCTCGGCTACCTGGACGACCCGCAAGCGACCGCGGCCGCCATCGACGCCGACGGATGGCTGCACACCGGCGACATCGGCGCGGTCGACGCGGCCGGCAACCTGCGAATCACCGACCGGCTCAAGGACATGTACATCTGCGGCGGATTCAACGTCTATCCCGCCGAGATCGAGCAGGTGCTGGCCCGGATGCGACGGCGTGGCCGACGCCGCCGTGATCGGGGTCCCCGACGAGCGACTGGGCGAAGTGGGCCGGGCGTTCGTGGTGTCCAGGCCCGGTTCGGTGCTCGACGAGGCAGCGGTAATCGCTTATACCCGTGAACATTTGGCGAACTTCAAAGCGCCGCGCTCGGTGCGCTTCGTCGACGCGTTGCCGCGCAATGCCGGCGGCAAGGTGGTCAAACCACAGTTGCGAGAGATGGCCTAGACGGATTTGAAATGGACATAAAACTAGACGACGAAACACTGGCCTTCCAGGCCGAGGTGCGCGAATTCCTCGTGGCCAACCAGGAATCGATCCCGACGAAGTCCTACGACACAGCGGACGGCTTTGCACAGCATCGTCTTTGGGACCGGGTGCTGTTCGACGCGGACCTTTCGGTGATCACCTGGCCGAAGAAGTACGGCGGGCGCGACGCACCGCTGCTGCACTGGGTGGTGTTCGAGGAGGAGTACTTCGGCGCCGGCGCGCCCGGCCGGGCCAGCGCCAACGGCACCTCGATGCTGGCCCCGACGTTGTTCGCCCACGGCACCGAGGAGCAGCTGGACCGGATCCTGCCGAAAATGGCGAGCGGCGAACAGATCTGGGCGCAAGCCTGGTCGGAGCCGGAATCCGGGAGCGACCTGGCGTCACTGCGGTCGACTGCCACCAAGACGGACGGCGGCTGGTTGCTCAACGGCCAGAAAATCTGGAGCTCACGGGCACCGTTCGCCGAGATGGGATTCGGTGTCTTCCGGTCCGACCCCGCGGCCGAGCGGCATAATGGGCTGACGTACTTCATGTTCGACCTGAAAGCAAAGGGCATCACGGTCCGGCCCATCGTTCAACTGGGCGGCGACACCGGCTTCGGTGAGATCTTCCTCGACGACGTGTTCGTTCCCGACGAGGACGTCATCGGTACCCCAAACGAGGGCTGGCGCGCCGCGATGAGCACGTCGAGCAATGAGCGCGGCATGTCACTGCGCAGCCCGGCCCGGTTCGTCGCGGCGGCCGAGCGGCTCGTGCGGCTCTGGAAAGAAAATGGGTCAGCGGCCGAATTCGCCGAGCGGGTCGCCGACGCGCTGGATCAAGGCGCAGGCCTACCGGCTGCAGACTTTCGGGACGGTGACCAGGCTGGCCGCCGGCGGCGAGCTGGGCGCCGAATCGTCAGTGACCAAGGTGTTTTGGTCCGACCTTGACGTGTCGATACATCAGACCGCCCTGGACATCGTGGGCGCCGACGGCGAGCTGGCCGGCCCCTGGACTGACGGCCTGCTGTTCGCCTTGGGCGGCCCGATCTACGCCGGTACCAACGAAATTCAGCGCAACATCATCGCCGAACGTCTGCTGGGTCTGCCGCGAGAGAAGAAGTGACCGTGGAATTTGCACTCGACCAACAGCAGCGTGACTTCGCCTCCAGCATCGACGCGGCGCTGGGAGCGGCCGACGTGCCCGGCGCAGTTCGCGCCTGGGCCGCAGGCGACTCCGCACCCGGCCGCAAGGTGTGGGAGCAGTTGGCCAACCTCGGCGTCACCGCCCTGACCGTGTCGGAAAAGTTCGACGGCCTGGACGCCGACCCGATTGACCTGGTGGTCGCGCTGGAGCGCCTCGGGCACTGGTGTGTGCCGGGCCCGGTCACCGAATCCATCGCCGTGGCACCCGTATTGCTCGCCAACGACGATCGCAGCGCCGGGTTGGCTTCCGGCGAGCTGATCGCCACCGTCGCGCTGCCCCCGCACGTACCGCGAGCGGTCGATGCTGACACCGCCGGCCTGGTGCTACTGGCTACGGAGAGCGGCGTCTCCGAGGGCGCGATAGGCTGGACAGTACGAGTCTGTCGATCCCAGCCGCCACGTTTTTGACATCACCGCTACCGGCGCGCCCTGGCAAGCAGATGTGCAGCGCGCCTTCGATTTCGGGGTTCTGGCCACAGCCGCTCAGCTGGTCGGAGCCGCCGAGGCGCTGTTGAGCGCCGCCGTCGGCTACGCGAAACAGCGAACCCAGTTCGGCCGGGTGATCGGCTCATACCAGGCGATCAAACACAAACTCGCCGACGTCCACATCGCGATCGACTTGGCCCGCCCACTGGTCTACGGCGCTGCTTTGTCGCTGCAGCCCCGTGACGTGAGCGCGGCGAAAGTGGCAGCATCCGACGCGGCTCTGCTGGCGGCGCGGTCGTCGTTGCAGACCCACGGCGCCATCGGCTTCACCCAGGAACACGACCTGTCTCTGTTGCTGCTGCGGGTGCAGGCATTGCGTCCGGCGTGGGGCACTCCCGAGGCGCATCGGCGCAGGGTCCTGGAGGCGCTATGACAAGAATTACGCCCGCCGGCGACGATGCAGAGCGAAGCGATGAGGAGGAGCGGCGCTTTGAGTGAAGAACGGCAGATGCTGGCCGATACCGTTGCTGCCCTGGTGGCAAAGCACGCAAGCCCGGCAGCGGTGCGTGCGGCGATGGAATCGGACCGCGGCTACGACGAGGCGCTGTGGCAGTTGCTGTGCGAGCAGGTCGGCGCCGCCGCACTGGTGGTCCCCGAGGAGCTTGGCGGTGCTGGCGGCGAACTCGGCGACGCCGCAACGGTTCTGCAGGAGCTAGGCCGCGCCTTGGTACCCTCGCCGCTGCTGGGCACGACGCTGGCCGAGCTGGCGCTGCTGTCCGCAGCCGAGCCGGACGCCGAGACATTGGCAGCACTGGCCGAGGGAGCCTCGATCGGCGCGTTGGTTCTTGACCCCGATTACGTGGTCAACGGCGATATCGCCGATGTCGTGGTCGCCGCCACCGATGGCCGGCTGTGCAGATGGACCAGATTCAGCGCACGGCCCGTCGGCACCATGGATCCCACCCGCCGGCTGGCCCGGGTACAGCCCGAAGACACCGTCGCGCTGGGCCCAGACCCCGGAATAGCCGACCGCGCGGCCATTCTGCTGGCGGCCGAGCAGATCGGCGCCGCCGAACGCTGTCTGGAACTGACCGTCGAATACGCCAAGAGCCGAGTCCAATTCGGCCGCCCGATCGGTAGCTTTCAGGCACTAAAGCATCGCATGGCCGATCTCTACGTTGCGATTGCCGCGGCGCGCGCCGTTGTGTCCGACGCGTGTGACGACCCCACACCCACCAACGCGGCCACTGCGCGCCTCGCCGCCAGTGAGGCGTTCTGTAGTGTGGCGGGCGAGGGCATTCAGATGCACGGTGGTATCGCGATCACCTGGGAACACGACATGCACTTGTATTTCAAACGGGCACATGGCAGCGCACACCTGCTGCGATCGCCGCGAGAGCTATTGAGCCAACTCGAGTCCGAGGTGCTGCTTGGGCAATCGAGGCCCGGCACTCCGTGAACGATTCGGTCGCATTGCGCGCCGGTATCCCGCCGTTCCACGTGATGGACGTCTGGCTGGCGGCCGCGGAGCGCCAGCGCAGCCACGGCGATCTGGTCAACCTATCGGCAGGTCAGCCCAGCGTGGGGGCACCCGAGCCGGTGCGGGCTGCGGCGGCAGCAGCGCTGCGGTCCAACAATCTGGGCTACACCGTGGCGCTGGGTATTCCCGAGCTGCGGGCCGCGATCGCGGCGGATTACCAACGCCGGCACGGGATCTCCGTCGAGTCCGATGCGGTGGTGGTCACCACGGGCTCCTCGGGCGGGTTCCTGCTGGCGTTCCTGGCGTGCTTCGACGTGGGCGACAGGGTGGCGTTGGCCAGTCCTGGCTACCCGTGCTATCGGAACATCCTGTCGGCGTTGGGATGCGAGGTGGTGGAGATCGAATGCGGATCGGAGACGCGGTTTCAGCCCACTGCCCAGATGCTGGCCGAGCTTGACCCGCCGGTGCGCGGCGTCATCGTCGCCAGCCCGGCCAATCCCACCGGAACCGTCATACCACCGTCGGAGTTGGCGGCGATCGCGTCCTGGTGTGACGGACTCCGGAGTGCGGCTGATCAGCGACGAGGTCTACCACGGTCTGGTGTACCCGGGCGCCCCGCAGACCAGCTGCGCCTGGCAGACGTCACGAAATGCACTTGTGGTCAACAGCTTTTCCAAGTACTACGCGATGACGGGCTGGAGACTGGGCTGGCTGCTGGTGCCGCCCGAGCTGCGCCGCGCGGTGGACTGCCTGACCGGCAATTTCACCATCTGCCCGCCGGTGCTTTCGCAGATCGCCGCGGTGGCGGCGTTCACCCCCGATGCGATAGCCGAAGCCGACGGCAATCTGCACCACTACACCGCTAACCGCTCGCTGCTGCTCGACGGCCTGCGCCGAATCGGCATCGACCGGCTGGCACCCACCGACGGTGCGTTCTACGTCTACGCCGACGTGTCAGACTTCACCGACGACTCGATGACGTTCTGCTCAGAGCTGTTGGCCGACATCGGTGTTGCCATCGCTCCTGGCATCGACTTCGACACCACGCGGGGCAAGAGGTTCGTCCGGTTGTCGTTCGCTGGGCCAACCGGTGACATCGAAGAGGCGCTGCGGAGAATCGGGCCCTGGCTGTCGCGACGGTAGGGCCAAAGACCGTCGGTTATCGGTTGAACCGTCCCGCGATATAGGCGGCTCGACAGGCGTTGCGGGCCAGTTTTCCGCTAGTCGTGCGCGGAATGGCACCGGCGGCCACCAGCTTTAGGTCTGCGAGCCGAATGTGGTGTTGCCGCGAGACCGCTGCGCGCACGGTCTCGGCGATTTCCTCCGGGTCGGCACGGCCCGCGCCGGTGCCGCGCTCAGCGACGACGACCACCTGCTCGCCGGCCTGACCGCCCGACGGGTCGGACGCCTCGGATGGAACGGAAAATGCGGCGACATAACCGGTTCGGATCGCGCTCGACGCCTCGCTGACAGTGGTTTCGATGTCATGCGGGTAATGGTTACTACCGTCGATGATGATCAGGTCCTTGATCCGCCCGGTCAGGTACAGCTCACCGTCGATGTAAACACCGAGATCACCGGTAGCCAGCCAGAAGCTGTCGTCCGGAGCACCTTCGGCGTGGCTGGCGTCGCGCAGCCGAGACTGCAGCCGGTTGCCGAAAACCCGTCGCGTCTCTTCCTCACGACGGAAGTAACCGCGCGCGATGTTGTTGCCGTACAACCAGATTTCCCCCACCGTAGCGTCCGGCACCTCGGCACCGTCCGGGCTGGCGATCACCACCCACTGATCGGGGATCGGCTGGCCGCACGACACGTGGGCCACCGCGCCCGGTGCATCGGGTGCGACGGTCACAGCACGGCCCAAACCGAGCTGTTCCCGGTCCAGGTAGATGGCGCTGGCCGCGGCGTTCTGGTCGATGCTGGCGACCGACAAGGTCGCTTCCGCCATCCCGTAGGACGGCTTGATCGCGTTCGCGGGAAGGCCGTACGGCGCGAAAGCCTTGGTGAATGTCTCGACGGCCGCGATGCTCACCGGCTCGGACCCGTTGAGCAGGCAGACAACGTTGCTGAGGTCGAGGTCATCACCAGCTGGAGGCAGTCCGCGCGCGGCAGTCAGCTCAAAGGCGAAGTTCGGCGCGGCCGCAAAGGTCCGACCCTTCCCCGATTCAATGCCCAGCTGTTTGATCCAGCGGTAAGGACGGCGCAGGAACGCCATGGGATCCATCAACGTGAGGTGTGGCCCGCACAATGCCGGGAACATGATCATCATCAGGCCCATGTCGTGATAGAGCGGCAGCCAGCTCACACTGCGGACATCAAAGTCCAGACCGCCGGTGATGATCATCTGCATCGCGTTGGTGTAAACGGCGCGATGGGTGATCTCCACGCCGGCCGGCGTGCGCGTTGAGCCAGAGGTGTACTGCAGGTACGCGACATCGTCGGTGCTGATCGCCGCGTCAACAAACATCGAACCGAGACTGTCGGGCACCGCGTCCACCGCGATCAACCGCGGCCGCTCTTTGGGCGCCAGCGTCCGAATGAATGTTCGAGCGGACTCGGCTGCCGCGGTCGTAGTCAAGATCACAGCGGGCTGGGCGTCGGTCAGCACCGCCGCCAACCGTTCCGCGTGGCCCGACAACGTCGGCGCAAACAAGGGGACCGGGATATTCCCCGCATGGGCGGCACCGAAGAATGCGGCCACATAATCGAGCCCCTGTGGCGCCAGAACCGCTACCCGATCGCCGGGCTTGGTAACTTGCTGCAGCCGGGCCCCGATCGCGCAGACGCGCACCCACAGCTCGTTCCAGGTGAGCTCGACGGCCCGTCCATCCTGATCCTGCGAGTAGTCGATGAAGCGGTACGCCAGGCTGTCACCGAGTCCGTCTCGGTTTCTGGCTAAATTCGAAGTCAACGTCGCGCCATCCGGCACCGCGACCATACGGCCGCGGAAGGCGGAAGGGTCTATCCCGCTCGACGCGGTAGCAATGTTGTTCAACGTTGATCCCGACTCACGTTAGGACAGGCTAGTAGGCGTGCATAGCATTTGCGCCGCTGGCCCTGTATCGCACTCGTCACGACGGGGTCTGATGTCGACCCATTTGGCATTAATGCTTCCTTGGTGGCGCCGCACGGGCAGGCGCGGACCGGATTGCGGACCAATACAGCATGCCAGACCGGCATGGCGTTGTCGAAGGGCGCGCCGGGTTGGAGGAGAATCCGAAGTCCTGGGTTCCGGCCAGTTTCGGCGACCCGAATTCCGCAGATCCCGCATGACGCGGTTCCAAAATCTCCCTGCCAGAATACCTTTTGAGGCCCTACCGCTTCTCGGCGATCGCAAGCTTGGAATAGTTGCTTTGCAACAGGTTTCGACATTTGTATCTCCAAATTCGAGGTTTCCTATGGTCTGAGAATGGCGTCCAGGCGCGCTTCGACCGCACCGCGCTCGCCGACATAGTCAATGTCGATCCCGAACCGGTCCCTCAGGGTATCGAGGACCGCAGCCGCGCCGTCCAGGACGACCGTTTCGGTCCCGCAGCCCCGGTGGATAGCCAGATTCCGGCCGGACAGGTTGTACCGGGCGTCAGCTGTGACCAACGCAACCAGCAAACCCGTCACGAAGTGCGACTTCGGGTGGGTCGACGCATACCAACTGCCAACTGTCAAATCGATCTGCGGCTGGGTCCGCGTGCTGAACGCGTAGAGGTCCTGCCACCTGTTGCGGCTGTTCGCGACGCACAGCACCGAAACGCGTTCCTCGGCTGAGCCGGGCCACAACCGGTCAGCCGTTTTTGACCAAAGTGAACTGGCACACGTCGGTGTAGCCGTCGCGGAACAGGTCGGCGCAGCCGGTGAGGTACTTCATGTAGCGCTGGTAGACCTCTTCGGATTGAACCGCAATGGCCTGCTCCCGACGGCTCTGCAGCGTCGCTGCCCAGATGTCCAGCGTTCGGGCGTAATGTTGCCGCAGCGGCTGGATGCGGGCCACCCGGAAGCCGGCATTGGTGGCGTGCTGCTCGACTTGGGCAACCAAGGGCAGCTCCCCGCCGGGGAAGATCTCATCCATGATGAACAAGATGAAGCGCAGCAGTTTTGCCGGCAGCTCCAGCCCGCGTTTTTGCAACTCCTCGGGGCTGGCTCTCACGATGGTATGCAGCAACATCACGCCATCCGCGGGCAGCGCGGAGTGGGCCATGGTGAAAAAATTGTCGTAGCGCTTGTGGCCGAAGTGCTCGAACGCGCCGATCGACACGATCCGGTCGACCGGTTCGTGAAACTCCTCCCAGCCCGCCAAGTACACCCGTCGGCTGAGCGTGCTGTCCATTGCGCGGAACAATTTGTCAACGGCGATGGCCTGGTTTTTGCTCAGCGTCAGGCCGACGACGTTCACGTCGTATTTCTGCACGGCACGCCGCAGCGTGGCGCCCCAGCCGCACCCGATGTCGAGCAGCGTCACGCCAGGTTGTAACCCCAATTTGTCCAGCGATAGGTCGATCTTGGCGATCTGAGCCTGCTCCAGCGTCATGTCGTCGGACTCGAAGTAGGCGCAGCTGTAGGTCTGGGTCGGATCGAGGAAGAGCCGGAAGAACTCATCGGACAGGTCGTAGTGAGCCTGGACATTGTCGAAATCCGGTCTCAGGCCGGTCTTCTCCGGGCCCGCGGGCACCGAGGCCATAGCGTAAGGTTATGCGCCTGCCCCCATCGACGCAATCGCAGCGACGGTGGCGGCGCTCGTGTTGGCCCGGCCGGTGCCCCCATGGATCGAATTCTCGACGGATCATACGCATGGTGTTTGCGTGCGCGTGGTTAGAAGGCGTCGGCGTCGCGACAATCAAATTACCTATTTGCATCTGAAGCACCATGCAGGCCACCCGGTCGCCGCAACTCGCCGCGCCCCGCCGCTCTGACGCCCTGACGCCCTGACGCCCTGAGCCCGAGAGTGACTCCCTTAAAGCCCCACCCGGGTGGCGGCGTCATAGTTCGGGAGTCCGATTTCAATGACCACCAAGGATATTCGTTACGGCCTGGGGCAGATCGTCAGTGGTGACGGTGCGCCGCCTGGTTCGATAAAGGCGCGACTCGCTTCGCTTCGCAGGATCGCTGACACGATCGATGCACACTGAAACCATCGATTGCCCACCAAGGCGTCTGTACCTTCGTTGTTTGATTTGTGTCGAATAAGGGCAACCAGTAGCCGGAGTGGCCAGCACCACCACACACCGATCTACTAATGGAGCCCACCATGAGCACCACCACTGTTTGGATTGTCGCCGCGGTAGTAGCGGTCCTTGCGTTAATTGCCCTGTTCGTTGTGGTCAGCAGAGCAGGCAGCCGGCGCAGGCACAAGCAGGCCGAAGAGATTCGCGAACAGGCCAAACTCGAGACGGGCCGGGTCGAGCGCCGCGAGGCACTTGCGCAAGAAACCGCCGCCAAGGCGCGTGCGGCTCAGGCCGAGGCCGAGGTCAAGGCCGCCGAAGCCGCTAGGTTGCAGGAACAAGCTGCCACGCATCAGAGCCATGCCGCAACATCACGCGAGCAGCTCCAAGAGCAGTGGGACCGCGCTGAGAGCATCGACCCGAACACCGCGAAGAAAAAGCGTGAAGAGTCCAATGACCCGGCAACCGCCGCAGAGTCCGACGGGCGAGACGCCCCTGTGGAAGCCAGCTACCACGACGCCCGATAGCTATCGCGTTGCGCCGTAACGCTACTGCGGAATTCCCCTGAATATTTCGCAGTAGCGTTGCGCTCGCGGTGCGTATCGTCGGCGAACTAGGCCAGATTGTCCGCCTCCTCCCCACGCCGCTCCACGGCGCGCATCGTCGGCGAACTAAAGCCAAATTGTCCGCCTCCTCCCCACGCCGCTCCACGGCGCGCATCGTCGGCGAACTAAAGCCAAATTGTCCGCCTCCTCCTCACGCCGTTTCACGGCGTGCATCGTCGGCAAACTAAAGCCAAGTGTCCCGGGTGGTAGTGGTGAGGAACGCATCCAGGTCGTCGCGCCACTGGGCCGGGGTGGTCTTGTCCGGCTCGATGCCGGTGTAGTCGCCGCGATAGAACAGCAGCGGCCGCGGCTTGATCTTGGGAGCCTCTGACAGCGATTCGACCGCGCCGAACACCACGAAGTGGTCGCCGCCATCATGCACGGACGCCACCGTGCAGTCGATGTAGGCCAGCGACTCGTCGATCACAGGCGAACCGAGTTGCGATGGGTGCCAGTCGATCCCGGCAAACTTGTCCGGCTCCTTTGAGCCGAACCGCGCGGAGACGTGCTTCTGCGCCTCGGTCAGCACATTGACGCAGAACCGCCCGCTGGCCTCGATGGCCTGCCATGACCGCGACACCTTGGTCGGGCAGAACAGCACCAGCGGCGGGTCCAGTGACAGCGCGGCGAACGATTGGCACGCAAAGCCGACCGGGACCTCGTCGTGCACGGTGGTGATGATGGTGATCCCGGTGCAGAACTGACCCAGCACCTGCCGGAAGGCGCGCGGATCGATCGGCGCTGACATTGTTTTCCTCGGGGTCAGCTGCTGAAGCCGACACTGAAGTCGTGGCCCCACAGACTGATCGCGGTGCTCTCCCGGGCGACCCAGTCCTCATCGTCGACTTTTCGTCCCTCACAGCCGAATTCGACGTCGAAGCCGCTGGGCGTCTTCATGTAGAAAGACAGCATCAGGTCGTTGACGTGGCGGCCCAGGGTTGCCGACATCGGCACCTTGCGGCGCAACGCCCGATCGAGGCACAGGCCCACATCGTCGGCCTCGCCGACTTCGACCATCAGGTGCACGATGCCGCTGGGAGTCTGCCCCGGCATGAACGCGAGGCTGTGGTGGCGCGGGTTGCAGCCGAAGAAACGCAGCCAGGCCGGCGCCCCGTCGGCGGGCCGACCCACCACCTGCGGCGGCAAGCCGCATCGAATCACGCAGCAGGAAGCCCAGCACATCCCGGTAGAAGTGCAGCGACTCTTCGTCGTCGCGGGTGGTCAGTACCACGTGCCCCAGACCCTGTTCACCGGTGACGAACTTGTGCCCGTACGGGCTGACCACACGGCGGTGCTCCAGGGCGGCGCCGTGGAAGACCTCCAGGCAGTTGCCGGACGGGTCGGAGAACCGGATCATCTCGTCGACCCGACGGTCCGCCAGTTCGGCGGCGGTGGCTTCTTTGTAGGGTGTGCCCTCCACGTCGAGGCGATTCCGGATCTCCTGCAGACCTTCGGCATTCGCGCATTCCCAGCCGGCTTCGCAGAGCCGGTCATGCTCGCCGGGCACGATCACCAGCCGGGCAGGGAAATCGTCCATCCGCAGATACAGCGCACCCGTCGGTGCTGCCCTTGCCCTCGACCATGCCGAGGACTTTCAATCCGAAATCACGCCAGGCCGCCATATCGGTGGCCTCGATGCGCAGATAGCCCAGCGAGCGAATACCCGTGAGTGCTCATCACGCACCTCCCAGGAAATCGATGGTGAGCTTGTTGAACTCGTCGAACTTCTCCACCTGCGCCCAGTGCCCACACTGCCCGAAGACGTGCAGCTGCGCACGTGGAATGGTCTTCAGCGCGACCAGTGCGCCGTCCAGCGGGTTGACCCGGTCCTCGCGGCCCCAGATCAGCAGTACCGGCTGGCGCAGTCTGATACACCTCGCGCCACATCATGCCGAGCTCGAAATCGGCCCCGGAGAACGACATTCCCATCGCCCGGGTCGCGGTCAGCGATTCCGGCGTGCTGGCCAGCGCGAAACGCTGGTCCACCAACTCCGGGGTGATCAGCTTCTGGTCGTAGACCATGACCCGCAGGAACGCCTCGAGGTTCTCTCGGGTGGGCTCGACGGAGAACTTCCCCAGCCGCTTGACACCCTCGGTCGGGTCGGGCGCAAACAGGTTGACGCTCAGCCCGCCGGGGCCCATCAGCACCAGGCGTCCGGCCCGGTCGGGGTAGTCGAGCGCGAAACGGACCGCGGTACCCCCGCCCAGCGAATTGCCCACCAGCGGAACACGTCGCAGACCCAGCTGATCGAAGAGACCTTTGAGGGCTCTCGCGGCGTAGTGGTTGAACTGCCCGTGCTCCGCGCGTTTGTCCGAGTGGCCGTACCCGGGCTGATCGACGGCCAGCACGTGGAACCGCTCGGCCAGCACCGCGATGTTGCGCGAGAAGTTGGTCCAGCTCGACGCTCCCGGACCGCCGCCGTGCAGCAGCACCACGGTCTGGTCGTTGCCGACTCCCGCCTCGTGGTAGTGCAGCTTCAGCGGCCCGTCCACGTCGACTTCCGCAAAGCGCGAGGTCGACTCGAACGTCAATTCGTCAGTCTCGGAAAAGGTCCCAGAAGAGCTGGCAGCCATGGCTAGACCATCGTGTCGCCGGGTGGCAACCCGAACTCGTTGTTCCCGAAGATCACGTAAGCCCGCTCGGGGTCGTTGGCGGCGTGCACCCGGCCGGCGTGCGCGTCACGCCAAAATCGTTGCATCGGTGCGTCATTGGCCAGCGCGGTGGCGCCGGAGGCCTCGAACAACCGGTCGACCGAGGCGATCGACCGGCCGGTGGCGCGCACCTGGTCGCGACGCGCACGGGTGCGCAGCTCGAACGGGAATCTCCTTGCCCGCCTTCAACAGCGCGTACTCGTCGCCGACGTTGCCGATCAGCTGGCGCCACGCGGCGTCGATATCGCTGGCCGCCTCGGCGATGCGGACCTTGGCGAACGGGTCATCCTTGGCCTTCTCCCCGGCGAACGCCGCCCGCACCCGCTTGCCCTGGTGCTCCACGTGCGCCTCGTAGGCGCCGTAGGCCATGCCCACGATCGGCGCCGAGATGGTAGTGGGATGCACCGTTCCCCAAGGCATCTTGTACACCGGAGCGGTGTTGGTCTGATATCCGCCCGCGGTGCCGTCGTTCATGTTCTTGTAGGACAGGAACCGGTGCCGCGGCACGAAGACGTCCTTGACGACGACGGTGTTGCTGCCGGTGCCGCGCAGGCCGACCACGTGCCAGACGTCGTCGATGCGGTATTCGCTACGCGGGATCAGGAAGCTGCCGAAGTCGACCGGCCGGCCGTCCTTGATGACGGGACCACCGAGGAAGGCCCAGGTGGCGTGGTCACAGCCGGACGACCAGTTCCACGAGCCGCTGACCAGGTAGCCGCCGTCGACCACGACGCCGGCGCCCATCGGGGCGTACGACGACGAGATCCGGGTTTTCGGGTCGTCGCCCCAGACCTCTTCCTGGGCCTGCTGGTCGAACAACGCCAGATGCCAGTTGTGCACGCCGATGATCGAGCTCACCCAGCCGGTGGAGCCGCACGCGCTGGCCAGTCGCCGCGTCGCCTCGTAGAACAGCGTCGGATCGCATTGCAGGCCGCCCCACTGCTCGGGCTGCAACAGGGTGAAGAAACCGACGTCGTCGAGCGCCTGCAACGGTCTCGTCAGGTAGCCGGCGCAGATCCTCCGTAGCCTGGGCGCGCTCACGAATCTGCGGCAGTAGATCATCGATCCCAGCCAACACCGACTGCGCATCACGCTGTTGAATGGATGTCACTGACGTTTGCCTCCCGGGAGTGCGGACTTACACAGAAGACTAGAACACGTTCCGATTTGTGTCGAGGAGGGTATTCCTGCGGCTGGTAGCGATATGAATCGGGTTTTCTATAACATGTTCTAGTTGTGCTGATCGAGAGGACGGGGCGTGCCCGAGAGGGATCTGGACCAAGTACCTGACGAGCCACTCGGCGACCACGTCCTGGAACTTCAGATCGCCGAGGTGGTCGCCGAGACCGACGATGCGCGGTCGCTGGTGTTCGCGGTGCCGGACGAGCAGGGCGACCCGGACATCCCGCCGCAGCGGTTGCGCTACGCCCCCGGTCAGTTCCTGACGTTGCGTGTGCCCAGCGACCGCACCGGTTCGGTGGCGCGCTGCTACTCGTTGTGCAGCTCGCCGTTCACCGACGACGCGCTCACCGTCACGGTCAAGCGAACCGCGGACGGATACGCGTCCAACTGGCTATGCGACCACGCCCGCAAAGGCATGCGCGTACACGTGCTGGCACCGTCGGGCACCTTCGTGCCCAAGACACTCGACGGCGACTTTCTACTGCTGGCCGCCGGCAGCGGGATCACTCCGATCATGTCGATCTGCAAGTCGGCGCTGTCCGAAGGGAGCGGGCAGGTGACACTGCTGTACGCCAACCGCGACCAAGGGTCGGTGATCTTCGCCGACGCACTACGCGAGCTGTCCGCCAAGTATCCCGACCGCCTCACGGTGGTGCACTGGCTGGAGTCGCTGCAAGGACTGCCCAGCACAAGCGCGCTGGCGAAGCTGGCCGCGCCATTCACCGGCCGGCCGACGTTCATCTGTGGGCCCGGTCCATTCATGGACGCCGCGCGCCAAGCGCTGGAAGCGCTGAAAGTGCCTGCCCAGCAAATACATATCGAGGTGTTCAAGTCGCTGGAGTCCGATCCGTTCGCGGCCGTCACAATCGATGAGACCGCCGACCAGGACGGGCCGCCGGCCACCGCGACCGTTGTGCTGGACGGTGAAACCCACACGGTGTCGTGGCCGCGCACCGCAAAGCTGCTCGACGTGCTGCTGGCCAAAGGCCTTGATGCGCCGTTCTCGTGCCGCGAGGGTCATTGCGGGGCGTGTGCCTGCACCTTGCGTCAGCGGCAAGGTCACCATGGAGGTCAACGACGTCCTAGAACAGGTGGATCTTGACGAAGGGCTCATTTTGGCCTGTCAATCTCACCCGGAATCTGATTCGGTAGAAGTCACCTACGACGACTAGTCCCAAAGGAGGTGCAGGATGACGCGGCTGTTAGCGGGATTTGCCGTCGCCGGGTCGATGCTGACGCTTCTGTCGGCTCCGCACTGCCACGCATCCAGCAACACCGCCGTCACCCTGTTCCCGCTGGACGGCGCCAATCAGTTGGAGACGCACACCCTCCTCGATTGCTACCAAGCCGATGGCCACTGCGACTTCACCGCAGGGGCCGACATGCGCACACCTGACGGCGTGACCGGTTTCCCGCCGAGCCTCTGGGCCCGCCAAACCACCGAGATCCGGTCGCCGAATCGGTTGGCCTACCTCGACGCCCACGCCACCAGCCAATTCGAGCGGGTCATGAAAGAGGGCGGGTCCGACGTGATCACCACCGTCTACTTCGGCGACGGGCCGCCGGACAAGTACCAGACAACCGGTCGGATCGACTCGACCGATTGGGCGACGGGCGGCCCCAAGACCGACATCAACGTCATCGTCTGCGCCCACATGCAGGTGGTCTACACCGGGGTCAACATCACCTCACCCAGCACCTGCGCGCAGGCGACTTTTTCGTAGCTCGCCGAGATTGCGCGCATGGTTGTGGTTGGTGGCAAAACCACAGCCGTAGCGGCAATCTCGCCGAAACGCTGGCTACCGCGGCAGGCCAAGAAGTCGCTCGGCGGCCACGGTGAGCAGGATCTGCTCGGTACCGCCGGCGATGGTCAGGCACCGGGTGTTGAGGAAGTCGAACACCGCGCGGCTATCGACCAGGCCGCCGTCCTCGGACGCATCCATCATGAATTCCGCCAGCGCCTGCCGGTAGCGGACACCGATCAGTTTGCGCACGCTGGATTGCGCCCCGGGGTCGCGGCCGCCTACCGCCAGCTGGGCGATGCGCTGGTCCAGCAGCGCGCCTGTCTGGGCCAGGACGATCAACCGCCCGAGCCGGTCTTGCTGGGCAACATCGAGGTCAATCTCTGACAGCACCTTGAGCAGCTCTTCCATCGGGTTGCCCAACGCCGTCCCGTTTGCCATCGCGATGCGTTCGTTGGCCAGCGTGGTGCGGGCCAGCCGCCAGCCGTCGTTCACCGTGCCGACCACCATCTCGTCGGGCACGAACACGTTGTCCAGGAACACTTCGTTGAACAACGAGTCGCCGGTGATCTCGCGCAGGGGCCGGATCTCGATACCGGGTGAGGTCATGTCGACCAGAAAGTAGGTGATGCCTTTATGTTTCGGAGCGTCCGGATCGGTGCGCGCCAGGCACACGCCCCACCGCGCCTTGTGCGCCGCTGATGTCCACACTTTCTGCCCGGTCAGCAGCCAGCCACCGTCGCCCCGAACTGCTTTGGTCCGCAGCGACGCCAGGTCGGAGCCCGCGCCCGGCTCGGAAAACAGCTGGCACCAAATGAATTCACCGCGCGTGGTTGCCGGCACGAAGCGCTGGATCTGTTCGGGCGTGCCGTGCTCGAGGATTGTCGGCGCCGCCCACCAGCCGATCACCAAGTCCGGTCGCACGACGCCGGCAGCAGCCAGCTCCTGATCGATCAGCAACTGCTCGGCCGGGGACGCGCCGCGGCCGTATGGAGCCGGCCAGTGCGGCGCCTGCAGGCCGGCCTCGGCCAGGGCCGCCTGCCGCTTCTCCTCCGGCCACGCGGCCACCTCGGCGACGGCCGCCGCTGATCTCACCCCGCAATTCCTCAACCTCGGTGAGGTCGATTCCCAGGCGACGGCGCACCCCGTCCTGGGTCAGCGCCGTAATGCGGCGCAACCAGTGCTCGGCGCCACCGAGAAACCTGCCGATGCCGTGCGCACGGCGCAGGTAGAGATGCGCGTCGTGCTCCCAGGTGCAGCCGATGCCGCCGAGCACCTGGATGCAGTCTTTGACATTGGCCTTCGCGGCGGCGATGCCGACGCTCGCGGCGAGCGCTGCGGCGATCGAGAACTGCCGGTCGCCCTCAGCATCCCCGGCATCGCCGGCGGCCTGGGCGGCACGCGCCGCATCCGAAGCGGCCACCTCGGCCTGCTCGGCGCGGCACAGCATTTCCGCGCACAGGTGCTTGATGGCCTGGAAGCTGCCGATCGGCTTGCCGAACTGCTCCCGCACTTTGGCGTACGCGACGGCGGTCTCCAGCGACCACCGGGTGACGCCGGCCGCCTCGGCCGCCAGCACGGTCGCGGCCAGGTCCCGCACCCGCTGCCCCGACCGGCCGATCGGGGTTGCCGGCGCCGACTTCAGCACCACCCGAGCCAACGGCCGGGAGAAGTCCGTCGCCCGCAGCGGCTCGATCTGCACGCCCTCGCTTGCTGTATCGACCAACAGCCAGTTCCCATCGGCCGGCAGCAGCAGCACGCCGCCATCGGCAGCGCCGAGCACCCAACTGACCGAGCCGGACGCGCGAGAAGTCGCCGCATCGAAGTTGACACTGCCTTCGATCGCCAGGCCGGCGAAGCGTTGACCATCTGCCAGCGCGGCGAGCAGTTCGGGATCGTCGACAACCAAGCTGGCCAGCGCGGTGGTCGCGACCGGCCCCGGAACCAGCGCCTTTGCCGCCTCCTCGACCATCGCGCACAGGTCCTCGATGCTGCCGCCCGCGCCACCCCGGTCATCCGCAACGGCTACGCCGAACAATCCCAGCTCGGCCAGGCCTGCGAACACCGGTCGCCAGGCATCGGCATCACCTTGTTCCGTCAATCGGATCGCCGTGGTCCCATCCATCCCCGAGCCCGAGTTTCGCGCCCAATCGCGCACCAACTCACGCGCCGCAAACTGTTCGTCTGTGACGGTCGCTACCACGTGCGAGCCCTCCGCATTCTCGATGTAGGCCACTAGAACGTGTTCTAATAGTGCCAGCGATCGACCGTCAAGTCGAACGCCATTCGGCGAGAAAGGTCCAGGACAAGTCGCTGTCCCCGACGCTACGGAGGTGGGAAATTCACACTCGGCATGCGTATCGTCTGCGATCGAACCGCGCGGAAGAGGAGCGCCCCGTCAGATGTCGACAGCGAACACGAACTCGAGTCGAGTTCCTGACTCGCAGCCTCGCGAGGTCATGAACGTGGCGGTACTGGCCGAGTCCGAGCTCGGTTCGGAGGCACAACGGGAACGCCGTAAGCGCATCCTGGACGCCACCATGGCCATCGCATCCAAGGGCGGCTACGAGGCAGTTCAGATGCGCGCGGTGGCGGACCGCGCAGACGTGGCGGTTGGGACGCTGTACCGGTATTTCCCGTCGAAGGTACATCTGCTGGTGTCGGCGCTGGGCCGGGAGTTCACCCGCATCGACGCCAAAACCGACCGCTCCGCGGTTGCCGGCGGCACTCCGTTTCAGCGGCTCAACTTCATGGTCGGCAAGCTCAACCGTGCGATGCAGCGCAATCCCTTGCTCACCGAGGCGATGACGCGGGCCTACGTCTTCGCCGACGCGTCGGCGGCCAGTGAAGTCGATCACGTCGAGAAGCTCATCGACGGCATGTTCGCGCGCGCGATGAGCGACGGCGAACCGACCGAAGACCAGTACCACATCGCCCGGGTGATCTCGGACGTGTGGTTGTCGAACCTGCTCGCCTGGCTCACCCGGCGAGCCTCGGCGACCGACGTCAGCAAACGGCTGGACCTGGCCGTGCGGTTGCTGATCGGCGACCACCGATGGCGGTAACGGCAGTTAGGCAGGGGGCCCGGCGGTGCGGCCCCGAATCAGCTCGGTGTCCAGCAGTTCGACGACCGGCAGGCCCGATCGCGGCGGCTTGAGCAGCAGTTCGCCCGCCCGGCGGCCCTTCTGCAGACTCGGCTGCGCCACCGTGGTCAGCCCGCGGCTGATCGCCTCGGGGACGCCGTCGAACCCGGTGACGCTCATCTGACCGGGCACGTAAATCCCGTGTGCCCGAAGGTAATCCATGGCCGACAGGGCCAAGATATCCGCGGTGCACATCAGTGCGGTGATCCGCGGATTGGCCTCCAGCGCAACCTTGGCGGCGGTGCCACCCGACGTCGGCAGGTGCTCGTAGCTTTCCACCACGGTCAGCGCATCCGGATCGATGCCGGCCGCCGTCATCGCATCCCAGACACCGAAGATGCGTTCGCGCTGCACGTCGAAGGTGCAGCGACTTCAGCTGGGCGGCGTCCACCAGATCTTGGCGGCGGTCCCGGCCCAGCCGCATGGTCAGCAGACCGATCTCGCGGTGGCCCAACCCGAGCACGTAGTCGGCGAGCCCGCGCATCGCCGCCCGGTCGTCGATGCCCACCCGGGACACTCCGGAGAGACCTTTGGGCTGGTCGACCACCACGACGGGCACCCGCCGCTGCAGCACCACCTGTAGGTAGGGATCGTCCTCGCGTACCGAATACACCACGAATCCGTCCACGCCGGCGCCAAGCACGGCGGCCGTTCCGTCCTCGAGACTGCGGCTGGGTCCGACCGCCACCAACAGCAGGCCCTGCCCCAGCTCTTCGCACGATTGCGCCACTCCGGCGACGAAATCCCGTGCCGCCGGGTCACTGAAGAAATAGGTCAGTGGTTCGGGCATCACCAAACCGACCGCACCGGCTTTGCGGGTTCGCAACGATCGCGCCACCGGGTCGGGCCCCGCGTAACCCAGCCGTTTGGCCGTCGTGAGCACCCGTTCGCGAAGGTCGGCGGAGAGCTGATCCGGTCGATTGAAGGCATTCGAGATGGTGGTGCGCGACACCTTGAGTTCGGCCGCCAACGACGCCAGAGTCGCACGCCTGCGTGGTGTGGGACTCACGTTTGGTGAGGCTACAGCGCTTCCCGGGGTGCGCTCAGCAGCCGCTGATCCGTCACTTCCTAATGGAAACGATTTTCATTAGTATTAGGCTTCGGCCGATGAGCCGGAAGGTAAGGAATCGAACGTGCGAATCGCACTAGGCAGGGTGACGCGTTGGCTGTCGACAATAGCCGTTTGCGTGCTCGCCTCGACCACGCTGCCAGCCTGCGGAATCGGCAACTCTCGCGCTTCTCAGCACCCTGATTTAGTCGCCGTGGTGGCGTCCACCGACGTGTGGGGCAGCGTGGCGCTTGCGGTCAGCGGCGGTCATCTCACCGTCAGGTCCATCCTGACCGGCGCGGATGTCGATCCGCATTCCTATGCGGTAAGTCCCGCCGACGCCGCAGCGATCGCCGACGCCCCCCTGGTCGTCTACAACGGCGGCGGTTACGACCCATGGGTCGACCAGGTTCTGGCCGGCCATCCGGCGGTCAAAAAGGTCGATGCCTTCTCGCTGCTGGCCACCGCGAACAGCCCAAACACCGGGGACCCGGCCAACGAGCACGTCTTCTACGACCTGAAGGTGGCCAAGGCGGTGGCCGCCACGATCGCCGATCGGCTGGCGAGCATCGACCCGGTCAACGCCAAGGACTACCGGGCCAACGCCGCCGAATTCTGCCGCGGCGCCGACGCCGTCGCCATCTCCGAGCACGCCATCGCCACCGGATATCCGGGCGCCGGAGTCATCACGACCGAGCCCGTCGCGTACTACCTGCTGGCGGCGTCCGGCCTGGTCAATCGCACTCCGGCCAGCTTCACCGCAGCCAACGAGAACGAGACCGATCCCGCTCCATCCGACATGGCATCCGTCCTCGACCTGATAAATCGTCGCCAAGTCTCGGCGCTACTGGTCAACCCGCAGACGTCCACCCCCGCAATAGACGGACTACAGGACGCCGCCAGGCGGGCGGGTGTGCCGGTGACCATGGTGACCGAGACGTTGCCCAGCGGCACCGACTACCTGACCTGGCAGCGCAACACGGTCAACCAGCTGTTGGCCGCGTTGCGGTCGAGCCGATAGACATGCCGCTAATCGGCCAACCCGCGGGGGCGGTCTCGCTCCGCGGTGCCCGGCTGGCATTCGGTGATCGCGTGCTGTGGGACCACCTTGACCTGTCGGTGTCGCCCGGTGAGTTCATCGCCGTGCTGGGTCCCAACGGCACCGGCAAGACGTCGCTGCTCAAGGTGCTGCTCGGACAATTGGCGCTCACCGCGGGCGAGGCGGTTGTGCCGGACCGCGGGCACATCGGCTACGTGCCGCAACATCGCCCGATCGACAAGGAGGTGTTGTTGCGCGGTCGGGACCTAGTCCAGCTGGGCATCGACGGGCGGCGCTGGGGCGTCATGCCGCTGCGCTCTGCCGACCGAGCCCAACGAAGCGAGGCGGTGCGGCGGGCGCTGCGATGGGTCAACGGCGAACGGCTGGCCGATGTCCCGGTGGGGGTGATGTCGGGTGGCGAGTTGCAGCGGGTGCGGATTGCTCAGGCACTGGCCAGCGATCCGACGCTGCTGCTCTGCGATGAACCGCTGCTGACCCTGGACCCGGCCAACGCCAAGCTGGTCGCGGCGCTGATCGAGCGCCGCCGTCAGGAAGCCGCAACCACGGTCATCTTCGTCACGCATGAGCTCAACCCGATCCTGCCGTACCTAGACCGGGTGCTGTACCTGGTCGACGGCCGATTCCGGATCGGCACCGTCGAGCAGGTGATGAACACGGCGACCCTGTCGATGCTGTATCAGGCCGACATCCAGGTGGTAAAGGTCAACGACCGCTATGTGGTGGTCGGCGACCATGACGGGTGCACCAGGTGAATCACCGGCTCGCCGAGATGTTGGACAAACTGTTCGCTTTCGACATCACCGCGCGGTTGCTGAGCCACGATTTCGTACAGCAGGCGCTGGTGGCGGCCGCGCTGCTTGGGCTGATGGCCGGGCTGATCGGGCCGTTTATCGTGATGCGCCAGATGTCGTTCGCCGTGCACGGGTCCAGCGAACTCGCGCTGACCGGAGCAGCGTTCGCACTGCTGGTCGGCTTTCAGGTCGGACTGGGTGCGCTGATCGGAAGCGCGCTGGCGGCGGCGCTGTTCGGCATTCTGGGACAGCGTGCCCGGGAACGGGATTCGGTGATCGGCGTGGTGCTGGCCTTCGGGCTGGGGCTGGCGGTGCTGTTCATTCACCTCTATCCGGGGCGGACCGGGACCAGTTTCGCCTTGCTGACCGGCCAGATCGTGGGGGTGGGCTACTCCGGGCTGGTGATGCTATCGCTCGTCTGCTTGCTGGTCATCGTCGCGCTCGCGACGTGCTACCGACCGCTGTTGTTCGCCACGGTCGATCCGGAGGTCGCGGCCGCCCGCGGTGTGCCGGTGCGGGCGTTGGGCATCGTATTCGCCGCGCTCGTCGGTGTGGTGGCCGCCCAGGCCGTGCAGATCGTCGGGGCACTGCTGGTGATGTCGCTGCTGATCACCCCGGCCGCCGCGGCCGCGCGGGTGGTCGGATCCCCGGTCGCGGCGATCGTCGCCTCGGTGGTTTTCGCCGAGTTTGCCGCTGTCGGCGGCATCGTGCTGTCCCTGGCGCCCGGCGTCCCGGTGTCAGTGTTCGTCGCCACCATCTCATTCCTGATTTACCTCTTCTGCTGGCTACTCGGGCGGCGTCGGGAAGCCCCCACTTAAGCTGGTCACACCGGAGCTAGGGGGAAAAAATGCGCCAGCAGATCGCCGTCCTGGTGCTGGCCGGGGCCTGCACACTCGCCGTCAGTTGCACCACCACCGCCAACGGAAAGGCCGTTCCCGCCGATAAGTCTGGACCTATCACTTCGGCCCCGGTGGCAGTCTCGGCGCTGGACGGGCTGTTGCTCGACCCAAGCCAGATCAATAGCGCGCTGGGCGCCACAACGATGAAGGTGTGGTTCAGCGCCAAGGCGATGTGGGACTGGGGCTCGAACATCACCGACAAGAACTGCCTGGCCATCGACGGGCCGGCGCAGGACAGGGTCTATACCAACACCGGGTGGACCGCTCTTCGCGGCCAGCGGGTCGACGACAGTGTCGATGACTCCAAAAAGCGCGACCACTACGCCATTCAGGCTGTGGTCGCCTACCCGTCGGCGCACGACGCTTCCGCGTTCTACAACTCTTCGGTACAAGGCTGGCCGCCGTGTTCAAACCGCCGGTTCAGCGATGTCACCCAGGGTCAGCCAGACGTCGTGTGGACGGTGGGTGCGATCACGAACGCCAACGGCACGCTGAGTACCTCCCAGGTGCAGGAGGGTGGCGACGGCTGGACCTGCCAGCGCGCGCTGACCGTGCGCAACAACATTGCCATCGACGTCGTGGCCTGCTCCTACAACCAATCGGGTTCGCCGGCGACCGACATCGCTGCACAGATCGCCGCCAAGGTGGTTAAGCAGTAGGCACCTAAGCTGGTCGCGTGGCCTGTATCGACCTCAACGCCGACCTGGGCGAGGGCTTTGGCGTCTGGCGCCTTGGCGATGACGACGCGATGCTGCAGGTCGTCACCAGCGCCAACGTGGCCTGCGGTTTTCACGCCGGGGATCCCGCCGGCCTATTGCGGGTGTGCCGGACAGCCGCGGAACGGGGCGTGCGTATCGGAGCGCAGGTAAGTTATCGGGACCTGGCCGGCTTCGGCCGGCGCTTCATCGACGTCAGTACCGAAGACCTTGTTGCCGACATCGTGTATCAGATCGGTGCGCTTCAGGGCGTCGCGGCCGCCGCCGGCTCGAGGGTATCCTACGTCAAACCCCATGGCGCGCTGTACAACACGATCGTGACCAACCGCGAACAGGCCGCGGCAGTCGCGACGGCGGTGCACTTGGTGGACGCGACGCTGCCGGTGCTCGGCATGGCGGGTTCGGCGTTCTTCGACGAAGCCGGCCGCCTGGGCCTACGCACCGTGGCGGAGGCATTCGCCGATCGCGCGTACCGCCAGGACGGTCAACTGGTTTCCCGGCGCGAGCCGGGCGCGGTGTTGCACGATCCGGTTGAAATTGCACAGCGGGTGGTGACCATGGTGACCTCCGGTCGGGTCACCGCGATCGATGGCGCGCAGATTGCGGTCAGCATGGAATCGATTTGTGTGCACGGTGATTCGCCGGGCGCGGTGCAGATCGCGACCTCGGTTCTCGATCAACTCAAGGCCACCGGCACCGATATCAGGGCGTTTTGCTGATGCGACTCAAGCCCGGTCGCCCCGATATCGCGCGGTATGCGGATCGGTTCGAGGTACCCGCAGCCGGACCTGACGCGCCGCTTCGGGTGACGTGGATGGGCGTGTCGACGCTGCTGCTCGACGACGGGTCGTCGGCGCTGATGACCGACGGCTACTTCTCCCGGCCCGGCCTGGTGCGCGTGGCGGCCGGCAAGGTGTCGTCGTCAGCGGCGCGCGTCGACGGCTGCCTGGCCCGGGCCAAGGTGTCCCGGCTGGAGGCAGTCGTCCCGGTGCATACCCACTTCGATCACGTGCTGGATTCCGCGCTGGTCGCCGACCGAACCGGCGCCCTGCTGGTCGGCGGCGAGTCGGCGGCCAACGTCGGTCGCGGCTACGGGCTGCCCGAGAATCGCCTTGTCGTCGCGGTCTCCGGCGAACCAATCAAGTTGGGCGCCTACGAGATCACGCTGGTGGAGTCCCACCACTGTCCACCCGACCGCTTTCCCGGTGTGATCAACGAGCCGCTGACACCGCCGGTGAAAGTGTCGGCATACCGCTGCGGTGAAGCGTGGTCGACGCTTATTCAGCATCGGCCATCGGGTCGGCGGCTGCTGATCCAGGGCAGCTCCGGCTACGTCAAGGGCGCCCTGGACGACTACCGGGCCGAGGTCGCCTATCTCGGCGTCGGCCAGCTGGGCCTACAGCCGCGGTCATACCTGGTTGATTACTGGACCGAGACGGTGCGCGCCGTGGGCGCCCGCCGGGTGATACTCATCCACTGGGACGACTTCTTCCGGCCGTTGTCAAAGCCACTGCGAGCCTTGCCCTATGCGGGCGACGACCTAGATGTGTCTATCCGCATCCTGGACGGGCTGGCCACGCAGGACGGTGTCACACTGCAGATGCCGACCGTGTGGCGGCGCGAGGACCCCTGGGCGTAGACCCGGAATCCAAATATGGCCCTAACCGTTTCGCTGTTGCTGCTTGCTGCGGTTCTCGGGTTTGCCGTCGCCCGACCACGGGGCTGGCCGGAGGCGGTCGCGGCGGTGCCGGCGGCCGCAATCCTGATCGCGATCGGCGCGATCTCGGTTCATCAGGCGTCCGTGCAGGTCGCCGGGCTATCGGGAGTGGTCGCTTTCCTGGGCGCGGTGTTGGTGCTGGCCAAGCTGTGCGACGACGAGGGACTGTTCGAGGCGGCGGGTGCGGCGATTGCGCGCGGGCACGTCGGGTCGGGGTGGCTGCTGGGGCGGGTGTTCGTCGTCTCGGCCATCATCACCGCGGTGCTCAGTCTGGACGCCGCCGTGGTGCTGCTTACCCCGGTGGTGCTCGTTGCGGTCCGCCGGCTGCGCGCCCCGGTGCGGCCATACGCCTATGCCACCGCCCATCTGGCTAACGGCGCCTCGCTGTTGCTTCCGGTGTCGAATCTGACCAACCTGCTGGCCTTTCACCTCGCGAACATTTCTTTCATCAGATTCGCCCTGTTGATGGCGCTGCCCTGGCTGGCCACGGTGGGCACCCTCTACCTCGCCTTCCGATGGTTTTTCGCCCGGGACCTGCGCGCCCAGCCGGATCCCGAGCAACTCGGGCCGGCGCCGCGCCCACCCGTGTTCGTCTTGATGGTCGTTGGGCTGACGCTGGCCGGGTTCGCGGTCGCTCAATCCGTGGGTGTCGCGCCGGCCTGGGTGGCGTTGGCCGGCGCGGCGGTGCTGGCGGCGCGCAGCCTGCGGCACCGGCACACCTCGGTGGGCGAGATCGTGCGGTCGGTGAATGTGTCGTTCCTGGTGTTCGTGCTGGCGCTGGGCGTGGTGGTGCAGGCGGTCATGCTCAACGGGATGGACAAGGCGATGTCCGCCGTGTTGCCGTCGGGATCGGGGCTGCCCGCATTGTTGGCGATCGCCGCGGTGGCCGCCGTGTTGGCCAACGTCGTCAACAATCTGCCCGCAACGCTGGTGCTGCTGCCGCTCGTCGCGGCCGGCGGGCCGGTCGCCATCCTGGCGGTGCTGATCGGGGTCAACATCGGCCCCAACCTGACCTACGCCGGTTCGCTGTCCAACCTGCTGTGGCGGCGAGTGCTGCGCCAGCACGACGTCGAGGCCGGCGTCGGCGAGTACACCCGATTGGGGCTGTGCACCGTGCCGGCGAGCCTGGTGGTCGCGGTGCTCGCGCTTTGGGCCGGCGTGCGGCTACTGGGCATCTAAGCGCTGAGAGCGAGTGCCGAACGCGCCGCACCCCGTAGCTCCGCCCCTGATGGCCCGACGCTGAGCACCCGGGCTCGAATAGGTCCCGCAGCGACCACCGTGAACGGCGTTTCCAGCGGGAAATCCAAGCTGAGCGATTCGATGTCGGCCGCGCGAATGATCGTGGCCAGCGCGAGCGTGGCCTCCAACATCGCGAAGTGATCGCCGATACATGAGCGAGGGCCACCGCTGAACGGGAGGTACTGCCAACGGCTGCGAACCTTCGACCGTTCTGGGAGAAACCGGTCCGGATCGAAACGCAGGGGATCGGCCCACAATGCGGGGTCACGGTGCATCGCGTAAAAGTTGACCACGGCAAGGGTTTCCGCTTCGACCCGGTAGCCATCCACCACGATGTCACGGGTGGGCGAGCGCAACGTTCCCGCCGCGGGCGGACACAGCCGCAGCGCCTCGTGCAACACCCGTACGGTTAAGGCGAGTTGGGGCACATCGTCTGGGGTCAGCGTGCCCTCGCCCAGCGCGGCGACCTCCGCGCGCACCCGCTTCTGGATGTCGCGGTCATGCCCCAACGACCACAGGGCGTAGGTCAGCGTGGTCGAGGTGGTGTCGTGGCCGGCGAGCATGAACAGCACAAGCTCATGGCAGATCTCATCATCGGGCAGCGGTCGACCGGTCTCCGGATCGATTGCCTGGATCAGGGCGCGCACCAGCGGGGCTTCGCGGTCGGGGTTTACGCGAACCGCGTGCAGGATTTCGGCGGCCAGTTGGTGCAGCGTCTCGTTGGCACGGCGGGCGGCGCGCTGGCCGCGGGTCGGCAGCCACCGCGGTGGATTTACCGGCCGGATGCCGCGGTCGGCCACCCATGCCAATGCAGCACCCAGCGCGTCGCCCACCTCCTCGGCGCGCCCGTCGAGATCGACCCCGAGCACCGATCGCCCGAGTGCCCGCAGTGTCAGCTTGCGGCACTCGCTGTCCAGGTCCACGAAGGCCCCGTCCCGCCAACCGTCGGCGAGGTCTTGCGCGGCCGTGGCCATGTGTCCCGCATAACGCGGCACCTGCTGCTTGGTGAACATCGGCTGCAGCGCACGTCGCCGCGGCAGCCATCGCTCGTGCGGAAGGTTGAGCAGGTTGCCGCCCATCAAAGCGCGCATCTCGACCATGGTCCTGGCCCGGCCGCGGTCGGCGACATCATCGTTGCGGCCCAACAGATCACGGGCACCCTGCGGGCTCGCGATCATCACAACGTTCGGTAACAGCCGCTTCGGCCCGAGCACCAACCGCGTGATTGGGCCCCCGGCGTTCAGCAGCGCCTGATGACCGTCGATGTAGGACCGCACCGCCTTCACTTGTTGCCAAAATGGCAGCGGATTCTTCGGCGCCAGGGGGAGCGAACCTACGTCGTGATTTCTGCGTATCTGAGCCATGCCAACTCCTTTGTCTGGAGGCACGGTACTGCCGACTTGCGTTCGTACGGATGAGTAGGCGGCTACTCCATTTAACCGGCTGAATTAAGCGTCGCCGGGTCCGGATCTGATGATCGACGCCAGTTCCTCGCGTGACTGGGCCCCCACGCGCTGACAGGCCCGGTAAATGTGGCCCTCCACGGTGCGCACCGACATCACCAGCTGGTCGGCGATCTGGCGGTTGGACAGTCCTGCCACGACGAGTTCGATGACATCGCGCTGGCGACCCGACAACTTGAGGCCTGCAGGAGTCCGCAGCGCGGGCGTGCACAAGCCGCCGCATTCATCGGCCAACTCCTTGGCCAGCGCCGCAGCGTACAGCTCACGCCGGTGCCGCTGGCTCAAGGCGAACGCAGCGGAAGCCTGCGCCGCAGCGTCGGCGGCAGCGGCGCGGTCACCGACCGCCCGGTACGCGGCCGATGCGCCCAGCAGACCCTCGCCGTCCGCGGCCAGCAGAGCCCCCGCATGCAGGGCGACGGCATCGGCCAGCGGCAGCGACAACGCTTCGGCCAGTTCCCGCGCCCGCGTCGCCCCGGAGGCATCGCCCCATTGAGCCGCGGCCTGGATGCAGGCCAGCTCGTGGGTGGGCTGGCCGCGGTCGCGGGCGAGTCGCGCCGCCTCCAGCGCGCTCGCCACAGCCTCGCTCAACCGGCCGCTTGCCGCCATCGCCCACCCACCAGCCAGCGACAGGCCGGTATGCATGAAAAGGTAATCGGCCGGCACGCACGACCGCGCCTCAGCGACAGCGTCATTCGCTTCGGCCGGCTGCCCGAGTTTGGCGTGTGCTTCGGCCAGCGCGAAGTAGCTCGCCGGCCGCAAACCCGTTCTTACAGCATGTCTCTGCACACCGGCAAGCGCCTCGTGCACCAGCCGTGCCGCCTCGGCGCCTGCGCCGCGGACCAGCTCGGCATTCCCCGACAGCAAGGCCAGGTTCGCATAGGCCAGACCAGGAACGTCGCGGGACGAGTCGGCCAGCCGCTTTGCTGTGCTGACGAATTCGTCGATACGCCCGGTTAAACGGCAAGCGCGGCCGTAGACGGCGCCGAACCAGAATCGCATATGGGATGCCTGAAACGACGTCGTCGCGCGACGCAGCGCCTGCTCGGCCACGGCCGTGAGATCATCGACCTCGCCCAGTACCCCCATTGCCATGATCAACGCAAGCGAGGCCATCATCGCGTGAAAATCCGGCAGAGCATCCGAATCCAATGCGGCCCGGGCATTTTCGGATGCGAGTTCGCAACGCGCCGACACAGCGTCGATGCAGGCCTGCACCGCCAATCTCTCCGCCACCTGCGCCGGGCTCTCGGAGGCCTTGGATTTCGGGGAGGCAAGGCCCTCGAGGATCGCCGACGCGTCTTTGGGCTTGCCGAGCATCCACACCAGGTTTGCCGCCCGCAGCGTCGCCCAATGGTGACCGTCGGGTGCTTCGCCACCAGCCATCTCGCGCAGCGCCGTCTCGGCCTCCTCGCTGCGCCCAAGCAGGACCAGGTTCATCGCCCGGACCCCGGCCGCCTCGGGCGCCCCGGCTTGCACGGCAGCAGTCGCGAACCGGTCGGCGAGCTCGAGATCCAGCAGCGTCATGGCATGCCGTGCTGATTCCAGATACAGCTCAGGGTCGGGTTCAAGATCCGAGTCGAGGCTCAGCAGCCCGCGGCGCACGGTGGCCTGCATGTCGGCATCACCGCTTTCCGCCAGCCGCGTCGCCAGCTTGCCCCGGATGCCCGACAGATGGATCTCACCCACGCTGGCGCGGCGAAGCTCACCGAACAGCGGGTGCGCCAATCTGGCCATCAGCGTGCCCCCGGTGCGTTCGACACTCACCAGGCCCAATCTCTCGGCGGCCGCAAGGTCTCGGCGGCGCACCAAATCGCACAGCACATCTACGGCTAGCGGCTCACATTGCGACAATGTGTCGACCACCAGCGCCAGCCCCGGGTTCAACCGCCTCAGCTGGCGTCCCACCGTGTCGGACAGGCTGGCCGAGATCGCGACGTCCCCTTCCCACATCCACACCCCGGCCAATTTCCGCATCCGCCCGGCCGCGATCTGATCGGCGACCAGCTGACGCAGGAACAGCGCGTTTCCGTCGGTCAGCTGACGGAACCGTGCCGCGCTGAGAGCATCGACGGGTCCGCCCAGCGTGTTCTCGATGACCTCGCGTGTCGCCGCGGCCGAGAGGGGCTCGAGATCCAGACGGGCCAGCAGCCCGTCTTTCCAGAGCGCGGTGACGGCGTCGGGTTCCTCGCTGCCCGTGCGCAGTGTGACCACCAGCCGGGCCCCACCCGACTGGGCCAGCTGGTGAACGACAAATGCCGACAATGGGTCCAGCAGGTGCGCGTCATCGACCCCGACCACCCCCCGGCCCTGACGCTGTTGCGTGACAAAAGAATTGATCACTCGCTGCACGTTTGTCATCGGGTCCGACATCGCGTCGCCCAGCGAACCGATGAATGCCCCCAGCGGCAGCGCGCGCGCCGATTCGGTGCCAACGATCCAATTGGTGCACTCGCCGGAGGCAGAGGCGCGCCGCAGCACTTCACGAGCCAGCCAGGTTTTGCCCACACCGGCGCCCCCGGCGATCACCACGCCGGAATGGTTGCCAGTCCTGCTCAGGGCGCGGCGAATAATGCCTAATTCATTGTCACGCCCGGTCAGCAGGTCGCCGCTGATCACTCGGCGACTATAACCGTGCAATGGCGTCAGGCGCGCGGTCGACTCGCACCAGTGGAGTACCCGACTACGCTATCGCCGCCCATGCTGGGCCGTGAGCATTGCCTTTGTTAGGTAACGGCTCAGCGGAGGTGGTGGGTGCTTTGAATAGCAAGGCCAAGATGGGTAATCACGCGGTGGTATTGGGAGCGAGCATGGCCGGTCTGCTGGCCGCGCGGTCGCTCGCCGACTTCTTCGACACCGTCACCGTGGTGGAGCGCGACCCGCTGCCGGACACCGCCGCCGCTCGCCGAGGTGTGCCGCAGGGCCGGCACGTCCATGGCTTGCTCCCCCGTGGCGCCCAGGCTCTTGACGAGCTGTTCCCGGGCATCCTCGACGAGCTGGTCCTCGACGGCGCCGAGCACTTCGACGGCCGGGATCTGTCGCGGCTGTACAACAACGTGGGCGGACACCTGATGTTGCGCGCCGGCAGTGCGAAGTCGTTTACCGCCTACGGCGCGAGCCGGCCCTTCCTGGAGGATCACGTCCGCGCGCGGGTGCGCGCCATCCCCAACGTCACACTGCTCGACGAGCACGACATCGTGGCGCTGACCTCGACACCCGACCACCGCCGCGTCACAGGCGCACGGCTGGTCAACCGCCAGACCGGCGAAGGCATGACGCTGAGCGCCGATCTCGTGGTCGATGCCACCGGACGCGGCGCCCGCACCCCGGCGTGGCTGGAAGGCCTGGGCTACGACCGCCCGACTGAGGATCACGTCGTGGTGCGCCTGACTTACGCGACCCAGATGCTGCGCATGGCACCTGATGCGCTGCACGAACTCGCTTTCCTCGTCGGGAACATGCCGGGCCGGCCGAGCGGGCTTGGCATGCTCCGCTGCGAGAACGACACGTGGCTGTTCACCGTGTTTGGCATAGCGGGTCGTGAGCCGCCCCGCGATTTTGCGGCGATGTGCGAGTTCGTCGAGGACTGCGCACCGGCGCATATGCTCGCCGCAGTGAGGGCCGCCGAAAGCGTCGGAGAGCCGGTGCAGCACCGGATGCCGTCCAGTCAATGGCGCCGCTACGACAAGATGCGTCGCTTCCCCGAGGGCCTGCTCGTCACCGGCGACGCGATCTGTAGCTTCAACCCGATCTACGCCCAGGGCATGTCGGTGGCCGCGGTGGAAGCGTTGGCGATGCGTGACTGCCTATCGTCAGGCACCAGGGATTTGGCGCGGCGGTTCTTCCGGGCCGCGGCGGTGCCGATCCGCCAGGCGTGGCAACTGTCGACGAACCCCGATCTCGTGCTACCCGAAATCGACGGCACGCCGCCGCTGGTCGCACGGGTGTTCAACGGATACGTCGATCGTGTTCTCGTCGCAGCGGAATCCGACGTCGCGATCGTCAATCAGTTCTTCAGAGTGACATCGCTGCTCGACCCCGCGACCCGGTTGCTGCGCCCGGCCATCATGTGGCGCGTCGCCCGCGCCAACCAGCGCAGACGCCGACACGGCATCGAACAACTCGCCGGGGCTGGCGCCGTGCGCCCTATTGTTGAGAGCCGAACGGGGTAGTCGCACCCTGGGATGCGCTCTGCTGGCGCGGGCTCATGGCGATGCGACGGTGATATCGCCTGGCTCCGAAGGACATATCGCATGGGCCGTGGCCATGCCGTGACGGCCGTGTTTAACCCCGGTGATACGCCGGCGGAAGCGGCATACCAAGCTCGGCCATTACGCTGCGCAGGAGCGTCGGATAGTCGGTGATGATGCCGTCGACGCCAAAACCGATTAGCTCGCGTATCGTGCCGGCGTCGTTGACGGTCCACGGAATGACCTTGAGCCCCAGCGAATGCGCACGGTCGACATACGGTTTGCCGGTGACGAGCGGGTAGTCGGGCGAGACGATGTTGGCGCCCACCATCGCCGCCCCGATAATCGGGTCGCCGGCCGCATCTTCGTCGTACAAGGCCACCAACGGAATCGACGGCTCGGCCTGGTGCACCATGGGCAGCGTTCGCCAATCGAAACTCTGAATCTCGACTAGGTCGAGCTTGCCCGCACCTCTGACCGCAGCCACGATCACGTCGACGAACTCCTGCGGCGACGCAGACCTGCCGGGGTGATCGGCCTCCACCTTGGTCTCGATGTTGTACCGCACCCGAGCCTGATACGAGTCGGCCAGCGCAAAGACTTCCGGCAGCGTCGCTATCTTGTTGCCCCGCACCACTTCAGCCCGGGGAAACTCAGCCAGCCGCCTGCCGCAGTCCAGCGTGGCGATCTGCGCCAGGGTGAGCTCGTGCACGAGCTTGCCCACGTAGGGGTACTGCGGATCGCCGGCGAACGCCGGGCCAGTGTCGACGCACTTCTCCGCATCGATCACCGGGTCATGCCACACCACGGGATGCCCGTCCTTGGTGATCGCGATATCGAGTTCGAGTGTGCTGACACCGAGTTCGAGCGCCTTGGCGAATGCCCGCAGCGATTCCTCGGTAGTCTCGCCACGACCACCGCGGTGCGCCTGTAAATCGAAATCGGAAGCGGCAGCCCTGGAAGGCGGCGCAGGCGGCGCGAGAACCACACCAGCTGTCAGCGCGGCACCGATGCGGGCGCGCCAGCCGGACATTTAACTTCTGCGCTGCCGCGCGATTTCGGCGAGCACAACACCGGCAGCCACCGAGGCGTTCAGTGACTCCATCTCACCGGCCATCGGGATCGATACCACCTGTTCGCAGGTCTGCCGCACCAGGCGGGACAGGCCCTTACCTTCCGACCCAACGACCACCACCATCGGATCAGTGGCGTCCAGCTCATCGAGCACGGTGTCGCCGTCGGCGTCCAGCCCGATCACCCGCACTCCCCGATCGGCCCAACCCTTAAGCGCCCTGGTGAGATTGGGTGCCCGCGCCACCGGAACCCGGACCGCCGCCCCAGCGCTGGTCCGCCAGGCGACCGCCGTCACCGAGGCCGATCGCCGCTGCGGGATCAGCACGCCGTGGCCGCCGAACGCCGCGACCGAACGAATGATCGCACCCAGGTTGCGAGGATCGGAGATGTTGTCGAGCGCGACCAGTAACGCCGGCGGCGATCCATTGGCGGCGGTGAGCAGGTCGTCGGGGTGGGCGTAGCTGTACGGCGGCACCTGCAATGCGATGCCCTGGTGCAGGTGGTTGGTGGCCATTCGGTCCAGGTCGGTGCGCGGCACCTCGAGGATCGCGATTCCTAAATCGGCCGCGCGGGAAACAGATTCGGTGAGCCGCTCATCAGCCTCGGTGCCAAGCGCGACGTAGAGCGCCGTCGCTGGGACGCCGGCGCGCAGGCATTCCACCACCGGGTTGCGCCCGAGCACGGTTTCGGTTTCATCGGTGCGTTTGTCCGGCCGGCGGCGCGGCTGCGGAGATTTGCCGCGCTTCGCGGCGGGGTGGTGGGGACGCAGATGCGCCGGCGGGGTGGGACCACGTCCTTCCAGTGCGCTGCGACGCTGGCCGCCCGAGCCGACGGTAGGGCCCTTCTTGGAACCGGATTTGCGTATCGCGCCCTGGCGCCGCGAGTTGCCGGCCATCTAGTTTTCCCGCTTTTCGTGACCGGCCAACAGTTCCCACTGGGGGCCGTCGGCGGTATCGGTGACCTCGATGCCGGCGATCTTCAGCCGGTCCCGGATCTCGTCGGCGAGCGCCCAGTTGCGTTGCTCGCGGGCCTCTTTCCGGCTTTCCAGTTCTGCTTGCACCAGCACGTCGACGGCAGCCAGGGCGGCCGACGTCTCGTCGCGAGATTCCCAGCGTTCGTCGAGCGGGTCGCAACCCAGGATGCCCATCATCGCCCTGATGGCGCTGGCGCTCTTCAACGCACCGTCATGGTCACCGGCATCCAGCGCCCGGTTGCCTTCCGCCCGAGCGTTGTGCACCTCGGCCAGCGCGATCGGGACGGCCAAGTCGTCATCGAGCGCTTCGGCGAAGCGTGGGGTCCACTGGCCGGGAAAAACAGCACCCACCCGAATGCGGACGCGATGCAGGAATTCCTCAACCCCGACATAGGCTTTGACGGCGTCCTGCAGGGCGGTTTCGGAGAATTCCAGCATCGACCGGTAGTGCGCACTACCCAGGTAGTAGCGCAGCTCGGCGGCCCGGACCCGCTGCAACATCGCCGGTATCGCCAGCACGTTGCCCAGCGATTTGCTCATCTTTTCGCCGCCCATCGTCACCCAGCCGTTGTGCAGCCAGTAGCGCGCGAACCCGTCTCCGGCGGCACGGCTCTGTGCGATCTCATTTTCGTGATGCGGGAATATCAAATCCATTCCACCGCAGTGGATGTCGAATTCCGGCCCGAGATACGCACGCGCCATTGCCGAGCATTCCAGGTGCCAGCCCGGACGTCCGCGACCCCACGGCGTTGGCCACGATGGTTCGCCGGGCTTGGCGCCCTTCCACAAGGTGAAGTCGCGCTGGTCGCGTTTGCCGGTAGCGACCCCCTCGCCCTGATGCACATCGTCGACCCGGTGGCCGGACAGCTGCCCGTACTCCGGATAGCTGAGCACATCGAAGTAGACGTCGCCTTTACACGCGTACGCGTGATTGGTTTCGATCAGGCGTTCCATTAATTCGACCATTTGGGTGATGTGCCCGGTGGCCCGCGGCTCGGCTGACGGCGGCAAGACGTCCAAAGCGTCGTAGGCCGCGGTGAACGCGCGCTCGTAGGTGGCCGCCCACTCCCACCACGGCCGGCAGGCCGAGGCGGCCTTATTGAGGATCTTGTCGTCTATGTCGGTCACATTGCGGATGAATGCGACGTCGTAACCGCGCGCCGTCAGCCAGCGGCGCAGGATGTCAAAAGCCACGCCGCTGCGGACGTGCCCGATGTGCGGCTGGCCTTGAACGGTGGCACCGCACAGGTAGATGGAAACGTGCCCGGCCCGCAGCGGAACGAAGTCACGCACGGCGCCCACCGCCGTATCGTGCAGTCGCAGGCGGGCGGGATCGGTCACGACGTGCCAGCTTACCTGCTAGTTCGAATTGCCTGAGCCCCCTGTTGCCGCCGCTACCGGCGCTAGCCGGCGGGGACAACCAGAGCCGTCGCGATCGCGGCCAATCCTTCGCCACGCCCGGTCAGTCCCAGCCCGTCCGTGGTGGTTCCCGATACCGAGACCGGCGCCCCCAGCAGACCGGACAAGACCTGCTGCGCCTCGGCCCGCCGGGGACCGATCTTGGGGTGGTTGCCGATCACCTGCACGGCCGCGTTGCCGACCCGGTAGCCGTGCAGCGATATGAGGTCGACGACGTGGCGCAGCATGTCGGCGCCGCTGACACCCTTCCAGCGCGGATCGTCGACTCCGAAGACACCACCGATATCGCCCTGACCTGCTGCCGAGAGCACAGCGTCGCACAGCGCGTGCGCCGCCACGTCGCCATCGGAATGTCCGGCGCAGCCGTCGGCACCCGGAAACAGCAGTCCGACCAGCCAGCAGGGCCTGCCGGCTTCAATCGGGTGCACATCGGTGCCCAGACCGACCCTGGGAAGATTGGGGAGGTTCTGCGGCTCGCTCATCGCCGCACAATCGCTTGGGCCAGCAATAGATCCAGCTGGTTGGTGATCTTGAATGCCAGTGGGTCACCATCGACCACCTGGATCTGGCCACCCACCTGCTCGACGAGGGACGCGTCGTCGGTGAAACCGGCCCCAGCAGGACGGGCGGCGCTCTGGTAGGCGCGATAGGCGCGCAACAGCAGGCCGGTCGCGAACCCCTGCGGGGTCTGCACCGCCCGCAGGCCGGCCCGCTCCGGGGTGCCCAGAACAACCCCGTTGGCATCCACCGCCTTGATGGTGTCAGACAGTGGCAGTGCGGGCACCACGGCGGCATGACCGGCCCGCAACGATTCGACAACCCGAACTATCAACGCTGGCGGCGTCAGCGGCCGCGCGGCGTCGTGCACCAGCACGAAGTCCGGTGCTTCCGACCCCGGGACCTCAGACATCGCAGAAAGCGCCAGACTCACGGATTGGGTACGATCGCAGCCGCCCGCCACGACGGCTGCTTTCTCGCCGAGGATCAGCTTCGCCTCGTCAGTGAGCTCTGCTGGCACCGCTACTACAACGGCGTCGACGACCCCGGAGTCAAGCAAGCCATCCACGGCACGCTCGACAAGGGTCCGTCCCTCGAGTTGATGGAACGCCTTCGGGATACCGGCAGCGAGCCGCTGCCCCGAACCGGCGGCCGGGACCACTGCGACTACCGATCCCCAGGCGCCCGTTCCCCCGACCACCAGAGTCTCAGGGTCTTCAAGAAGCGGCGGCCAGAACCTCGTCGAGGATGGTCTCGGCTTTGGCGTCGTCGGTGCTCTCGGCCAAAGCCAGTTCACCGACCAAGATCTGCCGCGCCTTGGCCAGCATGCGCTTCTCGCCGGCGGACAACCCGCGTTCCTGGTCGCGACGCCACAGGTCGCGCACTACCTCAGCCACCTTGTTCACGTCGCCCGAGGCGAGCTTCTCAAGATTGGCCTTGTAGCGGCGTGACCAGTTGGTCGGCTCTTCAGTGTGCGGGGCACGCAGAACCTGGAAGACCTTGTCGAGGCCTTCCTGTCCGACGACGTCGCGGACACCGACGTACTCGGCGTTATCGGCCGGGACTCGAACGGTCAGGTCTCCCTGCGCAACTTTCAAGACGAGATACTCTTTTTGTTCCCCTTTAATGGTCCGGGTTTCAATCGCCTCGACTAACGCAGCACCGTGGTGCGGGTAGACAACGGTGTCACCGACCTTGAAGATCATCTGATTCGAGCCCCTTTCGTTACCTCATTCTAACACGGCGGCCCAAAGCGTGCGGATCAACGTTGCAGGTCAGGGGCACAACGCGCAGATTAGGGGTTGACAGGAGAAGTAAGACGTGCCACGGAGCACACTAACAATGCCCCGACCGGGACCCGCCAGGCACCCCGAGCGACGCTCTGGTCTGCTGGTCTTCGGGCTGGCCCCCCGTCCCGCGCTACCGCGGACGGCGCGTTCCTACTACAGTGCATAGTTGCGATGTGCATAGTTGCAATGTGCGTAGCGAGCAAGTCCAACCGCGGGCCCAGCAGGAGGAATTGAGTGAACCGCTTCAAGATCCGCCTGCACGCGCCGGCCGTCCTGGCCCTGATCGGCTTGCTCGCCGCGGCGCTTACCGGGTGTAGCGCCGGTCAGATCTCTCAGACGTCCACCCAGGAGCCCGCCGTCAACGGCAACAGGGCCACGTTCAATAACGTCGCGCTGCGCGACATACACATCCGAGCCAGCCAATCCGGCGACTTCATCGAGCCGGGCAAAACGGTGGACCTGGTGCTGGTGGCCGTCAATCAGTCACCGGACATCACGGACAGACTGGTAGGCATCACCAGTGACATCGGCACCGTGGCGATCACTGGCGGCGATGGTCGGCTGCGAGCCGGCGGGTTGTTGTTCATCGGTACGCCCGATGGCCAGCACGCACCGGGACCCACAGACGCCAATAGTGCGGCCAAGGCAACCGTGACCCTGGCTCAGCGCATCACCAATGGCCTCGCCTACAACTTCACCTTCAATTTCGAGAAGGCCGGGCAGGCCACCGTGAGCGTGCCGATTTCGGCACCGCTCGCTCAGCAGCCGGCCTGACTGCAGAAAGTAACGGCCTGTCACACCGGGCTTGTCGCACCAGGCCGATACGGTCATGACGTGGCAAACGCACGTTCGCAGTACCGGTGCTCGCAATGCCGCCATCTCACCGCCAAGTGGGTGGGGCGCTGCATGGAATGTGGCACCTGGGGCACCGTCGATGAAGTGGCCGTACTCAGTGCGGTCGGAGGCGGGAGTCGTCGTTCGGCCAATCTGGGTCCGGCCTCGAAAGCCGTTCCGATCAGCTCCATCGAGCCGAACCTCAGCAAGCACCGCCCGACGGGGATCGACGAGCTAGACCGGGTGCTCGGCGGCGGTGTGGTGCCAGGTTCGGTGACGCTGCTGGCCGGTGATCCGGGCGTCGGCAAGTCGACGCTGCTACTCAAGGTCGCCCACCGCTGGGCACGGTCCGGCCGGCGCGCGCTGTATATCTCCGGCGAGGAGTCCGCCGGCCAGATCCGGCTGCGGGCCGACCGCATGGATTGTGGGAGCGACGCGGTCTACCTGGCCGCCGAATCCGACCTGCACACGGTGCTGGATCACATCGCGACGGTGCAGCCTGAGCTGGTCATCGTCGACTCGGTGCAAACCATGTCCACCGCCGAGGCCGACGGCGTCGCCGGTGGCGTCACCCAGGTGCGCGCGGTCACCGCGGCGCTCACGGCGGCGGCCAAGGCCAACGGTGTCGCGCTGATTCTGGTCGGCCACGTCACCAAGGACGGAGCCATCGCCGGACCGCGTTCGCTCGAACACCTCGTTGACGTGGTGCTGCACTTCGAAGGCGACCGCAACGGGACGGTGCGGATGGTTCGCGGGATCAAAAACCGATTCGGCGCGGCCGACGAAGTCGGATGTTTCATGCTGCACGACAACGGGATCGAAGGTGTCGCCGACCCGTCGAACCTGTTCTTGGATCAGCGGCCGACACCGGTGCCCGGCACCGCCATCACGGTGACGCTGGACGGAAAGCGACCGCTGATCGGCGAGATTCAGGCGTTGTTGGCGGCGTCCATCGGCGGCTCGCCGCGCCGCGCCGTCAGCGGGATAGACCACGCCCGGGCCGCGATGATCACCGCTGTCCTGGAAAAGCACGCCAGGCTGCCCATCGCCGTCAATGACGTCTACCTGTCCACGGTGGGCGGCATGCGATTGACCGATCCGTCGTCGGATCTCGCGGTCGCGATCGCCCTGGCTTCGGCATACGCGGATCTCCCGCTGCCCACCACCGCGGTGATGATCGGCGAGGTCGGGCTGGCGGGCGATCTGCGGCGCGTCAGCGGCATGGAACGGCGCCTGTCCGAAGCCGCACGGCAGGGCTTCACCCTCGCGCTGATTCCCCCGGGTTGCACCGCGGTTCCGCCGAGCATGCGCGCCCTGAGCGCACCCAACATCGTCGCGGCGCTGGAGCACATGATCGACATCGCCGATCACCGAAGTAGTAGGGCTCCCGGCCTGCGCGTAGCAGAATGACACGTTGTGACCCGTCCGACGCTGCGTGAAACCGTCGGCCGCCTCGCGCCCGGCACCGGGCTACGGGACGGCTTGGAGCGCATTCTGCGCGGCCGCACCGGTGCGCTGATCGTGCTCGGCCACGACGACAGCGTCGAGGCCATCTGCGACGGCGGCTTCTCGCTCGACGTCCGGTACGCGCCGACGCGGCTGCGGGAGCTGGCCAAGATGGACGGCGCTGTGGTGTTGTCCACCGACGCCAGCCGCATCGTCCGGGCCAACGTGCAGTTGGTTCCCGACCCGTCCATCCCCACCGATGAATCGGGAACCCGGCACCGCTCGGCGGAACGGGCCGCGATCCAGACCGGTCACCCGGTGATCTCGGTCAGCCATTCGATGAACATCGTCACCGTCTACGTCGGCGGGGAGCGCCACGTGCTCACCGATTCCGCGACCATCCTGTCGCGAGCCAATCAGGCCATCGCCACGTTGGAGCGTTACAAAGCCAGGCTCGACGAGGTCACCAGGCAACTGTCCAGGGCGGAGATCGAGGACTACGCCACGCTACGCGACGTGATGACGGTGGTGCAGCGGCTTGAGTTGGCCCGCCGCATCGGTCTGGTGATCGACAACGACGCCGTCGAACTCGGGACCGACGGGCGCCAGCTGCGGCTGCAGCTGGAGGAGCTGCTGGGCGGCAACGACACCGCGCGAGAACTGATCGTGCGCGACTACCACGCGAGCCCAGAGCCACCATCCAAAGCGCAGGTCGCCAGCACCCTGGCCGAGCTGGACACCCTGTCAGACACCGAATTGCTCGAGCTCACCGTGCTGGCCAAGGTCTTTGGATATCCGACCACGACAGAGGCCCAGGATTCTGCGCTGAGTCCGCGTGGCTACAGCGCCATGGCCGGTATTCCCCGGCTCCAATTCGCCCACGTAGACCTGCTGGTCCGGGCATTCGGAACGCTGCAGGGCCTGCTGGCGGCCAGTTCAAACGACCTGCAGTCAGTGGAAGGCATCGGTTCGATGTGGGCCCGCCACGTCCGCGAGGGGCTGTCGCAACTAGCCGAGTCGACGATCGCCGACCCCCTCAACTAATTACCAGCGGCCGCAGGCGGCGCTTCCGGTGGTGGCGCCAGCGCCGGCTGACCTGGTCCAGGAGCCGGTGGCGGCTGGTTCAGGATGAACGGAACCGGGTACGAGCGCAGATTGCCCAGCTGGACAACGAGGTTGTAGGTGCCCGGCCCGATCGCCGGCCGCGGCAGTGGGCAGTGCGGCGCCGATCCCATCCCGGTCCAGGTCACAGCCGTCGTGACCTGCTCCCCCGGCGTAAAGCCTTTGACCAGGGTCTCGTTGGACGGCGCGCAATCCAGGTTGGACCACAGCCGCTTGTTGTCCAGCGAATAGACGTAGGCGGCCAGCACCGCGGCTCCGACATCGCGCTTGCAGGCCACCAGCCCGATGTTGGTGACAACCATGGTGAACTTCGGCTGGTCTCCGATGAAGTACTGAGGTGCGTTGGTCAGGCCCTTGACGGCCAGTGTCGAATCGGGGCAGTCATCGCCCGGGTTCAGCACCGGCGGCGGCTGCACCGCGGCGGTGGCGGTGGGAGACTCCGGGTTTTGCCCCTCCGGGGGCGGCGCCAGCGGGTTGCTGCCCTCCTGCCCGGGTGGTGGCGGCGCCTGCGGCGGCTGCGAGCCCGGATGGCTTTGGGCGGGGGCAGATTTGTCGGCGTTGGCGGGTTTGGCGCCCGCGCTGCTGCTCACGAAGGCGATGACGGTAGCGATAGCGATCCCGATGACGACGACCGCGATGCCCAGGGCCAAGCCCCTGCGCCGCCAGTAGATCTCCGTCGGAAGCGGGCCCTGCGGTTCCAAATCCAGCACATTCACACCGTAGGTCCAGGTCACGTCGATTTGTTCGACCCGCCTCGGCGTGTCGCCGGGTTAGCTGGCCAACCGCCGTGTTAGTGGCGGTGAGGAAGTTACTCTCCGATGTCGCCGACGCGGTCGACCAACGCCGCCCGCCCGTCGGCGAGGTGATAGGTGAGGCCCGCCACCGCCAGGGTGCGCGCAGCCACCCGTTCGGCGATGGCCGTCGAGCGCTCCAGGAGCTGTGCCACCGTCTCGCGCACATGCCGTTCCTCAAACTCGTCGACGCGGCTCAAGCCGTCGCGGCGGCCCATCAGGATCGACGGTGCGACCCGCTCCACCACATCGCGCACGAAACCACCTGGTATCACGCCCTCGTCGAGTGCGCTCAGAGCCGCCTTGACAGCGCCGCAGCTGTCGTGGCCCAGCACCACGATAAGCGGCACGTCGAGCACCGTTACCGCGAACTCGATGGAGCCCAACACTGCCGAGTCGATGGCCTGCCCGGCGGTGCGGACCACGAACATGTCGCCCAGGCCCTGATCGAAGATGAGCTCGGCGGCCACCCGGCTGTCCGCACAGCCGAATACCACCGCGGTGGGCTTCTGACCCGCGGCCAGGCTGGCCCGATGCGCGACGCTCTGGCTGGGATGCTGCGGCTTGCCGGTGACGAATCGCTCGTTACCCTCTTTGAGTGATTTCCACGCGGTTACCGGACTGGTATTGGGCATGGCACATATTGTGCTGTGCAGCAGCCGCCGATGGCTAGCCGAATGCACATCCCGGCGGATGAACTTCTGGACTGGTACGACCGATCGCGCCGCGACCTGCCGTGGCGGGAACCCGATGTAACCGCATGGCAGATCCTGGTCAGCGAGTTCATGTTGCAACAAACGCCGGTAGCCCGGGTTCTGCCGATCTGGTGGGATTGGGTGCGACGCTGGCCGACGCCCTCGGCCACCGCCGCCGCGAGCGCCGCCGACGTGCTGCGGGCGTGGGGCAAGCTGGGCTATCCACGGCGGGCCAAACGTTTGCACGAGTGCGCGACGGTCATTGCCCGTGACCACGGGGACGTGGTTCCCGACGACGTCGACACCCTGCTGACGCTGCCCGGCGTCGGTAGCTACACCGCACGAGCAGTCGCGTGTTTCGCCTACCGTCAGCGGGTGCCGGTGGTGGACACCAATGTCCGCCGGGTGGTGGCCCGGGCCGTACACGGTCGAGCCGACGCCGGTGCGCCGTCTGCGATCCGTGACCACGCCGACGTCTCGGCGCTATTGCCGAATGACGAAACGGCGCCTGGGTTTTCGGTGGCGCTGATGGAGCTGGGCGCGACGGTGTGCACAGCGCGCGCCCCGCGTTGCGGATTGTGTCCGCTTAGCGAGTGCGCATGGCGGAATGCGGGTTATCCCCCGGGGGAAGGCTCGGCGCGCCGCGTTCAGAACTACGCGGGAACCGATCGTCAGGTCCGTGGATTGTTACTAGATGTATTGCGCCTCAGTGATTTTCCGGTAACTCGGAACCAGCTCGACGTGGCTTGGCTCACGGATGCCCGGCAGCGCGACCGGGCGCTTGACTCGTTGCTCGCCGACGGCCTGGTGACGCAAACGGTCGACGGCCTGTTCGCATTGCCCGGCGAGGGGTGACCGTCGGCCGATCAGAGGTCGTTGCCGGCGTAGGACTGGTTGAAGCTTTTGTTGGCCAGCGGGAAGTCGGGGACGATGGTGTCGGCCATCGCGACGGGCAGCGCCGGCCAGTTGAACCAGGACGGGTCGACGATCTTGGCACGGGTAATGCGATTTGCGGCGTCGACTTCGACGCGGTGGACTATGGTGCCGCGCCATCCTTCGACGATGCCGATGCCGGTGCGAGCCCCGTCCGGTGCAGGTAGGGGTCCGGCAAATTCGGTTGGACCGGAATGTGATTCGATCAGATGGCAGGCCAACACAACGGCGGCGGCGAATTCGTCTCGCCGCACCGTGTAGCGGGCGAGCACGTCACCGGCAGCCGAGCCGATCTCGGTGACCGGCAGCGCGGTGGTCGGATGTTCGAGTCGGGCGTCAGTGCGCATGCCGCTGGCGCGTGCGACATAGCCGAGGCAGCCGAGGCCGTGCGCATCCTGCGGGTACAGGACGGCGGTCCCGGCGAACCGGTCATACACCACGCCGTTCTGCAGCGTCAGCTGGGCGACCTCGGCGACGTCGACCGCAATCGACCTCAACTGAGCGACATCGGGTAGCGCCTGCAGTGTGACCGCGCCCGGGCGGACTGCGCCGCGCAGCAGCCGATGGCCCGTGACGGCGGCGTTGAGCCGCAACAGTTGTTCGCGGATGCGTTGAGCGTGCGCGTTGGCGAGTCCGAATCCGACATCGTTGGCCAGCGCACCCAGGTCGGTGACGTGATTGTAGAGCCGTTCGAGCTCGACGAGCAGTGCCCGCAGTCGGTGCACCTCGTCGGGGAGTTCAACCCCGAGCGCGTCTTCGATGGCGAGGCTGTGGGCGAGCGCGTGTGCAACGGAGGTGTCGCCGCTGATCCGTTCGGCCAATTCGACTGCGCCGTCGGCCGGTCGGTCGTGGAATAGCTTTTCCAGGCCGCGGTGGACGAACCACAGTCGGGCCTTGAGTCGCAGCACGGTTTCGCCGGCGACGGAGAAGCGGAAGTGGCCGGGTTCGATCAGTCCGGCGTGCACGGGGCCGACCGGGATCTCATATACCCCGGGCCCCTCGACGGGGACGAACGGGAATCGGCCGACGCCCGCGAATTCGGGCGCGGGTGCGGCGTTGCTGCGCATCGGATACCAGTCCTCGGGCCAGTGTTCGTGGCGCACCAGTGGCCGCAATTTGGGGTGCCCGACCGGCCGGATCCCGTACAGGTCTGCCATTTCGCGCTCGAATCGGCTGGCCATGAACGACAGATATGCCAGCGAGCGTAGTTGCGGATCATCCTTGGAAACAATACATTCGAGTTCCACGCGGCGATCAGGCCAGCCGGCCAGGAATAAGTAGACGACGCGTAAGTTGTCGTCGTTGTCGTGCGCCGCCACCAGACTCAGGCGAAACCCTTTGCCCAGCAGGTTTTCTGCCTCTTCGGCCAGCTCGTCTTGGGATAGCCTTTGCTGCACCATATTACGGCTCATGGCGTGACCCGATGTCGCTGGCTGCGGTGGTGAACAGGTTGGCGAGGGGGCCGGCGGTGACACCTAGGGTGATCGATGCTGCGATACCGAGGATCAGGGCCGCGGCCACCGTCCGCGGCACGGCGATCGCGGGTGTGCCGGCGGATTCGCCCAACAGGATGCGGCCCGAGTTGCGCGCCAGCGCAGCGAAGGCGATCGCGATCAGCAGCATCGCCACACCGAGGGCCCAGCTGAGGTGGGCGTCGGCGAGCGAGCGGGCGATGGCCACTTCGCTGGCGAACATCGCAAAAGGTGGCAGCCCGAGCAGCACAATCACGCCCACCGCAAGCGATCCACCGATCAGGCGGGAGCGTCGCAGCACCGCGGTGACGTCAGCGATGGCGGTGGACTTGTGCGCGGCCTGCAGCTGACCGCTGGCCAAGAACAGCACCGTCTTGCCGATCCCGTGCGCGAGCACGTGCAGCAGCAGCGCAGCGATCGCCAACGTGGTCCCGGCGGCTGCGGCAATCGCGATCAGGCCCATGTTCTCCATCGAGGAGTAGGCGAGCATGCGCTTGATGTCGGGTGTGACGGTGAGCATCAGGGCGGCGATCAGCAGCGTCGCCAGCCCGACTATCAGCAGCCCCGTCCTCAAGTAGGCGGGCCCGGTGGCGGTGTCGATGATCGGTTTGATGCGGATCAATACCGAAAATGCCACAGACAGCAGCACACCGCTCATCAATGCCGACACGGGTGCCGGAGCCTGGCTGTGAGCGTCGGCCAACCAGGTGTGGAATGGAAACAGGCCGGCCTTGGCGCCATAGCCGATCAGCAGCAGCCCGCCCGCCAACCGCGCGACGCCCGGATCCAGCCGGCCCGCGTACGCCGTGAGCACGTCGAGGTTCAGAGCTTCGCTGGCCGGGGCGCCGGCATGCTCGACGGCGTAGTACAGCAGCACGGTGCCCAGAAACGCGATCACGATGCCGACCGAGCAGATCACGACGTATTTCCAGGTCGCTTCCAGTGCTGTGCGGGTGCGGCGATGCCCGACCAGAAAGGCGGTGATCACCGTTGTCGCTTCGATCGCGACCCATATCACTCCGATGTTGTTGGCACACACCGCAACAACCATCGCCGCCAGGAAGGCCGCCGTCAGTGACCCGTACACCCGGGCGCTGCGCGCGTCGGTGTGGCCGTCAGCGAGTTCGGCATCGAGGTAGCCGATGCTGGCCCAGGAGGCAAGCGTGGCAACGATTCCGATGACGATCAGCATGGTGACGGTGAGCGCATCGACGCGGAGCAGCCCGCCCAACGCGAACCGGGTCCCTGATCCGACACCCAACCCCAGCGCCGCCCCACACCCGAGCACCGTCAGCGCGGAGAGAACGATCAGTGTGGCGGTCGCCCGGCGCCACCCCCCGATCAGGGTAGCAATTGACGCACCGATGGGCGCGAGGATCGCGGCCAGCAACAAACCGGTCATCAGTCGTGCAACTCCTGCAACGCATCCAGGTCGGCGCCGCCGAAAGCGCGCGAAAGCCGGCCCGTCAGAACACCGATCACGATGACGGCGAACAGCACATCCAGGGAGGCGCCGAGTTCAACGATCAGCGGCACCCCCGCGGTGAGCAGGAACGCGGCCGCGGCGATTCCGTTGTCCAGCATGAGGAATCCCGCCGCCTGTGACACCGCATGACGCCGCGTGACCATCACGAACAGTGCGATGAGTACCACCGCGGTGGCAGCCGGGACCGCGGCGGTAGTGGCCGCAGGCTGCAGCTTCACCAAAGCCCGGGTGGCGGCGAAAGCGGCCAGCGTCAGTCCGGCGGTGATCAGCAGCGATGTGGCGGTATTCACCAGCGGGGTGGCCTCGCGCTGGGATCGCGGCTCGGCGCCGACTGCGCGGGCCAGCGACTGCGGCAGCACCACAGCCCGCAAAACCAGCACGGCCAGACCGACACCGATGAGCGCGGCGTCGCCGTCGTACACCCCGCGCAGGATGGGGATGGCCGCCAGCGCGACGCCCTGCCACCCCAGCAGTCGGGTGATGGCGATCAGGTCGCGGCGCCACACGATCAGGACGGCTGACAAGATCAGCCCACCGGCGGCCAGGTCGACCAGTACCGCGAAACTGTTGTATGTCATGCCTGCACCGTGAAAAAGTTGGCGGCGGTGACCGCGAGCAGGGCCAGTAGAAACGACCCGGCCAGCAGTTCGGGAACCCGGAACAGCCGCAGCTTGGCGACGAAAACCTCGACAGTTGCCAGCAACCCGGCCAGCACGGCGACCTTGGCTGCCACCGCTGCGACGCCGACGACGATGTCCACCGCGCTGGGATCGCTGCCGGCGATGCCCCACGGTCCGAACAGGTTTGCCAGCAGTGCGAGCAGCACCGTCAGCCGCATTCCGGTCGCCCACTCGACGAGCGCCAGGCGCGGACCCGCGTATTCGAGGACCATCGCCTCGTGCACCATGGTCAGCTCGAGATGGGTGGACGGGTTGTCGACCGGCAGTCGCCCTGTCTCGGCGACAATCACGATCACCAGCGCGGCGAACGCCAGCACCGCAGCCAGCGAGACCACCTGCCCGGGGTGGGTGATGGTATGTGCCACCAGGGCACCGAAATTGGCCGATCCCGCCGGAATGGACAGAGCGAACACCGCAAGCAGAATGGTGGGTTCAACCAGCGCGGCGATGGTGATCTCGCGGCTGGCGCCCATGCCGCCGAACGAGGTGCCGGTGTCGATGCCGGCCAGCGTCAACGCCACGGTGCCCACGAACAGCAGGCCGACCACGGCGAACAGGTCGGCGCTGCCATCTAATGGTGACCCGGTGGCGACCAGCGGTGCGATCGCGGCGATCAGCAACGTCGATCCGGCAACGATGGCGGGCGCGGCCGCGAAGACCACCGTCGTACCCAGCGGGGTGATCTGTTGTTTGCCAAGCTGTTTGATTATGTCGCGCCACGGCTGCAGGACGCCGCCTCCGGCACGGCCCTCCCAACGTGCGCGCACCTGCCGGGTGAGGCCGACCACCAGCGGCGCCCCGGCCATCACGGTGCCGATCTGCACCGCGCCCGCGACGTAGGACAGGACGCTCACCGGGCGACCACCAGCACGGTCAGCACACCGAGCGCACCGTAAGCCAGGTACAGGTGCACGCTGCCGGTATGGGCGCGCCGCATCAATTCCGCCGCGGCTGCCACCAGCTGGATCACCGGCGTGTAGAAGCGTTCCTCGATCGCATCGGCGATTGTGGCGCGGTAGGTGATCTTGTCGGCCAGATAGTGCGACTCGGGGGTCTGAGTGACCTCGATATCGGTGTCGGGTCGCAGTACATCGGCGAAGACCCGTTGCAGCGGTTCGGCGAACGAAGTGGCCGTGTACTGCATGCGTGCGGTGAGATCGTCTGCGCCACAGGCCCATAGCGGCAATGTTTCGGGTGCCGGACGCCGCCACTGACGCCAACGTGCCAACGTGGCCGCAGCAAGTGCGGCCACCACGACACCCGCCGCGATCACCCCGGGTGCGATCGACCCCTGCAGACCGGGCAGTCGGACCACCGCGCCGAGATCGGTGAACTCCGCCGTTCGGGCCGCGGGTAGCGTGGCGATCACCCTACGCAGCGCGGGCGCGACAACCGAGGGCGCCACCGCCAGCACCAGACAGGCGGTGGCTGCAATGGCCATACCGGCCAGCATGGTGCCCGGTACCTCGCGGGCCCCGGCGGCCTCCTGGCTGCGCGGCCGCGCCAGGAATCCGATCCCGAATGCCTTGACCATCGCCGCTACCCCGAGGCCAGTGGTGAGCGCTACCGCCCCGACCGCCAGTGGGGTGGTCAAGGCCAGCAGGGTGCCGTGCCCGGGAGCCGTGTGGATCAGCGACTGGACCAACAGCCACTCGCTGACGAACCCCGCGCCCAGGGGAAGCCCACACGCCCCAAGCGCGGCGACCCCGAACAGGGTGGTGGTCGCCGGCATCCGGCGGGCCAGGCCGCCCAGCCGGTCGAGGTCCCGTAACCCCGTCGCGGCCAGCACCGACCCCGCCGCCATGAACCCAAGGCTTTTGAACGCCGCATGCGCGATCAGGTGCAGCATGGCCGCGGCGGCGGCGATTGTCGCCGGCCCGCGTGCGCCTGAGGCCGCGAATAGCGTCGCAGCTCCCAATGCCAGCGAGATCAACCCCAGGTTCTCGGTTGTCGAATAGGCAAGTAGCCGTTTGAGGTCCGTGGCCACCGAAGCCTGCACCACGCCATAGAGCGCCGACACCGCACCGACAAGCATCATCGTGAGGCCCCACCAGCGCGGACCCGGCCCGAGCAGCTGCAGATCGACACGGCAGATGCCATAGATCCCCAGGTTGACCATCGCCGCGCTCATCAGCGCCGATACCGGGCTGGGCGCCTCCGGGTGTGCACGTGGCAACCAGGCATGCAGCGGCACCAGCCCGGCCTTCGACCCAAACCCCGCCATCGTCAACAGGAAGACGGCGGTGCAGGCACCCTGCGGTAGCCGGTGCAAGTCAGCAAACCGGTCGGCGCCGCCGGCTGCCGACAACACCATCAGCCCGATCAGGATCGCCGCGAAGCCCAACTGGGTCATCACCGCATACACCAACGCAGCGGAGCGAACCTGCGCGCGAGTGTGCCCGGCCAGCACTAAAACCAACGACGCGACCGCCATCAACTCCCACGCCAGCAGAAATGTGGTCACCGACCCCGCGGCAGGCACCAGCAGCATCGCCGCGACGAACATCGGCAATACGGTCAGGGTGACCCGTCCCAGATGACCGTGGCGGGCATAGCCGATCACATACGGCCCGACGGCGACCGCAACAGCCCCGACGAGCGCCATAAAGAATCCGCCCAGCGGATCGATGTCCAGCTGAACTCCCGAAAGGGGGAGTAACCACCCGATGCGGACTGCGTGAACCGCGCCAGACATCCCCAGCACGCCCGCCCACACTCCGACCGCACCGACCAACGATGTCAGCGTACCCGCTGCGATGGATCCAAATTCATTCCCCAGCAACGGTTGTGCCTCGGGAACCGCGCTGACCGTCAGTTCTGCCGTCACTTACCAGTCACCGTTCGCAGAGCAGCGATGATCTGGCTCGGCGTCGGCGGGCAACCCGCGATTTCCACGTCGACGGGCACCACCTCGTCGACTGCACCGACCACGCCATAGGCATCCTTGAAGACCCCTCGGTTCAAGGCACAGTCCCCACAAGCGATCACCGCGCGCGGCTGCGGGGTGGCGTCGATCGTGTTGCGCAACGGGCCGACCATGTTGTGCGTCACGACACCGGTCACCAGCAGTGCGTCCGCGTGGCGCGGGGACGCCACCAGCCGCGCGCCGAACCGCTCAGCGTCGTACACCGGTCCGAACGCGCCCGAGATCTCCACCTCGCATCCATTGCACGAACCCGCGTCGATGTGCCGGATCTGAAGCGAACCACGCACTCCCGCAGGCGGTTTCATCACCGGTTGCGGTGCAGGTGCCGCGCGCTCGACGATCCGACCGATCCTGAAGGCTTTGCCGATCCACCCCATGGACGTCACTCCGCGCCGCCCGCGCGTAGGTCCTCCAACACTGCCACGCGGTCGCTGAGCACCCCGGTGAGAACCTTGCGCGCCACCACCAGCAACTCCGCGATGTCCGGCGAGGCGATCGAATAGATCATCGTGTTGCCGTCCCTATGCGCGTCAACCACACCGGCCCTGCGCAGAACGCCCAGCTGCTGGGACAGATTCGACGATTCCAGACCGACCTCGGGCAACAGCTCAGCGACCGACTTGTCCCCTGCCACGAGAAGCTCAAGAACCCTGATCCGCGCCGGATGCCCCAACGTCTTGAAGAACTCGCCCTTGACCTTGTACAGCGGCTCCGACACGAAAGATCTCCTGAAGACTTCAGCATTCTCTTACTCGAACAATTGAAGAATTTATCAGATAGTGGACCGCTCGTCGCGGCGAAGGCCCCGGAATCGAACGCCTGGGCGTTGCTCAGGAACCCGGAGGAAGCACCGCCAAGAAGGATTCGACCGCTTGCCGGTATACCTGAGGCGCCTCGTCGTGAATCAGGTGGCCCGCTTCGGGAACATGCAAATACCTTGTCGGAGAATCTGTTTGGGTCATCGCGCGCATCTGGCCCGGCGGCGCGACCGAATTGCTCGCCTCGATGAGCAGCGCCGGCGCCCGCACGGCCAGCCAGGGCGCCCAGTAGTCGCGGGTGCCCCATTCCGCGGCGATCTCGATCCATCGCGACGTGTGACCGTGCAATCGCCATCCGGTGGCGGTGCGGTCGAACGCTTCCAGAAAGTACTGCCCCGCAATGGGCCCGAATGCACCGAATACTTGTTCGGCCGAGTCGAATTCGACCGGAAGGGCATGTAGCCAAGGCTCCCACGGGCCGGTGGTGCGGCCACGGAAGTCCGGCGCCATATCCTCTACCACCAGCGCCGAAACCAAATCGGGACGCTCCGCGGCCAAACACCACGAGTGCAGCGCGCCCATCGAATGTCCGACCAGCCTGGCCGGGACGCCCAACGCGCCCACCGCATCCGCCAGATCAGCCACGAAGCGTTCGGTGCTGATCGGATGCGGGTCGTCGACGTCACGGCCCCGGTGCCACAACGCGTCGTAGGTGTACACGGCGCCCAACCGCGTCAGCCACGGTATCTGACGCGACCAGGTGGAACCTCGGCCCATCAAGCCGTGCACAAGGATCAGCGGCTCGCCTTGGCCGCCTCGATAGGTCAAAAGATCGAGATGGGGCAACAGATCGATGGGCATGGCGGGCACGGTAGCCTAGCTCCATGGCTGTGGTGAAGATCAACGCAATCGAGATACCCGCGGATGCCGGCCCGGAATTGGAGAAGCGGTTCGCCCACCGCGCGCACGCTGTCGAGAACAGTCCGGGCTTTCTCGGCTTCCAATTGCTGCGTCCGGTCAAGGGCGAAGACCGCTACTTCGTCGTGACACACTGGGAGTCCGATGAAGCATTCCAGGCCTGGGCGAATGGACCCGCCATCGAAGCCCATGCTGGTCAGCGAGCCAATCCGGTGGCGACTGGCGCGTCGCTGCTGGAGTTCGAGGTCGTGCTCGACGTTGCGGGGAGCGGCGTTGCGGGGAGCCACCAGACTGCGTAGCCGGCGCTCAGTTCGTCACCGCGCGGTGGCATTGAGCACCGCGCTGATGGTGGCCCTGACGCCGGGTTGCACGTCGTCCCCCTCCCCACAGGCGAACGCCGCGAACCCGGGCCGGGCAATCGACCCCCGGACTCCGCCCGGTCTGCGTGCTCAGCAGACCCTGGACATGCTCAACTCGGACTGGCCCATCGGCCCGGTGGGAGTCCGCACCCTCGCCGCGCCCGATCAGGTCGACTCGGTCGAGACCACGATGGAAGGGCTGTGGTGGGATCGCCCCTTCACCCTCGAGGGGGTGGACGTCGTCGCCAGTGCGGCCACACTGCATCTCATCTCCTCGTACGGCGCGCGCCAAGACATCCGGATTCATACCGATGACCTCGGCCGGGTTGACCGTTTCGACCTGGACACCGGAACACCTTCGATCGCCTCGTGGCACGACCTCGATGCCGTGTTGAGCAAGACCGGCGCCCGCTACTCCTATCAGGTCGCCAAGGTCGACAACGGACACTGCGACCCGGTCGCGGGCACCAACACCGCCGAATCTCTGCCCCTGGCATCGATATTCAAGTTATACGTGCTGCACGCCCTGGCCGGTGCCGTCAAAGACGGATCGGTGTCCTGGGACGATCAGCTGACCGTCACCGAGAAGGGCAAAGCTGTGGGCTCTTCCGGGTTGGAGCTGGCTCCCGGTGCGCACGTTTCGGTTCGCACCGCCGCCGAGAAGATGATCGCCACCAGCGACAACATGGCCACCGACATGCTGATCGAAAGGATGGGGACGCACGCTATCGAGCAAGCCCTGGTCACCGCCGGCCACCACGATCCGGCCAGCATGACCCCCTTCCCCACCATGTACGAACTGTTCTCCATCGGCTGGGGTGAACCGGATCTGCGTAGCCAGTGGCAGCACGCGTCCCCGCAAGTCCGTGCCCAGTTGTTGCAGCAAGTGAATTCCGCTCCATACCAACCCGATCCAGAGCGTGCGCACGTGCCCGCCTCCAGTTACGGCGCGGAGTGGTACGGCAGCGCCGAAGACATCTGCCGAGTCCATACCGCGCTACAAGCCGATGCGGTCGGCGCGGCCGCGCCCGTCAGAACGATCCTCTCCGCCGTGCCGGGCATCCAGCTGGATCGCAGCGTCTGGCCCTACATCGGCGCGAAAGCCGGGGGCCTGCCGGGCAACCTGACATTCAGCTGGTACGCCGTGGACAAGACGCAGCAGCCCTGGGTGGTCAGCTTTCAGCTGAACTGGCCCCGCGATCACGGGCCAACCGCCACCAGTTGGGTGCTGCGGATCGCGAAGCAGGTCTTCGCGCTCGTGGCAGCTATTCCGAGGTAGACCCTGCCCCGGCCGTCGCCAGATCCGGCTCGGTCGGCGGCTTGCGGGCGCCGGCAAATGTGAACACCGCGTCCTCGGCCGGACCTTCGCCGTCCCAGTTATCCACATCGACGGTGACGACCTGCCCGGGCCCGAGCTCGTCGAAGAGGATCTTCTCGGAGAGCTGGTCCTCGATCTCGCGTTGGATGGTTCGTCGCAGCGGACGAGCGCCCAGCACCGGGTCGAAGCCGCGCTTGGCCAGCAACGCCTTGGCCTTGTCGGTCAGCTCCATCGACATGTCCTTGCTCCGCAGCTGGTTCCCGACCCGGGCGATCATCAGGTCGACCATCTGGATGATCTCGTCGCGAGTCAGCTGGTGGAAGACAATGATGTCGTCGATGCGGTTGAGGAACTCCGGCCGGAAGTGCTTCTTGAGCTCGTCGTTGACCTTCTGCTTCATCCGCTCGTAGTCGTTGGCACCACCGCCCTGGGTGAACCCGAGGCCGACGGGCTTAGAAATGTCGGATGTCCCCAAGTTGGACGTGAAGATCAGCACGGTGTTCTTGAAGTCCACCGTGCGGCCCTGACCGTCGGTGAGCCGGCCATCCTCGAGCACCTGCAACAGGCTGTTGTAGATCTCCTGGTGGGCCTTCTCGATCTCGTCGAACAACACCACCGAGAACGGCTTGCGCCGCACCTTCTCGGTGAGCTGGCCGCCCTCCTCGTAGCCGACATATCCCGGTGGGGCACCGAACAGCCGCGACGCCGTGAACCGGTCGTGGAACTCGCCCATGTCGATCTGGATGAGCGCGTCGTCGTCGCCGAACAAGAAGTTGGCCAGCGCCTTGGACAGTTCGGTCTTACCGACACCGGAGGGGCCGGCGAAGATGAACGAACCCGACGGGCGCTTGGGATCCTTCAACCCGGCCCGGGTGCGCCGGATGGCCTTTGAAACGGCACGGACAGCGTCCTCTTGCCCGATGATCCGCTTGTGCAGCTCGTCCTCCATGCGCAACAGGCGGGTGGTCTCGGCTTCTGTCAGCTTGAACACCGGGATGCCGGTCCAGTTGCCCAGCACCTCGGCGATCTCGTTGTCGTCAACCTCGGCAACCACATCGAGATCGCCTGAACGCCATTGCTTTTCGCGTTCCGCACGCTGGGCCACCAGCTGCTTCTCGCGGTCGCGGAGGCTGGCCGCCTTCTCGAAATCCTGGGCGTCGATGGCCGATTCCTTCTCCCGGCGCGCCTCGGCGATCTTCTCGTCGAACTCACGCAAGTCTGGCGGCGCGGTCATCCGACGGATCCTCATCCGCGCGCCCGCCTCGTCGATCAGGTCGATCGCCTTGTCCGGCAGGAACCGGTCGTTGATGTAGCGGTCGGCCAGGGTCGCCGCGGCCGCAATAGCGCCATCGGTGATGGACACCCGGTGATGGGCCTCGTAGCGGTCCCGCAAACCCTTGAGGATCGCGATGGTGTGCTCCACCGTCGGCTCCCCCACCTGCACCGGCTGGAAGCGGCGCTCCAGCGCGGCGTCCTTTTCGATGTACTTGCGGTATTCATCGAGCGTGGTGGCCCCGATTGTCTGCAGCTCACCGCGCGCCAGCTTCGGCTTGAGGATCGACGCGGCGTCGATCGCGCCCTCTGCGGCGCCCGCGCCGACCAGCGTGTGCAGCTCGTCGATGAACAGGATGATGTCGCCGCGGGTGTTGATCTCCTTGAGCACCTTCTTCAGGCGTTCCTCGAAGTCACCGCGGTACCGGCTGCCCGCCACCAGCGATCCCAGGTCCAGCGTGTAGAGCTGCTTGTCCTTCAGCGTCTCCGGGACCTCACCGTGCACGATGGCCTGCGCCAGACCTTCGACGACGGCGGTCTTGCCGACGCCGGGCTCGCCGATCAGCACGGGGTTGTTCTTGGTGCGCCGGGACAGCACCTGCATCACCCGCTCGATTTCCTTCTCGCGGCCGATGACGGGATCCAGTTTGCCTTCCATCGCGGCAGCCGTCAGATTGCGCCCGAACTGGTCGAGAACCAAGGACGTCGAAGGGGAGCCGGACTCGCCTCCACGGCCACCCGTGCCCGCTTCCGCGGCCTCCTTGCCCTGGTAGCCCGACAGCAGCTGAATGACCTGCTGGCGCACCCGGGTCAGCTCGGCGCCGAGCTTGACCAGCACCTGGGCGGCCACGCCCTCACCCTCGCGGATCAGGCCCAGCAGGATGTGCTCGGTGCCGATGTAGTTGTGGCCGAGCTGTAGCGCCTCGCGCAAGCTCAGCTCGAGAACCTTCTTGGCGCGCGGAGTGAACGGGATGTGCCCCGACGGCGCCTGTTGCCCCTGGCCGATGATCTCCTCGACCTGGCTGCGGACACCCTCCAGCGAAATTCCCAGCGACTCCAGCGACTTCGCCGCAACGCCTTCGCCCTCGTGGATTAGACCCAACAGGATGTGCTCGGTGCCGATGTAGTTGTGGTTGAGCATCCTGGCCTCTTCTTGCGCCAAGACGACCACCCTGCGGGCACGGTCGGTAAATCGTTCGAACATCGGCGGTTACCTGCTCTCCCTCACCATCGGTACAAGCCTATTGGCGGCCTTTGGAGCCGCTTAGCCGGTCCCCTCGGGCCGGAATCGCGTACCTGCCGTCCACTCTAATGGTCGGCCTGCCCTTGCGGTTGCTTGCGTTCCGGATCCCACCCAGTCTGCCTCCCTGCCACAACGGAGACATAACTGGTCAAACGAGGAAATCCGGCAAATGGTTTCATCTGGCCTGCACCAAACGGTTCGCTTCCAGCGAAACCGACAAATTACCGGCGCCCAAAACCCCGCCCGGGCCCGTGCGCCGGCGACCGGTACGTCAGGTAGCCGCGTGGAATGCGTCGATGACGTCGGCCGGGATGCGGCCACGCGTCGACACATTGTGCCCGTTGCGACGGGCCCAATCGCGGATCGCGGCGCTTTGCTCACGGTCGATGGCGCCGCGGCCGCGCCCTGTCCCTGAACGCCCACGGCGCCGGCCCCCGACGCGACGGCCTGCTGCTACCCATTGCTTGAGGTCGCCGCGCAGTTTCGCGGCATTCTTGGTCGAAAGGTCAATCTCATAGGTCACCCCGTCAAGCCCGAATTCGACAGTTTCGTCGGCGGAGCCGGCACCATCGAAATCATCGACCAGAGTGACGGTAACTTTCTTCGCCATTAGCTTACCCTCCGCGTTCTTCCTGAGCAGTTGCTGGGCAGATCAGATATGCTCCCCAGTTACTAATCTGCCATAACTAAGCAGAATACTCAATCTGACGACAAGAAGTGACGTTAGGTTCAGTTCTACTGGGGACGAACAATCGGGAACAAAACTGTGTCCCGAATTAGCAGCCCGGTCAAACACATCAACAACCGATCTATACCCATTCCGGTTCCTGTGCACGGCGGCATCGCATACTCCAGGGCCGCAAGAAAATCCTCGTCAAGCACCATCGCCTCATCGTCACCCGCGGCTGCGGCGCGCGCTTGTTGTGCGAATCTCTCCCGTTGTACGACCGGATCGTTTAATTCGGAGTACCCAGTTGCCAGTTCAAAACCACGCAAGTAGAGATCCCACTTCTCGGTCACGCCCGGGATACTGCGGTGCTGGCGTGTCAAAGGCGTTGTCTCCACTGGAAAATCCTTGACAAATGTGGGCGTGATCAGGGCATTCCCGACCGTGTGCTCCCACAGTTCCTCGACCAGTTTTCCGTGTCCGTATCCGCGGTCGTCGGGAATCTCCAGGCCGCTCTCGGAGCCCAGCTGATCCGCGATGGCGCGCAGCCGATCGACCGAGGTCTGCGGCGTGATCTCTTCACCCAACGCCGCCGACAGGGACGGATACATTTGAATCGAAGGCCATTCGCCGTCTATGTCGTAGAGACTGCCGTCGGGCAGCTGCAGTTGTCTGGTCCCGATCGCCTCGTCGGCTACCTCTTGAATAAGCTCACGGGTGACAACGGCCGAATCGTCATAGGTTCCGTAGGTCTGGTAGGTCTCCAACATCGAAAATTCCGGTGAATGTGTGGAATCGGATCCTTCGTTTCGGAACACCCGATTTAGTTCGAAGACCTTGTCGAAACCGCCCACGACGCAGCGCTTGAGGAACAGTTCGGGCGCGATGCGCAGGTAGAGATCCATGTCCAGAGCATTAGAATGCGTGATGAAAGGCCGGGCCGCCGCGCCGCCGGCCAGCGTCTGCAAGATAGGCGTCTCGACTTCTAGAAACCCGCGCCGCTCCAGTGCGTTCCGTATCGCACGGACAACAGCGATTCGCTGGCGCGCCACCGTGCGCGCTTCCGGACGGACAATCAGATCGACATAGCGCTGCCGAACCCGCGACTCTTCGCTCATTTCCTTGTGCGCGACGGGCAGCGGCCGCAACGACTTGGCGGCCATCTGCCAAGAATCGGCCAAAACGGACAATTCGCCGCGTCGTGAGCTGATCACGTTGCCATGCACATAGACGATGTCGCCCAGATCGACGTCGGCCTTCCACGCATCGAGCGATTCCTGACCGACCTTGTCCAGGCTGATCATCACCTGCAGATTGGTACCGTCGCCGTCTTGGAGTGTGGCAAAGCAAAGTTTTCCCGAATTACGCGCGAATATCACCCGGCCCGCCACACCCACTACGGCATCGGTCGCCGAGTCGATCGCCAGATCGGGATGGGCGGCCCGGACTTGAGCCAGGGTGTGGGTGCGTTCGACGGCGACCGGATACGGGTCGCGCCCCTCCGCCAACAGCCGAGCGCGCTTGTCCCTGCGGATCCGGAACTGCTCGGGTATATCTGCGTCGGCTTCCGGGAGGTCTGTCACGACGTGCCAGCTTAATGACCGCTGGCCGGGCCCGTCAGCGCGCGGTCTTGAGCCGACCGCGCTGGGTGTCTTGGTTGCGTTCGAACACCAGCCGCAGGCCATCCAGGGTCAGGTGCTGGTCGTAGTGGTTGACGGTATGGAGTTCGGCCAGCAGCAGGGGAGCGGTGTGTCCGGTGGCCACGATCGCGACTTGATCGCCTAAGTCGCTGGAAAAGCCGTCCACGTCCTCGCGGATGCGCGCCACCAAGCCGTCGACCAGACCGGCAAAGCCGAACACCGCGCCGGCTTGCATGCATTCGACAGTGTTTTTGCCGATCACCGACCGCGGCCGAGACAACTCGACACGGCGCAGCGCCGCGGACCGTGCCGCCGCGGCATCCGACGACACCTGCACCCCGGGTGCGATGGCGCCGCCGAGAAACTCCCCCTTGGCCGACACCACGTCCACGCAGATCGACGATCCGAAGTCGACGACGATGGCGGCTTTGCCGTACTTGTGGAACGCCGCCAGGCAATTCACGATCCGGTCGGCACCCACTTCTTTCGGGTTGTCAACCAGCAGCGGGATACCGGTGCGCACCCCCGGCTCGATCAACACGTGCGGCACCGACGGCCAGTACTGATCGAGCATCACACGCACCTCGTGCAGCACCGATGGGACGGTCGACAGAGCGGCGGCGCCGGTGAGCCGCTCGGAGTCGTCGCCGATCAGCCCGTCGATGGTCAATGCAAGTTCGTCGGCGGTGATCTCGGATTCGGTGCGAATCCGCCATTGCTGCACGACCTTTGCGTGCTCTTTGGATCCGGACAGCAACCCGACGACGGTGTGGGTGTTGCGGACGTCGATCGCCAGCAGCACGGCTATCGCACACCAATCCGGGGGTCGAGCAGCTCCCCCGCGACGGATATGTCGAAGGGCACGGAGCCAGGATCGTGCCCGAGGTCGATCGGCGCGTTCTGGGCGTCGACGAATACGATCCGCGGTTGGTACCCGCGCGCCTCGGCGTCCTCCATGGTTCCGTACGCGATCAAGATCACCAGATCGCCCGGGTGGACGAGATGCGCTGCGGCGCCGTTTATTCCGATGATTCCGGTGCCACGTTCGCCGGTGATCGCGTAGGTCACCAGCCGGGCACCGTTGTCGATGTCGACGATGGTCACCTGTTCGCCCTCAAGCAGGTCGGCGGCGTCCATCAAATCCGCATCTATGGTCACCGAACCGACGTAGTGCAGGTCGGCCTGGGTGACCGTGGCGCGGTGGATTTTCGACTTCAGCATCGTCCGTAACATCAGTTCCTCCATGGTGATTGGGTGTATCCGTCCGGCCCAACGGGTGCCGGCGAAGTTCCGATCTCGATCGCGATGTTATCCAACAGTCTGGTGCTTCCCACTCTGGCCGCGACCAGCAGCCGACCGGGTTCGCCGGCCCGTACCGGACCAAGCCCCGCGTCACGCAACTGCAGGTAGTCGACGCCCAAACCGGGCACGGCGCCGAGCACCGCTTGCGCTGCGTCCAGCGCCGCCCGCTCGCCGGCGTGCGCGGCATGCGCCGCGGCCGTCAGCGCCGCGGAAAGGGTCGCGGCCAATTCGCGCTGCGCCGGGTCGAGATAACGGTTGCGCGACGACATCGCCAACCCATCCGCTTCCCGAACGGTCGGCACTCCGACAACCGCAACGTCGACGTTCAAGTCGGCAACCAGTTGGCGTATCAGCACCAGCTGCTGGTAGTCCTTCTCGCCGAAGAACACCCGGTCGGGACGCACAATCTGGAGCAGCTTCAGCACGACGGTCAGCACGCCGGCGAAATGGGTGGGCCGGGGACCGCCCTCGAGTTCGGCAGCCAGCGGACCGGGCTGCACGGTGGTACGCAGACCGTTCGGATACATCATCGCGGGGGTTGGCGCGAAGACGATCTCGACGCCTTCGCCGCGCAGCATCGCCAGGTCGTTGTCGAGGGTCCGCGGATAAGCGTCAAGGTCTTCGCCGGCACCGAATTGCAGCGGATTGACGAAGATCGACGCCACCACCACCGAGCCGGGCACCCGTTTGGCGGCGCGCACCAGGGCTAAGTGCCCGTCGTGCAGCGCGCCCATGGTGGGCACCAACATCACCCGCCGTCCGGTGTGCCGCAGCGCGCGGCTGACCTCGGTGACGTCGCGCGGTGTCGAGTACACATTGAGTTCACCCGCCTTGAAGGCCGTCATGGCGCCAGCACCTCAACGACGGCCTTCGGGGCATGTGCGCGCTGAGCGGTCCGCAAGGCGTTGACCCGATACGCCTCCGCCAGGTCCGGGTCAACCCGAGCCAGCGCGGCCAGATGTTCGGCGACCGCGGCCGCGTCGCCGCGGGCGACCGGGCCGGTGAGCGCGGCCTGACCGCGTTGCAAGGTGTTCTCCAGCGCCGCCCGGGCCAACGGCCCGACGATGCGCTCGGCGATGCCACCCGGCTGATCATCGACAGATTGCTGGCCAAGCAGCTCACTGCCGCGCAGCGCGGCCCGCAGCGCCTCGAGCGCGTCGGCGATCACCGTGACGATGTGGTTGCCGGCATGGGCCAGGGCGGCGTGGTAGAGCACACGGGCGTCCTCGCGGACGCAGAACGGCTCGCCACCCATTTCCAGCACCAGCGATTGCGCGATCGCGTACCCGACGTCGTCGGCCGCGGTGATCCCGAAGCAGGTGTCGGGTAGCCGGCTGATGTCCTCGTCGGAGCCAGTGAATGTCATCGCCGGGTGAATCGCCAGTGGTATGCAGCCGTTCTCGGTCAGCGGCGCGAGGATGCCGATGCCGTTGGCTCCGGAGGTGTGCGCCACGATCGTCTGCGGCCGTACCGCCGAAGTGGCCGCCAAGCCGGACACCAGGCCGGCCAGCTCGCTGTCGGGAACCGCCAGTAGCAGCAGCTCCGCCGACGCCGCAACATCCGGCGTTGGCAGCACCGGGGTGTCGGGCAGCCGACGCCGCGCCCGCTGCCGCGAAGCGTGGGCGACGGCGCTGCAAGCAACGACGACATGGTCGGCGCGCTCCAGCGCGACACCGAGTGCGGTGCCCACCCGACCAGCGGAGATGATCCCCACTTTGAGCCTGGCCGGGCGCAAACCGTCGAGCTGCACCATCGCAGACGACCTCACATGTGTGTATTCGTTCGTTCCAGTCCCGCTTGACGGGTACCGGACGGTCACAAAGACTGTAGTCGATTTCCGGCCCAGACCACAGTGTCAGCCGTCACGTCGGCGACGCCGACCGCCTCCGCTTGGCTCGATCTGCAGCCGCGCCAACAGGTCGGCAACCGACTGACCACCGGTATCCGCCGCACGGGCGTGCGACCCATCCGCCGATTCCCCGCCGCGGTGCCGGGGAGCCGGCTCGGGAGGCGGTGCCGGAGCCAGCTTTGGTGGCGGTGCTGTGTCGGGTGCCGGTGCCGGTGCCGGCGCCGCAGCGGGCGGTGGGGCCGCAGCGGGCGGTGGGGCCGCGAAGTTACTGACGCCGTAGTCGCGGTACTCCGCCGAGTGACGCGACCGCGACCTGCGACCGGACTCGCCGTATGCAGGTGGCGGTTCGGTCGGCTGTTCACGGTCCGCTGGACCGTCCACCGGCTCGTCGGGACTGCTGTGTTGTCGATCGCGTCGTCGCCGACCCGATGTCACGGGCGGCGGTGGACCGGGAGGCAGCCACTGCGCTGGCGGTGGCGGCGCCACGGGCTCCGGAGCGGGGTCTGGGGTGGGCGGCGGCGGCCGGTGGCGAGGCTCGAATCGCGGCTCGGGCGCCGGGGGCGGCGGCGCCACAAAAGGGGCCTCGTATCGGGTCTCATATCGGATCGGCTCCCGCGCGGGCGGCGGCTGCCGGGGCGGCAACAGCGGCTCCTCGGGGACGTCGATGATCGCGGCCTCATCGGGACGGGCGGCGGCGGGGTTGTCCTGGCGGACCGATGTGGGCCGGTCACTGGCCACCCAATCGGTGTAAGCGCGCCCGGGGATGGGCTCGGATTCCAGAGTTTCCAGCGCGGGGCGCTGCTCGAGGTCAGTGTCGAACAAGATCTCCAGGCTGGTTCGCAGCGCGGCGAGTTCGGCGCGCAGCACTGCCACATCGTCGGCAGCCTGGGCGCGCAGCTCGAAAGCAAGTTCGCGGCGCAGCTGGGATTCCACGGTCAGTTCATACTCACGGCGGGCCGAGATCTCCCGGTCCAGCTGCAGGTCGTAGACCAGTTTCAGATCACGCACCCGGGCTTGGTCGGCATCGCTTTGCCGGCGATAGAGCACCGACACGAATGCGCCGGCGACTGCGGCCCACAACGCCAGGATCACAGCGAGCTTGAGAAGTTCCACGCGATCGGTGAAAACCAGCGCGGAACTGGCCCCTATCGCGAGGACCAGCAACGCCGTCAAGAGCACCCAACCCGGCCTGCGTCCGCCGCGCCGGGCCCGGCCGCCGCGGGACAGAACGGTCATGGCCTGACTGTACCTGCGCGAGTTCGATCCGCGTGTCGCACGAGTCCGGCGATTCTCACCTGGGTTTATCGCGGCCCACCAGCACCGACTGGCCAAGCTAGCTTTCCGCACCCTCGCCGTGCTCGGTCGGATCCTGCGGAGACTTACAGCAATGCTGCAGCCACAGCGCGGCAACCACCAACGCCAGCGCGCTGCCAGCCGCCACCAGCGTTCCAGCGGTGTCTTGGTCCGCGACGCGCAGCCACGACCGCCTCGGGAGGAAATACACCAACACCCCGACCCACCAGCCCAGCACCAGGGCACCCACCCACGCCGACGCCTTGGCGACCAGCAGGCTGCGCGCCACCGTGAGGGGGTGCAGCAGCCCGGGCCCGTCGCCGATCTCGCCGTCGTTGATCTTGGCCCGCACGTAGCGCGCGCACAGCGCCTCGCCGATGGCGACGGCGAGCAGCGACAGGCCGGTCCACACGGTGATGGGCGGAAACCACCGGTACAGCACGACGACCAGCAGATAGCCGACCACCGCTGTGCCGACGACCGCGGCCGTCAGGTCACGTTTCCGGGTCGGTCCCATCAGCTTTCCAGCGTTCGTTCGTACAGCCGCACGCCCTCTCGGTCGGCCGGTTCGAGCTCAGCCAACAACGCGGCGATGCGCCGCGTCCCGCCCGGGAGTGTCAGCTCAGCGTCCGGGTCGAGGTCCAGCCACGGGACCATCACGAACGCCCGCAGATGGGCCATCGGATGCGGCAGCGTCAGATTGCTGTCCCGGGCGATCACTTCCTTTTCCGGGGTTCCCCGGCCCTGCCCGGACTCGTGGCAGGCGATCAGGTCTACGTCGAGGGTGCGCGGTCCCCAGCGCTCTCCGCGAGTCCGACCCGCGTCCCCCTCGAATTCGTGGGCCCGGCGTAACCAGGCCTGCCCGTCGCACGCCGGATCCTCGGCGACCAACACCGCGTTCAGGAACGGCGCCTGCTCGACGCCACCCCACGGGGCAGTCTCATAGACCGGGGAGACCGCCAGCACCGTCTCGCCGAGTCCGTCGACGACCGACTGTAACCGCGCTAACCGGTCGCCCAGGTTAGAGCCGATGGACAAAACGACCCGCGTCATAGCGTTGTGCCTGCGGGGATCACCGAGCCGCGGCCACCGCGCCGTGACCGCCGGACCACCACCGCGACATCACCGAACTGTTGCGGGATGGGAGCCTGCGGCTTATGGACTACCACCTCGACGGCATGCACGCGTTCGTCGTCCATCACCCGCTCGGCAATCTCACCGCCAACGCTTTCGATCAGGTTGCGCGGCGGTCCGGCCACAATGTCGGCAGCCAGCCGGGCTAAGGCGGAGTAATCGTAGGTGTCGGCAAGGTCATCGCTTGCGGCGGCGCGATCCAGGTCTATCCACACCGTGAGGTCGACGAGGAAGTCCTGCCCGTTTGCGCGCTCATGCTCGAATACTCCGTGCCGGCCGCGAACTTTCAAGCCGCGCAACTCGATTCGATCAGCCATCGCCCCAGGCCTCCGCGACCTTGATGGCATCGACCGAGGCCCGCACGTCGTGCACACGCACACCCCACGCCCCGTGCAGGGCGGCCAACGCGGAAATCACCGCGGTCGCCGTCTCCCGTCCGTCTGGCGGTCGCGGCAACCCATCGGGGCCCGCTAAAAGCGTGCCGAGAAACTGCTTGCGTGACGCCCCTAGTAGTACCGGGATCCCGGTCGCCACAAACTCGGGCAATGCTTGCAGCAGCGCCCAATTATGTTGTCCCGTCTTGGCGAAGCCCAGCCCGGGGTCGATCACCAGCTTCGCCGGGTCGACACCCGCACCCACCGCGTCGTCAACGCTGGCGAGCAACTCGGCGCGCACTTCGGCCACCACGTCGCGGTAGTGCGGCGCCTCGTGGGGGCGCTTCGCCGACACCGATCGCCAATGCATCAGCACCCACGGCACACCTGCTTCAGCCACCAGCGGCGCCATCGCGGGATCGGCGCGTCCGCCGGAGACATCGTTTACGATCCGCGCGCCACTCTGCAGCGCCGCCCGCGCAACGTCGGCGTGCATTGTGTCGATGCTGACGGTAATGCCCTGTTCTGCAAGCTCTTTGACGACGGGGACCACGCGAGACAGCTCGACCCGCGGGTCGACTTGGGTGGCACCGGGCCGGGTCGACTCGCCGCCGACGTCGATTATCCCCGCGCCTTCGGCGGCCAATGCCAGACCGTGTGCCACGGCACCGTCCGCATCGAGATAACGCCCGCCATCTGAGAAAGAGTCGTCAGTGACGTTCAGAACCCCCATAACCTGCACAGGTGTGCCGACTCACTTACGCAGGATGAGGTCGAGCGCTTCGGCTCGAGACGCGGCATCGGTTTTGAACTGGCCACGCACCGCGGACGTAGTAGTGACGGCGCCGGGCTTGCGGACACCGCGCATCGCCATGCACAGGTGCTCAGCCTCGACGACGACGATCACCCCGCACGGATCGAGCCGGTCGACCATGGCATCGGCGATCTGGCTCGTCAGGCGCTCTTGCACCTGGGGGCGCTTGGCGTAAAGGTCTACCAGTCGGGCGATCTTCGACAGGCCGGTCACCCTGCCGTCTTTGCCGGGGATGTATCCGACATGGGCCACACCGTGAAACGACACCAGGTGGTGCTCACACGTCGAGTACATCGGGATTTCCTTGACGATAACGAGCTCGTTGTGCTGTTCGTCGAACATGGTGTTCAGCACGGAGTCGGGATCGATGTAAAGGCCGGAGAACATCTCGTGGTACGCGCGGGCGACCCGGGCAGGGGTGTCCCGCAAACCATCTCGTTCCGGGTCCTCCCCAATCGCCAACAGCAGCTCGCGGATCGCGGCCTCAGCACGCGGCTGGTCGAACACCCCTATGCCGCCGGTCGCGGTGCGGGAGTCCGGCAACGCCATCGATTCCTCCGTTCGTCAGCCGTGGGTCGGCGGGTTGGACCTGCTCACGTCTTCACTCGAGCGGTCAGGCGGGTATGACGGCGACGCGTGACCCTGCTGGGGCGGCCATCCGGGCGCATGCCAACCAGCCGGAGCACCATAGTCAGGCTGGGTGGGTTGAGAACCATTGGTGCCGTTCGTGTTTCCACCTGCCTCGGCTCGCGCGGCCTCGGCGGCTTCGCTGGCCCTCGCGATAGCGGCCTTGAACGCCGGCTCGACGACCGGCGGGGGCCAGGGCTCGCCGCGCTCGATCGCCAGCTCGCCGGGCGTCTTGATCGGTGGCTTGTCCGACGGGATGCGGCCGCCGAAGTCGTCGAACATGGTGAGCCGGGGACGCTTCTCGACTTCGGCGAAGATTGCGATCAATTCGGGCCGGTGCAGCGTTTCTTTTTCCAGCAGCTCACCGGCCAACGTGTCGAGCACGTCGCGGTATTCGGTGAGGATCTCCCACGCTTCGGTGTGCGCGGCCTCGATGAGTTTGCGGACCTCGTCGTCGATGTCGCGGGCGACCTCGTGGGAGTAGTCGGCCTGATTGCCCATCGTGCGGCCCAGAAACGGGTCGCCGTGTTCGGTGCCGTACTTGACAGCGCCGAGCTTGGAACTCATGCCGTATTCGGTGACCATGGCGCGGGCGATCTTGGTGGCCTGCTCGATGTCGGACACCGCCCCGGTGGTCGGCTCGCGAAACACCAGTTCTTCGGCGGCGCGCCCACCCATCGCGAACACCAGTTGCGCGATCATTTCTGAGCGGGTCCGCAGTCCTTTGTCTTCCTCGGGCACGGCCACCGCGTGCCCGCCGGTACGCCCGCGGGCCAAGATCGTCACTTTGTAGACCGGATCGATGTCGGGCATCGCCCAGGCCGCCAAGGTGTGTCCGCCCTCGTGGTAGGCGGTGATCTTCTTCTCCTGCTCGCTGATAAGGCGGCCTTTGCGGCGTGGGCCGCCGATCACTCGATCGACCGCCTCTTCCAGGGCGGGGCCGGCGATGACGGTGCCGTTCTCCCTGGCAGTCAGTAGCGCCGCCTCGTTGATGACGTTGGCCAGGTCCGCACCGGTCATCCCGACGGTGCGCTTGGCCAGCCCTTCCAAGTCGGCGTCAGGAGCGATCGGTTTACCCTTGGAATGCACTCGCAGCACCGCACGGCGGCCTGCGAGGTCGGGGTTGGACACCGGGATCTGCCGGTCGAAGCGTCCGGGCCGTAGCAGCGCCGGGTCCAGGATGTCAGGCCGGTTTGTCGCGGCGATCAGGATGACGCCGGCGCGCTCACCGAAACCGTCCATCTCGACCAGCAACTGGTTGAGCGTCTGCTCACGCTCGTCATGGCCACCACCCAGGCCGGCGCCGCGCTGACGCCCCACGGCGTCGATCTCGTCGACGAAGATGATGCAGGGACTGGCCTGCTTGGCCTGCTCGAACAGATCGCGGACCCGCGAGGCGCCGACGCCGACGAACATCTCGACGAAGTCCGAACCGGAGATGGTGAAGAACGGAACCCCGGCCTCGCCTGCTACCGCGCGGGCCAGCAGCGTCTTGCCGGTTCCCGGTGGTCCGTACAGCAACACTCCCTTGGGGATCTTGGCGCCCAGTGCCTGGTAACGCGCGGGATTCTGCAGGAAGTCCTTGATCTCGTAGAGCTCCTCGACCGCCTCGTCGACCCCGGCGACGTCCTCGAAGGTGGTCTTCGGCATGTCCTTGGAAAGCTGTTTGGCGCGCGACTTGCCGAAGCCGAAACCCATCCGGGCGCCGCCTTGCATGCGGGAGAACATCGCGAACAGGCCCACCAACAACAGCAGCGGCAGCAGGTAAACCAGCAGCTCGCCCAGGATGCTGCCCTCGTTGACGACGGTGCTGACCTTTGCGTTCTTGGCGGTGAGCGCGTTGAACAGGTCCACGGCATACCCGTTGGGATATTTCGTGATGACCTTGTCGGAGTTCTCGGTGTCGTTATTGCCCTTGTTCAGGGTCAATCGCAGTTGCTGCTCGCGATCGTCGATCTGTGCGCTCTTGACGTTGCCGCTGTTGATCTGGGTCATCGCGACTGACGTGTCGACGGGCTTGTAACCGCGAGTGTCGTCGCTGAAATAAAAGAACGACCAGCCGAGCAGCACCACTACAGCGATCGCCGCGACGGTGCGAATCACGTTTTTCCGGTTCATCAATCATCGGCCGTTCCGGCCAGGTCCTTCCGTATACACGCCCATACACGCAGCTGAAAAGTCCAGGCTACCGCTCGCGGCGATCGCCAGCTCCGGCGGAGCCGGGGCGCAGCGGGTCGCCGCCATCCTGCTGACTAACGACTAGCAGTTCCCGATCGCGTCGCTTTACTCGTAGTAGCGGGCCTCGAGCACGTTGCCGTCCGGATCAGCGAAGTAGAACGCCTCCGGCGCAAAGCCCTGGGCTCCATAGTTATGGCTATCCGGCACGCTCGTATCGACACCCGACGCCTGCAGGCGCCGATACAGTTCGTCGTATTCGGATTTCGACAGTGCTAGACAGACGTGATTGACGGGATTTCCCCCGATGCCGCCGGCCGCCATCTCCACCGGCATCAGGTCGATGATGGAGTCCGCACACACCCGCACGCTTGGGAACGGCGCTTCTCCCGCCTCGAAATCGCCAAAGCGCAACGGGGTCAGCCCGACCACACCGGTGTAGAAATCCATCGCCGCCCGCGGATCCTTTGTCCATAGGACTACATGGTCCAATCGCACCAGGCCACATCTACCCCGTATTTCCGACCAGGTCGAGCCCTTCTCAGCGCGGAGCCGTTGTGATTTGGTGAAAGGATGGCTTCGTCAACCGAGCGGTTAGTCAATACCAATGGTGTGCAGCTGCGGGTGATCGAGGCCGGCGATCGCGGCGCACCTGTCGTGGTCTTGGTCCACGGTTTTCCCGAACTGGCCTACTCGTGGCGCCACCAGATCCCGGCGCTCGCCGAGGCCGGCTATCACGTGCTCGCACCCGATCAGCGCGGCTACGGCGGCTCGTCTCGTCCGGACGCGATCGACGCCTACGACATTCACGAGTTGACTGCCGACCTGGTCGGCCTGCTCGACGACATCGGCGTGGAGCGCGCCGTTTGGATTGGTCACGACTGGGGCGCACCCGTGGCGTGGAATGCGCCACTGCTGCACCCGGGCCGGGTCGCGGCGGTCGCCGGGCTGAGCGTTCCAGCGCTGCCCCGCGCACAGGTGCCACCGACGCAGGCCTTCCGCAAAACGTTCGGGGAGAACTTCTTCTACATGCTGTATTTCCAGGAGCCGGGCGTTGCGGACGCCGAACTCAACGGGGACCCCGCCCGCACGATGCGCCGGATGATCGGTGGCCTGCGGCCGCCTGCTGACAAAGGTGCGGCGTTACGGATGGTGGCCCCGGGCCCGGAAGGCTTCATCGATCGGCTTCCTGAGCCTGACGGGCTGCCGGACTGGATCAGCCAGGACGAACTCGACCATTACATCAGCGAGTTTTCCCGGACCGGGTTCACCGGGGGCCTGAACTGGTATCGCAATTTGGACCGGAACTGGGAGACCACCGCCGAACTAACCGACGCCAGAATCTCGGTGCCGTCGTTGTTCATCGCCGGAACTGCCGACCCGGTGTTGGCCTTCACCCGTGCCGACCGTGCGTCGGAAGTGATCTCCGGCCCGTACCGTCAGGTGATGATCGACGGCGCGGGGCACTGGATACAGCAGGAGCGACCCGATGAGGTCAATGCGGCGCTGTTGGACTTCCTCGGCGGACTGGAATTGCGATGAGCGCCCCACTGCGTTTCGGCGTTTTTATCACGCCATTTCATCCGACCGGCCAATCCCCCACGCTGGCATTGGAATACGACATGGACCGTGTCGTCGCGCTAGACCGCCTGGGCTTCGACGAAGCGTGGTTCGGCGAACACCACTCCGGCGGCTACGAGCTGATCGCCTGCCCGGAGGTGTTCATCGCCGCCGCCGCGGAGCGGACCAAGCACATCCGGCTGGGTACCGGCGTGGTTTCGCTGCCCTACCACCATCCACTCATGGTGGCCGACCGCTGGGTGCTGCTGGATCACCTGACCCGCGGCCGGGTCATGTTCGGTACCGGTCCGGGCGCGCTGCCGTCGGACGCCTACATGATGGGCATCGACCCGATCGAGCAGCGGCGGATGATGCAGGAATCCCTGGAGGCGATCCTGGCACTGTTCCGCGCCGCGCCCACGGAGCGGATCGACCGCCACTCCGACTGGTTCACCCTGCGGGACGCGCAGTTGCACATCCGCCCCTACACCTGGCCTTATCCGGAAATCTCCACGGCAGCAATGATTTCGCCGTCCGGTCCCCGACTGGCCGGGTCGCTGGGCACGTCGCTGCTTTCGCTGTCGATGTCGGTGCCCGGCGGGTACGCCGCGGTGGAAAACACCTGGGAGATTGTCCGCGAGCAGGCCGCCAAAGCGGGCCGCGACGAGCCGGACCGGGCGGATTGGCGTGTGTTGAGCATCATGCACATTGCCGACACCCGGGACCAGGCGATCGACGACTGCACCTACGGGTTGCAGGATTTCGCGAACTACTTCGGCGCGGCCGGGTTCGTCCCGCTGTCGAACGCGGTCGAGGGCACTCAGTCACCCCGCGAGTTCGTCGCAGAGTATGCGGCGCAGGGAAATTGCTGTATCGGCACACCCGACGACGCGATCGCCTATATCGAAGATCTGCTGGAACGGTCGGGCGGTTTCGGGACATTGCTGATGCTCGGCCACGACTGGGCTTCACCTCAGGCGACCTATCACTGCTATGACCTGTTCGCCCGCAAAGTGATTCCCCACTTCAAGGGACAACTGGAAGCGGCCCGGTCATCTCACGACTGGGCCAGGGACAATCGCGAACAGCTGATCGGCCGCGCCGGTCAGGCCGTGGTCAATGCCATCACCGAGCATGTCGACGAGCAGAAAGGCGTGGGGAACTGATGCGTGCCGCCGTTTTGCGCGACGGCCGGATGGTCTACCGGGACGATGTGCCCGAACCGGTGCCCGGACCCGGTCAGGTGCTCGTTGCCGTGCGAGCTTGTGGAATCTGCGGCTCCGACCTGCATTTCGCCGCCCACGGCGACCAGGTGCTGGCGCTTGAGCGGACGGATGGCAGGCGATGGCGGCATCGGGATGGACGTCGACCTGGGCGGCGACGTCTTCATGGGTCATGAATTCAGCGCCGAGGTACTCGAAGCCGGACCTGATACCGAGACGCATCACGCCGGGGACGCTGGTGACATCGCTCCCGGTGTTGCTGTCCGCCAAGGGCGTCGAGCCGATCGTCTACAGCAACAGCACGATGGGTGGCTACGCCGAACGGATGCTGCTGTCGGCTCCGTTGTTGCTGCCCATCCCCAACGGCCTTGACCTCAAACACGCCGCCCTGACCGAGCCGATGGCGGTGGGATTGCACGCCGTCAACAAGTCCAACATCACGCCCGGCGAGGCTGCGTTGGTGATTGGCTGCGGTCCGATCGGCATCGCGATCGTCGCTTCGCTTCGGGCGCGCGGTGTGGAAAGCATCGTGGCAGCGGACTTTTCACCGAGACGGCGTGAGCTGGCGACGGCAATGGGCGCGCACCAGGTGCTGGATCCGGCACAGGGCTCGCCATTCGACTCCGTCAAAGCGGCCGTGGTGTTCGAAGCCGTCGGGGTGCCCGGAATCATCGACGACGTCTTGTTGCGGGCCCGACCGGGCACCCGGCTGGTCGTTGCCGGGGTGTGCATGCAGCCCGACACCGTGCATCCGTTCTTCGCCATCGCCAAAGAGATCAACGTGCAGTTCGTCCTGGCCTACAACCCGGAGGAGTTCGCCGACTCGCTGCGCGCGCTGGCCGAGGGCGAGATCGACGTCACCCCGATGATCACCGGAGAGGTCGGCCTGGACGCAGTCGGCGCGGCATTCGACGACCTCGCCGACCCCGAACGGCACTGCAAGATCCTCGTTACCCCGTAGCTCGTCGGGTCGCCGCAGGCGGCGGAAGTTGTCAGCGGAAGTTGTCGGCCTGTCATCTCCCAAGACATCGGTGACAGTTCTGTATCAGGACATCGGTGACGGTTCGGGTGGTCTTGGTGGTGACACTTCTGGCCCAAGGCTCGGGTGGTGGCTGTCAATGAACCTATCGATCCTCTCGTCCGCCTTGCTATCTCGCAGTGGCCCGATGACGCACCCCGCGGGGCGGTCTCGACGTTCTGCGCCGAGCACGGCATCACCCGCAAGTCGTTCTACGAGTTGCGCAAACGCGCTAAGACCGACGGACCGGCCGCGGTGCTCGAACCCAAGACCCGACGACCGAAGTCGAGTCCGTCGAAGTTGAGCGATGAGGTCAAGGAACGGGCGGTGGCAGTACGGGCTGCGCTGGAGGCCTCCGGCCTGGACCATGGGCCGATCAGCGTGCACGACAAGATGCACGCGATGGGCCTGGGACAAGTCCCTTCCGTGGCGTCGCTGGCACGCATCTTCCGCGAGGCTGGCGTGGCTCGTCTTGAGCCCAAGAAGAAGCCTCGCTCGGCATGGCGGCGGTTCGTCTACCCGGCCCCCAATGCGTGCTGGCAACTCGACGCGACCGAGTACGTGCTCAGCGGCGGCCGTAAGTGCGTGATCTTCCAGCTCATCGACGACCACTCCCGCTATGCGGTCGCCTCCCACGTCGCATTCGGTGAGACCGCCAAGGACGCAATCATTCTGGTGGACAAGGCCATCGCCGCCCACGGCGTGCCCCAACGACTCCTGTCCGACAATGGGATCGCGTTGAACCCTTCGCGGCGCGGGTACATCGGCCAACTCGTCGGTCACGTGGGCGCCCTGGGCGTGGAGGCGATCACCGGCAAGCCCTACAAGCCGACCACCCAGGGCAAGAACGAACGCTTCCACCAGACCCTGTTCCGCTACCTCGACAAGCAACCGCTCGCGGAGTCGCTGCCCGAACTCCAAGCTCAAGTCGACGCGTTCGACCACATCTACAACACCGAGCGTCCCCACCAAGGGCTGCCCGGGCGTGTGACTCCGCTGGCAGCGTGGGAAGCGACCCCGAAAGCCGATCCACCCCGGCCGAAACCTAGCCGGCCGGTCTACGAAGTGCCCGGCCCGAGCCCATACCAGCTCCCCCGAGCGCAGCCACCCACCGATCTGCCCGCCGATACGCAAGTCAGAACCGTGACCACGGCGGGAACCATCGGGCTGGATTCAGTCACCTACCTAGTCGATGCGCAACGTCGCTTTCAACAGGTCCTCGTTATCAGCGACGGTGACAAGACCGGCGACACGATCATCGTCACCGACCTAGAGGGCGAGGTCCTCGCCGAGCACACCCGACCTGCACCCGGCATCAAATACGTCGGAAACGGCCAACCCCGCGGCCCGCGTCCCAAGACCGGACAACCGTCACCGATGTCCTGACACAGAACTGTCACCGATGTCCTGAGACATCACAGGTTAATTCTCGGAATCAGTGTCACCGGGTCGTGGCATAATCGAAAATATGTTCGATAGCATGCGAGAGCTCGATCCGGCCGCGCTGGTGGCCGAGGTCGAGTCCACGTACCGGCAGGAGTCGGCTCTGATGGCCCGGCGGATGGCCGCGGTGGCGGCATTGCTGCGGCATCGGGACGCCGCTTTGGGACAATCCCGCTCGCAAGGATTCGGGCTGATCGGCGGGTTCGAGCAGACCACTGCGGAGGTGGCCGCCGCGATGAATCTGTCGCCGATGGCGGCTGGTTTTGTGGTAACCGACGCCGCTGCATTGGACACCCGGTTGCCTCGAGTGGCGGCGCTGCTGGCCGAAGGCCGAACCGATTGGCGCACTGTGCGACTGATCATCACCCGCACCGACTTGATCTCTGACGACAAACTGATTGCCAAGGTCGACCAGTCGCTGGCCGCGCGCATCGGCAACTGGCACGGCTGGTCGAGGCAGCGGATCGTCAACGCCGTCGACGCGGCGGTGCGGGCCACCGATCCAGACGCCGCCCGCGAGCGCCGCCTCGAATCCGAGGACAAGCGGCATGTGGGAATCAACCCGCAGGACAATGGCATGGCGGAGCTCTACGGCACCGTCGCCGCATCCGCCGCGACGGCTTTCGACCGACGACTGACCCAGCTCGCCAAGCAGGTATGCGCGGAGGACCCACGGACAATGGACCAGCGCCGTGCCGACGCGTTGGCCGCGCTGGCCCAGGGCCACGGGCTCGCTTGCACTTGTGGGCGCTCCGAGTGCCCAACCAGATCCCGCCAGGGCGACACCGACCGCAATCCGGGCGGCACGAAAGTAGTGATCAATGTGGTGGCCAGCGAGCAGACCGTGACCGGCAACGGTTCCGGGCCGGGCTACCTGGAGGGCTACGGCGTCATCGACGCCGAACAGGTCCGCGCATTGGCCGCGGCAGCATCGGTACTCGTTGCCGATCCGCTGACGAGCCCGGTGCAGGCGCTGCGCTACCAACCTTCCGCGGCACTCGAGCGCGCCGTGTGGTGTCGCGATCTCACCTGCCGCTTCCCGGGATGCAGCCGACCGGCCGTCGTGTGCGATTTGGATCATACCGTCCCGTTCAACCACGAAGATCCGGCGTCCGGTGGACTGACGGTGTTTGAGAACCTTAAATGCCTTTGCCGCCAACATCATCGGTTGAAAACCTTCGGCGGATGGGGAGATCGTCAGCTTGCCGACGGCACCGTGTTGTGGACTTCACCCGCCGGGAAAACGTATTGGACGTCGCCGGCGGGCGCAGACCTTTTTCCGCAGCCGCGCGGACCGGTCTGCGCGGCGCCGGCTCCCAACAAACGAAACCGATCGAAGCAACGAAGTGCGCGGATCTCGCAGGCGCGCATGCATAACCGGGAGCTGCGCCCGGTCAACGAAGCCCGGCGCCAACTGGAAGAAGCCCGAAAGCGGGAGATCGACGCGCGCAAATTCCGAAACCACATGCGCGACATGTTGTTCGTGTTCAAGGGCTCACCCAGCACCAGTCCGCATTGCACCTGGGTGAACGATCCCCGAGAGCCGGAAGAACTGCCGGAAGACTGGGTCCCCGACGAACCGGCCATGGCCTCTCTCCCCGACGATCCGCCCTTCTGAGACCAAAGCCGCGCTAGTGTTGCGAGGCATGGGGAGATCCAGCAAGTTTTTCCGCAGGTCGATTCCTTTGGCCGCTGTCGGGGCGGCCGTCGCTGCCCTGGCGGGATGTGATTCCGACAGCTCGACGGGCTCCGGGGCCAACCCGCGCCAGGTCACCGTGGTGGGTTCGGGACAAGTGCAGGGGGTCCCGGATACCTTGACCGCGAACGTCGGCATCGAATTCACCGCACCCGACGTCACCGCCGCGATGACCCAGACGAATGACCGTCAGCAAGCCGTCATCGACGCGCTGGTCGGCGCGGGCATCGATCGTCAGAAGATCAGCACCACCCAGGTCACGCTGTCGCCGCAGTACAGCAATCCCGGACCCAACGGCACCGCCATCATCACCGGCTACCGTGCTGCGAACGCAATCGAGGTCAAGATCCACCCGGCCGACACCGCGTCACGGATGCTGGCACTCATTGTCGGCACTGGGGGCGACGCCACCCGGATCAGCTCGGTGAGCTATTCGATCGCCGATGACTCACAGCTGGTGAAGGACGCGCGTGCGCGAGCTTTCAATGACGCCAAGGACCGCGCCGCCCAGTACGCCCAGCTGTCCGGGCTAACGCTGGGCAAGGTGCTTTCCATCTCGGAGCAGACGGGCGGCACGCCCACGACGAAGGTGCCGTTCGGAACGACAAGGGCCATGCCGACGGCAGTGCCGCTGGAACCGGGTCAGCAGACCATCAGTTTCTCGGTGACCGCGGCCTGGGAACTCGACTAGCTACTGCTGATAGACCCTGGGATCGAGCGTCCCGATGTACGACAGGTCGCGATATCGCTCGTCGTAGTCCAGGCCGTAGCCCACGACAAACTCGTTGGGAATGTCGAACCCCACATACGCGATCCCGACATTGGCGCCCACCGCGTCAGGTTTGCGCAGCAATGTGCACACCCGCAACGACCGCGGATGCCGGGCGGTCAGGTTGCGCAGCAGCCATGACAAGGTCAGACCAGAGTCGACCACGTCCTCGACGATCAGCACATCGCGTTCGTGGATATCGCGGTCCAGGTCCTTGAGGATCCGCACCACTCCCGACGAGGACGTCGAGGAACCGTAAGAGCTGACGGCCATGAACTCGAACTGCGTGGGCAGCGGAATTGCGCGCGCCAGGTCGGTGACGAACATGACCGCACCCTTGAGCACGGTGATCAGCAGCAGATCCAGTCCGTCCTCCCCGGCGAGTTCGCGGTAATCGTTGCCGATTCGTTCGCCGAGCTCGGCGATGCGGGCCTGAATTTGCTCAGTGGTGAGCAGTACCGACTTGATGTCCCCCGGATACAGCTCCCCTATCTGCTGTGGGGTGCTCGCCGCGGAGCTGTGGGTCACGGACCCCAGCGTGCCATGTTTACACAGGCTCGCGCCACATCGTCAGCACACCGTCGCGCCGCCCCGCGATCAATCGCTGGTCCCGCAACGCAGATCCGACCGCCACGCCGCCCTGCCCGCGCCAGCCGGTGACCAGCGTATCCACGCCGCGGATCTGCTTGTCGGTCACCCCGGTCGCGCCACCGGCGAGCAGCCAGCCGCGGATCACCCGCCGTCTAACCGGATCGGGCAGCGCGGCCAGGCTCTTGGCCTGCAGACCGGATTCGGCCACAACGTCGGGGAGCGCGTCCGCGGCGAGCGTGTCGATCAGTTCGGTGTCCTCGCGCAGCGCCGTCGCGGTGCGGGCCAGCGCTTCGGCCACCCCGCCGCCCAGCACCTCTTCCAGCAGTGGCAGCACCTCGTGGCGCAGCCGGGCTCGGGTGAAATGGGGATCGGCGTTGTGCGGGTCCTGCCACGCGGCAAGGCCCAGCTCCCGGCACGCGGCATGCGTGACGACGCGCCGCACCCCCAGCAGCGGCCGGCACCACGGCGGATCATGCGGCCGCATCCCGGCGATCGAGCGCGCGCCAGAACCGCGGCCCAGACCCAGCAGCACCGTTTCCGCTTGATCGTCGAGCGTGTGTGCCAAAAACACCGGTCCCTTGCGGTGGGCTTCCAACGCGGCGTAGCGCGCAGCGCGGGCCGCCGCCTCGGGCCCTCCTGCACTGCCGACTTGCACGCTAAGCACCTGCGCGTCAACGCATCCCAACGCCACGGCTTGGGTGCGCGCGGTCTCGGCGACGGCGGCCGAATCGGGCTGCAGCCCGTGATCCACGATCAGCGCCATGGTGGGTCGCAGCCCCGCAGCGACAGCGGTGAGCGCCAACGAGTCCGGACCGCCTGAGAGCGCGACGCACCACGCGTCGGCGGTCACCAGGTAGGTACTCGCGAACGCCTGGACAGCCGCGCGCAGCTGCCCTACAGCACCCTGTCGATCCATCGCTGCGGTTCTTCGATCTCTTCGGGCAGCGGAAGCGTGTCGGGGCTGGACCAGACCGTGTTGAACCGCTCCATTCCGACCCGGCCCACCACATGATCGACGAACGCCTTGCCGCGGGTGTACTGACTGAGCTTGGCATCGAGGCCCAGCAGTGCGCGCAGCAGGCGCTGCAACGGCGGCTGCTTGCGATTCCGACGTTCGTCGAATCGGCGGCGGATGGTGGCCACCGACGGGACCACCAGCGGCCCGACGGCATCCATCACGTGGTCCGCGTGGCCCTCCAACAGCGTGCCGAGCACCAGGAGCTGATCCAGGGCTTTGCGCTGCGGCTCGGACTGCACGGCGCGCACCAGGCCGACGATCCCCGGCGCGCTGGCATCGCGGTTCCGGGCGAATTCCGCGAGCCGACTCAGCACTTGCACGATGTCTTCACCAGCGTCTTGGGTCAACTGCCCGAGCGCCTGCGACATGTAACCGGACAACCATCGGTTCGCGGTGAACTGCACCCGGTGGGTCACTTCATGCAGACATACCCACAGCCGAAAATCGGAGGGTTCGATCTGCAATTGCCGCTCGACCGCGATGACGTTGGGATAGACCAGCAGCAGGCAGCCGTCTTCGGCGGTAGCGAACGGGTCGTACTGGCCGAGGATCCCCGAGGACACGAACGCCAGCACCGCACCCGTTTGCGCACCAGTGACCCGGCCAGTCAGAAATCCCTGCGGTTTGTCGCTTCCGTTGGTCATCACCCGCATCGATTCGGCTGCCGCCCGGACCCACGCTTGCCGATCGATGACCCGGGCGGCCGGTATCGCGCCATTGGTGACCAGGCCGGTGACATCGCGCACCGGCGGTTCGGCCTTCAACGCCGCACTGGTCAATTCGTCGATCACCTGGCGACGGGTGTAGTCGGTGGACAGCGGACCGGGCCGGACCAGCCGCTGGCCGACAGTGGCGGCGAAGCGCCAGTCCACGGCGGTGCCGAGGGTCAGGTCAGAGGCCGCGGTCATGCGCACCCACATGTCCATAGTCGGGTGGCCAGGGCGTCCATCGCGTTGCGACCATTTGGACCGGCGGCGTTCGAGATGAACGCGAACGTGAGCACTCGTCCGCTGCTGTCGGTGACCACTCCGGCCAAGGCGTTGATTGCGGTAAGCGAGCCGGTTTTGGCTCGCAACCAGCCGGCCGGGCCCTGGTTGGTGGCAGTGTCGAGAAACCGGTCGGCCAGGGTGCCGCTACCGCCGGCAATCGGAAGCAGGTCCAGTAGCGGACGCATCGCCGGCTGGTCGGGCCCCGCCGCCGCTTGCGCCGCGCCGTCAAGTGTCTTGGCCGTCAACCGGTCGTCGACGGAAAGCCCACTGGAATCCACCAACGCGGCGCCGGTGGTGTCGATGTGCGCGGTGCTCAACCGGTTGGTTACCGCGTCGACCGCTCCGGCAAAGCTCTGCGGCCGGTTACCGGCGGCCGCCACCTCCCGCGCAATGCACTCGGCCATCACGTTGTCGGAGGCGTTCATCATCTGCGACAGCCGCTGGATCAACGGCGCCGACTGGACCACGGCGAGTTGCCGCGCCCCGGATGGTGCCGCGGCGATCGTCACAGCCGCGGGATCGAGACCCAGGCCCTTGGCCAGTTCCCGCCCGGCATCCAGCGCCGGTGTGCGGGACCGCCGTGAAGTGACCGTCGTCGGCTGGGTGCGTCCGGCGTCGATCATTGCCGACTCGATCGGGGCGATGTCGCCACCATCGATGTCAAGCGGATCCCAGCCGGGCGCCATCGTCGGACCGCTGAACGCGGAGGTGTCCACCCGCACCACCGTCGGAGTCACTCCGCTGCGCCGGACCTGTTCGACGAGGTCGGCTATCCGCGGCGCACCCCGATACCAGGTTTCCTGACTGGGTGGCGCCGCCGACAGCGTCGGATCCCCGGCACCGACCAGCACGACAGGCCCCTGCGAGTTGGGGCCGCCGGCGACCACGCGGGTGCTGACCCGGGCCTGCCGATCCAGCGTCAGCAGCGCGGCGGACGCGGTCAGCATCTTGTTCGTCGACGCGGGTTCCAACGGCACGTCGCTGGCGAGCTGCCAGAGCTCTTTTCCGGTGATGGCGTCGGTGACGCGGCCCCCCAGCCTGCCGAGATTGGGGTCGACGGCCACCGGCCCCAACGTGGCCGCCAGGCCGCGGGCGCTGGGCGTCGCGGCAGTGTCGGTGACCGGCACCACTCCCGGTTTGACCGTCGGTGCGGGCGGCGACGGCACGAGACCCGGGGCACCGGCCGTGTCATGACCGGCCGTGGTGAAAAACGTCGCCGCCGCCACAACGGCGGCAACGAACGCCAGCACGGCCAACCCGACGAACGCATGCGTGGATTTCCGCCAGCGAGCTGGACCCATCACTCTCCTGACTTTCTGCCTGCCATTCTGCCGAATCGGCCTGACGCGCCTGGACTAGGGTGGATCCGCGACGCAACCGACCTGCCCAGAACCAAGACTCGAGGAGCCGACACGTGCAATTCGACGTGACCATCGAAATCCCGAAAGGCCAACGGAACAAATACGAGGTCGACCACGAGACTGGCAGGGTTCGTCTGGATCGCTACCTGTACACCCCGATGGCGTACCCGACCGACTACGGCTTCATCGAGGACACCCTCGGCGAAGACGGCGACCCGCTGGACGCGCTCGTGCTGCTGCCGCAGCCGCTGTTCCCCGGCGTGCTGGTGGAGGTGCGTCCGGTGGGAATGTTCAACATGGTCGACGAAGCCGGCGGCGACGCCAAGGTGTTGTGCGTTCCGGCCGGCGACAAGCGCTGGGACCACATCCAGGACATCGCCGACGTTCCGCCGTTCGAACTAGAGGCGATCAAGCATTTCTTCGTGCATTACAAGGACCTCGAGCCGGGCAAGTTCGTCAAGGCGGCCGATTGGGTGGACCGCGCCGAAGCCGAGGCGGAAGTGCTGCGCTCAGTGGAGCGGTTCAAGGCTGGCGGACACTAACGCTGCTGTCCCGATGACAGCCACGGGAGCCTCGCGGGGGCCGATAGCGCGGGGCAGTGTGGCCCGGGTCGGCACCGCGACCGCACTCAGCGCGGCGTGCGGCTATGTGGTGATCTATCTGGCCGCTCGTGATCTGGCTCCCAGCGGCTTCTCGGTGTTCGGGGTGTTTTGGGGCGCGTTCGGCCTGTTCACCGGAGCCGCCAACGGCTTATTGCAAGAGACGACGCGGGAAGTCCGCGCGACGCGGTACGTGGACACCTCGCCCGGGAATCGCACGCATCCGCTGCGAGTCGCCGCCATGGTCGGCGTGGTCGCAGCCGTGCTGATCGCCGGTAGCTCGCCGTTGTGGAGCGGGCGGCTGTTCGTCGAGGCACGCTGGTTGTCGGTGGGCCTGCTGAGCGTTGGCCTGGCCGCGTTCTGCCTGCACGCCACCCTGCTTGGCATGCTGGCCGGCACCGATCATTGGACCCGGTACGGGGCGCTGATGGTGACCGATGCCGTCTCCCGGGTAACGATCGCGGCCGCGACGTTCGTGGTCGGATGGGGCCTGACGGGGTTCTTGTGGGCAACCGTGGCCGGCTCGACAGCCTGGTTGATCATGCTGATGGCATCGCCCACCGCACGCGCAACCGCCCGCCTGCTGACGCCCGGTAGTACCGCAACGTTCCTGCGCGGCGCCGCCCATTCGATTACCGCGGCCGGTGCCAGCGCGATTCTGGTGATGGGCTTTCCGGTGCTACTGAAGCTGACCAGCAGTGAGCTGGGGGCGCGAGGTGGTGTCGTGATCCTCGCGGTGACTTTGACCCGTGCGCCGCTGCTGGTGCCGCTGACCGCCATGCAGGGCAACCTGATCGCGCACTTCGTCGACGAGCGCACCGACCGGCTGCGGGCGCTCATCGCACCGGCCTGCATCATCGCCGGCATCGGCGCGGTCGGGGTGCTCGCGGCGGGCTTGCTGGGCCCGTGGTTGCTGCGGGTCGGGTTCGGGTCACAGTACGACGCCGGCAGCGCTCTGCTTGCCTGGTTGACCGGGGCCGCAGTAGCGATCGCCATGCTGACACTCACCGGCGCCGCTACAGTGGCGGCCGCCCTGCATCGGGCGTATTCGCTGGGCTGGGTCGCCGCGACGGTGGCCTCGGGACTGTTGCTCCTGCTGCCGCTGCCGCTGCAGACCCGCACCGTAGTCGCCCTGTTGTGCGGTCCGTTGGTGGGAATCGCCGTCCATCTGGTGGCGCTGGCGCGCGCCGGACGCTTAGCCTGAGCCCAAATGGCCCACTCCCCCGACGCCTGGATCGTCATTCCCGCGTTCAACGAAGCCGCCGTCATCGGCGAGGTCATCGCCGGCGTGCGGTCGGTCTTCGACCATGTCGTGTGCGTGGACGACGGCAGCACCGACGGCACCGGGGACATCGCTTTGCGGGCCGGGGCTCACCTGGTGCGCCATCCGGTGAATTTGGGCCAGGGCGCCGCCATCCAGACCGGTGTCGAGTACGCCCGCGGGCAACCCGGGGCGCAGATTTTCGCCACCTTCGACGCCGACGGCCAGCACCGCGTCGACGACGTGGCAGCAATGGTCGACCGGCTCCGCGCGGGTGACGTCGACGTGGTGATCGGAACGCGATTCGCCGCCGAGAACGAGGGCAGCCGGCCGCCGTTTCTGAAGCGGATCGTGCTGCAAACCGCGGCGCGGTTGAGCCGGCGCGGTCGCCGGCTCGGCCTGACCGACACCAACAATGGCCTGCGGGTGTTCAACAAGACCGTGGCCGACGGCCTGAACATCACCATGAGCGGCATGAGCCATGCCAACGAGTTCGTCTTGTTGATCGCCGAAAACCGTTGGCGGGTGGCTGAACAACCGGTCGAGGTGCTCTACACCGAATACTCTAAGTCCAAGGGGCAACCCCTGCTCAACGGCGTCAACATTATTTTCGACGGGTTCCTGCGAGGGAGGTATTCACGGTGAACTGGATCCAGGTGCTGCTGATCGGGTCGATCGTCGCACTGCTGGTCTATCTGCTGCGGTCCCGTAGAAGTGCGCGGTCCCGGGCCTGGGTCAAAGTCGGATACATCCTGTTCGTGCTGGGGGGTGTCTACGCCGTGCTGCGGCCCGACGACACCACCGTGGTGGCGCACTGGTTCGGGATAGGCCGCGGCACCGACCTGATGCTCTACGCGCTGATCATCGCGTTCAGTTTCACCACTTTGAGCACATACATGCGGTTCAAGGACCTGGAGTTGCGCTACGCGCGCCTTGCCCGCGCCCTGGCACTCGAGGGCGCACAGGCGCCTGAGCAGCTCTAGGCCGTTCGCGTGTGCCGGAAATAGTCCACGGTCCTGCGGATCCCGTCGTCCAGCTGAACTCGCGGTCGCCAGCCCAAAACCCTTTCGGCTAAACCGATATCGAGGCAGGATCGCTTCAGGTCACCCAGCCGCTCCGGGTGATACTCCGGGTCGTCGGGGCCGCCGACGGCCGCCGCCACCGCTGAATGCAGTTGCCGGTCCGAGGTTTCTATCCCCGTGCCGACGTTGAAACGCTGCCCGCCGCCCAGCTCTCCGGAGGCCTTGACGAAGGCGTCCACCACGTCGTCGACGAACACGTAGTCGCGGGTTTTGCCGCCGTCGGCGAACACCTTGGTTGGCTTACCCGACAGCAGCGCCTGGGCGAAGATCGCCACCACGCCGGCCTCGCCGTGCGGATCCTGACGGGGGCCGTAGACGTTGGCCGGCGCGATGTGGGAGCAGTCCAGGCCGTACAGGTGCCGAAAGGTGTTCAGATAGATCTCCCCCGCCACCTTGCCCGCGGCGTACGGCGAAGCCGGGTCTGTTGGCGTTGTCTCGGGGGTCGGGTACACCGGCGGGGTGCCGTAAATGGATCCTCCCGACGAGGTGTGCACGATTTTGCGCACCCCGGTGCTGCGCGCGGCCTCGGCCAGGCGGATTGTGCCGATCACGTTGACCGAGGCGTCGAACTGCGGGTCGGCCACCGAACGGCGGACGTCGATCTGCGCGGCCAGGTGAAACACCACCTCGGGTCGGTGCTCGTCGAGGATGGCAGCCAGATCCGCGGTCACGATGTCGGCCTCGACGAAGACGTGTGCGGGGTTGTCGGCCAGATGCTCGAGGTTGGTCGCCCGGCCGGTGGCGAAGTTGTCCAGTCCCACGACGGTGTGGCCGTCGCTCAGCAGACGGTCGACTAGCGTCGACCCGATGAATCCGGCTGCCCCGGTGACCAGTGCTCGCACGGGCCCACCATACCGGGGGGCCCCCGTAGTTCGGGATGTCGCTGCAGCGGCGGCGCTGCTGATCGTCGTGCAGCTGGCGGTGCGCTCGGTGCTGGCCTTCCGCGGCTATTTCTACTGGGACGACCTGATTCTCGTCGGGAAAGCCGGCACCCACGGCCTGCTGTCGCCGTCGTATCTGTTCGACGACCACGACGGTCATGTGATGCCGGCCGCCTTCCTGGTTGCCGGGTTGATCATCCGACTTGCACCGTTGGACTGGACCGGGCCTGCGATCAGCCTGGTGCTGCTGCAGCTGCTGGCCTCGCTGGCCCTGTTGCGCGCGCTGTACGTCATCTTGGGCTGGCGGCGGGTGCTGCTGATCCCACTGACGTTCGCGCTGTTCACGCCGCTGGCCGTGCCGGGGTTCGCGTGGTGGGCGGCGGCGCTGAACTCGCTGCCGATGCTGGCGGCGCTGGCCTGGGTATGCGCCGACGCCGTGCTGTTGGTGCGCACCGGGCGTCGGCGGTACGCGGTGACCGGCGTGCTGGTGTATTTCGGCGGGTTGCTGTTCTTCGAGAAGGCCGCGGTGATCCCGTTCGTCGGCTTCGTGGTGGCCGCGTTGGTCAGCCACGTGCAGGGTGACCGGGCCGCGGTGCGGACGGTGTGGCGGGCGGGCATTCGGCTGTGGATCGCGGCGCTGACCCTGACGGTTGGCTGGGTAGGGCTCTATCTGACGGTGGTCGACCAACAGCGGTGGAGTTCTGACCTGTCGATGACATGGGATCTGCTGTCTCGGTCGATCACCCACGGCATCGTGCCGGGTCTGGCCGGCGGTCCGTGGCACTGGGATCGCTGGGCTCCTGCCTCCCCGTGGGCCACGCCGGGGCCGCTGGTGATGGTGCTGGGCTGGCTGGTGCTGATCGGGGCGCTGGTGCTGTCGCTGATCCGCAAGCAACGCATCGGCCCGGTGTGGCTGACCGCGGTCGCGTATGCGGTCGCCTGCCAGGTGCCGATCTATCTGATGCGGTCTTCGAAACTGACCGCCCTGGTACTCGCCCAAACCCTGCGATATCTGCCGGATCTCGTTGTCGTGCTGGCGCTGCTGGCCGCCGTCGCGTTGAGCGCACCCAACCGAACCGGTGCGCATTGGCTGGACGCCTCGGTGAAACGCACGGTGCTGGCTACCGGTTTGGCGGTGTTGTTCCTGGCCAGCAGCCTGTACTCGACGGCGACCTTTCTGACCAGCTGGCGGGACAATCCCGCCGAGCCCTATTTGAAGAATGCCCGCGCCGGTTTGGCGGCCGCACACACCGCATCGAATGTGCCGCTGCTGGATCAGGAGGTCGATCCGCTGGTGCTACAACGGGTGGCCGCGCCGGAGAATCTGGCCAGTCACATCTTCGCCCTGCTGCCGGACAGACCGGAATTTTCTTCGGCGACAACGCAATTGCGCATGCTGGACAGCGCTGGGCGACTGGTCGACGCACGAGTGACCTGGGTCCGCACCATCGCGCCGGGTCCAACGCCGCAGTGCGGTTACTTCACCCAGCCGGACCGGCCGGCGCACTTGGTCCTGGATGGCCCGCTGCTGCCCGCCGACTGGACCGTCGAATTGAACTATCTGGCCAACAGCGACGGCTCGATGACGCTGTCGATGACGCAAGGACCCGCCGTCAAAGTTCCGGTGCATCCGGGACTGAACCGGGTGTTCGCCCGACTGCCCGGTGCCGGGGACGCGATCACGGCGCGGGCCGACACCGCGGCGCTGTCGTTGTGCATCGCGTCGGGACCGGTGGGATTCCTGGCGCCTTCGTGATCACTGCTTCCGCAGGGTGAATTGGTTGAGGTCGATGTAGCCCTTGCGGAAGAGATTCGCGCAGCCGGTGAGGTACTTCATGTACCGCTCGTAGACCTCTTCGGACTGAATCGCGATGGCCTCGCCTTTGTGTGCCTGTAAGCCGGCGGCCCACATGTCCAGGGTCTTTGCGTAATGCCGTTGCAGCGATTGGCGACGCTTCAGCCTGAAGCCGGCCTTCGCCGAGTGGTCCTTCACCATCTGGATGGTCGGCAGGGCGCCGCCGGGGAAGATTTCGGTCTGGATGAAGTCGCCGAACTCGACGATCTTCATCGTTAGCGGCAGGCCGGACTCGATGATTTCCTTCTCCGAGAGTTTCGTGATCGTGTGCAGCAGGAACGTGCCGCCGTCGGGCAACAGTTCATAAGCCCTCTCGAAGAATGGGTCGTAGCGGTCGTAGCCGACGTGCTCGAGTGGGCCGATGGCCACGATCCGGTCCACCGGCTCGTGAAACCGCTCCCAGCCCTCCAGCAGCACCCGCTTGGTCCGCGGGCTATCCGATTCCGCGAACAGTTGCTCGACGTGGGCAACCTGGTTCTTGGACAGCGTCAAGCCGATGACGTTGACGTCGCATTTCTCGAGGGCCCGCAGCATGGCGGCGCCCCAGCCGCAGCCGATGTCAAGCAGTGTCATGCCTGGCTGCAAGCCCAGCTTGCTCAGCGCGAGGTCGATCTTGGCGATCTGCGCCTCTTCCAGCGTCATGTCCTCACCAAGGAAGTAGGCGCACGTGTAGGTCTGGGTGGGGTCGAGGAACAGGCGGAAGAAGTCGTCAGATAGGTCGTAGTGCGCCTGCACATCCGCGAAATGCGGTGTCAGCTCGTCAGTCATGTTCGTGTCGCCCTTCCCCGGACCCCGCCGGCGTGTCGTGCGAGGTAGGCCGTCGGCTGGTCCAGTTGCTATGCGGCTCGGGGTTGGTGATTCGTGGTCCACTATGACATTGCGGTAGAAGGTGCGCGAGGGCTCGGCGCGCACCGACGCCGACCACGATTCCCGTCCGAATATTTTGGCCCCCACCACTGCCTTCGGTCCCGTTCGGAATGCCCGAGATCCGAAGAGTCGCCAGAGGTGCATCCATGGAGCCGCCTAGGAGAGTCGAACTCCTGACCTATTCATTACGAGTGAATCGCTCTACCGACTGAGCTAAGGCGGCGGTGCTCTGGCACCGTCGCGCCGGGAGCGGCACGAGTCTACGACAGGCGGGCGGGCTCACCCAAGTTGCTGGCCGATCGTAGCCACCATGGCGTCGACGGCGAATTTGGGTTTGACGTTCATCGCCAGCGCCTCGCGGCACTCCAGCACCGCCTCGATGCAGCGCAGCAGCCGGTCGGGCGCGGCATGGGCGGCCAGCGACGCCACCCCGTCGGCCATATCCGGATGGTTGGCCCGCACTCCCCCCGCCCGGGCCGAACGCACCAGCGCGTCCCGGAAATAGGTCGCGACATCGATCAGCGCCCGGTCCAGCGCATCGCGCGAGGCCCGGGTCTGACGAGACTTCTGCCGTCGCTCAAGATCCTTGATCGCCCCGGTGGCGCCGCGCATCGCCCCGGCGGTGCCCTTGCCCGTGCCGCCCGCCCCGAGGGCGGTTCGCAGCTCTTCGGTCTCGGCCTCGGCGCGATCCGCGGTCAACGCGACGGCCTCGGTTTCGGCCGCGGCCACCAACTCCTCGACGGCGGCGTAGGCCCGCGACGGGGTGGCGGCGTCGCGCACCAGCCCCAGTGCCTGTTCGCGTCGTTGCCGCGCTTCCGGGTCGGTGGCCAGCCGGCGCGCCCGCCCCACGTGACCACCGCTGACCGACGCCGCCCAGCTGGCCGTCTCGGCGGCCAGGCCGTCGCTGTCGACCAACACCTGCGCGATCGCTTCGGTCGACGGCGTCACCAGCGCGACGTGGCGACACCGCGATCGCAGCGTGACCGCGATGTCCTCGGGATCCACCGACGGCGCGCACAGCAGGAACACCGTCGACGGCGGCGGTTCCTCGACAACCTTCAGCAGCGCGTTCGCGGCACCCTCGGTCAACCGATCGGCGTCCTCGATCAGCACGATCTGACGGTGCCCGGTGGTCGGACGGCGCGAAGCGGTCTGCACGATGGCCCGCATCTCGTCCACGCCGATGGACAGGCCTTCGGGAATGACCCGCCGCACGTCCGCGTGGGTGCCCGCCATGGTCGTCGTGCACGCACGGCAGCTCCCACACCCTGGTTCGCCATCTGAAGTGCACTGCAGCGCGGCCGCGAAGGACAGCGCTGCGACCGAGCGGCCCGAACCCGGTGGCCCGGTGATCAGCCAGGCATGTGTCATAGTCCCGGTGTTCGGAGCATTGTGAGCCGAATCACCGCGGGCGGCTTTGGCTGCGCCGAGCAGTTCGGCTTCCACCGCCTGCTGGCCTACCAGCCGCGTAAACACCCCGGACATCATCGGCAACAGTAGTGACATCGGCCGACAGATACCTGCCCGCCACCATATCGCGACACTTCCGTTATCTTTTGGGACATTTCGCCAGGACGACGCGACTTGCCGGGGTGGATGGAGGTTTCCGAGACGTCCACGCCGACCGATACGGTGGGTTGGTGACAACCGCGGCAGCACTGCCCCGGCGAATCAACGCGTTCGTCCGGTGGGTGGTGCGCACCCCATGGCCGCTGTTCGCGCTGAGCATGCTGCAGGCCGACATCATCGGCGCCCTCTTCGTGCTTGGCTTCCTGCGCTACGGCCTGCCACCCCAGGACCGCATTCAACTGCAGGATCTGCCGGCCCTCAACTTGGTGATCTGGGCCGGGACGCTGATCGTGGTGTTCCTCGCCGGGGCGGTGGTGAACCTGCGGCTGCTGCTGCCGGTATTCCGCTGGCAGCGCCGCGACAACCTGCTCGCCGACGCCGATCCGGCCGCCACCGAACTGGCGCGAAGCCGCGCGCTGCGCATGCCCTTCTACCGCACCGTGACCAGCATGGTGTCCTGGTGCATCGGCGGCGCGGTATTCATCGTCGCCAGTTGGTCGGTGGCCAGGAATGCGGCGCCCGTCGTGACGGTCGCCACCGCGCTTGGTGCCGCCGCGACGGCGATCATCGGCTACCTACAGTCTGAGCGGGTGCTGCGCCCGGTGGCTGTCGCCGCGCTGCGCAGCGGGGTGCCGGAGAACGTCAAGGCGCCCGGCGTCATCTTGCGACTGTTGCTGACCTGGACGCTGTCCACCGCCGTGCCGGTGCTGGCGATCGTGCTCGCGGTGGTGGCCGATAAGGCGTCCCTGCTGCACGCCACGCCGGACAAGCTGTTCACGCCCATCCTGTTGCTGGCGCTGGCGGCATTGGTCATCGGGTTCGCCGGCACCCTGCTGGTGGCCATGTCGATCGCCGACCCGCTGCGCCAGCTGCGCTGGGCGCTGTCCGAGATACAGCGCGGCAACTTCAACGCGCATATGCAGATCTACGACGCCAGCGAACTGGGATTGCTGCAGGCCGGCTTCAACGACATGGTGCGCGACTTGTCGGAGCGGCAACGGCTGCGCGACCTGTTCGGTCGCTACGTCGGCGAAGACGTGGCCCGGCGGGCGCTGGAGCGGGGCACCGAGTTGGGCGGCCAGGAGCGCGATGTCGCGGTGCTGTTCGTGGACCTGGTCGGCTCAACCCAGCTGGCGGCGACCCGGCCGCCCGCTGAGGTGGTGCATCTGCTCAACGAGTTCTTCCGGGTGGTGGTGGACACCGTCGGCAAGCACGGCGGCTTCGTCAACAAGTTCCAGGGCGATGCCGCGCTGGCGATTTTCGGTGCGCCGATCGAGCACCCGGACCCGTCCGGTGGCGCGCTGTCGGCCGCGCGTGAGCTGCACGACGAGTTGCTGCCGGTGATCGGCTCCGCGGAGTTCGGCATCGGGGTGTCGGCCGGCAGGGCCATCGCCGGCCACATCGGCGCACAGGCCCGCTTCGAGTACACGGTGATCGGCGACCCGGTCAACGAGGCCGCCCGGCTCACCGAGCTGGCCAAGCTCGAGAGTGGCCACGTACTGGCGTCGGCGATCGCGGTCAGCGAAGCCGTGGACGCCGAAGCCTTGCGCTGGGATGTCGGCGAGATCGTCAACCTGCGCGGGCGCACCGTACCCACTCAACTCGCCCGCCCGGTGAATCGCGCCGCCAACCCAGGAAAACAGGTCGCGCGCGCCGCCGCCAAAGAAGTCTCCGGCGAGTCGATCGGCCCGGGCTATTAGATCGGGTTAGACCGGCCGCGACTAACTGCGCTTGGCGGCCTTTTTCACCGCGGTTTTTTTGGCCGGCGCCTTGCGAGCCGGCGACTTCTTGGCTGGCCGCTTCACCGGACCCCGGGCCCGCCGGTCGGCAAGCAGCTCGGAAGCGCGCTCGTCGCTGATCGACATCACGTCGTCGCCCTTGCGCAGGCTGGCATTGGTCTCACCGTCGGTGACGTACGGCCCAAATCGACCGTCCTTGACCACCATTGGCTTTCCGGACGCAGTATCGGTCCCCAGCTCACGCAGCGGCGGTGCTGAGGCACTTTGCCGTCCACCACGTTTGGGCTCGGCGTAGATCTTCAGCGCTTCGTCGAGCGTGATGGTGAACATCTGGTCTTCGGTTGCCAGCGATCGAGAATCGGTGCCACGCTTCAGGTACGGGCCATAGCGACCGTTCTGCGCGGTGATCTCTTCACTCGAGGCGGGGTCTACACCGACAACCCGAGGCAGCGACAGCAGCTTCAGCGCGTCGTCGAGGGTGACCGTTTGTAACTCCATGGTGCGCAACAGCGAACCGGTCCGGGGCTTGGGACCAGTGGGCTTCTTGCCCTTCTTGGCGCCCTGGTCAGCCTCCCCGTCGTCATCAGGCTTGGGCAGGATCTCGGTCACGTAGGGCCCGTACCGGCCGTCTTTGGCGACGATCTCGTGGCCGGTCTGCGGATCCAATCCCAAGACACGACCTTCTTGGGGCGTGGCGAAGAGTTCTTCGGCCACTTCGAGGGTCAGCTCGTCCGGAGTCAGTGAGTCGCTGAGGTTGGCCCGCTGCGGCGTCGGCTCACCGTCGTCGCCCGTTACCGTGCGTTCCAGGTAGGGCCCGTTCTTGCCGACCCGAACGTAGACAGTTCGACCTTCAGCGTCTTCAAACAACTTGATGGAGTTGACTTCTCGGGCGTCAATGCCTTCGAGGTTGACGCCGACAAGCTTCTTGAGGCCACCGGCGCGTGCCACCGAGTCGGCCACGCCGTGGTCGCCGCCGAAGTAGAAATTGTTGAGCCAGTTGGTGCGTTGCTCTTGGCCGGAGGCGATGGCGTCGAGCTCGTCTTCCATGGCCGCGGTGAAGTCGTAGTCGACGAGCCGGCCGAAATGCTGCTCCAGCAAACCGGTTACGGCGAACGCGACCCAGGACGGCACCAGGGCGCTGCCCTTCTTGTGTACGTAGCCGCGGTCCTGGATGGTCTTGATGATCGACGAGTAGGTCGATGGGCGGCCGATACCCAGCTCCTCGAGGGCCTTGATCAGCGACGCCTCGGTGTAGCGGGCCGGCGGGTTGGTGGCGTGGCCGTCCGGGGTGAGCTCGGTTGCGGCCAGCCGCTGACCCTCGGTGAGATTGGGCAGCCGGCTCTCCGCATCGTCGGCCTCGCCACCGGCCTGGTCGTCAACGGTTTCCACGTAGGCCTTGAGAAAGCCGGGGAACGTCAGCGTGCGCCCGCTCGCGGAGAACACCACCTGCTGACCGCCTGACGCGGCTCCAGCGATCCGCAAGCTCAGCGTGGTGCCACGCGCGTCGGCCATCTGGGAGGCCACCGTGCGCTGCCAGATCAGCTCGTAGAGCCGGAATTCGTCACCGTCGAGTTCGCGACGCACCGCGTCCGGGGTAGCGAACGTCTCGCCGGCGGGCCGGATGGCCTCATGCGCCTCTTGAGCGTTCTTCACCTTGCGGGTGTACTGCCGTGGCGATGGGTATACGTACTCCGCGCCGTAGAGCTGGCGGGCCTGGGTGCGCGCGGCGTTGATCGCCGACTCCGACAGCGTCGTCGAGTCGGTACGCATATAGGTGATGTAGCCGTTCTCGTACAGCCGCTGGGCGATGCTCATCGTGCGCTCCGAGGAGAACCGTAATTTGCGGCCGGCCTCCTGCTGCAGCGTGGACGTCATAAACGGTGGGTACGGGCGCCGGGTGTACGGCTTCTCCTCCACCGAGGCCACGTTCAGCTGGGCGCCTGCCAACCCGGTGGCCAGCAGCTGTCGCGCCCGCTTCATTCAGCACGGTGACTTCATCTACTTTGCGCAGCTGGCCCAGCGAGTCGAAATCGCGGCCGGTAGCAACCCGCAATCCGTCTACCGAGCTCAACCGCGCAGTGAAGGTGGGCGGCTGGGCGTTCGGGTCCGACACGCTGGCGTCCAGCCTGGCGATGACGTCCCAGTAAGACGCGCTGCGGAAGGCCATCCGGTCGCGTTCACGCTGCACGATGATGCGGGTGGCCACGGACTGCACCCGGCCCGCCGAAAGCTTGGGAGCGACCTTCTTCCACAGCACCGGGCTGACCTCGTAGCCGTACAGCCTGTCCAGGATGCGCCGCGTCTCCTGCGCGTCGACCAGGTCGATGTCCAGGTCACGGGTGTTTGCCGCGGCCTCGAGGATCGCCGGCTCGGTGATTTCGTGGAAGACCATCCGCTTGACCGGGATGCGCGGTTTCAGGGTTTCCAGCAGATGCCAGGCGATGGCTTCGCCCTCACGGTCGCCGTCAGTAGCCAGATAAAGCTCGTCGACGTCTTTGAGCAGGCCCTTCAACTCGGTGACAGTGCTCTTTTTCTCCGGGCTGATGATGTAGAGCGGTTCGAAGTCAGCGTCGACGTTGACTCCGAGTCTGGCCCACGGCTCCGACTTGAACTTGGCGGGCACGTCGGCCGCGGCTCGAGGTAGGTCGCGGATGTGCCCCCGAGAGGACTCGACGATGTACCTGGAGCCCAGGTAGCCGGCCAATTTGCGCGCCTTTGTCGGCGACTCGACGATGACAAGTCGCCTGAGGCTGCCATTTCCGCTATCGCGGCCTGCCTTCGGGTCAGCCAACTGCGCTTACGCTCCATCTCTTATCCCCGCCCGCCGTGGGCAACTGACAATTTCGCACCCTTAGGCAGGCCTGCGCAAACCGGCACTCCGGAAGGGGCACCTTATCGGGCCGCTAAACCCTGGGCCACAGCGCCAACGCCTCGGCGTCGGCTGGGGGTTCCCCCACGTTCTCTACCAGGCGCGATAGCCTGCGACGGCCACTTATTCGAAGCGCAGGGCGACCGCCCCGGGTGCCAATCAGGGTCGGTGCAATCCCAACCCGCATCAGGGCCGACGCCAGCGGCGAATGCGTGTCCGGGGCGTGCGGATCCAGACCCAGCAGATAATGGTCCCCCTCGAGGCTGCCAGCGGCCAGGGTCCACGCCCGCAGCTCGCGCGGCCCGGGTAGCCACCGAGACGGCACCGTCTTGACCGCGCCGCGCGTCCATTCGGCCGCAATGTCGGTCAGCATTGGGTTCACCGCCGTCCGCACCAGGGGGGTTTGTTCGTCGGTGCGAGCGATCTCGGGCACCAAACCGGCCTCGAGGATCATTTCGGCCAGCGCCGAGGCACGCCAAAGCTGATCCACCACTACTGATAGCCGGGCGCCAGCACCCACCAGCACGATCTGGCCGGAGGCTGCGAGCACCCCGGAAAGATCGGTCACCGACGGCGGCACGGACTCCGCGGTGAAGAAGGAAAGCTGGCTCACTCCACCGACAGTAGGTCGATTCGCGGCTTCCGGCATCCGGCACGCCGGGCGCCGCTTTGCCGGCTCGAGAAGCCGGTGCGGAAACGAAAACCCCCCGGTGGACCCGCTGGGCGGGAATGCACGGGGGGCTTCGTCAGAATCTGCTCGGTCAGACGGAGCGGACTCCTGTGGCCTGGGGGCCCTTAGGGCTGTGGCCGATCTCGAACTCGACCTTCTGATTTTCTTCGAGGGTGCGGAAGCCCGAACCCTGGATCTCCGTGTAGTGGACAAAAACATCCGCGGAACCATCCTCGGGGGCAATAAACCCGAAGCCCTTCTCCGCGTTGAACCACTTCACAGTTCCCTGTGGCATTTCTCGATCTTTCCTTCTCTTCTGGGTGCGGGGCATCGCGGTTCGGTGCCCCGGGCCAGCCACGACCGCCATACCTCGCAGGTCGCCGGAACTTCACCCGACCGATAACCTCGCAGGAACCGCGGCCGCAACGTCGATCCTGCGAAAGTTTTACACGAACACAGAAGCTGCGACCGCAAATAGTGAACCACGTTCGTCGCGTTGGCGACACCCTTGAGACGCGGACTGATTTTTGAAGGATTCCAGATGGCGAGTTTCGGCGGCGACCTGCTTGCCGTCGCGCTCGCCGGTACCGCGCCAGGCGAGCATCCGCTGCGCCATGTTGCCGAGCTGCCACCCCGCACCGGCCGCCCACGCAATTGGCCCCAGTGGGCCGATCCGGAGGTGGTTCGCGCGTTCGTCGACCGCGGCATCAGCGCCCCCTGGTCGCACCAGTTCGAGGCCGCCGAGCTGGCCCACGCCGGCCGACACGTGGTGGTGAGCACAGGTACCGCGTCGGGCAAGTCATTGGCATATCAACTTCCCGTCCTCAACTCGTTGGTGACGGACCCCCGTGCCCGGGTGCTGTATCTGTCGCCGACGAAAGCGCTCGGTCACGACCAGCTGCGCACCGCCTATGCGCTGACTTCCGCTATCCCGCGGCTGGATGACGTCGGGCCCACGGCCTACGACGGCGACAGCCCCGCCGAGGTGCGGCGCTTTGCCCGCGAGCGCTCCCGCTGGCTGTTTTCCAACCCCGACATGATCCATCTGTCGCTATTGCGCAACCATGCCCGCTGGGCGGTCCTGCTGCGCGGCCTTCGGTTTGTGATTGTCGACGAATGCCACTACTACCGTGGCGTTTTCGGATCGAATGTGGCGATGGTATTGCGCCGGCTGTTGCGGCTGTGCGCGCGGTACTCTTCCCAGCCCGGCAAGGTGCCGACGGTGATCTTCGCCAGTGCGACGACGGATTCGCCGGGCGCGACGGCCGCTGAGCTGATCGGTCAACCGGTCCAGGAGGTCGTCGAAGACGGCTCTCCCCAGGGCGCTCGCACGATAGGGCTGTGGGAGCCCGCGCTGCGGGCCGACCTGACCGGTGAGAACGGTGCGCCGGTGCGCCGATCCGCCGGCGCCGAGGCGGCGCGCGTAATGGCCGACCTGGTCGCCGAGGGTGCGCAGACTTTGACCTTCGTTCGATCGCGTCGCGCTGCGGAGCTGACCGCGCTGGCCGCCCAAGCGCGACTGGACGACATCGCCCCGGAATTGTCGGACAAGGTGGCGTCCTATCGCGCCGGCTATCTCGCCGAGGACCGCAGCGCACTCGAACGCGCGCTGGCCGAGGGCCGGCTGCGGGGCCTGGCCACCACCAACGCTTTGGAGTTGGGCGTCGACATCGCCGGCCTGGACGCGGTGGTGCTTGCCGGTTTCCCGGGCACGGTCGCGTCGTTCTGGCAGCAGGCCGGGCGGTCGGGGCGGCGCGGGCAGGGCGCGCTGGTTGTGCTGATCGCCCGCGACGATCCGCTGGACACATATCTGGTACACAACCCCGCCGCACTGCTGGACAAGCCCGTCGAACGGGTCGTGATCGATCCCGTCAACCCTTATATTCTTGGACCCCAACTCCTCTGTGCGGCAACGGAACTGCCGCTCGAAGAAACCGAGGTTCAGACGTTGGGAGCGGTTGCGGTGGCCCAGGGCCTGGTCGACGACGGGCTGCTGCGGCGTCGCAACGGCAAGTACTTTCCGGTGCCCGGCCTGGCCCCGCACGGCGCCGTGGACATTCGAGGTTCGACCGGTGGACAGATCGTCATCGTGGAGGCGGACACCGGGCGGCTGCTGGGCAGTGCCGGTGCGGGTCAGGCGCCGGCTTCGGTGCACCCCGGAGCGGTGTATCTGCACCAGGGCGAGAGCTACGTCGTCGACTCGTTGGATCTGCACGAAGGGATTGCCTTCGTGCATGCCGAGGATCCCGGCTATTCGACGTTCGCGCGGGAGATCACCGACATTGACGTCACCGACAAGGGCGAACGGTCGGCGTTCGGCCCCGTGACGCTGGGTCTGGTTCCGGTGCGGGTCACTAACCAGGTGGTCGGCTACCTGCGCCGCCGGCTCAATGGCGAGGTGATCGACTTCATCGAACTGGACATGCCGGAGCAGGTGCTGCCCACCACCGCGGCGATGTATACGATCACTCCGGATCTTTTGGCGCACAATGGCATTGATTTGCCGCGCATCCCCGGATCATTGCATGCCGCTGAGCACGCCGCCATCGGCCTATTGCCGTTGGTGGCCAGTTGTGACCGTGGCGATATCGGCGGCATGTCCACCGCTGTCGGTCCCGATGGTTTACCCACAGTCTTCGTCTATGACGGCTATCCGGGTGGGGCGGGATTCGCCGAACGGGGCTTCCGACGGGCACGCACCTGGTTGGGCGCGACGGCTGCCGCCATCGAGGCGTGCGAATGCCCGAGCGGATGCCCGTCCTGCGTGCAATCCCCCAAGTGCGGCAACGGCAACGACCCATTGGACAAGGCAGGTGCAGTGCTGGTGTTGCGGCTCGTGCTTGCGGAGTTGGGGCTGGAATCAGGCTGAGCGAATCTGTTGCCGGATTCGGGGACCGGTGGAACCGGAACACGCGGCCATTGAGTCTCCGCGGACATCGAAGCGTGCAAATACCCGAGCGGTTGTTCCATCCTGCGTGTGCTTTATTGGCATTGCGACTGGTGCTTGCGTCCACCGAATGGCGGGACCGAACCGGGACGGGCGGCCTACCCCACATAAATAAATGGACAGCGAATATCGTGAAGGAGCGCGTCGGTCTTGCTCCCGAACGCGTGCGACGACACTTGACGAGCTGAGGGCACAACGAAGGGGGCCGCCGCGGCGTTGGCGGTAGCGCCGTGATGATCGGCAACGGCGGCAAAGGCGAGGTCACCCGCGAATCCCTTATGCTCGTGCTTCCTTTGCAGTGCAACGATATTGATGCGCCTGGGATCGGCTGGTCGTTGCATGCGGCCGCACACGTGGTTACTGGACCACTGCCCCTACGGTCCGGACGCGGCTCTCGTCAGGCACGCGGGGCGTGGGAATGCCCGAGTGGAGTTGTGTTTGCGGCTGGTGTTTGCGGAGTCGGATGACAAATCAAGCTGAGCAAATCGGCCGGATAAAACTGGTGACGGGCCGCCGGCTTCACCTAGAGCAACGCGCCGTGAATATCGAGAACAATATGGGGAATTTTGTTCCGCGACGCGTACGGTGAACTTTGCCGACGCACCGATCGGACACGACTCGGAGTTTCTCCGAAACTGTTGGAGGTGTCAGATGTCGTTTGTAATGGCAGTGCCGGACGTGCTCGGGACCGCGGCCAGAGATTTGGCCAATATCGGCTCCGCGCTCAACGCCGCTAACAATTCCGCGAAACTCCCAACCACGACCATGGTGGCCGCGGCCGAGGATGAAGTCTCAGCGGCCATTGCGGCGGCGTTTTCCACCCACGGCCAGGGTTGGCAGACGATCAGCACGCAGGCGGCGGCGTTTCATCAGCAATTTGTGCAAGCGCTGAACGCTGCTGCCGGGTCGTATGCGGGCGTGGAGGCCGCCAACGCCTCGCCACTGCGGGCCGCCGGCGCCTTGTCACTGCAGACCGTTTCGCAGGATGTGCTCAACGCGATCAACGCGCCCGCCTGGGCATTCACCGGGCGCCCGCTGATCGGCAACGGCGCCAACGGGGCCCCGGGCACCGGGCAGAATGGCGCGGCGGGCGGGTGGTGGCTTGGCAACGGCGGTGCCGGTGGGTCCGGCGCGTCGGGCCAAAACGGCGGTGCCGGCGGGGCCGCCGGGCTGTTTGGCAACGGCGGTGCCGGCGGGGCCGGCGGCAGTGACGTGATCAACAGCGGTACGGCCGGCGGCGCGGGCGGGCGTGGCGGGCTGCTGTCCGGAACCGGAGGGGCCGGCGGGGCCGGCGGCCTCGGCGGGCCCAGCGGGCTGGGCGGCGCCGGCGGCCACGGCGGGGCCGGCGGCCTATTGGGTGTCGGCGGGGCCGGCGGGGTCGGCGGGAGTGACCCCCTCGGCGGCGCCGGCGGCCACGGCGGGGCCGGCGGCAATAGCGGACTGTTCGGCGCCGGCGCTGGTGGCGGCGGTAACGGTGGTGACGGCGGCACCATCGGGGGCGCTGGTGGCGTCGGCGGCAACGCCGGTCTGCTCGAGGGCGCCGCCGGTGCCGGTGGGGCCGGCGGGACCGGGTTCAGCGGCCCGGGAGGTGCTGGCGGGGCAGCCGGTAACGCGGGCTTGCTGTCCGGCAGCGGCGGGACTGGCGGCACCGGCGGGGCCGGCTTTAGCGGCGGCGAGGGTGGTATCGGCGGGGCAGGCGGTCACGCCGGCCTGCTGTTCGGTGCCGGTGGGGTCGGCGGGACAGGCGGATCCAGCGATGGTGGCCTCGGGGGTACCGGCGGTGCAGGCGGTCGCGCCGGCCTGCTGCTCGGCGCCGGCGGCGCGGGCGGAACCGGCGGTGGCGGCATTGCCGTCTCCGGCGGGGCCGGCGGGCACGGCGGGTCCGGCGGTAGCGCCGGCCTGCTCGTCGGCGATGGCGGAACCGGCGGGGCGGGCGGCACCAGCAATGCTGGCGTCGGCGGGGCCGGCGGGGCCGGCGGCAACTCTGGCCTGGTGCTGTCCACCGGCGGCTCCGGCGGCGCCGGTGGAGCCAGCGCTGTCGGCACCGGTGGTGCCGGCGGCCACGGCGGTGCCGCCAAACTCCTTGGCAACGGCGGCATAGGCGGTGCCGGCGGCGGCTCAGCGACCGGGGCCGGCGGGGCCGGCGGGGCCGGCGGCGGGGCCGGCCTGTTGTCTGGCAACGGCGGTGCCGGCGGCGGTGGCGGGGAGGGCGCACCAATCGGTGGTCACGGCGGCGCCGGCGGCTCCGGGGTGCTGATAGGCGACGGCGGCAATGCCGGTGTCGGTGGGACCGGCTCGACGCCGGGTAGCAACGGCACCGGCGGCACCGCCGGGCTGCTCTTGGGGCTAGACGGATTCAACGCTCCGGTGAGCACGTCGCCGCTGCACATCGTGCAACAAGAGGTGCTCAACGCGATCAACGCGCCCGTCCAGACGCTTACCGGGCGCCCACTGATCGGCAACGGCGCGCCCGGGCCAGCGGGCAGCGGGGCTCAGGGCGGGGCCGGCGGATGGTTGTTCGGCGACGGCGGGGCCGGCGGGTCGGGCACGCCGGGCACGGGCCACGGCGGTGGGGCTGGCGGTGCTGCCGGGCTATTGGGCACCGGCGGGTCCGGCGGCGCCGGCGGGAGCTCGGCGGGCGGTCACGCCGGGGCCGGCGGGGCCGGCGGGACCGGTGGATTGCTGTCCGGCAGCGGCGGCACCGGTGGGGTCGGCGGATCCGGCGGCACCGGCGGGACAGGCGGGGCCGGCGGGGCCGGCGGAGCTAGCTGGCTGTGGGGCACCGGTGGTGTCGGCGGGTCCGGCGGAGTCGGTGGGATCGGTGGGACCGGGGGGGCCGGGGGGATCGGAGGGCTGCTCGGCGGGCTGGCGGGCGGCGACGGCGGGGTCGGCGGGTTCGGCTCTGACGGCGCCGGGGGCGCCGGCGGGACCGGCGGCCACGGCGGCCTGCTCGCCGGCTCGGGCGGAGTCGGCGGGACCGGCGGAGCCGGTTTTGCCGGCGACGGGGGTGCCGGCGGGACCGGCGGCGGGGCTGGCCTCTTGTTTGGCAGCGGCGGCGGCGGCGGGTCCGGCGGGTCCGGCGGGTCTGCCGCAGCCCTCGGGAATGGCGGGTCTGGGGGCGCCGGGGGCGCCGCCGGCTTGTTCGCCGGCGCTGGGGGCGCCGGTGCGGCCGGCGGATTCGGGTTCGACGGCGATGGGGGTGCCGGCGGAGCCGGCGGCAATGTCAGCCTGCTCGCCGGCACCGGCAGCGCGGGCGGGGCCGGCGGGGACGGTGGGACGGGCGGGGGCTCCGGCGGGACCGGCGGCAAGGCCGGCCTGCTCTTCGGCGGCGGCGGCGCCGGCGGGCAGGGCGGGGACGGCGCGACCGGCGGGCACGGCGGGGCCGGTGGCAACGCAGGCCTGCTCTTCGGCGGCGGCGGCGCCGGCGGGGCCGGCGGGACCGGCGCGATATTGAGTCCGGGTGGCGACGGCGGGACCGGCGGTAACGCCGGACTGCTGTTCGGCAACGGGGGCTCGGGTGGGACCGGCGGATCCGCCTCACATGGCCCGGGCGGGGAAGGTGGGGCCGGCGGCAACGCCGGCCTGCGGGGTGACGGCGGGGCCGGCGGCGCCGGCGGAGATGGCACCGGTGGCCCAATTCCCGGCGGGGCCGGGGCCGTCGGCGGTCGCGGCGGGAATGCCTGGCTGATCGGCGACGGCGGCAACGGCGGCAACGCCGGTACCGGCGCGAAGCCCCACAGCGCCGGCTCCGGCGGCGCTGCCGGGCTGCTGTTAGGGCAAAGCGGGCTGAATGGGTTGACGTAGCCGCCAGGCACCCACGAATCTCCCTATGCTCGGGTTTGCGTGGCAGCGCGATCGTATTGATGCGCCTCGGGTTGATGGCTCACTGTGAGCGGGACGGGTTGCAGTAGCCCATTTGCGTTGCTAGACAACCGTGTCGATGCGGTGTGGCTCCCAGCGGATGCTCAACAGGCGGCAGCAACGGTGCCGGCGGCTACACCGTGCTCTTAGGCGAAAGGGGTTAGACGGCCTGCCGTAGGTCAGACGCCACACTGAGAAATCCAGCGGATGGCGACCGACCCCTCGACGGTCGACCTCCACGGATCTGCATCGCGACGCCCGCCTGCCGACGTGCTATCGCATAGCGCGACGAACGGCCGGACAACCACGAGCCACTCGCAGTCCCGACAACGGGGGCGCAATGGCAAAACTACCCGCCCCCCAGAGGGGAGCGCAAATCACCCACCGCACCAAACCCGAGATACGTTGCACCTGAACGGCCGTACTATCGGCTTTATGGCCCACGACTGGTTGCTCGTGGAGACGCTGGGGGACGAACCCGCCGTGGTGGCGGACGGGCTGCAACTCATAGACCTAGTCCCGATAACCACCTTCCTGCGCCGGCGTCCCCATCTCTCCGCGGTCCGCACGGCGATCGCCGAGTCGGTGCAGACCGGACAGAGCTTGAACAGCATCACGCCCAAGCGCGACCGCGTCATCCGCACCGAACCGGTGGTGATGTCCGACGGTCGCATGCACGGGGTGCATGTATGGATCGGTCCTGCTGGCGAAGAGCCACCCGAACGACCCACGCCGGGCCCGCTGAAGTGGGACCTGACCGTCGGTGCTGCCACCGACACCCGAGAGTCGCTGGCCAACAGCGGAAAGAACCCCGACGTCGACGTGGTCTTCGGCCAAGTGTTCGCCGAAGATCTTCCATCCCGCCAGCTCAATCCGAATGAAAGCAAGGTGCTGGCGATGGCGGCGCAGCTCGAGCCGGGCCGAACGTTATGTAGCACCTGGGATCTCACCGACTGGCAGGGAAACGCCATCCGGATCGGTTTCGTCGCACGCACCGGGCTGGAACGGGGACCCGACCGCCAGGACCATCTGATCGCGCGGGCGATGACCTGGCGCGCCGACCTGAATGGCCCGGTGATATCGGCGGACGATTTGGCGTACCGGATCCTCAACGGGCTGACCCAGGCCGGAGTCCACCGAGCGCTGGTCGACCTCAGCAACTGGCGTCTGCTGGAATGGCTCGACGAGCCCTGCCCGTTCTACGACTGGCGCGGTGGAGAAACGGATAGACCGCGGGTCCATCCCGACGACAAAGACGTTGTAGCCTCCATGGCAAAGGAATTCGTCGACGGAACGGCCAGCCGGGTAATGCGGATGCGTGGGTTCAACGACGATTGGGTACCGATGCATATGACCGTCAACCGGGTGGAAGTCGAACCGGAAACTTTCGTCGGCCTGGTCTCGCTGCGATTACCCGCCGGTGACGAACTCGCCGAAGCTGGACTGCCGAAGGCGCCCGACGACAAGATCTGAGGTCCGGCCCGCGCGGCCGCTCGCGCCGCGCCCCCGAAGAAGACCGCCACCTCGACGGTGACGACGACGTCCAGGTCGTCTACCTCGCATCGGGGGTCGGTCACTCGCATCTCGCGGGCCACCCGGGTCGCATCGGCACACGCCGCGGCGATTCCCGACGGCAGGCGTGCGGCGGCGGCCAGAGCGGCCAGATCGGCCGCCGACTGCGCGCGGTGCCTCGCAACCAGTACGGAGCCGAGATATGCACCTGCGCCCGTAACGCACAGCAGCACCGCGACCATCGCGACCGCCACGACGGTTGCCGAGCCGCGATCATCGCGGCTGCTCCGCCGCCGACACCGCCTTGGCGGCGATGTCCAGTCTGGGCAACAGCTTTGAATGCGCAACCACCGTGGCCACGAGAAGGTCGCCGTCCCGGTATACCTGGACCAGCGCGCCAGCGGGCGCGATCCGGCGCGCGGCATCCACGGCCGACCGTTCGTCACCGCGGGCGGCCAGGCGGGCCGCCTCGCGCGCCGCATCGACGCATCGCACCTGCATCGACAGCGCGGTGACACCGGCCAGACACAGCACCAGCACCACGACCAACGTAGCGATCCCCAGCGCCGCCTCAACGGTGCTCGCACCGGCGCTCCCACTGGCACCGCCGGCTAGACCTTGGTATTGAGCGCGCGACCGATGATGTTGGTCAGCGCCGACACGATGGAATCGCCGGTGACGACCGTGTAAAGGATCGCGCCGAAGGCCGCCGCCGCGACGGTCCCGATAGCGTATTCGACCGTAGACATGCCCGACTCGTCTGTCGCCAGCAACGTCACACGCGCGACGAGAAGGCGAAACATGTTGATCACCAATACATCCTCTCTTTTGTGCTCTCGCACGCTTCATAACAGACCCGACTGCAGGACATCGCCGGCCAGCCCGGCCACCACCGGAACAATGCCCAGACACACAAAAGCCGGCAGGAAGCACAGTCCGAGCGGTCCGGCGATCAGCACCCCGGCCCGCTCGGCGGCCGCCGTGGCTGCCTGTGCGGCGTCATGGCGGGACTGGTCGGCGAGCTCGGCGACGCCGTCGGCCAGTGCCGCACCCGATGACGCCGAGCGTCGCGCCAGTCGCAGCAGCGAATCAATCTGTGCGTCAACCGAATCAGTCTGCAGGTCGGGCGAAATCGACCACGCCACGCCGGGATCGGAGCCCAGCGCCAGCAGGTCGGCGGCCCGCCGCAACACCGCGCCGAGCTTCGGCGGCGCGGACGCCGCGGTCGCGGCCGCCGCCGTCGACACCGCCATACCCGCCCCCAGGCACACAGCCAGCACGTCCAGGCTCGACGCGACCGCCAACGGGTCCGGGCCACCCGCCGGCCCCAACCGCGGCAATCCAAACAGAACAGGTGAGTGGACCAATGTTCCGGCCCGCGCCCGCACCATCGACGGCCCTGGGCCGATCCACAACGCCACGGCCAGCAACAGCGCCGAGGTGCTCACGACGCGAGCCGGTCAGTGATCCGGTCCGACCACACCAGCCCGGCACAGGCCAGCATGGACCCGATCACCAACAGAGCGCCCCCCGCGTGCCCGCTGAGCAAGAAGCTCAGCGGTCTGGCCCCGATCAGTTGACCCAGTAGCAGGCCGAGCACCGGCAAACCCGCAAGTATCACCGCGGTGGCGCGGGCCCCGGCCATCCCCGCCGCCACCCGCGCCGAGAACCGTTGCCGCTCAGCGATGTCGCGCTGCGCCGCACGCATCAGGGTGGCAATCGCCAACCCGTGATCGCCGGCCAACTGCCAACACGCCGCGAGTCGGTTCCAGTGCGCCGGCAGAACCGAAGATCGGGCCGCGCTACGCAATCCGGTGATGACGTCACCGCCCAACGTCGCGCGTGCCGCCACCGCGCGCAACGACACGGCAACCGTGCCATCGGTCTCGTCGGCGGCGACGCGAAACGCGCGCACCGGATGAGAACCCGCGCGCAGTTCGCCCACCAGCACGTCGAGGGCTGTTTCCAGCGTCCGCCCCTCGCCGGCGGCGCGGCGGATACGACGGCTGCGACGGTGACGCCGGCCGGCAGTCGTGCCCATCATCGCCACTGCCAGCACCGTCGTCAGCGGCAACACCAGGACTGCGGCGACGCATGCGCAAGTGATGATCCAACCAATCCCGTTCGCGCCCGGCATCCGAACCCGCCGGCCGATGGATGCGGCTGGCGCGATCCGGCGCCGCGGGGATCCCGGAACGACGACCAGCGCGATCGAAAGCAGCAGCGCGGCGGAAATCGTGCCGCTCATACCCACATCCGGCTTCGCAACAAGCAGTGCAGATCGCCCGCGTCCTCTGTCATCCCGCTGTCCGCGTGCCATACGGTGACCGCCCGGACGCGCTCGTCAGTTCGGCGCAGCACCGCAATTTCATTCAACCTGCGACGGCCGCTCCGGTCCCGGGCGACGTGCAGCAGCACTTGCACCGCGGCGGCGAGTTGACTGTGCAGCGCTGCCCGATCAAGACCTCCGAGCGCGCCCAACGCTTCCATTCGGGCGGGAACCTCCCCCGGGTTGTTGGCATGCACCGTGCCCGCCCCGCCATCGTGGCCGGTGTTCAGCGCCGCCAGCAGATCAACGACCTCGGCACCCCTGACTTCGCCGACCACAATGCGGTCGGGTCGCATTCGCAAGGCCTGCCGGACAAGTTGGCGGAGCGGGACTTCTCCGACGCCTTCGACGTTCGCGCCTCGCGCCACCAGCTTGACCAGATGAGGATGCCGGGGCGCCAACTCGGCGGCATCCTCGACGCACACGATCCGCTCACGGGACGACACCGCACCGAGCATCGCGGCCAGCAAAGTCGTTTTGCCCGCACCGGTTCCACCGGATACCAGAAAGGCCAGCCGGGCGGCGATGATGTCGGTGACGAGTGCGGCACCCCGCGGATCGATCGCGCCCGCTGCGATCAGTGCGTCCAGGTCCTGTGTGGCGGGTCGCAACACACGCAGCGACAGGCAGGTCCCCTGGGGCGCCACCGGCGGTAACACGGCGTGCAGCCGCACCGCGAACCCGCCGGCACCGATGCCGGTCAGCTGGCCGTCCACCCAGGGTTGCGCGTCATCGAGGCGCCGGCCCGCGGCCAACGCCAGCCGCTGCGCCAATCGCCGCACCGCCGCCTCGTCGGAAAACCGAATCTGGCTGCGCCGCAAACCGTTTCCATCGTCAACCCACACCGCGTCGGGTGCGGTGACCAAAACGTCTGTCGTACCGCCCGCGCACAGCAACGGTTCCAGGATCCCGGCCCCAGTCAGTTCGGTCTGTAACACCCGGAGATTGGCCAGGACTTCGGTATCACCGAGCATCCCACCCGACTCGGCGCGGATCGCGGCCGCCACGACGGTGGGCCTTAAAGGAGATCCCAGCGGGGCGGATTCGGCTGCCAGCCGTTCGCGCACTCGTTCAATCAGTGGACCGTTCACGCGACCCTACCGTGCTGTACTGCCAACAGGGCAAGTACCTGTCGGGCCGCCGCCGCGAGCGCCGATCGCCGTCGTAATCGCAGCCCACCGCGTTCCAGTTGCTCGGCGAGTTGGGGCTCGGCCTTCATCGAGGCCAGCAGCGGCAGGGAAACGATATCGGCGACTTCCGCCGCCCGCAGCCCTCCCGGCGACGGCCCCCGGACCACGAGCCCCAGGTTGGGATTGATCGTTGCGAGCACCGGAGCAATCGACCCGGTGGCGGCGCATGCGCGCACATCGCAGGGGCTGACCAGAACGACAAGGTCGGCAGTATCCAGCGCGGCCTGGGTGGCATCAGTGAGCCGACGGGGAAGATCGCACACAACGATGGCTCCGCCGCGGCGGCCGGCATCGACGACGGCATCCACCGGCGCGGCATCCAACTCGTAACCGCGCCGGGTGCCCGACAGTAAGGTGATTTCCCGGTGTCGCGGGAGCGCCTCGCGCACGGCTGACCAGTTGAGCCGTCCGCCCTGTAGCGCAAGATCGGGCCAACGCAGACCGGGCGCCGTTTCGCCGCCCACTAGCAGATCGACGCCGCCGCCCCACGGATCCAGGTCCACCAACAGTGCTTCTGCCACCGAGTAAGCCGCCGAGTAAGCCAGGGCGACAGCGAGCAGTGAGGCACCCGCGCCGCCGCAGCCACCGATGACGGCGACGACCTCGCCGCGCGGTCCCTGATCGCGCGCCGATTCAGCCGCTTCGCCGAGCTCCTGGATCAATTCACGTTCCTGCGCGGGCAGCCTCAACACGTGCCGGGCACCAACGGCGATACCGGCCGCCCAGGTCGCGGTCGTGGGCTCGGCAGCAGTCAGGACGCTGACGTGACCGCGCCGCGGCAACGCAGACTCCCCGCACCGAACCGCCGCAGCCTGGTCGAGGACCACCGCGGCCGCAGCCGACCAGGTCCTCCTGCTCACCGACGACCCAACGCCTGCACGAACTATCCGAACTCCGACGGCCGCGGCCACCCGGTCCAGCTCGTTGAGTAACTCCGAATCGGTCAGCACCGCCAACACGCCTGTCATCCCCCTACCGTGCGGGCCCACACAGACGGGACGCCAGTCCCAAATCTGGATTTGTGGAGGGAGACGCAAGTGTGCACAAACACCCACACCGAAAGTTATGACCGAGTTTGGCGAATGAGTTCTCCGCAACGCGCGGGCAGACGGGCGAAATACCGTGCCGGCCGGAGATTTTTGCCCCACAAAAGGGACGACCCCCGCCAGGGGGAGGAGGCGAGGGTCGTCGTGTATCAGCCCCGGGGGGTCGGGCTGATACACCCTCGGCTCAGGCCGAGTAATGCTTACTATACACACGACAGTGCGGAGTAACGCAAGTGCTCGTCCAAATCCAAAAACAGCTTGAGCCGCAACAACGCCACCAGCCCCGTCGGCGACACCTGTCCAATTGCACCGCCGACCTATGCTGGGTCGGTGACCGTCTTCGACCCGGCCGCGCAGCAGCAAACCTCACTGCATGCCGTGGAAACCACCGGGCCCCACGCACGCACCGCCGCCTTTTTCGACCTCGACAAGACCATCATCGCCAAGTCCAGCACCCTGGCGTTCAGCAAACCATTCTTCGATCAGGGACTGCTCACCCGGCGCGCGGTGCTCAAGTCCAGCTACGCCCAGTTCATCTTCTTGCTGTACGGTGCCGATCATGACCAGATGGAACGGATGCGCGTCCACATGACCAACATGTGCGCCGGTTGGGACGTGGCACAGGTCCGCTCGATCGTCAACGAGACGCTGCACGACATCGTGACTCCACTGGTGTTCGCCGAAGCCGCCGACCTGATCGCCGCGCACAAGCTGCTCGGCCGAGACGTCGTGGTGGTCTCGGCGTCCGGAGAGGAGATCGTGGCGCCGATCGCGCGAGCGCTGGGCGCTACCCATGCGATGGCGACCCGAATGGTCGTCGAGGACGGCAAGTACACCGGCGACGTGGCGTTCTACTGCTACGGCGAAGGCAAGGTACAGGCCATCCGCGAGCTGGCCGCCCGTGAGGGCTACCCGCTGGAATATTGCTACGCCTACTCCGACTCGGTCACCGATGTGCCGATGCTCGAGGCCGTCGGCCACCCCAGTGTGGTCAACCCCGACCGCGGCTTGCGCAAAGAAGCCGTCGAGCGCGGTTGGCCTGTATTGACGTTCTCCCGGCCGGTATCCCTGCGGGACCGTATTCCGGCGCCGTCGGGAGCTGCGATCGCGACGACCGCCGCGGTGGGCATTACGGCGCTGGCCGCCGGCGCGGTCACCTACTCGCTGCTGCGCCGTTTCGCCCTTTAGCGCACGCAATACACTGCGCCTTCGCAATTTTCGCAGAATTGGGCCTTGCCGTGTTAAGGGTCTAGTAGTACAAAGGAGACACGGAAGCCCGTTAAGGCCAAGTTCGATCCGGAAGAGAAGGGTCGTTCTCCCGATCCGGGCGCCCAGCACGGTTCCCGGCACCCACGCGGAGTCATAGCCGCGATAATGGCAGAAGTGTTGCGGGCCTGCGTAATTGCGAAAAGCAGAATGCATCGACGACCCTTTGGGTGGGGTTGCAGCTAAACGCGTCGCAAGATCGCCGAGGCCACCCACGCAACCCACAGATGCACGCTTGGTAACCGGGTTCCGTGCTAGCGGGCGGCGATTCGAATTCTTCGGATCGCCGCCCGCTTACATGGACTCTGCGATCGACACAGCCTCCTGCGCACCGGCCTGCATCGCCCGGCAACACACCACCAGCCAAGCCCCCACACCGTCCGGTGTTCCTTCGGCGAAGCCGCGTGCGGCATCTCGATATCTCGCGGACTGACGCATCCAATTCACTTCGGGCACACCCAGTCCATGCGGATCCAGCCCACTGGCGATGGTCACCAATCGCGAGACCGCCCGGGCGACCACACCGTCCGCGCTGCCGAACGGCCGCAGTGTCAACAGCTCACCGTGGGCAACCGCGGCAACCACCGGCGCCGACGCCCGCGTGCGTCCGGTCACCACATCTGCCAACAACTCCAGCCGCGGCCCAACCTCGGCGTCGGCGCGCGGACGGCCCAGCTGGTCATCATCGACCTGGTCGGCGGCGGCAAGCATGTGCAGCCGCGCGAGCGCCTGCAATGGCGCCCGCTGCCATATTCCGATCATCGGCCCCCCGCCGCCTTCCAGCGCCTGGGCTACCCGCAGCGCCCCGCCGAACACGGGATCGCTGACCACCGGACCGCCATCGAGCACCGACGAGGCCCGCGCCGCCCGCAGCGACGCCTCGGCAGCGGTCACCGGCCAGCCCCGCAGATTGGCCCGGTGCCGATGAGCCCGGCCCAGCGCGTCGCGGGCGTGGTCGCTGGCTTCGGCCACGCCGGGCAGCTCCATCAGCGGAGCCAGCGGGTCAGGCGTCACACGTTGCAACCTATCTGGGCCCGCCCTGCGCGCCTGGAATGGCCTCCAACAACTGCCGGGTGTACTCGTGGCTGGGCCGGGTGAACACCTCTTCGGTGGTCGCGTGCTCCACCACCCGGCCTCGCCCGCATCACCAGGACGTCGTCGGCGATCTGTCGGATCACCGCCAGGTCGTGGCTGATGAACAGGTAGCTCAGCCCCAGCTCGGCCTGCAGATCGACCAGCAGGTCCAGGATCTGCGCCTGCACCAGGACGTCGAGCGCTGAGACCGCCTCGTCGCATACCAGCACCTCGGGCCGCAGCGCCAACGCCCGAGCGATCGCGACCCGCTGCCGCTGACCACCCGATAGCTCACGGGGCAGGCGGCCCAACACCGACGACGGCAGCGCCACCTGCTCGATCAGCTCGCGAACGGCTTGCGCGCGCTGCCTGCGGTCCCCGACCCGGTGAATCCGCAACGGCTCCTCGATGGCGCGAAACACCGAGTACATGGGGTCCAGACTGCTGTAAGGGTTTTGGAATACCGGCTGTACCCGCCGGCGAAAAGCCAACGTCTTAGCCCGGTCCAGTGCGCCGTCGATCCGGGTGCCCTCGAAAACCACCGTGCCCGAGGTGGGTTCCAACAGACCGAGGACCATCCGCGCCAGGGTGGATTTCCCCGACCCCGACTCTCCGACGACTGCCAGCGTGCTCCCCCGTCGCAGCCGAAACGACACGGCGTCGACGGCACGGGACTCCGCGCCGCCGGTACGTCTTCGTCAGCTCCGAGGCGACCAGCACGTCGTCGGCTTGGGTGGCGAGCTGCGGCCCCGCCTGGGCCCGACGCCCGACGCTGAGCGACGGCGCCGCAGCCACCAGGCGTCTGGTGTAGTCGTGTTGTGGGTTTTGCAGAATCGACTGGGCAGGACCGGATTCCACCACCAATCCACGGTGGACAACGACCACGGACTCGGCCCGCTCGGCGGCCAGCGCCAGATCGTGGGTGATCAGCAGCAGGGCGGTGCCCAGTTCGTCGGTGAGCCGCTGCAGATGGTCGAGCACCTGTCGCTGCACGGTGACGTCCAGGGCGGACGTCGGTTCGTCGGCGATCAGCAGCTGCGGCCGGCCCGCCAACCCGATCGCGATCAGCGCTCGTTGACACATGCCGCCGGACAGCTGATGGGGGTATTTGCCGGCTTGCCTCGCCGCATCCGGCATGCCCGCCTCGGCGAGCAGCTGCACCGCTCGGCGTCGCACGCCGCGGCCATCGGTATTGGCGCGCAACGCCTCCCGAACCTGGAAGCCGACTTTCCAAACCGGGTTGAGGTTGGTCATCGGGTCCTGGGGCACGTAGCCGATGCAACGGCCCCTGATCGAGCGGAGCAATCGGCGGTCGGCTGATACGACACCACTCGTGATGTCGCGACCGTCGAAAAGGATGCGCCCGGCCGTGATTCGCCCTCCGGGCGCGAGCAGCCCGAGAATCGCGGCGGCCGTGGTGGATTTGCCCGACCCCGATTCGCCTACCACAGCAACGGTCTGGCCGCGCAGGACGGTCAGGTCCACGCCGCGGACCGCCGGAGCGTGGTTGCCGAATCTGACTTCCAGACCCTCGACCGACAACAGCGGCGGCGTGGCGGTCCCGGCGGCGTTCATGCTCGCCACTTCCGTGCCGCCGGATCCAGCGCATCGCGTAGTGCATCACCCATCAGCATGAACGCCAGCACCGTAATCGCCAGTGCGCCGGCAGGATAAAACAATATGGGCGAACCCGATCGCAGCCGCGTCTGCGCAAGGTTGATGTCGCCGCCCCAGGACACCACCGATGTCGGCAGTCCGACGCCGAGGTAGGACATCGTGGCCTCGGTGACGATGAACAGGCCTAGCGAAATGGTGGCCACCGCAATCACCGGGCCCAACGCATTGGGTAACGCATGCCGCAGCAGGATCTGAAATCTACTCAACCCCAGGGCCTTAGCTGCCAACACATAATCGCTGGCCCGCACCTCCAGCACCGCGCCGCGGGCGATCCTGGCGACTTGCGGCCAGCCGAACAAGGCCAGGATGGCAATCACCGTCCACACCGTGCGGTGGTGCATGACCTGCATGAGCACGATGGCGGCCAGCAGCAGCGGCAATCCGAAAAACACGTCGGTGACACGGGAGACCACCGCGTCGACCCAGCCACCGTAGAAGCCGGCGAGCGCGCCAAGCGCCCCGCCGACGATGAACACGACCAGGGTTGCTCCCAACCCCACGGTGACCGATGCCCGCGCACCGTAGACGGTGCGCGCGTAAATATCGTGGCCCTGTAGATCGGTGCCGAGCCAGTGCGCCGCCGACGGTCCGAGCAGGCTTTGGCCCGGGTCGGCATAGGTCGGGTCGGCGCCGCAGAACACCGCCGGAAAGGTGGCGACGACGACAATCAACAGAATCAGCATGGCGGCGACGACGAACTTCGGCCGCTTGAGCAGTTCAGCCATAACGGATCCGCGGGTCAAGGACCGCATACAGCAGGTCGACCAGCAGATTGCTGATCAGATAGATCAGCACCAGCACAGTCACGATCGACACCACCGTCGGTGCCTCTTGGCGGGTGACGGCCTGATAAAGCACGCCGCCGACGCCGTGGATGTTGAAGATGCCTTCGGTCACAATGGCTCCGCCCATCAACGACCCCAAATCAGCGCCCAGGAACGTCACCACCGGTATCAGGGAGTTACGCAAAATGTGCACCGTCACCACCCGCGGCCTCGATAGCCCTTTGGCGGTCGCGGTGCGCACATAGTCGGCGTGCGCATTCGCGGCCACCGCCGACCGGGTCAACCGCACCACGTAGGCGAATGACACTGAACCCAGCACAATCCCGGGCAGCAGCAGGCGCGCGAAAGTCGCCCTTGCGCCCACAGTCACGGACGCGATTCCCAACTGAACCCCGAACACGAATTGTGCCAAGAAGCCGAGAACGAATATCGGGATCGCGATGATGACCAGCCCGGCGATGAGCACCGTGGAATCGAAGATACCGCCTTGGCGCAGCCCGGCGACCACGCCTAATCCGATCCCGAGCACCGCCTCGACGGTCAACGCGATCAGCGCGAGTCTGAGGGTGACCGGAAATGCATGCGCCAGAACGTCACTGATGGGCAGACCGGAATAAGAGCGACCCAGATCGCCATGTAGTACGCCACCCAGGTAGTGCAGGTACTGCAGGAAGAACGGATCGTCGAGGTGGTAACGCGCACGCAGTTGCGCGGCCACCGCGGGGGTCAGCGGCCGGTCCCCGGCCAGCGCGGCCAGTGGGTCACCGGGCAGCAGGAAGACCATGCCGTAGATGAGTAGCGTGGCACCGACGAAAACGGGCACCATGATGGCGACTCGGCGCGCGATGTACCAGCCCATCTCAGGCCTTCGTGATGTTCTCGTAGTCGGGCAGACCATTCCAGGTCACGGCGACCCTGCTGACCTCCGGCGACCATCCGACCACGCTGATGTTGTCCCACAGCGGCACAACAGGCAGGTCGTGCAGCAGGATTCGTTGTGCGTTATTCACCAGCTCATCGGCCTGCCGCAAATCGGGGGCAGCTTCGGCTGCCATCAGGGCGGCGTCGAACTCCCGGTTGGAGTAGCCCACGTCGTTGGAACCCGCCCCGGTGGCGAACAGGGGGGCAAGGAATTCGATCATTGACGGATAGTCGCCTTGCCATGCGGCCCGGAACGCGGTCGTGATGGCGCGGGTGGTGATCTGGGTGCGGAATCCGGCGAAAGTGGGCTGTGGCGCGCCGACCGCGTCGATTCCCAGGGCGTTCTTGATGCTGTTGGCCACCGCGTCCACCCACTCCTGATGTCCGGCGTCAGCGTTGTACGCGATCGGGTACTGGCCGTTCCACGACGAGATCGCGTTGGCCTGCGCCCAGAGTCGGCGCGCCCGCTCAGGATCGAAGTTCAACGCTTCGTTGCCCGGCAGGTTCGGGTCAAACCCGGGCAATGACAGCGCAGTGAAATCGCGCGCCGGACTTCGGGTGCCGACGAAGATTTGCCGGCAAATCTGTGGCCGGTTGATAGCGGCCGACAGCGCAAGCCGACGTAGTCGGCCTTCCTCGCCACCGAAGTGCGGCAACCGCAACGGGGTGTCGAGGCTGTGGTTGACCGCCACGGGGCCGCTTACCGCGTTACCGCCCAGGTCGCGTTTGTAGATCGGCAAGGCGCTTGGCGGAATCGCGTCCAGGACATCGAGATTTCCCGATAGCAGGTCGGCATAGGCGGTGTCCAGATTGGCGTAGAACTCGAACCGTAGGCCTCTGTTGCGCGGCATCCGGTTGCCGCGATAACCGGGGTTGGGTCTCAGATCGATCTTGACGTTGTGTTCCCACGCGGGACCGTCTGGGCCGTCAGTCAGCTGGTACGGGCCGTTGCCGATCGGGTGGCGGCCAAACGCCGTCATATCGCGAAATGCGGCGTCCGGCATCGGATAGAACGCACTATGGCCCAGTCGCAAAGTGAAGTCGATGGTCGGCGCTTTCAGCCGCACGCTGAATTCGAGATCACTGACCACGTGCAGCCCCGACATGGCGGGCTGGGCGGCCCGGGGACCGGAGACCTGGTCGAATCCCTCGATCGGGCTGAAAAAGTCCTGCTGCAGTTGGGCATTGGCACTCACAGCGCCGTAATTCCACGAGTCGACGAACGAGTGCGCCGTCACCGGCGAGCCGTCGGTGAATTTCCACCCCGGTTTCAAGGTGATGCGATAGTTGACGTTGTCGGCGGTCTCGATCGACTGGGCCACCTCGAGCGAGGGTTTTCCCGCGGCGTCATAGGACATCAGGCCGGCGAAAAGCCGATCGATGATCCGCCCGCCGAAACTGTCGTTGGTGCTGGTCGGGATCAGCGGGTTCGCCGGTTCCCCGCCGTTGACGAGCACGAGATCTGGGCTCAGCACGCCGCCTCCGCAGCCGCCGGCAAGACACCCGACCAGGCCGAGCAAGGCCGCTTGGGCCAGTACGGCCCGCATCCGAGGCATGACAGCGACCCTAGAGCCTGCGTGCGCCGCACCCGGCTAGGCTCACAGACGGTTGACGAGCTGAAACCGCGATGAGGAGACAAGCCAGTGACCGAGACCAGTGCCGGAGCCCCGACCTCGTATCCGCCGGCGGCGCAGTTCGTCGAGCAGGCCAACGCCCGCGAGGAGCTCTACCAGGAGGCCGAGAAAGACCGCCTCGCTTTTTGGGCCAAACAGGCCGACCGGCTGTCGTGGGCGACACCGTTCAGCGAGGTGCTGGACTGGTCGGACGCGCCGTTTGCCAAGTGGTTCGTCGGCGGCAAGCTCAACGTCGCCTACAACTGCGTGGATCGCCACGTCGAAGCCGGTAACGGTGATCGGGTCGCCATCCACTGGGAGGGCGAGCCCGTCGGCGATAGCCGCAGCCTGACCTACTCCGATCTGCAGACCGAGGTGTGCAAAGCGGCCAATGCGCTGACGAGCCTGGGTCTGGTCGCCGGCGACCGGGTCGCCATCTACATGCCGTTGATCCCCGAGGCCGTGATCGCGATGCTGGCATGCGCCCGGCTCGGCCTCATGCACAGCGTCGTGTTCGCCGGTTTCGCCACGCACGCACTGCGAGCCCGCATCGCCGACGCCCAGGCCAAGCTGCTGATCACCACCGACGGGCAGTTCCGGCGCGGCAAGCCGGCACCGCTCAAGGACGCCGCCGACGAGGCGGTCGAAGGGCCCGATAGTCCGGTCGAGCACGTTCTGGTGGTGCGGCGCACGGGAATTGACGTGTCGTGGAACGACGCTCGTGACGTGTGGTGGCACGACGTCGTCGACTCCGCGAGCCCCGAACACACCCCGGTGCCATTCGATGCCGAGCACCCGTTATTCCTGCTCTACACCTCGGGCACCACCGGCACGCCCAAGGGCATCATGCACACCAGCGGCGGCTATCTCACCCAGAGTTCCTACACGGTCCACGTCATCTTCGACGTCAAGCCGGCGAGCGACGTGTTCTGGTGCACCGCCGACATCGGCTGGGTCACCGGACACACCTACGGCGTATACGGTCCGTTGTCCAACGGCATCACCGAGGTTCTCTACGAGGGCACACCCGATACCCCAGACCGGAACCGGCATTTCCAGATCATCGAAAAGTACGGTGTCACAATCTATTACACCGCTCCCACGCTGATCCGGACATTCATGAAGTGGGGTCGCGAGATCCCCGACGCGCACGAGCTGTCCAGCCTGCGGCTAATTGGGTCGGTCGGCGAAACGATCAACCCCGAGGCCTGGCGCTGGTATCGCGAGGTCATCGGCGCGGGAAGTGTCCCGGTCGTGGATACCTGGTGGCAGACCGAGACCGGTTCGGCGATGATCTCGCCGCTGCCGGGAGTCGCTGCGGCCAAACCCGGTTCGGCGATGACACCGCTGCCGGGGATCTCGGCCAAGATCGTCGACGACCACGGCAATCCGCTGCAGCCGGACCCCGACAATGCCAAGAATGTCTCCGGATACCTGGTTCTGGACCAGCCATGGCCGTCGATGCTGCGCGGCATCTGGGGCGACCCCGAGCGATACCGAAAGACCTACTGGTCCAAATTCGCCGAGCAGGGCTTCTATTTCGCCGGGGACGGCGCCCGCTTCGATCCCGACGGGGCGATCTGGCTGCTGGGCCGCATCGACGATGTGATGAACGTGTCCGGACACCGGATCTCCACCGCCGAAGTGGAGTCGGCGCTCGTCGGTCACGCAGCCGTCGCCGAGGCGGCGGTGGTCGGAGTCACCGACGACACCACCGGTCAGGCCATTTGCGCGTTCGTCGTCTTACGCGCCAACTACACCGCGCACGACGGGACCGTCGACGAGCTGCGTGGCGAGGTGGCCCGCGAGATCTCGCCCATCGCGAAGCCACGCGAGGTCCATGTGGTGCCGGAGCTGCCCAAGACCCGCAGCGGCAAAATCATGCGCAGGCTGTTACGCGACATCGCCGAACACCGCGAGTTGGGCGACACGTCGACGCTGCTCGATCCCGGCGTGTTCGACGCGATCCAGGCCGCAAAGTAACCCAGGCTCAGGCCGGGATGGGGACGAAGCCCGCGCCCGGCCGGTTCTTGGCGTTGATGTCGGCCAGGATCGAGCTGAACGACATCACCACCGCTGGAGTGTGCAGCGGGATGTACTTGACGACGCAGTCCGGAAGGGCGTCGCTGAAGGCACCGTGAATCATGCCGACCAGCAGATTGTTCACCGTCACCGGCGCCCCGGAGTCACCTGGCCGTCCGCATACCTGCATGACGATGGTCCCCGGATTCTGACCCGCCCCCCAGGTGACGCCGCAGGAGTTCCCGGTGGTGCGGCCTTGCTTGCACGCGATCGCGCCGAACGTGGGATCCGGGGCGACGCCAGCGATCACAAAACCGTTGTAACTGGCCACCGGTATCACCTTGGCCAGATCGAACTTGATCACCGCATAGTCGAGGTTGTCGTTGCCCCCGACCATCACGCCGAGCGCCCCCCTGCTCGTGGCAGACTCGGCGGCGACCTGTGCGCCGGGACCCCCGCAGTGCGCGGAGGTGAAGCCGATCAACTCGCCGGCGGAATCGCCCCCGATTGTCGTGAGCGTGCACATCGTGTCCCCGTTGATCACGATGCCCGCACCGCCACCCATCGGGACCCTGTCGTCGGCGGCCCCGGTCTTGGCGGGTAAACCCACCCAAGCCACAAGTAAGGCCGACAGCACAACAACTATCGCCCCCGCAGAGCACCGATGGGCCGTCTGCAAAGCGGAACTCCCGTCGAACTGATCGAACGTCAGGGCACAGGTGCGCCAGTCTAAATGATCCCCGCGCCGGCTCCGTCGGCCTGACATCGCACCGCATGGCAACATGAACCGCGACGACAACCGAGAGGACCGTCTGTGAGCAAAGTCGATCGCACGAACGGCGTGCCCAGCACGCTGACCACGATTCCGTTGGCCGACCCCCATGCCGGGCCTGGTCAGCCGTCGATCGGTGATCTGATCAAAGACGCGACAACTCAGGTGTCCACGCTGGTGCGCGCCGAGGTCGAACTGGCCCGCGCCGAGATCACCCGGGACGTCAAGAAGGGCCTGACCGGCAGCGTTTTCTTCATCGCCGCGTTGGTGGTGCTGTTCTACTCCACATTCTTTTTCTTCTTTTTCCTCGCCGAGCTACTCGGCAACTGGCTGCCGCAATGGGCGGCGTATCTTGATCGTGTTCGCGATCATGCTGCTGGTAGGGGCCGCGCTGGCGGTATTGGGTTTCCTGAAGGTTCGGCGCATCAAGGGACCGCGGCAGACGATCGAATCGGTCAAGGAAACGCGCACAGCGCTGACCCCTGGCCACGACAAAGCGGGGTCGCGCGCGATCACCCGCCCCGAAACCAAGCCCGACACCGCACCCACCGATCCCTCAGGTTGGTAGGTGGCGGCGCCAGATCCCGCGCTGACCCGAATCGACGGGCCCTGGCGCCATTTGGATGTGCACGCCAACGGCATCCGATTCCACGTCGTCGAGGCTTTACCAGTTAGCCACCCGGCTGGCACAGATGTGACCACACCGGCCACGGCGCGGCCACTGGTGATCCTGCTGCACGGTTTCGGATCTTTCTGGTGGTCCTGGCGTCATCAGCTGCGCGGATTGACCGGTGCGCGGGTGGTTGCGGTCGACCTGCGCGGCTACGGCGGCAGCGACAAGCCGCCCCGCGGCTACGACGGCTGGACGCTCGCCGGCGACACGGCCGGGCTCATCCGTGCGCTGGGGCACTCCTCGGCCACCTTGATCGGCCACGCGGACGGCGGGCTGGTCTGCTGGACCACCGCGCTGCTGCACTCACGCCTGGTGCGCGCCATCGCGCTGATCAGCTCGCCGCACCCGGCCGCGTTGCGGCGATCCACGTTGACGCGACGCGACCAGGGCTACGCAGTGCTGCCGACGTTGCTGCGCTATCAGGTGCCGATCTGGCCGGAACACCTGCTGACCCGAGACAACGCGGCTGAGGTCGAGCGCCTTGTTCGTACCCGCAGTTCGGCCAAATGGGTTGCTTCCGAGGACTTCTCCGCGACCATCGGTTATCTGCGGATGGCGATCCAGATTCCGTCGGCTGCGCATTGCGCATTGGAATACCAGCGCTGGGCGGTTCGCAGCCAGCTGCGCGACGAAGGCCGACGATTCATGGGATCGATCTCCCAACAACTCGGTATGCCTCTGCTGCACCTGCGCGGCGACGCCGACCCCTACGTGCTGGCCGATCCGGTAGACCGCACGCAGCGCTACGCGCCACACGGGCGCTACTTATCCATTGCCGGCGCAGGGCATTTCAGCCACGAAGAAGCACCGGAGGAAGTCAACCGGCACCTGACCAGGTTCCTCGAACAGGTGCACGGGCCCCGGGTCAGCTGACGCAGGCCCCGGTGGGCACCGGCTGGCTGTTGCCGATCCTGGAGAGCTGGCTGGCCACCTCGCCGGCCGTCAGCACAAATCCGGTGTCGGCATCGTCGACGGCGGCACCGAACACCACGCCCAGCACATGACCACTCAGGTCGATCAACGGTCCACCTGAATTACCTTGCTCCACATCGGCTCTGATCGTGTACACGTCGCGGGTAACCGGTGTCGGGTCCCGGTAGATATCGGGGCCGCTCAGCTTGATGGCCTCACGGATCCTGGCCGGGGTGGCGGTGAAATTCCCGCCGCCGGGGTAGCCCATCACCACAACACTGGCCCCGGATTTCGCGTCGGCCTCGGCGAAGGCCAGCGGCGGTGGCGGCAGGTTCGGGACAGCGATGATGGCGATGTCGACCGACGGATCGTAGGACACAACGGTCGCGTCGAGGGGATTGCCGCTGGCGAAGACCTGCACACTGTTGGACCCGGCCACCACGTGCGCGTTGGTCATAACCCGGTCAGGAGCTATCACGAATCCGCTGCCCTCCAACACTTTCTGGCAACTACGCGCCTCGCTGCGCACCTTGACGACGCTCGGCGCCGTGGAAGTCACCACCGGATTATTGGCCAGCGCGGGGTCCGGTGAAGCGACCGGAATCACCGGGGTGCGGCTGAACGGCTCCAGCACCGCGGGCAGTCCCGATGTGTTCAACAGCGCCGACAGCCGCTTGGGCACCGTCTTCAGCCAGGGCGGCGCGATCTCGTTGACCTGAGCGAGCACCCGTGAACCCTTGACCGCGGAGGCAAGTTCAGGCTGATCCTTCGACTGCGTCAACGGGGTGGCCAACAACCAGGCGGCGGTCAGCACGACGACAAGCTGGACCGCCACGCCGATGAGTGAGTCGACGTTTCGGATCGCGCGGCTGCGGATCGCGCCGCGAACCGCCCGTCCCAGCACCACACCGGCGACCTCACCGACAACGACCAGCGCGAGTATCAGGAAAAGCGCGGTGAAAAGTTTGGCGCGCGGAGCCGCGATGTGGCTGACGATGTGCGGTGCCAAGAGCACGCCCGCTATCGCTCCGAGCAGCACCCCGACAAACGACAGCAGGGAGCCCAACGCGCCCGAACGCCAGCCCGAGATGGCCGCGATGAAAGCGACGGCAAGGACGGCGACATCCAGCCACTGTGACGGGGTCATCGAGTTCATCGCCCGTCACCCTGGTGGCCAACCAGCGCCATCACCTCGTCGAGCTCGCGGATGTCGTCGGTGTCCCATGGCTTCGCCCAGCCGGCGACGTCGAGCACGGCGGAAATCACCTGGCCGGTGAATCCCCAAACCAGCATCTGGTTCAACAGGAACGCTGGACCAGCCCAACGGTTGCCGAGGTCGCCGCGGTAGACCATCAGCCGGTTGGCCGGATTGATAAAGGCGCGCAACGGAACCCGGGACACAACCGCGGTTTCGGTCTCGTTGACAACGGTAACCGGACCGGGATCCGGCGAATAAGCCAACACCGGGACGACGCTGAACTGCGACGGCGCAATGAACGCACGCTCCAACGTGGCGAGGGGATGGAGTCTGCCTAGGTCGATCGCGGTTTCTTCGTAGGCCTCGCGCAAGGCGGTGGCGACCGGACCGTCGTCGGTGGGATCGGATGCACCGCCGGGGAACGCAGCCTGGCCCGCGTGGTGACGCAGTGTCGAGGCCCGCACGGTCAGCAACAGGTCGGAGTCGGCGGGGACACTGCCGTCAGCCGGTCCGGACTCCGGGCCCGAGAACAACACCAGCACAGCAGCCTCGCGCTCGTCGCGACGCAGCGATGCGGTGGTTTCGGCCTCAGTCACCATGGCCAGCACGTCTGCCGGCAGCCGACGACGGTAAGCGTCAGGTATCTGGTCGACATTCTCGACCAGCGGGCGCAGCCAAGACGGGCAGACGTCGGGCGCCAGGTGCACCGTGCCCACCGCGCCTCCCTTTGTATCTGCCCGGCTCATCCCGCGTCGTTTCCGACCGCAGCGGCAATCTCATCGGCACTGGCGAAATCGCGCAGAAGTGTCTGCGCAACGCTACCGTCCGGCCGCAGCACCACCGTCGCGGGCACCACGTTTGCGACCCGCAGCGCTGCCGGGATCAAGCGCCGACCGTCCTGCAGAGTCGGCAGCCGAACGCCGAGTTCGGCCAACCGAAGTAACGCGGCCGTCTCGTTCTCGTCCTGGTGCACCGTCACCACCAACACGTCGGGCCCGACCCGTCGTTGATATTCGGCCATCGCGGGCAGTTCCGCTGCGCATGGCGCGCACCAATACGCCCACAAGTTGAGGACCACCCTGTGTCCCGCCAACGCGCTGGCGACGTCAACGGCAGAGCCGTCAGCGGCGCATTCCACCGTCACACCGCGCAGGGCGGCCGGGCCGGGCCCCTCAACACCGCCGGCGGCCGTGGGGCAGGACGGCAGCTTCGCGCGCTCCCGGGGCCCGGCCAGCGCAGCTGGCGTATCGGCGTCCCGATGTTCACGGCCGGCTGTTGTCTGGGTTGTCGCGGGCGTGGCGGGGTTGTCGCGCAGCTGCGCAACCAGCGCCACCGTCAACGCCGCCACCACTGCCAGGATCGCGATGGTCCAGCGGGCTTTCCCGGTCAACGTAGCTTTACTGCCCGGCCAGGGCCAGCAGGTGCTCGGCTTCCGGCCCCTGGACAAGTGCCGCCGCGAGCGGCGGTTCGGTGGGACCGAGGCCGAAGGAGGGGCAGTCCTTGGCGAGGAGGCAGACACCGCACGCCGGTTTGCGGGCGTGGCAGACCCTGCGGCCGTGGAAGATCACCCGGTGGCTCAGCATGGTCCATTCGCGGCGTTCGATCAGCTCGCCGACCGCATGCTCCACCTTGACGGGGTCCTCTTCGGCGGTCCACCGCCACCTGCGGACCAATCGGCCGAAATGAGTGTCGACGGTGATCCCGGGGACACCGAACGCGTTCCCCAGAATCACGTTCGCGGTCTTGCGCCCCACCCCGGGCAGCGTCACCAGCTCGGCCATCGTGGCTGGCACCTCGCCGTCGAAGCGCTCGATCAAGGCCTGCCCGAGGCCGATCAGCGACGACGCCTTGTTGCGGAAGAAACCAGTGGGATGAATGAGTTCCTCGAGTTCAGCGCGATCGGCTTGCGCGTACGCCAGTGCCGTCGGGTATCGAGCGAACACGGCCGGCGTCGTCAAATTCACCCGTTTGTCGGTGCTCTGCGCCGAGAGAATGGTGGCCACCGCCAATTCCAGCGGCGAGGTGAAATCGAGTTCGCAATGCGCTTCCGGAAACGCCAACGCCAAGGTCCGATTCATCCGTCGTGCCCGTCGTACTAAGCCGACTTGGGTTTCGGAAGACCAGCGTTTGGCGACTACGACGCCGGGCATGGCTGGCGTTGCCTTCGAGCGCCCCGACGACTTTGCCACTGTCACCTACGACAGAGTACTGATTTCGTGATCTCGCTGAGACCTTGACCATGTTTACTCTCCTTGTGTCATGGTTGCTGGTCGCGTGCGTACCGGGGCTGCTAATGCTTGCAGCGCTCGGTCTGGGGCGCCTGGAGAAGGAGCTTGCCCACGAGTCGGTCACCGCGACCGACGTGGCCGCGTTCCTCGAACAAGCAGAAGCCTTGGATATGCGCACACTGGCCCGGGAGGGCATGCCGGAGGCGCTCGAATACCTGCATCGACGCCAGGCCCTGCAAGTCGCCGGTCCCCCGTCGCCGGGGTCACCCGCCGGCAGGCATCGCCCCGAGGCAGTTCTTGCCAGGGACTTCGCCATCCTCTACGAAGCGGGTTTGCCCACGCGATATACATACGCATTCGCGCGACAATCCACAATTTAAGGCGACCAGGCGTGCCTTGACGTGTCAATCCTGTGTAGCGTTGGCACGTTGGACACTTTGGCTTACCTTTAGTCTCGGATAGTTTCGGAACCCGAGCAAAGGGTTGGCCTGCCCATATCACTTCGTTGGAAAGCTGAAGAGGCAACGTGGACGAGATCCTGGCAAGGGCAGGAATCTTCCAAGGGGTTGAGCCTGGTGCAGTCGCCGCACTGACCAAGCAGCTGCAACCCGTCGACTTCCCCCGCGGACATACGGTTTTCTCCGAAGGGGAACCGGGCGATCGGCTGTACATAATCGTCTCCGGCAAGGTCAAGATCGGTCGCCGCTCGCCGGATGGCCGGGAGAATCTGCTGACGATCATGGGCCCTTCGGACATGTTCGGCGAGTTGTCGATCTTCGACCCGGGACCACGGACTTCGAGCGCGACCACGATCACCGAGGTCCGGGCGGTGTCGATGGACCGCGACGCGTTGCGGGCATGGATCGCCGATCGTCCGGAGATCGCCGAACAGCTGCTTCGAGTGCTGGCTCGACGGCTGCGCCGAACCAACAACAATCTCGCCGACCTCATCTTCACCGATGTGCCCGGCCGGGTGGCCAAGCAGTTGCTGCAGTTAGCCCAGCGTTTCGGCACTCAGGAGGGCGGCGCGATGCGGGTCACCCACGACCTGACTCAGGAGGAGATCGCCCAGCTGGTGGGTGCTTCTCGGGAGACCGTGAACAAGGCGCTGGCGGATTTCGCCCACCGCGGGTGGATTCGCCTGGAGGGAAAGAGCGTGCTGATCTCCGACTCCGAGAGACTGGCCCGCCGCGCACGTTAGAGCCCCGAGCGTAACGCCACGGCGCCAGTTCAGCCGCGCAGATAGTCGATTTGCGCCTGGACGGACCAATCGGCCGCATCCCAGAGCTTCTCGTCGACGTCAACGTAGACGTGTTCGACGATCTGGCGGGCAGTGGCGTCGCCGCCAAGTTCCGACAACGCGGAGCGCACCTGCTCCAGACGTTCTTGCCGGTGTAGTAAATATCCGTCCGCGACGGCTTCCAGATCCGCCAAGTTCGGGCCGTGTCCGGGTAAGACCGTCCGTCGGCCCAGGCCGCGTAGCCGCCGCAGCGATTCCAGGTAGTCGGCAAGGCTGCCGTCTTCCTTGTCTATGACCGTGGTGCCGCGGCCCAGCACGGTATCCGCGGTCAACACCGCGTCGTCGAGGACGAACGACAGCGAGTCCGCGGTGTGGCCGGGGGTCGCCATCACTTTGATCTTCAGGCCGGCCGCGTCGACCACCTCGCCGTCGACCAGCTCACCGCCGAGGCCGCGACAAAATCCGCTGCCCGCCGACCGCACCGTCGCCCCGGTCAGTTCGACCAGCTTGTCGATGCCGTCGGTGTGGTCGGCGTGCCGGTGGCTGATCAGAACCAATGCGATGCGGCCCAGCGAGGCAATCCGCGGGATGTGCTGGTCGTCATCGGGACCCGGGTCGACGATCACCAGCTCGTCGCTGCCCTGGCCGCGCAACACCCACGTGTTGGTGCCCTCCAGCGTCAATAAGCCGGGATTGTCGGCCAACAAAACCGACGCAGAGTCGGTGACCGCCCGCAGCCGGCCGTATGCGGGATGGGTCAGCGACTCAGTAGCCTCGGTCACGGCAGCTAGCTAATCTCCACGATCAACTCGACTTCGACGGGCGCGTCCAGTGGCAGCTCGGATACCCCGACGGCTGAACGCGCATGCACGCCTTTATCTCCGAACACCTCGGCGAGCAGCTCCGAGGCCCCGTTGACGACGCCTGGCTGGCCGTTGAATCCCGGGGCGGAGGCGACGAACCCGACGACCTTGACAACTTGTCTGACGGCATCGACACCTACCAGGGCATTCACCGCAGCCAGGGCGTTGAGCGCGCAGATCCGCGCCATCGCCTTGCCCTCCTCGGGGCTGACCTCGCCTCCGACTTTGCCGGTGCGCGCAAGCTTTCCGGCCTCCAGTGGGAGTTGGCCGGAGGTGTAAACCAGGTTGCCGGTACGCACCGCTGGAACATAAGCGGCAAGCGGCGCCGCCACCTGCGGAAGCACCACCCCAAGCTCCCCGAGCCGGACCGATGCGCTCATGGATGCCAACCCTTACGCTGGGCGCTTCAAGTATGCGACGTGCTGCTCGCCAGTGGGCCCGGGCAGCACCGCCACCAACTCCCAGCCATCGGCGCCCCATTGATCGAGGATCTGTTTGGTGGCGTGCGTCAACAGCGGGACCGTGGCGTACTCCCACGCGGTCGGTTGGCTCATGACGCGAGCTTATCGGTCGGCGGTGAACAGCTCTGGCCAGCCCGGCGTCGCACCCGGTTTGCGGGGGGCCCCAGGTGATCGGGCTAGCATGCGATGGTGGCAACCACATCTAGCGGCGGTAATCCCGTCGGCTGGCCGGCACGCTTGTCGAAGGCCCGCTTGCATTTTGTAACCGGCAAAGGCGGTACCGGTAAATCGACGGTCGCGGCGGCCCTGGCACTCACCCTCGCAGCGGGTGGCCGCAAGGTCCTCCTGGTCGAAGTTGAGGGGCGCCAAGGGATTGCGCAGCTTTTCGACGTCCCGCCACTGCCCTACCAAGAACTCAAGATCGCGACCGCCGAGCGCGGCGGCCAGGTCAACGCACTGGCAATCGACATCGAGGCCGCATTCCTGGAGTACCTCGACATGTTCTACAACCTCGGCATCGCGGGCCGGGCGATGCGTCGTATCGGCGCGATCGAGTTTGCGACGACGATCGCGCCCGGTCTTCGCGACGTGCTACTCACCGGCAAGATCAAAGAATCGGTGGTGCGTCTGAACAAGGGGGGCAAGAACCCGGTCTATGACGCCATAGTCGTCGACGCCCCTCCCACCGGCCGCATCGCGCGTTTCCTGGACGTCACCAAGGCGGTGTCTGATCTGGCTAAGGGCGGGCCGGTGCACTCGCAGAGTGACGGCGTGGTGAAGTTGCTGCACTCCGACCTGACTGCCATCCACCTGGTCACGCTGCTGGAAGCGCTGCCGGTGCAGGAAACGATCGAAGCCATCGAGGAGCTTGCGGAGATGGAGCTGCCGATCGGAAGTGTGATCGTGAATCGAAACATCCCGTCCTACCTCGAGCCCCGCGACCTGGCAAAGGCCGCCGAGGGTGATGTCGATGCGGACTCGGTGCGGGCCGGGTTGAAGCTCGCCGGAATCGAGCTCAGCGACTCCGATTTCGCGGGACTGCTGACCGAGACCATCGAGCACGCGACGCGAATCACCGCGCGCAGCGAGAGCGCACAGGAACTCGACGCACTACAAGTACCGCGGCTGGAACTACCGACGATCTCCGACGGTGTCGACCTCGGTAGCTTATATGAACTATCGGAATCGCTTGCACAGCAGGGAGTTCGATGAGTACTAAGCCGAAATTACTTGATATGGCAGCGATCCTGACCGATACCGCTAACCGGGTCGTGGTGTGCTGCGGCGCCGGTGGCGTCGGCAAGACCACCACCGCGGCGGCGATGGCGTTGCGGGCGGCCGAATATGGCCGCACCGTTGTTGTTTTGACGATCGACCCAGCCAAGCGGCTGGCACAAGCGTTGGGGGTCAACGACCTCGGCAACACTCCGCAGCGCGTACCGCTGGCGCCCGAAGTCTCCGGCGAGCTGCACGCGATGATGCTGGACATGCGGCGCACCTTCGACGAAATGGTGGTCCAATACTCGGGAACCGGTCGGGCACAAGCGATTCTGGATAACCAGTTCTACCAAACCGTGGCCACATCACTGGCAGGCACGCAAGAGTACATGGCGATGGAGAAGCTGGGTCAACTGCTGGCCGAAGACCGCTGGGACCTAGTGGTGGTGGACACCCCTCCGTCGCGCAACGCGCTGGATTTCCTCGACGCGCCGCAACGGCTGGGCAGCTTCATGGATAGCAGATTGTGGCGGCTGCTGCTCGCACCTGGCCGCGGCTTCGGGAAATTGGTCACCGGCGCAATGGGATTGGCAATGAAGGCACTGTCTACTGTGCTCGGTTCGCAGATGCTTGGCGACGCGGCAGCGTTCGTGCAATCGCTGGACGCCACCTTCGGTGGTTTCCGCGAGAAGGCGGATCGTACTTATGCATTGCTGAAGAGGCGTGGTACGCAATTCGTCGTGGTGTCGGCGGCCGAACCCGATGCACTGCGCGAGGCGTCCTTTTTCGTCGACCGGTTGTCGCAGGAAGGGATGCCGCTAGCGGGACTTCTGCTGAATCGGACCCACCCGATGATGTGCCCATTGCCGGGAGAGCGCGCGACCGACGCAAGCGAAGTGCTGGAGGCCGAAACGGATTCGGAACCCGCGGCGCTGGCCGCAGCGGTGCTGAAGATTCATGCCGACCGCGCTCAGACGTCCAAGCGGGAGATTCGGCTGCTTTCCCGATTCACCGGCGCCAACCCCGACGTGCCGATCATCGGAGTTCCGTCGCTACCGTTCGATGTCTCAGACCTTGATGCCCTGCGTACGCTAGCCGATCAGATCACGGCCCAGCAGTAACCAGAATGTAACTAGAGGGGAGGGGCCTTCCAGGGATTTCCGGTTATCGCCGGCCGTTATCCGGTGCCGCGGCCTCTGCGCTTGTCGAAGAAATCGCCCCACGACACGACGTCGGGGTGTTGCTTCAACAAGGCCCTGCGCTGGCGTTCGGTCATACCGCCCCAAACGCCGAACTCGACCTTGTTGTCCAGCGCGTCGGCCCCGCACTCCTGCATGACGGGGCAGTGACGGCAGATTACCGCGGCTTTACGCTGGGCGGCTCCCCGAACAAACAGTTCATCCGGGTCGGTGGTGCGGCAGAGCGCCCTCGATACCCAGGCAATCCGCTCCTCAACCTCGCCGACGCTTGGCGGCGTAGCCGGAACGGCCGATAGATGCGCTCTTCGCGCGGCAGGTTCTATTCCTGACACGAGCTGTTCCCTTCCTTCCGGCCGCTGGTTCGCGACCGCCCTCCTCAGGTGCAGATCTCTGCGCTGCGATCTACGCCACACTATGCAAATCGGTGTTACCTGAATCGCACTGTCTGTCCAAGTTAGGTGCTCAAGGGCCAATTGCGCAACAGTCTCATAACGCTTTTTTTGGGACGCGCGTGCCGTCTCGTTAAGAAGCGCAGGTCCGAGCCTAAGATTCATCACCGTTTTAGGGGGCTGACCAGTGACGCAAGAGTCAGATGTGGTTTAGCCCGACCTTAAGTTCGCGGGTTGGCGCCGGCCCAGTTTTTACCTAACTTGACGGGCGGAGAGAGGTCACCACGGGCGGCTAGGGTATTACGCATGTCGGAACGTCCCCCCGCCACCATCACACTGCTCAAGCTCGCTGGGTGCTGTCTGTTGGCCAGTGTGGTGGCCGCGGCTGTGATGTTTCCCCTGGCAGGTGGGCTGGGCCTGGTCTCCAATCGCGCGTCTGAAGTGGTCGCTAACGGATCGGCTCAGCTTCTGCAGGGCGAGGTACCCGCGGTATCGACGGTGCAAGATGCCAAAGGCAACGTCATCGCGTGGCTGTATTCACAGCGCAGGTTTGAGGTGCCCTCCGACAAGATCGCCAACACCATGAAGCTGGCGATCGTTTCGATCGAGGACAAGCGCTTCGCCGACCACAACGGGGTCGACTGGAAAGGCACCCTGACAGGACTGGCCGGCTACGCGTCCGGCGACGTCGGCACTCGCGGCGGTTCGACCATCGAGCAGCAGTACATAAAGAACTACCAACTGCTGGTAACCGCTCAAACAGACGCCGAAAAGCGCGCGGCCGTCGAAACCACTCCGGCTCGCAAGCTGCGTGAGATCCGGATGGCGCTCACTCTCGATAAAACCTTCACCAAACCCGAGATCCTGACTCGCTATCTGAACCTGGTCTCGTTCGGCAACAACTCGTTCGGCGTGCAGGACGCGGCGCAAACGTACTTCGGCATCAACGCCGCCGACCTGAACTGGCAGCAGGCGGCCCTGCTTGCGGGCATGGTTCAGTCGACCAGCACGCTCAACCCGTACACCAACCCCGATGGCGCGTTGACCCGGCGGAACTTGGTCCTGGACACCATGATCGAGAACTTGCCTCAGGAGGAAGACGCATTGCGCGCCGCCAAGGCCGCGCCGTTGGGGGTGCTTCCGCAGCCCAACGAGGTGCCGCGCGGCTGCATCGCGGCAGGCGACCGCGCATTCTTCTGCGATTACGTCCAGGAGTACCTGTCTCGTGCGGGGATTAATAAGGAGCAGGTGGCCAGGGGCGGCTACTTGATCAAAACGACGCTGGACCCCGACGTGCAGACCCCGGTCAAGGCCGCGATTGACAGGTTCGCCAGTCCGACGCTGGCCGGCATTTCCAGCGTGATGAGTGTGATCTTGCCGGGCAAGGATTCCCACCACGTGGTGGCGATGGCCAGCAACCGCAAGTATGGCCTGGACCTCAGTGCCGGCGAAACCATGCGGCCGCAGCCGTTCTCGCTGGTTGGCGATGGCGCGGGGTCCGTCTTCAAGATCTTCACCACCGCGGCCGCGCTGGATTTGGGTATGGGCATCAGCGCCACACTCGAAGCGCCGGCTCGGTTCCAGGCCAAGGGCCTGGGCAGCGGCGGGGCCAAGGGCTGCCCCAAAGACACCTGGTGCGTACTCAACGCCGGTAACTACCGGGGGTCGATGAATGTGACGGACGCGTTGGCCACGTCGCCCAACACAGCCTTCGCGAAGCTGATCTCGCAGATCGGGGTGACGCGCACGGTCGACATGGCTGTCAAACTGGGCCTGCGGTCCTACGCCGAGCCCGGGACCGCCCGCGACTACAACCCGGACAGCAACGAGAGCCTGGCCGACTTCGTCAAGCGGCAGAACCTCGGTTCGTTCACGCTCGGCCCGATCGAGGTGAATGCGCTGGAGCTGTCGAATGTCGCGGCCACTCTGGCCTCGGGCGGCGTGTGGTGCCCGCCGAGCCCGATCGACAAGGTGTTCGACCGCAAGGGAAATGAAATCGCGGTGCCCGCCGAGCCCTGCGATCAGGTGGTGCCCGAGGGGTTGGCGAACACTCTGGCCAACGCGATGAGCAAAGACGCAGTGGGCATGGGCACGGCCGCGGGTTCGGCCGGCGCGGCCGGCTGGGATCTGCCGGTGTCCGGCAAAACCGGCACTACCGAAGCTCACCGCTCCTCCGGATTTGTGGGTTTCACCAGCCACTACGCGGCGGCGAATTACATCTACGACGATTCAACGACGCCCACGGATTTGTGCTCGTCCCCGTTGCGCCACTGCGGCGAGGGTGACTTGTACGGCGGCAACGAGCCGGCGCGCACCTGGTTCACCGCGATGAAGCCGATCGCAACCAGCTTCGGTGACGTGAAGTTGCCGCCGACCGACCCGCGCTACGTCGACGGCTCACCCGCTTCACGGGTGCCGGCCGTGACCGGCCTGGATGTGGACGCGGCCCGCCAGCGCGTCAAGGAGGCGGGCTTCCAGGTCAACGACCAGACCAACTCGGTCAACAGCAGCGCAAAATATGGCGAGGTGGTCGGAACATCCCCCAGCGGCCAAACGATTCCGGGTTCGGTCGTCACAATCCAGATCAGCAACGGCATCCCACCGGCCCCGCCACCGCCCATGTTCCCGGAAGGTGGACCTGGTGGGCCGCCGCCGCCGGTCGGATCGCAGGTCATCGATATTCCCGGCCTGCCGCCGATCACCATTCCCCTGCTGGCGCCCCCGCCACCCGCGCAACCGCCTCCGTAGGCGATCGGGAGGGGCGCCTAGTTGCCCTCCTCAGTCCGCCACCGGCAGTAGGCTGGGCGGTATGGCCGACGTCCTGCCCGTCCTGTTACGCACCGGTGCCGTTGCGGTCGGCTCGACCGTCGCCGGCATCGGTTATGCGTCGATTGTCGAGCGCAACGCGTTCGCGCTGCGCGAGATAACCATGCCCGTCTTGTCGCCGGGCTCCTCACCGTTGCGGGTGCTGCATATCAGCGATCTCCATATGACGCCCAACCAGCGCCGCAAACAGGCCTGGCTTCGGGAGCTGGCCGGTTGGGAGCCTGATTTGGTGGTCAACACCGGAGATAACCTGGCGCACCCCAAGGCGGTGCCTGCCGTAGTCCAGCCTTTAGGCGACCTGCTGTCACGGCCGGGTGTCTTCGTATTCGGCAGCAACGACTACTTCGGGCCGCGGCTGAAGAACCCGATGAATTACCTGACCAAACCGACGCACCGGGTTCGCGGTGAGCCGTTGCCCTGGCAGGATCTGCGGGCAGCATTCACCGAGCGGGGCTGGCTCGACCTCACCCACACCCGCCGTGAGCTCGAGGTGGCCGGGCTGCGCATCGCCGCCGCGGGCGTAGACGACCCGCACATCGACCGGGACCGCTACGACGCGATCGCCGGGCCGGCCAACCCGGTCGCGGACCTGAGGCTGGGCCTGACGCACTCGCCGGAACCGCGGGTGCTGGATCGCTTCGCCGCCGACGGCTACCAGCTGGTGATGGCCGGCCACACGCACGGGGGGCAGCTATGTCTGCCGTTTTACGGGGCGCTGGTGACCAACTGCGGGCTGGACCGGTCGCGCGCCAAGGGACCGTCGCGCTGGGGCTCGAACATGCGGTTGCACGTCTCCGCAGGTGTCGGCACCTCGCCGTTTGCGCCAGTGCGGTTCTGCTGCCGACCCGAAGCAACGCTGCTGACGTTGATCGGCGCCCCGGTGGGTGGCCGAGATTCCACTAGCAAAGTGGGAAGCTCGCAGCCAAGCGTCTCGGTACGTTGAACCATCCGGCCCGGGTCGCGGCCCACGAGTTCGAACGCAATTGCCACTGGGCCCAGCCGGTGCGATACGCTGGCGTGGCTTCAGGCGGGGTGTGGCGCAGCTTGGTAGCGCGCTTCGTTCGGGACGAAGAGGCCGTGGGTTCAAATCCCGCCACCCCGACCATGTGACGTGTCAAGGCATCCCGGCCCGTTTGCAATGGTGACGGCCCGAATACCGCATTACACTTCGCGAGCATGACGTCTGTTGGGCCTACCAGCCCAGACAAGGTGCGGCGTGCAAGCCACGAACCGCCGCCCAATGCCGTCGGCCCCCCGGCAAAGATCGACTCCCCCGACCACCCAACCTTGCTGGAGATCGCGGCCCGGGAAAAGAAGATCGAGACATGGGACGCGTTAAATGTCGGCGGCTACCCGTGGGCTAAACCCGGCGCGATCGTCGGCTTCCTGGTCAGCGCCGTGATGATGGTGATCGCGCTAACGCCCATCCCACCGAACTGGCCATGGGACATCCCCCTGGTCATCCTGTCTGTCTTCACCTCGGTGGCCACGGTGGTCTGTGGCCTTTTATGGTTCGACAATCCGGACATCGGCGCCCGGCCCGAGTCGTTGGAGATCGTGCCGTTCTCCCGGGCAGAAAACCTGCGCCTGATGCAGGAGCAGGCGGTCGAGCCGTTCCAGGCGGCCTGCACCTGCCCTGGGTGTGGGCATGCCTCCACCCATCGGATCCGTGAGCCCGCCGACAACGAGCCCCACTGGGCGGCGGCTACCCGGCACTGCGCGGTGTGCAAACGGGAATGGGCGCAGGCCTAAACCGCATCAAGCGCAGTCGGCGCAAATCGGCTGCCCAGAACTAGGGCTGCGCAACCTGCTGCGGTGCTGTACCAGGAAGCAACTCGAGCAGGTGAACTCGTCGTCCTGCTGGGGAATCACCGTCACCGACAGTTCCTCGCCGGACAGGTCGGCACCAGGCAGCTCGAAAAAAGCCGCATCGTTGGGGTCATCATCGACAATCGCCGTGGAGGACCCGGGCAAAGAGGGCGCCAGCTCGCGCAGCGCTGACCTGTCCTGGGCGGCATCGGCGTCCGACACGCGGCGGGTGTCGTAATCGCTTACGGTCGTCATGAGTGTTCCTTCCTTATGGCTGGCGGTCTGATGCAATTCGCTGTAGTCATCCGTGGCTCAGGCGATACCCCGTTCGGGTCCCGGCCACACTGATCTAGTCGAAGAAATTACGCACGCGACAATTTGCGCGGGGCGCGCGGACAGCCAGTGGATTTTTCCTGCGGACGCAAACGCCACGATCGCCCAGATCAGACGGCCTGCGCAGCCGAAGTCACCGACATCGTCGGCTCTACCCGATCCGCGAGGAAACCAGATATTAACTTCGGGTGCGGATCAACAGCGGCACTATCAGCAAGCGGTGCTACCGGTTGACATTGCCGTCCCGCACGCCGGTCAGCGCTTCTTCCAGCGTGGGGTATAGCGGGAACGTCTTGTCCAAGCCGGTCAGGTGTATCGGCCTTCTGGTCGCCGGGCCGCGCGCGACCACCCCATATTCAGCGGTCTTGGCCAGTTTCTCGTAAGTCGCCGCCAGGATCTTCAGCCCTACCGAGCCGAGAAAGTCAACCGCGGACAAGTCGATGACCAGCGCCGTCGGACCCTCAGCGACCACCGCTCTGATCGCTTGCTCCAAGGCGGGAGCGGTTACCAAATCGATTTCGCCGCTCACACTGACTACGGACACCCCGTCGTGGTCGGCAACCAACGTGGTAATCGAATCAGGGGCTGACAATGGCGATCCTTTGTCCCGGGGGGCCTTAAGTGTGGTGCAAGCCTAACCTGCGTTGCGAACTGCGAGAAGAAGAAGACCTCAACACCTGCCCCGCGTCGAACCACGCTAGTCTCCCCCTAGGGCCTGCGCACAGCGGACCGCGACGCCTATTCGGGAGGCCCTGGGAGGCCACATGTCAGAATCGCTGTCGGATTTCAGCAGCACCACTACCGCGCAGACGGTTGGCATCTCGAGCGAGAGTTTGCTGCCGCAACTCGTCCAGCATCTGCGACAGAATCGGACAGTGTTGCGCGAGGAATGGGCGCGCAGGATCACCGAGGCCGAATTGCTCACCGCGATGACGCCTGAGGAGCTTTTCTCTGAAGCGACGGCGGTGTACGACAACTACGTCGAGGTGCTCGAAACCGGCAGCGTCGAAGCTTTGCAGGCCTACGCCCGCGACCTGTCCGAACGCATCATCCCGCGAGGAGTGGAGACAGACGAGGTCGTCGGCATCGTGCTCCTGCTGCGCGACGTGCTGGCGCGTTCCCTGTTCGAGAAATATCAGTCCGACTTCGACCTGCTCAACGTGGTGCTCGATGTCTACGAGCCGGCGGCCAACCGCATCGCGAACACCGTGGCTGTGAGCTTCGTGCAGGAACGCGAGCGCATCATCCGGCAGCAGCAGGAGGCGATCCGGGAGCTGTCGACGCCGGTGCTGCAGGTGCGCGAACAGCTGTTGATTCTGCCGATCATCGGCGTGCTTGACAGTCAGCGTGCCCGCCAAGTCACCGAACAACTCTTGAGAGCGATTCGGGCGAACCGCGCGAAAGTGGTGGTCATCGACATCACCGGTGTGCCCACCATCGACTCCACAGTGGCAAACCACCTGGTGCAGACGGTCGACGCCTCGGGTTTGATGGGCGCCAGCGTGATCATCACCGGCCTGTCCTCGGAGATCGCTCTGACCCTGGTGACGATCGGGCTGGATTTGTCCAAGATGAACGCCGTCGGCGACCTGCAGGGTGGTATCGAGGAAGCCGAGCGTCTGCTGGGCTACGAAGTTACCCGCACCGGCGAGCAGACCGGGTGAGCACCACAACGGCAGAGATGTCATGCCAGTACCAATCCTGAAACAGGGCTCTATCCTGATCGCTTCGGTGCAGGCCGCGCTCACCGACTCCGATACAGAACGCCTTCGGCTCGACCTGATGGAGCGGGTCAGCCGGTTTCGGGCGCAGGGGATCATTGTCGACGTCACCGCCATCGACGTGATGGATTCGTTCGCCGCCCGTTCGCTGCGGACGATCGCGCACATGACCCGGCTGCGCGGCGCCGCCACCGTGATCGTGGGTCTGCAGCCAGAGGTTGCCTTCGCGATGGTCCAACTGGGCCTGGCATTCGACGACATGCTCACCGCGCTGGATCTCGAAGAGGGCCTCGCACTGTTGAATCGGCAACTGGGGCTGCGGAGATCGACGATCGGGCGCGACGGTGACGGGTGAGATCGTCGTCGATATTCACAACCCCGACGACATCGTCGATGCCCGCAAAGCGGGACATCAGCTCGCGCTAGATCTCGGATTCTCACTGACCGACGTCACGATGATCGCCACGGCGATCTCCGAAATCGCACGCAATATCACCAGCTACGCAGGTCGCGGTGCGGTCCGGGTCGCGGTAGCCGACCGGGAGGGCCGCAAGGCGCTGGTGGTGTGCGCCGAGGACGAGGGCCCCGGCATCGCCGACATCGAACGTGCCATGGAGGACGGATATTCGACTGGACGCGGGCTCGGCCTCGGCTTACCCGGTGCGCGCCGCTTGATGGACCGATTGATAGTCGAGTCCACACTCGGCCGTGGAACGCGTATCGAAATGTGGAAATGGGTGCCGGCCCGTGCGTGACCGTGCATAGACGGGCATGACCATGCATGAGAATGGCCGACTGGGCCCGATTGAGTGGGCCACCGCAGGTCGCCAACTTCCAGGTGAGCACGTCTCCGGCGACCAGTCGATCGCGGTCGGGATCGACGTAGATGCCGCGCTGTTCGGTGTGATCGACGGACTCGGCCACGGCCCGGATGCCGCAACAGCCGCAATACGCGCTGTCGACGTGCTCAAGGACGCCCGTGACGAGCGGCTAGAGGTCTTGGTTCAGCTCTGCCACCGGGTCCTGGCCGGCAGTAGAGGGGCAGCTATCACCCTGGCGCGGGTGGATTTCGGGGCCGGCACGCTCACCTGGACCGGGGTCGGCAACGTCACCGGGCACCTGGTCGCCAAAGCTCCCACCGGCATCCACATCCGATCCAGCGCACGCCTTGCCGCAGGCATCGTCGGTTACCGCATACCCGAGATCAGACCGGCGCAGGTAGTAGGACTGCGCGCCGGCGACCTCATCGTCATCGCCACCGACGGCATCGCCGAAGATCATCTGGACCACATCGATTTCGCCGGCTCGGCCACTGTTATAGCCGACGAGATGCTGGGTAAACACGCGAAAGAGACCGACGACGCGTTGGTGCTCGCTGCGCGTCACCGAGGGGTTTCAACATGACCGGCGTCGACGATTTTCACGCCCAGTACATCGCTGCCCTGCACACTTACCTGGATGCGCGCGATGAAGACAGCCTGACCGTGGGTTATGAGCTTGGACGCCGCGCCCTGGAAGAAAAAATCAGCGTTCTCGATATCATCGAGCAGCACGCAAGAACCATCTTCGCGATCTCCGAAGACTCCCGAATCGACGCTCCCGTCGCACTCGAATTCCTGTTGCAGACGCTCGCTCCGCTCGATGTGGCAACCCGGGGGTTTCTCGACGGCACCAAGCGGTATGCGGAACAACGGGCTCGCGCCGAAGATCTCGCCGACCGCGACAAATTCCGTACCGCCCTGGTGAATTCCTTACAGGAGGGGTTCTTCGTCGCCGATCATGAGGGCGCGGTCATCGAGATGAACAACGCCTTCATCGAGCTACTCGGCTATCCCAACGAGGGTTTACCCTACCCATGGCCCCACCCGTGGTTGGTGGAAAAAAAGACGGCGGGTCAAAATCAATCCCTGGTTCGCAGCCGCGGCAGCGCTGAGTACGAGACACCGGTTCGGCTCCGGGACGGCCGCATCGCGTGGGTGATGGTGAGCATCAATGCGGTCAGCGGAGGCGGCACCGAACAGGACGTATATGTCGGCACGGTGCGTGACATCACCGCGGAACGGGCATTTGCCGCCCGGGAAAACGCGGTCTTGCGCCTCGCCACCGCGGTTGCCGTGGCCAAGAGTGTGGCGGAACTGCTGTCAATCACCCTTGAAGAGTGCCGGACGGCGATCGACGTGCGGCGCGTGGTCGCGGTCACGTGGCCGGTGGGCCCAGATCTCCAGGGCGAACCGACCGTGCAGGCGGCAGGTGAGCCCTCCGAATCGACTTGGCGCGGACTCGATCCCTGGCTGCGCGGCACCTTTCAGGATGCCCGCCACCAACTGCCGCTGACAGCCTCGACAGTCGACCGGCCAGACAATCCCGGCAAGGCACAAGGACTGGTCGCGGTGCTCACCGGCACCGGAGATCTCGCGTTGTGGCTGGAGCTCCGCACGCCACGCTGGGTCAGCGCGGAGGATCGGCTGCTGGTTACAGTGCTCACCGGCCACCTCAGTCTCGCCATGCAGCACGTCCGCCAGTTCGAGAGTGCGCGCGAGACGTCGCTGACGTTGCAGCGAGCGATGCTGCCGCTCGTAGAGCCGCCGCCGGGTTTTGTCGTGCGCTACGAACCCGCTGTCCCGCCGCTGGAGATCGGTGGCGACTGGTACGACGTGCTGCCGATCGGCGAAAACCGCATCGGGATCGTCGTCGGCGACTGCGTAGGCCGTGGTCTGCCGGCCGCAGCCGTCATGGGTCAGCTACGCAGCTCGGCGCGCGCTTTGTTGATCAACGGCGCCCAACCGGCGCGACTGCTGGAGCAGCTCGACTCGGCGGCGGCGCTCATCCCGAATGCGTACTGCACAACCGTGTTCCTGGCAATTTTGGACACCGAAACCGGTGTCCTGCAGTACAGCAATGCCGGCCACATGCCCCCTGTGCTGGTCGGTGCCGGGTCCGATTCCGGATCAACAGTGTTCACCGACGCCCGGTCAGTCCCACTCGCCGTCTGCCGAGACGAACCCCGCCCGCAAGCCTCCCGGGTGTTGCCGGCGGGCTCGACGCTGATGCTGTACACAGACGGCTTGGTCGAGCGTAAGCACGAGCCGCTTGATGACGGAATCACCCGTGCCGCAAATGCTTTAATGGAAGCGATGAATTCGCCCCTGGATGCCGTCGCGGACACGATGCTTCGCGATCTGGCTCCGGCAGCGGGATACGACGACGACGTCGCGTTAGTGATATACCGCCGCGAATTGGCCCCACTTCGCATCGAAAGTGCTGCCACCGCAGACCAATTGGCCGATGTCAGGCGCCGGTTGACCGCGTGGCTGCAGGCCGCTGACGTCCAGGCCGCGCAGGCCGGCGACATCGTGCTGGTCATCAGCGAGGCGTGCACGAACTGCGTCGAACATGCGTACCGCGGACACAGCGTCGGGTCGATGCTGACCGAGGTGACAGCCGTTGGAGACGAGGTTCGGGCGCGGATCACCGATTCCGGTTCCTGGAAGCCACCGGCGGCCAACCCGGGCAACAGCGGGCGGGGCCTGGTGCTGATGAGGGCCATCAGCGATTCGATGGAGATGGACACGACCCCAACGGGAACTACGGTCAACATCACCTTCCGATTACCGGCAGGGGGGGCTACAGCCGCTCTTTGACCGCCGCAGACAGTCGCGCTCCGTCGGCTTTTCCGGCCGCGATCGCGGTGGCCGCCTTCATCACCTGCCCCATCTGCTTCATCCCAGGGCGCTCTCCGATTGTCTCGGCCACCTGGGCGATAGCGGTGTCGGCGACGTCGGCCAACTCGGCTTCGGTGAGCGGCGTCGGTAAATACTCGTCGATGATCCGCGCCTCGGCGTGCTCGGTGGCGGCCAGCTCACCACGGCCGTTTTGGGTGTAGATCTCGGCCGACTCGGCGCGCTTCCGGGCCTCCCTGGCCAGCACCTTGAGCACCTCGTCGTCGGAGAGTTCCCTGGCCGCCTTGCCCGAGACTTCCTCGGTCTGGATCGCGGCCAGCAACATCCGCAGCGTCGCGGTCCGCAACTTATCCTGGGACTTCATCGCCCGGGTCAGGTCAGCCCGGATCGTGGATTTGAGTTCCGCCATGCCCCAGACGCTACGCGTGGGACCCGTGAGATTGAGAAATACCCGGAGCGTCGACAGGATAGGGGCCATGACAAACGACGACGGCCGCTGCACACGGTGAGCACGCCGCCTGGGTATCCGGGCTACTGGCCGCCACCCGGCTACGGTGGGCCGCCACCCGGCTACCGACCCCCGACGTACGGGTATGGGCCGCCGCCGGTCTCCGGATTGACCAAACCCGGCATCATCCCGCTACGGCCGTTGACCCTGAGCGAAATCTTCAACGGCGGGGTGGGCTACATCCGCACCAATCCGAAGGCGACTTTGGGATTGACCGCCACGGTGGTGGTGGTCATGCAACTCGTCACGCTGGCCGCCTTTACCGGACCATTGGCCGTCCATGGCAAATTCACGACCGGCCGGGCGGACGAACTGACCCCGGGAATCATCGGCGCGTGGGCGGCATCGGTGGCTGCCGCGCTACTCGTCGCCTGGCTGGGCGGCATCCTGCTCAGCGGGATGCTCACCGTCATCGTCGGGCGCGCGGTGTTCGGCTCGCCGATCACCATCGGCGAAACGTGGGCCAAGATCCGCGGGCGGCTGCTGCCCTTGTTCGGCCTGGCGCTGTTGGAAGCCGTCATCGTGGCAGCACTTCTCGGGCTGGTGGCGGTGATAATGGCGATGCTCGTCGCGATCGGCGGCAGCGTGGCGGCGGTTCTCCTGGGCTTCCCGGTGGTGCTCGTCATGATCGCCCTGATGGTGTACCTGTACACGGTGGTGTTGTTCGCGCCCGTTCTGATCGTGCTGGAGAGGTTGCCGGTCATCGATGCGGTCACCAGATCCTTTGCGCTGGTGCGCAACGGCTTCTGGCGGGTGCTGGGCATCCGGGCCCTGACATACATCGTGGTAACCGCCGTCGCTGACGCGATCGCGATACCGTTCAGCATCGTCGGCCAGGTAATGCTGGTCGGGACCCCGTCCACCGGGGTCATGTTGATAGGAACCGCGATCGCGTCCATCGGGTCGGCGATCGGCCAGATCATCACGGCACCGTTCAACGCCGGCGTTGTCGTGCTGCTCTACACCGACCGCCGAATACGCGCCGAAGCATTCGATCTGGTGCTGCAGAGCGGCGCCGCCGGCGGACCCCACGCGACCGCCTCCACCGACAACCTGTGGCTGACCCGGCCGGTGTAAGGACTCACTGACTGTGCCTTCCATCGACATCGACCGCGATGCCGCGCACCAGGCTGCACAAGACGAGCTCAACAAACCCATCTATTCCAGCGCTTCGACCGGACAACAACTGACCGACTGGATCGACGAGATGTTGTACCGACTGCTGCAGAAGACGGCCTCGATACCGGGCGGGTGGTTTACCGCCATGGTGCTGCTTATTCTGCTGGCGATCGCGGTAGCGGTAGCCGTTCGTATCGTGCGGCGCACGATGCGCAGCAAACCCGGCGGCGACCAGTTATTCGAAGCCGGCCAGCTCACCGCGGCCCAGCATCGTGCTACCGCCGAAAGCTATGCGGCGGAGGAGAATTGGGCAGCAGCGATTCGGCACCGACTGCGCGCCGTCGCGCGTCAGCTCGAAGAGACCGGCATACTCAACCCGGCCCCCGGCCGAACGGCCAACGAACTGGCCCGGGATGCCGGCGCGGCTTTGTTTCATCTGACTTCGGAATTATCGCAGGCGGCAACGGCCTTCAACGACGTCACCTATGGCGAACAACCCGGGACCCGGGATGCCTATCGGATGATTGCCGACCTCGATGACCACCTGCGATCGCGCCCACCGGCCGCGCCGCTGGGGCCGGGACAATCCGCTGCGGTCGATTCATGGGCACAGGTCCGGTGATGGCCGCACCGCGATGGCGATCATGGCGCGGGGTGGTGCTCACGCTGGTCGTCCTGGCCGTCGTCGCCGGGATCGGCGCCTACCTGACCGCACCGCGACCCGGCGGCCCGATGGATCCAGCGGCGACCAGTCCCGACGGTACCCACGCACTGGCGACGCTGCTGCGTGACAACGGTATCGAGGTGGTCGTGGCCGACAACATCACCGCGGTCGAACAAGCAGCAAGCCCCGACACGCTGATATTGGTGGCGCAGAGCCAGTACGTGACCGATACCGCGCTGGACCGACTGGCGAAAACCCCTGGCGATTTCCTGCTGGTGGAGCCGAAGGCACGAACCCGAGCAGCGTTGATCCCGGGTTTGCGGGTCTCGGCCGCCAGCACCTTCGACAGTGACCCGGATTGCGCTCTGCGGGAAGCTAACAAGGCGGGATCAGTTCGATTCGGGCCGAGCGACACCTACGCGGCCAAGGATGACCGGCCGATGACCAGCTGCTACGACGGGGTGCTGGTCCGATATCGAGACGGCGCACGAACCATTACGGTGGTCGGCAGCGCCGACTTCATCACCAACGGTGGCCTGTTACAGGCGGGCAATGCCGCGCTGGCGATGAATCTCGCGAGTGCCCGGCCCCGCCTCGTCTGGTACGCGCCCCAGCACATTGATGGTGAAACATCAGCCCCAACATCGGTTTTCGACTTGATTCCGGAAAACGTCACGTGGGTCGTCTGGCAGTTGGCGGTGGTCGTGCTACTGGTTGCACTGTGGAAGGGCCGCCGGCTCGGTCCACTGGTGGCCGAGGAATTGCCCGTTGTGGTGCGGGCGTCGGAGACTGTCGAGGGCCACGGCCGGCTGTACCGATCCCGCCGCGCCCGTGATCGCGCTGCAGACGCGCTGCGAACCGCGACACTGCAGCGGTTGCTGCCCCGGCTCGGTCTCGGCGCGGGCGCACCAGCGTCGGCCGTGGTGACCAGCGTGGCCCAGCGCGGCGCGGCCGACCCGCGATTCATCTCCTACCACCTGTACGGTCCACCCCCGCCCACCGACAACGACCTGTTACAACTCGCCCGTGCACTCGACGAAATCGAAAGGCAGGTCACACACCAGTGACTGAACCGGATCCCGCCCAGACCCCGCAGGCCGAATCGGCGCGTGCTGCGCTGCTGGCGTTACGCATCGAGCTCGCCAAGGCAGTCGTCGGACAGGAAGGGGTGATCAGCGGTCTGGTGATCGCGCTGCTGTGTCGCGGCCACGTGCTGCTGGAAGGTGTTCCGGGAGTGGCGAAGACGCTGCTGGTTCGAGCGCTGTCCGCCGCGCTGCAGCTGGAATTCAAGCGGGTGCAGTTCACCCCCGACCTGATGCCCGGCGACGTCACCGGTTCGCTGGTGTACGACGCGCGCACCGCCGCGTTCGTGTTCCGGCCGGGTCCGGTGTTCACCAATCTTCTGCTGGCCGACGAGATCAACCGCACCCCGCCCAAAACCCAGGCCGCGCTGCTGGAGGCGATGGAGGAACGTCAGGTCAGCGTGGACGGCGAGGCCAAGCCGCTGCCCGATCCGTTCATCGTCGCCGCGACGCAGAACCCGATCGAATACGAAGGCACCTACCAGTTGCCCGAAGCCCAACTCGACCGCTTCCTGCTCAAACTGACCGTGTCGCTGCCGGCGCGCGAGTCCGAGATCGCCATCCTGAGCCGGCACGCGCACGGCTTCGACCCGCGCGATCTTTCCGCGATCAAGCCGGTGGCCGGACCGGCCGATCTGGCGGCCGGCCGCGAAGCGGTGCAACGGGTCCTGGTGGCCGACGAGGTGCTGGGCTACATCGTCGACATCGTCGGAGCCACCCGCTCCTCGCCCGCGCTGCAGCTGGGTGTCTCCCCACGCGGGGCAACGGCCCTGCTGGCCACCGCCCGGTCTTGGTCGTGGCTGTCCGGCCGCAACTACGTCACTCCCGACGACGTCAAGGCCATGGCCCGCCCGACGCTGCGGCACCGGGTGATGCTGCGTCCGGAGGCCGAGCTGGAGGGCGCCACACCCGACGGTGTGCTCGACGGGATCTTGGCATCGGTTCCGGTGCCCCGCTAGTGATCCTGACCGGACGCGCCGGCTTGGTGGCGCTGATCTGCGTCCTGCCGATCGCGGTGTCGGACTGGCCGGCAAAGGCTTTCGTGGCGTTACTGGCGACGCTGGCGATCGTGGTTGCGGCTGACGCCGGGCTGGCGGCCAGCCCCCGCCGGTTGCGGTACACCCGCTCACCAGACACCTCGACACGGCTCGGCGCAGCAGGTGGACGCCGGGCTGCTGATCGACAACGACGGTCGCCGACGGTTTCGCGGCAAGATCCGCGATGCCTGGCCGCCCAGCGCGCGGGCCGACGCCGCGCGCCCATGCCGTCATCGTCGCCGGCCGGTGCACAGCACCACATCCGACACGACGCTGCGCCCGGTGCGCCGCGGCGACCAGCGGGCGGCCGCGGTCACCGCGCGCTCGATCGGGCCACTGGGGCTGGCAGGACGGCAGAGTTCGCGGCCGGTGCCCGGCCAGGTCCGGGTGCTGCCGCCGTTCCTGTCCCGCAAGCACCTGCCGTCGCGGCTTGCCAAACTGCGGGAGATCGACGGGCTATTGCCGACACTGATACGCGGGCAGGGAACCGAATTCGATTCGCTGCGCGAGTATGTCGTCGGTGACGACGTCCGCTCAATCGACTGGCGCGCATCCGCGCGTCGCGCCGACGTCATGGTGCGCACCTGGCGGCCCGAACGCGACCGGCGCGTGTTGATCGTGCTGGACACCGGGCGCATGGCAGCGGGTCGCGTCGGTGTCGACCCGACTTCTATCCAACAAGCGGACGCCCATCCCGCGGGTTGGCCCCGGCTGGACTGGTCGATGGACGCCGCGCTGCTGCTGGCCGCGCTCGCATCGCGGGCCGGTGACCATGTCGACTTCCTCGCCCACGACCGGATAAGCCGGGCCGGCGTGTTCGGCGCGTCACGCACCGAACTGCTCGCCCAGCTGGTCAATGCGATGGCTCCGTTGCAACCGGCGCTTGTCGAGTCGGACTGGCGCGCAATGGTCGCCGCGATCGGGCGGCGCAACCGCCGACGATCGCTAGTGGTGCTGCTGACCGACCTCAACGCCACCGCACTCGACGAAGGCCTGCTGCCGGTGCTACCCCAGTTGTCGGCCAGACACCATGTGATGATCGCCGCGGTCGCCGACCCACGGGTGGACGAAATGGCCACCGGGCGCTCCGATGCGGCCGCGGTATACGACGCGGCGGCCGCCGAGCGAGCCCGCAACGATCGGCGCGAGATCGCATCCCGGCTGCGCCAAAGCGGGGTGGATGTCGTCGACGCTGCGCCGACGGAACTCGCTCCCGCACTTGCCGACCGCTATCTGGCGATGAAAGCGACTGGCCGGCTCTAACCTCAGCGGGTCGGAATCACGTCAGGCGCGTCGTCGATATCGCCGGTCTCCCCGGCTTTTACGGCGCGGCGGCCGAAGTACCCGATGTACGACAGGAAGGCCAGTTCGGCAATGATCCCGATGCCGACCCGGACAAAGGTCGGCAACGACGACGGCGTCACCAATGCCTCGATCAAGCCGGAGACCAGCAATACGACGACCAGTCCCACCGCGACCGACACCACCCCACGTCCCTGCTCGGCGAGCACCTGCCCACGCGGCCTGTCGCCCGGCGAGATCACCGACCAGCCCAGCCGCATCCCGGTCGCCCCGGCCAGGAACACCGCGGTCAACTCCAGCAGCCCGTGCGGGGCCAGCAGCCCTAGCAGGATGCCGCCCTTGCCGGCCTGAAACATCAACCCGGCAATCAGCCCCACGTTGGCCGCATTTTGAAACAGCACAATCGGGATCGGCAGTCCCAGCAGGACCGAGAAAGCGATGCACTGGGCAGTCACCCAGGAGTTGTTCACCCAGACTTGCAAGGCGAACGCCGCCGCGGGGTGCTCGCTGTAATACGACTCGACGTCGTGGTTCACCAGTTCGTCTATGTCACTTGGCGTTCCGATAGCTGACTGCACTTCCGGGTTGCCGGCCACCCAGCATGCGATCACCGCCACAACGCCGAAGAACACCGCCGCCGTTGCCAGCCACCATCGCCACGTGCGGTAAGCGACCACCGGGAAGGACACTGTCCAGAAACGGACGAACGTACTGCTGAGCGGTGCATGCGCACCGGTCACCGCGGATCGAGCGCGCGCGATCAGACTCGACAGCCGGCCGATCAGCAGCGAATCCGACCCGATAGTGCTGGCCGACCTCAGCATCGACAGATGGGTGGACACCCTTTGGTAGAGCTCCACGAGCTCGTCGACTTCGGCTCCGCTCAGTGACCGGCGCCCCTTGATCAACTGATCGAGCCGGTCCCAGGTGCCGCGATGCGTCAGCACGAATGCGTCAACGTCCACCCTGCGCAGCCTAATCGGAAGCCGCAGCCATGTACCGTTCGGTGTTATGTCGGAGGTGGTGACCGGGGACGCGGTGGTGCTCGATGTGCAGATCGCCCAGTTGCCGGTGCGGGCGGTGGGCGCGCTGATCGATATCACGGTGATATTGGCCGGCTACGTGTTCGGGCTGATTCTGTGGGCGGCCACCCTGACCGAGTTCGACTCCGCGCTGAGCACAGCGATCCTGGTTATCTTCACCGCGCTGGCGCTGCTCGGGTGGCCGTTGGTGATCGAAACCGCGACCCGCGGCCGGTCATTGGGCAAGATCGTGATGGGACTGCGAGTGGTGTCCGACGACGGTGGCCCAGAACGGTTCCGGCAGGCAGTGTTTCGCGCGCTGGCCGCGCTGGTGGAGATCTGGATGCTGTTCGGGAGCCCCGCCGTGATCGCCAGCATCTTGTCGCCGAAGGCCAAACGCATCGGCGATATCTTCGCCGGCACCGTCGTGGTCAGTGAACGCGGGCCCCGGTTGAGCCCGCCACCGGCAATGCCCCCGTCGTTGGCGTGGTGGGCGTCATCGCTGCAACTTTCGGACCTGAGCCCCGGCCAAGTCGATGTCGCCCGTCAATTTCTTTCCCGGGCAACACAACTCGATCCCCGGCTACGCCAGCAGATGGCCTACCGGATCGCCGGTGACGTAGCAGCCCGCATCGCCCCACCACCGCCGCCCGGCGCCCCACCACAGTTGGTGCTTGCCGCTGTGCTTGCCGAACGCCACCGTCGCGAACTAGTACGGCTCCGGCCAACGGTGCCCCCTCAGCCCCCTCGGCAGGCGGCGCCCCAGCCCTGGCCGCGGCAAGAACAAGACACCGGCGGATTCGCGCCGCCGCGTTGATGCCTCCGCGCTGCCGCGGCCTTCCCGCAGGTCAGCACCCCGGAGCCAGGCCTCGCCAAGCACTACCGAAATAAAACGTTGCATCGCGATAGTTAACGATATATCGTGATATACCAAGGCGCGCGGATGGTGCGTCACCTCAACAGACGTAAGGACTACAGACATGAACAACCAATTCACTCGTCCCGGCGGACCGTTCGCCGGCGGGCCGGGCTTCGGCTTCGGCCCCGGTCCCGCGCAACGACGTGCAATGCACGGCGCCAGGCGGCATGCCCGACAGGAATTCATCGAACACCTCCGTGACCACCAGGCAGGCGGACACGAGGGACCACTCGGTTTCGGCCCCGGTTTCGGCCCCGGTTTCGGCCCCGGTTTCGGCCGTGGCTTCGGCCCCGGTTTCGGAGGCGGGCGACGCGGCGGGGGGCGCCGCGGCGGTCCCGGACGCGGACGGCGCGGTGACGTGCGAGCAGCCATTCTGACGCTGCTGGCCGAGCGGCCAATGCACGGCTACGAGATGATCCAGCAGATCGCCGAACGCAGCAACGGACTGTGGAAGCCCAGCCCCGGTTCGGTGTACCCGACGCTTCAGCTGCTGGACGACGAAGGCCTGATCACCGCGAGCGAAAGCCGCGGCAGCAAGAAACTTTTCCAACTGACCGACGAAGGTCGCGCGGCGGCCGAGAAGGTCGAGACCGCACCGTGGGACGAAATCACCGAAGGCGCCGACCCGGGTCACATGAACCTGCGGGCAGCTGTGGGCCAATTGTTCGGTGCGGTTGCGCAATCCGCGCACACCGCCACGGCAGACCAACAGCAGCGCATCGTCGAGATCCTCAACAATGCGCGACGTGAGGTCTACGGCATCCTCGGCGAGGACTGACCGCACCCGAAATGCGTCCCCACCGCCGAGCGTGCGCAAAATGCCGACCATGTCGGCGTGTCGTGGTACCGACACGCACGCTCGCGGCGAAGGAGGGTCAGGACACATCGACCCAATTCAGGGTCCGCTGCACGGCCTTGCGCCAGCCTGCGTATCCGGCGGCACGCTGGTCCTCGTCCCACGTCGGGGTCCAGCGTTTGTCCTCTTGCCAGTTGGCCCGCAGGTCGGACGGGTCAGCCCAGAACCCGACCGCCAGGCCCGCCGCGTAGGCGGCACCCAACGCGGTGGTTTCGGCAACCACCGGCCGCACCACGTCCACGCCCAGCACGTCGGCCTGGATCTGCATGCACAGGTCGTTGGCGGTGATGCCCCCGTCGACCTTCAAGACCTCAAGGCGTACACCGGAATCCGCTTCCATCGCATCCACCACGTCACGGCTCTGATAGCAGATCGCCTCCAACGTCGCGCGGGCCACATGTGCGTTGGTGTTGAACCGCGACAGGCCCACGATCGCGCCACGGGCATCGGATCGCCAGTACGGCGCGAACAGCCCGGAGAACGCCGGAACGAAATACACCCCACCGTTGTCGGCAACCTGGCGGGCCAGCGACTCACTTTGCGCAGCGCCGCTGATGATGCCCAACTGGTCGCGCAGCCACTGCACCGCCGAGCCGGTGACCGCTATCGAACCCTCGAGCGCATAAACGGGTTTGGCGTCCCCGAACTGGTAGCAGACCGTGGTCAACAGGCCATTGCTGGATCGCACGATCGTCTCACCGGTGTTCAGCAACAGGAAATTGCCGGTGCCGTATGTATTTTTCGCCTCCCCGGCATCCAGGCACACCTGCCCGACCATCGCCGCATGCTGGTCGCCGAGGACACCGGTGATCGCCACCTCGCCGCCGACTGGCCCAGTCGCGGTGCTGACACCGAAGGGCTGCCGCGGCGACGACGCCACGATCGCCGGCAGCATCCTGCGGGGGATCGAGAAGAACGACAGCAGCTCGTCATCCCAGTCCAGCGTCTCCAGGTCCATCAGCATGGTCCGGCTGGCGTTGGTCACGTCGGTGACGTGCACGCCGCCTCGCGGGCCGCCGGTCAGGTTCCACAACACCCAGGTGTCGGCGGTGCCGAAGAGGGCGTCGCCGCGTTCCGCAGCCTCGCGCACCCCGTCGACGTTCTCCAGGATCCATTGCAACTTCCCGCCCGAGAAATAGGTAGCCGGCGGCAGGCCCGCCTTGCGGCGGATCACGTCGCCACGGCCGTCTCGGTCCAGCGCCGATGCGATCCTGTCGGTGCGGGTGTCCTGCCAGACGATCGCGTTGTAATACGGCCGTCCGGTCTTTCGATTCCACACCAGCGTCGTCTCACGCTGGTTGGTTATTCCGAGGGCGGCAATATCGCCCGGGCCCAGATTGGTGGCGTTCAGCACCGACATCAGCGCGGACGCGGTGCGCTCCCAAATCTCAACCGGATTGTGCTCGACCCAACCGGCGCGCGGCAGGATCTGCTCGTGCTCGAGCTGGTGGCGGGCCACCTCGGCGCCGTCGTGATCGAAGATCATGCAGCGCGTGCTGGTGGTGCCCTGGTCGATGGCAGCTATGAATTCGGCCAACTGCGCTCCTCCGGGCGACGGATACTTGCGTTGTCGACCGTAACCCTGTTGCATCGGCCTTGTGGGCGAAGAGGTCAAGCGCACCACCTATGACCGCGCACATCGGCAGGAATACCGCCGTAAGGTGCGGCTGTCTCTGGACGTCTTGGAGACGATGCTCGAGCAGTCCCGGTTCGATTCCGACCGGCCACTCACCGGCATGGAGATCGAATGCAACCTCGTCGATGACGACTACCAGCCCGCCATGTCGAATCGGCTTGTGCTGGACGCCATCGCGGACCCGGCCTATCAGACCGAGTTAGGCGCCTACAACATCGAATTCAATGTGCCGCCCCGGCCGCTGCCCGGACGCACCGGCCTCGATCTGGAGGCCGAAGTCCGGGCCAGCCTGAATCAGGCCGAGACCAAGGCCAGCGCCGGCGGGACCCACATCGTGATGATCGGCATCCTGCCCACGCTGATGCCCGAACACCTCAACGACGGCTGGATGAGCGAGTCGGCGCGGTATGCGGCCCTCAACGAGTCGATCTTCAGCGCGCGCGGTGAGGACATCCCGATCAACATCGCCGGCCCCGAGCCGCTCAATTGGCACGCCGCGTCCATCGCGCCCGAATCCGCTTGCACCAGCATGCAATTGCATTTGCAGGTTGCCCCGGCGGAATTCGCCGCAAATTGGAACGCGGCGCAGGTGCTGGCCGGTGCTCAGCTGGCGTTGGGCGCCAACTCGCCGTACTTCTTCGGTCACCAACTGTGGTCGGAGACCCGCATCGAAGTGTTCGCGCAGTCCACCGATACCCGGCCCGAGGAACTCAAGACCCAGGGCGTGCGACCAAGGGTGTGGTTCGGCGAGCGGTGGATCACCTCCATCCTTGACCTGTTCAAAGAGAACATCCGCTACTTCCCGTCCCTGCTGCCCGAGCTGTCCGACGAGGATCCGGTCGCCGAGCTGGCCGCCGGACGCATTCCACAGCTGTCCGAATTGCGCCTGCACAACGGCACGGTGTACCGGTGGAACCGGCCGGTCTACGACGTTGTGGAAACCGACGGGGTCGGGCGCCCGCATCTGCGGCTGGAGAACCGGGTGCTGCCGGCCGGCCCGACCGTCATTGACATGCTGGCCAATTCGGCCTTCTACTACGGCATGTTGCGCACCCTGTCCGAAGCGGACGACCCGGTCTGGACCAGGATGAGTTTCGCTGCGGCACAAGCCAATTTCCTCGAGGCGAGCCCGTGCGGGCATGGACGCCCGGTTGCACTGGCCGGGCCTGGGCACAGTGCCGGCGCAGGAACTGGTGCTGGACACGCTGCTTCCGATGGCTCACGAAGGACTGCGAAAATGGGGTGTCGACGTGCGAGGTGCGCGACCGGTTTCTCGGCGTCATCGAAGGGCGCGCCAAAACCGGCCGCAACGGTGCGCGCTGGCAGGTGTCGACGGTGCGGGCCCTGCAGGACGGCGGGCGGACACGGCCGGCGGCACTGGCCGAAATGCTGCGCCGGTACTGCGAGCACATGCATGCCAACCAGCCGGTGCACACCTGGGAAGCTTTGACCGGGCGTAGGTTGGAAATATGTCATCTGCATTACCGGATTGGGACAGCGCCTATCGAGAGCAGGGCCGATTCGAGGGTCCGCCACCGTGGAATATCGGTGAGCCGCAGCCGGAGTTGGCCGCGCTGCTGGCGAACGGCAAATTCCGCAGCGACGTGCTCGACGCGGGCTGCGGGTATGCCGAGCTGTCGTTGGCGCTGGCCACCGACGGCTACACCGTGGTCGGCATCGATCTCACACCCACCGCGGTCGCGGCTGCAACCAAGGCCGCTGCCGAACGGGGCTTGAGTAACGCCAGCTTCGCGCAGGCCGACATCACCGAGTTTTCCGGCTATCCAGCGGATCCGACGGCCGGTTCAACACCGTGGTCGACAGCACGCTTGTTTCATTCGCTGCCGGTGGAGGGCCGCGACGGCTACCTGAGCTCGGTGCACCGCGCGGCGGCCCCGGGGGCCAGCTACTACGTGCTGGTGTTCGCCAACGGCGCCTTCCCCGCCGAGTGGGAGGCCAGGCCCAATCAGGTCGGCGAGGACGAGTTGCGCGCCGCGGTGAGCAAGTACTGGGAGATCGACGAAATCCGTCCGGCCTTCATCCACGCGAATATCCCGCCGGTAGCCGAGCAGAACGGACTACCCGATGCCGCCACACGACCGCGACGAAAAGGGCCGGATGAAGTTGCCCGCTTTCCTGCTGACGGCGCACAAGGCCGGCTAGGCGGCTTGGACAGCTAGGCAGTCGCCGCGGTCGCGGCGATCAGCGCTTCGGCGAAGCTCTCCAGGTCGTCGGCGGTGGTGTCCAGGTGCGGCGAGATCCGCAGCACCGGCGCGGTCAACTCCAGCGGCGCGCGCTGCACCCCGACGAACGTCGTCAGGATCCGCCGTTCGGCGAGCAACCATGCCCGTACTGCTTCGGGATCGGCGCCATCGACCGGCGCCAGGGTGGTGATGGCGCTCGGCTCTTCGACCTCTTCGATCAGCGCCCACCCGGCCACATCGGCCAGCACCGTGCGGCTGATGCCGCCCAGCTCGGCCAGGCGCGCGCGCACAGACTCCGGCCCGTACGCCAAATGCTCACCCAGTGCCACCGAAAAGCCCACTCGCGCAGCGATATTGGCTTCGCCGAACTCCAGTTGGTCGGCCACCGAACACGACGGCGCCCAGTCCGGCGCCGCGCAGGCGCGGAGTCAACCGCTCCATCAGATCAGGGCGCACCGCGAGGAAGCCCACACCCCGCGGACCGGCGATCCATTTGCGCGACGTGGAATACGTGACGTCGGCACCCACCGCGCAATCCACCTGACCCAGCGCCTGTGCGGCGTCCACGACCAGCGGCAACCCCAACTCGCGGCACAGTTCCGCGATCATCGAAAGCGGTTGCACCACACCACTGTGACTTGCCACCGCGGTCAGGTGGACCAGATCGGGTGGCTCGTTTTCCAGCGCAAACGCCGCGTCGTCGAGCGCGACCCGGCCGTCCTCGAGCGTCGGCAGCAGCTGCCGCCCGAATCCGTGGGCGGCCATCACGGCCAGGTTGGGACCGTATTCGCCGGGCAGGCAAGCCAGCGTACCCGGCGGTCCGCCGGCCAGCTGCCCAGCAGCAGATCCACCGCGTTCAGCGAGCCGGTGGTGAACACCACCTCTGCGTCGGACATGCCGGTCAGCGCCGCGAACGCGGCGCGTCCAGCGTGGAGTGCGGGTTCGGCGGCCTCGGCCGCGACATACCCACCGACTTCGGCCTCGAACCGTGCGTGCCGGGAGGCGGCCTCGAGCACCGCGAAGCTCTGCCGCGAACACGCCGCGCTGTCCAGGTGCAGCCCGGCGAACGGCGGGCGGGCCGCCTCGCCATTGATCGGCCAGCGACTCGCTATCGGTCACTTGACGGCCAACGACAAGCCGAAATCGCCTGCGCCGTCGGTCCACCACCGAATTCCGCGCAGCCCGGCCTCAGCCAACTCCGTGCGCACCCCGTCCGGGTGGAACTTGCACGACACTTCGGTGAGCATCTCCTCGCCGGCCTCGAACTCGACGGCCAAGTCCAGCGCGCCGACACGCACCCGGTGCCGACGGTCGGACCGGAGCCACATCTCGATGCGTTCGTCGTCGGTGTTCCAGCGAGCCACATGCTGGAAGGCGTCGACGTCGAAATCGGCGTCGAGTTCCCGGTTGACCACCGCGAGCACATTGCGATTGAACCGGGCCGTCACTCCGGCGGCGTCGTCATAGGCGCGCACCAGCCGGTCGGTGTCCTTGACCAGGTCGGTGCCCAGCAGCAGGCTGTCCCCCGGCCGCATCACCGCGGCCAAGGTGGCGAGGAAGTCCGCGCGCGGCCCCGGTGTGAGGTTGCCGATCGTCGACCCCAAGAACACGAAAAGACGTCGCCCGCCGCCCGGAATCTCGGTCAGGTGTTCCTCGAAATCACCGCAGACTGCTTTGATTTCGATGCCCGGGTACTCGCCCTGGATTGCGGTCGCGGTCGTCGACAGCATGTTGGCGTCGACGTCGAACGGCACGAATCCGCGCAGCGATCCGCGCTCACGCAGCGCATCCAGCAGCTGCCGGGTCTTCTCCGACGTCCCGGCGCCCAGTTCAACCAGGGTGTCGGCCTCGCTGGCCGCGGCGATTTCGGCTGATCGGGTGCGCAATATCTCGGCCTCGGCGCGGGTCGGATAATACTCGGGCAACCGGGTGATCTGGTCGAACAGATCGCTGCCGACCGAATCGTAGAACCATTTGGGCGGCAATGACTTCGGTGTCTTCTGCAGACCGTCGAACACATCTCGGCGCAATGCGTGATACGCGGAGTCGGCGGCCAGGTGATTGGACAGCGTCAGCGTCATCAAGGTCCTCTCGGGTGATCAAGCGGCGGCTAGGGAAGTCAGCGTGACACACTTGCCGGTGACGTCGACGAGGTGGCGGTCCGGCACATCCTCCCAGTCCGGGTCGTCGTCGTACGGCTCGCTGGCCAGTACCACGCCGTCGTCGCGACGCAAGATGAACAGGGTATCGCCCCAAGCGGTGGCCAGCATACGAGAACCGTTGGCCAATAATACGTTAAGCCGGGCACGGGGGTCGAGTACCCCGACCTGCGCGATGGTTTGACCCAGCGCTTCCGGCCCAAGCGCGAAAATAGTGGCCGCCAACATCGCACTGTCGCAAACGGATTCGGCCGCCGAAGTCAATGGCAGCACGGAGCGGTCGACAACGCCGTTGTGCGACAACAGCCAGTTCCCGTCGGTGAAGGGCGCCGTCGCGCTGGCCTCGATCGGCATTCCGACGGTCGCCGAGCGCACCGCGGCGACCACGCAGTGGCTGCGCAGCGCCGGCGCTACCGAGTCGAACGACACGTCGCCCCACAACGGCGTCGCACTACGCCACCGCCGGGGCGCGCCGCCGTCAAAAAACCCGACACCCCAGCCGTCGGCGTTCATCAGCCCGTGCTTTTGCCGGCGCGGAGCGTAGGACTGCACCCGCAGGCCGTGCGGCGGGTCCAGCAGCAACGAGGAGACGGTGACGGCAGCCCCCAGCCAGCCGAGGTGACGGCACATCAGGCCGGGTTCCCAGCGTCGGGGACGTCCCACGCCAACCGGACACCGGAGAAGATCTGGCGGCGGAACGGATGATCCCAGTTGCGGAAACTGGGGCGCAGAATGGCCGACTCCACCGCCCACGATCCACCGCGCAGCACCCGGTAGTCGCCATCGAAGAACGGCTGCGAGTAACGCTCGTAGATCATCGGCACGAACCCCGGCCACGGCCGCAGCGGTGAGGTGGTCCACTCCCAGACATCGCCGAGCATCTGCTCGACGCCGTAGGCCGACGCGCCGGCCGGATAGGCGCCGACCGGCGCCGGACGCAGCGCGGTGCCACCCAGGTTGGCCAGGGCTTCCGACGGCGCATCAGCCCCCCATGGATAGCGGCGCCGGGCATTGGTCGCCGGATCCCAGGCGCACGCCTTCTCCCATTCCACTTCGGTGGGCAGTCGGGCGCCGGCCCAGGCCGCATAGGCCTCGGCCTCGAAGTAGGTGACGTGCTGCACCGGCTCGTCAGCGGGAATGTCTTCGACGTGGCCGAACCGGGTGCGGGTTCGCGCGTCGGAATCCCAGAATTGCGGCGCGGTCAGGCCAGCGGCCTTGCGGTGCTGCCAGCCACGGGCAGACCACCATCGCGACTGCACCGTAGCCGCCGTCGTCGATGAACTGTTGCCATTCGCCGTTGGTGACCGGAACGCGGCCGATCCGGAACGCCGGGATGTCGACGACGTGGGCGGGGCGTTCGTTGTCCAATGAGTACGGTTCGGTCGCCGCGTCCACGCCCAGCACAAATGGGCCGCCGGGCACCAGCACCGATGTGCCGGCCAGGCCCGGCCGGCCGGCCGGCAAAATCGAAGTATCGGGCAACAGCGGCGCGCCGGTGCGCAGGTTCAACGCCTGCAGCATGGTTTCGTCGTGCTGGTTTTCGTGGCTGACCACCATGCCGTACACGAAGGCCGCGCGGTCGCCGGCGGGATCATCGGGCAGTGCGTCGAGGGCATCAAGCGCGGCGGACCGCACGGTCTGGCAATATGACCGCGCCCGCTCCGGGGACAACAGCGGTAGGTCGACACGGCTGGCGCGGGAGTGTTCGAAGGCGTCATATAGACCCTCGACGGCCGGTGGGAGCATTCCGGGACGATCGGGGTCGCCGCCGCGCAACAGCCAGAACTCTTCCTGTTGACCGATGTGCGCCAAGTCCCACACCAGTGGGCTCATCAATGGGTCGTACTGGCGGCGAAGTTCGGCATCGTCGAAATCGACCAGCCGCAGCGTCCGCGTGCGCGCGCGCGCCAAATCGTCGGCAAGCTTTTCCCGAGAAGTCACAGCCCCCCTTGCGCCAACCGCGCGGCCTCCGAGACCGTGGCCGCGATGCCGTGCTCGATCACTTGGTCGGAAAAGCAGTCCCCGGGACATCGGCCCTGCTCGACGGCGCGGACCAGTCGGTCCATCGCATCGGTGAGCTCTGCGGGCGCCCTCTCGGCGGCGACGGCCACACACCGGTTGGCCGCCTGATGCAGCCGCCGGTCGCGCAGCCCGAGCCGGGCCGCGATGTCCCAGGCGGTGGCCACTGGTTCGACGGCCTCAGCGGCGACGGCTGCGGCAACCGGGTCGTCGAGAAGGGCGACCAGCGTGAAGACCACGGCGGGCCAGCAGTCATCCGGCATGCTGTCGAGGTAGCGGATTTCCAGCCACTGCCTGGGGCGCACCGGCGGGAACAGGGTGGTCAGGTGATATTCCAGGTCGGCGATGGTGGGGCGGCGATCGCCGAGCAGCGTCCGGCCGTCCGCCCAGTCGGCGAAGGGCACCCAATGCGTAACGGCGAAAGTGCTGAGGCGTCCGGGGTGTTGACCATCATCACCGGAGCCTTGAGCGCATAGCGTGCCCAGTCGGTGCCGGGGTCGTCGCCGCTGGCCCCCAGGATGGGCCCGCAGCGCGCCGAGTCCATCTGCCCCCACACCCGCTGGCGGGTGGAGACCCAACCGGTGAACTCGCCGCCCAGCATCGGAGAGTTGGCGGCGATCGCGATCATCGTGGGCCCCAGGGCGTGCGCCAGCCGTACCCGCGCCGCCCAGCCGGCCCGCGGCCCGGCGTCCAGGTTGACCTGAACCGAGGCCGTCGACGTCATCATCCGCGCACCCGCCGCCTCGGAGTCGCTCGAGGTGAAGAAGTCCTCCATCGCGACGTACCGCGCGCCCGGATTGACGCGCTTGGGCGTGCGCAACGGGTCCGCACCCAGAAAGACCAGGCCCAGGCCAACATCGGCGAACGCCTTTCGCAGCACGGCCTGGTCATTGTTCATCGAGCCGATTGCCGCCACGATGCCGTCTTCCGGCGGCCCGGAGAGTTCGATGGCGCCACCGGGTTCGACGGTCACCACGCTCCCGCCGGGCAGTGCCGGCAGCTGGTCGCGGACCTCGGTGATCTCGTCCCAACTCGGCCTGCGATACGGGTCGATCGGGTCGAAGCAGTGCGCCTCCATCTCCAGACCGATACGCCCCAGCGGGGCGTCGACCAGACAACCGTCGGCGATGTACTGCGCGGCGGCGGCAGAACTGGTTATCTCGGCATCTTTGAGCCGCGAGGCCGCGACGGTGGCGGCGGCGAACGTCATGTCACGCTCCCTCCGGGCCCGAGCCTGGGTCGCGGACCTCTTATTTGGCAGCTATTGGAACGATAACCGCCACCTCTTCATCTAGCAGAAGCCACCGACATATTCCCGGTCGTTTTTGCCGTACGGCTTAGACAAGTACCCAATTTCATCAGGACTACTGGCCGAGGGCGTTCTGCATTGCCCCGGCCAGCACGTTGACCGCAGGCCCGGCGTTGCCAGATTGGCAGACCTTCGCCTGCAGCAACACGTTTTCACGCAGCCGGGTTTGAACGAAGCATCGCCGATCGGTGCCCGCTTCCTGCTTGGACCAACCGGCGTCAGTAGCGCTCGGCGGGCCGCCGTCGAACGACCACACCTGCGTGGTCCCGTTGTCCAGATGCATAGCGGTGGTCTGCCCCGAGCAGCCGACGGTGCGGTCGGTTACTCGATGGAAAGCCCGGCCCGCGGCGTCGTTGGTGGCGAAGACCCCGACCGCCTGCCGGACGAAGTGGGTTTGGTCGTTGGCGGACGTCTGCGCGGTGGCTCCGTTGAACGAAGCCAGGTCGGGGTCGTCATAGACGTCGGGCAACCCGATCTCGGCCCAGTTGTTGCACACCGGGAGCTCGACCCAGAACCCCTGGAACGGTTGGGTGAACACCGACTCCCAGCCCATCGGCCCACCGACGATGTTGCCGACCGACCCCTTGCCGAGGACCGCGTAGGAAACCACCCCCGGTTCGGAGGGGTGCGCGGCAGCGCACGGGGCCCCGGACGCTGTCGCGAGGCCCAGACTAAGGCTCACCGCCATGGCGCTGATCCGCATGCCTGGATCATGCCAGGGTGGCGGTGCGCCGCAAACGCCCAACTAGGCTCCCCGGACCCCTTCCTCGACCAACTTGCCGAGATTCGCGTCGACATTGCGCCAGTACTCGAACACCCGCGACAGCACCGGCTCTTTGACACCCTTGGAAACATGGCCAATGATGTTGTGCGCCAGTCGGTCCCGCGCGTCGTCGTCAAGGACTTCACGGACCATGGTGCCGGCCTGGCCGAAGTCGTCGTCCTCGGCATGCAGCGTGTAGGCCGAGCGGATCATCTGCCCATCGGCGTGCCAGCGCACCTCGGCGGCGCGCGCCGGGTCGGCCACCGGACCGCCGTAGGAGTTGGGTGCATAGACCGGATCGGACGCATTCTTCATCCGCATCGCGCCGTCTTTGGAGTAGCTGTTCACCTCTACCTTCGGCGCATTGACCGGGATCTGCCGGTAGTTGGTTCCCAACCTGGCGCGGTGCGCGTCGGCGTAGGAGAAGCCGCGGGCGAGCAGCATTTTGTCCGGACTCAATCCGGTGCCGGGCACCACGTTGTTCGGCTCGAAGGCGGCCTGCTCGATCTCGGTGTGGTAGTCGGTGACGTTGCGGTCCAGCGTCAGCTTGCCGACGTCGATCAGCGGATAGTCGCTGTGCGGCCACACCTTGGTCAGGTCGAACGGGTTGAACCGGTAGGTCTTGGCCTCCTCGAACGGCATGATCTGCATCTTGAGCGTCCAGCTCGGATGCTCACCGCGCCTCGATCGCCTCATAGAGGTCGCGCTGGTGGTAGTCGCCGTCCTCGCCGGCCAGCCGGTCGGCGTCCTCCTGGGTCAGGAACTCGATGCCCTGATCGGTAATGAAGTGGTACTTCACCCAGAAGATCTCGTCACCGGCGTTGATCCAGCTGTAGGTGTGGCTGCTGTAGCCGTTCATGTGCCGCCAGCTCTTGGGAATCCCCCGATCGCCCATCAGCCAGGTCACCTGATGCGCGGACTCGGGCACCAGGCTCCAGAAGTCCCACTGCATGTTGTGGTCGCGCAGGTTGGTTGCCTGCATGCGCTTCTGGGACCGGATGAAGTGCTGGAACTTCAGCGGATCCCGCATGAAGAAGACCGGAGTGTTGTTGCCGACCATGTCGAAGTTGCCCTCGGTCGTGTAGAACTTCAGCGCGAAGCCACGCGGGTCCCGCCAGGTGTCTGGGCTGCCGCGTTCGCCGGCGACGGTGGAGAACCTGATCAATGTGTCGGTCTTGGTGCCTGGTTGGAAGACCGCAGCCCTGGTGTACTTGCTGACGTCGCCGGTCACTTCGAAGTGGCCGAACGCACCGCCGCCTTTGGCGTGCGGCTGGCGTTCCGGGATGCGTTCCCGGTTGAACTGGGCCATCTGCTCGATCAGGTAGTGATCTTGCAGCAGGATCGGACCGTCGGGGCCGATCGTCAGCGACTGCTCGTCACTGGGTGCGGGGATACCTGCGTCCGTGGTGGTGAAGCGCTTCGTCATTTGTAGACGGGTACCCAGGCGCGCGAATCTGAATCCAGGTCGGCGCTAGGGGCGCGGTGGCGGAGGGGCGGGAGCCGGGCTCGGAGGACTGGCCGGCGCGCTGGTCAACGGCGATTGAGCGGGACCGCCAGGACCACCCGGGCCACTCGGACCGAAAGCCGGACCCCCGGATGGACCGAATTGCCATCCTGGGCCACCTGGTCCGCCGAACCGCCAGGGGCCGTCCCCCGGTCCCCCGGGGCCCTCGCGGTTGAACATCATGCCGTGGTGATGGTGGTGGTAGCAGGACCCCACGACGATGGCACCGGCAAAGAACACGACCGAGAGGATGAAGACGATGCCGGCGACGATCACCACCCACGCCGCGGCCGCGTAGAGCGCGGGCGGCTTGACCCGCGGGGGCGGCGGGGCGGCGACAGGATGCGGCACGGTTGAAGGTTCAGGTATTTCACTCATGCCTTCATATTGCCCGGGCAGCAGTCGTCACAGCGACATTCGGGTAACAAACTTCCTGTGAATCGCCGGCGCGCAGGCGGCGGGCGACAATGAGATCAGCCCGGCGCTCTTAGCGAGCGCCGGGCTTACTTGTTTGGGTTTGTGGGTTGTTAGGCCCGCCGGGGTCCTCCTTCTAGGGCGTCGCTGTCACGGACGAATAGACCGACGACGGAATCTGTCCGGGGCCACCGGGGCCGGCGCTCGGACGCACGGACGAAGGCGCACCCTGCGGGATTGCCGCCGGTCCGCCACCACCCGGGCCACCCGGGCCGCCGTGGCCGGGCGGATGCATGAACATGGCGTGGTGCTGGTGGTGACCGTGATGGAAACCGCCGCCATGACCGGAATGCTTGCCGAGCCCGAAGCCGGCGAAGAAGATGACCGCGACGATGAAGACGATCCCGGCGACGATGGCAACCCACGCCGCGAATTGGAAGACCCTGGGGGTCCGGTGTACCACCTCGACTGGCGGCGGAGGCGGCGGTGCTGTTGCAGTTGCAGTCTGCACTGTTGGGGTTTCAGATGTTTCACTCATGAGACGCATGATGCCCGAGTAAACAGAAGTCAGCGCTATGCACTACTTAAGTACCAGCTGTGAGCTGAAAAAAGCCTCCTACCAGGGCTTTAACGGGTTGACCGCGAACTGGATCACCCGGTACGGCGCCCTGACCCGCGCCCGGGTGTCCCATTGGCTGACGAAAATCCGCAACTCATCGAGCGTCGATCCCGGCGAGATGTACCCGCCATACGGCTGCGCCAGCCGATTGTCGTACGGCGGCGGCAGGCTTTCCGCCGGGTCGGGCCAGTCGTCATGTTGCACAACGGTGGTCACCGGCGCATCGCCCAGCGACGTCGGGTCGTTGGCCACCCGGACTTCCATGTTGCCGGTGGCGGAGTTGAAATAGGACAGCACCGTCTTGCCGTCGATCTGCATGATGCTCATCTCGCCCACACTGTCCGGCCACAGCGGCGTCGGCGGCTTGTTCCAGCCGCCGCCGGGGCCCGCCGCCCAGCCCTGCCACCGCGACCGGTCGGTGAACGTCTGCGGCGTCGCCCGGTACAGCACCACCGGACGGCTGCGGGTGAAGCTGTTGGCCACGATGTACACCCAGCCGGTCTGCGAATCGGGCGTTGGGATCGGGTCGTAGTACCCGCTGATCTGCGTCTGCGAGCCGCCCTGGTAAGTGCCGTCGCGCCGGGAGCCGGGAACCGTCTGCCAGCCGCCGTGCTCCGGTTCGGCCTTCACCAGCCGCGTGGTCTGCGGCACCAGGTTCTTGGTGGTGGTGACCATCAAGTAGTTCGCCGGTTGATCTGCACGACGCCGGCGGGCAGCTGCGAGGCCCCCGGCGGCCTAGGGTCGGCCAGCAGCGGCTCGCTGATCGCCGGTGACGCCGGTGTAGCGCACCCCGTCCGGGTCGTCGACCGACGACGGTGTCGACCCGCAACGCGACCGGCGAGTACCAGCCGCCGAACCCGACACCCTGGCCGGCGAAGCTGTCGCCGCAGACCTGCAGCAGCTCGCGTGGGGAACTCGACGAACACGCACAGGTCGGTAGCGCCGATGCCGTAGTCGCCGGTGGGCGTTCCGGTGCCGGCCGTCGGACCGATCCGGATCACCTGCCCCGGTGCCAGCGGCTGCAGGATCGGCTCGGGAGCCGGCGCCGGCGGATCGGCGTGCGCCGGCCAAAAGCTCTGCGGCAGCAAGCAAACACGCCGCCGCACGTGGCTAGCGCGACCGCGGGTGCGGACTCACCCGCGGATCACAACTCAGCGGCGAGCAACTCGGCGATCTGGATGGTGTTCAGCGCCGCCCCTTGCGCAGGTTGTCCCCGGAGACGAACAGCGCCAGGCCCCGCCCGTCCGGCACACCCGGGTCGTGGCGGATCCGGCCGACCAGGGACTCGTCGACTCCGGCGGCGGCCAGCGGCGTCGGCACGTCGACCAGCTTGACGCCCGGGGCGCCGTCGAGGAGCTCACGGGCCCGTTCCGGCGAAAGCGGTCGGGCGAACTCGGCATTGATCGACAGCGAGTGCCCGGTGAACACCGGTACCCGCACACAGGTCCCGCTGACCAGCAGGTCGGGAATGCCCGAGGATTTTGCGGCTCTCGTGGCGCAGCTTCTGGTCCTCGTCGGTCTCGCCGGAGCCGTCGTCGACCAGCGACCCGGCCAGCGGCACCACGTTGAACGCGATCGGCGCGACGTAGGTCTTCGGCGGCGGGAACTGCACGGCGCTGCCGTCGTGCACCAGTTGTTCGGCGTCGTCGATGACCGCGCGGGCCTGCTCGGCCAGCTCCGCCACCCCGGCCAGACCGCTGCCGGATACCGCCTGATAGCTCGACACCACCAGGCGCACCAGCTGGGCTTCGTCATGCAGCACCTTGAGCACCGGCATCGCGGCCATGGTCGTGCAGTTCGGGTTGGCGATGATGCCCTTTTTCAGAGGCCCCGCCCGGCGTACATCTCTCTGGAAGTTGACCTCCGACACCACCAACGGCACATCCGCGTCTTTGCGCCACGCCGACGAGTTGTCGATCACCGTCACTCCGGCGGCGGCGAACCGCGGCGCCTGCACCCGCGACATCGTCTTGCCCGCGGAGAACAATGCGATGTCCAGGCCGGTCGGGTCGGCCGTCGCGGCGTCTTCGACCTCGATCTCCTGGCCGCGGAACGGCAGCTTGCGGCCCTGCGAACGGGCCGAGGCGAAGAACCGCACGCTTGGTCAGGCCCGGGAAAATCGCGCTCCTCGAGCAGCGTGCGCATCACCTGGCCGACCTGGCCGGTGGCCCCAACTACGCCAATCGCAACCATCTACCGCCCCGTCCCCGCATACACCGTCGCCTCCTCCTCGCCGCCGAGCCCGAACGCCTCGTGCAACGCAACAACGGCCTTATCCAGTTCGGTGTCGCGGCACAGCACCGAGATGCGGATCTCGGAGGTGGAGATCAGCTCGATGTTGACACCGACGTCGGCCAGCGCCTCACAGAAGGTCGCGGTGACGCCCGGGGTGGCTGCGCATGCCCGCGCCGATCAGCGACACCTTGCCGATGTGGTCGTCGTAAAGCAGCTGGGTGAAGCCGATTTCGTCCTTGAGCGAATCCAGCTTGCTCCACCGCGATGGGCCCGCTGTCGCGGGAGCAGGTGAAGGTGATGTCGGTCTTGCCGTCCTCGACCTTGGAGACGTTCTGCAGCACCATGTCGATGTTCACGTCGGCGTCGGCGACAGCCCGGAACACCTTGGCGGCGTATCCGGGGATGTCCGGTATCCCGACGACCGTCACTTTGGCCTCGCTGCGGTCGTGTGCGACTCCGGTCAGGATGGCGTCTTCCATGGGCATGTCCTTGATTGATCCGATGACGACGGTGCCTGGTTTGTCCGAATACGAAGACCGGACGTGGACCGGAAGGTTGTAGCGGCGGGCATATTCCACACAGCGCAGCATCAGCACCTTGGCGCCGCAGGCCGCCATCTCGAGCATCTCCTCGAAGGTGACGGTGTCCAGCTTGCGGGCGTTGGGCACGATCCGTGGGTCCGCGGTGAAGATGCCGTCCACGTCGGTGTAGATCTCGCAGACGTCGGCGTTGAGCGCGGCGGCAAGGGCGACCGCCGTGGTGTCCGAGCCGCCACGGCCCAGCGTGGTGACGTCACGAGTGTCCTGGCTGACCCCCTGGAAGCCGGCGACCAAGACGATCCGCCCCTCGTCGAGCGCGGCTTGCAGGCGGGTCGGCGTGACGTCGATGATCTTCGCGTTGCCGTGGGTGCCGGTGGTGATGACGCCGGCTTGCGAGCCGGTGAATGAGCGTGCCTGGGCACCGAGCGATTCGATCGCCATGGCCACCAGCGCGTTGGAGATGCGCTCGCCCGCCGTCAGCAGCATGTCCAGCTCGCGGGCCGGGGGCGCCGGGCATACCTGCTGAGCCAGGTCCAGCAGGTCGTCGGTGGTGTCGCCCATCGCCGAGACCACCACGACGACGTCGTTGCCCTGCTTCTTGGTCTCGACGATGCGCTCGGCGACGCGGCGGATCCGATCGGCGTCGGCCACCGAGGATCCGCCGTACTTCTGTACGACGAGTGCCACTGTTTCTCTGCCTGCCCTTCCCGCGGATAAGTCCACAACAGGATACGTGGCAGCGCATCTCGGTTAATTCTCGGAATCAGTGTCACCGTGTGATGTCTCAGGACATCGGTGACAGTTCTGTGTCAGGACATCGGTGACGGTTGGTGTGTCAGGACTTCGGTGACGGTTGTCCGGTCTTGGGACGCGGGCCGCGGGGTTGGCCGTTTCCGACGTATTTGATGCCGGGTGCAGGTCGGGTGTGCTCGGCGAGGACCTCGCCCTCTAGGTCGGTGACGATGATCGTGTCGCCGGTCTTGTCACCGTCGCTGATAACGAGGACCTGTTGAAAGCGACGTTGCGCATCGACTAGGTAGGTGACTGAATCCAGCCCGATGGTTCCCGCCGTGGTCACGGTTCTGACTTGCGTATCGGCGGGCAGATCGGTGGGTGGCTGCGCTCGGGGGAGCTGGTATGGGCTCGGGCCGGGCACTTCGTAGACCGGCCGGCTAGGTTTCGGCCGGGGTGGATCGGCTTTCGGGGTCGCTTCCCACGCTGCCAGCGGAGTCACACGCCCGGGCAGCCCTTGGTGGGGACGCTCGGTGTTGTAGATGTGGTCGAACGCGTCGACTTGAGCTTGGAGTTCGGGCAGCGACTCCGCGAGCGGTTGCTTGTCGAGGTAGCGGAACAGGGTCTGGTGGAAGCGTTCGTTCTTGCCCTGGGTGGTCGGCTTGTAGGGCTTGCCGGTGATCGCCTCCACGCCCAGGGCGCCCACGTGACCGACGAGTTGGCCGATGTACCCGCGCCGCGAAGGGTTCAACGCGATCCCATTGTCGGACAGGAGTCGTTGGGGCACGCCGTGGGCGGCGATGGCCTTGTCCACCAGAATGATTGCGTCCTTGGCGGTCTCACCGAATGCGACGTGGGAGGCGACCGCATAGCGGGAGTGGTCGTCGATGAGCTGGAAGATCACGCACTTACGGCCGCCGCTGAGCACGTACTCGGTCGCGTCGAGTTGCCAGCACGCATTGGGGGCCGGGTAGACGAACCGCCGCCATGCCGAGCGAGGCTTCTTCTTGGGCTCAAGACGAGCCACGCCAGCCTCGCGGAAGATGCGTGCCAGCGACGCCACGGAAGGGACTTGTCCCAGGCCCATCGGAATCAGTGTCACCGGGTCGTGGCATAATCGAATGTATGTTCGATCGGGATGAGTTCGTCGCGATGATAGACGAGCGGTTGGAGCACCATTGTCCGACGAAGACTGAAGAGTCGGCGGCGATGGTGGAGCGGATCTGTGCGGCCACCCGGGCCGAGAATCGGGCGGCGGCGGCGCAGTTGGTCGCGGTCGGGGAGTTGTTCGGGTATCGGTTGTCGCGGTGTTCGGAGACCGAGGACTGGGCGATTGACACCATGGAGGCCGTCGCCGCCGAGGTGGGTGCGGCGTTGCGGATCAGTCAGGGGTTGGCGGCGTCGCGGGTGCGGTATGCCCGGGCGATGCGCGAACGCCTACCGAAGGTGGGTGAGGTCTTTTGCGCCGGGGATATCGATTTCCGGATGTTTCAGACGATCGTGTTTCGCACCGATCTGATCGAGGATCCCGCGCTGATGGCCACCGTGGATGCGCAGTTGGCCGCTAATGTGGCGCGCTGGCCGTCGATGAGCCGCGGGCGGCTTGCCGGTGCTATCGACAAGATCGTGGTCAAAGCCGACCGTGACGCGCTGCGCGTGCGTACCAAGTACCAGGCCGATCGTGAGGTGTATATCAGTGTGCGGACCGACGGGCTGTGCGAGCTGTCGGGCAGTCTGCTGCAGCCCGACGGGATGGCCCTCGACGAACGGCTCAATGCGTTGGCGGCCACGGTGTGCCCGCACGACCCGCGGACCCGCGAGCAGCGCCGCGCCGATGCCCTGGGTGCCCTGGCCGCGGGCGCGGACCGGCTCGGGTGCCGTTGTGGTCGGGCGGATTGCGCGGCGTGGGCCCGCCCGCCGGCCTCCCCGGTGGTGATTCATGTGATCGCCGAGCAGGCCACCGTCAACGGCACCGGCTCCACACCGGCCTCCGAGATCGGCGCCGACGGGCTGATCCCCCCGGAGGTGATCGCCGAGTTGGCCGGCACCTCCCGCCAGATCGCCCTGATCCATCCCGGCGACAGCCCGCCCGAACCTCGCTATACCCCGTCAAAGGCGTTGGCTGATTTCGTGCGCTGCCGCGACCTGACGTGCCGCTGGCCCGGCTGTGACCACCCCGCAAGCGATTGCGATGTGGACCATACGGTTCCCTACTCTGAGGGCGGGCCCACGCATGCCGGCAATCTGAAATGTTATTGCCGTACGCATCATTTGGTGAAGACTTTTTTTGGCTGGCAAGAAAAGCAACTGGCCGACGGGACGCTGATCCTGACCTCACCGACCGGGCACACCTATGTCAGCACCCCGGGCAGCGCGCTGCTGTTCCCCAGCTTGTGCGCCCCGGCGGGCGGGATGCCCACCCTCCACACCCACCACCGCATCACCTACAGCCCCGAGCGGGCCGCGATGATGCCCAAACGCCGCCGCACCCGCGCCCAAGACCGCGCCCAACGCGTCGCCACCGAACGAAGCCACAACCGCCAACGCCGGCAAGCCGCCTACCAGGCCGCCACCCAGCGTCCCCCACCAGACGACGACGATCCACCGCCGTTCTGATCTCGCTTTTTGCGCGAAAGGCTGAGCGCGGTACAGTTCAAAACGTGCAGCGGGTGCTCCTCCTCGGACGCCGCGACGGGGTCTGATCCAGACCGGCCTCCCGTCGCGGGTGTTCGCGATGCGCCGGTCTTAAGTTCCTTCTGACATCCCGGAGCAAAGATCGTGACCAGCTTTCCAGAATCATCCAGCCCCGACTCCTACGTCTCGGCGCGAACCATCGTCCAACCCGCGGGCCCACCCGGTCCCGACCAGCCCGCTTGGAATCCCCAGCGGGCTTCCTCGATGCCGGTCGATAGGTACCGGCCGTTCGCCGAGGAAGTCGAGCCCATTCGGCTCACCGACCGCAGCTGGCCCGACCGCGTCATCAGCCGTGCCCCCTTGTGGTGCGCGGTGGACCTGCGGGACGGCAACCAGGCGCTGATCGACCCGATGAGCCCTGCCCGCAAGCGCCGCATGTTCGATCTACTGGTGCGGATGGGCTACAAGGAGATCGAGGTCGGCTTCCCGGCGGCCAGCCAGACCGACTTCGACTTCGTCCGCGAGATCATCACCGACGGCGCCATTCCCGACGACGTCACCATCCAGGTGCTGACCCAATGCCGACCGGAACTGATCGAGCGCACGTTCGAGGCATGCACGGGTGCGGCCCGGGTCATCGTGCATTTCTACAACTCGACGTCAATTCTGCAGCGCCGCGTAGTCTTTCGTGCCGACCGGGCCGCGGTGCAGGCCATCGCGACCGACGGTGCCCGCAAGTGTGTCGAGGAAGCCGCCAAATACCCCGGCACGCAATGGCGCTTCGAGTACTCGCCAGAGTCCTACACCGGGACCGAGCTGGAGTACGCCAAACAGGTGTGCGACGCCGTCGGCGAGATCATCGCCCCGACTCCGGACAACCCGATCATCTTCAACCTGCCCGCCACGGTCGAGATGGCGACCCCCAACGTCTACGCCGACTCGATCGAATGGATGAGCCGCAACCTGGCCAACCGGGAGTCCGTCATCCTCAGCCTGCATCCGCACAACGACCGTGGAACTGCTGTCGCCGCAGCCGAATTGGGCTACCAGGCGGGTGCGGATCGGATCGAGGGCTGCCTGTTCGGCAACGGGGAGCGCACCGGCAACGTGTGCCTGGTGACGCTGGGGCTGAACCAATTCTCCCGCGGCGTCGACCCACAGATCGACTTCTCCAACATCGACGAAATCCGGCGCACCGTCGAGTACTGCAACCAGCTGCCCGTGCACGAACGTCACCCCTACGGCGGGGATCTGGTGTACACGGCGTTCTCCGGCAGCCACCAGGACGCCATCAACAAGGGCCTGGACGCGATGAAGGTGGCCGCCGACGAGGCCGACGAGGACGTCGACGACATCCTGTGGCAGGTCCCGTATCTGCCGATCGACCCCAAGGACGTCGGGCGCACCTACGAAGCGGTGATCCGGGTCAACTCGCAGTCCGGCAAGGGCGGGGTGGCCTACATCATGAAGGCCGACCATGGGCTGGCCCTGCCGCGACGGCTACAGATCGAGTTTTCGCAGGCAATCCAAAAGATCGCAGAGGGCACGGCGGGCGAGGGCGGTGAGGTCTCGCCGAAGGAGATGTGGGACGCGTTCTCCGAGGAGTACCTGGCTCCGGTGCTGCCACTGGAACGAATCAAGCAGCGAGTCGACGCCTCGGAGGAAGACGGCGGCCCCACCCACATCACCGCGACCGTCAAGATCGACGGGGTTGAGACCGAGATCAGCGGAGCCGGGAATGGTCCGCTGGCCGCATTCATCGACGCGCTGGGTGGCGTCGGATTCGACGTCGCTGTCCTCGACTACTCCGAACACGCGATGAGTGCAGGCGACGACGCGCAGGCCGCGGCTTACGTCGAGGCTTCGGTCAGTGGTCGCACGGTGTGGGGCGTGGGGATTGCGCCGTCGATCACCACCGCTTCGCTGCGCGCCGTGGTTTCAGCAGTCAACCGGGCCGCCCGCGGCTGAGCGTCAGAACAGCGCGAGCTGCTCGTCGAGCGGGGTGGCGTCGGCCAACGTGTCCATGCTGGTGCCACTCATAACGGCGCCAACACCATCCATGAACAGCGCGTCAGACACCATCGGCACCCCCAACCGCTCAGCAAGGTAGCCCTTGCCCTGCGCGGGGGCGGCGTCGTTGCAGATGACCAGCGACGTCTCGTCGTCGACGGCGTCGCGGTAGGCCAGCCCGGCGTGCAGGATCCGCTCGACGAGTTCCTCGTGGGTCCGTCGCACCTCGGCGGCCAGCGCCACCCGCATGCCCTGCACCAACGGCCGGCCGCGGACATATTGGCCGGGGTTGAGATACGGGCACGGCATCCGGGATGCCAGCGCCTTCAGCGGTCGAAGCTCGTCGTGGGTCACCCGGCCGTTCGGCCAGCGGCGCCGGGTCACCGGACGCACGGGCAGCCAGACGTCGCGCTCGCGCGCCCGCTGCAGTGCCGGTGCCAGGATCCCGGTCAATACCAGTGCGTCGTCGAAAGCGTCATGCGCCCGCTGCTGGGTCACGCCGTAGTGCGCCGCGAGCGTCTCCAACCGCAGGTTCTCCGTACCGAGGTCCAGCCGCCTGGCCAACTCGACAGTGCACATGACGGTGTCGAGGGGAAGCACGGCTCCGGCGAGCTCGGCCTCGGCGGTCAGAAACCCGTAGTCGAACGCGACATTGTGCGCTACCAGCGTGCGGCCGCGCAGCACCTCGATCACGTCATCGACGACGTCGGCGAATTGCGGCTGGTCCTCGAGCATGGCCGCGGTCAGCCCGTGTATGTGGGTGGGACCTGGGTCCACACCCGGGTTGAGCAGGCTGACCACCGACTGCTCCACTTTGCCGTCCGCGTCGAGGCCGAGTACCGCAATGCTGATGACCCGCGCCTGACCCGGCCGAAAGCCCGAGGTCTCGACGTCGACGACGGCCCAACCCCCGTCCGGCGCGGCAGCCGGTCGGCCCCAGGAGATCGGGTTCATGGTCTGAGGATTACACGTCGGGCCGACATCACCTGGTCGCTGCGCATCGTGTCGGCCACATAAACTTCCGCGGGTGGAACGTCGCCGGCGCGGTTACCACCCGTGCACGTCTGGCCCTGGCCGCCGGGTCGAGCGCGCGATGGGCGTCGCGGGTCACCGGACGCGGGGCCGGCGCGATGATCGGCGGCCTGGTCGCGATGACGCTGGACCGCTCGATTCTGCGTCAGCTCGGGGCGGGGCGGCGCACGGTCGTCGTCACCGGCACCAACGGCAAGTCGACGACCACCCGGATGACGGCGGCCGCGCTGGCAACGTTGGGACCGGTGGCCAGCAACTCCGAAGGGGCCAATATGGACGCCGGCCTGGTGGCGGCGCTGGCCGCGGACCGCCACGCTGAGCTGGCCGCCCTGGAAGTCGACGAGATGCACGTGCCGCACGTCTTGGATGCAATAGAAGCTGCGGTGGTCATCTTGCTCAACTTGTCGCGCGACCAGCTGGACCGGGTCGGCGAGATCAACGTCATCGAACGCACGCTGCGGGGCGGTCTGGCCCGGCACCCCAAGGCGGTCGTGGTCGCCAACTGTGACGACGTGCTGATGACCTCGGCCGCCTACGACGCCCCGGACGTGGTGTGGGTGGCAGCGGGCGGCGCGTGGGCGAACGACTCCGTCAGCTGTCCGCGCAGCGGCGAAGTCATCGTCCGCGATAAGGGCCACTGGTACAGCACTGGCGCCGACTTCAAGCGACCCAGCCCGCACTGGTGGTTCGACCCGGAAGATGGGGACACCCTCTACGGTCCCGACGGACTGGCCCTGCCGATGCGGCTGGCGCTGCCCGGCGCGGTGAACCGCGGCAACGCCGCCCAGGCCGTGGCCGCCGCCGTGGCCCTGGGCGCCGACCCCGCGGCCGCGGTGGCGGCCGTTTCGGCCGTCGATGAAGTCGCGGGGCGCTACCGGACAGTCCGCGTCGGCCAGCACGAGGCGCGGATCCTGCTGGCCAAGAACCCGGCCGGCTGGCAGGAGGCGCTGTCGATGGTGGACAAGGACGCCGCCGGGGTCGTCATCGCGGTCAACGGCCAGGTTCCCGACGGTGAGGACCTGTCGTGGCTGTGGGACGTGCGCTTCGAGCACTTCGGAGAGGCCTTCAGAAAGACCCCGGTGGTAGCCGCCGGTGAACGCGGCACCGACCTGGCCGTACGGCTGGGGTACGCGGACGTCGAGCACACCCTTGTGCACGACACCATGGCCGCCATCGCCTCCTGCCCACCAGGGCAGGTGGAGGTCGTCGCCAACTACACGGCGTTCCTGCAGCTGCAGCGAAAGCTGGCGCGGCATGACTGACTCACGGGTGCGGATCGGGCTGGTGCTGCCCGACGTCATGGGCACCTACGGCGACGGCGGCAACGCCGTGGTGCTGCGCCAACGGCTGTTGCTGCGGGGTATCGCCGCCGAGATCGTCGAGATCACCCTGGCCGATCCGGTGCCGGAATCGCTGGACCTGTACACGCTGGGCGGCGCGGAGGACTACGCGCAGCGGCTGGCCACCCGACATCTGATCAAGCATCCGGGGCTGCAGCGCGCGGCCGAGCGGGGTGCGCCCGTGCTGGCGATCTGCGCGGCCGTCCAGGTGCTCGGGCACTGGTATGAGACATCGGCGGGCGAACGGGTCGACGGCGTTGGCATGCTCGACGTGACCACCACGCCGCAGGACGCGCGCACCATCGGCGAACTGGTCAGCAGGCCGTTATTGGCCGGGCTCAACGAAAGACTCACCGGCTTCGAAAACCACCGTGGTGGAACGGTTCTCGGCCCCGCCTCGGCGCCCTTGGGCGCGGTGGCCCAAGGTGCAGGCAACCGCGGCGGTGACGGCATTGACGGTGCGGTTCAGGGCAGCGTGATCGCGACGTACATGCACGGTCCGTGCCTGGCCCGCAACCCGGAGCTGGCCGACCTGTTGCTGAGCAAGGTGGTGGGTGAGCTGAAGCCGCTGGAGTTGCCCGAGGTGGAGTTGCTGCGCCGAGAACGGCTGCGGGCCTAGCCGTCCAACCGGTCGAACTGGCCATGCCGATACAGCTCGACGCACGCCGCTCGCCTGACCTTGCCGCTGGTGGTGATCGGTATCGAGCCCGGCGCAACCAGCACCAGATCGCCGACGGCAAGGCCGTGTGCATTGAATACCGCCGACGCGACTTCTTGCCGGACCGTCGCCAGCTTTTCTGCTACCTCTGCGTCGGAGTCGCCACGCTTCTTCACCTCGATGACGGCGACAAGCTTCTCCGTGTCACCATCCGCGACGGATATCGCCGCGACCCGGCCGCCGGATATCTCCTGGATCGTCAACTCGATGTCGTCAGGAGCGTGGTTGCGCCCATGGACGATCAAAAGGTCCTTGATGCGGCCGACGATGAAGAGCTCGCCGTCGGAGATGAAGCCAAGGTCCCCGGTCCGCAGCCAAGGCCCTTCGGGGGTACCAGCCGAACGGTCGACAAGCACGCCCCCGAAAGTGCGCTCGGTCTCCTGGGTTTTGCCCCAATAGCCGGCGGCGACATTGTCGCCGTGCACCCAGATCTCCCCCACCGTTGCCTCCGGGCACTCCACGCTGGTGTCGGGATCTGCGATCCGCACCGTCGGCGATTGCGGCACCCCGTAACTGACCAGCGCGGTGCCGCCGTCGAATCGCTCCGCGCGACCGGCGGTTAATTTGTCAGCTTCGAAGCAGACGACTTCTGGCGGTTGCGCGGGTGTACGGACCGCCACGTATACCGTCGCTTCGGCCAGTCCATACGAGGGCCGAATCACGTTGTCACGCAGACCGAAGCGAGCGAACCGCTCAGTAAAGCGCCGCATCGTCGCGGGCTGCACCCGCTCGGCACCGTTTTGGATGATCAGAACTTCCCCGAGATCCAGCCCGGCCATGTCCTCGTCGGTGGTCTTTCGCGCCGCCAGGTCGAAAGCGAAGTTCGGCGCAGAGGAGAACACCCGATGATTGCCGGCGAGCAATTGCATCCATCGAGCCGGACGTTGCAAAAACGCCAGCGGACTGATGGACACACCGTGGACTCCGGCCAGAATCGGTGCGCAAATTCCCAAGATCAGGCCCAGATCGTGGTAGTACGGCAGCCACGACACAGTGGTGGTGTCCGGCGGAGCAAACTTTCCGTACTCCTGAAAGTAATCGGACGTGATCTGTCGGAAGTTGGCCATCAGGTTCCGGTGCGAGATCATGACTCCGGCCGGCTGACGGGTCGAACCGGACGTGTACTGCAAATACGCCGTGCTCTCAATGTCAATTGCTGCGGCTCTGAATCCGCGCCCAGGGGCGGGGTCAAGCCGGTCGACCTCGACGATAGCCGGACCACCGGACTCGCCCTTCGGCCCAACGTGTTTGGCGACATCGCCGGCAACCGAGGACGTGGTCAGAACGGCAGTAGGCGCGGCGTCGCGCACCACCAGATCAACGCGTTCATCGGTAGTACCACCCGGAACAGACAGCGGAACCGCAATCCATCCCGCCTGCAATGCGCCGAGGAATCCGACCAGGTAATCGAGCCCCTGCGGGGCCAGGATGACGGCTCGGTCACCGGTGGAACCGTTGCGGCCGAGCTCTTGGGCGACGCTGGACGCGCGTCGGTACAGCTGCGACCACGTCAGGGACTCGGCCACACCGTCCCAGTCCCGTTCGTAGTCGATGAACGTGACGGCGACGTCGTCCGGCTGCAGACTGGCGCGCTCGCGAAGAACGGTGGGAATGGACGCCTCAGACACCTTCGCCAGGGTACCTAAAACCGCCCCCGTTCAAACCCTTTCCGCTATCCCTCCGCCAACCTGTCGCGCAGACTCTTTGGCCGTATATCGGGCCAGTTCTGTTCGATGTACTCGAGACATGAAGCGCGGTCCGCTTCGCCATAAGCCACCCGCCAACCTGCCGGAACATCGGCGAAGGTCGGCCACAGGCTGTGTTGCTCCTCTTCGTTGACCAGCACGAAGAAGCTGCCGCTGTCGTCGTCGAACGGATTCGTCGTCACAGTTGCCCAATTACCCCATTGACTCGGGATGCAATCCGCCCGGCAGCGCGCCGAGGCTACCTGCGGGGCAAGAATTCTTTTAGAATCAGTGCACGCACGCCTCGTGCACCTCTTTAGAAGGAACCCGATGACCAACGTCTTGAGTATCAGGCTCGCCGCTGCGCTGAGCGCGGCCGCCGCCGCATCGGTGGTCGGCTTCGCCGGTGCGGCCCACGCCGCACCCTCGTACACCAACTCGCAGGCCGGGATGCACGGCGATCCGGCCGCCGCCGCACCCTTCTGGCACTTGCAGATAGCGCAGTACTCCTGTGGGGAGATGGCGGTCGCCGACGTGATCGGCCAGCTCGACGGGCCACGAGCCCTCCGAGGAAGAGATCACCACCACGGCCGAGCACACGCCAAGCGACAGGCATCCCGGACCGATCTACACCCCCACCAGCAGAACCAGCAACGACGACCTGGTGGTGCTCCTAGCGCACTATGGAATCCAGGCCGGCGCATTCCACAGCAACCTCGACCTGATCGAGCAGGATCTGGATCACGGGCGCAAGCCGATCGTCGGGGTCAACGACAAGACCCTCTGGAATCAATCCAGCAACCGCGGTCCGGAAAACCACTTCGTCGTCGTCACCGGCGTCGATACCAACGCCGACGTGGTGCATGTCAATGACAGCGGCACCATGTCCGGCCGCGACGAGCAGGTTTCCATCGCCACCTTCGAGGCGGCGTGGGTCGTCAGTGATCACTTTGCCGTTGTGACTAAGTGACAGCCGGCGTCGGGCCCCGAGTCAGACCATCGCCCGGCGGCCGGTGAGCGCGCGGCCCAGGGTCAGCTCGTCGGCGAACTCCAAGTCGCCACCCATCGGCAGTCCCGACGCGATCCGCGTCACGGTCAGGCCCGGGATGTCGCGCAGCATCCGGACTAGATAGGTGGCGGTGGCCTCACCCTCGGTATTCGGGTCGGTGGCGATGATCACCTCGGTGATGTCGACATCATCGACCCGCTCACCGATGCGGGTCAGCAGCTCGCGGATCCGCAACTGTTCGGGACCAACTCCAGACAGCGGATCGAGCGCACCACCCAGCACGTGGTAGCGACCGCGGAACTCGCGGGTGCGCTCGACGGCCTGGATATCCTTGGGTTCCTCGACGACGCACACCTGCGTACCGTCCCGGCGCGGGTCGCCGCAGATCCGACAGCGCTCGTCGTCGGAGACGTTGCCGCACACCGCACAGAACCGCACGCCGTCGCGGACTTTCGCCAGCACGGCGGTCAGCCGGTCGATGTCGGGCGGCTCAACGGACAACAGGTGAAAAGCGATGCGCTGCGCGCTTTTTGGCCCGATACCCGGCAGCTTGCCGAGCTCGTCGATCAGGTCCTGGACGGGTCCCTCAAACATGCCGGTACAACGTCAGAGCTGCGGCATCTGCGTCGGCGGTTCCGGTCTGGCCGGTGGAGCGCCCAGACCGCCCGCCAGCGACCCCAACCGCTCCTGCGCCATTGCGGTGACTTGCCTGGAAGCGTCGGCCATGGCGCCTACGATCAAGTCCTGCAAGGTCTCGATGTCGCCGGGGTCGACAACCTTGGGGTCGATGTTGACCGCGATCACCTCGCCGCTGCCTTTGACGACGACGTTGACCAGACCTCCGCCCGCTTCACCGCGTACCTCAGCGTTGGCGAGCTGCTGCTGGGCTTGGAGTAGTTTCTGTTGCATCTGCTGCGCCTGGGCGAGCAGCGCAGACATATCGCCTCCGGGTTGCATGACAGTCCCCTCGCATTTTGGTCTCAAGTTGGTTTCGCCTGCGGGTGTTGGGCGATTCGAAACCCCCAGCGTAGACCGCGCGACATACCTTTGCGCCGTGGACCTAAGAGTGAGCAGGCGTGTCGGGATCAGGATGGTCGTCGGCGCACTTGTTGCTGCCTCGACAGCAATCACGCCGACCGCGATCGCAACCCCGTCCAATATCGCCGGCATGGTCGTTTTCATCGACCCGGGCCACAACGGGGCCAATGACTCTTCCATCGGCCGTCAAGTGCCAACCGGCCGTGGCGGCACCAAGGACTGCCAGACCAGCGGAACGGCGACCAACGACGGCTACCAGGAACACACCTTTACCTGGGACACCGCACTTCGCGTCCGCGCTGAGTTGAACGCCCTCGGGGTCCGGACGGCCATGTCGCGCAGCAATGACAACGCAGTGGCCGCGTGCGTCGATCAGCGCGCCGAGATGGCCAACGCACTGCACCCCAACGCGGTCATCAGCCTGCACGGTGACGGCGGCCCGGCATCCGGCCGGGGGTTCCACGTCAACTACTCGGCCCCGCCCCTCAACGCGGCGCAGGCCGGGCCCTCGGTGCAGTACGCCCAAATCATGCGCGACCAGCTGCAGGCGTCGGGCATTCCGCCGGCCAACTACATCGGTCAAAACGGCCTCTACGGCCGTTCGGATCTGGCCGGGCTCAACTTGGCGCAGTATCCGTCGATACTGGTCGAGCTGGGCAACATGAAGAACTCCACCGACGCGGCCCTGATGGAATCCCCCGACGGCAGACAGAAGTACGCCGAGGCCGTGGTCCGCGGCGTCGCGGGCTTCCTGGCCACCCAGGGCCAGGCGCGCTAGGTAGGGCTAGGCGCGCTAGCTTTCCAGCTCGTTCTTCAAGTTGGCCAGCACCTCGGATTGAATCCTCTTCAGCCCCAATGGCGCAAAGGCTTTCTCGAAGAAGCCCTTGACGCCGCCCGCGCCGGTCCACGTGGTCTTCACGGTGACGCTGGACCCCGGTCCCGCAGGTGCCACAGTCCAATTGGTGATCATGGACGAGTTGGCGTCCTTCTCGATGACGGTGTGACCGGCGACGTCGACGTCGACCTGTACGTCGCGAATGCGTGACTTGGTGGCCTGCAACTTCCACTTGGCGACTGTGCCCTGCCCCTGTCCACCCTGCACCACCTGGTACTCGCTGTACTGCGGCGACAGGATTTTCGGCCTGATCTTCTGGTAGTCAGCCACCGCGGCCAGCGTGGCCGCGGGGTCCGCGTTAATCAAGGTGGTGCTGGCCGCGCTCACCTGTCCCATCAGGCCCAACTCCTTTGTGATCCCGCCCGCGCTTGGATGCACGGGCTGTGTCCGAAGACTAGGGTATATGTGGTGGCTCTAACTGGATCCGCGCTCTCGGCCCACACGTCGGGCGTCGACCGGTTGATGGCGAGTTATCGATCCATCCCGGCGGCGGCCGCGGTGCGGCTCGCCAAGCCCACCTCAAATCTGTTCCGCGCCCGCACCAAACGCGCCGCGCGTGGCCTGGACACCTCGGGACTGACCGGCGTCCTGGGCGTGGATCCCGAAACCCGCACCGCGGACGTGGCCGGCATGTGCACATACGACGGCCTGGTCGCCGCGACTCTGCCTTACGGCCTCTCACCATTGGTGGTCCCGCAGCTTAAGAGCATCACCCTCGGCGGTGCGGTCAGTGGCCTGGGTATCGAGTCGGCATCGTTTCGCAACGGCCTGCCCCACGAATCGGTGCTGGAGATGGATATCCTCACCGGCACCGGCGAATTGCTCACCGCATCCCGCACTCAACACTCCGATCTATTTCGTGCTTTTCCCAATTCATATGGAACGCTCGGGTATTCAACGAGGCTTCGGATCGAGCTGGAGCCCGTCGCGCCGTTCGTGGCGTTGCGGCACCTCCGTTTCCACTCGCTGAGCGAGATGCTCGCCGAGATGGCACGCATCGTCGACACCGGTGGACGCAACGGCACCACGGTGGACTATCTCGACGGGGTGGTGTTCAGCGCCGACGAGTGCTATCTCTGCGTGGGCAGGCGAACCACCACCCCGGGGCCGGTCAGCGACTACACCGGAAAAAACATCTACTACCAGTCGATCCAGCACGGGGCCGGCGTCAAGGATGACCGGCTGACGACGCATGACTACTTCTGGCGATGGGACACCGACTGGTTCTGGTGCTCACGCGCGTTTGGGCTGCAGGACCCGCGGCTGCGGCGCTGGTGGCCCCGCCGCTACCGGCGTAGCAGCGTCTACTCGAAGCTCGTGGCCGTGGACCAACGCTTCCGCATCGCGGATCGGATCGATGCGCGTAATGGTCGACCGGTGCGTGAGCGTGTGGTGCAGGACGTCGAGGTGCCGATCGAACGGACCGGCGATTTCTTGGAGTGGTTCCTGGACAACGTACCCATCACACCGATCTGGTTGTGCCCGTTGCGGCTGCGCGATCATGACGGCTGGCGGCTCTATCCCATCCGACCAGACCACACCTACGTCAATGTCGGGTTCTGGTCCTCGGTGCCGGCTCCCCTGACGGAAGGCGCGACGGAGGGCGCCACCAACCGGGCGATCGAAGCCAAGGTGAGTGAACTCAACGGGCACAAGTCGCTCTACTCCGACTCCTTCTACACCCGGGATGAGTTCGAAGAGCTCTACGGCGGTGAGGCCTACAGCACCGTGAAGAAGACCTACGACCCCGATTCGCGTCTTCTGGACCTCTACGCAAAGGCGGTGCAAAGGGGATGACCACGACCAGAGAGCCCGAGCGCGCGACGGCCGGCAAATTGAGCATGGCCGAGGTTCTGGAGATCTTCACCGCGGCGGGAGACCACCCGCTCAAGTTCACCGCGTACGACGGCAGCTCGGCCGGAAACGACGACGCCGAGCTGGGTCTGGATCTCCGGTCGTCCCGCGGCGTCACCTACCTGGCCACCGCCCCCGGTGAGCTCGGTCTGGCTCGCGCATACATCTCAGGTGACCTGCAAACGTACGGCGTGCACCCTGGCGATCCGTACGAGTTGCTCAAGACGCTGACCGACAGGGTCCAATTCAGGCGGCCGTCGGCGCGGGTGCTGGCCAATGTGGTCCGGTCAATCGGCGTCGAACATCTGCTGCCGGTCGCGCCGCCGCCGCAGGAGACGCCACCCCGGTGGCGCCGGGTCGCCGACGGCTTGATGCACAGCAAGACCCGTGATGCCGAGGCCATCCATCACCACTACGACGTCTCCAACACGTTCTACGAATCGGTGCTCGGGCCGTCGATGACCTATACCTGCGCGGTCTACCCGAACGCCGACGCGACGCTGGAAGAGGCCCAAGAGTACAAGTACCGGTTGATTTTCGAGAAGCTGCACCTGCAGCCGGGCAACCGGCTGCTCGACGTCGGCTGCGGCTGGGGCGGCATGGTGCGCTACGCCGCCCGGCAGGGCGTGCCGGCTATCGGTGCCACACTGTCGGCCGAGCAGGCGAAGTGGGCGCAGCAGGCGATTGCGGACGAAGGGCTCTCAGACTTGGCCGAGGTGCGGCATTCGGACTACCGCGACGTGCCCGAGGCGGAGTTCGACGCCGTTTCTTCGATCGGGCTGACCGAGCACATCGGTGTCAAGAACTACCCCGCGTACTTCGGCTTCCTCAAGTCGAAGTTGCGCACCGGCGGTCTGCTGCTCAATCACTGCATCACCCGCAACGACAACAAGCAGAGTTCGTTTGCAGGCGGATTCACCGATCGCTATGTCTTTCCCGACGGGGAGCTGACCGGCTCGGGACGCATCATCACCGAGATCCAGGACGCCGGTTTAGAGGTGTTGCACGCGGAGAACTTCCGCCATCACTACGCGATGACGCTGCGCGATTGGTGCCGAAACCTCGTCGAGCACTGGGACCCTGCGGTTGCCGAGGTCGGTTTGGCCACCGCGAAGGTGTGGGGCCTCTACATGGCGGCGTCGCGGGTCGGCTTCGAACGAAACAATCTTCAGCTGCACCACGTGCTGGCGTCCAACGTCAACGTATGGGGCAACGACAGCCTGCCCCTGCGACCTTGGTGGACGCACTAACCCCCGTCGATTCGACGGGCACCCAGTTCGCTCTGCAGCAGTTCGAGTGCAACCTCTTCCGGGTCGCGACGCAGTGCCCCCGGGTCGCCTTGGCCGGCTTCGGCGAGCATGTTTTCCTCTTCGTCACGCTGAGCGGAATCAACTTCAGGGACGGCGGCTGGCTCCTCCTTCGCCGGCAGCGCAGTTACCTCGGCGGGTGCCGGGGATCCGGTCTCACACCGCACCCGCCAATTCACCCCCAGGGCATCTTTTAGCGCTTCGGCGATGACATCGGAGTTCCGCTGTTCGGACAGCCGCTTGGCCAGCGGCGCCGACTCGTGGGTCAGCACCAACGTGTTGCCCTCCACGGCGCGGACAGTCGCGCCCGCCAGCATCACCTCGGTGGTGCGGCTGCGCTGGCGCACTTTGTCGCGCACCGTGGGCCACATGGTCCGCACCGCGGCCGCGTTGAGCTCACCCGGGGCGGAAGCAGGCTCGGGTGCCGCTGGCGCCGGCGGCTCGGGCGCGGGCGGCGGAGGGCTGGGCTGGGCAACCGGCTCGGGCGGTGCGGGCCGCGGCTCGGTGGGTGCGGCCACTGACTTGGCGGGTGCGGGCGCCGGTGCGACTGCCGGTGCGGTGTGAGGGGCGGGGATCGACATCTCCAGCCGGGTCTCGATCCGCTCGACGCGCTGCAGCAGAGCCGACTCGGCGTCGCTGGCCGAGGGCAGCAGCAGTCGCGCGCAGACCACCTCGAGCAGCAGACGTGGCGCCGTCGCACCGCGCATTTCCCCCAGCCCGGCTTGTACCACCTCGGCGTACCGGGTCAGGGTCGCCGGGCCGAGCCGGACCGCTTGTTCGCGCATCCGGTCCAGCACGTCCTCCGGCGCGTCCACAACCCCTTTGGCTGCCGCGTCGGGGACCGCCTGCAGCACGATGAGATCGCGGAAGCGCTCCAGGAGATCGGTGGCGAACCGCCGTGGGTCGTGGCCGGCGTCGATCACCGATTCGACCGCACCGAACATCGCCGCGGCGTCCGAAGCGGCCAGAGCGTCGACCGCGTCGTCGATCAGCGCCAAGTCGGTGGCGCCCAGCAGCCCCAGCGCCCGCTGGTAAGTGACCCGGGGGCCGTTCGGACCGTCCTCAGAGCCGGCCACCAACTGATCCAGCACCGAGAGCGTGTCGCGTGGCGAACCGCCACCGGCTCGAATCACCAGCGGATACACCGCGTCGTCGACGACGACGCCCTCTTGCTCGCAGATCCGGCCGATCAACGACCGCATGGTGCGTGGCGGCAGCAGCCGGAATGGGTAGTGATGGGTGCGGGACCTGATCGTCGGCAGCACCTTCTCCGGCTCAGTGGTGGCGAAGATGAAGATGAGGTGTTCGGGCGGTTCCTCCACGATCTTGAGCAGAGCGTTGAAGCCTGCGGTGGTGACCATGTGGGCTTCGTCGATGATGAACACCCGGTAGCGCGACTGCGCCGGGGCGTAGAACGCGCGGTCCCGCAGCTCGCGGGTATCGTCCACGCCGCCGTGGCTGGCGGCGTCGAGTTCCACCACATCGATGCTGCCCGGCGCGTTGGGTGCAAGCCCCGTGCAGGAATCGCAAACTCCGCAGGGAGTGGCCGTCGGTCCCTGCACGCAGTTCAACGACCGGGCCAGGATGCGCGCCGACGAGGTTTTCCCGCAGCCGCGCGGACCGGAGAACAGGTACGCGTGGTTGATCCGGCCGGCTTCCAAAGCGATGGAAAGCGGCTCGGTGACGTGCTCCTGCCCCACCACCTCGGCGAATGTTGCCGGTCGATACTTGCGGTAGAGGGCCACGGTCAGCCAGGCTACCGCCGCCCGGCGACGATGCGGACCCGAGAGGGTCCGCTGAGGAGCCGGGCAATCAGGTCGAGCCCGGCGACGATGGTCGGGCTGGCCGTCGAGTGTGCGTCTACGGCGTCGCGTGTGTACCTACGGCGAGATTTCGCCGGATTTCCCGCCCTCAGCTCACACTGGACGCGGGACAGGCCGGTCGGCGGCCAGATGGGCCTCCGAAGCCGCCAGCAGGGCGCACGTCGCCAGTCCGTCGACCGCGTCGCGTAGGTCGGGTATCGACGGGAAGGTAGGCGCGATCCGGATGTTTTTGTCGTCCGGGTCTTTCCGATACGGGAATGAGGCACCCGCCTCAGTGACCGCGATACCGGCGTCCTTGGCCAGGGCGACGGTCCGGCGCGCTGTGCCCGGCAAAACGTCGAGGCTGATGAAGTAGCCGCCCTTGGGGTCCGTCCAGGTAGCGATCTTGGAATCGCTCAGCCGCTGGTCCAGAATCTCCAGCGCCAAGGCGAACTTCGGCGCCAGTATCTGCTGATGGCGCAGCATCTGCAGGCGAACCCCGTCGGCATCGCCGAAGAACCGCAGATGCCGTAACTGGTTGATCTTGTCGGGGCCGATCGACTTCTTTCCCGCGTACTGCAGATACCACGCGATGTTGCCCAGCGATCCGCCCAGGAAGCTGACGCCGGCACCGGCGAAGGTGATCTTCGAGGTGGACGCGAAGACGTAGGGCCGGTTCGCGTTCCCGGCTTTTGCGGCCAGGCCGAGAATATCGATCTGGCGGGTGAAGTCCAGCGTCAAGGTATGCACCGCATACGCGTTGTCCCAGAACAACCGGAAGTCGGGGGCCGCGGTCCGCATTTGGACCAGGCGGCGCACCGTTTCCCAGGAGTATGTGATGCCGGTGGGGTTGCCGAACACCGGAACCGTCCACATCCCCTTGATAGCGGGGTCGACGTCGACGAGCTCTTCGATCAGGTCGACGTCGGGACCGTCCTCACGCATCGGGATCGGGATCATCTCGATGCCCATCGTCTCGGTGATGGCGAAGTGCCGGTCGTAGCCGGGGACGGGGCACAGGAACTTGATGCTCGGTTCGTCTTTCCAGGGTCGCTGCGAGTCCACACCGCCGTACAGCATCGAGAAAGCCACGAGATCATGCATCAACTCGAGGCTGGAGTTGTTCCCCGCGATCAGGTTGGGCACGGGGATGCCGAGCAACTCCCCGAATATCGCCCGCAGCCCGGGAAGGCCGTGCAGCCCGCCGTAGTTGCGCGTGTCGGTGCCCTCGTCGTCGCGGTAGTCGTCGCCGGGCATGCCCAGCAGCTGGTTGGACAGGTCCAACTGTGCCGGAGAGGGCTTGCCGCGGGTCAGGTCCAACGCCAGCTTCTTGGCCTGCAACTCGGCGTAGTCCTGCTGGTGGCGCGCGTGCAGAGCCGATAGCTCCGCAGGGCTGAGGGAATCGAAAGCCACCGCGGGGCCCTTTCGCTATCGAACAAACTTAGGGGACCCCGCGCACCCGACAGAGCCCATTGACCCTTGCTGCCTTCCGGCCCTGGGGGAGTTCACAGGATAGACGCCGCGCGGGGTCCGTCCCGAGTCTAGTACCTAGGCCGGACGGATCGGCGGCGACCGCAGGACTGGCGGCGTGCGTCAGCAGCTACCATGGCCACGGAGGATTCGCCTAGTGGCCTATGGCGCTCGCCTGGAACGCGGGTTGGGTTAACGCCCTCGCGGGTTCAAATCCCGCATCCTCCGCAATGGGCTGAACTGGCACAAGGAGGGGTATGGGACGCACGGTCGCCATGCTGTGGCACGCGGCATTTTCGATTGGCGCTGGCGTCCTCTACTTCTTATTTGTCTTGCCCCGCTGGACCGAGCTGATGGGCGAAACCGGCCACACGTTGGGCACAGCGCTGCGGATCGTGGCCGGGGTGCTGATCGGATTGGCCGCGCTGCCGGTGGTCTTCACCCTGCTGCGCACCCGCAAACCCGAACTGGGCACCCCGCAGCTGGCACTCTCGATAAGGACCTGGTCGATCGTCGCCCACGTGCTGGCCGGGGTGCTGATCATCGGAACCGCGATCAGCGAGATCTGGCTCAGCCTGGATGCTGCCGGACGCTGGCTGTTCGGCATTTACGGCGCCGCCGCCGCGATCGCGGTACTCGGATTCTTCGCGTTCTACCTGTCTTTTGTCGCCGAGCTGCCGCCGCCGCCGCCGAAACCGATCAAGGCGAAGAAGCCCACAAAGCGCGCGAGTCGCCGCAAGAAGGGCGCTGACGAAGCTGACGAGACCGCCGAAGCCGAAACGGAAGAAGTCGACGAGACCGAAACCGTAGCAGCCGACGAGACAGAAGAAGCCGAGGCCACCGAGGAAACGCCGGTCGCCGAAGGCACCGAAGACACCCGGGCCGGGCTGCAAAACCGCCGTCCGACCGGGAAGGGCTCGCATCGGATGCGTCGCAGGCGCACCGCCGGCGGCGTCGCCATCGAGGACTGAATCCCGGGAGCTAAATCTTCTGCCGGCTGGCGATGACGACCGGAATGTCGGTATTTTCATCTGTGTAATAGCTCGCGCACACCCGGTGGTAGCCGTCGGCGATTTGCAGCTGAACGCCGCTCATCAAGTCACCGCGGACCGCCAGGATGGGCGACAACGGATCGCCCGCTTTGATCTTGGCCAGATCCGCGGCGACGTGGGGATTGTCGGTGGGTAGCAGACTCAGCTGCGCTGCCCGAAGAATATCCTTGGCCTTCTTATATACAACGGCTCCGGCGCGCAGCTGCTTCGTCACCTTCTTGACTGTGGGCGGGTCCGCGATCAAAGCCAGATAGTCAGCCGCCGCCGGAAAGTCATGTGCCTCGGGCTTTTCCAGCCACTTCACAACTGTCATTGGTTGTCTCCCTCTATCGTGCCGCGTCGACGAAGCCTACCGGGCCCGACCCACAAAATTGGGATCGGTAGCAGCGAGCGCGGTTTGTACTTGCCGCATGACGACGCCAGAGGGGCGGCGCATGAACGGAAGGAATCGGCGTGAAACGACTTCTCGCGGCTGCAATCGGAACACTGGGCTGCGCATCGGCGCTGGTGGCCTGCTCGAGCGGCGGCAATACAGCCAGCCCTGCCTCATCGACAGCGCCAAGTGTCGCCGCCGGCGGCGGCGGCACGCAGATCCAGGTCGGCGGCAGCGACCTTCCAGGCTTGAACCCGGCCTCGGTGACGTGCGTCAAACAGGGCGGCAAGATCGACATCGGTAGTGGATCCACCGGCGGCCCGCAGCAGGCGTTGGCTGTAGTGATGACGGACGAGGCCACCCCGAAGGTCGAGTCGTTGGCGCTGGTTGTCGACGGTAACGCGTTGTCGGTCGCGAACAACATGGGCGCCAAGGTCGGCTCGGCCAACGTGGCGGTCAACGGCAAGACCTACACCATCACCGGCCAGGCACAGGGCGCCGATATGAAGAACCCGATGGCCGGAATGATCACCAAGGACTTCAACATCAAGGTGAGCTGCGGTTAATCGCGCAGACTCCGGGCGGCGGACGTACCTCACTCACACGTCCGCCGCTCCGGGCTGCTTATGATGCAGCCGTGTCGGTTCCCGACGAATTAGAGCGCGCCCGTCGTCTGGCCTTTGCCGCCGACGAGATGGCGGCCCGCGATCTGCTGCTGTCCCTGGTTCCGCGGATCGAGGACGAAGATCGGGACGATCTCATGTTGGAAGTTCTTGCGCAGCTCGGCGAGATCTATCTTGCCCGCGGAGCCGATGACGGAGTGCGAGAGTCCATCCGGCGCATCCGCGACTGTCTGGTTATTTATTCGGGGATCGCCGCCGGCACGATGCCGGACGTGGCCGCCCAGGTGCGGATGTCCGACACCGAGGTCGCGCACCTGTTGTGTCGATACACGCGGCGAGCCCGGTTTCTGGAAACCGGTTTGGCTGCGGCGCAGGGCGATCACGAACGCGCCGCGGCTGCGCTGGCGACGTTGGCAGACTTGGGAGTCGACGGGAAAGCCGACGGGGAACACGCGAACCTGCTCACCTACGCCCAAATCCTTTGCGGCACCGCGCTCTGCGACGATGACCTGCACGTGCGATCGGTTCCGCTGTGGGAGCAGGTACTCAGCGCCTTGCAGGGTCCGGCCCAACCCGACGGCGCCGGCCAGCTCGCCGACTACGTTCGAATAGCCGGAGCCACCGCGTACGGCAGATTCTGCGTCGAGACCGGGCGATTGCCCGAGGCCGAACCCTGGCTGCGTCGCGCGGAGGCCCGGGCCCAAGCCAACGGATGGGAATTTGCAACCGCCAGGGCGCAATTAGAGCTCGCTGCGGCGCGCTGGTCGGCGCGCGACCAGGTGGCCACCGAGCAACTGGTCTCGAAAGCCTATCCCGTCATCGCTCGGTACGCCCGAGCTCATGACGTCTCCCGTTGCTGGCTCTATCTCGGGCTGACCAGGATGGCATGCGGCGCGCTGGAAGCGGCCGACCAATGCTGGGAACACGCCGAGCGGCACTGGCGTGAACTGGGTAAGCCACTGCACATTCATCGCATTCTATTGCAGCGCAGCTGGATAGCCATCTTTCGCGGCCGGTTCGCGGACGCGGTCGAGTTGATCGCGCAGGCGCGGGAATGGCTCGACTCGTCGCCACGCAGCAGCTGGCCGCAGTACGCCCAACTCGACAACCACCTGGGCACCGTGTGGCGGGCGGATGCGTTGACCGACCTCGGTTTCGACGCTGCCGGCGATCCGTCCGACACGTGGCGCGAGGTCGAAGCCAGACAAGCCGGCGCACTCGGCGTCACCCGGGCGCAGGTCGGCGGCCCGCAATACCTGCGTGCGGCGACCAAGCTCGAACTGGCCGCCGAACTCAAGGTGCCGGCCGCACTGGCCGTCGATTCGGTGCGGTATTCGATCGCCGACGCCGACGCCCGATCCCGTTGGGCGAACAGCATTTCGGCACCAATCATGGCGGGCGCCTTCGCCGTCGCCTGGGAGTGGGACAACACCGAGCTGATCAGCGAGCTGATCGAGTATCACAGCGCTCGAGGAACTTTCAGCACCGAGCCACAGGTTCCGGGGGCCAGGCCGGAAATTGGCGACTGGGCGGCCACCGCTACTACCCCGGTTCTGCTCGACACCGAGCCGGCCATACCGGTGACGGCCGCGGCAGGCCCAACGACACCTGGTGACGTTTCGCTGACCCGGTTAGGCCCATTGCCGCCGTTACGGATGCAGCCGGATGCGCCGCCGATCATGAGTCACTATCGCGCGTTGGCGTCGCAGCGGTACGGCCGTGACGTCACGGCGGGAGAACCCGCCTGGTCGACTTGGCCATGACCGACCGGCTGACTCTGGTCCTGCGGTTCGCCGACGTCGGCATCGCCACGTACACCAGTTTGCGAATCGTCGGGCAACCGTCACGAACGGTCACCTGGGTGATAGACGAACCGACCTTGCTTGCGGCGCTGCAAGAGCTGGCCGATGCGTTACCGGAACCGCGCGCTTCCGAGACGCGGCGTGACGCCATTGAGCGGGCACTGTCCAGGGGGCCTTTCTCCGCACCGGAAACCGAACTGACGATCGCCTACATTCTGGGCGTGCTGCTGATCGGCGCGTCGGGCTGGCAGCTGCTGGCGGAGTGTCTGGCCTCGCCACGCGCGGTACTGTTCATCTCGCCCAGCGCCCGTCTCGCACGGGTCCCGTGGGGGCTGCTCGCGATGCCCAAATCGGGTCCGACTGTGCAGGAATTGGTCCGTGCCCGGGCGACCTCATTTACCAACGCCGGTGTCACGCCGGCCCAAATCCCTTGGCAACTGGCCGATATCAGTGCCCACACCGACGGCTACCGGCTGATCGAATTGGTTGACGTGCTGATGGCGGTACCACCTAATATCGTGCACTCACCGCGAGCACCGGCCGGCTGGGACAGCAGGCAAGACGGGCCGCCGATATTGGTCCTCGACCCTCGAGTGCCGGGACAGCTACCGGACTCGGCGCTCGGGTCTGTGCTCGGCAGGCCGTCGGCGCAGACGCCGTTGGCGCGGCATTTCACCGAGCTGATGCAACGCCGGCCCGTGCTGCCGGCCGCCGACGAAGTGGTCGAGCTGTTCCGCCGGCAGGATGCCGACCGCGGCTGGCTGGCCCGGCTGCTGGCGCAAACTCCCAGCCGGCTGCTGTACGTCGGGCACGCGAGTTCGGCTGACACCGGCCCCGATCACGCCAGGCGGGCGGACCGGGCAGCGCTTCACCTGGCATGTACGGCAATGATTTCCGGGGATGCCGACGCTATCGGCGATCATCGTCCATTGACCGCCTCGGACCTGATGTCGCTGCGCTTGCCGATGCCGCCGCGGGCGGCACTGCTGGCCTGCGGATCGGGCGGCGACTATCAATTCGACGAGGCGACCGGTCTGGTGGCGGCGATAATCCTGTGTGGGGCGCAGTTGGTGACCGCCACCCTGTGGTCGCTGCCCACCACAGCGGCCTATCGGCAGTTCGCGCCACACTGCGATGATCCGGCCGACCCGATGGCTGACATCGTCGTTGCCGTCGACCGCGCACACGAAACCGTTGAGGCGGGGTGCGCGGTGAATCGCTGGCAACGTGAGCAGATGCGTCGCTGGCGTGCCGGTGTCATCACCGCCAGCCCGCTCTACTGGGGCGCCCTGGTCACGTTCGCCGTCGACGGCGCACGCTGACGCCGCTCAACCGGGCTGCATGCATGAGGCGCGGACCGCCAGAACGTCATCGGGCAACAAAAGCGATTCGCGCGCAGCGGGATCAGATGCGACCAGCACGACCAGTCCGGGCCGCAACACCGAAATGTCCAGATCGCCGTCACGGTGGATCAATCGGCCGATGAACTCCTCCCCCCGTATGCCGGTCACCTGGATCAGAACCTGACGCTCGGTGTTGGCGGTTGCGGATTCAAGGCCCTCAACCGAGTACACGCTGCCGACGCTCACGGTAGGCCTGCCGACGAACGCGCGTCGACCGAACATGTGCCGGGCCAGCGCCACAGTCAGCTTGCTCATGCAACCAGGTTCCAGGGGCCGGCCGGCTACCGAACCCACCTTTTTGGCTGCCGCTATATCGAGAATGCCCCTATCCTGTGCAGATGAGCGCGGATTCGCAGGTCGTGACTGCCTTGCCGGGTCAGGCAGCGGGCCACCCACGCCGGTCGGTGATCGACCAGGCCTGGCGGGCGATCGGCCCCGGCGTCGAGGTGCTCAGTAGCGACGACGGCGGCCCGTTGACCCGAACCGTCAAACGCATCATCGACCCGTTGGTGCTCAGGTTGCGCTCGAACCCCCAGTATTCGACTCCAGTCGTCGCCCCCGGCACCGCCGCGGCGATGCGTGACCTGATCATCGACAGCGGTCCCCAATTACGCTTCGCCGCAGCATGGTTCGAGGCGCTCAAGCTGGAACGCCGGCGGCAGCGGATTCGCACCGGAAACGCGCAGGAGCTGTACTTTCCGGTTTGCTTCGAGCTCGCGGTGACGAAAGGCCTACCGGCGCCGTTAGATCTCGGGACAGTGGCGGCGGTGCTCAGCGACATCCACCAGGGCCGCGACCGCACGGCGATCGAAGTGCTGCGCGAATATATGGCAAGCCCAGAGACGATCGCCATGCTGGCCGATCAGCTCGACCGCAGTTGGCGTGACGTGCGGCCCGACGAGACCGGCGAAGACTTTGTCGGTCCTTTCCTGGTCGAACTCAGCACCGTCCTCGGACCCGCCAACAGCCATCGCGCAACGGTGGCCCGACAGCGGGTCTGGGCGGCCGTCATCGCCGGCGCTGCGCCGTACAACCTGGGCGCCCTCACCCGCGTTGAATCAGCCGGGCTGCCTTGGTCGATCATCGAAATAGGCCTGAGTTCAGCAGCGCCGCAACGACGGCCGGAGATCAGCGGCGGCTCCGACAGCGATCGCCCGCTGGATCGCAGCGTGGTCGACCGGGTGCGCGCAACGCTGCGCCGCGCCCTGAACCGCGATGCGTTGCCCGACATTCCCTTGTTGTGCGCCGAGGAAGTCGACCGGGCCTGTGCACCCTGGGGGTTACTCGGTGAGGACAAACAGGCCACCCTGGTGGCCGGCATCGAAATCGCGGCCGAGTTGGCACCGCTGGACCGATCCGTGGCGGGCCGCTATGCGCTGGCCACGCAGATCCAGGCCCGGCTGCGCAAGGAAGCCTACGTCCTGCACGCCCGCCGCTACCTGGCCGAGGGTGGCCCGATCCATCCGCGCCAACGGCAGGTGGTCGAGGACCTCGCCGCCTACGCGCAGCCGTACTTGAGCCGGCTGTGGGCCCGACTACACGGTCGCGACGTGTGGCAGGAACCCTGCGACGATGTCGATGAGGTGCGGTCTCTGCTCGAAGGGGTCGCACGGTCGGTGAGCCTCGACCACCGACAACGGATCAAGTCGATGCTGGAATTGCAGGTGGCCGGATGAGATTGGTCGCCGATTCCGGTCTATGGCGTATCGGTCCCCGCGACACTCCCCTCGTAGCGCCGCCGATGCTGACCGCGGTGCTGGAAGTCAGTGGCGCGGTGCTGTCCTGGACGGTCGACGATCCACCCGGCGACGGGTCAGCCCAGATCACCTTCACTGATTTGGCACGCGCCGACTGGCTCTGGCGCGTTCTCGGCGAATCCGGACACGTCGCGCTGGCTTATGCCTTTGGGGCGGTGGACCCTGTGGCCGACGAGCCAGAAGGCATCGAACTCAGCGGCGTTGACATCGTGCCGGGATCGACAGACCAGCTCCGCAGGCTGGCCATGGGTCACTGGCTGCGGCGATGGTGGCCCGCCAGTCGACGGGACGGCATCCCCGGCCTCAATCGCGCGCTGCTCGACGTCGAGGTGGCGTTGCTGACCGGCCACGCGCAAGGCTTCTTCACCGATGACACACTGGATTCCGACGTTGCCCAGCTACTGGCACCGCACGCCACGGCATTGATCACGCACGTCCGAAGCGACGACGCGCGGATAGTGGACCTGGTGCGGGCCGGTGCGGGGTTGGCCGACGACGTCGGCCTGGAGGGCGTCGGATGGCCGGAATTACAGGCCGTTCTTGATGATTCGAGTGCGATCCTGACGACAACGATTGGTCACCGTGACGACTACGCGCTGGCTGCCGGCTCTGACGCAGCTCCGCGGCGCGGGAGCTCGATTGCCCGGGGCGTCGCCTCGATCGACTGGAACGCGGTTCCCCCCGGGATTTTCGATGCGGCCGAGAACACAGTCGAATGGACTGTCGAGGTGACCGGGCCAGCGGCGAGTGCCGTCGTGCGGGCCGCCGTCATCGGACCGGACCCGGCGACCGGTATCGCCGTGCGGTTGCGGTCGGCGGCCGTCAGCAGCATCGGTACCCTCGACGCCGATGGCCGCGCGACCCTGCCGCTGGTCGACACACATCAGCGGCCGCTGACACAACAGGTCGCCTGGGGCCACGATTGGCCCACCACCGCGGTGATCATCGGCGCGGAGATCTCTGACGCGACGGAATCCCGCGACGTCAGAGACCGCGTGCGCCGCTTGGCGCGGTTACGGATGGACCAGCCGGGTGACGACGCGTTCCTGGCCGAGATCCTGGCTTCCGAATCCGCCTACTAAGGCCGCCGGCGATTCCCTATGCTGAGCGAGTGCCAAACAACTATCGAGTGGTTCAGTGGAACACCGGAAACGTGGGCAAAAGCTCGCTGAAGTCGATCGCCGACAATCCCCTGCTTGAACTTGTGGGGTGTTATGCGTGGTCGCCGGAGAAGGTCGGCCGTGACGCCGGCGAACTGGTCGGCATCGCACCGCTGGGGGTAGCCGCCACCAACGACGTCGACGAGCTGCTGGCCCTGAAACCGGACTGCGTGGTCTACAACCCGATGTGGATCGACGTCGGCGAGCTGGTCCGCATCCTGTCGGCGGGCGTCAACGTGGTGACCACGGCGTCCTTCGTCACCGGGCACAACCTGGGCGAGGGGCGCGACCGCATTCTCGAGGCCTGTGAAAAGGGCGGTTCGACAATGTTCGGCTCCGGGGTAAGCCCGGGCTTCGCCGAATTGTTGGCCATCGTCTCGGCGATGGTGTGCAACCGGATCGACAAGGTCACCGTCAACGAGGCCGCCGACACCACGTTCTACGACTCACCCGAGACCGAGAAGCCGGTGGGCTTCGGCCAGCCGATCGACCATCCGGACCTGCAGGCGATGGCCAAGAAAGGGACCGCCATCTTCGGCGAAGCCGTCCTGCTGGTGGGCGACGCGCTTGGCGTCGAACTCGACGAGGTGAAGTGCGTCGCCGAGTTCGCCCAAACCACGGCGGACCTCGAAATGGCGTCCTGGACCATACCCGCGGGACACGTCGCTGGCACGTACATCAGCTGGCAAGGAATCGTCAACGGCAAGACACTCATCGACCTCAATGTTCGGTGGAAAAAGGGGCAGACGCTCGAACCAGACTGGCAGATCGAGCAAGATGGCTGGGTCATCCAGGTCGACGGGCAGCCGACGGTGACGACCAAGGTCGGCTTCCTGCCGCCGCCCTACTTCGAAGCCACGACGCTCGAGGAATTCATGGACCTCGGCCACATCATGACGGCAGTTCCCGTCATCAACGCGATCCCGGCCGTCGTGGCCGCGGCGCCGGGCATCGCCACCTACGCCGATCTTCCGCTAACACTTCCCCGCGGCTTCGCAAAGGTCTAGCGCCGAAAAACTAGCCGTTCCCCGACGCTGCCGTCTCGGGGACGGTCGACCGTCGCCGAGCGGGTTTGGGATAGGACGCGCCGAGCTGCGGCACTTCGATCAGACCCTGGCCGCGGGCGAGTTCGATGGCATCGCGCAGCGGACCGGCCAACCCCGCGAACGAGCCCATGTCGAACACCATCGGCGTCAGCAGCCGGTTGTGGACAAAGCCGAACGAGCTGCCGGCCTCGGGGTCGGCCCAGCCCAGGGTTCCACCCAGACCCACGTGGCCGAACCCGCTGAGCAGGCCCGGAACCGGCGATTCATGGTAGCCCAGGTGAAAAGGCATGGGCACCACCAAGTTCGCGTCCGGCCGCCTGGCTCGCGCCTCACCCGTCAAGCCACGCACCAACTCCTGCGACAAGTATTTTTTGCCGTCGATACGGCCGTCGTTGGCCAGCACGGCGTACATCTTGGCCAAGCCGCGGCCGGTCACCACCCCGTTGGCTGCCGGAATCTCGCCGTCCAGGAAGGGCGTGTCACCTTGCATCAGGGACGTGACGCCAGGGAAGTACATCGCGCCGAGCGCGCCCGAGAATCGCAGTCCCGCCACTCTGGGCACGACGAAGTTGAACACGGGGGCGCGCATAAACTTCTGCGGCAGCAGAATCTGTGCCGGCTTGGTCGGCGAGCCTTCGGGAGGGCGGCCAAGATGCAGCCCGTCGGTATTGAGCGGACGGGCGACCTCCTCGCGGATCAGGTCGCGCATGCCTTTACCCGTCAGCGCCCGGGCCAGGCCGGACAGCAACCAGCCATAGGTCAGCGCGTGATAGGCCTGCACGCCGCGTAGGTGATCGACGGGCGCGGCCGCCAAGCGCTGCTCCATCAGCAGGTGATCCATCAACACCGTCTTGGTGACACCTCGCAGATGCGATAACCCGGCTCGATGCCGCAGCACATCCCGCACTGTGATGTCAGCCTTGCCGTTCGCGGCGAACTCGGGCCAGTATTCGGCGACCGGCTCGTCATAGGACAGCAGGCCGCGATCGGCCAGCCGATGAATCACCGTCGTCGAGACGCCTTTGGTCGCGGAGAACACCATTGCACCGGTGTCGGCGGTCCAGCGCTGCGTACCGGCCCGGTCCGACCATCCTGTCCAGACGTCGACGACGGGCTGGCCGTCGATGTAAACGCTGAGGGCGCCGCCGCCGAACCGGCGACCCGGAAACAGCCGCGAGAAGATCTTGATGACATTTGCGAAGCGCGGGTCGGCGGCGCCGGACACACCGCGCGGCAAGCCATCATCGGTCACCAGAAGAGTTACCGCACCACGTTGTGCCATCACGAGATTGAAGCTATCAGGCGGGCGGAGGCCCGTGGGGTTCGGTTTTATCATCACGCGCCACCGGGTACGCCAGGCCCAGTACCGGGGCGGCCGGGCCAAGGAGACGGTCGGCCGGGTGACCGGCAACCGTCGCACCGGTACGAAGGGCAGCTCGATCAGGTCAAAGCGAAGGTCAAAGACACCTTCAAGAGGTAGCGGATTCAAGTCGCCGGCGGCCGGGTACCCGAACTTGGTAACGAAATCGAACAGTAAGAAGAGGGAGCTCCATGAGCACGGAAGACAAGATCAAGAACAAGATCGAGGACCTGGGCGGCAAGGCCAAGGAGGCCATTGGCAAGGTCACCGGTGACCACGACACCCGGAACGAAGGCAAGGCGGATCAGGCGAAGTCCAATCTGAAGGACGCCGGCGAGAAGGTGAAGGACGCCTTCAAGAAGTAGCTTGCTTTGCTGACCAGGAAGTCTGCCGGTGATTTGCGCAGGCTTCCTGGTCTGCTATTTGACGAGCTTCAGCTCTCGGGCGGCTCGGGGCCGCGAGGCGAATCTTTTAGCCACTTCTTCAGCCGAAGCAGCTGGTTGATCACGGTGCCGATGCCCAACAGGATCAGCACCACCACAATCCCGATCACGACCGCGCTGTTCACGAGTTCCATGGTGACAGGTCGAAAAATGATCGATCTGGCCATCCGTCTCGTAATAAGTATCGAATGACAAAGAACAGGTAACCGAACGAAACGGGGGAACAGATGGTTGTCTTCAAATTGAGACTGGCGCGACACTTCGCGCCGGCCATGGCGGCAGGGGCGGTCGCGGTGACCTCCGCACTGCTCAGCCTGCCGGTCCCGTCAGCGTCTGCCGACCCGTGTCCCGACGTCGAAGTCGTCTTCGCACGCGGCAGCGGTGAGCCACCCGGCATTGGCAGCGTCGGAGGACCATTTGCCGACGCGCTCCGCGGTGACATCGGCGGCAGGTCGCTTGGGGTGTACCCGGTCAACTACCAAGCCAGTACCGACTTCAGCAATCCAGATTTCCCCAGGACCGTCGTTGACGGGATCCGCGACGCGGGCGCGCACATCGAGTCCATGGCGGCGAACTGCCCCCAGACCAAGGAGGTCCTCGGCGGATATTCGCAGGGCGCGGCCTTGGCCGGCTACGTCACCTCGGCCGCCGTACCGCCCGGCGTGCCCGCTGATATGGTCCCCCGCCCGTTGCCGCCGGAAATCGCCAACCACGTCGCCGCGGTCACTTTGTTCGGCACGCCTTCGAATCAATGGCTCGGACAGTACGGGGCGCCACCCATCACGATCGGGCCGCTCTATCGGCCCAAGACGCTGGAGTTGTGCGCTCAAGGCGATGGGATCTGCGGAGACGGCACCAGCCAACTCGCGCACGCCCTGTATCCCGTGAACGGCATGACCGGCCAAGCCGCAGGATTCGCCAGCAGCCACATATAGCGGCATCGATCAGGGCCCAGATCTCGGTGCCGCGGGCGCTCCAACCAGCGCGGATGGTATCGGATGTGGATTTGTTTTCGCAAGGTTACAGTCTTGTGAACGCAGCGATGAGACTCGCTTCACGCGCCTAAGTCCGGGATGATCTAACCCGAACGGCAACAGGTGGGAGCCACGCATGACCGCTGGTATACCCGTTGCGGCTATCGAGAGCCTCGTCGTGACCGCGACTCATCGGGTCTTAAACAGCCGTCGTAACAGGCGCGACGAGTATCGCGCTAGCACCCTCCCGGGCCGGGGTGGGGTTAATCGTTGCGGCGGCCCGCTAACTCGGCGACCCCATTTGCAGCGCGGATTCCACGGTGATCGCGGGGAACAGGAGCACCCCGCAGCGCCGACTGTCACTCGATAGTCCCTGCCGCACCCGGTATTTCCCTCATCCCGTCGTGGAGTTGATCGTTGCTGCACGAATTCTGCGAGAACTTCACCCGCAACCTATTCAAGCCGCTGTTGAGAGGGGCTCACCCATGCAACAAGATCTAACCGTTCCGGCCGAAAAGCCCCGCAATGGCCTGGGCGGTCTCAAACACTGGCGATATGACCTTCGCTCGGGTTTCACGGTGGCCATGATCTCGCTGCCCTTCTCGATGGGAATCGCGATCACCTCAGGCGCGCCGCCGATCTGCGGGATCATGTCAGCGATCATCGCCGGCTTCGTCTTGCCTCTTTTGGGCGGCTCATATGTGACCATCAGCGGCCCGGCCGCGGGACTGGCGCCGGTCCTGTTCGCCGGCATGATCCACCTGGGACACGCCCGCCTGGGCCGAGGCGCCTCGACATCGGAGTTGCTTGCCGTCGGATACCCTCTGGTCCTGGTGGCCATCGCCATCGCGGGCGTGTTGCAAGTGATCCTCGCCAAGTTGAAGGTGGCGCGCCTGAGCGCCATCTTCCCGGCCGCGGCCATCCAGGGCATGCTGGCGGCGATCGGCCTGATGATCATCGTCAAGCAGATTCCTCTCTTCATGGGAGTGAAGTTCGAGGCCCACGAATTCTGGGCGGTCCTCGGCGAAGTACCCCGCCACGTCTCGTCGATGAGTCACCCGGTCTTCGCCCTGGGGATCGGTTGCCTGGCGGCGCTGTTCGTGCTGTCGGCCCTGCCCGGGCGGCTGCTGAAGGTCATGCCGCCTCCGGTCTGGGTGTTCCTCGCCGGCACGGTGGTCAGCACATTCATCCTGAAGTTGGACAAATCCCACCTGGTCAACGTGCCCGATTCGCTCGAGCACGGGATCGTATTCCCCCAGTTCGGTGAGGCATTCACCAATCCCGCACTGTTGCTGCCCCTGGCCTACCTGGTTGTCACGCTGCTTTTGATCGACGCGACCGAGTCCCTGGCGACGATCAAGGCCGTGGACAACATCGACCCCTATCGCCGCCGGTCCGACCCGGACCGGACCTTGCTGGCCATGGGCGTGTCCAACGGCGCCTCGAGCCTGCTTGGTGGCTTGACCATCATCCCCGGCATAGTCAAGAGCACGGCGAATGTCTTGGCCGGCGGCCGGACCCAGTGGGCCAACTTCTACAACGCCTGCTTCCTACTGACGTTCGTCCTGCTCGGCCGCTACGTGATCGACATGGTCCCGATGGCGGTCCTGGGCGCCATCCTCGTCTTCATCGGCTACAAGCTGTGTAAGCCCGCGCTTTGGCTCAAGGTCGCGCGGATCGGGACGGAGCAGTTCGTCGTCTTCGTCACCACAGTGCTCCTGACGGTCACGACGGACCTGCTCATCGGCATCACCGCTGGCATCGTCCTGGAGTTGGTACTGAACCTGTGGTACGTGGGCCTCTGGCACACCCTGAGTAACGGCTCGGAATTCGCCAAACCGAATTTTGCCGGCCGCTTCCTCAGTCTATTTCGCAATCCGGTGTCGCAACGGGAATTCGATGAGGGCACCTACCACCTGTACCTGGATGGTCCCCTCGTGTGTTTCAACCTGTTCCACGTGATTCGGGAACTTGGGCAACTTCCGCACGGCACACAGGCGGTCTATCTCCACTTGAGCTCGCGTGTGCCTCTCGTCGATCACACGACAGGTGAGTCCCTCCATCAATTCCTGGAGGAGTTCAGCGGCCAAGACCAGACTCCGAGGCTGGTGATCGAGGGATGGGACCACATGCACCCGTTGTCCAAGCACGAGACGAGCACGCGGATCGCCCTGGCCACCGCCGAGAAGCTGACCTTCACAGATCGAGCCGAGCAGGAGTTGAGAGCCGCTCAAACAACGGATTGACGGCAGCCGGACTCTGCTCGCGGCAGCCGTCGCAAGCCCCAGCGCAGAGCCGGGCGGCGAGCCAGAGCAGAATCCACAACCATGCGTGTTCTGGTCACCGGCGGCACAGGCTTCGTCGGCGGGTGGACCGCGAAGGCCATCGCGGACGTGGGGCACTCCATCCGCTTCCTGGTGCGAAATCCCGCACGGCTGGAGACCTCCGCCGCAAAACTGGGCGTCGACGTGTCGGACTATGCCGTCGGGGACATCACCGACCGGGTGTCGGTACGTAAGGCATTGGCCGGGTGCGATGCCGTCGTGCACAGCGCCGCCCTGGTGGCAACCGATCCGCGACAGACCCAGGAGATGCTGACCACGAACATGCAGGGCGCCCAAAACGTGCTCGGTCAATCCGTCGAGCTCGGTTTGGACCCCATCGTTCATGTGTCGAGCTTCACGGCACTGTTCCATCCGAACTTGGACACGCTGACTGCGGACCTGCCGGTTACCGGTGGAGCGGATGGATACGGGACGTCCAAGGCGCAGGTCGATATCTATGCTCGCGGCCTACAGGACGCCGGTGCGCCGGTGAACATCACCTATCCCGGCATGGTTCTGGGTCCGCCGGCCGGCAACCAATATGGAGAAGCAGGCGAGGGCGTCAAAGCGGCGTTGCAAATGCACGCGGTGCCCGGGCGGAGCGCGGCATGGTTGATCATCGACGTCCGCGATCTGGCCGCATTGCACGCGGCACTGTTGGATCCCGGGCGGGGGCCGCGCCGCTACACGGCCGGCGGTCATCGGGTTTCGGTGTCCGAGCTGGCAAAGATGCTCGGCCAGATCGCCGCCACCCCGGTGCTCGCCGTTCCGATTCCCGACACCGCGCTACGCGTTGCGGGGGCCGTGCTGGATCGGGCGGGCAGATTTCTGCCGTTCGACACCCCGATCACGTCCGCCGGGATGCAGTACTACACCCAGATGCCGGCGTCCGATGATTCCCCGAGCGAGCGCGAACTCGGCGTCAACTATCGGGATCCATACGACACCGTGGCCGACACGGTCGCGGCCCTGAACCGCTAAGGCGTCGCGGAAAATCAACTTCATGGGCGCGGTCGACTCCGACTCGGCGGCCACCCGGGCTATCGGCGACACGCTGATGCTCGCGATGGCCGGGATCACCGGCCGCCCAGGTACCGAGGACGACCAGTCCGAGGGTGGTCCCCGCACGGACGCGGTGAACTACACGATCGGTCTGGGGCGCCATGGCGTGCGCTCCTCCGTCGTCCGGCTCGCGCCGATGGTCCATAGTGACCTCGACCACGACGGATTCACCCATGCGCTAATCGGCTTTGCCGCTGAGAACGGTGTGGCGGCCTACACCGGCGACGGCTCGAACCGCTGGCCGGCGGCCAACACCTACGACATCGGCGTGCTGTACCGCCTGGCGCTGGAGAAGGCCCCCGCGGGATCGAACCTGCACGGCGTGGGTGACACGGGCATTCCGCGCAGGGTGATCGCCGAGACCATCGCGGGCAAGCTCGGCATCGCGACCAAAAGCATCGCCGATGCCGAGGCGCCGCAGTACCTCGGCTTCCTCGCCGGCTTCGCCGGTTTGGACAACCCCACCTCCAACGACAAGACCCGCGGGCTATTGGGTTGGGAGCCGGGCCATCCGGGTTGGGTCGAGGACGTCCGGACGGGCCACTACTTCGGCTGAGCTCTCCGGACAAGGCCGAGCAAGCCGGCACCCACGAACGGCACCGGAGCCAGCGTGGCAATGAGCGAACTCTTGGTGCCGACTAGGGGTTTGCTGCGGAGACCCAGCAGGAGATCGGCGCTGTCGCTGATCAAACCGGCGGTGGCCCAGCCCCGGAACTCGCCGCCGCCACCGCGCATCCACGCGGCACAAGCGCCCGACCCGATGACCACGTCGCGGATCCCTACCGTTTGCATGAGCAACGTCTCCGTACCCGATCCGGGTTTGAAGAACTTGCCCGGCGCCAGCAGCATGGCGGCTCCCACCCCGACGCGGACCGCTGCCACCAATGCCAAAATCGGAGCTTTGAAATCGGTGGAAGGCCGGGGCTGCGTCATACGTGAACCCTAGGCGGTGGGTTTGATCTCCAGACCGACGTGCACCTTGTCGATGCCGCCACGCACGATCGAGTGCGCGTAGAACCACCAGGCGTGGTACCAGTACCGCTTGAGCACCGCGTTGTAGACCCGCCGCGTCTCCGACTTCGGTAGCACGCGCGCGACCGCCTCGACCTCCGCACTCTTGGGCTTGCCCAACGCCGCGCTCTTGGCGATCGTCACTCGGGGGGTGTTGTTGATCCGCTTCGTTTTCCAGGACCCGTCGTCGGTGATGACCAGGAGCTTGTCGCCGTCGGGCACCCCCCAGATCGGTGTGGGTTTGGGACGGCCGTCTTTAGTGAACGTCGTCAAAAGCAGGTACTTCGATTGAATGACGTCCTTAAAGCTGCTAGCCACGCACTTATAATGCCCCTGCGGCAGGAATCTAAACGCGTCGCCTGCGCAGAGGGTCCGTGATCACTTCGCGGCAGCGGTCGAAATCGATTGGCTCACCGTGTAGCTGTCGATTCCCTCGGTTCCGAGTTCGCGACCGTAGCCGCTGTTCTTGACACCACCGAACGGCGCCGCCGGGTCCATGATGTAGCCCTCGTTGACTCCGAAGGTGCCGGATCGCACTCGCGCCGCTACGCCGTACCCGCGGTCGGCGTCGACAGTGAACACCGACCCGGCCAGCCCGTACTCGGAATCGTTGGCGATCCGGATCGCGTCGTCTTCGTCACGGTAGGAGATGACGGTCAACACCGGACCGAAGATCTCCTCGCGCGCAATCCTCATGTCATTGTGCGCATCACTGAACAGGGTCGGCCGCACGTACCAACCGGTGTCGAGGCCGTCCGGCATGTCGCTGCCGCCAGTCACCAGGCGCGCCCCCTCGTGTTTGCCCGACTCGATGTAACCCCGCACCCGCTCTTGCTGGCGCTGCGCCACGAGTGGACCGATCTGGGTGTTGGGATCCGCGGGATCACCAACCGTCATCGACGCCATCCCGGCCGCCAAAGCGTCCACGAACTCGGCTTTCCGCTTCTCCGGCACCAGGATCCGGCTCAGCGCGTTGCACACCTGGCCGCTGTTGGCGAGGCTGGCCATCTGAATTCCGCTGGCGGTGGCCGCAGGATCCGCGTCGTCGAGCACAATTGCGGCCGACTTGCCACCCAGCTCCAGGCTCACCTGCTTCAATCCGGCGGCACACGCAACGGCCACCTGGCGGCCGGCCGCCGTCGACCCGGTGAACGAGACCTTGTCGACACCGGGATGGCTGACCAGCTGCTCACCGACTTCGCGGCCCCCAGGCACGACATTCAAAACGCCGGGCGGAAGGTCGGCCTCGGCGACCAGATCAGCCAGCAGCTGCGCATCGAGCACGGACTCCGGCGAGGGCTTGAGCACCACCGAACATCCGGCCAGCAGCGCTGGCACGATCTTGCAGACCGTGAGGAACTGCGGCATGTTCCACGGCACCACCGCGGCGATGACTCCGACCGGTTGCTTCACAATCCGGATGTCGTTGCCGTACAACCCCGGACGCGCCTGCTGCCACTGGTAGCTGCCCGCTAGACCACAGAATGCCGACATGATGGTCAGGGGGAGGCGGACCTGCGCCATTTTGGCGAAAGTGATGGGAGCGCCGATCTCGGCGGAGATCAGCGCAGCCATGTCGGCTCGGCGGTCCTTGTAGATCGCGGCCAGTCGGCTGATTGCCTCGATCCGCTCGGTGGGCTGCATGCGCGGCCACGGTCCGGTGTCGAACGCTGCCCGGGCGGCGCCGACGGCCCGATTCACATCCGCGGGTCCCGCGCAGGACGCGTGGCCGATCACGGCCTCGCTGTGCGGCGAAATCACCGTCAGGCTGGCGTCGGATTCCGGCGCCCCCCACTTCCCGTCGATGAAGAGTTCGTCCCGCTCGTACATCCATCCCTCGCTAACTAGGTGTTGCGGCCGCCGTTGACGCCAAGTATCTGTCCGGTGATGTAGCCGGCCTCTTCGGATGCAAAGAAGGCACATGCGGCGGCGATGTCTTCCGGCCGGCCCACCCGGCGCACCGGCGTGCGTGCGATGTGATCGTCGACGGAGCCACCGAGCAGACCCCGACTCTCGGCGCTGCGCAGCATTGGCGTGTCGATGAAACCCGGCGGTACGGCGTTGACGGTGATCCCGCTCGGACCGTATTCGAGAGCGAGCGACTTGGTCAGGCCATTCACCGCGGACTTCGCAGCCACATAGTGCGCCATGAATGGCTGCCCGGAGTGGGTGCTCGACGACGAGATGTTGATGATGCGTCCCCAGCCGGCCTCGACCATGTCGGGCAGCACTGCCTGAATGGTGTGGAATACGCCGTTCAGGTTTACGTCGATCACTTTCGACCATTCCTCGAACGACATGCTCATGAACTTTTTGAAGCCCTCCACCCCGGCCGCGTTGACCAACACGAGCACGGGGCCGATCTCGTCGCGGATCGCCGATATGGCGGCGTCCACCTGGGCGCGGTCGGTGACGTCGGCGACCTGGGCGAATCCGTCTTCGGTGGGCGACAGATCGATGACGGCCACCCGAAATCCGTCGCCGCGCAACCGTTCGGCGACGGCGCGGCCAATCCCCGACGCACCGCCGGTCACCACTGCCGTCTTGGCGCTCACGCCAGTACCCGCCCTTCCTGAGCGATCGCCCAAACGATCGGCTTCACATGCCTATCACCCCGCATCGATTACGGTCAACCCTATGTACAGGCCCCCGTTTCGTTTCGCAGTGCAAGCGACCAACGCCGGCGGCGGTCGCGAGTGGCGCGGTACCGTTCAAAAAGTCGAGGACCTTGGGTACTCAACACTTTTCCTCGCGGACCACTACCTGGGCCCGGGTCCCGCGCAGCGAGCCGCACACACCCCTCGCCAAGACCTGGCCCCCATCGCGGCGATGGCTGCCGCAGCCGCCTGCAGCGAGGAGCTACGGATCGGCTGCCGGGTGTTCTGCATCGACTATCACGTGCCCGCGGTATTGGCCAAGGAAGCCGCGACCCTCGATCTGCTGTCGGACGGCCGTTTGGAAATGGGCATCGGAGCCGGCTGGAGCGAGGTCGAGTACAGCGCCATGGGCCTCGACTTCGATCGTCCGGGACGGCGAATCGCCAAGCTGGCCGAGGTCATTGCCCTCATCAAGGCCCATTGGCGCGGCGAGGAACTGGACTGCTCGGGCGAATTCGTTCAGGTCCGCGGATACGCCGGGCGGCCGCGGCCGGTACAACAGCCACATCCGCCGATCATGATCGGCGGGGGCGGACAACGCATCCTCACTTTGGCGGGGCGCGAGGCCGACATCGTCAGCATGTCCAGCGTGCCGTTCGTGGCACGCGACGCCGACGGCCTTGAACCACAGCAGGTCGCGCAGGGCCGGATCGGCTTCGTCCGCGCCGCGGCCGGTGAGCGTTTCGGGCGTCTCGACGTCGAAAGTTCCCCCTACTTCGCTGAGATCACCGACGATCCGGAGACCGTCCTGGCACGCGTGGCCGAGTCGACGGGAATCTCTCCGGACGTGTTGCGAGACCATCCCAATGTTCTGGTCGGCCCCTCGGAAAGCATTGTGGAAAAACTGCATTCGCAGCGGGAAGCCCTCGGTGTCAATTACGTCACGGTCCAGCAGTCCCAGATCGAATCCTTCGCGCCCATCGTGGCCCTCCTGCACGGACGCTGAGCCTTGACCGCTGCGGCCTGAGATGCAAGCATGGCACCTGCACTATTGGGCGATCGCTCAAATAGTGCAGGTGTCACGTCTACCGCTCCGGGAATGAGGCAGCCGAATGGCAAAGCGGACCAGATATAACGAGTACCACAACCGGTACGCGAACTATCGGCTCGAGCTCTCCGATGACGGAATCTTGTTCATGCAGTGCCACACCAACGGCGGCAGCCTGGTGTGGGACTGGCGGGCACATGATCAAATGTCGGATGCGTTCGCCGATATCGCCGGAGATCGTGAGATCAAAGTCCTCATCCACACCGGTACCGGCGAGAACTACAACGCCAACTGGGGCCGGATGCCCAACGGCGACGTGGTAGAGAAACCCGACTATCTGTTGATGCCCGGCACCCGAGGTTTGCTGAAGCTCGACGAAAAGGCCTGGTATGCCAGGCATCTAATCACTAACGTGCTCGACGTCGACGTTCCGATGATCAGCGCCGTCAACGGTCCCTGCAACATGCACTCAGAAGTGCCGCTGCTCGGCGATATCGTCCTGGCCTCCGACGACGCCTACTTCCAGGATGCATCCCATTTCCCGCGCGGTCAGGTGCCCGGCGACGGCCAACACGTCATTTGGAGCTTCCTGGCCGGCCACACCCGTGCCCGCTATTTCCTGCTGACCGGCATGAAGCTCGGCGCGCAGGAAGCCAAGGAGTGGGGCGTGGTCAACGAGGTGCTTCCCAAAGACAAGTTGCTCGACCGCGCTTGGGAACTCGCTCATGAGCTGGTCAAGCGCCCACCGCTGACGCTGCGCTACTCGCGCCAACTCTTCACTAACCCACTGAAGCGAGCCTTCATCGACGAACTCGGGCACGGCCTGGCCCGGGAAACCTACGCGCAGCGGGCCTTCTTCCCGTTCGGCGGCGAGATGGCACCGCTCGATCGGGCCTGGGACGACCAGCCATGGTCAACGGAAGGAGTCACATCGTGACCAGCATCCAGCAACGACTGTCGACGGGACGCGGCAAGTTCACCACCGACTATCCCGAACTCGGCACCGCACCTGTCAACTACGAAGACTCGATCTCCGAGGAATTCTTCGCAGCCGAACGCGAGGCGGTATTCCAACGAAACTGGTTGTGCGTCGGGCGGATCGAACGGCTACCTCGCAAGGGCTCGTACTTCACCCGCGACCTACCCGGGCGGCTCGCCTCGATCGTGATCGCCCGCGACGCGAACGACACCGTGCACGCGTTCCACAACGTGTGCGCGCACCGCGGTAACAAGGTCGTCTGGCAGGAGCATCCCGGGCGAGAGTCGTCGGGGACCTGTCGAGCGTTCTCCTGCAAGTACCACGGTTGGCGGTATGGCCTCGATGGCAAGGTCAACCACATCACCAATGAGGGCGAGTTTTTCGACCTCGACAAGGCCACCTTGCGGATGCCGCCGGTGCACTGCGAGGTCTGGGCGGGCTTCGTCTTCATCAATCTCGCCTCAGACCCGGTGCCATTGCGAAGTTTTCTCGGCGATGGGCTGTTGGGCATCGAGGCTTATCCGTTCGAGAAGATGACCCAGCGCTACGGGTTTTCCACCCGGATCAATGGGAACTGGAAGCTGGCCGTCGACTCGGTCTGTGAGTGGTACCACCCGCCATACGTGCACGGGCGCTTCATCGATCCGGATGTCGCCAAGGCCGAGAAGATGGTGCCGCCCGTCGATTCGTATCACTACGAGTTGTTCCGGCCGCACATGCTCACCTCAGTTCCCGGCCCGCCGCCGCTGCCACCCCGCGAGCCTGGCACCGCGGGACCCGCCCGCCAGGACCAGCGTTGGGTCTACAAGTTGTTCCGCGCCGGCCTATTCGGACCCGATGATGTTCCCGAAATTGGACCTCTTCCGGATTTCCTGAACCGCGGCGACATCGCGTCGTGGGGCAACGACCAGTTCTGGGTCTTCCCGAACATCTCCATCCAACTGTGGGCGCGCAACTACTACATCACCTACACCTACTGGCCCGAGACGGTCGACTCCCACATCTATGAGGTCGACATCTACTTCGTGCCGCCCGCAAACGCCCGCGACCGGCTCGCGCAGGAATTAGTGGTCGACAGCACGATTGAGTTCGCGATGCAGGATGTGAACACCATCGAGGCCACCCACTCGGCGCTGAAGACGCGGGCGCAGAACACCTTCCACCTCAGCGACCAGGAGTTGCTCATCCGCCAGTTCCACACGGTCATCCGCGATACGGTCGACGCCTACCGGACTGGGGAGGCATGATGTCTACTTCGGTTTTGCCCGAGGGTTTTACCGATCTGGAACCATTGGTGGCCGACTGGGCATTGCCCACGCGGGCACAACGCTACGAAGCGCGACTGTCGAAGCCCTACGACGAACTCGTCACGTTCTACGACGCCATCGCCCCGCGAGCCGAGGAGGCGATCGCCTACCTGAACGGGCTCGACATCAACGCGTTGCCGGAGGACGCCGAAAGGTTGCTGCACCTGCTTTACTCGATGATCCTGGTCTCTTACGCCGTCAACGTGTTCAAACAGAATCGCATCCCGGACTCCGGTGCGGCCTTCTTCGACATGGTCGCCGAGCCGGCGGTGTGATAAGGCCACACTGTGACCGCATCCGAACGCCCTAAGGCGCGAGACTCCACTACCCGCGACATGCTGATCGCCGCGACGATTCAGATCATGATCGAAGAGGGTTACGGCGCTGCCACTTCGCGTCGGGTGGCCGCCAAAGCCGGTGTCAAACCGGCTTTGGTGCACTATTACTTCCCCACGATGGACGAGTTGTACCTGGCCGTTTTTCGCCAGGGTGCCGCGGTCTATCTGGAGCGCCAGCAGCGGGCGTTGGCCTCTGACCGCCCGTTGCACGCCTTCTGGGACACCCTCATCGAACCCAAGGACACCCGATTGCTGTTGGAGTTCATGGGTCTTGGAAACCATCGCAAGGAGATCCGGGCCGAGATCGCGGCCTGGTCGGAGCGCTGGCGCGAGATGCAGATCACCGCGCTGAACTTCATCGTCCGCGAACACGGCATCGACACAGACGAATTCCCACCCGCGGCCGTCGCGGTGGTCATCGCCTCGATCGGCCGGACTCTGGTGCTGGAGCAGGGAATGGGAACCGCGGGTGGACATGACGAGGCGATTGCGTTGGTGAACCGATTACTCGATCGATTCGAGATGCCGACCCCGAAGGCTCGCCGGGACCGCACGATACCGGACTGACTCCCGTCAGGGCAGCACGACCCGCAGCCGCTCCCAGCCACGGACGGTGGACGTCGGCGCCAATTGTGCTGTTTCGTAGTCGATGTCCCATTCGGGCCAGCGGTTCAGGATCTCGTCGAGAGCGATGCGGCCCTCCAGACGTGCCAGGTTGGCGCCCAGGCAGTAGTGCACGCCTTTTCCAAACGTGATGTGCGAGATGTTGTCGCGGCGGATATCGAACTTGTCCGGATCGGCATAGCGGCGCTCATCGCGATTCGCGGCGCCGAACAACAGCAGCATGGCGCTGCCGGCTGGGATGGTGGTGCCGTAACACTCGAAATCTTTTGCCATCCAACGAGCTACATGTGGTCCAGTGGGTTCGAATCGCAGAGTCTCGTCGATAGTGCGATTCAGTAGCGATCGATCCTCGTAGATTTCCCGGCGCTGGTCGGGATGCTCGGCGAGTACCTTGGCCAGCCAGCCGATCAACCGTCCCGTCGTTTCGTTGCCCGCACCCGCCACCACCTGGGTGTAATGCAGAACTTCTTTTCGGGTGAGCTTTCGGTGCACCCCGTGCTCGTCGTCGAACTCGACATTGAGCAGCGTCGTCATCAGGTCGTCGGAGGGATTCTTGGATCGCCATTCGACATAGTCAGCGTAGACCCGGCCGTCGGCGATGGAGTCCGCGTTGGCGACCCTCAGCGGTGCGCCCGGCTTGGTGCGCAAGTTGGCATCGTTGGCGTCGCGCACCGAGATCTGCTCGGATTCAGGGATTCCCAGCAACATCCCGATGACTCGCATCGGCATCATCGAAGCGAGCTGGGCAATGATGTCGAATCCCCCGGACCCGACCAGCGGATCCAGGCAGCGGACGCAGTACTGCCGGATCTGGTCCTCGATTTCGGCCATCCGGCGCGGTGTGAACACCCGCGACATCAGGCCGCGCAGCATCGTGTGTTCGGGTGGATCCTGGAACATCATGACGCCGCCGGGCATGTCGAATTTCGACTGAACCAGCTCGAGGATGTCACTTCGGCGGCTGGAGAACGCTTCCCAATTCGCCAATGCCCGTTCGACGTCGGAATGCCTTGATATCGCCCAGAAGTCGTAGCGCTCGTTGTAGTAGATCGGGGCGTCTTCGCGCAGCCGCGCGTAGGTCGGATACGGGTCCGCATTGATGCCGGTGTCGTAGGGGTCGTAGTAGACGTCCGTGTCGTTCGCAACAGTCATTGCAACCTCCACCCAGTGCTTCTTGGGCGATCGCCCAAACGGTGCCGCAGGCCATGTCTAGCAGTAGGTTGACGAGATCGTCAAGACCTCTAAATGTGGGGGTGTGGCTAGCCGCTGGTGCCCGCCGTCGCGGTATCGATCAGGGTGGCGGCCACCGCGCGGGCGTGCACAAAGGGCGCGATGTCGTTCAGCGAGGTCGCCAACGCGGCTGCGCCTTCGAAGACGACAGCAAGTTGCTCACCCAGCAGGTGCGGATCGGTGGCGCCTGCCTCCTGCGCGACGTCGACGAGGCGGCGGGTGAAGTCAAGCTTGTGTGTCCGCACGATCTCGTCGGCGCTCGGCAAGGCCCCGGCGGGTCGAAGCCCAGGCCATCGAGGTGGAGCCCTTCGGTATCCAGGCCGCCTTGATGGAGGCCGGCGCGGTGAGCTCAGGCGCCCTCGACGACGTGACCACCTACACGCTGCCCGACGATCCCTAGTCCGCAATCCTGCAAAGCGGCGCGCCGCGCGCCGGACTGATCACCCCCGCGCAGGTCGCCGCCGAGGTCGCCGACGCCGCGGAGAAGCCGGAGCTACCGCTGCGGATTCCGATTGGGGACGCCGCGCGGGCGTTGTTGAAGGCCCGTCACGCGGCACCTGTCGACGTTCCGTTCATTGTTGCTGGTTGAGCGATGATCGACGTGTCCGGCGACGACGCTGTTTTGAATCCGTAAATATTTGCCTCCGTGCGTGAAGGCCTTGTTAAGAGCATGGCCTTTTGCGCTCGGAACCAGCACCTTTAGCTTTATGACGTTGTCCGCGCTGCGCCCATCGCTCCGGCGTGGGTCGAATTCGCAGCTCGACCGCGCAATCTGGCCGCTGAGCACCCGCATCGACGAACTGGGCCGACTGTGCATCGGGGGGGTGGCCGCCACCGAGATCGCCGCCGAGTTCGGCACGCCAACGTACGTGGTGGACGAGGAGGACTTTCGGGCGCGCATTCGCTGCTATCGCGCCGCGCTCCCCGGCGTCGGCCTGATCTACGCCGGTAAGGCCTTACTGAGCGCCGCGGTGGCAGGGTGGGCGGCGGCCGAAGGTGCGGGCGTGGGCGTCTCCTCGGGCGGCGAACTGGCGACCGCGCTGGCCGGCGGGGTACCGCCGTCGCAAATCATCCTGCACGGCGATGCCAAAACCGCTGGCGACCTACACGAGGCGGCCGCCGCGGGGGTGGGGCGCATCGTGATCGATTCGCCGAGCGAGATCGCGCTTCTTGCCAGCCGGGTGCGTCGCCAACGGGTGCTGGTCCGGGTGATTCCCGACTTGGAAACTGGAGGGGCAGCCGGGGGGGACACCGGGGTGCTCGACCCGACTTTCGGCTTCGCGTTGGCCGGCGGCGAGGCTGCCAGTGCGGTCAAGCGGGTGCTCGATCAGCCTTGCCTCGACCTGGTCGGACTGCACTGCCAACTTGGGTCGCAGCTGTCCGACGCAAAGCTCTACGGTGCGGCCATCCGGCAGATGATGGCCGTGCTGGCCGAGGTTCGTGACCGCCATCAGGTTGCGCTCACTGAGCTTAATCTCGGCGGTGGACAGGCGGTCCCGTGCAAGTCCGGCGCCCCGGAACTCGGCCTGCGCGAACTCGCCACCGTCATCGACGGCGCCCTGGAATCCGCCTGTGCCGAGTACAGCTACCCGCACCCACGAATCGTGATCGAGCCTGGTCGAGCGATCGCCGCGCGCGCCGGGATAACCCTGTACCGGGTGACCGCCGCCAAACGCCAGCCCGGTGGGCGGGTCTTCGTCGCGGTGGACGGTGGCAGGCCCGACAACCCACGAGCTGCGGTCAGCGGATCGACATACACTGTGGCACTGGCTAACCGGCATCGATCAGCCAGTTTGACCCCCGCCACGATAGTGGGACGAGACCGGCAAGCCGGGAGCGAGATCGCGCGCGATGTCGATCTGCCCGCCGACATCCACCCGGGCGACCTGCTGGCGATAGCCTGCACCGGCGCCTACCACCACTCGATGGGATCGAGTTGCAACCTGGCGGGAAGCCCGCCACTGGTCGCCGTCGCCGCCGGCCAGCCGCATGAACTAGTACGCCGCGAAACGGTCGCCGACCTGCTGGCCCGCGACCGTGGCTGGCCGGGCCACCCGTACCCGGGCCGCGCCGCCACGGCGAGTTAGGTGGCGAGGAATGGTTTCTAGCACGATGGTTCGTGATGGATCCGAGCACTGGACAACGGCAGCCGCACAAACCTTGTCCGGCGCAGCCGCGTTGCGGGTCACGATGGCGTACGCCCTCGCGCTGGTCGCGGTCTCCGGCACGCTGACGGCGCTCGGTCCACACACCCGCGACGCCGTCGTGAGTCGCATGAGCACCAACCTGCACAATCTGGCGCACGGCCGCCTGAGCACCTTGGTGGGCAGCGCTTTCGTCGAAGACGGCGGCGACGTCTTCGTCTGGTTACCGGGACTGGTGTGCCTGCTCGCTCTGGGCGAACTGATATGGCGCAGCAGGGGTTTGCTCATTGCATTCGCAGTCGGTCACGTCGGTGCCACGTTGCTCGTCGCGGTAGGGCTGGTCGCCGCCGTCGAGGCCGGCTGGCTACCGACCTCGGTTGCGCGGGCCAGCGACGTGGGGGTCAGTTACGGCGCGGTCTGTGTTCTGGGCGCGCTGACGGCGTCGATACCGTCGCGCTGGCGCGCGGTCTGGGTCGGTTGGTGGCTTGGCATCGGGGTGGTGGCAGCCCTGGGAACGGACTTCACGCCGTTCGGTCACATCCTGGCGCTGCTGCTGGGCATGGGTTTGTCCTACCGACTGCGTCCAATAGCGCGCTGGACGCCGATTCACATGGTTTTGCTCTTCGGCGGTGTCGCATTCGGCTATTTCCTGGTGTCAGGGCCCTCGCCGCTGGCACCGCTCGGCGGGCTGGCCGGGACGCTGATCGCACTCCTCGCCGGCGGCGTGCTGCGATCGCGCAACCGCCCAATGTCCATGCAGCGACGGGAGTTCAGGAATGGCGGGCTGCCTCTTGGACGAGCTGTACACGCGAGGTAAGTCCGAGTTTCGCGTATACGTGGGTGAGATGGGTTTGCACGCGCCACAACACCGCCTTGCGTAGGGTCAGTCCATGACCCAACGGCTGGAAACCCGACTCAACCCGCATGCGCCGATAGTCTTGAGCCTGTTCCGGATCTTCTTCGGACTTCTGTTTCTGTGCCACGGCACGTCCCTGCTGTTTGGCCGGCCCGCGGACACGGTCGCGGCCACTGGCTCGCTCGTCTGGCTATCCGGTTTGATCGAATTGATCACCGGCATCTTGATCACCCTCGGACTGTTCACGCGTCCCGCGGCTTTCGTCGCCTCCGGCGAGATGGCTGTCGCCTTCTTCACCCAACACCTTCCGCATGGGTTCTGGCCGATAAGCAACGGCGGTGAACTCGCGGTGATGTACTGCTGGGCGTTCTTTCTGCTGGTGTTCACCGGACCCGGCGCCTACGCACTAGAGACGAGGTTCGGCCCGGCGAGCGTACGAAGCTATCGGCGTAGGGCGCCTCGGTCGTCGCCGCGGCGCTGGCGTCGATAGCAACATGGACCAGCTGGGTTTCGCGAACGCACCGCGTCACTTCAGCTTATTTTTCCTGGTCAGATCCGTATCTCTACTCGGCTGCACCCGCTTGGGTTCGCCCGGCATCTTCGGGTAGTTCGGCGGATACGGCATATCGCCGAGCCCGCGTTCTTCGTCTGCCTCGACCATCTCCAGCAATGGGGTAATCGACTGGGCCACCTCATCCATGCCGGCCCACGGGTCGTCTCGACGCTGCACCAGATCGGGCACCGTCGCCATGGTGTAATCGTCGGGCTCGGCGCCGGCCAACTCATCCCACGTCAGCGGCATCGACACGGTCGCGATCGCGGTGGGCCGCACCGAATACGCCGACGCCATGGTGCGATCGCGGGCGTTCTGGTTGAAGTCGATGAAAATGCGCTCGCCACGTTGCTCTTTCCACCACGACGTCGTCACCGCGTCCGGCGCTCGGCGCTCCACCTCTCGCGCCAGCGCGATGCCCGCCCGGCGCACTTCGATGAAGTCCCAATCGGTGGTGATCCGCAAGAACACGTGGATCCCGCGGCCCCCGGACGTTTTGGGGTATCCGACGAGACCGAGTTCGTCGAGCAGCGGCCGCAACACATCGACCGCCACCGTGCACGCTTCCTTGAACGCGACGCCGGGTTGCGGATCCAAGTCGATGCGCAACTCGTCGGGGTGATCGGTGTCGGGGCAGCGCACCTGCCATGGGTGCAGCGTGACGGTGCCCATCTGCGCGGCCCACACGATCGCCGCGGGGTGGGTCACCTTCAACGCGTCGGCGGTCCGGCCCGACGGGAACGTGACCTGGCAGGTCTCCACGTAGTCGGGATGGTGCTGCGGCACCCGCTTCTGGTAGATCTCCTCGCCGTCTATGCCATCCGGGAAGCGCTGCAGGTGCGTCGGCCGGTTTCGCAGCGGCGGCAGCATCGGTCCGGCTGCCACGGCCAGGTAGTACTCGGCGAGCCGTCGCTTGGTCCCTTTCGAACCGAGCTTGGGGAAATACACCTTGTCCGGATTGGACAGCCGAACCGCGATGCCGTCGACGTCGAGTTCTTCCGCTGCAGCAGCCATAGTCAGATTCCAGCACGCCCGCGACAATGTGCCCATGGAGCTACCCGTCATGCCGCCCGTCTCGCCGATGCTGGCGAAGCCGGTTCGGTCCATCCCTCCGGATGCGTCGTATGAGCCCAAATGGGACGGGTTCAGGTCCATTTGCTTCCGTGACCTCGATGAAGTCGAGCTGGGCAGTCGCAACGAACGGCCGATGACCCGCTACTTTCCTGAGCTGGTCGCGGCGGTCCGGGCCGAACTGCCGGACCGCTGCGTGATTGACGGTGAGATCGTCGTCGCGACCGACCAGGGCTTGGATTTCGAGGCACTGCAACAGCGCATCCATCCGGCTGATTCGCGGGTGCGCATGCTCGCGGCGAAGACGCCAGCGTCCTTCATCGCGTTCGACTTGCTCGCCCTTGGCGACGACGATTACACCCCGCGTCCGTTCAGCGAGCGGCGCGCCGCCCTGGTCGACGCTTTGGCTGGGTCGGGAACCAGCTCCGGCCCGTCGATCCATGTCACGCCGGCAACCACCGACATCTCGACCGCACAGCGCTGGTTCGAGGAATTCGAAGGAGCAGGGCTCGACGGTGTCATCGCCAAGCCGCTATCGATCACCTATCAGCCGGACAAGCGCGTCATGTTCAAGATCAAGCACGAGCGCACCGCCGACTGCGTGGTCGCCGGCTATCGAGTGCACAAGTCCGGCGGCCCCCTCTGTCAAGCGATCGGCTCGCTGCTGCTCGGGCTCTACCAAGATGATGGCCAGCTGGCGTCCGTCGGCGTGATCGGCGCCTTTCCGATGGCCGAACGACGGCGGCTGTTCAGCGAGCTTCAGCCGCTGGTGACCGGCTTCGACGGCCACCCGTGGAACTGGGCGGCCCACGACGCGGGTGAGCGCACACCCCGCAAGAACGAAGCCTCCCGCTGGAACGCGGGCAAGGACCTCTCGTTCGTGCCGCTACGACCCGAGCGGGTGGTCGAGGTCCGCTACGACCACATGGAAGGGCGCCGGTTCCGCCACACCGCCCAGTTCAGCCGATGGCGCCCCGATCGCGACCCACGCTCGTGCGACTACGCGCAGCTCGAACAGCCGCTGACCTTCAGCCTCGGCGACATTGTTCCTGGCCTCGGCCAAAGTAATTGATGCATGATATTTAATACTTGCCCACCACGGGGTTCGCTCCGCTATGTTGTGTGTGCCATTCGGCGGCTTTAATCATGAGCAGGACCTAAGCACCAAACAAAGACGGGAACACCAGATGTTCGAGAAGCCCCTATCGTGATGCACGTATCCGCACTATTGGTGGCGGGTTCTGCCACGCTGGAAGACGGCGCGATCAACGCCCTGCGCATTCCGACCACCAACTATGAGCTCGACCAGATCCCCATGTGGCTGACGATTCCGATCGTCGCCGTGGTGCACGCGCCGGCCGGTGGCGACTACGACCCGGAACTCTTCATCGTGTGCAAAGACCCCAAAGGCGAGCGCCGCGGGGCCGCCCGGTCGATTTGGCACTGGCCGGACGACGACCAGAAGCCGTCCAAATACCGATGCTTTTCGTACGACTTCTCGTTCGCGGTCGAGTCCGAAGGCGAGTACACGATTGGTGCTTACCGGGACGCCGACGCGACGGACGAGATCGCTACACCCATACCGATTCTGATCACGCTGGCCACCGACCGCCCAATCGGCAGTAACGGTGCTTAGCTGACGGCTTAGCGACGCAGAAACTCGACGATGTAGCCGGCCAGCTCTTCGCCGGCGTCCTCCTGCAAGAAATGTCCGGCGCCGCGGATCACCGGATGGTCGACCCCGTGCGCGCCGGGCATCTCACGCTGGAAGATGGCGGCCATCGGCCCGGTGATCGGATCGCTGTCGCTGAATGCCACCAGCATCGGTGTAGGGCTCGCGGAGAGGGTCGCCCAGGCCGCCTTGTTGGCCGCGGATGCGGGATCATCCGGCGAAGTCGGCACGAGGCCGGGCATAGCGCGCGGCCCGGCACAGTACGCATCGTCCGGGAACGGCGCGTCGTAGCCGGCGCGTACCTCGTCGCTCATCTGCTGGCGACAACCGCCTTGCACGAACCAGCCGATATTCAGGTTGGGGGCGGTCGTGATGGCCTCGCGGAAGCGCCACCAGACGTCGGCCATCGGCTGCTCGCCGTCGGGCAGCCCGGTGTTGGCCACCACAAGCCGCCCGAACCGCTCTGGATGCTCCGCGGCCAGTCGCAACCCGATCAGGCCGCCCCAGTCTTGTCCGACCAATGTCACGTCGTGCAGATCGAGGACATCGAAGCTCAAGGCCCTCATCCATTCCACATGGCGCGCGTAGCTGTGGTCCTCACGATTAGTCGGCTTGTCCGAACGACCGAAGCCGACCAGGTCCGGGCAGACGACCCGGTGGCCTGCGGCCACCAGTATCGGAATCATCTTGCGGTAGAGATAGGACCACGACGGTTCGCCGTGCAGCAGCAGAACGGGGTCGGCGGTATCCGGGCCTTCTTGCACCCAGGCGATCCGCAGTACACCTCCGTCATCATCTGAAACCTCGCAATAGTTTGGTGCATAAGGAAATTCGGGCAGGTTCTGGAAACGTTCGTCCGGCGTCCGCAGTGTTCGCATGATTGCGAACATACCGCGATCATGCCCCTTCGGTTAAGGCCCTCAATTCCGGATGCGTCATCAATCGATCGAGAAATTCGCGCTGCCCCTTGACTAGCTTGCTGCGCGCCCGAGTCACCGAAAACCAGCCGATTCGATCAACCTCAGGGAATTCCCGCATTTTGCCGGAGCCTTTCGGCCACTCCATTTCGAAGGTGTTGCTGCGCGCGTTGGTGATATCCAGATCGCCGAGGACGGCGAAGCCGGTGACCACCTTGCCGCTTGGTTGCTTCAGCGGGCCTAAGTCGATTCGCGGGCCATCCGGCAGCGGCAACCCGATCTCCTCTGCGAATTCGCGCTGCGCGGCCGCCCAGGGATCGTCGCCTTCCGCGTACTCACCTTTCGGAATCGACCACACCCCGTCGTCCTTGCGGGCCCAAAACGGACCACCCGGGTGGGCGATCAGCACCTCAACAACGCCGCCTGCGCGGTCGCGGGTCCGGTATAACAGCACACCCGCGCTGAGTTTGGGCATGATCTTTCACACGCCGACGGCGCGTTCCAGATCTTTAAGCGACGACTCCAGGTGCGCGAGTAGTCGCTGCAGGTGCGGCACACTGCGCCGGCATCCGACCAGACCGAAATCGAGGTTGTCGGCGTTGCTGACCAGGGTGATGTTCAGCGCTTGCCCGTCCAGCACGGTGGACAACGGGTAGTTGCCGTCGAGCCGCGCGCCCCCGTAATACATCTGTTGGGTGGGGCCGGGAACGTTCGATATGACGAGATTGAACGGCGGCGGGGTCGACGACACCCAACCCGGAACCGCAGCCAGGGCCAGCGAACCTATGTTCATCGCGGAAAGCGCCAACGCCTCGAACCGGGGTAAGTCGGAGAAGACCTTCTTGTTGCTGCGCATCGATTCGTGAATCGTTTCGAGCCGCTGCGCGGGATCGTCGGTGTCGGTAGCGAGGTTGCACAAGATGGATCCAACGAGGTTGCCACCGGTATCGGCCTCGGCTTCGGAACGCAGGCTCACCGGAACCATCGCGGTCAGCGGCGCGTCCGGCAGCGCATTGTGCTCCAGCAGGTAGTAACGCAGCGCACCCGAGCACATCGCCAAGACGACGTCGTTGACGGTCATCCCCGCGGCCCTCTTGACGGCCTTGATGCGGTCCACCGGCCATGACTGCGCCGCGCACCGGCGGGCGCCGCCGATCTTGACGTTGAACATGGTGCGCGGCGCCCCGAATGGCAACGTGAGCTGCTGCTCAAACAGCGCCGCGCGAGCCAGCGACACCGTCGAAGGAGCGAGTGTTGCAATAGACCCCGCCGTACGCATCAGGGAGCCCAACGGAGACGAAGAACCGGACTTAGGGCGTGGCCGTTTGGGCAGGGTCCAAATCGCCCGAACCTCGTGATCGTCCGGGTCGTTCGACAGTGCGCGCTGCATCAGCTTCAACGCCGACACACCGTCGATCAGTGAGTGGTGGAACTTGGTGTAGAGCGCAAAGCGGCCGTCCTTCAGTCCCTCGATCACATGCGCTTCCCACAGTGGGCGGTGCCGATCGAGCAGGCTGCTGTGCAGCAGTGATGTCAGCTCGAGCAGATCCCGAACCCGCCCCGGGGAGGGCAGCGCCTTTCGCCGGACGTGATAGTCGACGTCGAGATCCTTGTCGTAGGTCCAGCCCAGGCTCCCGATCCCGCCGAGAAAAGTCGCCGGACGCTTGAGGAAAGTGGGCTGGAAATCCTTTTGGGCAACCAACCGTTCGTAGAACTCCCGCACGAATTCAGGGCCGGCACCTTCGGGCCGCTGGTACAACTGCAGGCCACCGACATGCATGGGGTGCTCGCGGGATTCGCTCAGCAGAAATACCGCGTCGGTGGGCATCATCAGTTCCATGTATCAATTAGACCGCGCGCGGCGTCCCTGTCTAGCCCATATCACACGAGCGGGCTTCGGCGCCCGGGCGATCAAGTCGTCGCCAGATCGGGGGAACCGAGGTCTTTAGACCCCCCATGTGGGGAATTGCTGCTCTGCCCAGAGATCTACTGCCGCGGGATCATTACATGCGCTTGGGCTTCCGATCGATATTTCATTTGAACCCTCGCAGGAGAAGACGTGAGCGGCAACGAAATCGACCTTCAGGAGATCGCCAAGTGGGATCCCCTTTTCACCAAGTTGTTGATCAACGCGGTCACGCCCGTTATCAACCGATGGTTCCGGCCAGAGGTGCGCGGCTTGGAAAACTTCCCGTCGGCCGGCGGGGCTCTGCTGGTGTCCAACCATTCCGGCGGCTTACTGACGCCTGACTGGAACGTCGTCGCCCCGGCCTTCTACGGCAAATTCGGGTACGACCGCCCGCTGTACACCGTTGCCCATTATGGCGTGTTCTTTACACCGTTTCGCGCATCGCTGGGCCGCCTTGGCGTTATCCATGCCAGCCGGGAAAACGCGGGCGAAGTGTTGCGCTCGGGTGCAGTCGTACTGGCCTTCCCGGGCGGGGACTATGACGCATTCCGGCCGACGCTGAATCAGGACGTCATCGACTTCGGTGGCCGCACCGGATACGTCCGGACCGCCCTGGAAGCCGGCGTGCCGATCGTGCCCGCAGTGTCGATCGGGGGTCAGGAGACCCAGCTTTTCGTCACCCGCGGTAATTGGATCGCAAAGCGATTAGGGCTCGAGCGGATCCGGATGGAGATCCTGCCGGTTACCATCGGCTTCCCCTTCGGCCTGACGGTGTTGTTCCCGGCCAATATGCCCTTGCCGGCCAAGATCGTCTATCAGGTGCTGGAGCCGATCGACGTCGCCGCCCGGTTCGGCGAGGACCCCGACGTCCATCAGGTTGACGCTTACGTGCGCTCGGTCATGCAGGCCGCTCTCGGCCGGCTAAGCCACGAGCGCCGCTTCCCCATACTGGGCTGAACCCCTCGGGAGTGGGCCCCAACGTGCTGCCCATGTCAATCTCCTTGCCCTAGTTGGGCTTCCCCGTCATCGACTGTGGCCGGACCGTTCCTGCGCTACCGGTGGCACGCTATTGACAGTGACTGCCATTAGGTCATACTGTGCCATTCCAGTGGTTTGCGTGTGGAGGGCCTGACGCCCCGAAACACGCTCCGTCCATTCGGGAGGTCAACGGTGAATAGCCCGGACAAGCTTCGTGTCATCCAATGGGCGACCGGAGGCGTCGGCAAGGCCGCAATCGAGTGCGTGCTGAATCACCCGGACCTCGAGCTGGTCGGATGCTGGGTGCACAGCGCGGACAAGAACGGCCTCGACGTCGGTGAGATCATCGGAACCGGCGCACTTGGCGTCGCCGCGACCTCCAGCCGCGACGAGCTGCTGGCCCTGGATGCCGACTGCGTCATGTACAGCCCGCTGGTCCCCAACGACGAAGAGGTCGTGGCGATTTTGCGGTCCGGCAAGAACGTTGTCACGCCGGTCGGTTGGGTATACCCCGACCCGGGCAACCCGCGTCACAAAGCGGTTGCCGACGCTGCAGTCGCGGCTGGGGTGACCCTGCACGGCTCGGGAATCCATCCGGGCGGTATCACCGAGCGATTCCCGCTGATGGTGTCTGGGCTGTCCTCGGCGGTCACCCACGTGCGCGCCGAGGAGTTCTCCGACATCCGTACCTACAACGCCCCGGACGTGGTGCGCCACATCATGGGCTTCGGCGGCACGCCCGAGGAGGCCATGCAAGGGCCGATGGCAAGCCTGCTCGAAGCGGGGTTCAAGCAGTCGGTGCGAATGATCGCCGACCACATGGGATTTCGCATCGAGCCAAACATCAGGACCATTCAGGACGTCGCCGTGGCGACCTCCGAAATCGACTACGCCCCTTTCCCGATCACCACGGGAACCGTGGCCGCGCGGCGGTTTCGCTGGCAGGCCCTCGTCGACGGCGAGCCGGTCATCACCGCGGCGGTCAACTGGCTGATGGGCGAGGAAAACCTGCGAACCGGCCTGGAATTTCGGCGGCCGAGGCGAACGCTTCGAGGTCGAGATCACCGGCGACCCCACCGTGAGCCTCACCTTCAAAGGTCTGCAGCCGGAGACGATCGCCGAAGGGCTGGTGAAGAATCCGGGCGTCGTGGCCACCGCCAACCACTGCGTCAACGCCATTCCCGACGTCTGCGCCGCCGAGCCCGGCATCAAGACCTACCTGGACCTGCCGTTGTTCGCCGGGCGCCCGGCTGCCAATCTCGCCCGCTGAAACCATGACCGTCCTGACCGATGTTTCCTTCTGTCACCTCGTCGTCGGGGTCACCGACATGGATCGCGCGCTGGCGTTCTACCGCGATGCGCTCGGCATGGAGGTCGTCTTCGAAACCCTCATCTCCGGGCAGCCTTTCGACGCGGTACTGCACGCGACACGTAAGCAGGAGGGCCGGGTTGTCGGCGGCCTGCTGGGCGGATTGATGGTCGAGCTGCTCTCGCTCGGACCCAAACCTTCCGTCAACAGTGCCGCTGCCAAGCCGGCACGTCGCGGCATCACCGGCATCCAGAACGTGTCGTTGTCGGTGACCGACCTCGACGACACCCACCGCCGCATCACTGCGGCCGGCTACACCGCCCGACCAGGCGCCTTTCGAAATCGGCGGAGTTCGAATGTTTTTCGTCAAAGACCCGGACGGGACGCCGGTCGAATTCATCGAATTGCCCGACGGCGTTCGCAGCACCTACGAGATGCACCGCGGCGTGCGGCTACAGATGGGACCCGTCAAATGACTGAAAGCTGCACACCAGGTATACCCACCCCGACTCGATGCGCGGCCACGTCGCGATCGTCACCGGCGCCGCCCAGGGCGTGGGTAAGGGCATCGCCGCCGCTCTGCTCGAACGCGGTGCGTCGGTGCTCCTGGTGGACATCCTGGACGAGAAACTGAGCCGCGACCACCGCCGAGCTCGGCGCGATGGGCCGGGTCGAGCAAGCTCGTCGCCGACTTGCGCGACCCGGACAACGCGCAACGGATCGTCGCGGCGGCGGTCGACGCCTTCGGCACGGTGCACGGCCTGGTCAACAATGCCATCGCCACCAACGAACCCAAGGCATTCGTCGACATCACCACCGACGACCTCGCGCTCGGTCACGACGTCGGCCCCCGCGCGACATTCCTGCTCATGCAGGCCGTGCACCCGTTGATGGTCGAGGCAGGCGGCGGGTCGATCGTCAACCTCGGCTCGGGCACGGGCACCGGCGGCGATCTGAAGTGGGGCGGCTACGCCGCCGCAAAGGAAGCCATCCGTGGGCTCTCGAAGGTCGCCGCCCTGGAATGGGGGCCGGACAACATCCGCGTCAACGTCATCTGCCCGTTCGCCGAGTCCGACGGCGTCAAACTGTGGAAACAGTTCGCACCCGACGATTACGCGAAGGCAGTCCGACGCGTCCCGATGAAGCGCATCGGCGATGTTCGCACCGACGTCGGCGCGCTGGTGGCTTTCCTGCTCAGCACCGACGCGACGTTCATCACCGCCCAGACCATTCACGTCGACGGTGGGATCGGCGTCTTCCGGTGACCGCCGGCGGAGAGTCGCTGCGGGATCGGCAGCGCGCGCAGATCCGGGCCGACATCAGGCGCGCGGCGTTCCGGCTGTTCGTCGAACGTGGATACGACGCCGTGACGACGGAGGAAATCGCGACCGCCGCAGGCGTTTCACCGCGCACCTTCTTCCGGCACGTGCCGACCAAGGAGGAAGTCCTGCTTGCGCCGGTTCGGTACGGCGGCGCCGCGATCGTCATCCTGCTCGAACAGCGGCCCGGTCACCGAGTCTCCCGATGTGGCGCTGATCAACGCCATCATTACCCGAACCCGCTCATTCGACGCGGCCGACTGCGAAGAGTGGCGGGAAGCCCTGCTGGGCGCCCTGGTCTGCTGGACAAGGCCACGATTCACACGCCCGCCGACAAGGAGCGGGCGATGAAGCTGATCGCGGAGCGCATGGGCGCCGACCCCGACGTCGATATCCGCCCCGGACTTCTTGTCCAACTTGCCTTTTCAGCAGCCGATTTCGGCTTCCAACAGTGGGTCCGCCAAGCTACCAGCCGCTGGCCGCTGGATCGCTACGTCACCGAAGCCCTCGAAGCGGTCAAGAGTCCGCACTGGAAACGGAAGTCGGATTGCGCAGGCTAAGCTTGCGGCCGGGTGCCTAGTGTGTCGCGGAACAGAGCGTTGCGGAGCGCAACTTCCCTGGGATCGCTGACCAAGTGAAAGCCCATCTTGTTCATCACGTACCCGTATCCGATGCCGGTGTCGGGGTCCGCGAATCCGAAGGAACCGCCCGCCCCCGGGGTTCCGAACGCGTTGCCCGAGGATCCGAAAACACAGATCGGGACGGGCTTGCAAAACCCCAGGGAAAATATCGATTCGATGTGTAACACCTTGTCGCGCAGCCCGTTGGTCGGGGGCACCGCCGGCTTCTTGAGGGCATCCAAGATAGCTGGACTTAAACCGATCTCAGATCCTCCGGTGGCCGCGCTACCGTACAGTTTTGCCAACGATTGCGCCGTACCGGTGCCGTTAGCGGCGGGCATTTCGACGACGCGTAGCTCGTCACGATTGAAGTGCTCGAGACGGGTGATCCCTTTGCCGACGACCAGCGACCGCGCGCTCAGGCCTAACGGGCTGAGGAACGATGCCACGAACCGTGGCGGCAACGAGTTGAGGTGCAGCAGCATCTTGCCTGGGGACCAGGTGTCCAAAAGCGCCACGCGACCACGATCCACCGACGCCGGCAACCCGATGTAAAAGTCTAAATCAAGTGGCTGGGCGAGTTCCTCGGCGAAGAACTGGCCGAGTGAGCGCCCCGCCGGGTCTGTTCGACGGATCAGCTCGCCTTCGTACCAGCCCAGCGTGACGGCGTGATAGCCGTGCCGCGTCCCCGGCGCCCACGCGGGCGCTTGCGCCGCGAGCTTCGCCGACACCGCCGACGGGTCGGCCATGTCCTGCAACGTCAGCGGCGGTTTGATAGCGGATAGTCCGGCCTGATGCGCGAGTAGTTGTCTTACTGTGATCGCCCCTTTGCCGGCCTGCGCGAACTCCGGCCAGTAATCGGCTACTTTGGCGTCATACGAGATCAGTCCTCGGGATGCTGCGACGGCGACGGCCAGGGAGGCAACGCCTTTCGTGGTCGAGAACACGTTGACGATGGTGTCCTGCTCCCACGGCTCCCGGGTGGTTCCGTCGCGGTATCCGCCCCACAGATCAACGACCTTGCGGCCATCGCGATAAACGGCGAACGCGGCGCCGACCTCCTGACCGCTGCTCAGGTTGCGGCGGAAGGCGTCGGCAACCTTCCCGTATCCCTCGTCGACCTCTCCGCCAACTAGACCGGGTGGGACCTTGACACTGTGCGCCATGTTTACTCCCTCGCCTATTCGGCGAGGCTAGCTGCTGCTTCCCGCCTTCGCAGAATGGTAGTCGGCTAACGGCTGCCGTTGATCAGCGCGGCGCGGGCCAGGGTCTGCTCGCCCATCTTCACGTGTGCGGCATCGACCAACACACCGTTGACCCCTACCGCGCCGCGGCCCCTGGCCTCGGCCTCCCGGTAGGCGGCGACATTGGCTTCGGCGCGGGCGATCTCGTCGGCGGTCGGTGCGTAGACCCGGTTGGCAACGGGAACCTGGTCGGGGTGTATCGCCCACTTCCCGGTGTAGCCCATCAAGGAGGCCCGCTGCGCGTCGCGCTCATACCCCGACAGGTCTCTGTAGTCGGGATAGGGCGCGTCTATCGCGTCGATGCCCGCGATGCGCGCTGCCACGATCACCTTGTTCCTCGCGTATTGCCACATATCACCCGGGTATTCGCCGAGCGGGTCGAAGTTGGTGTCCACCCGTGCGCCCTGGGATAGCGAGAAGTCACCCACGCCGAAAATCAATGCGTCCAGCCGGGGGCTGGCCACCGCGATTTCCTCGGCGTTGGCCAGGCCTTCGACTTCTTCGATGAGCACCTCGAGCCGAATGCGCTTGTTCAGGACGAGTTTCGACTCCAACTGGGTGAGCAGCACATCCACCCACCAGACGTCGCGAGCCTTCCGTGGCTTCGGAATGATGATCGTGTCCAGGTTCTCGCCGGCCTTCGTCACCACTTCGACGATGTCGTCATGGCACCACTGCGTGTCCAGGCCGTTGATCCGGATCGCGCGGACAGTGCGCCCCCAGTCAATGTCGTTGAGCGCGGTAATCGCCTTCGCGCGCGACTCCTCCTTGAAGGCCGGGGGCACCGCGTCCTCGAGGTCGAGGAACACCAGGTCCGCGCCGCAGCCGGCGGCCTTTTCGAACATGTTGTCGTTGCTCGCGGGTACGGCGAGTTCGGAGCGACGGAGCAGGTCGGTCATCTTCTGAATTTCCTTCTACTACAAGACGCCACGGGCGCGCAGGTCATCGAGGTCGTCTTGGCTCAGACCCAGCAATTCGCCGTACACCTCGGCGTTGTGTTCACCGAGCCGGGGCCCCAGATGGCCGACCCTGCCGACCGCCGACGAGAAACGCGGAACGGGGGCCTGCACCGTCATCGGCCCGAGCTGCTCATCCTCGACGGAGATGAACACCCCGCGGTGCGCGAGCTGCTCGTCGCCCACCAGATCGCTGATGTCATAGACCGGCGCCGCGGCTACTTCGTGTGCTTCGAAGACCGCCATCGCCTCTGAAAGAGTCTTGGTGGCAACCCAATCCGCCACTAGGGCGTCTACTTCGCGGGCTCGGGCCAGCCTCCGCTGCGGGTCCGAGAAATCGGGGTCGGTCACCAGGTCGTCGCGGCCGATCGCCTTGAATACCCGCAACGCGAGCGCCGGTGAGCTGCCGGACATTGCCAGCCACCGTCCATCCGAGGTGCAGTAGGTATTACGCGGCGCCGAGATGTCCCAGCGATTGCCGGACCGCTCGGGCACCAACCCCAACTGGTCGTAGCTCAACAACGTTTGCTCGAGCAACCGGGCCAGCGGATCGATGAGGTTGATGTCGATCAATTGCCCCGGTCCACCATGAACGTCACGGTGATAGAGCGCCATCAGCACTGCGTAAGCGGCATTCAACGACGCTACTCCGTCGGCCAACATGAACGGCGGCAGCGTGGGCGGTCCGCCGGCCTGGCCGGTGATGTGCGCGAATCCGCTCATCGCTTCACCTAGGGTGCCGAACCCCGGGCGCTCGCTTTTCGGCCCCGTCAACCCGTAACCGGTGATGTGCAGCATCACGATCCGGTCGTTGACCGTGCGCAGGCTCTCGTAGTCCAGACCCCACTTGCGTAATGTCTGCGGCCGGGTGTTGAAGATGGCGACGTCGGCGTGCTCCACCAGGCGGCGCACCAGCGCCTGACCCTCGGCGCAGCGCAGATCCAGCGTGATGGATCGCTTGTTGCGCGCTATCGACTTCCACATCAACCCGACGCCGTCACGCTGGTTGCCCCAACCGCGGATGGGATCGCCATTTTTGGGTTCTTCGACCTTGATCACATCGGCACCGAACTCGCCCAGATAGGTCGCAACCAGCGGCGCTGCGGCCAAGCTGGCGAGGTCGAGCACTCGCACGCCCTCAAGCATTGACACTGGCGCCCATCCCGATGTTCGAAGGTCGTTGCAGCCCAAGGTGTCCCCGCAGCGTCGACGACTCGTACTCGGTACGGAAGAGCCCGCGCCGCTGCAGTTCCGGGACCACCATACGCACCACGTCCTCAAACGCGCCGGGCAGATGGGTTGCCGCCAGGACGAAGCCGTCGCACGCGCCGCTTTCGAACCAGTCCGCCATTTGATCGGCGACCTGCTCACCGGTGCCGACGAAGCGGGGCCCCTGCAGCAGGGTGGCGCGGTGACCGGCCAGGTCGCGCACAGTCACAGTGTCGCCGCCGCCCGTGGAGGAGATGTGCGTGCGCAGGTTCTGCACCAGCCCTCGGATACCAGAGACCGATGCGATGAGCTCATCGGTTACCGGGTCGTCGAGATCGTGTTTGGCGAAGTCATAATTCATCAACTCGGACAGGAGCGTCAGCGATGCCATGGGGTGAACCAGTTCGTTGAGGAACAGAGCTTCTCGCTCCCGGGCATGGGCCTCAGACTCGCCCACGACGGCGTAGGCCATCGGACAGATGCGAACCGCGCTCGGATCGCGCCCGGCCTCGGCGATGCGTTCCTTCTGATCGGCGTAGTGGCTACGCGCGACTTCGATGCCCGGGTCCCCGGTGAAGATCAATTCGGCCCACCGGGAAGCGAATTCGCGGCCCCGCCCCGAAGAACCGGCCTGGATGATGACCGGCCGCCCCTGCGGGGTACGCGGCACCGTCAGCGGTCCGCGCGCGGAGAAGTACTTGCCGACATGCCGCAGCTCATGCACCTTGGCGGGGTCGGCGTACTGACCGGCGATCCGGTCGTGCAGGATCGCGCCGTCCTCCCAGGTGTCCCACAATCCGGCGACCACGTCCATGAACTCGTCGGCACGGTCGTACCGTTCGTCGTGGCCCATATGGGCGTCGACGCCGAAGTTCTGCGCCTCACTGTCGTTGACCGAGGTGACTACGTTCCACGCGGCTCGACCACCCGAGAGATGGTCCAGCGTGGCGAAGGTTCTGGCGACGTGGAACGGCGCGTAGTACGTGGTGGAGTACGTGGCGCCCAGGCCGATCCGCGACGTGGCCTGCGCCAGCACCCCAAGAACCACGCCGAGGTCCAGCTTGACCGGGCGAGCGCCGTAATGCACCGCTTCATCCACCGATCCGCCGTAGACCCCCGGCATCGCCAGGCGATCGTCGAAGAACATCAGGTCGAAGCAGCCTTCTTCGAGCTGGCGCCCGATTTTCGCGTAGTAAGACGCATCCAGGTAACCGTGTTCGGTCGCGGGATGCCGCCACGAGCCCGCGTATACGGAGGTGCTGCCTGCCTGCATGAACGCAACGAGCGCCATCTTGTCGGTTCGCGATGTCATGTTTGAAACGTAACATCTGATATTTCAGATTTCAAATGTTAGATGTGTCATTGATATAGTGCCTGGGTGGCAGCTATGGACATCTCCGGTACCGTGCGGGAGCGCGCCGCCCGTGAGCTCAGGGACCGCATACTCACCGGTGCCCTGCCGGCGGGTACACGGGTCGACCTCGACGCCATCACCGAGGAGTTCGCCACCAGCCGAACCCCGGTGCGCGAGGCATTGCTGGAACTCTCCTTCGAAGGACTGGTCGAAGTCGCCCCACGCAGCGGCGTGACCGTGATCGGCATCAGCCCCGAAGACGTCTTCGACAGCTTCACCATTCTCGGCGTGCTGACGGGACAGGCGGCGGCCTGGGCGGCCGAGCGGATCGACCCGGACGAACTCGAAATGTTGCGGGAGCTGGCAGCCGACGTAGTGGCGCGGTCTGGCGACGACAGCATCGGCGAGGCCAACTGGCATTTCCATCAAAGGATCCACCGCGCCGCGCACTCGCCGCGGCTGATGACCCAGATCAAGCAGGCGGCCCGGGTAGTGCCGAGCAACTTTCTCACCCTGTTTCCCGATCACGAGAAGCACTCGCTCGACGAGCATCAAGCGTTACTGGACGCACTCGCGGACAAAGACGCCGAGCGGGCCCGCAGGATCGCTGAGAGACATGTCCTGGAGGCTGGGCGCTCGCTGGCCGGATGGCTGGCGCAGCGGCGCTGATCCCGGCACTAGATTTAGGTGGCGATGCCTGAGATCCCTGCGCAATACACGTTGTCGGCCGCCGCACCCCGCCCGCGGACGCTGATCGACATCATCTACGAAACCGCCGCGCGGTACCCGGACGCGGCGGCCATCGATGACGGCACCGTGCAACTCACCTACGGCGAGCTGATCGGTGATATCGAGGCCAGCGTCGAATGGCTGGCCGCACGGGGCATCGGCCGTGGCGACCGCATCGGGATCCGGATGCCGTCGGGCAGCTATGCGCTCTACGTGGCAATCCTGGCCACGCTGGCCACCGGCGCGGCCTACGTGCCGGTCGACGCCGACGATCCCGGCGAACGCGCCGAACTGGTATTCGGTGAGGCCGGCGTCGTCGCGGTAATCACGGAGGCAGGCGTGCTCCGCGGGCCAGGCTCATCACGCGGCTGGCGAGCTGCCGCGCCGCTGGCCCGAGACGACGCGTGGATCATCTTCACGTCCGGATCGACCGGCACGCCGAAAGGTGTGGCGGTTACCCACCGCAATGCCGCCGCCTTCGTCGACGCCGAGGCGCAGATGTTTCTGCGCGACAACCCGATTGGACCCGGCGACAGAGTTCTTGCCGGGCTGTCGGTCGCTTTCGACGCGTCGTGCGAGGAGATGTGGCTGGCCTGGCGCCACGGCGCATGCCTGGTTCCGGCCCCACGATCGCTGGTGCGCAGCGGGATGGACCTCGGTCCCTGGTTGGTGACGCGCGACGTGACCGTGGTGTCGACCGTGCCGGCGCTCGCCTCGCTGTGGCCCGCGGAGGCATTGGAAGCGGTGCGGCTGTTGATCTTTGGCGGTGAAGCCTGCCCTCCTGAGCTCGTGGAGCGGCTGACCTTGGGTGTCGAGGACGGTCGGGAAGTATGGAACACCTACGGCCCGACCGAGGCCACGGTGGTCGCGTGCGCGGCCAAGCTCGACGCTGCGGGACCGATCAGCATCGGGCTGCCGCTGCCGGGTTGGGATCTGGCCGTCGTCGACGCCGATGGCCAACCGGTCGGCTACGGCGACGTGGGCGAGCTGGTGATCGGCGGCGTCGGGCTGGCCCGCTACCTGGACGAAGACAAGGACGCCGAGAAATACGCCCCGATGGCGACCCTGGGCTGGGAACGCGCCTATCGCAGCGGTGATCTGGTTCGGATGGAACGCGACGGGCTGTTTTTCTGCGGCCGAAGCGACGACCAGGTCAAGGTCGGGGGCCGCCGAATTGAGCTGGGCGAGGTCGACTCCGCGCTCGTGCACCTGCCGGGCGTCAGCGGAGGCGCGACCGCGGTACGCCACACCGCCACCGGAACTCCGCTGCTGGTTGGCTATTTGGTCAGCGCCGATCCGTCCTTCGACATCGCGACGGCGCGAAAGCTGCTCGCCGAACAGCTACCCGCCGCGCTGGTACCGCGCCTGGTCCAGGTCGACGAGCTGCCCACCCGCACATCGGGCAAGGTCGACCGGGACGCGTTGCCGTGGCCACCGCCGGGTGGCTCTGACGAGGAAGCGGCCAACCTCGACGGCACGGCGGGCTGGCTGGCCGACTTGTGGCGGGATCTGCTCGCTGCGACCGTGGATGGTCCGGAAGCGGATTTCTTCGCGCTCGGAGGTGGCTCGCTCTCCGCCGCGCAACTCGTCGCCACCTTGCGGCAGCAGTATCCGCAAGTCACCGTCGCCGACCTGTACGACCATCCTCGGCTCGGCTCGCTGGCCGGCTTCCTCGACGAGCTTGATCCTCCGCCGCAGGTCACCGAACGCACGGTGCGACCAACCCCTCGGCTGGCACAGGCCGTGCAAATCTTGCTTTCGGTGCCGCTGGCGACGCTGGCCGCGCTGCCGTGGTTGACCTGGCTCGCGCTGGGCAACAACGTGGCCCGCGCGCTGCATGTGGTGCCGTGGACCGTGGCGGTGAACTGGTGGCTCGTCGGTGCGGCGTTCGCCCTGTTCGTCACCCCGCTGGGTCGGATGGCCATCGCGGTCTTGTTCGCGCGCATGTTGCTGTCGAACGTCAAGCCCGGCACCTATCGCCGCGGGGGGTCAGTGCACCTGCGGGTGTGGTTCGTCGAACGCCTGACCGAGGCTTGCGGCGCCCAGAACCTGGCCGGTGCGCCATGGCTGGTGTACTTCGCCCGCGCACTCGGCGCCAATATCGGCAAGGGCGTCGACCTGCACTCGATGCCACCGGTCACCGGATTGCTGACGCTCGGACACCGCAGCGCCATCGAACCGGAGGTGGACCTGTGTGGACACTGGATCGACGGGGACGCGTTCCACGTCGGCGCGATCACGATCGGCGACGACGCGACCGTCGGCGCCCGTACCACCCTGTTGCCCGGCGCGATCGTCGGCAAGAACGCCGACGTGGCACCCGGCTCGGGCGTTCGCGACAAGATCAAAAACGGTCAGTACTGGAAGGGCTCGCCCGCGGAGAAGTCGGGCCGGGTCAACCATCCGTGGCCTGACGAAAGGCCGGTACGCAGAAGCCATTGGGTCGCCGTGTACGGGCTGACGTCGCTGCTGCTCGGCGCTCTGCCGCTGGTCGCCGTCGCGACCGGTCTTGCGGTGATTGGAGTCGCCGTCCAGCACACCCATCGGCTGTCGCAGGCGGTGCTGCCGGCATTGACGTGGACACCGATCGCGGCGCTGGCCGGATTCGCGGCATACGCACTGTTGACGGTGATCGCGGTGCGCTCGCTGTCATTCGGACTCCAGGAGGGCTACCACCCGGTGCGCAGCCGCACCGGGTGGCAGCTGTGGGCAACCGAGCGGCTCATGGACGCAGCGCGCAACTACCTGTTCCCGCTGTATGCCGGTTTGCTGACACCCCCGTGGCTGCGGCTGCTCGGCGCGAAGGTCGGGCGCGAGACCGAGATCTCGACGGTCTTGCTCACGCCCAAGTTCGCGGTAATCGAGGACGGCGCGTTCCTGGCCGACGACACCATGGTCGCGTCGTACGAACTCGGCGGCGGCTGGATCTACGCGGCCAAGACCACCGTCGGCAAGCGCGCGTTCCTGGGCAACTCGAGCATCACCCAACCGGGCCGGCGCGTTCCCGAGGACGGACTGGTCGCGGTACTCTCGGCCACGCCGCCCAAGGCCAAGCGCGGCTCGTCCTGGCTCGGCAGCCCGCCCATGCGGCTGCGACGGCGCCCTGCCGAGACCGACGCGGCGACTACATACGACCCGCCGCTGAGATTGAAGGTGATGCGGACGGTTGTGGAGACGTTCCGGTTGCTGCCCGTGATCGTGACGGTCGCGCTCGGGTTGGCGGTGCTCGGCGCACTGCAGGCGCTGGCAAGAATTTTCGGCATCTGGTGGGCGGCGCTGGGCGGCGGGTTGGTGCTGCTGGCGGCGGGCGGCGCCGCCGGTGCCATCACGGTCGCAGCGAAATGGCTTCTGGTCGGCAGGATTAGGGCCAGTGAGTTTCCGTTGTGGTCGTCGTTCGTGTGGCGCAACGAGGTCGCTGATACGTTCGTCGAAACCGTCGCGGCACCGTGGTTCGCCCGCGCGGCCAGCGGGACGCCGGTGATGAATATGTGGCTACGCGCGCTGGGCTCCCACATCGGCCGTGGCGCGTGGTGTGAAACCTATTGGCTGCCCGAGGCCGACCTGGTCACGCTCGGCAAGGGCGCCACGGTCAACCGCGGCTGCGTGGTGCAGACACACCTGTTCCACGACAGGATCATGCGGATGGACAGCGTCGTGCTGGAGCCCGGCGCAACCCTTGGCCCGCATTCCGTAGCGCTGCCCGCCGCCCGGCTGGGCTCCGGTGCTACCGTCGGCCCCGCGTCGCTGGTGGTGCGCGGCGACGAGGTGCCGTCGTCGACTCGGTGGCAGGGCAATCCGATCAGGCCCTGGAACCCCGGACGTAAAAAGGCAGCCGGCAAGAAAGCGCCGGAGCGCGGCGTCCAGGGCTCTGCGGCATGAAAGATAAAGCCCAGCTTGCGGTAGTCGACGAGTACCTGCCGAAAAACGGCAACCCCGGCTACCAGGTGTCGCGCTACGAGCTGGATCTGGAGTACAAAGTTTCGATCAACCGGCTGTCTGCTTTGGCGACGATCACCGCCGTCACCCTTAGCGAGTTGGAGCAGTTCGCGCTGGACATGTCCACCGCGCTGACGGTGTCGAAGGTATTGGTGAACGGCAAACGCGCTGCCCATTTCTCCTGTCGCGCCGACAAATTACGCATCCGGTTGGCATCGAAGCTGGCGACCGGGGCTGCGATGTCGATCGTCGTGCACTACGGCGGCTCACCCGGACCGCTCCGATCGCTGTGGGGCGACGTCGGTTTCGAGGAGCTGACCGACGGCGTGCTGATCGCCGGACAACCCAACGGCGCCGCCACATGGTTTCCCTGCAACGACCACCCCAGCGCCAAAGCCGCGTTCCGCATCCGGGTCGGCACCGAAAGCCGTTACCGGGTGATCGCAAACGGCAAGTTGGTCTCGCGCCGGGCACGTGCCTCGCAGACCGTCTGGACCTACGAACAACCCGAACCGACATCGACCTACCTCGCCACCTTGCAGATCGGCGTCTACGAAATGGCACGGCTGGCAGGGACGCCGACGCCGATACAGGCGGCGTTGCCCGGACGGCTGCGTAGCGAGTTCAACCAGAGCTTCGCCCGCCAACCCGAGATGATGAGGCTGTTCACCGAGCTGTTCGGGCCGTATCCGCTGGCGAACGCGTACACCGTCGTCGTCACCGACGATGTCCTGGAGATACCACTTGAAGCCCAGGGGATTTCGATCTTCGGCGCCAATCACTGCGACGGTACCCGGGCCAGCGAGAGGTTGATCGCCCACGAACTCGCGCACCAGTGGTTCGGCAACTCGGTGACCGCGCGCCGGTGGCGGGACATCTGGCTGCACGAGGGATTCGCGTGCTACGCGGAGTGGTTGTGGTCTGAGGGCAGTGGCGGCCCCAGCGCCGATGCCCTCGCCCGCCGCTATCACGCGCTGCTGCGTCATGAGCCGCAAGACCTGCTGCTGGCCGATCCCGGACCGCGCCGCATGTTCGATGATCGCGTGTACAAGCGCGGCGCCTTGACCCTGCACGCGCTGCGCGGGCGAGTCGGCGACGAGAAATTCTTTGCGCTGCTGAAGGATTGGACGACACGGTATCGCCACGGCACCGCCATCACCGAGGACTTCACCGATCTGGCTGCCGGCTACTCTGACGAGCCGTTGCGCCCGCTATGGGATGCGTGGCTGTATTCGACGGAAGTGCCGTGACGGGTGAGTCTCGCTCCGAGACATAAACCACGCATACCTGCACCGGCGTGTCGTCTGCGTGGGTTACGTGTCGCGAGCGCCGTAGCGGCAGGCCAGCCTCCACCACCCCAACAACCGAAGTAGAGCCACCGGGCGGTAGCGGCGGTACGATCCCGGCATGCCGTTGGCGAGCGGTGAGACCTTCGCCGGGTACACCATCCTTCGGTTGCTCGGCCGTGGTGGGATGAGCGAGGTCTACCTGGCCCAGCATCCCAGACTGCCGCGCCGCGACGCGCTGAAAATCCTGCCCCAGGCGACGACTGCGGAGAGCGGCTTTAGGCAGAGATTCCACCGTGAAGCCGAACTCGCCGCCACACTGTGGCACCCCAACATCGTCCAAGTGCACGATCGCGGCGAGTTCGACGGCCAACTGTGGATCGCGATGGATTACGTCGAAGGAGCTGACGCCGCGCAGTTGATGAGAGACCGGTACCCGGCCGGGATGCCGACCCGCGACGCCTGCGCCATCGTCACCGCGGTTGCCGGAGCACTCGACTACGCACACCAGCGCGGGCTGCTGCATCGCGACGTCAAACCGGCCAACATCTTGGTCACCGATCCAGTGCAGGGCAAACGCCGGATCTTGTTGGCCGACTTCGGAATAGCCCGGTACCACGACGACATCAGCGGACTGACTGACACGAACTTCACCGTAGGAACGGTCACCTACGCGGCGCCCGAACAGCTGATGGGCGGCGACATCGACGCGCGTGCCGACCAGTACGCGCTGGCCGCCACGGCGTTTCACCTACTCACCGGGACTCCGCCATATCAGCATTCCAACCCGGTGGCCGTCATCAGCCAACATCTCACCGCACCCCAACCAAAGCTGAGCACATGGCGTCCGGACTTGAGCAACCTCGACGAGGTGCTGTCGCGGGCCCTGGCCAAGAACCCCGACGACCGCTTCGAACAATGCCACGACTTCGCGGCCGCCCTCACCCAGCAGGCCGGCATGACCTCGGACAGCGTTTACCCCGCCGAGGGCGGTTCCCCCTCCGCCGTGCCGATGTCGGCGGCCGAAACCCAGGTCGCGGTGACCGTGCCGTCCCGCAGAACGGCTTCGAACGCGCCGAACCCGAAGCGGCGCAAACCGTCCCGGATTCTGCTCGGGGCGGCGATAGTGGCGGTAGCGCTCACCGTCGTCGGAGTGGTCGCCTACGTAAGGCAGCCGACAAAGGGGACGGCGCCGGCAGCCGCGCCCCCAGCCGCTTCGGCCGCGGCGGCCAGCACTCCAGCCCGACCCCCGGCCCTGCTCGACGGCACTTACCGCTTCGACTACGACTACGAGAAGCAAACGATCAACGGCGCTCCTTACGCCATCCACACCACCGACACCACCGCCTGGTGGGCCTTTCGCTCATCGTGCGGATCCACGGGATGCGTTGCCACCGTGACCCAGCTCGACACCAGCAACCCACGAGTGGCGCGGACCCCAGCCCAGTCAGCCGAATACCGCTTCGCCGACGGCCACTGGCAATCCGCTCCCGTTCAGCGCCAGCTTGCCCAGCCGCGCTGCCTTGGCGCGGACGGAAAAGTCGTCGCGGGCGCTAATACCGTCGTGCTGACCTGGTCACTGGATCCACAGCCCGACGGCGCCCTTCGGGGCATGAAGACCGGCACCGCCCTCACCAACGAATGCGGCCTGCAAGGACAAGTTGCCCTGGCCCCCGTCGTGGCGACACGCACCGGCGACGTGCCAACCGGCGTCACCGTCGCCGATCCAGCGACAGTCACCATGGCCCCGTCGACCAGCACCGCAGCGGCGCACGTGTCGGGCCCCGTGCTCGACGGCACCTACCGCCTGGACTTCGATCTGCAGAATCAGACCATCAACGGCACGGTGACCGGATTGGGCGCCGCCGTCTCTGAGTGGTGGGCCTTCCGTTCCGTCTGCACATCGGCCGGCTGCGCGGCGGCAGGGTCCCAGTTGGCCGAATCCAATCAGCAGGAGGGAACTGGCACGACGAGTGTTATCCACTTTACCGACGGTCATTGGCAGAGCACGCCTACCCTTCAGGCGCCAATGGCGTGTCAAAAAACCAACCAACCGGGCCGAGACGACGAGACGCGCGCTTGGTCATGGGATCCTCAGTCGGACGGCAAGTTCGGCGGCCTTCAGATTGGCACCATCCTCAGCAATGGATGCGGCACTCAAGGAACGGTGTATCGGACCCCGTTCGTCGCGACACGGACGGGCGACGTGGCGGCCAGCGTCATCGTGGCCGACCCGGTTCTGTTTACAAATTAGCCAGATCGTCGGGAACATCGACGGCGTGTGCCTGCAGCGTCTCGAGAGGCACTACCTCGAGCGTCCGCTCGTGAGTCGCCGCCAACACCACCGGGGCGGCACAACCGTCGTCGTGGGCCCGCAGCCAGTTCAGGGCAGTGACGCACCAGCGGTCGCCGGGAAGCAGACCGGGAAAACGGTATTCGGGGACGGGCGTCAGCAAGTCGTTGCCGATAGAACGCTGGTGCTCCAGGAACTCGGCGGTGACCACCGCGCAAATCGTGTGCCGCCCCAGGTCCTCGGGCCCGGTCGAGCAGCAACCATCGCGATAAAAGCCGGTGAGCGGGTCGGTGCTGCACGTTTCCAGCTCGCCGCCCAGCACATTGCGATCAGGCACATGCTTAGTATCACGGTCCCGGGCGAGAAGTCTGAATTAACTTCTCCATCCCCGCCTCGGCGGATCGATGTCGGGCCGGTGCATGCGCGTCAACCCAGCAACAGCGCCCGACGAAATCGAATGGTGCTGCAAGCAGTAATAGCAATGAGCAATTATATCCTTCTACAAACGTGCGGCATCTAACATGCGCCCGCTGCGGCCGCCGTCCGCGATCCCGCGATACACACCGACTCCGATCGTCGCCGCGTACCGATCGGGGCGTTTGCGGGGTAGGTTACGCGGTGTGATCATGACCGGGGCCTTCCTTGCCGAAGCGGCTGCGACGGTGGACAACAAACTGAACGTCCAGGGCGGCGTGCTGTCGCGGTACACGGTCGGCCCTGACCGGTGGGCTCAATTCATGCTCGTGGTACTGACGCGGGCCGACGGTGAAGATTCGGACGCGCGGGTGACCGTCGAGATCAGGCCTCCCACACTCGAAGAACCGCTGGAGAGACAGTTCGAGGTACCAGAGGCTTCCATCGGCGAGTTCCCGGGCTTCGCTTTCTTCGATCTCGCCGTCAACCTGCCGTCTGATGGCCGCTGGGTGATTGTGGTGAACGGCGGCACCGACGTGGTTTCACTTCCGCTTCAGGTGAGCAGCTGGACACCGCCGGCGCAGTTGGAGCTTTGACCACACTGCCTTCAGGTCAGGGCGGGTAGTACGGTGTCGGCGAGAAGCTGGACCGACTTCCAGGCTTCGTCGACCGGCATCCCACCGACCAGCGGATGCAACACGAGCGGCCCGTAGTCCTTGGCGGCGCGGACTTCGGCGATGAGCTGATCGGGAGTCAGAAACCGGTACCGTCCCGACGCCTTGACCTCGTCCAGCGTCCGGACTCCGGGTAGGTGCATGAGGGATCGTTCGTCACTTGACCAGCCACCGTAAGTGACTGCCTCCCAAAGGATGTAATCACCGAGCTCGGCCCACGCCCGGTCTGGATCCTCGTGCAGGTAAATCATTCCGCGATTGATCGGCCCGGGCATGATGACAAACGGGGTGATGCCGGCCTTTGCGCACAGTTCGCGGTAGTAGGCGTCGATGTCGGGCAGGTAGTCGGCCAGGCTGAGCGGCAGCCCGAAACGCGCCGCGCGCCGCGCCGTGGCACGCGCACCGCCACCGACGTACAACGGCGGGTGCGGCCGGGTCCGGGTGCCGACGCAGACTCCCGCCTCGGGATCATCGCCCGACCACACGGACAGCATTCGCTCAACCAGGCTGTCCATCAGCTTGCCGCGCTGGCTGAAATCCACTCCGAGCGTTTCGTATTCGACGGTGCGGTAGCCAAGACCCACCGTGGTGTGCAGCCGACCCCGACTCATGTTGTCAACGAGCGCGATGTCTTCGGCCAGCCGGACCGGATTCCACAACGGTCCGAGCGCACAGTCCACGCTGGCAATCAGCCTCTCGGTTCGCGCCAGGAACATCGCTGCGGCCATGATGGGATTGCAGCTCCATCCTTGCCCGGTCGCGTGATGCTCATCGACACTGACCATGGTGATGCCCCGCGACTCACCCCACTGCGCCAATTCGAGCGCAGCCGAGATCAATTTGCCCTGCGTGCGTGGTTCTCCTTGCGGCGAGGCGAAGTTGAAGCGCAGCACCGTCAGCAACATGTTGCGGCCTCCGGTTAGGCGTCAGCGGGAGCTTGCGACTGCAGGAACGCCGGAAAGTCGGGGAACAGCGCGCGGTCGACGATCTCGATGCGGGTGCCAAAGGCGTCGATGTAGTAGGCGAACAGCGCCAAGTCCGGTGGCGACACGTCGGCGGTCGCTTCGAAGGTGAAGCCTTGATCCTCCAGCAGTCGGGCGGATTCGGCGAGGTTGTCGACGAAGTAGCCGAGGTGGTGGATGGAGTTGCCGGGAGCCGCCACCCACGCAGATCCGGGAACCTCCTGGATCAGTTCGACGTGCGGACTTTCCAGCGAGTAGACGAACCTCGAGGTGAGCTCGCGGGTCCCGGCCGTCGTGCGGAAGGGCAGCGTATACGACAGCGGGGTAATCCACCGGTAGCCGGCCAACGCGCTGAGCCTGGCCATCGCATCATCGAGGTCGGGCACGATGATGCCAGTGTGGTAAAAGTCCTCGGGTCGTAGTGCGGATGCCATGATCTGCCTTTCAGTCATGAGTTGCTAGCTATTTGTTGCTTGAGCCACGCGGACTCCCAGAAGTTGGTGCTGTCGACCAATAGGCTTTCGTGAGCCTCCTTGAGTACCGCGCGCGCCGCCGGATGGTCTACGGGGACCAGCTCGGCCAAATGGATGGCGTGCAGCGGACGGCCCGCGTGCAGGTGTGCCCGCGCCCGATCCACGAGCGCGTCGGCGCCCGCCAGTTCGACCACGTCGGCGGCGACGGCATCGAAACCGACGGGATACAGCTCGGTCGTTGACCGGTGGTGGAACCAGCCGGAGTAATTCTCCCAAACGGCCCGCACGTCCCAGGCAACCCTTCCGTAGCCCTGGCCCACTTCGCATTCCGCGGGCAAGGTGATCTCGCGCATCAGAGTCTGGACGTCCTTGCCGGCATTCATCCCCGCGACAGTCTGGTCGTGAATGTACTGGACAGCGTCGCGCAGCCGGATCAATTCGGCATTGATGCGGTCGGCGCCCGCGATCGGTTCAAAGTGACCGGTAACCAGGAGTTCGGGCTGCAGATTGCGCACCCGCTCGACCGACGCAACAGCGGTCAGGGCGTCCCGGTACCGGTCGCCGCGCATGGTGACGAGGTTGGGAATGTGACCAAAAGTCGGACCAAACGCGTTTCCGCACAAGCATATCCGCTCCTCGGGCAGCCACACCACCAGAGAGTCGGTGGTCTCGCCGCCGGGTACAGATATCAACTCCATTCGTCGCCCACCGACCTCCAAAGTGAGCGTGTCCTCGAAGTCCAGATCAACATCGGGCACGCTCTGGCCGGCCAGGCGTTTGGTACCCAGACGCCGTTGAATCGCTTGGATGCCGGTTGCCAGGGTGTCTTTGAAGGCGAATGCGCTGCGGCTCGCCCGATACGGGATAAGGCGCTCGTTGTCGTCCCGCCACGAAGTCCAGTTGGCTTGCGCGACAACCGTTGTATCGGGGTCACGGACGCTGTCGAGGCCCCCGACGTGGTCCACGTGGCCCTGCGTGAAGATGATGTAGCGCACCGGCGAGGAATCGACAGCGTCGAAGTTGGCCCGGTGCACCGGCCCCTCGAAGCCCATCCCGGTGTTGATGATCACCCGGCCCTCGCCGGTGGTCAGCAGGTAGGCGTTCGACAGACCTGGCGAGCACCATAAGCCCGCGGCGATTTGTTCGGCTGTTTCGGCTGCCGCCGGGCGCATCGCGTCGGCGCCCGGTCGGCTGCGAAACACCGGTTCGAACTGGTGCGCGTCGGTACTCATCGCTGACGTCTCTTTCGTCTTGGTCGCAGATTATTCGGCGCGTACGTCGAACCTGTTGAAGTAGAATGTGAACCGCTCGCGAAGCTCATCGGGCGAGATGCCGAAGTGCCGTTGCAGGTCATAGTTGATCCGGCCGTGCTTGCCCCGCGGATTGCTGTCCAGGTATTGCTGGAAACGTCCGCGCACCTTTGGCGTCAATTCCACCTCGGCGCGTTGGTAAAGTTGTTCCAGCTAGCGGCATTTCGTTGCCATTCAGGAGCGCAAAGCTGATGTCGATGCTGTGTTCGGCCGGCACCAGATCGCGGTCGCGCACGCATGCGCTGAGTAGTCGGTGCACGCGATCGCTCCAGTAATCCAGCAGCCATCTCGGGTCGATACTCTTGCGGCGCAGCCGATCCGAGTAGGCCATCATCGTGATCGTCGACTGCACGACCGCGACGGGATCGCGATGGGTGAAGGCCACCGTCGCATCGGGGAAGGTCGCCATCAGCGGGCCGAGCTGCTCGCAGTGCTGGGGGCTCTTGAGCACCCAGGTCCGAGGGCCGCGCAGAAATGTCAAGGCCTGCAGGACTTTCTTCATGTACGCGTAGTGCCGGTTCTGGTCCAGTCCCAGATAATAGTCGCGCCAGTCCGGTACCCGCGCATGCCACTCCAGGACGTATCCGGCCAGGTCCAGATCGAGGAGTTCGACTTCTTCCTCGATCGCCTCAGGGAACCGGTCGTGCATGGCTGCCACCACCGGGGCGCTGACCATAAGTGCGTCGTGCTCGGACCTGGCTCGTGCGTAGCGCGGGTCGACTCCGAAGATGTCGGGACCTTCGCCGAGCGCCGGTATCGGATCCTGGCTCTCCCAGTACGGCAGCGCGCGCCGGCGTGGATCGGCCGCGATGAGATTCACCAGATGAGTGGTGCCGGACCGCGGCATCCCGACCACGATGAAGGGCTTCTCGATAGGGATCGACTCGATCTCGGGATAGCGTTTGATGAGGTCGGTCAGCGACAGCCGGTTACGCAGCAGGCGGACCACCCGTTGCCGCAGCGACGAGCGAGCGAGCTGGGTCAGGCCTTCATCGGCTTCGATCGCGGCCACGTGCGCGACCAGGCGCCCTTCGAAGCCGTCGGTGTCGGCCAGGTCGTCTCCCGCGCGGGCCTGAGCGATCGCCTCGGCAAGCATCTGATCAATGTCGAATTCGATGTGTTTGGACTCGGTGAACTGCAGAATCTGGCGCTGAACGTCAGTGAGTTCGGGCGATGTCAGATCGTCGAAAGCGATCTCAGTAGCGTCAGGGGCGGCTGAAGCCATGCAGCCGCCTCCTCGACATTTACTGTGTCGAATGTACCGTTAGGCAGCCGGCCGACACAGGGGGTATCAAAACAATGACGACGCCGAACCAACCCGGCAATCCGTCTGAAGAGCCACCCTGGGGCGGACAGCCCCCGGGCTACCGACCACCTCAGAATCCGCAGGCGCCACCGCCGCCGGGATACCCGGCCCAACCGGGTTACCAGCAGGCGGTCCCCTACCCCGGCAATCCCTCTTATCCGTACCCCGGCTATCCCACGCCGGGGTACGGACCCACCCCGGGCTACGGAGTGGATCCCCAAGCACCATATGGGCGCGATCCCGTCACGGGGAGACCCCTCTCGGATAAGTCCGCCGTGGCCGCCGGATTTCTCCAGCTATTTTTTGGCTTCTTCGGCATCGGCCGCTTCTACATCGGTTCGAACACCATTGGTGCTCTGCAGCTGGGCCTCGGTCTTTTCGGATTCTTCTTCAGCTGGGCGCTCGTTGGCATTCCCGTCCTGTTCGGTGTCGGGGTATGGGCTTTGATTGACGCGATCATGATCTTTACCGGCAGCGTTCCCGACAATTACGGCCGCAAGCTGCGCTAGAACGCCGCAATGCGGCAGGAGCTAAAGGAGCCCCGGAACGGCGGGTTGCGACCCGGTCTCGGATGCATACCTATTGGTGAATCGCTGATCACAACAGCCCCTTGAGTCACTATCGTCACATGTGCCAGTTACCGACGTCAATGCGGCGGTTCCTCGAAAGGTGTTACATGTCGGCGATTTTTCGAAGCGCTTCGTTAGCGGTGGCGTCAGCGTCCGCTGTCGCGTTCATCGCTGCGATGGGCCTCGCGCCATCCGCGAACGCGACGGCTTGCAGCTCCCCAGAAGCCAACGCCGATCCCCCCGCAGCTCCTCGCGACATGCCCGCGCCCCAGCCCGTCGTCCAACCACCGACTGGACGTCGGCCAACTCATACGAATGACCAGGCGCCGCTACCAAAATTGGGGCCGCTGATCGCTTCTTTGCTCAAGCCGGCTTCCCCGGGTACGCAGTATTCCGCTCCGCTGCAAAATCAAGCGGCGATAGTTCCGCCTGGACCGAATCCACCCGCCCCGGGTAACCCAAAGCCGCCCAACGCCGCCAAGTTGCAGCCCAACGCGGCTCCTGTTCAGCCGAAGCCGGCACCGCAGCCGTCGGCGGATCCGGGAGAGCCACCGCCCTCGATCGCGGGGGCGCCGACATCGCTCGTCGACTGGGTGACCGGACCGAACGGCCCGAACAGAACCCTGCAACGTTTCGGTATCTCGGGGACTGACCTCGGGATCCCCTGGGACAACGGTGATCCCGCCAACCACCAGATCCTGATGGCTTTTGGTGACACCTTCGGATATTGCAAGGTGCACGGCCAGGAATGGCGATACAACACGCTATTCCGCAGCTCAGACCATGACCTGTCGCACGGAATTCACATCGCGGACGGCGTGCCGAACGACAATTACTCCGGCTCGCCGGTGTGGGCCAACCACCTCTCCAAACAGGTCGTCAACACCATCCACAAGGCGGCGCACGAGACGGGGATCATTCCGACCGCCGCCACCTCCATCGGCAGAGTCCAGTACATGAGTTACATGTCGATCAGGCAATGGGGCCGCGACGGCGAATGGAGCACGAACTACTCGGCGATCGCGCGGTCCAACGACAATGGCCAGAACTGGGGGATCTTCCCCGGCTCTATCCGTACGGCCTCAGCGGACGCCGTCCCGGGAGCCGGGTTCACTCCGGGGAATGAGAACTTCCAGATGGCGGCGTTCATGCCGGGTAATGACGGGTATATGTACTCGTTCGGAACCCCGTCCGGCCGTAGCGGAGCGGCGTTTCTGTCCCGGGTTCCCCAGGGCGCCCTGCCGGACCTGACCAAGTACCAATACTGGAACGGTGACGGTGACGGGCACTGGGTGCCGAACAATCCTGCGGCCGCGACGCCGATTTTCCCGGGCCCCGTGGGCGAAATGTCAGCCCAGTACAACAGCTATCTCAAGCAGTACCTGGTGCTGTACACCAACGGCGGCAGCAACGACGTCGTGGCACGGACTGCACCGACTCCGCAAGGACCCTGGAGTCCAGAGCAACCGCTCGTGTCGTCATTCCAGATGCCCGGTGGCATCTATGCGCCGATGATCCATCCCTGGTCGTCGGGCAAAGATCTCTACTTCAACCTGTCGCTGTGGTCGGCATACGACGTGATGTTGATGCACACGGTGCTGCCGTAAAAGGCTGTTCTGTTGCCGACTGAGTCGGTTGAGAACTGCTTGGTGACAACGAGATAACAATTCATAACGACAGATGATTGCGCAGCGGCATGCACCGCCGGGGAAAATATTGTCACTTAGTGCAACGTCGAACGGCCCTGAAACTACCCCTTCTGGTGGCAGTGGGCGCGACGCTGGCCCAAGCCCCCCGCGCCGCTGCCGAACCGGGCCGGTGGTCGGCCGACCGCGCGAACCGCTGGTATCAAGCGCAGGGCTGGCTGGCCGGCGCCAACTACGTGACCTCGACCGCGATCAATCAGCTCGAGATGTTTCAGCCTGCCACGTATGACCCCCAACGCATCGACAGGGAGCTGGGCGCGGCCCGATCGCACGGGTTCAACACGATGCGGGTCTTCCTGCACGATCAGCTGTGGGCCCAGGATCGACAAGGCTTCCAAAACCGTCTCGCGCAGTTCGTCGGCATCGCGGCGAACCGCGGCATCAAACCCCTCTTCGTCTTGTTTGACTCCTGTTGGGACCCGTTCCCGAGACTCGGTCCTCAGCGCGCGCCAAGACCTGGCGTGCACAACTCCGGTTGGGTGCAAAGCCCGGGTGCTGAACACCTCGACGACCCCCGCTACAGCGGCATTCTGCAGGACTATGTCACGGGAGTGTTGACCCAATTCCGCAATGATGAACGCGTTCTGGGTTGGGACCTGTGGAATGAACCCGACAATCCTGCGCGCGTGTATCGCAACGTGGAGCGGAAGGACAAGCAGCAGCTTGTCGCAGAGCTGCTTCCCCAAGTGTTCCGGTGGGCGCGTTCAGTCGATCCTGTTCAACCGTTGACCAGCGGTGTCTGGAATGGAAATTGGGGAGACCCCGGGAGTCGCAGCGCGATCAGCGGGATTCAGCTGGATAACGCCGACGTGATCACCTTCCATTCTTATGGCGCCCCGGCCGACTTCGAGGCCCGGATCGCCGAGCTTGCTCCGTTGGGTCGGCCGATCGTCTGCACCGAATATCTGGCTCGGCCTCGTGGCAGCTCCGTCGAGGGAATTCTTCCAATCGCCAAGCGGCACAATGTCGGTGCGTTTAACTGGGGTTTGGTGGCCGGCAAGACTCAGACGTACCTGCCGTGGGATTCGTGGGATCACCCGTACACAACGCCTCCGAAAGTATGGTTCAGCGACCTGCTGCTGCCCGACGGGCGACCGTTTCGGGACAGCGAAATTCAAACGATTCGAAGTTTGACCGCCGGGCAGACCCAGGCTTGAACATTGGGACCGGGTCTGCAGAAATCTCAGGGGATCAGGATGTAGATCATCCCCGGGACGTCTTCGACGGTGCGGGTGTCGAATTCATGGAAGCCGGTGGTGTGGTATCCGTTGTCGACGGTGGCCCCGAAGCCGTTGTTCATTTCGGTGATGGTTAACTGCCTGCCGTTGACGGCTTCGACCCAGGCGACGTGTCCGACGCCCCCGACGAGCGCGCTGCTGAAGACGGCGATGGAGTGGGGCCGCGGGTCGGCCACTACCGTCCAGCCTGCCGCTACGGCTTGGTCGGCCCAGTTTTCGGCATTTCCGGTGAGCGCTTTGACGAAGTAGCCGGTGTGCTCGTGTATCTGTTCTTGGGCACCCCAGGTGCAGTAGCCCTCGGAATCACCAAGTGGGTTGTGGTCGGTCGTGGGGCCTATGGTCAGGTCCGCTGCCGCATCCGCGTTGGCCGGTGCCGTAGCCAGTGCTGCTCCCAGTGAGAGTGCGCTGCTCACGGCGACGGCGGCCACAATTTCGTTGGTCTTCATCCACCTCCCCTGCCTGAGGTTCCCTTGTTCACCTTTCCTTTATCGCCAGGGGGCCGGCATTCGTTTCACAACGAGTGGGGAACGGGGCGTTTTCAGCCCGCAGAGACGATGTCGTTGTTTCCGGTCGTACTGATTTTCGGTGAGCCCGACCGGTAGATCATCGCGTTGTCATCGCCGAACGTGCTGATGGTATCGGCGCTGTCGACGGTGACATGGTTTCCGCTACCAAAGACCTCAAGCCTGCGACAGTGGCCCGTGATGGTGTATTTATTGTTGTCGCCGTCGAGCTTCAGGTCTCCGTCGTTGCACGCGATCGTGTCCGTCGCACCGCTATTTTCCATGATCAGGTTTCCTTGGACGGTGGTCGGGCCGAACGGATTCCCGAAGTCAAATCCCCCGAACTTGAGGAAAACGCCCACCAGCACGGCCGCACCCACGCACGCCATTATCAGCATGGTGGCCCGGCGGCGCGGGTGGAAGCCACCGATCGGTGGTCGCGAACCCGTGCCGAGCGGTTGAGGCGACGCAGGGAAGGGGTTGGCATCCGGCGTCTGGCTGACCCCGCGTTCCAGGTCGCGGATGTACTGCTCAGGGTCGTCCGCGTCCATCACCGAATGATCCCACGCATCGGCGACTGTTACGTCGGTTAGCCGGTGTTGCGACGCCTGCGCTGGGCGGCGAAAAAGTCGGCCCAGGAGCGCACCTCGGGGTGCTGCTTGAGCAACACGCGCCGCTGGCGTACGGTCATGCCGCCCCAAACACCCCAGTCCATCTGGTTGTCGAGCGCATCGGCGAGGCAGTCGGCCATCACCGGACAGTTCCGGCAAATATTGGCGGCTTTCCGCTGCGCCGCTCCACCAACGAACAGTTCGTCGGGATCGACCGAACGACATTTCGCCTTCGACACCCATTCGATGCGCTCGTCGGGCATTCCGCAGTTGTTGTCGGTGTTTCCATCCATGTTGCATACTCCTGTGCGCGGTGGAAGACCCACCTGCGTGCGGGGCCTTCGATCCTTCTGCCGGCGCTCGCCAGCCTGCTATTGACTATTCCGGCGCGGACCAGCGGTGTCTGTCCGTCGACCAGTCAGTGCGCGGGATGAATCACGCGTCCCCCGATTGGGGGAACGGCGGCAGGCGCTGTGCGACACTAACCGGCATGACCGGCGCGGACGCGACCGAGAAAGTGCGCGTGGTAGTGGGCGAAGATCACCCGCTGTTCCGCGACGGGCTGGTGCGCGCGCTGACGTCGAGCGGCGTAGTGGATGTGGTCGCTGAAGCCGGTGACGGCATTGCTGCCTTGGCCCTGATCAAAACCCATCTGCCGCAGGTCGCGCTGCTGGATTACCGGATGCCCGGGATGGACGGTGCAAAGGTCGCCGCCGAGGTACGCCGTGATGACCTGCCGACACGGGTGTTGCTGCTGTCGGCACACGACGAGTCGGCGATCGTCTTCCACGCCCTGGCGGAGGGTGCCGCGGGATTCCTGCCCAAGGAATCGACGAAGACCGAGATCGTGAAAGGCGTGCTGGACTGCGCTAACGGCCGAGACGTCGTGTCGGCAGCCCTTGCCGCCGGTTTGGCGGGCGAGATCCGTCGCCGCGGCGAAGACCCGACACCGGTGCTCAGCCCTCGCGAGCGCGAGGTGCTGAATTTCATCGCCCTGGGACACAGCATCCCCGCGATCGCCGCGGAACTGTACCTGGCGCCGTCCACCGTCAAGACCCACGTACAACGGTTGTACGAGAAACTCGGCGTCGGCGACCGCGCCGCCGCCGTAGCGGCCGCGATGCGGCGCGGGCTGCTTGAATAGCATGGCCCGCCCGCTGGCTCGACTGGTCGACTTCATTGCGGCCGAACCCGTCCGCTTGTCGGCGTTTCTGCGCCTGCCGCTGATCGGTTTGATCGTCTTGCTGGTCTCAGTGTGGGAGGTTGAGCACTGGTTGCCGTGGGCCTATGCGGCGATACTCGGCGCCTACAGCATCGCCGCATTGGTGTGGGTGGTCGTGGTGTTGCGCGGCCCGGTGCCGCCGTGGGCGGGCTGGGTCTCCACGGCTATCGACGTGTTGACCGTGGTGGCGCTCTGTGTGGTCTCAGGTGGCGCCACTGTGGCATTGCTGCCGGTGTTCTTCCTGCTGCCGATCTCGGTGGCGTTCCAGGACCGCCCGGCGCTGGCGGCCGCCGTCGGAATCTGCACCGCTGTCGGGTATCTCGGTGTGTGGATCGTTTACTCCAAGCGCGACGACACGGTCGAGCTGCCGAGCGTGGTGTACACCCATTTCGGGTTGCTGCTGTGGTTGGCGGCTGCGATGACCGCCATGTGTTATTTCCTGACTCGGGCCGCGGCCCGCGTGGCGGCGTTGCTCGACATGCGCCGCACGCTTGTTTCGGAGTCGATGCGGGCCGACGAGCGCCACTCCCGAATCCTGGCCGAGCAACTGCACGACGGGCCTTTGCAGGATCTGCTGGCGGCGCGACTCGAACTCGACGAAATCCGCGAACGGCGCAGCGACCCCGGGCTGGACGCCGTCTACCAGGCCGTCCAGGACACGGCGACCCGGCTGCGCAGCACCGTCACCGCACTGCATCCCCAGGTGCTCACCGAAGTGGGTCTCACGGCCGCGCTGCGTCAGCTGGTTCGCGACTATGAGCACCGGGGGAACTTCGCCATCGAAGCCGATCTTGAAGAGGTCGGCCGGCCGCGGTCACAGTCCCTGTTGTATCGGGCGGCCCGCGAATTGCTCGCCAACGCACACAAGCATTCGCGGGCAACCACCGTGCGAGTCCGCCTCGCACGAGCGGCCGACGCCATAACGCTGAGCGTCGTCGACGACGGAATCGGGTTCGATCCGGCCATTCTGAATCGATGTGTCGCCCAAGGGCACATCGGACTCTCGTCGCTGGCGGTCCGTATCGACGCAATGGGCGGGTCGATGAAGCTGAACTCGACGATCGGTGGTGGCACGCGAGCATCGGTGACCGCGCCCGCGGGCGCAGACTGAACGCGTTGGATCCGATGATCGGGCAGGCCCGCCCGGCATGTGGTCTGCCTCACAATCCCGCCGCCATATATTGCGTGATAGCGGCTGTTCCCTTGCACTGCAAAAGATCTCGCCTGCTACCGCCTCAACAGCGGGGCGATGTCCCCGCTGCCTTTGCATCTCGCAGCGTCGTGCAGGAAACGGCTTAGCGGGCACCTCTGGCGCCGAAGGCAACAGGGTGCGAAGATCTCGTGATGCAGGAGAGCGATCGAGCGCAGGCTGCGCAGTTGGTTCGCGCGTTGTTCGATCAACTGCGGGAGATGACCGCGCAGCTAGCGTGGGCCGATAGCCGGAATATCCCCGGCGCGAACGGCCGCGCAACACGCCTAGACGCGGCCGCACTGCGACGAGACATTGCAGAGGCACAGATGCACATCGATCGGTTGCAGCGCCGCTATCGGCTCGGCGAAGAGCGGCTAAAGCAGCGTCCCAACGGAGTGCAGCGTCCCAACGGAGTGCAGCGTCCCAACGGAGCGCAGCCCCGAAGCATGGCCTACCCCCAAGCCCGGTAGCGCCGAATCCTGCACGGCCGAAGTTGAAGCCCGAAAAAAGCCTCTCACCTGCGAAAACAGGCGGGAAACTTTGGCGGTGGCGGAGGGATTTGAACCCTCGGACGGTTTTAGCCGTCACACGCTTTCGAGGCGTGCTCCTTAGGCCGCTCGGACACGCCACCGCCGAGCAGCTTACCCACCAACCGCGGCTCACCCCAATCGCTGGCGGGCGAAGAAGATCTCCAGCGGTGCGGCACACTCCGCAGCGAGCACGCCACCGCGTACCGCGGGCCGATGGTTGAGCCGGCGGTCGCGCACCACGTCCCACAGCGATCCGACCGCTCCGGTTTTGGGTTCCCAGGCCCCGAACACCAGCCGTGCGATGCGCGCCATCACCAGGGCGCCCGCGCACATGGTGCACGGCTCGACGGTGACCGCCAGCGTGGCCCCCTCCAGCCGCCACCCGTCGCCGAGCACACCGGCCGCCGCCCGCATCGCCAGAATCTCGGCGTGCGCGGTGGGATCGCCCAGTGCCTCGCGGGCATTCGCGGCCCTGGCGAGTTCGGTTCCGTCGGCGCCGATGACCACCGCACCGATCGGGACGTCGCGAGGACCCGCCGTCGCCGCAACCGTCAGTGCGGTGCGGATCAGATCTTCGTCGGGGATCACCGACCGAGGCGGTCGATCACTGCCGATAGCTGGTCTGCGAAGCCCATCTCCCTGGCGATGCGGCCCAGCTGCTCGTCGGCGTAAAGGTCGGTCTCGATCGAGGATCACCCCAAGCACCGCCTCCGGCAGCCCGATATCGGACAGCAACCCGAGGTCGCCTTCCTCGAAAGGTTCGGCGTCCTCGAGGTCTTCGGGATCGATGTCGGCGTCCAGGTTGTCGAGCACTTCGGCGGCGATGTCGTAGTCGAGCGCGGCGGTCGCGTCCGACAGCAGCAGCCGGGTCCCAGAAGGCGCCGGGCGCACGATGACGAAGAACTCGTCGTCGACGTCTATCAGGCCGAAGACAGCCCCGGCGCTGCGTAGTTCACGCAGCTCTGTCTCGGCGGCCGACAGGCTCGTCAGCGCCTTGGAAGCCAACGCAGAACAGCGCCATTGGCCCTCTTCGCGCACGACCGCAACGCCGAAGCCGTCCGGCAACTCCGCGGACGGGCCCGGCGCTGTGGCCCGTTGTGCTCCCATGGGCGATTACGGTAGTCGCTGATGAGGCCCCCTGACCAGATACGCCCAGACAAATGCGGAGGAGCCGGGGCATCCGGAGTCACCGCCGGCGGACGAACTGTGCCAACCTTGAACTGTGGCAGGGACGGCATCGGGCACAGCTGCGGCAACACCGGTGTGCGTGCTCGGCTTGGGGCTGATCGGCGGGTCGATCATGCGGGCCGCAGCGGCAGCCGGCCGCGACGTTTTCGGCTACAACCGCTCGGTAGAGGGCGCGCAAGGCGCGCGAAGCGACGGCTTCGACGCCACCACCGACCTCACCGACGCGCTGACCCGCGCCAACGACAGCGACGCACTGATCGTGCTGGCCGTGCCGATGCCGGCATTGCCGGCCATGCTCGCCCACATTCGTGAATTGGCCCCTGACTGTCCGCTGACCGACGTAACCAGCGTGAAGGGCGCGGTGCTCGACGCGGTCAGCGCCGCCGGCCTGCAGAAACGCTTCGTCGGCGGTCACCCGATGACCGGCACGGAGCACTCGGGGTGGGTGGCCGGCCAGGCCGGCTTGTTCATCGGGACCCCGTGGGTGATCAGCGTGGACGACAATGTGGATCCCACGGTGTGGTCGATGGTGATGACGTTGGCGCTGGACTGCGGCGCGCTGGTGGTGCCCGCCAAATCCGACGAGCACGACGCCGCGGCGGCCGCCATCTCGCATCTGCCGCACCTGCTCGCCGAGGCTCTGGCCGTCACGGCCGCCGAGGTCCCGCTGGCCTTCGCGCTGGCCGCCGGATCATTTCGCGACGGCACCCGGGTGGCGGCCAGCCCTCCGGATCTGGTGCGCGCGATGTGCGAAGGCAACTCGGGCCAACTGCTGCCGGCCGTCGACCGGGCCATCGAGCTGCTCAGCCGTGCCCGAGAGTCGCTGGGCGGGCGACAACTCAGTGGCCGAGCTCGTCGAGGCGGGTCACGCCGCGCGCACCCGTTACGACAGTTTCTCCCGCTCCGACATCTTCGCCGTCGTTATCGGCGCGGAGAACTGGCGCGAGGAACTGGCGGCCGCCGGCCGTGCCGGCGGGGTGATCAGATCCGCTCTGCCAATCCGGGATAGTCCACGATGAACCCGTCGGCGTCGACGCTCACCGTGGTGTCGGCCACCGGGGAACGCAGCTTGATTCCCTCGAGACCTCCCGAGCTGCTGTAACTCACGGTGGCCGCGGTGACGGTCATGTCCGGCACGTTCACGTAGACCGTCGGCAGCGTGATCGAGTCGGCACGTTCTTGCAGGCCGAGGCGGCGAATCGGCAGCGCGTTGAAGAACGGGCTGAACACCACGTCGACGTCAAGGGCGCCGTCGTAGGCCTCCCGCCTCTCCCCCTGGTGGTCGGTGACCATCCACATGTTCTCCTCGTCGCGGGCGAGGGCAAGCTGACGTTCCCGCTCGGCCAACGTGACGGTGAGCCCGAACCGCTTGGTGGCGCCGCTCTCGTCGGTCTGCATTTCGTAGAACGCACCGAACGCCGGATTGGTTGCGGTGGCCGCGGCCACGATGCGGCCGTTGGCCTTGATTCGCTTGCCGGACAACTGTACTCGCACCGATTCCATGCGGGAGACGTCCTGTGCGCGCCAAGTCAACATCGCCGGCCAGCGTTGCCGAGCCGGATCAGAGGGGGCTGCATTCACCCTTCTACCGTAGTCGGGTTCCCTGGACGCGGCTGCTTGCCAGTAACCTTGTCGGTAACTGCGTCCGCCGGCCCTCGTCGACCGACCAACTTGCGCAGTCGGCCGGTGCCCGGCACCGACACCCACACCGCAAACGCCAGCAAGCCGTCGAGGATCAACGCCAACGCGGCCACCATCAGCGCACCGACCAGAGCGAGCTGGAATTCGCGCACCTTGATCCCGTCGATCAGGTACCGGCCCAGCCCGCCCAGGCTGGCATAGGCAGCCACCGTCGCGGTGGCGACTATCTGCAGCGTCGCGTTACGCAGGCCGCCCAGCGATCAGCGGCAGCGCATTGGGCACCTCGACCCGCAGCAGCACCTGGGCCTCGGTCATGCCCATCGCGCGGGCGGCGTCGACCACCAGCGGCTCGACGTTGGCGATGCCCGCATAGGTCCCGGCCAGCATGCGACGGAATACCCAGCAGCATCAGGGCGACCAGCGGCGGGCCCAGCCCGCAGCCCGAACAGCAGCACCCCCAGCAGCAGCACGCCCAGCGTCGGCAGCGCGCGCAACGCGTTGACCAGGCCCACCACCAGCAGCGTCCCGCGGCCGGTGTGTCCGATGATCAGCCCGAGCGGGATGGCCACCAGCGCCGACGCCGCCACCGCCACCGCGGTGTACTCCAGATGCTCCAGCGTTCGCGCGGCCAGCCCGACGGGGCCGGTCCAGTTGCCGGCGGTCAACAGATAGGCCACCGCCTGTTCCACGAAGTTCATCGCGCGCCACCCACTATCGGGGACACCATCAGACGCCGGTTGGGATGCGTAGCGCGTTCCCAGGGTGTGGCCAGCCGGCCGGCCACAACGATCAAGCACGTCGATAACGACCGCAAGCAACAACACGGCAATGATGCCCGCCGACGATCTGGTCGCTCTTGTTGGTCTGATACCCCGCGGTGAACCAGGTCCCCAGGCCGCCGATACCGATCACCGAGCCCACCGATACCATCGCGATATTGGTCACCACGACCACCCGCAGCCCCGCGATCATCACCGGAATAGACAGCGGCAGTTCGACTTTCAACATTCTTTTGATCGGCGGGTAGCCCATCGCGGTGGCGGCGTCACGCACGTGAACCGGCACCGCGTCCAGCGCCTCGAGCACCGCTCGCACCAGCAGCGCCGCCGTGTAGGCGGTCAGCGCGACGACGACATTGGCCTCGTCGAGGATTCGCGTTCCGATGATCATCGGCAAGACCACGAACAACGCCAGCGACGGGATGGTGAACACGACGCTGGCGGCTGCCGTCGTCAGCCGCCGCGCCAACGGGGCGCGCTGCACAGCCACACCCAACGGCACCGCGATCGCCAGCCCGATCAGCACCGGCAGCAGCGACAGCCGCAGGTGCACCACGGTCAGCGCCCAGGCGTCGTCGTGGTGCTTGAGCAGATAGTGCATGTGCGATCCCGTTCAGGCCCGCCGCCGGGCTTCCACCGCGGCCAGCACGTCGGTGGCGAGTATGCCGCCGATGACCTTGCCTTCGTGGTCGACGGCGACGCCCATCGACGACGGCGACGACAACGCCGCGTCCAGCGCCTGGCTGAGGTTGCCGCCCGGCCGGAACTGCGCACCGACGGCACTGAGGCTGTCCGACAACGACGCGCCACCTCGATAGCGCCGTAGGCCGTCGGCGTCGATCCAGCCCAACGGCACGCCGTCGTCGTCGACCACCAGCGTCCAGCCGTCCAGAACGTGGGCGCTCTCGCTACCCGCCAGGCTGTTCGCAGCGATCCGCTCCATGTCGTGCATCGGCAGCCCGGATCCGTCGATGAGCTGCAACCACCGATAGCCGCGGCCGAGGCCGATGAACTTCGCCACGAAATTGTTGGCCGGCCGCGACAGCAGCCGCGCGGGTTCGTCGTACTGCTGCAGCACACCTCCCCGCCCGAACACCGCAACTTGATCGGCCAGTTTGAGCGCCTCGTCGATATCGTGCGTGACGAAGACGATTGTCTTGCGCAATTCGCTTTGCAGACGCAGTATTTCGTTCTGCAGCTCGTAGTCGAACCACCGGGTCGACGGCCGAGAACGGCTCGTCCATCAGCAGGATGGGTGGATCGGCGGCCAGGGCGCGTGCCACCCCGACGCGTTGTTGTTCGCCTCCGGAGAGCTGCGCCGGGTAGCGGGTAGCGACCGTGGAGTCCAGCCCGACGCGTTCGAGCACCGCGTAGGCGGCTTTGCGGGCCGCCCGCCGCGGCTGGCCCTTTAGTACCGGCACCGTCGCGACATTGTCGATAACCCGCTGGTGCGGCATCAAGCCCGCATTCTGGATCACGTAGCCGATTCCCAGCCGCAGCTTCACCGGGTCGACGGTCGATACGTCGGCCCCGTCGACAGTGATGGTGCCGCTGGTCGGCTCAATCATCCGGTTGATCATCCGCAGCGCCGTGGTCTTGCCACTGCCCGAGGAGCCGACGAAAACCGTCAACTTGCCGGCGGGGACCTGCAGGCTCAGTTCATCCACGGCGGTGTTATTGCCGTTAAATACCTTGCTGACCTTGTCGAATTTAATCATGGAGTCGAACCTGATCATTGCCCGATTGGATGGTCGAAGCCGTTGTACCGCACCCAATTTCGCGCAGCCTGTACAGGGTCGATGCCCGCATTGCCCTCCACCGTCGCGTTGAGCGCGGCCACGGCGGGCGAGTTGAGCTTTGCCGATACCGCGTCCAGCACATCTTTGAGGTGGTCGGACTTCTTCTGCGAATTCACCAGCGGCACAATGTTGCCGGCCAGGAAGTTGTGCGCCGGGTCCTCGAGTACCACCAAATGGTTTTGCGGAATAGCCGGCGACGTGCTGAAGATGTTGGCAGCGTTCACCCTTCCCTCAACCAGCGCACGTACGGTCACCGCACCGCCACCGTCCTCGATGGCGAAGAAGTTACCCGGCTTGATGTCGAGCCCGTACTTCCGCTTCAGTCCGGGCAGCCCGGATGGCCGGTTCTGGAACGACGACGGAGCACCGAACTTCACATCCGGTGAATGTGCCGCCAGGTCAGCGATCGTTTTCAGGTGCCACGAACCGGCGGTGGCACTGGTGACGCTGATCGTGTCGGTATCGGAAGCCGGTGACGGCGTCAGAATCGACAGGTCGCCCGGCAGCTTCTTGTAGAGCTCTAATTCGACGGCGTCGAGCATGGTTGCAGTGGAGTCAGGTTCGAAGTACAGCAATAGATTGCCGATGTACTCCGGCACCAGGTCGATGGAATGATCTTTGAGCGCAGGGATATACGTCTCACGGCTCCCGATTCCCATCCGCCTTCCGACATCAAACCCGTTGGCCTGCAACGCTTGTGCGTAGATTTCAGCGATGATCTGAGATTCGGGGAAGTCACCGGACCCGACCACGATGGATTTGACGTCGTGGGTTTCCTGCCCGAGCGGATCGGAATTGCTGCAGGCCGCAAGCAGGCAGACCGTGGCGAACCAGACCGCCGCGAAGACCGTTGCGCTACGCAGGCGCCGCAGCATCCCCATACCGCTGACACTAACGTCAGAACCAACCAGATGCGGCGATACTTGCGCGGCTGCAGCGACGTTTCCCGCGTGCCTGGTTTCTTTCTGTGGCAGATGGGGCAAAGATGGAGATATGAGCAGCCACCCTTCTGACTCAACGAGTCCGGCCCCGGAAACCCACGTCGTTGTGACACCCGTGGAACCGGCGGTCAAGTTCACCCGCGCGGGCGCCCTGTGGTCCGCGTTGACCGTCGGGTTCCTGACCCTGATCCTGCTGCTGATCTTCATAGCTCAAAACACGGCGTCCGCATCCTTTGCGTTCTTCGGCTGGCATTGGACCCTGCCGCTGGGTGTGGCCATTCTGCTGGCCGCAGTGGCCGGCGGCCTGCTCACCGTGGCGGTCGGCACCGCGCGGATGCTTCAGCTGCGGCGCACGGCAAAAAAGCACTTCGCGGCAGCTACCGCGATCCAGACCCCGAGCACCGAGACCCTCTAGCCGGGTAACTTGGCGAGCTCGTCCAGGCCCCGGGAGATCAACGGCGCGACGACTTCGGGCGTGTGTTCAGAGTCACCTTTGCCGCGAGCCTGGTCCGACATCCGCGTGCGGAAGTCGATGCCGGCCGCGATGATGGCCAGCTTGAAGTACGCCAGCGCCATGTAGAACTCCCAATGCGCCAGCGGCAACCCGGAAACCAGCGAGTACCGGTCCGCCAGCTCGTCGGCCGTCGGCAGCAGCGGCGACGTCCAGGCGGCTTGCGCGTTAACGATCAGGTCCAGCGCGGGATCGCGGTAGACGCACATCAGGGCCGCGTCGCTCAGCGGGTCTCCCAGCGTGGAGAGCTCCCAGTCCACAACTGCCCGAACCCGTGTCGGGTCGTCGACGTCCAGGATGGTGTTGTCGATCCGGTAGTCACCGTGCACGATCGAGGTGCGGCTCTGCGGCGGAATGGATTGGCGCAGACCGGAATGGAGTCGCTCGACGTCGGCGTCGCGGTGGTCGTCGGGCAGCCGCACCAGATCCCATTGGGAGCCCCATCGGCGTACCTGGCGTTCCAGGTAGCCGCTGGGTTTGCCGAAATCGGCCAGCCCCACGGCGTTCGGGTCGACGCCATGCAAGTCGACGAGGACCCGGATCAACGCGTCAACGCAGCCGTCGATGACGGTGCGACTGAGCGATTCGAGTTGGGCCCGCCGGCGCACCACTTGCCCGGCAACGAATTCGACGATCTGGAACGGCGCGCCCAGCACCGAGTCGTCCTCACAGAGCGCGATCGCGCGCGCCACCGGAACCGCGGTGTCTCGCAGCGCAGCAACCACCTTGTATTCGCGGGCCATATCGTGCGCCGACGGTGTCAGCCCGTGCAGCGGTGGGCGCCGCACCAGCCAATTCGTCTTGTCGTCATACACCCGGAACGTCAGATTGGAGCGGCCCCCGGAGATAAAGTCCGCCCGTAATTCGCCGTCACGCTCGATGCCGAGCGAACGCAGATACTGGTCCAGCGCGGGCAGGTCCAGCCCGTCAAGTCGGTCAGCCGAAGTCACGGGACTTGTTTACCATCGCCAACTGCCCGGCGTGAACAACTTGTCGCTTCGATAGCGAAGTCGTTACCGCGACTAAATGCCATCGAGCCATCGCTGATTGCCCGACCCTCCCCCGCAAGCGGGAGGTGCCCCCACCTCAGCCCTTACGGGCTGCATCGTCGTCGAGCAGCCGCTGGTTGCGGGGCAACAGGTCCCACACGTGTTCGGTGGCGTTGACCGACGCCACCATCGCCTGGCCGGATCGCGAGTACAGCAGGCGGGTCACCGATGCGTAGTCCACCTGAAACGACAACATCCGGGCCGTCCCCAGAATCTCGTGCAGGAGCAGGTTGATCACCCCGCCGTGGCTGAACACCGCGACGGTGTCCTCGGGATCGACAGCGGCGACAAGATCGGCGACCGCCGCCAGCACCCGCGCCCGAAACGCGTCTTCGTCGACCGCACTGGGCAGATGACCCTGGACCAGCCGGGCCCACTCCTTCGGGTTTTCCGCGCGGATCTGCTCGACGGGGATGTACGCCGCAAGGTCACGGTCATATTCGGCGAACCGATCGTCGATCTCGACGGGCAGCTCACGCGCCACAGCAACGGGTTCCGCGGTCTGGATGGCGCGGCGCTGTGGGCTGCTGAGCACCCGGGTGATGGGAAACCGGGCAAGCGCCTCAGGCAAACGCGCGGTCTGCGCGATCCCCTCGTCCGACAGGTTGGGGTCGGAACCTTGGCCGTGTTCGCTGCGCAGCGGTAACGCATGCCGGACCAGAAGCACTTGCATGTCGCTAAGCCTTACATGAGGGCGGCCGCGGTACCGTCCCAGCGGTGGAGAATGCTATTCTCTGCACAGAGAGTGGGGTGTGCGGACAATGGTGACTGCTGGCGAAACCCAACTGGACCCGGGTGTCCTAGGCCGTTGGCTCGATGCGAACGACGCGCCGGGAAACGGCGAAGAACCGGTGTTGCAACAGCTCAAGGGCGGTTCGCAGAACACCCTGTACCTGATCCAACGCGGTTCGGGGCAGACCGCCGAGCGCATGGTGCTGCGAATGCCCGGCGCACGTGCCGACACTGCCCGCATCGACGGCTTGTTGCGGGAGATCCGGCTGGTACGCGCGCTGTCCGGTACCGATGTGCCGCACGCGGGTCTGATCGCCGCCGATGACACCGGCACCGTCCTCGGCATGCCGTTCTACGTGATGCAGGCAATCGACGGGTGGAGCCCGATGGACGGCGGGTGGCAGGCGCCGTTCGACACCGACCTGACCGCACGGCGCGGGCTGGCCTTCGAACTCGTCGAGGGCGCGGCCAAGCTGGGCCGGGTGGACTGGCGTGCCCAAGGCCTCGACGGCTTCGGCCGCCCCGACGGGTTCCACGAACGGCAGGTAGATCGCTGGCTGGCGTTTCTGGACAGCTACAAGGTGCGCGAGCTTCCCGGTCTGGACGAGGCCGCCGACTGGCTGCGCCGCAACCGGCCCTCGCACTACCGGGCGGGCATCATGCACGGCGACTACCAGTTCGCCAACGTCATGTTCGAGCACGGGGGGCCGGCGCGGCTGGCCGCGATCGTGGACTGGGAGATGACGACGGTCGGCGATCCCCTGCTGGATCTCGCCTGGGCGCTGCTGGGCTACGACGGTGAAAATCCCCGCGCCGACGGGTTCTATCTGGACATGCAGGGCATGCCGACTCGCAGCGAACTGCTGGAGCATTACGAGAAAGTCAGCGGGCTTTCCACCGAGAACATCGACTACTACCTGGTGCTGGCCAACTGGAAACTCGGCATCGTGCTGGAGAAGACCTACGCCGCCGCTGTGCGGTCCGGCCAAAAAGGGGGGCGTTGACCCCAAGATCGCCGACGCTTTCGGGTCGATGATCCCGCAGCTGATCGCCACAGCGGCCGAGCTGGCCCGGTCGCTACCCGCCAATGGACGATGAAGGACGACGCAATGGGATATGCGGATCAGCTTTTCGACCTCACCGACCGGGTAATGCTGATCACCGGCGGCAGCCGCGGACTGGGCCGCGAGATGGCGTTTGCGGCCGCGCGTTGCGGCGCCGACGTGGTGATCGCCAGCCGCAACATGGAAAACTGCGTGGCGACCGCCAAGGAGATCGAGGCCGAGACCGGCCGCGCCGCAATGCCATATCCAGGTGCACGTCGGACGATGGGACCAGCTCGACGGGTTGGTCGAGGCGACGTACGAGCGATTCGGCAAGGTCGACACGTTGATCAACAACGCCGGCATGTCCCCGTTGTACGACAAGCTGACGGATGTCACCGAGAAGCTGTTCGACGCGGTGGTGAACCTGAACCTCAAGGGCCCCTTCCGGTTGTCGGCGTTGGTCGGCGAGCGGATGGTCGCCGCCGGCCGCGGGTCGATCATCAACGTCAGTTCCGCCGGCTCGCTGCGTCCGGATGCCGGCATGATTCCCTACGCGGCGGCCAAGGCCGGGCTCAATGCCATGACCGAAGGCCTGGCGCGGGCGTTCGGTCCGACCGTCCGGGTCAACACGCTGATGGCGGGACCGTTTTTGACCGACGTCAGCAAGGCTTGGAATCTCGAGAACGCCAAGGCCAATATGTTCGGCCATCTCTCGCTGCAACGCGCCGGAGAGCCCGCCCGAAATCGTCGGCGCCGCACTGTTCCTGGCTTCCGACGCGTCCAGCTTCACCACCGGCTCGATCTTGCGCGCCGACGGCGGCATTCCCTGAACACTAAGGAGTATTCGAATGGCTTGGGACTTCTCCACCGAACCGGAGTTCGAGAAGAAGCTCGACTGGATCCGCGAGTTCGTGCGCGAGGAGGTCGAACCCCTCGAGGTGCTGTTCCCGGGCTGCGAGTTCCTGCCGCTGAACGACGAGCGGCGCCGCATCATCGACCCGCTCAAACAGCAGGTCCGCGACAATGGCTTGTGGGCACCACATCTGGGACCGGAACTGGGCGGCCAGGGCTTCGGCGCGGTCAAGCTGACGTTGATCAACGAGATTCTGGGCCGCAGCCCGTGGGCGCCGATCGTGTTCGGAACACAGGCGCCCGACACCGGCAATGCCGAGATCATCGCCCGCTTCGGAACCCAGGATCAGAAGGACCGCTATCTGGCGGGGCTGCTGTCCGGCGAGATCTTCTCGTGCTTTTCGATGACGGAGCCGCAAGGCGGCGCCGATCCGCGGGTCTTCACCACCCGCGCCGTCCGCGACGGCTGACGACTGGGTCATCACCGGACGAAAGTATTTCTCCTCCAATGCTTCCGTCGCGTCGTTCTTCATCGTCGTAGCGATCACCGATCCCGATGTGCCAGTGCACCAGGGCGCCTCGACATTCCTGATCCCGGCCGGAACCGCGGGTCTGAACCTGGAAGCCACTCATCACCTGGTCGGCGCGGATCCGCACGAGCCGGGGCATTCCCTGGTGCACTACGACGGCGTGCGGGTTCCTTCGGATGCGTTGCTCGGTGAGCCCGGTCAGGGCTTCCTGATTCTGCAGACCCGACTGGCCGGCGGGCGGCTGCATCACGCGATGCGCGCGATCGGGATGGCGCAGCGCGCCGTCGAGATGATGTCGCGGCGCGCGAAAAGCCGTTTCACACAGGGCAGTTTGCTGGCCGACAAGCAGTTGGTGCAGGAATTCGTCGCCGACTCTTACACCGAGTTGATTCCGTTCCGGCTGACTGTGCTGCACGCCGCTTGGCTGATCGACAGCGGCGACGAACGTGCGGCACGCGCGGAGATCGCCGCGTGCAAGATCTTGGCGTCGCAAGTGCTGAAATCAATTGCGCTGCGCGCGATCCAGGTACACGGCGCGCTCGGCCTCACCGACCAGCTGCCACTGGTCAACGTGCTGCTCGGCGGCATCGCGCTGGGGCTGGCCGACGGGCCCACCGAGGCGCACAAGGTCAACCTGGCCCGGATGCTGTTCAAGGGCTACGAGGCCGAAGGAGCGGAGTGGCCCAGCGAAATGCTGGATGTCCGCCGCGAGGCCGCTCGTGCCAAGTACGGCGGCCTCGTCGATCACACTCGCGCGCGTCCCGATTTGTCGTGAACAACAGGGTCACCGCAGCCGTCGAGCGGGCTCTCGACGACCGCCAGCGGGAGGCAACCGAAGAGGTCGAACGCATCCTGGCCGCCGCGGTGCGGGTGATGGAGCGGGTCGCGCCGGAGCCGCCTCGCGTCAGCGACATCGTCGCCGAGGCCCGGTCGTCGAACAAGGCGTTCTACCGCTATTTCGCCGGCAAGGACGATCTCATTCTGGCGGTGATGGAACGTGGGGTGGCGATCGTCGTCTCCTACCTGCAGCATCAGATGGCCAAGGAATCCAACGCGCATGACAAGATTGCGCGCTGGATCGAGGGCACCCTGGCGCAGGTCGCCGAGCCCGAACTGATCAGCAAAAGCCGCGCCGCGGCCGGGCAGATGTCAGCCGGGGCCAACTGGCGCGCGGCCGACCAGGAAATGATGCAGCCGTTGCGCGATCTGCTGATCGAGCCGATCGCCATGCTGGGCAGCGCCGATGTCGAACGCGACGTCGATGCGGTGTTCTGCTGCACTGCCGCGACGTTGCGGCGATACATGGGTTCGGCCGAGCGGCCCGGGCCCGAGGACATCGCGCACGTGGTGCGGTTCTGTCTCAACGGGCTGGAGGCTAATTGATGCGCGCAGTTGTCTGCCGGTCGTACGGAACGCCTGATGACCTGGTTGTCGAGGACGTTGCCGAGCCCGTGCCGGGACCCGGCCAGGTGTTGGTACGAGTCCACGCTGCCGCGGTCAATTTCCCCGACGTGTTGTTGATCGCCGGCAAGTATCAGGTGAAGATTCCGGTACCGTTCACCCCGGGCAGCGAACTGGCGGGCGAGGTCATGGCGGTCGGCGAAGGTGTCTCGTTTCGTCCGGGCCAGCGGGTGTTCGCCAGCACACCGATCGGGGCGTTCGCCGAGCAAGCACTGCTCTCCGCGGCGGCGGTGGCGGAGATACCCGACAACGCGGACTTCGCCTCGGCCGCGGCGTTCGGCGTCACCTACCGCACCGCGTACCATGCTTTGCGCTCGATAGCCGAAGTCGAGCAAGGTGAATGGGTTGTCGTGCTGGGCGCCGCGGGCGGGGTGGGTCTGGCCGCGGTCGACTTGGCGGTGGCCATGAATGCCCGGGTGCTGGCCGCGGCGTCCAGTCCGGAAAAGCTTGAGTTGTGCCGGCAGCGTGGCGCAGAGGCCACCGTCGACTACGACCGCGAGGACCTGAAATCCCGTATCCGCGAACTTACCGGCGACGCCGCACGGGTGGTGATCGATCCCGTCGGCGGATCATATTCTGAGCCGGCACTGCGGGGACTCGCGCGTGGCGGAACCTTTATCACGCTTGGCTACGCTGCCGGCTCGATCCCGTCCATCCCGCTCAATCTCGTTCTACTCAAAGGGATCACGGTCCGCGGCATGGAGATCCGCACCTTCGTGAGCGACCGGCCGGACGATTCCGCGCGCGACATGGCGGAGTTATCACAGGATGTTCGCCGCCGGAACCATCCGGCCATACATCGGCGCTCGATTCCCGTTGGCCGAGACTCCGGCGGCATTGCGGCAGATGGCGGAGCGCAAAGTCCTGGGCAAGGTCGTTATCGACGTAGTGTGACCTCGCCCGGATTATGGCGTGACGATGTTGAAGTTCGTGTCCGGCGAGTCGAGGACACCCAGGAACGACTGCAGCGCTGTCTGGTCTCCAGATATTTCCAGCCCGGCTGAGCTGAAGTCTCCTATCGCCACCAGTAGCAGCCGAACCTTGCTGTCCAACTTGACCGTAACGGTTGCGGTCACGGAATCTGCCGGAATTTTGCGGTATACCAGCACCCCGTTGCGCAGGCGGAGCCGGTAGTTGGCGCCCAGATCGGCGAACGAAATGTCGAGGGCGATATCGAGGTCCCAGCTACGCGGTCCGTTGACACGAATGGCCAGGCCGTCGAAGATCTGCTCCGGAGTCAGCTGACTGAGCAGCGACATCGACGCGACCGATCCAGCAGTGCCGAAGTTGCCGTCACGCAATTCGGTTGCCCCGCTGATGAAGAAGTTGCGCCAGGTCGCGTTCTCGGCACCGTAGCCCAGCTGCTCCAGCGTGTCGGAATACAGCCTTCGGGCCGCGGCGTGGCCGCTGTCGGTGAAGACCGCGTGATCGAGCAGCGTCGCCGCCCAACGGTAATCACCCGAATCAAAGGCCGCGCCGGCAAGTTCGACGACCCGGTCGATCCCGCCCATCGCCTCGACGTAACGGGGGGCCAGCGCCTCGGGCGGGTGCGGCCACAGCCGGGCTGGGTTGCCGTCGAACCATCCCATATAGCGTTGGTAGACGGCTTTCACGTTGTGGCTGACCGACCCGTAATACCCATGGGTGTGCCACGCCTGCTCGAGGGCAGGCGGCATTTGAAACATTTCGGCGATCTCGACACCCGTGTACCCCTGGTTGAGCAGCCTAAGCGTCTGGTCGTGCAGGTAGGAGTACATATCCCGTTGCAGGGACATGAATTCGACGATCCGCTCGCGTCCCCAGGTCGGCCAGTGGTGCGAGGCGAAGACGACGTCAGCGCGGTCGGCGAAAGTGTCAATCGCCTCGGTCAGGTAGCCCGACCACGCATGCGGGTCCCGCACCAGGGCGCCCCGCAGCGTCAGCAGGTTGTGCAGGTTATGAGTGGCGTTCTCGGCCATGCACAAAGCCCGGAAACGCGGAAAATAGAAGTGCATTTCGGCGGGTGCCTCGGTGCCCGGCGCCATCTGGAATTCGATCTCGACGCCGTCGATGGTGTGTGTTTCTCCGGTCGTCCGAATGTCGACGGTCGGGACGATGACGGCCACCTCGCCGGTGGACGTGGCCTGGCCGAGCCCGCAGCCCACCTGGTCTTGAGGTCCGCGCGCCAGCAGGGTGCCGTACATGTACGTCGCCCGCCGCGTCATTGCCGGACCGGCGTAAACGTTCTCCTGCACCGCATGCTCGACGAATCCTTCGGGTGCCAGCACCGCGACCGCGCCGCTGTCCACGTCCGCCTGCGAGGTGACGCCCAGCACGCCGCCGAAATGGTCGACGTGGCTGTGGGTGTATATCACCGCGACGATGGGGCGGTCGCCACCTCGGTGCGTTCGATACAGATCCAGTGCCGCGGCCGCTACCTCGGTGGACACCAATGGATCGATAACGATGACGCCGGTGTCGCCCTCGACGAAGGTGATGTTCGAGAGGTCGAAGCCACGGACCTGATAGATGCCCGGCACCACTTCGTACAGCCCCTGTTTGGCGGCCAATGTCGATTGCCGCCACAGGCTGGGATGCACCGAGGTCGGCGCAGAGCCGCCCAGGAATGAGTACGCGTCGTTGTCCCACACCACCCGCCCGTCGGCGGCTTTGATGACGCACGGGGACAGGGCGGCAATGAACCCCCGATCGGCATCGTCGAAATCCCTCGTGTCATGCAACGGCAGGGTGTGTTGGCGATGCGCGGACTCGATGACTGCGGTAGGAGGTTTGTGATCCACCGGCAACACATTGCCATTAACTGGGTCTTCCCCCAAAGGATCTGGAGAGATCTGACCAATCGTGTTTCGGCAATGAACACGCGGTGTCTTTCGGTTAGCGGAAAGAATTTTTCACTTAACCTCTTTTGCGCGGCCCGGCAAACCCGCATACTGCCCAGATGGTCCTCCATCCTCGAAGGGCCGCTACATCGGGCAAAGGAGCACGGGTGAAGCGCGGATTAACGATTGCGGTGGCAGGTGCGACGATTCTGGTCGCGGGTATTTCTGGCTGTTCGAGCAGCAAGCCGAGTGGCGGCGGTATTGCGACCTCCGTGCCCGGCGGCTCCGTGTCGGTGGGCGGCGCGAATGCGGCGAAAGTCATCATCGACGGCAAGGACCAGAACGTTCAGGGCACCACTGTCTGCACCAAGGCTGCCGGCAATATCACCATCGCGGTCGGCGGGAGCAGCACCGGAATCGGCGTCGTACTCACCGACGCCAGTCCGCCGCAGGTGAAGGCGGTTCGGCTTGGCAACGTCAACGGTGTGACGCTCCAGTACGCGCAGGGTGGTCAGGGCAGCGCCTCGGTGACCAAGGACGGCAACACCTACAAGATCACCGGTACCGCGACGGGGATCGACATGGCCAACCCGATGCAGCCGACTGAACAAGCCGTTCGAGATCGACGCGACCTGCTCCTAGCCGGACCTAGGCATCGGACGTTTCTGAACGCCGAAATATAAGTCACGGCGGTGCTTTTCGGCGTGTCGTGTGCGTGGTTTATGTGTCGCGACACAGCCGCCGCGTTGACTTAGAGCTTTCAAGCGGGCGGTTGCCACCCATTGAGTGGCAACCGCACCGTGAATTCGGTATGGCCGGGTGAGCTGTCGACCGTGATCGTCCCGTTGTGCGCCTTGACCACAGCGGAAACGATCGCCAGCCCCAGCCCGGTGCTGCCGCCTTTGCGGGACCGCGACGAGTCGCCGCGGGCGAACCGCTCGAACACTTCTGACTGCAGCTCTGCCGGAATGCCGGGACCGTTGTCGATGACCTGCAGCGCGATATGGGCCGGCTCGGTGGTCAAGCGCGTGGTCACCACGGTGCCGACCCCGGTGTGAATGCGAGCGTTGGCCAGCAGATTTGTCATCACCTGGTGCAGCCGTGCCGCATCACCGGTGACGACCACCGGCTCGTCCGGCAGGTCGAGCTCCCATTGGTGATCCGGTCCGGCGACGTGCGCGTCGCTGACCGCGTCGACCGCCAAACTCGACAGGTCAACCGGTTCGCGCTCCAGCGGCCGCCCGGAGTCCAGGCGGGCCAGCAGCAGCAGGTCCTCGACAAGGCCCGTCATCCGCACGGTCTCGGAGGCCACCCGGCTCAGCGCGTGCGCCACCGCGTCGGGATCCTCGTCACTCTTGGTCATGCGTTGCGCGAGTTCGGTGTAGCCGCGGATGGCGGCAAGCGGCGTGCGCAGCTCGTGGCTCGCGTCGGCGACGAACTGGCGAACCCGGGTCTCGCTGGCCTGGCGCGTCGACAGGGCGGCGGCGATGTGGTCGAGCATCCGATTGAGCGCCGACCCGAGCTGGCCCACCTCGGTGGAGGGGTTTGCGTCGGATTCAGCCACTCGGACCGGTAGTTCGACCTCGCCGCGGTCCAAGGGCAGGTCGACGACCTCGCTCGCGGTTTGCCGCGACGCGCCGCAGCGGCGCCAGCGCCCGCCTGATGATCACGACGCCGGCGCTGGTCGCGGCACCCAGCGCGATCACGGTGACGATCCCGAGAATGATGAGCATTCGCATCATCGTGGCGTCGACGTTGGACATCGACAGGCCGGTGACGATGACGTCGCCCCCGCTGCGGCTCGGAGCGGCGATGACGCGGTACCGGCCCAGACCGTCCAGGTCCATGGTCACCGGCTTTCGGCTACCGGCGATCCGTTCCAATTGGACCTGGGCCGTCGGACTCAACGCGGCCCGTGCACCGCTGCTGGTCAGGTAGCCGGCGTCGACAGTCTTGCCGTGGCTGACCACCGCGGCCACCATGCCCGCCGGCTGGCCCGGCGCGTCGAGGAACCTCGGACCAGGGCCCGCCCTCGGGTAATAGCTGTGCGGCTCGTGCCGCCACCCTGGACGGTTCGGTTCGGGGTACATCAGCGCCGAGCGGTAGGACGTGCCACCGAGCTGACCGTCCAGCTGCTTCACTAGATGGTGACGCAGGGCGAGTTCGGTTGCCGCGGTGATTCCGATGCATACGACAGCGAGTACGACGACCTGCCCGACCAGCAGCCGCTGCCGAAGCGACCAGACTCGCCGCGCGCTAGCGGGCTGGCTTGAGGACATAGCCCGCGCCGCGCAGCGTGTGGATCATGGGGTCACGACCGCTGTCAATCTTCTTGCGCAGGTAGGAAATATAGAGCTCGACGATATTGGACCGGCCGCCGAAGTCGTAGCTCCACACGCGGTCGAGGATCTGTGCCTTGCTCAGCACTCGCTTGGCGTTGCGCATCATGAACCGCAGCAGCTCGAACTCGGTCGAGGTCAACGAGATCGGTTCGCCGGCGCGGGTCACCTCGTGGCTGTCCTCGTCCAGCACCAAGTCGCCGACCACCAGCTGCGCGCCGCTGTCGACGGTCGTGACACCGGTGCGCCGCAACAGCGCCCGCAACCGCAGCACTACTTCTTCGATGCTGAACGGTTTGGTGACGTAGTCGTCGCCGCCGGCGGTCAATCCGGCGATGCGGTCTTCCACCGCGTCCTTGGCCGTCAACAGCAGAACCGGCAGCTGCGGACTCTCTTCGCGCAATTTGTGCAGCACGTCGAGCCCACTCATGTCGGGCAGCATCACGTCAAGAACAACGACGTCGGGGCGTTGGGCACGTGCCGACGCGATCGCCGACGATCCGTCGCCCGCAGTGGCGATATTCCAGCCCTCGTACCGCAAGGCCATCGACACCATTTCCGCAAGCACAGCTTCGTCGTCGACGACCAGCACGTTGATGGGGTTGCCGTCGGCGCGGCACATGACAACACGCTCAACCGAGGCTCGCGGGTGCGTCATAGGTTCCAGTATCCGCGCCTGTCTTAGCCGGCGCTATGACCTTTCTTTGCTTGTGCTGTGAAAGTAACAGGTCGCGTGACCGCTGAGCAGTCACGCGACCTGTTTATGCAGTGCGAGGTCTAGTAATAGTGCCGCCTACCGCCGACCGGGCGACCCACCGAGCCCATGACCCACATCACCGCGCCGACCACCAGCAAGATGACGCCAATCACCCACAATATGTGGAATGCCGGGAACACATAACCGAGAATGAGCAGAATTGCACCTAAAACGATCATGACATCTTCCTTCCAGTGAGGGTTTCTAGGCCGCTGGGCATAGAACTGGGTTGCGGTACATGGCAGTCTCCGACTTTCGGATTGACACCCCCATAGTTCAGGGGACCGGCCACCACTGTCAGTGCGATGTTTCCCGCGGCGACACAATTCGTTGGACCACCCGCGAAGTAATCGCGCTGCCACGCCGCGAAGACTCCAATGAGTAGCCACACCAAGACAATCCCGCCGATAATTCCACGACCAGGCATCGTCACCTCCGTTGTGTTCGGGAAAATTTCCCGTGGGAAAGCGATACCCATTAGACGTGTGTCCAAAACCTCGCCGGGACCCAAGCGGCGGCCGCCTTCGTGAATCGGCTCGGACAATTCCGTGATCCCGGTTTCCGCTGGCGCGCACCGGTCAGCGATCGAGGACTTTGGCCAGCAGGGCGGTAAGTCGTTTCTGCTCGCTCGAGTTGAGCCGACCCGTCAACGGTGCCGTGAATGCACCGATTTCGGCGATGACCCTGGTTCCGAGTTGTTGCGCCTCGGCGGTCAGAACCGATGGCGGACCGTTGGCGTCGGGCTCTTATTGTCCACGCGTCCAGAATAATTCGGGGAGAGATTTCCCCAATCAGCTGCCTTTTCGCTGCCCGGACACGTAAAGGGTGGGTGGCATCGAATCTTCGCACCCGGGTGGAACGCTGCGGCCGTAACGAGCCATCAGCTCCTCGAACGTTGCCGCCGACACGTCCCAGCCGTGGTCGCGCAGCCAGCCGTCGACGGGGGTGCGCGCCTCGGGGTACCAGAGGTCGTCGTAATCGGTTATCTCGGCGTTGACCAGCTTGGCAGCCGCAGCGCGGATACGCTGCGTGTCCTCGCGCTGGCGCAGAATGCGGTCGGGATCGGTGAAACCCTCGCCGGGGACGTTGGAGGCCAGCCGGCTGCCCGGCGCGCTGAGCTGGTGTATGCGCTCGAACAACAGGTCCTGGGCCTGCGCGGGCAGGTAACGCACGAGCCCCTCCGCTGACCAGGCGGCCGGTCGCGACGCCTCAAAGCCGGCTTCCTGCAGCGCCGTTGGCCAATCGTTGCGAAGATCTATCGGGACGTTGACCAATTGCGCCTTCGGGTGCGCGCCGTGCTGGCGCAATGTGGCCGACTTGAATTCCAGCACCTTGGGTTGATCCAGCTCGTAGACGACCGTCCCGTCGGGCCACGGCAGCCGCCAACTGCGTGCGTCCAGACCGGCCGCCAAGATCACCACCTGCCGAACCCCGGCGTCGGCGGCATTGAGAAAGAACTCGTCGAAGTACGCGGTCCGGGTGGCCATGAAGTCGACCATCAGTTGCAGCCGCTGCTGCACCTCGGGTTCGATCTCGACCGCCTTGGCCAACAGCTTGGGGTCGCCATAGATGCTCCACATCCCCTCCCCCGCCGCGTTGATGAACACGCGGGCGAATGGGTCATTGATGAGCGGATTTTCACTTTCGGTCTCCGCGGCCCGTGCCGCGGCAACACCCAGCGCGGTCGATCCCACGCTTTGAGTGATGTCCCAGGAATCGTTGTCGGTACGCGGCATGGCCATTTCCTCATTTCCCGGTTTCGCCCGGCTTCTCCCGGTTCTCCCCGGAAAGGGAGTCCCGCTCACTATTCTTCCAGCCGTCGGCGACGCGGGCCGCCCGCCATGGGTGGCCTGCGCTTTTTCCCGGACGGTGGACAGGTTTTGCGAAGGACGTTCGCGCAGGCCCCCACAACCACGGAGTAGGTTCTAGCGACGTGGACCACCCGGATCTGAACGTGGACCTCGAAGCCGTAGCCGACTGGATGTCCGAACAGGGCCTCGGCGACGGCCCGCTGGGCGAGGTTTTCGCGGTCACCGGTGGAACGCAGAACGTGATGCTGCGATTCACCAGGGCCGGCCGGCCGTACGTGCTGCGGCGCGGACCTCGGCACCTGCGCGCCCGCAGCAACAGCGTGATCCTTCGAGAAACAAAAGTTCTCGCGGCGCTGTCCGGCCGCGACGTGCCGCATCCACACCTGATTGCCACGTGCGAGGACCCCAACGTGCTCGGCGGCGCCGTCTTTTATCTGATGGAGCCAGTTGACGGATTCAATGCCGGCGAAGGGCTGCCACCGCTGCACGCGGGCGATCCCGGCATTCAGTTCCAGATGGGGCTGTCGATGGCCGAGGCGCTGGCCAAGCTGGGAGCCGTAGACCATGTCGCCGTAGGCCTTGCCGATTTCGGCAAACCGGCCGGCTTCCTAGAGCGCCAAGTGCCACGCTGGCTGTCCGAACTGGACTCCTATCAGGAATACGAGGGTTATCCGGGACCGGATATTCCGGGCATCGAGCGGGTGTCCGGCTGGCTGGACAGCCATCGACCGGAAAGCTGGACGCCCGGCATCATGCACGGCGACTACCACGCGGCCAACGTGATGTTCTCCCGCACCGGCCCGGAGGTGGTCGCGATCGTCGACTGGGAGATGTGCACGATCGGTGACCCGATGCTGGATCTGGGCTGGTTGCTGGCCACCTGGCGGCAGCCGGACGGGTCCAGCGTGTTCAGCCACGCCCTTAGCGGCCAGGACGGCCTGGCCAGCACCGACGATCTGTTCCAGCGCTACGCCGCCAACACCGCCCGTGACCTGTCGCATATCACCTGGTACACCGTGCTGGCCTGCTTCAAGCTCGGCATCGTGATCGAGGGCACGCTGGCCCGGGCCTGCGCGGGCAAGGCCGAAAAGGCGGTCGGCGACCAGCTACACGCGGCCACCGTGCATCTTTTCGAGCGGGCGCTGACGCTTATCGATGACCAGTCCTGACCTGCTTCGAGTCGGCCGCACGAACGACTCCCGGAGCGCCCGCTAACCTCAGAGCCGTGAACGTGGGAGATTCGGTCAGGCAGTCGCTCGATCAGTGGGCCAGGCGGTCGTGGGACGGAGCCCTCCTGCAAGCCTGCAACGCTGCCGATGGGACCGCGAAAAAGCGATATCCGCAGCTAGGAAGGGCGACTCGGTTCAAGCGGACGATCCGCGACGGGCTCGACATCTTCCACGTGATGACAGCACCCGGGATCGACTTCGATGAGACCAGATTCCCCATAGCCGTGAAGTCGGATCTGCCCGATGAACGTCCCGACATCGCCGACGTTCTCTACGGCATCCACAGATCCGGTCATGACCACAGCGACGAACTGCCCAACGGCTTCGAAGTAACCCCGCACGGGTCTAAAACCGCGACCGTGCACATATGGCGCGACGGCAAAATCCAGCTACCGGCGTCGGCGGTGCTGGGCCTGTTGGCAATTGCCGTGTTTGCGCCGGAGAACAAGGGCGAACCGATACCGGTCAACTATCAGCTCAGCTGGTACCAGCACGTCTTTCAGATCAATGGCTGGTGGGGCTGGCAGGATCACTTTCGCGAGATCATCAGCGTCGCCCAGTTCGCAAAAAAGCCGGTCGAGTTCACCGAGTTGTGGGAGAACTGGACACCGGTGTGAGAACGGTCGAGTACCGCTAGTTCGTCTCAGCCGACACCCAACGCCAAGCGCCTCGTGCGGTTGCTGAGCGACGCATCACCCAGCGGCTTGCCGCGTGCCAGCAGCTGGCGCCGGCAGGCAATGAAATCGCGGTAATCAGGTAATGAAATCGGGGTGATCCAGACCGGCGCCACGGGCCAATTCAACAATCTAGCTGCGCAATCCGACCGATCCTTTCGCGGCTGGCCCAGGCTGGGAGCCCGGCACGGCCGGCCGAATCGATACTGTCGACCGGCGAGCCACATAGCAGGGCGAAAGTGGCGGCCCGATCAGGAGGATGGCGATGTCGTTTGTGATCGCGGTGCCGGCGACGGTAGAAGCGGCGGCTACCGATCTGGCGAACCTCGGTTCGACCATAAGCGCGGCCAACGCGGCCGCGGCCGCGCCGACGACCGGGGTATTGGCGGCGGGCGCCGATGAGGTGTCGGCGGCGATCGCAGGGTTGTTCGGCTCGCACGCCCAGTCCTTTCAGGCTCTGAGCGCGCGGGCGGCGTCGTTCCACCAGCAGTTTGTGCAGTTCATCAGTGGCGCTTCGGCGCAGTACGCCAGCGCCGAAGCCGCCAACGTCTCGCCGCTGGCGCAGGCAGCTAACGCGGTGAATGCGCCCGCCGAGGCGGCGTTCGGTCGCCCGCTGATCGGCAACGGCGCCAATGGGGGCCCAGGGCAGGCCGGCGGGGCCGGCGGGATCCTGTACGGCAACGGCGGCAACGGCGGGGCCGGCGGGGTCGGCCAGGCCGGTGGGGCGGGCGGCGCCGCCGGGTTGTTCGGCAACGGCGGCAACGGCGGGGCAGGTCACTTGGGAACTACGGCCGGCGGTAACGGCGGCCACGGCGGCGCATTGTTCGGCAACGGCGGCAACGGCGGGGTCGGCGGTAAGGCCGCCGGCGGGTACGGCGGGAACGGCGGCCTGATCGGCAACGGCGGCAACGGCGGGACCACCACGACGACGGTCGGCGGCACCGGCGGCACCGCCGGATTCCTGATCGGCAACGGCGGCAATTCGGGTTCAGCTACGCAGGCAGGCGGGAACGCCGGGTTATTGTTCGGCAACGGCGGCAACGGCGGGGTGAACGCCTACGGCGGCAACGCCTGGCTGGATGGCAATGGAGGATCAGGCCTGATCGGCGGCACCGCCGGGGTCCTGATCGGCAACGGAGGCAGCTCTCTCGGGGCTACGCACGGTGGCCTGAACGGCGGGATATTTTTCGGCAACGGCGGTAATGGTGGGGCGAGCGCCAGCGGCGGCAGCGCCTTCTTCATTGGCAACGGAGGCAATGGCGGAGTAGCCGGCTTTGCCGGGCTGCTGATCGGCAACGGCGGCAGTGCTCTTGCGACTGGGCAGGTTGGCGCGAACGGCGGGATCTTGTTCGGCAACGGCGGCAACGGCGCGGCAAGCACGACGGGCATTGGCGCTGCCGGCGGCAGCGCCTTCTTCTTCGGCAACGGTGGCAACGGAGGCCACGGCGGGGCCACTCACACCGGCGGGTACGGCGGTAATGGCGGGCTGCTGAGCGGCAACGGCGGGAACGGTGGTGGCGGCCTTACCGGCGGCGCCGGCGGCACCGCCGGGCTGAGCGGCAACGGCGGCAATGGCGGTGCCGGCACCACCACCGGTGGCAGCGGCGGCAACGCCCGGCTGGTCGGCGACGGCGGCGACGGCGGGCATGGCGGAGTCACCGGCGGGCAGGGCGGTGCCGGCGGGCTGCTGAGCGGCAACAGCGGCACGCCGGGGACCTAGCCCGAGCACGCCCTATAACTCAACCCGCATCGACCCCACGTTCCAAATGTCATCGCAGTACTCGGCAATGGCCCGGTCCGAGGAGAACTTGCCGCTGCGCGCGGCGTTGAGGATCGACATGCGCGACCATGCGTCGGCGTCTTGCCAGGCCGAACTGACCTTGGCCTGACAATCCACGTAGGACCGGTAGTCAGCCAACACCAGGAACGGGTCGTGGTGGCGCAGCGAGTCGACTACCGGGTGCAAAATCTCGGTGTCGCCGCCGGTGAAATGTCCTTGGGCGATGAGTTCCAGCACTTCGGCGAGCTCGGGGTCGCGCTCGATGTAGGTCGCCGGGCTGTAGCCCTCGGCGTAGACCTGCGCCACCTCTTCCTCGTTCAACCCGAACAGGAAGAAGTTCTCCGCGCCCGCCTCCTCGAGCATCTCAACATTGGCGCCATCGAGCGTGCCGATCGTCAGCGCGCCGTTGATCATGAACTTCATGTTCCCGGTTCCCGAGGCTTCCTTGCCCGCTGTGGAGATCTGCTCGGACAGGTTGGCGGCCGGGTAGATCAGGTGCGCGTTTTGAACGTTGAAGTTGGGTACGAAAACGACTTTCATGAAACGGTTTACGTCCGGGTCGGTGTTCACGGTATCGCCGACGGCGGTGATCATTTTGATGATCCGCTTGGCCATGAAGTATCCGGGTGCGGCCTTGCCGCCGAAGATGAACGCCCGCGGCGCGATTACCAGGCCGGGATTCTGCTTGAGCCGGTTATAGAGGGTGATGATGTGCAGCACGTTGAGGTGCTGGCGCTTGTACTCGTGGATCCGCTTGACCTGAACGTCGAACATCCAGGTCGGATCCAGCTCGACGTCCGTCACCGCGTGTAGGTATTCCGCGAGCCGCGCCTTGTTGGCGCGCTTGACTTCTCGCCATCGTCTCGCGGAACGCGCGATCATCGACGTAGGCTTCCAGCCCACGCAGCCGGTCCAGCTCCACCAGCCAGCCGTCGCCGATGGTCTCGTTGAGCAGCTTGCGCAACCCCGGGTTGGCCAGCGCCAGGAACCGCCGTGGCGTCACGCCGTTGGTGACGTTGCCGAATCGCTGCGGCCACATCTCGTAGAAGTCCTTGAGCACACTGGCTTTCAGCAGCTCCGAATGCAACGCCGCAACTCCGTTGACCGCGTGACTGCCGACGGTGGCCAGGTGCGCCATCCGCACGCATTTGCCGCCGTCCTCACTGATCAGCGACATTCGCCGCACGCGATCCTCGTCGTCGGGGAAGCGCGCACGCACCTCGTCGAGGAAAGCTTCGTTGATGTGCAGAATGATCTGCAGGTGTCGCGGCAGAGCCTCACCGAATATCGACAGCGGCCAGGTTTCCAGTGCCTCCGGCAGCAGAGTGTGGTTGGTGTAGCCGAAGGTGGCCACTGTGATTTCCCACGCCTGGTCCCACTCCATGCTGTGCTCATCGATCAGCAGTCGCATCAGTTCGGCGACGGCGATCGACGGGTGGGTGTCGTTGAGCTGGATCGCCCATTTCTGCGGCAACGCACTGAGAGGCTGTCCAACCCGCTCCTGATGGATGCGCAGGATGTCCTGCAGCGAGCAACTGACGAAGAAGTACTGCTGCAGCAATCGCAGGCGTTTGCCGGCTTCGGGCTCGTCGTTGGGGTAGAGCACCTTGGAGACGGTCTCCGAGATCACCTCTTCGTCGACCGCCTTGTAGAAATCACCGGTGTTGAAGACTTCCACCGCAAACGATTCGACCGCCCGAGCGCTCCATAACGTCAGGGTGTTGCAGGTGTTGACGCCGTAGCCCTGGATCGGGGTGTCGTAGGAGACGCCTTTGAGTACCCGCTGCGGGAACCCAGCGGACCCGGGGGCGGCCCGCGCCGTCCTGATACTGCTCGGTGATAGCCACCCCAGTTGACGATGTAGCTGGCATCGGGCTTGTCGATTTCCCACGGGTTCCCGTAAACCAGCCAGTTGTCTGTCTTTTCGACCTGCCAACCGTCGCGTATCTCCTGCTCGAAGATGCCGAACTCGTAGCGGATGCCGTAGCCGATGGACGGCCGCTCGAGCGTGGCCAGCGAGTCGAGATAGCAGGCGGCAAGTCGACCGAGGCCGCCATTGCCCAGGCCAGGCTCTTTTTCGCACGAGATGATGGTGTCGAGGTCCTGACCCAGCTCCGCCAGCGCTTGCCGCGCCGCGTCCTCGATACCCAGGTTGAGCAGGTTGTTGCCCAGTTGCGGCCCCATCAGGAACTCCGCCGACAGGTAGCACGTCACCTTGTCGGACCCTTGCAGCCAGTCCTGAGTGGTGGCCATCCAGCGCTGCTGCATGCGATCGCGCACAGCAAGCGACAGCGCGCGGTAGTAGTGCTCCGGCGTCAGCGCTGCCGGCGGCCTGGCGATCGAGTACACCAGATGGTCGCTGACGGCCTGGCGCAGGGCTCCGGCCGACGTCCCGGTGCGGGCTGCGGTCGCGCTGCTGGGGTCGGCCACGGAGGCCGTCGGTGATACGTGCGCAGATCGGTCATTGCGATTCTTCATGCTCCCTGGTGGTTGATCGCTGAGATGCGCCGAAAGTTTGACACGGCCGTGTTTCCGCACAGAGAGAACCTTCGGGTCATTCCGGTGAATTAGCCGGCATCTGCGTGCGGTGTGGTGATCCCCATGATCTGCAAGCAGTTCCCGGTGATCGGTGATGCGATAGTCAGGTGTCGCAGTCCTCGTATTCTTTCGTGCCCTGGTCGGAGTCGAACATGATGGTGCGCATTCCGATCTGACGCGCGCCGTAGATGTCGCGGAACATGTCGTTTCCGACATAGACGGTCTGGGCCGCCGAAACGCCCATCCGCTCGAGCGTGAACTCGAACAGCCTCGGGTCCGGTTTACGGAAACCGTGATCACCGGAGACGACGATCGGGTCGAAGTACTGTGTCAGCCCGACCTTGTGTAGTTCGCCGCGGGCATAGGCGCTTTGGGCATCGGTGACGATCGCCAGCGGGAACCGCTCATGTAACTGGTCAAGCATCGTCCGCACGTGCGGATACAGTTTCAACTTTTTTCGTGATACGCCGCGGTAAATCTCGGCGAGAGTCAGCGGAAGCTGCGCGAGGCGTTCGGGCGGCAACGCCCGGGTGTAATCCGCGCCGAAGTCGTCGATGATCGAACGCCAGATGGCCACCGCATCGAATTCCGGATACTTTTCCGGGCTTTCCCGCTGCTGGCGCTTCAGGCGATCGAAGTACTCGTCACGCACTTGGTGCCGACGCATGTCGATGCCCTGGTAGGTGAGGAAGTGCCCGATAGTCCGGAAAATATCCTCGCGGTGTTCATCGGTGCGGATGTGCACCAACGTGCCATTGACATCGAACGCGACGGCAGCGACATCCGGTCAGGGCAGCCGCCACCTCAGGACGCCTGCAGCAGGCGCTTCGACTGCCGGATCAGCTTCTCTCCGTAGTCGTTGCAGATGTAGTCGTTGCGGGCCACCCGCAACAGGTTCATCGCCATGTAGTACGGCAGTCGTGCCGTGATCGATCCGAACGCGGCGTAACGGTCGGGGAAATGGCAGCAATACTCCCACAGGAAGTGGCCGATGAACGGCTCCGCACGATCGGCGTGACCGGTCGCCGCCATGAACGCATGCTGAATCTCGCCCGCGACCCGACCTACGTCGAACATCCTGTCGCCCCGTTTCGCCCGCTCGAGGTCAATCGCGGCAACGTCTAACCCGTCGCCGAACAGAAAGTTGGCCGGCGTCGCGTCGCCGTGCAACCAGACCTGCTGATCGACCCACATCGACGTCTTGTCCCGCCATAACCCCTGTAGCCACAGCAGTTCGTCAGTGTCCCAGGCGCCGATACGGTTGCGGTTCTTCAGCTTGTACACCAGTTCGCTAAAATAGCGGCAGTCCGTATCGAAGTCGACCTGGTCGGCGATAGCCGTCCGATTATGTTGAGTCGCAAGGAAATACGCCAACGCCTTCAGGCGCCAGTACAAGTGGGCATCGTAGCGGTGGCGGATCGAGCGTTTGATGGCTTGGCTGAACTGCTCACCGGCATAGAACTCCATAGCGAGCACACCGTTGAGCTCCCGATCCACGCCCAGCGGGCGAACCACATGATGCGGCGAGCCCACCAGGTTGTAGCCGCGCAGCCCATGCAGCGTGTCGAACTCCCGGTAGGCCGCCCGCGCCGCGCGATCTCGGTCCCAGCCGAACCTGGGTCCATAAAACTTGCAAATCACGCGCGCATGGCTGTGCTTCTCTTCATAGGCATACACCTCGTTGCTGCCCCGCAGCCGAAAGGCGCGAAACGCCGGTGTCTGCTCGTGCACACCGAGTTGATCGCGAAAGATCCCGCACAGAAATCCGTACATCGCGTCGTCGGCCGATACGTAGCCGACGTATTTGCCAAAAACGACGCCTCCCGGCGAACACGGCGCGCAGGGCCCACTGTTCGCCTGACGGACATCTGGAGTTCAAATAATAAGCTCCGCAGGTTAAACGTGCATGTCGGCGACAAGACTGCTTACTGATCGAGGTACTCGGCCTGAAAGTTTTGCTCGGCAGCTACGACCACAGAGCTTCCCGGTGCGAAACAGCGGCACCCGAGGCTTCTCCGCTCCTCCGAGAACAGGAAGGGACCGGTCGGCAGTCGGTCGTTTCGACCCACGAGCCGAGCCCGCGGGTTACGGTTCAGCCGTTGCCTAGAAGAAGGCAACGAGGAGGGCCCCGGGCCATGAGTACCGCCGCCGACGGATCGACACTTCCGTTCGCGACCGCACGGTCGGCCAGCACCGCCGGGTACACGCTGGCCGAATCGACCCATCACCGCCGCATCGAGCCTCGGCACCTGCCTGACGACGCACCGAACATCCTCGTCGTCCTGCTGGACGATGTCGGGTTCGGCCTGTCCGACGTGGTGGGCGGCGAGGTGCGTACCCCAGCTTTCCGGCGAGTAGCCGAGAACGGCATCTGCTACAACACCTTTCACACCACCTCGATCTGCTCCCGACCCGGGCGGCGCTGCTGACCGGGAGAAACCACCACCGCGTGCACTCCGGCAGCATCACCGAACGCGCCGTCGACTGGGATGGCTACACCGGGGTGATCGGCAAGGACACCGCCACCGTCGCCGAGGTGCTGGGCCACTACGGCTACTGCACGGCGGCATTCGGGAAGTGGCACAACTCACCGGCCACCCAGACCACCGCGATGGGGCCGTTCGACCGCTGGCCGACCGGGCACGGCTTCGACTACTTCTACGGGTTCATCGCCGGTGAGACGTCGCAGTGGGAGCCGCGGCTGTACAAGAACGTCAACTCGATCGAGCCGCCGGAGCGCGAGGGCTACCACCTCTCCGAGGACCTGGCCGACAACGCGATCTCCTGGCTGCGCCAGCACCGGGCGTATGCCGCCGACAGCCCGTTCTTCATGTACTGGGCTCCGGGTGCCGCGCACGGCCCGCACCACGTCGCAAAGGAATGGGCCGACAGGTACGGGGGCGCGTTCGACGACGGCTGGGACGCCTATCGGGAGCGGGTCTTCGCCCGGCAGAAGACCACGGTTGGATCCCCGCCAGATGCGAAGTTGACCCCCCGCGCCGAGAGCATGCAGGGCTGGGACGGACATCCCCGAGGAGCAGCGGCCGTTCCAGCGGCGACTGATGGAGGTGTTCGCCGGCTTCCTCGAGCACGTCGATGTCCAGATCGACCGGATCCTGAACGAACTCGACCGTCAGGGCGTCGCCGATAACACCTTGGTGATCTACATCTTCGGCGATAACGGGTCCAGCGCCGAAGGCCAGCGCGGCAGCATCAGTGAGCTGCTGGCCCAGAACGGCATTCCGACCACCGTCGACGATCAGCTGGCCACCCTCGAGACACTAGGCGGCCTGGAGGCTCTAGGCGTCCCGAAGACCGACAACATGTATCACGCCGGGTGGGCGTGGGCCGGGAATACGCCCTTTCACCACACCAAGCTGGTGGCCAGTCACTTCGGCGGCACCCGCAATCCGATGGCGATCTCCTGGCCGCGCCGGATCACCCCGGACGCTGCGATCCGCGGCCAGTTCCACCACGTCAACGACATCACTCCCACCATCTACGAGATCCTCGGCATCACACCGCCTCAGATCGTCGACGGCCACGCGCAGAAGCCGCTCGACGGAGTCAGCCTGGCCTACACCTTCGACCACGCTGACGCACCGGGCCGCAAATCAGTGCAGTACTTCGAGAACGCCGCCAGCCGGGGCATCTACCGCGACGGCTGGTACGCCTGCGCGTTCGGCCCGTTCGTCCCCTGGGACACCGCAGGCACCGCCAAGCGGATGGCGGCCTGGAACGCCGACACCGAACCATGGGAGCTCTACTACCTGCCCGAGGATTTCTCGCAAGCCAACGACCTCGCCGCAGACCAACCCGAGAAACTGGCCGAGCTCACGGAGCTCTTCAAAGAGGTGACACGGGACAACCTGGTCTGGCCGATCGGCGCAGGGCTGTGGCTGCGCACCCACCCCGAAGACCGCGTCTCCTCGCCCTACACCCGATGGCGGTTCGACTCGTCATGCACCCGGATGCCGGAGTTCACCGCACCGGGACTCGGACGACAGGACAGCCGCGTCGAGATCGCCCTGACTATGCCCAACAACGCATCCGGCGTGCTGTACGCGCTGGGCGGCTTCTCCGGCGGCCTGACGCTCTTCCTGGACGCCGGCTACCTGGTCTACGAGTACAACATGTTGATCGTCGACCGCTACCAGGCCCGCAGCGCCGCCCCGGTCCCCGGTGGCTCACACGTCATCACGGTCACCACGGCATTCGACTCGCCCGCTCCGATGTCTCCCGCGATGGTGACACTGGCCGTCGACGGCGCCGAGGTCGGCAACGTGGCCGTGGCGCGCACCGTTCCCGCAGCCTTCACCGCCAGTGAAACCTTCGGCGTCGGAGTCGATCTCGGCTCGCCGGTGTCCCCCGACTATTTCGACCGCCGACCGTTCCGGTTAACCGGGGCTATCGAGTACGTCGACGTCGAGGTTTTCCCACCCGGCAAAAGCGGCTGACGTGGGGTCGCTGTGGGCGACGCTCGCTCCGTTCATTCTCGCCAGCGCACTGATGCCCGTGGAACTCGCGATCACCCTTGCCCTTCTCGGTGCCCCGGGACGGGTCCGCACCGCGGGCGCCGCGGTGAGTGGCATGGTGCTGGTTCGGCTGTTACAGGGTCTGGTCTTCGGAATGATCCTGCACTGGGGCAGGCGCGACGACACCAAGGGCGGGCACGGCTGGGTGGTGTCGTCGGTTCTGTTGGTGGTGGCGGTCCTGTTGCTCGTGACCGCGATTCGGGAACTGCTCGGCGGTGACGACTCCGACGATCCGCCGCCGAAGTGGATGACCGCTCTGTCGTCGATGACGCCGGGTAAAGCGTTTCTGCTCGGCGCCGCGGTGATCCTGATCTCGGTCAAGCTGTGGGTCTTCACCTTCGCGGCCATCGGCGCGATCGGCGACGCGGGCGCGCCACGAAGCACCAATGCCGTCACATACGCCGTTTTCGTCGTCCTCGGCGTCAGCACACATCTGACGATTATCGCCGCGGCAGCATTCTTCCCGAACCGGTCACGGACGTCTCTCGATGGCAGTCTGCGCTGGCTCCGAGAGCACAACCGGGTGATCATGATCGCACTCGGACTGGTCTTCGGCGGGTGGTTCCTGATCAAGGGTCTGCATGGTTTCGGCATCTTCTGAGGAGGTCTGACATGGGCGATCGCCCGAACATCCTGGTCATCTGGGGCGACGACGTGGGGATGTGGAACATCTCCGCGTACCACCGCGGGATGATGGGCGGCTGCACGCTCCCATCGATGAGTTGATGGATCAGCTCAACCCCGCCCGCACCCGCTAGGACACACCATGGCAATCACCGAATATCAGCCCGGGACAACCTTTCCCGGCGTCATCGCCCGCACCGCCGACGAGTCGACCCCGGCCTGGCCGGCGCCGAAGCGGGCCGCCGAGGATGCACCCAATGTCGTGTTCATCGTCCTCGACGACACCGGCTACGGACACCTCGGCTGCTACGGCAGCCCGATCGCCACACCGAACATCGACGCACTGGCCGCCGATGGCCTGACGTACGCCAACATGAACACCACCGCACTCTGCTCGCCGTCGCGGTCGTGCATCCTCAACGGGCGCAACCATCACTCGAATCACCTGGCGTGCCTGACCAACGGGTCGACGGGCTACCCCGGCTCCGACGGGTACATCCCGTTCGAGAACGGATTCCTCTCCGAAATCCTCCGCGCACAGGGCTACAACACCTACTGCGTCGGCAAGTGGCACCTGGCACCCGAGGAGACGATGACCGCGGCCGGCCCGTACGACCGCTGGCCGCTGGGCCGCGGGTTCGAGCGCTACTACGGCTTCCTGGGCGGGGACACCCACCAGTACTACCCCGAACTCGTGCGCGACAATTCGCAGACCGAACCAGAGACCACCCCCGAGCAGGGCTACCACTTGACCCCAGATCTCGTGGAGAAGGCCACGGCGATGATCGCCGACGCCAAGCAGGTCGCGCCCAACAAGCCGTTCTTCCTGTACTTCGCACCCGGCGCAATGCACTCCCCCCACCACGTGCCTAAGGAGTGGGCCGACCGCTACGCCGGCAAGTTCGACAGCGGCTGGGAAGTCTACCGCCGCGAGGTGTTCGAACGGCAGAAGCAGCTGGGCCTGATTCCGCCAACATCCGAGCTCTCCGCGCGCGACCCCGACGTTGCGGACTGGGAGACTCTGTCGGCCGACGAACGCCGGCTCTACGCAAGGATGATGGAGGTATTCGCCGGTTTCCTCGAGCACACCGACCACTACCTCGGCGAACTCGTGCAGTTCCTCAAAGACCTCGGCGAGTATGACAACACGGTCATCATGCTGATTTCCGACAACGGGTCCAGCGCGGAGGGCGGCCCGACCGGCTCGCTCAATGAGGTCCGATTCTTCAACAACGTTCCCGACACCGTCGAGGAAGGCCTGGCCCGCATCGATGAAATCGGCGGCCCGACGGTGTTCAACCATTTCCCCTGGGGCTGGACGCATGCGGGCAACATCCCGTTCCGGCGCTGGAAGCGGGAGACCTACCGGGGCGGGTCGACCGATCCGTTCATCGTCACCTGGCCACGCGGGATCGTCGCCCGGGGCGAGCTGCGCTCGCAGTACGCCCACATCATCGACATGGTGCCGACGGTGCTGGAGGCTATCCACGTCGATGCGCCGGCGGCCATCGCCGGAGTCACGCAGTCACCGATCGAAGGGGTCAGCTTCGCGCACACCTTCGACGACGACACCGCCCCGACAAAACACCTGACGCAGTACTTCGAGATGCTCGGCCACCGCTCGATCTACCACGACGGCTGGCGTGCCGTATGTCCTTGGCCTGGAGCATCATTCGCGGAATCCACGCACAAGTTCGGCGATGCCATCACCGCCGATATGCTCAGCGCGCTCGACGCAGGAGGCTGGGAGCTCTACCACGTCGCCGAGGACGTCGCCGAGACCACCAACCTGGCTGGGGCGGAGCGGGCACGGCTGATCGCGATGATCACGTTGTGGTACAACGAGGCTGGCAAGTACAACGTGCTGCCGATCGACAGCCGCGGCGTGGTCCGCATCGCCGAGGAACGCCCGCAGATCGCACCCAGCCGCAGTCGCTACGTGCTCTATCCGGGCACCCAGTCGATCACCGCGGCCTCGGCACCGAAAATTCTCAACCGGCCCTACTCGATCAACGCCGACGTCGACGTCACCGCCGAATCATCGGGTGTCCTGCTGTCCATGGGCGGCAACGACGGAGGAATCGCCCTCTACGTCAAAGACGGACTGCTGTGCTACGCGCACAACTACGTCGCCAAGGAGATCCTCACCATCCGATCCGACGACCGCGTACCTACCGGTCGGCACTTTCTGTCGGTGGAATTTGTACCGACAGGTCCACCGGACATCAAGAGCGGCAAGGGAACTCCCGGCACGGTGACGCTGTTCGTCGACGGCGTGGAGGCCGGCCGGGGCGAATTCCCGGTCACCACACCCATCCGACTGGCCCAGGGCGGGGCGATGCTCGTCGGCGCCGACACCGGCTCATCGGTGACACCCGACTACGACCCGCCATTCCGATTCGACGGCCGAATCCACCGCGTGATCGTCGACGTCAGTGGCGAGCACGTCGAAGACTACGAAGCACAGATGAGGATCGCCCTAGCCAAGCAGTAACGAACCTTGATAGCAGTACAGCAAGTTCTGACACCGTCATTCCGGACTTGCCCGGGACGGGGTGTTCTCGAAACGCCACGTTTCTCGAAGCGGCACGGCACGACTCGACACGACCGGCTCTACGCGTTGTGGGCGGTCGCCCTGGCCGCCGGTATGAGGCGCGCGGGGAAGCGCTCGGGCTTCGGTGGACGTCTCCGGAACCGAGGAACATCATCCGGGCGTTCGAGACGTTGTGTCGACGAGCGGGCGTGCGAAGCATCCGGCTCCACGACCTCTGGCATTCGTGCGCGACGTTGTTGTTCACGATGGGTGTCGAGGCACCGACAGAGCAGCGCGTTCTTCGTCACAGCTCGATTTCAATGACCACAGGTGCGTGTGTGGACGTCATCGAACAGGTCCAGCGTTCCGCCGTCGCGGGCAAGTCCCGACAGCGGCGCCTCCACGACGACGAAAGCACCTCTAAGCTGCGTGCGCCCGAAGAGATTCGAACTCCCAACCTTCTGATCCGTAGTCAGATGCTCTATCCGTTGAGCTACGGGCGCCTGTGTTCAGTTTTTCCCCTTGGCGGAGGCGAGAGGATTTGAACCTCCGGTCCCCTTTAAGGGGGACAACTCATTAGCAGTGAGTCCCATTCGGCCACTCTGGCACGCCTCCATTGGACTTCCTGAGGGTACCCGACCCCTTTCCGCTGTCCCGGAACCGCCGGAGGCATAGCGTACACAGCGGCGACATATGCTGTCGAAGTGACTGCCCGCCTGCGGCCCGAGCTGGCCGGGCTTCCAGTTTATGTACCTGGTAAGACGGTGCCGGGTGCCATCAAACTGGCCAGCAACGAGACCGTGTTCGGACCGCTACCCGGCGTCCGCGAAGCCATCGAACGGGCGACCGACGCCGTCAACCGCTACCCGGACAACGGCTGCGTGGAACTCAGGGCGGCACTGGCCAAACACCTGGGTTCGGATTTCGCTCCCGAACACGTCGCCGTCGGTTGCGGCTCGGTCAGCCTGTGCCAGCAGCTGGTGCAGATCACCGCCTCGGCGGGCGACGAGGTGATCTTCGGCTGGCGCAGCTTCGAGCTGTATCCGCCGCAAGTCCAGGTCGGCGGCGCGACCGCCATCAAGGTGCCGTTGACCGACCACATGTTCGACCTCGACGCGATGCTGGCCGCGGTCACCGACCGCACCCGGCTGATCTTCGTCTGCAACCCCAACAACCCGACCTCCACGGTGGTCGCGCCGGATGCCCTGACCCGCTTCATCGACGCGGTTCCGCCAGCACATCCTGATCGCGATCGACGAGGCCTATGTCGAGTACATCCGCGAGCCCATGTTGCCTGACAGCCTGGAGCTGGTCCGCGCCCACAGCAACGTCGTTGTGTTGCGGACCTTTTCGAAGGCCTACGGGCTGGCGGGCTTGCGCGTCGGCTATGCGATCGGGCACCCCGAACTGATCACTGCGCTGAATCAGGTCTATGTGCCGTTCACCGTGACCACCGTCTCCCAAGCCGCCGCCATCGCCTCGCTGGACGCCGCCGACGAGCTGCTGGCCCGCACCGACGCCGTCGTCGCCGAACGAACTCGGGTCAGCGACGCGCTGCGTGCTGCCGGGTTCACGCCACCGCCGTCGCAGGCCAATTTCGTCTGGTTGCCGTTGGGACCCCGGACACCGGATTTCGTCACGCAGGCCGCCAACGCGCGCATCGTGGTCCGCCCGTACGGCACCGACGGTGTCCGGGTTAGCGTTGGGGCGCCCGAGGAAAACGACGCCCTGCTGCGGTTTGCCCGCGACTGGATTACCCGCACCGAAGCGTAAGGAGTAACTGATGAGCCTGGCCCGCAAGAAGTTCATCGAGTTCAAGGACCGCGCCGACGCTATTTCCGACGCCGAGCTCGACGATTACTGGGCGACCCTTGCGCCCGCGACCATCGACCGCATGATCGGCGAGTGGAAGGGCGGCGAGTTCCGCACCGGCCACAAGATGAACGGGCAGTTGGAGAAGGCCGGCTGGTTCGGCAAGAGCTTCAAGTCGGCCAGCGACGTGCAGCCGCTGGTGTGTATCGACGCCGACGGGAAGAAGTTCTCCAACAAGGCGATGGGCAAGGGCGAGGCAAGCCTGTGGCTGGAAGACTTCCGCGGCGAGGTCACGGCGACGATGGTCTACGACGGGCAGCCGGTGCACGACCACTTCAAGGAGATCGACGACAACACGGTGATGGGCATCATGAACGGCAAAGGCGTGCTGGATAACGGCCGCTACTACTACTTCTATCTGGAGCGGGTCTAACTCGCTGAACGTCGCAGCGCTACCGTCTCGATATGGGCGAAGCATACGAATCCGTCACCGTCGAAACCAACGACCAGGTGGCCCAGGTAACACTGATCGGACCCGGCAAGGGCAACGCGCTTGGGCCCGCCTTCTGGTCGGAGATGCCGGAGGTGTTCGCAGCGCTGGACGCCGATCGTGACGTGCGGGCGATCGTCATCACCGGATCGGGCAAGAACTTCAGCTACGGCCTGGACGTACCCGCGATGGGCGGGGACTTCGCTCCGTTGTTGGCCGACGGCGCGCTGGCGCGGGCCCGCACCGATTTCCACGCATTGATACTGCGCATGCAGAAGGCGATCAACGCCGTCGCCGATTGCCGCACCCCGACCATCGCGTCGGTGCACGGCTGGTGCATCGGCGGCGGGGTCGACCTGATCTCTGCGGTCGACATCCGCTATGCCAGCGCCGACGCCAAGTTCTCGGTGCGGGAAGTCAAACTCGCCATGGTCGCCGACATGGGCAGTCTCGCCCGCCTGCCGCTGATCTTGAACGACGGTCATCTGCGGGAGCTGGCGCTGACGGGCCGCGACATCAGCGCCGCCCGAGCCGAGAAGATAGGCCTGGTCAACGACGTGTACGAGGACGCGGATCAGACGCTGGCCGCCGCGCACGCCACCGCCGCCGAGATCGCCGCCAACCCGCCGCTCGCCGTCTACGGCGTCAAAGACGTCCTCGACCAGCAGCGCACCTCGGCCGTCTCGGAGAACCTGCGCTACGTCGCCGCCTGGAACGCGGCCTTCCTGCCGTCCAAGGACCTGACCGAGGGCATCTCGGCGACGTTCGCCAAGCGTCCGCCGCAGTTCACCGGCGAATAATGCACCGCCCAACCCCTGCCACGTAGGGTCGCAGAGGTGGGGGACGCTACGCCAGACGGCAAGATCCGGTTGCCGACAGACCTCGACTCCGTGACGGCAGTCGGCGAAGAGGACCACTCCGAAATCGACAGCGCCGCCGTCGAACGGATCTGGCAGGCCGCACGGCACTGGTACGAAGCCGGCATGCATCCGGCGATCCAGTTGTGCATCCGCCAGCATGGGCGCGTCGTGCTCAACCGCGCGATCGGCCACGGCTGGGGCAACGCCCCGACCGATGCCCCCGACGCCGAAAAAATCCCCGTCACGACGAACACACCGTTCTGCGTGTATTCGTCCGCCAAGGGCATCACCGCGACCGTGGTCTACATGCTGGTTGATCGGGGAGTGTTCGCCCTCGACGACCGAGTGTGCGAATACCTGCCCAGCTACACCAGCCACGGCAAGGACCTCACCACGATCCGGCACGTACTAACGCATAGCGCCGGCGTCCCGTTTCCCACCGGGCCCAAGCCGGATCTCAAACGCACCGACGATCACGAGTACACACAGGAAATGCTCGCCCAATTGCGGCCGCTGTACCGACCCGGGCGGGTGCACATCTACCACGCGCTGACGTGGGGTCCGTTGATGCGCGAGATCATCTACGCGGCTGCAGGCAAGGATATTCGCGAGATCCTGGCCACCGAGATTCTCGATCCGCTCGGCTTTCGCTGGACCAACTTCGGTGTCGACAAAAAAGACGTGCCGCTGGTAGCGCCGAGCCACGCCACCGGCCAACCTTTACCGCCGGTAATTGCTCAGATCTTCCGCAAGGCGATCGGCGGCACCGTGCACGAGATGATCCCGTACACCAACACGGCGGAATTCCTGACCACCGTGGTCCCCTCGTCCAATACCGTCTCGACCGCAGACGAAATGTCGCGTTTCGCCGAAATTTGGCGGCGCGGTGGCGAACTCGACGGCGTGCGCGTGATAGCTCCGGAGACCATGTACGGCGCAGTGCAGGAATCGCGGCGGTTGCGGCCGGATTTCGCGGTGGGGCTGATGCCCGCCCGCTGGGGCACCGGGTTCAACCTCGGAACCAAGAGATTCGGGCCGTTCGGGCGCAACGCGCCGACCGCGTTCGGCAATCTCGGCCTGTCCAACGTCGCCATCTGGGCTGACCCCGCGCGCGGGATTTCCGCCGGATTGATCAGCAGCGGCAAGCCCGGCCGGGATCCCGAAGCAGGTCGTCACACCGCGCTGATGGACACCATCGCCGCCGCGATACCGACCGGTTAGCGGCGGAATTTTTTTGGCGGTGGCGGAGGGATTTGAACCCCCGGACGGTTTTAGCCGTCTCTCGCTTTCAAGGCGAGTGCGTTAGGCCGCTCTGCCACGCCACCGCTCACAAGGGTAGCGGGAGCCGCGTAGCGTGGCCCGCATGCGCGCCATCGTCGCCGAATCAGCCGACCAACTTTCCTGGCAAGAAGTGCCCGATGTGTCGGCCGGGCCCGGCGAGGTGGTTATCAAGGTCGCCGCGGCCGGCGTCAACCGGGCCGACGTGCTGCAAGCCGCCGGTAATTATCCGCCGCCGCCGGGAGCCAGTGAGATCCTCGGCATGGAGGTGTCGGGCGTCGTCGCCGAATTGGGCTCAGCTGTCACTGAATGGTCTGTTGGGCAACAAGTTTGTGCCCTGCTGTCCGGCGGCGGATACGCCGAACGCGTCGCGGTTCCCGCAGTCCAGGTCATGCCGATTCCATCCGGGGTCGACGTGGTCGACGCCGCCGGGCTGCCCGAGGTGGCCTGCACGGTGTGGTCGAACCTGGCGCTGACCGCTCACCTGAGCGAGGGCCAACTGCTGCTGATGCACGGCGGGGCCAGCGGTATCGGAACCCACGCGATCCAGGTCGCACGCGCGCTGGGCGCCCGAGTGGCGGTCACGGCTGGGTCGGCGGAGAAGCTGCAAACCTGCCGCGACCTGGGCGCCCAGATCACCATCAACTATCGCGACGAGGACTTCGTCGCGCGAATAAGGCAGGAGACCGGCGGCGCCGACGTGATCTTCGACATCATGGGCGCCTCTTATCTGGACCGCAATATCGATGCCCTGGCCACTGATGGGCAGCTGGTCATCATCGGCATGCAGGGCGGGATCAAGGGTGAGCTCAACCTCGGCAAGCTGCTGATCAAGCGGGCGCGGGTAATCGGCAGCACGCTGCGCGGCCGGCCGGTGAGCGGCCCGAACAGTAAGGGCGAAATTGTTGCGGCGGTGATCGCCTCGGTCTGGCCGATGGTCGTCGACGGGCGCGTCAAGCCGTTCATCGGCGCGCGCCTGCCCATCCAACGGGCAGCCGAGGCTCACCAACAGTTGGTCGCGGGGAAGGTGCACGGAAAGATCGTGCTGACCGTGTAGCGGCCCGCGAGCGTCAGCCCAGCGACGCCAGCGCGCGCACCAACTGGTCGACTTCGGCCGTCGTCGAATAATGCGCCAGACCGACGGTCACAGCGCCGCCAATGTCGTTGACGCCCAGCACATCCAGCACGCGCGAACTCTGGTCGGCAATCGCCAGAATCCCGTTGTCCGCCAGCCGTTGCACCACCCGCTCGGCGGGCACCTCGTGCAGCGCGAAACTGACCACCGGTATCCGCGCCTCAGGACTACCGATGACCATCACCAACGGCAACGACCGCAACGACCCCATCAGGTAGTCGAAGATCCTGTTCAAGTAGAGCGCAGCGGATTGCATCGACAGCGAGAGGCGTTCACGCCGAGCTCCCGCGAGCAGACTCGTCGAGTGCCGCCAGGTACTCGATGCTGGCGACCACGCCGGCCAGCAGACCGAACTGGTGCAAGCCAACCTCGAGGCGTGCCGGACCGGTGGCCTGGGGATTCGTCGAAACCGAGCTGAAGGAGTTGATCAGCGAAGGATCGCGGAACACAATCGCCCCGATCGGCGGGCCGCCCCACCCGACGGCGTTGACCGCCACCACGTCGGCGTCGCTCTCTTTGACGTCGAGCAGCCGGTAGGGCGCAGCGGCGGAGTGGTCGACCACCACCAGCCCGCCGACGTCGTGGACCAGTTTGGTCATCGCCCGCAGATCGGTGACCGTGCCCAGCGTCCCGGACGCGGCGGTGACGGCAACCAGCCTGGTCGACTTGCCGATCAGGCTCTCCCACTGCCAGGTCGGCAATTCGCCGGTCTCGATGTCGACCTCGGCCCACTTCACCTTGGCCCCGTAGCGGTGCGCGGCGCGCAGCCATGGGGCGATGTTCGCCTCGTCGTCGAGACGACTGACGATGACCTCGTATCCCAGGCCGGCACGCGAGGACGAGGCTTCGGCCAGCGAGGACAACAGGATCGCACGATCGGCGCCCAGCACGACGCCCGCCGGATCGGCGTTGAACAGATCGGCGACCGCAGCGCGCGCCGCCTCCAGCACGGCAGCGCTGCGCTGAGCCGACGGGTGGGTCCCCACAGTGCTGGCACTGGACCTGCGAAACGCCGTCGACACCGTGGTCGCGACGGAGTCCGGAATCAGCATCCCGGCCGGCGCATCGAAGTGCACCCAGCCGTCACCCAGCGACGGGTGTAGTCCGCGCACCCGGGCGACGTCGTAAGCCATACCAGCCACCTTAGAGCTTCCGCTAGGCGGGGAAATTGTGACGTTGACGGGTGCCTGCAAACGCGCAAGCCGTGCGAACAGATCGGGGCTTCGCGAACCAGGGCACCCGGCCAGCCATACTAGTCGCGTGGGCTTCTGGTTCGGAACGTTGATCGCACTGTTCGTGCTGATCGCGCCGGGAGCAATCGTCGCACGTATCGCTCAGTTACCTTGGCCGATCGCGGTCGCCGTTGGCCCGGCACTGACGTACGGCGTCGTCGCACTCGCGATCATTCCTTTTGGCGCGGTGGGAATTCCTTGGAACGGTTGGACTGCGCTCGCCACGCTGGCGGCGGTATGCGTGCTGATGACGGGTTTTCAGCTGCTGCTGGCCCGCTACCGCGACACCGAAGCTGAGGCACGGGCGGTCAGCCGGTGGCCATCGCTGACGGTGGCGGCTGGTGTGCTGCTGGGCGCTTTGCTGATCATGTGGGCGGCCTATCGCGGTCTCACGCATTGGCAGTCCATACCCAGCACCTGGGACGCGGTCTGGCACGCCAACACCGTGCGCTTCATCCTGGACACCGGCCAGGCCTCGTCCACCCACATGGGTGAGCTGCGCAATGTCGAGACCCACCAGGCGCTGTACTACCCTTCGGTGTTCCACGCCCTGACGGCGGTGTTCTGTCAGCTCACCGGTGCGGCGCCCACCACCGGCTACACCCTGACTTCGGTGGCGGCTTCGGTCTGGCTGTTTCCGGCCAGCGCGGCGATGCTCACCTGGAGTCTGCTCCGGCCACGAACCGGGGAATGGCGCGCCGCGGGCGTGGCAGCCACTGCGGGCGCGCTGTCGGCCTCATTCACCTCGGTGCCCTACGTCGAGTTCGGCGTCGCCGCGATGCCCAACCTGGCGGCGTACGGGGTGGCGGTGCCGACGTTCCTGTTGATCACTTCGACCCTGCGACACCGCGACCGCATTCCGGCGGCGGTGCTGGCGCTCGTCGGTGTCCTGTCGGTACATCTCACCGGCGGGTTCATCGTCATCCTGTTCCTGGCGGCGTGGTGGCTCTTGGACGCGTGTTGGCATCCGGTGCGCGGGCGACTCGCCCGACGTGCTGACCCTGGCCGCGGTGGCCGCACCCACGGCGCTGATTCTGGCGCAACAGTTCATCGGGGTGCTCAAGCAGGCCGACATCATCGCCGGGCACGCGTTCCCCAGCTTCAAGAGCGCCAAGCAGGGCATCATCGACGCGCTGCTCCTGCACACCCGCCACCTCAACGACTTCCCGACGCAATACGGACTGGTCGTGCTGATCTACATCGGCATGGCGATCCTGCTCTACAAGAGAATCTGGTGGCCACCGGCGGTGTGGCTGGTCCTGACCGTGGCGACCATCTACGCGAGCGCTCCGTTTCATAACCTCGCCGGGTCCGTCATCGAGAAGTTCAGTGAGTTCTTCTACAACGATCCGCGCCGGCTGCACGTCGGTGGTGACCATGCTGGTGACACCGATGGCGGCCATCGCGTTGTTCGCGATCGTCTCGGTGGCGGTGGCACTCGCCAAGCGAGTCGCAGACAGGTTTGACAGGTCCAAGCCGCTGCCCGCGCCGTTCTGGGTCGCGGCGACGGCGGTGCTGTTGGTGCGGAGCCACCGTGCTCACTGGCCGGCATTACCTCTACCGGCACATCGTCCTGCTGGGCGACAAATACGACTCGGTGATGATCGACCAGCGAGACCTCATGGCCATGGCCTATCTGGCCAAACTACCGGGGGCACACCGCACCCTGATCGGTAACTCCAACACCGACGGCACCGCCTGGATGTATGCAGTCGCCGACCTGCATCCGCTGTGGACCCACTACGACTACCCGCAACAGACGGGCCCGGGCCCCGAACGTTTCATCATCTGGGCCTATGCCCGCAAGGGCGATTCGGATCCTCGGGTTGTCGAGGCGGTCAAAGACCTCAATATCCGATACATCTACACCAGCTCGCCGACGGTGCGGGGGTTTGCCGTTCCAGACGGACTAATGTCGACTGGAGAAATCGAAGTCGTGGGAGATGATCTACGACAACGGTGGGGCCCGAATTTACGAATGGCGCGGAAATGCCTCAGCGCCACACCCTTAGGTCCAAGGATGGTGACTGGATTGAGTACCGGCAACGATGACCCGGATATGCAAGGTATCGAGATCATCGGCGGCGGCGATCCGGGCTTCATAGCGATGCGCGACGACGACTCGGACGAGCGCTCCCTGACCGACCTGGTCGAGCAGCCCGCCAAGGTAATGCGCATCGGCACCATGATCAAGCAACTGCTCGAGGAAGTGCGCGCGGCGCCGCTCGACGAAGCCAGCCGCAACCGGCTGCGCGAAATCCACGCCACCAGCATCCGCGAGCTCGAGGACGGTCTGGCGCCGGAACTGCGCGATGAACTCGATCGCCTGACGCTTCCGTTCACCGAGGGCTCTGTGCCGTCGGACGCCGAATTGCGCATCGCCCAGGCGCAGCTGGTCGGCTGGCTGGAAGGGCTGTTCCACGGCATCCAGACTGCGTTGTTCGCCCAGCAGATGGCCGCACGCGCGCAACTGGAGCAGATGCGCCAGGGCGCGCTGCCGCAAGGAATCGGCAAGCCGGGCCACGGGCCCGGACACTCGAGCACCGGGCAATACCTGTAATCAGCCATGTCGAGTCCGCACAGTGCTCATATCGAGACGCGCGACGCGTGGGTGGAATTTCCCATCTTCGACGCCAAGTCGCGCTCGTTGAAGAAAGCCGTCCTGGGCAAGGCGGGCGGCACCATCGGACGCAACAACTCCAACGTGGTCGTCATCGAGGCGTTGCGGGACATCACCATGTCGCTCAACCTCGGCGATCGGGTCGGTCTCGTCGGTCACAACGGAGCCGGGAAATCGACTCTGCTGCGCCTACTTTCGGGTATCTACGAACCCACCCGCGGATCGGCGACGGTCACTGGTCGGGTGGCGCCCGTGTTTGACCTCGGGATCGGCATGGACCCCGAGATCTCCGGCTATGAGAACATCATCATCCGCGGCCTGTTCTTGGGGCAGACCCGAAAGCAGATGCTGGCCAAGGTGGATGAGATCGCCGAGTTCACCGAACTGGGTGATTACCTGTCGATGCCGCTGCGCACTTACTCCACCGGCATGCGGGTCCGGCTGGCGATGGGCGTGGTCACCAGCATCGACCCCGAGATCCTATTGCTGGACGAAGGCATCGGCGCCGTCGACGCCGATTTTCTGAAGAAGGCTCAATCCCGGCTGCAGAGCCTGGTCGAGCGCTCCGGAATCCTGGTATTCGCAAGCCATTCCAACGAGTTCCTGGCTCGGCTGTGCAAGACGGCGATGTGGATCGACCACGGTGTCATCAGGCTCACCGGCGGCATCGAAGAGGTGGTGCGCGCCTACGAGGGCGAGGACGCCGCGCGGCACGTGCGCGAAGTGCTGGCCGAGACCAGGCAGAGATCCAAGCCAACAGAGACCACCAGAGATGAGTGAAACCGTCTTCGCCGTCGTGGTCACCCACCGGCGCCGCGACGAGCTGGCCACGTCGCTGGACGTGCTGAGCAGCCAGACCCGGATGCTGGATCACTTGATCGTGGTTGACAACGACGGACCCGCCGATGGCCAGGTTCGGGATCTGGTTGCCGGGCAGCCCGTCTCGACCACTTACCTGGATTCGCGCCGGAATCTGGGTGGCGCGGGCGGTTTCGCGCTCGGCATGTTGCACGCGCTGGCTCAGGGCGCCGATTGGGTGTGGTTGGCCGACGACGACGGCCGCCCGCAGGACAACCGGGTGCTGGCGACCCTGCTGGCGTGCGCCGAGAAGTACGGCCTGGCCGAGGTATCGCCGATGGTCTGCAATCTGGACGATCCGCAGCGGCTGGCGTTTCCATTGCGGCGTGGCCTGGTCTGGCGCAGGCGCACCAGCGAGTTGCGCACCGAAGAAGGGCAGGATCTGTTGCGCGGGATCGCGTCGCTGTTCAACGGCGCGCTGTTTCGGGCTTCCACCCTGGACGCCGTCGGTGTCCCGGACATGCGGCTGTTCATCCGCGGCGACGAAGTCGAATTGCACCGCAGGCTGGTGCGATCCGGCCTGCCGTTCGGCACCTGCCTGGACGCGATCTACCTGCATCCCAGCGGATCCGACGAATTCCGGCCGATTCTGGGCGGCCGGATGCACACCCAGTACCCCGACGACCCCACCAAGCGGTTCTTCACCTACCGCAACCGCGGCTACCTGATGGCGCAACCGGGCCTCCGTAAGCTGCTGCCGCAGGAGTGGCTGCGGTTCGGCTGGTTCTTCCTGGTGTCCCGCCGCGACCCCAAGGGAATGCGGGACTGGATTCGGTTGCGCCGGATGGGGCGTCGTGAGCGATTCGGCAAGCCAGAAGCTGGAGGATCCTGATGACGTTCATCGACGCGGCGGCCCAATCCAGGACGTTCGCCCGGGCAAGGCGTGATCTGACCGACGGCTTCCACCGGCGCGAGCTGTGGCTGCACCTGGGCTGGCAGGACATCAAACAGCGCTACCGCCGCTCGGTGCTGGGACCGTTCTGGATCACCATCGCGACCGGAACCACCGCGGTGGCGATGGGCGGCTTGTACTCCAAGCTGTTTCACCTCGAGCTGTCTGTGCACCTGCCCTACGTGACGCTCGGGCTGATCATCTGGAACCTGATCAACGCCGCCATCCTGGAGGGCGCCGACGTGTTCGTCGCCAATGAGGGACTGATCAAACAATTACCGACACCGCTCTCCGTGCACGTCTACCGGCTGGTGTGGCGACAGATGATTCTCTTCGCGCACAACATCGTCATCTACCTCGTCGTCGCGATCATCTTTCCCAAACCGTGGTCATGGGCCGACCTATCAGTCATTCCGGCGCTGGCCCTGATCGTTCTGAATTGTATTTGGGTATCACTGTGTTTCGGCATCCTGGCGACCCGATACCGGGACATCGGTCCGTTGCTGTTTTCCGTCGTGCAGTTGCTGTTCTTCATGACGCCGATCATCTGGAATGACGACACCCTGCGGCAGCAGGGTGCGGGAAGCTGGGCAAGCATCGTCGAACTCAACCCGCTGCTGCACTATCTGGACATCGTGCGGGCGCCTTTGCTGGGCGCGCACCAGGAGCTGCGGCACTGGGCGGTGGTGCTGGCGCTAACAGTCGTCGGCTGGCTGCTGGCGGCGTTCGCGATGCGGCAATTCCGCGCCCGCGTTCCGTATTGGGTGTGACTGCGATGCCGCCGACACTCGACATGTAACCCCTCCGAAGGGGATCATGCGAGCGTGAGCAACGCCTCGGTAGTCGGTCGCGTAGGCGCGCTGATCGTGGCGACCCGCGGCAACGGTGGCGCCGGCGAGGTCCTGCTGACCGTGCGCGGGTCCAAGGAGGCATTCCTGGCTTGGTCCGACAAACCGTTGCCGAAGGGCACCAAGGTGCTGGTGGTCGAGGTTCGGGGTCCCAGGACAGTTACCGTGGAGCCATGGAGGAACCTCGCCGGATTTGAGTTATCGACCGAAAATCCCTGATACACAACAACAAAACCACAAGGACAACAAACCCCCAGGAGTCCCACGATGCTCGGTTACAAGGTGCCCGCTCCCGACGAGGCGATGCTGATCTCCGGAGGAAGGGCCAAAAGCAACGCGCCGTTTCGCGTCGTGACCGGCCACGGCGCCTTCATCCTCCCGGTCTTCCGCAAGGCTCGATTCCTGACACTGGCGATGTGCGAGGCCGAGGTCGCCGAGAAGTGCGTGACTCAGCAAGGCATCACCCTCAACGTCCGGTCGGTGATCGCCTTCAAGGTCGGCAACGACACCGGGAGCATCATCAGCGCCGCCCAGCGATTCCTGTCGGACCAGGACCAGATGGCCGTGCTCACCGGCCGCATCTTCGCCGGTCACTTGCGGTCGATCATCGGCTCGATGACCGTCGAACAGATCATCCGGGAACGTCAGAAGCTCGCCACCGAGGTGCTCGACGGCTCCAAGGAAGAGATGGCCCGGATCGGCCTGACCGTCGACGCCCTGCAGATCCAGTCCATCGACGACGACGGGCTCGGCTACATCAACGCGATGTCCGCGCCGCACAACGCGGCCATTCAGCAGCAGGCGCAGATCGCGCAGGCCCAGGCCAACCAGGCGTCCGCGGAGGCCGAGCAGGAGTCCCAGCGCAAGCAAGCCGAGTTCGCTCGCGAGACTGCGATCGTCAGGGCCCAGTACAAGGCTGAAGTCGACAAGGCCCAGGCTCAGGCCGCCCAGTCCGGCCCACTGGCCGAAGCACAAGCGCAACGAGAGGTGCTGCAGATGCGCACAGAGCTTGCCGAGCGCGCCGCCGAATTGCGCCAGCAGGAACTGGTCGCCGAGGTGGTCAAGCCGGCGGAGGCGGAAGCAGAACGGGTGCGGATCCTGGCTGTGGCCGATGCGGAGAAGATGAAAATTCAGGCCGAGGCGGCAGCGTCGCACAATCGGGTTGCGTTGGACAAGATGCTCATCGACCAGCTGCCGCAAATCGTCGAGAAGGCCGCGCTTGGGCTCGCCAGCTCCAATCTCACGGTGCTCAATGGCGCCGAGGGCCTCGGCCAGGTAGCCGCGGGGCTGGTGTCGCAGGGTGTGGCCATCTTCGACGCACTGCGCGGCGGCATTATTTATGACGACGACGACAACGCTGCTCCGGTTGCCGGGAATCCCCCCGGTTAGACTCCCCCGGTGGTTTCCCCGCCGCCCAGCGCCGCGCCGCAGCGCGCGCAGCTGAGCCTCACGACGCAGGTGTCGCGGTTCGTTGTCACCGGCGGCCTGGCGGGCATCGTCGACTTCGGCCTCTACTTCGTGCTCTACAAAGTGGTCGGAATGCAGGTGGACCTGGCCAAAGCGATCAGCGTCATCGTCGGGACCTTTACCGCCTACCTGATCAACCGCCGATGGACTTTCCAGGCGTCCCCCAGCACCGCCCGATTCATCGCTGTCATGGCGCTCTACGGGGTCACCTTCGCCGTGCAAGTTGGACTCAACCACCTGTGTCTGGCGCTTTTGCACTACCAGGGGTGGGCGCTCCCCGTCGCATTTGTGATCGCGCAGGGCGTTGCCACTGTCATTAATTTCGTCGTGCAGCGAACGGTAATCTTCCGCATCCGCTGAGCCTGGCCGACCCGGCCCGACCAGGTTGGATTGTCCGGCTCCTCAGCCGGACGCTCGCGTCCCGCATCGTCGCCGCACGGCGAGTAGCCTCTTTGACGATGTTCAGCACCGATGTTCCCACCACCACCACCCGGCTGACCGGATGGGGCCGCACCGCGCCGTCGGTCGCGGAGGTACTGCGCACCCCCGACCCGGAAGTCATCGCCAAGGCGGTGGCCCGGGCAGCTGACTCAGGCGGGCGCGGAGTGATCGCGCGCGGGCTGGGGCGCTCCTACGGCGACAACGCGCAAAACGGCGGCGGGCTGGTGATCGACATGAACCCGCTCAACGCCATCCACTCGATCAGCGCCGACACCAAGCTGGCCGTCCTCGATGCGGGCGTCAACCTCGACCAGCTGATGAAATCGGCACTGCCGTTCGGGCTGTGGGTCCCGGTGCTGCCCGGGACCCGGCAAGTCACCATCGGCGGCGCGATCGCATGCGACATCCACGGCAAAAACCACCACAGCGCGGGCAGCTTCGGCAACCACGTCCGCAGCATGGACTTGCTGACCGCGGATGGCGAGATTCGCCACCTCACTCCGACGGGTGAAGGGTCCGAGCTGTTCTGGGCCACCGTCGGCGGCAACGGTCTCACCGGGATCATCCTGCGGGCCACCATCGCGATGACGCCCACCGAGACTGCGTACTTCATCAACGATGGCGACAACACTCTGACGTTGGACGAGACGATCGCCTTCCACAGCGACGGCAGCGAGGCCAACTACACCTACTCGTCCGCCTGGTTTGACGCGATCAGCCCGCCGCCCAAACTCGGGCGCGCCGCGATCACCCGTGGGCGACTGGCGCGGCGCGACGAGCTGCCCGACAAGCTGGCCAAGAATCCGCTGAAATTCGATGCGCCACAGCTGATGACGGTGCCCGACATCTTCCCCAACGGACTGATGAACAAGCTCACGTTGAGCACTATCGGTGAGCTGTACTACCGGCGGGGTGGCCACTACCGCGGGAAAATCCAGAACCTCACCCAGTTTTATCACCCGCTGGATCTCATAGGCGAGTGGAACCGCGGCTTCGGGCCAGCCGGCTTCGCGCAATACCAATTCCTGGTACCCCCGTCGGCCGTCGAGGAATTCAAACAGATCATCCGCGACGTCCAAGCCAGTGGTCACTACTCCGCGCTCAACGTGTTCAAACTATTCGGACCCGGAAACCAAGCGCCCCTGAGCTTCCCGATGCCTGGCTGGAATGTCTGTCTCGACTTCCCGATGAAGCCCGGCGTCAACGAGTTCCTCAACAAGCTTGACGATCGAGTTCTGGAATTCGGCGGGCGGGTTTATACCGCCAAGGATTCCCGCGTCAACGCCGAGACTTTTCATGCCATGTATCCGCGCATCGACGAATGGATCGCCTTGCGCCGCAAGGCCGATCCCAACGGGGTGTTCGCCTCTGACATGGCCCGACGTTTGGAGTTGCTATAAATGGTGCGCAATGGTTCTTGATGCCGTAGGAAATCCCCAGACCGTGCTGCTGCTCGGGGGCACCTCTGAGATCGGGTTGGCCATCTGCGAACGCTATCTGCGCAACGCGCGCGCCCGTATCGTGCTGGCATGCATGCCCGAAGACCCCGGCCGTGACGACGCGGTAGCTCAGCTGAAGGCCGCCGGCGCGCGCTCAGTGGAGCTGATCGACTTCGACGCCCTGGAAACCGACGGCCACCCGAAGGTGATAGACCAGGCTTTCGCCGGAGGCGATGTCGACGTGGCCATCGTCGCGTTCGGTCTGCTCGGCGACGCCGAGGAGCTGTGGCAGAACCAGCGCAAGGCCGTCCAGATCGCCGAAATCAACTACACAGCTGCGGTTTCGGTGGGCGTGCTCCTGGGCGACAGGATGCGCGCCCAGGGCTTCGGCCAGATCATCGCGATGAGCACGGTGGCCGGCGAACGGGTGCGCCGCTCCAACTTCGTCTACGGCTCCACCAAGGCCGGTTTGGACGGTTTCTACCTTGGACTCGGGGAGGCGCTGCGCGAGTACGGGGTTCATGTGCTGGTGATCCGACCCGGCCAGGTCCGTACCCGCATGAGCGCGCACATCAAAGAAGCTCCGCTGACCGTCGATAAGGAATACGTCGCCAATCTGGCGGTGACCGCGTCCGCGAAAGGTAAAGAACTCGTTTGGGCGCCAGAAGCATTCCGGTACGTGATGGTGGTGTTGCGACACATCCCACGGAGCATCTTCCGCAAGCTGCCAATCTGATCATGCGCAACGCACTGGCCAGCCTGGGCCAGATCATGCTGGCGACGGTGGTGGCGATTGCGGTGGCGGTGATATCGCTGATCGCGATCTCGCGCGTGCAGTGGCCCGCCTTTCCGTCATCCAATCAGCTGCATGCGCTGACCACCGTCGGCCAGGTCGCTTGCCTGGCCGGGCTGGTCGCCGCGGGCTGGACGTGGCGGCGTTCCGGTCAGCACAGAGGCCGGTACCGGGCGTTGGCTCAGCTGATCGGGCTGGTGTTCGTGTCCGCGTTCATCGTCGTAACGCTGGGCATGCCGTTGGGAGCCACCAAGTTGTATCTGTTCGGCATCTCCGTCGACCAGCAGTTTCGCACCGAATACCTGACCCGGCTCGCTGACAGCCCCGCCCTGCACGACATGACCTACCTCGGGCTGCCCCCGTTCTACCCGCCGGGCTGGTTCTGGATCGGCGGGCGCATCGCGGCACTGACCGGAACACCCGGCTGGGAGATGTACAAGCCCTGGGCGATCACCTCATTAACCATCGCTGCGGCGATCGCGTTGGTGCTGTGGTGGCGGATGATCCGCTTCGAGTACGCCCTGATCGTCACCACCGCCACCGCGGCGGTGACGCTCGCCTACAGCTCGCCGGAGCCCTACGCCGCGATGATCACCGTGTTGTTGCCGCCGGTGCTGGTGCTGACCTGGTCGGGTCTGCGCGCCGGCGGCTGGGCGGCGGTGATCGGCGCCGGGATATTTCTGGGCGTAACCGCCAACTGGTACCTGCTGCTACTGGGCTTCAGCGCGTTCACGATGCTGCTGATGGCGCTGTCCCTGGCTGCGGCCCGCTGGCGCCAAGCCGGACTGAAGGGCGCGCTCGAACCGCTGCGCCGATTGGCCGTCATCGGGGTCATCGCCGCGGCCATCGCCGCCCCCACCTGGCTTCCGTTTCTCTTGCGGGCAATCCACAGCCCGATCAGCAACACCGGCAGCGCTCAGCACTACCTGCCCGCCGACGGCGCCGAACTGACGTTCCCGATGCTGCAGTTCTCGCTGTTGGGAGCCGCGTGCATGGTGGGCACGCTATGGCTGATAGTGCGGGCGCGCACGTCGGCGCGGGCCGGCGCGCTGGCCGTCGGCGTGCTCGCCGTCTACGTGTGGTCGCTGTTGTCGATGTTGACCACGCTGGCGCGCACCACGCTGCTGTCGTTCCGGCTGCAGCCCACCTTGAGCGTGCTGCTGGTCGCCGCGGGGGTGTTCGGCTTCATCGAAGCCACTGGGACGTTGGCCGCGCACGGGCGCGGCTGGAGCCGGGCGATCGTCCCGGTGGCCGCGGCAATCGGGCTGACCGGGGCGATCGCGTTCAGCCAGGACATTCCCGACGTGCTGCGGCCGGACCTCACCATCGCGTACACCGACACCGACGGGCACGGCCAGCGCGGCGACCGGCGACCGGCCGGCTCGGAGAAGTATTACTCGGTCATCGACTCCACGATCCTGCACGTCACCGGCAAGCCACGCGATCAGACGGTGGTCCTGACCGCCGACTACAGCTTCCTGTCCTTCTACCCCTACTGGGGTTTTCAGGGGTTGACGTCGCATTACGCCAATCCGCTGGCACAGTTCGACCTGCGGGCCGCACAGATCAAGAAGTGGTCCGATCTCAAGACCGCCGACGAGTTGATTCGCGCGCTGGACGCGTCGCCGTGGCCGCCGCCGACGGTCTTCCTCATGCGCCACGGTGGGAACAACAACTACACCCTGCGGCTGGCCGAGGACGTCTACCCCAACCAGCCCAACGTTCGCCGCTACATGGTCGATCTGCGGGCTGCCCTATTCGCCGACCCGCGCTTCGTCGTGCAAACCGTCGGCCCGTTTGTGCTGGCCATCCGCAAGCCGGCGGCCCACCCGGGCACCAGCAGCTGATGGCTACCGAAACCTCGGCCGACGCGGCCCAGCAACTACCATCTAGCTCCGTGGCAGCCACGGGCGCGAATCACCGGAATGCCCGCCTCGTCGCGGTCGTCGCAGGTCTGCTCGGCGCGGTCCTAGCGATCGCCACCCCGGTGCTGCCGGTCAACCAGACCACCGCCCAACTGAACTGGCCGCAGAACGACACGTTCAGCAGCGTCGAGGCACCGCTGATCGGATACGTGGCCACCGAATTGAACGTCGACGTGCCGTGCCAGGCCGCCGCCGGGCTGGCCGGCCCGGAGAACAGCTCCAAGACTGTGCTGCTGTCGACGGTGCCCAAGCAGGCCCCGAAGGCCGTCGACCGCGGGCTGCTCATCCAGCGCGCCAACGACGACCTGGTGCTCGTGGTGCGCAACGTCCCGGTCGTCACCGCCCCGTTGAGCCAGGTGCTCAGCCCGGCCTGCCAGCGGTTGACTTTTACCGCGCACGCCGATCGGGTCACGGCCGAATTCGTAGGGCTGACGCAGGGACCCAACGCCGAACATCCCGGCGCCCCACTGCGCGGCGAGCGCAGTGGTTATGACTTCCGGCCACAGATCGCCGGCGTCTTCACCGATCTGGCCGGCCCGGCACCACCTGGTTTGAGTTTCTCGGCAACCGTCGACACCCGCTATAGCAGCCACCCCACAACGCTGAAGCTGCTCGCGATGATCCTCGGCGTGCTGCTGACCGGTGCCGCTCTGATCGCGCTACACGTCCTCGATACCGCCGACGGCACCCGACACCGGCGCTTCCTGCCCTCCCGTTGGTGGTCGATCGGCGGTCTGGACGCCCTGGTCATCACGGTGTTGGTGTGGTGGCACTTCGTCGGCGCCAACACCTCCGACGACGGCTACATCCTGACCATGGCCCGAGTGTCCGAGCACGCCGGATACATGGCCAACTACTACCGCTGGTTCGGGACACCCGAGGCGCCGTTCGGCTGGTACTACGACCTGCTGGCGCTGTGGGCGCACGTCAGCACGACGAGCATCTGGATGCGGCTGCCCACGCTGCTGATGGCGTTGACGTGCTGGTGGGTGATCAGCCGCGAAGTCATCCCACGCCTCGGTCACGCGGCCAAGAGAAGCCGAGCGGCGGCCTGGACCGCGGCGGGCATGTTCCTGGCGACCTGGTTGCCGCTCGACAACGGCCTGCGGCCCGAGCCGATCATCGCCCTGGGGATCCTGCTGACCTGGTGTTCGGTGGAACGCGCGGTGGCCACCAGCCGGCTACTGCCGGTGGCTGTCGCATGCATCCTCGGCGCACTGACACTGTTCTCGGGGCCAACGGGCATCGCCTCCATCGGCGCGTTGCTGGTCGCGATCGGGCCGCTGCGGACCATCCTGCACCGCAGATCCAAACAGTTCGGTGTGCTACCGCTGGTGGCGCCCATCCTGGCCGCGGCCACCGTCACCGTGATCCTGATCTTCCGCGACCAGACCCTGGCCGGCGAGGCGCAGGCCACCAGCCTCAAACGTGCCGTCGGGCCGAGCCTGAGTTGGTTCGACGAACACCTCCGATACGAGCGGCTGTTCATGGCCAGCCCCGACGGGTCGGTAGCACGCCGGTTCGCTGTGCTGGCACTGGTGCTCGCGCTTGGGATATCGGTGGCAGTGTCGTTGCGCAAGGGTCGGATTCCGGGCACCGCTGCCGGACCGAGCCGGCGCATCGTTGGGATCACCATCATTTCGTTCATCGCGATGATGTTCACTCCGACCAAGTGGACGCACCACTTCGGGGTGTTCGCCGGGCTGGCCGGATCGCTGGGGGCGCTGGCCGCGGTCGCCGTATCGGCTGCGGCGATGCGCTCGAGACGCAATCGCACCGTCTTCGCGTCGGTGGTGCTGTTCTTGGTGGCGCTGTCGTTCGCCAGCGTCAACGGCTGGTGGTATGTATCCAATTTCGGTGTGCCGTGGTCGAATTCGTTCCCAAAGTTGGGATACGGCTTTGCCACCATACTGCTCGGGCTGACCGTGTTGGTGCTGCTGCTGGCGGCGTGGTTCCACTTTGTCTCTACCGAGAATGTCGCCACCGACGGGCCGTCCCAAGCTCCCGCCAAGACCCGATATGGGGCACGGATAGCCGGAATCATTCAGTCCCCGTTGGCGATTGCCGCCTGGGCGCTGGTGATTTTCGAGGTGATATCGCTGACCCTGGCGATGGCGGATCAGTACCCGGCGTGGTCGGTGGGCCGGTCCAACCTGCAAGCTCTGGCAGGCAATACCTGCGGGCTGGCCGAGGATGTGCTGGTGGAGCAGGATCCCAACGCCGGCATGCTGCCCCCGGTGACGGCCTCGGCGCAAGACGGTCTGGGCGCCGGCCTGTCGGAAGCCTTCACCCCCAACGGTATCCCTGCCGACGTTTCCGCCGATCCGGTTATGGAGCGTCCGGGCGACCGAAGTTTCGTCAACGACAACGGGTCGATCACCGGTGGCGAGGCCGGCAACGAAGGCGGCACCAGCGCCGCACCCGGCGTTAACGGCTCACGGGCCCAGCTCCCCTACAACCTGGAACCGGCCCGCACACCCGTGCTCGGCAGCTGGCGGTCCGGCATCCAGGTACCCGCCAGACTGCGCTCTGGCTGGTATCGACTTCCCGCGCAACGGGATAACGCCGGGCCGCTGCTGGTGGTCACCGCGGCCGGCCGCTTCGACCCCCGCGAAGTCCAGGTGCAGTGGGCCACCGACGCCGGGGCGGCCAGCGGACACCAGGGCGGCTCACTGCAATTCGCCGATGTCGGGGCGTCGCCGGCCTGGCGTAACTTGCGGTTAGCCATGTCGGCGATCCCGAGCACCGCCACCCAGATCCGGCTCGTCGCCGACGACGAGGATCTGGCGCCGCAGCACTGGATCGGGCTCACACCGCCGCGGATCCCCCAGCTGCGCACGCTGCAGGATGTGGTGGGCTCCCAGGATCCGGTACTTCTGGACTGGCTGGTCGGTCTGGCGTTCCCGTGCCAACGGCCGTTCGGCCATCAGAACGGCGTTGTCGAAACGCCGAAGTGGCGCATCCTGCCGGATCGGTTCGGTGCTGAGGCCAATTCGCCGGTGATGGACAACAACGGCGGTGGCCCACTGGGCGTCACCGAGTTGCTCGTGAAGGCGACCACCGTGGCCACGTATCTGAAAGATGACTGGTCCCGGGATTGGGGCTCATTGCAGCGGTTGACGCCCTACTACCCGAGCGCCCAGCCTGCCCGACTCCAGCTCGGCACCCAGACCCGCAGCGGTCTGTGGAACCCCGCGCCGCTCCGGCGGTAGTGGACGCGGTAGTGGACAAGGGGCTACCGCCAGTACCCGGACACACTTCTGCCCCGTCTCCGGTTGACCCCCGTAGTCCGGAAACAGGGCAGAAGGTGATTGACAGCCGGCCGGCTCAGATCAGGGAATGAGCGACCGAATGGGGTGGGTGATCGTGTAGATCGGGTGCAGCGCGTCCGCGGCGTAATGCCGAATCGGGTGCAGGGGCCCGCTGAACGGGACATACGGGTTGGCCGACGCGGTGACCGGCACTAACGCCCCGGCCACTGAGAGACCAAGGGTGCCCAGCAAGACAGCCGCGCCCATGCGGACCTTTGACGCTTTCGGTGCCTTCTGTGTAGTCATGGTTGGTTCCTTATCTGCAGTTCGTCCCTGTATGGGGTCGGTTGCGGTGGCCGACAACATCAGGCTGCCCGAGACCCCTTGACAGATGCTGGAGAAATTCTTGCGAAATTCTTGCGAGCGCAGGTCAAGCGCGGCATTGGCACTGGTAGACGGGCGTTGCTCATGGCTAGCCCCGGTCGATTTCGAAGATGAACTCGCACTTACCGAAGCGAATATGGTCACCGTCGGCGAGGGTGGCGTTGCCCTCGATCGGCCGGCGCCGCACTTCGACGCCGTTTGTCGAGCGCAAATCGGTAATGACGAAACCCGTTCCGGTGTTGATGATCATGGCGTGATAGCGGCTGACATCCTCGTCGTCCAGGACGATGTCATTGTCGTCAAGTCGTCCGATCCGGGTGGTCGCGCCATTCAGCAGGTATTGATGTCCGGCCTTGTCGCGCAACCGCGCAACGACCGACTTCCTAGGTGCCCCCGCGCCCGGGGCCGCCCTGACGACGCCCTGCTTATGAGTGTTCGGGAGGCGTCGCTTGACGACCACGGGCTCCTGGCGCAGGATCCGCTCGTGCAGGGCATTGACCGTGGGACCGGGGTCGATACCCAGACCGTCGGCTAAGGCTCTTTTCAGCCGTCGATAGGCGCCGAGCGCATCCGATTGACGCTCTGTGACGTAGTAGGCGGTGATCAGCTGGGCCCACAACGGTTCGCGATAGGGGTGTTCCGCGGTGAGCGCCTCCAGCTCACTGATCACACCGTTGGCGCGTCCGCACGCGATCTCGGCTTCGGCGCGGGCGGTATGCACCGCCACTTTGTCTTCCAGCAGCGTCGTGGCGAAGCCGTGGACGAAGGCGAAGTCTCGCAAATCATCCAGGACTGGTCCGCGCCACTCCCCCAGCGCAGCCGAAAGGTGGGTGCTGGCATCTTCGAATCGGCCCGCGGCGGCGGCCTGGATCCCCGCGGTTTTTTCGCTGACAAAACGCCCCAGGTCGCATTGCGCGTCGGCGACGCTGAGCCGGTAGCCGGGTGCTGCGCTCGCCAGCACGGCGTAGGGGTCGACCCCAGCGGTCCGCAGTAGCCGGCGCAGGGTGGATACGTAGGACTGGATGCTGGTGCGCGCCGCCGGCACCGGATCCAGGCCCCATACCGCGTTGGTCAACGCGTCGACGGAGACCGGCCGATTGCGGTTGATCACCAGCATGGCCAACACCGCGCGTTGTTTCGGCGCACCCAACGGCATCTGGGTGCCGTCGACCGTCATCGCCAACGGTCCCAGAACGCCGAACCTGAGGTTATCGATGGCCACAGCTTCCATTTTGATCGCACACAAGCGATCCGTGTCGAGGCTCGCGCGGCGAGACGGCCTTTTGACGACATTCCACCCGCGGTCATCCACGCGCCTATCCACGGGGTCTCAGCGACGTCGCTTACGATCGACCCTCGTGCCCCACGACGGTAATCAGCGATCGCAGCGGATCCCGCGGTTGATCGCCGTCTTGGTCGGCTTGGCCGGGTTGGTGGGCCTGCTGCTGTGCGTCGTCATCCCGTTGCTGCCGGTGAAGCAGACCACGGCGACCGTCCTGTGGCCACAAGGTACCTCTGACGGTCCCACCGGGCACGTCACCCAGATCACCGCCCCACTGGTGTCCGGCGCACCGCGCGCGCTGGACATCTCAATCCCCTGCTCGGCAATCGCCACCTTGCCCGCAGCGGGCGGACTGGTGGTTTCGACTTTGCCAAGCGGCGGGGTGGATGCCGGCAAAAACGGACTCTTCGTGCGCGCCGACAAAGACGTGGTCGTGGTTGCGTTCCGGGACACCGTGGCGGCCGTGGCACAGCGCTCGGCGGTGGCCGCGGGCGCCTGCAGCAGGCTGCACACCTGGGCCGACGCCGGTAGCGCGGGCGCGGAATTCGTTGGCATACCCGGCGCCGCCGGCATCCTGCCCGCCGAGAAGAAACCGCAGGTGGGCGGGATCTTTACGGACCTGAAGGTGCCCGCACAGCCCGGGTTGTCGGCCCGCGTCGACATCGACACCCGGTTCATCACGGCGCCCACCGCGATCAAGAAGGTCGTGATGGTGGTGGCTGTGCTGGCGGTCTTGGTCGCCATTCTGGGTTTGGCCGCGCTGGATCGCCACAGCCGGGGCGCGACGCTGGTCGACTGGCGGTCCCCTATCGCCTGGCTCTCCCGCTACCGCCCCAGCGGCCGCGGGGCCGGGGCAACCGGGAAAACGACTTGGCGGCACGTCGGCGTCGCCACTTGGCTGGCAGACGCGGGGGTTATCGGAACGCTGCTGCTCTGGCACGTTATCGGTGCCACCTCGTCGGACGACGGCTACAACCTGACCATCGCGCGGGTAGCGCCGAAGGCGGGCTACGTGGCCAACTACTACCGGTACTTCGGGGCGACCGAGGCACCGTTCGACTGGTATCTCGCGGTGCTGGCCAAATTGGCATCGGTGAGCACCGCGGGCGTGTGGATGCGCCTGCCGGCCACGCTGGCGGGGATCGCGTGCTGGCTCATCATCGGCCATTGGGTGCTGCGGCGGTTGGGACCTGGAAAGGGTGGCCTGCGGGCCAGCCGGGTGGCGGTGTTCACCGCCGGCGCGGTCTTCCTGGCCGCCTGGCTGCCGTTCAACAACGGCCTGCGCCCCGAGCCGCTGATCGCCCTCGGCGTGCTGGTCACCTGGATGCTGGTGGAGCGCGCGATCGCGCTGCAGCGACTGGCCCCGGCCGCGGTCGCGATCGTGGTCGCGGCCCTCACGGCGACGCTGGCTCCGCAGGGGTTGATCGCCATCGCCGCGCTGCTGACCGGGGCCCGTGCCATCGCCCAGACGATGCGGCGGCGGCGGCCGACCGACGGGTTGCTTGCCCCGCTCGCGGTGCTGGCGGCGTCGTTGTCGCTGATCACCGTGGTGGTGTTCCGCAGCCAAACGCTGGCCGCCGTCGCCGAGTCGACACGCATCAAATACAAGGTCGGGCCGACGATCGCCTGGTACCAAGACTGGCTGCGCTATTACTTCCTTACCGTGGAGTCGAACCCTGACGGGTCGATGTCGCGGCGGTTCGCGGTGCTAGTACTGCTGTTGTGCCTGTTCGGAATGCTGGTCATACTGCTGCGCCGCGGCCGGGTGCCCGGGTTGGCCAGCGGCCCGGCGTGGCGATTGCTCGGCACCACCGCGATCGGCCTGTTGCTCCTGACGTTCACACCCACGAAGTGGGCGATTCAGTTCGGTGCGTTCGCCGGACTGGCCGGTGCCCTCGGTGCGGTCACCGCGTTCGCCTGCGCCCGGATCGGCCTGCACAACCGCCGCAACCTGACGCTGTATGTGACGGCGCTGCTGTTCGTGCTGGCGTGGGCCACTTCCGGCATCAACGGATGGTTCTACGTCGGCAACTACGGGGTGCCGTGGTTCGACATCCAACCCGTCATCGCCAGCCATCCGGTGACGTCGATGTTCCTGACGCTGTCGATCATCACCGGACTGCTGGCCGCCTGGCAGCACTTCCGCATGGACTACGCCGGCCACACCGAAGTCAAGGACAACCGGCGCAACCGCGTCCTTGCGTCGACCCCACTGCTGGTGGTCGCGACGATCATGGTGCTCGGCGACGTCGGCTCGCTGGCCAAGGGCGCCGTCGGCCGCTACCCGCTCTACACCACCGCCAAGGCCAACCTCGCGGCTGTTATTTCCGCGACCTCCGGGTCGCGCACCACCAGCTGCGCGATGGCCGATGACGTAGCTGACCGAGCCCGACCCCAATGCCGGCCTGCTGCAGCCGGTCCCGGGACAGGCCTTCGGCCCGGACGGGCCGCTCGGCGGGATCAACCCGGTCGGCTTCAAACCCGACGGGGTGGGCGATGACCTGAGGTCGTACCCGGTGGTGACCAAACCGGGGGTGGTGAATTCCGACGCGTCACCCAACAAGCCCAACGCCGCCATGAGTGATTCCGCGGGCACGGCCGGCGGGAAGGGCCCCCTAGGGGTGAATGGGTCGCACGCGGCACTGCCCTTCGGCCTCGACCCGGCCCGCACACCGGTGATCGGCAGCTACGGCGAGAACTCGCTGGCCGCTACGGCGACCTCGGCGTGGTATCAGCTGCCCGCTAATTGGACAGCGAGCACCGGCGATCGGCCGCTCGTGGTGGTCTCCGCCGCCGGTGCGATCTGGTCGTACAAAGAGGATGGCACCTTCACCTACGGGCAGTCGCTGAAGTTGCAGTGGGGCGTCGCTCGCCCCGACGGCACCACCCAGCCGCTCACGGAGGTGACGCCGATCGACATCGGGCCGGAGCCGGCGTGGCGCAATCTGCGGTTCCCGCTGACCTGGGCGCCCCCGGAGGCCAATGTGGCACGCATCGTCGCGTACGACCCGAACCTGAGTTCCGAGCAATGGTTCGCGTTCACGCCGCCGCGGGTCCCGGTGCTGCAGACCCTGCAGCAGCTGATGGGTTCACGGACGCCGGTGCTGATGGACATCGCGACCGCCGCAAACTTCCCGTGCCAGCGGCCGTTCTCCGAACACCTTGGCGTTGCAGAACTTCCGCAATACCGCATCCTGCCCGACCACAAACAGACGGCGGCGTCGTCGAACGGGTGGCAGGCGAGCGAGGCCGGCGGTCCGTTCCTGTTCACTCAGGCGATGCTGCGTACCTCGACCATCTCGACGTACCTGCGCGGTGACTGGTATCGCGACTGGGGATCGGTCGAGAAGTACTACCCGTTGGTGCCGGCCGGTGATGCACCGGTTGCCGCTATCGAACAGGGTGTGATCACCGTGCCCGGCTGGAGCCGGCAGGGACCGATTCGGGCCCTCCCATGAGCCCCCCGACTAGTAATGTGCGGGTCACCCGCTGGGTTGCGACGATCGCCGGGCTGATCGGTTTCGTCTTGTCGGTCGCGACGCCGCTGCTGCCCGTCGTGCAGACCACCGCGACACTGAATTGGCCGCAAAGCGGCCAATTGAACAGCCTGACAGCGCCATTGATCTCGCTGACGCCGGTCGATGTCACGGCAACCGTGCCGTGCTCTGTGGTGCGGGCCCTGCCGGCCGAGGGCGGGGTCGTGCTGGGTACGGCACCCAAGAAGGGCAAGGATGCCGCGCTTAACGCGTTGTTCGTCGTCGCCGGCAGCAAGAGCGTGGTCGTCACCGACCGCAATGTGGTGCTGGCCAGCGCGCCCCGGGATCAGGTGTCTTCCCCGCAATGCCAGCGCATCGAGATCACCTCCACACAGGCAGGGGCCTTCGCCACCTTCGTCGGGTTGACCGACCCGGCGGGCAAGCCCGTGCGCGGGGGATTTCCCGACCCCAACCTGCGTCCGCAGATCGTCGGGGTGTTCACCGATCTGACCGGTCCGGCACCCCCCGGACTTCAGCTTTCGGCGACCATCGACACTCGGTTCTCCACCACCCCAACGACACTGAAGCTGCTCGCGATGGTGCTGGCGGTGCTGTCCACCATCGTGGCGCTGGTCGCGCTGTGGCGGCTCGACCAGCTGGACGGCCGGCGGATGCACCGGTTGATTCCGACGCGCTGGCGCAAGTTCACCCTGGCCGACGCCGCGGTGATATTCGGTTTCCTGCTCTGGCATGTGATCGGGGCGAACTCTTCCGACGATGGCTACATCCTGGGCATGGCCCGGGTCGCCGACCGTGCCGGCTACATGTCCAACTACTTCCGCTGGTTCGGCAGCCCCGAGGACCCATTCGGCTGGTATTACAACCTGCTGGCGTTGATGACCCACGTCAGCGACGCCAGCCTGTGGATCCGGTTGCCGGACTTGATCGCCGGAGTGCTGTGCTGGCTGCTGTTGTCACGTGAGGTGCTGCCTCGGCTGGGGCCGGCGGTGACGTCAAGCAAGGCCGCCAACTGGGCGGCCGGCATGGTCCTGCTGACCGCGTGGATGCCGTTCGACAACGGCCTTCGACCCGAACCCATCATCGCGCTCGGCTCACTTATCACCTACGTGCTGATCGAACGCTCCATGTGCGCGTCTCGGCTGACACCCGCGGCGCTGGCGGTGGTGACCGCGGCTTTCACCCTGGGTGTCCAGCCCACCGGCCTGATCGCGGTTGCCGCATTGATCGCCGGCGGACGTCCGATCCTGCGAATCTTGGTGCGGCGTCATCGATTGGTCGGCACCTGGCCGCTGGTGGCACCGATCCTGGCCGCCGGGACTGTCATCCTCACCGTGGTGTTCGCCGACCAGACACTCTCAACAGTGTTGGAAGCCACCAGAATCCGCACCGCAGTCGGCCCGAGTCAGGCGTGGTACACCGAGAACCTGCGCTACTACTACCTGATCCTGCCCACCGTCGACGGCTCGCTATCACGCCGATTCGGCTTCCTGATCACCGCGCTGTGTCTGTTCACCGCGGTGTTCATCATGTTGCGGCGCAAGCGAGTTCCCGGCGTGGCCCGCGGGCCGGCCTGGCGGCTGATGGGTGTCATCTTCGGCACCATGTTCTTCCTGATGTTCACCCCGACCAAGTGGGTGCACCACTTCGGGCTGTTCGCGGCCGTCGGCGCGGCGATGGCCGCACTCACGACAGTGCTGGTGTCGCCGGCGATACTGCGCTGGTCACGTAACCGGATGGCGTTCCTGGCGGCGCTGCTGTTCGTCTTGGCGCTGTGCTTCGCTACCACCAATGGCTGGTGGTACGTGTCGAGCTACGGCGTGCCGTTCAACAGCGTCATGCCAAGATTCGCCGGCATCAGCGTCAGCGCGGTCTTTTTCGTCCTGTTCGCCATCGCCGCCTTCTGCGCTATCGGGTTGCACTTCGCGTCACGCGACCACGGGGAAGGCCGACTGGCGCGAGCGGTCACCGCCGCGCCTATCCCGCTGGCGGCCGGATTCATGGCGCTGGTGTTCATCGCATCGATGGTGGCCGGGATCGTGCGTCAATACCCCACCTACTCCAACGGCTGGGCCAACCTGCGGGAGTTCGCGGGCGGCTGCGGGCTGGCCGACGACCTGCTCGTCGAGCCGGACAGCAACGCCGGATTCATGGCGCCCCTACCCGGCGATTACGGCCCGTTGGGCCCGCTGGGCGGCGTCAATCCCACCGGGTTCACCCCCAACGGCGTGCCGGACCGCACCCTCGCCGAATCGGTCAAGGAGACGTCGGTGGCGCAGCCGGGCACCGACTACGACTGGGATGCCCCGACCAAGCTGGAGGCGCCGGGCATCAACGGTTCGCTGGTGCCGCTGCCTTACGGCCTCAAACCAGACCAGGTTCCGCTGGCCGGCAGCTACACCACCGGCCCGCAACAGCAAAGCAGGCTGGCGTCGGCGTGGTACCAGCTGCCGAAGCCGGACGCCGGCCACCCACTCGTCGTGGTGACCGCCGCGGGCGAGATCGCCGGAAACAGCGTGCTGCACGGGCACACCAGCGGACAGACCGTCGTGCTGGAATACGGCACGCCCGGTCCCGGCGGCTCCGGAACTGACACCGTGGTGCCGGCCGGGCGGCTGGTGCCCTATGACCTTTACGGAGAGCAGCCGAAGGTGTGGCGCAACCTGCGCTTCGCCCGGTCTCAGATGCCCGCCGACGCGGTTGCGGTCCGGGTGGTGGCCGAGGACCTGTCGCTGACCCCGGAGGCCTGGATTGCGGTGACCCCTCCGCGGGTGCCGGAGTTGCGCTCCGTGCAGGAGTACCTCGGTTCGTCGCAGCCGGTGCTGTTGGACTGGGCGGTCGGGCTGGCCTTCCCGTGCCAACAGCCGATGTTGCACGTCAACGGTGTCACCGAGATCCCCAAGTTCCGCATCACGCCGGACTACAACGCCAAGAAGCAAGACACCGACACCTGGGAGGACGGCGTCAACGGCGGCCTGCTGGGCATCACCGACCTGCTGCTGCGGGCGCACGTCATGTCCACCTACCTGTCCCATGACTGGGGCCGCGACTGGGGATCGCTGCGTAAGTTCGAGACCCTGGTGGACGCGGGTCCGGCGCAACTCGACCTGGGCACGGCGACCCGAACCGGATGGTGGTCTCCCGGGGAGATCCGGATCAAGCCCTAACGTTCAATCGGCTTTATCCGCGCGGCCAGTAATTTGTCATGAGTCGAATAGTGCTGCGCCTCTTCGAAATTCGCCCCGATTTGAGATCCACTTGGGTTTGAAATTCGTACCTACGGTCAATATCCATCCCCATTCCGACAGGAAATCTTCAATGGCGAAGACGGGGGGCTCCATGAGCGCGTTGAGACGCATAGGAACATTCGGGGCTGCGGTCACCGTGGTGGTCTCCCCGGCGGCGACGTCCGGGGTCGGCAGGGCCGCCGCCGACACCACGGTCGCATTGCGACAGGCCCTCCGCCGCTGCGATTTCAGCTCGTTGGGGACCGTACCCATGGTGCCCCGCCCCGACGACGGTGATGGCGTTGCCGTCATACATATCTCCGGTTCGAACGCGAGCGCGCAGGTGCGTCTGGTGGATCCCGACGAGCCGGGTGCCCACTTCGACGTCGGCCTGATCCAGGAACCCCGGCCGCGCATGGTGACCATCCAGGAAAGCATTCGGCAAGGCGCGACGGGTGTCTGGGTGATCGTCGAGCGCCCGAACCCAAACTCCCAGAATCCGGCTGAGTTCTATACGTCTGAGTTTGTCGCGCCGGTCTAGACCGGAATCAGCCCGTGCTTGCGGCCGACGCGGAACCACAATTGCTTGTCCCGCAACAGATGCAGCGACTTACGGATCAGTAGTCGGGTCTGGTGCGGGTCGATGACCGAGTCGATGAATCCCCGCTCGGCGGCGGTCCATGGGATCGCCATGTTGAGGTTGTAGCCCTCGATGAAGTCTTTCTTGATCTGCTGCGCTTCAGGCGTCGTCGGATCGGGGAACCGCTTCATCAGCAGCTGGGCAGCGCCCTCGGCGCCGATCACCGCGATGCGCGCGGTGGGCCAGGCGAAGTTGAAATCGGCGGTGAGCTGCCGAGACCCCATCACCGCGTAGGCCCCGCCATAGGACTTGCGGATGGTGATCGTCATCTTCGGCACGTCCGCCTCGACTACCGCGTACAAGAACCGGCCGCCGCGCTTGATGATGCCGTTCTTCTCCTGCTCGGCTCCCGGCAAGAATCCCGGGGTGTCCACGACGAAAATCAGCGGGATTTCGAACGCGTCGCAGAACCGGATGAACCGTGCCGCCTTGTCGGACGCTTCATTGTCGATCGACCCCGCCAGGTGCATGGGCTGGTTGGCGATCACCCCGACCGGACGTCCGTCGACCCGGGCGAACCCGGTGATGATGGCCGGGCCGGCCTGCGCGGCGACGTCGAGGAAGTCGCCGTCGTCGAAGATCCGCAGCAGGATTTCGTGCATGTCGTACGCCGCATTGTCGGAGTCCGGCACGATCGAGTCGAGTTCCAGGTCGGTCGGGGTGATCTCCGGCTCCAGCCCGGGGTTGACGATCGGCGGTTTGTCGAAACAATTCGACGGCAGGAACGACAGGAAATCACGCACGTACTGGAACGCCTCGGCTTCGGAGTCCACGACCTGGTGGATATTGCCGTAGCGGGCCTGAGCATCGGAACCGCCCAGCTCGTCGAGGCTGACGTCTTCGCCGGTGACTTCCCGGATCACGTCCGGCCCCGTGACGAAGAAGTAGCCCTGGTCGCGCACCGAGACCAGCAAATCGTCTTGGATTGGCGAATACACCGCTCCCCCAGCACATTTGCCGAAAATGAGGGATATCTGCGGCACCAGCCCGGATAGCGCCTCGTGACGGCGGCCCAACTCGGCATACCAGGCCAGCGAGGTGACCGCGTCCTGAATCCGGGCGCCGCCGGAGTCCTGGATGCCGATGATCGGGCAGCCGACCATCGCGCACCACTCCATCAGCCGGGCCACCTTGCGGCCGAACATCTCGCCGACCGTGCCCTGGAACACCGTCTGGTCGTGGGAGAACACCCCAACTGGCCGGCCGTCGATCAGCGCGTGGCCGGTGACAACCCCGTCGCCATACAGCGCGTTGGGGTCGTTCGGGGTCTTGGCGAGCGCGCCGATCTCCAGGAAGGTGCCCGGATCAACCAGCGCGTGCACCCGCGCGCGGGCGCTCGGGATGCCCTTCTTGTCGCGCTTGGCAGCGGCCTTCTCACCGCCGGGCTCTTTGGCCAACTCGATGCGAGCGTGCAGCTCGGCCAGCTTCTCGGCCGTCGTATGTGCGCGAGAAGGCTCGGTACCCGTCACTACTTGCCCACCTCACTTGTCTGACTGGTTTGCCCCTCCACCTTATTCAGCACCTCAGCCAGGTGGGCACCGACCTTGGCGATGAACGGTTCGTCGATGGCCTGGATATGCTCGCCACCGATCGGAACCACCTCCAGGTCCGCCACGAACTCACCCCAGCCGCCGTCGGGCTTGCGGATTGCGTACCGCGGCTCGAACGCGATGACGTCATCGTGGTAGCGGTCGGCCATGTAGAGGGTCACGTGGCCGTCGTAAGGCTCGATCTCGACGGTCTCGAGCGCCCGGTTGTCCAGATAAGACGTGCGCTGGTGCTCGACGATGCCACCCGGAACCTGCACGCCGCTTTGCTGGACGATGTCCAAAACGAACTTGACCTGCCCCTCGTCATCGAGCTCTTCGAGCTGCTCGTAAGGGATCGCGGGAATCTCGACGTTGAAGGTTCGCTCGGCGAACTTCGCGTAACGGTCCCAGCGCTTGCGGGTTTCCTCCTTGGTCTGCGGGATCTCCTCGCCGGCGCGCACCGTGTCGATCATCCCGACAAATCGCACGTCGGCACCGGCCCTCTTCAACCCGATCGCGCACGCGTACGCGAGCGCACCGCCAAGCGACCACCCGGCCAGGATGAACGGCTTGCCGTCGTTCATTTCCAGCAGCTTCGGCACATACTGGGCGGCCCGCTCCTGAACGGTGCCCTCGACGCGCTCCAAGCCGTACATCGGAGTGTCCGCCGGCAGCCGGTTGAGCAGCGGCTCGTACACCACCGTCGAGCCACCGGCCGGATGGAACACAAAGACCGGCACCTGCGAATCGTTCTCCGGGGCCCGCAGCGTGCGGACGAACCCGTCGATCTGCCCGGCCTCGAGGTAGGTGCGGACCTTGTCGGCCAGCGCCTCGATGCTCTCCGACGTCAGCACGTCCTCAACGGTGATCTGCCCTTCGGCGCGCTCGGAGAGCCGCTGGGCCATCTTGGCGGCCGCCTCTTCGTCCAGCTTGGGCAACGGGTTGAAAATGCCGCCCGGGGACTTGCCGGTGACGATCGCCCAGGTGGCGAAGGTGACCCGCTCAGAAGCATCGCGCGGCGGCACATCGGAATGGAGCGCCTTGGCGACCGCTTCCTGGCTGAGCGCCTCTGCCGCCCCGGTCAGATTCGGCTTGGCGCCATTGGCCGAAGGGCCGGACGGGTCGGTCGGCGGCGGTGGAATTGGCAGGTCCCCGTTAGGGGGGGTCGGCGCCGGCGCCTCATCGGTTTTGGGGCCGCCATACAGCAGCTCGGCCTGCGCCCGGGCGATCTCCTCGGGCGTCTGAGTCTTCTGGTGCTCGTGCAGCTCCTGCACCTCGTCGCGGTGCTCGATCGCGTACTCGATCAGCTTCTCGACGGCGTAGAGGTTGGCGTCGCGCACGGCCGCCAACTGAATTGGTGGCAGGTCGAAGTCATACTCGACGCGGTTCTTGATCCGCACCGCCATCAGCGAGTCCAGGCCCAGCTCGATCAGCGGCACCTCCCACGGCAGGTCCTCGGGCTCGTAACCCATCGCGGCCGCGACGATCGTGCTCAATCGCTGGGCGATGGTCTCGCCGGAATCCGGTGACCATTTGGTGAAGCCGGCCGGCATGTAGCGAGTGGTCAGACTGTCCCCCAGCGTTTCCGACGTTGGGTCTTCGCCGCCGACGATCGCCGCGCTCCTCGGATCCTGGCTGGGGTCCCGAGTCGGCGCGCCGACAACGGGTGCGGACGCGACCGCGGTTCCGGCACCAATTGCGACCGGCAACACCGCATCCGAACCGCCCCGCACTACCAGCGCGTCGTAGACCAGGGTGAAAGACTCGTCGATCCGGGCGTGCACCTGAACCGAGGCACCGCCGGGATGGCGGGTCAACGTCGTCACCAGCCGGGCGCCCAGACCGGGAACCGCCCGCTGCTCGGCGGCCGTCAGCGCGGCGTCCGGAAGGACCGCCGCCGCAGCGGTTCGCACCAACGCGGCGAGATCGGTCTGATCCCGCGGCGCGTATTCCCAGACGTGGCGACCATCCGGCAGCGCGACGTGGGCACCGGGCGGGAGCACCGAACCGTCGCCGGAGAAGTGGGAATCCAACCAGTGCTCTTTGCGCTTGAACCGGGTCGGCGGAATGTTGGCGTAATCCTCCGGGCCCTTTGAGCGGGTGAACAGCGTCCGGATGTCCAGGTCATGGCCGTACAAGTAGAGCTGCGCCATGGTCGAGACCATCGACTCAAGCTCGTCCTGCCTGCGGGCCAGGGTCGGGATCAGCTGGGCGTCATGCAGACCGGCGTCCGCCGTCGTCAAACCCACCTGCATCAAAGCGACCGGGTTGGGCGCCAGCTCCACGAAGGTGGTGTGGCCGCTGTCCACGGCGTTGCGGATGCCGTGGGTGAAGTAGACGCTGTGCCGCAGGCCCTTCTTCCAGTATTCGACGTCGTGGATCGGCTCGGCGCCGGGCTTGACGTAGCTGCCTTCGTGCACGGTCGAGTAGATCCCGGCCGTCGGGCTCATCGGCTTGATGCCCTGCAGCTCCGCGGTGAGCTCGCCGAGCAGCGGATCCATCTGCTGGGTGTGGCTGGCGCCCTTGGTCTGGAACTTGCGAGCGAACTTGCCCTCGGATTCCGCGCGGGCGATGATCGCGTCCACCTGGTCGGGGGGGCCGCCGATGACGGTCTGGGTGGGTGCGGCGTAGACGCACACCTCAAGATCGGGGAATTCGGTGAACACCGTTTTGATCTCTTCGGCGGAATACTCCACCAGCGCCATCAGGCGGATGTACTCGCCGAACAGCATCGCCTCGCCCTCGCCCATCAGATGCGAACGAGAGCAGATCGCCCGGGTGGCGTCCTGCAGTGACAGGCCGCCGGCGAAGTAGGCCGACGCGGCTTCGCCCAGCGATTGGCCGACGACCGCGGCGGGCTTGGCGCCGTGATGCTTGAGCAGCTCACCCAGCGCGATCTGGATCGCGAAGATGGTGACCTGGGTGGTTTCGATGCCGTAGTCCTGCGAGTCGTCCAGGATCAGTTCGAGCACCGAGTAGCCCAATTCGTCCTGGACCAGGGCGTCGACCTTCTCGATCCACTCGGCGAAAACCGCGTCGCGCAGATACAGGCTCTTGCCCATCTTGCGGTGCTGTGCGCCGAATCCGGCGAGCACCCAGACCGGACCGTTGCTGACCGGTCCGTCGACGCTGAAGACGTTCGGCCGCTGCTTGCCCTCGGCGACCGCCCGCAGGCCCTTGATGGCCCCCTCGTGGTCGTGCGCGAGCACCACCGCGCGGGACCGGCCGTGGTTGCGGCGCGACAGCGACCGCCCAATCGACTCCAGCGAGGCCGCCTGGCCCTCGGGGGTTTCCATCCAGTCCGCGAGCTCCGCGGCGGCGGCCTTTTTGCGGGATGTCAGGAACGCCGACACCGCGAGCGGGATCAGCGGCGGGGAAACCTCTTGGGAGGCATTCTCGGCCGCAAGCTCTTCCAGTGCGATTTCCTTGAGTCGCAGCGCTTCCTCGGTGACGCCCGGCAGCTCGTACTCCGCCTCGTCAGGCGCTGATGTGTCGCTGATGATTTCGCCGTATTCGTCGAAGCGCAGCGAGTGCCCTTCGAGGGCGGCGGTCTCGGCCTGTGCATTTGCCGATGCTGTATCAATGGGCGCCTGAGCTTGCGGCTCCGGCTCCGCCATGTCGCTCGGCAGCACCTCGCGAACCACCATGTGCGCGTTGGCGCCGCCGAAACCGAAGCTCGACACCCCGGCCAGCGCGTAGCCACCATAGCGGGGCCAGTCGGTAGCCGTGTCGATCACCTTCAGGTGCATCGCGTCGAAGTCGATGTACGGGCTGGGTCCGGCGAAGTTGAGCGACGGCGGCAGCTTGTCATGCTGCAGCGCCAGCACGACCTTCGCCATGCTGGCCGCGCCGGCTGCCGACTCCATGTGCCCCACATTGGTTTTCACCGCGCCCAGCAGCACCGGCTGATCGGCGGGACGGCCCCTGCCGATCACGCGGCCCAGCGCCTCTGCCTCGATCGGGTCACCGAGGACGGTGCCGGTGCCGTGCGCCTCGACGTAGTCGACGTTGCGCGGATCGATGCCGGCGTCCTTGTAGGCCCGGCGCAGCACCTCAGCCTGTGCATCCTGGTTGGGTGCGATCAGGCCGTTGGACCGGCCGTCGTGGTTGACCGCGCTGCCGGCGATTACCGCCAGGATCTGGTCGCCATCGCGGCGGGCGTCATCGACCCGCTTGAGCACCAGCATGCCGGCGCCCTCGGAGCGGGTGTAGCCGTCGGCGTCTGAGGAGAACGACTTGATCCGGCCGTCCGGTGCCAGCACCGCGCCGATCTCGTCGAAACCAAGGGTCACCGCGGGCGTGATCAGCGCGTTGACGCCGCCGGCCACAACCACGTCGGCCTCGCCGTTACGCAGGGCCTGCACGCCCTGGTGCATCGCCACCAGGGAGCTCGAACAGGCGGTGTCGATGCTCATCGACGGGCCGCGGAAGTCAAAGAAGTACGACACCCGGTTGGCGATGATCGCAGTCGAATTACCGGTGATCGCATAGGGATGCGCGACCGTCGGGTCCGAGATGGCCAGGAAGCCGTAGTCGTTGTTGGTAAACCCGACATAGACGCCGACGGCCTCGCCGCGCAGGCTCGATGCCGGGATACGAGCGTGCTCGAGCGCCTCCCAGGTCAACTCCAGCGCCATCCGCTGCTGCGGGTCGATGTTGTCGGCTTCGGTCTTGGCTACCGCGAAGAACTCCGAGTCAAAGCCCTTGATGTCCTTCAAATAGCCGCCACGGGTGCGGGCCTGCGCGATTCGCTGGGCCAGCCGTGGCTCTTCCAGGAATTCCGACCAGCGGCCTTCGGGCAGGTCGGTGATGGCGTCGCGGCCTTCCAGCAGCGCCTGCCAAGTTTCGTCGGGGCTGTTCATGTCGCCGGGCAGCCGCGTCGCCAGGCCCACGATCGCGATGTCGACGCGCTCGGCCGGGCCGAGGCGCGACCAGTCGACGGTGTCGACGCCGTCGTCTGCTCTTTCGGGCTCGCCCTCGACGATGCGGGTCGCCAGCGCTTCGATGGTCGGATGCTGGAAAGCCACCGCGACCGAGAGCGTGACGCCGGTCATGTCCTCGATGTCGGCGGCCATTGCCACGGCATCGCGCGACGACAAGCCCAGCTCCACCATCGGCACCGACTCGTCGATCCCGTCAGGCGACTGCCCGACGGCCTTACCCACCCAGTTGCGCAGCCACTGCCGCATCTCGGGGACCGTCAACTCGGTCTTGTTCGACGGCGCGATCTGCTCGGGCTCGGCGGCGTTTGCCGGGCCTTCCGGGGAAGGAAGGTTCTCCTGGGGGGCCGAATTCTCCTGGTCGTTCTCTGCCATGGTTACCGTTCTCAGTTCGATTCGCTGGCGAACGCCGTCGGGGAACCGACGCCGCTACGCAGGCTGCCGTCTAGGTAGGCCGCGCGGCACGCGCGGCGGCCGATCTTGCCGCTGGAGGTACGGGGGATTGTTCCGGCCGACACCAGCAGCACGTCGCGCACGGTCACCCCGTGCCCGACGGCGATGGCCCCCCGGATGTCGTCGGCGATGGGCTCGTAGTCCAGCTTGTGTGAGCCGGCGGCCCGCTCGCCGACGATGACCAGCTGCTCGGAAGTGTCCTCGGAATCGAACTTCAGTCCGGCGTGCGGGTTGTTGAACACCGCCTGCGGCAACTCGTTGGCGGGCACGGAGAAGGCGGCCACATAACCGATCCGCAGCGCCTTGGTCGACTCCTGCGCCGTGGACTCCAGGTCCTGCGGGTAGTGGTTGCGACCGTCGATGATGACAAGATCCTTGATCCGGCCCGCTATGTAGAGGTGGGCGTCGTAGTAGGTGCCATAGTCGCCGGTACGCACCCACAACCCGTCGTCCGAGGCGCCCTCGGCGTGCGAGTCCTGAATACGCGACTTGAGGATGTTCCGGAAAGTCTGAACGGACTCTTCTTCCTTGCCCCAGTAGCCGCCGCCCAAGTTGTTGCCGTGCAACCAGATCTCGCCGACCTGCCCGTCCGGCAGCTCGCTGGCCGAGTCGGTATCCACGATGACGGCCCACTCGTCGACGCCGACCTTGCCCGCGGAAACCTGCGCGACGGCATTCGGCGCGTCGGCGGCCACCTCGACGAAGCTGCCTTTGTTCAGCGCGTCCCGGTCTACGTGGATGATCCGTGGCTTCTCGTCCTTCGGTGTGGTCGAAACGAAAAGCGTCGCCTCAGCCAGCCCGTACGACGGCTTGATGGCGGTCTCCTGCAGTCCGTAAGGCGCAAACGCTTCGTAGAACTTGCGCATCGACGCCGGCGAAACGGGCTCGCTGCCGTTGAGGATTCCCTTGACGTTGCTCAGGTCCAGCGGCGGCTCGTCGTCGCGGGGCAGGCCGCGCACGGCAGCGTGCTCGAACGCGAAGTTCGGCGCGGCCGAAAAGACGCCGCCGGTCTCGCCTGGCTTGCGGGCGAGTTCGCGGATCCAGCGGCCGGGCCGGCGCACGAACGCGGCGGGCGTCATAAAGGTGAAGCTCTGGCCGAGCACCGGCGCGAGCAGCGCCGTGATCAGACCCATGTCGTGGAAGAACGGCAGCCACATGCAGCCGCGGTCACCTTCGGTGCCTTCCAGTGAATTCAGCACCTGCAGCACATTGGTGGGCAGGTTCAGATGGCTGATCATCACGCCCGTCGGCGTGCGGGTGGAGCCCGAGGTGTACTGCAGGTAGGCGGTGCTGTTCTCGCCGGCCTCCGGCTCCTGCCAGGTGGAGGCGACCTCGGTAGGCACCGCATCAACGGCGATCACGCGCGGCCGCTCCTTGGCGGAACGGGCACGAATGAACTTGCGGACGCCCTCAGCGGCGTCGGTGGTGGTCAGAATCGTCGACGGGGTGCAGTCGTCCAGCACCGCGTGCAACCGGCCGACGTGACCCGGCTCGGCCGGGTCGAACAGCGGAACCGCGATCCGGCCGGAGTACAGCGCACCGAAGAAGGAAATGAGGTAGTCGAGGTTCTGCGGGCATAAGATCGCGATCCGGTCGCCCGGCTGGGTGACTTGCTGCAGACGGGCACCGACGGCGCGGTTCCGGGCACTGAAATCTGACCAGAGGATGTCGCGTGCAATGCCGTCACGTTCGGTGGAGAAGTCCAGGAATCGGTAGGCCAGCTTGTCGCCACGAACCTTGGCCCATTTCTCAACGTGACGAACCAGGTTCGTATTGGCCGGGAACTTGATCTTCCCGTCCACGATGAAGGGGTTGTGGTACGCCATGCCGTTCTCTCCTGTCACACACCTATGCCGGGTCATACGCCGGCTACTGCCGACGGCCCGCGCCCCGCGCCCGCGTGCGCGCGGTCAGCGCCGGTGCAACCCGGCTTTGACCCGATCGGGTCAACCACAAGCCTCTTACTGCTCTTAATTTTCTCTTAATGTTAAGGCGCGTCGCGCGGCAGACCAAATCACAAGGTACCGCCGATCGCTCTCAGGACAGACCAGCACACAGCCATGTCAGCCATGTTTGGGATGTGGCGCGTTGTCTATCTGCCCATGCGCCCAGTTCAGCGTCCAATCAGTGGCCGGCGCCCCGTCCAAGTTCCAGAACTGGGTGGTCGCATACAACGCATGAACGGGTTGGCCTGCGCCGCCGGCCAGCGTGTTCAGTGTATTCGACAGGTTAGCGACGCTGAACGCGTCCTCCGGGGCCGCGCAGATGAGGTCGCCCGGAGCGCAGATCTCGTTGGTCCTCCCGTCGAGCGAGCCGAAACCGCCCGGCCGGGGGCCAGTCATGGTCAACCCCATCCCGGCCAGGATGGGCACCTCGTGCAGGGTTACCTCGGCACCTTCGCCCGGCGGGTTGGGCCCGATCTCCTTGCCTACCCCTTGCTGGCGGCGACCGTCGGCGATCAGCGTCACACCGAGTACCAGGTCGTCATCCACCGGACCCCGGCCGTCGCCGATTTCGCTGGCGATGTCGCCGACGATCACCGCGCCTTGCGAAAAGCCGATTAGCACGTAGCTGGTCAGCGGGCATTTGTTGGTGATGTCGGTCATCGCTTGGACCGTCGCCTTGGTGCCTTCTGCCCTGCTGTCGTCATAGGACATCTGTTTGACGCCGCCCACCGGATTGTTGAACTGCGCCGTGTAGGCGACGGTGTACGGCTGCACCCGAGATGACGGAAACGCCTGGCCGATCGACGCAGTCACGTTGTGCAGCAACGCGTTCGGAAATTGAACCGGGTTAAGCGGGTCGTCCTGCGGAGCGGACTCCCAGGTACCGGGAACGTTGATCAACTGCACATCGGGGCAGGACGCGTCCTGCGAAGCCGGCCGGGCTTTGTGCGGGTGAGTCGTGGTGGCGCCCGGGGGCAACACGCCGGGCGGCACCGCGTCGGGCGTAGATTCGTTGCTCCGCAGCATGATCACCACGGCCACAATGACCAGCCCCACGACGACGGCCATGGTGCAGGCAGCGATCCAGGCCAGTATTCGGTGGCGCTTGGCGCGGGCATTCTTGGCCATGTCCACACGGTACCGGGACCGCCTGACTAGCGAATGGCTCCGACGATGTCGCCCGACATGGCACCGAGCTGGCCCGACCACGAGCCCCAGCCGTTGTCGCCGCCGCCCGGGAGGTCGAAGTGGCCGTTGTGCCCACCGACGCTGCGGTACTGCGAGTAGAACTCCCGAGCGCTGCCCATCGCCGCGCCGGCTTCGCCGATCATGGCGGCGGGGTCGCTGGCGTCCTGGCTGGTCGGGCTGTACACCCAGATCCGGGTGTTGTTCTGCGCAAGCAGCGAGGCGTGCACCCACGGGTCGTGCCACTTCCACCGGCCCAGCTGCGGAGCGCCCCACATGCCATTGCCGTCAATGCCGCCGAATTGCTGCATTCCGGCCAGGATCGCGCCGTTGTAGTTGGTGCTGGACGGATACAGGAACCCGGACAGCGAGCCGGCGAAGCCGAAGCGGTCGGGGTGGAATGCGGCCAGGGCCATCGCGGCATAGCCACCCTGAGAAGCCCCCACCACGGCATGGCCGCCGGGTGCCAGGCCCTTGTTGGCGGCCAGCCAACCAGGCAGCTCACTGGACAGGAAGGTGTCCCACTGCTTGCTGCCGTCCTGCTCCCAGTTGGTGTACATGCTGTACGCGCCACCGGCGGGCGCTACGACGGAAATACCCTTGCCGGCGAGCGTGTTCATCGCGTTGCCCGCGGTGACCCAGTTGCTGACGTCCGGGCCGGCGTCGAAGGCGTCCAGCAGATAGACCGCGTGTGGTCCGCCGGCCAGGAACGCCACCGGGATGTCCCGGCCCATCGCTCCCGACGGCACCATCAGGGTTTCGACACCCGCCGCCCTGGCTGTGCCGGTGATTCCCGCCGTCTCCGATGTCCCCGACAACGAGCCCACACCGAACCCGACCGATAGCGCGGCAACGCAGAACACTCGCAGCAGCGTTGACAGACTCCGTACACGCGTCATGTCTCACCCTCCCTCGTCTATCGCCTATCGCCTATCGCCTATCGCCTATCGCCTATCGCTGTGAGCACAGTATCCAGCGCCGCGACACAGCCGATCCGCAGGGTAGCCAACTGTTGCCCGCTGAGTGGTCGGTAGTCGTCGGTGGTGTGCTGTAGGAACAGAGACGTGGATCTGGCGGTGTGGGCTGAGCGCAATGGTGTTGCCAGACGGCGTGGACTTTCCGATGCAGCCCTGGGCACCCCGCGACGCCACCTGTCCTACAAAACAGGCTGGTACGGGTCACAGCTGGTCGTTGCTGACCGCTGGTTCGCGTCGTCGAAAACCTGCCATGCCTGCCGGCATCTGCAGGACATCGGCTGGGCTGAGCAGTGGCAATGCCAACGCTGTTCGGTAGCGCATCACCGTGATGACAATGCCGCCATCAACCTCGCACGCTATGAGGACACAGTTAGCGTCGTCGGCCCAGTTGGGGCCGCCGTCAAGCGTGGAGCCGACCGTAAGACCGGGCACCGCCCGGCTGGTGGCTGTGAAGCGCGGAAGGGACGCAGCCGCAAGGCTGCCGAACAACCCCGAGACGGGGTGCAAGTCGCGTGATCACTAAAGATCACTCACTTGCAACGGTAGTGAAATAGGCCACACCCAGCGCCCTGACGCAACCACAAGCGGCGGCGACCCCGAAGGATCGCCGCCGCTGTTGTTGGTGCGTTGTCTGCTAGGTGCCGCTGCCGGTCGCAGGAGCAGCGGCAGCCGCCGTGGCCGGACCATTGCCCGGGGTGGCGCCCAAGGTCGACTGCAGGTCGCCCTTCATGGCGTTCAGCTGCGCACCCCAGTATTCCCAGCTGTGCGTGCCGTTGGCGTCGAAGTTCCACACCGCGTTGTGGCCGCCGGCGCCGTTGTAGGCAGTCTGGAACTTCAGGTTGCTGTCGCGAACGAAGCCCTCGAGGAACTTCGCGGGCAGGTTGTCGCCGCCCAGGTCGGACGGCTTGCCGTTACCGCAGTACACCCAGATCCGGGTGTTGTTGGAGACGAGCTTGCCGACCTGCAGCGACGGGTCGTTACGCTGCCATGCGCCGCCGTCGCCCGTCGGGCCCCACATGTCCGCGGTCTTGTAACCGCCGGCATCACCCATGGCCAGGCCGATCAGCGTCGGGCCCATCCCCTGGGACGGGTCCAACAGCGCCGACAGCGAGCCGGCGTAGACGAACTGGTCGGGGTGGTAAGCCGCCAGAACCAGTGCCGACGACCCGGCCATCGACAGCCCGACGGCCGCGCTGCCGGTGGGCTTGACCTGCTTGTTGCTCTGCAGGTATGCGGGCAACTCACTGGTCAGGAAGGTCTCCCACTTATAGGTGGTGCAGCCGGCCTTGCCGCAGGCCTGCTTGTACCAGTCGGAGTAGAAGCTGGACTGCCCGCCGACAGGCATGACCACGGCTATGCCCGACTGGTTGTACCACTCGAACGCCGGGGTGTTGATGTCCCAGCCGTTGTAGTCCTCCTGGGCGCGCATACCGTCGAGCAGGTACAGCGCAGGGGCGTTGGCGCCGCCGCTCTGGAACTGGATCTTGATGTTGCGGCCCATCGCCGCAGACGGAACCTGCAGGTACTCCACCGGCAGGCCCGGGCGTGAGAACGCCCCGGCCGTTGCCGCGCCCCCCACGGCGCCAATCAGACCCGACAGTAAAGCCGCGCTAGCGGCCCCCACCAGGAGTCGGCGCGGCAGAACCGCCACGGCGCCGCGAAACCTGTCAACAAGCCTCATCCTTACGTCCTCATCCTTTCGGCGCATCCCCACGTCCGGGCGCATCTCGATTACGTCCAACTGCATGCGCTGGGCGCAGCAGTGCTCATGTAGTCAATCACAAGATAGGGCAAGCCTTCTCATCGAGCAGCTCACACAAACCGTGATCCCGCGGCGGTTCGCTGCGATTTTCCGGCCACAAACGGCGCCCCGGCATCACGTCGTCGCTTGTGCCTGCTGGCGGCTGCGGTGCTGGTGAGCAGTCAATTGTGATGTTGCTGTGAGGGCCGGTCGCCCGGACGGGCCGCTCGCAGCCGTGATCGTTTGGAGATTTGCCGAAATTTAACCTCGCGCGCCCTACTCGCGTGGGGCCGGCGGGCCCGCGTCGGGGACGTCGAGGCCACACCTGACGAGCTCGTAAAGCGGAACCCGGTCGATCCGGTATTGGGTGAATTCGTAGGAGTTCGCGAAGTTGGAAACGAACCGGTGCGGGGTCATCGGGGAGCGCACCGAACTCAGTACCGCCTTGGTCGCGGGGCATTGCAGGGCCGCCGTCGCTTCGGCCACCCATTGCGGGTCCAGGTAGCCCGGAATGCCCGGATGCACCTTCACCCATGGACCGTCGGCGATCACCCAGTCCGGAAAGAGGTTCTTGTCGTGCCCGATCCGGCCGTGTTCCAACCGTTCCGTGTGCTGGGCAAGTGGATTTGCCAGCCCGATTTGGTCGATCACCCTGACATCGAGACCGACGTTCATTCCCAGCATGCCGAGATTGGTGAAAAACACTGTATGCTGTGGCTTTTGGGATTCCTTGCCATCTGCAGAAGATCCCGGTGCTGGCTGGATCATCGGTACCAGGTCCCATTGGATGTAGTTGCCGGATGGCAGCAGCAACGCCCCGTCCGGAGTGTTGTTGAGCGCTACCAGGACGGCGGCCATCCTCGGGTAATCCAGGTAGTCGGCAGCGGTCAGTGGGTGGGCGTGCCCGGTGGCCTGAGCGTAAAAACGGCGCTCATCGACGATTCCTGTGTAGGTGACGCGGGTGGCGTCATCACCCATTCCCGGCGAGTTTGCTGCCCACACCGACCAGCCGGCGATCCCCACCCAGAGCACACCGGCGGCAATGCCCAACCAATATCCGGTCTCCCGCGAGTAGGCGGGTCCAGCGGGTCCGTCGGACACCGCTACCGGGATGACGGACACCGGAGCCAGCAAACAAAAGAGCGGCGCCAGCAAGACCCGGCCATGCATGAAATCGCCGCCCTGCCGGATCCAGTAGAACGCCTGCAGCAGCCCACTCACGACGACGAAACCCACCACGGCCGCCGGGCTTTGCACCGCTTGAGCCAGCCGGCCGTAGTTGGGGGCCAGCATGGGACGCGAGAACGACGGCCGGCGGCGCGCCGCCATCAGGAGCAATCCGAGCGGCACCAACAGCACGACCGGTGCCCACAGCGCGTAGGGCTCGTTGAAATTCGAGAGGTAGATCATGCCCTGGGCCCATTTGTCCCCGGCCGCGTCCTTGGCCAGTGCGGTTCCCGGCACGAGCAGGCCGTAGTAGCCCATCCGGAAGATCTGATAGGCGACCGGCAGGAGTCCCCCGGCGACCACGATCAGGACGCGGCGGCGCCAGTCGCGGGCCGCGATCAGCATCATGATCAGCGCAGCACCGCCCATCAACGCCAACTCGGGCCGGACCAGAACGCTGCTGCCGGCGACAAAGGCCAGCGCACCGAGGAACGCCCGGCTGTCCAACCGAAGTCGCGACGGCTGCGACCAGCAGACCATCATCCACCACAGCAAACCCAGATACGCGAGCACCAGCCCACTCTCCAAGCCCGATGTGGCGAAATCACGTGCCGGTGGCAGCGCGATGTAGACCAGCGCGCCGGCGGGCAGCATGATCGCCCGCCGGCCGCGCAAGCTCGGTGCGTACAGCCGACCCGTTCCCAGCATCAGGAATGCCACGCCCAGCACGGAAAGCACCAGGGCCAGCGCCAGGGCCACGTATTCCATGCGCATCGGGCCGCCGATCCAGCTTCCCGCGTACATCAGATAGGTCCATGCCGTGGAGGTGTTGGCCTCCACCCGCTCGCCCTGGTTGAAAACCGGCCCGTTGCCGGCCAACAGATTGCGTACCGTGCGCAGCACGATCAACCCGTCGTCGGCGATCCAGCGTCGTTGCCAACTGCCCCAGCCGAACAGCGCGGCGACAACCAGCACGCTGGTCCACAGGCTGACCCGGACCACGGTGTCGTACGGAAACGCCGGCCGAGCGGGACTAACCGAAGGCAACAGCGGCACCAACGGTTCCGATCCACGCCACGAACAGCAGTTGCAATACGTGGTCACGCAGCGCGATGTCTTCCGGCTCCCCGGCCAGTCCGCCGTCGACATCCACCGCGTACCGCAGGATTGCGATGGTGAACGGGACCATCGACACCGCGTACCAGGACCCCGAATGACTGTCCCGCTCAAACGCCCACAGCCCGTAGCACATCACCACCGCGGTCGCCGACAGCGTCCAGACGAAGCGCAGGTAGGTGCTGGTGTAGCTTTCCAGCGACTTGCGGATCGAGGCGCCGGTGCGTTCGGCCAGTTGCAGCTCCGCGTAGCGCTTGCCGGCCACCATGAACAGTGCGGCGAACGCCATGATCAGCACAAACCACTGCGACAACGGAATATCGGTGGCGGCGCCGCCGGCGATGGCCCGGATCAGATACGCCGACGACACGACGCAAATATCCATCACCGCTTGGTGCTTGAGTCCGAAACAGTACGCCAGCTGCATCCCGATGTAGACGGCCATCACGATGGTCAGATTCGGCGTCACCAGCCAGGCAATTCCCAACGAGGCCAGCCCAAGAACCGCCGCCAACGAGTAGGCCAGCCACACGGGCACCACCCCGGCCGCGATCGGCCGGAAGCGCTTGCTGGGGTGCTGGCGGTCGGCCTCCACATCGCGGACATCGTTGACCAGGTATATCGACGAGGCCGCCAGGCAAAATACGACGAACGCCACGGATGCCTTGGTCAGCACTTCCGCGTAGTCGTACCGGACACCGTGCCCCGCGGCGGCCAGCGGCGCGGCCAGCACGAGTACGTTTTTCACCCACTGCCGTGGCCGGATCGCCTTGAGCAGCCCAACGATCAGCTTGTCCGGGGGTCGGGTCGCCACGTCTTCAGTCATCCCGACACACCCCTATCGGCTCGGACAGCCAGTGCCGCGACCGCGGCACCGAGGCCAATACCGGCCCCGACATCGCTGGGATAGTGCACCCCCAGCACGATCCGGGACAGCGCCATGGGCGGTATCAGCAACGCGGGTAACGGTAGCCCGGTGGCCCGCCCCAGCAGGATGGCCGCGGCCGTGGTGGAGGTCGCATGCGCCGACGGGAAGCTGAGCTGACTGGGTGTGCCGACATTTACCGCAACGGCAGGGTGATGCGGCCGTTTGCGCCGCACCAAACGCTTGAGCAGCACCGCGGCCGCGTGGGCGGCGAATGCGCCGGCCCCGGCGACCAACCAATCGCGCCGACGGCTGGGCAGCAGAACCGCTCCGAGCAGCGACACCACCAGCCAGCCGATGCTGTGCTCGCCGAAGTGCGACAGCGCACGTGCCGCGGTCAATACACCCGGGCGGTCAGCCAGTACCGACTGAACGGCCACCATCGCGGCCACCTCGCCGCGCGGTGTCTCTGCTTGAAGTGCTTCACGCATGCTCGGGCTCTTTTGGCCGTCCGCTGGTGGGGGACAACACCGTCTCCCACTTCTGCTTGCTGGACAGCACGGGCAGCGCGTCCCGGTACGCCTTGCGCATCTCGTCGAACCGGCTCGCCAGCTGACGCTGACGCCGCAGCGACTGAAATAGCAGCGTGAACATCTTGTGCCGGTCACGCTGCCGGTAGACCACTCCGCACCCATCGGCGGTCGTGACGGTGACGCCGTCGACCGTGCACAGCCGGAACCAGCGCGCGTCCTGGGTCGGCACGTTGTACTCGGGGCGTTCATGGTGGCCCGGGTCGGCGGCCTTGAGGTTGTGCAGGATCCCGCGGGCCAGTCGGTAGCCGATGGACACCGGGTTCACCGGCGGCTTCATCGCCTTGCTTTGGTGCAACGGCGGGGGCAATTCGCTGGCCGCCGGCAACACCACCGCGTCCGGGTATTCCCTACGTATCCGGTGCACTTCGGGCAGCGCCGATTCCAGAATCGAGAATATGTGCTCCGGGCCGGCGAGGAAGTCGTCGATTGCCCTGTTCTGAATTTCCACCGTTGAATATTCCAGGCAGGCAAGGTGTTTCAGGGTTGCCTTCAGGTGGCTGCGGACCAGGCCGGTGACGTCACCGTCCCAGTGCATCGCCGCGACCACCAGTCGGTTGCGCAGATGGAAGTAGGCCTGCCAGTCGATGGCGTCGTCCTTATCGCTCCAGGCCATGTGCCAAATCGCCGCGCCGGGCAGCGTGACCGTGGGATAGCCGTGCTCGGCGGCCCGCAGGCCGTAGTCCGCGTCGTCCCATTTGATGAACAGCGGCAGCGGCTGCCCCAGTTCTTCGGCGACCTGCCGCGGGATCATGCACGTCCACCAGCCGTTGTAGTCGACGTCGATGCGCCGGTGCAGCAGCTTGCTGTTGTCTTCGTTGTCGTTCAACGGATATTCGGCGAAATCGTGGTCGTACTCGGTGTGCGGCGCGGCCGTCCACATGAAGTTCGACCGGTCCACGACCTCGCCCATGATGTGCAGGTGCGACGGCTCCTGCAGGTTGAGCATCTGGCCGCCCACCAGCATCGGACCTTTGGCGAAGCGGCTGATGGCCAGCACCCGCAGGATCGAGTCCGGCTCGATGCGGATGTCGTCGTCCATGAACAGGATCTGTTGGCAGTCGGTGTTTTTCAGCGCCTCGTACATCACCCGGCTGTAGCCTCCCGAGCCGCCGAGGTTGGGCTGGTCATGAATAGATAGTCGGTTGCCCAACCGGGCGGCCGCGGCGGGGAAGTCCGGATGATCACGCACCTTGCGGACGCCCTGGTCGGGCACGATCACCGCGCCGATCACCTCGTCTACCAACGGGTCTGCGGTGAGTTCACCAAGCGCGTTGGCGCAATCCGCGGGGCGGTTGAACGTTGGAATGCCGACCGTGATGTTGGCCGTGCCCGGTGCCGGTTCCGTCGCGTACCAGCCGCCGCTGAGCAGCGTGACCGCGGTGTCGGTGGTGATGTCGAACCAGATCCATCCGCCGTCCTCGAACGGCCCCAGGCTCACCTCGACCTCGACCACTTGAGGCGTAGAGGGCGCATCTGCGCTGGCGGCGAACTGGCGGCCCTCGATGAAGATGCGTGCGCCGGTGGCCTTGGTCCGGTAGACGTCGACGCGCCCGGCGCCGGTCACCTCCACGCGCAACACCACCGATTTGCAGATCGTCCAGCGGCGCCAGTAGCTGGCGGGGAACGCGTTGAAGTAGGTCGCGAACGACACCTCGGACTCTTGGCCGATCTGCAGCGAGGTGCGGCTTGTCGAATGCGCCCGCCGGGAGTTGGTGGTCGACTCTTCCAGGTACAGCTTGCGCACGTCGAGGGGCTCACCCGGACGCGGCAGGATTATTCGGGACAGCAGGCTCACGGCACTCATGCGCCCGCGCCCTCCTCTTCAGTTAGAGCGGTGCCGTCGCGCAGGTGTGGCGCGAGGGTGTTGTCGTACATGTTCAGTGCGCTGGCAATGGCCATATGCATATCCAGATATTGGTAGGTGCCCAACCGCCCGCCGAAAAGTACCCGCGAAGCGGCGGTCTCGGACTTCGCCCTCCCCCGGTAGGTGGCCAACAAGGCACGGTCGGCCTCGGTATTGATCGGATAGTAGGGCTCATCGCCCTCCCCGGCGAACCGCGAGTACTCCCGCATGATCACCGTCTTGTCGGTCGGGTAGTCACGCTCGAGATGGAAGTGCCGGAACTCATGGATGCGGGTATAGGGCACGTCCGGGTCGTTGTAGTTCATCACTGGCGTCCCCTGAAAATCCCCGATGGGTAACACTTCCACTTCGAAGTCCAGTGTGCGCCAGCCGAGCCGACCTTCGGCGTAACCGAAGTAGCGATCCAGCGGGCCGGTATATACGACTGGCGCGTCGGGACTGTCTTTCCGCAGCTGTTCCCGGACTTCGAACCAGTCGGTGTTCAGCCTGACCTCGATGCGATCGTCGGCGGCCATATTCCGCAGCCACGCCGTGTAGCCCTCAACTGGCAGGCCTTCGTAGGTGTCGCTGAAGTAGCGGTTGTCGAAGGTGTAGCGCACCGGCAGCCGGGCGATGTTGGCTGCCGGCAATTCCTTGGGATCGGTCTGCCACTGCTTGGCGGTGTAGCCCTTCACGAACGCCTCGTAGAGCGGCCGGCCGATCAGCGAGATGGCCTTCTCTTCGAAATTAGCGGCATCAATCGCTGCGATCTCAGAGGCCTGCTCCGCGATCAACTGCCGCGCCTCTTCGGGCGTGAAGTACTTGCCGAAGAACTGGGATACCAGGCCAAGTCCCATCGGGAATTGGTAGGCCTGCCCGTTGTGCATCGCGAACACCCGGTGCCGGTAGTCGGTGAAGTCGGTGAACTGCCGCACGTAGTCCCAGACCCTCTTATTGGAGGTGTGGAACAGGTGGGCGCCGTATTTGTGCACCTCGATTCCGGTCTGTGGCTCGGCTTCCGAGTACGCGTTGCCCCCCATATGGGGTCGCTTCTCGATGACGAGCACGCGTTTCCCGAGTTGGGTAGCCGCGCGCTCGGCAATGGTCAGGCCGAAGAATCCGGAGCCGACGACGAGGAGGTCAAAACGAGCGGTCATCGGTTGCCTAGGGTATCCGACCGGGGAGGCTTAACCCATTTGGCGACTGCCTTCGGGCCTTTCGAATCCGAAGTAACACCCAAGGTGCCAATTGCCTCACGATTCAATATCGCCACTCCAGTAACACCAATCCCACTCGTACCATCGACTGTGTGTGGTTCTCGCCGACAAGACAGGCAGGACACGCAGACACAACACATAGTCAAGATTGAGGAGACTTCCGTGCCGAACCGACGTCGACGCAAGCTCTCGACAGCCATCAGCGCGGTTTCCGCCTTGGCGATCGCGAGCCCTTGCGCATACTTCCTGGTCTACGAATCCACCTCGAGCCCCAAGGCGCCCGAGCACCACGAATTCAAGCAGGCGGCCGTGATGACCGACCTGCCGAACGAGCTGATAGGCGCGCTTTCGCAGGGCCTCTCGTCGTTCGGGATCAACCTGCCACCCGTGCCCGCCCTCGGCGGGGCCACCGGCGGCACCGGCCTGACCAGTCCAGGGTTGACGAGTCCGGGCCTGGGCACCAGCCCGAGCCTGACCAGTCCTGGCCTGACCAGTCCTGGCCTGACGAGTCCTGGCCTGACCACTCCAGGCCTGACGAGTCCCGGCCTCACTACGCCCGGTACCGCCCTGCCTTCGACGGCCGCTGGGGGGCTAACCAACCCGGCACTGTCGACCCCGGGGCTCACCAGCCCGGCGAGTTCCCTCGCCGCTCCCGGCGAGGTGCCGATCACCACGCCGACAGGACTGGACCCTGGGGCCGACGGCACCTACCCGATCCTCGGTGACCCGTCATCTCTGGGTGGCGGGGCCAGCTCCGGTGGCTCGGGCGGTAGCGGCGGCCTGGTCAATGACGTGATGCAAGCCGCCAACCAGTTGGGCGCCACTCAGGCCATCGACCTGATCAAGGGCCTGATAATGCCGGCGATCGCACAGGCCCAGGGCGGCGCCGGCGGCCTGCCGGGTGCCGCGGGCGCCCTGCCGGGTGCTCTCCCGGGTGCCGCGGGCGCCCTTCCGGGTGCCGCGGGCGCCCTGCCGGGTGCCGCAAAGGCCCTGCCGGGTGCCGCAGCCGCCCTGCCGGGTGCCGCGAAGGCCTTGCCGGGTGCCGCGGGCGCCCTGCCGGGTGCCGCTGCGCCGGCCTTGACTGCTCCCGTGGCAGCACTGCCTGGCAGCTGAACCCATCAGGAAACGTGTCACCTGACGGCACCGCAGAGTCAAGCTCGACCAACCTCTGCGGTGCCGTCGAACACGTTTTCGTGGAGTTTCTCCAGCCGCATACCGTGTCGCCCCACAGATAACATCAGAAACACACGTAACATCGGCCCGTGCAGTCCCACAAGCGCACACCGGCGATGTTGGCGATTACCTTCGCGGTAACCGCCGTTGTCGTCGCGTGGGTGCTGGACTCAACGCTGAACAGGGCGACCCCCGCGCCGCCCGCTGCGCGCGACACCAAGCTCACCGAGCGGCCGCTGATCGGGCTCGGGGGCGGTGTCACGGTTCGCGAACTGACGCAGAACGCCCCGTTTTCGCTGATTGCAATGACCGGCGATTTAGCCGGCACGTCAACGAAGGTGCGGGCGAAGCGCCCCGACGGCTCGTGGGGGCCGTGGTATCAGACCGAATACGAAACCGAAGAGCCCGACCCCGAGCGGGCCACGCCGATTGGAGCTGCTGCGGAGCCCCACAGCACAGGTCCGGTGTTCGTCGGGGCCACCACGGCCGTCCAGATCGCGGTCACCCGCCCGATCGACGCGCCGGTAACCCAGCCGCCGCCAGTCGCGCCACCGAGCGGTCCGCCGGGGAAAGACAGTCTGGGCTACCGGCCGGTCATCCAAAGGCCAGCCCTTGGCGCAGAACATCTCCGCCGTGCTCATCTCCCCGCCGCTGGAGCCGCCCAGAAAGCATTGGACACCGCCGTCCGGGGTCATCATGCCGGGTCAGGCGCCCAGCATCATCAGCCGCGAAGAATGGGGCGCCGATCCCGCCCTGCGCTGCGGTACCCCGAACTACCACAGCGGGGTTCGCGCCGCGGTCGTGCACCACACCGCCGGCAGCAACGACTACCTGCCGCAGGACTCGGCCGGCATCATCAAGTCGATTTACATGTACCACACCAGGACCCTGGGCTGGTGCGACATCGCGTACAACGCGCTGGTCGACAAATACGGTCAGGTGTTCGAGGGAAGCGCCGGGGGGCCGAACAAACCCGTGATGGGCTCCCACACCGGCGGATTCAACCGCAACACCTGGGGTGTGGCCATGCTCGGCGACTTCGACGACGTACCGCCGACGCCAATCCAGCTGCGAATGGTGGGCCAACTCATCGGCTGGCGGCTCGCTATGGACGGCGTCGACCCCAAAGGCACGGTGACTCTGCAGTCGGCAGGCGGCCACTTCACCAACTTTCCGGCCGGCGAGATCGCGACGTTGCCCACCATCTTCACCCATCGTGACGTCGGCAATACCGACTGCCCGGGCAATGCCGCCTACGCTCGGATGGACGAGATCCGGGATATCGCATCGCATTTCAACGACCCGCCGGAGGAGCTGATCAACGCGCTGAAGGGCGGGGCGATCTATGAGCGCTGGCAGGCCATGGGCGGTATGAAGAGCTATCTGGGCGCTCCGACCTCGCCGGAGGACAACGCGGAGGGTGACGCCCGCTATGCCACTTTCGCCAGGGGCGCCATGTACTGGTCGCCCGACATCGGCACCCAGCCGGTCACCGGCGCGCTCTACGACGCCTGGGTGTCGCAGGGCTACGAACGTGGTCCACTCGGGTTACCCACCAGCGCGGAAATACAAGAGCCGCTGCAGATCACGCAGAACTTTGCGCATGGAACCTTGAACTTCGAGCGGCTCACCGGAAACATCACCGAGGTGCTCGACGGCATCCGTGCGCCGCTGCCGACACCAGGCCCCAGCGGCCCGACGGTGCCGGCTGAACACTTCTCGCTACCGGGTCACGCGGTCTCCCCGTAGCGACGGCGCTTCGTAACCCGGCGGGGTTGGCCACTACTCTGCGAGCTGTGCCCGAGTCGCCCTACCTGACGATCGATCTCGATCGGGTGCGCGCGAACCTCCAAACGCTGCGCGCCGCTTTGCCCAACGCTCAGATCCGCTACGCGGTGAAGGCGAATCCGGCCGAACCGATCCTGCGGCTGCTTGCGGACGAAGGAGTCACGTTCGACGTCGCCTCGGTCGGCGAGATCGACGCGTGCGATTCCGCCGGCATCGACGGCCGCCTCCTGACGTTCGGAAACACCATCCGGAAGCCTGCCCAGACGGCCGCGGCCGCCTCACGAGGGGTCCGCCGCTTCACCTTCGACACCGAGCAAGGCGTGACAGCAATCGCCGAACACGTCCGCGCGGCGAGTGTGGAATGCCGCATCGCGCCGCCATTTCCTTCGTCTGTGACACCGTTCGGGGACAAGTTCGGCTGCGCACCCGAAGCAGCGGCGCGGCTGCTGAACCATGCCCGCCGGCTCGGACTACGCCCCGAGGGCGTGTCCTTCCACGTCGGATCGCAACAACTCGAGCCGTCCGCATGGGAAATGGGGGTACGTTGTGCCGCGCCCATCTTCGACGCGCTGGGTGATCTCACGACGATCAACGTCGGAGGTGGATTCCCGATCGCGTACGCGGCGAGCGTGCCCGCACTCGAGGCCATCCGCGATGCCCTCGAGTCGGCGCTGACACGCTACTTCGGTGCGCATCCACCACAACTCGTTGTGGAACCGGGGCGAGTGATCGTTGGTTCGGCGGGCACGATCCGATGCGAGGTAGTGGCGCTGCGAACCGGTACCGATGGCCGGCGCTGGGTATACCTCGACATCGGGCGCTACGGCGGTCTTGCGGAAACCGAGAATGAGTACATCCGGTACCGGCTGCGGACCGACCGCGACGCCGACCCGGTTGACGACGCGGTCATCGCGGGGCCGACGTGCGACGGAGACGACGTGCTCTATCAAAGGTATCCGCTTCCGGTCACGCTCTGCCCCGGCGATCGTGTCGAGATCCTCGACGCCGGCGCGTACACCGCCAGCTACGCGTCGGCGGCCTTCAATGGATTTCCGCCGTTGCCGGTGTATTTCGGCGTCGAGCAGCGCGAAATCGTCGAGCCGTTGGCGCCGGGTATCACCCGCACCTGGAGCCTGTCAGAGGTCATCTGCGACGTGCACACCGAGTTCGCGCATCTGGTGATCGGCCGGACCGAGCAGGGCATCGCATTGTTCAGCGACCGCGAACGTCAGAGCACCGAGTTCAGTCAGCTCGTCTACCACGAGGCGCTGCTGGTGCCCGCGCTGCTGCTGGCCGACAGGATCGAGCGGGTGCTCGTGATCGGATCCGGTGAAGGAGTGCTGAGCCAGCTGGCTGTAGCCGCGGGAGCGACACACGTCGATCACGTCGATATCGATCGCGAAGCGGTACGGATGAGTGCGCAACATCTACCCTACGGCTACACGACGGACGAATTGCGCAGAGCGGAGACTTCTTTCGGTCCGATCACCATGCATTACCGCGACGGCTGGGAATTCGTGGACCGCTGCACCACCGCGTACGACATCGTGGTGGTCGACTTGCCCGATGAACGTACCGCGTCCGCGCAGCACAACCGATTGTACGAGTTCGACTTTCTCAAAAGATGCCGCGGCATCGGGGGCGTCGTGGTCAGCCAGGCCGGCTGCCCGACATTATGGCGCAACGATTCGCTGCGCTCGTCGTGGCAGCGGTTTCATGAAACCTTCGACACCGTCGTCTATTTCGGCAGCGACGAACATGAATGGGCATTCCTGTCCGGCCTATCGGAGACGGTGAAAGACGCACTCGCCGTGATGTCGGCGCGATTGCCAACGCTGACCTACCGACCGCGCACCATCGACGCCGACACGCTGGTCGCGTCCACAGTCCCCCCGAAGGCGCTGCGAACCGTCAGAGAATAGCGACGGCGACCACGACGCCGAGGGCGAACTGCGCGGCAGCCACCATGAGCGACTCGTAATTGAACTCCTCGCTTTCGAACAACTGGTGCATATCGATGCCGATCACCATTGTTGCGATCCGCATCATCAGCACCTGCGCGACGATTCCCACCAACCCGAACACCGCTGAACCCAGCAGCCCTTCGATCAGCCTTCCCGACGACGAGTAGATCGCCAGCACCACGATGAGGGCCATGCTCACCATGCCCGCGGCGGACACGATGATTGCGTTCGGTTTCCCCGCGTCGACCATCTTGCGCAGCGGTCCCGGCGTGGTGAGGTCGATCGCGTAGAACCCGACCAGCATCAGCAACAGGCCGACGACCGCGTACAAGAAGATGGCTCCGGCGCCACGACCGAGCGTACTCAAATAGCCCGCATCCCAGTAGCTCGAATTCAGCGCCACGATGTTTGTCGTCATCGGTCAACTCCATTCATTTTTGCGGGATACGGTGTGGCACAAAGGCAGCGCCGTCGTCGGTCACCAGTCCGGCGGTCTCGCGGATGCCGAGGCCGGCGGCCGAGTCACCGACGATCCACGCGCCCAGCGCTGGTCGCATGTCGTCGAATTGCGGCAACGGGTCCAGCAGCTGGTAGACGAAGCCCTCTTCGCCGTAGACGCCGCCGGTGGCGGTCTGCATGCCGGCGCCGACGATGGAAATGTTCGCCCCCTCCCGACCGAGCTTGGGTTTGCGGACGTATTCGGTGAGCTCGTGCGGGTCGTCGATGTATGCAGGCAACAGGTTCGGGTGACCGGGATACATCTCCCACAGGACGGCCAGGATCGCCTTGTTCGACAGCAACGTCTTCCACAGCGGCTCGATCCACGCCGTCTGCGGCAGGCTCGTCGCCACGTTCCTGCCGAAGTCATCGTCGAGCACCCACTCCCACGGGTACAGCTTGAAGATCGCATGGATCTGCGCCTCTTCGAGATCGACGAACCGTTCCAGGGCAGGGTCCCAACCGAGGTCCTCGATCATCAACCCGACCGTCTGGAAACCCGCTTCGGCCGCCGTCTCCTGCATATAGGTCGTTGTGATCTGATCCTCGCCGGTTGCTTCCGCACCCGACCAGCTCAAGTGCAGCTCGTTGCTGGGCAACAGATTCCGCAGCTGCTTCCAACGGTCGACCAGCTGTTCGTGCAGTGAGTTCCACTGGTCGTCGCCGGGGAATTTATCCTTCAGCCAGTACCACTGCAGGATTGCCGCTTCCAGCAGCGTGGTCGGCGTGTCCGCGTTGTACTCCAGCAGCACCGCCGGCCGTCGCCCGTCGTAGCGCAAGTCAAAGCGCCCGTAGACATGGGGGTCGGAACGGCGCCACGATTCGGCGATGGCTTGCCAACTCCATTCCGGCAGGCCGAAATCCGCGTAACGCTCCATCAGGACCACCTGTTCGACCGCGTTCAGGCACATCGAATGCAGCAGTTCGACGTCGGCTTCCAGCGCCAGGATCTCGTCCATGTCGAATTCGTAGTAAACCGACTCGTCCCAATACGGCCGGTCCGCGCCCCTGGCGTCACGGGCCGGCGTCCCGTACACCAAGCCTTGTGATTCGACGATCGACCGCCACTTCGGTCGGGGCTCCGTCCTGGCTCGCTTCACGAGCCGCTGCCCCCGCTGAACTTGCCACCAAGACCGCCGCGCTGAATTGTGCTGCCCGACTTCGTTTTAACCGTGGCTCCCTGGGGCAGGGTGGTAGTTCCGCCGATGGGCCGCGAACCCACCGGCCCAGAGCTGCCGTAGTAGTACCGGTACTGATGTCCGGCGTAGAAGAAGAAGCCATCGAGGCCTGCGGTGTGTCCGGTGCAGTACTCGTCCTGCACGACCAGCGGCTGGCCGTTGGCGTCTTCCTGGACGCATTGTGCGGTAACGGTGGGCGCCGACAACGCCCAATACCCAAGGCCCGCCACCACACCCACCACCCCGACGGTGGCTGCGGCGCCGATCAGCGTGCGCTTCTGTTTGCGCCGCTTGGCTTCCGCCTCGAGCCGCGCTTCCTCCATCTCCTGCTGCTTTTTGGCGAATTTTTCCCGCGCACGCAACTCAGCGGGCGTGGGCGGGCGTGGCTTCGTCGTTGCCGGATCCTGGAACTGGACGCTCCCGCCTGTTGGGCGGTCGGTGGGTTCGTCCTGTTCCGGCTCGTTTGCCGACGTCGGTTGCTCGCCTTCCGGCGGGTCTTGAGTCATGGGCGGGCGTCGGGCCGGCGGGCGGGCACGCGGGCAGTCTCCCACATTGCCGGCCCGGGCGGTGCTACCCCCACCAACGTTCCAGCAACCGTCCCACCCCGTCGTCCGAGTTGGAAGCGGTGACCTCGTCGGCGACGGCCAGCACGTCGGGATGTGCATTTCCCATCGCCACACCACGGCCGGCCCACAACAGCATCGGGATGTCGTTGGGCATGTCGCCGAACGCCACCACCTCGTCGCTGGAGATCCCCAGCGGCCCGGCGACCTCTTCGACACCGGTGGCCTTGCTGACGCCCAGCGGCACGACCTCCACCAGCCCGTTGTTGGTGGAGTAGGTGATATCGCCCTCGAGGCCGACATGCTTGGCCAGTTCGGCGGCCATATCGGAGCTGCGGGCGCCGGCCTTGCGAATCAGCAGCTTGATCGCCGGCGCGCTGAGGAGGTCTTCTTTCGACACCTCGGTGTTGTCCGGGTTGAGCCATGCGTGCTCGTAACCCGGCGAGCTGATGAACTGGGGAGTCGCCGTGTCATGGGCCCGCTCACCGATCCGCTCGACGGCCAGGCCCACGCCCGGGATGACGCGGGTAGCGATCTCGGCCAACTCGCCCAGCGTGTCGACCGGCAGGGTGCGCGCCGCCAGCACCCGGTCGGTCGCCGGGTCGTAGATCACGGCGCCGTTGGCGCAGACTGCCATCGGCGCGAATCCGAGCGCTTCGACGACGGGCCGCACCCAGCGCGGGGGGCGGCCGGTCGCCACGACGAAGTAGCGCACCCGCCGCGACAGCAGCCCGCACGGCGTCGCGAGTACGTGGGGTGATGGTTTCATCTTCGTCGAATAACGTGCCGTCGACGTCGCAGGCGATGAGCGCCGGCCGTGTATCCCGTCAATGCAATCCGCTCTGGTCTTGGCCCGGCCGCGTTACGCCGTCGGTCCCGTACTTCTGCAACCGCTGTTGCAATTCGGACAGCCGGATCGCGTGCGAGTCTTCCTGGCTCGGCGCGCTACCGCCGAGCCGCCGCGGCACCCAGTACTCCCCTCGGCGGATGCGGGTACTCCTGCTGCACCCGGTACAGCAGCGCATTCATCGCCTGGCGCAGCGCGACGTTGAGTTGGTCGGCGTTGCCATGCGGCGGCAGCGCCGGACCGGCGGCCACGGTGATCGGAACTTTGTTGCGGAACACCTTCTTCGGATTATCTTTGGGCCAAATCCGGTGTGCGCCCCAAACGATAATCAGTGGAACGATCGGCATCTGCGCTTGCAGCGCCATCCGTGCCGCCCCGGTCTTGAATTCCCTCAGTTCGAAACTGCGGCTGATGGTTGCCTCGGGGTGCATCCCGATCAGTTCACCCTCGCGCAGGCGCTGCACACCCACCGCAAGAGCGTCGTGCCCCGTCCTGCGGTCCACCGGAATCAGCCTGGCGTGCTTGATCACGTAGTTGACCGCCTTCACGTCCGCCATTTCGGCCTTGATCATGAAATACATCCGCCGGCCCCGTTCACGCACCGCGAACAACGGGGGAAGCCAGTCCAAGTAGCTGGTGTGCTTCTGGGCGAGTAGGGCACCGCCCCGTTCGGGAATGTTCTCAAGTCCATGAAACGTGAACTTGGTTCCTTGCATCGCCACGACCGGCGGAACGATCCACTCCCCCAACCGGTAAAACGGCTCTGCCATGGCTGTGTCGTCTCCTTCTCCGCGATCCTTCCCTACAGCGCCTTGCGTGACTGGCGCGGGGTACGGCCAGCGGCCCTGGCGGCGGCCTCGTCGGCCTCTATCTGAGCCGCCTCGGCCAAGGTCGGTGCCCCACCACCGAGCCGGCGCGGCGCCCAGTACACCCCGGGCGGGTGCAAGTAGCGCTCCTGCGCCTGTTGCAGCAGCGCGATCATCGACTCGCGTAGCGCGGCGTCGGTCCGTGAGATGTCCTCGGTCGCCCGCATCGGCTCACCCACCCACACCGTGATCGGGATGCGGTTGCGGCCTATCTGCCGCGGGTGGTCCTTGGTCCAGATCCGCTGGGCCCCCCAGACGATCATCGGGATGATCGGGACATCTGCTTCGCTGGCCATCCGGGCGGCACCCGTCTTGAACCCCTTGAGTTCGAAGCTGCGGCTGATGGTGGCCTCCGGGTAGACGCCGACCAACTCTCCTTCCCGTAGCCGCTGCACGGCCACCGCATAGGACCCGGCGCCGGCGTCTCGGTCCACTGGGATGGTCCCGGAGCGCTTGATCAAGAAGTTGACCACCTTCACCTGCTGCATCTCGGCCTTGATCATGAATCTGAGCCGACGGCGCCGACGATGCACAGCCAATGCGGCAGGCAGAAAGTCGACATAGCTGGTGTGGTTGATGGCGATCACGGCGCCGCCCCGTTCGGGGATGTTCTCCTCGCCGCTGTAGCTGATCCGGGTTCCGGTGGCCACGACGCCGAGCGCGGACGCGATCTCGAGCATGCGGAAGGTCGGCTCAACCACGAGTGACTACTCCGGCGCCCCTGCGGCTTGCGCGCGGTGCGCCGCTCGCGCCGCCGCCTCCTCGGCGTCCAAGCGGGCCGCCTCGGCCAACGACGGAGCGCCGCCGCCCAGCCGCTGTGGCACCCAGAACTCGCCGGCGGGGTGCGGTCCATACTGCTCTTGTGCCCGTTCCAGCAATGCTGCATGCGCGATTGCAGCAGGCTCTTCAATTCCGCTAGGGCCAGCGTCGGCTCAATCGGTTCGCCGACGAGCACCGTGATCGGCACCTTCGGCCGCCACAGGTTCTTGGGGCGGCCTTTGGTCCAGATCCGCTGCGCCCCCCAGACGATGTGCGGGATGATCGGCACCCCAGCCTCGATCGACATCCGGGCGGCTCCAGCTTTGAATTCCTTGATCTCGAAGCTGCGGCTGATCGTCGCTTCGGGGTAGACGCCTACCAGCTCGCCGTCTTTGAGATTCCTGACGGCGGATTCGTAGGATGCGGCGCCGTCTTGCCGATCCACGGGGATGTGCCGCAAGCTGCGCATGATCGGACCGGTGATTTTGCTGTCGAACACCTCTTGCTTGGCCATGAACCGCACTTTTCGCCCGAGACCCTGCTGGTAGGTGGGCAAACCCGCGAAGGTGAAGTCGAGGTAGCTCGGTGTGGTTGATCGCAATGACGGCGCCGCCGCTGGCCGGCAAATTCTCGACACCCGAGACGCTGATCTCTAGCCCCTGTACCCGCCAGATCAAGCGGGCAAGTTGAATGCACGCGCCGTATACCGGTTCCACAGCCCTCTAGCCTAGTGCTCCCGGCTGTGAGCCGCCTTCAGAGGGAGATTCAGAGGGGATCCAGAGGGGTGAGCGGCAGCTCAGGCTAAGCTTGAAGCGGTCCGAAAAGTCCTCCGAAAGGTATTTGTGCAGGTCACGAGCGTCGGCCACGCCGGCTTCCTGATCCAGACCGATGCGGGCAGCATTCTGTGCGACCCCTGGGTCAATCCGGCCTACTTCGCGTCCTGGTTCCCTTTCCCCGACAACAGCGGGCTGGACTGGGACGCCCTGGGCGACTGCGACTATTTGTACGTCTCGCATCTGCACAAAGACCACTACGACGCGAAGCACCTGAGCGCACACGTCAATAAGGACGCGGTGGTATTGCTGCCCGATTACCCGGTGCCCGACCTTCGAAATGAGCTAGAAAGCCTGGGGTTCCACCGGTTCTTTGAGACCAGCGATTCGGTCAAGCACCGGCTGTCGGGACCACAAGGTGACCTGGACATCATGGTGATCGCCCTGCGGGCCCCCGCCGACGGCCCGATCGGTGACTCTGCGCTGGTGGTTTCGGACGGCACGACAACGGTTTTCAACATGAACGATGCCCGGCCAGTCGATTTGGACATGCTGACAGCTGGATTCGGACACATCGATGTACATCTGCTGCAGTACTCCGGAGCGATCTGGTACCCGATGGTCTACGACATGCCGGCCCGCGCCAAGGAGTCGTTCGGTACCCAGAAACGGCAGCGCGGGATGGACCGCGCCCGGCAATACATCGCCCAGGTGGGCGCGAGTTGGGTGGTGCCGTCGGCGGGGCCGCCATGTTTTCTGGACCCCGAGTTGCGCCACCTCAACGACGATTGCGGTGATCCGGCCAACATCTTCCCCGACCAAATGGTGTTCCTGGATCAACTGCGCGCACACGGGCACGACCGCGGCCTGCTGATGATGCCCGGTTCGACCGCGGACTTCACTGGCAAGAAGCTGAATTCGCTGAACCACCCGCTGCCCACCGACGAAGTCGAGGCCATCTTCACCACCGGCAAATCGGCGTACATCGCTGACTACGCCGAACGGATGGCGCCTGCTTTGGCCGCAGAGCGGGCGGGCTGGGCGCCGGCCGCCGGTGATCCGCTGCTGGAGCCGCTACGCGCGCTGTTCGAGCCGATCATGCGGCAGAGCGACGAGATCTGCGACGGCATCGGCTATCCGGTCGACCTGGTGATCGGTCCCGAGACCGTGATTCTGGATTTTCCCAAACGCCTGGTGCGGGAAAAGCTTCCGGATGAAAAGGTCCGCTACGGCTTCGCGATAGCGCCGGAGCTGGTGCGGACCGTGCTGCGCGACCACGAACCGGACTGGGTCAACACCATCTTCTTGTCCACCCGGTTCCGGGCATGGCGGGTCGGCGGCTACAACGAATACCTCTACACCTTCTTCAAGTGCCTGACCGACCAGCGGATCGCCTACGCCGACGGCTGGTTCGCCGAGACCCACGACGACTCCGCGTCCATCACGCTGGACGGCTGGGAGATTCAGCGTCGTTGCCCGCACCTCAAGGCCGACCTGTCGAAATTCGGCGTGATCGAGGGCGGTACGCTGACCTGCAATCTGCACGGGTGGCAATGGCGCCTGCAGGATGGCCACTGCCTCACCTCACGGGGCCACCAACTGCGGAGTTCGCGGGCATGAAACGGTACTACCGAGACGGAGTCGTCCAACTCGATCGCGCGGCAATCACGTTGCGCCGCTATCACTTTCCATCTGGAACCGCGAAAGTCATCTCCGTGGACAAGGTCCATGGGTACAAAGCCGAGTCACTGGGTCTGTTGGTCGCCCGATTCAACCTTTGGGGCAGCCCGGATCTGCGACGCTGGCTGCCGCTGGACGTGCACCGGCCGCTCAAGTCGACATTGATCACCCTGGACGTGCCAGGAACCTGGCCGAGCCCCGCATTCACACCGGAACGCCCGGACGAGTTCACCGCGCTGCTGGACGAGCTGCTCGGCACGCGGAGTTAGCGGCCGGCGTCAGCCAGCGCGGCGCGGGCCGCGTTATAGCCCGGGATGAACGTGATCCCGGGCCCGCCATGGCAACCGGCACTGCCCAGGTACAGCCCCTCGATCGGGATCGGCTGGCCCAGATAACCTTTCGGGCCAGGCCGGTTGGGACCGATCTGATTCGCATGGAACAGCCCGTGACAGTAGTCGCCGCCCGGGGCACCGAACATCACCCCCATGTGCTTGGGCGTGAAGGTGGTGTGCCGGATGATGCTGCGCTCGAAATTCGGTGCGAGCCGGGTGATCTTGTCGATTACCCGCTGGCCCATTTCGACCTTCGCCGCGCCATAGTCCGCGCCGCCCTCGATCGGGAACCACAACGCGAACGCCGAAGCGGCGTGCTTGCCCTCGGGCGCCAGGTCGGGGTCGTTCTGCGAGGGGATCTGCAAGACCAGCGTCGGGTCGGCCGGAACGATCCCGCGCCGAGCTTCCTCCCACTGCTGCTGGACTTCCTCCGGTGTACAGAAGAGCCCGATAGATGCCTGCATGGCCGGATCGTTGAGCGCCTCGTAGGGTGCGGCGAATACGGGAGCCTCTTCCAGCGCGAAGTGCATCTGCAGGTAACTACCGCGGTGGTCTATCCGCGCATAGCGTTCGCGGATATCGGCGGGCAGCACTGCGGGATCGATCAGCTCTTTGATCGTGATGTCGGGCGCGATGCCGGAGACCACGATCGGCGCGGTCAGCGTCTCGCCCGCCTCGGTGTGCACTCCGCTCACCCGACCGTCGGCGACCAGGATCTCGGTGACCTTGGTGCGCAGCCGAACTTCGCCGCCGTGGCTCCCCAGCAGCTGGCACAGATGTGAGGTGAGCGCGCCGATGCCACCGCGCAGCTTCTTCATCTGCATGGTGTCGCCGTCGGGCACTCCCAGCCCGAAGGCGAGCGCCGCCGCGCTGCCGGGTGTATCCGGCCCGCGATAGAGGGTGTTGACGGCCAGCACGGTCATCGAGCCACGCAGTGCGCCGTGCTTCTCTTTGTCCGGGAGGTAGCGGTCCAGCACGTCGGTGACCGAACCGAACAACATGTCATCGATGGCCGAGCGTTCGAATTCATTTGTGGCACAGGCATACATCTCGTCGAGGGTCTTGGGCGGCGCGCCCGCGTCGAATCGGCCCAGCGCCCGCGTCGGCGCCATACTCCAGGCCATCAGCCCCGCCATCCCGTTGACGGCGTCCGCCCCATGCACCTCGTTGAGGTGGGTGAACAACTTGATCGGGTCGCTGTACTGGACCAGCGGGTCGTCGCCGACACCGCGCAGCGCCACCGACATCACGTCCAAGTCGATGGTCGGCATCGTGTCCAGGCCCAGTTCCTGGACGACGACGGACGCAGTCGGGAACTGCACTGATCCGGCGATCTCGAACTGGTACCCGTCGAAAAGCTCAACAGTGGAGGCCATGCCGCCGGCATAGCGCTTGGAATCCAGACACAGGGTTCGCAGTCCCGCCTTCTGCAGCAGCACCGCCGCACTCAGCCCGTTATGTCCTGCCCCGATAACGATCGCGTCAAACCCAGTCTCAGATTCAGCCATGTCTGCCCTCCGGAATGCAGGCTGGCACGGTGGGAAAGTTTTGTCAATTATGACGAAACTGGATCGGCCCACGCTTCGTTGATGCCAGCTCGCAGCGACTCCAAGGCCAGGTGGCACACGCGCGCCAGCTCGCCCAGCGATCGATCGCCGCTAAGCATCCAGACTTCCATCGCGCCGAACACCGCCGCCGCGATGCAGCGGGACGTCACCGCGCTCCGCAGTCGTTCATCTGGTGTCGGGTCTTGCCCGCGAACAGCAGCGCAGCTACGGCGTCGCAGCTGGGCCTGAATGGCATCGGCGAAGTCGGCTTGGACATCTTGGATGTGGCGGACGATGCGGCCGGGGTCCAGCTCGCCGTCCCGCAGGGCGGCGATTTTGGCCACGGCGTCAACGTCATACGGAAACGAGAAGACTGCCGATTGCACAGATTCGATGATCGATTCGCTGGCTGGCCTGGCGTCCAGCGCCGCCCGAAACCAGTGCAGCCCGGTGTAGTCGGCAAACAGCAAATCATGCTTGGAGCTGAAATGGCGATAGAACGTCCGTAGCGAGACGCCGGCGTCTGCCGCGATCTGCTCCGCCGACGTGTCCTCGACACCCTGGGCCAGGAATCGCACGAGGGCGGCCTGGCGCAGCGCTTCGCGGGTGCGCTCGCTGCGCACCGTCTGAGCGGGCCGGACCATGGCAGTAAGTTACCCCAGACATTGGATGGTCGATTTCACGCGCTTTATGTCAATATTGACAAAACTTTGGGCCAGGGGTGAGACTTCGCCCATGGTCTCGCTTCTCGTTCACGCAGTCCTCGGGCTAACCGTCATCGGCTGGATCGTCAGGTCGAATTCGAAAGTTTTCGCCCGGCCGGCCGACGGACCGTTGTTCTCACCGCTGGAAGTCGTGTACTACGTCGTCGGCATCGCGTCGGTCGTGTTGGGCTGGTACTTCAACATCACCTATGTGCAGCAGTACGCACACGGATCCACCAACCCGCTCTGGGGCGAACATGGCAGCTGGGCGGAATACATCAAGCTGATGTTCACCAACCCGGCAGCTGACTCCGCCAGCCAGGACTACACCATCGCCAATGTCGTTCTGCTGCCGATCTTTACCATCGTCGACGGCTATCGCCGTGGGCTGCGGCGCCCCTGGCTGTTCTTCGTATCGAGCCTGTTCACCAGCTTCACTTTCGGATTTGCTTTCTACTTCGCCACCATGGAACGGCAGCGCCGCCACGAGCGGTCCCGCCAGCCAGTGGACGCCTGACTCAGCGGGTCGGTTCGAGCAACTCGGTGCCGACGAACGGGACCAGGGCCGCGGGCACCCGCACGCTGCCGTCTGGCCGCTGGTGGTTTTCCAGGATCGATACCAGCCACCGCGTGGTGCCCAGCGTGCCGTTGAGGGTGGCCGCAGTGTCCGGCTTCCCGTTGTCATCCCGGTATCGGGTGGCCAGCCGACGGGCCTGGAAGGTGGTGCAGTTCGACGTCGACGTCAGTTCGCGGTAAGTGTGCTGCGTCGGAACCCACGCTTCACAGTCGAATTTGCGGGCGGCCGACGAGCCGAGATCGCCCGCGGCCACGTCGATTACCCGGTACGGCACCTCGATGTGCGCCAGCATCTCGCGCTGCCAGCCCAGTATCCGTTGGTGTTCGGCTTCGGCGTCGTCGGGCGTGCAGTAGACGAAGCCCTCCACCTTGTCGAACTGGTGCACCCGAATGATGCCGCGGGTGTCCTTGCCGTAGCTGCCCGCCTCGCGGCGGAAACACGACGACCAGCCCGCGTACCGCAGCGGTCCGCCGGACAGGTCCAGGATCTCGTCCGAGTGATATCCGGCCAGCGGTACTTCCGAGGTGCCCACCAGGTAGAGGTCGTCGGCCTCCAACCGATACACCTCGTCGGCGTGGGCGCCCAGAAATCCGGTGCCGGCCATCACCTCCGGACGCACCAGAACCGGCGGGATCATCGGGATGAAGCCGTTTGCCATGGCCAGCCGCAGCGCCAGCTGCAACAGTCCGAGCTGCAACAGCGCGCCCGGACCAGTCAGGAAATAGAACCGCGAGCCGGACACCTTGGCGCCGCGCTGCATGTCGATGAGGCCCAGCGACTCGCCGAGCTCCAGATGGTCCTTCGGGTTTTCGATCGCATTCGGTTCGCCGACGACGTCGAGTACAGCGAAGTCGGCCTCGCCGCCGGCGGGCACTCCGTCGATGATGACGTTCGAGATCGCCATGTGCGCCGCGACGAACGCCGTCTCGGCTTCGGTCTGCTCGGTTTCGGCGAGTTTCACCTGCTCTGCGAGTTCCTTGGCGCGCCCCAGCAGAGCGGGGCGGTCCTCGGCTGACGCGGCGCCCACACTCTTGCTGGCGGTCTTCTGTTCGGCGCGCAGTGAATCAGCGGTCGAAATCGCGGCTCGGCGGGCCGAGTCGGCCGTCAGTAGCGCATCCACCAGCGCCGGGTCTTCGCCCCGGCTGAGTTGGGAACGGCGTACGGCGTCGGGGTCTTCCCGGAGCAGCTTCAGGTCGATCACGGCCCCGACACTACTTTTGACGTCTCGATCCGGCACCACATATGCCACATTTGTCACGCGGCTGGGGCGGTTCGGGGCAGTACTGTCAGAATGGAAACGATGCCGGACGCGCCCGAAAAGGAACTTCCCCCCGCCAGCCCTCCCGTCGACGAAGCCGTCGCCGAGGAGGAACTGCCGCTGGCCGGGCCCGGGTGGCCGCGCAGTCTGCAGGCAACGCAGACCAGGCGAGGGCTGCTTCTCACCGCTCTTGGCGGTCTGCTGATAGCCGGGCTCGTCACCGCCATTCCCGCTGTCGGTACGGGGCCGGGGCGGCTCGCCGGCTATATCGACAGCGATCCCGTACCCAGCACGAGCGCCAAGAGTGACGCCGCCTTCAATCGCGCCCGCAGCGGCGATTGCCTGATGTGGCCGGATATAACGCCGGAGTCCGGGAGCATCGTCAACTGCACCGACGATCACCGGTTTGAAGTTGCCGAGTCCATCGATATGCGGACTTTCCCGGGCTCGGAGTACGGACCCGATGCCGCTCCTCCGTCGCCCGCTCGCATTCAGCAGATCACCCAGGAGCAGTGCGAGGCTGCCGTGCACCGCTACCTCGGACCGAAATACGATCCCAACAGCAAATTCGCGGTCAGCATGCTGTGGTCCGGTGACCGTGCGTGGCGCCAGGGTGGCAACCGCCGCGTGCTGTGCGGCCTGGAGCTGCCCGGCCAGAACAACCAACAGGTCGCCTTCAAGGGCAAGGTCACCGACATCGACCAGTCCAAAGTCTGGCCGGCCGGCACGTGCCTGGGCATCGACTCGGCGACCAACCAGCCAATCGACGTGCCGGTCGATTGCGGAGCCCCACACGCAATGGAAGTGACCGGCACGGTCAATCTGGCCGAGAAGTTTCCCGACGCCCTACCTGCGGAGGCCGAGCAGGACGGGTTCATCAAAGACTCCTGCACCAAGATGACGGACGCCTACCTGGCGCCCATCAAGTTGCGCATCACCACCCTCACGCTGATCTACCCCACCCTGTCGCTGCCGAGTTGGTCGGCAGGTAGCCGTGAGGTCGCGTGCAGCATCGGCGCGACGCTGGGCAACGGCGGCTGGGCCGCGCTGGTCAATAGCGCCAAGGGTCCGCTGTTGATCAATGGTCAGCCCCCGGTACCGCCGCCTGACATTCCCGAAGGGCGGCTCACGTCGCCGCAGATTCCGGTTCAGGTGCCGACCAGCCAGCCCAGCGCTCCCCCGGCGAACACACCGCCGGGCAATCAGCATCTTCCGCAACAGCCGGTGGCGACGGCTACCCGGGCGCCGGTATCGCAGCCGCCGGCCACCCAGGCGCCTCCGGTGCAGGCCCCGCCGCCGGCCGACGGCCCGGTGCTCGCCGCCGTACGCCCAACCACCGGGGGCCCCGCAAGATGGGCCGGCCGGGCCCGCACCAGGCGAATAGCCCGATGGCCGTGCGGATGGATCCGCAACGGTTCGACGAGCTGGTTTCCGAGGCACTCGACCTGATTCCGGCCGGGCTGGCGGCCGCAATGAACAACGTCGTCGTCCTGGTCGCCGACCGCCATCCCGAGGACGCCGAACTGCTCGGACTCTACGAGGGGGTGGCGCTGACGGAGCGGGATTCCGACTATGCCGGATCGCTCCCGGACACCATCACGATCTACCGCGACGCGCTGCTGGACGAGTGCGACTCCGCCGATGAGGTCGTCGAGGAGGTGGCGATAACGGTGATCCACGAGATCGCCCACCACTTCGGTATCGACGACGACCGATTGGAAGAACTGGGCTGGGCCTGATCCACACCGCGGGCTGGGCGCGGCATCCCGGATTTGTCCGCGGTCGGTGCTATGAACGGGTCATGAGTGCTGATTGCCGCGACTGCCGGGAGGGCTTAGATCACTGCCACGGCGCCATCATTCGCCATCCATTGCACCGCGCGGAATGCACCGAGCCGGGCTGCGTCAGCCCAGAGCTGTTGCCGCACACGTTCGTCCTCGACTGCGACGCCATCGGCTGCGGATGTATGGAATCGGTCGCGCTGGCGGTCTGATCACGCTCAGCCCATCGGGTCGGTGCTGGACCGCACCGCGTCGGGGACCGAGCTGGCCCCGGCTTCACTGGGGTCCGGGTAGAACGGCGGCGTCAGGGCTCCCCATCGCACACAGCTCCACCGCCCGTCGGTGATCGGCGCCAGCACCACTGACTCGGCGTTGTCCAGGTGCTGGTCCAGCGCAAAGCTCGGCGTCGACTCCGGCCAGCACCGCTGAGGCCAGCCGGATCGCCGCGCCATGGCTGACGATCACGATGTCGCCGTTCCAGTTGTCGTCGTCGAGGTAGCGCATTCGCAGGTCGGTGAGCACCGGCACGTAGCGGTCCAACACCTCATTGCCGGTCTCGCCGCCAGGCAGTCGCAGGTCGAGCTCGCCGTGCTGCCACCGCTCGTAGATGGCATTGAATTCGTCGACCGCCGTCATCGTCGCTGCGGTTTTCCAGCTCGCCGACCTGTACTTCGTGAATGCCGGCAACCTCGTAGGCGGGCAGGTCGAGTTCGGCGCCGATCACCGCGGCCGTCTGCGACGCCCGGGTGGCCACCGAGTGCGCGAGCAACGCCGGCCGCCCGGAACCTAGGCGAGTACGGGCAAACGCGCGCGCCTGATCGCGGCCCAATGGAGTCAACGCCGCCCCCGGTGGCCTGGTGTCGAGCCTGCGTTCGACGTTGGCCTGGGACTGGCCGTGTCGCAGCAACACCAAGCGACCACTCATGGGCGGAGCTCCCCCGACCCGCGCAGCTCGCGCCAGCCAGCGCGACGCGTCGTCCGCCGGGGGCGGCCCCACGCCGGCGGCCGGCCCGGTCGGCCAGGAACCCAGGTAGCGCACGTCCGCGCAACGACGGTGCAGCGCCTTGAGCGCCTCGGCGACTGCGTCGTCGTCGATATGGCCGAGGCAGTCTACGAAGAACAGGTAGGTGCCGAGTTCGGTGCGGGTCGGCCTGGATTCGATCCTGGTCAGGTCGATGCCGCGGATGCCGAATTCGGCCAGCGCGGCCAGCAGCGCGCCCGGCGCATTGTCGATGCGCAGCACCACCGACGTGCGATCGGCACCGGTGCGGACCGGCGGCGGACCCGGCAACCCGGCCAGAACGAAGCGGGTACGGGCGTTGGGCTCGTCGACGATCGCCGTCGGCCAGGGCCGCCAATCCCCAATGGGAAGCCGCCAGCGGCGAGGTCACCGCGGCATCGGCCTGGCCTTCGGCCACCTGCCGGGCCGCGTCGGCATTGGAATATGCCGGCCGTAGTTCGGCGCCGGGCAGATTGGCGGCCAGCCACTGCCGCACCTGTGCGGCAGCGACCGGGAAGGCCGCCAACGTACGTACGTCGTCGGCGGTGCGGCCGGGTTTGACGGCAATGCTGAAGGCCACATCAAGCGTCGTCTCGGCGAAAACTTGCAACGCCGACCCGATCGCCAGGCTGTCCAGGGTGGGCATCACGGACCCGTCGATCGAGTTCTCGATGGGCACGCATGCGTAATCGGCGAGACCGTCTCGAACCGCGTCCAGCGCCGCGACGGTGCTCTCCAGTGGCAACCGCCGCAAACCATCCGGCCCGCTGTCGGGGACAAGGTCGGCGGCCGTCATCTGGAGCAGCGCCGCCTCGGTGAAGGTCCCTTCGGGACCGAGGTAAGCGATGCGGACCACACCCCAACCCTAACGGCGCCCCATCCAAAGCAACCCTTGCGGCATACTTCGAACTAAGTTAACTTAGCCTTACCTAAGGAAATCAGGAGAATGATGTTACCGCTGACCAGCGCTTCGCCGACGACCGCCGAACGCATCCGCAGCGCTTGCGCGCGGGCCGGTGGCGCGCTGCTGGCGGTCGAGCGCGAGGATCCGGTCGCCACGCCGATCCACCACCTGTTGCCCGACGGATCCTTCGCTGTCGCACTTCCGGCCGGGGAGCCGGCGGTCCAGGCATCACTGGGTCGCAGGCGCTGCTGGAGCTGGCCGACTACGCGCCCCTTCCGTTGCGCGAACCGGTCCGCTCGCTGGTTTGGGTTCGCGGCTGCCTGCGGCAGGTCCCTCCTGCCGCGGTGACAAGCACGCTCGACCTGATCGCCGCGGTTGACCCGAATCCGGTGCTGCTGCAATTCGAAACCCCGAGGTCCATGCCGGCCGATAGGGCGGAGACCCGGTACACGCTGCTACGACTAGAGATCGAGTCCGTCGTGGTGACCGATGCGACGGGCGCCGAGCCCGTCAGCACCCAGGACCTGCTCGCGGCCGCGCCCGACCCGTTCTGCGAGGTCGAATCGAGCCTGCTCCAGCACTGGGAAACCGCCCACAACGACGTGCTGGCGCGGCTGGTTTCCAGACTGCCCGCGCCGCTGCGCCGAGGACAGGTTCGACCGCTGGGCCTCGACCGGTACGGCATGCGATTTCGCGTTGAAAGTGCCAAGGGCGACCACGACGTCCGGTTGCCGTTCCACAAGCCGGTGGACGACATGACCGGGCTGGGCCAGGCCATCCGGGTGCTGATGGGTTGCCCGTTCGTCAACGGGTTGCGCGCACGTCGAGCGGCTCCAGGCAGCTCCTGAGCGGGGTTTACTGGGCAGGTCTGCTTGGACTAGCGTCAATCCGTTATGAGGGCAGTCATCGTCGCAGTGGCCTCCATGATCGTCTCCGTGATCGTTTCGGGCTTTCTCAGCGTGCCGGCGGTGGCGCATGCCGACTCGTGCCTTAACGGCACCGTCCGGGGTTTTGGTCCGAGTGGCGACTACTTCGTGTGCCAGGATCGCGGGTGGTTGCACGTCCAGCCGACGTTCAACGGCGCAGATCAGCCGCTGCCACCGACGTGTGTGAGGTTTCCGGACAAGTACATGTGCCCGATTGACGGGTCTCCCCCCGGCCTGCAGTGGACAACTCCGGGCCGTTGGTTTCCGGGAACGAATTAAAGAACCGCCAAGTCCGGGTGTGGTATCGGCCCAGTTGGAATTGACTAGGCACGTAAGTTATCCCGGTGCAACCTCGAAGGCCGGTCCCGCCGTGGAAAGCGGCTCCGGAGCCCTCGCCGGTGATTCGGCGCGCTCCCGCCCGCAAACGCAGCAAGCGTCGCTGGGCCCGCGTGGTGGCACTGAGTCTGCTGATCGTTCCTCTCCTCGCCGGCGCCGGCGCCGTCGGTGGGGCGGTTTGGCTCGACACGTCGTTGCACCGCGAGCCGGTGCTGACGGACTATGCCAACCGTCCCGCAGCAGGCCGGGGGACGAACTGGCTGCTCGTCGGCTCGGACAGTCGCCAGGGTCTGTCACCCGAACAGCAGCGAGACCTGGCCACCGGCGGCGATATCGGCAGCAGCCGAACCGACACCATTCTGCTGGTGCACGTGCCGGGGTTCGGGTCGAGCATCCCGACGACCGTGGTGTCGATACCGCGCGATTCCTATGTGCCGATCCCCGGTCAAGCCAAGGACAAAATCAACGCCGCGTTCGCGGCCGGCGGGGCGACGTTGCTGACCCAGACGGTGGAGCAGGCCACGGGTCTGCGCCTCGATCACTACGCCGAGGTCGGATTCAACGGGTTCGCCGTTCTGGTCGACGCGCTCGGCGGCATCACCGCGTGCCTGACCGCGCCGATCGACGATCCGTTGGCCGGCGTCGACCTGCCGGCCGGCTGCCAAGAGCTGGACGGCCGCTCCGCGCTGGGGTACGTGCGGAGCCGGGCCACGCCGCGGGCAGATCTGGACCGGATGGTCAACCAACGCCAGTTCATGTCGGCGCTGCTGCAGCGCGCCGCCAGCCCGACGGTGTGGCTCAATCCGTGGCGCTGGTACTCGGTGCCGCGCGCGGCCGCCGCCGCTCTGACCGTTGACGAGGGCGACCATGTATGGGACCTGGCCCGGCTCGGCTGGGCAATGCACGGATCGACCATCGCCATGACGGTCCCGATCGGTGAGTTGACCGACAGCGACGCCGGCTCCGTGGTGGTGTGGAACCACGATGCGGCCCGCGCTTTGTTCGACGCACTCGACTCGGACGCACCGGTGCCCTCGCAGTAAACATAGAAGCAATTTACGTACGGTATTTCAAGATAGCCTTTCATTACTTAGGAAACCCTTTCCTGAGTAAGTGATACCTTCGTTGCAGACGCTGTTTACCGGCGGTAACGTGCAATCATGACCGAAGGCCGCGTTTCCGGAACCAAATTCTATGCATTAGTTCAGGAACAGATTTTCAATGAATTCACTAGCTCTCAACAATACGTGGCGATTGCCGTTTATTTCGACGGCGCCGACCTGCCACAATTAGCGAAACACTTTTATAACCAAGCGGTCGAAGAGCGGAATCATGCGATGATGCTGGTGCAACATCTGCTCGACCGCGACGTCCCCGTTGAGATCCCGGGAGTCGACCGGGTACGCAATCAATTCGACAGACCGCGCGACGCGTTGGCGCTGGCACTCGATCAGGAACGTGCGGTCACCGACCAGATCAGCAGGCTGATGGCCGTTGCCCGCGACGAAGGCGACTTCCTCGGCGAACATTTCATGCAGTGGTTCCTGCAGGAACAGATCGAAGAAGTGGCGCTGATGGGCACACTGCTGCGGGTGGCCGATCGTGCGGGAGCCAACCTGTTCGACCTGGAGAATTTCGTTGCCCGCGAGGCGGCCCCGGCGGCGGCCGGAGCTGCCGATCCGAAGGCTGCGGGCGGCTGGATTTCGCCGAACTAGAAGGTGCCCTCGCCGGTGCGCGCGTTCTGCAGCCACGCCTTGGTGCGGCCCGGGTGGTTGGTGGCGATCCACGCCACCCCGACATCCCGGCAGAAGTCGATGTCTTCGTACTCATCGACGCTCCAGCAGTACACCGCTCGGCCCTGCGCCACGGCGCGGTCCACGAGCTGTGGGTACTCCCTAAGGGTCGCTAGTGAAGGCCCGACGGCGGTGGCCCCCACGGCACTGACCGCGCTACTGGTCAGGTATCGCGCGGTCCTGCCGAGTAGCACCGTCGGCAGCAGCGGCGCGGCTCGCCGGATCCGCCAGACCGCGGCCGAGGAAAACGACATCACCACCGCCCGGGACCGGTCGGCCGACGCCGGAGAGGCGATGCCGAAGCGGTGCAGCAGAGCAAGCACTTTGCTTTCCACCAGCGAGCCATAGCGGACTGGATGCTTGGTCTCGACGAAGATCTTGACTGGCCGGTGCCAGTCCAGCACCAGCGAGACGAGGGCCTCGAACGTCAACAGGCTGGTATCGCCCTGCTTACCGTCGGAACGCCAGCTGTCGTGCCATGCGCCGTATTCGAGTTCGCTTAGCTGGTCCAGCGTCATCGTGCTGACCAACCCGGCTCCCGTGGAAGTACGGTCCAGACTGCGGTCGTGCACGCAAACCAGATGACCGTCGCGGGTCAGCCGCACATCGCACTCAACGCCGTCGGCGCCCTCTTTGAGTGCGAGGTCGTACGCGGCCAGCGTGTGTTCGGGCCGAGCGGCCGAAGCACCGCGGTGGGCAACTACATAGGGATGCCCGGCGAGTTCCTCGTCGGGCGACGTCATACCACTATGCTGCCGGTTCCTGCCCCTCCAACTCAACCGGTGGGGTAGATACGGACGCGCCGGGTCGATCCTCACCCACTACGACCCAGCGATGCGCCGGCCGTTCGACCGGTTTGCGATCGAATCCCTCGAAAACCCGCGCAACGGCGGCCAGCGTCGCCGCCGCGAATAGGTAGGCAAGCACCATCAAAACCGTGTTGTTCGCGATGCCCTGGGCGTCCCTGGCCCAGCTGGTGGCAATTGCGAAAATCGAAACCGCGTAGCTGAGAACCCAAGCGATCCACCAGTGCACAATCGGCCTCTGCAGCCGCGCGTGCTGCTCTTCGACGGTTGCCAGCTCGGTGACGTACACCGGAGCCCACAGCAGATTGGCCAGTGGCATCAGGCAGCCGGCCCACAACGCCCGGACCGAACGCTGATCCCGCAGGCCGTAATGCGAGAAGGCACGGGCCCGGCGCGCGATCAGCCACCGGGTCAGCATCACCCAAGATGCGCCCGCGGCCACGATCGCCACCGCACTCGCCAGCATGCCGAGCCAGTTCGCGGCAAAAGCCACCACCGAGTTCAGCAAGATGTTCCGGTTGATGACCAGCAGCACGTAGCGCGCGACGTACACCAGGGTCGCGCCGCAAAGCACCAGCAGGCTCAAGAACAACGTGAGGCGCACCGCCGCCGCCGACGGTCCTGTCCGCGCAGGTGTATCGGCTGGCGCCGGGGCCTGACGCCATACAGAGTCGACACGATCGCCCAGCCCCCAACGAGGTATGACGGCGTAGCGCGGTGTGGGTCCGAGGGGCCGTCGTCCGTGCCGCGGCGGCGGTGCGGCGCCGGGGCGCACCGCGATCCATCGGAAGCCCGGCGGCAGCCGTGGCGGCGTGCGTTGCCGGCCGCGGACCCCCTGGCCACCCCGCGTACTCCAGTGTGGGTCGGGTGCGGGCGCATCCGCCATCGGCGCCATCAGCGCCCCGTGACAGCGGGGGCACCACTCGCGACGCCGCTCGCGCACGTTCCACCGAGTGCCGCACAGGGAGCACACCTGAATCACCGGACCAGCCTAGCCGCGGCCCTTTGAGGGCCGGGCGGAGCGCGGCCGAGGCGGGGCGAGGCGGGGCCGCAACGCCCACTCAGCAATCTCCTGACTATCCACAGTTTCCACAGGTTTATCCACAGTGGCAGGCGGGGTATTCATGCCTCCGACGCAGCCTTATCTGCAGGCTTGTGTCGCAACTGTGGATAACACCGGGTGGTTGACGCATGCCTATAAGACAGCCCCGACGGGTGCCGAGCGAAATGGATTGCCTCGCTAAGCACCGCGGCCACACTGGCCCTTGGCGGCCCACCTGTTTCTCAAGCCCGCTTCGAGGCGCTATGATCTCGATCACGACGGCTCGATGTGACTAACCTCACTCGAGCGAGAAGAATCTGCAGGTGAAAGGCGCTTCATGGCGACGCACTCGTTCGGGCCAGGTACACCGGCCTCGCCGAACCATTATTCCGGCTCGGCTGCCTGGAACAACGCCTACAGCGTCGCCGCTTTACGTGCGGGCCTGATCGCACTCGCTTTACTCGCGGTTCTCGCCGTCATCGTCTTGTCTTGAACCCTCGTCTTGAATTGTCGCCAACCGGGTATCCGACTTACCTACCCGGACCGTCGTTCTTGCGGCGCGCGCGGTCATAGAGCAGGGTTGACTAGGCCGGGCCGCCGACGTGGCGGAACCGTTGCGAACGAGCGTAAGACGATCCGATCATCGAAGAAAGGAACGACGTGGCCGAATACACGCTGCCCGATTTGGACTGGGACTACGCAGCGCTGGAACCGCACATCTCCGGTCAGATCAACGAGATTCATCACAGCAAGCACCACGCCGCTTACGTCAAAGGCGTGAACGACGCCGTTGCCAAGCTTGAAGAGGCACGCGCCAAAGACGACCACGGTGCGATCTTCCTGAACGAGAAGAACCTGGCCTTCCACCTGGGCGGCCACGTCAACCACTCCATCTGGTGGAAGAACCTGTCACCGAACGGTGGCGACAAGCCGACCGGCGACCTCGGGGCCGCGATCGATGACGCGTTCGGGTCGTTCGACAAGTTCCGCGCTCAATTCAGCGCGGCCGCCAACGGCCTGCAGGGTTCGGGCTGGGCGGTGCTCGGTTACGACACCCTCGGCGACAGACTGCTGACGTTCCAGCTCTACGACCAGCAGGCCAACGTTCCGCTCGGCATCATTCCCCTGCTGCAGGTCGACATGTGGGAGCACGCCTTCTACCTGCAGTACAAGAACGTCAAGGCCGACTACGTCAAGGCGTTCTGGAATGTCGTCAACTGGGCCGACGTGCAGTCGCGTTACAAGGCCGCAACCTCTAAAACCCAGGGTCTGATATTCCCCTGACTCAATCTCGACCAGCTCGGGCGTCGCGCAGATCGCGCGGCGCCCTTGCTTTTTGACCGGGTCCGATCGAAAAGACCACAAGCAATAGTGGCCGTGTCGAGTTGCAAGGCACCTAAACCGCGGGCATGCTGAATTATTCGAGCTACCAGCGTGGTTATTCGAGCCGAAGCGTCGCGCGGAGGGCTAGATGGACACTGAGTCAGGCCGACCTATAGGGATTGCTCCCTTCCATTCTCGTGGTGCGCTGAAGGGGTTTGTCATCTCCGGGCGTTGGCCAGATTCGACGAAAGAATGGGCCCAGCTGCTGATGGTGGCGGTCCGGGTGGCGTCGTTGCCCGGATTGCTATCCACCACAACGGTGTTCGGTGCCCGCGAGGAACTGCCCGATGAACCCGAGCCGGGCACTGTCGGCCTGGTGTTGGCCGAGGGCACGGTCTTCGGTGAATCAGCCATCCAGCCAGGATATTTCGCCGATCACCAACCCCCCGCGCTGCTGATGCTGCACCCGCCGTCAGAGACCACGCCGTCGTTGCCCGAGTGCACCGGGGCGGCGTCAGGATGCGTACTGCTGCCCGGATTGCCGTATCTGGGGTTGGAGCACCGGGCGGCCTGGGTGGAAGCGGAAGCCGACGGCACCATCACATCGATGGTCAGTCGCGTCGGTGTCGACCCAATCAGCCATCCCGACACCGCGATTCTCGCGATGCTTCTTGCCGCATAAGCTAATTCGTTAAGTGTCGAATCGAAGAATGCGGGCGTCCGAACTTCCTCAAATCTCGTGGCGGTCCTGGCGCACAGCCCCGAGGGCTCGAAAGGTCGCCCATGCTCGCCGCCGCTCTGCTGAGTCTGGGAGTGGTATTCCTTGCCGAACTCGGCGACAGGTCCCAGCTGATCACCATGACCTACGCGCTGCGCTACCGATGGTGGGTGGTGCTGCCCGGGGTGGCGATCGGCGCTTTTCTGGCGCACGGGGTCTCGGTGACGATCGGCCACTTTCTGGGTGCGGCGCTGCCGGCGCGCCCAATGGCCTTCGCGTCTGCGTTCGCGTTCCTGATTTTCGCCGTGTGGGCCTGGCGGGAGGGGGCCGCCGCGGACGAAACCGTCCCGAAAACGCGCGAGCAGCGGTTCGCTCTGCTCTCCGTAGTGTCGTCGTTCTCGCTCGCCGAGATGAGCGACAAGACGACATTGGCGACGGTTACCTTGGCCAGCGAACATGACTGGGCGGGCGTATGGATCGGCAGCACCCTGGGCATGGTCATGGCCGACGGCCTCGCGATTGCTGTCGGCGCACTGCTGAATCAGCGGCTGCCGGGGCGGCTTCTGCACAGCTTGGCCAGCGTGCTGTTCCTGATGTTCGGGTTGTGGATGCTGTTTGACGGCGCGCTCGGCTGGCGTGCGGTCGCTGTCGCCGTGGTTTCGGCGGTGGCACTGCTGGCAGCAATTTTGGCGGCACAACGGCTGCGGCGGCGCCGAACTGAAGTTCCGGTCGCCGGGAGGGCGCCCGACAGTTGTTGAGGCGTCGGCAGCACCTTCCCCGCACCTGGGGCCGTTCCGATGCACCCGGCGCAGAGTCCAGCAGCAAAGAAGGCTCTGGGCGGGTCTGCGCTGTCTGCTAGTTGCGGCGCTGCCGCCCCGGCACAAACGCGACCGGCACTTACGTCCGCATAGCGAGGCGCTGTTTGGCGCGAATTTCCAGTGGGCTTTCTTCGGGTAACCTGTGAGTTTCATTGAGATTCTGGACACTTCGCCGAATCGGTTGGACGCTCGTCGAGTGCGGATTCAGCTATGCTCACAGGGCCGTAGCTAATTCGCGCGGGTTTGCAAGTGGTTGTGGACAAAATCTGTCACTACCATGGTCAGCAAATACAGCCAGGTCACAGTTCACTTCTCCAGTCCCCATGGAGGTCACGTACCGATGAGCACGACGTTCTCTGCCCGCCTCAACCGGTTATTCGACACGGTGTATCCACCCGGACGCGGGCCGCACACCTCCGCGGAGGTAATCGCGGCCCTCAAGGCCGAGGGCATCACGATGTCGGCTCCCTACCTGTCCCAGCTGCGCTCGGGCAACCGCACCAATCCGTCATCAGCGACCATGGCCGCCTTGGCCAACTTCTTCCGAATCAAGCCGGCGTACTTCACCGACGACGAGTACTACGAGAAGCTGGACAAGGAATTGTCGTGGTGGGACTCGGTTCGCGACGACGGTGTGCGCCGCATCGCGGTGCGGTCAGTCGGGCTGTCTGCGCAAGCCCAGCAGGACATCGTGGAGCGGGTTGACGAGTTGCGCCGCCTGGAACGGCTCGACGCCTGAGCCTGTTCTGGCTGCCCAGCCCCATCTGACGGGCTGCCCTCCGCTATCCCCAGTTGAGTTGGTCCGATTAGGGTTGGCTCACGGATCGCGCACAAGCGACGCGATTGTTCACGAGATACCGGGAGGCGGCCGGGAATGGGCCTGTTTCGCAAGCGAAAGAGTCGCGCAACGCGTCGCGCCGAAGCCCGTGCGATCAAGGCCCGCGCCAAACTTGAGGCCAAACTGGCCGCCAAGAATGAGGCTCGCCGCATCAGGGGTGACCTACGGTCCGCGGACAAAGGGCTCAAGGCACAGGTCAAGTCTCAACGGGATAGCGACCGCGCGGCGCTCAAAGTCGCGGAGGCCGAACTGAAGGCGGCCCGGGAGGGGAAGTTGTTATCGCCGACGCGAATTCGACGGATCTTGACGGTGTCCCGGCTGCTCGCCCCGATACTGACACCGTTGATTTATCGGGCGGCCATCGCTGGCCGTGCGTTGATCGACCAGCGTCGCGCCGATCAGCTTGGCATCCCGTTGGCCCAGATCGGCCAGTTCTCCGGGCACGGTGCCCAGCTGTCGGCCCGGATTGCCGGGGCGGAGAAATCGCTGCGGATGGTGCAAGACAATAAGCCCAAGGACGCCGAGACCAAGCAATTCGTGTCCGCCATCAACGAACGGCTCGCCGATCTGTCGGTGGCCGTCACCGCGGCGGAGAACATGCCCGCCGCGCGGCGACGGGCGGCGCACGCCGCGATCTCATCGCAACTCGACGGTATCGAGGCGGACCTGATGGCCCGGCTCGGATTGACCTGACATGTCACACGCTCGGCGGATCTCGCGCGTCCTGATCACGGCATGTTTGCCCGTTTGCGGTGCCGCCGCGCTGTACCTAGGCGCGGCCGCGGGCACGCCGTCGGCTTGGGCGCACGTCCACGCCAGCAGTGACAACGCAGTGCGCGGTGCCATGGCGATCGTGACCTTCCAGGTACCCAACGAGTCCAACACGGGCGCAGCCACCACCGCGCTCACCGTCACGCTTCCCAACGTGGCATCGGCAGGCACAGAAACCATGCCCGGATGGGCGGCCAAGCTCGACCGCGATACGGCCTCGGGCAGCGTTCGTTCGGTGACGTGGACGGCGGCGCAGGGCGGCGGGATGCCGGCGGACCAATTCGCTTTGTTCCGGATATCGGTACAGCTGCCCGACACCGACACGGTCAGCTTCCCCGCCACGCAGACCTATTCGGACGGGTCGATCGTCAAGTGGGACCAGTCCGCCGCTGCCCGACGGCGGTGAGCCCGAGCATCCGGCACCTATGTTGAGCCTAGCCGCAGGTCCGGTCTCGCCGCACGAACATCATTCGGCTGCTGACGCACCGGCGAATCACGGCGCCGCACCCGAGCAGTCGAAAGCCGCGGACGACAACACCGCGCGCGTGTTGGGCGGTGCGGCCCTGGTGGTTGGCGCGCTGGCTATCTGCCTCGTGTTGGTCCGCCGGCGGGCATGAGACGACTACTCGGCGTCGCGTGGGTGGGGCTGTTACTGGCTGCCATGTCGCTGGCCGCGACGATCGGCGCACAACTGGCGTCAGCGCACGCCGCTCGGGTGTCCGCCGACCCCGCGGATAATGCGGTGCTCGCGACCGGTCCCGAACGAGTGAGCGCGATCTTCAACGAGCGACTGCAGACCACATTCGTTGCCATGACGGTGGTCGGCCCCGATGGCAATCTGTGGTCCGCCGGCGAACCGACCGTTGCGGGCCCGGTGGCCAGCATCGGTATGCGAGCACTGGGCCCGGCGGGCACCTACACGGTGAACTACCGGGTGACCTCTGCCGATGGCCACGTGGTCTCCGGATCCTGGTCATTTCGGCTCACGGTAGCCAGCACCGGGACGCCCGGACCCGCTGCCGGTGCCACCTCCGCCGACAACGGGATCCCGGCATGGCCGTTTGCCGTGGTAGCCGTGGCGCTCATCGGCGCAGGCTGCTTATGGGCGGTGCGGCGCAGCCCGTGAGAATTTTCGGCCGGGGTGGCGCCGCCACGCATCCTGGCATGATGTAACCCAGGTAGCTGAGAAATCTGCAAAGGAGCGGCCGCATGGCAGACCCGCAGGATCCACCCCACAGCGAAGCCGACGGCGCCGGATCAACGCCGCCGGCCAAGAGCCCACCGGCCAAGGCGGTCAAGAAGACCGCAAAAGCACCCGCCAAGAAGGCACCCGCAAAAAAGGCGGCCGCCAAAAAGGCCCCGCCCAAGAAAGCGGTCGCTAAGAAGCCTGGCCAGCTGGCCGAGACCAACGGCCAACTCTCCGAGGCCGCCAAAGATGTTGCGGCGCAAGCGAAGTCGACGGTGGAGGGCGCTAACAACCCGGTCCCCCCCGTCGCTCCGATACCGGCATCGAGCCAGTCTCCGGTGCCGCTACTGGTCGCCCTGACGCTCAGCCTGTTGGCCATCCTGCTGGTTCGCCAGCTGCGCCGTCGCTGACGGCATTGCATGGCTAGCATGTCCCGGTGACCGCCTCGTTCCGGCCGACGGCCGACCTCGTCGACACGATCGGGCCCGACGTACGCAGCTGCGATCTCCAGTTCCGCCAGTTTGGCGGCCGCTCGGAATTCGCCGGGCCGATCAGTACCGTGCGCTGCTTCCAAGACAACGCGCTGCTGAAATCGATTCTCTCGCGGCCGGGGGCCGGCGGGGTGCTGGTGATCGATGGCGCCGGCTCACTGCATACGGCGCTGGTCGGAGACGTGATCGCCGAATTAGGCCGGTCCAACGGCTGGGCTGGGCTGGTCATCAACGGCGCGGTTCGCGACGCGGCCACGCTGCGCAGCATGGATATCGGCATCAAGGCGCTGGGCACCAACCCCCGCAAGAGCACCAAGACGGGCGCCGGGGAGCGCGACGTCGAAGTCACTCTGGGTGGCGTGACGTTCGTGCCCGGCGAGATCGCCTACAGCGACGACGACGGCATTATCGTCGTCGCCGATGGTGCCTAAACCCCTACCGGTGCCAACTTTTTCGCGAACCGCAGACCTTCGTCGTCGACCTTGCCACGCCGGATCGTTCGCATGTCGAAGAGATAGTTCTGCTTGAGCCGCCACGGCGCGCGCGACCCCGACTTCGGCAACAGGTGCATCGAGCGCTGAAAATAGCCGGGGCTGAAGTCCATGAACGGCAACTCGTCGACGGTGTCGTCCGGATGCTGCGGCTCCACGAAGTCAAAGCCCTTCGAGTCCATGTAGTTCAACAATCGGCACACGAATTCGGACACCAAGTCGGCCTTCAGCGTCCATGACGCGTTCGTGTATCCGAAGGTGATCGCGAAGTTGGGCACGCCGGAGAACATCAGCCCCTTGTAGGTCATCATCGACGTCAGTTCCATCGGTGCACCGTTTCTGGTCGGCTGTACCCCGCCGAGCAACTGCATGTTCAAACCGGTGGCGGTGACCACGATGTCCGCCTGCAACTCCTCGCCCGAGGTGAGCTTGATCCCGGATTTGGTAAACCGGTCGATGGTGTCGGTGACCACGTCGGCCTTGCCGTGCCGGATCGTCCGGAAGAAATCGCCGTCAGGGGCCAGGCACAGCCGCTGGTCCCAGACGTTGTAGCTGGGCCCGAAGTGCTTTTCGACGTCGTAGCCCGTGGGCAGCCGCCGCTTTGCCATCGTCATCAGCGTCTTGCGCATGTACGCGGGTGCTTTCCGCGCAAGCTGATACTGGAAGGTGCTGAAAGCGATGGCCTTCCAGCGGTTGGCCACGTGCGCGAGGCGATCGGGCAGCAGCCGGTTGGCCTGGACGGCGAACGGATCGACTCCCGGCAACGAGCCGATGTAGGTCGGTGACCGCTGCAGCATCGTCACGTGCCCGGCGCCGGAGTTGACCAGGGCTGGGATCAGGGTGATCGCGGTGGCGCCGGACCCGATAACAACGATCCTCTTGCCCTCGTAGTCCAGGTCCTCCGGCCAGTGCTGCGGGTGCACGATCGAGCCCGCGAAATCCTCGGAGCCGGCGAACACCGGCGAAAACCCCTCGTCATAGTTGTAGTAGCCGGTGCAGGCAAAGAGAAAGGAGCAGGTGATCTCTCGTTGCTGCCCGTCGTTCTCGACGGTCACGGTCCAGCGGTTGTCGGCGTCGGACCAGTCGGCCGTCAGAACGCGGTGGCCACAGCGGATGTGCCGATCTATCCCATTCTCGACCGCCGCCTCCCTGATATAGGACTTGATCGAGGCGCCGTCCGCGATCGATTTTGCCGAGAGCCACGGCTTGAACCGGAATCCCAGGGTGAACATGTCCGAGTCCGACCGGATACCCGGGTATTTGAACAGGTCCCACGTGCCGCCCAGGTCGTCGCGGCGTTCGAGGATGGCGTAGCTCTTGGTCGGGCAACGGTCCTGCAGGTGCCAGGCCGCGCTCACGCCGGAGATGCCGGCGCCCACGATGACGACGTCAAGGTGCTCAGTCATGGCGCTACGTTATCAACAGCATGTTGATTAAGTCAACGCCATGTCTGAATACTCAACACCATGTAAGGTAACGACCGTGACCCCGGCAAGTCTGAAAGCCAGTTCGACCCGCGCACCGCGGGGACGCCGTTCCACGCGCCCCTCCGGCGACGACCGTGAGCAGGCGATCCTCGCGACCGCCGAGCGGCTGCTCGAAGAGCGCGCGTTCGCCGACATCTCCGTCGACGACCTGGCCAAGGGCGCTGGGCTTTCGCGGCCAACGTTCTACTTTTATTTCAAGTCCAAGGAGGCCGTGCTGCTGTCGCTGCTCGAGCCGATGATCGCGCGCGGCGACGCCGAGTTCGAAGGCGCGACGCAACGTCTACCCACGGATCCACGCCGGGTATGGCGAAACGGCATCGAAGCGTTCTTCAGCGCGTTCGGCTGCGCACCGTGCGGTGGCCCGGGCAGCGACGGAGGCGCTGGCCACCAGCTCGGAGCTGCGGGCCGTGTGGTCGGGCTACATGCAGAAATGGATCGACCAGACGGCGATCATGATCACCGCCGAGCGGGCGCGGGGCGCCGCACCGGAGACGCTCCCGGCGGCAGACCTCGCGACGTCGCTGAACCAGATGAATGAGCGGACCATGATGGCGACACTGTCCGCCGAACAGCCGGCGGTCGCCGAGGACCGCCTCGTCGACACCCTCACCCAGATCTGGGTCAGCAGCATCTACGGGGAGGTTCAGTAACCCGGTTCGCTGTCGTACGGTCATGGCATGATCGAATGTATGTTCGAACATGGCGCTCCGGCGGTGATTGTGGAGCGGATCTGCGCGGCCTCTCGGGCGGAGAATCGGGGTGCGGCCGCGCAGTTGGACGGGATCTGGGAGTTGTTCTCGCATCGGTGCGCCGAAGGTCCTGAGTCTGACCAATGGGTGGTCGACACCATGGAGGCGGTGGCCGCGGAGGTAGCGGCAGGGTTGGGGATCAGCCAGGGTCTAGCTGCGTCGCGGTTGCGGTATGCGAGGGCCAAGCGTGAACGTCTCCCGAAGGTGGGTGGGGTGTTTGCCGCCGGGGAGATCAATTACCTGATGTTTCAGACGATCGTGTTTCGCACAGATTTGATTGTGGACCCCTTGGTGTTGGCGCGGGTGGATGCCAAGTTGGCGGCCAACGTGGCGCGCTGGCCGTCGATGAGCCGGGCCCGGTTGTCGGGCAAGGTCGATGCGATGGTGGTGAAAGCCGATCGGGATGCGGTGCGCCGGCGCGCCGAGCGCCGGGTCGGGCGTGAGGTGCATATCAGTGAGCCGTTCGACGGGCTGTGTGAACTTTCCGGCAAGCTGCTGCACCCCGACGCCGCGGCCCTGGACAAACGGTTGAATGCGTTGGCGGCCACGGTGTGCCCGGGCGATCCCCGTACCCGGGATCAGCGTCGCGCGGATGCGTTGGGTGCCTTGGCTGCCGGGGCGAACCGGTTGGGGTGTCGGTGTGGTGCTCCCGACTGTGCGGACGGGGTGCGGCGCGCCTCGTCGCCGGTGGTGATTCATGTGATCGCCGAGCAGGCCAGCCTGACCGGTGGCGCACCGGGATCCGAGGTGGCTGCCGACGGGCTGATCTCCCCGGAGTTGATCGCCGAGCTGGCCGGCACCGCGAAACTGGTGCCGCTGGTTCATCCTGGTGACAGTCCACCCGAGCCCGGCTACACCCCGTCGAAGGCGTTGGCTGATTTCGTGCGGTGCCGCGACCTCACGTGTCGTTGGCCTGGTTGTGACCGCCCCGCGCGGGACTGCGATCTGGATCATACGATTCCCCACTCTCAGGGCGGCCCCACGCATGCGGGCAATCTCAAATGTTATTGCCGCACTCACCATTTGGTGAAAACTTTTTGGGGTTGGGGTGAACAACAACTCGCCGACGGGACCCTGATCTTGACCTCACCGGCCGGGCACACCCATGTCACCATTCCGGGCAGCGCCCTGCTGTTCCCCAGCCTGTGTTACGCCGTGGGCGGTATGCCCGCCGTCGAAGCCGAACCAGCCCAGGACTATTGCGGCGAACGGACCGCGATGATGCCCAAACGCCGCCGCACCCGGGCGCAAAACCGGGAACAGCGCGTGGCCACCGAACGCAACCACAACCGCAAGCGCAGACAACAGGCATACCAAGCCACCGCCCCCCGCCCCCCATCGGACGACGATGAACCGCCCCCCTTCTGAGGGATCGCCGAAGGCGTCCATCCTGCACGCGGACCTGGATTCGTTCTATGCGTCCGTCGAGCAGCGCGACGACCCGACGCTTGCGCGGCCGGCCGGTGATCGTGGGCGGCGGGGTGGTGCTGGCGGCCAGCTACGAGGCCAAGGCCTACGGCGTGCGCACAGCGATGGGCGGCGCGCAGGCGCGGCGCCTGTGCCCGCACGCCGTGGTGGTTCCGCCGCGAATGTCCGCCTATACCCGCGCCAGCGACGCCGTGTTCGAGGTGTTTCGCGACACCACGCCGATGGTCGAGCCGTCTCGGTGGACGAGGCATTCCTCGACGTCAGCGGGCTGCGCCGGGTGTCCGGCACCCCGGTCCAGATCGCGGCGCGGCTGCGAGCCGACGTGCGCGACCGTGTCGGCCTGCCCATCACCGTCGGAATCGCCCGCACGAAGTTCCTGGCGAAAGTCGCCAGTCAGGAAGCCAAGCCCGACGGGTTATTGCTGGTGCCGCCGCAGCACGAGTTGGCGTTCCTGCATCCGTTGCCGGTGCGCCGGTTGTGGGGCGTCGGCGCCAAGACCGCCGACAAGCTGAACGCGCACGGCATCAAGACCGTGGCCGATGTCGCGGAACTCAGCGAGTCGACGCTTGGTTCGCTGGTGGGTGCCGCAATGGGACGTCAACTGTTTGCGCTGTCGCACAACATCGACCGCCGCCGGGTCAACAACCGGCGTGCATCGCCGCTCGGTGGGTGCTCAGCGCGCGCTGGGCCGCGCCGGTAATCGCATGTCGCCCACCGAAATCGACGCGGTCGTGGTCAACCTCATCGACCGAATCACCGCCCGCATGCGCGCCGCCGGGCGCAACGGGCGAACGGTGCTGCTGCGCTTGCGGTTCGACGACTTCAGCCGGGCCACCCGATCGCGCACGTTGCCGTGGGCCACCTCGTCGACGCAGCCCATTCTTGCCGCCGCTCGGCTGCTGGTCGCTTCGGCCGCGCCCGCTGATCGCCCAGCGCGGGTTGACCCTGGTCGGCTTCGCGGTGTCGGGTATCGACCGCAGCGGGGCCCAGCAGCTGATGCTGCCGTTTGGCGGGGAATCAGCCGCGGTCGATACCGCGATGGACCAGGTGCGCCGTCGTTACGGCAAATCCGCCCTCACCCGTGGGGTGCTGGTCGGCCGCGACTCGGGCCTGGAAATGCCGCTGCTACCCGACTGACCCGGTCCACTCCAGCAGCTGCTCGGCCGGCCAGGTGTTGACGATCCGGTCGACGGGCACGCCGGCGTCCAGCGCGCGCTGGGCGCCGTAGCCGAGGAAGTCCAGCTGCCCCGGCGCGTGCGCGTCGGTATCGATGCTGAACACGCAGCCGATCTCCAGCGCCAGGTTCAGCAGGCGGGTGGGCGGGTCGCGACGTTCGGGACGGGAATTGATCTCCACTGCGGTGCCGTGATCGCGACAGGCGGTGAACACCGCCTCGGCGTCGAACTTCGATTCGGGCCGGATGCCCCGGTTGCCGGCGACCAATCGACCGGTGCAGTGGCCCAGCACGTCGGCGTGGCCGTTGCGGACCGCGCGCACCATCCGGCGGGTCATCGCGGCGGAATCCATCGACAGCTTCGAATGCACGCTGGCCACCACCACGTCGAGGCGCTCCAACAGCTCGGGTTCCTGGTCCAGGCTGCCGTCGTCGAGGATGTCGACCTCGATGCCGGTGAGAATGCGCATCGGCGCGAACTTTTCGCGCAACCCGTCGATCACGTCGAGCTGTTTGCGCAACCGTTCCGGCGACAGGCCGTTGGCGATCGTCAGCCGCGGCGAATGGTCGGTCAGCGCGCAGTATTCGTGGCCCAGCGCCGCAGCGGTGGCCATCATTTCCTCGATCGGCGCCGACCCGTCCGACCAGTTCGAATGCAGATGCAGATCGCCGCGCAGCGCGGCCCGGATCTCCCCGCCGCCGAGATCCTTCGCAGCAGTGCGTAATTCGGCCAGCGCGTCGGGTTCGCGGCCGGCCCAGGCCTGGGCGATCACCTTCGCCGTCTTGGGCCCGATACCCGGCAGCGACTGCCAGCTGTTGGCCTGGCCGTGGCGCTCGCGCGTCGGCCTCGTCAAGGCCTTCGACGATGTCGGCGGCGTTGCGGTAGGCCATCACACGTCTGGGCTCCTGGCGGTCCCGGTCCTTGTAGTAGGCGATCTGCCGCAGCGCGGTTACCGGATCCATGACTCCAGTGTGCCCCGGCGGTTACAGGAACTGCCCGGCGACGAACCCGGCGAGGATCACCGCGAAGCCGCCGATCTCGCGCGACGATCAGCGGGGCCATCGCCACTTTGAGTGCCCGGTCCGGCTTTTCGAATTGGTTGTCGGTGTCGCGCCGCAGACCGTGGCCGATGTAGCTGAGGATCGCCCCGACGAAGAAGAACACCACGACCATCGCCGCGGTCAGGTTGACCCACGCCGGCCAGGCGCTGAATTGCGACGAAGACCGCGACCAGCAGGGTCGCAAACGAGTACAGCAGCGCCGCGCGGTGGGCGATGTCGACGTAGGGATGCGCGCGGTGATCCGCGGACACCAGCATCTGGCGGTACTTCCACACGCCGAGCACCAGCGCGAGCAGGAAGATCAGCCCGGCCGCCAGCAGGGTGATCCTGACGTCGTAATCGCAGTGCGACGTCACGTCCGGCACGAGTTTAGCTGCCACTTCAGAAAGCTGGGCTAACGTCGATTTCATGCGATTCGCGTTCAAAACCTCACCCCAAAACACCACCTGGGCCGACATGCTGGCCGTCTGGCAGGCCGCCGACGACATCGACGTCTACGAGTCCGGCTGGACCTTCGACCACTTCTACCCGATCTTCTCCGACAGCAGCGGGCCCTGCCTGGAGGGCTGGACGACGCTGACCGCGCTGGCGCAGGCCACCAAGCGGCTGCGGCTGGGCACGCTGGTCACCGGCATTCACTACCGCCATCCCGCCGTGCTGGCCAATATGGCTGCCGCACTGGACATCATCTCCGAACGGCCGGCTCGAGCTCGGCATCGGCGCCGGCTGGAACGAGGAGGAGTCCGGCGCTTACGGCATCGAGCTGGGCAGCCTCAAGGAACGCTTCGACCGGTTCGAGGAAGCCTGTCGAGGTGCTGACCAGCCTGCTCAGCGAAGAGACCACCGACTTCGACGGCAAGTACTACCAGCTCAAGGACGCCCGCAACGAGCCCAAGGGCCCGCAGCGCCCGCACCCGCCGATCTGCATCGGCGGCAGCGGCGAGAAGCGCACGCTGCGGATCACCGCCCGTTACGCCCAGCACTGGAACTTCGTCGGCGGTCCTCCGGATGTGTTCGCCCACAAGCGCGACGTGCTGGCTTCGCATTGCGCCGACATCGGACGCGACCCGAAAGAGATCACCCTGTCCGCCCACCTTCGCCTGGAGGCCGACCGCAACTACGGGAAGGTCGTCGAGGACGCGGCCGGACTGGCCGCCGAGGGCCTGGATCTGGGCATCGTCTACATCCCTACGCCGCACGACCCCGCCGTCCTGGAACCGTTGGCTGAGGCGATCCGGGATTCGGGGTTGACTGGGACGGATGAGCAAACAGATTGAGGGCTGTCGGTGACGAGCGTTCGGGCGGTCACACCCCGAACAGCAGCAGATCCTCAGCGGTTACCAGGCGCTCATGCTTAGCGGGAAACTCGCGGCTCTTCACCGGATGGCGAAACCATGACCAGGCGATTCGCCCGACCCGTGTCCGGGGCATTGGGTTGATATGCACAGTGATCACTCCTGCGATCGGTCCGTTCAACCGGGGCCCCCTCTGTGACGAACCCCACAGCGAGTTATTAGACACCCGCCGCCTGGCAAACGAGAGGAGGCACGCCGATCGAATAATCAAATGTTTCTGGTGTGACTGATGTGACTAGTGAAGCGGCGCGGCCGTCGGCTTGACCGGTGCCGGCAACGCGGTTGACCCCATCAGATACCGGTCCACACCCGCGGCAGCGGCCCTGCCCTCGGCTATCGCCCAGACGATCAACGACTGGCCCGCGACCCATGTCCCCGGCAACGAAAACACCCGGGACCGAAGTGTCGAAATCCGCCCCGCGGGCGACGTTGCCGCGGTCGGTGAGCTCACGCCCAGGTCGGTCAGCAGGCCCGGCTTCTCCGGACCCGACGAATCCCATCGCCAGCAGCACCAGATCGGCCTCGAGCTCGAAATCGGAGCCCTCCACCTTGACGAACTTGCCGTCCTGCATCGCCACCTCGTGCACCTTGAGCGCGGTCGACGTGCCCGTCTTCGCCGACGAACTCCTCGGTGTTGACCGAGAACACCCGCTCGCCACCTTCTTCGTGCGCCGACGCCACCCGGATACATCAGCGGGTAGGTCGGCCACGGCGTGGATTCGGCGCGGGCGTCCGGCGGGCGCGGCATGATCTCGAACTGGTGGATGCTCGCCGCGCCTTGCCGGTGTGCGGTGCCCAGGCAGTCGGCCCCGGTGTCACCGCCGCCGATGATGATGACCTTCTTGCCTTTGGCGGTGATCGGCGGCTGGCCGTCCTCGTCGAGCACGTCGTCGGCCACTCCTGCATGCCTGCCGGTTACCCCATGGCAGGTACTCCATCGCCTGGTGGATGCCGTCCAGCTCGCGGCCGGGGATCGGGCAGGTCGCGCCAATCGGTGGCCCCGCCGGCCAGCACCACCGCGTCGAAATCGGCCAGCAACTGCTCGGCGGTGATGTCGACGCCGACGTTCGACGCCGGCGCGGAATTCGGTTCCCTCGGCGCTCATCTGCTCGAGCCGCCGGTCGAGGACGCGCTTTTCCATCTTGAATTCCGGGATGCCGTAGCGCAGCAGCCCGCCGATGCGGTCGGCGCGCTCGAAGACCGTGACGCTGTGGCCGGCGCGGGTCAGTTGCTGCGCGGCGGCCAGACCTGCCGGGCCCGAACCCACCACGGCGACCGTCTTTCCGGTCAGCTTGTCCGGCGGCAGCGGCATCACCCAGCCTTCGTCGAAGGCGTTGTCGATGATCTCGACCTCGATCTGCTTGATCGTCACCGGATCCTGGTTGATGCCGAGCACGCACGACGGTTCGCACGGCGCCGGGCACAGCCGGCCGGTGAAGTCCGGGAAGTTGTTGGTGGCGTGCAGCCGTTCGATCGCGTCGCGCCACCGGCCGCTGCGCACCAGGTCATTCCATTCCGGGATCAGGTTGCCCAGCGGGCAACCGTTGTGGCAGAACGGAATACCGCAGTCCATGCAGCGGGTCGCCTGATGGCGCAGGGTCTCGCCGTCGAATTCCTCGTAGACCTCGTTCCAGTCGCGAAGTCGCAGCGGGACAGGCCGGCGCTTCGGCAATTCCCGATGCGTGTATTTCAGGAAGCCGTTCGGATCAGCCATGTGCGGCCGCCATGATCGCCTCGTCGATATCCGCGCCGTCACGTTCTGCTTCGGCGATCGCCTGCAGCACCCGCTTGTAGTCGCGCGGCATCACCTTGGCGAAGTGCTCGATGCTGTCCTGGCCAGTCGGCCAGAATCCGCTGGCCGACAGCGGAATCGGTGGCATCGACGTGTGCCTGGATCATGGCCCTGCAGATACTCGATGTCGTCCTCGTCGAGCGCCTCGAGTTCGACCATCTCGGCGTTGAGGTTGGCTGGCAGTTCGCCTCGGGGTCGTAGACGTAGGCGACGCCGCCGGACATGCCGGCCGCGAAGTTGCGGCCGGTGCCGCCGAGGATGACCACCTTGCCTCCGGTCATGTATTCGCATCCGTGATCGCCGACGCCTTCGACCACCGCGTGCGCGCCGGAGTTGCGCACGGCGAACCGCTCGCCGACCACTCCGCGCAAGAATGCCTCCCCGCTGGTGGCGCCGAACAGGATCACGTTGCCGCCGATGATGTTGTCCTCGGCAACGTAGTCCTGCGGGGCATTGTCCGACGGCCGCACCACGATCCGGCCGCCGGACAGGCCCTTGCCGACGTAGTCGTTGGCGTCGCCGTAGATCCGCAACGTGATGCCCTTCGGCACGAAGGCGCCGAAGCTGTTGCCCGCCGAGCCGGTGAAGGTGATGTCGATGGTGCCGTCCGGTAGGCCTTGGCCGCCATAGGCTTTCGTCAACTCATGGCCGAGCATGGTGCCCACGGTGCGGTTGACGTTGCTGATGGTGGTGGAGAAGCGCACCGGCTTGCCGGAATCCAGTGCCTCGCGGCTCATCACGATCAACTGCTGATCCAGCGCCTTGTCCAGGCCGTGGTCCTGCTCGCGAGCTGCAGTACAGATCCTGGTTCATGAACGCCGAGTCCGGCTCGTGCAGCACCGGCGTCAGGTCCAGCTTGTGCGCCTTCCAGTGCGCGCGCGCCAGCGTGGTGTCCAGCGCTCCCGCCTGGCCGACGGCCTCGTTGAAGGTGCGGAAGCCCAACTGCGCCATGTATTCCCGGACCTCTTCGGCGATGAACATGAAGAAGTTCTCGACGAACTCGGGCTTGCCGGTGAAGCGCTCGCGCAGCACCGGGTTCTGGGTGGCCACGCCGACCGGGCAGGTGTCCAGATGGCACACCCGCATCATGATGCAGCCGGACACCACCAACGGGGCGGTGGCGAAACCGAACTCCTCGGCGCCCGAGCAGCGCGCCGATCATCACGTCGCGTCCGGTCTTGAGCTGGCCGTCCACCTGGACCACGATCCGGTCGCGTAACCCGTTGAGCAGCAACGTCTGCTGCGTCTCGGCCAGGCCGAGCTCCCACGGCGCGCCCGCATGCTTCATGCGATGTCAGCGGGGTCGCGCCGGTGCCGCCGTCGTGCCCCGAGATCAGCACCACGTCGGCGTGCGCCTTGGAGACTCCGGCCGCAACCGTGCCCACACCGTTCTCCGAGACCAGCTTGACGTGCACCCGCGCGGACGGGTTGGCGTTCTTCAGGTCGTGGATCAGCTGCGCCAGGTCCTCGATCGAGTAGATGTCGTGGTGCGGCGGCGGGCGAGATCAGGCCCACGCCGGGCGTCGAGTGCCGTACCTCGGCGACCCACGGGTAGACCTTGTGCGCCGGAAGCTGGCCGCCCTCACCGGGTTTGGCGCCCTGGGCCATCTTGATCTGGATGTCGGAGCAGTTGGTCAGGTAGTGCGAGGTGACACCGAATCGGGCCGAGGCGACCTGCTTGATCGCGCTGCGGCGCCAATCGCCGTTGGGGTCGCGGTCGAATCGGTTGACGTTCTCGCCGCCTTCACCGCAGTTCGACCGGCCGCCCAGCCGGTTCATCGCGATGGCCAGCGTCTCGTGCGCCTCGGCGGAGATCGAGCCGTAGCTCATCGCGCCGGTCGAGAAGCGCTTGACGATCTCGCTGGCCGGCTCGACCTCGTCCAGCGGAACCGGCGGGCCGCACATCCGTCGCGGAACTTCAGCAGCCCGCGCAGCGATGCCATCCGCTCGCTCTGGTCGTCGACCAGACGGGTGTACTCCTTGAAGATCTTGTACTGCCCGGTGCGGGTGGAGTGCTGCAGCTTGAACACGGTCTCGGGGTTGAACAGGTGGTACTCGCCTTCGCGGCGCCACTGGTATTCGCCGCCCACCTCGAGTTCGCGGTGCGCGCGTTCGTCGGGCCGGTCCAGGTAGGCCAGCGTTGTGCCGGGTGGCCACGTCGGTGGCGATGTCGTCCAGGGTGATCCCGCCGGTCGGGCAGGCTCAGCCCGGTGAAGTACTCGTCGAGCACGTCCTCGGAGATGCCGACGGCCTGGAACAGCTGCGCGCCGGTGTAGGAGGCCAGCGTCGAGATGCCCATCTTGGACATCACCTTCAGCACGCCCTTGCCGGCCGCCTTGACGTAGTTGTTCAGCGCCGTGTCGCGGTCGATGCCCTCGATGACACCGCGGTCGAGCATGTCCTCGATCGACTCGAACACCAGGTAGGGGTTGACCGCCGCGGCGCCGCAAGCCGACCAGCATCGCCATGTGGTGCACCTCGCGGGCATCGCCGGATTCGACCACCAGGCCCACCTGGGTGCGGGTCCGATCCCGGACCAGGTGGTGGTGCACCCCGGCGACGGCGAGCAGCGACGGGATCGGCGCCAACTGCTCGTCGGAATCCCGGTCGGACAAGATGATCATCCGCGCGCCGTCGGCGATCGCCGCCGACGCCTGCGCGCGGACGTCGTCCAGCGCGGCAGCCAGCCCGGCGCCGCCGTCGGCGACCGGGTACAGACAGCGAATCACCTTGGACCGCATGCCATGCCGGCGACCGTTGACCTCGACGTCGGGGTCGAGGTTGATCAGCTTGGCCAGTTCGTGGTTACGCAGAATCGGCTGTTGCAGCGCGATCTGGTGACAGGACTCCGCGTCCGGGTTGAGTAGGTCGCGCTCTCCGCCGGTGGTGCCCTGCAGGCTGGTCACCACCTCTTCGCGGATGGCGTCCAGCGGCGGGTTGGTCACCTGGGCGAACAGCTGCTGGAAGTAGTCGAACAGCATCCGCGGACGTTGCGAGAGCACCGCGACCGGGGTGTCGGTGCCCATCGATCCGAGCGGCTCGGCGCCGGTGCGAACCATCGGTGCCACCAGCAGGTTGAGTTCCTCGTAGGTGTAGCCGAAAGCCAACTGCCGCATGACAAGTCGATGGTGCGGCATCCGCGCGTATTCGCCCTGCGGCAGGTCCTCGAGCGGGACCAGTCCCTTGTCGAGCCACTCCTGGTAGGGGTGCTCGGCGGCCAGCTCGGCCTTGATCTCCTCGTCGGCGACGATGCGGCCCTGGGTGGTGTCCACCAGGAACATCCGGCCCGGCTGCAGCCGCATCCGGCGGACCACCTTCGACGGGTCCAGGTCCAGCACGCCGGCCTCGGAAGCCATCACCACCAGGCCGTCCTCGGTGACCCAGATGCGCGACGGGCGTAGGCCGTTGCGGTCGAGCACCGCGCCCACGATGGTGCCGTCGGTGAAGGTCATCGACGCCGGGCCGTCCCACGGCTCCATCAGCGACGCGTGGTACTCGGTAGAACGCCCGCCGCGCGGGGTCCATCGACTCGTTACGTTCCCAGGCCTCGGGGATCATCATCAGCACCGCGTGCGCCAGGCTGCGGCCGCCCAGGTGCAGCAGTTCGAGCGACCTCGTCGAAGCGCGCGGTGTCGGAGGCGCCCGGGGTGCAGATCGGGAACAGCTTCTCGACGTCGTCCTTCGACCCGAAGACGTCGGTCTTGATCAACGCCTCGCGGGCCCGCATCCAGTTCTCGTTGCCGGTGACGGTGTTGATCTCGCCGTTGTGGGCGATGCGGCGGAACGGGTGCGCCAACGGCCAGGACGGGAAGGTGTTGGTGGAGAATCGCGAGTGCACGATGCCCAGCGCACTGGTCAGCCGATCGTCCTGCAGATCAAGGTAAAACGCCTTGAGCTGCGGGGTGGTCAGCATGCCTTTGTAGACGAATGTCTGGCCGGACAGGCTTGGGAAGTAGACGGTTTCCCGGCCCGGCCCGTCCTGGCCCGGGCCCTTGGTTCCGAGTTCGTGCTCGGCCCGCTTGCGGATCACGTAGCAGCGGCGCTCCAGGGTCATGCCCGAAGCCCCGGCCACGAACAGCTGCCGGAAGGTAGGCATCGCGTCGCGGGACAGTGCGCCCAGCGAGGAGTCGTCGATGGGCACGTTGCGCCAGCCCAGCACCCGCAGGCCCTCGGCTTCGACGATCTTCTCCACCGCGGCGCAGGCGGCCGCAGCGTCTTTGGACGACTGCGGCAAGAACGCGATACCGGTGGCGTAGCTGCCCGCGGCGGGCAGCTCGAAGTCCACGACCTCCCGGAGGAACGCGTCCGGGACCTGAATCAGGATGCCGGCGCCGTCACCGCTGCGCGGCTCGGCGCCTTGGGCACCGCGATGTTCGAGGTTGAGCAGCGCGGTGATCGCCTTGTCCACAATGTCGCGGCTACGACGGCCGTGCATGTCGACGACCATGGCTACCCCGCACGAGTCATGCTCGAATGCGGGGTTATAAAGCCCGACGCGCTTGGGCGTCATACCCACCTAACCCTTCACCAGAACTTTCTGCGCGGCACATGTGCGGTTCCGACTGGGCCGCACCCTGAGGTTGCGGGCTGGGCCCGTTCGGTCTTGTCGATAGGCTGCCCCCCAAGCGGAGATGGTCCGGTAAGGGTTGCGTCCGTGCAGCGCTGAACGGTGGGCCGTGCGATCGGTCTCGACAAGTCGTAAAACGATATGACAAAGACCGCCTGACATGCCAACTTCCCTAATACTAACCTGCCTGGCGACCGCACGTACCCGCACCGTAGCGCGGACCGGACCACATCACCACGGCCCGTTTTGCCGGTGGCAATCCACCCGTCGCGACTGGATGCCCGTTTCCTTACCGCCTTCCAACGCCGCTTACCCATGTTTGCTGTGATCTCAGCCGGTTGTCGGCCCTCCGCGCCGTCGGCGGCATGGGGCGTTGTCACACCGGCAACATGGCACACGATAAAGCGAGGCAGCAATGCTGTCGGTCGGGCGCAGGCTGCACTCACCACACCACCGAAGGCATGGAGGCGGCGCCGCGATGACGCCTCACTAAGTTTGCACAATACTAATAAGAGTCTAAAAGCGGCACGTGGCCGATACTGGATGCTTACACCCGAGGAGCACATGAACGACCGCGACGAATTTCTGCGAGACCGGCTGAGACCCGAGCAGCCCGGCACCCGTGCCGCGCGCCCGCATGGTCTCCCGCCGCGCGACTTCCCGCCGATTGCGCCGAGGCCTACCCCTCAGCCGCCTCAGCCGCCTCAGCCGCCTCAGCCGCCACCGCCCCCGTCGCACCGGCAGCCGGCTCCGCCCGCCCCGCCGCCGGGCTATTGGGGCCCAGCGGACCGTGGCTGGCGACGGATAGTCCGGCTGGCGACGTTCGGCCTGATCAATCCGGGTCCGTCCGCCGCGCGACGCCAAGACGCTCAATTCGAGGCGGCCATTCGGACCGTCCTGCGGGGCAACCACAAAGTCGGCGTGCTGGGCAAGGGCGGCGTGGGGAAAACGTCCGTGGCGGCCAGCGTCGGCTCGATCTTCGCCGAACTCCGCCGGCAGGACCGCGTTGTGGCGATCGACGCCGACACCGCCTTCGGCCGGCTGAGCAGCAGGATCGATCCACAGGCCACCGGCTCGTTCTGGGAACTGACCGCCGACAAGAACCTGCGGTCGTTCACCGATGTGATCGCGCGAGTGGGGCGCAACTCCGCGGGCTTGCACGTGCTCGCCGGCGAACCGGCGACCGGTCCGCGCAGGGTGCTCGATCCAGCGATCTACCGGGAGGCGGCGCTGCGGCTGGATCGCCATTTCGCGATCTCGGTCATCGACTGCGGTTCGACGATGGACGCGCCGGTTACCCAGGAAGTCCTGCGCGACCTGGACGCGCTGATCGTGGTGTCCTCGCCGTGGGCGGACGGGGCCTCCGCCGCCGCCAGGACCATGGAGTGGCTGTCGGATCACGGCCTGACACGGCTGCTGCACAACACCATCGTGGTGCTCAACGACTCAGACGGGCACGCCGACAAGCGCACCCGAGCGCTGCTGGCTCGCGAGTTCGTCGACCACGGACAGCCGGTGGTCGAGGTTCCCTTCGATCCCCACCTGCGGCCCGGCGGCGTCATCGATGTGAACAACGAAATGTCGCCGGCGACACGGCGCAAATTCCTCGAGATCACCGCCACGATCGCCGGGTACTTCGCGGCGCAGCCCGAACGCGCGCGTTAAGCCCGCGCAGCGGGGTCGGCGATCGCCTCGATCTTGGTCGATCAGGCTGCCGCGGACTGGTCAGCACAATGGCGGCGAAGAGCCGGCGCTCGGCGAAGGCCAGCAGCACCGGCTGCCCGGCGGGACCGCTGACCAGCGTCACTCCCGGGCCCAGATACGCAGCAGGTTGGTGGCCACATCGTGCGGCCCGTGGTTGACCTGGGGCGGCGGCGCCGGATCGGCCAGGATCGTGCCGACCCCCCACACCGTTGGATCCAGGACTGCGGTCAAGGCGGCGATGTCGCCGTTGGCGCACGCGGTGATGAATTTCTCGGTGACCAGCTGGTGCTCGGCTGAGGCCACCTCGCTCAACTTCGGTTGTGCCAGTGGCGAATTTGCCGCGCGCGCGGCGCGCGAGCTGACGGCAGGTGCCAACCGGGCGGCCCACGGTTTCGGCGATCGTGTCGAAAGGGACACCGAACACGTCGTGCAGCACGAAGGCGACCCGTTCGCCGGGACTGAGCCTGCGCAAGACTTCCAGCAATGCGGTGCGGACCTCGTCGTCGAGGGTGACCCGGTCCGCCGGGTCCGTCGCGACCGGCGCGCGGCCATCTCGGGCGGGTGTCACCCGGCCGTTCGTAGCGGGCGCGTGCCGAGCGCACCTGGTCGAGGCAGAGCCGGCTGGTGACGACGGTGAGCCAGCCGCGGACGTCGTCGATCTCGTTCGAACCGGTGCGCGAGAGCCGCAGAAAGGCCTCTTGCGCAACGTCTTCGGCGTCGCCGACATCTCCGATTATTTGGTAGCCGAGGTTGACCAGATACGGCCGGTGCCGGCGCCATGCCTCGCTGACCTGTTCACTCGGTGCCTGCGAATGGTTCATGAATTCATCGACGATCCGGCTGGCGAAAAAAGTTACTTGGAACTGTAACTTTCCCACCTTCGGGCCCGTCTTTGTTGAAGAGCTTGAAGAAAAGCCGCCTCAACAAACGAAGGGACCACGCCATGACGATCGTCGTAACCGGAGCGACCGGCAACGTCGGCCGCCCCCTGGTTGCCGAACTCGCCGCCGCAGGAGCCCGAGTACGGGCCGTCACCCGCACCCCGGAGACCGCGCAATTTCCCGACTGCCGTCGAGGTGGTCGGCTCCATCGCCGAAGCGCTGCCCGGAGCGTCGGCCGTATTCCTCAATTCCCGCGCGCTCGGCCCGGAGCTTGCCGCCGTTGCTGCCGCATGCCGGGACGCCGGGGTCTCCAAGCTGGTTGCGCTGTCGGCGATCAACGCCGACGACGACTTCTCGCGCCAGCCATCGCGCTTTCGCGGGGACCGCAACAAGGAGGTCGAAGAGCTCGCCGTCGACTCCGGCCTGGCGTGGGTGAGCCTGCGGCCCGCGGTTTTCGCGACAAACTTCGCCGGCATGTGGTCCGCCCAGATCCGCGCGCGGCGACGTGGTGGCCGGCCCCTATGCGGCGGCGTCGGCCGCACCGATCGTCGACAGCGACATCTCGGCGGTCGCGGCGCGCGCGTTGCTCACCGATGAGCTTGTCGGCCAGCGGATTCCGCTGACCGGTCCGCAGGCGTTCACCAACTCAGAGCTGGTCGAGCGTTATCGGCGCCGTCCTGGGTCGCCCGCTGCAGTATCTCGAAGTGCCCGCGCGAGTTAGTGCGGCAGCGATTCATCGGCTTGGGTTTCCCCGCCGAGTTCGCCGACGCCTACACGGCGATGCTCGCCGAGACCGTCGGCAAACCTGCGCTTGTCACCCACGACGTGGAGAAGATCCTCGGCCGGCCGGCGACGACTTTCGCGGACTGGGTTTCCCGGCACCGCGACCTATTCACGAACTCGGAAAGGGAGAGCAGCCATGTCTGAACCACGTCCGCCGCGCTACCTCAAACCCATGAACAAGTTGATGATGGCGGTGCAGAGGCTCGGGATACCGACCGGTCCCGCCATGGTGTTGACAGTGCCAGGCCGCAAATCGGGCTTGCCCCGCAGCACCCCGATGACGCCGTTCGAGTTTCGAGAGCGGCCTGTACGTGGTGGCCGGATATCCCGGCGCCGACTGGGCGGCCAACGCCCGCGCCGCGGGCACCGGCACGCTGGCCCGGGGCCGACGCGCGCGACGCGTCAAGATCGTCGAGCTGACGCGCCGAGCAAGCCCGCCCGGTGTTGCGGGCATTTCCCACCGAAGTGCCGGTCGGCGTGGCGTTCGCCAAGACGCTCCGGAATGGTGCGGCGACGGAACGGCCGAGGAATTCGAGGCATTGGCCGGCCGGCTCGCGGTTTTCCGATTTGAGCCGGTCGGCTTAGCCGTTAAAGCTGCAAGCGGCACATGCTTTTCCGCGCATGCGTCCCGGACGGCAGTAATCACGTCCTGGGTGCGTAGCGACTGCAAGTCTTCGACCGTGACCGAGCCCTTGTCGCTGCGGTGCTGGGCGGCCACCCGCGAGTCGCGCAGCCGCTCGGCACGCTCGACTACGTTGCGCGCGAACCGCCCGTTCTGCATGACGTCGATGCCGTGTAGGCCGTCGGGTGCGTGATAGGCACGCAAGGTCGTGCAGACCTGCCCTGAGCGCGTCGCCGGCGGCAGGTTCCAGAACGGTGGCACGCGGCACGCCGTATCGAACGGCGATTTGAACCAGCTCGTCGGGCGTGTAGGACGCGAACCGCAATTTGCGGTTGAACCGGCCCGCCAGACCCGGGTTCACGGTGAGGAATTCGTCGACTTCCTTCTCGTATCCCGCACCGATGAAGCAGAAGTCGAATCGGTGCACCTCAAGCGCCACCAACAGCTGGTTGACCGCCTCCATGCCGATCATGTCCGGCCGACCGTCCTGGTGCCGTTCCACCAGCGAGTAGAACTCATCCATGAACAGGATCCGGCCCAGCGACCGGTCTATCAATTCGTTCGTCTTCGGTCCCGATGCGCCAATGTGTTCGCCACAGAAGTCGGCCCGCTTGACTTCGACGATCTCGGGATGGCGCACTATGCCCAGCCCGGCGTAGATCTTTCCGAGCGCTTCCGCGGTGGTGGTCTTACCGGTGCCGGGCGGTCCGACCAACAGCATGTGGTTGGTCTGATTGGTCACCGGGAGTCCGGCCGCCAGGCGCAGCGCTCGGACCTCGATCTGATCTTCCAGTTCGGCGACCGCCCGCTTGACGCCGGCCAAACCGACCTGGTTGTCGAGCAACGCTCGACCCTCCTGCAGGAGAACGCGGCGCCGCTCTTGGTTTCCCTCCTCTTGCCGCTGCTGCTCCGACAGCTCCGTGCTGACGTCCCATTTGTTACTGCGGGTGCCGATGGTCTCCTCATCGGTGACTACCAGCTGTAGCGCGGGGTTGGCCAGCGCTTCTTTCGCAGACTCGATCAGCGCGCCGTTGATCGTCGCCTTCGACAGCCAGATCTGCGCCTTGTTTTCCTCGCCGAGCTGGCGATGCGCCATCCCCCGGACGTAGGCCGAGTCGGCTGCGATCAACGGGAAGTCATTGGGATCGATTGCGGTGATTGTGGTTTCGTGGTGCTGACGGCGCGATTCGGCGCGGCCTCCCTGTCCCGCGTGCAGCTCGACGCGGTCGGTCCAGTCCAGCGCCACCCGGGCCTGACCGAGATGGGCCGCGGCATGAGCAGCCAGCGTGCAGGTTGCCGCGGTCACCGCCGACATGATGATGGCCTGGGGCGGCAAGATGGCCGCCGCTACTGAGATCACGTCCGGCCAGCGCTGCGTGGCGAACATCAAATACGCCTCGATGTACTGCCGCCACTGGTGATTCTCCCAGGTGTCCAGCAACGATGCATCCGCCAGCAGTGCTTCGGCCTTTCTCGTACTGGCGGTCGTCGATGAGTGCGCTCGCCAGCGCGAGGCCTGCGTGCGACGCCTCGGTCACCGAAATCGACAGGTAGGGACCCGCTTTGACAGGCGCGGACAGGCGCACGCCGAGCCGGTTGGTTTCCCGGTGCAGCCGGGTTCCGTACGTAAAGAGCTGCTGCACCGTCGATAACGTCTCGTCACCGGTCGCGATCCGCCCCAGCCACGCGTCGGCCATCGACGGGTCGATCTCCGTCGCCTCCCGAAACCGCGCCCCGGCCGCCTCATAAGCGGCTTGAGTGTCGGCTTGCGCACCTGCGCCGAACAATGCCATCGCCTGATCGAACAGCTTGCGTGCGGCTCCGGGCGTGGTGCTGCCGGTCATCTGTCATTCCACCGCTTCGAGCTCAGAACTTCGCAATGTCGTCGGCTCCAAGGATACGTAGCGATTCTCGGCTCGGAACAACTCGACCTCCACCGTATGCACTTGACCGGCCGCCGTGAGTTCCACCGTCGCCGGCCCGGTCTGCGTGATCAGCACGCTGACGGTTCCGCGGTATGGCTCGCCCGGCTCACCCACGGAGACCAGGGTGTTCGGCCGCGGCGCGGGCGTAAGGGTGCCGTCCACGACACTGACCGTCGTGCCGGAGACTGGCTTGGACTGGTCGCTGACGGTGATGTCGGGCATCCGAACACTGGCCCACCGCTGGATGTTTCGGGTGTGCACGGTGATCCGCTCGCCGGCCCCGGCCAGTCGGATGATGAACCGCTTGGCCAGCGCGTCCTCCGCGGCAATGTGCACCCGGCTGAACTCCCCCGCGTCGTCCAGCGGCAACATTATCCGGTTTCCGCCATCAACCTTGCCGAGCAGCACACCCGACGGGCCGATCGGGATGACGAGCGGGCCGTTCAGCACTCCACGACGGATGCCGCGCAGCGCCGGCAGCGGACCGCAAAGATTGGCCGCGACCGCTTGCGCCTGCTCGCCGGCCAACGTCCGCAGCATCGTGTTGGGCGGCGCCGTCGGTGGTTGCGCGCTGCGCACGGTGAGAGTGGCTGTGACAGTGCGTGCCGGTATCGGGCCGAAAAGGGTGATGTTCTGCACGATCCCGTCGGCGCGCGGCCGACCAAGCTTGGGCCAGCTTCTCCGCGGTGATGTCGCCGGGCGGGTACCAGTAGGTCGTCAGCCAGCCGCTGTCACTGCGCACCGATCGCCAACGCCTATTCAGCAGTCCCAGCGCGGATCGGCCTAGCCGCCGCTCCATCTCGACGATGTCGATGGCGGTCGCGACTTTCGCGCGGATGCCGTGCTGGCGCATCGCCGCGCTGATCCGCTGCGCGGCGGCCAGCGTCGCGGTTCCGACCGAAGTACGCCATTGCAGCGCGTCGGCATTGTCGAGCGCCGTCGATCCGCACGATCAGCCAGGTTTCCCGCTGACCGGCGTAAGGCGGCGTGCCGATCAGCGTGTCATACACCCGCGCGTAGTCGCCGGTGCTGCGCCGCCGGGCCCCGGCACTGACCACACTGAGCGAATCGATCCGCAGACCGAGGCTCTGGTGCAACAGCGGGAGCAGATCGGCGATATCGAAGGCGTTTTCGGTGTAGGTCGAGGTCGACCCGGTGAACAGGGTTGGCGCATGCGCCTTGCCGAGCAGCTGCACCGCCGCCACCGCGACGCCGTCCTGGTATCGGACTCCGCCGCCGGCACGGTCGTTGGCTACCGTGAGGGGCTCGTGCCACCTGATCGGCCGGCGGCGCTGCACGCCAAAGGATCAGCCAGGACCACAGCGGCTGACCCCGCCAGCGGAATGACGCCGGCCGATAACTCCGATCACCAAACCCACTGCGGCACCGGGAAACCCGGCGACCGCCCAGCCGGCGAAGACCGAGGCAAGGATGCCGGACGACGATCGCCAGCTTGGTCGCGGCGCTCATCGCTCCCGCCGCGCCCGCGCGATCAGCGAGCGACCGCGATAGCGGCCACAACGACACCGGCGAATACCAACGCCACGGTGCGGGCGCGATGGTCCGGCGGCGGCGGCGGTGCGGCCGGCACGATCACCCGGTCTGCGCCGCGGCTGGAAGTCGATCCCCCGCGGCACATCGAAGGTCAGCGCCGCCACCGGGTCGACCACACCGTAGCCGACTTGGTTATCGACTCCACGCGGCGGATTGTGCGCCGTCTGCAGGATCCGGTTGATGATCTGGTGCGCGGACAGACCGGGATATTTGGCCCGCACCAGCGCGGCCACGCCGCTGACATAGGCCGCCGAAAAGCTGGTGCCCCAGAACGGCATGTTCTTCTCGCCGGGGTGGATCGGTGGGTAGGCATTCACCGGTCCCCCTGTCTGCCGGGGACAACCCCATGATCCCGACTCCCGGCGCCGCGGCGGCCACCCACGGCCCGGCCAGACTCTTGTTGATCGGAGCGCCGGTGTTGTCGACCGCGCCGACCGAGAGCACGTAATCGGAGAACCAGGACGGCGACGACACCGTCTTGACCTGGTGCCAGTCGCGCGGGTCCGACGCGGTCAGCGGGTCGAACGAAGGGTTCTGGGCGCAGCCGTCTTCGCTGTCGTTGCCCGCCGCCGCGACGATCACCGCGTCCTTGACGGTGGCCGCGTACCAGACGGCGGCGCCGATCGCGGCCTGGTCCAGCGGGTCGGCCGCCGAGACACACGCCGTCACGCTGACATTGATCACCTTGGCGCCCATGTTCGCCGCGTGCACGATGGCGCTGGCCAGCGTGGCGATGGTGCCGGCCTTCTTGCGGCCCTCCATGTCGCCGCCGACCCGGATTCACCGGCTCAAAGGCCCGCGACGACTGCCGGATCGGAGATGAGCACCGCGTGCGGCGCTACGCCGGCGACGCCGTCCGGCGCGCCCGGCGGCAGCGGCGGCACCTCGGGGTCGTCGGGCTGGCCGGGGGCGGCATCACCCGGGCCGTTGGACGGGGCGTCCGGCGGCGGCGGTGGCGGCGGCGGCGCTGCCGGCATGGTTTGGGTGATCGTCACCGGCGACGGCGGCGGCGGCGGCGCGGGCGGCGGCGGGGGTCCGCCCGGAGGTGGCGGTGCCGAGTCGGCCGGCGGCGGACCTGCCGGTGGCGGGAAGGCGGGCGCGCTCGGCATCGGCGGCGGGCATCGGAATGCCTTGCGGCGCGGCACCAATCAGCGACGCCACAATGGTGCCGTGCGCATCGCAGTCCATCAGCCCGTCGCCGCCCATGATGTAGTCCCCGCCGGCGACGACCGGGAGCCGTCGGCTGGGATTGATGCCGGTGTCGATCACGGCTACGGGCACCCCGTTGCCGGTCGAGTACTGCCAGGCCTTGCTGATGTTGAGCATCGTGAAGCCGGGCGCGGTGACGGCCACGTTCGGGATCGGCGACGGTGATGGTCCGCGCGCAGGTGAAGCTCTGCCGCATCGGCTGATCGGGGGCCGGCTTGCCGTCTGCCGGCACCCGGCCGGGATCGACGCTGGGCGGCGGAATCGCCTGTGCTGCTGGGAGGGCTCGACCACGGCACGACGAGTAGACCCGCCAGCGCATGGCTGCGACCCGCGGTCGCCAGGGGCATCGGGGTCATCGCATGCGCACCCAGGTGAACAATCCGCCGATCCACGCGGCCAGCGGTAGGGCCGCGATGATCGCAGCGATCTCTACCCATTCCGCAGATCATCCGCACCAGCGGAGTGAACCTGGTGATCGGTACCAGGAGCGCCGCCAGCAGGCCGGCGCCGCCGAATCCGGCCAACACCAGCGCGGCCCACAGCACCGAATATCCCGACGCGGCAGGCTCGTGCCGACGTATTTGATGACGCCGACGCACGTCGCGGCCCCAGCGCCACACACCAACGCGATGGCCTGCCGTTTGTCGGCGAACGCCCGTCCCCGGCTGATGAAGATCACCACGAACAGTCCGGCCAGCGCCGCCGCCGCCGTGCTGCGATCCTGCCCTGGCATCAGGGTCGCCCATACCGCGGCCGGCAGCGTCAGCCCCGCGCCCACGCAAATTCCGGTCAGAACGTTGTTGGCGCGGACCGCCGCCGCCGCGATCTGCGCACCGCGCGGAGTGGTGTCCGGGTTCACTTCCTCGTCGGCGCCATCACCGCCCGCGCCGCCCTCAAAGGCCTCGTCGACCGGAGAGACTGCATCGGCGGGTAGACCGGCGCTGCGCCGGAACAGATCGCGACCGGTGATCGATCCGAAGTAGGGCGGCCGGATTCGCGCGACCCATAACGCGATCGTCGGCGCCATGGTCAGCAGGAACAGCAGGGCGACCAGGGCAGACATCCCCAGCCACTGGGCGGGAACCGCCCACCACATCCGGACCAGCGGCGGCCGCCCCGCCGAGGCCGCACAGCGTCACCACGGTCGCCGCCACGTTGACGTAGCGCCGGGTCACCGAGGCGATTCCACACGTCAGGACCGCCGCCGCAAGGGCCGCGATGAACACGTGCGCGGCTCCGAGGTGACCGGGCGCGCTGGCGGCGAGACTTACTGCGAGCAAGCGGCAGCGCCAGCCAGCCGAGCCGTCCATCATGTCGGCGCGATCTGGCCACCAACGCCACACCGTGCCTGCGCCACCGGCGACCAGCAGGCCGGCGACGCCGGTGACGATGCGGGCACCAGCGAATCCGTCGGCGATGCGTTGGCGCACAGCCAGCGCCGAGCACCGTCGCGCAGACCATCGCGACGATGGCCAGCGCGGCGTGCGCGGCGGTGGAGACCGTGACGGGCTCGAACAACTTCTTGCCGACCCGGGCCAGGCCGGTGGACAACGACTCGTACTGCGGCTCGAAGGAGTCCCCTTGCCCGCGGGGACCAGGGAGAGCGTGGCGCCGTCCTCGACGCCGAGTTCGTCGAGTGTCTTGGTGACATCCAGCCGCACCCCGTTGGCCTTGTGCAATTCGTATCCGATGCCGGGCTCGAGCCCGGTTGAGCCCCCGCCGCTTGAGTTCGTCGTTGAGCAGCTCGACGACGTTGTCAATGAAGGCCTCGATCGGCACCGATGCCGGATACACCTGCGAAACGAGGTGTTCTCCACATACGACCGCAACCGCGCAACGAGCCGGAAACGACACCTTCCCATCGCGGGGGCATTAGTGCGGCCTGTCGGCATCTGGAATATATTTGTCCGCCAATGCCGCGGTGATCTCGAATAGCCGCAGCCGCGTTTTCTTCTTCAATTCGTGTCGGGTATCGATGATCCCACCCTTCGCGAGATACGGGTCGTACGGCATGAATTCGACCGTCGCGCCCGATCTGCTCGAAGCGCTCGGTGAGATAGGCGCGCGCACTCCGCGTCATATTTATTGCGGCTGTCATTCAAAATGACCATGCTGCGGGACACCAATTCGTGGTAACCCATCGACCGCAGCAGGTCGATCGCGCGGGTCACCGGCAGCGAGGTGTCGGCGGTCAGGCCGGACACGAAAACCAGCGTGTCGCAGGCGTCGAGCACCGCCTTCATCACCGGGTGCTCGAGGTCGTCGGAGGTGTCGACCACGATCACGTGTGCGTGCGGCGCAGCCTGTGACAGCACGCCGGCGAACATCGAGGGAACCAGCGGCCGCGGTTGGTCCGACGCGCGGTTTCCGGCAAGCACATCGAGTCCGAAGCTGTTCTGCCCCAAGTGTTCTCGGATATCCGCGTAGCCCTGGACATCGGTATCGTTCAGCACGGCCGCGTAATCGCCCGGTGGGGACTTCGTCGATCCGCCCGGCCAGCGTTCCGAAGCCCGGGGCCGCGTCGATGGCGACCACGTTCTCCGGTCGGCATTCCCGGAACACCGCGCCGATGCAAGCGGTCATCGTGGTCTTGCCGACGCCGCCCTTTCCCGACACCACCCCGATGACGTACTGCTTGCGGATGTGCCGGCGTATCCGCTCCTGCAATTCCCGGTAATGTCTCTCGGCGGGCGATTCGCCGAGGTTAATGGTTTGGAATGACACGCGATAGATGAATTTTCGCCAACCCCCGCCCGGCGGAATTTTGCGCGGCGCGACCATATCGGAGATGCGCAGTGTTCCCGAAACCGAGTCTTGGTGCTGGTAGCGACTGCAGGCGCCTGGGGTTGCCCGTTGCTGATTGGTGCCCACGGATTTGTCACGATGCCGATGCTAACATTTGCGATACCCTCACTACACAACTTTTCGGTAGGAATACCATTCCTCATCAGCGGGCAGGCGCCGCACCATATGGTTGATCGCGGAAGCGATGTTGTTCTTAGTCCCCGGAGCAATGATCATCCACTTCTTGCCCCCGGAAGCGACGTGCTCGGCGACCAGCCTTCCTTGCAGCGTATCGATGATAGCTACCGCGCCTTGCTCGATGTATGTCCGTGTAGGCCGGCCCGTATCCACCCCGGACTGGATCGCAACGATCGACGCCTGGGCCGACCGCCCCGGGTCGGCGGCCAGTTTCAGCAGTTGTGACTGATCGGGTCCAGACCTTGACTGTCGAAGAATTCGCCCAGGCTCTCCTGGCTGCTCGAGGCCGTTCTCATGGCATCCGCGTCCAGCGTGACCGGTCGCAGTGTCGCCGGCGTGTTAGTTCCGCACAATCGCTCGATTTGCGCGTTGAGCGCCGCGTTCGCCGCGCCCTCCGTGCTGGAAATGCCGGCCCCGCTGATGCGCACGAGATCGGCGGACCGCTCCATGGCCACCCACCACTGTGCGAACCTCGCGAGCAGCGCGCGCGGCGGTTCGTCGTCGCTGGGTGTCTGGAAGTGCATGAGAAGGCCGATATCCCGGCGGGACAGGACAGTCAGCCACTCGACAACGGTCGAGTCCACGTCGCCTGAGGCGCCGATAACGCCGGCGGCCCGCAGGTCCGCCGTCACCGGATGTTCCAGCGCGAGCCGCTTGGGTTCGACGCTGGGCAGGTGGGGCCGCAGCCCCAGTTCGGGGGCTAGGACCTCAATCCCGGTGAGCACCTGTAGAACCCATAGGCCGTCGATCGTTGTGGTTAGCACTTTGTCCTAAACCCCGAGTCCTAAACCCCGAACCCCACCAACGGGGCCAAACCCTGTGCCTAGGTAAAGAAGCTTTGCGTCTGCATATCGGTGTGCAGCGCGTTCTCATCCACGTTGCCGATGGTCTGGGAGTGGTGGCTGACAACCTGAATCAGGTTGCTCAAGCCGTGCAGCATCTGTTGTTGGGCGTCGAAGAAGGCCGTTGCGCCGTGTCCCAGGAAGAAGTCGGCGAGCGACTGGGTGAGGTGCTGAACATCGTCGTGGATGTCCATCAGCTGCGCGGCCTGCTGCGCGACGTCGCCGGCCAAGCCGGTCACGGCGCCGTGGTTGTAGACAATTTCGGTCATGTCCGTTGTTCCTTACTTTCAATAAGTTTCTGGGTGGGGCGTCGCGGCGACTCGACCTAGGTGGACTGGGCTCCGCCGAACATGCCGGACAGGTTGGAAAGGCTGTGCGACGCATCCTGTTCGTGGTGCTCCATGAGGACCGCGGTCTGAGCCAGTCCGTGCGCCAACCGTTGACCGCCGGTCATGATCTGTTGCAGGTCGTGTTCGACCTCACCGGCCGTACTGAGGGAAGTCGTCCCAGCGTCGCCCTTCCACCCCGCGCTGAGGATGTTCTCGTGACCACTCAGGTACTGCTGGGCGATGGTGGCCGCCTCTTGCAGTCGCGCCTCAATCTTCTGTTTCGTGCTCCGCAGCAAATCAGGTGTTACAACGGTTGTGCCCGCCATGTTTTTCTCCTCGATTTTTCTGGGCCCCCCGGGGCCGACTTTGCCTCAAGCTTAACTAGCTATCGCCAGCTGTCACTTCACCATTTCCTGGGGCTACACAAGAGGCCGACCAGGCTTTTTCAGTGCACACCACAATGCGCGACCTGTCAATCGGCCGCTCACAGGCTGCTGGCACCGTCGGCCAGACCGTCGCCGTCGGTGTCGGTCAGGCGGACGTTCCACCGGCCGTCACCGTCGGTGTCCACGTATCCGGTCACGCCGTTCTCGCCGCCGCACAGCACCCGGTCCGCCACGCCGTTGTCGTCAGTATCGAACAGGCGGTCGTCGGCATGCCCGCGCCTGTCGAAGTCGACCAGCGGGACCGCCGGTGTGCTCGACGCCGTCGAGCCCGAACCAGCGCAGTTGGCCGCCTCGATCCACGGCCACCGCCCAAGTCCCAGATCCGTCGTCGGTGAAGTAGCTTTCTGCGGTGCCGTCATCGTCAAGGTCGAGCACTGCGTGATCGGCGACCCCGTCGCCATCGAAATCCGCCAGCGCATCGTCGCGCATTCCGTCGCCGTCGAAATCCAGGCCGATCGCGTCGAGGCGGCCATCGCCGTCAAGGTCCAGGTCGGGCGGGCGATGCCAGATGGCCGCGGCGCCTTCGTGCCCAGGCAAGTCGCCGGCTAAGCAGTAGTCCATGGGACTACCGACGCGTCGCCGTCGCTAGCGGTTCCCGCGCGACCGCCACCACGCCAGCAACTCCGCGATCGCCTCATCGTCGGTCAACGGCCCGCGGTCCAGCCGCAGCTCTTTCAGGTACCGCCACGCCTCGCCGACTTGCGGGCCCGCCGGAATACCTAGCAGTTGCATGATCTGGTTACCGTCCAGATCGGGACGTACCCGCGCCAGATCCTCTTGAGCGGCCAGCTCAGCGATCCGCTCCTCCAGCTGGTCATAGTTGGCCTGCAGCCGGGCGGCGCGGCGCTTGTTGCGGGTCGTGCAGTCGGCGCGCACCAGCTTGTGCAGCCGGGGCAGCAGCGGCCCGGCGTCGGTGACATAGCGGCGCACCGCGGAATCGGTCCACTTCCCGTCGCCGTAGCCGTGGAACCGCAGATGCAGGTACACCAGCTGCGAGACGTCGTCGATCATCTGTTTGGAGTACTTCAGCGCCCGCATCCGCTTTCGGACCATCTTGGCGCCCACCACCTCATGGTGGTGGAAGCTCACGCCGCCGTCCGCTTCGTGCCGGCGGGTGGCGGGCTTGCCGATGTCATGCAACAGCGCCGCCCAGCGCAGCACCAGATCGGGACCGCCTTCCGAGTGGGTCCTCCAGCGCGATCGCCTGCCGCAACACCGTCAACGAATGCTGGTACACGTCCTTGTGTTGGTGGTGTTCGTCGATGGCCATCTGCATGCCGCCGACTTCGGGCAGCACCACCTCGCCCATCCCGGTCTGCACCACCAGGTCGATGCCGGCGACCGGGTCGTCGCCGAGCAGCAGCTTGTCCAGCTCGGCGGCCACCCGCTCGGCGCTGATGCGGGCCAGCTGCGGGGCCATCTCTTCGATCGCCGCCCGCACCCGCGGGGCGACGGTAAAGCCCAGTTGCGACACGAACCGCGCGGCCCGCAGCATCCGCAACGGGTCGTCGCCGAAGGACACCGACGGTGCCGCCGGGGTATCCAGTACTCGGGCGCGCAGCGCCGCCAAACCGTCCAGTGGGTCAACGAATTCGCCGGGCCCGGCACGGCATGATTCGCACCGCCATCGCGTTCACGGTGAAATCCCGACGCACCAGGTCGTCGTCGAGACGATCGCCGAAACGCACCTCTGGGTTGCGCGACACCCGGTCGTAGCGGTCGGCGCGGAATGTGGTGATCTCCAGCCGTTGTTCGCCCTTGCCGACGCCGACGGTGCCGAATTCGATGCCGGTGTCCCAGAGCGCGTCGGCCCACGGCCGCACAGATCTGCTGCATCTGCTCGGGGCGGGCGTCGGTGGTGAAGTCCAGGTCGGAGCGGTCAGTCAGCCGATCCAGCAGTGCGTCGCGCACCGACCCGCCGACCAGGTACAACTCGTGGCCAGCGGCGTCGAACAGCGAGCCCGAGCTCGCGCAGCACCGGCGGCGTGCCTGATTCAAAGCGACCGCGGCTGCGGTCAGCAGATCGGCGTCGTGGGCATCAGGCACGTTCGATCAGCCTAGTCGGGCTCCGGGCCGTGCGCGCCGCGGCATCGCGCAGCCCTCTAGCGGCGAGTATGTCCTGGAGACCCGTCTGTGGCCAGCTACTATCGCTTGGGTGTCGGACGGCGAACAAGCCAAACCACGTCGGCGCCGGGGCCGGCGCCGCGGTCGTGGTGCTGCCGCCTCGGCCGAGAACCAAATCCGAGCGGGCAACCGGCCGGCGACTCGGCGGCGCAAGAAGCCGCGTCGACCCCGTTCACCGCGCCGCGGACCGGACCGGCTGCGCACGGTGCACGAAACGTCCGCCGGCGGGCTGGTCATCGACGGCATCGACGGGCCGCGCGACTCGCAGGTCGCCGCGCTGATCGGCCGAATCGACCGGCGCGGGCGGATGCTGTGGTCGCTGCCCAAGGGTCATATCGAGCTGGGCGAGACGGCGGAGCAGACCGCTATTCGCGAGGTCGCCGAGGAGACCGGAATTCGCGGCAGCGTGCTGGCCGCGCTGGGGCGCATCGACTACTGGTTCGTCACCGACGGCCGCCGGGTGCACAAGACCGTGCACCACTATTTGATGCGGTTCTCCGGCGGCGAGCTCTCCGACGAGGACCTCGAGGTCGCCGAGGTGGCTTGGGTGCCGATCCCGGAGCTGCCGTCACGGCTGGCCTACGCCGACGAACGCCGGCTGGCCGAGGTGGCCGACGAGCTGATCGACAAGCTGCAGAGCGACGGCCCCGCCGCTCTGCCGCCGCTGCCGCCCAGCTCACCCGGCGACGGCCGCAGACGCATTCGCGCACCCGGCATCCCGACCAACCGGCCACCGGGCCGGAAGAACGGCCACGGGCCGGGGCCGTGACCGCGCCACGATTCGGCTGGGACGGCTTGTTGCGCCTTGCCGCGGTGGTGGGCATCGTGGCGGGATTCGCTGTGCTGCTGACCGGCCCCATGCTGGCCTCGGCGCCGCGCGCGACCGCCGGCGAGCCCGGGACGACACCCTTCGTCCGGGTCCGCATCGATCAGGTGACCCCGGACGTGGTCACCACCACCAGCGAGCCGCTCGTCACCGTCACCGGGACGGTGAGCCAATATCGGTGACCGGCCAGTCCACGACGTGATGGTCCGGCTGGAGCACGCCGGCTGCCGTTACCGACGTCGGCGGGCTTGCGCACCTCGCTGGACGGCGGAACCGACCAGTACCGGCCTGCCGCGGACTTCCTGACCGTGTCGCCAGAGCTGCAGCGCGGGCAAGAGGTCGGCTTCACCCTGTCGGCCCCGGTGCGCTCGTCGACCAAGCCGTCGCTTGGCGATCGACCGGCCCGGCGTCTACCCACTGCTGGTCAACGTCAACGGGACACCCGACTACGGCGCACCGGCCCGGCTGGACAACGCGCGGTTCCTGCTGCCGGTGGTCGGCGTGCCGGCCGACCAAGCCGACGCGCGGGGACTCGCAGCGTTGCAGCCCGACACCTCCAAGCCGGTGTGGGTCACCATGCTGTGGCCGCTGGCCGACCGGCCCCGGCTGGCGCCCGGCGCACCCGGCGGCACCATCCCGGTCCGACTGGTCGACGACGAGCTCGGCCACGTCGCTGGCCGCCGGCGGCCGGCTGGACATCCTGCTGTCCGCGGCCGAGGTCGCCACCAGCCGCGACGTCGATCCCGACGGCGCCGTCGGGCGAGCGCTGTGCCTGGCCGTCGACCCGGACCTGCTGGTCACCGTCAACGCGATGACCGGCGGCTACGTCGTGTCCGACTCCCCCGACGGCCCCGCTCAGCAACCGGGCACGCCAACGCACCCCGGCACCGGTCAGGCCGCCGCGACCACTCTGGCTCGAACCGGCTGCGCGCGCTGGCGCACCGGACGTGCGTGGCGCCGCTCCCCTACGCGCAAGCCGACCTGGACGCCTTGCAGCGCGTCAAGGATCGCGGTCTGAGCGCGATCGCCACCAACAGCGTCGGGGACATCGTCGACCACATTCTGGGTGCCACCTCCACCCGCGGCGCCACGCTGCTGCCCGACGGCCCGCTGACGGGCCGCGCGGTCGACCTGCTCAGCGCCAACGACAGCACGGTGGCGATCGCCGCCGCCGACTTATCCGCCCCGGAATCCGGCAGCGACGCCACCCGCCGCTATGCGACACCGCACCCCGGCGGTTGTCCCCGCAGGTGGTGGTCGCGCCGTTCGACCCGGCCGTCGGAGCCGCGTTGGCGGGCGCCGGGACCAACCCCATCGTCCCCACCTACCTGGACTCTTCGCTGGCTGTCCGGCTGGCACATGACTCGAACACCGCTCGCCGCCAGGACGCGCTGGGCTCCATGCTTGTGGCACGCTTTGGAGCCAGACGCGGCGCCGCGCACCCAGATCCTGGTCCCGCCGGCGACGTGGAACCTGCGGGCCGAGGACGCGCAGGTCCATGCTGACCGCGCTGGCCACCACCATCCGATCGGGTCTGGCGGTGCCCCGACCGCTGCCGGCGGTGATCGCCGACGCCGCGAGCCGCACCGACCCAGCGCAGTCCACGGGTGCCATGGCGTGCGACGCCGCCGCGCGCGGCCGGTTCAGTGACGCCGTCACCGGCGATATCGCCGGTCAGGTCGGCCGGCTGTGGGGCCTGACTTCGGCGCTGACCAGCCGACGACCGCACCGGGCTGACCGGCATCCAGTACACCGCGCCGCTGCGCGAGGACATGCTGCGCGCGCTGAGCCAATCCGAGCCGCCCGATACCCGCAACGGGCTGGCTCAGCAGCGGTTGGCGGTCGTCGGAAACGACGATCGACGACTTGTTCGGCGCGGTCACCATCGTCAACCCGGGCGGCTCCTACACGCTGGCCACCGAGCACAGCCCCCTTCCGCTGGCGCTGCACAACGGCCTGGCCGTGCCGATCCGGGTACGGCTGCAGGTCGACGCTCCACCCGGGATGACTGTGACCGACCTCGGCGAGATCGAGCTGCCACCCGGATACCTGCCGCTGCGGGTGCCGATCGAGGTCAACTTCACCCAGCGGGTCGCCATCGACGTCGCCCTGCACACCCCGGACGGCGTGCGGCTGGGCGAGCCGGTGCGGTTGTCGGTGCATTCCAACGCTTACGGCAAGGTGCTGTTCGCGATCACGCTGACCGCCGCGGCGGTGCTGGTGCTGCTTGCCGGGCGACGGCTCTGGCACCGCTTCCGTGGCCAGCCCGACCGCGCCGACCTGGATCGACCCGACCCGACGCCACGCCGACGCCCGCTGAGCCGCCAGCCGACGAAGATCGACCGCGTCCGGGTCGCCGAAGAGCACCGCGTGACTGCCAGACCGCCGCCTCGCCGGCCGGACCCAGGCACGCACCTCGCGCAGCCGCGTCCGAGCTGTCCGACGCGGCGCTGGTATCGCGGTCGTGGGCGATGGCGTTCGCGACGCTGGTCAGCCGGATCACCGGCTTCGCCCGGATCGTGCTGCTGGCCGCGATTCTGGGCGCCGCGCTGTCCAGTGCGTTCTCGGTGGCCAACCAGCTGCCGAACCTGGTCGCCGCGCTGGTGCTGGAGGCGACGTTCACCGCGATCTTCGTGCCGGTGCTGGCCCGCGCCGAGCAAGGCGACGCCGACGGCGGCGCGGCATTCGTGCGGCGCCTGGTGACGCTGGCAACCACGCTGCTGCTGCTGGCCACGGCGTTGTCGGTGCTCGCCGCGCCGCTGCTGGTGCGGCTGATGCTGGGCCGGAACCCGCAGGTCAACGAGCCGCTGACCACCGCCTTCGCCTACCTGCTGCTGCCGCAGGTGACTGGCCTACGGCCTCACTTCGGTGTTCATGGCGATCCTGAACACCCGCAACGTGTTCGGGCCGCCGGCGTGGGCGCCGGTCGTCAACAACGTCGTCGCGCTCGCGACCCTGGGCGTGTACCTGGCGGTGCCCGGGCGAGCTTTCGGTCGATCCCGTCGCAGATGGGCAACGCCAAGCTGCTGGTGCTCGGGATCGGCACCACCTTGGGCGTGTTCGCGCAGACCGCGGTGCTGCTGATCGCGCTCCGGCGCGAGCACATCAGCCTGCGCCCGCTATGGGGCATCGACGAGCGGCTCAAACGCTTCGGCGCGATGGCCGCCGCGATGGTGCTCTACGTGCTGATCAGCCAGCTCGGCCTGGTGGTCGGCAACCAGATCGCCAGCACGGCAGCGGCTTCCGGCCCGGCGATCTACAACTACACCTGGCTGGTGCTGATGCTGCCGTTCGGCATGATCGGGGTCACGGTGCTGACCGTGGTGATGCCGCGGCTGAGCCGCAACGCCGCCGCCGACGACACCGGGGCCGTGCTCGCCGACCTGTCGCTGGCCACCCGACTGACGCTGGTCACGCTGATCCCGATAGTGGCGTTCATGACCGTCGGCGGACCGGCGATCGGTAGCGCGCTTGTTCGCCTACGGCCACTTCGGGCAGGTCGACGCCGGCTACCTGGGCGCCGCGATCGCGTTGTCGGCGTTCACGTTGATCCCGTACGGGCTGGTGCTACTGCAGCTGCGGGTGTTCTACGCCCGGGAGCAGCCGTGGACACCGATCGTGATCATCCTCGTCATCACGGCCGTCAAGATCGCCGGTTCGCTGCTGGCGCCCCATCTCACCGGGGACGCCCAGCTGGTCGCCGGGCTACCTCGGCCTGGCCAACGGCGTCGGGTTTCTGGCCGGCGCGATCGTCGGCTACGTCTTGTTGCGGCGCACCCTGCTGCCGGCCGGCGGCCACCTGGTCGGCGTGCGGGAGGTGCGGAACGTCCTGGTCACGGTCGCCGCGTCGTTGCTGGCCGGTCTGGTTGCCCACCTGGCCGATCGGCTACTGGGGCTGCGGGAACTCACCGCGCACGGCGGCGCTGCCGGTTCGCTGCTGCGACTTCTGCTGCTGGGCGCCATCATGCTGCCGATCATGGCCGCGGTCATGGTCCGCGCGCAGGTCCCCGAAGCGCGCGCGGCGCTGGCCGCCGTCACGCGGCGTGATCGGGCGCCGACGGTCGCCCGGCGGTGCCTTCGGCAGGTGCCCCGTCACGTACCCTGAGCACAGGAATTCGCCCCTGCCGGGGGGCCCTGTAGTCCCGCAAGCGGTCCAGGAGCCGATCCGGCGCAGGCCTCCGGAGCGGGTAGCCAGCGTCCGGATAGCGAAAGGACCGGAGGTGACCGACCGCCCAATGGAGAGCGCCGCACCCAGCTCCGCGTCAGGTGCCGAGTTACCGCGCCCGGTCGCCGACGACTTCCAGCCGGACATTCCGGCCCAAGTCGGCCGAGGCCACCCGTGGGCCGATTCCATTCGACGCGCCCCGTGAGCGGGGCCCGGAACCGCCCGCCTCCCAGGACGATGCCCACCTGGTACCGGGCGCACGTATCGCCGGCGGCCGCTACCGCCTGCTGGTCTTCCACGGCGGCCCGCCGCCCCTGCAGTTCTGGCAGGCCCTGGACACCGCGCTGGACCGCCAGGTGGCGCTGACGTTCGTCGACCCGGACGGCGCCCTGCCACGCAGACGTCCTGCAGGAGATCCTGGCGCGCACACTGCGGCTCAGCCGAATCGAAAAGCCCGGTATCGCCCGGGTGCTCGACGTCGTGCACACCGGATCCGGGGGCTTGGTCGTCGCGGAGTGGATTCGCGGCGGTTCGCTGCAGGAAGTGGCCGACACCGCACCGTCACCCGTGGGCGCCGTCCGGGCAATGCAGTCGCTGGCCGGCGCTGCCGATGCGGCTCACCGCGCCGGCGTCGCCCTGTCGATCGACCACCCAAGCCGGGTGCGCGTCAGCATCGAAGGCGACGTTGTGCTCGCCTACCCGGCGACCATGCCCGACGCCAACCCGCAAGACGACATCCGCGGAATCGGCGCCGCGCTGTATGCCCTGCTGGTCAACCGGTGGCCACTGGCCGAATCCGGGGTACGCAGCGGGCTCGCCGCCGCCGAGCGGGATTCCTCGGGCCTGCCCGTCGAACCCACTGTCGTCGACCGCGACATCCCTTTCCAGATTTCCGCGGTAGCTGCCCGATCGATTCAGGAGAACGGCGGGATACGCAGTGCATCAACACTTTTGAACCTGTTGCAACAAGCTACAGCGGTGGCCGACCGCACCGAAGTGCTGGGCCCGATCGACGACACACCCCTGCCGGCCGCAACACGCCGGCCCGGCATTCGAGACTACGGCGTGTTCGGCCGCCGGCGGCGCAGCCTGCTGATCGGCGTCGGCGCGGGCGCCGTCATCATCGTGGTGGCCCTGGTGGTGCTGGCGTCCGTAGTAAGCAAGGTCTTCGGCAACGTCGGCGGCGGCCTCAACAAGGACGAGCTCGGACTCAACACGACAACGTCGAGCGCCCCGGCTGCTTCCGGCAGCATGGTCAAGCCCACCCAAGCGACGGTCTTCTCCCCGGAGGGCGAGGCCGATAATCCGGGCACTGCCGGTAACGCCATCGACGGCGACCCGTCCACCGCCTGGCAAACGGACATCTACCACGACACCGTCCCGTTCCCGGGCTTCAAGAGCGGCGTCGGGCTGTTATTGCAACTGCCCAGCCCAACGGTGGTCGGCACAGTGACCATGGATACCGTCAGCACCGGGACCAAGGTAGAGATTCGCTCTGCACCCACTGCGACACCGGCGAAGCTGGACGACACCACCGTGCTGGCTCCGGCCTTTGCGCTTAAACCCGGTCACAACGTCATACCGGTCAGAGCCGGCGCCCCCACGTCGAATCTGCTGGTGTGGATCTCCACGTTGGGGACCATCGACGGCAAGAACCGCACGGACTTCTCCGAGATCACGGTCCAAGCCGCATCCTGACCTCGCACACAGGGCACCCGTGCGGGTGAAGTGCCGCGCGACAGCCGATTCATTACTGTCCCGGCGGTGGGCTTCGGGGGAGAAACGCCAAAGGAACGCAGTGACGCCGAGCTGCTGGCGGCCCATGTCGGGGGCGACAGGTACGCCTTCGGCGAGTTGTTCCACCGGCATCGACGGCAGCTGCACCGGCTTGCCCGGCTGACCAGCCGCACCGCCGAGGACGCCGAAGATGCGCTGCAAGACGCCATGCTCTCGGCCCACCGCGGCGCTGGCTCGTTTCGGTACGACGCCGCGGTGGCCAGTTGGCTACACCGCATCGTGGTCAACGCCTGCCTGGACCGGCTGCGGCGCGCCAAAGCCCACCCGACTGCACCACTACAGGACATCTATCCGGTCGCCGATCGGACGGCTCATATCGAGACTGCGATTTTGGTACAGCGGGCGCTGCTGCGCTTGCCCGTCGAGCAGCGAGCCGCCGTAGTGGCCGTCGATATGCAGGGCTACTCGATCGCCGACACCGCCCAGCTGCTCGGCGTCGCCGAAGGCACCGTCAAGAGCCGATGTGCCCGCGCTCGGGTTCGCTTGGCCGGGATGCTCGGCCACCTGAATGCCGGCGCCCACACCACTTCCGGCATGACGGACACTGGGGTGGATGGGTGAAGCCAAGAACGACCCTGCGGATCACGGTTCAGGGGGTGTGGACGCACCGCTGACGGTCGAGGTCCTCGCCGACTTACAGGCCGGCCTGCTGGACGACGACGCCGCCGCCCGGGTGCGCAGACAGATCCGTGCAGACCCGGAGGCCGAGGGGATGCTGCGGGCTCTGAACCAGGTGCGCCGCGATGTCGCCGCCCTGGGCGCGGATCCGGCGTCGGCGCTCGCGGCGCCGGACCCTCCCCCTGAGGTCATAGCGCGAATTTCAGCTGTGCTGAGGTCAGCGGATCCCCCGTCGGGCGGGTCGGGCGGCGCACACCTGGCCCGACCCCACCTCCGCACCGCCAGTGTGATCGCGGGCGTCGCCGGCTTGTGCGCGGTAATGGTGGCGATCGCCGTGGGCACAGTAGCGCTAGTCAACTCGCCCGCGCGCACCCCGAGCACTGAGGCCACGGCCGAGCACATCACGGTGTCGGCGCCGCCGATGGTGATTCCGCTGTCGCCGGCTCAGATTCTGGCGCTGCTCGGCCGACGGCCGGATTTCGGTCCGCCGCAAGGCCCACTGTCCAGCGCACTCAACGACCCGCCGCGGCTGGCCTCCTGCCTCAGCGGCCTGGGTTATCCGGCGTCCACGCAGGTGCTCGGCGCGCGGCCGATCGACATCAACGCCCGCCCGGGGGTGCTGCTGGTATTGCCCGGGGACACACCCGACAACCTCGCGGTCTTTGCGGTGGCGCTAAGTTGCAGCGCCGCCGATACCGGGCTGTTGGCCGACACCCAGATCCCTCGGCCCTAATGTTGTGTGGTGTGACGCTGTGTGGTGCAACGCGCGCGGGAACAGCCCTGCCTACGCTGGCGTTCGTACCGTTGATCTAGTTTCGTAGTTTGATCTACTTCTGTCCCTGAAAGGCTCGCATGACCGTCGCCAGCTCTGCTCATGACACCGTCCACGACGTGATCGTTATCGGCTCCGGTCCCGCCGGCTACACGGCGGCCCTGTATACCGCCCGCGCGCAGCTCGCGCCGTTGGTCTTCGAAGGCACCGCTTTCGGCGGCGCATTGATGACCACCACCGAGGTGGAGAACTACCCGGGCTTCCGTGAGGGCATCACCGGGCCGGAGTTGATGGACGAGATGCGCGAGCAGGCATTGCGCTTCGGCGCTGACCTGCGGATGGACGACGTCGAGTCGGTATCGCTGCACGGGCCGGTCAAGTCGGTGGTGACCGCCGATGGGCAGACCTATCGGGCGCGGGCCGTCATTCTGGCGATGGGTGCCGCCGCACGCTATCTGGAGGTTCCCGGGGAGCAGGAGTTGCTGGGCCGCGGCGTGAGTTCATGCGCCACTTGCGACGGGTTCTTCTTCCGCGACCAGGACATCGCGGTCATCGGCGGCGGTGACTCGGCGATGGAGGAAGCCACATTTCTGACTCGGTTTGCCCGCAGCGTGACACTGGTGCACCGCCGCGACGAGTTCCGGGCCTCCAAGATCATGCTCAACCGCGCCCGTAGCAACGACAAGATCAAATTCCTCACCAACAACGCCGTGCTCGGGGTGGACGGAGACAAAACGGTAACCGGATTGCGGTTGCGCGACAACATAACTGGCGATGAAACCACCCTGGCGGTGACCGGCGTTTTTGTCGCGATCGGTCACGAGCCACGTTCCGGCCTGGTGCGCGACGTTGTCGACGTCGACCCCGACGGCTACGTACTTGTGCAGGAGCGCACCACCAGCACATCGTTGGATGGCGTGTTCGCGGCCGGCGACTTGGTGGACCGCACCTACCGGCAGGCGGTCACCGCCGCGGGCAGTGGTTGTGCGGCGGCCATCGACGCCGAGCGCTGGCTGGCCGAGCACGCAGAGTCCGGGACGCCCAAGCCGGCGGCTGGAAGCCCTGACAGTACCGACACCTTGATTGGAGCACCGCGATGACCGACAGCGAAAATACTGGGGGCACAGTAGAAGTGTCTGACGCTTCCTTCTCTACCGATGTTTTGGCCAGCAATAAGCCTGTGTTGGTTGACTTTTGGGCAACCTGGTGTGGACCATGCAAGATGGTCGCGCCGGTCCTCGAGGAGATCGCGGTCGAGCGGGCCGGCCAACTCACCGTCGCCAAGCTCGATGTGGACACCAACCCGGAGACGGCGCGTGACTTCCAGGTCGTGTCGATCCCTACGATGATCCTGTTCAAGGACGGCCAGGCGGTAAAGCGGATCGTCGGCGCCAAGGGTAAGGCAGCGTTGCTGCGTGAGCTTTCCGACGTGGTACCCAACCTGACCTAACCCCGATCCAGTTCGGTGCGCCCGACCGACGGTTAGCCTGCGGTTTTCCCGAAATTGAGCAGGATCTGCGACAATACCGGTTAGCTGTTGTGCCCATGTCAGCGTATTCAGACTGTCCGGAGGACCCTTGGTATGTCGAGTCCGCGCCGCGAAGCCGGCGACGCGCTGCGCTGCGGTGACCGCAGCGAAGCCGTCACCGAGATCCGCGCCTCGCTGGCCGCGCTCGGGATGCTGGACAATCCCGACGAGGACCTGAACACCGGCCGTCACGTGGCATTCGACGTGTTCGACGCCGACCTCGACCAAGCGGTGCGCGCGTTCCAGCAACACCGCGGGCTGCTGGTTGACGGTATGGTCGGCGAGGCCACTTACCGGGCCCTGAAAGAAGCCTCCTATCGGCTCGGCGCCCGCACGCTGTATCACCAGTTCGGCGCTCCGCTCTACGGCGACGACGTCGCGACGTTGCAGGCCCGGCTACAGGATCTCGGCTTCTACACCGGTCTGGTCGACGGCTACTTCGGTTTGCAGACCCACAACGCGTTGATGTCGTACCAACGTGATTACGGGCTTTCGGCCGACGGTATCTGCGGCCCGGATACCCTGCGTTCCCTCTACTTTCTGAGTTCGCGGGTAACTGGCGGTTCGCCGCACGCCATCCGCGAGGAAGAATTGGTTCGCCGATCTGGCCCGAAGCTGTCAGGCAAGCGGATCATCATCGATCCGGGCCGCGGCGGCGCGGACCACGGCTTGATCTCGCACGGTCCAGATGGACCCGTAAGCGAGGCAGATGTGTTGTGGGACTTGGCGAGCCGCCTCGAGGGGCGGATGACTGCCATCGGCATGGAGACGATTCTGTCCCGGCCGAGCAATCGCAGCCCGTCGGACACCGAACGCGCGACTAGGGCGAACGGTTTCGGCGCGGATCTGATGATCAGCTTGCGCTGCGAAACTCAGACCAGCACTGCCGCTAACGGCGTCGCCTCGTTCCACTTCGGCAACTCGCACGGCTCGGTCTCGACCATCGGCCGCAATCTCGCCGACTTCATTCAGCGAGAAGTGGTAGCCCGCACCGGCTTACGGGATTGTCGCACCCATGGCCGCACCTGGGATCTGCTGACGCTGACGCGGATGCCTACCGTTCAGGTCGACATCGGTTACATCACCAACCCACGGGACCGCGCGATGCTGGTTTCAACGCAGACCCGCGATGCTATCGCCGAAGGCATCCTGGCCGCGGTCAAACGGCTCTATCTACTTGGCAAGAACGATCGCCCCACCGGCACATTCACCTTCGCCGAGCTGCTTGCTCACGAATTATCGGTGGAGCGGACGGGTCGACTCGGCGGTTCCTGACCGTCTCGACGGGCGCTCGGGGGATTTCCGGCCGTCAAGACACTGCCGGATCCCGCGCCCACCGGCTGTTGCAGCTGTGCATTGAACAGCAGGCGCTCCAGCGCGGCCTCGACTTCGGCCTTCCACCCCAGGCCCTTATCCAGCTCGAGCCGCAGGCGCGGAAAGTACATATGGGGCGCCACCACAACGAAGCCCGCGTTCTTCAGGAAGTCGGCGTCAATGATGCAGTGTTCGACCGAACAATCGCCAAGGGCCTCCAGCACCGGCCGAACGTCCGGATCCACCGTCCGTGGATCCTGCAACTCGGAAGCCGCCGGTGTGCGGCCGAAAGCTTCCAGTGCCCGGACTCCGCGCCTGACCAGCTCGTCGATCACTCCGAGCGATCAGGCCGTGTGGCAAGTCGTCTCCGTCGTGGCCGGCCTCGACGCCCATCGAGGTCAGCAGCACCGCGTCCGCGGACACCGGCCCGGTGGGAAACCGATGCGCCCGCGGCACCGCTCGCGGCGGAGCGTAAAGCACATACCCCAGGCACGGCGGCTCACGGTCGCTGCGGTCATCCGGAATGGGCGTCGCGACCTGACCGCACGTGCCCCACTCCAGCATCACCATCGACAGCCAGGCCTCTTTTTCGAATTCTGGGTCGGCGAGGTGGTCCTGGTCCCCGAGGGTCGCGGGGTCGACCTCCCAGAAGACGCAGCGACGCGCATGCTTCGGGAGCTGCTCGAAGGCTTCGAGCCGCAGCGGTGTGATTCGAGCAGACACTAGTCTCCTGGTTCCGTGCGGTACTGCAGCCAACAGCCGATGCACTTGCAACGCCTCCAGGATAGGAGAGTTTCTCGTCATCGGGCCAGTGTTGGCGCCGCCATTTGTACTGGCTTGGAAATGGCTCGGCCAAAAGATCCCGCGGCGTGCGGTGGCAGTTAGCTGAGCATCGAAATGACTTGGCGCGCACCGGATTCGGTGCCCGGCGGTGAGTTGTGGTTGGCCTCCGAACCGGCGCAGTGTCACAGTGACGTAATTACATGATATGGCTGGTCATGCCTTGGGCGGGGTCATCATGCCAATGATTCGCTGGAGGTCGTCGACCGACGCGAACTCCACCACAATCTTCCCTTTGCGTTTGCCAAGGCTGACTGTCACCCGCGTATCGAAGGCGTTCGACAGACGCTCAGCAACGTCTTGGAGGCCGGGCATCTGGATCGGCTTGCGCCGCGGCGATGGCGTGGTCGCATCGCCGCGATTGGCCTCGTGGTTGGCTAACGTGACCGCTTCCTCGGTGGCCCGCACCGACAGGCCCTCCGCGATGATGCGGGCGGCAAGGCCCTCTTGCGCTTCGGGACCGGACTCCAGGGACAGTATGGCCCGAGCGTGGCCGGCAGACAGCACGCCGGCAGCCACCCGGCGCTGGACCGGGATCGGCAGCTTGAGCAACCGGATCATATTCGTGATCAGCGGCCGAGAGCGGCCGATCCGTGCGGCGAGTTCATCGTGGGTGACGCCGAACTCGTCGAGCAGCTGCTGATAAGCCGCCGCTTCTTCCAGCGGGTTCAGTTGTGCCCGGTGAATATTCTCTAACAGGGCATCGCGCAGCAGATTGTCGTCGGCGGTCTCGCGGACAATGGCCGGGATGGCGGCCAGGCCCGCCTCCTGCGCGGCCCGCCAGCGCCGCTCCCCCATGATGATCTGGTAGCGGGCACCGCTCTGCGCCCCGGGTACCGCGCGCACCACGATCGGCTGCAGCAGACCGAACTCGCGAATGGAGTGCACCAACTCGGACAGTGCCTCCTCGTCGAACACCTGCCTCGGTTGACGGGGATTGGCCTCGATGTCGGCCGGCGGGATCTCCCGGTAGACGGCGCCCATCTCGGAGCCAGGCTCCGTGCCGGTTTCAAGGCCCGCCCCGGCATTCGGCGGCGTTCGCCCGATCAGAACGTCAGCGGCCGCATCCCCCATCCGCGGACCAAGGGTCGCCGGCCCGGAGTCGCTGTCCGCGGGGCCGGTGGGGATCAACGAAGCCAGGCCCCGGCCGAGGCCACCCTTCTTGCGTAACGGCTGCGTCATGATCGTCCCTTCACGGATGTCAGTGCTCCCGCTCGGCGAGCTCGCGGCTCGCATCGAGATAGCTCATCGCCCCGCGTGAGCCGGGGTCGTAATCAATTATCGTCATGCTGTATCCGGGCGCCTCGGAGACCTTGACGCTGCGTGGGATCACAGTGCGCAATACCTTGCTTCCGAAATACCGTCGCACCTCCTCGGCGACCTGATCGGCGAGCTTAGTTCGGCCGTCGTACATAGTGAGGATCACGGTGGTCACGTCGAGCTGAGGATTGAGGTGTGCCTTCACCATCTCGATGTTGCGCATCAGTTGCGATACACCCTCAAGCGCGTAGTACTCGCACTGGATCGGGATCAACACTTCGGGCGCGGCGACAAGCGCATTGATCGTCAGTAGCCCGAGCGACGGTGGGCAGTCGACGAAGACGAAATCGAAGTCGAAGTTGTCCAACTCAGCCAGGGCGGTCCGCAGCCGATTCTCGCGCGCCACCATGCTCACCAATTCGATCTCGGCGCCGGCTAGATCGATCGTCGCCGGAATGCAGAACAAGCGCTCGCTGTGCGGGCTTCGTCGTAGCGCGTCCTGCACGGTGACTTCGCCCAGGAGTACCTCATAAGACGAGGGCGTGCCCGATTGCCGGTCGGTGATGCCGAGCGCGGTACTCGCGTTGCCCTGGGGATCGAGGTCGATCACGAGCGCCTTCAGTCCCTGCACCGCCAGCGCGGCGGCGAGATTTACGGCGGTGGTGGTTTTGCCTACGCCGCCCTTTTGGTTGGCGACAGTGAAGACGCGGCGTTGCTTTGGGCGGCGCAGTGGTCTGTAGGTCGTGTGGAGTACCCGCATTGCGCGCTCCGCGGCGGCGCCGATGGGCGTGTCGAGTTCGTCCGATGTTTCACGTGAAACATTCGGTGCTGAATCCTCCGGCGCGGAATCGGTGGGCCAACCCGGTGGAACGCTCATCGCATGCCCACGTTCGCCGACTGGGCCGGCTTCTGGCGCCCCCGCCTTCCGCGTCGCGCTAACACCACGGTTGCTGGCGGCCGCAAATAGTTCGCGCCACAAGTCACCACCCTGACATCGACCGCACCGGATGCCGCCATCGCGCGCCGGTGCTCGGTTATTTCGTCGGGAGCGCGCTCCCCCTTGATAGCCAGCATCCGCCCGTCCGGCCGTAACAAAGGCATACTCCACTTCGTCAACTTGTCCAACGCCGCGACCGCCCGTGACACCGCGGCGTCCCGCTCGCCGATTCGGTCACGGACCGACGACTCCTCCGCGCGGCCGCGTACCACCTCGATTTGCAACCCTAGATCGGCGACCACGTCGTTGAGAAACTCGCTTCGGCGAAGCAGCGGTTCCAGAAGCACCACGTGAAGATCCGGCCGCGCGATCGCCAACGGAATGCCCGGCAAGCCGGCCCCGCTGCCGATGTCGACGATCTGGTCACCCGGGTCGAGAAGTTCGCCGATCGCAGCGCTGTTCAAGAGATGGCGGTCCCAAATCCGATCGACCTCGCGCGGGCCGAGCAATCCACGCTCAACCGCAGCGTCCGCTAGAACATCTGCGTACCGCTGCGCGATGTCGAGTCGGGACCCGAAGATCGCCGAGGCGGCGTCGGTGTGCTCGCTAGGACCGACATGTTTCACGTGAAACATTCCCTCCTGACGAACTACATGGCTGTAACTCAGTCGTGCAGGACAACAACGCGGCGCGCCGGCTCAACGCCTTCGCTTTCGCTGTGCACACCGGGTACCGCCGCAACGGCGTCGTGGACGATCTTCCGCTCGAATGGGGTCATCGGCGAGAGTTCTTCGCGTTCCCCGCTGTCCAGCACGCGCCGGGCCACCCTATCGCCCAGCGCGGCCAGCTCCTCGCGCCGGCGACGTCGCCAGCCGGCGACGTCAAGCATCAACCGGCTACGCACGCCCGTCTTCTGATGGACCGCCAGCCGCGTCAGCTCCTGAAGCGCGTCTAGCACCTCGCCCACGCGGCCGACCAATTTATTCAAGTCGTCACTGCCGTCGATGCTGACGATGGCCCGGTTGCCTTCAACGTCCAGGTCGATGTCCCCGTCAAAGTCCAGCAGATCCAACAGCTCTTCCAGATAGTCGCCGGCGATTTCACCCTCGGCGACCAATCGCTCCTCTGGGTCGTCGGGTTCTTTATCGGGTTCTGCAGCGCTTACCGTTTCCGCGCTGATGTCCCCGGTGTCATCGTTCGGCAGCTCGGTATCAACCGCACGCTCGGTGGTGTCGGCGTCCGTCATTGGCTATTTCTCCCTCTTCCATGGGTCCCGTCTTTGATGGGGGTCGCCCCCTCCTACTGAGACCCGGCAAAGTTTTGGCGCTCGGTCAGCGTCTACGCCGCTTCCCTCGTGCGGCGCGATTGCTCGGACCGCTGTCAGGTCCGGGTGGATTCGGCTCGGGATCGGTCGGTGTTGGGCCCGATTCGGTGTCACCGCCGCTTGCCGCTGACGAACCGTTACCGCTCGGCAGCGCCGTCTTGGGCGCTCGCTTGGGCTTGGCTCCCGGCACGGGCGAGTTGGCCGACCGGCGCTGGATAGCCTCTTGCTTCTTGGCCTCATCCTCTTTTTCGATCATGCCGAACACGTAGTGCTGCTGACCGAAGGTCCAGATGTTGTTTGCGAACCAGTACAAGATGATCGCCAGCGGGAGGAACGGGCCGCCAACGACCACGCCCGCCGGAAACACGTACAGAGCGAGTTTGTTCATCATCGCGGTCTGCGGGTTCGCCGCGGCTTCCGGGCTCTGCCGCGCGACCGATGCGCGACTGTTGAAGTAGGTCGCAACGCCGGCCAGGATCATTACCGGGAGCGCCGACCGCGATCACCGACGGGCGGCTGAAATCGCTGAACGCTTCCAAGCCGGACCGCTGCGTCATGGACGCACCGATGGGCGCGCCGAATAAGTTCGCGTCCAGGAAGTGCTGCACTTCGAGTGGACTGAACACATAGTTCCCCGTCAGCCTGTTCTGCAGCACCGACAAGTGCGGCTGACCGAATCCGCCCTGGGTTCGGTTGAACGACCGCAGCACGTGATACAGCCCGAGGAACACCGGGAGCTGCGCGAGCATCGGTAAACAACCCAGGATGGGATTGAAGCCGTGCTCGCGTTGCAGCTTCTGCATCTCGAGCGCCATGCGCTGACGATCCTTGCCGTACTTCTTCTGCAACGCCTTGATCTGTGGTTGCAGTTCCTGCATCTGCCTGGTCGTGCGGATCTGCCGGACGAATGGCTTGTACAGCAGCGCGCGCAGCGTGAACACAAGGAACATCACCGACAGCGCCCACGCGAAGAAATTGGACGGACCCAACAGGGCGGCGAACAGCTTGTACCAAACCCACATGATCCACGACACCGGGTAGTAGACGGCATCGAGGCTGAAGAAATCAAAGGACAAAAGACTCACTCTCCCCTTGCTCCGCCGGGGAGGCCCCAGGCATTGCCGGCGACTTCGAAGTCCGCACGGCATCCGCGGTCCGGAATCGGGTCCCATCCTCCCCGATTCCATGGTCCACACTTGGCGAGTCTGGCCGCGGCCAACCAGCTCCCCCGAATCAAGCCGTACTCGGTAAGCGCATCGGCGGCGTACTGGCTGCAGGTCGGAATGAACCGACACGTCGGCGGCCGCAATGGCGACACCATGTGGCGGTACAGCTGGATCAGAAAGACCAGGCCTGTCGCCGAACTCTTTCCTGTTTGGCTGATTGTTCGCAGGAATGCTGCCCGAACCCGCTTCCACAGAGTCACCGGTTGGTTCCCGCCAACTCGAAAGCTCGTCGCAAACCGCTTCGCAACTGCTGCTCCAACCACGCTGAGGACACATTCCGGCTGCTGGGCCGCGCCCGGATTACCACTCGGTCGGATTGGTCGAGGCCGGCCAACATGGTCCGGGCGACATGCCGCAGCCGACGCGCGACCCGATGCCGCTCGACTGCCGAACCCACCGGCTTGGCGATGATCAGGCCGACCCGTGGACCCACCGCCATCGCTCGTCATCAGCCCGCCGAACGTGAACGATGACATCGCGCTGCACGGCACGCATCCCGTACTTCACCGTCTCATCGAACTCGGTCGACCGCCTCATGCGGTTGCGTGCGGGAAGCACCGCCGGAAAACCTGCCGTTCAGATCAGGCAGATAACTCGCGGCGGCCCTTGCGGCGCCGGCCGGACACGATGGCCCGCCCGGCCCTGGTACGCATCCGCAAGCGGAATCCGTGCACGCGGGCTCGGCGCCGGTTATTCGGCTGGAAGGTCCGTTTGCCCTTGGCCACGGCGTTCTCCTGGTTCTGTCTGGCGTTCTGTCTGGCGTCCTCCGGCCGCTCACGCTTCGCAAGCGAGTTGATCCGCGGTTCGGTCGGAGGTGGTACTACTTACTGGCCGGCGCGGTCCCCAACCGACATCGATGTGGGTCGCAGCCGTATCGCCGACTTTCGGGCGACTGATTGAGAGTACTGACGCGCGTTCGCCGGGTCAAACCTGGCCCGCCCCCAACGAACGCCTTCCCCCCGGGAAGCCCTCGAAAGCCCAAATTGGAATGCGGCAGAACTGTTGGCAGCCGCACGGAAAACTGTTAGCTTCGGGCAATGCCGTTTCAGCCCGGAACGGAGCTCGACAACGAAGTGAGGATGGCGGATCAACTAGCTGCCTAGGCGACCTCCACGGGTTGTCATCAGCATGGAGATCGCGTGCCGTGGCCGGTAGGCTTCGGTTCGTTTACTGATCCTCCTGTCCACACCTGTGCATAACTATGTGGACAGTTGCTTTGTCGCCAAACGTTGTTTTGTACGGTTTTGTGTTGAAAGCCCGGATATCGCAAGAACCAGGGAGATACGTCGTTGACCGATGACCCCGGTTCAAGCTTCACAACAGTGTGGAACGCGGTTGTCTCGGAGCTCAATGGCGAGTCCGCCGCTGACGGCCTAGCGGCTAATCGCACGACTCTCGTCACTCCGCTGACTCCCCAGCAAAGGGCCTGGCTCAACCTTGTCCAGCCGCTCACCATCGTCGAGGGGTTTGCTCTGTTGTCGGTTCCGAGCAGCTTTGTACAAAATGAGATCGAGCGACATTTGCGTGAGCCAATCACCGACGCGCTGAGCCGGCGGCTCGGACAGCAGATCCAACTCGGTGTGCGCATCGCCCCCCCTTCGGACGATGCAGACGACAACGCCCTCACCAACCCGGAATCCTTCCCCCAACCCGAAGACCCCGACGTCGAGATGTCCGGCGACGCCGACGAGGGTGACGAAAACGGTGAAATCGCCGGTGATCCCCAGCACAGCTGGCCGACCTACTTCACCGAACGGCCACACGCCGCCGATACCGCTGCCGCCGGCGGAACCAGCCTCAACCGGCGCTACACGTTCGACACATTTGTCATCGGCGCCTCCAACAGGTTCGCGCATGCCGCCGCTTTGGCGATCGCAGAAGCGCCAGCGCGTGCCTACAACCCGCTGTTCATCTGGGGTGAGTCGGGCCTCGGCAAAACCCACTTACTGCATGCCGCCGGGAATTACGCACAGCGCCTGTTCCCGGGCATGCGAGTCAAGTACGTCTCCACCGAGGAATTCACCAACGACTTCATCAACTCGCTGCGCGACGACCGCAAGGTTGCCTTCAAGCGCAGCTACCGCGACGTCGACGTGCTACTTGTCGATGACATCCAGTTCATCGAAGGTAAAGAAGGGATCCAGGAAGAGTTCTTCCACACCTTCAACACCTTGCACAACGCCAACAAGCAGATCGTCATCTCTTCGGACCGGCCACCGAAGCAGCTCGCCACCCTGGAAGACCGGCTGAGGACTCGGTTCGAATGGGGCCTGATCACCGACGTTCAGCCTCCCGAATTGGAAACCCGCATCGCCATCCTGCGCAAAAAAGCGCAGATGGAACGACTCGCGGTGCCTGATGACGTGCTCGAGCTCATCGCCAGCAGCATCGAGCGCAACATCCGCGAGCTCGAGGGCGCTCTGATCCGGGTCACTGCGTTCGCATCACTGAACAAGACAGCAATCGACAAAGCCCTGGCGGAGATTGTGCTTCGCGACCTCATCGCGGACGCCAGCACCATGCAGATCAGCGCGGCAACCATCATGGCGGCCACAGCCGAATACTTCGACACGACGGTCGAAGAGTTGCGTGGCCCAGGCAAGACGCGGGCGCTGGCCCAATCCCGACAGATCGCGATGTACCTGTGCCGCGAGCTGACCGACCTTTCACTTCCCAAGATCGGCCAGGCATTCGGGCGCGACCACACCACGGTCATGTACGCGCAGCGAAAGATCTTGTCCGAAATGGCCCACCGACGTGAGGTCTTCGATCACGTCAAGGAACTCACAACTCGCATCCGTCAGCGCTCCAAGCGCTGACTTCAACGCACGGGCCGAAGTTTTTTTCAAGAAACTTCTCACCCCCCTGTCACACCAGTCACACCCCGGTCGTGTGCGCACCCCTGTGCACAAACCGGTCAAACGTCCGTGCAACACCCGGCGGCACGTGTACACCGCTGTTTCCTCCCCAACGGACCCACACCGCGCACACAGTCAACAGCGTTGTCATCCACAACCCGATCGCTCCCCTAGCAGCATCAAGGCTGTGCTATCCCCAGAATCCACACCCCTTAATACTGTTATTGAGATATCTTCTTCCTTTCTTCTTTGAAGAACAGCCTTGGGGAAGATCCGTTACACAGGGTCTCCAGCGCGCCTGCCGACCGGGCATGTCGGCCGTTGCGATTAGCTTTGAAGATGGCCTCAGAGGATTTACGGTTGTTCTTCGACTCCCGCTTGCGGTCGTCGTGGCCCAGCGTTTGTTGCAGGGGCTAGCCATCGGGTTCGAACTCTTGCTAGGTGAAGGGACGCTATGGACGCGGCGACGACAAGAGCTGGCCTCACCGACTTGAAGTTCCGTTTGGTGCGCGAATCCTTCGCGGATGCGGTGTCGTGGGTGGCGAAGAATCTGCCCACCAGGCCGGCCGTGCCGGTCCTGTCGGGGGTTCTGTTGACCGGCTCGGACGATGGCCTGACGATCTCGGGATTCGACTACGAGGTTTCCGCCGAAGCACAGGTTGCAGCCGAAATAGCTTCTCCGGGTAGCGTTTTGGTGTCGGGAAGGCTGTTGTCAGATATCACCCGGGCGTTGCCGAACAAACCCGTTGACTTCACTGCGGAGGGCAACCGTGTGTCACTGACCTGCGGTAATGCCAGATTCTCGTTGCCGACGATGGCGGTCGAGGATTACCCGACGCTGCCGACACTGCCGGAAGAGACCGGCACCTTGCCGTCGGATCTGTTCGCCGAGGCAATCTGCACAGGTCGCGATCGCGGCCGGCCGAGACGACACCCTGCCCATGCTGACTGGAATTCGGGTGGAGATCTCGGGCGAGACGGTGGTTTTGGCCGCCACTGACAGGTTTCGTCTGGCGGTTCGCGAACTGACCTGGTCCGCCTTGTCGCCCGAAATCGAAGCCGCGGTGCTGGTACCCGCGAAAACACTGGCGGAGGCCGCCAAAGCAGGCCTCGACGGCTCTGAAGTCCGGCTGTCGTTGGGAGCAGGGGCCGGAGTTGGGAAAGACGGGCTGCTCGGTATCAGCGGGAATGGCAAGCGCAGCACCACTCGCCTTTTGGACGCGGAATTCCCGAAGTTCCGGCAATTGCTGCCGGCTGAGCACACCGCGGTTGCCACGATCAACGTGGCCGAGTTGACCGAAGCCATCAAGCTCGTCGCGCTGGTAGCGGACCGGGGCGCGCAGGTGCGCATGGAATTCGGCGACGGGCTGCTGAGGCTTTCGGCGGGGGCCGACGATGTGGGTCGGGCGGAAGAGGATCTTGCGGTCGATTTCCTCGGTGAACCGTTGACGATCGCGTTCAACCCGACATATCTGACCGACGGACTGAGTTCCGTGCATTCAGAGCGGGTGTCCTTTGGATTCACCACGCCGGGTAAGCCGGCGTTGCTGCGCCCGGCGTCCGGAGACGACAGCCCGCCGACCGGTAGCGGTCCATTTGCCGCCCCGCCAACGGATTATGTCTACTTGTTGATGCCAGTTCGGTTGCCCGGGTAGGTGTACGTCCGACATTTAGGATTGCGTGATTTCCGCTCCTGGGCACACGCCGACCTCGAATTAGAACCGGGTCGGACGGTGTTCGTCGGTCCCAATGGTTTTGGGAAGACGAATCTGATTGAGGCCCTGTGGTATTCGACCACTTTGGGTTCGCACCGGGTCGGGACCGACGCGCCGTTGATCCGAGCGGGCGCCACTCGCGCGGTGGTCTCGACGATCGTGGTCAACGAGGGTAGGGAATGCGCCGTCGACCTGGAGATCGCGGCGGGCAGGGCGAACAAGGCTCGGCTGAATCGTTCACCGGTGCGCAGCACCCGCGAGATTGTCGGGGTATTGCAGGCGGTGTTGTTTGCTCCGGAGGACTTGGCTTTGGTCCGCGGGGATCCCGCCGACCGCCGCCGGTATCTCGATGATTTGGCGATCGTGCGCCGACCGGTGATCGCAGCGGTGCGCGCCGACTATGACAAGGTTTTGCGGCAGCGCACGGCGTTGTTGAAGTCGCTATCCGGCGCACGATACCGCGGAGATCGCGGCGCGCTCGACACTCTCGAGGTATGGGATGGCAGGTTGGCTGAACACGGAGCCGAATTGATGGCCGCGCGAATTGATTTGGTCAACCACTTAGCGCCAGAGCTGGAAAAGGCCTACCAATTATTGGCACCCGGATCACGGACCGGCGGCGGTCAGCGTACCGGGCCAGCATCGAAGGCTTGGTGCCCGACGAAGCCGCAGGCGCCGACGGCTCCGACCGCGAATTGCTGCAGGCCGCATTGTTGACAGCGCTATCGGCGCGCCGCGACGCTGAACTGGAACGCGGCGTGTGTCTCGTTGGTCCGCACCGCGATGATCTCGAGTTACGACTCGGCGATCAACCTGCGAAAGGCTTTGCCAGCCACGGGGAATCGTGGTCATTCGCGATAGCCCTGCGGCTGGCGGCCTACGAGCTGTTGCGGGCCGACGGCAGCGAGCCGGTGCTGTTGCTGGACGATGTGTTCGCCGAACTCGACGCGACCCGCAGGCGCGCACTGGCCACGGTTGCAGAGACCGCGGAACAGGTGCTGGTGACCGCGGCGGTCCTGGAAGACATCCCTGCCGATTGGGACGCTACCCGGGTACGCATCGATTTACGCGACAGTGACTCTGGACGCATGTCGGAGGTGCGGCTATGACCGACGCCGACGACCAACAGGTTGGGCCTGACCCGGAGCGCACCGAAGAAGCGGCGAAGTTGACGGGCATCGACTTGGTCAGGCGAACCCTCGAGGAAGCCCGCGCCACCGCACGCGCGCAGGGAAAGGACGCCGGTCGCGGGCGCGCTACGCCGGTTTCCGGCCGCCGTGTCGCGGGCCGGCGGCGCAGCTGGTCGGGTCCAGGGCCGGACATACGTGATCCCCAACCGCTTGGTCGAGTGGCGCGGGATCTGGCAAAAAAACGCGGCTGGTCCGCGCACGTCGCCGAGGGCACGGTGCTCGGGCATTGGCCGTTGGTCGTCGGTCAGCAGATCGCCGACCACGCGACGCCGACTGCGCTCGAATGAAGGTGTGCTCAGCGTGACGGCCGAATCCACGGCATGGGCGACCCAATTGCGGATGGTTCAGGCGCAAGTGCTGGCCAAGATCGCGGCGGCCGTCGGCAACGGTGTGGTGACATCGCTGAAGATCACCGGCCCGGCGGCCCCGTCCTGGCGGAAGGGGCCACGCCACATCTCCGGCAGGGGGCCTCGCGACACTTACGGTTAGGGTTACCAGCAGCCCATTTGGTTCCCGGAATCGACCCCGAAGATCGGCCGCTCAGATCCGCCAGGACGAAACGGACCCGTACGGCAAACGTCGGGACGCGCGACGAGCGAAGATATTGAGCGCACGGCACGATCAGATAGGTGGAAACGCCGCCTGAAAATCGGTGCCGTCGGTGGATAACGGTAGAGTGGTTGGATGCGACTGCTGCGGTGACTGGACCGCTCGCATGCAACCCCAAGGAGCACACACGGACCGTGGCTGCCCAGACTAAGAAGGCACAAAACGAATACGGCGCTGACCAGATCACGATTCTCGAGGGGCTGGAGGCCGTCCGCAAACGCCCCGGCATGTACATCGGGTCCACCGGCGAGCGCGGTCTGCACCACCTGATTTGGGAGGTGGTCGATAACTCGGTAGACGAGGCGATGGCCGGCTACGCCACGCAGGTCGACGTCCGGTTACTCGACGACGGCGGTGTCGAGGTCCGAGATAACGGCCGCGGTATTCCGGTCGCCATGCACGCGACCGGGGTGCCCACCGTCGATGTGGTCATGACCCAGCTGCACGCCGGCGGCAAGTTCGGTGGCGAGAACAGCGGCTACAACGTCAGTGGCGGCCTGCATGGCGTCGGCGTGTCGGTGGTCAACGCCTTGTCGAGGCTGCTCGAGGTCGATATCTCCCGGGACGGCCACGAGTGGTCTCAGGTTTACGACCACGCCGTGCCCGGCACCCTGAAACAAGGTGAGGCGACCAAGAAAACCGGAACCACGATCAGGTTCTGGGCCGATGCTGAGATCTTCGAGACCACCGAATACGACTTCGAGACGGTGGCCCGCAGGTTGCAGGAGATGGCATTTCTGAACAAGGGTTTGACGATCAATTTCACCGACGAACGGGTGACCCAAGAAGACGTCGTTGACGATGTGGTTAGCGATACCGCCGAAGCGCCCAAGTCCGCCGAAGAAAAGGCGGCCGAATCGAAGGGTCCGCACAAGGTCAAGCACCGCACCTTCCACTACCCCGGCGGCCTGGTCGACTTCGTCAAGCACATCAACCGCACCAAAAGCCCAATTCAACAGAGCATCATCGACTTCGAGGGCAAAGGCACGGGCCACGAAGTCGAAATCGCGATGCAGTGGAACGGCGGATATTCGGAGTCGGTGCACACCTTCGCCAACACCATTAATACGCACGAGGGCGGCACGCACGAAGAGGGCTTCCGCAGCGCGTTGACATCGGTGGTGAACAAGTACGCCAAAGACAAGAAGCTGCTCAAAGAGAAAGAGGCCAACCTCACCGGCGACGATATCCGGGAAGGCTTGGCCGCGGTGATCTCGGTCAAGGTCAGTGAACCGCAGTTCGAGGGCCAGACCAAGACCAAGCTGGGCAACACCGAAGTGAAGTCTTTTGTGCAGAAAATCTGCAATGAACAGTTGACCCACTGGTTCGAGGCCAATCCTTCGGAAGCCAAAATCGTTGTTAACAAGGCGGTGTCGTCGGCGCAGGCTCGGATGGCTGCGCGCAAGGCGCGGGAGTTGGTGCGCCGCAAGAGCGCAACCGATATCGGGGGCCTGCCCGGTAAGCTGGCCGACTGCCGATCCACCGATCCGCGAAAGTGTGAACTGTATGTGGTGGAGGGTGATTCGGCCGGCGGTTCGGCGAAGAGCGGCCGCGACTCGATGTTCCAAGCGATCCTGCCGTTGCGCGGCAAGATCATCAACGTCGAAAAGGCCCGCATCGACCGGGTGCTGAAAAATACTGAAGTCCAGGCCATCATCACCGCGCTAGGCACCGGGATCCACGACGAGTTCGATCTCACCAAGCTGCGCTACCACAAGATCGTGCTGATGGCCGACGCCGACGTTGACGGCCAGCACATCTCGACACTGCTGTTGACGTTGTTGTTCCGGTTCATGCGACCGCTGATCGAAAACGGGCATGTGTTCCTGGCGCAACCACCGCTGTACAAGCTGAAGTGGCAGCGCAGCGAGCCGGAGTTCGCCTATTCCGACCGAGAACGGGACGGTCTGCTGGAGGCGGGTCAGAAGGCCGGCAGGAAGATCAACAAGGAAGACGGCATCCAGCGCTACAAGGGTCTGGGCGAGATGGATGCCAAGGAGTTGTGGGAAACAACCATGGACCCGTCGGTCAGGGTGCTGCGGCAGATCACCCTCGACGATGCCGCCGCCGCCGACGAGCTGTTCTCCATTTTGATGGGCGAGGACGTCGAGGCACGCCGAAGCTTTATTACCCGCAATGCCAAGGACGTTCGCTTCCTGGATGTCTGATGAGTCAGACGCGCCAAACGATACGAGGACGAAATGACTGACACCACGCTGCCACCGGGCGACGACTCCGTCGACCGGATCGAGCCGGTCGACATTCAGCAGGAGATGCAACGCAGCTACATCGATTACGCGATGAGCGTGATCGTGGGCCGCGCGCTGCCGGAAGTGCGGGACGGCCTCAAACCGGTGCACCGCCGGGTGCTGTACGCGATGTACGACTCGGGGTTCCGTCCGGACCGCAGCCACGCCAAGTCGGCGCGCTCGGTCGCCGAGACGATGGGCAATTATCACCCACACGGCGACGCGTCCATCTACGACACGTTGGTGCGGATGGCGCAGCCGTGGTCGCTGCGGTATCCACTCGTCGACGGTCAGGGCAACTTCGGTTCGCCGGGCAACGACCCCGCTGCCGCCATGAGATATACCGAAGCGCGGCTGACCCCGCTGGCAATGGAAATGCTACGTGAAATCGACGAGGAGACAGTCGATTTCGTACCCAATTACGACGGCCGGGTGCAAGAGCCGACGGTGCTGCCCAGCCGGTTCCCCAACCTGCTGGCCAACGGTTCCGGTGGCATCGCCGTCGGCATGGCGACCAACATGCCGCCGCACAACCTCCGCGAGCTCGCCGAGGCGGTGTTCTGGGCGCTGGAGAATTACGACGCCGACGAAGAGGCGACGCTGGCTGCCGTCACCGAGCGGATCAAAGGCCCCGACTTCCCCACGGCCGGGCTGATCGTCGGTTCGCAAGGTATCGCGGATGCCTACAAGACCGGGCGCGGCTCCATCCGGATGCGCGGAGTGGTTGCGGTAGAGGAAGATTCGCGCGGCCGGACATTGCTGGTCATCACCGAGTTGCCGTACCAGGTGAACCACGACAATTTCATCACCTCGATCGCCGAGCAAGTCCGGGACGGCAGGCTGGCCGGAATCGCCAACGTCGAAGATCAGGGCAGCGACCGGGTCGGAGTGCGCATCGTCGTCGAGGTCAAGCGCGATGCGGTGGCCAAGGTGGTGCTCAACAACCTCTACAAGCACACCCAGCTGCAGACCAGCTTCGGCGCCAACATGCTGTCGATCGTCGACGGCGTCCCCCGCACGCTGCGCCTCGACCAGATGATCCGCTACTACGTCGAGCACCAACTCGACGTCATCGTCCGGCGCACCAGATACCGGCTGCGCAAGGCCAACGAGCGGGCGCACATCCTGCGCGGCCTCGTCAAGGCCCTGGACGCCTTGGACGAGGTCATCGCGCTGATCCGGGCCTCGGAGACCGTCGACATCGCCCGCACCGGGCTGATCGAGCTGCTCGACATCGACGAGATCCAGGCCCAAGCCATCCTGGACATGCAGCTGCGGCGGCTGGCGGCCCTGGAGCGCCAGCGCATCGTCGACGACCTGGCCAAGATCGAGGCCGAGATCGCCGACCTGGAAGACATCCTGGCCAAGCCCGAGCGCCAGCGCGGAATCGTGCGCGACGAGCTGGGCGAGATCGTCGAAAAGTACGGCGACGACCGTCGCACCCGGATCATCCCGGCCGACGGCGACGTCAGCGACGAGGATCTCATCGCCCGCGAGGATGTTGTCGTCACCATCACCGAAACCGGTTACGCCAAGCGCACCAAGACCGATCTGTACCGCAGCCAGAAACGCGGCGGCAAGGGCGTGCAGGGCGCCGGGCTGAAACAGGACGACATCGTCCGGCACTTCTTCGTGTGCTCCACGCACGACTGGATCCTGTTCTTCACGACCCAGGGCCGGGTCTACCGGGCCAAGGCGTACGAACTGCCGGAGGCTTTACGCACGGCGCGCGGGCAGCACGTAGCCAACCTCTTGGCCTTCCAGCCTGAGGAACGCATCGCCCAGGTCATCCAGATCCAGAGTTACGAAGACGCCCCGTACCTGGTGTTGGCTACCCGGAATGGCCTGGTCAAGAAGTCCAGGCTGACCGACTTCGACTCGAACCGGTCGGGTGGAATCGTGGCGGTCAACCTGCGCGACAACGACGAACTGGTCGGTGCCGTGCTGTGCTCGGCCGACGACGACCTGCTGTTGGTCTCGGCGAACGGGCAGTCCATCAGGTTCTCGGCGACCGACGAGGCACTGCGGCCGATGGGTCGCGCCACCTCCGGCGTGCAGGGCATGCGATTCAACACCGACGACCGGCTGCTGTCGCTGAACGTGGTCCGCGAAGGCACCTACCTACTGGTCGCCACGTCCGGGGGCTACGCCAAACGCACCGGGATCGAGGAATACCCGGTGCAGGGCCGCGGCGGCAAGGGAGTCCTGACCGTCATGTTCGACCGCCGGCGTGGCAGGCTGGTCGGAGCATTGATTGTTGACGACGACAGCGAGCTCTACGCGATCACCTCCATCGGTGGTGTCATCCGGACGGCGGCGCGCCAAGTCCGTAAGGCGGGACGGCAGACCAAGGGTGTTCGGTTGATGAACCTCGGTGAAGGCGACACACTGTTGGCTATCGCGCGCAACGCCGAGGAGACGGGCGACGAAGCCGACGATGCGGACGACCAGACATAATGCGACTACCACCGCCCGGGTGGCCTTGGTACACAGGTAAGGAGTCGGTGTGACGTCACCGAACGAGCCGGGCGCCCCCAAAAAGGGCGACAGCCTCAATGGGGATGGTGCGGTCGAGCGGACCCCCGCCGCCCGGGCGACGCCCGCACAGGCTCAGGACGCAGGAGATTCGCCGCCCTGGCAGCGGGGCGCCGCGCGGGCTTCTCAGGGAACGCGCCAGCACACAGAACAACCCACTGAGGTGCGGCCCGCGGCCCAGCCCGTCGGCGCTGACGCCCGGCTGAATCGCTTCATCTCCGGATCGGCGACACCGGCGACAGGTGGCGACAGTGCCCCCGCCGATGCCTACGCCAGTGAGTTGCCCGATCTGTCTGGGCCGATTCCGCGGTCGTCACAGCGCACAGCCACGCCCGACCGTAGTTCGGAGCCGCCTAGCTCAGCGGGGCGTTCAGCCACCTCAGAATCCGGGGAACATCGCGTTCAGGTATCCCGGCGCGGCCGGGGACCGGTTCGGGCCAGCATGCAAATCCGCCGGATTGATCCGTGGAGCACGTTGAAGGTGTCCCTGACACTTTCGGTGGCGTTGTTCTTCGTCTGGATGGTTGCGGTCGCATTCCTCTACCTGGTGCTCGGCGGCATGGGTGTGTGGGCCAAGCTGAACAGCAACGTCGGTGACCTGTTGAACAACACCAGCGGCAGCAGCGGTGAACTGGTCTCCAGCGGAACCATCTTCGGTGGCGCCGTGTTGATCGGCTTGGTCAATATCGTGTTGCTGAGTGCCATGGCCACTATCGCCGCGTTCGTGTACAACCTGGCCACCGATCTGATCGGCGGTATCGAAGTGACGCTCGCAGACCGGGATTAATCGCAGTTTTGGGGGTGCGGCGCCGATTGCGGTAATCTCGGCGCTCGGCCGTACTCGTGTATGGGCCTATAGCTCAGGTGGTTAGAGCGCTTCGCTGATAACGAAGAGGTCGGAGGTTCGAGTCCTCCTAGGCCCACAACCATGTGCCCGTCAGGACGTTGTGTGAGACTCGCATTGCCGTTGGCATTGATCGCTGTGGCGGTCGTGGCGGTGGTGCGGTCCCGACGCAGCGTCGAGGTCTGGCATGTGGCCGACGAGGGGCCTTAGCTCAGTTGGTAGAGCACTGCCTTTGCAAGGCAGGTGTCAGGGGTTCGATTCCCCTAGGCTCCACAAATTAATAGCGCAGCCTAGTCAACAGCGCGGCTCAGGGACGCGGCTGCACGTCCACGCTGGGTGGCCGGGGCGACGGCTCCGGGCGGGACGAACGCCTGACGATGCTGAACGCTATGGCGCCGCCGGCCAACACCGCGACGACGACGCCCGCGATGACTAACGGCCGCTTGTTGCGGCGTTGCGACCGCCGCGCCTGCTGCAGCGCCTGCGGCAGGTTTGCGACCACTTCCTGCGCGGCGGCCAGCTCCTGGGCGATCGTCTCTTGGGCCGCGGCGATGTCGCGTGCCAGTTGGCCTTCTCGATACCGGCGGCGAAGCTCCGACGCGGTCGTCTGCGCGGAGTGGACTCCAAGCCCGACAACCCCTCGGGTGACGTCCAGCGGTCCCACGGCCGAGTAGGTCAAGCCTCGGGTCAGTCGCTCCCGGGGGGTCAACTGGGATTCCGCCTGCGCTTTCATCGGGCACCTTTCTGTGCTGCTCGCTGCCGCGCTGCGCCAACTCAGCGCCATCTTGCGTCGACACGTGAAACCTACAGACTGCCACCATAAGCGCGCCGGCGGGACCGATGCGCGCGCGATGTTTTCGGCGCGGGGACTCTGGTCGAGTGGCACCGGCTGCGGGCGTGCGTGCGCGTGGTGGCAGACTCTCGAGTCGTGACTAACAGCCCCATTCAGACTGCCACCGCCACGCTGCACACCAACCGCGGCGACATCAAGGTCGCCCTCTTTGGAAACCATGCGCCCAAGACCGTTGCCAACTTCGTTGGACTGGCGCAGGGCACCAAGGAGTACTCGACCCAGAACGCGTCGGGCGGCCCGTCCGGCCCGTTTTACGATGGCGCGGTTTTTCACCGGGTGATCCAGGGCTTCATGATCCAGGGTGGAGATCCGACGGGTACGGGTCGCGGCGGGCCGGGCTACAAGTTCGCCGACGAATTCCACCCGGAGTTGCAGTTCGACAAGCCCTACCTGCTGGCGATGGCCAACGCCGGGCCGGGCACCAACGGCTCGCAGTTCTTCATCACCGTCGGTCAGACACCGCACTTGAACCGGCGCCACACCATCTTCGGTGAGGTCATCGACCCGGCGTCACAGAAGGTCGTCGACGCGATCGAAACAACGGCCACCGACGGCAACGACCGCCCCGCTGAAGCGGTCGTCATCGAGTCAATCACGATCACGTAAGCAACCCCGGCCGGCTCGGGCCCAGCGCTTCTCAGCGTCCCTTGTGCCCGGCGTAGCCGGCGGCGGTGAGGGCGTCGAGCACGTCCAATGGGTTGGTGCCCAGGTCCCAACGGGAGAAGATCACCAGCGTCCCGTCGACCATTTCGATCTCGAGTAACCGAGCCTTGCGGCCAAAGCGCCGGAACTCGGTGATCGTGATGATCTTGATGTCGGGTTCGCGCAATAGTTGCGTCCGGAACCAGCCCCGCAGCGCCAGACCGTCGGGGGTAATTGCCAGTTTCGGGCGCGCGCGCCATGACACGCCCGCAAACAAGATCATGCCCAGTGCCGCAACGCCGGTCAGGAGACGCCCCGGCGTGTCTGTGACAATGGTCACAGAGGCGATAGCCATCAAAACGCCAACGGCCCCGCAACCAGCGATTCCCGCGGCAGGCGGCTCCCAGGTTGTTTGCTGCATGCGCTTTCCGGCCCTTCCACCACTGCCAACGCGGTTATCCACAGCAGCTATCAACAGTGGGGATAAATCACACGCGTGTGATTGCGTGGCGTCATGGTTGCTGAATGAGTAATGCATCGACCGCGAGATGAATTCATTTCGGGCGCGGTCGTGGGGTCAGTGCCAACGCATGGTGAGCAACAAGCCGGTGATCATGAAGGCGAACGCGATCGCATAGTTCCACGGACCGAGTTGCGCCATCCAGTGCAGCGCGGTGGGAGCCTGGCTTCCGACGGCCGCCAATTGGAACACCATCAACCAGATGAGCCCGATCAGCATCAGGCCGACGAACAAGCAAACGAACCACACACTCGACGGTCCGACCTTCACTTTCACCGGCGTGCGGCTGACCGCGGCGACGGTGAAGTCGTTCTTCTTGCGGACCTTGGACTTCGGCATGCTTTCCTCGGGTTACCTTGGGTCTACTCGGGACCGACCTCAACAACACGGTGCTAACTTGGCTACGAGACTAGCTCACCCGGCCCGGTGACCAGGAAACGGAGAGCCGATGAGCGATACGCGCCGCTCACCGTGGCGTTTCGGCGTCCCTGTGGTGTGTCTGCTGGCCGGGCTGCTGCTGGCCGCCACGCACGGGGTGTCCGGTGGCTCCGAGATCCGCCGCAGTGACGCACCGCGCCTGGTCGACCTCGTCCGCGCGGCGCAGTCGTCGGTCAGCGGTCTCAACGCTGAACGCGACGAGCTGGTCAACAAGATGGACTCCGCGCACGGGCGGTCTCCGGATGCAGCTCTGGCGGCGATGCGGAGGCGGTCTGCCGAGCTGGCTGGCGAGGCCGGGATGGATCCGGTCCACGGGCCGGGCCTGGTGGTGACGCTGCAGGACGCGCAACGCGACGCCAACGGTCGCTTCCCGCGCGATGCGTCGCCCGACGACCTGGTGGTGCACCAGCAAGACATCCAGGCCGTTCTCAACGCGTTGTGGAGTTCCGATGCGGAGGCCATCCAGATGCAGGACCAGCGGATCATCGCAACTTCGGTGCCCCGGTGCGTCGGGAACACCTTGCTGCTCAACGGGCGTACTTACAGCCCGCCCTACACGGTTACCGCGATCGGTGATGCCGCGGCCATGCAAGCGGCGCTGGCCGCAGCTCCCCTGGTGACCCTCTACAAGCAGTACGTGGTCCGCTTCGGCCTCGGCTACCACGAAGAGGTCAAGCCTGACGTAGCGCTCGTCGGCCATTCCGAACCGGTTCGGATGCATTACGCACAGCCCGCGGGCCCGTTGGGGTACTGAGGGGCCGGGCGGTAACCTGACACGATGCGGATCCTGGTTGTCGACAACTACGACAGCTTCGTGTTCAACCTGGTGCAGTACCTCGGCCAGCTCGGTGTCGAGGCCGAGGTATGGCGCAATGACGACGCCCGGCTATTCGGTCAGAGCGGTAAGGGGGGTGAGGGCTATGCCGCCGAGCGTTTCGACGGTGTACTGCTCAGCCCCGGCCCGGGCACTCCGGAACGCGCGGGCGCGTCGATCAGCCTAGTGCGGGCCTGCGCCGCGGCGCGGACCCCACTGTTGGGGGTGTGCCTGGGGCACCAGGCTATCGGCGTCGCATTCGGTGCCACCGTGGACCGCGCACCCGAGTTGCTGCACGGCAAGACCAGCAGCGTATTTCACACGAATGTCGGTGTTTTGCAGGGGCTTCCGGATCCATTCACGGCGACCCGATACCACTCGCTGACCATCCTGCCGGAGTCGTTGCCGTCCGTGCTGGAGGTCACGGCCCGCACCCAAAGCGAAGTGATCATGGCGGTGCGTCACACCGAGCTGCCGATTCACGGCGTGCAGTTCCATCCGGAATCGATTCTGACCGAGGGTGGGCACCGGATGCTGGCCAACTGGCTCGGCTACTGCGGATGGGTGCGCGACGATACGCTGGTCCGCCGGCTGGAGAACGAGGTCCGAGCCGCGGTCCGGCCGTATTTCCCCACCGATCCCGAGGCTACTGACCGAACTTCAGCGTGATGATGCCGTCCTTGTTGACTCCGGCGCCGGCCGGCGGGTTCTGAAACACGATCTTGGTGTGCTGGGACCCACCGGCGTCGACGTCGGGACCCTTGTCCAGCAGTCCTGCCCAGCCCAGCGCGCGCAACCGCGGCTCGGCGTCGTTCCAGAACATGCCGATCACGTCGGGCATCACGATTTGGTTGCCCTTGGAGACCTGTAGTTCGATCACCTTGTCGAGCGGAACCGTCTGGCCCTTAGGCGGATTGGTGCCGAGCACCTCACCGGCCGGCCGGGGGCTGTCCACCGGCGCCTGGCTGAACTTGGTGAAGCCGTAGACGGTCAGGTTCTTTTGCGCGTCGTCGACGTTCTGGCCCGTGACGTCGGGCACCTCTTTCGTCTCCGGCCCGGAGCCGACGATGACGGTGACGACGTTGGTGATCGCCGACGTCTGGTTGGCCGGCGGGTCGGTTGCGATCACCTTGCCCAGTGTCTCCGGGGTCGACGGTGAGTTCGCCTGCTTGAACTTGGTGAATCCGGCGGCCTTCAGCTTGGTGACCGCGTCGGCATAGGTCAGCGAGGAGACGTCGGGTACTTCGCGTTGCTCGGGTCCGGTGGAGACATTGACGGTGACGTCGTCGCCCGCACTCACCGACGCGTTGGCGCCGGGGTCGGTGCCGATGACGTGGTCGGGCGGAATCGTCGAATCCGGTTTTTGCAGGGTGTGCGGCTTGAAGCCCCGGTTTTGCAGAACGGCGATAGCGTCGGCCGACACCTGGCCCCGCACGTCGGGGACTTGAATGTCGCGGGTATTGCCGCCGAACGTATTGAAGCTGATCACGACGGCGAGCGTTAGGACCGCCAGCACGGCGACGGCCACCACCCAGCGGCCAACTGAACCACCGCGATCACCGTCGGTGTCCACGGCCTGGCGCGGTAGCGGATCGGTGCGCGGGGCGTGTTGGTTCGAAGGCGCGGCCGACATCAGCGAGGTCCGCTCGGCGTCAGTGAGGACCTTGGGCGCTTCGGGAGCCTCACCGTTGTGCACGCGAACCAGGTCGGCGCGCATCTCTGCCGCGGTCTGGTAACGGTTCTCCGGGTTCTTGGCCAGCGCCTTGAGCACAACGGCGTCGAGGTCGGCGTGAGATGCCCTCGTGTCGCTGCGACGGTGGAATCGGATCTTCCCGGACATGCTGGTAGGCGACTGCGACGGGCGAGTCCCCTGTGAAAGGTGGTTCACCGGTGAGCATTTCGTAAAGAACGCAGCCCAACGAATAGACGTCGGAGCGGGCGTCCACGGATTCGCCACGCGCTTGTTCGGGTGACAAGTACTGGGCGGTGCCGATAACGGCCGAGGTCTGGGTGACGCTATTGCCGCTGTCGGCAAGCGCGCGCGCGATCCCGAAGTCCATCACCTTGACCGCGTCCTTCGTCGCTGATCATGATGTTCGCCGGCTTGACATCGCGGTGGATGATGCCGTGCTGATGACTGAAGTTCAGCGCCTGGCAGGCGTCGGCGATGACCTCGATGGCCCGCCGGGGCGTCATCGGGCCGTCGGTGTGCACGATGTCGCGCAGGGTGACGCCGTCGACGTACTCCATGACGATGTAGGGCAGCGGCCCGGCGGGTGTCTCTGCCTCGCCGGTGTCGTAGACCGCCACGATGGACGGGTGATTGAGCGCGGCGGCGTTTTGCGCCTCGCGCCGGAAGCGCAGGTAGAAGCTCGGGTCGCGGGCCAGGTCGGCGCGCAGCACCTTGACCGCGACGTCTCGGTGTAGGCGGAGGTCGCGGGCCAGATGAACCTCCGACATGCCCCCGAAACCGAGGATCTCGCCTAGTTCATAACGGTCGGACAGGGGCTCCGGGGTGGTCATTGTCGGTGTCTCGTGCCCGGGCGCGGCGCCTGGGGTCCAGGATTCGCCTGGGTGTTCTCCGGGATCCGTCCAACTGAGCCGCAGGTTGTCGTGGATCCCCGAACCGCTTGGGGTCTTGCTGGGCGGAGGGGGCGGAGCGGCCGGTGGGGTCCCGGTATCGGTGACCGTCGGGGCGGGCGCCTGCTGTTGGGTCTCACCGCGGGAGTTGATGACGATAAGCACCGCGATGATGATCGCCAGCGCCCCAAGCACACCCGCGGCCCACAGCAGCGCGCGCTGGCCGGATGAGAACGTGCGACGCGGCTGGCGGCGGGCGGTGACCGCCGGTTGACGGGCGGGACCGGCGGGGCACGGCGTTGCGGCCGCTAGAGGTCGTGGTGGATTTGGTCGGCGGGCCCGACGGCATGATCGCGGCCGGGGAGGCCCGGCCTGCCGGCGGTGACTGGCTGGGTCGCGGCGGACGGCGGCCGGCCCGCACCGCGGCGACAGCGTCGGCGAACGGTCCCCCGCTGCGGTAGCGCATGCTCGGGTTCTTGACCAGGGTGATCTCGATGAGTTCGCGCACGTTGGGCGGCAACTCGGAGGGCAGCGGCGGCGGCGGCTCCTTGATGTGTTTCATCGCAACCGTCAGTGCGCCATCACCGGTGAACGGCCGCTTCCCCGAAACTACTTCGTAACCAACGACTCCCAGCGCGTAAACGTCACTGGCCGGGGTCGCGTCGTGCCCCAGGGCCTGTTCGGGTGCGATGTATTGGGCGGTGCCCATCACCATGCCGGTCTGGGTCACCGGCGCTGCGTCAACGGCCTTGGCGATACCGAAGTCGGTGATCTTCACCTGTCCGGTGGGGGTGATCAAGATGTTGCCCGGCTTGACGTCACGGTGCACCAGGCCGGCGGCGTGCGCAATCTGAAGAGCGCGGCCGGTCTGCTCGAGCATGTCCAGCGCGTGCCGCAGCGACAACCGCCCGGTGCGCTTGAGCACCGAATTCAGCGGCTCGCCGTTGACCAATTCCATCACCAGATAGGCGGTGCGCCCCTCGCCGTCCATCTGGCTTTCGCCGTAGTCGTGGACGCTGGCGATGCCGGGATGGTTGAGCATCGCGGAGATGCGCGCCTCAGCGCGGAAGCGCTCGATGAACTCGGGGTCCTGGGAGAACTCTCCCTTGAGCACCTTGACCGCGACGCGCCGGCCCAGCCGGCTGTCCACCGCCTCCCAGACTTGGCCCATGCCGCCGGTGGCGATCAGCCGCTGCAGGCGGTACCGGCCCGACAGCGTCACCCCAACTCGCGGGCTCATGGTCCCCCCTGCAACGCGGCCTCGATTACGGCCCGGCCGATCGGCGCGGCAAGCGCACCCCCGGTCGCGGACAGGCGGTCAGCGCCATCCTCTACCAGCACCGCCACGGCGACCTTCGGCGATTGCGCGGGCGCAAACGCGATGTACCACGCGTGCGGTGGAGTATGACGCGGGTCGGTGCCATGCTCCGCGGTTCCGGTCTTGGATGCGATCTGCACGCCGGGAATGGCCCCTTTCTGCTGGGCCACCTTCTCGGCGCCGACCATCAGCTCTGTTAGCTTAGCGGCGACCTGCGGCGACACCGCGTGGCGCTGCTGATAGGGAGCGGTCGTGCTGATGTTGGCCAGGTCTGGTCCCTTGAGCCTGTCGATCAGGTAGGGGTGCATCGTCACGCCGGCATTCGCGATGGTGGCGGCGACTTCGGCGTTCTGCAGCGGTGTCAGCGCGACGTCCTTCTGGCCGATGCTCGACATCCCCAGCGCAGCGGCGTCCGGGATTATCCCGACAGTCGATTCTGCGACCTGCAGCGGAATGACGCTGGGAGTGCCGTCCATTCCGAACGAGTGGGCCATGCTGCGCAGCGCGTCGGCACCGGTGGCGATGCCCAACTGGACGAATGCGGTGTTGCACGACAAGGCGAATGCCTGCCGCAGCGACACGGTTGGTTCGTTGCCGCACGGGGACCCACCGTAGTTCTCCAAGGTTGCGGTGCTGCCAGGCAGCGTGATTTTCGGCGCCGCGGTGAGCTGCTCGTCTTCGGTGGCGCCGCCCTGCAGCGCCGCCGCGGTGGTGATCACCTTGAACGTGGAACCAGGCGGGTAGGTCTCGGAGATGGCGCGGTTGGTCATCGGCGAATCGGGGTCGTCACGAAGCCGCTGCCACGCCTGCTGCTGTAGCGCGGGATCGTGCGACGACAACAGGTTGGGGTCAAACGACGGCGACGACACCATCGCCAGAATTTTGCCGGTGGACGGCTCCAGTGCGACGACGGCTCCCTTGCACGGCGGGCCGCCGCAGCCCTGTTGCATCGAGTCCCAGGCGGCCTGCTGGACACGCGGATTGATCGTCGTTTCGACATTGCCGCCGCGCGGGTCGCGGCCGGTGAAGAAGTCGGCCAACCGACGTCCGAACAGCCGCTCGTCGGAGCCGTTCAACAACGCGTCCTCGGCGCGTTCGAGGCCGGTGCTCGAATAGCGCAGCGAGTAGAAGCCGGTAATCGGCGCGTACACAGCCGGATTGGGATAGACCCGCAGGAAACGGAAACGGCTGTCGGTGGCTACCGAATAGGCCAGCAGTTGGCCACCCGCGATGATCTGACCGCGCTGACGCGAATACTCGTCGAGCAGGACGCGCTGATTGCGCGGATCGGCACGCAGACCGTCGGCGGTGAACACCTGGGTCATCGTGGCGTTGAGCAGTAGCAGCACGATCAGCGCCATCACGGTCACCGAGATCCGACGGAGGGAGGTGTTCATACCCGCTCGATCACCTCGGTGCCGGCAGCCGCGATCGGCGACGTCGTTCGGCGGACCGGTGCGCAACGGACGCCGGGCGCTGTGCGAGATGCGAGCCAGGATGGCCAGCAGCACGTAGTTCGCCAACAGTGACGACCCGCCGTAGGACATCCAGGGTGTGGTCAATCCGGTCAGCGGAATGAGCTTGGTGACGCCGCCGACGACAATGAACAGCTGGATGGCCAGCGTCGATGCCAGGCCTGCGGCGAGTAGTTTGCCGAAGCTGTCTCGCGTCGCGATCGCGGTGCGCAAGCCGCGGACGATGACGATTGTGTAGAGCATCAAGATGCTGGCCAGCCCCACCAGCCCGAGCTCTTCGCCGAACGCGGCGATGATGAAATCGGTCGACGCCGCCGGCACGGTATCAGGTTGACCGTTACCGAGGCCGGTGCCGAAGATCCCGCCGGTGGCAAAGCTGAACAGCGATTGCACCATCTGATAGCCGGTGCCGTCGGGGTCGGCGAACGGATCCCACCACGTCTGCACGCGAACCCGGACATGTTCGAAAATGAAATACGCCACAACGCTTCCCGCGGCGAACAGCACCAAGCCGATGACCACCCAACTGAAGCGCTGGGTGGCGAGGTAGACCACCACCAGGAACGACGCGTACAGCAGCAGCGAAGTACCCAGGTCCTTCTCGAAGACCATCACACCGACCGAGATCACCCAGGCAGCCAGCAGCGGCGCGAGGTCTCGCGGGCGGGGCAGGGTCATACCCATCAAATGCTTGCCGACGCTGGTGAACAGGCCGCGCTTGGCGACCAACACCGCTGAGAAGAAGATCAGCAGCAGGATCTTCGAGAACTCGGCCGGCTGTATCGAAAAGCCCGGCAAGCGAATCCAGATCTTCGCGCCGTTCTGCTCGGACAGCGACGCGGGCAACAGCGCGGGAATCGCCAAGAAAATCAGGCCCGCCAGCCCGTAGATGTAGCTGTAGCGGGCGAGTTGTCGATGGTCCTTTAAAAACGTCACGACCAGTGCGAACGTGGCCACGCCGACCAGGGTCCACAGCATCTGCTGGCTCGCGCTGGCGTGATGGCGTCCGCTGAACTCGTTGTTGACGAGGTCAAGCCGGTGGATCATCACCAGCCCAAGTCCGTTGAGCAGGGCCACTATCGGCAGCAGCAGGGGGTCGGTGTAGGGGGCAAAGCGCCTGATGGCCAGGTGGGCGCCGCCGAACACGGCCAGAAAGGCCAGCCCGTATCTGGTCAGTTCCCATCGCAAACCCTGCTCCTGGTTGGCCTCCACGATGAGCAATGCCGCGACGGTGATCAGCGCGGCGAAGCACAACAGCAGCAGCTCGGCGTTGCGGCGGGTCGGCAGCGGAGGTGTCACCGCGACCGCCGGCTGAATTTGGGTTGTCATGCCGAGGCCCGGCAGTCGATGCCCGGTTGCTGTGGGGGTGGCGGGAGCGCGGTCACCGTCGGCGAGGTGGTCGTCGGCGCGGGCGCAGCTGGCGCGGCGCTCGTGGCGCTCGGCGGAATGCCATTGGGATTGGCGGTAGTTGGGGGCGTGCTGGACGGTGGCAGTGGCGTGGCGCTTGGCTCCGGTGTCCCGCTTGGATCGCCCGGCGGGGATGTGGCGCGAGGTGGCGGGCACGGCAATAGGGCCTTGGCGGATAAGGTGCGCAGCTGCGCTTCGGCCTCGTCCAGCGAACCGGCTGGAATCACGCCCTGAACCTGTGCGCGCTCAGGAGAAGGTAGATCCCGCAGCTTCATCACGTGGCAGTTGAGCTGCTCGGCGGATTGGCTGTAGTTGAGCAGGGAAAGTTCGTTGTGTGCGTTGAGGCAGCCCACCAAATAGGGCTCGTTCAGGGATATGCCCAGCAGCGACCCTTGAATCCCGCGCATCAGGGCGACGATGCCGCTGTACTCGGCGACGTAGTAGTTGCTCCGGATGACCCAGCGCCCAACGCCGACGCCTGCCAGCATCAGCAGCAGCACCACTGCGAGCACGATAGCCATCCGCGACCGCGACCAACGCGGTCGACTGGCTGACTCAACCTGCGGTGGAACACGTTTGGCGGTTTCTTTGCGGGGGCTGATAGCCGAGGCCCGGCCGGCGGAGGTGTTGGGCAGCGTGGTCAGCTGGTCGTCTTCACCGGATACCGCGCCGGCGAGGATCGGCTGCGTCTGGCCGTAGTCGTAGTCGACGACGTCGGCGACCACGACCGTCACGTTGTCGGGACCGCCGCCGCGCAGCGCCAATTCGATGAGGCGGTAGGCGCTTTCGGCCACATCGGGGATCTGCAGGGCCTCGTGGATGGTTTCCTCGCTGACCGGGTCGGACAGCCCGTCCGAGCAGAGCAGGTAACGGTCCCCGGCGCGCGCTTCTCGCATGGTCAGGAAGGGCTCGACCTCGTGACCGGTCAATGCCCGCATGATCAACGAGCGCTGAGGGTGGCTGTGTGCCTCCTCCGCGGTGATCCGGCCTTCATCGACCAGGGTCTGGACGAAGGTGTCGTCTTTGGTTATCTGGGTCAGTTCGCCGTCTCGCAGCATGTAACCGCGTGAGTCACCGATGTGCACCAGCCCGAGTCGGTTGCCGGCGAACAGGATTGCGGTGAGCGTGGTCCCCATGCCCTCGAGGTCGGGTTCCATTTCGACCTGGTCTGCGATGGCCGAGTTGCCGGAGCGCACCGCGGCGTCGAGCTTGCTGAGCAGGTCGCCGCCGGGCTCGTCGTCATCAAGATGGGCCAGTGCCGCGATGACCAACTGGGATGCGACTTCGCCGGCCGCGTGGCCGCCCATCCCGTCGGCGAGGGCCAGCAACCGTGCGCCGGCGTAGACGGAGTCTTCGTTGTTGGCGCGTACCAGGCCGCGATCGCTGCGGGCGGCATATCGCAGGACCAGGGTCACGGGCGCCACTCCTCGATCCCGGCTATGCCGGCACCTTCGTCGTCGGCGGGGGTCACGGGCGCAGCTCGATTGCCGTTTTGCCGATCCGAACCGGCGTTCCCATGGGAACTCGTACCGCCGTCGTCACCTTCGCCCTGTCAAGGTAAGTACCGTTGGTCGATCCTAGATCCTCGACGTACCATTCGAAGCCCCGCTGGGATAGCCGGGCGTGCCGCGTCGAGGCGTAGTCGTCGGTAAGCACCAGGGTGGAGTCATCCGCACGTCCGATCAACACCGGCTGGCCGCTGAGGGTGATGCGGGCACCCGCCAGCGACCCGTCGGTCACCACCAAATAGCGGGCCGCGCGCCCGCGCTGGCGCTGGCGCGACGGCAGCAGGGTGCCCCGCAACGCCAGGCCGCGACGCACCATGACGGCACCGGTCGGCGCGTAGATATCCGTGCGCAAGATGCGCAGCACCGACCAGATGAATACCCATAGCAACATCAAAAATCCGGCACGCGTCAGTTGCAGCACCAGTCCCTGCATCTGGCGTCCTTTCCGTCCTGGCGTCGGACCCCCGCATGGTGACACCGAGCACATCAGCAAGGCCACGATACTTGTACGGTGGTCGACGCGGGTCGAAGCCCGGCGGCGTGGAGCCCGCCGGGCTCAGTGAATGCGGACGATGATCTCCGAGTGCCCCAGACGGACCACGTCGCCATCGGCCAACTGCCACTCCTGTATCGGTGCGTTGTTGACGGTGGTGCCGTTCGTGGAGTTGAGATCGGATAGCAGCGCGACCTGCCCATCCCAACGGATCTCGAGGTGGCGGCGCGACACGCCCGTATCGGGCAACCGGAACTGGGCGTCTTGTCCGCGGCCGACGATGTTGGAGCCTTCGCGCAACTGGTACGTCCGGCCGCTGCCGTCATCGAGCTGCAGGGTCACCGAAGTCCCGGCGGACCCATAGCCGCCTTGCCCGTAGCCGCCGTAGCCGCCCGCCGGCTGACCGTAGTCGGCGGCACCCGGTTGGCCGTAGTCGTATTCACGGTTGACGGTCTCGGGGTAGCCGGCGCTGGGCGGTGCGTACCCGCCCTGAGGGCTTTCGGCGTACTGGGTGTAGTCGGCCGGCCCGTGCTCTGGCCGGCCGTATCCCTGGGCGCCCTGCTGATAACCCTGGTCGTATCCGCTCCCGTCGGGGTAAGCCGGCCGCTGTTCGGGCGGGGCGTATCCGCCCTCGTCCGGGCGAGCCGGCCCGCGAGCTCCCGGAGCATAGTCGCCGTACCCGCCATAGCCCGGCTGACCGCCGCCAGGGGGGCCAGGAGGGGCGTAGCCACCACCGGGGCGGTAGCCCGGGTCGCCGTATCCGGCAGGGGCAGGGGGACGCTGCTCATAGGACGGTGGTGGGTAGCCGGCCTGCCCCTGATCGGGGTAGCCGCCGGGGTCTTGATACCCGGCCTGCGGGTCCGGGTAGCCGGCCGGCTCTTGGTACCCGCGCTGGTCGGAGTAGCCCCGCTGGTCGGGGTAGCCACCTTGATCGGCATAGCCACCCCGCTGGTCGGGATAGCCGCCCTGGTCGGGATAGCCGCCCTGGTCGGGATGGCGAGGCGGGGGGTATCCCTGCTGCGGCGGGTAGCCGGCCTGTTCTGGCGGGTATCCGCCGCGAGGGTCTGGACCGCCTTGCGGCTCCGGCCCACCCCGTGGGTCCTCTTGCGGGCGCGCGTAGCGGTCGTCGTAGTACTCATCGCCGGGCCGCCCCTGCCCCGGCCCGCGGTAGCTCGGATTGTCAGTCATTGGTGCTACTCCTGGTTCTGCGCCGAACGCTTGGTTTGATTGTGGCCGGGCTGGATCGTCGACCGTCGGGCGGGGCTCGACGTCGGGGTTGACAGCCCCGCGGGCGCGGAGCTGGCCGGTGTGCAGGTTCGACGACTGCTCGAACCGGACAACCACCTCACCATACGTTTGCCACCCCTGTTCATGGATGAAGTCAGCCAAGTACTTTGCGAAAGGGCCCGGCTTGAGATCCTGATCGGCGCCCACCTTCTCAAAGTCGGATACACCGAGGGTAATGATGTATTCGTTGGGCGCCAAAAGGTGACTTCCCTGCAGCGCCCGGACTCCGTATTCGGCTTCCCGGCGTAGGAGGGCCTCGACCTCTTGCGGGACGATCGATCCCCCGAACACCCGGGCGAAAGCGTTTCCGACGCTCGACTCGAGCTTGCGCTCGATGCGCTGAGCGAGCCCCTTGTGGCTACTCATCCGTCAGCGTTCATCCGCACTTGTGCTCCCGTATCGCCGCCGCAAAGCAAAGGGCGCGCCCGCGTGTCGTATCACCCAAGCATGGTATCGGCCCACCGTGACACAGCGGCACCGTGAGAATTGTGAGAATCGCATCGGCGCAGCTCAGACCCTCCGAGACGATTGGGGTGCGATGCCATTAGAGTGATATGGTCCACCGGTTGTTTTCCCGGGCGAGTGGCGGAATGGCAGACGCGCTGGCTTCAGGTGCCAGTGTCCTTCGGGACGTGGGGGTTCAAGTCCCCCTTCGCCCACCATTTTGATGAGTCGAGTCATAGGTGACAGATTTCCCCGGCCTTTGGCCGGGGTTTTTTGTCGGCCGGAGCGGCGATAAGCTCGCGCCCAGACAACAACTCGAAGGTTTTCATGTCGAACGTGGTGGTGGTACCGGAGGCGCTGGTGGCGGCCGCAGGTGTCGCGGGCCGCATCGGCGCGGCGATCACCGAGGCGAATAGCGCGGCCGCGGGCCCGACGACCGCCGTGCTCGCAGCCGGGGCCGACGAGGTGTCGGCGGCGATCGCAGCCGTGTTTTCCGCCAATGCGCAGGCCTACCAGTCACTCAGCGCCGCGGCGTCGACCTTTCATGCACAATTCGTGCGCGCACTAACCGCTGCCGGTGCCGGTTACGCCAGCGCTGAGGCCGCCAACGCATCGCCGCTGCAGACGTTGGGACAAGATCTGCTCAACGCGGTGAATGCGCCCACCATGGCGCTGTTGGGGCGCCCGCTGATCGGCAACGGCGCGAACGCGACGACCCCGGGACAAGCCGGTGGAAACGGCGGAATCCTGTACGGCAACGGCGGAACCGGCGCGGCCGGAGCGCCAGCACAGCCCGGAGGTGCCGGCGGCAATGCCGGGCTGATCGGCACCGGCGGGACTGGCGGGGCAGCTGGTGCGGGCTCGGTGGGCGGGGTAGGCGGAGCCGGGGGAGCTCTGTTCGGAAACGGCGGTGTGGGCGGAGCCGGGGTGTCTGGGCGGGGCGGCGGCGCCGGCGGGAGCGCCTGGCTGATCGGCAATGGCGGCGCCGGCGGGGCCGGAGGACCAGCCGGGGCAGGCGGGAACGGCGGCCTACTGTTCGGCGCCGGCGGTACCGGAGGCGCCGGGTTGGCAGGGCAGCCCGGCGGAGCCGGCGGCAATGCCGGGCTGATCGGCAACGGCGGGGCTGGCGGGGCCGGCGGACCTGGCTTGGCGTCGGGCATTCAGTTCGCGGGCGGATACGGCGGGGCGGGCGGATCTGGGGGGCTGCTATTCGGTAATGGCGGTGACGGCGGAGCCGGCGGGGCCGGCGCTGATCTGCGAGGTGGGGCCGGCGGGGCCGGCGGGGCCGGCGGTCTCATCGGTATCGGCGGCACCGGTGGGACCGGTGGCCAGAGCCTCACCGTCTTCGGCGGTTCCGGCGGGAACGGCGGGCGCGGAGGTGTGCTGTTGGGGATGGGCGGAGACGGTGGCGCCGGGGCCACCAGCGGCGTCGGCGAGTCCGGCACCGGCCTCATCGGCGGTGCAGGCGGCGCCGGAGGGGATGCCGGACTGATCGGTGTCGGGGGCCTCGGCGGAACGGGCGGAACCGGCGGAGCCGGCGCCGTCGGGGACGTTGCTCCCGGCGCGGCCGGCGGCGGCGGCGGCAAGGGTGGTGATGTCGGGCTGCTCGGCTTCGCCGGCAACGGCGGAACCGGCGGAACCGGCGGGGCCGGCAGCAACGGCGCCCCAGGCGGGCCGGGTGGGGTCGGGGGCGGCGGTGGCTCGGTCGCGATCGGTCTCGGCGGCAGCAACGGCAAACCCGGTGCCAACGGCCCCGCGGGTGTTTAACTGACACTGTGCGCAGAGAACCCGAGCTGGCGCGGCGGTTTTTTGATCGTTTCGAGCCGGTGCATGGGGTGACTTACTTCGCGCCAGAGGCCCGGGCGGCGTTGGACGGGCTGGGTTACCTGGGTTACTGGATGGGCTACTTCGCGGCCCGGTCTGCGCCGTTGGGCACTGTGCCGCCAGAGGTGGTGACCGCGGTCTTCTATAACTTCGCTCCCGAGCGGGTCGCCAAGGCCCTGCCGGCTGCGTGGCAGATCGCCGGTCCCGAAGCGGCCTTGCGCGCGCGCCAGGATTCCGCAGTCGCGGCGCTGCGCCGCTACGGCCTCGACGCAGATGAAAACGTCGGCCTTGCAGCGGAATTGGCGGGGAGGGCGGCGCGCGAAGCGCCGCTTGATGGACGACCGTTGTTCGCCGCGAACCGGGCCCTGCCGTGGCCGGCCGATCCGCTGGCCGCGTTGTGGCATGCGGCGACGCTGTTGCGCGAGCAGCGCGGCGACGCGCACGTCGCCGTACTGACCGCCGAGGGTGTCTCAGGGCGGGAATCCAACGTGTTGCACGCAGCGACCGGCGGGGTCCCCCGCGAGTACATCGCCCGCACCCGCGACTACGACGAGGCGGCATGGCGCCACCACGAACAACGGCTGGCAGAGCGCGGGCTGCTCAACGACGACGGGTCGCCGACCGTTGCCGGCCGGGAACTCAAGGACCGCATCGAATCACGAACCGACGCGCTTTCCCTATCGGCACTCGACGCGCTCAGCGACGACGAGGTGGAAACGCTGTTCCAGGCGCTCACCCCGATCACCCGGGCCGTGATCGCCGGCGGCGATGTCCCGATCATCACTCCGATGAATTTGCGCCGTGACGAATTGCAGAACGACAGCGCGCATGTGATCGATCGGGCGTGAGGTTGACCGTCGCCGCTCCGCTCAGCTGCTCGGCTGGGTCCGCACCCAGTGCTCGACCTCCGCGGTAACAGGGTCGGTGACGCCGTCGAATTCGGGATGGTTTTTCAGCACCGTGCCGACCATGGAGCACACTGGGACGATCCTTTTGCCGTCGGCTCGGGCGGCCTTCAGCGCCTCTTCGAGGAGAATCGTCGCCAGGCCTCGTCCGCCGAAGGCCGGATCTACCACGGTGTGGTAGAAAACGCGCTGGCCGCCGCGGTCCGCATAGTCCGCGTGACCGACGATTTTGCCGTCGACGGCAACGGTGTAGGCCTGGCGCCCGGCGGTGACCGTGGTCTGTGCGCCGGTCTTGTCAGTCGTCACTGAGGGTCCTTCCACGGCGTCATGCGACACCGATACGGCGACACTACCGCGGGCCTCAAAGATGATGTACGGCCCGGCATCTCGATGCCACGCCTGCAACCGGGCAGGGCCGGCCAGTCGTCAGGCGGCCGACCGCGGGCCAACCTGTGCGATCGGTAGGTGCAGCACCACCGCGGGCGCGGGAATGGCGTCGTGCTCTCGGCGTGCCAGCAGCGCCGCGTTCTCGGGTAGTTGTCGGGAGTTGATCTCCCCTGCTGCGATACGCCCCAGCACGTCATGAGCCCGGGCGAGCTGGTCACGTTTACGGTGTTGGCCGCCGGGAAGTTTGACGCCGGCCCAGACGCCGTACTCCTCGCGGTGCGCGATGGCGTGTTCGGCACAGCGACGTTGCTGCGCCAATGGGCAGCGGCGCAGGCATTGGATCCGCGCCTCAGTGGCTGAGCGTTCGTACGCGCGCGCCTTTGCCGCGCCGTCGCCGCCGTCGTCGTCGGGATAGCCGAACCATAACTCCGGGTTCGCTGCGCAGGGATGTCCCATGTCGGTCTCCTTATCCGAGGTGAAACGTAGACGAAAGCGTATACACGAAGACAGTATGCGCGCAAGAGAAACGTGACAAAAGCGTATATGCACAGGGAGGGCGCGCCGCCTGTGTAATATCCGGCCTATGGCCGGAGTATGCGGTGAGCCGTGAATCGGCCGGCGCCGCCATCCGCGCATTGCGCGAATCGCGCGACTGGTCACTGGCTGAACTTGCCGCCGCGACAGGCGTCAGCGTCATGGGACTGAGCTACCTGGAGCGCGGTGCCCGCAAACCGCATAAAAGCACAGTTCAGAAGGTTGAGAACGGCCTTGGCTTGCCGCCGGGCACCTACTCACGGCTGTTAGTGGCCGCCGATCCCGATGCGGAGCTGGCGCGGTTGATCGTCGCGCAGCCACCCGAGCCCATGTCGCCGCGACGTGCCGGTGCGGTGGTCGTCGACCGTCATAGCGACACCGATGTGCTGGAAGGTTATGCCGAAGCGCATCTCGATGCCCTCAAATCCGTCATCGATCGACTGCCTGCGACGACATCAAACGAATATGAGACGTATATTCTGTCTGTGATCGCGCAGTGCGTGAAGGCAGAGCTGTTGGCGGCTAGCTCGTGGCGGGTCGCCGTCAATGCGGGCGCCGATTCGACGGGCCGGCTCATGCAGCATCTGCAGGCGCTCGAGGCGACGCGTGGGGCCCTGCTGGAGCGGATGCCGACGAGCTTGAGTGCGCGGTTCGACCGGGCGTGCACCCAATCGTCGTTACCGGACACGATCATCGCGGCGCTGCTCGGTGTCGGCAGTGACGAAATGTGGGATATCCGCAACCGGGGCGTGATCCCACCCGGAGCGCTCCCCCGCGTGCGAGCCTTCGCCGATGCGGTCGAGGTGGGATCCGATACGGCGGCCGAGGCCGAGGCCGAGGGCAGAACAGATCAGGACAGCGGCGAGGGGGACTCGTGATCGGAAATGAAGTCGAGGCGCTAAACCGCGCGCATCAAATGTTCGCCGGTAGCACTCGGCACGCTAGGTTGGACGCGGACACTTCGCACTACCGCGATTTACTACAGCGGGCCGCTGGCCTGAATAGCGATGCGACACATAGCCATTATCAGCTCGCTGTCGGTCGCCACCGGCAAGCGCTGCTGTCCGCGGCTCGCACGGACGCCGCGGCCGAAGACGTCATCGCCGGTGCTCACCAGGATCGCGCCCGGACCAGTGAACTCACCAAGAACGTGCTCGACCAGGCTCGCGCAGACGCCGCCGTTGCCCCGGTTACGCCAATGGCCCAGCGCGAGGCGATGCGCCGCCGCGCGGCGCGACTGCGAGCGCAACGAACGCACGTCCTGTCGGCCCGCTTACAGGCGCAGCGGCGACTGGTGGCGCTGAGGGCGGTGCGGTACCGGATGCTGCAGCACGCGCACTTTCAAGGCTCGGCGTCGGCGGGGTTGCGGCTGCCGGCGGCGAACAGCCGAGCCGGAATCGCCGTGCGGGCCGCGTTGTCGCGGCTTGGACGGCCTTACGTGTGGGGTGCGACCGGGCCGAATGAGTTCGACTGTTCCGGATTGGTCCAGTGGTCCTACGCGCATGCGGGTATCCACCTGGAGCGCACCACGTATCAGCAAATCAACGACGGGATCCCGGTGCCACGCTCGCAGGTGCGCCCGGGCGATCTCATCTTCCCGCACGCCGGACATGTGCAGATGGCTATCGGCCACAACCTGGTTGTCGAAGCGCCCTACTCGGGTGCCTCGGTCCGGATCAGTCCGCTGGGTAACAATGTCGCGATCCGTCGGCCAGTATGAGAACCGCACTAACCGCTTCCGTGTCCGGGGCCGAAGAACACGCAGAATAGGTTGAACCCATGTCGGAGCAAGCCGGATTTTCGGTAGCCGCCATCCAGACGCGTCAGGCAGCTCTGGTGAGCCAACACGGCGTGGCCGCTGAGGCGGACCAGGTACTGGAGGAACTGGTTGCCAGTGCTCATGCCGCGATGCGTGCGAGCATCCGCCAGCTGGATGCGATCTCCGCGGAAATCGACCATGCCGTATCGGGCCAGGCAGACCGAGGCATCGACACCCCCTTGGGGGCACGTGAGTTTCAGACGTTCCTGGTCGCCAAACAACGGGAGATCGCAGCAATTGTCGGGCGGGCACACGAACTCGATCGCGCGAAAGCGGCTGTCTTGGAGAGCCTGCGGGCGCAGTACGCCGGATCTGCCGGTTAGCGGAACGCCGGCTGCGCTGTGGACAAGCCCACGGGTGAATTGTCGCCAAGAGCCAGCCTGACTACTGTCGCCCGGCATGGAGGGGTCGCAACACAGCCTGCAGCGGGACCCGCTGTGGGGCACAGCGCGACTTGCCTAGACGATGTCGACATATGACGAGTTGCTCGCCGTCGTGAAATCCGTCCGGGACCGTACCGGTGACCCAAACGCGTGGCAGACAGGGCTGACGCCGAACGAGGTGGCTGCTGTGATCACCCCCACGACGGGTTCTGAGCAACTCGTGGCGATTCTCGACAAGATCCGCCAACGACATCCCGCCGTCTTCGGCGCCGGAACAACTCCGGACGGCGAGCCCCCATCGGGCCGGGAACAGGGCGAAGCAGCCGAAGCCATAGCGGACGCTGAAGCTGCACTCGCGCACCAGAATTCAGCCAGTTCTCAACTCGATCTCCAAGTCATTACGGCTATCCTCAACGCCCACCTCAAGACGGTCGAGGGCAGAGAAGCGCTTACCGCGCTGCAGCAGGAGACCGAATCCGCGGTACGAACGCGCTCAGATCTGGACACCCCGGCTGGAGCGCGAGACTTCCAGCGATTCCTCATTGGCAAGCTCAGAGACATCCGTGCCGTCGTCGGGAACGCGAACCTCGACGACACGTCGAAGTCGGCGCTGATGGCGGCATGGACAGCGCTGTACGAGGCGTCCAGTTCCTCGAAGAACGAGTCGGGCGATCCCTCCGAACATCGACCACCGGCGATCGCGCCCGTTGCGGAAGCCACACCGGGCACCGGCCAACGGCCGGCAGGGGCGGCCGAAGCTGGAGGGGATCCACTCCTGGATTCGTTGCCGGCTGACGACCCGGGCCTGCTGGCCGGGGAGCAAGGGCCCGCGGCTCCGGCCATGCAGACGGTGCCGACGATGCCGACGATGCCGACGGTGCCGAGCATCCCCAGTCTTGGTGGGGGGTCACTGCCGGGAGGGGGTATGTCACCGGGCTCGATGACCGGCTGGAGTGCGCCGGGCGGCTCCCCGGGTCCCGAGCTGCAGGAGGACGATCCTTCCTTGAAGGATCCGGACGACCACAAGGATGACGAAGAGCATAAAGATGACGAGGACCATAACGGCGACAAGCAGCACGACGAAGAGGCGGCGTCGCACCAGCCCGAATCGCCTCAGGCGGGTCCGACGGCCGTGACCCTGCCCGACGGTGACACGGTAACTGCTGCCAGCCCACAGCTGGCCGCAGCCATCGAGGCGGCGGCTGGTGGGACGCCGATTGCGGATGCGTTCCACCAACAGGGAATTACCATTCCCGCACCGGGAACAGCCGTCACCAACCCCATTGACCCGGTGCGGGTCACGCCGGGAGATATCGGCATCTTCACCGACCGTCACGCGCTCGGGCTGGGCCACGGTAAGGCCCTTCTCGACGGCCAGATTCAGCAGATTGTCACCGTGACCGGGCCGAGCTTTCTAGGCTGGGAGCATCCGCCGGCCGCGGCGACCGCGACCGCACCGGCCGGGACCGAAGCACCGACACCGACCCGGCCGGCGGCCACGTCGACCACCTGACAATAAGGATCAACCGACATAGAAGTGAACTCGCCGGCCGGACCAGCCGGCGCGGATGGACAGGAGACAGCGGATGGCAGATCGAATCCAAGTAGTGCCCGAGCACTTGCGTGCGGCCGCCGGGCATCATCAGGAGACCTCCGACTACTTGCGGACCATCCCGGCAACGCATGCCGCGATCCAGGCGAGCCTGGACTCACTCGGTCCGATCTTCGGTGAGCTGCGCGATGCCGGACGCGACCTGCTTGAGCTGAGACGGCAGTGCTACGAGCAGCAGGCCGACGACCACGCCGATATGGCGCACAAATTGACGACGTCGGCGGCGATGTGGGAGCAGCACGAAAAAGACGCATCCCTCGACCTTGGTGGCGTCGCCGACGGCGGTCGATGACAGACGCCAATCCAGCTTTCGACACCGTTCACCCAAGCGGACATATCCTTGTCCGCTCCTGTCGCGGCGGATATATGCACAGCGTCGCGTTGAGCGCGGAGGCGATGGACACGGACGCCGAGACTTTGGCCCAGGGCATCGTGCTGACAGCCGATGTGTCGTGCCTCAAAGCGTTGCTGGAAGTCCGCGGTGAGATCATCTCGGCGGGGCACACCCCGTCCGCGGGGGTTCCTACGCCCCACGATCTCGACTCGGCCATCGAAAAGTTGCTGGCGCATCAACTACGCCGCCGCGACGACGTCGACTAAGCCGTTCGAAATGGGCTGACAGCCTAAAGAAGCCAAGCCCTGGCGGTATCGGGATCGGGCGCGATATCGGTCGGCGGCTCGATGGGATTGGCGCCGAACAACTCTCGCGCCCGGTCGAGCAGGGCACGCACTTCGTCGAGTTGCTGCTGCAGCGCAGAATCAGCCATATCTCCACGCTACCCAGCACAGCGCAGCCGCACAATTCACTTCCCGAATGGCACGCCGAATAGATCCCGGTAGGCTTAACTGGTGGCGATCTTCGGCAGGAAGACGGCGCGCCAGCGCCTCCGGAGAGCGGCCCGAGAATCCCTGACGGTTCCGGCATTCAGCTCTCCCATCGATTGCACCCCCTGGGTGATAGGTGGACTTTGGCCGGTGGAGCTGTCGGCCGTCAGCGCCGAAAATGCCACCCTCGCAGAATATCTCGGGGGCGATCTGCAGCGGATCGTCAATTCGGCCAATGACGAGCTGAAGATCATTCGACGAGCGGGGATGGCTGATTCGGCCCGGCAAGCCGAGGAGGCCCGGGTCATCGACGACGCCCGCGCCCGCGCAGTGCGACGAGTCGAGTCCGCGGTTCGCGACTTGCGCACCGCGACCGCCGAGATCCCCGCGGCACACCGGCACCCGGAGCGCGTCCACGATTTTGCTGGAATCGATCTCGCCAAGACCCAAGTCCTGCGCGCCATCACCCAAGATGAGGAGCCCGAAACATCCCGAGCTCGACACCGCGCCCCTGTCGGCGACAGCATCACCCGGGTGGCGCAACCGTACGTCGCGACCGCTCCGGAGGTCTCGGACGACATCCCAGAGACCGCTGAGGCTGCAGTCGAACCCGAGTCCGACAAGGAACGATTGCAGCGGATTCTCGCGTTCGTGGTTCGCCAGGAACCAGGGCTCAGATGGGCGGTCGGCGACAAACCCGACGGCACGACGGTATTGGTCACCGACCTCGCACACGGCTGGATACCCCCGGGTATCTCTCTTCCGGAAGGGGTGCGGTTGTTGGCACCCGAGCGACGGCCCGGCAGGGCCTCCGCCCTGCTCGGCTACACAACGTGTGTGGCGTCTTACGCTCCCGGTGATTCCTTGACTCGATCAGCTCACTTTGCGGCGACGAACCCCTCGGAACGGCCGCGCGAGCTGCCGCCCGTCGAAGATCTGGGCTGGTCGCTGGGCCAAGCCACCCACTGGCGTGATGAATTGCCACGGATCGTGCACACCCTGGCCAGGGCCGCTGCCGCGGGAACGGGTGTCGTGGATGAGGAAGTAGACCTGCTACGCGTGCATTTGGATACCGCCCGCTACCGGCTTCTCGGCCAATATCCGGATAGCGATCCCGCGCTCCTGCTCAACTGTCTGTTGCTGGCCAGCACAGAGAGCCTCGTCGCCGGAGACACGACCGCAGCGAACTACCACCTGGCGTGGTTCCAGAAACTCACCGCGCCGCCGCCGAGCAAGTGGGCTGCGAAGTCGCCGATCTAGACACCCGTAACTGTGAATTGACGCTGTTCGGAGGGGTCGACAATACTTACATCGTGTCGGGATCGGGCAGTCGCGGCGAGCCGAGCGACCTGAACGACCGCGATCTCGTCGAGTCGGTGCTGCGCGAGCTCAGCGAGGCGGCCGACAAATGGGAAGCCCTGGTCGCCCAGGCTGAGACCATCACCTACAGCGTGGACCTCGGGGACGTGCACGCCGTCGCGAATTCCGACGGCAAGTTGCTCAAGTTGAGGTTGCATCCGGGTGTGATGACCGGCTACGGCCATGGAGAGTTGGCCGACAGGCTGAATCTCGCGATCGCGGCGCTGCGCGAAGAGGCCGAGGCCGAGAACCAGGCCAGGTACGGCGGCCACCTGACGTGACGTCAGTCTCGATGCAGTAGCAGGATCGGCTTAAAGCGACACGGGCCTTCCTTATAAGGAGTAATGACTGTGCCACTCAATCTGTCGAATCGGGACCAGAACTCGGGGCACCTGTTCTACAACCGGCGCCTGCGAGCCGCGATCACCCGGTTTTCGGTGCGAATGAAGCACGACGATCGCAAACAGCAAGCGGCGGTGGCACTGTCGATCGTGCTCGTCGTCATTGGTGTCGGCTGGATGGCGTTGCTTCATTTCATGAAGCCGGCGGGCTTGATCGGCGAGTCGGCGATCATTGGCGACCGCGACACCGGCGCGGTCTACGCAAAGATCAATGGACGGCTGTATCCCGCGCTCAACCTGACCTCCGCACGGTTGGCGGTCGGCAACGCCTCCAGCCCCACTTGGGTCAAGGCGAACGAGATCGCCAAATACCCGACGGGCCCCCTGGTGGGCATTCCGGGTGTGCCGGACAGCTTGCCGATCACGTCGAGTGGCGTATCGGCCTGGTCCGTTTGCGATACTGCGGCCGCCCGGGGCAGCGGAACGGCTCCGGTGGTGACGTCCATCGCCGGCCAGCTCACGCAGTTCGGCCGCGCCACGGCGATGGGCCAGACGCAGGCAGTCCTGGCGACCCACAAGGGCGCGACCTACGTGATCTGGGGCGGGCAACGATCCCGCATCGACCCGACCGACCGGTCCGTGACCTTCAATCTCGGTCTCGACCCGGGGGTGACGTATCCGATCGAAATCTCCAACGCCATCTTCGACGCTATGCCGTCAACGGAACCCCTCGTCTTACCGGCAATCCCGGATGCGGGAACACCATCACGGTGGTTGCCCGGCGTTTTGGTGGGCAGCGTGCTGGAAACCCGGGACGCCGGCGGCGAAGTCAACGGGTTCTATGTGCTGCTCCCGGGTGGCTTGCAGAGGATCACCAGGTTCGTCGCGGATCTGTTGCGCACCGGGGACTCGCAGGGCTCGACAACACCAACGCTGGTTGCCCCCGACAAGCTGATCCACATCCCGGTAGTCGACGTGCTCGACGTCGACTACTACCCGTCGGGCAAGCTGGAGTTCATTGATACAGCAGCTAATCCGGTGACCTGTGTTGGGTGGGAGAAGCAGACCAGCGACCCCGCGGCCAGGATTACGATCTTCACCGGCCGCGGGTTACCCGTCCCGATCGGGATGGACTCCCACCTGGTTCAGCTGGTCCGCGACAATCGCGATCCGGATTCGGCCGAGGCGAATCAGACATTGGTGCTGCCGGGTGCGGCGAACTTCGTGGCGACCACCAGTGGCGTAGCGACGGCCGGCAGTCGAGAGAGTTTGTATTGGCTCTCGCCACAGGGTGTTCGGTATGGAATCCAGTCGGATCGCCCGACCTTGCAGGCGCTGGGCCTGGATCCGCGCTTTGCCGTGCAAGCACCTTGGCCGGTGGTCCGTACCTTCGCCGCCGGACCGGCAATCAGCCGCGATGCCGCGCTGGTGGCGCGTGACGCCGTGTCCGCAGGCGCTGCGGTGGTACCCATTCCGCAGTCCAACGAACCGTCTATCGGGGGGTAAGCGTGTCTAAACGAGGTTTCGTCCGCGGTGCCCGTAAGACACCGCCGAGCGTTCCGCCGGTCCGAATCGCCGTCGCCGCACCGCTGGCGCTGCCTGAGCGTGAGCCGCGCAACATCCTGCTGATGATCGCGCTGCCCGCGCTGCTGGTGGGGATCATCGGCACCCTGGTGGTGATGTATGCATCGGGGATTCGATCGCTGCAGTCCGGATTCTTCCCGATGATCGGTCTCGTCGGGTTCGGCACACTCATGTTCAGCGGGCGCTTCGGACGCGGACGCCGGATCAGCTGGGGGGAACAGGAAAAGCAGCGACGCAGCTACCTGCGCCAGCTCGACGACGATCGCGATGAAGTACAGCGCGCCGCTCAGGAGCAGCGGCGCAGCCAGCTCTTCGTAAACGGTGACCCGCAGCGGCTGGACACGGTCATTGGTGGACCACGGATGTGGGAGCGGCGCGCGGGCGACCCGGACTTTCTTGATGTCCGGCTGGGCATCGGCGTGCAGCAAGCCAGCGAATCGGCGGTATCCTTGCAATGGCCCGACGTTCCTGTCGGCGAAGAATTAGAGCCCGTAACCGGCGGCGCCCTAAGGGATTTCATCCTCGAGCAGAGCAAAATTCGCGGAATTGGCAAGGTGCTGAGTCTGCGGGCGAAACCCGGGTTCAGCTTCATCGGCGACGATCCGAGCGAACTGCACAGCCTCGCGCGTTCGATAATGTGCTCTCTCGCCGTCTACCACAGCCCCAGCGATCTCAAGCTCATGGTGGTCACCCGGCATCCCGAGCAGTGGGCGTGGCTGGTATGGCTGCCGCACAATCAGCACGACGAGATGTTCGACGCCTGCGGACTACGCCGACTGGTCTTCGCGTCTCCAACGGAGTTGGAAGAGGCGCTGGACGCCGAGTTGCACCGTAAGGGCCGTGGACCGTGGACGCCACCGGTCGGAACCAGTCCGACGTCAATGCCGTCGGCCATGGAGGCGACCACCGGCCTGGCGCTGGGTCCGCACTGGGTGATCGTCGACGACAATGTCGGCACACCAGAGCAATGGGAGGGCGTGACCGGCCAGAAGGGCATGGCCGGTATCACGGTGTTGCGGCTGGCGACCCGGCCCGGTGTCGGTGTCGGGTTCACAGAGGAAAATCAGCGCTTCGGGCTGCGCGAAGGCAGACTGACGCACCGCGACACCTTCTACGCGGTAGCGGACATGCTCGCCGAGAGCACCGCCAATCGGTACGCGCGGGCACTGGCCCGCTGGGCCCCGATGAGCGCGGGAGAATTATCTGAGACCGACAGTCAGGGCGGTGAACTACTACGGGCGCTGGGAATCAACGATCCGCGAGAACTCGACGTCGACAGGCTTTGGGCCGAGAGCCGTGGCCGCGGCGATCACAAGTGGGCAATGGTACCCGTCGGCGTCAAGCAAGGCGGTGAACTACAATATATCATATTGCGCGCCAAGGATTTCGGCGGTTTCGGATTTCACTCGGTAGTGATCGGGACGTCGGGATCAGGCAAGTCGGAGTACTTCCTGTCATTGTGCAGTGGGATAGCTCTGACACACTCGCCGGAAACTTTCATCGTGATATTCGTCGATATGAAGTTCGAGTCGGCAGCCCAGGATCTGCAGGGTTTTCCGCATGTCGCCGGTTCGTTGTCCAACTTAGGCAAGGACGACCGGCACTTGGCGGAACGGATGCGAAAGGCGATCAACGGCGAGATCGCCAGGCGTTACCGGCTCTTCAAAGATGCCGGCGCACGCGATGCCAACGAATATGAGGAAATGCGGCTGGCTGGAAGGGATCTGGAGCCGGTTCCGATTCTGCTGGTGATCATCGATGAGTACCTCGAGTTGTTCATTCATCACGCGGAGTGGATCGATCTGGTCATCCACATCGGTCAGGAAGGGCGCGGCTGCAATGTCTTCTTCACCCTCGGTGGACAGCGACTGGATCTGTCGTCCCTCAGTAAAGCCAAGAGCAACATCGCCTTCCGGGTAGCGTTGCGGGCCGAGACGGCGGAGGATTCCCGCGACGTCATCGGTAGCGATTCGGCGCTGCATCTTCCGTCCAAAGAGAACGGGTACGCTCTGCTCAAGGTGGGGCCGCGCGACCTGGACCAGTTCCGGTGCTTTTACGTGTCAGCACCTTTTGTTGTGCCGAAGCGAGCGGTCAGCGTGAACAAGACGGTGGCCGTGAGCTTTTCCCAGCCGCGCGCATTCACCTGGGCCTACCAGCCACTCAGTGAAGAAGACAGCGCGGCCTTGGCCATCGCCGATGAACCCGAGGAGCCCGACGAGTTTCTGTTCCATTCCGATGGATTCCGCAAGAAGAAACTGGTCAACATCATCCGAGAGTCGCTGCTTACTCACCCTGCGCGCCCACCGCACCAGATCTGGCTCCCGCCATTGGAAGTCAGCGAAGCCGTCGATGCGCTGGTGGCCCTCTGGCGCGGCAAGCCGTGGCACGTCGACTACGGGCAGAACCCAGGCCTGGTGTTTCCGGTGGGAATCGTGGACATCCCCGAAGAGCATTCCCAGCGCGTGCACGCGATCGACGCCGAGATGGACAACATCATGGTGGTCGCCACCGCACAGCGAGGAAAGTCAACCACGTTGATGACCCTGATGGCCTCGGCGGCGTTGATGTATCGGCCCGATCGGGTCACCTTCTTCTGCATCGGTGCGTCGTTGTACCCGATTGAGGAGCTGCCGCACGTGGCGTCTGTCGTCAGCCAAACGGACAGCGAGGGAGTGTCGCGGACCCTCGCGTCGATCGAGGGATTGATCCTCGCCCGCGAGGCATCGTTCAAGCAGTACCAAATCGACATCTCTGAGTTCCGGGAACGTCGGTTCGGCACAGACGGGGATGGCGGCACCGATCCGGACGACAAGTTTGGCGATGTCTTCCTTGTCGTGGACAACTTCAGCGACCTTTACGACAAGGCCGCGGCAATGGGAGACCGTCTGATCGCGGTCGCCCGCCAAGGCCTGTCCTACGGGGTCCATGTGATGACCACCGCCACGGCGTGGCTGGTAGGACAAAAACAACACCTGGTCAATGTGTCCAACGCGCGGATCCAACTGCGGCTGAGCAATCCTGACGAAACTCAGATGGGCGAGGGTTTCGAGCGCAGAAAGGCCGCCCGCAACACACTGGACCGGCCCGGCTTCGGGGTCACCCGGGAAGGCCATGAGTTGCTCATCGGGGTGCCGGAGATCACCGGGCCCACCGGTGGACGGGTGCCCCCGCGCGAAATGGGCGCGGTGATCGCCGACGCGACGGGTGCCGGCAGGCTGGAGAAGTTGGCACGACTGCCCGACCGAATCCAGCTCAGCGAGATTGTCGCAGCGTTCGCGCATACCGCCGAGGCTGCCGACCCGTTGAACATTCCGTTCGCGATCAGCGAAAGTGCCCTGCAGCCGGCGATTCTAGCGACCCGAACGGTTCCCAACATGCTCGTGCTGGGGCGCCAGTCGTGCGGTAAGACAACGACCCTCGCGGCAATCGGGCAGGCGATCATCGGCAGGCTTACCCCGGAACAGGCACAGATCACCATCGTCGACCCCAAGACATCGCTGATCGGGAAGATACAAGGACCGCATGTGCGCGCCTACGCGTATACAGCCGACGACATCGATGAGGTGATCGCAGGACTGGCGGAGAGCATGCGCGGCCGTCTTCCCCCCTCAGGTCTGAGCCAGGAAGAGTTGCTGAATCGCAGCGCATGGGAGGGTCCGCGCCATTTTCTGCTGATCGACGATGAGCAGGAGCTGCGGCCACACGGTGTGATCGGTAAGCAGGCCGCAACCGCGCCACTGTGGGGACTGCTAGAACGCAGCCGCGAGATCGGCCTGCACGTCATCGTCTCGCGCCTACCGGGCAACTGGGCTGGGGTGTCGGTGACGAACCCATTCCTGCAAAAGATGACCAGTTCGCGGGCGCCGACGCTGTTCATGGACAACGATCCGGCGGGGGTGAAGGTGTTCGGCAGGATAGGGGCGCAGCAACTACCCCCTGGGCGCGGCCTGATGGTCACAACCGATGGGGTGATTGAGGGTGTGCTCGTAGGAACCCCGGAATAGGAACCAGTGGGCCAGTTTGAATCGGTCGGCGCGCACCGGACAGTCCCACCTCAACCGAAACCGACCCCGCGCAGAAACTCGCAACCGGGAAGTCCACGAAACTAAGGGGTGTCACCACTGCCAACATGTACAGGCGGTGCCGCTAAGCGAATCGACATTCGTGTGCGAGCAATGCAATGCGAAGCTGAAACGCCGAACCACACCCACTTACAGCACTTAGCGAACCGGAACTGGCTGCACAACGACCAATCCTCGCAGCACCACACAAGGTCAACAACTTGATGATGCCTGGTGGTGGGTCGGTAGCCTGCCCCACAGGGGTGCGGTGAGAGAGGCCGTCGGTGGATGAGATCGGTACAGCACCACCGCGATGGTGGCGGCACCAACGCCGCCAGCTGAAGCTTGCGATAATCACCGGGATCGTCGTGATTCTGGCCGCCGGCGGCATCACCGGATAACTCCTGTGGCCACACTCGCCCGCATCCCAAACACGAACCAGCCAGCCCGCACCCCCTTCGGGGCAAACCGCGCAACCCACACCCCTTCCGTCCAGACCGTGCTGCCCTTCGCCGGCCTCAACAATCCCAGGGGTGTGGCGGTGGACAGCGACGGCAACCTCTACGTCACCGACCCTGGCAACAACCGGGTGGTGAAACTGGCGGCGGGGTGATCCGCTGAATTCGTTATCGCGCTGCACCGTAATTGAATTCGCGTGTGGTGCGTCCGTCGATACGTTGACGGCCGCTTGCCGGCCAGACCCGACCCGCACCCGCGCCGGCCCAATCGCCGCGGCGAAAACCCGCTGACTGCGGCGCGGCTTGTCGTTGGTTGGTCACCGGCAAAGACGCCGCTGTGAGGGTGCTGGTGGCACGCCGAGCCACTCTTGGACGTCCGCTACCAGCATCGCGGACTCGGGCCGCCAGCTGACCACAAGATAGATTACCGGTATACTAAAAAGTAGCCATTTAGGCATACCTATGGTATGCTCTGTTGATGGCTGAGGTAACGACGATCAAGGTCACCAAGGCGCTGCGAGACCGCATCGCCGGCGACGCGGCAGACGAAGGTGTCTCGGCACAGGCGTTCATCGCACGGTTAGTCGACGCGCACGAGAGAAACAAGCGGTTCAAAGCGGTCGCGGCGGCCTACAGCGGCGCAGATGATGAATCGCTGCGGAGCTGGCGAGACGAAACCAATGAATGGTCTGTACTTGACGGTGACGGACTCGACACTTGACCGATCTGTCCCCGGGCTCGGTCGTATGGGTACAGCTCGATCCGACCGTCGGTCGGGAACAGCAAGGTACGCGGCCCGCGGTGGTCATCGCTTCGCGTGGCTACCTCCGTGCAGTTCCTGACCTGGCGATCATCGTCCCCGCAACGACACGCGATCGCGGCTGGCCGCACCATATCCGCCTCACCGGGACAGGGTTGAAACTAGTGAAACCCAGTTGGGCTATGACCGAACAGCTGCGCACCATCAGCCGCCAGCGCATCACCGGCGCGGCAGGTAACGTCGACGACGCGTGCTTACAGCAACTCTCCCGCTGGCTCGACGACTTCCTGCACCGCGCGCAAACCGTCACGTGACGAGTTAACGCGCGCGCCATCAGCCCGGTAGTTGGTGATGAGATGAGCACTGCCGTGGTCCGATTCGGAACATGTTGGTAGTGAGGCGAGTTTGCGACCTCGCAGCTCTCAACTAGACGGTATGGGGGGCTGGGGCCTCGCTCTGAACTACCCCAGCTATGGTTCTTAGCGGTATCTGAACAACCGCGGTGAGAACTCTCATCACCGCACCCGACAGCGTGAACGGGCGATGAAACGCTTCACATCGTTGCGGCATGCGCAACGGTTCCTGTCCGCCTTCAGTGCCATTTCCGCACACTTTCGGCCGCGACGGCATTTGCTTAGCGCGACCCAATGGCGAACCGGAATGGTTGACCGCTTCGCGGTCTGGCGTGAGGTCACCGCGCTCGATACTGCCGCCTGAAATGTGAACAACCCAAGGCTGTTTCATTGCTGCAGCTCCAAAACCAATTGCGCCATTACATTTTTCAATCAACGTGACAGTGCCGACTAACCGGCGCCGCACCCGCAGCGCCGACGGCACCTTCGACTTGTCCCGTCGCCGGGTCCGGCACGAGCAGTAGCTCCTAGAGAGTGGCCTTCTGGCGGAGGGTACGACCTCGTGGTACGGCGCTCAGCGCGCCTTCCCGCTAGGGCCCCGAGGACTCCGCGCGGGCTGTTTGGGTGGCCGGGGAAGCCCTCGGTTTTTCGGTCGCCACGGCCGCACCGCGGGCCAGTGCCGCCGTGGCCGCGACCATCACGACCACCGCCAGCGCGAGCGCGAACCTGCCGACGTCGTTGGTCTGAAGCTTCTCGCCGAGCACCACTATGCCGAGCACCGAGCCCACGGCCGGCTCGGCCACCGTCAACGTCGGCAGCGAGGCGGTCAGTGTGCCGGCCTGGAACGACGACTGCTGCCATACCGTGGCAGCGACGGCGACCAGCACCCACGCGTACAGCTCGGGCGTGCGCAGCACCGCCCACATCCCGTCGCCGAGCCGGTCGACCACGCCCTTGGTCAGCACCGAGAACAGGCCCCACAAGGAACCAGAGACCAGCCCCAACAGCACCGCGCGGACCGGGCCTGACCAGATCCGGGCGCCGAGCAGGCACCCCACCAGCGCGGGGCCCATCACGGCCACCACCACCATCCAGGTTCCCAGCGGTGCCCGGGAATGCCCGGCCTGCGGGTCACCGACGGCGACGAAGACCGCCACGCTGGCCGCCAGCAGCACCGCCCAGGTCCACTCCGAGGGAGTTACCTTGCGGTGGCCGAGCTTGGCGCTGATCGGCAGCGCGAACAACAGAGAGGTGACAAACAGCGCCTGGACCAGCACCACCGACCCCAGGCCTAGCGCCGCGGCCTGCAACGCGAAGCCGACCGCGGCGATCAGGCTGCCCAGCCACCACCGCGGGTTGCGCAGCAGCCGGGTGAACAACGCGATCGCACCGACCCGCTCGTCGGTGACGTCGTGCGCCAAGCGCTGCTGGACGGCGTCGCTGATCGCGATGAATGAGGCGGCAACCAGAGCAAGTACCGCGGCGATGTCCGCCTCGGCCACGCGGCCACCTCCTCCTCTTCGCGTCCTGGATAGTACCCGCAAGCACGGTCGTCAAGGCACTGTCACGTTAAGTGAAGCGGACACGGCCATGCCAGGTTCGGGCCGGATTACGCTGCCCAGCTACGTCGGCGACGCCCCCGCCCCGGCGACAAACGGCACCTCGACGAGGTTTTTGTCACGATCAGCGGCATCACCCATTACCTGTGGCGTGCGGTCGACCAGCATGGCAACGTGCTCGACATCTTGGTGCAGTCGGAGCGAAACGCCAAGGCAGCCAAGCGGTTTTTCCGTGAACTGCTCAAGGGTCTGCGGTATGTGCCGCGGGTGTTGGTGACCGATAAGCTGGCCAGCTACGGGGTCGCTGCCCGCGAGCTGATGGCCTCGGTGGAGCATCGGCGGTCGAAGTACCTGAATAATCGGGTTGAGAACTCGCATCAGCCGACCAGCACCCGGGAATGGCTGATGCAACGGTTCGCCTCACCTGGGCAGGCCCAACGGTTCCTGTTTGCGTTCAGCCACATCCGGCAGCATTTTCGGCCCCGTCGTCATCTGATCAGCGCGCCTCAATGGCGGCACGAGATGACCAACCGCTTCGCGGTCTGCGATGAGATCAATGCCGCTCCAGTGGCATGAAAGACAAAGTCAGCGAGTACCTTTCACCACCCAGTCCACTTACATCGACTGCGCCGCAATCATTCTCAAATATCTTGACGATGCCCGTTCACCCGAGGGAAGAGTCAAATCCTTTGCCCGACAAGCCGTCCCCCAAGGTCGCGGTCGTCACACCCCGCACCGTAACGACCCAAGATCATTCCTCCATGAACGACACGCCGACTCCGAGAAGATCGGTTGTCTTCCGTCTCGGACGGCGGTCTCGCGACCCCAGATAAGACGTCGGCATAACTTCCACCACCCCGAGAAGCTCCTGTTGGCGGACGACGACGAAGACGAACCGTAAGCCGTCACGCTCCCGCTCAGTCGATGGCTCCATCGTCGTTTGCGGCTACCTCGGTTTGTTCGCGCAGGCTGAGCTGGTAGCTCAGAACCGCCATCGCCAGCAACCCGATCGAGAGGTCGACCAGTGCCGCGAAGCCCTCGGTGGCGAAGTGCACCAACGCGCTAAGCAACGTGAACAGCAACGCGGCATCGCGTAGCCACCGCACCGGCCGGATGCGGCCGGTGCGCCTGAACGCGACGGTCGCGGGCAGCGCCATCGCGAGTGTCAACCCCGCACTGGCCATCAGGATGAGGGTGCCCACGTTCATCCCGCCCAAGCGGACCTTCACCACTCCGTCTTGGTAGAAATAGCCGCCCAGCGCGATGCCCAGAGTGTTGAAGAACAAGCTTGAAAAGGCCGCGGCCACGATGAGCCATCCTAGGATCAGCACCACTCGCGGACTCTTGACGAAGGCCGGGATCAGCTGCGGGATCCATTGTCGGACATTCAAGAAACGGTCAGGGACGGTGCGCGCCGACAGCAGCAGCGCATGCACGTGCGCCGCGTCTTCGGGGTCTGCTCCGGCGCGAACGGCGCGCTGCAACAGCATCAGGCCCACCTCGCGCCGTTCGTCGCCCAAACCCCTGGCAATGCCGTCGGCTGCGATCGCAGTCGCCGAAGCCAGGCACTCCTGCACATTCAGCGGTCGGACAATCCGCAACGCTCGCGTGCCCACCAAGACGATGACCACCAGGATGTACATGATCTCGGCCGCGGGCCCGTAGAAGTAGTTGTTTGTCTTGGTGACGAATTTGCCGACCTCGTCGAGGATCAGCCCGAATCCGATGCCGCCGAGCACAACAGCAGTCCGCCGCGCACCGGCTCCCAGCACGAGCCAGCCGATCAAGAGGGCTAGCATCATCAACGCGCTGCCATAGAGCGAGTGCGCGATATGCAGAGTCCCGCGACCGATTTGGGGATACCCGGTCAAGTGCAGGTATAGGCGCGTGATCAGGATCGTCGCGATAGCGATGACGATGAACGCCTCGGAGTGGACCGGGCCGGTGAAGTTGCGGGTGACGGGACCTCGGCGCTTGCGATGCTGTCTATCCATCGATCCTCCACTTTCGGCAAGCGCTGAACGGGTAGGGTGACGCCCCGCGTGCTAATGCGGTCACGCTGAGCTCACATCATTCCCCCAAGTCATGCCAGTCCCGCTCCGGGGAGCGACAGAAACCGAAGCCCTGCGCCCCTACCCTCAGGACCGCCGGCCCCTCCCGGTGCACCGCCCGGCCCACCCATCGGCATCCCTATCGGGGTCACACCTGATGCACCCCCCGGTGTGCCACCCGGGCCGGGCCCTTCGGTAACCCTCACCGGCACAATCGCCGGCGTCGGACGGGCACCCGTGGAAGGGGCCACCGGCAAATCGGGTGCGCCGTCACCCGCAGCGGGGGTCGTTGGTGCATCACCACCGCCCGCCCCGGCCGGGTCATCACCGCGATGGTGGCTAAGCCCGCCGTTGCCCGGGAAATCCGTTTTCGGCCCCCCTCGAAGAATCACGCGATGACCTTCATCAATCCGGCTACGACACGCCGGGCCATTCGATCAGGTCCGACTCATACACCACCTTGGTGGACGCAACCCGGAATTCCTGTCGGAATCCTTCCGATCTGTGTCCTGATCGTCGTTGTAGTACGCATAGTCCGGTGATTCAAACTGACCCACTACCGAATAGGAGGGTGAGTCGACAGCGGGCGCAGCCCACTTTAGAATCGGATTCCTCCGCGGAGTTTTTCAGAGTTATTCCGAGGACACACAAGCTACCCGAAGAGCGGTCCGAGGGGACATTCTGCCGCGTAGGGTAGTCGAAAAGCGGGAGGGCAAATATGGCTGGGTTATTCAGTATGGTTCCGGGCGCGGTCGACATGTCGGCGGCCGCCGAGGCTGGGATCAGCCAGGAGATGGCAGCCACCACCGGGGCCGGAGCTGCCGCGCTCACAGGGGTGATTCCGATGGCGCCGGACGAGGACTCCGCGCAGTTCGCAGCCGCGTTGAACGCCGCCGGAGCTGCCTACATCGGCATGGCGAACCAGCACGTGGGAGAGCGGACCGCCTTTTCGGGTGCACAGAGCCTCGCCTCTGCCACCGGCACTGCCTCCGAAATGATCAGCGCGGCCCTCTCTGCGATTCCGCTTTGAGGCTGAGGCGTGCCCGACCCTAGGTGGACAGGCCCCCCCGAGGGGGTTGCCCTGATTTTCGAGGCGGGCAATCCGGCATCGGTGATCGCCAACACCGTCGTATGGGTCACCGAGACCGCGAACAAAGAACTCTCGATAGGACTCTCCACGGTCAATGCGTTTGCCACCGCGGCCCAGTGGCAGGGTTTCGGCGCGCTTGCCTCGATGGTAGCCAGCAATGGACTCAACCTCGGATTGCAGACGCTGGTGGGTTGGACTGCGCACAAGATCGCCGTGACGCAGGCCGCCGTGGAGGCCTTTAGTCTCGCTGCATCGGCGGTGATTCCCTCGTTGGTGTCCATCACCAATCGTGCCGAAACGCAGGTGCTGAACGCCACCAATTTCATGGGCATCAACACCCCGGCGATCATCGAACGTGAGACTGAATACTACGGCGAACATTGGCCGCACAATTCGAGCGCGGGCTGGGCGTACGCCAGTGTGCTCAGTACGCTGAGCGCGGCATTGACCGTGCCGCCGCCCGCAGCCCCGATGGGTGCCTCACCGGCGGCACCGGCAGCGGCCGGCGAGGCCTTGGCGCAAGCCGCGGGACAGAGCGGGATGAACGACGTGGGGCAATTGACCGGGCAGACCGGCCAGGCCGCGGGGCAGACCGCTGTCGCACCGGCCGAGGCCGGGGGCCAGGCCAGTTCCCTACTACAGCAGCCGATGCAGTTGATTTCAGGAATGACGCAACCCCTGCAACAGCTGGCCTCGGCGCCGATGCAAGGGATTCAGGGCTTGACGAGCCTGCCGCAGGGGCTGATGTCGTCGATGAGCGGCCTACTTCAGTCGGGTGGGGCTTCGAATGCTGCTGCTGAGGCCGGCGCCGTCGCCGAACCCGTGCTGGCCGGCGGGGGCGCCGCGGGAAACCTCGGCGCCGCGGCGGTGGGCGGCGGCGGTGGGCTCGGTGGTTTCCCGGGCGCCGGACTTACCAGCTACACCCGCCCCACCAGCAGTTTCGAGCCTGAGGCCGGTGGCAGACCAGGTAGCCTGCGCGCCGGCTTGCTCAACGCTGCCGAAGTACGGGGTCCCACAGCATCCGCGGGACTGGGCGGCAGCCCGATGCCCATGTCACCGGCGGGCATGCTCGCCCGCGGCACCGGTAGCGAATCCGAAAAGGACGCCGTGACGCGCGCGCGCGTCGTTGTTGGCGGCGACCGCACGGACTCCGACTAACGCGCTCGCGCGCTCATCGACCGGGGCTTGTGCGGATGGGCTCCGGCTCTCTTCGCGCGCTACGCCCGCTCATCGACCGGGGCTTGTGCGGATGGGCCCCGGCTCTCTTCGCGCGCTACGCCCGCTCATCGACCGGGGCCGGCCGGCCCCGCGAAGGCTTGTGCGATCTCAAGCCATTGCTGGGCGTCGGCGCCGACCGCGGTGACGTCCAGGGCGCTGCGCGCACGTCGCTGAGTCACCAGAAAGCAGAAGTCCTCGGCGGAACCAGTGACGCGCTGGGCAGCGTCCGGCGGACCCCAGGACCAGGTGTCGCCCCCTGGTCCGCGCAACTCGACCAGAAACGGCTCGCTCGGAGGAGCCAGATCGTTGATGACGAACGCGTAATCGCGGGTGCGGACCCCGATGTGTGCGACCGACCGCAGTCGTTCCGTGACGGGCCTTTTGAAGCCGAGGGCGTCGGCAACGTCTTGGCCGTGCGCCCAGGTCTCCATCAGCCGCGCGGTAGCCATCGACGCCGCGCTCATCGCCGGCCCGAACCACGGCAATTTCCGACCATCGGCGACGTTCAGCAGCGCTTCGTGCAACCTCCCGCGGGTGGCCCGCCAGTCGGCAAGCATGGCGGCCGGTGGCATGGTGGCCAATTCCGCGGCACCGGCGTCGACGAAGCCGGCCGGATCGGCTGCCGCGCCGGAAAGCACTTCAGCGAACGCCGCTTCGTCGGTCACGGCGGTCAGCGCAACCCGGTCTGTCCACAACAGGTGGGCGATCTGGTGGGCGATGGTCCAGCCCGGCGCGGGCGTCGGACAGGCCCAGCCGTCTGCGGATAGCGACGCGACGAGCGCGTCGAGGTCGTCGCTTTCGGCACGCAAGTCGGCGACGATCGGCCCGGGACCAGCCATCATTGCCTCCGAGGGGAAGTCACCCATCGTACTTTAGCGACTTTTCGCCGGCTGACCGTGACGGCCGATGAGGCTATGGGCGACGAGCCCGAGTAGATACAACAGTGACCCCACCAGCACGAACGTGGGTGCGTGCCCGTCCTCGGGAATCAACGTCGCGGTGATCGTGATCGAGACGATAAATGCCACCCAGAAAAGTGCGTCCTGCACCGCGAACACGTGTCCGCGAAGAGCGTCGTCGACGTCAATCTGCATCGCGGAATCGGCGCACAGCTTGATCATCTGTCCGGTCACGCCCAGGAAGAAGCTGCACGCCACCATGACCGGGAGCAGCAGCCCGGCCGCGGCGACCTGGATCAGCGCGGCTGCCGCCAACGCACCGTTCGCTGCGGCGTAGCGTCCCCAGCGCCGCACCGTGGGCGGGGTCAGCACGGTGGCCAGGAAGGATCCGAGTCCGGACGCTCCGAAGAACAGCAGCGCGATGCCCAAGCCGCCGACCGCGGCGTCTTTCGTGTGATGCGCGAGCACCAACATCAGCAGTGAGTTGATGCCCACCACCATCCGGTGCGCGGCCAAGGCGGACAGGGTGGCGGCGACCGTCGGGTAACGCGCGACCGTCCGCGCGCCGTGCAGCCAGCCGCTGATAACCGCATAGAGGACGGATCCGTGGATCGCGCGCTGGGTGTCGTCGGGGCCGAGTATGCGAGGGCCGAACCGTAACGAAAACAGCAGCGCAATCGACACCGGAATGAGGGTCAGGAAAACAATTACGGAGGCGCCCTCATCGCCGGGGCCGGCGAACCAGCGGGGCAAAAGCATGAAATTGGCGCCGAGGAAGGCCGCTACCGCGCCGGCCGCGGTGGCGACCGAGTTCATCGTCACGACCTCTTCGCGCGGCACCACATGGGGCAGGGACGCTGACAGGCCGGACGACACGAATCGTGAAAAACCGTTGGCGAACAGCGCGCCAAGCAGCAGCGGCATCTCCCCCGCGCGCAGCGCCAGGATCGTGCCGATCCCGGCAATCAGCACGAGGCGGGCTAGGTTGGCGCCAACCAGTACCCACCGCCGGTCCCAGCGGTCCATCAGTGCCCCGGCGAACGGACCCAGCAGCGAGTAGGGCAAGAACAGCACCGTGAACGCGCGCGCGATCGCCATGGGATCTGCGGCGCGGTCCGGGTTGAACAGCAGCGCTCCGGCCAGCGTCGCCTGGAAAAGCCCATCACCGAACTGACTCGCCATCCGCACCTGCAGCAGTCGCCAGAAGTCGGGCAAATCGCGCACCGACCGCCAAATCTCACCGGCTGCGCGCGACTGCGTCCGGGTTTGAATCACAGAACCGACTTTCAGGATTAGGGTTAAGCGAGGCTCGCAGCGCCCCCACGGCAAAAACCGCGCCCCACCAACAGTACAAATATTCGTGGGCCGCGCTCGTTTGCCCCGGGTGATTCTGCCCCGGGTGCGATGATGGTTCAGTGGCGCAGTCCGAAGATCCCGAAGACTCCGTCGCACCCGCCGCGCAGCGGGTGCGAGCGGGGACCTTGTTGCTGGCTAACACCGATCTTCTCGAACCGACGTTTCGCCGCAGCGTGATCTACATCGTAGAGCACAACGACGGGGGCACGCTGGGCGTGGTCCTCAACCGAACCAGCGAGACCGCTGTCTACAACGTGTTGCCGCAGTGGGCCAAACTGGCGGCCAAGCCAAAGACGATGTTCATCGGTGGACCGGTGAAGCGCGATGCGGCCTTGTGCCTGGCGGCGCTACGGGTCGGCGCCGACCCGAACGGTGTGCCTGGTCTGCGGCATGTGGCCGGCCGGATGGTGATGGTCGATCTGGACGCTGAGCCCGACCTGATCGCACCGCTGGTGGAAGGGGTGCGAATCTTCGCCGGATACTCCGGCTGGACCGTCGGTCAGCTCGAAGGCGAGATCGAGCGCGACGACTGGATTGTGTTGTCGGCGTTGCCTTCTGATGTTCTGGTCGGGCCGAGGGCGGACTTGTGGGGCCAGGTGCTGCGCCGGCAGCCGCTGCCGCTGTCGCTGCTTGCTACCCACCCGATCGACGTCAGCCGAAACTAGGCTCCTCCCCCACCGCTCGCCGGCGTCGAGGCGTTCTCGGCACTGCCTCGCGCGAGTCTGCTGGCGATCACCGCGCAGACGACCAGTTGAATCTGGTGAAAGATCATCAGCGGCAGCATGGTCAGCCCGACCGTAGCGGCGGGGAAGAGCACCAACGCCATCGGAAGGCCCGACGCCAGGCTCTTTTTGGAACCGCAGAAGAGCAGGACGATCGCGTCGCCGCGGTCAAGTCGGGCCAGCCGGCCGATCACCGTGGTCCAGATCAGTACCACCGCCAGCAGCAACGCGGCGACAACGGCCACCAAGACCAACCGCCACGCGTCGACGCTCACCCAAATGCCCTGGACAACGCCCATCGAGAAGGCCGTGTAGACGACCAGCAGAATGGACCCGCGGTCGACCACCTTCAGCAATGCCGCGTACCGGGCGGTCACCTCGGCAATCCATGGACGTGCCAGCTGGCCCGCTCCGAACGGCAGCAGCAGCTGCAACACGATGTCGCGGACCGCGGCGCCGTCGACGCGGGGCGCGCCACTGGTGTTCATCAGCAGCACCACCAGCAGTGGGGTCAGCACCACACCGAGATGTTGGACAACGATGCGCTGACGATGGCCGCCGAGACATGGCCCCGCGCGATCGAGGTAAACGCGATGGAGGACTGCACCGTCGACGGGACGAGGCACAGAAACAGCAGCCCGTTGTACAGGTCCATGCTCAGCACCGACGGGACCAACACCCGGGCGGCCAGCCCGAGGATCGGGAAAATCACGAAAGTGGTGGCCAGCACCAGCAGGTGCAGCCGCCATTGCCGGACGCCGTGCCAGGCCTGCTGCGGCGACAGCCGGGCGCCGTATAGGAAAAACAGCAACGCGATGGCCGCTTTGGCGGCTGCGGACACGGCCTGAGCGGCGGCACCATGGGCTGGGAGCAGAGCGGCAAGCGCCACGCACCGTCGCCGCCAGGCTCAGCAGAAAGGCGTCGATCGGAATCTTGGAGAGCCAGGCGAGCCGCTTCACCATGACGGCACGGGCAGCCTGGTCAGTGGCAAGACTCGGTGCACGCCACGCAGCTGCCGGCGCAACTGGCCGGCTTGAAGTTCGAAGCTTCGCGTCGTAGCGCGAAGCGCGCACTCTGCCAGGACCCGGCAGCCAGCGTGCCTAGGGCGCCGACGACACACACGATCAGCACCACAACAGCGGTGCGCGGGACCGCGGCCAGTGCCACCACACCGCCGGCGGTCAGCATGACGGCGGCCGCCAGCTGTGTCGGCGCCATGGCGCGCAGCGCTACTTGGGTGGAATTAATGGTCTGGCTCTGCGAAAGTGACCAGCTTCCGAACCCGGCGGACGCGACCGCCGCACACATGCAGAGCAGCCCCGCGATCAACATGGCCTCACAATACGAGTCCGGACGTGAAGCCGCCTGCCGGGTTCCCGGCGCGCTTGTTGACGGCGAGTCAGTGCTGGGGCCCGAAGTTAAAGTTCGGCAGCGGTGGCAGTCCTGGTGCCAGCGTCAATAGGTTCGGTACGGCCTGCTGGGGCGACGTCTGGCTGGACATCGCCGCCTGCCCGGGAGCACGGACCGGGGCCACCGTGGGTGCCTGGGTGGGTGCCTGGGCGGGAATCCCGACCGGTGCCGCACTCGGTGCTTGGGCGGGCAGGGGGGCCGGAGCACCTGGGACGGCGACCCGGAATCCGTTGATGATGGCGTCGGTCGCCGGCCCATCGGAAACCGCCTGCGAGAATGCCGTGGTCACGGACAAAGACACCAGGTATTTGTCCGACCCGGAGGTGGCGATGACATGACGCCGCGAGGTGTTGAGAGTCATGTCGTTTTGCCGGTATGTGCCTTCGATGACAGACGACGGGAAGCCAGCGAAGTCAGCCTGCGAGGCGTTCGTGGTCTGCCAAGCCAGCAGCTGCTGGCTGTCGACGAAGCCGTGCGTGATGGCATCCTTGGGATCGAATTTACCGACCAGCTTGTACACCACTACCTGTGCGTTCGACGTGTAGAGGCTGGTGCCGAGCCGGTCGGCGATTACCGCGAACGCATCGGGCACGTTGGGATCGGGAACCTGAGTCCAGCGACCGGGCACCGGGAGCGTGATGTCGAGGGCCTTGAATCCCTGCGCCTTTTGCGCCTCCAGCTTCACGCCCTTGGCCTGCAAGTAATCGCGGAGCGTCCCGGTCACGGCGGGAGCCGGCGTGGGCGGCAGCGGCGCCGCGGCCGCGGGTCCCGGAACCACTGGCACGGCGGCAGCAGTCGACGGCGCAAACCCTTTTGGCGCCGGCGGGGTGGCGATGAATCTGCTGCCTCCCCCGGGAGCGGTGACGCTTTGCGCGGGTGGCGCTTGCGCTGCGACGGCGGGGACGGGTTGTGGTGCCGGAGGCAGAGGATCAGCGGAAGCCTTGGCGCCCGCGAAGACCGCGACGCCGATCACGCCGGCGGCCATACCTCCGGCGAATGCCCGGTAACTGGGTGCGATGTGAATCATCCGCGTCGATCCTTCCCAATGGCCCGGGCGTGGGCACCCGTAGTTAGAGGCTGACTGTAACCACGGTTCAAACACGGTGAACAGGCTCGATATACAGCTGGGATGAAGCTCTGACCGGCGCGCAACGCAACCGAGATCAACCTGTGGCCGGAATACCTGACGCGGCGGTCCTTATACCCTGTGCAAGTGACCGAATCCCCGACCGCCGTGCCTGGTAGCTCCGATGCGCCGCGCTACCGCTACACCGCGGAGCTGGCGGCCCGGATCGAAGGCACCTGGCAGGACAACTGGGCGAGCCGCGGGACGTTCAACGCTCCCAACCCGGTCGGCTCGCTGGCTCCGACGGACGGGGCGCATACCTTGCCGGCGCCCGGCGAGAAGATGTTCGTGCAGGACATGTTCCCTTATCCATCGGGCGATGGACTGCACGTCGGACACCCGCTGGGCTACATCGCCACCGATGTCTACGCCCGCTACTTCCGGATGAACGGCCGTAATGTGTTGCACGCATTAGGCTTCGACGCATTCGGGCTGCCCGCCGAGCAGTATGCGGTCCAGACCGGTACCCATCCGCGCGCCAGGACCGAGGCCAACATCGTCAACTTCCGGCGACAGCTGGGCAGGCTGGGCCTCGGCCACGACACTCGGCGTAGCTTCTCCACCACCGATGTCGAATTCTACAAGTGGACCCAGTGGATCTTCCTGCAGATCTACAACGCTTGGTTCGACACCGCAGCCGACAAGGCCCGCCCGATCGCCGAGCTGATCGCCGAATTCGATTCCGGTGCGCGCCGGCTGGAGGACGGTCGGGACTGGGCGGCGCTGTCGGCGGGGGAGCGGGCCGACGTGATCGACAGCCGCCGGCTGGTATACCGGGCGGATTCGATGGTGAACTGGTGTCCGGGTTTGGGCACCGTGCTGGCCAACGAAGAGGTCACCGCGGACGGCCGCAGCGACCGAGGCAACTTCCCGGTATTCCGGAAACGGCTGCGGCAGTGGATGATGCGGATAACCGCCTATTCCGACCGGCTGCTCGACGACCTCGACCTGCTGGACTGGCCGGACCAGATCAAAAGCATGCAACGCAACTGGATCGGCCGCTCCACCGGTGTGAACGCGCTGTTCTCGGCCACCACAAGCCGCGCCGACTCCGCCACTGAAGTCGAGATCGAGGTCTTCACCACCAGGCCCGACACTATGTTCGGCGCCACGTATCTGGTAATGGCGCCCGAGCATGACCTGGTCGACGACCTCGTCGCCGCAGCCTGGCCCGATGCGACCAACTCCAGTTGGACATTCGGCGCCGACACACCGGGTGCGGCCGTCGCCGCCTACCGTCGCGCGATAAGCGCCAAGTCCGATCTCGAGCGCCAGGAGAGCAAGGAGAAGACCGGCGTCTTCTTGGGCAGCTTCGCGACCAACCCGGCCAACGGTAAGCCGGTGCCGGTTTTCATCGCCGACTACGTGTTGGCCGGTTATGGTACCGGGGCGATCATGGCGGTTCCCGGTCACGACCAGCGCGACTGGGACTTCGCCACGGAGTTCCACCTGCCGATCGTGGAAGTTATTGCCGGCGGCAATATTTCGGAGGCCGCGCATACGGGCGACGGAGTGCTGGTGAACTCCGATTACCTCGATGGCATGGATGTGGCAGCGGCCAAGGCCGCCATCACCGCCCACCTCGAGTCCGAAGGCCGAGGCCACGCGCGCGTCGAATTCAAGCTCCGAGATTGGCTTTTCGCGCGACAGCGCTATTGGGGCGAGCCCTTCCCGATCGTCTACGACAGTGATGGACGCCCACACGCGCTCGACGAGGCCGCACTGCCCGTCGAGCTGCCCGACGTTCCGGACTACTCGCCGGTGCTGTTCGACCCCGACGATGCCGACAGTCTGCCCTCCCCACCGCTGGCCAAAGCGACTGATTGGGTGCATGTCGAGCTGGACCTGGGCGACGGCTTGAGACCCTACAGCCGCGACACCAACGTGATGCCGCAATGGGCCGGCAGCTCCTGGTATGAGCTGCGCTACATCGATCCGCACAACTCAGAGCGGTTCTGCGGCAGGGAGAATGAGATCTACTGGATGGGGCCGCGGCCTGCCGAACATGGCCCGGACGATCCAGGAGGCGTTGACTTGTACGTGGGAGGCGCCGAACACGCGGTGCTACACCTGCTGTATTCCAGGTTCTGGCACAAAGTCTTGTACGACCTGGGTCACGTCAGCTCCCGGGAGCCCTACCGCAGACTCGTCAATCAGGGCTACATTCAAGCCTTCGCCTACGCCGACGCTCGTGGGTCATACGTGTTGGCCGACAAGGTGATTGAGCGCAACGGCGGGTTTATTTATCCGGATCCGGACGGCGAGATCGAGGTTTTCCAGGAATTCGGAAAGATCGGTAAGAGCCTGAAGAATTCGATATCGCCGGATGCGATTTGCGACGAATACGGCGCGGATACGCTGCGGGTGTACGAGATGTCGATGGGCCCATTGGCGGAGTCTCGGCCGTGGGCCACCAAGGACGTCGTTGGCGCGCAACGCTTTTTGCAGCGGGTATGGCGGCTGGTGATCGACGAGAGCACCGGTGAAACCCGCGTGGTCGACGACACCGAAGATCTGGACACCGACACGCTGCGGTCGTTACATCGAACCATCGCCGGAGTGTCCGAAGACTATGCGGCACTGCGCAATAACACCGCTGCCGCCAAGCTGATCGAGTACACCAACCACCTCACCAAGGAGCGTCGCGGCTCGATGCCACGAGCGGCGGTGGAGCCGCTCGTGCTTATGTTGGCGCCGCTGGCTCCCCACCTGGCGGAGGAGCTGTGGCTGCGCCTGGGCCACACCGCCTCGCTGGCGCACGGGCCGTTCCCGAAGGTCGACGCCTCCTACCTGGTCGAAGACACGGTCGAATATCCGGTGCAGGTGAACGGAAAGGTCCGTGGCCGAGTCGTGGTGGCCGCGGACGCGGACGAGGACACGCTCAAAGCTGCGGCGCTGAGTGATGAAAAAGTCCGGGCGTTCTTGGCCGGTGCCAGCCCGCGCAAGGTGATCGTTGTCGCCGGCCGACTGGTCAACTTGGTCGTCTAACAGCCGTAGGCAACCCAACTATCGCCGGCCGGGCCGCAGCACTACTTCGTGGAGGTGACCGTCGCGCGGCGTAGTCACGGCGTTGGCGACCGCCGCCGCGACGGTTTCGGGCCGGATAAAGTTGTCGGGTTGGTACTGGCCGCCCTCGAACTCGACCAGCTCACGCTGCATGTCGGTGTCGGTGCGACCCGGAAATATGGAGGTCACGCGCAGTTGTGGTTCGCTTTCGCGTAGCGAGTCGGCAAACGCACGCAATGCGAACTTGCTGGCCGAGTACGACGCCATGGTCGGCGAAGCAGTGCGTCCTGAACCGGAGTTGACGAACACCACCTGACCGCGAGCGCTACGCAGTGCCGGCAACAGGGTAAGCGTAAGAGCGACTGCCCCAAAGACATTGACGTCGAACGTGGCGCGCCAATCTTCGACGCTGGACTCAGCGACGCGGCCGGGGATGGAGACCCCGGCGTTGTGCACCAACAGGTCGAGTTCATCCACGATTTCGCAGCTGACCTCGATCTCTTCGGTGTCGGTCAAGTCGAGCGGAAAGGTTGTGGCGCCCAGCCGCTCGGCGACGGCGTCGAGCCGGTCGGAAGGCCGGCCCGCGAGCAGCAGGGTGTGTGTCGGGGCCAGTGCGGTGGCGATCGCCGAACCGATTCCGCCCCCGGCGCCGGTGATCAGTGCAGTTGGCATGCAATGCAGTTTACGGGTGCGGCTAATCCCCTTGAGGATCAGCCAGTTTCATGCCCGCTTCCGCGCGGGTGCTCCCGCCGGGCCAGATGTCGGGTCACCGGAGGCCAGGCGCTCGAGTGGGGCCAGCGCCGCCTTCAGAGAGTTCAGCTCGGACCCGGAAAGTTGACTGAGCAGCGCGGCCAGGGCAGCGCGCCTGTTTGCCAGCGACTCGCCATGAACCGCGCGTCCCCGCGGGGTGATGTCGACCAGCACGGCCCGCAGGTCAGACGGGTCGCGCGAGCGTTTGACCAACCCGACCTTTTCCAATCGGCGGATCGCCACGGTGGTGGTGGGCGTTCGCACCCGCTCATGCGCGGCCAGGTCGGTCATCCGGATGGGGCCTTGATCGAGCAACGTGACCAGGATGGATAGCTGAGCCAGCGTTAAATCGCCGGCGGCGGCTCCGCTGGGGTCACCACGACGCAGCATGGAAAAGAGTTTGGACAGCGTGCGGTGCAAACCTTCAGCAAGCTCTGTCACCTCGACTGCGGTGGATTCGCTGTCCGCCATAAGTCGGCAGTCTAACCCGACATCGGCGGTCTACAAGCTACTGATCCCCGACTTGGCAAACATTGTCAAAGCACCTGGGACAGAAAACGCTGCAGCCGCTCGGTCCGTGGGGCCTCGAATATCTGCTGGGGAGTCCCGCTTTCCAAGACCTTGCCGTGATCCATGAAAACGACCGTGTCGGACGCGGACCGGGCGAAGCTCATCTCGTGGGTGACGACGACCATCGTCATGCCGTCCGCGCCGAGATCAGCGATGAGTTTCAGAATTCCTTTGACCATCTCCGGATCCAGTGCGGACGTCGCCTCGTCGAAGAACATCACCTGCGGGCCCATCGCCAGCGCGCGGGCGATCGCGACCCGCTGCTGTTGGCCACCCGATAGCATCGCGGGACGGGCACCGGCCTTGTGCTTCAGGCCAACTCGGTCCAGCTGGGCCAGCGCCAGGTCGCGGGCCGCATCGGCGGAGAGCTGTCGCAATTTGCGCGGTGCCAGCGCTACGTTCTTCAGCACGCTGAGTTGGGGGAACAAATTGAATTGCTGGAACACCATGCCGATGCGTTGGCGGAGCTCGTTCGGATCGTCGCGCAAGACCGACCGGCCGTCCAGCAGGATGTCGCCGCTATCGGGCTCGTGCAACCGGTTCAAGGTGCGCAGCAGCGTTGACTTACCGGAGCCGGACGGTCCGACAATGGCCACGGTGCTACCCGCGGGCGCGTCGATGTCCACGCCGCACAGCACCTTGTTGCCGCCGAGAGTCTGGTGGATACCTTTGGCTGCCAGTGATACTGGTTCGCGCCGGATTACTTCGACGGTCACGTCATCACCTGGCCGAAGGTGATCGCATCCGCGGGCTCGTCTGGCGTAGAACCGCTGCCGCCCCGCCGAAGCCGGGTGTCGATGTAGTTCACCAAATGCGTCAACGGGACGGTGAGAAGCAGGTAGAACGCGCCGGCGGCGACGAGTGGTGACAAGTTGCCGGTCTGCGCGTTGAGGTCCCGGCCAACTTGAAACAGCTCTCGCTGTTGAGCGATCAGGCCCAGGAAATACACCAGTGCGGACGCCTTCAACAGGGCGATGAGCTGATTGACCAGTGCAGGCAGCACCCGGCGTATTCCTTGCGGCACGACAACCAGTCGCATCGCGGTCGGATAGCTGAAGCCAAGCGCGCGGGCGGCCTCCAGCTGGCCGGTATCCACACTCTGGATTCCCGAACGCAGAATTTCGCCGATATAGGCGGCGGCTGTCAACCCCAACGCCGCAATGCCTAGCGGGTAGGGATTGTTATTGGTCAGCGCACTTACCAGGGGCCCGACGCCCAGCCCGATCAGCAGGATGATCACGACTTCCGGGAGGCCACGGAAGACATCGGTGTATACCCGCGCCGGCCAGCGCAGCCAGCGTGAGTGGGACATTCCGGCGACCGCCAGCGCCATGCCCAGAACCAGTCCGATGACGGCGGCGCTGTTGGTCAGGATCATTGTGTTGGGCAGCCCGGTGAACAACAGGGTCGGGATGGCCTGGCGATACATATCCCAGTCGAAAAAAGAATCGCGTAACTGGGCCAGGGTGGATTTCGGCTCGGCCGGTCCCACCGGCGCATGGGGGTGACTCGCGGCGATCGCGGCGAAGTCCGGCAGTGTCGGGGCGGCGGCGGCCCGGGATCCCGGTTTCCATCCCGGCGGCAGATTCCTTGGCACCCACTGGGAGTAAAGCTCCGCCCAGGTGCCATCGGCGATCACGGCGTCGAGCCCGGAGTTGAGTGCGTTCACCAACGGCTGGTTGTCTCTGGCGACCGCGTAGGCCACGAAATCGCCCGGGGTGTAGGTGTTCGCGACCACCACCGCCTGGTCGCCCGCACGTATCGTGGCCGCTGCGAGCATCGCCGGCGCCACCCAAGCGTCAATCTGACGGTTCTTCAGGCTGGCATACACGGTCGCGAAGCCGGGATACTTCACCGGCTGCAGGTGCAGGGTGTTGACGACGTATGACTCCTCAACGGTGCCCTGGACGACACCAATCCGCTGTCCGGCTGCGAGATCGCTGAATTTCTTGATCGCCGAGCCGGGTGGCACCACCAGCGAGTAGTAGCCGAAGTCATAGCCGTTGGTGAATGCGACGGTGTGGCGCCGCGCTCCGGTGGCTTTGATCGCCGAGGATCCGACGTCGAAACGCCGCGTTGCCACCTGGGCAAGCAGCCCGGAGAAGTCCGTGCCCATGAAGCGGACTTCCAGACCCAGCTTGGCGGCGATGGCAAGAAGCAGCTGGTTGTCGAAGCCGCTGAATTGCCCGGTGGGGGTGACGCAGATGTTCGGCGGCGCGTCCGACAACGTGCCGACTGTCAGGACGCCGGGCTTGCCGAGTCCCAGTGCTTCTTTATTCACCGAACTCAACGGTTCGACACCGGGTGTCGTGTGGTCGTTGTCCTGGCCGATGGCTCCCGTCTCAGTCAGGTCTGCGGGCAGCATCGTCGCACTTTCCAACCCGGCCGGTGCGCATTGGTTTCGGTCCGCTGTCGCGGGTGCCGCCAACGTCAGGCCGCACACAATCAGGATTGTCGCGGCCAGTCCGAGCAGCTTCTCGCCGCGATTGGCGCGCCGGCCGTCGCACAAGCTCATCACGGCCACCGTATCGGCCGGGCGCCGGTTTGGCTTCTTCAGAGCGCGATCTCATTGCGGTCGACGCGGTCACCACTGCGTAGCTTCCCCAGCGCCGGCAAGTTTCTCATGCAGGGGCAGCTATGGCTCAAGCAGCCGGTCTAACGGCTATCGCGCCACTTGCACAGCGCCTCGGCGGCGGCCAGGTCGTAGTTGGGACCGGTGCAGCCGACGGTCAGCAACGTCACGCCGAGGGCCGTCAGGCCCTCGGCGTTGGCGATCAGCCCGTCGACACCTTCGCCGCGGCGCACCCCGCTGTTGTTCTCCACTCCGGCGGACCGTTCGATGGCGGCCGGATCCCGCCCTACGGCGGCGCAATGGACGCCCAGCGCGGCCGCGGCCGCCGGGTAGCTGTCGACGGTGGTGAAGCCGTGCCAGACGTCGCCATATTCGGCGACCAGCCGAAGCGTCTTTCGCGGACCTTTGCCGCCGATCAGCACCGGGATGTCACGGGTGGGTGCCGGGTTCAGTTTCGCCAGTCGCGCCTTGATCCGGGGCAGCGCGGCGGCCAGGTCGTCGAGGCGGCTGCCGGCGGTGCCGAACTCGTAGCCGTACTCGTCGTAATCCTTGTCTTTCCAGCCCGAACCGATCCCCAGGATCAGCCGGCCGTCGGAGATGTGGTCGACGGTGCGGGCCATGTCGGCCAGTAGTTCCGGGTTGCGGTAGGAGTTGCAGGTCACCAGGGCGCCGATCTGAATGCGGGATGTCTGCTCGGCCCAGGCCCCCAGCATGGTCCAGCATTCGAAGTGTGGACCGTCGGGATCGCCGTAGAGCGGGAAGAAGTGATCCCAGTTGAAGGCGATATCGACACCGATGTCTTCGCAGCGCCGAACCGCGTCGCGGATATTTCGGTAATGCGGGGCGTGCTGCGGCTGCAGTTGCACGCCGATGCGAACAGGGCGATCAGGGCTCATCCGACCACCGTATGCCGCGGGCTCAGCCTGCGTCGAGCACCCCGCGCAGTCGGTCGATCAACACCAGCGGCTGGTCGCTTTGTACGGAGTGGCCCGAATTCTCGACCACATATGCCTTACGGAAATGCGTTGCACGTCTAGTGAGTTCGGCTGCATCGCCGTCGGTGACGAAGCCCGACGAGCCACCGCGCACCAGGGTCACGGGTGCGGCCAACGCGTCGACGTCGTTCCACAAATCGTCGAAATTGGGGACGGCACGGATGGCGTCGTAGCGCCATGCCCAGTTGCCGTTGTCGAGCCGGTGGGAGTTGTGGAAGACGCCCCGGCGCAGTGCCTTTACCTCCCGGTGCGGTGCCGCGGCGACCGTCAGGTCCAGCATGGCCTGAAAACTGGGAAACTCCCGTTCGCCCTGGACCAGCGCCACGGTGCCCTGTTGCTCGGTGGTCAGCTCGGCATACCGGTGTAATGCGGACGGGGTGACGTCGACGAGAACGAGTTCGCGCACCAGCTCGGGCGCTATCGCGCCGACCCGGATCGCGGTCAATCCGCCCAACGACATGCCCACCACGAGTTCCGCGCTCGGCGCGTGTTCGCGCAGCACGGGCACCAGCGCGTCGGCATTGTGGCGCGGGGAGTAGTCGCCGTCCTCACGCCGGCCGGAATGGCCGTGTCCCGGTAGGTCGACGGCCAGCGCCGGCTCACCGAGGCCGACGATGACGGTGTCCCAGGTGTGTGCGTTCTGCCCGCCGCCGTGCAGAAATACGACCCGTGGGGCAGTGCGGCCCCAGCGCAGTGCGCTGATCCGACCGTTTGGCGTGTCGGTCTCGACCCGTGCCACATCGGGCAGCGGACCCGCAACCCCGGCCTGCTCGGCATTCTCGGACAGCAGCGAGAACTCAGACAATTCCGCCAGGCCCTCCTCAGATATCTCGGTCACGATCTTTGACACTAGAGGACGTACCTGCGACGAATGCCGCGGAACCGGTCCCACATCGCGGCTACGCGTTCTGCCCCGGTCACCATGCTGGTATCCGCCGGCAGTGCGGGCATCAGCTCGCCGTACTTGACTACCCGGGTGTTGAGCACGGCGGGTTCGCCCTCGAGCATGTGACGGTAGGTCAGGTTGCCACGTTCGAAGCCCTGGGTGTCCAGCCAGTTGTGCACGCCCGGATCACGATGAGCGATAACGAGACGAATGCGGCCGTCGCCGTCGGATTTGGTGCGGCTCGGCGTGTAGCTGACCGGACGGTAGAGGTAGTCCATGCTATTGAAGAACACGCCCATGTTGGTGAACATCCACAGCCCGTCGTGGGCGTCGAACTCGACGATCAGCGCTTCGTCGGGATCCAACTCCCAGTACATGTTGGCGGCGGCGCGGCCACGCTTGTTGTCGGCACCGGTCGCGTCTACCCGAGGAAAAGTGTTCGGACGGTCGGCATCGACGCCTCCGTAGGTGAACGGGAACTCCGGCCAGTCAGACATCAGTCCGGTGACGAAATCCCCGGCCCAGCCCATCGCCTCGACCATGACCGCGGGGGTGGGCAATGGCTTGGGGGAGGCCATGTCGATCCGCTCGATCCGGATCTGCGCGGGCAGCTCATCCCACCGGTCAAATCCCTGGCGGATGAACAGTTTTCGTGATCCCGGGGTGGTGGGCAGCCAATTGGGCCCGCGCTCCGGCCCGCCGATGTAGAGCTCGAATTCTCCGTCGTCGGTGATGTTGAGTTGTTGGCCGAATATGTTGGCCTCCGGTGTGTCACCGAAAGGTTCGTGCAGCACGCCCGGCCCGGGTGTGCGTGGACCCTGCACCGTGACGTTGAAGAATCGTGAAGTGCCGCGGCTGCCGGTGAGCCGATAGATCGACTGCCCGTCGATCCACGCCTGCTGGTAGGTGAAGTCGGCGCAGTCACCGCCGAGCTTGCGCGTCGGGCCGCAGAATGCGTGCAGCGCCGGGTAGCGGGTGTCGCGGGTCTCGAGTGCCAGATCGAAGGCCTGGCCGAGGTTCTGGGTGAGAAAGCGGAACGCGTCGACGCGCTGCGCGCCCGAGGTGGCGTTGGCATCTTTGAACACCTGCTCGCCCGCGCGCTGCAGCTGCCCGCAGAATGCGGCCCACGCCGATTGCAGCGCAGCGTCGTCGGGGCCGTCATCAAAGCCATAGTAAGCCATTCACGCACCCAATCTGTTCGAGCATTTCGCCGACGACATCGCATGCGCGCCGGGCGGATTCGAAGCGGCCCTCTTCCTCGATGCGGGGCCCGATCAGCTCCAGGTCGAAGCCATGCGAGTAGCCGCCGGCGAGGGCCTGGGCCACAAAGGCTTCGAGCGGAATCGCGCCGTCCCCGGGAACCGCCCGGGCCGGGAGTGCCCGGTCGCCCAACACGTAATCGCTCAGCTGGATGAGCTCAGTTCGCGGCAGGGCGCGCCGCACCAGCGCTTCGAAATCGGCCTCGGTCCAACAGTGAAACACGTCGATGCAGATGCCCACCCCGCCCATCTCAGCCAGCGTGATGGCGTCGCGCAGCGTGTGGGCGAGATGTATGTCGGCGTACAGACTGGAGGCAGTCTCGATTGCCAGCGTTACGCCCGCCCGCTGCGCGTGCTCTACGCCAGGGGCGACCATGGCGCAGAATTGTTCGGCGGCCTGCTCCCACGTGAGGGCGCCGCGACCGCCGGTGAGCAGGTAGACGGTGCGCGCGCCCACCTGGGCGGCGGCGTCGATCACCGTGGACAGGGCCTCCCGTGCGGCTTGCGGGTCGCTGGTCAGTCGGCCGCCAGCAAAAACGTGCGTTACGGCCTCCACGCTATAGGCGTTGCGCTGCAACAATAGTGGAAATTCCGGATCGAGGAGCTGGTTATCCAGGATGCTCAACCGCGATACGCCGAGCGCTGCCCAGTGTGTCTCGCAGATCGGCCAGCGACGCACCGTAAAAGGTGACGTTATGCACCGACAGGCGCTGATGCGCCGCTACCACATCACGCCCGGTTCTCGATCGCGACGCCGAATCGCTCTCGGAAAGGGCGGAATTCGGTCGTGCAGCGCATCGAGGTCTTCGCCGATGTCGACAAGCAGTTGGGTGGAATACCGGAACTTGCCGTACCGATCACCGCGATTGTTGGCCAGATAGGCGCGCATCGCCGATTCGGCCGCATCCGTGAGCTCGCGACCGCAGAACGCGTAGTAACGCGCGAACCGTGGCGACCTGATCGGCGATGAAGTCGGTGTAGCGAACGTGCAGGATGCGCGGATCGTCGACCATAGGATTGCTCATCGTGTTGGCGATGCTGGCGCGGGTCATCTCGAGGTGCTTCTTGGCTTCGGCGTGCAGGTCGACGGGACCGACGATGCCGTCCATGATGTCGGCCATCATCATCGTGCGCGACGCGGCGACCTGCACCGGGTCCCGGTGCAGCCAGACCAGCTTGGCGTCAGGATACGTCTCGAACATCTCCTTGAGCCGGAATCCGTGAAAGCCTTTCAGCACCCAGTATTTTCGCGGCCGAGCGTATTGCAGTTGTTGCAGCATGGCCTTGTGCAGCCGGTACTGCGCGGCGGCGTCGGTGGCCAGGCCGCCGACCAGCGACTGCATCGGCACCCGCCACCACGCGGTGGGTGTCATGACCCGGAAATCGAACGCCCAGGTGCGTTCGTCTTCGGGCAGGCCGTCGCCCAGCATGTCGTTGTAGGGATGGCTGTGCAGCCATTTGGGCATCTTGGCGTTGATCTCGCGCCAGTCCGCGTCGGCCTGTGCGCGTCGGCCGTCGTCCGGATCGGCGAGGCCGGGCGGTGGCGACGGATACATCACTTCCCAGAACCGCAGCGCCCGCGCGTCCGGATCGACGGACATCAGCGCATGCATGAGCGTTGTGCCCGAACGCGGTTCGCCGGTGACGAACATCGGCGCCGCGACCACTTCATCGCCGATGGGGTAGCGGTTGCGGTCTTCGATGAATTCCAGCCGCGATGTGAGCAGCCATCGGCATACCTGCGCCGCCTGGGATCTGCCGTCGGCGTCCATGCCGAGGGCGTTGAGGTGGTCGACGGCGACGGCGAACCGCTCCGGCAATGTGGGGTCGCCGTAGTCGTGCAATCCGGTTTCGGACTGTGCGGCGGCCAGCATTTCGGCGGCGTCCAAGCGCGCGGTCACGTCAGCTCACCGCACAGCTGCATCAGCTCGTCTTCGGTTGCGCGAACGTTCGCCGCCGAAGACGCCGCGTACCTCAGGCCGGCCATCGCGCCGTAATCGAGGATCTTGGGTACCCGCAGACCCGCATCCACGAAAGTCTTGATGATCTTCGCGACCTCTTTCGGAGTTCCGTGCGGTACGACGGCGAGGATCATCTCGGGTCGCACGCTGTCGAGGAATTGGATGATCCGCTCGCGGGTCAGCACCGCCGGGTCGATGTCGTGGAATCCCCGCCAACTGTCGCCCATCGGGTGCTCGAAACCGAAGCCGCGCAACGTCTCTGCGGAGACCTGCAGCAAAAAAGCTTTGACCAGAGGTGCCTGCAGGATATCGGCAAGCGCGTTCTCGTCCTCGCCGATCAGACAGATCTGGATGAAACACGGCGTGATCGCCAGCGGATCGCGGCCGGCGCGGTCCGCGGACGCCCTTACCGCGGTGAGCATCTCGGCGTAATGCTCTGGAGTCCAGGCGCCCGCCGGCCACCAGCCGTCGGCATGGCGGCCGGCGATGTCGAGCATCCGGGGACCGCTGGCGCCGATCCAGATCGGCGGTGTCCGGCCCTGCGTAGGGCTCGGTGTCCAGGCGGGCGTGCCGCAGCGTGTAGAACTGTCCGTCGAAGTCGACCGGGCCATCGCTTTCCCAGAGCAGCCGGATCACCGTGAGCGCCTCCTCGAAGCGGCTGACCGGCCGGGAGAAATCGAAGCCGTACGGCAGGATGTTCTCGCTCTCGCCGCTGCCGAGGCCGAGGATGAAACGTCCCTTGGCCAGGTGATCGATGGTCAGCGCCGTCTGCGCCAGCAGGCTCGGGTGGCGGCGCACGGTGTCGACAACGGAGGTGACAAGCGGGACCTTCTCGGTCAGCACCGCGGCCGCCGCGGCTACCGCCAGCCCATCGAGGTGGCGGTGCGGGGATGGCGAGGCGCTGGCCAGGTCGGTGAATTCTGCAGTCCAGAGTCGAGTCCGGCCAGAAACTGACCATGTGATCGGGCAGCCAGATCGAGTGGTAGCGGCCGCTGTCCAGCTCGGCGAGCCGGGACAGGTCGAGTGGAAGCGTCGTTCGGAGGAACGCTGCTGGCTGCAGGTCCGCTGATGGCATGTGTGCTCCCGCTCTGTGCTTTGCGAACAATGCTAAGCAGTCGCACAGCACACCCTTCGGCGGGATGCCATCAACCCCGGCCGAACGTCGAGTCGTCGGTCGATTTCTTGGCGTTTCAGCCCAACAAATCGACGTTCGCGGGTTATCGGAGCTAGTCGGCGCCGATGATGAACTCTTCGAGCTGGGTGCGGGCGATATCGTCGGCGCAGCTGCTTCGGCGGGCTCTTCATCAGGTAGGCCGACGCCGCGACGACGGGTCCGCCGATGCCTCGGTCCTTGGCGATTTTCGCCGCGCGCACCGCGTCGATGATGACGCCGGCCGAGTTCGGCGAATCCCACACCTCGAGCTTGTACTCCAGGTTCAGCGGCACGTCGCCGAACGCGCGGCCCTCGAGCCGGACGTAGGCCCACTTGCGGTCGTCGAGCCAGCCGACGTGGTCGGACGGGCCGATGTGCACGTCCTTGGTCTTGAACTCGCGCTGCAGGTTGCTGGTGACGGCCTGGGTCTTGGAGATCTTCTTGGACTCCAGCCGCTCACGCTCGAGCATGTTCAGGAAGTCCATGTTGCCGCCCACGTTGAGCTGCATGGTGCGGTCCAGCTGCACGCCGCGGTCCTCGAACAGCTTGGCCATCACGCGGTGGGTGATGGTCGCGCCGACCTGGCTCTTGATGTCGTCACCGACGATCGGCACACCCGCGTCGGCGAACTTCTTGGCCCACACCGGGTCGGAGGCGATGAACACGGGCAGCGCGTTGACGAAGGCCACGCCGGCGTCGATGGCGCACTGGGCGTAGAACTTGTCGGCCTCCTCGGAACCCACCGGCAGGTAGGACACCATGACGTCGACGTCCGCGTCCTTGAGCGCCTTGCACGACGTCGACGGCCTCGGTGTCGGAGATCTCGATGGTCTCGGCGTAGTACTTGCCGATGCCGTCCAGCGTCGGGCCGCGCTGCACGGTCACGTTGGTGGGCGGCACGTCGGCGATCTTGATCGTGTTGTTCTCCGACGCGAAGATCGCCTCGGACAGGTCGAAGCCGACCTTCTTGGCGTCCACGTCGAACGCGGCCACGAACTTCACGTCGCGGACGTGGTACTGGCCGAACGTCACGTGCATCAGGCCGGGAACGGTGCTGTTCTCGTCGGCGTCGAAGTAGTACTGCACGCCCTGGACCAGCGAGGACGCGCAGTTGCCGACGCCGACAATGGCGACCCGAACCTCCGTCGACGCTAGCGGATTGTGCTCACTCATAGGACGTTCTCCTAACCTCGTACCGCTTCTGTGTCTGGTGTGTTCGTTTGGTGCGGGGGTTTACGTTTGTTCGGAGAGGCCGGGGGCTGCCCGCTCTGCGGCGATGAGCTCGTTGAGCCACTTGACTTCGCGCTCGCTGGACTCGAGGCCGAGTTGGTGCAGCTGCCGGGTGTAGCGGTCGAACGAGTTGCTGGCCCGCGCCACCGCTTCGCGCAGACCTTCCCGACGCTCCTCGACCTGACGGCGGCGGCCTTCCAGGATGCGCATCCGTGCTTCGGCCGGAGTGCGGTTGAAGAACGCCAGGTGGACCCCGAAACCGTCGTCGGTGTAGTTGTGCGGGCCGGTGTCGGCCACCAGCTCACCGAAGCGCCGACGGCCCGCGTCGGTTAGCTGGTAGACGCGCCGGGCCCGGCGCACCGGGGTGCCGGCCGGCGCGGCATTCTCGGCAATCAGCGCTTCGGTTTGCATGCGCCGCAGGGCGGGATACAGGGAACCGTAGGAAAACGCCCGGAACGCGCCGAGCAGGCCGGTCAGGCGTTTGCGCAATTCATAACCATGCATAGGCGACTCGATCAGGAGACCCAGGATGGCGAGCTCCAGCATCGACTCACCTCCTTTGCGTGATCTGTTAGGTCGTTCCGACGCCTCGCATAACTGTATCGCGCCGATATATTTGCCACAACACAACCGAGTGTTCACGCGCTATTCGCCACAGTGAATCGGCCCCGGGCGAGCGCCGTTACGAGGGCGGATTAATCCGTTTGATAGTGCCGTCACCTGCGAAGGCGATGTAACCGCTGCCGGAATCGCCGGAGACGTAGGCCGACAGCGACAACGTCCCCGGTGTGGTTGGGTCGGTGGCCGGCGCGATGATCAGGTATGTGTTTTTGACGTCGGTCGGGTTCATGTGCAGGGTTTGTGGGGCGCCGCGCAGGATGCCCACCGTCGCCGCTATGTCGAATTGGCCCAGGTCGACCGGGGTGCCCTTGGAGGCGCCGCCGCTGGCGGAATTCGTCGGATCGTCCCATCCGCCGCGGTAGTCGTAGGTCAGCACCCGGTGGGCGTTGGAGGGGTCTGCGCGGTCGAGTATTGCGTAGGTCGGGTAGATCACCAGCCGGTAGCCCATGGCGTCGCCGAACCGTTTGCGCGTTTGCTCCATCAAGCCGGTAAGCCCGCCGAGTGAATGCAGCTGCGTGGGTGGGGTCAACACCACGGCGGCGACTCCGTCGGGCTTGGCTCCCGGATCGCTGGTGAAGTCCAGTGGCGATCTGGTGTTGCCGTACAGACCCCAGCCAATGCCGACACCCAGGAGCACCGACACGGCGAACGGCGGCAGCGAGAATGCCCCGGCCGCCGAACTTCGGTGGCGATTTGACCTTGGCAGGTGGCACCGGAGTGCTGTCGGTCTGTAGGTCGGTCAGCAGGGCCTGCAGGTCGCCCAGCGTGACGGCGTTGGTGGCGGCACCGATCCGTTCCCGGTGCTCTGCCATGGTCAGCTCGCCATCGTTCAGCGCGTCGTCGAGGAGCTTGCAGGTTTCTTGCCGGTCGCCGTCTTTGGCCCGGGTGCCGGTTGTCACCCCGCTGGTAACGGGTGCTCCGAGCCATTTCGCCACGGGAATCATCGTAGAAGCCCACGGCGGAATGTGATCAGCGAATGCAGCGGGGCACGTATGGCGACTGCGTCGCTTGCATGTCGGTCCCGGGAGCGGCCACGTACTCTGGTCACCGTGCGACTGCAGCGACAGGTGGTGGACTACGCGCTTCGGCGGCGCGCCCTGCTGGCCGAGGTGTACTCGGGGCGCACCGGCGTGTCCGAGGTATGCGACGCGAACCCCTATCTGCTGCGCGCTGCGAAGTTTCACGGGAAACCCAGCCAGGTGATGTGCCCGATCTGCCGAAAGGAACAACTCACGCTGGTGTCGTGGGTATTCGGCGAACACCTGGGTGCGGTATCGGGCTCGGCGCGCACCGCCGAAGAATTGGTGTTGTTGGCAACCCGCTTCGCCGAGTTCGCCGTCCACGTGGTGGAGGTGTGCCGAACATGCAGTTGGAATCACTTGGTCAAGTCGTATGTGCTCGGTGCGGCGCGCCCGCCGAAGGGCACGCGGACGGCGCGCAACGGCGCCCGTACGGCCATTGAATAACTCGGGGGACACGGGGAATAGCGAAGGGCGCCAGGACAAGTCGTCCAGCGACGCCAGCGGGTCAGAGACTGGGCGGACTGGCAGGCATGCAATTCCCGACGCTCCCCCTGGACCCGATGGCCCGGGCTCGGCGTCCGGCCAGCGCCGCCAGGTTCCCCCTGACGACCGGTTGACCACGGTCCTCCCGCCGGTCGTCGACGACCGGTCGCCTCGACGGTCCGACCCGATCGAGGAAGTCAAGGCCGCATTGGACGGCCCGCCGTCGGCGGCCGTGCCACAGGACTCGATCGAAGAGGTCAAGGCCGCGCTGAACGACCCGCGTACTCGGCGCGACCGGCCGCTCGCTGGACGGCCACCGGGAAGCGGACGTCCGCCTCCACCGCCTGACGGGCCGGGCGGGCCGGGTGGGCCGGATGGCCCCGACGGCACAGCCCCCGGACCACGCGGTAGCCGGGACTGGATCCAGCGGGTGAATTGGCGATGGTTGCGACGAGCGGCCTATCTCGTCGACCGCGGTGCTGATTCTGTTGCCGATCGTCACCTTCACAATGGCCTACTTCATCGTCGACATTCCCAAGCCGGGCAACATCCGTACCAACCAGGTATCGACGATCCTGGCCAGCGATGGCTCGGAGATCGCCAAAATCGTTCCGCCGGAGGGCAACCGGGTCGACGTCAACCTCAGTCAAGTGCCGGTGCATGTGCGTCAGGCGGTGATCGCCGCAGAAGACCGCAATTTCTATACCAACCCGGGCTTTTCCTTCACCGGCTTCGCGCGGGCGGTGCAGAACAACCTCGCAGGCGGCGATCTGCAGGGTGGGTCGACGATCACCCAGCAGTATGTGAAAAACGCGCTGGTCGGTTCGGCGCAGCATGGGATTCGAGGCCTGATGCGCAAGGCCAAGGAATTGGTCATCGCCACCAAGATGTCGGGGGAGTGGTCCAAAGACGAAGTGCTGCAGGCCTACCTGAACATCATCTATTTCGGCCGGGGCGCTTACGGAATCTCCGCCGCTGCCAAGGCCTACTTCGACAAGCCCGTCGACCAGCTCACCGTCGCCGAAGGCGCGTTGCTTGCGGCGCTGATTCGTCGGCCGTCCACGCTGGACCCAGCTGTCGACCCCAAGGGCGCCGCGGCGCGCTGGAATTGGGTGCTCGACGGGATGGTGGAAACCAAGGCCCTGTCGCCGGGTGATCGCGCGGCACAGGTGTTTCCACCGACGGTGCCGGCCGATCAGGCGCGCGCGCAGAACCAGACCACCGGTCCCAGTGGGCTGATCGAGCGCCAGGTGACCAAAGAGCTGATGGAGCTGTTCAATATCGACGAGCAGACTCTGAACACCCAGGGTCTACAAATCACCACGACGATCGATCCGAAGGCCCAGCAGGGGGCCGAGAAGGCGGTGTCGAAATACCTCGACGGGCAGGACCCCGACATGCGGTCCGCCGTGGTTTCCATTGACCCGCACAACGGCGCGATACGCGCCTACTACGGCGGCTCGGACGCCAATGGCTTTGACTTCGCGCAGGCCGGGCTGCAGACCGGATCATCGTTCAAGGTGTTCGCACTGGTTGCCGCGCTTCAACAGGGGATCGGCCTGGGCTACCAGATCGACAGTTCGCCGCTGACGGTGAACGGCATAAAGATCACCAACGTCGATGGCGAGAGTTGTGGGACCTGCAATATCGCCGAGGCGCTGAAGCTTTCGCTGAATACCGCCTACTACCGACTGATGCTCAAACTCAAGGGCGGACCGGAGGCCGTCGCGGACGCCGCGCACCAGGCCGGCGTCGCGACCAGTTTTCCCGGCGTCGAGCACACGCTGTCCGAGGACGGCAAGGGCGGACCACCGAACAACGGGATCGTGCTGGGCCAGTATCAAACTCGCCCCGTCGACATGGCCTCGGCGTACGCCACGCTCGCCGCGTCCGGCATCTATCACAAGCCGCATTTGGTGCAAAAGGTTGTCAACGCCGAGGGTCAGGTGCTTTTCGACGCGGGCACTCGCAGACAGCGGTGACCAGCGCATCGATAAGGCCGTCGCGGACAACGTCACGGCGGCGATGCAGCCGATAGCCGGGTATTCGAACGGCCATAACCTGGCCGGCGGGCGGCCGTCGGCGGCCAAGACCGGCACGGTGCAGTTAGGTGACACCGGCGCCACCAAGGAAGCCAACAAGGACGCCTGGATGGTCGGATACACACCGTCGCTGTCGACGGCGGTGTGGGTGGGCACCGTGCGCGGACAATGTGCCGCTGGTAACCGCTTCGGGTGCAGAGGTTTACGGTTCGGGGCTGCCGTCGGACATCTGGAAGTCGACGATGGACAGCGCGCTGAAGGGCACCTCGAACGAGACCTTCCCCAAGCCGACCGAGATCGGTGGCTACGCCGGGGTGCCGGCAGCGCCGCCGCCGCCACCCCCGCCGCCGCCTGCCGAGACGGTCATCCAGCCCACTGTCGAAATCGCGCCGGGCATCACCATCCCGGTCGGTCCACCCACCACGGTTACCGCTGGGCCGCCGCCGCCGCCCGCCGCCGCCACCGCCGCCGCCCGGTGGCCCGCCCGCTCCCGAAGCGCCACCGTGATCGAGGCCCAGCAGCCGGGCGCCACCATCTCACCGCGGCCACTGGCCGCCGATCTGCGGAGCGCCGACAACCGGGATTGCCCCAGCCGCAACGACTTTTTGGGCGCCGCTCTGGCGGACGCCGTCGGCGGACCGGTGGGCCGGCACGCGTTGATCGGCCGCGCCCGGATGATGACCCCGCTGCGGGTGATGTTTTTGATCGCGCTGGTATTCCTGGCGCTCGGCTGGTCAACCAAGGCGGCCTGCCTGCAGAGCACCGGCACCGGGCCGGGCGATCAACGGGTTGCCAATTGGGATAACCAGCGCGCCTATTACGAGCTGTGCTACTCCGACACCGTCCCGCTCTACGGCGCGGAGTTGTTGAGCCAGGGCAAGTTTCCGTACAAGTCGAGCTGGGTCGAGAACGACTCCACCGGCGCACCGCAGACCCGCTACGACGGGCGGCCGGCGGTGCGATACATGGAGTATCCGGTGCTGACCGGGGTCTATCAGTACATGTCGATGGCGTTGGCCAAGACCTACACCGCGCTGAGCAAGGTCGCGCCCCTTCCGGTGATCGCCGAGGTGGTGATGTTCTTCGACGTCGCCGCATTCGGGCTGGCGCTGGCGTGGCTGGCGACGGTCTGGGCAACCGCGGGTCTGTCCGGCCGGCGGGTTTGGGACGCGGCCCTGGTGGCCGCCTCACCGCTGGTGATCTTTCAGATCTTCACCAACTTCGACGCGCTGGCAACGGCATTCGCGATGGGTGGGCTGTTGGCGTGGGCGCGGCGCAAACCGGTGGTTGCCGGTGTGCTGATCGGCTTGGGCGCCGGCGGCCAAGCTGTATCCGCTGTTGTTCCTCGGGCCGATGTTGGTGCTGGGAATCCGGACCGGGCGCCTGGGTGCGCTGGCCCGCACCGCCGCGGCGACCGCGGTGACCTGGTTGTTGGTGAATCTGCCGGTGCTGTTGCTCTTTCCGCGCGGCTGGTCGGAGTTCTTCCGGCTCAACACCCGCCGCGGCGACGACATGGACTCGCTGTACAACGTCGTGAAATCGTTCACCGGCTGGCGCGGCTTCGATCCCAAGCTGGGCTTCTGGCAGCCACCGACGGTGCTCAACACCGTTGTTGCGGTGTTGTTCGTCGTGTGTTGCGCGGCAATCGCTTACGTCGCGTTCACCGCTGGCCGGCGGCCCCGGGTGGCGCAGCTGCTGTTTTTGGTGGTGGCCGCGTTCCTGTTGACCAACAAAGTGTGGAGCCCTCAGTTCTCGCTGTGGCTGGTACCACTGGCGGTGCTTGCCCTCCCACACCGCCGGATCCTGCTGGCGTGGATGACGATCGACGCGTTGGTCTGGGTGCCGCGGATGTACTACCTGTACGGCAATCCGAATCGGTCGCTGCCCGGAGCAGTTTTTCACCAGCACGGTTTTGCTGCGCGACATCGCGGTGCGTGGCACTGTGCGCGCTGGTGATCCGGCAGATCTATCGGCCCGACGAGGATCTGGTGCGCTGGGGCGGACGGGTGGACGACCCGGCGGGCGGGGCGTTCGACCGGGCTCCCGACGCCCCGCCGGGTTGGCTGCCGGACTGGTTGCGTCCCGCCACGCTGCGGCGACCGGTCGCGCGAGTGCCGTCCGCAGTGGAGGCAGAAGCTGGGACCGAAACCGAGTCAGCGACGGCTTTGGGGATCCGCTGAAAATCCGCTTGCCCGGTGGCGTGCATTTCAGGGATTTTTGAGGTCAGCCAGGCATCCGGTAGCCTAGGGCGGTTGCCGACGCAGGCGACCTCTCCTGCCACGGACCGACCGTGGCCGCATAGACCAGAGGAGGTGGTGAGGTTTCCATGCGTCCATACGAAATCATGGTCATTCTCGACCCCACGCTCGACGAACGCACCGTTGCCCCGTCCTTGGAGACGTTCCTCAACGTCGTCCGCAAGGACGGGGGATCGGTCGACAAGGTCGACATCTGGGGCCGGCGCCGGCTGGCTTACGAGATCCTGAAGCACGCTGAAGGCATCTACGTCGTTATCGACTTGAAGGCCGCGCCCGCGACGGTGTCCGAGCTGGACCGCCAGCTCAGCCTGAACGAGTCGGTGTTGCGCACCAAAGTGATGCGCACCGACAAGCACTAACAGGCCGGCCGGCGAACGGCTGCCCGCTGTCGGCACCGTTGCGTAGGCTCACCGAGAACGCGCTCATGACCATCCACCGACCCGAACACCGGGCGGACCCAGGAGGAAATTGTGGCTGGTGACACCACCATCACCGTCGTCGGAAACCTGACCGCTGACCCCGAACTGCGGTTCACGCCGTCGGGCGCCGCCGTGGCGAATTTCACCGTCGCATCGACGCCGCGGATCTTTGACCGCCAGAGCTCGGAATGGAAGGACGGCGAGGCGCTGTTCCTGCGCTGCAATATCTGGCGGGAGGCCGCCGAGAACGTGGCCGAGAGCCTGACCCGTGGGTCGCGGGTGATCGTCACCGGGCGGCTCAAGCAGCGTTCCTTCGAGACCCGCGAGGGCGAGAAGCGCACCGTCTTCGAGGTCGAGGTCGACGAGATCGGCCCCTCGCTGCGGTACGCAACTGCCAAGGTCAACAAGGCCAGCCGCAGTGGCGGCGGGGGCGGTGGCTTCGGCAGCGGATCGCGTCAGGCGCCAGCGCCAGCGTCGGCTCCGGCCGAGGCGAGCGGCGGATCGGGTGAGGACCCGTGGGGCAGTGCCCCGGCATCGGGCTCCTTCGGCGGCGGCGACGACGAACCGCCCTTCTGACCCACGAACTTCAGACCAGCAAGAAAGAGAAAGAAAGACACACATGGCCAAGTCCCACCAAGCGGCGCCCGGCTCCGGAAAAGCCGATCAAAGCGCGCAAATGCGTCTTCTGCTCCAAAAAGGGCCAAGACATCGACTACAAAGACACCACTCTGCTGCGCACCTACATCAGCGAGCGCGGCAAGATCCGGGCGCGCCGTGTGACCGGTAACTGCGTGCAGCACCAACGGGACATCGCCATCGCGGTGAAGAACGCCCGCGAGGTGGCGTTGCTGCCCTTCACCTCCGCGTCGCGATAACCGACGGTAACTGTCGAAGTACAACGGAAAGTACGAAAACAATGAAGCTGATTCTGACGGCTGACGTCGACCACCTCGGTGCCCTCGGCGACACTGTTGAGGTCAAGGACGGTTACGGCCGCAACTTCCTGCTCCCGCGCGGCCTGGCGATCGTCGCCTCGCGCGGCGCCCAGAAGCAGGCCGACGAGATCCGTCGGGCCCGCGAAACCAAGACGGTGCGCGACCTCGGGCACGCCAACGAGATCAAGGCGGCGATCGAGGCGCTGGGCCCCGTCTCGCTGCCGGTGAAGACCGCGGCCGACTCGGGCAAGCTGTTCGGCTCGGTGACCGCAGGTGACGTCGTGGCCGCGATCAAGAAGGCCGGTGGCCCAAACCTGGACAAGCGGATCGTCCGGTTGCCCAAAGCGCACATCAAGGCTGTCGGCACGCATCCGGTATCGGTGCACCTGCATCCCGAAGTCGACGTCGAGGTCGCACTCGACGTCGTCGGGCAGAGCTAAACCGACAACATTTGCTGAACCCCGGTGGTGGCCACGATAGGGCTGCCTCCGGGTTTGACCGTGCTTTGCGACCGCTGTGAACGCGGAACCAGCCATAGTCCTGGCGAACTATTTCCACCGTGTCGCCGTCCGGACCTCGTTACCCGTACGTAACGCTGTCAAAATCTCGCCGAAAGCCAACACGCCCGGCGCAGTAACCTGGGCCGACACGCCGAAGAGATTCTTGTCCACACAAAATGCGCCGCTGTGTATGACGCTTAACTGGGCAGATGTCGCAACGCCGCGAATTGATCCACAGGTTCTCCACACCCCACTCAACACAGGTGTCGATGGATATGCACACACGATGCACAGCTCCATGAACAGCACCCCTTGGAGTACTCGCCAGCAACGTTTACCTTCGTCCCGTCGCGAGACGATGCGGGTGCTGTGTGCTCGGGTGTCAGGGCCCTGGCTTACGCTGCCGAATGGCGGCTATCGAATGTATGTTCGGATATGGTTAAAGGGAGGTGAGAGTCGGTGGCGGTCGTCGATGATCTGGCGCACTCTGGCATGGATGTCTCGGCCCCCAGTGAAGACTTTGGCCGTCAGCCACCGCAGGATCTGGCCGCCGAGCAATCGGTGCTGGGCGGGATGCTGCTGAGCAAGGACGCCATCGCCGATGTGCTGGAACGGCTGCGGCCCGGCGACTTCTATCGGCCGGCGCACCAGAACGTCTACGACGCGATCCTGGACTTGTACGGGCGCGGGGAGCCGGCCGATGCGGTGACGGTGGCCGCCGAGCTGGACCGCCGCGGAATGCTGCGGCGGATCGGCGGTGCGCCCTATCTGCACACCCTGATCTCGACGGTGCCGACGGCGGCCAACGCGGGCTACTACGCGGGCATCGTGGCCGAGAAGGCGCTGCTGCGTCGACTGGTGGAGGCCGGGACGCGGGTGGTGCAGTACGGCTACGCCGGCGCTGAGGGTGCCGACGTGGCAGAGGTGGTCGACCGCGCTCAGCAGGAAATCTACGACGTCGCCGATCGCCGGCTCTCCGAGGACTTCGTGCCGCTCGAGGATCTGCTGCAGCCGACGATGGACGAGATCGACGCCATCGCCTCCAACGGCGGTGTGTCGCGCGGAGTGCCGACCGGCTTCACCGAACTCGACGAGGTGACCAACGGTCTGCATCCGGGCCAGATGATCATCGTCGCGGCGCGCCCGGGTGTGGGTAAGGCGCTTGCGTTGGACACGCCGCTGCCCACGCCGACCGGCTGGACGACGATGGGCGACGTCGCGGTTGGTGATGAGTTGCTTGGCGCCGACGGGCAGCCGACGCGGGTGGTGGCGGCCACGGCGGTCATGCTGGGCCGGCCGTGCTACCAGGTCGAATTCTCGGACGGAACGGTCATTGTCGCCGACGCCGCGCACCAGTGGCCGACCGCTTACGGCATCCGGACGTCGGCTCAGTTGCGTGGCGGCCTGGACACAATCGTGGTGGAAAGGTCCGCCGCTCGGTACGCCGAGCGGCGGACCGCCACGGCGCTGATGGCTCCGGTGCTGCAAATCGTCTCGGTGCGCCGGGTGGCCAGTGTCCCGGTGCGTTGCGTCGAGGTCGACAACGCTGCGCATCTGTATTTGGCCGGCCGCGGGATGGTGCCTACGCACAACTCCACACTGGGGCTGGACTTCATGCGGTCGTGCTCGATCAAGAACCGCCTTGCCAGCGTCATCTTCTCGCTGGAGATGAGCAAGTCCGAAATCGTGATGCGGCTGCTGTCGGCGGAGGCGAAAATCAAGCTCGCCGATATGCGTTCGGGCCGGATGAACGACGACGACTGGACCCGGCTGGCGCGGCGGATGAGCGAAATCAGCGAGGCGCCACTGTATATCGACGACTCGCCGAACCTGACCATGATGGAGATCCGCGCCAAGGCGCGTCGGCTGCGGCAAAAAGCCGACCTGAAGCTTGTCGTCGTGGACTACCTGCAGCTGATGACGTCGGGCAAGAAGGTCGAATCACGGCAGGTGGAAGTCTCCGAATTCTCCCGCCATCTCAAGCTTTTGGCGAAAGAACTCGAGGTTCCGGTGGTCGCGATCAGCCAGCTCAACCGCGGTCCCGAGCAGCGCACCGACAAGAAGCCGATGCTGTCCGACCTTCGCGAATCGGGCAGCCTGGAGCAGGATGCGGACATGGTCATCTTGCTGCACCGGCCCGACGCTTTCGAACGGGACGACCCACGCGGGGGAGAGGCCGACTTCATTCTGGCCAAGCACCGCAACGGCCCCACCAAGACGGTGACCGTCGCGCACCAGCTGCACTTGTCGCGCTTCGCCAACATGGCAAGGTGAGGCAAGTCCGCAGAAGCTGTCACATATGGTCCCGAAGCCTTTTGCCGATCGTATTCATCGTCACAAGCACCGTGTCCCGCAGGCCCGGCTCGGAGGGTTCCCAATTGGCGATAACGGCATAGGACAGCGGGTTGCCGTTGCGCCAAACCGTGCCCACATCTGCTCTGATCCCCGCATCGGTGCCGGTCTTGTTGTGGACGGAATAGCCGCGATCTGGCCCTGCGTGTGCCAACGGATCGAAGTTAAACGCCGACGCCACCATTGATAGATCCACTCCGGTCGCCAGCCACGTCCTGAGCTGCTCGCAAACTGCTTGGGAGATCACGCTATTCCGCGCAATGCTGCTCATCAGAGAAGACAATTCAGCGGCTGAGCCGGTCGAAAACGTGGGCACATCATCGGGCCCGCGTTGCTCTCGCACGTAGTCCAGCAGCGCCGTGTTGGTTAATCCAAGTGCCGCGCGTAGATCGTTGAGTCGCTGAAACCCGATGCGCTTCAACAAGATGTTTGTCGCGACATTGTCGCTCACGCTGGCGATCAGTACACAAAGATCGTGGACCGGCAGCCGGTCGGTGCGAAGATGCTGCCAGATGCCGGAATCGGCTACCACGAGGCCCGGATCACGGAAAAGCACCTCGGTGCCGGCCAAGTCACCGACTTCGCATTGCCGGGCGACCTCGATGAGCAGCAGAAGCTTTCCTACGCTCGCAATTTCCATGGTGGCGGCATGGTTGAAGCATGCGAGTTCGCGACCTTCGCCGTTGCGAATGCAAACTGACCACGCAATATTCGAGGTCCTACGTATCGCGTCCTCAACAACGCCCTGCAGCGCAAAAGATGGCATTGGCATCGTCGCTCGCGTAGGCCTTGATACGTTACGCCACAAGCGGTTTCGGGCTGTCGACTACTGAATACTCTGCGGCGTCGCCGGAGATCACCCGGCTTTGCTCACCGCGCACGCTCACCGGGATATCGCCGGCCAGCGTGATCCGGTGCATGCGGCGGGGTTGGTCGCCGAAGTCCGAGACGGCGTAATGCTGAGTGCCGCGGTTGTCCCACATCGCGACGTCGCCGAGCGCCCAGTTCCACCGGATCGTGTTTTCCAGCCAGGTTATGCGGTCCTGGAAGATCTTGAATAACGCCTGTGACTCGGCGCCGTTGACTCCCAGAATGGACTTGGCGAATGAGCCGAGGAGCAGCGCCTTCTCGCCCGTTTCCGGATGAACCCGCACCACCGGGTGGTGGGTCTCGAAATGGATCGAATGGAATTCGGCCGCGTACTTCAGTATCGCGTTGGGGTCGGCGTCCAGTGCTGCCAGCTTGGCAGGATCGATCTGGGCGTAATCGAACGCGTTGTTATGCACGGCCCACAGATTGTCCGCGAGCTCCTGTAGCGGCTGGGGTAGTTGTTTGTACGCAGCAACGGTGGAGGCCCAGGTGGTGCTGCCGCCATAGGAAGGCAGCTCGACAGCGCGCAGGATCGAGGCCTTCGGTGGGCGGTCGACAAAGGTGACGTCTGTGTGCCATTGGTTAGCGCCGCCACCTCCGACGGCTTCCAGCCGCATGACCTTGCTTCCCTCGAACTTCAGCGTCGGGTGTGGAGTCGTAGGCACGCCCAGGCTCTCGGCGAAGGCATATTGGGAGTCGTCGTCCAGGTGGTGCTGCCCGCGGAAGAACACCACCTTGTGCGTGATCAGCGCTTGATTGATAGCAGAGGCGGTCTGAGCATCGAGTTCACCGAGCCGCACGCCATCGACGCGCGCACCGATGTTCTCGCCCAGCTTCACCACACGAAGATCGCTACTCATGGCGTGCCTTTCGAGTATTCCGCGTGTAGTCAACTGTGTACATGCGGGTTGTAGGTGACCGTACAGAGACGGCTACGCCGAAAGCAATGGGATTCGGCTACCGCTAGGGCAACTACGCGGAGAAAAGGCCGCCGTCGCTGTTCCGGAACCGGCGAAACCCGACGTCCATCGGCACGCGTGACGGCGTCGGGCGCATTCGTTGGCTCGGGGCCGTTGTGATCAGGTCGAGGATAAAGCGTGTTGCCGTCACCGAGCCGGCGGGTCAGCGGAAGCGGACATTCAACGTCGCCAGGCCGAAGATCTTCCGGCCACCGGACCTGGCGGCGACGATGACGACACCGGTGCGGGCCGCCGGGTCCAGCGACTTGATCTTGCCGCTGAACTCGATGTCTGCGCCTTCGGCGGCCGACACGATCGCGGGCTGGGACAGTCGCACCGCGTAGCGGGTGACGGCACCGGGGTCGCCCGACCATGCGGAGGCGAATCCGGCACCCAAACCCATGGTGAGCATGCCATGGGCGATCACATCAGGCAGCCCGGCCAGCTTGGCGATGTCCTCGTCCCAGTGAATCGGGTTGGCGTCGCCGGCCACGCCGGCATAGTTCACCAGGTCGCCGCGGGACAGTCGGGCGTGGTGCACCGGTAGCTCGTCGCCGACTTTCACATCATCGAAGGACGGCGTCCCTGGCGTGCGGGTTGTGCCTCCATCGGAGATCCGAATCTCGCCCGGCGGGCGCACCGTCTTCTGGTAGGCGGCATCGGATTCGCCGATTCCGAGGATGTTCACGTCGTGCATCATCGCCTTCTGCACGGCCGTCTTGATCGCCGGATCGAGGTCATCCGCGGTGATGCCGACGACGGTGGTGTGCAGGGTGTGCACCCGCTCGCCGGCCGTGTCGGTGAAGGTGTTGGTCACGGTGATCAGATCCCTGCCGGCCATCCTGCGCACCGACGTCAGTTCGACGTCAAAGTGCAGTTCGTCGCCGGCCACGATCGGCCGATGCTGTTCGAAGACCTCTTCGGTCTGCAGATAGGTGTCGTAACCGACGACCACCGACTCGAACATGCGGCGATTGCAGGCCATGGCCGGGGTCGACGTGAACGTCAGCGGTGCCACCAGGCCCGAGTATCCGAGCTCCTCGGCGGCGGCGACATCCCAGTGTGCGGGGTGGTAGTCCTGCACTGCGCGGGCGTATTCGCGCATCTTTTCGTGGCCGACCCGGTAGGTGTCGTCCATTTGGTAGTAGTGGCCGACCCGCGATTCGAGCGTCGACGCTTCTGCAGCTGTGGTCATGAATTTGCTCAACTTTTCTGCCGGCGTGTTCGCTGAAGCCGACCAAAGCACACTAACGTGCGGACGCCGTAGCAATTCACGCCGATACGCTTCGCTGGTTTGTGTCCTCTGAATTATGTTGTCGCAAAAGTTGATAAAGAATAGGAAGACCGATACGCGGGACAGTCTTTGTCACACTGTTGCGCAGTCGAGGTCGACGGCTGGGAACGAGAGCGGCCCGGCTGCGCCGGCACCCGCACCACGCCGCTGGTACTCGACCGGCGCAGTAGGGCACCATGGCGACGGAGACGAAAGCCCGCGGCAACCCGTGCCTGATATCGGATCCACCGGCGACGTAGACAGCCCCTGAGGGAGGCCGATCGTGCTGCACCGGATCGCGTTGCTGGCCATTGCTGCGCCACGGCGGGTTCTCGGTGTCGCCGCGTTGCTCATGGTGGGTGCCGCGGTCTTCGGTGTACCGGTGGCCAAGACCTTGTCAGCAGGCGGGTTTCAGGATCCTGCTTCGGAGTCTTCTCGAGCGACTGCGCTGCTCACCGAGAAGTTCGGTCAGAGCGACGTGCAATTGCTGTTCATGGTGACTGCGCCCGACGATATTCGTGGGGCGGCTGCCCGGGCTGCGGGGCTGGACATCGTCAACCAGATCAAGGACGCGCCGTATGTGGCGGATGTGGTGTCGCCGTGGACGTCGCCGCCCGGCGCCACTGACCTGTTCAGTGCGGACGGCCGATCGGGCTTGATCGTCGCGGGTGTTTCCGGCGGCCAGAAAGCGGCGACTCAGCGTGCGCGGGCTCTTGCCGATGCGGTGGCGGAGTCTGTGCTGCGCAGACACCGCGATGTAACGGTGTTGTCGGGTGGCTCGGCGATGGTGTTCTCGCAGATCAACTCACAGACCGAGCGGGATGTGCTCAAGATGGAATCGATCGCGGTACCGGTGAGTTTTGCGGTGCTTTTGTGGGTGTTCGGGGGCCTAGTGGCGGCGGCGCTGCCGGTCGTCGTCGGTGGACTGGCTATCGTCGGATCCCTGTCGGTGCTGCGCCTGATCGCGATGACCACCGATGTGTCGATTTTCGCCCTGAACCTGGCCACCGCCCTGGGGTTGGCGTTGGCCATCGATTACACATTGCTGATTGTCAGTCGTTATCGCGATGAGCTGGCCCAGGGCGCCGATCGGGAAAAGGCACTCATCCGGACGATGCTCACCGCGGGGCGGACCGTGGTGTTTTCGGCGACGACGGTGGCACTCTCGACCGCGGCAATGGCGCTGTTCCCGATGTATTTCCTCACGTCGTTCGCCTACGCCGGCGTCGCCACCGTGGCGCTATGTGCGCTGGCAGCGCTGGTGGTCACTCCGGCGGCCATCGTGCTGCTTGGGCCCCGCCTGGACGCATTCGACGTTCGCCGCGGCGTGCGCCGGCTGCTGCGCCGCGACGAGCCGCAGCCGAAACCAGTGCGGCAGTTGTTCTGGTACCGGTGGGCGAAGTCGGTGATGCGGCACGCGGTGGTGATCGGCCTGGCCGTTTCGGCGGTGTTGATTGTGCTCGGCCTGCCTTTCCTGGGAATCAGATGGGGTTTCCCCGACGATCGCGTGCTACCGGGCTCCGCGTCGGCGCATCAGGTCGGTGATCGGATGCGCGCGGGCTTCGCCGATAACTCCCAGACTGCGGTGACCATCGTGATACCCGACGCCGACGGTCTGACACCGGCCGACTTCGAGCGCTATGCCGCCGAGCTTTCGCGGGTTGTCGACGTCACGGCGGTCAGTGCGCCCACAGGTGCCTTCGTCGGCGGCGCGAAGATCGGGCCGCCGGTGGCTGCTACCGCAGTACATGACGGCAGTGCCTTCCTGACGGTCGGTAGCAACGCACCGTTGTTCTCCGCGGCGTCGCCCGAGCAGCTGGCACGACTGCATGACATCGCGACGCCGGGTGGTCATCCCGTCGCGTTCACCGGCATTGCCCAGATAAACCGTGACAGTGTCGGCGCCATCGTCTCGCGGCTGCCGCTGGTGCTGGCGGTCATAGCGGTTATCACGTTCGTGCTGCTGTTCATGCTGACCGGCAGCGTGGTCCTGCCGGTGAAAGCGCTCATCCTGAATGTGATATCGCTGACGGCCACATTTGGTGCGTTGGTGTGGATCTTTCAAGACGGGCATCTGGGCGCGTTGGGAACCACAGCTACCGGCACGCTGGTGGCCAATATGCCGGTATTACTGTTCTGCATCGCCTTCGGACTGTCCATGGACTACGAGGTGTTCGTGATCTCCCGAATACGCGAATACTGGTTGCAAAGCGAACGCACCGGTGCCGACAACGACGAAAGCGTCGCACTCGGTCTCGCCCATACCGGCCGGGTCGTCACGGCCGCGGCCCTGGTCATGTCGATCTCGTTCGCCGGCCTGATCGCCGCGCAGGTGTCCTTCATGCGGATGTTCGGGTTGGGTCTGGCACTGGCCGTCGTGGTAGACGCCACCCTGGTCCGGACGGTGCTGGTGCCCGCGTTCATGCACATCCTCGGACGATGGAACTGGTGGGCGCCCGCGCCCCTGACCCGCCTGCACCGACGCATAGGTATCAGCGAATCCGCCGCCGCAACAAGCGCCGGCCGGCAGCAGCGCGGCCGGCACCGCAAAAAGGCCTAATTTCTTCACGTCCTCGACCCATCCGAACCCGCCCCGGTGACGAATCCCATGGGCAAGCGCAGACCACGACGTGGGCGGACCCGCGGCGTGACTGTGAGACGAGTCATGTGGGAGATCGAGGAGGGCTGAAGTGCAGTTGACCAGTGATGACCGCGTGGCAGCGGCGCTAGTTCCGCCGCACCAGCGCACGCGTGAGCATCGAAACCATTCCCTTACCGTCGTACCTGCCAGCCTGCGTGCGGACATACGAGAATTAGTGCGGGCCCACCTCACCGACTTCGTGGCCAATCAATGCCTTGCCGAACTTGCCGGTGCCAAGGTTGACGTCGCGGGCGCGGTGCTGTCCGGCTTCGTCGACGGCGGTAAGTACGTGCGATCCACGTTCATGTACCTGGGCTGGTTGTGTGGTGCGCAGGAGGACGAGGCGGCCCTGCGAGCGTCGGCCAGCCTCGAGCTTTTTCACGCCTTTGCTCTCATGCAAGACGATGTGATGGACGAATCCCCATTGCGCCGTGGGCGGCCGTCCGCGCACGTCGCGCTCGGCCAGTGGCACCGCGCGCACGGGTTGTCCGGCTCGTCGGACCGATTCGGTGAGTCGACGGCCATCCTGCTCGGCGATCTCTGCCTGGTGTGGGCATCGAAAATGCTCCGCGAAAGTGGTGTTGCGGCAGAAGCGCTCGCGCGGGTGTGGCCGCGCTACGACGATATGCGCATCGAGTTGGCCGTCGGTCAGTTCGCCGACCTGGTGAATGACTCGCAGTCCTTCCCGACACTTGAGGCGGTGCTCGACGTGCTGAGGAGAAAATCGGGCAACTACACGGTCCGGCGACCGCTGGAGATCGGAGCGGCGATGGCCGGCTGCGCACCGGAGGTCATCGACGTGATCGGCAGGTACGGTGCCGCGATCGGCGAGGCTTTTCAGCTGCGTGACGACCTCCTCGGAGTATTCGGTTCGCCGACGGTGACCGGCAAATCAGTCGGCACCGATCTGTCAGCGCAGAAGGCCACCAGCGTGGTCGTCGCTGCTCATCAGCTCGCCGACGCCGGGTTGCGGCGGCAGCTCGCGGAACTGATGAGCACGCCTGCGCTGGGTTCCGCAGAGGTCGAACGCTGGCGGGCCCTGATCACCGTCAGCGGCGCCGTGCAATGGATCGAGCAGCTCATCGACGATCGTGTGGCCGAGGCCCTGGGCTGCCTGGACACTGCCGGCATTCCCGACATAGCCGGCGCTGCACTGGAAGACATGGCAGTCGTCTGCACTGAGAGGGCGGCGTGACGCGCACCGTGGACGGAAGGACCGACCGGGTCGTCGTCGTCGGGGCAGGGCTGTCCGGGTTGTCCGCGGCGCTGCAGTTGGCGGGACGCGGTCGCGCCGTCACCGTGGTCGAACGTGGCGATCATCCCGGTGGCCGGGTCGGGCGCGCCGATATCGCCGGGTATCGCCTCGATACCGGACCGACGGTGTTGACCATGCCCGACATCATCGACGAGGCCTTCGCGGCCGTCGGCGAAACCTTGACCGATCGCCTCGAACTGCTTCCGGTGCACCCGGCCTATCGCGCAATGTTCGCCGACGGCAGCGCGCTGGAGGTGCATACCGACCCGACGGCAATGGTCACCGAGATCGAGCGGTTCGCCGGACGCCGAGAGGCCGACGCCTACCTCGAGCTTCGCTCGTGGTTGACCAAGCTTTACCGCACTGAATTCGACGGGTTCATCGGCGCCAACTTCGACTCACCATTGTCGTTGGTGACACCGCAGCTGGCCCGCCTCGTCGCGCTGGGCGGCTTTCGTCGCTGGGAGAACGTGGTGCGCCGGTTCTTGAACGACGAGCGGCTGCTGCGGATCTTCACTTTCCAGGCGCTCTATGCGGGAGTCTCCCCGCAGAGCGCGCTGGCGGTGTACGCGGTGATCGCCTACATGGACACGATCGCCGGCGTGTACTTTCCGCGCGGCGGGATGCGGGCACTGCCCGACGCCATGGCCGCCGCCGCCGCCGATGCCGGGGTGGAATTCATCTACGGGGCAACGGTTTCCGAACTCGAGTGGAATGGATCCAGGGTCACCGCGGTGCTAACTGCGGCAGGCCATCGCGTTCCCGCCGACGCGGTGGTGCTGACCACCGAGCTTCCTGACACGTATCGGCTGCTGGGCCGGACACCGCGTCGGCTCCTCCGGCTGCGGCCGGCACCCTCGGCCGTCGTCGCCCACGTCGGGTGCCGCAGGCTCGATGATCGAGTTGGTCACCACACCATTGTGTTCGGCGACGCCTGGCAACAGACGTTCAGGGACATCATCGACGAGGGGCGAGTCATGGGAGACCCGTCGTTACTGGTGACGCGACCGACTGCCACCGACCCCAGTCTGGCGCCGCCGGGTCGCGATCTGCTCTACATCCTGGCTCCTGCGCCGAATACCGAAGTGGGTAAAGTGGATTGGGACGCTACCTCGTCAGCCTACGTCGAGCAGATGCTCGGTGCGGTCACGGCGCGGCTGCCCCAACTCGGTGATGACGCCGAAGTGCTATCCGTGGTGACACCCAGCGACTGGGCCCGTCAGGGCATGGCAGCGGGCACCCCGTTCGCGTTGGCGCACAACTTCAGCCAGACCGGCCCCTTCCGGCCGGCCAACACCGTGCGCGGCGTGGACAATGTGGTTCTCGCCGGCTCATCGACGGTGCCCGGGGTGGGCGTGCCAACCGCGGTCATTTCGGGGCGGCTTGCCGCCGACCGGATCACCGGAGTGTCCGCACAACACGAGCGCGAGGTCCAACGGCGATGATCGGCTCCGAACTCGACGCCGCCGGCGTCCGTGACCCGTCGTTGCGCGACGCCTACCGGCGGTGTCGCGCGGTCAACGCGCGCACCGGCAAGACCTTCTTCCTTGCCACCCGATTGCTGGCGCCCAGCCAGCGACCCGCCGTGCACGCGCTGTACGGCTTCGCCCGGCGCGCCGATGACATTCTCGACGACTTCGATGCCACATGCGATGTCGAAGTACGCGCGCGGCAGCTCCAGCAGCTGTCCACGTCCCTGTTCAACGGGTTGGTGGAGGGGCAGCCGTGCGGCGACGACCCCACGTTGACGGCGGTGGTTCACACCGCACGCAAGTACGACATCGGGTGGGCCCTCTTCGACGACTTCCTGGCCTCGATGCGGATGGACCTGACCGTCTCCGACTACCCGGACCGCATCGCGCTCGAGCGGTATATGTACGGTTCGGCGGAAGTGATCGGACTGCAAATGCTGCCGATTCTGGGCACCGTCTGCCCGCGGGAGGACGCCGCGCCGTACGCCGCCGCGCTCGGCAAAGCATTTCAGCTCACCAACTTCATCAGGGATGTCGACGAAGACCTGCGGCGTGGCCGGGTGTATCTACCGGCGGACGAACTTGCCGTGCACGGCGTTGACCGGGACGTGCTGCGCTGGTGTCAAACCAACCGGCGCACCGATTCTCACGTGCGTCGGGCCCTGGTCGAGCAACACGAGATCGCACGCGCAGTCTACGAGCAGGCCCGACACGGGATCGGGATGCTGATCCCGGCGTCGCGTCCGTGTGTTGCGGCGGCCCTGACGCTCTACTCCGAAATCCTGCAACGGATCGAGGAGATCGATTTCGAGATCTTCAGTGAGCGCGCCAGTGTCGGTAAGCCCCGGCGACTCGCCGTCGCCGCCAAGTACATCGCCCGGGCCTGGGGTGCGCGGATGTCGGACGGGAGTAGGTGAGGGTGGATCGCTGGCAGTACCTGATCGTGTTGGGCGCCTGTCTTTTCATCACCGCTCCACTGGAGCTGTTGGGCAGTGGGGTCTACCGTCAACCCGGGCGCGTGGCGGCCGCCATATGGCCCGTCGCCGCGGTGTATCTGATCTGGGACGCCATTGCCGTCGCCGCTCACGTGTGGTCATTCAACCCGCGGTATATCCTCGGCGCGCTCGCACCCGGCGACCTGCCGGTGGAGGAAGTGTTGTTCTTCGTGGTGATTCCGTTGTGCGCGTTACTCACCTACTCCGCCGTGGACTCGATGCTGTCGGTGCTCCGGCGGCGCTTCGCAGAGGTCAAACGCCAGTGAGCGGCCTCGGCTACACGGCTCCGGCCGCGCTGGCGGTGTTTGCGGTCTGCGCACTGGAATTCGGGATTTTGCGCACCGGACTGTTCCGCCGGCCGGCGTATTGGATTTCCATGGTGATCGTGATCGGCTTTCAGATCCTCGTCGACGGCTGGCTCACAAAACTTACAGCACCCATTGTCATTTACGACGATCGGCAGACAATCGGCGTCCGGTTCCCGTTCGACATTCCGCTCGAGGATTTCTTGTTCGGTTTCGCTCTCGTGACCGCCGTTCTGCTGTTGTGGGAGCGCCGCCGGCACCGCCCCGAGGTTTCGGAGCAGTGATGACTCAGACGGATCGGCTCCGCGAGACACTGCCGGCGCCGCCGGGCCTGACTGATGCCAATGCCTTGGCGCGGAAGCCCCGCGTGGTCGTGGTCGGTGCGGGAATCGCCGGAATGGCCGCCGCCGCGGGGCTCAGCGAGCGGGGAGTCAGTGTCGACGTCGTGGAAGCGCGCGACTACCTCGGTGGCCGGGTAGGCGGATGGCCCGAAACTCTTTCGGACGGCTCCGTTGCCGCCATGAACCGCGGTTTTCACGCCTTCTTCCGCCAGTACTACAACCTGCGGGCGTTACTGCGCCGCGCGGACCCCCACCTGTCCGCCCTCACCACGGTCGACGACTATCCGTTGATCGACGCCTTGGGTCGTCGCGACACCTTCCGCGGTTTGCCACGCACCCCACCACTCAACGCGCTGGCTTTTGCGATCCGCAGCCCGACGTTCCGGTTGCGGGATCTGGTTCGGCTCAACGTCAGAGCCGCCGCGCCGCTGGCCGCGGTGTCGGTGCCCCAGACCTACTACGATCTCGACGACAGAAACGCCGCAACATTTCTGCGGGACATCAACTTCCCCGACGCCGCGCAGCATCTGGCTTTCGAGGTGTTCGCCCGCAGCTTCTTTGCCAGGCCGGAGTGTCTGTCGGCGGGTGAGCTGGCAGCGATGTTCCACATCTACTTCCTCGGTTCCACCGAAGGACTGACCTTTGACGTCGTCAATTCGAATTTCGATGTTGCACTGTGGAATCCGCTGAGGAAGTACCTGGAGGGCAACGGTGTACGATTCCACACCGGGCTTAAGGTCGATGGTATTTTGCTGGCCTCCGACGTACGGGTGCGCTGCGGTGTGGACAGGGAATTCACTGCGGACGCGGTGGTTTTGGCCACCGATGTGGCCGGCCTGCAGCAGATCGTCGCAGGATCACCCGGCCTGGGAGACGACGAATGGCGGCGCCGAGTCGCCGATCTGCATACAGCACCGCCGTTCGTCGTACTGCGCTTGTGGCTGGACCGTCCAGTGCGCCCCGATCGGGGTGTATTTGTCGGGACAAGTGGTCGTTCACCCCTGGACAACATCAGTGTGCTCGACCGTTACGAGCGCGAAGCCGCGCAGTGGGCCGCTCGCACAGGGGGCTCGGTCGTGGAATTGCACGCCTACTCGGTGACCGACGCCGACGACGACGTGCGCGACGCACTGGTGGCACGCATGAAGGAGTTGTACCCGGAAACCGTTGGCGCGGCGATCGTCGACGAACGGCTATTGCGCCGCGCGGACTGCCCGCGTTTCGCGCCGGGCGACTTCGCCGACCGGCCCACCGTGCAAACACCGGATTCGCGAGTAGTGCTGGCGGGCGATGGAATTCGCATCGATCTGCCGGTGGCGTTGATGGAACGCGCGGCGACCACCGGGTGGGCGGCCGCCAACCATCTGCTCACCGGCTTTGGCTTGGCGGGACACGCGGTGCATACCGTTCCCAACCACGGCCGCTCGGCGGTGCTGCGCTGGCTGGCTGCCCGCGCGGGCGGTGAGCGTCGATGAGCGCGCTGTCGGAACTGCGCATGAAGGCGGCCAACCTGTGGCCTTTCCACATACTTCCGCCAATTGACCAGTCGACGCTGGCACCCACCTACAGCGAGGCCAACCCGGCGGCGATCCGATCGGCGCTTGCGCGCGCACAACGCCGCCCAGGCGGCAACTGGTACGCGTTCGCGGCGAGTTCGCAGGTGGCCGCCAAGGCCTGGGGTACGACGGTGGCGGGGGTCCAGATCGTCGCTTGGCGCGGAGCCGACGGGGGACTGCTCGTTGCTCCGCGTGCCTGTCCTCATCTGGGCGCGGACTTGTCCACGGCATCGGTCGAGTGCGGGACGCTGGTGTGCCCGTGGCACGGTCTGCGGCTGTCGGACCGCCGCCACGGCACGTGGAAGCCGTTCCCTTCCCATGACGACGGCGTGCTGTGCTGGGTGCGGCTGGACGCCATCGGCGGCGAGACTCCGACTGAAGCGCCCATCCCATTGCCGCGACCGGGGGATCCCTGGTTGGCGGCGGTTACCCGCCTGGAAGGTGTCTTTGAGCCTTGCGATCTCGTCACCAACAGGCTAGACCCGTGGCACGGCGCCTGGTTCCACCCGCATTCCTTCACCCGACTCGAGGTGCTCAGCGCACCTGCCGCCGACGATGAACTTCCCGATGAGCTCGACCGTTTCCTCGTTGCGGTGACGTTTCGGATGGGCCGATTTGGCGTCCCGGTCATCGCCGAGTTCACGTGCCCCGGACCGCGGATAGTCGTCATGCGCATCATCGACGGTGAAGGTGAGGGTAGCGTCGTCGAGACTCACGGCACCCCAGTCGGACGCGGCCGCGACGGCTTGCCGAGGACGGCAGTTGTGGAAGCTGTCATCGCACACTCCGATCGGCCACACTTCGATAAGGCCCTGATCGCAGCCTCGCTGATCAGGCCCCTGATGAGATGGTCGGCAACGCGGCTGTGGCGCGACGACTTGGTTTATGCCGAGCGCCTTTTCGAGCTGAGGTCCTAATTTCCCCGTCCGACGCCCGAAGCCGCGAGCAGCGGGACCTGCTCGACCGCCCAGGGACTGACCGCCCAGCCGAACCCCGCCGCCGCGCGCAGTTGATCCCAAGGTACCCACGCGGAGGCCATGACCTCCGCGGGGTCAGCATTTATCGCCCCGACGGCGCGGCCGCAGAACACCGGGCAGACTTCGTTCTCCACCACGCCATCGGATCCGACCGCGTGGTAGCGGAATTTTGGCAGCACACAGCGCAACTCTGCGATACCAAGGCCCAACTCCTGGCGTGCGCGGCGCACGACGGCGTCAGCTACCGATTCGTCAGGCGCCGGATGCCCGCAGAAGGAGTTGGTCCACACGCCGGGAAAAGTGCGCTTGCCCAACGCCCGTCGGGTCAACAGCACGCGGCCGGCGTCGTCAAAGAGGTAACAGGAGAACGCAAGATGCAGAGGAGTCGACTGATGATGGACGTCCGACTTGGGCGCCGTGCCTATGCTTCGGCCTTCTTCGTCGAGGAGAACAACCATCTCTTGACTGCTGACAGAATTCATACACACCACCGCGCTATCGCTTTTACGGACAGGAGAACGTCTACTCAATGTTAGGAAGGCATTCGTTACCAACGCGGGTTCGGATTGGTCGACGCGACGATATCCGACGGGGTCGGCGATGGCGGTAGTACTCGCGTACACGTCCCCGGCTATCGGTCACCTCTATCCGTTCTGTGCGCAGCTGACCGAGCTGGCTTCGCGTGGACACCGGGTCCACGTCCGTACCCTGCACGCCGGGGTGGACCTATGCCGCCAGTCGGGATTCAGGGCGGAGCGTGTCGACCCCCGCATCGAGTCCCTGCAGAGCCAGGACTGGACCACTGGTAGTGCACTGCGGGTAGTCAGCAAATCAGTCGAGATGTTGGTGCGTCGCGCGGCTTTCGAGGTGTCCGACCTTGATCGAGCTATCCGCAGCGTCAACCCCGATGTGATGTTGGTCGACGGGAACTGTTGGGGGGCAATTTCGGCCGCGGAGACCAAGCAGATTCCTTGGCTCGTCTTCAATCCCTTCGTCCCCTATCTCGACAGTCCGGGATCACCGCCGTTCGGGCCCGGAGCCCCGCCCCGCTCGGGACGGGCCGGCAGGATTCGCGACAGCGGCATCCGGGCGGTGACCGCGACCATTTTCGATCGGCCCCTCCGTGCCGGCATCAATCCCATCCGTGCCGCGCTAGGACTCGCGCCGGTGCGCTCAGCGGACGAGTTGCTGCGCCGTGCCCCGGCAGTCCTCGTCGCCACCGGCAAACCGTTCGAGTACGCACACACCGAATGGGGTGAGTCGGTCCACCTGATCGGCCCGGCGATATTCGAACCACCGTCGCAAGAACCTCCCAGTTGGCTCGCGGACATCGACCTACCTGTAGTTCTGGTGACGACATCGTCTTTGCGGCAACGTGATACCTCACTGTTGCGTACTGCGCTGCGCGTCCTTGACGACGAGCCCGTGCACGTCGTCGCAGCGAATCCGGCCGGGGCCGGCGATATCGACCCGAGCGATTATCGTCACGCGACGTTGGCGGGGTTCGTACCGCTCTCGGCGGTCCTCGACCGCGCGGTCTGCGTGGTGACGCACGGTGGACTGGGGATCACCCAAAAGGCGCTCAGCCGTGGCATACCCGTGTGTGCTGTACCGTTCGGTCGTGACCAGTTCGAGGTTGCCCGCCGGGTGGAGGTCGCCCAGGCTGGGACCCGGCTGCCCGCTCGACGTCTGACCGTTCGACGGCTGCGCCAGAAGTTCTTGTCCGCGCTGACGATGACTGCCGGAGCGGAAGCAGTTGCTGCTGGGTTCGCCGCCATGGGGGGTATACGCCACGGTGCCGACGTTGTTGAGCGGCAACTCGGTATGCCGACCCGGCCGCACCCCACCTAGACGCGGAGACGGCACCGTCGACCGAGTCGCCGTGTTCGGTGGCGATCAGACCACGCCGAGATAGCCGATCAACGCGGCGGCGCCCACCATGATCAGCGGATTGATCTTGGTAAATACGAAGATCAGCGTGCAAAGTCCGGTAAGGACATAGGCCCGCCAGTCGTGATCAGCGGCCCTGCTCATCACCAGCGAGGTGGCCAGTATCAAGCCCACGGTGAGCGGCGCGAATCCCTTCTCGACGGCATGTCGTAATCGAGATTTCTGCGCCCTCTGCCAGAAGCGGGTGAGGACATATACCAGGGCAGCTGCCGGGATTATCATGGCCGCGGTGGCGGCGATTCCCCCAACCATGCCTGCGAAAACCCCCCCGACCGTCAGCCCCGCGGCATAGCCGACAAGCGTGACAATCAGAATGCTCGGCCCCGGTGCGGCTTGAGAAATGGAAAATATATCGGCGAATTGAGCGTTAGTCAGCCAATGCTCCCCACTCACCGCCTCCAAATGCATTTGCGGCAGGACCGCATTCCCGCCGCCGATCGAGAGCAACGACAACGTGCCGAACATCGCCAACAGGTGGACGTAGGCCCTCATGCGGCCAGCTTTCTCGGCCACGCCCAGACCAGGCTCAGTGGAGCGAGGACGGCGAGGGTGATCGGAAGCGGCCACCTTACGAGGCCGCTCAGGACGAAGCTGGCGAGGAATAGCAGTACCGGGACAACCCCGGTCAGGCATTTTCGGCCGGTTTTGATGACCATCGCGAAAGTGAGCGCAACCGCGGCCGCGGAAGCTCCGTGAAGGGCGCCCTTCAACGCTGGAACTTCCTTGAACCGAAAATATAGGTATCCCATCGTCAATATGAAGACCACCGGCATGAGACAAAGGCCGAATAACGCCGCCATTGCACCCGGAATGCCGCCCATATTGGTGCCGACGAAGACCGCCATGTTGACCTGGTTTGCGCCGGGCATGATGCGGCACATTGTCATGGCACTGAGAAATTCCTCCTCGTCCATCCACCGTTTGTCGACCACCAGGACTTGCCGGGACCAAGCGGACAGCCCTCCACCAAATGAGGCAAGGGCAATGTGATTGAACGTCCACGCCAGCTCGAATAACGACACCTTCTGGAGGGGCGGGTCGATTTCACTCATGAACAAGATCGGGATCGTGCGGAAAGTCCGTTTCGACATGCTGGGACCGATCGAGTGGATCCGGGGGATCGTAGTGTTGGGACAGGTCCCAGTCGCTGTCGAACGTTTCGCGCAACCGCGCCAAGACGCTCGGATCGGTGATGGTGACGCCGAGCTCGCGGCGCAAATCGAATGCACTGCGGTCGATATTCATCGAACCCAGCAACGCGCGCTCATTGTCCACGATGAGCAGTTTTGCGTGGACCCGTAAGTTCTTCTGCTTGTGCACCTTGACGCCGCCGAAGCGTCTCAATGTGCGCAGTGACGCGAATGTATCGAGAACATCCCAATCGCTGATCCCGTGTCGGCCGCCGCACAGAACGTGCACTTTGACGCCGCGTTCCGCGGCGGCCGCGATGCGATCGAGAATCACCGCGTCGACGTACTTGGGGTGCTGAACATCGAGTCGGTGCTGGGCCGTGTCGATGAAATTGGCCATGTGTAACCGTGAATTCGAGTTGCTCCACAGCAGGCCTTCGTATGCGGCGGGAGTCGCGTCGCGCTGCTCCCAGTCGATATCGAACACCTCGATGATCTGCGCGACGTGCTGTGGATCATGCGTGATGACGCCGTAGTCGCGGGTGCGCGAAAAATACTTAAGGTTGAGATTGAAGGTGGCTACCATGGCCGCCTTTTCGTCCACAACGATGGATTTTTCATGGGTCACGTAAAACCTGGGACTGGACCACTTGACGTTTATTCCGGCAGCCGCGAAGCGCTCGTATGTCTCATCATTGACACGGCCTCCGTCCGACCGTTTCGCATTCAGCATGACGCGCACGTCGACACCTGCATTGATTCGGGCGATGACCGATTGGATCAGGCTTTCCTCGGTGAAGTTGAATTGTTTGATCAGCAGGGAGCTCTGCGCGCTTTCGATGAATTCCCGAACCGGTTGCATCCCGTCGTCAGGCTCTACGATGAGACGAGGCGCAAACGGGGGCATAAGTTGAAAATGTTAGCACCGCAATAACTTTGTCGCTTTACCACGAGGGGATGTGCCGCAGCCGCAATGGCTGCGGCAACGGGGTGTGTGCCGACCTGCCACAGCGGCGCCGGCGCGGTTACGGCACCAACGTCAGGCGCCACGCCGGGGTCCCGGGGTCGAGAAACCAGAGCCGTGTCGCTGTCGGTCTCAGGATTCGCAATGCGCCGGAGATCAGGATCACCCGCGAGCGGAAGGTTGCCGAGGGTGGCGGTCAACGCCGCAACCGGGTCCGCCGCACGTGCCTTGCCATCGTGGGCGGAAACACTTCCTCAAGCGGACGTTGCAGCCGTTGAATCAGGTCGCGGCGTTCAGCCGGCGACATCGCCGCACTGCGGACGTCCGACAGCGCATCATCGCAGTTGTCAGTCATGACTCGTGATTATTCGCCCAGGCTACCGAGCCGATACCGGGGCCGCCAGCGCTTGGGTACCGACCGCGTTCGCCGGGCTGCATGCGCGGACCCAAATGGGCGCTATACCAGCAGATATCGCACATCCGTCGGGGCGCCTTTTGCCGGTACGTATGCGTGTTGACCCCCTACCATCGTGCGGACACAGCAAAACACAGCACGTGGTCGGCTCTCGATCGGATTGCGCACACAGAGAATCTTTGGGTTGTCGGGAAGGTAACAGCCGCTGTAATACTTGTTAGCGTGGATGAAGGCCCGGTCGCAGTCCACCCAGCAAAGGAGGACGGGCATGACAACACCCGATGCGCTTCGTTATTCAAGAATTCAACTTACCCACGGATCTGGTGCGATCCCCGTCGTCGGCTTTGGGACACTGATTCCGAATCCCGTGGATACCAAAGAAGCCACGAAGACTGCACTGGGAGTGGGGTTTCGACATCTCGATTGCGCAGAACGGTACGGCAATGAACAAGCCGTGGGTGATGCGGTGCGCGAGGCGTTCGAGGAGGGGACGCTTCAGCGGGCAGACTTGTTCGTCACTACGAAGCTGTGGAACAGCAACCATCGGCCGGAGCGGGTCAGGCCCGCATTCGACGCGAGCCGCCGGCGGCTGCAAGTCGACTATGTCGATTGCTATTTGATCCATACTCCCTTCGCATTCCAACCCGGCGACGACCAAGATCCGCGAGACGATCACGGGCAGGTGATCTATGACCCGGGGGTCACGTTAGTGGACACGTGGCGGGCTCTCGAGCGCCTCGTCGACGACGGCGACTGCGGTTCAATCGGCCTATCGGACATCACTCTGGATAAGCTGCGTGAGATCGTCGCGGTCGCGCGGATCAAGCCGGCCGTCGTGGAGGTCGAATCCCATCCGTATTTACCCGAATGGGAGCTACTCGAGTTCTGCCAAGAGCACGGGATTGTGCTTGCTGGCGTTCGCGCCGCTCGGGCATGCCATGGAACCAAAGATTATTGACGATCCGGTAATTACGGATATCGCAGAGCGAGTGCACATGTCGCCGGCTCAAGTGGTTCTCTCCTGGGCGGCACAGCGCGGCACTGCTTTCCTGACCACCTCGACCAAACCGCAGCGAATCCAGGAGAACTTCGCAGGTTTCGACCCTCCCTGAAGACGCCATGAGGGACATCCGGGACCGCATGAGCACGAACGTCAGATTCAACGCGGTGGTGGACAGCGGCGTGCCGGGATTCATCCCCCGGCCCAAGTGAACCGAGACCTGCTGCACGCGTCAGCAAACGGACGAAGTTCGCTGTGGCCCAGCGCATGTACGCAAGCGGGCGTAAATTCCGCTGGCACCCTTTACCGAAGTGTCTCGCAGGAGTAGCGTTCGGGCCTGCCAGCGCAGGTAGTCTGGCCGTCACGGAACACTCACACACCGTCAAACTATTCGGGCCGTAGATGGCGACGGAGGTAACGCTGATGGGTCGTGTTGCGGTGATCACCGGAGCCAGCCGGGGAATCGGTGCGGCGACCGCATTAGTCCTCGCGGAGCAGGGGTTTCGGGTGGTCGTCAACTACCACTCAAATGCCGAGGAAGCAGACGAAGTGGTGCGGGCCGCGACCGCGGCCGGCGGTGAGGCCGTCGGCGATTCGGGCCGATGTCACCGAGGCCGACGATGTGGCCGCAATGTTCGCGCGAGACCGAACAGCGCTGGGGCCGGGTCGACGTGCTCGTGCACAACGCGTTGATCCCGTTCGATGTCACCTCTTTCGCCGATCTGAGCTGGGAGCAGCTCGGCGGCAAGCTGGACCGAGAGCTGCACGCCGCCTTCATGCTGACGAAAGCTGTTGTGCCGGGCATGATCTCCCGTAGCTACGGCCGGCTGGTCTATCTCAGCACGGTGTTGTCCCGCCGGCCCCGCGAAGGCATGATCGCGCTGGGCACCGCCAAAGCGGCGCTGGATCAGTTCGTCCGGTACGTCGCACTCGAGCTGGCGCCGCACGGGATCACCGCCAACCTCGTCTCGCCCGCCACGGTGGACCGAGACAAAGGTGACCGGGCAGTTGACCGCCGGGCAGGTGCGTCAACTCGGCGCCACCAATCCAATGGGCCGCCTCGTCCGCCCCGAGGAGGTGGCCGCGACGGTGGCGTTCTTGGCGAGTGAGGATTCCGGCTTCACCACCGGCCATTACATGGAGGTCAACGGCGGCCTTGCGATGGATTGAATCAGGCTCGGCCGCTGGGGAAGTCAGCAGATCGGGAGAGGGGTTTTGGCCGTGCAGACCATCGATCTGGCCTATGTCGGGCGCGGTCTCCACGAGGAGCTGGTCGCCCATGTTGCCGACCAGGAGGGCTATTACGAGGACGAAGGCGTCCACGTCGCCATCCGCGACGGGGTGGGCTGGCCAATCGAGCGTCTGCGCCACGGCGCGACGATCGGTCTGGGCCGGGCATTGTTGTCGCGGCTGACCGATGGGACCGGTTGGACAGCGCTGAGCGTCAACACCGACCGCCCGCTGTTCTGGTTTATCGGCAACGCCGATGTGACGTCCATGGCCGATCTTCGTGGGCGGCGCCTGGCGGTCCATGCCGCCAAGAGCCCTCCGGGTACTTTCGCCCGGATCGTCCTGCGCAAGCACGGTCTGGACCCCGATCACGACCTGGAATGTGCGGAGCGCCATCCGGGTGATTACCAGATGGACCTGCGACGCCTTCGGGACGGCTCGATCGACGCCGCCTACGTCGGCAGCACGCTCTCACCCGAACAGGTCGCCGAGGAGGAAGGGTTTCACGTGCTGGCGTGGGTCGGCGATCACTTTCAGATTCCCACCGTGGGGGTCACGGTAGACCCCACCCATATTCCGCTGGACAGCCCCGCGCTGCAGGCTCTGGTGCGGGCCAACCAGCGGGCGCTGCGGACCGTTGCCGAGCAACCCAGTCGGGCCGTCGACTACGTTGCCTGGTTCCTTGACCGACTGACGCGTGATGAGGCCCAGCAGTACTACGAGCGCTACATTCGCCCCTACTTCACCTCCGACGGCCACGTCGACCTCGACGTCGCGCAGCACGGGATCGACGCGGTCGCCGCCGAACTCGGCGTCGCCTCCGTAGCGGCCGACGCCGTCTACGCGGCGTCTCCCGTAGATAGCTGACCGGTCGAACGCCATGGCGGGCCCGCGGCTGTCCGAAGGCGACGGTTACCTTGCCACGCTGGTGGATTTCCGATTCCTCGCGAGTGCGGTCTTGACCACGGTCGAGGCCGTCGCTCTACTCAAGGAGGGAGACTGATGACCAACCAAGGGACTGCGGAAGAAGTAGCGATGATTGAGGACCTGAGTCAGCACAAATTTCCCCTGAACAACGGCAGCGATGAGATCCCGGCGCTCGGGTTCGGGACGTCGCTTTCCGATAACACCAAGACGCGAAATGCCGTCAAGGCCGCGGTCGAGGTTGGTTTCCGCCACCTCGACGCCGCCGAACGGTACCGCAACGAAGCGGAGGTGGGCGCGGCGCTCAAAGAGTTGTTCGCCGACGGAACGGTCCGACGGGAGGATCTGTTTGTGACCACAAAGCTGTGGAACAACAACCATCGACCTGAACGGGTCAAACCCGCGCTGCAGGCCAGTCTGGAAAGACTCGGGCTGGACGCCGCCGATCTGTATCTGGTGCACACGCCGTTCGCGTTCAAGCCCGGCGACGACCAGGATCCCCGCCTCCCGCACGGAGCTGTCGCCTACGACGACGGAGTCACGCTAGAGGAGACCTGGGCCGCGATGGAGGCCCTCGTCGACGACGGGCTTACGCGAGCGATCGGCCTGTCCGATATCGACGTCGAAGGAACCCGAAGGATCGTCAATACCGCCCGGATCAAGCCGGCGGTCGTCGAGGTCGAGTCGCATCCGTATCACCCGCAATGGGATCTGCATGAATATGGCAAGTCGCAAGGCATCATCCTGCTGGCATTCGCTTCGCTGGGGCACGCGCTGGAACCACGACTGCTCGACGACCCGCTCGTTGTCTCGATGGCTCAGCGTTTTGGAAAGACTCCCGCCCAAGTGCTGCTGGCGTGGGGAATCCAGCGCGGCAGCGCAGTTTTGACGGCGTCCGTCACTCCCTCGCGCATACGCGAGAACTTCGATGTCACCGCGCTTCCGGAGGACGCGGTGCAGGAGATCAGTGAGCGGCTCGAAACCCGCTACCGGTTCAATTCCGTTGTGGACGGCGGCGAACCGGGATTCGCTGAGGTGCCGCCGGGCAGTTAATAGCTATCGGTCATGTGGCATAACGTGACTCGGTCTCGAACGCTACAGTGTTCTGATGGCTCCCAAAATTGCGACAGCCAATGTGGTGGGCCTTTCTGAGTTACTGGACTTCATCCGGCCGCGGCACAGGATGGTGTTGACCACCTTTCGTGCGGATGGGTCGCTGCAGAGTTCACCTGTGACGGGCGGGATCGACGGGCAAGGCAGGGTAGTGATCGCGAGTTATCCCCAGCGTGCCAAAAGCGTCAACATCCGACGCAACGCGCGGGCCAGCGTTGTCGTGCTCTCTGACGAATTCAATGGTGCCTACGTACAAGTCGATGGGGACGCAGAAGTGATCGGGATGCCCGATGCCGTTGATCTGCTTGTCGACTATTACCGCGTGATCGCCGGCGAGCACCCGGATTGGCAGGACTATCGCCGCGCCATGCTCGATCAGGGCAAGTGCCTGATCCGGGTGACCCCGCACCGGTGGGGGCCAGTGGCCACCGGCGGTTTCCCGGCGGCGGCGAGGAAGGGAGAGTCGCGATGAAATCTGCCGTCGACCCGAAGGCGCCACCCAGTGGTATCGGCTGTGCTGAATGCGACGCCGCCGGCGGTTGGTGGGTGCACCTGCGGCGCTGCGCGGCCTGCGGCCACATCGGTTGTTGCGACGATTCGCTGTCCAGGCACGCGACGGCGCATTGGAAACAGAGCGGCCACCCGATCATCCGATCGTTCGAGCCGGGTGAAGACTGGTTCTGGGATTACGAGAGCAACGACTACTACGACGGTCCCGAACTAGCCCCGCCGCAGTGCCACCCCGAAGATCAGACGGTCCCCGGTCCCCGCGGCCGAGTGCCGCGCAACTGGGCCGATCTGCTGAGTCAGCGACATGACTGAGGCCAGGAACGTGCAGAAGACCAGCGGCGTCCTGCAGATCGGCGCGCTCGAACGGTCCTTCGAAGACGAGCTGGCCGCGCGGTACGAAATCCCCAAGCTTCCCGACGGTCCCGGGCGGGCCCAGTTTCTGGCCCAGCATGCGGCCGACATTCGCGTCGTGCTGACGAACGGTCACCCCGGCGTCGATGCCGACACGATCGCGGCGCTGCCCAACCTGGAGGTGATCGTCAACAACGGGGCCGGGGTGGATTCGATCGACCTGGCGGCGGCGAAGCGCCACGGTATCGGCGTGAGCAACACTCCGGACGTGCTGTCGGATACCGTTGCCGACACGGCACTGGGGTTGATCCTGATGACGCTGCGCCGATTTGGCGCCGCCGAACGCTACGTGCGGGCGGGTCGATGGACGCGCAACGGCCAGTTTCCCTACGCCAGGGACCTCAGCGGCCTCCAGGTCGGCATCTTGGGCCTGGGTCGTATCGGTTCGGCCATCGCAACTCGGCTGCTCGGATTTGACTGTGCCATCGCGTATCACAACCGCCACCGCATTGAAGGGTCGCCGTACCGCTACGCGGAGTCGCCCGTGGAATTGGCCGAGTCGGTGGATGTTCTGGTCGTCGCGACTACGGGCGACCACAAGACCCGAAGTCTGGTTGACCGCACCGTCCTCGAGGCACTGGGCCCCGAGGGCTATCTGATCAACGTCGCGCGTGGCAGTGTCGTAGACCAGGCCGCGTTGGTAGAGCTGGTGGCCGGCGGGGGACTGGCCGGAGCGGGGCTGGACGTCTTCGTCGATGAACCCAACGTGCCCCCCGAGCTGTTCACGCTGGACAACGTGGTGCTTTTCCCACACATCGGCAGCGCTACAGCTCGGACCCGCCGGGCGATGGCGCTGCTCGCGATCCGCAACCTGGACAGTTACCTCAACAGCGGCAAGCTGGTAACACCTGTGCTAAGTCCGCGCCCACGTAGCTGAGCGACTAGTCCAGAGTCGCCGTCAGGTAGCCGGAGGAGCTGCCCATCGGGGAGAGTTCGTCGTTGGGCAACTCGAATCCGTTGGCGGCAAAGGCCTGTTCAGTCGATCGGACGTCGACCTGCCAACCGCGCGCGGCCAAGTATTCGGTGGCGGTGTTGCGTTCGCCGGGGTAGAACAACTCGGCCAGGTTGATGTTGGAGCCGATGCGCCGGGAGCGCTCGGTGAGACGCTGCGCCCAATCCGATGGGATGTTGCTCATGTCCATGTGCTCGGTGGCGATCCGGCTGCCGGGCGCGGACAGGGCGGCGATGTTGTCGAACAACCGGTCCTGCGCCTCGGGCGGTAAGTAGACCAGCAGACCTTCAGCGCTCCATGCGGTTGGTTGCTGCGTGTCGAGGCCGGCCTCTACCAACGCCGACGGCCAGTCGTCACGCAGGTCGATCGAGACCGTGCGGCGCTGCCCGGTCGGTTCGGCGCCCAGGCCGGCCAGCGTCCGCGTTTTGAATTCGATGACTTCAGGCTGGTCGATCTCGTAAACCACCGTGCCGGCCGGCCAGGGCAGGCGGTAGGCCCTGGTGTCCAGTCCGGAGGCAAGGATCACGGCCTGCCGGATGCCTGAACTGGTCGCGTGCACGAAGAAGTCGTCGAAGTAGCGAGTGCGTACCGTCATCTGCTCGCGCAGATTCCGGCGGCTCAGCACGGGATCGTCATTGCCAGGCCCGATCTCGCCGTCGATCAGCTTGATGAAGGTGTCGATGCCCACCGCGCGGACGAGTGGGTCTGCCCAGGGGTCGTCAAGCAGAGGATCCGGACCTTGGGAAGCCATCGCGCGAGATGCGGCGACCGACGTTGCGGTCGCGCCGACGCTGGACGTCAGATCCCATGAGTCGTTGTCGGTGCGGGCCATCGCCGGCTCCCCTTCCGCGAGTGCCTGGATTACTTAGATGATTTATGTATACCACCGACCTCAACACCGCGACCTATGGTCGAGCAGTGACGATCAGCTATGACGAGACGCTGCGCGAGCAGTTCCGGACGAATTTGGCGGGTCACGAACGCCGTACCGTGAACGACTCGACGAAGCGGCACGCGGCAGTCGCAGTGGTGGTGGTCGATTCAGAGGTCGGCGAGGACCGGGTGGATCCGGCGCCCGTGGACGACTGGATCGCCGGGCGGCCGATGGGGGCCGGTCTTGACGGCCGAATGGTCGACGTGTCGGGAGGGGCCGCCTTCCTGTTGTGCCGCAGGGCGTCTCGACTCACATCGCATCCAGCGCAGTGGGCGCTGCCTGGCGGTCGCGTGGACCCGGGCGAAACCCCGGTCGACGCCGCGCTGCGGGAACTGGACGAAGAGGTGGGCATCAGGCTGGCCGACTCGACTGTGTTGGGGATGCTCGACGACTACCCGACACGGTCGGGATACGTCATCACGCCGGTGGTGATCTGGGGCGGCGGCAAGCTCGATCCCCGTCCCGCACCCGCCGAGGTGGTGGCGGTCTACCGGGTGGGGTTACACCAACTGCAACGCGAGGATTCGCCGCGCTTCATCACCATCCCGGAGAGCCCGCACCCGGTCGTACAAATACCGTTGGGTAACGACCTCATCCACGCGCCGACGGGTGCTGTGCTTTTGCAGCTGCGGTGGCTCTGCCTGGAAGGCCGCCATGACCCGGTCGACGAGCTGGAACAACCGGTGTTCGCCTGGAAGTAGGAGGACCTCGTTCGAAAGCTAAAGCCTTTCGGGCAAAGGCTGGCGTCGTGAACTCGGCGGATGGTTGTCTTGAAAGAACGACGCCGGCCATAGCCGGCGTTGGCGGACCGCTCCTTGGGGAGTGGTCACAGTTCGAAAGGATGTCAGTGGTCTTCCGCGCAGACCAGGAGATCGGCCGCGACCTCGCCGCCATCGACTGGGCGTCCACCCCGCTCGGGCCCGTGGACGGATGGCCGCAGAGCCTCCGTACCGCGGTAGATATCCTGCTGTCGTCGCAGTTTGCCATGTGGATGGCGTGGGGTCCGGAGCTGACGTTCTTCTGCAATGCCGCCTATCGCCGCGACACCTTGGGCCTCAAGTACCCATGGGCGCTGGGCCGTCCGGCCAGCGAGGTGTGGGCGGAGATCTGGGTCGACGTCAGCCCCCGGATCGAACGCGTCCTGTCGACCGGTCAGGCGACCTGGGACGAGGCCCTGATGCTCTTACTGGAGCGGTCGGGCTATAGCGAAGAGTCGTACCACACGTTCTCCTACAGCCCGTTGCGTGACGATGACGCGTCTGTGGTCGGCATGCTCTGCGTGGTCAGCGAGGACACCGAGCGGGTGATCGGTGAGCGTCGGATGGCCACACTGCGCGACCTGGGGTCCGACCCGAGTGTGGCGCGCACCGAGCGACAGATGTTGGACTTCGCCGCCGACCAGCTCGCTCGCAATCCGTACGACCTGCCGTTCACCCTGACGTACCTGTTCGGCGACGACGGTGACGCGCAGCTTGCCGGGGTCAGCGGAATCACGCAAGGCCATCCGGCGGCGCCGGAGACACTCCCGCGCGACGGCGATTCGGTGTGGCCGGTCGGGAAAATTGCCCATGGTGAACCCGAACTGGTCGAGATCGACGGTGCCGCAATGAATCTGCCGACTGGTGCCTGGAACGAGTCGCCCACGCAGGCGCTCGTGGTGCCGCTGTCTCAGCGGGGCGGCCACCCAATGGGGTTCCTGGTGGCGGGGCTGAACCGGCACCGCCCACTCGACGACGGTTATCGGGGCTTCGTCGAGCTGGTCGCGGGGCATATTGCCGCAGCCGTCGGCAGCGCACGCAGTTACCGGGCCCAGCAGCAGCGCGCCGAGTCACTGGCTGAACTCGACCGCGCGAAAACCGCGTTCTTCTCCAATATCAGCCACGAGTTCCGCACCCCGCTGACTTTGATCCTGGGGCCGGTCGACGAACTGCTCGCCCGGACGAGCGGGATCGATGAGCAGGCGCACCGAGAACTGGAGCTCATTCACCGCAACGGCTTGCGGCTAGCCAAGCTGGTCAACACACTGCTGGACTTCTCGCGCATCCAGGCAGGGCGAATGCAGGCTCAATTCGAGCCCGCGGACCTGGCGTCCGTCACCGCCGAACTGGCCAGCGTCTTCCGGTCGGCGATCGACCGGGCCGGCCTGACCTTCACCGTGGACTGCCCGCCACTCGACCAACCGGTGCATCTGGACCGCGAGATGTGGGAGAAGGTGGTGTTCAACCTGCTCTCCAACGCATTGAAGTTCACCTTCGAGGGCTCCATCACCGTCCGGGTACGCCGGGAGGAGACCCCGGAAAGTCAAGCGATCGTCACCGTTACCGATACCGGGATCGGAATACCTGCCGTGGAAATGCCCCGGCTGTTCGAACGTTTCCACCGCATCGAGACGTCACGCGCGCGGTCCACTGAGGGCAGCGGAATCGGCCTCGCTCTGGTCAAAGAACTGGTCGGCCTGCACGGTGGCGCGATCACTGCCGACAGCCGGGAGGGCGCAGGGCACAACGTTAACCGTCCGGCTGCCCTTCGGTGCGGCTCATCTGCCGGCCGACGAACTCGCCCGGCCGCTCAGCACTCGCGCGATCTCCGGCGTTATCGCCGAACCGTACGTGCAGGAAGCCTTGCGCTGGCTGCCCGCCGACACCAGTGCGGGGGCGACTATGGCTGTCGGCGGGACTGCCGTTACGCCCGTCGAGGGCGACGGCGAGCGGGCACGCGTGTTGATCGCCGACGACAACGCCGACATGCGCGAATACCTGACCAATCTGCTTCGGAACTCCGGCTATCAGGTCAGTGAAGTCGAGGACGGCCGGCAGGCGCTCGAGGCCATCCGCGCCCAGGTCCCCGACCTGGTCATCAGCGACGTCATGATGCCCGGGCTGGACGGTCTCCAACTGCTCGCGGCGCTGCGGAGCGACCTGCGAACCGCCGCCGTCCCCGTCCTGCTGCTGTCCGCGCGCGCCGGGCAGGAAGCCTCGATCGAAGGCTTGCAGGCCGGCGCCGACGACTACCTCGTCAAACCGTTCGCCGCCGCGGAACTCCTCGCCAGGGTGCGCGCCAACATCGAACTGGCGCGGCTGCGCAACCATCAGGCCCGCTGGCGCACCGCTCTGGTGGATTCCTTGCAGGAAGGGTTCTTTGTCTGCGACGAGCACGGCGCCGTCCTCGAGATCGAACACCGCGTTCGCCGAGATCGTCGGCTACGGCCCCGAACAGCTGCCCTACCAACCCATTCACCCGTGGTGGCCGGACCCCGATGCCGACCCGGAGGCTTTCCGTCAAGTCGAGGCGGCGTTCGCGGGAATGCTCAGCGGAAACCCACGGCGCATTCACCGTTCCCGTCAACCATCGCGACGGGCACCGGGTGTGGGTCGCGGCCAACATCAACCATGCCGACGATCCCGACTCCGGTCGCCGCATCATGGTCGGCACCCTGCGCGACGTCACGGCCGAGCACTACGCCGTGCAACGTCAGACCGCGCTGGCCGCGCTCAATCAGCAACTGGCTCAAGCCGACACGCTCGACGACGCGCTGCGCGGCGCCGCCGAGGAGCTGCGCCGGGTATGGCAAGCCCGGCGCGTTCTGGCCGCGACGTTTCCCGGCACCAACACCGCGGAATCCGTCACGCCGGAGTTGGTGTGCGCGGGTGACCCCGTCGAGTGGGCGGAGCTGTCGCCACGTCAACGGCAGCGGATCGAGTCGTTGCGCGACGCCGACTTGCTGACCACCGGTCACCGAGGAAGCGGGCGCGGCGGGCATCGCGTTGCGACATCCCCGGGGAGTGCTGGTCGTCTGGGTCGAGTTGGCGGAGCAACGGCCATTCACCCCGGAGGATCACACCCTGCTGACCGTGCTGGCCGGACGCCTCGGTCAAGGTCTGCACCGCGTCTACCAAGTTGGACGAGCAACGCGAAACCGCCGTCGCGCTGCAACACGCGATGCTCGGCCCGGCGACGCTGCCCGGCGGCTTTGCGGTGCGCTACCACCCCGCGAGCCGCCCGCTGCAGGTCGGCGGCGACTGGTACGACGTCGTCGATCTCGACGAGGGCCGCGTCGCGTTGATCGTCGGCGACTGTGTCGGGCACGGTTTGGCGGCCGCCACCGTGATGGGTCAGCTGCGCAGCGCGTGCCGCGCCCTGCTGCTCGAGCAGTCCAGTCCCAGCGCCGCACTCGCCGGGCTGGACCGTTTCGCCGCGCGTCTGCCCGGCGCCGACTGCACCACCGCATTCTGCGCGGTGCTCACCCTCGAAACCGGTGAACTGGTGTATTCGAGCGCGGGCCATCCGCCGGCGATCATGGTGCAAGCCGACGACACCATCACGATGCTCGATGGCGGACGCGGGCTTCCGCTGGCGATCCGTCCGGATTGGGCACGACCCGAAGCCCACATCACGATGCCGGCGCGCTGCGACGCTGCTGCTCTACACCGATGGTCTGGTCGAACGGCGCGGAAGTTCGATCGATGACGGCATGGCCCGCGCTGCCGACCTCGTTCAGGACGGCCGTTCGCGGTCGCTCGACGACGTGGCGGACCACCTGATGTCTCGGCTTGAGCCCGCGGGCGGCTATCCGGACGACGTGGCCATGCTGCTGTACCGGCAGCCCGCTCCGCTGGCGATGGACTTCGCCGCCGACGCCAGCCAACTCGCCCCGGGCCGTGCTGCCTTGCGCAGCTGGCTGACCCAGGCGGGGGTCGAGCCTGGTCAGATTCAGGACGTGCTCATCGCGACCGGCGAAGCCGTCGCCAACGCGATCGAACACGGCCACCGTGATCGACCCGAGGGCACCATCTCGTTGCGCGTGAGCGCCGTCGTCGACGGGCTGCAGGTGACCGTCACCGACACCGGCGCGTGGAAGACACCGCACACGGTCACCGACAGAAACCGCGGTCGCGGCATCTCCCTCATGCGGCATCTGATGCAGGACTTGAGCATCCAATCCAGCGGAGCGGGTACTACAGTTCATATGTACGCAAGGATCACGTAATGGCCACACCCCTGCGCCTTAACACCGACCGCGGCGTCGACGGGACGCCCCGGGTGACTGCGGCGGGCGAGATCGATATCAGCAACATCGACGCGTTCACCGAAGCGCTGACCACCGCCAGCGAGGGCACGCGAGGACCGATCACCGTCGATCTCAGCGCGGTCAAGTATCTCGACAGCGCGGGCATCAACGCGCTTTTCCAGCATGCCGACGAAATCGACCGTCTGCACCTCATCGTCCACCCCTTCTTGCTTCGGGTCCTTACGATCAGCGGTCTCAGCGAGATCGCGACGGTCCAGTCGGCGCCGGCTCCAGCACGTGAAAACGGCGACGGTTAGTACCCGGCGCTCGGGAGCCTGACCACCACTTTCGTTTGTTCGCGCTGTCACCCGAAAGTCGTGCACTGTTTGTCTTCTGGCCACCGACGGGCGGATTGGTTCTGCGAACCTTGACCGGACGAACCGGGACGGACGAGTCGTCGGGACGAGAGAACAAGACGAAAGGCCCGCCATGACAGAACACTTGCGCGCTTACAACAGTCTGTGGCAGGTCCGCAGTGACTCGTGGTGCCGGTTGGAGGAAGTCGCGGACCGGCTGGTGCGCCCGACCACCGCAGGTGAGGTGAAAGACAACTGCGTGAATGCCTGCCAGGAGCAACTCACTCGGTTGAGCACGCTGGAGCCCTACTGGGCCTATCCAGGCTCGCCTCAATTCGCCCGAATCCAGCGACTTTTCGCCGCTGGTAACTATGACAAGTTCGCGCAAGAAGTCGGTCGGGTCAACCGCGCGCTGTCCACGGAGTCGTACCGCTCAGGGGACGTGGACAACGCCGGTGTCGACGAACTGGACATGTTCCCTGCTGACCCGCGTCAGCTCGAGCACCAGCCGGCGACGCAGACTGACCGGCCCTACTTCGAAGTGCTCGTCGTCGAAAAGATGACCGAGGCCCAGGAACGGGCGCTGCGCAACGAGGTGCGAAAATGGCGGCGTCCGGACGACGAATTCGTCTACGAACTCGTCGTGGTGGCCAGCGGAGACGAAGCGCTTATCGCGGCGCGTCTTAACGTAAACCTGCAGGCCGTGGTGGTCCGGCGACGCTTTTCGCACCAATCGACCCGGGATCTGTCCAGCCTGGAGGAGTTCGTCGATGACGCGGTGTCGCATGAGCTGGCCGATCACCAGTCGCCCGAAGAACGCGCGCAGATACTCGCGGTTTCCATAGCCAGGCTGCGGCCCGAGCTCGACCTCTACCTCATGACCGAGATCGAGGTGGAGGAGATCGCCGGACGCCTGGGCCAGTACTTCCGCAGGGTGTTTCATGCCCGGGAGGGCATGCTCGAACTGCACCTGTCGATCCTGCAGGGTGTGGCTGCGCGCTACCGCACACCGTTCTTCAGTGCGCTCAAGGAGTACAGCCACCGGCCCACGGGCGTCTTTCACGCCCTGCCGATTTCGCAGGGCAAGTCGATCGTGAATTCGCACTGGATCAAGGACATGGTCAGCTTCTACGGCCTGGAAGTGTTCATGGCCGAAACGTCGGCGACGTGCGGCGGTCTGGACTCGCTGCTTGAGCCGACCGGCCCACTGCGCGAAGCGCAAAAGCTCGCGGCGAAAGCGTACGGGTCGCGCCACACCTACTTCGTCACCAACGGAACGTCGACGGCCAACAAAATCGTCACCCAGGCGCTGGTGGCGCCCGGCGACATCGTGCTGCTCGACCGCAACTGCCACCAGTCGCATCACTACGGGATGATGATGGCGGGCGCGAAGGTCGTATATCTGGAGGCGTACCCGCTCAACGACTACTCGATGTACGGCGCGGTGCCGTTGCGGGAGATCAAGTCGAAATTGTTGGCGCTGCGACGCGCCGGCAAGCTCGACCGCGTCAAGATGATGTCGCTGACGAACTGCACGTTCGACGGCATCGTCTACGACGTCAAGCGTGTCATGGAGGAGTGCCTCGCTATCAAGCCAGACCTGGTGTTCCTGTGGGACGAGGCGTGGTTCGCGTTCGCGGGCTTCCACCCGGTCTATCGGACTCGCACCGCGATGGCCTCGGCACAGGCGTTGCGAGAGCAGCTGCAAGACCCGGAATACGGACGCCGCTTCGAGAAGTATCTCGCTGACCGCACGCCGCCAACCCCCCCAGCGACGACGATCTTTTGGACCGTCGCCTCATTCCCGATCCGGCAAGGGCCCGGGTGCGCGTGTACGCCACTCAGTCGACGCACAAGACACTGACTTCGTTGCGGCAGGGATCGATGATCCACGTCTACGATCAGGACTTCGACCAGAAAGTCGCGGTGCCGTTCCACGAGGCCTACATGGCGCACACGTCGACATCGCCCAACTACCAGATCCTCGCGTCCCTGGACCTCGGGCGTCGGCAGGTGGCGTTGGAAGGCGTCGAGCTGGTGCAGCGGCAGATCGAAAGCGCGATGCAGTTGCGCGACGCGATCGACAATCATCCCGTGCTCAGCAAGTACATGAACTGCCTCACCACTTCTCATTTGATCCCGGAAGGTTTCCGGCCGTCGGCCATCGACCAGCCCCTGCGCTCGGGGCTGCGCAACATGATGGCGGCCTGGGAGCAGGACGAATTCGTCCTCGATCCGACGAGAATCACCTTGTCCATCGGGCGTACCGGGTATGACGGAGATACGTTCAAACGCCAACAGCTGATGGACCACTACGGAATTCAGATCAATAAGACGTCGCGCAACAGCGTGCTGTTCATGACCAACATCGGCACCACGCGCAGCTCGGTCGCTTTCCTGGTGGAAGTGCTTGTCAACATCGCCCGCGAGCTCGATCAGGACATCTCCGAGATGAGCCTGGGTGAGCGTGAACATTTCGAGCGGGCGGTGCACCGGTTGACCAAACAACCGGTACCCCTGCCCGACTTCAGCGGCTTTCACCCGGCATTCCTGGATCACAGCGGAAGCGAGCCGACGCCCGAAGGGGATGTCCGTCCGGCGTTTTACCTGTCCTACGACGACACCAACTGCGAGTACCTCACCGGTGAGCAGATTGATGAACGATTGGACGCGGGGGTGGACATCGTGTCCGCGACCTTCGTGACGCCCTACCCCCCGGGCTTTCCGGTCCTAGTGCCCGGCCAGGTGGTCAGCCGCGAGATATTGCAGTTCATGCGCGATCTCGACACACCCGAAATCCATGGCTACTTACCGGAATTCGGCTACCGCGTCTATACCGAGAAGGCCATCGAGATGGTCGGTGAGTCTGTCGGGGCGAGCTCCAACGGGCATCGCCCCGCAGTATCCACGGTTTCCGGGGCTGCCACTGCGCCGCAGAAGCCGCCGAAGAAAAAGCAGGCGAAGAGCGGTGAGTTCACTGTCGGTCAGAACCTTCCCGACGTCGGCCAGGATGAGCTGCTCGGCCAGCAGCAGCCCGGCGACGCGGTGGCCCGGTCTTCGTAATGCCTTGAATCGGCCTCGGGACGGACTCCCAGATCTAGCTGGAGAAATCGGCGGTGAGCCAGCGGTCGGGGCGGATGGTGAACAACACTGTCGTCTGACTGTCCATGCCGCGGACGAACGCGCGGCCGCCTTCTTCGCCGAGGTACCGGATAGCGATCTCTTCTCGCACGTCCAGCGGAGTGGGTTTGGTGGTCTCGACGACGGTGCCCTCCACGACCACATACTGGTACGGGGGTTCTTCGTGCTGGACGACCAGCGACACCGTACCGGCTTGTTCGATGAGCCCGGCCTTGCGTGACGACGCGCCGGTGTTGACCCGGATGTCACCGCCGGGGGTGTAGTCGTACCAGATCGGAACGCTCGCCGGCGGCCTGCCGTCGGAGGCGGCGACGGATAGCACGGCGATGTGCTTCGCGGCGAGGAATTCCTGACGTTGAGTCTCGGTGAAGGCAGCCATACGTCGGGCAACGCGGTCGCCCGGCGGGACTATTCCCGGTATTCCGGAATCCAGCGCACCTCGGCGATGCGTTGGGCGAGTTCCTCGCCGCTACGTTTGGGGGCGACGCCGTCCGCGACGGCCTGAACGGCGACCGCATGGGCGATGCGCACGGCAATCTCGGGCACGTCCGGCCAGGCCGGCAACAGCGCCAGGTCGGGATCGGTCAGAGCGGGCGACGCATCGCCCAAGGCCGCCGCGGCAACCCGCATCATCTCGTCGGTGACGCGAGTCGCCTGCGCGGCGGTCACGGCCAGCCCGATCGCGGGGAAGATGTAGACGTTGTTGCATTGCGCGACGGGTCGTTCCACTCCGTTGCGCTTTACCGGTGCGAATGGCGACCCGGTAGCGATCAGCGCACGCCCGTCGGTCCACTGGTCCAGTTCGGCCGGACGGGCCTCGGCGCGACTCGTCGGGTTGGACAGCGGGAAGATGATCGGGCGCGCGGTCTTGCCGGCGAGTTCGCGCACGATGTCCTCGGTGAAGGCACCCGTGGCGGTGGACAGGCCGAGCAGGACACCGACGTCCACGTGATGCACGACGTCGGCCAGCTGGGCCGGCTCAGACAGGCCCCAGCCCGCCACGCGCGTGGCGGGCTGGGTGAATTTGCGCTGTGCCTCGGACAGGTCGGTGCGCTCATCGGTGAGCAGTCCCACGACGTCGACCACCCAGATCCGCTCCAGCGCGGCCTCTTCGGACAGTCCCTCGGTCACCATCTCCTGGCGGATCATGTCCAGCACACCAATGCCGGCCGAGCCCGCGCCAAGCATCACGACCTGCTGCTCCGACAGCGGGCGGCCGGCCACTTTGGCGGCGCCGTGCAGTGCGCCCAGGGTGACGGCGGCGGTGCCCTGGATGTCGTCGTTGAAGGTGAGCAGCTTGTCGCGGTAGCGGGCCAAGATCGGAAGTGCATGCACGGTGGCGAAGTCTTCCCACTGCAGCAGCACATCGGGCAGTTCCTTACGCACTGCGGCTACGAATTTGTCGATGAACGCGTAGTACTCGTCGTCATCGATCCGTCGGTGCCGCCAGCCCAGATACTGTGGGTCTTCGAGCAGTTCGACGTTGTCGGTGCCCACGTCGAGCACGATCGGAAGAGTGCGAGCGGGGTCGATGCCGCCGATCAGGGTATAGAGCGAAAGCTTGCCGATCGGGATGCCCATCCCGCCGATGCCCTGATCACCCAGCCCGAGGATCCGTTGCCCGTCGGTCACCACGATCACGCCGACGTCGCGGTGCGGCCGGTTGCGCAGCACCTCTTCTAGACAGTCGCGGTCGGCATAGGAAACGAACAATCCTCGCGGCCGGCGGTAGATCTCGCTGAAACGCTGGCAGGCCTCACCAACGGTCGGGGTGTAGACGATCGGCAGGGTCTCGGGGATGTGCTCGGCCAGCACCCGGTAGAACAGCGTCTCGTTGCGGTCCTGCAGCGAGCGCAAATACACGTGCTTATCCAGATCATCAGGGCGAGTCGAGAATTCATGCCAGCAATGCGCGGCTTGCTGGGCCAGCGTCTTCACTGTGGTCGGCAGCAGGCCCAGCAGACCGAGCCGCCGGCGCTCATCCACCGTGAAGGCAGTGCCTTTGGTCGTCAAAGCATCGAACAGTTTGGCCTGTCCCCGTTGTTCGTCGGACACGAGCGACCCCTTCCAACTAGTCCTTCCATCGTTGCGTACCGGGGCGTCTTTTATAAGAGAATATTTGGCGAGCCCAGTGCGCACGCCGACGCGTCCGGAGCCGCAGCGCAGTGGCTTTCAGTTCGAACTTCAGTCGCCTTTCAGGCTGCCAATTCCAAGCGAGCCGAACGAGTGGTCGGCGGGTTCGGACTGCCGGGCGTCCTCGAAATCCTCGACGTAGCTTCTGGGGTCACGGTCGGCGATCAGCAATCCCTTGGTGGTGGGATGTTGAGCCATAAACTCGCTGTATTGGCGCCCAAGTGCTTCGCGAAGACCGGCTGGGGCATGGCGACGAAAGTCGGACAATCCTTGCCGTTCCTCTTCGCCCATGTGGTCGTCGTTGGCCAGTCGGGTGCGACCGACTGCCGCCCACCACGGTTCAGTGCCGACCCGGGCCGCGTTGGCGTCGCGCACTCCGTCGCGGATCTCGTTGTGATCGCCGATGGCGTCGAGCGTCTCGCCTTCCGGATCTTCGGTGCCCCGCTTCAGCAGTTGCGGGTAGAAGATCTTCTCTTCGATGTAGGCGTGTACGTCGAGCTTGTCGGCTAGGGGCCGCCAGACCCTGTCGAGCGCTCCGCGGTTAGCCGGCGTCTGCGCCTGCAGATCGTCGAGCTTGGCGAATTGTTCGCGAAACCAGGCGTGGTCGGCGAGGATCAGCATCGTGATGTCAGCCATTGCGACTTCCAGCCTCTCCTGGGTGTAACCGTTGAGAATCCACGACATCGTACCGAGGTCAGCGGAACCGAAAGCTTTACGGATGTCAGGGAATGCGATATTGACGATGAACAAGTCCAGGCTGGCAAGAAACGCCGCGACGGACACCACGAGAACCGTCGACGTCGAGCGCGTCGTCGATAATTGCGCCGTCACTGCCACGTTTGCCTCGTAGTCGAGCTGGCTGACCGGCCGACCGGGGCGCGCCGGCCCGCCGATCGCTGAATATAGCTGACTATACCTAGAGGGTACGGCGGGCGGTGGATGGCGCTTGGGACGCAGCCCTACGCCGCCCGGCGCCTGCGCCCGCTGATCAGGTAGAGGGCAGCGCGCAGTTCCAGCAGGGGGTCGTCGGACGGCTCGATCCCCGCCAGCCGTGGGATCGGGTCGAAGATGACGTGCTTCTGTTGCGCAGCATCGTCCGTCACCGGGGTAGTGAGCTCAACAGTGCCCAGCTCTCTGACCTCTCGATCGGACGGCCAGTGAATGGTGGCGTCGTCCACTACATCCGTGTCCTCGGCGAGTTGCACAGCGAGGGTGAAGCGCACCGGTTCGCCGGCGATGCGCTCGGCAAGTTCGGTGAACAGATAATTGCCGTCCTTGGACTGCACTTCGGACTCACTGAGGTATTCGTTCCCGGCTTCCGGAACGATGTGGTAGCGCCCGAATCTGCTCTCGCCGGCCGCATTGGTGAACTTCAACGCGGTCACTCCGAAATAGGATTCCTGCGCGAAGCTGACGGGGAAGGGCTTGGGCGCCTGCACGAAGCGCAGCGCAGCCGGGTGCGAACCGAGAAAGGCCTCCAGCGGCGAGCCCGCGAGGTTGGCCGGGTCACTGGTTGCCTGCGCTTCCAGGAATTCGAGAAATTCTTCGCCGGTGCGCGTCGGGAAGCCGTCGGTTGAATGGCTGATCACGTCGGTGTGCACTCGGTCGCCCAGCACGAACCGGACGCCGATCCCCTTGGGAACAGCGTTCGGATCGGTATCTGGAATGTTGGGTAGCCCAGTCGAGTCCGAGAAACGCACGAGGACCGGCGTCGAGGCCTGCTGGAAATGCTGAGCAATCGACAGGTCGGCCGCGGCGGCGGACGGTGTGAAGGTCCCGTTCAGGAGGGTGCCCTTGCCGTGGGCCGGGCGAATCCCGGGATGCTCGCCGAAAATCTTGGCGAAAGTCGCCAGTATCTTGTTGCTGAGGTCAAGCAGTTTCTCATCTGTCGGCAATGGCATGGTGTTCTCCTGTCCGACGCTGGGACGTGGCTGACTTACTTTAAGCCCGCCGGCCGCGGGGATGAGAGCGGTGGGCTCGGCCGGTCCGGCGGCGCTCTCCGGGTGGTGAGTTCCAAACACTAAGTCCCAGTTGTGAAGCGCGACGATTCCGGCAGTGAGAAGGGCATCCGCGCATCCGGATCCAAACCATTCCACTTGGCGCTTAGCGCGGATCCTTCTCGCCGGCTTCGACAGCAACGGCCAGCCTGTTCTCGGCGGGTGCAACCGGGCACGTCGCGTAGTCGGTGAGTGCGCAAGGCAGATTCGACGCTCGGTTGAAGTCGAGCGTCACTGTCCCGTCAGCGTCCGGTGCGTCGATCGACAGCACCCGGGCGCCAGGGTATGTGGTCACGCCGCTGGTGGCGTCGGTGAACAGCACGCGCAAGCCGGCCGAGGTGTCACCGAAGGCGACCAACCGCGCAGCGGAGCCGGCCAGTTCGAAGTCGATGATGCCAACGGCGTTGAGGCGGTGCTCGAGCCCTTCGACGACGGCGCCTGTCGTAACGGTTCTCGGCGCTTCATATGGCGTGAATGTGCCGACCACACGCCACTGCTCGCTCGGTGCGTAGGCGGGGATACCGTTGTAGGTCTTCAGGTGCGGAGACTTGGGATCATGCACGCGCAACGCAACTGACCCGGTTCGGCGGATCACCTCGATACGGCGGTCCCCGGCCTCGACGAGCAATCCTGGTGCACCCTCGACGGGCTCGAGCCGCTCGGTTCCGTCGATCCGCTGCACGTACGCCGCGTCCGCGTCGGCTCGCCAGCGACCCGGCAGGTCGGCGACAGTCCCGAATTCGTCGGTGAGCCAATACAAACCGGTGAGGCTCACCCAGCCAAGCGGATCAGCGTAGGAGCGTTCGCGTTCAGCGTGCCACTGGTTCCAGGCCGCCTCGAACGTGAGTTCTGCGGTATCAGTATCAGCTGTGCTGGTCATGGTTCACGCACTTCCTTCTTGGTCACGACTCACGTGGACGAGTTCTTCTTTCGGCGTGGACTGCGAAACGAGTGGCCTGCTCGGTATCCGCTCGCGCAGCACGGGAGCGACGTCGGACTGGAACAGTTCGAGGCTACGGCGCTGCTGGGCCACCGTCACGCCGTCGAAGTCGGCACTGAGGTGAATCACTTCGTGGCCGAGCTGCTCGTGGTAGCGACCGACCTTGTCGATCACCTGCTCGGGGCTACCTACCAACGCCGAGCTCCGCTCGACGAGATCTTCGATCGAGTCGAACACCACCGGAATCCCAATGCGGCGCTGCATCGCCAGGCGCGCCTCGAACGTCGGCCGGTAGGCGGCCAGCGCTTCCTGGGACGTGGGAGCGATGTAGAACCCTGCCGTCCCGGCGCCGACGAGGGCGTCTTCGGGTCGGTGGCCGTAGAACTCCCACCGCTGCCGGTAGTGATGAACCAGTTCGGCGTAGGGCTCGATGGGGTGGCTGACGTTTGCGGAGAAGATCGGGTCGCCATGGCGTGCCGCGAGATCGACGGAATCGGTGCTGGTCGCGCTGCCGTGCCAGATCTGTATTCGCTGCTGCAGCGGCCGGGGAAGTGCTTTGGCGTTGACCAGAGGCGGGCGGAACTGACCAGACCACGTCACGCTCTCGCTCTCCCAGAGTTTGCGGAACAGCTCGTAGCCTTCACGGTTGCGGGCCCACTGATCGTCGACGGTCACGTGAAACAGCTCGGCCTGCGCTGCGCCATTGCCCTTGCCGATGATCAGCTCGAGCCGGCCACCGGACAGGTTGTCGAGCGTCGAATAGTCCTCGAATGCGCGGACCGGATCGAGCAAACTCAACGTCGTTACCCCGGTGAATAGCCCGATCTTTGACGTCCGTGCCGCGATGTAGCTCAGCACCACCGGCGGCGCGGACGAGATGAACGGGTCCTCGTGACGCTCGCCCACAGCAAAGCCGTCGAAACCCAGTTCCTCGGCGAGGACGGCTTTTTCGATGACGTCACGCAACCGATCGGCGGGGCTCTTCTTCTCACCGGTCACCGGATCGGGGTAATGCGCTATCAGCGTCAACAACAAAAGCTTCATCCCGCGAGGCCACCCGCCGGACTGTCGCTGACCAGCTGCTTCTCGAACGGGTGTCGCCCGACGTCTTCGGCGAGTAGGGGCAGGCCACCAGGGAAGCGCAGTGCGGCAACAGCCGCGTCGCGTGTCATGATCACGCCGCGCCCCCTCCATCGCTCTGGTTACCCAACTGCCCACGTGGGACAACCGGGGGGCACGCCGCTTCATTCCCGCACCGTGGTGTCGGTCCGCGAGGCTGCTGCGCCCGGCGACGCGTCTGCGTGGGGCGACGTAACCTCGCGATAGCGGCCAGGCTCGGAAACGACGAAAGGTTTGGCTTTGGACGATGACCACCGGTACGTGATCGTTGGTGCCGGCGCTATCGGGGGCACCGTTGGTGCGGTGCTGACGCGGGCCGGAACTCCGACAGTGCTGGTCGCACGGGGTCGACACGCCGAGGTGCTGGCCACGGCCGGCATGACGCTGAGAACCGCCGACGGCACGTTCCGCACGCCCGTCACGGCGGCGGCCAGGCCCGAGGGTATCCGGTTGACCGATCGCGACGTGCTGGTCTTCGCAACCAAAACCCAGCAACTCGACGGGGCGCTGCAGGAATGGGTGGATCAACCGGTCCATGGTCCCCGGGGTGTCCTCGGGACCGCTGGCGACCGGCTGCCGGCGATGACCGCGCTCAATGGTGTTGCCGCCGAGGAGAAAGCGCTGCGCTATTTCCGCCGGGTATTCGGTGTCTGCGTCTGGCTGCCCGCGGTGCACCTGGAACCCGGTGAGGTGATCGTGCGGTCGTGGCCGGTGGTAGGCCAGTTCCATATCGCACGGTGGCCCGCGTCGATCAGCACGCAGGGCGACGCCGAGCTGTTGGCGCGGCTCACCGAGACGTGGAGCGCCGCGGGGATCCGAGTCCGTATTCCCGACGACGTCGCCCCCTGGAAATACAACAAGCTATTGAGCAACCTCGGCAATGCCGTGGGCGCCCTGTCCGCCGAGGCGGCCGGCGTAAGCGAGCTGGTCGCCGCGGTGCGCAGCGAAGGCGAGAACGTGTTGCGGCATGCGGGAATCGAATTCATCTCGTTCGAGACCTCCACCGCGGCGCGGGCGGACGGACCGACACCGCGGCCGGTACCCGGATGGAACACCGGACCGAGCAATTCCACCTGGCAATCGTTGAGCCGTCAGACTGGCAACGTGGAGACCGACTTCCTCAACGGCGAGATCGTCCGGCTGGCTCACCGGCACGGCATCACCGCGCCACTCAACGCCGCGTTGGCGAGTGCCGCACGTGCGGCGGTTCGGGACGGTCGTGGGCCGGGCCGCTATTCGGCTGCGCAATTGGCAGAACTGTTGCAGGTCAAGGTGATCACCCCCGCACGAGACTAGCGCGCTCAGGCGGTCATCAGTGCCGATTTGGTGGACAAGGCCGCCAGCGAATATGGCCGTCCGTTCCAAGGATTGCCAGCTGTTTTTGAGCGCCTGCTGCGTGCCAAATTCTTTACCGCCATCCGCAAACGTTGAACCGGTCAGAAAAGCCGCGAGTGGCTCCGGTCCACCGAGTAAGGGCAGCAGTCCACGCGGGCCGGTCGGCCGAGTCGCCGGCCCAGGCGATGTAGCCGTCCGGCCGCACCAGCACCGCCGGACCGCGATCGGTCCGCTCCGCTTGGAGCAGCTCGGCCGCGTCGACCGGGTTCGCTTCACGCTCGCGGATGAAGACGAAGCCGGGTAACACGCGTTGTAGCTGCGTGAGCCGGCCTTGCATCAAAGGAATCTGCGTCCCGCGGGTGCCCACCAGCGGGCTCTCGCCGTTGCGGTGTGCATACCGTAGCGTCGTTCCAGCGAAGCTTCCGGCCACCGCGTCGCGCACTCGGGGAACGCGAAGTATCCGGGGCGCCAGGATGTTTCGCACCGAACGAGCGACTCGTGGATGCAGTGTGACGCCGCGCGCCATGAGGCCGGACTGTAGCAGGACCCGCTTGCCGATCGGATGGCGCTCGTCGTGGTAGCTGTCGAGTATGGTGTCGGGTGCGCCGCCGAGCGCCGCGTCGATCTTCCACGCGAGGTTTGCCGCGTCCTGAATTCCGGTGTTCATGCCCTGCCCGCCCATGGGGGAGTGCACGTGTGCCGCGTCTCCGGCGAGAAATACGCGTCCGTGCCGATACTGCGCCACTTGCCTTTCCTCACAGTGGAATCGGGATTTCCAGCCGACCTCGAGAACTTTAAGTTCGGTCCCCATTGCCCGCGCGAGGATGTCGACAATCTCTGCTTGACCAACGGGCGCATCGTCGGGCAACTGGTTGCCGCGGTCCCACACCATCGTGCGATACCACGAGCCGTCGGCAGCGTGCCGGGTAGTGGGTGCTTCGAAGGGGGCCAAGAACGCGAACGCGTTTCGGGTGCTGCCGAGCGTCAGGCCGCCGTCGGATGGCCCGTGCGCCAGTTTGACATCGGCGAGCACGATCGAGGACAAGATCGTCTTGCCCGGAAAATCGGCGCCCAGCAGCCCGCGCACCGTGCTGTGCGCCCCGTCGGCGCCGATCACGTACTGCGCCCGCCAGCAGGTGTGGCGGCCGGTGTTGTCGCCATGCGGCCGCGCAGTCACGGTAATGCCGTCGGCGTCCTGATCGAATGCGATGACCTCGATGCCTCGCCGGACATCGGCGCCCTGCGCGAGGGCGTAGTCACCCAGTGCTCGATCGACATTGGTCTGCGGAGTGATCATGGCGAATCGGTATGGCGAGTCAAGATGCGTGAGGTCGATGCGGGCGTCGCCGAAAATCGTGACGCCCGGCGCCGCGTGGGCGTGCGCCAACAGGTCGTCGGCCAGTCCACGGGCGTCGAGCACCTCGAGCGTGCGGGCCATGGTGGCGAAGGCCCGGCTGGCCGGGTTTATCGTGGGCCAGCGCTCCAGGACCGTGACCGACCGGCCGGCCCGCGCCAGGTCACCCGCGGCGGTCAGCCCCGTAGGACCGGCGCCCACCACGAGGACTTCGACGTCTACGTCCACGTCCACGTCATAGGCGGTCATCCCGTGCCCTCCGATCTTGAGTCAACAGCCGTTGACTTCTACGTTAGGGGCTGCTGGCCGCTATGTCAACAGCCGTTGAATATACTGCTCGGTATGCCCCCGAGAGCGCGTGATGGCCAAGCCACCCGATCGACGATCCTGGACATCGCGCGATCGCAGTTCGGCAGTCACGGCTTTGAACGCACGACCATCCGTTCGATCGCATCGGCGGCCGGTGTCGACCCGGCACTCGTCATGCATTACTTCGGCAGTAAGGCAGAACTTTTCGCCGCGGCCGCCCGGTTTGACATCACGTTTCCGGATCTCTCGGATCTCGCGCCCGAGCGCGTCGCCGATGTGCTGCTGCCGATGTTCATCGCCGTCTGGGGGCCGCACGGTCCGTTTCTCCCGCTGCTGCGCGCCGCCGCGACGAACCAGGTTGCCGCGGATGCCCTGCTCGGGGTATTCGTCGACCGGGTGGCCCCGGCCCTGGCCGCGGTCGTGCCAGACCGCGCTGCCGAGCGCGCTGCGCTGGTGGGTTCGCAACTGCTCGGCCTCGCCGTGGCCCGCTACATCCTTTGCATCCCGGCACTCGCCGGGATGGATGATGCAACTCTCATCGAATGGCTGCGGCCGGTGCTGAGCCATTATCTGCACGGCCAGGCCCCTTAAGCCCATACCTGCGCGGGTGGGCCTATTCGGCGGTCGTCGGGGCACCCTCTACCGTGAATCAGGCCTACTCAACAAATTACGAATGCGAGGTGTCGCGTGAGCTCAAAGCATCCCTTCCGCAAGGCAGTCGAGGAACGTGATGAGGCGGCCATGCACGCGATGCTGGCCGACAACGTGGTGTTCACCAGCCCGGTGGCATTCAAGCCGTATGTCGGCAAGCCGATTACCGCGGCGATCCTGAGTGGTGTGTTGCGAATCTTCGAAGACTTCCACTACATCCGCGAAATCGCCGATAGCAACGGCCGTGACCATGCGCTGGTGTTCGAGACGAAGATCGCCGGGGCGCCGGGCATACAGATCACCGGTTGCGACTTCCTGCACTTCAACGACGAGGGTCTGATCGACAACTTCACGGTGATGGTGCGGCCGCTGTCGGGCGCGACGGCGTTGTCCGAGGCCATGGGGGCGCAGTTCGATCGGATCCAGCAAGAGGCCGTCGAGCTCGCCGGCACGTTCGCCTCGGCGCAGGGCTGATCATGCGGATCGGATTGGGCATCAATTACGCGGGCGGCTTCAAGGAGGTGGCCGCCGAAGTGGCCGACCTCGAGCGCGCCGGGTTGGACATGGTCTTTGTCCCCGAGGCGTATTCATATGACGCGGTGAGCGCGCTCGGTTACCTGGCAGCCAGCACGCAACGGGTTGAACTGGCCTCGGGAATCCTGCAGCTCTACACCCGAACGCCCACCCTGACCGCGATGACGGCGGCCGGTCTCGACTACGTTTCCGACGGCCGCTTCACGCTCGGCCTCGGGGCCTCCGGACCACAGGTCATTGAAGGTTTCCATGGAGTTCCTTATGACGCTCCGATTGCCCGAACTCGCGAAGTCATCGACATCTGCCGTCAGGTGTGGCGGCGCGAACGCCTGCAACACCAGGGCAAGTACTACACGATCCCGCTGCCCGCCGAGCGGGGCACCGGGCTGGGGAAACCGCTGAAGCTCATCAATACGCCTGTCCGGGAGCGCATTCCGATTCTGGTGGCCGCGCTGGGGCCCAAGAACGTCGAATTGGCCGCTGAGATCGCGGAGGGCTGGCAACCGATCTTCTATCTGCCAGAAAAGGCGCAGGACGTGTGGGGCAAGGCCCTGGCCGCCGGCCGGGCCAAGCGGGATCCCGCGTTGGGGGAACTCGATGTGTATGCCGGCCCGGCACTGGCCATCGGCGAAAACGTCGAGCCGCTGCGCGAATTGGCCAAGCCGCAGCTGGCGCTTTACATCGGCGGAATGGGGGCCAAGGGCAAGAATTTCTACCACACCCTGGCCACTAGCTATGGTTATGGGCCGCAGGCCGACCGGATCCAGGAGCTCTATCTGGCCGGCGACAAGGACGGCGCCGCCAAGGTCGTGCCCGACGAACTCGTCCGCGACGTCAACCTGATCGGTTCACCCGGGTTCGTCAAGGAACGCGTGGCTGCCTACCGCGAAGCGGGGGTGACCACGCTAAACGTGGTACCGATCGCGGCGACGTCGGCCGAGCGGGTCAAACTCATCGAAACGCTTCGCCAGCTGCTCTGACCTCAGTCTTCCCGCGGCGGCCAGCGCCGCGTTGAAGGTCTTGCTCGGCCTCATCACCGCCGTGGTCTTGTCGCTCGTCCGGCGCGTAGTAGCCGCCGATGTCCACTTCCTCGCCCTGTACCTCATTGAGTTCGGCCACGATGGTGTCTTCGTTCTCGGCCAACGCGGCTGCGAGCGCGCCGAAGTGCACCTCGTTGAGTTCGGCCACGATGGCGTCTTCGTTCTTGGCCAACGCATCGGCCAGCGGCGCGAAGTGTCCCGCAGTTCCTGGTCAGCGGTCTGCGCGGCAAGTTCTTGCGCCCAGTACAGGGCGAGGTAGAACTGGCTTCCGCGGTTGTCGAGCTCACCGGTCTTGCGCGACGGGTTCTTGTTGTTGTCCAGCAACTTGCCGGTCGCGGCGTCCAGCGTCTTGGCCAGGATCTTGGCGCGTTCGTTGCCGGTCTTGATGCCCAGGTCTTCCAGGCTGGCCGCCAGCGCGAGGAATTCGCCGAGCGAATCCCAGCGCAGGTGGTTCTCTTCCACCAGCTGATGGACGTGCTTGGGCGCCGAACCGCCCGCCCCCGTCTCGTACATGCCGCCGCCGGCCATCAGCGGCACGATGGACAGCATCTTGGCGCTGGTGCCCAGCTCCAGGATCGGGAACAGGTCGGTCAGGTAGTCGCGCAGGATGTTGCCGGTGGCGGCGATGGTGTCCTGCCCGCGCATCGCCCGCTCGATCGTGTGCCGCATGGCCCGTTCCTGCGACATGATCTGGATGTCGAGGCCCTCGGTGTCGTGGTCGGCCAGGTAGGTGTTGACCTTCTTACGCAATTCGTTCTCATGCGGACGCCAGACGTCCAGCCAGAACACCACCGGCATGCCCGAGTTCCGTGCCCGGTTGACGGCCAGCTTGACCCAGTCGCGGATCGGTGCGTCCCGGACGATGGGCATGCGCCAGATGTCGCCCTCTTCCACGTTTTGGGTCAGCAGGACTTCCCCGGTGTCGAGGTCGACGATGTTGGCGACGCCGTCCTCGGGGATCTCGAAAGTCTTGTCGTGCGAGCCGTACTCTTCGGCCTGCTGCGCCATCAGACCGACGTTGGGAACGGTGCCCATCGTGGTCGGATCGAATGCCCCGTGTGTCTTACAGAAATTGATGATCTCCTGGTAGATGCGGGAGAACGTGGACTCGGGGTTGACGGCCTTGGTGTCCTTTTGCCGTCCGTCGGCGCCCCACATCTTGCCGCCCGCGCGGATCATCGCGGGCATCGACGCGTCCACGATCACGTCGCTTGGCGAATGGAAGTTGCTGATGCCCTTGGCCGAATCAACCATGGCCAGCTCGGGGCGATGTTCGTGGCAGGCGTGCAGATCGCGGATGATCTCGTCGTGCAGCGACGCGGGCAGCGCTTCGATCTTGTTGTACAGATCGACCAATCCGTTGTTGACGTTGACGCCGAGTTCGTCGAACAACTCCTGGTGCTTGGCGAATGCGTCCTTGTAGAAGATCTTCACCGCGTGGCCGAAGACGATCGGGTGCGAGACCTTCATCATCGTCGCCTTGACGTGCAGCGAGAACATCACGCCGGTTTCGTAGGCGTCCTGCATCTCGGCCTCGTAGAACTCGCACAACGCCTTCTTGCTCATGAACATGCTGTCGATGATGTCGCCATCAAGCAGCGACACCTTGGGCTTGAGCACGATCGCCTTGCCGCTCTTGGTGACCAGTTCCATCTTCACGTCACGAGCGCGGTCCAGGGTCATCGACTTCTCGCCGTGATAGAAGTCGCCGTGTCGCATGGTCGCGACATGCGTGCGCGACGCCTGCGACCACTCCGCCATGCTGTGCGGGTGCTTACGCGCATACTCCTTGACCGCCCTGGGTGCGCGGCGGTCTGAGTTACCTTCCCGCAGCACCGGGTTTACCGCGCTGCCGAGGCATTTCGCGTAGCGGTTGCGGATTTCATGTTCTTCGTCGGTCTTCGGGTTTTGTGGGTAGTCCGGAAGTTTGAAGCCCTTGCCTTGCAATTCCTTGACGGCGGCCACCAGCTGCGGCACCGAGGCGCTGATGTTCGGCAGCTTGATGATGTTGGTGTCGGGTGACTGCGTCAGCCGGCCCAGCTCGGCAAGGTTGTCCGGCACGCGCTGCTCTTCGGTCAGGTAATCGGCAAACTCGGCGAGGATGCGCGCCGCCACCGAGATGTCGCTGGTCTCGATCTTGATGCCCGCCGGCTCGGTAAAGGCACGCACTATCGGCAGAAAGGCGTAGGTCGCCAGCAACGGCGCCTCATCGGTCAGCGTATAGATGATGGTCGGCTGCTGGCCGCTCATTTTTCTTCTCCCGGCGTCACTGTCGTTCAGATTTTGAAGGGCACACATTGTTATGTCCGCTATCAGTATCCCGTCGGTGTGTTACGTGCGATGTGCGCAGGGTCTGTTTTCGCCCACATGACGATGGTGACGCGTGTAATGCGACACACTGAAGTTCGCCTGACGGCACTTCTGAGTCAGCCGGCGCGACTGCGGGTATGCATAACTACATGGAATGGGTGATGTCGCACGCATTGGCGATCGGATCGGCTTTGCTGGCAGCGTTGGTTGCCGCGCTGGGCATCGTCGTTCGGCAGGCTGCCCTGCACCGTCCCGCCGCTGATGAAGCCTCTTCAGGCACGACGATCCCGGCTTACCTGAGCGACCGGTTGTGGTGGGCAGGAACGGTTGCCGCCGCGGCCGGGTACGCATTTCAGGCGATGGCGTTGGCGCACGGCTCCCTGTTGTTGGTGCAGCCGCTACTGGTGTCCTCGCTCCTGTTCGTGCTGCCGCTGAGCGCCTGGCGGACGGGTAGCCGGGTCACTGGCTTCGAGTGGGGCTGGGCCCTGCTGCTGACCGCCGGTCTGACGGTGTTCGTCCTCGTGGGACAGCCGCGTGAGGGGAACTACCGCCCCCCCGTGCCGGCGTGGACGCTGGCGCTGACCCTGGCGGTGCCGGTTGTCATGATTTGCGTGGTCGTTGCCCGTCGCAGCGGCGGCCGCGTCCGCGCGACGTCACTGGGGGCGGCCGTGGCAGTCGGACTGGGCATGATCGCCGTGCTGACCAAAATCTGCACGCATCGGTTCTCGGTCGGGGGCTGGCAGGGCCTGCTCACCATCCCCGCGCCATACGTGCTCGTCGCGCTGGCGGTCATAGTGACTGCCTTGCAGCAGTGGGCTTTCCGGGCAGGAGCCTTGCAGGCATCGGTACCGGTCATGCTGGTTGGCGAGCCGGTCGTCGCGGTGATTCTCGGCATTGTCGTGCTGGGCGAGCATTTGCGGCCACATGGAGCCGGAATTCTGGCGCTGCCGGGAGCCGTCGCGGCGATGCTGGCGGCGACAATTGCGCTCGGCCGCGTCGAGGGCGCGCACACCGAGGAGGCGGGAACGCAGGTGGTCACTCCGCGGCGGGCGCACGCACTCTAAGGGCCGACGCGGCATTCGCCGCATAGCGAAGTCAGGCGCCACGCCATCCACTCGGGGCGCCGTCTGGCCGGGCTGAGCGTTGTCGGCAGCGACCCGATACCGGTCGCGGGTGCTATGCGACGCAAGGAGCGAGCGGCGTAACAGCTCGACGCTCAGAGCGGCGTAGCTGCGCACGTCGGCGAACTGCGTGCTATGACCCGCGCTTTCGCGGGTTTGAATCACGTTCAAGGCAAACATGGTCGTCGGCTGCCACGCTCCCTACGCTGCGCAGGTGATGTCGACCGATCCCGCGCCGGCCCGCGTGTCCCTTCGTGGTGTCGCCCGAACGTTTGGAGCGCACACCGTGCTGCGCGCGGTTGACATCGAGGTCGGGCCGGGCGAGGTGGTTGCGTTGCTCGGGTCTTCGGGCAGCGGCAAATCGACCCTGTTGAGGCTCATCGCCGGTCTGGACCGGACTACTGGTGGGGGCATCGAGATTGACGGCGAAGCCGTCCGCGGGATCGACCCCCGCTGTGCCATGGTCTTCCAGGAACCTCGGCTGCTGCCGTGGCGATCCCTGGCGGCCAACGTCGCGTACGGATTGCCCCGCGGTACGGCGCGGTCGAAAGGTTCGGCGGCAGTGCAGCACTGGCTCGATGTCGTCGGATTACGCGAATTCGCCAATCACCACCCGCGACAGGTATCCGGCGGGATGGCGCAACGCGCGGGCCTTGCCCGCGCCCTGGCCCGCCGCCCGAGCGTCCTCCTGCTCGACGAGCCGCTGGGGGCCCTGGATGCACTGACCAGGCTACGGATGCAGGACCTCCTCGACACCGTGCAGCAAGAAGCCGGCACCACCACGATCTTGGTGACCCATGACGTGGATGAGGCGGCGATCCTCGCCGACCGAGTGCTGATTCTGCGCGCCGATGCAGGCGGTGCCGCGAGTATTGCCGCGACGTTCGACGTCCCAATTCCCAAGCCACGTGACCGCGGTGACCCACGCATCACGGTGCTGCGCAATCAGCTGCTGGACGAGCTCGGTGTACCCCAACGCAGCATTACCAGCCGGGGGTTTGCCCTCGAGGAGGCGGCAAAAATATGATGAATAATCGTTACCTGACAGCAATTTTCATTGCCGCCGGCGTCACCGTCGCCGCTGCGTGTGGTTCGAATGCCGGCACGACGGCGACGAAGGACATCCATCTGGATTATGCCTATTACAACCCCCTGAGTCTGGTGGTGCGCGATCAGCACTCGCTGGAAAACCGGGGTTACAACGTCACCTGGGTACTTTCGGCGGGCAGCAACAAGGCCAACGAGGGTCTTCGCTCGAGTGCGCTCGACTTCGGGTCGACCGCCGGTTCGGCCGCGCTGGTCGCGCGGGCCAACGGTACGCCGATCAAGATGATCGACGTGTACAGCAAGCCGGAGTGGACCGCGCTGGTTGTCGGCAAGAACTCGACCATCAACTCGGTGGCGGACCTCAAGGGCAAGAAGATTGCGGTTACCAAAGGGACCGATCCGTATTTCTTCCTTTTACAATCGCTTGCTGCAGCTGGACTTTCGCCCGCCGATGTGGAAATCATCAATTTGCAGCACGCCGACGGCAAAACCGCGCTGGAGCGCGGTGACGTCGACGCCTGGTCCGGATTGGACCCCTTCATGGCCCAGACGATCCAGCAACAAGGTTCGCGCTTTCTATATCGCAATCCCGATTTCAACTCTTATGGGGTATTGAACGTCCGCGAGGACTTCAGTTCCGCGCATCCGGATGCCGTCCAATCGGTAGTCAACAGCTATGAGGAGGCCCGGAAATGGGCGAAGGCGCATCCCGACGAGTTGGCGGCGTTGCTAGCCTCGCAGGCGAAGGTGGCACTGAGCGTGGCCCAGGAAGAGCTGCAGCGGACGGCACTGAACATCCAGCCGGCGCCCGGCGACCCGCAGCGCGCCGTCTTGACGAGCATCTTGCCGATCGCCGTGGCGGACTCCGATATCAAGTCCGACGACGCCGGCCGCAGCGCTCTGAGCACGATCATCGAGCCGAAGTACGCCCAGCAAAGTTCCTGAGGTTTGGCGCCGGGCCGCTGGCCAGACTGCCGCTCGTACTGGCGGGGCTGGTCGTCCCGGTACTGCTACTGGTGATCTGGCAGGTTGTCACCGCGAAGGCGTTGTTCTCGCCCAGCCAGCTGCCGCCCCCGGTCGACGTGGTGACCGCGCTGGGCGAACTGCTTCGCCGTGGCGAACTGTGGCCCCACCTGAGGGCGAGCGTTTCGCGGGTTCTGTTCGGCTATCTGGCCGGCGCGGCTGTCGCGCTGGCGCTCGGATCGCTCGTCGGGCTATCGGCCGTCGTGCGCAGGCTGCTTGCGCCGACGGTCGCGGCATTCCGCACCGTGCCTTCGCTGGCGTGGGTTCCGTTGTTGCTGTTGTGGTTCGGCATTGACGAGACGCCGAAGCTGTTTCTCGTTGCCATCGGCGCGTTCTTCCCGATCTACACGACGACGGCATCGGCACTCTCGCACGTCGATGCACAGCTGTTAGAGGTGGGACGGGCCTACGGTCGGCGCGGCGGCTCGTTGTTGACGACTGTGATGCTGCCCGCCGCGGCCCCGCAGTTGGTGAACGGGCTCAGATTGGGCATGGCAAACGCGTGGCTATTCCTGGTCGCGGCTGAGTTGATTGCCTCCTCGAAAGGTCTCGGATTTCTGCTGATCGACAGCCAGAACACCGGCCGCACCGACGTGATGCTGCTGGCGATCGTCCTGCTCGCCGGATTAGGCAAGGTCAGCGACACAGCGTTCGCCGCTCTCGAGCATCGGATGGTGCGCCGACGCAGCTAGCGCAACCAGGTGCTCGTTAAGGGTGGGGAGGGCGGGTCAACGGGGGGAGAATGATCCGAGTGGAGTTCATTTTCAAAGACGAAGCCTTCAAATTCGAGACGTTGCGTGCCGTCGGATTTGCTGGGGACGCAGCAGGCGCTGACTTCGGCGAAGTCATCGTCACCACCGCCCAGATTCCCGAGGTCGATGAGGACGCATGGACCGAGACCTGGCGGGCGACCGCCGAACGCACGGCGAAACGGGGCGAGTATTCGCCGGAGGTCGGCGACACCGTCAGCGCGCGCAAAGCGTTCCTTCGGGCATCGAGCTACTACCGGTCGGCCGAGTTCTACCGCCGCGCGAATCCGTTTTCAACTATCTGGCCACAACGCTCGCCTAGGGGTGCGGCCACACGATGACCTTAACCGCGACGCTTGGGACGGTTGCCCTCACCGAACTCGCTGGCGTCATCGCGCTCGGAGTTCTGCTCGTCGTGTCGCGACGGCAGCTGAAGGGAACACGAGCCGAACTCGAGCGCGCCCGCGCACTTGGGACGCGCCGACGGCGACGGCACGTCGGGGTCGCCCCTCTTGCGATCCGGACGGCTTGGAAGACGGCCGATTCGTTGATCACGAAAGGCCTCGGCGCCACGGTCCGAAACTCGGTCGAAGACCTGGCGGGTTGGGCGCAGGTCGAACGTCCCGATCTCGCCAGATTGACCGCCGACGGTGACGTCGTGATCGCGTTCTCCGACATCGAGGATTCCACTGCACACAACGAGGCGTTGGGCGACCGAGCCTGGGTGAAGGTGCTCGAGAGGCACAACAGGCTCATCCAAAAGCTTGTCGACGACCACGAGGGGCACGTCGTCAAGAGTCAGGGTGACGGCTTCATGATCGCCTTCGCCGATGCCGGGCAAGCCGTGCTGTGCGCCGTCGACGTACAACGAGCCCTGCTCGACAACTCTGACCGCTGGGCGGGAATCCGCGTCCGGATCGGGATTCACATGGGTTCCTCGGTCCGACGCGGCGACGACCTCTTCGGGCGCAACGTCGCGCTGGCGGCGCGGATAGCGGGACAAGCCAATGGTGGTGAGATCCTGGTCAGCGAGCCGGTGCGTGCTGCGATCGACGGCGTGCCCGATATCGAGCTCTGCGCACCCGTCGAGGCCGAACTCAAAGGCCTACAGGGCAGCTACAACCTCTACGCGGTCAAGGTGCCTGCCAGACGCCGCATTCAGTCGTGAGCGTTCCCACGCCCCGTCGGGCAGCGGGTTGGACTTCATTGCCGCGGATTGTGACCATCAACATGATCAGACACAGAACACACAGGGCCGCAACGAATTCCGAGTTGACGCGCGGTGGTTGCGGCAGCGGCGCGTCCTGGCAGGACCCCTACGGTAGCTCCCCCGGCGGAGGCGGACAGAGCGCGCTCTAACGCCGACTAAGACGCCGCAACGGCGGAAGCCACGGCAGCGGCAGTAACGAGGCCGCGGTAAGCAACTGCCACATGACGATCGAGTACACGCTGCCGCGCTCCGACGCCCCGTCGGCCAGCAGGTTTGACTTCATCGTCGCTGAATTGACCATCAACATGAGCAGGCACAGCAGACCCAGGGCCGCAACGAGTTTGGAGACGTTGCGGTACCAACGATGGCTGCTGACTCGTCCTACGACCGCGGACCCCGCCAGAATGGCGGTGTTGCCGCCGACGATCGCCAGCGCGGCGCCGGCGACGTGCACCGTCCCGCTATGCACAGTTCCAACCACGATATTGCCGACGGCATTGACGGCGACGAGGCCCAAAAACGTTCGGGCCCTTCGACTGTCGGGGAACCCCACGATGAGCAGTGCCCCGGCAAAGAAGAGAAATCCCTGCAGGTAGAACGCTATCTGCATCAAGTAGGCCCGTGGGGAGTCGATCATCCGGCCGCGAACCATCCCGCCGTCGGTGATCCCGAGATCGCTGATGTAGTCGCGCGCGTAGCTGTAGCAAGGCTCGAAACTCGCGGCGGCGGCGGCCTCGAGAATCAGGTAACCGACGGCTGCCACGACCCAGAGGGCAGCTCCACGCGTGACACTCACGGCCATCAGATGATTTTTTCGAGCAGGCGCTTGAATTCCTTCTGCTGGGCGACAGTCAGGCGTTCCAGGCGCTTACTGAATGCGTCCGACAGCAGGGCGAGGCCGTCCTGGTTGGCTTGCCGCCCGGCCTCGGTAAGCAGGAGGCGATGGCGCCGCAGATCGGTGGGGTCGATCTCGCGCCGCACGAATCCCGCGGCCTCGAGCCGTTTCAGGTAAAGCGTCACCGTCGGTTTGGGCATGCACAGCGTGGCGGCCAGCTCGGCGGGGTAGGGATGCTCATCGACTTCCGCGAGCAGGAACAGCTCCTTGGATTCGAACCCCAACGCGGCGATGTCAGGCTCCGCGGCAGAGATCACCGACACCAGCACCCGGTAGTTCAGCGACCAGATCTTGGCGGCATCGATGTGCGGCATCGACCTTGCAATCTTCGTTCGTACAGTCATAAACTAAGTTGATAGGTAAACAAACGCATGGATGAACAATCTATCAGAAAGTGGCCACGCATGCCCTTGGATCACTACGTGACACTCGGTCGATCCGGTCTACGGGTCAGCCCACTGTGTCTGGGTGCGATGACCTTCGGTGAAGACCTGGGCTGGGGCTCCAGTGTTGAGGAATCCCAACAGATCATCGACCGATTCGTCGAGCTCGGCGGGAATTTCATCGACACCGCCAACTTCTACACCAGGAGCCACTCCGAGAAGATCATCGGCGATCACATCGGGCACGACCCGGCCCGCCGGGACAGGTTGGTGATCGCCACGAAATTCAGCGGCAACCTGTACCCGGGTGATCCCAACGGCGGCGGCTCGGGTCGTAAGTCGATCATCAGCGCCTGCGAGAACTCGTTGCGTCGCCTGCAGACCGACTACATCGACCTGTACTGGCTGCACATCTGGGACGCCAACACCCCGATTGAGGAGACGATGGCCGCACTCGAGGATCTGGTTCGCGCGGGCAAGGTGCGCTACCTGGGCGTATCGGACACCCCGGCGTGGAAGATCGTGGAAGCCAACCTGACCGCCCGCTTCCGGGGCTGGTCGTCGTTCGTGGGACTGCAGGTCGAGTATTCGTTGCTGGAACGCAACATCGAACAGGAGCTGGTTCCCATGGCCGGCGAATTCGGCCTCGGGATCACCCCGTGGTCGCCGCTCAAGAGCGGCGCGCTCAGCGGCAAATACACCCGGCGCAACGCCGGGGAGGACCAGGGTGGGCGCGGCGCGATGGTCGATGTGTTCCTGACCGAGAAGACCTACAAACTCATCGACGAACTCGAGATCATCGCCAAGGAGCATGAGACCACCGTCGCCAGGGTGGCACTGGCGTGGGTGGGCGCGCAGTCGGCGGTGAGCTCAGTCATCATCGGCGTACGCCGGCTCTCTCAGCTCGAAGACAACGTCCGCGCTGTTGATGTGAACCTCAACGCCGAGGAACTCGCCCGTCTCGGCGCTCTCACCAGGCCGAAATTGGTTTTCCCGCATGACATGCTGACGATGGCCCCGGGCATCACGAACGGCGGAACAACCATCAACGGTGTCTCCGCGCCGGTTTCCGAGTACGTCATGCCCGAAGGCGGCCAGCCCTACTGAGCGGCGGCCAGTCCGCGCGATTCAGGCTGGCACCGACCGGCGCCCGGCCAGCCGCCGCTCGGCGTATGCGCGGCCCTTGTCCGGATCACCCAATACGAACCCGGCGATGTCGGCCAGCCTCACGATGCGTCCGCCGCCGCCCCACGTGCCGTCCGGAATCTCGTTGGCGAACACCCAAATACGCATAGGGTCGCGATCGTAACGCCCGTCCTCGGCATCGAGGATCGCCTCGGTGACCGCGGCGACCATGCTCGCTCGACGCTCATCGTCAAACTGTCCTTCGGGCACCGACGCGATCACGCGGTAGTGCGGCACGTCAGGTTCTTCGCCGGCCTGCAGCACGGCCGCGGGTCGGTGCAGCCACACCTTGGCCAGCACCCGAGCTGCCGGATTGGCGGGATCGGCACCCTCGTGTTCGAGCAGCACATCGGTCAGCGTTGCCAGCAGCGCCTTTTCGGCCTCGGCAGGTAACGCACCCTCGGGAATGTATGCATCCAGCATCGGCATATCGCGGACCTCCAGCTCGTTGGGCAAAGCCCTGGATTTATTTCTGCAACGCAGCCTATGTTGATCTGAGTTGCAAAGTCAAACCCTGCTATGCTGGTCAGGTGTTAGCGGCCCGGGAAAGCTACAGCGCTGAAAACTGCTCTGTGAAGCGTGCACTCGATGTCGTGGGAGAGAAGTGGACACTTCTGGTGCTGCGGGAAGCGTTCTACGGGGCCCGGCGTTTCGAGCAGTTCCAAGCCCATGTGGGATGCGCCCGCAATCTGCTCAGCGAACGGTTGAATACCCTGGTCGAGGGCGGGGTCTTGCGGCGGGAGCCCTACCGCGAACCCGGCCAGCGTGAACGCCATGAATATCACCTCACCGACAAGGGCCTTGACCTGCTGCCTGCCGTGATCGCATTGATGCAGTGGGGCGACAGGTGGGAGGCGGACCCCGCGGGGCCGCCGGTCGAGGTCGTTCACCGCGATTGCGGGCACCCCGTCGAGCTGGTGATGCGCTGCGGCCGTGACGACGTCGCGGTGACCGCGCGAGACGTGAGGGCCAGGCCGGGGCCGGGCGCCCGCCCCGCGCAATCGGCATAGCGTCAGAAACCGAGCCTGCGCTGATGGCGCCGAAACTGCGTGGAGGGCGTGTCTGCTCGACGTTGAGTGGCCCTGGGCGCAGCCTCGATGGAGGCCGCGCTGCTAGCGCTGGTGCCGCGCTTCCACTGCGGCCAGGTCGGCGACACCCGAGCTGCCTCGCCCGCCTGGTTCGGCGCCGAACCAGGCAGCGAGGATCTCCTTTGCGAGATCATCGGCGAGTGTGCGATTGGTCGGAGCAGAGGGCAACCCGCACCCGACCGGTGTAGGTTCACGCCAGAACGGTTCCTCAGAAGAAGAACCCGGCGTGCGGTGCCTGCCGCCCCGCGAACAGCTGATCGGCCACGCCGAGCGCCGCCGGATCGTCGGCCTTGGCCACCCCGGCGACGGCGAGACTGCGCCAGTTTGCGCCACCGAGCAGTACCGCGGCCAACCCCGCGACGCCGACGTGTAATTGGGCCCGCCGATCCGTCGGCTCGGCACCCTCGCCTGCGATGGTGAAGCTGGCTGAATTGTTGGGCAGGAGCGGGTCATGGACGGCGATCGTGACGGCGCCATCTCCGCTATATTGGCGTGCTGCCAGCGCCTTTGGGACATCGACGATGCGCAGCCACGTTTCGTCGTGCACTGCCGTCACCTTCGCGGCGCGCCGATCAAGGAGCAGCCAGGGCAGCGGATCGTCGATGGGCAGCATCCAGAACAGCACGCGGTCAATGAGATCGAGCCCGAGCAGAAAGCGCAGCAGCCCGAGATAGGCCTCCGTGGTGGGCGCGAAGAAGTCCTCGACCACGATGCTGCGCTGATCGCTGACGAACCACGTCTCGGTGTTGACGGGGCGATAGCGGACGAAACCCGTCTCGGATCCCGGCTCGCCGTGCACCGCGACATACGAAGCACCCGAGGATGATTCGGCGCGCAACCGCAGGCCCTGCCACCACACCCCGGGCCGGTCGAGCGTTCCGGGCCGGGACGGACGGTTCCCGGCATAGATCCGGGGCAGGACGTCCCATGCTTCGGCGGCGTCAAGCAGTCGCACCGGACCGCCGGCCCCGACATCCGGACGCAGCGCCGCCCGCGCCGTCACTACCTCCACGCTTTGCGATGAACTCGCCACGCCGTAGCCGTACCGCTCATAGATCGTCGCCTCCGATGCCCGCAACGTCGCGACCACCTCACCCCGTGCGGCGATGTCGTGCAACTGATGCTCGATCAGCTCGGTGGCGATGCCTCGTCGGGTGAACGACGGCAGTACCCCGATGTGTGTCACGGCCGCATGGCCCACGATCGCTCCGCCGGGAAGCGTGAGCCCGCCCGTCACGGCGTCAACGGTGCCAACGAGTTGTCCTTCGACGAACGCACCGACGGTGCGGCCAGGCTCGAGCAGCTTGGTGATCTGGCCGGGCGGCAGGTTGGACAGGGGCGGGAATCCGATCATGGCTGCCCGAAACACATTGGCCGCGGCAATGAGGTCGTCCTCGCTGTCGAGAACGCGGATCTCGGTGGTCATCCGGCCATCATGTCTCGTGCCCCTGCCGGGGGCTTAAGTTGCCCTGCCCGCCGCGCCCACGCGCCGCGATATTGGGCACCGCCCCCGATATTCGGCCCACTCAGAAACTGGCGTCATCATCGAGGTATGTCTGCGAGATTCTTCTGGTTCTTGCCCACCACCGGTGACAGCCGCGCGATCGTCGGCGGGTCGCACGCATCGTCGAACCGCGCGCTTCCCACCGGCTATCGCGCGCCCAGCCGCCGGTACCTGGCGGAGGTGGCTCGCGCCGCCGATCGGCTGGGCTTTGAGGGTGTGCTGACGCCGACGGGGACCTGGTGTGAAGACGCATGGCTGACCTCGGCCGCGTTGTTGGCCGAGACCGAGAAGCTGAAATTCCTGGTCGCGTTCCGTCCCGGGCTCGTTCCGCCTACCCTGGCCGCGCAGCAGACGGCGACGCTGCAACGCTTCTCCGAAGGCAGGGTGCTGCTCAACGTGGTCAGCGGCGGCGACGACGCCGAACAACGCCGCTTCGGCGACTGGCTCAGCCACGACGAGCGCTACGCGCGCACCGCCGAGTTCCTGCAGATCGTGACCTCGGTGTGGACGCAGGATTCGGTGGATTTCACCGGCAAGTACTACACCGTCGCGGACGCCCGGGTGTCAGCGCCGCCGAATCCGTTGCCCCAGATCTATTTCGGCGGTTCATCGGCGGCTGCGCTGCCGATCGCGGCCGAATTCGCGGACGTTTACCTGACCTGGGGCGAGCCGCCGGGGGCGGCGGCCGCCAAGATCGACAAGGTGCGGGCGCGTGCCGCCGCCCTTGGCCGCAGGGTCCGGTTCGGCATTCGGCTACACACCATCAGCCGCGACACTTCGGCTGCGGCTTGGGCCGTGGCCAACGAGTTGGTTGCCGATCTCACCGACGAACAGATTGCCAAAGCCACTGCTCTGCATTCCAGTTCGGAATCCGAGGGCCAACGAAGGATGACCGCGCTGCACGGTGGACGGCTCGACAGGCTGGAGATCTACCCGAATCTGTGGGCCGGAGTGGGCCTGGTCCGCGGCGGTGCCGGCACCGCCCTGGTGGGCAGCCACCAGGAAGTCGCGAACCTGATCGACGAGTACCGTTCGCTGGGCTTCGACGAGTTCATCCTGTCGGGCTACCCGCACCTGGAGGAGGCGTACTGGTTCGCCGAAGGCGTGCTGCCCTTGCTCCAAAGAACAAAGCTGTCCGGTCACCAGGAACCCGGGTTGTAATCCTGATGATTCCAGCAGCGACCCGCCGTATCAGGCGTTGAGAACGGGTTCGCGCCGATCCAGTGCTGATTGCAGGCCCCGGCGCGATCTGTTGCGCGTAGCTAGACTTCGAAACAGCACGGCATGAGCGGCAGGGCAGGAGACGACAATGCACCCAGCAAAGTCGCTATGCCGCGACGTGTGTTGTCGGCCGCCGACACGGTAGGTGTGCGGCGGCCCCCGGAATCGACCGGAGATTCTTCTCGTTAGAGATATCTGACCGCTCCCGCGGTTGCTTCGCCGGTTCCGCGTTTCGCATCCGTTAGGAAGGCAGGTCTGGTATGCCTGATCCGTCGAGTCCCTTTCATCTCGCCGTCGCATTGGACGGCGCGGGGTGGCACCCGGCCGGTTGGCGGGAAGCCGACGCTCGACCCGCAGAGTTGTTCGACCCCGCGTACTGGGCCGATCTGGTCACCGAAGCCGAACGTGCGTCGTTGGATTTCGTGACGATCGAAGATTCGCTGGCGCTGCAGTCCGACGAACGCCTTGAGCCCGACGACCGGACCGATCGCGTCCGCGGCCAGTTGGACGCGGTGCTCATCGCCGCGCGGGTAGCGCCGCGGACCCGCCGAATCGGGCTCGTACCCACGGCAATCGCTACCCATACCGAGCCGTTCCATGTGTCGAAGTCGATCGCCACACTCGACTACGTCAGCGCAGGCCGAGCCGGCGTCCGGATTCAGCTCTCAGCGCGCCCCGACGTGGCAGCTCACTTCGGACGCCGCGAACTGCAACCGACCGACGACTATTTCGCGGAGGCCGCGGACTACGTCGAGGTGCTGCGTCGTCTGTGGGACAGCTGGGAAGACGACGCTGAAATCCGTGACATCGCCACTGGACGGTTCATCGACCGGCACAAATTGCACTACATCGACTTCGAGGGACGCTGGTTCTCTGTCAAGGGACCGTCGATTACACCTCGTCCACCGCAGGGCCAACCGATCGTCGCCGCACTGGGTCACGGCGGTGCGTCCTACGAATTGATTGCCGGGAGCGCCGACGTCGGATTCGTCACCCCGCACGACGTCACGCAGGCAGCAGACATTGTCGGTGAGATCGGTGCGTTGCAATGGGCCGCCGGTCGAAGCCAAGACACCGTGCACATCTTCGGAGACGTGGTCGTGTTCCTCGATCACACCCAGCCGGCGGCGCAGTCGCGCCGACGCCGGCTCGATGATCTCGCCGGAGTCCGAATATCACAGCGACGCCCACATTTTCGCTGGCACTCCCGCACAGCTGGCCGATGTCTTGCAGGAATGGCACGCGGCCGGGCTGTCCGGGTTTCGGCTGCGGCCCGCTGCGCTACCGCATGACCTGGCCCAGATCACCGAGGGCCTGGTGCCTGAGTTGCGTCGCCGAGGGCTGTTCCGGACGGCCTACGAGGCGGACACGCTTCGCGGGTTGCTCGGATTGGCCCATCCCGCGAACCGCTACGCGACCGCGTGACCTGACCCCGAAACTTTGCCAATCCCTAGGACTTTCAGATGAGCAAGCCGATAAAACAGATTCACCTGGCGGCGCACTTTCCGGGCGTCAACAACACCACCGTGTGGAGCGACCCAGCCGCGGGCAGCCACATCGAATTCAGCTCGTTCGCGCAATTTGCGCAGACGGCCGAGCGGGGCAAGTTCGACTTCCTATTCCTCGCCGAGGGGCTTCGGCTGCGCGAGCAGAACGGCCAGATCTACGAGCTCGATGTGGTCGGCCGACCCGATACCTTCACGGTGCTGGCCGCACTGGCCGCGGTCACCGAGCGGCTCGGGCTGACCGGGACGATCAACTCGACCTTCAATGAGCCCTACGAGGTGGCTCGGCAGTTCGCCTCGTTGGACCATCTGTCCGGTGGCCGTGCCGCCTGGAATGTCGTCACCTCTTGGGACGCGTTTACCGGAGAGAACTTTCGCCGGGGCGGATTCCTGGCCGAAGACCAGCGCTACGAGCGGGCGAAGACCTTCCTCCAGACGACGGAGGAGCTGTTCGACTCGTGGCGCGGCGACGAGATCGTGGCGGACAAGGCGACCGGCGTCTTCCTGTCCGACCCGAACGCCGGCGCGTTTACGCACAAAGATGCCCATTTCGACATCCACGGTCGTTTCAACGTCCCGAGGAGCCCTCAGGGCCGCCCGGTGATCTTCCAGGCCGGCGATTCCGATGAGGGGCGCGACTTCGCCGCCGCTGGCGCGGACGCGATCTTCTCCAGACACAGCACCTTGGCAGCCGGGCAGGCGTTTTACACCGACGTCAAGGGCCGGCTGGCCCGCTACGGCCGCCACCGCAACGAGTTGCTCATCCTGCCGGCCGCAACGTTCGTGATCGGCGACACCGACGCCGAGGCCGAGGACATCGCACACGACGTGCGGCTCGCGCAGGTATCCCCACAGACAGCGATCAAGTTTCTCGAACAACTGTGGAACCGAGACCTGTCCGACCACGATCCGGACGGTCCGCTGCCGACCGCGGACCCCGTCGTCGGAGAGAACACGATCTCGCGCGGTCGCGCCAGCGTCCGCATGTTTCGGGACTCGATCGCGATCGCCAACGAGTGGCGGGCCAAGGCTGAGGCGGAAAACCTGACCAGCCGCGAATTGATCGTCGAGGTCACCGGGCGCCAATCATTCGTCGGATCACCGCAGAGCGTCGCCGCGACGATCAACGACTTGGTACAGGCCGACGCCAGCGACGGATTCATCCTGGTCCCACACATCACGCCGGGCGGGCTCGACCCGTTCGTCGATCGGGTGGTGCCGCTGCTGCAGGAACGCGGCGTGTTCCGCGCCGACTACGCGGGCAGCACGCTGCGCGACCATCTGGGGCTATCGCTGCCGGAGCTGCGGCGATCCGCGGCTCCGGCTTCCTCGACGGGGGTCGCCTCGTAAGCCTTATGACTACTACGCTGACTGTCCTCGACCTGGTCCCGATATCGTCGGGCTCCACCGCGCCGCAAGCCTTGCGCAACAGCATCGACCTCGCCCAGCGCGCCGAGCGCCTGGGTTACACGCGGTACTGGTTCGCCGAACACCACCTCAATCCCGGCGTGGCCGGCACATCGCCGGCGGTGTTACTCGCGCTGACCGCCGCCGAAACCTCGACGATCCGGCTCGGTTCCGGCGCCGTGCAGATGGGGCATCGAACCGCCCTGGCCACGGTGGAGGAGTTCGGCCTGCTGGATGCGCTGCACCCCGGCCGATTCGATCTTGGGCTGGGGCGTTCCGGCGGTAAGCCGCGCGAGCCGGCATCCTCGGTGCCGGCCGCCACCGTGTCGCGGGCGTTGACCAACGGGCACACGCCGAATGGGCTGTTGATTCCGCCCGGCTTCGATTTCCGGCCGCTTTTGAAATCGCCGCGGTTCGCGTTGCACAAGGCTCTTCTGCAGCTGCCCGGCGCGCAATCGCAGGACTACACCGAGCAGGTCGATGACATTCTCGCGCTGATCGCAGACACCTATCGTTCCGCCGACGGCGAGCGGGCCCATGTCGTGCCCGGGGCGGGTGCTGACCTACAGATCTGGATTCTGGGCAGTAGCGGTGGGGAGAGCGCGGCCGTCGCAGGCGAAAGGGGATTGCGGTTCGCCGCCAACTACCACGTGGCACCGGCCACCGTCCTGGAGGCGGCGGACGGTTATCGCGCGGCCTTCAGACCCTCGGCCGAGCTAGATCGGCCGCACGTCGCTGTTTCGGCTGATGTTGTGGTGGCCGACGACGAGGCCACCGCTCGCGACCTGGCTGCGGGCTATGGTCCCTGGGTGCGCAGCATCAGAACCGGTGAAGGCGCGATTCCGTTTCCCACCCCGGACGAAGCGCGGGCCCATCCCTGGACTGAAGCGGACCGCGAACTTGTCGCGGATCGGGTCGAAACCCAGTTCGTGGGATCTGCCATCCAGGTGGCCGATCAACTTGAGCGGTTGCGCGATGCGACGGAGGCCGACGAGCTGATCATCACGACGATCACGCACGACCACCAAGACCGGGTGCGTTCTTATCAGCTGCTTGCCGAGGAGTGGGCTCGCCGATGAGCGGCGTTCCCCGGGCGCGGGAATGGATCGACCAATGCGAGACCCTGATCAGCCGACGTGGACATCGCATCGCCTACCGGCGCCGCGGACAGGGGCCCACGGTGCTGATGTTGCACGGATTCCCCACCTGGTCCTACGACTACGCCGACGTCGCCAACGACCTGGCTACCGACCACGACGTGATCACGCTGGACTTCCTCGGCTACGGCGCCTCCGACAAACCCAATCCCTACGAGTACTCCGTCGCCGAATCGGCCGACGTGGTCGAGGATCTGGTAGCCCAGCTGCACTTGGACTCGGTGTGCTTGGTCATCCATGACTACGGGGGCATCGTCGGTCAGGAACTCATCGACCGAGCACAGGCCGGCCGACTCGGGTTCACCATTGACAGCCTGCTCGTATTGAACTCCGGGATCGTCTACAGCGCCTACCGGCCGACGCGCCTGCAGAAGCTGTTGATTCTGCCGGTCGTCGGCAGGTTACTGGCCGGCCGGATTACTCCGGGCCGCTTCCGTTCCGCACTCGACGCGGTCCGCGGATCAAGGCTCACTGACACCGAGTTCGATGACCTCTGGTACGGCGTCGCGCGGCAGGGCGGCCACAAGCTCGCGCACCTGCACATCCGGTACAACGCCGAACGCGCCGCCCATCACGGCCGGTGGGAGAAGGCATTGGCTGATTGGGATGGCCCCCTGCACCTCGTGTGGGGCCTCGACGATCCGGTGTCGGGCCGCCACGTCCTTGAACAGGCGATCGCGATCCTGCCGCACGCCGAGGTGACCGAACTCCAGGGCGTCGGCCACTTCCCGCAATCCGAAGCGCCACAGACCGTTGCGGCCGCGGTGCGTAAGCGTTAGCGGATGGGCAGGCCGGTCAGCGCCCGCGAAATCACCAGGCGCTGGATCTCGCTGGTTCCCTCGAAGATGGTGAAAATCTTTGCGTCGCGGTGCATCCGCTCAACAGGGTAGTCGCGGGTGTACCCGTTGCCGCCCAGGATCTGGATGGCCTCGTCGGTGACATAAACAGCGGTTTCACTAGCTGCCAGCTTGGCCATCGAGCCCTCGGCGCAGTCGAAGTTCTTGTTGTTGCGGGCCATCCAGCCGGCCCGCCAGACCAGCAGGCGGGCCGCGTCGATCCGGCTCTTCATGTCTGCCAGCTTGAACGCCACCGCTTGGAATTCACCGATCTTCCGTCCGAATTGTTCACGCTGGCAGGCATATTCGAGGGCATATTCGTAGGCGGCCCGCGCCACGCCGACGGCCATCGCACCCACGGTTGGCCGGGTGCGCTCAAAAGTCTTCATCGCCGCCTGCCCTCCGGCGGAAGCACCGGATTTGACCCGGGCGATGCGCGCTTCGAACTTCTCGCGGCCGCCGAGAATCGTGTCCTCGGGCAGACGGACATTGTCGAGCACCACCTCGGCGGTGTGCGAAGCACGGATTCCGTGCTTCTTGAATTTCTGGCCCTGCGCAAAACCTTTGGTGTCCGGCGGGATGACGAAGCTGGCTTGGCCGCGGGTGCCGAGTTCGGGATAGACCGATGCCACCACGATGTGCACGTTGGCGATTCCGCCGTTGGTGGCCCAGGTCTTGATGCCGTTGAGAACCCACTCATGGGTCGCCTCATCGTAACGCGCACGAGTCCGGATCGCGCCGACGTCGGATCCCGCCTCGGGCTCCGACGAGCAGAACGCACCGAGTTTAATGTCGCCGGGCGTCCCGAACATCTCCGGGAGCCAACGCCCTAGTTGCTCGGGAGTTCCGTTGGCCGCCAATGCCGCTGCCGCCAGCCCGGTCCCCATGATGGATAACGCGATGCCGGCGTCGCCCCAGAACATCTCCTCGAACGAGGTGAGAAAGCCCAATCCCGTCGGCTCGGCGGCTTGCTGCGCGAAAAAGTCGGGGGAGTAGAGCCCGACCTTCGCGGCCTCCTGGATCACCGGCCACGGAGTTTCCTCTCGTTCATCCCATTCCGCCGCGGCGGGGCGGATGACGTCGGTCGCGAATTGGTGCACCCAATCGCGGACCTCGATAACATCTGCGCTGAGCTCCAGTGAAAACGTCACGGCTTAACTCCTGTAAATAGGTTGGTGTTCAACGAATTTCATTGCGGTTGTGGTTGGTGTACTGCGTGAGGACACTGACCGTTTGATTGACCCACGCCTCGAAGTAACGGTCGCCATCGACATTGCCCGGCGAGCGCCCGGTCAGCGCTCGCAATGTTGCGGCGTAGGACAGCGACCCGATCGCGACGGCCGCGGCCGCCGCAGGATCCGGGATGCACGTGTGGCCAGCGTGATTCGACGCAGCCAGTTCGTCAGCGAATCGCTGATAGGCGTTGTCAGTGATGACCTGCCAGGTCTTCTCGTCCAGATCGCCGACCTCATCGGGTTCGCGCAGCATGACCCTGAGCACATCCTCGCTCTGGGTCAGGTTGTTCCAAATCAGCTGGCCCGCCGTGCGCACCGCTTGTTCGACGCCGCCGGGTTCGCCGGCGTCGTACTGCTCTCGCGCGGCCACGATGCTGTCGATTCGGTGCGCAACCGCGGCGTCTAACAACTCGCGCTTGGAGGTGAAGTGTTTGTAGAGTGCTCCCGACCCCGGCGCGAGGCCCGACGCCCGCTGGATGTCGGCGACCGACGTCGCCGCGTATCCCTTCGCGGCGAAGAGCTTGAGCGCGGCGGCCAGGAGCCGATCACGTCCCGAGGTGAGCACAGTGAGAGAGTATTCACTCACTGTGCGTGAGAGCAAATAAACTGGTCCCGAGCGGATCGGAATTTGGCCGCGGATGGCGGCCCGCAGGTACAGAGGTCCAGACTTTGACCGGGATAGTCGCCGGAAGCCCACGATGAAGATTCGATGGAGGAAAGACAGTGGAATTCGCCGCGAGCTCAATGGTGGAGCCTGAGGGTCGCTGGGCTCGGTGGATACGGCTGCCGATGCGCGTGCTGTCGCTGCGCACCATCGTCATCATCGGGCAGCTGGCGGTGATTACGCTGGTCGTCATTTTGGGCGTCTGGGTGTGGATTGGCGTCACCAACGACCAGTACAGCCAGCTCGACCGGCGACTTGATTCCGTGAGCAGCCTCGGCGATATCAATACCCTGCTCAACAGTGCACAGCAAACCGACCCCGATCGGCCCGCACCGGACGGCAACCTGGCGCGAACCGCACGCATCGGAGGTGTGACCGTGTCGGTGCCCAACAGCATCGTCGTGCCCAAATTCGCAAATGGCTACGCGAACACCACCATCAACGGAGTGCAATACCGGGTCCGTACGTTCAGCGCCGGCCCGGCTTCGATTGCGCTCGCGGCACCACTGGCTGAAGCGCAACATCGGATCAACGAACTGCACCTGCGGGTCCTGTTGATCTGTGCCGGCGTCATCGGGGGCACGTTCCTGGTCGGTTGGGTGATTTCGCTGATCATGGTCAACCCCTTCCTGCTGCTGGCTCAGCAGGCGCGCGCGATCAATGCCCAGTCCAGCCCCGACGAGGTCCAGGTCCGCGGTGTGCGTGAGGCCGTCGAGATCGCCGAGGCGGTAGAGGGAATGCTGGCCCGCATCGGGAACGAGCAACAGCGAACCAAGGCCGCGCTCGAGTCGGCCCGCGACTTCGCGGCCGTCGCCTCGCACGAGTTGCGTACCCCGTTGACCGCCATGCGCACCAACCTGGAAGTGCTGTCCACCTTGGAATTGGCCCCCGAACAGCGGCACGAGGTGATCGGCGATGTCATACGAACCCAGAGCCGGATCGAAGCCACCTTGACCGCGCTCGAACGGCTGGCTCAGGGCCAACTGACCACCGTCGATGATTTTGTTCCGTTCGACATCACCGAGCTATTGGATCGTGCCGCGCACGACGCCCCTCGTATCTATCCCGGTGTGGAGGTGGCGCTGGTGCCCTCGCCCACGGTGCTGATGGTGGGGCTGCCCACGGGGCTGCGGCTGGTGATCGACAACGCCATTGCCAACGCCGTCAAGCACGGCGGCGCCACCAAGATTCAGCTCAACGTAGCCAGCTCCAGCGAAGGCGTGGAAATAGCTATCGACGACAACGGCACCGGCGTGCCCGAGGGCGAGCGCACCGCGGTCTTCGAACGCTTCTCCCGCGGGTCTACGGCATCGCGGTCCGGCTCCGGGTTAGGACTGGCGCTAGTCGCCCAGCAGGCCGAATTGCACGGTGGCACGGCGTCTCTGGACGCCAGCCCGCTGGGCGGCACGCGGCTTTTACTGAGGCTGGCCGGTGATGGGCGCGGCCCCGCGTGAGTCGTTGCGTCCGGGAATGTCAGCCCCCTGGATGAATATCAGCTAGATTGATACTAATGGAGCTGAGCCAGCTCCCAGAGAGGTAAACGACGAGATGACCGATCCGAAACCGCCGGCCTGGCTCAGGCCGGTAAATAAGGTACTGGTGGCCGTGCAGAAACTTGGCATCGTCGCTGGGCCGGTACGGGTGCTGACCGTGCCCGGCCGAAAGTCGGGTGAGCCGCGCAGCACGCCGGCGACTCCCTTCACGCTAAATGACGGGCTCTACGTGGTCGGCGGATATCCCAAGGCGGATTGGGTGCTCAATGCCCGCGCTGCCGGCACGGGAACTGTCACCGGGGGCCGCAAGTCGGAGCGTGTCAGCTTCGTCGAACTCAGCGCCGAGCTCGCTCGCCCGGTGCTGCGCGCGTTTCCCAAAGAAGTCCCGACAGGCGTTGGCTTCTTTAAACGCTCGGGGCTGGTGAAGCAGGGAACCGCTGACGAATTCGAGGCGCTCGCAGGCCGATGCGCGGTGTTCAGACTCGACACTATTCCGCTGGCCTGACCGCTACCGCGTCGAGGACTTCACAATGCGGGCGCCTGTTCGGTCAGGTTCAACAAGACGTAGGCGATGCAGAAAAGGAAGTTCAACACGACGAGCACCAGGCCCGCGAAGATGAGCGAGTGGGTGCCCCGGCGGCGTAGCCCCTTGAACTTCGCGGCCCGTCTTTCACGGTTGATCTGCGTCGCGATCAACGCGAAATTGACGTCCGTAAATTCGTCGTCCGCGACGGGAACACCCGCCACCATCGCCTGAATGCGTTCCGGACGGGTTTCGACGCCGACGCGCGCGCAGCGCCGGCACACGCGCCGCGCCTCCCTGCGGCCGAGAGCTTGACCCGGCATCTGTAGCTGATGCGGGAGTCTCCCTCGTTCGTCGCCCCACGGGTTCGACGCGGTGGTCACAATTCGGGAGTCTAGTTCTTTTGCGCCGGATTTTGGGGGCAGAATCCACGTTGGTTGTGCACTCGCGGCGACGACATGCCGAGCCGACCCGCTCTGGGCGCACAGTCAACGCGATGGCAACTCGCTTCAACCTCACCAAGGACGGTCAAGGAGGGCGCGTGTGGACGCCGATGATCGAGCGCGCCCCGGCGCGCTGACCCGCCGGGGCGCGCTACTGGGGCTCGGTGCAGTGGCCGGTGTCGCCGCGGTGGACGTGGGCGGGTTCGCCTATGCCGGCGGCTGGCTGGGCCCCGCCGGGCCGACCCCGCAGACCCCTTCGAGATTCGCCGACGGCTTCGAGCAGGTCTACGGCCGGCACGACGGGTTTCGCCGAAACCATGCCAAAGGCCTCAGCGCCACAGGATCTTTCGCGAGCAACGCGGCAGGTGCGGAGATCTGCCGCGCCGCGGTCTTCCAGCACGGTGACATCCCCCTGATCGGGCGGTTTTCGCTGTCCGGAGGCCTGCCGGATCAGCCCGACAAGCCCGACACCGTTCGAGGGCTGGGTTTGCTTTTCCAGGTGGACGGCCAGCAGTGGCGCACGGCGATGGTCAACATCCCCGTTTTTCCGGACAGCACCCCACAAGCGTTTTACGAACGCATGCTGCTATCCAAGCCACTGCCCGATACCGGCAAGGCCGATCCACAGAAGATGGCCGCATTCCTCAATCGCCATCCCGAGACCGTGGCGGCGATGAAAATCGTCAAACAGTCACCGCCCGCTGCGGGATTCGCGGACAGCACGTTCTACGGGCTGAATGCCTTTTACTTCACCAACAGCGCCGGCGCTGCTGTCCCGGTGCGCTGGTCCGTGGTTCCGCAGGACTCTGTGGTTTCTCAAGACGGAGCCGGGGCCGCGCCGCCGTCATCGCCTGCCAAGGATTACCTGTTCGACGACCTCATCCGCGCGGTCGCGCAGCGGCCGCTGAGTTGGCGGCTGATGCTCACCGTCGGTGAGCCGGGCGATCCGACCCACGACGCCACCAAGCCCTGGCCGCAGTCGCGGCGTTCCATCAACGCCGGCACCCTCACCATTACCGCCGTGCAGACCGAGGAGGCCGGCAACGCGCGCGATATCAACTTCGACCCCCTGGTCCTTCCGGACGGCATCACCGCATCTGACGACCCGTTGCCCGCCGCGAGATCGGCCGTCTACGCGCGCTCCTTCACCCGGCGCGCCGAGGAACCGAAATCGCCCAGCGAGGTCAACGTTGGGCGGGTGCTGCCATGACGGATGAGACAGCCGAAGTCACTACCGCCGGTGCGCCGCGTTTCGCCCTCCCGTCCCGGATTCTGCACTGGCTGATGGCGCCGATGGTCATTGCGCAACTTCTCGTCGGAGTGACGATGGTGGCTTCGCTGGCCTATTACCCGTTGCTGCTGGCGATCCACCGGCCGTTAGGGATGTTGATCCTGGTCTTCGCGGTGGTGCGGCTGGTGAATCGGCTCACTCACAAGCTGCCGCCGTTTTTGGCGACCATGAGCGCCGCCGAACGTCGCATCGCGTCCTGGTCGGAATATCTGCTCTATGCCCTGTTATTGATCCAGCCGTTGGTCGGGTGGGCCATGCTGTCCGCCGCTAGATTCCCGGTCACCCTGTTTGGGCCCGTTCACCTGCCCGGAATCGCACCGCACAACATCGACGTCTACGCCGTGCTGCGGGAGTGCCACAGCGTGTTCGCATTTCTACTTTTTGCGACGTTTACCGCCCACGTCTGCGCGGTGCTGTTTCACACACTCGTTCTGCGTGATCGCCTCATCGACCGGATGGCGCTGTGGCCCACTAAGCCCAGGCCGTGAGGCCCGGTCCGTGAGTCAGCCCTGCACCCACTCCTGCGACAACAGCCACAGCCGCTGCGCCGTGGCCGAATCGGTTGCCGCCGGGGCGGCCTCGGCGATCTGGCAGTCGGCCAAGTAAGCGCCGCCTCGGCCGGCCAGGGATGGTTCGGTGGCGGCCCACACGGTGGTGGCGGCGGCTTGCGCCACGGACTTCATGTTCTCCGGGGCGAATGTCTCGCCGCCCATCGTGAACAGCTTCTTGACGGTTGCCCGCTCCATGTAGCGGCCGAGGTTGGTCGCGCAGGTGCCCGGATGGACGGCCAGCGCGGTGATGCCCGCTCCGCCTTCGGCGCCATTGGCGCCCCAGCGCCTCTGCAGTTCGACCGTCATCAGGATATTCGCGGATTTGGACTGACCGTAGGCCAGAAACGTGTCGTAGCCGCGACGGTCGAAGCTGATGTCATCGAGGTCGATACCCCAGTTCCGGTGGGCCTCGGAAGTCACCGTGACGACGCGGGCATCACCCGACGCGGCGGCCGCCGCGCGCAGCTGCGGCAGTAGCAGTGTCGTCAGCTGGAAGTGCCCGAGGTGGTTGACGCCGAACTGCAGCTCGAACCCGTCCGCGGTGGTTTTGTGCGGGGTGAACATCACGCCGGCGTTGTTGATCAGGATGTCGATCTGCGGGTATCGCAAGGCGATCGTCTGGGACGCGGTGCGCACGCTCGCCAGGTCCGCCAAGTCCAGCGGCACCGGATGGATTCGCGGCGTCAGCTCTCCCAACTCGAGCCAGTCGGTGCCGGCGCGAAAACTCTCGGGATCCCGCACCGCCGCAACGACGTCCGCGCCCGCGGATGCCAATGCGGCAACGGTCGCCAGTCCGAGACCGCTGGACGCGCCGGTCACCACGGCGGCCTTGCCGGTCAGGTCGACACCGGCGATCACGTCGCCGACAGTGCTGGCAAACCCAAACAACGACAGCCTCCTTCAGTCGTTAGCGGCCAGCAGGTCGGCCAGCGCTAGCCCTAGATTGTGCAGGTTGGTCGGTAGCGAGTAGGTGGTGTCCAACCGCCAGTTGACGATCGCTCCGGACAGGGCGCCGACGATGATGTCGGCGACGATCTGTGGGTCGTGCCGCGTGTGGACCTCGCCGCGGGCTAAGCCGTCCTTGACGAGCTCGACGAACGTCTCGTGGAACGGCGAGCCGCGCTGAGCGCCGTAGTCGGCCGCGGCCATCATCTCACCGATCATCTCGCGATAGGTCTCCCCGGAATCGACCAACGTGGTTGCTATGTCATCGAATACGGAGACCAGGCGTCGCGGGATCGGCTCGGCGCTGCGCGCGAAGACCACCTCGTGCAGGTTGACCAGTCGGCTCTCGGCGAGCGCACGGACCATGTCCTGGCGGGTGGGGAAGTGGTTGAAGAAGGTGCGGCTGGCGATGTCGGCCCGCTCGCAGATCTGGTCGATTCGAGTTGCCGAAACACCTTGGCTGAGAAACAATTCGAACGCGGAAGCCAGGATGCGTTCGCGTAGTTCGTTCTTGCGCCGCTCGGCGCGATTCATTACGAGGTCCTAACTGGCGGGGGTCAGGTCGGGATCGCGGCGCTGGCCCAGGCGCCACAGTGGGATGACGACCTCGGGATCGCATTCCTCTTCGACGATCCACTTGCACATGCGGCGGATGGGCTCGATGGCGTCTTGGGGCATGGCGATGGCAACGCTGCACGCGTAGCCCAGGCTGGTCAGCCGCTGCGCCCCGAACAATGGAAGGATATCCCGCAGTTGGCGTTTGAGGGATTCGGGAAAAATGCCGATGGTTTGAGTGTAGGCGTTGACGGCTCGGGTGACCTGGTCGATGTTGTCGACGGGCACGATATTGGCCACCCGGCTCGACAGCATCGGTGCGTAGTCGACGGGTTCGTCGAACTGGGACACCACGATTGCCCCTTCGCGCTGCTCGCCGCCGAAGACCCGGTAGAAGTCGTCGGTCATCCGCGATGTCTCGAGGTGCTCGAACAGGTCACGGTTGGGGTACAACGACGGGGTGCTGATGAACTGCGGCAGTTCGATGAGTTCCCGATAGATCATCTCGCCGAGCTTGTTCGCGTTCGCCAGACCGGCGTCGTCGGTTCCCGAGAGCGCGTAGATGACCCGGGCGTTGGCGCAGCCTTCCTGGTTGGCGACGCCGATATCGATGGCGGCGCGTCGCGCGACCTCGCGCATGGTGGACTCGTCGGCGAACGCCTCCGCGCCGATGATTGTCGCGCTGCGCTTGGGGTCCAGCGCGATCAGCTCCAGGCCGGGCTGGATGTAGCGGGTGACGTGCTTGACCGACGCCGATCCGCCCCAGGCCACAATCTTTTCGATGTACCGCGGCTGGTATAGCACTTCCTCGACCGCCAGGTCCCCACCCTTCCAGTAGCCGACCGCCAGGTGCCTGGTGATCGGGTGGTCGGGCGCGACATCGGCCAGGGTGCGGGCGATGGCGATGGCCGTCAGCGGGTCGTTGGACGGAGTTTTGATGATCGTATCGCAGCGGGTGATCACCGAACGAAGAATCGTGACAGCGGAAACCAAGCCGCCGTTGCCGGCCGGGATATGCAGCACCCGGGACCCGAAAGCGCGCACTCGTAGTTCCCGGCCATCGGAAAGCCTTTGCGGCACCCAACCATTCAGGTAGTCCAAGCCGACCTGGGTGTCAGCCACTTCCAACACGTGCTGCCTGCTGAAGATCGGGCGCAGCACACGGTAGCTGTTGCGCATCATCTCAGCGGGCAGGACGTTGGCCAGCAGCGAGGCTTCGTAGGCTTCCTGCAGGTGGGTGTTCGTGTCGAAATCCAGTGCGTCGCCCAGGGCCTCGAGGACATCAAGGATCTCGTCGAAGCCCACCTCGTACAGGTCGGCCATCTCGCCGGGGCTCTTCAACGGCAGCCGTTCGACATACCTCGCCATGTCGGGTGCCTGGAACTGGGCGGCCCCGTCCCGGGTTCCGAACGACACCAAATCGTCGACAATTACCTGCCCACGCAGGAAAAGCGGGACCGTATAAGCGGCACCTGTCACAGTTCTAGGCCCTTCATGAAGTCGATGGCCTCGTTGTGTACCTCCTGGGTGGCCGCGCAGGTGATCCGGTCATCCTCGACGCCCTGTTTTTCGCTGTACCGGATGATGTCGTTCTCGAACGCGACGCTGCTGCGTCCACAGGGGCAGTGCAGGTCCCAGTCGATGGTGACCTCGTCGCCCGAGATCACTCCGCCCCAGTGCGCCCGAAGCAGGATGTCGTAGACCGCGGCGCGGCCGGTTTGGCGCCCGGTGCGCGGCAACGGTTCGCTGGTGTCGGGATCGAGGACGAATGGGATGACCCACGGCATGACGTGGTAGCGGCCCTCCTCACACCCCCAGTGGAAGGTGCTGGACTCGGAGAAGCCATAGCCCTGCTGGATCTTTTCGACACCAAGGAATTCCGTGATGACGTCCATGAAGTTGTCAGGCAGGGCTACGCCCTTCATTCCGCCGCCGGTCAGGATCGCCGAGTCTTTGGCGAAGACGTTCGTGACGCCGCGTTCCAGGCCGGCCTTGGCGATCTCATACATCTGGGGATACGCGCTGGTCATGAACACCCTTTTGCCCTTGAGCTTTTCCGCGATCTTGACAAAGAAGGCATCGAGTTCCTGGGGCTGGCGCATCTGCATTGCGATGAACTCGTCCTTGCGTGCCGCCAGCGCCGGGTCGATCTCCAACCGGTCGAGTTCGCCGCGGGATGCCGCCGCCCGCATTTTCGATGCCAAGAACATCAGATCGGTTTCCACCGAACCCGGGTAGAGCGGATGGAATTTGGATTCGTCGCCGCCGGTGAAGCCCTGTTTGATCATCTGTGCGATGCGCAGGTGCCCCAGTTTGCCGCTGGCGAAGTTGGGCCAGATCACGTCGACGTTCGGGTTGAGTTCCTCGTCGGTGGGCTCTTGGCCGAAGGTCTGAAACAGACAGATCTTCCAGAGCACCATGCCGTCTACCGCGCCGTGCTTGTCCTTGGGCAAGATCGATATCGTGCCGGTGGTGCCGCTCGAGGTGATCACCTGCAGCGGTGTCTCTTCGTCGAGCAGATCAATCCAGTCATCGATGCTCTTGCACCCTTGCGCGTCGACGTTCGATAGGTCGTAGCTAGTCAGCTTGTCCAGCCACTTGGTCATCAGGTCGAACCGCTTCTTGTCGATCAGCATTGGCGGGTACGACTTGAATGCTGTGTGAGAGAACATCAGCGGGACAACGTCATCGAATTCAGTGAGTTCGGTGATCCCGAGTCGATCGGCCAATTTACGCAACATCTCGATGCTCTGGTGATGTTGCTGGAAGCGGATACCCATGGCCTGGCGCTGCAGGTTCTCGAGTTCAGCGCGTTCGATGGTGTGCATCTGCGTGTACGACTGCCCGAAGAACTGGATCGGGTCGTCCATGAACTCCGTGACCGACTTCGTTGTTGGCGCGCTCATCCGCCGATGTTAACGCGGTATGCAGTCCAATGCAATGATGCAGTTGTATGCAATCATCCACCTTGCGCGCTTGGTGCCATCGAACGCCGCCGATTGCCAGACGTCAGCCAGATACGGTAGAACACATTGTTTTCTCACCACTGACCAGCGGATCGATAGAGGGGTCGAGTGAAAGTCCACTTGCAAGTGGAGGGATCGCCGGGCCGGGTGGCCGAGCACGCGGCCGAGCTCGCCGGGCTGGGCGCCGACGGTGCCTTTACATTCGAGGGCCCGAACGACGTATTCCTGCCGTTGGTGGTTGCCGCCGGCCAGCCGTCGCTGGAACTGATGACCAACGTCGCGATCGCCGGTCCGCGCAGCCCGTTGCACCTGGCGCACGCGGCCTACGACTTGCAGATCTACAGCCGGGGGCAATTCCGCTTGGGATTGGGTTCCCAGATCAAAGTGCACATCGAGAAGCGTTACGGCGCGCAGTGGGCCAAACCGGCGGCCAAGATGGCCGAAACGGTGGCAGCGATCAAGGCGATCTTCGCGGCCTGGGAAGGGCAGGCGCCGTTGAATTTCCGCGGGGAGTACCACACCCACACCCTGATGCCGCCGAACTTCAACCCGGGTCCCAACCCGTTTGGCGTCCCACCGGTGCTGATGGGGGCACTCGGGCCGATCATGACCCGCAAGGCCGCCGAGGTCGCCGACGGCCTATTGGTGATGCCGTTCAACAGTGCCCGCCACTTCGCCGAGCGCACCGTACCCGCGCTCACCGAAGGTCTGCGCAGATCCGAGCGCGCACCAGGGGACTTCCAAGTGGTGGCCCAGGCCATGGTGGCCGTCGGTCGGACCGAGACCGAACTACGCACGGCGGTCGACGCGGTAGCCATGTTGATCGCCTTTTACGGATCGACGCCGGCCTACGTGCCGGTCCTCGAGGTCGAAGGGTGGGCCGAGGTTCAGCCCGAACTCAATGCGCTGTCCAAAGTGGGAAAGTTCGGCGAGATGAGAGCGCTCATCAGCGACGAGATGGTGGCCCGCATCGGTGTGGTCGGGACGCCGGAGCAGTGCGCGGCCGAAATCGGTCGCCGCTACGGGGCGTACGCGAGCGACGTCTGCTGTTACTTTCCCGGCTACGCGCCTCCGGGTGCCCAGATTGCCGACCTCATCGAAGCGTTACACAAGACTCCAGCGCTACCATGACCGATCTGACCGTCAGCGTCGCCGACGGAGTCGCGCTGGTCACCCTCAACCGGCCAGAGCGGCGTAACGCGTACACGGGGCAAATGGGCGAGCTACTCAACCGCGCCTACCGGGACTGCGACGACGACGACGCCGTGCGCGCGATCGTGCTCACCGGGGCGGGCGACGCATTCTGCGTCGGCGCGGACTTCGGCGATTTCTCAAAGGCAACAAATCCTTTCGACACCCCCGCCGAAGGATCCGCGTTCACGGCCGCGCCGACCGATCCCGCCGCGTTCGAACTCCGCACCCCGGTCATCGCCGCGGTCAACGGCCATGCCATCGGAATCGGTTTGACCATCGCGTTGCAGGCCGACATCCGGATCATGGCCGTCGACGCCAAATATGCTGTCGCGCAGGTTCGGCGGGGCGTGATACCCGACTGCATGTCGCACTGGACGCTGCCGCATCTGGCGGGCGGCGCGGTGGCGGCCGATCTTCTGCTGACCGGGCGCACCTTTGGGGGCGCCGAGGCGGTGGCGATGGGGATCGCCACCCGAGCACTGCCGGGCGGTGACGTCCTCGAGCACGCGATGGAGGTCGCGCGCGACATTGCCGTCAATGTCGCGCCGATGTCGGCCGCGCTGAGCAAACGCCTGCTCTGGGACACCATGATCAAGGGCTATACACCGCGCCAGGTTGCCGACTTGGAGACAGAGCTGCATCACCGGGTGATGGGGAGCCCCGATGCCCGCGAGGGTGTCGCGGCGTTCGTGCAGCGTCGCGCCCCGCGGTGGAGCATGTCGGTGGCACGGGAATGGGCGCCGTTGCCGGAGTGCTGATTAGGCTGTGAATCAAAGGTGTTCGCGTAGGTAGTCCACCGATTTGCGACGGAATTCTTTCATCGCCGGCGCCTTCCTGGCCAGGCCGTCAGCCCCGTGATACATCCCCGGAACGGTGACGAGTTCGCACGGAACACCGCAGGCCTTTAATGCCTCCGCGTACGAGACGGACTCGTCGTAGAACAGATCGAGCCCGCCGACTCCGATCCACGCAGGCGCGAGACCCGACAGGTCGGTGCGCCGCGCTGGTGCCGCGTACTCGGGCGCGTCGGACGGTCGCGGTGGCCTGCTCAGGTAAGCCGTCCAGGCGAACTGATTGGACTTGGGGGTCCACAAGAACCTGCCCCGCCCAAAATGGTTGTCGCGAAGCGTCGTACGGTCGTCGATCATGGGGTAGACGAGCACCTGGGCACGCAACGCGATGCCCTCGTCATGCGCCCGTTGCGCAACGGCGGCCGACAGTCCGCCGCCGGCGCTGGAGCCGGTGACCGCGATCCGATCGGGATCGATGCGTAGCTCATCGGCGTGGTCGCGCATCCAGGTCAGCGTCGCCATGCAGTCGTCGAGTGCTGCGGGGAAAGGGTGCTTGGGTGCGAGGCGGTAGTCCGGCGACACCACCACGGCATCGAGTTCGCGCGCGAGCTGCCCGCTGCCCGAGGCCTCCATTTGCGGTGAGCCCGAGACCATGCCGCCACCATGTATCCACAGCACTGCCGGCCGGGGGTTCGGACTCGAATCGGCTGGCGTCGTGATGAGTACGGGGACGGGTCCGGGAACCTGACCTCTGGTCACTGCGACGCCGGGCCCCGAGCTTGACCTGACTCGAGAAAGCAATCGAGTCACAAAAAGTGCTCTCACTGTGCGAGGCCCGGCAAACACCGGTAGCACCGGGCTGCGAAGGTCGGGGGCTACCTCTGCGAGAGCATCGCGCAAACTCAGATGGCGCCGGACAACGAAGGCGGTCGCGGCGAGGGTCACTAACGCCAGGGCTTTCTTCATCGGCTCGATGCCGCCGGCGAGGTCTGCATTGCCAGATGATACGCAAGCGATGTCTTCAACGAACTGCCCGTTGACAGTGTCTTTCCAGAGCAGTCCGGCAAGTTTCGCCGTTGAAGGCGGCCGTGTGCTGCCGGAGCACGGGGAGGAGGAAGCCCGGATCGCTGGCGCCTAGCGTTCTCGGGTCAGGGCCGCAACGATGATCCGCGTGGTCAATTCGGCTCGCTGCCGCGAATATGGCTGCACGCCAGAGAGTATCGGATACACCACTCCGCCGACGATGGCGTCTGCGGCCGACTCGGCGGTCGCCTCGTCGATGCCGTCGGCAAGAAGTCGGACCCGGACGCTGTCGTGCAGCGGCACACTGAATCCGGCCCGCAGTTTGACAGCGGTGTCCTCGTGCTCCATGTTGGCGACGGTCAGGGTTCGCAGCATGGCCGAGCCGCGCGGGGTCGTCAGGGTTGCGGCGAGCCTGCGCACCCACGCCACGAGGTCGGCCGCCAGGTCGTCGGTGTGATCTACCGACGCGAGGATCTTGTCGGCGTCTTCCAGCATCACGTCAGCGACGAGTGCCGGCCGGCTGGGCCACCAGCGATAGATGGTTTGCTTCCCGACACCGGCCCGCGCGGCGACCGCCTCGATGGTCAGGCCATCGAACCCGCGCTCGAGCAGCAGTTCGCGCGTGGCGGTGACGATGGCCATCCGCGACTTCTCGCTGCGGCGCCGCGGCGGCTTCACCGGGGTGCTCGGGTCCAGATCGATTGGCATCCGGGGTCCTCGTTCGCTGGCTCTACATACTTCGACTAGCATCGTAGCTTGCTACAAGACGAGACGGTTCGTCTTGTCTGATCGAAAGGGTACCGGTTCGGATGGCGCTGGGACTTACCCCGGAGCAACAGGCGCTCAGCGACGCCGTCGGCCAGTTCGCCGACCGGCACGCCCCAGTGGCCGCAACCCGGGACAACTTCGCTGCGCTGGCGGACGGGCAATTGCCGGATTGGTGGGACTCGCTGGTAGCCAACGGCTTCCATGCGGTTCACCTGCCCGAAAGCCTCGGTGGCCAGGGCGGCGGTCTGATCGACGCCGCGTGCGTGCTGGAATCGGCCGCCAAGGCCCTGCTGCCCGGTCCGCTGCTGCCGACGGTCACGGCAGGGGCTATCGCGCTGCTGGCCGATCCCGCCCCGTCCGCCGACTCGCTGGTTCGCGAACTGGCCTCGGGTGTGCCCGCGGCGGTCGTGCTTCCCGGTAACGGTGAATTCCAGGCGCGGGCAGACGGCGAACGGCTGTTGATCACCGGCGAATCGGATGTCACCGCCGGCGTGTGCGCCGCACGGGTAGTTCTCATCGGGGCCCGCGCTCAGGACGGTGGTGTCGTGTGGCTTCCGGTGGACACCCGGAAACCGGCGGCAACGGTCGAAGCTCTGCATGGCACCGACCTGGTCTGCGATGTCGGGATCCTGCGACTCGGCGACTACGAGGCGGCCCCGCGGGATGCGCTCGACGGCATCGACCCCGAGCGCGCCGAAGCCGTCGCGGTCGGCCTCGTGGCCAGCGCCATGGCGGGCATCACCCAGTGGTGCGTCGAGGAGGTGACCGCGTACCTGCGCACCCGGGAACAGTTCGGCAAGGTGATCGGCACCTTCCAGGCGTTGCAGCACAGCGCGGCGATGCTCTTGGTCAACAGCGAGCTGGCCACCGCGGCGGCCTGGGACGCGGTGCGCGCCGCCGACGAACCGCCTGACCAGCATCGCCTCGCCGCGGCCGGGGCGGCGACCATCGCGATCTCGCCGATCCCCGATCTGGTGCTCGATGCGCTCACGCTGTTCGGCGCCATCGGTTACACGTGGGAGCACGACCTGCACCTGTATTGGCGGCGGGCGATCAGCCTGGCGGGTTCGATCGGTCCGGCCAGTCGCTGGGCCCGGTTGCTGGGGCAATTGGGCTGCGCGAAGCAGCGCGACATGTCGGTCAACCTGGGCCCCCATTCCCAAGCCGACTCGGATTTCCGCTCCTGGGTCGCCGAGACACTGGACGCGGCCCTGCAGCTGCGCAACGACAAACCCGGACGGCAGGGGGACTACGAGAACCACGCCACCGGGCCGCAGCGCACGTTGATCGCCGAAGCCGGTCTCATCGCGCCGCACTGGCCCGCGCCGTGGGGCGTCGACGCCGGGCCCCTGCGGCAACTGATCATCGACGAGGAGTTCGCAAAGCGACCCGGGCTGGTGCGGCCGTCGCTGGGCATCGCCGAATGGATCCTGCCCTCGGTGCTGGCCGGCGCGCCCCGGGAGTTGCAGGAGAGCCTGATCCCGGGGACCCAACGCAACGACATCACGTGGTGCCAGTTGTTCAGCGAGCCGGGAGCTGGCTCCGATCTCGCCTCGCTGGCCACCCGGGCGACCAAGGTCGACGGCGGCTGGCAGATCAACGGCCACAAGATCTGGACATCGCTGGCGCAGTTCGCCGATTACGGGGGATTGTTGGCGCGCACCGACCTAGCGGCGAGCAAGCACCGCGGCATCGGCTACTTCATCCTCGACATGCGATCCCCAGGGATAGAGGTTCAGCCGATCAAGACAGCAAGCGGCGCGGCACATTTCAACGAGGTCTTCCTCAATGATGTCTTCATACCCGACGACATGCTGCTGGGCGGCCCCACCGACGGCTGGAGCCTTGCGATCGCCACCATGGCCGAAGAACGTTCGGCCATCAGCGGATACGTCAAGTTCGACAGGGCCGCCGCGCTGCGCCGGCTCGCCGCGGAACCGGGACCCGAGCGCGAAGATGCCCAGCGGGCGCTGGGCGAACTCGATGCCTACACCAACGCCATCAAGGCCCTCGGGGTGCGGGAGACGATCAGGCTGCTCGACGGGCAGCCGTCCGGCCCCGCGTCGAGCATCGCCAAGGTCGCGATGAATGTGCTGCTGCGGCGCACGTTCGAGGCGACCTTGCGGCTGACCGGGCGAACGGGCATGATCGCCGACTCCGACCCGGACGTCGTGCCGGCCTACCTGCACCTGCCCGCCGAACTGATCGGCGGCGGCACAAGAGAAATTCAGCTCAACATCATCGCGCAGATGATCCTAGGGCTACCCCGTAAGTGAGGACATGACATGGGATTACGCGGAGAGGCCGCGATCGTAGGGTACGTCGAGCTACCGCCCGAGCGGATGAACAAGGCCTCACCGGCGCCGTTCGCCATCGAACAATGGGCAGAACTCGGCGCCGCCGCACTGGGCGATGCGGGACTGCCCTTCGAGGTCGTCGACGGCATCGTGGCGTCGCACCTGGCCGAGTCACAGATCTTCGTGCCTTCCACGATCGCCGAATACCTGGGAGTGGGAGCGAGATTCGCCGAACACGTGGACCTCGGCGGGGCCAGCGCTGCGGCCATGGTGTGGCGGGCGGCCGCCGCCGTCGAACTCGGCATCTGCGACGCCGTGCTGTGCGCGCTGCCGGCCCGGTACATCACCCCGATGTCCAGCAAGAAGCCGAGATCGCTGGGCGATGCCTTGTATTTCGGATCGTCGAGCAACCAATACGGTTCTCCGCAAGCCGAATTCGATATCCCCTACGGCAACCTCGGGCAGAACGGCCCCTATGGCCAGGTGGCCCAGCGTTACGCGGCGGTCTACGGATACGACGAGCGGGCGATGGCCAAGATCGTCGTCGACCAGCGCGTCAACGCCAACCACACCGACGGCGCGATCTGGAAGGACAAGACGCTCACTGTCGACGACGTGCTGGGCAGCCCCGTCATCGCCGACCCACTGCACATGCTGGAGATCGTGATGCCCTGCGTGGGTGGCGCGGCGGTCGTCGTCGCCAGCGCCGACGTGGCGAAACGGTCGCGGAACCGGCCGGTGTGGATCAAGGGATTCGGCGAACATGTGCCGTTCAAGACTCCGACGTACGCCAAGGACCTGCTGCACACTCCCATCGCGGCGGCCGCGGACACCGCTTTCGGGATGACCGACCTCAGCCGCGACCAGATGGACATGGTGTCGATCTACGACTGCTACACCATCACCGTGCTGCTGTCGCTGGAGGATGCCGGCTTCTGCGAAAAGGGCAAGGGCATGGAGTTCGTCGCGGATCATGACCTCACCTTCCGCGGCGACTTCCCACTTAACACCGCCGGCGGCCAGCTCGGTTTCGGCCAGGCGGGATTGGCGGGTGGAATGCACCACGTGTGCGACGCCACCCGCCAGATCATGGGTCGCGCGGGTGCGGCCCAGGTCGCCGACTGCAACCGCGCATTCGTGTCCGGCAACGGCGGGATCCTGTCCGAGCAGACGACGCTGATCCTGCAGGGAGACTGACGACCATGACGACTTTCGAGCATCCGATGCCGGTCAAAACGCCCACCACCGCGCCGTTTTGGGATGCGCTGGCTCAGCATCGCATCGTCATCCAGTACTCGCCGTCGTTGCAGGCCTACGTGTTCTATCCGCGGGTCCGCGCTCCGGGTACCTTGGCCGACGACCTGGAATGGCGAGAGATATCCGGCATGGGGACGTTATACTCGTTCACCGTGGCCCGCAGGCCGGTCAGCCCGCACTTCGCCGACGCCGTTCCGCAGCTGCTCGCCATTGTCGAATGGGAGGAGGGGCCAAGGTTTTCCACCGAGATGGTCAATGTAGACATCGATGCGGATCCGGCCGAACTGCGGGTCGGGATGCGGGTGCGGCCGGTGTTCTTCGATTACCCCGAACATGACGTGACCCTGTTGCGGTACGAGCCGGCCGCCTAAGACCTGATTCAAATCTGCCCAACGCGTCTCGGCGGAAGTGACAGTGGGATATTTGCCCGGCTTTCAGCGACAACGCGCACGCGGTTGTCGCTACTAGGTAGGCCCGGATGGCTCGGTTTGGTTCGCAGGTCAGCCGGGGTTCCTGTTGCGGGCTGTGGGTATCGAGTCGGCGGCGGTGCGGGCCTGGCTGCCGGCCTTGATGATCAAGATCCGATTACAGTGGGTCACGCAGACGAAATTCTGGATGCCTCAACCTGTTTCAGCTTCGATACGATGCTGCTTAACCAAACTTAGTTGTGTGGTGGTGGTGGCTGTGGCCGAAACGGTTCGTACCACCACCAGTCGGCGCGCTCGCCGGTAGGTCCCGGGCATGGCGCCACCGCGGGTGGGGGTTGTGTGGGTGGGCGCGCCAGTGATCCCGGTTGCAGTACTCGGCTGGCGTGACCGGTGACGGTGAGAGCGCAGGGGGTTCCGGTGATGGTGATGAGGCCACGATGGTGGCATCGGTGATGATAAGGACACAGCAGGACCAGGTTGGCCAACTCGGTGGGGCCGCCGTCTTCCCAGTGCCGAAGGTGGTGGGCGTGCAGGCCACGGGTGGCGCTACAGCCGGGAACTACGCACGTGCGGTCGCGATGCTCCAGGGCGCGGCGAAGCCGCCGGTTGATCAGCCTGCTCGCCCGCCCGGCGCCGATGACCTCGCCGTCACGCTGGAACCAGACTTCGCAGGTGGCATCACAGGTCAGATACTGGCGCTCGGCGTCGGTCAGTAGCGGGCCCAGGTGCAAGGCCGCCGCGCGTGCGGCGACATCGACATGCACCACCACGGTGGTGTGCTGCGCGTGGGGGCGCGCCGCCGCCTCGACGTCCCAGCCCGCTTCGACCAGGCGCATGAACGCGTCGGCGGTGGTCGGTAACGGGGGCCGCTGATCTGCCGGGCCGCTGCCATCGCCGTGGTCGTGCTTCCACTGGGCCATCAGCGCGTCACGATGCGACGCCAACGCGGCATCGAATTTCGCGGCGTCATGGTGGCCCAGGGTGATCCGGTAGCAACTGCCCGCCTCATTGGCGGTCGAGGCGATTGAGCGCTCGGGTTCGGGCCGGGCTTCGGGGTCGGGTCGTGGTCCGGGGTCGTGGCGGGGTTCCAGCTTGACCGCGGTGCGCAGCTGATTGACCGTGGCGACCGCGGCCAACTGCGCGTAATGCTCATCAGATCCCGCACCGGCGCGTGCCGCGATGACACCGACCTGATCCAGCGACAGCCGACCCTCCCGCATCCCCCGCGCGCACCGCGGGAACTCCGCCAGCCGCCGCGCCACGGTAGTGACGGTGTGCGCATTGGCCGAAGACCACCCCGTCTTCCAGGCCACCAACGCCGACACCGACCGCGCGCCGGTCATCCCGCACAGCTCGTCGCGTTCCATCTCGGCGACGAGCTCCACGATGCGCCCGTCAATCGCGTTGCGCTGACCTGTCAACTCCGCCAACTCCTCAAACAGCACATCCAGGCGCTGCACAGGACTCACCCCCACGGCGGCAGCGGATGCGGTCGAAGACATAACGTCATCATCTCAAAGGCCACCGACAAATCCCGGACACATCCGGGCCGCCTGATCCCCGCTTGTGTATTAGTGCCACATCCCCCGCCCAACCCAGAAAGCAACACCTAAACCCACTACGACGACCGCCAACCCCGAATCATGAGCCAAGCCAGATTAGACAGCCAAGCTGACCCGCAGCCGCCAGCGCCGGTTCGTCCGCGCCATCAACCGAACATTTTGCGAGGTGGGCAAAGCTGGTGCCGACTCGTCCAGTGACTCGTGTGCCGAATGTGACGACCGGCCGCCCGAAGCGGCTCAGCGCAACTGTTCGGTCGGCACCGAGTAGCGGTCCTGGTACGTGCGCACCCGGTCACGAACCTCACCCGCATCCAGGCCGGTGTCCGACCAGGTGTAACGGCCCCGCCCCCCATCTGAAGGATGAGCGGCCAGGAAGTCCCGCATCTTCTTCTCGGTGTCGGAACGCAGTTCGCGGCCCAGCTTCTGATAGATGCCGCTGATCGTCTTCCAGGGATCCTTCATGAAGTCCGCGAACTGGACGTCGATGAAGCTGCCGGCGGGCACAGCGCCGCTGTCGCGCAGCGCCATTCCACGGTCGAGGCCGACGACGATCTCTTCGTAGGATTGGGCCGCGCACTCGGCGATGTTCGATTCGTCGCTGCCCATCCGTCGCAGGTGGTGGGTCAGCGCGGCGATAGACGAGATGACGTTGAGCGGATCGCGGTGCGTCTGCACGATCAGCGCATCCGGGTATTCGGCGAGTAGCGTGTCCAGCTGCCACAGGTGCGCCGGCGATTTCAAAAGCCACTGCCCGGGAACGCCAGACTGCAGATGCTGCAGGAAGATTCGGTGAAAGCGGTAGGCGCCGGCGTGATCCGCCTCGTACAGCAACCAGCGGTAGTAACTCGGCAGGCGGTACTGCACGGTAAAGATCATGCTGGTGAACTCACTGGCCGTGATACGGACGCACTCCTGGCCGACGAGAGCACCCATCGGGTGAAATGCCAGGAACCCGGGGATGATCTGCTCGGAAAGTTCGAGGCTGGCCTGCGTCGCCGCGATGCGTGGATCGCTGTGGTAGGTCTCGGGCTGCGGGACCGGACATGGCGCATCGACCTCCCACGTCAGCGGCGCGCGCAGGTCAGGATCCTGGGCGAGCAGGTCGTAAAGGATCGTGGTTCCGGTGCGGGGTTGGCCGCAGATGAAAATCGGCGCAGTGATCGGCTTGCTGGCGATCTCGGGGTGCTTCTTGCGCCAGGCGATCACGTCAAGCCGGTTCGTCAGGGCGCGCATGATGTCGAGGTGGGCGATCTCCACACCAATGGCCGATAACCGCGCCTCGTTGACCAGGCCGTCGGTGACACGGTCCAGCCCGGGCTGCCAGCCGTCCTCGCCGAAGTCGTCGCTACCGGCCTCCGCACAGGCGGTGGCGATGAGTCGTTCCGGGTTGAATCGCTCCTGCAGCGTCACGCCGGCTGCTCGCGTCGGCGCACCGATACCTCGACGGCGGGCGGCTTCGGATTATCGAGCCATCGCAGCACCACGAATCCGCGTTGTCGGCCACCGGTGTCGAGCCAATGGCCAAATCCGAAGTCCTCCGCGGAGATCGCGATGCGCACCCGCCCGTCGGCGTCCGGCCGCACTCCGCGATTGGTCACCGAGCTGTGCCGGCGGCGCGGCTCGAGGCACTCATGCCAGATGTTTTCCAACGTGACGTTCCAGTACCGGGTGTCCGGTGGCTCGATGTCGAGCACCAGCGCCTGGTCGGGGTCGAGCCGGAAGGTCCCCATCATGTAGAGGTTGTCCGGGGTGGTGTCGGCGGCACCCAGATCGGCGGCCTCGGCTGTCAGCAGCGTGTTGGGGGTGTCCAGGAGCTCGGGCTTGATGGTGCGGTGCAGGGTAACGAGTTTCATCAGCGACCACGCCATCGCGGTGAACTGGTCGGCGAGTTCACCGTCGGTCAGCGCCGTAACCGGGTCGGGGTCGAGGGCCTCGATCCGCATGGTGGCCAACTCTTCGGAGGCGGGATCGCCGATGTACTCCCGGACCACGACCGATGATGCGTCGTCGGGGATTTGTACCCACCGCGCGCCGGCGAGATCGGCGGGTTCGTCCGCCGACAGCACCAGCGCGAATTCGCCGCCGTTCAGGTCCAGGTCGACGTCGCTGACGTAGTTGGACATCCGCCGTGGAGTCAGGCCGGTGCCGGCCAGGATCTGGAATCCGAGGTAGGCAGTGGTGCCGCGGGTGCCGGTGATCCGGTAGCGCCGGTCGCCGCGGATCATCGCCAGGTAGTAGGCGCCGTCGGGATTGGGGCCGCCGATCATCCTGGTCGGGGAACACATATCGAAGAACGACGGGCGGTTGGGGTCGGCCTCGACGGACAGTTGCGCGCACAGCGACGACACCCGGGCGATGACCCGCAGCCCTTCGAGGAGTTCCCGCTGGGATTCGGCGTCCTCGGTCACGATCTTGGTGACGTCAGCGAGCATCTGCTGGAAGAACTGCCACGCGGCCTTGCTCAGATCTTGAGCGCTCGCCGGATCTTGAGTCATAGTCTTATACTTAGACTATGTCTCACGCATTGTCCAGTGCGTTGTCGCCGTCCGCGCGCAGGCGGGCGGCGACCCGGGAGCGCATCGCGGCGGCCGCCGCGCAGCTGGTGGCGAAGGTGGGCCTGGCGGGGGCAACGGTGGACCGCATCGCGGACGCGGCCGACATCGGCCGGGCTACCTTCTTCCGCTACTTCAACTCCAAGGAGGATGCCGTCGCCGAGGGCATGAATGCCCATTGGCTCGGTCGGATCACCACCGCGCTGGCCGCCCAGCCGGCCGGCCTGACCGCGACGGAGGCCGTCCTCGGCGCCTTTCAAGAGTTGGCTCTCGGGTTCGCCGAAATCGAGGCCCAGGTGCGTGAACTGGCCACGCTGACCAGGTCATCCGAGACTTTGGACGCCTGGACGCTACACATCTACGTGCGGTACGAATCGGCGATCGCCGACTTAGTCGCACCGCGGATGCCCGACTTGGCTCCCGAGGATGCCAGGCCTCGTCTGATCGGTGCGTTGGCAATGGCGACGGTGCGCATCGCCCTGGACGACTGGCTCAGCTACGGGGGATCGCTGCCCGACCGGGTGCGTACGGGACTAGCGGCGATCACCATCGCGTAGATACGGACTAATAGTCCATTTCTGGCGACGCGAAATCCACCCGTACTTTTGCTGAGAATCGCGTTCGAACACGTGTGGACACGGGGATCGGACCGTTGACACTATGACCAGGCCATTGTCTACTAGTCCTCTAGGTTGAGGGGAGCGCGGCATGAACAAAGACGACCTGATCCTGATCAGCGTGGACGATCACATCGCCGAGCCGGCGGACATGTTCGACGCGCACGTCCCCGCGAAATACCAGGACCGCGCCCCGCGGGTCGTCACCGAACCCGACGGAATCCAGCAGTGGTACTACGGCGAGGTCCGCGGGCGCAACATGGGGCTTAATGCCGTCGCGGGCAAGCCCCGCGAGATGTACAACATCGACGCCTCACGCTACGACGAGATGCGGCCGGGCTGCTTCAACGTCGACGAACGGGTTCGCGACATGAACGCGGGCGGCCAGTTGGCGGGTTTGAACTTCCCGAACTTCACTGGCTTCTCGGGCCAGGTCCTCAACCAGGGCCCTGACCGCGACGTCAATTTGGTGATGATCAAGGCCTATAACGACTGGCACGTCGACGAGTGGTGCGCGGCCTATCCAGGCCGGTTCATTCCGTGCGGCATCCTACCGCTATACGACGTGGCCGAAGCCGCCAAGGAAGTAAAGCGACTCGCGGACAAGGGTTGTCACGCGGTGACGTTCTCCGAGAACCCAGAAGCGTTGGAGATGCCCAGCATCCACACCAAGTATTGGTATCCGCTGTTCGAAGCCGTGTGCGAGAACAAGACAGTGCTGTGCACCCATGTCGGCTCGGCGTCCCGGTCCCCGATGGTATCGACGGACGCTCCGCCAAGTGTGCAGATGACCGCGTCGTCGATGATGAGCATGTTCACCTTCACCGAGCTGATCTGGGCGCAGTTCTACGCCGACTTCCCCGAAATCAAGTTCTCGCTCACCGAGGGCGACGTCGGTTGGATACCGTACTTCCTCTGGCGCGCTGAGCACGTCTACAACCGTCACTCGGGTTGGACGCTCGCGAAATTCCCGCCCGGCTATAGCGGACCGACGGATGTGTTCAAGCGGCACTTCCTCACCTGCTTCATCAGCGACAGGGTCGGCGTGCGGAACATGGACTGGTTCAACGAGGACATGCTGTGCTGGGAGTCCGACTTCCCGCACTCCGACAGCAACTGGCCGTTCGCGCCCGAGGACATCGTGGACAACATGGGCCATCTGGACGACGCCGTCATCAACAAGATCACCCACGAAAATGCGATGGCCGCCTACTCGTTCGATCCGTTCCGCTACATCCCCAAGGATCACGCCCGAGCCGGTCACCTGCGCGCCCAGGCCACCGACGTCGACGTTGTTACGCACGTCGGTCGCCAAGCCAGCCAGCGTGACCGTGACGCGTGGACTCGGATGACGCAGTTCGCCCTGCAGGCGCAGGGGGCGCCGGTGACGGCTGTGACTGCTGAAGTCGCCGGTATCGCGGCCCGCGCAACCACTTTGGGCAACTGAGCGTGGCAGGCCACGCCCAAGCACCGTTTGCGGGCTGGCGTGTCTTGGAGTTGTCCAACGGGATTGCGGTGTCGTACTCGGGCAAGATGTTCGCCGATGCGGGCGCCGAGGTGGTGAAAGTCGAATCCCCACAGGGCGACGCGGTTCGGGGCTGGTCGGCCGGCGGACCGCCCGGAGCGTTGTTCGGGTACCTGGCCGCAGGCAAGAAATCGGTAGTCTTCGATGACCGGGCTGAAGTCGCGCCGCTGCTGGCCGGTGCCGACGTCGTGCTCACCGATCTGACCGACGGCTGGACGCTCGACGACATCACGGCGCAGACCGGCCCCTCGGCGGTGGTGGTGTCCGTGACGCCATTCGGAACCACCGGACCCTACGTCGACGACAAGGTACTGGCCAACGAGTTCATCCTGCAGGCGTTATGCAGCTCGATCGCCGGCCGCGGCTGGCCCAGCGATGAACCCGTACAGGCTGGCGGTCGGCTCGGCGAGTGGCTGGCGGGCACGTTCGCCGCGGCCGCCGCCGCGGCAGCGGCCCGGCACGCCGCCCGGGGCGGGCGCGGCGAGATCGTCGACGTCTCGACCTTCGAGGCGATGGTGATCGGGATGGGTGGCCTGTCCGCCATGTCGGCCAGCGTCTTGGGAGCGGATTCCCTGCTGCATCAACGCAGTCTGGAACTGCCATCGATCGTCCCTACCGCCGACGGGATGGTTGGCTTCTGCACCATCACCGCGCAGCAGTTCCAGGACTTTCTGGTGATGATCGATCGCGCAGATTTGGTCGAAGACGCCGACCTCGCTTCGTTCGCCGGCCGAGCCCAGCGGCGTGACGAGTTTCTCGCAATGGTCACCCAGTGGACCGAAACCCGGACCACACAAGAGATCGTCGACATCGCCGTGGCCTTCCGAATCCCGGTGGCCCCCATCGCGAGCCCCGCCACCCTGCTGGCGATCGACCACTACGCACAACGCGGGGTGTTCGTCGAGTCGGAGCTGGGGGTGCTGCAGCCGCGGGTGCCGTACCGCAGCGACGCCATCGCAATCAGTCCACCGGGGCCTCCTCCGGTGCCGGGCGCCGACAACGCAAGCGTCGACTGGTCACCACGACGCAGGCGGACGGGTCCCGCCGATGCCGAAGCCCTCCCTTTGTCGGACATCCGAATAACCGACTTCACCGCGTTCTGGGCGGGGCCGGTGGCCACCCAATTCCTCGGCTCGCTCGGCGCCGACGTGATCAAGCTGGAGGGTGTCCGCCGACCGGACGGCTTGCGGTTCGCCGGCGGGCGCCCACCCACCTGGGACCAATGGTGGGAGTGGGGCCCGGTCTTCCTGTGCAGCAACAACAACAAGCGCGGCATCAGTGTCGAGCTCAGCACGGAAGCGGGGCGAGCCATCGCCTTAGAGCTCATTGCTACCAGCGATCTCGTGCTGGAGAACTTCTCACCGAGAGTGATGGAGAACTTCGGCCTGGACTGGGATGCCGTATCGGCCACCAACCCATCTGCGGTCATGGTCCGGATGCCGGCATTCGGCCTCGACGGCCCGTGGCGCGACCGTGTGGGCTTCGCGCAGACCATGGAGCAGGCGACCGGGATGGCCTGGATGACCGGGCATTCCGACGGGCCACCGGTGATTCCCCGGGGCGTGTGCGACCCGATGGCAGGTCTACACGCCGCGTTCGCCGCCATCGCGGCGCTGGTGATCCGAGACCGGGACGGCGCCGGGATGCACGTCGAATCGACGATGGTGGAATCGGCGCTGAACGTGGCGGCCGAAATGCTGGTGGAGCACTCGCGCAACGGAATCGAGATGCGCCGGAACGGGAATCGGGGCCCGGGAGCGAGCCCGCAGGGCGTGTACCGTTGCGAGGGCGAGGATCAGTGGGTCGCCGTCGCCGCGCTGGACGACGAAGCACGCGAGGCGCTTGCCGACCTCATCGATCGACCGGACCCTGCGCCGGACGAGATTGACAAGCTGATCGCCGACTGGACCGCGCGCCATTCGGTGGACGCAGCGGTCGGCGCGCTACGTTCCCGCGGCGTGGCCGCCGCGCCGCTGGCAGCACCCGCGTCACTCCTGACCGATCCACAACTGCTGGCTCGGGGGTTCTGGGAAACCGTGGACCACCCCGTCGCCGGCTCGTTCCTGTGCACCGGGATGCCGTTCGCGTTCGCCGGGAAGCCGCGGCGCTGGATTCGCCGGGTGCCCCCGTTGTATGGCCAACACACCGACGAGGTGCTGACGGAAGTGTTGGGGCACAGCGACAAAGACCTGGTCGCGTTGCGCGAGTCGGGGACGACGAGCGCGCTGCCGGCGGGTCTGTGACGTGGCCGTCACGCTGTGCGTGCCGCCGCGCCCCGGCGAGTTGTGCGCGCCGGTCCGCTTTATGGTGCGCGAGGACTCCGTGGTGATGGAGCTGACCGCCCGGCATCGGATCACCGGCGTCGAATGGGATGCAGCCGAACGCGCGGTGGCGATGGTCGTCGAGATCACCGATCCGCAGACCGCTCGGCCCGTGGACGTTCGAATTGAAGTCATCGAGCAGGGCACTGCACGTGCAGACCCGCGGACCAGGACGATCGGCACCGTCGTGCGTGACGGCCGGCGGTTCGATGTCGTAGGAACCTATCTGGGGGTCGTTGCGGATGAAAACTAAAGCAGCCATCGTCGGCGTGCACAACACCCGACAGGGACGCCGCCTCGACGGCGAGACCTCGCACGGTCTGGCGCTCAAAGCCATTCAGGGCGCACTCAGCGAGGCCGGCCTGACCCTCGACGACGTAGACGGGATCAGCGCGGGACCATTGTCGACCGCGCTGATCTACGATCTGCGCGTCGGCCCCGCGTGGCAGGGGCTGGCCTTCGGTGTCGGCATGATCACCGAGGCAGCCACCGCGATCGAGCACGGCATGGCCGACGTGGTGGTGCTCGTCGCCGCTCAAGCGGGCGAATATCGCGATCACGAGGCCACTGCGCCGTGGACCAGGCCGGAGAACGAATTCGTGGCGCCGTGGGGAATGTTCACCACTGCGGAGTTCGCGCTGATTGCTCGACGGCACATGCACGTCTACGGGACGACGCGCGAACAAATGTCGATGGTCGCAGCGACCATCCGCAACAACGGATCGCAAAACCCCGAAGCCATTTACTACCAGCGCGGACCATTCACTCCAGAGGACATCACCGCGTCCCGGCCTATCGCGGACCCATTTCATCTACTCGATTGCGCCACCACCTCTGAAGGCGGTTGTGCTCTGGTAGTGGCCAACTTAGAAAAATTCGCAGACAAAGTTGACCTTCCAAACCGACCGATCTACGTGCTGGGCAGCGGCGCGGATTTCCACGGGCCGTCGTATCAGCACCCGCCCGCGTGGGATCTCTCGGGGCGGCGCGGCGACCACGTTAATGGTGTAGTGGGCAGACGCGCGGCCGATCGCGCCTTCAGCCACGCAGGAATTCGCCGCGACGACGTGGATGTCCTTGAACTTTACGATCCGTTTTCGTTCGAGATCATTCGGCAGCTGGAGGCGTTCGGATTCTGCGGCGATGGTGAAGGGGGGCCATTCGTCGCCGACGGTCACATCGCCCCCGACGGGAGTCATCCGATCACCACGGACGGGGGCACCATGTCCTTCAGCCACGCGGGTGCGAATCCGCAAATGATGCAGCGAGCCATTCGAGCTGTCCAGCAATTGCGCGGTGAGGCGGGCGCTCTGCAAGTGCCGGACGCGCATATTGCGTTGTGTAGCAACGGGGGAGCGGGAGCCCTATTCACAACATTGCTGATCCTGGGAGACGAGCCGCTGTGAATTCCGAGACGTCCGAGCCGTTGCGGCCGCAGACCGGGCCGGTGCCGCATGCCAGTAGTCAGGTCAGCATTCCGTTCTGGCAGGGATGCCGATCGGAGGAGCTGCGTTATCAGCGCTGTGCGGCTTGCGGACTGGCGAACTTCCCGCCAACGGAGAACTGCCGCCAATGTCTTTCGGCTGAATTGCACTGGACGCAGGGTGGCGGTGTCGGCGAGATATACAGCTGGACGGTGGTGCAGCGCCCAGTGACCGCGGAATTCGAACCGCCCTATGCGCCGGCGATCGTCACACTGGACGAGGGCTACCAGATGTTGACGAACGTCGTGGGAATTGCGCCGGACGATTTGGCGATAGGTATGCGCGTGCGAGTGCAATTCCATGAGGTGGGTGCAGACTTGACACTTCCGTACTTCACCGGGGCAGGGTAGACCACGGTGAGCCCGGCGCGCACCAGCAGCGGCCTTCCCGTTACCGCCTACCTGGTCCTGGGTGTGCTGGCAGCCAACGACGAACAACTCACCGCCGGTGAAATCAAGACGCGCGCCGAACTTTCGGTCGGCCACTTCTATTGGTCGCCGTCGGTCAGCCACGTGCGGCGCGAACTCAACAGACTATTGGCGCAGGGGATGGTCGGCGAGATCGGTGCCCAATCCGGCAAGCGTGCCATCACGCTGTACGAGACCACGGACGTCGGGCTCGAAGCGCTTCGCCGCTGGGTGCAACACTTTCCGGGTCAGGATCAGGTCGTCATCAAGCACCCGGTCATCCTCAAGACCTGGTTGTCGCGTGGTGAGGATCCAGAACACGTCATCGATACGTTGGAGCGGCATCTCGAGGCGACCCGGTCCCGGCTTGACGAGGCGCTATGGTCGCGGCAGCGGTCGCGCGAGCTCGGCATCGTCGATGATCCGGAGCAGCGTTTCTCCTTCGCCGTCCTCGACTACGCGATCCGTGGCTTGTACGCGGAGATTTCCAATATCGAGCAGTTGCGTGATGAGATCGCCGCCGGCACAACCCGTGATCCGGCCAAACGGGCGCGACGGTCCAAGGGGCAGATCCGCCGTCGGGTTCGCCTCGCCCGTTAGATCGAGGGCGCAACCTGGTAGGCGGTGCCGCGCGCCTCGCGCACCCACAGCGTTTCGCCCTCGACGACGGCTGTTCCCAGCGCGATCAACTGGCGTTTGAGGACTTTGTGGGTGGCGGTGCTGGGCAACTCGGCGGCGATACGGACGTAGCGCGGCCGGGATTTGGGAGACAGGTCGGGCTGTGCGTGCAGAAACGCTTCGAACGAGTCAGGGTCGAGGGTATGGCCGTCGTTGAGGACGACGGCCGCCATCACCTGATCGCCAACGTGCCCGTCGGGGACGGCGTACACCGCGGCACGGCTGACAGCGCTGTGGCGCAACAGGATCCGTTCGATCGGCGCCGCCGCCAAGTTCTCGCCGTCCACCCGCATCCAATCGGCGGTGCGTCCTGCCAGGTAGATCCAGCCCTCGGAGTCTTTGTAGGCGAGGTCCCCGGACCAGTACATGCCGTTGTGCATGCGTTCGGCGTTGGCTTCGGGATCGTTGTAGTAGCCGGTGAAGAAACCCGATCCCGAGGTGTTGACCAGCTCGCCTACGGCTTTGTCGGCGTTGATGAGCGCACCATGGGCATCGAATTCTGCTATAGCGCATTCGGTTACGGTGTCGCTGTGGTAGACCGCGACGCCGTCGGCCCCCCGGCCGATTGAGCCCCGGGGCGTGCCGGGTTCGCGGATCACCATGACCGCGTTCTCCGTCGAGCCGAAGCCGTCTTCGACCTGCACGCCGAAGCGGCGCTCGAACTCCTCAATGTCCTTATCGTTGGCCTCGTTACCAAATGCCACCCGCAGAGGGTTGTCCGAATCATCGTCGCGTGCGGTCGTGGCCAGGATGTAGGCCAGCGGCTTGCCGACGTAATTCATGTAGGTTGCGCCGTACCGGCGGACGTCGTCGAGGAAATTGCTCGCGGAGAACTTCGCCGGCACAATCGCGGCACCGGAGCACAGCGCGGGAGCCCAACCCGCGACCACGGCGTTGGAGTGAAACAGCGGCATCGACACGTAACAGGTGTCCCGCTCGGTGAGCGCGAAGCGCCCGGCCAAGGCCAGACCAGCAACCGTGGCCATCAGATGAGAAACCAGCACCGCCTTAGGATTTCCACTGGTACCCGACGTGAAGATCATCATGAACGGGTCCGTCATCTCGACCTGCCGGTGCGGAACCAGGGCGCCGGCGCCGTCGACCAGCTCGGCCCATAGCGGTGTCGAGGTGTCGAAGACCTGCGTGCCGGTGAGGTCCAGTCCCTGCAGCAGCGGCCGATGTTCAGCGTCGGTCACCACGATCTGACAATCCGCGCGCCGGATGTCCGCGGCGAGGGCCTCGCCCCGTCGCGTGGTGTTGAGGCCACACAGCACATAGCCGCCCAGCCCGGCTGCCGCCATCTGGATCAGCATGTCGGGTGTGTTTCCCAGCAGGGTGCCGATGTGCACTGGCCGGTGCTGATCGGCGGCGGCCAGAAGTGCCGCGGCACACGCGGCTGACTCCGAAAGATACTGAGCCCAACTTCGTTCCAGATCGCCGTATTTCACGGCAACCGCCGTATCTGTGATGCGTTTTTGCAGCAGCGACTGAATCGTGTCGGTCATGAATTCGGATCAACTTTCACTCTTCGTACCTTGTCGTTTGAATGTAGCCACTGAGCAGGTCGACCAGCACGCGCCGGTCATTGTTCGTGTCGACGGGCTTCGGCATCATCAGCTGGGTCGCGATCATTCCGCGCAAGGTGGTCAGCATGTGCTCGCCGATGGCCGCGCTCCGAGTCGGATCAAGATCGTTGTCGATCACCCTGCCCAGCGTGGTGAACGCATTGGCCAGCTGCCGCAGGTGCCCCGCTGCCTCGGCGCCGCGGCCGGCCCGGGTCCCGATCAAAATCTCGTTGGCGGCGCGCGCCGTCGGGCTGGACATGGCCTGCCATGCCGCCGTCACCACGGTGTCCACTCGGTCTCGTGGCGTCGTCTCCGGCGTCGCAGGTGGCAGAGACTCCAGGGCGTGGAGCAGTTCGCCGAACCCCCGGTCGATCACCGCCATCAGCAGACCGTCGCGGTCGCCGAAGTGATACTGGATTACCCCCCAGGTGACACCCGCCTCGTCGGCGATGTGCCGGCCAGTGGCGGCGGCAAAGCCTTCCCCCAACACGATCCGAACGGTCACGTCGATCGCCAGGGCGCGTGTGCGTTCGGCCCGTGCCTGATTGCCGTGCGCAGGCCGGGTCGGCACAACCCGTCGCGACATAACCACCAGATCACCACACCCGTTTGAGTATCGGCGGGAGGCCAACCCCGCCCGCTGTTCTTGATGCTAAAACATTGCACCCGCTAAGTTACATCGAATATGGTGAACGCGGCCGTCCCTATCCGCCCACCATCATCAGGCCACCGTCGACCGCGAGCAGTTGCCCGGTGATGAAGCCCGAACCCGCGCCGGCCAGAAAGACGAGCACGGGTCCGAGATCCCGTGCCGGGTCTCCCAGCGCCCCGCCCAGCGGAATCATCGATTTGAGCTGCTGGTCGATGAGGGCACCGGCGTCCGGGCCGAGGAATTCGCGCAACCGGTCGGCACCGGGCGTCTGTACGGCGGGCGCCAGAGCGTTGACGGTGACGTTGTCGGCGGCCCAGGCGCGAGCGGCGGATCGGGTCCACGCCTGCACCGCTCCCTTTGTCGCGGCGTACACGGCCGAGATCGGGCTCCCCATGACGGCTTCAGACGATCCGAAGTTGATGATCCGGCCGCCGGTTCCTTTCATCAAGGCGTAGGCGGCCTGGTTGGTGAGAATGGTCGCCTTCACATTGGTGTCCAACAGGAATGAAATTTGGTCGGGGCTGATGTATCCGGGTATCCCGGGCTGCCACAGCCCCGCGGCATTCACCAGGACGTCGAGTCCGCCAAGGTTATCGGCGGCCCGTTGCATCGTCGCCGAGACCGCGTCCGGATCGCGTACATCGCATTGCAGCCATGTCGCGGCCAGATCATCCGGCGGTGCGGTTTGGTGATAGGTGGCAACGACGTCGGCCCCCGCCTCGGTGAGCACCCCGACGGCGGCCGCTCCGATCCCGGTCGCTCCACCGGTAACCAGGATCCGTCGGCCTTGCAGCGGTGGCGTCAAATCTGACATGGGCCAAACGCTACCAACCCGTCCAACGGGTATTCCGTGCCGAATCACAAGTTGAAATACGCCGTTGAACGAAATACTCACAGGCCTCGTCAAGCAACATAGCGGGATGTCGTGAGCTTTCGCTCATACGCACGTCACATTGAGGACATACACTTGGGAGTTGTGATGAACAAAGGCAGGACGGCTATCGCTTTGCGCGGTGCTGCAGCCATGTTTGTCTTCATGGTCGGATGCGGTGCGGCAGTCGGTGCGCAGCGAAACGCGCCGACAACGGATACGCCGGCGACGAGCGCTCTGTCCAGCGAAATGCCTGCACCCCCAGGGGATCCCGGCGGTCTCACTGGTGGCGGCGCCCTGCCTGTGGTTCCGGCCAGGCTTGCCCCGCTACCGGAGCCCGGTGGCTGCATTATCGGCCTCGACTGTGGGTGCATCCGTGGTCTCACTTGCCCCGGCACTATCCCGCACCACAAGCCCGCTCCCACTAATGGCCATCTGCAGGATGATGCTCCCCCTCCCGCGGCCCCGTAGTCGTTAGCGGGTGACTCTGATGCGTGTGCAATTCATCTGGATCGTGGGTATGACGAACAAAAGAAGGTCGGCGATCGCGCTGCGCGCCTGCGTGGGGCTCTCCGCTTTAATGGTCGGATGCGCTGCGGCTGTCGGCGCTGCGGAGCCAAGCGCACCCCCACCGGCCGCCACGGCAACGGGCGCTGCTTCCAGCGCAGCGCCGGCGCTTCCACCCGCTCCGAGCAGTCCTACTCGTGGCGGTGCCTTGCCGGTGGTTCCCGTCGGCGGAGGCGCGTGCATTGCCGGCCTCAACTGTGGGTGCATCCGCTACATCACCTGTCCCGGTACCATCCCGCACCACCATCCCGCTCCCGCCAACGACCATCCGCCCGATGCGCCCGGCCCCGGCCCCGGCGGTGGCGGCTGACTTTGGCCGCTGAGGTCAGCGGGTGCTCTTAGGCGCGCACGGCGACCGTCGACAGCAGATCGGCGAGCCGGTCCGGCCGATCCAGCATCGAGAACGTCCGCGCTCCCTCGATCACCTCCAGGCGGGCGTTCGGGATGGTCGCGGCCAGTCGTCGGCCATCCTCCTGGGCAAAGAAGACGTCGTCAGCCGACCACGCGATGAGCGTGGGCCTGTCGAACTCCGGCAACCGCGCCGCAACACCGGTGGCGACTTCCGTGCGCAGCGACAACGACAACTGGCGCAGATCTTCGGCGACCGCCGCATCGGTTAGTGCCCGACGCACCCAGACCTCGGTGAGATCGTCGATGTCGCTGTGCGCCAGGCCGTCAAACGCGCGCTTGCGCGCGACCGGTGCCCGCAAGGCCTGGATCGCGGTACGGAATACGGTCTTCGATTTGGCGGCCAGGATCACCGGCTTGAGGATCGGTGGCGGAAAGTGTTCGAACGCATCGCAACTGGTGAGCACTAGGGCGCCGACCCGCTCGGGATGATGCACCGCGACGAGTTGTGTGACGAGGCCGCCGGTGTCGTTGCCAACCAGCACCACGTCCTCGAGGTCAAGGGCGTCCAGGACGTCGGCGACCATACGCGCGACACCGGTGATGGTCGGGTCCGCGCCGGGGCGCAGCGCCTCCGAATGTGCACCGAGCGGCCAGGTGGGGGCGATGCAGCGCAAACCCACACCGGCGAGCCGTTGGCTGACCCGGCGCCACAGCTCACCGCCCATCATGAACCCGTGTACGAACACGACCGGCCTGCCGTTTTCAGGTCCGGTTGCTTCGTAATGAATGGTTCCGGCACTAATGTCGATCGACGGCATCGAGGACTCCTAATCCGAGAGGTACTGTTACAAACAGTCTGTCTGTTCGTAAGTTACCAACAGGTTGTATGGAAATCAAGAGACGCACTCAAGAGCAGCGCTCCGCGGCGACCCGCGACGCGCTGATCGCGGCTGCCCGCGGGCTTTGGGGCCAACGGGGCTACGCGGAGGTGGGGACGCCGGAGATCGCCACGGTCGCGGGTGTCACGCGCGGCGCGATGTACCACCAATTCGCCGATAAGGCGGCGCTGTTCCGTGAGGTTGTCGAGGTCGTGGAACAGGATGTGATGGCCCGGATGGGCGCCATGGTGGCCTCCTCGGGCGCCGTGTCAGCCGCGGACGCGATCCGGGCCGCGGTCGACGCCTGGCTGGAGGTGTCCGCTGATCCGGAGGTGCGCCAGTTGATCCTGCTGGATGCCCCTAGCGTGCTGGGCTGGGCCGCGTTTCGTGACGTCGCCCAGCGGTACAGCCTGGGCATGACCGAACAATTGCTGGTCGAGGCGATCAGGACCGGCCAGCTGGCTCGTCAACCCACACGACCGCTCGCCCATGTACTCATCGGCGCACTGGACGAGGCGGCCATGGCCATCGCCACCGCCGACGACCCGAAACTCGCCCGCAGGGAGACCGGACAGGTGCTGCATCGGCTGATCGACGGAATGCTGAACCAGCCCTGAGAGGTCAGGAGCCTTGGCAGGTCAGTGAAACCCGCAAGATCACGCTGTCGGAATTCAGCAGGTTGGTTTCCACGTCGCCGTAGAAGTAGCGATTGTCGGGGCTCCAATTGGCAGTCTGAACGACGGTGGCGTAGACCTGCTTGGTCCCAAAGCCTCTGGTACCTGAGATCTGCGGGTCGGTGTTGAAGCTGCTGAGCCGCCGTGGATTTGAGCCGTCGGCGTTCATGGTCCACCAGTCGGTCCCGCGCGCCGGGTTGTCGGCACTGGTCATCCACAGCACCTGGCCCGCCGGCGTGTAGCGGGGGTGCTCGTTGTAGCTGTCGCCGTTGGTCAGTCGAGTGGTCGACCCGGCGTTGAGATCAAGGCGGTAGATCTGGCTCGTCCAGAAGTTGTGTGTCTCGAAGTCGCTGGTGAACACCAGCGACGAGGAATCCGCTGAGAATCCGCCACTTTCGTTGAACGCGTCACCCGGTGGCGAGACGGTGCGAACGCCGGACAGCGACGGGGCGCGGTCTGGGCCGACGTTGAAGTCGGCGACTTTGATCACCCAGTACCCGGCGAAGCGGTCCGGATTGAGGACCTTGCCGGCCGCGGTGCGCTCGGTCCATTCCAGCAGTCGGCCGTCGGGCGAGAACTCCGGAATGATCGTGCCGTGGTCTCTGTCGGCGGGGACGTCGGTCAACTGCCAGGCCCGCGAGCCGTCGGCCGTGGACACCCACAGGTCCGAGTAGCTGCCCCATCCGGGAGCGGCGCCCACCGAGTTTCCCGGGTGAGTGGACTTTTCGGCGACGAACGCAATGAATCGCCCGGACGGACTCCAGACGGGAGTTCCCGTTGTACGTTGCGGGAAGCTGGGCGAACCCACTCCCAACTGCTGTCGACTCGTGCCGTCCGGCTTGACGGTATAGATGTGATAAAGACCGTCAGTTCCTCTGGCGTTGAAGGCTATCAGATCATTGGACTTCGACCAGTCGACCCCGAAGGCGTCCTTCTGAAACACGTCATACGTGATCGGCGGGCCACATCCGCTGTGCGGGAGGGGCTTCCCCGCGGATGGCTCGGCTGACTGCGCAGCGTGACCCGCATGTCGCGGACCGGCGCACGAACTGCACAGGGCAACGCACAAGCAAAAGGCGAGTACCGCGTACGCACGCGGTACATACTTCGCAAGCCGGACCACCACCACCGCTACCTCGCCATCGATCCCGACTTCCTGGCCAGCATCAACCAGCGTACGGATCGGGAGCGGGCGGCGTTTCAGTGCTTGAGAACTGGCCGGCTCAGCGGTGATTCTGGGCGAAGAATTGCCAGATGGTGTCGGTGGCGTTGATGGCCGTCGATGGTGCCGGGAGACCCGCGAGCTTCTCCAACACGGGACTGGGCTCTCCGCCGGGCCATTGATGGCCCGCTCCGGCCACCGAGATCAGCTGCACGGTGTGCCCGTCGGCGCACCCGGCTGTTTGGGTCGTTACGTCGCCGGAAGTACTTGAGTTTGGCGCTCCGCACGCGTCGATGGCGCGCCAGGTGGCGTTGACAGACTCCACCGAAGGACCGTCGACGCGGGCGGTCCCGTTGGCCGTGAACGCTTTTCCTGGTCCGCCGTTGTAGGGCACTCTGTCGTCGGCCGTGCCGTGTATCTGCATCACCGATGTCGGCCGTGCTTGGGAGCAGTCGGTCACAAGTGTTCCCGCCACGGGTGCAATCGCGGCAAAGGTGTCACTCTGGCAGCCCAGTCGAAGCGCCATCATGGCGCCGTTCGACATGCCGGTGACGTAGACGCGCGCGCGATCGATGGGGATCTCTTGCTCGATGGCGCCGACCATGGCGGTGATGAATCCGACGTCATCGGTGTTATCGCGCTGAGGCTCACCACAGCAGGTCCCGGCGTTCCAGGCGCGGTTGAGACCGTCCGGGTAGGCGACCAAGAAGTGCCCGCCGTCGGCCTCGCCGTCCCAGTTGTAGGAATGCTCGGCTTGCGCGCCCGTGCCGAAGCCACCGTGCAGCATCACTACCAGGGGTGCCCCATCGGCCAGTCCTGGCGGCCGGTACACGTTATAGGTCCTGCTGACCCCGCCCACCAGGATGGTCTGAGAGGACTGTCCGACCGGGATCGACTGGGAACCAGGTGTTCCCAGCGCATGGCCGCCGCCAAGGCAGCCGCCGAGGACGACAACCAGGGTTCCGAGGAGGAACACGGTGAGTACCCGAACGCATCCAGATCGCATGGGCCCATCGTGGCACCCACGCCGACATTTGACAAGTAACTTGTCAAAACGCTTTCAAGTGGCACACTCAATGGCCATGCGACGCATTCTGGATGCCGACTGGGAGCCCACCGTGCCGGCACTGGTGAACTTGGTGGCCGCATCCGGGGCACCTGGCTTGAGAGCGGCGTTCGCCGCGGCGGGACTCGACGGGATCCGCCCTGCGCAAGCGGTCGCCCTGGTACCGCTGGCGGCCGGGGGGCTGCACGCATCCGATCTCGCCGACCGACTCAGGGTCAGTCGCCAGGCGGTAGCCCAGGCCGTGGCAGGGCTGGAACGGCATGACTACGTCACCCGAACGCCCCACCCCGCCGATGCCCGCGCCCGAATCATCGAGCTGAAGCCTCGCGGTCGGCAAGCACTGCGCGTGCTGCGCGCCAACGCGCTCGATAGGGAAAAGCGTTGGGAACGAACCCTCGGGCAGCAGCGATTGGGAGAATTGCGCGAAACCTTGCTGATGCTTCTTTCGGCGGAACCCCCCGAATCGCCGGAATCCGCAGAGTGAGACTGCCGCGCGCGCACGAGCCGGCGCCAAACGTCGCCCGAGGTAGTTAGCCTGTTGGGACGTGGCCCCAGGTTTGGTGGACACCGCTGTTGGCGTCCGCGGAACACTGGGCCAGGCAGTACTGCTTCACCGTAGGCCCGCTCGCGCCCGGGCTTGGTGCCCAATGCCAACGTGTCTCGATGGTGGTACCGGCGCGCACGCCGTCGCGCCCACCGACGCTGCAGTGCAGGGTTCGGTGTGCGACGTCGCAGGTTTCGATGAGCACTTCGTTTGCCAGCAGGCCAAGCGGATTGTGAATCAGCCGCACGCCGAACCGCTGGGTTTTGCCATGGGCCCGAAGGCATTTGGCGATGCCGGTCAATGCGACCTCGTCGTCGGGGTTGACCGACGCGGTGGAGCCGAAGTCGCCCGGGGCGGCGAACTCCATGCCGATGAGGCCTACACCTGTGCTGACGTCGGGGTCGAAACGCATCGAAGTCGCGTTCAAATCCCGCGCGGAGCATCGCTGGACGAGCGTGGTTTCGGTTCCGCGCGGCGCCGTGGTGACGCTCTCCATGAAGACCTCGCCCGCGGCAGGCTCAAAATGCTTGTGCAGCAGCCAGATTGCGAAGCGCTGAAATACATCAGTAGAGACGAGATAGTCGCCTAACTCGTCAAGACACGCGCGGTCGTCCTCGCTCAACGTACCCACGTCGGTGGCGTCCATGTCGCGCAACGCGACATAATCATCAACGTCGTGCTCCCGCATCGTTAACATCGATACTCTCCTTCTGCCAAACAAGATCCACGCCCATCGTCACGCTTGGTTGTTGGGTACAGCTGGGTGGCAGCTATCGCTCGCCTGTGAGATCGCGCGCGGAAAATCGTTGATACCGCTGAAGGTCGCGTGTTGCGGTATCGGTATATACCGCAGAGATATTCAACGATATTAGGAGTCGAATGGCGCTAGCCGCACGGCTAACGGCAGTCCACAGCGAACGAGAAGACCGAAGCGTCCCGCCGGCACCGCCGCCGCTTCCGCACGCATCATGCCGACAAGCTCCCGCTTGAAATCACCCCTCGGGTAACGGCGCAGCACTTCCTCGACGTTGCCGGGCGCGATGTCCCAGATGCGCAGTCCGGCGCCGTCGACCATCGCCCCCCATTGGAGGTAGCAGCCAATCGTGCCATCGGTTTCAACCTTGGCTCCCGGTGTTGTGTGAACACAGATGCCGTCGGCGAGCAGATCCACACGTGCATCGGCGATTTTCGCCGAACTCGCGCAGCGACGCATCCGATCGACGCTGCCGAGAGTGAAATCGCGGTCTGCCGTGGGACTCACAATGCCGTAGTCGTGCAGGAGCGCCCCGCAGTAGAAGAGTTCGTCGTCCATCATGGACCCGTCGATGACCGCGAGCGCACGCCCGAACAACCAGGTGCGGTACGAGTGGCCCTGAAGAGCCGGCGGCATTTCCGCGCACGCGTCTTCGGCCGCACGCGCGAACTTCGAATCGGGTACTTGGAATGTGTCTAGGTCGACCCGCGCCGCTGCGGCCGGAAGCCGTCCTAGCGCGAGCTTGGCCCTTCCCACGGCGTTCTCCCACTGGCCTACCGCAATTGCGCGCAGGAGGCGGCGCCGCTCTGCGCGCGATAGGTGTCCACCGGTGCGACCGACCCAAGCGAGTCCACCAAGCCGCTGCGGGTCGGGCGGGTTCATTTCGCGCGCCGACTAACGGCCGCTACGGGGTTTTGAGGAACACGTCGTTGAGGGTGACGGTTCGAAGGTTCCGCGAGCGGATGATGTCGATGAGTTGCGGATAGACGTGAGTGACGGGCAGGTGATTGAGGTGCCCGATAACGATCGATTGCGGCGTGAAGTACTGATCGGCCATCTTCACGATGTAGTCCTCGGTGATCAGCGTCGAGTCCGACAACGAGCCGGACCATAAGGTCGGTACCTGGTATCCGTGGTACTCCGCCACAGCATCGACACTGGCGTTGTGCTTTGCATACGGCGGCCGATAGTAGGGCTTGGCGCCGATGCCGTAGTTCTTCTTCAGGAACTCGTCATTGCGGCTGAGCTGTTGAGAGATCTCGCTTGCCGGCAGCGTCGTCAAATCCGGATGCGACCAGGTGTGATTGCCGAGTTGGATCTGACCGGAATCCACCAGCGGTCGCAGCAGTGCCCGGTGGTCGGTCCAGGCGTCATAAATTCCATTGATGAAGAACGTCATTCGGGCGCCGGTGTCCTTGGCGAACTGTATGTAGGCGCGCACCACGTCGCTGTTGACACCGTCGTCGAGGGTCAGCGCAAGCAGGTCACCGTTGCCGGGGATGGTGCTCAGCGCTCCGCCACCGGGCAGCGGGATGCGGGCGCTCAGGGGTGGAGGCGGCAACAACGATGCAGGGGCGGTCGGGCCGGAAGTGGCCACAGAGGCCGACGGCGCCTGGGCGAATGTCCGTGGTTGTGGGTCGACGATCAGCCTCGCGAGGCCGACGCCGGCAACGGTGGCCGCGGCGAGCGACCCGAGGAACTTACGCCGGCTCAATTCGGAGCCGGCACCGGTGGAAGAGGCAAACGCAGTGCGATTCGCCGTAGCGGATCTGCGGCGGTGCCGTGCGACGGCCGTACCCGCGTAGGGGACGTCCTCGTCGCCAAACTTCACAGCCACAGCAGCGAACCGTACCACTACCAGCGACGATCCGTCGGATAAGGGCTGCGTGTGCTGGCTAACGAATTGGTCTCGGCGCGGGTTAGTGCTGGGTTAGTGGGAAGCCCCACGACCGCGTTGCGGTAGCGCCAGGGGCTCGGCAGCCGGGGTGCCCAGCGCCGCGGCGAGCCAGGGCAGCGACGCGGCGAACGCCTGGGCGGCGAACGGCCAGTCGTGGTTGCCCGGCTGGCTGAACACCGCACAGCTGATCCCGTTGGCGGCGGCCACGTTGCACAGCGAGTTGGCGGCGGCGTCTTGGCCTTCTGGGTTGGCGACGGGGTCGGTGCTGGTGACGAGGCTGGGATTGGCGGCCTCGGCGAGGTTTCGCGGACCTGAAGACGCGGGAACATCGAACCATCCCGACACTCCGGTATACCGACCGTGCTGAGTGATGGTGGTAGCCGGGTCGTATGCGGCCCACGCGGTGGGGTTGCCGCCGAACAACCGGGTGATTGTTTGTTCCTTGGTGCCGACGTTGGGGTTGCGGTCGCCGGCGATGTCCACGAACGCGCTGAACATGTCTGGATGCATGACGGTCAAGTTGACGGCGCAGGTACCGCCCATCGACCATCCGGCCACACCCCAGTTGGCGCGATCGGCGCTGACGCCGAAGTTCGAGACCACGAATGGCACGACGTCCTTCGTCAGGTGATCGGCGGCGTTGCCGCGGCTCCCGTTGACGCACTCGGTGTCGTTGTCGAACGCTCCGGTCGGATCGACGAACACCAGCACCGGGGCGAAGCCGTGATGGTGTGCCGCGAAGTTGTCGATGGTGTCGAAGGCGCCGCCGGCGCGCAGCCAGTCCGCCGGGGTGTTGAAGGCGGAACTGATCATCATGACGGTCGGCAGCCGCGGCGGCGGATTGCTGTCGAACCACGCCGGAGGCAGATACACCAGCTCTGGGCGGTGCGAAAAGTGCGACGCGTCGGCGCTGATTGTCACGGGCACCACGACGCCCTTGGTCGGCCTGGTTCCCGCGACCTGCATTGCGGTGACCCGCAGCCGATCGATTTGATCAGGCAGGGGCCCCGCTGTCAGCTGATTCCATGCGGTGACCACGGTGGGGAAATAGCCGACCCAGTCGTTTAGGGCCAGGGACACGCACAACACGCACAGGGGCACGGAAAGTACCGCCAGCCCGCGTCGCCACCAGCGGGCACCCGGCCAGCCGACCAACAGCACCGCGGCGGCCAGCCCGCTCATCGCTATCCATAGCCACAGCGACGTCGGCGCCGGGTCCCCGGCCACTCCCAGCGACGTGATGTACCAATGCGACAGCGCCGTCACCGCCGCCGCCGCGCCCAGCGCGACCGGTAGTGCCCACTTAAGCCAACGTCGCCTGCGCCATCCGATCGCGCCGACCGCCACCAGCAGCGCGAGCCCCTGCACCGCCGCGGGCAGCCAGCCGTGCAGCAGGGACAGCTGTCCGATGAAATCGCTCAACGGCCGCAACCTTCGCTGAATCCGATAGCTGCGCGGAGAGTGGGTGCGCAGCGGTAGCGGACCGGCATCGCCCTCCCTCTGCGAGGCTGAACTTGGAGCTGACTTGAAGGTGACTCGTGATCGGCCCACCGGTCGTGATTCCCCGAACTTGGTGGGCCAGACCAACTATCCCATACCGTCCTCGCCTATCGCGGTTGCGAAGGACCGCAGACGCAGGCTGTTGCCGACGACGAAGGCACTGGAGAAAGCCATCGCGGCGCCCGCGATCATGGGGTTGAGCAGCCCGAGCGCGGCCAGCGGGATCGCGGCGATGTTGTAGCCGAAGGCCCAAAACAGATTCGTCTTGATGGTGGCCAGCGTCTTGCGGGAGAGTCGGATCGCGTCCGCCGCGGCGCGCAGATCGCCGCGCACCAGCGTGATGTCGGCGGCTTCGATCGCGGCGTCGGTCCCGGTTCCCATGGCCAGTCCCAGGTTGGCGGTAGCCAGCGCGGCGGCGTCGTTGACGCCGTCGCCGACCATCGCGACGATCTTGCCCTCGGACTGCAGACGCTGGACTGTGGCGACCTTGTCCTCGGGCAGCACCCCGGCGATGACCTGGCCGATGCCGACCTCGTCGGCGATCCGGTTTGCGACGGTTTGGTTGTCACCGGTCAGTAGCACAGGTGTCAGCCCCAGCCGCTTGAACTGCCGGACCGCCTCGGCGCTGGTGGGCTTGACCGTGTCCGCGATCACCAGGATCCCGCGGGCGCTACCGTCCCAGCCGACGGCGACGGCGGTCTTGCCGGCGCTCTGCGCCCGGGCTTTGGCCTTGGAAAATTCTGGGAACAACTCTGGATCGAGGTCCTGGGCCCAGTCGACCAGCAAGCTCTCTTGCCCGACGACGACGGTGTGGCCGTCAACGACGCCGCGCACACCTCTGCCTTCCACGCTGGCGAAGTCCTCAGGGGCGGGCAGACTGCCGACTTCGGCCCTGGCCGCTTTGGCGATCGCCTGCGCGACCGGGTGTTCGGAGGCGTCCTCGATGGCACCGGCGTAGCGCAACAGGGTGCCGCGGTCGGAACCGGGCGCGACGATCACGTCGACGAGGGCCATTTTGCCGGTGGTGACCGTGCCGGTCTTGTCGAGCACGATCGTGTCGACCTTGTGGCTGGACTCCAGCACCTCGGGTCCCTTGATGAGCACGCCGAGTTGCGCCGCCCGCCCGGTGCCGACCAACAGCGCCGTCGGGGTCGCCAGCCCGAGCGCGCACGGGCAGGCGATGATCAGCACCGCGACTGCGGCCGTCAGCGCCGCGGTGACGGGAAAACCGGCGACGAGCCACCCTCCGAGGGTGGCCACCGCGATGGCGATGACAACGGGAACGAACACACCGGAGATGCGGTCGGCGAGGCGCTGCACATCGGCCTTGCCCGACTGGGCGGCTGCGACAAGCCTGGCTATCTGCGCCAGCTGGGTGTGCTCGCCGACCCGGGTGGCGCGCACGACCAGTCGCCCGCCGGCGTTCACGGTGGCGCCGGTGACGGTGTCGCCCTCACGCACTTCAACGGGAACGGATTCGCCGGTGATCGTCGAGGCGTCCACGGCCGATGAGCCCGAGACAACGATGCCGTCTGTCGCGATCTTCTCGCCGGGGCGGACCACGAACTCGTCGCCGACTGCGAGCTGGTCAATGGGGATGCGGGTCTCGGTGCCTCCGAATTGGGGGCGCAGGACCGCGACGTCCTTGGCGCCCAGCTCAAGCAGTGCGCGCAGTGCGGCACCGGCGCGCCGCTTGGACCGCTTCTCGAAATAGCGCCCGGCCAACACGAACAAGGTCACACCCGCGGCAACTTCGAAGTAGATGTTGGCCGCGCCGTCGCTGCGTGCGGCGGTCAGCTCGAAGGTGTGTCGCGTGCCCGGTTCGCCGGCCGTTCCCAGGAACAGGGCGTACACCGACCATAGGAACGCCGAGAGGGTCCCGACCGAGACGAGCGTGTCCATGGTGGCGGCGCCGTGCTTGAGATTGGCCCAGGCGGCGGCGTGGAAGGGCCGGCCCGCCCAGACGATGACTGGTGTCGCGAGGATCAGTGACACCCATTGCCAGTAGCGGAACTCCCACGCGGGGATCATTGCCATCAGGATCACCGGGGTGGCGAGCACGAATGCCACGACCAGGCGGTTGCGCAGCGACGTCAGTTCGGGGTCGTCGGTCGTGGGTTTTGGCAGCGACGCGGTGTAGCCGGTCTTTTCGACTTCGGCGATCAGTGCCTGCGGCCCGTAGCCGGCGGGGACGGTGACGGTGGCTGTCTCGGTCGCGTAGTTGACGGTCGCGTTGACTCCGTCGAGTTTGTTCAGTTTCTTCTCGATGCGCATCGCGCACGAGGCGCAGGTCATTCCACCGATCTCGAGCTCGATGTCGCGCGCGGGCGTCGTCGTCATGTGACGAGGACCGCCGCATAGCCGGCCTCGTCGACAGCGCCGAGCACGGCCTGCTCGTCGATCGCGGCCGAACTCGTGACGACCAGCCGGCCCGTGCTTGCGCTGACGTCCACGCCGTGCACGCCGGGGATCTGGCTGACCTCGTCTCGGACGGCGGCCTCGCAGTGACCGCAGCTCATCCCGCTCACCCGGTATTCGGTCGTGGTCATGACAGCGCTCCCTCTCTATACCCCACCAGGGTATAGCGTCGTGGCGCGGAACTCTATTCCCCAGGGGCCGGGCGGACCGACCTCAGCAGTAGGCGATGCTGGCGAAGCGTAGCCTCGACGTGGCGCTGCCGGACAGAGCGAAGGAACCACATGACAGTCACCGTCGTAGACGCGGGACCTCGGCAGGTGAGCCGGTCGGTTGAAGTGGCCGCGCCGGCCGCGGATCTGTATGCATTCGCCGCCGATCCGCGGCGCCACAGCGAATTGGACGGCTCGGGCACGGTTGGCGCCAACCTCACGGTACCTGCGGAACTGGTTGTGGGGTCGAAGTTTTCGACCAGCATGAAGATGTTCGGTGTGCCGTACCGCATCACCAGCACGGTGACCGCCCTTCGACCGAACGAACTGGTCGAGTGGCGCCATCCGGTGGGCCATAGCTGGCGGTGGGAGTTCGAGTCACTGTCACCGAACCTGACCAGGGTCACGGAGACATTCGACTACCGCAACGCCGGTGCCATCAAGAACGGCCTGAAGTACTACGAGCGGATGGGTTTCTCGAAGGGAAACGCGTCGGGTATCGAGGCGACGCTGGCCAAGCTGCGCGACCGCTACGCGAGGACGTAGCGGCGCAGTAGGTGATCAGTCGGTCGCGGGGTCGGCGGCATTCCATGCGACCACGCCAGATGCCCAATGGGTCAGCTTTTCGACCTGGTCGTTCTGGTATAGGTGGCGCGGTGGCGTCGCGTAGCTGCCATACGGCCGGCAACGGATGACGACGCGGCTCTCTTGCTCGCACATCGCTTGGACGTGCGGACGCGCTTCCTGGCCCAGCGGTTGGCCCGACATGCGGCCGGCAACCGCCATCATCACGTCCACGGCCAGATCACGGTCGCGGTCCAACGTCGCGTCGGCATAGACCTGCAGGTAGGCGAAAGGCCACCGCTCGTCGAGTATGCACAGACTGATCTTGCCGTCGCGTTCGACGACGCGGGCCTTGCCGCGTGTTGCCATCGTGGACACCAGTAGTTCGTCGGTGTCGGTGGGGATGTAATAGACGATCGACATGCCCGGACCGTCTTTGCGCCGACGGTAACCAAACACGGCAGTGCGGTGGGTACGCACGAATTCACGGCGCTCCGAGGGGAGCATGTCGCGGTCGGTGGGAACTGTGGAGGGCTCGGAAGCCAAGGGGAGGAGCATGGCTGAATTTCCTTGCTATCAGGCGGGTTGCTCGTCGCGTTATTAATGGTTACACTGTAACCATTAATAAGATAGACAGTCAAGAACTGACCGGAGGCGGATGTGGCCGCTTTTCCTCTGAACCTCGGCAGCCGGTGTACCACTGGATGTTTAGGCGATAGCTGGGTGATATGACTACCGCGGCCCAACAAAACGAGCCCCGGGGGAACCGCTCCCGTGGGCGTCCTGCGATGCCACTGGACCGGATCGTCGCCGCGGCTTTAGAGCTCGTCGAGGCGCAGGGAGCCGATGCACTATCGATGCGATCCCTGGCGCAGCGCCTGGAGTCGGGGACCGCCACTCTCTACCGTCGTTTTGCCACCCGATCCGAATTGGTTTCTACGGTCATCGACCACATACTCGGGGAGGTCGACGTCGCTGCCCTAACCGTGGCCGAGTTGACCTGGCAAGAAGCTTGTATGTCGTTTGCGCAGCACATGTTCGACGCGCTCAGCCGGCACGGCAATGTTGCACCCTTGCTTGTCGAATACACCCCCATGGGGCCCAACGCGTTGGCCAACCGTGAGCTATGCCTGTCGGTGCTACTCGACAACGGCTTTCCGCCGGCTGTCGCCGCCCACGCCTACGCCACGCTGGCGCGTTACGTGCTCGGCTTTGCCATCCAACAGTCCGGAGCGGCACCGGGCGGTGGTCGACAAGGCCAGCGGGACGCCGAACTATCGGCCGCTTTCCACCAACTCGATCCATCCCGCTATCCCGCCACGGTTTCGGTCGCCGACGAACTCCCGGTGCCGTTGGACGAGGAGTTCGAATTCGGATTGCGGCTCATTGTGGGCGGGCTGGACGGAATTCAGCGCCAGCTTCGCCGAACGTGACACCAGGGTGAAAAAAGCGCCAAAATCTAGCCCTGAGTGCGCGTTCGGCGCTAGAAACTATAGAGTCGGGTCACGGAAAGAGAGTCGAGACCTTGACCGAGACTGCTGGGCGGCCGTTCGACGTCGATGCGCTGCGACAGAAGTACGCCGACGAGCGGGCGCGGCGACTGCGTCCCGACGGGATCGCGCAGTACCTGGAGACAGCCGGTGAGTTCGCCCGGTTCGCCGAGGATCCCTGGGTGGATGGGAAATTCGCGCGCGAGCCGCTCGCCGACGAGGTCGACGTGGCGATCGTCGGCGCCGGATTCGGCGGGCTGTTGACGGGCGCGCGGCTACGTGAACTCGGTGTCCAGAGTGTGCGGCTGATCGACAGGGCGGCCGACGTGGGCGGCACCTGGTACTGGAATCGCTACCCGGGGATCGCCTGCGACGTCGAGTCCTACGTGTACATCCCGCTGCTGGAAGAACTCGGCTACGTCCCCACGGAGAAGTACGCCAAAGGAGCGGAGATTTTTGCGCACTGCCAGCGCATCGCCGAGCATTACGACCTGTACCGCGACGCGTGCCTGCAGACCGATGTGCATGAGATACGTTGGGAAGAGGGCAGTTCCCGCTGGATCATCCGCACCAACCGGGGCGACGAGATAAGCGCCAAATTTGTTTCGATGGCCAACGGCTATCAGGCGAAGCCCAAGCTGCCCGGGATCCCCGGTCTGGATTCGTTTCGCGGGCACACGTTTCACACCAGCCGGTGGGACTATGGCTACACCGGCGACAAGCTGGAGAACCTGGCCGGCAAGCGCGTCGGCATCATCGGCACGGGTGCGACGGCGGTCCAGTGTGTGCCGCATCTGGCCGTGGCGGCCCAGCGCCTCTACGTCTTCCAGCGCACGCCCTCGTCGGTGGATGTGCGGGCTAACCAGCCCACGGATCTGCAGTGGGCCAACGCATTACAGCCAGGTTGGCAGCAAGAGCGGATACAGAACTTTCAGGTCCTCACCGGCGGCGGACAGGCGGAGGAAGACCTGGTGGCGGACGCCTGGACCAGCATTACCCGGAAGCTTCCGGTCATGCGCCACGGCGGTGACAGCTCATCGAACCCCGAAGAGCGAACGCGCGACATAGAACTCGCGGATTTCGCAAAGATGGAGGAGATCCGGGCGCGGGTCGATGAGTTGGTGGCCGATCGTGCCACCGCGGAGGCACTCAAGCCGTGGTATGGCTACTTCTGCAAGCGGCCCTGCTTTCACGACGAATATTTGCAGACGTTCAACAGGGGCAACGTCGCACTGGTGGACACCCGCGGCCGCGGGGTGGAGCGCATCACCGAGTCCGGCGTGGTCGTCGACGGGGTGACCTATCAGCTCGACTGCCTGATCTTTGCGACGGGTTTCGAAGTGGGTACCGACTACTGCCGTCGGACCGGCTTCGAGTTGATCGGGCGTGACGGTGTGACACTGACCGAGCGGTGGCGCGACGGTGTGCGTACGTTTCAGGGCTTGCAGACTAACGGTTTCCCGAACTGCTTTATCGAGAGCATCGCCCAGGCCGGGCTCACGGTGAACTTCCCGTATCTGCTTGACGTGCAAGCCAGCCAGGCCGCCTGGATCATCGCCTGGGCATTGGAGCGCGGCGTCACCGAGGTCGAGGCGTCGCTGCGCGCCGAAGCCGCGTGGGTCGACACCGTGGTGGCCCGTTCGACTGCGACCGCCGAGCGGGCCAAAACCTGCACGCCCGGCTACTACAACAGGGAAGGAAAGGCCGACGCCAAGACGCGCCAGGGCAGCTTCTTTTTCGGTGGACCGACGGAGTACGCCGACATCCTGCAGACGTGGCGGGCCAACGGCGATATGGAAGGCCTCGAGATTCGCGGCGCCGAGATCGGTCAATGAGATACGTCCTCGGCCGGCTGCGGGCGGCGACCCGGCGGCGTCCCGCGCCAAAGATAGCGATCATCGGTGCGGGATTCGGCGGCCTTGCCGCGGCGGTCGCGCTGCGCCGCGCCGGCATCGACGACCTGGTGATCATCGAGAGTGACGACGGCGTCGGAGGCACCTGGCGGCGGAACGTTTATCCCGGCGCAGCCTGCGACATCCAGAGTCATCTCTACTCATTCTCGTTCGCGCCCAACAAATCCTGGAGCCGCACCTACGCTCGGCAACCCGAGATTCTGGCCTACCTGGAGTCGGTGGCCGACGACTTCGATCTGCGTCGTCATTTGATGGTGGGCACCAGAGTCCGCACCGCACGCTGGAACGAGGACACCTGGCAGTGGGACATGCGTTTGGACCGCGGGGGGCGGACGGGGGCGTTGAGCGCCGACATCGTCGTCTGCGCCGCCGGCTTGTTCGGGTCGCTGAAGCTTCCCGATATCGCCGGTCTGGCCGACTTTGGTGGCGCCATTATGCATACCGCGCAATGGGATCGCGAGATCGACCTGGCGGGCAAAAAGGTGGCGGTGATCGGTACCGGGGCCAGCGGGGTGCAGGTCGTTCCCGAACTGGCACGGGTCGCTGAACACCTGACGGTGTTTCAGCGCACACCGCCATGGATGGTCCCTAAGGACGACCGCGCCTACAGCACAGCCGAATTGGCGCAATTCCGGCGCAACCCTCTGGCTGTGCGCCGGATGCGCTGGCAGATCTGGAAATTCCAGCACGACAACACCGCGACTTTTGCCGACGACCCGGTGGTGGCCTCCCGCAACCAGGTTGCGACGTCGTTCCTGAACCACACCGTGGATGACGAGCGGCTTCGGCGCGCGCTGACACCGGATTATCCATTCCGCTGTAAACGGGTGCTGCTGGGCGACGACTACTACCTGGCACTGCAGCGAGACAATGTCGAGCTTGTCGCCGACCCCATCGACCGAATCACCGAAACGTCGGTTGTCACCGCTACCGGGATCGTGGACGTCGACATGATCGTGCTGGCCACCGGATTCGAAACATCGCGCTATCTGTCGCGCATCGACGTCATCGGGACTGGCGGGCACAGCCTGCACGAGCGCTGGGGCGACGACCCCAGCGCCTATTTGGGCGTGGCGGTCAGCGGATTCCCGAACTTTTTCATGCTGTACGGCCCGAACACCAATCAGGGCGGCAACTCGATTGTCTACATTCTCGAGGCCGGTGCGCGACTGGTAGCCAGCGCCGTAGGCCGGCTCGCGCGTCGCGGCGGATATCTCGAGGTGCGTCCTGACGTCGAACGGCGATACAACGAGCGGCTTTCCGCGGACCTTGAGCGCACCATTTGGACCCAGTGCGACAGCTACTTCCGTTCACCCACCGGCCGCATCGTCACCCAATGGCCGCACACCGAGCTCGAGTATGCGCGCCGGACCTGGCGGTTACGGCCCCGAGAGTGGGTGCACCGGCGCGGCCAGTTAGCTTCAGGCTGATTCTCATGGCTGCCACGAGGTGGCCTGATCGTTAACATTGCCTAAATATGTTGAGTGCCCGGACTGGACCGAACAGTCTGGGATATCGCTGCTGAGAGGACGCCCGGATGGTAGATGCGCGTCCGGTGCTCAAGCGTCTCCGCCCCCGGTTTCACGTCAGCTGGCTGAACATCCTCGGTGTCGTCGCCATCGTCCTGGCCGGGACCGCGATCGTGGTCAAGAACGGCTCCGATCGCTCCTCTCAAGGGTCCAACCAGATCCTCAACGTCTCCTACGACCCGACGCGCGAGCTGTATGCGGCGATCGACAAGGCGTTCATCCCGCAATACCGCGCGCACGCCGGGGTCACGCTGGACATCAAGCAGTCGCACGGTGGCTCGGGGCGACAGCTCCGCAGCGTCCTGGACGGCAGCCAGAAGGCCAACGTCGTGTCGCTGGCGCTCATCAGCGACGTCCAGACGCTGAGCAAGCGGGGGCTGATCGCCGCCGACTGGCAACAGCGCCTGCCGAACAATTCGGTGCCGTATACGTCGACCGTCGTTTTCGTCGTCCGGAAGGGCAATCCCAAAGCCATCCACGACTGGCCCGACCTGGTCAAAGGTGACGTGGCCGTCGTGACACCCAATTGGCGCAGCTCGGGCAACGGCCAATTAAGTCTGCTCGCAGCGTGGGGCTCGGTCACCACCCGCGGCGGCAGCCAGGCCGACGCGACCGGCTACCTGAAGACGCTATTGCGGCATGTGGCGGTCTCTGACGTCGGCGCCCGGGGCGCGGGCGACAGCTTCACCCTGGCCAAGACCGGCGACGTGCAGCTGGCTTGGGAGAACGAGGCGCTGCGCGAGGTCGCCGCCAACAAGGACGAACTTCAGGTGGTATACCCGCCGGTCAGCATCCTCGCCGAGCCCGCAGTGGCCTGGGTCGATGCAAACGTCACTGATCCCAAGGTAGCGACCTACGCCAAGGCATACCTCGACTACTTGTTCACCGACGCCGGACAAGAGCAGATAGCGCAATACGGCTATCGGCCCTTCAAGCCGGAAATCCTTGCGAAACACAAGGACCGGTTGCCCCCGCTCACGCTTTTCCCGATCAGCGCCATCGCCAAGGACTGGAGCGACGCGCGCGAGCAGTTCTTCGGCACCAACGGAATTCTGGACACCCTCTCAGCGTCGCCGTCCGGCGCGGCGTCGGGCACATAGCGAAGGACTGAACACACGTGGCCCTTGCTCTGAATTACACCCTGGTGAAGGGCCGGCACGATGTGATTGCCGGCCTCACCGTCGCGGCCATTTCGTTCCCGCAGGCCATGGCGTATGCGCTGATTGCCGGAGTGGATCCCAGGTTCGGCGTGTACTCGGCAATCGTCGTGACGATCGTCGCCTCGATCTTCGGGTCGTCGTCGCACCTGATCAACGGCCCGACGAGCGCGATCTCGCTGTTGGTTTTCTCGGCCCTTGCCTTCCTCGACCCGGAGAACACCAAGGAACTCTTCGAGGGGCTGTTCCTGCTGGCCGTGCTGGTTGGCGTGTTCCAAATCATTATCAGCTTGTTCAAGCTGGGCAACCTGACCCGCTACATTTCCGAGTCGGTGATCATCGGCTTCATGGCGGCCGCGTCGCTCTTGCTCGCGATGGGGCAGTTGGGCAACGCGCTTGGCGTACGCGACAAGGGCAACGGCCACATGCAGGTCTTGCGGCGCGTATGGCTCACCCTGTTCCACGGCGATCGCGTCAACTACCGCGCCCTGATAGTGAGTGCCTCGGCAGTAGTACTGGCGGTCGTCCTGCGCAAGCTGGTGCAACGCTACCGATTGCCGCAGATCGACATGCTTGCCGTACTGGTTATCACCGCCCTGGTCGCCTATTTCGCGGGATGGTCGATTCCGGGAGCCAACGGCCATACCGCGGTGTCGGTGGCCGCCAAAGTCCCGCGGAGCCTGCCCAGCCCGCATATCCCTGAGCTCCAGACCGACTGGCTGCCGCATCTGTCCACGGGTGCGCTGGCCATCGCCTTCGTCGGCATCATCGAGGCGTTGTCGATCGCCAAAGCCATCGCCGACCAGACTCAACAGAAGATCGACTACAACCGGCAGATCATGGCCGAAGGCCTGGCCAATCTCGCCGGCGGCTTCTTCCAGAGCCTGCCAGGCTCGGGCTCTTTGTCGCGATCGGCGATCAACTTCCAGGCCGGTGCCCTGACCCGATTTTCCGGGATCGTCTCGGCCGCAACGGTTGCCGCGGCGCTGCTGTTGTTTGCACCGTTGCTGCGGTACGTTCCGCAGCCGGCATTGGCTGGGCTGCTGCTGGTGACGGCCGCCAGGCTGGTCGACTTCAAGCGGCTGGTCTATACGCTCAAAGCCTCCCGTTATGACGCAGGCCTGGTGATCGTCACAGCGATCACCGGAATAGCGATCGATCTCGACAAGGCTGTCCTGCTCGGGGTGATCCTGTCGATCCTGCTGTTCATCCCGCGGGCGGCGCAGCTGAAGTCCAGAGAACTCATCGTCACCTCCGAACGCGTTGTCCGCGAACGTCTTCCAGGTGAGCCCGCAGATCCCCCGCTCGTCATCTTCGACCTGGAAGGCGAGCTGTTCTTCGGTGCCGCGCCCGAATTGGATCACTATCTCGAGACGCTGCGACAGCGGATCGAGGACGACAGTTCCGGTTTGGAGGTCAAATTCGCGGTGTTGCGGCTCAAACGTGTACGCCACCCGGACGTCGTCTGCATCGAGCACATCGAGCAATTCCTGCGGGAAGAGACCGAGCGCGGCGTCACCGTCCTGCTTGCCGGGATACGACCCGATACGCTTGGCCTTCTGAAAAACGTCGGATTCGAAAGTTGGTTCCCCGCGGAGCACGTGTTCCCCGAAGAAGAAGAGGAATACTCGGCGACGCTCAAAGCGGTCCGGTACGCCCACAACAAGCTTGCCGAGCTGAAACTCAAAGAGCCGTTCACAGGGGAACCCGAACACACCGACCACACGGACCTGTACTACCTGGTCTGATGCCGGCCGGGTTTGTGGAGGTCAGCCGTTGGCGGCGGCCACCCTGGCCCGCTCCGTCATCGAGGCGACCACCCCGCCGTCGTTGAGGATGTCGGTGCCGGTGAGGTAACCCGCTTTGTCGCTGGCACAGAAGGCGAACAGCTCCGCCATTTCCTCGGCCTTGCCCCACCTCGGGACCGCGGCGTCGGCAACCATCGCACCGGCCCCGGCCTGCTCCTCGAGCCTGCCCATTTCGGTGTCGACGGAGCCTGGCGAGACCGAGACGATGCGCATTCCGCTCGCGTTGAATCTCTCCGCCTGCGACTGGCTGTACCACTTCACGAAGCTCTTGCTCACGGCGTAAGCGATACCGGATCGCATATCCTCGGGGGCGATGCTGCAAGCCGTCATCATGGCGTCCATGAAGGCGTTCACGTCGTGAAGCGCCAGCGGGAATTGCCCTATTGGAATGATTTCCGGGGGCAACAGGTGGGCCGCCATTGACGCCACGTTGACGATCACGGAACCTTCGCCGGCCGTCGCGTGGAACGCCTCGTTGACGTTGACGGTGCCGACTGCATTGGTTCGCATGACGTAGTCAGCAGCGCCCATGCTCGGGCTTACTCCCGCGGTGTGGATGACCGAGGCGACCGTCCCGAGGCTGGCTGCGGCGTCGAACAGCTCATCGACCGCACGCCGGTCGGTGACATCGCAGTTGACGATCGTTGGAGTTATCCCGAGGTCCTGCAGGGTTGCGGCCGCGGTGGTCAGCCGGTCTTGCCTGACGTCGCCGAGGACCAGGGTGTGGTCGCGGCCGAGGATCTTGGCCGTGGCCAGACCCATGCCGCCCGCACCGCCGGTGATCACCGATACTCGATTCATACTTGGACCGTATACGCGGCGGGTGCTACCTCGGGAGTGTGGGGTTCTCCGGTTCATGATGGGGGTGACCGCCGTGCCGGATCGCCGTTCCGACGAACGGCGCCCGGACGGTGGCGGCGAGGTTGCGGCGGTTGACGATCAACCCGGCGATCGCCACCACCGCGTAAACGCCGCAGAGCACCAGTCGGCCCTGGGTCGAGGCGAGCGGGAATTGGACCACGAACAGCATCAATAGCGCCAAGGCGCTCGCTCGGGAGAAACGCAGCGCCAGGATCAGCGCGACGCCCATCAGCGTTTGGGTGGCCGTGAGGAGCACCTCCTCGACCTGACGTGAGTCGAGCCAGAGGGCGAATCCGCCACCCCCCAGCAGATGGGCTATCGGCAACGATCCGATCAACAGCGTCCACTGGTTGACCTTGGACGAGATCAACGTCGCGATGGCGGCCGTGCCCTTGCCGCGGGCGGCGAAAATGGTCGCGATGATGAACTCGGGAGCTTCGGACGCCAGCGGGGCAAGCCACTGCACCAGCAGGAATCGGTCGATACCCAGCTCGGTCCCGGCGCTCACCAAGTTGTCGGCGAAGGGTTTGGCGCAGAGCAGGATGACTGCGCCGGACACCAGCAACATGCCGACGACGGCGATGCGCCGGCTGCGGTCGGGTAGCTCCCCGAGTGCGGCGGCCGTACCGATCAGGTCCGGCTCTTCCACGTCGCCGTGGCTGACCTTGTAGAGGTAGAAGCCGAACCAGGCCAGCAGTGCCAGCCCGAGCACCAGGTGGATCTGGCCGGTCGCCGGTATGACGAAAGCGACCAGACCGGCGATCAGCAGGAACCCGAGTTCGACCCGGTTGGCGGGCTCCAACAGCAAACCGGTGGACTTGGTAGCGCCGGCCTTACGGGCCACCAGCACGCCCACCAACACCACGACCGGCCAGCCCAGGCCCATCAGAAGCCGGTTGGATCCGGTCATGTTGGCGGCGGCGTACTGGGTGTAATCCGGATTGTGGCCCGATACGTATGCGTAGTACAGGTCGACGGCGTACTCGGGCAGCACCGCGACCAGCGCGAGCACGGCAATGGCGAGCCCACCGGAGACGTCGATCTGGGCTGTTTCGGCGGCCCATGCCAGCAGGAAGCTGGCCGAGACAACCGCGGCCCCATAGATCAGCAGCGCCGCCACCGCATCCAGCTGCGGACCGACGATCCGGAGCACCACCGCCGGGGCGATGAATGTCGCGGTGATCAGCGCCGACCGGGTCAGCGTGCGGCGCCGCAAACGCGACGCCGTCGCGGGCCGTTCTGTGGCGAGCATCGTCATCCTTCAACTCGGCAACGAGTGCCGATTAACTGGTGGCGGTTTCGGCTCGCGGCGGCGGCCAACTGTTGACCAAACTACCTGCTCAACGTCACGCCAGCAACGTCAGGGAGATGCCAGGCAATCGGCGGGTAGTGACCTGTATTTGCTGGCCAGGTCATGCAATCCGAAAAGTTCGGGGACGCTGATTTCAGAATTTGGCAAACCTGTTCTCGGAATTGTGGTGGTGTTTCGGCCTGTCAGCACCGCTAGCTGGGCACCCGCGCGGCTAACGATCGGGGCCCATCGCCGCGGCCGCGGCCGCGGTAAACAATTCAACGGCCTGCTTGCGGGTGAGCGACGCGAGCATTTGCGCGGCGCCGCGGATGGCGTCGCCTGCCATCCAGGTCGGGCCGTTGGTCAGATTCTCGAACGCCTCGGCGATGACGTCGTCCACAGCCTCGGCACCCACCGGCAAGTCGTCCGGCGAACCTATCTGGCCGCGGCTGTGTTCGAGCTGCCGCAGCGCGGGGGTATTGGTCTTGCCCAGGATGAGGCCCAACACATCGACGCCCTTGTCGTGCAGTTCGGCCCACAGAGCTTCGGCGAAAACCATGTCGAACGCCTTGGATGCGCCGTAGGCAACCATGTTCGGTCCCCCGGCTAATCCGGCGCCAGACCCGAAGATGACGATTCCGCCACTGCCTCGCTGGACCATTGCCGGAGCGAAGTGGTGGCACAGTTGCATCGGCACCATGCAATTGCGATGCACCATCGCTTCGGCGGCGTCGATCGGGTTGGCAAGGAAGGGCTCGTAGTTCGGGTCGGCACCCGCGCAATACACGAGGAATCCGATCTCCAGGTCGCCGGTGGCCGCGGCGATTGTCGATGCGGCGTCCTGCTGCGCGAGATCAATAGCGAGAGTGCGTGTTTCGGCGGATGTCTCTGATTTGATCTCTGCCGCAACCTGATCGAGCACCGCCTGCCTGCGGGCCAGCAGCACAACGTTGACACCGCGCTCGGCGAGTCCCTTGGCGAAGGCGGCACCGACCCCATCCGAGGCGCCGGCGACCAGCGCCCACGGTCCATACTTCGTCGCGAAAGTCACCCGAATACCCCTGCTCCGTTTACGGTTGGCCGAACGTAGTTACCCGCACCTGAGTGAACCGGCGCCGCGCGATGCGCCAGCCGTCCGCGGTCCGGACGATCTCGTCGTCGTAGAAACCGAGCGCGTTGACGCCGGCCTGGTTGTCGCCGAACATGATCACCGCGTCGACGTAGGTGCGGGCCGATGCTTTGTCGCCGCCGACCGCGATGGCCTGATTGGTCAAGCGGTGCATGGTGTGTCCCGCCATGGCGTGTGTCTGGTCCATGAAGTCCGTGACCTCGTCGACTCCGTTCCATACGCCGATCTCGCCGTAATCGAGGTGACAGTCATCGGTGAACACCGTGCGAAACAGCGGCCAGTCGCGACTGTCGATCCCGGTGGCGTAGCGCACCAGCAGATCAGAGATCTCGTGACGATCATTGCGTTCGGTCATACGCCGTCTCCGTTCGGGTGGACCACGATGCGTGGCGGGCCGTCGGACCGGCGGGCCATGTCGAGCGCGGCTGGCACTTCGTCAAGGGTGACGATCTTGCCCACACTGGGTAACGGGTCCAGCCGTCCGGACGCGATTGCGTCCAGCGTTCCGTACCAGTCCTGCGGGTGCGGGCCGCCGCCGAATTGGATTGTGACGCCTTGCCGAGTGGCGGTGGTGATGTCCAGCGTGTCGCCGGTGTACCAGCCACCCGCACAGTAGATCCGGGTACCCATCTCGGCGGATTCGACGATGTTCTGGATCAGCCCGGCGGCGCCGACACACTCGAACACGACAGCGGGGCCGGGCAAACCGCGTTCCGCGCGAACCTCGTTGAACGCGTCGAAGGCGGTCTTGTCGGCGGGATCGACCACGACGTGCGCGCCAAAGCAGTCGCGGGCCAGCTCGCGGCGGTCAAACTTGTAGTCCGCCACGATGACCGGTTCGATGCCCCGGCTGCCCAGGGCGGCGACGGCCGAAAGGCCGATAGCTCCGGCACCGATGACGATCGCGACCTCACCCTCTTGGAGGTGTGCCGATCTCACGTAGAACTCGCCGACCGCGAACGCATCGGTCAGCGCGGCCGCGTCACTGGACACGTCACCCAAGACCGGTTTGGCCGCCACTTCCGAAACCACCAGCAGCTCAGCGAAACTGCCCGGCGCCTCGGGATGCTGGCCGATGATCCGCAGGCCGCCGGCCCCGCCGTCGACCAGGCGTACCGGCATTGCGGTCACCCGCGCACCGACGGCGAACTGATCCGAGCAGCCTGGCCCGTGCCCGATGACCTCGCCGACGAATTCATGGCCGAGCACGATGTCTTGGTCCGCGTCATACAGCGAGCGGCCGGTCGGATCGTCGACGCCGAGCTCGGGGTAGTCCATGAAGTGCACGTCCGATGCGCAGATCGCGGTGCTCAGCGTCCGGAGCAGCAGCTCACCAGGTCCGGGTTGTGGGTCCGGCGTCTCACCGACCCGTAACCGGCCTTCCCTCAAAACGACAGCGCGCAATGCGTCACAGCCCTATATTTGTCGAATAATCGATGTTAAATTTCGAATGTTCGGTGTAACTGTAGGAACCTCGCGGTAAGGGAGTCAAGGCATTCGCGGATCGACGTCAGCGCCGACCGCCCGAGTGCTCGACGTTGTCGAGCTGCTCGCGCGGTCCGGGAATGCGCGGTTGCGGTTCTCCGACATCGTGCGCGAACTCGATGTCACGCAGGCCACCGCACATGCGATCCTGAAGACGTTGTGTGACCGTGGGTGGGCCAGCCGCGACCCTGTCGCAAAGACTTTTACCCTTGGCCCCGCGCTGGCCGTGGTGGCGGCGCGGACCGACACCGCCCGGCCGCTGGCGCATGCGGCTCGTGCGGCAGCGCTGCGGCTCTCCCGCGAGGTCGGGTATGCCGGCTCTGTGGTGGAGCGATTCGGTGATTCGTTGGTGGTCACCGCGTTCGAGGGTGACCCCGCCACCCAGCCTGCGGGGATACCGGGTGATCGCATCCCGTATGCGCCACCGTTCGGCGTCGCGTTAGCCGCCTGGGACACCGAAGAGGAACAACGCGCGTGGATCCGCCGTGGTGCGGGCAGCAACGCGGATCGCACGCTGCGCCTCGAACAGGTCTTGCGGCACACACGCGAGCGCGGATTCGACGTCGATTGGACTACGCCTGCGCTCGCGCAGGCCGTCCAGGTGGTCGGCACGCTGGATAGTGACCAGATGCCGACGCCGGTTCGCCACATCATGGATCAGTTACTCGTCGAGTTCACCACCATCGGCTTCCTTTCCGACGACAACCCCGGTCGCCGGAAACAACCCGTGGTCACCATCGCCGCGCCAATTTTCGATCACCGTGGACACGCCGCGCTGATGGTGGCCGTGCATCCGCTGTGCCCGCTCAGCGCGCGTCAGATCCGGGTGATCGGGAAACAGCTCAATGAGGAAACGGCGGTGATCACAGAATCCCAGCAGCGTTCGGTGGCGCCGGTCGGCTGAAGCGGCGAGGTCCACCGCTCAACGTCCACGCGGCAAGCCGCGGTTCTGATTGAATGATCGGCCATGCGCAAAGGTCACAATGATCCCAAAGATTCCCGCATCAACCAGTGGGAGTTGGTCACCTGCGCGCTCGCAGGACACGCCACGTATGCGCCCGACGAGGAGGCTCTTGCCGCCCGGCTCAGCGGCTCCACCGGGTTGGGTGAGGTGTGGCGCTGCCTGCGGTGCGGCGTATTCACGTTAGGCGAGCCGCACGGACGCGGCCAGGCCGAGGACGCGCCGATGATCATGCGCGGCAAGGCTTTACGCCAGGCGATCATTATTCGCGCGCTGGCGATCGAACGGCTGTTCCGGGCGGTGGTGATCGGGCTGGCAGCGTATGCGGTGTGGAAGTTCCGCGGCGTGCGCGGCTCCATTCAGGCCACTCTCGACCGCGACCTGCCGATCTTCCGCGCCGCGGGGTTCAAGGTCGACCAGATGACGGCGGTGCATGAGCTGGAAAAGGCGCTGGCCGCGAAACCGTCCACGTTGGTGCTTGTGGCATTGATGCTGGTCGCCTACGCGCTGCTGGAAGTCGTCGAAGGTGTCGGCCTGTGGTTGCTGAAACGGTGGGGCGAGTACTTCGCGGTGGTGGCCACCTCGGTCTTTTTGCCTTTGGAGATCCATGATCTGGCCAAAGGCATCACGATGACGCGCGTGGTGACATTCACCATCAACGTCGCCGCGGTGATCTACCTGCTGATCTCGAAACGGCTGTTCGGTCTCCGCGGTGGTCGCAAGGCCTACGACGAAGAACGCCGCGGCGAGCAGCTGCTGGACGTCGAACGAGCAGCTACGACGAGCTGACTCGCTCAGACGCATAGAAAACCTAAAGAGTCGGCCTCTCGTGATAGGGTCAGGGCTCTGAGCAAACCCCGCCACAAGGCGGTGCCGGGTTTCCGCCACTATGCCGTGCGGCCTGTGCAATAGGCCACAACGCAGACCACGTTCCAGCTTTTCGAGCCGTTTACCGCAGCGCGGCGGATTCGTAAAACAGACGCGGTGAAATTCCATGAGGCGGCCGACTGGCCGCACCGACGAAGGGCTAATGCTGTGTCGACCAACTTCGGCCTAGACACCAACTTCGACCTAGTCGCTCCAATCAAGGCGCGCGCGTGCGACGCGCTGCAGGCCGTGCTGAATAGCAGGCCACGCGTCTTGACCTCCGGCCCACGGCTCATGCGCAAGGGCGTCGAGCGCTGCTGATCCGGTTGCACTGGCAAACGATCAATCCGGAGGACCGGCCGTCAATTCTCGCTGGCGTCGGCGAGCCCGGGAAGCTCGCAAATTCTCGGCGTTACCGCACGTCTTCACGTTGTGCCAGACCCCGCTGTTGTTCTTCGAACGGTCGTAGAACGTCGAGTCGCAGCCATGGCGGTGGCATTGCTTGAGCCGCCGCCAGGTTCCCGCCTGTTGGCTCAGCAAGATCTCACCCCACAACGCCGAAGCCAGCCAGCGCCAGCCGCTTCCCGCGGGTACCAACTGCACCTCGCCCGCACCCGACAATGCGAAGGATGCGCAAACCCCGGCGATTCCTCGCCCGTCCGGTTGTTGGCCGGCGAGCATCTGCGCCACGGAGTCACGGAAGGCGCGAAGCTTCGGCAGGTCGGCGTCGTTCAGCGTTGGCGGCTCCGCGTCGATGCCGCGTAACCGTGACCAGGTCCCCACTGCGTCGGTCGCCCAGGCCTGCGCGAATGCGGAGTCGGTCAGCAGGTCCGGGCCATATTCCTGGATGCCGACCGTGTTCAGGAAGTCCTGAACCAGACCGAGGCCGCCGGGCGCCGCCCCGAGTTGGTATCGGTGTGATGCAGACCATTCGGACATATCCAAATGCTACTTGACTATGTCATGCTCGTCAATTAGCGTGACAGAATCAAAGTTACTTCACCTAAGTCAGGGAGAACGGATCATGGTTAACATCAAAGGGTCGACGGTCGTGGTAACCGGCGGGCAGCGCGGCCTCGGCAAGTCCATCGTGGAAGAGTTCCTGCAGCGGGGTGCCGCCAAGGTGTACGCCACGGCGCGGGCGCCGAAGCCAAGCGCAGATCCCCGGGTTGTGAGCGTCGAGCTCGACGTCACTAAGCCCGAGTCAGTTGCAGCGCTGGCGATTACGGCAGCGGATGCAGACATAGTGGTCAACAATGCCGGCATCCTGGGGGCGCCCCAGCTGCTCGCGAGTGACATCGAGGAAGTCAAGGCGGTCTTCGAGACCAACTACTTCGGTGCGCTTCGGGTGGCCAAGGCCTTCGCGCCGGTGCTGGCCGACAACGGCGGCGGAGCCCTGGTGGACATCAGTTCCGTCTTGGCTTGGGTGGGCGGCTTCGGCGGCTACGGAGACTCCAAGGCGGCCATCTGGTCGCTCACCAATTCGCTTCGCATCGAGTTGGAGAAGCAGGGAACGCTGGTCACGTCCGCGCACCTGGGGTACACGGACACCGACATGACCACCGAATTCGACGTCCCCAAGAACGACCCGCGCGACGTGGCACGGCACATTGTCGACGGCGTCGAGCAGGGCGACGCGGAGGTCCTGGCCGACGAGCTGACCCGCCACGTCAAAGCGGCCCTGTCCGGACCGGCCGAGGCGCTGCGAGTGAGTTGAGGCGGCTACCTGGTAGTCCGAATGGGGCGGGTGCGGGATCGGCGTTGGTCGGTCCCGCACCCGCTCGACGTGTTTGGATTAGCACATGGAACCCGATTCCCATGAACGCGTCATCAGCGCCACTCGCGCAATGTCGGCCAGCGCCGAGAGGATCTTCGACCTGATCGCCGATCCGTCCCTCCAACCGAGCTGGGACGGCAATAACAATCTCGCCGCGGCTGCCCCTGGGCAGCGTGTCCGCCAGGTCGGTGACGTGTTCAAAACGACGTTGACCAACGGAGCGGTCCGGGAAAACCATGTTGTGGAATTCATCGAAGGCAGCCAGATCGCATGGTGTCCGGCGGAACCCGGAAAGCAGCCGCCAGGCCACCTGTGGCGTTGGAAGCTCGAGCCGATCAACTCCACACTCACCAACGTGACCCACACCTACGACTGGACGGCACTGACCGACAGCAAGCGGCTGGATAAGGCTCGTTCGACGACGCCGGAAATGCTGCGAGAGTCGATGGACCGCCTGGCTGAGCTCGCACGGACTCACGGAGGCTAGCCGGTACCGTCGTTTCATGGCTCTCCCACCACCAAGAAACGACCGCGCTGGCATAATCACGGGCGCCTCGTCCGGAATCGGCGTCGAATTCGCTCAAATACTGTCCCGCCGCGGTTACCAGGTTGTCATGGTGGCACGCAGCGCGGACCGCCTCCAGGAGCTCGCCGGGCGGTTGGCCGTCGTCGTCACTAAAAGCGCCTACCTCACGCTGGCACTGTCACGTTAGTGAGCGTTGGCGACCTGGAAAGATCGGTGGGGTGAGGACCGCAACGGCGTCGTACAAGGGCCACCGCTACCCGGTGGAGATCCTCAATCACTGCGTGTGGCTGTACTTTCGGTTCTCGTTGAGCTTTCGTGAGGTCGAGGAGCTGATGCTGGCACGTGGTGTCGTGGTGAGCTATGAGACGATCCGGCGCTGGTGTGCCAAGTTCGGGCAGGCCTACGCCAACCAGCTACGTCGCCGCCGCCCACGCCCCGGCGACAAGTGGCACCTCGACGAGGTGTTTGTGAAGATTAACGGCATCACCTATTACCTGTGGCGCGCGGTCGACCAGCACGGCAACGTCTTGGACGTGTTGGTGCAGTCACGCCGAAACGCCAAAGCAGCCAAGCGATTCTTCCGCAAGTTGCTCAAGGCCTGCGGTATGTGCCACGTGTGTTGGTAACCGACAAGCTGGCCAGCGACAGGATCGCTCACCGCGAGCTGATGCCGTCGGTGACCCACCGGCAGTCGAAGTATCTAAATAATCGAGCTGAGAACTCTCATCAGCCCACCCGACAGCGAGAACGGGCGATGAAACGCTTTAAATCGGCCCGGCATGCCCAACGGTTCCTGTCTGCCTTCAGCGGCATCTCCGCACACTTTCGGCCGCGGCGGCATCTGCTCAGCGCGCCCGGATGGCGAACCGAAATGGCCGACCGCTTCGCGGTCTGGGGTGAGGTTATCGCGCTCGACGCTGCCGCCTGAAATGTCAACGACCCAAAGCTGATCCACCACCACAGCTCCAAAAACAACTACACCACAATAGTTTTCAAATAACGTGACAGCGCCCTTGAACTGGACGCGCGGCGCGTCCGATCGAAGTCCGCGCGCACATACCCGCATGGCAGTGCTAGTCTGTGCAGTATGAATGGATCGACTGCCCCCGCGCTAGGCGCTCTACTGGCTAAACACCAGATTGACCTGACCGTCGACGAGGTCCTCGACGAGCTGGACTCCGCATTTGCGGCAATCCCGGGGGCAACCACCCTGTCGACGACGGAAGTGGACTTCCTGCGCACGCACGCCGAACCCCGTGCAGTAGCAGTGATCGACGCATGGTCGGCGGACAACGAACGTCAGGCCCGCGCCCGCATTGCGGTGCGACAACTCACCAGCGCGCTCTCAGGATCGGTCAGCATCAAAGAAGCCGCCACAGTCCTCGGCGTCGACCGGTCCCGCGTGTCGCGGCGCATCACCGGGAAAGGATTATGGGCCTTCGATCTCCAAGGAAGCCGACGCATCCCGAGGTGGCAGTTCCTAGGTGATGAACTGCTTCCCGGCTTGGACGTGATCGTCCCCGCGATACCACGTGGCACCACCCCCGCGGTTCTGGATGTGTTCATGCACACCCCGCAGCCCGACTTCGACGACCGGACCCCGATCGAGCACCTGGCCGCCGGCGGCGACCCCGCGTTGGTTGCCGGATTCATCCAAGATCTCGGGCGCTGGTGAGCCCACGCCCCAAACCGAAGGCGCCACGAACACCCCCAGAACAGCTCACCAGGGAACCTGACGACAGCGCCGACTACACCGGCACCCTATGGCGCGTCCACCGCACCCAAGGCGAGCACGTGCTGCCCTGGAACACGCTGCGCACCTACGGGCCGCTGCCGTCGATGCGCTGGGACCCACACCCGGGCCCTCAGCCCAGCTCGCAGGCTGAGGGCGTCCTGTACGCCGCAGCCGATATCGCAACCAGCCTCGCCGAGGTCTACCAGACAACGCGCGTCATCAACACCCGCGCCGGCGCGCCGACTCTCACCGCCTGGCAACCCCAACGCAGACTGCGGCTGCTCGACATGTCCGGAACGTGGCTGCTCCGCAACACCGCTTCAGCTGCATTGCTGGCCGCACCCCGATCCATCTGCCGCCGGTGGGCCCGCGCGATCTACACGACCTGGCCTGAACTCGACGGTCTATACGTCCCGTCGACTATGACTGGGCACCCGAACATTGTGCTGTGGAACGCCGCCGCGGACTCGATACCCACGATGCCGTCGTTCTCCCGCCCGCTCACTCACCCGCTCGTGTGGTCGATCGCGCAAGCGGCAGCCGCCGAGATCCGCTACCGCATCCTGTGACCAAAGCGTGTCGAACAACTGGCTGCGGTCGAGTCGCCGCAGTAGCAGGGCGATTTGGCTGAGGATCAGAAAGCCCTCGTGCGCTGCGAGGGTGACTTCGTAGCGGCCCGCAAGCCCACCCGCTGCCCGCCGACTTGTCTGACCGGACCGCCCGAGCAGCCCTGCCGGACCGGATCGCCGCACTCGGCCGGGTGCCGGACATCCTGATCAACAATGCTGGCCTTTCGACGCTCGGCACCGTCGCGAAATCGGTTCCAGAACAAGAACTCAACCTTGTCGAAGTAGATGTGGCCGCGGTGGTGGATCTGTGCAGCAGGTTGTTGCCGGGCATGGTTGAGCGTCATCGGGGTGCGCTGCTGAACGTGGCGTCGGTGGCCGCTTTCGGCCCGTTGCCGGGCCAAGCGGCCTACGGAGCCGCCAAGGCGTTCGTGGTGTCCTACACCCACAGCCTGCGCGGCGAGCTGCGTGGCACCGGGGTCAGCGCGACCGCGTTGCGCCCGGGGCCGGTGGACACCGGATTTGGTGAGGCTGCCGGGTTCAGCAAGGAGGAAGCCGAATCGGCTCTGCCGCAGGTGATGTGGATTGCTGCGGACAAAGTGGCGCAGGCCGGACTCGACGGTCTGGCAGCCGGCAAGGCCGTCGTCGTGCCTGGTCGGGTCAACCGGGTTGCTTCAGCCTTTTCCGGGTCGCGCCCCCTGAGCGGCTGCTGTCGCTGCTGATACGGCAACACCCCGCTTTCACACGGGACTAGTCCTTATCTTTCTTGCCGCGCGCCCACTGAATCGTGCCGGCGTTTCTTCCCCCGCGCGCCGGCAAGCCGTTGTCTCGACAATCGAAGAATGTGGGCTTCGTTAACGTCTGACGACCGCATGCTCGGCTACCAGGGCATACAGCCACCAGTGCCCCGGCACACCTTTGAGTGCGGTCTCGCCGCGGTCGGCGAATCTGTGCCTCGATCCGGTGACGATGTCGCGCACCGTCGAGGACACCAGCACTTCGCTGGATCCCGCCAGAGCTGCCACGCGTGCACCGATGTGCACTGCCATGCCGGCGATGTCGGCGCCGCGCATCTCGACCTCGCCGGCGTGAATGCCCACCCGCACCTCGATCCCGAGCACCCGGACCGCGTCGACGATTTCGTCCGCGCACGCAAGCGCGGCGCTGGGGCTGCTGAATGTCGCGACGAATCCGTCTCCGGCCGTGTTGACTTCACGTCCGCCGAATCTCTGTAGCTGGTGACGCACGATGGTGTCGTGGTTGTCCAGCATGTCGCGCCATCGGTCGTCGCCGAGCAGGGCGGCGCGCTCGGTCGATGCGACGATGTCGGTGAACATGATGGTGGTGAGCAAGCGCTCGGCATCGGAGCCGCCCCGCACGCCGGTGATGAACTCCTCGATCTCATCGAGCATCGGCGCGGTGTCACCGACCCAGTACAGGGCCTCATCGCCCGGTAGCTCGACGAACTGTGATCCGGCGATGTGCTCGGCGAGGTAATGAGCGTGCCCGATGGGGCTGAAGTCTGGGTTGTCGCGGTGCAGGATCAGCGTCGGCACGGTGATGCGTGGCAGTGTGTCGCGCACATCGGCTCGCCGGATCTCCTTGATGAAGGTGCGCGCCATGCTGGGAGAAGCGGCACGGTTGCCGGCCATATCCCACCACGAGCGGAACGCGTCGTCGCCCCCTACGGAGGGCGCGATGATGCTCAGGATGTCGAAGCCCTGGTCGACGGCATCGGGCTCGATCCCGGTCGTCGTGAAGGGATCGGTGGTGTCGATTTCGGCGCCCATCGGATAGTCGTCGGCCCGCATGGTGCGAGCTGCGCCGTTGATGATCACCAGGCTGCTCACCCGCTCGGGGTAATCGGCCGCGAGAACGAGCCCGGTCAACGACGTGAATCCGGGGGCCAAAATCGTCGCCCGCTCGCATCCAACGGCATCCATCACCGCGATGGCGTCCTGCGCCCAGTACTCGGGCCCGATCATGTCCCCCGAGGGGATCCCCGACGAGAGGCCGATCCCGCGCTGATCGAGCCGGATCACCCGGCAGAACGAGGCCAGCCGTCGATGAAAGCGGTACATCGACGGTTCGGCGTCGACGCAGTCGATCGGGATTAAGGGTCCGGGCAGCACGAGCAGGTCGATCGGGCCATCGCCGAAGACTTGATAGGCGATGTCGATCTCGCCGCAACTGGCGTACCTGGTCCGCGGTGCCCCAGACGGTCCGGCCACAAGTACAGGGTAGTTGAGCCTGCCGATACAGCGAAGGCATGCGACCGGGAAAACAGACCGCTACTCCAATCGCTGGCGGTGCGCCCCGGATCGACCGCTCGGCTTCGGTCGGCATTGGTAATCTGCAACAAAGAGAGACTTTTGCGTCAGTGCTTCACGGGGGTTGGCGATGACGGCCGAGAATGGCCAGGCGGCGCGGGGTGCGGCCGGCTTCGCAGCCGGAGTTGGCGAAGCCGAGCCCGTCCTCGTTGACGAGGTCGCCGACGCCTCGTCGCGGCTTGGGCCCGAGTCCCTGACATGGAAGTTCTACGGAGATCATCGCACCCAGTTCTTCGGGTTCCAGCGCGTCGCGGGCGTCGAGAACTGCATCGAGCAGCTCGGCCAGGGCGTTCTGGATCACTCGGTGGTCTTCAGCGACACGTTGGGCCGGGCCAAGCGAACGGGCCCGCCATTGATGAAGACCGTCTACGCCGAGGATCCACACAAGTGGGGCCGCACGGTGCGGGATTTCCACCGGACCATCAAAGGCACCATCAGCGACGGCTCCAGGTATCACGCGCTGAATCCAGAGTTGTTCTATTGGGCGCATGCAACTTTCGTCGACCAGGTCATCTACACCACCGACATGTTCATCCGCCGGCTGTCCCGCGAAGAGAAGGAACAGATCTTCAACGAAGGCAAGGTCTGGTATGGCCTCTACGGCGTCAGCGACCGCAGCCAGCCGCAGACATATGACGACTTCCTGACCTATTGGGACGGCATGTGCGAGCGGTTCGTCCCGCACAAGACCGTTCTCTACGGCACCGGCTACATCCGAAAGGGAATACCCGGCCCGCGCTGGATTCCCAGGCCGGTCTGGAAGATCTTGTCGGCGCCGCTCAACGCCTACACCCGCCTGGTCCTCGTTGGAACCATGCCGCCGCAAATGCGAACAGTATGCGAACTCGCATGGGATGTTAAGAAGGAGAGAAGATTCCAGCGGTTCGCGGCCGTGATGCGCGCGTTGAATCCGGTCTTCAACCGGCTGCCGCTCGGGCTCGTCTACGCCCCATGGGCGGCCGAGGCGTGGCGCCGCGCGGGCGTCGACCCGCGGCGTGCTCAGTAATCACGATTCACTACTTCGGTATGGTTTCAATGTGATCCGTGTCGCGCCGCTAGCTCCGCCGTGGAGCGAGGCGGATGCTGCGAGCATCAACAGCTGGGGCCACCCCGACCGCAGCTACGAGCCCTTGCTTCTGGTGCGTTGCCTGCAGCGCCATCCGGCGTTGGCCTCCCGGCTGCGCAAACTCGGTGAATCCCTCTACGTATCAGCACTTTTGCCGCCCCGGTCCAGGACGATCGCGATCCTGCGGATCTGCGCGCTGGTGGGCTGCCAGTACGAGTGGGGTGGGCAGGCCGCCTTCTGGGGGCCGATCGCGGGCGTCAGTGACGATGAGTGCGACGCGCTGGTCACCGGCGGTGCCGACGATCCGCGGTGGAGCCCGTCCGAACGGACGCTGATCGAGGCGGTCGACGAGCTGGAGCGCACCGGGTCGTGGTCGGAGGCGACGTGGATAGCACTGGGGCGCTTCCTTGACGACGAACAACGAATCGAGTTGCTCACGGCCGTCGGCTGGTATCGGACGATCTGCACGCTGTGCAATGCCCTCGCGCTGCCGGTCGAGGGCTGGATGCGGCGTTGGCCCGGCTCAGCTCGCTGACCTGTCCCGGCGCAGGCCCGGGTGCTGCCTGGCCAGCAGCGGGAGTAGCAGCCGCCGCGGCACGAACTGAAACAGCCGGGTGCTGATCTGGTTGGGCAGCCCGGCGATCACCGTCCCGCGGTCGCCGGCGAGCGCGTCGACCCCGATGCGCGCCACATCCCGCGAGGCCATCCACAGGAACTTCGGGAACGCGTCCGCAAAGGCCCGCTCGTCCATGCCGGCATTCTGCAGGAATTCGGTGCGCACCGGTCCCGGGCACAGCAGCGCCACCGTCACGCCGGTGCCGGCCAGTTCGGCGCGCACTCCCTCGGTGTAGCTCTGCACGAACGCCTTGGTGGCAGCGTAGCCAGCCTGCCCCGGAAACGGCTGGTATCCGGCGGTGGACCCGACGTTGAGGATCGCGCCGCGCCCGCGGGGCACCATCTGCTGGACCGCGCGGGTGGTCAGATCGATGACGGCCTCGACGTTGACCCGCACCTGGGCGATCTCGTCGGCGACGGGCGACTTCGCGACCGCCCCGATGGTGCCGATGCCGGCGTTGTTCACCAGGATGTCGACCGTCAGCCCGCGCCGCTCGACCTCGTCGAATAGGGCGGCGCGCGCCGCGGAATCCGCGACATCGCAGGCGATCACCTCGACACGGACGCGGCCAGCGAGTTCGGCGGCCAGGTCACGCAGCCTATCCTCACGGCGAGCGACCAGCGTGACGCCGTGCCCGCGGTCGGCCAGTTCGCGGGCGATGTCGGCGCCGATGCCCGACGATGCCCCGGTCACGACGGCGGTACTGGTGGGTGATGGGTTAGGTAGGGCCATGCGTCGAAACCTAGCGCGGTCAGTCGCCGAGCGTGCCGCCAACTTCACGTTCGGGGCCGAGCGCGCGGCCAGCTTCACGTTCGGCGCATGCAATGTTCAGTCTCTGTATGCCTAACGGCCCCGGATAGCGTGGCGGAGCGGTCCGGCATGCGACAGGATCGGTGGTGTGGCCGACATCGATTTTTCCCTGCTGGAAGTCCCGAGATCGGTGCCAGTCGACGATCCTGAGGCCTACCTGCAAACCGCGATCGCCTGGCACTTCGGCGAAGACACCGGCTCCCCGTTCTGGCTGCGCACCGCCAAGAAGCTTGACTTCAATCCGTTGACCGATATCAAGGCCTTCACCGATCTGCGAATGTTTCCCAATCTCGTCAACGAGCTGCGGGATGTGCCGGTCGAGGATCTGATACCTCGTGGTTATGGCTCGCCACCGCCGGTGCCCCAGATATTCGAATCCGGCGGTACCACCGGCGCTCCGAAGCGGACCGCGCAAATGCCGGATTGGGTAGCGCAGGTCATTCAATGGCAAACGGAAGACTTCGGCATGGGCGGCTTCGTGCCGGGCCGGGGATTCTTGTGCCTGATGCCGAGCGGCCCGCACGGTGTTGGCTACTTCTCACGCTTGGTCTCTGAGCGACTTGGTTCGGTGTTTCACGCGGTCGATATCGATCCCCGCTGGGTCAAAAAGATCGCGGCCCGCAATGCCGCCGCGGAAGTGGCGGCGTACGTCGATCACGTCGTCGACCAGGCCGTGTTCATTTTGCAGACGCAGGATGTCGCGAATCTGCACGCCACCCCACCGCTGCTCGAGGCGATCGCCCGCGACGACCGCGTGGTGGACCTGGTCAACGACAAGATCCGCTACCTGTTGCTCAGTGGCGCGCATGTGGATGCAGACACGCTCGACCTGCTGGGCGACATCTTCCCGGACACGACGATCACGATGGCCTTCGGCAGCACCATGGTTCTCTCGCAGGCGGTCACCCGGACCACCGACGGCGGGTCGTTCGTCTTCGATCCGCGGACCCCGTATGTCGTGTTCTGGGTCGTTGATCCCGAAACCGGTGAGCAGGTGCCGTACGGCCAGCTTGGTCAGGTGGTGATGAACCACATCAGCAAGGGCATGTTCATACCGAACAATCTCGAACGTGACATGGCGATCCGGATGCCTGGACCCGCAGGGCAACTCAGCGATTCGGTCAGCGCGGTGCGTCCGGTGGCCACCTTCGAGGGCGAGGCCGTCATCGAGGGCGTGTACTGATCGTGGCCCGCGAACAGGCAGGCATCACAACCGATCTGGTGTGTATCGACGCGCTCGGACCGCAGGGAGAATACCGAACCCGCAACCGCGAGGTGATCATCAGTACAGCCGGAGTGCCGGTTGCCGAGTTGAGCTTGGTGCCACCGCTGTATGTGTCGAGAACCATGGCCGCGCAACGCAAAATCAAGCCACTGCCGGTGCCGGCTCGTGAAGCGGCTCTGGTCAATGCGGCCCACGACTTCGCGACAGCGGTCATCGGCGGCCTGGACTTCGACGCCTATGTCGGGCTGGCCAGTAAAATTTCGGGGCTGCCGATTTCGGTCACCCGTGCCGGCGCCCGCGGCGTCGTGGACGCCGTTGCAAATGCATTCGATGCGGTGCGGCCGGCTCGGCCGGTGGGTGCGGCGCTCGATTGGCGAGAGGAACGCACTCGCAATGGCGGCGCAGTGTGGGCCCGTCGCGGAGAAGTGTTCGCCGTGCATGCCGCCGGGAACGGCCCAGGCGTACACGGTCTTTGGCCCCAGGCGCTCGCGCTGGGCTATCGGGTGGCGGTGCGCCCGTCGCGCCGCGAGCCGCTGACCGCCCACCGGCTGGTTAATGCGTTGCTCCGTAGCGGATTTCGCCCCGGGGATGCCGTGTATCTGCCGACCGACCATGGCGGAGCCGACGAGATCATTCGCTCGGCCGACCTCGCGACGGTGTATGGCGGGCAGGACGTCGTGGACAAATACGCCAACGATCCGACGGTGATGGTAAACGGGCCGGGTCGCACCAAGATCCTGATCACCGCCGATCGTGATTGGCGTGCCCACGTCGACCTCATTGTTGACTCGATCGCCAACCTGGGCGGCATGGCATGCGTCAACACCACGGCGGTGCTCTACGAGGGTGATCCGGTGCCGCTGGCGGAAGCGATCGCTCAGCGGCTGGCGACGATCGAGCCGCTGCCGAGCGAGGATGAGCGAGCGATCCTGCCCACCCAGCCGGTCGACAAGGCCCAGGCTCTGGCGGACTACCTGGCGGTCAAAGCCGCGGGCACGACCCCGCTGCTCGGCGCAGCTCAGGTGGTGGCGGCGTTGGGTGACGGCTACGCCGCGCTGCGGCCCGCCGTGCACGTGTTGGCCGCGCCCGGCTCCGGCAAGCTCACCGACACGCTCAACGTCGAGCTGCCCTTTCCCTGCGTATGGGTGTCGCCGTGGTCTCGTGACGGCGGTATAGAGCCGCTGCGGAATTCGCTGGTCGTAACCGCGATCACGGGCGACGACAAGCTGATCGACAACCTGCTGGCCGAACCGACGGTCACCAATGTCTACTCGGGCAGCCACCCGACCTACTACTCGGCGCCCGAGATCCCGCACGACGGGTTCCTCGCGGACATTCTGATGCGCAACAAGGGCTTCGTCAGGGACTGATGTGTTCATACCACTGCTGCCGTGTGTCGAACGTCGAATTGTCGTGGCCGATCTCGCGAAGTTGTCCCGTAAAGTCGACGCTCGACGGCCTGGGCGGCGCGGCGGCCGAGCGCGCATGGGCCACTATTGCTCGTGACCTCCAAGCGCATGCCCGCCGACGCGGACATCCCCGATACCGGCATTGGGCCGCAGACCGCCGTCGGCATGACGATGGCCGAGCGGTACGACTGGCACCAGGCTTACCTGCGCCGCCATCGCGTGTCGAGGCGCGGGTTTCTGTACGGGTCGGCGGCCGCGGCGGCGGTCGCGGCGCTCGGTGTTTCACCGTTCGGTCCGCGCGCGTACGCGCAGGATGCGCCGTTGACTCTGGCCAATCGCCGGGTCGGCTACGGCGGCGACGCCGCCAGCCAGCTGCGGTTGGCCGCGCAGCTGTCCGGCAACCCGGGCGGCGTCAAGGTCTATCTCGATCACGGTCCGACACCGGCACTGGGCGGCACGGTGCAGGCTGAGATCCGCAACCTGGTGACCCAGATCCCCGACGGCAGAGGTGGGGTGCTGGCCGCCGAGCAGTTCTACGCGCACGCCCCGGTGGACGGTCTGCCAGGCCGCGCGCCGCTGTTCTACCAGTGGCGCACCGCGGACGGCTACACCAGCGACGTCCGTTCCGCGGCGACTGCGATGCCGAGTGCGCGAGCGGCGTTGGCCCCGTTCCGGTTCACCATGATGGGCGATCAGGGCACCGACGACACTCCGGTGCTGCCGCCCGGACTAGCGCCCGGGGTCTACGACGACAGTTTCTACAAACCCGATAACGAGCCCGCGGTGCCGCACACCGCCAACGTGCTCAACCAAATCATCGCGTCCCGCCCCGACTTTCACGTGCTGGCCGGTGACATCGCCTATGCCGACACGTCCGGCCAGGGCAAGCCGGCGGCGTTTGACCCGTCAGCGGCCCAGCCCCCCAGCGGTCTCGACAAGTTCAACCCGTTCGTGTGGGACGTCTATCTAGGCTCCATCGAAGCCTGCGCCTCGACGACCCCGTGGATGTTTGCCACCGGCAACCACGACATGGAGGCCGCTTACCCCACCCACGGCTACGGCGGGCATCTGGCGCGGCTGGATTTCCCCGGCAACGGGCCCGCGCCGTGCCCGTCGGTGTACTCGTTCGTCTACGGCAACGTCGCCGTGCTGTCTCTGGACGCCAACGACGTCAGTTACGAGATCACCGCGAACACGGGCTACTCGGGAGGATCCCAAAACCGTTGGGTGGAAAAGACATTGGCCGCCCACCGCGCCAACCCCGACATCGACTTCGTCGTCTGCTTCTTCCACCACTGCGCCTACTCGACCACCAAGCAACACGCCAGCGACGGCGGCGTGCGCGCGGCCTGGTCCGACCTGTTCGATCGGCACCAGGTCGACTTGGTGCTGCAGGGCCACAACCACGTCTTCGAACGCTCCGACCCGATCCGCGCCGGCCGGCCCACAACGATCGCCGCCGACAACGCGTTCGTCTACCCCGAAACCGACGGCATCGTCTACTACACCGTCGGATCCGCGGGCCGGCCACGATACGAGTTTCAGCCCGGCGAGCTGGAAAGCTATCGCGGCAATGCACTTCCGGACACCTTCGTGCCCAACAGCTACGTATGGACCGTCGAGGGCGGCAAACAACCCGAGGCGGTCGGCTGGTCGCGGGTGCGGTTCCGCAACTACGCCTTCGTTCGCGTCGATGTGCGGCCGGGATTCTTCGTCAGCGAGATGGACGTGGTGGCGGTCGACGAATACGGTCGGGAATTCGACAAACTAACCTTCCGTCGCCGGGTCCGCAGCTGATGCGTGCAGGGTGTTCCGCGTCACCTGGCCGCGGATTCGGCCAGCTATCCGGCTTGCTGGCGGTAGGTTAAGTCATGGGGCGTTGACAAACGGCGCGGCACCAGGACTTGGCGTGCCATTTCGGTGAATGCGATGAATATGAACGTGATAGCACGGGCCTTCAAAACGGCCTCAGACCGATTGTTCAGCCCGGCGCGGGTATCGGATCCCGACACGCTGCGCAGCGCCGTTTCAGGCATGAACGTGCTGTTGACGGGCGGGCTGGCCGTCGCGGCGGGTCGGGCGCTGGTGTCTTCCGGGTTGTTAGGTCCGCCCGGACCCCTGACGGCGCTGCGGCTCGCGCGCGAGTTGTATCGAAGTGGCACGAATCCTTACACGCTGCTCGCTCATCGCGGCCGCCCGGTGGCCGGACCGGACTGCGATCGTCGACGACGACGGCGCGTTGACCTACCGCGAGCTGCAGGCCAAGACCGAATCACTGGCACGAGAGCTGTCCGGCAATGGTCTTGGACGGGGACACGCGGTCAGGGATCATGTGCCGGAATGGACGCAACTTCGTAGCGGCGGTATTCGCTGCTGCACTGGTCGGCGCTGACGTAGTTCCGATGAACACAGACTTTCGCAGCAACGCGCTTGCGAGCGCATTGAACACCCACCAGATCGCGACGATGTTCGCCGACTCGGAATTCGCGGAACAGATCCGGCAGGCAGCTGCGTCCGTCACGGTGATCGATCCTGCAACCGTCGAGTCGCAACCGGGTGACCCGCGGCCCAAAGTCGCGACGGCGGGCCGAATTGTTCTGCTGACCTCGGGCACGACCGGCGTACCCAAGAGTGTGCCGCGCTCACCACGACTCAGCTTGGGATTCGGGGTCGGCGTGACGCTGCTCGAGCGGACCCGGCTAAGCGTCGGCTCGCGGATTATGTTGGCCGCACCCATGTTTCATGGATTTGGCCTCGGCATGCTGATACTCGCCGTGAGCTTGGGCGGCACGATGCATCACCCATCGGCGCTTCGATGCGGAGACCACCCTCGCCCGGGCATCGCTGCAGCGCGCCGACGCGCTGACGCGTGGTCCCGATCATGCTGGCACGCATCATGGAATTGCCGTCAGCAGGTGCGGGCGCGAAACCCGGTGCCATCGTTGCGGGTGGTGATATCCAGCGGCGACCGGCTCGATCCCAGCCTGGTTCGACGGTTCATGGACGCCTATGGGGACATCCTCTACAACGCTTACGGCGCAACCGAAGTTGGCATCGGCGCGCTGGCAACACCGGCCGAGCTGCGACGTGCACCGGAAACGGTCGGGCAGACCGGTCGCGGGATGCCCGGTGCGGATCTTCAGCAGAGCCGGCAGGCCCGTCGGGCCGCGCGTGACTGGACGCATCTTCATCGGCGGTGAACTGACCACCGACGGCTACACCGGTGGTGGACGCCAAAGCCGTCATCGACGGATTGACCAGCACTGGCGATATGGGCTATCTCGACAACGCGGGCCGACTGTACATCGTTGGCCGCGAAGACGACATGATCGTCTCGGGCGGTGAGAACGTCTATCCTCGCGCGCTGGAAAACGCGCTCGCCGAACACCCCGACGTCGCCGAGAACGCCGTCGTCGGGGTCCCCGACGAGCAGTTCGGGCGACGACTGGCCGCGTTCATCGTCCCACGGCCGCGGCGCCGACATCGACATAGCGGCGCTCCGAGAGTACTTGAAGGGCAAGGTCTCTCGCTTCGAGCAGCCCAGAGACATCCACATCGTCAGCAGCATTCCGCGCAATTCCGCCGGCAAGGTGCTGCGCAAGGAGCTGGCCAGGTAAAGCTGCCGCTTCACGACGGTGGCGGAATGCTGCGTTTGCTCGCGATCCCGTTCAGCGTGTTCAGCGGAAGCTCGATCGCGCCCTGTGGTGTCACGGCGCCGACCGTCTTGGCCAGCCAGTTGGGTGCCAGCACCGAGATCGCGGTGGCCCCCGCCGTGGCTCCCAGCACGCCCGTCCAGGCGACCGGCCCCAGCGGTGTGCATCCGAAGAACTGGCTGATAACCGGCGTCTGAACGATGCCGACCAACACGCCCGCGCTGCCCAGCGCGGTCGCCACGACGAGCGGGCTGTGCCGGCGGGTCAGCAGGGTCTGCGCCAGCTGGGTCGTCACCAACGCGGTCAATCCCATTGTCGACGTTCGGCGTTCGGTGCCCGGAGTCCAGCGCCCGATGGCCCAGGCCGCCGTCGCGCCGGCGGCCGTGACGGCGCCGCGGGTGACGATCTGACGCATCAGCGGACGCGTCCAGCGACGGCGTCGGCCCGGTCAGCACCCTGCGCCGATCTTCGCGTCGCGCCTCTTCGGCCTCTTCCTCGGTTTCGTACTCGGACTCGTCGGGTTCGACGTACTGCGAAGTGACCGCGACCGCAAGCGCGGGGAACATGTCGGTGAGCAGGTTCACCAACAGCAGTTGACGGGTTCCCACCGGCGCCCGGCCCGAGCCGAACGCCGTCCCGATGATGGTGAACAGCACTTCGCCCACGTTGCCGCCGACCAGGATCGTCACCGCATCCCGAACGCCGGCCCACATGCTGCGGCCCTCGACCAGAGCGTCGAGCAGCACGCCCAGATCGTCGTCGGTCAGCACGATGTCGGCGGCACCCCGGGCGGCCGACGAACCGCGACCGCTCACCCCGATGCCCACGTCGGCCATCCGGATCGCGGCGGCATCGTTGGCGCCGTCGCCGACCATCGCGGTCACTCGTCCGCAGCGCTGCAGCGCTGCCACGATCTGCACCTTCTGTTCCGGGCTGACCCGGGCGAAAACCTGAACATCGGCGACGAGTTTGGCGCTCGCGTCCTCGTCGAGGCCGGTGAGTTCGGCACCGGTCACGACTCGCGCATCCATGGGCAGGCCCAACTGGCGGGCGATCGCCCGCGCGGTGACGGGGTGGTCGCCGGTGATCAGCACGACGTTGCGCTCGGCGTCCACCAGCGCTTCGATCAGCGGGCGCGATGACGCCCGCGCGGTGTCCGCCAAACCGACATAGCCGAGCAACTCCAGTTCTTGCGCGGCGGCGTCCACGGCGTCCGCGTCGGTGTCGTCATCGTCATCGGTGTCGTGAACCCAGCTGCGCTGCGCCACCGCCAGCACCCGCAAGCCTTGCTCGGCAAGGCTGTGTACCAACGACTCTGCGTGTTCAAGTTCGGCGTCGGGATCGGCGAACCGGCAACGCGGCAGCACCACCTCGGGAGCACCCTTGAGCATCAGAATCGGTGATGCGGGGTCTGCGCTCAGCGTGCCGATCGCGGCGGCGAAGCCGCGACTGGATTCGAACGGCACCTCCGCGAGCACCGTCCAATCCGAATCGCCTTGGCTTTCAATCGAATTCGCCGCAGTCAGGATCGCTTCGTCGGTGGCGTGCGCATGTCCTTGGCCGTCCTGGGGTTGCGAGGATGCCCACCCGGCTGCCCTCAGCACGGCGGCGGACTCTGGATCGGCCTTGTCCGGGAAGGGTGCCCCTGGGGTGGCCGCGCCCGTTACGGCACACACGACACGCAACCGGTTCTCGGTGAGAGTGCCAGTCTTGTCGAAACATATGGTGTCGACCCGGCCCAGCGCCTCGATGGTGCGGGGCGCGCGGACCAACGCTCCGCGTTCGGTGAGACGCTGGGCGGCGGAAAGCTGAGACAGCGTGGCCACCAACGGCAGGCCCTCTGGAACCGCGGCTACCGCGATTGCGACGCCGTCGGCGACGGCTTGGCGCAGCGTAGCGCGGCGCAGCAACGCCAAACCGGACACCGCCGCACCACCGGCCAGGGTCAGCGGAAGGACCTTGCTGGTCAGCTCATGCAGCCGGGCCTGCACACCGGCCGCCGTCTCGACGTCGGCGACCGCCGAGATCGCGCGCTGAGCGGCGGTGCCGACCCCGGTGGCCACCACGATCGCACGGGCATGGCCGGCGACGATCGTGCTGCCCTCGAACAGCATGCTGGCTCGATCGGCGTCGTTGACGGCGACGGGCTCCACCTGCTTGTCCACCGGCATCGACTCACCGGTGAGCAAGGACTCGTCGACCTCGAGGTCCTCGGCCACCAACAGTCGAGCATCGGCCGGGACCACCTCCGGCGCGGCCAGATCGATGACGTCGCCGGGCCGCAGCGACTTCGCTGACACCGTAGCGGTGCGGGTGGCGTGTTGGGCGGCGTCCAACCGGCGTCGCGTCCTCGCCACCGCGGGCACGACAACACGGCGCACCAGCTGGTCCTGCTCGGCGAACAGCTCGGCGGCCGCCGCTTCGGCCCGTAACCGCTGCGCCCCGCCGATTATCGCGTTGGCGGTCATCACGCCAGCGACCAGAAGCGCGTCGATATTGCTGCCGACGATCGCCGACGCGGCCGCTCCGACTGCCAGGATCGGCGTCAGCGGATCGGCGAGTTCGGCTCGCGTCGCAATCGCGAGCCGTGCAGCGTTGCGTGCCGGCCCGCGCAGCGGCTCCAACGCCGGGGTGTAGGCCAGGTCGTCCAGACGGCTCCGCCACGACGACCTACCTGACTCGACAGCCAACGGTCGTGCACCGCCGGCCAACCGCGAGTAGACGATCTCCGGATCCAGCGCATGCCAGGCGGTCAGCGGCTGCGGCGTGGGGTCCGGCAGCCGCAGCACCCGGCTGGCCGAGAAGGTTCCCGACACCAAAGCCGTGGCGGCGGCGGCATTGACCGGATTGAGCCAGCGACGGAAACTCGCCGGACTGGTGGTGGTGCCCTCCTCGCCGGTGACCAGCAGCAGCCCGGCCAGCGTGGTGCCGCCCTGGGCGAGGTGCACGGCCGATTCGCTGGCCGACCGGGCTACCGGAATCGCCGACAGAATCCGCACGGCATCAGCCAGGTCGGTGCCGGTGATGATGTCTGCGGTCCAGGGCGTCGCCGCGCGTGGATCGTCAAGGGCCACACCGACATCAGCGATCGCAAGGGCGGCTAGCGTATCGGTCGACGCAAAGTCCCGGTGCAGCGCGGTGATCAGCAACACCGGTCCGCGATCCGCCCGCAGCTCGCGAACCACCTTAAGCAGCGGCGTGCCGGGAGGATGCGTGGCGCCAACGCTGGCAGTCATGTCCTCGGTGCCGGCGACATGGCGCAACACCACCCGCGCCCCGGTCCGGTTCGCGGTCTGGAACAGCGGGATCGCATAGGGGTCGACCTCCCACCCGACCTCGACATTGCCCACGCATTCGCCGTCGACCACCAGGTCGGCGTATTCGAGGCCCTGAGCGGGCGCCGCCGACGGCCCCTGCGACCGAACCCATTTCAGCCGAGCGCCGGTAGCAGGCAACTCATCGGGGTCGGGTTCGGGGGCCTCTTCACCGTGCAGCAGCGCATCGGCAACCTCGTACACCCGGTCGTCGTCCCAGCCGGGAGCGTCTCCGCGTGAATGCAAGACGGCGCGGTGATCCCCGCGCAGCGCAGCGCCGTCGATGACGACCACCTTCACCCGGTCCAGGCGGCGCAAAGCGCCAGGATCGAGGACGAGTTGCCCGGCATTTGCCAGGCCACGGCCCAACACCGCGGCGAACGCCTGCCGGCCCAAATGCGCCGCCTTGGGCACACCGGCAAGGACCGCCTCTGCGGCCTCGTTAGCTCCACCTCCGGCCAGCAGCGCACCGGCGGCGGCGATCAACACCCCGTTGGCGGCCTGACCCACGTATTCCTCGACCGGACCTGCCACTGCGCCCTTGGCAGTGTCGATCGCGCCGTCAATTGCCCCATCGACCACGACGTGTGAAGCCTCGCCCGCCGCCGCGACCAGCGAGTCGTGCCGCGGCGCGTGCGAACCGGCGGTGGACGAGATGACCGGCACCACCGGAGCTTGCGGGCGGTTGGGCGAGGCGAGCTCGGGCTCCCGGGATCGCCACCGCTGCCGATACGCCGCCGCCTCGGAGACCTCGAGGCCACGCTGAGCCAGGTCCAGCAGTGGTGTGCCCGCCGATTGGGTCAGGCCGTAGGCCATCGCGGTCGTAGCGCTGAGTGCCAGGTCTGTGCCGACTCGACCCAGTCGCGATTCCAGCACCGACACCACCCGCGGTTGGTGCTTGAGCAGCGCCGCTGCGGCTCGGGCGCTTTTCGGCGCCATCGGCAGCCGGGTGACCCAGCCGGTCACTGCGGCGCCGATCGCCACGACGTCCATCGCCGCGGCCGTCAGCGGAACCAGTACCGCCAACGGGTTACCTGGGTCGGCGAATGGCGCAGAATCAGGTGCCGACGTCTTTTCGGACTCCCGAAGGTCGGCAGCGACGGCAATCACCGTGTCGCGCACCTCGTCCAAGACGACGCCGTTGTCTGCGCCGTCTTCGAGTTCGACCACCAGCCTGCCCAACGACCCCTCGATGTGGGCCTGTGCCACTCCCGGGATCCTGCGGATCGGTTCTTCTACTACCGCCGCGTAGTCGTGCCAGCGGGGGAACGGCAGCAACGGGTCCAGGTCCAGATGAACCCGCTGGCCACTCTGCCAACGCACTGGCGGCGTGATGCCCTCAGCAGACCCGTTAGGGGAGGTGTTTATCCCGAGTGCTCGGCCGGTCGAGTTGGCCACCGACTCCACCGCAGGGCCGGCCAGCTCGACGACCGGGCTGGCCAGCAGCTGCACTGCGCCCACTGCGCCTGCCGCAGTGGACACGCCGGCCCGCACTATCTGGGCCGCTCCGCCGGTGACGCCAGCGACCACGCTGGCTACACCCGGAATCTTCATTCAGTCACCCTTCAACTACCTCTACCGCGCCTAATACTCCTGGGGCGTTACGGACCTGTCCACATGTGGCGCGAGCTGAGCCGTGTGATGACATCGGCGACCATGGTGATCCCGGATTCCCCACTCACCAGGAGTGCAACCACTTGCCTATTGGCAAGCCTACCGGGTTGAGGGTAAATCGAACGCGCCGAACAAGGCCGCGTCAAGAAAGACGGTGATCGCGGCGATCCCAGTGGCTCCTGGCGTGAGCACATGTATCGAATGGGCACGCATGACGCCGTCGGCGGTGCGGCGGTATTCGGCAACAGCGGGTTGCGCGTTGGCGGCAGTTTGGACCATGACAATATCGCCGACTTTCGTGAAAGCGCGTGTGACTAGGAACGGCAGGACCGCGTCGCGGCCGGTGAACCACACGGGCATGGGTGGCATTTCCAGTTTGACGTCGGCTTGCAGTAGCTCGGTCAGCGCCGCCATGTCCGCGTTTTCGAATGCCGTGCAGTAGCGGTCGAGCAGTTCACGGCGCCCCGCGTCGTCGGGCTCGATGGCGTCCTCTTCGGTGGGAGACACCTCGGCGAGGCGGCTTCGGGCCCGCTGCAGGGAGCTGTTGACCGCGGCGGGTGTGGTTTCCAGGAGCTCGGCGACCTCGGCGGCGCTGAACTGCACGACGTCGCGCAGGATCAACACGGCTCGCTGCCGCGTCGGAAGCTGCTGCAAGGCCGTCATCACGGCCAGCCGCACACTTTGCCGGACGGTGAACGCCGTTTCAGGCGTGAACGTGTCAGGTAGCGGCTCAAGCCACTCGTGGCCGCCGGAGTTTCCTTCCAGGCTGGCATTCGGGTCACTCGAGGCGTCGCCAAGACCGGCCGGCAGCACTCGCCGGGCCCGGCTCTCCAGCGCACGCAGGCACGCGTTCGTCGCGATCCGGTACAACCAGGTCCGCAACGCTGCCCGCTCCTCGAACGCCTGGTAGCCACGCCAGCCGCGCAGATAGGTCTCCTGGACAAGATCCTCGGCGTCATGCACCGAACCGAGCATGCGGTAACAGTGTGCGATCAACTCGGCACGAAACGGCGCCGCTTGCTCGGTGAAGTCCTCCTGAGCCGGCACGGTCGGGCTCCTATCTCGGGTGGGCCGAAACGCCATATCAGTACAGAGACAACCGGGGGCCGAAATTAATCGGCCGGCGGCGATGAATCGCGCTCTCGCGTCGTATCTCAATTAGTGGACACCCAAACTGCGTCACGTGAAAGCGAGTACGACCATGAACCAGTCCCCGCAAACCCTTGAGAACACCAGGACGATTAAAAACACGAAAGCGATCGTGACCGGCGCGGGCCGCGGATTCGGCCGCGCTATCGCCGCCGCATTGGCTGCGGCCGGAGCCCACGTCATCGGTGTCGCGCGCACCGCCTCTCAGCTTGATCAGGTGGCCGGCGAGCTGGGCGACAGCTTCACCCCGGTGGTTGCCGATGCCGCGGACCCCGCGACGGCCGGCCGGCTCATCGAGGAATACCGGCCGCGCTTGCTGGTGCTGTGCGCCGGGGCTGCTCCGCGGATGGGCCCGCTGACGGATCACACCTGGGAGAGCTTCAGTCGGAATTGGAATGTGGACGTCGCGCAGGCGTTTCATTGGACCCGTTACGCGCTCCAGCGGCCGCTGTTGCCGGACAGCTGTGTGATCGCGATGTCCAGCGGGGCCGCCGTCAACGGCTCGCCGCTGAGCGGGGGCTATGCGGGCGCGAAGGCCACCGTCAGGTTCATCGCCAGCTACGCGGCCATCGAGTCGCAACGCGCCGGCCTGGGTATCCGTTTCGTGTCCGTTCTGCCGCGGTTGACGCCGGCCACTGAGCTGGGGGCCACAGCCGTGGCGGCCTACGCCGAGAGCCAAGGCGTCGACGTTGAAACCTTCGTGCAGTCAACCGGCCCCGTGCTCAACGCCGAACAAGTCGGCAAGTCAGTCCTGCAGATCGCCACGGGTGACCCCCGGGCTGACGGGGCATACGTACTCACATCATCGGGCCTGTCGGCATTGGCCTGAAGCACTGAACCTGCAAAGGAGGACAACGCAATGAACACACCGCCGATCGTGTCGGCCCAGGAGTGGGCGGCCGCACACCAGCAATTGCTGGCCAAGGAGAAGGAGGTGACCCGGGCCCGTGACGCACTCGCCGCGCAGCGTCGGCGGATGCCCTGGCTGGCAGTGGAAAAGGACTACCAGTTCGAGGGGCCTGAGGGCATGGTGAACCTGCTGGGACTGTTCCAGGGTCGCCGTCAGCTGGTCGTCTACCGAGCCTTCTTCGAGCCCGGCGTACACGGCTGGCCCGATCACGCCTGCCCCGGCTGCTCGATGATCGCCGACCACATCGGCAACCTCGCGCACCTGAACGCCCGCGACACCACGCTGGTGTTCGCCTCGCCTTCGCCGCAGGCCGACATCGAACGGCTGAAGGCGCGAATGGGTTGGGAGATGCCTTGGTACACCATTACCGACGGTTTCGACGCCGACTTCGGCGTAGACGAATGGCACGGGACGAACGCCTTCATCCATAACGGCGACCGGGTGTTCCGCACCTACTTCATCAACAACCGCGGCGACGAGGCGCTGGGCACTACCTGGAGCTTCCTGGACATGACGGCGCTGGGGCGCCAGGAGGTATGGGAGGACTCGCCGGAGGGTTACCCGCAGAGCGCGCCGTACGAGTGGTGGTCCTGGCACGACGAATACGGTGAGCATGAGCCGTCACGGTGGTTTGGTGAGCCTGACCTGAACGATCCCAACGATCAACGGCCTGGGCGCTAGGCGCTGCTGGCGCCCGACTGCTTGAAGAACACGCTGACGCGCGAGATCAGCCCGTCGTCGCGCTGCTCGAAGAGAATGCATTCGGGCCATTCGGTCGTGACGCCATCAATCTCGAAAGCCTCGGTCAGCTCCACATACGACAACCGGTCGCCAGCGCGCGAGACACGCTGCACGTCGATCCGATGACCTTTGAGTTGAGTCAGGACCTTGCGAAGGTAGGCGACGTAGTGCGCTTTGCCTTCGACGACGTCGCAGAACGGGCCTTCTCGGACCAGGCCCTCGTCGGCGATGGTGCTGGCCAGTCCGTCCCAATCGTGATCGGCCAGGCACTTCAGATATCGCTTAACCACGCCGGCGCTGGCAGTCGGGTCGCCCATGTCGCGAGCGTAACCCCACCGCGAAAAATGCGGCTCGACGTCGCAGTGCGCTTACGCTCGCGGACTCGAGGGTTAGGTTGTCTCCTATGAGCTGGTGGAGGGCCCACGCCGATCGAACGCTGACCGAAGAGGTGCCCGCGCCGCCGGATCGGGTTCGCGATTTCTACGTCGACCTGGACAACATCAAACTCGTGCACCCGCTGATCGTGTCCGTGCACGCGGAGTCCCGGGAGGAAACCCCGGACGGCTACCGGCAGAGCTATAGCGTGATAGACCGGATTCCGTTGGGGCCTTTCACCATGCAGATCACCTATCGAGCGCGGCTGCACGTTCGATCCGACGACCCGCAACTCACTGTGAGCACCGAGGCCGATCAATCCCCCGGGGTGCGGCTACGCGGGACGGTGAGTTTCGAGCCGATCGACGGCGGCACGCGCGTCACCGAACGAATACGATTCGCAGCGCCCCGGCCACTGGCCGCGATCACGATCCGCGAAGGCGTCAAGGCGCACATCGAGATGCTGGCGGGCATCCGGCGGCACTTCGAAAAAGCTTGAGCGGTTGCGGTTAAGGGGACCGCCACTCCGAGCTGAGCGCCCATTCGGAAAGGTATTTGGTGGAGCTCCAGCCGCCGTCGACGACAATCGTCTGGCCGTTGATGAAAGCACCGCCGGGGGAACACAAGAACGCCACCGTGCTCGCGACGTCCTCGACCGTGCCCAGCCGCTGATGAGGAGTCATCTCGACCTGCATCCGTCGGAACCGCTCATCCTGCATCCGGTGTTCGGTCATCGCGGTCTGAATAACGCCGGGAGCCACCGCATTGCAGCGGATCCCCTGCGCCCCGTACTGGCAGGCGATGTGCGTGGTCAGAGCGGTGAGCCCGCCTTTGGCCGCCGAGTAAGCGCCGCCGCGCAGGCCGCCCACCACGGCGAAGGTGGACGTGACATTGATGATGGCCGAGCCCGCCGGCATGTGTGGCAATGTCTCGCGAATCAGGCGGAACGGCGCGCGCAGCATCAAATCCAGGAAATGATCCAGCAATTCGTCGTCGGTTTCGTGTACGGGCTTGGGGCTGCCAATCCCGGCGATGTTGATCAGGAAGTCGACGTGCCCCCATCGGGCAACAGCGAGCTCCACGATGCGCTTAGGCGCGTCGTCGTCACGCAGGTCGGCGGCGTGCGTCAGCACCCGATCGTGGTCGCCGATAACGTCGACCAGCTCGGCGAGCTTGTCCGCATTTCGGCCCGTCGCTAGCACCGCCATGCCCATCTCGGCGAGCTTTGTCGCGCAACCGAAGCCGATTCCGCCGCTTGCCCCGGTTACGATCGCTACCTGCATTTCACTGGTCTGCTTCCATCAACGCCGCCTTGATCTGGTGCTTGAGTATTTTGCCCGCGTCGTTTTTCGGGAGGACATCCCAAAGAACCACTTGCTCGGGCGCTTTGAACTTGGCAACGCCTGACTCATGCAGGAAGCTGCGTAAGCTTTCGACGTCTGGGCCGGGTGTGGCCGTTGGCACCACAACGGCACATGCTCGTTCCCCGGTCCGCGCATCGGGCAGCCCGACGATGGCGATCTCGGCTATGCCGGGGTGGCCGGCGAGGATGTCCTCGACCTCTTTGGGTGCGATGTTCTCGCCGTTGCGGATGATGATGTCCTTGGCCCGCCCGGTGACGACGAGGTACTCATCGTCGACCCAGCGGGCGAGATCCCCGGTGCGGAAGTAACCCTCGGCATCGAAGGATTCGGCTTCATCCTCAGGATGCTGGTAGCCAACCAGCATCTGCGGCCCGCGGGCGTAGATTTCGCCGGCCTCGTTGCCGCCGACGAGCTTGATGTCAGCCAGGCCCGCGTGGCCGTCAGTGTCGGCGGCGTGGGCGGCGTGTTGCAGACTCCCGATCGTCGTCACCGGCACTTCTGTCGAGCCGTAAACACGAGTGACCAGCGCCGACTCGAAATACGCTGCTGCCCTGCGGATCAACGATGGGGATACGGACGCACCGCCGCAGACGAACAACTTCAGATCGGGCAGCCGGGATCCGGCGCGCTGCGCAGCGGCCAGCATCTGCTCCAGGAACGGCGTTGCTCCGGCCATGTGCGTGCAGTGTTCGGTCTGCATGAGCTGCAACGCGTCATCGCCGTTCCAATGATCCATCAGCACCGCGGTTGTGCCCAGCAGCAGCGGGCACTCGAAGGCGTAGATGGAGCCGCCGATGTGAGCGATCGGTGAGGCGACCAGGAATCGGTCGCCCGGCTCGACGAGCCAGTGATCGCGGATCTGGCAGATCAGCGCGTGGATCGAGTTATGGCTGTGCAGCACACCCTTTGGCCGTCCTGTCGTCCCGGAGGTGTAGAGGATCATGCGCACGGCGTCGGGGTCCAGTGCGGGCAGCTGTCCCGAAGTAGATTGTCCTGCAAGCAGTGCCGCGAAAGGGATGAAGTTCGAGCCGGCGTCCCCGCGCACCACCACCACGCCCGGCGGTGATTCGAACTGCGCGGTCACCCGCGCCAGCATCGCGGCGTAATCGTGGCGGCCAAAATGGGCCGGCACAAAGATCATCCGGCTGTCGGCGTCTTCGAGGATGAACCTCAGCTCGCGATCCCGCATGGACGGCAAGATCGGGTTGGCCACCATTCCCGCCAGCGTCGCGGCCAGATAGATCACCGCGGCTTCGTGCCAGTTGGGCAGCATGAATGACACCACGCTGCCCCTCGGCATGCGCGCCAACAGCGCGCGCGCCAGCCCGGTGGCCTGGGTGTGCAGCGTGGCACAGTCTATCCGAGTGTCGTTGTCTACCAGCACCGTCCGCCGTGGCGAGCTCTCTGCCGCCGCCTTGAGTGAATCGGCCAGCGTGGTGCGTACCCACAGCCCGCGCCGGTACGCGTCTGCCGCAACTGCCGCGTCCTGTCGGGCCTGGGCGATCACCTCAACCGGCCTGATCGTTCACTCGGCGCATGGTCATCGCGTACCGAAAGTTTGACGACAGATGGGTGTTGATCGTCACCTGGGCGACCTCGCCGTCAGAGGTCTTGTAGGTGCGTTCCATCTGTAGCGCCGCCGTGCCGGCCGCAACTCCGAGGCCGGCGGCCAGTTCGGGCGACAGCTGAACCGCGGCGATCTCTTGGTGCAACTCGGCAATGTTCACGCCGAACAGATCCTCGATCAACGGAAAAATCGGCCCGGTGTGACGTTGCAGCATCCTGCCTACCGCCGCGAAAGTGCGGTTGATGTAGTACTCGGTTCGGCACATGGGCACCGACGCGCCGTCGGCTTGCCGGTAACCGCACACAGCGAGCCACTGGGTGCCAAGATCCAGTCCGGTCCGGGCGGCGAGCGGGACGTCGATTGTCACCATCGCGTTGGAATCGATGGTCAGCTGGGCGCCAGCGGCGAAGGCGAGCAGGTCGTCGATCGACATCACGTCCTGGGCATAGGAGCTAGACGCCGGCCGGGGAACGACATGCGTGCCTGCTCGCGGCCGTGATGCGACGAGGTTGTCGTCGCGCAGCCGGCGGAGTGCTTCGCGGACGGTGTAGCGGCTGACGTCGAATCGCTCACATAACTGGTGTTCGGTCGGCAACTGCGAGCCCACGGGATAAACCCCGTCGACGATCTCTTTACGCAGCGTGCGCGCGATTTGCAGGTAGCGATGTTCGCTGGAAATGGCTTGGGGCATCAGCGGCTGTCCTGCAACCGGCGCAATGCCAGGACGCTGCCGTCGCCGTCGGCCGAGACATAGAGGGTCCCGTCGGCTGCGGCGGCGATTCCGGCGAATGGGCCCTGCGGCCCTGAAAATGGCGGCATTCCTTTCAGCGGTTTGGGGGCCACACCGGGCGGAGGGCCGACCGGCAACCCGGAAGCGATGGTCTGCTGAACATGGGTGTCCAGGTCAAACGAGATCACCTTCTTGGCGCCGGCGTCGACGATGTACAGCACGCCGTTGCGCACCAGGATGCCTTGCGGGCGTTGCAGGTCGGCGACGATGGTCTCGACCCTCGATCCGTTGACCTTGACCACAGTTCCGGCGCCGCCCTGCGCCACCAGGCACGCCCCGTCTGCGTCGATCGCGACACCGACCGGCTCACGCAGGTCGGTCGCCAGCACCTCGACACCGGCTGAGCTCAACGACAGCAGCCGTCCTGTGCCCAATTCAGCAAAGACGACACCGCCTTGACCGACGGCGACGCCGTAGAGCTGGTCGAAACCGTCTGCCAGCACCTCGCTTTCGCTTAACCCCGGTCGGTAGCGGGTGACCTGGCCACCCGACGTCGTGACGACGAACTCGCCGGGTCCGCTCGCCGCAACGCCGCGCAGGAATCCGGGATAGCCGGGACTGAACAACATCCCCACCGTCTGCAAAGACCCGTCTGGCAACGCGGCATAGAAGTAGGTGCCGTCGGCGATGTAGAGCCGCCCGTCGTGGCCCACCGTCAGATCCATCGGCCAGTTAAGGCCGCCGGGCAACACCGCTCGCGTGGTTCCGTCCGGCGATATCTCGGTGATCGCGCCGGTGAAGTTGGAAACGAGTAGCCGGTCGCCGACGAAGGTGCAGTTGTCCAGCCCTGGATTCAGCTGGGCCAGTACATGTCGTTCGCCGTTGCGAGGATCTATGCGCAGCACCTGCCCGCTGGCCACCTGGGTCGAGACGATGTAGCCCTTCGAATCGAATTTGACCGAGTCGGGCACACCGAGATCGCCGGCAACGCATTGGGGTTCACCGCCGTCGGGGTCGATGCGCCAGATCTCGTTCGCACCCATCACCGGGAAATAGAGCAGGCCGTCCGGGCCGACCTCCATCGCATTCGGTGACGGCACATTCTCCAGCAGCACTCGTGGCGGCCCTCCGCCCAGGTCGAGTTCCAGCAGACGCCCACCCTCACGGCATTCACCGATGAACAGCCGGCCCTGATGCACGGTGATGCCGTTGGCCGACGGAACGTCGTCGCGCAGCACTCGGGTTCGGCCGGCAGTGTCGAGCACGCTGACCCGGCCGTCCATCACCTCGGTGGCGTATAGGTTGCCGCTCGCATCGAACGCGACGTCGTCGGGCGCCACAATGTCGGCACCCTTGGGGCTGATCGCTTCCACGTCCCCGGTGCGGTGATCCAGCGCGCTGATCTGACTGCCGGTTACCTGGGCGATGTAAACGCGACCGTCCGGGCCGGTGCGCAGACCATTGGCGCCGAACAAGCGACTGGGAGCGGTGACCCGCTCGAGTCGCCAGGACTCGGCGACATCGGCTGCGTGGGGCTCGGCAGCCGGGGAGTTAAAGGGGGCATACCGTGATGGCTGCGATGAGAGGGCCATGGTCTTGCCGCGATCCTTCCCTTGCAAACGGAAGCGCCCGTTTGGGCTGGACGCTATCAAGTCCAGCTAGTCCAGACAATAGCGGCCAAAGCGCTGTGCTTGACCTTGACAGCTGTGTACAGCAATGGGAATAGTATTCTCCGACGGGCAGAATCCCATATCTTGTCCGGACAAAACGCGAAGGTATGTCGCCTCGGGCGGTAGCGATGGCCCAGGAATTCCTGGCGGGAGAAAGCAGGCCATGGAGGACCTCCTCAGACTCGACGGTCGCATCGTGGTCGTTTCCGGCGCCGGCGGCGGCGGCATCGGCACGGCCATAACCGCGATGACCGCTCGGGCGGGGGCCACGGTGATCGCCGTCAGCCGGTCAAAGGAAAACCTCGACGAGCACATCGAACCGCTGGCCCAACAGGGCCTGGCGGTGGTGCCCGTCGCGGCCGACGCGTCGACCGACGAGGGCGTCGCCGCGGTGATTGACCAAGCGCGGCGTGCCGACGGCAGCCTGTACGGTCTGGTCAATGTCGCCGGCGGCGCAGCACCGTCAACCTGGATGCCGTCGACTCGGGTGACCCGCAGCGACTGGCGCGAGATCTTCGCCGCAAACCTTGAAACCGCGTTTTTTATGAGCAGGGCCGTGGCGGCCGAACTGGTCGCGCAGCAGCTGCCCGGGTCGATCGTGTCGATCTCCTCGATCAGCGGGATGAACACCGCGCCGTTTCACATCGCCTACGGGACCGCCAAGGCCGCGATCACGGCAATGACCCGCACGATGGCGCTCGAGCTGGCGCTGGCGGGAATCCGGGTGAATGCCGTGGCGCCGGGCGTCACCGAGACCGCGGCCTCGCGGACCTATGTCGACGACGACCCGCACCGGGACCAGCAGGCGATCGCGATGGGCCGGCGCGGCCGGCCCGAGGAACAGGCCGGCGCCATCCTTTTTCTGCTGTCGGAGTTGTCGAGCTACATCACCGGCCAGACGCTGCTCGTCGACGGCGGGCTCGACCTCAAATGGAGCCATCTCGCCGCCGACAACACGTCGTTGTTCCTCAAAGACGAATCCTTCCGCGCGGCCATTAGGAGGATGTGATGACTGATCTCGCCAAGGACGTGAATTCCGCGGGGTCCGACAAAGGAGCCGAAGAATTATCGAAACCGACGACGATCGGTGTCGAGGCGTACATCAGCGAAAACTACGCTCGCGCTGAGCGCGACAGGCTGTGGCGAAAAGTCTGGCAGCAGGTGGGTCGCGTCGAAGAGCTGCCCGAGGTGGGCAGTTACCTGACCTACGACATCCTCGACGACTCGATCATCGTGGTGCGCACCGGCGAAAGCGCGTTTACCGCCCACCACAACGTCTGCATGCACCGGGGCCGGCGGTTGATCGACACCCCCGAGGGCGCGAAGAACGCCCGGGGCCGTGCGCGCAAGTCGTTCGTCTGCGGCTTCCACGGCTGGGCCTACGGCCTGGACGGGGCGTGCACGCACATCCGCGAGCAGCCGGACTGGCAGGACGCGCTGACCCCCGAGAACACCCACCTGCGGCCGGTCAAGGTCGACACCTGGGGCGGCTGGCTGTGGATCAACATGGACCCCGACAGCGAGCCGCTGGCCGACTTCCTGTTCCCCGCCGCGAAGATCCTGGACCCGTTCGGCCTGGAGAACATGCGCTGCAAATGGCGCAAGTGGTTGTCCTGCGATTGCAACTGGAAGGTCGCAATGGAGGCCTTCAACGAGACATACCACGTCTACACCACCCATCCGGAGTTCAACCAGTTCGGTGAATTCAAGGGCTGGGCCAAGGCGCAGGGCAAACACAGCAACATCGGCTACGACGCTCCCAAAGATCTGGAGGCCACCAAGTCCAAGATCCGCCTCGGCACCGGCGCGGATCCACGTGTGTCCACCGCGCAGATGCAGGTGTACACGATGGAGGAGACCAACGCCACCACCACCCAGACGCTGGTGAACGCCGCCAAGCGACTTGTCGACGAATTGCCCGAGGGCACACCGGCCGACAAGGTTCTCGAGCACTGGCTGGCGTCGGCGCGCCGCGACGACGAAGCCCGCGGTGTGGTCTGGCCGACGATTCCGGCCGACATCCTCGGACAGGCCGGCACCGCATGGCAGATCTTCCCGAACTTCCAGATCGGCCAGGGCCTGACCAGCGCATTGTGTTACGGGGCGCGACCGCATCCCAGTTACAATCCCGACAAGTGCCTCTTCGAGGTGTCGGTGTTCGAGTTGTACCCGAAGAGCCAAGAGCCCGAGGCAGATTGGGAATACACACCGGTGGGCGATCCCCGGTGGCGGTCGGTCTTGCCGCAGGATTTCTCCAACATGGCCGCCGTGCAGCAGGGCATGAAATCCCTGGGCTTCCCCGGCACCAAGCCCAACCCGTACCGCGAGCGCAGCACCGTCAACCTGCACTACCAATTGTCCAAATACATGGGTACCGGTGAACCCCAAGAACTTTCAGGCGAGGAGCGTCCACAGGCATGACCCCTGAGGCGAAGAAATATCAAGACACCTGCGGACCAACGGACACGCCCGACGACATCGACATTCCCGCGCTGCGCGAGAAATACCGGCATCGAGCGCGAGAAGCGGCTGCGCAAGGAAGGTTCCAAGCAGTACATCGAACTCGAGGACGATTTCGCCGGTTACTACGAAGTCGATCCCTACACGCCGGTGACGGCCCGCGAGCCGATCGTCGAGGACATCGACGTCGCGGTGCTCGGTGGCGGCTTCGCCGGTCTGCTGTCGGGGGCCTACCTGAAGAAGGCGGGCGTCGACGATGTGCGGATCATCGAGCTGGGCGGCGACTTCGGCGGCGTCTGGTACTGGAACCGCTACCCCGGCATCCAGTGCGATAACGAATCCTACTGTTACGTACCGCTGCTCGAAGAGCTCAACTTCATCCCGTCGAAGAAGTTCGCCGACGGCGCCGAGATCTACGAACACTGCCGGCAGATCGGGAAGCATTTCGGCCTCTACGATTCGGCGATCTTCTCCACTCAGGTCCGCGAGCTGCGCTGGGATGAGCAGATTGAAACGCTGGAGGATCAGCACCAACCGCGGCGACGATATTCGCGCCCGCTTCGTTGTGCTGGCGTTCGGGCCCATTCCACCGGCCGAAACTGCCAGGGATTCCAGGCATCAAGAACTTCAAAGGGCACAGCTTCCACTCGTCACGGTGGGACTACGACTACACCGGCGGCGACACCACCGGGGGTCTGGACAAGCTGGCCGACAAACGCGTCGCGGTGATCGGCACCGGCGCGACCGGTATCCAGATAACGCCCTTCCTCGCCCGCGACGCCAAGCATCTGTACGTGTTCCAGCGCACCCCGTCCACCGTCGACGAGCGCAACAACACCCCGACCGATCCCGAATGGGTCAAGTCGCTGCAGCCGGGCTGGCAGAAGGAGCGCCAGCGCAACTTCCATGCGTGGACGTTCGAGGGCATGGCGCTCGGCCAGCCGGATCTGGTGTGCGACTTCTGGACCGAGCTCGGGCGCAACACCGCGGCACGGGTGCTCGGCCTCGACGATCCCGCGTCGCTGACCCCGGAGCAGTTCATGGCGATCCGGGAAGAGGAAGACTACAAGCTCATGGAGCGGCTGCGGCGCCGCGTCGACGACATCGTTGAGGACGAAGCGACCGCCGAGGCGCTCAAGCCCTATTACCGGTTCCTGTGCAAGCGGCCCTGCTCCAACGATGATTACCTGGCCACCTTCAATCGGCCCAACGTCACGCTGGTCGATGTGTCGTCGAGCAAGGGCGTCGAGCGGGCCACCGAGAAGGGGCTCATCGCCAACGGCATCGAATACGAGGTCGACTGCATCATCTATGCGAGCGGCTTCGAGATCACCACTGAGATCAGCCGCCGCTACTCGATCGACACGATCGAGGGTCGCGACGGGCTGTCGCTGTATGACTACTGGGGCGACGGCTACAAGACGTTGCACGGCATGACCAGCCGCGGATTCCCGAACCAGTTCTTCACCGGCTTCACACAGGTCGGCATCTCGGCGAACATCGCCGCCAACTACGAGTTGCAGGGTGAGCACATCGCCTACGTCATTGCCGAAGCCCTGGCGCGCGGGGTGAACGTTGTGGAGCCCAGCCAAGAGGCACAGGATGAGTGGTGCGCGACGATCCGGGAAACCGCGATCGACAACTCGGCGTTCGACGCGCAGTGCACGCCCGGCTACTACAACAACGAAGGTGGCGGCGGCGGTGAGGGCATCCGCTCGCATCTGGGCGAGCCCTACGGGCCTGGCTTCTACGCGTTCGGTGACCTGCTGAAGGCGTGGCGCGAGAAGGGCGACCTGGAGGGTCTGGTCTTGGGCGCATGACAGCGCCGCAACTGCGATTCGACAATCGCGTGGCAGTCGTGACCGGAGCCGGTCGCGGCTTGGGCCGCGCGTACGCGTTGCTGCTCGCCTCACGCGGAGCGAAAGTCGTCGTCAACGACGCCGGCGGCAGCCTCGCCGGCGAAGGCGTCGACGCCGGTCCGGCCGGGCAGGTGGTCAGTGAGATCACGGCGGCCGGTGGACAAGCCGTCGCGTGTACCGCGTCGGTCGCGACCCGCGACGGCGCCGACGCGATCATCACGACCGCACTCGAACACTACGGCCGCATCGACATTCTGGTCCACAACGCGGGCAACGTCCGTCGCGGCTCACTGAAGGAGATGACCTACGAGGACTTCGACGCCGTCCTCGATGTGCACTTGCGCGGCGCGTTCAACGTGGTGCGGCCGGCGTTTCCGGTCATGTGCCGCGCTGGTTACGGGCGCATCGTGCTCACGTCGTCGATCGGCGGCCTGTACGGAAACCACGGCGTGGCCAACTATGCGGCCGCGAAGGCCGGCGTGATCGGGTTATCCAACGTCGCGGCGCTCGAAGGCGCCGCGGACGGCGTCAAGTGCAACGTCATCGTTCCTGCCGCTGTGACCCGGATGGCGGAGGGCATCGATACCTCGGCCTACCCGCCGATGGGCGCGGAGCTGGTGGCACCCGTCGTCGGTTGGCTCGCACACGAATCCTGTTCAGTGACTGGCGAAATGTTCATCGCACTGGCGGGTCGGGTGGCGCGGGCGGTCATCGCCGAAAGCCCAGGCGTGTACCGGCCATCATGGACGGTCGAGGACGTCGGCGAGCATCTCGATGCGATTCGGTACGTCGGAGGCGCCGCTGATTTTTCCGGTCGTGCCCGACGGCCATAACCAGCACATCCGCTACAGCTTCGAACTGGCGCACCGCCAAAGTGACCAAGGCGCGCTGCATGGCTAGCCCGACGCGAACGGGGCCGCTGGCCGGTGTGCGGGTGATCGACCTCACCGCCATGGTGATGGGACCGTACTGCACGCAGATCATGGCCGATATGGGCGCTGACGTGATCAAAGTCGAACCGCCCCAGGGTGATAACACCCGCTACGTCTCGGTCGGCCCGGCGCCGGGAATGAACGGCGTGTTCGTCAACGTCAACCGGGGCAAGCGCGGCATCGTGCTGGATCTGCAAACCGACGCGGGAACGCGGGCGCTGCGCGCGCTTGTCGAGACCGCGGACGTATTCATCCACTCGATGCGCGCCAAAGCGATCGCCAAGCTCGGCTTCAGCTACGACGACGTCGCCGCTATCAACCCGGCGATCATCTACACCAATTGCTACGGGTACGGGCGCCGCGGACCCGATCGCGACCGGCCCGCGTACGACGACACGATCCAGGCCGAATGCGGTCTGCCGGCGGTTCAACAGCAATTGACCGGCAAAGCCGATTACGTCGGAACCATCATGGCCGACAAGATCGCCGGGCTGACGGCGCTGTATGCGACGACCATGGCACTGTTTCACCGCGAGCGCACCGGGGAGGGCCAGGAAGTCGAGGTCGCGATGTTCGAAACCATGGCCTCGTTCATGCTCGTCGAACACGCCAACGGCGCCCTGTTCGATCCCCCCCTGGGGCCGGCGGTGTATCCGCGTGCCGTGGCGCCCAACCGTCGCCCGTACCGCACCAGTGACGGCCACGTCGCCGCATTGATCTATAACGACAAACACTGGAACGCGTTCATGGATGCCGTCCGGCCACCGTGGGCCAGTGAGCTGTATTCGACACTGGAACAGCGAGCACGCCAGATCGACTCGATCTACGGGCTGCTGGCCGAGACGATGAAACAGCGATCCACCCAGGAGTGGCTGGCGCTTTTCCGTGAACTCGAGATACCCGCCGCGCCGCTGAACACGCCCGGCGACCTGTTCGACAATCCGCATCTCAATGCCGTCGGCATGTTCGAGACCGTGGACACCCCGAACGGACCGGTGCGCTTCCCGGGCGTACCCACCTGGTTCTCGCAGACGCCGGGTCGAGTCGCGGGGCCGGCGCCAGAGCTCGGCGCCCACACCGCAGAAGTGCTCGCCGAAATTAGCACGAGCAGTCGCAAAAGCGCCCGAAATAGCCTGCCAGACGGTGATTTTACGTCTGCTCGCGAGATCAAGGAGATTTGACCATGGCTGTGCCCGTTTACAAGCGCATTCTCGACCTGTTCGAGGCCGAGGGCATGAATACGCTGTTCGGTATCCCGGACCCGAACTTCGTGCACATGTTCGCCGAGGCCGACGCACGCGGGTGGTCGGTGGTCGCACCGCATCACGAACTCAGCGCGGGATTCATGGCCGAGGCGGCGTCGCGAATGACGGGCAAGCCCGGCCTGTGCATCGGCACGCTGGGCCCGGGCATGGCCAATATCGCCGGGGCGATTCAGTGCGCACTCGTCGAGAACTCACCGGTGATCTTCCTCGGCGGTCAGCGGGCCCGCATCACCGAGCGCCGGGTGCGACGCGGCCGCATCCAATTCGTCCAGCAGGAACCGCTTTTCGCCGCGTCGGTGAAGTACAGCAGCTCGATCGAGTACGCCGACCAGACCGACGAGATCATCCACGAGGCCATCCGCAGGGCGATGTCCGGCACCCCGGGTCCGTCCTATGTCGAGTTCCCGTCGCACGTGATCCTCGAGGAGCTCGATGTCGCCGAGGCGCCGAGCCCGTCGAGCTACCGGCTGGTCAACCAGGGCGCCGGTACCCGCGAGTTGGCCGAGGCCGTGAAGCTGATCCGCGAGGCCAAGAGCCCGGTCCTGCTGGTGGGCCACGGCGTACACACCTCCCGTACCCAACAGGAGGTCAAGGAGCTGGCCGAGCTCATGGCCTGCCCGGTGATCCAGACCTCCGGCGGGACCTCGTTCATCCCGGGACTGCAGGAGCGGACGTTCCCCTACTTGTTCTCCCCGGCCGCCAACGAGGCAGTCGAGGAATCCGACCTGTGCGTTGCGCTGGGTACCGAGCTCGGTGAGCCGATGCACTACGGCCGGACCCAGCATTGGGCCGGCAACGATGCGAACCGCAAATGGGTGTACGTGGAGCAGGACCCGGCCGCCATCGGCGTCAACCGCCGGTTCGACGTGGCACTGGTCGGCGATCTGCGCGGCGTGGTGCCGCAGCTGGTCGAGGCGCTTAAGGATGCTCCGCGCAAACCCGCACCCGCGCTGCAGGTCCTGATCGAAAAGGATGCGAAAGAGCTTGCGGACATGGCGGAATCGGCGCCGTCCGGACGCTCGCCGATCCACCCGGCGCGCTACGTCGTCGAGGCCACCAAGGCGTTCAACGAACTCGAGGACGGCATCTTGGTCCGCGACGGCGGCGCGACCGTGATCTTCCAGTGGACCTACTCGCAGTCCAAACCGCGCGACGTCATCTGGAACCAGAACTTCGGCCACCTCGGCACCGGCCTGCCGTACGCGGTTGGGGCATCGGTGGCCGAAGGCGGTAAGCGCCCGGTGATGCTGCTGACCAGCGATTCGGCGTTCCTCTTCCACATCGCCGAGCTGGAAACCGCTGCGCGGCAAAACCTCCCACTGGTGTGTGTGGTGGGGGTGGACCACCAGTGGGGCCTCGAGGTGGGTGTGTACAAGCGCACCTTCGAGCAGCCGTCGCCGCAGCCCGGTGTGCACTGGAGTAAGGACGTCCGGATGGACAAGGTTGCCGAGGGCTTCGGTTGCCACGGTGAGTACGTCGAGAAGGAGGAGGAGATCGTCCCGGCGATCGCTCGCGCCTACGCCAGTGGCAAAGTCGGTGTAGTGCACGTGTGCATCGATCCCAAGGCGAATTCCGAGGAGATGCCAAAGTACGACCGATTCCGCACCTGGTATGCCGAAGGCACTCAGTAAGTAGAAGGACCGCGAAAAGGAGCAGCCATGCGCGACTACTTGAACTTCTACATCGACGGCAAGTGGGTTGACCCGCTACACCCCAAAACCTCCGATGTCGAGAACCCGGCGACCGAGCAGGTCTCCGGCAAGATCTCGCTCGGCTCGGCCGACGACGTCGACGTGGCGGTCAAGGCGGCCCGGCGTGCCTTCGCCGGCTGGTCACAGACCAGTCGCGAAGAGCGGCTGGACCTGTTGCAGGCCATCCTCGCCGAATACCAGAAGCGGGCGGGCGACCTCGCCGACGCGGTCACCGAGGAAATCGGCGCGCCGCCGTCACTGGCGGCGGGTCCGCAGGTGTTCCTCGGCATCGGTCACCTGACGACGGCGATCGACGCGCTGAAGAACTTCCAGTTCGAGGAGCAGCACGGCGCGACGCTGATCGCCAAGGAGCCGATCGGTGTCTGCGGGCTGATCACACCGTGGAACTGGCCGCTCAACCAGGTCGCCGTCAAGGTGTATCCGGCTCTGGCGACGGGTTGCACGATGGTTCTGAAACCGTCTGAAATCGCGCCTTTTTCGGCCTACATCTTCACCGAGATCCTCGATGCCGCGGGCGTCCCGGCCGGCGTGTACAACCTGGTCAACGGCGACGGTCCGGGCGTGGGCGCGGCCCTGGCCAGCCATCCCGACATCGACATGGTGTCGTTCACCGGGTCCACGCGCGCCGGCGTCGAAGTAGCCCGGCTCGCCGCCACGACGGTGAAGCGGGTGACTCAGGAGTTGGGCGGCAAGAGCCCCAACATCATCCTCGACGATGCGGGATTCGCCGACAGCGTGCGCGCCGGGGTGGCCGGCATGATGCCGAATTCCGGGCAGAGCTGTAACGCACCGTCACGCATGCTGGTCCCGAATTCCCGGATGGACGAGGCCGTCGCCGTCGCGCGTGCGGTCGCCGAGCAGGTCAAGGTCGGCGACCCCGAAGACAAGACCGCGATCGGGCCGGTGGTGTCCAAGACGCAGTTCGACAGGATCCAGCGCCTGATCCAGAGCGGCATCGACGCGGGTGCGTCCGTCGTCGCCGGCGGAACCGGTCGGCCGGCGGGGCTGGAGAAGGGGTATTACGTCCAGCCGACGGTCTTCGCCGACGTCAGCAACGACATGCAGATCGCGCGCGAGGAGATCTTCGGGCCGGTGTTGTGCATCCTCGGCTATGACGACATCGACCAGGCCGTCGAGATCGCCAACGACACCGATTACGGCCTCGCCGGTTATGTCTCGGGAGTCGACCTCGACGATGCCCGCGCGGTGGCCCGCCGGATCCGCGCCGGCTCGGTGACGATCAACCACGCGTTCGACCTGAACGCGCCGTTCGGCGGCTACAAGCGCAGCGGCAACGGTCGAGAGTGGAGTGGATACGCGTTCAACGAGTATCTCGAGGTCAAGAGCACCTTGGGCTACGCCCCCAACTAGACCGCGCACTGGTTCGATTAACGACGCGTGTCTTCCGCTGATCCGGCACGGCCGCCTCCTAAGCTTGCTCAGATCACGAGGAGGGGCAGCGACGTATCGGCAGCAACGACAGCGCCGGGCAACAAGGTGGCCTTGGCGCGCTGACAGCCAGCGCTGAGCCGGGCGGGACTGATCCCGCACCGGCCGGTCCCGCTCGGCAGCGCCGATGGGTTGCTCCCGTGCGGCGTGCCGGCCGGCTGGCGATTTGGGATAAACCGGAGCGACGCGGCGGCATTCCCGCTCTGGACGGCCTCCGGGCGATAGCGGTTGCGCTGGTGCTCGCCCAGCATGGCGGCATCCCCGGCATGGGCGGCGGGTTCCTGGGCGTCGACGTCTTCTTTGTCCTGAGCGGATTCCTGATCACGTCGCTATTGCTCGACGAGCTGGGCCGCGCCGGGCGTATCGGCCTGACCGGGTTCTGGATTCGCCGTGCGCGCCGGCTGCTGCCGGCGCTGGTGTTGATGGTGCTGGCCGTGGGCGCGGCCCGTCAACTTCTGCCTGCCCAGGCGCTGACCGGGTTGCGGGACGACGCGCTGGCCGCATTCCTGTGGGTGGCGAACTGGCGGTTTGTGGAGCAGAAGACCGACTATTTCACCCAAGGTGCTCCGGCATCGCCCCTGCAGCACGCGTGGTCGCTAGGGGTTGAAGAGCAGTACTACTTTGTCTGGCCGGTCGTGCTGATCGCGGTGACTCTACTGTTGGCGGCGCGGGCCAGGCGCTACTTCAGACGGGCCACCGTGGGTGCGGTGCGGCTCACGACGTTCGTGATAGCGGCGCTGGGGACGCTGGCTTCCGCCGCCCTGGCCATCGTCCTTGCCTCCGACGGCGCCCGTGACCGAGTATATTTCGGCACCGATACCCGTGCGGAGGCTTTGCTGATCGGTTCCGCGGCATCGGCTCTGCTGGTTCGGGATTGGCCGTCGCTGAACCGCGGGTGGTGCCTGATCCGGACGCGGTGGGGGCGACGGATCGCCCGCGTGCTGCCGGTCATCGGCCTGGCGGGCTTGGCGGCGGCGACGCACTACGCGACGGGCAGCGCCGGCGAGTTCCGCCGCGGCCTGCTGATTGGGGTCGCGGTAGCGGCAGTTCTCGTGGTCGCCCCGGTGACATTGGAACAGCGCGGGGCGATCGCCCGCATCTTGGCGCTGCCCCCATTGGTGTGGCTGGGTGCCATCTCCTACGGCGTCTATCTATGGCACTGGCCAATCTTTCTGGCGCTCAACGGCGAACGCACCGGATGGTCCGGGCTCTCGTTGTTCGCGGCTCGGTGCGGCGCCACACTGGCAGTGGCGGCCGCATCATGGTGGCTGATCGAACAACCGATCCGGCGCTGGCGGCCGTCGGGGGTGCCGTTGTTGCCGCTGGCGGCGGCCACCGTGGCCAGTGCCGCCGCGATGACATTGATGGTGATTCCGGTGAGAACCGGACCCGGCTTGCGAGAAACCGGTCTGCCGCCCGGCCTCTCGGCGGTCGCCGCGGTCGCCGCCGTCACCGCCCAGCGGGAGTCACCCGAAACCCCGGGATCCCCACCGGCCATTCACCGTATCGGTATTCGGCGATTCGATCGGCTGGACGTGGATGCATTACCTTCCCCCGACGCCTGGATTCGCCTTCCTCGACCACACCGTCGTCGGCTGCAGCCTGGTGCGGGGCACCCCGTATCGGTATATCGGCCAAACGCTTGAGCAGCGTCCGGAATGCGACACCTGGCCCAGTAGGTGGTCGACGCAGGTCAGCCAGGACCAGCCGGACGTCGCGCTGCTGGTTATCGGCCGCTGGGAGACCGTAGATCGGGTCAACGAGGGACAGTGGACCCATATCGGCGATCCCACCTTCGACGCATACCTCAACGCGGAACTCGAGCGGGCTCTGACCATCGCAGGTTCAACCGGGGTTCGAGTGGTGGTCGCCAGCGTGCCATACAGCCGGGACGGCGAAAGGCCGGACGGTCGCCTATACCCGGAGGACCAACCGGATCGGGTCAACCAGTGGAACACCATGCTGCGCAACACGGTTAGTCACCACAGCGGCGTCCGGATACTTGATCTGAACAAAAAGCTGTGCCCCGATGGCGTTTACACCGCCAAGGTCGACGGCATCAAAGTGCGTAGCGACGGTGTCCACCTCACGCCGGAGGGCGTGAAGTGGCTGACACCGTGGCTCGAGGAATCCCTGAAGTAGCAATCAGTCGTTGGTGCGGCAGCTGATTTCCATGCTGTCGCTTTCGCGGACCAGGAAGTTGAAGCTGACGTAGCCATTGTCAGGATTGCGCACGTGGTCGAGGTACGGCTTCATGTCGGCGGCACTGGCGTTGTCGGCGATGACCAGCGCCCCGGTCGGCAGACGCGGTTCGAGCAGCTTGATCACCGGTAGGTACAGATCCTTCCAGCCGTCGAGCAGAACGAAATCGGCCGGCCCGTCCAAACCTTCGAGCGTGGTAAGCGCATCGCCTTCGAGAATGGTGATCAGGTCATCGAGCCCGGTCTCGGCGAAGGTCTTCTTTGCGGCGGCGATCTTGGTGGCGCTGAGCTCGGTGGTTACCACCCGGCCGCTGCCGTTATCGCGCACCGCCGCCGCCAAATGGACCGCGGAGATGCCGAAAGACATGCCGAATTCGACCACCGTCTTCGGTCGGGTCGCCCGGATCAGCGCGTACAGCAGCCGACCGGCCTCGGGGGTCACCGGGATGTAGAACTCGCTCATCGCCTCGGTGCGTTCCTGTGTGGTCATCGGCCGATCCAACTGACCGTGCATCCCGCGCAACCGCGACATCTGGGTTTTCGACTCGGCGTACATCCGCTCGAGCAGCGACTCGACTTTAGGATCCTGCAACGTTGTAGGCATACCAACGAGAGTAGGCCGCAAAGATTGCCGGCCGGCTCGGATGCCGGCCACCCACACCAAACAAATAACAGGTTAACGTTTGACGAACGGCGGGTTGGGGTGCAAGCTGGAGCAGCAAGCACCTCGGTAGGTGAGGCGTCTGCACGGACACAGGCCACTGACCCCGAACGTCGAGAGACGCCCCGGGTCAGGACAGCTCTTCCCGGACCCAAGGGTTGAGCCCAAGTGGCTTCCGGGCGAAAGTCCAGATACGCCGTGCAGTGCCAAAGCTCCGACGAGAGGGGTGCGTCCGACGTTTTCCGTCTGGCCGTCGTGCCTCTTCCGTACAGGTGAACATGGTGACACCCCTGTGTGTCCCGGCTGTGAGGAGGTGAGGGCGAGATGAGCGACCATAGTCCAGGCGACAGTCCCCATCCCAAATCCGTCTTGTCCCGATCCGGTTCCGGCATTCTTCCCGCCTGAGCTATCTGAATGTTGTTCGGCCCGTGTGTTTCTCACGGGGTCATCGTGGCTCATCCTCGGGAGTTTTTGAAAAGATTTCCGATCGGGTCTCCTAATAAGGAGAAGATCATGGCTTTTGTTGTTACCAACCGTGTTAGAGGTTTTGAAATGGCGTTCGGGCGTGCGGCCAGGCGACTGACCAGCAGGTTGAGCGCAATGCGCATCCCGACTTCGGACGACTGGGCCGACCATTACGTTTCGCGGATGCCAATCGGGGTGCTCGCGGCCCCGGCACCACAGCCGAGCGGTCGTTCGTCGCGCCGATGACGGTCGGTTAGGGCGACCCGTCTGGCAGCAGAACGATTTTGCCGTGCGTGTGCCGCTTCTCGAGCTCTGCGAAGGCATCGGCGACCCGGTCCAACGGATAGGTGGCCGCTACGTCGAAATCGATGGCACCGGTGACGATCAGATCGGCGATCTCGGCCAGTACCTCCCGCGTTGACGCTTCGCCGCTGCCCTCGGTCTTGGCGCCGACTTCGCCCGCCTTCTGAAACGAGATGATGGTGTCGATCCGCTCGGGCGCGACGCCGAGATCCACTGCTAGCTGGACGTAGTCCGGGCCGAACAGATCGATGAACGCGTCGATGCCGTCGGGCGCCGCCTCGCGCAGTCGCTCGGCCAGCCCGTCCCCGTAGGCGATAGGCGTGACGCCATGTGCGCGCAACCAATCGGCGTTGTCCGGCCCGGCGATGCCAAGCACCGCCGCCTTGCGCAGGGCCAACAATTGGACGACGAGGCTGCCGACCCCGCCCGCGGCCGCCGATACGGCGACCGTCTCGCCCGGTTGCGGCGCGACCGCGCGGACAGCCGCGTACGCCGTCGCACCGACCACGTACAGCGACCCCGCTACCTCCCAACTCAACTGGGCAGGTTTACGGATCAGTTGGTCCACCGGGACGGCGGTGTGGGTGGCGTGGCTCGATCTGCGGAAGCTGAATCCCAAAACTTCGTCGCCAACCGAGAACTCGGTGACGCCGGGTCCCACCGCGGTAACGACACCGGCCAGGTCGCTGCCCTCGCCGGACGGAAACGTGGCCGGGAACGCCTCGTGTATCGCCCCACTGCGAATACCGGCCTCGCCAGGGTTGATGCCGGCGGCGCGAACCTCCACCACCACCTCGCCCGGACCAGCCGACGGCATCTCGATGTCCGCCACATATAACACTTCACGTCCCCCGTAGCGGTCGAACCGTACGGCGCGTGCAACCGGACCCGTCATCGCGATCTCCTCAACAGTCAGTCGGGGCTTCCGCCCGTGCAACACGGCAGCACGGCTCGCTTGTTCCCGTCCGCATTTCGCAGTAGCGTCAGGCGCCGCGGCTGATGGACGCTGATCGACGCCGAAGGAATGCCCATGAAGCTTGCTCGCAAAACTTTTTTCGGCTGGGCGGTTGCCGCCCTTATCGGCGCGATCAGCACCGGTTGCGCCAACGACGCGAAAGCCCCACCGTCGTCGTCTTCGGCGGCTTCCTCGAGTTCGCAACCCGCGGGCTACGGTGCGTTGCTGATGAAGCCGAGCGATATCGGCGGCGATTTCAGCGAATCTCAGCCGCCGGTGCAGAATCCCAACGGCGCCGCAGGCATTGAAGTGCTCTTCGCCAACCCCGATAACACTCGCCGCATCGGGGATACCATCTCGATCCTCGCCGACCCGGCCGCGGCGGCGACTGCACTCGACAACACCAAAAGCAGCTATGCGGACAAGGTCACCGGCACCTGGCAGCCGGCCGGCGTCGGTTCCAGCGGTTCAATGATTTCCGGCACTTCGCCGGACAAATCTCAGGCGGTGACGGTGCTCTTGTTCACCGAGGGCAAGGCGCTGGTCAAGCTGGAATTCGCAGGCGCGGCGAACGATCCGGTCGATCCTGGTGTCGCGACGGATATCGGCCGCAAGCAGGATGCCGCGATCAAGAACGGGTTGCCCGGCTAACGTTCCGCGCCAGCTCATGGGAAGGCGACCACGACCTTGTCTGCGGCGCCCGGCGTGCTGGCCAGTTCGAGTGCTTCCCCGACCTTTTCGAAGGGGATGGTATGACTCACGATGAGCGCGTACTTCTCCCAGTTCGCGACGAGGTCTTTGGTCACCTCAAAGATCTCGTCCGGGTATCCCATGGATCCGAGGATCGTGATCTCGTTGCTCATCACGTTGACGAATTCGACTGGAACGGGCTCTTTGTGGACGCCGACGATTGCCAAGGTGGCGCCGTTCTTGGCAGCTGCCAAAGCGGTGTTTACGACGGCGGCCACGCCGGCGGCGTCGAGGTAGATGTCGGTGCCGGCCTTCCCGGGAAACCTGCTCTCGCCCTCGCCGTGCAGTTCCACCAGGCGCCCCAGGACGTCTTCCTCGGCGGAATTGATGACGGCGTCGGCGCCGAGCTGCAATGCCTTATCCAGCCGGGAACCGATCAGGTCCACGACCACCAGATGGCTCACGCCAAGGGATTTGAAGGCCAGCGTCGCGCCCAGCCCGATCGGCCCGGCGCCGAATACCACGACCTTGTCCGAGGGTTTGGGTTTGCAGCGGTTGACCCCGTGGCGTGCGACGGCCATCGGTTCGTTCAGCGCGGCCACTTCCCACGGGATGTGGTCGGGGATGACTTCCAGGCTGGTTCCGCGGACGGCGTTCTCGATGAGCAGGTAATCGGCCAGCGCCCCGGTGGCTCCCCCGTTGCCGATGATGCCGCTGGGCGCGACCATCGGGTTGATGACAACGTGGTCGCCCACATCGATGCCGGCCACATCGGCGCCGACCTCAACGACCTCGCCGGCGGGTTCGTGTCCGAGCGGGGTGTGTCCCTGGCGCGGGGGGACACCGCCGATGGTGATGTAGAACGCATCCGAGCCGCAGATACCGCAGGCGCGCATTCGCACGAGGACGTCCCTGGGGCCGATCTGGGGCCGGTCGGCGTCGACGACTTCGGCGGTGCCCGGGCCGGTGACCATGGACACTTTCACGGTGTCCCCTCCAGTTCGATGTCGAAGGTATCAAGGTATTCAGCGAAGATCGGTTCCAGTTGTTGCACACTCAGGCCATATTGGTCGAGGCTGTAGGTGTTGAGAGCAAACCGGTCTTGGGGGTGTGCGGCGAGCCAATCCTGCATGCGCGCTTCGGTTTCTGCGGTGAGCGGTTCGTCGGCCCATTCGTAGAGGCGGCGCATGACGTCCATCGGGTCGCGCATCATCTCGTGGTAGTACATGTGGAAGAAACGCTCGTCGCCGATTCGATCACGCGCCCGCAGCGGCCGTTCGACGTGGTACTGCATCTGTGCCATCGCGTCGCGACCCATCGCCTGCAGGTCGATGGCGTCCGGATGTAGCACCATCCCTTTGGGAAGTTTCCACAGGTTGGCCAGCGATCCCGTTGCCTTGTAGGGGTCGCGGTGCGCCCACACGAGTCGGGCGTCGGGGAACACCTTGAGCAGCGTCTCGATGTGCACCGAATGCGACGGCATCTTCAGGCTCCAGGCAGCCGGCGCCTTGGGAGAGGGAGACTGCAGGACCTGCAGATAGCGCTTCTGGTACTCGTAGGTGCTGGTCATGTCTGCTTCCTCGAACAGCCATTGGTAGTAGCGCGAGGTCGACAGGAAAGAGTCCCAGGACAGGCCCTTGAAGTCCTGGTTGTGGATGAACATGTCCTCAGTGGGGCCGTCGGCGTCTTCCCAGTGCGGCAGCGCCACGTTCGCCTTCTTGACCATCGCCAGGATCTTGCGCTGTTCCTCCAACAGGCCCACGCACCGCGGATCGGTGCGCAGCGTCTCGGTGCTGGCCGGAGGTATCGGGTCGACGCACTGCCAATGCAGCAGCGACCGGCGTGCCGGATCCTGGTCCAGCAGGTAGCTGATGACCGTCGTGCCGGTGCGGGGCATACCCAGCACGATCAATGGTCGCTGCACGGGTGCCTCGAGCACTTCGGGGTGAGCCTGGGTGTAGGCGTGAATCTGCAGACGCCGCCCTAACGCGTTGGCGGCGTCGTCGAGGACGCGTTCGCGCCCGAAGGGCGTGAACGCCGGTGAGTTGTTGAGGTCGTCGAGTATGAGGGCCAATCCCTCACGCCAGGAGTCGGATTCGGTCTCGGTGAGGCCGGTGCGTTGCGCGGCCAGTTTGAGGACGTCGTCGGTGGTCGCGATGTTGTCGTATTCGCTCATGATTCCGCCTAGACCGTCAGGTATCCGCCGTCGACGGCGATGCTGCTTCCGGTGATGTACGACGCGGCGTCGGTACACAGGAACAGTGCCGCACCGGCGCAGTCCTGGGGTGTTCCGGGCCTGCCCAGCGGAGTGTGGAAGCCGATTTCGACGTCCATGATCTGGGGGATGCCCATCGCCGGGTGTGTCATTCGGGTGTCGATGAGGCCAGGGGCGATGGCGTTGACGCGGATTCCGTCGTTGGCCCAGCGGCGGGAGAGGTTCATCGTCAATGCGATCAGGCCCATCTTCGATGAGGCGTATCCGGGGACGAAGACCGCCGAGCGGAACGCGGACATCGAGACTACGTTGACGACGCTTGCGCCGCCTGGGGCTTTGCTCGCCTTGAGCCGGTCATAGCAGCGCATGGTCAACCGCATGGGGCCGAACATGTTCTGCGCCACCGACGCGATGTAGCCGTCAGGGTCGTATTCGTCGCCCGCCGGGTAGGGGCCGCCCGCGTTGTTGACCAGGATGTCCAGTTCACCCAGCGAGTTCACCAGAGCGTCGACGGAGTCCGGATTTTCGATCCGGCACTGCCGGTAGTTGAAGGAACTCAGATCGTCATCGTAATCGGTTTCTGCGGAACGTGTTCCGGTGATAGTCACCGCGGCACCGGCCTGCGCGAAAGCGCTGGCGATGCCGTTGCCGATGCCGCTGGTGCCGCCGGTGACCAGCACGTTGGCGCCGGTGAAATCGAAGTTGACGGTATTCATTCGGCGGTCCTCAATTCGTTGATTTCTTTGGTGAGCCAGGCCTTTTCCCAGAAGTTGTCCGTGTCGCGCAGCAGCGCCTCGTGGGCGTCTGCGGCCACCGTGCGCGCGCCGGGGTGGCCGGGCTCGGCGGTGCGGACGAGATCGGTGAGGTGCAGCGCCTCCACCGGCCGCCCACTCGCCAGCTGCGCGTGGGCCGCCGCGACGAGCGCTTCGGCTCCGGCGGCCCTAACCACGTCGGCGGCGACGGAGGCCGGCGCCACACCATAGAGCTCGGTGGTGGAGCGGTGCTGGAACCAACCGGTGTACATCTCCCAGATGGCCCGCACATTCCAGGCGGTCTTGCCGTAACCCTCGCCGACATCCAGATGTTCGGGCACTCGGACCTCGCGCATCGCGGTATAGACGTCGACCCCGGAATTCATCAGCTCGGCCGTGCGATCGTGTACGGCCTGCATGGCGTCGCGCATCGCGGTGACTTCCTCAGCGATGCGGTCGGCGCCCTCGATCGGAGCGAAGTGGCCCGTGATCAGTCGCTGCGGTCCGTACGCCAGCACGGTATTCAGCGACTCTATGTAGTGAATCGGGTCGCGGTACCGGTCGCCGCGGATGGTCATGAGATTTGGAACGTGGCCGAACAGTGGCCCGAACAGGTTGCCGCTGAAAAGAATTCGATCCTCGGGTAGCCACACCACAATCGAGTCGGTGGTCTCACCGCCCGGCGTCCACGCCAGCTCGAAGGCGCGTCCGCCGACCTCGATTTCGTGGTGGCGGTCGAATGTGGTGGTCGGTTCGGGAAACGAGAAATCGATCGTTGCGGGATCGATGGTCTTGAAGTGTTCGAGCACAGCGTCGGAGAACTTCTGGAAAGCAAACGACGTCTTGGGCACGCGATAGCCCATCAGGAGGCCGTTGTCGTCGCGCCAGTACTTGTAGTTGCGGTGCATCACGATGTCGGTATCCCCGTCGCGCACCGAGTTGACGCCGCCCCAATGATCGGCGTGCCCCTGGGTGACGATGATGGCCCGCGTCGGGCCTGGCACGTCGGCAAGAGCCTTGCGGTGCAACGGGCCTTCGAACACCAGCCCGCCGTTGACAACGACTCGGCCGTCGTCGGTGGCCACCGCGTAGGAGTTGGACACGCCGGGCGACATCCAGATGTCGTTACCCAAAGGTGTCGCGGGAGTGTCGGTCGCCGTCACGAGGTCGGCAGCTCCGGGACGCTCCCGATGAATCCCCGCCATGACGACGCCCTTCCTTCCTCGACACGATCCTCTACAACTCTAGAGGTGATCCTCTATAGTTCTAGAGGTAAAGTCAATATCTTGAACTCCGGCACCGAAAGGGTTGTCCATGGGACTTCGCGGTCTTGCCGGCAAGGTTGCCGTCGTGGTCGGCGGCGCCACCGGCATCGGAGCCGCGACGGCCGCTCGCCTCGGCGCGGAAGGCTGCCGGGTGATCATCGGCGACGTCGCAGTGGACGTCGCGCAAGAGACAGCGCAGCGCATCGTCGCGGCGGGCGGAACGGCGACTCACGTCGCCTTCGACCTCTCGGACACCGCGTCGGTCGCAGACCTGATCGACACGACTGTACTTACCCACGACGGCGTCGACCTGCTGTTCAATGTCGGGGCCGACATGGGCAGGCTCCGGGCCGATACGGATGTGGTCGATATCGATTTCGACGTGTGGGACCGCGTGATGGCGGTGAACCTCCGCGGATACGTGGCCGCCATGAAATACGCCATCCCCGCCATGCTTGGTCGCGGCGGCGGAGCGATCGTCAACATGTCCTCGGCGGCGGCTTTCCAGGGCGAGCCCGCGCGACCGGCCTACGCCACCGCGAAAGCCGGCATCGGCGCCCTCACCCGGCACGTCGCGTCGCGATGGGGCAAAGAAGGTATCCGGTGTAATGCGGTCGCGCCGGGATTCACTGCGACAGAACTCATTCGCTCGGTTCCGCAATGGCCGGAACTGGAGGCCGGTGCGCTCAAACGCATCCGCGGAACCCGCGTCGGCGAACCCGGCGATATCGCCGCGCTGGTCGCCTTCCTGCTCTCCGAGGAAGGCGAGTGGATCAACGGTCAAGTCATCAACATCGACGGCGGCACCGTTCTCCGCTGACGCACCCGGACACAGCCATGGCCACCACCACACCACGCAAACGCGACGGCGACGAACGCCGGCGGGAACTGTGCGACGCGGCAATCCAAGTCCTGGCCGAGCACGGGTCCCGGGGACTGACGCACGGGCAAGTCGACCGCTACGCGGGAGTCCCCGAAGGCACCACGTCGTATTACTACCGCACCCGGGCGGCACTGCTACGGGGCGTCGGCAAGCGCGTCGGTGAAATCGACGTGGCCAACCTGCGGTCGGTGATCGACGAGCCGCTCGATCCCCAATCGCCGTTCGCGCATCTGGCGGAGCTCACCATGATGCAGGCCGACGGACCCGGGCTCATGCTGAACAGGGCCCGCCATGAACTGCTGTTGGGGGCCGCGCGTGACCCCGATCTAGCCGAGACGTCGCAAGATTTCGTCGCCCGGATCAACACGATGACCCGCGACGCCATCGCTCACCTGCAGCCGGGCACCGATGACCCCGCCCTGCTCGCGGCGCAGACCACGGCCGTGACCACCTTCATCGCGGGCGTGTTCACCCGGCTGGTGTCCGGCGACCGCACGATCAACAGCGCGGAGCAACTCGCCGCGCTACTTCACGCGGTCGCCACCGCGGTATCGCTGCAGCGGTCCGAGCAGACGCAGTGATTGCAGATCCGCGGCTCTCTCGGTCAGCGCGGCCGAAATGTGTGGAATATCCATCTCTGCAACCGATTTTGGCTTTCTGGTGTGACCCCCGTTACACCAGGTGACCTCTTAGGCCACTACGTTGATGGGATCGCCGACGTTGACGTTGTCGAAGTACCAGGCGGCGTTGTCCGGGCTCAGGTTGATGCAGCCATGGCTGACGTTCGAGCTACCCTGCTGGTCTACCGACCACGGGGCCGAGTGTACGTAGACGCCGCTCCAGGTCACCCGGACAGCGTACTGAGCCGTGATCTTGTACCCCTCAGGGGAACTCAGCGGTATGCCGATGGTCCGTGAGTCCATCACCACGCTGCGCTCCTTCGCCAGGGCGGTGAAGTTGCCGATCGGTGTCGGGCGGGTGGGCTTGCCCATTGATGCGGGCATGGTGCGGAGCACCTCGCCGTCTCTGCTGACGGTGAACGTGTGCGAGGAGATGCTGGCGACACCGACCAATGCGTCACCGGTGCCAAAGCCCGTCGTCAGCGCCTGCACCCCTACCGAGACGTGGCCGTGGGCGGGCCAATAGTGGTCTGGAACCCACTGCACGACGTTGTCCTCGACCCAATCGAAGTGTCCGGTCATGTTGCCCGGCGAGCTGACGCGGATGGACCGTTCGGCGCCGACGCGGTCGATGACGGGCGCGGTGAACGTCACCACGACCGGGTGCGCAACGCCCACTACGGCGCCGTCAGCTGGCAAAATCGCCGCTACGCCGGGAAGCGGCTCGGGTGTCGGAACCGCAGCAATTGCGCGGCTGCCCGATCCCGTGAAGCCCAATACCGAGATCCCAACCATAACGAATAGATAACGAACCGCTCGGCGCATAGCGTCTGCCCTTCGAGATGGTGCGATCGACACAACGATATTCTAGTGGTTGGTCTACCCATTGCGCGTTTTAGCAAATCCCGATGTCTTGAGAGGTTCGACCCCGTCGTCGTGGCAACGACCGGATCATGATGCTCGAAGATCGCTATACGAGTCCAAATGCGGGAACGTCAGCATTGGTGCTGATCGACGTGCAGCAGGATTTTTATGCCGACGATTCTCCGATGCGCATTGCGGGAACGCGTGCGACGATTCCGGCAATGGCCAAGTTGGCGAGAGCCTTCCGCGAATTTCAGCTCCCGATCGTGCATGTCGTCCGGCTGTATCGCCCGGACGGTTCGAACGTCGACCTGGTGCGACGGCGATCGGTAGAGCAGGGTGCGCGAATCGCCGCACCGGGCAGCGCCGGATCCCAGATCGCCCCCGAGCTATTACCCAATGTTGTTGAGCTGGAACATGAATTGCTGCTGGACGGCGGCCTGCAACAGCTTGGGCCGGCTGAGCATGTCATGTACAAGCCGCGATGGGGCGCGTTCTATCGCACCGAACTCGATCGGCATCTGCGTGAATCCGGTCGCGATACAGTTGTTTTCGCGGGCTGCAACTTCCCGAACTGCCCTCGGGCATCGATTTACCAGGCCTCGGAGCGCGATTACAGAATTATCCTGGTGTCCGACGCGATATCCGGCTTGTATCAGCGGGGTATGGACGAATGTCGCGCCATCGGAGTGCGCGTCCAAGACCTGTCGGAGACACTGGATTGGCTGGCCCGGAACGGTTAGCCTCAGCTGAACCGGTGCCCGAATTCGGAGGAGGTGCGGTTGCTCTTCCGTCAACTGGAGTACTTCGTGGCGGTCGCCCAGGAACGGCATTTCGCCCGGGCCGCCGAGAAATGTTACGTCTCGCAACCGGCGCTGTCCGCCGCGATCGCCAAGCTTGAACGTGAGCTGAACGTCACGCTGATCAACCGAGGGCACAGCTTCGAGGGCCTCACGCCCGAGGGGGAGCGGCTGGTGGTGTGGGCCAAGCGGATTCTCGCCGAACACGACGCATTCAAGGCCGAGGTGGACGCGGTGCGGTCGGGGATCACCGGAACGCTTCGGCTTGGCACCGTTCCGACCGCCTCGACCACAGCGTCGCTGGTGCTGTCGGCTTTTTGTTCGGCCCACCCATTGGTGAAAGTGCAGATCCGGTCCCGGCTGGCCGCCACCGAACTGTACCGGCAGCTGCGTGAGTTCGAGCTGGACGCCGCAATAGTGCACGCCGCGCTTGAGGACACCCGCGAGGTGGACCTGGTGCCGCTTTACGCCGAGCACTACGTTCTGCTGGCGCCGACGGACATGTTGCCCGCCGGCGCGTCGACGCTGTCGTGGCCGGATGCCGCGCAGCTGCCGTTGGCGTTGCTCACTGCCGACATGCGGGACCGCCAGATCATCGACGAAGCCTTCGCCGGGCACGCCCTCACCGTCACCCCGCAAGTTGAGACGGACTCCGTTGCCTCGTTATTCGCCCAGGTTGCCAGCGGAAACTGGGCGTGCATCGTGCCGCACACCTGGCTGTGGACGTCGCCGCCAGGGGGAGGAATCCGGGTGGTCGAAATGGTCGATCCTGTCCTGACGGCCCAGATCGCGCTGGCGACCAACTCCGCCGGGCCGGGATCCCCGGTGGCGCGCGCTCTGACCGCATCCGCGCAACAGCTGGCGCTGGACGAGTTCTTCGACGCGCAGCTGGCCGGAATCACCCGCCGGCGCTGACCGGGCCAGGCGTGGCTGCGCTGGTGGGGTTCAGGTTCGCCAGATGCCCGCTTTCCACCCCGGCGGAGGGGTCGAGCTCGCAGTCGATGATCGACGGGCCGCCCGAAGCGAGCGCCTCGGTCAGCGCGGATCGCAGCTCGGACGGGGTGGCTACGTGATAGCCCTTGCCGCCGAACGCTTCTGCGATCAGCTCGTGACGTGCACCCGCGTTGAGCACGGTGGGTGCCGGGTCGCTACCAGAGGCCGCCTCGTCACCGCGATAGACACCGCCATTGTTGAGGATGACGACCGTCACCGGTAACCGGTAGCGGCAGATGGTCTCGATTTCCATGCCGCTGAAGCCAAACGCGCTGTCGCCCTCGATCGCGACGACCGGCTTGCCGGTTTCGACCGCCGCGGCGATGGCGTAACCCATGCCGATTCCCATCACGCCCCAGGTCCCCGTGTCGAGCCGGTGCCGCGGCAACTCCATGTCGATGATGTTGCGGGCCAGGTCCAGTGCGTTGGCGCCCTCGTTGACCACGTAAGCCTCCGGGTTATCCTGCAGCACAGAGCGAATGGCGCCGAGTGCGTTGTAAAAGCGCATCGGGTGCGGATCTTCGGCCAGGCGCTGGCGCATCTTGGCGTCGTTGCGTGTTTTGCGGTCGGCCAGTTCGTTGAGCCATTCCGTCGGGACGGTGATCGGGTGGGTAGCCAGGCCGTCACGCAGCGCCGCCAGCACCGAGCCAATGTCGCCGACGAGCGGCGCCGCGATCGGCTGGTTGCTGTCGAACTCCGACGCCGCGATATCGACCTGCACGAACTTCGCATCGGCGGACCATTGCGGCGACTCTCCGTGACCGAGTAGCCAGTTCAGCCGGGCACCGACCAGCAGCACTGCATCCGCACGGGCGATCGCCAGCGAGCGTGCGGCTGCGGCGGACTGTGGATGCGAATCCGGCAGCAGCCCCTTGGCCATCGACATCGGCAGGAACGGAATGCCGCTGGCCTCTGTGAATTCCCGAATCACGCTGTCGGCCTGCGCATACGCCGCGCCCTTGCCGAGCACGATCAGCGGTCGCTGCGCGTCGGCGAGCACACCCAAGGCGCGATCGACGGCCTCCGGTGCCGGCAGCTGGCGGGGAGCCGGGTCGATGACCCGCCAGATTGTCTCGGCGGCGGCCGATGCCTCCAGGGCCTGGCCCAGAACGTCGCCTGGGATGTCGAGGTAGACACCGCCCGGGCGGCCGGAAACCGCGGTGCGAATAGCGCGCGCAACGCCGCGCCCAATGTCCTCGACCCGGCTGATCCGGTACGCCGCCTTCGCGAAAGGCCTTGCGGCGTTGAGCTGGTCGAGCTCGCCGTACTCGCCGCGTTGCAAATCCACCATCGCTCGATCGCTCGAGCCCGAGATCTGGATCATCGGAAAGCAATTCGTCGTGGCGTTGGCGAGGGCTGCCAGGCCGTTCAGGAACCCGGGCGCCGACACCGTCAGGCACACGCCGGGGCGATGGGTGAGGAATCCGGCGGCGGCCGCGGCGTTGCCCGCCGAGGTCTCCTGACGAAAACCGATGTAGCGGATTCCCGCCGCCTGCGCCACGCGGGCGAGGTCGGTGATCGGGATGCCGACGACCCCGTAGATGGTGTCGATGTCGTTGGCCTTGAGGGCATCCACGACGAGGTGAAAGCCGTCGGTCAAACGCGCCGAAACTATGCTCATGTGCCGACTCCTCGGGTGCGTGTCTGTGTCTGTTAACCACTGTGGCCCGGTCGCCCCGCCGGTGTCCAAGATCGAGCCACTATGTAGCGATACACCCCGGTTATCAAACCGCTCGATAGCCGCCGCTTATCGATCGCGAGCAAATGAGTATTGGACGACATGAAGATAGCCCGGCAATCTGCGAGCAGGTGCTTTTCACAGTTCAATCAGAAGGAGTGCAGCCGATGAGGTCTGAATCGATCACCGATCTGATCGTGGCGGCGGCGGCCATGCGGCCCGAGGCGCCGGCGCTGGTCGTGACGCCCGATCGCATCCCGGTCAGCTACGGCGACTTGGTCCGACTCGTTGACGACCTTGCCGGGCAGCTCGAGCGCACTGGCCTGCAGCCGGCCGATCGAATCGCGCTGCGCGCGGGCAGCAACGCCGAATTCGTCGTCGGCCTGTTGGCCGCGTCGCGCGCTGAGCTGATCGTGGTTCCGTTGGATCCGGCGCTGCCCGTCAGCGAGCAGCGCGCGCGGAGCGAGGCGGCGGGCGCGCGGGCGGTCCTCGTCGACGGTGACGGGGCCGGCGACCGGCAGGAAGAAACGCTGACATCGTGGCCGATCGCGGTGACCGTCGGCCGCGATGTGGGTGCCCTCAAAGGCGCGCTGGCTGTCCACCTGGACGCGGCCACCGCGCCGGGTCCGGCCTCGTCGACGCCCGAGGGGCTCGCGGACGGCGACGCCATGATCATGTTCACCGGCGGGACAACCGGTGTGCCGAAGATGGTTCCGTGGACTCACGCAAACATCGCCAGCTCGGTGCGGGCCATCATCGCCGGCTACCGGCTCGGCCCGCAGGACGCCACCGTGGCGGTGATGCCGCTGTACCACGGTCACGGGCTGCTCGCCGCGCTGCTGTCGACGCTGGTGTCCGGGGGAACCGTGCTGTTACCTGCTCGCGGGCGGTTCTCGGCGCACACCTTCTGGGACGACATCGACACCGTCCGGGCCAGCTGGTACACGGCGGTCCCGACCATCCATCAGATCCTGTTGGAGCGCGCCAAGACTGACCAGTCCGGGAAGAAGCGAGCCGCGCTGCGCTTCATCCGCAGCTGCAGCGCACCGCTGACCCCGGAGACAGCGCAAGCGCTGCAGGACGAGTTCTCTGCGCCGGTGGTGTGCGCCTTCGGCATGACCGAGGCCACTCATCAGGTGGCGACCACCGGCATCGAGGACATCGCCGATGGCAAAAACCCGGCTGCGACGACGGGTCTCGTCGGCGCGTCGACTGGACCCGAGATCCGCATCGCCGGGCCCGACGGGGTGCCCGTAGCTGCGGACGCGGTTGGCGAGGTTTGGCTGCGGGGTCCCACCGTGGTGCGCGGCTACCTCGGCGACCCGGCGATAACCCTCGCCAACTTCACCGACGGGTGGCTGCGCACGGGCGATCTGGGGTCGTTGTCACCGGCCGGCGAGCTGACGATCCGTGGCCGGATCAAGGAGCTGATAAACCGTGGCGGCGAGAAGATCTCGCCGGAGCGGGTCGAGGGCGTGCTGGCCGGCCACCCCGGCGTGCTGGAGGTTGCCGTTTTCGGTGTCCCGGACAAGCTGTACGGAGAGACCGTGGCCGCGGTGATCGTTCCCAGGGAGTCCGGTTCGCCGACCTCGGCCGAGCTTGCCGTGTTTTGCCGCGACCGGTTGGCCGCGTACGAGGTTCCCGCCAGCTTCCAGGAGGCCAGCGCGTTGCCGCATACCGCTAAAGGCTCGCTGGACCGCCGCGCTCTGGTAAGGGAATTCGCTGGCTGATCACCCCAGTGGCCGACGCGACGTTTCCCCAAGCGGCTCGGGCACCCGAATCGCCGATGCGATAGGTCTGCACCAGCGTGGCCGCGGCGGCGGCAATGACCAGTACGCCTACCAGTGCGTGCATGGCGAATTTGACGGTACTTCCGCGTGCCTGGCGGACGTGTACGGCGGCCAGCAGCGCGATCGCTGCCAGCTGTGCCGCCACGATGTAGACGAGGGTTTCGCCGAGTTGCTCGTGGTTGGCCAGCACGGGCGACGTGGTACCCACCCGACTGCCCAACCACTCACCCGCGCCGGCCGTCACCGGGGTCAACACCAGCGTGATCAAGGCCAGCAGCAGAACCAGCCAGATCAGCCTTTGTCGCGCCGCGGGCCACAGCGCACAGATGATCGCCAGGACCGCTGTCAGCGGACCCAGGACAACGATGAAGTGGTTGAGCAGGATGTGAGCGGGAAGTCCATTGACGGTCGACATGGGTCCACTGAATCAGATGCCGTTCTTCCGGCATGGATCTCCGGTCAGGCGTGCCAGCTGGACCAGCGGGCCACCGCCACCGCAATTACCGGGCCGTTCAACGGAACCGTTTGGTACTGAGGGTATTTGGCTCGCAGCAGCCGATGCCCGGCGTGTAGCACAGCACCGTCTCGATGTATCGCGGCGACTCCGTCGACTCGGACCCACCACAGCTGCGTCCAATCATCGGCGTAGTGGTCGACCAGCAGGCTGACCTGTGGATTGCTCTCGATGTTGGCCAGCCGGCGCAGCCGCTGCGTCGTCTTCGGTTTTGCGTCGATAGCGGTGTACACGGTGCGCACGGGGTCGTCCGGCGAGTCCGGGGAGTTGCTGACCGCGAATACCACCGGCACCAGGTGCGGTAAACCGTCGGGCGTGATCGTGGCCAGTCGCGCGACGGGGGACTGGGTGAAGCTGGCCTTCGGGTCGAATCCGCCCACCGTGTCAGCTTAAGCGCGCTGTCCGCGATAATTATCTGGACTACGGTGAGTTGAACCATCGTGACGCAGGAGGTATCGGGATGAGCAAATCGCACCACCGCTCCGTCTGGTGGTCGTGGGTAGTCAGCGTGCTGGCCGTGGTCGGATTGGGGCTGGGGCTGACCACCGTGCCGGCGTCCGCCCGGCCGACGCCACCGCTGGACCCCGCGGCGATGGTCGGGCAGGTTGGGCCCCAGGTGGTCAACATCAATACCCAATTCGGCTACAACAATGCGATAGGGGCCGGAACCGGCATCATCATCGATCCGGCCGGTGTCGTGATGACTAACAACCACGTGATCGCGGGCGCCACCGATATCAGCGCATTCTCCATCGGCACCGGCCAGACTTACGCCGCTGACGTGATCGGCTACGACCGCACCCAGGATGTCGCGGTGCTGCAGCTTCGTGGCGCCGGTGGCCTGCCCACCGCCGCCATCGGTGGCGGGGTCGGGGTCGGCCAGCCCGTCGTCGCGCTGGGCAACGCCGGCGGTGGGGGCGGAACGCCAAGCGCGGTGGCCGGCCATGTCGTCGCGCTCAACCAGGCCGTTTCGGCAACGGACACCTTGACCGGTGCCGCGGAGAACCTGGGCGGCCTGATCCAGGCCGACACCGCGATCCGGCCCGGTGACTCCGGTGGGCCCTTGGTCAACAGCAACGGGCAGGTGATTGGCATGAACACCGCCGCCACCGACAGCTACAAGATGTCCGGCGGGCAGGGCTTCGCCATTCCGATCGGCACGGCGTTGGGGGTGGCCGGCGCCATTCGGGCCGGCGCCGGCGGGGGCACAGTCCACGTCGGCCCGACGGCTTTCATCGGGCTGGGCGTTACGGACCACAACGGCAACGGCGCGCGGGTCGAACGGGTGGTCGGTAGCGGTCCCGCTGCCGCGGCCGGGATCGCCGCCGGCGACGTCATCTTCTCGCTCGATGGCGTGCCCATCAACGGGCCCACTTCAATGACCGATGTGCTCGTCCCGCACCACCCCGGCGACAACGTCGCGTTGTCCTGGCATTCCGCGTCGGGCGGCGACCGCACCCTGACCGTGACGTTGGCGGACGGACCTCCGGCCTGATATCCGTCCGGATGATGCCGGCCGACCAGCCAATTCGTTTGCTGGGGGCCGTGATTCCGGGCGACGCGGCCGGGGTACCCGTGGCATCGTGGAACTGATGAACGACGCAACGACCGCTGCCGAGCATCCTCCCGCGGGAGGCAGCCACGTCGAAGGCGGTGTGGTCGAGCACCCGAATGCCGAGGATTTCGTCAATGCCGCCGCGCTGCCCGCCGACCCGACCTGGTTCAAACACGCCGTTTTTTACGAGGTGCTGGTCCGGGCGTTCTTCGACGCCAGTGCGGACGGTTCGGGCGATCTTCGTGGACTTATCGAGCGCCTGGATTACCTGCAGTGGCTCGGCATCGACTGCATTTGGCTGCCGCCGTTCTACGACTCACCGCTGCGCGACGGCGGCTATGACATTCGGGACTTCTACAAGGTGCTGCCCGAATTCGGCACCGTCGACGATTTCGTCGCACTGATCGACGCCGCTCACCGGCGGGGTATCCGGGTCATCACCGACTTGGTGATGAACCACACCTCCGAGTCGCATCCGTGGTTTCAGGAGTCGCGCCGCGATCCCGACGGGCCGTACGGCGACTACTACGTGTGGAGCGAAACCAGCGAGAAGTACACCGACGCCCGGATCATCTTCGTCGACACCGAAGAGTCGAACTGGACCTTCGACCCGGTCCGCCGCGAGTTCTACTGGCATCGGTTCTTCTCCCACCAGCCGGATCTGAACTACGACAACCCGGCGGTGCAGGAGGCGATGATCGATGTTCTTCGCTTCTGGCTCGGCCTGGGTATCGACGGGTTCCGGCTGGATGCGGTGCCGTATCTCTTCGAGCGCGAGGGCACCAATTGCGAGAACCTGCCCGAGACGCACGCTTTCCTCAAGCGCGTCCGCAAAGTCGTCGACGACGAGTTTCCGGGTCGGGTGCTGCTGGCCGAGGCCAACCAGTGGCCGAGTGATGTCGTCGAGTATTTCGGCGAGGCCAGCACCGGTGGCGACGAGTGCCACATGGCGTTTCATTTCCCGCTGATGCCGCGGATCTTCATGGCGGTGCGCCGCGAGTCACGGTTTCCGATCTCGGAGATCATGGCGCAGACGCCGCCAATCCCTGACATGGCTCAGTGGGGGATCTTTCTGCGCAATCACGACGAGTTGACGCTGGAGATGGTCAGCGACGACGAACGCGACTACATGTATTCGGAATACGCCAAGGATCCGCGGATGAAGGCGAATGTCGGAATCCGCCGGAGACTGGCGCCGCTGCTGGACAACGACCGCAATCAGATCGCGCTGTTCACCGCGCTATTGCTGTCGCTGCCCGGCTCGCCGGTGCTGTATTACGGCGACGAGATCGGCATGGGTGACGTGATCTGGTTGGGGGATCGCGACGGTGTGCGCACCCCGATGCAGTGGACGCCGGACCGCAACGCCGGATTCTCCACCGCAAACCCCGGCCGCCTCTACCTGCCGCCCAGCCAGGACCCGGTCTACGGCTATCAGGCGGTCAACGTCGAGGCGCAACGCGACACCTCGACGTCGTTGCTCAACTTCACCCGGATGATGCTCTCGGTACGTCGCCGCCACGATGCCTTCGCCATCGGGACATTCCAGGAACTGGGCGGTTCCAACCCGTCGGTGCTGGCTTTCGTGCGCGAAGCGGCCGATGATGGCGACACTGTGCTGTGCGTCAACAACCTGTCGCGATTCCCGCAGCCCATCGAACTGAATCTGCAGCATTGGAGCGGCCGCACCCCGGTCGAGCTGACCGGACACGTCGAATTTCCGCGCGTAGGCCAGCTGCCCTACCTGCTGACATTGCCAGGACACGGGTTCTACTGGTTTCAGCTGACTGGATCTGAGGAGAGCTCATGGCGGCCAATGGCCGACGCCGGCGACGATGCGGAGCGAAGCGATGAGGAGGACCGGCGCCCATGAATCTGCCGTCGAAGTTGCCGTGGTCTGAGTGGCTTCCACAGCAACGTTGGTACGCCGGACGCAACCGCGAGCTGTCCTCCGCTGAGCCCAGCCTCGTCGTCCCACTCCGCGATGACCTCGACCTGGTGCTGGTCGACGCCGCGTACACCAACGGCTCGTCGGAGCGCTATCAGGTGATCGTGGGCTGGGATTCCGTGCCGGTCTCCGAGTACAGCAGCGTCGCCACCATCGGCTCCGCGGACGGTCGGAACGCCTTTGACGCGCTCTATGACGCCGATGCGCCCCAGTATCTGCTGTCGCTGATGGACGCGTCAGCCGTGCGCGACTCGTCCGGCACCGAAGTGACGTTCGCCAAGGAACCGGATGTGGAGCTGCCGCTGCAGGAGCAGCCGCACGTCTCGGACGCCGAGCAGAGCAATACCAGCGTGATCTTCGATCGGCGCGCCATCTTCAAGGTGTTCCGGCGGGTCAGCAGCGGTATCAACCCCGATATCGAGCTGGGCCGGGTGCTCGGCCGAGCGGGCAACCCGCACGTCGCGCGATTGTTGGGCACCTACGAGATAGCCGCACCGGACGGCATTCCTGACGACGCGTGGCCGCTGGGCATGGTGACCGAGTATGCGGCCAATGCGGCCGAAGGCTGGGCAATGGCAACCGCCAGCGTTCGTGACCTGTTCGCCGAGGGCGACCTCTATGCGTACGAAGTCGGCGGCGACTTCGCCGGCGAGTCCAACCGGCTCGGCGAGGCGGTCGCGTCGGTGCACGCCACGCTGGCCGAATGCCTCGGAACCGCGCAGGCCACCTTCCCGGTGGACAACGTGCTGGCGCGGCTTGTCGTCGACCGTGGCGCTGGTTCCCGAACTGCAGGAATACGCGGCAACCATCGAACAGCAATTCCGGAAGCTCGCGAGCGAGCCGATCACCGTTCAGCGGGTGCACGGTGACCTGCACCTCGGGCAGGTGCTGCGTACCCCGGAAAGCTGGCTGCTGATCGACTTCGAGGGGGAGCCGGGCCAGCCGCTGGACGAGCGGAGAGCGCCGGATTCGCCGTTGCGCGACGTGGCCGGCGTATTGCGCTCGTTCGAGTACGCGGCCTATGGGCCGCTGATAGACCAGGGTGCCGATAAACAGCTGGCTGCCCGGGCCCGCGAATGGGTCGAGCGCAATCGCACCGCGTTCTGTGACGGCTACGCCGCCGCGTCCGGGGTCGACCCCCGAGATTCGGCGCAGCTGCTGGCCGCCTACGAGCTCGACAAGGCCGTCTACGAGGCCGGCTACGAGGCGCGGCACCGGCCCGGATGGCTGCCGATCCCGTTGCGGTCCATTGCCCGGCTCACCGATGCCTAGGCATAAGCGCACCGCTGCGCTCAGGGGTTGGTCTCTGAAAGCATGTGCTTGTGGCGGGTGAGACGTTCGACAGTGAGGCCCGGTTGTCGTGGGTGCTGGCGGCCCTGGCGGGTGTGCTGGGAGCGACGGCGTACACCCACTCGGCCGGGTACTTCGTGACCTTCATGACCGGGAATGCCCAACGCGCCGTCTTGGGTTTTTTCCGCGGCGACGTGGTGCTGTCGATCTCGGCGGGGCTGCTGGTGCTGTGTTTCGTTGCCGGCGTGGTGATTGCGTCAGTGTGCAGGCGGCATTTCTGGGTGGCGCATCCGCACGGACCGACCGTGCTGACCACCTTCAGCCTGGTGGCCGCGACCGTGGTTGACGTTTTCGACGAGGGCTGGGAGGAGGCTAACCTTGATTTCGGGCCAATTCTGCTGGTGGCCTTCGGCATTGGCGCCCTGAACACTTCCTTCGTCAAGGATGGCGAGGTGTCGGTTCCCCTGAGCTACGTAACCGGCACGCTGGTCAAGATGGGGCAGGGCATCGAGCGCCACATCGCCGGTGGAAAGGCGGCGGATTGGCTCGGCTACTTTCTGCTGTTCGCCAGCTTTGCCTTGGGCGCCGCGTTGGGCGGCTGCATCAGCCTGGTCGTCAACGGGACCTGGATGCTGGTGGTCGCTTCGGCGGTGTGCGCGTTAACCACCGGCTACACGTACTTTCACGCCGATCGCCGCTCCCTGTTTGATTAGCGGGACCGAAAAGCATCGGCAGCAGCGCTGACCGGGGCGCTGCTGCCGATGCCGGCTCGGGCGGTTTCTAGGCAGAGTTGTTCACGGCGTTGAGCACCTGCAGCATGTCGGGCTTCATCGCCATCAGCTGCTGGTTCCAGTAGGGCCACGAGTGTGTCCCGTTGGCCGGGAAGTGGAACACCCCGTTGCGTCCGCCCGCGGCCGCGTAGGTGCTCTGGAATTGCTGGTTGGTGCGCAGCGTCAGGCCTTCCAGGAACTTCGCCGGCATGTTGTCGCCGCCGAGGTCGCTCGGCTGTGCCGTTACCGCAGTAGACCCAGATGCGGGTGTTGTTGGCGACCAGTCGCGGAATCTGGACCATCGGGTCGTTGCGCTTCCACGCCGGGTCACTGGACGGGCCCCACATGCTGTTGGCGTTGTAACCGCCCGCGTCGTTCATCGCCAAGCCGATCAGCGTCGGCCACCAGCCCTCGGACGGGTTGAGGAAGCCGGACAGCGAAGAGGCGTAGGGGAACTGCTGCGGGTAGTACGCGGCCAGGATCAGCGCCGACCCGCCCGCCATCGACAAGCCCACCGCCGCGTTGCCGGTCGGCGACACGTTCTTGTTGGCCTGCAGCCAGGCCGGCATCTCCTGGGTCAGGAAGGTCTCCCACTTGTAGGTGTAGTTCTGACCGTTGCCCTGCGACGGCTGATACCAGTTGGTGTAGAAGCTGGACTGGCCGCCGACGGGCATGACCACCGAGAGGCCGGACTGGTAGAACTCCTCGAAGGCCGGGGTGTTGATGTCCCAGCCGTTGTAGTCGTCCTGCGCCCGAAGGCCGTCGAGCAGGTAGACCGCGTGCGGGCCGCCGCCTTGGAACTCGACCTTGATGTTGCGGCCCATCGACGGCGACGGCACCTGCAGGTATTCCACTGGAAGACCCGGCTTGGAGAACGCCCCCGCGGTCGCCGAGCCGCCGACGACACCGACCAGACCGGACAACAGGGCAGCACCCACAGCCGCGATTGCCAGCCGGCGCGGCAAACCTGCCGCTGCGCCACGGAACTTTCGCTTCTCACCCAAGAACTTCATAGCTCCTACCCATCCCAACTTTCATCTGCCGCACATGCGGTCGAATCCGTTCCGGGTGAGTGGAACACAGAGGCGAGACGGTAATTAGGTTGTCGCGGCCGGGGTTTGAAGTCGCGGTTGGCTAACGATTGAGCATCGGCCGGGATTCGTCGCATTCACTCTGCCGCGAAACTGGATTCCACGACGCATTTCGCGAGTAAACCCGTCGGTAGTTGCAGGTTTCGCGGCTTGCGTTATGCAACGAGCCGCCGCAAAAGCCTTGAAGCCGTGGCGATTCCGATCACCGCCGCCGCCACCAACACGACGAGGTCCAGCGGGTCGATACGGCGTGCCGATCAGCAGCGCCCGCAGCGCGTTGACCTCGTAACTGAGCGGGTTGACCGTGCTCAGCACATGCAGCCAGGCCGGGCATCACGTCGACCGGGTACAGCGCATTGGAAGCGAAGAACAACGGCATCGTGATGGCTTGGCCGATCCCCATCAGCCGATCGCGACTGCGCACCAGCCCGGCCAGCGTCATCGACAGGCAGGCGAAGAACGCCGCACCGAGCATGACGACACCCATCGCCGCCAGGATCCGCAGCGGGTTGATGGTCAGGCCGATGCCCATCACATAGGCCAGCGCCAGCACGCCGATGACCTGGGCGACCGAACGCACTCCGGCCGCGAACGCCTTGCCGGTGATCAGCGCCGACGCGGGCGCCGGTGTCACCATCAGCTTGGCCAGGATGCCGGCGTCGCGATCCCAGATGATCTGGATGCCGTAGAAGATCGAGATGAACAGCGCCGACTGGGCGATGATGCCGGGCGCCAGGAACGCCAGATACGACACCGACCCGGTGTTGATGACGTGCAGGTGGCTGAACGTGGTGCCGAAGATCAACAGCCACAGCGCCGGCTGCACCATCCGGGTGACGAGTTCGGTGCGATCGTGCCGCAGCTTCTGCAGCTCGACGATCGCGAACGCGACCGACGCGGCTCAGCGTTGCGCCGACTCGCTGCCATCCGCGCGGGGCGCGGACCAGAGGTCAATTCGTGACGGCGTTATCAACTGACACGGCGGGCAACCTTTCTGGTGGAACGGATTTCGCGGATACTCGATGACTCGGCTTCTTCCAGTTCTTCCAGTCCTGACGCCGCGTAGTGGCGGAACACGTCCTCGAGCGTGGCGTGCGGCGACACCTTGGATACCTCGGCCTTCAATTTCGTCGGCGTCCCCACGGCCCGCAGCTCGCCGCGATGCATCAGCGCGACGCGGTCGCACAGCGCGTCGGCCTCTTCCATGTAATGGGTGGTCAGCAGCACGGTCATGCCGAACTGCGCCTGCATCTTTTGCACCTGCGTCCAGACGCCGTCACGGGCGATCGGATCCAGGCCGACGGTGGGTTCGTCAAGCACCAGCAGCGACGGGCGGTTGACCAGCGCCTGGGCCACTTCCAGGCGTCGCACCATGCCGCCGGAGTAGGTTGCCGCCAGCCGGTCGGCCACGTCGAGCAGCTCCATAGCCTCCAGCGCCTCATCGACGCGCTCGGGGCGTTCGGTGCGGGCGCACGCCGTACAACCGCGCGAACCACTCCACATTCTGCCGGCCGGTCAACGTCGGTTCGATCGAAAGCTGTTGGGGCACATAGCCGATGTTGCTTCGGATGTCGACGGTCTCGTGCCGGGCGTCCATGCCGAAGATGCGTAGCTCGCCCTGCTGAATCGGGGTCAGCGTGGTGAGCATGCGCACCATGGTTGTTTTTCCGGCGCCGTTGGGCCCGAGCAGACCCATCGTCTCGCCGGGTCGCACCTGCAACGTCACGTCATCGACGGCGGTGAACTGGCCGTAGCGGTAGGTCAGGTTCCGGCAGTCGATCGCCAATCGGAAGTGATCCGGTCATGATTGTCGCTCCTGCAATAGTCGGGTGATCTTGTCCAGGACTTCCAACCCCTTTGTCAGATCCTGGATTTGATCGTCATCAAGTTCGCCGAGCACCTCGGACAGCAACGCCCGCCGCGCGGCCCTCGACGCGTTGACGATCTGCTGGGTGGGCTCGGCGAGGCGCAGCTGGCCGACGCGCCGATCGGCTTCGCCCGCGGTCCGGATGAGCAGGCCGTTGGCTACCAGCTTGGAAACCAGGGTGGACGCGGTGTTGGCCGCCAGCCCGAGTTCCGCGGCGGCGGCGCTGACCGAGATCCCCGGCTGCCGGCCGACGAGCCACAACAACTCTGACTGCGACTCGCTGAGCCGTCCGGAATCGAAGCCCGCGACCGGCCGACCGGCGGAGCTGCCGGCGGAATCTGCCGACGACGCCGAACACCTCGGTGACTGGGGCGGGACGTGACTTCACTGCATGCATATACCTCTGTTTACGAGGTAATTATGTGTACAGGCTATGTCTGGGCTAGCTGTGGGCTACTTGTCGAGGCGATGCAGGACCACGTCCGTCATGGCGCCGTTGTCGACGCTGGCGGTCAGGTAGGTGCAGAACGGCTGCCGGCGGCGATCCGTCGGCGAGCCCGGATTGAGCAGGCGCAATCCGGTCTTTGTCGTTGTGTCCCAAGGGATGTGGCTGTGTCCGAACACCAGGACGTCGGTGTCCGGATACCGCCGCGACATCCGGGCTTCTCGGCCGGTCGTGGCGCCGGTCTCATGGGTGACCGTGAAACGCACACCCGCCAGCGTCACGTCCGCCCGTTCCGGCAGCCGCGCGCGCAGTTCCGGGCCGTCGTTGTTTCCCCAGCAAGCGACCAGCCGAGCGGACCTGGACTCGAGCTCGTCGAGCAGCTCGAGCGCTATCCAGTCGCCGGCGTGCACGACGACATCTGCCCTGGTGACCTCGTCCCATACCCGCGCGGGCAGGTCGCGCGCGCGGGACGGGACATGGGTATCGGCAATCAGCAGCAGCCTCACGGGTTCTATGCTGACCCACGACCTTCAACGACCAAAATGGAGATATCCATGCGCACCTTCGAGTCAGTCGCCGACCTCGCCGCCTCCGCGGGCGAGACGATCGGCCAAAGCGACTGGGTGACGATCACCCAGGAAGACGTCAACCTGTTTGCCGACGCGACCGGCGACCACCAGTGGATCCACGTCGACCCGGAGCGCGCCGCGGCGGGACCGTTCGGAAAGACCATCGCCCACGGGTACATGACTCTGGCGCTGCTGCCCCGGCTGCAACACGAGATGTACACGGTCAACGGCGTAAAGCTGGCAATCAATTACGGCCTGAACAAGGTTCGCTTCCCCGCACCGGTGCCGGTCGGCTCCAGGGTGCGTGCGCAGAGCCTCGTTGGTCAGCGTCGATGACGTCGGCAACGGGGCCGTGCAGGCGACGGTGTCGACCACCGTGGAGATCGACGGGTCGCCCAAGCCGGCGTGCGTGGCCGAAAGCATCGTTCGCTACATCACCTGACACCGGCGAGCAGACGCAGAATCGCATGCGGGCGGCCCGCAACATGCGATTCTGTGTCTGCTCGCCGTCAAAACTCCGCGATCGAGTGTTCCAGGCGTTCGGCGAGCCGGGCGTTGGATTCCGCGCGCCGGGTCGGTATGTGCTGAGACGGGAAAGGCGTTGTCACCGGCTCGTATTCACGCAGCGTGCGGCGCGCCACCGTCATCTTGTGCAGCTCGGTGGCACCGTCCGCGATGCCCAGCGACTCAGCGGCCACCATCATCTTGACGAACGGCATCTCGTCGGAGACGCCGAGCGCGCCGTGCAGGTGCAAGGCCCGTTGCGCGACGTCGTGCAGCACCGTGGGCATGGCGACCTTCACCGCCGCGATGTCGCGGCGCACCTTCTGGTAGTCGTGGTGCTTGTCGATCAACCACGCGGTGCGCAGCACCAGCAACCGGAACTGCTCGATCTGGATCCAGCTGTCGGCGATCTTCTCCTGCGTCATCTGGAAGTCGGCCAACCGCCCATGCCGGGTCTTCCGCGACACCGCGCGCTCGCACATCATGTCAAACGCCTTGCGCGCCAGCGCAATTGTGCGCATCGCGTGGTGGATCCGGCCGCCGCCGAGGCGGGTCTGCGCGATCATGAACGCTGAGCCTTCACCGCCCAGCACATGGTCGGCGGGCACCCGGACGTCGTTGTAGCGCACGTAGCCGTGTGAACCGTGCTTGCCCGACTCGCCTCCGACCGCGACGTTGCGGATGATCTCGATGCCCGGCGTCTCGCCCGGAACGATGAACAGCGACATCTTGTCGTACGTGCGGGCGTCGGGCTTGGTCACCGCCATCACGATGAAGAACGACGCGTGCTTGGCGTTGCTGGAAAACCATTTCTCCCCGTTGATGACCCAGTCCCCGTTTGCTGAACCGTCGCGGTCTGCGCCGCGTCACGAACATGCCGGGATCGGAACCGCCCTGGGGTTCGGTCATCGAATAGCAGGAGGTGATCTCGCCGTCCAGCAACGGTTGCAGGTAGCGGGCCTTCTGCTCTTCGGTGCCGAACAGCGCGAGAATCTCGGCGTTGCCGGAGTCCGGCGCCTGGCAGCCGAACACCGACGGGGCCCAGCGCGAGCGCCCCAGGATCTCGTTGAGCAGCGCGAGCTTGACCTGGCCGAAGCCCTGGCCGCCGAGTTCAGGCTTCAGGTGCGCGGCCCACAGTCCTTGGTCCTTCACCTGCTGCTGCAACGGCCGCAGGATGGCCATCATCTCGGCGTTCTTTTTGTCGTACGGATCGAGTGCGACCAGATCGAGCGGTTCGAGTTCTTCGACCATGAACTTTTCGACCCAGTCCAGCTTCGCCTGGTATTCCGGATCTGTTTCGAAGTCCCACACCGTCGGCCGCCGTTCCCCGGCGCAACGTCGCACCGGCATTGTTGATGGAGCCACATCATCGTAGTTGCGGCTGACCGCCGAGGGTTGTCATGCCTGGCAGGAAACTGCTGTCGAGCACGCTACGCGGTAGGGTGCGCGCCGCTCACCTCAGCGGGAAAGGCCGGCCTTGATGGCCGCGTCCTGCTTCTTCCCCACATCGTTCGCGAAATCGGCGTCCACGGGATCATTTGGTGCACCATCGAATTCGACCGTGATGAACGCTCTACCCTGGGTAAACATCAAGACCGTGACGCTCTTGGATTGATCCGGTGAGGATCCCGAGAACAGCGTGCCGTTAGCACCCACTGACAACGACTGCGGAGTTGGGATGCTGACAGAACGACCGATCCCGGCCACAGCCGCATCCAGCGCTGACTTGGCCGCAGCCTCATCGGTCAAGACCAATATGGTATCGCTGATCTGCCTGCTTCCGTCTTGGCTTTTGAACACGTCGAGGACCCCCGGTTTACCGTTCGGACTCGTCTCCGGTGCTCCTGCGGTGAACCCCGTCGGCGGCGCATTGGTGAAGAGGTCGGCTGGCTGGGTGATGTCGCTCGCCTTGATTAGCAAGGCGCCGTAATCCGCCGACGGGTTCGCCGTCGACGAGGGCGGCGCTGTCGATTTGTCACTACCGCACCCTGCCAACCCGATACCGACCGCGAATGCCGTTGCCAGCGCCGCGGCGCGGAGTACCGGAATTTTCATGCAGCCCACCCCATATCCGCGATTTGTTCGACCGCCCGGTCATCGGAGAACGCAGCCGCCTCCCTAGTGTTCACCCTGCGGTATAAATATTGGCCAGCTGGGTCAACCGGACACTGTTACCAGATGGGTCGCGGAATCCGCAGTCGATGCCGTACGGCATCTCATGCGGCTCCTCGGTGAACTCCACTCCCCGGGACTTCAACTTCTCGTACGCGGCCTGGCAGTCGTCGGTGGTGAGGAATACCGTGCCGGCGAAGCCCTTCGCCATCACTTCGCGCACCTGATTGCGGGTAGCGTCATCCATCACCGGCGGACCCGGAATTGCCATCAGCACGATCGATACGTCGTCCTGGCCCGGTGGGCCGACCGTGAGCCACCGGATGCTGAGCTCCGGCAACGAAACATCCTGTCGCACTTCCATACCCACTCTTTCGGTCCAGTATCTTAGGGCCAAGTCCTGGTCATGCACCCACAGATGGGCGCTGGCAATCTTTAACATGGGAACGACGCTACGGTCTGCCGGCGTCGTCCGTCTTCTTCCCGTGTGCTGTCTTGACGCGGCTGTCGGCGGGCCGCCGGGTATCACGCCGCAGGACGCAGCTGGGCACTCGCGCGTGCACCGAGGCCGGTGGGAGGCTGGCTCGGTAGGCCGCGGGTGGCGACCCGTACACGCGGGCGAAGCTGCTCGTGAACGATCCAACGCTGTTCAGACCGACCATGACGGCGATGTCGGCGACGGATCGGTCGGTGTAGCGCAGCAGCGCGGCAGCCCGTTCCAACCGGCGCGACCGCAGGCAGGAGCGTGGTGATTCGCCGAAGGTCCGCGAAAACATGCGGATGAAGTGGGCGCGCGACAGCCCGGCGGCAGCGGCCAGATCATCCACCGTGATCAGTTCGGCGTAGCGGGCATCGGCCAGGTCTTTGGCGCGGAGCAGATAACGGGTCGGTGGGACCTGCGGCATGGGTTCAAGACCGCTTCGTTGCGACGGCCGCGTTGATGATGACGGCGTGCAGTCGATGCCACCGCGGGCGATCAAAGCCCGCGCGCAGTAATAGGCGGTCCGCGCGGCCTCGTGTTCGCGCTTTGCCCCGTCGGCTGACCGCGAGCGTGGGTGTCAACCACAGGGAAAACTGGTCGACGAGAACCAGGTGGCCGCCCGCATGCAGCACCCGCGCGCATTCGCTGAGCCCGGCGTACTGATCCGACCAGTGGTCGAACGACGTACTGCTCACCACGAGGTCAACGGACCCATCGGGGTAGGGCAGGCGCTCTGCGACGCCGGTGGCGAACGTCAATCGCTTGTCGTCGGTGAGGCGCCTGGCGGTCTCGATCATGTTGGGAGCGGCGTCGATTCCGGCAAGCTCCTCGGCTCCCGGGTAATGACCGGCCAGCATTCGCAACAGGTAACCGGTCCCGCATCCCACGTCAAGCACGCGTCGTGGACGTGCCTCGGTCGATGTCGCCAACGCGGCGGTGCGGGCACCGATCGTCTGGTGCAGTCGGCCCCGCCAGCCCTGCTCGTATTGCCCGGCGCGATCGTCATACGCGGCGACATCGCGATAGGGCGGCACGCCGGCAATTCTAGAATTCTCGGAGCTGTAAGGCCATGCCGCACAAGCAGGCGGGACCACTAGCCTGGCTTAGGTGAACCCGCAGGCACGCCCGGCGCAAAAATCCGATATCCGAGAGTTGTCCGGCGCCATGGCCCGGGCGTTCTACGACGACCCGGTGATGACCTGGGTGCTTCCTGACGACGCGGCGCGCTTGGCGAGCCTGGCCCGGATGTTCGCCGCAATCACCCGTCATCATCATCTGGCCGGCGGCGGCTCGGAGGTGGCCTGCGACGGGCCGGGCATTGGGGCTGCCGCGCTGTGGGACCCGCCGAACCGGTGGAAGCAGACGGGCCGAGAGCAGTTTGCGATGTTGCCGTTGTTCCTCCGGGTGTTCGGTTTCCGGTCGGCTCAGCTGCGTCAGTTACAGGACTTAATGAAGCGCGAGCACCCAGAAGAACCGCATTGGTATTTAGCCGTCATCGGAAGTGATCCGACGGTGCGCGGCAAGGGCTTTGGGCAGGTCTTGATGCGGTCGCGCCTAGACCGCGTCGACGCCGAGCATGCGCCTGCTTATTTGGAGTCGAGTAAACATCAGAATATTGCCTATTACCAGCGATTTGGCTTCGAGGTGACCGGCGAGATCGTGCTGCCTGAAGGCGGTCCCACCATGTGGCCAATGTGGCGGACGCCGCGTTGACGCATCCGGCTGACGTCTTCTAGGGCTTACCGTTTGCGCCGTTTGCGCCGCCATACGATCCGCCGGTCCCACCCGTGCCGCCGACTCCGCCGTCGACGCCATTGCCGCCGTTGCCGCCGACGCCGAACGGGGACTGGCCGCTACTGCCCTGGTAAGTGACCGAGGCGTTGCCGCCGTTGCCGCCGTTTCCGCCGTGGACGCTGCCGGTGCCGCCGTCGCCGCCGTTGCCACCGCCGCCGATGAAGCTCAGCGCGCCGCCGCCGTCGCCGCCGGCGCCGCCGGTTCCGGTGGCGGCGGCACCGCCGTGCCCGCCGATGCCGCCGATGGCGGCGGTGAACGCGACACCGCCGCCGCCCGTGCCGCCGGCACCCGCGAGACCGCCGCCGGAAGCGCCGCCGTTGCCGCCGCCGCCGCCACCCGCGATCCCCGCGAGGGTCGCGCCAAGACCACCGTCGCCGCCCTGGCCTCCGACGCCGGCGGCGGTCGCAACACCACCGGCTCCGCCAGTGCCGCCTTGCGCGGTGGCGAACCCGAGGAAGTCGGGGGACGCTGCCAGACCACCGTTGCCCCCTGCGCCGGCAACCCCGGTCGTGGTGGCGCCGCCGGCGCCGCCGGCGCCGCCGTGGACGATGTCGAAGCCGATGAAGGCGGTGGCGGCTGTAAGACCACCTTGCCCGCCGCCACCGGCCATCCCCGTTGGGCTTGCGCCACCCGTGCCGCCGGCTCCCCCTTGGGCGAGTCCGATCCCGACGGGGGAGAAGGTGGAGGCCTCGCCGCCGTTGCCACCGGTTCCGCCGCCGGTGGCACCGGTGCCGCCATGGCCGCCATCGCCGCCGAAGGCGGTGAACAGGCCGCGGGCAGCGCCGCCGTTGCCGCCGGCGCCGCCGGTGCCCACCGAGGCAGCGCCGCCGGTGCCACCGGCGCCACCGAGGCCCCAGGTGAGGCTGCTGTGGCCGCCGGTGCCCCCGGTTCCGCCGGTCCCAGTGGTTGCGGCGCCGCCTGTGCCGCCGATGCCGCCGGCGCCGATAAGCCCGCCGGCGCCGCCGGCGCCACCCGTACCGCCGGTGCCCGCTGTGACGGCGCCGCCGGCGCCGCCGGCGCGCGTTGCCGCCGTTGCCGATCAGCCACGCACGGCCGCCGGCACCACCGGCTCCGCCCGCTCCGCCGGTGCCGCCCGTTCCGCCGCTGCCGAAGAGACCCCCGGAGCCGCCTGCGCCGCCCGCTGCTCCGGCGTTGGTGCTGTTGCCGCCGGTGCCACCGTTGCCGTAGATCCAGCCGCCGCCCCCGCCGGCTGTGCCCACGCCGTTCACGGTCGCGCCGTTGGCGCCGTTACCAAACAGCGGGCGCCCGGTGTATTGCACGAACGGGTCGTTCACCGCCGCCGAGACGCTTTGCGCCCCAGCTTGCAAGGCCTGCAGCGGGTTGGCGTTGGCGGCCTCGGCCGCGGCGTAGTTGGCCGCACCCGAGTTCAGCGCCTGCACAAACTGTGAGTGAAAAGCCGCGGCCTGCGCGCTCAACGCCTGATATTCGGACGCGTACTGAGAAAACACCGACTTGATTGCTGCCGATACCTCATCTGCGGCGGCCGCAACCACATCCGTGGTGGACGCCGTGGCCGCCGCGTGGGCCTCGCTCACTGACGAGCCGATATGAGCCAAATTCGAAGCTGCGCTTGCGAGGGCCTCCGGCCCCGTGATCACAAATGACATTGGGTACTCCTAATCCGCTATAAGACATCTGCCTCATAGTTAGCGATTAGTTCAGCAATTCGTCAGATGAATGCGGGGATTCTGGAGGCCCTCATAAGCCCCGCATAAGCTCCGCACAGGATTCAGCGGCGGGACATGGCAACGCGGTATATCAGGGTTCGCTTCGCCAGCCGGCGATACCGATGGCGATCATCCGTAGCTGCTTGACGGCGGTCCGCCGGATGTCCTCCAGCGCTTCGGAGCTCTGGGCGTCCTCGATCGCCTCCGCCGTGACGATCATCGCGTTCACGAACAGGGTCGCCAGCACATTGAGGTCCTCGGTGCTCCACGCGTTGAGCCCGGGGAACCGCGCCAGGTCGGTGGCCAGCTCCGAAGTGATCAGCCGGATCTCGGTGCGAATCGCGTACCGCAGCACGGACAAGCCGCTGTTGCGCTCCCGGCCGATGAGGCGCCAGTGCTCGCGGCGCTCGGCGACGCTGGCGACCAGGATCTCGACGGACGACTCGATCACCCGGTTCGGGTCGAGCTTGCCGGCGCGGGCCCCGCGCAGGGTGTCGCGCAGGGCGCGAAAAGACTCATCGATCAGCACCAGCCCGAGCGCTTCCATCGACTCGAAGTGACGATAGAAGGCCGCGGGCACGATCCCGACTTCCCGGGTCACCTCGCGCAGGCTCAGGCTGCTGAAGCTGCGGTCCTGCAGGAGTTTGAGGGCTGCGGCGATGATGGCCCGCCGGGTGGCCTCTTTGCGCTCCTCGCGCGACGGGGTTTCGCGTGAACGCTCGCGACCAGACCGGTGCGGTCGCGAGCTGGGAGTACGGCTGTTCACTGTGTGAAGCATACCACAGAGCCGCAGAAACCCTTGACTAGCTGCATCATCAGCGCGCACGGTGTACATATGTTCACTGAAACAGTCCAGACTTTTCGGAAGCGAGTGCTGGGTTCAGACCTGGTAGACCTGCTCACCGGTCCGCATGGCGTCGACCGGTACACCGAACTGGTGGCGCCGACCTGGGCGTTGGGCGAGGCCCGCGCCAAGGTCGTCGACGTGCGCCGGACCACTCCGCGCAGCGTCACCCTCACCCTCGCTCCGAACGGGAGCTTCACCTCCGCATACACCGTCAAGGCCGGTCAGTACGTCAACCTCGCGGTCGACATCGACGGCCGCCGGCACACCCGCTGCTACTCGCCGGCCAACGCCGAAGGCGGCCGCAACCTCGAGCTGACCATCGGACAGCACGACGGCGGGCTGGTCTCGAACCACCTGTACGAGCGCGCCCGGCGCGGCATGGTGGTCGGCCTGGCCGGTGTCGGCGGCGACTTCGTGTTACCCGCCGCAGCGAGCCGCGGCGGATTCTGTTCGTCTCCGGCGGAAGCGGCATCACGCCCGTCATGGCGATGCTGCGCACGCTGGTCGCCGAGGGCCACCCCCAAACCGCGGGTGCCGAGGTCGCGTTCATCCACTACGCGCGCACCGAGGCGGAGGCGTGCTACCGCGACGAACTGGCCGCTTATAAAAGGCTGCCCGGCGTGCGGGTGCTGCACGGCTACACCCGATCGGATGCGGGCGACCTCGTCGGCCGGTTCGGGCCGGAGCACCTGGCCGCGGCCATGCCGGCACCGGATGCTGGTGTTCGTCTGCGGGCCAGCGGCTTTGGTCGATGCGGTCCGGGAGCACTGCGAGAACGTGCACACCGAAAGCTTCGTGCCGCCAGTGCTCGAACCGTCTGCGAATCCGTCGGGCGGTCGAATCACGATTCGCGGACAGCGGCATCGACGTCGTCGACGACGGGCGCCCGCTGCTGGAACAGGCCGAATCGGCCGGCCTGACGCCGGCGAACGGATGCCGGATGGGCATCTGCCACACCTGCACCCGGCGCAAGACCGCCGGAGCCGTGCGAAACCTGATCACCGGCGCGGTCTCGACCGTCCCCGACGAGGACGTGCAGATCTGCGTGTCCGTCCCGGTCGGCGACGTCGACCTCGCGCTCTAACTAGCCCTTTTGCCATCCACCAAACCCTTTGGAGGAAAAGTCATGTCCCAGAACACGATCACCCTGACCCCCGAGCAGGCCGACGAATTCGGCCGCGAACTCGACGCCATCAAAGAACGCGTGATGGCCGATCTCGGCGCAGAAGACGCCGACTACATCCGCCGCGTCATCAAAGTCCAGCGATCGCTGGAAGTGGGCGGCCGCGCGCTGTTGTTCGCCGGGATTCTGCCGCCGGCCTGGCTGGCCGGCACCGCGATGCTCGGCATCGCGAAAATCCTGGACAACATGGAGATCGGCCACAACATCATGCACGGCCAGTACGACTGGATGCGTGACCCGGCGATCTCCGGCCGCACCTTCGAGTGGGACACCGCGTGCCCGGCCGACCAATGGCGGCACTCGCACAACTACATGCACCACACCCACACCAACATCGTGGGAATGGACCGCGACATCGGCTACGGCATCCTGCGGATGAGCGAAGACCAGCCCTGGCAGCCCTACTACCTGGGCAACCCGGTCTACGCATTCCTGCTGATGGTGTTGTTCCAGTACGGCGTCGCGCTGCACGAGATGGAAACCGAACGCATCCGCACCGGCGAGATCAGGCTCCGCGACAAACGCGACACCATCAAAGCCATCTGGAAAAAGACGCGCCGGCAGGTGCTCAAGGACTACGTCGCCTTCCCGCTGTTGGCCGGACCGTTCGCGCCGTTCGTGTTCACCGGCAACCTGTCCGCCAACCTGATGCGCAACGTGTGGTCCTACATGATCATCTTCTGCGGCCACTTCCCGGACGGCACACAGGAATTCACCGTCGAGGAGACCAAGGACGAGTCCCGCGGACAATGGTATTTCCGGCAGGTACTCGGTTCGGCGAACCTGACCGGCGGCAAGATCTTCCATCTGCTGTCGGGCAACCTGTCGCACCAGATCGAGCACCACCTGTTCCCGGACATGCCGGCCCGCCGGTATCCCGATATCGCGCCCGAGGTGCGCAAGATCTGCCAACGCTACGGCGTCCCCTACAACAGTGGCCCGCTGCCGCAACAGTTCGGCACCGTCGTTCGCAAGATCGTCAGACTGACCGTCCCGGACTCGTTTTCGGTGCTGCGCAAACGCACGGCCAACAAGCCGGCCGATCGGGTGCCCGTCGCCGCATAAACCCGGTGTTCCCCAGCGGGCCGAGGGGAGCACAATGGGCCGCGTGGAATGGACCGGCGCGCGCTATTCGGATTGCCCAACGGTGGAGGTTTCGACCTGGATCGACGCCGATCCGGACCGGGTCTGGAGCCTGGTCTCCGATATCCAACTGATGCCGACCTTCAGCGACGAGCTGCAGTCCGTGGAGTGGGTCGACGGAGCCGCCGGGCCCCAGCTGGGGGCCAGGTTCATCGGACATAACAAGCACGACGCGTTCGGGCAATGGAGCACCACCTCACAAATCGTCTCCTTCGACCAGCAACGCGAATTCGCCTGGGCGGTAGGCGATCCTGACAATCCCGCGGCCACCTGGCGATTCCGGCTGACACCCCGCGACGGCGGAACCACCCTGGCATTTTGGATGCAGATGGGACCGGCCCCCTCGGGGCTGTCGGCGGCCATCGAGTCAATGCCCGACAAGGAACAAAAGATCGTCTTCGTGCGGATGCGCGAGTTCGAGGCTGCGATGGGCAAGACGGCGGCGGCGCTCAAGAGGCTTGCCGAACACGGGGTCCGTTGATGCGCACGGCGACGACGGTCGAGTTGTCACGCGATCCAGGGGAAGTCATCGAGTTCGCGGTCGAGGCGGAGAAGTTGGGCCTCGACATCTGTTGGGTCGCCGAGGCATGGGGTTCTGACGCGCCGTCGGTGCTGGGTTATCTCGCGGCCCGCACGCAGCGGATGCTGCTCGGTTCCGGAATCCTGCAGGTCGGCGTTCGGTCGCCCGTCATGGTCGCGCAGACCGCGATCACGCTGTCCAATCTTTCGAATGGGCGGTTCCTGCTCGGCCTGGGTGCGTCCGGCCCGCAGGTGATGGAGGGTTTGCACGGAGTGTCGTTCAGCCGCCCGCTTGCTCGCATCCGCGAAACCGTCGACATCGTGCGGCAGGCGTTCGCCGGCGGCAAAATCTCCCATTCCGGCAACGAGTTTCAAATTCCCCGCCCCGGCGGGGAGGCGGTGCCGATGCGGTTGTCCACCGCGCCTCGGCACCCCATTCCGATCTACCTTGCGGCGCTGTCGCCGGCCATGCTCCGGTTGACCGGGGCGATCGCCGACGGCTGGCTGGGCACCAGCTTCGTCCCGGAAGGCGCCGCCGACGCCTACTTCGCCCACCTCGACGAGGGGCTGGCGGCCGCCGGCAGGACTCGCGCCGACATCGACATCTGCCAGGGCGCCGAAGTCGCCTTCGCTTCGGACGAAGACGAGCTGCACCATATGGTGGCGGCCCGGAAAAAAGAGCTCGCGTTCAGCCTCGGCGGCATGGGGTCCTCGAGCACGAACTACTACAACCAGGCCTACAGCCGGCAAGGCTGGGCGGACGTCGCCGTCGAGGTGCATGAACGTTGGCAGCGTGGCGACCGCGACGGCGCGGCCGCCCTCGTGACCGACGAGATGGTGCTGGCCACCACGCTCATCGGGACCGAGCAGATGGTTCGCGCCCGGCTCGCGGTCTGGAAAGCAGCCGGCGTCGACACCGTGCGGCTTTATCCCGCCGGCGAGACGCTGGATGCCAAGCTGAGCACCCTGGGCCGGGCCATCGAACTGGTCCGCGAGACCTAGCGGGCCGTCACCGTCGAAATTAGTCCACAGCGGTCGGCGCGTCAGATACTTTCACGAGTTTCACCTCGGGCCGCGCCGGCACGCCGTCGGTGAGGAACCACCGGAAGGCGAGGTTGCCAAGCGGATAGCCCAGCGTCGTCAGTGAATTCGGGTGGGCCGTCATTCCGTGGGACAAGACGACCGTCACCGAGCCGTCACTATTGAGCACGGCGCTGTGGCCATTGATGGAACGGCGATCATCGGGGGCTCCGTAGGTAGCCATGAATTGGTTCCACACCACTAGGTTCCAGAATCTGCACGACGGTGGCCGGTGCGTGATGACCAGCGCTTCGTCGTCGTCGAGCACGAAACTGCCGTAGGAGTAGCAGGCGTCGCGGGCCGACCAGCCGAAATTGGCGTCGGGCACCTGATAGGGATCGGCGAATTGATTTGCGGCGTGTGCGGTCTCGTGCCCAAGTGCATGCTCGTCGTCGACCCGAGCCCCGACGGTCAGCGGGATGATCGCAAACATGGTGCGCAACCAGGTGGCGGTCGCCCGCAGACTTGCCGCGGTCTCCGCATCGCCGTGTCGTATCGGATCCGGTCCGTCGAGCGCCTCGATGTGCCAGGAAACCGGGCGGCCGGTCAGTGGGTCGGCTTGATAGTCACGGGTCATCAGCACGGCCGCGTCGGGTGTCGGAGGGAATTCGAAACTGAAGTTGCCGTCGGCGTCAACGTCGAGATCGTCATCGCGGACTATCGCAACGACCCGGTCCGACCACGCTCCGGGCGATGGCTCGTTGTAGGCGGTCACGGAGAAGTACACGCTGTCGCCCTTGTTGCCGCTGATGCGGTAGCGCCGCTTCGGATCGACTGGGCAGATGAAGTAATAGGCATCGGTATTGTCGCCGCCCCATCGCCGATCGCGACGGAACGGAGTGTTCACCGCGACGAACTGCGGCCGACCAGGCTCCGCGAACAAATAGGTGTCGAACGCCACCCCCAGCGTGGTGGCGAGCATGCGGTAGCCGTCGGCAATGTGTCGGTCGTCGGTAACCGCGCGGTCGCCTTCGAGGAACGAGCGGTCAAGGTCACCGATGGTGGCAAGCAGCTCGTGCCAAGCGGCCGTCGATTCGTTCGTCATGCGCCGATTCCTTTCAGGAGCAATGTGGTAGTGCGATCGACCCAGGGGTCGTCGAGTTCGGTGACCCGGGTGAGCAGTGCGATCAACGTGATGCCGGCGATGGCTTCGGTGAGTTGGGAGGCCAGCTCGGCGGCGGTCACGTCGCCCCGAACCTCGCCCCGCGCCGCGGCCCTCTTGAGCAATTCGGCGAGACCACCGCCGATGATGCCGGCGAACCGCTCCAACAGCGCCGAATGCAGAGTCGGGTCTGCCGCCATCTCGCCGACCAGCCCCGGCAGGGCAGCCTTGGCGGCGGGCGTGGTCAGGAAAGTCATCGCACGACGCACCATCTCGCGCAGATCCTCGGGCAGCGAACCGGTGTCGGGAATCGCGGTCGCGGCGCCGATCGGGAACACCGCCTCATGCACCAGGTGTGCTTTGCTCGGCCAGCGCCGGTAGATCGCGGGCTTGCTGGTGCCGGCCCGCGCGGCAATGGCGGCGACCAAGAGCCCGGGATAGCCGGTCTCGGCGAGAAGCTCAACCGTCGCACGAAGCACCGCTGCGTCGATTCGTGGGTCACGGGGTCGGCCAAAGTCTACTACCATTACGAAACTCAGGGTAACATAAGTCCGGTGACCGACGCCGTTCGCCTAGAAGACCTGGCCCAGCCCCGATTCAGCGAGGAGGGCCAGCAGATCCTGGACATGATGGCCTCGATGGCCGCGCTCTGCCCGCTGGATGCCGATGCGTTGCACGCCCAGGCCAGTGCCGACACCGGCCTGCACGATTTCGGTCCCGACGACTACCGGGAACGCCTCGATGTCTACCTCGCCGCGCTGCGTGACATCGACGGGCTGCACGGCGCGGGGCTGGTCAACTTCTATGGGCAACTGCTGCAGTTACTCAAGAACCGACTGCTGCTGACCGACCTACTCAACAAGCATCCCGAGATCGACGACATCGAACTGCAATCGCCGGTGGTGATCGCCGGTCTGCCCCGCACCGGCACCACCCACCTGCACAATCTGCTGGCGACGCCGTCGACCTTTCGCACCATGCCGTACTGGGAAAGTGTCGAGCCGTTTCCGTTGCCGGCCGAGGCCGGCGTCCAGCCGGATCCGCGGCGGGCGCGCATGGACGTCGCGGTCAGCGTGATCGACACCGTGATGCCGCATTTCGCACTCATGCACGAGATGACCACCGATCATGTCCATGAAGAGATCCAGCTGCTGGCGAACGATATTTCGACAATGTTGTTCGAGACACTCGCCGACGTGCCCCGCTGGCGCGACTACTACCGGGCCCACGACCAGACGTCGAACTACCAATATCTCGCCGGACAACTCAAGGCCATGCAGTTCCTGCGTGGGGGACGCCGCTGGCTGCTCAAGTCGCCCCAGCACCTCGAGCAGGTGCCGGTGCTGGATCGCGTCTTCCCGGACAGCATCGTCGTGTTCACCCATCGTGACCCGGTGCCGGTGGCGCTGTCGATGATTGCGATGATCACCTACTCCGCCCGCATGCACCGCTCGCCGGTGCCGGTGGAACAGATCGCGGGCTACTGGATCGACCGCCTCGAGCAGATGCTCAACGCTCTGGTCCGCGATCGCGACACCCTCGGACCCGACCGTTCAATCGACATCCGCTTCGACGATTTCCTGGCCAACGAACTCGGCACCGCCGAGCAGGTTTACGCCTTAGCCGGTGAGCCCTTCGAGGCGCCGGCGCGCAACGCAATCGCCGATTACCTGGCGGGCCACCAGCGCGGCCGACTGGGAAACGTCGAAACGTCCTGCGAGATGTTCGGGCTCAAAGAGGAAACCCTGCGCGAACGGTTCGCGCCATACGTTGAGCGGTTCCTGAAATAGGCTCGGTCCACTACCTTCTCAAACATGGTCACTATGCCCTCGTTGGACGGCCCTGCCCTTGTGGAACACCGGTACGTAGAGCTGGGTGACGGCGTCACGATCCACGTCGCCGAGTCGGGGCCGTCCGATGGCCCCGCGGTCATGCTCGTGCACGGCTTCCCGCAGAACTGGTGGGAGTGGCACGACATGATCGGCCCGCTGGCCGCCGACGGTTACCGGGTGCTGTGTCCGGATCTGCGTGGCGCGGGCTGGAGTTCGGCGCCGCGCTCGCGCTACACCAAGAATGAGATGGGCGACGATCTGGCGGGCGTCCTGGACCGCTTGGGCGTCGAGAAGGTGAAGCTGGTCGCCCACGACTGGGGTGGACCGGCCGCGTTCATCATGATGCTGCGCCATCCCGAAAAGGTGAGCGGCTTCTTCGGGATCAACACCGTGGGGCCCTGGGTCAAGCGCGACTTCTCCAGCATCCGCAACATTTGGCGGTTCTTCTACCAGATCCCGATTTCGCTACCGGTCATCGGCCCGCGGGTGATCAGCAATCCGGATGCGCGCTTTGTGCGGTGGCTGGGGTCATGGGTGGGGGGCGGATTCACGTTGCCCGACGAGGACGTCCGGATGTACATGGAGTGCATGCGGCAGCCCGGCCACGCCGAGGCCGGATCGCGTTGGTACCGAAGCTTTCAGACCAGGGAGATGCTGAGCTGGATGCGCGGCGAATTCGATGACGCCCGCGTCGACGTTCCGGTCCGCTGGCTGACCGGCACCGACGATCCGGTGTGCATCCCGGCCCTGGTCGAAGGGTACGGAGACCGGATTCGCGACTTCAAGATGGAGCTGGTCGACGGCGTTGGACACTGGATCGTCGAGCAGCGACCCGAGCTGGTGCTGGACCGGATCCGCGCTTTTTTGAGCTACGAGCAGACATAGAATCGCATTAGATCCCCGGTTATTGGGCGATTCTGCGTCTGCTCGTGCAGGGTGTTACGGGTGTCGCGCACACCTGCGGCGCTTCTCAGGGCTTGACCAAGATGCGGATGGGGTTGCCGTCCTGGCGCTCCAGCTTCTCGATGCCCAGCGGCAGGTCTTCGAGCGAGACGATCTCGCTGACCGATCGCGACAAGTCAAGGCGCCCAGATGAAACCAGCTTGGCCAGGGTCTCGATGTCCACGTTCTGATAACCGAGATGACCGAGCACCTGCTTGCGGCTCAACCCGAACATGGCCGTGGGTCCGATGGTCGGTGACTCCGCGCTCATCCCGACGCCCACCAGGCGGCCGCCCGCGGTCAGGCAATCGAGCGCCTGCTCGAAGGTCACTTTCAGGCCGACGGCGTCGAAGGCCACATCCAGTTTGCGGCCGCCGGTGACCTCGGCGATCTTGTCGTGCAACTGGTCGTCGCGGGAATCGAAGGCGTAGTCCGCGCCGACCTGGACGGCTCGTTCCAACACGGCGGGGTTGAGGTCGACGGCGATCACCGGCACCGCGCCGACCAACCGTGAGAGCTGAACGATATGGGTGCCCACCCCGCCGACACCCCACACCCCGACCGACTCCCCGACCCCGACCTTTGCGGTTCGGACCACGGCACCGTACGGCGTCGACACCGCGTCGGCCAGGATGGCGGCCTGCTCCAGCGGGACGTTGTCCGGAACCAGGGTGAGGCCCGCCGCCTGTGCCACCGTGTATTCGGCCCACGCGCCGTCGTAAGCGAAGGCCATCAACTGGATCCGCAGGCAGTTCACCACGTCGTCACGACGGCAGTTCGGGCACTTCTGGCACGGCCGGCCCGCGGCGACGATCACCCGGTCGCCCTCGGCCCAGCCGGTCACGCCGGGGCCCAGTTTCGCAATGCTGCCCGACGCTTCGTGGCCCTGCGTCACCACTGGCAGCTGAGCCGGGAACGTTCCATTGATCAGGCTCAGGTCCGAGTGGCAGATTCCACAGAACGCAACCTTGACCAGAACCTCACCCGGCCCCGGCTCGGGGATCGGAATATCTTCCAGCACAACCTTTTTAGTATCGGCATAGAAGCGCTCGGCACGCATGGTCGACAGCGGCATCGCGGTCCTCCCTAGTGTCGAGGGCCGAGCAAGGCGATGGACGCGTCCACCGCCGGCTCGACGACCTCCCTGACGGATCTTCCATCTTCGACGGCAAGCGCGGTCAGCTCCCGCAGGCCGCCCAACAAGATCACGGCCAGCGGGGCGGTCAATGGCGGCAGGTCAGCCCGCTGGAACCCCGGGCTGGCGCTGAGGTCGATCAGCAATTTCGACAGCAGCTGCAAACCGCGACGCTGCAGCGGGCGGGCGACGTCGCCCAGTGACGGGAGTTCGCGTATCCAGCTCAAGGTAATGGCCGCACGGGACTCGATGTGGCCTACATAGGCTTCGACGGCCTGACGAATCTGCTGGTGCCAGTCGCCCTCGGGATCGACCGCTGCCTCGATGCTCGCGCCCATGTTCTCGATGTCGGCCTGCAGCAGCTCCAGGAAGCACTGTTCCTTGCTCGGGAACTGATCGTAGAAGGTGCGTTTCGACGTACGCGCGTGGCGCACGATGTCCGCGACGGTGCTGGCCCGGTACCCGCGCTCAACGATCGAGGCGCCGAGGCCTTCGAGCAGTCGGAGCCGAAACGGGTCAGGTTCAGCCAGGACTTGCTCGAGAACGGGGCCGAGAAGGGAGTCGCCGGCCATTGTTGTCACACCCGCACCCCTTTCCATGCTTGTCAGGCTTGGTACCACAGAGTACCGTACCGGGGAAGATCTGTGGTACGCCGTCGTACCGCCCGGGACCACCCGGGTCAGGGACAGACAGATGTTGGGAGCCAGCACCGCCATGAGCGAACTAGTCACCCCCACGCAGGTGGCCCCCGCGGTCAGGTTGCCTCCGGCGACCCGCCTGCCTAAAGCCGTTCAGGTGCTTGCCTTTTCGACGGCGCGACGGTGGATGATGCGACACCTGGTGAGCAAGTATGGCAACGTCTTCACGCTCAATATCCCGTTGTACGGTCGCATCGTTGCGGTCGCCGACCCGCAACTGGCCAAGCAGGTCTTCGCCACCAGCCCTGACGAGTTGGGCAACATCCAGCCCAATCTGAGCAGGTTCTTCGGCTCCGGCTCGGTGTTCGGGCTCGAAGGCGACGATCACCGCCGCCGGCGACGGCTGCTGGCGCCGCCGTTCCACGGCAAGAGCATGAAGAAGTACGAAAGCATCATCGAGGAAGAGGTGCTGCGTGAAATCGCGGACTGGCCGCAAGGGCAGCCGTTCGCAACCGTGCCGCCGATGATGCGCATCACGCTCAACGCAATCCTGCGCGCGGTCTTCGGGGCCGAAGGCGCCGAACTCGACGAGCTGCGCCGCCTCATCCCGCGGTGGGTCGCCCTTGGTTCGCGCCTCGCCGCACTGCCTAAACCGAAACGGAGCTACGGCCGTTACAGTCCGTGGGGTCGGCTGGCCGAATGGCGCCGCCAGTATGACGTCGTCATCGACAAGTTGATCGACGACGAACGGGCAGACCCGAACTTCGCTGATCGGACCGACGTGCTCGCCCTGATGCTGCGCAGTAGCTACGACGACGGTTCGACCATGTCACGCAAAGACATTGGCGATGAATTACTGGCGCTGCTCGCCGCCGGACACGAAACCACCGCGGCCACGCTGGGGTGGGCATTCGAGCGGATAAGCCGCCACCCCGATGTGCTGGCGGCCCTGGTCGAGGAAGCCGATAACGGCGGCCAGGAGCTGCGCCAAGCGACCATCCTCGAAGTCCAACGGGCCAGAACGGTTATCGATCTAGCTGGTCGCCATGTCTATCCAGAGGTTTTCCAACTCGGCGAGTGGGTGATTCCACGCGGGGATTCGATCATCGTCGGCATCGGCCACATACACGGCGATCCCGACGTCTTTCCGGAGCCCGAGCGCTTCGACCCAAAACGCTTCATCGGAACAAAACCCGCGGCCGCCTGGATTCCGTTCGGCGGTGGGACTCGCCGGTGCGTGGGGGCGGCGTTCGCGAATATGGAGATGGACGTGGTGCTTCGAACAGTGTTGCGCCACTTCGTCATCGAGACTACTGAGGCGCCGGCCGAGCGCTGGCATGGTCGGGGAGTCGCATTCGCTCCAAAGGCCGGCGGCCGTGTTGTGGTCCGCCGGCGCTGAACTACTGGTTCGCGGCAGCGCGCCGGGGCAGCTTCCAGCCGGGGCGGATGTAGTGGCAGGTATACCCGTTGGGGTAGTGCTCTAGGTAGTCCTGGTGCTCGGGCTCGGCCTCCCAGAAGTCCCCTGCCGGGCTGACTTCGGTCACCACTTTGCCGGGCCAAAGGCCAGACGCCTCGACGTCGGCGATGGTGTCCAGCGCGACTCGCTTCTGCTCGTCGTCGAGGTAGAAGATCGCCGACCGGTAGCTGGTCCCACGGTCGTTACCCTGCTTGTTTTTTGTCGTCGGATCGTGGATCTGGAAGAAGAACTCCAGCATCGTGCGGTAATCGGTAACCGAAGGGTCATAAACGATTTCAATGGCCTCGGCGTGCGTGCCGTGATTGCGGTAGGTCGCGTTGGGGACGTCGCCGCCGGTGTAACCAACCCGGGTTGAAACCACACCCGGCTGCTTGCGGATCAGGTCTTGCATTCCCCAGAAGCAGCCACCGGCCAGGACGGCTTTTTCAGTGCTTGTCATGCGAGTTCCTCCCGAGTCCTCCTGATCGGCCAGATGAATCCCACGCTACACTCCGCCGATGAGCTGGGACGGCGTGAAGGAGCCCATGTGACCGTGCCGTCGTTCACCCGTAGCGAACTCGCCGCGGCGTTCGGGAAGTTCGAGGAGACCGTCGCGCGGGCCGCGGAAACACGTGATTGGGAGGCCTGGGTCTCCCACTACACACCCGACGTCGAGTACGTCGAGCACGCGGCCGGCACCATGCACGGCCGGGACGAGGTACGCACCTGGATCCAGCGAGACGATGACGACTTATCCCGGCAGCCACATGGTCGCGTTCCCGTCGTTGTGGTCGGTCATCGACGAACCGACCGGGCGCATCATCTGCGAATTGGACAACCCGATGACCGACCCCGGTGACGGGACCGTCATCACCGCGACGAACATCTCCATCGTCACCTACGCCGGCGACGGTCTGTGGTGCCGTCAAGAGGACATCTACAACCCGCTGCGCTTCCTGCGCGCGGGGATGAAGTGGTGCCGTAAGGCTCAGGCCCTCGGCACGCTCGACGAAGACGCGGCGCGGTGGATGCAAGAGAATGGGGGTGGGCTCACGTGAATCCGGAGGCGAGCGCAAAACCCAAGCTGGTCATCGGCGCCAACGGCTTTTTAGGTTCGCATGTGACCCGTCAGCTTGTCGCGGGCGGTGCCGAAGTGCGGGCGATGGTGCGCCCGAACGCCAACACCCGCAGCATCGATGACCTCGAACTCAGTCGCTTCGAGGGCGACGTGTTCGACACCGCCACGGTGCGCGAGGCGATGGACGGCGTCGACGACGTCTACTACTGCGTTGTCGACACCCGTGCCTGGCTGCGTGACACGGCGCCGTTGTTCCGCACCAATGTGGAAGGCCTGCGGAATGTCCTTGACGTCGCGGTCAAGGAACCGGGCCTACGCAGGTTCATCTTCACCAGCACGTATACGACGGTGGGTCGGCGGCACGGGCACGTGGCGACCGAGGAGGACGTGATCGATTCGCGCGGCCTGACTCCCTACGTGCAATCCAGGGTGCAAGCCGAAGACCTGGTGATGCGCTACGTGGCCGAGGCAGGCCTGCCTGCCGTCGCAATGTGCGTGTCAACGACCTACGGCGGTGGCGATTGGGGCCGCACCCCGCACGGCGCCTTCATCGCCGGCGCGGTGTTCGGCAAGCTGCCGTTCATGATGGACGGCATCCAACTGGAAGTCGTCGGCGTCGACGACGCCGCCCGGGCCATGATCCTGGCCGCCGAGCACGGGCGGATCGGCGAGCGATACCTCATCTCCGAACGGATGATTGGGCTGAAAGAGGTGGTGCGGATCGCGGCCGACGAGGCCGGTGTGCCGCCGCCGCAACGCTCGATTTCGGTGCCGATGCTTTACGCCCTGGCTGCGTTCGGCACGTCTGAAGGCGCGGCTCACCGGCAAAGATGCCGAACTCAGTCTCGCATCGGTGCGGATGATGCGCGCCGAAGCCGACGTCGACGCCAGCAAGGCGGTCCGCGAATTAGGCTGGCAGCCCCGCCCGGTGGAGGAGTCGATCCGCGAGGCCGCCCGGTTTTGGGCGGCGATGCGCGACGCAAGAAAGAGCACTACGCCCGCCCAATCCGAGTAGCCGAGACGAACTGGGAAGCGTTGACTGTCGGTAGGCGTTGCACGGGGCACATGCTTCCGAGGAGGAATCAACCATGAGCCACCCTGAAATCTTAGAGCCCAGCGCTGGGCACCCGATCACCATCGAGCCGACCCAGGGACGGGTGCAGGTTCGCGTCAATGGCGAGCTCGTCGCCGACAGCACGGCGGCGCTGGAATTGCGAGAGGCCAGTTTGCCTGCGGTGCAATACATTCCGATAGGCGATGTGGTGCAAGACAAGCTGACCCACACCGACACCAGCACCTACTGCCCGTTCAAGGGCGACGCCAGCTACTACAGCGTGACCACCGCGGGCGGCGAAACTGTCGATGACGTGATCTGGACGTACGAGCAGCCCTTCCCCGCGGTGGCGGCGATTGCCGGGCACGTCGCGTTTTACCCGAACAAGGCCGAGATCAGCGTGCTGGCGTAACAGCGCCAACCGGCTGTCAACCGGCGAATATGGCGGCCGCAGACCTGGTGTCGCTGTATTCGCGCATCGACACGATCAGCCCGTCGCGAGTCTCGAAGATACAAAGGAGCGGGGTGTCGTATTGGATGTCGTCGGTAGCGCCCGTGACGAGCGCCTCGACCACCACAGTGTCTCCTTCGTTCAGACAACGAAGGAGATCGATGTTGATCTCGACGACCTTTCTGCGCCGCTCGTTCGCCTCCCGGAACGTCTCTTTGTCGACGGAAACTCGGGTGACGATGCTCCAGTAGGTGAAGTCGTCGCTGAGCAGCGCGAAGCCTTCTTCGGCGTCGCCGCCATCGCTGATGCACTGCAGGAACATCCATGCCAGTTCGGACTGCGGGCCATCGAACGGCGTCATCACATCGCCATACTGTCTCGGCAAACAGTTGCGGTCAATCGGCGAGACACCGGAGCCAGAGGGTGAAGAGCGAACGCACGGTCACGTTCCCAGGGGCGGCCGGCTTCTGGAACACTTTGGCGCCACTTCGCCGGGGACCACGCGATCCGTGCTTTCAGCTGGCCGGCGATGGCACGATCTGGCGGACCAGCCTGCTGGCCACCGGCCCCGTCGCGGCGCGTATCAGCCGTGCAGCCCCAGATGCGACCCATTGCGAGGCGTGGGGCGACGGTGCCGAGGAATTAGTCGAGATGGTGCCCGCGCTGCTGGGCGCCGACGACGACGCGTCGGGTTTCGTGCCGCGGGATCCGACGGTCGCCGCCGCGCACCGACGGCTTCCGCACCTACGCCTGGGACGAACCGGACAGGTCCTGGAAGCGCTGATCCCGGCGGTCATCGAGCAGCGGGTACCGGGCGCCGACGCGTTTCGGTCATGGCGTGTGCTGGTCTCCAAGTACGGGACGCCGGCGCCCGGACCGGCGCCGGCGGGGATGCGGGTGCCGCCGGCGGCGGAGGTGTGGCGACACATCCCGTCGTGGGAGTTTCACCGCGCCAACGTCGACCCGAAACGGGCTCAGACGGTGGTGGCCTGTGCGCGGCGTGCCGCCTCGCTGGAACGGCTGGCGACACGGCCGGCGGCGCAGGCGCGCGAAGCGCTGATGTCGCTGCCGGGAGTCGGGGAGTGGACCGCTGCCGAGACCGCGCAACGGGCGTTCGGCGACGCCGATGCAATTTCGGTGGGCGACTACCACATTTCGAAGATGATCGGCTGGACGCTGCTGGGGCGCCCGGTCGATGACGCGGTGATGCTCGAGTTGCTGGAACCGATGCGGCCGCACCGTCACCGGGTCGTTCGCTTGCTCGAAGCCAGTGGACTGGCATACGAACCGCGTCGCGGGCCGCGGCTGCCCGTGCAGCACATTCACTCGATCTGATACATCAAATTCCGCACCTCGCCCCTGGGATCCGAAGCGCCGCAGCTGCATTTCAGCCTATTAGGACTAGTCTGACTAGATGCTCATAAACTATGCTGGGCAGTGTGCAGCAGAAAACCATCACGAGTACCGAAGCCAAGGCCACCTTGAATGCTCTTTTGGCCGAGGTCGCGCGGACGGGCGCACCTGTCACGATCACCACCCACGGCCGGCCCGTCGCTGTGCTCATGCCCATCCATGAGACGCCGCGGCGCTTCGGGCAGCTGCCGAACCTGGCGGTCCCCGAGAGTTTCGACGAGTCGCTGCCAGAATCGGAACTGGCTGCGTGGGAGAAAAATCCGTGACACCGGCCGCCTCCGCGTCGTCGGGATCCCACGTCGTTCTCGATACGCACACACTGTTGTGGCTGGTATCCACACCCGAGGCGGTCTCTCCTCAGGCTCGTGAGGTCCTCGGTCAGCGAAGTTGCACGGTCTGGGTGTCGGCGGTCTCGGCCTGGGAAATCGCCATCAAAACCCGGCTCGGCCGCCTCGACGGCGAGCCCTTGCTGTCGGCGTGGTCGGATGTCATCGCAGACATGTCGGCCACCGAACTACCGATCGACTCCGCAGACGCGATCTTTGCCGGGCGCCTGCCGTGGGAGCACAGAGATCCGTTTGACCGCATGCTTGTCGCACAGGCAACTCGACGCAACCTCACCATTGCCACCCGCGACGAACAAATACTCCGCGCGGCCCTCACCCCAACTCTGAAAGTCTAATAAAGACAACCGATGTCAGCACAGCTCAACGATGACTCCTCGTTCTTCACGGCGATTCGAAGGTAGCTGATGCTCCCGGCGGCGGAGTGACGACCTGACCGCAGTCCCCACACCCGATCCGCCAGGACCTCATAAGGCCACAGATCAACGCTTAGGTCAACGAGGTCGGCGTGCGCCTGAGCGGCGTGGTCGATGCTCACTGCGCCGCTGAGTTCTTGGCGCCGAACGACATTGGCACATTCGAACGGCATCAAGGTAGGCGCGAAAATATCCGTGCCGGTCAGCACGTCAGCGACCCATTGGCCGGCGGGACCGGCGTCCAGGAGCATGGCGACAACGGCTGAGGCGTCGCGGACGATGCGATCGGTCACCGCCGGTCGGCGTCTCTAGCCGCCAAGATCGCCTCGGCGGGCATCTGCACATTTGTTGCTTCCACGCGTGTGCGGGCCCGGGCGATGAGGTCGTCCGATGTAGGTCGAGCGGTAGAGGCCACCAGTACGCCGCGCAGATACTCCTGAAGGGACTTCCCGGCCCGTGCTGCACGCGAAGCCAGCTCGTCATGGACGTCGTCCGGGATGCCTCGGATCGTGATCGCCCCGATAGCTGCATTATGGCTGCATTGCAGCGGAAATGCAGTCAGCTCGGAGCTTGCCGCTCGCGTTCGGCCTCGGCGGTCTTGCGGTCCAGGCGCTGCGCCTCGTAGATGGTGACGTTGGTGCGAGACATCAACATCGACGCGATCCCGACGGCGAGGATCGCCCCCGGAACTACCGAGAATGAGCCGGTCATCTCCGCGACCATGATCATGATTGCCAGCGGTGCGCGTGCGACGCTGCCGAAGCAGGTCATCATCCCGACCACCACGAAGATTCCCGGCCCGTCGGGCACGCCGGGTAGGCCGGTCAATTCGCCCAGCCGCCAGATGGCGGCTCCGACGAATGCACCGATGACGATTCCGGGCCCGAAAAGCCCCCCGGATCCGCCGGTGCCGATCGAGAGCGACGTGGCGACGATTTTGGCGATGGGCAGCACGAGGATGATCCACAGCGGGATGTGCATCAGCGATGTCCGATCGGCGGCCAGCTGTGCCCAGCCGTAGCCGCTGCTCAGGATCTGCGGGATCAGGAGTCCCAGTAGGCCGACCAGGAGTCCGCCCACCGCCGGCTTGAGCACCGGGCCGCCGGGAAGCCGGTGGGTGAGCGCGACCGCCGCGTGGAAGACCCGGGCGTAGAGGTAGCCGATTGCCGCCGCGGCCAGCCCGATCACCACGAACCACAGCAGCGGCCAAGCCCGTTCGAAGCGGTACTCGGCGTCGATATAGCCGAATAGCGGGTCGAAGCCCAGGAAAGCGCCGAACACCGCGTATGCCGTTCCAGAGGTGATGAACCCCGGCAGTAGGCAGCGGTAGTCGAAGTCGTCGCGATAGGTGATGGAGGCGGCCAGCACCGCACCCCCCAGGGGTGCGGCGAAGATCGCGCCGATTCCCGCGCCGATCCCCAGCGCCACCGCGATCCGGCCGTCCGCGTCGGACAGGTTGAGCCGCCGGGTGAGCAACGAACTGAACCCGGCTGAGATCTGCGCTGTCGGACCTTCGCGGCCGGCTGAACCGCCCGAGCCGATGGTCAGCGCACTGGCCACCATCTTCACCAGCACCACCCGGAAGCGGATGGCGCGCGGATCGGTATGGACCGCCTCGATGGCTTCGTCGGTGCCGTGACCGGTGGCTTCCGGCGCCAGCTTGGTCACGATGAATGCCGACAACAGCGCCCCGCCGGTGGTGACCAGCGGAATCGCCCACGGACGGGCGAAGCCGGCCGACCCGCGGCTGCCACCTTCCCCGACGGGCGTCGGGATGCGGTAGCCCGCCAGGTAGCCGAGCAGGAAGTCCCCGGTGTATTTCAGGAGGAGGTAGAAGACGACCGCTCCGAGGCCGGCAATGATGCCGATCGTGACGCCCAGCAGCAACCACTTCTGCAGGTAGCCCGACTCCCGTATCGAGGCCCCGAACCGCCCGCCGGCCGCGGCAGCCGGGGCCACCCCGGTCTGGGGTTCGTCCTTCGTCGGCTCGCTCACCGCACGGGCAATCCAGGCATCGGGTCATCCTATGACAGCAGGGAATAAACGGACCGAAGTCCGGTTATATGGATAACTCTAAAACAGGAGGTGGACATGCCTGCTATCACCGCAGACACACTCACATTGCCCCGGGTGCGCCCGGCAGGCCCAGCCGACACCGAACGTCCGGTCCGATCGATCACCACGGGCCCGCGAGGGTACGAAGGCGAGGGATTCCCGGTGGTTCGGGCGTTCGCCGGGGTCAACACCGCCGCACTGGACCCCTTTGTGCACATGGATCAGATGGGTGAGGTGGAATATCAGCCGGGCGAGCCCAGAGGCACCGATTGGCACCCACACCGCGGCTTCGAAACCGTCACCTACATGATCGACGGCAAGTTCGCGCACCAGGATTCCCACGGTGGCGGCGGCCTGATCGCCGACGGCGCCACGCAATGGATGACGGCGGGGTCGGGCATCCTGCACATCGAGACCCCGCCTGCCGAACTGGTCGAAAGCGGCGGCGTCTTCCACGGCGTCCAGCTATGGGTGAATCTGCCGAAGAAGGACAAGTTCACCCCGCCCCGGTACCAGGCCATCGAGGGTAACGACGCGAAGTTGATCGCGTCCGACGACGGCGGAGCGCTGGTGCGCATCATCGCCGGTGAGGTCGACGGCTTTCGCGGACCGGGTATCACCCACACCCCGATCGCGCTTGTACACGCGACGATCGAGAACGGGGCCCGTCTCAACATTCCGTGGCAGCGTGATTTCAACTCGTTGGTCTACGTGCTGTCCGGGAGCGGCCACGTCGGTCCGGTCTCGCATCCCGTGCACCAGGGTCAGTTGGCCGTGCTCGGACCGGGTGACCGGATCAGCGTCGCCGCCCGGCCGGTTCAGGATTCATCGCGGACGACGGCAATCGATGTGCTGATCCTGGGTGGCCAGCCGATTCGAGAGCCGGTATTTCACTACGGGCCTTTCGTCATGAACTCCAAAGCGGAATTAATCGAGGCACTCGAAGACTTCGAAGCGGGGAGATTCGGAAAAGTCCCGCCGAATGCGCTATTGCCACACCGTGGTTAGTGGCATGCTTTAGCGATGCCGATGTCGGGTAGTCGCAAACCGGGCCGTCCCCCGGCGACGAAGGCCGACGAGACGCGCAAACGCATTGTCAGCGCCGCCCGTGAAGTGTTCAGTGAGCGCGGTTACGACGGTGCGACCTTCCAGGCGATCGCCGTTCGTGCCGACCTGACCCGTCCGGCAATCAATCACTACTTTGCGAGCAAGCGGGGGCTATATCGGGAGGTAGTCGACCAAACCAACGAACTCGTGCTCAGGCTCGGCGCCGAAAAGGCCGAACGCGAGGAGACCTTGATCGGGCGACTTGCGGTATTCATCACGTTTGTCTTGCGGGCTAATTTCGAAAATACAGCGGGGTCCGCGTTTCTGATAACCACTATCTTTGAGTCGCAGCGGCATCCGGAATTGAACCGCACCGAAAACGAAGCCATCCAAATCTGCCGCGAATTTCTGTGTGGGGCGGTCAAGGACGCCATTGACCGCGGGGAACTCGCATTTGACGCTGACGTCAATTCTTTGGTCGAAACATTGCTAGTAGTGCTGTGTGGCGTGGGCTTCTATGCCGGTTACGTGCGGAGTCCTAAAGAAATGGATGCGATCACCGAGACACTGCGACAGTTGCTGGCCGGCACGCTCTTGATGCCCAAGACCTAAGGCATTGAGGCGCGCGCCCTAGCGCGCGGCGGCCAGTGACGTGGCGCACAAAGCGCATAGTTTGCCTAACTTACTCGGGTAGCATGGCACCGACATGACTGAGCTTTGCGACTCGCCCTCGTTGCCACCTTCGTTAAGGACCGCTGGCGACAGCTGGGCCATCACCGAACTGGTCGGCGCCACCGCATTGGGGGTCGCCGCCGGGCGCGCCGTGGAAACGGGCGGACCCGATCCGCTGATCCGTGACGAGTTTGCCTTGACCTTGGTGTCGTCGGCCGGTCCGGCGTGGACCCGGCTTGCCGACCCGCAATTGGCCTGGCTTGACGGCGATCCGCACGGGCAACGGGTGCATCGACTGGGCACCGACTATCAGGCGGTACGCACCCACTTCTTCGACGAGTATTTCGAGAACGCGGTAAGCACCGGCATTCGGCAAGTGGTGATCCTGGCGGCCGGACTGGACTCCCGCGCCTACCGGCTGAGTTGGCCGGCGGGCACCGCCGTCTACGAGATTGACCAGCCCAAGGTGCTGGAGTACAAGACCGGGGTCCTCGAATCGCATGGCGCGGTCCCGTCGGCCAGGCGCTGCCCAGTCCCGGTGGATTTGCGCGACGACTGGCCGGCTGCGTTGACGGCCGCCGGATTCGACCGCACCCAACCGACCGCATGGCTTGCCGAGGGCTTGTTGCCCTACCTGCCCAGCGACGCTCAGGACCGGCTGTTCGAGAAGTTCACCGCGCTCAGCGCGCCCGGTAGTCAGGTCGCCATCGAGTTGTTCGGCATGAATTCGACGAGCAACACCCAGCGCTGGCAGCGCATGCGGGAACGGCTCGGTCTGGACGTCAACGTCGCGGCGCTGACCTTTCACGAGCCCGACCGTTCGGATGCCGCCCAGTGGCTGGCTGACCATGGCTGGCAGGTGCACAGCGTGAACAACCGCGAAGAGATGGCCCGACTGGGCCGCGCGGTGCCCGAAGACCTGGCCGACGAGGCCGTGCGCAGCACGCTGTTGCGGGCGCGTCTGGCCGAGCCGTCCAGCTGACCACCAACGGAAAACACAACTACGCGAAGGACCGGCGCAAGCAATGAGCTCACTACGCACCCATGACGACACTTGGGACATCAAGACCAGCGTCGGTAGCACCGCCGTGATGGTGGCCGCGGCGCGTGCCGTCGAAACCGACCAGCCCGATGCGCTGATCCGCGACCCGTACGCAAAACTGCTGGTCACCAACGCCGGCGCAGGCGTGCTGTGGGAGGGCATGCTCGACCCGGAGACCGCGGCCAAGGTGGCAACGCTCGACGCCGACGCGGCGGCCCACATCCACCACATGCGCGGCTACCAGGCGGTGCGAACCCACTTCTTCGACGCGTACTTCAAGGACGCTGTCGCCGCCGGAATCCGGCAGGTGGTGATCCTGGCGTCAGGGCTGGATTCGCGCGCCTACCGGCTGGACTGGCCGGCCGGCACCACGGTGTATGAGATCGACCAGCCCCAGGTCTTGGACTACAAGTCGAAGACATTGACGGAAAACGGCGTGACGCCCTCGGCCGATCGCCGCGAAGTGGCCATCGACTTACGGCAGGACTGGCCGGCCGCGCTGCGCGCCGCGGGCTTTGACCCGACGGCGCGGACCGCGTGGCTGGCCGAGGGGCTACTGATGTACCTGCCGGCCGAAGCTCAGGACCGGTTGTTCACCCAGATCGGTGAGCTGAGTGCGGTTGGGAGCCGGGTTTCCGCCGAAACCGCACCCTCGCACGCGGAAGAGCGGCGCCAGCAGATGCGCGAGCGGTTCAAGAAGGTCGCTGACCAGCTTGGCCTGGAGCAGACCGTCGACGTCGGGGAGTTGATGTATCGCGACGACGACCGGGCGGACCTCACGGATTGGCTCAACGAGCACGGTTGGCGCGCCCAAGGGCCGAACGCGACGGACGAGATGCGCCGGCTGGGCCGCTGGATCGAGAATGTCTCGTTCGCCGACGACAAGGGCGCGTTCTCGGACTTTGTGGTCGGCGAACGGCTGTAATGGCACGCACCGTTGACGACTCCTGGGACATTGCCACAAGTGTCGGGGCGACAGCGGTGATGGTCGCGCTGGCCCGTGCGGCCGAAACCGCGAGCGCCGCCCCGCTCATTCGGGACGAGTTCGCCGGGCCGCTGGTCTCCACGCCCGAGCTTGAGGGTGTCCGTGAGCAGGTGACTGCGTGGTGGACTGCGGAGCCGGATGACGCCGAGCAGGCTTCCCCGAATTCCCAACCGGGCGCCCAGCAGATGATCGATTATCAGGCGGTCCGCACCCACTTCTTCGACGCCTACTTTGTCGACGCTGCCGGGGCTGGAACCCGGCAGGTCGTAATCCTGGCAGCTGGTCTGGATTCGCGCGCCTACCGGCTGGACTGGCCGGCCGGTACCGCGGTCTACGAAATCGATCTGCCTAAAGTGCTGGAGTACAAGGCGCAGACCCTCGCCAGCCACGGCGCCACACCCGTCGCCGACCGCCGACCGGTGCCCGTCGACCTGCGCCACGATTGGCCTCAAGCATTGCGCGACAATGGGTTTGACGCGAACGTGCCGACGGCGTGGCTGGCCGAAGGGTTGCTGCCGTTTCTGCCTGCAGCGGCGCAGGAAGCCATGTTTGGCTCGATCGACACGCTGAGCGGATCGGGCAGCCGAATAGCGGTCGAAAATTTCGGGGTCGACCAAGAGAAGCGCCGTGAGGCCGAGCAGAGGTGGGCCGAGCTGAAGGCCAAGCGCGAGGCACACGGGCAGGACACCTCGTTCAACCCGTTCGACCTCTGGTTTGAGGACGAGGGCCGCCCCGACTGCGGTGACTGGTTCGCGATGCACGGCTGGGCGATCCGCACAGTGAATGCGCGCGAAGAGGCTGCGCGATTGGGTCGCGATCCGCAATCGGACGACAGGCCGTTTGCGAACACCTTTGTGACCGCAACCAAGCCCTGACCGCGAGCGAGCGCCGCGAGCCCTGGCTGAGAACCCCTGCGTTCCCCAGATCCTGATCGGATCTTCCTTACTGCTCTCCCGACCGGAAGATTAGGATCGCGGTTATCACCCGTGAGTGTCCGGCGCGCGCAAAACGCTCGGCATCTGCGGGAAGGTGCGCGAATAGGAAGGACACTGATGACCACCGAATCAGTTGCACCGAAGACATCCCAGGTATCCGCGATCAAGAACGGGGCTCCAGCAGCGGCGCCAGTTGATGTTGCCGCGACGGTAGCCCGACTTCGCCAGACTTTTGCCACTGGCCGCACCCGCGACATTGAGTGGCGCAAGCAGCAGTTGCTGCAGCTGCAGAAGCTGATGGAGGAGAACGAGCCCGCAATCGCCGCCGCTCTCGCCGACGATCTGGACCGCGACCCGTTTGAGGCATTTATCGCCGACGTCGCGACCACGGCCGGCGAGGCGAAGTACGCGGCCAAGAACCTGCGTAAGTGGACGCGCCGTAAATACCGGCTACTCGAGGCTGCCCAGCTGCCCGGCCGCGGCTGGGTGGAATACGAGCCCTACGGCACGGTGCTGATCATCGGCGCCTGGAATTACCCGTTCTACCTCACGCTGGGTCCGGCGGTCGGGGCCATCGCCGCTGGAAATGCCGTTGTGATCAAGCCCTCCGAAATCGCGCCGGCGTCGGCCCACCTGATGGCCGAGCTGGTGCCCCGGTATCTCGATAACGACGCGATCGCGCTTGTCGAGGGCGACGGAGCGGTGAGCCAGGAGCTGATCGCACAGGGCCTGGACCGGGTGTTGTTCACCGGTGGCACCGAGATCGGGCGCAAGGTCTACGAAGGTGCGGCACCGCATTTGACCCCGGTCACGCTGGAGCTGGGCGGAAAGAGCCCGGTGATCGTCGCGGCCGACGCGGACGTCGATGTCGCCGCCAAGCGGATCGCGTGGATGAAACTGCTCAACGCCGGACAGACGTGCGTCGCACCCGACTACGTGCTGGCCGACGCAAAGATCCGCGACGAACTCGTCACCAAGATCGGCGCGGCCATCACCAAGTTCCGGTCGAAGGAGCCGCACGGCATGCGCATCGTCAATCAGCGCCAATTCGAGCGGCTCAGCGGTTATCTCGCGGGCTCCGGCGGCAAGGTCGCCGTCGGCGGCAGCTGCGACGCGTCCAGCCTGCGGATCCAACCGACGGTCGTCGTCGATCCCGATCCGGACGGCCCGCTGATGAAAAACGAGATATTCGGGCCGATCCTGCCGGTCATCACCGTCCAATCTCTGGACGAGGCAATACGTTTCGTCAATTCGCGACCCAAGCCGCTGTCGGCGTACCTGTTCACCAAAGCGCGCGCCACCCGCGAGCGGGTGATCAAAGAAGTGCCGGCCGGCGGCATGCTCATCAACCATCTTGCCTTCCAGGTGTCCACGGCCAAACTGCCGTTCGGCGGAGTCGGCGCTTCGGGCATGGGTGCCTACCACGGCAAGTGGGGCTTCGACGAGTTCAGCCATCGGAAGTCGGTGTTGACCAAACCGACCCGGCCCGACCTATCGAGCCTCATCTACCCGCCGTACACCGCACGTGCCTTCAAGATGGCTCGCAGGATGTTCTGACCCCAACTCTTCAAAATGCCGAAAAGACCAGATAGGAAAGGAAACTGATGCCCGGAGTGCAGGATCGCGTCATCGTCGTCACCGGAGCCGGAGGAGGGCTGGGGCGCGACTACGCAATGACACTGGCCCGAGAGGGCGCGAGCGTCGTCGTGAACGACCTCGGCGGAGCCCGTGACGGCTCGGGCGCCGGATCCGCGATGGCCGACCACGTCGTCACCGAGATCCGCGAGGCCGGTGGGCGCGCGGTCGCCAACTACGACAGCGTGGCCACCGAGGACGGCGCGGCGGGCATCATCAAAACCGCGCTCGACGAATTCGGCGCCGTGCACGGTGTGGTGAGCAACGCCGGGATCCTGCGCGACGGTACCTTCCACAAGATGACGTCCGAGAACTGGGACGCCGTGCTCAAGGTGCACCTCTACGGCGGGTACAACGTGCTACGCGCGGCGTGGCCGCATTTCCGCGAGCAGAGCTACGGCCGCGTCGTCGTCGCCACCTCCACCAGTGGGTTGTTCGGCAACTTCGGCCAGACCAATTACGGAGCTGCCAAGCTCGGTCTGGTCGGCCTGATCAACTCGCTGGCGCAGGAGGGGGCCAAGTACAACATTCACGCCAACGCGGTCGCGCCGATCGCGGCCACCAGAATGACGGAGGACATCTTGCCGCCAGAGGTGCTGGAAAAGCTCACGCCAGAGTTCGTCGCTCCGGTGGTGGCCTACCTGTGCACCGAGGAAAACCCCAACACCGCTTCGGTTTTCGTCGTCGGTGGCGGAAAGGTGCAGCAGGTTGCGCTATTCCAGAACGAGGGCGCCACCTTTGACAAGCCGCCGTCAGTCGAGGACATAGCCTCGCACTGGGCGGAGATAACCGACCTCTCCGGTGCAAAAAAAGCCGACTTCAAGCTGTAGGGGCCATGAAAGCCTGTGTGGTACAGAAGCTGTCCGGTCCGGGCGGCATGGTGTACACCGATATCGACGATGTCGCCGATGACAGTGGCAACGTCGTCATCGATGTTCGTGCTGCCGGGGTGTGCTTTCCGGACCTGCTACTGAGCAAGGGCGAGTACCAGCTGAAATTGCCGCCGCCGTTCGTTCCCGGTATGGAAGCCGCGGGTGTGGTGCGTTCCGCGCCACCTTCGTCGGGTTTCAAAGTGGGCGAAAGGGTTTCGGCATTCGGAATCCTTGGCGGCTATGCCGAGCAGGTGGCCGTTCCGGCGCCCAATGTGATGCGCAGCCCCGCTGAACTCGATGACGCCGAAGCGGTGTCGTTGCTGGTGAACTACAACACCATGTACTTCGCCCTAGCGCGCCGCGCCGCGATGCGGCCGGGCGACACGGTGCTGGTGCTGGGTGCCGCCGGCGGGGTGGGCACGGCGGCGGTCCAGATCGCCAAGGCAATGGGCGCAAGCAAAGTGATAGCCGTGGTGCATCGCGAGAACGCGGCGGACTACGTCTCCTCGCTCGGCGCCGACCTGGTGCTGCCGCTGACCGACGGATGGGCCCAACGGGTGCGTGAGTACACCCACGATCGGGGCGTCGACATCGTCGTCGATCCCATCGGTGGCTCGACCTTTGATGACGCGATCCGCGTGCTGGCGATCGACGGCAAGCTGCTGGTGATCGGCTTCGCCGCGGGCGGCATTCCCACCGTCAAGGTCAACCGATTGTTGCTGCGCAATGTGAGCGTGCTGGGCGTCGCGTGGGGTGAGTACCTGAACAAGGTCCCCGGCTCGGCCGGCCTGTTCTCCTGGGGGCTGAGCCAGCTGGTCTTCTTGGGACTGAAACCGCCTCCACCGCAGCGCTTTCCGTTGTCTGAGGGCCGGGCGGCATTGCAGTGCCTGGCCGACGGTGGTGTGCTCGGCAAGCTTGTTCTGGAACCCTGATCGGCCTGGGGATCAGAGGCTCACCGGGGTGGACGGGGACGACGGTGCCGGAGGTACGAACCCATCGATGATCGATACGGCCGCATGCTCGAGTACGCGGAATTCAAAGCCCGTCGCGAGCGTCAACAACGCCGCGTCAGCGGCGACCGGCGCGCCGAAGGCGTAAATCAACCCGCCGACGGGGTCGCCGTTGACGATCTGCTCAACCCCGTCCAGGAACAGGTTGATGTCATAGGACGGCATGGAAATTGCCAGTGCGTTCACTATGTCGGCAGTCGGGAGCAGGGTCGCGTACGCCGCCGATAGCCCGCCCGAGACGGCGTTGGAAAGGAACGCATTCGCGCCCTGCACAGACGAGATGAAGCTCGCCGGCGAGGACAGCGCCGACGTCATCGCGGGGAGCAAGGCGGATCCGGTCGCGACGCTTGATCCCAGCGCCCCCAGGCTTGAAGTCACGCCCGCGAGTGAGAAACTTGCGGGCGACGAGGCCATGGTGCTGATGTCGCTCGTGAATGCACCGATGCCTTGCTGTGTGCCGGCGGCCAAAGCGCTCAGAACGCTGCCCGGGCTGACCGGCGGGATTACGCCGAATGCCGTTGGAACATTTGGTGCGCCGGGTGACCAGCCCTGAGTGGTGCTGCCGTAGCCGAGGTCGACGAGAACCTTCAGGTCCGGTTGGATCAGGTCCACGATCGGCTGGCCGATCACCGGGATTGCCCGTATCGGGTCCAACAGCGGAAGATTCTGGGTCTGATATATGTAGTAGTCGGTCAGCGGGTGGCCCGCCGTATTCGTCAACTGAATGGCGGTGCTGGGATCCATATACGGGTATTGTCCGTGCAATTCGATGATGCCGAAAAAGGCGTTGACATCCGACACGACATTGATCGGATATTGCGGGAAGTCGGCGAAACCGTCGTATTCGATCGTGTAAATCTTCGTTGGGAATGAATTGTCTGGTGTCGCGAGACCGAAGGTCAGGCCCAGGCTCGGCAGGCTCAGACCCGGGAAGCGCGCAAGCAGGCCGCCGTTGGGATTGCTCACATCACCCACCAGCGTGAAGTTCAGGTTCGTGCCGGGGGGAAGCAGGCTCCCGCCAGGCGTGTTGGTGGGATTGAGCGCCACCATTTCCTGGGACACGATGTTTGCGCTCTGCGAGTAGCCGAAGACATTGATTTGGGTGGCTCCGGAGGCGATTGTCGACCTTATATAGCCGTCCAGGATGGTAACGCCCTGGTGGGCGGACACGTCGAAGGTTAGGCTATTGACGCCGGTAAGCGGATATAACCCCTCGGGCGTGGCTATGCCGATGATGGTGCTCAAGATGCCCGGCGGATTCCACAAATTGTCGAGATATATTCTGGGAAGTTCGGTTATGTACTGTGGAATTTGCCAGGGTATCGGGTATCCGCTGGCGCCCAATACCAAATCGACGATGCCGGCTGCCGGTTTGGCGCCGCCGCTACCCCCCAGCAGCGAGCTCAATGGTGCTGCGAGCGCTCCCAACTCGCTCGACGCGGCGTTAGCGATCTCGGCCTCCGCGTACGCGAGACCGGAGCCGGCCAGCAGCTGGACCAGTTGTTCGTGGAACGACGACGCCTGCGCGACAACCGCCTGATACTCCGCGGCATAGGTGTTGAACAGTGCGGCAGTGGCGGCTGATACCTCGTCACGCGCCGCCGCGACCAGAGAGGTCGTTCGACCGGCCGCCGCAGTATTGGCCGCACCGATCGCGGAACGAATTTCTTCCAGGTCTGCGGCAGCCGCCGCTATCGAGTCCGGGTGTGCGGTCAAGTAGCTCATCGACACGTCCTTTACGGCGGTGTACTGCGCTTGGCCGGAACCCTGTGTGCCTAAAGTGCTTCGATGATGGTGATGAGTTCGATACCGCCTGCCAGGGTAACGATTCCGGTGTCTGCGGCGACCGGCGCGCCGAACGCATAGATGAGTCCACCGACGGGGTCGCCGTTGATCGCTTGCTGCACACCGTTCAGGAACAGGTTGACGTCGTAGGACGGCATCGAGATCGCGAGCGCGTTCGCGATGTCGGCCGTCGGGAGCAGAACCGAATAGGCGTTCGAGAGCCCACCCGAAAGGCTGTCAGCGAAAGAGCTGTTCGCCGATTTCAGGGCCTCGATGAAGCTGTCGGGCGAGGACAACGCCGCCGTCAGCGCAGAGGGCACGGCCCCGGCACCTGTTCCGGCCGACGCGATCATCGATGTCAGACTGGCGGGTGAAAGGTTGGCGGCCACGATTGGGGCCTCCACGTGCACGTCGCCCATGAACGCGTTGAATCCCTGTGGGGCTCCGGCGGCCAGGGCGCTGAAGACGGCACCCGGACTGACCGGCGGGATCACGCCGAACGGCGTGGGCACATTGGCCGGCCCGGGTGACCAGCCCTGAGTGGTGCTGCCGTAGCCGAGGTTCACCAGGACCGACAAATCGGGCTGAATCAGGTCCGCCAGTGGGTTCCCGATGACCGGTAGTGCCCGCAACGGCTCCAACAGCGGCAGGTCCGGATGCATGATCATGTAGTAGTTGGTATTCCCGGTGCCACCCGGGAGAGTCGACGACCCCGGCAACTCGAGCAGGCCGCCGGGGGGTAGCGTCGCCGGGTTGATCATCGGATAAGTGCCATGCACGAATGCGATGCCCGCTATGGCGTTGAGGTCCGAAATGAAATTGATGGGATATTGCGGGAAGTCGGCGAAGCCGTCGTATTCGAGCGTGTAATTCGCGGTGGGGTAGGGCGTGTTCGGGGGTGTGGCGCCGTAACCCATGATGCCCAGGCTCGGGAGGTTCAGACCGACGAAGCGTTCCAATGCGCCACCGTTGGGATTCATCTCGTTGCCCAGCAGTGTGAAGCCGAGTTGGCTTGGCGTCGGGATGTTGGGGTAGGGCCACTGGCCATGCGCGATCTGGTCCATCACCAGCGAGGAGATGATGGCGCTCTGCGAGTAGCCAAGAACGGCGACGCTACCTGTGGGGTTGGCGGTCAGCGTAGCGTTGATCTGGCTATCGAGGATCTGGATGCCCTGAGTGACCGAGGTGTTGAGGGGCAACTCCTTGGCACCGAAGATCGGGTACAGCCCCTCAGGCGTGAACACGGCTTGCGCGTTGGCGGCCAGCACGTTGAAGTTTTGGTTGACGTAGTTGAGGGTGCGGGTGATGTAGCTTGGTGGCGGTATCGGCAGCCCGCTGCCGCCGATGATTAAACCAATCTGGGTTCCCTGCAGTTGTGGTGGCAGTGGTGGATCGGCCACGCCGCCCCCGCCGGGGGAGGGGCCGAATAGCAGAGTTTGGGCCTCCGCCTCGGCCCCCAGGTACGCGGCGTTGGCGCTGGCCAACGCCGCGGAGAACTGCTCGTGGAACACCGCCGCCTGCTTGAGCAGCGCCTGGTAGTCCTTGGCGTAGGTGTCGAACACCGCCGCGGCCGACAGCGACACCTCATCACTGGCCGCCGCCACCACGCCGGTCGTCGAGGCCGCCGCGGCCGCACTGGCAGCGTTGATCGTCGAGCCGATACCTGCCACATTCGCGGCAGCAGTTGATACAAGTTGCGGTTCCACAAGCAAGCTCGACATCGGCTATTCCCTTCGCGACCACATAAACGGAGCCAGCAATACTCAGCTTAGGGCGAACGCGTCACGTTTCTCAATAGCCGTTGACATGGCCGGCCGCGAACTGCTGAAACTGTTTGTGGCACTACGCTATTCGTGGTCAAGCGGCCACGTTAGCGGGACCTGCCGATCAGAAAGGACCCGGATTCGGTGTGCCGGTCAAAATCGTCTGGAGTGAATTCACGATGGCGATGAGTTCGAAACCGCCGGCGACTGTGGCCAGTCCGACGTTGGCCGCGATGGGGTCGCCGATCGCGTTGACGAGACCCATCGGGTTGCCGTTGACCGCCTGAATGATCCCGTTCGTGAACAGGTTGAAGTCATAGGACGGCAGTGTGACCCCGAGGGCCAACGCAATATCTGCGGTCGGCAGCAGCGTCGAGTAAGCGGTCGAGACATCGGCGGTAAAGCCGCCGACGATATTGGTGTTCGCCGTCTCGAGGCCCTCGAGGAAGCCGGTGATCGTGGACTGGAAGGACGTTGGGGTTGGCATGGCCAGTCCACCGACCCCTGTGGCATGTGCCGTAATTGCGTTCGATAGGGCAGGCAGCGATAGGGCGGGCAGCGACAGGGCAGGAAGCGATGCTGGGATCACGTGGGACATATCGCCCATGAAGGCGCCGAATCCCTGCTGGGTGCCACTGGCCAAGGCCGGACCCAGGGCGAGGGTGTCGCCAAGCGGCGGCAAGAACCCGAACGGGGTTTGGATGTCGGCCGGCCCGGTCGACCAGCCGTAGGCCGGGTTGCCGTAGCCCCAGTTGACGATGGCCTTCAAATCCGGCTGCAGCAGGTCGGCGAGCGGGTTCCCGATGCCCGGGATGATGCGCAGCGGGTCCAGCAGCGGCAGGTTCTGGGTGGGGATCATGTTGTAGGTCGTCATCGAGGGGTTCCCGGACTGCCCCAGGGTCACGGCTGAGCCAATCTGTGTGGCCGTGAGCGTTGGATAGGTTCCGTGCACCAGCACGATGCCCAGCAGGGCGTTGAGGTCGGCGGGGAAATCGATCGGATACCGCGGGAAGTCGGCGAAACCGTCGTATTCGAGCGACCAAATGGTCGTCGGGAAATCATTGCTCGGGGTCGCGAGGCCTAACGTGGCACCCAGGCTCGGCAGGCTCAGACCGGGGAAGCGGGCGAACAGGCCGCCGTTGGGAGCGCTCGGATCACCGAGCAGCGTGAAGTTTATCTGCGTAGGCAGATAATGCTGGGCGAGGAGTTGCGGCATTATCATTGACGAAATGATGGCGCTCTGCGAGTAACCCAACACGGCGACGGTGCCGGTACCGGGGGCGATCTGAAGATTGATCGCGTTATTCAGCGCCGTGACGCCGCGGGCCAAGGAGATGTCCAGCGTCAGGTCCTTGGTGCCGGTAAACGGATATAGCCCCTCGGCCGTCGTCACGGGGATGTTGGCGAGAGCGCTGGTGAAGTTGGTCAAGTACCGGCTGTAGACGTTGTTCATGTAGGTCGTACTTGGTGTCGCCGTGCCGCTGCCGGTCATGATCAAGATGGCATTAACGACCGGGTCCGCCGCCTTAGTGATTGCGACTCCGGGGTTGGCCCCGGCGGGGCCGAGCAGCGCCGCGACCTCGGATTCGGCTCCCGCGTAACTGTTTCCGGCCGCGGCCAGTAGTTGAGCGAACTCGTCCTGAAACGCGGTCGCCTGCCCAAGGAGGGCGTGATAGTCCTGGGCATACGTATTGAACAGGGTCGTGGTGAGCGCCGACACCTCATCTTCGGCCGCGGCCACCAGACCGGTGGTGCGGCCGGCTGCGGCCGTCTTGGCCGCGCTGATCGCCGAGCTAATCTGCGCCGTATCCGTCGCGGCGGTCGCCAACAGTTGGGGTTGCGTGATCAAGCTGGTCATCGGCTCTTCCCTTCGTGGCAGGGGGTGTCTTCGTGGTACCCGAAGGCGCTGCTAGACCGATGACCCGGCGCATCGCTGGAACCGGCACTCAAGTCACCTTATGCCGGTCGTCACCGTCTGTCAGGGATTTACTACCTGTTTTTCCACCGGTTTAGGAAAGCCGAGCGCCACGGAAGTCGAGTCGGCTCAGGCGAGCAGCGCGGTGCGCAGGCGATCCACGTCGGCCTCGGTGATACCCGTGTCGCGTAGGTAGCCGTCCAGTGATCCGTAGTCGTCATCGATCGACTGCCGCGCGGCGGCCAGGTACTCCGGGCGCACGCCGAGGACCCCATCGGACAACCGAGCCTCGGTGAATGTCACCACTTCCGGAGTCAGCTCGGTGTCCGAACGCTGCCGGATCATCTCCGAGATGCGGGCCCGCAGTTGCGGCGCCGCGTCGTTGCTGCGCAGAAAGTCGGCGAGGATGGTGTCGCGATCCACACCGATGGTTTCCAGCACCGTCGCCACCACAAAGCCCGTGCGGTCCTTGCCGGCGAAGCAGTGCGTGAGCACCGGGCGTCCGGAAGCCAGCAACGTGACGACTCGGTGCAATGCGCGTTGTGCTCCGTTGCGGGAGGGGAATTGGCGGTACTCGTCGACCATGTAGCGGGTAGCCGCCTTGTTCACCGATTCGTTGGAATCGCTGCCTTCACCGGTGAGGAGCCGCTGAAACGCGTGTTCGTGCGGGGCCTGGCCGTCGGTGCCGGACTCGTCAGAGTCCCCCTCTTCACCCAGGTCCGGGAAGGGCAGCAAGTGCACCTCGACGCCGTCAGGAACCAGGCCCGGACCGCGCCGGGCCACCTCCCGAGTCGCGCGCAGGTCGGCGACATCGCGGATCCCCAGCTGGCGCAGTGTTTCCCGGCCGTCGTCGTCCAGGCGGCTCAGCTCGCCGGACCGGAACAGCCGCCCCGGGCGGACCGCCGGGGCGTTGTCCGCGACGTCACGAAAGTTCCACGCGCCGGACAGTTCTCGGAGAGTCTCAGTCATGTGCGGTGACCGCCGCGGCGAATGTAGATTGCTCCCGCCCGATTTCGGAGCGCGCAATGGATCGTATGTGCACCTCGTCGGGTCCATCGAAGATCCGCATGGCGCGGTGCCAGCCGTATAGCCGCGCCAGCACCGTGTCGTCGCTGACGCCCGCGGCCCCGTGCACCTGGATCGCGCGGTCGATGACGTCGCAGGCCACCTGCGGGGCAACCGCCTTGATCTGCGAGACCAGCAGATGGGCGGCCTTGTTGCCGTGCTGATCGATCGTCCACGCCGCCTTCTCGCACAACAGCCTGGCCTGGTCAATTTCGTTGCGGGACTTAGCAATCTGCTGCTGCACGACGCCCTGCTCGGCCAGCGGCCGGCCGAATGCCACCCGATTGCGGGCCCGGTCGACCATCAGGGCCAGCGCGCGCTCGGCCCCACCGAGCGCGCGCATGCAGTGGTGGATGCGGCCCGGTCCCAGCCGGGCCTGGGCGATCGCGAAGCCGCTGCCCTCTTCGCCGAGCAGATTGGTGGTCGGCACCCGGACGTTGTCGTAGATGATCTCGGAATGGCCGTGCTGGTCCTGCCAGCCGAAGACGGGTGTCGAGCGGACAACCGTCACGCCCGGGGCGTCCATCGGCACCAGAACCATCGACTGCTGCTGATGGCTGGCGGCCTCGGGGTTGGTGCGGCCCATCACGATGAGGACCTTGCAGCGCGGGTCCGCCGCGCCCGACGTCCACCACTTACGCCCGTTGATCACGTAGTCGGCACCGTCGCGCGCGATCGAGGTCTCGATGTTGCGGGCGTCGCTGCTGGCCACGGCCGGCTCGGTCATCGAGAATGCGCTGCGTATCTCACCGGCCAGCAACGGTTCCAGCCACTGCTTGCGCTGCTCGTCGGTGGCGAACAGGTGCAGCGTCTCCATGTTGCCGGTATCCGGCGCCGCACAGTTCAGCGCCTCGGGGGCGATCTCCAGGCTCCAGCCGGTCAGCTCGGCCAGCGGGGCGTAGTCGAGGTTGGTCAAACCCGACTCGGCGGGCAGGAACAGGTTCCACAGGCCGGCGTCTTTGGCCTTGACTTTGAGCTCCTCGACGACCGGCGGGACGGTGTGGTCGCGCGGGCCGGCCTCGTGGCGGTATTTGTCGTAATCGGCTTCGGCCGGGAATACGTACTCGGTCATGAAGTCGGACAGTCGCTTGTGATAGTCGCTGGCTTTGGCCGACATCGCGAAGTCCATGTCCGCCACCCTAGGACACCCGGAATTGGGTGGCGCGAGCAGACGCAGAATCGTGTGCCGGAGCGCGGAATCGTGCGATTCTGCGTCTGCTCGCGGGGTAGTGGGGCGGGTCCGGAACGCGCACGATAGAGGTCATGAGCGAATCCCTGCCCCCGTTTCCGCCGTTCACCCTCGAAACCGCACTGCAGAAGGTTCAGGCCGCTGAAGACGCCTGGAACACCCGCGACCCAGAGCGCGTCAGCCGCGCGTACACGCCCGACTCGCAATGGCGAAACCGCGGCGAACACATCGTCGGCCGTGACGAGATCGTTGCGTTCCTGACCCGCAAGTGGGAGCGCGAACTCGACTATTCGCTGCGCAAGGGTTTGTGGGGCTTTCATGACAACCGCATCGCGGTGCGTTTCCAGTACGAGTGCCGCGACCACACCGGCCAGTGGCACCGAAGCTATGGCAACGAGCTGTGGGAATTCAGCCCGTCGGGGTTGATGGCGCGACGCGAGGCCAGCATCAACGACGTGCCGATCGCCGAATCCGAGCGGCGTTACTTCGGCCCCCGGCCGGCGTCGGAGCACGGCCAAGACTTCCCGCTCTGGTAGCCCGGTAGGGTGTCGGAGCAGTCCGATCGGGGTTGTGCCGCCAAGTGCCGGTATGTAAGGAAAGTGGAAAGCAGATGTACGCGCCATGACAGATGCGCAGACGACCGTTGGGGTGGTCGCCGAGTCCGGGACGGGCGAGCGGCGCGTGGCGCTGGTGCCGAAAGCCGTCGCGACGCTGGTGAACACCGGCGTGGCGGTCGTGGTCGAGTCCGGTGCGGGCGACCGCGCGCTGCTCCCTGACGAGCTCTACACCGACGCCGGTGCCAGCATCGGGGATGCGTGGGCCGCCGATGTCGTCGTCAAGGTCGCCCCGCCGACCGAGGTCGAGGTCTCCAGGCTGCGCAGCGGCCAGACGCTGATCGGCTTCCTCGCACCCCGCAATGCCGAAAACTCGATCGGAGCGCTGACCGCCGCCGGGGTGCAGGCGTTCGCGCTCGAGGCGATCCCCCGAATCTCGCGAGCACAGGCGATGGACGCCCTGTCGTCGCAGGCCAATGTGGCCGGGTACAAGGCCGTGCTGCTTGCGGCTTCGGAGTCGACCCGATTCTTCCCGATGCTGACGACGGCGGCCGGAACGGTGAAGCCGGCCGCGGTACTGGTGCTCGGCGTCGGCGTGGCCGGGTTGCAGGCTCTGGCAACGGCCAAACGGCTGGGCGGTCGCACCACCGGCTACGACGTGCGGCCCGAGGTGGCTGATCAGGTCCGCTCGGTGGGTGCACAGTGGCTGGAGCTGGGTGTCGAGGCTTCCGGTGAGGGCGGTTATGCCCGCGAGCTCACCGAACAGGAACGGGCTGAACAGCAGAAAGCGCTGGAGAAGGCGATCACCGGGTTCGATGTTGTGATCACCACCGCGCTCGTTCCCGGCCGCGAGGCACCGAAGCTGGTGACCGCGGCGGCGGTGGAGGGGATGAAGCCCGGCAGCGTGGTGGTGGACCTCGCCGGTGAGGCCGGCGGCAACTGCGAGCTCACCGAGCCCGGGCAGACGGTGGTCAAGCACGACGTCACCATCGCCTCGCCGCTCAACTTGCCGGCCACCATGCCCGAGCACGCCAGCGAGCTCTACAGCAAGAACATCACCGCGCTGCTGGAGTTGTTGATCAAAGACGGCAAGCTGGCCCCGGACTTTGACGACGAAATCGTCGCGGCAGCCTGTGTGACACGGGTACCAGCTTCAGTTGGGGAGGACAGCTAGATGTACGACGAGCTATTCGCCAATCTGGCGATCCTGGTGCTGTCCGGATTCGTCGGGTTCGCGGTGATTTCCAAAGTGCCCAACACGCTGCACACGCCGTTGATGTCGGGGACCAACGCCATCCACGGCATCGTGGTGCTGGGCGCCCTGGTGGTGTTCGGCGAGGTTGAGCACCCATCGCTGGCGGTGCAGATCATTCTGTTCGTCGCGGTGGTGTTCGGCACGCTGAACGTCATCGGCGGCTTCATCGTCACCGACCGGATGCTGGGGATGTTCAAGGGCAAGAAGCCTGCATCGGCCGCTAAGGCCGAGAAAGCAGGAGGGCCGGCGGCGAAATGAATTACCTCGTCAACGGTCTCTACATAATCGCGTTCTCACTTTTCATCTACGGATTGATGGGCCTCACCGGGCCCAAGACCGCGGTGCGGGGCAACCTGATCGCCGCGGTGGGCATGGTTATCGCCGTCGCGGCGACGCTGATCAAGATCCGGCACACCGACCAATGGGTCCTGATCATCGCCGGCCTGGTCGTCGGCGTGGTGCTGGGCGTGCCCCCGGCGCGGTTGACCAAGATGACCGCCATGCCGCAGCTGGTGGCGTTCTTCAACGGCGTCGGTGGCGGCACTGTCGCGCTGATCGCACTTGCGGAATTCATTGATACCAGAGGGTTTTCCGCCTTTCAGCACCACGAGTCGCCGACCGTGCACATCGTGGTCGCGTCGCTGTTCGCCGCGATCATCGGGTCGATCTCGTTCTGGGGATCGATCATCGCGTTCGGCAAGTTGCAGGAGATCATCTCCGGATCGCCGATCGGCTTCGGGAAGGCGCAGCAGCCGGTCAACGCGCTCTTGCTGGCTGCGGCGGTGGCGGCCGCGGTGGTCATTGGCCTGCACGCGCAGCCCGGCAGCGGTGGAGTGCCGTTGCTGTGGATGATCGGCCTGCTGGCCGCCGCCGGTATGTTGGGCCTGATGGTGGTGTTGCCCATCGGCGGTGCCGACATGCCGGTGGTCATCTCCCTGCTCAACGCCATGACCGGTCTCTCGGCGGCGGCGGCAGGTTTGGCGCTGAACAACACCGCCATGATCGTCGCGGGCATGATCGTCGGTGCGTCCGGCTCGATCCTGACCAACCTCATGGCCAAGGCGATGAACCGATCCATTCCCGCGATCGTCGCCGGCGGTTTCGGTGGCGGCGGCGTGGCGCCCAGCGGTGCCGCCGGCGACAAGCACGTCAAGGCCACGTCGGCGGCCGACGCCGCGATTCAGATGGCGTACGCCAACCAGGTGATCGTGGTGCCGGGTTACGGCTTGGCCGTCGCGCAGGCCCAGCACGCCGTCAAGGACTTGGCCAAATTGTTGGAAGAACGTGGTGTGCCGGTGAAATACGCCATCCACCCGGTTGCCGGCCGGATGCCGGGGCACATGAACGTGCTGCTGGCCGAAGCCGAAGTCGACTATGACGCAATGAAAGACATGGACGACATCAACGACGAGTTCGCCCGTACCGACGTCACGGTCGTGATCGGCGCCAACGACGTCACGAACCCCGCGGCCCGCAACGATGCCTCGAGCCCCATCTACGGCATGCCGATTCTCAACGTGGACAAGTCGAGATCGGTGATCGTGCTCAAGCGGTCGATGAACTCCGGCTTCGCCGGCATCGACAATCCGCTGTTCTATGCCGAAGGAACCACCATGCTGTTCGGCGACGCTAAGAAATCGGTGACCGCGGTCGCCGAGGAATTGAAAGCGCTATAGATCGGCCCGGGCAGGGTCTCAGACGGGGGGGTAGGCCGGCGGTGGATATCCGTTGCCGTCTTGAACCCCGCGTAGGCCCCAGGTGAGGTAGCGCATGAAGAACTCGATCTCGTCGCTTCCGTCGTAGTCCGGACTCGGATCCATTAGCCCCACCTCTCAACCGGGTCGACCCGAAGTCTAATCCGATCCGAGTCGGGGCGATAGGAGAGTCCACGAGGGCGGTTGCCTAAACTGTCCAACCAGTTGATTGATAATTTGCCTTGCCCGGGCGCGCTTATCCCTGGCAGTGACGATTGTGAGTACAGATGACATCCGCCAGCCGCACCACCAAGGGGCTAACGCGCCGCGAGGAGTTGCTGACAGTTGCCACCAAGCTGTTCGCCGGACGTGGGTATCACGGCACCCGGATGGACGACGTGGCCGATGTGATCGGGCTGAACAAGGCGACCGTCTACCACTACTACGCCAGCAAATCGTTGATCCTGTTCGACATCTACCGCCAGGCTGCCGAGGGCACGCTGGCCGCCGTGCATGACGATCCATCCTGGACGGCCCGGGAAGCGCTCTACCAGTACACGGTCCGGCTGCTCGCCGGGATCGCGGAAAATCCGGAGCGGGCCGCGGTGTACTTCCAGGAGCAGCCGTACATCACCGAGTGGTTCACCAGCGAACAGGTGGCCGAGGTCCGCGAGAAGGAAGCTCAGGTTTACGAGCACGTGCACGGACTCATCGACCGCGGTATTGCCAGCGGTGAGTTCTATCAATGCGACTCGCACGTGCTGGCACTGGGCTACATCGGGATGACGCTGGGCAGCTATCGCTGGCTGCGCCCGAGCGGCCGACGCACGGCCAAGGAGATCGCCGCCGAGTTCAGTACCGCGCTGCTGCGCGGGCTGATCAGGGACGAGTCGATCCGCGAGAATTCACCGCTCGGGCTTTAAGGGTTTAGGTTGTGATGTTTAAGTTGAACACCGGCGGAATGATTTCCAGAACGTCCCCGAGGTCCCCGCTGAGCGTCGATAGCAGCGTCGTGCTCGGCTGGCCCAGGAAGTAATCCAGGTGTGGATCGACGGATGGTACCCACGGGTAGGCAGTCGGGAAGTAGGACGGCGACACCAATCCGGACTCCACGCCGATTTCCACCGCGGCGGCGTACGGGCCTTGCCAGGCGCCGTTGATCAGGTCGGGGATGACGGTGAACGGGTTGGGCACTGAGAACAGCCCGGACGGGGTCGGAATGTTGGCGTAATTTGCGCCGGTTCCGTAGTCGGCGTAGCCCAAGTCGACGAGCACTCGCAGGTCGGGTTCGAAGATGTCGGCGATCGGGGGACCGGCGTAGGGGATATCGCGAATCGGCTGCAGCAGCGGCAGGTCCTGCGTCATGAGCATGTAGTACGAAGTGTGGCCGGTGTAGCCCGGAGACGTCGGCAAGGGCACCGCGTTGGCGACCTGGGTGGCCGTCATAAATGGATAGGTGTTGTGCACGTAGAAGTAGCCCATGATGGCGTTGACGTCCGACAGAACATGGAGCGGGTATTGCGGGGCGTCGGCGATGCCGTCGTACTCGGCCGTGTAGATGGTGGTCAGGTAGGGCGAGTTCGGCGGAGTCGCACCGTTGAATGCCACATCCAGGGCCGGGATGTAGAAGCCGGGGAACCTTTCGAGCAGGCCGCCGACGGGGTTGTTCGGGTCGCCAACCAGCATGAAGGACAGCTGGCTCGTGTTGGGTGAGCCCGCCGCCATGAGAGCCCTGATTTCATCGGTGACGATCGTGGCGCTCTGTGAGTAGCCGAAAACGACGACGGGACCCGCACTGATGTTGGCGTTGATTGCGGCATTCAGCAGAGACACGCCCTGCGCGACGGATTGGCCGAACGTCGAGAAGGGGGCGCCCAGTTGCGGCGTAACCGGCCAGAACATCTCGGGTGTGAACAGTGCCATGGGGATGGCCCCGGGGAAGAAGCGTTGGATATACGAGGTGTCGATACCCAGCACATACTCGAGATCAGGTAGCGGGTTGGCGGTGCCGCCCAAGATCAACGCGATCGAGGCGGCCGGCGATGCGCCCCTTCCCGTCAGTGTCTGTCCAATCAATGCCTGGACCGATGCGTTGAGTGCGTTCGAGGCCCCGGACACTCGGGCGACGTTGCCCGTCTCGGCCAGCGCGTAGGCGTTTCCGGCCGCGGCAAGCGCCTGGGTGAACTCGCTATGAAACGCGGCGGCTTGCCCGACGAGTGCCCGGTACTCCTGTCCGTACAGGCCGAATAGCTTCGCGACGGCCGCCGACACCTCGTCTTCGGCCGCGGCCGGCAGACCGCTTATCGAGCCCGCGGCGGCCGCGCTGGCCGTGTCGATCGACGTGCCGATCCTCGCCACGTCGGCGGCCGTCGCCGCCAACGCCTCCGGGGCAGTGATCACGTACCGCATGTCCCCGTCCAACCTGATAACCCCGGGCCTTTCGGCCACTAACTAGCAAGCGCGAACGCTGGTATCAACCGAGGGTAGAGCGGTGCCGCCAGGAAGTCCGGCATTTGCCCAACTAGGAAGGGCGCGTATCGGCGGCAATGTCGGCGCGCACGCTCTCGTTTGGCCCCAAAAATAGTGGACTAGTGTCTAGAAAAGTTTTCACCGTTCGCCCCCGAAGAGACGGAGGACTCTCATGGCGATCCGCGTCGCGCACGTCGGCACCGGAAATGTCGGCGGGCTGGCCTTAGCCGAACTGATCACCAATCCGCAGTTCGAGCTGACCGGCGTGTGTGTATCCACGCCGGAAAAGGTGGGAAAGGATGCCGGGGAGCTGTGCGGAGTCGGCCTGGAAACCGAGCTGGCAAAAGACAAACTGACGGGCATCTCGGCGGTCGGAGATCTCGACGCCATTCTGGCGACCAAGCCCGAGTGCGTCGTCTACTGCGCCATGGGCGACACCCGGCTGCCCGACGCCATGGCGGACGTCATGCGAATCCTTGCCGCCGGGATCAACGTCGTCGGATCATCGCCCGGGCTGCTGCAATACCCCTGGGGCGTCTTGCCCGAGAAGTACATCGGGCGCGTGGAAGCTGCTGCCCAACAGGGAAATTCGAGCATCTTCATCAGTGGGGTCGACCCGGGATTCGCCAACGACCTGATCCCGTTCGCGCTTGCCGGGACGTGTCAGCGCATCGAGCAGGTGCGCTGCATGGAGATCCACGACTACGCGTCCTACAACGGCGCGGAGGTCATGCACTACATGGGATTCGCCCGGCCGCTGGACGAGGTGCCGATGCTGCTACAGCCGGGCGTGCTCAGCATCGCCTGGGGCACCGCCATCCGCCAGCTGGCGGCCGGCCTGGGCATTGAGGTCGACGAGATCGTCGAGTCCTACCAACGCGAGCCGGCTCCGGAAGACTTCGACATCGCGATCGGAAGGGTCGCCAAGGGCACCCTGGCGGTGCTGCAGTTCGAAATTCGCGGCATGGTCAAGGGTCACCCGGCGATCATCATCGAACACATCACCCGGCTGCGGCCCGATCTGCGACCCGACTTGCCGCAGCCCGCCGCCGGCGGCGGCTCCTATCGCGTCGAGATCACCGGCGAGCCGTCCTACGCCGTCGACATCGTTCCAACCAGCCGCAAGGGCGACCACAACCACGCCGCGATCGCGGGCGCCGCGGGGCGGATCGTGAACGCCATCCCGGATGTGATCGCGGCGCCACCCGGCATCAGGACTACTCTCGACCTGCCGCTGGTGACCGGAAAAGGCCTTTTCTCAACGGATTCCACCCGGAACAACCTGGTGTCCAGCAGCTAGTCGATCAGCTCGAACGACCATCGAACGGAAAGGGAACCGCCCAATGGAACGACCCGGACGGGTAGAGGGAAAGGTCGCGCTCATCAGTGGCGGCGCCGGCGGGATGGGTGCCGAAGATGCGCGCCTGCTCGTCGCGGAAGGTGCCAAAGTGGTGATCGGTGACATCCTCGACGATCAGGGCAAGGCGCTGGCCGAGGAGATCGGCGACTCCGCGCGCTACGTGCACCTCGACGTCACCCAGCCCGATCAGTGGGATGCTGCGGTCGCGACCGCCATCGGCGAGTTCGGCAAGCTCAACGTGCTGGTCAACAACGCCGGCACCGTCGCGCTCGGGCAGCTGAAGAATTTCGATCTGGCCAAGTGGCAGAGGGTCATTGACGTCAACCTGACCGGCACGTTCCTCGGCATGCGGGTCGCGGTCGAGCCGATGATCGCGGCCGGGGGCGGCTCGATCATCAACGTGTCGTCGATCGAGGGTCTGCGCGGCGCGCCGGCCGTGCACCCGTACGTCGCGTCGAAGTGGGGGGTGCGCGGGCTGGCCAAGTCCGCGGCCCTGGAGCTGGCGCCGCACAACATCAGGGTGAACTCGATCCACCCCGGCTTCATCCGCACCCCGATGACCGCGCACCTGCCGGAAGACCTAGTCACTATCCCGTTGGGCCGTCCGGGCGAAGTGCGTGAGGTCGCGACGTTCGTGGTGTTCCTCGCCAGTGACGAGTCCTCCTACTCCACCGGCAGCGAGTTCGTCATGGACGGCGGCCTGGTGACCGACGTAAACCACAAAGAGTTTTAACGGACGCTCTACCAGCGCCCAGATTCTATGACCGCAGACATGTTGCACAGGTTGGCGTCGGTGGTGGGATCAAACCACGTCGTCGTCGACCCCGACGTGCTGGCCGGACGGAGCGTGGACCACACCGGCCGCTATCGAGGCCGGGCCAGCGCACTGGTGCGGCCCGGTTCGCCCGAGCAGGTCGCCGAGGTGCTGCGGGTATGCCGCGACGCCGGGGCGCACGTCACCGTGCAGGGCGGTCGCACCTCGCTGGTTGCCGGCACCGTTCCCGAGCATGACGACGTGCTGCTGTCCACCGAGCGACTGCGTGCCCTTGGCGATGTCGACACCGTCGAGCGCCGTATCGACGTCGGTGCCGGCGTGCCGCTGGCCGCGGTGCAACGTGCCGCGCGGGCGGCGGGCCTGGTGTTCGGCGTGGACCTGGCCGCCCGTGACACGGCGACCATCGGCGGCATGGCGTCGACGAACGCAGGCGGCCTGCGCACCGTTCGCTACGGCAACATGGGTGAGCAAGTCGTTGGCCTGGAGGTGGCGCTGCCCGACGGTTCGCTGATGCGCCGCCACGCCCTGGTGCGCCGCGACAACACCGGCTACGACCTGCCCGCGCTGTTCGTCGGCGCCGAAGGCACGCTCGGCGTCATTACCGCGCTGGATCTTCGGCTCCAGCCGGCGCCGTCGCATCGGGTGACGGCCGTCTGCGGTTTTGCCGATCTCGACGCGCTGGTCGTTGCCGCGCGGACGTTTCGGGAAGTCGACGGGATCGCCGCCCTGGAGCTGATCGACAGGCGGGCCGCCGCGCTGACCGAAGCGCATCTAGGGGTGAGCGCACCGGTGCAGGGTGACTGGCTGCTGTTGGTGGAGTTGGCCGCCGACCACGATCAGACCGATCGGCTGGCCGACCTGCTCAATGAAGCGCAGTTGTGCGGCGAGCCCGCGGTGGGCGTGGATGTGGCGGCGCAGCAACGGTTGTGGCGGGTCCGCGAATCGCTGGCCGAGGTGCTGGGCGTGTACGGGCCACCGCTCAAGTTCGACGTCTCGTTGCCGTTGGCGGCGATCAGCGGATTCGCCCGAGACGCGGCCGCTTTGATCCACGCGCACGATGCGCCCGGACAGGAAGCGCTGCCGGTGTTGTTCGGACACGTCGGCGAGGGCAACCTGCACCTCAACGTCTTACGTTGCCCGCCCGAGCGGGAAGCGGAGCTGTACGAACCGATGATGGACCTCATCGCTCGGTGCGGGGGCAACGTCAGTTCGGAACACGGTGTCGGCAGCCGCAAGCGTGCCTACCTTTCGATGTCACGCGAGCCTGCCGACATCGCCGCGATGCGGGCGGTCAAGGGGGCATTGGACCCTACTGGATACCTCAACGCCGCAGTGTTATTCGGCTGATGGCGCCTTGATTCCGACCGTATGGCGCAGCTGCGCCAGGAACTCATCGGCGTCGTCGCCTCGAACGATGTAGTGCGATATGGCGATTCGGATCACCGCCGCGGCTTTCACTGCGGCGTTGGGTCCCGGAAGCAGCCGTTGCAGACCGTCCCGCATCTGCGGTATGACACGGGCGAACTCGGCAAGGGTGTGCTCGGGCTCGACGTCGACCATCCGCACACCCGAGTACGAATGCTGGTACGCGACGATGAACTGCAGCGCCGCGTCGAGTTTGTCGACCCCTTTCAGCCCCGCGGTTGCCCTGGCCAGGCCGCTGTCGAAGATCTGCCGCTCGTAGTGTGCGAACGCCGAGAGCAACTCCTCTTTGGACGCGAACCAACGGTAAAGCGTTGGGCGCGAGACACCGGCTTGTGCCGCGACTTCGGACAGGCTGAGCTTGGTCTTGCCGTTGCGGCCCAGTACCTCGGCGGTAGCTGCCAGAATCCGTTGCCGGGTCGAAGTATCAACCTCGGCGCTTGTCGCCCCCGCCGGTTGGCTCATATCTCCGTCTCCCCCATCACGCTTTTTCGGGACGCCGGCGCACCAGCACAGACTGCTGGATGGCGCCGATCGCGCCTTGCTCGTCGAACAACGTGCCGACCGTGGTTCCGATGCCGTCCGGCCCGTAGTTGGTCTCCGCGCGAATACCGATCCATTCTCCGTCGGGAACGCGGAACACGTGCACCACCAGATCGGTGTTGAGGAACGTCCACTTGCGGATATCAATTTTGCTGCCGATGCCGTTGGCGCAGTCGGCCACCGCGAACAGCCGCTCCAGCGGTGTCATGGTCTCGCCATTGACCAGGTCAGCGATCGGCTTGATCCAGGATTCTCCTGGGCCTGGGTTGAGTGGTTCGGTCAGCCATCTCCAATCCAGGCTGTGCACGTAGTTGCGGTCCCAATCCTTTGCCAGGTCGCGGCTGCGGGCTTCGGTCAGCGGACGGGGCAGGGGTGCCCCCGCGTGCGCCACAGCCCGCGTATCGAGCTGCTGCATCCGCCAACCGCTGGCACGGGCGACGGGCCGGGGCTGCCCATCCGGGCCGAGGGCCAGCATCTCGGCGCTGACCAGCTCGATCTGTTTGCCGCCGCGTTGTTTTTGCGAGCGAACCCACAGGTCACCATCGGCCGGCACCGGGCCCAGCAAGTCAATGACGACCCGGCTGAGCCGGGTGTCGTCGCGCTGTTCATAGCGCTCGAGCGCCCGCACCAGCAGCGCCGACACCGGCGCCGCGTGCTGTATTGCCGCCGTCCAGGTGCTGCGTACCAGATCGGTTGCCCTGAATTTCTCGCCCAAGGCGTCGGCTCCGTCTTGGACAGGCTCGACGCGCTCGTAGTAAGCGTCGGTCATCTGCTACCTCTCAGGTCTAGGGCAAGCCGGCGCCGGGAGTGGTGACCGTCACGGCGTCGAGCCGGGAGAGTCGGGTGCCGATCAGGCGCTCCGGAAACGCATCGGTACTGGATAGCAAAAACAGGATTCGGCGTTCGGGTCCGCCGAGCGTGCAGGCGATCGCAACACGCTCGCCCATGTCGATGCGATCTGTGACGGCCCCGCCCGCAACGATCCGCTCGAACTGGTGGGCCAGTGTCATCGACGTCCACACGCCGCCTTCGGCGTCGAGTGCGATGCCGTCGGGCGGGCCGTCCAGGCCGTCGGCGAAGACCCGTCGATCGTGCAGTGCGCCGTTTTCGTCGATGGTGAACGCGGTCAGCCGCCGCCCGATCGACTCGGCGACAATCAACGTCTTGTGATCCGGCGTGATGACCATCCCGTTGGGAAAATCGAGGTCCTCGGCTACGACGGTAGCGCTGTCGTCGGGATCGAGGCGGACGATCACCCCGCCCGAGAAGGCCTGGGATCCGATGTAGGCGCGGCCGGTGTCGTCGATGACCATGTCGCCGAGGTTGGCCGGAGCCAGCTCGCTCAGATCGGCGATGGTGACCACGGTTTCGCCGTCGTAGCGCAACACCTGCCGGTCTTCGGTCGAGACGATCAGCAACGAGCCGTCGGGCCGGAAGCCCAAACCCGAGGGGGAGTGCCCCGGCAGCGGCAACGTGGTCAGTGTGCCGCGCAGGTCGGCAGTGTGTACGGCTTCACCCAGCATGTCGGAGAACCACAGCAGTCCCTCGAACCAGCGCGGGCCTTCGCCAAAGCAGAACCCGTTGGCCAGCGGCTCGGGAATCATCCGCGCACGCCGTTGGGCAAATCTTCCGCTTTACAAAACACCGGAAAAGTGTCATGCACCGCGGGCACCGGTGTCAATCTGACGATCGTCCGAGTTCGCGTGCGACGGCCGCGTGGTAAGCGTCGATCCTGGCTGGGTTGGCCTGCTCGAAGAGCTTATCGGGTAGCGGCGCGTGTTTGTACGCCTCGATCATCATGGTTCGGGAGAACAGCGTGATGTCCTGGCCCGGCCTGGTGAATCGGTAGGTCACGGTGATGCGGCCTTCCATCCCAGTTCTCAAGCCGCCGGGGTCGCCGCGCTCATGGCCGAGGCGGCCCAACGAGGTGAACACAAATAGCGTGGGCCGAACTGCGGCGGCCAGCTGCCAGCTGAAGATGCGGTCGCCATCCGGACCCGCTTCCTGCCAGGTGTCGCCGACCTTGAGCGGGAGCGCGGGCAAGTTGCCGATATGCGCGCTGCCGGGGTAGGTCTTCGTCCAATTCTCCGGGTTGGTGACGAAGTCGTACACGGTCTCAGCGGACTGGGTAAAGGCGGTCTCTGAAGTGGCGGTCACGATTCCCAATCGGTTTGCCTCTCTGTGATTTTGTTGCCGAAAGCTAGCTTTACAAATGTTACACAGAGTGTCACGCTGAGCGATGGACCGCTGTCGCGGTGTGACGTCATTTAATAGGAGAGGTGAGACGGATTTGAGCACGGATTCCGATCAGGCTCAATGGTCGGTGGACAGCTTGCTGGAACTGTTCGACGCGCGGGCTGACGGCCCCGACCGGTTCACCGCCGAGACCGGCGTCGCCGGCCAGGACGAGCGGCAGGTGGTCGAAGGCACCCAGGTGCTTGCGCAAGCGATTGTGGCTGTGGCGAAGCGATTCCCCGACAAGTCGATACGGTCGGCGCACGCGGTGTTCTCCCGCGCCGTGGTTGTCGGGCCCCCGATCGAACTTGTCCTTGACGTTGTAGCCGAGGGCCGGTCGACCGCCACCGCGATCGTCGCCGTGCACCAGAACGGGCGACGCTGTCTGAGCATCACGGTGCTGGCCGACGTCCCGACCGCCGACGTCATCCGTCACCACTTGCCACGGCCCGACGTGCCGGCTCCGGCCGACGCCAACCACGCTGAGATGCCGATGATCGGGCGTGAGCTGCGACTGGTCGACGTCGTCGACGTCAACAGCCCCGATGAGGTCGGGCCGCCGGAGCTGTATGCGTGGCTGCACTACGACCCGATCCCGGTCCAAGACGATCTGGCCAAGGCGCTCCTCGCGTACTTCACCGGGCATCTGGGGATTTCCACCACCATGCGCGCCCATCCGGGCATCGGCACCAGCCAGGCCCACCTAACCGTGTCGACCGCGCCGATGAGCATCTCGGTCGCTTTCCACGAGCCGGTGCGCTGGGACGGCTGGCTGTTGTACACGCACGAGAGCACTCAGGTCGGCGCGGGGATGTCGTACGTGCGCGGTGCCGTGCACTCCGAGGAAGGCGAGCTGTTGTGCTCCTTTGCTCAGGAGGCGCTGATCCGGCCGTTGCGCACCACCGACACTTCGATCGACGCCAGCGCGCGGTTCTGACCGCTCGAAAATGCGATTAGGAAGATAAATGCGTTTCACTATCACGCACCCGATGCACAGCCATCCTTATAACCCGGAGTTCGTGGGTGGGGAGGGTATTGGGAGAGTGGCGGCAGCCGCCGAAGCGGCGGGAATTCACGGCTTCGGCTTCACCGACCACCCGGCGCCATCGCAGCGGTGGCTGGAAGCCGGTGGTCACGACGCGTTAGATCCTTTTGTCGCATTGAGTTTCGCGGCGGCCCATACAACCACATTGCGGCTGATTCCGAATATCGTGGTGCTGCCGTATCGAAACCCGTTCGTAGTGGCCAAGGCTGGCGCGTCGCTGGACCTGCTCTCCGGTGGCCGGTTCACCCTTGCGGTGGGTGTGGGTTACCTCAAGCGGGAATTCGCGGCGTTGGGCGTCAGCTATGACGAGCGTGCCGAGCTGTTCGAGGAAGCGCTGCAGGTAATCCGGGCGATCTGGACCAGCGACGACATATCCTTTGAGGGAAAGCATTTCAGCGCGCGCGGCATCACCGCGCACCCCCGCCCGATCAGCGATCCGCATCCGCCGATCTGGATCGGCGGTAACACGACAGCCTCCCGCCAACGAGTGGCGCTCTACGGCGACGGCTGGTGTCCGTTCCCGGCCCCGCCTCAACTGGCTCAGACGGCCGGCACCGCCGTCATCGACTCGCTGGAGCGTCTCACTGATGGCATCGATGATCTGCGGCGCCGGTGCGATGCGGCCGGTAGGGATTGGTCGGCGATCGACATCACGTTCGCGAACTTCGATGGCGGAAGCCCGACGGACGATGAGTTCAACGCCGACGCTTACTTCGATGGCCTGGAAAAGCTGGCGAAACTGGGCGTGACGTGGGTGAGTGTCCACCTGCCCGGCGACAGCATGGCTCATGCGCTCGAGACCCTTGAGCGGTTCCGTACCCAGGTGATTGACGCGATCTGAATGGATTTCTCCGAGGTCGCGCTCTCGATCGAAGACCAGGCGTTCTTGGATCAGACCCGGGCGTTCATCACTGAACACGTCACCGACGAAGTGCGGCAGCGCGATCGCGAGTTCGGCGAGAACTTCGACGAAAAGGTGCATTTGGCGCTGGGGGACGCAGGTTATCTGGCAGCGGATTGGAAGCCCGAATCCGAAGGCGGTTTCGGTCCGGTCCGCCGGCGAATCTTTGAACTCGAGATCGCCCGCGCTCACACGCCCTGGTACCACTGGGGCACCACGGCAATGGTCGCGCATCTGGTGCAGCAGTTCGCGACACCGGAGCTCAGCGGCCAGGTGTTGCCGGGGGTGCTGTCCGGCGAGATCCGGCTATGCCTGGGTTACACGGAACCCGAAGGTGGCTCCGATGTCGCGACCTGCAAGACCCGGGCAGTGCGTGACGGTTCGGCAGACGGTGCCTGGATCATCAACGGCTCCAAGATGTTCACCTCGAACGCTCAGAACGCTAAGTACGTCTTCCTGCTTACCAACACCGATCCGCAGGGGCCGAAACACAAGAACCTGACGATGTTTCTGGTTCCGCTCGATTCGCCGGGCATCGAGATCCAGGGAATCCGAACGCTGGACGGCGACCGCACCAACATCGTCTACTACAGCGACGTACGCGTCGATGATTTCTACCGTATCGGCGAGGTCAACGGTGGCTGGACGGTGATGCGGTCGGCGCTGGCTTCCGAGCACGGCATCGTCGACCGGGAAGACCATGGTTTGCAGCATATTTCGGCGATGTCGTTCCATGGGTCGTTGATGGCCGAGGTGGTGGACAAAGTCGCTTCGGTAGTGGCGGAAACGGACGATGAGTCGGTGAAATACCGGCTCGGGCGCAGCTTCGCCCAGATGGAGGCGGCGCTGTCCACGCCCGGCATGTTCGGGCGCGTCGCGATCGCACAGACGATGCGCGACGTCTCTTCGGATCTGATGGACATGCTGGGGGCTGCATCGGCCTTGCCGACCGACACCGAGGGCTCCGCCGGTGACGGCGCAGCGCAGCAAATTTTCCGGCTGGCTTTGCCGGTGGGGATCTACGGCGGCACCCTGGAGGTCTTCCGCAACATGATCGCCCAGCACGCACTTCAGCTCGGGCGTCCCAGCTACTAACTCCGCGAGACGGCAATTACCGACGGCGCTACTCGAGAAATGCGTTGCTAGTTGCAGTTTCGCGGTGCTACGAGAGGGGTAGCTCGGCGACGATGTCGACGCGGGTGGCGTCGAAACTGAGAAATCTCTTGATGGGCAGGGTTTCTGGGGGCGGATCTTCGTAGCTCCAGGCAATGTCCTCGACGACCCGGCCATCGAGGTCGGCCGACCAGTAGGTCGCAAACCCTTTGTAGTTGCAGTAGGTCGTCGTTTCGGAGCGCCGCAGCAGATCGGTGCGCACGTGTGCGGGATCGACGTAAAGCCGCGGTTCGAGGGCGGTCTCGAAGACGATCACCGTATCCGCGGTATCCACCAGCGTGGCGCCGCCGACGGAGACGCCTAGGCGGCGTTTCGTCGGGCGGCAGTCGACGCGGTGATACGGATTCGGCGGATAGTGGACGAGCTCGCGGCCTTCCTCCAGCCAGGTGTCCACGGCGCCCCAGGGCACGTGGACGTAGCCGGGCGCCTCCGGCTCGGCCTCGGAGGGCAGGCTCGTGACCGCGTCGGCCGGGAACACGTAGCTGAGCGGGTGACCCTGCCGGTGCACCATCAGCGCGCGTTCGGTGTCGATCACCAGGCGGCCATCCCGCACGGCTTGCACACGCCGCGGATGCGGCTCGACATAGACGACGCCGGCGGGCACGGGGGGACAGAATCGTCCGGCGGGATCGGGGCTGAGCGGACCACGTCCGGCCACCAGCGTCATGGCTTTCAGTCTAAGCACACCTTATTGGCGCGGTCCGGATGGTGACGCATCGGCGACAGGGAGTAGGAACTAACCCATGGCCGGACCGGTAGAAGGCGTCAAAGTCGTCGAACTCGGAGTGTGGGTGGCCGGACCGGCCGCGGCGGGCATCCTGGCCGACTGGGGCGCCGATGTCATCAAGATCGAACCGCCGGCTGGTGACCCGGGGCGCATGTTCGGGCGGATGCTGGGCTGCGACCTAGGGGTTAACCCGCCGTTTGAAATGGACAACCGGTCCAAGCGCAGCGTCGTCTTGGATCTCAGTGCCGAAGCAGGCCTGGGCACTGCATTCGAATTGCTTTCTGATGCAGATGTTTTCGTGACTAATCTGCGACCCGGCGCGTTGCGACGCCTTGGCCTCGACTTCGAGTCGGTATCCGCCCGCAACCCCCGCCTGGTCTACGGCCTGATCACCGGGTACGGGCAAACCGGGCCCGACGCCGACCGCGCCGCCTACGACGTGGCGGCGTTCTGGTCCCGCGCCGGTCTGGCTCATCTGCTCACCCGGCCCGGCGACACGCCCCCGTTCCAGCGGGGCGGCATGGGGGATCACTCGGCCGGCATGACCTTGGCCGCGGCCATTTGTGCGGCGCTACTGGCTCGCGAACGCACCGGAACCGGCCAGCTGGTGACCACTTCGCTGTACCGCCAGGGCGCCTACACCGTGAGCTTCGACCTGAACACCTATCTGTTGACCGGCCAGCCGATCGCGATCGGGCAGCGCGAGACAATGGGCAACCCGTGCATGAACAACTACGCCGCCTCCGACGGGCGGCGATTCTGGATCGTCGGGCTCGACGTCGACCGGCACTGGCCCCCGCTGTGTCGTGCCGTCGGTCGCCCCGAGTGGTTGACCGACCCCCGGTTCGCCGACGCCCGTGCGCGCGCCGTCAACGCGGTGCGGCTGGTCGCGGAGTTGGACGAGATCTTCGCGACCAGGTCGCTCGATGAGTGGGCGGAGGTATTCGCGGGCGAGCCGGACTTCTTCTGGTCGCCGATCAACAGTCTCGAGGACATCGTGGCCGATGAGCAGTTCCATGCCGCGGGCGGAATCGTCGACGTGCCGGACGGAGAATCCAGTATCGCGATGGTGGCCACCCCTGCGGATTTCCATGGCACGCCATGGGCGCCGCGTTCTGCGGCACCGGAACTCGGACAGCACACCGACGAAGTTCTCGCCGAACTCGAGGCGCGCCGCAGGTCGTGATCGGTGAGGGCAACTTTACAAATTTCCGTCCAAGTGTCACGCTGTCTGGTGAGTCGCGTCACCCGATTCACCGAACCCGGCCAGTCCCCGGGAGCGGTGCCGCGTGAGGAACGGATTTGATGGTCACTCCAATTTTCGACACCAGTGCGAGCCGGGTCGGCTCGACGCGAGCGCCCAGCACGGATGACGAGTGTCTGCGCTATCGACTCGACGTTGTAGCTGCCAGCAGCGTCGACGTCGTGCAGTCGGCCGGTGGTTGGCTCTACGACCGCATGATGGCCGGTTGGGAGGTGACCGTCCTGCTGCCGGACGGCTTCGACACCCGCCCGCTGCGGATCCTCGGGGTGCGCGCATTGGACATCCAGGCCGAACTGGCGCCGGAGTTCGCATCTGTCGGGATGGGCGCGACGAGCCAAAGTCTGGCGGTCAGCGCGGAGGCATTCAGCTCAGATACCAGAGTCCGTGACCGGGTGCTCGACGCGCTGGACCGTCCTTCGACCGAAGTCGCTCTGTGGGGTGACGGGTGGCCCCTGCGGATCAATCGCGGGATGACCAGGGCGCAGCACGTGCTCAGTTCGGGGGCGCGGGTTTTCAAGGGTTACGCGCTTGCGGCGGCCGGGATCAGCTGCGACGTAGTCGATCCCACCGAGACATTGCTGTGCGATTTGTCAGCCTGCTTGCCGGTCGACTCCGAGCTGATCCGGCTCGGTTAGCGAGATGGACTCGGCTTCCCAAATGGACTCGGCTTCCAAATGAAGAAGTATTACGGGCACGCTCTGCTCTACCTGCACGAAACGATCTCGCTCGGATCTGGTCGAAGCGAACACTTTACCGAGATGTTCGTCGACACCTACCAGCCGATGATGGACGCGCTCGGCGCGCGGTTGTTCGCGATGTGGGAATCCACTCCCTACAACGGCCATTGGCCGCAAGTGACGATCATCTGGGAGATCGACAAGTTCGCTGACTACGCCAGGATCGGTGCCGCGCAAGCATGCGGCGGCAGCCATGCGGCCGCCGCCGACAAATGGTCGGCGTATTTGGCCGGCATCGGCGCCTCGGGCGAGGGGAGAATTATGTATCCCGGGCCCAGCAACAAACCACTGGCGCAGTTGCTTGAGGCTAATTTCACTGCGCCGCTGGTGATTCAAGAAATCATGCAAACCAAGCCCGGGCGTCAGGACGACTACATCCGCGAGCTGGAACGGCTCTACGTGCCCTGGTCGGAGCGCACCGGCAAGCGCTGGTTGGGTTCGTTCACCACGACCTTCCGCTATAACGAGGTCATCCATTACTGGGCGCTGGAAGGCGGTTGGGATTGTTTCGCCAATCATTACCCCTCCTGGAAGGACAGCCCGCCCGCCGAGATCGTCACCTGGATGAGCGTGGCGCCGGCACTGCGCGACGGTTGGGAAGACTCGATTCTGCAGGCCCTGCCCCCATCGCCGCTGCAGTGAAGCGTTGAGTCGTGGCAGAGATCAGTAGGAGCAACCTGCAGCGGGCACTGAGCCGGCCAACCCCGACATGGGGCGGCTGGATCACCGGCCCGACGCTACTCGGGCCGGAGGAATTCGCGCGGGCCGGTTACGATTACGTGGGTTTCGACGCCCAGCACGGCTACTTCGACGACGCCGACATCAGCGGCATCCTGCGGCGTATTGAACATCTCCCCCTCGCCACCGCGGTGCGGCTGCCCAATGCCGATGCGGCACCGATCGGGCGCGTGCTGGACGCCGGCGCCGACGCCGTCATCATCGCAATGATCGAGTCGGCCGACCAAGCCGCCGCGGCGGTGGCCGCCACCCGTTACTCGCCGAAGGGCATCCGCAGCTTCGGTCCGCTGCGCGCCAGCCTCGGTCACGACCCCATCGCCCTCGAGTCCCGGGTGAGCGTGTTCGCGATGATCGAAACGGCGGCGGCGGTGTCGGCCGTCGATGAGATCTGCGCTGTCGACGGTCTGGCTGGAATCTATATCGGGCCAGCCGATCTCGCGATCTCGATGGGTGTCGACGTGGTCGGGGCAACCAGAAATCCGGAGGTGCACGACGTTATCGTGCGCATCCATCGGGTAGCCACCGCCGCCGGGCTGGTCTCCGGGATACATGCCAGCGAGGGCAAGACCGGTCGCGCCATGGCGCAGCTCGGATTTCGGATGATCACTCTGGCGGCCGAATCGCAGGCGCTGCGCCGAGGTGCGACGGAGCACCTGCGCGAGGCGACGGAAGAGTGACGGAATTGGACGGCGCCGACCGGCTCGACCCCAGCCTGCGCGCCATTGCGACAACGCGAACCACCTTTTCAGCGGAGGCGATCCGGCTGATACGCGCGCCGTTCGATCAGCGTCGTCGGGAGGCGTTCGAAGAGCTGGAGGCGCCCGGCGTCCAGATCGCAGAGGACAACGTGGTCTTCGAGAACGGGCCTGAATCCGGCCTGGTCCCCGTCCGCATTTATCGCTGCGGCGAAGTTCGGCGGGCACCTGTGGTCGTCTACTGCCACGCCGGGGGGTTCGCGCTGGGCAACCTCGACACCGATCACCGCCAGTGCGTGGAGCTCGCGCGGCGGGCCGGTTGCGTTGTCGTATCGGTCGATTACCGGCTGGCCCCGGAGCACCCCTATCCGGCCGCGCTCGACGATGCGACCGCGGTGCTGAACTGGGTGGTCAGCAACGCGGCGGAACTAGACGTCGATGCCGCCCGCCTGGCCGTCGCGGGCAGCAGCGCGGGTGCCGCCCTGGCCGCATGCCTCGCGCAGCGTGCGGCGGACAAGTCGCTGCCGCCGATCGTGTTCCAGTTGCTGCACCAGCCGGTGCTCGACGATCGTGCTACCGCCTCCAAAGCGGAGTTCCGAACCAGCCCGGCTTTCGACGGCGAGGCCGCCGAACTGATGTGGTGCCACTACCTGGGTGCCGAGCCGCCAGCACCCGATTCCGTGCCGGCCCGGCGCAGCCGATTAGACGGTCTGCCACCGGCTTTGATCACCTGCGCGGAGATCGATCCCTTCCGCGACGAAGCCATCGATTATGCGCGGCGGCTCTTGCACGCGGGAGTCTCGACCGAGCTGCACGTGTTTGGCCGCAGCTGCCACGGATTCGACTCGTTGCTGCCCGGCCTACCGAGCTCGGAGCGGCTGTTCATCATGCAAGGCGATGCCCTGTCGAACGCGTTCCGCGGCGTCTGAGAGTCTCCGCACGCGAAACATGCTGGAATACAACCATGGCTTCACCCCCAACGGTTCCGCCGGGGCCGGACGGTCTCACCAGTAGCGACTTCCCCGTGCTGTGGCCGGTTCTCACCCGGTGGGCCGACAACGACATGTTCGGCCACCTCAACAACGCCGTCTACTACCAGCTGTTCGACACAGCGATCAATGCCTGGATCAACACCAACACCGGCCTGAACCCGGTCGCCATGCCTTCGCTGGGCATCGTCGCCGAGTCGGGCTGTCGTTACTTCTCTGAACTGGGTTTCCCGGAAAGCCTCGTCGTGGGGCTGGCGGTGACCCGACTGGGAAACAGCAGCGTCACCTATCGGCTCGGTGTGTTCCGGGCCCCTCGGGAGGACGCGCCGGAAGGCGCAACCGAGGCGGCGCAGCCGATCACCGCTCTCGGGCACTGGGTGCACGTTTACGTCGATCGGGCCAGCCGCAAACCGGTCCCCATACCCGACGTCATCCGGGCGTTGCTTTCGGCGGCGTGCGTGAGTCAATAGGCCGCAACGGGTTTCGCCGAGACGGTGCCCCAGCCTGCCCAGGTATGATTCGCCAATGCCAGTTTTGAGCAAGACCGTCGAGGTCGGTGCCGACGCCGCATCGATCATGGCTATCGTGGGCGACTTCGAGGCCTATCCCGAGTGGAACGAGCCCATCAAGGGCGCATGGGTGCTTGCCCGCTACGACGACGGGCGTCCCAGCCAGCTGCGGCTCGACACCGTGGTGCAAGGCGTTGAGGGGACCTACATCCAGGCCGTGTACTACCCGGGGGCGAACCAGATTCAGACCGTCATGCAGCAAGGTGAGCTGTTCGCCAAGCAGGAGCAACTGTTCAGCGTGGTGGAGACCGGCGCCTCGAGCTTGCTAACGGTGGACGTCGACGTCGAGCCCAGCATGCCGGTGCCCGCGCCGATGGTGAAGATGCTCCTCAACAACGTCCTCGACCAGCTCGCCGAAAACCTCAAGCTGCGCTCGGAGCAATTAGCCGCCGGCTAGCGGCGATCGCGAGGGCGGCGTAGCCGGGCTCAGTCGAAGATTCCCGTCCGATCCAGCGTTTCGGTCAGCCGGCGTGCCGCGTCGGTGAATTGCCATGCGGTCTGTTCGATCACGGCGGGTGCGTCGCGCCCGCGCAGCGCGGCGATCAATTTGCGGTGATTATCGACCGCGGCGGCGCCCCACTGCGGATCGGCGGCGTACACCAGCACCGGCATATATCGCGCGGCATTCAGCAGGAACCAGGCCAATTTGATCCGGCCGCTGGCCTGGTTGAAAACACGATGAAATGCGAACTCGAGCCCCGCGATAGTCTCGGCGTCGCCGGATCCGATGGCCGTCGCAAGCGCATCGTTGATCCGGTCAAGCTCATCGATTTCGGAGTCGGTGATGTGCGTGGTGGCCGCGGCGGCCACTTCCCGGGCGATCGTTGCCTGCAGCCAGAAGATGTCATCGATGTCCTGTTGGCTCAATGGCAACACGACGTGGCCCCGGTGCGGCTCGAGCTGGACCATGCCCTCGCCGCGCAGTTTCAGCAGGGCCTCGCGCACCGGCGTGACACTGACCCCGAGCTCGGCGGCCGTCTCGTCGAGGCGGATGAAAGTTCCGGGGCGCAACGACCCGGACATGATCGCGGCCCGAAGGTGGCCCGCCACTTCGTCGGACAACTGGGCCCGGCGCAGCGGCCGCCGCTTCTGCGGCTGGCGGGAAGGCTGCGTGGATGTGGGTGCGTTCACGTGAACTGCCAGGGCTTTCAGGGGGCTTTCGGGGGGCTGCAAGGGGCTAAGTAGGCTCTGTCAAGGGACTTGTCACCAGGGCGTTTAAGCCCTAATGTGACCCAGATAACACCATGTTTTATCAAATATCAACCTGGCGCAAGGGGTGCGCGAGTGACGGGACGGGATATGCGAGTGCAGGGACGGGGCACGTGACCGCGCAATTGGCCAGCCACCTGACTCGCGCGCCGCAGCCTAACGAGCAGCCCTACCTGGCCCGTCGGCAGAACTGGGTCAACCAGCTCGAACGGCACGCGTTGATGCAGCCCAACGAGACGGCGCTGAGATTCCTGGGCAACACGATGACGTGGGCGCAACTACAGAATCGGGTCGCTGCGCTGGCCGGCGCGCTGAGCCGGCGGGGAGTCGGTTTCGGCGACAGGGTCATGATCCTGATGCTCAACCGCACCGAGTTCATCGAATCGGTGCTGGCCGCAAATTCACTTGGGGCCATCGCGGTGCCGCTGAACTTCCGGCTCACCGCCGCCGAAATCGCCCTCCTGGTAGAGGATTGCGAAGCACGCGTGATGATCACGGAGGCGGTGCTGGCCCCGGTGGCCACCGGTGTCCGCGCTATCCAGCCGCTGCTGGACATGATCGTGGTGGCCGGCGGCTCAACCGACGACACGGTGTTCGATTACGACGAGCTGGTCGGCGAGGAAGGTCAGCGGCCCGAGCCGGTCGACGTCCCCAACGATTCGCCGGCATTGATCATGTACACCTCGGGCACCACGGGTCGCCCGAAGGGCGCCGTGCTGACCCACACCAATTTGACCGGCCAGACGATGAGCCGGCCTCTACACCAACGGCGCCGACATCAACAGCGACGTGGGTTTCATCGGCGTCCCGTTTTTCCACATCGCCGGAATCGGCAACATGCTGGGCGGGTTGCTTCTGGGCGTGCCCACGGTGATCTATCCGCTCGGCGCGTTCGACCCCGGCCAGTTGCTCGACGTGCTGGCGGCGGAGAAGGTCACCGGCATCTTCCTGGTGCCCGCGCAGTGGCAGGCGGTATGCACCGAGCAGCAGGCCAGACCCCGTGACCTGAGGTTGCGGGTCATGTCGTGGGGGGCTGCGCCGGCGCCGGATGCGCTGCTGCGGGAGATGTCGGCAACGTTCCCCGGAACACAGATATTGGCCGCGTTCGGTCAGACCGAGATGTCGCCGGTCACCTGCGTGCTGCTCGGCGAAGATGCGATCCGCAAACGCGGATCGGTTGGCAAGGTGATCCCGACGGTCGCTGCCCGGGTGGTCGACGAGAACATGAACGATGTGCCGGTCGGCGAGGTAGGCGAAATCGTTTACCGGGCACCAACATTGATGAGCGGCTACTGGAACAACCCGGAGGCCACGGCTGAAGCGTTCGCGCGGCGGTTGGTTCCATTCCGGTGACCTCGTTCGGATGGACGAGGAGGGCTACGTCTGGGTGGTCGATCGCAAGAAGGACATGATCATCTCCGGCGGCGAGAACATCTACTGCGCCGAAGTGGAGAACGTGCTCGCAGGCCATCCCGGCATCGTCGAAGTCGCGGTCATCGGCCGAACCCACGACACGTGGGGTGAAGTGCCGATCGCCATCGCCGCCATCACCGACGACCGGCTGCGGCTCGAGGATTTAGCCGAGTTCCTGGGCGAACGGCTCGCGCGCTATAAGCACCCCAAGGCGCTCGAGATCGTCGATGCGCTGCCCCGCAACCCCGCTGGGAAGGTGCTCAAGACCGAACTGCGCACGCGCTACGGGGGCGGTCAATCAGGTTGAAAGCCGTTCTGCATCAATCGATCTAACAAATGGAGAGGAAAACAGCCAGAAACAGTAACGTTTGCCCTCTGTTGACGAAGGGTTAATTGTGGTGATCCAGTTC
>CAVPVJ010000029.1:0-26481 GCA_963709125.1 uncultured Actinomycetota bacterium
TCGCAGCGATGCACGAATCCCGGCCTGTGACCGGGGGATCTGAGGAGTCGGCCGTGAGCGATGAACACAACATATTCATGCCGTCTGATCCACTGCCCCCTGCGAGGACTGGCCTGTTGACTGGATTCGAGCCAGGGACGCGAACCTTGGAGGCGGGCTTTCAGATCGCGCCTCAGTTCCGGTCCGTGCCAGTCGACATCGTGCTCGAGAAGGACGTCGCCGTCCAGTTGCGGGACGGTGTGACGATCCATGTCGACGTGTTTCGCCCTACTGGGGCGGACAAGGTGCCGGTCATCGTGGCATGGAGCCCGTACGGGAAGGGTCAGGGCACATCTCCCAGCGTGATGGGAATATTCGGCATGGTCGGCCTGGACAACGGGATCGTCTCGGGTCTGGAGAAGTTCGAAGGTCCGGACCCGGCGTTTTGGTGCGCGCAGGGTTATGCGATCTGCAATCCGGATATTCGCGGTGTGGTCGACTCCGACGGGGACAGCGTGCTGTGGGATCGGCAGGAAGGTCGCGATTGCTACGACCTGATCGAGTGGCTGGCCGAGCAGCAGTGGTGCAGTGGCAAAGTCGGAATGAGCGGAACCTCGTACCTCGCGGTGTCGCAGTGGTTCACCGCCGCCGAACAGCCTCCGCACCTGGCGGCGATCAACCCGTGGGAGGGCGTCAGTGACGTCTACCGCGACCTGGTGATGCGCGGCGGCATGCCCGACACCGGGTTCGCCCAACAGCTGCAGGACGGCAGCTTCTTCGGCAAGAACCAGAAGGAGGACGTCATCTCGGAGTCCGAGCGTTATCCGCTGATGAATGACCTGTGGGAGAACAAGATCCCCGACCTTGCCAAGATCACCGTGCCGGCCTACGTGGTAGCCAGCTACTCCAACACGCTGCACACTGCGGGAACGTTCCGCGCCTGGCGACGGATTGCCTCGCAAGAGAAGTGGCTGCGCATCCACAACAGTCAGGAGTGGCCCGACTACTACGACGAGGCAAACAGAGAGGACCTGCGCCGCTTCTTCGACTGCTACCTGAAGGACGAGGACAACGGGTGGGAACTGACGCCTCGCGTTCGCTACTCGGTTCTCGACTTCGAGGGTGGCGACCAGGTCGGCGTCGCCGCGGACGAGTTCCCTCCGAACGAGGTCGTCTCGACAAAGTACTACCTCAACGCTGCCTCGCGAGTGCTAAGCACGGAAGCGCCCATCAACGAGGTGGCAGCGGACTACGACGTCGACTCCAACCCGAATGCGGTGTCGTTCATCGTGCAATTCGACCGGGAGACAGTGCTGGTCGGCTACCCGAAGGCTCACCTCTGGGTCGAAGCACGAGGTGCTGACGACATGGACCTGTTCGTGCTCGTGCAGAAGCTCGACGCGTACGGCACGCCTCTGCAGCAGTTCACCGTGCCCAACCAGAGCGCGATGGTTCACGACCGCACCGATCACGGCGCGAGCATCCTGCGGTACAAGGGATCTGACGGACGGTTGCGCGTTTCCGCGCGCCACCTCGACGTGACGCTGTCTACCGATGACGTGCCCGCTCACACCTTCGACCGGATCGAGAAGCTCTCTCCCGGCGAGATCGTCGACATCGAAATCGACCTATTGCCGATCGGCCTCGTCTTCTACCCAGGTGAACAGCTCCGCTTCATCGTCAGCAGCCGAAACCTCCTGGGCACGTTGATGCCCGCGATCCGCGAGTACACCGGCGCCAACAGTGGGCAACACGTCATACACACCGGCGGTGAACACGCCTCCTACCTGCAACTCCCCATCAAGACCTCGTGACAGCTGAATTCGGCGCCATCGGCTTCGCGTGGGGGCCCAGCCCCATGTCTGTGTCTAGAGAAGCGAACTAGCCGACCCAAACAGCGTGAAACATTGGCAGTCAATTCTACTTTTCGGGCGGTGGGCGATGTTCAATCAGCTCCAACACGATTCCTTGAGGATCTTTGAAGGTCAAGATCCTCAAGGAGCCTTTGGTTGGAGCTCGTACCGTGGTGGGCCCGCACAACATCTCGATATCGCCACGCTGGCACAGCTTTTCATAGATCGCGTCGGTGTCGTCCACATCGAAGGCAACTCGAGTGATGCCCACATGGTTCATTTGCCTGTAAGGCCCCTCGCCCACCATGGTTGGTGGTTCGACGAACTCAATTAGATCGATAACGGTGGCATTGTCTGAGTGCTTGCCGCATAGATGGTCGGCGTGGATTTCTATCTCTTGCCCCGGGAACCCCAGCACTCCGCCCTCCGACTTCTCGTTTCTCAGGCTCCCGATGGACTCGAGCCCCAGCACGTCTTGATAGAACTCGAGCGCCTTTTCAATATCAGGGACGGTGATGCATACGTGGAACAGTTTGTTGATGTACCGATCCATGATGTTCTCTTCTTCCTCACTGATGGTCTGACTTTTCAGTTATCGTCTGCAGGCCGTGGCCCGTCGAACCGCCGGGGCCGGTCGCGACGAACGTGTTGTATTGATGCTTCACGAACTCTTCGAAAGTCGTTGGCGAGCGCTGCAGCAGCCAGCACAGCACATTCGGGTTGCCGACGAAATCGTGGCTGCTGTAGCGCGAAATTATCCCGCGGATGACGCGGATCTGATGCTTGACTTGCTCCGGGTCTGCTTCCCCAAACCAGTTTTTCAGATAGGTGTCGGTGTCGATCTCGCGCACCTCGATGGGGTGATTCAGCACCCGCGAAATGATGTCGCCTAATTCGTGAGCCGTATAGCGCCCTGGACTCGCCAATTCATAGGTGGCACCGGCGTGGCGCTCGCTTTCGGTCAACACTGTGCACGCAACGTCTGTGACATCGCCCAGATCGACAAGCGACTGGCGGCGCTCGAGCGACCACGGCAATTCGAACACACCCTTGTCGAACGCCGGCCAAAGCCTCAAGGGCAACATGTAATTCGCGGGCTGAAGGATGGTGAACTCGAGACCCGAGGAGAGCAGGTATTCTTCGATGTCGCGCTTGATCTCGTGTTGCACCAGGTCGGTAATGATGGCGTGTAGCACAGAGCTGAAGACTAGGTGTCCTACCCCCTCGGCGCGCGATGCGTCAATGATCGCGAACCCCATGTCGCGTTCGCGCGGGTGGGCCGTCGGACCTACGTGGTAGACCTTTTCTACGCCGCGAACAGCCTTCGCCATTACCGCTTGTTCGCTGATGTCCCCCACCAGCACGTCCTCAACGCCCAGGGCGAGCAGGTGTTCTGCGGAGGCTTGCGATTGAACGCAGGCGCGGACGGACTGGTTCGCGGCAAGCAACTTTGGGATAAGCAGCTTGCCCTGATTGCCGTTAGCGGCGGTTACCAAGATCATCACATCTCCTTCGTCATCGCTGCTACGCGTTGCCAGTCGCGAGCCCGGTGACGTCGCGGGCGAGTCCGAGCAAGGCGTCGGCATGTGATTGCAGCAAGGTGCCGGGCGGGAAGCCGGCGAGCATGAACCCCAAGTTGGGTTTGCCATCAGCGTCGAACGAGGGGGCCCACAGGTTGATGACGTCAGGGTCGTCTCCGACGCGCGTGTCGGGTGCCACGTCAGCCGGGTTGTAGTCGTCGGGATCGAATTCGAAGTCCGACAAGGCATCTGGTCGCCCATGCGAGCCGGACGCCGCGGACCGTCTGCGCTCCAGCAGGGCGACGACTTGGCTTTCCACACTGAACAGGCCGCGTGCGAAGCCACGCCGTCGGATCTGCCCGAGCGTCTCTTGACAGCGGTCACGGACATCTGGAGGCAGGTCGGCAAGGTAGGCCGTCACGTCGGCCGCACCGGCGAACGCCATCCACCACATGCCGACGGGAGGTTCGACCCGGAAACGCTGCCCGATCGCGACCTGGGTGACCCGCGGATCGGAGGCGGTGCCGGCGCTGGCCAGCAATGTCAGCTCGGCACCGTCGCAGTGAATGGCCACCACCTGCGTACCGGTTTGCGCCGCGACGGCTTCCATCAGGGGCCGCGCCTTGTCGAGCAGTTGAAGCTGGATGGCAAAACGCGCGTTGCGCAACGCAAGTGAATGGGCAGAGAAGCTGCCGTATCCGCCTTGGAAGAACAACAGCGAGGGGCGTGGAGCGGCGACGTCCAAGTCGACCACCCGCCCGACGACGATGTCGTGATCACCGGCGGAATGGACGACCTCGGTTTCGCAGTCGATCCAGGCCACCGCATCGTCGAGGATCGGGCTTCCGGTAGCTGCGGGATGCCAGCCGACACCGGCGAACTTGTCCGCGCCGCGAGAGGCAAATGCCCGGCACAACGGCTCCTGGTCAGCGGCAAGCACATTGACACAGAACCGGCCGGACGGCCGGATCATGGCGTACGTTCGGGAGGTGACCATCGCGAAGTAGGCGATAAAGGGCGGGTCGATGGACACCGAGGTGAACGACCCGACCACCATGCCCAGCGGCGCGCCCGTCTCATCGAGGGCGGTGACGATACTGACACCGGTTGGGTAGTGGCCTAACACGCGGCGGAAGTGCGCCGGATCGTGCGAGCGATTGCCGTGCGGCTCGAATTGCGTCATCTGCCCGAGCTCAAGTGCGCCAACAGGCTTTAAGAGCCGACGGTGGAAGCGACTTCGCGACCGTCAAGGGTCGGTTTCCCTTTTGTGGCCAGTCCGACCAGGGCAGCGCCGTAGTCATTGCCGTTGGGAGTGCGCACAATGGTGTGTGTATGGAACTTCGCCGGCTCCTGGTTGGTGAGCACTATTCCCGCGTGGTGCTCGTATTCGGCAAGAAACACCGGGCTTTGGATACGGAAATAGAACGGGTCCTCGTCGCCGGAGCCACCTATCCAGCAGAACCAGGTCTCGTCGAGGTGGGCGCGCATGCGGTCGAGCTGGGCTTGAAACGGTCCGCTCGGCAGATGATCGACAAACAGCGTGGCGAGGTCCATCAGTTGCGCGCGGCTGCGAGCGGGAAAGTCGACGGCTCGAACACCCTCATGGGGGATCACGCGGTTGTCCTGGAACACACCGCCCAGGTGCAGCTCGTCGCCAAACACGGCGCGCCCTTCGGGTATCGCTGGGTCCAGCTTGTCGGGGAAGAGTACAACCCTGTCGCGAATGTCGGGCGGCAGGTCGCGCAGCAGCTCGAGTGCGAGCCGGTCCTGGTCTTCAAACAACCGCACCCCGCGGTGTGGCCCCGCGTCGATGAGGTTCGGCTCTGCACCCAGAAACACCGGACTGACGACCATCTGCTCGCCGACGACCAAAACGCTGATCGCAACGTGGTGCCCGTAAAGGCTCCAGCCCCAGGGATCGCTGGTGCTGGGGTCTCCGAAAAGGTTTATGTTGTAGCTGAATTCGCCGAACACTCGCGGTTTGTTGGTCAGATCGCCAAGAAACGCATTGGTCCACATGGCACCTTGAACCTTGATGAACCCATTTTCACTCAAACTTGCCCGCATCAGATCGAACACGGCCTCGCGGACAGGTTGGTCGACCTCATCAAGGCGTAGCCCGAAGCGGTTGAGGTAGAACTCGGGATTCATCCATGCCCGCCACACTTTGCTGTTGAGCGGATGACGGAGAGCGTTGCGCTGCGGTTCGCTAAGGGTGTCCAGCAGCTCCCGAGCCGCGTTGACCATCGCGGTGGTCGGGGCGCCTTCGGGCCGAAGGGCGTACAAGCCGTCCTGCACCTCGCCCGCACTGGTAACCCCGCGGAACGGGCCGCAGCCTTCAAACCGCGCACCCCAGTCGGCGAAGGCAAGGGCGAATGGCGTCCACTGCCGATGACGCTCGACGTATTGGTAAGCGTCCAGGTCGCAGGTGCCCGCTATCTTGGGGGCATCCAACGGCAGGAGGTACTTCCTGAAGCTATCGGGCATGGTCGATTCTCCTTACGCCTCTGGCGTTGTGGCTGAAGAAAGGCAAGATACTTCTTCGATCGGCCTAGGCGATCCCCCCGAAGGTATGCGGTGGCAGGCCCGCCATCAGTCGTCCGTAGTTTTCGAAGAGGACCTCAAGATTCAGCGCACCGTGCAGCGTCACCACTCGGGCATCGCGCCACGCGCGCTGAATCGGCTCCGACTCTTGGATCGCCGTGCTGCCGGAATTTCGCTGCAGCAGCTCGATCGCTTCTGCGCACAACCTCGCCGCCTCCGCAGCCTCCAGTCGCACCCGGAGGTTGAACTCCTGCAGTTCCTCTGGGTCTATTGGGGACAATGAGGCAGCGCGGTGACCCAGGACATCGGTGGCTTCAGCATTGGCGCGCGTCATGAGTTTCGCCGCGCGGAGCTTGGTGTGTACCTCACCCAGAAGGCGGTGGGTCGGCGGGGCCTCCAGCTGGTTCTGGTAACTCGTGCCACGGATTGGACGACCGGAGGCCCTTTCCAGGAATCTCTGCAGCACTCCTTCCGCCAGACCGATGGACATTCCCGCCATGGTGCTAAAACCCCAGCCGAGGTTTGGCGCCCTCCACAAACTGCCTTCAAGCTCGATTCCCCGCGCCGCGGTTGCAACTTCGCTCATCGGCACCAACCGGTACGCGGGAACGAAGACCTCATCTTCGATGAGGGCCACCGAGTTGCTCCCGGAGCCGCACATGCCCGCGACATGCCAGTCATCTAGCGATTTGAGCTGATGACGCGGAACCTGCACACCGGCTAGACAGGACTCCCCGTCTTCTTCGGCGATGACGCCCAGGTTGCTCCATGCCGTCCACAGGGCGTTGCTGGCGAACGGCCATGGACCGCCGCTGACAATCCACCCATCCGGCACCCGCCGAGCCCGTCCCCGCGTCGCGGGAAGGTGCCCAACGGCGGCAAGATACGGTCCCTTCGACGTTGTTGCGAATATCTCTTCGGCGACTTGTGGTCCGCACCCGACGCCGATCCAGTTCTGGGTGGCGCCCACCCAGGTCACCCAGGCGGTCGATCCGTCCCATTTCGCCACCTCGGTGATGACCTCAAGCTGTTCGGCCACCGGCAACTCGTAGCCGCCGTACTCCCGCGGCGTACCGATGCGAAACACGCCGGCAGCCCCGAGGTCGGCGATGGTCTCGTCGGACACCCGATTGGCGCGCTCAGCCTCGACGGCGCGCTCACGGAAACGCGGCCCAACTGACCTGACCTTGTCCAGGATTACGTCGAGCGAACCTGACGCCTCGTGTTTAACGGCCACCATTTCAAATCACCAACTTTTCTTTATTTACTGTCGTCTTTCATAATTTCGCGCCGCGGCGCTCAGTCAGATCGCAGAATCGTGCAAATGACCAGACCCGTCATTGGCGGCCACGGACGAAGTCCGTCGCCCGAGGTTGCGGGAGTGCGACGAGACGATGGTATTGCGCACCGTTCCCAGGTGATCGACTTCAACCTCCACCACATCTCCGGGTATCAGTAGCCATGGGGGTTTGCGAGCGTAGCCCACGCCCGAGGGCGTGCCCGTTGCCAGAAGGTCGCCGGGCAGCAGCGTTATTGTTTGGGAAACGTGCGCCAGCACTTCGCCGACCGAGTGGATCATCTGCCGCGTCGAGCCGTCCTGCACCACCTCGCCGTTGACCAAAGTTCGTATCCTCAAGCCGTCGCTGATGTCACCGACCTCGGCTGCGGGCACAATCGGACCCAGCGCACCGGATTTGTCTGCATTTTTACCCAGGATCCACTGGGAGGTCTGTTTTTGGGCGCGTCGGGCGGTGATGTCATTGAAGGCGGAATATCCGAAGACTCCGGCAAGTGCCTGCTCAACCGTGGCGTCCACCAGAGTTTGCCCGACCCAGGCGACGACCTCGCCCTCCCAATCCAGCCCATCCTCGCCGGCTGGGACTGGGATTTCGGTCCCATCGACGCACAGAGACCGGGCCCACCGCCCAGAAATGGTGGGAAACGGTGGAAGCGCCTCGTCCTTATAAGAGCCTTCGGCAGCGTGATCTTTGTAATTCAACCCGACCAACAACACTTGGGCATCCGGCCGCAGCGGCGGGACAATAGTTGCCTCATCGGCCCGCAGAGGGGCGCCCTCGGGCGGTCGCACGACCCAATAGTCCGGCGCGGACCAGAAGTTCGCAATATCGGTTATGACGCTGAGCGTCGCGCCGTCCTCGGACAGTTGCGCGGCATAAACTTGGGCCGCCGACGTCCGTACGCCAACTATGCGCACCTTTCGAATCCTTTCCGCGACCCCGAATAGTCGTAAGCGTCAAAAAGGTCATATTCTTTGTACGGCGCCAAGGGTGGGTCGATCTCGCACGCCCGGCTGGCATTCGCGATCAGTGGCCCGTCTCGTGCCCGGGCACCGCGACGACGACCAGCCGCGCCTCCGTTTCAGCGCGATTAGCCAGGCTTCGGACAGTTCCCGCCGGCAAAAATACGGAGTCACCGCTGGCTAGAATCTCCGTTTGGCCGTCGACCGAAAGCTCAAGTTCGCCATCGAGGATGACATAGATTGTGTCGTAAGTCGTTTCCGTCGACTCCGCACTTCCCGATACGGCGAACGTCGATGTGGAAACGAACGCGGGCGAGCCGCCATCTGCTTGCCGTAAGTGATGACGTCTAGCAGTCACGCCTGAATGATGCGGCGGAGCGTAGCCCTGTGCGTCAGCCCAGCGGGTGAGATGCAGGTTGCTCATGCAGTAAAGCCTCCTTGCGAGTGCCTTTGCCGATCCCAGGACAGTTTCGGACCTTCCGGGCAACGGATCTAATAACATCATAACAGTTATGGTGCTTTACGCGCTAGATGCAGTGGATGGCATCACGTACACGAGGTTTAGCGGTCCGGCCCTACCGCAAAGCGATTGCCGCACTGCGTCGCCTGCCCGAGTTCGTGGCGGATCGCGTCGCCGTGCTGGTCCAGCGCCGGGGGTGCGTGATGGCGCCGTCGGATGGCTTCGGCGCCGACGGCATCAAAGAACCGAAGCGGCGGCCCTGGCAACGTTAGCCGCCCCAGGCTGACGTGTTCGACGTCGATGAGCAGCCCCTGGCTGCGCGTCTGCTCCCACTGGTAAACCTCGTCGATCCTGCGTACCTGTCCGGCAGGCACACCGGCGCGGGCCAGCCGGGTCAGTAACGACGGCGCTGTTTCGTCGGCGAAGCCGTCTTCGAGCGTTTTGCGAACCAGATCGGGATGGCCGACTCGCTCGGTGTTCGTGCGCAAACCCTCCCCGTTGACGTCCAGGTCGAACTCGGCGCATAGCCGCTGCCACATCCCCTCGTTACCGCATGCGATTTGAACGGCCCCGTCGCGGCAGCGAAATAGTCCGTACGGCGAGATCGACGGGTGGTGGTTACCACCGGCTTGCCCAACCTGCCGGGCCACCGTCCAAGCGGTTCCCTGAAATCCGTGTGCTCCGACGACGGCGGCCAGCAAAGAGGTTCGCACGACCTGGCCGCGGCCGGTGCGCCGACGCTCATAGAGCGCGGCGAGCACGCCGTAAGCGCCGTAGATTCCCGCCAGCAAGTCCGCGATAGGCACACCGACGCGCTGCATGTCATCGGGGGCTGAGCCGGTCACCGACATCAACCCTGCCTCACCCTGGGCGATCTGGTCGTAACCCGGGCGACCGCCCTCCGGCCCATCGTGACCAAATCCGCTCACCGACAGCACAATCAGACGTGGGTTGAGCTCGAATAACCGGTCGACGGAAAAACCGAGGCGGTCCAACACTCCAGTCAGGAAGTTCTCGACCAGCACATCGGCACGACGAATGAGTTCGCTGAGCGTCGTTTGCCCGGCCAAAGACTTCAGGTCTACTGCGATGGACTCTTTGTTTCGGTTGGCGGCCAGAAAGTAGGTGGACTCCCGCTGCGCCCCATCGGGGTACAAGAACGGCGGCCCCCAGCCGCGCGCGTCATCGCCGCCGGCAGGGTGCTCCACCTTGATGATCCGCGCACCCAGATCGCCAAGCATCATCGCGGCATGCGGACCGGCGAGCGCCCGCGACAAGTCGAGCACAAGCAACCCATCCAGGGCTGAGGCACCGCCAAACCAACCGGCGTCGGAAGGTGCGCCCGCGCCAAGCGAGTTGGCAGACGCTGGACCTGCGGTGGTCGCTTCAGACATACCTGCTTCTCCCGATAGAAGGGTCTGATGGTCCAAGCGATCCGTCCTCAGCCCGGGATAACAACGTGCTTGGCGTGTGGAGAGGATTGCTGTACCGACCAAGTGGCGGCAATGTCGCAAAGGGGGGATGTGCGGACGTCGAGTTCGATTGCGGCGTCGCCGACTTGGCGCCATAGCCAGGTCAACGCGTCTCGTTTGGCCGCCAACGAGATATGGAGGCCCGCGAAACCGGTGAGCGTTAGCTGCTTGGAACGCAGCAAGCCCGCGGGTAGCAAAAGATCCGAGCCGGCAGGGTTGCCGATGTTGACGACACGGCCGTGCGGTGCACAGCTTTGCAGTGCCGCTTGAACGGGTACTCCGTAAAGGCCGTCGAGGACGACGTCAACCGGGCCCGCCGCCTTTGACAGTCGCGCGGCAAGGTCATCTGCTGATTCGTCTGCCCGCAGCCCTACCACGGCGTCTGCGCCGAGCCGCAGTAGGCGATCAAGTGTGGAACGGTCGCGGCCGACGCCGATCACTTTCCCAGCGCCTCGGTTGCGGGCGATCTGGACGGCCAGTTGACCGACAACGCCCGTTGCCCCAAGGATGAGGACTGTTTCGCCCTTTCGCAGCCCCGCATTTTCCACCAGCGGCATGTACGCGGCAACGCCCGAATTACCGACCGCCGCAGCGAAGACCGCGTCTACGCCGGGCGGCAACGCGAGTATCTCTTCGTCCTTTACGAAGAGATGCGTGGCTAATGAACCTGGCCTGTCCGGCGCGGCCTGACACTGGGCATACACCTGAGTTCCCACCGGGTGCCCCCCGGATTGAACCACGACGCCGACGCACTCACTGCCGGGGACATAGGGCTGCTCATACCGCGCAGAGTGAAATGTGCCCGAAGCGATCAGCAGATCCAACGGGTTAACGGGTGCGGCAACTACACGTAACACCGAATATCCCGGCGCGGGGGCCGGCAGCTCAACGGTACCAACGTGGGGCCGGGCACCAGGTCCATCGATGATTGCTGCGCGGATCCGGTTGGGAACGCCCTCCGCAGCGGGGTCCCCCTGCGTGTTTGACGCCAAGCTGACTCCTCGATCTGGTGGACGGTTGTCATCATCGCGAGATGGGTCAATGTCTTCCCTACAAGCCGATCCGGGCCGAAGCCATTGACCGCCGGAGCCAGCTGAGGCCGGAGAAACACCAACAGAAAACCATCATAACGTCATGATCATTTACATCCAAGTGCTGACCTTCACGACGAGACCGAGTGATGGACAGGGCGCCGACCGGCGAACGTCCCAGTTGGCATCATTCCAGCTAAAACCAGTTTTCCGAAAGCTGGGGCACGAGTGCCGATGGCGCATGCCCCCGCGCGGCAGCCCCGGGAAATCGGGCGGCGGAACGCTTGCGCCCGTAAACCATCATGCTATTTACAGTGCAAACGGCGGTTTGTGAGCGCCGCGGCAAGATTCCCCGGCACTTCCTTTTCTGTCATGGTGTTTTCACTTCTCATCAGCCTTTTCCTCGGCGCATCGGTTCCGGCGTGTTCAGCGACCAAGACACCATTAGGGGCCGCTCGACCCAACGGCGAAGATGGAGTGGCGCGCAGTCGCGAGAGATCCCGGTCGTGGGGCGGCAGCACTGATTGGCTTCGCGTGCAAATTCATTGAGCTGCCGACCGTCGGCCTCACGGGGCAGCGCCAACCCTCGGTTAACGGCATCAGCCGAAGGTACGCGTACGGCCGGCCAGCTGCAGATGGCCTCTGGGCACGCGTGCCGAAGAACACAACGCTGCAGAAAGGCGCGTTAACTATCATAATGTTATAGTTGACTTCGGGCCCGCCCGGGAAACGCGGGGAAAGGGTTGACCATGACAATGAACCAACTGCAGGCGAAAACTCGCGCTGAATTGCTAGCCACTCAGCTGGAAAATCAGATTGCGAACGGCGACTTCGGGCCGGGTGAAATGATCGGCACTCTGGACGAGCTGAAGCAGAAAAGCGGCTACGCGCGGTCCACCGTTGCCGAGGCTGCCCGTCTTTTGACCGACCGGGGCGTGGCCCAAATCCGGCCGGGTCGGGGTGGCGGCATCTACGTCGCGAGCGACGGCGACGCCGTGATTCGCATCGGCCGCACGTTGCTCACCGTATCGGGCCAGCCCAGCGCCGTTTCGGACGCAATTGCGGTCCGTCATGCGCTCGAGCCTCTCATCGTCATGGATGCGACACGGCATCGCGACGAGGACGACATCCGCGACCTCAAAAACATCCTGCAGGAACTTGCCGACGCGATTCCTCAAGGAACGGCCCCCTTCCTAGCGCTGAACTGGCGGCTGCATATGCGGATATCCGACATCACCCCGAACCTGTTCGCTCGAAACCTCTACCGGGGGATGCTGCAATACACCAGCGATCGGTCCTCTTCGGCTGAACATTCCGAGCCGTTGAACGATCGGCCTTGGTTGGAAATGCGTTACCAGGTACATCGCGAACTCGTCGAGGCGATCGCCAGCGGCGATACACTCCGCGCCAATCAGGCCGTGTCGTCGCATCAACACAGCCAACTGCATTCAGAGCATTACCTCTAGCACCTCAACGCCCGCGTCCAGTTCGAATACAGGGCGCGCCGGGGCGGCAATCCCGCAAGTGCCGGGCTCGCCGGCCCGCGCAGCGTCTGAGTAACCCCAGGTGACAGCGACGGGTCGTGCATGGCTCCACTTCCCCGCAGAATCACGGCATCGCTTGCGTTAAAACGTAATAACTATTATGGTGTTTTAGGTGGATGCCCGGCACGATGGTTTGGTCGCGTCGGGTTCAACTGGGAGTCACGGCAACACGCAGGCCGCCGCAGTCGCGTCCGCGCGATATCCCGTGATCTGTGGCGAGCACGCGGGCGGAGAGCAATTCGTCCGCTGCCCACGGCGAAAGCCGGGCCCACTCGAGCCGGATACCCCGGAGTTGAGGAATTTTAATGCCAACCAACGGATTTAACGGTAACGCGCCAGTCGTTGTCGCCGGCGGCGGTGTCGTCGGCATTACGTTGGCACTGTTGTTGGCCAAGCGCGGTGTCGCCACCATTGTGCTCGAGCGCGACCTCGACCCGCGCGATCTTCCGCGGGCGCATGCCATCAACCCACGCAGCCTTGAGGTGCTGCGGGAGCTGTCGATTGGCGCGGATCAACTGCTGCCAATTGCGGCGCCGAGAGAGCTGACCAGCGAAGTCCGCTTCGTTACGACGATGACCGGGCACTGTTTCGGTGCCTTGCCGTACGAACGCCAAGGTGACTCGATCGGCGGGTTAGCGGCGATGGGTACGGTGAACGTTCCGCAACCGGCCTTGGAATCGGTGTTGTTCGATGTAGCTGCGACGCAGCCCCTGATCGACGTGCGACGCGGCCACGAGTGGATCGCGTCCGTGCCCATCGGGCAAAACATCGTGTCGACCGTTCGTACTAGTAGTAGCGATTACGTCGTCGAGTCGCGGTTCTTGGTCGGCGCCGACGGGGCCGCCAGCGTGGTCCGCGACAGCCTGGGGATTTCCATGTCGGGACCCGACAATGTCGGCTCGGCCGTCTCGATGACGTTCAGCGCCAATCTCACCAGTATCGTGCGCAGCCGTCCTGGCGTCCTGCACTGGGTGTTTGCTCCCGCATTGAGGGGTGTCCTGCTTTCCTATCTTCCCGACCAGCTGTGGACCTACATCCTGTGGCTACCCGCCGGGCGGGTAGACATGACCCAGTTCTCGACGGAGAACACAGTGACGATCATCCGCGCCGCGCTGGGGCCAGCCGCGGATGATGTGCCGCTGAATGTCGTTGCTGTGACACCGTGGAGGGTGTATGCGCAAGTGGCCGACCACTATCAGAGCGGCCACGCGTTCCTTGCCGGGGACGCCGCGCACCGCTTCCCACCGACCGGCGGTCTGGGTCTGAACACCGGAATCCAAGATGCCCATAATCTCGCCTGGAAGCTGGCCGCGGTAATCAGCGGGTGGGCGCCGGAATCCTTGCTGTCGACCTTCGAAACCGAACGCCAACCCATCGCCCGGCGAAACGCCGAGCAGTCGCTGGACAACCTCGAGGCCACCGGCGCACTCGACATCTTGGTCGAGGCCTCACACGCTGACGATCCGGCGGGTTTCATTGCCGCGCATCGCACGCAGATCGCTGACGCCATCGAGCACCAACGGCCGCACTTCGACTCGGTCGCGCTGCAACTCGGCTATTCCTACGATCATCGGGCCGAGCCGATCCTCGACGTCACGGATTTCACGCCCCGCGCCGAGGCCGGGAAGCGACTGCCCCACGGCTGGCTGGACATCAACGGCACACCCACCGCCGTAATGGATCTGATCAACCGCCGCGGCTTCACTGTCCTGTTGATGGACAGCGATATCGACGAACCAGCTCATGTCAGCGATGCACCGATAACGGTGGTCCGGCTTGACCGGCGCGCCGCCGACGTGGCGCAGTGGTCGTCCGAAGTGGGCCTCGACGGCGCGTCGGCCGTCTTGATCCGGCCGGACGGACACATCCTCGACGTCGCCGAAGCCCCAGATGAGATTTCGCGTTTCGGCGACGCGATCGCGTCGCTGCTCGGTAGCCCACTTCCCGCTGACGCGACGGTAGAACGGGCGAACTTGTGACGGCCACGACTCGCGATTGAGGTCGCACGCGCCGTCGTGCCGCAGCGCCGCCGGGTGATCGACTATCGGGTTTGCTGTCGAAGACAGACTGTGCCGCTTTCCATCTCGCGCGCCTTCCATTGCCAAACCGATTGTGTCAAACCAGTCTAACCGTTATGGTGTTTTATGCGCAGGCGGGCAAAGGAGGCCGTGAGATGAGAGTCGATACCGAGATTGCTGGTCTGACCAGTAGGAATGGGTCCCCGACGTGGCTCTCCCGGGTCTGATACGAGCCTGCGGACGGTGCGGATGGCTAGGTGAGTAGCCCCCCGTCGGTCGTCACGACCGGTCCGAGCAATCCTGCGCCGCAACGCGGGACGCACAGCGTTCCGCGCCTGGCGGCGTCGCGGGCGGTCCGCGCTCGCCGAGTCGCGGTGCGTTTTGCCACGCTTCCGCTGCGCAGCGCGGCCACGATAGGGCGGGGAATACAGCTCTTCTTCGATGTGCTGCGCTACACGATCACAGATTCGTTTTCGCTGAGGCTGCCGGCCGGCGAACTTACGGTGCAGGCATGGACATTGCTCAAAGTCACGGCCACACCTGCGCTGCTGATGGCCATTCCGTTCGGCGCGTTGATAACGGTCGTCACCTCGGGACTAGTCAATCAGATCGGGGCAAGCTCGCTGCTAGGCGCGGCGGGCGGCGTAAGCGTTGTCCGGCAGGGCGCCCCGATCACCGCGGGCCTGTTGATGGGGGGCGCGGCGGCATCGGCCATCGCTTCGGACTTCGGGGCACGTGCGATCCGTGAGGAACTCGACGCAATGCGGGTCATGGGTGTTGACCCGGTCCGTCATTTGGTCGTGCCGCGCTTCCTCGCGTTGCTGGTGATATCTCCGATCCTGTGCGCGATCATCATCGCGTCGGGAACCGCTGCCGCGTTCGCCTTGGCGGTGACCGTCAGCGACGTGGCATCGGGAAGTTTCTGGATGTCGTTCGGCACCTTCACCAAACCGGTGGATGTCTGGTTCGCCATCGCCAAGGTCATCATCTTCGGGGCGATCGTGGCGATAGTGTCGGCGCTTCGCGGGATGGAGGCCAAGGGCGGCCCGCGCGGTGTCGCTGATGCTGTCAATTCGTCGGTCGTACTGAATGTCGTCGGGATTATTTTCGCGAACCTGGCGATAACGCAGCTGGAGACGATGTTTTTCCCGACGGCGGTGGCGTAGTGGCTGTCCGTCGTACCGCGGTACCTTCGGCCTACTTCACGACTCGATTGTTCGCGGCGCGGGCACTGCGTGAGGCGTTTCGCGTCCCCGGGCAGTGGGCGGTGTTCATTGCTCAGACATTCTGGTTTCTGCCCCTGACGATCCGTCGCTATCGACGGCAAACACTGCAGCAAATGAATAGCCTGGCCTGGGGCCGTGGCTCGATCATTGTCGACGGCGGCGTCATCAGTGTGCTGCTGCTCCTAGGTATTGCGGTCGCCGCCGTCGTGGCCATTGAATCATTTGCGGTTTTGAATATTATCGGGTTCGGTCCGCTGTCCGGCATTGTCGCCGGGGTGGGCTGCATCCGCGAGGTCGGACCGCTGGCCGGCGGTATCGCGTTTGCGTCGCAGACGGGTTGCCGGATGACGGCCGAAATCGGTGCCATGCGCATCGCCGAGGAAATCGACGCCGTCGAAGCAATGGGTTTGCGACCAGTACCGTTTGTGGTGGGTACTCGACTGGTGGGCGGACTACTGTGCGTGATCCCGGGATACGTCGTAACGTTGGTGACCACTTTGCTGGTCATGGACACGGTTATCCGAGTCTTTCACCACCAACCCGGCGGGACATATAGCCACTACGTTGTCGAATTTGTGACACCGCGCGACCTCGTCTACTCGGTGATCAAAGTAGCAATCTTCTGCGCGGTGGTGACATTAATCCATTGCTACTACGGATACTTCGTCACTGGCGGTCCGGTTGGTGTGGGTCTGGCATCTGGCCGTGCCGTGCGGGCAAGTCTGGTCATGATTCTGGTCCTGGATTTCAGTCTCACCGTGATGCTGTGGGGCCTTCGGCCGGTTTTCGTGTTCAAGGGCTAGGGGAACAGGCGTGTTGCTAAATACTTCGGTGGAATCTGAGGCGCGGACCCTCACAATCGTCGGCGCGGCAATGGCATTCGCCACTGTTGTCGTGGCCGCAATATTCCTCGTGGTCAAGCCGTTCCACAGCCGACCGACAGGCCTGATCTCCGTCACGATCGACACGCCATATGTCGGCCAAGGCGTCGCCAAGGGAACGGCACTGATCATGCACGGGGTGAAGGTCGGAGAGATCACGGCCATCACCAGTTCGAAGCGCGGAGGCGTGCGCCTCGATGCCGAGCTACAGACCGGTCCGACCGAGGGCCTCACCGACGCAATGGATATCGATTTCCGGTCCATCAACTATTTCGGTGTCGCTGGCATCAATCTCAGCGCAGCCAACGGCGCCGGACAGACGCTTCGCGACGGGATGCGGATCAATAAGGTGCCAACGGGAAATTTCACCCTGCAGGCATTGCTGTCGCGGCTGGGGTCGATCTCTAGCGCCGCACTGACACCTCTGCTGATCGGGGTGATCGACAGGGCCACTCGATACACCGACGCGCTGGACCCGCTCATCGAGACCGTCGTGATCGCCGCGAACGCCGTTACCAAGGTGCAAACGGTGTCTACCGCGCAACTGTTAACCAATACAACGGGACTCAGCGTTGCGCTGCCGTCGTTCCTCGACGCGGCGATCGACACCGCTGACCGTTTGGACCACTCCAAACTCGACACCATGACCGAGGACTTCTATCGAAATCGGGCGTTGATCAGTAGCGATCTCGGAACCAAAGCCCTGTTTGACAGATTCGGGCAATTAGAGGGCAAACGTATGACGGAGTTGCTCCCGTTCATCGAGTTGGCCACGTCACTGACCGACATCGTGCCGGGATTGATCAGGCCCGAAAGCATCGAGCACGAAATCATGGAAGTGCGCACCCGGTTCGAAAAGCTCTATGCCGGAACCCCCGAACAACGCGCCTTGCAGGTGCGGATCGTGCTGGACAGCCTGCCCGGCGTGGCGACGCCGCTTGCGGCTATGGGAGGCCCGCAATGAAGCCCAGAGCGGCTTTGTGGCGACTTGCCCTCAGCGGTGTCGCCGCCGTCATCCTGCTGATCCTGATCTTGAATGTCATCACGCAGCCGGTGGCGGCGCGTACCCGTGCCTACATTGCTGAGTTCACTGATGCATCAGGATTACACCTGGGCGCCGACGTCCGGGTTCGCGGAGTCCGCGTCGGGAAGGTCGAATCGGTCGAGCTCAATCGGCGGGATCGACAAAGCGTTGCCACGGTTAGCTTTGGACTCGACGCGCAGTACGGTGTGGTGCCCGCGACCCGGCTCGCCATCAAGTACCAGGCTCTCACCGGCGCGCGGTACCTCGATGTGGTGAACGCAACCGAAAAGTATTCGCCGTCTGAACTCGTGACCCACGTGCCGACGGCGATGACGCAGCCATCATTTGACATCACCTCATTGTTCAACGGGCTGCAGCCGGTGATCGCCACGTTAAGTCCGGACCAGATAAACACATTCACGACGAACGCTGTCTCATATCTCGAAGGTGATGGTGGCGGCTTGGAGCCGATGCTCGACAGCGTCCGCAAACTCACGGAGTTCGTCTCGGATCGTCAGCAAGTCATCGCGACACTGATGCGCAATCTCTCAGAACTCGCCGGGGGACTCAAGGGGCATTCGGCCGACCTCATAAAGATCATTGACCTGTTCAACCGGCCGATCGATGGCGCTCTGCAGGTGATCGACGAGTTTCGAAAATCGGATCTCTACGGTCCGGGGTTCCTGGCTGCCGTGCTGCGGGTGTTGAGCAGCGTCGGATTCCACCCCGGGATGAGCGGGGATGACATCGACTCGGCGTTAAACCGCGCGGCCAGCAACACAGATAACTTCATCGAAGCGTTCAAGTTTCTTCCGGTGATGCGGGACAACGTTCCAGCTCCGTCTGAAACCGGCGCGCCGGCGCCGTGCAGCCACGGTCACGCCCAGCTGCCGGAGCAAATGGACGTGCTTCTCAATGGACAGAGGGTGGTCTTGTGCAACCCGTGAAGGTATTGCGAAGCCCGCTGGTATGGGGTGTGTGCGCGCTGGTGATGGGAACCGTGGTGGCGCTTGTGACGGCCATGCTCTACATACATCCACCGGGCCAGAAGATCGTCACCTTCTACACCCAGGATGCGGCATCGATCCGCCCCGGAGACCAGGTACGAATCGCCGGTGTCACGGTCGGCAAGGTAGACGGTCTTTCGCTGGATTCCAACCAGGTGCGGGTGCGGGTAGGCGTCGATGACTACGCGTTCGTCGGCGACCAGTCCCAGGTGGAGGTTCGCATGCTCACCGTGGTCGGCGGCTACTACGTCAACCTCGTGTCGCTGGGTGACACACCACTGGGCAGCAATCCTATTCCCGCCGAACGCGTGACGATGCCCTACAGCCTGATCAGGACACTTGCCGACGCAACGAAGATCACCGACAACGTCAACGCAAAGCCAATCAATGAGTCACTGAACCAAGTCGCGCAAGGGCTTTCGGGCACCAACGTGGAGTCGATCTCCGCAGTCGTCGATGCCGGCAACAGCCTCATGTCAACAATAGATAGACAACGCGGGCAAGTGACAGCCATCCTCAATATGTCCGACGAATACATTCGGAGCCTTAGCGATTTCGGCGGTGAACTAAAAGAGATGGTCCGTAAGATCTCGATTCTCGAACAAACCTTGACCATTTACAGTAAGGGATTGGGTGTTGCGATCACGGGCGTGGCCGATGTCCTCCAAGTGCTCGGGACGCTCGGCGAGTTCTATGGCAATCATCGCGATAAAGTTCTGGAAAAGATCCGCAATTGGCAAAAAAAGGCGCTGTTGTGGGATGACCGTGCGGGGTCGATCGTGCGGGCGCTGCGTCTGATCCGGAACAAAGTCGAACGGGTCCTTGACGCCCAGAACGCGACGCCGGAACTGCTCGCCACCGACCTGTGCATCCCGATGCCGGGGAAGCCATGTTGAGGGCCGCGTCGGGTTGGCGCCGCGTTTCGTGGGCCGGCGTCGTTGCTCTGACCGCCGCGGCGGTGGCGACTTCGGGCGCCTCATGCACGTCACACCAGAGCCGGCAGGGCGACGCATTCTGCGCGATCATGCCCGACAGCATCGGGTTGTACGCCGGTAACCCGGTCACCCAGATGGGCTATCAGATCGGCACCGTCACGACCATCACCCCGGCCGCCCGTGACGTCCGGGTCGATTTCACCCTCGCTGAACCGCGTCGGTTACCTGCTGACGTCAAGGCAATCATCAGGTCGACCTCAATTCTGGCCGACCGCTCGTTGGAACTCGTCGGAAACTACGACGTGGGCCCGCAACTGGCCGCCGGCGGGTGTGTTCCGTTGAGCCGGTCGTCGACTCCCAAGAGCCTGTCGGAGGTGATCGGTTCGGCGACAAAATTCATCAACTCGATCAACCCGCAAGGCTCGACGAATATCGGCGACGCCGTGCGCGGACTCGATCAGGCGCTGCACAACAACGGCGCCGGCGTCAACCGGTTGCTGACCACATCGTCGGCCTACTCGACAGCCCCGACCAAGCGATCAGTGACATCGGCTCAATCACCACCAACCTCGCTCATTTGAGCTCGGTACTCACCGAAATCAGAGGGCCGGTCAAAGAGATCCTGTTGGATGCGCGAGCGACCACACCGGATTTCGTGACGGCACTGCAGGCGGCGTGGCGACTGCTGGATGCGCTGCCGCCGACGATACGCGCGCTCGCGGATTTCGAAACCGAGATTGGCACGGAGACTCAATTCACGCTCGACAGCACTGCGGTCTCCATGCGGAAGATCAGTGCTCACGCTCCCCGGCTGGCGAACCTGCTGAATGTGCTGCCGCCGTGGATCAACAGCGCGGCCAACATCATCAACAACCACCAGTGGCAAACCCTTCGATACCGGCCGCCCCTATACCGGATCCGGACACCCGATGGCGTTCTGCCGTGCAACATAATGAACGCATCGATGCCCGGCAGTTGCGCCGACGTGGAAGGCCAGCCCTACGCGGTAGACGTCGCATTACTGCAGTACGTCCTCACCCAGGCGGCGCAGCGATGAACCGCCGGATGAGGCTGGTCGCCCTGGTCGTCGCCGTCGCCGCCACGTTGTCGTCGTGTGCGTCGATCAGCGTCGACGCGTTGCCCCAGCCCGGTAAGACCTATCGCGGCGGCTACAACATCGTCATCGAATTCGAAAACGTCCTCAACCTTCCCGAGCGCGCGAAGGTGGTGCTGGACGGCACGACCGTCGGTGTGGTGACCAACGTGGCGCTCAAAGGCCACCGGGTGGATGTCACCTCCCGCATCGATCCCAGCGTCGTGGTCCCGTCGAACGTTCACGCGGCACTGCAGCAAGCAACCGTGTTGGGAGACGTCTACGTCATCCTCGACCGCCCCCAAGCCGACCACCCGCCGGCCGCCCGATGGAGCCCGGCGGCACGGTCCCGCTCGCGCAGACTACGTCTCCGCCACAACTGGAGGACACCATCGCCAACATGGCAACTTTCGTGTCGAGCGGATCCATCCAGCGCATACAGAACACCATCGTCGGCCTGAATCGGGTGACGCCTTCGGAGCGGGGAGCGGTGCGCAATCTCTCGTCCCGGGTCGCAACCGACCTGTCGGACCTCTCGAACAACATCGACGATGTCGACAAGCTGCTCAACGGAGTGTCGGAAACGGGCAACGTCCTGTACTACCGAACCCCGCAATTCGAGCACTGGTTTACCCCCAAGGCATGCTTGGCTTTGATCGCGCAACAGAATACGCAACGGTCTCCGTGACTACCGGCATTCCGCGCATCGGCAGCTTCTACTCGCAAGGGTACTGCCTAGTGCCGTTTTTGCAGTCGCTGGGCACTGCGTGGGATCCCTGCAGAAGTCCAAATGGGCGTTCGAAAGGGAGTATCCCGCGTACCAGCATCTGCTGACCGATTTTTTCCTTCCGCAGGACCATTATCCGGCGATCAACATCACGTCAATCGTTGGCCCCGACGGCCGGGAGCTCTCCGGCAACGTGCAAGACGTGCTGCGCATCCTAGGTGTGACGCCATGAAAATACGGGATCTAGCGTCCTTCGTCGCGTTCGGCTTGATGATCGCGGCCTCCGTCGGCTACGTCGGCTCGCTCGGGATTCGGGTGAACCCGCCTCCGCACCGCACCAATGTGGCGATGACGGTAGCCGATATCAACGGTCTTGTTGTCGGTTCGAATGTCCTGCTGCGCGGCGTGCCCGTCGGGAAAGTCAGCAACATCAAGGCGTCGGTGAGCGGAGCAACTGTCGATTTCTATATCGACGACCAATACCGCATTCCCGTCGACTCCGATGTGCGACTCGACAACCTGTCTGCGCTCGGCGAATCCTATATCGGCCTGATGCCGCGCAGCGAGAACGGACCGATGCTGCACGACGGCGAGCGCATCGCAACGGAGAAGGTAATCCAGCCGGCATCCATATCGGAGCTGACGACAAGCATTGTGCGCGTTGTCAATCAGCTAGACCCCGGCGCACTCCAACGCATCATCGCTGAGGGCAACGCGGCGTTGCCAGACCCAAACTCCGTACTGCCCAACCTCGCTCATACCAGCGAGCTGCTGAGAAACACCGCGGCGGACATGCGTGGCCGCGGCTCGCGGTGCTGGACAACTTCCAAACACTGCTGCGTAACGCCGGATGGTTGGGCCCTGTGCTCGCCGACACCAGCACTTCCGTCCGGGCGACCGGCGAGAATCTGCAGCACGCACTTGTATCGTCATTCGGTATTACCTACGCTGGCGCGCCGAAGACGCTCTACCTGACGATGCGGTACCTCGACCGCATCGTGAGGTTTCTGGATGACAATGGCGGTGACCTAAAGGTGCTCGGCGAAGCGTTCCTACCGCACGTCAAGAGTATCGCCGGCGCACTGATGAACTTCGACCCCAGTCAGATCCTGGCCAACTTCTTGGCCACATTGCCCGAGGACGGCGCGATCACGTTGCACGTGACGATCCCCCCGAAATGAGCGGATGCGGACCTTGAGCGAAAGAGATTGAGAAAGGTACACAAATGACCGATGACGAACCGGCTGCCGGCGAATCCGACAGCGCCGAGACCGACGCAGCCGAGCCGGCAACTGTGGACGAGGCCGCGAAGGCGGAGGTGGCCGAGACCGACTCCGAAGCGACCAGCGAGGACGAGTCCTCCGCCAGCGAAGTCGAGTCCAAGGACAGCGAGAAGAAGCTCGAGGACAAGGAATTCGGGAAACGGCAGCTGTCGATCTCGGTTCGCAGCCTGATGGTTGCTGCGGTGATCGCTGTTCTCGTCGCCGCCGTCGGCGTATTGGGGTGGCTATATGTGGGAGCGCGCAGCAAGCTCGACGAGCAGGCACGTCAATCCGAAAACGATGTCCGCGCTGAGAAAGTCGCTCTCGACTACGCGGTCAACGCGGCGGCGATGAGTTACGAGGACCTCAAGGTGTGGAAGGAGAAACTTGTCGCGGGCACCAGTCCGGAGCTGAAGGACAAGCTGACCAAGGCCGCGACATCGATGGAGCAGATCCTGGTTCCTCTGCAGTGGACATCGACGGCAAGTCCGCTCGCGGCCAAGGTTGTCTCCAAGAACGGCGGCGCCTATGTCGTCGACTCGTTCGTCACCGTTCTCACCAAGACCATGCAGGCCCCGGATCCGCTGCGGTCCACCGCGACATACAGCGTCACGATCGACACCACCAAGAACTGGCAGATCAGCGATGTCGGCGGAATCGGCGCCGTGGTGGAACAAAAGTAGAACGGCAGGGGTGAGAAATGGCTCCGTCATGGCCGCAAGTTTTGTCGAGGCGAGCGTCTACGTGCCTGCTGATCGCATGTATCAGTTGACGGCCCTCGTGACCGGGCCTGCTTCTCATGCCGACCCGGCCAGCGACAGCGACCTGATCGTGCCGTTACCCGTGGTGACGCCGACGGCGAGCAACTGGACTCCGAAGTTTCCTTTTCCGTATAACCAGACCAGAGGAAGCGTCACCGACGCCGATATCACCGCTGAGCGGGAGATGTGCCAGTGGTTCAACGCCCAGTACGAAATTCTGGAACGTCAAATCGACAGGGTGCAGTTCAACCGCATCACGCCTGATGGACCCGGCGTCATCAATGGGGCAGGCAGTGACTGGGACTACAGCGTTGGCGATATTCAGCATCAGGTCGACATCGTTACGGCAAATATCGATCAATTGGTGTCCTTCCTCGCTCCGCGTGCCCAGGCCCTCACCCAAACCAAAAACGATTTCGGCGACAATTATTTTCCGCTTTATCAAGGCGAAAGCTTCTACCACGTCTGGCAGTACCTGGCGGCTATGAACGACGGCATCAAGAGTCATCAGCCTGACTGGTTCACCGGTCCCGCAGTGCAAAGGACAAGCGCTGGGGTAGCAAGATCATCCACTCAGATGTCTGCAAATAACGATTCCGGCGTGCGACCCTGTCGCGCCTCAGGAGCGGTGCGGCGGCGACGCTATGCGTTGTTTTGGCCGGCATGTGGTCGGCACCATCGGCATCGGCGGAACCGGCGCCCGACCTCCAAGATCGGTGGCATCGCTGCGCAGCGACGCGCCATGCAAACCGTTGCGCTACGACCCGATTGTCGAGCAGGCAGCAGAAGTCATCAATCGACTCACCGACGACTACGTCAACCACACCGCCAGGCAAGAACCCATCTCGGACCCGGTGCCCGGACTCAAGGATCTCGGCTACCACGGCAACAAGGGCACGACGCTGCAAGGGGCCGCCAAAAACGACGCCGACGCGATAAAGGGGATGCTGCTGGAAGGTTATGCCGCCATTCCTGACTGTTCCTACACGGACTTCGGAATAAGCCTGCGGCGAAACGAAACAACGGGTTACACGTTTACTTCCTTGGTGTTGGCCGGACCATGAATGCCACTACCTACGACCGCCGCGATCCAGTCCGACGCCGACACCACCAGGAGAACCGATGATCGGTAGCAAACTGCCAGTGGCCGCGCTCGTCGCCGGGGTCTTCGCTGTTGCACTGGCCCCCCCCTGCTGTTGCCGAGGATAGCGTGACCTATGAGATCGTTTCGCTGACCACCTATGTTAGCGTGGTCAATGTCGAGTACAACGACCACTCCCAGCGAATGTCATTGCAGGGCGTTCCGCTTCCCTGGCGGCAAAACGTGACGGTGCCCAGCGCGCGCAGCCAAACAGAACAGGGTGCCGAAGTCCGCGCCGACTGGCGACCGGTCGCGGCGCCGTCGAGGTGGGTCACCGTCCGAATCTACGTCCGCGGATCGCTGATCTGCGAGAACACCCTCGATGTAGGCAACGTCACCTGTTACGGCAGCACACCGTTCATCAACGGCTGACGGTCAGGTCGGGCACGTCCCGTAGCTGAGGCAGACGTAGGACCGCCTGTCGTCCCAGTCTTTGAGCCAGGTCCCTGTCGGCGTGATCAGGAATCGGAAGTCGCCGTGCTCGCAGTAAACGCTGCCGTCCGGCATGGTGGCACACGTCGTCGACTCATAGGTGACGTAGCTCCGCGGCGGCAACGTCTGTTGGGCCTGCCCGGCGGGAAATTGTATGGCCGCTGTCCAGCCGTAGTGCACGCCGCGGTTCCCGTTGTACCAAGCGATGTTATGCACGTCTGGGGGCGCACCCGTAATGTCGCCGGCGCAGCCAAAGCTCCCCAGTGCCAGATGCCGCAGTTAAGTCCAGAGGGTGACAGGAACCAGACACCCGGACGATCAGGCAGGAAGAATTCCTCCGGCTGTCGTTGGTCGTACCACACCGCGATATCTTTGAGTTCCGGGAAAGGGCTGACTGGAGCATCGTCGGACGGGTCGGCGTGACTCAAAGATACGGTGCCGAAGGCTAGTCCGATCACCAGCGTAACGGCCGCGAAACACCGACAGACACCGATTCCAATGCGCATCTTGGTTCCCTTCATTGCGCACATCCCGACGTTGGTGGCCCACAGCTCAGGACTGACTCTCCGCGGCAGCAGCGAGACCCAGTTTCTGAACTCAACGGCGAGATGCTGGCGGTGATGCTCGAAAGTCTCTCCGGGCAAGCCGCCGGAAGATACGCGGTGAGACTCGCATTGAATCCCTGCGCGGTGTCGCCAACTGGGTCAGCATGCGTCCCACCAAAGTGCCGTCAGTCAGGGTCATACGGCCAAGCCGCCGAAACTGGTACTCCGACTCGGGAAGCAGTTGGTCGACCACGGCTGCATCCCATATCGCAGCGCCGTCGTAGGCGGGAAGCTTTATCAGGCTGACGAAGGAGCCGAGCTGCTCAACGATGGTGACCGTCGCGTCCGGATTCGGTGCGATCACGAAGTGATCGGGCTCGGCGGCCAGCATCACGCTTTCGTTGTCGAACTGGCGGTCCAGCCAGTGCAGGAAAGGAGTCGCTTTGAACCCTTTGACAGCCAACACCGTCGTCACAGGCTTTAACTCACCGTTAAACTTCCGCGCCATCTCGCGGAGAAAGTCGACGCCCTCTTCGATCTGAGGACTCAGTAGTTGCAACAAACCCTCGCGTCCGATGAGCGCCTTGGTTGACCAGAACCGTGCGAGCGTGCGACAGCTCGAAGGCGTCGATTCCACCCTCCGCGGTGGGGCCCGAGACTAACTCGACGACACAATGCGTCGTCTCTCGGCTATCAGCTACCGCTTGTTTGATCATCTTCGATCCTTCGACTGGCATTCACAGGGCTGGCGGTCCTTGAGATAACC
>CAVPVJ010000030.1:0-73723 GCA_963709125.1 uncultured Actinomycetota bacterium
GGACCGGCAAGTACTGCTCGCCACGGGCGGCCAGGAAGATCGTCTTGTCGCGCAACCCGTTCAGCACCAGCAGCGCAATTGGCGCGACCAGCAGGGCCGGATTGATCAAGCCCGATATGTTGTCCGGCAACGCTTTCGAGAGCGAATCGCTATGCACGCCCGGCGACAGCAGCGGTATGGCCAGGCTCACCAGCAGTGCCAGGTAGAGCCCGATGTCGAGCCAGGTTCGCCGGTTGCCATTGGTGAACGGGACCCACTTCCATGGTCGCAGCCGGATGGTTCCAGGTCGGGCCCAGAACAGAATGCCGCCGGTCATCGGCTTGACCTTGCCGGCCAGCGGCCCCCAGGAGCCGGCCACACCAATGGCCTCGAGGAGCACGGTCCACACGATGATCTTTTGGTAGACGATCGGTTGGTTCCACCATTCGGTCACGTGCCAGAAGGCAGGCAGCCCCGACGTCGCCGTCGCGACGGTGATGCCGGCAACCGCGAACAGCACGACGAGCTTGACGATATAGATGGTATGGATCATCTTCGGTGAGCCGAAGCCGTTCTCGGCCCAATCGATGGCCAGGATCCGCATTCGTTCCATCAATGGCTTTTTCAGGAAAGTGTCCGGATCGACATCGGGGAAATACGGCTTGGTGAACCCCATGGCGGTGGCTCCTTTGCTGCTGGTCTTCGGGATCGACTGAATTAGCCGCAACATTAGGAATTGGGCGTGCCGCAAAACAGTGGCCGCCAGACGAAAATGCGTGCCGGTGTTGTCGCCGGAAGACAACTGTTGACCGCGCGATTCGGCAACACGGCATTGACAGCGAGGTCTACCGTCAAGAGCGTGGCGAAAACGCAGTTCGAGGACGAGGTTCAAGTCAGCCGCCACGTCGCTGAGACCGCCGAACGCTTGCACGTTCGGCTGGCGGACTTGGCGTCGGGGATGCGCGGGTCCCTGGGGAACTCCAAATCCCGGAGTTGCGCGGTGACGAACGAATCACAGAACTGCTGGGACCCAGCGTCGAGGGCAACGTCGATACGATTCTGCGTGCGTTGCGCTATGACATAGCCGTTGAGCGGGTTGAGGCGCCCACCGCAGCCCTGGAATACGCGCGGCGATTGGCGCAACACGGGGTGCCGGTGAATGCGCTTGTTCGCGCCTATCGGCTCGGTCAGCGGCTGATGAACGAGCTGGTGTTCACCGAAGTGCGGGCGCTCGATATCTCAGAACAGATGCGGTACTCGGTCATCGAGGCGATCACCGCCACGCTGTTCGAGTACATCGACTGGATTTCGCAACAAGTGGTCGCCGCCTACGAAGACGAACGCGAACGATGGCTGGAGAACCAGAACAGCGTTCGCGCCCTGCGGGTGCGCGAAATCCTTGCCGCAGCCAAGCCCGTTGACGTCGATGCGGCTTCTAGGTCGATCCGCTATCCACTGCGGTGGCACCACCTCGCGCTCGTCCTCTGGTACCCGGAAGCGAGCACTGACGGCCAGGAACTTGCCGGGCTGCAACGATTTCTTCGCGAACTGGGCGAAGCGGCGGGTGCGGGCGCCGGCTCGCTTTTCGTCGCCGCCGATCGAACCTGCGGATGGGGTTGGCTGCCGTACCGGGCATTGACAGGCGACGTGGCCGACGTCGCAGTGAAACTCCGCCAGTTCGTCGGGACGCGTCCCGATTCGCCGAGCGTGGCAATCGGGAGGGTAGCCGCCGGCGTCGAGGGTTTTCGCCAGTCACATCGAGAGGCCGAAAGCGCCCACCGCGTAGCGATGGTCGGCAAGCGCGAGCCGACGGTGATCGCGGCAACCGATCCCGGTGTGTCGATTGCGGGGCTGCTGAACGGCGACATTGCCGATATTCGGGTGTGGGTAGCCGAGGTGCTGGGTGATCTCGCGGGCGACGATGAGAGCGACGCGCGGTTGCGTGAGACGCTGCGGGTGTTTTTGGGCTGCGGCTCCAGCTACAAGGTGGCGGCCGAGGAACTCAATTTGCACTTCAACACGGTGAAATATCGGGTGGGTCGTGCCGTTGCCCGGCGCGGCAGCGAAATCTGTTCCCATCGTCCCGAAGATCGGCTCGACGTAGAACTGGCGTTGCTGGTGTGCCATTGGTACGGCCCTGTCGTTCTGCAGGCCGCTGTGCAGGCGAAATGATCAACGAACTACGCGGCGGCGGGCGCGGCTAGATGCGGGGATGTGGTGCGCCGCGGGAAGTTCGCCGCAACGCGATCTTGGGTGGAAGTCCGCGCCTGGCCGGTGAGAATGTGGACAACGGTGATGACGGCCGGCAGGAGCACGGGGGACAGGACCATCAGGATGATGAGGGTGGGCAGAAACATGATTTCACCTAACATTTGGCTGAATATGTTGTTGCACAGCATGATTCGGACGGGCGACGATGATCCGCGAGAACGTGGTGCCGTGTTGGAGATGAAACCTATCGACGTTGTTGCACGACGGCGATGTCCTCGACCGACCAACTTGCGGCAGGCTGTTGTCTTCGGGAGACAAAGCTTCCCGGAGGTGTTCCCTCAGCGCGTCCGCGCGTCACACACCAGCGGTTTCGCCTCAACGTTGTTCGCGACAACTGTCGACGATGCGAAATTGTGTCGGTGCGGACATTTTCTTGACGCCGAATGTGGCGAATGATGAGCGAATGACAATTACCGATGAGAAGACCGCTTTCGAAGGTCCACTGCATCAGCTTGCCCGCAGCGCGTGGCAGATGCTTCTCCTGATTGGCGTCCTGGCTGTCGCCCTGGGTGTCATCGTGTTGGCGTGGCCTGGCCCGACATGGGTAGTGGCAGGGATCTTGTTCGGCATCTATCTGGTGGCGTCCGGCTTCGGCTACATGGTCGCGGCTTTCGCCACGCACTCCGGCCCTGCAATGAGGGTGTTGGAGTTCCTCACCGGCGCCGTGTCGCTGGTGCTGGGGTTCTTCTGCTTCCGCAACGTCTACGACTCGATCGTGTTTTTGGCCATCTGGATCGGTATCAGTTGGCTCTTTCGTGGGGCGACTCTGCTGACGGCGGCTCTAGCCCTGGACCGCGTCCCCGGACGGGGCTGGCAGGCACTCGTTGGCGTGGTCACGATGATCGGCGGCGGAGTGCTGATCATCTCTCCGATCCGTTCGGTCCCGATCCTGACCCTGGTTGCCGGTTGCTGGCTGATTGCCATCGGCATCGTGGAGGTCATCAGCGCACTGCAGGTTCGGCACCGGCTGAAGGCGCACGCGGCTTAAGGCAGGCGTCGCTCGACCTCGAAAGCCAGACACAGCTCGGCGATGTCTTTGGGCCGCGAGAGCGATCGACCGGTCAACTCCTCGATGCGGCGCAGTCGGTGCCGCACGGTATTGGGGTGGCAATAGATCGCCGCGGCGGTGTCATTGGCAGAGCCGCCCGCCTCTACCCAGGCCCGGAAGGTATTGAGCAGCAGCGTTCGTTCCTCGGCCGGCAGCGCGTTCAGTGGCCCCAGTACTGACGACCTGATCTTCGCCATCACCTCGGGGGCGCTGACTGCCGCGACGGCAAGCGGGGTGTCCTCGAAGACGGTGACGAGTGAGTCGGCCAACGACTTTCCGGCGACCGCCAGGCGGGCGAATCGAAGTGCGTCGCTGGTTTCGGCCAGCTCGTGAAACGGCGGACTGATGCCGACTCGGGCGGTCGCAGCCTGCCTGAGCACCTCGACAAGGGTGTTGAGGGCGGCCGGTGTCGCGTGGCCCCGCAGATGGACGATGCCGACCTGTAAGTCGGGCAGCAGCCGCCACGCCGATCGGATGTCGCGGATCGACAGCTTGTTTTCGATTGTCGGTAATCCGAGCTTCCCGATCGCCGGCAGTTCCGCCGCCACGACGACATAGGGTCCTGAGGTGGGTAGCCGAAGCAGATCTGCTGCTTCCCAAAGGCTTTGGGCGTCGGTGATCCTGTGGTACAGCAGCGCCTCCACCAACGCAGAACGCTCTTCCTCCCGCTCGAGGATCTGGGTAGTCAATTGTTGGCGATAGGCGGCGCTCATCGCCTGGGTGAAGATGTCCTGTGCGATGAAGACGCGTGCGGTGGCGTCCAGGATGGCGTCTGTGGGTATCGCGGCGGCGCGCGCGGTGGCGATGGTCTGCTCCCACATGAATCGGAATCCGATCCGGTAGGCGGTCATGACTGCAGGCAGCGGCACGCCCGCGAGCGCTCGCGCAATGCCTGTGTGCTCGGCAGGCGATACGTCGACGTCCACGTTCCCGGCGAGCGAGTCGAAGATGAAGGTCACGTTTGCCACGCAGCTTTGGGCTACCTGATCCTTTGCGACGACCGTGCCGTCGCGATATGCCTCGATCTCCCGGCAGAGCAGATCCGCCATTGCTTTTCCCAATTTCGGGGCCCGGCCCAGCATAAGTCTGCCGAGCTCGGCGATGTGCGGATCAGGGGCGGCGCCTCGCTGGTCGCTGCCGGCTTTCGATGCCACGCTCATACCCCGAACCCTATTCCGGAAATTGCTTGATGTGGACTGTCACATCGAACCGATCTTCTTGTTGTTTTCCTCGACATTGTGGTGCGCGGACGCCCTAACGATGATGGAAACCAGCAGCACCAACACTTCGGAGGCAAGACCATGACCGCTCTGAGCGCCAATCTGATCGCATCAAAACACCGCCACCCCGAACGTGTCGCGTTGCGTTGCGAGAATCTCGAGCTCACCTTCGCCGAGTTCGACGCCGCGGCCGCCGCGGGTGGCCACGCTGTTAGAGCAGGCCGGCGTCGAGCCGGGCGATCGGGTGGGGGTGATGCTGCCTAACACGCCCGCTTTCGCCATCGTGTTCTACGGCATCATGTATCGGGGTGCGGTCGCCGTTCCGATGAACCCACTGCTCAAATTCCGCGAGGTGTCCTATTACTTGTCCAACAGCGGCGCCAAAGCGCTGTTCGCGGCGCCCGCTTTCGCCGACGAAGCCACTGCCGGCGCCGACGAGGTGGGCGCCCAGTGCTGGCTTGTCGATGATGCCGCGCTGGCCGGGCTGATCGCCGACCTGCCCGCGCCAGGATGCCCCGGTGGAACGCGGCCACGACGACGTCGCGGTCATCCTGCACACCTCCGGCACCACCGGCAAGCCCAAGGGTGCGATGCTCACCCACGGCAATCTGGGCCGCAACGCCGAGGTCAGCGTGCGCACCCTGGTCGAGACCGGTCCGAACGATGTGGTGATGGGTTGCTTGCCGCTGTTCCATGTGTTCGGTCTGACCTGCGGGCTCAACGGCTCGGTCCTGTCGGGCGCGACGTTGACGCTGATCCCTCGGTTCGAGCCGAGCAAGGCCCTCGAGGTGATCGAGCGGGACGGAGTCACGGTGTTCCAGGGGGTACCGACGATGTACTCGGCGCTGCTGACCGTGGCAGATCAGGCGTCGCCGGAGGCGACGCGCAGTCTGCGGACCTGTGTCTCCGGCGGTGCGGCACTTCCTGTTCAGGTTCTCGCCGATTTCGAAAAAGCTTTTGGCTGTGCCGTTCTCGAGGGTTATGGGCTTTCCGAAAGTTCTCCGGCGGCCGCGTTCAATCATCCGCACCGGGAGCGCAAGGTGGGTTCGATCGGCACCCCGATCGAGGGCGTCCAGATGCGGGTAGTCGACCTGGACGGCGTGGAGGTGCCCCAGGGGCAGACGGGCGAGATCCAGATCCGCGGCCACAACGTGATGAAGGGCTATTGGAACCTGCCCGACGCAACCAAGGCCACGATCACCCCCGAGGGGTGGCTCAATACCGGGGACGTCGGCCGAGTTGACGAGGACGGCTACTTCTACATCGTCGACCGGACCAAGGACATGATCATCCGTGGCGGGTACAACATCTACCCCCGCGAGATCGAAGAAGTGCTCTACGAGCATCCGGCGGTGGCCGAAGCCGCCGTCATCGGCATCCCGCACGACTCGCTCGGCGAGGAAGTCGGCGCCGCGGTCGCCCTCAAAGCGGACGCGTCGGCGACCCCCGAAGACCTGCGCGACTACGTCAAGGAGCGGGTGGCCGCTTACAAGTATCCCCGCCAGGTCTGGCTTGTCGACGCTCTGCCCAAGGGCCCCACCGGCAAGGTCCAGAAGCGCGACATCACGGTTCCGAAACTGAAAGGACACAATGATCATGGCTTCCGCGCCGAAAGCCTTAGTTCCAGCCGCCAAAGCCGACGAATTGGCCGCCCCACTCGACCTGCTCCTCACCAGCGCTACCAAGCCGTTCGCCAGTCGCATGATGCCGAACGCCACCTGGGCCCGCTTCGGCGCCAACCTTGCCCGGCACCCCGGTGCCGTGGCCGGCCGAGCCGGCGCGCTTACTCGCGAACTCGGCGCCATCGCGGCGGGCAAGTCCCACCGCGCCCCGGCGCGGGCTGACAAACGCTTCACCGACCCTGCCTGGCAAGAGAACCCGCTACTGCACCGAATCATGCAGGGCTATCTGGCCGGCGCCGAGGCCGCCGAGGGTTTGCTCGACGACGCACGGCTGGATTGGCGCGATACCGAGAAGATGCGGTTCGTGATGGACAACCTGGTGGAGGGTTTGGCGCCGACCAACAACCCGCTGATCAGTCCGCTCGGCTGGAAGGCGCTGATCGACACCGGCGGTCTGAGCGCCGTGCGGGGTGTGAGAGCTTTCGCCCGAGACATGCTTTCGAAGCCCCGGGTGCCGGCGATGATCGAGCCCGACGCCTTCTCGGTGGGCGAGAACCAGGAGGGCTAGCCATCACCAAGGGGGCGGTGGTGGTGCAGACCTCGATGTTCGAATTGATTCAGTACGCACCACAGACGCCCAAGGTGCGCGCCGTTCCGTTGCTCATGGTGCCGCCGGTGATCAACAAGTACTACATCATGGATATCGCGCCCGGGCGCAGCATGATCGAGTACTTCGTGCAGCAAGGTCAGCAGGTGTTCGTCATTTCTTGGCGCAACCCGCAAGCCCGCCATCGTGACTGGGGCTTCGACGCCTACGGTGCGGCGATCATCGAGGCAATGGATGCGGTGCAGAAAGTCGCCGACACCGACAGCGCCCACCTGCTGGCGACCTGCTCGGGCGGCATCCTCGCGGCGATGACCGCGGCCCATCTCGGCGACATCGGCGAGGGCGATCGGGTCGCGGGCCTCACCTTGGCGGTCACCGTGCTGGATGAAAATCGGGCCGGTTTCGCCGCTGCGGCAATGAGCGAGCGCGCGGCGCACGCGGCGATTCGAGTCTCGGGCAGAAAAGGCTATCTCGACGGGCGTGACATGGCGGAGATGTTCGCGTGGCTACGACCGACCGACCTGGTGTGGCGCTACGTCGTGAACAACTATGTCCAGGGCCGTAAGCCGGCGGCATTCGACGTGTTGTTCTGGAACGCTGACACGACCCGGATGGCCGCCGCGCTACATCGCGACATGGTGCTGATGGGGCTGGACAATGCGCTGGTCACCCCCGGCGCTGTCAGCATGCTCGGCAGCCCGGTCGACCTGGGCAAAATAACGTCCGACGCATACGTCATCGGCGGCGTCGCCGACCATATATCCCCGTGGCAAGCTACCTACCGCAGCGCGCGCCTGCTCGGCAGCAAGGATAACCGCTACGTGTTATCGACAAGCGGCCACATCGCGGCGCTGGTCAACCCACCCGGCAACCCGAAGTCGTCGTTCCGGACTGGGCCGGTCGAGGCAGAAGATCCCGAACAGTGGCTGGACTCTGCGCAGAAGTTCGCTGGCTCCTGGTGGCCGGACTACGTCTCTTGGCTGGCCGAGCGCAGCGGCCCGGAAGTCGACGCGCCGAAGACGCTTGGCTGTGAAGGCCTGCCGCCGCTCGGTCCGGCCCCGGGCAGTTATGTGATGGAAAAGTGAAAGCCGCGCGCCGGCTGACAACGGTGAGCACTGTTGGCGAACACCGCTACGTCACGGCCGGCGGTCAGCGGATCCGGGTGAACGTCCGCCGCGGATCCGGCGTGCCGCTGGTGCTGTGCAATGGCATCGGGGCCAGCCTGGAAGTGCTCGATCCGCTGGTGGAACAGTTGGACACCACGGTGATCAGGTTCGACGTTCCCGGGACCGGAGGATCACCGACATCCATTGGCCCCTACGGGTTCCCCTACCTCGCCTGGGTGCTGGGCCGGCTGCTGTCCAAGCTGGAAATCGGCGTGGTGGACGTGCTCGGGCTGTCCTGGGGCGGCGCACTTGCGCAGCAGTTCGCCTTCCAGAATCCGCGCCGGTGTCGGCGCCTGGTGCTGGCGGCGACCGGTACCGGCGTGCTTATGGTGCCGGCCCACCCGAGGGTCCTGGCGAAAATGGCTACCCCACGAAGGTTCTCCGATCCCGGCTACGCCGCATCCATCGCCGGTGAGCTGTATGGCGGTACCGTCCGCACGCATGGCGACGAGGTGGCGCGCCTGTTCGTGCGGCAGCTACACGCCGGATCGAAGATCGGCTACCTGCACCAACTGCTCGCGGGCTCGGTCTGGACCAGCCTGTTCGCGCTGCCTGCAGTGCGACAGGAGACCTTGATCGTGGCCGGCACCGACGACCCGATCATCCCGGTGATCAACGCCCGCATCATGAACGCGCTGCTGCCCCACGCGCGGCTACATCTGCACGACGGCGGGCATATCGACCTCGTGCAGAATGCCACCGAACTTGCGCCCGTCATCGAGAAGTTTCTGAGTGAACCCGGAGAACGGCCATGAGCGACAACGGGTTTGACAGGTCAGATTTCTACTCGTATGAGCACTTGCTCACCGATGAGGAACGCGGCCTACTGCATGCTGTGCGCAAATTCATGACGGTCGATGTCGCGCCCGTTCTGCTTGAGCACTGGTCGCGTGCAACGTTTCCGGTCGAGATCGTGCCTGGGATGCACGAACTGGGCGTTTTGCACCGTGCGGATGCGCGAAACCGTGGGCTGGGCGCGCGAACTGCTCGGCGGAAACGGAATCCTGTTGGAGCACAACGTCGGGCGCTTCGTCGCCGACGCCGAAGCGATCTACTCATATGAAGGAACCCGGGAGATGAATACGCTGATCGTCGGGCGTTCGCTGACTGGTCTCGGCGCCGTCGTCTAAAGCTTTCGGCCGACTTAGGAAGGCGCGCGCCAGGCGGATTGCGATGGAAAAGAACACCGGATGAGCCATACGATTTTTCCCGGCAGGTCCGCGCCTCTGGGCGCGACCACCGACGCGCACGGCACGAACTTCGCGGTCTCGTCGGGCGGCGAGCGGGTGACCCTGTGCCTGTTCGACGCCGAAGACACTGAGGAACGACTGGTTCTGCCGGAACGCGACGGCGACGTCTGGCACGGGTTTGTCCCTGGGGTAGGGCCGGGGCAGCTTTACGGTCTCCGCGTCAGCGGGCCCTACGAACCCGCACGTGGCCTGCGCTACAACCCCGCCAAGCTGCTGCTCGACCCGTACGCTCGCGCAATCGAGGGCCGGGTGCGGTTCGGGCCCGAACTGCTCGGGCACGCAACGGGTAACCCATCGGCGCCCAGCCCGCTGGACTCGGCCGCTCACATGCCGCGCGGGGTGGTCCTCGAAAGCGCACCCGCTCTGACAGCATTCCGCCCACAGCACCCGCTCGCCGACACGATCGTTTACGAAGTGCACGTGCGCGGATTCACCGCCGCCCATCCCGGCGTGCCACCGGAACTCCGCGGCACCTACGCCGGTCTGGCGCACGACGCGTCACTTGAGCACCTGATCCGTCTCGGTGTCACCGCGGTGGAGCTGCTGCCGGTCCACCACTACGTTCCCGAGGAATTCCTGATGGCGCGCGGTCTGACAAACTACTGGGGGTACAACACGCTCGGCTTCTTCGCCCCGCACGCCGGCTACTCCGCGGCGGTGCGCGCCGGCCAGCCCGGCGGCCAGGTCGAGGAATTCCGCTCGATGGTCGATACCTTGCATGCGGCGGGTCTGGAGATTGTGCTCGACGTAGTGTTCAACCATACCGCCGAAGGCGGACCCGGAGGTCCCACAATGTGCTTCCGCGGCTTGGACAACGCCGCGTACTACCGCCTCGATCCGAACGACCCAGGCCGCTACGTCGACACCACCGGGTGCGGTAACTCTGTGAACACTGGAAACCCTGTGGCGCTGCGGATGATGATGGATTCGCTGCGCTATTGGTTCGGCGCGATGGGCGTCGACGGCTTCCGTTTCGACCTGGCCCCGACCCTAGGCCGACAGGCGGGTGACTTCGACCCGTTCTCGGCCTTTTTTGATTTGGTGGCCCAAGATCCGCTGATCTCGCAGGCGAAGCTGATCGCCGAGCCGTGGGACGTCGGCCGGTTGGACAGCTACGACGTCGGCCGTTTCCCGCCGCTATGGAGCGAGTGGAACGGGCGCTTCCGCGACACCACCCGGGACTGGTGGCGCAGCCACGACAGGATGCTGGGCGACTTCGCGTCGCGACTGTGTGCTTCGGCCGACATCTACGGCGGGCGTGGCGAGGGACGCCGCCCAAGCGCATCGGTCAACTTCGTCACTGTGCATGACGGCTTCACCTTGGCCGATCTGGTGTCCTACAACGGCAAGCACAACGAGGCAAACGGCGAGGGCAATCGCGACGGCACCGACGACAACCGGTCCTGGAATTGCGGGATCGAAGGTCCGACAACGGATCCGGACGTGCTGGCGTTGCGGGCGCGGCAGCAGCGGGCCTTTCTGGCGACCCTGTTGCTCTCGGCCGGTGTGCCGATGTTGCTGGGCGGCGACGAGGCCGGCCGCACCCAACGGGGCAACAACAACGCGTACTGCCAGGACAACGACGTCACCTGGTTCGACTGGTCGGCGATCGACCGCGACTTGCTGCGGTTCACGACGGATCTCATCGAATTGAGGCGCCGTCATCCGGTGTTCCGGCGGCGGCGCTTCCTCACCGGCCCCGCCGCTGCGGACTTGCGCTGGTTCACCGTGTCGGGGACGGAAATGACCGATCAGAATTGGACGGATCCCGTGGCGCGCAGCGTCGCCCTTTGGATAGACGGCTCAACGGACCCCGACGTCGACGCCGACGGCACACCACTGCTCGATGACGACTTCCTGTTCTTCGTCAACGCGTGGTGGGAACCTCTGACCTTCACCGTGCCCGCCGATGCCTCCGCGCACCGTTGGGACATCGTCTGTGACACGTTCGATCCCGCACGAGCGGGCACTGCCAGCGCACAACTCGACGTCGGACCGCGCTCGATAGTCGCGCTTCGGTGCCGGGCGGGTGACATAACCCGGGCCGCAGGCGGTTGACCCGTAAGTTGAGATCGTCCCTGGGATGCTCCATCTGCGCTACTTCGTAATTAGTCGCGGAGGAGCAATCGGGCTGCAGCGAGGGTGGTGCGATCAGGCAACGTCTACTGTGCGCGTGCCTTCGCAAGCTCACGTCCGCGACGTCGGTACTGAACCGTCAACACGACCACCCCGACGAATACCATCGCCGCGATGATCGCCCCGACCAGGGAGGCGCCGCGGAATCCAGGCGCCTCCACGTCCATGATGCGTTGGCCCGCGTGCGCGGCGCTGCTGCCCCCGAACACGACGCTGAGCGTCATCAGATTCGGCAACGCGAACAGGAACGCCAGTAGGTCCGCGATACCGGCGATGAACCGCCCGCCGCGCTTGCGCCAAACCAGGGCGCCAATTAGGACCAGCAGCAACGGCACCAGCGTGCACAGTCCGCCGAAGAGCAGACCCCACGTAATACCCCGGGCGAAACCTCTATCGGACAGCTCGCCCATCCGCTCCGCCCACCAACGCGGGAGGAACGCCGCCAGAATGAAATGCACGATCACGAGAACAGCGCCGAGGCTCGCGAACAAGATCACCCGCTTGAGCCAACTCGGCATTCCCGACTTCGAGGCCGTCGGTCGATCCTTAGGGTCGGTGGTCACTAAGGCACCATACTTGTTGCAAGCCTCGCGATGAGGTTCGTTGTTGAGGTGGCGGGAACCACGGTCACGGCATGTCGCGGTTGTCTGTGTAGGGCCCTTCCATGCGTGTCAGAGATCGTAACGGGCCGTCAGGCGACCGCCGGCGACAGTTTCGCGCAGCACTTTGTAGTCGCGATCGTTCTGGTCGGCATATGCCGCGGCGTAACGCGCCAGCGCCCGATCGGCTTGGTCGCCCTTGCCGAGGTAGGACGCAATCGCAACGCGATCGCCCGTGCGGGCGTGCGCCCGGGCGAGCACTTCCCCGCAGGAGCGGCCGTAGTCGGCCAGCACCGTCGGGCTCATCGACTCGACGTCGGCCGAGCCCTTCCAGTCGCGCAACTGGCGCACGTAGTAATCACCCTCATGACCGTCTGGGCCGACCGCATGCAGCCACCCCAGCAGGACGTCGCCCGTGGCCTGCATCAGCCGCTGCCCGACGACCACGCGTTCTCCAGCATTGCCGTAGGCGCTCGGCGACAGGCAGAACTCGAGCACGGAGGACTGGGCCTCCTTGACCTGCATCAAAAGCGGATCGTCCTCGTCGCGCCCAAGCATCAGCACGACCCAGACTCGGGTGCCGACGCTGCCGACTCCGACGACCTTGCGGGCCATGCCCGCGTAACGGAAGCGGCTGATCAGCATGCGCCGCGCGGCGTCCAGGCTCTGCATGTAGGTGCTGATAAGGACCCCCATATGTTGCTCGTGCGCGCGTGCCTGGGCCGCGCCGACGAGCTCGTCGATCGGGACGAGCAGCGGCGGATCGCTCGCCAACCGACGCTGCCCGTCGACCAGGCGGGTCAGCTGGGCCAGCGCCTGCAGCTGATTGCGTGACTTTGCTTTTGCCGCGGTGTGGCGAATCTGGTGCCCGAACGTCGAGTCGACGCTGGCAATCAACGCGTCGTCGACGCATGTTTCCGCATACCACAAGTCGAGCTCGCGCATCTCCGCCAACGCCAGCATCCGGAACCGGTAGCCCTCCGCGCCGGCTCGCACCACCTGTTCACATGCCGCAGCGTCGAAGCCGTTGCCGCGCGCGGCAACGGCCAGGCTTGCCAGCAACCGCTTGACATCCCACTCCCATGGCCCAGGCAGTGTCTCGTCGAAGTCGTTGAGGTCAAAGACCAGATTGCGCTCTGGTGAGGCGAAGAGACCGAAGTTGGACAGATGAGCGTCTCCGCACAGCTGCACCTGCTGTCCCGTTTGGGGACTAGTGGCCAGGTCGGAAGCCATGATCATCGCGGCTCCCCGATAAAAGGACAACGGTGAGGCCAACATTCGGCCGTACCGGATGGGCACGAGCTCCGGCACCCGCGTGGTCGCCTGGCCCTCCAACAACACCACCGGATCCGGACGGTCCTGCGCCGCAACGTAATCCGCTAGACACGACCGCGGCAGCCATGTCCGAGCCGACCTGCCGAGCTCCCGGCGCTCGGCGACGGTCAGGCGTGGTGGGATCGCCGCAGGCATCTCAGCCTAGGCCGAAGACGGTTTCGACGAGGACGACGAACGACAGGATTCCGACGACGGCGACGCACGCGGTGGCGACCGCTTTGAAGATCGGGCCGTTCTTGGCCTTTCCCAACACGTTCGACCGGTTGGCCAGGATCAGCACGTAGGTGAGCAGCATCGGGGTGATGATCCCGTTCAGCACCTGGGCGTTGACGACGAGCGCGATGAGGTTGCCGGGCGCGAGCGCGACGGCCGCGCCGACCACGATCTGCAACGTGAAGATGCCGTAAAACAGGGGTGCTTCACGCAGGCTCTTCGACACCGAACGCGGCGCCCCCGTCGCGTCGGCGATGGCATACGAGGTCGACAGCGGCACCACCGAAGCGGCGAGCAGCGACGCCCCGAGCAGACCGAAGGCGAACAGCTGCGGCGCGGCCGGGCCCACTGCGGGCTTCAACGCCTCCGCAGCCTGCCGGGCCGACTGCAATGGCCCGCTCCCACCGATCGCAGCCGCTGTCGCGATGATGATAAAGATGCTGATCGAGTCGCTCCAGATGGCGCCGCTGACGGCGTCGATGCGCTCACCGCGGTAGTCGGCGGGTTTGATGCCTTTATCCACGCACGCAGAGGCCGCGTAGAACTGCATGTAGGGCGTGATGGTCGTGCCGATCAGCGCGACGCCGAGCACCAGGAACTCATGGCTGGCCAGGAAATGCGGCCAGGCCAGGTTGCTGAGCACCTCCTTGCCGTTGGGGTGACCCAGGAAGGCGGCGATCGGGTAGGCCAGGAAGGCCAGCGTCAGCACGAGAAACAACCGCTCGGCCCGCGAGTAGGAGCCCAGGACCGTCAACGCCCATACGAACACCGCGGCGATCGGCACCGAGATGCGCGGCGACACCCCGAAGATTTCCATTGCGGCACCAACCCCGGCGAACTCGCTGACTGTCAGGCCGGCGTTGGCGATAAGCAGCAGCGCCATCGCACCGAAAGTGCTACGGGCAGAGAACTGTTCGCGAATCAGGCCCCCGAGCCCCTCGCCGGTGTAGACACCCAGGCGGGAGCACATCTCCTGTACCACGACCAGCGCCACGGTAACCAGAACCATCAGAAACAGGGTTCGGTAACCGAATTGCGCACCGGCGCTGGCGTAGGTCAGGATCCCCCCGGCGTCGTTGCCCGCATTGGCCGCGATCAGACCAGGGCCCAGGATGGCCAGCACAGCCAGAAGCCGGACCACCCAGGGGCGACGGATGTGCTGCGGGGCTTGTGCCGGTTGGGGCTTGGTCACGAAGGTTCGCCGCCGTCCAGCATCGCCTGCAGCCGGCTCCTGTCCGACTCGCTCAGTTCGGCAAGCAGGGCCGCCCGCTGAGAAGGTTTCAGCTGATGAAGCGCCTCAACTGCTGCTGAGGGCGTCGCGAGGGCAGTCACCTGCGCCTGCTGCCCGCGCCCCAGTTCGGCAAGGATCGCGGCCACATCTCTCGCACGCAGTTTTTTGAGCTCTGACGCCGGACGTCCGAGTTGCACGGCACCACCAACGCTGCCGGCCGCCGCTGCAGGTCCGTTCCCCGGTAGCGGGGTATCAGTGAAACGCGGTACGAACGCTTGCAGGTCGGCCCAATCGATCGCGCGATCCGGCGGCGGGCACATTCGGCGTTTAGGCAGCAGCCTAAGCCCGAAAGCCCGCAGGCCTACGTCGATGCCGGCGAGCTCCCAACCCCGGGGGCCGTTGAGTAAATAGACATCCGCGGCCCGCACGACCTGAACCCCGGCGACATCGACGAGCTGACGGTCCAGGACGTCACGGGCCAGCGCGACGTCGCCCTCACCCCGAACCGGTCGCGACACCGTCTGCTGCTCGGATCGCAGGCGTGCTCCGGTCTGGGTCAACGTCACGTCTTGCAGATCAACGAACGCGAAACCGCTGCCTACGCCAACGAGGATCCCGACGACCGGTGGATACGCGATGTCGGCGTCCCAACGGACGACGACGTCGCTGACCTTGCCGACGCGAGTTCCGGCGGCGTCGAGGACGCGGCGGCCGAGCAGGTGGGCCAGCGAGATCGTCTGGTCGGCAATGGCCCGGCGAGCAGCGATTCGATCGTGCAGGGCAGCTGATACGGCCCCGCGACGGGTGGCTCTGCGCTTATCAGATGTGGCCAATGTTGCCTCCCCGCGGTTCTCGGACGCTCCTGAGATGAGGGCGCAAAATGCACCAAGGGTGCCCGCTATCTTCCCAGAATGCCCACGTCGCGGTGGATGTTTCGGCGGAAATGCGCGGAAGCAATGCGGCCGACGGGCAAGCTCCGTGAACGACCCCTCGACAGCACGCCCGAGACATCAAAAGCTGAGCCGCAAAACGCCCGCGAGACCATGACCGACATGGTCCACCGCCGCCTGCCCAGTGTCTTGATGCTCCTGATCACCGTCGTCATCACTACACTGAACCCCTTCCCGCTCTACGACACGCTCAGCACCCTGATCTGACACCACACCTTCGGGAAACGACGACGGTCCGCTTCGACGCGTTAGGACGCGTGCACATACCGCCCCGCGGCTCAAAGTCTGCGCCCGACTTCCAGCACTTCATTGACGCTCCAGCGACTTGGTGTTGTGTGCTAATAGCAGATTGATAGCGGTGGCTCGGTGGGATTGGACAACGCGTAGCCCAGACCGATAACCGGGGGAATCGTCCGAGCGGTGATCGCCATGCACCCTTAGCGTGTCGGGATTGTTCTCCGCCACAATGACGGTGACCTACGGAGTCGACAGGATGGAGCCATCACCCGTAGCGCTTCCAGGAGGCATGACATCGTGGCAACCAGTCGGGGCGCCGATGAGTTGGTCATCGCCGGCTTTGACGACCCCGTCGTCCCGCTGGCCAACGCCAGAATCCTGCATCGGCTGCTGCCGCATTCGAGCGTGTGCCGTTATTCCGGCGGACACGTGGACCTGATAGCCACCGCCGTCGAGCCGTCACCGATAATCGCGATGTTCCGAAAAAATGGCTTGAAACACGCGAACATGAATACGGACCATCACCGCGGACAGCGCCGAACTTCAGGAGCCGGAGACGCTGCCGGACGACAACACCCGGCGTATCGGTGCGAGGTGCGGATTCATGAAATCGGAAATCACCCTCAAACACCACAACCGGGGCCCGGCGCCGTCAGGACCGGCCACGGCGCCTCGGAAGTGTTGACATGATCCCTTACTCCGATGGCATTCCGGCCCGCCGGTTCCCGGTTGTCAATGTCGCGCTTGTCGTCGCCAACTTCGCGGTCTTTCTGTTTTTCGAATTGCCGAACGGGGTCGCGGCGGTTAACCAGGCGTCGTTCTACCCGTGCGATGTCGATCACGCATGCCACATGGGCCTGCCGTGGGGTGTCGGGTGGATCACCGCCATGTTCATGCACGCTGGCTGGGATCACATCCTCGGCAACATGCTGTTTTTGGCGATCTTCGGAAAGAACGTCGAGGACGCGTTGGGGCGGCTGGGCTATCTGGTTTTTTACTTCGCTGGCGGATTCGCCGCAATCATGATGCAGACCGCGATGACCCTGCTCTTCGGCACGGCGTCCGACGCGAAGATACCAACACTGGGCGCCAGCGGCGCGATCGCCGCCGTGCTGGGCGCCTATTTCGTGCTCTATCCCAGCTCGCGCATCGGCACCTTTGTGATGTGGTTCCCGGTCAGGATCCCGGCATGGTTCTTCCTCGGCGGCTGGTTCCTGTACCAGTTCTTTGAGGGCAACTCCGCGCTGGTTCACCCCTCGAACAGCGGTGGCAGTGGTGTTGCGTTCTTCGCCCATGTCGGTGGATTCCTCTTTGGTGTGGTTGTGGTCAGAGTTCTCGTCGGTGCAGGGCGAGTCGCGGCCCAGGACGTGTGATCGGATCAAATATTCGCGCGATAATCCCGAATGTTCGACCACGGCCGCGAGTGCGTAACCGAGGGCGACTCCAGAGCGCCGCCTCGACCGGATGCTCGCACCGCCACAGGGCACATATCCCGCGCGATCCCGATATCCACCACGATCGGCGTTTCGGCTCGAGTTAATGTCTCCGCCCGTTCGCATTGTCGCCCGCGGAGACTAGCGACAGTCGATGCGGCTCACCTAGCATCAACCACTATTAGTAGACGACGCGACGCGAACTTAGGGAATCACCATGACGACGACGGCCGAGCACCGCCACGCGGAACAGCACCATCACACCCACGGCCCCGGTTGTGGGCACAAATCGGTGCTACACGCCGACCACGTGGACTATTTGCACGACGGGCATGTGCACCGGGAGCATCGCACGCACGACGGGGTGCACTATGACGAGTGCACTACCTGCCAATGCCCCCACTGTTCTGACTCGTGTGCAATTTGTATGTGCGCCGACTGCAGCTGCCCGACCTGTAACCACAACACGTGCCAGTGCGCCGACTGCGCCGATGCCTGCAACAACTGCGCTTGCTCCGATTGCACCTGTCCGACCTGCACCCACGCTGCCTGAGCAGCTGACTATTCACCGGCCTAGCAACGCCTGCGTCAAGGCTGTCTGTACCCGGGCGGGTTGACACCCTCCACCCAGAAGTCCTCGCCGAGTTTCGAACCTGGGATGCAGTCGTACACCGACAAGTCGCTGACACCCGATTCCACCAGCACGTCCTCGCACAGCAACGAGTGCCCGGTGTACTTGCGCGCGGGCTTGTTCAGGACGACGTAGGCCGAGTCCGAGTAGACCTCCGGCTTGCGCGCCCGGCCCATCGCCTCGTCACCCCCGAGCAGGTTCTGCACCGCGGCCGTGGCCACGAGCGTGCGCGGCCACAACGTGTTCGACGCGATGCCCTCATCCCGCATCTCCTCGGCGATCCCCAGCGCACACAGCGTCATGCCGAACTTCGCCATCATGTATGCCGTCGGCTTGAGCCATTTACTGTCGAGCAGCACCGGCGGCGACAGCGTCAGGATGTGCGGGTTTTCCCGGCCCTTCATGTGGGGGATGCACGCGTGCGACACCGCATACGTGCCGCGCACCTGGATGCCGTTCATCAGGTCGAACCGTTTCATCGGCACCTCGGTGATGGACCCTAAGTTGATCGCCGACGCGTTGTTGACGCAGATGTCGATGCCACCGAACTGCTCGACGGCCTTGGCCACCGCGGAATCCACCGATTCCGGGTCGCGGACGTCCCCGACGATCGGCAGTGCCTGTCCGCCCGCCTCCTCGAGTTCCTTGGCTGCGGTGTACACCGTGCCCGGCAGTTTCGGATGCGGCTCAGCCGTCTTGGCGATCAGGGCGATGTTCGCCCCGTCTTGTGCCGCGCGTTTGGCGATCGCAAGGCCGATGCCGCGGCTGGCGCCCGAGATGAACATGGTCTTTCCTTTGAGGGACATGGCGCCACATTAGCTCCCGGCGTGGTCCTGGATTTCATGGGTGCGTCGTCCGCCTGGCGTCCACAGCCGGGCCTGCGGCCGGGAACAAGCGAGCAGCAAAATGCTGTTGTTGGGTGCAGTTGCGGGCCGAGAAGGCCGCAAAAGTCCATAGCCGTAGGATCGAGCGAGGGGAAAAAGAGTGTCGGTGGCAATCCTGGAACGCCTGGAGCTCTCGCCAGGGGTCTTCGATGGTGCCGCGAGCGAAGGGACCGCGATGGCTGACGGCGATAGGGCGGACAAGTCACCGCCGGACGCACAGCCAGATCATGACGACACCGTCGCCGAAACCTTGAAAGAGACCGACGCCGAATTGACCGCGCGTTTCGAGCGCGACGCGATTCCCCTGCTAGATCAGTTATATGGCGGTGCGCTGCGCATGACGCGCAATCCCGCCGACGCCGAGGACCTGCTGCAAGAAACGATGGTGAAGGCCTACGCGGGCTTTCGCTCGTTCCGGGCCGGCACAAACCTCAAGGCCTGGCTGTACAGGATCCTGACCAACACCTACATCAACAGCTATCGCAAGAGGCAGCGACAGCCCGCGGAGTATCCGACCGAGGAGATCACCGACTGGCAATTGGCCGCCAACGCCCAGCACACCTCCACCGGTCTGCGTTCGGCCGAGGTCGAAGCCCTGGAGTTGCTGCCGGACACCGAGATCAAGGAAGCGTTGCAGGCGTTGCCGGAAGAGTTCCGGATGGCTGTCTACTACGCCGATGTCGAGGGTTTTCCTTACAAGGAGATCGCCGAGATCATGGATACGCCAATTGGGACGGTAATGTCCCGGCTGCACCGCGGCCGACGTCAGCTGCGGGGTCTGTTGGCCGATGTGGCCAAGGAGCGGGGCTATGTCCGCGGTCAGGCGCACGAGGAGGTGTCGTGATGAGCGAGTTTTCCGGCCCGGCTGAGCCATGCCCCAACGACGATTCCCACGGCTCTGTGGGCTGTGCGGAAGTGATCGCCGAGGTATGGACCCTGCTCGACGGTGAATGCACCCCAGAGGCCAAGCAGAGGCTGCGACAACACCTCGAAGCGTGCCCCGGATGCTTTAAGCATTACGGGCTCGAGGAGCGGATCAAGGAGTTGGTCGCAACCAAGTGCAGAGGCGAGAAGGCTCCCGACGGCCTAAGGGAGCGTCTCCGGCTGGAGATCCGCCGGACCACCATCATCCGTGGTCTGCAGTAGGGGCCTCGCTTAGGCGTTTGGCCGCTTGCCGTGGTTGGCCTTGCTGTACTTGCGGTCACGCTTCTTACGGCCACGCTTGGCCATCTTTGGAACCTCCGTCGATGCTGAGGCGCCGGACTCGGCACCCACCAGGTTGCTAACAGTGTCTCACGAGGCGTCCGGCCCGCTGTCACACCCCGGCGCCTCACCCGTTTCGAAGCCCGCGCGCCGCTCTCCTGGTCTTATGGTTCGATATACCTTTAAGCCTGTAAAGAGCGACTTTGGATTAAATACGACGATGACCAGCAGCCAGCGTGCAGAGTGGCCGAAACGAGTGAGGTGAAGATGGCCGAGGATGTTCGTGCCGAGATCGTGGCCAGCGTGCTCGAAGTCGTTGTCAACGAGGGTGACCAAATCGGCAAGGGCGACATCGTGGTGCTGCTGGAGTCGATGAAGATGGAGATCCCCGTCTTGGCCGAGATCGACGGCACGGTTAGCAAAGTCAGTGTGTCGGTCGGCGACGTCATTCAGGCAGGCGACCTTATCGCGGTGATCAGCTAGCCGTTGGACACTATAAATCTTGCGCCGCCGGGGTAACTGATGTCCACTCTCGGTGAGCTGCTTGCCGAACACACGATGCTGCCGGGCAACGCGGTGGACCACCTCCATGCCGTGGTCGGGGAATGGCAGCTGCTGGCCGATCTATCATTCGCCGATTACCTGATGTGGGTCCGCCGCGACGACGGCTTGCTGGTCTGTGTGGCGCAGTGCCGGCCGACGACCGCGCCTACGGTTCTGCAGACCGATTCGGTGGGCACCGTCCTAACGGCCGATCGGTTGTCGCTCGTCGCCGAGACTTTCGACACGGGTACTGCCCAGCTGGAAAGCATTGTGGGCAAAGAGCGTTCGTGGCAGCTGCCCGGCCCGCACGTTGCGGCCTCCCCGGTGCGGTACGGCGGCCATGTGGTGGCGGCGCTGACACAACACCAAACCGCGCTGGTGGCTGGTGAAAAGTCCGGCCATCTAGAGACCGCCTACCGGGAATGCGCCGCAGACCTTGTCCACATGCTGTCCGAGGGCACCTTTCCCGACGTACGGGATGTGGCCATGTCGCGGTCCACGCCACGGGTAGGTGACGGCTTCATCCGGCTCGATGTCGGCGGCGTGGTCGCCTACGCCAGCCCCAACGCGTTATCGGCCTACCACCGGATGGGCCTGAGCACCGAATTGGAGGGCCGCAATCTCATCGAAGTCACTCGGCCGCTGATCTTGGACCCCTTCGAGGCGCAGGAGGTGGCCGAGCACGTGCAGGACTTGCTGGGCGGCGGCAAGAGCATGCGGTTGGAGGTCGACGCCGGAGCCGCCACCGTGCTGCTGCGAACGCTTCCTTTGGTAGTGCATGGCTCCAGCGCGGGTGCCGCGGTGCTGATCCGCGACGTCACCGAAGTCAAGCGCCGCGACCGTGCCCTGATATCCAAGGACGCCACGATCCGGGAAATCCACCATCGGGTGAAGAACAACCTGCAAACCGTGGCGGCGCTGCTACGCCTGCAGGCCCGCCGGACGGCCAACGCCGAAGGGCGCGAAGCGCTGATCGAGTCGGTGCGGCGGGTGTCGTCGATCGCACTGGTGCACGACGCGTTATCGATGTCGGTCGACGAGCAGGTCAACCTTGACGAGGTCATCGACCGGATCTTGCCGATCATGAACGACGTGGCATCCGTGGACAGGCCGATCCGGATCAACCGGGTAGGCGACCTGGGCGTGTTGGACTCCGACCGCGCCACGGCACTGATCATGGTGATCACTGAGCTCGTGCAGAACGCGATCGAGCACGCATTCGATCCGACGGCTCGGGGAGGCTCTGTGACGATCGTTGCTGAGCGTTCGGCGCGCTGGCTCGATGTGGTGGTGCACGACGACGGACGTGGCCTGCCCGATGGATTCAGCCTGGACAAGTCGGACAGCCTGGGCCTGCAGATCGTCCGGACCCTGGTGTCCGCCGAACTGGACGGATCGCTTGGTATGCGTGAAGCCCCCGACCGCGGCACCGACGTCGTGCTGCGGGTGCCGATTGGCCGTCGGGCTCGGCTATTGCTTTAAAAGGGTTCCAGCACAGCACACAGCAGTGCGGCCCCGACATCGTCGGGGCCGCACTGCGTGGATCTGTGCTCAGACTCCGCTGCGGGCCTTCGTTCGGGCGTTGCGGCGCTTTAGCGCACGCCGCTCGTCTTCGCTCATCCCGCCCCAGACGCCCGCGTCCTGGCCGGTATTCAAGGCCCAACTGAGGCACTCTGTGGTCACCGGGCATCGATTGCAGACCAGTTTCGCATCAGCGATCTGTGCGAGCGCCGGGCCGCTGTTCCCTACCGGGAAGAACAGCTCCGGGTCCTCGTCACGACAGACCGCGTTGTGGCGCCAATCCATAACTTGTCACTCCTCACTGAGTGCGCAGCAGGGCGCACGGGCTTTTTTCTTCGGCTTCAAACGCTTGCACTAGAAAAAGGAATCCGCACTCCTACACATTTCTGCATGCAACCTTTTAATCGTTTCACAGGCTCAGTAGATGTCAATAGCGTGAGTTGGCTCGTGGGCTATCTCACTTTGACATCGTCGTAGCCGGGCCCTCATTCAGTTGTACTACACTCCAGGGCTACTCATCTAGAGATTTTTCTCTCAATGACCACGCGATCTGCCTTTAGTCCAGGTCAAGGCGCGTTTTGGTGGGTGGGGCCGCTACCGGGAGTAGGTCAGGGACTGCCCGGAATGTCATGGCCTCGCGCATGCCGAGGTACTCCCCATCGAATTGACTGGCGGTCGGCCGGCCGGTGCTGGTGAGTCGCAGGCAAGGCGCGTCATCGTCGCGGATGAGCTGCTTGGCCTGCGGGTTCGGCCGTTTTGAAAGGATCTGGCTCAGCAATTTCAGCGTGGGGATCACTTTCATGCTGGTGACCGCGAACACACCAAGGCCCGACTCGAAGGTGCAGCCGGGGTTGGTCACCATCGGCCGGTTGTTGCTGTAGGTCCACGGATTGGTGTTGGACACCCAGGCGAAGTGCACTCCCGGAACGGGGTCGCGGCCCGGTAGCTCCAGGGTGAGGGTCGGTTCGCGGCGGCTGAAGGCCACCGAGACGGGCACCGCGACCCGCCAATAGCGCAACGGGGTGACCTTGACGCCCTTTTTCCGCTGCGCCTCGACCCCGGCCACCACCTCCGCATCGACGCCCATCCCCGCGTTGATCACGGCCCACTGCTCACCGCAGTCGATCAACCCGATGCGGCGCCAGGTCTGGTGCCGACGGTAGTCATCGATCAGTTGGATGAGCTGGTTGGTGGCGGCGACCGGATCCCGGGAAATACCCAGCGACCGGGCGAGCACATTCGCCGAGCCACCGGGAACCACCGCTACCGCGGGTACGGGGCCGAGTTTTCCCGACGATGCCGCGCCTGGGTGCCCAAGCAAACCGTTGACCACCCCGCTGACCGTTCCGTCGCCGCCATGGACGACGACCAGATCCACTCCGTCCGCAGCGGCGGCCTGCCCGAGTTCGGTCCCGTGACCGCCGTGGTTGGTGTGTTCGACGGTGAGCTCGAGGCGGCTTTTTAGCGCATGCGCCAGCAGATCCCGGCCGGCCGGTGTGGTGGAAGTGGCTGTTGGGTTCACGATCAGCACGGCCCGCATGATTAATCAGACTAGGCGGTGTTACTACGCTGGCGCTGTGACAGGCAACGGCAAGCGGGACGCCCCATCGGCCGTGCGCGGCGCCGGACTGATCGTCGTGGTGCAAGGTGCGGCAGCGCTGGTGGTGGCCGCGGTGCTGATAGCGCGCGCGATCGCCGGAGCCGACCAGCGTCTGGTCAACGGCCTGGGTACCGCTGTCTGGTTCGGTCTTATCGGGGCTGCAGTGCTTGCCGCGGGCCTCGCGCTCGTGACCGCCAAGCGCTGGGGCCGCGGGCTGGCTGTGTTCACCCAGTTACTGCTGTTGCCCGTGGCCTGGTATCTCGCGGTGGGCTCGCATCGACCGGTCTTCGGCATCCCACTGGGGATCGTGGCGCTGACCGTGTTGATCTTGCTGTTCAGCCCAGCGGCCATCCGCTGGGCTTCAGCGGTAGATCACGCCGGCGATCAGCTTGATCCGGCCAGCTCGGCCAATGGCGAACCGGACAGCCGATAGGTCGTCCACTCGCGCTGCGGCTGCGCGCCGACCCCGTCATACAACGCGATGGCATCGGTGTTCCAGTTCAGCACCGCCCATGACAACCGGGTGTAGCCGTTGTCGAAGCATTCACCTGCCAGAGCCGCCAGCAGCGCGCGGGCCAGGCCGCGACGCCGGAAGCCGGGCCGCACGAAAAGGTCTTCCAGATAGATGCCGGCCACGCCGTCCCAGGTGGAGAAGTTGACGAACCATAACGCCATCGCGGCGTTCTCGCCCTGCACTTCGGCGACGTGTCCGTGAACGGTCGGAGAATCACCGAAAAGCGCTGCGGAAAGTTGTGTTTCGGTGACAGTGCATTGATCGGCGGCTCGCTCGAATTCGGCGAGCGCGTGGATCATGTCGGTGATATCGGCGGTGTCTTCCGGTGCGGCGCGGCGGATGATTTCGCCCATCAACAGTCAACTCCCAGCGCGGTCAGTATCGTGGCGAATTTCGTTGTGGTTTCGGCGACTTCGTCATCGGGATCGGATTCGGCGACGATGCCACCGCCGGCGTGCGCAAGGGCGGTACGGCGATCAGCTGAGAGCTGCGCGCACCTGATGGACACCACCCAGTAGCCGTCGCCCTCGGCATCGCACCAGCCCACAGCCCCGGCATAGAAACCGCGGTCGCCTTCCAGCTCGGCGATCAGATCGGATGCGGCCTTGGTCGGCACCCCGCCGACCGCCGGGGTGGGGTGCAGCGCCAACGCCAGATCTATTGCCGTGGTCGAGGCGTCGCGCAGTCGGCCGCTGATGGGTGTGCAGAGATGCCAAACGGCGGCCGTGCGGCTCAGTTGGGGCTCGGAAGCGATGGTCAGCTCGTCGCAGAGCGGTTCCAGGTTGGCTCGCATCGTGTCGATGACCAACTGATGCTCATGACGGTCCTTCGCCGATGCGGCCAGTGCGACGCCGTTACCGGCGTCCAGTTCCGGGTCCACAGCGCGTGCGGCCGAACCGGCGAACGGTTGGCACATCACACGATCGCCGGAACGCGCGACCAACAGCTCCGGACTGGCTCCCACCAGGGCAGCGCCCGCGTAATCGTCGCCGGCCGCGGTCAGGTCGACGAGGTAGCCGTATGCTCGCCGGATCGGCGGCGACGAGCCGGCGCAAGATGACGCATGCGTCCAGCGGAGCGTCAGCGGCCAGCTGCAATGCACGGGCCAGCACCACTTTTCGCAGCGAGCTGCCCGGTGCGGTGAGTCGATCGCGGGCGCGGCCGATGCGGACACGGTAGTCGGAAGGCGGCGGGACCGCGGCGGTGATGCGCACCGCCGGCAGCGGGCCCGTTCGGCCAATCGGGTAGGGCGTCGGCGCGTACCACCGCATTGGGCACCAGCAGTGCCGCGGGTCTGTGTACATCGAAAGGCAACGCGCCCAAAACTATTGGAGCTGCCCCCGAGCGCAGGGCCGCTTGCGCAGCCGTCACGTCAGAGTAGTGCGTCCGTACACCGTCGGCAACCAGACTTCCTCGGGGCCCGCACAGCGCGAACGGTGGTTCGGTGGTGCTCACCCGGGTTTGAGGGCTTGCGGCTGGCCGGTCAATCCGAGCGCGGCGAGCTGTCGCACGCCATGCTCGAACCCGCACACGGCGATCGAGCCGGCGAGCATCCAGAACCGGCTGCCCTCGACGAGCGGCAGCTCGACCCAGCGCGTGATCACCGAGCGGGAGAAGTGGCTGTGGCCCACGAACACCACGTCGCGCGAGATCATGTGCTCTAACGCCATTGCGACGGCCCGATCAGCTCGGTCGCTGACTTGCGCCACGCTCTCGCCGCCGGGGCAACCGCGCGTCCAGATCAGCCAATCAGGAAGCGATTCTTGGATCTGCGGGGTCGTCAACCCCTCGTAAGAACCGTAATCCCATTCGGCGAGCAGGGGAGACACCTCATCGACGGCGAGCCCGGCCAACTTGGCTGTGGTCAGGGCACGTATCCGCGGGCTGCTGATCACCAGCGGGTCAGCGAGTTCCAGTTCACGCAGAACACGCCCGGCAAGCTCGGCCTGGACCCGGCCGGTATCGGTCAGTTCCAAGTCGGTGCGGCCGGTGTGCTGGCCGGACTTGGACCACGCGGTTTCGCCGTGGCGTAGCAGTACCAGTCGATGATCATGCAAGCCCATGCCGAGGATTCTGCCCCACGACATGCCGGGTCCGTAGGCCGAAGCGCACGGCATCCGAACGTGCCAGGATGGCAATGTGACCGCGCAGCGACGATGCAGAGCTAAGTGATGAGGAGCGGCGCTAGTGACTGAGGCCCGGATATTGGCGGTGGCCAACCAGAAGGGCGGCGTCGCGAAGACGACGACGGTCGCCTCGCTGGGCGCGGCGATGGCGAAGAAAGGCAGGCGAGTCCTGCTCGTCGATCTGGACGCCCAGGGCTGTTTGACCTTCTCGCTTGGCCATGATCCCGACAAACTACCCGTGTCCGTGCACGAGGTGCTGCTCGGTGAGGTCGAACCGAACGCCGCGCTGGTCGCCACGAAGGAGGGAATGACGCTGCTGCCGGCCAACATTGACCTGGCAGGCGCCGAGGCGATGCTGCTGATGCGGGCGGGCCGCGAATATGCGCTCAAGCGCGCGCTGGCCAAACTCTCCGACCAATTCGACGTGGTCATCATCGACTGCCCGCCCTCGCTGGGTGTGCTCACTCTCAACGGGCTGACGGCCGCCGACGAGGTCATCGTGCCGTTGCAATGCGAAACGCTGGCGCACCGCGGCGTCGGCCAGTTCCTGCGCACGGTCGCCGATGTCCAGCAGATCACCAACCCGGAGCTGCGACTGCTTGGCGCGTTGCCAACGCTGTACGACGCCCGTACTACCCACACCCGTGACGTGCTGCTCGACGTCGCCGACCGTTACGACCTGCCGGTGCTGGCCCCGCCGATTCCGCGCACGGTCCGTTTCGCGGAGGCCAGCGCTTCGGGCTCTTCGGTGATGGCCGGGCGCAAGAACAAAGGCGCAGTCGCCTACGACGAGTTGGCGCAGTCGTTGCTCAAGCACTGGAAGACCGGCAAAGCTCTGCCGACGTTCGCTCTTGAGGTTTAGCCGTCACCGCGAGCAGACGCAGAATCGCACGTACCGGCGCCGAATCGTGCGATTCTGCGTCTGCTCGCGGCACCTAGCCCAGGGCTACCACGGTGTCGCCGCGCTGCTCGAACACCCGCGAACCCGAGACCGCCGGGACCACTGCTCTTCCGGGTTCAAGGGTGCCCGGCGGCCGATTGACCGGGATGTAGCGGCTGTTCGTACCGCTCGTCGGGTCATAGACACCGATCGCACCGGTGACCGGCACCAGCAGCTGACCCGCCATCATCACGCCAGGCCCCAACGGCACGGTCTTCTCGCCCGCGGCAATGGTGTAGCGCAACGCCAGGTTGGTCACCTCGAAAACCATGACGCTATCGCCGGTCCACCAGGTCACCAGGTTGCCGGTCTGTGTCACCACGCCTGGGTTTGCCGGCGGCTTGGGCAGCAGAGTGCTCGACACGGTGGTGCCGGCCTCGTCGATCACCTCGACTCTGGGCTGCGTGCCGGATATTGCAGGCAGATACACCGCCGTGTTGTTCTCCCAAACGGCTAGCACCCGGGCCCCCGAACCTGCCCCGATCCCAGGTTCGGACACGACGTGTTGCTGCGGTTCGTCGTCTTCCTTGCCCGGGCGCAATAAGACGAGCCGCAGGTCGGCTTGGTTATCACAGGCCTCGAACACCGATACCGCCGACGAGCTGGCCGCCGCTGACACCAGCTTGCATCCGGAGTGCAGGCCCCGTACCGACGGCTTCACCCGGGCGTCGGTCTCGCCGTAGGCCAGCATCCGGACCATGTCCGAGCGCCATAGTTCGAGCCGGGTTTCACCGGCCGACAACACCGTCGTGCCGTCAGACGAGAGCTGTACATGCGGATCGGCATAGCTGCTGCGCGCGGGCCCACGACGACCGGTGGATCCATCGAGCGTGCTGACCTGCCCGCAACCGCGGTCGTCCTGAAAGACCGCGACGGAGTAGTGGTAGACCCAGGACACCCCGCACAGGTCGCTGTCGCGCGCGTAGCTCCAGCGCGACTCACCGGTGGCCGGGTCGCGCCCGTCCACCTGGCGCCCATTGCCGGTGGTGACCGTCCCACCTGCCACCACGGGAGCGGTGGTGGCAGGACTGGCCGCTGTCCAGAGCTGATTCAGCGTGGCGGGCACTTCGCGAGCCGGGGTCGGGTTGGGCACAGGAACCGCTGCCGGCCTGCTGATGGTGGCCCTGGCGTCGCTGGTCCACCAGATCAGCGACGCGGTCGCGGCGACGACGACCGCGATTGTCGCCGCGGCCAAAACGTCGGCCTTGGTGCGGCGTTCAGGTCTGACCATGCGTCAGCGCGAGCTCAGCTGATGGGTGCGGTGGTGTCGGCGGGCTTGCGCCGGCGGCGACGGCGCCGGGTGGTCCCGGCACTGCCGGGTGGTGTCTCCGCGGGGGCGTCGCCGTTGGTGCCGTTGGCGGCCCCATTACCGCTGGGGTGTCCGGTGGCGGGTTGGCCGCCGCGGGTGCGCTGCCGGGTCGAGCCGGAGCGCGGGCGAGCGGGCTTGTCTGACTTGGCTTCGCCTTGGGTTTCGCGGCGCTTGACCGGGGACTTGCGTGCCTTGCCGACTGCGCCGCCGGCCTCTTCTGGGATGGACAGTTCGGCGTACAGGTGCGGCGAATTGGAGTACGTCTCGGCCGGATCGGGGGAGCCCAGGCCCAGCGCCTTGTTGATCAGCGTCCAGCGCGGCAGCTCGTCCCAGTCCACCAGGGTGACGGCGATCCCGGTCTTGCCGGCACGGCCGGTGCGGCCGATCCGGTGCACGTAGGCCTGCTCATCCTCGGGGATCTGGTAGTTGATGACGTGGGTGATGTCGTCGATGTCGATGCCGCGGGCCGCCACGTCGGTGGCGACCAGCACGTCGACGTCACCTGCGCGGAAGGCTTTGAGCGCCTTCTCCCGCGCGATCTGCCCCAGATCGCCGTGCACGGCGCCTACCGCGAAACCGCGCTCGGCCAGCTCGTCGGCGACCTTCTGCGCGGTGCGCTTGGTGCGGGTGAAGATCATCGTCGCGCCGCGGCCCTCGGCTTGCAGGATCCGGCTGACCATTTCCACCTTGTCCAGCGCGTGGGCGCGGTAGACGAACTGCTCGGTGGTGTCGTGGGTGGCCGCCGAGTGCGGTGCCTCGGCCCGGATGTGCGTGGGCTGGACCATGAAGGTGCGGGCCAGGGTGATGATCGGGTCCGGCATGGTCGCCGAGAACAGCATCGATTGCCGGTCGGCGGGGATCTGCCGCAGGATGCGCTCGATGTCGGGCAGGAAGCCCAGGTCGAGCATCTCGTCGGCCTCGTCGAGCACCAGCACGGACAGTCCGCCCAGCTGCAGGAAGCCCTGCTGACACAGGTCGAGCAATCGGCCCGGGGTGCCCACCACGACGTCGGCGCCGGCCCGCAGCGCCTCGATCTGCGGCTCGTAGGGGCGCCCGCCGTAGATGGACACCACCGACAGCCGGCGGCCGTCTTCAGCGGTGAGGTACTGCGCCGCCACGGCCAGGTCGGCGGTCACCTGGATGCACAGCTCGCGGGTCGGCACGACGATCAGGGCGCGGGGCGCGCCGCTGAGCGGCCTTGCCGCGGTACCGGCCGTGATGCGCTGCAGCAGCGGGACGCCGAAAGCGAAGGTTTTGCCCATGCCGGTGCGGGCCTGGCCGATGAGGTCGTCGCCGGCGAGCGCCAGCGGCAGGGTCAGTTCCTGGATAGCGAATGGAGCCTCGATGCCCTTTTCGGCGAGTGCGCGGACGATTTCGTCGCGGACACCAAGGCTGGCAAAGGTCAGTTGAGGGGCAAGTTCAGTTGTGTCTGTCAGTTCAGTCATACGTGGTTGACGAGCCTTTCGGAGACGTGATCGGTCATGTGTCGGTGTTTCTCTGTCGCGGTTCACGCGCGCACGAGTTCCGACTCCGAATACGTCACCGAGTCGCCGGCCCCTGCTCAGTCTGGACTGAGGCAGGTCGGGCCAGTTGTGCACGCACATTTGCGCAGGTAGCAGCAATACAGCCAATACCTACCTGCATGATAGCCGGTCGACAGCTTGCACCCGTTTACTTGTGACCATGCCGACTAGAGTGAATTCCATGACTTCGCCCCCAGCGGACCAGGCGGAAGCCGGCCAGGTGGACGATTCGACCGCCGCGCGGCTGACCGCGGATCATCCAGGTGTCAACGAGCTTTTCGCCGTGCTTGCCTACGGCGAGGTGGCGGCGTTCTACCGGCTGACCGACGAGGCGCGGATGGCCCCTGACCTGCGGGGACGGATCTCGATGGCGAGCATGGCCGCCGCCGAGATGAATCACTACGAGTTGTTGCGCGATGCCCTGGAACGCCGTGGGGTCGACGTGGTCGCGGCGATGTCGAAGTATGTCCCGGCGCTGGAGAACTATCACCGGCTGACCATGCCGAGCACCTGGCTGGAAGCGCTGGTGAAGACCTATGTCGGTGACGCCTTGGCGTCCGATTTGTACTTGGAGATCGCCGACGGGCTGCCCGATCGAGGTTGCCGACATGGTGCGGGCCGCTTTGTCTGAGACCGGGCACTCGCAGTTCGTCGTCGCCGAAGTGCGCGCGGCCGTGACCACCAGCGGCAAACAGCGCAGCCGGCTGGCGCTGTGGTCTCGCCGGCTGTTCGGCGAAGCGATCACCCAGGCCCAGTATCTGCTGGCCGACCACGATGAGCTCGTCGACCTGGTGGTATCGGGCACGGGTGGTCTGGGCCAGCTCAGTGCCTTCTTTGACCGTTTGCAGCAGACCCACGACCGACGGATGCGCGAACTCGGTCTCAGCTAGCGGGTGCAGGTCGCGATGCTCGCGTTGCTGGCCGACGCCACGACCGTCTGACCCGCGGCGTTGAAGACCGAGCAGTCGAGATGACTGTAGATGCTGGTCGCGACCACCGACAGGTTCTGCACCCCGGGGTTCAGCACGATCACCTTCGACCACGGCAGCGCCACGTTGAATTCGGTTTGCGGGTAGCCCCGGGCGTCGGTGTAGACGACGCTCACCAGGTCGAGGAGTTGCTTGGTTCCGGTCAAGCTGTAGACGACGGTGCGTGGATCCAGCGTCGCCGCTGGCGCGAGTGCAGTCGGCGCGGGCGCGGCACTGGGCGTAGGTGCGACGGTGCTGACCGTCTCGGGCGGTAGTTGGGGTTTGGCCGGCTTCGGCGCGGCGGCCGCGGGGGCTTGCGTTGTGGTCAGCGTGGTCACCGTCCGGGGAGTGGGTGCTCCCACGGTGGCCTTGGTGGATGCGCTGTCACCGCTGTTGATGACGACCGCTGTCGCAATCGCGCCAAGCGCCACCACACAGCCGAGGAATGCCGCGGCCGGGCGCCATCGCCGCTCGGCCGGCCAGGCCAGTGCGCCGTAGCTGTCGTCGTCTTCGTCGTATTCGTCTTCGTCGTATTCGTCTTCGTCGTAGCCGTCTTGGTCGTAGCCGTCTTCGTCGTGGAAGTCGGCTCCGTCTGTCTCGTGGCCGGGGTAGTCATGAACTAGGCCGCCGCGATCCTGGACTGTGTGTCTGATGTTGCCGATGCTACCGATGTGACTACCGAGGTTCTGGCGTTGTGCGGCTTGTTGGCCTAGCTGGGAGCTAATCGTTACCTGCCCGACCCTCACCTCGATCGGAGCGCACCAGGAAGCGTCCACTAGCCTGCTGCTGACACGTGTGCGACGGAATGCCAACGGAAGGGGCCACCGTGGAGGTCAAGATCGGTATCACGGACAGTCCGCGCGAGCTGGTGTTCTCCAGTGCGCAGACGCCCGGTGAAGTCGAAGAACTCGTCACAGCCGCGCTAGCCGAGGGTCCTGGTCTGCTCAGCCTGACCGACGAGAAGGGCCGTCGGTTCCTGGTGCACAACGCCAAGATCGCCTATGTCGAGATCGGCGCCGCCGACAGCCGCCGGGTCGGTTTCGGTATCGGAGCGGATGCTGCTGCCAAGGCCGGGAAGGCCGCTAAGAGCGGGTAAGCGGCACGTGTGACAGGCCGCCCCAGGCGAAGTGCACGGTGCCCTCGACGGCGTCCGATTTAGAAATCGGACGGTCGGAGTCCAGCCAGTACCTGGCCGAGTCGACGCTGATCGCAACCAGGCCCACAGCGATCATCCGGGCGCGGTGCGGGTCAAGCCCGGAATCGGCGCTGATCAAGGCGAACACTGCATCGATGCAGGATTCGGTGGCCACCCGCACCTGCGCGGCGACCTCGGGTTCGGTGACGTAGTCGTTCTCGAAGATCAGCCGGTAACCCTGACTGTCGTGCTCGATGAAATCGAAGAACGCCTGGACCGCAGAATGTAGACGCCGCCGGTTATCCGTGGTGGCGCGCAGTGCCTGCTGCACGCCCGACACCAGGTTGTCGACGTGCCGACTGAGCACCGCCAGGTACAGCTCTAGCTTGCTCGAAAAATGTTGATACAGAACGGGTTTACTGACTCCCGCCCGCTCGGCGATCTCGTCCATCCCGGCGGCGTGATAGCCGTGGTCGACGAAGACGTCGCTGGCAACCACAAGCAACTGGCCACGACGCTCGTCGCGGGGCAACCGGTTACCCCGCCGATTCGACGCCGCGATGCCGTCTCCCGATCGACCGCGGTCAGCCGGTTTGACGCCACTGCGTTGCGCCGCCTTGGTCAGATCGCTCATCCGGTCCTCATTTGATTCGTTGGCAATTAGCCGCTGGCTACGCCGAGGCCAGCCGCGCGGCTCGTCGCACCGACATTACTACCCGCAACCACCCGCGACCGGTGCGCGATCGTCACCGGCGCCGTTTGTGCTGGCAGAAAGGGTGTCAGGCGGCCCGTTGGGCGCGCCCGCGGCCCTCGCCCGGCGTCGGCTGTGCCATCCTGGGGAAATGACGTCTGACCGGCCTGTGCGTAGCACCGGTCGAGTCCCGGTGGTGCGTGACGAGTGGCGGGAACCACTGCGGGCCATGCGAGACCCGATCGAACGAGGCGTCGGGCGGCCGCGAGTCGACCGTGAGCGACCGCAGCAATGGCGCAAACAGACCTGGCTGGGGCGCTTCGTTTCCACCTACGGTTGGCGCGCGTACGCGCTGCCTGTTCTGGTGGCTATCACCGCGGTGGTGATGTACCAGACGGTGACCGGGCCGGTCGCGAAGCCGGCGGCAGGTCAGGCCATGGGGCAGCCGCCTGCGATCGGCGCGGTGGGTACCGCGATCATCGACGCACCACCCCGCGGGCTCGCCGCATTCGACGCGAATCTGCCGGCCGGGACGCTGCCCGACGGCGGCCCGTTCACCGAAGCGGGCGACAAGACCTGGCATGTGGTGCCCGGGACGACGCCGCAGGTCGGTCAGGGCACCGCCAAGGTGTTCCGGTACACCGTCGAGGTCGAAAATGGTCTCGATCCCACGATGTTCGGCGGCGACAACGCATTCGCCCAGATGGTCGACCAGACGTTGGACAATCCGAAGGGCTGGACGCACAACCCGCAATTCGCGTTCGTCCGGATCGACAGCGGCAAACCCGACTTCCGGATATCACTTGTGTCTCCGATGACCGTGCGCGAGGGGTGCGGCTACGAATTTCGGCTCGAAACGTCCTGCTACAACCCGCTGTACGGGTCGGAACGGCAGGCGCGGGTCTTCATCAACGAGGCGCGCTGGGTGCGCGGAGCGCTGCCCTTCGAAGGCGACGTCGGTTCCTACCGGCAGTACGTCATCAACCACGAGGTCGGCCACGCCATCGGGTATCTGCGCCACGAGCCCTGCGACAAGCAGGGTGGTCTGGCGCCGGTAATGATGCAGCAGACGTTCTCCACGTCGAACGACGACGCTGCCAAGTTCGACCCCGAATACGTCAAGGCGCGACGGGAAGACCTGCCGATTCAATCCCTGGCCGTATCCGATCGCTTGACCCTGGAGATGTTCGGTGTCGACATCGTTGCCACCGCTCGTTGAGCCCGCGGGCCAACTGAGCCGCGAAGAGGTGGCCCGCTACAGCCGCCAACTCGTCATTCCCGAACTGGGCGTGGACGGGCAGAAGCGGCTCAAGAACGCGCGGGTGCTGGTCATCGGCGCTGGCGGACTCGGCGCGCCAGCGTTGCTGTACCTGGCTGCCGCCGGCGTCGGCACCATCGGCATCGTCGACTTCGACGTCGTCGACGAGTCGAACCTGCAGCGCCAGATCATCCACGGTGTGGCTGACGTCGGACGGCCCAAGCCACAGTCGGCGCGCGACTCGATCGCGGCGATCAACCCGCTGGTCGACGTGCGACTGCACGAATTCCGGCTGGACGCCGGCAACGCCGTCGAATTGTTCGGGCAGTACGACCTGATCGTGGACGGCACCGACAACTTCGCCACCCGGTATCTGGTCAACGATGCCGCGGTGCTGGCGCGAAAGCCGTACGTGTGGGGGTCGATCTACCGATTCGAGGGCCAGGTCTCGGTGTTCTGGGAGGACGCCCCCGCCGGGCGGGGCCTCAACTACCGCGATCTGTACCCGGAGCCGCCGCCACCCGGGATGGTGCCGTCCTGCGCCGAAGGCGGGGTGCTGGGCATCGTCTGCGCTTCGATCGCGTCGGTGATGGGCACCGAGGCGATCAAGCTGATCACCGGGATCGGTGAGACGCTGCTGGGCCGGCTGATGATCTACGACGCGCTCGCAGATGACCTACCGCACGATCGGGATCCGCAAGGACCCGTGCGCGCCGAAGATCACCGAACTCGTCGACTACGAGGACTTCTGCGGCGTGACGTCCGATGACCGGTCTACCGGCTCGTCCATCACGCCCGGGGAGTTGCGCGACCTTCTGGATTCCGGCAAAGAACTGGCCCTGATCGACGTCCGCGAACAGGTCGAATGGGACATCAACCACATCGAGGGCGCGCAGCTGATCCCGCAATCGTCGATGGATTCAGGTGAAGGTCTGGCAAAGGTGCCTCGGGACCGCATGCTGGTGCTCTACTGCAAGACGGGCGTGCGCTCTGCCGAGGTGCTGGCCGCCGTGAAGAAGGCCGGTTTCGCCGACGCGGTCCACTTGCAGGGTGGGATCGTGGCCTGGGCCGAGCAGATGCAGCCCGACATGGTGATGTACTAAAGCCGACACGCATCGTCGCCCGCTGTGGCTGGATTATCGGGCTTCTCAGCGCGTCGTGCCGACACGCATCGTCGCCCGATTAGGCTATCCCGCGTGACAATGGAGCCGCCGCCGGAGCATGTGCTGTCGGCGTTCGGTTTGACCGGCGTGCAGCCCATCGCATTGAGCGGCAGCTGGGAAGGTGGCTGGCGCTGCGGCGAGGTCGTGCTGTCGATCGTGGCCGACCACGCCCGCGCCGCCTGGTCCGCCCGGGTGCGCGAGACGTTATTCGTCGACGGGGTGCGGCTGGCCCGGCCGGTCCGCTCCACCGACGGCCGCTACGTGGTCTCCGGCTGGCGGGCGGATACGTTCGTCGCAGGCACGCCAGAGGCAAGACACGACGAGGTCGTCTCCGCGGCGGTCCGACTTCACGAGGCCACCGGAAAACTGGAACGCCCGCGATTCCTGACCCAGGGGCCCACGGCGCCTTGGGCGGACGTCGATGTCTTCATCGCCGCCGACCGCGCCGCGTGGGAAGAGCGGCCGTTGCAGTCGGTTCCACCGGGCGCGGGGATGGCCCCCCTGCCGGCGGACGGCCAGCGATCGGTCGAGTTGATCAATCAGCTCGCCAGCCTGCGTAAGCCGACCAAGAGTCCCAACCAGCTGGTGCACGGAGACCTTTACGGGACAGTGCTTTTCGTGGGCACGGCCCCGCCGGGGATCACCGACATCACGCCGTACTGGCGCCCGGCATCATGGGCGGCCGGCGTGGTCGTCGTCGACGCGCTGTCCTGGGGCGAGGCCGACGACGGACTGATCGAACGCTGGAACGCGCTGCCGGAGTGGCCGCAGATGTTGTTGCGCGCATTGATTTTTCGGCTGGCGGTCCACGCGCTGCATCCGCGGTCGACCGTCGAGTCGTTTCCGGGTCTGGCCCGCACCGCGGCGTTGGTCCGGCTGGTGCTCTAACACGCGCCGCTGCGCGACATCGACGCTAGCGTGACGACACGCCGAAAAAGGCCACGCTAGCGCCAATTTCGATGAGAGCTCATGCTCTAAGCCCGTTCGGGGAACTCGTAACGGACCTCGCGCAGCGGGACCCGGCCGTCGATGGCCAGAACCCCTTCGGCCCGAAGCAGTTCCAGCTGGCGGCTGGTCAAATGCGACGCCGGGCGGCCGGATGCGGTGATCACCCGGTGCCATGGTAGGTCGGAGGAATCGGTCCGCATGATCCAGCCGACGATCCGTGGACTGGAAAGCCCTGCGACGGCGGCGATGTCGCCGTAGGTCGACACCTTGCCCGAAGGAATTGCCGCGACCAGTGCGCGTACCCGCTCGACTTGTTCGTCGGTCACCGGAGCCACAGTCAGCTCACTTTCAGCAGCTTGCGGATCAGGGCGGCGACGTCAGCGGGCCTGGTCTCGGCAACCATGTGATTGCAGTCGAAGTCGAGCAGTTCAAAGTCGGACCCCAGGCGCTGCCGAAGCGGATTTACTAGGCGTTCGGTGACATAAGGCGGCGAGGTCCGCGTCGCACGCACCAGCGTCGTCGCGGTTCCCGCGGGCGGTAGCACGGTGTCGCGGGCCAATTCACTCCAATAGGACATCATCGCCGGCAGGCTGATCCGCCAGCCGTATCGCCCGCTCGGCAGCTTGATCAGGTGCTCGTCGAGATCGGCGTCGAGCACGGCGGGGTCGACATCCGCCCACGAACCGCCCGCCTTCTCCTGGCGGGCCTCTGCGCGGTCGGGATAGTCGGGGGAGGCCAGCATCGCTTCGGCGATGTCGCGCGTCCAGCTTCCATCCAGCCCCACCGCAGGGTCGAGCAGTAGCAGTGCCGCCACTTGGTCCGGGCGAGCCGCCGCCAGGTGCATGGCGATTGCGCCGCCGAAGGAGTGCCCAACGACCAGCACCGGGGCATCGGCTTCGTTGTCGAGCAGTGCTGCCATTGCCGACACGTTAGCGTCGATGGTCCACGGCGCGGCCCATGATGATCTGCCGTGGCCGAGCAGATCGGGTGCGGCCGCTGCGAATTCGGGCAGATAAGTGGTCAACTGTCGCCAGCGCCGCCCGTGGCCGGTCAGTCCGTGCAGGAGAAGGACTTGAACAGGACCGGATGGCCCAAAGCGGTGCACGTGCAGATCGGCGGACACCCGTCGATGATGCCAGGCCAATCCGGCTTGTCGGACCCCCGTGGTCTCATGCCGCTATGTCATACACCTGGGGCACCGAGGCGGGTGCTCTCCTGCAGCCCGGTGCGCGCGGCATGCTGCGTGTGCTGGGCGGCCCCGGCACCGGGAAGAGCAGCCTGCTGATCGACGCTGCGGTCGCTCGAATCAGCGCCGGTGTCGATCCGGAATCGGTTCTGCTGCTTACCGGTTCGGGCCGGATCGGGACACAGGCACGCAGCACGCTGACCAAGGCGCTGCTGGGGTCGCGGTGCGGGTGGTCTCTGCCGCGTCGCGATCCGCGAGCCATTGGTGCGCACCGTGCACAGCTACGCCTACGCGGTCCTGCGGCGGGCCGCCGAGCGCGCCGGCGATGCGCCGCCGCGGCTGGTCACCAGCGCCGAACAGGATGCGATCATCCGGGAACTGCTGGCCGGCGACCTCGAAGACGGACCGCGCGCCGCGACTACCTGGCCCAAGCACCTGCGGCCGGCCCTGAGCACCGCGGGCTTCGCCACCGAACTGCGAAACCTGCTGGCGCGCTGCGCCGAACGCGGTGTGGACCCGACGGAGCTGGAGCGGATGGGCCGCCGCAGCAAGCGCGCCGAATGGATCGCCGCGGGCCAATTCGCGCGGCAGTACGAGCAAGTGATGCTGCTGCGCGCGGCGGTCGGGACGGCAGCGCCGCAGGCGACGACGCCGGCGCTGGGCGCCGCCGAACTTGTGGGCGCGGCTTTGGAGGCTTTCGCGGTCGATCCCGAGTTGCTGGCCGCAGAACGCGCCCGGATCCGCGTCTTGTTGATAGACGACGCCCAGCAACTCGACCCGCAGGCGGCGCGGCTGGTCCGGGTGCTGGCCGCGGGCAGCCGAACGGGCCGTGGTCGCCGGTGACCCCAACCAGGCGGTGTTCGGCTTCCGAGGGGGCGAGGCCGCCGGGTTGTTGGCCGACGACTGCCCGTCGGTGACGCTGACGGTGTCGCACCGCTGCGCACCCGCGGTGGCCCGCGCCGTCACCGGCATCGCACGCCGGCTGCCCGGCAGCAGTGCCGGCAGGCAGATCGACGGCACCGGCGCCGAAGAGGGATCGGTGACGGTCCGCGTGGCCGCTTCGGCGCACGCCGAGGCCGCGCTGATCGCCGACGCGCTGCGGCGTGCACACCTTGTCGACGGGGTGCCGTGGTCACAGATGGCGGTGATCGTCAGGTCGGTTCCGCGGGCCGCCGCGCGATTACCCCGCGCGTTGGCTGCCGCCGGGGTCCCGGTGGCTGTGCCGGCGGCCGGTTTGTCGCTGGCCGAGGAACCCGCGGCGCGGGCGCTGCTCACGGTACTGGCCGCCACGGCTGACGGGCTGGACGGCGAGCGGGCGCTGGCACTGCTGACCGGGCCCATCGGTCGCGTCGACCCCGTCTCGCTTCGGCAGCTGCGCCGAACACTGCGGCGCGCCGTACCCGATGGTGCGTCGAGGAATTCCGGCGATCTGCTGGTGCGGGCGCTCTCTGGCGGCATCTCGCTATCCGGCGCGCAATCTCGCTCGCTGCAGCGAGTCCGCGCGGTGCTGGATGCGGCCGCCCGCAGCCACCGCGACGGTCAGGATCCGCGCTACACCCTGTGGGCGGCGTGGCATCGGTCCGGTCTGCAGCGTCGGTGGCTGGCGGCCAGCGAGCGCGGTGGCCCGGCCGGCGCTCAAGCCAGCAGGGATCTGGACACTGCGACCGAGTTGTTCGACATCACCGATGATTATGTGTCTCGCACGTCGGGTGCGTCGCTGCGCGGCCTCGTGGAACACGTCGCCGCACTGCAGTTGCCGGGCGTCAATCCTGAGCCCATCGCCGAGACTGAGCAGGTCAGGGTGCTCAGCGCACACGCCGCACTGGGGCATGAATGGGATTTTGTGGTCATCGCCGGGTTGCAGGACGGTTTGTGGCCCAACACGATTCCGCGGGGCGGGGTGCTTGCCACCCAGCGGCTACTCGACGTGCTGGACGGTGTTACCGAGGATGCTTCGGTGCGCGCGCCGCTGCTCGCCGAAGAGCGTCGGCTGCTGGTAGCCGCGATGGGCCGGGCCCGGCGCCGGTTGTTGGTGACCGCCGTGGACAGCGAGACCGGTGGTGCGAGCCCGGAGGCTGCGTTGCCGTCGGCGTTCTTCGTCGAGATCGCGCAGTGGGGCACCGACGAAAGTGATCCCATTGCGGTGCAACCGATATCAGCGCCACGCGTGCTATCGACCGCGGCTGTGGTGGGCCGGCTGCGCGGCGTGGTATGCGCGCCGGACGGCGCTATCGATGATTCGGTGCGCGCCTGTGCAGCAACACAATTGGCCCGGTTGGCGAATGCCGGTGTGCCGGGCGCCGACCCGGCCGGATGGCATGGGCTCATCCCGCTCAGCACCAGTGATCCACTGTGCGAAGCGGGCGATCCCGTCGCGCTCACCCCATCGACCCTGCAGACACTCAACGACTGCCCGCTGCGCTGGCTGGCCGAACGGCACGGCGGAACAAACGCGCGTGATCTGCGCTCAACGATCGGCTCGGTGCTGCATGCGCTGATCGCCGAACCGGGTAAAACCGAATCGCAACTGCTGGCCGGGCTGGACCGCGCGTGGGAGCACCTGCCCTTCGATGCCAGGTGGCACTCGGCCAACGAGCTGGCACGGCATCGCGCCATGATCGAGGCGTTCACCGAGTGGCGCGCGCAAACCCGAGGCGAACTGACCGAGGTTGGCGTCGAGGTCGACGTCGACGGAGTCCTCAGGAACCCACACGACGGTGAGGGTCGCGTCGGTGAAATTCGGCTGCGCGGCCGCGTCGACCGGTTGGAACGAGACGGCGCCGACCGGCTGGTGATCGTCGACATCAAGACCGGCAAAACGCCGGTCAGCAAGGACGATGCCCAACAACACGCCCAGCTCGCGATGTACCAGCTGGCGGTGGCCGAAGGAATGTTTCCGGACGGCCCCGCCGGTACGGAGCCCGGCGGCGCCCGCCTGGTCTACATCGGTAAGACCGGGGCCGCCGGCGCCACCGAACGCGAGCAGGATCCACTGACACCGGGCGCGCACGACGAATGGCGCAGGCTGGTCCGGCAGGCGGCCGGCGCGACAGCCGGGCCGCAGTTCATCGCCCGGCGCAACGACGGTTGCACGCACTGCCCCATACGGCCGTCTTGCCCGGCTCACGTCAGCGGGTCAGCCGAAGGGTCAGCACCTTGACCCCGATGTCGGCGCGGTACAGCCCCGCTGAATTAGCCTGCAAGCTAGGGATTTTTCCGCCCACGGCCGAGCAGGAAGCCGTCATCGCCGCGCCGCCGGGCCCGCTGGTCGTCATCGCGGGAGCCGGCGCCGGCAAAACCGAAACGATGGCCGCGCGAGTGGTGTGGTTGGTCGCCAACGGCTACGCCGAACCGGGCCAGGTGCTCGGATTGACGTTCACGCGCAAGGCGGCCGGGCAGCTGCTGCGGCGCGTCAGATCCCGGCTGGCCCGGTTGGCCGGCGTCGGCCTGGACCTGGGCGGCCCCGGCGGGCCCGCCGCTGTGGAACCGGCCGGCGAGCCGGTGGTCAGCACCTACCACGCCTTCGCGGGCTCGTTGCTCCGGGAGCATGGCCTGTTGTTACCGGTAGAGCCGGACACCCGGTTGCTCAGTGAGACCGAGCTCTGGCAGCTGGCCTTCGACGTCGTCGACTCGGTACGGCGGGGAGCTGCGCACCGACAAGACGCCGGCGGCGGTCACCTCGATGGTGCTGCGGTTGTGGGGTCAGCTCGCCGAGCACCTGGTCGACACCGATCAGCTCCGCGACACCCACGTGGAGCTGGAACGGCTGGTTCACGGCCTGCCGGCAGGCCCCTACCAGCGCGACCGCGGTCCCAGCCAGTGGCTGTTGCGGCTGCTGGCCACCCAGACCGAGCGTGCCGAGCTGGTGCCGCTCCTCGATGCGTTGGATGAGCGCCTGCGCGCCGCGAAGGTGATGGACTTCGGCATGCAGATGGCATCCGCAGCGCGGCTGGCGGCCACGTTCCCGCAGGTCGGCGCAGACCTGCGGAACCGCTACCGCGTGGTGTTGCTCGACGAGTACCAGGACACCGGCCATGCCCAGCGCGTCGCGTTGTCGTCATTGTTCGGGGGTGGCGTCGATGATGGCCTGGCGCTTACGGCCGTCGGCGACCCGATTCAATCGATCTACGGCTGGCGCGGCGCCTCGGCGACCAATTTGCCGCGGTTCAGCACGGACTTCCCCCGGTCCGACGGCAGCCCCGCACCGGTCCTGGAACTGCGGACCAGCTGGCGCAACCCGCCGCACACCCTGCAGGTGGCCAACGCGGTATCAGCGGAGGCGCGGCGACGATCCGTTGCGGTGCGCGCGCTACGCCCGCGACCGGACGCCGCGCCCGGCACTGTCCGCTGCGCGTTGCTCCCGGATGTTCAGGCCGAACGGGAGTGGATCGCCGACCACCTGCAAGGGCATTACCAGCGGGCCCGGGCCGAAGGCGCCAGCCCGCCGACCGCCGCAGTATTGGTGCGCCGCAACGCCGACGCCGCACCCATCGCCGACGCATTGCGTGCTCGCGGAATCCCGGTCGAGGTCGTCGGGCTGGCCGGGCTGTTGTCCGTCCCCGAGGTGGCGGACATGGTGGCCATGTTGCGGCTGGTCGCCGACCCGGCGGCCGGGTCGGCGACGATGCGGGTGCTGGCCGGTCCACGATGGCGGCTCGGTGCTCGGGACATCGCCGCGCTGTGGCGCCGCGCGCAGCTGCTCGGCGGGACGCAACGTCCCGCCGAGGCACCCACACCCGAGTCGATCGCGATGGCTGCCGGCCCGGACACCGACGCCGCGTGCCTGGCCGACGCGATCGCCGACCCTGGCGGGGCCGACTCGTATTCGGTTGCGGGATATGAGCGCATCAGCGCGCTGTCCGCAGAACTGAACGCCCTGCGCGGGCACCTCAACCATTCCCTGCCCGACCTGGTCGCCGAGGTACGCCGCGTACTGGGTGTCGACTGCGAAGTCCGGGCCTCAGCCTCGGCATTAGCCCCATCTCTTCCGGCTCCGGGCGCGTGGGCCGGCGCCGAGAATCTCGACGCGTTCGCTGACGTCGTCGCCGGCTACGCCGACCGGACCAGCGCGACCGACGCGACCGCCGCGACGTCGGCACCGGGACTGCTGGCCTACCTGGACGCGGCCGAGGTGGTTGAAAATGGCTTGCCGCCAGCGTCGTTAGCAGTTTCTCGAGATCGGGTTCAGGTACTCACCGTGCACTCCGCGAAGGGCTTGGAATGGCAGGTGGTGGCGGTCGCACACCTGTCGGGCGGAACGTTTCCGTCGACCGCGTCGCGCAGCACCTGGCTTACCGACGCCTCCGAGCTACCCCCGCTGCTTCGTGGCGACCGCGCCGCGGCAGGATCGCTCGGCGTCCCGGTCATGGACACCTCGGCAGTTACCAACCGAAAGCAGCTGTCGGACAAAATCTCCGAGCATCGTCGCCAGCTCGATCAGCGCCGTGTCGACGAGGAACGCCGACTGTTGTATGTCGGCATCACCCGTGCCGAAGACACCCTGCTGGTTTCCGGGCACCACTGGGGTTCTACCGGGATCAAACCGCGGGGACCGTCGGATTTCCTATCCGAGCTCAAGGAGGTCATCGACCGTTCGGCCGCGACGGGTGATCCCTGCGGGGTAGTGGAGTACTGGGCGCCCGAACCCGCTGACGGTGAGCGAAACCCATTGCACAACAATGTTGTCGAGGCGATTTGGCCCGCCGATCCATTGGCTGCCCGTCGCGGCGACGTCGAGCGCGGGGCGGTGCTGGTGGCGCAAGCGATGTCGGTCGACACCGGCGAAGCCGGCACCGATGTCGAGGGCTGGGCCGCCGACGTTGACGCGCTACTGGCCGAGCGTGCCCGCGCCGGGCGGCCGCCGGCCCGCGTCCCCCCCGGTCAGTTGTCGGTGAGCGGTCTGGTGGAATTGGCCCGCGACCCGGTGGGCGCGGCACAGCGACTGATGCATCGAGTGCCGACACGTCCAGATCCTCATGCATTGCTGGGCAACGCATTCCATGCCTGGGTTCAGAAATTCTATGGCGCTGAGTGGCTGTTCGATCTCGCTGACTTGCCCGGTGCAGCGGACTCCGGCGTCGGCGACACCCGCGAGTTGGCCGCGTTGCAGGCGGCGTTCGCCGAATCGCCGTGGGCGGCGCGCACCCCCGTGGCCGTCGAGGTGCCGTTCGAAATGCCGATCGGCGAGACCGTCGTCCGCGGTCGCATCGACGCGGTGTTCGCCGACCCCGGCGGCGGGGTGACCATCGTGGACTGGAAGACCGGCCAACCGCCGCGCGGGGCGGAGGCCATGCGGCAGGCCGCGGTCCAGCTCGCGGTCTATCGCCTGGCGTGGGCCGCATTGTCTGGGTGTCCGGAATCGTCGGTGCGCACCGCGTTCCACTACGTGCGCACCGGCGCCACCGTTGCACCCGATGAATTGCCCGATTCCACCGAGTTGGCCGGGCTGCTGGCCGGCTCCCGCGCAGACCACGATGTCGCGGTCTGATGCGATCGAGTATCTGCCGACCGGCGATCGTGGTTACATTTGGTACGTGCGGGCGTCGTGCGGTGGTATTCGATGACGGAACACTGTGCGCAAGGGTAGGTTGCAGCGGCTGGGGGGTCTCGATGAGACGCTGACCGGCCAGCCCGGCCACCTGTTGGTTGGCGTGCTACGCATCCCCGAAGAGCGCGGCAGCCCCGGCCGCGTCATCACGCGCCGGTTGGCCATTGCGTTGCTGGTCGTGTTGGGGGCAACTTTGGTCGTCTACCTGGACCGAAGCGGGTATCGCGATGTGCGTGGCGAGCAGCTGACATTCCTGGATTGCCTTTACTTCGCGGCGGTGTCACTGTCGACGACCGGCTACGGCGACATCACCCCGTATACCGAGTCCGCGCGTTTGGTCAACACCGTGGTGTTCACGCCGCTGCGGATCGCGTTTCTGGTCGTGTTGGTCGGCACGACGCTCGAGGTGCTCTCCGAGCGATCCAGGCAAGGGTGGAAGATCCAGCGTTGGAGGAACAAAGTGCGCAACCACACCGTCGTGATCGGCTACGGCACCAAGGGGAAAAGGGCGGTCGCCGCCAGGCTTAGTGATGACGACGCCCAGGGCGAGATCGTCGTCGTCGACACCGACCGGAGCGCCCTCGAACATGCCGCGACCGCCGGGCTGGTCACCGTGCACGGTGACGCCACCAAATCCGACGTCCTGCGGTTGGCCGGGGCCCAGCACGCGTCCTCGATCATCGTCGCCACCAACCGCGACGACACCGCCGTGCTGGTGACACTGACCGCACGAGAGCTCGCGCCGAAGGCCAGGATCGTGGCGGCGATCCGGGAGGCCGAGAATTCACACCTGTTGCGGCAGTCCGGCGCGGACGCGGTGGTGGTCTCCTCGGAGACCGCCGGCCGGCTGCTCGGCCTGGCCACCACCACGCCCAGCGTCGTGGAGATGATCGAAGATCTGCTGACCCCGGACGCCGGGCTGGCCATCGCCGAGCGCGAGGTGGAGCCGTCTGAAGTCGGTGGCTCGCCGCGGCACCTGAGCGACATCGTGCTCGGCGTGGTGCGTGACGGCCACCTGCTGCGAATCGGCGCACCTGAAGTCGACGCCGTCGAGGCGACCGACCGGCTGCTCGTACATCCGAAACGCGGGTCACTACGTGGATTTCCAGCTGCGGAGCGTTCCGCTGCTTTCGCGCGTCGGCGCCGACCGGGCCGACGAACTGCGCACCGATGTCGACGCGGCCACCGCGGGATGGGCGGAAGCGGCTCTGCTGCGGGTGGATTCGCGCAATCAGGTGCTGGTCGCCAATGGCAGGGTGGTGCTCGGCGCCGCGGCCGCGCTGGCCGATACGCCGCCGCCGGACGCGGTCTTCCTTGGCCGTATCGAGGGTGGCCGCCACGTCTGGGCGATCCGGGGTGCGCTGGAAGCCCCCGAAGATCCCGACGCCCAAGCCGAGGTGCTGAACCTGCGCAGTCTCGGCCCGATCTTCGACGACACCAGCAGCCAACTGGTGTCGTCGGCTACCGCGCTGCTGAATTGGCATGACAGCGCGCGGTTTAGCGCGGTGGACGGCTCGCCGACCAAACAGGCCAGGGCCGGCTGGTCGCGCGTCAACCCGCTCAACGGTCACGAGGAATTCCCGCGCATCGACCCGGCGGTGATCTGTCTGGTTCACGACGGCGGTGACCGCGCGGTGCTGGCTCGCCAAGCGGTGTGGCCGGAGCGGATGTTCTCGCTGCTGGCCGGGTTCGTCGAGGCCGGCGAGTCGTTCGAAGTCTGCGCTGCCCGGGAGATCCGCGAGGAAATCGGCCTGACCGTGCGGGATGTGCGTTACCTGGGCAGCCAGCCATGGCCGTTTCCGCGCTCGTTGATGGTCGGCTTTCATGCCCTGGGCGACCCGGACGAGGAGTTCTCGTTCAACGACGGTGAGATCGCCGAGGCGGCGTGGTTCACCCGCGACGAGGTGCGCGCCGCCCTTGACGCCGGCGATTGGACAAGTGCGGCATCGTCGAAATTGCTGCTGCCCGGATCGATCTCGATCGCCCGGGTGATCATCGAGTCCTGGGCGGCTCTCGACTGAAGCGCTCAGCCCGCGACCTGGGCCAGCTTCGCTTTGACCTCGGCTGCGCTCGGGTTGGTCAGCGTCGAACCGTCAGCGAACTTCACGGTCGGAACCGTGCAGTTGCCGCCGTTGACCGAGCCGACGAACTCGGCGGCCGCCGGGTCCTGTTCGATGTCGACCGCTTCGTAGGGGATTCCGTTGGATTTGAGCACCGTCATGAGCCGATGGCAATAGCCACACCATGACGTCGTGTAAACGGTCAACGCTGCAGTTGGTCATGGCTTGTCAACGTAGCAGCGGGTTGTGAGGAGCTGGGTAATTGGGGCGTGGCTCGCACGCGGTTTGTCGGCCGCCGCTGCCAAGATGGACGGCATGCCGATGGTCGCTGATCCTTTGACCGCCGGGCTGGACGACGAGCAGCGCGAAGCCGTGCTGGCTCGGCGCGGCCCCGTGTGTGTGCTTGCCGGCGCCGGCACAGGAAAGACTCGCACCATCACTCACCGGATCGCCCAGCTGGTCGCGAATGGTCATGTCGCTGCCGGGCAGGTGCTGGCGGTCACGTTCACCCAGCGTGCGGCCGGTGAGATGCGGTCCCGGTTGCGGGCTCTCGATGCCTCCGCGCGGGCCGGTTGCGGCGTCGGCGCGGTGCAGGCCCTGACGTTTCACGCGGCCGCGCATCGGCAGCTGCGGTATTTCTGGCCGCGGGTGATCGGCGACACCGGCTGGCAGCTGCTGGACAGCAAGTTCGCGGTCGTGGCCAGGGCGGCCAGCCGCAGCAGGATGAACGTCAGCACCGACGATGTGCGGGATCTGGCCGGTGAGATCGAGTGGGCCAAGGCTTCGCTGATCGGTCCGGAGGAATACCCGACCGCCGTGGCCGCCGCCGGTCGGGACATCCCGTTGGACGCCGAGAAGATCGCCACCGTCTACTCCGCCTACGAGGCGCTCAAAGTCCGCGACGAGGCAGTCGCACTGCTCGACTTCGACGACCTGCTGCTGCATACCGCGGCCGCGATCGAAAACGACGCCGCTGTGGCCGAGGAGTTCCGGGATCGCTACCGCTGCTTTGTCGTCGACGAGTACCAGGACGTCACTCCGCTGCAACAGCGGGTGCTTTCGGCGTGGTTGGGCGATCGGGACGACCTGACAGTGGTCGGCGACGCCAACCAGACCATCTACTCGTTCACCGGGGCCTCGCCTCGTTTCCTGCTGGACTTCTCGCGGCGGTTTCCCGACGCAGCGGTGGTGCGCCTTGAGCGCGACTACCGCTCCACGCCGCAGGTGGTGTCGCTGGCCAACCAGGTGATCGCCGCGGCCCGGGGCAGGGTCGCGGGCAGCAAGCTTCAGCTGATCGGCCAGCGTGAGCCGGGCCCGGCCCCGTCGTTCCACGAGCATCCCGACGAGACGGCCGAGGCCGCCGCGGTGGCCGCCTCGATAGCCCGGTTGATCGAGTCCGGCACCCCGCCGTCCGAGATCGCTGTGCTCTACCGGGTCAACGCGCAGTCCGAGATCTACGAGGAGGCGTTGACCGAGGCGGGTATCGCCTATCAGGTCCGCGGCGGCGAAGGTTTTTTCAACCGCCAAGAGATCAAACAGGCGCTGCTGGCGCTACACCGCGCGGCGGAGCGAGGCGCCGACGGCCCATTGCCGGAGGTGGTCCGCGGCGTTCTGGAACCGTTGGGGCTGACCGCCGAGGAACCGGTCGGTACCCGAGCCCGGGACCGCTGGGAGGCGCTGACCGCGCTGGCCGAACTGGTCGACGACGAAGTGGCGCAACGCCCGCAGCTGGAATTTCCGGAGCTGGTGGCCGAGCTACGGATCCGGGCCGATTCGCGACACCCACCCGTTGTGCAGGGCGTCACGCTGGCGTCACTGCACGCCGCCAAGGGACTTGAGTGGGACGCGGTGTTTCTGGTCGGGCTGGCCGACGGCACGCTGCCGATCTCGCACGCGCTGGCGCACGGGCCTGAGAGCGAGCGTGTCGAGGAAGAGCGCCGACTGCTCTACGTCGGAATCACCAGAGCCCGAGTGCATTTGGCGCTCAGCTGGGCGCTGTCACGCTCCCCGGGCGGACGGCAGAGCCGCAAGCCGTCGCGGTTCCTCAACGGCATTGCACCACAGACGCGTGCCGAGTCGGCGCCGAGCAAGTCCCGACGCAACCGGGGCGCCGCGACCCGTTGCCGGATATGCAACAGCGAGCTGAGCACTCCGGCGGCCGTCTTACTGCGCCGATGTGAGACATGCGCCGCCGACATCGACGAGGAGTTGCTGCTGCAACTCAAGGCCTGGCGGCTCGATACCGCCAAGGAACAGAATGTGCCCGCCTATGTCGTCTTCAGCGACAACACACTGATCGCGATCGCCGAGATGCTGCCCGCCGACGATGCGGCGCTGATCGCAATCCCGGGCATCGGAGCACGCAAGCTCGAGCAGTACGGGCCTGATGTCCTGGAGTTGATTCGCCGCCGCTGAGTGGTAAACGTGCAGGTCAGAAAATCGTTTGTGGCCGGCTGCTGGTACCCTTTACCCTCAAGTAGCAGATTGCTGAGAGGAGGGCGACCATGATGATCTACGACGTGCTTGCTGCACGCGCGGCTGACGTTGTACCGGCCGCGCGAACCTCTCATGCCGCCCATGCTGCGGCCAAGCACAACGCCGCCGCCGCGACCGACGCGTCCGTAGGAACTACGTAACGAGCCCAGTTCTCGCCAATTGGCCACGGACCCGAAGTCACAAGGATCCGTGGCCATAGTTTTAGGGTCAACACCCCGCAACCTGGTCCGGATCACCGCAAAAGGACAGTCACCAGACCAGGAAGCAGGTGAACAGGACATGTCGGCACCGACGGTCCCCAAACAGAAGCTGCCGGTGTTGCCGTGTCACGTCGGCGATCCCGACCTGTGGTTCGCCGACAACCCAGCCAACCTGGAGCGCGCCAAGACGCTCTGCGCGAGCTGCCCGATCCGTCGCCACTGCCTGGCCGCAGCCCTGGAACGAGCCGAACCCTGGGGAGTATGGGGTGGTGAGATTTTCGAGCGAGGCGCGATCGTGGACTACAAACGTCCGCGTGGTCGTCCACGCAAAGCGGCTTAAGTTATCGCCGCGAGAGTGCAACTGCCGACACGTTTCTCGACAGGGGGCGTCGGTAGTTGCACTTTCGCGGTACTAAATAGCGAAACCGGGGACCAGTTCCTCGGTCAGCGCTTTGATCGGCACATGCGCATCGAGCTGGCACTCAGATGCGGCCACCGACGCGATTACCCGCATCGGGATCACCAGCTTGGGCGGTAGGTCCATCTGCCGGGCCGTCCTGATCTGCGACACCGACCGATCTAGCTGGCTGTAGGTCATCCTCTGCAGCCACTTGCGGGTGTAGTGGAAGACCTCGACCTCGATGGGTTCGACGTACTGGCGCAGCATCTCATCGATGTCGCGCGCCGAAACCTGCTGGCCCTTCTGGATGAAGCCGGCCTTCTCCATCGTCGGCAACAGCAGGTCATAGTTCTTGTCGCGGGCCAGCCGAATGGTCATCCCGAGCTCGACCGGCAAGCCGCCCGGCAAGGGCGCGACGGCGCCGAAGTCGATGACAACCATCCGGCCGTCGGGCAGCAGCATGAAGTTGCCCGGGTGGGCGTCGCCGTGCAGCATCCCCAATCGGCGCGGCGCGTCGAAGGTGAGTTCCAGGAGCCGGGTGCCGATCACGTCGCGCTGTTCGGGGGTTCCGTTGCGGATGATTTCGGCCATCGGCACGCCCTGGATCCACTCTTGGACCACCACCTTGGGCGCGCTGGCTACGACGCGCGGCACCGCGAAATGCGGGTGATCCGCATATGCCTTGGCGAACTTGCGCTGGTTGTCGGCCTCCAGCCGGTAGTCGAGCTCCATCTCGGTGCGCTCGATCAGCTCGTCCACGACGCCCTCGATGTCGGCGCCGGGGGAGAGCTGTTTGAAAACCCCGACCATGCGTTGCATGGTCTTGAGGTCGGCCCGCAGGGCCTCGTCGGCTCCCGGGTATTGGATCTTGACGGCCACGTCGCGGCCATCGGACCACACCGCCTTGTGCACCTGCCCGATGCTGGCCGAAGCCACCGGGCTGTCGTCGAATGAAGTAAACCGGCCCCGCCATTTGGTGCCCAGCTGGGCGTCGAGCACCCGGTGCACCTTGTCCGCGGGCAGCGGCGGGGCGTCTTTCTGCAGCTTGGTCAGCGCTTCGCGGTAGGGCTCGCCGAACTCCTCGGGAATCGCGGCTTCCATCACCGACAATGCCTGGCCGACTTTCATCGCGCCGCCCTTGAGCTCGCCCAGGACGGTGAACAACTGGTTGGCCGCCTTCTCCATCAGCTCGGCCTGGACCGCGTCTTTTGACTTGCCTGTCAGCCGCTTGCCGAACCCGAGCGCCGCTCGACCGGCGAACCCGACGGGAATGCTGGCCAGCCTCGCGTTGCGCGCAGCTTGGCCACGTTTGATGTCCGACACATATCCATCATCCACGACGTCTCGGCCTTTGCGGCATCAGGCAACAATCAGCGGACCATGTCAACATGAGCACAAGGGATGCCTGGTCCATTGACGCGCGACGATGGCGCCGGCGTTGAGATCGAACTCGAGGGTTGCGTTCAGCGCCTGAGGCGGCCCGAGATCCGGTACCAGCTCATGCCCGCGTACCGCGGCGATCACCCGATTCACCTGGCTGAGCGCCAGCGCCGTCGTTGCCAGCAGGGTGGCCCGGTCGGCGACGCCGATGGTGTCCCGCAGCTGGGCAGCGATAGCCGGCCACGCGGCGTCGCGGTCGCTTCGGTGCCGGTCCGCGCAGCTCAGGCAGCTGGTCACGCCGGGGATCACCAGCGGTCCCACCAGCCCGGTGCCGTCTCGCACGCGAACCGCGAGATGGGGAACGCCCCGGGTATGCAGGTCGCGCACCATGCGTGGGTCTGCGACCAGGTAGTCGCTAAGCACCACGAGATCCACGGCGGCGGGTGACACTGCGGCGTGCGGCTGGCTGCTGTGCGCAATCCGGGCACCCGAGCAGCGCAACGCCTCCACAAGCAGGTCCGACAGCGGCCCGCGGCCGTGCACCCGGATGGAGGCGGCCCGGCCGCGGGACGGACGGCATCCGCGGGTCGCGACGCCAGCACTCACCAGTTGCGCGACGAGGTTCGCCAGGCCACCAGCGTCCGCCAGCCCACGGTCGACGGCCTGCCGCTGCAATTCGGCTATCGGTATCGGTGAACGCATGGACCGCAGCAGGGCGGCCAACTCTGCGGCCGTCAGGCCGCATGGTGGACGGACCAGCACAGCTCGGCGGGGATCCCAACCCACCTGAACGGCACCATCGGGTCGCAGCAACACCGGCATCGCCGGGTCCAGCGCATATAGAGAAGGCGCGGTCCGCGGCATGGGTTGAGACTGTGCCACGAGCAGAGAGGGAAGCCCGCTCAGTTATCCACAGGCCCGTCCTGGTCGTCCTGCTCGAGTTTGGCGATGGCCTCGTCGATACCGCTGGTGTCGCCACCGATGATTCGGTCGATGAAGCCGGCCGGGTCGTCGAGATCGTCCGCGCCAGGCAGTAGATCCGGGTGCTGCCAGATGGCGTCGCGGGCGTCTGCACCGGCGGCCTCGGTCAGCCGCTCCCACAGCGCGGCGGCTTCCCTCAGCTTGCGTGGCCGCAGTTCCAGGCCGACGAGCGTCGCGAAGGTCTGTTCGGCCGGGCCGCCGCTGGCCCGGCGCCGGCGCAGTGTCTCGCCCAGCGCGGCCGCGCCCGGAATCCGGTCGCCCAGGGCCGCAGTCACCACTACCTGCACCCAGCCCTCGATGAGTGCGAGCAGTGTCTCGAGCCGTTCCAGCGCCTGCATCTGCGCCGGGGTCGCCTTGGGCTCGAATACTCCCTGACCGAGCAGGTTTTCGATGGCCGCGGGATCGGACAGCGACTCCGGATTGAAGTCGCGGGCCAGCTCCTCGATTCCGCTCATGTCGATCTTCATGCCCGTGGCGTAGGCCTCGACGGCCCCCAGCAATTGGCTGGACAGCCACGGCACGTGGCTGAACAGTCGGTGGTGCGCGGCTTCACGCGCGGCCAGAAATGTCAGGATCTCGCTGCGTGGCAGCTCGAGTCCGGCGGCGAAGGCTTCGACGGCATCCGGCAGTATCGCGGCCACGCCCTTGGGGCCCAGTGGCAGACCGATATCCGTGGAGGTCAGCACCTCGCGGGACAACCTGCCCAGTGCCTGGCCCAGCTGCGAGCCGAACGCCATGCCGCCCATCTGCGACATCATCGACAGCAGCGGGCCGGCCATGCTCTTGGCCTCTTCGGGCAGCGCCGACGCCCATACCGTCGAGATCTGCTGGGCCATCGGATCGCACAGCCGCTTCCAGATCTCCAGGGTGTTGTCCACCCAGTCACTGGGGCTCCAGCCCACTGTTTTGCTGGTGCCCGCGGGTAGCGCAGTGGCTCCGTCCAGCCAGGTGTCGGCGAGATGGACCGCGTCGACGATCGCCGCGCTGGTGGTGGCCGGGATAGGCGCCACAAACCCGATGGAACTCGATGCCACGCGCCGCGCCAGTTCGTAATTGACCGGGCCCGACTCTTTGCCGCCGGCCATCACAGAGCTCGAGTTGCTGAACATCTGACCCAGCTGGGTGAAGATCTGCCCCAAATCACCCATGCCGAAGTCGCCACCGATGCCGAACGCGCCCAGCGGGTCTGAGGCCCCCGAACTGGCCTCGCGATCCTTCTTCCCGTGTTGGTCGCGGTCGGGGTCGTCGTCTCCGGGGGAGAAGCCGAAAGGCAGGTCAGCCATAGCGTCAACGGTACTCATAGCAGGGAGAGAACGCGCTACCCACGGTCAAGCTTGTAGCTGAACGAGCCCTGGCCGGGCCCCGTCTAGTGTTATCGGCGTGAACAGGCGGATTCTGACCTTGCTGGTCGCGCTGGTGCCGATCCTGGTATTCGGCGTGTTGCTCGCCGCGGTGACGGTGCCGTTTGTGTCGCTGGGTCCGGGTCCCACCTTCGACACACTCGGCGAGGTCGACGGCAAGCAGGTGGTACAGATCGAGGGCACCCAGACCCACCCGACGACGGGCCACCTGAACATGACGACCGTGTCCCAGCGCGACGATCTGACCTTGGGGGAGGCCTTGGCGCTTATGGCTCTCCGGGCAAGAACAGTTGGTGCCGCGCGACCTCGTCTACCCGCCCGGGAAATCGCGGGAGGACGTCGATAAGGCCAACAACGCCGATTTCAAACAGTCCGAGGACAGCGCCGCGTATGCGGCCCTGGGATACCTGAAATATCCGGCGGCAGTGACGGTCGCGACGGTCACCGATCCCGGTCCGTCAGCGGGCAAGCTGAAATCCGGGGACGCGGTGGACGCGGTCAACGGCACGCCGGTGGCCAGTGTCGAGCAGTTCACGGGTTTGCTCAAGGCCACCAAACCCGGCGACGTGGTGACGATCGATTTTCGCCGCAAGAACGAACCGGCCGGCGTTACGCAGATCACCTTGGGCACAAACAAAGACCGCGATTACGGCTTTCTGGGTGTCGCTGTGCTTGATGCGCCGTGGGCGCCGTTCGCGGTGGACTTCAACCTCGCCAACGTGGGCGGGCCCTCCGCCGGGCTGATGTTCAGCCTGGCGGTCGTCGACAAACTGACCACCGGTGACTTGGCCGGGTCGACGTTCATCGCGGGAACCGGCACGATCTCCGCCGACGGCAAGGTGGGCCAGATCGGTGGCATCACGCACAAGATGGCCGCCGCCCACGAGGCCGGCGCCACGGTCTTTCTGGTGCCCGCCAAGAACTGCTATGAGGCGAGCTCGGACAACCCGTCCGGCTTGCATCTGGTGAAGGTCGAGACGCTCAGCCAAGCGGTGGACGCGCTGCACGCGGTTACATCGGGGGGCCAGGCCGCCAAGTTGCTAGCGGGCAATCGGACTGCGATGCGTAGAGTTGTGACCGTCGCCGGCGAAGACCGGCCAAGCCCAGGCCAGCCAATCGATCAGGGAGCGTAGCCAGTGGGGATGCGGCCCACCGCAAGAATGCCGAGGCTGACTCGGCGCAGCCGGACTCTGATCATGATCGCGCTGGGTTTGATGGTTGTGCTCCTTGCCGGTCCGCGGCTGATCGACGCTTACGTCGACTGGCTATGGTTCGGTGAGCTCGGCTACCGCTCGGTGTTCACCACCGTGCTGGTCACCCGCATCGTGGTGTTTGCGGTGGCGGGCCTGCTGGTCGGCGGCGTCGTGTTCGCGGGGCTCGCGATCGCCTACCGCACCCGGCCGGTCTTCGTCCCGAGTAACGAAGCCGATCCGGTCGCGCGCTACCGCACCGCGGTGTTGGCACGACTACGACTGGTGGGCCTTGGAATCCCGGCCGCGATCGGCCTGCTGGCCGGTACCGTCGCGCAGAGCTACTGGGTGCGGATCCAGCTGTTCTTGCACGGCGCAGACTTCGGGATCAAGGATCCGCAGTTCGGCAAAGACCTCGGATTCTACGCATTTGACCTGCCGTTCTACCGGCTGGTGCTCAGCTACATGTTCGTCGCGGTGTTTTTGGCGTTTGTGGCGAACCTGTTGGCGCATTACATCTTTGGCGGCATTCGGCTGTCGGGCCGGGCGGGCGCGCTGAGTCGCTCAGCGCGGATTCAGCTGGTCACCCTGGTGGGTGTGCTGGTGCTGCTCAAAGCCGCCGCCTATTGGGTGGACCGCTATGAGCTGCTGTCCCATACGCGGGGCGGCAAGCCGTTCACCGGAGCCGGATACACCGACATCAACGCCGTGCTACCGGCGAAGCTGATCCTGATGGCGATCGCGGTGATCTGCGCCGCCGCGGTGTTCTCCGCGATCGTCTTGCGGGACTTGCGGATTCCGGCCATCGGCCTGGTCTTGCTGCTGTTGTCGTCGCTGATCGTCGGTGCCGGCTGGCCGTTGGTCGTCGAGCAGATCAGCGTGAGACCCAATGCCGCGCAAAAGGAAAGCGAATACATCCTGCGAAGCATCACCGCGACGCGGCAAGCCTACGGCCTGACCACCGACGTGGTGACCTATCGCAATTACAGCGGCGACGGGCAGGCCACCGCGCAGCAGGTCGCGGCGGACCGTGCGACCACGTCCAACATCCGGCTGCTCGACCCGACCATCATCAGCCCGGCATTCACCCAGTTCGAGCAGGGCAAGAACTTCTACTACTTCCCCGACCAGCTGTCCATCGACCGCTACCTCGACCACAACGGGTCGTTGCGCGACTACGTCGTCGCGGCCCGTGAACTCAACCCGGACCGGCTGATCGACAACCAGCGTGACTGGATCAACCGCCACACCGTCTACACCCACGGCAACGGATTCATCGCGTCGCCGGCTAACACCGTGCGTGGAATCGCCAACGACCCCAACCAGAACGGCGGGTACCCGGAGTTCCTGGTCAACGTGGTCGGGGCCAACGGCGGCGTGGTGTCCGACGGGCCTGCGCCGCTGGACCAGCCGCGCATCTACTACGGGCCGGTCATCTCGAACACCCCCGCCGATTACTCCATCGTCGGACGCAACGGTACCGACCGCGAATACGACTACGAGACGAACACCGAGACCAAGAACTACACCTACACCGGCACGCGGCGGAGTTCCGGTCGGCAGCTGGATATCCCGAAGCGTCTTCGCCGCCAAATTCGCCGAGCGAAACTTTTTGTTCTCCAACGTGATTGGCTCCAACAGCAGAATCCTGTTCAATCGTGATCCGGCGCAGCGGGTCGAGGCGGTGGCGCCGTGGCTGACAACTGACAGTGCCGTGTACCCCGCGATCGTCAACAAGCGACTGGTGTGGATCATCGACGGCTACACCACGTTGGACAACTACCCGTACTCCGAACTCACCTCCCTGGAGTCGGCGACCGCCGACTCGACCGAGGTGGCGTTCAACCATCTGGGGCCCGACAAGCAGGTCTCCTACATCCGCAATTCGGTGAAGGCCACCGTGGACGCCTACGACGGCACCGTCACGCTCTACCAGCAGGACGAACAGGATCCGGTGCTCAAAGCCTGGATGCAGGTTTTCCCGGGGACCGTCAAACCCAAGAGCGACATCACGCCCGAGCTCGCGGAGCATCTTCGCTATCCCGAAGACCTGTTCAAGGTGCAGCGGATGCTGCTGGCCAAATATCACGTCAACGACCCGGTGACGTTCTTCTCCACATCGGACTTCTGGGACGTGCCGCTGGACCCGAATCCAACCGCCAGCAGCTATCAGCCGCCGTACTACATCGTCGCGAAAAACATTGCCAAGCAAGACAACTCGTCGTCGTACCAGTTGACCACCGCGATGAACAGATTCAAGCGTGACTATCTGGCCGCTTTCATCAGCGCCAGTTCTGATCCCGCGACTTACGGCAAGATCACGGTGCTGACCATCCCGGGCCAGGTCAACGGTCCGAAGCTGGCCAATAACGCGATCACCACCGATCCGGCGGTGTCCCAGGACCTCGGTGTGATCGGACGCGACAACCAGAACCGGATCCGTTGGGGCAACTTGCTGACGCTGCCGGTGGCCCAGGGCGGGCTGCTCTACGTCGAACCGGTCTTTGCCTCCCCGGGAGCCAGCGACGCCGCCTCGTCTTACCCGCGCCTGATCCGGGTGGCGATGATGTACAACGACAAGATCGGCTACGGACCCACCGTCGGCGACGCGCTCACTGGGCTTTTCGGGCCCGGCGCCGGTGCTGCCGCCACTGGGATTGAACCCACCGAGGCCGGTGCCGCGCCGATCCCGCCGGCGAGCCCGCCGAGCCCGGCCGGGACGCCGGGATCGCCGCCCGCGCCGATTGCGGCGCCGCCGGCTCCCGAAGGGTCGGCCGCGCTGTCGCCCGCCAAGGCCGCGGCGCTGCAGGAGATCCAAACGGCGATCGGCGCTGCGCGTGACGCGCAAAAGCGGGGCGACTTCGCCGCGTACGGTTCGGCACTGCAGCGGCTTGACGACGCCATCACCAAGTTCAACAATGCCAAGTAGGTAGCCGCTGCGTCTATATAGGTCTACCTAGATCGCCCGACCAAGGAGACGAGAACGTGGTCACCAAGTCGACTGACACCATTGCCGGCATCGCCATACCCGACACCCCACTGGTACGTGCGGTCACCGAGTTCATCCGCGAGTCCGAAAACGACTTGCTCTTCAATCACTCCCGCCGGGTATTCCTCTTCGGGGCGCTGCAGGGCCGCCGTCGCGGGCTGCAACCAGACCTGGAGTTGCTCTACGCCGGGGCGATGTTTCACGACCTCGGCCTCACCGAGCGCTACCGGACATCCGTGGTGCGCTTCGAGGTCGACGGCGCCAACGCGGCGCGCGATTTCCTGCTGGAGCGTGGCGTCGATCGAGCAGCCGCCGACAAAGTGTGGCTGAGCATCGCGTTGCACACCACTCCCGGTGTGCCCGAATTCCTGGAACCCGAAATCGCCTTGGTGACGGCGGGTGTCGAAACCGACGTGCTGGGCATCGGCCGCGACGACCTCTCTCCCGAAGCTCTTGCCGCAGTCACCGCTGCGCACCCGCGTCCCGACTTCAAACAGCGCATCCTGAGCGCTTTCAACGACGGCATGAAACATCGTCCGCAGACCACATCCGGCACCTGCAACGACGACGTGCTGGAGCGTTTCGACCCGACCTTCGTTCGCGACAACTTCGTCGACACCATCCTCAACAACACCTGGCCCGAATAGCAGCACACGGCCGAACCCGCCTTCACACTGACGAGCTGTCGGCGCTGGTTGACCGGCGATTTGGTGACCTTCGTACATGACCGGTAACCTGGTATTTACCAACGCGGGGTGGAGCAGCTCGGTAGCTCGCTGGGCTCATAACCCAGAGGTCGCAGGTTCGAATCCTGTCCCCGCTACCAGCGGAAATGGCCCTCGGAGACTCCTCCGGGGGCCATTTTCATGCCGGTTGGACACGGATTTGGTCACATTAGCTAGGTTTACTAGTTAACTGGTGCGTGCCTTCGTTGGTTGGATCCCACCCTTTTCTCGATGATGATTGGGGCGCTCCTGGCTCCGCGGCGTTTCGGTCATCGTTTGCCAGAACATGATTTTACTCAGAAGCTCACTGCTAAGCAGCTGAAAGCCGGTCGGGCAGGAGGCCGGCGCTCCGCCCTGGTCCCGGGCGACGCCGGGTCGGGTGTGACGCAAATTCGCGTCAGGGAAGGGCGGCATGTCAGAACCATTGCAGTTCTTGGCTAACCTGAGTTGCGGCTCTGCACATGCAGGACAATGGATGCACCGACCGGGCAATGTCATGAAAATCTATGAGCCAGCGGCGTTGCGACTTCAGCACCTGGCCGAGAGCGATCGCGAACGTCAGCGGCATATCACGATAGCCGGGTCGCCTGGCGACGCCCTGCCTCAAGGGGTCAGCATTCAGATGCCGTCGACAGCGAGGTTAGCGCAAAGTTGTGGGTGCACAAGGCAATAGGATCTAAAGGTTCATCGCTGCAAATATGCGGTACTTTGCCGGTAAGGCTGCATATTCGTTTCCGTCGTATTCGCCCTCCGCATGGGAAGGAGTGCGCACACTAGGTGGCGATGATCACGTGCCGCCGCTCCGGCTACGCTGCGGAGCATCAGCACGACGTTCAGTAGCGATCGAGCTCAATCAATCGCTCGTCGCTGATCCCGAAGTGATGCGCGATCTCGTGGAGCACGACGTGTCTGACCTCGCGGCGCAGACGATCGGCGTCGCCGGCAGCGAGCCGCGTGATTGGCCCGCGGAAGATGCTGATCTTGTCGGGAAGCACCCCGCTGTACGTGCTGGTCCTTCGCGGCAGCGGTACGCCGCGGTACAGGCCGAGCAGAGGCCGACCGGGGGGAGGCTCGTCCTCGACGACGATCTCGACGTTGCTCATGGCCGCACGGAGATCGGCCGGCAATGAGCTCAGCGCGTCGTCAATGGCCTCTTCGAATGGATCATTGAGATCTGGCTCCGAACGCGCATCCATCTCCGCCATGGTGCCAGAATCGGTGCTGGCATGATGACGGCTCCTTCTTGGGGGCTTTGCGGCGTCGGTCGCGAAACTTACACAGTTGGCGGCAATGCGGCCGCGCGATGTGGTCGTGGTCGCTGGCGCGCGATGCGGCGCTGCGTCTCATCGGGTTTGGTTCAGACGATGACTACAGAGTTACCAAGACGCTCCAACTCGTTCAATCTGAGCTGGGTGACAGCATCGGTCTACTCGCACGGGGCAGCTGCATAATGCCAAGTGACATAGAGGATTTCGCTGACATTGTTGGTCTCGGTATGGCTGTCAGGTTTCTCAGTGAATCTGACGGCCAGCCATGTCCATCCGCGTCGACACGCCGCCGAGCCGCTTCGGATGCCAGAACCGTCTAGAGAGGGCGGTTGAGGCTCTTAGCGGACGCGACAATAGCTGGGTGGCCAAGGTTCAGATGCTCGAGTTCGACGAGCTTGGGCCGTTCCCAACTGGCGATAACTGTCCAGTTTGGCCGATGGAAGGACCACCACTGCACCGCCTGCCATTTTCGGTCACCGATGGCAGGAGAACGCTGAGACCAGATGCGGTGCGCCCACTCCGAAGTGACGGCAAGGTTGCGGGTCACGATCTGCGTCGGTCGTAGCCCTAGCTCTACTAGGCGGTGTGGGTCATCAAGGTCGCAAATGCGCAGATCGTCGGGCAGTTCGTACACCCCGAGCGTCTTGCGCGCGCCAGGTACTGCCGGAAAGTCGAACATTGATTCGGTCCAGAGTGAGAGGTTGCCAAACGCTTCGCCGCATGCGGCTTCGGTCTGGCGGGCCACGTACCAGACGTAATAGTCGGGGTGATCAGCCCGGCCACCGCGTTGCGGGCGGTGTTCATACAGCGGATGCCCTGGTTCGCCGCGCGGAGCGGTGTCAAGGTAGGGAAAGACGCGATATACCAGCACTCACGCCGCCCCGCCCCACATCTCTGCGTCGAGCGCTTGAAGAACTTGAGCAGCTCCGTCGGTAAGTAGGACATCAAGAGGTTGCGCTCCCCCGAGGAAGGCGTTAGCGCTTTCCATCCAGATGCGCGCTGAGTCGCCTCCCCACACCAAGCGTGCCCGCGAATATACGTGTTCGAGATCAATTAGGGCTGGAGCGGCGGCGGGGCCGGGCCGCTCTTCACCTGATGCCCAACGCGAAGTCTGTGATGGGCTAACGCCAATCCACTTAGCCAGCTGGGCACGCGAGAACACGTTTACGAGGAACAGGACCCGCTGTTCAGACAAGGGGTCGTCAGCGGCGACACGGGCCGTCCGCGCAGCCCCAACTACGGTCCTGGTGGGGGCCCTCTTCACCGGAGTTCTGACGGCCGCCTTCTTCGATGCGCTCTTGGCGACAGCAGTCTTCTTTGTAGCCATACCAACACTCTACCCAATTTTTTTCGTGGGCTGCGATGCGACGAGCGCAACTGGGCGGAGGCTCAAGCATGCGATTGGGCGATACGTGCCGCAGCTGATCGCTGCCTACGTTTGGCTCGACAGTCACCGTCAATCGGATCGATATCTGCGCGAGATCAGTGCACCCGGCGTTGACACCAAGTTCGCCGAAAGGTACCGACCGGTTTTGGCGGCGATGCTTAGCGTTTCATCGACAGCCTCGGGATTCCTGGCGGGTCTTGGCCTCCGGTCGAAGCCGGGATTGGTCCGGCTGCGGCCCGCGTCCTCGTTGGGCCTCCCGGCTCCTCTCACTGAGCTGGCGGTGCGCGCTGAGGAGTTGACACAGCTCAGGGTTGAGCCACGCGTGGCGACAATCATCGAGAGCGAGATCAGCTATCTGAGTATCGACGTCCCCGAGGATGGCGTCGTGATCTGGGGGAAGGGCTTCGAAGTCGACAGCGTGGGTCGGCTGCAATGGCTGAGGGAAGCCGACATCCTGTACTGGGGAGATATCGATACCCACGGATTCGCCATTCTCGACCGGCTACGGGCGTGGCTCCCGCAAGCACGTTCGGTGCTGATGGACCGTGAGACGTTGCTCGCCCATCGCGACCGTTGGGTGATCGAAGACCGTCCGGCCAAGTCGGTTCTCACGCGACTGACGCCCGGCGAGCAGGACCTCTATTCGGACCTGGTCAGGGAGGGGTTCGGTGAACGAGTGCGCCTCGAACAGGAGCGCATCGACTGGCAATGGGTCGAGCAACGGCTAACAGCAGGTAGCCGCGCTGATGACCATGATCTGAGCGGACGGCGGTAGCATCTGTGGTGGCTTGAGGATTGTTAGGCAGGTGCTGGCCGTGGACCGTCGGCGTATCTTTGCGAAGGATGCCGTGAAGCGGGCCGCTGCCCGATCCACAAAGGCGTCGGCAACACTCGAGAATCGAGTAATTCCTGCCGGCTTCGTTCGATCATCCTCTGTAAGGCGTTTCCTCGCGGCGCGTCAACCGCGTCCCTGATGTCGCTGACGCCGGGATATGGCGAAACACCCCTTCCCGACGACGAATTGGCGGCTCTGCTGCCTGATATCGCGCAGATCTTTGGTGAACCCGTGACTAGGGCTGTGGTCTACGACTTGGAACAGGGAATCCAGGAGCAAGTGGCCGAGGACCTTCTCACCGCGGCTCTAGAAGGCTCGCTGCCGCCCAGTGAACTGCTGACCGACTACTTCCTCAAAGACTTGCTTGCCCGCCTGTACGGGGACATTTGGACATGGGCGGGCAAATGGCGGACGCATGATGTCAACATCGGGGTTGCATACGAGCAGATTGCTGTCGACCTCCGCAATTCGTTGGGCACGATCCTTTATCGATGGGAGAACACCGACGACTGGACGCCGCACAAACTGGGTGTTGTGGCCCATGCCGAGACAGTAAGGATCCACCCGTTTTTCGACGGAAACGGCCGTACCACAAGGCTTCTCGCAGACTTAGTGTTCGCTGCCGCACAAGATTCCGATCCGGTGTTCCAGTATGACTGGAATGTCGACAAGGTCAGCTACATCAATCTCCTTCGTCGGTACGACGCAGACCGGGACTTCACGGATCTCGCGAGATTGCTCGAGGCCAGACCGATAGGCGAATGAGATGTCATCTGCGGCCCTGCGGCCGGATGGTCACCCCTGCAGCCTTCAGGATCTTCAAGGCCGTCGTGCGCCCCAGCATCTCCTCGGCTACCTGCCGGCTGGACTGTCCCGACTCATATGCCTCAGCTACCACAGCCCGCAGCCGGGCGGTGATCCGTCGGCGCTGACCAAGCGGAGAGACGAATCGTGACGATCCGTGGGTCTCATCCACATCATTTTTCGGATCGGTCAATGATCTGTTCGGACTGAACGGACTCAGGGCTACCATCGGTGTCGCAAGACATCGGAATAGCCCTGAACCTACGTTAGGTTAGTGGTTTTTCCGTCTGGGGCCTTTGGCGGCATCGGTGGGTTCTGGGAGTCCGTTTCAATCTGCCCTTCGTGACGTTGTTGCTGTGGTGAACGATTCGATGTGATCGATCATGGTCTGCAGCGCGGTATCGAGGGGTTCGCCGTCGCGCAGAGTCTTGGCGAGCAGCAGACCGCCCTGCAGGCTGGTCAGTAATGCTGTCGCCAGTCTGTCGGTGTCGGTGTCGAGCAGGAGCTCACCGCGGTCCTGCATGGCTGCCAGGCCGGCATGGATGGCTTGTTGCCATCGTCGGTAGGCCGCTGCGAGGTCTTCGCGTGCGTCGGTGTCGCTTTCGGCGAGTTCGTTGGACAGTGTGCCCAGTGGGCAGCCGCCGCGGAAGTCGTTGCTGCGCTGGAAGGCGACGATGGCGTCTGCCCAGGCGCGCAATGCGTCGATGTCGTCGAGGCGGGCCAGCGCGGGTTCTTGGATTCCAAGAATGGCGTGCGTCTGGTAGCCGATGACCGCCCGGGTCAGGGAGCGTTTGTCGGCGAAGTAGTGGTAGATCTGGGATGCACTGACGCCTGCGGCGAGTTGGACATCTTCGGTGCTGGTGCCGGCGGCCCCGCGGGTGTGCATCAGGGTGGCCGCGGCGGCCACGATCCGATCCCGGGTGGCACGCCCTTTGGGGGTGACCATATGTCGAAGTTTACCGATTTTGGAGTTGACAATCCATAATCATGCTGCTTTTGTGGAGTGATCATTCCAATCTTGTAGAGAAGGCGGTCCGATGACCACACATTCACCCAGCATCGGCGAGCAGGTACATGCATTCGTGGCAGGTCCCGCCGCCGCATTGCCCACGGAGATCATGCGTGCATTCACCGCTGAACAGGTCGACCTGGACGCCGCGGGTGTGCCTGCGGGGGTGAGTGAACCCGGTGCGGTGATGCCCGACGGTGAGTTGCTCGATGTCCATGGTGGCGCCACATCGTTGGCGCAGGTGCGGGCCGGTCGGCCCGCGGTGGTGGTGTTCTATCGGGGGGCGTGGTGCCCGTACTGCAACATTGCGTTGCGCACCTATCAAGCCGAGTTGGCGCCCGCCCTCGCCGACCGGGGGTTCGCCTTGATCGCGGTCAGCCCGCAGAAGCCCGATGGGTCGCTGACTGCCGCTGAGACCAATGAGTTGTCCTACTCGGTGGTGTCTGACCCCGGTAACCACATTGCTTCCGCGCTAGGCATTGTGACCGAGCCGTCCGCGGAGTCTGTCGCAGCACAGGGCAAGTTGGGACTGGACCTGGCCGAGCAGAACGCTGACGGCGGTCGGCGGTTGCCGATGCCCACGACAGTGGTGGTCGATGACACCGGAGTGATCCGCTGGATCGACGTGCACCCCAACTACACCACCCGCAGCGAGGTGTCCGAGATCCTGGCCGCGGTGGACGCGGTGAGCGCCCAGTAAGTTCAACGCATGACTGCCAATAAGGTGTCAGCGGCGCGGCGTGGCCGTCGGCCAGGTGCGAGCACGACCCGGCAGGCCATCCTCGATGCGGCGCGCGTCCGGTTTGCGACCGACGGTTTCGCCACGACGACGATCAGGCGGGTCGCGGCCGATGCCGGGGTCGACGCCGCCCTGGTGATGCAGTTCTTCGGGTCGAAAAACGAGCTATTCGCCGCGGTTATGTCGATCTCGCCGGCCGCGCTGACCCACTTCAGCGCAGCGTTCGAAGGGCCCGACGACTCCCTCGGTCAACGGGTTGTCCGGGCCTTCCTCCTCGTCTGGGAGGGTTCGCAAGATTCGGAGCCTTTGATGGCGATGCTGCGAGCCGCCGTTGTCAACGAAGAGGCGGCCGCACAGCTGCGGGAATTCATCCAATCCCGGCTCATTGATGGCATGGCGGCACGCCCTGTTATCTCCGACGATGCAGCGCTACGCGCCGGACTGGCGTCGGCGATGCTGGTCGGACTCGTCATCGGACGACGCATCGTCGGTGTCCCGATCGTCGCGGCTGCCGATGTCGAGACGGTGATCTCGCTCGTCGCACCGGCTATCCAAAGCCTATTGGTCTAACGAGGCCCTATGGCCGCCTCGCGACGATTGCGATAAAACATCGTGACCGTTACTATAGTTTATGGCGAATTGTCATGGTGAGCGCGGTTGTCGAACATCGTGATGCGGGTCGCGCATCAGCAGCCAAGGATTGGAGCGCACCGAAGTGACTGAGTACGAAGACAAGACGGCGATCATTCAGATTCTCAATCTTTATGCTCTTGCCCTCGATTCGCACCAATGGGACTTATTCGAGCGGATCTTCACCGACGACGTACGGGCGGAGTTCGGGCCGGCCAGTGCCGCGTGGCCGGACCGCGCCGCGCTGGTCAGTGCCTTCGACGATTTTCACAAGACACTCGACGGCCATCAACACACGATGGTCGGCCACTTGGTGCATGTCGATGGCGATAAGGCCTACGCGTTCACCTACGGCAACTGGCTGCTCATTCGGCACGCGGCCGAGGGTGGTCCGACCTGGCACGGGACGGGTTGGTACGACGACGAACTCGTGCGGACCGACAAGGGGTGGCGCATCAAGCACCGAATCTCTCGACTGATCAGCTACAGCGGCAACCCTGACGTTCCGCAGCCGGTCGGTGACCAAACCCCCGACCACACCGGCCACGTGCTCGCCGACGAAATTGGCGACATCCGCTACTTCAAAGCGATCACCGCGAAGTAGGTCTCGGCTTGCGCGCCAGCGAGTTCAGGGCAGCCGCCGCCCTTCGCGGCACGGTCACGAAAGCGCCGACGGAGCGGACCGGAACAGGCGCTTGGCAAAAATAATGCTAACCATTATGGTGTTTAATCGTGGGTGACCGTTCCACCGCGGCCTGCAACCCAACCCGCGACCCAGCTGGAAGAAGCGCAACACTTTTGGCCGACGCTTCCGTCGGTCGACACTGCGGTCACTCTCGAATTGAGGTACAGCAATGACCAGTCAGAAAACCTTCTCCTTCGCCGTCGAGTTGGTGTCCGGACCAGCCGGGACGGGAAGCGTCGATGAGTACGAGATCTTCTATGCCCGCCGCGCGCTGCGCCGACTCAAGACGTTGATCGGCCGTCAAGGCTTATTGGACCTGCTCGCCGACGACATCGAGCACGGCAATGCCTTCATGCGCGAACACGCTGTCAAGTCTAACGGCGAGTTTCGTTCGGCGACAACAATATTAGGCGTGAAAGGCCTCAAGGCTTCGGAGTTCGTCGGCTGGATGGATGAAGCCCTGACAGACGAGGCCACGATGCTAGCGGCCCAACCGGAACACTTCGTGGCGTCGGGCCACTCGGATGAGACCGCACACATAGTCGAAAATCTCGGACCCCACGTCTGCTCGTTTCTGCTGAGCTTCGGTCGAAACATCGAGTGGGCCGCCAGGGCGCCCGAGATGCTGCCGCCGTCGGACTACCCCTTCAAGAAGGCGACGAACCTTGCCCTGGAAGACGGGACGGCGTTCGGGCGCGTGTTGGCCCAGTTTGGCGACACTGAGGAAGGCTTCACCGCGAATCTGACCGTCTACTTTCCCGCCACGTGCCCGGAGGAGATTTTCGAGCATCACCGTCGGCACTTTGCCGTCGAATTCAGCAACTGGATCAAGGCCGCCGCAGCAGCACATCCGTGAGCGGTAATCACCGGGCAGAATTCGGCGCTCACGTCGGCGAGAACCGCCCAGTCAAGCCCCGTAATGCGAGGCCAGGTGCGACCGCTTCGCTGCACAATGGGCTGCGGGGCTTCGATGATTCAAAGCAATTGATCAAACGAACGGAGCACAACGGATGAAGGTAGAAGAACTAATCGATCGGGCTGAAATCCAGGACGTGCTGACCCGCTACACCCGTGGGCTAGACCGCGTGCAAATGGACCTGGTCCGAGCAGCGTTCCACCACGACGCGTGGGTCCAGTTTCCTGAGGATGTCTACGTCGGACCGGCCGACGGATTCTGTGACTTCCTCGCCAAGGAGATGCCCCTATTTGTCCGGACTCGCCACCACATCGGCAACATACTCATCGAACTCGACGGTGACGTCGCGTTCGTTGAGACCTATCTGAACGCCGACCATGAAGCGACCTCGTTTCACAAATGGAACGCCGCGTTTGTCACACTGTGGGCGCGCTACATCGACCGCTTCGAGAAGCGCGACGGCGTGTGGAAGATCGCGAAACGAACGCTGCTCATTGACTGGATGCGCAAGGACGACAGCCCCGCCGGATGGTTCAAGCTGCCAGAAGTCCAGCTGGGCAAGCGCGACGGCACCGACCCCGTTCTGCGACGCCAGTCCACGGACTGAGTCCGGGCGCCGGCGTCTCGATTGTTCGGCGTTTTGTCCTCAGATCGGACCCGGGACGCGATGCGCTAAGATACGCAACGTGTCTTTGGCGCGAAGCGAATCGGACTCAGGTGTCGTCCTACGACGCCGCGACGAGGTCTTGATGGCGGCGATCCGCGACGCGACGCGCGCCGAACTCGCCGAATCCGGTTACGCCGGGGTGACTTTCGAAGGCATCGCGCGGCGGGTACGCACTAGCAAGCCGGTGCTTTATCGGCGGTATCGCTCCCGGGCGCACATGGTCGTCGACGCGTTGCCGGGGCTGGACTGGAGCTCAGAAGACATCCCCGCCACACAGTGTCTGCGTGACGATTTGCTCGCATTGTTCGTTGCCGTACTCGACAACTTTCACGTCATCGGCATCGAGACCTATCGCAGCCTCATCGCCGATGCCGACGAGGAACTGCTGAACATCCTCGAGGCCCAGATTGCAGGATTGGCCGATAGGACCATCCATCGCGCTCTGAAACGCGCACGCGAACGCGGCGAGATCGGTCTTCGCGACATCCCCCCGCGGGCTGCGACCGTCATTGGCGTCCTTGTCCGCAACGAACTGTTCTTCACCCACAATGCCGTTGATCGCGACACGCTCGCCGATATGCTCGACACCGTGTATTTGCCTCTGATTGCCGCGATTTCGCGCTGATCGCCCGTCGTTAGCGCGGTGCATTGTGATGGCGCCCGATACGCAGCGACGTTCACCTCGCGCGCCCGGAGAGTGTGCTTCCTGCCGTTGAACACGACTTGAGGCCACCTGAGATAGATACGTTGCGTATCTCCGGGATGTGGTGTACCGTCGGACTGTAAGACACGGGCCGTATCTTGCTTTGCGGTCACTCACCGAGCCGCTCGACGTCCATGGCGAGCTGTCACCGATCGGGATCGCAACTACGACGGTTACTGCCCCGCTGCTACCGCGCACCAGGAGGATCATGAACGCCACTGTTACGAGCTCCGCCGCAACCGTGGAGCAACCGAGCGCTCAAGACGTCCTTGCCCGCGTACAGGAGTTGCAGCCCTGGTTGCGCGATCACCAAACCGCGGCCGAACAACAGCACCGCATTCCTCAGGACACCATTGAACGGCTCGACGCCGCTGGAGTCTTCAGCCTGACCACTCCGCGCCGGTACGGTGGTGCAGACTTCACCACACGCGAGTTGCTTGACATCTACCGCGCACTCGGATCTGGGTGCGGGGCAACCGGCTGGGTGGTCTGGGCCACGGCCGGTGGCAACCAGTGGAGCGCATCCTTTGCCGAGAACGTCATCGCGCCGGTATACCAAGCGCCGTGGGTGGGCAACCGAACTTTCGCTGCGGGTGGCACCAGCCGTCGAATGTCGGGCACCGCACGACAGGTCGACGGCGGCTGGATGATCAAGGGTGTCTGGCCATTTGCCACCGGAAGCGTCCATGCATCCCATGGATATCTCGCCGTCTTCTACGACGAGAGCGACGACTCGAAGGTCGGAATGACCCTGGTGCCCAAAGAATCCTTCGTCGTCATGGACGACTGGGACGCCATTGGTCTGGCCGGGACGGGCAGCCAGACCGTGAAGACGGACGGCGAGCTGTTTGTCCCCAACGATCATTTCGTCACACCCCAGCAGCTTTCAGCGCGCATCGGCGAGCTCACGGCGCAGGGCGTCGGGCCGCGGCGCGGCGGCCTGGCGCGCTCACTTGTGAGCAGCACCGGTGTCGCGCTCGGCATGGCCGACCACGCCATGGAGATCTTCATCGGCAGTGTCGGGAAGCGAAGCATCCCGTACTCGCCTTACTCCAACCAGATCGACGCGCCGATCACGCATCTCACCGTCGGCCGCGCCCATACGCAGATCCGGGCCGCATCCGCGGTAGCCGCCGGCGCTGTATCCCAATTGGACCGATACGAGACCGCCGGGGTAGACCCTTCCGAGGACGAAACCACTCAGCTCCACGCCGACGCTGCCTATGTCTGGGATGCTTGCGCCTCAGCGGTCGAGACGCTTTTTCAGGCATCCGGCGCGTCGGCGATTATGAAGCGGCAGCCGCTTCAGCTGATCGCACGCAACTGTCGCGCCGGCAGCTTGCACTCGGCATTCACCTTTGATACGTGGATGGAGAACGTCGGCCGATCGTTGTGTGGTGTCGAATCGGCAGCGATGTCGATGAGCGTTCTCGAACGACGGTCATGATTCGCGGCGGCCTTGGTCTCGCTCGTCGCCTGCCCGGCGTGCCTCGTACAGCTTCGTTCGGCCTCTGACGCCCTTGAGTTCGGGGGCTCCGGCAGAGGACCACGCGAACCCCTCCGCGTCGCCGACTGCGGCTCGCGCAGATCCTGCCACCAGTACTGCGCCCGGCCGGGCGACTTCGGTGACGCGACTGGCAACATTGACCGGGCTGCCGAACCAGTCCGGGCGCGGCTCACCGCCCAACCCGATGCGATACCGATCCGCAGATCCGGCAGAGTCTCGTCGCGTTCGGCCGCCTCCGACAACGCCAGCATCGCGTCGACCAGCTTGACAGGATCCGGGCAGATCAGCATCACCGCGTCGCCGATCGTCTTGACCAATCGCACGGGCGGATTCACGATTCCACGTGTCAGATCTCCCAGGCGTTCAACGAGCCTCACCAGATCCTCCGGCGGCACAGCCTCGCCCAGGCGAGTGAATCCGACCAAGTCAGCGAACGCGACGGCAAGTAGACGAGCCCCGGGAAGCGCGCCGGCCGCTCGCTCGCCGGCGTTGAGCTCCTCGCCTTCCACAGCACGCCGCAGCTGCACAAACAAAATGTCGCAAATCATCGGGCCCAGCAGCGGCGCGACCTGGCGCGCCAACGCCTCATGTGCCTTTGCGACCTGAAGCTCGGTGATTCCCGGATGCAGGAACGTCGACATGACGCCATACCGTATTGCCGGGACCGCGCGCGAGAGCCCCTCCGCGAGCCTGCGCACCATCAAGACCACACGATCGGCATCGAGACCGAGCTCGATGAGCTGCTGTTGGTGCGCCGCGGCCTCAGCATCCGCGTGCAGGTGGATCACCGCATCCGGATCATCCACTCTGGGCAGCCCTAATGCCCCCATGATGCGCAGCAGCAGCTCCAAGTTGATGCCGTGAACTTCGCTGATCGTCCGCGCCGACACGTGGTTGCTGTCGTCACCCAGCGCTCGGCGGACCGGCAGCAGCATCGGTGCCAATTCACTCCGGATCTGTTCCACGTCAAAACCTTGTTCTAGTAGCCAGGCGATGAGTTCGGTCCGCTCCACCCGGATGCCCTCGTCCAGACCGTCCGACAGGCCCGATTCTTCTATTGCTTCCATGTCGGTCACCGCGTCATTATCTATCGCTCGCCCGAAGACCGTTGCGATAAAACCTTATTACCATTATTATAGTTTAGGCGAAGCGTCGTGGTTATCTCAAGGACCGCCAGCCCTGTGAATGCCAGTCGAAGGATCGAAGATGATCAAACAAGCGGTAGCTGATAGCCGAGAGACGACGCATTGTGTCGTCGAGTTAGTCTCGGGCCCCACCGCGGAGGGTGGAATCGACGCCTTCGAGCTGTCGCACGCTCGCACGGTTCTGGCTCAACTCAAGGCGCTCATCGGACGCGAGGGTTTGTTGCAACTACTGAGTCCTCAGATCGAAGAGGGTGTCGACTTTCTCCGCGAGATGGCGCGGAAGTCTAACGGTGAGTTAAAGCCTGTGACGACGGTGTTGGCTGTCAAAGGGTTCAAAGCGACTCCTTTCCTGCACTGGCTGGACCGCCAGTTCGACAACGAAAGCGTGATGCTGGCCGCCGAGCCCGATCACTTCGTGATCGCACCGAATCCGGACGCGACGGTCACCATCGTTGAGCAGCTCGGCTCCTTCGTCAGCCTGATAAAGCTTCCCGCCTACGACGGCGCTGCGATATGGGATGCAGCCGTGGTCGACCAACTGCTTCCCGAGTCGGAGTACCAGTTTCGGCGGCTTGGCCGTATGACCCTGACTGACGGCACTTTGGTGGGACGCATGCTGACCCAGTTCGGCGACACCGCGCAGGGATTCAATGCGAGTCTCACCGCGTATCTTCCGGCGGCTTGCCCGGAGCAGACTTTCGAGCATCACCGCCAGCATCTCGCCGTTGAGTTCAGAAACTGGATACTCGCTGCTGCCGCGGAGAGTCAGTCCTGAGCTGCGGGCCACCAACGTCGGGATGTGCGCAATGAAGGGAACCAAGATGCGCATTGGAATCGGTGTCTGTCGGTGTTTCGCGGCCGTTACGTTTGTGATCGGATTAGCCTTCGGCACCGTATCTTTGAGTCACGCCGACCCGTCCGACGATGCTCCAGTCAGCCCTTTCCCGGAACTCAAACACATCGCGGTGTGGTACGACCAACGACAGCCGGAGGAATTCTTCCTGCCTGATCGTCCGGGTGTCTGGTTCCTGTCACCCTCTGGACTTAACTGCGGCATCTGGCACTGGGGAAGCTTCGGCTGCGCCGGCGACATTACGGGTGCGCCCCCAGACGTGCATAACATCGCTTGGTACAACGGGAACCGCGGCGTGCACTACGGCTGGACAGCGGCCATACAATTTCCCGCCGGGCAGGCCCAACAGACGTTGCCGCCGCGCAGCTACGTCACCTATGAGTCGACGACGTGTGCCACCATGCCGGACGGCAGCGTTTACTGCGAGCACGGCGACTTCCGATTCCTGATCACGCCGACAGGGACCTGGCTCAAAGACTGGGACGACAGGCGGTCCTACGTCTGCCTCAGCTACGGGACGTGCCCGACCTGACCGTCAGCCGTTGATGAACGGTGTGCTGCCGTAACAGGTGACGTTGCCTACATCGAGGGTGTTCTCGCAGATCAGCGATCCGCGGACGTAGATTCGGACGGTGACCCACCTCGACGGCGCCGCGACCGGTCGCCAGTCGGCGCGGACTTCGGCACCCTGTTCTGTTTGGCTGCGCGCGCTGGGCACCGTCACGTTTTGCCGCCAGGGAAGCGGAACGCCCTGCAATGACATTCGCTGGGAGTGGTCGTTGTACTCGACATTGACCACGCCAACATAGGTGGTCAGCGAAACGATCTCATAGGTCACGCTATCCTCGGCAACAGCAGGTGGGGCCAGTGCAACAGCGAAGACCCCGGCGACGAGCGCGGCCACTGGCAGTTTGCTACCGATCATCGGTTCTCCTGGTGGTGTCGGCGTCGGACTGGATCGCGGCGGTCGTAGGTAGTGGCATTCACGGTCCGGCCAACACCAAGGAAGTAAACGTGTAACCCGTTGTTTCGTTTCGCCGCAGGCTGATTCCGAAGTCCGTGTAGGAACAGTCAGGAATGGCGGCAGAACCTTCCAGCAGCATCCCCTTTATCGCGTCGGCGTCGTTTTTGGCGGCCCCTTGCAGCGTCGTGCCCTTGTTGCCGTGGTAGCCGAGATCCTTGAGTCCGGGCACCGGGTCCGAGATGGGTTCTTGCCTGGCGGTGTGGTTGACGTAGTCGTCGGTGAGTCGATTGATGACTTCCGCTGCCTGCTCGACAATCGGGTCGTAGCGCAACGGTTTGCATGGCGCGTCGCTGCGCAGCGATGCCACCGCATCTTGGAGGTCGGGCGCCGGTTCCGCCGATGCCGATGGTGCCGACCACATGCCGGCCAAAACAACGCATAGCGTCGCCGCCGCACCGCTCCTGGAGGCGCGACAGGGTCGCACGCCGGAATCGTTATTTGCAGACATCTGAGTGGATGATCTTGCTACCCCAGCGCTTGTCTCTTTGCACTGCGGGACCGGTGAACCAGTCAGGCTGATGACTCTTGATGCCGTCGTTCACAGCCGCCAGGTACTGCCAGACGTGGTAGAAGCTTTCGCCTTGATAAAGCGGAAAATAATTGTCGCCGAAATCGTTTTTGGTTTGGGTGAGGGCCTGGGCACGCGGAGCGAGGAAGGACACCGATTGATCGATATTTGCCGTAACGATGTCGACCTGATGCTGAATATCGCCAACGCTGTAGTCCCAGTCACTGCCTGCCCCATTGATGACGCCGGGTCCATCAGGCGTGATGCGGTTGAACTGCACCCTGTCGATTTGACGTTCCAGAATTTCGTACTGGGCGTTGAACCACTGGCACATCTCCCGCTCAGCGGTGATATCGGCGTCGGTGACGCTTCCTCTCGTCTGGTTATACGGAAAAGGAAACTTCGGAGTCCAGTTGCTCGCCGTCGGCGTCACCACGGGTAACGGCACGATCAGGTCGCTGTCGCTGGCCGGGTCGGCATGAGAAGCAGGCCCAATCACGAGGGCCGTCCCCAATAATGCGATCAGCAGGCACGTAGACGCTCGCCTCGACAAAACTTGTGGCCATGACGGAGCCATTTCTCACCCCTGCCGTTCTACTTTTGTTCCACCACGGCGCCGATTCCGCCGACATCGCTGATCTGCCAGTTCTTGGTGGTGTCGATCGTGACGCTGTATGTCGCGGTGGATCGCAGCGGATCCGGGGCCTGCATCGTCTTGGTGAGAACGGTGACGAACGAGTCGACGACATAGGCGCCGCCGTTCTTGGAGACAACCTCGGCCGCGAGCGGACTTGCCGTCGATGTCCACTGCAGAGGAACCAGGATCTGCTCCATCGATGTCGCGGCCTTGGTCAGCTTGTCCTTCAGCTCCGGACTGGTGCCCGCGACAAGTTTCTCCTTCCACACCTTCAGGTCCTCGTAGCTCATCGCCGCCGCGTTGACCGCGTAGTCGAGAGCGACTTTCTCAGCGCGGACATCGTTTTCGGATTGACGTGCCTGCTCGTCGAGCTTGCTGCGCGCTCCCACATATAGCCACCCCAAGACGCCGACGGCGGCGACGAGAACAGCAATTACCCCAGCAACCATCAGGCTGCGAACCGAGATCGACAGCTGCCGTTTCCCGAATTCCTTGTCCTCGGGCTTCTTCTCGCTATCCTCGGACTCGAGTTCGCTGGTGGAGGACTCGTCCTCGCTGGTCTTTTCGGAGTCGGTCTCGGCCACCTCCGCCTTCGCGGCCTCATTCATAGTTGCCGGCTTGGGTGCGTCGGTCTCGG
>CAVPVJ010000031.1:0-119335 GCA_963709125.1 uncultured Actinomycetota bacterium
GTTGTCGGCTTAGGGCGGCAATGGGCGCCTGGCGGCGGGCTCCCGCCCTACCATCGTGCGCTGCGGGTGTCGATCGCCGGCCCGCCACTGCCCGGCGGAGCATGCCGGTGGTTTGAGTCGTTTTGTCATCCGGCCGCGCGGAGTACCCCGTCCTCGTGCCTGGCCCACTTCCCGTTGCTGGCGCGGTCGCCGTCGAGACCGATGCGCACTGCCGCGCAGAGGTCGTCGATTCGCTCGGGTAGGACGTCGTCGCGTCCCTGGGCCCCGTCTTCGACGGCCCGTCCTGCCGCAGCGCTACCGCGCGTGTTGGTGTACCGCCTCCGCCGGTCGTGGTTGTCACGAGGTTGTCACAACTAGGCGCGACCCAGGGGAGTCGGCTAGGGACGCCAAGATATGGTTTTTGCTGGTCAAGCTGCATCAAGAGTTATTGCGAGACAACGAAATTCGGTCGTCGTCCGACTGTAAATCCGTGGACCAACGCCTATGACATACGGAGAATTCAATTGGCTCCACCTCACTTTGACTGGTCCTGAGGAAGGCGAATCGGACCTACCGCCACGTCATACAACGCATCAACGTCCAGTTGTCGCAAGCCTTCCAGAGTGGCGTTGGATAGCTCGTCCTTCATCCCCGAGATCTTCTCGATGAGGACATCGCAGACTTGGAAAAGCAGCTCCGGAAGATGCTCCACTGGCTCGGACACATGGCCTAGAGCACTGACTATCCCGACCACTTCGCGGGGCTCCGGTGGTGGCGCAAGAAGTGCGCGGACACCCCCCACTTCATGATCACCGACGCGATGGGCAACGTGCTTGTTGGCGATCACCAGCGCCTCATCGTGGGCGTTCTGCTGAGCTTGCTTTAGAGACTTCGTCCAGTCATCCGGGATCTTCAGTCGCGGGGCCTGCGGCTGCCCAAGGGCTTTACCAGAGTTGAAAGCACGGCGATACGAAATCACCGCCGCAGACCAAAGGGCAGCCCTAATAACCTGACCCTGTTCGTCCTGGGGGGACTCCGGCCCTGTCCAGTCCAAGTAAGTCTTCACGCAGCTTCGGGCGAATGTGACGTCCCGCATGAGCGAGTCTAGATCGGAGAGCTTGCTTGCCGAAGTGCCATCAATGGCAGCAACGAGAAATTCCTCCACACCAGGCGGGTCAGCAGCCGTGGCACGGCCTTTGACGATCCCACCGGGGAACGTAGGTGTGTTCATTCCATCCCCTACTGACTGAGGCAACCCCGAATACTCCCAACGGGAGCGTACCGACGCGGTCGACAGTCCGGTCAAGGGTTCGATTTCATCCGCCACACATCCGCTTCGCGGTTTGGATTGTGTGGTCTGAACCCCAAATATTGGTCCAGCCCGTACAGTTTGACCAGCACAAACGTCTCGGTTCACCGTGTTGACGCCGTCAACACCCTTCGCTGAATCCGCAGGTCGTTTGGCGTCGTTTGGCGTCGTTTCGCGTAGTCAAATCCAGTGTTGTTGCAGGTCAAGCGGTTTTATGCGCCTGGTTCGATTCCCGGCAGCTCCACCGGAAAAGGGCCGCCCTGAGCAGCGCTTTTTCTTTCCTTGCCTGGCAAACATCAACATGCCGTCAACGTCGGCTCAGGTGTCAACGACATTGGGGTCGACTCAACGGCAGCAATCGCCCAACGGGCTCGCAGTCGATGCTATGACCATCGATCGGCTATCGCTTCGCATCAGCCTTAGGCGAGAAGTTGGCGCCAACCCGGAAACGACATCAGTTCGCGGCTCCTGCGCAACCCGCGGTAGACGATGCTTCCGGTGCCGCTCGATCAAGTCTTCGACATCCTCGCGCGTCATGCGCCAGGTGCGACCGACGCGGTACCCCGACAATTCGCCACGGCTCAAGCTACGGGATAGGCGCAGCGCACACCATCCGTCATCTCCGGAGGGAGAACCATCTTCGCGACCTCGGTGAGCGAGTACGTCTTGATCTCGAGCGCATAGCCGTGCATAACTCATACTCTGACTTGCGTCTGCGCTTTGTAAGGGTTCGAAATGAAATCCATTGGCTGTGGCCGGGGCCCACGGTCTGAGTCTCGGCTTACGAGCCGAGAGGAGAATGGAGTTGTTGTCAGTGGAGGATTGGGCTGAGATCCGCAGGTTGCATCGAGCGGAGGGGTTGCCGATCAAGTTGATCGCCAGGACGTTGGGGATCTCGAGGAACACGGTACTAATTCGGTATCGGTGTTCTTACCATGTTGCCAGTCTTCCACGGCCGCCGCGCCCGACAACCGGTGGGGAACTTGGATTATCCATCTTGTCAACACGCCCGGCCGAGGACGTCCAGCTGCGCGGATCACCGAATCACCGAATCACCGAATCACCACGCGGATATGCCACCGGGCAACTTATCGGCGCCACAAGTGATTTCGTCACGGTGACGCTTACCTTTTGCCCGGCTGGGTGAAGGGCGAATGATCACCGAGTATTTAACCTGCTGCGAGGTCGTGCTCGTTGGTTTGTAAAGACGGCCACTGGGGCACGAAACCACACGCGCGCCAATTAAACCACGCCTGGCGCGAAGTCCTCGTTACCTACTGATTCGTCACGGTGACGGTTTTTTCTGGGCCTGCATGAAGGGAAAGATACGCTCCTGCATCGGGTCAACCACATTCGGTGGATAAGATTGATTATCCATCTTTTTCTGTCACCGTTGACGAGGTGCCCGACAGTCCCGACCCCGCGCCGCAGCCGGTCCAGCCCGACCCGCGATGCCGCAGCGCGCGCCGAGGCTGAATCCGTTCCCGGACTGGTTCACCGCAGTTCCTGAATGATCGCCAGACCCGCAAACCCTCGGCGCACACCATGAAGGCCTACCGCCAGGACTTCATCGCGATCGCGACTCTGGTCACCAACGGCAATCCCGCACGGCTGACGGTGGCTGACATAACAAAAGACTCGATGCGCGCGGCGTTCGCCGCCTACGCCCGTGATCACGAAGCCGCATCGATCCGCCGCTGCTGGTCCACCTGGAATGTGTTGTGCACCTTCCTCTACACCGGCGAACAGCTCGCCGCCAACCCCATGCAGCTGGTCGGCCGGCCCAAACTGGCCAAGGCCCTGCCCAAAGCCCTCCCCCGCACCGCCGTCGAAGCACTGCTGGAGACCGTCGCCCAAGACCAGGACTCGCAAGCGCCAAACCGACTGGGCTGAACGCGATCTCGCGCATCATCCTCACCGCACTGCTGGCCGGGCTGCGCGCCGAGGAACTCCGCCAGGCCGATGTCGGTGACATCCGCACCACCGACGACGGCGCCGCGGTCATCCACGTCAAAGGCAAAGGCGGCAAGGAACGCAGCGTGCCCATCGAGGCCGAACTGCTCTCCGTCATCGAGACATACCTCGACAGCCGCGCCATCCGCTTTCCCGGCGCGACAAAGCGCAGAGCGACACGCAGCAGCTCTCGCCTCTGTCGCGGTGGCCCGCGCGGTCCCCGCTGTTCGTCGGGCGCGACGGCGAACGGATCACCCGGGGAACACTGCAGTCGCGCATCAAGCGAGCATTCAAACGCGCCGGCCCCGACGCCCAACCCGTCCCCGGCGCCCTCGTGCACGGGCTGCGCCACACCTACGCCACCGAACTCGCCGGCTCCGACGTCAGCGTCTACACGCTGATGAAGCTGCTCGGCCACGAATCCATGACCACCTCACAGCGCTACGTCACCGCTGCTGGCACTGAAACACGCAGTGCCGCAGCGCGAAATCCTCTGTACGCATTGATCCCGGATGAGTCCAATCTCTAGCGAGACACGCCGCCGCGGCCCGGATCGCGGCGAGCATGATGCCCATCGTGGAGTGAGTTGGTCGCGTGACTAAATTCGCAAGCTGGTGTCGGCCAGCGATCTTCGTGGACGTCGAGGACCACACATCCGGCGTCTTGATCTCGAACGACGACGCAGTAGGTATCGATGCGGTCGCGGCCACCCTGGCGGAGAAGTACGCGAAGACCGAGACGCTGGCCCTCATTGCCGAAAAGTTCGGTAAGGAGAAGGTGTCGGAATTCCTGCGCAATAAGTTCCCGGAGAAGGCCAGCGCGCGGTCGGGCGATATCGGCGAAATCCTCCGCAACCTCATACCTTGACGAAGAGCGTGGCTACGTCGTTGGCCCGAGCCGGCTCGATCCACCGTGACCATCAGGAATGGGCGATGCGCGGGGACGACGTACTCGGAGCACGTGCCGATCGCGAGTCCCGCGTGCACCTGGCCAAAGTCGAGGCGAAGAGTCGCATCACGATGACCGAAGGTGTCGTGGAGGAAGCGCGCGAAGGGCTGCAACGAGCGGGCGGACTGCCGTCGCCGCACTCCTTAACCCAGTTCGCAGAACGGCTCCAGGGCGCTTCGGAAGAAGCCTTGGGGGAGGCTGTGTTGCGACTGCAGCTCGTTGAAGGAATCCGTCCCGAAGTGATGACCCACTTGATGTTCCTATTCACGATGAACGACCCGAGCGAGTTCGTCAAGGAACGACCTCCACCGCTTACGTCGGTCCCATCAAGCAAGTCGCGATGACGTTGCGAGTCAACGCCCACCAAGACTTCATTCGCACCGCCTACGAGAAGGCACTCGCCGATGACGCGTGATGCCAGTGAGCTCGCCGCGAGCGTGGAAGAGGCCACCGCGCCTCAGTTCCGAGGACGGCTTCTGGCCCGAGGGCAGGCGCAGTCCATGATCCGGCGTGACGGATATTCCCCGACGAGGCGCCCCAGTTCGGTCCCTATCTCGATGACGACCTGCTCAGTTACAGTTACGCCCTCATCGCCACGAGTCTGCAGCTTCTCGACGCCGTCGACGCCGAGAATAGCGATGTAGGCGGTCAGACGACTCTGCAGCGACAGCAGCTGACGCAGAACGGGTTTATCCAGGCCTCCTATGCGTTAAGGCGGCGACCCGCAACGCCGAACCCAACGAAGGACTCGCCTTCCACCGTCTCATCGCAGGCGCCGCGAGCCATCTGGGCGGGTATGCGGCACGGGCTTTCTTCACTGATGCAGACGACTATCGCGTCCGGACGACTGACGCCAATGGAACGCACGCTCGCCGACCTATCGTCCTGCGCAATCTCGACGCGATTGAGGGCGCCGCAGACGATTGGCGTGCGTTCCTCGGCAACTCACCGACGACGCGCTCCTCAACGCCCTACAACACAGAGCACTGATGACAACACCCTCGGCGACGACAGAAAGCCGCACACAGAACGGATTCCGACACAATCACTGACAATGCGAGCGCGTTGGGCCCATCGCGCTATTACTCGCCCAGCACTACCCTTCCGATCGCTTCCAGCGCACGTCGCAATCGCGGACAACCAAGCCGGTATGTTGCAGGTAGCCCTTTCCGACCTCGGAACCGGAGAACAGGCCTCGCAGGAGACGTGTTCCGGGCCCCTGGTGGGTGTACCGGCTGACACGACGCCTGCTGGCGACCTCCGGACAGACCAGCATCAGAGCCAACATTCCGATCCCTCGCCCGCCCGCGGCCACCGCTTCGGACGAGTACCCACGGAATAGGCGAACGCGACTGGAACTATCTCCGTCGCACATTCGTGGCAACGCTATTGCGCCGAGGCGATCCAAATCGGCCGGCCATCGCAACTGCACGTGAGTCCGCAGCGAACTTCGAGGACACAAAGGATCTCGTCGTCGCCCTGCCCACCAGCGCCGGCAAGACAACGCATCGCTGAGCTGTGCATCCTTCGCCACGCCTCGCCCAAGGACGTCGAGCCGTGTACGTCACCCCGTTACGGGCCCTGTCCGCTCAGACCGAACGGTCCTGACGTACATTTGCGCCGCTGGGCGCCGATGTCTCATCCCTGTACGGGAGCATGGGTGTCAGCGACGTCGACAAAGACGCACTGCGGACGAGCCAGATCGTCGTGGCGACACCCGAGAAGCTCGACTTCGCGCTCCGCTCGGACCCGACGGTCCTCGACGACGTCGGTCTGGTCGTCCTCGACGAAGGACACATGATCGGGCCCTCCGACCGCGAGGTCCGCTACGAGGCGCAGGTTCAGCGGCTGCTGTGCCGAGCCGACTCGGAGACCCGGCGCATCGTGTGCCTTTCGGCAGTCTTCCCCTCCGGCGATGAGCTCGACGACTTCGTCGGATGGATTACCGGCGATGAGCCCGACGGCCTGCACCGCGAAGACTGGCGGCCTACCCAACAGCGGTTCGGGCTTGTCGAATGGCGAGGCGACCACGCCCGCTTGACGATGACCGTAGGCCAAGACCAACCCTTCATCCCCCGCTACCTCGAAGCGCAGACACCGGCCAAAGGCCAGCGGAAGAAGCCGTTCCCGTCCGACAACCGTGAGCTCGTGATCGCGACCGCATGGCGCCTGGTTGAAGAAGGACAAACGGTCCTCATCTTCTGCCCACAACGAAACTCGGTCGAGCCGTATGCGCGCGAGATCCTCAAACTCCACCGCCAGGGCTTCATCGGCTCAGTACTCCCGTCAGAGGTCGACCTTGACGAGGCGCTCGCCATCGGCGCCGAGTGGTTCGGGACCGACCACCCGATCCTGGGGTGTCTCAAGCTCGGCGTGGCCATCCATCATGGAGCGCTGCCCGGGCCGTTCCGACGCGAGGTCGAACGACTCCTGCACCGGGGAGACATCCAGGTGACCGTGGCGTCCCCTACCCTGGCACAGGGACTGAACTTGTCCGCGTCGGTGGTGCTGTTTCACGGTCTTCACCGAGGACAAGTGCTGCTCACCGGCTCGGAATTCGCCAACGTCATTGGGCGGGCAGGTCGAGCGTTCGTCGACACCGAGGGACTGGTGCTCTACCCCCGGTACGAGCCGACTCAACGGCATCGACGCGAGTGGCTGGGGCTGACCGCTGGCGACGCGGGTAAAAGACTGCAGTCCGGCCTGATCGCGGTAGGCCTCAACCTGATCCGGCGAATGTACGAAGCGGCGGGCTCACCCCAAATGCAAACCTTCATCGACTACCTCACCGGCGGACCCGACTGGGCTTTTCCTGTCGTGCAGGGCGAAGACACCGAAGTGCGCGATACTGCCGAGCAAGCCTGGTCCTCCAGCCTAACCCTGCTCGACACCGCCCTCCTCAGCATTGCCGGCGACGACGAATCCGATCCGGACGCAGTGACGCAACTCGTCGCCGACGTCCTCCGTGATTCCCTATGGGAACGTCAGCTGCATCGGCTCGAGTCCGAGGCGGCGGCCACAGCATTGCGCGAGCTAGTGAGTAGCCGCGCCCGGTTCGTGTGGAGCAACTCGACGGCGGCTCAGCGCCGCGGTTGGTACCTAGCGGGCCTGGGCGCGGCAGCCGGATACAAGCTTGGTCTGATGGCAGCCCAGGTTGTTGAGCTGATTTCACAGGCGGAGAACGCGATCCACGAGAGTGACACCGATACCGCTGCGCACAGAATTCTGGAAATTGCCACCACCCTGTTCGCCGTGGGCGAGTTCGAACCTGAAACGACGCTCATCTGGCAGCCGGTCCTCGTTCACTGGCTCAACGGACGGCCACTCGGTCAACTTGGTGAGGACCCGGTCAAAGTTGCGCAGTTCATCGAATCGGACGTCGTCTACCGGCTCGTCTGGGGCATGGAAGCTGCCCGGGTCTACGAATCGGCGCATGGAAACTCGATCGCCGACGCACTTGTCGGGACAACCCTGAGCGCGATCGAGACCGGGACATTCAGTCGACCAGCGTCGATCCTCATTCGATCCGGGTTCGACCATCGTGCCGCCGCGATCGCCGCCGTCATCAGCACCGAGGCGGCCTTCGAGTCCAGTACCGAGATGCGGGAGTGGATCCGAGACTTGGACCCGGAACTGACTCGATCACCGGACTGGCCGACCGCTGAGTCGCACGCCGCTTGGGAGGAGTTCACAAACCGAGCTGACCAGTTCAGCACCAAGAGGTGGGCAAGACACGCGGAGCGCGTCGATGAAGTCACCTGGTATGACGTTGTCCCGGAGCCGAACACATGGTTGCGGGTGACGGACGCCGGCCCCGGCAGGATCGCACTGTGGTCCACTGGATTCGACCCTGTCGGCGAGGCGAGTATCGACGTCAATTCGAACCGCCAAGGCGTCCTGCATGCGCGCCGGCTAACCGACGCTCCAGGAGTCGAGCTGCGGTACCGGGGACCCCGCGACCTCTTGACTCCGGGCGCACAAGAGCGTGCAGCTGACCGCAACGAAGATGCTCGCGGACGCTAGAGATCTTCTGCGGCAGAATATTTCGTCGGATGGCAGAAGGTACTCTCCGCTGGCGCGACCGTCACAAGACGGCGGGAATTAGTCCCATGTTCGTCCATCAAGCTCATGCCCGGACTCCGAACTCTTCAAAGCCTGAGGATCCACAAAGCAGTTGAATACATCGGATTCGCCAGCCGACGACCGATTCACTGGCCGACTGGGAGCGAGACGACATGCTGGAAGGACAGGCCTGCCTCAGTCGAGCCGCCGTCGGCTCGGACCAGCAAGCCACTAGACACTAGCTCGCGAACCACAGACATGGCTTGGCTTTCCTTGAACACTGTGTTGTACAGCGCGAACTTACGGAGCTCATGGATCGGTGATCGGTTGCCCGGGAGCGTGCTGAGGTGATCTAAGATCAGGCGCTTCAGTGGGGCCGTGTGCGGCTCCAGTTCAATCGTCAGCATCTCTTGGCTCGGGTCGCGGGGGTCTCGATAGCCGATGCCTGCGATGTCATCGACTTCCCACATGGCCTCCTTCATCTTGGTGAGACCCTTTGTGTGCGTGGTCCCGAAGACAAGGAACAGTGATTGCCCACGTGTGTCCACGAGCTCGAAGTCAAGAACGAACGGGAAGCCAGCAGCTTGGATCGTTCGGCGGTATCTCTGAAGAAGCCAGCGTTCCTTGGCTTCGGATGGCTGCTGCGCAACGGCGCGCCATTCGGTGCCGCCGAAGACCTTGTCGCCGTGGGTGATATCGCTGACCGCCGCGAACCGTGAGAAGTACCGCGGCTGCATCGTGATGATTACTTCGCTGCTGGGATTGGCGGCGATGCGTTGCACCAGAGCAAACGAGATAGCACCGCCCCAGGTATCGAGCACCGCGAGGATTGGGCGATCCCAGGCCTTCTCGCGAGTCAGGACTCGCTCGAGGTGTGGTTCGCAATCCCCTTTCTCGATCGCGACGTACACGCCGTGTTGAGCCAGTTCGCCAAGCGGTACCGGTTGAGCCGCCTTGGCTAGCTCCCCTGGGAGCATGTTGATGCAGCGCTCGTCGCGGTCAATGAAGACGAAGCGCACGCCGCCTTTCTTGACCTTGGTCCTGATTTTTGGGTTTTCGACTAGGGTTCGCAATGCGATTACCGGAGAACCCGGCGAGCCATCACGGTACACACCGGGGCCGGCGAATCCCTCAGCATAGGTGATGTCTGCTCCAAAGCCGGTCACCATTATCGGCATCCACTTGCGGAGATACTGCGAATACAACGCGTGCTTGGTCTTGGTGTGGGGATCCGCATCCCAGGGGACGGGGTTGTTGCCGGACATGTCGCGCTACCGGAGTCGAGGTTCTAGGCTCGGTCGGCGGCCTTCGACGCCTAGCGCGGTTGGATCACTGTGCCCCATTTGGGTCAAAGCTCCGAGTTGCCCAGCAAGCCTTGGCATTTCGTTCCACGTTCTGCCATCGAGGAGGCGACCGTTTGCTTTGGGGGTGCGACCACCCCACTGCTTAAAGAAGAAGGCCACGTTAGCCGCGAGGCACTGGTCTCGGATTTCTATAGCCCACGCAGGATCCATCGGTCGAGCACGCGGCCCGGATTCACCGCCAACGATCACCCAGTGAATGCCTTCGAGATCCAAGTCCGGGAGGGGACCAAGCAGTGGCTCACACGACAGGAATCGGCGGGCGCATGGAACATTGCGCAACTGATTGACCCTATCGGTGACCTGGCTCGACTCGACCGACACACCCATCCAAAGATTCTCCGGCCATTCGAGCCGATCGGCGATCCGCTCCAGCCGTTGCGCTCGCTTAGTCAGGGCCTGATACGTGTGCTGCGGAGTTTGTCGGATGACTTCGAAAACATCACGAACGAAGTCAATCGGGATCTTGGCGTGGAATAGGTCACTCATCGAGTTCACGAAGACCAGCCGGGACCCACTCCAGCCGTACGGCTCGGCGAGCGACTTGGGGTGCGTGGTCACGCCAAATCCGGGCCCGCTGGACCGAGGATCCCCATCGTTCTGATACTTCGCGACCCCCATCGCCTTGAGCCGCTTCGACAATGCCAGCGCATAGCAGTTGTCGCAACCAGCTGCCACCCGGTCACACCCCGTAACCGGGTTCCAAGTGGTCTCAGTCCACTCGATCGCGCTCTTCGTCGCCACCCTCGCTCCTAGCTGTTGGTTGAGCACCAGCCGCGCGTTGTATTGCACGCGCTCGGTGTGACCAGTGTGACAGGTGCGACCCCCTCCCTGGGACCCAACTCGACCACGGAACGACGCTTAGCGATGCTCGACAACGACGATCGACTGTCCAACAGATCAACGGGGTCCGCTCGGGAAGGCGACCAGCGCTTCAGTGGCCGAGCAACCGTTGGTGATGAACAGGACGTAGTCGGGGAACCGGCCGCGTGTGTTGCCGGGCTTGCGCCACGCGGCAAGGTCATCAGCGATCCGGCGCTTCAGTCACTGCAGATTGTCCTCGGGCGACGCCAGGTGGTGACGGTGTTTGGCTTGAATGACGGTGTAGCCGTTCCACTGAGACGATCCGCCGTGTGCTGACCAATCGATAATGCCTTCGAAGGCGGCCTCCCGACCGCCGTCAGCACCCGCGCCATAAATCTCGATATCCGCGCCCGTAAGTGTGCGGGCTGCCGCCGCCGCGAGCTGCTCGAACCCGCCGGGCCCAGCTCCTCGAACGGATTGTCGTGCGCCACGCTGCGGACACTACCGCCGCAGCATTGAGCCGGACCGGCGTTCACAGGTGAAGCCGTCTCTGCTCGACGCGCCGTAGTACCGGGATTATCCAGCTGAAACCGTCCCGACGCGGAGATCGGCTACCGGTTCAGCAGACGCCAGGCCTCGGATTCGGGAATTTGCCAGATGCACAAGGGGCTTGGCTAGATCGGGATATGTGCCGAGTAGCTCATGGATAACCCCTGTCCGTTTTAGAGACGAGGCAAGTGATCAGTTCCTGTCTCGGGTCACCGGGTTTGCGGGCGGGGTGATTGCCGGACCCCGGCCGGCTTACGGCAGCGCCACATCACCCGCGTGGATCACACCGTCAACCCCGACGCCCGGCGCACCTGCCGCGAGACCGCCGTAGCCACCGCCTCCGCCGAGCCGACAATCCGCACCTGCTGCTGGGCGCGCGTGATCGCGGTATACAGCAGCTGCCTTGTCAGCAAGGGTGATTCGGGGCCGGGCAGGATCACCGACACGCGGCGGTACTGACTGCCCTGGCTGCGGTGAATGGTCATCGCATACGCCGTCTGAAACTCCGCCAGCGCTGTGGGATCCACAACCAGCGGCGCCCCGCCCCGCTCGATCGCGGCCGCCAGTCCCCCGCCCACGGCTACTACCACCCCGATATCGCCGTTGAAGAGGCCCAGGTCGTAATCGTTGGTGGTGATCAACACTGGCTGTCCGGCATAGAAGCCGCCAGGATCGAGGTTCCGGTCGATTGCGGTTGCCGTCCAGTCACGCGCCAGTGCAGCCCAGTGCGCCTGCCCGAACGGCCCTTCGCGGTGCGCGCACAGCAGCCGGTGCCGGGTCAGGGCCGACAGCGCCGAGGCGACGTCGCCGGCCGTAGCTGCGTTGACCAGGTCGGTGCCCGCGGCGATGACCTCCTCCCGCACCACAGTGGTGTCGCCGGGATCGACCAGCGCGACATCCCCACCGTCGGCGAGCACGGCCAGCGTGGCCTCGACATCACCGGCGCGCACGGCCTCCGCCAGATCGGTGATCGCGGTCTGGAAGCGCCGGCCACGGCGCAGCCGCACCACCCCTCGCGCCAGGGCAAGGCGTTCCTGCTCGTCGAGTGGCGGTTCGTCACCGTCGGCATCGGTATCCAGATCCGCCGCCGAAATCTGCTGCAAGGCCGCAGTGTCGGTGTGCTCCACCCTCCGGTTCACCAGATCTGCGAGCACCGCACCGGCCTCCACCGACGTCAGCTGATCCGGGTCACCGATCAGCAGCAGCCGGGTCTGCGGGCGTAGTGCCTCCAGCAGCAGCGCCATCAGGGTCAGCGATACCATCGATGTCTCGTCCACCACGACCACGTCGTAGGGCAGCCGGTTGCGGCTGTTGAACCGCAACCGTCTACCATCCTGCCGGGCGCCGAGTAACCGGTGAATGGTCGAGGCGACAGGTGCCGCCGGAAGACCCACGGCCGCAGCCTGCCCCGCGACGGCTTCGGTCAGGGCCGAGGCGGCCTTGCCGGTGGGTGCGCACAGCGCGACCCGCAGATCCGGACCGTGTAGGCGGTGCAGCAGCGCCAGGATCCGCGCCACCGTGTGGGTTTTTCCGGTGCCCGGGCCGCCGGTCAGGATAGCGGTCCACTCGGTGGCCGCCAGTGCGGCGGCGATGCGCTGCCGGTCCGGCGGTGCGGTGGGCTGTCCCGCCGCGGTGAATAACTCATCCAACGCCGCGGCCACGGCGGCAAAGTCGACGCTGGGACGGAAACCTTCGCGCTCGGCCAGCACGGCACGGATGGATTGTTCCTGCTGGAAGTAGCGGTCCAGATACAGCAGCACGCCAGCTGGGGTGTCCACCAGGCGCATCGGCGCCAAACCCCCCGGGCCGGTGCCGGTCACCAGGACGCTCGACCGCAGCGCAGCGACAAGCTCGCCTACATCCGGCCACGGCAGAACCGCGGCCCCCGATCCGGCCGAATCATCCTCGCGAGCCTCGGTGTCCAGGTCGGCGATGAACTCGCCCAGCCGGTCCAACTCGACGCACACCGAGCCCTGCCGCAGCGCCCTGACCGCCAGGGCCAACCCCAGCAGCACCCGCTCATCAGTCTCACCGCCGAGCCGCCCGACGTGCACGGCCGTGTGCACATCAGCCACGGTGAACACCCCGGCTTCCTGGTAAGCCCGCAACTCCCGCCGCACCGAGATCAGTGACTTCATTTGCCCGCCAACAGATCCGACAACGCCACGACCAGACCGGCCGGTGGCTTCCAGCTGAACACGCCGCACCCGTCGGGGGTCGCCTCTCCCACCATCGCCCGCACGAACAGATACATCACCCCACCCAGATGGGTCTCAGGCTGGTATCCCGGCTGGCGCCACCGCAGATAGCGGTGCAGGGCAACCGAATACAGCAGGGCCTGCAGCGGGTAGTGTTCGCGGAGCATCGCTGCCGCCATCGCCGGCTGGTCGTAGGACGCCGCGTCGATATTCCCGGCGAACAGCCGGTTGGTCTTGTAATCCACCACCACGTAACGGGGCCCCCGCAGGCGCAGCACCGCGTCGAGGCTGCCGGTCAGATACCCCCGCAGCGTGGTGGCCGGAACCGACCTCAACAGCGTTGGATACCCCGCCAGCGGATCGGTGGCATCGAGATGTGCGCCCAGCAGGTCGGCAATTGCAGTCAGCGTGGCCGCCGACAGCGCCGTATCGTCGCCGCCGGCCAGCGGCAGTTCAAAATCCACCTCGACCAGCCGGTCGGCCGGAGCGATGTCGGCCAGCCGCCCGCACGGCGTGGGCGTGGCGAGTACCGCCTGCAACGCCGTGGCAAGCGTGTCGACGTCGACGGTGGAGTACAGCCGCTGCGAGGCTTCGATGCATCGCGCGTGGACCTCGGCGGCCAGATCCGGCGCCGAGGTGTCGACGTGCTCAAGCACCGCGTGCACGAGCGTTCCGAAAGCGGTTCCGCCGGCCAGACTGTTCATCAGTGACGGGGCTGCGCCGGGTCCTGGCGGCCGCAGTGGATCCTCCCAGCCCTCGTGCTCATCCTGCGTACCGGGCTGCTCCGGCTCGCTGAGTGCCCGATCCTGCTGGTGCAACCCCCGTGTCAGCGCGGTGTAAGACGTGCGGCGCCACTCCCAACTGAGTGCCCGCTCGAACAGCGCGAGCGTCAACTCGCGGACATCGTCCGGCGGCGGGGACCACACCGCGCCAGCCGGTTGCGGCGGAACCGCCTCAACGCTGATGACATCGCCCGCCCCGGCGGCCCAGTCTGCCAGCCGGCCCGGCAACACATCGTCATCGGGAAGGGTCGGCTCGTCGTCGGGATGCGGCTGTCCGGGGTGACGGCCGAAGAGCAGCCGGTGCAGCGGTGAAGTCGCGGTGTTCTGCTTCGTCGGCGCCCACCAGGCCACCACTCGGCACTGTGCTCGGGTAGCAGCGACATAGAACAGCCGCAGCTGCTCCCCCGCCTCCTCTGCGGTGTGGATGTCGGCCCGCTCCGTGTAGTGCGGGCCTCGTTTGCCGCCCACGTCGAGCAGGCGCCGGCCGTTTTCGTGGAGGAGCAGCACTTCCGGCTTGTCATGGCGGGGCCGGTCCCAGGCATACGGCAAGTAGGCCAACGGGAACTGCAGGCCTTTGGCCGCATGGACCGTCACGATGCGCACCGCGGCGCTCTCCCGGTCCAGTAGCCGTCCCCGGTCGGTGGAGGGGGTGACACGCTCATCTGCCATGCGGTTGTGAAGCCAACGAACGAGCGCGCTGATGCCCGGCGCCTCGCTGAGGGTAGCCCGGTCGAGCAGTGCGGCCAGGTGCCGCAGGTCGGTCACTGTGCGCTCGCCACCGTCCAGCCGCAGCAGCCGCGGCTCGAGATTGGTTTCGGCGCTGATGATTTCGAACAACGCCGCGGGTCCCGACTCCGCGAACACCAACGCCCATCGCCGTATCCGGGTCGCCAGGGCCGACGGCAGCGCATCCCCGCCGGTGGCTAGCTCGGTGGCGCTACAGCCCAGCAGCGGGGTCAGCGCAGCCAGCCGCAGCCGGTCGCTGCGGTGCGGTTGTTCGATCGCCGCAAGGACCCGCTGCCACGCCAGCGCCTCGGCGGTGCTGAACACGCTGGCGCCACCGGTGAACACACAGGGCACGCCGGCGCTGCGTAGTGCGTCCCGGATCAGGTTGCCCTGATCGCCGGTGCGCACCAGCACCGCAATATCACTGGGCTGCAACGGCTCCGCGCCATCGCCTATGGCGACCAGCTCCCCGGACTCGAGGGTGGCGACGATGTCATCGGCCACGTCGGCGGCGATGCGAGCGCGCACGGCGGGGACCCGGGGTTCACCGCGGCTGACACCGGCGGCGGCTCTGCTGAGATAGCGCAGCCGAAGCGGAGCACCACCCGCCAGGCGGGACTGCCGATGCCACGGCTGCACCGGGTCCACAGTGATCGCGTCATCGCCGAGCGCGGCACTGCCGTAGAGGTGCTCCAGCGCCTTCAGCAGGCCGCTGTCGCTGCGCCGGTTCACGTCCAGCTCGTACGGCGAGCCGGCGGTGCGCACCGCCTCAAGGTAGGTGCTCACGTCGGCGCCGCGGAAGGCGTAGATCGCCTGTTTGGGGTCACCGACCAAAATCAGGGTGACGAAGCCATCGAACGCCCGATGCAGGATGTCCCACTGCAGCGGGTCGGTGTCCTGGAACTCGTCGACGAGCACCACCCGGTAGCGCTGTCGGATCCGCTGTGCGGCGATCGGACCGAAATCCGGATCGGCCAGCGCATTACGCAGCAGCACCAGCAAGTCGTTGAAGTCCCGAATCGACCGGATTCGTTTGCGCCGGTCCACTTCAACGCGCACCTCGTCGGCGAAACGGGCACGGGCCGCCGCTTCTGACTCGGGCTCAGCGTCGGCCGGCTCCACGACAGCCTGGGGGTCGTTGGCGGCCGCGCCGGCGACCTCACGTGCGGTGCGCAGCGTCAGGGGCGAGCCGTCCGCGCCGCAGTGTTCGGCGGCGAACCGGTCAGTGATGACCTCGCCGACCAGATCAGCGGTGTTCTCTAGAAACGCCGTATCGGGTTCGTAATCACCGGCCATACCGATGCCGTCGAGCATCCGCTGGCAGAACGAGTGGGTCGTCACGATGGTGGCGGCGTCGAACTCCGACAACGCCCGCAGCAGGCGACTGCGGCGCAGCGCCACCTCGTCGTCAGTGCCGGTCGCGAGGCAGACGATCACCTCGTCGCCGGACGTGCGCGCCTCCTCAGGGTCAGCCAACGCGTCCGCGCAGGCCCGTAGCCGCGAGCGGGCCCGGTCCCGCAGCTCCCGGGTGGCGGTACGGCTGAACGTGACCAGCATCAGCTGTGACACGTCAACACCGTCAGCGATACAACGCGCCGCGAACCCGACGATGGCGTAGGTCTTCCCGGTTCCCGCGCTGGCCTGGATCACCGTCGTACCGGTGGGCAGCGGCCCGGCCAGGTCTAAGGCGGTCACTTGACCCCCAGCACGTATTCGCGCCTGAGCAGCGGGCTCCACAGGCGCACCGCCACCTGGGCGAACCACGACGGTTCGTCGGCGATGCCGCGCTGGCCGTCGGGAATGGGCTGATCCCACACCACCGAGAACGGGGCGTCGGATCCGTACACGCAGACGATGGCGTCGTCGTCGTTGTCTTTGGACAGCCGGTAGCTGCCGCCGCCGGTGGATGTCCACGCGCCAACGGCTTTCGCGTAGGCGTCGTCGGGATTGTGCGACCCCGTGCGGGTCTCGGCATAGCTGTAGGACGTGTTCATCACGAGCGGCAGCGGTGCGCGCAAGCCCACCGACCGAAGCTCCAGCAGTTCGGTCAGGATCGCGGCGGGATCCGGCGGGGTCTTCAGCAGCGAGCGCTTGGCCAGGGTGAAGTCGTCACGCAGACGTCCGATGGTGATGGCCTGCCAGTCGCTTCCACCGCTGCACGCCAGCGCGAGCAGGCGGATCCAGGCGGCCAGCCGCTGTTTGGGCTCCAGGACGGAATAGGTGGCGCTGATCACCCGGCTGCCGTACACATCGGGGACGGTGCCCGACACGCGGTAGCGGCCGAGTGTGAACGACACGTCCACACTGGAGAGATTCGTGGTCACCTCGGTCCCTGCCGGCTATCCGGGCGATCACGGCAACCGCGTTGGCGATGTCAGCGACGAGATCCTCTCCCAGCTGTCCGGGGGGAAGGGTCCCGCGTCGCAGCTCTGCCTGGACAACGTCGTTGATCACCGCGTCGGGAACATCACCACGGGCGGCGTGCGCCAGGACGGCATGCAGCATCCGGTCCCCGATCGCCCAGCGCTCCAGTCCGGTCAACGCCACCGGCAACTGGTCGGATGACTCGACAGGATTACCCGGCACGGCGACCCCGAGGCGCTGCCGCAGGAACGCTTTGGTGGGATGAACGAAAAGCTCCACCAGATCATCGAGGCTGACCTCATCGTCGGCGGGAGCCGGGTCGAGCGGAGCCGGCAGGAACACCGGCCACGATCGGCGTTCTGCGGTGGTGTCCACAGCCCCGGCGAAGGCCAGTGGGTCGAAGCTGAACGGTTCTGGGGCAACAAAATTCGCGCTGTCGAACGGTTGCAGAGGCTGCTCGGTCACCACGTTGGCAGTGTTGCCGACCGTGGCAGTGACGGTGTCGATGACATCGGCCAGCGGCGCCACCGGAGGGCGGGGTTCACCGGTGACCGGATCGGCCCCGGTGTAGCACAGGATCAGGTGCTCGGTGGCCGACATGACGGCGTCAAGGAACAGCTGCCGATCCTCGCTGCGGGGATCACGTTCGCCCACCCAGGGTTCGGCGGCGAGGATGTCATCACCGGAGGTCTTTCCGACGCGTGGGAACAGCTCGTCGTCCAGGCCGATGACAGCGATCACCCGGTGGGGCACGAACCGCATCGGCATCAGGCCGGCGACGGTGATCTCGCCGGTTCGGAAGTTCGCCCGGGTGGCAACTGGTCGCAGCACCCACGCGAGGGCGGCGCGCACGTCAGACAGCGACAACGGCGCCGCACCGGCGTGTCCGGTGGCCTCGGCGATCCGTCGACTTGCCTGGGTGCGCTGCCACGCGTATGCATCGCCGGGATCGGTCAACTGGTCCAGCGCCGTCTCCAGAGCACCCGCCCACGCCGGTGCGGCCTGCGGGCCGCGCAGGGCAGCCATCGTGTCTTCCAGTCGCTGGAGGTACTCGGCGAATCGCCCGGCCAGGTCGACGTCGCTGCTGGTGACCTCGCCCAGGGGCAGCGCGTCACCCAGCCACGCTAGGCCGGAGTCGTCGGCGGTGACCCCGAGCAGAATGCGGTCACGCGCCCGCGCGAAGGTGTTCTGCCGGACGGCGTCGAGGCCGAACAGCTCACGCTCGCTCTGCGTGAGTCCCCAGCGCGCCCCCGCTTCAGTTGACCACTGGCGCAGGGTATCCAGGTCGTCGTGAGCAAAGGAGAACCGGCGAGCGACCGGATCGCGACCGGCCAGGTCTAGCACCTCGGTGGCGGTGATGCGCCCGTCGGCCAGCCGCAGCAGGGTAGCCGCAATATCCAGCAGCGGGTTGGTGCGCCCCGGGCTGCGGTCGGCCAGCCGCACCCGCAGCCGGTGACCCGGATGCGGGGCGTCCAGCGGCCCGAACGCTGCGGCGAGGAGCGGGGCGAAGGTGTCCACGTCCGGGCACAGCACGATCACGTCGCGGGGTTGCAGCGTCGGGTCGTCGTTGAGCAGGTGCAGCAGTGACTCGCGCAGCACCTCCACCTGGCGGGCCGGCCCGTGACAGGCGTGGATGGTCACGCTACCGTCGTGCGGTACGGGTGGATGTGACCTGGAGGCGACGTCGGCGCGGATGTCGTCCTGAATGCGGGCCAGGACCGTGGCGCCGGTGGTCGTGACCGGTGGGTGGTGAACGTCCACCCGGTCGGGGGGCAGGCGTTGCTGAAGTTCGCGCACGTCACGGGACAGGCTGATCAACAGCGGGTTGTCCACCACCATTGCGGTGTTGTAGTCGCGGCGGCGCTGGGCACGGGGCTCACTGGCGAGCTTGTCCCACATCCCCGGGCTGGGATGGGTCAGCCACAGATGCAGATCACGGCCCGCCGCCAGAGCCTGAAGAACGTCGAGGTGGGTGCGGCTGAGCCGGGTCGGCCCGAACACCGACAGACGTTGCGGCAGCCCCACCAGCGCCGGGTTGGCGACCAATCGCTCGCATGCCCCCGCAAGCCGCTCCGCCGGACTGGGTGTGCCGAGATGCTCCCGCACCCGCCGCCACAACATGGGCTGCCACGCCATGTCGGCCGGCAGGTCACCCCCGGCCCCGTCGGTGTCACGGCCCTGCGCCCAGTCGCTGAGCATGGCGGGCCTGTTGTCGCTGTAGGAGATGAACAGGCGTGCGATCGTCGCGGCGGTCGAGTAGCGCCGACCATGCCGGTACGACCCCGGCGGGCTGCCGACGCCGAGGTGGTGGTCGATGATCGCGCGCCACGGCTCACCCGCGGATGCATCCAGGACGGCCAGAACATTCCACGCCAGGCGCTCCCCGATCCAGGGATCCTCCGCGGCGGACAGACCGGCGGCGAACGCCAGCACTTCATCGACAAGTGTTGCCGGACTAGGGAATCGGATGTTCGCGGCGATACCGTCGCGCGCACCGTCGGCGCCCAATGTCAAAGCCAACTGCTGGGCCAGCCACCGCTCCACGCCACGGGTCGGCACCGCGATCACGTCCGGGTCGAAGGGATCCTCCGGCGCAGTCGCCAACAGCTCCGCAAGCGGGCCGACCAGCGCATCGGCCCGCTCAGCACGATGCACTGTCAACATGCCAAGGCTCCTGAATCACTCGATGCACGACGTTTGTTTCGCAGCCGACCAGAATCGCATACCCCCCTGACATGTTCCTGCAATTTGCCGCGCGTCTGACTAAGCACGCCCATGAAACCCAATCGAGTTGATCCAGCATGCCGTCGCCCAGTTCATAGCGAGGTCATGGGGTGGAGATGTCGCTACGTGCGACGTTGCAGGCGGGGTGACTCGGACTATCGCCAATGCCGGAATGATCGGCTGGGTCGATGTCGCCGCCGATGGCTGTGTCGCGGTACTGACCCATGCCGTTGATGGATCCCATCCAGAGGTCGAACTCATTGTCCATCGGAATGCCACGAAATTGCTGACGGAACCAGGTCTGGAAGTCAAGGTATTCACTGTAGGAGTCCAATCGGCTCCAAGCGCCGCCGATGGACGGCGGCTCGTGTCCGAGCTGTCTAAGCCGTGTGATGACGATCCGATCGATCGGGATGTGGCATTACTGCCAGTGACTGTCCACACTGCCACGGTCGAGAATGAACAGATACTTCACTGACATGTTGACCCACTTCTGGGCTTGCCCAACCGTGAATGGAAATCCGGCGTACAACTGCTTTAGTTCGGTGCAAAGTTCCTTATGCCAGATGTCAAAGTCGTTCTGAGTGTAGACGTTTGCGGTGTTGAGTGTGCTGAGCGCACTCTCAAGATGTGCTCCCGCGGACGACCTGATCTCCGAAGAGCGGGGGTGCTGTGCGAATCCACGCAGCGTCCGGTTGAAATCTCGGTAAGCGCGATTGACGGACTTCCTTACCGGGTTGGTCACCGGCCCGAAATAGAGGCGGATAAGGAACGTTTTGATGTCGGATTCACCAAGCACTGAGGTCATTCCACACCATCCTGGGTGATATACCAATCGTTTGAGGGCACTGAGGCTGGTCCCGATACTCGTCGCCGCGGACAATCGTACTTCCGCTGGCGGCACAACTCAGTCCACTGCCATGGAACCGAACTGCGAAGATACACTAGGGCGTACGGTGCCCCGGCTGACTCCCTAAGCCTGAATCTAGAAGGGCTCAAAGCGATTTGATCCTGCCGACTTTCGCCAGGTGTCTCGACCAGAGCTGTTCGAGTCCTTGAACGAGTTCGCCTCTAATGAAGGGTTCCACTTGCCTGGCGCCGGTCCCAACTCGCCTCAGGCAGCGCCCGGTTCAAGACCGCGGTCGAAAGTGCGTCGTCGACCGGCAACACGGTGTCCAGCCGAATGTCGACGTAGTTCTCCACCGCCTGCGAACCGTCCCAATCCTCACCCTGCCAGATCTCGCTGAGAACTGTTCCGCTGGCGACGATTCCGCGCCCCTTGGTCCCCTGCCGCAGCATAAAGACGCGATCGCCGGCAGATATTCCGCTGTTTCGGCGGCCGGTGGACCAGTCCATGTCGACGGAGTGACCCCGGGACGTCGCGGCGATCGCATCCAGGTAGTCCTCACCCCAGTCGAAATGGTCCGGGTTTCAGGTGAGGATCATGGCGTAGCCGCCTTCGCCGCTCGGCGCCGGTACCGCGGCGTCTCTGTGCGGCATTGCATTTACCCCGGTCGACTCATCGTTGACCGTGATCGCAAGCATTACCGCACGGGGGCTGCCGCGACGTCCTTTTGGCTGACGAAACCATCCCCTGCGCCGACTAACGGACTCCAGCCAGTCGCGGGTCACATCGCCGTTGGCTAAGACGGCTGCGCGAACAGCCGTTCCCGCTCGGCGGCGATGATCTCGCGAGCAAGTTCAGCCTCGGACACGTCGTAGGCCTCCGGTGCGCTTTCGGCGGTTTCACTGATGCGGGCGAACTCGGCGAACAGCTCGCTCTTACGGGCCAGGATTTCGCGGATCCGCTGGTCAACCCCTTCCTCGGACAGAAGCCGGTGCACCTGAACCGATTCCAGCTGCCCCATGCGGCGTGCGCGGGCGATCGCCTGCCACTCCGTGGTCGGCTTGAGCTGCGGTTCACAGATCACCACGACAGAGGCGGCCTGGATGTTGAGCCCCACCCCGCCGGCCACGACTTGGGAGACGAGAACCGCGCCATGCCCGGCCGAGGAGAACTCATCGATCATGGTCTGGCGCTTCGCGGGAGGGACCGATCCGGTCAGCGGGCCGAAGACCCGACCAGGCAGGGCCGCGGCCACTTGGTTCAAGACGTCACGGAAGTAGGAGAAGACGACGACCCGGCGGCCGTTGTCCTCGGCTTCTTCGACAATCTCAACCAGGCGCTGCATCTTCTGCGACTTGCCGCCCTGGTTCATCGCCGCCTGGCGCATGGCCATGAAGTTCCCCGCGGCCACCGCGTCGCGGTAGGCGGCGGAATCCTCCTGGGACAAGGTGAGCCATTCATCGACTTCGACCATATCCGGCAGCTCAGTCAGGACGTCTTCCTGGTTGCGCCGCAGGTAGGCCGGTGCCACCTGACGCCGGAACTTGCGCGGCGCAAGCTCATTGGCGTCAACGGCTAGATCGGGCCGCAGATAGCTCACCAGGTTACGGAACTCGTCGATCCGGTTCTCCAGGGGAGTACCGGTTAGCAGTAGCGCGCGCTCACACGAGTTCAGCAACTTGAGCGAATTACGGGAACGCTGCGCGTCAGGATTCTTGATGTAATGCGCTTCGTCAATAACGATGCAGCTCAGATCGTCGAGGCCCGTCACACTCTGGTGAAGCCAGTTCAGTGAGTCGAACGTGGTTACCGCGACGCCGCCCTTGCGTCGCCAGTACTGTGCTGCGGCCTGGCGATCGTTTCCGTGGAGGCGGTGGGCCGCCAGTTTCGATTTGGAGGTGACTTCCCGGATCCAGTTCGTGACCACCGCCGCCGGGCAGATCACCAAGGAATGATGGGATCCTTTGGCGCGCAAGTGGGCCAGGACAGCGATCGCCTCGACCGTCTTACCCAGGCCCATCTCGTCGCCGATGATCACCTTGCGCTGGACCAAGGCGAAGCGAGCACCAAAGCTCTGATACCCACGCAGCGACGCCGTCAGATGCTCGGTCTTGAGTTCCAGCGCGCGGACCGCTTCCACGATGTCGTCCGAGAGGTCGCCGTGGGTCTTCTCCGCGTCCTCGGTGATGAAGCCGAGTTCGGCCAGCAGCGCGAAGTAGTCAGCGGGACGGGCCACGAAGTCATCCCAGGGATCGCCGGCCGTCGAGGACGCGTCAGAGATCAGCCGCGCGCGTTGCAGCAGGGCGCCGGCTGAATCCCGGAAATCCTTCACCGACGAGTCCGACGCACAGAACGCCACCACGTGTGTCACCGACTTGTCGATGGCCGTGGCCAGCGCTGCGAAGTCCGAAGCGAGTTCGAGGTCGGCGGTCCCCCCAATGTTCTTGCGCACCGCATCCCACAGCCGCAGACGGCGCAACAGTTCGGTCGCCTCCGCAGTCCGGTTCTTGATGTCGATACGGGCCGGCATCTCGTCATAGGTCGTCTGCCACAGGGTCTGCGCGGCCCCACGGATACGGGTGGCAATCACATCGCCAATGCCCGGCAGGCGTTCAAGCCCGCTTCCCCTGTCCAGCACTGCTTTCACCGTGGACAGACCCGCCTCGAGAAGAGGCCCGGTGCGGATCTTGTCGCGGGTGGCCTCCTTCAGTCGGTCGACCGGCATATCGGTAACCATGCGTACGGTCTCCGCCCGCCGGACCCCGTTGCCCGCCTCGACAGCCCCGGCGCGGCAGGCGGCCTCGTCGGCGGCGGCGTTGGCCACCTTAGCGGTGGCCTCACGAATTCCCTTGAACACGCCAGCTGGCAAGACTTCTGCAGCCTGACCGAGACCGCTCATCTTGGCTGCCAAACGCACCTGATCCGACAGCGCATCGCCGACCGCGATCTTGCCCGGCGGCGTGGCCTTCTCCCCCGCCAGGCGCTGAAGGGCTTCCGGCATGCCGTTGCTGATGAACCATTCGAGGTAGGCGGTGAGGAACTCGGCGGCTTTGCGCCCGTTGTCGCGGGTGCTGCCGAGGCTGAAGAAGCGACGGGCTCCGGTGACTGCCCGCACCTGGCGTACCGCTTCGGGCACCTCGGTAGTGAGCTTGACAAGAGTCTCGCGGGTCGTTTTCGAGATCCGGGGAAGGCCGTTGTATCGAGCGATGTCTTGCAGCCGCTCAGCGTCCCGGGCGCGGAGCAGCATCACCCGCCAGGCCACGCTGTTCTTGCGGCGGACCTCAACAACCGCTTCCCGAAGATCGTCCTGGGCTTTGACCGCGGCCGTAGCCACCTCGGCGCGCCTGGCCCGAATCGGGCTTGCCAGCTCAATCCAGCCGGACACCTCATCAGTGATCGCGCGGAGTTGCTGTCGTTCGTCGCGTGTCATTAGCCCCATTAATCAACGTGGTTGCTGCGAAGATAGGTTGATCGCACCGACACCGCAAGCTGTCGGACCCGTCGACTAACGTCATGCGGCTATCGATTGGGGAGGTCAAGGGTGCTGCTTGAGGAGCTCAAGCCGGGGCTGCGGATCGACGGGCTGATTCCCGCCGAGGTCGTGACGGTCATCTACGCGCAATGGCACGGCGCCGATGCGGTGGAGCTGACCTACAAGACCGCCGACGGCAGCTCGGCCAGCGGGTGGTCTTCCGCGAGGCCGAGGACAAACTCGGCGTCGCTCAGACCGGCAGCCGACCCTTCTCGGCGCTCGGCGGCCGATTTCAAGCTGGTCGCCGAGTGCCAGCGGATCAAGCTCGCCGGCCTGTCGGACCCGATGCTGGCCGTGACCACCAGCGACATCCGGCCGCTGCCTCACCAGCTGCGCGCGGTCTACGGCGAGCTGCTGCCCCGCACGCCGCTGCGGTTCCTGCTCGCCGATGACCCGGGCGCCGGCAAGACGATCATGGCCGGCCTCTACATCAAGGAGCTGATCCTGCGCGAGGACGTCAAGCGGTGCCTGATCGTCGCCCCGGGTGGGCTGGTCGAGCAGTGGCAGGACGAGCTGTTCTTGAAGTTCGGGCTGCGTTTCGAGCTGCTGGCCCCGCAGTTCGAGCGACGCCAACGTCAACCTCATGTGTTTGAGCACACCCGCTGCTGATCGCGCGGATGGATCAGCTCGCGCGCAACGAGGAGCTGCTGGCGCAGCTGCAAAGACCGAGTGGGATCTGGTCATCGTCGACGAGGCCCACCGCATGGGCGCCCACTACTTCGGCGGCAAGCTGGAGAAGACCAAGCGCTTCCAGCTCGGCGAGCTGCTCGGGCGGCATCACCCGCCACCTGCTGCTGATGACCGCCACGCCGCACAGCGGGAAGGAGGAGGACTTCCAGCTGTTCCTCACGCTGCTGGACCGCGACCGGTTCGAAGGCAAATACCAGCCAAGGTCTACAGCGCCGACACCGTCGGGTGTGATGCGCCGCATGGTCAAGGAGGACCTGCTCACCTTCGAGGGCAAGCCGCTGTTCCCCGAGCGCATCGCCGAGACCGTCCCCTACGAGCTCACCGAGCTCGAGCAGGACCTCTACGAGCAGGTCACGACCTACGTCCGCGAGGGGATGAACCGCGCCGACCAAGCTCGACGGCAAGCGCCGCAACACCGTCGGGTTCGCGCTCACGGTCCTGCAGCGCCGGCTGGCCTCCAGCCCCGAGGCGATCTATCCGCTCGCTGGAGCGGCGCAGCGACGGCTGGAGCGCCGCAAGCAGGAGGTCCTCGACGGCACCGTGCACCGAGCCAAGGAGCCGAGTCATCGACGTCGACGAGTTCGACGACTGACGAGTACTCTGCCGGGGAGCTCGAGGAGATCGAGGAGGAGCTCGTCGACGCCGCGACCGCGGCGCGCACGGTCGAGGAGCTCGACGCCGAGCTGCTCGACCTCGCCGACTCATCACCGCCGCCGCGCAAGCGTCCGGGCGTCGGACACCGACCGCAAGTGGTCCGAGCTGCGCACGATCCTCGAGGACAACACCCTCGCGACATCCGACGGGGGTGACGAGCGCCGCAAGCTCATCGTCTTCACCGAGCACCGCGACACGCTCGAGTACCTCGCCCGGCCGGATCGGCTCGCTGCTCGGCCGGCCCGAGGCGGTCAAAGCGATCCACGGCGGCGTGCGCCGTAACTGACCGCCGCCAGATCACCGAGGAGTTCACCCACAACCCCGACTGCCAGATCCTGCTCGCCACCGACGCCGCCGGCGAGGGCCTGAACCTCCAGGCCGCGCATCTGATGGTCAACTACGACCTGCCGTGGAACCCCAACCGCATCGAGCAGCGCTTCGGGCGCATCCACCGCATCGGCCAGCAGGAGGTCTGCCGCCTGTGGAACCTCGTCGCCGACAACACCCGCGAGGGCGAGGTATTCACCCGGCTGCTGGCCAAGATCGAGGAGCAGCGCAAGGCCTACGGCGGCAAGGTGTTCGACGTGCTCGGCACGGCGTTCAGCGAGACACCGCTGCGCGACGCTGCTGATCGAGGCGATCCGCTACGGCGAGCTGCCCGAGACGCGGGCCAACATGGAGAAGGTCATCGACGCGAGCGTCGCGCGACGGGCTCGAGGAGCTGCTCGCCGAGCGCGCGCTCGCCAGCGAGCACGCTCGCAGCGACGCGGACATCGCCGCAGCTGCGCGCGCGATGGACGAAGCGCGGGCGCGACGCCTGCAGCCCCACTACATCGAGCGGGCGTTCCGCGCCGCGTTCACCCGACTCGGCGGCAAGATCCGCCGGCGCGAGCACGGCCGCTTCGAGATCACCCACGTCCCCGCCCAGCTTCGCGCCAGCCGCACGCGGGCCGATCGCGACCCGATACGAGCGCGTCACCTTCGACATCGAGCACGTCGCTCGACGAGCCGGGCCCGCGCCGAGCTGCTCGCGCCCGGCCACCCGCTTCACGACGCCGTCATGGACCGAAGCCATCCGAGTGCTCGGCGGTGCGCTCGAACGCGGCACCGTGCTCGTCTCGCCGACCATCGAGGAGCCGCGCCTGCTCGTCGGCGTCATCGAAGGAGATCGTCCGACGCGACCGAGGCCAGCGTCGCCCGCCGCTTCGGCTACGCCTACATCGACGAGCACGGCACCGTCGAAGCTCGCCGGGCCCGCTCCCTACCTCGACTGCGTCGCCGCTCCCGACGACCCCAGCCGTCACCGCCGCGCGGCAACTTCCCTGGCTGGCCGAGGCCGAGGACAGGGCGATGAGCTGGATCATCGCCAACCAGCTCCCCGCGTTTCTCGCGACGTCAAGCTCCGCCGCGAGGCTGAACTGCCAGGGTGCGCGACCAGGTCGCCAAACGCCTGGACCAGGAGAGCAACCGGCTTGTGCTCGAGGCCGCGGTAGCCGCCGAGCAGGAGCAGGCCGGCAAGAAACCGCGAGAGTCCGCGGAAAGCCTGAGCCGCAAGGCCGCAGAGCTTGAAGTGCGGCCGCGCCGCACGCCTAGCGCTGCTTGACCGGCAGGCACTGATGTCCAGGCCAAGCCGCCGCGCATCGTCACCGCCGCGCTCGTGCTGCCCCGTCGGCATGCTGGAGGACGATATCCCGGCGACGCGCCGATCCACGCCGTGGAAACAAAGGAGGTCGAACGCCGCGGCGTCGAGCTCGTCCTCGCAGCGGAGAATGGGCTCGGCCGCACACCCGTCGAGCAGGCGTTCAACAACCCGGGATTCGACATCCTCTCCACCGCGACCAGCGGGGACCCGATCCGGATCGAGGTCAAGGCCCGCCTCGCGGGCGCCGAGGACTTCTTCGTCACCCACAACGAGGTCATGGTGGGCAATAGCGCCGTTCCCCGCTACCGGTTGGCGCTTGTGCGCGTCGACCCACACGGTCCTGAGCACGACGAGGTCCGCTACCTCGAGATCCTTTCGCCGGCTTCAGACCTCGGGGACTTCGACGCGACCGGCCACCGCGGCAACTGGAACAAGATGTGGACCCAAGGAGGGGAGCCGTTCTGAAGTCAGGGCAACGCGATGCACAACAACGTGTACCGTATCCGCCAGCAAGAAAGTCGAGGAAAGTGCAGAAGCGCAAGTTCATTGAGGTCGCGCTGCCGCTGGAGACGATCAACCGAGAGTCGGCGCGGGAGAAGTCGATCCGCCACGGCCATCCCGTCAACGCTGCATCTGTGGTGGGCGCGGCGACCGCTCGCCGCGGCCCGCGCCGTGCTGTTCGCTCAACTCGTCGACGATCCCTCGCTCGATCCGGAGCGAATTTCCCACCGAGGAGGCTCAGCGCGCCGAGCGCGAGCGGCTCCACGAAATCATCGAGCGGCTCGTCGTCTGGGAGAACATGCGCGATGAGGAGCTGCTCGCCGAGGCGCACGCGGAGATCCTCAAGTCGACGGACGGCAATCCGCCGCCGATCCTCGACCCGTTCGCCGGCGGTGGCACGATCCCGCTGGAGGCTCAGCGCCTCGGCCTCGAGGCGCACGCCTCCGACCTCAACCCAGTCGCCGTGCTGATTGAAAAGGCGCTGATCGAGATTCCACCGAAGTTCTGCGGCCAGCCTCCCTTATTCCCAGGGCTTGCAGACTCGGAGATTCGCCAGTGGAGGGAGTTGAGGGACTTGCCGCTGATGTCCGAGCGTACGGAGCCTGGGTGCGTGAGGAGGCCGAGAAGCGAGTCGAGCCGTTACTACCCAGAGGTAAACCGCAAGGAGGTGATTGCCTGGATCTGGGCGAGGACGGTGATGTGTCCGAATCCAGCCTGCCGGCAGAGAGTCCCGTTGGTGTCGTCTGTCGACCTGAGCACAAAGAAGGGGAACGAGGTCTGGGTCCGGCCCGTCGTAGAGTGGTGGGCGGGTCTCGTTTGATCTCGAATCGGGTCGGCGCCGAGCGGAGCCGAACAAGCGAGGTCAGGGGGCAAAGTTTGACTGTTGGGTTTGTGGCGCCGCGATCACCCCGGACCAGGTGCACGCCCAATTGGATGTGAAGGTGAAGCCACCGAACCGGCTACTGGCTGTAGTGAGTTCCGACAACAGGAGGCGTTTTTATTCCAGGCCAGTTGATGAAGATATAGCAGCGGCAAATTCGGCGGTGCATGAAGCCAAAGAGATCCGTGCGGAGGACGTCCTGAACGCAGAAGCCCGTGGAAGTTTGGCGGGAATGCACAGGGCAGGGATATGGTTTTTCACGTTTGCGGATGACTTTCAGATCGGCAACTCGCGCGCGCGTCACGCTCAGCAGACGTCTCGCGGAGGCAGCTCCGGGCGCGTGTCTCGCGGACGGCGGGAAGTAGGCTTACGCGGACGCTGTTGCGACGTACCTGGGCTCGGCTGAGCCGCGCTACCGAACTAGTGAACTCCTTGGTGACATGGTCGAACTCCCGAAGACCAAGCGCGAGAACTATTTCGCGGCAGGCGATACCGATGGCGTGGGATTTCGTCGAAGTCAGACCTTTTGCCGACGCCGCGGGTGACCTCGGGGTAGTCGTTGCGACAATGTCAAAAGCGTTAACGAATGTCGTTCCGGAGTACGGACGGTGAGGCCGTCAAGCGGATGCTAGTCGCAGATATGCCCGCTGGCATGTTAATTAGCACCGATCCGCCGTACTACGACAACATCGGATACTCCGATCTGTCGGACTTTTTCTACGTCTGGCTGCGGCGCTCGCTGCGGTCGATCTACCCGGATCTGCTCGGCACGATGCTCGTCCCAAAGGCCGAGGAGCTCGTCGCCAACCCATACCGCCACGGAGGCAAGGAAGGGGCGCGAGCAATTCTTCGAGAACGGCTTTCCGCAAGGTTTTTGCGGGCGCGCGAGACCGCGCTCGCCGATTATCCGATCACTGTCTACTACGCGTTCAAGCAGTCCGAATCTGGGCGATGATGGGACCGCCTCGACCGGCTGGGAGACGCTGCTTCGACGGGATGATCCGGTCGGGCTGGGCGATCACCGCGACCTGGCCGATGCGCAGCGAGCGCGGGGGCCGGATGATCAGCGTCAGGCACGAACGCCCTCGCCTCGTCGATCGTCCTTCGCTCTGCGGCCGCGTGCCGCCGACGCGCACGACGACCGATCGCCGCGGCTTGATCGCGGCGCTGCAAGACGAGCTTCCTGACGCGCTGCGCAAGCTCCAGCAGGGCGCGATCGCGCCGGTCGACTTCCCCAGGCGGCCATTGGCCCCGGCATGGCGGTGTTCTCGCGCTACGCGAAGGTCATCGAGAGCGACGGCACGACGATGACTGTGCGGTCAGCGCTGGCGCGGATCAACGAGATCCTCGACCAGGTGCTCAACGAGCAGGAGGGCGACTTCGACGCCGCGACTCGCGGTTCGCGATCGCTTGGTACCGCCAGCACGGCTATGGCACAGGCAAGTTCGGCGTCGCGGACGACCTCGCGCGTGCCCGCAACACCGCTGTTGAGACGCTGGTTCGCGACGGCATCCTGACGAGCGCTGCCGGCAAGGTCACGCTGCTGTCGCCCGCGGAGTTGCCTCGAGACTACGACGTGGTCGCAGATGACCGCGTCGGCATCTGGGAGGTCGCTGCACCATCTGATCGCGATCCTGGAGCGCGACGGCCTGCAAGCCGCCGCGGGCGATTTCTCTGCGAGCGGCGCAGGAGCGCCCGGACGGCGCGGTCGACGCCGAACTCGTCAAGGAGCTTGCGTTCCTGCTGTTCTCGATCGCCGAGAAGAACGGCTGGACGCAGGACGCGCTCGCGTTCAACACCGTGGCGACCAGCCTGGCCAGAGATATCTGCAAGCTGCGCGCGCCGAGCACAAGCAGCCGAGTGCTGCCCAGGCGGCGTTCGATTACGAACGAGGAGGATTGACGATGGCGATCTCCAACCGTGACCGTGTCGGCAGGATGTTCGAGCTGCTCGCGCCGGCGCTCGACGACTTCATCGCTCGGTCGGTTGGTCACGAAGACCTCGGCAGGGGAGCTCGTGGACGTCGCTCGTAGGCGAAAGGACGAAGAAAGGGGTCGGAGGGCAAGGAGTACGACCCGCTCGATCCCCAGGTGCAGCTGCGGATGCTGACGGAGAACATCCCAGCGGCATCAGGCCGGGCTGGTATCCGTTCGACGACGCGATGGGCCGGGCGGGCAGGGGTACGCGAAGGAGCTGCGCGAGGCCCGCAACGACTGGGCGCACAACAAGTCCTTCAGCGACGACGACGCCTACCGTTGCCTGGACACCGCGGAGCGGCTGCTCGCGCGATCGGCGCGCCGTCGGTCGCCGACGAGGTCAAGGCGATCCGCCTGGGTCTGCGCCGCATCACCGCCGAAAAGGACGACCGCAAGGTGCTGAAGTCCGCGGCGGTGACGCCTGAAGCCGCCGGGCTGCGCCCGTGGCGGGAGGTCCTCGCGCCCCACGATGACGTCGCGACCGGCAACTTCCAGGCCGCCGAGTTCGCCGCCGACCTCTACAAGGTCGCCGCGACCGAGGACGCGGGCAAGGACTACGCCGAGCCGGTCCAGTTCTTCGCGCGCACGTACCTGACCGAGGGCCTGCGCGACCTGATCGACCGTGCGGTGCGGCGCCTGTCCGGCGATCAAAACGCCTCGCCGGTGATCAACCTGCAGACGAACTTCGGCGGCGGCAAGACCCACTCGATGCTCGCGCTGTGGCACTTGGCGTCCGGCACACCGCTCGGCGACTACCCGCAAGATGTCCAGGACATGCTCTCGCGAACGCCCTTCGGCGAGCTGTCCGAGGTCGTCCGGCGTGTGCGCTCGTCGGCAACCACATCTCGCCGTCGGGCTCGATCAAGGCCGACGGGACGCAGGTCAACACGATCTGGGGCGAGCTCGCCTGGCAGCTCGGCGGCGCGGAGGCGTTCGCGATGGTCGCGACCGCGGACGCCGACCGCACCCCGCCCGGGGAGGCGCTGCACGAGCTGCTCAGCGCCGTATGCGCCGGCGGTGATCCTGATCGACGAGTGGGTCGCCTACGCGCGCAGCCTCGTCGGCCGCGACGACCTCGCCGGCGGCACGTTCGACGACCAGTTCACGTTCGCGCAGTCGCTGACCGAGGCCGTCAAGGGCACGCCGGGCGTGCTGCTGGCCATCTCGATCCCCGCGTCAGAGAGCGGCGACGACACCGAGCCAGCGTCGCCGGGAACGCCGAGGAGGTCGGCGGCGCGCACGGCCTCGAGGCGCTCAAGCGCCTGCAGAACGTCGTGCGCCGCGTCGCCGACCAGTGGCGGCCCGCGTCCCCGAACGAGGCGTACCACATCGTCCGCCAGCGGCTGTTCGTCGCGCCCGACGCCGACGCGCTCGCATCGATCAGCGCGACGGCCCGTGGCTTCGTCGAGATGTATCACCGTTACGCCGACGAGTTCCCGCGCGAGGCGCGCGACGGCAGCTACGAGGACCGCATCAAGCAGACCTACCCGATCCACCCCGAGCTGTTCGACCGGCTCTACGAGGACTGGTCGAGCCTGGAGCGCTTCCAGCGCACGCGCGGCGTCTTGCGCCTGATGAACACCGTCATCCACGCGCTGTGGGTCGGGGAGGATCAGTCGCCGCTGATCATGCCCGGCGTCGATCCCGATCGGGACCGCCGCGGTCAACTCCGAGCTGACGCAGTACCTGCAGGACTCGTGGAAGGCGGTCATCGACGCCGACGTCGACGGCCCCAACTCCGAGCCGGCGAAGATCGACGCGAGCAAGCCGCTGTTCGGGCAGCGGTCGCTCACCCGGCGCCTCGCGCGCACCGTGTTCTTCGGCGCCGCGCCGACGATCGGCTCGGCGCACAAGGGCCTGGAGACCCAGCGCGTGTTCCTCGGGACCGCGACCCCCGGCGACGTGCCGGGCAACTTCCATTCCGCGCTCGCCGCGCTCGCCGACCGCGCGACCTACTTCTACAGCGCCGGCGGCAGGTACTGGTATGACCTGCAGGCCAACATCTCCCGGCGCGCCAAGGACCAGGCCGAGCGACTGCACTCGAAGAGGTCTACGCCGAGATCGCCAGGCGCCTGCAGAGTCAGGCCAAGACCCGCGGCGCGTTCGCCGGCGTCCACGTCTGCCCCGAGGACGCGGCCGACATCCCCGACATCGACGAGGCGCGCCTGGTCATCCTGCACCCCAAGCTGCCGCACAAGCGCGGCGTGCGCGACTCCGACGCGATGGCGTTCGCCAGAAGCGCGACCGAGCATCGCGGCGCGCGAACCGGACGTATCGCAACATGCTCGTCTACCTCGCTGCTGATGAGGCCCGGCTTGAGGAACTAGACACGGCAACGAGGGATTATCTGGGCTGGACGCACGTCCTGAACGGACAGCGCCGCCCTCGATTTGACGGAGAACCAGAAGAACCAGGCCAACCAGCGTCAGGCGCAGGCCGACCAGACCGTCACCTCACGGCTGTTGCAATCCTTCACCTGGGCACTCGTTCCGGCCCAACCCGATCCGGGCGCCCCGTTCATGATCCGCGAGACCAAGGTCGAGGGCCAATCGGACTCGCTCGCCGACCGCGTCTCCCGCCGACTCGGCAACGACGGTGACCTGTCGACCCGGCAAGCCGCAGCCACCATCCGGTTGGCAATCAACAAAGTGCCGCTGATCTGGAAAGACGGCCACGTATCACTGGGGACACTGTGGGGTCTGTACTGCCAATACCCCTATATGCCTAGATTGCGCGACCGCCGTGTCCTCGATGAGGGCATCGTGGACATGCCAATGCTCTGGGACGCCGATGCGTTCGCACTGGCCACCGGCTTTAACAACACCGAAGACCGATACGTCGGCTTGTGGATATCCGGCGACCCGGCAGCCGCTCCCGCCACTACTGACTCCGTCCTTCTCGTGCGGCCGGATGTCGCGCTCAAGCAGCGCGAAGAAGAGGTGAAGAAGGAGAAGGCCCACAACGGAGATGACACCCACCAGGAGGACGATGACGACACTAATCCTCCTCCTCCTCCTCCTCCTCCTCCCCCGCCGGCCCCGGGCAAGACGCGTTTCTATGGAGTCAAGACGCTCAGCGCTGACAAGATCGCCTTGGACTTCAAGAACATCGCGGATGAGGTGATCGCTAATCTTCGTGAGCCTGGGACCAACCTCGTGGTGAAGATTGAGATTGAGGCCACAGACTCAGCCGGCTTCGACGAAAGTAGGGTTCGAACCGTCTCGGAGAACGCCAGGACGCTGAAGTTCGATCAGTCAGGCTTCGAGGAGAGCTAACGCCGGCCCGCTTCCTTCGGAGCTCACGAGATGGTTTGCGGTTCAACGTTGCTCAAAATGGCATCGTCAAGTTATTTGAAAATTATTGTGACGCAGTCGATGTGACCAGACTGGGTGGCGGAATATCTTGACGGACCCCGTATTCATGCTCCAATCCAACTCGGCCAGTGCAGCGTGGGCGGATGCCTCGGCAGTGGTCTGCAAACCGGGATCCTCGCCGATTTTCGCGTGGATCCTGCGCACCGCCGTCGGCACGAACTCCGGGATCGCTTGCTGGCCGAGCCACTCAAGCACCGGTGTCCAGGCGGGCAGCCACGGAATGATGTAGTGGCGGATGCCTTCATCCGGGCAGGTCCACACTGCCGCGACGACCTCACCGGCCGCGCTGATCAGCAGTCGCGACAGCGACCCGGTCGGATCAATGATCTGGCTGGCGCTGCCCCCTGCGGGAAAAACCTGAGCGCCGTGCAGCTGTAGCGACCACCAGGGCAGCCCGCCATCGCGGTTACCTGCCAGTCGTAAGGCCAGGTCGCGGTCGGCCGGTCCGAGGCCTTCTGCGGGCGTTGGTGGGGTGGCCAGCACGACGCGAGGACCGCCCACAGTGGCGGAGCCCCCTGCGGATCCCGGCAGCGACACACTCGCTGATGGCCCGCCGGGCCCTACCATCGTAGGCTCCTCCGGGCCGCCGAGCATCGAGATCACCAGTGCGAGTTCGCGTCTCGTCCGCGCCCCGGCCAGGAAGCGAGACCATTCCGCGGCCCCGCGGTTGGCGAAGAGGCCCGGCTGGATCGCTGCTACAGCACTGCTGCTGTCATCTCCGACCCAGCGCGGCGTCATACCCAGGCCCTCCCACGCGATAGGCTCGGTGGTGAGGGTGGGCCGCACCTCGTGTCCACCAACGACGCGCCGCGCACGCTCGTCTGGCATCTCGTCCCACCGGTGCGGCGGCAGGTAGCCGATATGCACATCCCACCGCGACGCGCCATCCATGGGCGCAGACTAGCGCAGCTGGTGTCAAGCCATACGGCGCGGCATTGTCGGCGGGCTCGCTTGACACCATCGCCGGACCGCCTCCCGATGGCCGGCGCACCCCTCGACGAACCCGGCGTGTGGCAAGGGTCGACATCACTGGACTGGTACAACAACCAGCCGGCTCATGCACCGCCCACCCGCCGAAGCCGAGGCCGATTACTACGCTCACCATCAGACCGGGCAGCTCACACCTGTCGCACGTAAGGCGCGTGGACATCGTCGACCACGACCACATCGCGCGGCCGCATTGCTGCCAACTGGGTAAGTTCCGCGACCGACGCCGCAAAGCCCCCAACGAAGGAGCCGTCTTTATGCCAGCACCGATTCTGGCACCATGGCGGAGATGGATGCGCGTTCGGAGCCAGATCTCAATGATCCATTCGAAGAGGCCATTGACGACGCGCTGAGCTCATTGCCGGCCGATCTCCGTGCGGCCATGAGCAACGTCGAGATCGTCGTCGAGGACGAGTCTCCCACCGGACGGCTTCTGCTCGGCCTGTACCGCGGCGTACCGCTGCCGCGAAGGAGCAGCACGTACGGCGGGGTGCTTCCCGACAAGATCAGCATCTTCCGCGGGCCAATCACGCGGCTCGCTGCCGGCGACGCCGACCGTCTGCGCCGCGAGGTCAGACACGTCGTGCTCCACGAGATCGCGCATCACTTCGGGATCAGCGACGAGCGATTGATTGAGCTCGATCGCTACTGAACGTCGTGCTGATGCTCCGCAGCGTATAGCCGGAGCGGCGGCACGTGATCATCGCCACCTCGTGTGCGCACTCCTTCCCATGCGGAGGGCGAATACGACGGAAACGAATATGCAGCTTTACCGGTATTTTCTGTCACCGTTGGCGTGTGCCCGACGCTCCCGTCCTCGGACAGGATATCTGTAACTTCGTCAAGCTAGTTGCTGTCACCGACAGTTGCGGTATTTGGTTGGATTCAACGGTTATCTTGGCTGATTTGAGTATTGCCGTCTGGTGGTATTGGGGGTTGGGTTTGCGGCAAGAAAGCGCCGCCAAACGACGCCCCCCGCGGTTGTTCCGACGCGAGTCGCGGCGAAAACCATTTATGTGCACGGCAGTGTCGGTGGGCCCCCATAGGTTGGGCACATGCGGCTCATGAGTGGTGTCGTCGCGCGCAAAACGCTCCCTGTGGTCGCGGTGCTGATCGTCGCGCTGGCCGTGACCTGCTGCGGCTGGGCTGGCTTGACCATTTCCACGGTCCAGCGCGCCCATGCGGCCGACGCGAACTATCAATTGATTCAGGAGCCCGACGCAGGTTACTCCCCCATCATCGGTCTGATCAGCGACGCGGCCCGCTCGGTGCGCGTCACCATGTACGAACTCACCGATGCGGCCGCGGTTAACGCGCTTATTGACGCACATCGTCGGGGCGTGGACACCAAGGTCATTCTCGATGCCGCATTCCACGGCCACGCCACCAACGCCGAGACCTTCCAAGAACTCAGCGACGCCGGCGTCGCCGTGAAATGGGCCCCCAACGGCGTGATCTACCACCAGAAAACGATCACCGTCGATGACACCACCGCGGCAGTCGGCACCGGGAACCTCACGCCGCAGTACTATTCGACCAGCCGCGACGCCTGGGTATTGGACACCAACCCCACCGACGTGGCAGCCATCACCACAACGTTCGACACCGACTACACCACCCCACCATCCGGGCGCCCCCCCGCAGCTACCGACGCAGCCCACCTCATCTGGTCACCGGACGCTCGCGCCAGCTTCCTGCAGCGCATCGACCAGGCCGCCCACAGCGTCGACGTCACCAGCGAGGAACTCAAAGACCGCGCCGTGCTGTCCGCCCTGGACAAGGCCGCCCGTCGCGGGGCGGACTGCCGCATCGTTCTCACCGACAACCCGGCGTGGACCAATGCCGTGGCCGAAGTGTCAGCCGCCGGCTGCTCCGTGCACCTGTTACCGACCACCAAGACCGGGCTGTACATGCACGAAAAAATCCTGCTCACCGACAACACCGAGCTCATCATCGGCAGCCAAAATCTCTCCACCGCAAGCCTTCTAGAAAACCGCGAACTGTCCCTTGCGCTAGACACCGCGATCGCGCCGGACCTTATTACCGCCGTGGGCTCCACCTTCGACGTTGACTTCGCCGCCGCGCCCGTGCGGTAGTCAACAGCCGGGTCACCCGCTGATTGGCGCGGATTCTCCTAAGACTCAGTCCCGATAAGGATTACAATCTAATCAGCGAACTTACCGGGCAGCCGACAGAGCGTCTCAGCATCGGATAACCACCTCCACAATCAGCTTCGGTGGAAACGGTCACTCGGCGCCGCGTACTTGGGCAGCCACGGCGCGGCGGCGTCGCTGGAGCGAGCAGTGGACTCGTGCTTGGAGGACTGTTCTTGCCCACCAGTTCGGGCTCGAGCCGGATTCGAGCAACTCAAGTTGCGCCTTCGAAAGCCTGAGCAGCTTCCCGGCCCGATCGACGCCAGTGATCAGCACAGGACCGTGCAGTAAGGGCACTACGCGTGCAGACATCGCCGCGGCGACGAGCAGGTTGAGAGTCGCCATCCTATTGACCGCGGGGCTGGAATCGGCTGGTCCGAACCAGAATACGAGACCTGCACGAGCTGTGAACGTGTCCGCTGGGGTGCCGACGCAGTCGGTTACCACGCGGTCTGTGATCGCGACCAGGTGCATCTGTTCGTCCGCGGTGACGATGATGCCCACGTCTGAGTCGCTCCACATGAGCGCTTGCTCGTAGGGGTCGAACAAATCGTCGTTCATCTCAGCCACCGCCTCGACATCGAGGGTATTCGAGGGGGCCCTGCAGCTGGGCCGCCTGCGGCTTCCCCGCATGCGGGAATCCCCACACCACCACCCCGAACCCGCGCCGGCGGGCCTTTTCGTCGCTTTCGTTGCGTCACTTTAGTTACGTTACGTTGCGTTGTTGATTTCAGGTGACGAAAGTCGTAGCATCGGTGAATGAGCGAAGCTGCCTCGGAGAGGGGCGAACCGCGGGATCGCTGCAACTACCCCGGCTGCACCCGCCCCAGCCGTCCCGACCCCGCCACAGGTCGCCCCTCCCGATATTGCGAACAACCCGACACCGGCGGAGGGCCCGTGCATAACCGCGCCAACGCCTGGCGGGCCCGGCGCGCGCAGCGTGGCGGCGTGGCGACACAGGAGGACACCGGACTCGCTGCCCCGGTGTCCCTGGCGCGTGCAACCCTGGAGCAGCGCTTAAGCGAATTGCCGGAGAAGGTCGCGGACCTGCGAGGATACTTCGACGACCTGCTAGTCCACGTCCGCGCCGCCGGCGACGTCGAGGCCGCGGGTGCGGAGGTGGAGGATGCACACCGCGACGCGCTCACCAAGGTGACCGAGGCCGACCGGCGCAGCGCAGCCGCTGAGCGGGCCGCCCGACTGGCGGACGAGCGCGCACAGACCGCCGAGCGCGAACGCGAAGAAGCCGATTCGCTGGCCGAAGACGCGATCGCCGAAGCGGCGCGCGTGCGTGAGGAGACGCAAGGCGAGATCGCCCAGGTTCGCGCCGAGGCCGACGCCGCGGTAGCGAGGGCACAAGAGCAGTTGGCGGCGGTCGAGGCAGAACACCGAAGCGAACTCTCGCAACGCGACTCCGAGCTTGAGCAAGCACGCCAGGACGCCAGTGCCGCCCAACTCCAGGCCGCCTCCGCCCAGGCCGCACAGCACGCCGCCGACGAGGCGGCCGAGCGTGAGCGCCAGACCGCTGCCCAGCTGCGCCGTGAGCTCGACCAAGCCCGTCGCGATGCCGATGAAGAACGCCAGCGGCTTCAAGCCCAAGTCGACTCAGCGCGCGAGGCCGCGCAGCAAGCCGCAACCGAAACAGTCACCATCCGTGCCGATCTCGCCGCCGCACGCGCTGAAGCCACCGCCGCGCAACACGCGGTACAAGCAGAACGAGAAGCCTTGGCGTCCCTCAACCAAGAGCTCGACCGGCAGCGCGACGACGCACGGGCTGAACGCGAAAGGCTCCGTATCGACCACGCCGAACAGCTCGCACAAGCCCAACGTAACGCCGACGAACGTGTGCACACCCTGACTGAGGCCTTGACAGTCGCCCGTGAAGCCGCCGAGGCGTATCGCGCCCAACTCCCCCACACAGCTCCAACCAGCAGTCCTCCCGCACCGCGGAAACGAGCCCCGCGCGCACAGGGAACTCAGGCGGACAACAAATGACCGAGCCAGAGCCGGCGATGACCTGTAACACGACGTTCCGGGTTACCCCGGTCTTGCCGGACATGTCATGTATTTAGCTTGCGGCGCGAACGATCTGGCGCGTAGTCTCCGGTTTGCTTGTCCGCGATCAGTTCTCCGAGGAAGGTGCCTTGAACTGGACGCGCGGCGCGTCCGATTGAAGTCCGCGCGCACATACCCGCATGGCAGTGCTAGTCTGTGCGGTATGGATGGATCGACTGCTCCCGCACTCGGCGCTCTACTGGCTAAACACCAGATAGACCTGACCGTCGACGAGGTCCTCGACGAGCTAGACTCCGCATTCGCGGCAATCCCCGGGGCAACCACCCTGTCGACGACAGAAGTGGACTTCCTGCGCACGCACGCCGAACCCCGTGCAGCAGCAGTGATCGACACATGGTCGGCGGACAACGAACGTCAGGCCCGCGCCCGCATTGCGGTGCGACAACTCACCAGCGCGCTCTCAGGATCGGTCAGCATCAAAGAAGCCGCCACGATCCTCGGCGTCGACCGGTCCCGCGTGTCACGGCGCATCACCGGGAAAGCATTATGGGCCTTCGATCTCCAAGGAAGCCGACGCATCCCGAGGTGGCAGTTCCTTGGCGACGAACTGCTTCCCGGCTTGGACGTGATCGTCCCCGCGATACCACGTGGCACCACCCCCGCGGTTCTGGATGTGTTCATGCACACCCCGCAGCCCGACTTCGACGACCGGACCCCGATCGAGCATCTGGCCGCTGGCGGCGACCCCGCGTTGGTTGCCGGATTCATCCAGGATCTCGGGCGCTGGTGAGCCCACGCCCCAAACCGAAGGCGCCACGAACACCCCCAGAACAGCTCATCAGGGAACCTGACGACAGCGCCGACTACACCGGCACGCTATGGCGCGTCCACCGCACCGAAGGCGAGCACGTGCTGGCCTGGAACAAGCTGCGCACCTACGGGCCGCTGCCGTCGATGCGCTGGGACCCACACCCGGGCCCTGCGCCCAGCTCGCAGGCTGAGGGCGTCCTGTACGCCGCAGCCGATATCGCAACCAGCCTCGCCGAGGTCTACCAGACAACGCGCGTCATCGACACCCGCGCCGGCGCGCCGACTCTCACCGCCTGGCAACCCCAACGCAGACTGCGGCTGCTCGACTTGTCCGGAACGTGGCTGCTCCGCAACACCGCTTCAGCGGCATTGCTCGCCGCACCCCGATCCATATGCCGCCGGTGGGCCCGCGCTATCTACACGACCTGGCCTGAACTCGACGGTCTATACGTCCCGTCGACAATGACTGGGCACCCGAACATTGTGCTGTGGAACGCCGCCGCGGACTCGATACCCACGATGCCGTCATTCTCCCGCCCGCTCACTCACCCGCTCGTGTGGTCGATCGCGCAAGCGGCAGCCGCCGAGATCCGCTACCGCATCCTGTGACTAAAGCGTGTCGAACAACTGGCCGCGGTCGAGTCGCCGCAGTAGTAGGGCGATTTGGCTGAGGACCAGAAAGCCCTCGTGCGCTGCGAGGGTGACTTCGTAGTGGCGGTCGAGTCGTCGGCAATCGTTGATCCATCCGTTGGTGCGTTCGACGACCCAGCGTCGCGGTTGGACTCCGAACCCGCCGTCGGGTTTGGGGACCGGACACGATGTCGAGGCTGACGCCGGCTCTGGCGGCTGCCTCGGCGAGGTTGTGCCGGTGTAGCCCTTGTCCAGCCAGACGTGGGCGATGGTCGGTGCGACCCGTTTCGCCTGCCGGAGGAGTTTAGGGAAGGCGGCTCGGTCCTGGACGTCGGCCTCCGGTAACCACGGCGGCGACCAGCATGCCTGCGCTGTCGACGAGGATGCGGCGATGTTCCTTGCGGCGCTGGTGAGCTTCTACAATTCTGATCCCGGCGGGGAGCTCCTGCGATCCCTTTGGCGCAAACGGCCTCAGCGGCATCGCTGCCCGCCTCGACGAATCGCGCCGGCAAGTCATTGCCGACCTCCTCCTCGCCTACCCCGGCTGGTGAACAGGCAGCCCTCGGCTGTCAGTCCCGGACCTTCAGCGGGCGGCCGGGCGGCCGATTATCGACGACCGTCGAGGCTCTGCAGTAAACACGAGTGACCAAGTGGCGGTGAGTAAATCGTCTCACCACACGACCGGCACGTGTGAGTGCGGTGCATGGTCGCGCAGATACACTGCACTACCCCAACAAGTACCTGGTGAGCACCCAGCGCCCCGTCACACTGGGGGCAGTGCGAGGGTCGCGGTTCCTCCCAGCCTCGCCGGGTTTGCCGAAGTCCCATTTCCGCGATCGTAGTGGGGAGTCGAAGTTGAAGCGCCTCCGGCGCTGCTGAATGAATGTGTAGGTTCCCAACGGACGTGGCGGATGACGATCGCCTCTACCTGCGTCGTTTGTCGAATTCTCATCGGAATGGCGGACAGGTTTTTCTCATCTTCGTGGCGGATCCTAGAACCGTACGGTTGTGCAGAAATCGACTTCCCCCTCAGTGCGGGGCTGTCCCGGTGTCTCGTTTTTAGAGAACCGCCAGTGATCCGATCCTGTCTCACCTCGCGGGTGGACGGCGATCTGAGAGTGGCGCCGGTACTATCGACACAGGCAGTCATTCCGCCAGGGCGACGGAGCCCACGGGGAGCCGGGGATTGATCTTTTTACGCCTCGGCCACCGAAATATTCACCCCTATTCCACCTTTCGTGAGGATAGTTATGCGCGACGAACTATTTTCAGGCTTCAGTGAAACCGGGTGGGATGAGGCACCTTGGGACGCCGTACCAACATTCACTCCTGACGAGTTGCAGATCTTGCTTAACCCAACGTTGCTGCCGAGGCCGCCGATCGCGTGGGCTGCGCCGAGCACGACGTTCTACGGTTGCGTCGAACGGCCTGAAAACAGCGTTCGCGCTGAACAAGCTACGGGCCGAGGGCACGAGGTCGGAAAGTGGCGAGGTTCTAAAGATACGGGAGTGTCTTACTTGACAGGTGGGGGATTCGCCGATTACAAGGCATCGGCGAATCGCCCGCGTCGCGTGTTAGGTCAGTGCGGCTTGCTGGCCGGCCAGACGTTGTTCGGCGTACTCCCGCCCCTTGTGTGGATCACGCAGAATCAAGCCCGCGATGTCGGCGAGCCGGACGATGCGACCGCCGGCGCCCCGAGTTGCCGTCGGGGATTTCGTTGCCAATGACCCAGATCCGCAGTGGGTCTTGGTCGTAACGGCCGTCTTCGGCAGCAAGGATCGCCGTGGTGATAGCGGAAAAGGCGCTGGCGGCGCGCTCGTCGTCGAGCTGGCCCTCGGGTACCGAGGCAATCACCTTGTAGTGCGGATAGGGTTCCTCACCGGCGTGCAGCATCGCCGCCGACCCAATGGAGCCAACACTTTGGCCAGCGATCGCGCAACCGGATCGGTTGGATCGGCTCCCTCATTCGATTAGGATCTCCGCGAGCTGGCGGAGAAGCAGCTTTTCAGTCTCAGCGGGCAAGGCCCCTTCGGGGATATAGACGTCCAGCATGGGCATATCGACGCGCCTTCCGATTTGACGGGGGCCTGTCAAGACCCCTGGGTTTCATTGCAAAACTAGGGTATTAGGCTGCTGAGTTGCAATGTCAAACCCTGCTACCCTGAGAACATAGTCGACCTGCGCGACAGCTACATCGCTGACAATTGCTCCATCAAGCGGGCTCTCGATGTGGTCGGCGAGAAATGGACCCTGCTGGTCATGCGCGAAGCGTTCTACGGTGCACATCGCTTCGACCAGTTCCACACCCGCATCGGATGCGCCGACAACATCCTCAGCGAACGTCTGGCGACCCTGACCGAAGCCCAGGACTCAACCGGGTGCCCTACCGCGAACCCGGACAACGGGAACGACACGAATACCGGCTCACCGAAAAAGGACTCGACCTCATCACCGCCGTCATCGCCCTTATGCACGGAGACCGGTGGGAAGCCGGCCCGGACGGACCGCCAGTCCAGGTCCTGCCACCGCGCCTGCGTACGCCCCGTCGAGCCACCCTGCACTGCCCCCACGACAACACCACCGTGACCGCACGCGATCTTCAACCCGTACCCGGACCCGGCGCACACCTCGCACCCGCAACCCAGTGACGGCAGAGATACATCGCCGAAATCCGCCCCGCCGCAGGATCGAGAGGAGCGAGCCAGCCGACACCACCAGGGTGACATTGCAGCATATCTAGAAACGAGATTGCACCGGACGGACCGTCTCACTCTGTCCCGCACTGGTTTGAGGCATACGTTTGCACAGCGGATCTGGCGGGCTCGCTAGGGTTTGGTCAGCGCCGGGCGCAGGCGCGGCGGTGCGATCTCGGCGCACGCGGCAAGGTCGTCGACCAGCGCAGCGGCCCAGCCGACTAGACCGTCGACGTCTACGAAGTGCGGCACCGGATGATCCACCTCGCCAAGGTGACCGGACCCGCGGGAAGCAAAGTGGTCGCACCGTCGCGGTTGCCGCGCTGGACGTGGGTGATGCCGACTGCAAGCTGGGCCAGGCCTTGCCACAGCGGCCTCTCGTCGTGCGGGCCGTTCTTCCACGCGGCCTCGAGCACCTCGTGTGCGTTGAACGCCAAGCCCTGGTTCAACAGATCCTGCGCGTAGGCGAGGGATTCGGACGGTGACAGTTTGAGGTCGTCAGGGATGCGCGGCACGCCCTGGCTGCCCGGCGGAAGAAGACGGCCCAGGGCGTCGCGGGGTCGAGCGTTGCGAGGGCGGCCGGATTCGTCGCGATCGCGTTCGGCGATGCGCTCATTAGACCGGTAGCGATATTGGGTCTTCCAATGGCGCCGGCCAGTTCGTTGATACAGCAATAAAACCCTAGCTCGACTAACTAGATTCTCATCATTGTGGCGGATCCGCCATTTTGATGTCACGAAGATGAGAATTCCGCCATGTTGAATGAGAACCTACAGAATGGCTTGGGCCTCAGGGCCCAAGCCGATGTTTGTTTGCCTTTCTGGCTTTCGATTATGCCGGCGGTCCGCTGCGTGCAAGGCCACGGCCTCCGCTTCGCTACGGGCCAAGGCTCGCACAGCTGCCGCTGCGCTGGCACCTGTGCGCCCGGACCTTGCGCTCCGCGTCCCTATGCCGGCCCAAATCTCAATTGCCAGAAGGCAAACAGAACGGGCGGCCACACGGACGCCTGGCTCACACAGAAAGGTTCAACCATGACCGACACAGCCAACACTGAAATTGCGGCCAACGGCACCGAACAACCGATCGGGACGCTGGAACACCTTGACCCGACGCTTCTTGACATCGCTGACAATGTGCGCGACGACGCAGCCCTGAGCAAGGCCTTCATCGCCAGCATCGCCGAAAACGGAGTCCTGGTGCCGATCACGGGTGTACGCGACCCCGAGAACCCCGCCCTGGTGCGCGTCCGCAACGGCCAGCGGCGCACTCTTGCTGCCCGCGAAGTCGGATTGCCCAGCGTTCCCGTCTATGTGCTGCCGTCCATTGCTGCCGATGCCAGCCAGGAGACCATCGACCGCATCGTGCACCAGATCGTCACCAACGATCAAAAGCAGGACCTTACCGACGCCCAGCGGGCCCGTGGTATCCAGCAGATGATCGACGCGGGAATGTCGGTGACCAAGGTGGCCAAGCGGTTGTCCGTCGCCAAAGACGCCGTTAAGGCCGCACACACCGCCGCGAGCAGCAGTCGCCGCCATGGACGCACTGGCCAGCGGCCAGCTCAGCCTCGTCGAAGCAGCGGCGATCACCGAATTTGAGGACATGCCCGGCGCTCTTGACCGGCTCCTGAGCTCGGCTGGTACCCGCCGGTTCGAGCACACGGTTGCTCAGCTGCGGCGAAGAACGCGCCTCAGCGGAGGCCGAAGCCCAAGCAGCCCAGGTCTACACCGACCAGGGGTTCACCGTCCTTGAGCAGCGGCCCGAATCATGGGACCAGGCCTGCATACCGCTGCGTCACCTGGTGACCGCTGAGGGGGCCGAAGCCGACGACAACGCTGTCACCAACCCCGCCCACTGGGCCGTGTTGCTCTATGAGGACACCGCACTGTGCGACGTGGAAACCGGCGAGGTCGTCGACGAAGAGGCCGTGGACTGGGATACCGAAGGCCAGCCAGACGCCGAACCTGCCGAGGGGTTACGCCACGCCAAAACGGTCACCGAGACCACGGTATTCGCCCCCGAGTACTACTGCCTCGACTACCGCGCTGCAGGGCTGGCGCCGCAGAGCTGGTTCGCGCGGCAGGCAGGAATGGTGGACACCGACACCGGCGAAGCGGTCGACTTGGACGACGATGCACGCGAGGCGGCACGCCAGCAGGCCGCGACTGAGCGCGCCGAGGCAGAGAAGCGTGAGCGTCGTAAAGTGTTGGCGCTCAACAAGCTCGGTGACGCGGCCCTCAGCGTTCGCCGCGAGTTCGTCAAGAAGCTGTTGGCGCGCAAGACGCCTCCCAAGGGGGCTGCCATGTTCATCGCTGACTGCTTGGCTCGTGACAGTTTCTTGCTCACCAATCACAACGCGCTGGACATGACTGCTGAACTGCTCGAAGTGGACAGCGGCCAGGCCGTGGCCAAGCTGGTGGCCGATCTGCCCGCCAACGGCGACGGGCGCGCCCAGGTGATCACGCTGGCCCTGGTGCTCGGAGCGCTGGAATCGCGTACCCCCAAGGATTCCTGGCGCAACAACGCGAGCGGGTGGAGCCACCACGTCGGCAGCGGCGAGTACCTGCGGTGGCTGGCGGAAAACGACTATCCGCTGGCTCCCGTCGAGGAAGTCGTGACCAAGGCCAAGGACGCAGACGAGGTGTACGAGCAGTATTTGGCCGATGCGGTAAAGGAGTAGCGCGCGCCCGTCAGGTGGGGTCAGGGCTGCGGTTCTGGCCCCACCTTTCGCGACTGCGGTCCAACCGCTTCCCAGCAGCCGCTTCCCGCTGGTCACGCCCCGATTCTTGGTTAAGCGAACATGGTCTGCCTTCTGGTCGTTCGATTCTGACCGGCCGGACCGCTACCTGCACGGCGCCGACCTTCGCGCTGCTGCGGGCCGGTGGGCTCGCGAACTTTTCCCCGAGCCGCTCGCTAACGCTCACTGGGAAAACTTCGCGCCCGGGCCTTGCATTCCGCGGCCCGCTGGCCGGTCCACATCGTGAATGCCAGAAAGGCAAGAACAATGGCAGGCAATGACAGCAAAGAGAGGTTGGAGGCGGCCAGCGTAATGAATTACATCTACCGGGCTATGGATGGTCAATGCGTGACAAATTGCAAAGGAAAAGGGTGACAGTATTGCTGTTGCTAAACCGTTACCGCCAGGTCGCGCGGGACGCGAATCAGCATGAATCCGCCGCGCAGTGGCGGTTCGCCGACCACCGGCCACAGCCTACGTCCGCTGCCGCAACAGCGCCGGTAGCAGGCTATGGCAGCCGCAGAGGTACCAGCAGGCGACTGCGCGGAAAGGAGGGACGCATACCTATCGGCAATCGGCGCCAAGAACTCTGAACAATTTCCCGAAATTCTTTCTCGCGACTATCGCATAAGGGCAATCACGGCAGTAAAATTTAATTATCAAGCGCAGCAACAGATATTTGCGAAGGAGGCTAGTAATGTCCCCGATCACGGTTTATACCAAACCAGCCTGCGTGCAGTGCAACGCGACGTTCAAAGCGCTCGACAAAGCGGGAATCAGCTACCACAAAATCGACGTCACCGAAAATCCGGAGGCCCGCGAGTACGTCATGAGTTTGGGCTACCTGGCCCTGCCCGTGGTGTATGTCTCCCCCACCGTGCACTGGGCGGGTTTCCGTCCAGATCGCCTTGGCGGCCTCGCCGCCGCCTAGACACCCACCCCACCCGAAAGGAACCACCCCATGTACACCGACGCCGCACCGGACGAAGCAGTTGCCGAGTTCGCCGAACTGGACCGCATCGAGCGAATCGGTGAAACCCGAGGCCATCTGCTCGCCCACATCTGCGCCGCCGTCAAAGCCCTACAGAACGCCGCCCGCACTCTTGAGCAGTTGCGCAGTAACACCATCTACGACGTCGAGTTCGTGGACGGCCGCGACGGACACGATGTCGCCACCTTCCTCGACGACAGCATCCGCAACACCCGCGCCGCCTACGCCGTGGTGCACACCGTCATCGACCAGGAGACGCCGTGATGGCCAGCACACACCAGCCCCGCAGGCCCGGAACCGCTTTGGACGACGTGCGGGACGCTCTGCAAGCAGCAGGGCACAGCATCCGTGCCCGCGGCCCGGAAGCCTTCATGGCCAGCTGCCCCCTGCACACCGACCACTCCCCCTCGCTATCGGTTGGGTGGCGGGAAAGCACACGCGCCGGCCGTTGCGGCGCGGTCCTGCTGCACTGCTTTAGCTGCCAGGCCCCCGCCGCCGACATCGCCGCCGCCCTCGGTCTGCGCCTGGCCGATCTGTTCGACAACCCCGCCCCCGCAACCGGGCAAGGCTGGCCGCGCGCCGCACAACCCAAGACGGCCCGCCGAGTACCCGCGCTAGGAACATTACCAGCGCGCATCACCGCGCCCCGTGAACACGCCGAGCACCAGTGGCGCCGGGTCCGGGTCTACACCTACCTCACCCCCACCGGCACACCAGTGCAGCAGGTCATTCGCGAAGAATGCACCTGCACCGGCCAACCGCACAAACAGTTCCGGCAGCGCTACCGCGACGCGCGCCAATGGGTGTACCGCAAGCCGCACGGATTCACCCCGGTGCTGTATCGGCCCAACGCAATTCAGAACGCGGCTAAGACCGCCGCATGGATCTGGGTCACCGAAGGGGAGAAGGACGCCGACACCCTTACCGCGCTGGGTCGCCTGGCCACCACCAACGCCCAAGGGGCCGCCAACTTTCCCGCCGGGCTGGTCGACGCATTCGCCGGACTCAACGTCGCCATCGTGGCCGACCGGGACCTTGCCGGTTATCAGCGGGCGATCAACCTGTATGAGCGTCTGCACGCCAGCGCCGCCCAGGTTGTGGTGCTCATGGCCGCCCTCGACATCGATAAAGCCGACGTCACCGACCACGTCAACGCCGGCCTGTGGGACTGCGGCGACCCCTTCGGTGGTTTCACCGTCACCACCCCCGACGAGCTGCGTGCCTTGGCCGCCGCCGCGAAGGCCCGCTGGGCCGCCGACCGCTTCGACATCGCCCTGCGGGAAGCCCGCGCCCACCACGACCGGCGCGGCATGGTGTCCGGCAGTGCACGCAACGCCGCGCGATGGCTCGCTGAAGCCGCCGACCAACTGCGCGCAGTGCAACACACCCAGCAAGAGCTGCAGCACCACATCAACCAGCAGCCGTCACCAGTGGTGCGTGCCGCCGCTACCGCCGTCGAGGCCGTTCTCGATCGGCTCACCGTCGACTACCGGAACAACACTCGTCGGTCCCCAGTTCAACCCAGCGCCGCCGCCCGCACCCTTTTGACGGAGTCTGCATGACAACGCGTTTCGAGACCGCCAGCACCAACCGTGCGGCCGCAGCCATCGCGGCGGCCGCAGGCCGGCCTGGCCCGGCGGCCACCACCGCCCGCGCCTGGATCGACGGCATGACCGCCCGCGCTCAACTGCGCTCTGAACGCCGCCTGCGCCACGCCCGCGCCGCCTAAACCCTGGAAGGTGGCTGACTAATGCACACCACAACCCGCCGATTCGTCGCCATCGTCTTAGGTCTGCTAACTACAGCAGCTCTGGCACTGGCCGGCTCACCCCCGTCACACGCCGCACTGACCCTTGTCAGCCCCGGCGAAGAGGTCGACTACATCAACCCCGGCGGCGGCGGCCAATTCTGCACGATCGGCTATGTGTACACCGGCGCCGACTTTCACACCTACGCCATCACCGCCGGCCACTGCCGCGCCAACCCAACATCGGGCTATGCCCGCGACAAGCGAAGCGGGCTCACCGGCAACTTCGTTCGCAGCGTCTTCGAGCCCCCGCGCAGCGGCGGCGCGGACTACGCACTGATCGACTTCAACACCAACTCTTTGCCGTCAGTGCTCATCGCCGACAACCACACGCCCTTCACCGATGACCACCCTGAACCCCAAGTCGGCGAGACCGTCTGCCACATCGGGGTTTCCAGCGGCCAGCATTGCGGTCAAATCGCCGCCGCCCAAGGTGAAGACCAATACCTGACCACTGGCATGCCGCCCAGCATCCCCGGCGACTCCGGAGGCCCGGTCTGGACCCGAACCCCCCACGGCTTCGCCCGAATCATCGGCATCTGGCTAGGAGAGAAAACGACCGCCGCGGGCCAAGAGTACGGACGCTTCGCCTCACTATCCAGCGGCCTTCGCGCCTTAAGCGCACCCGACCGGCTTGGTCAAAAGTCCAGCAGTCCAGAGTAATCAGCGCGCGGAAACGACACATCACAGGACAGTGCCGGCGCCGGCCACTGCCCGGTGACCAGCCAGGCAACCACCGGCGTCGGAACACGATCCGACCCGTCCATCAGCTCGCGCAGCAACGCCTCGTCAAACATCCCCTCAGGGTACGCGTCGATACGGTCAGCGCCGCAGGAAAATCCGTAGCCCCTCACCTTCTTTAGCCGTCAGCAGGGTGCTCATGGTAATCGGGCGGGGGCCCGACCGCTCAACCCACGCCCGCACCGGGCATCGCCGTGCCGAGTGACTGTTTTCGGCCCTAATGCCAGCTCGCCCAGGGCGCTTCGCGCCGGCGAGCGCGGCCGAAAACCCGGCGAGCACCCGCCGCGGACTCTTCGGGGTTGACCGTCCACCCTCACCCGCTTACCCGCACCCCAGCGCTGACCAGCGCACCAAACACTCTCGCAGAACGGAGAACACATCATGACCACAGTTACCGACCTAGACCCGTGGGCGATCACCGACCCCGACGAAGCCCAAGCGCTGCCATCTAACGGCGAGGTCGCCCACCATCGGCGCTCGCACGATCGGGAACCTGAGCACGACAGTGTGTCCGAGATCGACGAATTGGCCGTCCTGCAGGTCGCCCACGACGGACTACGTTTGCGGTTGCGTGGAGCAGAGCGTGACGAAGCAGTACGCCGCATGCACGGCCGTATCGAGCTGGACCTGATCGCCTGGCGCCTCCACACGACCACGCGCACCGTGCACCGCGTCGCGGCACGACTCGGCTTGACCGAACACAACGCCGCCCGAACCGCCCGCCGCGAACTGGTCACAACGTTGGCGCCCTGACTGTGCCGAGAACACCACCACCAGGGGCTTCGGCCGGCCCTTCCCCGGGGTTGGCCGGAGTCCCCTTTTTCTTCCGGCCCACTCAGGTGGCGGCGGCGCGCCCCGCGCGCCCGCCCGATTGGCCACCTGCGGTGGCCACAAGTCCGTAGCCCCTCACCTTGTTTGCCGTCAGCAAGGGTCGCAGTCTAATCGGCCGGGGGCCCGACCGGTCAACCCACGCCCGCGCCGAACTACGCAGGCCAAGTGACCTTTTCGGCCCTATGCAAGCTCGCCCCATGGCGCTGCGCGCCGGCGAGCGCGGGCCGAAAACCCTGCTTCGTGCGGCGCGGACTCTTCGGGGTTGACCGTCCACCCTCAGCCGATTGACCGCTTCCCCAGCGCTGACCGGCGCACTCAACCACCGCACACGAACGGAGAACACATCATGGACCACGAATTCGAGCTCGCCTTCAACCTCCTCGACGAAGCCGCTGGACGAATCCAGGAGCAGCAGTACGGAATCACCCGCATCCCGTTCCACAACCACGGCGACATTGCGCTCACCACCGTGCACGACTACACCCCCCAGACCGGGCACCACCTGGTCCTGCTCGCCGTCGACGATCACGGCCAAATGGTGGCGATCGAAGCCACCGCACCCGACCTCAACGCCGCGCCCGACACCCGAATCCTCAAAGTCCGCGCCGGGGAGATGACCTTCCACGCCACCCCCGACACATGGACCTACCGGGCCGCGCACCGCGGCCACACCTACACCCTGGCCGCAGGAATCGGTGACCAACCCACGTGGACCGTCACCGTCGATGACCGCACACCGAAGCACTACGACGACCTCGACGACGCGCTCAGCACTGTCCTGGACCACCACGCAGCCCACGCGGCCTAGCCGCCCGCTACGGCGCCGGGCCCGCACCCGCGGGCCCGGCACCCAACCCACCACAGGCACCACCTAAAAGGAGATTTCTCATGTCCGACATCGACTTCGGTTCCGCCCTCGACTTCATCGACCCCGCTGACGGCATACCGCGGCAACTGCGATTTGCTACTCGGTGAGAACATCGATCTGCTTGAGGCACTGCGCGACGCCGCTTGTGAGATCACCTAAGCGGTAGCCCATTCGGGACCCGGCCAGCTCACCCCACCACACGCAGGGCTGGCCGGGTCCCCCTTTTTTCTTCCGGCCTGCTCAGGTGGCGGCGGCGCGCCCCGCGCGCCCGCCAGACTGGCCACCTGCGGTGGCCACAAGTCCGTAGCCCCTCACCTTATTGCCGTCAGCAGGGGTCGCAGTCTAATCGGCCGGGGGCCCGACCGGTCAACCCACGCCCGCACCGAACTACGCAGGCCGAGTGACCTTTTCGGCCCTATGCAAGCTCGCCCCATGGCGCTGCGCGCCGGCGAGCGCGGGCCGAAAACCCTGCCCCCTTCGCCGCGGACTCTTCGGGGTTGACCGCCCACCCTCAGCCGATTACCCGCTCCCCCAGCGCTGACCGGCGCACCACTCACCACACGAAACGGAGAACAGCCATGCCTACCACAGGATTACGCACCCCGGCCGACATCATCGGCGCCGCAGCCGGCCTGCTCGGCTTCGCCCCCACCAACAGCATCGTCGCATACATGCTCCACCGCGACACCAGCCACGGACTGATCGTGCGCTGCGCGATACGGTTCGACGTCACAATCAGCATCGAGCAAGCCGCCAACTTCCCGGCCACCTGCAACCTGCGGCCCGACACCAACCACGCCGCGATCCTGCTGGCCGTGTGCGACGAACAGCACAACCCGCGCGCCCTGGCCGTCCTCGATACCCTCCGCGAGGCTCTCGCCGGCGCCGGCATCCCCGTCCTGCGCGGCATCATGACCCACGACGTCACCGCCGAAGGCCAGTGGTATGACCCCGACACCGGCGAGGTCGGCTCCACCTACCCCTACACCGACTCCCTGATCACCGCCCAACGAGTCCTGCGCGGCGACCGGGTCAGCCGCGCACGTAGCGACATCGAAAACGAGTTCGCGACCCTGCCGCCGGCCCCGCCCGTCGCCCTCGGCGACCACGGCGAGCTCGTCATCACCACCGCCGAAGAAATCGCCGCCGCGCTGGAGGGTTTCCCGATCAGCCGCACCCTGCCCACCCGCGCCGGCCACATCATCACCACCGACGTCACCGTGCGCGACGCCATGATCAGTGCCGCCCGCGATCACGCTCAAGCCGGGGCCGAACTGTGGACCCACATCGGCCGCCGACTGCGCGGACAGCCGCGCGCCGAAGCGCTGACCATCGCCGCGGCCTGCTACTGCCTACTCGATGACAGCATTCGCGCCGGTATCGCCGCCGACGCCGCACTCAACGAAGCCCAAGCCACCCAAACCCCGCCGCCGCGGCTTGCGCTCATGCTCCTGACCGCGCTGCGCTCAGGCATACCGCCCCACCAGATCCGCCGCGCCATCATCGACGCCACCACCCGCGACTAACCCCAACGGGTCCCCGGGGCCCGGCCAGCTCCCCACCACGCGGAGGGCTGGTCGGGCCCCCCTTTTTCTTCCGGCGCCACCTTGCGCGCCCTCACCGGGCGCTATCGCCGCCTACCGGCGGCGACCATCCGTAGCCCCTCACCTTCTTCTAGCCGTCAGCGGGGTGCCAAGTATGACCGACAGGGACCCCGTCGCCGTCAACCCACGCCCGGCGGGCTCGCCCGTTCTGCGCTCCCGCCGCCCTAGCGGGCGGCTCCCGCTGCGCCCGTGCGGCACCGGCGGCATTTATCGGCCCTATGACAGCTCGCCCCGCGGCGCTTCGCGCCGGGCTCGCCGGGCCGAAAATCCGCCTCCTGCATTTCCACCGGCCTCTTCGGGGTTGACAGCACCACCCCGCCGGTCCCCCACACCCCAGCGCTGAACGGCGCGAACCAAACACCGTTTCTCGAAAGGAACATCTCTCATGGCACACGAGCTCGATATCACCGACGGTCAGGTCTCCTTCGCCAACTCCCGCCGCGACGCCTGGCACCGCCTCGGCCAATCCGTCGGTCACACCATGACCGCACGCGAGGCGCTGCACGCCGCCCACCTGGCCGGCTGGAACGTCCGCAAAATGGCGCTGCAGGTCCCCCAGGAACCCGTCATCGACGACGCCGGCGTCACCACCCCAGCACCCCTGGCCGTGCCCGACTTCTACGCCACGGTGCGCACCAACCCCATCAACGGGCGCCTCGATGTCCTCGGCGTCGTCGGCAGCAAGTACGAGCCCGTCCAAAACGAGGCCTCCTGCGACCTGCTCGACGCCCTCGTCGATCAAAGCGGCGGAGCGCACTTCGAGACCGCCGGCGCCCTGCGCGGCGGCCGGGAAACGTTCGTCACGATGAAACTGCCCAGCAGCATGGTCTTCGACGGCAAAGACGGCACCAAGGACCGCACCGACTTCTACCTCGCCGCCTTAAATTCTCACGACGGCAGTTCAGCCTTCCGTTTCTTAGTCACCCCAGTGCGGGTCGTGTGCGCCAACACCCAAAGCGCCGCGATCGGGTCGGCCAAGGCCAGCTTCGCCATCCGCCACACCGGCGGCGCGCGGGCCTCCATCGCCGAAGCCCGCAACGCGCTCAAGCTCAGCTGGCGCTACGTCGAAGCGTTCGAAGCCGAGGCCGCCCAGCTCTACGCCGCCCCGATGGACCTCGAGCAGATGCGGCGCTTCGCCAACACCCTGCTCGAGGTCGACGCCGCCGGCACCGCCGCCACCGCGCGCCACCGCCGTGAACGCGCCAACGGCATCGTCAAACTGTGGACGTCCTCGCCCACCGTCGCACCCATCGCCGGCACCCGGTGGGCGGCCTACAACGCGGTCACCGAATACCTCGACCACGTCGTTCCCGTCCGCGGCGCACGCACCGCCAGCGACGCCAACACCGCCCGCGCGCTGCGCACCATCACCACCGCCGCGGGCAGCGGATCGCTCAAAGCCCAAGCGTTCCGCCTGCTGCAAACCCTGTAAGCGCGCCAGCGGCCAACCGGGGCCCGGCCAGCACCTGCATCCGCGGGGTTGGCCGGGCCCCTTTTTCTTCCCGCGTGCACCCTGCCCGCCGCACTACCCGCCAACGCTCGCCAACCGTTGGCCACCTACGGCTCTGGCTCCTTCACCGGGCCGCTGCAGTGGGCTGTAACCAGCCCCGCTCCCGTCTCCCGATCGGGCGCACCCGCCGCCGCACCGACACGGATCCGCCACCTGCCCACCACCGTCACCTTGTCGAACGCCAACCAGCCCCGGCCGGCCGACCGCCGGCCTGGCACCGATCGCCCTAGTTCGCCTGCGCTGCCACGCGCTGCGGTGTCGCGATGGTGTTGCCGCCGTGCGGCTTACCACAGTGTCGGGTCGGTTGAGCCCAGCAGCGCCGCCTCGACGGCGTCGGCGTCCCACCCGTGGCGCACCGCCTCGCGCAGCGCCACCGCCCGGGCGCGGCGTGCCTTGACTCCGTGATCACCGCGGCGCACCACCACCCGGCCGCCGCCGCGGCCGGCGCGCGCCATCATCAACATGTTGTCGCGCTGTGAGCCGCCGATGATGTGCAGCAGACCGATCTCTGCGGGCAGACTCGCCCGCACGCACGCCGGATTGTCGCAGCCGTGCAGTGCCCGCACCCACGGCTCCAAAGCCTTACCGTTCAGTGCGGCGGCCAGCGCATAACGGTTGGCTCGCACCATCGTCCGTGTCCCGCCGCGGCGCACCCAAAACCGCCCATAGCCATCCGCGCCGATCGCCGAACACCAGATCGCGCAATCCTCAGCGCCCGGGCCTCGTACTACATTGTCTTCAAACCGGCGCAACTCCTCAGCGTGCACCCGCGGATCCACCACCAGCCGTAGCGGTTGCGAAACCCCCAAAACTCTCCCGATCCTTTCAGCTCCCGCGGCCCGCGGCCGCCCGTCGCCGTCATCATCGCCGCGCCCACTGACAGCGCCTCCCACCCTGCTACGCCCGTGCTGACACCGGCTCCCAAGACCGGCCATCCGCGTGCGCGGTGTGTGCGCTTACCTCGTTCGACCCGGCGGTGTCCGCGACCGCGGTTGATACCGCCGCCGTGGCCGTCTCTGCCGGCGGCGGCGGCGCCGCCGCGGCCGCGGGCTCGGTTGATTCGGCTTCGCGAATCAACTCCCGCACCGCTTTCTCGCTGATCCCGGCCATGCGGGCAATCTCGCGTAGCGTCTCACCGCGATCGCGCATCGCGCGTAGCGCGGTCCCGCACTGCAGGCGTTGAGCGCCGCGCCGCTGCGCGGCCTGCTCCCCCAACGCCTGCTGGCGCTCAGCCAACCACTCATCGACCGCGTCGGCGCGCTCGCGTGCGTCGAAGAACGCCGCTAAATCCTCCACGTTGGCCTTCGTGCGCCGGATGACCTCTTCCTGGGCCGCAGTCGCGGCTTCACGCGCCGCACGCCGGGCTTCCTTACTGACCGCCTTGTTTCCCATGCATCACACGCTAAAGCCCCTAAAACCCTTACGCCGCACCCGAACACAAAAATCTCGCCACCACCCCCACGCTTTATGCCCGGACCCGACCACTCACCACACCAGCCCACCGGCACTTAGCACACCCTAACTACACCCGCCCACCGAACATCACACCTCTTGCACTCAGGTCACGGTTTGGTACCGGGCGATGGTTAGGTCGCCTAAATAGGCGAATTTGCGGTTCGCTGACCGTCGCGTAACGCCCGCGGCGATGTCAGAGTCGATTCATGGTGATGCCCCGGTGATGGGCTTACATAAATTGACCGCCGGAGACGGGTACATGTACCTGATCCGGCAAGTCGCCGCCTCTGATGCCACCGACCGCGGGCGTCCCAGCCTCTCGCGACTACTACAGCGCCAAGGGCGAAACCCCAGGAACATGGATGGGCCGCGGCCTGGCCGCACTCGGTCAGCCCGTCGCCCGGGATGGCTCGGACCCCCTGGTCGCCGACCTGTGGGCAGTGCCGCACGGATCGCAGGTCAGCGAAGACCAAATGAAAGCCCTCTTCGGTGAAGGCTTGCACCCCAACGCCGACCGAATCACCCGCCATCTGAGCGGATTTGGTGTCGCCCAAGCCGGCGCGATCGCCGCCGCTCGGCTGGGTCGACCGTTTGCCATCAACAACACCGAAAACCTGTTCGTCACCCGGCTGCGGCAGGCCTACCGCGACTACAACATCACCGTGGGCAACGACGAGCGCGCCAGCCTCGCCGCCGACATCCGGGCGGCCATCCGCACCGCGCTCGGGCGCGACATGTTCACTGAAACCTACGCCCGCCCGCCCGCCGATGACCGGGAGCTGTCCGGCTTCATCGCCCGCAATTCGCGTGCGGCCACCACCGCGGTGGCCGGCTATGACCTGACGTTCACCCCGGTCAAATCCGTCTCGGCGCTGTGGGCGATCGCGCCGGCACCGATCGCGCGGGCGATCGAGGAATGCCACCACCAAGCCGTGGCCGAAACACTGGAATTTCTCGAAGAACACGCCGCGTTTTCGCGCATGGGGGCCCACGGCGTCGCCCAAGTCAACACCACCGGATTGATCGCCGCGGCGTTCGATCACCGCGACAGCCGCGCCGGTGATCCCAACCTGCACACCCACGTCGCGGTCAGCAATAAAGTGCAAGCCATCGGCGCCGACGGCGTCCCGCGCTGGCTGGCCTTAGACGGCACCCCGCTGCATCACGCCACGGTGGCGGCCTCGGAGTTGTACAACACCCGCATCGAAGCCTTAGCCGATCGGCAAAATTGGTGTCGGCTTCGCCGAAACCGACACCACACCCGGTAAACGCCCGGTGCGTGAAATCGTGGGAATGCCCGCCGAACTGATCGAGAAATACTCCTCGCGCAGCGCGGCCATCGACCACCGCGTGGGCCAGCTGGCCAAGCAATTCCACACCACCCACGGGCGTGAACCCACCGTGGTCGAAATGCTGGCGTTGTCTCAGCAGGCCACCTTGGAAACCCGGCAAGCCAAGCACGAACCACGCTCGCTGGCCGAGCAGCGCCACGTGTGGCGCACCCAGGCCGTCGAGGTACTGGGCAGCCAGCGCGCCCTGACCGCCATGATCGCCAACGTCACCAGCGCGGCCATCGGCCAACGCGCGGTTGTCAGCCGAGTCACTGGGTCAGCGAGCAGGCCGGCGCGGTCATCGCCACCGTCGCCGGGGCCCGGGCCACCTGGACGGTCAACCACGTGCGCGCCCAGGCCCAACGAGCGCTGCGTTATGCCAACCACCCCGGCGGCCCCGACCTGGTCAACCGCATCGTGGCGGCCGCCCTGTCCCAGCACAGCATCACCTTGACCACCCACGCTGATACGGAGAAAAACGAGCCCGCCGTGCTGCGCCGCCGCGACGGCGCCAGCGTCTACACCCGCCACGACACCACCGTCTACACCAGCGCGGCCATCATGGCCGCCGAACGGCGCATCCTGGCCGCCGCCACCCTGCGCGGCGGGCGCACCGTCGATGACACCAGCATCGGTTTAGCCCTGGCTGAGACCCACGCCAACCACGGCCTGCAACTCAACCAAGGACAAGCCGCCCTGGTGCGCGACATGGCCACTTCCGGTGCCCGCCTACAGCTCGCGCTCGCCCCCGCCGGCACCGGCAAAACCACCGCCATGGCCGCCCTGGCGGCCACCTGGCGCAACAGTGGCGGCACCGTCATCGGCCTGGCCCCCACCGCCGGCGCGGCCGAAGTCCTGGCCCAAGACCTCGCCGCCCCCACCGACACCATCGCCAAACTCATCCAACTCACCGACACCCACCACGGCACCCCCGCCCCCGCCGATGACCCCGCCCGACACTGGTTCGACCGCATCGGTTCTGACACCCTGCTCATCGTCGACGAAGCCGGCATGGCCTCCACCGCCGACCTCGACACCCTCATCGCCCACGCGCTGGCGCACGGGGCCAGCGTGCGCCTGATCGGCGATGACCAACAACTGGCCTCCATCTCCGCCGGCGGTGTCCTGCGCGACCTGGCCGAGCGCCACGAAACCGTCACCTTGAGCACCGTCGTGCGCTTCACCCACCCCGAAACCGGGAAATCCGAAGCCGCCGCCAGCCTGGCCATCCGCGCCGGTGACCCCGCCGGAATCGGCTTCTACATCGACCACCACCGTGTCCATGTCGGCGCTGATGCCACCGCCGCCGACATGGCCTACACGGCGTGGGCCGCCGACCGCGCCGCCGGCCGCGACTCCATCCTGTTGGCCCCCACCAACGCCCTGGTCGCCCAGCTCAACGAACGCGCCCGCCTCGACCGGCTCACCCACACCCCCGCCACCCCCGCCAGCTCCTCTGACGATCCTCAGTCAGCGGCCACCGTCACCCTCGCCGACGGGTTGACCGCCTCCGCCGGCGACTGGATCGCCACCCGCAGAAACGCCCGCTGGCTACGCACCACCACCCACGGCGCCTGGGTCAAAAACGGACACCGCTGGATCATCCGCACCGTGCACAACGACGGCTCGATCACCGTCGTCCCCCTGCGCGGCACAGCCACCCCCGTGCGCCTGCCCGCCCGCTACGTGGCCACCTACACCACCCTGGGCTACGCCAGCACCATCAACGCCGCCCAAGGCATGACCGCCGGGCACCGCGACACCGAAGGCACCTGCCACATCGTCGGCTCCGATCGGCTCACCCGCCAACAGCTCTACGTCGCCGCCACCCGCGGACGCACCGAAAACCACCTCTACTTCTCCACCGCCGAAGCCGACCCGCACCGCATCCTGACCCCCAAAGCCACCCACCCCCCCACCGCCGTCGACATCCTGACCACCATCCTGGGCCGCGACGGCGCCCAACAATCCGCCCACAGCCTCGCCGCCGCCGACACCGACCCCTTCGCCCGGCTCCACCGCGCCGCCGACATGTACACCGACGCGCTCACCGCCGCCGCCGAACAACACGCCGGACCGGACCTCATGGCCCGCATCGACACCGCCGCCGCCCACCTAGGCCACCACCTCACCGACGCCCAAGCCTGGCCCGTGCTGCGCCGCCACCTCGCCCTGCTGGCCATCGAAGGACACGACCCCATCGAGGCGCTGCACCAGGCCGCGGCCACCCGGACTCGGCGACGCCCACGACCCCGCCGCCGTCCTGGACTGGCGCCTACCGACCCCCACCGGCTCAGGCGCAGCAGACCTCGGACCGCTGCACTGGCTGCCCGCCATCCCCGACGTCATAACCACCGACCCGACCTGGGCGACCTACCTGACAGCAGCGCGCCGAACTCGTCAGCGAACTCGCCGACCACATCCGCGGCACCGCCCGCGCCTGGGACGCCGCCACCGCACCCGCCTGGGCGCGGCCCCTGCTCGACGACCACCCGCAACCTGCTGGCCGAAATCGCCGTCTTCCGCGCCGCCCACAACGTCGAGGCCGCCGACACCCGCATCACCGGGCCCGAACAGCACGCCAACCGCTCGGCGATCGTCCAACAAGCCATCCACTCCCGCCTCGATGCCGCCCTCACCCGCGCCGGCGCCGACACCGCCCGCTGGCGCCAGCTCGCCGACACCATCGACCCCCACATCACCGACGACCCGTTCTGGCCGCGGCTGGCCACCCACCTCGACGACGCCGCCCGCGCCGGCGCCGACGTCGCCGCCCTGCTACACGACGCCGTGTCCGAACACGGCCCACTGCCCGCCGAAATGCCCGCCGCCGCCCTGTGGTGGCGGCTGGCCGGCACCCTGGCGCCCCCCTCACTGGAGGGCACCGACACCAAACTGCGGCCCCCCTGGACCGCCGACCTACACCACCTACTGGGCACCCGCATCGCCGAAGCCGTCATCACCGACCCCGCCTGGCCCGGCCTGGTCGCCGCGGTCACCGCCGCCGACTGGCCCCCGCACGATCTGCTCGCCGCCGCGGCCGAACACCTGCACGACATTTCCGCCACCCAGACCATCCGGCCCGACGAATACGCCCGCCTGCTCACCTACCGCGTCGAGCTGCTCACCCACCACGCCGCCACCATCGACCCCGACATCCCCCACCCCGCCGACATCGCCGAAACAACAACCGGCCAGCAGCAATTCGACCTCGACGAACACAACATCCCCGGCCAGGATCTGCACGAGCCCCCACCCGACCCCTACGACTACCCCTACGGCTTTGTCGAAGACGACCTCGGTGACCTCGACATCGCTGACCTGCCCACCGTGCGGCCCGCCGCGCCCGCCCGCGTCGACGACATCGACATCCCCGCCCTCCGCGCCCGCCGCGACACCGCCCACCGCCAGGCGCAACAACTCTCCGCCGCCATCCTCACTGGTGGCGGCGGACCCGCCGAACACGCCGCCGCCGCCGAGCTGGCCCAGCTGCACCGCCGCCTACTTGAGCAACGCCCCTACCAGCAGGCCCTGGCCAGCGCGCACGCCCGCTGGGTCCACGCCGAAGACACCGCCGAACTGCACCGCCAACTACTCACCCAGCTTGCCGCCGCTATCACCGCGGCCACCGAGCGCGGCGAGCACGACGCCGCCGGCCGCTACCAGCAACACCACACCCAAGTCAGCGAACAAACCGACCGGGTTGACACCGCGGTGCGCACCGCCCGCAACCGCCTCGACACCGCCCGCGCCGACCTCATCAAGACCGCCGGCGGCGTGGCCGGCATCGTCACCGAAAACCACCTGCACGCCCGCCGCGCCGAAGCCGTGCGCGCCGACACCGAAACCCTCAACGCCGCCCGCCGCCACGCCCGCAACCTCGACGACCAACTCTCCCGCGCCGAAGCCGCCGCCGCACGCTCCCTCGCCCAAAGCCCCGCCCACACCTACGATCTGGGCGCCGACCTCGACCAACTACAGGCCGAAGTCGACTTCCTTCAGGCCGCCACCGCAACCAGCCCCGCCGCCATGTACACCCCGCCGCCTGCCGCCCTTGAAGGCCTCGACGATGAGCACCGCCGCGCAGTCACCGCCATCACCACCAACATCCACAGCGTCCAACTGCTTCACCTACATCCCGGCGCCAACAAAACCGCCGCACTGGCCGCCCTCGCCGGCGCCGCCCACCACCACAACAAGCACGCCATCGCGCTGACCGGCACCGACAACCCTGCCGACCGCGCCTACGCCGACACCACCGCCACCATCGACACCTACCGCGACGACCTCACCGCCAAGCGCCACACGCAACCGCTGGGCAGCCTGGTCATCGTCGACGACGCCCAAGCACTCACCCCCGCACAGCTGCGCTGGCTCGCCCACAGCGCCGCCGCCACCAACACCAAACTCGTGCTCATCGCCACCCCGGCGACCAGCAGCCCGCCCACACCCTGCTCGCCGTCCTCACCAACGACCTGCCCAACACCCAACACCTGGGCACCCCCGACCCCGAGCAACGCCAACCCCGCACCGCCATCGACCGCGCCGAACACCACCTGGCCGCCACCAGCGCAGCCAGCCCCGACCGAAACCGCGCCGTCCAACTGCTGCGCCAACGCAACCAAGTGCTCGCGCATCTGCGCGACATCGCCACCGCCGCAAAGCGATTGGATGCCATCGCCGAACAAGATCGCGCCCGCGGCCGCGACCAAAACCGGGGCAACGGCCTCGAACTCTAACGGCACGGTAGAGGACCGCGACGCGTTTTTTCTTCACCGACAAACGGTGCTGCGCTCTGCTTTGCCCTTACCCGCCTGGCTCATCACCGAACTCAGCGCCTACCAGCACAGCGCCGACGCGCCCCACCTACACGAGCTGCTGCGCGCGGTCCCACCCGTTAGCATCCCAGACTTGCTTTCCAACCCTGCAGCTTTGACCTCTTGTTATGCGATTACGTCAGCGTCGGTTGCCACCGTTCAGTCTCAATCCCAGCTTCCAATCCTCCGGAAACACATCTCTTTTCCCGGTGGGGCGACGAGAGGTTGCTTCAGCCGCAACAGCCTTCAAGCTAGCGTTCCAAGGACTCCGCACGTGGTGTTTCGGTAGACCGCTGGGAGACCTCTCAGCTTTTCAGTCGCCACGGCCGCACCGCGGGCCAGTGCCACGGTGGCCACAACCATCACAACCACCGCCAGCACGAGCGCGAGCCGGCCTACGTCATCGGTCTTAAGACTCTCGCCGAGCACCACGACACCGAGCACCGAACCGACGACCGGCTCAGCCACCGTCAACGTCGGCAGCGAGGCGGTCAGTGTGCCGGCCTGGAACGACGACTGCTGCCACACCGTGGCAGCGATGGCGACCAGTACCCACGCGTACAGCTCGGGCGTCCGCAACACCGCCCATATCCCATCGCCGAGCCGGTCGACCACGCCCTTGGTCAGCACCGCGAACAGCCCCCACAGGGAGCCCGAGACCAGCCCCAGCAGCACCGCGCGGATCGGGCCCGACCAGATGCGGGCGCCGAGCAGGCACAGCACCAGTGCGGGACCGATCACGGCGACTACCACCATCCAGGTTCCCAGCGGTGCCCGAGAATGCCCGGACTGCGGGTTACCGACGGTGACGATGACGGCCACGCTGGCCGCCAGCAGCGCCGCCCAGGTCCACTCCGAGCCCGTTACCTTGCGATGGCCGAGCTTGGCGCTGATCGGCAGCGCGAACAGCAGAGAGGTGACAAACAGCGCCTGGACCAGCACTACCGATCCAAGGCCTAACGCCGCGGCCTGCAGCGCGAAGCCGACCGCGGCGATCAGGCTGCCCAGCCACCACCGCGGGTTGCGCAGCAGCCGGGTGAACAACGCGATCGCACCGACCCGCTCGTCGGTGGCGCCGTAAGCCAAGCGCTGCTGGACGGCGTCGCTGATCGCGATGAACAGGGCGGCAACCAGGGCAAGTACCGCAGCGATGCCTGCCTTGCCCACCGGGTCCTTACCTTTCTTGCAAGGTGTTTGGGGCCGTCTGCCTTAGGCTTCGAATTGCCCAGGGACGTCGGGTATTGAATCGCACTGGTTCTGATGGAGGCTCGCGCTATTGGAATCCGACCGGGGGTGGTCGGTCCGGTTTGTGGCGTAGAGCGTGGCTTCGACCTTTCGTGGGTTGTGTCGTCCTTTCCTGGGTTATGTCGTCGAGGTCGCACTGGATGCCTGCGCTGCTGGCGCCGCATCGTTGCCGATGCCTCCGGTGATCGACGAGGTGCTCGAGCGCCAAAACCAACGACTGAGCGCGCGCCTACCAGAGCACGCGCCTACCGAGCCGCCCAGCAACGGATGGCGGCCACCCTCGGCGACCGCGGTGTCGGGCGGGACGGCTACGGCCTGGAACTGTGAGCCCCGACGGTTTCCCTGCGACCACCGGCCGACGGCGGCGGCCAGGTCAGCTGCCGAAGAACATGCGTAGTTGCTCGGCGATGATCGCGGGGTCGCCGCCCTGGTCCTGGGCGCCACCGTGGTTGAGTCCAGGCAGGTCCACCCGGGTTGAGCGCGGCAGCACGGCGGCCAACGCGTCCAGGGTGCCGGTGAACAGCGGCGCCGCGCCGCTGCCGCACATCAGCAGGACCTCGGCGGTCACGTTCCGGTACTCCTCGATGGTCCCCGAGGCGGCCTTGACCGCCGCGATTTCCGTGCCGAACGCGGCCACCAGGTCGCGCAGCGCACAATCGTCGCCCCGGACCATGCGGGCATCCGTCCACAACAGCGCGCGGCAGACGATCGGCCGCGTCATGATCTGGCTCAGCAGCCGATAGGGCGCGCTGATCGCCTGCGCCCGGGTGTCGGAGTCCCGCGCATCTTTGGCCAGGCCGGCCATCGCCCCCGCGATGTCGCCGCGGGCTAATAGCGGTTCGGCCCGGCTGATCACGTTCTTGAAGTCGGCCACCCCGGGTTGGCCGACGAACAGGACCGGCTCGAAGACCGCGACCTTGCGGATCGCCGCCACCGTCAACGAGGCGTGCAGCGCGAACAAGCCGCCGTCGGCTGTCCCGAACACACGCTGGGCGCCGGTTTCGGCGACGACCGCGGCGAGGTCCTCGTCCTCGCGGGCGATGCTGTACTGCGGTCCATAGGGACCGCTCATGCCCCGGCCGCGGCGATCCGGGATGTAGACGGTGAATCGGTCGGCCAGTGCGGCGCCCAGTTTCATGTAGTGCTGGGAGGCCAGTGCGCCACCGTGCAGGATCACCAGCCCGGGGCCGTGACCGAGCTGGCGAAAGCCGATCGTGGTGCCGTCCGCGGACCTCACCACCCGTTTGGAGTACGTGACGTTGTTCGTGCTGAACACTTGGCGGACCATCCGATCCTGGTGCGAGGCGAGGCTGCCGACGCCCTTATCTATCCAGGCTAGTGCAGGGCTAGTGCAGTCAGTCCTGTCCCCGGAGCCGCTCGGCCGCCCCATAGGATCGGCGGACAGCAGTATATGAAAACTGTTGTGGCCGATTTCGGTAGCGCAGCTGACGAACTTCCCATGCGCGCCTGAGGCACCTGCCTGCCGGTTAGGGCTGGTAGCTAGTGTCGGCGACCTCGGTGCCGAAGTCGTTGATCACCTGCAATGTGCCTTGGACAACCACCGCGATCAGCACAGCAGCTACCAGCAAGGCCGCGACCAGGCCGATTAACCACGGGAACTTGCGCGAATCATTCACGCTCGTCGCGGCTTTCGCTGTGTATCCACGGCGAGAGCGCATCGCGCATCGTCATCACGAGGCTGTCACGCTGTCGCGGGCTCAGCTCGAGCGCGCGTTGCAGCGCGTTGTCCAGTAGCGGCTGGTCGGCCAGATACGGGATGGCGCTGCGCCAACCCTGCGCCGTGTCGGCAAGGCCCTCCTCTGTGGTGGCTGCCGCCGCCCGCGCCAGCCATCCGACCCCTTCGTTGTTCCCGCGCGGCGAGGCCGCATACAGCATCCCGGCCAGCGGCACAACAGCGGCCGTCGACCAAAATTCACAACCTGGCCTGGCCGACGTGGTCAGCAGCGCCTCCGCGTACCCCATTGCTTCGGCCGGTGAGGTCACCCGCGAGCAGGGATCTTCACTGGGAGTTTGGCAGATCATCGTCTCCTCCTGGTTTTTCAATTGGGAAAGCACCGCGACAGACCTATCCCGCCGCCGGCCGGCGCACATCGCGGCGGGTCAACTCCCAGTGGGCGCTCCGTCCCGGTTGGTCTGCGACGCGGCGCACCACGCCGCGGCGCGCCAGGATCACCAGAGCGCGATAGACCTCGTCAGCGACCACGGGCCGCCCGCGGCAGTACTCGGTAACGGCTAGGCGGGCTTGGCTGTCGACATCGGTTCACTCGCGGCGGCGAGCACTTCTACGAGTTGGTCGCGCAGCTGCTCAGCGTTCACTGCCTGATCGCTTCGGCGGCGCGGCGGTGACGGGCCAGCACCCAGTCCCACAAGTTGCGCGGCTGCTCCACGGCGGGCCGGTCAGCCTGTAGCAAGGTCTTGACCGCGTGGTCGTATTTGGTGACGAAGTCCGGCCAGTCAGGCAGCTCAGCGGTGATGCCTGCCGTGCCGCGGCGCAGCATCCGGGCTTGCCCGAGATTCTGCGGTAGCAGCCGCCGGTAATCGAGGCTGGGACCCAAATGGGAGGACAACGTCTTAGCGCCGCTGGCCTGATCGAAGCTTTCTTGGCGGCGCGTGGTCTCGCGTGACCACTGCTCGCCGCGCTGCAGCATCTCCATCTCGGCGGCCCCGTACATGATCAGCGCGGCCGGGAAGGTGTCGCGCAGCTCGCGGGCGTAAGTGCTGCCATAGACGGTGTCGAACTGGCTGGAGGCCTGCACCGACAGCAGCAGGTTGACGCCCAGGCCGCGGCCTTCCGAGACGTGGCGGCGCAGCGCCGGCATGGGTGCGACGTTGGCGGCCTCGTCGATCACCAGAAGCAGCCGGTGCAGCATTTCCTTGCGTGCGGTCTTGCCGCGCCAGCTGCGCACCAGATGTTCGAGCAAGGTGACGGCCGCGCCGGCGATCGACCCTTCGGCTGGGGCCAGGATGAACAATGTCGCATCCGGGGCCGACAGAAACGACTCATCGAAGCAGGGATCGTTGATGCCGCGCAGCCCCAACCGCATCCACGGGGTTACCGCCTTGCGCATCGTCAACGCGATGCTGTCGCGCTGGCGAGGGTCCATGGCCAAGGTGCGCATCAGCGCGTTGCGAAATAGCGGCTGGCCGTTTACATGCCGCGCGGCACTGTGCCAGCCCGGCGCGTCGGGGTCCTTGTCGTCTTTTTCCAGGTTGTCCACGGCCAGCAGCACCCATTCGATGCCTTTGCCGTTCCCACACGGGGAGGCCGCATACAGCATCGCCGCCAGCGGGGCCTCAGTGTTGGCTTCCCAGATCCCGGCATCAGAGACCTGATCAATGCCCGAGCCCAACCCGACAGCCGACATCTGCATCATCGTGTTGGCCGCGGTCACCGCCTGATCCGGCGTGCTGATCAGCGCGGTCGGATCAAACGAGCGCACCTGAGCATCGGGTGGGTACACCGGTGAGTAGTCCGGCCGCAAGTCGATCACTTGCTTTGGGCCCCAACGGCGTTGGCACACCAGCCACATCAAGTCGTCTTTGGACGACACGCATACCGCCGGCCCGCCCCACAACACCGCCGCAGGCGCTAACACGGCGCGGGTCTTACCGGTCTCGGTGGGTGCCGACACCAGCAGGTGGCACTCGCCGTCAACCAAAGACAGCTTGTCGGTCGAGCCATCGCGGCTAAACCCGCAATACGGCGAGGATGGTGGACGATACATCGCTAGAACCTCCTAATTGGGCTGAGATCACCGGGCGGGTCATCGCGGCGCGTGGGAAACACCCCGGGGCCGGTGAGGTCATCGGGTTGCAGGAAGCCGAAATCGACGTCGTCGACCTCGTCGGGTGGGCGCATCGGCCACCAGTCGCGGGCCCCGTCAACGGCCAGCCAGCCTTCCAAAATGCCGTACACGCCGGCAGTGAGCAGCGCGGCCGGGATTTGGGCCACCAGCCACGGCACCGCTGCCGCCGACACCAAGGAATCGCCCGGCTCATACAGCAGCGGCAGCGGGAGTCCGACCAATACCGCCGCCCACATGAACGCCGCGATCGGGTACGAGCGCAGTTCGCCGGGGATTAGCTGGACCATCGCTTACCGACAGCGCTTTGCCCGCCGGCCAACCCAGCGGCGCCAACACTGCCGCAGTCATAAAAATCACCCAGTCAAACATTGCATACGGCGTTTTAATTGGCCGTGCATACCATTGGTGAATAACGTCGTCATCGGCGGGATCAACCCGCGCTCCGGTACGTACGGTGTCGCGATCTCGTATTCGGCGCGCGAGAATTTCTGCACGCCTTTTCTGAAATATGAAAGTCCGTTGGTTGCGGGCGATCCACTTGCGGCGGATCTCGTCGAACCGGTCAGCAGGCACTGGCATCAGCAGCACCCCCCACGGCTCGTACAGGCTCAGTGTAAAAGTCGTCGAGACGTTGCGCGACGTCCAGCAAAAAGTTCTTCAACTCGGTGGCGCAGCGTGACACCCCGGCGCATTCGGCGTCGCGACGGGCCGCGTTGATCGCCGCTGCGCACAAGTTGACCTGCTCTGATATCCGCACAGCGGGGTTTTCGCCGGACAACACCCGCTGCGCAGAGCCTTCTTGCCAGCCCAGCGCGACATCGAGGCGCGCGAGTGTTTTCAGCGCGAGCCCACCTTCGCGCTCGGCAGCCTTGTACAGCGTCGACGGGTGCGGGCCGCCCGCGGCCGCCAGATCCTCGCGGGTCCAGCGCAGCTGCGCCAGGCGGTCCTCGACGAAAAATAGCAGCCGCCTTACTCCGTCTGCCGGGAATGCGTTCACATAAAAGACGGTAACAACCGATCAAGTTATTTCGCTACGGCCGTGGAATATCCGTTATTCCACCCCTTAAGCTGAGCCCAAGGACAGGAGGTCAGCAGATGCGCGTTGTTATCGGCGCGGTTCTCATCGCCATCATGGGATGTGTTTTCACCGTGATCACGGTGGTGATCTTCGTGACCCAACACCTGTTTGCCAGCATGGTGCTGGCCGGCGTGCTCGCCGCTGCCGTGGGCGCGACCGCGCGCCGGCGCAGGGCCCGCCGCGCACACCCGGGCTCGGGCTACCAGCCGGCAACCCTGTGGGACGCACCCGATATGTCGTCAGCGGCGATGCCCCGCCGCCGCTTACCAAGCCTGCCCCCCGGCGCGCGGCGGTACCTGCCATGAGCAAGCCCACGACCGATCACGAGCACTATTGCGCGATCACCCAAGCGTTCTTCGACGACATCGACGGGGACGGCCCGGGCGCCATCGAGATCGACGCCCCCGCCGAGCTCGGCGATGAGGATGACGCACCGCTAAGCCCTGGTGCTGCGCCAACCGGAGACACCACCGACGTCGGCGACAGTATCTACGGTGGTGGCGACCACCTCGGTGAGCACCGACCCATCGAGGACGCACCCATTGATCTCGACGGCCCCGGCCCCTCCGATGAGCAGCCCAACACTCAGGGCGCCGAAACGAGCACCCCCAGCGCGCACCGCGGCAGCGCCGAAAACCCGCCACCAGGTACCGATCTCGTCGACCAGCTCACGTCCACCACCGGAACTGACGATGCCGCCGGTAGCGCCGGGACCACGCGCGCCCCCCGCTACAACAAGAACATCGCCGTCGGGTTCGCGGTCGCCACCGTGGTGGCCACCCTGCTCGTCAGCGGTGCCCTACTGGCCATGCGCAGCGACCCGCACACCAGCGAGCAATCCCAACCCGCGCATCCCAGCACCCGGCTCAGCGTTCTTGCCGCACCGTCGAGCACCACCCCGGCGCCCGACAACCAAGACTCCACCATCCCCTACACCGCCACGTCGGTGGGATGCCTGCCCGGCTCGACCGCCGCGCAACCAGTCGCCGGTCCCGACTCCACCCAAGCCTGGGTCTGTGTCACCGGCGGCAACGTCGGCCAATACCTTGTGCTCAATCTCGGCCGCAGCATGGTCATCACCGCCGTGTCGATCACCCCCGGCTGGGTCGGCGCCGACGCCTCAGGCGCCGACCAATGGCACCAGCACCGCGTGCTCACCCGTGTGCAATGGAGCTTCAACGACACCCCGCCCACCGTGGTGCCCCAAGAGACCGCCAGCGTGCACGGCGAAGCCACCAAACCCATGCCCACCCGCGGCGTGCTGGCCTCCCGAATCATCATGCTCGCCCAAGAAACCGGGCGAGCGCCCGCCGACATCACCCCCACCACCACTGTCGCTCCCGGCGGTGGAGGCGGCCTCATCGGCGAGGTCCTGGGCCCGCCAGCGGCGCCCGCCGACCCTGCGCCGACCAGCAGCACCCCCGCGCTGCCCGGACTACCCGCCGACCCAAGCCACACCGACCCCGCCGACAACACGTTTGCAGTGTCGTCGATCAAAATCTTCGGCCACCCACCCCAATAAAGGGTTCCACCAGCCATGCTCACCAACACCTGGCGTCAACGCCTCGAAGGCACCCACAGCGCGCTTCGCCGCGGTGCACTCATCGTCGGCCTCGCCTCCTGCAGTGTCGTGGCTATAGCCACCATCTGGGGTTGGATCTTCAACGACCCCATCGACGTCGCCGGCCCGGCCCGCAGCGCGGTCAACCGCACCGCCCTGGTCGGCTCGTATGCCCAAGACTGTGTCACCCGGTGGCTCACCGCTACCGCATCCCACCAACAGGTGTTGCACGACTGCTGGTCGCTGCGCGACCCCATCCGGCTGCCCACCACCCCCGCGCTCATCGTCACCTCCCCGGCTGTCTCGGCCGTCACCCTGGTCAGCGACACCGGAACCGCCCAACAGTGGAGCGTGGTCATCACCGTCTCCGAGCGGGCGTTTGAGGCCGCCACCCCCCACACCGCCTACTATCGGCTGCCCATCGTCTACAGCAACTACGGCCTGCGGGCCAGCGCGCTACCCGCCCGGGTCAACGGGCCCGGCGCCGGTGCCGACGCGCCGCTGGGCTACCCCACCGCCGTCGCTGACACCTCACCCGCTTTCGTCGCCGTCAGCGGATTCATCACCAGCTTTTTGACCGGCGCCGGCGGGCTGGAACGCTACGTCACCACCAGCTCCGGGCTGCTGCCCGCCGCCGACTACCGATCCGCCCAAGTCACCAAGCTCGTCGCCAACCACGGCACCGGTGACCACGACGTGCCCCCCGAGGGCACCACCGTGCACGTATTGGCCACCGTCAACGCCGTCACCAGCCAATACGCCCCGCTGCAACTGGACTACCCCATCGTGTTGACCGTCACCAGCGGCCGCTGGAGCGTCTCAGGCCTGGACTATGCGCCCCTGCTCGCCGAGGGCGCCGAACTGACCCCCGTAATCCCCACCGCCGCCGCGCCGCGCTAGAGCAGCCAGGAACCATCCACCATGAGCCTCGAGCACATTGCCTCAGCGATCCTCACCGCAACTGCTGCTGCGGCTGGCTCGACTCGTGCGCCGGCGCTCCCTGCGCGCGCTCATCCGAACCAGTCTGCGCACCGCCGCGCTCGCCGAAGGCGCGCTGCTGCTGCTGGCCGCGTCCGGCCAGGTCATCACCGTCGGCCCCATCCTTGGAGCCCACCCGCTGTCGTTGCACTCACCACGAAAGGAATCTGACATGAACATCGCTTCGGCCCCAACGTTTTTGGCCGCCACCGACCTGGTTTCGGGCAGCCACTCCCTCTACACCATCGGCGTGGGTGTGCTGGTCGTGCTCATCCTGCTCGCCGGTGGGGCACGCGCGGCCGGCTCCTTCTTCGGCGGGCGCATCGGCGCCACCGTGGGCTGGGCCCTGACCGCGGTCATCGTCGCCGTCATCGTCGGCTCCGGCTACGCCATCTACGCCTCGACCAAACGCACCGTCGACCGCACCGGCATCACCACCGGCCAATTCGGCCAGTAACCCACACCGCGGCCCTGCCCTTCACCGCGACCGGCTCCCGGTTGGCGGTCACAACGCACGTCGAGGAAAGAACCCGTGACTGAGTCAGCGCAGCTGTTCAAAGGCGTCCACGACACCCCGGTCTACACCGACATCCTGTTCAAGAAGCCGCTGCGGTTGTGGGTGGCGGTCAGCCTCTACGGGGGCGCCGCCCTGACCGCCGTGTTCAGCATCTTGGCACTGGATTCCGGGCATGCCCGCGCCATCTTGATCTGCGGGCTTTTGGCTACCGGCGCCGCCGGCGGCGCGGCCGCACTGATCCCCCGGGGGCGGCCCACCCTGGGCTTCCGCATTGCCAGCGCGTGGCGCGCCCTGCGTCCCGCCGCGGCCAGCAGCGCCACTGACCCGCTGCTGGCACCGCCGCGCACCGTCATCGGCAACCTGAGTTTCACCGCCGACGGCGTCTATGCCCACTATCTGATCAGTGGATTGCCTTACTATCTGCAATCCACCAAACGCCGCATCGGCGTGGCCGACCGCCACCAAGCCCTGGCCCGCGAAATCCCCGCCGGCACATGGATCTTCGGGCTGTCCGTGCCCCAAAACCGACGCCAGCTGCTGCGCGCCATGCTCGACGGTCACCGCGACAAGCACCGCTGGATCAACGCCTGCCGGCAGATGGCGCCCGTCATCGCCGAACAAACCCCCCGCACCCGCATCTACTGGCTGGCTGTGCCCGTCGACGCCGGTCGGGCCGGGCACAGCCCCGTCGGCCAGGTCGCGAAACTGCGCGACTGGGTGTTCGGCCGCGACAAAGACTCCGATGACTCCGTGGCCGCCTACCAGCGACTGGCCCACGACATCATCACCGCCATTCCCGAAGAATTCGGCCCCGTACCCGTCAGTGCGGACATGATGGACTGGTTCTGGCGCCACAACGCCTGGCGCGGGGTGTTCAACAACCCCCTGCCCCGCCGCGACGCCACCCCCGGCCAGCTCGACACCGCCACACTGCCGGTCGCTGTGTTCGACGACGGCGACCAGCACCACCACGGCGGGCGCGCACTGCCGCTGCGGCTCATCGCTGCGGGCCTGGCCGCCGCGGCCGCCGGGGCCGGCGCCCTCGCTGGCCCCCTGCTGGCCGCCCCACCGGCTGCCCTGGCCGCGGTGGCGCTGCTGGCCTGGACAGCCGGCGTCCGACGCATCCCCTCCTGGAGCAAAACCCTGCGGGTATCCAGCCCCGACGGCAGCTACCCCGACAGCTACCAAGCCCTTCTGCCCGTCGTCGACATGCCCAAGGCCGGCATCGTGTTTCCCGGCTCAGAATTTCTGCAGACCCTCGACGACCTCGACACCGGCGCCACTTTCGACTTCGCCGTCAACCTCGTCACCTTAAGCCGGGAAATGGAATTCGTGCGCAATGACCGCGCCAAAGGCAACATCGACGACCAATTCACCCAGCGCCGCGACGTCCGCAACGGCGACGCCGAACTCATCGCCACCTGGCGCCAACTTGCCGAATACAACCGCCAGCTCGAAGCCAACATCGACGAACGGCCTCTGCACGCCGCCTTCGTCATCGCCGTCGGCGCCCCCGACCAACACACGCTGGACTACAGCGTCAAACGCCTGCGCGAAGAACTCACCCAGTCCGGCCAAATCGCCATCCGCCACTACCGCGGCGCCCAAACCAAACTGTGGGCGGCGTTCAACCCCGCCGCACCCACCCACAAAACCACCGTCGACCAGTTCACCCAACCCACCACCACCAAAAAATGGTCACGGTTCGTGCCGTTCACCTCCTCCATGGTCGGCAACAGCACCGGAATCCTGCTGGGATTCAACCGAAACAACGCACTCAACAGCGCAGTGCTGCTCGACCTGCCCGCCGCCGCGCGCCGCAACCGCAACCCCTGCCTCGTGTGCAGCGGGGCGCTAGGCTACGGCAAATCCTATGCCGCCAAACGCATCACCCGCGGCGAAATCCAGCGCGGCGCACAAGCATTCATCGTCGACCCCGGCACCGAATGGCAAAAAGCCCTCTCCGATGTCGACAACAAGGCCGTCATCGACATGGCCGGCAACCACTTCAGCTGCGACCCGCTGCGCACCTTCCCCGCCGCCGCCGCCGGCGGCTACTGGCTGGACTACATGGTTCCCATGATGAGCCTCGACCCGCGCAGCGTCGGGGTGCGCCGCCTGCGCACCATCTTGCAAGCCGACGCCCGCCAACGCCTCGACATCACCAGCACCGCCGCGCTCATGACCTACATCAGCCACATCCAAGCCCCCTCGACCGGGCCCGACACCCGCTCACCGCAAGTCATCAAACTCGCCGACGACCTCGCCCCCATCCTGGCCGCCCTGCAATCGTGGGCCACCTACGACTTCACCCAAGCCATCTTCGACGCCACCCTGCCCGTGCCCGACCTGGGAAGCCTCGACGTCACGATCTGGCTCACCGGCAGCCTCGATCTGCCCACCGCCGAAGAAATGAACACCCCCCACCTCTACGAACGACTCTCTGACCGCAAACGCGCCTCCGTGGCCATCTACGGCATGCTCGTGCGGCTGGCCCGAGTGACGTTCTTCGCCGACAGCGCCCGCTTTGGCCTCATCGTCATCGAAGAAGCCGCCGCCCTGCTCAACTCCCGCGCCGGCGCCGACGATGCACACCTGATCAGCCGGCGCGCTCGCAAGCACTACACAGGGTTGTTGATCATCACCCAAGACCCCATCCGCGACCTGGCCCTCATGGGCGACCAATTCATCACCCAACAACTCATCATGCCGTTTGAAAACGAAGACCTCGCACGCCAAGTCGCCGCCAAGGTCGGCATCCGCCTCGACGACTACCCCGACATCGAAGAATTTTTCCTTGCCCAACCCTCCACCGAGGAAATGCGCGACCCCACCGCCTTCGACGACCTCGACACCGCCGCCGGCCCACACCGGGGCGCCCGGCAGGGCTACGGATTCTTCGTCGACGAGTTCCGCCGCAAATCCCCCATCTGGGTGGCCACCGAACCCGACACCACGCTGCACCACGCCTACGACACCACCCCCGGGCGGGCGCCATGACCACCGCACCAACGACTTTCGGCCAGCGCGCCGCCGAATATCTCGGCTACCAGACGGCCACCCGGCCGCGGCTGCGCCGCTTCACCACGTTCTGGCTCATCACCCACACCCTGGTCGCGGCCGCACTCGGTGCCGCGCCGCCCGCCGCTGCCTCCACCCTGGCGGGTGCGCTGAACTGGACCGGCGTCACCGACAGCCACGGCGTCCCTGTGGGCAGCTACTACCTGTCAGTGGTCAGCACCAGCGAGGCCATCACCAAAGCGGGCCCTAGCCTGAGCGTCGACCCGTCGAGCTGGGCTCGCTGGCTGGCCAACGCCGTCACCACCGGGCTGTCCCACGAACTCATCGTTGAACTGCTGCAAGCCCAGGCCGCCGTCTACATCTTCATGATCGCCCTGTCGCTATGGCTTTTGCGGTTCGCCATGTCCAACACCTGGCTGTTGTGGCTGGCCACCTGGTTTCGCCCCGTGTTCGAGACAATTCGAGTGATCCTCGCCGATCTGTGGGTCTTTCCCATCTGCTTGCTGCTCGGTCTCGCAGTAGGCGCATTCCACATTCTGTGGCACGGCCGCAAAGGCTTCGGATCGGGAATCATGTTGTCCACCATGGTGGTGGGCGTCCTGGGTATCCTGCTCACTCGTGACCCGCTCAGCGACCTCTACAGCGAAAACGGGCTGCTGACCCAAGGACGCAACTTAGGCTTCAGCGTCTCCCAAGCGGCTTTCAACAACGGCTCCATCACCAGCGGCGGCGGCCAAGCCCAGCTCCAGCACCTCACCGGTCTCATCGCCGATGCGACAGTGCGAATGCCGTTGCAGCTGATGAACTTCGGTACCACCGTCGATGACATCGGAACGTGCGCAGGCGCCTACACCACAGCCATGCTCACCCCCCACGACGGCAGCGACCTCGCCGGGCCCGCGCACGCGATGGCTTCCTGCGGCGCGCCGCAGGCCCTATCGTTCGCCCAGCACCTCAGCGGCGCCAACCTCGCACTCGGCAGCTGCTATGGGCTACTCGGGGCGGTCTTCGCCTTCTTCGTCTGCTACGTCACCTACAGCTACGTCATGGTGTGCTGCGCGGCCTTCGTCAATGCACTGCTGTCCATCGTGGTCGCCGCGCCCGCCATGATCCACGGGCACCCGCGCCGGCGCGCCGCGCGGCGCATCAAAATGTTCTTCAAACACGCCGCCCTGGTGTTCGCCTACACCACCTACATCTCCATGGCGGCGATGATCGTGCTGAAAATGGGCGCCCGCGGCGGCTACGCCGACCAGGTGGGTATGACCCACCCGCTGGCCCGGCTATTTATGATCGCCATTGTCTCCGCGGTAGCCCTCGGCGTGTTTTGGTGGCTCAAACGCGAGCTCGGCGATCACACCCGCCACGAATTCACCCACGCGGTCACCGAACTCGGCCGCCACGGCCGCGAAGGCTACCAACGCGGACAAGACGCCTACGACCGCGCCCGGGACCTCAACTCACGCGCCCCCTGGGCCAAAAACCCCGACCAATCCGATACCCCTGATGAGCCCGACCAGCCCCTCACCGGCACCCCGGTCAACGGCCGCCCACCCGGCGGGCGGCCACCCTCACCCGGCCGCGCCCGCCATCACACGCCAGGCGCCCAACCCCCCACCCCTGCACCCGGTGCGGCGGCCGCGTCAGGCACCCCAGCTGCCGGCACGGCCGCTGCTGACGGGGCAATGATGGCCGGAGAAGCCGCTACCGCGGTCGCAGCACCCGAAGTCGTGGCCGGCGCCGCAGTCGCCAGCCACGTCACCCAGCGCCTGCACCGTGACCACAGTGCTGGCGCTGGCGCGGGCCCTGCCAAGGCCGGCCCCGCTACGCCATCACCCGGCGGCGCGGCACCTAACCTCGCCCAACCGGCCGCAGCACCAGTCGCCGGCCGTGCCGGCGCCACCAACCCCTCCACCTCCACCACCCGTGGTGCCAACCCCGAGCCCGCCGCGGATCGTCAACGTCGCGATCCGCACCCTCAACCGAACCGAGGCGACCCACTCGCCGACGCCCAGACTCCGGTGAAAGGCCGCTGAAGCGACGCAACTTCCAAAAGCGCTACAAAAGTAGATGATCTAGTATGTAATTTGTGGCTACGCAGACGACAACGATCCGGGTGCCGATCCCAACCCGCGACAGGCTCGCCGCGCAGGCTCGCCAGCGCGGCATCTCCATCGCGGCCCTCCTCGAGGAACTGTCCGACCAGGCCGAACGGCAAGCCGCATTCGAGGCTGAGCGCAGGGCCACCCTGGCCGACGCGGAAATGTCCGCGGTCCACGACGAGGACCTCGATTGGGACGCCACCGCAGGTGATGGCATTGAGTGATCCGCGGCGCGGAGAGCTCTGGATGGTCGCACTCGGCGCCGGACGCCCCGGGGAACCGGCGAAGCACCGACCGGCCGCGGTCGTCTCTGTCGACGACATCCTCTCCGGCCTTGAATCGGAACTCGTTGTGGTTGTTCCTGTTTCACGTTCACGCACGCCGTCGCCATTGCGGCCCCGCATCACCGCAATGGAGGGAGTCGAGGCCGACAGCGTCGCTGTGTGTCGGGCAGTGCGCGGTATCACCAAGAGTCGGCTGGTCCGGCCGCTGGGCACGTTGAGGCCAGACACCATGCGCGAGGTCGAGCGCGCTCTAGCCATCGTCCTCGGTATCGCCTGAACGTCCCCGGCACCCTAGAGTGCCGGCTTCCGGATTCCTGGTGGCGACTATTCGGAGCGCTTTTCGGACACTGCTGCGCGTAGACCTTCGGCCAGGTCCTCGCGGGTCAGCTCACGCAGCCGCTGCAGCTGCTCCTCGCTGACCTCGACGTCATCGCTGGCCAGCAATTCATCGAGCTCGGCGGTATCGAGGCGATCATTGCGGTGATCGCGGGCCTTCTCAACCACATTGCGCACAAACCCGGCGTTACCCAACACGTCGATGCCGCGGATCAAATCTCCTTCGGCGGTAAGGTTTTCTTCGGCATAGAATCTCTCGAAATCAGGGCGCAGCACCTCAACGGCCTCATCGGTGGTTACGTCCTCGTCTTCGCCCACCATCAGCTTGGTCAGCTCGATCAGCTCTGGCGGGGTGTAGCTGTGAAACTCGATCACGGTCGAAAACCGCCGGCGCAGACCTTGATTGACTTCCAGCATCCGCTCGGTGGCTTTGGCGTAGCCCGCGCCGAACACCACCAGCTCGTCGCGGTGATTCTCCATATACAGCAACAGCGTGTTGATGATGGCGTTGCCATACGGGTCGCCGGTGGAGTAGCCGCGCTCATGCAGCGTGTGCATCTCGTCGAAAAACACCGCCCCACCCAGGGCCCCTTCGAGCATCTCCTCGGTGTTCTTTTCGGCATCCGCCATGTAGCGGCCCAACAGTTTGGCGCGGCTGGTCTCCACCACCAGCGGTTTGCGCAGCACCTTGAGCCCGCACAGCTGCTTGGTGAAAGCCCTTGCCACAGAGGTTTTCCCGGTCCCGGGCGGACCCAGCAACAACGTGTGTCGAGAGGTGACCGGCACCCGCAGCCCGACCTTGGAGCGGGCCAGATTGACCTTCGTAGTCGAGCGGATCCGTTTGATTTCCCGCTTGGCCGTCTGCATGCCCAGCATGGCGTCGAGCTCGGCTTGCCCCTCAGCCAAATACTGGGAGGCCTTCTCGGCGTCGCGGGCCGTTTCGGTCTCCAGCCGGCTCGGGGCGCTCTGCGGGTCCCACGGGTCGGTGCGCGCCTCGATGGTTTCAGGGTCAGTCAGCACCAGCCGCCGGCTCGGATCGTCCATCGCCTCACGGGCAGGGGCGAATTTCGGGTCGCGCGAATACACCCGGCGCAGCAGCTGGGCGGCCTCATCTTCGCGGCCCAGGTGGCGAAGACACATCGCCTGTGTGTAGAGGATCACGGTGGCGGCCTGGGGCACGCGGTCATCGCCGGCGGCTTTCTCGCCGCGGCGAAACGCATCCTCGAACACTCCCAGCGACGCCAGCGCCGTGGTGGCCATCGCGGCGGCCGCGCACTCATATTCCGGCCGGTACCAACGCTTGTCGACCGGGAACAGGCGCAGCACATCAGTCCAGCGCTGGGTGCGAAAGTGCAGCAGCCCGGACACGTAGCAGTGCATGTCGGCGTCAAAGGGATCAGACGGCTTCGCAGCCGAGGTCAGCAGCTCGTCGGCTTGGCTGTAGTTGGCTTCGCGGATCAACACCGTCGCGTAAGCGCAGCGCAGCGCATCCACCGACCCGATCGGCAACTGCAAAAACAGCCCGTCGAACACTAACGGGCGGAAATCGGCGCCCAGCACCCCGAGCCGGCGGATCTCCCACCCGAAGGTTTCTGCGGCCGCCCAGGCCCCGGCCAGCACCTCCAAAGTGTCCTCACCGGCCAGTACCCGGCCCATCCAGCCGTCACACAGCCCAGGTTCGGCGCGTGTGACCGTGCGAAACATCTCGACGGCCACCTGCCGGTTATGGCTTGGCACCAAGCCGCCCACACCAATGCCCGATGCCAGCAACCCGCGGCGAAAGGCGCTGCGGGCCGGGGTTTCTGCCTCAATACCTGTCATGGTCCGCTTTGAATCTAACCTTTTAGGCTGCCCGGCGTGGACCGGCACCAGTCAGGCGGCGCTCATAATCGAGGTTGATACGCAGCCGATACTGAAACGCCCACGTGCGGATCACCGCGGCGCCGGCGCCGTCCTGCTCGATATGAATATCGGCGCCGCTGGCCGATCGCGGGCCCACCGTGCGCACCGTGACCGCCGCCCCCGCTGGTGCCGGGCCCCCCACACCGTCGTAGACGACCACATACGGGTACTGCGAGGTCGGCAACTGCTCGGCCAGCCCTGCCGCGCCGACCACCTGTAGCCCGGCCCCGGTGACATGCTGCCAGCGTTGCGGGTGCTTCGTGCACACCAACACCTGGTATCCGGTTGCGGCCGCACGCAACGCCATCTGCACCAGTAACGCGAACTCCCCGGCGATCGTCACCGTCGCCAGCTCGGTCGGGTCACTGAGATCAACCAGCAGCGGATGACCGGCGGCAGTCGTTCCGACGATGATGCCCGTAGCCCCGATCGGCACAGCCACCTTTTCCCCGGCCGCCACCTCACGCGCCGGCACCGTCAGCCCACCGCCACCAGCGCCCAGCAGCCCGGCGCTCAGCCCGGCGTCGTGACGACCCGCAAACGGGTTCAGCCCCGTCAGCGGCGGCTCGGCCAGCGGCCCGCCGGTGTGATAGCGCACCATCACCCCCACTGCCGCGGCCCCGGTATCGCTGCGGCGCACCTGCACCGACACCACGGTGGCGTCGGTATCCGGGGCCCACAACCGGTCGATGGCGGTGCTGGAAATGTCGCCCGGCGACATCCAATAGGTCTGCACATAGCCGCCCGCGTGGCGCAACCGGCCCCACCCCGACACCAGCCCGGCCGGGTCGATACCAGCCAACAACGCCTCATCTGCGGCACGGATCTGGGCCGCGGTCAACACCCGCGCCGGGATACGCAAACTCGTCAGCTCCGCGGCCAGCCATTCGGCGGCGGCGCTCATCGTGGCCGCCACCGACTCGCGCCACACAATCGCGCGGGCACTCTCGAGCGCGTTAAGCCGCACCACCAGCCAGGTCCGGCGCTGCCCGACCGCGGGATGATCGCCCACCTCGACCGAATACACCGGCGCATAAGGGTGATGTGTCTTGGGGGCCCGACGCGCCCCCGCACTGACGATGTCGATGCCCTCCAGGCTCACATCGAACTGACCCAGCCCGGCGGCCACCGCATCAAGCGGCAGCTTCGCCAACGACTCCACGCGCGGGTAATCCAACACCGACGGGCTGTGCGGCGGCCCGTCGACAGCCACCACCGCCACCAAATGCGGCCCCACAGCACGGATTCCGACCGGACCAGACCCGAAGCTGCGCTCATAATCGGCCAGCTCGCCGGACGGCACTCCCAACCCTGAGCGCCCAGCGGTCAGCGCTCGCCATGCCAGCGTCAACAGCGGCGCACCACGCCAACACAGCAACGCCAGCAACGCCACCAGCAGGCCCACCCCGACACCAGTCCACCATCCCGGCCGGCCCGCCGCGGCCGCGCCCGCAGCCACCAACCCCACGTCGACGACGAACACTGCTACCACGCGCGCCCAGCCGGCCGCCACACTCAACGGGAAGGTCGACTTCATAACCGCGCCCCCCGTCGGCGTATCAATGCTGCCGAGCCCAGCACCACCGAACACAGCAGCGCCAGCCCGCCCACACCGGCGCCGGCCACCCACACCGGGGTCATGTCGCGGCCCACCTTCGGCGGTGCGAGCACCAGCGGCGCCGACAAGCGTTGCGGCCCTACCGGTTCCCCCGGCGGCAGGTCATAGGTCAGGGCCGCTACCGGGTCGACGATGCCGTGCCCGACCTGGTTATCCACCCCGCGCGCCGGCGCCCGTGCGGTGGCCAGCAGCCGGTTGATCACCTGATGCGCCGTCAACTGCGGGTACTTAGCGCGCACCAAGGCAGCCACGCCCGAGACGATCGCCGCCGAAAATGAGGTGCCCGCAGGGGCCACCAACGTGTTCTTCGTGCCCTCGACCGCGTTCATCAACCCGTCATCGCGCGGCGAGAGGCTTTCGACGTCGGTTCCCGGCGCCGCGATCGACACCCAGGGTCCGGCCATGCTGCTGTCTAACGGGGCACCGGTGGAATCCACCGCGCCCACCGTGAGCACGTAATCAGAAAACCACGCCGGGGTAGCCACCGTCGTCACTCCCGCCCAAGCGCGAGGATCGTTGGGCGTCAACGGGTTATAGATCGGGTTCTGTTTGCAGTCGTTGCCGCCCTCGTTGCCGACATTGCCGGCCGCAGCCACGATCACCACATTGCGGTCCACGGCCGCGTAATGAATAGCCGCCCCCAGATCGCGCTGATCAATCATGTCGGTAGCGGTCATACACGACACCTCCGAGATGTTGATCACCGTGGCGCCCATGTTGGCCGCATGCACGATCGCGCGTGCCATCGTGCGGATATCGCCGGCTTTGCGCCGCGTGGCCGGGTCCTGGTTACCGGCGAACGCATCCTTGGGGCTAAACGCTTTGGAGCTTTGCCGGATCGCAATCACCTGCACGTCGGGTGCCACACCGGAAAACCCGTCCGCGGCCGGCGCGGCCGGAGGCGGCGCGGGTGGCGGCGGCTCCGGCGGAGATGGCGGCGCCGGATCATCAGGGCCCTCCGGAGCCATCTTGGCGTGACCGGCGGGCACCACCACCTGCTGGTGCGGACTGGGTTGCCAGCTCGAGCCCTCCGGGGGCGGCGGGGGCGGCGGAGGCGGCACCTGCACGGTCACCGTTTGCGGCGGCGGCGGCGGCGGAGGCGGTGCCTCGGTGGTCGGCACCGTGTCAGGATGGCGCCCCTGGCGCGGCGGCGGCAGCGGCGTCTTGCCGTCGGCCGGTTCGGCCGCGATCAGTGACGCCACAATCGTCCCGTGCGCATCACAGTCCGACAAACCATCCCCACCGGGCACCACATAGTCACCGCCGCCAACAAGATCCGGCAGCCGCGGATGCGGACTGACCCCCGTGTCGATCACGGCCACCTTCTGCCCGGCGCCACGGCCAAACCGCCACGCCTCAGCCAAATCCAGCATGTCCATGTAATGCGGCTGCACCCGGTAGTCAGTGCCCGGCAAGGTACCCACCTTGGTGCAAAAAGCGCCCTGGCGCATCGGCTGATCCGGGCCCGGCGGCCCATCCGGCGGCGTGGCGCCCACATCAATCTGCGGCGGCTCCACCGCCCCCGCCGGCGCGGCACCCCACAACCCTGTCAATCCCACCACCGCGGCAGCTGATACCGCCGCACACAACTTTGCACGACTCACCGAAACCACCCCAGCTACCGGTACCGGATCGCGGCCAACACACCCATCAGCCAAAAAGCCAACGGAAAAATGCCGGTCAAGCACACATACTCGACCCACTCCACCGCTTTGCGGAACGTCGGAGTGTAGAAGCGGTTGGGCACCACCACACCGGCCACCAGCCCGGCCACCGGCACCACCACCATCACCGACACCCCCACCAGCAGCGCCGGCATCGTCCACAACCCCACCACGTAACGCCCGGCCACCCCGATCACCAGCGTCACCGCCGCCAACGCCAGAATCGTCGCCTGCCAGCGATCGGTAAACGAGCGGCCCCGCAGCAACACCGCGCCAGCCACCAGACCCGCCAGCACCAGCGCCAGCCAGCGTCGCGGCGCGTGCGGATCGCACAACCCCACACCACACAGCACCGCCAACCCTGTTGTCGCGACCAACAACCCAGTCAGATAGGAGTGCGCCCGGTCGGTGGCCACCGTGACCTCGCGCACCGATTCGGGCCCGGCGAACGTCGCGACCTGGCCGCTGGCCACCGCATGATCAGCCGGCAAATCTGGGCGCGCCTCAAAGATCCAGCGGCCCGCCGCTGACGGAAACACCGGCAAGCGAATCCCGGCCGCCCAGCGCGCCATGGTGGGCGACACATGCATCCCCATCAGCGCCACCAGCAGCAGCACCGCCAACAGGATCGGCGCCGAGGTCACCAGCACCATGCGCACCAACCCCACCACCACACCAGCGGCCGCGGTGACGATCACCGCCGTGCCCAACGCAATATGGCGGCCCGTGAACCGCACCACCAGCACCGCCGCGACCAGCACCGCCGCCAATCCCAGCGCGGCGTGCGGGGCGCCCACCGGCCCGGGCACCGCGGCCGCGGCGGCCACCGCCGCAGGTGCGCATCCGACCAACAGCAGCGTGTCACCGATGCCGCGCGCCAACACGCTGTGCTGGCGCGCCAAGATGATCACCGCCGCCGCGAGTAGCAGCGCCGCCAGCCCCCCGCAGTAGGCGGCCGGTGCCCAGCCCAGGTGCCCATAACGCCAACGCCCCAGCAGCGCGGTCGCGGCCAGCACACCGGCGATCACCATCCCCGCGCCGACCCGGGCCGCCCACACCGGGGTCACGGCCGGCCACCGCTTACTGAGCTCGGCGGCCACCGCCGAGGTGACATGCTCGACGACGTTGATACGGGCCTCGGTGTCCGCGGCGAACCGCAGCCACAGCCGGGTGCCGTCGCTAACCCCCTGGGCGGCCAGGGACAGCCCCGGCTTGAGCGCGCTGCCATCCACCCAGCACAGGGTCCACCGGCCCCGCGGGCCAGCCGTCAACGCCGGCTGCCCCAGCTCACCAAGCCGGGTATTGACTAAATCCACCAACGCCGCCAACTGCACCGACACCGGGGCGGTGGCATCCAACACCACCCCGATCTTGGTGACCCCGGCGATGACCGCCACCAGCACCCGGTCGGGCAGGGCCGGTCCGGCCGAGGCGGTCACGGGGTTATCGCGCTGCCGTTCGATAGTCACGCGCTGAGCGCCCCCGCGGTGGGGAACCCTTCGGCCAGCTCGGCGGCCAGCTCCAAAAACGCCAACCGGGTGCCTTTACGCAACGCCAGAAAGTCCAGCGTGTCCGCATCCCGCAGATGCGGGTCCCACGGAATCGTCATGACCGAGCGCACCCGAGGCCCCACGGTCTCGGTGATATGCGCGATGAACGCCTTATTCGCGCAGTCATGGGTGTCGTTGAGCACGATCACCGACCGCTTGAGCAGCTCGTGGCCGTTGCGCGCGGCCAGCCAGTCGACCGTCGTCTCGATCGCCAGGGCGCCCTCAGCAGTGCACGAGCCGATGATCATTAACGCATCCGAGACCGACAGCACCGCTTTGAAGAACTCGGTTTCCACCTCGGCGCCGCAATCCACAAGCGACAGTTGGTAAAAGCGGCGCGCCAGGCTGATGGTGTCAAAAAACGTCGCCGCGTCAAGCTGCATCGGGTTGGCCACATTTTGGTTGCCCGCCAACACCTCTAGGCCTTGCTTATTTTGTCCGGTGAAATGACGCGCCTTGGGATAGTCGACAACCACGTCTTTGGCGGCCAGAAAATCGCGAATTGAGGTCAGTGCCTTGGGATCAACGAAGCGGCCCAGACCGCCGTAGGTGGTGTCGGCGTCGATCGCGATGACCGGTTGTTTGCGCTCAGCGGCGAACGCAGCGCCCACACCGGCAGTCACACGAGTCTTGCCGACCCCGCCTTTGACCGACACCGAAGCGATTTGATAATTGCCGGCAATGTTGGAGGTGACCAGCGCCTTGTAGTCACGCAGTCGGCGCTCCAGAGGGCCAGCACCCAGATTGACCAGCCCGCCCGTGCATACGTAAACCGCTTTGCGCCAACCGATTTCGGCAGGTTCGCGGCGTCTTTTCACGACTTCATCGACCTGGACATGCCTGATGGGTGCCGAGTCGGCAGTCCGAAGGTCGGCGCGCGGCGCCCACCGTTGCGAAGGGTCAATGCGCGGCGGCGCCCACCGCGCCGGCGGCGGCACCTGGTTGGGCTGGTCGAACTCCGGGCGCGGCGGGATGGGAGCCGGCTGCTGGCTGGTCGGGCCGCTGGACGGTGAAACCTCAGCGCCCGGTGCCCCCGAGGGCGCCGGCGGCCACGGCACGGCGTTCGGCTGCCCACCGTGCGGCGGCGGACCGAACGAGGGCTGCGCGGCCGGCCCAGGCGGCGGCGGCGGTTCGAGCTGAGCGTGAGCGCCTTGAGCGCCGCCAGACGCCGGTGGCGCGGCCTCTGGCACCGGCGGCCAGACTGCCTCCACCCTGCCCCCCTGCGCTGGTGGTGGTGCGAACTCGTATCTGCTCACCGGCGGCATCTGCGGTGGCTGCGGCACGCCGGGCTCCGATAGCCGCAGATCAGACAACGACACCTCCTCGGTCACCTCGTCTGCCGGCGCCGGATGCTCGCGGTGCTGCTCGACGTTTTCCGGCGGCAGGTAGCGCGACATGAAGTCGGAATTGTCAGTCATTACTCGTCCCCATATCGCTGGCATTTACTACGTTCAATCCTAGGGGCAGAATTCTCGCTATACCACGCCGGCTCGGTATTCATCGAGAACACTTTGCTGGGCAGGCGGCGGAGCTTTTTGTCAGGCCATTCGTTCGTGACGTGCCCAGGCCCGCACCCCGACACTGTCGAAGACCGTCGTCAGCGCGTGATGCAGCTGGGCAGGGGTGGCTGGGGCGATGGCCAACCACTCCTGGTGGCTACCCGGTGGCGGGTTGAGCCGATACAGCGCCACCCGCCCCGAGGCGGTGTCGCGCAAATTCAACACCGTTTGGCTCCACACCGTGTCGGTATCCACATGTGCACGCGCATAAGCCAATGCCTCAGCCTGCGGATCTTCTAACGCCGCGCCCAGCTCAGCCAGCGCACCACCGCGCAGCCCCAGCGAGCGCAGCGCGGCCATCTTGGCCGCGGCCGAGCCAGCCTGCGCGTGCAGACTCACCGCGGCGCGCATGTCATCAAGGGGAACGTTGACCGCGCTGAGACGTGCCGGCTCCACCCGGTGCACCCCGTCCAGCGCCTCGACGATCAGGCGTTCCACCCACTCCTGATCGGTTCCGGGGCAGTCGTCGATGGTGATGTAGGACCCCGCGCGCACCGCCGAGGCCCAGCGGCCGTCGCGGCGGGCCAGCACAATGCGCAGCTGCTCATCCGGGATCGCGCGCCACGTGCTCGGATCGTCCATCACCACGGGTGTCACCACGTTCATCGGCCCGTGTGAAATCAGCAGGATGACTTCAACATCAGGGCTGGCCAAAACCGCCATACGCGCGGCGATATCAGAACGCACCACCGCCCCCTGATCGGCAATCCCCTGGTCGACCAGCACAGCCAAACCCGGGTGCGCGATGAGCCATTCGGTGCTTTGAGGTTGGCCGTAGGGTCGCCCGCGCAGCTCGGGGGCAAGCTGGGAAATACCCAACATGGCTTGCAGCAGCCACAGCCCCTCCAGGTTGACGGTGATGTCGGAGGTAGGGATGGTGGGAGTTTCAGCGGTCATCATCGGAGGTTCCCCGCTCGCCTAACGCAAACGTGGCGGCACCGCACCCGGTGCCGCCACGCGCTTGCCGTCGAACAATGCTCGCGCTAGGCCCACGCAGACCCGACGGCGCTGTCGGTGCTGTTCATGTTGCTCCCGGCGGTCTGCACCTTCTGCCCGTGAGCGTTGGCCTGCTCGTAGATCACCTGGAAGTTGCGGCCCAACTGGGTGATGAACTCCTGGCAGGCCACCGACCCCGCGCCGCCCCAAAAATCCCCGGCCGCGAGCACGTCGCGGACGATCGCTTGGTGCTCAGATTCCAGCGAGGCGGCCTGGGCGCGGATGAGAGCGCCGTGGGTATCGACATCACCGAACTGGTAGTTGATCGACATTGTTCACGTCTCCTTGGCGTAAAAGTCGGTAGGGACCTGGCGGTTAGCTGCTCAGGATCTGCTGAGAGGCCTGCTCTTGCTGCTCGTAGTTGTTGGCGTCGCGGATCAGTCCGTCGCGCACCCCGTGCAGCATGTTGACGATGTTGGCGAACGCCTGATTCATCTGGCCCATGGTGTCGTACGACGTCGCCTGGGCCTGGCCGCTCCAGCCAGCGCCGGCGATGTTCTGCGAGGACGCCCACATCTTGCGGGCCTCGTCCTCAACGGTTTGGGCGTGCGTCTGGAAACGGCCGGCCATGCCCCGCATCGCGTGCGGGTCGGTCATAAAACGGGTGGCCATAATAAAGCTCTCCTTAAAGCGCGGGTGATTTTCTTTCAGCGTTGCTGTGTGGCCAGTCTATTGGCCTCATCTCACGCCGGGCAACGGTCGACGCAAGCTATTTGAAAAACATTCTTCCGCACCAATGTGGCGCTAGCGTCGGCGTAACACTTTGACCGGCTTTCCATAGCGCGGCGTGCCGTCACTGTCGGTACCGCGGCCCTGCATACCTGCGGCCATCGGCGTCCCCCCATACATCCCGGAGCCCCCGCTGGTCGCCGGGGCGGCCGCCGCTGACATGCCCCCACCCGAGGCGGCCACCGGAGCGACCGCCCGCGCGGTACTGGTGGACTCCACACTGCCGGCCGTCCAGGTCGCCGGCACCGACAACCCGCCCAGCGAGCCCGCCCGGCCCGCCACGGCCTCCACTTCCGAGGCCGCCCCGCCCAGCCCCGCAAGTCCGGGCCCGCCGGCGCTCGTCGCCGCCGACGCCCCGCCGCTGCCGAACATGCCCGGATTCATAAAACTCATGAATGGGCTCAGCAGTGACTGGAACTGACCCAGTCCGCTTGACCCCAGCCCGCCACTCAACGGTGAGGAAAGCCCCTGCAGCGCCTGGGGAATGCTGCTGACCAGCTGCGGACCCATCGACAGCATCGTCTGGCTGTCGAAACCGGCGGGCAAACCTGCGCTGCTGGCGAAATTCATCGGTTGCTGTCCGGCCGCCGTGCCGCCCGACTGCCCCAATGCGGCCGCTTGAGCCGCCAGCCCGACCGGATCAGAGTTCGCCGCCGGCGAGGTGAACGGGATCAGCGTGCCGGTGATCCCTGAGGCCTGGCCGGCGAAGCTGTACATCGTCGCGGTGTCTTGGGCCCACATCTGACCGTAATGGGCCTCGTTGGCCATGATCGCCGGGGTGTTAAAGCCCATGAAGTTGGTAGACAGCAGCGCCGCCAGCTGGGCCCTGTTCTCGGCGATCACCGGCGGGGGCACCACACCGGCCCGGGCGGCCTCAAACGCGGCCGCCGCCGCGCCCGCGCCCACGGCCGCCGCCTGGCATTGTTCGGCGGTGGCGATCATCCACACCACGTAAGGTGCCGCCGCCAACGCCATCGTCATCGACGACGGCCCGAGCCACGCCGTGCTCGTCAGCGCCTCGATCACCGCCTGAAACGCCGCTCCTGCCGACCCGAGCTGCACCGAGAGCGCCTGCCAGGCCGCCGCCGAGTCCAGCAGAGACGCCGAACCCAGGCCGGCATACATCCGGCCCGAGTTGACCTCCGGTGGAACCTCGTAATCGGGCATGGCTGCGCGCTGGGAACCTCGGCTTAGAGCATCGCGACGGTGTTGAGCGCCTCAGTAGCGGCGTAGTCGGCCGAGCTGACGCCCATGGTCGAGACAAACATCGCGTGTATCACCGACCCGATCGCCTGAGTCGCCTGGTACACCCCGCCGTGCGTGGCGAACGCCGCGGCCAACAGAACCGAGGCAGGCTCTGGCGCCGGCGGCACCACGCCCAGCGTCGGCGCCGCACCCGCAGCGTTACCCGCCGCTACCGCCGACCCGATCCCGGCCAAACCCGACGCGGCCTCATCAATCCCCCCAGTTAACGCCTCAACAAACATTGAACCCTCCCCCAAACGACACGCCGGATCTTCACCCGGTCTGATGACAAAAGTGTATCGGCGCGCACGGACTTATGCGCGGCCCTTCGGCGAACTACCCCACCCCGGCATCGGCCACTTGTACATAAATTCCCGATTCGCCCGATTCGGCGGTATTCATCAAGAATCCGCGGCCCTGCGGCATCGAATGTCCCTTCCATTTCCCCTTCACAAACCCGGGGTCAGGGTCAGAATCCATGACCAGCAGCGGCTCGGTGGCATCCCGAAGCAGCCTCAGTACCGGATCAGCCCCCAGCCCCGCCATGAACGCCCCGAACAAACGGGTGTACACGATATGCAACCCCACGTCGGCGCCCGCCTGGACAAACGGGGCGATCGGCGCCAGCGGAGAGTCGTAGCCCGCCGGCAAGCGCTCGGAGTCATCGATGATCAAAAAGACCTCCGGACCCTGCCAGTGCCGCTGGCCGACCTGATCGACCGACACATCGTCGCTGGGCATCCGCGGCGCAAGGACCTGGGCCAACTCCTCCATGCGCTGCTTGACAGCCGTCGGTGTCGAAGCGAAGCGGTGCACATAGGACGACCCCAGCACGCCCAGCAGTTGGCGGCGCGGATCAACCAGCCACACCTGCGCGGCCGGACGGCCCGCCGGCCCCGCCGACGCCTCGGCACCCGGGGCGTACACGCGCCCAATCTCACGCATCACCGTCGCACACGCCGTCGTGCGACCACACTTGGTTTGCCCCGTGATCATCAGATGCTGCCCGTCGAAGAACACCGGACGTTCGGTCTCATCGAGCGCCCACACCATCGTGGAGGCCACCCGGCCATCCCCGGCCGCCAGGGCGGCCAGCTCGGCCGCAGCCACCCGCTGGGGCAGGCGGCGCACCTTCGGCGCCGGGGTAAACCCGCTGGCGAGTCGGCTGACGGCCGCGGCCACGCTGCGTGAGTCGAACACCTCAGCAGCGGTGGACTCCAGTGCCGGGCGCGCCATCAGGGTGTGCAACCCCACCGGCTCCCAGCCGGCGCGCTCGTAGTTCTGTCCGATCATGCCCCGCCCTGGCCGACCCGCAGGAACCGCGCCGGCCAGCCGCGGCTTGGCCACCAGCGCGGCATCGTTGATATCGGCCAGGCGCAGCTCCACCCGCGACCCGAAGTCACCGCGCACCGACACCTGCAGGTCGGTGCTCTTGGTGACCGCCGCCACCACGTGAATCCCGAACGTCGGCCCTTCCTTGATCAGCCTGTTCACCTTGTCTTCGACCAGCGCCGGATACTCGCTGGCCAGCGCGGCGTAGTTGTCGATCACCAAAAACACATCGCCATGACCGTCATCAGGCACCGCCCCGGGCTCACGGCCGGACTTGCGGCGGCGAAACACCTCCATCGACATCACGCCGGTCTGCTCGAAACTGCGCTTACGCGAGGCCAGCAATGCCGACATCTCCGCCACAGTGCGGCGCACACCGTCGCCATCCAGCGACATCGCCACACCACCCACATGCGGCAACCCCGCCACACTGCCCAGCGCCGCAGACGAAAACGCCAAGCAGTAAAACTGCACCTGCTCGGGGGTGTGTGTCATGGCCGCCGCGCAAATCAGATCCTGCAGCGCAGTCGTCTTGCCCGAACCCTGAGCACCGACGATCACCACGTTGCCCCCCGGACCCGACACGTCAACCGTCAACGGATGCTGGTCGTGCTTGAACGGCCGGTCCACCAGCGCGAGAGGGAACACCAGGTTCGGGGTGCGCGCATAGTCGCCGTCCCAACTCCGCCCCAGCTGGGTGTTCACCAATTTCTCGATGCTCCACGGCGCATCCAGCGGCGGCTTCCACAACCGGTAGGGCTCAAAGTCGATCCGACGCAGCTGGTCGATGATGATGCGGCCCACCTGTGGGCGCATCAACGCAGTGTCGCCGTCGACGTCCTCGCTGTCCCCCGGCGCCTCGATCACCTCGTCGACGTCGCCGACCCCATCGTCAGTCGCCGCGGAAGTATCGGACTCATCCGGCAGCGGCAGCGGGGTGAAGTCCGTGGAAAACAATTGCGGCGCAAAATAATTAACCGACAACCCACCTGCTTGAACGCCGCCGTCAAGGTCCTCTGTGCCGGGCTTGCGGTACTCACGCCACAAGAACTCGCCTTGAAATTTCGTCATGGTGCCGTTCGACGGGCTGCCTTCCAAGAAATAGCACTGCCCAGAACCCTTCAGGTTCACCGCGTTAGGAACGCCGATCGCCGCGGCCGCCTGCGATGTTTTGGTCTGCAGGGCCAGCCGATACCCCATGTTCTCCAACAGCGCCTCAGCGCGGGTGTCGATCTGCTGGCTGGCCATGTGCAGATGAACCCAATACGCGCGGCCCTGACGGCAAATCCGATCCAACGACTCCTGGATCTCACGGCCCATCAACTTGAACAGCTCAGCGAACTCGTCAATGACCACCATCAGCACCGGCAGCGGCGGCAACACCTCAGCGGCCCCAGACGCCAACTGATCCGCACGGATCTTGTTGAATTCGGTCGCATCGTCGGCACCGGCGAAATCGCACAAGGCTTTACGCCGTGCGATCTCCCCGTCGAGTGCGTCGACGAAGCGCCCCATCAAACTCTGATCCTCTTCGAGGTCAGTGATGATTTGCGCAACGTGGGGCACCCCGGCAAACGGGCGAACACCCGAGCCGCCCTTGAGGTCGGCCAACATAAACTGCAGGTTTTGCGGCGGGTGCCCCAGAATCAGCGACTCAATCAACCCTCGCAACATCATCGTCTTGCCCGAGCCGGTGGTGCCCGCCATCACCCCATGTGGGCCCTGACCACCCTGGGAGCCCTCTTTGAGGTCGACGAAAAACAGCTCGTTGTTGTCAGCGCGGTTGCCCAGCGGCACCTTCAACCGCTGCGGGGAGTTGATGTCGCTGCGCGAGGCCCACAGCTTCTGGAAATCAATATTGGCGGCATCCTCAATCCCGTAGTAAGACAGAATGTCTCGCGCCATCACCCGCTGCCCGGTGCCAATTTCGATCGCCTCGTAGGCCTCGGCCAGCCGCCACCGCGACATGCGCTCCGCGAACGTCTCCGCCGCATCGCGAGTGACCTGATCGGCGTAGGCGAAAAACTGCGGCTCGTTGCCCTGGGCGTCCCACGTCACCGGGTCACGCGGCACCGCGGAGACCACCGCGTTTTCACCGATATACAGCACCCGCCGCGGATCACCGCACGCCGGAACCCGGCTGGAGCCGCGCACATCGAAAAACGTCAAGCCATTGACCCCTTCGGAGCTTCCGAAACGATCCCAACCCACCTCGGTGTCGCACACAATCAGGGTGTGCGGCAGCGGCTCGATCGGATCTTTCGACGCTCCCAGGCGCGCCCGAAAGTCCCCGCGCCCACGTAACGACAGCGCATCAGCCTGAGCGGCAAGGAAATCGTTCACCGACCCATACACCATGCGCACCGGGCCAGCGCCATCCTCGACCACCGCATCACCGACGTGCGGCAGCCACTTCACCCAATCCCACTCGGCCACATCAGAAGTCACGATCACCAGCCGCAGATGATCAGGGCCGTGGAAAAACACCAACTGGCAGATGATCGCACGCATCAACCCCAGCACCCGATCGCGCGTGCCGCGCAGCTCATAGCCGGGCTCCACCATCAACGACACCAGCGCAGGCACCCCATAAGCCACCGTCTGGTACTGCATGAACTCTTGGAGCACCTTGCCGGTCACCGGCTCGAGCTCGATATCGGTCGGCGCATCCTGCGGCTCGCCGAACAACGCAGCACGCGACTCCACCAAATCCGTCATGCCCACCCCCACCCGGGCCACACCGAACCACGCATCAGAACCGTTGGGCTTGCGCTCCCACATCCGCACACTGCCCACGCTGGCTTCCAGCGTCGCCGGTGCAGGGTGATACCAGCGGTAGTTCTCATCCAACCGGTCAGCCAACTCCGAGGTGGTTCCCCGTAGCTCATCCATGACCATGCAAAACCGCGCCCGCAGCGCATCCAGCTTCGACCGCGACATCTCCTGAGAACCGCCACGCCCGCCGAACAGCATCGCCATAAGTCCACCGACCATGACGATCGGAAACAACGAGCCCGCCCCGGTAAACGAGCGGGCCCCACTGGCGAACGACACCCACACCATCGCACCGACCAGGCCCATCAAGCCGACGATCAACACCACCGACCACAGCGGTTTGCTTTGCGGCGGCGGAACTTTCAGCGGAGTCGGCAGCTCAATGGTTTCTGGCCTAAACGACGGCGCCGCAGCGGTCTCCTTACGGGCAAACCCATGCTTCATGACTTCGGAACCTCCAATTCAGCCGGGTTGGCATCGACTGGCAGTGCGTTGTGGCGTACCAGCGCATCAGCGCGCGACAACGCCGGCCCGGCTGCTAGCAGCCGCAGCGCCAGCCACGGCCCCGGGCTCGGGGAATGGTTCTTCAAACCCAGTGCGTTCATCGTGTCCTCTTCGCGCGGCACCCCGAAACGCACACCCGATTCCGATATCCACCACAACGACTCCACAGTGCTCGCTGACGGTGAATTACCCGTCGAAAAAACATAATTGGCGTACTCCGGGCCCAGATACACGCGGTCAGCCTGCATCTGCGTGCCTGGGGTTTTCACCAAGTCCACCACCTTGTCCACCTGGGCATCGGCCACCGGGATGGTCGGGCCGGCGATCACCGACGTGGTCGCCATCGACTCCCCGGTCACTTTCTCCCAGTGCCAGCACGCCGCCGCGTTGAGCTGGCTGTCCACCACATGCGGCGGTGCCAGCGGGAACGCCGACAAGTCCAACGTCTGCACCACCGGCAACTTCGCCAACACCGGCCCAGCCACCACCGGCATCACCGCACCTGCCGGCCCGGCGTTTTGCAGCACCTGAGCCACCACCGCCGACACCGGCTCGACGCCATCGGCCAGCACCACCGAGTAAGCCGTCTGACCGCCCACCTGAGGAGTCGACACCACCGTGCCGACCGGGCCCGGCGCCCCGGCGAACCGCGCCGGCAACCCCGCGCCCGGAATCGCCGGCACCGACAACTCCGGGCCCACCGGAATCGCATCGAACAACGCCCGGCTCATCGGGCGAGACCCCGACACCGCGTCCTCGCCCAACCCCAACGCCAACAGCACCGCCCGGGCACCCTGATTAATCAACGACCGCCGACCATCGCGGATCAACCACACCGCGTCCCCATAGCGGCGCACCACCGCATCATCAGCGCCCAGCACATGGCGGCGCGGGCCCAGATCCGGCTGGCCGTCAATGACTGTCACTGTCACCGGTTCTGGCGCTGCCGTCCCGAACGCCTTGGTGATCTCATCACACACCAGCCACGACGACCGGCCCGGCGACGTCGCCGCCATATCCTGCGGCGCGCCCGCAATACCGACCAACGGCCCCCGCGGGTGTGCTTCAATCTCGCTGCGCCGCACCCGAACCGGATTAGCCGCCTCCCCGGCGATCAACCGCGCCGAGGACAAATTCAGCGCCGGATACAACTTGTCGCCCACCCGCACGTACAGCGCACCCGAATCCTGATCCGCCAGAATCCGCGCCTGCCCCGCCGAACCCGCCGGCCGCACCAACGACCAAAATAACGCCCCCAGACACAGCACCGCGGTAATCGTCACGCCCGCCAACAACGCCATCGACTGACGTCGGCCCGGTTCGGCCTCCATCCGAACCCGCCGCCGCGTCATCGCCAACACCGCCCGGCGGGCAAAAAACATGTGCCCCGACACCTGCACCCGTGTCGAAAGCCCCAGACCGCGGCCCCGCCACCGCGACTCCTCCGCCTTATCCACTCCCGGCTCAACCACCGTTACATACCCACCTGTCGATCACACACCGGGTGGCCCGCATCATCCACGCAAGCCAACTGAAAATCATTGCCCAACAATACGTTTTACCACCACACGTCCATGCGGGAAGCCCGAATATTGCACATGGCCCCCCGGGGTAGGTGCCTCAATCACTCGCGTCGACGACACCGCAAGTTGCACGTGCTCAGGCGCGCGGCCCGAGAAATTGGAAAACACCAAATCACCTGCCCGCACATCAGCGCGGTCCACCGTCATGCCTTCATGAATCATCTGATAAGTGCTGCGCGGCAACCGCACCCCCGCGTGAGCGTAGGAATCGATGACCAGTCCCGAGCAGTCGAACGTGCGTGGCCCCGTCGCACCCCAGACATACGGGCAGCCCAGCTTCGTCTCGGCGTACTGCACCGCCCGCAACGCCGTACCACTGCCTTGACCATCGCCGCCGACCATCGAGGCACCCGACTCACCGCCCGGCTCCCCTCCCCCACCGCCGCCGCCACGCAAGCTGCCCATCAGTGACGCGGGTATCCCAGATGCAAGGCCACTAAGTCCGCTCAGCCCGCCGCCGCCGGCGCCCGACATCAAACCGCTCATCCCGGACAGCGGCATACCCCCCATTCCCGCGGACCCGATCCCGCGATACCCCGCAGCCAGCTCACGCAACCGCAGCGCCAACAACCGGTTTTGCGCCGTGGTCTGATCCAACTGGCGCTGCATCGCCTCCAAATGCTGGTCCATCGCCGCCATCACCAGCTGCGCCCCCGCCGGCGAGCGACCCAGCGCCGCAGTCGCCGCCCCCACAGCGCGAGCCTGATCACGAATCAACCCCGACGCCGCCCGCCCCTGAGCACCAACCGCACCACCCTGCTCAACCGCCTGCCCCGAATCCCCATCCAACCCCGCCGCACCAGCCTGGGCCTGCTGATACGCGCCGCCAGCAGCCGTCGCACCACCAGTCAAGCTGCTGTCCCCACCCGCCGGCGCGGCCGGCACCGAACCCCCACCGCCGCCAGCGGCAAACACCTGGCCCCCCTCACCGGCCCCGCCGGCAGGGAACAACCCATGACCACGAGTCAGCAGCCGATCAACCCCAGCCACAAACTCCGCAACACTCACCCACCAAAATTAACCCGAGCAAACCGCCCCGGCCACAGCCAAGCACCGCCAAAACCGGCGAGTTAGTAGCCGCGGTGGATATTCCAGTTGGCCTGCCCGACCTTGGCCCGCTGATCATGCCCGTCATGAGACACCCCATAGCGGGCCATCTGATAGTTCATCGACGCGCACGCATTGGCGACCGGGTCCCAGATATGGTTCGAGGTCCCCGGCTGGTGATATCGCGCGAACGTTCCCGGCACCAGCTGCCAGATCCCACGACTCGAATTCAGCGGCCCACCATCGGCCTGGCGTGCCCCGTGCGCATTACTGTCAGACAAATTAATCGCATTGGCTCGATAACCGGATTCGTGATCGGCGATGGTGGTCATACCTTCAATCCAGTTCGCTCGGGCCCGCGGGTCGGTGATCCCCATGCGATCCAGCGCTTCTTCCAAGTAGCGGTGCACCGCGCCGCGGCCACCAGCCCAGACCCCTTTGCCTTCAAAAGATACCTCCGACAACGGGATAGCACCTCGAGCAACACCCGCAGCACCCAGCGCCGCACGCCCCCCAGAATCAGACGCGCTCCACCGCGCTGACCGGCCACCCATACCGCGTCCCATCAGTGAGCCTGGAAGTGACGCAAGGCCACTCAAGCCACTCAAGCCGCCGCCGGCGCCCGACATCAAACCGCTCATCCCGGACAGCGGCATACCCCCCATTCCCGCGGACCCGATCCCGCGATACCCCGCAGCCAGCTCACGCAACCGCAGCGCCAACAACCGGTTTTGCGCCGTGGTCTGATCCAACTGGCGCTGCATCGCCTCCAAATGCTGGTCCATCGCCGCCATCACCAGCTGCGCCCCCGCCGGCGAGCGACCCAGCGCCGCAGTCGCCGCCCCCACAGCGCGAGCCTGATCACGAATCAACCCCGACGCCGCCCGCCCCTGAGCACCAACCGCACCACCCTGCTCAACCGCCTGCCCCGAATCCCCATCCAACCCCGCCGCACCAGCCTGGGCCTGCTGATACGCGCCGCCAGCAGCCGTCGCACCACCAGTCAAGCTGCTGTCCCCACCCGCCGGCGCGGCCGGCACCGAACCCCCACCGCCGCCAGCGGCAAACACCTGGCCCCCCTCACCGGCCCCGCCGGCAGGGAACAACCCATGACCACGAGTCAGCAGCCGATCAACCCCAGCCACAAACTCCGCAACACTCACCCACCAAAATTAACCCGAGCAAACCGCCCCGGCCACAGCCAAGCACCGCTAGTTCGCCACCTCGGTCAGTGGCCGGTCGGCGGCCCCAACGGGCCAGACGGCCGATACGGTTCAGGCACCAAATCCCCGTGCCAAAGGAAAATCCCTGCACCCGGCAGATACTCTTTCCAACCGTACGGCGGTAGATCGCCAGACCACCCCGGCGGATAGATTTTCGCGCCGGGAAAAGCCGACTGGGGCACCCACACGCCCGAGTTTGGGCCCAGCTGGATGTAAGAGTCGGGATGGCCGTGCTCGTCAACGACCGTCGACGGCCCCAGGGCCCCCGGCGGAAGCGTTTTGTAGCCGGGAATTTCATCGGACCTGACGAAATAGTGCGGAACCTGATCCGGATCCTTTGTCCTGTCGTAAATATCCACCCACGGCGGCGAATCAGGCAAGTTAGGCGGACCCAACCCGCCCACACCGGCGCCGTAAGGCATATGGCGCTTATCGCCAGGCTTCCACTTATCCGACGAATCCAGCGGCACCGCCGGCGGAGAATCCTTCGCACCACCAGAAAGCGTCTGATACCCCGCGGCCACCTGCCGCAACGTCACCGACACACCCTGGTACTGGCTCTTAGTCGACTGCAACTGGCCCTGCATCGCTGACAGATGCTGATCCATCGCGGCCATAATCAGCTGCGCCCCCGCCGGGGAGCGGCCCAACGACTCGGTCGCCGCCCCCACCGCACGGGCCTGATCACGAATCAACCCCGACCCAACCCGGCCCTGCTCACCGATCGCGCCGCCCTGCTCCGCCGCCTGCTGCAACTCCTCATCCAACCCCGCAGCACCAGCCTGTGCCTGCTGATAGGAACCAGCGGCCCTCGAAACACCTCCCCGCAACCCACCAACACCATCAGGAGCCGCCGGCGCCGAGCCGCCACCACCAGACGTAGGCAACTGCCCGCCACCACCGCCAGCAGGAAACAGGTCATGCGCACGGGTCAGCAGCCGATCAACCCCAGCCACAAACTCCGCAATACTCACACAACAAAACTAACCCGAGGCAACCCGGCCAGGCCACACCCAAGCGGCGCCAAAGGCCAGGACCCAGCTGGTATCACGCACCTTTGACCCCATTACTAAAAGATCGGTCTCACCCCGGCGCTTAATGCAGCACCAAATCCTTCAGCGGCGCCCGAACCCCAGCAACCCAGGCCGCATACACCACGTTGAGCAGGTCCGCGCCGTGACGCTCCCAGCACAGCAGCGCCTCCAACCGGCGACACTTCACGAATTCCCGCGTATAGCTGACCACCTGGTCGGGATTTTCAACCCCGTTCAACCCCGGCCGCTGCGCCACCATCATCACCAGCGCGTCCTCGTGTTCCTCGCCCAGCAACGCCCACTCCTGAGGTTTGGGCCACCGCTGCGCGACCAACGCGTCCGCCACCGACTGAGCAACCGGCGACAACTCCTCCCCCGGAACACCGAACGACAACTGGCGGGTCAACTCCCGGCAATAATTACGCACCACCGACTCATCGGCTGCCACCAAATCCGCGTACAGCGCCGCATCCACGGTCTGCAAACGATGCGCCCGCGACGGCAACAACTCCACCGCCGGATTATCCACCACGCCAACAGGTTTCACACCCGTGGCCACCTCGGTCACCGCCGGGGCCTCCCCCAAAAACTCAGACGGCCACGCCCACGTCGTAGCCACCGCGCCCACGCTATCTCCGCACGCCCGCGCCGCCCGCACCGCCTTATCCGCCGGATTTACCCAACCGAACCAGCGCGCATCGAACTCCTCGCTATGCCCGCCCGCCACAGGCATCGTCTTACGCAAGAACACACCCGGTGGGATGTAGGCGGCACCGTCATTAGTAGCAACCCACAACGTCGGCATCCCCGACGTGTTACGGCCAACGGCCACAGCCCAATCCAAACCCGGGTCCGTCACACTGGCCGCTCCCGCGAGCTCAGCCACCGCCATCCTCGCCAGCGCCAAATCCGACTCAGCCAAATCCCGGCGCACCGCCGCGGCCTCACGCCGACCCGCCACCGGCATCAACCCAGTCCCCGGCCCCGCCCCTGACGACCCGCCACCGGCCTCAGCAGGAACCGACAGCGCCGCCGGTGCCGAACCAACCGGCGGTGCAGCCGACGTGGACTGCGGAGGAAGCACCGAACCATACGGCGTCAAACCACCCGCCGGCACACCCGGAGCAGGTGCCGGCGCCGAAGCAGCCACCAGGGGCGCAGCAGCCACCGAAGCTGCCGCCGGAGTCGCCGACGTCGGAGCCGTCTCCACCGGCGCCACCAACGACGTCATCGGAGCCTGCGTCACAGGCGGAACAGCACCAGCCGCCGAAGCACCCGCCGCCAAGCCCCGCCCGAAATCCATCCCCAACGACGGCATCGGAGACCCCTGCAACCCAGACGCACCCAACCCAGCCGGCGGGGCCATCCCCCCGGGGAAACCCCCGAAACCGCCCATAAGTCCCTGCAACCCGGACATCGGAATCCCACCCCCGCCGCCCCCACCAGGCATACTCGGCAAACTCGGCAACCCGCCACCCATCAACGAGGTCAACGGGTTATGACTCGGACGCGGCGGTTCGAATGGATGATCCGTCGATGGGGGTCGTAGAGGTCCGCCTGGTGGCGGGGCTGCGCCGCTAGCGCCGCCCGACGATGCGTCACGAACTGCTCCGCCTCCGTTGGGCGAACCGGGAGCACCTGGAGTTGGAGGCCCTGGGGGCGCGTCGGTCGAGGCGTCCTTGTCCGTCGTACCGTCGCCTGCTTGTTTAACTCTCGGCCCGAGGTTGGGGTTTTCCTTAAAGTGGTTGCTGAATTGGGTGGTGTATTGGGTGGCGAAGCCTTGTAGATCGGATGAATAACCTTGAATTGCCGTTCGATGCACGCCCAGAATCACGGCCACCTGCGCGAGCGACTGACCCGAACTGCTTCGCAGAAACGCCTCGGCCTCTTTATGCGCGGCATCGCTTTCTTTGCCCATAAGTCGCTTCGTCATCCCGACGTCACTCGACGCCCGCTTGAATAAACCGGAAGCAATCCTGCTGATCTCCGCCTGTTTGAACTTGGTCGACGCCGCCTCGTTGTAAGCCGTTCGAGCAGCGTCTGCGCCCTCGCCCTCCCAGGAGCCGCCGTCGAACACTCGGTTCGCGGCCTGCCGCGCGTCCATGGCCTTGTCCTCGTGGAACTTTGACTCGTCCATAAGTGTCTCGGAGTCGTTGGCCAGATGTGTCTCAGAGTCTTGTGGCCACACAAGAGGTTGAAACAGGATGTGGACGAACGGTCCCTGCGGTTTGGGATGATCACCACCACCGCCAAGATGCGGCACTCCTGATGCCAGTTTGGAAATAGGCTTCGCCGCGTCAAATAGCTTCAATAGCCGCTCCGCTTGCTTGTTATTCCGCGCCGCCCACCACTCCGGAACCTCGCCCCCGCCCGCCCCCGAGCCTGTCACCGCCGCCATATGGACGGACTACCTCGGCAATCCGCACACATCGAGCAGCGCCTTAATCGCATCGTTCGATATGTCGTTGAGACGATTCACTTCAGGCGTTGGAGTGTTCCCCATCGCCGCCGTCGTTACATCTAGCGTCGTCTGAATGTAATTCCGTGCGGCTGAGCCAACGTCGGCTGGCACTGCCGGGACCAGCGCAGTTTGCACCGCCACTACACTATTGACCGAGCGCAGCACAACAGGAACATTCAAGTTCCCCTCTACCCTCAGGCCGCCCTTCCCCTGCTCGCCGCGTACTGATACATCGAAAACTTGGCACAAGTGATCTTTTGCCGCAGACGAATCAGCCGCGCTGAATTGCGGAGTTGTAGGCGCAGACGTTGACGCTGATGGTGCAGACGATGGTTGCGCGGCCGGGCCTGTCGCGTTGTGCACTGCCGCGAACGTGACTATTGACCCGGTGGCGGCTGAGACCACGATAGCTAGCAGCAGCCCCAGTGCGACCCACAACCAAACCGGACGACGAGGCTTTCGGCCCTGCGGAAAGCCGCTTGGGAACGGGGCAGCGGTGGGCGGCATGGTCGCCGCTGGTGCAGGTGGAGCGCCGCGTGGAGGAGGAGGCAAAGTCACGGATGGTGACCCCGCCCTCGACCATGGTGATGAAGTCATGTGCCGCTCCCCTATCGCTACGTCGTCAGCACGCCTGAGTTGCCGGCTTCAGTGCTTTGAACTGTCGAAATGCTGAACTCTCGACTTCCAGTGTTCGCCGCAGCGCGTCCGTCTGCTTGGGCCTCCCCCACCGTCCGCGCACCGAGAGCCGCGCCCACCAAGGAGGTCATATAGCCGCCTATGCAGAGGCTCCCGAGGCTCGAACCGGAATGCTGAGCTACCGCCGCATCCGCGGTGGACAAGCCAGCCTCGGTTTCCGCCGCATCCATGGTGAACTTCGCTGCCATGCCCGCATCTTACCGCCGGTGTCGCGGCTATACATCGTCTAACCAGCACGGATATGGGCAAGCCCGCTACGACTGCTTGCGCGGTTTATGCAGTCCTTGAGGCACAAGTGGAACGCCTTGCGCCGGTTTGGGCCGCCGTTTTTTCGATCGCATCGTCACCCGCCGGCGTCTCAATCCGTTGTTCCTTCGCCACCGCGGCCTTCTATAACTAGCTGAGCAGAAGGGCCAGGCGCGGGTCGTCGATCCAAGCGTCACCTAAGACGCCGTAGGCGCTCCACAGGCTGAGCGCGGGGGCGGCCGGGCCGCTGAGTCGTACCGGGTAGGTGGAGTCAAATCCCAGCGTCAAGGTCCATTCCTGTAAATCAGGGTAGAACTCTGTACACGCTCCGAACCAGAAACTGACCTGGCCGTGCGGTGCGGTTGTGCAGATCAGCCGGTCGGTCGTCACGATCACTGCGCAGGTTTGGTGAAACCGCCACTGAGCGGCCGCGCGCTGCGCCGCGACCGTCTTGCGGCGGTGATTCACGATTCCTTGGACCGCCAGCGCGCCGAACATGACCGCGGGGCGACCGGCAACAATCAACGGCAGCGGTGAATACCGGCCATCGGTGCCGCAATAGCGGCTGTAGTCGATCTCGGTGCTCAGCAGCGCCTGCTCGCCCGGTTCTAGGACCGGCCCGTATACCTCAATCAGGGTTGGCGGGTGACCTGCCCGCAATACTGCGGCGCACTCACGGCTGTAATGCCACCACTGCTCGGCGTACGTCCGCGGCTGCCAGGTTGGCTGCGGCTGCCGTTCACGGCTAGCGCCACGAGTGGGGCTGCCAACGCACGCCGGCGTCGCCCGAGCGCGGCTGACAGGTAGGTTGCGCCGCTCCCTTGGCGGCATTCCCGGGATGTCGAACATGACCGCACCGTACCTTCCGCATCTGACACTTACCCGCGACGACAATGATCAGCGGGAGCGGCCGACCAGGTAACAGCGGCGCGGCGGCGACTCAAGGACGGATCTCCCTCAGCTCGGCCAAAATTCGGATCGCTTCGGCCCGCTCCTCATCTCCAAGCCACGCCAACATCCAAATCAGCGCCTCCTCAGTCTCGCGGGATGCGGCGCTGAACTCATCATCCATCGCAGTGCGGGCGGCCTCAGACATGTGGTCGCGGTGCTCGAGGAACGTCTGGCGCATGGTGACCAGGCGCTGAGCGACAGCGAATCGTTCGGCCGCGGCCCTAGCCGTATCCGGGCTGACGGGCGCCGCCGCGGCGGCGGTGCCAGCGGCGTTGACCACACGAGGTGCGTTGCCGTCTAAGACGGCGTCGACACTGCCGTCCTGCCACTCGATCGCCCGCTCCAACGCTCGGCGTAGTCGTCGACTCAGCCGGCCTGAGCGGTTGGTTTCGACGGCGCGCACCGTGGCTACCGAGAGGCCACCGCGCTCCGCCACATCGGTCTGGGTCAGCTTCAGTTGTTTGCGGCGAAGCCGTACTTCGTCGGCGAGCTGCTCCCAGGACATGACTGTATCTTGCCCGACAAACCGCCAGATTTCCCCATCCGCGCCGCTAAAACAGATAAACCAGCGCTTTGGGCCACCGGTGATTTCAGCACTACCGGCTCGGCCACCAAACACCATCTGACATGCGACGACAACCGCTTCCTGCTGCTCGCTTCACGGTAACCGAAGGTGTCTACGTCCAGAATTCTAGCGGCAAAACCGCTAAAACCGCTAAAACCTCTGTTAGATTATCGGTAATTCACGGGGTCCACCCCAGTGAAGAACCCGCGACCCCATCGTGGCGGCGTAGCCGCCCACGACCTACCAGGAAGGACGCCCTCTAATGACAACCGCCCTCACCCCCCCAGCCGATACCCGTACCATCGCCAGACCCTTTGCGTCGTTCCAGATGCGCGCCGACGTGCGCCTGTTTCAGACCAGCCAGGACTTGGCCTGCCAAGAAGACCCCGAGCTGTTCTTCAACCCCCGTACCAAGCACGGCGCCATCAGGCGCTGCGCCGATTGCCCTTTTAGGGGCCGCTGCGGCTACAACGCGGTGGCCACCGGCGCGACTCACGGCGTGTGGGGTGGAGTGATTCTGCCCGGCGCCCAGCCCAGGCAACTCAAACCCCTCTACGCGCGTCTGGCCGCGCAGTTCGAGCAGCGCCGTCAGGCCGAGCTCGGTGACCTCCAGGTCGCCCCGCTACCGGATCTCATTGACGACGAACCGCTGATCTTTCAGGCTGGCGCCGCGTAGCCCGTCGTGAGGGCATCCCGTGATCGCCAGCGTCGACGACTGACACTCCCCCGCTTACCGCGATCGGCCGTCTTTCCGCTTCACACCGTGCGGTTTTCGTGGGGGTGGGGGGCGGGCTCGCTCCCCCCGCCTACCAGCTCACCGCAACGCGCGCCGACGCCAACCCCGTCGTGTCGCGGCTCGCCGGGATAAGCGGCACTCACGTGCACGCGAGTCGGCCGTGACGGCTGTGACAGATGTTGCGGCGTGTCACCCCGGCATTCGGGTCGCTATACGGCATGCTCTGCCACAGGCGGATATCCGCCCGTGGAGTACCCGGCGGATATCCGCCATCCAGGACGTTGAAAGACCTAGGGAGAGGACCACATTCGGGCGGGCGGCCTGCCCGCGTCTCTGAAATCCCACCACACCAACTACATACCAAGCGTGCGATAGCGCCGTAAACGGCGAAACCCCCGGCCCGAAGGGCCGAGGGTGGCCGGTTCGAGCTGCAACTCGAACCGAATGGCTGCTTTCGCGAAAATCCCCACCTCGAAGGGAATCGTCATGAAAGACGCATTCCACGGTAGCGCATACCCTGCGCATGGTCTAGTTACCACGTCCCGTGGACCCACCCACACCATCATTCATCCCTATCGCGGCAGCAGCCGATCATCGCGGCGCCGCGGCACCGCCCGGACCGCGCCGGTCTGGATTCAGCGCGCCAGCGCACACTGCTTTGACCGCCTCCCGCGGATCGTTCTGGAAGTCGACGTCGCCTGGGCGGCCATTCCCTGCTGGAGTGGCCAGGCCCGGCGCTGGGCGCAATCGACCGTGCCGACGGCCTACGCGCTGCGCTACGACACCCACGTGCGGCCCGCGATGCCACACAATCCCGTCAGCTTGAAAAGCCTTGTGGCCGTGGCCGAGGCGCGCGCCTCGTTCGCCGATCACCGCACCGGACGCAACTGCCGGCCCACCAACGCCCGACTGGCGGAAATCACGGGCTTGACGGTGCGCACCGTACAGCGCGCCTCCACGGCGCTGCGACTGCTCGGGGTGGCCACCGAGGTCATGCGCGGCCGGCAGCGCACCCGGGCCGAGCGATTCGCCAGTTGGCGGGTTGGGGATAAAGGCCGGGGATGGGCGTCGGTGTGGGTGCTGCACGACTGCCGGTTTAGATCTCTGTCACCCCATCTCGAAGGGTCTCATTTCCCTAATAAAACCTCCTGTAAATCAGTTCTTACTACCGCGAACCGGCGCCACAGCGCCGGTAGCAGCGCCGTAAAACGGCGCACCAGCCCGGACGCCCGGGCTCTGGCCCTGGCAAACAAGTGGGTCCTCGACCAGCAAAGCCCGCCGTGGGCCCGTCGGTATCGCACCGGCACCCCGTGGGCGCGCATCTTGGCCGGGCCGGCCGCGCACGGTTGGACACCGCGCGACGTCAACACCCTCATCCGCGACTGGGTGGGTACCGGGCACCGGTTGCCCGATGAGCCGCACAAGCCCATCGGCCTGCTCGGCGCGATGCTGGCCGGGCACGGGGACCTGACCAATCGGCCCTCGGCCTACGAGGTCGCGCGCGAGCACGAAGAGCTGGCCGGCGCCCGCGCCCGTATCGCCGCGCAACTGGCCGCACGGGAGGCCAACCGCAGGGCGCGGGAAGCCGGCCGCGCCGCATTGTCGGGCCCCGGGCGTGCAGCCGCGCGTCAAGCGCTGCACGACATCCGGGAACGAGCTCACCGCCGGCGCCACGAGAACCCCGATGCGGACCGTTCGCGATGAGCGGCTCCCCTTCCCCGTCGCCGTCAAGGACACTGCCCTGCCAGCAAGATCCGGAGCGATGGTTTGACCGACGTCGGCCGCGGCGACGCACTCGCCCAGTGCTTCACCTGTGCGGCTCGGCCATGGTGTGCCCGCCAGGCGCTGAAATGGTGCGCGTCCTGGGGCGTGTGGGCCGGCGTCTGGATCGACGGTCGTCACGACGACGCGCTGCCCTACCTGCAAGCCATCGCCGCCAACGGCGCTGCGCCCATCGATGTTCCCTCCGCGCACGCCGGCCCCACCATCAGCACCGCTGCGCCTGCACCGGCGCCGCTGCGCCCGCCGACGGGCACCCTGCCGTCCCGCGCGACACCCGCGGCGGCGGTGCTCGCCCGCAGCTCTGGGCACTGTGAGGTTTTCACCGAGAGCTGCCGCTACACCCTCGACCGAGTCGTGAGTCGCCGCCGCGGCGACGTACCCACCGAAAACCCCTCCCCCGCCGAGCTATTCGGCACCTGCCGGGCATGCGCGGAAGTCCTGGCACGTCTACAGCCGCAGCTCGCCACCCGATCCGGGTACATCGTCGACGCCGGGCGCGATCCCGCGGGGGTGCCGTTCCGCTGGCGAGGATCGCGGTGGGTGCTACTCGACCGCGACGGGTGGCTCACCGAGCTGGGCGAGGACGCACAAACCGCCTAACGACTTAACCGCGGTTAATTCTGAGTGACAGGCCGGCGCCGGCGCCGCGCCAGCGCCTCGTCGACGAGATCGGACGCGAAATCCTGCGCGGTCAGCAGCACGTCGTCGCGTTTGGCCTCCAGCCACGCCTGGCGAAGCCGGTGCGCCGTGGTCGGCCGCAGCCGCAAGGTGCGCGGCGCCTCAGCAGCGGTCGCGACCGTGGGGCGTGGCGGCGTGGGCAACGCGCTTACCGACGCCGGGGCGTCTTCCGTCACAGTGACGGCCCGCGGCGCCGCGGCCTGCGCGGCGGGCTCGGCGGGTTCGGGCGTCAGACGGGTCTGGGCCCCAGCGGTCGACAACATGCCGAGCACGGCGGCGGCGGTGTCTTTCTTAGGCATGGTGTTTCCCTCGATTCCGTCGGCCCTCATCGACGAGGGCCATGACCTCAACGGTGAAATTGGCGTACGCCTGCGCCAGATCGGCATCGGCATTGTCGTCGCCCAGCACGGCCTGGTCGCTGACCATGCGCTCGGCGGCGGTGCGCTTCGGGATGGTGGTGTCGAAGATCGACAGGCCGTCATGGCGCAGCGCGTGCAAAGTCTCACGGCTGATGAGGGTCTGCGACTCGTATTTGGTCAGCAGCACGCCCAGAAACGTCGCCGAGAGTACCTGGTGTTTACGCAGGGTGGATGACCATTCCAGGAACATGTTGACCCCGCGCCTCCCCCACTTGCTGGCGTCGGTCGGGACGATGAACCAGTCGGCGGCGTTGAGCGCGGTGATCACCAGCTGTCCCAGGTTCGGCGACAGGTCAAGCACGATCGCCTCGTAATCGCAGGCGATCGGCGCCAGCGCCATGGCGAGCTGTTCCTCGCGCCGGTGCATGGTGACCAACTCCATCTCCAACTTGGCGACCGCGAGCGTGGAGGGCACCAGGTCGAGGTTGTCCAGCCGCGTCTTGCGGATCACCTTATTGATCGACATGCCGTCGCCGATGAGGTCGTAGATGTCGAACTCGACATCGTCGTCGGGATCGAACATCGACGTCGAGTTGCCCTGCGGGTCGCAGTCGACCAGCAAGGTGCGCCACCCGCCCCGCGCCATCCCGGCGGCCAGATTCACCGCAGTGAACGACTTGCCCACCCCACCCTTGTGATTGGCGATCGCAATCACTTCTGCTTTCACGACAGTCACTCCTTTAACTTGAATCACATCCATTACAGCAGGGTGATCCGGTGTTTCGGTGGCGGTGCGACGGTGTGTCGCGGTGATGTGATCGCGCGGTGATGTGGCAACTGGGCGATGCGGTGATGCCGTTGCCGTGTTGATGCGTGATCGGGCGATCGCATCGCCCGGCGATCGGGACGCCGGATCACCCGATCAGCCGGTGACCCGGTGACCCGGCGACACGATCATTGCGTCACGGCGTGACTATGCGACGCCGTGATGACATCACGGCGCCACGCGGTCGCGGCGTCATCCGGTGATCCGGGCACACCGTGACCGGGCGACGCGGTCACCAGGTGGTGCCGTGACACGGTGATCAGATGATCCAGCGACACAGTCATCCGGTTACGCCGCGACCACGCGACACGGTGACCACGTGGCTGTGCGACCCGGTCGCAGCGTTACCCGGTGATCGGGTCGCACTGTGATCGGGTGACCCAGTCACTCGATATCGGTGTGACGCCGTGACCCGAGGATCAGGTGATCCACGGACACGATCACCGGGTGATACGGCGACGCCGTGTCTTGAGATCATTCACCGACGACGTCAAATTGCGTCGTGCGCGGTGATCAGTTGATCTGGTTGCCTCGTCACGCTGTGATGCCGTGGTCAGAGCAGTCGGGGCGGCTCGCAGTGACGAGCCGTCCAGCGGACCCGTTCGTGACGACGCGCAGCACGACTGGGGGAGTCGGCCCCACCAGTGCGTTGCGGCCGACGGTCAGGGCCCCGAGGTCCGTTGGCGTGCCACGCGGGGGTGCCGCGCCGGCGACCGGAGTAGGGAAGTGGCCGCGTACTGCTCGACGCCAGCGCATGCACAGCCGTGGGTCGACACCGAACCAAACGCGTGTTGCGCATGTTTGCCACTTAACCGCGGTTAAGTCCCGATCACCAAATTCCGGGCCGTAACCCCAGCATGTAGGGCGCCGCTCGTCACCGAAGAGCGAGCAGTGAGCTTTGCTGAGGTGCCGGGGGAGCGTTCCACAGCCGGGAATCGGAGGATGTCGGGGGAGTAGCTGCAGAGATGCTGATCCCGATAGACCGGTCGCGTCCGCTGTTGACGCCTCACGACACGGGTGCGCAGCGTGCAGTCCTGCAGCCCAACTCGGCGAATTGGCGGCGCAGATCATCGGCACGCGCCAGCAGGGTGTGCACGGTGCAGGGGCGGGCGGCCTCCAAGCCCAACACGGCCGGCGCCGTGCGCAGCTCCGCTGCTGCCAGACCCAGGATCACCATCGTCGCCGGGGTGACATCGTCGTCACGTCGATCGATCGCCAGCTCGTCGACCCAGTCACGCTCCTCGACGTCAAAACGATCGGCCTGCTCAACCAGACCGGTGATGACCGCCAGCAAGTCATCGCGCCGGGCGGCAAGCCAGACCTCTTCGACGGGCAACCGCTCGCACCGCTCGCGTTCCGCGCGCCGCGACGCGCGGGTGATCTACTCATCGGGCCGGTCGTAGCGCAGCAGCGCCTCCAGCCGGTCGACGCGGTCAAGAACCCCTTGCTTGCCGACACCCACCTGGGCGCCGAGCTGGGACAGGAAAAGGCCCCGATTACGGCCGGCCTTCAAGAAGTGAAGCTCGCGACGACGGTCCTCCCACCACAGCCAGTTGTTCAACGTCAGCGCATCACACACATCCGCCTGCAAAACCCACCGCGAAATGTTCGCCCCGCTGTATTGGCGCAGGTAGTCCAACACTTCGCGGGGATCGGATTCTGATGCATCGGGCAACTTCTCGCGGTCACGGTCATCGACTTTCGCCCGTCGCCGTGCGATCCTGACGATGGCCAACCCCAGTTCGCAGCGATGCACCTCGGGTCGGGTGGCCACCCCGTCAGTATTTCACTGACGGATAGGAACCGCTCGTTACGACAGATCGGCGGCCTTGACCCGCAACCCCATTGAGGGTGATCCACGCGATCACCGGGGACGCGATCCCGACGCAGGCGGGAAGGGAGGCATTACCGGGGAGGCGAACCCGAAAGCGCCCGTCAGGCGATTTGCGCTGCAGCGCAGCACCGTCCGAGCACCCGGCGGGCCATCCTCGATGCGCGTCACCTCTGCGCCCCGGCCGCACGAGCTGGTTTGCCACTTAACCGCGGTTAAGTTGTCACGAACGAATGCGCCCGCCCGAGCAGGGCTTTCACGCACCGGGCCCTGTGTGCGAGCTGATTAGCCGGTTTGCCGGAGCATCAGCTCCGGCGAGAAACACGCCGGTAGCCTGCGCGTGTCGAGGCGACAGCCCCCAGGCCGCACCGTAGACTGCGGGTGTCGCATCCGAAGTACCCCGCCGCGCCGGGGGAAGCATACGGAAAGGCCATTCATGGCTGTTCACGTCGTTCTCAATCAGAAGGGCGGCGTCGGCAAAAGCACCATCGCGGTCAACTTGGCCGCCGTGACCGCTGACGTCCTCAACCACGACGACGATCCGGACGCAAGCTCACCGGTGGCCGCGGTCTCCATCGACCCGCAGGGATCGGCGGTCTGGTGGGCCGCGCGCATCAACGATCTTCCGTTCCACATCGTGCAGGCCCACGACGACCTCGATGGGCTCAAGCGCCTGGGCGAGCTGCCCGGCATCGCACATGTCTACGTCGACACGCCGGGATGGATCGACCTGCAGGCCGGTGACGACACCTCCGACCCGCTGGGCCGCGGGCCCGCCGCCGACGCCCTGCGCGTCGTGCTCGACGTCGCCGACCGCGTCATCGTCCCGATCGAAACCGAGCCGCTGAGCTTCGACCCGACCGCCCGCACCATCACCAAAGTGATCCAGCCCCGGGGAATCCCGTACACCGTGGTCATCAACAACTGGGATCCGCGCGACGGTGTGCATGACCTCAACGAGACCAAGGAATTCGTCAAGGCCAACCGATGGCCCCTGGCCCACACCGTCATTCGCCACTACAAACTGCACGCACGGGCCAGCGCCGACGGACTGGTCGTGACCGAGTACCCCGTCAATCGCGTGGCGCTGCAGGCACGTGAGGACTTCTACAAATTCGCCCTCGAGCTCAACGTCGGAGGTGGTCGCTGATGGCCCGCGGACAGCGCACGAACCTCGCCAGCCTCGCCAACTCGGTCGGCGACCACTCGCCGGTCGAGCAGACCGCCGCGATGACCAGCCACACCACGCCGCTGAGCGACCTGACCCCCAACCCGCGCAACCCGCGCGACGACCTAGGCGACCTCTCCGGCCTCGAATCCATCGCCGACATGCAGCTGCAACCGGCCGTCGTCGTCACCAAAAGCGCCTACCTCACGCTGTACCCGGACGACGCGATCACCACGCGCTTCGTCGTCGTCAACGGGTGCCGGCGCCTGGCGGCCGCCCACAAATATGGCCGCACCGACCTGGCCATCGTCGTCAACGACGACATCGCCCGCGACCGCATCACGCTGATCTCGGCCTCGATCGCCGAGAACGTCGACCGGCAAGACTTCGACGTCATCGAAGAAGCCAAAGCCGTGGAATCTCTCGTGAAGGAGTGCGGCAGCGGGCACGAGGCGGCCAACCGCTTGCACAAGACCGAAGCCTGGGTCTCACAGCGGCGGGCGCTGTTGTCACTGGCGCCCGAACTGCAAACCGCCTTGCGCCGAGGGGAACTGGCGATCCGGGAAGCCCGCTCCCTGGCCCGGGTGCCGCTCGAACAGCAAGTCGTGCGGTGGCGGGCCGCCCAAGACAAGAAGAACAACGACGGGCGCAACGGCACAACCGACGGACACTCGCCCAGCCCATCGCGGATCATCGCCACCGCGCTGCGCGAATTCCCTGCCAAACCGCAGCTTCTCGCCGAGGCGTTGCGCACCCACCTGGGTCCCGACGGGGTGAAGACACTGCTCGCCGCGCTCGCCGACGAACCCGCCACGGTCTAAACACCCACGTCGCCCGCCGTCACGTGACGATTCGACGCGCCAGCGAATGGTGCTGTCGAATACTGGCTCCCCCAACCACTTTCAGCCGAGCGCAGCTCACTGGCACTATTGCCCGACAGGCGTCCGCTACAGCTGGTCGGCCAGCTCGCCCAGATTGCCCGGCGTCATGAACTGCGCCAGCGCATCCAGGTAATCGCGCGCCACCGCGCGGTACTTGTCGGCGGCCTCGCTGGTTGAGCGGTCGGCGTCGAGCAGATCCTGCTGCGCCGCGATGAGCAACCGGTTGGCCTCGGTCAGCGAAACGATCTGGGCGCGAAGGTCATCGACGTCGCCGCCCGGCGGTGGGGGAGGGGCGGGCGCACCGGGCAGCGGCGGAAGCTCGTTGGTGTAGACATACCACCGCAGGCGTTCCGGTCGCGGCATGGCGCCGCCGCGGATCTCGCCGGCCGTGATGGCCCGGATGATGGTGCGCGGATCCTTACCCAGACGCTTGGCCGCTTCCGACAGCGACACGACCGCACCGCCGGGTGTGGTTTCCACACCCGGCGGCGGCTGCTTCGGCTCAGTCATCGTCGGGTCAATCCGGCCGCGAAGGTCACCCTGCTCCCAGTAACGGCATCATGCTGCTAGTTAGGAACATCATAACGACATGGCAGGCCCGATTACGAGCCAATGCTGCTATTTAACGACATTGATGTCGTAAACTAACGGCATCACGACGTGGTGAGATGACGCCCGCCGAGGTGCCGGAGGAGAACGTGAGCAACAGTGAGCAGCGAAAGCTGACAGGCAAGGTCCTGGTGCGCTTCACCGAAGAGGACCTCAACGCGCTGCAGCAAGAAGCCAGCCGACTAGGCGTCAGCCTGCCGCAGCTGATGCGCGAACTCAGCCTGAGCAACCTGCTGTCCGCGGCCTCCTGATCGGTCGGCAGGCCGGACGTCAATTGGTGCGGTACACGCTCGCACGGCTGAACACGCCGACGACAGTGACTTGCTGACGCTCGTCGTCGATTCTGCAGATGACGCGGTAGGTGCCGCGGCGTGCTCGATGGCGATCGTGTAACGGCGGGCCCAGTTGCTTGCCCACGCGGTGCGGATTGTCGAGCAGTGGACCGATGATGAACTCATAGACAGCGAACGCCACCGATTCGGGAAGTTGTTCCGCCAGTTCCTTTTTCACGGTCGGAGCGATTATCAGCTCGTATCGTCGGTCGGTCACGTCCTGGCTCGGCGTGCTTGCATGGCCGCGGCAAGGCTGTCCTGGTTCTCTCCGTCCCCGCGGGCTAACTCAGCATCGGCCTCGCCACGAGCGCGCAGCGCTGTCGCATCAGACAGCACCGCAATCGTTTCCTCGAGTGATTCCAGATCGTAGACGGCAAGAAGGACCGCCACGGGCCGTCCGTGCACCGTTACCGTGATGCGCTCATGCTGATCGCCGACACGGGCCACCAACTCCGACAGATGTGCCTTCGCCTTAGCGAGAGAGCTGACTTCAGAACTAGTCATAAATATGACCGAATTCTTGGGCGCAAGCCTCGGACTTTAGTCCGGGGTCACCAGTCGTCGCGCAGCACCTTGAGTTCCTGCCAGGACGACTCCGGCCCCCAGTACCGGTCGATGGCGGCCTGCGCCACCTCACGCAATCGCTGAGTGCCTTCGCTCAGCACCTCGGTGAGCAAGTCTTCCAGCCCGGTGTGGGTGAAATCGGCCAGTGCGGTCGGCTCGATGAACAGATCGCACAGATACCCGTCGCCGTCGAAGGTCGCCACCACCACGTCGCTGATCGGGTCCTGTTCTCGCATGTTGTGGGCGGCGGTGTTCAGTTCGGCCACCAGCGCCCGTGTCACTCGAAGCCCCTGGTCGACGGCGGCGATCCGGTCCTGAGGTGTGCTCACGGCGTCTTCCGATCACCAGGCTTGGCGCGGCCTTCCCGACGGTTCTTCACTGGCTCACTGTTGGCCGGCGCCACCACTTTCAACTTGCGCTCCTGGTAGAGCTGCTTGTTCTCCGCCCCGGAGCCCTCACCGCCGGTTCCCCTCATCGGCGGCATCATCGGACCCATTGCCCCCATCGCCGGTGCCGGCGCTTCTGCGGGCGTGGGAGCCGCCGGCGCCGATACCGGAGCGGCCGCCGCCGGTGCGGCCGCCACGCCAGTGGGCGCCGCCAACGGGCCCTCCCCGCCGGCGGGCTCCGTGTCAGCCCCACCCCCTGCGGCGCCCAGATCACCGGGAGGCGACAGATCGCCAGCCGAGGGCGGCTCCGGTGATGGGGGCGACTGTTCGCCGCCGCCGTGTTGCGGCTCACCGCCGGGCGGATGCTGGCCCAGACCACTCATCATCGGCCCGGCCGCCTGCTCCATCCCCTGCAGCGCCTTTTGGCCCGCACCGGCAAACCCACCAAGTAACCCGCCCAGGCCGCCGACCACACCACCGATGATCCCGGGAATGACTTCTGACGGCAGTGAGCCAGCCGTCTCCGGCAGCGCATCGGTCACCGCAGTAGCAGGGGCAGCCGGATCGGTGGCCCCGGGCGGCCACGTCGGCCCGCTGGATCGGTTCTGTCCCACACCGGGACCGCCCTGCACCGGGTCCAAGGGGGCGCTCTTGGGCGAATGCTGCGATTCCCGTGACCCCACCGGCCCATCGCCCGGACCAGACGAGGGCACAGCAGGCGGCGCAGTGGGACTGGGACCCGGCGGCGGAGTCGGCATCGTCGGCTGCGGGGCCGATTCTGCGAATGTGTAGCTGGTAAACCCGGTCGTCGAGGCTTGATAGAGCTTGCTGACCTTCATTTGCGCATGAACCACAGCAGCCCGGTGAGCGCCACCAGCGCGCGCATTGGACTGCATCGCCGCTTTCAGCTCCCGCTCGGCGTCAAGCACAGTGCGATACGGCGGGACGTCGGTGAGGGCTTTGGAGAAGTTCTGCACATGATCCTTGGCCTGCTCAGCCAGGCCCTGCACATAGCGGGCGTGGCCCTCATACCAGGTCTGCAGCGCCCGCATCTGTGTCGTGGCCGCATCCGCGGACTGTGACTGCCAGCCCTCACCCGTGGTACTGATCGCCGCGCCCAGTTGATCGGCAGCGTCGCCGAGCTGCTTGGCCTCGCAGCGCAGGCTTGTTTCCACGGCCTGCCACGTCGTCTTGCCCGTCCCGCCGCGCCCGGTCTCGATCAAGCGGGCCATGTCGCGCGGGCTTGCCGGGACTTCACCTGCCGGCAGACCCGCGCCCGTCCCGCCAGACACGAGATCCGCCGGCACCACGTGCCCCGCCGGCACCGTGCGCGCGGCCGCAACAGCCGCCGCTGCGCCGCCCGAGCCCCCGCTGCCCAGCATCCCGGCCGACATCACTTCCTGGTCGTCATAAGCGGCAGCACTGGCATCCAGCTTCACCCCGAACTGGCGCGCCAACGCATTGGCCATCACGGTGTATTTACGCGCCAGTGCCACCTGAGCGGTGAAACGTGTGCTCGCGCCCACCGACACCATGTCCGAGGCGCACGGCTGCACCTGAGCCGAGCCCGGCGTTGCGCTCCCGCCAGCGGCATCGGCCTGCCGCGCCGCCGACCGCACGACCTCGGTATCAACGCGTACTGAATCCGCCACCGCGCAGCCTTTAGTTACGTCTGCAAAATTTGCTGGCTGTCGTCTTCGGTCTGCTGGTAGGAGGCGATGCTAGACCGAATACGGCCCGCCACACCCTCGCAATACTGCCCCAACGACCGACCCGCTTCAGACCGCGCCTGCAGCGTCTCGTTCAGGGCTTCACGCACTTCCCACCCGATGTCACCGAAGCGTTGTCCCACGCTTGCCGCCGTGCCGGGATCGACACTGAGACGTTCCCGTACCCGCGGGGCCTCTTGGTCCCACCACTGCGCGTGCTGGTCCCACTCGTCGAAATCCAGCGTCACGTTGTTGCCGGCCACCGCACACCTCCCATTGAACTGGCTATTTGCTCAGCCTAACAACGGCTCAGCGGCCTACGCATCGGTCGAAACGGCTTAAAAATCGATGGTCCGCCGATACTCGTCGACGTCGGTCAAACTTGGCCAGCCCGGCGTCGTCGGCAGCGCAGCGCCGGTCTCATCAATGATGCGCATGCGTTGCTCGGCGCGAGCCCGCATCAATGCCAGCCGGTGCAGCCGCATAATCCGGTCGGCCAGCAGGTCAGCGGTCCATGATCGGGTGACCTCCGGCTCGAGCTGGACACGCAAGCCCTGCCCCTGCCAGTCCAGCTCGACCATCAATGCGCCATCGGCTGACCATTCAACGACGGTGGGAATTACTTCCTGCTGCTGCTCGTCGGTCACCGCGACTCCCGCATCGTTGGCCCACATTTAGCTACCGCTGGTATTCGTCGTCGTCGGCTGACCGGCCGGTCCAGCGGTGCCCGGCGATGGCCAGGCAGATGTCGTACCGGCCAGCTGAGGCGGATCGACCCAGCCCAAAAAATCACCTGTAGGCAGTGCACTTTGCGGTTGCAGCTGTCCATCAAGCCAGATTTTGCCATTACCCATATACATCACCGGGTCACGACTCTTGAATTGCGCGATTTGACCAGGCACCAAATGGCTGGGATCAGCGGGCGCGGTCACCGGAGTACCGGGCGGCGGCAACTCCACATGGGCCTGCTTCCACCCATCGGTGACCGTCGACCCGTTCAACACCGCCCGCACCGCCGCGGCGTGCTGGGCCGTCGTTGCAGTCACCGGAGAACCATCGGGCATCTGTACCACCCGGCTCGGGTCACCGCCGGCACTGGCCGGCACACGCAGCCGGCGGCGCCGGCTGTGTGCCCGGCTGTGGTGGAGTCGTACCCGCCGGCTGCGTCGGCGCGTTCTTATCGCCCTTATCGCCGGTGTCGTCCTTGCCGGATGTCGCATCGCTGTTCTTGCCGCCATCGCCGTCACCCTTGCCATGCGACCCGTCTTCGAAATCGTCGGACTTGCCGTGGTCGTGGGCGTCGCTGTCTTTAAACCCCTCACCGCCGCCCTGGCCGGCCAACTCACTCGCCAGCGGGCCCATCGCGCCGAGGGCATCCATCGGCAACGACCCTGCAGCACCGCCCAGCGCGCCAGGAATCGACCCCAACCCCGCCATCGCCGGGCCCAACATCGACAGCGGATCGCCCATGCCCGCCCCGCCAAGACCCGGCCAGCGGATCAGTCAACCCGCCGCCCGCACCGGCACCTGTAGTGGTTCCGCCTGCCCCGGCCCCACCGCCGTCACCGCCGCGCCGCCGTCATCCGCGCCGCTGCCGCCGTCACCCCCGCCGCTGCCGCCGCCGGTGCCACCCCCGCCGCCACCGTCCTGGTCCTTGGAATGGCCTCCGCCGGCGGTACCGCGGTACTCATCACCAAGGGCGGCAAGCAATTCAGCCTGCTTCTTACCGTCCACTTTGGAGCTGTCGAGCACTTGTTGAATCTGCGCGAGCTGACCATCCAAGAACTGGTTAAACAAGGCCAACGCATGCGGGTCACTGGCCATCTGCGGGTCAGACGTCAGCGCGCGACGCGCTGTCTCGATGCTGGTGACGATGGCGCTGATTTTCGAGCGAGTGTCATCGTTGGCGGCGAAAATTTGTTTGAGCAAACCGGCCAGCTTGTCATCGGTCTGGGTGACCGCGCCGCTTGCCTGCCGGTAGGTGGTTCCCGCCTGATCGACGCCCCGCTGTAGCCCGCTTGGGTCGTTCGGCACTTGCGGAGCCGACCCCCACGGCGGCGCGCCCGGCAACGTCCCGGGCACCGCCAGCTCAGGCAGCCCAGCATTCTCATCGCCGCCCTCACCGGCGTCATCATCACCGCCGAATATCCCGGACAGGTCATCGAAAAGGTCATCCAAGACGTCAAATAAGCCCATGGCGCGCCCAAATCCCCTCTAACCGCAGGTCGTTGCGCAAAACGCTACCGCCGCCTCCTGGCACTATGCGACGGTCGCGGCCAACCGATTTACCTCGGCATCGGCCCCCTCACCAGGCGCGTGCGATAGCGCGTGAGATGGCACTGTCACGTTAAGCGAAGTGAGCCCGCCCGCTAATCACATCAACCTCATGCGTCACATGTGACCTGGGTGTTCGCGAGAAGACATAGCATCCAATCCCGATCTGATCGCTTAACGTGACAGTGCCATTTTTGCGGGGGCCACGAGATTTCGTGGACTCCCCGTGGACTCCCCGCGAGACGGGGGCCAACCCAACCAGGCAAAGCTAACCAAGTCACAGTTGGCCGAGCGCCTGGGCCCGCGACCTATGCTGGACTTATGTCACGAACGAGCAGGACTTCTTCGCCTGATTCGGTGAGCGACGAGGATGCGCAGCCGCAGCCGGGCCGTGAAGCGACTGACGAGGAGTTTCGCCGGGCATACGTGATCGTGAAGCCGCGGTGGGCTCAGCTCTCGGAATGCCTCCAGTGACACAAGAGCCAACCGAATTCGTCTATCTGTCAGAAGCGCAGCTCGTCGAGCTGAACCTAGACCAGGAGAACGGTGGCGGCGTTCGCGATCTTGAGGGCCTCCGGCGTTGTGTCGACCGCCGCAAGACCGAGGTGTTCGGCGCAGGATTCCTGACGGTATGGGCGAAGGCGGCGGCCTACGTCCATGGCATAGCGAAGAACCACCCGTTTCTTGGAGGCCAACAAGCGGACCGCTTGGTACGCCGCGACGGCCTTCCTAGAACTGAACGGGAAACCACTGCTGCCATCCCCACCATCGAGGCTGAGACGTTCGTCCTAGCGGTAGCACTCGACGCATTCGATACAGACGACGCTCCTGGCCTGACCGTGAGCAAGGCGGCCGAATGGTTCAAATCCAAGTGGGCTACGACTGCTGCGCCCCGGCGCGGTAAGAGACCCGCGTGTGGAGTTCGCGTTCGTCGTCGGCCATATCAACGCGGTCAACACAGTTGGCAACGCGGCCACATTGTCGGTCGAAGGTCTGGGAACCGTACCTTAATTCGTCATCTCACCGTTCCCAGCGACGAGCTGGATGCTGCCCATCGTAGCCGGCTGAATCTGGTGGAACACCCAAAGACGCGGACCGAGAACACTCAGCTTCACCGTTGGAGAAACACGGACTCCAATGGATTCTTCTCCGCCGGTGTTCCTCTGCAAGCCTCCGATTCAGCGCCAGTAATACCGACACCTAGCCCCTACCCCCACCATCCTGCTGGTTTGATGCCGACGCTGTTCATCGTGGTCGCGGAGTTGAGGGTGCCCGCGCCCTGCCCTGGAGATAGACATCTTGGTCGACGGTTTGGTCGCGGCATCGATACCGTTCGTGGTCCGCGGCCCCAGGTTGTGCCGCCGAGCGGATAACTGGTCGGTTAACGGCACGCCAGGCTGTGTTGGTCCGGCGCGGTCCCGACGACACCTATCGGCGCGCCTTTCTTGGTATTCATGAACCGGCGGTGGTCGGATGGTGCTATGTCGAATAGTGTCGTGCAGATTGTTGCAACGTCGTCTCAGCTCTGTGGCGCACTCGTAGGCGGGTACGGAGCGTTCCACGCCTGGAATCGCGTAACGGGCCAGCTCGATAGGTTGCAAAACGGCATTGTGCAGTTGCGAAACACCGTTGTATCCGACCTCGAGGCAGCGGTGCGCGAGTACACGCCGATCGAGAACAATTTCGAAGTCGCCCAAGTAGCCGCCGGACTTGCCGGCGGCGGCCAGGTCGAGGCGGCCATCGGAGTCAGGATGCCTGGCACACCAGAGGAGCGGCTACAGCGCGTCGAAAACCAGGTCGCCATGCTTCTGGTCAAGTCGCCAATGACATCAACGCTGCGAGGCGCCACCCTCGAAGAGCACAAGGCGGAGGAGAAAGTTTTCGGCGTAAAATACAAGTCCGTGGCGCTGGCCGGTTTGATCATCGGATTACTGGGCACCGTGTTGCGTCTGCTCGATCAGTTGTCAGTCTCTCGAAGTGAATGAGCCGTCCGGTGACGACAGCCTCCCGCCAGCGTGGCTGATAGTCGCCGGAATTGTCGGCGCGCTCGCCCTGGTCTTCCTGCTCGGTGCCGGGGTCGGGCAAGAATGGGGCGCGAACCAATGGGGGCCAGTCGCAGCGTGGCTCTCGGGCGCAGTGACACTGGCCGCCGTGGTCGTCGCCTGCGGCAGGCGAACATCGCGCTGAGGCAGTCGCACGATGCGCAACACGAGGCGAGGCAAGGGCAGATAGACCGGCTCGTGGACCACGAAGTCAGCAGACGGCGGGAGTGCATCGACGCCCTCAGCCAGCTCTGGGGGGCAATGGTAGGCATGGGCATCGACTTTCTGACCTTCACGCAATATCTGGATGACCTGACGCCGAATTCGACGTAGAAGAGCACACAGACGAGATTGTCGAGCGTATCAGGGACTTCGCGCACAACTTCACGAATAAGATTCATTCCCCACTGTTTCGCGCCGTCCTCGTGCTTCACGAAACGCCGCTCGAAGGCGCGGTAAACCGAATCACCGCCGAAACCAAGAAGATTGGCGAGGATGGAATCCCCACAGTCACCAGGCCAATCATGCTGGGTCGCAGGCCAGAAACGGCTCCAATCACGAAGATGTGGCATGACGTTCTACGGCTGCGTGACGAGCATGTGGAGTTGGTCTTCACGCACTTCAAGCTCCGCGCGCGAGGACGCGGCGGAATACGTGCGCCAGCAATGGAAGCACTAGACACGGCAGCCCAAT
>CAVPVJ010000032.1:0-490986 GCA_963709125.1 uncultured Actinomycetota bacterium
GACTAGAGAAGTAGGCTTTGACCTGCAGAAATAGATCTGTCGTACCGCAACCACTGTTGAGTTCTCGGATCCTTGGGACCACCCTTTCGTATTCCGGGCACTCCGGGGGAGCACTTGTCCGATCGTCAAGTGGGATGGGGACTGCTTCGGCCTGAATTCAGTTCGCCAACTCGTGTTCTACTGCTCGTCGAATCCATGCCGATACAGATCGATCATCGTCCTCGGCGGCTTTGCGCACACGCTCCAGCAATTCGGGCGGCAGGCGCACGGGTACGGGGTCGGACATACGTCCGCGTCGGCGGACAGGCTTACCCTGCGGTTCCTGGTTTTCGGGGCGTGCGTAGAACTCGTATTCCTGATCTGGGGTCATATCAGCGTTGGTCATCGGTCTTTCCTGTAGTGGTCGGCTAGTTGTTGGGAGGCGACATAGCATCCGATCGGTCGGCACTTGCGGGGATCTCCGGTTCGGGACGGCGCGATCGGGACGACGAGGATATTGCCCGCGACCTCTGCGCACATCAGCCAGTGCGCTGGCGGGTTCGCCGGATAGAACAGCGGGTCGGACACCCACACCTCGAACACGTCATCGATGCCGAGGTAAGGGTGTTTGAACAGATGTGCAGCTTGGGCGTCGATCTCAAACGGGTCATAGTCGTCAAGTTGTTCGGGGTCCAGCAGTGGGTCTCCCACGCAGCAAGTGTAATCGTTTCGACTACATACGCCTACGGGCAGTGCGAAATGGCGACGACCTTAACCGGGACCACTCTGGGACCACACGTTATGCGCGATGCTGAACGACCTGCGCTTTCATGCACGTAACACATCGAATCTGCGGCGCCAAAGCCCGTGACGACCTGGGGAAACGCGCTACCGCTACTTCCTGGGGGTCAAGTGGTCGCAGGTTCAAATCCTGTCAGCCCGACACTGTCGGCCCGACACACTGTCAGCCCGACCATCAAAAAATTGCCGCTGAGCGCGTACCAGCGCCAGGCTGCGGGGGCGCGGCCGTCGCGTATGTGCAGAGATGGGGCCTTCGGCCGTGGCGGCTGTCGTGCGCCGCGATCGAGAATCGCATCATGACGCAACGCGAGCTCGAAGACCTCCCGCCCGAAGAATGCTTCCGGCTGCTCGCTACCGCCCATGTCGGGCGACTCGTATACCAAGATGATCTCGGGCCGCTCGCCGTGCCCGTCAACTACGCCGTGGCCGGACACGATATTGTCTTCCGACGTCGAGGGTGGGGCGAAACGAGCGGCGATGCAGCAAGCGATGCTCGCTTTCGAGGTCGACCACGTCGACGAGGAACGGAAGTTCGGATGGAGCGTCCTGGTGCGAGGCGTCGGCGCCGACGTCGACCTGGAACGCGTTCGTGCGCTGCTGCGAGCGATGGATGGCCACAGCCCGACGCCGTGGGCAGCCGGCATCCACAAAGTGTGGCTTCAGATTGTGCCGCACATCGTCACCGGGCGGCGGCTTGGTGCGTAGAAGTTGTCGTGGTGACCGGAATGCCGGCAAGACTGGAATGATGGAGCCTTGACTTTTCCGCAGGTCTGTGGGCGGTAGGGCCGTAGGACAGGTATCTGACGCCGAGCTCGCCGAGGATGACCTGTAGGGCTCTGCGCCGACGAAAGCGAGGGTGGCGGTGAAGATGGTGCCGTGGGTCGGCTAGGAGCCAGTCCCCAGACGCTGTTGAAGGCCGCGTTCCTGACGCCTCACTAGAGGTTGTTCGTCAGCTACTGAGCGACACTTCGAAGCCATCGGCTCACCGCGTCGGGCCTTTGGTCCTTGCCCGCTGCATCGTTTCGACTCTAGTGACGTGGGTCACGCTGTTGGTACGCAGGGGACACCAGGATTGGTGCGGAGGTAGGAACAGCCATGAGCCAGCACACCGTTGATAACACGGCCGAACACGACGACATCGACAAGTGGAACGGGCGTCTCACAGAGGCAATTGTGGAGCTCAGCCGTCCACTCGTCCGGTACTTCCGCGCTGAGGTGATTGGTCTGGACAACATTCCGTCTGGACCATCGCTGGTTGTGTCCAATCATTCTGGCGGCGTGCTTACGCCAGACATGTCAGTGTTCGCGGTCAACTATTACGACAAGTACGGCTACGACCGCCCTCTGTACGCGCTAGCGCACGACATGCTCTTCAAAAGCCCGCTCGCCGAACTTTTCCGGCAGACCGGGGTGATTCAGGCGACGCGCGCGAACGCGGCGAAGGCACTCGCCACCGGTTCGCCCGTCCTTGTGTTTCCAGGCGGCGACTATGACGCCTACCGGCCGAGCGTGTCAGAGAACGTAGTCAACTTCGGCGGCCGAACGGGGTACGTGAACACGGCGATCGAGGCCGGGGTGCCCATCGTTCCCACTGTGTCCATTGGCGCGCAGGAAAGCCAGCTGTTTCTGACCCGCGGCACATGGCTGTCCCACGCTCTTGGGCTTTCCAAGTTCGGGCAGAAGCTTGGTCGCAGCGAGATCATGCCGCTCACGTTCGGCTTTCCGTTCGGATTCAGCATCTTGTCATTGCCGATCAACTTGCCGCTGCCGACCAAGATTGTCACCGAAGTGCTCAAGCCGATCGACATCGCGGCCGAGTACGGCGATAACGCTGATGTCGAGCAAGTAGACCGGCGCGTCCGCTCAGTCATGCAGACCGTATTGAACCGCATGGCCCGCAGGCGCCGGTTCCCCATTCTTGGTTGACGTTGTCGGCGCAGCCGTTGACGATAATCAGTTGGCCGCCACTGGACGTCGTCATGTAGCGCCCAACACCCGTTCGTCAGTGTCCCGCCAGTGTCCCAAGACAGGCGCGAACAGACTGGACAGGATGACACAGATCGGACAAACGGCACGCCCTGACCTGGACGTATTGGACGCAATAGAATAGTAGTTCACACTGTCCGGTTCCCTGGGGGTCAAGTGGTCGCAGGTTCAAATCCTGTCAGCCCGACCAGAGGTTTACGCAGTTCAGAATGTGTTTCCACCTTGAGCCAAGTAAACCAAGTTGATGCCTGATCGATCTGGGTCAGTCCGGCATTGTTCGCGCCTTCTGTTCGCGCCTTCTGCGTCATCACAGCGACGACACGCTGAGCTGACCAGCCAAAGCGTGCGTCGAGTCGCCCGCTGAGCACTGATTCCCAGCTCCCAGCTCGAGGCTGCCGCACTCCCGCGCGTGCCCGTGACGGGACCCGCTCGCCTGCCTTGGCTTCGAGGGGCATATTGCGTGGGCCGAGGCGATGCCGTGAGAGACCGTGTCGTCGACGTGGCCGGCGACGTAGACGGTCCGAATGGATTGCGTCGGCAGAATACTTGACGTTTATATAAAATGCCGGAATCATCCATCATATATGGGATACCTTGACAAAATGGGCCGTCGGTTTGCTCGCCGTGCCACCGACGCCCGCGTCGCGTGGGCCTCAAAGGCAGCGTGTCTTTCCGTCGATCCCGAGGAGCTCTTCGTTGATGGAGCGGCCCAGCGCAAGGCCGCTCATATATGCCGGCACTGTCCCGTCATCGCCGAATGCCTGGCCGACGCACTCGACAACCAGATAGACTTCGGTGTTTGGGGCGGCATGACCGTGCGCCAACGCCGGGTGCTGTTGAAACAACATCCTGAGGTCGGTTCCTGGTCCGAATTCTTCGCCGCCCAACGCCAACACCGCAAGACTGGCTAATCGGCGTAACTAACCGCTGGGCTTGCACCGGGTAGCCGGGGAGCTCAATTGCGTCCGCGACGTCCGACAGTTCGATACCACCAGGCAGCTTGCCGTAGAGAGGGACGTCGTTAGATTTCGTCGGGCTTGCGGAGCGCTCTTTCGTCGCTCGCGTCGGGGCAGTAGGCGCCGACCGCCGCACCCTTCAAGTTCAAATCCTGTCAGCCCGACTGAGCGAATCAGGCTCTGATCTGCGGTGATGGCGGGATCGGGCCCGGATTATTTGTTGCCTATGGTGCTTGTCTTGGGACCAGGCCGGTCTCATCGCGGTGCCGGAGCGCACTTGACCGTCCGACGGCGTGGCGTTGAGGCGCACGATATGCGCGCTGGTGCACGTCAGCGCCCGTTATGCACTGCGAATCGAAGACCGTTTTCCCTGGCGCCATTGTCCGATGGTCAAGTGCTCCAGGTTCAAACAGCCGTAGCTGCCAGTCCGCGCTGATTACGAGGTGCCGGATGGCTTCTGCGCTGTTCGGGGATCGGGGAAGCCGAGCTTGGTGTATCCGGGGGCGCGTTTGCGCAGCGAAGACGCGAGAACGGGGGTGAGTTCATCGTGGTAGTCATGGACGGTGGCGTCGGTCTTGTCGGGGTGTGGCCGCGTGATGCGTCCGACGTACTGAACGAGGCGATTCTTGAAGGTGATGGGGGAGGCGAGGAACAGGGTGTCCAACGCGGGACAGTCAAAACCCTCGCCGATGAATGAGCCGGTCCCAACGATCAGCAGCGGTGGTTGTTCTGGCTGGTGAGCTGCGAGTTGCTGGGTGATTTTCAAGCGCTCGCGCGCTTTCATTCCGCCGCGCAGCACGGTTGCTTCGCATCCGGCATCGCAGAGCCGGCGGGTGATCGCATCCAAGTGGTTTACCCAGGTGGTAAGGACGAGGATGTTTGCGCCTTGGCGGTGTGCCGTCAGCACGTCGGTGACGATCTGGTCGAGGCGATCCTGGTCAGCGACGAGCGCGCGGTAGATTTCGGCTATCCCGCCCGGTGCGGAGGGATCGGCGTCGCCCGTGTAGCGGAACTGGGTTGGGTGGATATGCAGAACCGGGTGCGGTGCGGGCGAATCCGTCGCAGCGGAGGGGAGTTCACCGGGAACCGGAGGTTCCAGGGTGTGACTGTGGGATCCGAGCTGATGGTAGATCAGGTCCTCTAGCCCGTCTCGCCGTTCTGGCGTCGCGGTCAAGCCGAGCCAATACCTCGCTGGTATCCGATTCAGGACGGCGGAGAACGCGGCGGCGGCGATATGGTGACATTCGTCGACGACGACGAACCCGTAGCCGGCGGTGATTTCTTCGACATTTTTGCGTCGGGCGAGTGTCGGTAGCAGTGCGACATCGATGATGCCGGTGGTCTTCGACCGCCCGCCACCGATCTGCCCGCACTTGACGCCGAGATGTGTGTGCAGCCGGTCGCGCCACTGATCCGCGAGTGCTTTGCGGTCCACCAGGATCAGGGCGGACGTGTGACGTGAAGCGATTGCGGCGCAGGCGATCACAGTCTTGCCTGACCCAGGCGGGGCAATCAGGACTCCGGTGTCCTGGGTGACGAGGTGTCGCATGGCCACCGCTTGTTCGGCCCGGAGCTCCGTTGCACAGGTGAATTCATGGTCAGTTCCGGCGACGCGGGAGTCGTCGATGCGCATCGTGCTCCCGGCGGATTCGACGAGGGTTGTCAATAGCGACAGCAACCCGCGCGGCAAAATGAGGTCGTCCTCGACGGTTTCGCCGTAACTGCGTAGAAATCGCGGCGTGTCCCAAGTGCTTCGGCGGGCCCGTTGCCGGGCGTGGAACTCCGGGTTCGGGATCGATGCCGCGTGCTTGACTGCCGAGATCATTGCTGGACCCAGATCTGCTGCGGTCAGTTTTAATCGGGCCCCGAATGACGCCCGGATGATCGCTGCGGGACGGGGCACGATCTTCGACGACGTGGGCAGCTGCAACCGACGCACGTCGTGGCCGATCTTAGGATCGGGCAGCTTCCGAGCCAGGGCGGCGACTTCGTTCACCGACAGCCTAGCGATGCTGGACATGTAGGCCCACTGATCGTCGAACGGTTCGAGCGTGGCCGGGTCGAGAAACAATGTGGTGCCGTGTTGGCGGCGAGTGCCGTTCAACGGTGCGGCGATGAGGTTGCCCATGCCGCGTCCGGTGTGCACGTCTTGGGACGGAAACAGTCGGTCATAGCTGCTCAGGCTCATACTGCCGCGCAACTGAATCGCCTCACCCAGCAGGCTGGTCGCGATCCGGCGTGCCGCGGACGCGGGCGTGGCTTGGGCGAAGAAGATCCATACATGTGCGCCGCGACCGGACTGCGACACCTCCAGCGCCGCCGGAATCCCATAGGCGCGTGCGGCTTTCAGGTAGGCCAGGGCGTCCAGCATCGCAGAGTTTTTGTCGAAATCCGCGGCCACCCACCAGCACGTGTCGTCATCGCCGAGCGGGTAGAGCCCGATGTGGAGATCGCCGCGTAGGTGTTTGGCGATCACCTCCGCGGTAAGTGTCAGATAGGGTGCGTCGGCTCGGCTCATTCCCTTGCGCCAATAGCCGTTGATGGCAGGCATCCAACCCGATCGCCCGTCACGTCTGTTCTCCCAGCGGAGCGCGTATACATCTGTGCGGCAACGAAACAGGCTTGCGTAGAACCGGAGTTTCGCCTCCGGAGCCGACCGCATATCCACTGGCGCGGTCGGCGCACCTGTGAGGGCTGGCTGATCTGGATCCGCTGCGCGGGCCTGCTCCTTACTGAGCTCGAGTAGACGACGCAGGCGCACGTTATCGGCACGGAGCGTCGCCAACTCACCGGGAAACTGCTCCTCCACGACTTACATTCTGCCTGGAGGGAATCGCTGGCTCAGAGTCTCGCGAGCGTGGCGCCGATGTCCTTGGTAAGCAGGTAGAGGTCCAGGTTTGTCAAGTCCTCGGCATCGAACGGTTCAAACCCGAAACGCTGCCACCAACTGAAAGCGGCCGGGTTCAGTGCGGTGACCACGACAGCTCGGCATGCTGCTTTGACGTTCAACTCGGCTGCTGTCGCCAGGATGTGTTTGATCATTTGGGTGCCCAGCCCAAGCCTGGTCACGCGGGTGTCGGTGGCTAGCCGGCCTACTAGGAGCGCGGGAACCTGCAATGGGGCGCCCTTCGCCAATGGCGTGGGACTTGCTGACCGATCCACCGATGTCATCGACATAGTCGCGTAGCACACCACCCTGTAATCAGCATCAACGATCACCCAGACCGCTGCGGTGTTGCCGCGTCGGTTCTGGCCGGCGTAGCGGCGCAGCCACTCGTCTAGGGACGAATCGCCCGACGTGAACTCGTCGCGCCGGTGTCTATCCGGATCGAGTAGGTTCGGCCGGTAGAACTGCACTTCAGTCGAGCCAGGTGAACTTCGCTGGCCGCTTCAAGGTGGCCGCCAGTCGCTCGTTAACCCGCGCCGGATGGTTCAGTGCTTCGGTGAACACGGCCGCCGAGTCGGGGGACAGGCGAATGGTCTGTCGCTCGGCGAGCAAATTGTCGGCGGCCTGGCTGGCGGCCTGCAGCACGAACGCCGTCACGCTCAGGTGCGCCTCGGCGGCAGCCTCCTCGAGCCGCCGCTTGGAGGTGGCGTCGACGCGCAGCTGCAGGCGGTCATCTTTCATCGAAGTCATGTACTTACAATGGCAGTACGCAAACTTCTGGTCAAGCGAGGGGTCATCGGCACTGGTGCATGGCACGTCGGGGACCATCTTGGGACCGCACATCATGCGCGATGGTGAACGACCTGCGCGTTTGTGCACGCGATGCACGCGCACGAATCGGCGGCCTACTGTCCGCGACCTGGGGAAATGCGTTACCGCTATTTACTGGGGGTCAAGTGGTCGCAGGTTCAAATCCTGTCAGCCCGACACTGTCAGCCCGACTGTGTCCTGTCAGCCCGACTGAGCGAATCAGGCTCTGATCTGCGGTGATGGCGGGATCGGGCCCGGATTATTTGTTGCCTATGGTGCTTGTCTTGGGACCAGGCCGGTCTCATCGCGGTGCCGGAGCGCACTTGACCGTCCGACGGCGTGGCGTTGAGGCGCACGATATGCGCGCTGGTGCACGTCAGCGCCCGTTATGCACTGCGAATCGGAGACCGTTTTCCCTGGCGCCATTGTCCGATGGTCAAGTGCTCCAGGTTCAAACCAGCCGTAGCTGCCAGTCCGCGCTGATTACGAGGTGCCGGATGGCTTCTGCGCTGTTCGGGGATCGGGGAAGCCGAGCTTGGTGTATCCGGGGGCGCGTTTGCGCAGCGAAGACGCGAGAACGGGGGTGAGTTCATCGTGGTAGTCATGGACGGTGGCGTCGGTCTTGTCGGGGTGTGGCCGCGTGATGCGTCCGACGTACTGAACGAGGCGATTCTTGAAGGTGATGGTCTCAGAGGCGGTCATCTCATGCGGGGGACTGCGGGTGTGGTAGTTATATCGGTTCTGATATACACTCGGCGGTGTGCCTGACGAGAAGGACATCGTCTGGGTGGGTACCTCGCTGGATGATCTTCGGGAGTTTCCCAAGGATGCCCGCCAGGACACGGGTTTCCAACTCGAGCAGGTGCAACTCGGGCGCGATCCGGATCATTGGAAACCAATGCCCACTGTGGGAGCTGGATGCCGGGAAATCCGGATCAGCACCGGGGACGGTATCTTCCGGGTGTTTTACGTGACTCAGTTCGGAGATGAGATTTATGTCCTGCACTGCTTCACGAAGAAGACGCAGAAGACCTCGAAGAAGGAGATCGAAACCGGAGAGCGTCGGTACAAAGAAGCCAAACGCATGCACGAACAGCGGAAGGGGAGAACACCATGAGCGTGTGGGATGACATCGCCGACAGCCGCGAGGAAGCCGAGAACCTCAAACTGCGGGCCGCGCTGATTCGCGCTATCCGGGATCGGATCGACGGGGCCGGCTGGTCGCAGTCCATCGCTGCGCAGAACCTCGGCCTGACACAGCCCCGTGTGTCCGACCTGTACCGAGGAAAGATCTCGAAATTCTCGCTCGACGCTCTCGTCGAGATCGCATCGAAGCTGGGCATCCACGTCCGTGTCGAGGTGGATGTCGACACCGTCCTGTCGGCTTGATGCCGTCGTCGGTTCACAATTCCCAGGAAATCGGAAACTAAGTGCTCCTGTAGCGGCAATTTCGCCACCCGGGAGACGCCAACGATCACGACGCTCAATTTTGGGACCCTTTGGGACCACACGTTATGCGCGATGCTGAACGACCTGCGCGCCATGCACGCCATGCACGCGCACGAATCGGCCGCCTCCTGTCAGCGACCTGCGAAAATGCGTCACCGCTATTTCTGGGGGTCAAGTGGTCGCAAATTCAAATCCTGTCAGCCCGACAGATGTTTTCGCAGTTCAGAGGCGGTCTCGGAGAAGTTCGAAGCCGCTTTTTCGCTACCCGGTGGGGGGTATGTACGGCAACCGGTACGGCAACCCGCGGCGGTCACAGTCCCAACGCTCCGCTGAGATGATCGACGGCGGCGCGGGCAGCGGAGCTGGAGCCCATTGTCACCGGTGAGGCCGGCGCCCCCGTCAGCGTCGCCTGGTCACTGGCGGCTGCGCGTGCCTGTTCCTCACTCAACTGAAGAAGACGACGCAAACGCACATTGTCGGCACGCAGCGTGTCCAACTCGCCAGGGAAACCCTCGACCCCGCTAACGGCCAACTCCTTTGTGCAGCATATTCTTCGTCGGAAGGGTTTACGTCCGCCAGCGCTCCCCGAGCGCTTTTGCCGCTGTGGACACCTTCATGACCAGACGACGCTCGCGGTTCCTGACGGGAACGAAGTGGTAGTGCTCGTAGAAGGATTGTGCTTCGTCGTCTATGGCATCAACGACGATGAGCCGACCGCCGCCGATTTCCGATGCGGCGACGGCTTTGCCCAGTGCGTCGAGAAGCAGCTGCTCGCCATATCCCTGACCCCGCAGTGACGTGTCGATCGCCAGGCGGGCAATCAAGTATCCGGGTATGCGGGAATAGCCGCCGGCCATGGATCCCGAGACGCCGTCGTCGTTGCGTACTACTTCGGTGGGGCAGATGGCGAAATAGGCGCTGACTTTCAGTTCGCCGAGCGGGGTCCACACGTAGACATGTGCGACCCCGCTGCTGTCCGCGCGACGGGCATGGGCGATGAGCCAGGTATTCAGCGACTTCTTACCGCAGTCGAATCCTTCCAGCGTGTGGGCGTCTGTGAGTCGCGCGGACTCGAACATTGTTTAACGCCTTGTGAAGACCGCTGGTTTGCGTGCGGCTGCCGCCAGCCGCGGCGCGTCGTCAGCTGCATCGAGCGAGGACATCAGTTTGTCGAACTGTTCGGGCTCCATTACCGTTACCAGCTCCTGACGCAGGATGTCTTCGGCCCGTTGCATCGCAGCTTTCCGGACGAACTCCGACGTCTGCTCATGGACAAGGTTGGCGGCGCGCTGGATGCGGTCCAAGCTCGCTTGCTCCGCGCGAAGCTCGATGCGCTTCGTTTTGGCTGCCACAGCGACACCCCTTTCTTCCCTCAGTAATCTCTGCTCGCAGCTGTCGATTACGGTATTGTACGGTGGATGTACGTACATGGCTAGTGAGGGTTGCGGCTAGCAGTGGGGACCACCCAGGGGCCACACGTCATGCGCGATGCTGAACGACCTGCTGGCCGGACCCCGTGAACTGGTCCACGTGATCAAAGGGTCGGGGTCAGATCAGTCCGTCCTGGCCCTCAACGGCTTCCCGTGCTGTGTCATCACTGGTGTGCCCGTAGATGCGCTGCAGCGTTAATGTGCGCTACGCCCCCGGGAATCCAAACATCAGCCACGACTGATTGGCTATCCAATCCGGGTATAGCGCCGTCATCTGATCGAACAGTTCCTCGTCGGATGTCGCGGTCTTCTGCACCCGATCGAAGTCCTCGAGGTAACGCTTGGTGTCCTGGATCGCCGAGGGAGAGTCGGGCGCGCCAGGCTTCTTGTGGCCGGCGACGACAATCGTCGGGTTCAGCGCCGCTAACCGGTCCAGGTCCGCGATCCAGTTCTTTCGGCTCTCGGGGGTGGTGTCGCCGACGTACATGCGGCATTGGTTGTACACAACGTCGCCAGCGACGATCAGGCCGATCGATGGAACGTAGAGAGAGGTCGAATCGGAAGTATCGGTGCGACCCTGCTCGATGATGCGCAATTCGTGGCCTTCGAGAGTGAACGTGTCGTGCTCATACGGCTCAGGCGCAACCAACTTAGTGGGCACTTGCCCAGGAAACATACGGCGGGCTAACCGCTCCACGGGGGGAGTAAAGGAACTTTGCATGGCGGCGAGCGTGTTGGGCGTTGCGATCGCCCGAGCGCGGGGGAAGCGGTCGAGCAGAATGCCTAGACCGTAGAAATGGTCGAAGTGGGCGTGCGTTATGTAGATGGTCTCCAGGTTGCGGTTGTGCAGGGCAATCCAATCCGCGAGGGCTTCAGCCTCAGCCACCGTCAGCATTGCGTCTACCAGCACCGCGTCGTACTCGCCGAAGATTAACGTCGACGTGATCGGGTCAAAGGCGAGCGCTTCGCCGAAGGGCCTTGGCCGCTCGCCGACCATAGCCTTTCCCGGGGCGGTAAAAACGTTCACACTGAGCGTGCTCGACTTAACAGACGTGGTCACGCGGAGGTCTCTTTCAGTCCACTTCTGCCTTCCACTGGTCACTCAATTCCCTCTGGGCGCGGTGGAAGCCTGGTCATCTTGGTAATCTCCATCTCCACTAGCGCGGAGCGCTGTGATCAAGTTATCGGTACCCGGACGGGTTTGGGAACTAGCCGGGGACCACACGTTATGCCCGATGGTTCACGACCTCCTTGCGGTCATCCCTACAAGTCCTCCTCGTGATGCATGTTTCCGGACTCGTCGATGTACCGGACGTGCATATCGCGGCCGTCGAGGTCGATCACCGCGAAACCAAAAGTGTTCCAAGGCTCGTGGCCGTTTCCATGCCGCTCGCGATAGTCGTACCGCAGGGTAGGGGGATACGGCCTGTGCTGCTCGGGGATCAAGTATGACGGGATACCGCCATGGCCCACGCATGACGAGAATTCCACACCGTCCCGAGGCTCGTACACCAGGCATCGGTGTTCATGACCCCAGAACCAAGCATCAATGCGCCTGCCTTCGAGAACGGGGCCAATTTGATTGCGCAGCCCTTCGCCTGCGTCACTGTAAGCGCTCCACAGCTGATGATGCGAAAGCACCGTCGTGCGAACGTTGTGAGTCGAATTGAGTTGGTCCTCAATCCATTTGATCTGCCCGTTCGAGATCCGTTTTTCCTCGTACGCGGTATCGAGCCCGAGGAATTGCCAGTTTTCGTTGCGTAGCGCGAAGACACTCCTCTGGGCCTGCTTTGCAAACCGAGAGTCGGCTAACGCTGTCCCGTAATAGTCATGGCCGCCGCGGTACATGTCGTGATTGCCGCACACGATGAACGAGTCGATGTCCTCGCCGGGGTTCACCGGCCAGTGCTGCAAGAAGTTCATTTCATACTCTCGCCTGGAGCCGGTGTAATACACATCGCCAAGATGAATGACGTGTTGTTGCCTGCCCTCATCTAGACCCTCGTTCAAAATTAGTCGGATTTGGCCCGCCACTTTCTGTGCGCGTTTGAGGCCGGAACCCCAATCGCCGACGAGGACGATACGAGCATCATCGGCAATATCCACTGGCTGTACCGGCAGGCCGCCAAACGTAACTTTGTGCTTGAACCAATACCAGGCCTTCACCACCCTCATCCAAAGCCAACCCGGGTCGCTTGGCTCTTTCGGGCCGAAAAGACCCATCACAACCATCCCACCCGGCAGTTGGGCGATATCTTCGCCAATCCGACTACCGACGATGTCGTCGTCCAGTTCTGCAAAGGCAGTGCGTCTTTGCTCGAGCAAACTGGTTAGTTCACTTTGCAATATCGCCAGGATCGGGATACTCGGGATACACATCCATGCCGACTCTCGATCGCGTTCGCTCTCGAGTTCGCGACAAGCGCGGTGGAGTTCGTCAATAACCCCCCGTATGTCTTCGGCGAAGACCTTGACCAGGGATCCGTCATGTATGTCTTCTGCGAAGACCTTGACCAGCGATCCGTCATGTATGTCTTCTGCGAAGACCTCGAGCAGCGATCGGTCATGTATGTCTTTTGCGAAGACCTCGACCAGCGGGCCGTCATCTATGTCTTCTGCGGCGAAATAGGCCAGCAGTCCGTCATCTGTCTTTTGTGCGGAGAAATAGGCCAGCGGTTCGTCGTCACTGCGCTCTCGTTGCTCCCACCGCTCAAGCACCTTTTCCAGGTTAAGGCGTGTGCGTTGAGCCGCCGCAAGCAAGAATTCGTCATTCAACACTTCAGCAAACATGCGCCCACTCCAAGTGATGTGCCCAACCCATTGAGCGTGTCCCTTCTGTTCGTGTTCCGTGCCGCTGCGCCGCGGCACGGCGGCCTAGGCGTTGATGTTGACCTTCAATTCCCGTGGGTAGATGCGCCATACCGCGCGCGGGTGACTCTCCATTTCAGCCTGCAGCGCGGTGAGCTCGCTCTGGAACCGCATGATTGCCGCCCTGGCATCGCCATCAAGCGCGACGTGATCTACGTCGTCCATCAGTCCGCGGCGTCGAACGTTCAGGTTGAAGTTTGCGTTGACCAGCCGCTGGTAAACGTCCAATGGCTCAGGCCGGAAATCGGTATATATCCGAGCCGGCTGGCGGTGCGTCCATAGCTGATAGTTCCACATAAAACTGCCGAGGATTTCGTGCTGCACGGTCACCAAGTACAGCTGGCCCGCGAGCATCCGCGCCAACTCGTCCCAGGTGAATGTCTTGGGGTCGATGCCAACGCCGTTCGGAACGCGCGCTTTAAGGTCCTCGAGCCACGCCACGGTCTCGCGGTCGTGGCGCACATCTTTGGCGCCGGTGGCATTCCGCGGGAAGTAAATTTTCAGATAGTTTTGGACGAAGCGGTGCATGACGTCGAACAGCGCCTCCAGGTTGCGCTGCGTCGGTGTGTCGAAGCCGGCCCTACGCACTTGACGCGAATTGCCTTCGGCCTCAGGGTCATTGACGATGTGCGGGTACTTCAGATAGGTGTCGTCAAATAACTGGCACATGCCGTCGAAAGTAAAGCTGAAGGTGGTCTCGAAGTCGCCACCGCGTACCATCTGCCCGCGGGTGACCATGTCGTTGCTCTGCTGGGTACCGAAGATGTGCGGCCAGAGCAGCCAGCGCAGCGGATGGTTGGCCGAGAACCGATTTCGCGTCGCAATGGCCAACTGCGCGCCGCCTGCCAAGTGCACCCAGTTGAAGTGGCGCACGAGCGTGAGGTGCGTCGAGGCGGCGCACAACGCGATCTTGCAGGCCTGGTCCCACCGTGGATCGGTAGGCGTGATCGTGCCCAGCGCGCATTCGATGCTTTCGGCCAACAGTCGCCGTTTATTCGGGCGGAACAACACGCGCGAGCCGATCTTGACTAACCCGGGGTGGTGCTCGTAGTTGTCGAGCACGAGCAGATCCCACTCCCAGGTCACGTCGTCGACGCGTTTTGTGTAGCAGGCGTAGGGACCGCGCACCGCCAGCGAGCCGAGGTCTGGACTGCCGAGATATTCGGGGGGCAGTTCGGGCGCGTGGAAGCAGGCGCGACGTGGCCAATTGAAAGCTCGCTTCAACGCCACCTGCGGGTCGGTGTCGATTGGTGGCAGGCCCGCCTGCATGGGTGAAACCACCCCGTAGAGCCAGACCTGAAATCGATAGAACGTAGTGTGTAGTAGCGAGCGTTCATCCCGGGGGATGTTGGCACGCGGACAAACCATCACATTGTGCAGCGGCACTTCGGGAATCGCCTCGATCATCGGCTTCGGTTCGATGCGGTCCCACGTGGTCGGTGGCTGCTGGATGTTGAGCGGCTTACTGGCGGCGAATTTCCCCCAGGCTATGAAGTCCCAAACCCCGCGCCGCAGGAACCAGATCAGCATTCGCGCTCCCAGGCGCGCAGTGGGTGGCGTTCGGGATTGAGCTCGGGCTCTTCGTCCCAGGGTTCAAAGGCGTTCTTGACGTTGGCCAGGCCAGTGTCCGCAAGCTCGGGGTAGTGACGCAAAAGCACGGTCTTGAGGTCGGTCTGGTCGATCCAGCGCAAGCCTTCCGGGGTGTAGACGTCCTCGTTGTAGGAGTCCGTGTAGAACCGGTCAGCCTGCAGCCGGCGGCTGGCGTTGAGGATGAAGATCTGGAAAAGGGTCTCGCCGAAACCGTAGCCGGTAGGCCGGTGGGCTTCGGCCAGCGTGCCGATCAACAGGTCGAGCTTCTCGACGTCTTGCGGATTGCCGCCATAAATGGACTTCAGCTCCTTGCGGACATGAGGGCAGTCGGTGAGGTCGTCAAAGCTCTCGATCTGATTCAGCCCTAGCTGGCGGCGGAACTCGTTGTAGCGCGGCACTCCGCGTTCGCGCGCGCGCACGATATCCACGGTGCCCATGTCGAAGAACGGATTGCCCGGGATGCTGAGCTCTTGCATGAAGCGCGGAAAGTTGTTCAGTACCAAGGCGCCGGGGTGCTGGATGCCGAACGAATAGAACAGGTCGGACATCGCGTACTGCGCCGTGATGAGGGTCGAGCCGTGCTGGCGCGTCTCGGGAAAGGGCACCGACTTGACGCCCTGCCGCCCGCGGTGGCGTAGCTGCACTGTCTCGGGCAACAGCGAATGCAGACGGTAGACCTCAACGAATTCTTCGGTCAGTCCGAACGGGCACCCGTGCCGGTTGATCGGGTTGCCGACGAGGCCGCCGATCTCGGGGTTGCGCACCTTCACCTCGGACAGCGTTGTGCGCTCTTTGCCCTTGTGCGTAACGAAGGTCAGTAAGCCGTACCAGTTCACGTTCAGCCCGGTGTCGAGTGCCCGGTTGGGCAGAATCGCCGGGGTCCATTCGATGGAATGGATCTTGGCCATCACCGCCGCATTGATGAGCCGCGCGACATTGAAAAGGCGGTTGTCGTCCCAGGTGGGGTAGGCCTCGTACAACATGTCGCAGATGGCGTTGTGCTCGCGCACGAAAAGGGTGTGCAACATCGACAGGCCCAGCCACCAGTTGCGCCTGAAGCCGGCCTCCTCCACCAACGTGCCGGGCTCAATCGGCAACGTGCCGTCGGCGTTTAACCGCATCTTGCCGAAAAGATGACTGCGTAGATGGTCCTGGGTTTTTTGGTCGCTGCCGTAGACCTGGGAGCCGTCCCACCAGTGGGTGACCTCGTTGATCGAACTCGTGAGGGCCGGCTCATCCGAACGATCACGCGTCGGATCCTCCGGATCCTTACGCGTCGGGTCGATCTGGGTCCTGCCGATCGGCATTTCGCTCTGCTGGTAACGGTCGCATGCCGGGTCGTTGCTGGGCAGCGGCACCTTGATGAAGTCGTCACGCAGGACCTCGCCGTGGTTAATCCAGTCGTGGACCATGAATTGGATCCACGATGCGGACAACAGATTGAGGAATGGAACTGTCACCATTTCTGGTTTGCCATCGTTACCGTCCGGCCGCGTCAGCAGCCGCAGACTGATCTCGCGCGGATTGGGCTCTAGCAATTCCGGTTCCGTCTCGGGGTGGATTGCCGAGATCGCGACGTTGCGCAAGAAGCGGGTGCCGGCAGCGCCTTCTTTGGGATCGGTGAGGTTGTTCCAGCTTCCGTCGGCGGTACGGAAATGCGTGACGCCCACGGGCGGTCTCTGGCCCCGCTTTTGGAAGCCGACTAGCGTGCCAGCCGGGTACGTGCTTTTCAAGTTGTGCTTGGTCAATTGCTCGCGCATGTAGGCCAGCGTCAGGACTTCCACGACCAGCCGGTGACCGTACCAGTTGGTCCAGACCTTGCCCCGGTAGCCGAAGGTCCGGCCTATCCAGTTGGTGAGCCAATCCATTACTAGCGTCGACAGCGCGCCGAGCTCCTTGCCTAGGAAGAGCCGTAGTCGCTTGATACAGCCGCGCCCCGACTGATGCCGGGGCGGCCGGGGCAGGTCGCCGTCGCGCACCGGTGGAGCTTCCAACAGCTCGTCGGCTTTGAAGTACACCGGCTTGGGCACTTCTTCTCTCACCCGGGCCTTGGCGTTGGCCCCCGCGAGGTCGCGCATTTCGCGCCACTCGCGGCGTGGGGAGGCGGTATTTTTGATCGCCGCTGCGTAGGCGGTCTTGGCCGCGGCGTACTGCTGACACTGGAAGTAAGCCAGGCCGGCCAGCGCATGCAGGTCGCTGTCGGTGGGATTCGCCGCGAGAAGGACCTTCAGTATCTGTAGGGCGAGCTTGCATTCACCCCGTTGCAGAGCTTCCAATGCCTTGGCGTAAGACATTCGGAACTCCCTTGTATAGCAGAAACTCGACATTGAGAACTTACTCGCGCAAGTGGAAAAGAGCGCGTTCATTTCGCAATTCACCGACGGGAAACCTGGTGATCACCTATTGGCACGTGTTTACTGACATTGGAGATAATTAGGCCCGCGCTAATCCTGAGGGCTTCAGAAGGCTTCGTAGGCGGCGACAGCCGGTCGATAACCGCGCTTTCGCGGCCGGGGAGATTTAAGGTTGTGCACCGGATGGTCCGCATAATTGATCGGCAGCTGGAGGATCGCATGGGGCCGGCAGACACGGTGTGCCGAACGTGCGGCACCGAACTGCGCGACGGTGCCCGGTTCTGCCACAGCTGTGGCACGCGTACCCCCGAACCGGGAGAGCAGGCGGAGTTCAAGCAGGTGACTGTGTTGTTCGCCGATGTGGTGGGTTCCATGGCGATCGCATCGGCGGTGGGCGCGGAGCGATTGCGCGAGATGATGGCTGACGTCTTTGACTGCGCGGCTGCGATTACCCGCCGTTATGGCGGCACGGTCGATAAGTTCACCGGTGATGGGATCATGGCGCTGTTCGGGGCACCAGTCGCGTTGGAGGATCACGCTTTTCGCGCTTGTTTGGCGGCCCTGGACATCCAGGAACAGATCGCGCCGCTGGCCGATGAGGTGCAGCGCCGCGATGGCGTCGTGCTGCGGCTGCGGGTCGGGTTGAACTCGGGCCGGGTGATTGCCGGGGAAATCGGTTCTGGCCCATCGGGTTACACCGCGGTCGGCGAGCAGGTCGGCATGGCACAACGGATGGAGTCGGTTGCCCCTTCGGGCGGGGTGATGCTCGGCGAATCCACCGCGCGGCTGGTCGAACACACCGCCGTGCTGGGCGAGCCGGAGTGTGTGCACGTTAAGGGCGTGCAGGAGCCATTGCGCGCGCGTCGGCTGCTGGAGGCGGCGCCGGTGCACAGGCAAACCGGCTGGCGGCAGCCGACCCTCGTCGGGCGCACCTGGGAGATGAGTACCGTGGCCGGCATCCTCGATCAGGCGATCGCCGGTGCCGGGTGTGTAGCCGGGGTGGTGGGGCCACCCGGCATCGGCAAGAGCCGTATCGCGCGCGAGGCCGTGCGTTTGGCGGCCGGCCGCGAAGTCGAAGTATTCACCGTCGCCTGCGAATCCCACACCCGCGAGGTCCCATTCCTTGTGGTGGCGCGACTGCTGCGGACGGTGTTCGGGATCACCGACCTCGACGAGCACGCGGGCCGAGTGCGGGTGCGCGACCGCATCCCCGGCGCCAACCCCGAAGATCTGCTGCTGCTGGACGACCTCCTGGGAATCGGCGACCCCGACGTCGCGTTGCCTGCCATCACCCCCGATGCCCGCCGGCGCCGGCTGGCGGCGTTGTTGAACGCCGCCGCCCTGGCCCGGACCACACCGGCGCAGTACGTGATCGAGGACGTGCACTGGATCGACGAGGTCAGCGAGGCGATGCTCGCTGAGTTCGTCACGGTGGTACCGCAAAGCCGCTCGCTGGTGCTGATCACCTACCGCCCCGAATACCGGGGCGCGTTGTCGCGGACACCGGGCGCCCAGACGATCTCGTTGGCGCCGCTGAACTCGGCGGAGACCGCGGCGCTGACAACTGAACTGCTCGGTCCCGACCCGTCGGTGACCGGATTGGCGGCCCAGATCGCCGAGTGGGCCGACGGGAACCCATTCTTCGTCCAGGAGATCGTGCGCGATCTGGCCGAACGCGGTGTCCTCGACGGCGACCGGGGCGCCTACACCAGCCGTGATGACGCCGCCGACATCAGTGTGCCCGCCACGCTGCAGGCGACCATCGCTGCCCGCGTCGACCGCCTCGGGAGGCCGGCCAAACAGTTTCTGTATGCCGCGTCGGTCATCGGTGCGCGGTTCAGGCCTGAGCTACTAGCCGCCTTGCTGGGTGACATCGAGGGGTCGGCGGCGATCGCCGAGTTGCTGCAGGTGGAGTTGATCGATCAGGTGATGTTCACTCCGCGCGCCGAGTATGCATTTCGGCACCCCTTGATCCGCGCGGTGGCCTACGAGGCACAGTTGAAGTCCGGGCGCACCGAGCTCCATCGGCGGTTGGCCGTCGCGATCGAGCAGCAGGACCCTGGGGCGGCCGACGAGAACGCTGCCCTGATCGCCGAAAACCTGGAGGCTGCCGGGGATCTGCGTGCGGCGTTCGACTGGCATATGCGCGCCGGCGCCTGGTCGGCCTTTCGTGATATTCGCGCGGCACGCACCAATTGGCAGCGGGCTCGTCAGGTCGCAGACCGGCTACCGGCCGACGACCCGGATCGGACGTCGTTGCGGATCGCGCCCCGCACCCTGCTGTGTGGCACCCTGTGGCAGGTCGGTGGCAGCATCGCCGATACCGGTTTCGACGAACTGCGAGATCTGTGCACAGCAGCTGACGACAAAGTGTCGCTGGCGATCGGCATGACCGGGTTCATCATGGCGCTGACTTTTCATAACCGCTTCCGCCAGGCGGCCCAAGTGGCTTCGGAGCAGAGCGAACTGCTCGAATCGATCGGAGATCCGACGCTGACGGTGGCTCTGTTGTTCGCGGCGATCTACGCCAAATGCCAGGCGGGCGAGATGATCGAGGCGCTGCGATTGGCGGACCGACTCATCGATTTGGCGGACGGCGACCCCACCAAGGGCAACGTGATCTTCGGCTCACCGCTGAGTACGGCGATCGCGATGCGGGGCCACGTCAAGATGTGCCTGGGAATCCGGGGTTGGCAAGACGACGCCGCCACTTCAATCGCGATGGCCGCTCCTCTTGATGCGACGAGTTACGTTTTCGCCCTCTTGTGGAAGTACGTTGCCTCCATTCCGTTCGGGGCGCTGCCGCCCGATGCGACCGCCATGCACGAGACGGCCGAGGCGCTGCGCATCGCCGAGCGATCCGGCGAAGACTTCGTTCTTGGAATGGGCCGACTCAGCAGAGGCCTCGCCCTGGTTAGTCGCGACGGCGCGGAACGCGAGGCGGGCCTCGACCTGTTCACCCAAGCTCGCGACGCCGCCCTGACGGAGCGGTTCTCCTTGAGTGCCCTGACTATCGTCGACCCCGAGTTTGCGATGGAGAAGGCCCTCAACGGTGATCTCGATGGTGCCATCGAAATGGTGCGGGCGGTCGTGGATAGCGCGTATGAGAGCGGCGACATGATCTGGCGCGGAAGGGCCACCAACGTTCTGGTAGAACTGCTGGTTCGACGCGGGTCCATTGGCGACCAGCATGAAGCGCAGGCGACGATCGACCGCCTGGCCGCCGTACCCACCGATCCTGGCTTTGTGCTCCACGAACTCCCGTTGCTGCGTTCGCGGGCGCTGCTCGCGCTGGCGCACGGCGACGAGAACAGCTACCGGAATTTCATGGAACGCCACCACGCGCAGGCAGCAGCCGCCGGTTTCGAAGCGCTGATTGCGACTGCTGACGCGACTGTCATTGCGCCCCGAACTGACGGCCAGCGATGAGACGTTCGACTTCGACTCGGAAGTTTCGCCGTGGCAGAACTGGGTGAGCACGCGGTCGTCCTTGGGGCGAGCATGGGCGGGCTCCTTGCCGCGCGGGTGCTGGCTGATTTTTTTGGGACCGTCACTGTGGTCGAGCGAGACATGTTGCCAGACGACCCTGCCACGCGGCGGGGGGTACCGCAGGGTCGGCATGTCCATATTCTGCTGGCCCGCGGTGCGCAGATCTTAGATGAGTTCTTTCCTGGGTTTCTCAATGAGCTGGTAGCCCGCGGTGCTCCCGTATGGGACGACGGGGAATTGTCCGAGCTTCACTTGTCATTCGGCGGCTACGAGATGCTCCGATCGGGCCAGATTTCGCTTGAGCCTAAGGAACTGGCGGTGTATTTGCCGAGCAGGCCGCTGCTGGAATGCAAAGTCCGGCAGCGCCTCCAGGCGATCGGCAACGTGACGATTATGGGCGGCCATGATGTTGCTGAGTTGAAGTGGACGGCGGATCGGAATCGCGTCATCGGGGTGCGGGTGGTGAACCGCGACGGCGGTGCCGAACGCGAGTTGATGGCCGATGTAGTCATGGACGCGATGGGCCGCGGTGCCCACACGCCAGCATTTCTGGAGAGTCGCGGGTACGGCCGACCGGTCGAGGACCACATCGTCATGCATACGAGCTATGTAAGCCAACTTTTGCGGATCCCCGAAGGCACGCTGAAGGAAAAGCTGGTCGACATCGGACCCGCGCCGGGGCGGCCAACCGGGATGTTCCTGTCCGGCAATGAGAACGACACGTGGATGTTCACGGTCTTCGGGATGGCGGGCCACGAGCCGCCTCGCGACCTGGCCGGCATGCTGTCGTTCGCCCAGAAGTACTGCCCCTCCCACCTGCTCGCGGCAGTGCGGGCCGCCGAACCAATCGGCGAGGTGGCACATCACCGCATGCCGTCCAGCCAGTGGCGACGGTACGACAAGATGCCCCGACTTCCCGAGGGTCTGCTGGTCTGCGGCGACGCGATCTGCAGCTTCAACCCCATCTACGGGCAAGGAATGACGGTGGCCGCGCTGGACGCCACCGCACTGCGGGACTGTCTAGGTCGCGGCGGGACCGACCTGCCCCGGCGATATTTCCGCGCATCAGCGAAACCGATCGGCGTGGCATGGTGGTTGGCAGCGGGCACTGACCTGGCCTTCCCGGAGGTGACGGGTCAACGGTCGAGGTCGATGCGCATTGCCGCCCATCTTGCGGACTGGGTGCTGGCTGCCTGCGAGTCCGACCCCGTTGTCGCCGCGCGCTTCTTCAAGGTCAACGGCCTCATCGACCCCCCGATCCGCCTGGTCCACCCGGCGTTTGTTTACCGCGTGGCGGTCGCAAACCTGCGTCGCCGGCGACGGGGTAGGCGACCTCAAGCCGAAGTGGCAGGCGATGAGATGATCCGCAAACCGAACTGAGAGTTCGTGACCCGACACCCGGATCGCGGCCGGCATGGGCTGCCGCGGCGGTTCCTAGGCTGAGCCCTCTATACGTGCCAGCGCACCTCGGTGATCGGCACTGGTCCACTGCCTGTAACGACGCGATCAACATTCCGCTGAGTGGTAACCGGGCGAAATCGGTTGCCGACTACCTCATTTCGCAGGGCGTCGCGCGAGACCATGTCACGTCCAAGGGATTCGGTTCGGCCGATCCGATCGCCCCCAATAACACGCCGGCAGGACGCGCCCAGAACCGTCGCGTCGTGATCGCAATCAGCTAAGGAGAATTCGAGATGGACTTCGTCATCCAGTGGTTGTGGTACCTGGCCGCCTTCGTAGGGGGTTCGGCGGTCGCCTGGTTGATCACCGTCGTGTCGATCAGGCGTACCAGCGAGGAAGATGCCCTCGCAGCTCTTCCCGGTGCGAGATAGGAACACGGTAATGAACAACGTGAACTGGTGGCTGATGGCCTTGGCGTTCGTCCTCGGCCTGTTGCTGACTTTCGCTTTAATGATCCGGCGGGTCAAGCGACAGATTCCCCTGTACGCCGCACTGGGCGCAGGCGCCGGAGTGAAGGCGCCACATGTGTCGGCTCCCGATGCACCCACCACGAAGTTGCCGCATGTTTCGGCGCCCAATGTGAACGCGACGCCGCCGCACCTGTCTGGTTCCGACGCGCCCACCATGGAGATGCCGCTCGTGTCGGCTCCGGGTGTGGATGTGAAGGGGCCGCATGTATCCGGCGGTGAGCTAGCCGTGGGTGCTGCGGCGGTAGCCGGAGGTGCCGCCGCGGCCAAGTTCGCGGATGTGCCGCCTGGTCCTTACGGTGTGGGGTCGGCCAAGCCTGGTGCTGCTGGCAGTGGTCCGGAAGGTTGGACGATCAAGGGCAACGAGGATTCGATGCTCTATCACACGCCCGACAGTCCGTCCTATAAACAGACGATCGCCGAAGTCTGGTTCAACGACGAGGACGTCGCCACGAAGTCGGGTTTCACGCGATGGGATAAAGGAAGACATCCGCGAAACTGATCGAATTCGGCCGTGCCGAACGTCCCCTTGAACCTAGTTGCAGGGGGCAATCGGGACAGTCGTCATCGAATTGACTCATACGTCAATTAATCGCGTGACCATCCTACGGACCCCATGATCGGTGCATGGTGCAGTGGGACACGTTGACAGCGGCGCCGATGGACGGCAAGTATGCGTGTTGCGCAGTACTGGGTACGCGGGCTGCGTACACTCGACGTACAGCGGTGAGGCGGCGGTGAAATGCCTGCTAGCCGGATGTTTTACCTGAAAGTGGTTTGTTTGTAATGTATTTCGGTGGTCTAGACGCCGAGTGCTATCGGTTGCGGGAATCGGGTCTTTCTGTTCGGCAGATCGGCCGCAAACTGGGCATAGCCGCGGTATCGGTGCAGCGGTGTTTGGCGCGGGTCGAGGCCCGGCGGGCGCAGGCCTCAAACATCGCTGTGGAGACTGGCGCACCCACCGCCGATAGTGCGGCCCGGCTCCCCACCGACGACTTCGTGGAGCTGTAGGGAAGTCCCGTATTGCTCAGGCGATGACCCGGATTACTGGTGGCCTGGGATAGCTTGCAGACCATCGCCGATGCCGTGCAGTCCATCTCCGATGCCTTGTAGATCACGTTGGATGGCTTGCATATCAGTGAGCGTCTTCTGATATGTCTGCTGCATTTCGCCCTGGCTTGCGACTTCATACTGGGGGCAGTACGAGACGATGGCGCCGGCGGCGACGTCGGTGCTTTGATTGGCGTCCCATATCGTCGATCGCTGCACGAAGCTGACGGCCTCTCCGAAGTTGGATTGGCGCGTTAGGAAGTCGCAGACCGCGTGACCTTGGGCCGTCACGTATTCGCGGCTGGGTACCGGCACGCCTTCGCGTGTCAACGCGTCGATGAATGCCGTGTCGACGATGTCAAGCGGCGGCGTTGGTGCGCTCGGCGGTGGGGCGGCTTTTGGTGGGGCCGGATTGGGTTGTGCGCTGGACGGCGGGACGTCCGCCGGCTCTGCGGCTGGGTCTGGGGGGCGCACCGCGAACATCACCACCAACACCGCGGCGACGGCTATCAGAGATAGCGGCAAGGCCGCGAGTAGGCCGAAGCGGCGCAGTGCACTCTTACGGCGGCGCGGCCTGGTGTGGCCGGTTTCCACGAGGTCGCGCCGCATAGCGACGATGACCCCGGTCTCTTCTGGATGATGGCCTAGGCGCTCATCAAGAAGTCTGTCGAGCTGATGGGACGACGTCTGATCGCCATGCTCAGTCATCGATCGACGCGCAGAAGCGATGCGACGCAATTCTGCGTCGATCGTCTCGCGGTCGCGCATACTGTCCAGTCTGCGGGTGTCACGACGTTGTCACAAGTCCCGGCGAACCGCTATGCCTCTAACATCCCCATGCTGCGGACTGCCAAGTGCGGGAAGTGTTCCGCCCCCGGCAGGGGTTATTTTCGGTGTTAGCAAGACATTTCTGGCGCGGTACGATCACGCCGTGCGTTGTCCGGGCACACATCCATTAGCGGCTGACGTTGTCACCCGTGCCATCGACGCGGGCTCGCCACTGCGAAACAATGCGGCCAGGCCGGTCACGCCGTCCCCGCTGACTAACTTCGCATAGAACGGATCCCACGCCATGAGCTCACCCGATTACGGCGCAGTCGGTGTGCAAAACCGGACGCGCACGCTTTTCGCCCAGGTCATGTGGTTCGTGGCCGCCACCGCCGGCCTATTCGCGATCGGTGCCTACCTGGGCCGCAACCTCGGCAATGGCGTGGCGTTCGTGTGCTACATCCTCGCGTTCGGCTGCCTGATCGGGATGCGGTTCGCCATCCGCAGTTCCGCTGGCCTGGGCATCGCACTGTTGCTGGCGGTGGGGCTGCTGCTGGGCCTGGGGATGTCGCCCACGCTGGTCTACTACGCCAATGCGGACCCCGACGCGCTGTGGCAAGCCGGAGGTGCGACGGCCCTGTTCGTGGCCGGCTGTGGCGCCTTCGGTTACGCCACCCGCACCGATCTGTCCGGCATTGCCCGGATGGGCTTCTGGGCGCTACTTGCGCTCATCGGATTCGGCGTTGTGCTGATCTTCGTGCATATTCCCGGCGGTGCGCTGATCTACTCGATCCTCGGGTTGGTCGTCTTCGCCGGTCTGACCATGGTCGACTTCCAGCGGCTGCGCCGATCGACGGACATGGACTCGGCACCGATGATCGCCGCATCGATCTTCTTGGATGCACTCAACGTGTTCTCGTTCTTCCTGCAACTGGTCGGCGGCCGGAGCCGGAACTAGTCGGCGAGCGGCTATGTAGCCGGGATCCAGTAGCTGGTGAACGCCCGCTCATACACCGTTACCCGATCGTATACGCCCCACCATTGAACCGGCTTGCGGGAATCGACTTCGGTCCAATCTGTATCGAGTATCCGGTGCATTTGATCGTCGCCAGTACCACGGCCGTGGCCCTGGCCGATGTAGATGACGCGTTTCCCCTTGTAGGCCACCAAGATGCGCGCGCCGACATCCCGGGCATGGGGCGGCCACGAAAGGAATAGCGTCCGGTCCGGGTGCAGCGCTGCCGCTTCGGCGGCGTCCTTTGCGCACACCTCGGCATAGAGGTCCTCGCCGTGCCAGCCATTGGTGACCAGTGCCGCGCCAGGGTTCAGGTCGTAGCAGACGACGTCCACGCCCACCTGTGCTAGCAGGTAGGCCCAATAGCCCGTCCCCGCCATCGGATCGACCAGGCCACCGTGAGCGTGCTCGGCCACGAACGCCACGGTATCGGGGTCGGGAATGGTCCAGCAGTACTTCCTGACGAGCCTTTGCCGGTTCGGAGTGCGGGCCATGCACTCTTCCACGCTGAGGTCCGAACGGAATTCGCCGACCACCGGGTTGCCCTGGAGGCTATCGGGCTCAACGCAATCCTTGATCGCCTCCCAAAAGGGATTGTTGATGGTCATTCCGCTACTCCTCAATCCGAGGCCCGAACATTTTGCGTTGCACTCTTTCTACCGACAAATGCGGCGCCACGCCCGCCCGAGCGTTTCTTCCGACAAATGCGGCGCCACGCCTGCCCGAGCGGCAACATCTCGGCGCGACCGGTGTAGGTCCGCTGCCTGGCGCTTCCGGCGCCGCCACCGTTTACCGATGCAGCGGTTCGGGTATTACACCCGAGTCAAACTGACTCGGTAAAGGCCGGGTTCGTCATGTGGAGGTAAGGACGGACATGGGCGCCAAGCACCGCATGACCGACTTGCCGGAGGGACGACGGCCGCGGATGGGTTCGCGCGCGCGGCGCAACACATCTGGCTCCACAACAATCGTTGACCTCGCCTGTGCGTCGGTGCTGTGTGCCGCCGGTCTCGCGGCGCTGGTGGTCAGCGCGGTCGCGTCCGAAACGCCTTCCGGTACTGCGGATGGGATCGTGCATGAGCAGGTGCGGGCCCCCCAACCGGTGAGTCAGGAAGGGACACTGATTGCGGTGTCCGCGGAGTCAGTGACCGCGCGAAGCGCCAACGGTTACACCCAGACCTACCGGGTCAGCCCGAACACCACCCTCGTCACTGCAGGCTTCAACGCTGGCCAAAGCCAAACCGCGCCCGCTACTTCACGTTTCAAGGTCAACGATGAAGTCGAGATTGTCGGGACGATCCAGGGTGGGACGGCACTGGCGACCGCTGTTGCTGACCGCGACGCCGGACAAGGCGGCGGTCCGCCGATGGATTACGTCGAAAGTCAACCGGGCAAAGCCTGAATTGCCCATCGGCTAACGTGTTGCGTCAACGCAGCTGCGGCATTACCTCGCCCGCCAACAGCTTCAGGTGCGCCAGATCGGACAGGTCGAGGACCTGGGCGTACAGCCGTCGCACGCCCAGGTCCCGCCAGGGGCCCAGCTTGTCGACGATCTCGGCGGGCGTGCCGACCAGCGGGCTGTTAGAGCGCAGCTCGTCTAGGTCCCGCCCGATCACCGCGGCGCGACGGGCCACTTCGGCGTCATCGCGGCCGGCGCAGAGCACAAAAGCGCAGGAGTAGACGATCGAGTCGGCCGGTCTGCCGGCCGCGGAAACCGCGTCAGCCACTCGCCGGCACTGGGTTCGGGCGACGTCGATCGGCGCGAACGGGAGATTGAATTCGGCTGCATACCTGGCGGCCAGTTCCGGAGTGCGCTTGGCGCCGACGCCGCCGATGATGATCGGTGGATGCGGGGTTTGCACCGGTTTGGGTAGCGCTGGCGAGTCGGCGACTGTGTAGTGGGTGCCGGCGTAATCGAACGTCGCACCCGGTGGCGTGGTCCATAACCCGGTGACGATCGCCAGTTGTTCGCTGAGCCGGTCGAACCGCTCCCGCACCGAGGGAAACGGAATCCCGTATGCCTGGTGCTCCTTTGCGAACCAGCCGCTGCCTAAGCCTAATTCGACGCGACCGCCGCTCATTTCGTCGACCTGTGCCACCGTTATCGCCAGCGGGCCCGGGTAGCGGAACGTTGCGGACGTCACCAGCGTGCCCAGCCGGATGCGGGAGGTTTCGCGCGCGATGGCGCCCAGCGTCACCCACGAATCGGTCGGTCCGGGCAGCCCGTCGCCGCTCATCGCCACATAGTGGTCGGACCGGAAGAAGGCTGCAAAGCCGAGCTGTTCGGCGAGTTGGGCGACGGCGAGTTGGTCGGCGTAGCGGGCGCCTTGTTGTGGCTCGATAAAGACACGGAATTCCATGGGACCCTTTATATTTTGTCGTACGGCCGAATCATAACGAGGATACCCGTGGGGTGCACGAACTGCGCCCGCGCCGTCGTTTGGCGGCCGAATCATCGGGATCGCTCAGCCGGCTCTCAGCTATCTCGGCTGTCGTGGTGGTAGAAGTCGATTGAGACACCTAGCGAAGGAGAGCGCGGCAGTGGACACCGAGACCGTGGACCGCCAATTCAGTGCGCTGCAGCAGCAGGCGCAACAAACCACGACACTGATCCAAACGCTGGCCGACAAATTGTCGGCCGCGACCAGCGCGGGCGACCCGAATGCCCGCGAATGGGCATTGGATCTCAAAGAGATCGCGTTGGCGATCCGAGACGAGCAAAGCACCACCACGGAGCTCCTGCAGGCGATTCACGCCGTGGTCGACAACCATGTCGCGAACGTCGAGCCGGCCCCGGCCGTGCAGCCCTATTACCCGCCGCCCGCGGCCCAGTACGCGCAACCGCCGCAATACCAGGCCCCGTACCAACCGCAGTACCAGCAGCCCGCGCCGGCCGGCGGTGGCGCGTTGCAGCGGTTCCTCGGCGGACGGTTCGGCCAGGCGATCGTCACCGGCGCGGGCATCGGCATCGGCGACGACATAGTCAATAGCATTTTCGACAGCTTCTGAGCCGCAGCGGGTTTCGGCCGGTATCGATCTAGTTCTGCCGGCCGGTCAGCTCGGCGACGAACCGATCGATGAAGCCGTCCAGTGGCGCACGACCGGCGGGCCGGATGACGAATTTCGTCAATCCGGCTTCCAGATAGCCGTCGAGTTGCCGGTGCAGCTGGTTCCAGCCGGCGGCGATCAACTCGCCGGGATCGAGGTCTGGCCGGCGCCTGCGGACCCCGGCGGCCAACTCCGCCGGCAATTCCCCGTCGGCCCCTTCCACTAGGGCCAACGAGATGCCGAAGTGATCGGGTTCAATATGCCGGCCGGCCTGCGCCGCGGCGCGTTCGATGGCCTCGCGCCCCGCCCGAGCCTCGTCGGGGGTGAGAAAACTGCCCAACCAGCCATCGGCCAGCGCGCCGATGCGCCGAAAGGCCGCCGGCGCGGAGCCGCCCACCCAAATGTCCAGCGCAGGCACCGGCCGCGGTGCGACGGCCGGCGCGGTGACCGTGAAATAGCGGCCTTTGAAGGTGGTGTCGCCGGCCGTATCGGAGGCCAGCGCCGAGCGCAGCACCCGTAGCGACTCGTCAAACACCGCCGCGCGCTGGCCGTCGGGGACCACGAACACCTCGCGCTCGGCCGGAATCGCCGAACGCAAGCCGAAAACGGGAAGAACCCGCTTCGGCGCGAGGGCCGCCAGTGACGCCAGCTGTTTGGCCACCAGCACCGGATGACGCCCCGGCAGCACCGCCACCGAAGTGCCGACCTTCAACCGGGTCGTCCGGGCCAGTGCGTAGGCCATCCCGACCATGGGATCCACCGCGGGGGAGTAAACGAGTTCCGAGAACCACAACGAGTCCACCCCGCTGGTCTCCAGGTGGTCGACGATTCCGGCGAGCTGATCCGGAGCAGTGTCCGCACCCAGCCCGATCCCGAAGCGAACCTTCACTCGCGTCTAGCCCACTTTTTTGAGGGTGTAGTGGGCAGTTGTCCGGTTCGGGTCGGCCGCGAGCCTGTCGACCTCCTGGCGGATCGGATCCACAGCGCCGCCGAACGCGCCGGGGCACCCCTCGGGGCACCTGACTTCCCACCACCCGTCCGACTGGTGTGACGGCCACGCGCCCAGCTGGCCGCCCTTCTGGCGATAGCCGATCTGGGTGGAGAACTTGAGCAGGTTGCCGATCTGATGTTGCGCCGGGCAGAAGAGCGATACGTCAATACCGAGTTGCTCTGTTTCGTTCATGGCTGCCATTCTGCGCTGTCCGAAGCGGCGGAGTTCGCCCACCATCGGACGACCGGCATCCGCTGGCGGCGACGAAAGCAACTCTGATCACGGTTGAACTTCGAAAAGTCTTCTCTACCAATATTGTCGGCCCTTCGCTATCCTTCATGCTTGTGCTGCTTTGCACCGGCACGCTACTGGCGGCCTTGCTGACGCCAAGAAGAATGGAAGGGAATCGAATGCCCTCACCTCGCTGGCTGGCCAGACTTACCATCCCCGTGATGGCTGGCGTTGCCCTGGTCGGTAGCACTCCGATCGCGAGTGCCAATCCCGAGGATGACGCCTACCTTGCAAAACTGCGCGCGGTCGGCCTCGATTGGCCGCCGAACAGCGATCAGGCGGTCATCGGGGTGGCGCATCTCGTCTGCTATGACCTCACCTGGGGTTGGGCGCCACAACAGATTGCCGACGACATCCACGCCACCATGGCCCCGAAGGGCATGTCGTTGTTGGACGTCGGATCCATCGTCAACGCAGCACACTCGACCTATTGCCCCGGCAATGTGTGCGACGCACCTCAACTTTGCACATGACAGCGTGAACCTTCGGGTTCGCCTGGTGGGACGGACGACCGCACTCCCGCGGTGCCGGTGAGCGCTGTTTGACGAACTAGTTTGTGCACGAAGCCCAGCTTGCGGATCACCGGCGGCGGGATGTTGAAGCGGTTGAAGAACAGCGCCAACCACTTCCAGTCGCAGTGCAGCTGTTCGATTGGGACGTCGGCGTAGGACGCCAACGGGACGATGTCCCGGGGAACGGCGACGCGCACCCGGTCGGCGTTCAGAACGAGACCGGCCTCGCCCACGGTGTTGATCGTGTCGGTGGTGTGCAGATAGTGCGCAAAGCATTCCGCGAAATCCTCCCACGGGACCCATCGATGACCGCCGCACCCGAAGAGGTAGCGACCATCGCCTTCGTCGGCGCATGAAATCCCAACGCGGGCTGGCAGTTCGGGTAACGGTGCGATTCGAATCCTACGAACCCGCGGCATACCGGGCAGGCGAATGCGCGCACCGCATCATCGTGGCACACAATTCGAACCAGTGGTGCTTTCAAGTCGAACGAGCGGCGCAGTCAAGCGATAGCCGTCAACCAGGTTCGGCGGCCGACAAGAATTCGGTCGTGGCGCGCACCACCAGGGCTTCTGGATCCTCGTGAATGCCGACATCGCACAGATCGCCGCCGATGGCCAGCGAAGCGACGCCATGCACCAGCGACCACATGGGTCCCGCGATCGTCAACGGGTCTTGGCTCTGTAGTACACCCGTCTCGAGGCAGCTCGTTATCGCATCGACCAAGTTGTCGAAGGCCCGGCCTCCGGCGACCAGCAGGTCGGGATGATCCCGTTTGACCGTCTCGGTACCGAACATGGATAGGTAATAATCCGGATGAGTGACCGCCCAACGCACATAGGCTCGTCCGAGTTCAATTACCCGGTTTTTGGGGTCGGGGATACCTTCGCCGGCCGCGCGAAGCGCCTCGTGGAGCTGGATGAATCCTTCTTCCGCGACGGCTGCCAGCAGCTGGGCCTTGTCCGCGAAATGGCGGTACGGCGCTGCGGCGCTGACGCCGGCGCGCCGGGCCGCCTCGGTCAAACTGAAGCCTTTGGGGCCTTTCTCCGCCACCAGGGCCAGTGCTGCCTGGGTGAGCGCGCGTTTGAGATCGCCGTGGTGGTAGCTGCCGCGCCGCGCCGCCTCGTCCGCCATGTTGACGACATTAACATCGGTGGTATGTTAACACCATCAACATGGTCGTCGAACATAGTTTGGAGGGACCAGAGATGGCCGAACCCCGCAGGGTCGAAGAAGTGCGTGATGCCGAAGCCGGGTGCGCCGTGATCACGGGCGCCAGTTCCGGGTTCGGTGCCATATTCGCCGCGAAACTGGCCCAGCGGGGCCTGCCCCTGGTGTTGACCGGGCGTGACGAACTGCGACTGACGGCAGTGCAGGAATCTGTTCACCGGATCGCGCCGGGTCTCGGCGTCGAGGTCGTGGTCGCTGATCTCGGCACCGACGCCGGTGTCGACGCCCTCCTGGCCCAGCTCGACGGGCGGTCGATCGACGTCCTGGTCAACAACGCGGGGTTTGGCACCTACGGCCCCCTGTCCAAGGCCGACGCGGCGCGGGAGAACGAATTGGTCGCGGTCAACGTGAACGCGTTGGTGCGGCTCAGTTGCGCCGTATTGCCGGGGATGGTGGCGCGCGGCAAGGGCGGCATCTTGAACGTTGCGTCCACGATCGCGTTTCAACCCGCCCCGTTTCAAGCCACCTACGGAGCCTCCAAGGCCTTCGTGCTGTCGTTCAGCCAGGCCCTGTGGGCTGAAATGAGGGGATCGGGGGTCACGGTGAGTGCCCTGTGTCCGGGGCCCACGCGCACCGGGTTCGTCGATGCGCTCGGCTCCGACGTCTCGCACACCGCCATCTATCGGCACCTCGCCGAACCCGAACCGATCGTCGTCGCCGGGCTGCGCGCCCTCGATCGCGGCCGGCCGGTGGCCGTCCCGGGCCTGCGCAATCGGGTCATGGCCAACTCCGGACGATTCGCGCCCGGATGGGTTACGGCTCTGCTCGCCGGGAGGATGCTGCGACCCACAAAAGGAGCAGAAGGCTCAGGGGCCGGCCGACTGGCTGTCAGGTGAGAACCTTTTGGGCAACGTGAGGAGAGCGGCGATCAGGAAGCAGAGCGCCCCGACGAAGGTGCCCACGTTGGCCAGCGGAGCGTCTTCAGTGACGCCTCTCTTGGTGATGAAGGCGCCGACTGCCGAGGCGGCGAAGGCGATGCAGCCGATCACGTTGATCCACGCTGTCAACCACTCGCGTGATTTCGGTTGAACGAGCCCGACCGTCAGGGTTACTGCCGACACCCCCAGTGCGCTGCTGGCCAGGAAAGCGATCGAACCCTGCGCATCCGGCCACCACACGAAGCGCCGGCGGGTGGGTACTCGATGCGCCCATAGCGCCGCACCGGTACTGACGTTGAAGCGCACGGTTCCGGCGAACTGTATTGCCGCCGAAGCGAATTCAAGTCGCTTTGCTGGCGTTCTCCACTGCCGAATATGTGACGGTCGGCTGAGGAGTAGCTGCATCACCGCGGCGCCGGTGAAAAACCAAGAGCCGACGAAGCACAGCAGATTGGTGGCGCCCGCACCGCCGACCATGGAAAACCCCGGAGCCGTACCGATCGCGAACAAGGACGAACCGATCGCGAATAACCAGCACTGGCGCCGCAGCATCTGATTTCTCCGCAAGGTGTCGATAATCTGCGCATCCTAAGAGTCCGTCGCCACCGAATTAGATGTCCGACGTCGCCTGTTCACCTCGATGGCTCCGAAATATCGTCTGATATCCAGGTATCGAGACTCATCAGGCAATGCGCAGCCGGGACCGGTAGCGTTTCCCATTGCTTTGACGGGTTCGTGGTGAAGATACCCGTTCTTTTTGCGCATTGAGTTCTTGACGCCCATACCGCATCCAGTCCATGCGACCAAGGTGCGGTCCTACCAAACGAGGATCTCGCCGTGCAGACAAGTACAGAACCCGCACCGCCGGTTCCCACGGTTGCCGCCCCTGAAGCGGTTCGAGCGGTTCGGCTGGCCGTTGTGGTCGGCGCGCTCGGCGTCGTGTTCGGCGACATCGGGACCAGTCCCATCTACACCATCCAGACGATTTTCAACCCCGACGACCCGCACCCGGTGCCACTGAGCACCGACAACATCTACGGCGCCGTTTCGATGATCTTCTGGTCGGTGATGATCATCGTCACGCTGACCTACGTCACCCTGGTGATGCACGCCGATAACGACGGCGAGGGCGGCATCATGGCGCTCATCACGCTGCTGCGCCGTTGGGGCGGGGGACACAGCCGTCGCACCCTGGCGACGCTGGCCGCGCTGGGTATCTTTGGTGCCGCGCTATTCTTCGGCGACAGCATGATCACCCCCGCGATGTCGGTGCTGTCGGCGGTGGAGGGTCTCAAGGTCGTCGAACCGTCGCTTGCCGAATGGATCGTCCCGATCACCGCGGTGATCATTTTGGTGCTGTTCGCGGTTCAGCGCTACGGTACGGCCGCCGTCGGTCGCCTGTTCGGGCCGGTGATGATCGTCTGGTTCGCCTCTATCGGCGCCTGCGGTGTGACGGGCATCCTCGGGCACCCACATATCCTGCAGGCGCTCTCGCCGACCTACGCAATAACGTTCATGTTCGGGCACTTCGACATTGCGTTCTTCGCACTCGCCGCGGTCGTGCTCGCGGTCACCGGCGCGGAGGCGCTATACGCCGACATGGGTCATTTCGGTCGACGGGCCATCACCCGGGGCTGGCTGTTTCTCGTGCTGCCGGCGTGCACGCTCAGCTATCTCGGCCAAGGGGCGCTGGTGCTCGGCGACCCGTCCGCGGTGAGTGCCCCCTTCTTTTTGCTCACCCCGAGCTGGGCGCAGTTGCCCATGGTGCTATTAGCCACCGCCGCAACGGTTATCGCCTCTCAGGCGGTGATCACCGGGGCCTATTCGGTGGCGTCACAGGCCGCTCGTCTGGGCTATCTGCCGAGATTGCGGATAACGCACACCTCGGAGTCGACGATTGGCCAGATCTACGTGCCGTGGATCAATAGTCTGCTCATGGTCGCGGTGCTCATCCTGGTGTTCGCCTTCCGCAGTTCGGCGGCGCTGGCCTACGCGTTCGGTATGGCGGTGACGGGCACGATCACCATCACCACGCTGCTGTTCTTCTACATCGCCCGGACGAGGTGGAAGACGCCACTGTGGCTGGTCATAATTGGCGCCGGCGTTCTGTTGCTGGTGGATCTGATGTTCCTGGCGGCGAACCTGACCAAACTGGTGCACGGGGCGTGGCTGCCGCTGCTCATCGCCGTCATTGCGTTCACCGTGATGACGACCTGGCAGCACGGACAAGACATCGTCACACGAGCTCGGACGCAGGCCGAGGGACCGCTGCGCGAGTTCGTCGATCAGCTCACTAATGGACAGCCACCATTACTGCGCGTCCCCGGCACGGCGGTATTCCTCAACCGCGGCAAAGAGACCGTGCCCCTGGCGATGCGGGCCAACGTCGAGCACAATGGTGTGCTTCATGAGCACGTGGTCATCTTGGCGATCGACACCCTGCCATGCCCACGCGTACCCGACTCCGAGCGGACGGAAATCGATGATCTGGGCTACGGCGAGGACGGGATCTTCCATCTCACCGCGCGCTTCGGGTACATGGACAAGCCGGATGTTCTTGGCGTCCTTCACCTGTTGAAGCCGGAGCAGACCGAAGGCTCGATCGCGATCGAGGACGCTTCCTACTTCCTGTCCAAGCTCGAACTGACCAAGGGTACGGCGCCGAACATGGCGCGATGGCGCAAACAGCTGTTCATCGCGACCTCCTACATCACCGCGGACGCCGCCGATTACTTCGGGCTGCCGCCCGACCGCACGGTGGTCATGGGTTCGCGGATTGAGGTTTAAAGCCCGCAATCACTCCCGCACCTGGCGATTGACAAGGCCCGTGACAAACCGGGAGTCGATCACTTCACCCCCGTCGCCGTGGTAGACGCGATATCGCTCCGTGGCCTCGGTTGTTTGGGTGACCTTGATCCATTTGCCAGACCTGGGATCTTGCAGCATGTCGCCCTCTTGAATGTCCGACAGGGCCACCTGTTCTGTTGCGTGTTCCGAACTCATGGTCCTCCTGGATCGTCGCGGGCAGGTCGGGTAGGCCCACCCTTGGGCCCGCCTTCCGGGTATTCGCCCGGCGATAGCTAGACGATTCTCTCGACGGCGGCTGCGGTCAATGGCGGATTTCCGTAGCGTCTTAAGCTGGCACCGTGGACGTCTATGCCAGGAACAACATCAACGTTGTTGGTGCCGGGGACGGGCCGCTTATCATCCTCGCGCATGGCTTCGGCTGTGATCAGCAGCTGTGGCGTCCTGTCGTGGACCGTCTGAAGAGCGAGTTTCGTCTGCTGCTCATCGACCACGTCGGTTCCGGTGAGTCCGATCCGGCTTGCTGGGATGCCCAGAAGTACTCATCGCTGGCCGGATACGCCGCCGACGTCGTAGAGATCGTGCGTGAACTCGACCTGCACGACGTCGTGTTCGTCGGGCACTCGGTCTCCTCGATGATCGGCGCGCTGGCGGTCATCGCCGAACCCAGCCGGATCGCGAAGCTGGTCATGCTGACACCGTCACCGTGCTACATCGACGACGGCGACTACCGTGGCGGATTTTCGCAATCCGATATCGACGAGCTCCTCGAATCGTTGGAGCTGAATTACCTGGGCTGGTCGCATGCCATGGCGCCCGTCATCATGGGAACCCCGGATCGCCCCGAGTTACAGAACGAATTGGCGGAGACCTTCTGCCGCAACAACCCCGCGCACGCTCGCGTTTTCGCACGCGCCACATTCCTGTCCGACAACCGCGACGACCTCGCCCGGATATTTGTACCCACGCTGGTGATCGAATGCGCACAGGACGCGATCGCCCCGCGCGAGGTCGGCGCCTTTGTGCAGGAACGCATCCCGGATAGTCGACTTGTCACCCTGGACGCAACCGGACATTGCCCGCAAGTGAGTGCACCGGACGCCACTGCGTCGGCCATCGCGGCTTTCGCTCGACCGACGTGAGCATGGACACGACCCAAGTCAGCCTGGAGGACTTCTGGGAAAATGGTCCCTGCGGTCATCTCATCGCGGAGCTCGACGGTCGAATCGTCCGAGTCAACGCCACCTTGCTCCGATGGTTGGGCTATGACCGAAATGCATTGCCGGGGAGATTGTTCAGCGACCTGTTCACCGTGGGGGGCCGCATCCACTACGACACCCATTTCGTGCCGCTGCTACGCATGAGCGGCGAGCTCACCGGTGTCACGCTGGACCTCGTCACGGCCGACGGTGCGCGGCTGCCCATGTTTCTCACCGCCAACATCAAGACAGACGCCGCCGGCCAGCCAGAATTATTGCGAATCACGGCCGTCGATGCCGCCGACCGTCGCTCTTATGAACGAGAGCTTTTAGAGGAGCGACGGCGGGTCGAGACCGAGCACGCGCGCGTCCTGGCATTCGCCGAGACACTGCGACGCTCGCTACTCCCGCCAGTGCTGTCACCTCCCGCCGGATTGCACGCTTCCGCTTGCTACTTCCCCGCGTCGGCAGACGATGTAGGCGGCGATTTCTACGACCTCTTCCCGCTGTCGCGCACCAAGTGGGGCTTCTTCCTCGGCGACGTCTCGGGCAAAGGGGTTGACGCCGCTGTGGTAACGGGGCTGACCAGGTCTGCCTTGCGCGCCGCTGCCGTATCCGACGACGATCCCGTGCAAGTGCTGCACAATTTGCACTCCGTGCTGGGTCAGAACCTCGGTGCTCAACATGACCGATTCTGCACCGTGATCTATGGCAATTTAACCAAGCGGGACAACGGCTTTGACGTCGAGTTGGCCAGCGGAGGCCACGTGCCCCCATTGCTGCTCGACGCAGATTGCAGCGCCACCTACGTGGACAGCGTCGGTGGCCACGCCGTCGGCCTCGTTGCCGCACCGCACTTCGTTGCCAGCCGATTCCACCTCGCGCCCGGCGACACACTGGTCCTTTACACTGACGGACTGACTGAGGCCCTCACCGGCGTCCGCCGCGAACGCTACGACGATGAAGGTGCGCTGTTGCGTTTCGCGAAATCGCACGCACCGGCGACGGCGTCGGCAATCGCCGAAGCCATCCACGCGTTACTCGACAGCTTCGGCTCCGGGGTTGAGGACGATGTCGCTGTCTTGGCACTTGGCGTGCCGTTGGTGACCAGCGGCTGATGCCACCAGCGTTGTGCTCGTCAAAAGGCCCAACTAGTGACAGGCTGGAGGGATGATGTCCCCGCCGATACCCTCGGGCGCCTCCGCAGTTGCCCGGACCCTGTTCGGCTAAATATGGCGATCCACGAGCAACTCCTCGCCGCCATCGACGGCCAGCGCGGGGTAGAGGCGGCCGACCGTCTATGCGAGGCAAGTGTGGCTCTGTTCGACGTTGACGCAGCGGCGATCTCGCTGGTCTTCGACGGCGCGAGCAGCGGAACATTGGGATCCAGCGGCGCGCCCGCACGTGTGTATGACGAATTGCAATTCACCTTCGGCGAGGGACCGTGCCTGGACTCTGTCGCGGGCCGGGCTCCGATTCACGTCGTCGATCTCGCCGATCCCGAGGAGGCTCGCTGGCCCGCCTATGGGCCCGCCTTGCTGAGCCACCAGATCAGATGCGTCACCGCGGTCCCCATCGTCGTGGCCGGCGAATTTGTTGGTGCCCTCGACCTTTTCCGCGCGCGCCCGGGTCCACTGCCGGACGAAGACTTGGTCGGCGCGATCGCCGCCGCGGAGCTGAGCGCCATCCCGGTTTTGGACCTCATGGGCGGCGATCTGCAGGCTGCCGTCGCGGATCCCAGCAGCAATGCCTGGGCCGAACTCAACACGCTGAGCCGTGCGGAGGTCAGCCAGGCCACCGGCATGCTCGTCGGCCAGCTGGAGATTGAGCCGGCCGAGGCCCTCGTCCGGCTGCGCGCCCACGCCTACGCCTCCGGCCGCAGCGTCACCGACGTCGCCGGCGACATCCTCGACCGCCGATTAAACCTCGACGCCGACTGATGCGCGCTCGGCGAATTCTGAAGGTCCAGAAAGAAGGGCACCGTGACTGACACCCCTCGTGAAACCCGGGTGCTGAACGCCGTCGTCGCGCTCGTCGACAGCCTGCTCGAAGACTTCGACGTAGTCGACCTGCTGACCGCGCTCACACAACACTGTGTTGAGCTGCTCGACGTCGCGGCCGCGGGAATTCTGCTCGCCAACCCATTGCAACAGCTCCGCCTGTTGGCCGCCACCTCGGAGCAGGCCCGCGAACTCGAAGTCTTCCAGCTACAAGCCGACGAAGGCCCATCCCTGGACTGCTACGCCACCGGCCAGCCGGTCTCGGTCGCCGACCTCCAAGCGGAAATAGAACGATGGCCGCGGTTCGTGCCCGTCGCGGTCGAGGCCGGGTTTGCGTCCGTGCACGCCGTGCCGATGCGTGCCGCCGGCATCGTGTTAGGCGCGCTGAACTTGTTCGGCACTAGCCCTGGCGAGCTCGCCGAGGCTGATCTTCTTGTCGGCCAGACCCTGTCACATATCGCATGTGTCGCGATCCTGCAGGAACACCCACCCACACCCTCCACAGTCATGCCGCCGCTACGCACCGCGCTGACCAACCGCGTCATCGTCGAGCAGGCCAAGGGCTTACTTCACGAAATGCTGGATGTGTCCGTCGAAGGCGCGTTCGATCTGTTGCGGACCTATGCGCGGGACAACGGTGAACACCTGACCGACCTCGCTCGCAGGTTGATGACCGATCGGTATTCCCGGCTGCTACTCCTGGCGGACTTGGCCGAACTCCTGGCTGCGCCAACGGAGTAGACGGCTTCAGGGACGTCGTGCGCGGGCGCGCCGCACGGCCTCCTCGACCAGTCGCTCGGCGACGGCGTGCAACTTGATGTTCTCGGTTTGGCTGATGTGGGTGAGCCGTTCGAAGGCCTCGTCCGCGCTGCCACCCGACCGGCTACGGATGATGCCGACTGCCTGATCGATCACCGATCGGCTATCCAGCGCGCGCTGCAATCGTAACGTCCGCTCGTGGGCGTTGGCCAACAGCTGCGCGTTGTACACCGCCACGGCTGCGGTGTTGGCGAACTGAGATCCCAACCGTACGGCGTGATCGCCGAACGCGTCGCGGCTCTTGGCGTAGGCATTGATCGAGCCGATTACCTGGTCGCCCACGATCAGCGGCAGCGCCAGCGCGGAATGCACGCGCATCCGGGCTACTCGGCCACCGAAGTGCGGCCAACGGCCGTCACTACCCAGCGAGCCGCTCACTGTGGGTCGCCGCGACTGCATACACGTGATGCACGGCCCCTCTTTCAGTTCGTCGTACTGAACAGCGTCGATGTCGTGGACAAGTAGCTCAGTCGTAGCCCAGGTCTGCACGCTATGGATGCCCTGCCGTGTGTCGATCAACGAAACACCCGCACCGTCGACGCCGGGAATCGCCTGAACCGCGAATTCCGCCACGTCGCGGAGTATCTCGATCACCCCTCGGGCGTCCGCCACGATCCCGGCGACTTTGTTGAGTCCGGCGTGCAACTCGGCCTCGTCTGACTCCCGCTGGGTAGGGGAGACCATCGGGTCTGCTGGCACACCACGACCAGGCTGGGCGTCGAAGTTGGGCAAGAAGTCGGGCAACATGCTCCTTATGTGCACCCTCGCTGACGTCCAAATATACTCTGGCTCGGGCCCCGAAGAGTCAGTTGACGAGCGCCAATGTATGCGCGCTCCGAAGCTTCCCGGACGGCGTTTTGGGGATCATCCCCGGCTCGACCACAACCACGTTGCGGGGCCGCACATCGACCTCGACAGCGACCGCGAACGTCTCCCGCGAGTGTCCGGCATCCAGGCGTACCGCCACGGCACAGCCCGGCCGGACCCCGGAAACGCGCGCGGCGGCGCGCTCGATGTCGGTCGGGTAGATGATGCGGCCAGCCATGATGATCACGTCCTTCACCCGGCCGCAGACTACGACGTGCTCGGCCTCGGCTAAGTAGCCCAGGTCGCCGGTGTCGTACCAACCCTGGTCGTCTTGAGCCGCGACGAAGCCGCCCATCGTCTCATAGCCCAGCGAAACTGGCTCCCCACGCACCTGCAGGACGCCGACGTCCCGGGCGGGCAGACGCGTCACGGCAGGGACCACTGATGGATCGCCACCGGACGTTCCGGGGAGGCTGGGGAGTCAACCTCTGCAAACGGTACCGCAGTGGCGTGATCACTGGGGATCCCTAGGGATGCTGCGCGGTGCCGATCATGAGGCGCTGTCGCTGTGCAGCCGCACCAAGCGCGTCGTGCTGGTTTCGTCGCGGTCGACGAGGTCGCCACGGGAGCGCAGGAAGTCGCTGAACGATTTGAAACCCAACGACTTCTCGCTGAATGACGGGTCCATGCGCTTCATTTGGGCCTTGACCGCGGAGTTGTGCAGCCAGTCCGCGTCATCCTTCTCGTGCCCGATTCGCAGCGCGCGTTCGAGCAGCCCGGTGGCGGCGGCTTGCGGATCGGCGGTGGCCGACTCGTCGTCGGGGTCGGGGTCGGGCTCAGGGGGGCTCGTGCGTTGGCCACGTTTTTTGGGTTCGGTTGCTTGCGTTGCGATGGCCGGTATTCCGGGCAGTGCGTCGTAGGTGACGAACTCGTCGCAGGCGGCGGCCAGCGACCGGCTGCTGGCACCGGCCACGCCGATGCCCACCACGTAGCGGCCGAGGCGTTTGCAGCGCTGAGCCAGCGCGATGTAGTCCGAGTCGCCGCCGACGATCACCACATGAGTCAGATCGGGCAACCGGAACATGTCCTCGACCGCGTCGACGGCCAGCCGAATGTCGGCTCCGTTCTTGCCGTACGCGGCTGCTGGAAACAGTTGAACGAGATCGACCGCGCGGCCGACGAGCTGACCGTGGTAGGCGGCGTTGACGTCGGCAGACCAGTCCGCGTAGGCGCGGGTGAGTACGAGTGTGCCGAAGGACGACGCGAAGTCGATGATGGCGCCGACATCGACCATCGCCAAGCCCAGCCGGTCCTTATCCAGCCCCTTCGTCTTGTCTTTGTGGAACGAGTTGCGGCCGTGCACCTGGTCATACCGCGAGATGACGATGTTGTCGAAGTCGAGGTAGACGGCGACGCGGGTGGCGCCGGATTCGGTCACGGTGCCTGCGCCCCGCGGATTTCAGATTTGGTCAACTCGGTCGCAACCATTCGGTCATCGTGCGCTACGGGGCCAATCGCATCAAGCTTGGGGGACCGGATCACGAAGAGTCGAATAGCGAGGCAAGGGTGTCATGGAGTTCCGGATCGGCCAGGATGACCACCTCGTCGCCGGCCTCGAGTTCGGTCTCGGCCTGCACCGGCACCAGGCCGCTGGTGCGAACAACGATGCTTACCCAGATGTCGCCGGTTTGGTCACCGAGGTCTTCGATGGTGGTCCCCTCGGCTTTGGAGCCAGAGGCGACGGTCATTCGATGCACCCCGTGCGGTTCGTCCTGCAGTCTGACGGCAATCGCCCAGGGCTCGGGCTCAACGGTGCGCATGGGCAGGCGTAACAATTTTGCGATGCTGGGCACGGAGCTGCCCTGTACCAGGACTGAAAATGCGACGACGACGACCACGATGCCGTAGAGGCGCTCGGCGTCGGGGACGTGCGCAGCCCGCAAGAACTCGCCGAGCAGGATCGGCACCGCACCTTTGAGGCCGGCGACGAGAACGAAGGCGCGCTCGTTTCGTTGCAGCTGCACGGGGAGCAAGCAGATACCCACCGCCAACGGTCGAATCAACACCGTCAGTGCAGCGCCGAGCGCGATCCCGGGAATCCACACATCAGGCTTGGCGATGGTGTGCAGGTCGACGGTCAGTCCGAGAACCGCGAAGGCGACGATTTCGGCCAACCCTGCCAGGGCGGCGTGGAATCGCTTGACTTCTGGCTGGTAGGGACCGCGGGCGTTACCAATCATGATGCCGGCGACGAACACGGCGAGGAAGCCTGAGCCGTGCGCAAGCGTGGCGATGCCATAGAGCGTCAGGCTGCTGGCCAACGTTCGTAGCGGGTAGAGACCCTCGCTGGGCAACGTCACGCGTCGGATGAACACGATCAGGGCGCGACCGCCAATGACACCGACGACCGCACCGATCACCATTTGCAGAACGAATTGGGTTCCGACGCTGGCGAAGCCGGCCGCGCTGAGGCCGCCCGCCGCGATCAGGCTGGCCATCAGGGAGATGCCGACCGGATCGTTGGCACCGGACTCGCCCTCCAAGATGGTGCTGCTGCGCCCGGCGATCTGACGTTTGCCCAGGACTGAGAAAACCAGGGCCGGATCGGTCGGGGCAATCGCCGTGGCAACCAGCACCGCGAGGTACCAGCTGATCCCGCATACGAAGTGCAGCATGAGCGCGGCGCCCGCGGTGGTGAGGAAGGTCCCCAAGACGCCGACCGACAGGATCGGAAAAATTGCCTCGTGGAAGCGCGGCCAGCCGATGTGCATGCCGCCGTCGAATAGCACCAGCACCAGCGCGATGGTGAGGATTCGCTCTACGGTCTGCTCGGACGGCGGATGCAGCGCGGGTAGCGCATTCACCGCCACTGCGGCCCCGACCAGCACGAGCAGGGCCACGGGCACCTTCACCCGCTCGGTGAGACGGTTCGCCAGCACCGCGACCAATCCGACGGCGCTGGCGAACAAGATGATCAGCGCGTAATGGGAAGCGTCGCTCATGGGCGCGGCCAGCGATCATCGGGCGCGGCGGCGATCGTTTCCTCGATGGGAGGCACCCAGAGATCGCTCACCCGCCCGAGCCCTTCCGCCGGTCCAGAACATCGGTCGAGAACACCGCCGGCCAGACGTCCTGGCATACCGCGACGGAGTCTAACCTCCCGTGCGCCACTGTTCACCGTTGCGCGGTTCCCGCTGGCACCGCTATGGGCTTACACTGCGAAGATAATAATGCTGGGTTCACTGGGCTGCAGGACGTCGTCGAACGCCTTGGCGGACCGGCGGCATCCTGCGTCTAGGCTTGTATCGACGGGGGGATGGCGAATTCCTCCGGTTGATTGAACTCATGCCGACTTGGGCCGTTTATCAGGGGCTCACCGGACTCGACCACGGACTCGAGGTTGTGTTCAGTGGCCTGGCCGCCCAACTTGGCCGATCCGGCGGCGTGCTCGCGCAGGTGCGCAGCGCCGGGTCAACCGAAACAGTGCCATCAAAGAAGCCACCAAGAAAGACATGATCATGCTGCTGTCCACCCCGAATCCCGCCCGCGCCCGTCAGGCCGCGGGTCGGGCGGGACGCTACCTCGCCCGAACATTCGTGAGGCGTAGATGGCAATAACCGACGTAGCGGCATACGCCCACCTAAGCGACGCGGACCTCGAGGCCTTTGCGATCGAGCTAGATGCGATCCGTCGCGACATCGAGGCCTCCCGCGGCGAAAAGGACAGTACATACATCCGGCGCGCCATCGTGTTTCAGCGTTTCCTCGACGTGGCCGCGAGGCTGGTTATCGCCGGTACCCGTGGCAAGGTCGGCTGGGCACTCGGCACCGGCGCGCTCGCCGTGGCGAAGAGCATAGAGAATATGGAACTCGGCCACAACATCGGCCACGGACAATGGGACTGGATGAACGATCCGGAAATCCATTCCAGTACGTGGGAATGGGACATGGCGGGTGTCTCGTCGCATTGGCGGTTTTCGCACAACTACCGCCACCACGTCTTCACGAACGTGGTTGGCGTGGATGACGACCTCGGGTTCGGCGTCCTGCGGGTGACCCGCGACCAGAAGTGGCAGCGCAGTTACCTGCTTAGTCCCTTGCGAAACATCGCGTTGGCCATCATGTTCGAATGGGGAATCGCGGCGCACGGTTTGCACTCGGAACATGAGCGCGCGACGACCGCCGCTCAGAAGTCCGCCATTACTAACGCGCTGCTCCGCAAGATCGCCCGGCAGGCCGGCAAAGACTACGTGTTCTTTCCGGCTCTCAGTCTTCGACGGTGGAAGCGCACACTCAAGGCGAACGTGGTTGCCAACCTGCTCCGCAATGTATGGGCGAATGTGGTGATCGCGTGCGGACACTTTGCGGACGGCGCGGAGAAGTTCGAACCCGCCGTACTCGAGGGCGAGACGAAACCCGAATGGTATTTACGACAGATGCTGGGCAGCGCGAACTTCGATGCCGGCTGGGTGCTGGCATTCCTGAGTGGAAACCTGTGCTATCAGATTGAGCACCACCTATTTCCCGATTTGCCGAGCAACCGTTACGCGGAGATCGCCCAACGGGTTCGGGCGTTATGTGCCAGCTACGACCTGCCGTATACCACCGGCCCGCTTGTTCGCCAGTACCTGCTCACCTTCCGCACAATTTTCAAGTTGAGCGTTCCGGATCGGTTCCTGACCGCGACGTCTGACGATGCGCCTGAGACGGCGTCGGAATACAAGTTCCGCACCGGGAAAACACTCCAGGTGTCGGGCGAGGGCAGTGGTGAGACGCGGCGACGCGGACTGGTGACGGCGACACGCGGCTGACGGATTCGCCGCCGTTGGAGGAATTTTCGAGAACCTTGGTGGGGTGCAGCGACCTCGTCGAATGCGCTTGCTATGAGAGGAAACTCGTGCAAGGTTATGGAAGGTCGTGCCAACCCCCGGGACCGACCGATAAGGCCGCCCGTCAAGAAACCGGGACGATACCTAGTCCGCCCCAGGGGTTTTCGACTTAAGCGCTAGACTGCGGTCACTCCAACTGCCTGAGGACCCTTGGGTCCCTGGGTGATCTCGAACTCGACTCTTTGATTCTCCTCAAGGGAGCGGAAACCGTCCCCTTGGATCTCGGAATGGTGGACGAACACATCTTTTGCGCCACCGTCAGGAGCGATAAAGCCAAACCCCTTATCGCTGTTGAACCATTTCACGGTTCCCTGTGTCATGCTAACTTCTCTCTTTTCAAGTGGATGTAATTTAGATACATCCCGCGGCAACCGTAACACAGAAGACCCCACAAAATAGTTCTGCTGCCTCACTTTTTCTTGGTATGCAGCAGAGCCTCGGTCTGCGAGGCTTGGTCGGCCTTGCCGCGCTTCGTGGCTCGTTTCTCTTTCAGGGACTTACCCGTCTTCTTGGTCATAGTTTGCCGAGGAGATTTATCAGACATTACGGCCCTTTGATATTGGGGGCCTGTATCGGTCCCGATTTCGGGAGTCTACTCCCTGTTCGGCTCCGGCAGCAGGCCAAATTTGTCCGCGCCGACTTTGGTTTCTCCCGCAGTGACTTCGCTGTCGGAGCCACCAGCCGCACAAGGGATTTCGCTGCTATTAAACAGCACGCGGGCTAAATCGTCTGCGCCGCAAGGGCGATGATCGCGACACCGTCGGGGGTTGTCTCGAAACTAGATCTCCCCATCACATGGACAAGGCCGGCGCCACTGTAGCGACCCGGCCTCTGATCCCCCGGTGGCTTCTACAGATACCCAGGGAACTTCTCTACAGTCTACCGCACTGTTGGCACCAACATACCATTACGGCACAGCGACTTCCGTGCGCTCGAATCCCACGACGCATTGCCGGATGAGTTGGCGCAGTACTGCCGCATTCATCGGCTGAGCCAAACTGGAGACTTCGCCCAGCAGGCGCCCGGCATCTTCGCCGGAGCTGGCCGGGGGAAGCACAAATAGCACCGCGTCGCGGGAATGCGTGCCCATCAGGTAGATGGTGTCGCTGAAAACCAACCGGTATGGATCAAGCGAGATCATTTCGTGGCGGCGAATGACTCGCGCCGGTGCGGGCATCCACGCGCTCGGGTCGTAAACGACGCGGTGTACCTCACCGATCCATGACCCGAACACGGCAACCAGGTCGGGTAGTTCCGAGCTCAAGTTCAAGGTTTTTGGCCACCACGCGCCGTCTATGGCGCCGCGGGTGTGGTCACGTTGGCACAGTGCTAATCGGGTCACGCTAGAGGGATTGGAGGAAACGTGCGCCACCGGGACGCTCCCGTCTAATAATTGCGCTATCGCAGACGGCTACCGAAGGGGCGGCATACGACAAACCCGCGATGCTAGATAGCGTAACCCGCGCTGATCGCGAGATGACGCACGAATCGCGCTTACGTGCCGCTCAATCAGCCGAGTCCAGATCGATTTATTGACAACGATGTTGGAACCGCAACCATACGGGCGCCGGGCACCATGGGCACCGGCGCTTCCGAGTCGTCGAATTTCCGAAGTCGTTGGAGCACACGACGAGAGATATCGGGGTGCGCCGGAATGTCTTGCGGGCCGAATTTTACAAAGGCGGTGAATTCTTCGTGGTGGATTGGCATGGGATCTTTCAAGGATACTCAATAAGGAATCGGTGTGATCCGCCGCTCTATTGAAGGCGGATGACACCGATCCCTGGCAAGGGCCGTGCGCGAGCGCTAGCGTCGGCGACTTGTCATTCTGAAGTATTTCTGGCGCTCGCATAACGGCGCTGCGGTGCGCCTCTGCGTCCGTCGGCGTCGGCGCCGGCTTGCCGCTGAACACGTTGATCCCCACCGTGTCTGCGCTGCCGGGTGCCTGCAGATCGACTCCTGCGAGATGGGCTGCCGTTGCGCTCGGTGGAATTGGATGTGCGCTCGGTACTCGGAGCGGGCGGGGCCTGGTAGGGGGCAAGGTCACCAACTAGTGCCTGCACCGGCGCGGAGTTGGCGACAACTTGTTGGGGACTGACGTTGATGCCTGCTTTGCGCATCATTGCCTGAAGTTCTCTGCGTTGTTCGGGCAGCGCCAGGGTGACGACGTCACCCGCGTTGCCGGCGCGTGCCGTACGGCCTGATCGGTGCAGGTAGGCCTTGTGGTCGGCCGGCGGATCGACGTGTACGACGAGTTCCACCGCGTCGACGTGGACGCCGCGGGCGGCGATATCCGTGGCGACCAGGACGCGTGCCTTGCCGGAGGTGAACGCCGCAAGGTTACGGTCGCGAGCGGGCTGAGAGAGGTTGCCGTGCAAGTCGACCGATGGAACCCCAGATTCGGTCAGCTGTTTGGCGAGCTTGCGGGCCTGATGCTTGGTGCGCATGAACAAGACCCTGCGGCCAGTGCCAGAGGCGAGGTGGTGGACCAGCTCCTTCTTGGCCTCCGCCCCCGCGACATGGAACACGTGGTGAGTCATGGCAGCCACCGGTGAGTCGGCAGCGTCTACGGAGTGCGTCACCGGGTCTTTGAGGAAGCGCTTGACGAGCTTGTCGACGTCGTTGTCGAGGGTCGCCGAGAACAACATTCGATGCCCGCGCGCGGGTGTCGCAGCCAGGATCCGGGTGACCGAGGGCAGGAAGCCGAGGTCGGCCATGTGGTCGGCTTCGTCGATCACGGTGATCTCGACAGTGTCGAGCCTGACGATGCGCTGTTTCATCAAGTCTTCTAATCGGCCCGGGCAGGCGACAATTACGTCGATGCCGGACCGCAGCGCTGTTACTTGGCGGCCTTGCGGCACTCCGCCGAAGATCGTGGTGACCTTCAGGTTGTGAACGGCCGCCAGGGGTTCGAGGACAGCGGCGATTTGGGACGCCAATTCGCGAGTGGGAGCCAGGATCAAGCCTCTGGGCCCCAACGGATTGCGTAACCGCGCCAGTCGTTCGACAAGCGGGATGCAAAAGGCGAGTGTCTTCCCGCTGCCAGTCTTCCCGCGGCCAAGCACATCTCGACCGGCAAGGGTGTCGGGAAGAGTCTGAGTCTGGATCGGAAAAGGAGTAGCGATTCCGCGCGCGACGAGCACATTGATTATCGGCTCGCCGACGCCGAGATCGGCGAAGGATGGTTGTGTAGTCATGTATGTATGCCTTCAGATTTCAGGTGTGCGCGCTCCAGCGAATCGTTGAGGAGACACAACGCACAAGTTGGCGAGATTGCCGGCAGGCAATATCGATCGCCGCAAAAAAGTCTGTGCGGATGCATTGGCATCTGCTTTCGAAGCTTCGGGATCCTTACTTCAGGATCTGGCTCAGGATCACCGATGAGCAGCGAAAAGAACGGTCTACGACGCGGAGGCATCGTTATTCGTAATGCCAACGTTCGATATCAGCATACACGACATGGTCGCTGACCTAAGACCTGACACGATTTCACCCGACGTACGGCGGTAATTAACGGTGTGGGTCGGAGTTGCCGCAGGTGGCGTAGCGTAGCGGGGAGAGCCGTTTCGTTGTTCGCGAACGAGATCGCGGACAACGCGATTGCTTGGTCGGCGCGACGCGCGCGGGCAGATCGTCTCGAAATGCGAAGGGTTGTCCGATGAATCGCGCAGGTCCGCTGGTCAGTGTCGAGCAGGCAAACCCTTCTAGCCCCGCTGGCGCGCGCCCGGCGAGCCCGGTGCGGCTCACACTGGCTTCCCGGCTGGGGCACGATATCGACGGAGCGTGGTGGCCGCGCACGGGACGGATCTCGCGAGAGCTGCCGCAGTTGGTTTCTGTTCTGGTCGCCCGTCTCGGGCCGATCGTCGATATCAATGTCAACTGGTCCGCGTTGCAAAGCCAACCGGATCTGAACTTGCATTGTTGGCGGGGAATACACCAACACGTAATGACCGTCAGCGGCCGAGACGCCAAGGTGAACCTTCTGATCGTTCCGCACCGAACCGCCACGGCTCTTGCGGTACTGGTGCTACGCCAGGCCGCCGGCCTTCCCATCTACGCCGCGCATCGCGATTCCCGTGCATTCCAGACCGCGGACTCCATCGTGCGTCTGGCCCGAGGCGAAAGCATCTGAACCTCGGCTCCGCACGGCGAGAGCACCGAGGAGCGGCAGTTCAACGAATAAAAACCAGTTGGTCGATCGAATCGCGCGGCAGGTCGCCTTCGACGACGGCGGTCACCACCAGCTGGTTCAGCGCGATCGTGCCTTTGTGATTATCGAGGAAAGCCGTGTCCGAGGCGTCACGGCCGGTGGCTATGCGCACCAACGTTTGCCGCGGCGCCAGCAGCGTCGCATCGACCACCCGCCATTGCCCCTGGACGAAAGCTTCGGCCACCGCGTGGAAGTCCATTGGATACAAGCCAGGCGCGTACACGGACACCAGGCGGGCCGGGACATTCACCGCACGCAGCAGTGCCACCACCAGATGCGCGAAGTCGCGGCATACACCTTCGCCGGCGAGCAAGGTGTCCACGGCCCCGTCGATCGGATCGCTGGAGCCGGGTACGTAGTTCAGTCTGGTTCCCACCCACGAGCTAACGTGCTCCAACAGCGTCGCCGAGTCGCCGTCGCTGCCGAATTCGGTTGCGGCGAAACCGTAGAACTTATCGGCCTCGGCGTAGCGGCTGGGCCGCAGATACATCGACTGGTCGTATTCGGTCACCGGAGCCGGATCGGTCTGACCTACGATTGTCGCCGCGTAGTCGACCTTCAGTGTGCCCACGGGTGCGTCGAACTTGTGGATGCGGTTGCCGTGCATACCGCTGACTTCCAAGGGTTGGATCGGCGTTCCGTTCAAGGCGAACCGAAGCGACTCGAAGACCTCGGTGCCTGGATGAGGCGCGACAGCGATCTGAAACTCCAGCGTCGTGGGCGCGGTGATCTCAACTTCGATCTCGGTGCCCACTTCTCTCCTCATAGCGCGATACTGCGCTAGTTGTTCCGGATGCGCCAACCGTGCGGCGGCGTCAGAACAGGCCCGCGCGGGCTCGACGGTCAGACGGCTCGGCTGTGCCGCCGACCCCGGTTTCCACTGCAAAGCTTGCGGCGGTCCATATCCGGCTTTCTTTCTCTGCCGCCTATGGCATACCCTGGGACATAGCGACGGATTTGAGCAGGTTGCGTTTGTTGTTCGTTGCTAGATGGCCGTTGGTGCGCAACTGTGGTGTTAAACAGTCAGCATCAGGCTGGCCGCCGTCGAACTGGCTGTGCGCTGACGCAGCCCGGCTCCTCTACTGAGTCGGCTTGACCAAACCCGGTGGGATAGAACCTGGCAGTGCTGCCGGCAATCCACCAGTAGTCGGGTAATTCATTGTCGGCCCGTAGCGCCCCAAATTTATGTCGAAATCGATTTGAACATCCCCGGCATCAGCGTGATCAACAAGTCCGCGATTGACGTCGGGTCACTTTGGGCGCCAAGTGCTTCCGCCCACGCGTTGACGGTGGTCCTGGACAGGTCGTAACCAGGTTGGCCGATTTGGTTTTGCAACCTGGCGATGCGTGGCTGAAACCACCATCCATGCGGCACCCGGATTGCTAAGTATTATGTGCTATACTCAGCATGGCGGAAAAACTTCCCGGCCGACTGGCCGCGCACCCCACCGTGCGAAAGGTGCGCTCGCGTACAACGCAGCAACCCGGCGTGCTGAATGCCGACTGGCTGCGTGAGATATCCCTGGCTGCCGGCGCTGATGACGTCGCGTTCGCTAGGGTCGACAACCCCGACCTGGCCTCGGAGATCGAGCACGTCGACGCCGCGCTACCAGGAACGAAGAGCTATATCTCGCTGGTCGTGAAGATGAATCGTGACAACGTCCGCTCGACGGCACGCAGCGTTGCCAACCAGGAGTTCCACCGCAGCGGCGAGGTGCTCAACGAGGCGTGCCACCGGATCGTGCGCCAATTGCAGGATGCCGGCTATCGGGCGCTGAACCCATCGGCCACCTTCCCGATGGAGATGGATAACTTCCCAGGGCGGATCTGGGTGGTGGCGCACAAACCCGTCGCTGTGGCCGCAGGCCTTGGCGTCATGGGCATCCACCGCAACGTGATTCATCCGAAGTTCGGCAATTTCGTCTTGCTCGGCACCATTTTGGTGGACGCGCCGGTCAGCAGCTATGGTGCGCCGCTGGACTACAGCCCATGCCTGGAATGCAAGCTGTGCGTTGCGGCCTGCCCCGTTGGCGCGATCGCCAAGAACGGCGATTTCGATTTCGTCGCCTGCTCGGTGCACAACTATCGCGAGTTCATGGGCGGGTTCACCGACTGGGCGCAGACCATCGCCGACAGCGCCGACGCGGCCGACTTCCGCTCGCGGGTCAGCGATTCGGAGAACGCTTCGATGTGGCAGAGCCTGTCGTTCAAGCCCAACTACAAGGCTGCCTACTGCCTAGCGGTGTGCCCGGCCGGCGAGGATGTCATCGAGCCGTACCTCGACGACCGCAAGGGCTTCATGGATTTGGTGCTAAAACCGTTGCAGGACAAAAAGGAAACGCTGTACGTCTTGCCGAACTCGCAGGCCAAGGCGCATGCGGAACGCCGCTACCCGCACAAGAGGGTCAAGGTCGTCGACAGCGGAATCAGAGGGGTTTAGGGCACGCTGCGGAGGGCATGAGTTGGTCCGGCCGGGTTTTCCCTCACCGTGACTTTTACGGCGCCCGCCAACAGCAGGCTGAGCGGATGCCGTTCCGGGTGAAGTGCCCGAGCGCGCCACGTCCGCTTTACACCAACGTAAATCCGTCGTCGGTCGCGAATGATCCTCGTCGTCAGCACGCCCGCGCTACGGGTGATCGACACGTTGCTGCTGACGCGGAAGGGCGCAACTGCTTGCTAGTGTCGCGCCATGCGCGCAGCAGCCGGATCTTCGGAACGCTATGTCTTCGTGCGTTGTTGTCGCTGACCCTTGAGCCCGTGCGCGGTGTGGGATGGGAGTTGGCGACGTTGCTGAATTTCTCAATGTCCTTCCGTGATAACGGGGTCGATACACCTAAATCCCGTACTGGAAGGCCACCCTTAATGTCGCAGAGGCTCTACGACATCCGCAGCGCGTGGCGTTGGCGGCCGGTCGTGACACTCGCCTTGGTCAGCGGTCTTGTTGTGGCGTGTCAGGGCGGCGCCAGCGACGTCGTCGGCGCCGGCGCGCTTACCAATGTCAACGCGAAGATCACTCTGGTCGCCTATTCGGTTCCAGAACCCGGCTGGAGCAAGGTGATTCCCGTATTCAACGCCTCCCCGGAGGGCAAGGGCGTGCAGGTAGTCACTTCATACGCGGCGTCTGCGGACCAGTCACGCGGGGTTGTCGAGGGGAAACCGGCCGATATCGTGAACTTCTCGGTGGAACCCGACATCACGCGATTGGTCAAGGCCGGCAAGGTTTCCCCGGACTGGGACAAGGATGGCGGCAGGGGTATCCCGTTCGGGTCGGTGGTGACGTTGGTCGTGCGAAAGGGCAATCCCAAGAACATCAAGGACTGGGACGATCTGTTGCGCCCGGACGTTGAGGTCGTCACCCCCAGCCCGCTGAGTTCGGGCTCGGCCAAATGGAATCTGCTCGCTCCCTACGCCGCCAAAAGTAATGGCGGCAGGGACAGTCGAGGCGGTATCGAGTTTATCAGCAAACTGGTACACGAGCACGTGAAATTACGTCCGTCATCGGGACGGCTAGCGACCTCCGTATTCGTCGAAGGCAGCGGTGACGTGCTGATCAGCTACGAGAACGAGGCCATCGCCATTGAGCGGCAAGGCAAACCGGTCGAACACATCCTCCCGGAGCAGACTTTCAAGATCGAAAATCCGGTTGCGGTGGTGACCACAAGCCCGCACCTGGATGCGGCAAACGCGTTCAACAACTTTCAGTACACCGCTGCGGCACAAACCGCGTGGGCGCAGGCCGGGTTCCGGGCGGTCGATCCTGCCGTAGCCAACAACTTCCGGGATCAGTATCCCGTTCCGGTGAAACTGTGGACGATTGATGACCTCGGGGGCTGGAGTACGGCAGACCCGCAACTCTTTGACAAGAACACCGGCAGCATCACCAAGATATATCAGGCGGCCACCGGATGACTCACTCTATTTTGGGCAAAACCTCCGGCCCGGAGGCGATCCGACCCGAACTCGCCCAGCCCGGCAGTGAACTACCGCAGCCGCCGAAGGCGCGTACCCTCAGCCGGCCGGGGAGCACATCACTTCGGTTTGGTGTGACGATGTTGTGGCTGTCGTTGATCGTGCTGTTGCCCCTGGCCGCCATCGCCTGGCAGGCGGTCGACGGTGGCTGGCAGGCGTTCTGGCTCGCGATCTCCTCGCACGCCGCCTTGGAGGCGTTTCGGGTGACGCTGACGGCGTCGGTTGTGGTGACCGTCTTCAACATGGTGTTCGGTCTGCTCACCGCCTGGGTGTTGGTACGCGATGACTTTCCGGGAAAGGCGCTGCTCGACGTATTCATCGATCTGCCGTTCGCGCTGCCGACCATCGTCACCAGTCTGGTAATGCTGGCCGTTTACGGCAAAAACAGCCCCGTGGGTCTTCATCTGCAGCACACCCCCCCGGGGGTGTGGGTGGCCTTGGCGTTCGTCACCCTGCCGTTGGTCGTGCGCGCCGTCCAACCGGTGCTACTGGAAATCGATCGGGACGTAGAGGAGGCCGCGGCGTCGCTGGGCGCCAGCGGCCCGAAGGTCTTGACCTCGATCGTGCTGCCGTCGTTGCTGCCGGCGGTGCTATCCGGAGCGGGCCTCTCATTCTCGCGGTGCGTCGCCGAGTTCGGCTCGGTGGTGACGATCGGTGGGCAGGTGCCGGGCAAGACCGAGGTGTCATCCCAGTGGATACGCGCCTTGATTGAAAACGATGACCGCACGGGCGCCGCCGCGATATCCATCGTGCTGTTATCGATCTCGTTCGCCGTGCTCATCCTGCTGCGGGTCCTGGGCGGCCGAACGGCGCGACGTGAGGAGAAGGCCGCCGCGTGAAGTCATTACCCTGGGCCCGCTACCTCACCCGTTATGTGGTGTTGGCCTACATCGGCGTGATGCTCATCCTTCCCGTAATTCTGATCCTGTGGCGGACATTCCGACCCGGCTTTGGTCAGTTTTACGACTGGATCAGCACTCCTGCGGCAATATCGGCGCTGAACTTGTCGTTGTTGGTGGTTGCCATCGTGCTGCCGCTGAATGTGATATTCGGCGTTATGACGGCAATACTATTGGCGCGCAACAGGTTTCGTGGTAGAGGTGTGCTACAGGCGGTCGTCGATCTGCCGTTCGCGGTCTCGCCCATCATCGTGGGCGTGGCGCTGATCGTGCTGTGGGGATCGGCCGGCGCGTTGGGGTTCGTCGAGAACGACTTCGGGTTCAGGATCATCTTCGGTGTGCCCGGCATCGTGCTGGCCAGCATCTTCGTCACGTTGCCGTTCGTGGTCCGCGAGGTCCAACCGGTGCTCCAAGAGGTGGGGACCGAGCAGGAACAGGCGGCGGCCACCCTGGGCTCGAATTGGTGGCAGACGTTCTGGCGAGTCACGCTGCCGTCGATCGGGTGGGGCCTGACCTATGGCGTCGTATTAACCACCGCGCGGACCCTCGGCGAATTCGGCGGCGTCATCATGGTGTCGTCCAACCTGCCCGGGGAATCGCAGACGCTCACGCTGCTGGTCAACGACCGCTACAACCGCGGGGCCGAGTATGGCGCCTACGCGCTATCGACGATGCTGATGGGCGTTGCCGTCGCGTTTCTGGTCGTCAAGACCATCGTGCAGCTCCGGCGGAAACGAGCCAGACAAGCCTGACAGGGAGCCCGCGGCGAAAAGCGGGGCAAGCATGCCTAGATATCAGGACTCCGTGAGTCTTGTCTCACGTTTGAAACCGTCGTAACCACGCCGTTGACGCCAGCGTAACAAGTTCGCCATCGAACCTTCCTAATGTAGGGCGGTCCACATGTAGGGGAAACAAACGCGGACCCCCTCAGCGATAGGAACCCAATTGAGCGGAAATTCAACCCGTCTGCAGGCGATTTACAACGTCGAGGCGTACGTCCCCCCAACCGTCAGTTTCGTCCCCGATGAAGAGCCCGGCGCGGTCTTCGGCTCCAACGTTTTCACCAGGGCCGAGATGCAGGCCCGGCTGCCCAAGGCGGTGTTCAAGTCCCTCCTCGCGACCATCGAAAAAGGCATCAAGCTTGATCCCGATGTCGCGGACGCGGTCGCGTTAGCCATGAAGGACTGGGCTGCAGAGAAGGGCGCCACCCACTACGCCCACGTGTTCTACCCGATGACGGGCCTGACCGCCGAGAAGCACGACAGCTTCCTGGACCCGGTCGGCGACGGGACCACGTTCGCATCGTTCGCCGGCAAGACCCTGATCCAGGGCGAGCCTGACGCTTCCAGCTTCCCCTCAGGTGGCCTGCGCAGCACCTTCGAGGCACGCGGCTACACCGGCTGGGACGCCACCAGCCCGGCCTACATCCTGGAGAACCCGAACGGCAACACCCTGTGCATCCCGACGGTCTTCGTCTCGATGACCGGTGAGGCACTGGACTACAAGACGCCGCTACTGCGCAGCCAGCAGGCCATGGGCGTGCACGCCGAGCGCGTCCTGAAGCTGTTCGGTCACAAGGATCTCAATCACGTCGTGTCGTTCTGCGGCCCGGAGCAGGAGTACTTCCTGATCGACCGGCACTTCTTCCTGGCGCGACCGGACCTGATCAACACCGGTCGCACATTGTTCGGCGCGAAGCCGCCCAAAGGCCAGGAGTTCGACGACCACTACTTCGGTGCTATCCCGGAGCGCGTCCTCGGCTTCATGATGGACACCGAGCGCGAGCTGTTCAAACTCGGTATCCCCGCCAAGACCCGGCACAACGAGGTGGCCCCCGGCCAGTTCGAGCTGGCGCCGATGTTCGAGCGGGCCAACATCGCCTCTGACCACCAGCAGCTGACGATGACGATCTTCAAGTCAATCGCCAAGAAGCACGGCATGGAGTGCCTGTTCCACGAGAAGCCCTTCGCCGGCGTCAACGGCTCCGGCAAGCACGTCAACTACTCGTTGGGCAACAACGAGCTGGGCTCCCTGCTGGTTCCGGGCGACACCCCGCACGAGAACGCTCAGTTCCTGGTGATCTGTGCCGCGGTGATCCGCGCTGTGCACAAGTTCTCCGGGCTGCTTCGGGTGTCGGTGGCCTCGGCCACCAACGACCACCGCCTGGGAGCCAACGAGGCGCCGCCCGCGATCATCTCGATCTTCCTCGGCGAGCAGCTCGCCGACGTGTTCGAGCAGATCGCCAAGGGCGCGGCCACGTCGTCAAAGGGTAAGGGCACCATGATCATCGGTGTCGACACGCTGCCGGAACTGCCGACCGATCCGGGTGACCGCAACCGCACCAGCCCGTTCGCGTTCACCGGCAACCGGTTTGAATTCCGGGCGCCCGGCTCTCTGCAGACGATCGCCGTGCCGTTGGTCATCATCAACACGATCATGGCGGACTCGTTGGACTACCTGGCCACCAAGCTGGAGAAGGCTGTCGGCGACGGCGAGGACTTCGACAAGGCAGTGCAGACACTGCTCACCGAGGTCATCACCGAACACGGTGACGTCGTCTACAACGGTGACGGCTACTCGGAGAAGTGGCAGATCGAGGCGAAGGAGCGCGGCCTGCTGAACCTCAAGAACACGTTGGACGCGGTTGGGCAGCTGATCACGCCAGAAGCGATCGAGCTCTTCGAGAAGTACTCGGTGTTCAACGAGCGCGAGCTGCACAGCCGCTACGAGGTGCAGTTGGAGCAGTACGCGCTGGTTATCGCGGTCGAGGCGAAGCAGACGCTGGAGACCGCCGCGACGGTCATCCTGCCGGCCGCGGTCCGCTACCAGACCGAACTGGCGCAGAACGTCGCGACCCTGAAGGCAGCCGGCGTGGAGGCGAGCACGGCCGCGCTGGAAACGGTTTCGGGCCCGGTATCCGAGCTCACCTCGGCGATCGGGACGCTGAAGAAGGCGCTGTCCCATCACGCGGGGGACACGGCGCTCGCTGAGGCGAAGCACGCCCAGGACGAGCTGCTGCCGGCGATGGCGGCGGTCCGCGCCGCCGCCGACACGCTGGAAAGCGTTGTCGCCGACGACCTGTGGCCGCTGCCCACCTACCAGGAGATGCTCTACATCCTCTAAGGAACTGTCGCCTCTGAGGAAACTGTCGCCACTAATAGACATCGTCGGGTGTGGGGGTGGGGCCGCGCATGCGGACCCCGGTGATCCGCGGCCCCCACACCCGACGATTCTCATCGGTGGCGCACGTTAAGCCGTCGCGTCTGTGCGTATAACGCACTAGTCTTTGGGCATGGGAATGCGGAAGATTTTCCTCGAATGGCCCGTCGTCCGTCAGTTGCGCTCGGGGGACTCGTTCGGCCGTGGGCCGGCAGTGACCTCCAAGCACACCCGTGCCATCACCGCGCGCACGACCACTGCCGACCGGGTCGTGCAAAGCGTCTGCCCTTACTGCGCGGTCGGCTGCGGTCAGCGGGTGTACGTCAAGGATGAGCGGGTCGTCCAGATCGAGGGTGACCCAGATTCGCCGATCTCGCGAGGACGACTGTGCCCCAAGGGTTCGGCCAGCGAGCAGCTGGTCAATTCGCCGGGCCGGCAACTCAAGATGCTCTACCGCGCCCCGCGGGCCGCCGAATGGCAGCACCTCGACCTGGAGACCGCCATCGACATGGTGGCCGACCGCTTCGTGGAGTCCCGTCGCCACACCTGGCAGGACATCGACAAGAAGGGTCAGCTGCTGCGGCGCACCATGGGCATCGCATCGCTGGGCGGTGCGACGCTGGACAACGAAGAGAACTATCTCATCAAGAAGCTCTTCACCGCCGCGGGCGCGATCCAGATCGAGAACCAAGCTCGTATTTGACACTCCGCCACGGTTCCCGGTCTGGGAGCCTCCTTCGGGCGCGGCGGCGCCACCCAATCACTGCAAGACATGGCCAACGCGGATTGCATCATCATCCAGGGCTCCAACATGGCCGAGTGCCATCCGGTCGGGTTCCAGTGGGTCGAGGAGGCCAGGGCCCGCGGCGCGCGGGTGATCCATGTCGACCCACGCTTCACGCGCACGTCGGCGGTATCGGACAAACACATTCCGATCAGGGCCGGCTCCGATGTGGTGTTGCTCGGGGCGCTCATCAATCACGTCCTGCGCAATGACCTCTGGTTCAAGGAGTATGTGATCGCTTACACGAACGCGGCCACCCTGATCAACGAGAACTTCAGGGACGCTGAAGATCTCGGCGGTCTGTTCTCCGGCTTCGACCCCGAGACCGGGCAGTACGACCCGTCGACGTGGGCATATCAAGAAGAAGGGCGCGACGAAACCCTGCAACACCCGCGGACGGTTTTCCAGATCCTCAAGCGGCATTACGCCCGCTACACCCCGGAGATGGTCAGGGACGTCTGCGGTATCAGCGTCGAGAATTTCGACTATCTCGCCCGTTCGATTGTCGAGAACTCCGGGCGCGAGCGCACCACCTGTTTCGCCTATGCCGTCGGGTGGACCCAGCACACCCTTGGGGCCCAATTCATCCGCACCTCAACAATTTTGCAGCTGCTGATGGGCAACGTGGGTCGGCCGGGCAGTGGCATCATGGCGCTGCGCGGGCACGCCAGCATCCAGGGCTCCACTGACATTCCGACGCTGTTCAATCTGCTGCCGGGATACCTGCCGATGCCCAAGGCCGGCACTCACGACACCCTGGCCGACTATCTCGCTGCGGTCGGGTCGAAGAAGCAGAAAGGCTTCTGGGCCAACGCGGACACCTATCTGATCAGTCTGCTGAAGGCGTGGTGGGGTGACGCCGCCCGGCAGGACAACGACTGGGCCTATGACTATCTGCCGCGACTGAGCGGTCCGCACGGGACTTACCAGACCGTCATGGGCATGCTGGACGACGAGGTAGAGGGTTACTTCCTATTGGGTCAGAATCCCGCGGTCGGGTCGGCACACGGCCGGATGCAGCGCCTCGGCATGGCCCACCTGAAGTGGCTCGTGGTCCGCGACATCAACATGATCGAGTCCGCCACATGGTGGAAGGACGGACCCGAGATCGCGACCGGTGAACTGAACACCGAGGACATCGAAACCGAGGTGTTCTTCTTTCCCGCGGCCACACACGTGGAGAAGAAGGGATCGTTCACGCAGACTCAGCGACTGCTGCAGTGGCGGCACAAGGCGGTCGAGCCACCAGGCGATTGCCAAAGCGAACTGCAGTTCTTCTACGAACTGGGCAAGCGGATCAAGCAACGGTTGGCGGGCTCGACCGACGAACGCGACCGTCCACTGCTGGACCTGACCTGGGACTATCCGACCGACGAACACGGCGACCCTGACGGAGAGGCGGTGCTGGCCGAATACAACGGGTACCACCTGACCGGCCCTGACGCCGGCAAGCCGGTGTCGTCGTTCACCGAGCTGCGCGCCGACGGTTCGACCGCCGCCGGCTGCTGGATCTACGCCGGCGTGTACGCCGACGGCATCAACCAAGCGGCCCGCCGGGTACCCCACGGAGGCACGGGCCCAACTCAATCGCAATGGGGCTGGGCGTGGCCGGCCGATCGACGGATTCTCTATAACCGGGCGTCAGCCGACCCGGACGGCAAGCCGTGGAGCGAGCGCAAGAAGTTGATCTGGTGGGACGAAGAGCAGGGCTTGTGGGTGGGGGACGACGTGCCCGACTTCGTGGTGGACCGGGCGCCGGGGAGCCGGCCCGACCCCGAGCTCGGCGGTCCCGCCGCGCTCGCCGGGGACGACCCGTTCATCATGCAAGCCGACGGCAAGGGCTGGCTGTTCGCTCCAAAAGGTGTGGTGGACGGACCGCTGCCCACGCACTACGAACCGCAGGAGTCGCCGGTCGCCAACGCGCTCTATCCGCAGCAGCAGAATCCCGCGCGAATGATCTTCCCGCGCAAAGACAATCTGAGTGCGCCCAGTGCGGGTGAGCCCGGCGCCGACGTATACCCATACGTGTTCACCACGTATCGACTCACCGAGCATCACACCGCCGGCGGCATGAGCCGTTGGCTGCCCTACCTGTCGGAACTGCAACCGGAGATGTTCTGCGAGGTCTCCCCGGAACTGGCCGCCGAACGCGGCCTCGAGCCCTACGGGTGGGCCACCATCATCTCGCCCCGTGCCGCGATCGAGACGCGGGTCTTGGTCACCGAGCGGATGACCCCCCTGGTAATCGGCGGCCACACGGTGCACCAGATCGGACTGCCCTACCACTGGGGCGTCGGCAGCGACGCGGTGGTCAGCGGGGACGCGGCCAACGACCTGCTCGGCGTGACGCTAGATCCGAACGTGCAGATCCAGGAGTCCAAAGCCGGGTCCTGCGACATCCAACCGGGTCGTCGGCCGCGGGGCGAGGCACTGCTGCGCTTGGTCGCCGAATATCAATCCCGATCGGGTGCAACGATCGAGACGGACAATAGTCGGGTGACCGAGCCACGTATCACCGACGCTAGGGGAGCCGATGGGTCAGCTGACCGGACCGACTGACCCGGCCGCCGATGCGGGTTGGGCAGATCGGAAGCCACGCAAGGGCTTCTTCACCGACACCTCGATCTGCATCGGCTGCAAGGCCTGCGAAGTGGCGTGCAAGGAATGGAACCGCAATCCGCGCGACGGCGACCTGGAGCTGCTGGGTTCGTCCTACGACAACACCGGTGCGCTAGGGGCCAGTACTTGGCGACATGTGGCCTTCATCGAGCAGAGCAAAGACCGCATCGATGAGGCACGCGAATCAGGCCGTGCCCTCATCGATTTGGGTGTGCCCGCCTTTCCCAGCCCGCCACACACGGACGCCGGGCCCCCGGAGGTAGATTTCAGCCCACCCGACACCCCGGAGTTTCGCTGGCTGATGTCGTCGGACGTGTGCAAGCACTGCACGCACGCCGGCTGCCTCGACGTCTGCCCGACGGGTGCATTGTTCCGGACCGAGTTCGGCACCGTCGTCGTGCAGGACGACGTCTGCAATGGCTGCGGCACCTGTGTGGCCGGCTGTCCGTTCGGCGTGGTCGAGCGGCGCAGCGACGGCACCTACACCACACCGGCGCAGCGACCGGGGAGCCCGGTGGAAAAGCCCGTCACCGGCGTCGCGCAGAAATGCACCCTCTGCTACGACCGCTTGCTCGAGGACCAGACGCCGGCCTGCGCCCAGACTTGCCCAACCACGTCGATCAAGTTCGGCGACCATGACGATCTGGTGGGACAAGCCCGCGATCGGGTGGCTCAGCTGCACGCCCAGGGGCGCACCGAAGCGCGGCTCTACGGCGCCAACGAGCACGACGGCGTCGGCGGCACCGGTTCGATGTTCCTGTTGCTCGACGAGCCCGAAGTCTACGGTCTGCCACCGGATCCCCGGGTCTGCACCGCCGACCTCCCCGAGATGTTCAGGCGGGCCGGCATGGCCGCGGCCGGCATGTTCGCTGCGGCCGCGGTGGCATTCTGGCGGAACCGATGAGCACCTCCGAGTTCGACAGCCTGCGGCCCCCGGAGCTGCCCGGCGGCAGACGCCGCCGCAAAGGCAAGCGGGCCGGCCGTCCGGGTGGCGCAGACGGTTCGCGCGAGATGCCGATGGTCCCGGAAGCCGAGTTCAGCTCGTACTACGGGCGTCCGGTGGTCAAGCCGGCGCCGTGGGGCCATGAGGTGGCGGCCTACTTGTTCCTGGGCGGAGTCGCGGGCGGGTCCGGCCTGCTGGCAGCCGGGGCGCAACTCACCGGGCGGCCCACCTTGCGCCGCAACACAAGGCTTTCCGCTTTGGTTGCGGTGTCGCTGGGCGCCGTCGCGCTGGTCAAGGATCTGGGCCGGCCCGAGCGGTTCGTCAACATGTTGCGGACTGTGAAGCTGACCTCGCCGATGAGCATTGGCTCCTGGATTCTGAGCGCCTTCAGCGCCGGCGCCGGCGTCGCCGCGGTCGCCGAGGTCGACCGGATGACGGGGGAGCGACTCCCGTTGGGCCCGTTGCGTCCGGTATTGCGGGCGCTGGAAGGCCCGGCCGGTCTGGAGGCCGGCCTGTTCGGGCCGCCGCTGGCCGTCTATACGGCGGTGCTGCTTACCAACACCGCCACCCCGACGTGGAACGCCGCGTACAAGGACTTGCCGTTCGTCTTCGTCAGCTCGGCAAGCCTGGCCGCATCGGGTTTGGCGATGATCACGACTCCCGTCTCCGAGGCCGGGCCCGCCCGTAAGTTGGCCGTCATCGGTGCGATCGGCGATCTGATCTTCGCCAGGGTCACCGAACACCGGATGGACCCCGTCACAAGAGAACCGTTGCACCACGGCACGCCCGGCCAGATGCTGCAGTGGAGCGAACGGCTTGCTGCCGCGGGCGGCTTGGGTGCGCTGCTCGGCGGTGGACATCGCGGTGTCGCCGCTTTGTCCGGCCTGACGCTGCTGACGGCGTCCGCACTCCTGAGGTTCGGCTTCTTCGAGGCGGGCAAGGAATCGGCCCGCGACCCCCGCTACACGATCGAGCCGCAGAAGCGCCGGCTGGCCGCGCGCCGCGCGGCGGGTGTCACGGACGACTCGATCACCACATCCGGTTAGCGGATCTCGATCACCAGCGGCCAATCGGGCTGTGCCACTGGGCAGATGATGACCGTCACACCCTGCGCGGATTTGGCTGGGCGAGATTTGTCGTACCCCCCTGCGATGATGACGTCATGTCCTTGACCGCATCGCCTCCCGCGACAGCCAGGCCTGCTGAGCGTCTCGAGGTGCTGTTCGAGGAGTTGGCGGAGTTGGCCGGTCAGCGCAACGCGATCGATGGGCGCATCGTGGAGATCGTCGCCGAGATCGATCGCGACGAGATGTGCGGCGCCACCGGCGCACGGTCGGTCGCGGCATTGGTGGCGTGGAAGATCGGCTCGTCATCGGCAAACGCCCGTGCGATCAGCACGATCGCGCGCCGGCTCGAGGCGTTCCCGCGCTGCGCGCAGGGCATGCGGGAGGGTCGACTGTCGCTGGATCAGGTCGGCGTCATTGCGGCGCGGGCGGGTGAGGGATCCGATGAGCATTACGCGCAGCTTGCCCAGGTCGCCACGGTCAACCAGCTGCTCACCGCGGTCAGCCTTGAACCGCGACCCGAACCCGATCCTGAGCCCCCACCGCGGCCCTCGATCACTAAGACCTCCAGCGAGGAGTTCAGCTGTTGGCGGATCAAACTTGGCCACCTGGACGCGGCGAAGTTCGACGCGGCACTGGCGTCCCACCGTGATGCACTGATCGCCGAGTGGAAACTCGATCACGGCGATGGCGACCGCGCCTTAGACCAGAGGCCTCCGTTGCCGACCACGGACGAGGCGTTCATGCGCCTGGTCGAGGCCGGATGGGACGCCGAGGCGGCCCGCCGACCGCACGGGCACCACACCACCGTGGTGGTGCATGTGGACGTGGAGCAGCGCGCCGCCGCACTGCATCTAGGTCCGCTGCTGACCGAAGCCGAACGTCAGTACCTGACCTGTGATGCCACCTGTGAGGTCTGGTTCGAACGCCAAGGCGAGGTCATCGGCGCCGGCCGAGCGACCCGCCAGATCAACCGGCGCCTTCGCCGCGCGCTCGAGTACCGCCAGCCGTCGTGCGCGGTTCCCGGCTGCGGTGCCACCCGTGGTCTGCACGCGCACCACATCGTGCACTGGGAAGACGGCGGTCCCACCGAGTTGGTCAACCTGGTGCTGGTATGCCCGTATCACCACCGGTTGCACCATCGAGGCCTCATCACTATCACCGGACCCGCAGAAGATCTCCGCGTCACCGACAGCTCCGGCCGACCGCTGAGCGCAGGATCGCTCGCGCGTGCGCCCAACCTCCCCCCGCCCGCTGTCCCACCGTGGCCCGGGCCCACCGGCGAGCGCGCCGACTGGTGGTGGTACGACCCCTTCCAGCCGTCGGTCATTCCAAGCACCGAATCGGAGCTCAATAGGTTGGGAAATAAGAAATTCGCTGATCCCCGCTGACGCGCGAACATCACGACCGCGGGTTAACGGACATCGATACCTGCGCCCGCCACTATGTGTCCAATCACGGGATGGCCGGGCAACTCGCCGACCACCAGCAGCCCGCCGGAGGTCTGCGCGTCCGCGAGCAGCAGCAGATCATCCTCGGTGACGTCGGTTGCAGTCCGTAGCTGCGGCCGCACCCAGTCGAGATTGCGGCGCGTGCCGCCGGATACGTAGCCGTCGCGCAGCGCGTCCCGTGCGGCCTCGATCACCGGCACCGCGGCGCGGTCGATGACGGCGCCCACCTTCGAGGCCCGGCACATCTTGTGCAGGTGGCCGAGCAGCCCGAAGCCGGTCACGTCGGTGGCCGCGCGCACGCCGGTCGCCACCGCGGCCGCCGCGGCGTCACGGTTGAGTCGAGTCATGGTCGCGACTGCTTCGGCGAACACCTCACCGGTCTGTTTGTGCCGGTTGTTGAGCAGCCCGACGCCGAGCGGCTTGGTGAGGGTCAGCGGTAGGCCAGGTTCGGCGGCATCGTTGCGCAGCAACCGATTCGGGTCGGCCACACCCGTCACGGCCATCCCGTACTTCGGCTCGGGATCGTCGATGGAATGACCACCGATCACCGGGCAGCCCGCCTCCGACCCCACCGCCAACCCGCCGCGCAGCACCTCCGTCATCAGCTCCAGAGGCAGCACGTCACGCGGCCAGCCGATGAGGTTGATCGCAATGATCGGGCGACCGCCCATCGCGTAGATGTCGGAAAGAGCGTTGGCGGCGGCGATCCGGCCCCAGTCGTAGGCGTCGTCGACGACAGGTGTGAAGAAGTCCGCCGTCGACAGCACGGCGACATCGCCGACCAGCACCGCAGCGGCGTCGTCGCCGTCGTCGAGCCCGACCAGAACGTTCTCGCCCGATTGTCCGACGAGACCGCGGACCGCTTCTTCGAGTTCGCCGGGCGGGATCTTGCAAGCACAGCCGCCGCCGTGCGCGTACCCGGTGAGCCGCGTCGGGGTCATGTCGCCAGAGCCTACCTACCGCCGCGAGACTGCAAGTAGCAACGCATCGCCCGAGTGAAAGCGTTGGTAGTTGCAGTTTCGCGGCAGACTAAGTTGTTGCCTGGAGGCGTTTAGGTTCCTGGTGGTCCTCCCGGTCTTCAAAACCGGTGAGATCGAGTAGCTCGGTCTGGCGGGTTCGATTCCCGTCCGCCTCCGCCAGTCGCTGAAGGAAGGACCAGCGTGACGCAGGTCGACCCGCGCCGCCAGATTCCGCGCACGGATCAGTTGCTGGCGTTGCCCGCCGTGCAGCGGGCGCGAACCCGGCTGGGCGAGCACGTCGTCAGAGCGGTGGTGCGCGACATTCAGGACCGGGCGCGACGCGGGGAGCTGCCACCCGGGCAAGTGCAGGACGGCGTGCTGGCGACGCTGGCCGCGCGCACGACCACGACGTTGCGGCCGGTGCTCAACGCCACCGGGGTCGTCGTGCACACCAACCTGGGTCGTGCTCCGCTCGCCCCGGGTGCGGTCGAGGCCCTGATCGCCGCGAGCGGTTACGTCGATGTGGAACTCGACCTCGCCACCGGCGCCCGCTCGAAGCGGGGGGTCGCGGCCCGCGAAGCGCTGCTCAGCGCCTGCCCGGCGGCCGAGGATGCGTTGGTGGTCAACAACGGCGCGGCCGCTCTTGTGCTGGCAACCACCGCACTCGCGGCCGGGAACGAGGTCGTGGTGAGCCGCGGCGAACTCATCGAGATCGGCGCCGGATTCCGGCTGCCCGACCTGATCGCCTCCACCGGCGCACGGCTTCGGGAAGTCGGCACCACCAACCGCACGCACCTGAAGGACTACGCCGACGCGATCGGACCGCAGACCGGGTGCGTCCTGAAGGTGCACCAGAGCAACTTCCGGATAGAGGGGTTCACCACCGCCGTCAGTTTGTCCGACCTGCGGGGGCTGACGGCGGACCGGGAGGTCCCCCTGGTCGTCGACTTGGGTAGCGGACTGCTCGTGCCCGACCCGCTCCTGCCCGACGAGCCCGACGCCGCCACCGCGCTGTCCGAAGGCGCCGACGTGATCACCGCCAGCGGCGACAAGCTGCTCGGCGGTCCGCAGGCGGGCATCGTGCTCGGCCGCGCGGACGTGGTCGCCCGGATGGCGCGGCATCCGCTGGCACGCGCCGTGCGCGCCGACAAACTCACCCTGGCAGCGCTCGAGGCGACGGTCCGCGCCGGAGTGTCGCCGGTGACCCAGGCGCTGCACGCCGACGCCGAACGACTGCATGCCCGGGCCGAGCGGCTCGCCGCTGCGGTGGGCGCGTCCGTCGTCGCACATGACGGCCGAGTCGGCGGCGGGGGAGCGCCCGGCGTCCCCTTGCCCGGATGGGCCGTTCGCCTTCCCGAGTCCGCGGCGGGGCCGCTGCGCGCGGGTGACCCCGCGGTGCTGCCACGGGTGCACGATGGTGCGTGCCTCGTCGACCTGCGCTGCATACCCGAGACCGACGACGATCAGCTGCTGGCCGCTGTCGGTGCGGCGCTGGCGGGACTGGACCGCTGAACGCACATGTCTCGCACGTGGTGGTGACTGCCGGCCATGTCGACCACGGCAAGAGCACCCTGATCCGCGCCCTCACCGGAATGGAGCCAGACCGGTGGGAGGAGGAGCGTCGCCGCGGGCTGACGATCGATCTGGGCTTCGCCTGGACCACGTTGGCATCGGGGCGTGACGTCGCGTTTGTCGATGTGCCAGGCCACCAGCGTTTCCTGGGCAACACTCTGGCCGGCCTGGGACCCGCGCCGGTGGTCTGCTTCGTCGTGGCCGCTGACCAGGGTTGGCAGGCGCAGTCCAGCGACCATCGCGACGCGGTCGCGGCGCTGGGCATCCGGCACGGCCTGATCGTGATCACTCGCACCGACCGGGCGCCCGAGCGTGTCGCCGAGGTCCTCGCCGAAGCCCGCACGGAGCTCGCCGACACCGGCCTGCGCGACGCTCCACGCGTCGCCGTATCGGCGGTCGACGGCACCGGGCTGGCCGAGTTACGCGCCGCCCTCGACCGCGTCCTGGACCAGGTACCCGAGCCCGCGCCCAACGCGCGGGTGCGACTGTGGGTCGACCGTTCGTTCACCATCACCGGCGCGGGCACGGTGGCGACGGGGACGCTGGCGGCCGGCACGCTGGCCGTCGGCGACCGGCTCGAATTGCTCGGCACGGAGCGGACAAGATCGGTGGTGATCCGCGGCCTGCAGAGCCGCGGCGAGCCGCATTCCACCCTGGGGCCGGTGTCCCGGGTGGCGCTCAACCTGCGCGGGGTCTCCCGCGATGCCGTCCACCGCGGCGATGCGCTGGTGACCCCGGACGCGTGGCAGAGCACGCGCACACTCGACGTGCGCCGCACCACCGGCGGCCCCTTGACCGAAGCCGCCGCGCAACCCGTCGTGCATGTCGGCACCGCGGCCGTGCCCGCGCGGCTGCGGCCTTTCGACGATGACCACGCCCGGCTGACGCTCGACCGGCAGCTGCCGCTGGTTCTCGGCGACCGGTTGGTACTGCGCTATCCGGGCAGCGGCCGGGTGCTCGGCGGTGCCCAAGTGCTCGACGCCGAACCGCCGGTGTTGCGGCGGCGCGGCGACAGCGCACGTCGGGCAGCGGTGCTGGCCGGTGGGGACGGCGGCGGCGACGTGGGAGTCGAGGTGGCTCGTCGGGGCGCGGTGCACGAATCCCACCTGCGGCGGTTAGGGCTGCTGGCGGACGGGGACGCGGAGGCGCCGGCCGGGGTGCGGGTGCTGGACGGCTGGTGGTTGCACGGCGCAACGTATGAAGCCTGGCAGCAGCGGCTGAAGAGCGCCGTGCACGAACTCCATACCCGCGATCCGATGGCCGACGGACTATCGCGCGGTGCCGCGCGCGACCTGCTGGCGTTGCCGGATGAGTCGCTGCTTGACGCCGTCGTCCGCGACGCGGGACTCGAGCAGGGGGGTGGTCACATCCGGGTGGCCGGTGCGCACCCCGATCTCGGCCATGCTGAACTGGCGGTAGCCGAGCTGGAGGTCCGGTTGCGTGCCGAGCCCTTCCGGGCTCCCGAGGCCGATGAGCTGTCGGCATTGCAGCTCGGCGCCCGCGAACTGGCCGCGGCCGAGCGCGCCGGTCGGATGCTGAGGCTGCGCGACGGCTTGGTGCTGCTGCCTACGGCACCCGCCCTGGCGATGCGGGAGCTGACCCGGCTCGAACAGCCATTCACCACCAGTCAGGCGCGGCAGGCGCTTGGCACGACTCGACGTGTCGCGATCCCATTGCTCGAACACCTGGACGCGCGCGGGTGGACCCGTCGATTGGATGCCGGACACCGCGAGGTGGTGCGTTAGCAGCGCTCCTCGTCGTCGCTGATGCGTTCGAGCCCTTCCCGTGACAGCGCCCTGACGAAGCCGTAAGCGTGCATCCCTGCCTTACCGGGATTTTGGACAATCCATTCGTTGGTCTTTTCCAGCGCCTTGGTTACGTCATCGCGCTTTACCTGGACGAGGTAGGTAATTCTGTCGTCGCCCGGATCCTCGCTTGCTTGGGCGACCGCGACGGGATTCTTGAACGCGTTGGCGATCCCATGCACAGCATCGTGGTTCAGCGCCCATTCAACTTCGCAGGGCCGCAGTCCGTTCACCGCCAGAATGCGGTAGTCGTTCTCGTCGTTTGACTTACTCACCTGGCGATGGTCCTCCCCTGAGTGCCCGCGAGTCAGTGGCTGGCGATGGACTGAAAATGATGTCGCGCAGGCATTTCGCTGAAAGTTCACGTCCAATACTCCACCAAAGGAGGCGTGCCCGCTCGCCGACCGACTCCGGCCGTTAGCCGGCGCGCGGGTTTTCCAGGTCAGCCCGTAGCGGTCGGCGACGTTCTGCCCGGTCTCGATCATGCCGATGTAGCGCCGAGCGTGAAACCAGCTTCACGTTCGTGCGCAGGTCAGTTTGGTCATGAGGTCAATAGTCCGGACAGTCGTACAGTAAGCGACGTACCGATTTAGGACCATCAAGGCCGAGGCGAGGACTCATGACCGAACGCATCGAGACCCATCGCACCATCGCGGCATCGGCACCCGATATCTTTGCGGTGCTGTGCGACCCGCAGGGACACGTCGCGATCGATTCATCGGGGATGCTGCAAGGCGCCGAGGGCGATCCGGTGAAGGCCGTCGGCGACAGCTTCGTGGTCCACATGGACCGGGACTCGTTGAACGACTATCCGGCGCTCGGCAAGTACGACGTCACTGTCGAGATCAAGGAGTTCGAGCCGGATCGGCTGATCTCTTGGACAATCCTCGGCCAGCTCAAGCCGCAGATCGGGCATGTCTACGGATATCGGCTGCAGCCGTCCTCGGACGTCGGAGCCGCCGAAGGAACCCTGGTCACCTCGTTCTACGACTGGTCGACCATTGACCAGAAGTGGCGGGACGCCGGAATCTTCCCGGTTCTGTCGGAGGGCGCGTTGCGGGCAACTCTGGGGATTCTGGACCGCACGGTCCGCCGGGGCTACCCCCGCGGATAGGTATCCCGGTGGTATCGAGAGGAACGGCTCAGCATGACGACGCAGTCCGAAATGACAACAGGGCCCGGAAGCCATCGGCAGATCCCTCAACTGGTTCCGCGCCGGCTCCTACGAAGTGGGCAGGTTCATCACCCTGCTGTGCTGGACGAGGCCAAGAGACGAAGCGCGGATTTTCAGCTCCGCCTGGCGGATCGGATAACTTCGTTCGCCGGCTCGATGAACTTCGTCTGGATTCATGCGGCGTTGTTCGGCGTGTGGATGATTTTGCTGGAACGAAGCCCCTGGCCGACGCTGACTCTGGTGGTATCGCTCGAGGCGATTTTTCTGTCGACCTTTGTGATGATCGGCCAGAACCGCCAGTCGGCATTCCAGCAGGCCAGGGCCGACCATGACTTCGAGAGCCAGGAATTGGAGCTGAAGACCAATACCGAGCTCACCCGCCAGATCCACGTGCTCACCCAGGAATTACACCGACGCTTCATTCCGCCAGTGTCTGAGCACCGTACGTCACCCGGTTAGAGCTCAGTTCCGGTTAGGAACTTTTACGACGTCTTAACCGAGCGGTTTTCGCGCACACCGCGATACATGCCCCAGCGCACAACCCACGGCATGACCACCCGCTCGACCGACCAGGCCGGTAGGCGGAACGCCTGGCCGGTGGGTAGGAAGACTTCCAGTCCGTTGGCCTGTGCACCCACCAATGAGCCCCACCGCCGCCCCGGGGATTTGTAGGTACGCATCCGCCGGCCCGCGAATTCGGCAAGGATGTTGTGGGCCACCAACGCATCCCCACGATTACGGGCAGAACTACGCAAAGAATCGGTCGCCGCGACGTCCCCGACAGCGTAGACGCCTTGCTGGCCGGGCACCTTGAGCTCCGAAGTCACGCGAACATACCCGTGTTCGTCGAGCAGCTCGGGGGGCAGCCAGCCAGTGTTGGGTTGCGCCCGCCCTATCGCCCAGAGCACGGCATCGGCGGCGGCCGGGGATTGTCCGGTGCTCCAATGGACTGGCTCGCTGGTGATCTCGTCGCCCGTCGAGCCATCCGACACCACCGCGCGGTGCCCTGGATGGAGGCCCACACCCAGCTCGGTCAGTCGGCCCTGGATGCGTTTCCACGTCCGAGGGTGATATTCCGCTAAAGCGCGTTCTCCTGGGAAGTACAGGTCGATCCGTTTGCCCGGCCAGGTAGTTGCCATGTTCACAGCACTGCTGACTGCCGCGGCGCCGCCGCCGACAACAATCACCGAGTCGGCGGCAGCCAGCCGGTCATGCGCAGCGTGCAGGTCAGCGCTGATTTCGTCGGCGGACTGCAGGGTCGGCCGGCGCCAGAAGCCGTTGCTGACTCCTGTCGAGATGACCAGCACGTCGTATTCCTCGGCGATTGCTGAGCCATCCTCGCCCAGGCCGAAGACGGTTCGGGCCGCCAGGTCCACTCCCGTGAGCGTGGCTTGAACCGTCCGTACCGGATCCAGACGCCGGAACCTGTCGAACGAGATCCAGTAGTCGCGGGCCCAATCGTCTGGGCGGGAGAGCCGGACCCCGAGCTCCTGGCCGCTCACCAGTGCCGGTTTGACCGAGATTCCGACCACGTCGGTATGCGGGGCCAGCCGGATGGCGGCCAGGATGCCGACATCGCCCAGCCCGGCGACGACTACGCGTTTGCGATTCATGTAGTCATCACCCTGCCGATATCTTGCGTCGGGGCCATGGGACGAAGCGCGGCACCTCGTCGATGACCTGCTGATAACCCGGCCGGCGTTCCAGGCTGCGGGTTTCCATCAGCGGAATGCTGGCGCCCAGGAGCATGCCCAGCATCGCGACCGCGCCCGCAAACAGCCACCACGCGTCGGACGGCGACGCTGCCACGCCGAACAACGCCAAGGCGAACCAGAAACTGAACTCCCCGAAGTAGTTTGGATGCCGCGACCAACTCCACAATCCGCGGTTCATCACGTCGCCGGGTTGCGCGCTCCCGACGAACCGGTGCAACTGCACGTCGGACGCGAGCTCGATGGTCACCGCTGCAAAACCCACGACGAAGGCGACCACCGTGAGCCACCTGATGTCGCCACCGGGGTGGGTGACGCAGACATAGACGGGGAGCATGGCCAGGAAAACCTGCACCGTGGGGATCAGGTGTATCGCGACCAAATCGGCGATGAACTCCCATCGCCCGGCGCGTTCCCGGAACATCGGGTAGCGCCAGTCCTCGTGGTGGAGCCCGGGAAATGCGTAGACCCAGTTGGCGGTGAGGCGTATCGCCCACAACACGACCAGCACCGCAACCAGCCGGCACCGCAGTTGGTCGACGCCCGGGCCAGCCTGGCTCCACCAGTAGAACGTCAGCAGCGGCGGAATCACGCTCCAGTAGGCGTCGTAAAAGCTCGAGTTGCGATAGACCCGGCTGAAGGCGAATACGACAACGGTCGCCAGCACGTCGGCGATCAGCGTGTCCAGCCACAGTTGTCCGGTGGCCGGACCCCACGCGAGCCAGGCGGCGGCCACCCCAACAGCCAGGATGTACGCGACGGTCACGAGCGCGAGCGATTTGGACTTCGTCATTGTGCCGCCGGACTTTTCGGTGACTCGCGATCAACGTCGAGATAGCCACGGCCGACGACGACGCAGTCCATGCGGGCCTCCTTGCGCGCAAATGCCGGGTTGTTCCGGCCCCTAGGCCACGGTCGCAAAACTGTAACACGTTCTAGTGGCGCATCTGGAGCAAAAAATGACCCATCGGCCCGGTCGCAGGAGTTAAATCATTCTCATGACATCGCAGTCTGACACCGACGAAGTCAGGTTCATTGAGGCTCAGGCGGCGCCGACGCGGTTCGCCCGCGGCTGGCATTGCCTGGGTCTGATCAGAGATTTCAGAGACGGTAAGCCGCACGCGATCAACGCCTTCGGCCAGAAGCTGGTGGTCTTCCGCAGCGGAGACGGCAAGATCAACGTGCTCGACAGCTACTGCAGGCACATGGGCGGTGATCTCTCGCAGGGCGCGGTCAAAGGCAACGAGATCGCCTGCCCGTTCCACGACTGGCGCTGGGGCGGCGACGGGCGATGCAAACAGGTTCCCTACGCCAGGCGCACGCCCCGGTTGGCCCGCACCGCGACCTGGACCACCCTGGAACAGGACGGCATGTTGTTCGTCTGGAACGACCCGGAAGGCAACCCTCCGCCGCCAGAGGTCACCATCCCGCGCATCGAGGGCGCCACCAGCGACGAGTGGACCGACTGGCATTGGTACACCACCGTCGTGCAGAGCAACTGCCGCGAGATCATCGACAACGTTGTGGACATGGCGCACTTCTTCTACATCCACGGCGCGCTGCCGACCTACTTCAAGAACATCTTCGAAGGACCCGTCGCGACGCAGTACATGAACGGCGAGGGTCGCGCAGACATGGGCGGCACCGAAGGCGCGGCGATGCTGGGCAACACGTCGGTGGCCTCGTACTACGGGCCGTCCTTCATGATCGACGACCTGATCTACCACTATGCGCAGGGCGACCAGCAGACGATCCTGATCAACTGCCATTATCCGATCGACTCGAATTCGTTTGTGCTGCAGTACGGCATCATCGTCAAGAAGTCGGCCACGCTGCCCGCAGACGTGGCCATGCAGACCGCGATCAAGCTCGGCAACTACGTCAAGCTCGGGTTCGAGCAAGACGTCGAGATCTGGCGGCACAAGGCCCGCATCGACAACCCGTTACTGGTCGAGGAGGACGGGCCCGTCTACCAGTTGCGCCGCTGGTACCAGCAGTTCTATGTCGACGTCGCAGACCTGGAGCCGGACATGATGGACCGCTTCGAGTTTGAACTCGATACGACGCGGCCCTACGAGGCGTGGCTCAAAGAGGTCGAGGCGAACATCGCCGCCCGGGCAACTGCCGGCTCGGTGTGACGGTGCTCGAATCTTCCGTCCGGGCCGACAACCGCCTCGATGAGACGCCCATGATGCCGGTGGTGTGCGACAACTGCGGCGCGCGGGTGCTGGCGCGAAAGAGCACATGGAACCAGACCAGTGTGCAGTGGAACGCCGACGCGACGTCCCGGTGTACCGAGCGCGCCGAGGCGCAAAAGATCTCGGCCCACGCCAGCAGGGGTGTGTTCCTGGCGTGCTCGGCATTGACCGAGTCGATCATCGATGCGGTGAGACACGGTAACTTGCCGATCGTCGAGGAGACTGTGGGCGTGGCAAAGTAACTCGCCGAAACCGCGATGGGGGAGTACATCCTGGAGTAGACGGCAATGCTCACCATGTGTACGTGCCGCCAGTACGCGCGTCGGTGCGTGCGTCGGCCCCTCGCCCGGACCGCGGCCCGACGGGCGGCCAAGGACTTCCAACAAGACCTGTGGCCGGCGGTGCTGGGCCGAGATTCGCTGGGCATTCACTTCTCCGCGGACCTGGTTGATGGGCGTGCTGGCCAACCTGGTCTTCGCCGCGGGGTGGTTGCTGGTGCAGCCGCTGACCCCTGGCCGGCATCAGGACTGGGTCATCCTGGTCGGTACCTACTTCTCGTCGTGGATCCTTGCCGATGTCACCACCACCAACCTGCTCGGCACCGATCACTACCGTATCCTGAAGGCTGTCGCGGACGGGGTGCAATTGTGGCGAATCCTGTTGATCAAGGACCTAGCCCTAATAGTGATAGTCGGGCTCCCGACTTTGGCGGCGGCGATCGCGCTGACGCTGTGGCTGGAAACGCCGGCTCGCCTAGGCGTCACGATACCTACCGTGGCAGTACCCATCGTGTCCTGGCTTGGTGTGGGCAACCTCATTTCGGTACTGCACCCGGCCGCCGCTGAGCCGCTGATTCGGCGCTGGCGGCAGCGTCGGGATCCTCGCCGAACTGGTGGCTGGCTGTTGGGTCTTAGCCTGCCATGGGCGCTGTACTACCTCGCTGATCCGATGATTGGGATGGAGCGCCGGGTGCTGTGGACACAGCTACCCGCATTGATTTGGCCGGTATTCGGGCGCGACACGAAAAGCTTTGTACATCTCGCCATCGCCGCAGCGGTTTGGCTAGTCGGAACTGTTGCAGCCTTGTGTGGGTGCGTAAGAGGGGGTTGCAAATCAGATAACGCAGCCTGGCCCCGATTTCTATTGTCATAGCCGCATTGCCGCGGGCATGTCACCGACCCACTGATGGCCCCAGTAGCTGTCAGCGGTGATCTCCTCAGCGGTGTAATAGGTTTCGTCGACCCGCATACCATCGGTACCGAACTCGATGTCCCAGTCGCCGGGCGCGCGGACGTAGAACGACACCATCTTGTCGTTGGTGTGGCGCCCCAGGGTGGACGACAACTGAAAGCCGTCGGCGTTGATCCGGTCCAGCGCCCGACCCACGGCGTCCAGGGTGTCGACCTCCACCATGACGTGCACGACGCCGGGGTCACGCTGGTGTGCGGCCGGGACGATCGCCATGCTGTGGTGGCGTTCGTTGATGCCGAGGAACCGCACCCGAACCGGCCCGAACTCCTTTGGCCCCCTCGGTTTTAAAGGTACCCGGAACGCGCCGCGGGACCGAAAACCAAGTATGTCGGTGTAGAAGTCGAACATCGCGCTGGGATCGGTGGCCGGCACCACGACATGGCCCAGGCCCTGATCGCCGGTGACGAATTTGGCGCCGAACGGGGTAATCACCGGGCTGTGGTCGAGCACCGCACCGTGAAACACCTCGAGTGTGGTTCCGGACGGATCGTCAAAAGTGATCACCTCTTCGACGCGGCGGTCTCCGGCCTCGTCGACCGACAGTCGTTTGAACGCCACTGCGGCCCGGTCGAGGGCCGCCGTGACCCGCTGCAGGGCCGCATGGTCGCGGACTTCCCAGCCGATCCTGAGCACCCGGTCGGTCTCGCCGGGAACGACGATGATCCGGGCCGCGCGCTCGTCCATCCGCAGGTACAGCGCCGACGGGTCGGGTCCCTTACCTTCGGCGAAACCCAGTACGCCGAAGGCGAAATGCCGCCAGCGGTCGATGTCGGCGGTCGAGACGGTGATGTAGCCAAGGCTCTTCAGGTCGCTCATTGGTACTCCTAGATCAAGCCGCGCAGCGGACCCGCGGGCGGATCGATGCCCAGCGAACTGAGCGCCGACGCGTGGTAGATGGTGCCGGGGACGTGGATCGCGTGCATTTGGCCGACGTGAACGTCACGCCAGTACCGCTGCAACGGCTTGTCCATGCGCGCGGCGTTGCCGCCAGAGCGCGCGAAAATCTCGTCGACCGCCGAGACCGCGCGCCACACCGCGCGAACCTGGGTGCGACGGCCCGCCGCGCGGTCCGCGAACGAGACCTCTTTGCCCGCGGCGACCAGGTCGTAGATACGGTCGGCGTTGGCCAGCAACTCCTGGCGCGCGGCGTTGATGTCGGCCGCGGCCTCGCCGATGGCGTACATGACGTACGGGTCGTCCTTGATCGCGGTTCCGGTGGCGCCGATTCGCTGCCGCTGATAGTCCAGATGCGCGGCGAGTGCGCCCTCCGCGATGCCGATGGTCGCCGCGGAGATGCCCAGCGGGAACATCGTCGACCACGGCATCAGATACAGCGGCTCGGTCATGCCGGCCTCGCGTTGCGCGGTGCCGTCCATCACCTTGGCGGCGTCCATCGTCCGGTAGGCCGGGACGAACGCGTCCTTGACGATGACGTCCTTGGATCCGGTGCCGCGCAGCCCCACGACATTCCACGAGTCCTCGACGATCTCGTAGTCCTTGCGGGGCAGGATCATGTGCAGCATCTGCGGCGGCATCACCGGCTTGCCCTCGGCGTCGCCCAGGAACGCGCCCAGGATGATCCAGTCGCAGTGGTCGGTGCCCGAGCTGAACTGCCACCGGCCGTTGAAGATGTAGCCGCCGTCGACAGGCTTCGCGACTCCTTGGGGTGCGTACGGGGATGCCATCCAGGTGTCGGCGTCGTCGGACCAGACCTCCGCGGCCACCTTCGGGTCCGCGTACGTCAGCTGGTAGGGGTGCACGCCCACCACTCCGACAATCCAGCCGGCAGCCGGATCCAACGCGGCCGTTGCCATCACCGTCTCGGCGAACTCGCGGGGGTGGACCTCGAACCCGCGGTAGCTTTTGGGCTGCAAAAGGCGGATCAGTCCGGCCGCCTTCATCAGCTTGACGCTGTCGTCGGTGAGCCGCCCAATCCTCTCGGCTTCAGCGCCCTGTTCGCGCATCTGGTCCGCCATTGCCACGACCCGATCGAGTACCCGCTCGCTCATGCTGTTGTCCTTACGTGTGAGGCCTACTAATGGTCTACAACATTCCGTGCGCCGACTCACCGGTGAGCCCTGTGAGCGCACCAAAATCGCCGACCGCCTAACGTGGCTCTTGTGAAGAACGCCGGTGATCAGGTTCTGGACGCGGTAGTGGTGGGCGCCGGATTCGCGGGCCTCTACGCGCTGCACAAGTTACGCGGCCAGGGGCTCTCGGTTCGGGTAATCGAGGCAGCGCCCGAACTGGGCGGCACCTGGTACTACAACCGGTATCCGGGCGCGCGCTGTGACGTCGAGAGCGTCGACTACTGCTACTCGTTCTCCGATGAACTTCAGCAGGAGTGGAACTGGAGCGAGAAGTACGCCACCCAGGCCGAGATCCTGAGCTACCTGAACTGGGTCGCCGACAAACTGGACCTGCGCCGCGACATCGCGCTCAACACCCGGGTCGTCTCGGCTGTGCTCGACGAGACGACGCTGCGCTGGACGGTCAGCACCGACGGCGGTGAGGTGCTCACGGCCCGGTTCTGCCTGATGGCGACCGGACCGCTGTCGGCCGCGATGACCCCGAACTTCCACGGCCTGGACACCTTCGCCGGCGAGATCTACCACACCGCGCACTGGCCGCACGCTGACGTCGACTTCAGCGGCAAACGGGTGGCGGTCATCGGCACCGGATCCTCAGGCATTCAAGCGATTCCGATCATCGCCGAACAGGCCGCACACCTCTACGTCTTTCAGCGCACGCCCAACTACAGCATTCCGGCTGGCAACAGGCCGCTGTCCGCCGAGGAACTCGACGACATCAAGGCGGGCTACGCGGAGCGCCGCCGGCTGTCGTGGCGCAGCGGCGGCGGATCACCGCACATCACTGCCCCGAATCCGACCATGGACTACACCCCGGAGGAGCGCAGGGCGGCGTTCGAAAAGCGTTGGCAGCTGGGCGGTGTGCTGTATTCCAAGACCTTCCCCGATCAGATGACCGACCTGGTGGCCAACGAGGAGGCCCGCAAGTTCTACGAGGAGAAGATCAAGGCGGTGATCGATGATCCGGCCGTTGCCGAACTGTTGATTCCCAACGACCATCCGATTGGAACCAAGCGAATCTGCACGGACAGCAACTACTTTCAGACTTTCAACGAGCCAAATGTGTCGCTGGTCAGCGTGCGCGCGACCCCGATCGAATCGGTTGATGCCGCCGGGATCAACACCAGCGATACACACTACGACCTCGATGCGATCGTTTTCGCGACGGGTTTCGACGCGATGACGGGGGCCCTGGCCAAAATCGACATCGTCGGCCGCGGCGGTGCGAGGCTGCACGACGACTGGGCGGACGGCCCGCGCACCTATCTGGGACTGGGTGTCGACGGCTTCCCCAACCTCTTCCTGATATCGGGCCCGGGCGCACCCGCGGTCCTGGCGAATATGGTGCTGCACGCCGAAGCACATGTGAACTGGATCGCCGACGCGATCGCCTACCTCGATGACCACGGCTACACCGCGATGGAAGCAACCCCGGACGCGGTGGACGGCTGGGGCGCCGAACTCTCGCGTCGAGCCGAATCGTCGCTGTTCACCAAAGCCAACTCCTGGTACCTCGGCGCCAATGTGCCGGGAAAGCCGCGGGTTTTCATGTTGTTCCTCGGCGGCTTCGCGGCGTACAACGACATCTGTGCCGAGGTCGCCGACGCCGGGTACAAAGGATTCGACCTCGTCAAGTCATCGTGATTCGAGTCAACGACCCCAGGTGGTGAATCGGGTCGCGACCGAATCCTTGACAACCGGCCTCTTGAGGCTGCGGGTGCGAATGAGCGGCTCGCCGGTCGCATCGGCGATCATTCCCCGGACCTCATCCCGTGCTTTCGCCAGGGCAGCCAAATCGGAGGGATCGCAGTCGAGCCGGACCAGGGGAAGCACCTCGACTTCCAGGGCGGCGGGTCGGTATGGCCGGCCCCTCATCACCTCGCGCGGACCCCGCAGGGCCAACGGGACGATCGGGACCCCCGCGCTGGCGGCCAGCTTGAACGCTCCGAGCCGGAAAGGGTACGTGCCGGGGGTGTCGCGGCGTTCTCCCTCGGGGAATATGTGGATCGATTCCCCCTTCGCCAGCAGCGCCTCCATTCGCTGGTATGACGCCAGCGCCGACCCGGCGGAACCCGGCTCGACGGCTATGACGCCGAGGCGGCGTGCGAACACCCCGAACAGACCCCTGAACAGCCGCGCCTTTCCAGTCATCGACACCGGCCGGTCCAACGCACTGACGAGGAGCAGGGGATCCATGTCGGTGGGGTGGTTGCTGACGTAGAGCGCCTGGCTATCCGGCAGCGGGGCGCCGGTCCGCCGGAACGACATCCCGGTCGCGGCCAACAAAACGCGAAGCATGCGCCGAGCGAAGCGCCACGCGGTGGTCCGACGCCGAAGCCACACTGTCGCACCCGCGGAGATCAACAGGACCGACATCGTCACACCCGCGATGTAGGCGCCGACGAGGGTCTCCCGACACCTGGCGGCGAACTTTCGCGCCCGGAACCAGCCCAGTCGGGTCATCGTCGCGGCGAGTTTCCACCGTCCTGCTGCGACGGCCTTGCCCAACGTTCCGTCTCGGTAGGCCTGGCGGGTTTCGCGGCGCCGCAGCTTGCCGCTGGATGTCTTCAGCATGCGGCCCTTGCCTATCAGCACGACGTCGTCGGCCGACGTTCCCGTCGCCTCGACGACCGCCGCACGGATCGAGGCTTTGATTTCGTCGTGTTTCGCGGGGTCGGCGGCGGTTTCGGCAACCACCACGATCCCTTCACCCTGTTCGGGCATCTCTTCACCGAACGCGATGACGCACCCCTTGCGCACCCCGGGCAGCTCGCCGACGGCCTGCTCGATGTCTTGCGGGTGGTAGTTACGACCCGCCTTGATGATCAGGTCCTTGATGCGACCGGTGATGAATAGCTCGCCGTCGACCAGGTAGCCCAGGTCGCCGGTGTCAAGCCAGTCGCCCATCCGAACCAGCGCGGTGGCTTCTGGCCTGCCGAAATAGCCGGACATCACAGACCTCCCCTGGACCAGCACACGCCCCTCGAGGCGTTCCGCCAGTGGTTCGAGCCGCTCGTCTGTCACCTCGACGACTCTGATCTGCTGCCCATGGATCGGGGTGCCAACGGACACCAGGGTGCGTGCCTGTGATCCGGGGCGCGCGGGCACGGCTCGACCGTCTGTTGCCAGCAGATCGGCGTCGACATGGTCGACCCGGGGACGCCCTTCACCGCACGCGATCGTCACCGCAACGCAAGATTCCGCAAGTCCGTAGCCCGGCGCGAAGGCGCTCCGACGGAAGCCGTAGGGCTCGAAGCGGCGGGTGAATTCGTCGACGGCGTTGGCCCGGACGGGCTCCGCCCCCATCACCGCGAACTTGACGCTGGATAGGTCCAGACCCGCGATACGCTCGTCCGCGACGCGCCGCGCGACGTGGTCGAGGCCGAACGTCGTGGTCGCGATGGTTGTCGCCCGAAACCGATCGATGGCCCACAGCCACAGCGTCGGCTTGGTGAGGAAATCGACCGGCGACATCATCACCACCGTGGCTCCAGTGAAGATCCCGGCCGACATCCAGCTCGCGATCAGCCCGAAGTCGTGATAGAGCGGCATCCAGTTCAGCGCGACATCCCCCGGATGGAGGCCACCGAGCACACTGGCCTCGCTAATGCCCTGGATGTTCGCCAGCAGATTGGCATGGGTCAGCGCGACGCCCTTGGGGTCTCCCGTGCTTCCCGACGTGTACTGGATCAGCGCGAGCTCCGGGGGCGACTCCACGCAGAATGGTCCTGTGGCGCTGTCCGTGAGTGCAGCCACCGTTGTGGATTCGCGGAGGGATGGGGTGGCCGTGCAGATCAGGTCTGCCGCCGCCTTGAACTGCGGATCTGAGATAATGAATGCGGCCCCGGCACTTCGCAGAATCCGGGCTTCACGCTCGACGTAGCTGTCCAATTCGTCGAGTCGCACGGGCGGATAGATCGGTACCGGAACCCCGCCGGCGCACAGCGTGCCGACGAAGGCGACGAAGAAGTCCGGCCCCGTCAGCGCCAGAATCGCGACCCGCTCCCCGGTTACCAAGCCCAGGTTTGCCAGTCCCGCGGCTGCGTGCCTGCCCAGATCCCAGAGTTCACCGAAGGTCAGTGTGGTGACCTCCCCGTCGGTCGTGAGGAACTGCAGGTGGGGATGGCCGCTGTGATTGTCGGCGCGGGCGCGGAGCACGTCGAGGAGAGTCGTCGGCGCGGGCTCCATCGAGGAAAGGGTCGCTATCGGTGCGCCTGTTTTCAGTGTTTCCGGCTGCGGCGCGATGGTTGGCAGGTTGCTAGCCGCGGCATCGACCCCGACCGCCTGTTCGATCGCCTCCAGCAGGTCACGCGGCCGGCGGAACCTGCCAAAGCCGTCTGACGGCAGCTCAACGGCGTAGGCGTCACCGACCCGAACTACCAGGTCGGCGAGTTCGATACTGCCCAGGCCGAGCTGCTCCTCAAAATCGAAATCCAGGATGTCGGGATCGTCGATCTCGCCGATGCCTGCATCCCTCAGCACGGCCGCGAGTTCCTCGCGTAGGCGGTGCTCCGACTGCATCCGGGCCCCCTTTGTGGCTTCCGTCGGTTTCGCGCTTGTGGGGCTCTTGTGTGCCACTAGTGTGTCGCACGCCATACCCAACGCCAGTAGCAATATCTCGAAACGCGCCCCCTGGCACCGGATGCGCGGTAATTTCGGCACATACATTAACGGGGCCAATTTGGGGGCAAGTTAATCATGGTAATGATGGTGAAGACGCGTGTGCCTAAAATCGGCAATACGCCCGACTACCTTAACCCGCGAGACGCTCTTGCTTTCCTCCGTGGTGGGACCACTCAAAGTCAACTCGTTTCGATTTGCCTCGTGGATCGTCCAACTGACGAATCTGTGCCGGTGTTCGACCAATTGCTGGCACGCGTCGTCGCCCGCGCGCCCTTCATTCCCCGACTGATGCAGCGCGTCGTCGCCACTCCGTGGGGCCTGGCGCCGCCGGCGTGGTATGACGCGGAACTCTTCGACCTCGAATATCACGTGCAACGCAGACGAGTTTCCGGCGGCGACATCCCCGAACTGATGGACGTGGTCGAGGACATCCTGGACCCACTCGATATGAGGCGTCCACCGTGGCGGATCTACGTCGTCGAAGGTTTCGATGAAGGCAAGTGGGGCATCGTCGTTCAGGTCCATCACGCCGTCGGTGACGCGGCCGCATGTATTGCGCTCTTCGCCGCGGTGCTTTTCGACCTGGATTTCACGGCGCCCCCAGAAGCGGGCCGGCCCAAGGTCTTCGCGCCACCAACGCTCAAACTCGTCCGACCAGGTTTGGCGTGGCGCGGTCGTGGCATCGCGCGGAGGTCCAGGGATGCGCTCGAGGCGATCCGTTCGGGTTCTGGTGTGAAGACGGCAGCGAACGATCTGGTGCGACTGGCGGAGCTTGTCTCGCGTGAAGTTCGGCGTCCGTACAAGCCGGCCGGGATCAACCGGCCCGCGAGTGGCGAATGGGTATGCCGTTCGATTTCGCGGCCACTCGACGAGCTGCGTGCGTTGGCCCGCAGCACCCCGCGGGCGACGGTGAACACCGTCTTCCTTTCGGCCGTAGCTCACGCCCTCGAGCAAGCCCTGAGTGCGGAGGGTATGCCGCTGAGGGCACCCCTGAAAATCGGGGTACCCAAGAGTTTGCGTCAGGACACAGACCGAGTGTTCGTCGACTCTTCCACCCAGACGGGCAATTTGGTCATCTCCGCGCCCCTTGCGCACGAGGACCCGCTTGAATTCCTCGGCACCATCACCGACCTGCTGCGGCAGGCCCTGGCCTCCGATGAATCCGCAACCCGTTCCATGCTCGGGAAGGGAGGGGCAGCCCAGACCTGGCCGATGAAGTGGAATGTCACTGCAACGTTGATCTATGGCCCGCCGTGCGGCTTCTCCAGCCTCGGTGGCCGCCTCGAGCGGTCGTTGCTCACCGCCCTGCCCGGCGGCACGAAAGCCGTCGGGTTTGTCGGGTTCGTGTACGACGGGACCCTCTCGATCATGGTTGTTGCAGACAAATCACTGACAACGGTCGTGGACGGCGTGTGCATGGGCATGCAGGAGTGGTTCGACGACCTCGCCGGGGCGGTCGCGGCACGGGACTCGGTGCCGTTCGCGGGCCTGGAGATGGCCGCAAGCGGACGACGCTGACCTTTACCAGTCAGAACGGTCTCGGCCGGGATCGAATTAGTCGATCGACCATTTGATTAATCCTTTGCCATTTATGTAAAAGGCGGCTGGGGCGCGGCAGCGTTATTTGCGGGTCAGGAATCCCAGCACGGTGCTTTCGAACGCCTCTTTGGCCTCGATCATCGCCCAGTGCCCGGACTTGGGGAATATGTGCAATTCCGCGTTGGGAATTGAGCGCATCGGGATGAGGGCCATGTCGGGCGGGCTCACTCGGTCGTCTCGGCCCCACGTCAGCAAGGTGGGTGCCGCCACCTTGTGCATCATGGCCCACGGCATGGGCCGGTCGGCGGCCTCCATCGCCGCCGTCATCGCGGCGAACGCGGCCTTTCCGTACATGCGGCGCGCCGCGGCCAGCGTCTCCGCGTCGGTGGCCAGCTTCCAGCGTTCCTCAACGAGTTCGTCGGTGACCAGGGACTGGTCGTACACCATCGACTTGAGCCAGTCGACGAGCCGTTGCCGAGTGGGGTCCTCGGTGAACTCCTGCAGCAGTCGGATGCCCTCACTGGGGCTCGGGCTGAAGATATTGGTGCCGATACCGCCGATCGTCACCAGCCGGTCGATGCGATCCGGATTCTGGATGGCGAAGTTGATGCCGACGCCGCCGCCCATCGAGTTGCCGACGATGTGGACCTTGTCCACGCCGAGCGCGTCCAGGAAAGGCGCCACCGCGCGCTGGGCGGTGACCATCGGATGGCCGCCGAAGTCGGGGCTGACGCCGAAGCCGGGGAATTCCAGGATCAGGCAGCGGAAGTGTTCGGCGAACGTGGGCAGGATCCCCCGAAAGTTGCGCCAACCAGTGACGCCGGGGCCGGAACCGTGCAGGAACAGCAGCACCGGACCGGAATCAGCGCCGCAGTCGTAATAACGCAGGGCGCCTTTGGGAGTGGCGACGGCGCGGAGATCATCGTTGGCATCGACGATCGGTTCAGAAATGTTGTTCACGCGTGTCACCCTGCCATGTCGTCGTGACGACGCGGGGTGTTGTTCAGCGTTGAGCCATAGCCGACTGAGGGGCTGCCCAGTCGGTCGAGACTTTGCGGTGCTTGATCAGCCAGGTGTCGCCGACGGGTACCAAGGTGTCGCGGTAACGGCCGAAATGATCCAGCCCGATGTGGGTGACCACGGTGAAGTAAGACGACACGTGCGCCTGGTCGGGAGTCAGAGCGGTGAACAACACGTTGGCCAGGTTGTGCCGCACGACGGGCTTGACGTCACCGGTGCCGGCGATCCTTCCGGTGACCCCGCCCAGGAACGCCAGGATCTCTGATTGGCCGCGTAACTCGGCGCCGCCACGTATCTCGAGGACGCCGTCCGTGCAGAACGTCTCCGCCAGGCCATCGAGCCGGCCGGCGTCGCCCGACCAGTTGTACCGCGCGAGGGTGTCCCGGATTTGCTCGCGGGCGGTCAGCTCCCAGATCTCCACCGTGCGGACTCCTCACCGACGCGCCATCAATTAGCACGATAGTCACAATGCCGACTTGTAATGGATTGACCTCGAACCCGGATATGGGAATGAATCGTGACGCGCGGCCGTAGAACTACCCATGGAGCTCAATGACGCCGCGCGCGGCCTGATCGGCAAGGGCGCCGACGGCACCCTGGTCACCCTCAATCCCGACGGCAGCCCCCAGGTGAGCCTGGTCTGGGTCGCGCTGCAGTCGACACCGGACGGCGACGAACTTGTCACCGCACACCTCGGTGAACACAAGAAGGTCCGCAACGTCCGCAACGACCCGCGGGTGGCGGTCACCATCGTGTCGGTTGAGGGGGCCGGCAAGGGGATGCGGCCTTATCTGTCCGTCACCGGGACCGCGCGGATCGTCGAGGGTGGCGCCCCCGAGCTGCTGAAGGAACTCAACCCGGTTCTGGGCGACCCGGACACTAAATTCCCGCCGGACGGCGCACCGCCGGGATTCCTCACCCGCATCCGCATCGACAAGGTTGGCGGCATCGGGCCCTGGGCGTCCTGATGTCTAACTCCGACCGGTCCGGTTAGCAGCGCATGGGGGTGGGAACCGCCGCTGATGGCTATGGTTGCTGAGGACCGCGGTAGCCATGGCTAGCAGCCCAGGGAGCGGAATGGCTCGAGTTCGAAAGTCGACCATGTCGGCGACGGCATCGGCAATAGCTGGGGCGGTCTGGGCTGGTATAGACCCGGAGGGATGCTTCCGGCGTCATGCATCCGACACTGAACCGTTCTTGCTGAAATTCCCAGGACTCGGCGACGTGCTGTTCGTCTCGACAGTCGACGGTGCCCGCGACATATTGACCGCGCCCACGACGCTATGCTGTGCGCCGCTGCCGAATCCGATCGAACCCGTGGTCGGACAGAACTCGCTGATCCTGCTTTCCGGCGAAACTCATCGGCGGACCCGCAGCATCCTGATGCCCGCGTTTCGCGGCGAGCGTATGCGCAGCTACGTCGATTTGATAGCCGACGCCACGAAAGATGAAATCAGCGCACTGCAGCCCGGCGATCAGTTGGTAGTTCGCGACGCGGCGCAAGCCATCACCCTGGATGTGGTGATTCGAGTGGTGTTCGGCGTGACGGACCGTGCTCGTCGCGCGGAGTATGCCCGGGTGATAAGGGAATTGATGCGTTCCGGCACCGCGCCGCTGATGCTGGTGCCCTGGTTGCGCCGGGAGATAGCCGGGCGAGGGCCATGGGCTCGGTTGGTCGGTTTTCGCGCGCAACTCGATGGCCTGTTGTCCGAGCAGATCGAAGAGCGAAGGGGGGGAGGCGAACACGGCAGCGATGTGATGGAGTTGATCCTCACGGCGACCGACGAAGACGGCAACACCCTCGGCACTGCTGCCCTGCGTGACCAGTTGAGGACGATGCTCGCCGCGGGGCACGAAACCAGCTCAACATCGTTGGCGTGGGCACTGTATTACATCCACCGCGACGCCAGCATCCGCTCACGGGTTATCGAGGAGCTGGCGGGTGCAAGCACGCCCGGGGAGATTGCGTCTCTGCCATACCTCGGTGCGGTGATACACGAGACACTGCGCATGCATCCGACGGTACCGATTGTATTGCGCAGGCTTACCGGGCGACTCACGGTCGCAGGCGTTCCTTGTGCGGCCGGTGATGTGGTCGGAATCGCTTTGCCCGCATTGCATTTCAACCCTGACGTGTGGAGGAATCCCGATTCTTTCGATCCTGACCGATTCTTGGAGCGCAAGCCGTCACCGTTTGAGTACGCGCCATTCGGCGGTGGGTACCGGCGTTGCATTGGCGCGGCATTTGCGCAACACGAGTTGGCCGTGACTATCGGCACGATCTTGAACGCCGTTGAGCTGCGTATGCCGCGGAGTGAGCAGCGCCGAAAACCGCCACGCGCCGTTCCGCGGGGAATTGCCACCAAGCCCAACCGCGACATTCTGTTGGACGTGATCGCCCGGCGCTAGTCCGCCCACGTACAAGGTGCATCCTGATGGTGGATTAGGTCCCCGACGGCAATAGGCCATTCTCCCCGACGATCGGAGATTCAGATGGACCTCGAAACCATGCCGCGCGGCGGCTTCGACGCCTCATGGCTCGACCGGCGGCTGCAGACCGACCGCCCGGAATACCTGGACCGCGACGACGTCAACGACCGCGTCAAGCGACAAGTGATTCGCTCGCTCGACTTGATGGGCCGGTTGTTGCGGGATCACCAGCACATCGCCGAGCGCGCGTTACAGCTCGTCGCTGACATTCCCGAGCCGAAGATCTTGGAATTGGGTGCGGGCCACGGTGGGCTGTCCCGCAAGCTGCTGGAAATGCGCCCCACCGTCCAGGCGACGGTTACAGATATCGACCCAATCTCGGTGTCGAATATCGCCTCGGGCGAGTTGGGCAGGCACCCGCACGTCGACGTGCGCCAGATGGACGCCACCGACATCGACGCGCCCGACCTCTCCTACGACCTCGCGGTGTTCGTCCTATCGCTTCATCACCTGCCGCCGATCCGGGCCGCCCGGGTGCTGGCCGAAGGAACCCGCGTCGCGAACAAGCTACTCATCGTCGACCTGCGCCGACCGCCCGCTGTACTGCACCTGATCCGCCTGGCGTTATTTTTCCCATTCGCGCTCGTCCTGCCCTTCGCTCATGACGGGCTGATCAGCTCGTTGCGCGCCTACGGCCCCTCGGGATTCCGGGCGTTGGCCGCTCACGCGGATCCGACCATGACTGTCGAGTTCGGTCGACTGGGACGCAACCAGACAGTCGTCGCGCACCGTCGGTGACCGCGCAGGACGTATTGCCTAGGGCCACTCCACCCAGCAGACTGAGCGCGGTCATAGGAGGAAGCCCTGTTAGCAGGTATAGCTCGACTCGCCATTCGCGCGCCGCGGCGCACGATGGCTGTCGCCCTGCTTGTCCTGGTCGGCTCGGCGGGTTTCGGCGTCCCGGTGGCCGGCAGGCTCTCCGCCGGCGGACTGACCGATCCGGGCGCGCAGTCGTCACAGGCGACCGCGCTGCTGGCGCGCACCTTCGCTCAGGGCGACATGCCGATGCTGATCACCGTCAGCTCTACGGAAGGGATCAACGGAAGCGAAACCCGGACGGTCGGCACGCAGATCGTGCATGCGCTTGCGCAGTCGCCGTCTGTGGCAATGGTGACGTCGCCATGGACCGCTGCGCCGCCCGCGACCGCGCCGCTGATCAGTAAGGATGGCAGAACCGGCGTGATCATCGCCGGTATCACCGGCGGAGACAACGGAGCGCCCAAGAACGCCGAGGCGCTGATCAACGAGCTGGTTCACGATCGTGACGGGGTTACCGTGCGGGCCGGTGGCGAGGCGGCGATGAAACTTCAGATCACCCTGCAGAGTGAAAAAGACTTGAAGGTAATGGAATTCGTTGCGGTCCCGCTGAGCTTTCTGGTGTTGGTCTGGGTGTTTGGCGGCCTGGTGGCGGCTGCGCTTCCGTTAGCGGTCGGTGCCATCGCGATCTTCGGGTCGATGGCGGTGTTGCGGGTGATCAGCTTCGCCACTGATGTCTCGATTTTCGCCCTCAATCTCGCCGTCGCGATGGGGCTGGCTTTGGCCATCGACTACACGCTGCTCCTGCTGAGCCGGTTCCGTGACGAGCGTGCCGCCGGTGCGGAGCGGCACGAAGCGTTGGTGCACACGATGGCTACCGCCGGCAGGACGGTTTTGTTCTCGGCCATCACGGTCGCGCTGTCGATGTCCGCGATGGTTCTGTTCCCGATCTATGCGCTGAAGTCGTTCGCCTATGCCGGCGTGGCCGTGGTTGCGTTCGCGTCCCTCGCCGCGATTATCGTGACGCCGGCGGCCGTAGTGCTGCTCGGCAACCGCCTGGACTCGTGGGATCTGCACCGGCTGATGCGCCGGTGGCTGCGGCGCCCAGTGGCGGCGTCGCGCCCGGTTGAGCAGACTCTCTGGTACCGGCTGGCCATGTTCGCAATGCGCAGGGCCGTGCCGGTCGGGGTCACGATAGTTGCGTTTTTGGTTGCGCTCGGTGTTCCGTTCGCCAGCGTCGAATGGGGTGTGCCCGACGACCGGGTCTTGCCGAGATCGAGCTCGCCGCACGTGGTCGGCGACCAGATGCGCACACAGTTCACCGATGACTTGGCGAAGAATCTGACGGTGGTGATACCCGACGTCGACGGTGTCAGCTCGGCACAGCTCGACGGCTACGCCGCGGCTCTGTCGCGGGTGCCCGACGTGTCGCTGGTCTCCGCACCCGGAGGCACGTTCCTCGCAGGTGCGCCGGTGGGACCGCCATCGGCGGCGACAGCGATCACCAGCGGTCGCGCATTTTTCACCGTCACCAGTAGCGCGCCCCTGTATTCCCAAGCATCAGAAACGCAGCTTGACCGCCTGCAGGCCGCTCCCGGCCCGGCCGGCCGTCATGTGCTGATTGCCGGGACCGCCCAGGTGAACCGGGACACCGCCAACGCCATCAGATCACGGCTGGCGCTGGTGCTGGGCGTCATTGCCGCGATCACGTTCGTATTGCTGTTCCTGATGACAGGCAGCGTGGTGGTGCCGCTCAAGGCGTTGTCGCTCAACGTCTTGTCGTTGACTGCCGCGTTCGGCGCGCTCGTGTGGATTTTCCAGGACGGCCATCTCGGGGCATTGGGCACCACGGCCACCGGAACTTTGGCGATCAGCATCCCGGTCCTGTTGTTCTGCATCGCTTTCGGGCTGTCGATGGACTATGAGGTGTTCCTGGTGTCACGGATCCGCGAATACTGGCTGGCGAGCGGCCAGGCACCGGCCGACAACGACAAAACCGTCGCGCTTGGACTGGCCGGCACCGCGCGTGTGATCACGGCCGCAGCACTGATCATGTCCATCTCCTTTGCGGCACTCGGCGCGGCCCAGGTGTCGTTTTTGCGGATGTTGGGCGTCGGGCTGACGCTGGCGGTCCTGGCTGACGCCACCCTCGTGCGTATCCTCCTCGTTCCGGCGTTCATGCATATGATGCGCCGGTTCAACTGGTGGGCGCCAACATCGCTCGCGCGGCTGCACGAACGGTTCGGAATCCGCGAGGCCACCCATGCGCCGAGTGGATCAGGTGTGCAGCGAGGAGAGGAATGACGAAGCGCCCCAGATGGTTTCGGTCGAACTCCGCTTTTCCAACCAACGTCGTGCCGCCCGCCGGGCTGGTCCGCGCCGTCGAGTGGGCGCGTCACCGCCTGCTTCGGCTTCATCAACGGCTGCTACCTGCGCCCGCGGCGATGATGGAGATGATCGTCGGGGGCTGGCCGGCGCACGCGATTACAACGGCGGCCCAACTCGGTGTCGCCGATGCTCTTGCAGGCGGCCCACTGTCGGTCGATGAACTGGCGGCTCGGGTGGGCGCAGACGCGGATGCGTTGCGGCGGTTGCTGCGAGCACTGATCGGACGAGGCATCTTCCGTCATCGTCGCGACGGTCGCTATGAGCTGAATTCCCTTGCCGACACGCTGCGTTCCGATGCGCCGATCTCGATGGCCGGGGCGGCGCTATTCACTGGTTCGAAAGAGCAGCGCGAACGATGGAGCCTGCTGGTTGATTCGGTCCGAACCGGGAAATCGATCGTGCCGGCAATGCACGGCAAGGAGGGGTTCGACTACCTCGCCGAAGAACCGGGGCATGCCGAACTTTTCAACCGGTTCATGACGAGCATTACGCAGATGACGGTGGCGACTGTGGTGGCCGGTTATAACTTCGGTGCCTACCGCACGATCGTCGATGTTGGTGGCGGGCAGGGCACGCAGCTCGCGGCCATTCTGGCGGCGGCGCCGGGTTCGCGCGGCGTTCTCTACGACCTGGCGCGAGTCGTCGAGACCGCCCCGAGCGTGCTGCATGAGTACAACGTCGCCGACCGGGTGCGGATCGCGGAAGGGTCGTTCTTCGACGGTGTTCCGAACGGTGGCGACGCCTACATCCTCAAGAACATCGTGCACGACTGGACCGATGAGAAGGCGTTGCAGATTCTGCGTAATGTGCGCACCGCGGCCGGGCCCCGGACCAAGATACTGCTCGTCGAAATGGTCGTTCGCGAACACAACCGTGACAGCCCCGGAAATTGGGCGGATCTAGAGATGCTGTTGAATCTGGGGTCCCGTGAACGCACCGCAGACGAGTATCGGGAGCTGCTCAGCCAAGCCGGATTTCGGATGACGCGGGTCGTGCACACAGCCTCGCCCCTCAGTGTGGTCGAGGCCGAGGTCGACGAAACAGCACACGCCTGAGCGATCACGGCGCGATAGGTCTGTTCGTCCATTCCCGGCCGGGCCGGCGCGACGAGCGGAACCAGCCGCCCGCGGCGCCGGTGCCGCCATCGGTCGGAATCGTGTGGCCGGTAACGAACGCCGACAGGTCCGAGGCCAGGAACAGGATCACGCCCGCTTGGTCCTCGGCTACCCCCATCCGTCCCACCGGAACCCACTGCGGCCACTGCAATTGCTCCTCGGCAGACAGCCACTGCGAGTAGGGCACCTGCAGCGATTCGGTGACGTCGGGGCCGATCGCGTTGACCCGCACGCCGTCGCGGCCCACTTGCACCGCGAGGCTGCGGGTGAAATGAATGACCGCCGCTTTGAAGGCGGCATAAATCGGATCCTCCGGATACCCGCGCAACCCTTCGACGGAGGAGACGTTGACGATCGCGCCGGCGTGTTGCTCGATCATGGCCGGCAGGAACGCGTGGGTGACGAGGAAGACGTGGTGCAGGTTCACTCGGTAAAGCTCGTCCCACAGCTGCGGGTCGGTGTCGACGAAGGTTCCCGGGTGACGCAGCCAATGCCCCACGTTGTTCACCAGCACATCCACCCGGCCGTAGCGATCCAGCACCGACCGTGCCAGGGCGCTGACCTGGGTGGCGTCGCGGACGTCGGTGACGACCGCCGAAGCCGACCCGCCGGCCGCGGTGATCTCGGCGGCGGTGTGCCGGGTGCGCTCGCCGTCGATATCGGCGACGACCACGTGGGCGCCGTGTCGGGCGAACAGCCGCGAAGTCGCCGCGCCGATACCTCCACCGCCGCCCGTCACCACCGCGACCCGGTCGACCAGCAGCCGGCCGGTGGGCATTGGTTCATCCATGCCCACATCCTGAGCCATCACTACGCCCAAACGGCGGCAGATGGGGCCGACTGGTGAAACGTTGGCGATCAAAATCATGTCCACTGCCCTGCAGGCGGCACGGATGGATACAGTTGGTCCTGATGAGCCGACCAGCCCCACCTGTGTTGACCGTGCGGTACGACGGATCCGAGCGCACCTTTGCCGCGGGCAACGATGTAATCGTCGGACGTGACCTGCGGGCCGACGTCCGTGTCGCGCATCCGCTGATCTCCCGGGCGCACCTGCTGGTGCGATTCGACCAGGGTCGATGGCTCGCCATCGACAACGGCAGCCTCAACGGGCTGTACGTCAATAACCGGCGCGTGCCGGTGGTCGACATCCAGGACGGCCAGCGAGTCAATATCGGCAACCCGGACGGCCCGGCGCTGACCTTCGAGGTCGGCCGCCACCAGGGTTCGGCCGGACGCCCGCCCCTGACGGCGTCGATTCCGATCGGCAACCTGGTCACCGGGGCACAGCCGCCGCAGAGCCCGCCGCAGACCGGCGCGTCCTGGTCCAGCCCGCCACAACAGTCCGCGCCGGAGACATCGCGGCTGCAGCCTCCGGCCACGCCCAGCGGCTCGCTGCCGTCGCATCCGCTCAGCGGTCCGCAAGCCGGCTATCCGTCGGGGTCGCAACCGCAGTACCCGACCGGCGGGCAACCCGTCCGTCCGCACACCGGGCCGCAGCCGACGCCGCATATCTATCGCCCGCCCGCGCCGGTGCCCGCGGGTCCCGCTCAGGCCTCGTCCGCCGGAGAGACCGGCCGCATCGGCGGCGACACCAACATCGCCACATCGATGATCAAGATTCTGCGGTCTGGCAGGGCGGCCGGGGACGTGCCGCCGGGCGCCATCAGGATCGGCCGGGCCGACGACAACGACATCGTCATCCCCGAGGTGCTGGCATCACGCCACCACGCCACGCTGGTCCCCACGGCCCACGGCACCGAGATCCGAGACAACCGCAGCATCAACGGCACCTTCGTCAACGGGGCCCGGGTCGAGACAGCGGTGCTGAACGACGGCGACATCGTCACGATCGGCAACATCGACCTCATATTCGGTGACGGCACTCTGGCACGCCGCAACGAGAGCACGGCGGAAACGCGCACCGGAGGCCTCGACGTGCGCGGGGTGACGTGGACGATCGAGAACAACAAGACGCTGCTGGACGACATCTCGCTGGCGGCGCAACCGGGAACGCTCACCGCCGTCATTGGCCCCTCCGGTGCGGGTAAGTCGACGTTCGCCCGCTTGGTGGCCGGGTACACCCAGCCGACCGATGGCACGGTGACGTTCGAGGGCCACAACATTCATGCCGAGTACGCGTCGTTGCGCAGCAGAATCGGCATGGTGCCGCAGGACGATGTGGTGCACGGGCAGCTGACCGTCAAGCAGGCGCTGGGGTACGCCGCCGAACTGCGGCTGCCGCCGGACACCACCAGCGATGACCGCGCCCAGGTCGTGGCCCGGGTGCTCGAGGAACTCGAGATGACCGCGCATCTCGAGACGCGAGTCGACAAACTGTCCGGCGGTCAGCGCAAGCGCGCGTCGGTGGCGCTGGAGCTGCTGACCGGGCCGTCGCTGCTGATCCTCGACGAGCCCACCTCGGGCCTGGACCCCGCCCTGGACCGGCAGGTCATGACCATGCTGCGGCAGCTGGCCGACGCCGGCCGGGTAGTGCTCGTGGTCACCCATTCGCTGACCTACCTGGACGTCTGCGACCAGGTTCTGTTGCTGGCCCCCGGCGGCAAGACCGCGTTCTGCGGGCCACCCAGCCAGATCGGCGCGGCGATGGGCACGACGAACTGGGCCGATATTTTCAGCTCGGTCGCCGGTGACCCCGACGCGGCCAAAGCCCGGTATCTGGCGCATACCGGCCCGCCGCCGCCGGCGCCACCGGCGGAGAAGCCCGCTGAGCTGGGCGATCCACCGCAAACGAGTCTGTTCCGGCAGTTCTCCACGATCGCGCGGCGCCAGATCCGGCTGATCGTCTCCGACCGCGGCTACTTCGCCTTCTTGGCATTGTTGCCGTTCATCATGGGTTCGCTGTCAATGTCGGTGCCCGGCGATGTCGGGTTCGGCATCCCGAACCCAATGGGTAACGCACCCACCGAACCCGGGCAGATATTGGTGCTGCTCAACGTCGGCGCGGTGTTCATGGGGACCGCGTTGACGATTCGAGATTTGATCGGTGAGCGCGCGATCTTCCTGCGCGAACAGGCCGTTGGGCTGTCCACGTCCGCGTACTTGCTGGCGAAGGTCTGCGTTTACACCGTATTCGCGATTGTCCAGTCGGCAATCGTGACGGTTATCGCGCTGCTCGGCAAAGGCGGCCCGACACGCGGTGCCGCGGCGATAGGTAGTCCCGGTCTTGAGCTGTTCGTGGACGTCGCCTTAACCACCGTCGCCTCGGCCATGCTCGGTTTGGCGTTGTCGGCGGTTGCCAAGTCCAACGACCAGATCATGCCGCTGCTGGTGGTGGCGGTCATGTCTCAGCTGGTGTTCTCCGGCGGCATGATTCCCGTCACCGGGCGTATTGGGCTCGACCAGATGTCCTGGGCCACACCGGCAAGATGGGGATTCGCGGCGTCAGCCTCCACGGTCGATCTGACCATATTGCAGCCCGGTCCACAGATGCCGAAGGATTCGCACTGGCATCACACGGCCGGCACCTGGTGGTTCGACATCGGCATGCTGGCCGCAATCAGCATTTTCTACCTCGGTTTCGTGCGCTGGAAGATTCGCCTCAAGGGCGGCTGATAGCTTCTTCACAACGCCCGAACGTCGACTTCTCGGGCTCAAAGCCCAGTTGTAGCCCGACAAGTCGACGTTCGGGCGAGAGATAAAGGCCGGAATGGACTTCGAACTCGATGCCGAGCAGCGTGCTTGGCTGACCGAGGTTCGCGAATTCCTCAACGACAACGTCACCGCCGAGTTGCGGGCCGAACTCGACCAGCACGATCTGGAATTTCCAGGCGGAGAGGTAGCGCGGTTCCGTCGAAAGATCGGAGAGAAAGGCTGGTTCGGGCTGAACTGGCCGCGCGAGTACGGGGGGCTTGGGCTCGGCGCCGTTCATCAGCATCTGCTGATGAGTGAGTTTGAATACTGGGGCGTGCCCGGGCCCGACCTGACGGTCACATCGGTAGCGCCGATGATCATGCGCCACGGTACCGAGCAGAACAAGAACGAATGGCTGCCGCCGATCGCCAAAGGCGAAATGATTTGTGCTGTGGGCTATTCCGAGTCAGAAGCCGGAACCGACTTGGCCAATCTGCGCACCCGCGCGGTGCGTGATGGCCAGGAATGGGTGATCACCGGCAGCAAGATCTGGAACAGCGGGGCGCAGCGCGCCACCCACGAGTGGCTCTGTGTGCGTACCGATCCCGATAGCGCTCGCCATCGCGGGATTTCGGTGATCATCGTCCCGATCGACAGCCCCGGCGTGGAGATCCGCCCGCTGTACGCGTGGTCGGGCTATCGCACCAATGAGGTGCACTTCCAGGATGTCCGGGTTCCGCTGGCAAATCTGGTGGGCGAGGTCAACGGGGGCTGGAAGTACATCACCGGCGCGCTCGACCTGGAGCGTGGTGCGCTGACCAACGCGGGCGATCTGCGCCGAGCCGTTGACGACTTGTTTGAACTCGCCGCCCGCCCGCGCCGCGACGGCACGGTGCCCGACGACAGCCCGGCGCTGCGCCGGCGGCTGGCACAGGCCGAGGCTGACGTGGAGGTGGCCACACTGATGGGTTATGAGGCCGCGTCGATCCTGGACAGCGGAGTAATCCCGACCCTCGAGGTCAGTGTGGAGAAGATCTTCACCAGCGAACTGCGCCAGCGCATCGCCGACCTGGCTCTCGATCTGCTCGGCCCAGACGGCTTGTTGGCGCATCGCAGCCAAGACGCGCCCATGGCGGGCAAGTTCGAACGGCTCTACCGCGCGGCGCCGTTGATGCGTTTCGGCGGCGGCACCAACGAGGTGTTACGCGACATCATCGCCCAGCGGGGCCATGGCATGCCCTCGTATGGGCGTTAACAGGAACCCTGGGAACTCATGAAAGCGACACTGACCGCCGAGCAACGCGACTTCGCCTCGAGTTCCCGCGCGCTGTTGTCGGCGGAGTGCCCGTCGAGTTTGGTGCGCGCGCTGGGTGAGCCCGGAGCCGACCGGTCCACGCCGGCGCTGTGGAAGGCGTTGGCGGACGCCGGGGTATTCGGGCTGGCCGTCGGCGAGGACTACGGCGGCTCGGGTGGTTCGCTCGACGACCTCGCCGTCTTCTACACCGAGGCCGGTCGTGCGCTGTGCCCGACGACGGTGCACAGCACCGTTGCGGCCGCACTGGCTATCGATCAGCTTTGTTCCCCGGATATCAAGGCCGCCTGGCTACCCGAGCTGGCCAGCGGGAACGCCCGCGGCACCACAGCGTTATGGAATGCCCGTGACGCCGGTGTTGTCTTGCCGATGCTGCACGCCAATCCCGCCGAGCGCGGCAGCTGGCGGTTAACCGGAGTCGCCGACTACGTCGCTGATGCCGACATCGCCAACATCGCGGTCGTTTCCGCCGGCGACGATACGGGCGGGCGCACGCTGGTCTTCGCCGTTGGTCTTGACGCGACGGGCGTCAGCATGGAACCGCTTGCGATGGCGGGCGGACATCGGGCTTTCACCGTGCGTTTCGACGACGTGGTCGTCACCGCCGACGCGCTGGCTGGCGACGCGCGAGCACGAGGCGCTACGCCGGATGGCCAACGCCGCGGTGGCATTGGGGTCGCTCGACTTGGTCGGCGTAGGGCAGGCAGTGCTGGAACGCACCGTTGACTACACGAAGCTGCGCCACCAGTTCGGGCGACCAATCGCGTCCTTCCAGGCGGCCCAGCATCTGATCGCCAACATGCACATCGCCCTGGCCGCGGCACGATTGGCGGCGCACTCGGCGATTTTCTGGATAGCCCGCGGTCGCATCGCAGCCAGGGAGACCGCCATCGCGCGGATGCATGCGGCCACCGCGGCCAGGCTGATAACACTGGACGCCCATCAACTACACGGCGGGATCGGGTACGTGACCGAGACCGATCTGCATCTGTGGACCGAACGGGCAAGGCTCGGCTCGACGCTCGGCGGAGGGGCTGACGTCGCCGCAGCATGGCTGGAGGAGATCCTGAACAAGAACGCCACCAAAGGGGAGCGCAGGGAGCGCTGATGAGCGAGGACACCTTGATCGACGCCGAATCCGCGGCACGAGTGGGCACTATCGCCGCTTCCGCGACAGGCGAGGTGAACCAGCGGGATTGGCAGCGATGGGCGGCGGCGGTCGGTGACCACAACCCGCTGTACTTCGATCCGGATTACGCCCGGGCCAACGGCTTTCGCGACATCATCTGCCCCCCGCTTTTCCTGCAGTACGCGGTGCTGGGCGTCGCGGCTCTCGACACGCTTCGCGCGGACGGCTCGTCCGGTGCGGTCTCGGGCGGTCTCGCCTTTCCCCGTGCGCCCAAGCGAATGGCCGGCGGCGAGAGCTTCACTTTCCACCTGCCCGCCTATCACCGCGACGAGATCGAAATGGTCCGCACCATCGAATCGATCGTCGAAAAGCACGGCCGCTCTGGCAGCTTCGTCCTCGTCACCTGGCGCACGGTATATCACAATCAGCGCCGCGAGCTGGTTGCCGAAGCGTCAACGTCAATGATCGCCCGACCCTAGGAGTGCCGTGAACGGTGAGCTGTATTTTGAAGACGTCGGCGTGGGCGAACAGATCCCGACGTTAGACGTCACCGTCGATGAAACCCAGCTCTTCTTCTTCAGCGCCGCCACCTATAACGGCCACCGCATTCACTACGACAAGCAGTGGGCCCAAACCGTCGAAGGCTACGACGACGTGCTGGTCCAGGGGCCGCTGCAGGCTGCTCTGCTGGCTCGCGCGATCGGCGACTGGATCGGTGGGCGCGGCCGCCTGGTGTCCTTCGCGGTGCAGAACCGGGCGACCGCCCATCCCGGTGAGCCACTCACCTTCGGCGGGGAAGTCACCGGCAAGCGCCTCACCGACAGCGGCGCCGGGTTGGTGGACCTCGACATCGCAGGCCGCCGCGATGAGACGGTGCTGATGCCGGGAACAGCAACAGTCGAGCTACCCCGACGCGAGGGTCCGTCGTGAGTGGGCTGCGCGGCGAGGCGGCCATCGTCGGCATCGCCGAGTTGCCCGCCGAACGCCGTCCAAGTCGACCGCCGCTGTTCACCCTGGACCAGTACGCGCTGTTGGCGAAGATGGTCGTCGAAGACGCGGGCATAGCGCCCGCACACATCAACGGCCTGCTCACCCATGGCATCGCCGAGTCGGCGATGTTCGCGCCGGCCACCCTCTGCGAATACCTCGGTTTGGCTTTGGATTTCGGTGAGCGAGTCGACCTGGGGGGTGCCACGTCCGCGGGAATGGTGTGGCGGGCCGCGGCCGCCGTGGAACTCGGGTATCTGCGACGCGGTGCTGGCCGTGGTACCCGGATCGGCGTCGCTGCCCCAGTCCCCGCACTCTCTCAAGACACCACCTTCGGCCCCGAATTGGTATGGCGCATCGTCAAACAACTACGGGTCGCCGCAGGCCGAGTTCGAGATCCCGTACGGCAACGTCGGCCAGAACGCGCCGTACGCGCAGATCGCTCAGCGTTACGCCGCGGAGTTCGGCTATGACCCCGCCGCCGTCGCCAAGATCGCCGTCGACCAACGCACCAACGCGTGCGCACACCCAGGCGCGGTTTTCCACGGCACCCCGCTCACCGTCGACGACGTTCTGGGCAGCCCGATGATCGCCGACCCGATCCACATGCTCGAAACGGTGATGCGCGTGCACGGGGGTGTCGGGGTCCTGATTGCCAATGCCGACGTTGCGCGACGAAGTCGCCATCGTCCGGTCTGGATCACCGGCTTCGGCGAACACATTGCCTTCAAGACCCCGACCTACGCCGACGACTTGCTGCACACGCCGATCGCGCGCGCCGCCGATAAGGCATTCGCGATGGCGGGCCTGACCCGATCCGACGTCGACGTCGCGTCGATCTACGACTGCTACACCATTACGGTGCTGATGAGCCTGGAAGACGCCGGCTTCTGCGCCAAAGGCAAAGGCATGTCGTGGATTGCCGAGCATGATCTGACCTACCGCGGCGACTTTCCGCTGAATACCGCGGGCGGTCAGCTGTCCTTCGGGCAGGCCGGCATGGCCGGCGGTATGCATCATGTCGTCGACGGTGCGCGCCAACTTATGGGCCGAGCCGGCGACGCGCAAGTGCCGGATTGCGACACCGCGTTCGTCACCGGCAACGGCGGCATCATGAGCGAGCAGGTCGCGTTGCTGATGGTGGGGGACTAGCGGCGCATGACAGAACTCCGCCCGATTCCCGAGCCCACGCCGGTGTCCCGCCCCTTCTGGGATGGCCTGGCGCAGCACCGAATCGTGGTGCAATACTCGCCCTCGTTGGACCGCTACGTGTTCTACCCGCGCACCCTCGCCCCGGGGACTTTCGCCGACGATCTTGAATGGCGCGAAATCGACGGTGCCGGGACGCTTTACACCTACACCGTCGCCCGCCGGCCCACCGGTCCGCCGTGGGCCGACGCGCTCCCGCAGCTGCTGGCCGTGGTGCAATGGGATGCCGGGCCCCGGATCAGCACCGAACTGGTCGATGTGGACCCGAGCGACATTCGGATCGGGATGCGGTTGCGGCCGGTGTTCTGCGATCAACCCGAAGCAGACATCACGCTACTGAAGTATCGGCCGGTATGAACGAGGAAGTACAGGCGATGTTGGACCAGCTGAACACGGGCTTCCCCCGGGTGGAGAAGATGACCGGCCCGCAGGCTCGCGCCGCGGTCGCCCAAAGGCGGGCGCCGGTCAACAATCTGGACGACGTTCGCAGCACCGTCGACACTTCAGTGCCCGGCTCCGACGGCACCATCGCGGTGCGGATCTACTACCCGCACGGCGAGCCGACCGAAAGCCTCGCCGGGATCGTGTTCTGTCACGGCGGCGGATTTGTGTTCTGTGACATCGAATCCCACGATGGCTTCTGCCGCGCCCTTTCGCGGAGTACCGGGGCCGTCGTGGTGTCGGTCGACTACCGCCTGGCCCCCGAACACCCCGCACCCGCGGCCGCGCTTGATGCGTTCACCGCGTATTGCTGGGTCGTCGAACATGGAGGGGAATTGGGCATCGACCCGGCGCGCATCGCGGTCGCCGGCGATAGCGCCGGCGGCAACCTCGCCGCGGTGACCGCGATTCTGTGCCGCGACCGGGGAGTCACCATGCCCGCCGCCCAGCTGCTGCTTTACCCGGCGATCGATCCCTCATTCGAGACGGAGAGTTACCACCGCTACGGCAGTGGATACTTCAACACCCGCGCCACCATGGAATGGTACTGGCGCCAATACCTGCGTGGCGAAACGCGTTTCGAGCCGGCCTACTTGGTGGCCCCGGCTCGCGCGGAATCGCTTACAGGCCTGCCGCCCGCGGTGATCGCCACCGCGGGCCTGGATCCGTTGCACAGTGAGGGGTGCGATTACGCATACCGGTTACGCGATGCGGGGATACCCGTCGTGCACCACGATTTTCCTGAATTGTTCCATGGTTTCATGACGATCCAATCCTTTGCTCCGGCGGTCAGAGCGCGCGACCTTGTGTGCGGCGACCTACGCGAGCTGCTCGACGCCAAGAGGAATTGAGACAGTGGAGACAGTTCAGCAGTTGCTGCGCCAGCGCAGGCACGACGACACCCCCGCGGTCGCTTACGCGGATCGGATCTGGACCTGGCGAGAGCACCTCGCCGAGGCCGAGGCCGAGGCGGCCGCCATGATCGCCGTAGCCGACCCGGCGCGTCCATTGCATGTCGGTGCACTGCTCACGAATTCGCCGGCGATGCTTCGCGCCATGGCTGCCGCGGCACTCGGCGGTTACGTGTTGTGTGGCATCAATACCACCCGACGAGGAGCGGGGCTGCTCAACGACATCCGGCGCTCCGACTGCCAGATGCTCCTGGTCGACCGCGAGCACCTACCTCTACTGGACGGCTTGGATCTCAACGGAATTCAGGTTCTCGAGGTGGACGGGACGCGCTACTCCGACGCGGTAGCCGCAGCGCCACCTCTGATCGCGCACCGCGAGGTCGTCGCCGCCGACACCCTGATGATGATCTTCACCTCCGGCACCAGTGGAGATCCCAAGGCGGTCCAGTTCGCGCACGGCATGGCGATCATGTGCGGCGCCAGCCTGGTCTTTCAGTTCGACGTCACCGCCGAAGACGTCTGCTACCTGTCGATGCCGCTGTTTCACTCCAACGGTATCGCCGCCGCTTGGGGAGTGGCCATCAACAGTGGCGCCACAATGGTCCCGGCCCGATTTTCGCCGTCGCGCTTCCTCGACGACGTCCGTCGGTATCGGGTGACGTACATGAGCTATGTCGGGAAGCCGTTGGCTTTGCTCCTGGCCACTCCCGAACGGCCAGACGACGCCGAGACGACGCTGCGGCTGGCATACGGCAACGAGGCGACCGATCGCGACATCGAAGAATTCGCCCGGCGATTCGGATGCCGTGTGGTCGACGCCTTCGGGTCGAGCGAGTTCGCGGTGATCGTTGTGCGCGAGGACGGCACGCCGCCTGGCTCGATCGGCAAACCCTATCCCGGGGTGGGCATCTACAACCCAACGACGTTAAAAGAGTGCGCGGTCGCGGAGTTCGATGAACACGGCGCCCTGACCAACTTTGACGACGCGGTCGGTGAACTCGTCAATACCCAAGGTGCCGGGCCATTCGCCGGCTACTACAACGATCCGGCGGCGACGGCTCAACGCGTGCGGCATGGCATGTATTGGGCCGGCGATTTGGCCTACCGCGACGCCCAGGGCTGGATTTACCTTGCCGGCCGCACTGCCGATTGGATGCGGGTGGACGGCGAGAACTTGGCGGCCGCCCCGATCGAGCGGATTCTGGTGCGACTTCCGCAGGTCAGCCAGTTGGCGGTCTACGCCGTGCCCGATGACCGAGTGGGTGATCAGGTGATGGCAGCCCTGGTGTTGCGCGATGAAATGCATCTGGAGCCAGCTGAATTCGAGGAGTTTCTCGCTTCTCAACCTGACTTGTCGCCCAAGGCGTGGCCGCGCTACGTGCGCATCAACGATGATCTGCCGGTAACGGCCACCAACAAGATCCTCAAGCGTGAGTTGATCGCCGCCGGCGTCAGCGCGCAGGGCGGCGTGCTCTGGTCGCGGCCCGCACGCGACACCAGCTACACCGTCGAGCTTTCAGTTCAACGCGGCGGTTAGCTGCTAACTCAACGGGATTCGGCAGGTTCGGGCGCTTCGCCGAACCGGGCGAGCACCAGCGTCGCGGACACTGCTACGACGAATCCGACGACGACGACCCAGCCGAGGCCGTCGCGGGCGCTGTCCCCCAGCCAGATCACCCCGACGAGCGCTGGCGCGATCGTTTCACCGACAACCATGGCGGCAGCGGTTGTGGTCACCGACCCGCGCTGCAATGCGGACGTGAGCAAGAGAAACCCAGCGGCCCCGCCCGCCAGCAGCGCGTACAGGGCCGGGTTGATGTAGAACGCGCGTTTGGTGGGATCAATCACGTCGAGCACGCGCACGGCCACTTCCACGACACCGAAGCCACTGCCGGCGCACAGGCCCAAGGCGAACCCGCGTTCGCGGTCGCCCAGTCGGCCTGCGAAGGCACCCACAAGGAACAGTAGCGCGACCACAGCCAGTAGTGCCCAGCCGAGTCCGGCTGGGGCACGGCGAAAGTGCCCTGGTCCGGCTGCGAATGCGAGCACAAAGAGGCTGGCGCAGACCACCCCCACGGCGGCCCACTCGGCTGATGACAGCCGCGCAGACAGCACCCACGCCGACACGATTCCGGTGACCGCGATCGAGGCCGCCAACGCGGCGGCGACGACATAGATCGGTACCAAGCGCAGAGCAGCTACCTGTAGCAGAAAGCCGAGTCCATCAAGAGCAAGGCCGGCGGTATAGCGCCACTGCCGGACGGCGCGCACAACCAACGCGGCGTCGATGCCCGAGCCACTGCCGGCGTCCACCGATCGCGTCGCCATCGCCTGCAGCACCGACGCTGTGCCGTAACACACCGAGCAGCCCAGAGCGAGGAGGAATCCGAGAAGCACAGACTGACAATAGCCGCATCGTGCCTGCGAGCGCGGCTCGTGGGGGAAGAAGGATCAGCGCAAAACGTTGCGGGGGAGGGTGAGTGGCAGATCGAGGGCGCTCAGCAACCCCGGCTTCGCCTCCACGACATAGGGTATGGCGTTCACGACGCGCATCGCCGTCGCCACCATCGCACCCGCGCCCGATTCCATCACGGACCCCGAGGCTTTCGGATCGACCAGGCTGGCCGTCATGTCGCAGCTGATGTCCGGTTCGCCCTCGATGCGTATCCGGTAGACGGGTCGCTGCGCGCCTTCGCCCCACTGCGGCGCGAGGTCCGCAGCCAGGCGATTGACGTGCTCGATGATGATCGCCTCGCGCCCGCCGATCACGGCGATGGCCTGGGTGCGCAGCGCACCACAGGTACCGGCCTCGGCCGTGCCGAAGGCGACGTGCAGGTCGCGATCCGTGGCCACCCTGTCGAAGTTCTCTTTGATCTCATCGATTTCCAGGCCGAGGCCATGGGCGATCAGGCGCAGCCCCGGGCCCCACTGGAACGCGATGGTGCCCGGTAGGGAAAGCAATGCGGGATAGTCGAGCGGCCGGCCGAAGCCCATGGCATCCGACATCGTTTCCGCCACGGGATAGTCGTCGTATAGCGCGATCTCGGCGGCATGGATGCGGCGGATCGACTTGGACTGAGTGGCAAGCATCAACACCAGATGGTCCGCGGCGAAACCGGGTTCGATGCCGCTGGCGTACAGCGACGCCCCTCCCGCCGCTGCGGCGTGCTCCAGCTGCTCCCGCCACACGTCCGGTTCGAAACCCGCCGGATAAATCAGCCGGTGCACGGTGGTGGTGACGACGTTGATCCCGGCTTCCAGCAGCCGCACATAGTCGGCAACGGCTGCGGCGTCCCGTTCGGGTCCCATGGCCGCGTACACAACGCAATCCGGTCGCAGCGCGATCAGCTCGTCGGCGTTGTTCGTGGCCGTTACGCCGATCGGGCCGATGCCGACCAGCTCGCCGGCGTCGCGGCCCGCCTTGTCCTCGGAGTGGACCCACACACCGACCAATTCGGTACCCGCGTTTTCGACGACGGCGCGCGCCGCGATGGACCCGATGCCACCGGTCGACCAGACGACCACTTTTGGGACCCTGAGCGGGTCCTCAGCCATGTGTCGTTGCCGACGTCTGGAGTTCCGCCGCAAGCGCTTGGAGGCGGCTGGAATACGCGCGCACACCCCACGCCATTGCCTCGCCATCGAGTTCATTGGGCAGTGACTGATCTTGAATCCGGTCCCAGTTTCCTGCGACATCCTCGACGGTCGGGTGGGGACCGAACGTTGCTCCCTCGGTATGCGAGATCGCGTAGCGGCAGTAGTAGCCGCCGGTCGCGCCGAAAACCTGCGCCGTTGCGGGGCAGCTACGGTGCACCAGGGCGAGGGCCATCGGCGTTACCCGGCTGGCCGTGAGTAGCGCGATATATTCGGCCGAGTCGAGCGAGATCTCCAGCTCGGGCGGCCGTCCGCGCAGTGCCGCGTCGCCTTCCGGGGTGAACACCGAGAACAGCCTAGTGTCGAAGGCCGCGGGCGCAAGGGCGTTCACCTTGATTCCGTAGCGCGTGCCCTCCCAAGCCACCGAGCGGGTCAAACCGATCACGCCCATCTTGGTCGTGGCGTACGCCGCCTGCCCGAACGCGCCGGAGAGGCCCGACGCCGACGTCAGCGTCACGATGCGACCTCCGCCGTTATCCTTCATCGCACGGTAGACCGCCCGAACCGTTCGGAAAGTGCCACGCAGATTCACCGTGGTGATGCTGTCGAACTCGGCGTCGGTGACGTCTTCAAAATGGTCATCGAGCACGATGGCCGCGTTGTGGATCAGTCCGTCGACCCGGCCCCAGGTATCCATCGCGAGATCGACGATCTCTTGTGGGCCGTCGTCGGATGCAACACTGGCCCCGCTGGCCACCGCGTCGCCTCCGGCAGAAACGATCTCGTCGACAACCGCCTGAGCCATCGTGGCGTCCGAGCCGCCGCCGCGTGGGCTGCCGCCCAGGTCGTTGACGACCACCCGGGCCCCGCGCCGGCCCAACTCAATGGCCTGGGAGCGACCGATCCCGCCCGCTCCTCCGGTAACGATCACCACGTCACCGCTGAATCGGATCTCTGGCACCTTCGTGCTCACGCGGTTCCCTTCTACAGATCGGGTGAATCGTTCGGAAACAGACCTGACGGAGCAGCACCGTCGACCTCGAGCAGCTTGCCGGTGATCCAAGACGAAGCCGGCGACGCGAAAAACAAGGCGGCGGCGGCGATGTCGTCCGGTGTGCCGTTCCTCCGCATGGGTGTCTTCGATTGCAAGCCCTCCCGCACCTCGGGCATCGCATCCATGAATCCGCGCAGCGCCTCGGTTTCCACGCAACCGGGCAGGATGGCGTTGACCCGCACCCTCGGCGCGAGTTCGATGGCCGCGAGCTGGGTGAACTTGCCCAGCGCGGATTTGGCCAGGCTGTAGGGGAGGAAGCCGCGTTCATTCTGCATGCCCGACATCGACCCGATGTTGACGATCGCTCCGCCTCCTCGAGCGAGCATGTGCGGCAACGCATGCCGACCGAGCTCAAAGGGCGCCGACACGTTGAAGCGAAACGCGTTCTCCAAAATCGCGACGGTCATGTTCGTGTAGGTGCCGAGCTGTTCGACACCGCCGGCATTGTTCACGAGAATGTCGAGCCGGCCCAGTGCGCCCACCGCTTTCGCAACGACGTCATCCAGTGACTCGATCTCGGTGACGTCGGCGGGGATCGCAACGGCGTTGCGACCCATCGCCCGAATGCTTTCGGCGACCGCGTCGAGGTCGTCTTTGGTCCGGGCGACCAGAGCTACATCAGCCCCCGCCTTGGCAAATGCCAAGGCGATCCCCCTTCCGATGCCCTTGCCCGCGCCGGTGACCAGAGCGGCCTTGTCGTCGAGACGAAATTGGTCGGTGATATCTGGCACCGGTTAGACCTTGATACCGAAGATCTCGGCGGCATTGCCACGGCAGATCTGATCGACCTCTTCCGCAGGAACGCCATCGAACTGCTTCTCGATCCATTCCGCCGAGAACGGGAATGAGCCCTCGTGGTGAGGGTAGTCGTTGCCCCACATCAGGCAGTCCAGCCCGGTAAGGTCGCGCGACCGGATCGCCAGCGGATCCCACATGAAGGTGGCGTGCGCCTGACGCTTCAGGTAGTAGCTCGGGTGCACGTCGATCTTGGTCGGACCCATCAGGTCGTCGATGCCCAGCTGGTGCAGCCGGCTCTGGCTGAAGTGGTGGTCGTAGAACTGCATCGCGAAGGCCAGCCAGCCCGCGTACCCCTCAGTACAGACCACATGCAGATTGGGATACCGCTCGAAGACGCCGCTGTAGGTGAGCCATCCCAGCGTCTCGCCCATACCGCAGCTCTGCATATACCAGCCAATGTCCTGACGGCCGGGGTAGGCCATCAGGCCGGGCCCGACCAGCGGGCTGCGCAGACCGCCCACGTGCATGGTGATCGGAACCCGAAGACTGTCCGCGGCCTCCCACAGGGGCTCCCACTCCGCCATGTAGTAAGGGCGCTCGAAGATGCCGTCCGGCAGCAGCGCAGGACGAAGCCCCATCCCCGCGGCGCGTTCCAGTTCCGCCACAGATGCGGCAACGTCCTTGAACGGTAGGTGAATGCCGGGCGCGACACGGTCGAGATAGGGACCCCAGTGGTCGGCCAGCCAGTCGTTAGCCACCTTGCAGTAGGCAGTGTCGGCATCGGGCGGAATCCCGTTGGGCATATCGGCGATTCGGCCGATCAGCACCGCGCCGTAGACACCATCGCGCTCCAGGTCGGCGAGTTGCTCGGCAGCGTCCAAGCTGAGGTGCGCCTCGCTGACGATGTTCCCCTCGGCGCCGGTCGCGTCGGACATGATGTCTGACGTACCCTCGCCGGTCATCATGGACAGCGACACGATATGTCCGGGCCGGTAGACGTCGGCACCGTGCTCGTCCTTCTCGATGCGCGGAAAGTACTCCCGGTAATGCTCTGGTAATTCGTTTACCAGCGATAATGGTGGCGTGATGTGACAGTCGGCCGTGATGAGCTTTTCAGGCACCATGGCGCCTCCTCCTGTTGGGGCTCAAGGATTACGAGTGTTCGACCTGGAGCTCTTCCAGGGAAGGATTCACCGGGCCGCCCGGCATCATCGGGAATGATCGGGAATCCCAGTAATCACGATTGTGCAGAATGCGCCCCGCGTCGTCGGTCTCCCCGACAGAGGTTCCACGACAAGCGAACTCGATATCAAACGCGGTTCCCGACATGGTCCACTCGACCACGTAACGATTGCCGTCCGTCAAGCCGCCGTGGTGGGTGAACTTGCAGTCCGGCACGGTCATCAGGGTGATTTCGACCATGTTCTTGACACCGTCGTGACCCTCGAACTCGATATGGCCGGACACGTCTTCCCACTTGATGTCGGGAGAGCAGATCGCCTGCATCGGCTCGACCTGGTGTGTGTTGAACGCGTCGATGAACTTCTCGCTCCACGACATCGGGGCCTCCATTATCACGACTGCTATACGATCGTCTAGTAACCCTAGACGAACGTATAGCGATGTCAAGAGTCAATTACTCAATCGCCAAATTGCCTTGTTATAAAGTAGATTCGACGTCTCAGGCGAAGGTGAGTGGCTCAGGCCGTGACTCGTTTTTGCTTGCGACTTCGGCCGGTCTGGAGCTGTCCCCGCTCATCGCCGGCCTCGGGCAGGTCGACGATCCGCCTCGCCATATCCAGTAATTGATCGCGCAGGGTGTCGTCGTCGAGGCCCGCGACGAGGGGATGGGAAACCGTTCCGCCGATCACGCACGTCAGCGCCGCTAGCCGGACCTGGGTATCGGGCCCGGGTTCGTCGCCAATGAGTGTCCCGTAGAGCCGCTCGATGAAGCGCTGAAAAGGTTCGTGTTCGGAGAGCAACCGCACGATTACGGGGTCGAATTGCAAAGTGTTGGCCGCACGGCGGTGTTCCACTGCGTGATCGACGACGAGGCCCAACAGCAATTCGCGGGCTTCGGTGGGGGAATCCAGCGCATCGGCGGCCTCCAGTGCGTCCTCGAGCCTGGCGAGCTCCATCTCCGCCACTGCGATGATGATCTCGTCCTTGGTCTTGAACTGGTGGTAGATCGCGCCTTTCGTTACGCCGATTGCGTCGGCGATCATCTGGTAGGACGTCGCGCTCACGCCGTGTTCGGCGAACAGGTCCATCGTGGCGTGCAGCGTACGGATCTGCGATGCGCTACGCGGGGTCGAGCCAAGGCGCGCGCGCGGCTGTTCGGGGGACGCCATCGATCAAGGGTATACGGCCACCTGTCGAGCGGGCTAGACGACCGTCTAGTGGCTTACAAGTTGGAGATGATCTGCAGACGCTGGGCGCTGTACTCCGTGTCCGAGATGACTCCTTTGGCGTGCAGCTCCTCGAGGTCCTTCAGTCGCTCAGACGATGAGCCTCCCGATTGCGGAAGCGCCAGGCTGTGTCGTGGCCCCGCTGCGCTGTTGTGTTCGAAGTGCTGGGTCTTGGCGCTCCAGCCCGCGCTGAGGTTCAGCAGTCGCAGCGCAAACAGTACGCCGGCAAGTGTGACGGGCAGCCCAAGGTAGAGCATCCAGCCCAACGGAAGACCGGCTCGGCTCAGCGCGGAATAACGCGATAGCAGGAGCAGCGCGACCAGCGCCCCCGACAACAGGACTGCGGCCTTGGCTTTCATTCGCGATTCCTCCTTGCAGTTCGCCGCCGGTGGCAGCGCTCATGCAGCAATTGGAAACCAGTCGCTCCGCTACCGATCCCAAGATCGGTCAAGTCGGGACCCTGTACTGAACGTCGGGTTGTGGGGTCAATCCTGCGGCGATGGCACCAACAGGTCGACGCTCGGAGTCTGTGCAGATGATCGGTGCCTATGATTTGGTGATGAGCGCTGGTGGGCTGGATACCGTGGGCTCGCCGGCATTCACGGACGAGGACCCGGCCCGGTTTCGTGCCGCCGGCTGGTGGTCGGACACGACATTGTCCGATGCGGTACGTCGCAACGCCGAACGGTCACCGGACCGCGCCGCCTATGTCGACTATGACGGCATCTCGCTGACGTGGCGTGAATTCGATGCCGCGGCTACGGCTTTGGCGGAACAGCTGGCCGGCGTCGGCATCGGTCCGGGGGATCGGGTCGCGGTCTGGCACGGCGACTCCGCCGCCATCCACGCGTTGTTCGTCGCGGTCGAACGCTGCGGCGCCGTGGTCATCGGTATCGGCGCGCGGGCCGGCACCCGTGAGGTCGCCGCGATCCTGGGTAATTCGCAGCCGAAGATCATGATCAGCGACAGTCAGCGCAGCGAGGTCGCGACGCAGGTGGCGGTCGGGGACGGGAAACTGTCGTTGCTGGTGTTGGCCCTGGTGGGGGGCGCGTTGCGGTTGAACGTCTACGCGGCGCCCAGGGCGCTGAGGGCCGACGCCCAGCTCGGACCCGATGATGTCTTTCTCATCAATTCCACCTCCGGGACCACTGGCCTGCCCAAGTGCGTCGTGCACACCCAGAACCGGTGGTACTACTTTCACCAGAAGGCAGTCGCGAACGGGCTGCTGACCTCTGACGACGTTTTCTTGCCCGTCATACCCATGCCGTTCGGCTTCGGAATCTGGACCAGTCACACAACTCCGATCTATCTGGGTGCCACGGCGGTGGTCATGGAACGCTTCACCACTAGGGCGGCGTGCGAGGCGATAGCCCGGCATAAAGTCACCGTGTTGTGCTGTGTCAGCACACAACTGACGATGCTGATGGCCGACCGCGAATGCCGCGATTACGACCTGGGCTCATTGCGCGTCGTATTCGCGGGCGGCGAGGCGCTGCCGTATCGGCCCGCCGCCGAATTCGAGGAACTCACTGGCGCCAAGATCCTGCAGTTCTACGGGTCGAACGAAACCGGGCTGCTCAGCGGGACGACGATAGATGACACGCTGCGACGCCGACTGCGCACCGGCGGGCGGATCGTGCCGGAAATGGCGGTCCGGCTCTTCGACGGCGATCGGGACGTCACGGAGACGGGGCGGGGCCAGCCTGCGTGCCGCGGTCCCGCGACCAGCCTCGGCTACCTCGGTGGGACCGACCACGACAAGCTCTTCACCCGCGACGGGTGGATGCGGATGGGCGACATCTGCGAGATCGATGCGGACGGCTATCTGAGCGTCACCGGCCGAACATCCGACTTCATCTTGCGAGGCGGCAAGAACATCAGCGCGTCGCAGGTCGAGGACGCCGTGATGACCCACCCGGCGATCGCGGTCGCGGCGGCGGTCGCGATGCCCGATCCGGTATTCGGCGAAAGAGTATGCCTCTACACCGAACTCGTCGATGCTGCGAACATCAACCTGCCCGACCTCGTCGAGCATCTGTTGGGGCTCGGAGTCTCCAAGGAATTGCTGCCCGAACGACTCATCGTGGTCGACGCGCTACCCCGATCGTCCGGCGGAAAGATCGCCAAAGGCGAACTCCGCGCGGATATCAGAACAAGGGCGATATCCGATCGAAGGACGGAGGCCGATCATGAACGCTCCTAACCCGCGGCGCGGTGGTCTGGAGGTGTGGGCGCCCTCGGTGGTGCCCCCGATCGGAGTCGACCTGACCAACGAGCAGGCGCTCGCCGTGGCCTTCCGCCATCTGGCCGGTATCGGGTTCGCCGAAAACATGGCCGGGCATATCACCTGGCAGCCCGACGGCCAGACGGAGATGTTCGTCAACCCGTGGGGACTGTGGTGGCAGGAGCTCACCGCATCGGACATCTGCGTGGTGGACAGCGATGCGCAGCTGGTGCGCGGCCGGTGGGACGTCACGCCCGCGATTCACATCCACACGCAACTGCACCGCGTCCGCGCCGACGCCCGGGTGGTCATCCATAACCACCCTTATTACGTGTGTGTGCTTGCCGCGCTGGGCCGGCTGCCTGAATTGGTGCACCAGACCGGTTCGTTGTTCCTGGATGACCTGTGCCTGGTCGACACGTACGGCGGTGAAATCGATAGCCCAGGCGGCGCGGCCGATCTCGCGACACGCATCGGACGTGCCAATCTGACAATTCTGGCAAACCACGGTGTCATCGCGACCGGTCACAACCTGGCCGAGGCCGTCTACCGGGCGGCATCGATCGAACGGGTATGCAAGCTGGCCTACGACGTCATGCTGACGGGAAAGGAGCCGGTCAAGATGGACTGGTCGGACATGGCGGGCATGCAACGGTCGCTGATCGAACGGGCCGCCGACGTGTACTGGGCGGGAGCGGCCCGGATGACCATCAAAGCCGATCCCGGTGTGCTCAAGTGAAGGCATCGAGAGTGCGCCCAGGGCGCGATTGCGCCCGAATCCCGCCCCGTATGCACAATGAAAGCCGCCACCGCACACTCAACCGTGCAGCCGCGCAAGGAGGCTAACGAGTGAAATCGATCGACGAGCTGGCGGGCGACCTGAACTTCACCACCGCCAAGACGGGCGATGATCGCTCGGTCACGTTTCTGCCCGACCCGCCTCGCGCGCGACGCCGGTACACGGTGATTTCGGCCGACGATCACATCGTCGAACCCCCGGACACATTCACCGGGCGTCTCCCACGAAAGTTCGCCGACCGGGCGCCCAAGGTTGTTGACACCGAGAACGGCGGACAGACCTGGGTCTATGACGGTCAGGAACTGCCCAATGTCGGGTTCAACGCCGTAGTCGGGCGACCAGTGTCGGAGTATGGCTTCGAACCGGTCCGGTTCGACGAAATGCGCAGGGGTGCGTGGGATATCGATGCGCGCGTCAAGGATATGGACCTGAACGGCATCTACGCCTCGCTCAACTTCCCCTCGTTTCTGCCGGGCTTCGCCGGCCAGCGGCTGCAGCAGGTGACCACGGATCGCGAGCTGGCACTGGCCTCAGTGCGCGCATGGAACGATTGGCATTTCGACGTTTGGGCGGGGTCGTATCCCGATCGGATCATTCCGTGCCAATTGCCGTGGCTGCTGGACCCCGAGCTCGGCGCCAAAATGATCTACGAGAACGCCGAGCGCGGATTTCACGCCGTTACCTTCAGCGAGAATCCGGCGATGCTCGGATTTCCCAGCATCCACTCGGGCCACTGGGATCCGATGATGGCGGCGTGCGCCGAAACGGGCACCGTGGTGAATCTGCACATCGGGTCCTCGGGTTCATCGCCCAACACCACCGAGGACGCTCCGCCGGATGTGCAGGGCGTGCTGTTCTTCGCCTACGCCATTTCCGCGGCGGTCGACTGGCTGTATTCCGGCCTGCCCAGCAGGTTCCCCGACCTCAGGATCTGTTTGTCTGAAGGTGGCATCGGCTGGGTTGCCGGATTGCTGGATCGACTCGACCACATGCTCAGCTATCACGCGATGTACGGCACCTGGCAAGCGCTCGGTGAGAGCCTGACTCCGGCAGAGGTTTTCACCCGAAACTTCTGGTTCTGCGCGGTGGAAGACAAGTCTTCGTTCGTGCAGAGGGAGCGAATCGGTATGGACAACATCATGTTGGAGGCCGACTATCCGCATTGCGACTCGACCTGGCCGCACACTCAAGAAACCATCCACGAAGAGATCGGCGATCTTCCCCCGGACGCGATTCGCAAGTTCACCTGGGAGAACGCCTCGAACTTGTACCAGCACCCGGTACCTGCCGAAGTCCAGCGCGACCCGGACGCATTCTGATCGCCACCGCCTGCGCGAGCAGACGCAAAATCCCCTAAAAATGCTCGATTTTGGGTGATTTTGCGTCTGCTCGCGCCCTAAAGGTGACCAGCAAGCCGTTGCAGAATGTCGGCGGCGGGCTCGGCGGTAGCGTGCCGGTACCCGGTGCCCGCCCACAGGTGGACGTAGTCGGGTTTCCCCGCTGCCGCAGCGGCTTTGCGCAGCGGGCTGGTGAGGTAGTGGATTGCGGGATAGCCGAACGGTGCCTCCGCCTCGTGGGCGTCGATGAAAGCGTTGCGCAGACCGCGGGCCGGGCGTCCGGTGAAGGCGTGCGTCAGGACCGTCTCGGTGCGCGCGGGATCTGTGAGTGCCGCTTGGTGCGTGGCTGAGGCGCCGCTTTCGTTGGCGCGCAGCAGAACCGTGCCGACGATGGCCGCGGCGGCGCCCGCGCGAATCACCTCGGCGACGGCGCCGGGGGTGGCGAGCCCGCCCGCGGCCAGCACCGGCAGCCCGACTGCCGCAACGATCTGTTGGACGAGGTCGACGATCGGGACAGGCTGCAAAGGCTGCCTAGGCGAGAGTGTTCCAGAATGACCGCCGGCCACCGATGCCTGTACCGCAAGCATGTCCACACCGGCGTCGCGTGCCTGGACGGCCTCCTGCTCCGTCGTCACCGTTTGGACGACAACGCTGTCGGCCTGCTGCAGCGCGGCGATCACGCTGCGCGACGGGATACCGAAGGTGAACGACACCATCGGGACCGGGTCATCGAGCAGGAGCGCGATCTTCTCGTCGAAACTGTCAGTGTCTTCCGTCGGCTCCGGCGGCAGAGTCAGACCGAACTGGTCGGCCTCTCGCTGAATAATCGCGGCGTAGGCCCGGTAGGCGGCGGGGTCGGCCGGCAACGGATTAGGCACAAACACGTTGACGCCGAACGGGTTTCCGTCGGCCCGAACCCTTTTGATCTCGCCTTCGGTGGCCTCCACGGTCTTGTAGCCGGCCGCGAGCATGCCCAGGCCACCGGCCTGAGTCGCGGCGAGCACCATCGCCGGGTTGGTGGGGCCGCCAGACATCGGAGCGGCGATCAGCGGGATGGACATCCCAAACTGTGTCAACATTTCAGTGGCCCCTACGTCGGTGTCCGAAGCTGACAACAGCCTAGTCGTGAGGTAAGCGGCGAGTGCTGCAGTTCCATTCGGCCGCCAGACCTGACAGGATGCTTGAGCGTGAAGCGGCCCAACTTCTTGGTGATCGTGGCGGACGATCTCGGGTTCTCCGATATCGGCGCCTTCGGTGGCGAGATCAACACACCCAATCTGGATCGGCTCGCCTACGCGGGGGTCCGATTCACCGATTTTCATTCCGCGCCGGCCTGTTCGCCCACCCGGTCGATGCTGCTGACCGGAACCGATCACCACATCGCCGGCATCGGCACGATGCTGGAGGTCGCGGGCCCCGCATTCCGGGGCGCCCCCGGCTACGAGGGCTATCTCAACGACCGGGTCGTGGCGTTGCCGGAGTTGCTGCGCGACGCCGGCTATCTGACGCTGATGTCGGGCAAGTGGCATCTGGGCAACACGATCGACAGGTCACCGTGGGCCCGCGGGTTTGAGCGTTCGTTCGCGCTTTTGCCGGCCGGCGCCAGTCATTACGGTGGCGCAGCCGCCGGGGTGATGCCCGGGCTCTATGCCGAAGATGACCAGTTCGTCACTGTCGGCGACGACTTCTACTCGTCGGATTTCTACGCCGATACGCTGCTGCGCTATTTCGACGAACGTGGGGAGGATGACGAGCGTCCCTTCTTCGCTTATCTGCCTTTTCAAGCGCCGCACTGGCCGCTGCAGGCACCTGACGAATCCATCGCGAGCTATCACGGCCGCTACGACGCCGGGCCGGACGCGTTGCGCGAGGCGCGCCTCGCAGCACTCAAGGAGCTTGGCCTGTGCGCGCCCGATGTCGTGCCGCACCCGGTGGTGGCCGACGATGCTCCGGAGTGGGCCGACATGACGACCGAACAGCGCGCGTTCTCGGCCCGCAGTATGGAGGTCTACGCCGGGATGGTGGACCGGATGGACTGGAACATCGGTCGGGTCGTGGACTACCTGGCCGAGACCGGCGAGCTCGACGACACGGTGGTGATCTTCATGTCCGACAATGGCGCGGAGGGCGCGATCGTCGAAGCGATGCCGATCCTTGGTGATCTGATAGTCCAGCAGATCGAAAAGCACTGCGACCATAGCGTCGACAATCTCGGTCGGCCCGACTCATTCATCTGGTACGGCCCGCGCTGGGCGCAAGCGGCGACCGCGCCATCGCGCCTGCACAAGGCGTTCACCGCCGAAGGCGGGATCCGGGTGGTCGGGTTTGCCACCTGGCCGGGCTTCGCCCGGCATCGCGAGATCGGCACCGCGTTCAGCACCGTGATGGACATCGCTCCGACCGTGCTGGAACTTGCCGGCGTCACACACCCTGGCACCGAATATCGGGGCCGCGAAGTCGCACCCATGCGCGGTCGCTCGCTGGTGCCGTATCTGTCTGGTGGCGCCGAGTCGGTACATGACACCGACACCGGCACCGGCTGGGAGTTGTTCGGTCGCCGCGCCATCCGCCAGGGCGACTGGAAGGCACTGCACCTGCCCGAGCCGTACGGCACGGGTACCTGGCAGCTCTACGATCTGTCCGCCGACCGGGGCGAGATCGATGATCTGGCCGCGGCGCGGCCCGACAAGCTGGCCGAGCTCCTTGCGCTGTGGGACCGATATGTCGAGGAAACCGGCGTCATCCTCGATCCCATTTCGGTCTTCGATATCGACCTGGAATCCCTCGACAAAGATTGAGGGCGACGGTCCAGTGCTAGCGTCGTGACCGTGTCCGGACAGGTTCGAATTGGCATCCTCGGTGCGGCCAACATCGCACCACAGGCTCTGATCAACCCGGCCAAGGAAAACGCCGAGGTCGTCGTGACCGCGGTGGCGGCCCGCGATTCGTCGCGCGCGCAGGCCTTCGCCACCAAGCACGACATTGCAAAGGTCCACGAAAGCTACGAGGCGTTGATCGCCGACCCGGATCTCGACGCCGTCTACAACCCGTTGCCGAACGGCCTGCACGGCCGGTGGACCCGGGCTGCACTGGCCGCCGGCAAGCACGTGCTGTGTGAAAAGCCGTTCACTGCCAACGCTGCCGAGGCCCGCGAGATCGCCGAACTTGCCACGCAGTCGGATCGGGTGGTGATGGAGGCGTTCCATTACCGATACCATCCGCTGGCTTTGCGCGTTGAGGAGATCATCGCCTCGGGCGAGCTGGGCAAGCTTGAGCGGGTGGAGACGGCCATGTGCTTCCCGTTGCACAAGTTCTCCGACATCCGATACAACTACTCGCTAGCCGGTGGCGCGACGATGGATGCCGGGTGCTACGCGGTGCACATGGCCCGCACGTTCGGCGGCGGCACCCCGGAAGTCGTTTCGGCGCAGGCGAAACTGCGCGATCCGCAGGTGGACCGGGCGATGACGGCCGAGTTGCGATTCGCCGATGGGCACACGGGCCGGGTTCGGTGCTCGATGTGGTCGTCGGACCTGCTGCGCATCAGCGCCAAGGTGGTCGGTGAGCACGGCGAACTGAGTGTGCTCAATCCGGTACTACCACAGATGTTTCATCGTCTCTCGGTTCGTTCAGCCGATGGAAAGCGCACGGAGCGCTTCTCGCGCCGCCCCACTTATGCCTATCAACTCGACGCCTTCGTTGCGGCGGTGTTGCGTGGCGAACCGGTGAAGACGACGCCGGCAGACGCTATCGAGAACATGACGGTGATCGATGCGATCTATCGCGCCGCCGGCCTCCCGCTGCGCCAGCCGAGCTGAAACTCAGCCCGATCGGCCGGTTTCCGCCTCGGACAACAACCGGCGTGCTGCCTCGACACAGGGGCGCAGACGGTCGACGGGGCTGACGCCGGCCAGCGCCAAGGATCGCTGCGGTATTTCGAGTTCGATCACGATGTCGGGTGGAAGCGCAGAGAGAATGTCGCGCAGCGGTAGTTCGCCGGCGCCGGGCACCATGCGCTCAAAGATGGCTTCCTCCGAGTAATTGTCGATGCGCGGGCGCAGCGTCGTGTCGCAAAGCTGGGCGTAGCCGATGTACTCGGGGTCCAGGGCTGCGAGGTCGGCGGCGCCGTATCCCGACCGGACCAGATGCATGGTGTCGATCAGCAGCCGGAAGTCGGGTCGTCCGACGTGTTCCCGCGCTGCCAGCGCAGTGGGCAGGTCGGCGATAGTCAGGCCGGGAACTGGTTCGACTGCCGTCTGAATGCCGCGCTGGGCGGCAAGTTCGGTCAGGGCGGCGAACTGGTCAAAGGTGCGATTCAGATCGGGGTCGAGGCTGACGGTATTGATCCAGGGAACGCCGAGCTCGCCCAAGACGTCGAGATCGGTTGAGAATTTCCGCATTTCGGCGCCGGGCAGCACTAGGAACCCGTCACCGAGCGAGATGGTCACGCCGCGGTGCGCCATCGCGGCGAGTAAGTCCTTCCTGAGCCCGACGTCGTCTTTCAGCGAGTAGGGCGCAAAGCCGAGCGGCACCAAGGGTTGTCCCTGGACGACGGTCGAGATATAGCGGCAGCCGAGATCCGCGGCAACATCGACGAGCTGCAGCGGCGAAAGGGCGAATACGCTGAGCATGCCGATGCCCAGCCGATCCGTCATGCGGGACGGCCTGCCAGACCGGCCAATTGGTCGGCGGCCTGGACCGTCTGGGTGGTCAGCGCGACCTCGCCAGAAGTGACGTGCATTTCGATGATCGGCGCTTCCAGGACGAGGTCGTCGCGGATGAAGGCGACGTGGGAGTACAGATGTGCCGCGGTGAATGACGCCCACGCTGTCGTCGACGGTGGATCCATCCTCAGGTTCACTTCGTAGAAATCCGCCGTCAGCGACTTGGGCGCGTCCACGCGCGTCAGGACAATCTGCATTAGCTGTGGACCTAACGCGTAGAGGGTGGTTCGGGCAACGTCACAGGTGACGAGAAAGGCGGCTGGCGGCACCGGCGCGTTCGGATTCGTAGCCGGGCACTTGTCGGGCGTGGTCAGCTGTGACCTCAGCACGGGCCGAACCGGTAGCGGCGCAATGTTGACGAACGGACCCGCCGGCAAAGTCGCGGTGGAAGTGCGAGGTTCGGCGGCCCGGTGCTGTGGAGGACGGCAGCTGCACAGCGCCATGGCGAGCAGCATGATGCACGCCAGCCGCGCGACAAGGGCGCACATTGAGGTGCTGGCTAAGTTATCCACACGGGCGCCCGCCACGGCCTTCCTCCGTTCAATCGGCGATTAGTCTCCACCTACGTTGTCGCCCCGGAGTCCGATTGCGTTACTGCCCACCCGGCACGCAGGCAGGACAGCTGCTTTGCTAGGGCCCGCCTCGCCAGTGTTCGATGCGGTGACGGTCAGGGGTGAACCCGTGCTGCACTCCCCACAGGACGGCCTGGGTGCGGCTGCCGACGCCCACCCAGACATTGTTGGGGCGCCCGCTGATCGGCAACGGCGCCAACGAGGCCCCGGGGCAGCCCGGCGGGGCCGGCGGGTTGTTGTACGGCAGCGGGGGCAGCGGCGGTGCCAGTAATACCGCCGGAGTGGCCGGCGGTACGGGCGGCGCCGCCGGGCTGTGGGGCAACGGCGGCAACGGCGGGGCGGGTTGTCTAGCGCCGGTGGTGCCGGCGGCAACGCCGGCCTGCTGTTTGGTGCCGGCGGCAACGGCGGCGACGGCACCGGTGGCAGGAACGCCGGTGGTGCCGGCGGCAACGCCTTTGTGTTCGGCGACGGCGGCAACGGCGGGACCGGCGGCAACGGCGGGACCGGCGGCAACGGCGGCACCGCCGGTAGGGCTGGGCTGCTGATCGGTAACGGTGGCAATGGTGGGGGGCTTGGGCAGACCGGTGCTAACGGCGGGTTGTTGTTCGGCAACGGGGGCAACGGCGGGGCCGGCGGTGAGGGCGGCGCCTCGGGATGCGGCGGCTTGGCCGGCGGTCACGGCGGGTCCGGTGGGTTGTTGTTCGGCGACGGAGGCGCCGGCGGGAAGGGTGGCGGGTCCTTCCTGGACAACGGCGGCGCCGGCGGGGCCGGCGGCAACGCCTACCTGTACGGCAACGGCGGGACCGGTGGGCTCGGCGGGTCGAGCGTAAACGAAAACGGGGGTGCCGGCGGGGCCGGCGGCACCGGCGGGGTAATCGGCAACGGCGGCGCCGGCGGCAATGCCGGCGCCTTCGGCTTTATCGACGGCTCTGCCGGAGGTAACGGCGGCAACGCCCGGCTGATCGGCAACGGCGGTGCCGGCGGGAACGGCAATGGCGGTAGCGGCGCCGTGGGCGGAATCGGCGGCATCGCCGGGCTGCTATTCGGCACGAAGGGCGCGAACGGCTTGGCTTAGCGGAGTCGATGACGGCCCCGATCGGGACCACCAATCGCAGTGGCGCTTGCCGATCTTCTAAGCTTCCCGGCGCCCCGAGACAGCGCAACCCAGAAGCCCCTGGCAGGCAGCCACTTTCACGCCGCCGCCGCGTCGGTTCTCCGGTCGCTGGGAACCGGGTTGGACAAGGGATGTGAGTTAGGATGGCCGACATGACACCTGGGCAGCGCAGACAGGCTGTGGAGCGGATGCTTGCGGAGGATCGGCAGATCAGCAACGCCTCCGGTAGGCGAGCAGACCGCGCCGGAAGTGTCGGCCGACCCTGCGGACGCCCAGGTTCCGGCGGATCCGCGATTCCCTTCCCCATCTAGGGGACGTCCAACGTCGAGTTGACGGGCCAGTTCTCCGCATTGGGCCCATCAACTCGCCGCTCGCCGTAGGAGCAGGCAGCTCCATTGCTCGCACTACGAACATAGAGTAGCCTCGCTGTCCAAGATGGCCCGATCCACTGCTGCAGCGAAAAGACGCAAACCCAATCCGGCGGAGCGCCGCCGCGACCTATGCGATGCGGCGATCCAGCTGTTGGCCGACGACGGCGCCAAGGGGCTGAGTCACCTGAAGGTGGACCGCAAAGCCGTTGTGCCCGAAGGCACCACGTCGTTCTATTTCCGGACCCGTTCGGCGCTGCTGCGCGCCGTGGCCGAAAGACTGGCCGAGCTCGATCTGGCCAGCCTGCAAGCCGTCGCCGACAGCGCCGATGGCCTTGCAATGAATCCCTCGCCGTCACGGTTGGCGCAAGTAGTCATTCAAGCCGGCACCGAACCGCAGTTGTCGCGGACAAAGGCCAGGTACGAGCTGACCATGCAGGCCGCTCGCGACCCGGCGATTGCCGCGATCCTGCAGCAAGCGACGGATGGATTTACCAAGCTGCACGGCGAGATTCTCGTGCACCTCATGCCCCGCGGCGCCGAGCTGGAATCGGCCGTGGTCGAGGATCTGAGCAACATCACGCTGACCTTCATCAACGGCTTGTTGCTGCGGTTCGCGCACGGCGACCGGATCGTTGACACTCCAGAACAACTCGACGCGATCTTGTCGGCCATCGCTGCCGGCATTCTCAAGAGCCGGAACAAAGGGCAGCTAACCCAGGCCGACGACCTGCAACCTGCGCGTCGCCGCCGCGCCGCGGCATCCGGGTGAGTGGACAAGTTTTGGCTAAGCGAAGGTTTCGCGGCTCCGGCTCTTGCCAGAGCATCCACCGTGTGGTTCTCTACGAGAATAGAGTAAGCCGACGCTCACGGGCCGTCGGCGAGCCTGCCTCAGCCCGTCCCGTGTACGCGTCAGAGCAAACGTGTTTAAGCGGAGTGTAGAAATTGTCCCGACCGAATCCGGCGGAAGACTGGCGGCGCCTGAGCTGCACGGCCGGGCTTGGGCATCCGGGTGTCCGGCTTGAGTATCTGGTAAATGAAGCGCAAGGAGGCATTTCGTGACGGCAAGCACCGATAGTCATGTTCGTTTCGATCCGTACGACGTCGAGCTCATCGCCGACCCGTACCCCATGTTCGCGCGCCTGCGTGACGAGGCGCCGCTCTACTACAACGCCGAATACGACTTCTTCGCACTGAGCCGGTTCGCGGATGTCAACAAGACGCTCGTCGACCACACGACGTTCAGCTCCGCCAGGGGCGCGATCCTGGAGTTGATCAAGGCGAACCTCGACATCCCGTCCGGCATGTTGATCTTTGAAGATCCACCGATCCACGGCGTGCACCGCAAGCTGCTTTCGCGGATGTTCACACCGCGCAAAATCGCCGCGCTGGAGCCGATGATCCGCGAGTTCTGCGCTCAATCGCTGGATCCGCTGGTGGGATCGGGTCGATTCGACTTCGTCACCCATCTTGGTGCGACGATGCCGATGAAAACCATCAGCATGCTGTTGGGCATCCCCGAAGACGACCAGGAATACATTCGCGATCACGTCACATCCCAGATGCGCACCGAGGCCGGCAAGCCGATGGACCACGAGCAGGGCTTATCCCTCGGCGATCAGTTCGAGGCCTACATCGACTGGCGCGCCGACCATCCTTCCGACGACATCATGACCGAGCTGCTCAATGCCGAATTCGTCGATGAAGCGGGCAGCACGCGGCGGCTGACTCGCGAGGAGATACTCGTGTACGTCAACGTCGTCGCCGGCGCGGGCAACGAAACAACGACACGGCTGATCGGTTGGGCGGGCAAGGTTCTCGCTGAGCACCCGGATCAGCGCCGCGAGCTGGCAAAAAATCCGGGGCTCATCCCGCAGGCGATCGAGGAGCTGCTGCGCTTCGAACCGCCGGCCCCCCACGTCTGCCGGTATGTGACTCGCGACATCAGCCTGCACGACCAGACGGTGCCCGAAGGCAGCGTGATGATGCTGCTCATCGGGTCGGCGTGCCGCGACCAGCGTCAGTTCGGGCCGGACGGCGACGAGTTCAACATCCATCGCGCCGCCCGCCCACATCTGACTTTCAGCGTCGGCACGCATTTCTGTCTGGGCTCGGCGCTTGCGCGTCTGGAAGGACGCATTGCCCTGGAGGAAATCCTGAAACGGTTCCCCGAGTGGGAGGTCGATCTGACCAACGCCAAGCTCAGTCCGACGTCGACCGTGCGTGGCTGGGACTCCCTGCCCGCTCTGGTGTCGGCATGACCGGCCGGGTTGAAGGCAAGGTCGCCTTCGTCAGCGGCGCCGCCCGGGGCCAGGGCCGCAGTCACGCCGTCCGGTTGGCGCAGGAGGGCGCCGACATTATCGCGATCGACATCTGCGGACCGATCGACAACTTGAGCTACCCACACTCGACCCCCGAGGACCTCGCCGAGACCGTCGACCTGGTCAAGGGTCACGGCCGTCGCATCGTGACGGAGCAGGTCGACGTGCGCGATTTCGAGGCACTCAAAGCCGCGGTGGACAGCGGTGTGGAACAACTCGGCCGGCTCGACATCATCGTCGCGAATGCGGGCGTCGGAACCGATGGCACCAGGCTGCACAAGATCCGGGAGAATGTCTGGCAGGACATGATCGACATCAACCTGAGTGGTGTGTGGCACACGGTCAAAGCGGGCGTCCCACACATACTTTCGGGTGACAGGGGCGGATCGATCGTGCTTACCAGCTCTGTGGGCGGACATAAGGCCTACCCGAACACCGGCCACTACATCGCCGCCAAGCATGGCGTCATCGGCCTGATGCGTGCCTTCGCAGTCGAATTGGGCCCGAAAATGATCCGGGTCAATTCGGTGCTGCCCACGCAGGTCAGCACCACGATGTTGATGAATGACCAGACTTTCCGGCTCTTCCGACCGGACCTGCCGGATCCTGGGCCCGACGACTTCGCCCCGATCTCACAAATGATGCACACATTGCCGATTCCCTGGGTGGAAGCCTCCGATATCAGCAACGCGGTGCTGTTCTTGGCCTCTGATGAATCCCGTTATGTCACTGGCATTTCGCTCCCGGTCGATGCGGGCAGCTTGCTGAAATAAGCACTGACTCAACGACGCGACTACGCAAAACGAAGGTGGAGAAAAGTTATGCCTGAATTCGACTATGAAGAGATGAAGAAGGAAGCCGCGCAGTACATCAAGTTCAAGAAGGACAAGAAGAACCGAATCGCGTACATCACCTTCGATCGGCCCGAGGCGCAGAACTCGACCACCCTTGGCATGCGGCAGCTCTATGCCGACATCATCCACAAGTGCAACGTCGACGACGACGTCAAGGTCGTCGTGATCCGTGGTGAGGGCCAGGATTTCGGAAGCGGCGGTGACCTCCCCGAACAGCGCGGCATGCTCGAGAACCCCGGAATGCCGTTGCCGCACGAGGTGGCGATCAACGACGACGACGTCACTTACCCGCCCGGCGGCTCGTACCGGTACCTGTCCACCGTCACCGACTTCTACGCCAAGGCTCGCGCCGGCAACCGGCCGCTGCAGGAGCTGCGCAAGATCAGCATCATCGAAGCCAAGGGTTACTGCTACGGCTGGCACTTCTACCAGGCCGGCGACGCCGACTTGGTGATCTCCTCGGACGATGCGCTGTTCGGGCACCCGGCGTTCCGCTACGTGGGCTGGGGCCCGCGGCTGTGGTGGTGGGCCGAGACCATGGGCCTGCGCAAGTTCTCCGAGATGCTCTTCACCGGAAGGCCGTTCAGCGCCAAAGAGATGTACGACTGCGGCTTCATCAATAGCGTTGTCGCCCGCGAGGACCTGGAAGCGGAGACCCTCAAGTACGCGATGGCGTGCTCGAAAACCCGTCCCACCGATACCGTCGCGGTGCAGAAGACGTTCCTGGAACTCTACAAGCAGCACAAGGGTGAGTACTTCGGCAGCCTGTTGACCGGAATGGTGGAGGGCATGCTGCCACTGATTCAGAACGACAAGGACAACGACGTCGACCTCACCGCGGGAACCTTCGAAAAGGGTCTGAACAACGTGGTGAAGGACAACGACATGAACTTCCCGCCGGAGTGGCGCCTGAGCCGCTCCGGCCGCAAGAAGCCCTGACCGCTTTGGGAAGGGCCGCATGTCGGCGCTGAGCGGTATTAGGGTCGTTGAGCTGGCCGGATCGGTCGCGGGGGAGTACTGCGGAAAGCTGCTGGCCGACTTCGGTGCCGAGGTGATCAAAGTCGAGGCGCCGGGGTGCGGTAGCCCCACCCGGGCGATGGCGCCGGTTTTCGGCGATCCTTCCGGCTGCGAAGGCAGTGCGTTGTTCGCCTATCTCAACACGAACAAGCTCTCCGTCGACCTCGACGCCACCTCAGCCGCCGGCGTGCGGCGTCTGCATGAGCTCATCGGCACCGCCGACGCGGTCATCGATGACCGCGCCACGAGCTGGGCCGATCGGCACCCGGATATCGTGTTTTGCTCGATCACCCCTTTTGGACAGGGGGCCGCGACAGAGTTCGCTAACGCCAAGAACATCAACGTGTTCCACGCCAGTGGTTGGGGGTATCACACTCCCAGCCATGCCGATCCTGCGCGGCCGCCATTGCAGGGCCCGGGCCGATTCCTCGCCGACTACGAGGCAGGGTTGGAGGCGGCGTTGTGCGTCGCGTCATCGCTGTTCGACCATCTGCACACCGGTTCGGGCGAGTTCATCGACATCTCGGCGCAGGCCGTGCTGGTTTCCCGCACCGACTGCATCCTGGGCAGATTCATCACCGGCGAGGTCCCGGCCGAAGGCCACCGCGGCGATTATGACCAACTGGGTCCGGCATCGTTTTTCGCCTGCGCCGACGGCTTTGTCTACCTCTACATGACCAGCGGAGCGCACTGGCTCGGTGTCAAGAAACTGATGGGTGATCCGGAGTGGCTGACCGCTTTCGAGGATGACTGGCTGGAATTTTCGGTCACAACGGAAAAGGTGGCCGGGTTTCAGCGGGGTTTCGCCGCGTGGGTCCGGGACTTGGCCAAAGAAGCCGCGTCCGACCAGGCTCAGCGCCTGGGTGTGCCACTGGTCCCGGTCAACGACGCTACAGACCTGCACGAGTCGCCACAGTACCGCTACCGCGGGTTCTTTCAGGTCGTGCGACATCCGGTGCTGGGCGATGCGACATATCCCACCGTCCCTTACGCGTTGAGCGCATCACCGGCGCAAATCAACTCCGCCGCACCTGCTCTCGGTCAGCACACCACCGCAGTGCTGCAGGGCCTGGGTGCTCCGCGTCTGCCGCCGGCGGTGAGGTCGGCACAACTCAAGCCTCCCAAGAACCCGCGCGGCGGCCCGCTGCAAGGCGTGCGCGTCGTCGAGCTCACCAAGGTGTGGGCGGGTCCGTACGCGGGCAAGCTGCTGGCGCTTTTGGGCGCGGAGGTGATCAAGGTCGAGACGGCGGCCATCCCCGAGGAAATGCGCGCTTACGGCGGAACCGACATCAACCACGCCCCCTTCTTTCTGAGCATCAACCCGGAGATCCTCAGCGTGGACCTCGACATCAAATCGCCAGAAGGTGTGGCCCGGCTGCGCGAACTGATCGCGTGCAGCGACATCGTGATCAACAACCTGCGACCGGGCGCGATGGAACGCCAGGGCTTGGGTTTTGCACAGCTGCAGGAAATCAAACCGGACATCATCTCGGTGTCGATCAAGATGTGGGGAAACGCCGGGCCGCTGGGCCACCAAACTGGCTACGCACCCTGCTTCGCGGCGCTGGCCGGGCTCGCGTCGCTGGTCGGCTACCGCGGTGGGCCGCCGCTTGGGGCCAGCATGCGTTACGGGGATTCCACGGTCGGTGCCGCTGCCGCATACGCCGCGGTGGTGGCGTTGTTGCATCGGGAGCGAACCGGCGCAGGCCAATTCGTCGATGTGTCAGCCGTCGAAACCCTCTCGTCGATGATCGGCGACAGTCTGTTCGAACAGAGCCTCACCGGCAAGAGCCTCGCGCCCGACGGCAACAACCACCCGGACATGTGCCCGCACGGCTGCTACCCCTGCGCCGACGATGCGTGGATCACCATTGCGGTGGCCAGCGATGCCGAGTGGCAAGGATTGTGCGACGTGCTGGACGCCGGAAGTCTCGACGCAGAACCGCGTTACGTCACGCTGGGATACCGACGCGATCATGCCGAGGCGCTCGATGCCGACATCGCGCGGCTCACCCGCGAACACGACGCCGAGGATCTCGCGCACCGGCTGCGCGTGGCGGGCGTGCCGGCGGTCAAGAGTGCCAATTCCGGCGATGTGATCGGGGATCAACGACTCTGGGATCGTGAGTTGTACCGTTTCGTCAGTGACCATCGCGAAGGGCAGCGCCCGATACTGGGCCCATCGTGGCGGCTGAGCCGGAACCCCGCCGATATTTCGCGGGGCGCTCCCGACCTCGGCGAGGACACGGATTATGTTCTGCACGAGATCCTGCGGACCGGATCAGCAACGGGAGGCGGACCATGACGCTGGCGAACACGGTTGCCCTGGTGACCGGCGCCAGCAGTGGCATCGGTGCGGCGACGGCCAAGGCGTTGGCCGCCCAGGGCGCCGCGGTGGCGCTGCTTGCGCGCCGCGCCGATCGGTTGGGCGCACTGAAGACCGAAATCGAATCAGCGGGCGGAATCGCGCTGTTGGTGCCCGCGGACGTCACCGACGCCGATCAGGTAGCGGCAGCCGTCCAGCGCACCGTTGCGGATCTCGGACGCCTCGACATCCTGGTGAACAATGCGGGCCAGATGCAGTCCGGGCCCGCTGCTGAGGCTCCATTGCGAGACTGGGACGACATGGTGAGCGTCAACATCCAGGGCGTCCTCTACGCCACCCGCGCGGCGCTTCCCCACCTGATTGCGGGCGCCGCAGACTCACCTCGCGGTGTGGCCGACCTGGTCACCATCAGCTCCACCGCCGGCTGGGTGGCCCGGCCCGGCACCGCCGTGTATTCGCTGACGAAATTCGGCGTCAACGCCTTCAGTGAAGGCATCCGCCAAGAGCTCATTGGACAGCGGGTCCGTGTGGGCGTCGTGGCTCCGGGGACCGTCGATACCGAGATCTTCACCCATCTCTCCGAGACGTCGCGGGAGGCGTTCGAGCGGCAGACCGGTGGCATGGTCAAGTTGCGGTCTGAGGACATCGCCGACGCCGTGCTGTACATGGTGACCCGCGATCGCCGGGTCGCGGTCAACCAGATGCTGGTACGTGCGGCCGAACAGACCTGGTGACACGCGATGGATGCGGAGACCGACCGCTGGGTCACCGGCGACCAGTTCGGCGTCGCGATTCCGATTGACCCATCGGCGTTGCGCGTCGGGGGCCCAGGATTTCTGACCGCCGCGTTTCGCGCTTCCGGCGCACTCGCGGCCGGCAATAGCGTCACCCGCGTCACCGATTTCCGGGAGGTGGCGGGCGGCAGCACGGGACGCAAGGTCATGCTGTCGGTGGAATACGACCGGTCCGCGCCGGGCCTGCACAGCGACTTGTTCGTGAAGTTCTCCCGCGATCTCGACGACCCGATCCGCGACCGCGGCAAGACCCAGATGGAGCCCGAAGTGCGGTTCGCGTCGCTGTCGCGCGCGCCGGGGTTTCCCATCGCGGTACCTGGCGTGCAGTTTGGCGACTACCACCGCCAGACTGGCACAGGAATATTGATCACCGAGCGAATCAGGTTCGGCTTCAACGGAATCGAACGCCAATACCACAAGTGTCTCGACTACGAGATGCCCGAACCCGTGCAGCACTACGGTGCCCTGCTGACCGCGCTCGCCCGGCTTGCCGGCGCGTACCGCGCGGGGAGCCTGCCGGCCGACCTGACCGCGCACTTTCCGCTGGACGTGCAGGCCGCGACAGTGGGGGAACGAGCACCACTTTCTGCTGCCAAGGTGGAACGGCGGGTAAACCAATTGGCAGAATTCGCGCAATCCCAGCCGGCGCTACTGCCCGCGAATGTCGCGTCGCCAGAGTTCTGTGCGCGCTTGCGTGAAGACGCGCCACGGTTCGCGCAGCACGAGCAAACGGTCGCTCGGCGACTGGCCGCGGACACCGACTATGTCGGGCTTTGCCACTGGAACGCCAACATCGACAACGCCTGGTTTTGGCGAGACCCTGATGATGCGCTTCAATGCGGGCTGTTGGACTGGGGATGCGTCAGCCAGATGAACTTGGGCATGGCCGTCTGGGGAGCCATGTCCGGCGCCGAAACCGACATGTGGGAGCGACATCTCGACGAATTGCTCGACCTGTTCGTCACGGAGGTCGTTCGCTACGGCGGTCCCGATCTAGACCCGGAGCGGTTACGCCGGCACACACTGCTCTACGCGGCCACGATGGGTGTCGCCTGGCTGCTGGACGTACCGGCGTTGATCCGCAAGCGATTCGGGGGGGATGCGCCACTTAACCGCACCGATCCCCGCATCAGGGACGATGAGAGTATCCGCGCGCCGCTGCAGATGCTCTGCAATCTCCTGGTCATCTGGGAACGGCACTGTCTGGGTGACATGCTCGATGCAGCTCTGGCCGAAGAAGCGGCCCGCTAGCAGTCGCCGGGCTGGGCACGCCGCCCGCCTGCGGGGGACCGCCAGCGTGAGGGCCGCTCAGATCAGCTGCCGAGCCCCTTCTTGACCGCGTCGTCTTGTTTCTGGCCGACGTCGTTGACGAAGTCCGGTGGCGCGAGCGTGTCGATCGGGCCATCGAATTCCAGGGTGACGAACGCCTTGCCCTCGGTGAACAGCAAAATGGTCACGCCTTTGGAGTGGTCCGGTGCATTCCCCGACAGCGCCGTCCCGCCGGCGCCGACCTTGGCCGCATCCGTCGACGGGTCCTTGATTGCGCCAGCCTGGGCGCCCTTTGTCGCGGTCAACGCGTTCGTCGCCGCGCCGGGATCGGCCAGGACCTGGATCGTGTCCTTGATGGCGTGGCTGCCATCTTGAGTGCTGAACACCGTTGCGACGCCGGGCTGGCCATTCGGATTCTGCGTGGGCGGGCTCGCGGTGAACGCCACGGGCGCGTCGATGTCAGTCGCCTGGATCAACAGGTTGGTGTAATCAGTCGGCTGGGCGCTCACCTTGGAGGTGGTTGACCCGGATTTTGTCGGCGATGACGTCTGGCTGCCGCCGCAGCCCGCCACCGATACTGCCAGCGCCGTCGCGGCCGCTAGCCCGACGACAACCGTCTGGGAAGTCCTCATCGCAGCGTGCCCCTTTCCAGCCTGTCTTTGCCGACGCACCCATACCGTCGAGTCGCACAGTACAGCGCCGCACGGATGGCGGATGAGGCCGACGCTCGTGGATGAAAGCGCGGCGCTACTCGATCTCGTCGCGCAGCGACTGCAGCGTGCCGGCCAGGATGCGGGATACCTGCATTTGCGACACGCCGATTCGCTCGGCGATCTGGCTTTGCGTCAGCGATTCGAAGAATCGCATATGCAGCACCTCACGCTCGCGCTGCGGAAGCGCGTCCACCAGCGCACGCACCGTTTCGCGGTCGGTGATGTGTTCGATCTGTGGGTCGATGTCGCCGATCGCATCGGCAACCCGCCGCGCGTTGCTCGAGCTCTCTGCGCCCAGGGGGGCGTCCAGAGATTCGAGCCGGTACGCGTCGCCGGCGACGAGGCATTCGACGATCTCCTCGTGGGCGACTCCCAACACCTCGGAAAGCTCGCTGGCGGTGGGGGCTCGGCCGAGCGTTTGAGTCAGATCTGCGGTGGCCCGGCCAATTTGGACATGCAGTTCGCGCAGCCGACGCGGTACCCGCATGCCCCAGCTGAAGTCGCGGAAGTAACGCCGGACCTCGCCCATCATGGTGGGGACCGCGAACCCGATGAAGCTGGGCCCCTTCGTCGGGTCGAATCGGTTGACAGCGTTCATCAATCCGACGCGGGCAACCTGGGTCAGGTCTTCGATGCTTTCGCCGCGGCGCCCGAAGTGCCTGGCCACGTGGTCGGCCAGCGGCAGGCACCGAGCGACGATGCGTTCGCGTTGCAGCCGGTATTCGTGCGACTCGGCTGGCATCTGCTGCATGGCCACAAACATGTCGACGACGTCGTCGTATGAATCATCAGATTTTCCGGTGGGCCGCCGGCTAGGGCGGGTCGAGGCGATCGTGTCGGTCATCGAGCCACTTCTCTCCGCGTCGCCTACAGCGAGGCAACACGGGTGTGCGCACGGTCCCTCTCACCAGTATGCGGAGAGATGGATCCGTCAATTGCGGCGCACGCACTGCCCAAACCTTGGGTGACGGAAGCTTTATCGCCGGCCCAACAGTCCAGCAGCCGTACAGCTAACTGGCCGCTTTGAGCTAAACGGCGATAGTCCAGAACGGACTTGCAATCGATCTTACGCCCCGGGCCGCGAGGTCGCGACAGCACACGTGGACGGCCGGACCGTGTTAACGCGTACTGTCAGATCGCGAAATCGGGCGGGGCTGGTCTGGTACGGGGCCCAAAAGAGGCCGGAAGGGCTTAGGAAGGGCAGGTATGAGCACTAACCTGCTGGCCGGGCGCGGCGCGGTGGTGACCGGCGGCAGCCGCGGGATCGGACGCGCGGTCGCCGAACTGCTGTGCGACCTCGGGGCCGGGGTGGTGGTCAACGGGCGCGACCCCGTTGCAGTGCAGGAGACGGTCGCGGCGATCGCCGCCTCCGGGGGCAGAGCTGCCGCAGTCGTCGGGGCCGCTGACGATGAGCAGATTGCCGCCGCGCTGGTCGAAGAGTGTACGAACACGTTTGGGCGGCTCGATATTTTGATCAACTGCGCCGGGATCGCCGAGCCGGCCGGCTCCTCCATCCTGGACATCACCCCGGCAGAATTCGACGGCCTGATGAACGCCCACGTCGGTACGGCTTTTCATACTTGCCGGGTCGCGGCGCGGGTGATGGCCTCGCAGGGGCACGGGTCGATCATCAACACCGGTTCGGTGGCGTTCCTCGGCGACTACGGTGGCACCGGCTACCCGGCGGGCAAAGGCGCCGTAAACGGATTGACCGTGGCGATCGCCGCTGAGCTGAAACCCCACGGTGTGCGGGCCAACGTGGTCTGTCCGGGCGCGCGGACGCGGCTTTCGAGCGGTGTCGCGTACGAAAAGCACATCGAGGACCTGCATCGCCGTGGCCTCCTCGATGAGATGACGATGCAAGCGTCACTGGATAGTGCGCCCGCCGCGTACGTGGCTCCGCTCTACGCCTATCTGGCCAGCGACTTGGCGTGCGACACGACCGGTCAGATCTTCGTTGCCGCAGGCGGATTCGTGGGCCGATACGATCGGCCGGCGCCGCGCGTGCTGGGATATCGCGACCACCACCGGGCCGAACCGTGGTCGATTGCGGACCTGCAGGCGATGATCACCTCCGCGGTGCACTAGTTCGTCCGGGTCATGATGGCCCGCCGGGCAACGCGGCGGGATAGACAGCATTTCCCGCCAAAGTGACGCGCGGCGACCGGGAGTCGCGCCCCGGTCTGTTTCAACTGTGTATCCGGGGGTTTAACCCCGTTTGAGGAACAAAACGAGCGGGCATCATTGAAACGTGACCGCTACAACTCACGTAAACACAAGAACCCTTGCTCGCCTCGGCGGCGCGGCAGTGGTCGGCGTATGGGCACTGCTGACCGCACCAGCCGCGTCCGTATCTGCCGCCCCGTCCGCAACTTCCGCCGCGTGCCCGGATACCGAGGTGGTATTCGCCCGCGGTACCGGCGAGGCACCCGGGGCTGGCTTCTTCGGCGATGCTTTCATCGACGCCCTGCGCTCAAAGATCGGCACGAAATCGATGGGGGTGTACTCGGTGAACTACCCGGCCTCGCCCGATTTCCCCACCGCTATGGTGGGGATCCAAGACGCGGCCAACCACATCACGCAGATGGCTGCGACCTGTCCCCAGACCAAAGAAGTGCTCGGCGGATTCTCCCAAGGCGCCGCGGTGATGGGCTTTGTCACCTCGGCCGCCATACCCGATGGAGCGCCGTCGGACGTGCCGCAGCCGCTGCCGCCCGAGGTCGCCAATCACGTGGCTGCGGTAACCCTCTTCGGAACGCCGTCGACTCAGTTCATGACCCAGTTCGGTCAACCGACGATCGTGATCGGCCCACCGTATGTGGCCAAGACCACCGAATATTGCGCGGCGGGCGACCCGATCTGCGGGGACGGTGGCGACTTCGGCGCCCACAACGCGTACGTGGACAACGGGATGATTGACCAAGCCGCGGGTTTCGCTGCCAGTCACCTTTCGGCGACCACCACTTCGTAGCGATGCCGCACCTTGACCGGGTGCGACGGGCCGCTCGGCCCACGTTGGCCTACGCTGTCGGGGAGCGTAGGAGGGCGTATGACAGTGCAACCCGGCCCGTTGGACCCAGTCGCCAGCGAACGGCTTTCGCACGCCAAAAAGGTCTTTACGTCGGATCTGTCGATCAACGAATTCGCGCTGCTGCACGGGGCCGGATTTGAACCGATCGACCTGGTGATGGGGGTCTCCGTTTATCACGTCGGCTACCAGTTCACCGGCATCAGGCAGCAGTCGGAACTGCCCGTGCTCACCGACGCGACCTACCGCGCGCGCTGGAATGCCATGGCAAGGATGCAGGCGGAGGCCGACTCACTGGGCGCCGACGGTGTGGTCGGGGTCCGGCTGGACTGGCGTCATCAGGGCGAGGGCGAACACCTCGAGTTCATCGCGGTCGGGACCGCCGTGAAATACACCAGCAAACCGGGGGCTTTTCGGCGCCCGAACGGCCAGGCGTTTAGCAGCCATCTGTCGGGTCAGGACCTCTGCACGTTGTTGCGATCCGGTTATGCGCCGGTTGCTTTCGTGATGGGCAACTGCGTGTTCCACGTTGCCGTCCAAGGGTTCTTGAAAACGCTCGGCCAGGTGGGGCGCAACGCCGAGATGCCGCAGTGGACGCAGGGCAACTACCAAGCCAGGGAACTCGCCATGTCACGCATGCAGGCCGAGGCGGAGCGAGACGGTGCAACCGGGGTCGTGGGCGTGCATTTCGACATCTCGAACTATGCGTGGGGGCTCCACACAGTGGAGTTCTACGTGGCGGGAACGGCGGTGCGTCACAGCGGTGAGGCTCAAACGATTACGCCGTCGTTTGTGCTGCCGATGAGCGGTTGATGGCCGGCTTCGACCACGAACGGGTCAGCCGCGGGGTCGGTGCGGCGCTGGCCGGCGCGGGGGGAGTGGGCCTGGTGCTCAAGGTGTTTTGCGGCGTTCCGGGCGTGCTGCTCACCCCTGCGCGCCGCGGCCTCTTCCGGTCTCAGCCCGAGCGAATCCAGATCGGCGACTGGCGATACGAGGTGACCCCCGACGGCCGCCTGAGCGCCGCTCACCTGGTCAACGGCATAGTGCTGGCCGAGGAAATCCTGGGTGCCGGTGTGGTCGGTCCACACATCGCGCGCGCGCTGGGGCAGGTGGTGACCAGCTACGGGCCGACGATCGTTCCCAACATTGACGCGGCCCTTGAAGCCCTCGAGACCGGTGCCGGGTCAGGCTTCTGAACTTCGCCACGGATTGCCCGGCGCCGCATCCTCGATTGCTGGTAATCGCTGAAGTTTCGCGGGAGAATTCGTCCACCTGGTGTGCGTTTCGAAGGAACACCGGACCAACGAGGAGGCGGCATGTCCTACGACCTGATCATTAGGGGTGGGACCGTCGTGGACGGCACCGGTACGCCGGCGCTCACCGCCGATGTTGCGGTCACTGATGGCGTCATTGTCGAGGTTGGCCGCGTCAAAGCCACCGCGAAGCGCATCGTCGAGGCCGACGGGCTCACAGTGACACCGGGATTCGTCGATGTGCACACGCATTTTGACGGGCAGGCCACCTGGGACCCGCACCTCACGCCGTCGTGCTGGCACGGCGTCACCACCGCGATCATGGGCAACTGCGGCATCGGGTTCGCGCCGGTCCGGTCCGACCGGCACGAGTGGTTGATCGACCTGATGGAGGGCGTCGAGGATATTCCGGGGTCGGCGCTGTCCGAGGGCATCACGTGGGAGTGGGAGTCCTTCGGCGAGTACCTGGACGCTCTTGAGCGGATGCCGCGTGCGGTCGATATCGGTGCGCAGATTCCGCACGCCGCGGTGCGCGGCTTCGTCATGGGTGACCGCGCCCAGGACACCGCGACGGGCATGGACATCGACGCGATGATCAAGATCGTCGCCGACGGGCTACGCGCCGGGGCGCTCGGCATGTCTTTCGGGCGCACGGCGGGCCATCGCAGTGCCTCGGGTGAGCCCGTGCCCGGCACCTATTCGGAGGAAGACGAGCTTGCCGCGCTGATGGCCGCGATGGCGGAGGTGGGTTCGGGTGTGCTGCAAGTGGTTCCGGCCGGCGTGGGCGGAGCGATGGGCGGCGACCAGCGCCACTCGATCGACGCAGAGATCGAGTGGATCACCCGGCTGGGTCAGAAGTACCCGGTCCCGCTCACGTTCCTGGCGATGGTCAATGAACAGGATCCACAGGACTGGCGGCGCTGGTTCGCCGCGGTGCACGAGGCTAACGCCGCCGGCGCGGCGATCCGGCCTCAGGTGGCCTGCCGGGCTTTCGGGATGTTGATGGGCCACCAATCGCGGATGAATCCTTTCCGGCACCGCCCTCGCTATCGGGCACTGATGGACCTTCCGCTCGAGCAGCGTGTCGAACGACTCCGGGACCCGGAGATCCGGGCTCAGATCCTGGGCGAACCGCCCGACCCGTCGCCGCTGCCGAGTGCCGACGAACTCAACAAGCACATCTTCAAGCGCCTGTATCCACTCGGTGAAGCGCTCGACTACGAACCGGCGGCCGAGGACAGCATCGCCGCCATCGCCGAACGCGAGGGCCGTGACCCGTGGGAAGTCACTTACGACGTGCTGCTGGGCGCGGGCGGCCGCGAATTCCTGCTGCTGCCCTTACTCAACTACGCGGGCAACAATTACGATCATCTGTACGACATGATGTCGGATTCGGTAAGCCTGCAAGGGTTGGGCGACGGCGGAGCGCACTGCGGCATCATCTGCGACGCCAGCATGACGACATACCTGCTCTCGCACTGGGTGGGCAAGCGGACCAGAGGGCCCGTGCTGTCCCTGGAGACCGCTGTGCACCGGCTGACCGGGGATCCCGCGGCCTTCTACGGGCTCGGCGACCGCGGCGTTCTCGCGCCGGGTCGGCGCGCCGACATCAACCTGATCGATCTGGACCGGCTCGGGCTGCATTACCCGGATCGTGTCGAGGATCTGCCCGGTGGCGCGGCGCGCCTGATCCAGCGTTCGGATGGGTACGTCGAAACCATGGTGCTGGGTCAGACCGTCGTTGCCGATGGCGAACTCACCGATGCCAGGCCGGGCGGTCTGGTCCGGGGACCTCGCTAGCGGAGCTAAAGGCGACTGGCAGCGAAATCGGCCGCCTGATCCACCAGCCCCGTCTCTACGTACTGATGGTGCGCGCCGGGGGTTCCCGAACTGGAGCAAACCGGGTCATTCGGAACGCATAAATCGATGGTTTTGGCGGCGTACTGCGGTCCGATGGTGATCGGCGGCTCGTTGATGATGCTCATGAACTGGCTCGATGGCTTTCCGAAAAGGGCGACCGTGGCGACGTGGTTAGCGACCTCGGGCGGCATCGGTTGCAGCGCCTGCATGAGATGCGCCCCATCGGGAACTTGGCTGTAGGTGACGAAGCCCATCACCGCCGCACCCTGGGAATACCCGCCTAGAACCATCTTGGTCCTCGGGCAGCGTGCCGCCATGGACTCGACGTGAGTGCCTGCATCGGTGATGCCGTCGACGGCGGTGGGGAAATTGGTCGTGGCGGGGTAGTTGACCGGATACACCCCGACCGACTTCGTGCCGACGTGCGAGCGCAGTGTGTCGACGAACGTCTGACCAATTCCGCCGACGCCAGGTGGCTCGTTTGTGCCCCGGGCGAACACCACCTCAACGTCTGGGCACGGGTCCGCTGCCGCTGAAGGGACGGGCGCGAGCAGCGCCCAAACCGGCGCCACCGCAGCGAAAACGAGATTGGCGAGGGGTTGTACCTTCATGCTGCAATATTGTCACAGTGCGGTACCGGTTGCCGGGTGAGCGCGTTCGGCGCGCCGGATGTCAGCCGTGCTGCCGGCGTACGAACGAACTGGCTGCGCGCAGCAGACCCCGGAGCGCGTAGGCGGCCGTCACTGTCGACAGCACGACCAGCAGGATGAACGTCACCAGCCAATTGCTGCGGTTGTGGCTGATCTCCCACCAGATGAAGGTGAACAGCAGCACGCACAGGAACAACACCACGTCACGCCAATTGCCCTGGTAAGACACCGCAGCTTTGCGCAGCGCGAGACTGCGGTCGTTGGCAATGACCAGGTCATCGATGCGGGCATCGATGGTCCGCTGCAGCTCGGCGCGCCTGGCGGTGGCCTCCGGCGGGAGCCGATCCAGGAGGTCCATGTCCTCTTTGATCAGCCCTCGATAGTTGGGGCCGCGCAACTGGCCGGCCGCGACGGCAAACAGAACGCCACCAAAAACGGGTGCACTGTTCAGTGCCATTTGCCCTAGACCCGCCACGTTCGCTCCTCTTACGGTTTTGGTCAGGATGCTGCTGACGGGCGCCGCCGCGCTCGTGTCGGCTCGGGAGTCCGAACCGCCTCCAGCGCGCGCGCCAGCTGTGGATATGCGATCGCGGGTCCAATCCAGCGGGTGAGATAACGACGCAGATCGGCCCCACTGCGAGGCGGCCGGCCGGGGTCCACGAGGAAGGAATGCAGTACCCGGAGGGTGAACTCGTTCAGTTCGTCTAGGCCGGCCTCGTCGAATCCGTATGCCTCCCAATCCACATCGAAGCGATGCAGCATCGACCTTCCGAAGGCCAGAGCAGTATCCGACACGATCGAAATCGTTTGGCCACCGCGATGGCGCTGACTGAGCACGAATTCAACCTGATTGTCGGATTCCAGCTGTTCGATGGCGAACGCGAGGCCTTCGGTCACAGCCAAAACCGGATCGGTGGCACCTTTGAGCTGAGCCGCGAGATGATCCAGGAACCCGTCGGCCGACCGCATCGCTGTGGCCACCAGCAACGCCTGGGTTCCGGGGAAGTAGCGATAGACGGTCTGCCGTGTCACACCGAGAGCGCGCGCCACGTCGGCGATCCGCATGGCCGAGCCGCGTTCGTCGATGATCCTGTCCGCGGCATCCAGGATGCGCTCGATCGCCTCCTCGTCGGAGGCGGGTGTTTTGCCCGCCCAGCCATGACTGCGCATGCTTAGCGAACGGCAAACCCGTAGACGGTCATCAGCACAGCTGGATCATAACGTTCACGCGAACTCCTAAGGCGAGACACTATGAGCATTGCGTATGATCACTGGGGATCTGGAGGCTAAGGATGCAGTACGACACAGTGATCGTGAACGGACGTTGGTTCGATGGAACGGGTGCGCCGTCCGCTGTCCGCAACATCGGCGTGCGCAACGGCCGTGTCGCGGCCGTCGCCGCGGGACCGCTGGACACCACAGGCGCCGACGTCATCGACGCGACGGGGCAGTGGGTGATCCCCGGGATCATCGACATCCATACCCACTACGACATCGAAACACTCTGCGAACCAGAGCTTTCCGAATCGCTGCGACACGGCGTGACGACGGTGATGCTCGGATCGTGTTCGCTGTCGACGGTGTATCTGGACAACGTTGACGCCGGTGACATCTTCGGCCGTGTTGAGGCGATTCCCCGGCAGTATGTGATCGAGCAGCTGGACGAGGGGCGGTCCTGGAAAACGCCGAGGGAATATGTGGCCGCGCTCGAGGGGCTCAACCTTGGTCCCAACCTCGCCGCGTTTATCGGGCACTCTGACATGCGGGCCGCGACAATGGGACTGGATCGGGCAACCCGCAAGGACGTTCGTCCGTCCCCGGCCGAGCTCGCGCGGATGGAGTCGATGCTGGAGGAGGCGCTCGACGAGGGGTTCGTCGGGATGTCTTCGCAGCAGTTGCTGTTCGACAAGCTTGACGGCGAGGTCTGCAGATCTCGCACCTTGCCGTCGACCTACGCAACATCGCGCGAACTTCGCCGCTTGAACGCTATTCTTCGGCGGCGCAACAAGATCCTGCAGTCGGGCCCAGACATCAAGAACCCACTCTCTATATTTTCCCAGCTGGCGGCCTCGCTCGGGGTGGGTCGTCGCCGGTTGAAGACCAGCCTGCTGTCGGCCGCCGACGTCAAGTCGTTGCCGCCCGTCATCTACCTCATGGACGTGCTCGCACGCATCGTCAACGCCCTCGGCGGTGACTTCCGCTGGCAGCATCTGCCGGTGCCCTTCGAGGTCTACGCCGACGGCATTTCGCTGGTGATCTTCGAGGAGTTCGGTTCCGGAGCCGCGGCGCTGCACCTGCAGGACGAGATTGCGCGCAACGAGCTGATGCGCGACGAAGAGTATCGACGCCAGTTCCGCAAGGACTACGACCAGAAATATCGGGCCGCGGGTCTGGCACCGGGATTTCTTCGACGCCGACATCGTCGCCTGCCCCGACGCTTCGGTGGTCGGCAAGTCATTCGGCCAAGTCGGTCTGGATCGCGGCGGCCTGCACCCGGTCGACGCTTTCCTCGATCTGGTGCTGGAGCACGGCGAACAGCTGCGCTGGCGCACCACGATCTCCGGCCACCGCCCCGAAATCCTCAAAAAGCTGGCACAGAGCCCCAACATCCAGATGGGCTTTTCCGATGCCGGCGCACACCTGCGCAACATGGCGTTCTACAACTCCGGACTGCGGCTATTGCGCCACGTCCACGACGCGGAGAAGCAGGGCAGGCCGTTCCTGTCGATCGAGCGGGCGGTGCACCGGCTCACCGGCGAACTGGCGTCCTGGTACGAGATCGATGCGGGTACGCTGCGCGTCGGCGACCGCGCCGACATCGTCGTCATCAACCCCGACAAGCTTGACGAGTCCCTCGATGCCTACGCCGAGCATCCCGTCGCAGTCTTACGGCGGGTTGTCGCGGATGGTCAACCGCAACGACGACACCGTCAGCTGCGTCCTGGTGTCGGGGGAGCTTGCGTTCAGTGCGGGCCAGGCCGCGCCGACGCTGGGCAAGCAGAGGTTCGGCCAGTTCCTGCGTGCGGGTCCCGCGTCGACGAAGCTGACATCGGTGGCATAACCGCAAGCTCACGCGACCCATGCTCCCAAGATGAGGTTGACGGCCTCGTCGAGTTGCCCGGCGATTTCCTCGTAGCTGACGAACCGTGCCGTCATCAGTGCACCGGAGAACGTCATCTGCAGCGTGGATTTCACCGCGCGCGGCCAGCCCGGACCCAGCGCGGCCCCGATCCGCCGGGCCACCTCGTCGCCGATCTGGTCGCGCAGTGGCTTGACGGCCGGATCGTCGGCCATCAGCGCGGCTCCACAGGCAGTCGTCAACTCGGGCTCGTCGGCGACGACCACCGCCATGTCCCGCAGCGTGGCGCTCACCCGGGTCTTGGTGGTGTCGTTGACGTCGGTGTGCAGCGGAAGCGCCTGCAGAAAGCGCAGATAGACCGCTGCCACCAGCGCGCTTTTCGACGGAAAATATGTGTAGGCACTGGCCGGCGATACCCCGGCGCGGCTCGCGACCGCACGCATCGTCAGATGGCGTATGACGATTCGCGCAGTTCCTCCAAACCCGCGTCGAGGACTTTGCGGATGGTTTGTCCCGGCCGGCGATCCGACCGGCGGGCAGCCGCGGCGACGGCCAATGTTCTGACGGGAGGAGCCACTTCTCTGGACACCGGTCCAGTGTAGGAACTGGGGGTCCGACGGCGTAGTCATGAAACATGTTTTGACACCATTGCTTTGAGACGGCCTTCTTGTCGTGTGGACGCGGAACCATTGCCTGCTGCTGCTGAATGCCGACAGGTGTCGAGAAAAAATGCGGAGGCCGTTCCGGGATGGCCCTAGGGTGACACGGATGGCCGCGCAGGATCGCGTCCGCTGGGATGAGCGGTACGCGCGCAGCGGACCGGTGACCGTCGGTGCACCGGAGCCGCCAGGAATCCTTGCGCTGCACGCGGACGCATTCCCGACCACCGGACACGCGCTCGATCTCGCCTGCGGCCAGGGAACCGGCGCTGTCTGGCTGGCCCACCGAGGCCTGGACGTGTGGGCGTTCGATATCTCTCCGGTGGCCATCAACCAGGCACGCGAGCTGGCTCGGCGCAGTGGGGTAGTCGATCGTTGCCGGTTTGATGTCTTCGATCTTGACGATGGTCTGCCGGTCGGGCTTTTGTCGGATGGGCCCCGGCTCTCTTCGCGCTCACGCGCTCACCGACCGGGGCCGTTGTCGGATTGGCCGGATGCCGATGTCATTCTGTGCCACAAGTTCCGAGACCGCCGCCTCGACCAGGCGATCATCGAGCACCTGGCGCCAGGCGGCCTGCTGGCAATCGCCGCGCTCAGCGAAGTTGACGCCGCCCCGGGGCCGTATCGCGTGGGGCCCGGCGAGCTGTCCGCCGCGTTTGCCGAACTCGAGCTTGTTGCGGCCGGCGAAGGGCAGGGCTACGCGTGGCTGCTGGCGCGAGCCTGACGCTCAGGATTCGAGCCTGGCCCGGACAGCCGCGAGTCGTTCTTCGAGTTCGGCCTCACCGATGACTCCGCGGGCCAGCAGCGAGTGCGCGAGTGCAACCAGTCGGTTCTCTGGATAGGGCAGGTCGGAATACACAGTTGCCGACAGCGCATCCTCTTCGTTGCGTCGGTCGATGAAGCCGAGTACCTCTGGACCGCAACCGCTTCGATCAATGGCGTCGCAAATTCCGTCCAGGCTTGTTTTCCATGGCGGAACCGGATTGTCGACCCCGTACTTCGCCGCCATCCGGCTCCAGACCTGATTGCGTTCAACGATTTTCGCCAACGACGCGATCGCGGTTTCCTCGACCGATCCCAGATTTTCTGAAGTATTCACCAGTTCCCCGTGAGGTCAGTGCTATGCGGGATGGATGGCCGGGCGCGTCTCGGTGATCGCGTTCGTGGTCACGCCGGCCTTGGGTAGCGCGACACCGATCAGACAATCGCGGGTGATGATTTCGACCAACTGGTCCTCGGTCCAGCCATCGGTTCCTTCTGGGCGGATGGGCATCACCATGAACCGATGCTTCTGGTTGGAATCCTCCACCCGGATCTCGACCTGTTCTGGCAGAAAGAGTCCGAACTCCGCGAGCACCTGACGCGGCCAGCGCACGATGCGGCGACGGAAGTTCGGTGTTCGATACCACTCGGGGGAATTGCCCAGAATCGGGCGCGGGTAGCAGGAGCACAACGTGCAGACGATGACGTGGTGCAGGGTCGGCGTGTCTGCAAGTACGTGGAAGGCCGTGAAGTCGCTCGGTGTCCCAAAGCCCGTGGGATGCAGCCAGTCAACCCCGACTTCTTTGCTGGCAGCGAGCGGATCGGAGAGGACCAGCTCTTTGTACGCGGGGTCAAGCCAAGCCCGGGCCACCAGGTGCGCGGCGGGAGTCGGGCCGATCTGTTCGGCGAATTCGGTCATCCGCCGATGTTCCTCCGCGGTGAAAATTCCCTTCTCAATGCACAATTCGCGAAGAGCGATCTCCAAGACTTCGAAGTCGGTGATCTCATCCACCATGGGGGCGGCGGTGCGATCGTGATCGTGATCGTGGTCATCAGATGTCATGCTGAGGGTCCTTTCGAGGAGAGTCAATGAACGAAGGCGCGGCGGGAAAACGCGGCTAACCGGCGGCATCGAGCCACCGCTCAGGAATCTCGGTCTGCAACGTGTCATTGCTGGGTCCGGTATAGCCGTGCCACAGCTCGGAGAGGTTGAACCGAACGATGTAGAACCACTCGGGCTTTTGATCGGGTCCGGCCCAAGTCTCGTCCTCGGCCGCAGGACTTTCGTACGAGACGACGGCGATCTCACCCTCCGCGCCCCGCACATACTCCTGGGTGCGGGTATAGAGCAGGATAGGAAGGTCCTTCACCACGACCTTGTCGCCGACCCGGAACTTCGGTTCGCCGGCCTGTCCGGCAAACACTTGTGGATCACCCTTGCCGACGGCGTGGATGTGGTGCTCATTGCGTTTAACCTCGGCAGGGTCACCTTCGGATTTAGGCTGAGCTTCCAAGGGCTTACCTTGCAGGCCGCCTTCATATCGGTTCTTGACTTCAGCCATGCGCTCGGCCAACTCGCTCAGCCCGATGTGGTGTTTCTCAACGAGAACGCGCACAACGGCGAGCAACCACCGCCCGTAGTAGGGGAGACCTAGATAGATCGTGCGGCCAAGGTCAACATTGCCCATCCGGCGCCGTTCCTCAGACAGCCAGATTCCGCGCCAGCCGAGAACCTCGCACATGACATAGGTGTTGTGCTCCCATATCTCGTACTGCTTGTTCTCCCATGGGATCGGCGCATCCGGCTCTCCACCGACGTCATGTGGGGTCTTTGCATAGGCGGTGAACCGGTCGTGGTCAATGAGATCGGGTGTGGGCGCATCCGGAAGGTCGGTGTAAGCGGACTTGAGCCGAGCCACCAGGTCCAGATGCGTTACCCGATCAAGAGGAGTCGTCATGTGAGCTCCATTCGCTGAAAGGATCTGGCCTACGGCCACCGCAGCGGGTCCCGACCCCGGGTGGCGTAGTCCAGCGCTCACCAACAAGCTCACCTCAACTGTCGAGATCGCGCAAGCGTCACAGCGTTGCGAATGGCTGAACGCAATGCTTAGCGTGCGATCACTACCTGAGCCCGGGGGAGCGTGGCGGTCCGCTAGTGTCACGCACATGGAGCGGCGCGTGCTCGAAGCGGTCATTTACGAACGTGAACCGCCGATTGCGCGGATCATCCTGAATCGGGTCGACAAGGCCAACACCAAGGATGCGGTGCTGGTCACCGAGGTCGACGATTGCCTGCATGAGGCCGACCGCGACAACGAGATCAAGGTCGTCATTCTCAAGGCCAACGGCAAAGGCTTCTGCGGCGGCCACGTCGCCCGCTGGGGTCCGGACGAGAACCCGTATCCGGATTTCGGCGACAGCTTCGAGGACCTGTACAAAGGCACCGCCGACCTGTTCTTATGGCCGACGCTGTACCTGTGGGAATTCCCCAAACCGACGATCTCGCAGATCCACGGCTATTGCGTGGGCGGCGGGATCTATCTTGGCCTGCTGACCGACTTCTGCGTGGCATCCGACGATGCGTATTTTCAGATGCCGCTGGCCGAGAGCCTCGGGGAACCGGGCGGCCACACCATGATCGAGCCGTGGCTGCTGATGAACTGGCACCGCACCATGGACTGGTTGCTGCTGGCGCCAACCCTGTCCGCACAGCAGGCCCTCGAGTGGGGCCTGCTCAATCGGGTGGTGCCGCGCGACGATCTCGAAGACACCGTCGAGGAGATGGCACGCAAGATCGCCCAGATCCCGTTGACCACGCTGATGGCGGTGAAGAACAACGTCAAGCGCGCGTGGGAATTAATGGGCATGCGGGTGCACCTGCAGGTCAGCCACATCCTGACCAATATGGTGGGCGCGGCGACCGATGTCCAGGCGCGCCGCGCCGAGCTCAAGCAATCCGGCATGAAGCCGCGCGATTTCGTCGACCGCGACGAGGCAGACGGCGACAGTTCTTAGCGCGAGCAGACGCAAAAGCCCCCAATTCCGTGCCGAAATGGGGGCTTTTGCGTCTGCTCGCGGGGTTAACGGGACATCTCGCCGGCGAGTTTGCGGCCGGCGACGTGCCGCGCGGCCACGTAGCCGAACACCATCGAGTTGGCGATGCTCGCGCCCGCGCCCGGATACGTTCGGCCCATCACCGTCGCGGTGGTGTTGCCGGTGGCGTACAGACCCTCGATCACCCGGTCGTGCTCATCGAGGACCTGGGCGTGCTCGTTGGTGATCACACCCCCGGATGTCCCGACGTCGGCCGGCAAAACCCTGGTCGCGTAGTACGGGGCACGGTCGAGTGGGCCGATAGCGGCATTCGGCCGGTACCCAGGATCGCCGAGGCAGTCGTTGTACGCCGACTGGCCACGCCCGAAGTCGGGATCCAGACCCTTGCCGGCGAACAGGTTGAACCGCTGGATGGTGCGGGCCAGCTCGTCGGCGGGAAGTTCGATTTGACGGGCCAGATCGCCGATAGTGTCGCCGCGCTTGACCGCGCCGCTTTCGATCAGCTCGGGGGGCAGCTGCTTGCCTCGCTTGAGCGGGTTCGTACTGGTGACGTACCTGCGCACATAACCGTCGTCGAAGATCATCCAGCAGGGCACCGCCTTGTTGGCGTACATCGCCTTGCCGACTTCGACGTAGGAGTTGGACTCGTTGCAGAACCGCCGGCCGGTCGAGTCGACGTAGATGGCTCCGGGTCGCTGTCGACCCGACCCGAGCGATGCGGCGACGGCGCCACCGTTGGCGATGAAAATCGAAGGCAGCCAGACCGCTTCGTCCAACAGGTCGGTCTTCGCGCCCAGTCGCATCGCCGTCTGCAGCACCTCGCCGGTGTCGCCGGCGTTGGCGATCGACCACTTCGCCTCGTTGGGCTGATCACCGCTGTACTGGCGACGCATCTCGGCGTTGTGGCCGAAGCCGCCTGCGGCCAGCAGGACTCCCTTGCGTGCCTCGATGTTCAGCGGCACGCCGTCGCGGGAGACCCGCGCGCCGACCACTCGGCCGTCCTCGACGATGAGGTCTTCCATCGCGGCATTCGTCCACAACGGCGGCTCGCCCGCAATATCCCCGCCGAGATCGATCAGCGCCTTGAGCATCTGAGCGATGAGTGATGCTCCGTTGGTGAGGATCTGACGCCGCCGGACGCGCGCCGCCGCGGTGCGCAGAAAGACCTTGGTCGCCACCGCGAACGCGTGGGGCGCACGATTGAAGTACTGGACCGAGCGCAGCTCGTTGGTCAGCACCACGTATCCGTAGTTCTTGGCCAGCGGCGGCTGCACCTTGTCGCTCCAGGCACCCAATTCGGCCGCGTCGAAAGGAATTCCTTCGACCGCACGTCCGGACTCGTTGCCGCCTTTGTGATTCGGGTAGTAGTCACTCCAGCCTTCGCATCGGACGAGCCGAACGCCCCTGCGGACCAGGAAATTGATCATCTCGTAGCCCGCGGTGAGAAACGTCTCGCGGCGGGCCGGCGACGAGGCCGGACCGATGTCGCCGACCACGTCGGCCAGGTAGGCCAGGCCGTCTTCGTGCGAGTCGGCGATACCGTCGGCCCGCATCAGCGGGTTGTTGGGCACCCAGACGATCCCACCCGAGAGTCCCGTCGAGCCGCCGACCAGGCCTTGCTTCTCGATGATCAGCGGTTCAAGTCCGCAGTCGAGTGCGGCCAGCCCGGCCACCATGCCGCCCCCACCGCTGCCCACGATAAGCAGGTCGACGGAGCGATCCCAATGGGTGCTCATCGTGCCTCCGAGGTCACACTCGAGTTGAAGCCGAGGTCGGCGACCGGCACGTCAATGGTGGTGTTGGTCTTCTGAATCGCGGGCACCAGCGTCGCATAGGGTAGGCCGGCGAGGAAGCCGTCGACGACGCGTTCGAAGTTCGAGATCAGTCCTTCGATCCGGTGGGACAGACGCATGTAGTCAAAGCCCTTGGAGTGCAGCCCTTTCTGCTGTCTTGGCAAATTGGAGAAGTCTTGTGCGGGGATCGGCGGCCAGCGCGGGTCATCGGGCGCCATCGGCTGCGGGGGAGTGGGCTTTCCCGGGGAGAGGTCGGAGGGGAACCGGGTCAACGACCAGATCTCGAACAAGGTCTCCTCAGGCCCGAGCGGACGGATCCGGTAGGACGAGGCGCTGCTGTAGGTGGGCAGGATGAAGTGGTGCGGGAAGCAGAACCCGATGGCGTCGGTGATCCCCCGGCGGACCAGCTCGTTGAGGTCGGGCATATCGCTGCCGCGGGCGCGATGCCAGTCGACGACCGCGTCATTGAGGGCGCCGCGCCAAGCGGCCATCGCCTGCGCGGGATCCGATGGCAGCTCGATGTTCTGCAGGCCTTCGGCGATCCGGATGTCGTTCTCGTGCGTCATGCCGCCCATGCCGTCGCCCAGCGTGCGCATGAAATACAGACTGTTTTCAACAATGGGATGCACCGCCTTGGAATTCGGTGTCGGGCTCGCGGTCCGCGCCGACGGCAGCAGCTGGGGATGCGTCTGCGGTACGTGGTAGCCCTCCATGAACGCGGCCGTTGCCAGCTTCCAATTCACCGGAAGCCGGCACGACTGCCACCACTCGGTGCGCAGCGAATCGACTTTCCAGGCGTCATAGATCGACGCGAATGGCTCCATGCAATCGCGTAGCGCGGGGCGTTGTCGTCGAGGTTGATCCACGCGCATCCGCCCCAGAGTTCACACCTGACCGAAACGAGCTGTAGATCGTCCGGACGCAGGTTTCCGTCGGCGAACATCTCGGGCCGCGCAACCAACGTGTTGCGTCCGTCGATGCCCCAGCACCAGCCGTGGAATGGGCAGACGAAGGTACGCCGGGTTCCGTTGCCTTCCACTAGCTTTACCCCGCGGTGGCGGCATGCGTTGTGGTAGGCCCGCACGGTTTCGGCGTCGAGTCGCACGACGATGATCGACTGGTCGAGGATCTCGTACTCGACGAAATCGCCCTGCTTGGGGATTTCCTCGAGCCGGCATGCCATCTGCCACACGCGGGGCCAGAGCATCTCGGTCTCCAGCGCGTAGAACTCGGGGTCGTAGTAGCGCTGCTTGGGAATCCGATCGGCGTTCTGCACCGCCCACGGCACCGGTAGCGGTGTCCAGTTCACGTCCGTGCTCATCTTGACTACCTCTTCTCCGACCGGCGTCATACGATCCGTGATGCCCGGCCCTGCCAGTAACGTTCGCGAATGCGCCTCTTGTAGAGCTTGCCGTTCGGGTCCCGCGGCAACTCGGGGTCGAATTCGATTGATGCGCGGGCACTTGTAGCCGGCGAGGTGGGCTCGGCAGTATTCGATGAGCTCGGCTTCGAGGTCGGGCCCGGAGGTGACGCCGCCGACCGGCTGCACGACGGCTTTGACCTCTTCGCCGAACTCATCGTTGGGCACGCCGAACACCGCCGCGTCGACCAGCTTTGGGATGCATGACCAGCAGGTTCTCCGCCTCTTGCGGGTAGATGTTCACCCCGCCGGAGACGATCATGAACGTCGACCGGTCGGTCAGGTACATGTAGCCGTCCTCGTCGACGTAACCCATGTCCCCCAGGGATCGCCAGCCGCGATCGTTGTAAACCGACGCCGTCTTGGCGGGATCCTTGAAGTATTCGAAGTCGGGCCCGCCTTCGAAGTAAAGCTCTCCGGACTGCCCGACGGGAAGCTCTTCGCCGTCGTCGCCGACCACGTGGACCGGGGCCATCGGTATGCCCACCGAGCCGGGATGGGCGAGCCACTCCTGCGGCCCGATCAGTGGTACCCGCGAATCCTTCCGTGCCGCCGTAATATTCGTGAATGATGGGCCCGAACCACTCCATCATCCGGTGCTTGACGTCCACCGGGCAGGGCGCGGCCGCATGCAGCACGCACTGCAGAGCTCGAGACGTCGTACTTATGCCGGATCGCCTCGGGCAGCTTGAGCATCCGCACGAACATCGTCGGAACGAACTGCGCGTGGGTGACCCGGTGCGTCTCGATCAGCCGTAAGACGCTCTCGGCGTCGAACTTGCGCATGATGATCGACGCGGCACCGACGCGGTTGACCGCCATCGTGTAGTTGACCCCGGCGGCGTGGTACAGCGGTGCGGGGGAGAGGTACACGCTGGCCGGGTTCATCCTGTAGCGCTGCGTCAGCGCCATCTCCAGCACCGACTGCGCCCAGGAGCCGTTGCCGTCGGTCGGTAGCGGCCGCCGCACGGCCTTGGGCCGTCCCGTGGTGCCCGACGAGTAGAGCATCTCCGACCCGTCCGACGCTGCAGGCGGGTCGCCGGCCGCCGTCAGCGTTTCCTGGTAGGACTGCCATCCCGGTAGCTGCCCGCCGATCGCGATGCGGACGTCCACCGCGGTGTTCGCACCGCGGACGTGCGCGGCCAACTCGGTCATCGAGGCGTCGACGAACACCGCTTTTGCGTCGGAGTCGGCGATGACGTAGGCGACTTCGTCCGGCGTGAAATGGGTGTTGACAGCGGTGTAGTAGAGCCCGGAAAGCTGGCAGCCCCAGGTGATCTCGAAGAATTCCGGCCGGTTCGGCAACACCAGGGCCACGCCGTCGCCACGGCGCAGCCCCGCAGCGTGCAGCACCGCGGCGACCCGTTGGCTGCGGGCATAAAGCTCGCCGAACGAGATTCCGGCGTCGTCGATAATCAAGGCCGGCGACTCTGCGGCCGTGATCGCGTGATCGGCGATATTCACCAGCGGATGCCTCGGACCGGCCTACGTGGCGACGGCGCCGTCGGTCGGTGCGGCCGCCGCGGCCGCCTGGCGCCGGGCCTGTTCGGACGGCAGCACCTTGTCCTTGAACACCGTCTGAATCAGCTCCTGCACATCCTTGCTGACCGACGCCAGCGCGACCAGGTCATTGGAGGTCTGCCAGTGCACCCGCATCCCCATCAGCTCCCAGGCTCGCTTCAGGTTGGCCTTGGTGAGCATCAGCGTCGTCAACGGTGCCTGGGCAATGTGGCGGGCGATCGCGTCCACGCGGTCGTCCAGGTCCTCCCGCTTGACCACCTCGTTGACGAGCCCAACCTCCAGCGCCTTCTTGGCGTCGATCACCTCGGCGGTGAACAGATAGTAGGCGGCACGGCGCCAGTTCATGAATACCCAAGGCTCGATGGAACATTCACCCGATGGCATGCCGAACCCCTGCAGGGGCGGGTAAGAGAAGTAGGCGTCCTCAGAGGCGATGACGATGTCGGTCGTCAGGCCCATATGCGTGCCACCGCCGACACAGTAGCCGTGCACCTGCGCGATGGTGGGCTTGGAGAACTCCCACAGATTCAGGGTTGGCTTGACGAAGAGATCCGACTGCGCCTTCCACGGGTTGCCTGTCACCATGGCGTTCTCAACGAACGCCGGATAGTCGACCGCGTTATTGCCAATGGCATGCCCAGAGCAGAATCCTTTGCCATTGGCCTTCAGCACCAAAACCTTGATGTCGTAGTCGCGGTCGGCATCCAGCAATGCGGCGTCGACTTCTTCGGCCAGCTTCTGGTCTTGGGCGTTCGCCTTCTCCGGCCAGTTCAGCGTGATCTTCGCGATCGCCCCATCTTTCTGGTAGATGATCCGCTCGCGAGTCTCGTTGAGATCCATACCTGCTTACCCTTTCGTTATGAAGTGATGACGCCGATTTCGGCGCCGATGTCGTAGGTGGTCCCGACCTGGCCCGTCCATTGCACGGTGCCCGAGGCGCCGGCTTCGATTTCCTGTTCCACCTTCTCGGTGGCGATCGCGTAGATCGGCGTGCCCTCCTCGACATGCGCGCCCGCGTCGACGAGAAGGTCGGTGAGTTCGGCCTCCGAGACGGCCACCGACACGCGGGGAATGCGAATGATGAAGTCAGCCATGGGCTCCCGCCCTCTGGGCCTTTTCAAACGTGCGCTGGGCTGCCTCGACGATGCGCGCCGGCGACGGGTACACCTGCGCCTCGAGCGCCGCCGCGGCCGGGCTGGGGACAAACCGGGCGCCCAATCGCTCGATGGGTGCGGCCAGCTCGCCGAACAATTCGGACTGCAGGATCGCCGCAACCTCGGCGCCCGGCCCGGCGAATTGAACCGCGTCGTGCACGATCACGACTCGTCTTGTGCGACGGCAGGATTCGACGATCGTCTCGACGTCCAGCGGGACCAGCGTGCGCAGATCGACGACCTCGGCGCTGACACCCTGTTCTGCTAAGGTGGCCGCCGCTGCGAGCGCGTCGTGCACGCTGCGTCCATAGCTGATCAGTGTCACGTCGTCGCCCGGCCGCTTGATGTCGGCGTGGCCCAGGGGAATTGAGAACCCCGGCTCGACGGGCACCGGTCCTTTCTTACCCTGCAAGCGAATCGTTTCGATGAATAGGCAGGGGTCTTCATCGAAGATCGCCGTCGTCAGGAGACCTTTGCCATCCCGCGGGGTAGAGGGCACGATGACCTTCATCCCGGGGATATGCATGAACCACGCCTCGAGGCTCTGCGAGTGGGTGGCGCCGGTGGCCAGTCCCGCGTAAACCTGGGTGCGGATGGTGATCGGTGCCGTCGTGCGCCCAGCGGTCATGAACCGCAGCTTGGCCGCGTTATTGATCAGCTGGTCCGCGGCGATGCCGATGAAATCCATGATCATGATCTCGGCCACCGGCAGCATCCCGTCGATGGCGGCGCCGATCGCCGCGCCGACGATGGCGGCTTCCGAAATCGGGGTGTCCAGCACCCGGTCGTGGCCGTACTTCGTCGACAAACCCGCCGTCGGTCCGGACGCGCCGGGATCGGCGATGTCCTCACCGAGCAGAAACACCCGGTCGTCGGCCTCCAGCGCCTCGTCCAGCGCGAGGTTCAGCGCCTCGCGCATCGTCATCTCTTTTTCTTCCATTCGCTCTTGTGGCCTTTCTTGGGGCCTCACACCGGGAACTTGATCGGGGTTGCATACACGTCGCGGTCGAGTTCATCGATCGAAGTGGAATCCGCGCTCATAACGACGCCCAACGCAGTCTCCACCGTCGCCAGCGCCTCGTCGTCGATGCGGTCGAGCTCGTCGGATGTGCAGGTGCCCGTCGCGATGAGGTGGTCGCGGAACTTGCGGCACCGGGTCGGCCGCCATCGCCGCCTCCAACTGCTCCTTGGGGATATACGGCATCCGGTCGCCGAAGTAGTGGCCGCGGAAGCGGAATGTCACGCATTCGATGAAGGTGGGGCCGCCACCGGTGCGCGCCCGCTGCAGCGCCTCGTCAAGCGCCGATTTCACCGCCAGCGGGTCGTTGCCGTCCACCCGGACACCCGGCATGCCGTATCCGGCGGCCCTTTCGGCGACGTGTTCAAGTTTCATGGTGTCCGAAGTCGGCGTCATCTCGGCGTACAAATTGTTCTGGCATAACAGGACCAGCGGCAGGTCCCACAGCGCGGCCATGTTGGCCGCCTCGTGAAAGGAGCCGGTGTTGGTGGCGCCGTCGCCGAAACTGACGACCGTGACGCGATCCAGCCCTTTGCGCTTTGCCGCCATCGCCAGTCCCACCGCCACCGGCGGTCCGGCCCCGACGATCCCGGTCGAAAGCATGACGCCCTTGCCGGGGTTGGCGATGTGCATGGTGCCGCCCTTGCCACGGCTGGCGCCGACGGTGCGCCCCATCATCTCGCCGTAGATCTCCTCGAGCGGAACCCCCTTGCCGATCAGATCGTGCAGCCCGCGGTAGGTCGTCACCAGCTGGTCGTCCGGTCGCAGCGACACCCCCATCGCGGCGGCGATGGCCTCCTGGCCCCGCGACGGCCAGTACACGCACATGAACTCGCCGGTGCCGATGCCTTTGGAGAGCCGGTCGTCGGCCGCCTTCATCAGCACCATCAACGCGTAGATACGACGTTTGGTCTCCGTCGAGTCGTGATCGGTCATTGCGGTTCTCCGCTGGTCACGCCCAACTTTCCAATTCTTTTGCAGGGAGGTCCGATTAAGGTCATCGCGGTCATGCACCCGACCATGGTTTGACCTTGAGGAAGCCGCCTCCGTCGACGCGCAGCTGCTGGCCGGTGATGTAGCGTGCCGCGTCGGACGCCAGGAACAGCACGGCCTCGCTGATGTCCTCGGGTTCGACATAGGGGATAGGCATCGCCTGAACTAGCGGAAAGACCGGTTCGGCGTCCTCGCGTGTCGGGTTCTTCAGATCGGGCCGGAACGCCCTGTACATCGGCGCACTGTGCAACATGTCGGTGTTGACGTTCGTCGGGTGCACCGCGTTCATCCGGATGGAGAAGGGAGCCAGGGCGCGGGCGAAGTCGTTGACATAGTGCGCGGCAGCCAGTTTCGCGAACGCGTATCCGGCTCCTCCGGTGCCGCCGTCGATGCCGGTGGTGTTCATCGACGACATGAATGCCGCGTTCGATCCGATAACGATGATCGATGCACCGGCCTGCAGATGTTTGAGGCTCGCGTGCACGAGGTTCAGCACCCCGACCAGGTCGACGTCCACCGCGTCGGCGAAGGCCTGCGGCGGGAGGCCTGCGGTCAGCGGACAGATGCCGGCATTGGCGATCACGATGTCGAGGTGCCCGAGTTCGGCGACGCCCTCGTCGATCGCCGCGGAAAGGGCCGCCCGGTCACGAACGTCGGCAATCGCGGTGAACGCCCGCTGGCCTTCCTTTTCGACGAGTCGCGCTGTCTCGTCCAGATCCTCCGGGCGGGCCAGCGGATACTCATTGGTTTCGATGTCCGCGCAAAGATCGACCGCGATGATGTCCGCGCCCTCTGCGGCAAGCATCCGCGCGTGCGAACGTCCTTGACCGCGCGCGGCTCCGCTGACCACGGCCACTTTGCCTGTCACCCTGCTCATCGCCCGTCCTATCGCCTGTCGCCTGTCGCAATCTCTATATCGGCACCCCGAATTGGCACCCAAAGTCGGTCGTTACCAATGCCGTCGGCGCATCGTTTGAGTGACGCGAGGGGTCTGCGGAAGGAAGACGTGAGTCTGCCGATGCGGCATGACGCGCGGGGATGATATGTACGAACAGCATTTCGCGGCGGTTGGTCTGCGCGCCGGTCGGCTCCATCGCATCTCTCCCACGAAACGCTGCCACCAGAAACCCGCAGTGGCTGCAGCCGGGCTATCAATATCCCTTACGGTAGCTAGAATATCTAAAATAGCAAGAAAGACATCGGACGAGGGGTCGGCAGGAAAATGGAAGGGTCAGGCGTCCACCAAGGCAGCCACCAAGGCATCCTCCAAGGCGTCCGGGTCGTGGAGTTGGCGTCGTGGACCTACGTTCCGTCGGCCGGCGCCGCTCTGTCGGACTGGGGCGCCGACGTAATAAAGGTTGAAAGCGTCGCTTCGGGTGATCCCGGACGTGCGTTGGTTGTCGGTCCTTTCACCCGCGAGGCGGCCCGTCCCGACGCGGATTTCATCCTCGAATTGGGCAACCGCGGCAAGCGCAGCATCGCTATTGACGTGAAATCCGAGGCGGGTCGGGAACTGTTCGGCCGCCTGTTGGCCAGTGCCGATGTCTTCCTGACCAATTGGCTACCCGGTGCACTCGAGCGGGCCCGGCTCACCGTCGAGGACGTCCGTTCGTTCAACCCAAAGATCATCATCGCGCGCGGTACGGGCTTGGGGGTGCGCGGCCCGGATCGCGACCGTGGCGGGTTCGACGCCGCCACGTACCTGGCGCGGGGCGGTGTCGCGTATACGCTGACGCCGTTCGGGACGGAGACGCCGGCTGTCCAGGGCCCGGGCTTCGGCGACCTGCAGGCCGGGGCGACGCTGGCCGGCGGGGTGTGCGCAGCGCTTTTCCACCGGGAGAAGACCGGTGAGCCGAGCATCGTCGATTCCTCGTTGCTGGCCCAGGCGATGTGGGCGATCGCACCGTCGATTTGTGCTGCCGATTTCTTTGACATCGATGGCATTCCGGGTGCTCCACCCGGATTGGCCATGAATCCTCTGGTGAACCGGTACAAGACCAAGGACGGCAGATGGATTCAGCTGGTCTTCTTGCAGCCCGACAAATTCTGGGCCGGCTTCTGCGAGCGGATGGGCTTGGCGGAATTGGCCGACGACGAGCGATTCGTGCCGTCGAGCAACCTGATAATCAACGCCGCCGAGGCGACTGAGATCTTCGCGAACGTGTTCGCCGGCCATGACCTCGCGCACTGGCAGAAGGTCCTTCAGGACGAACCTGGCGTGTGGGGCGCGCTGGCGACCCCGCGGGAGACGCTCAATGACCCGCAAGTAGAACCCAATGGCTACGTGGTGACGAACGTCGACGATCACGGCGAAAAATACCGGATCGTTGCCGCGCCGGTTCAATTCAACGAAACTCCGCCAGCCCCCGCGCGTGCGCCAGAACACGGCCAGCACACCGAAGAGATTCTGCTCGAGCTCGATGTCGACTGGGACGACATCGCTAGAGCGAAGGACCTCAAGGCCATACTGTGAACCGTTCATCGGATCTTTCGCTCCAGTGACGAATGGCACCACTTATAGGGACCAAAGTCATTGTCTGCCAATAATCTGCTCACCTTTGCCACAAAGAGTCGTAGGTTTGTGCCGAGAGCACACATATGACTGAATTTATGCGCAACAGCGACGCCTTCACCTGGGCGATGGAAAGTGATCCACGACTGCGATCAACTGTGGTCAGCGTGGTGCTGCTGGATCGATCCCCGGACTGGGACGAGGTGCGCGAGCGATTCGAGCTGATCAGCAGGAAACTGCCGATGTTTCGGCAGCGGGTGGTGGAGTCGCCGCAGCCGGCCCCGCCGCGCTGGGAGTATGTCCGGGATTTCGACCTGGATTATCACGTCCGGCGAGCGGCCGCCCCCGGGGCCGGCACGCTCGACGATGTACTCGAGATGGCCCGATTGGCCGAGATGCAGGATTTCGATCGGGCCCGACCGCTTTGGGAGACGACCCTGATCGACGGTCTGGAAAACGGTGGCGCGGCGATGCTCTGCAAGTTCCACCATGCCCTCACCGACGGAATCGGCGGCGTCCAGATCGCCATGAGCCTGTTCAACCTTTCTGAAGATCTGCATGAGCATGAAGTTTTGCCGCCTACGCCAGAGGTAACCAAGCGATCGCCCCTCAGCGGTTACCGCGACACGTTGCGCTACGACACTGGCTTGCTCGGTAACGCGTTGACGGGTGCGGTCAAATGGGCACCTCGCCTGGTGTCTGCGAGCGTTAGGCGGCCAGTTACGACGATCCGATCGGTTGCTGCCATCGCAGCGTCGGTCTACCGGACGGTTCGGCCGATAACCCGACCCGGATCTGCGCTGGTGACGGAACGTGGGCTGATCCGGCGTCTCGGGGTGCACCAGGTTCCGATGCCGCAACTGCGAGAAGCGGCGCATCGGAGCGGTGGGGCGTTGAACGACGCGTTTGTGGCAGGCGTGGCCGGCGGGTTACGCCGATACCACGAGAAACACGGCGTCGAGGTCGGCGACCTACACCTCACGATGCCGATCAGCCTACGGACAGAAGCCGACGGCATTGGAGGAAACCGGATCACGGTGATGCGATTCGATGTGCCGGTCGGCGAGGCCGATCCGGCAGCACGTATCAAGTTAATCCACCAGCGCACCGGCGCGGTACGCGATGAAAGATCGCTGCCCTACACGCAGTTGATTGCCGGCGCTCTAAACCTGATGCCGCGGTGGTACATCGGTTCGGTGTTGCGCCACGTCGATTTTCTGGCCAGCGACGTTCCGGGTATCCCGGTGCCAGTCTTCCTAGGCGGCGCACCGGTGGTCGCGCAGTACGCTTTCGGCCCCACGATCGGCGCGTCAGTCAACGTCACGCTGCTGACTTACGTCGACACCTGCGCTCTGGGCATCAACGTTGATACCACTGCGATACCCGACTACGACGTCTTCTATGACGCTATCATTGCCAGTTTCGACGAATTATTAGCGCTTGCAGGCTGATTCATGGCCTAATCGCCCCGCATCCGACGCGGGCGAACTCGGCTCGGTTGCCGCCCGCCCAACGCGCCGGCTCCGACCGAAATCGTCGCAGATGCGTTTGAAGGCCCGTAACACATCGGGTCGATATCGACACGATTACAAGCACATTGCAATTCCGCCGTTGTTATGGCACACGGGGATCAAATGATAAATCCTGGCACAGGGCGTCTTTGGCGTCGCGGTCGCGGGTAACGCGTACTCGCACCGGATTCTGCTTCCGCAACGTCCGCGGCGGATTTGGTTAGCGTGCAACAGGAGGGTATCGACAACATGGCAGCGAACTGGGTTCCCGCTCAGACTTCGTGCGGCCCGAACTCTGGTCGCATCCTCGACACCGCACGGGGCATTCTCATTGGCCTTCGCCGATGCGGTTCAGACACGGCTTTCGATGAATTGCATCGCGCGGCGATACGTCACAAGGTGCCCGTGTTCGCGATGGCGTGGGGTTTGGTCCACTTGGCGGGCAATGGCGAGATGACATCGAGCTTTCTCGATGTGCAGTCAGCCGCGCGGGACGAGTGGGGCCAGCTGTTCGCCGGGTCTGCCGTGGTGGCCTGTTGAGAAGCGGCTAGCTAGCCGCCGCTCTTCGGGGCCGGGCCCTGGTTCACTCCACTGATGGTTTTGGGGCAGTACGCGCTGGCTGCGATCGCCGTGAATTTCGCGGCGCCGTCGCCCTCGAACGCCGGGTTGAGCTCTTGTAGGTTCTTGACGATTTCCACGCCGGGCATTCCCCCGTCGACCAGGTTGCACACCGCTTTGCCAGCGCTTATCGCGTGATCGGGATCCTCATAGGTCAGCCCGGCCGCTTTGAGTGCGGCGAGGAAGACTTGATCATTGCCATCGATATCGGCGCGGGCCGGGGGGGCCGTGCCGACCACAGCGGCGACACATGCCAGCGCCAAGACGAGTCTCATAACCCGGTGATTCTCCCAAATCAGTGGTGCGCACGCATCCGCTGCCGCCAACGCGACTTTAACGACAACTGACCAACCACTGCCCAGATGATGAAGTCCCGGTCTCTCACCTCGTCCAGGCCGAAGATTCCGCCGCGGTGCGCAGCGCCGCGATGATTTGCTGTTTCTTTTCAATGAAGCGTTCGGTGGGCGCCGGCACCGAGATAGCAACGATGTTATCGCTTCCGGATCGTCGGGCGATGGCCGCCGCGGAGATCCCTGGGGTGTGTTCGCCGTTGTCGAAAGCGATTCCGGTGCGTCGGATCTCGGCAATCTGACGGCGTAGTGACTCGGCGAGCGCGGGATTGGACCGGGAGATCGCGGCTCGGGCATCGGGATCGGCAAGGACCGCGAGTGCCGCTTTTCCGTTCGCGGTGACGTCCAACGGAAATCGGATTCCGATGGCCGAAACCGCTCTGAGACGGTGCGACGATTCGATCTGGTCGACGAACCACATCCGCTGCCCACGAAGTATCGACAGGTCGACGGTCTCGCCGTCCGTGGCGCGCGCCACTCGCTCTATCGTCGGCCGAAAGATCGCCGAGATGTGCGCTGCGGCGGCGCTGCCGAATCCCAGCAGGCGCTCGCCGAGTGAGAAACGGCCGCGCGTGTCGACACTCGCCAACCCAACCTCGACCAATCCCATCATTAAGCGGCGTGCGGTCGACTTCGCCAGGCCAAGACGATCACCGAGGTCGACGAGCCGTAGCTGTCCGGGGTCGGCCGCGATTTCATCCAGCGCGGCGGCGGCTCGGCGCAGCACCTGAATGCCGTCGTCGCGAATACTTGGTGAATCCCGTTCCGCGGGGCTCATCACCCCACTATAGTGATCCGCACAACGGATCATCAAGATCCTTAATGCGGCTCAGGAGTTCAGATGAGTGTGTTACCGGCGGGCCGGCATTTCTTCCGTGGCGATGACGACTACGAAACGGCCCGCTGCGGTACCGTTTGGAACCAGCGCGTGCCCGAGCGCTACCCCGACGTCATCGTCCAGGCGGTCGACGGCGACGACGTCGTCGCCGCCCTGCGTTACGCCAAGGCCAACGGGCACAAGGTCAGCATCCGATCCGGTGGCCACAGTTGGGCGGCCAACCATCTGCGCGACGGCGCCCTGCTGCTCGACATGAACCGCATCGATCACGCAACCATCGACACCGAAAAGAAGGTCGCAGTCGTCGGGCCCGGAAAGGGCGGCAGTGTGCTCATCGCGGAACTCGAGGCACAGAACCTGTTCTTCCCGGCCGGTCACTGCAAGGGCGTCTGTGTCGGCGGTTACCTGCTACAAGGCGGGTACGGCTGGAACAGCCGGATCTACGGCCTGGCTTGCGAGAGCGTCACCGGTCTCGATGTGGTCACTGCTGACGGTGAGAAGATCCACTGCGACGAAAACAACCACCCCGATCTCTACTGGGCCGCACGCGGATCCGGTCCCGGGTTCTTCGGTGTCGTCACATCGTTCTACCTCAAGCTGTACCCGCGGCCGGCCGCCTGCGGGACCAGCGTCTATGTCTATCCCATAGAGTTCGCCGACGAGATCTACACCTGGGCCCGCAACGTCAGCGCCGAGGTTGACCGCCGCGTCGAAATGCAGATCGTCGCAAGCCGCAGCGTCCCGAGCATGGGAATCGACGGCCCCGCCATCGTGTTCGCATCGCCGGCGTTCGCTGACTCCGAAAAGGAGGCCGAAGAGGCGCTCGCGATTTTCGGCACCTGCCCCGTTGCTGACAAAGCGATCGTCAAAGTTCCCTATCTGCCAACCGATTTACCCACCTGGTTCACCGCAGTGATGAGCAACTACCTGGACGACCATCGCTACACCGCGGACAACATGTGGACCTCCGCGTCCGCACCGGACCTGCTGCCCGGCATCAACAACATCCTCAAAACCATGCCGCCGCACCCGTCGCATTTCCTGTGGCTGAACTGGGGGCCGTCGCCCACCCGCCCGGACATGGCCTATAGCCTCGAAGACGAGGTTTACCTGGCGCTCTACGGCGCATGGATGGACCCGGCCGATGACGAGAAGTACGGGGACTGGGCACGCACCAACATGGCCGAGATGTCGAACTTGGCGACCGGGATTCAGCTCGCCGACGAAAACCTGGGCCGGCGTCCGGCGCGGTTCGCCAGTGACGAAGCGATGGTGCGGCTGGACAAGGTGCGCGCCTCCTATGACCCCGACGGCCTGTTCCACAGTTGGATGGGCAGAGTCTGATGGCCGCTGATCTGTACCTCGGCTACCGCGGCGACGACGCGCACACGCCGTTCGGCAAGTTCTTCAAGCCCGAGATGGCCGCGCTTCCACAACATGTTGTCGAGGCATTACAGCATGGCCCGCAGGGCGGCCGGGCTCTGTTGGCCTTCGACGACGCGAACAGCGTCAGCGGTGACGGCTACCAGCAGACCGAAAACGGCTACGGGATTCTCGAAGACGGCAGCCTGCAAGTGTCGGTACTCACCGATATGCCCGGGGTCACCCCTGCGATGTGGGCGTGGTGGTTCGGCTGGCACGGCTGCGACACCCGCCGCTATAAACTCTGGCATCCGCGAGCGCACCTGTCCGCAGCTTGGAAGGACGGGGAGCGGGACGGCGACGACCCGGGGCGGCGGGGCCCCCGGCGTTACATCGGCCGATGGTCGTTGATCAGGGAATACATCGGCTCGACGATGCTCAATGGGGCGATCCAATTTGTCTCCCCGTCGGCCATGGGTCTGCCACTCGACAGCGACGATGCAGTGGCGATCTGCGCACGCCTGGGGTCTGGTGACGCGCCGGTGGACGTGGGCTGGTTCATCCACCACATCCGGTCGACACCGGGCGGCGCCGAAATGCGTTCACGGTTTTGGTTGGGCGGTCCGTACATCGCAGTGCGCAACGCCCCGGGTGTTGCGTCGCGGGCAGTGCGTCCCATCGCATCGCGGATACTTGGCACCTCGGAAGCTACCGCCCGCAATCTGCTGGTGCACTGTGCGCAGGAGATGAATCACCTCACCGGATTTCTACCGGATCTTTACGAGGCCTTTGGCGACGAATAGGTCCGCTGTGGAGGCAACTTAGACAGCAGTGCAGCGTATTTCAGGGTTGACAGCAGTGCCTGACAGCGGGGTTCACCCAGCCGGCGTCGGCGCTTGGGCTGGACCGACAACGACAAATGCCTCTACTGAGGTGGCCATCTCGAAGCCCTCAACCTCTACCCGCCATTCGTAAATTCCTGCTTCCAAGGGTATTCCGGCCGGGATGTTGAGGGTCAGCGGCATGCGAACCGAAGTTCCGTGGATGGACCCGGGGGGCCGGCCTGCCTCGGCCGCCGCCTCGAACAGGATCCGTTGGGGCCCCTGCGGACCCGCCACTACCACGGGATCGCCGTCGGTGGTCAGTAGTTGGCATTTCAGCTTGTGTTGCTTGTTCGTTTCATCCCAGTCGATGTCCAGGAACAACACCAAAGTGAAAGCTGGAGTTGGTGTTTGGCACTGCCGCCACCCCAGGCCGAGCGCATTGACCTTGCCGGACGCGGCGTCGGCCTGGGCTGCATCGGCGAGCAACAAGCTGATTTTCATGCCGTCGCCGGAGCCAGGATTGATCCGGCGGTCGTTACCGCGAGATCCTGCCAAGTCATTGCTGCCGCCCCGGATCCACGAAATGCTTGCCCTGCTCTTATTGGCTGGATAATACGGATGCCTCGTTCTGTTCGGCTAACCGGCACCTCGGCGGGGGCTGAGGTTGACTGGCGGGGATGACGTAAGCGTTGGCTGTGGCGCCGATGGCCGCAGTCGCAGCGGGTGCGCTCTGCCGTTCCCGGCCGCATCCGGCGCGAAATCACACGACGCGGGCAGATCAGCGGCTATTCGGCCAGCTGACGTGAGACGGTAGAAGTCTATGCAGAACCACGACTACTTGACCTACGAAGAGTTCGGTCGCCGATTCTTCGAGGTAGCCGTTACCCCGGAACGTGTCGCTGCCGCGTTCGCCGATATCGCGGGCAGCGAATTCGCGATGGAACCCATCGCTCAGGGACCCGGCGGGATCGCCAAGGTCAGCGCAAATGTCAAGATTGAAGAGCCGCAAGTCACGCGGCGCCTGGGTGACGCCATCACATTCGTCATCCACATTCCGCTGTCGATCGATCTGCTCCTCGACCTACGGCTGGACAAGCAGCGGTTTGTCGTGTCCGGAGACATCGCATTACGCGCCACTGCGCGCGCGGCTGAGCCGCTGGTGCTAATCGTTGACGTCGCCAAGCCGCGGCCATCCGATATCACCGTCAACGTGTCGTCCAGATCGCTGCGCGGCGAGGTACTCCGCATCCTCGCCGGCGTCGACGGTGAAATCCGCCGATTCATCGCCCAATACGTCGCTGACGAAATCGACGCGCCGCAGTCGCAAGCCGCGCAAATCATTGACGTTGCCCACAAGTTGAACGAGGCTTGGCCATAGGACGTTGAGCCAGGCTTGGTTCTACGGCTAATCGGGGTCCCGCGGCAGCAGGCGGCGCACCGGCCGGGTCTCGATGGCGTTGATCGTCAGGGCCCGCCGGCTGATCCGCCAACCCGAATCGGTCAAGTCGTACTCGTCGTCGTAGCGCAGATGCCACACCACATCAATCAATTCCTCCGCGCGTCGACTCCAGTGGTGGGCGATGCACGCGATGCGCCCGCGCGCGCCGCCTCGAGGCGGGTCATCGTCGTAGATCTCGCCGACGATTGCGTGCTCGGTGCGTGTGGTCCGGGTGACTGCCGCGACCGCCACGGCGATGGCCTGTTGACCTCGATGCGAATGGATAGGCTCGAGCGCGGCGGGCGGTTCAGGCACTACCAATTCGGCACTGGCGGTGAAAAGCCGCATCACAGCTTCGAATTGGCGGTCGTCGACACCAGCGGCATACCGGTGCACCAAATCACTGAGGGCGGCCCGCTCATTCACCGAAAGACTCACGGGATCAATGACAGTCGTTGCGCGCACGCCGATAAGATGTCTTTGGCCTGTTCGATATCGGTGGTCGGCGGCATGGCCAACACAACGCGGTCGGCGCCCTGATCAATCAGGCCCGCTGCGCGCTCGGCATCGATCTTGGTGACCAGATGACCCAGCGACACCTCCAGGGCCGCCGGATCGCGGCCCGCCGCCGACGCCTCTTCGCGCATCAGCGTGATCAGTGCAGCGAGTTTCGGGCCGGTCACGCCGAGCGGCTGGAACCCGTCGCCGAAGCGCCCGGCGCGCCGGGCGGCCGCCCTGCTGTGGCCGCCGATATGCACTGGAAGGCGCTCGCCCGCAGCTGGTTTGGGATATGACATGACATGATCGAAGTCGTAGAACTCGCCATGGTACGACGCTCCATGGGGTCGGTCGGCCCACAGTGTCCGCAAGACTGCCAGTTGTTCATCAGCCCGCCTGCCGCGGCTGTCGAATTCCACACCGCATGCCTCGAGCTCTTCCCGGAGCCAGCCGACGCCCACGCACAGCCGAAGCCGTCCGCCGGATAACGCATCGACGGTCGCAGCACGTTTGGCGAGCACGACCGGATGGTGGTTGGGCAGCACCAGCACCCCGGTGGCCAACCGCAGCCGGCTGGTGGAGCCGGCCAAAAACGCCAGCAGATCGAGCGGGTCCGGGATGGGGCTGTCAGCGGTCAGCCCAACTCTTCCGGAACCGTCGTAGGGGTAGACGCTGTCGTATTGGGTCAGCAGGACGGTGTGCTCGGCCACGATGATCGATTCGAAACCGCACAGCTCGAGATGTTCCGCGAAGCTCAGCATCCAGTCGGGGTCCGCGGTGACACCATCGCCGATCGGAACGAACACTGCGACCTTCAGCGGGAGGTTCATGGCACCTGAAGCTAACAGGCGGGCGTTTCACCGGTCGGTGGGGCGATCTGGGAGCGCACAGCGTCGGCCAGGGTGGCCGCGCGGTCGTCGGCGAAAACGTCCTCCAGCATCATCTGCCGACCGTCCGGACCGGTCAGCGGAACACGCCAGTTGGGGTATTCATCCGTAGTGCCCGGTTGATTTTGGGTCCGACGGTCACCGACCGCATCGGTCAGAGCTACCCCCAATAGCCGCGATGGCGTCCGGCCCAGATACCGGTAGAGGGCGAGAACGACCTGCTCCGGGTCATCGACACGATCGCCGAGCAGCCCGACCCGACGCAACTCGGCCAGCCAGGCCGCCAACTCGGCCGCGTCGGACGCGAGCTCATCCGCGAGGGGCCGGGTCAACAATCCCAGGGACTCCCGCAACCGCACGTGGTCGCCGGCCAGATAGCCGGCGGTCGGTGGCAGATCGTGAGTGGTGACCGACGACAGGCAGTACTCCCGCCAGCGTTCAGCCGGCAACGGACCGCCGGTTCCGTCGCGATCAAGTTCGAACCAGAGGATCGAGGTACCCAGCAGGCCGCGTAACAGCAGATAGTCCCGCACCCAGGGTTCAACGGTGCCGAGGTCTTCGCCGACGACGACGGCACCGGCCCGGTGGGCTTCCAGGGCAACGATGCCGACCATCGCGTCGTGGTCATAGCGAATGTAGGTGCCCTCAGTGGGGGCGGCCCCATCGGGAATCCACCACAGCCGGAACAACCCGATGATGTGGTCGATGCGTACGCCGCCGGCATGCCGCAGCACGGACCGGATCAGTTCGCGGAAAGGCCGGTACTCGTGTTCTTCCAGTCGGTCCGGTCGCCAAGGCGGCTGCGACCAATCCTGGCCGAGCTGATTGAACTCGTCCGGCGGCGCGCCCGCGGTCACGCCCAGCGCCAGCACTTCCTGTAGCGCCCAGGCATCGGCCCCATCCGGGTGCACGCCGACGGCCAGGTCGTGCATGATGCCTAACGACATCCCGGCCCGCACGGCTTGCGACTGGGCTGCCGCGAGTTGCTCATCTAGTTGCCACTGCATCCAGCGATGGAAATCAATGGCGGTCGCATGCTTTTCGGCGAATCGGGCAACGCCGGCGGCCGCCGGATGCTGAAGGAAATTCGGCCAGTGGTGCCAGTCGCCGCCGTACTTTTCGGCGAGCACGCACCAGATTGCGAAGTCGTCAAGTGCGCGGCCTTCACGTTCGCGGAACGCGGCGTAGGCCAGCTCACGGCCGACCGACCTCGGTACCCGGTGCACCAACTTGAGCGCCGCCCGCTTGGCTGCCCACGCGCTGTCGCGGTCGATCGCGTCGATCTCGCCGGCCCGCTGTTGAACTTCCGAGCGCAGCCTCCGCACCCGGCCTCGCTTCGCCAGATCGACGTATTCAGGTATTGCCTCAACGCGGAGATAAAGCGGGTTGACGAAGCGCCGGGATGTCGGCAGATACGGCGACGGCTCCATCGGGATCGTCGGAGTGGCCGCGTGCAGGGGATTGACCAGCACATAATCAGCGCCGTGGCGGGTTGCCGACCATACCGCTAGGTCGGTCAGATCGGTGAGGTCGCCGACGCCCCATGATTGTCCGGACCGCACGCTGTAGAGCTGCGCGGCCAGGCCCCAGGCGCGGCGAGCGCAAAGGCGGTCCGGCAACCCGAGCCAATCCGGCGTCACGATGAGCGCACTGCTGGTCTCGAAGTCGCGAGATCGCAGATGGACGCGGTGGTAGCCCAGCGGCAGGTCACTGGGCAGCACGAAGCTGGCCTCGCCGATCCGGCGTCCGTCCAGATCGAACGGCGGGGTGAAATTCTCGACCTGTTGCACCCCGCCGCGCACCGTGCCGTCTTCGAGCTGCAGCCACACTTCGGCGGGGAAGCCATGGGTCACATGCACCCAGAACCGCGTCTGCGCGCCGGTTCGCCCGACGATGGTGGCCGGCATCCGACGTGCCCAATAAGACTTGAGATGCGCGGTCAGGGCCCCGTTGCGGTCCTGCTCGGTGTCGGCGGCGACGCCGAGAGCGGCGAGCACGGCCACGAGCGTGGCTTCGGGAACGGGCGCGTGCCGGCCACTCCAGTCCGCGTACCAGGTGGCGATGCCGAATCGCCTGGCAAGTTCGACCAACGAGGGCGCGAGCTCTGTCATGTCGCCCATCTTGCGTCCAGCACCCGCCTGGCACGACACGGGCGGCTTTAATGGCCTGTTCGGTCGCGTTGCCGGAAGTGCCCGGGATGCCGGCAGCGGCTATTCATCGATGGGCGATTTTCGGGCATTTTTGGCAAATCTGTGAGCCATTCGCTGGATTTGCCGTTCAGCAGGACGACGTGGCGATCCGCCGCTACCATGCCCCTTTAGGACAATCTGGAGACACGAAGAATCCGGCGGGTATCCAACGGGGGATATGGAAAGTAGCAGCTCAGTCAAGTCGTCGACTGGAGGCGCCTTCGCGAACCGGGTGAACCGGGACGCTGGATTCATAGACATAGCACGATACGAATGAGAGCGCGTAGAGCACCACATGGCGATGCCGCTACGGGTGCCCTACGGTTATCAATGTGATTCGTGCGGTGAAAAAACGGGCGATCGAACAAACCGGATGGTGAATTAACGTGGCGGATGAAGGTCGCGGACAGCGCGGGTCGGGTTACGGCCTTGGGCTGTCAACGCGGACGCAGGTTACCGGCTATCAGTTCCTTGCTCGCCGAACGGCGATGGCGCTGACACGCTGGCGGGTCCGCATGGAGGTCGAGCCGGGTCGACGGCAGAACCTGGCCGTGGTGGCGTCGGTCTCGGCGGCGCTGGTGGCCTGCCTGGGTGCGCTGCTGTACTCGTTCATCAGCCCGGCCGGCCAGGTGGGGGATTCGCCGATCATCGCCGACCGTGACTCCGGCGCGCTGTATGTGCGGGTGGGCGACAGGTTGTACCCGGCGTTGAACTTGGCATCGGCACGGCTGATCACCGGGCGGCCAGACAACCCGCACCTGGTCAAGGGAAGCCAAATCGCGACCCTGCCGCGTGGACCGCTGGTGGGCATCCCGGGTGCACCGTCGAATTTCGGGCCTAAGAGTCCGCCCGCCGCGTCATGGCTGGTGTGCGACGACGTGGCCGGTTCGACCGGGGTCGGGGCGCCGTCGGGGCTGACGACCACGGTGATCGACGGCACCCCCGACCTCAGCGGTCACCGGAAGGTGCTGAACGGTTCCGACGCGGTGGTGCTCAGCTACGACGGGGATGCCTGGGTCATCAGGCAGGGGCGCCGGTCACGCATCGACGCGACGAACCGGTCGGTCTTGTTGCCGCTGGGCTTGACGCCAGAACAAGTCGGCCAGGCTAAGCCGATGAGCCGGGCGCTGTACGACGCGTTGCCGGTGGGGCCCGAGCTGGCGGTGCCAGAAGTGCAGGGAGCAGGCTCCCCGGCGACATTCGCGGGCGCGCCCGCTGGGGCGACGGTGGGGACGGTAATCGTCACTCCGCAAATCAGCGGGCCGCAACAGTATTCGCTGGTGCTGGCAGACGGTGTGCAGACGCTCCCGCCTTTGGTCGCCCAGATCATGCAGAACGCCGGGGGCCCGGGCAATGCCAAACCGGTGACCGTGGAACCGGCCGCGTTGGCGAAGATGCCCGTGGTCAACAAACTGGATCTGTCCTCTTACCCCGACACCCCGTTGAACGTGATGGACCTGCGGGAGAATCCGGCAACCTGCTGGTGGTGGGAGAAAACGGCCGGTGAGAATCGGGCCCGCGTCCAGGTGATATCCGGTCCCAACCTTCCGATCGCGTCATCCGAACTGAACAAGGTCGTGTCGCTGGTGAAGGCAGACACCACCGGCCGCCAAGCCGACCAGGTGTTCTTCGGACCTAATTATGCGAACTTCGTGGCCGTCACCGGCAACGATCCCGGGTCGAAAACTGCTGAGTCGATGTGGTGGGTGACCGATGCGGGAGCCCGGTTCGGGGTGGACGACACCAGAGACGTCCGCGAGGCATTGGGTCTGAACACCGTGCCGAGCCTGGCGCCATGGGTGGCGCTTCGGCTGCTGCCACAAGGACCGACGCTCTCTCGGGCGGATGCGTTGGTCGAACACGACACCTTACCGATGGATATGACCCCTGCAGAGTTGGTGGTACCGAAGTGAAACGAGGATTTGCGCGACCCACAGCGGAAAAGCCTCCGGTCATCAAGCCGGAGAACATCGTCCTGCCGACGCCGTTGAGCATTCCGCCGCCGGAGGGCAAGCCCTGGTGGCTGATCGTGGTCGGCGTCGTGGTCATCGGCCTGCTGGGAGGCATGGTCGCCATGACCTTCGCCAGCGGTTCACATGTCTTCGGTGGCGCCGGCTCGATCTTCCCGATCTTCATGGTCGGCGGGATGATGATGATGATGTTCGGTGGCCGGTTCGGCGGCGGCAAGCAGCAGATGAGCCGGCCGAAATTGGACGCGATGCGCGCCCAGTTCATGCTGATGCTGGACATGCTGCGGGAGACCGCCAACGAGTCGGCGGACAGCATGGACGCCAACTACCGCTGGTTCCACCCCGCGCCCACCACGCTGGCCGCTGCCGTCGGATCGTCGCGGATGTGGGAGCGCAAGCCGGACGGCAAGGACCTCAACTTCGGTGTCGTCCGGGTCGGGGTCGGCATGACCCGTCCCGAGGTGACCTGGGGTGAGCCGCAGAACATGCCGACCGACATCGAGCTGGAGCCGGTGACGGGTAAGGCGCTTCAGGAGTTCGGGCGCTACCAAAGCGTCGTCTACAACCTGCCCAAGATGGTCTCCCTGCTGGTCGAGCCTTGGTACGCGCTGATCGGAGAGCGTGAGCAGGTATTGGCGATGATGCGGGCGATCATCTGCCAGCTGGCGTTCTCGCACGGGCCCGATCACGTGCAGATGATCGTGGTCAGCTCCGATTTGGAGCAATGGGACTGGGTGAAGTGGCTCCCGCACTTCGGTGATCCGCGGCGTCAGGACGCGGCGGGCAATGCGCGGATGGTCTACAGCTCGGTGCGCGAATTCGCCGCGGAACAGGCCGAATTGTTCGCCGGGCGTGGGTCGTTCACGCCCCGGCACGCCAGTTCGTCGGCGCAGACCCCGACGCCGCACACCGTGATCATCGCCGACGTCACTGATCCCCAGTGGGAGTACGTGATCAGCGCCGAGGGCGTCGACGGGGTGACGTTCTTCGACCTGACCGGCTCTTCGATGTGGACATCGGTCCCGGAGCGGACGTTGCGGTTCGACGAGATCGGCGTGATCGAAGCGCTGCCCCGCGACCGCGACACCTGGATGGTGATCGACGACAAGCCTTGGTTCTTCGCCCTCACCGACCAGATCAGCATCGCGGAGGCAGAGGAGTTCGCGCAGAAGCTGGCGTACTGGCGACTCGCTGAGGCCTACGAGGAGATCGGCCAACGGGTGGCGCACATCGGCGCCCGGGACATCTTGTCCTACTACGGCATCGACAACCCGGCGGAGATCGACTTCGAAGACCTGTGGGGCAGCCGCACCGACACGATGGGCCGGTCGCGGTTGCGGGTGCCGTTCGGTAATCGCTCCGACAACGGTGAGCTGCTGTTCCTGGACATGAAGTCCCTCGACGAGGGCGGCGACGGCCCCCACGGAGTCATGTCGGGAACAACAGGTTCGGGTAAGTCGACGCTGGTGCGAACCGTGATCGAATCGCTGATGCTCGGCCATCCGCCGGAGGAGCTGAAGTTCGTCCTGGCCGACCTCAAGGGTGGGTCTGCGGTCAAGCCCTTCGCCGGCGTGCCGCACGTGTCGCGGATCATCACCGACCTCGAAGAAGACCAGGCGCTGATGGAGCGCTTCCTGGACGCGCTGTGGGGTGAAATCGCCCGTCGAAAGGCGGTGTGCGACAACGCCGGTGTCGACGACGCCAAGGAATACAACTCGGTGCGGACCAGGATGCGGGCCCGCGGTCAGGACATGCCGCCGCTGCCGATGCTCGTGGTGGTCATCGACGAGTTCTACGAGTGGTTCCGGATCATGCCGACGGCGGTCGACGTTCTGGACTCGATCGGCCGGCAGGGCCGCGCCTACTGGATCCACCTGATGATGGCGTCGCAGACCATTGAGAGCCGGGCCGAAAAGCTCATGGAGAACATGGGTTACCGGTTGGTGCTGAAGGCGCGTACCGCCGGTGCGGCACAGGCGGCCGGGGTTCCCAACGCGGTCAACCTGCCGGCTCAGGCCGGCCTGGGCTACTTCCGGAAGAGCCTCGAGGACATCATCCGGTTCCAGGCCGAGTTCCTGTGGCGCGACTTCTACTCCCGCGGGATCACCATCGACGGCGTGGAAGCGCCGGCGTTGGTGCACAGCATCGATTACGTTCGGCCGCAATTGTTTACCAATGCCTTCACCCCGCTCGAGGTAAGCGAGGCCGGCCCGGATATCGAAGCACTCGCCGCCCACGCTAATGGCAATGGCGAGGCGCTCGAGGTGATTGAGTCCGAGGAGGAGGAAGACGAAGGGATCAGGACGCCGAAGGTCGGCACGGTGATCATCGATCAGCTGCGCCAGATCGACTTCGAGCCCTACCGGTTGTGGCAGCCGCCGCTGACAAAGCCGGTCGCCATCGACGAATTGGTCAACCGATTCCTCAAGCGCCCGTGGAACAAGGACTACGGCACCGCCCGGGATCTGGTGTTCCCGATCGGGATCATCGACCGTCCGTTCAAGCACGACCAGCCGCCGTGGACGGTGGACACCTCCGGGCCCGGTGCCAACGTGCTGATTCTGGGTGCCGGTGGTTCGGGTAAGACCACTGCGCTGCAGACACTGATCTGCTCGGCCGCGTTGACCCACACGCCGGAGCAGGTCCAGTTCTACTGCCTGGCCTACAGCAGCACCGCGTTGACCACGGTCGCGCGGCTCCCGCACGTCGGTGAGGTGGCGGGTCCGACGGATCCTTACGGTGTGCGCCGCACGGTGGCCGAGCTGCTGGCGCTGGTGCGCGAGCGCAAACGTACCTTCCTCGAGTACGAGATCGCGTCGATGGAGGTGTTCCGGCGCCGCAAGTTCGGCGGCGAGCCCGGTCCCGTGCCCAACGACGGGTTCGGCGATGTCTTCCTGGTGATCGACAACTACCGGGCACTGGCCGAGGAAAACGAGGTGCTGATCGAGCAGGTGAACGTGATCATCAACCAGGGGCCCTCGTTCGGGGTGCACGTGGTGGTCACTGCCGATCGCGAATCGGAGCTGCGGCCGCCGGTGCGCAGCGGTTTCGGTTCCCGCATCGAGCTGCGGCTGGCCGCGGTCGAGGACGCCAAGCTGGTGCGATCCCGGTTCGCCAAGGATGTTCCGGTCAAGCCGGGACGCGGCATGGTCGCGGTCAACTACGTCCGACTGGACAGCGATCCGCAGTCGGGCCTGCACACGCTGGTGGCCAGGCCGGCGCTGGCCGAGCACCGCCGACAACATCTTCGAGTCCGACAGCGTGGTCGCGGCGGTCAGCCGGCTGGCGAGCGGCCAGGCCCCGCCGGTGCGCCGGCTGCCGGCGAGGTTCGGCGTGGAGCAGGTGCGCGAGCTGGCGGCCCGGGACACCCGTCAAGGCGTTGGCGTGGGCGGAATCGCCTGGGCGATATCGGAATTGGATCTGCAGCCGGTGTATCTCAACTTCGCCGAGAACGCGCACCTGATGGTGACGGGTCGACGCGAATGTGGGCGGACGACGACGCTGGCCACCATCATGTCCGAAATCGGCCGGCTGTATGCGCCGGGAGCCACCAGCGCACCGACACCGCCAGCGGGACAACCGTCTGCGCAGGTGTGGCTGGTCGACCCGCGCCGTCAGCTGCTGACCACGCTGGGCTCCGAGTACGTGGAGAAGTTCGCCTACAACCTCGACGGTGTGCAGGCGATGATGGGCGAGCTGGCCGAGGTATTGGCCGGCCGCGAGCCGCCGCCCGGCTTGTCCGCCGAAGAGCTGCTGTCGCGGTCGTGGTGGAGCGGTCCGGAGATCTTCTTGATCGTCGACGACATCCAGCAGCTCCCGCCGGGTTTCGACTCGCCGCTGCACAAGGCCGCTCCCTGGGTGACCAGGGCCGCCGACGTCGGCTTGCACGTGATCGTCACCCGCACGTTCGGTGGCTGGTCTTCGGCGGGCAGCGACCCGATGCTGCGGGCACTGCATCAGGCGAATGCGCCGTTGCTGGTGATGGACGCCGACCCCGACGAGGGCTTCATCCGCGGCAAGATGAAGGGCGGTCCGCTGCCCCGCGGCCGAGGCCTGCTGATGGCCGAGGACACCGGGGTGTTCGTCCAGGTGGCCGCAACCGAGCTGCGTAAGTAGACGTGCGAGCGTTGCGCTGGGGCTGACTGCCTTGATTGGGTCAGCCCCGGTCAGTGGCACGTCAGTGGCGTATCAGCCCCAGCTGCAGCGGTAACGACTTGAGCGCGAAGGTCTTTGACGGGAACGTTGATTTCGGGCGTGTAGTCCGCCGGCAATTCGAAATCGGGAATCTGCTTGAGCCATTCCGCGACGATCACGGTCAGTTCTATTCGCGCCAGATGAGAGCCCAGGCAGCGGTGCGGTCCGCCGCCGAATCCCCAGTGCCGGTGCACTTTGCCGTCCATCGTCAGCTCGTCGGTGGACATCTCGTCGCTGCCGTCACGGTTGATCGCGGCCATGCACAACCGCACCGCTGAGCCCGGCGGGCAGTGTCATGCCCCCGACTTCGACGATCTGCGGTCGTCACCCGGGGCGCCACCGGTGCCGAAGGCTCCAGTCGGACGATCTCTTCGATGAAAACCCTGATCTGCCTGGGATTGTCGCGAAGCTCGGCGCGCAGCTCGCGGTCTGCGCGCCAATTCGAATAGGGAGAACCCGATCGCCGCGGTTACCGTGTCCAGACCCGCCAGGATCAACAGGTGGCTCATGCCCAGCAGCTCGAGATCAGTGAAATTGCCCTCGCCGGTCATCACTTGCGACAACATGTCCGAGCCCGGGTTCTGCCGGCGTTGCTGGATCGCGTCCGCGAGATAATCCAGCAACTTGTATCCCTCGGTCGATGTCCTCCTGGGTGAGGAAGGGCTTGTCGCCGACAATGGTGTCTTTCCAGGCGATCACGCGGTCAAGGTCCTCCAGCGGCAGACCATAAAGGTCGAGGAACACCTGGAACGGATACAGCTTCGCGAAATCCGCCATCGCCTCGCACTCGCCGCGGCCGGCAAAGGCAGCGATCATGTCAGCCGCGTGGCGCTCCAGCACCGGCCGGGACTTGCTCAGCGCGTGCGGGCTGAAGTACGGCTGCAGAATCTTGCGGTAGCGGGTGTGTTCGGGCGGGTCGAACGCCAGCGGCACCACCGGCAGTGGGCTACCAGGGGGCTGCAGCGCCAATCGTGATGAGAAGACCTTGGGGTTGCGCAACGCGGCGAGCACGTCCTCGCGACGCGTCAGGTAGTAGTAGCCGTTCATGAAGACCACGGGTCCCGGCATCCCGCAATGTCTTCCATCCGACACCCCGGTCCTCGGCCAGCGGCAATTTGGCGTAATCAAGCCGCGGTAGATAGAACGAGCCGTACTGGCCTTGGTCAAGAGTGCTCATGCGCTCGGTCTCCGCTTGTGTGTCTGGCTTTTCGTCCCTTAGTTCCCCGACAGTCACCGACGCAGCCAGGTCGTCTCTTGTACACCCTCCGTAAAACCCTGTCGGCACTGGCTTCTGGTGGCACACCAATATCGCATGCGCGACGAGCGGACCACCAATCCGGTACTCGGGGTACTGCGAGGATTCGTGTGGCCGACCCTAGTCGGCGGTCATCTTCTAGACTTTACTGACTGACCAATCCCAGCACGCTTATCCCGCAGCGCCGTCGAGGGAGGGAACCTTGTGAGGGTTCGTCTCGAAAAGCCCAAATGCGTAGGCCATGCCCAGTGTTACGCCGTTGATCCAGACCTATTCCCCATCGATGACTCGGGGTACTCGATCGTCGAAGAGCACGAGGTGAAGTCCCAGGACGAGCAATTGACCCGCGACGGTGTGGCCTCCTGTCCGGAAATGGCGCTGATCCTCGACCTGGATTAACACGGGCCTAGCGCACGACCAGTGGCGCCAGTCTGCCGGTTGGCCCAGGCCAGGCCCACGGTGCGGTCGCCGCGCCGGTCTGATAAGCAAACTGCAGATGAACATTCAGTTGTTACGGACGAACAGTGGTTGGCAAGGAATGAACAATTGGCTTCTCCGGTCGGCTCGCCCGGCATGACCAACTAATGTCATTCGCGAGCGGCAGTTCAGCCATTAACGAGCTGTCGCTCGGTTGCTGACAACGGGATAATCGAGACAGGTTGCACACGTCGTTCCTGACCCTACGTCCGGGAATTCTGGTGGTAGACCAGCTATCCGGGCCGGGTGAAGGGGTGTGCGACGGTGTGCGATATCTCACCGACTGGGTTTGCTGGTGAAAGAACCGAGTCGGCCAGCGCCGTGACTGGGTCAACGACGTCTTGACGAGTCTTGACTAAGTGCGATGCGATCCACGCCGAACACTGAGGAGGGGCACGGTGCTTGACTTCGGGGCGTTACCGCCCGAAATCAATTCCGGTCGCATTTATGCGGGTCCGGGATCGGGGCCGATGATGGTCGCCGCGGCGGCGTGGGACGAGCTGGCGGCGGAGTTGAGCACAGCGACTTCCGGCTACAACTCGGTGATCGATGAGTTGACCGGCGGACCCTGGGTAGGGCCCACCTCGGCAGCCATGGTGTCTGCTGTCACGCCATACGTGAGCTGGCTCGGTGCGGCGGCCGCGCAGGCTGAGGAAGCCGCCAGCCAGGCCCGGGCGGCGGCAGCCGCCTTTGAGGCCGTGTTTTCGATGACGGTGCCTCCGCCGGTGGTCGCGGCCAACCGGGTGTTGTTGGCGGCGCTGACCGCCACCAATTTCTTCGGGCAGAACACCCCGGCGATCGCGGCGACCGAGGCCCAGTACGTGGAAATGTGGGCCCAAGACGCGGCGGCCATGTACAGCTACGCCGGATCGTCAGCTCTCGCCTCGGAGTTGACCCGATTCACGGCACCGCCGAACACCACCACCCCGGACGGAGAATCCGAACAGTTCGCCGCGGTTGCCCAAGCCACCTCCTCGCCGGCCAGCAATGCCGCGCAGGAAGTGTCGGCCACAGCCTCACAGCTGACCTCCGCCGCACAACTCTTCCCGACGCTCAAGACCTGGCCGTTCTCGCTGATCCAGTCGCAATGGCAGGATCTCCTGACCAAGGGGCTACCAACCCCGACCCAAAACTGGTTCGGGATTAACACCACCATGTACACCGCCGTGATCAAGCAAACCCTGCAGGCGTATTTCGGGGTGGGCATCGGAAGCTTTGGCTTCCAGATCGGCCAGCAGACGTTCAACGGTATCGGCACGACGGCCGGTTCGGGTGCCTGGTATCCCACGCCGCAATTCGCCGGCCTGCACCTGGGCGCTCTGGGCGTGAGCAGCAATACCGGCGGAGGGATGTCGGCCACTTTGGCGTCGTCCACCAAGATCGGCGGGTTGTCCGTTCCGTCGAGTTGGCTCTCCCCAGGCGGGACGCTTGAGGCATCGGCCGTCCAGGCGGTGGACGCCGAGACGGTCGGTGCGGTACGGCCCGCGGGTTTCGGAGGAACCGGAGCAGGCGGCGGAATGGGCGGGAACAGCATTCTGCAGGGCATGCCGATGGGCGGGGCTGGGCGGCGTGGCGCCGCCACCGCCTTTACCAACAAGTACGGATTCAAGCGAAGTGTGCTCGTCCGACCGCCGTCGGCCGGATGAGGTCATCTGCCCGGTACCGGGCCGAAGATGAACAACAGTTGTCCACCAATGAACAGTTAGCGCTAAGGAGGCGCGACCCGGCGGGATCCGATTAATCTCACCAGCAAGCTATGTCTGAAATGAGCTTCAGCAGCAAAGCATTCCTTCAAGGTCACTGAGCCCCGAGGGTTGAGGAGAAACTCAAATGTCGTTTGTAACTACACAACCAGAAGCGTTGACTGCGGCGGCGGCCACGTTGTCCGGTATCGGCTCGTCGTTGAGCGCCCAGAACGCGGCGGCTGCGGTGCCCACCACGGGGGTGGTCCCCGCGGCAGCTGACACGGTATCTGCGTTGACCGCAGCGCAGTTCGCCGCTCACGCCCAGATGTATCAGGCCGTGAGCGCGCAGGCCGCGGAGATTCACGAGCTGTTCGTCAGCACTCTCGGCGTGAGTTCGGGGTCTTACGCGGCGGCCGAGGCCGCCAACGCGGCTAAGGTTTAGGGGTCGGCAGATGGCAATTGATTTTGGCGCGTTACCTCCGGAGGTCAACTCCGCGCTCATGTATGCCGGTCCGGGGTCGACATCGCTGACGACTGCGGCCTCAGCGTGGAACGCGCTGGCCGCTGAACTGAATTCGGCTGCGCTGGGCTACGGAAACGTGGTCACTCAGCTGTCCAGCGAGGAGTGGCTGGGGCCGGCGTCGGCATCCATGGCCAGCGCTGTGCAACCGTACGTGGAGTGGATGACTACCACTTCGCTGGCGGCCGAGCACGCGGCCGCCCAAGCTCAATCGGCCGCGGCGGCTTTTGAGGCCGCGTTTGCTTCGGTGGTGCCACCGCCGCTCATCGCGGCCAATCGCGCCGAGTTGGCACAGGCGGTGCAGGCCAACGTATTCGGTCAATACAACAGCCTCATTTCGCAGTTGGAAGCCCAATACGGCGAGTTTTGGGCTCAGGACTCCTCGACCATGTACAGCTACGCGAGCCACGCGGCAACGGCGGCGCAGGTGACACCGTTCGCCTCCGCACCCGCGGTTGCCAATCCGGCTGCTGCCTTAACCCAGGCCGCATCGACCGCGGCCAATGCGCCGAACACGGTCATCGGTCAACTGCAACTATTTCTCACCCAGACCGTCAACCAGCTGAAAGCGATTACGGCGCCTTTCCTCGCATCCAAGGGCGCCACGATCGACTCGGCGCTTACCCAAGTCTGGTTCCTGCTGACCGGTCAGACCGTCTTGCCAAGTAACTTTGGGACGGTGTTAGCCGGCTACGCCAACTACGCCAGCCTCTTTTACAACACTGAGGGTCTGCCTTACTTCAGCGTCGGTATGGGCAACTTCGGCACTCAGATCGCCAAGAGCGCCGGGGCACTCGGTGGTGCAGGACCCGCCGCGGCGGCGATCCCCAAGTCGATACCCGCCCTCGGGGGAGCGCTCGGTGGCGGTGCCGCGCATACGGCGGGTTCGGTGACGGGCTCGGTCGGCGGCGCGGGCTCGGTGGGCAAGTTGTCGGTGCCGGCCGCCTGGTCCGGCGCCACCGTCCCGACAGCCCATGCCGCATCCGCGGTACCGGTCAGCACCGTCAGCGCCGCTCCAGAGGCGTCCGGGAACCCCGGAAACATACTCGGCGGCATGCCGCTGGCCGGTGCTGGCACCGGCGGGCACGGCAGCGGGCCCCGGTACGGCTTCCGTCCGACCATCATGGCGCGGCCACCGGCCGCCGGCTAACCATCACCTAGGAACGCTGGCACGCGCCGGCGGCGACAGATTGTCGCCGCCGGCGCGTTCTCGTCTCCAGGGTTGGCGAAGCGCTGGGGCTTTATCTGCGTCCGGATTTTTACCCCCGCAACGATTTTCGTCCCCGCCGGGCTTCCCGGCGGGCAGCTGCGGCACCCACTGCCCGCCGGCGTGTTGACGTCGTATTCCTGCTGGTAGCGGGCACGCTTCAGCGGCATTATTACCCGCGGGTCGACGCTCGTGGTTCTCGTGAGTCGCCCGCTGGGTGAGCGCTTCCGTGCGATCGGCGCCACCCGAGGGTCGCGGCTGGGGGACTGCGGCGCCTTAACCTCTCAAGCATGTCGTTCGAGTCCGGGGGTTCGTAGGTGGTGGACTTCGGGGCGTTACCGCCCGAGATCAATTCGACCCGGCTGTACGCCGGCCCGGGGTCAGGTCCGATCCTGGCCGCGGCGGCGGCGTGGGATGGGCTGGCGGCCGAATTGGGTACCACCTCGACCGGCTACACGTCGGTGATCACCGAGCTCGCCGGCTCACCGTGGCTGGGACCGGCGTCGCAATCCATGGCGGCCGCGGCCACGCCGTATATTTCCTGGCTCAGCTCCGCGGCCGCGCTGGCTGAGGAGGCCGGCAACCAGGCCAGGGCCGCCGCGGCAGCCTATGAAACCGCCTTTGCGCTGACGGTGCCTCCAGCGGTGGTCCTGGCCAACCGCGTGTTGTTGTCGGCGCTGATCGCGACCAACTTCTTCGGCCAGAACACTCCGGCGATCGCGGCCACCGAGGCCCAGTACGCCGAGATGTGGGCCCAGGACGCGGTCGCGATGTACGGCTACGCCGGCTCCTCAGCGGCCGCGACACAATTGATCCCGTTCGCCGAGCCCACGAAGACCACCAACCAGGCCGGACTTGCCGCGCAATCGTCCGCTGTCAGTCAGGCAGCCGCCGCCCCGGCAACCACTGCTGTCCCCGCGCTGGCGTCGGCGACCCCCGGATTCGCCGTGACCCCAGAGACATTCACCGCCACATCAATCTTCACGTCGATAAATCACCTGGTCCAACAACTTTTGACACGGCTCTCGACCGTGGGGCTCAACCCCAACGAATGGAATGTCACGGCTAATATTGCCCTGCTCACCACCTCTATGCGCACGTCGCTGGCTCGCACCTACGAGACTTCGTACTTTGACTTGGGCTTTGGCGCCAACCCCATCTCGATACTTCAGCAGTTGGCGACCGGGCCCGGCGGAGCGACGGCCGGTGCCGGCGGATCCTGGTACGCGACGCCGCAGTTCGCCGGCCTGCACCTGGGCAGCCTCGGCGGTGGCCTGGGTGCCCATACCACCGGCGGGGTATCGGCGAATTTGGCCGCGTCCACCAAGATCGGGGGGCTGTCGGTGCCGGAGAATTGGGCCGGTGCATCCGGTGCGGTGGAGGAATCGGCCGCCACCCAGGCCACACAGGCGATGGCCGTCGACTACGTCACCGACCCGCAAGGTGGAGTGAACGGAATGCTGCGCGGGATGCCCATGGGCGGCGGTGGTCGACGCGGCTCCGGCGGCTTGCCACCGCGCGAATACGGATTCAAGCGCAGCGTCCTGATCCGCCCACCCTCGGCCGGTTAGGCGCGACATGACTATCGCTAACGGCGGACGCCACACCAAGCAGACCAGGTATCCCGCGGTCCTCTGGTCGTCACGAGACGCGTTATGGCAAAGCGGGACAAGCGAGTTAGTGCATCGCGCAATGCTCTTTAGGGTCTATGGGTCCTTTCGCCGCGACCGGATTTTATTCCGGGTTGGGCTGTCGTTAACCCGACGCCGGGAGGAGCCCCCGGGTCCCGTGGCCGCGCCGTCGATCGTTGATCGCTTCCACGACTCGTCGGTTGTCGCAGGTCACGGCCGCCAAGATCGGCCGGACGTCTGGCACCGGGAAGCCCTCGGCGCAGCAGGGCTGCCGGCGAGGGGTCTACAAGGGCTTGTCAAGCCTCGTCACCACGAGATACGTCCCGCCTTTGTCACCCAGTGTTAACCGGGGCGGGCGAACTAACGTCCTTCATGGCCGAAGGTCAGTGACGGGCATCAGCTAACCAGGGGGCGAACCGAAATCTAGCCCCACGAGTGTTTAGGAGGCAACACCATGTCGTTCTTGACTACGCAACCCGAAGCGCTGACTGCGGCGGCCAGCACCCTGCAAGGTATCGGCTCGTCGTTGAGTGCCCAGAATGCGGCGTCGGCGGCCCCGACAACGGGAGTCGTGCCGGCCGCGGCCGATGAGGTGTCGGCGCTGACGGCAGCGCAATTCGCCGCTCATGCCCAGCTGTATCAGGCGGTCAGCGCCCAGGCCACGGCGATCCACGAGGCATTCGTCAGCACACTGGGCATCAGTTCGGCGTCGTATGCGGCAACCGAGGCGGCCAACGCGGCCGCCGCTGGCTAAGGGGATCCGGGCATGACAATCGATCTTGCTGCGTTGCCTCCGGAGATCTCCTCCATCCTCATATATTCGGGTCCAGGGTCTACGCCGTTGGTGACTGCGGCCTCGAGCTGGAACGCCTTGGCCGCCGAGTTGAGTTCGGCGGCCGTCGGCTATGAAAACGTGGTCACTCAGCTGACCAGCGAGGAGTGGCTGGGGCCCGCCTCGACGGCGGCAGCCGACGCGGTCGCACCGTACGTGCAGTGGGTGACCAACACCGCCGCCCAGGCTGAGCAAGCGGCCAGTCAAGCAGGATCGGCTGCGGCGGCCTACGAGACGGTGTTGGCTTCCGTGGTACCCCCGGAGGCGGTCCTGACCAACCGCGCTGAGCTGACGCAGCTGCTTTCGACCAACGTGTTGGGACAGAACTCCCAGTTGATCCAGGAGGTGGAATCCCAATACGGCCAGTTCTGGGCCCAAAATTCGTCGGCGCTGTACGGCTATGCGTCGTCCTCGGCGAGTGCGACCCAGCTCCCGAAATTCTCCGCGGCCCCGCAGGTCGCCAACCCGGCGGCTGCGGCCACTCAGGGTGCGACAACGGCCGCCGTCTCGGTCAACTCGATCCAGACGCAGCTGAACAAGTTGATCAGCCAGCTCTCCACACAACTGGCGAACCTGGCCGGGCCGCTGTACTCACCCCTCGCGACCGAGGCCAACTACATCAACTCCGGGGCCGGTCCGCTGTCGTTCGCGTGGAAATTCCTGTTCGGGACGAGCACGTTCCCCAGCAACCTCTTCGCGTTTCTGACCGCGTACTCGCCGTACGCAAGCTTCATCTACTACACCGAGGGTTTGCCGAACTTCAGCATCGGTATCGCCAACTTCCTGACCCAGACCGCGAAAACCACGGGGGCGCTCGGCGGGGCGGCGGCCCAAGCCGCCGCCGCCATTCCCAAGACCGTGCCCGCCCTGGGCGGGGCGCTCGGCAGCGCCGCCGCGCACGTGGCGGGATCGGTGGGCACCGCGCCTTCGGTCGGGCGGCTGTCCGTGCCGGTGGCCTGGAACGCCGCGCTGCCGGGGGCACACCCCGGTCCGACCGCGATACCCGTCAGCAACATCCGAGAGGCGCCCGACGCCGCAGCGGGAAACCTGCTGGGCGGCATGCCGCTGGCCGGCACGGGCGCAGGCGGCCACGCCGGCAGTGGCCCACGCTACGGATTCCGACCCACCGTCATGTCCCGCCCGCCGTCTGCTGGCTAGTGCCGACGGAAAATGCGCAGGTCAAGCCTTTAACTGCGGGCAGATACGTCCCAGCCGCTCGCTTCACTGTGAGTTTGCTGAGTGCAGGCCGAACCAACGCAGCCGCTGTTACTGTGTCGTTACCGAAAATGAATTGGTCTTACCGTTCTGTGAACAAATGCGAACAGATCGGGGTATTGAAACAGTTTCGAGGGGCCCCGTCATCTAGTCTTTGGCAGAGAGTGGTCCTGGGGACTAATCGAGGAGGAACCAATATGTCGTTCGTAACCACACAGCCAGAAGCGTTGGCGGCGGCGGCCGGAAACCTGCAGGGTATCGGCTCGACGATGAGCGCTCAGAACGCAGCCGCGGCGGCTCCGACGACCGGGGTGGTACCGGCTGCCGCCGACGAGGTATCAGCGCTGACCGCGGCCCAGTTCGCCGCCCACGCGCAGATGTACCAGGCGGTTAGCGCGCAGGCCGCGGCTATCCATGAGATGTTCGTCAGCACGCTGGCCACGAGTTCCGGTTCGTACGCGGCTACCGAGGCCGCCAACGCTGCCGCAGCCTGTTGATCGGCGCTGGCAGCTAAATACGCGGGCTTGGTGGAGACATCCGAAGCGGTTCGAGATCGCGTTGGCCCGGTCGTTGCGGGCTGAGGGGGAGGGCGATCATCGTTAAATGCGTAGGACGGCGGGTCTCGCGGCGCATAACCGATCCGGCCACACCCTGAATACCCGCAGGTATCTCAGTAACCAACACGGAAAACCAAAACCAACACGCAAAACCAACTAACCAAAAGGAGATAGACACATGGCAACGCGCTTTATGACTGACCCGCACGCGATGCGTGCGATGGCTGGCCGGTTTGAGACTCACGCTCAGACGGTCGAGGACGAGGCTCGTCGCATGTGGTCGTCGTCGGTAGAACATTTCGGGTGCTGGCTGGAGTGGCACCGCCCAGGCGACGTCTTACGACACCATGGGTCAGATGAACCAGGCGTTCCGCAACATCGTGAACATGCTCCACGGTGTGCGCGACGGCATGCTCCGTGACGCCGGCAACTACGAGCAGCAAGAGCAGGCTTCGCAGCAAATCCTCAGCAGCTAGCGCTAAAAGCCGAGGCTGCGTAACCTTTCATACGTTAGGAGATCATTGCTATGTCCATTAATTACAGTTTCGGCGATGTCGACACGCACGGTGCCACGATCCGTGCCCAGGCCGCGTCGCTCGAGCAGGAGCACCAGGCCATCGTTCGCGACGTGCTGGCTGCCGGTGACTTCTGGGGCGGCGCCGGTTCGGTCGCTTGCCAGGAGTTCATCACTCAGCTGGGTCGCAACTTCCAGGTGATCTACGAGCAGGCCAACTCGCACGGCCAGAACGTGCAGTCGGCCGGTAACAACATGGCGAGCACCGACAGCGCAGTCGGGTCCAGCTGGGCCTAAATCCCGACTTCAGGACGCGGCAGCAAACCACCTGTCGGTGTGCTGTCGCGTTCTGCAGTATTAGCCAAGTCGACCCCGAGGTAGTAATGGATCAACAGAGCACCCGCACCGACATCACCGTCAACGTCGACGGCTTCTGGATGCTTCAGGCACTCCTGGACATTCGGCATGTCGCTCCGGAGTTGCGGTGCCGGCCATTCGTATCTACCGACTCCAGCGACTGGCTGAACGAACACCCTGGCATGGCGGTCATGCGCGAGCAGGGCATTGTCGAAAGCAGTGGCGGCGTCAACGAAGTGAATGAGCAGGTCGCCGCTCGGATGCGGGTCCTGGCGGCGCCCGACATTGAAGTCGTCGCTTTGCTGTCGCGAGGCAAGTTGCTCTACGGCATCGTCGACGACGAGAACCAGCCGCCGGGTTCCCGCGACATCCCCGACAACGAATTCCGAGTGGTTTTGGCCCGCCGCAACCAGCACTGGGTATCGGCGGTTCGGGTTGGCAACGACATCACCGTCGACGATGTTGCGATCGCGGACAGCGCCTCGATCGCCGCGCTGGTGATAGACGGCCTGGAATCGATTCACCACGCCGAACCCGCAGCGATCAACGCCGTCAACGTGCCGATGGAAGACATGCTGGAAGCAACCAAATCGTGGCAGGAGTCCGACTTTAACGTCTTCTCCGGCGGCGACCTACGGCGAATGGGCATCAGCGCCGCCACGGTGGCCGCGCTGGGTCAGGCGTTGTCAGATCCGGCGGCCGAGGTGGCGGTGTACGCCCGCCAGTACCGGGACGACGCCAAGGGGCCCAGTGCTTCAGTGCTGTCGCTGAAAGACGGTTCAGGCGGCCGGATCGCCCTCTACCAGCAAGCGCGAACCGCGGGATCGGGTGAGGCTTGGCTCGCCATCTGCCCGGCGACCCCCCAACTGGTCCAGGTGGGCGTGAAAACGGTGCTCGACACGCTGCCGTACGGCGAGTGGAAATCTCACAGCAGGGTGTAAAGACCGATACGGAATGCCAAGTACGACAAGATATTTAAAGAAGGTGCGCGTTAAAGATGCGAACGCGTCATACTGCTCTAGAATCAGCAGCAAACCTAATACCAGTGTCACCACAACCAACAGTCGCGAGGCGAAACAGATGAACCCGGAATCAGTCGAGCTGCACCTCCCCGGGGGCCACGGCCCCCTGGCGGGTAGAGCGACGCAGGCCCCCGCGCAACTACAGGCACGGGGTTACACATCCATCACGGAAGGGGGTGCAGGGCGATGACTGCGGTAGCTGACGCGCTCCAGGCAGACGTTGAGGGAGTCTCGCAGCCACGGGCGGTTGTGATCGGCATCATGGCCGGTGATGGCGTCCAGATCGGCGTCCTGCTGGACGCCAACGCCCCGGTTTCGGTGATGACCGAACCGCTGTTGAAAGTAGTCAACAGCCGGCTGCGCGAGCTGGGCGAGGCCCCGCTGGAAGCGACAGGCCGCGGCAAGTGGGCGCTGTGCCTGGTTGACGGCTCGCCCCTGCGGGCCACCCAGTCGCTGACCGAGCAGGACGTCTACGACGGCGACCGACTGTGGATCCGGTACCTGCCGGACACCGAGCATCGTTCACAGGTCATCGAGCACATCTCCACCGCGGTTTCGCAGAACCTCAGCAAGCGGTTCTCCACTATCGATCCTGGCGTTGCGCTGCAGGTCGGCGTCTCGATGGTGGCAGTCGGGGTGACTCTCGCGTCCGGGCTGCTCGGCTGGTGGCGCCTGCATCACAATTCCTGGCTGACGACCATCTTCGCCACTGTGATCGGCCTGGCGGTGTTGGCAGTGTCGTCGATGCTGTTGATGCGGGCCAAGACGGACCAGGAGCGACTCGTTGCCGACACCTTGCTGATGAGCGGCCTCGCGCCGCTGTCAGTGGCGGCGGCCGGTGCGCCGCCCGGCGGGGTTGGGTCGCCCCACGCGGTGTTGGGCTTTGGCGTACTCACCGTTGCCGCGCTGCTGGCCCTGCGTTTCACCGGACGCCGGCTTGGCACATACACCGCGATCATCACGATCAGCACGGTGGCGACGCTTGCCGCGTTGGCACGCATGGTCGCGATGACCAGCGCGGTAACGCTGTTCACTTCCGTGGTGCTGGTGTGCGTGCTGGCCTATCACGCCGCCCCGTCGCTGTCCCGACGGCTGGCCGGAATTCGGCTGCCCGTCTTCCCCTCGGCCACCAGCCGCTGGGTCTTTGAGGCCCGCCCCGATCTGCCCACAACTGTGGTGCGTTCCGACGGTGGTGCGCCAGTCCTAGAGGGGCCCGCCTCGGTCCGCGACGTTCTGCTGCAAGCCGAACGCGCCCGGTCGTTTTTGACTGGTCTGTTGGTGGGGCTGGGCGTGTTGATGGTGGTCTCGCTAACCGCGTTGTCCGATCCCCACACGGGGCAGCGCTGGCTGCCGCTCTTGCTGACCGTGTTCAGCGCCGGCTTCCTCATGCTGCGGGGTCGTTCCTATGTGGATCGCTGGCAGTCGATCACGTTGGCCTCAACCGCGGTGATCATCGTCGCTGCCGTCCTGGTGCGGTACGCGGTTGTGTTGGAGTCGACTCTCTCGATGTCTATCTGCGCGGCGATCCTGGTTCTGCTGCCGGTGGCGGGTCTGACTGCCGCTGCGGTGGTGCCGAACACTGTCTACAGCCCGCTGTTCCGCAAGCTGGTGGAATGGGTCGAATACCTCTGCCTGATGCCGATTTTCCCGTTGGCATTGTGGTTGATGAATGTCTATGCAGCGATCCGATACCGGTAGCGGCAAGGTGTGGCGCGGTCGTGCTTCGCGCGCGACCGTCGCCGCAATCTTGCTCGCTTCAGGTGCGTTAGCCGGCTTACCGCCTGCGTACGCGATTTCGCCGCCGACGATCGATCCGGGTGCGGTGCCCCCTGACGCGCCACCCGGGCCGGTGGCACCGATGAAGCAAAACTCCTACTGCACCGAGGTCGGGGTCATTCCCGGCACCGATTTTCGGTTGCCGCCGAAGTACATGGAAATGCTCGACATGGCCGGGGCATGGCAGTTCGGCCGGGGTGCCGGGGTGAAGGTCGCCGTGATCGACACCGGTGTTTCTGCGCACCCAAGGTTCCGGCACTTGATCCCGGGTGGCGACTACGTCATGGCCGGCGGTGACGGATTGTCGGACTGCGATGCGCACGGCACCATCGTGGCGTCGGTTATCGGCGCGGCGCCGGCGAACGGCGTCGCGGCGCCTCCCGCGGCACCGCGCAAGCCGGTCACCATTCCGACTACTGAGCCGCCCCCCAAAGCGCCACCTCCGCAGACCGTGACTTTGTCTCCGTTGCCGCAGACCGTGATGGTGGTTCCCCCGTCGGCGGATCAGGGAGCCCCGGGACCGTTTGGAGCGCCGCCCCCGCCTCAGGAACCCGCGCCGGCGCCTGCACCAGCACCAGCGGCCCCTGCGCCAGTAGCTCCGGTGGCTCCTGCCGCTCCGGTGGCTCCGGGAGCTCCAGCGGCGCCGGGAACGGCTAGTCACGGCGATGGCACGGTGACCATACCCAGCTATTCCGGCGGCGGGCAGGTCGTGGCTGTCGACAATCCGCGGAGCCCGCGCCCGCTCGACCCGACGCCAAAACCATCGCCGGCGCCAGCACCGGCGCCCGCACCTGCGCCGGCGCCCGCCCCGACAGTGGACGCTTACAGCGGGATCGCCCCGGACGTCGACATAATCGCGATCCGCCAGTCCAGCCAGGCCTTCGGCCTCAAGGATGCGTACACCGGTGACGAGGACCCGCAGACACAGGCAAAGATCGACAACGTGCAAACCATGGCGCGGGCGATCGTGCACGCCGCCAATATGGGTGCGCAGATCATCAACATCTCGGACGTGACCTGCATGAGTGCGCGCAACATCATCGACCAGCGCGCGCTGGGTGCCGCAGTCCGTTACGCGGCGGTGGACAGGAACGTAGTCATCGTGGCCGCCGCAGGCGACAGCACCAAGAAGGACTGCAAGCAGAACCCGAACTTCGATCCCCTGCAGCCCAACGATCCCCGCGACTGGAACGCCGTCAACACGGTGGTGACGCCCTCGTGGTTCAGCGACTATGTCCTGACGGTCGGTGCGGTGGATACCAACGGTCAGCCGCTGACCCAAACGAGTATCGCCGGACCCTGGGTGGGGATCTCCGCGCCCGCGACTGACATCATCGGACTGTCACCTCGGGACGACGGGCTGATCAACGCGATCGACGGCCCAGACAATTCGCTGCTGGTTCCTGCGGGCACCAGCTTTTCGGCCGCGATCGTGTCGGGGGTGGCTGCGCTGGTACGCGCAAAATACCCCCAGCTCTCGGCTTACCAAGTCATCAACCGGTTGACCCGCACGGCCCACGCGCCGGCGCGCGGTGTGGATAACCAGATCGGCTACGGCTTGGTCGACCCGGTGGCGGCACTGACCTGGGACGTACCCGAAGGGCCGGCGAAGCCGCCGACGCAGCTTTCTGCGCCGCTGAACATACCCAAGGCGCCCCCTCATCGGGATATGGTGCCCGTGTGGGTCGCCGCCGGTGGCTTGGTCGGGGCATTACTGATCGGCGGCGCGGTGTTTGGTACGGCGATGTTGCTGCGGCGATCGCGGCAGCAGCGATGAGAGCGGAGTAGCAATGAAAGCCCAACGTAGTTGGGGGATGGCTTTGTCGTGGCCGCGGGTCACCGCGGTGTTTTTGATCGACATTTTGATCCTGGTGTTGGCCAGTCACTGCCCAGACTCCTGGCAAGGAGATCATCGGGTGGCGTGGTGGGTGGGCGTTGCCCTTGCTGTCATTGTTGCGCTGCTAGCGCTGGTGAGTTACCACGGCATCACCCTGACCTCTGCATTCGCCGCCTGGCTGTGGGACTGGTCTGCCGATCCGGGCACCACGCTGGCTTCGGGATGTACGCCCGCGGTCGACCACAAGCGCCGCTTCGGGCGAGACACGGTCGGGGTGCGTGAATACGAGGGCCAGCTGGTCTCGGTGATCGCGGTGGACAGCGGTGAGGACGACGGATCCGGACGCCACCGTCATCGGGCAACGTCGGGCACATTGCTGGTGGCGGCAGTTGCCGATGGGCTGCGCCAGTTCGATATTCACCTCGACGGCATCGATATCGTCTCAGTGAAGGTACGGCGGGGGGGCAACGCCGCCGAGTTGTCAAAACTCGATGATTGGGGCCCCGAAGAGTGGGGGCTGGTGAGTGATCAGCCCGCCTCCTACGTACGCCGAACCTGGCTGGTGTTGCGGATGAACCCGCAGCGCAATGTAGCCGCCGTAGCCGCTCGCGATTCGCTGGCCAGCACCCTGGTCGCGGCCACCGAGCGGCTCGCCCAAGATCTCGATGGACTGAGTTGTGCCGCGCGGCCATTGACCGCCGAGGAGCTCTCTGAGGTCGACAGCGCCGTGCTGGCTGACCTGGAGCCGACCTGGAGCCGACCGGGATGGCGCCACCTCAAGCATTTCAACGGCTTTGCCACCAGCTTCGCGCTGACGCCGGCGGATATCACGTCCGAGACGCTCGACGGGCTCTGGCTGCCCGAAACCGACGCCACCGTGGTGACGATCCGCCTCATCAGTCACGGCGGCCGGCCCGAGGTGTCGGCCTGGGTGCGGTACCACACGGACGGTCCGTTGCCCAAGGAAGCATCGGCGGGTCTCAACCGGCTGACCGGTCGTCAGTTAGCGGCGGTGCGTGCCAGCCTGCCTGCCCCGGCGAGCCGTGCCCCACTCGCCGTGCCGAGCCGAGAATTGCTCGACCAAGAAGAGCTGTTGTTGAAGGTGGGTCACGTTCAGGAGAGCTCAACGAGCGTCCCAGCAAGGCAATGAGTCGACCGCAATCAACCGCCGAAGACTCCCGCAATGCGATGGTCGCTGGTTTACTGGCATCGGGAATCTCGGTCAACGGGCTACAGCCCAGCCACAACCCGCAAGTGGCAGCTCAGATGTTCAACACGGCGACCGCCCTTGATCCAGGCATGTGCGATGCGTGGCTGGCGCGAATATTGGCCGGTGAGCAGGGCATCGAGGTGCTCGCCGGCGCTTGGGCGTCGGTCAGAACGTTCGGCTGGGAGACCCGTCGCCTCGGCGTCACAGATTTGCAGTTCCGTCCCGAAGTCTCCGACGGGCTGTTTCTGAAGCTCGCGGTCACCAGCGTGGAGTCGCTGGCCTGCGCTTACGCCGCCGTTCTCGCCGAGGCCAAACGCTACGAGGAGGCGGCGAAACTGCTCGACGGTGTCGAGCCCCGCCATCCTTTCGATACCGAGCTGATCAGCTATGTACGCGGCGTGCTGTACTTCCGCACCGGACGCTGGCCCGATGTGCTGAACCAGTTTCCTGAGGGAGCGACCTGGCGTCAGCCGGAGTTGAGGGCCGCCGGAGCGGCGATGGCTACCACGGCACTCGCCTCGCTGGGGGTTTTCGAGGAGGCCTTCCGGCGTGGCCAGGATGCTGTCGAGGGTGACCGGGTGCCGGGCGCGGCCAATATCACGTTGTACACCCAAGGCATGTGTCTGCGGCATGTGGGCCGCGAAGACGAGGCCCTTGAATTGTTGCGCCGGGTGTATTCGCGGGATCCGAAGTTCACCCCCGCCCGGGAAGCGTTGGACAACCCCAACTTTCGGCTGATCCTGACTGACCCGGAAACGATCGAGGCCCGGACGGATCCGTGGGATCCGGAGACCGCACCGACCCGCGCGCAAACCGAGGCCGCTCGGCACTTCGAGGAGGCTGCGAAATACCTGGCCGAAGGGGATGCCGAGCTCAACGCGATGCTGGGCATGGAACGCGCCAAACGGGAAATCAAACTCATCAAGTCGACGACAAAGGTGAACCTGGCACGCGCCAAGATGGGGTTGCCGGTGCCGGTGACGTCGCGTCACATGCTGTTGCTGGGGCCGCCGGGTACGGGTAAGACCTCGGTAGCGCGCGCGTTCTCCAAGCAGCTGTGCGGCTTGACAGTGCTGCGCAAGCCGCTGGTGGTGGAGACGAGCCGCACAAAGCTGTTGGGCCGATACATGGCCGACGCCGAGAAGAACACCGAGGAGATGCTCGAAGGCGCGCTGGGCGGGGCGGTCTTCTTCGACGAGATGCACACTCTGCACGAGCACGGTTACCAGCAGGGCGACCCGTACGGCAACGCGATCATCAACACCCTGCTGCTGTACATGGAGAATCATCGTGACGAGCTGGTGGTATTCGGCGCGGGCTATGCCAAGGCGATGGAAAAGATGCTCGAGGTGAATCAGGGTCTGCGACGGCGGTTTTCGACCGTAATCGAGTTCTATAGCTACACCCCGGACGAACTGGTCGCGCTGACCCGAATGATGGCGCGGGAGAACGAAGACGTCATCACCGACGAAGAAGCCGAAGTGCTGCTGCCGTCGTACACCAAGTTCTACCTCGACGAGACTTACTCCGAAGAGGGCGATCTGATCCGCGGTATCGACATGCTCGGTAATGCCGGCTTCGTGCGCAACGTGGTTGAAAAGGCACGCGACCACCGCAGTTTCCGCCTCGACGACGAAGACCTCGACGCCGTGCTGGCCAGCGAACTCAACGACTTCAGCTCAGACCAACTCATGCGGTTCAAGCAATTGACCCGCGAAGACCTCGCCGAAGGCCTCGGTGCGGCGGTAGCTGAGAAGAAGACGAACTAGATTCCGGTGCGATTACCGGAGGAAGATAAGCATTCGACCGGAGTGTCATCCAATCCCCTGAGCCAGGACCGGCTTGACTGCTATGAGTTGAGTTAACGGAGCTTCCGACGCTGTTTCAGCCCGATACGCTGGTTTGGTTCCGGAGCTCCGACGACAGGGGTGCCGCGCCCGGCAAACACCGCCGGGCAACCTCATCCCATTTGTGCGACCGCGCGCCAACCCGCGTACGCGCACCATGGCGGGAGGTGATGCGCACTAGTCCAATCGACTGTGGCTGTACGAAATCGATGACCGTTTCCTCCGATCCGGTCACGGCGCTTTCCGGACGATGCACGTGTGGTCAGCTGCACTCTCACACCGCCTTAGCGGCCGAGTTCCGTAGCCGGATCGGGCTATCTCATGAGGAGAAGTCCGATGTTGTTTGTTGTGACACAGCAGGAATCGTTAGCCGTATTGGCTGGCGACTTACACCCGGTTGGCTTGGCGCTGGCCGCCCATAACGGCGCTGATGCCGGTAGACGCCACCCGGCCACTGACGCAATCAACGCGATCGCAGTCGGTTGCGGGGGGTGCTGACAATGGATTTCGGAGCGTTACCACCGGAAATCAATTCTGCGCGGATGTATTTCGGGCCCGGGTCAGCGCCGATGCTGGCTGCCGCGGCGGCCTGGGAGGGGGTTGCTGACGAGCTGCGTTCGACAGCATCCACCTATCAGTCGGTGATCTCGGAGCTCACCGGCGAAGACTGGCTGGGGCCGACATCGGCATTGATGTCGACCGCGGTCACCCCCTATCTGACATGGATGAGGGTCACCGGAGCGCAAGCTGAGCAGACGGCCGCCAACGCCGTCTCGGCGGCGGCCGCCTTTGAGAACGCGTTTGCCATGACGGTGCCCCCGGCCGAGGTTGCGGCTAACCGTGCTCAACTGGCGGCACTGGTCGCGAGCAATTTCATCGGTCAAAACACACCCGCGATCGCGGCCACCGAGGCCCAGTACGGCGAAATGTGGGCGCAGGATGCGTCGGCGATGTACAGCTATGCCGCGAGCTCGGCCTCGGCCTCGGTGTTGAGACCGTTCACGCAGCCGGCGCAGATTGCCAACCCGGCCGGGCAAATCGGCCAGGCCGCAGCGGTAGCCCAAGCTAGCGGCACCACGGCAGGCACCGGCACGCAAGACGCGCTGTCCCAGCTGATGTCCACTCTGCCGACCGCGCTGCAAGGACTCGCGTCGCCACTGTCATCAGTGTCGAACGGTGCGTCTTCTCTTCCGACGCCGTCGGGTGTGATCACAAACATCCTGAATTTCTTGTCCGGTAAGGACGGAAACCCGCTGGGTACTTTCTTGAATTCCAACTTCTTCAACGGGCTCAGTTCCGCCGGGTACGTAAACCCCGCGATCATCTGGCCGGCAGTCAGCGGCGGGTTGTCCAACATGAACGAACTGCGGCCGGGAGCAGTGGTGGTACCTGGCGCAGCGTCTGATCTCCCTGCCCTTGCCAGCGTGCACGGGCCCGCGAGCGTGCAGGGCCTGGGCGGGGTTTCGGCGGCGCCGGCCCGGTCCGTACTCGTCGGGCGGTTATCGGTACCCCAGAGCTGGACGGCGGCCACCCAGGTGGCCAACCATGCGGGCGTGGCGCTCCCGGGAGGCGGCTGGACCGGGACCGTGTTGCCGGAGAGCTCGTCGGGGGTGCCCGGCATGCCGGGGATTCCGGCTGTCAGCAACGCCGCCCACCACTTCGGCAGCGGACCGCGATACGGGTTCCGCCCAACGGTGATGGCACGGCCACCGGCCGCCGGATAGCCGGAGGGGACTACTGCAACTGCCCGGTGGCTGGGTTGAGGCCCGTCGCTACGGGTGCCACCGTGGGTTTTGTATGCAGGTCGAGCAGTACCCCAATACGGCTTCCGCCCCACCTTCGTCGCACGCCCGCCGGCCGCCGGATGAAGTTCGTCCCGCGGCTGCGGCCGCGCCGCGGGTAGCCCAGTTCGCACCGCTGACCACTGCATACGGCGGAAATCCGCCTCACAGGAAACCCCCAGTAGCTGGCAAGCCTTGCGACAGCTATGCATGTTTATTCTAAGTGAACTCTAGGGGGGCGCAGCATGACTATTAACCATCAATCCGGCGAAGTCGCTGCCCGTAGTCGCGGCACGCCCGGCACCGACAGCCGCGTCGGCTCCAACTAGGGCCGACTGACCCGATGACATCCTGTACCAGCGTCCAGGCCGGCCCTCCAGGATCGGCAATCGGGAAAGCCATGAGCACGCGAGAGCCGCGTCGATCGGGCCAGCCCGAGAACCCTATTCGAAATATCGGCAAACGTTTATAGGAGGTTTCTGCGTTCGCGATCGATGTTATTGATAATCAGAATCGAAAATAACTGACGCGATCGCCGAAGACGTCGATCCACAAATAGTTCGAGTAATTCGATCCACAGATATATGTGGTTTGGTGTTGCTTGCCCAATGGTCATTAAATACACTAATGACCAGGTATTTTGCTGTTGTAAGCCACTAACTGTGGATGCATGAACTTACAACATATCGGTCATCGATGACATCTTGCGTTAACATTATTATTACTTGCCTGGAACAGGTTTTCGCTACGTTTTGCTCACGATGATTGCTATGTTCGCTGCAAGTCGGGAGCAGAAAGCTCGGCCAAATATCCAACCGGGAGCGCGCGCGTCTGTTGACATCAAACACATCGAATAGGCGACGGATCTGAGGGATTGCCCAAGAGCGTTGAGGCTCGCTTCAAGGCGGACCTATCAGGCCGTAATCAGCGTGCCGGCCACTCGACGGAACCGGAACCTTCTCGACTGCATCGTTATCAGAGGTTATTAGAGGGAGGAAACCCATGTCTTTTGTCACCACACAACCCGAGTCGCTGGCGGCGGCGGCGAGCAACCTTGCGGGTGTCGGCTCGGCGATGAGTGCCGGTAGCGCGGCCGCGGCCTCCCCGACGACTGGGGTGGTGCCCGCCGCGGCTGATGAGGTGTCGGTGCTGACCGCTGCGCAGTTCGCCGCGCACGCGCAGATGTATCAGGCGGTGGCGGCGCAGGCTGCGGCGATTCATGAGCAGTTTGTGTCCACGTTGGGGGTCAGCTCAGCGTCGTATGCGGCCACTGAGGCCGCTAACGCGGCCGCCGCGCAGTAAGGGACCGGAGGTCGTAGATGTTGGATTTCGGGGCGCTACCGCCGGAGATCAATTCCGGGCGGATGTATGTGGGTGCGGGTTCGGGGCCGATGTTGGCAGCTTCGGCGGCCTGGGATGCGTTGGCTGCGGATTTGCAGTCCACGGCGGCGTCGTACGGTTCGGCGATCCAGAGTTTGACGGTCGGGCCGTGGACGGGTCCGTCCTCGGTGGCGATGGCGGCTGCGGCCATGCCGTATGTGGCGTGGATGAACGCGACCGGTGCGCAGGCCGAGCTGGCGGCCAGCCAGGCCAAGATCGCCGCGGGCGCTTACGAAGCGGCGTTTGCGGCGATGGTGCCGCCGCCGGTGATCGCGACCAATCGCGCGCTGCTCGCGGCGTTGGTCGCGACCAACATCTTGGGCCAAAACACTCCGGCGATCGCGGCCGCTGAAACCCACTACGCGGAGATGTGGGCCCAGGATGCCGCCGGAATGTATGCCTATGCCGGCTCGTCATCGACCGCGTCGCAGCTGACGTCGTTTACCGAGCCGCCGCAGACCACCAACGCGACCGCGGCGGTCGTTCAACCGGCCGCGGCCACCGCCACTCCGGCTGCCTCGAGCATCGGCAACCAGCTGATCGCGCTGATCGAGTCGATACCGACGTGGTTACAAACCCTGGCAACCAATATCGCGTCGTTGCCGACGCAAGCCTCGTCGTTTTTGGAGGGCCTCGCCATACCGAATTATCTCAACATTCCCCTGTTGCCGACCCTTGAGGCCAACCTGGGAAACCTGAACACCTTCTTCTCGGCCATCGCCTCGCAGTCCTACTCGCTGCAGGGGATCGCTTCCATACCCGGTGGGCCGTTCCTGTCGTTTGGTCAGACCTACGCCTACGCCCAAAACGGGCAGTCCTTGGCCGCGTTCGGCGCTCCGGCGAAAGCCGCGGCCGGGGCGTTGGCGCCGTTGATGGGCGGGGCGCCGGCACACCTGAGCTCGGCGGTAGGTGCGGCGCCGGTGTCGGGGTCGATGGGCAGAGCGGCCCTGGTGGGAAGCATGTCGGTGCCACAAGGCTGGACCGAGGCCGCGCCGGGGATCAAGACCCTGGCCTCGGTGCTACCGATGAACATGGCGGGCGCCCCGGCGGCGTCGCTGGCCGGCGAGGGTGGGGTCTTTAGCCAGATGGCGCTGTCGAGCCTGGCTGGACGGGCCTTCACCGCGAGCTCGTTTAGCTCCACTGGCGGTGCCGCGGCACACGCCCTGGGCGGCATCGTCGCCGAAGCTGACCCCGCCGCAGCCACCATCATCGTGATACCGGCCCTCGACGAATGAAAACGCTGACGGCAATGACAGCGATGAGAGGGGTTTAGACATGTTTTACGCAGCGTTTCCGCCGGAGTTCAACTCGGGCAGGATGTACACCGGTCCCGGATCGGGGTCGTTGCGGGCCGCCGCCGCGGCCTGGGACGGGCTGGCCACCGAATTGCAGTCGACGGTGTCCGCCTATTCATCGGTGATCTCCACCCTGACCAGTGGGGACTGGGTTGGTCCGTCCTCGCTGGCGATGGCGGCCGCGGTCACGCCGTACCTGGCCTGGATGCAGGCCACCGTCGCCCAGGCCGCCGAAGCCGCAACCCAGGCCACCGCGGCGGCAACCGCCTATGAGACGGCGTTCGCCGCGCACGTGCCGCCGACGGAGGTCGCGGCCAACCGCAGCCAACTGGCGTCGCTGGTGGCGACCAACACGTTCGGGCAGAACACCCCGGCGATCGCGGCCACCGAGATCCAATACGGCGAAATGTGGGCCCAGGACGCCCTGGCGATGGAGGGCTACACCGGCTCGGCAGCGGCCGCCACCACCGTGACGCCGTTCACCGCCGCGCCGCAGATCACCAACGCCGGCGGGCTGGCCGCCCAAGCGGCAGCGGTAGGCCACGCCGCGGCCACCTCGGCCGGCAGTGCGCAGTCGGTCGTGTCAGAGCTGCAGAGCTTCATCACGCAAGTGACGACAACGCTGGCACACCTGGGCACCAGCATCAATGACACCGGCAACGATCTGCTGAACTCTCTGTTTGGGGCGGGTGCGGCGACCTTATATACAGACCTGTACAACGTCATCAAGGTTCCGCTCAGCTTTACCACGGGATACAACGACATCGGCCTGCTGATCAACTTCCCGGTGTCGCAGTTCCTCAAATTCGCCCCGAAGCCAACCGGGGCACTTGGTGCGCTCCCCAAAGACGCGCTGGGGGCCGGGCTGGTGCCGCACTGGGGCCGGGGCACGCTGTTCGACGCCGTACAGGGCGGTATGGGAAATGCCGGCACATTGGTCGACAAGTTGTCTGTTCCGCCGAGCTGGGCCGTCAACACTCCGGCGGTCAGAATGGTCGCCTCCGCGTTGTCGGCCGCCGGGCCAGAAGCCGTGCCGGCGGCCGCGCTCGGCGAGGGGGGCCTGTTCAGTTCCATGTCCACGGCGGGGATGCTCGGTGCCGCGATGGGCTCCGGAGGTCCCACTGTGGTGGCCCGTGCAGGCGTGCGGGGTCGTATCAAGCCGCTCAAAGATCTCAAGGACGCCCACTCACCGGAGAAACTGCAGCGTCTGGTGGCACAAATATCGGAGAAGCCCGAAAGCGTGCAGCACCACACCGTCGATCAAGAGGGACTGGACAGTCTGCTCGAAGCGCTGGCCAAAAAACCCGGCATCCATGCGGTGCACCTGTCCAAAGGCGACAAGGCCAAAGTTGTTCCGTCCGAAGCGTAATCTGGATCGCGGAGATCGACCGAACGCGTGGGCATCGAAGAAAGGTGAGTTATGAAACGGCTACTCGCGCTCCTCGGCGTTGCCGCTGTGATCGGCTTCTCCGCGCCGGCGTACGCCGATCCTGACGACCTCAGCGGAGACGACGCAGGCTTCCTCTCCGCACTACGGCAAGTCGGCATCGACTACGCCAACCCGGCTCAAGCCATCACATCTGCCAAAGCAGTGTGCACATGCTTGAGTGGCGGCGAGTCCGGCTTGGAGCTAGTCCACGACGTGAAATCTCACAACCCCGGAATGGACATGGAGGTCGCATCCAATTTCGCCATGATTTCAGCGAAATTCTACTGCCCCCAACACCTGTCCAAGGCCTGACGCAAAAGCTTCGCGGCGGTTTCGAGGGTGTGGCCACAATGCGACCGGTTTGACCGAGTTCCACCTGCTGTTCACGTGGATCTGGTTAGCTGCCGCCGGCCATCGGGCGCCCTGGCGCCGGCATCACCCCCGGCTGTGGGCTGACCCGCGGGCGACGACGGTGGTGTAGGGCACCGGGATCGGTAGGGGCGGGTGAACACCGAGTTGGTGCAGGCGGCGTTGTCGGACAGAAGACCGTTACGGGCACGCCACCGGCCAGGCCCGAACGTCGACCCAACCACGATGGCAGGCACGGCAGTTCCGGTCCACCGCCACCCACACGATAGGTGGCGGTCCACCGGAGAACACCCGCCGCCAGCGGCCAACACCGTTCGGACCGCAACCGAGCAACACTCACTGCTGCTCACTCATAAGGAACAGTAGAAGCCATGCAGACACTGAGTGTTGCGGATTTCGCACTCCGACTCGCCGTCGGTGTGGGTTGCGGCGCCCTCATCGGATTAGAGCGGCAATGGCGAGCGCGCACAGCCGGGCTACGTACCAACGCGCTGGTGGCCGCCGGCGCGACCCTGTTCGTGCTTTATTCCGTGGCGACCGAGGACAGCAGTCCAACCAGGGTCGCGTCGTACGTGGTGTCCGGGATCGGGTTTCTCGGTGGGGGCGTAATCCTGCGCGAGGGGTTCAACGTCCGGGGCCTCAACACCGCCGCCACCCTGTGGTGCTCGGCTGCAGTCGGCGTGCTGGCCGCCTCGGGTCACCTGGTGTTCACGGTGATCGCCACCGCCTCCGTCGTCGGCATCCACTTGTTCGGACGGCCCCTGGGCCGCCTGATCGACCGTGATCACCTCAGCGAAGACGACGAAGGCCTGCAGCCCTACGTGGTGCAGGTGGTCTGCCGTCCCAAAGCAGATAAATACGTGCGCGCTCAGATCGTGCAGTACACCAGCAACAACGACATCACGCTGCGGGGTATTCGGGCAGGACAGACCGATGACGCCGTCACGGTAACCGCGCACCTCCTCATGAACGGCCATACACCGGCAAAGCTTGAACAGCTGGTAGCCGAACTGTCCGTGCAGCCGGGTATTCAGGCGGTGCAGTGGAACGCCGGAGATCAAGTGCAGACTGACTGACCCCCAACCGAGCTACGGGCGGGCCTGCAGATCTGGTGCAGCCGCGGCCAGCAATTCAATGCGATTTCGGGTGCGCGGTGGATAGATCCGCTGGGTATTGACGATCTGCTTGGTCGCTTTGGCGGCCGCGCCACGCGCCACCACTGCCCGGTCCCACCCTTCGGTGTAGACCGCTCCGGCCGGACCCAGATCGAGAACCGTCACATACCAGGGGATTCGAAGCTTCAGCATCGGCTCGCCAAATAGGTCGCTGATCACGTTGTAGCCGGCGTAGCGGCCCATCGGCCGCCCATGTTGACACGACATGACCGACAGATGCGCGTCATCCATCCGGGCAGCGGCCACGTCACCTGCTGCGAACACTGATGGCACCCCGAGCACCCGTAGATAGTCATCGACCGGTACCCGGCCCAGTCGGTCACGGGGGGCTGGGAGTTGGCCGGTCAGCGAGCTGGCCCGCATCCCGGCGCACCACACCACGGTGGCGGCCGCCAGCTGCTCGCCCGATGACAAAGACACGCTCCGGTTGCCGACAGCGGTGACGCTCACTCCGGTCCTGGTCTCGACGCCGTTGTCTGACAATGCCCGTTCAATCACCGGGCGCGCTGAGGCCCCCATATCGGAGCCCACCACGGGGTTGTGATCAACGAGGACCACCCGGGGCCTGACACCGGTTCCGGGGAACAGCGTCCGCAGCCGCCCCGGCAGTTCGCAGGCCGCCTCGATTCCGGTCAGCCCAGCACCGACCACCACGACCGTCGCCGCCGCTGGCACCGGCGGAGCATCGGCCAACGCTTGCAGGTGGTGTTGGAGCGCAACGGCGCCGTCATAGGTGTCTATGTCGAAACCGAACTCCCGCAAGCCCGATATGACGGGTTTGACCACCTGGCTGCCCGACGCCAGCACCAGTCGGTCGTAGCCGTATGCGCCGCCTTCGGACGTGCTGACGCTGCCGACGTCGGTATCGATCGTGGTCACATCAGTGGCGACATGGGCAACTCCGGCGGGATCGAGCACGTCGGCGAGCGGGATGCGGCACTCGCTCAGATCGGCCTCGTAGTTGCGGACCCGGATGTCGTGAAATGGTTTCGGGCTCAACACAGTGATGTCGACTGTCCCCGCCGGGACGGCGAGCTCGTCGAGTCGCCGGGCGGCTCCGAGCGCCGCCCAAAGCCCCGCGAACCCGGAGCCGATCACCACCACACCGGTCAACGGCTCAACATCCCGACGATCTCGTCATCAGGCACAGTTTGAATGAACGTCACCTGTCCGTCCACAAGGGTGCGTCGAGGGTCGTAATCTGTCTGGGTGGGCGCTCTCACTGGTTTCTTTTCCGGACTGCCTCCGCAGATGCGGGATCCGGTGCTGTTCGCCATTCCATTCTTTTTGCTGTTGTTGATTCTCGAGTGGACCGCGGCCCGCAAGCTGCAACGCATCGAAACCGATGCCACAGACAACTCCGACGTCGCCGACGTTCCCAGGCCCGCCTCCGGCGCGTACCTGTCCCGCGACGCTTGGGCGAGCATCCGGATGGGGCTGGTTTCGGTGGGCACCACCGCCGGCTGGAAGACGCTTGCCCTCCTGGGCTATGCGGCGATCTATGCCTACGTGGCGCCCTGGCACCTTTCGGCAACCCACTGGTACACCTGGGCAATCGCGATTCTCGGCGTCGATCTGTTGTACTACACCTACCACCGCATCGCGCACCGAATCAGGCTGATCTGGGCCACTCACCAGGCGCACCACTCCAGCCAATACTACAATTTCGCCACCGCGCTGCGGCAGAAGTGGAATAACAGCGGCGAGATATTGATGTGGATCCCCTTGCCGCTGTTGGGGATTCCCCCCGGGATGGTGTTCTTCAGCTTTTCGCTGAACCTGATCTACCAGTTCTGGGTGCATACCGAGCGGATAGCCAAGCTGCCGCGCCCAATCGAATTCGTCTTCAACACACCGTCACACCATCGCGTGCACCACGGGATGGACAAGGTGTATCTCGATAAGAACTATGGCGGCATCCTGATCGTCTGGGACCGGCTCTTCGGCAGTTTCCAGTCCGAGCTGTTCCGCCCGCACTACGGCCTCACGAAGCAGGTTGACACGTTCAATATCTGGAGCCTGCAGACTCGCGAATACGTCGCAATTGCCAGGGACTGGCGATCGGCCAGCCGCCTCCGCGATCGACTCGGCTATGTTTTCGGGCCCCCGGGCTGGGCGCCGCGAGTGGCCGACCAAGTCAGCAGCGCGACTCCGCTCGCCAGCGCGCCGTAACGTTCGCGCCCGCCGCCGCGAATAGTTTTATGTCGAAGCGATAACGACGTAATCTCGATATGTGGTCGGTGCGTGCGCCGGCCTTGACGGAACGGAGCCCGTCCATGGTGCACCGCCTGGCACTGCGCGCATTGGCCGCATCGCTTTTTGCCCTGGCCTTTTCCCCCGGCGTGCCGGCTGTCACGGCCCGAGCAGAGCCGATAGTGGTGTACCCAGGCATGGAAATCCTGCAGGACAATCGTCTGTGCACGTTGGGCTACGTCGATCCGGCCCAGAAAATCGCGTATACCGCGGGGCATTGCCGCAGCGGGACAGCACCCGTCACCGACAAGAATCGCCGCGTCATTGGCCACCTGGCGGCGTTCCGGGACAACACACCCAGCGGAACGACAGTGGCAACCGATCAATTGATCACCGACTATGAAGCGATTGTGCTGGCCGACGGCATCACCTCGAACAACATTTTGCCCGGTGGGCGTCCGCTGGAATTTAACCCGAAGGCGGTGATTGCGCCTGGCCAGGCAATCTGCCATTTCGGTGTGACGACGGGGGAGACCTGCGGGTCGGTTGAAAGTGTGAACAACGACTGGTTCACCATGTCCCACGGCGTCCTGAGCCAGAAAGGCGACTCGGGCGGACCGGTTTACCTGGCCCCTGTCGAGGGACCTGGGCAAATTGTCGGGATCTTCAACAGCGTGTGGGGCGATTTCCCCGCTGCGGTGTCCTGGCGGTCCGCCTCCGACGAGGCACGCCAGGATATGGCCGCCGCCAGTTTCCCTGGCTAACGCCGGATCAATTCAAGACCTCGCGAGTACGAACACCGGGATCAGCGGTGCAGCAGCACGGAACTGCTCATCACTGGCGTCCGGTGTCAACCCGGCAACGTACCCCTTGACCTGCCAGTACCATCTGGCCAAATAACGTCGCAACAGGTCGGGTTTGGCCGCATCGTCGACTTCGCTGACGAGAGTGCGCTCGTTGCGCCAGCGCGGACCCATCTCGACAACGCCGGCGGCTCTGACATTGCGCGCCCACTGGGTGTCACCGCGCGGCGAGACCAGGTAGTCCACGCCGTCGACGGTCAGCAGGTTGATCACCACAGCACGCTGCTTTCCGGTCTTGCGGCCACGGACGCGCAGCGCCCGGGTGCCGGCGATGCTGATCCCCATTTCGGCAAGCCAGCGCATCGGCGCGTTGGCGACCCGCGCCGCACGGTTTGGTTCTTCGTATCGGGTTGTCATCATGCATCCTCCCAATTTTTAGAGAGCACTGCTCTCACCAATGTCTAAGGTGCCACAACCCTGAGCTAAATACAAGAGCAGTGATCTCGGATGTGCCAGACTGGCCGCGTGGGCAAACGCCAGGACTCCCGGGAGCAGCTCGAGGAAAAAATCGTCGATCTCGGTCGGCGTCAGTTGGTCGATCAGGGTGCAGCTGGGCTGTCCCTGCGCGCGATAGCCCGCGACCTGGGCATGGTGTCCTCGGCTGTGTACCGGTACGTCTCCAGTCGTGATGAGCTGCTGACCTTGCTGCTCGTCGACGCCTATGCCGATCTGGCCGACACCGTGGACCGGGCTCGCGACTCCCAGGCCGAACTGTGGAGCGATGACGTCATCGCCATCGCGCATGCTGTGCGACGCTGGGCCGTTGCCCACCCGGCCCGCTGGGCCTTGCTTTACGGCAGTCCCGTTCCGGGTTACCACGCGCCGGCGGAGCGCACCGTCGCGGTCGGCACCCGCGTGGTCGGCGCGTTTTTGGACGCGGTGGCCGCAGGGATTGCCACCGGCGATATCAGGTTAACCAATGATGCTGTTGCACAGCCGATGTCGTCAGACTTCGAACGGATCCGCCAGGAATTCGGCTTTCCTGGCGACGATCAGGTCGTCGCAAAGTGTTTTTTGATGTGGGCGGGGGTGGTAGGCGCAATCAGCCTGGAGGTCTTCGGGCAGTACGGCGCCGACACCCTGACCGATCCCGAGGCGGTGTTCGACGGCCAGCTACAGCTGCTGGTCGGCGTGCTCAGCCAACATTAGCGACCCGAATTAGAACATGTTCATTGGGCTTTTCCGGACCCGATGCGGCTGACCGCGGCAAATCTTTGTCGGGTCCTTTTGGCCACTGTCTGCCGGTTGGCCGTCTGGGCTATCCTGCGAGACGATGAACCTTCCCGTTCAATCGCCGACACAGATCGCATGGGTGACTCAGGATCTTGACGCCACCGAAACGGCCCTCACCGGCTTGTTAGGCGTCAGGAAGTGGGTGCGGATACCGGACGTGCACTTTGCTCCGGACAGTTGCAGCTACCTCGGCGAGCCTGCCGATTTCGTTGCGGGCATCTCGCTGAGCTATCTCGGAGACATGCAGTTGGAGCTCATTGCGCCGGTCCGCGGGGAGAACATCTATAGTGACTTTCTGCGTGACCGGGGGCCGGGTCTGCACCACGTCTGCATGGAGGCCGAAACCCTCGAGGGGTTCGATGCCGCGCTGGCCGACGCCGCAGAGCACGGAGCCGCGGTTGTGCAGCAGGGAGTGATGCCCGGCGGAATTCACTTCGCCTACGTGTCAGCGCCACAGGCCGGAGTGCCGTACATCGAGATCGCGTACATCTCGCCGGACATGAGGGCCTTCTACGACTACATCAAACAGGAGCAGGGGTGAATACCGACATACCAGCGACGGTTAGTGCGGACACGGTGGAGTCCTGGTCGGACGACGTCGACGTAGTGGTGATCGGTTTCGGCATCGGCGGAGGCTGCGCGGCGGTCAGCGCGGCTGCCGCCGGCGCCCGGGTGCTGGTGCTCGAGCGCGCGGCGGCGGCAGGGGGCACCACGTCGCTTGCCGGAGGACACTTCTACCTCGGCGGCGGGACCGCGGTTCAGCAGGCGACCGGACACGCCGACTCACCCGAGGAGATGTACAAGTATCTGGTCGCGGTGTCGCGGCAGCCCGACCACGAAAAGATTCGCGTATACAGCGACGGCAGTGTCGAGCATTTCAACTGGCTGGAAGACCTGGGTTTCCAATTCGAGCGCAGCTACGTGCCCGGCAAAGTGGTGGTCCCTGCTGGCACCGAGGGTCTGAGCTACACCGGCAACGAAAAGGTGTGGCCCTTCTGCGAGCAGGCCAAACCGGCGCCGCGCGGCCACTCCGTTCCGGTGCCCGGCGAGCTGGGCGGCGCCGCTATGGTGGTCGACCTGCTGGTCAAACGCGCCGACGACTTGGGAGTGCAGATCCGCTACGAGACCGGGGCAACCAACCTCATCCTGGACGACGACGGTGCGGTGGTCGGCGTCGCCTGGAAGCACTTCACCGAAACCGGCGCGGTCAAGGCCAAATCGGTCATCATCGCCGCCGGCGGTTTCGTGATGAACCCCGACATGGTCGCCGAGCACACTCCCGCACTGGGCCAGCCGCGGCGCAGCAAACACCATGGCCTGGTGGCGCCCTACATCCTGGGCAACCCCAACGACGACGGGCTGGGCATCCGCATGGGGGTCTCGGCGGGAGGGGCCACCGAGCACATGGACGAGATGTTCATCACCGCGGCGGCCTATCCGCCAGAAATTCTGCTGACGGGTCTGATCGTCAACAAGGAGGGCAAGCGCTTCGTCGCCGAGGACTCCTATCATTCGCGCACCTCGGCGTTCGTGCTGGAGCAGCCGGATCAAACCGCGTACCTGATCGTCGACGAAGCCCACACCGAGATGCCCGCGATGCCGCTGATCAAATTCCTCGACGGCTACGAGACGATCGCCGAAGTGGAGGAGGCGCTGGACATCCCCGCGGGCAACCTCGCGGCAACGCTGGAACGCTACAACGAGTTCGCGGCCAATGGCGAGGACCCGGATTTCCACAAGCAGCCGGAATATCTTGCGCCACAGAGCAATGGGCCGTGGGCGGTATTCGATCTGTCGCTCGGGCGGGCGATGTACTCGGGATTCACCATGGGCGGCCTGACGGTCACTGTCGACGGCGAGGTACAACGCGCCGACGGCAGCGTTATCCCGGGGCTGTATGCGGTGGGGGCGTGCGCGTCCAACATCGCCCAGGACGGCAAGGGCTACGCCAGCGGCACGCAGCTGGGTGAGGGCTCATTCTTCGGGCGCCGCGCCGGAGCGCACGCGGCAGCGGGGGCGCAGGCGCGCAGCTAGACCGCCGCGGGCTCCTTGTCGATCGGGCCGAGTCGCCACTGGCCGCCGCCAAGCAATTCGAGCTGTTGCTCGTGGTGCTGCTCGACGGTGTTCCGATGGCTGACGCTGACCACGACGCAGTCCGGCAGTTCGTTGCGCAGCATCTGGTAGAGCGCGAATTCCAACCCTTCGTCGAGCGCGGAGGTGGACTCGTCGAGGAATACCGCCTGCGGTTTGGTGAGCAGGATGCGAGCGAAGGCAACACGTTGTTGCTCACCGGGGGAGAGCACTTTGGCCCAGTCCCGCTCTTCGTCCAGCCGGTCGCACAGCGGGGCGAGCGCCACCTTGGTCAGAACGTCGCGCAAGGTGTCTTCGGCGATATCGTCCGGAGAATTCGGGTAGCACACCACACCACGCAGATTGCCCAGCGGCACATACGGCAACTGCGACAAGAACATCGTCGCGTTCTCGCCGTCGGGGCGGCACAAAGTCCCCGAGGCGAACGGCCACAACTCGGCCAGGCTGCGCAGCAGCGTGGTCTTGCCGGAGCCCGAGCGTCCTGTGATCACCAGCGAGGCGCCAGTTTCCAGCTCCACATCCAGCGAATCGATCAACTGGTCGCCGGCCGGCGTACGCACTTCGACGTTGGCGAACTCAACTGCCACGCCTTCACTCGGCTTGACCAGCACGGTTGGCAGCGCCCGGCCCTGGGCGTTCGCGTCGACCAGCCCGTGCAACCGGATGATCGCCGCGCGGAACGCCGCGAACGCGTCGTAGTTGTTGCGGAAGAACGACAGCGAGTCGTTGATATTGCCGAACGCAGTCGCCGTCTGGGTGACATCGCCGAAGTCGATCTTGCCGGCGAAAAGCCGCGGCGCCTGGATAATCCACGGCAACGGGACGATTATCTGGGTCACCGACCAGTTCCATCCGTTGAAAATGATGGTTCGTCGAACGAATCGGCGGTAGTTGGCGATGATCGGCGTGAAGCGCCGCCACAGTTGCGCCCGCTCCACCCGCTCACCGCGGTAGAAGCCCACCGCCTCCGCGGCGTCTCGCAACCGGACCAGGGCGTAACGGAACGCGGCGTTGAGTTTCTCGTTGTCAAAGCTGAGCCAGATCAGCGGACGCCCAAGCCAGACCGCGACCACCGTAGCGATCAGCACATAAATCAGAACCGTCCAGAACATCGCACGCGGGAAGTGAAAGCCGAAGAGATCCAGATCCCCAGACAGGTTCCACAGGATCGCGGCGAACGAGATCACCGAGGCCACCGCGTTGACGGCCCCGAACAGCAGCGTGCTGCCCGTTCCGTTGGACGGGATGTTCGGCGTGCCGCCGACGTTGGCGGTGAAGATGTCGATGTCCTGTTGAATACGCTGGTCCGGGTTGTCGATGGTGTTGTCGATGAACAGATCCCGGTAGTACGCCTTGCCTTCCAGCCAGTCATCGGTGAGGTGCGCGGTCAGCCACATGCGCCAGGAGATGATGAACCGCTGAGTCAGATAGATGTCAGCCATGATCCGGGCGATGAAGATGGCGGCCAGCAAGCTGAAAATCGCTAGCGACATCCAAAAGCCGTGAATCCCAGACTGTCTGACATTTTCGTTGCCCGCCGCGACGCCTTGGAACGCTTTCTGCAGCGCCGTATACAAGTCGTTGCTCTGGTAGCTGAACAGGACGCTGAGGCGCACCGAGAGGAGCACCGAGAGCAGCAACACGCCAAGCATCAGCCACACGCGGAGGCTCTGTCGGCCAACGAAGTACCCGCGGGTGATCCGCCAGAACTGTCGGCCCCAGGGAGTCAGATATCTGAGCAGAACCACCACGGCGAACACGCCGACAGCGCTGATCACCCAGGCTATGGCGACCCACCGCAAGGAATCCATGGGTGCCGCCGACCAGTCGATCGATGGCGTGAACGGCTTCGGGCCCAAGGTCGACGTCTCCTCATGCGGTGGCGGTGATTCGGACTGCTGCTGAACAGCAATCCTTCGGCGAAGGTACCCGAAGATTGTGGATAGGCTGCGATGATGAGCACCGACGCCGTCTCAGAACCCTCTATCCACGCGGGCCGGCTCGTCGCGCGCCGACTCAAGGCCAGCGGTGTCGACACCATCTTCACGTTATCGGGCGGCCACCTGTTTTCTATTTACGACGGCTGCCGTGACGAGGGTATCCGGCTCATCGACACGCGGCACGAGCAGACCGCGACGTTCGCCGCCGAGGGCTGGTCGAAGGTGACGAGATCGCCGGGCGTGGCCGCGCTCACCGCGGGGCCTGGCGTCACCAACGGGATGAGCGCGATGGCGGCGGCACAGCAGAACCAGTCGCCGCTGGTGGTGCTCGGCGGCCGCGCCCCCGCGTTGCGATGGGGTATGGGCTCGCTGCAGGAGATCGACCATGTGCCGTTCGTGGCCCCGCTGGCCCGGTTCGCGGCGACAGCGCAGTCGGGCGACGAAGCGGGTCGCCTGGTCGACGAAGCGCTGCGGGCGGCCGTGACCGCCCCGTCGGGGGTCGGGTTCGTCGACTTCCCGATGGACCACGTGTTCTCTCCCGCGGAAGACGACGGACGCCCGGGCGCCCTCACCGAGTTGCCGGCAGCGGCAACCCCGGACACCGCGGCTCTGGACCGCGCTGCAGCCATGCTGGCCGCCGCGGACCGGCCGGTGATCATGGCGGGCACCAATGTGTGGTGGGGACACGCGGAGGCGGCGCTGCTTCGCCTTGCCGAGGAACGGCAGATCCCGGTGCTGATGAACGGGATGGCCCGCGGCGTGGTGCCTGCTGACCACCGGTTGGCATTTTCTCGGGCGCGGGGCAAAGCGTTGAGCAACGCAGACGTGGCGCTGGTTATCGGCGTGCCGATGGATTTCCGGCTGGGCTTCGGCGGAGTTTTCGGATCGCAAACCCAGCTCATCGTGGCCGACCGCGTCAAACCGGAGCGCGAGCATCCGCGGCCCATCGCGGCCGGGCTCTACGGCGACCTGACGTCGATCCTGACGGCGCTCACCGCACCGGGCGGGTCCGACCAGCAGAACTGGATCGCCGAATTGCGGACGGCCGAGACCGCTGCGCGCGATCTGGAAAAAGCCGAACTCGCCGATGACCGGAGTCCGCTGCATCCCATGCGGGTGTATGCCGAATTGGCTCCGCTGCTCGACCGCGACGCCATCGTCGTCATCGACGCCGGCGATTTCGGGTCCTACGCCGGGCGGGTGATCGACAGCTATCTGCCGGGCTGCTGGCTGGACAGCGGTCCGTTCGGCTGCCTCGGTTCGGGTCCCGGTTACGCCCTGGCCGCCAAATTGGCGCACCCAGACCGTCAGGTCGTCCTGTTGCAGGGCGACGGAGCATTCGGCTTCAGCGGCATGGAATGGGACACCCTGGTCCGGCATGGCGTGCCGGTCGTATCGGTGATCGGCAACAACGGAATCTGGGGCCTGGAAAAGCACCCGATGGAGGCGCTGTACGGCTACTCGGTGGTGGCGGAGCTGCGCCCGGGCACCCGCTACGACGAGGTGGTGCGCGCCCTGGGGGGCCACGGTGAGCTGGTGTCTGCGCCGGCCGAGCTGCGGCCCGCACTGGAACGTGCCTTCGCCAGCGGCTTGCCCGCGGTCGTCAACGTGCTCACCGACCCGACCGTCGCTTATCCCACGCCGATCCAACCTCGGCTGATTGGCCGTCCCGCCCGCTGCGCGCGAACGTGCGCAGTTGCACGCCAAACCCCGGAGTGTCGCGTGCAAACACGCACGCTCGGGCGGGTGGGGGAGTCGCGTACCGTTGATCTGTGCCGAAGACTGCCCACGCTGAACCCGGACGTCTGAGCAGCCGCTTTTGGCGACTGCTCGGCGCCAGTACGGAAAAGAACCAAACCCGTTCCCTGGCCGAGGTGACAGCCTCGGCTGAATACGACAAAGAAGCCGCCGACCTCGATGACGAGAAGCTGCGGAAGGCGGCCGGGTTACTCAACCTCGACGACCTCGCGGAGTCCGACGACATTTCGCAGTTCCTCGCGATCGCCCGAGAAGCGGGTGAAAGGGCGACCGGGCTCCGTCCATTCGATGTGCAGTTGCTCGGGGCGCTGCGCATGCTCGCCGGCGACGTGATCGAGATGGCCACGGGTGAGGGCAAGACCCTGGCCGGCGCGATCGCGGCAGCCGGATACGCCATAGCCGGCAGGCACGTACACGTCGTGACCATCAACGACTACCTGGCCCGTCGCGACGCGGAGTGGATGGGCCCGCTGCTGGAGGCCATGGGGTTGACGGTCGGCTGGATCACCGCGGAGTCGACCAGCGAAGACCGCAGGGCCGCCTACGACTGCGACGTCACCTACGCCTCGGTCAACGAAATCGGCTTCGACGTGTTGCGCGATCAGCTGGTGACCGACGTCGCCGACCTGGTCTCGCCCAACCCGATGTGGCCCTTATCGACGAAGCCGACTCCGTGCTGGTCGACGAGGCACTGGTGCCTCTGGTGCTGGCGGGCACCAGCCACCGGGAGACGCCACGACTGGAGATCATCAAACTGGTCGGTGAACTGACCCCGGAAATCGACTACGCCACCGACTCCGACAGCCGCAACGTTCACTTGACCGAGGTCGGAGCCCACAAAGTCGAAAAGGCACTCGGCGGCATCGACCTGTACTCCGAGGAGCACGTCGCCACCTCGCTGACCGAGGTCAACGTCGCACTGCACGCGCATGTGCTGTTGCACCGCGACGTGCACTACATCGTCCGAGACGACGCGGTGCACCTGATCAACTCGTCGCGCGGCCGCATCGCGCAACTGCAGCGTTGGCCGGACGGCCTGCAGGCTGCCGTCGAAGCCAAGGAGGGCATCGAAACCACCGAGACCGGTGAGGTACTCGACACCATCACGGTGCAGGCGCTGATCAACCGCTACGCAACCGTGTGCGGTATGACCGGCACCGCGCTGGCCGCCGGTGAGCAACTGCGTCAGTTCTACAAGCTCAGCGTTTCACCAATTCCGCCCAATACCCCCAACATTCGTGAAGACGAATCCGACCGGGTCTATATCACCGCCGCCGCGAAAAACGACGCGATCGTCGATCACATCGCGGAAATGCACGAGACCGGACAGCCGGTACTGGTCGGCACCCGCGACGTCGCCGAATCCGAAGAGCTGCACGAGCGGCTGGTGCGCCGCGGTGTTCCAGCGGTGTTGCTCAATGCCAAGAACGACGAAGAGGAAGCGCACGTCATCGCCGAGGCCGGCGAATACGGCACGGTCACGGTATCCACCCAGATGGCCGGGCGCGGCACCGATATCCGGCTCGGCGGGTCCGACGAAGCCGACCACGAGCGGGTCGCCGAACTGGGCGGGCTGCACGTGGTCGGCACTGGCCGGCATCACACCGAGCGATTGGACAATCAGTTGCGCGGGCGGGCCGGACGCCAGGGCGACCCGGGCTCGTCGGTGTTCTTCTCGAGCTGGGAAGACGACGTCGTCGCCGCGAACCTCGAACCCAACAAATTGCCGATGCAGACCGATGACGACGGCCGGATCGTCAGCCCCAAGACCACCGGCCTGCTTGACCATGCTCAGCGCGTCGCCGAGGGCCGGCTGCTGGACGTGCATGCGAACACCTGGCGCTACAACCAGCTGATCGCCCAGCAGCGCGCCATCATCGTCGATCGCCGCAACACGTTGTTGCGCACCGCCACCGCGCGAGAGGAACTCGCACAACTGGCGCCCGACCGATACGAGGAGCTATCGGAAGAGATCTCCGAAGAACGCCTCGAGACAATCTGCCGACTGATCATGCTGTATCACCTCGACCGCGGCTGGGCCGATCATCTGGCGTACCTGGCGGACATCCGGGAAAGCATCCATTTGCGCGCGCTGGGCCGGCAGAACCCGCTGGACGAGTTTCACCGGCTGGCGGTCGACGCGTTCGCGTCGCTGGCCGCGGACGCGATCGAGGCGGCGCAACAAACCTTCGAGACCGCGAACGTCCTCGAAGAGGAACCGGGGCTGGATCTGTCCAAGCTGGCACGGCCGACGTCGACGTGGACATACATGGTCAACGACAACCCGTTGTCCGATGACACGCTGTCGACCCTGAGCCTGCCCGGGGTCTTCCGCTAAAAGCGCTGGCCGAACTGCGGACCGTATCGTCACACGGCTAAGGTCACGGCTCATGGAGCAGGTGCTTCCGCCGGATCGAGTGCTGACGGTGCCCAACTTGCTGAGCGCCATCCGCCTGGTGCTCATCCCGGTATTCATCTACGTTCTGCTATCCGCGCACGCCTACGGCTGGGCGGTGGCAATCCTGATGTTCAGCGGAGCCTCCGACTGGGCTGACGGCAAGATCGCCCGCACACTCAACCAATCGTCGCGGTTGGGCGTTCTGCTGGACCCGGCGGTTGATCGCCTCTACATGGTCACCGTGCCCGTCGTGTTAGCGCTGGCCGGGATCGTGCCCTGGTGGTTCGTCATCACGCTGCTGGTGCGGGATGGTCTGCTGGCCGCATCGCTGCCGCTGCTGCGCAGTCGCGGACTGTCGGCGCTGCCGGTGACCTACATCGGCAAAGCCGCGACCTTCGCCCTGATGTCGGGCTTTCCGTTGGTTCTGCTGGGCAGGTGGGATGCGTTGTGGAGCCGGGTCATCGGCGCCTGCGGTTGGGCCTTCTTGATCTGGGGCATGTATGCTACCTCTGGGCGTTCGTGCTTTATGCAGTGCAGATCACGTTGGTCATGCGCCGAATGCCCAAGGTCCAACAGCGGCCAGTCCCGCGAAGGCTGGTGAGCGTGGCTGACGTCGACCGCACGCTGGGCGGCTACGACCCCAACGCGGGCCATAGCGCCCACGCGGCCGAACGACCACAGCTCATCCCGGTGCCCTCGCTGCTGCGCGCCCTGCTGTCAGAACATCTGGATCCCGGTTATGCCGCGGCGGCCGCCAAACGCGACCGCTCTGCCACACCGAAGAGCGGCCGGGCCCTCGCCTTCGGCTGGTTCTGGCAGGCATTGGCGGCGACGCTGGTCGCCACGGTATTCGCCGCTGGCGTCGCGCAGGCCCGCTCGGTTGCACCGGGTGTGCGCGAGGCCCAGGAACTGCTCCTGACAAGTGTGCGGGCCCGCGAAAGCACCGCATCGAAGCTGGCCAAGCAGCGCAGCGTGCTGTCTGCACGGCTCGATGACGTGCAGCGGCACGCGCTGGCAGACGACGCCGAGGGTCAGCGGCTGCTGACCCGCCTCGATGCGCTCGAGCCTGGCAGCGGCGAGCACACCGGTCAGCGGTCCCGGCCTGAAGCTGACAATTACCGATCCCGGTGTCAGCCCGAATCTTTCCGACGTGTCCAAACAGCGGGTAAACGGGAGCCGGCAAATCATTCTGGACCGCGACCTGCAGCTGGTCGTCAACTCCTTGTGGGCGAGCGGCGCGGAGGCCATCTCGGTCGGCGGCGCCCGGATCGGGCCGAACGTGACCATCCGGCAAGCCGGCGGTGCGATCCTGGTCGACAACAACCCGACCAGCAGCCCCTATACGATCCTCGCGGTCGGGCCGCCGCACGCGATGCGCGATGTCTTCGACCACAGCCCCGGCCTGCAGCGCCTTAGGCTGCTGGAGGCCTCCTACGGCGTCGGCGTCACCGTCAACGTCGCCGACGGGCTGTCGCTGCCGGCCGGCTCGATCCGGGATGTCAAGTTCGCCAAACAGATTGGGCCCTAGTGAGAGAACTACTGCAGAAGCAGATTCCCTTGCGGGAAATGCGGTCGGGATTCCGGGCATGATCGGTATCGCGGCGCTCGCGGTAGGCATCGTGCTGGGCCTGATCTTTCACCCCAGCGTGCCCGAAGTCATCCAGCCTTACCTGCCGATCGCGGTGGTCGCCGCGCTGGACGCCGTGTTCGGCGGGCTGCGGGCCTACCTCGAGCGGATCTTCGACCCGAAGGTTTTCGTGGTGTCATTCGTATTCAACGTCTTCGTGGCCGCCCTGATCGTCTATGTCGGCGACCAGTTGGGCGTCGGCACACAGTTGTCCACGGCAATCATCGTCGTGCTGGGTATTCGGATCTTCGGCAACGCCGCCGCGCTGCGGCGCCGGCTATTCGGGGCATGACGCGCGCCGGCGACGATGCAGAGCGAAGCGATGAGGAGGAGCGGCGCTTGACGCGCGAGATGCAGAGCGAGCGATGAGGAGGAGCGGCCGAGATGAGGCTGAGATGAGATCCCCGTGAGCCATGAGCCCCCAGGACCCGCCGGCGACGAAACTGGTGACGCGCCAACCGGGCACGATCGTGCTGACGACGCCAAACCCGATGAGGGCGCCCAGCGTGGCCGCCACGAACTACCGGCGAAAAGTCCGCGCCCCGAGATCGGCGTGCTCCGACGAACGGGTCTGGCCGCGCTGCCGCGAGGTGGTCGCTCTCGGCTGGTGTTCGGCACGCTGGCGATGCTGTTGTGCCTGGTCTTGGGGATCGCGATCGTCACCCAGGTACGCCAGACCCGGTCGGGTGACTCACTGGATACCGCACGGCCCGCGGACCTGCTGGTGCTGCTGGACTCGTTGCGGCAACGCGAGGCCACGTTGAACAGCGAAGTGAGCGAACTTCAGAACACGCTGAACACGTTGCAGGCGTCGGGCAACAGCGATCAGGCCGCCATCGAAAACGCGCAGGCCAGATTGGCTGCGCTGTCCATCCAGGTCGGCGCCGTCGGCGCGACCGGGCCCGGTGTCACCCTGACGATCGAGGACCCCGGGCCCGGGGTGTCACCGGAGGCCATGCTCGACGTGATCAACGAGTTGCGCGCCGCCGGGGCCGAGGCGATCGAGATCAATGATGCGCATCAGTCTGTGCGAGTGGGTGTCGATACCTGGGTGGTGGGTACTCCCGGTTCACTGACCAGTCGACAACAAAACACTGTCGCCGCCGTATTCGGTTCTGGCGATTGGTGATCCACCCACGCTCGCCGCGGCGATGAATATTCCCGGAGGTGCCGAGGACAGCATCAAGCGCGTCGGCGCACGGATGTCTGTGCAACAGGCGGACCGCGTCGACGTGACCACCTTGCGACAACCAAAACCGCACCAATACGCTCAGCCCGGTAAGTGAGACCAGCCGAACCATTCGACCAGAACAGCCGACCAGAACAGGATTACCGTGAGCGATATCCCGTCCGATCTGCACTACACCGCCGAACACGAATGGGTTCGCCGCAGCGGGGAAGACACCGCCCGGATCGGGATCACCGACTTCGCGCAGTCGGCGCTGGGCGATGTCGTTTTCGTTCAGCTGCCCGAGGTTGGCGCCGAGGTGAGCGCGGGCGAAACGTTCGGCGAGGTGGAATCGACGAAATCGGTGTCGGATCTCTACGCGCCGGTCTCAGGCAAGGTGTCCGCGGTCAACAGCGATCTTGAAGGCAGCCCAGACCTGGTGAACTCCGACCCGTACGGCGCCGGCTGGCTGCTGGATGTCAAAGTCTCTGATCCCGCTGAATTGCAGTCGGCCATTGCGTCGCTGCTCGACGCCGACGCCTACCGCGACACACTGACCGAATGACGATTGCTAATGTCCCTGCCAGCCCTGGGCAATCTGCTTGCGATCCCGCAGCGGAGGGCACATTGCAGGCGGGTGCGCGGTACGGTCGACACATCAGCACCAGAAGGCGGTAACCGGTGATGCGGGGCTTAAAAACTGAACGGGTAAATGAATGGGTAACCCGACGGGTACCCAGTGGGAAGCGGGCCGAGTGGCCCGGGCAAGCAACGCCACAGTGGTCAGTGAGGAGCAGCGGGTGACGGATATGGACAACGACCAGACTTCTGATGAGGTCACGGTGGAGACGACTTCCGTCTTCCGCGCCGACTTCCTCAACGAACTGGACGCGCCCGCCCAACCGGGTGCCGAGAGCCCGGTGTCCGGCGTCGAAGGACTTCCGGCGGGTTCGGCGTTGCTCGTCGTCAAGCGGGGCCCGAACGCCGGATCGCGCTTTCTGCTCGACCAGGCCATCACATCCGCCGGCCGGCATCCCGACAGCGACATCTTCCTCGATGACGTGACCGTCAGCCGCCGGCATGCCGAATTCCGATTGGAAACCGACGAATTCAACGTCGTCGATGTGGGTAGCCTCAACGGCACCTACGTCAACCGGGAGCCCGTGGATTCCGCGGTGCTGGCCAACGGTGACGAAGTCCAGATCGGCAAGTTCCGCTTGGTGTTTTTGACCGGGCCGAAGCAAGGTGACGACGATGGGGGATCCGGAGGCTAGTGAGCGCGCCCGATAGCCCGGCACTGGCCGGGATGTCGATCGGGGTGGTCCTAGACCTGCTAAGGCCGGATTTCCCCGATGTCACAATCTCCAAGATTCGGTTCTTGGAGGCTGAGGGACTGGTGACGCCGCAGCGCGCCGCGTCGGGATACCGGAGATTCACCGCATACGACTGTGCGCGGCTGCGCTTCATCCTGACCGCCCAGCGGGATCACTATCTGCCGCTGAAGGTGATCAGGGCGCAGCTGGACGCCCAGCCCGACGGCGAGCTGCCGTCGTCCGGATCGCCTTACGGCGTACCGCGATTGGTGTCGGTGCCGGGAGCACCGTCGACGTAGTCGGGTCGGGGGTCGGCTCAGGGACCGGGTCCGACGCGGCGGCAGTGGCGCCCAGCCGCATCCGGCTGAGTCGAGAAGACCTGCTGGAACGCTCAGGAGTGGGCGACGACCTGCTGACGGCGCTGCTCAAAGCCGGAGTGATCACCACCGGGCCGGGCGGTTTCTTCGACGAACATGCGGTCGTGATCCTGCAATGTGCGCGTGCGTTGTCCGAGTACGGCGTCGAGCCACGGCATCTGCGCGCTTTCCGCTCGGCGGCCGACCGGCAGTCCGACCTGATCGCCCAAATCGCCGGGCCGGTAGTCAAAGCGGGCAAGGCCGGCGCCCGTGATCGTGCCGACGACCTGGCGCGTGAGGTCGCGGCGCTCGCTATCACTTTGCACACGTCGTTGATCAAGTCTGCGGTTCGCGACGTTCTTCACCGCTGAGGACTAGACTTCGGTTTCCAACTTGGTTTGGCGTCATGTGCGGAGGGCAGACACAGATGGGTGAAGTTCGTGTTGTCGGCATTCGCGTCGAGCAGCCGCAGAACCAGCCGGTGTTGTTGCTGCGTGAGGCCGACGGTGACCGGTACCTGCCAATCTGGATCGGCCAGTCTGAAGCCGCCGCCATCGCGCTCGAGCAGCAAGGCGTCGAGCCACCTCGTCCACTGACGCACGACCTGATCAGGGATCTCATTGCCGCGCTTGGACATTCGCTCAAAGAGGTGCGGATCGTCGATCTGCAGGAAGGCACCTTCTACGCCGACCTGGTCTTCGACCGCAACATCACGGTGTCGGCGCGGCCCTCGGATTCGGTGGCTATCGCGCTGCGGGTCGGCGTACCGATCTACGTCGAGGAAGCCGTGCTCGCCCAGGCCGGTCTGCTGATCCCCGACGAGAGCGACGAAGAAGGCGGCACCGCGGTTCGCGAGGACGAGGTGGAGAAATTCAAGGAGTTTCTCGACAGCGTGTCACCCGACGATTTCAAGGCCACCTGACCCACGCGGGCCCGGCGGCGATTTCTCGCCGTGACGGGACGCAGTGCGGGGGCTAGGCTGGAGCCCGATATCACGGATGCATCTCATCTGGCCCTGGGATGTCGACACGCCTGGCGGATAGCTGGCCCACTTAGTCTTAAGACCGCCATACTTTGCATGACGACATAAGGCACGATAGCTATCCGACAGCGTAAGCTCTCTAGCACTCGGGCCTTAGCAAACGTCCTGCTGGGACAGCCAGCGGACGCAGCTAGTGCCAAGAGCGCGATCGGCGAGAGGAACCACCGTGAGCGAGCAGCCACGTCAAGGTCAGCTGGATCTTGCTGACCACGCGGAATCCGCGACCAAGGGCGACCGCGACGTCACCGCACCCAGCGGACCCATGCAACCGGGGCTGTTCCCCGACGATTCCGTGCCCGACGAGCTGGTCGGCTACCGCGGGCCGAGCGCCTGCCAGATCGCCGGAATCACGTATCGCCAGCTGGACTACTGGGCGCGCACCTCGTTGGTGGTGCCGTCGATCCGCAGCGCGGCCGGCTCCGGCAGCCAACGGCTCTACTCGTTCAAGGACATCCTCGTTCTCAAGATCGTCAAGCGGTTGCTCGACACCGGCATCTCGCTGCACAACATCCGTGTCGCAGTCGACCACCTGCGCCAGCGCGGCGTCCAGGATCTGGCCAACATCACCTTGTTCTCCGACGGCACCACCGTTTACGAGTGCACGTCGGCCGAAGAGGTCGTCGACCTGCTGCAGGGCGGACAGGGCGTGTTCGGCATCGCCGTGTCCGGTGCGATGCGCGAGCTGACGGGTGTCATCGCCGACTTCCCCGGCGAGCGCGCCGACGGCGGCGAGTCGATTACCGCTCCGGAGGACGAATTGGCGTCCCGGCGCAAGCATCGCGACCGCAAGATCGGCTGACTCACACCGCGTATGTCCCTGCGCACCCTTTGGGACGCGCGGGTAAACTCGTAACCGCATCGCCTCCACGCGGGAGAGTTCCGTGACTGCCAGTCACGGACGCCGAAGGAGCAACACCTCTCCGTCAACCTCTCAGGCACCCGGACCGCGCGGGGCCCCGATGCCTCTGGAAAGCGGTGACCCGTTTATCGGGTCGCCCGCCCATGGGGAAAGTCGACCCTGTTCTCGGTGATCGGGGTTGCCGAATCTCTCAGGCGCCCGGTTCGGGTTGACGACAGAGGGAGAGGGCCGCAAGTCCTCTGCCGTTTTGATCTGTCTACCGCCTGTCAGGAGCCCGACTTTGCCCGACCAAGCAACGCCCGACCAATCAACTTTCGCGAGCCGCCACATCGGCCCCGACAGCGACGCCGTCGCCGCGATGCTTGCCGTCATCGGCGTCGACTCGCTCGATGTGCTGGCAGCCAAGGCAGTCCCGGCGGGCATCCTCGATGAGCTCACTGCCGGCGGCGCCGCACCGGGTCTGGACGGATTGCCTGCGGCCGCCAGCGAAACCGAGGCGCTCGCGGAGCTGCGAGCGTTGGCCGACGCCAACACCGTCGCGGTGTCGATGATCGGGCAGGGTTACTACGACACGCTCACGCCACCGGTGTTGTTGCGCAACATCTTGGAGAACCCGGCCTGGTACACCGCCTACACGCCGTACCAGCCTGAGATCAGTCAGGGTCGGCTGGAAGCGCTGCTGAATTTCCAGACGATGGTCACCGATCTCACCGGCCTTGAGATTGCGAACGCATCGATGCTCGACGAGGGCACCGCGGGCGCCGAGGCCATGACGTTGATGCATCGGGCAGCTCGCGGCTCGTCGAACCGGCTGGCCGTCGACGCCGATTTGTTCGCCCAGACGGCAGCCGTACTGGCCACCCGGGCCAAACCGTTGGGCATCGAGATCGTGACCGCCGACTTGCGTGACGGGCTGCCCGACGGTGAGTTCTTCGGCGTCATCGCCCAGCTGCCCGGCGCCAGCGGCCGGATCACGGACTGGTCGGCGCTCGTGGCACAGGCCCACGATCGAGGCGCGCTGGTTGCCATCGGCGCCGACCTGTTGGCGTGCACGCTGATCGCACCGCCCGGCGAGATCGGCGCGGACGTCGCGTTCGGCACCACCCAAAGGTTCGGCGTGCCAATGGGATTCGGCGGTCCGCATGCCGGGTACCTGGCGGTGCACGCCAAGCATGCCCGTCAACTGCCAGGCCGGTTGGTCGGCGTATCGGTGGATGCCGACGGGTCGCCCGCCTACCGCCTGGCGCTGCAGACCCGCGAGCAGCACATCCGCCGCGACAAGGCGACCAGCAACATCTGTACCGCGCAGGTACTGCTGGCGGTGATGGCCGCGATGTACGCCAGCTACCACGGCGCCGACGGGCTGACCGCTATCGCGCGCCGGGTGCATTCCCATGCTGAGAAGATCGGTGCCGCACTGGGCGACGCACTGGTGCACGACAAGTACTTCGACACTGTTTTGGCGCGGGTGCCGGGCCGCGCCGACGAGGTAGTGGCGGCGGCCAAGGCCAACGGCATCAACCTATGGCGGGTCGACGCCGACCACGTGTCGGTGGCCTGTGACGAGGCCACCACCGACGCACACGTTGCGGCGGTGCTGGACGCCTTCGGAGTCTCGGCCGCCGAGCCGGCCGGCGCCGATGGCGCCGTGCGTACCTCGCAGTTCCTGACCCATTCCGCGTTCACGCAATATCGCACCGAGACGGCGATGATGCGCTACCTACGCACGTTGGCGGACAAGGATATCGCCTTGGACCGCAGCATGATTCCGCTCGGCTCGTGCACGATGAAGCTCAACGCCGCCGCCGAGATGGAGTCCATCACCTGGCCGGAATTCGCGCGTCTGCATCCGTTCGCCCCGGCTTCTGACACCGCGGGGTTGCGTCGCCTCATCGGCGACCTGGAGAGCTGGCTGGTGCAGATCACCGGCTATGACGCGGTTTCGCTGCAACCCAACGCGGGCTCGCAAGGCGAGTACGCGGGCCTGTTGGCTATCCACGAGTACCACGAAAGCCGGGGCGAACCCCACCGCGATATCTGCCTGATCCCGTCCAGCGCGCACGGCACCAACGCCGCGTCGGCGGCGTTGGCCGGAATGCGGGTAGTCGTGGTGGGCTGCCTGGATAACGGCGACGTCGACCTCGACGATCTGCGCGCCAAGGTCACCGAGCATGCCGATCGGCTGTCGACGTTGATGATCACCTACCCGTCCACGCACGGCGTGTACGAGCACGACATCGCCGAGATCTGCGCGGCCGTGCACGATGCCGGCGGCCAGGTGTACGTCGACGGCGCCAACCTCAACGCCCTGGTCGGCCTGGCCCGGCCGGGCAAGTTCGGCGGCGACGTCAGCCATCTGAACCTGCACAAGACGTTCTGCATCCCGCACGGCGGCGGGGGCCCGGGCGTCGGGCCGGTGGCGGTGCGGTCGCACTCTGGCCCCGTTCCTGCCCGGGCATCCGTTTGCCCCGGAGCTGCCCCAGGGTCCCGCCGTGTCGTCGGCGCCCTACGGGTCGGCCTCGATCCTGCCGATCAGCTGGGCCTACATCAGGATGATGGGTGCGCGACGGCCTGCGGGCGGCATCGCTGACCGCGATCGCCTCGGCCAACTACATCGCCCGCCGGCTCGACGAGTACTTCCCGGTGCTCTACACCGGCGAAAACGGCATGGTCGCCCACGAGTGCATCCTGGACCTGCGGCGGATCACCAAGTCGACCGGCGTGACCGTCGACGATGTCGCGAAACGCTTGGCGGACTACGGCTTTCACGCACCGACCATGAGCTTCCCGGTCGCGGGAACGCTGATGGTGGAGCCCACCGAGAGCGAAAGCCTCACCGAGGTCGACGCATTCTGCGAGGCCATGATCGCCATCCGCGGCGAGATCGACCGCGTCGGCGCGGGGGAGTGGTCTGTTGACGACAATCCGCTGCGCGGGGCGCCGCACACCGCCGAGTGCCTGCTGGTTCGGACTGGGATCACCCGTACACCCGGGAAGAGGCCGCGTATCCGCTGGGGAAGGCGTTCCGGCCCAAGGTGTGGCCGCCGGTGCGCCGCATCGACGGCGCCTACGGCGACCGCAACCTGGTCTGCTCGTGCCCGCCGGTCGAGGCGTTCGCCTAAGGCTCAGGCGATCAGGCGAAGCGTTCGATGATCGCTGCGGCGATCTGTGCGGGCGCATCCTCCTGAATGAAATGCTTCGCATTGGGTAGCTCGACGAGGACATGATCGGGAAACGTCGCGCGCATCGTTGGGATCGACGGGCCCGGTCTGAATGCGAAGTCCTTCATGCCCCAGATGAACAACGCGGGCTTGGCGCCCAGCTTCGCCGGGACTTCGCGGGCCAGCCGTCCCAGGAATGGACGGGCGGCCAGGAGCTGCTTGGGCATCTCGGCGACACCCAGCCGCGCGGCCGGACTGGGCTGCACCGCGCGGTAGTGCGCCATCACCGCGTCGCTCGGCCGGCGTTCGGTTCCCAGCGGGATCATCCGCTCGACGAAGAAATTGCGCTGCAGGATTGCGCGCTGCATCGGGGGACTGGACATCACCTTGCTGAAGATCTTCGTCGTCAGCACGTCCGTCGGCCAGAACCAAGTGTTGCCCAACACGACGCCGCGCACCCGCACGGCACGCTCCACCGCGACCGCCATGCCGATCGGGCCGCCCCAGTCCTGACCCATCGTCAAGAAGCCGTCAATGCCCAGGTGATCAACAAACTCGCCAACCACGCCCGCGTGCTCGTCGATCTTGTACCCAAACCCACTGGGACGCTCCGACAGCCCGAAACCGAGATAATCCGGTGCAATGCAACGAAATCGGTCGCGCAGCGCGACGATGATATCTCGGTAAAGGAAGCTCCACGTCGGGTTGCCGTGGCACAACAGGATTGGCGGACCGTTTCCCTCATCGATGTAGTGGATGCGGCCACGCGAGCTGTCGAACCATCGCGACTCGAACGGATACAGCTCAGCATCCGGCGTGAAATCGATGCCCATTAGCTCAAGTACGTGTTGATCGCCGTGACGAGATCAGGGGAGGCCGACGTCGCAAGGTTCTGGTAGCCACCGCCGCTCAACTGGGCGACGGCTTCCCAGGTTGCCCGGTCCGGGTCGGCGCCAAAGTCGATGATGTTGACCGCGATCGGTTTGGCCGGGTCGGCGCCGGTGCGGATGAAATTCTGCAGCCCCGCCCCGTCCAGGGATTGGTCGGTGTGCGGCCCTGCCGTGATGAGCAGTATCGAATTTGTTTGGCCGGCATGGTAGTTCGTCTGCATGTCCTGGTAGAGCATGCGCAGAGTGGTAAATGAGACCGCTCCGCCGCCCGACGAATATTGCTTGTCCAGCGCGGCCGTCAGTGCCACCGAGCGCGGCTGGCCGTTGATGGGGTCGGCCAGCGGCCCGGTGGTCACCTCGTTTCGACCCTCGTGCCCGTCGAAGGTCCACAGCCCCACGATGGCGGTGGGAGGCAGCGCTTTGACCTTGTCGTTGAGCGCCGCGATCACGTTGGCCAGCCGGGTCTTTCCGCCTTCGTCGACGGGCAATGACTGATCGAGCATGATGGTGGCGGCTTCTCCGTTGGACGGCGTGGCCATGGCTTCGGCCAAGGTGGCCCGCATCGCGTCATCGCCGACCGCCAGCGTGCCGGGCAGCGCGGCAAAGCTTGTCACCGGACTGCTCGGCGGTTGGACGCCGTTGACCCGGAATCCCGCTTTGGCGAGCTTCGCGAGTTGCTCGGGCTTGCGCATGTAGCGGGCGAACTCGCTGGCCGCCGCGGACTGTTCGTGCGACAGCCACGAACCGCCGAGCAGCACCGTGGGATAGTCGGCAACCGGCGCGGGCCCGGGCGGTAGCCAGGAGCCCAGCGTGCTCTGGGCGTCCGAGAGCGACTGCCCGCGCTGAAACAGCTGCTGTTCCGTGGTGATCACGGCATGCACCGGTGCGGTCGCCACATCGCCGGGCTTGAGCAGCGTGTTCATCGCCTCTGCCAGCGAGTTGTCCGCGAGTTTGGGTTGTCCGCTCAATAGGGTGCGCACTGCGCCAATGCCCTGGGTAGGGGGCGCACCGGCGGGTACCGATGCAGCCGCCACGGCTTCACCGGCCAAAAACGAGGCGTCCCCGGCGCCGTTGCTCGGCAGCGCCAGTCGTAATGATCCCCAGGTCGGCATGTTCAAGCCCGACAACGAGTTTGGGTTGGTCTGCAAGCCGGGCAGTGTCGCCCAGTTTTGGTTGGCGAGCGCCTGGGTGAGTTCTGGCCGCACCGCAAGCAACACCGGTGATGTCACCAGTGAACGGCTGTCGCTGATGGTCTTCTGGCCTGCGGCTCCGGCGAGGCGCGCCGCAGAGATCGAGCTGCCCGGGATCCACAGCGCCGGCTGGCCGCCCAACTCGGCCGGCCACTTGCCGATGAAACCACTGAGAACGGCGTCCGACGCGGCCGGTTTGACGCTGACCGCCATGCAGTGGTCACCGACCGGACCCGCCGATTGGTTGTACCCCTCCGCGAACTGTTGCACCTGTTCGGCGATGGACGGGTCGACAACAACCGGAACGGTCTCATTGCCGCCCACACAGCGTCCGGCGGACTGATGGGAGCGATTGGACAGCGCGTCGCCGAAGAACCTCCACAGGATCACGGTGCCCACCACCACGACGACGGCTACCAAGGCCACGATCACGCCGATGCTGACGCCTCGTCGCCCAGCCTCGTTGCGATGTCCGCCTTGCCAGTCGGCGAGCCCCCGGTGGCTCCGGCGAAGAAGCGGTGGGCGTGCAGCAGTGGGAGGGGTCGCCGGCTCGGCCTGTCGGGGCGGGAATTCCGGGTACTCGCCGGCGGGGCCGTCGGCAAACGGGCCGCCTGCGGGAGAGTGCGCGTCTTCGCTGACGGCTTCCTCATCGACGAAGGGAACCTCGTCGGCGGGACCCTCGTCCGAGGGACGACCATAATCGTGAAATGGTTCGTCGGCGGGATCCTCAGGGCCGGGCAATCTGTGCCTACCCATAACGGTTTCCGCCGCCTTTCGTTCGACCCATCAATTCGCCCGACCCAATCAGTTCGTTCGACCCATCAGCTGGGCGCTCGTGGACTCGGCGCCGAGTCTAGTCATCAGGGGCATAGCAGCATGTCGAAGCACCTTCAGGCGTTGGCTCCGTCAGCGAGGCGGGCTTTGAACTCGCGCCGACGGCGATGCAGGATCGGCTCGGTGTAGCCGTTGGGCTGCTGCCCTCCGAACAAGATCAGCTCCTGCGCCGCCAAAAAGGCGATGCTGTCGTCGAAGTTGGGCGCCATCGGCAGATACGCCGAGTCACCGGCGTTTTGCTTATCCACCAGCGGCGCCATCCGCTCCAGGCTGGCGCGGACGTCCTCGCTGGTGATCACGCCGTGCCGCAGCCAGTTGGCCAGCAACTGGCTGGAGATCCGCAGCGTGGCGCGGTCCTCCATCAGCGCCACGTTGTGGATGTCGGGCACCTTCGAGCAGCCGACACCCTCGTCGATCCAGCGCACCACGTAGCCCAGGATGGACTGGCAGTTGTTGTCGACCTCTTCGCGGATCTCCTCAGGAGCCCAGGCCAGTTCCTTGGCCAACGGAATCGTCAGCAATTCGTCGATGGTGCTGCGGGTCTTGCCCTGGAGCTCCTTCTGCACGGCGAACACATCCACTTGGTGGTAGTGCATGGCGTGCAGGGTGGCCGCCGTCGGCGAAGGCACCCACGCGGTGGTGGCGCCGGCCTTCGGCTGGCCGATCTTCTGGTCGACCATGTCGGCCATCAGCTCGGTCATCGCCCACATGCCCTTGCCGATCTGGGCCCTGCCCGAGAAGCCGGCGGCAAGCCCGGTGTCGACGTTGGCGTCTTCGTACGCCTTGATCCAGGTGGTGCCCTTCATGGCACCCTTGCGGATCATCGGGCCGGCCTCCATCGAGGTATGAATCTCGTCGCCGGTGCGGTCCAGGAAACCGGTGTTGATGAAGACGACCCGGTCCGCAGCGGCTTTGATGCATGCCCTGAGGTTGAGCGTCGTACGGCGTTCTTCGTCCATGATGCCGACCTTCATCGTGCCCTGCGGCAACCCCAGAACATCTTCGACGCGGCTGAACAGCTCGCAGGTGAACGCGACCTCTTTGGGGCCGTGCATCTTTGGCTTGACGATGTAGATGGAACCCGTGCGGCTATTGGCCATCGGCCCGTTCCCGTCACCGATTTTGAGCCCATGGACCGCTGCCAGGCCGGTGAAAAGGGCGTCCATGATGCCCTCGAACACCTCGCCACCGTCGGCGCCCTGATTGTCGAAGACGATCGCATCGTTGGTCATCAGATGGCCGACGTTGCGGACGAACAACAGGCTGCGCCCGGGCAGGGTGAACTGCCCGCCGCCGTCCGGCGATGTGTAGGTGCGGTCCGGGTTGAGCACACGGGAGAAGGTCTTGCCGTCCTTGGTGACCTCCTCGCTCAGGTCACCCTTGTTCAGGCCAAGCCAATTGCGGTAGCCCAGCACCTTGTCGTCGGCGTCGACCGCGGCCACCGAATCCTCGAAGTCCATGATCGTGGTGATCGCCGATTCCAGGACCACGTCTTTGATCCCGGCGGCGTCGGTCTTGCCGATAGGCGACTGCGGGTCGATCAGGATTTCGATGTGTAAACCGTGATTGGCCAGCAACACCGACCAGGTGGGCGAGCCGAGCTCGCCGGTGTATCCGACGAACTTCTCCGGGCTCGCCAAGCCGGTGGTCCCCGCACCGATGGCGACCTCCAGCCCGCTGTCGGTGATGCTCAAGCCCGTCACGTCCGCCCAGGAACCCGACGCCAGGGGAGCAGCCTGGTCGAGGAACGTGCGGGCGTAGGCGATCACTTTGTCGCCGCGAACCTTGTTGTAGCCGGATCCCTTTTCGGCGCCGTCACTCTCGGAGATGACATCGGTGCCGTACAAGGCGTCGTAGAGCGAGCCCCACCGGGCATTGGCCGCGTTCAGCGCGAACCGCGCGTTGAGAACCGGCACCACCAGCTGCGGGCCGGCGGTCTTGGTGATTTCGTCGTCAACGCCAGAGGTGGTGATGGTGAAATCGTCGGGTTCGGGCTGCAGGTAACCGATTTCGGCGAGGAACTGCCGGTAAGCGTCGGCGTCGAGCGGCTCGATCACGCGGTGCCGGTGCCATTTATCGATCTGGGCCTGCAGCTCATCGCGTGTGTTCAGTAAAGCCTGGTTCTGCGGCGTGAGGTCGGTGACGACCTTGTCGACGCCCGCCCAGAAGCTGTCTGGGTCGACGTCGGTGCCAGGCAGCGCCTCGTTGTTAACGAAGTCGTAGAGCACACGGGCGACGCGCAAATTCCCCGCCGACACGCGATCAGTCATTTTTCTCCTTCGTAAAAGCCTCACTGAGCCTCCATTGGCCCCCGATTGGCCCCAATTCGCTACCTACCAGCCTACCGGCCAGCACTATTGCGAGCGTATTCGCCGCACCCGCAACAGCAGGTCACGCCCGCGGTATCGGTCTCACGGTGTCCGGTCACGCATGGCGCCGACCAGGTCCTCGACCAGATCCTCCATCGCCACCATCGCGACGATATTCCCGTCGTTCCCGTCGCCACTCGTCACCAGGGCCAGATGGCTGTTGTTGCGGCGCATTCGCGTCAAGCCGTCGGCCAGCGGCAGTGAGGTGGCAACCCGTGGCAGCGGACGCACCAGCGCCAGATCGATGACGGTGCGCGGATCGTCACCCAGCGTCAGTACGTCCTTGATGTGCAGGTAGCCAATGAATGCACCGTCGAGGCCGGCTATCGGAAACCGGGAGTAGCCGGTCTCGGTCAGAGCCTGTTCGACCGCTCCGACCGTGGGTCCTGAACCAGCCGCCGCCACCGGCACGGCCCGGATCTCGGCAATCGGAACGGCCACGTCGCCGACCACTCTGGTGCCAATCCGCAGCGCCCGAGTCAGCCGGGTGTGTTCTTCCTCATCCAAGAGACCTTCGGACACCGACTCGGAGATCAGCTCGCTGAGCTCGACCGGGGAGACGGAGATGTCGAGCTCGTCTTTAGGCTGCACCCCCAGCCCATGCAGTACAGCGTTGGCGCATTTGTTGTAGAAGCTGATGAACGGTCGGGCGACACGCACGTAGGCCAGGTACGGCGGGACCAGCAGCATCGCCGTCCGCTCCGGCCCGGCTAGCGCGATGTTCTTGGGTACCATCTCGCCAAGCAGCACATGCAGCGTCACCACCAGCGCCAACGCGATAACAAACGACAGCGTGTGCACCAGCGCAGGGTGCATATCAGTCAGCCCTAGCGTTGTCCGGAGCACTTCGGCGACCGCCGACTCGCCGATCCGGCCGAGCAGCAGCGACGCCACCGTGACGCCCAACTGGGCGCCCGCCAGCATGGACGAGAGCTGCTCACCGGCGCGAAGCACGGTGACCGCACGCGCTTTGCCCTGTTCGGCCAACGCTTGCAAGCGGTCCCGACGAGCCGAGATCAGCGAGAATTCCGCTCCGACGAAGAACGCGTTCACCGCGATCAGCAGGATCGCCAGCAGGATTCCTAGCGTGCTATCCATCAGCGGCCCGTTCCTCGGGCGTTTCGGCATGGCCGCTGAGTTCGGTCAGCTCCAATAGGTCAATCCGGCGGCCATCCATCCGAACCACCGTCGCCTGCCAGCACACTGCATCGTCCAACAAGCCGTCCGGATCCAACGCAGGCAGTCCCACCGTTTCGCCGGCCACCGGGATATGTCCGATCTCTTGCAGCACCAGGCCGCCGATCGTTTCGTAGGGTCCTTCGGGGGCTCGATAACCGGTTTCGATGGCCACTTCGTCGATACGCAGCAAGCCCGACACCCGCCAGCCGCTGCCCGCCGACTCCACATCCGGAGTGGCATCGTCGTGTTCATCGCGGACATCGCCCACGATCTCTTCGATCAGGTCCTCGACGGTCACCATGCCCGCGGTGCCGCCGTACTCGTCGACCACCATCGCGGTCTGCAGATTATTGGCGCGGATCGCCGCCAGCACCGCATCACCGTCCAGTGTGGACGGCACGACCGGGACCGGCTGCGCGACCGCGGTCAGCAGCGTGTGTGCGCGATCGACGAGCGGAATTTCGAACAGCTGCTTGACGTGCACGATGCCCACTGTCTCGTCGAGGTCACCGTCGACGATGGGGAATCGGGAGAATCCGGACTCGGCGGCGGCCGCAACCAAATCCATGACGGTGTCATCGGTCTGCAGCGCCACGATCTTCGACCTCGGCGTCATCAGCTCCTCTGCGGTCCGGGTGCCAAACTGCAGAGATCTCCGGACGAGTGCAGCGGTTGTCGCGTCCAGGGCGCCGCTGCGTGCGGAGTTCCGCACCAGCGCCAGCAGCTCTTGAGGTGAGCGGGCCGACCGCAGCTCCTCAGCCGGTTCGACGCCGAGTCGGCGAACGATCCAGTTCGCCGCCCCGTTCGTCAACCTGATGACGGGGGTGACCAGCAACGAGAACAGCGTTTGGATGCCGACGACGGCGCGTGCGGTCGCCAGTGGGCGCGCGACGGCGAGATATTTCGGCACCAACTCGCCGAATACCATCGAGACCGACGTCACGACCAACATCGCCAGGAATGCCATGATGCCGTCGGCCACCGGATCCGGTATCCCGATGGCGTCGAACCACGGATGCGGCAGGTTGGCGAACATCGGTTCGGTCAGGTAGCCCGTCGCCAGCGTGGTGATCGAGATACCCAACTGAGCGCCCGACAACTGGAATGAGAGTCCGTTCTGTGCGCGCTGGATGAGCCGGTCGCGCCAGCCGCCCCTGCGGGCGTTGGCCTCGACCGTGCTGCGGTCCAGCGCGGTCAGCGACAATTCGGCCGCAACGAACACCCCGTTGCCAAAGATGAGCGCCGCGATGGCAAACACGCTGACGAGGGTGGCGGTGACGTTCACGATCACAGGAATTCACATGTTAGCGAAGACATCCGGCACGAGCGGATACGACTGGCCTCAGCGTCCCTGCAATTGTTTCTGATGGTTCCGGCGTTCACCAGCCCGAGGGCAGCGGATGCCCCTCGGCGAACCCCGCCGCCGACTGCACGCCGACGAGCGCACGCTCGTGCAGTTCGGTCAGGGTGGCGGCACCGACGTAGGTGCAGGTGCTGCGAACACCCGAGGTGATGTGGTCGATCAAGTCCTCGACGCCGCCCCGGTCGGGGTCCAGCCCCATCCGGGATGTCGAGATGCCTTCCTCGAACAACGCCTTGCGGGCACGATCGAACGCGGTGTCCGCGGCTGCCCGGGCCACCACCGCCCGCTTCGATGCCATGCCGTAGCTCTCTTTGTAGGGCTGGTCGTCGCGGTCCCGCATCAGGTCTCCGGGCGACTCGTACGTACCGGCGAACCACGACCCGATCATCACGTTCGACGCCCCGGCGACCAGCGCCAGCGCCACATCCCGCGGGTGGCGGATCCCGCCGTCGGCCCACACGTAGCCGCCGAGTTGCCTTGCCGCAGCGGCGCATTCGAGCACCGCGGAAAATTGCGGTCGGCCTACGCCGGTCATCATCCGGGTGGTGCACATCGCGCCCGGTCCGACACCGACCTTGACGATGCTCGCTCCGGCGCCGATCAGATCCCGGGTGCCCTCGGCCGACACCACGTTGCCCGCCGCCAGCGGCACACCCAGGTCCACCGCGGAGACTGCCGCGATTGCGTCGAGCGTTTTGACCTGGTGCCCGTGTGCGGTGTCGATCACCAGTACGTCCACGCCGGCCTCGACCAGGGACTGGGCCCGGCCGGCCACGTCGCCGTTGATGCCGACGGCGGCGCCGACGCGCAGCCGCCCATGGACATCGGTGGCCGGGGTGTAGAGCCCGGCACGGATCGCCCCCCGGCGGGTCAGCACTCCCGCCAGCGCACCATCCGCGTTGGTCAGCACCGCGACGTCGATGGGGGCATGTTCGAGCAGATCGAAGATCTTGCGTGGTTCGGTGCCCACCGGAGCGGTCACGAAGTCGGTCACTGCGACGTCGCGCACCCGGCTGAAGCGATCGACACCGACGCATGACGCTTCGCTGACCAAACCGATCGGCCGGCCCTCGAATACCACCACCGCCACGCCGTGCGCCCTCTTGTGGATCAGCGCCATCGCATCGGACACCGAATCGTCGGGCTCCAGAGTCACCGGCGTATCCAGGACCAGGTCACGGCTCTTGACGAACTCCACTGTCTGGCGCACAGCCGTGATCGGAAGATCCTGCGGCAGGATGACGATCCCGCCACGGCGCGCCACCGTCTCAGCCATCCGCCGCCCGGCCACCGCGGTCATGTTGGCGACCACCACCGGGATGGTGGTGCCCGAGCCGTCGTTGGTGGACAGATCGACGTCGAACCGCGACGCGACCTCGGATCGGGTCGGCACGATGAAAACGTCGTTGTAGGTCAGGTCATACCCGGATCGGTGCCCGTCCAAGAACCTCATCGCAGTCGCCTCAACCTACTAAGCTCCCCATTTGTCCGGTTGCCGCCCGCTAGGCAGGAACTTCGCTGCGGTCCCCACTCCACAACGTGTGGAACTTCTTGCCGGGGTCGGCGTCGACGCGCCCATAGGTGTGGGCGCCGAAAAAGTCCCGCAGACCCTGGGTCAGTGCGGCGGGGAGCCGCCCGGTACGCAGCGCGTCGTAATAGGACAGGGCCGACGAGAACCCGGGGATCGGGATGCCGAGTTCGGTGGCCTTCACCACGACGCGTCGCCAGCTGTCGATGGATTCCTCGATGGCGGAGCGGAAGTACGACGCAACGATGAGTGACGGCAGATCGGCGTCCTCATCGAACGCCTCCTTGATCCGGTTGAGGAATTTAGCTCTGATGATGCAGCCACCGCGCCAGATGGTGGCCATGTCCCCGGGCTTGATGCCCCAGTTGTATTCGGCGCTGCCAGCCTGAATCTGGTTGAACCCCTGGGCATAGGCGATGATCTTGGAGGCGTACAACGCCTTGCTGACGTCGTCGATGAACTGCGCAGCATCCGTGGGCTTCTCGCCAAGGTCACCTGACGCAAGTCCCGTGGCGGCCTTGCGTTGGGCCACCGACCCCGACAGCGCGCGGGCGAAGACCGCTTCTGCGATGCCGGTCACGGGCACGCCGAGGTCGAGCGCGGACTTCACCGTCCAGCGGCCGGTGCCCTTCTGCTCGGCCTCGTCGACAATGACGTCGACCAGCGGCTTGCCGGTCTTGGCGTCGGTTTGCCGCAAGACCTGCGCGGTGATCTCGATGAGGAAGCTGTCCAGATCGCCTTTGTTCCATTCGGCGAACACGTCGGCGATCTCGGGCGCGGTCTTGTCGAGGCCGTCGCGCAGCAGCTGGTAGGCCTCGCCGATCAGCTGCATGTCGGAGTACTCGATGCCGTTATGCACCATCTTGACGAAGTGACCGGCGCCGTCGGGACCGACGTGGGTGCAGCACGGCACGCCGTCGACGTGCGCGGAGATCTCCTCAAGCAGCGGGCCCAGCGACTTGTACGACTCGGCCGGACCGCCGGGCATGATCGACGGGCCCTTGAGCGCGCCCTCCTCACCGCCAGAGATGCCCGCACCGACAAAGTGCAGGCCTCGCTCCCGGATCGCCTTCTCGCGGCGGATGGTGTCGGTGTAAAGCGCGTTGCCACCGTCGATGATGATGTCGCCGTCTTCCATGGCGTCGGCGAGCTCGTTGATGACCGCGTCGGTCGGGTCGCCGGCCTTGACCATGATGATCACCCGTCGCGGCTTCTCAAGCGCGTCCAGGAATTCCTCGATGGTCTCCGACCTGACGAACTTGCCTTCGTCACCGTGCTCTTTGAGCAGGGCATCCGTCTTGGCGATGGATCGGTTGTGCAGCGCCACGGTGTAGCCGTGGTGCGCGAAGTTGCGGGCGAGGTTCGAACCCATCACGGCCAGACCGGTGACGCCGATCTGTGCGGTGCCAGTCTTCGAATCCGACGAGCTCATGTTTTCGCCTCTCAAGTTGGAGAACTTTCAGCTAAAGCGGTTCCGACACACTTTGGCACAGCGCACCCGCGGTATTCCAAAGTGTTTCGCTTGGCAGGTTGCACCAAATCACTAGAAGTTGAACAGCCGTTGCAGCTCGGTGAGCCATGGGACGGCCAGCGCCCCGGTCGGCACGCCGAATACGGCTGCCGCCGCCAGGTACGCGGCAGCCGATAACACCAGACTGTTGCCACGTCCGGACAGCCGTCGCACCCGCAGCACCGTACTGGGACCCCCCGCGGCCAGCGCGCCAGACGGGGTGCGCCCTGATGCGCACGCAACCAACGCCCGGGCCAGGGGAGTGCGCCCGGTAGCGCGCACCGCGGCGTCGTCGGCCAGTAGTTCGACGAGCAGTTGTACCGCACGCAGTGCGTTGGCGCTGCGTACCACTCGCGGGAAAGCCGCGTGCACCGCGGTGAACGCTTCCAGAACCAGGTCGTGCCGGGCTCGCAGGTGCGCTCGCTCGTGGGTGAGGATGGCGGTGACTTCGGCGTCGGCCAGCGTGGTCAGCGTGCCCTCGCTGACCACAACCCGGCTGCGCACCCCCGGCAGGCAGTAGGCGAGCGGCTGCGCGACATCCAACACCCGAAGGTCGCGCGTGCCGGCACACGGCTGCGCGAGCGCCGCGCCGTGTCCGACCCCGACCAGATCGACCACCATCCGGTGATGGGCCCGCCGCCGTCGATTGGCGATGGCCAACCGCACCACGGCAACCACCAGGCGGGCGCCGACCAGCACCGTCAGTGCGAAGACCGCGATGTACGCCGTCCATAACGGCCACCCGAGCCGGTCCGCGGCGCCGATGACGCCGGCGGTGGGCCGCCCGTCGGGCCCGGGCATCAGCAGCCGGGTGGCGATCGCGATGCCGGCGCTAAAGGCCGAGAGGGCCGCGGCCAGCGCGATAGCCTGCCACAGCACCATTGCGGCGCGGGGGGCGCGCAACGGCCAGGTCGCGCGCGCCAACAAAGCCGGCGCTGGGCCGGCCAGCAGCACCGCAAGGAAGATGAAGGCCAGCGCGGACACGCTGCTAGTCTCCCTCAGTCCTCCGCTGGAACGCCAGTCGGCGGCGTGTTGCGTTGACTGGCTTCCAGTTCGGCAAGCGCGCGCCGAAGTGCCGCGGCCTCGTCGGCGCCGACGCGCTCCACGAAATGCACCAGCGCGGCCTGCCTGCCGCCGGAATCTTCAGCCTGGGACAGCGCATCGACCATGAGTCCGGCAACGAGCTCGTCACGGCCGTGAACGGGTGCGTAACGGTGGGCCCGGTCATCACGAATCTGGGAAACCAGATTCTTCTTGGCCAACCGTTGCAGCACGGTCATCACCGTTGTGTAGGCGAGGTCGCGGCGCCTGGACAGCGCTTCATGGACCTGGCGGACCGTTTGAGCGTCGGGCGTGGACCACAGATGGTCCATCACGGCACGTTCCAAATCCCCTAGCCGCGTCAGCTTGGCCATAGTTCGTTCATCTCCTGAGGCTTATAGCCAGCGTACTCCCGCTTACTACCGACTGTCGTACGTAACGCTCGCCGCAATCCGAATACCAGAGTACCCGCCGGACCCTTGCAAAATTAGGGCAGCCTTGCCTACCCTTAGGGGGATCGAGCGACAACGACTGCGGAGAGTCCAGAGGGCTGCTGTGACCCCCGGTCAACTCGGTCGGCGAGCCCCGTGCCTCGATGGCACGGGGCTCGCCTGCGTTTCAGGCCGCATGGTGTAGACACATGAACGTGCCACCGCCGCAGGACGCGACCGTTCCAGTCGAATTCACCGCGCCGTTCGACGCCGAATTGGGCCTGCGGTACACCGAACTCAGCCCCGACGGCGCCCGCGCGCAATTACAGGTCAAGCCCAAACTCCTTCAGCCAATGGGCCTCGTGCACGGCGGGGTCTACTGCTCGATGATCGAGAGTATGGCCAGCGTGGCCGCGTACACGTGGCTCGCCGAGCACGGCGGCGGAGATGTTGTCGGCGTCAACAACAACACGGATTTCCTGCGTTCCATCGGCTCGGGGACGGTGTACGGCACCGCCGAACCGATCCACCGCGGCCGGCGTCAGCAGCTGTGGCTGGTCACCATCGCCGATGACAACGACCGAGTGGTGGCCCGCGGTCAGGTGCGCCTGCAGAACCTCGACGCGCAATAACGTCGACCGTCTAGCCGGCGCCGGCTCCACCGGCTCCACCGGCCCCACCGGCGCCCCCGATGACGGCGTCGACGCCGTTGGGGTCGCTACCGAGAGAGCCAGCCGTCCCTGGCTTTCCCGGGGGATTCGTGACGCCGTTGTAGTGAGCGCCGCCGGCGGCGCCATCCCCGCCGGTTCCGCCTATGCCACCGGGGGCACCTGATCCGCCCGGCGCATACGTGCCGTCGCCGCCGTTGCCGCCGTCACCGCCGCTGCCGCCGGTGCCGCCAGTAGTGGAGCCCGGGCCACCGATCCCGCCGTTGCCGCCGGCGCCGCCGTTGGCACCGTTACCGAGGCCATATTGTAAGCCGGTGCCGCCGGTTCCGCCGTTGCCACCGTCGCCTCCGACGCCGGCGTAACCCCAACCGCCGCTGCCCCCGTTGCCGCCACTCCCGGCGGGCGCCCCGCCATCGGCACCGTCGCCGCCGGCGCCCGCGTTGCCACCGTTCGCGCCGTCGCCACCGTCCCCGCCATTGCCGCCGTTACCGCCGGCGCCGATGTAAACACCGCCGCTACCGCCGCTACCGCCGGTGCCGCCATTTCCCTGTCCGCCAGCTGCGCCGGTTGCCCCGGTCCTGGATCCGGTGCCCCCGGCGCCGCCATTGCCGCCGTCGGCGCCGTCGGCGCCGTCGCCGCCATTGCCGCCGTTCCTGTCAGATGGAGTGATCGAGTCGGCACCATCGGCGCCGTTGCCGCCATTGCCGCCGTTTCCGCCGGTGCCGCCGGTGCCGCCGGCCCCGCCGGCGCCTTGCAGGCCGGCGTGTCCGACGGTGAAGGTGCCGACGGCGCCGCCTTGGCCGCCGGTACCGCCTTGGCCGCCGAGCCCACCGCTCAGGCCGGTGCCACCGGTACCGCCGGTGGCACCGGTGGCACCTTGCCCGCCGGTGCCACCGATACCACCGGTGCCGCCGTTGCCGGCGTTGCCGGACACGATGCCGCCGTCACCGCCGGCCCCGCCGATACCGCCCGCCCCGCCGTTGCCGCCGACCGCGCCGGGGGTGGCCGGGGTGACGCCGATGCCGCCCTGGCCGCCGCTGCCCCCGGTGCCGCCGTTACCGATCGCACCGCCGTTGCCACCGGCGCCGCCGGCCGCGCCGGTACCAGCGGGAGTGACTGCGGCGGCGCCGCTGCCCCCGGTGCCTCCGTCACCGCCGGTGGTGCCGGTGGCGCCCTGGCCGCCGGTTCCGCCTGGGGTCAGGCCGCTGCCGCCGCTGGCGCCGCTGCCGCCCTGTCCCGGGTCGCCGCCGTTGCCGCCCGCGCCGCCGACGCCGTTGTTGACGGCCCACGTTCCGGTCGCGCCGTTGCCGCCGTCGCCGGCTCCGCCGCCGTTGCCGCCCCCTCCGCCCGACCCGCCGGCCCCTTCTTGACCGACCTGGCCCGCCGGCGCGGCGCCAGCGGCCCCGCCGTTGCCGCCGACCCCGCCGTTGCCGCCGAGCCCGCCGTCGCCGCCGGCGTTGCCTGCGTCGCCCAAGTTGACGCCGTCGGCGCCGGTGCCTCCGGTCTGGCCCGTACCACCTCGTCCACCTTGTCCACCGCCTCCGCCGTTGCCGCCGTTGCCGCCGTGTGCGCCGCCGCTGCCGCCGCTGCCGCCGTTGCCGGCCGCGCCGCCGCTGTTGCCGGTGGCGCCGGTCGTCCCAGGAGCTGCCGTGTCGAAAAATTGGCCACCGTCGATGCCGTTGCCGCCGGCACCGCCATTGCCGCCGTTGCCGACAAGGCCGCCGTTGCCGCCGTTGCCGCCGTCGCCGCCCGCGATATTGGTGCTGCCGAATTGGAACCCAGGCCCGCCGTTGCCGCCGTTGCCGCCGTTCCCGCCGCTGGCCGCGGTGCTGCCGTCGGTTCCGTTAAGTCCGGGAGTGGATCCGGCACCGCCGGTTCCCCCGAATCCTTGCGCGCCGGGGTTGCCGCCGTTGCCGCCGTTGCCGCCAGGGGTGCCGCCATTGAATCCGCCGTCGGTGCCGTTGCCGCCGTCCCCGCCGGCGGCACCGGTCCCGCCATTGCCGGCGTTACCGCCTGCGCCCTGGTTACCGGCCACGCCCGCTGCTGCGGCGCCGCCGGCCCCGCCGGTGCCCCCGTTGCCGCCGTTGCCGCCCGAGCCGCCGTTGGTCCCGTTGCCTCCATTGCCGGTGTTACCGCCGCCGGGGGCACCGTCACTACCTCTGCTGCCGGCGATGCCGTTCTGGCCGTCACCGCCCGAGCCGGCGTCTCCGCCGTTGCCCCCGTTGCCGGCTTGGGCGCCCCCGTGACCGCCGGCCCCGCCGTTGCCGCCGGTGCCGCCGGCTCCACCGGATTCGCCAGCGCTTGTCGCGATCACGCCGTTAGCGCCGGAACCGCCATTACCCCCGGCCCCGCCGTTGCCGACCAGACCGCCGGCACCACCATTGCCGCCGGCCCCGCCGGCCTGGCCAGTCAACGCCAGACCGTCAGTGCCGTTTCCGCCAGTTCCACCGTTGCCGCCGCTGGTAGGTGTGCTGCCGTTTGCGCCGTCGACGCCGGTCACCGAACCCGCCCCGCCGACCCCGCCGATCCCGCCGACCCCGGGGTTGCCGCCGTTGCCGCCGGCCGCGCCCGCGCCGCCCGCAAATTCTGCCGTCGCCCCGTTGCCGCCGTCACCGCCAGCCCCGCCGATCCCGCCGGCCGCGCCTGCCCCGCCAGCGCCCTGGACGCCGAAGAATCCGCCCCGGCCGCCGGCCCCTCCATTGCCCCCGTTCCCTGCCGCTTCGCCGTTGCCGCCATCTCCGCCGGCCACGCCGTCGAGCACCCCGGAGGTGCCGTTGCCGCCCGCCCCACCGTTGCCGGCGAGCCCGCCGGCCCCACCGTGCCCACCGTTGCCCAACAGCAGCCCGCCGGCACCGCCATCGCCGCCGACTCCACCGGTGCCACCTACGCCGCCGTTCGTGCCCGCGGCGCCCGCTGTGGCCGCGGTGATTCCGATGGCACCGGTAATGCCTGCTCCGCCTGCTCCGCCGGCCCCGCCGGTCCCGGCCAGCCCGGCGTAGCCGCCGGCCCCGCCGCTGCCGCCGATCGACCCGGTCCCGCCGGCGCCACCGTCGCCGGCGTTGCCGACCAGCAAGCCGGCGCGGCCTCCGACACCGCCGTCCCCGCCGCGGTTATTCAGATCGCCGGCGCCGCCGGTGCCTCCATCGCCGCCATCGCCGAAAAGCCAGGTACGACCGGCGCTTCCACCAGCGCCCGCGCCGTCCCCACCGGAGTTCCCACCGGTTCCACCGCCGCCGCTGTTTCCGAACAGAAAGCCACTGTCGCCGCCGACACCCCCGGCCCCGCCCCTTACTACCGCGTCGCCGGCCCCGCCCGCGCCGCCCGCGCCACCCGCGCCCCACAGAAACGCGCGACCACCCGCACCACCCGTCCCGCCCGAAATCCCACCCGCGCCGCCGTGACCGCCGTTGCCGAACAACAACCCGCCCGTGCCACCCGCCCCGCCGGCAGCACCCGCCCCGCCCACACCACCGGAACCACCGGAACCGATCAGACCCGCTGCGCCGCCGCCGCCACCGCCCACACCCGGATTCACCCCGGACATGCCGTTACCGCCATTGCCGTACAAAAGGCCGCCGGCACCACCGGCCTGCCCCGGCGAGGTCGCGTTCGCGCCATTACCAATCAACGGGCGACCCAACAACGCCACCGCCGGCCCATTCACCGCATCTAGCACACCCTGAGCCGCCGCGGCAGCCTCGGTCTGCACGTAGGCGGCCGTACCCGCGCTCAACGTCTGCACGAACTGGTCGTGGAACCCCGCCACCTGCGCACTGGCCGCCTGAAACTGCTGGGCGTGGCTGGAAAACAGGGACGCTATCGCCGCCGACACCTCATCACCAGCCGCCGCCACCACCCCCGTCGTCGGGACCGCTGCGGCGGCATTCGCGGCACGCACACCCGACCCGATCCGCGCCAACTCCTCAGCCGCAGAATCCAATACATCCGGCCCAACCACAACAAATGACATGACGCCCTTCCATCCCCGACTATTGCTCGCGCAAAACCTAGCGCCGCTGGGGGGAGAAGACCCCCGTGGCGCACTACCTGGATTTCAACCCGAAACCGGTGACTACTACCTGCTTTGATTCAGGCCTGAGGACTCGCACAGACCCCGGGTGATGACGTTTGCCCCCACCCTTTGATCCGACCGAAAAGCAGGTAGTCGGGTATGGAAAGCATTCGCAAATCAGGTAGTGGGGTACGGGTCAAAGCGGTGCGCAGTGCGGCATCTTTGGCGAGACCGGGATGGCAGCGTGGTGGCGGGATTGGTCGTGACAACGGACGAATACGAGGCGGCTCTGCGCAGCTTGCCCGAAGCGCATTCATTGGCGCTTCGCTTGCAGGATGCCGGCGCGGCGGACGAGGTGATCTGCGAGTACCTCCACATCGAGCAGGAAAGCCTCGGCACACTGCTCGACTTGGCGCACCGCAAGTTGGACAGCGCTATCCAGAGCCGCCGCGGGTCGGCAGAAAATGACACGCATTCCTGACGGCGGGGCCTTCGGGACTTTCGGTGGGGTGCCTCACCCGTTGGTCTCGGCTTCTCCGTCGCTGAACTGCTGCACCAAGGCGGATAGTTCTGAACGCGTAGAAACACCGGCCTTAGTGCTGGCCTGATAGACGTGGCCCTCGATAGTGCGAATCGACAAGGAAGTCGCTTCGGCGATATCCCTGTTGGACAACCCTCGCGACACCAGATTCGCAACCTCATGCTCGCGTCGCGTGAAGGGCAGCGACACCTTGCTGGCGGCCAACGCCGGACTGACCGCGCCCCCGCACTGCCTGGCCAGCAGCTGCGCCCGGGCACTCGCGGTGAGCGCACTGCCGCGTCGCCCGCCCGAACGGTGGGAGGCGGCCGCCTGCGCCGCGGCATCGGCCGCGGCCAGAACGTCGCCCATCGCCTCGAAGTCGCGCGACACCGCATCCAACCCCGCAGCGTCGTCGTCGGCCAGCGCGCGGGCGTAGCGGGCTGACAGGGGTGCCCTGGGGCCCTCTACCTGAGTGGACAGCTCCTCGAGTCGGGACGCGGCGCCGACGTCGCCGAACTGTACCCCGGTCTGTAGACAGAGGACCTCGCGCGCACATTGTCCGTGATTGTTAGCGAATTCTGTTGCGCGCTCAGCGAATTCGCGGGCATCAGTAGTTCTGCCCTGTGCTGCGCTTACCCAGGCGGTCGACAAGAGGTATCCGGATTCGACGTACCTGTATGCCGGATGTCGGCTCCGTTGAGTCATTTCCAGTGAAGCCAGGGCGGCATCGACGGCGCCGGACCGTGCCAGCGCCTCGGTCTGCAGGATCCTGAATCGATAGAACAGACCGGAGATCTCGCCGTAGCCGCCGAAACTCTCGGCCGCCGATTTCAAATACCCCAGGGATGCAGCCAAATCACCCTGCCCAAGCGCAACCATTCCCTGGGCAGCAACAGCCATCGACCGCGACATGCCAGGCAGATCGGCGTACTGGCGAGACTGCTCGTCAGCAACGGCCACCGCCTCGTCGACGTACCCTGCGGCCATCAGCGCGTAGGCGTGAAACTCCGCCAGACCTGTGCCGTGAAACGACTCTTCCAGCGGTGCTTCGGCCAGCACGCGGTACCCGACGCCTGCCCGCTGAGCGGCGTCCTTTGCGCGCCCAAGGTCGCCGAGCGCAATGGTCTCCGCGGCGCACCCGACGACACGGCCGAATTCATCCAACCGGTCGTGGTCGACCGCGGCCATCGTCTCGATCGCGACTGTCGGTTCAGCGGCCATCACTTCGATCGTGGCGCGGAACGTGCGCAGCGAATGGTTGCGGTTGTCATCACCGAGTCGTATCGCGTCGTCGATCACGACGCGGGATTGGTCGGGTTTCTTCAACAGCCGCAACAGATTCGACGCACGCAGGATGGATCCGTCCAAGAACCCGCGCGTGGCGAGCTCCGACGTGCCGAGCGTGTCGAGGATTTCTTCGGCGGCATCGCCCTTCTCCTGCAGGAACAGGATGTAGGCCAGCGGGATCTTCGTCTCGGGACTGGGTTGTGCCGTCACGGCCGCCCGCGCGAGCCGTTCGGCGAGTCCGACGTCCAGTCGCGACGCGGCGATCTTCGCGGCCTGGGTCAGGATCTGCGCGTCAGGCAGGAGATCGGATTCCAACCACAGCAGTCCGAGCCGAAGTAAGTCGACGTCAGCTGTCGTCGCCATAGCGGCGGCGACGAGTCCGCGTAACCTTCTCAGCCGGGATGGCCCGCAGTGGCTCAGCCGAATCTCGGCATACAGCGGATGGCCGACGAAAACGGCATCAGTAGTGGCGGCTCCCACGATCAGCCCACGTTGTTCGGCGGATTCGATCGCCTGCGGATCTGCCAGCGCGGCCAGCAGACGACGGTCGATGGGCTCGGCGATCGCCACCAAGTCCACGACGTGCTGTAAATCGTCGGGCACCTCGCCGATTTGTTGCTCCACCAATTCGGCCAGTGACGGTGATGCCGATGGTGTTCCGGTCCAACGCCATTCGCCGGCGACACGCGCGAGACTGCCCAATTCACAATGGTGTTCTACGAGATGGCGCAGATACAGGACGTTCCCGTGGCTCAACTTCCACAGCCGTTCGGCACCCTCGGCGCTAACGGGACCGTCCAGAACAGTCTGCAACAGACTTTCGGTCTCGTTGCGGGACAACGGCTGCAACTCCAACCGTCGCAGCAGGCTGTCCTTCCACAGGGCCCTAACAGCGTCGGGTGTGGGCTCGCCAGTGCGGATGGTGGCGATCACACTCGCCACATCTTGCAGCACCAGTTGATGCACGATCAGTGCCGAGAGGTCGTCGAGCAGATGCGCGTCGTCGACGAGTACCAGCAAAGGCGCACCGTTGGTGCCTTCGGTCAGTCCAGCGAATACTTTGCGTGCCAACGCCAGTGACGATGTGTCGGTGGCGTCGGCCCACCGCGCGAATGCTCCCAGCGTCACCGCGCGACCCGTTGCTGTGCCGGCCACCCGCCGCACCGACCACCCGGTTTGCGCCGCCGCACTGGCGGCTTCACGCGTCAACCGTGTCTTGCCTACCCCGGCCGCACCGGCGACAACAATGCCCTTGTATTCGCCGTCACCGAGAGCCTCGCTGATGAGACGAAGTTCCTCCGCACGGCCTGTCAAAGGCCAGCGGTCTTTCATAAAGCAGATGCTAGTCGGTCGGCTACCAACTGACAGTGTTGCGGATCATCTCGACACCGCGATTCAAGCTAGCGGGGGCAGACTCTCAGGGTTAACCGCCTAAGTACGCCCTGACCTGCCCAAACTCTATGGGGAGCTAAGCAAATTTTCGGAGACTGGCCGCCAAGAGCTAGCCCTACGCCGCGGTACTCAGTGAACCGCTCAGCTAGCTCTTCGGGCGGGCGAATCCTGTGCTTCGGCAGCCAATTCGGCCAGCTGTTCGAGCCGCGTTCGCGCGAACGCCTGTTGGTCGGTGATGGTCAGCTGGCCTCGCCGGTTGCTCAGGAATGTCATAGTCCAGGACAACAGCGTGGTGATCTGGCTCTTGAAGCCGACCAGGTACACGAGGTGCAGCACCAGCCACATCAGCCAGGCAATGAAGCCGCTGAACTCCAGCGGACCGATCTTGGCCACCGCGGAAAACCGCGACACCGTGGCCATGGAGCCTTTGTCGAAGTACTGGAACGGCTCCCGCTGCGCGGGGTCGGCCCCGGCGAGTTCGCCCTTGATTGCCCTGGCCACATACTTAGCGCCCTGAATGGCGCCCTGCGCCACCCCCGGTACGCCTTCGACGGCGGCCATATCACCCACGACGAACACGTTCGGGAACCCCGGGACGGACAAGTCGGGAAGCACCTTGACCCGCCCGGACCGGTCGAGCTCGGTTGGTGACTGCTCGGCGAGATCCCGGCCCAACCTGCTGGCCGATACACCGGCGGACCACACCTTGCAGGCCGACTCGATGCGCCGGATGGTGCCGTCGGAATCCTTCACCGTGAGACCGTCGCGGTCCACATCGGTGACCATGGCACCCAGCTGTATCTCTACACCCATCTTCTCCAGCCGGGCGGCCGCCCGCTGACCCAGCTTTTCGCCAAACGGTGGCAATACGGCCGGCGCGGCGTCGAGCAGGATCACTCGCGCCCTGGTGGAATCGATGTGCCGGAACGCGCCCTTCAAGGTGTGGTCGGCCAACTCGGCGATCTGCCCGGCCATTTCGACACCGGTGGGACCGGCCCCGACGACCGTGAACGTCAGCAGCTTGGCGCGGCGTTCCGGATCGGTTGACCGTTCGGCCGCCTCGAAGGCGCTCAGAATCCGGCCGCGCAGCTCCAGCGCGTCGTCGATCGACTTCATGCCGGGTGCGAACTCGGCGAATTGGTCATTGCCGAAGTAGGACTGGCCGGCGCCGGCCGCGACGATCAAACTGTCGAAAGGAGTCTCGTAACTGTGGCCGAGCAACTCCGAGACCACGCACTGGTTGGCCAGGTCGATATGGGTGACATTGCCGAGCAACACCTGAACGTTGCGCTGCTTACGCAGAACAACCCGGGTCGCGGGGGCGATTTCGCCCTCGGAGATGATCCCGGTAGCCACCTGATACAGCAACGGCTGGAACAGGTGATGGGTGGTGCGGGCGATCATCTTGATATCGACATCGGCGTGCTTGAGCTTCTTTGCCGCATTGAGTCCGCCGAACCCCGATCCGATGATGACGACTCGGTGTCGACGCTTCGGTTCAGCTGGGGTTTCGAGCTGGGGGCTCATCTCTGCACTGCTCCTGACTGGGCGCGTTTACGCGTGCCGCTCAACTACTAAGGATAGTGAAGTGAATACCCAAAAACCCAGGTGAGAGCCTGTGTAATCAACCACACCGAGGATCGACTCTGGTTGCAGGAGCGTGATGTCCGTCATGGTTGGTACGCGTTATGACCTAGCCCACCTAAACACGTTGCCCAACCCGAGAACTAGCCGACCTGGAGGCCGACCAGCGGTCGGAGCGTTTCGCCTACCGCGTTGATGACGCCGGGCGTGTAGTACGGCATGTTGATGATCACGCTGTCGATTCCCGCGTCGATCACTTTGGTTTTGATCTGGTCGGCGATCGAGTCAGGGCTGCCGACCACCATGCGCTGGCTCATCTCGGCGGGGATCTGGTCGGCTTTGATGGCGTCACTGACCATCGCTGTGATCAGCATGCTGGTTTCCAGCGTGGCCGGATCGCGGCCGATCTTCTCGCACTCCTGCTGGACGACCTGCACCTTGCGCGGCAGTTCGTCGAAGCCGGCAATCACGTTGAGATGGTCGAAGTGCCGCGCGGCCAGCGGAATGGTCTTCTTCTCACCACTGCCGCCGATCATCAGTGGAATGTGATCGCGGAAGCGCGGATTGGCCAGTGCCTGGCTGGCCCGGTAGTAAGTGCCCGAGAAGGTCGGTCGCTCACCCTTGATCATCGGCAGAATGATCTCCAGCGCCTCGTCGAGGCGGTTGAACCGGTCGGTGAAGGTGCCGAAATCGAAGCCCAGTTGATCGTGCTCGAGTTCGAACCAGCCGGTGCCGATGCCCAGAATCGCCCGGCCCTGACTGATCACGTCCAGCGTGGTGATGATCTTCGCCAGCACGGTGGGGTTGCGGTACGTATTGCCGGTCACCAAGGTGCCCAGCTGCACCCGTTCGGTGGCGGTGGCGAGCGCGCCCAGGGCGGTGTAGGCCTCCAGCATCGGCTGGTCGGGGTCGCCCAGCATGGGCAGTTGGTAGAAGTGGTCCATCACGAAAACCGAGTCGAATCCAGCCGATTCGGCTTCGCGGGCCTGAGCGATGACCGTCGGGAAGAGTTGCTCTATCCCGGTGCCGTAGGAGAAGTTGGGGATCTGGAAACCAAGTCGAATAGCCACGGTGTCCACCGTAGCCATCAACCCCGAAAGGCTAAATCAGCTCTAGGCGAAACTAGCCAGTGCGCCGTGGCTGACGTGCAGCGTCTGGCCGCTGATGTGTCGAGCCGCTGGGCTGGTCAAGAACAGGGCCAGACGGGCCACCTCGGGTCCGACGGACGGCGGTGTGCGCGATAGGCCCTCGTATCCGGGCTGCGCGCTGCGCCCGGCGGCAACGGCGTTGACGGTGATCCCGCGCGTACCGAAGATGACCGCCTGGCCAGAAATCCAGCTCGAGAGTGTCGCTTTGATGGCGGCATCGACACTGCCCGCGGTCGGGTTTTCCGCCACCACGCTGATGATGGAGCCGCCAGAGCACAGATTATCGCCAACGGCCTGCACCGTCAGCACGGCTGAGAGCACTGTCGCGTCGAGCTCGTTGCGCCAGGCTTTGGCCGTGTCGGCGATCGAGTAGGTGCGCGGGTCGCCGGCCTCCCAGGACGGCGCCGGCACGTTGACGATGGTGTCCAGGTGGTGGGGGAACAACCCGCGAGCCTCGGTGAGGCTGGCCGCGTCGGTGGCATCGCAGACGATCGCGTCCACGTCCAGTTCTTTGGCGGCGACCTCGAGGTCGCTGCGCCGCGCGCCCACGAGAGTCACCTTGTGACCGTCATCGCGAAAGCCCTCGGCTACTGTGCGCCCCAGCTCGGTGTCCCCGCCAGTGACCAGCACGTCCACGGCCATGACCTCCTCGTGTTCAACGTTGAACCCAGACCTGGCGTGGTTCCGATGGTGACACACCGCAGGACCAATGCCCGGGATCTCAGCGTGTTATGGCGTCAATCCCGGTAGATGTTACTGGACAGTAGCTCTAAGGGGAAATTAAGGACTTCACGACGCGCCGAGGACTTCCGGTAGCTATTCCGACGTGCATCCTCGCCGCGTTTTGGCCGCCTGCCTGTGAAGCGCGACGGTTAAGGTTTGACGCATGCGTGGGATCGGGATCTTGGGCAGTTCGGTATCGACGATGCTGGTGGCGGGCTTGTCAACGGGGATGGTGGGTTGCAGTTCAAATTCCCAGCCCCCGCAGGCCACCGGAAAGATCGTGGTGATGGCCGCGGCCTCGCTGAAGTCCGCGTTCACCAAGATCGGGCAGCAGTTCAAAACCGATAATTCTGGCAGCAGCGTCGATTTCGAGTTCGCGGGTTCCTCCGAGCTCGCAACGGAGCTGACCCAGGGTGCAACCGCCGACGTTTTCGCATCAGCGGACACCGCGCAGATGGACAACGTCGCCAAAGCCGGGCTGCTCGCCGGGGACCCGAAGAAGTTCGCCTCTAACAGCTTGGTCATCGTGACCGCGCCGGGGAACCCGAAAAAGGTCGGATCCTTCGCCGACCTCGCCAAGCCCGGGCTCGACGTGGTGGTCTGCCAAAAACCGGTGCCTTGCGGATCTGCTACCCAGCGAATCGAGGACAGCAGCGGCGTGCACCTCAACCCGGTCAGCGAGGAACCCAGCGTGACCGATGTCCTGAACAAGGTCACGAGCGGACAGGCCGACGCCGCGCTGGTCTATGTCACCGACGCGCTCAGCGCCGGGAACAAGGTGACGGCAGTCAACTTTCCCGAGGCCCCTGGCGCGGTGAATATCTACCCGATCGCGGTGCTCAAGAAGGCTCCGGAAGCAGCGTTGGCGCAGAAGTTCGTCACCTTGGTAACCGCAGACGCCGGCCAGAAGATCCTGGCTCAGTCCGGCTTCGCCGAGCCCTGACGACCAACCGTGCACCGGCCTACGGATCTGCCCCGCTGGGTGTATATCCCTGCTGCCGTGGGGACCGTCTTTGTAGTACTGCCGCTGTTGGCCGTCGCGATCAAGGTCGATTGGCCGAATTTCTTGTCGCTGATCACCAGCTCCTCATCGACGACCGCGCTCTTACTGAGTCTGAAGACCGCCGCTGCCAGCACCGTGGTGTGTGTGCTACTCGGGGTGCCGATGGCACTGGTGTTGGCCCGTAGCAAGGCACGGGTGGTGCGGTTGTTGCGACCGCTGATTCTGCTGCCGCTGGTGCTGCCGCCGGTGGTCGGCGGAATCGCGTTGCTGTACGCGTTCGGCCGGCTCGGATTGATCGGCCATTACCTCGAGGCCGCCGGCATCAGCATCGCGTTCAGCACAACCGCCGTGGTGTTGGCGCAGAGCTTCGTCTCGTTGCCGTTTCTGGTGATCTCTCTGGAGGGCGCCGCCCGCACCGCCGGGGCCGACTACGAGATGGTGGCGGCGACGCTGGGGGCGCGGCCCAGCACGGTCTGGTGGCGGGTCACCCTGCCGCTGCTGCTGCCGGGCCTGGTGTCGGGAGCGGTGCTGGCGTTCGCCCGCTCGCTGGGGGAGTTCGGCGCGACGCTGACCTTCGCCGGTTCCCGGGAAGGCGTCACCCGCACACTGCCGCTGGAGATCTACCTACAGAGGGTGAATGACCCGAACGCGGCTGTCGCATTGTCGATCCTGCTGGTGGCGGTCGCGGCAGTGGTGGTGCTGGTGTTAGGCGTCCGCGGGCTGACCGGGCCGGACCCGAGGTAGCCGGCGATGAGTGAACTGCAGCTACGCGCGGTCGTGGCAGACCGCACTCTGGATGTGGAGTTTGCTGTGTCGGCGGGCGAAGTGCTCGCGGTGCTGGGGCCCAACGGCGCGGGCAAATCGACCGCGTTGCATGTCATCGCCGGGCTGGTTCGCCCCGACGAGGGTCTGGTGCGGTTGGGGGACCGGGTGTTGACCGACACCGCGGCCGGGGTGGACGTGGCGACCCACGATCGCCGGGTGGGACTGCTCCTGCAGGACCCCTTGTTGTTCCCGCACATGAGCGTCGCAGCGAACGTGGCTTTCGGGCCGCGTGGCCGTCACAAGCTGTTCCGCGCGCGCGCCCAAGAAAAGTCCCGCGCGCTGCGCTGGCTGCGTGAGGTGGACGCCGAGGAATTCGCCGACCGCAGACCACGTCAGCTGTCCGGCGGTCAAGCGCAACGGGTGGCGATCGCGCGGGCGTTGGCGGCCGAACCCGATGTGCTGCTGCTCGACGAACCGCTGGCCGGGCTCGACGTGGCGGCGGCCGCGGCCATCCGCACGGTGCTGCGCACGGTGGTCGCCCGCAGCCGCTGCGCGGTGATCCTGATAACCCACGAGTTGTTGGACGTGTTCACGCTGGCCGATCGAGTGCTGGTGCTCGAGTCCGGCAAGATCTGCGAGATCGGTTCGGTCGCCGAAGTGCTCACCGCGCCGCGCAGCCATTTCGGGGCTCGGATTGCGGGCGTCAATCTGGTCGGCGGGACCATCGGGCCCGACGGCGTACTGCGCAGCCGGTCAGAAGTCCACCTGCACGGGACCCTTGCCGACGAGTTCGCCGGGCAGGTCCCCACAGGGCAAGAGGCGATCGCGGTGTTCGCGCCCGCGGCCGTCGCCGTGTACCAAAGCCCGCCGCAGGGCAGCCCGCGCAATACCCTCGAAGTGACCGTGGCGGCCCTGGACACCCGCGGATCGGCGGTTTTAGTGCGCGGCCAGGAGCAACCCGATGGCGCACCTGGCCTGGCCGCCGAGATCACCGTGGATGCCGCCACGGAGCTGCGGCTGACGCCCGGAGACCGAGTGTGGTTCACCGTCAAAGCTCGGGAAGTGTCGCTGTACCCGGCGCCGGCGCGACACGCCCATCCGTAAGCGGCCTCCCGCGATCCTCGCTCATTGGCGGTGAACTGCGTAGACGGTGACGAAAAACCATGGCACGTCGCCAGCAAGGCATCCTTGCGTCCCGGCCGTTAGACGGTAGGTTCGTCGCCATGGATGAGGACCCGAAGTCGACACGTCGCCGCGGACTGTGGGCGACACTGGCGATCGTCACGGTGGCCGGTGCCAGCGTCGTCACCATCGCATTACCGGCGACGTCGAAGGCCGATCCCGAGGTCCCAACCCCGGTACCGCCCACCACGACGGCGGCCCCACCGGCAGGTGGCGCGCCTGCACCGCCCGCGGCCGCCCCTGGCGCGCCCGTAGCACCTCCGGCTGCCCCCGGCGCTCCCGTGCCGCCTCCGGCCGATCCGAATGCGCCACCGCCGCCATCGGCGCCGGTCGATCCGAACGCACCGCCCCCAGACCCGAACGCGGGCCGGATCACCAACGCCGTCGGCGGGTTCAGCTTTGTCCTTCCCGCGGGCTGGGTGGAGTCAGATGCTTCTCACCTCGACTACGGCTCGGCGCTGCTGAGCAAGTCGATCGGTCAGCCGCCCATGCCCGGGCAGCCGCCGGGGGTGGCCAACGACACTCGCATCGTTCTCGGCCGACTGGACCAAAAGCTTTACGCCAGCGCTGAAGCCGACAACGCCAAGGCCGCGGTCCGGCTGGGCTCGGACATGGGTGAGTTCTTCATGCCGTACCCCGGCACCCGGATAAACCAGGAAGCCTCCCCACTCAACGCCAACGGGGTAGTGGGAAGCTCGTCGTACTACGAGGTCAAGTTCAGCGATTCCGCCAAGCCGAACGGCCAGATCTGGACGGGCGTAGTCGGTTCGCCCGCGGCGACCACGCCCAACGCCGGTCCTCCGCAGCGCTGGTTTGTGGTGTGGCTCGGGACCTCGAATGACGCGGTGGACAAAGCCGCGGCCAAGGTGCTGGCCGAGTCGATCCAGCCCTGGACGGCGCCGGCGGCCCCGGCTGTGCCGGCACCGGTTCCGGGAGTTCCGGTTGCCCCGGGTGCTCCCGCTCCGGCGCCTGCCCCCGCGGCGCCCGCCCCAGCACCGGGTCAGGCCCCCGCAGGTGAATTGACTCCCACTCCTACATCCACCCAACAGCGGACCGTGCCTGCCTGATTAGGTTCCCTACCTGGGGATTTGGCCCGGGTTAACCCACGTCGCGAGCCGTTACAACCAAGATGGTTGGCCGGACATGCGCCGGGTATACCCTGGGGATTTGCGATCGCCCAACCAATACTCCTGAGGAGTGGCCGCCGTGGACTTGTTTTGGAACATCTTTTGGATGATCGTGATTGGTCTCATCGTCGGCTTTATTGCGCGGTTTATCGTGCCGGGAAAGCAACCGCTGGGTTGGATCGCGACCGCGGTGCTCGGGATTGCCGGATCCTATGTCGGCGGCACGCTGGGCAGCGTGGTGTTTCCTCCGCACCAATTCGATATCCACCCGCCGATCAAACACGCGTTTTTGGGTGCTCTGGTCGGCGCGGTGATCCTGCTGTTGATCTACAACGCCGTCAGGTCGCGCTCGCGGACTCGGTAGGCATCTTGCTAAGCATCACCGCGTGATGTCCGCGGCGTCGAACACCACCACGATGCGTGCCTGGCGGGTGCGTCGGCCCGGGCCGATAGACACTGGCCCGCTCGAGCAAGTCACCACCGAAGTACCGCACCCCGGGCCGTCGGAGTTGTTGGTGGCGGTGCGCGCGTGCGGGGTATGCCGCACCGACCTGCACGTCAGCGAAGGCGATCTGCCCGTGCACCGCGAGCATGTGACTCCGGGCCACGAGGTGGTGGGCGAGGTCGTCCAGGTGGGCGCTCAGGCCGGTGCCGACTTCCAGCTGGGGGACCGGGTGGGCATCGCCTGGCTGCGCCACACCTGCGGTGTTTGCAAGTACTGCCAACGCGGCGACGAGAACCTGTGCCCGAAGTCGCGCTACACCGGCTGGGACGCCGATGGAGGATACGCCGAATTCGCCACCGTCCCCGCGGCTTTTGCGCATCACCTACCGAGCGGGTACAGCGACAGCGAACTTGCGCCGCTGTTATGCGCGGGCATCATCGGCTACCGCTCGCTGCTGCGCGCCGAATTACCGCCGGGTGGCCGACTGGGTATCTACGGCTTCGGCGGCAGTGCGCACATCACGGCGCAGGTCGCGTTGTCACAAGGCGCTGAAGTGCACGTGATGACTCGCGGCACCGCGGCACAAGAGCTGGCGATGCAGCTTGGTGCCGCGTCGGCGCAAGGCGCCGCCGATCCGCCGCCGGTGCCGCTGGATGCCGCGATTCTGTTCGCCCCGGTGGGCGAACTGGTGCTTCCGGCAAGCGAGGCCCTGGACCGTGGCGGCACGTTGGCGATCGCCGGGATTCACCTGTCGGATATCCCGAGCCTGAACTATCAGCGTCACTTGTTTCAGGAGCGGCAGATCCGGTCGGTCACGTCAAACACCCGGGCGGATGCGCGCGCGTTCCTGGAATTCGCCGGACAACATCACATCGAGGTGACCACGCCCGAATATCCCCTCGACCAAGCCGATCGAGCGCTGTCCGATCTCAGCGCCGGCCGGATAGCCGGTGCCGCGGTGCTGATCGTCTAAGCCGAAAGATGCCACACAAGCGCGGCGGCCAATGCGCCCAGCCCGTTCAACGACCAATGCAGCGCGATCGGCGCGATCAAACTGCCGCTGCGGCGGCGCAGCCAGCTGAACACGAAGCCAGCCGTCCCGGTGGCCAGCACCGCCAAAATCACCCCGGCCAGCATTCCGACGATCCCGCCGCCGAACAGCCGGGTAAAACCGACATTGCTGCTCGTCAACCCCAACGACGTGCCGACATGCCAAAGGCCGAACAGCAGCGAACCCACCAGCGCGACACTGCGAAACCCCCAGGCCCGGTTCAGCGCGCCGTGCAGCACACCGCGGAACGCCAGCTCCTCGGGGATCACCGTTTGCAGCGGGATGACGACCATCGAGGCGATCAGCGCGCCCGAGATCGTCACATAGTGATTGTTCATGAACATCGGCCGGGTCATCGGCAGCAGCACTCCGACCGCGATCACCGATCCCACCACAGCCACGGCGGCCAGCGCGTAACCCATGCCGGACTTCCAATGTTCGCGGCCCAGGCCGAGATCGGTCCAGTCCAGACCATTGGCGCGCATCAGGAACACCAGGCCGACGGCGACGGCCGGGACGGTGGCGACGTTCGCCCAAGGCGTGGTGAAATGCGCGACCAGGTTGGTCAGCACCAGCACCATAACGACAACCGCGACGTCGACCTGCGTCCGGAACTGGTGCAGCGCGGACAGCTGCGACACCAGCGGGTGCGGTTGGACCGCATCAACAGCGGCCGTGGCGTGGTCTGACATCGTCAACCGAGTCTACCTGCGGGCGATTAGCCGCCCGGCCGGTCAGCCGCCGCTCGATGCGACCCGGCGTCGCGCGTAAGCCTGCAGGTCTGCTGAGAGCGCGTCCGCCAACAACAGTTGCGGAAGTAACTCCGGTTCGGTCATTCGGGCGCGAAACGCCAGGCCAATGGTCACGTCATGGTCGGGGCGGTAATCGATTGTGATTGGGTCGCCCGCGCACACCGCGCCCGGCGAGATCACGCGTAAGTATGCACCGGGCTTCCCCGCCTGGGTAAAGGTTTTGATCCACTGATTCAGGTTCAGGAATGCCGCGAATGTGCGGCACGGCGTGCGCGGCGCGGACACTTCCAGCACCAAGCCGGCGGTACCGATTCGCCAGCGTTCACCGATCCGCGCCCCAGTCACATCGATGCCCAAGGTCGTCAGGTTCTCGCCGAAGATCCCGTTGCTGAGTTCCTGCTTGAGTTGAACCTCCCACCCGTCGAGGTCTTCGCGCGCGTACACGTAGACGGCCTGGTCGTCACCGCCATGGACTTTATGGTTGCCGATGGTGTCGCCAACCAATCCGCTGCCGAGACCGGCATGCATGGACCCCGGCGCCCGCACCATGACCGGCTCAGTTGCCGCGACCTTATCGATGCCTGTCAGCTTCGACTGCGCGCGCAGATCGGGATTTGCCCGGACACGAGCCACGTTGACCGACAAAACATTCGCCACCCAGCAAGCCTAACGCCGGGTGCTCTATCCTTCCTCGCCGCGAGCCCGCGCCTCGTAAGCCTGACGTTTAGCGACATCGACATCATCGGTGAAGACGTGGTCGCCGCCGAGCATTCGGTTCAGCCCCTCGGCCAGCGCGCGGGGCATGAACTTCGTCGACGCGATCATGGCGCCGGCCGCTTTGGTGACGCGCACTCGGGGCTTGGGGCGCGCAATGAGTCCGACGATCGCGTCGGCGATGTCGGCCGGTTCGGCGTTCTTGAATCCCTTCATCCCGGCAGTACCCGCGACGAGTTCGGTGTTGACGAATGTGGGCGCCACCACCGAGAACTTCACACCGGCAGAGCGGCACTCCACCCTCGCCGAGTCGGTGAACGCGATGACCGCATGCTTGCTCGCACAGTACGTGGCCAGCCCGGCGACGTAGAGCTCCCCGGCCAGCGAGGCGACGTTGATCACGTGCCCGGATCCGCGGGGGACCATCCGCTGCGCCGCCAGTTTGCTGCCCAGGATCACCCCGTAGACGTTGATGTCCAGGATGCGCCGGGTCACCGCGTCCGGCTCGTCCACAATCCGGCCGACGGGCATGATGCCGGCGTTGTTGATCAGCACGTCGATAGGGCCAAGTTGGCGCTCCACCGAGTCGAGAAAGTCCGAAAACGAATTCCGTTCTGTCACATCTAGTTTGCCGTATACTTCGAGGCCCAGATCGGCGCCCTCCTCTTTCACTTTCAGCTCGTCGATATCGCCGATCGCGACTTTGGCGCCCAGATTGTGCAGCGCGGCCGCGGTGGCCAATCCGATTCCCCGTGCACCACCCGTGATGACTACTACTTTGTCGCGAATCTTGACGCCGATGGGTCCCGTGGCTGCCATCCGCCAAGCACAGCACTGGACGTCGGGCGGCGCAATACTGCAACGATGACGGAGGTGCGAGCGGCAGTCGCAATGGATTCGCTTGCCGTGGCTCGCGTGCACATCCGGTCGTGGCAATCGGCATATCGGGGACTGATCGCCCAGGATTACCTCGACAGCCTCACCCCCGAGGCCTGGGCTGGCAGATACAACTTCGGTCGGATGGGAATTCAGCAGCCGTCCACCATCGTCGCGGTCGACGGCGCGACCGTCCTGGGCTTGGCTACCACTGGTCTGAGTCGGGACACCGAAGTATCGAATTTCGGTGAGCTGATAGCGATCTACGTCGATCCCGCGCATATGCGTACCGGTATTGGGCGTCTGTTGATCGGCGCCGCCCGGGAGCGGTTGCGCCGGGTTGGCGTCGGGGACGCGCTGCTGTGGGTGCTGGACGGAAATGTTCGGGCCCGGCGGTTCTACGAACGCGACGGATGGAGGTTCGACGGAACGCGCCGCACATCGACGTACGGCACTGCGGCGGCGGAGGAAGTGCGCTATCGACGCACCTTGTAGTCGGGCGAATCAGCGCAGGGTGAGCCACGCCAGGCTGGCGGCCCCGGCCAGCGCGCAGTAGATGGCAAACGGTGTGAGGGTGCGGGTTTGGAAATACTGGGTAAGAAAGCGCACGGCCAGATAGGCGCAGACGAACGAAGCGATGCTGCCGGCCAGAACCTGACCGCCGATCCCCGCCCCAAGAGGCCCGAACAGCTCCGGGATTTTGTAAACCCCGGCGGCCAGGATGATCGGTGTCGCCAGCAAAAAGGAGAAGCGGGCGGCGTCTTCATGTGACAGGCCGCGCCAGAGCCCGGCCACCATGGCGATGCCGGAGCGGCTGATGCCGGGAAGCAACGCCAGGATTTGCGCGGAGCCGATCAGCATGCCCTCGGGCAGCGGCAGTTGGGCGAGTCTGCCGTCGATGGCCTCGTCGCTGTGCACGGGTTGGTCGTCGGTGGCGGCGACCGTTGCAGGTGCAGTGCGCCGGCGCAAGACCTCGGCGGCGTAGAGGGTGATGCCGTTGAGGATCAGAAACACCGCTGCCGGAATCGGTTTGCCCAGTGTGGTGCGGAACAGCTGTTCCAGTACCAACCCGGCCAGGCCCACCGGGATGGTCGCGGCCACGATCAGCCACGCTAACCGCTCGTCGGAAGTCTGGATTCGACGGTGTCGCAGCGAGGACACGAATCCCGCCAGGACGCGCAGCCAGTCCCGCCAGAAGAACACCAACAACGCGGCGGCGGTGGCGACATGCAGACCGACGATGAAGGCGAGGTAGGGGGATTGGGGTGCAGAGACGTTGAGGTCTCGGGCCCATTGGCCACCGATGAGAGCCGGCACCAATATGGAGTGCCCGAGGCTGGATACCGGGAACAACTCCGTGACGCCCTGGAACGCGCCGACGATCACGGCTTCCAGGTAGCTCAAGTGCGCACTCATGTGTCGAAAATCTCCATTCGCTTGCCGGCGACGCCATCGCCGGACGTCACGCTGGCGTGACGCTCGGCAACGATAGTCACGCTGGCGTGACGCACGCCAAGCCACCCCATTAGGTTCGTCCCTATGCCCGTCGACCCCAGGACACCAGTATTGGTCGGCTACGGCCAGGTCAACCATCGCGACGAAATCGACCCGGATTCGCGATCGGTCGAACCGGTCGACTTGATGGTTGCCGCGGCGCGGCAAGCCGGAGATTCCCGCGTTCTCGATGCGGTCGATTCGATTCGCGTGGTGAACGTGCTGTCGGCCCGCTACCGCGATCCCGGGCTGCTGCTCGGCGAGCGGATCGGGGCCGCGAAATTCAGCACCCTCTACAGCCCGGTCGGCGGCAACGTGCCGCAGTCGTTGGTCAACCAAGCCTGCCTGGACATTCAACAGGGCAGGGCCGGCGTGGTATTGCTCGCCGGTGCCGAGACGTGGCGCACCAGGAGGGGTCTTAGGGCCAAGGGCGGCAAGCTCATCTGGACGGTTCAGGACGACTCGGTGCCGATGGCTGAGGTCAGCGGCGACGACGTGGAAATGGGCGGTGACGCGGAGAGCAGGATTCAGCTGGATCGACCGGCCTACATCTATCCGTTGTTCGAGCAGGCGCTTCGCATCGCCAACGAGGAGTCGGTCGGGGATCACCGCAGGCGAATCGGCGAGCTGTGGGCTCGGTTCAACGCGGTTGCGGTCGGCAACCCGCACGCGTGGATCCGCAAACCGGTGACGGCCGAGGAGATCTTCGAGCCCGGCCCGCGGAACCGGATGATCAGCTGGCCGTACACCAAGTTGATGAATTCCAACAACATGGTCGATCAGGGCGCCGCGCTGATCCTCACGTCGGTCGAGAAGGCGACCCGCCTGCGGATTCCCGCCGAAAGCTGGGTTTATCCGCACGCCGGCACCGACGCGCATGACACCTCCAGCATCGCCGACCGCGACGAACTGCATCGGTCTCCGGCGATCCGGATTGCCGGTGCGCGGGTCCTGCAACTGGCCGGCCTGGGTATCGACGACGTGGACTACGTCGACCTGTACTCCTGTTTTCCCTCCGCCGTTCAGGTCGCGGCAGCCGAACTCGGATTGGGAATCGACGACCCCGCCCGTCCGCTGACCGTCACCGGCGGATTGACCTTCGCCGGTGGCCCGTGGAGCAACTACGCCATGCACTCCATCGCCACCGCGGCCGAACTACTGGTGGCCAATCCTGGTCGACGCGCCCTGATCACCGCGAACGGCGGCTACCTGACCAAACACAGCTTCGGTGTCTACAGCACCGACCCGCCGGCCCAATTCCGTTGGGAAGACGTGCAATCGACAGTAGATCGAGAACCCACCCGGAACGGGTTGGTCGAGTGGGAAGGCACCGGCACCGTCGAAGCATGGACGACGCCGTTCGACCGGGACGGCCAACCGGAGAAGGCTTTCCTTGCCGTACGCACCCCCGACGGCTCGCGCACATTGGCGCTGATCAGCGATCCCACTGCGGCTGAGCTGACAGTGCGTGAAGATATCGGTGGCGCCAAGGTTGTCGTCACACCGACCGGCACCGCGACGCTGCAGTAGCCAGCCGGAGCATCACGCCTGGCCAGAGCGCAGCGGTCGCACACTACCGATTGCCTGCCTATTGTCGAAGTTGGACGTTGGGGGAGGTGAGTCCAGGTGCACATCCTGGTTACCGACGCCATCGGCACAGTCGGGCGGATGGTCGCACGGCAGCTGATCGCAGCCGGGCACACGGTCAGCGGCATCGCCGAACATCCACACCCGTGCCTGGACCCAAACGTGGAGCTTGTTTGCGCGCCCTTGTCCGACCCCATCCTGCAACAGCTGGCCGAGCGAAGCCGACGCGGTGATCCATCTGGCCCCGGTCGACACCACTGCACCCGGCAACGCCGGCATCGACGGCGTTGCGCGGGTTACCCACGCGGCCGCCCGCGCGGGCGCCCGGCTGATGTTCGTGTCCCAGGCCGCGGGCTCGCCCGATCTCTACCAGCCAGGCCGAAGAGCTGGTGTCCACCGGTTGGGGACCCAGCCTGGTCATCCGGATCGCGCCGCCGGTGGGCCGACAGCTCGACTGGATGGTGTGCCGCACCGTCGGCCACGCTGTTGCGCACCAAGGTCTCGGCGCAGCCGATACGGGTGCTGCATCTCGACGACCTGGTCCGCTTCCTGGTTATGGCAGTAGAGACCGACCGCACCGGCGTGGTGGACCTGGCCTCGCCGGATACCGTCAATCTGATCACCGCCTGGCGGCTGCTGCGATCCGTTGATCCGCGTATCCGGCTGCATCAGGTTCGCAGTTGGCCACGGTTGATCCCCGAGATGGATATCACTGCGGAGCAAGAGGATTGGGATTTCGAATTCGGCTGGCACGCGACGGACGCGGTCGCCGATACGGCGCGGGGGCTGGTCGGCCGCCGGCTCGGTGCCGCCGGCGCCACCCGTCATGGGGGCGAACTGGCGCTGCCGGTGGAGGCTCTGCCACGGTCGGGGTTGCCCGAAGGGCTCGTGTCGGCGGCACCAGACGGGCTGGAAGGCGAGTTCGACGACCGAATCGATCCGCGATTCCCGGTGTTCAGCACCAGCAATCTTGCCGAGGCGTTGCCCGGACCTTTGACTCCGATAACGCTGGACGTCCAGCTGAGCGGGCTGCGCGCGGCCAGCCGGGAGCTGGGTCAGGTGCTTGCGCTCGGCGACGTGATCGGCGACGAATGGGGCAGCAGGGCGATCGCGGTGTTCGGCCATCGCCCTTATGTCGGGGTGTCTGCCAATGTCGTCGCCGCGAAGCAACTGCCCGGCTGGGACCAGCACGCCGTCGCCCTGCGCGCCCTGGGCGACCAGCCGCAGGTCGGGCCGCTCGTCCCGTTCGGTCAGCCTCAGCTCGCCAGCGGCGCGCTGGGATCGGTCGCCAAAGCCGTCAGTGCCGCGCGTTCGCTGGCCGTGTTGCGGCATCTACGGGCTGACACGCGGGCGTACGCGGCCGCAGCGCAAGCGGAACACTTAGCTGCCGAACAGTTGACCTCGCTGTCGGATGCCAGCCTGGGGGTGCGGATTCCGCTGTTGCGGGACCGGATTCACCAGGGCTGGATTCTGACGGCGCTATGGCTGATCGACACCGGCGTGACGGCGGCCGTGCTGCCGCAAACTAAAGCGGGGTTCGGCGTGGCTGGATTCGGCGCGATCGTGGAAAGCGGCCAGATAGCGGCGGAGACCGATGCACTGGCGGCGCTTTTACGCAGCGACCCGCCAGTGTGCGCGCTGGCGCGGGAAGGCAACCTCGCCAGTGTCCGTGCGTTGTCCCCGGACACCGCCGGCACCCTTGACGCCGCAATCGCCCGGGTCGGGCACCGCGGGCCCGGTGAAGCTGAACTGGCCAGCCGAATGTTCAGCGACGATCCGGCGATGCTGCTGACGGCGGCCGCCACCGCCGCTGCGGCACCCGCCGAGCCTGCGGTACCGGCGACGCTTTCCCGGCGGCTGACCGCCAACGCCCGCGTTTCGCGAGAGTTGGTCCACGACACCACTATCTGGTTCACTCATGAGCTTCGCATGACATTGCGAGAGTTGGGATCTCGATGGGCGGCGAGCGACCTGATCGACGCCGCCGATCACGTGTACTTCCTGACATGCGACGAACTGGTCACTCAGCCCGCCGACGCTCGATTACGGATCAAACGCCGTCGCGCCGAGCGGGAACGCTTGCAGGCACAGCGCCCACCCGACGTCATCGACACGAGTTGGATTCCGATGAACGGAAGCGCTGACTGCCTGGAATTGCCGGCCGGGGCTGACTAATTATTTCGGCGGCAGAGTGCGCGCGTACCCGGTGCCCCTGGTTACCCAACGTGCAAGCTGACGCATCGTTTTGACGCCCTCGGCGTCCACGCGCAGCCACCCGCGGGTTTCCCGGCCGGCCATCACCATCGGGCTGACATGGGCATGCCCCAGTAACGTGTCGGTCTCCTCCGGCGGAACCCGCACCATCAGCCCGCCCTTGCTGCTGACCGCGACCGCCATATGCCCGTCGATGAGGAACGCCAGGCCGCCGAACATCGCCTTTTCGTCCCAAGTCCTGTCCGAGTCGGCCTGCCGCGCGAGAAGCTCGCGGATCCGGTTGGCAAGTTCGGTGTCATATGCCAAGTCTGCGGGTCCGTGTCAGTCCAGGTCTATGCGAATAGTGAGCAACTCGGTGCCCATCGTGCGCACCCCCGCACTATTGAGCCGGGGCAGGCTACGCAGCCGCACCCACGGGTCGTCGTCGGGCAATAGATCCGCGACGCCGCTGCGCCACTGGCCGCCAATCCGCACCCGGACCGCCGGGTCGGCTTTGATGTTGTGGACGTAATCGGAATGGCCGCCGTGTTCGGAGACCAACCAAAACTGGTTGTCCACCAGCTTTCCGCCTATTGGGGTGCGGCGTGGCTGTCCTGATTTACGGCCGATGGTTTCGAGCATGGTCACCGGCAATTGCCGGCCGATCGGATTGACCACCAGCCGTTGCACCCGATGCACGAACTGTCGTTTGAGGCTCACGCCTTCATTCAACGCCGAGCGTGACACCGGTAGGAATCCCGGGCCACGCTCGGCGGCGAACGTTCGAGATCAGGCGGCGGCGGTTACCGTCTGCGCTGCCGGTTCCAGCGCTTGCGCGACGATCTCGGCGACGTCCGTCATCGGTTTGACCGTCAAGGCGTCGAGCACTTCGGCGGGCACGTCGTCCAGATCCGGCTCGTTGCGCGGCGGAATGAAAACCGTTGACAATCCAGCGCGTTGGGCGGCCAGCAGCTTCTGCTTGACGCCACCGATCGGCAGCACCCGGCCGTTCAGCGTCACCTCACCGGTCATGCCGACGTCGGAACGCACCTGACGTCCGGTGGCCATCGACACCAGCGCGGTCACCATCGTGACGCCGGCCGACGGGCCGTCCTTGGGCACGGCGCCCGCGGGCACGTGCACGTGAATCCGCCGGTCCAGTGACTTCGGGTCGACACCCAGCTCGGCAGCGTGCGAGCGCACGTAGGACAGCGCGATCTGCGCCGATTCCTTCATCACGTCGCCCAGCTGGCCCGTCAATTGCAGACCCGACTCGCCGTCGGTAGCACCCGGCCTCGATGTAGAGCACGTCGCCGCCCAGACCGGTAACGGCCAGGCCGGTGGCCACGCCGGGCACCGCGGTGCGTTCGGCGGACTCCGGCGTGAACCGTGGGCGACCCAGGTAATCGACCAGATCGGGCTCGTCGATGGTCAACGGGCCCGGGGGCTCGTCCTGTTTGTGGGCCAGCTTCGTCGTCACCTTGCGCATTGCCTTGGCCAGCAACCGCTCGAACTGCCGCACACCCGGCTCACGGGTGTAGTCGGCGGCGATCTTGCGCAGCGCGGCGTCGGTGACGGTCACCTCGTCCTCGGTCAACGCCGCCCGCTCCCGCTGCCGGGGCAGCAGGTAGTCACGGGCGATCGCGACCTTGTCGTCTTCGGTGTAACCGTCGATCTGCACCAGCTCCATCCGGTCCAGCAACGCCGACGGGATGTTCTCGATCACGTTGGCGGTCGCCAAGAACACCACATCGGACAGATCCAGATCCAGATCCAGGTAGTGGTCGCGGAAGGTGTGGTTCTGCGCCGGGTCGAGCACCTCGAGCAGCGCCGCACTCGGGTCGCCACGGTAGTCGGAACCGACCTTGTCGATCTCGTCCAGCAGCACAACGGGATTCATCGACCCCGCCTCGCCGATCGCACGCACGATGCGGCCGGGCAGCGCGCCCACGTAGGTGCGCCGGTGCCCGCGGATCTCGGCCTCGTCGCGCACGCCGCCCAGGGCGACGCGGACGAACTTGCGGCCCAACGCCCGGGCCACACTCTCACCCAGCGACGTCTTGCCGACACCGGGAGGGCCGGCCAGCACCATCACCGCGCCGGAGCCGCGGCCGCCGACGACCTGCAGCCCGCGTTGGGCGCGCCGGGCTACGCACCGCCAGATACTCGACGATGCGGTCCTTGACGTCGTCCAGCCCGTGGTGATCGGCGTCCAGGATCTCCCGCGCCGCTCCCAGATCCGTCGAATCCTCGGTTCGCACGTTCCACGGCAGGTCCAGCACGGTGTCCAGCCAGGTGCGAATCCAGCCGCTTTCCGGGCTTTGGTCGCTGGCGCGTTCCAGCTTGCCGACCTCGCGCAGCGCGGCCTCGCGCACCTTCTCGGGCAGGTCGGCGGCTTCGACGCGGCCCCGGTAGTCATCGGATCCGTCGGGTTCGCCTTCGCCCAGTTCCTTGCGGATGGCGGCGAGCTGTTGGCGCAGCAGGAATTCCTTCTGCGTCTTCTCCATGCCCTCGCGCACGTCCTCGGCGATCTTGTCGTTGACCTCGACCTCGGCCAGGTGCTCGCTGGTCCAGTCGATCAGGACACGCAGCCGCTCGGCGACATCGGCGGTCTCCAGCAGCTGGCGCTTCTGCACGTCGGTCAGATACGACGCGTATCCAGACGTGTCCGCCAGCGCCGACGGGTCGGTCAGGCTGTTGACGTGGTCGACGATCTGCCAGGCCTCACGCCGCTGCAGCATCGCCAGCAGCAGCTTCTTGTACTCCGCGGCCAGGGCCTTGATTTCGTCGGTCGACCTGCACGTCGGGGACCTCGGTCACCTCGACCCACAGCGCCGCTCCGGGTCCGCTGGCTCCCGCCCCGATGTGCGCCCTGCGCTCGCCGCGCACGACGGCGGCGGTGCCGCCGCCGGCAATCCGTCCGACCTGCAGGATCTTCGCGATGACGCCGTGGGTCGGGTAGCGGTCCTCCAGCCGTGGGGCGATCAGCAGCTGTCCCGAATCACTGGCCTGAGCAGCGTCGATGGCAGCGCGCGCGGCGTCGTCAAGCGCGATCGGCACCACCATTCCGGGCAACACGATCGTGTCGGTGACGAACAACACCGGCACTGATTTGGCTTCAGCCATTCCATCCTCCAAAGTTAAGTCTGATGCGCTCAACCTTCACCGAACGTGGTTTGTTCCCCTGCACCCGCGAGCAGACGCAAAAGCCCCCGCACGCGCGGCGTGTCGGGGGCCTTTGCGTCTGCTCGGCAACTAGGGAACCAGCCGGCGCAGTTGCGTCACGTGCTTGGGTGAAAGCTCCTCCAGGCACGTCACACCCAGCAGCCGCATCGTCCGGAGCACGCCGGCTTCCAGGATCTCGATCGCGCGGTTCGACCCCTGCCTCGCCACCGGCCATCAGCCCGTAGAGATAGGCCCGCCCGACCAGGGTGCACCGGGCCCCCAGCGCGATCGCCGCCACGATGTCGGCGCCGGACATGATGCCGGTGTCCAGCAGGATCTCGGTGTCCTTGCCGAGGTCACGCGCGACGGCGGGCAGCAGGTGAAACGGCACCGGGGCACGGTCGAGCTGGCGGCCGCCATGGTTGGACAACACGATGCCGTCGACGCCGCGCTCGACGACCGCGCGCGCATCGTCGAGCGTCTGGATGCCCTTGACGACGAGCTTGCCGGGCCACTGGGCCTTGATCCAGGCCAGGTCGTCGAAGGTGACGCTGGGGTCGAACATGGTGTCCAGATATTCGCCGACGGTGCCCGACCAGCGATCCAGCGACGCGAAGGACAGGGGTTCGGTGGTCAGCAGATCGAACCACCAGCGCGGGCGCGCGCGCCGCATCGAGCACGGTGCGCATGGTCAAAGCGGGCGGGATCGACATGCCGTTGCGGACATCGCGCCAGCCGCGCTCCGGCGACCGGGACATCGACCGTGACCAGCAACGTATCGAATCCCGCGTCGGCCGCCCGCTTGACCAACGCCATCGACCGGTCCCGATCGCGCCACATGTAGAGCTGAAACCATTTGCGGCCCTTGGGGAACAGCGGTCGCCACGTCTTCGATCGCGCAGGTGCCCAGCGTGGACAGCGAGAACGGGATCCCGGCCGCGGCCGCGGCGCGGGCGCCGGCGACCTCGCCCTCGGTCTGCATCAATCGGGTGAATCCGGTCGGCGCGATCGCGAACGGCAATACGACCGGTTGCCCGAGCACATTCCATCCGGCGGTGACGTTGGTGACGTCGCGCAGGATGGTCGGGTGAAACTCGATGTCGCGGAACGCTTGTCGGGCACGCGCGATCGACAGCTCGTCCTCGGCGGCGCCGTCGGTGTAGTCGAATGCCGCCTTCGGGGTGCGGCGTTTGGCGATGCTGCGCAAGTCCTCGATGGTCAGTGCGGCGTCGAGGCGGCGCTTGGTGCGGTTGAACTCCGGGCGTTTGAACTGGATCAGCGGCGCCAAGTCGTGGACTTTGGGCACCCGTCGTTTGACCGCTGCCATATGTGCAACCGTAGTCATATGCAATCGGATCGCGACCCCTTCGATCTGAAGCGTTTCGTCGATGCGCAGGCTCCGGTTTACGGCAGCGTCGTCGACGAGTTGCGCGGCGGACAAAAGCGCAGTCACTGGATGTGGTTCGTCTTCCCGCAGCTGCTCGGGCTGGGCAGCAGCCCGATGGCGGCGCGCTACGGCATCACGTCGCTTGACGAAGCCCGCGCCTATCTGCACCACGAGCTGCTCGGGCCGCGGCTGCGCGAGTGCACCGAGCTGGTCAACCAGGTGCGGGACCGCTCGATCGCGCAGATCTTCGGTTCGCCCGACGACCTCAAGCTGTGCTCGTCGATGACGCTGTTCGCCCTGGCGGCCGATGACAACCACGACTTCGTCGAGCTGCTCGACAAGTACTACGGCGGCCGGCGTGATCCGCGGACGCTGGCGGAACTGAGCGGCTAGACCGGCTGCAGGATCCGCCAGCCGTGCGCCTCGACGACCACCTCGTCGACGACTTCCTGGGGCGGTGCCGATGATCCGGCGACCACCTGCGCGCGCTCCCTGCCCAGCTCAGCCAGCACCAGGTTCATGCGGCTGGTCGTCGATGTTGAGCGCGACCAACAATTCGTCGTCGCCGTTGCGGGTCGAATAAACGTAATGCCGGTTCTCCAGCCGCAATGCGGCGGTCGTTGCCGCGTGCAGCCACGGATGGCGGCGGCGCAGCCCGATCAGGTACTGGTGCAACTCCCACACCCGGGCGCCGAACGCATCCAGCTGCACTGGGGGAGAGCCGAATTCCGGCCGCACCGCGTCGTCACCGCCGTACCGCTCTTCCTTGACGCCGCGAAACCCGAACTCGTCACCCGCGTAGACGCTGGGCACGCCTCCGACGGTCAGCAGGACCACCAACGCGTGGGCCAGATGATCGGGGTTTTCGAGCTGGCTGGCGATGCGGGTGACGTCGTGATTGCCGATGAAGGTGAGCGGCGCGAAGCTGCCCAGAAATTCGTTGTGCCGCTGCAGCGCCCAGTCCAGTTCGAAGAAGTTGCCGTCATTGATGCCGCTCCAGATCGCCTTCCACAGCTCGTACTGGGTGGCCGAGTCGAACCCGGCCGCAGTCGACGACCGCGGCGTAGTCGCCGTGAATCAGCTCTGCCGACGAACCAGGCATCCGGATACCGCTCGCGCACCGTCGGTAGCGTCGCGGCCCAGAACTGCTGCGGTACAGCGTAAGCGGCGTCCAGGCGCCAGCCGTCCGCGCCGCGCCCCAGCCAGTGCGCCATGACGTCGGCGGTGTATTCGATGACGTCGGGGTTGTCGTGGTTGAGGGTGATGAGTTCGCCGTGGCCTTCGAACGTTTCGAAAGAACCCGAGTGCCGGCCCGGGCGCCCACGAAACCAGCGTGCCGACGCGTCGTTGTTCGCCGCCTCGAGATAGCGTGGGAAGTCCACGCCGACGTGATTGAACACGCCGTCGAGCAGTACCCGCAGGCCGCGGCGGTGCGCCTCGGCGACGACGTAGTCGAAGTCGGCCTCGTCACCGAGCCGGGGATCGATGCGGTAGTGATCGGTCGTGTCGTAGCCATGCGTGCGCGAGGCGAAGATCGGCCCCAACGCGATTCCCGATGCCCCTAGTTCGATGGCGTGATCGAACCAGCCGACCAGTCGCCGGAGCCGGTGTTCTTCCGGACCCGGTGGCTGATCTGCGGGAAAGGCACCGACGAAGCCCAGGGGATAGACCTGCCACCAGATCGCGTGGCTCACCCAGGCTGAGGTCACGACGCTGGGAACAAACGGAAGATCAACCGACCGTGGCCAGTGTCTGCGAGGTGGTGATCGCCTGTGCCACGCCGGCAGACGATCGCCGCGGTCTTCAGCGCCTCCAGGACAGCTTCTCGGCTCGACACCCGCTTCACGCAGGGTCTGCTCGTGGGCGACCATGCAGTGCGAGCACCCGTTGATCGAGGACACCGCGAAGGACCAGAGTTCGAAATTCGCCTTGTCCACACCCGGATTGGCGATGACGTTCATGCGCAATCCAGCGCGCAGGTCGTCATACTTGCCGTCCAGAAACCCGCGGCCACGGTAGAAGACATTGTTCATCCCATGATCGACGCGGCTGCCAGCGCCGCCTGGTATGCCTCGGCAGACAAGAGATCGGCCGCTTCGGCACCAATCTCTGCCAGCACCTGGGTGTTTCGCGTCGCCGCGGCACTGGCCAACAAGGTGCCCCAGAGCTGCTCCTCGTTCAGCACGGTGCTGCGCGTGATCGAGCCCAGGTTGAGCTTGAGGTCCTTGGCGTACTCGGGCAGTGCGTCCTTGAGATTCTCGACAGTCATGTCGCCTTCGATCATGCCCCAGTGCGGGCCTTTACTGAGCCTTGACTAGGCAGAAGCCTTGAGCAGCTCGCCGGCATTCAGTGTCGGGTCGCCCTTGCGCCAGTTGCAGGCACACAGCTCGTCGGACTGCAGCGCGTCGAGCACCCGCAACACCTCGTCGACGTTACGTCCCACCGAACCGGCTGTCACCGAGACGAATTGGATCTCATTGTTGGGGTCGACGATGTACGTCACCCGGTCGGCGACGCCGCCGGCATTGAGCGCTCCGGTGGCCTTGACCAGGTCTCGCTTGATGTCCGCGAGCATGGGGAACGGCAGCTGCTTCAGGTCTTCGTGCTGCGCACGCCACTGGAAGTGCACGAATTCGTTGTCCACCGAGACGCCAAGCACCTTCGCGTCGCGGTCCTCGAATTCATCGTTGAGCTTGCCGAACGCGGCGATCTCGGTCGGGCAGACGAAGGTGAAGTCCTTGGGCCAAAAGAACACGATCCGCCACTTGCCCTCGTAGTCGTCGCTGGAGATGGTGGTGAAGTAGTCCTCGGGTTTTTTAGCGTCGACCTTCGACAGGTCGCCACCGATCAGCGCGGTCAGCTCGTAAGCCGGGAACTGGTCGCCGATTGTCAGCAGGGCCATGTCACTCCTTATTTCAATAAGCACAAACGATTTGGCGTTATCCGTCCATAGTGCCTTGAGTGGCGGCTAAGTGCACTGTGAAGCAAAGGTGATATCTGCCACTATACTAATAGGTATGACCGATAAGAGTTTTCAGCCGACCCTCGCCGGGCTGCGGGCTTTCGTCGCCGTGGCGGAGAAACAACATTTCGGCAGTGCGGCAACAAATCTCGAACGTAAGCCAATCGACGCTTTCGCAGGCATTGGCCGCGCTGGAAGCCGGTCTTGACGCTCGCCTGGTCGAGCGATCGACCCGACGGGTCCGGGTGACGACCGAAGGCATGGAACTGCTGCCGTTCGCCCAGGCCGTGGTCGAGGCGGCCGACGCATTCACCGCCGCTGTGGCGGGGGCATCGGATCCGCTACAGGGCACGATGCGACTGGGGTTGATTCCCACCGTGGCGCCGTACGTGTTGCCTACGGTGTTGACCGGGCTGGCCCGTCGCCTGCCCGAGCTGACACTGCGCGTGATCGAAGACCAGACCGAACGCCTTCTGGCGGTCGCTGCGTGAAGGCGCCCTGGACGCGGCGCTCATCGCGTTGCCTGCCGTCGCACGCGGGGTCACCGAGGTGGCGATCTACGACGAGGATTTCCTACTCGCTGTGCCGCCCGGGCATCCGCTGTCAGGCAAGCATCGGGTGCCACCTCGGCATTGGCGGAGTTGCCGCTGCTTTTGCTGGACGAGGGCCACTGCCTGCGGGACCAGGCCCTGGAGGTCTGCCAGAACGCCGGCGTGCGGGCCGAACTCGCTGACACGCGGGCCGCATCGCTGGCGACCGCGGTGCAATGCGTCTCGGGCGGTTTAGGAGTGACACTGATGCCGCAGACCGCGGTGCCCGTGGAAGCCGCGCGCGGCGGACTCGGACTCGCACGGTTTGCCGCCCCCCGCCCGGGCCGACGGATCGGACTCGTGTTCCGCTCCTCGAGTGGGCGCGACGAATCCTATCGGCGGCTTGCCGGGATTATCGGAGAGTTGGTCATCGGCGAACAGCAGGTGAGCCTGGTCGGTTAGGTTCACCTCATGGAGAAGGTAATCGCGGTGCTGAGGCGCGCCGACCCGGCTGACGACTGGTGCGACCGCCAACGAGGTGCGGTCGCCGACGCGTTGTTGGACCTGGGCATCCCCGGGCTTTCGGTCAATGTCCGTGACGGCGCGGTGCGCCACTCGCTGATGACCCTCACCACACTGGATCCGCCGGTCGCCGCGGTGGTGAGCCTGTGGACCCAGCAGTGCTACGGCGACCAAATGGCGTCGGCGCTGAAACTGCTCGCCGCCGAATGTGAACAGCTCGCCGCCTACCTTGTCACCGAGTCGATCCCACTGAGTGGCCCCGTAGTCGACCCCGGTTCTCGCACAACCGGTTTGGCTAACATTGCGCTGCTGCGCCGGCCCGCCGAACTGGACCAGGCGACCTGGCTGACGCGATGGCAGGGCGGCCACACATCGGTGGCCATCGAAACGCAGTCGATATTCGGTTACACGCAGAATTGGGTGGTAAGAGCACTGACCCCCGACGCGCCGGGAATCGCGGGCATCGTCGAAGAGTTGTTCCCCGCGGAGGCGATCACCGATCTGAAGGCGTTCTTCGGTGCCGCCGACGATGACGACCTGCAGAACCGGCTGGGCCGGATGGTCGCCAGTACGGCTGCGTTTGGTGCAAACGAGAACATCGACACCGTGCCAACCAGCCGCTACGTCTTCAGGACGCCATTCGAGATTGGGTAGGCCCGCACATGACAACACTCAACGAGGCTGTGGCGCTGGCGGCGGCGGACAGCGGACTAGCGGTGATCTCCACCGTTCGCGCCGACGGAACCGTGCAGGCTTCGCTGGTCAACGTCGGCCTGCTGCCGCACCCGGCTACCGGCCAACCATCGCTGGGCTTCACCACCTACGGCAAGGTCAAACTGGCCAACCTACGGGCGCGCCCGCAGCTGGCCATCACGTTCCGCAACGGCTGGCAGTGGGCCACCGTCGAGGGCCGCGCGGAGCTGGCCGGGCCGGACGACACTCAGCCTTGGCTGGCGGACGACGACCAGCTCCGGCTGCTGCTCCGCGAGGTCTTCGTCGCCGCCGGCGGCACCCATGACAACTGGGACGAATACGACCGGGTCATGGCCGAGGAGCGGCGCGCCGTCGTGCTGATCGAGCCGACCCGGGTCTACAGCAACGGCTGAACGCGCGCACGCAGGTTAGGCTGCAGCCGTGATGCTGCAGATCGATGACGAAAACCGGGTGCGCACCCTCACGCTGAACCGGCCCGAGGCGCTCAATGCCTTCAACGAGGCCCTCTACGACGCGACCGCCGAGGCGCTATTGGCGGCCGCCGACGATCCCGAGGTCGCCGTCGTCTTGTTGACCGGCACCGGTCGCGGCTTCAGCGCGGGTACCGATTTGGCCGAGATGCAGGCCCGCATCACCGACCCGAACTTCACTCCGGGAAAACACGGCTTCCCCGGATTGATCGATGCACTCAGCGCTTTCCCCAAGCCGCTGATCTGCGCGGTGAACGGCGTCGGCGTGGGGATCGGGGCCACGATCCTCGGCTACGCCGATCTCGTTTTCATGTCGTCGACGGCGCGACTGAAATGTCCGTTCACCAGCTTGGGCGTGGCGCCCGAAGCCGCCTCGTCATATCTACTGCCGCAACTGGTGGGCCGGCAGAATGCCGCCTGGCTGTTGATGTCCTCGGAATGGGTTGACGCCGAAGAAGCTCTGCGGATGGGGCTGGTCTGGCGGGTGTGCGATCCCGAGGAGTTGCTGCCCGAGACCCGCCGGCATGCCGAAATCCTTGCCTCTCGGCCAATCTCGAGCCTGATGGCGGTCAAGCACACGATGCTCGAACCGGTCCGTCCCGAGATTGCGGCGGCGACCGCTCGGGAAAACGCGCACTTTGCCGAACTAATGGGCACCCAGGCCAACGCCGCGGCGCTGGCGGATTTCACCGGGCGACGGAGCAGTTAACCAACCGCGTGCGCTGGGTCGAGTTTGGCTTCTGATTTTGCGGCGATGATCGCGCGGAGCGTGCGCCGGCAGCGCCCACAATCGCCACCGGCCCCGCACGCGGCGGCAACCTCTTTCGATGTGGATGCACCCTGTGCGACGACTTCGGACACGGTCTGATTAGTGACACCGACACACAGGCATACATACATCAGCACACCCCCCGCAATCGGGCTAAAGCCGCACCAGGCCCCATGTTAGTGGAGCCTAACATAAGTAGGTGTACCTAACCTAAGTTCGCAGCGTGTGGTCTGTGCCACGGTCGCGGGTGACGCGCCGACGCTGCATAAAACATCGCGCTCACCCGTGCTTACTGCACTAGATTCAAAGTTGGCATCGCAAAGTGCTGCTACAGCCCAGCCTGAGCCAAAACAAGGTGTGCTCCAGCCCAGCCCACCTGCAGCGGTCGACATGACTGCCTTCACACCGTAGGAGTGATAATGCAAGGTGATCCGGATGTTCTGCGCCTGCTCAACGAACAATTGACCAGTGAGCTCACCGCAATCAACCAATATTTCCTGCATTCCAAGATGCAGGACAATTGGGGTTTTACCGAGCTGGCTGAGCACACCCGCGCGGAGTCCTTTGACGAGATGCGGCACGCCGAAGCGATCACCGATCGCATCTTGTTGCTCGACGGCTTGCCGAACTACCAGCGCATCTTCTCGTTACGCATCGGCCAGACGCTGCGCGAGCAGTTCCAGGCCGACCTCGCGATCGAATACGACGTCTTGGCCCGCCTCAAGCCCGGAATCATCATGTGCCGGGAGAAGGAGGACAGCACCAGCGCCATCCTGCTGGAGAAGATCGTGGCCGATGAAGAACAACACGTCGACTACCTGGAAACGCAACTCGAGCTGATGGAGAAGCTGGGGGAGGAGTTGTACTCCGCGCAGTGTGTCTCCCGGCCGCCGAGCTGACGTTTCGAAGCCCGTTTCGAAGCCCAGCAGGTACCCACAGGCAGGTATGACGAGCCCGAGAGCCGCAGTAACGGCTACCGGCCCAGCCGCGCGCTGATCAGCCCGCAACGCCGCAACCTGCCGTGCTGTTTTCGTCGTCGGGCCGATGTCGGTAACCGCCGGCTACGTCCACCGCGACAGCGACCAGATGTGGCTGACCCCAGCGGGAACCCGCGAGGTTGATTACGTCTACTCGTTGTTGCTCGCCTGGATAGTCGACAAGCTGTCGCGGTCGCCCGGGTTCGAGGGTCGGCCGGACCATCGCCAGGTCGAAGTCGCCCTCGAACACATCGCGCATCAAGTTCTGGCACAGCGTGATTGGTACGACGACCGGCCGGCCGACACCGGCCTGGGCGCCATCCCGCAGGGTGCCGGGTAGGTATTCGCGCGAGGGCTTGCGACCGGGCGTACCATCACGCCATGAGCCGAATCGGAACATTCGCCAACGACGACCTGGCCGGCTGGTTCGCCAAATCACCCGACCTCGGCGGCGCGATCGGCGGGTTCAGCCAAGCGGTGTACAACAAGAGTCGGCTGCCGATGCGCACCCGCGAGATCGCGCGGACGGTGATCGCCCATGACAACGAATGCGTCGTGTGCGTCAACACCCGCGACGCAGACGGTCCCGCCGCGGGCGTCGACGAGGAGCTGTACAACCACGCAGAAGAATGGCGCACCTGGCCCGGCTACAGCGAACAGGAGCGACTTGCAGCCGAGTTCGCGCACCGGTTCGCCACCGAGCACACCAAGCTGCGCGAAGACGAAGACTTCTGGAGCCGGTGCGGAGAACACTTCTCCGACGAGTTGCTCGCCGACCTTGCGTTGTCGTGCGCACTCTGGGTCGGCATGGGACGGGTCTTGCGGACGCTGGACATCGGGCAGGCGTGCATGCTGACGCTGCCAAGCCGCGCCTAGCCGCGCCTGACAGTAACCAAGCGGCCGCCGATGAGCGCCACATCGCTTGCCGCGGCGGCGATCGCCCGGCTGGAGGCCGAGGGCGTCGACACTGTCATCGGCAGCACCGTTAACCCCGCAGGGCTGACCCAGGCCAAAACGGTGCCGATCCGCCGGACCAGCGCGTTCGCGGATCCCGGCCTGGGTGCCAGTCCCTCCTGGCATGCCTTCGCGATCGACCAGACCGGCATCGCCTTCACCGACCGCGCCGGCGTGGTCGGCGATCAGCGCGTCCGCATCGACCTGTCCGCTTTGCGCATCATCGACGATGGGTTGGCCTGGGCCCCCGCCGCATTCTTCGAGCAGGACGGCACGCCGGCTACCGTGTGCAGCCGGGGCACGTTGAGCCGGGTCGAGGCTGCGCTGGCCGAAGCCGGCATCGAGGCGATGATCGGCCACGAAATCGAGTTCGTGCTCGTCGATCCATATGGTTGCCGGCTGCCGTCGACGCTGTGGGCCCAATACGGCCTTTCCGGCGTGCTCGAGCACGAAGGGTTCGTTCGCGACGTCATCAGGGCGGCGGCACAGTCCGGTGTCGGGATCGAACAGCTCCATCCCGAATACGCGGCCAACCAGTTCGAGATCTCGCTGTCGCCCCTCGCGCCGGTGGCCGCTGCCGACCAGCTCGCACTGACCCGGATCATCATCGGCCGCGCAGCCCGCCGCCACGGGCTGCGCGTCAGCCTGTCGCCGATGCCGTTCGCCGGCAGCGTCGGATCCGGCGCTCACCAGCACTTCTCGCTGTCCACGTCGCAGGGCCCGCTGTTTTCCGACGGAACCGGCACCGCGGGCATGACGGCAGCGGGGGAGAGCGCGGTTGCTGGAGTGATTCGCGGACTGCCGCAAGCTCAAGGCGTGCTGTGCGGATCAATCGTGTCCGGGTTACGGATGCAACCGGGTAACTGGGCCGGCGCCTACGCGTGTTGGGGCACCGAGAATCGCGAGGCCGCAGTGCGGTTCGTCAAGGGCGGCCCAGGCACTCCGGGCGGCGGCAACGTCGAAGTCAAAGTCGTCGATCCGTCGGCGAACCCGTACTTCGCATCGGCGACAATCCTCGGGCTGGCACTGGACGGAATCCGGCGCCAAGCGGCGCTGCCGGTGGAGACCACAACGGACCCGGCCCAACTCTCCGATTCCGACCGGAAGCGCGCCGGTATCCTGCGCCTTGCCGAAACTCAGGCCGAAGCGATTGCCGCACTGGATAATTCCGAGCTGGTGAGGCAGATCCTGGGTGATGCCGCGGTCGACATGGTGGTTGCGGTCCGCCGTCACGAACAGCAGTTCTACGGCGAACTCGGCGCGGAGCAGCTGGCGGACAAATTTCGGATGGCCTGGAGTCTCTGACAGAGCGCGTGATGGTTTCCGACTCTTCAGCTCTGGCGCGACACATCGCCGATGTGGCGGTGATCGATCAGCATGTCCACGGCTGCTGGGTGGCGGCGGGGGACCGGCGGCGGTTTGAGAACGCCCTCAATGAGGCCAATACCGAGCCGCTTGCCGCGTTCGATTCCGGATTCGACTCACAACTCGGCTTTGCCGTGCGCGCCCGCTGCAGTCCGATCCTGGGGCTGCCGAAACACGCGGATCCGCGGGAGTACTGGGAGCGCCGCAGTCAATTCAGCGAAATCGAGCTGGCTCGCTTGCTTCTGCCCGCCGCCGGGGTGAGCGACTGGCTGGTCGACACCGGACTCGACGATGAAGCATCCGGCATCGCGGGCGTCGCCGAGCTGGGTGCGCTGTCCGGCAATCGTGCCCACGAGGTGGTTCGTCTCGAGCAGGTGGCCGAGCAGGCCGCGCAGGCATCGGGCGACTACGCATCGGCATTCGAGGAGATCCTGCACCGGCGCACGGCCACCGCGGTCGGCACCAAGTCCATCCTTGCCTACCGCGGCGGGTTCGACGGCGACCTCACCGATCCGCCGCTGTCCCAGGTCGCCGAGGCCGCGAGCCGATGGCGCGATCGCGGCGGTATCCGGGTACAGGATCGGGTCCTGCTGCGTTTCGGGTTGCACCAGGCGCTGCGACTGGAAAAGCCGTTGCAGTTTCACGTCGGCTTCGGCGATCGGGACTGCGATCTACACAAGGCCAATCCGCTTTATCTGCTTGACTTTCTGCGGCAGTCCGGCGATACACCGATCGTGTTGCTGCACTGCTATCCCTATGAGCGCGAAGCCGGCTATCTGGCGCAGGCCTTCAACAATGTGTATATCGATGGCGGGCTGAGTGTGAACTACCTGGGGGCCCGGGCAACCGGTTTCATCGCCCGGCTGCTGGAAATGGCACCCTTCCGGAAAATCCTGTACTCGTCTGACGGCTTCGGCCCTGCTGAACTGCACTTTCTGGGTGCGTGGTTGTGGCGCAACGGCATTCATCGCGTACTTCGCGGATTCGTCGAGGACGGTGACTGGAGTGAATCCGACGCGATGCGGGTGGTCGATCTCATTGCCCACGACAACGCGGCGCGCATCTACCGCCTCGACGGCCGCTGACCGCGAAGCTCTGCGCGATCAGGACGCGCATCCCAATTGCCGGAGGTTACCGTTGGCCGGGCATCATGGCGGGATGAAGTTTGCGTTCGCGCTGCCGCACACGTTGGAATTGCCCGCGATCACAGCCAAATGGGAGTTTGGCGTGACGGGACCCCAGCAAGCGGCCATGGTCAAGCGCGCCGACGAACTGGGCTACGACATGATCTCGGTCCCTGAGCATTTCGTCGTTCCCCGTTCGCATCTGGCGCTCTCGGGCCCGCACTACCTGCATTCGACGGTCGCGCAAGCATTCATCGCCGGGGCAACGCAACGAATCCAGGTCAATTCGAGCGTAACCATCCTGCCGTTGCATAATCCGGTTGTGCTGGCCAAGGCGCTGTCGACGGCGGATTGGATGAGCGACGGACGCATTACCGCGACCTTCGGAGTGGGCTGGGACGAGCAGGAATTCGACGCTCTCGGCGTGCCGTTCCACGAGCGCGGACGCATCGCCGACGAATACCTGGCGGCGATGATCGAACTATGGACCAGCGAGTCACCGAGCTTCGCGGGCAAGTATGTGTCATTCGACGACATCGCGTTCGCCCCGAAGCCGTTGCAGCGCCCGCACTTGCCGATCTGGATCGGCGGTGATGCGGACGCGGCCTTGAAACGGGCGGCGCGGTTCGCGTCGGGTTGGTGGCCGTTTCTCTTAAAGGTCGAAGAAGTTCCGGCCAAGCTGGACTTCATCAGATCGCAGCCAACGTACGACGGTAGGGCATTCGACGTCATGTACCCGCTGGGCATGGGCCGAGTCGGCGAGGGCCACGTCTCGACCGACGACCCTAACTACCGCCCCGGAATGGGTAAACAAGAGATCGTCGACCAGCTGTGTCGATTTGCCGAACTGGGCGTGACGTTCAGTTCGGTGCCTCCGCCGCGGCTAAGCGGAGTCGAGGCGTATATGGACCACGCACAGTGGGTGATGGAGGAAATCAAGCCGCACGTCACTGTCGCAGATTGAGGCGGCGAGCGAGGTCAGCAACGACGGTGTTGTTGGGATCGGTAGTCAACCGGCCCTTGTGCACTTGCTGCAAGACGCCGCGCGACTCAGCATGTAAGCACAGACGGAAAGACCACCATGGCCAACATTGTCACCCTGAAACGGATCATTGCCGGGGCGCTGCTGTCGGGCTGCGTGGCGGTCGGCGGATTCGGGCTGGCCGGGGGTACGGCCCACGCTGACAACGACCACTGCTCGTCACGGACGGGTTGCTACAAAGGTCCAGGGATGCGCTGGTGCCCGGGCGACTACATTTGGCCCGGTTTGCGGGCGACCGGATGGGACCTGAGCGTGTGCCACGTGTACCACGAGGAATGTCCTCCGAACTACTTCGGCGGTTGCCCCGACTCCATTGTCGAGGGACCGGGACCGCCCCCTTTGCCTGTCCCAACCGAATCGCGTCCATGCCCACCGTTCGCGTGGATGTGTCCGTGATCTAAATCCGGACCTCCACGTCGTATCTCTCCGCCAGCTCCTGGGCGTACGCTTCGGCCTCCGGGCCCCCGTCTGTGTCCAGCACGCCCAGCTCGACGATGCCGCCCAAGCGCGCCCGGTACTCGGCCCGGGGGCTGATCGTCATCGTCGGTGGTGGCCGGTACGGCACCACGTCGTGCAATTCGACCTTGCCGACAACCAGATACGTCCACGGCGGATCGGCAACCCCCAGTCCCGACGCCAGTCGCGCCGCTGTCGGGAACCCACGTGCCCGCGCGATCAGATCCTCGACGTCGACATCGGCGTACCAGCCGCACACGCATCCCGGCGCCGGCGGCATGTGCGCTGGGTCGGAGCATTCGGCGTAGGACCATTTCGTCGGCCACGTGAGGTACGAATGGTAGGGGGACCTCAGCACATCCCCGGCGGTTCCCGTCCAAAAGCGAAAGCCCACTGCGGTTTCCAAGCGGCCGAAACCAGGTGCGGTCAGGTGCCCGTCTAGCCACTCATGCAGCCCCGGCATCGCGGCCTCGATAGCTGCGAAGGCGTCCTCGAAATCGGCAGCAAAGTACGGATTCCGGACGTCGACGTACCCGAGCCGGTCGTCGTCAACGCCACGCTCCTTCAACACCTCAACATGTTCGCGACCCAGCGCAACCACCAAATCAGCGCCGAGGTGCTCGGCACCGACCAGCGCAGCCCGATGATCCTCCGGCACCGGATAACCACGCTCACCCAGGACCGAGCACGCCTGCTCATCGGCGCGATCACCCACGGATGCGACGGTGCCCGCACTGGAGACCCGCACCACATCCGCCAGACCACGCTCCTGCAGCTGCTCAGCGAACAACGCCGCAGCCATCACCGATCGAGCGCGGTTGAAGCTGCATACAAACGCGACGTGCAGCCGAGGATTACTCACAATCCGTACCGCTTACCAAGCAGTGCGGCGCGGTCATCAGAGTCCTCCAATTGAGGTTTGCGAATGTACGCATTCTACGGGGAGCCGGGTGTCGCCGTGGCCGCCATCCAGCAGGTTCGCACTGTGTCCGACATGACAGGTTGGGAGGTGCCGGAAGAGGTATGAAGAGGTATTAGGTGTCGACCAACGCCGGAAAATGAGCCCAAGAGAGCTTGTGTCAGACCAGCCCTGTGGCATCAAAAACCCAGCTGGTGTCCGCATTCGCAAGGGCCTCAAAGTGATTCGGCGGCGCGAAGCTGACGAGGCTGTTCATGTCCCAGTAGTCCTTCCAGAGGGTGACCTTTCCGTCGATCACCTTGTGGACGGTGACGAACCTCAGCACGCCTTTTTCGCCCGTCGTGAAAGTCCATGTCTCGGAGTGCTCGTAGATGACGTCGCTGCCATTCGACACCAGCAGACCGTCGTGGTTCTCGTAGCCGGCCAGCGGCGCGAGCCCCATCTGGAGCCGTTTGACGATGTCTCCAGGACCGCGTGCCGACAACGCGGGGACCGGCATATCGGCATAGAGACAATCGGCCGCCAAGAACGTCTTGACCGCGTCCCAGTCGCGCCGCGAAAGTGCCTGCCAAAGCCCGACGACGACGTCCTCGACGGCGATGGTGGAAAGTTCTGTCATAGCGGCCAATTAACTCGGTTGCCGGACGGGTGTCAACCACAGCGTGGCTAGCTCTCGACTGGAGCCATCGAACGTGCCGGGCCCAAGGTCACCGGCAATGTCGACCAACCCCGCAGCACCCGGGTGTCCCGCCTGCTTCCGGTGCCGGCGGCCCGCGCATCGGGGAAGCGCTCGAAGAACGCACGCAGCCCCACTTCGCCCTCGGCCCGCGCAAGGGCGGCCCCCAGGCAGAAGTGCCGGCCCCCGGAAAACGCGAGATGCTTCCCGGCGTTGGGCCGCTCGATGTCGAAGTGATGTGGGTCGGGGAACACGGACGGATCCCGGTTGGCGGCGCCCAGATAGACCACCACCAACTCGCCGCGCTTCGATCTGCATGCCCGCGATCTCGACATCGTTGAGAGCAATCCGCGCGGTCAGTTGAACTGGCGACTCGAGCCGCAGGATCTCTTCAACGGCGTTGGGCCACAACTCTGGACGCTGGCGGAGCGTGTCCAAGTTTTCCGGGGTATCCAGCAACATACGAATCCCGTTGCCCAACAGATTCACTGTGGTTTCGAACCCAGCGGCCAACACCAGTCCGGCGATCGCAAGTAGCTCGGTCTCATCGAGATGTGTTTCGGGAGAGCCGCTTTCACCTGCCTGAATCATTAGGCTCATCAGATTGTCACCCGGGTTGCGCCGCAGTTGCCTCAGGTGTTCGACGAGCCAGACATTGAATCCGGCGAGGCCTTCCTGGACGCTGCGGTACTGCCGCCACGGCAGTCCGATGTCCAGACTCGGCGCGGCCAGTTCGCCGAACTCGAGGACGCGACCACGGTCTCGTTCGGGCACGCCCAAGATGTCGCTGATGATCGCGACCGGAAGCTGCGAGCAGTAGCGGTCGACGATGTCTACAACGCCACCGGACGTTGTGGCTTGCTGGGCGAGCTGATCCAAGAGGCTTACGGCGGTCTGATCGACCCGATCGCGTAATGCGGCGACCGCCCTGGACGTGAACACCGCCGACACCGTCTTGCGGTAGCGAGTGTGCTCCGGTGGCTCGACAGCCAGCAACGAGGGCGCGCGCAGCGGATGAAGAACATCGTCGCGGGCGTGGCGCTCCAGCCAGCGGATGGGCCTGGGCAAATTGGATCCCAACATCAACACCCGGAAGTCGTCGGATCGCAGCAGCTCATGGGCGAGCGGATGGTCGACGGCCAGGTAGTTGACGCGTCCTTTGATCAGCGGGCCCTGTCCCCGAAGTTCGTCATAGAACGGAACCGGGTTGGCGGCCACTGTCGGATCGGCGATCAACCTGGCCTGCAAATCACCTCCGCGGGCCCCCATAGCCGCCATGGCCCGGACAAACCCGTGCAGTGCAAGCCAGTGCAGTCTCTGCTTCACCAGTCCCTCCCTCGATCCGCTGGGTAGCAGGGCGTTATTGACCAAGGGTAGGCCTGACCGGGCTTAGCACTCGGCGGTGATCTTGAAATCCGTGGTCACGGTCTTATTGGGATTGCCGGTGTTGATGCCGTAGGCGTTTCCGGTGATGGTGAACGCACTTCGGGCCACGTCGGCGCGCGCGTTCCCCACCCCGCCTTGCCAGAAGCTGCCCGTGAAACCGTCGATATTGCGGATTTTCACCCACTGAGGGATGACCTTGTCGCCACTGAGCAGCACTACCGCTTCGACCTTGCCCTCGCGGTCGGAAATGGTGATGGTTCGGTACGCCTGGTCTTGGCTGCACGCGGCGGGCGGCGTCGCGCGGGTCGCGCCGTCGATCGTCAGATGGGCAGCTTTTCGCGGGACGGTCTGGGTCTCCGCGCACCCCGCCGCGCTGGCGATGACCAGCACCGCAGCTGCGACCGACCGCTTCTGCAACATTCGCCCCATCTACTGCTCTTTAGGCATAAGCCCAGGTAGGGCTTTGACGATCCGACCTCGCACCAATTCCGGGCTCAGACCCTTGAGCAGGTCGATCATCCGAATGCTCTTGGGCACGTACCAATGCAACCGCTTCGGGTTGTGGTAGGCCTGCCACGCCGCCTCGGCCACACTGCTGGCGGGCATCAGACGCATCAAGCCCTTCTTCGGGGCGCTGGCGCGGATATCGTCCGCGGATGCCGATCCCATGTCGTCGGAGTGGTTGGTCGTCGTGGTGAGAATCGCGGTGTCGATCAAACCGGGCAGCACGTCGGCCACCCGCACGCCATGTCGGTGCCACTCCACGCTCAACGCCTCGGTCAGCCCCTTGACCGCATGCTTGGTCGACGAGTACACCGCGATGCGGGGCATGCCGTAGGTGCCCGCGGAGGACGACGTCGAGAACATCAGACTGCCGGGTGTCTTCTTGAGATAGGGCAGTGAACCATAGGCGCCGGTCAGCACCGCTTTGAAGTTCACCTCGACGACACGCATCGCGGCTTCGTAGGGCACGTCTTCGAACCAGCCGGATTCGCCGATGCCGGCGTTGTTCCACATCATGTCCAGCCCGCCGCCGGGGTTGGCGGCACAGAAATCAGCCAGGGCGCTGTCCAGGGCCGCCTTGTCCGTCACATCGACGGTGCGGGTCCACAGCCGCTCGGACCCGAGCTCGTCAGATCAGCGTCGCCAGGCCGTCGTCATTGCGGTCTACTGCGCCGACTCGCCACCCGTTGGCGTGAAAGAGCTTCGCCCCTTCGCGGCCCATGCCGCTGCCCGCCCCGGTGATGAAAATCGATTTCACGCCTCGACCACATCTTTGATGCGGTTCAGCGTCTTGGTCATATCGCGGATATTGCGTCGCTTACGCAGAAAGCCGCCAAACAGAAAATACACACCGATCCACGGCGCAGGGTTGAGCCGAAATGACTCGGTCACGTCCGTTCCGTCGGCCGACGGCGCCAGTCGGTAGTGCCAGTTGTTCACTGCCCTGTCGCCGAGGAGAACCGTGAACCCGAACTCACGCCCGGGCTCGCACGCGGTCACCTCGCACGTTGTCCAATACACCGGTCCAATCTCGTTTCGGCGAACGTGACCCCGGAATTTGGCGCCAAGGGCGGGGCCGGTCGCGTCGCCCAGCCACTCCGCTTCAATTACTTCGGGGGAGAACTGTCCAGTGTTACGGACGTCTGCGATCAGCTCCCAGATTTTGTCCGCGGGCGCCGCCATGTGCACTGTCGTCGAACCTTCCATGACCCGATCCAAACACATGACTGAACCGGGTCATAGACCCCTCACAGACCCCAAAGCCCGCGGGCGCGATTAATCACGGGTGCGGAATGGCTGCCTGGATGATGCCGTTGATGATCTGCTTGATGCCCTGCGCGGGATGCGAGAAGATCGCGGTGGGAAGGCCCGACTTGGCGCCGCACGTCGGCCACGGGTCCAGGCCCTGTTCGGCGAAAACCCGGTTGGCCACAGCGATTTGCTGCTCCTTGGATGCGGCCGCCGGATTACCGACACCGCCGAATGCGTTCCAGGTGGCCTGCTTGAATTGCAGCCCGCCGTAGTCGCCGTTGCCGGTGTTGGCTGCCCAGTTTCCACCGGACTCGCACTGTGCGACTGCGTCCCAGTTGGGGGTTGCGGTGGCGCTGGCCACTCCGGTGGACAGAGAAATTGACGCTGCAACGATCCCGCCGATCACGGCGGACTTGGCGAGAAGCTTGCAGAGTTTTTCCATGTCAAGCATTTCGTCGGACGTGTTCAAAGCGTTACCGATTTGATTGGCTCGCGAGATAAGAAATCTATGGCATTGAAATCGGCACGTCAGGAGGCGAACGAAAGTCTTTTGCCACCAAATTCTTCAGGCACAGTAAGATTCGGTCGCCGATGACAGCGCTTGTTGATAGAGGTTGTCGAGCTGACGGCCCCGTATGACGTCGCTTCTGGCGGCGTCGAGCTGCGGGACGCACGCGGGCGAGTGCAGCAGATCCCAGTCGCGCACGATCTGAGTCAGCATCGTTTGGTTGAGCTCATCGATTGCCGATCGCGACGCCGACAGATCAGGTGGCGCAGCCGGCACGTCGGAAGGATTGAGCCGCCACTCCGCGAATCGGGCGGTTTCGATGGCCTCGGTGGCATTGATCTGGTCCGCGAAGACCCGGGTGACGTAGCCGGGGTCGATGCGTTGGGCGGCAGCGTCGGCGCCCAACTCGTTGAGTTGTTGCTGCACGCGGGCGGGGTCCGAGATGGCACCGTGCGTGCCCCATTTGACGGCGGCCACCGGCTCGGCGATCTGCAACCGCCGCGCGGCGGCGTCGACCAACTCGGTGAGCGGGCTGGCGTCGGCCCGCGCCTGCGTTGCGCCAATAAACAGCGTGGCAAGAAGCAGCGCCAGCCCCGGCAGCACCGCCACGGCGGCACGGCGACGGGCGCTAGTGGTCATGAGCCCTTGACGCGCTACTGCGCCTGACGGTTTAACGTCAAGCGCAGTAGCGACCTTTGGCAGATCGGGTCTATCCCCCGCCTCCGGCGGTAGCGCCCAAGGCTGCCCTGCAGGTCAGGCTTCATAGCGTTGAGCTGCTGACCCCAGTACTCCCAGCTGTGCGTTCCGTTGGCGGTGAAGTTGAACACGGCGTTGTGGCCACCGGCCGCGTTGTAGGCGTCCTGGAACTTCAGGTTGCTGCTGCGCACGAAGTTCTCCAGGAACTCCGCGGGCATGTTTGCCCCGCCCAGTTCCGACGGTGTGCCGTTACCGCAGTAGACCCAGAGCCGGGTGTTGTTGCCGACCAGCGCCGGAATATTCAGGCTCGGGTCGTTACGCCTCCACGCCGGGTCACTTGACGGTCCCCACATGTCGTCGGTCTTGTAGCCGCCCGCGTCACCCATCGCGAGGCCGATCAGGGTGGGTCCCATCCCCTGGGACGGGTCCAACAGGGCCGACAGCGAACCGGCGTAGATGAACTGCCCTGGATGGTTAACAGCCAGGATCATCGCCGACGAACCGGCCATCGAGAGCCCGACCGCGGCGCTACCGTTCGGCTTGACCTTGCGCTCCGAGGAAAGGTAGCCCGGCAGCTCGCTGGTGAGGAAGGTCTCCCACTTGTAAGTGGAGCAGCCGGCCTTGCCGCAGGCCGGCTTGTACCAGTCGCTGTAAAAACTGGACTGGCCGCCCACAGGCATGACTATTGACAGGCCCGACTTGTAGTACCACTCAAAGGCGGGAGTGTTGATGTCCCACCCGTTGTAGTCCTCTTGAGCCCGCAACCCGTCGAGCAGGTACACCGCGGGCGAGCCGTCTCCACCGCTCTGGAACTGAACCTTGATACTGCGACCCATCCCAGCGGATGGGACCTGCAGGTATTCCACGGGCAGACCTGGCCGCGAGAACGCTCCCGCGGTCGGGGCTCCGCCGGCAAGACCGATCAGGCCAGGCAGCGTTGCGGCCACTGCCGCACCGACCAATAGCCGGCGCCCCCAGGCCCGGACCCTCTCGCTCACGTCTGTCATACCTGTGCCCCTTATCCGTATGTCTGGTGTGCGTTTGCCAAAATTTACCGCGTGAATAGGCCAAATGTCGATCTGGACACGAAGTAATCTCGGTTTTGTATCGGTTAGACCGGCCAATTCAGCAAGCGTGATAAGCGGGCTGCAAAGCTCACAGTAGCGTCTCGAACCGTTTCTCGGCGCCGGGACATGACAGGGTTCACCAGGCAAAAGGCCGGTCTGATGCACCCGGGGACCGGGTTAACAGACGACATGCGGCGCGCGATACAAAGCGTGTCCGAGCAAAATGGAAGACCCGATTTCGACTAGCTCCGCCGCGGTATTTACCAAGACGTCGACGGTTGCCAAACAGTCCATCGTTGTTTTGATCGTCCCTAGCGTGTCTGCCTGCCAGTATCCGGATCGGGGCAGCCGATCTGGCATCGACCGCGTAGGCTCTCTCGAGACAAGCCGATGGGGACGACGTTATCCCGGTCCGTTCCGGCCTCTCATGAATCACCGCAACAGCTGCCTCGCTGGTGCGCTGCGGTGGGGATGAGGGCTTCGGAGGTCCGGGATCGATTGAGGTGCAGATTTTGGACACGGTACTAGGGCTATCAGTCACGCCGACCGCCCTTGGATGGGTCCTCGCCGAAGGACACGACGCAGCCGGCACGATCCTGGACCACCGAGAATTAGAGCTACGCGGCGGTGGTGGCTTGCCGGCCGTAAGTACCGCAGAGCAGGTCGCTGACGAGGTGTTACGAGTCGACGCGCTTGCCGCCGAGAGCGATCAGCATCTGCGTGTCATCGGGGTGACGTGGAACGACGAAGCGTCCGCGCAAGCGGCTCTGCTACTGGAGTCATTGACGGATGCCGGCTTCGACAACATCGTGCCGGTGCGGTGGCTCGAGACTGTCGAGACGTTGGCGCGGGCCATCGCTCCCGTCATCGGCTACGAGCAGACCGCGGTGTGCATTCTCGAGCACGACTGGTCGACTGTCGTCATGGTCGACGCCCACGATGGCGGTTCCCAGACGGCCGTCAAGCGGGTACGCGGCGGCTTTGACGGGCTGACGTCCTGGCTGACCGGAATGTTTGACCGCGATGGGTGGCGGCCGGCCGGGGTGGTTGTCGTCGGCTCGGACACCGACAACAACGCGTTGTCATGGCAACTCGAAAAGGCCTTGCCAGTGCCGGTGTTCGCGCAAACCATGGCGCAGGTGACAGTCGCGCGGGGCGCCGCACTGGCGGCGGCGCAAAGCACTGAGTTCACCGATGAGCAGCTGGTGGCGCGCACCGATGAACCTGTTGTCGCACCTAGGCGCCCTCGTCGGTGGTCTTACGCCGGAGCCGTGACCGCATTGGCTGCCGGTGCGATCACCTTCGTCACTTCGCTTTCGCTTGCGGTGGGTTTGCAGCTGGCACCGGACGAGGAACCCGGAACGACGAAACACGTGGTGCATTCCCCGACGCCGCAAGTCGCCGAAGCGGTGGCGCCGGCCGTTGCATCGCCGCCCAACTCTGAGCCGCCGGCACCCGAGTCAAAGACACCGGCTCCCGTTCCGTCTCCCGAACCGGTCACGGAATCAGGCAAGCCCGACCCGAACGGCCCTCAGCCGTACTTGACGCGAGTGCTTGACCACATACCGAGCGACTACGGTGATTCAACGCCGCCGCCGGCTCCGCCCCAGCCGTAAATCGGCCGGTCAATCTTCTTTGGCGCGAACGGCGGTGAACGACACGGTTACGTCGTCGGCGACCCGCAGCGAACCCATCAGCAGTGAGTAGGGCTTGACGCCGTAATCAGACTGACGCAACGTGGATTGGGCGGACATCCGCCACGAGTCGCCGAGATCCTCTGTGCGCAGATCGATTACATGCTCTCGCGACTTATTGCGGATCTGCAGTATCCCGGTGAGGTGATACCCGTCGGCGGTTTTCTCGATCGCCTGCGTGCTGAATCGGATTTCAGGGAAGCGGCCGGCATCCAGCGACCCCAACGCATTCGAGCGCACCAGGGCTTTCTCCGGCTCGGACAGGCCTTTGAGCCCTCCTTCGCCGCGCAGTACCTGAAATGAATCCGTCTCAACCGCGAGCTCGGCGGCGACGGGTCGCCCCTTGTCCCACTTCACCGTGGCCTGCCAGCGCTTCATCGCGATGGTGAGCCGATGACCCATTCGCGCGGCCCTGCCCGTGACGCCGGTGCGAACAAGCAGCTCACCGTCAGCCGCGTCCAGGGTCCAGAGGACGTTTTGCTCGTGGGTCACATGGTCAAAACGGTGCGGTAGTGCGCCCGCCCCTGCTCCAAGCGCCGCATAGCCTTCGGCCGCCTGGGCCAGCGGCAGCTCCTCGATCCACGTCCGCACGCCGGACAAGACCGCGAAATGCATTGTGTCTTCGATCTCTTTCGCCGTGCCGGAGGGATGCCCGACGATGCTGAGCCCCGGCGTGATCAGCTGAAGGGGACTGATCGGCAGCGGTTCGCCGGTGACACCGATGGTGACGAGTTCGCCCTGGGGCGCCAGTCCGCCGATCGTTGCGGCCATGGCCTGCGAGTTGCCTACCGTGGCCAGCACGACCGCCGCCCCACCCAGGTCCTGCAGCGCTGCGCCGGGGTCACTGGCGGTGGAGTCGATGTAGTGGTGGGCGCCCAACTTGCGGGCGTCCTCAGCTTTTGCGGTGCCGCGATTGATCGCGATGGTCTCGAAACCCATCGCGCGGGCGAACTGAACCCCGAGGTGGCCGAGCCCGCCGACGCCGACAATCGCAACCCGGTCACCGGGCAGCGCCTTGGTGTGGCGCAGCGCGTTATAGGTGGTGACGCCGGCGCAGCCCATCGGGGCGGCTTCCGCGTCCGACAGCTCGGATGGGATCCGTGCCATCGCGTTGGCCGGCACCGTCACCGATTCCGCGTAGCCGCCGGGATAATGCAGGCTGGGTACCTTGCCGTTCACACAGTGGATGAAAATGCCCTTGCGGCAGGGATCGCACTGGTAGCAGCATCCGCCGAACCAGCCGACGGCGACGCGATCACCGACCGCGAAATCATCGACGCCCGCACCGAGTTCGGCGATCGTTCCGGCGATTTCATGTCCAGGCGTCAACGGCCACGACATGCCCGGGAAGTCACCTGCGACAAAATGAGCGTCGGTGCCGCAAATGCCGCAGGCGCGGACCTTGATGCGTGCTTCGCCCCGGCCCGGTGGCGGTGTTTCGACCTCGGCGAGCTCCAATGGCGCGCCTGCGGACTTTACGTGAACTGCTTTATGCGTCGGCATGCTTTCCTCGTTAGCCGGTGCCTAATGCGCGACAGGGCATTTCGCTGCCGCATTGCCGTGGTAGTCGACCTGCCAGTGCTTGATCCCGTTGAGCCAGCCCGAACGCAGCCGCTCGGGCTTGCTGATCGGTGCGATGTCGGGCATGGCGTCGGCGATCGCGTTGAACATCAGGTCGATCGTCATCCGCGCCAGGTTGGCGCCGATGCAGTAATGCGCGCCGGTGCCGCCGAATCCCACGTGCGGGTTGGGGTCGCGCAGGATGTTGAAGGCGAACGGGTCGTCGAACACTTCTTCATCGAAATTGGCCGAGCGGTAGACCATTACGACCCGCTGGCCCTTCTTGATCTGCACGCCGGACAGCTCGTAGTCCTCGAGTGCGGTCCGCTGGAATGACGTGACCGGGGTGGCCCAACGGACGATCTCGTCCGCAGTGGTAACGGGACGGTCCTTCTTGTACAGCTCCCACTGATCGGGGAATTCGGTGAAGGCCATCATGCCCTGGGTGATGGAGTTGCGGGTGGTCTCGTTACCGGCGACCGCCAGCAGGATGACGAAGAAGCCGAACTCGTCGTCGGAGAGCTTGTGGCCGTCGACGTCGGCCTCGACCAGCTTGGTGACGATGTCTTCCCCAGGGTGTTGCGCCCTGTCGGCGGCCATCTGCATGGCATACATGATCAGTTCGACCGAGGCGCCCATCGCGTCATTGCTGGCGAACTCGGGGTCCTGGTCGCCGACCATCTCGTTGGACCAGTGGAACAGCTTCATGCGGTCTTCCTGGGGCACCCCGAGCAGCCCGGCGATGGCCTGCAGGGGGAGCTCGCAGGACACCTGCTCGACGAAGTCGCCGGAGCCCTTCGCGGCCGCCGTCTCGACGATGCGCTGGGCTCGGTCCTCGAGGTCCTCGCGCAGCCGCTCGACTGCTCGCGGGGTGAAGCCGCGGGAGATGATCTTGCGCAGCCGGGTGTGCTGCGGGGCGTCCATGTTGAGCAGCACGAACTTGCCCGTCTCGAGCTGCTCTTTGACCGTGCCCTCTTTGTAGCGGGGCAGGGCGGTGTTCTGCAGGCTGGAGAAGACGTCGCTGCGCAGCGAGACCTCTTTGACGTCCTTGTGCTTGGACACCACCCAGAAGCCGCCGTCGTCGAATCCGCCGGCACCGATGGGCTGCTCGTTCCACCAGATCGGCGCGGTGCGGCGCAGCTCGGCCAGTTCCTCGACGGGCAGCCGCTCGGCGTGGATGTCCGGGTCGGTGAAATCGAACCCGGGCGGCAGGTTGGGGGCTGGCTTGGCGGTCCGCTCGGCGGTTGACATAAACCCACTCCTCAATACGAAGTCTCTTCGTCTTCCTTGCCCCAAATAAACCATTGCTAACCACGGTTGGGAAGCGTCGGCGCAAGATCGCCGAAGCCTAACTGGAACATGTTCAGTGCCGGTGGGTTTTGTGCTCGTCGTCGGGCCGCCGGTAAAAAGCGCTCGTTGAGTGAGCGGGCCTTGTGGCTCATCGCGCAATCGATATGCTTTGGGGCAGGTCACCGGCGACTTCACAGGCGGGGTGGAAAATGATTCGCGAGCTACTCAGCGCCGTTGCGATAACAGGCGCCACGATCAGCTTGGCGCCGTGTGCCGCCGCCGGGTACGACGGCGACGTGCCGGGCATGAACTATCAGGCTTCCCTGGGTGCACCGTGCGACAACTATGAGCACTTCATCTTTGGCCGCGGCCCGAGTGGCCAGGCCGAAGCGTGTCATTTCCCGCCGCCCAACCAGTTCCCGGCAGCCACCGTCGGGTACTGGGTGATCTCCTACCCGTTGTATGGAGTCCAGCAGACCGGCGCGAAGTGCCCGGGGTCGCAATCAGCGGCACAGACGCCGGACGGGCTCCCCATGCTGTGCCTGGGAGCTCAAGGATGGCAGCCCGGATGGTTCACCGGGGCGGGGTTCTTCCCGCCCGCTGGATAGCGTGCACGCCATGCGCGCGAAGGCGTGCCTCCCGAGGCCCGCATCCCACGGTGGCTGCGCTTCGTGTTGGCATCCGATCGCGCCGGGTCGGCTTGGTACATCGGGACCGGCTTCTTCTTCGCTCCGGTGCTGGCCGTGCTGTCGCCGTGGCCAACCGTCACCGCCGTGCTCTGGGCAATCATCGGGCTGACGGGCCTATGGCTGGGCTTGCTCGGCATCGCGATGGCCGTCGGCCTGGCACGGATATTGCGATCGGGCGCCGAGATACCGGAGGAGTACTGGCGCAAATTGGTGAATTACTGACGGCGCGGCTCAATGCTCCCCGCGGTTAGAGTCGTACCAAAGGTCCGGCAACGAAGGAGACTCACATGGGCTTCAACGCCAAAGACGCCGTCGACGCGGCCAGGGACATCGCGACCAATGCCGTCGAAAGGGCCTCGGACATCGTCGAAAACGCCGGCGACATCATCCGGGGCGACATCGCGGGCGGCGCCAGCGGCATCGTCCAGAATTCCGTCGACATCGCCACTCACGCGGTGGACAGAGCGAAAGAAGTCTTCACCGGCGGCGGCAAGTACGACGTCGAAGAGGACTGATTGCTCCGCGAACAGACACAAAAGCCCCTGCACGCACGGCGTGTCGGGGGCTTTTGTGTCTGTTCGCGCGGTCTAGTCGCCGTCAGACGCTGGCAGCCTCGTTCAATTCGTCGAGCCTGTTCGTCGCCTCCAGGTACTCCTGCACCCACCGTTCGATGACCGTCGCCGACTTCTCCACCTTGGTGAACTGACCGACGACCTGACCGATCGGATTGAACGCGACGTCGACGCTCTCGTTCGGGTACTTGTTCGTGGCGCGCACCGCGATGCCAGAAACCATGTACTGCAGCGGCATACCGAGCGGCTTCGGGTTGTCCGGGTTCTCCCAGGCCTCGGTCCAGTCGTTGCGCAGCATCCGGGCCGGCTTGCCGGTGAACGAACGACTGCGGACGGTGTCGCGGCTGCCGGCCTTGATGTACGTTGCCTGCTGAACCGGGGTGTTGTGGGCTTCCTCGACCATCAGCCACTGGGAACCGGTCCACGCGCCTTGGGCACCCAGCGCCAGCGCCGCTGCGATCTGCTGACCGCTTCCAATACCACCGGCCGCCAGCACCGGTACCGGGGCGACTTCCTTGACGACCTGCGGCCACAGCACAATCGAACCCACCTCGCCGCTGTGCCCACCGGCCTCGCCGCCCTGGGCGATGATGATGTCGACGCCGGCGTCGGCGTGCTTGCGGGCCTGCGACGGGGAGCCGCACAGCGCGGCCACCTTGCGGCCCGAGTCGTGAATGTGCTTGATCATGTCGGCCGGGGGAGTACCGAGCGCGTTGGCGATCAACGTCATCTTCGGATGCTGCAACGCGACCTCGACCTGCGGGGTTGCGGTCGCCTCGGTCCACCCGAGCAATTGCAAGCTGTCCTCGTCGGCGTCCTCGATCGGGACACCGTGGTCGGCGAGGATCTTCTTGGCGAAGTCCAGGTGTTCCACGGGCACCATGGCCTGCAATGTCGTGGTGAGCTCCTCAGCCGAGAGGTGAGAGTCCATGCCCTCGTACTTATTCGGGATGACGATGTCCACGCCGTAGTGATGGTCGCCGATGTTCTCGTCGATCCATTTGAGCTCGATCTCCAGCTGTTCGGGCGAGAAGCCGACGGCGCCGAGCACGCCGAACCCGCCGGCCTTGCTGACAGCGACCACAACATCGCGGCAGTGTGTGAAGGCGAAGATCGGAAACTCGATACCAAGCTCATCGCAAATGGCGGTATGCATGCCTACTCCTGAGACGCTCGCCGAATTGGAACGTGTTCTAGTTTAGTACGGACCCCGTTGTCGTGGCCAGGGCCCCCGGATGAGCCGTTGCCACCTCTTGATCCACTTCCTCGCCAAGGGGTAGCGTGGTGCTGCCGATTACGAAACGGTTAGTAGCGTAATTTGGGCTCCTCGTCACCGAAAGGATCGGCCAAGTGCGCAGCCTTTACTCCGGGCGCCCTTTCACCACGTCAACACCCGAGATCGCGGCCGCGCTAGAGGATGTCAGCATCCCCACGCTGCTGCTTTCGCTGGTCCACATCACCGGCGATCCCCGTTTCATCCGCGACTTCAAGCAGATGGGAATCTTCCTCAACGAGGTACAGGGCTTCATGTCCGAGGAGGACAAGGCCCGGGCCCGAACCGAGGCGCTGTCGGTGATCACCGAATATCGAGACCGCGGTTGCCCCGAACCGCCGCCGTTGAGTCCGGAACTCATCAGGGAAATGCTGGACTGGGCTGCCTGCGAGCACGTTCCCGACGACTACCTGGCTCTGGTCTCCGAGGAGTTGGACCTCGACGGGGTCGACCCGCGCGGCCCGGTGGCCCTGCCGACCGACCGCGCAGCCGAACTCCCGGTGCTCGTCGTCGGGTGCGGCGAATCCGGCATCCTGGCCGGCGTCCGCCTCAAACAAGCCAACATTCCGTTCACCATCGTGGAGAAAAACGCCGGCCCGGGCGGAACCTGGTGGGAGAACAGCTATCCCGGCGCCCGCGTGGATGTCGCCAACCATTTCTATTGCTACAGCTTCGAACCCAACAACGACTGGACGCATTTCTTCGCCGAGCAGGACGAGCTACAGGACTATTTCACCCAGGTGATGGCCAAACACGACCTGGGTGAGCACGTGCGTTGGAACACCGAGGTTCTTGCCGCCGAATGGAACGACGACGACGGCATCTGGAGCGTTTCGCTGCGCGGCGCCGACGGACAAATCAGCACGATTGACGTGCGGGCCCTGATCACCGCGGTCGGCCAGCTGAATCGACCGAATATCCCCGAATTCGACGGCGCCGACACCTTCGAGGGGCCGTCGTTTCACTCCGCAGCCTGGGATCACTCGGTGGACCTGACCGGCAAACGGGTGGCACTCATCGGAGCCGGCGCCAGCGGCTTTCAGATCGCGCCCGCAGTCGCCGAGGACGTGCGGCAACTCACCGTGTTCCAGCGGACCGCCCAGTGGATGTTCCCGAACGCGATGTATCACGACGAGGTCGGCGACGGCGTGCAATGGGCGATGCGCCACTTGCCGTTCTATGGCCGGTGGTACCGATTTCTTGTTCTGTGGCCCGGATCCGACAAGGGTCTTGACGCCGCGCAAGGCGACCCGAATTATGCCGACCAGGACTTTGCCGTCAGCGACATCAATGCCGCCGCCCACATGATGTTCTCGCAGTGGATCACCAGCCAGGTCGGCGAAGGCCCGAATTCCCAAGAGCTACTGGCCAAGGTGATGCCCGACTATCCCGCCTGCGGCAAACGGACCCTGCAGGACAACGGCAGCTGGCTGCAGACACTGCAGCGCAACAACGTCGAACTGGTGCGCACCCCGATCGAGCGGATCACCGCCCGCGGCGTCGTCACCGAAGACGGTGTGACGCACGATGCCGACGTCATCGTCTACGCCACCGGATTCCGGCATACCGATGTGCTGTGGCCGCTAAAAGTCACCGGCCGCAACGGAACCGATCTGCACACCATGTGGGGGAGCCGCCCCTACGCCTACCTTGGCATCACGGTTCCGGAATTCCCCAACTTCTTCATCATCTACGGGCCCGGGACCCATTTGGCCCACGGAGGCAGCCTGATCTTCCAGTCCGAGCTTCAGATGCGCTATATCGACCAGTGTCTGCAGCGGCTGGCGGAGACCGATCTGCATTCCGTGGAACCAAAGGCCCAAGCCGCTACCGATTGGCATCAACGGACGCAGACTCAGATCAAGAACATGGTGTGGGCGCATCCAGCGGTCAAGCACTCCTATTTCAAGAATGCTGACGGAGAGATCCACACCGTCAGCCCGTGGCGGCTCAATGAGTACTGGGCCGCGGTGCGCGAACCCGATTGGTCACAATTTCTCGTCCGGAGTAGAAAGTGAGCGAACCTACATGCGCACGGTAGTCGTCGATGGCCCCCGCAGCATCCGGGTCGACACCCGCCCCGATCCCTCTTTGCCAGGCCCCGACGGAGTGATCGTCGAAGTCACCGCCTCGGGCATCTGCGGATCCGATCTGCACTTCTATGAGGCCGACTTTCCAATGCCCGACCCGATCGCGCTCGGCCACGAAGCCGTCGGCACCGTCGTGGAATCCGGGCCGGACGTGCGCAGTGTCAAAGTCGGCGACCAGGTCATGGTGTCGTCGGTGACCGGCTGCGGCACCTGCCCCGGGTGCGCCACCCGCGACCCGGTGATGTGCTACTCCGGCTTCCAGATCTTCGGTGGCGGCGTCCTTGGCGGCGCACAAGCCGATTTGCTGGCCGTGCCCGCCGCCGACTTCCAGCTGCGCAAGATGCCCGACGGCATCAGCACCGAACAGGCGCTGCTGCTCACTGACAACCTGGCCACCGGCTGGGCGGCGGCACAGCGCGCCGATATACCGTTCGGCGGCACAGTGGCGGTAATCGGCCTCGGCGCGGTCGGGCTGTGCGCGCTGCGCAGCGCGTTCTTCCAGGGTGCGGCAACGGTTTTCGCTGTTGATCGCGTCGAAGGCCGCCTGCAACGCGCCGAGCGGTGGGGCGCCGTACCGATCACGCCGCCGGCAACCGAGGCCATCCTTGCCGCCACTGGTGGACGCGGCGCCGACGCGGTGATCGACGCCGTCGCCACGGACGCCTCCCTGACCGACGCCCTCAACGCGGTGCGGCCGGGAGGCACTGTTTCGGTGGTCGGCGTGCACGATATGAACCCATTCCCGCTCAACGCCCTGGGCTGCCTGATCCGGAGCGTCACGCTGAGGATGACCACGGCACCGGTGCAGCGCACCTGGCCGGAATTGATCCCGCTGCTGCAGTCCGGGCGGCTCGACGTCGACGGCATCTTCACCACGACACTGCCCTTGGATGAAGCCGCCAAGGCCTACGCGACCGCGGAGTCGCGGTCTGGCGACGACGTGAAAATCCTGCTGACGCCCTAACCGCTGTCGGCTAGGTTGTCGCGGCGGACGTGCTTCGCCAGATGACGCAGGGTCCGCACCGGTCCACGCCGGCCCGGGGCCAGGCACATCACCGGCCAGCCGTGCACGGCGGCCTCCGCCGCCAGCCCCGAACGCGGGTTCACCGGGCGCGGACAGCCGACGAGCGACATTGACGCCGCGTCCTCATCACCGTCGGCGTAGAAGTAACTATGTTGCACCTCAACGTCACTGTCGGCGCAGAACCGTTCCACCGCGGCGGCCTTCGTCGTTCCCCACACAATCGGTTTGACGATTCCGCCGGTTAGACGTCCGTGCGAGTCGAGCTCAAAATGGTTGCATTGCACATTGGAAATGCCCAGAAAGCGGGCAACGGGTAGCGCCTGGATCGAGAGCGCCGATGAACTGAGCACAACGGTATGCCCGCGTTCCTGATGCGCCTGAACAATTTCGTGCATGTGCGAATAAAGGCGAGAAGCAACACGCTCCACAAACAGTCGCTCGCCAAGCTCGTCGAGGCCGGCGATCGACTCACCACGCAGATAACCCGCAGCTCGTTCGATCAGACGCTCAAACTCCAAGCGGCCGAATCGATACCGAAGCGCAGCTTCGAATACACCCAGCAGCTCGCCAATTCCCGCTTGTCGACGCCGGATCCGGTCGCCCACATGAACTGCTGCGGTGAAGCCGTCGACCAGGGTGCCGTCCAGATCGAAGAACGCACCAACGCGGGGTCCGGGTGAGCTGGCGCCAATCTCCTCGATGGCGTCCGCGGGGGAGAGTTTCGTCGTCATCACCATCTTGACTCACTCCGACCGAGTCGCGGTGATGTATTGCGAGTGCATGAAAGCGTCGATCTTCACGTCTACCTCCGGCGGGGTCAATCCGTAGCCGGCCTGCAACTCCAGCGTGTTGCGCACGGGTTCGACAACCCAGCCGTGCGCGGCCAGCCATTCGGCGGGGTCTGTCTTGGGCTCGTAGGTGAGCGCGGAGAAGTCCACGTCCCCCGACATATTAACCCCGGGATGGCCCGTTTCCAGGGCGCTGAGCTGGTCGTGATCTAAGCGTGACCCTAACGCGCCCAAGGCAACTCGGCTACCCGGCGCGCACAGCTCAGTGATCCGGCCGAAGAGCGCGGTTTGCGCGTCGTCGGTCAGATAGGGCAACAGTCCTTCGACCGACCAGGCACTGGGGGCTTCCGGGTCGAACCCGGACCCTGTCAACGGCGTCGGCCAGTCGGTGCGCAAATCGGCCGCCACCTCGGTCCTGCGGGCTTTAGGTGTAGCGCCCTGTTCACCTAGCACACGCGCCTTGAATTCCAGGACTTTCGGCTGGTCTATTTCGAAAAGCGTTGTCCCGTCCGGCCACTCGAGGCGGTAAGCGCGCGAGTCCAACCCGGCGGCGACGATCACGGCCTGGCGTATGCCGGCGGCACCGGCGCCCCGGAAGAAGTCGTCGAAGAACCGGGTTTGCACGCCGTAAAGACGGGGAAATGCGGTCTCGTCCTCGGAGTTACCCGGGTTGGCAAGCGCACCCGCGAGATACGGATCCTCTGATGCTGTGATGAAGTACTGCGCGAATTCGTCGCGGACCAGCGGTTGCGGGCTCAGCGCGTGCACCGCACGCCAGCCTGCCACCAGGAGCGCGGTATATCCCACGCCGCTGACGATGTCCCATTGATCGTCGTCGGAACGAAGCGAGCCAAATTCGGGTGCAGAGCTCATCAACGCCTGACCAATCCGGCAGGCCCGCGGATCTCTCGCAAAATTCGGCCCTCCCGCCCCAAGTCCGCCAGTACGTAGCCCACATAGCCTTTGTACTCGCGTCGACGCCGTTACAGCTCCAGAATCACCGTTACCGGGCCGTCGTTGATCAATTCGACCTGCATGTTTGCTCCGAACACCCCAGATTCAACGCTGGCACCCAGCTCCCGCAAAGTTTCCGCAAATGTCGCGACCAGCGGTTCGGCCACCGTCCCTGGGGCGGCCGCATTCCACGAGGGGCGGCGGCCCTTGGCGGTGTCCGCGTACAGAGTGAATTGGCTGACCACCAGGATCGGTGCGTCGACGTCGGCCGCGGACCGCTCGTCAGCGAGAATGCGCAGGTTCCAGATCTTTTCGGCCAGCCGCCGCGCCTTCCCGACGTCGTCACTGTGGGTGACGCCGACAAACGCGAGCAGGCCCTGTCCGTTCGGCCGGATCGCACCGACCACCTCGCCGCCGACCGACACCGTCGCCGACGAAACCCTTTGCACGAGAACCCGCATGGTTCGATGCTGCCAGTACGCTTGCCAGATGTCTGTACTGGTTGCATTCTCGGTCACCCCATTGGGCGTGGGTGATGGCGTCGGCGAGATTGTCGCCGAGGCGGTTCGGGTGGTTCGCGACTCCGGGTTACCTAACAAGACGGACTCGATGTTCACCGTGATCGAAGGCGATACCTGGGAAGAAGTGATGACAGTGGTGCAGCGCGCGGTGGAAGCCGTCGCCGCTCGCGCACCCCGGGTCAGCACCGTGATCAAGGTGGACTGGCGGGCCGGGGCCGCCGACGCGATGACCCAGAAAGTCGCTTCCGTGGAGCGCTATTTGTCCGGCGGTTAAGGTCTAGTGCACCCGAAACGCTGGTTCGGCCGCATCGCCGTGGAATTCAAGTAGCTTGAGACGAGACGGGCTACAGAGAGGCACACCGATGACAACTCACCCCACGCAAGCACTGGCGCTAACCACATGACCGGCGACGCCCAAGGCGGTGCTGGCGGCGCCGGAGGCCGAGGTGGTGCCGGCGGTGCCGGAGGCAGAGGCGGCGACGGGGGTAGAGGTGGCGACGGCGGCGCTGGCGGCCATGGCGGCGACGGTGGCGACGGCGGCACGGGCGGTCAGCCAGGCGAAGGTGGTGCCGGCGGTCAAGCGGGTCAGGCGGGCCAAGCTGGACAAGCGGGACAACCCGGCCAGCCGGGCCAACCCGGACAGCCAGGCCAAGCGGGCAGCCCCGGCCGTTAAGGCGTAGTCGTCACCTGCTCGCCGGTTCGCCGTGCGTAGGCTCATGGCCGTGAGCGCACGCGCGGGCATCGTGGTCACCGGAACTGAAGTCCTCACCGGACGGGTCCAAGACAGAAACGGACCGTGGATCGCGGATCGGCTGCTGGAACTGGGCGTCGAACTCGCGCATATCACCATCTGCGGCGACCGGCCCGACGACATCGAGGCGCAGCTGCGCTTCATGGCGGAACAGGGCGTGGATCTCATCGTCACCAGCGGCGGCCTGGGGCCCACCGCCGACGACATGACCGTCGCGGTGGTGGCGCGCTTCTGTGGCCGCGAGCTGGTGTTGGATAACGAGGTCGAGAACAAGATCGCCGAAATCCTCAAAAAGCTGATGGGGCACTTCAACTTAGAACATTTCGATGCGGTGCTCGCCGCCAATCGCAAGCAGGCGATGATTCCGGCCGGTGCGCAGGTGCTCGATCCGGTCGGCACCGCGCCCGGGGTGGTGGTGCCCGGCAAACCCACGGTGGTCGTGCTTCCCGGACCGCCGCGCGAACTACAGCCCATGTGGCACAAGGCGATCGAGACATCCGCAGCGCAGCAGGCAGTCGCCGGCCGGACGATCTACCGCCAGGAGACGATTCGGATGTTCGGGCTGCCAGAGTCCGGCCTGGCCGAGACGCTGCGCGAAGCGGAGACATCCGTCCCCGGCTTCGATTCGCTGGAAATCACCACCTGCCTACGGCGGGGGGAGATCGAAATGGTCACGCGCTACGAGCCGGACGCGGGCGCGGTGTACGCCCAACTGACGCGGCTGCTGCGCGAAAAGCACGGCGAGCAGGTCTACTCCGAAGACGGCTCGCAGGTAGACGATCAGGTCGCGCGGTTGCTGACGGGCCGCCGGATCGCCACCGCCGAATCCTGTACTGCAGGACTACTGGCCGCCAGGCTGACAGACCGGCCCGGCTCGTCCGACTACGTCATGGGTGGCGTGGTGAGCTACTCGAACGAGGCGAAACAGCAACTCCTCGGCGTCGACGCGGCGCTGATCGAGGCGAACGGCGCTGTGTCCCAGCCGGTGGCCGAAGCGATGGCTGCCGGTGCCTTGCAGCGTTTCGGCGCCGACACCGCCGTCGCGATCACCGGAATCGCCGGGCCTGGTGGGGGAACGGCGGAAAAGCCGGTCGGGACCGTCTGCTTCACCGTGAAACTTGCCGACGGCCCCACGATCACTCGGACCATGCGGCTGCCCGGAAACCGATCCGACGTCCGCGAGCGCTCGACAACCGTGGCGATGCACCTGCTGCGGCGCACGCTAATCGAGGTCGAAGGCTAGGTCGTCTTACCCGTCAGGCGTCCAGCCTGCGCTCAGGCTCAGCTTGTTTTTTCGGTGGCTGGCTCACGCCCGCGTTGGAATGAAGGCGGTTTCGGCCGTGCCAAAGCGTATTCCAGTGGCGTCCTTGCCGATCAGCGTCAGTATCGTGACGGCGAGCAATACTGGCACGATCGTGACTGTCAGCGCGAACGGGTAACCGTGCGACTCGGCCAGGCGCTCCTGAATGGGCAGGTTGAACGCGGCGAGTAGATTGCCCAGCTGGTAAGTCACGCCGGGGTAGAGGCCGCGGATGGCGTCCGGCGACATCTCGGTCAGATGCGCGGGGATCACACCCCAGGCGCCCTGCACGAAGAGCTGCATCAGGAACGCGCCGAGGCACAACATCGCGGCGGTGCGCGAGTAGGCGAATATCGGCACGATCGGCAGGGCCAACACCGCACAGAAAATGACGGTGTAGCGGCGGCCGTACCGCTGGGAGAGCGTGCCGAAGAACAACCCCCCGATGATGGCGCCGACGCTGTAAACCACCGCGATCCATTTGACCGTCACGCTGGACAGGCCGGCACCGTGGTTGGCGGTCGCGCCGAGGAAAGTCGGGTAGACGTCCTGGGTGCCGTGGCTCATCCAGTTGAACGCGGTCATCAGCGCCACCAGGTAGAAGAACCGGCGGACGACGGCGCCGTTGCGCAGCACGTCACGGATTTTCGTGTTGGTCAGTTTCATTCGGTCCTGAGCGGCTTCCCACACCTCGGATTCCTGCACCCGGTAGCGGATGATCAGGCTGATCAAGGCCGGGATGATGGACAGAGCGAACAACCAGCGCCACGACAGCCCGAGCCAGTTCATCACCACCAGCGACGCAATGCTTGCCAATAGATAGCCCAATGCGTAGCCCTCCTGGAGCAGCCCAGAGAAAAAGCCACGCCGTTCGGCGGGCACCTTCTCCATGGCGAGCGCGGCGCCCAGCCCCCATTCGCCGCCCATGCCGATGCCGTAGAGCAGCCGCAGAATCATCAGCACGGTGAAGTTGGGCGCGAATGCGCACAGGAAGCCGACGACGGAGTAGAACATCACGTCCACCATCAGGGGGAGTCGCCGGCCGACCCGGTCCGCCCACAGCCCGAACAGCAAGGCACCCACGGGGCGCATGACCAGTGTGGCCGTCGTGACCCATACGACCTCGGCCTTGCTGATGTGGAAAGTCCGTGCGATATCGGCATACACGAACACCACGATGAAGTAATCGAATGCGTCCATCGTCCAGCCCAACATCGCCGCAATGAACGAGTTCCGCTGATCGCCGGTGATCTTGTTCTTGTCAGACTTTTGCGTTTTCACGTTTGCATCGTGGCCCACCCAACGCGCTGGCGCGAGCCCTTTGATGATGCAATTCGCGACGGTTGGGTGCCGATCGCGAGTTTCCAAGACATCCGGTGGCAAGATCACCGGCATGGGCCCTTTTCTGCTGCGCGCCGCACTGACCGGATTTGCCCTATGGGTCGTCACCAAGTTCGTGCACGGGCTGAGCTTCGTCGGCGGGAACACCCCTTTGCAGAGGGTCGGCGTCATCTTCGTCGTCGCCGTGATCTTCGGCCTAGTCAACGCGTTCATCAGGCCGATCGTCCGGTTACTGTCGTTCCCGCTCTACATCCTGACTCTTGGCTTGTTTCATATCGTCGTCAACGCGATCATGTTGTGGATTACCGCCTGGATCACCGAACACACAACCGGGTGGGGCCTACATATCGACCATTTCTGGTGGACGGCTATCTGGGCCGCGCTTTTGTTGTCGATTGTGAGCTGGGTGTTCTCCCTGGTAATTCGGCGCAGCAGTCGCCGCTAATCAGAGCCGGCCAGCCGCGCCACGTCGCGGGCGCAACCCCACGACAAAGTCACGCCGTTGCCGCCGTGGCCGTAGTTGTGGATGCAGCGCGCCCGCCCAAGCCGCTCAACCTCTACCCGCACCGACGGACGGTCGGGACGCAGACCGGTGATGGTCTCGATCACCTCGGCCTCGCCAAGGCGCGGCTCGATCTGGCGGCACCGTTGCAGGATCCGGTCGGTCACCTCGGGCTCGGCGGTGGTGTCCCAGCGGCCGGGGATGCTGATGCCGCCACACACCACCCGCTGCGGATGCGGGAAGTAACAGGTCCATTCGGGGCCGTTGTTGATCTCGACAAACAGTTGCTGCAGACCGGGATTAGCGAGGATGACATGCTGGCCGAAGATCGGCCGCACGGTGTCGTCGCCCGCCAGCGCTCCGGCGCCGAGGCCGGCACAGTTGATCACTATCGGTGCGGCGTCGGCGGCCTCGTCCAGCGAGCCCACAGGGTGTGTCTCGATTTCGCAGCCGGCCGCCGCCAGTCTTTTTGTCAGGTACGCGAGGTAGTGCGGCATGTCGATCATCGGCATCGTGGCGCGATACCCAGCTTTGAAACCGGCGGGAAGGTCGGCCGGGTCGGCCGGCCGTAGGTCGGGGATCAGCGAGGCCGCGGACGCCATCGAGTCGGCCGCGGTCAGTTCTCCTGCGACCATCGCCGGCGCCATTTGCACTCCGGCGGTGGGGTCATTGGCCAGTTCGCGAAACACCTGTAGGGAGTACTCGGTCCAGGCCAGCGTTTCGGCGGCGCGTTCGGCCGGGCGCGGGGGCGCCCAAAGCGCACCGGCCACCACCGACGTTGTCTGCTTCGGACGTGCGGCCGCCCAAACCCGTACCGGCCACCCCGCCTCGGCCAGACACAAGGCCGAGGTCAAGCCGCTGACACCGGCACCAACCACCACAACGTGTTGCGATCGATGCGCCACAGCGGGTGAGCCCGTCAGGACTGAGGAGCCTGTTGACTGGGTGGGGGACCCTGCTGACTCGGCGAAGGAGCCTGTGGACTGGGCTGAGGAGCCTGCTGAGCGCCGCCGAGCAGACTCCCCAGGATGCCCAGAGTGCCCTGCACCTGACCTGGAGAGGCCTGACTGGGCAAACTGGCGTCCGGGGTCAGCTGCCAGGTCTGGCAACCCGACGTCTTGAAGGCCTTATCGCCCGCGTCGATTTGGACGACCTGCGGCTTCTTGCTTATCGCGTTGTCGATCAGAGCGCCGTCGGGGTTGGCCATCCGCTTCCAGTAGCACGTACCGCTGCCGACCGGGCCCGCGGAGCTGTAGATGCCCGGCACGACGTCGGTTCCCACGGTGAAGGTGCCATCGTGGTCCATCGTGGTCTTCGCTGGCTGTCCCGGGGGCGCGGGCGACGGCGACGCCGCGGGTGCCGGCGACGCCGAAGCTGCCGGCGACGGCTCGGGTGTGGGATCGGCGGCGGCAACGCCCGCAGACGCGCCCCAGCCCACCAGCATCAGTCCGGCGGCGACGAACCGAGCTGCAACGGGTGGTGCGTTTGAGCTCATAGTAAGACAGTCTACCGAACCATTCGGCTGGTCCATCGCGCCTGGAAGCGATAGCTTTCCCCGCCGCACCTCAGCTCAACTGGGCACGGCTCGCGGACCCAGTACCGGCTGCGTGCCACGCCCTTCATCGAAGGTCGAAGCCCACGGCCAGTGCCCACGCCAGTTGCAGTGCCCACACGTCGGGACCGTAAATGGCCCCCGCGGCGTTCAGGTGCGCATCGGGGTGCTCGACCTTGACGAGTTCGACAAGGGTGCCGCCAGGGAACACACGTCGTTCGCCGGGGGTCGGCACGTCGACATCCGGTGCCGATTCGGCAATGCCGCCCAATACTTGGAGCGCCAGCTGCGGTGAAATGCCAGTCATCAGGAACTCCGGCAACCCGTGTGGGGTCAGGCCGATCGTGTAAGCGTACGGAACCCGGTCGTCTGCGACGTACTGCACCGTCCAACCTGCGCTGCGAATCTTCCTGCGCATCTCGTCGAGATAATCGTCTACGGTGCTGCCCGGGTGGGTGGTGTGGGAGGCGGCGGCGGGGGGGTCACACATCCAGCACTTGACGTTCCTCCCCGCGGATAAATCCGGGGGATTCCAGCCTGTTCACGCCGCAGGAGCGGCGCGGTGGGGTTGGAGCAGTAATTCCTCGCGGTTTCCTGCTGGTTCCTGCTTCGGCGTCTCGGTAGCGCCCGTGGGTGCCACAGATTCTAAACTCGACCCGAAAACGCCGACCCGCCAGCATGACTCAACGATCCTTCTGCGTCGCGACATAACGCTTGATCACCGACAACGACGCGCCCCCGGCGGTTGCGACAAAGTACGAATTCGTCCACAACGACGGCAACCGCGACTTCAGCCAAGGAAACTCCTCGCGCAAAAGGCGCGAAGACCGGCCCTTAATGGCCTTCACCAGCCTGTGCACCCCGAACTGCGGATCAACCTCGACCAGCAGATGCACGTGGTCAGGCATAGTCTCCAACTCGATCAACCACGTCCCCCTCTCGGTGACCACCTCAGCGATAATCTCCTTGAGCCGGGCTTCCATCCGGCCACCGATTACCTTCCTCCGGTACTTCGGACACCACACCACGTGATACGCACACGCAAACGCGATATTGGCGTTCGCGGGCAACGTAACACCCACAACCGACAGCAGATTGGTAACACCTATCTCACCCGGTGACACGCCACAACACACGGGGCAGTGACCCCTCCAAGAACGAACTTGACGCGCTCACCCCCAGGGTTAAAACCCGGGGTCCACCACGCTAGCTTTCCGATCGCACATCCCCTTTCATCGCGGCCATCGTGCTCACGCCCACACTGCACGCAGGGTCCGACATTCGGGATGACGACAGGCGTGGCGCAGTCTTCATGTCACGAAATATCTTGCAGTAAGCGGGAATAACGAACCTACGAAGCCCCTGCCCGATGCCCGCGAACGCCGGGCATTACTACAGCAGCCGCCGCACTTTGCCGGCGTAGCCGAGCGCGTGCTCGTAGGTGTCAAGATTGTCGCGCGAAATCTTGGCGTGCACCGGGCGCTCGAGGAAGAAGCGCAGCACCGGGTTGTAGGCGTGATAGGTCTCGTGGAAGGTCAACACGGTGGTGCCGTCGGGCTGCTCTTCGAGTTGGTGGTAACCCTCGGCTCTGGACCACAGCGGCGCGCCGACTGCCACGTAGCGGGACAGCCTGTTGAGTTCAGCCTCGGTGACGGTCTCCCAGGATCGGGCTTTCCCCCGAGACAGCAGATACCTGGGCACTTCGAAGATGCAGGTGCGCACCAGGCCCTCGCCGGCTTCGTCGCCCTCGTTGAGGATTTCCATGCTGCCGGTGGGCCACTTGAGTACCCGCGGCCGCGGCGAGTTCGGCGGCACTGGCGGATGCAGCACCCGCCACACCCTCCTCGGTGGTGCGTCCACATGAAATCGCACGGTGTAGGACTGCATCAGATTTCTCCAATGGGCTGGTTCCAGGTATCCCAATAAGTGATGCTTTCCGCGGGTGGCCGCTTGGCCGGCCGGAAGTCGGTGCCAATCGTGTAGGCGACGGGGAACAGAGCGGCCTGTGTGACTGTGGCCGGTATTCCCAGCAACTCGGCCACCTCCCTCTCCTTGGCCAGGTGCATCGTCGTCCACACCGATCCCAAACCGCGGGACCGAAGGGCAAGTAGGAAGCTCCAGCCGGCCGGGATGATCGACGCCCAGGCCGATGCCGCGGTCAACATATTGGAGTTATCGATGCGGCTCTCCAGGCACGGGATGACGTGCACGGGGACTTGCGCGAGCGTCTCAGTCAGGCTCACCGCGCCGGCGTAGACCCGCCGGGTCTGCGGATCGGTCGCGGTCGCGGCGGCGTAGGCAAGATAGTCCGCGCCAATGCTGCGGTAGATGTCGGCGATGGCGGCGCGTTTGGCGGCATCAGTGATCACCAGCCAGCGCCAATCCTGCGCATTGCTGGCTGTCGGCGCCTGCATCGCCAGCCGGATGCACTCGAGGATTACCTCACGACCGACTGGCCGGGTCAGGTCAAGGCGCTTGCGCACCGCCCGCGTCGTGCTGAGCAATTCGTCGACCGATGCGATGTCCATCGTTGTCACATGTCCATCGCGCAGGACTGATCGACACCGAGCACAGTCAGTGACCGACCCAGGCCCAGAAATACCGCGACGCACAAGGTGAGATCGAGGACTTCCTCGTCGGAGAACAGCCCCCGTAGCCGCTCGAAGAACGCCTCGTCCATTGAGGCGTGGTCGGTCGCGAAACGCTCGGCGTACTCGATGACAAGACGCTGGCGCGGCGTGTAGCCGGGGTAACTGGCGTATGTCGCGACGTTGTCGTAGAGCTCGGACGCGACACAGGCATCGAGCACCGACTGGGCCCGAAAACCGGAGCACGCCACGCAGTCGTTGATCTGCGCGATTCGCATCCTGGCCAGCTCGCGCTCGTCGGCCGGCAGGATGCTCTGCTGATATGCGCCGCGGATCATCCGTTCGACCATGCCACCCAGCTGCGGGCGTAACGTCCAGATCATGGCGGCCTCGCCGCCGGGCCCATCCGGCACTTGGATCCTGGCCACTGGCGACTCCTGCCCGATGAAGACGGTTAGCTAGTCGAGCAAACCAGACTCTCGGCCGAGCTGTCTAGGTCACACACCGTGCGTAATTGCACGTTGGCTCTAGACCGGACAAGCGATTGACTGTGCGCTCAGGGCATTCGGGTGTGCGCTCAGGGTCGGGCCCCTCGGCGTGTCGTCGCCGTGAGCGCACACCGATTGCAGGAACGGTTCGGCGACGGCGAGAAAGCCCTGCGGATCCGACGAGAAAACCACGTGACCGGTGTCGAGGGTCTCCAGCCGGGAACCGCGAATCGCGTCGTGGGTCGCACGTCCCGCGCTCAGCGGTATCGCAATGTCTTTCTTGCCCCAGGCAATCAGCGTGGGTACCGAGAGCTCAGCGGCACGGCTGCGCAGGTCGTGCTCGGGCGTGGCGAAGCTTCGCCAGAGTCCGGTGCCGATGCGAACGCCCTCTGACGTCTTAGCCGCCACAATCGCGCGCTCGATAATGTCGCGGTCGCTGTCGGTCTTCGGTTTCATGTAGCCGCGGACGAACAGGGGAGCGGCCCGGCGGAACACCGCCGGCGAACCCATCACCCGGCAAAACGTGCGGGACACCGGATTCAACGGAACGAACCCGCCCGTGTTGACCAGGACCAACCCTGCGACGGATTCCGGACGGTTGATTGCCAGCCGCGCGGCGGCGAACCCACCAACCGAGTTTCCGATCAGCACCGCTCTCGACAGCCCCAGACCTTCGACGACGTCTTCAAGCACATCGGCGAACAGCGGTGCGCTGGGCTCGATGGAGGCGTCAACGGGATCCGAATCTCCGTGCCCTGGCCAGTCCACGGCGACGGTGCGGTAGTGCTGGGCCAGCGCACCAACGATGGGGTCGAAATCCCGCCGGTCATGCAGCGTGGCGTGAAGTAATAAAACAGTTGGGCCGGCGCCCAATTCGCGATAAGCAACGCGACCTGCCCGAGTTTGAATAGACGTCATCGGAGTTCCTCTCAGGTCGTTGACCGACTGGTCGGTCATCCAATACGGTACAGCGATAGGAACGCCCCGACAAGAAGGAAATCGCAGTGCCACAAACCCCGCCGCCCGAAGCACCATTTGCCGACAAGATGGCCTACTACCGCAGTCAGCACACATCGAAAGGGGTGCGGGCGACCCATCTGGTCGGCACGCCGATCATCGCGGCGGGCCTGCCCCTGATGTTCGCCAAGCCAAGGCTCGGCGCACCGATGTTCATCGGAGGCTGGGCCATGCAAATCCTCGGCCACAAGGTGTTCGAGAAGAACCTGCCGTCGACCCACAAGGGATGGATCACCTATCAGCTCACCGGAGTGATTGACGTCTGCGAGCAATACGGCGAAATGCTGACCCGCGTGGCCGAACTTCGGAGCCAACGCAAAGCCGGGTTGCGATGAGGTCACCCGAACCCGGCCGCAACGCGCTGTTGGATGCCGGACAGCGGCTGCTGTCGACCGAGGATCTGGCCAGGGTCTCGGTCAACGCGATCGTCGCCGAGGCCGGTATGGCAAAAGGTAGCTTCTATCAGCACTGGCGCGGCCGGTCTGAATACGTGCGGACATTGCATGCCCGATTCCATGACCAACTGGTCGAATCGATCGAGGCCGCCATCGCCGGCCTCCCTCCCGGACGCGACAGGCTCGAACTCGGGATGCAGACCTACCTCGACGGGTGCCTGGCCGAACCGGCCACCAAAGCGCTGCTCGTCCAATCCCGCACCGAAGCCGGGTTGAGCGATCTGGTGGCGGCCCGTAACGACAGTGCCGCCGCCGTGATCATGCCCGACCTCGTTGTACTCGGGTGGACACCGCCCGAACCGATCGCCGCGCTCTTGGTTGCGGCTGTTGCCGAGATTGCGTTGGTCGAGCTCGATGCCGGACGCCGCGACGACGCTTTACGCGGCGGGTTGCTTCGGCTCGCCACCCGTACGCCGACGCAGATACGATCGGGGTGAGATGACCGCACCCATCAACCGTCATGAACTGCGCCGGCGTTCGACGCACGAGGCGCTTCGCCAGGCTGCGTTAAAAAGCTTTGCCAGCAAGGGATTTGCGAACGTTACCGTGACGGAGCTGGCGCGCGAAGCCGGCGTTACCGAGCGCACCTTCTTCCGGCATTTCCCTACCAAGGAAGCTGTGCTCTTCGAGGACTACGAGACGCAGTTTGAATGGCTGGCCGAAGCCCTTGCGCAGCGTCCGGCCTCCGAGTCGCTCTTCGATGCCGTCCTGACCAGCGTGGCCTCGTTCCCGCACGACCTTGAAGTGGTGCGGCAGGCCGCCACCGCCCGCTCCGAGTTGATCACCGCGGACCGCATCGCCAGTCATTTGCGCGTGGTGCAGTCGTCCTTCGCTGCCGCATTAACCGAGTTCATCAAGAATCGCACACCTGACGTCCCTGACCTCGATCTTGCCGCTGCGGTAGCAGGATCCGCGATCGCCGCGGCCCTTGTTGTGGCAGTAGAGAGTTGGGGACGCAGCGGTTGTGTCGGCGACCTCGGTGAAATCGTGACGGCCAGTCTGGATCTGGTTCGATCCGGTCTGGCATCGCTCGCCTAGGTGTCGACGCTCGCGCACTTCTTCCAATTGTGTCAGTACTGACATATTCTGAGCCCTGTGAAGGACTATGACGCAATCGTGGTGGGCGCCGGCCATAACGGGCTGACCGCCGCGGCGATTCTGCAACGCGCGGGCTTGCGCACGCTGTGCCTGGAAGCCAATACCTACGCGGGGGGAATGGCGGCGACGGTCGAGTTGATCGACGGTTTCCGCTACGAGATCGCGGGTTCGGTGCAGTTCCCCACGGCAAGCGAAATCACCAAGGATCTGGGGCTGGACACGCTGCCCGCCGTGGAACCCGACGTGATGTCGACCAATATCGGCGAATCCGGCGAAGAGGCGATGGTCTTCTACCGCGATCCGATCCAGCTGATGACGCACCTCGGCGAAAAGCACGGCTTCGATGCGGTCACGGGCATGGCCGAACTGATCGGCTGGAGTCAGGGGCCCGCGCGGGCACTCGGCCGTTTCGATGTCCGCAAGCCGCCCAAGACGCTCGACGAAATGTATGCCTGCGCAACCAATGACGCCGAACGCCGAGCGATTCACGAGATGCTGTTCGGGTCGGCGATGGATGTGATCGACCGCTACCTGCCGGACAAGGAAAAGCACGCGGTCATGCGCGGCATGCTCGCGTTCCTAGCCGTCAACTCCACCTACCGCGGACCGTATACGCCGGGCAGCGCCACCTGTCTGGCATTCGCGCTGGCGGTTCCCGACGACAGCACCGCCATGATGACAAAGCTCAAGGGCGGCATCGGTGCGCTCACCGAACACCTGCGCGAGCTTTTCGTCTCGCACGGCGGCGAGATCAGGTTCCGCGCTAAGGTCGAGCAAATCCTCGTCGACCACGCAGCGGTGACCGGCGTCCGGCTGCGCGACGGGTCGACGATCTCGGCGCCGATCGTGGTCTCCAATCTGTCGCCCGACACCACACTGACCGAGTTCATCGCGCCCGAACACGTTCCGGCGGAACTGGTGTCGCGGGTGTCCGGTCGCGACCACCGCGCCTCTTTCGTGCAAATCCACTTCGCCCTCGACGGGCTGCCTGAATTCGCCCCGCCCTATGAATTGTTGAACGAGGAGGGCATGCAACAGTCGATCGGCATCTTCGGCTCGCCGGAAGAGCAACAACTGCAGTGGGAGACCTGCCGTCGGGGCATCGTGCCCGACAATCCGTCGATGGGGCTGCAGATCCCGTCGGTGCACGACCCCAGCATGGCGCCGCCCGGGAAGCACGCCGCCAGCGCGTACGCGTACGCGTTCCCGGTGGAGGTCAGCCGCGACCAGCATGGGCATCTCAAAAATGAGATGGCTCAACGTGTGATCGACAAGATCAGCAGGTACGCTCCGAACTTCAAGGATATCGTGATACGCCACATCACCTTTGCGCCTTACCATATGAACACCATGTTCGGTGCACCCGAAGGCGACTTCTGCCATGGGCTGTTACACCCAGATCTGATGGGGCCCAATCGGCCCGGGCCCAGGGGCTTCCTCGACTTTCCCATTCCGATCGATGGCCTCTACCTGGGCGGCGCGGGATGTCATGGCGGCCCGGGCATTACCTTTATCCCCGGCTACAACGCCGCCTATCAGGCGATCGACGACGCCCGATAAGCAGTGTCAGCCGACAAACGTCCCGATGAGCTGCGCCTGTGCGGTCGCGGCGCCCGCGATCGTCTGCGCCGCTTGCAGGCCGGCCAGTCCACCGGGCAACTCGTAGGTATTGGGAAGCTGGTAGAGCGTGAACCGGTAGTGGTGTGTGCCGCTGCCGGCCGGCGGACAGGGTCCCTTGTATTCAGGCTGACCGGCCGTGTTCGGCAGAACGGTTCCGCCGGCGGGAGTCTGACCGTCACCGGTGCTGCCAGATCCGGGAGCGATTCCGGCCACGACCCAGTGGATGTACAGCCCGTTGACGGCGTCCGGGTCGTCGACGACAAGGGCCGCCCCCAGCGGCGCCGACCACGTCAACGGCGGCGAAGTGTTCGCGCCCTTGCAGGTGTATTGCACCGGTATCGGCGCACCGTTGCCGAACGCGGGACTGCTGATCGTCAATGGTCCGCCGGGCGCCGCCGCGCCGATCCCACCATTGCCGCCTAGGCCAACCAGCGCTGCGACAAGTGCCAGCCCTGCGACCGCCGACCCGATTCGGTGCTGTGCCATCACTCCATTGTTGCCAACAGCGGCGCGGAAATACAGCCGTCTCGCAAGGTCGGATGTTCAGCGTTCAGCCGTGCCGGGCGGCCTCTTGCACCAGCTGTACGCGGGAGCTCAGGCCCAGTTTGCCGTAGACGTGGGTGAGATGGGTTTGCACGGTGCGAGGGGAGACGAAAAGCCTTGTGGTGATGTCTTTATTGCCGCCGCTCGCTGACCAGCCCTAAAACGTCACGCTCCGTCGGGGTGAGCGAGGCCCAGCCGCTGGTGGGTCGTTTGCGTTCACCGCGGCCGCGGCAAAACATCAGCGCAAACGCGCAGATCGCGGCCCGTCGCATGCGAATATACGACCCCTGAGCACGAATCAGGGCACGAGCACAACCTTGCCGATGTTCTCCCGCGCCGCCAGAATCCGGTGCGCCTCGGGCGCCTCGGCGAAGGGCACGGCCGCATGGACGACGGGGGAGACGGTGCCGTCCTCCAGCGCCTTGATCAGCGGTGCGATCCAGGGCCCGAGAGTCCCGCGGTCGTCCCACAACCGCAGCATGTTCAAACCGATCACGGCCTTTGATTCCGACAATTGGTCCATCAGGTTGAAACCGCGAACCATCGCCAATGCCTGCGGGGCCACCCTGCGCAGCGAGCGCTTCTCGCCCTGCTGCAACGACGAAACCCCATAGCCGACAAGCCTTCCGCCGGGGCGCAACAGATCGTAGGACCGCCGCAGCGACGTCCCGCCGAGTGCATCGAGCACGAGGTCATATGGGTCCAGGCCCTTCCACCAGCCGTCCCTGCGGTAGTCGATCGCGCGGTCCACACCCAATTCGGCCAGTTTCTGATGTTTTCCCGGGGACGCGGTGCCGTGCACTTCGGCGCCGGCGGCCTTCGCGAACTGAATGGCGGCGATGCCGACCCCGCCCGCCGCGGCGTGAATCAGCACCCGCTCGCCCGCGCGAAGCGACCCGTAGCCATGTAGCGCCGCCCACGCGGTCGCGTAGTTGACCGGTACCGCGGCGCCCTGTTCGAAGCTCATGGCGTCGGGGAGCGGCACGGAATCATTGGCGGCGACGTTGACGATTTCGGCGTAGCCACCGAATCGGGTGCCGGCCAGAACTCGTTCCCCGAGGCGGCCCGGATCGACCCCGTCGCCGACGGCCTCGACGGTTCCGGCGACCTCATAACCGACTACTGCCGGAAGTTTCGGCGCGTCTGGATATAGGCCGACGCGCGCGAGGTGATCGGCGAAGTTCACCCCCGCGGCACGTACGGCGACCCGCAGCCGGCCCGGACCGGGCGGGGGTGGGTCGGGGCGGTGCTGCACCTGCAATACCGATGGGGCGCCGTGTTTGGTGATGACGACTGCGCGCATGGTCTGGGCCTATACCCGTGCGGCTGATGCTGCGAGGCGGGGCAGAACGACGTCGCGCCACCCGGGGCCCATCCGGCTGAAGGCCTCGGCCATCCGCTTGTCGATCAGGTCAAAGCCGCTGTGTTCCACGAATACCCGGGTTCCGGTGCTTTCTGCCTCTGGGCGCCAGGTGAGGATCCACGCCGCGGTGAAGGTGTAGACGAACCGGTGCGGCTCGCCTACCTCGAGCACCTTGCAGGGTTGCATGCCGTAGCCGGGCATGTCGAGGGTTGCCACCTGTTGCGGGTTGATTGGTCGGTAGTTGTCGGTGGTGCGTTGTAGAAACAGAAGTATGAATTTGACGTCGTGGGCTGATGGTGGTGCGCGGTTGACAGGGTATCCGTGTGCGCGTCTGTGTGGCGAGCGAGCGGCTGGGAACCGGGCCACGCGGGCACTGGCGGCTGCTGAAGCGACCGGGGAGCGGGGTGCTGCGCCCTGATGGCGAGGGTTGACGTCCCTGAGGGCTGGTGTGTGCAGGCGTTTCGGTTCACGTTGGATCCGACCGAGGACCAGGCACGCGCCTTGGCGCGGCATTTCGGTGCCCGCCGCAAGGCATACAACTGGACCGTGGCCACTCTGAAAGCCGATATCGAGGCGTGGCACACCGCTGGGATAAAGACGGAGAAGCCGTCCCTTCGGGTGCTGCGCAAACGCTGGAACGCCGTCAAAGACGACGTGTGTGTCAACACCGAGACCGGTGCCGTGTGGTGGCCCGAATGCTCGAAGGAGGCCTACGCCGACGGCATCACCGGCGCGGTGAACGCCTACTGGAACTGGCAAACCTCCCGAGCATTGGCGGTGCGATGCGTGTTCGGTCTCGCATCAGCGTGACGACAACGCCGCCATCAACCTCGCGCGGTGGGAGGAACCATCCACCGCCGTCGGCCCAGTTGGGGCCGCCGTCAAGCGTGGAGCCGACCGTAAGACCCGGCCCAGCCGGGCGGGTGGCCGTGAAGCGCGGAAGGGAACCGGCCGCCCAGCCGGCGAACAACCCCGAGACGGGGTGCGAGTCGCGTGATCACTAAAGATCACTCACCCGCTACGGTGAATTGGTGGCCAACCACGGCGGCCACTTGGCCCTCGGCCAACCACAGCCGCACCGACTCGGATTCGGTGAGGATCCGCCATACCCGCTCCGGGGGTGCCGCAACGTATTGGTCAACCCGGACTGTCTGAGTCTTGGGCATGTGGGTCATTCCCGAATCCTACTTTCGACAGCCCGCACCGGGAGCTACCGTCCTCTAGTGCATTTCGTCTGGGAACAGCTCACCCCCAGCGTGCATCGCTGTCGGCTCCCGTTCTGCGATGTCACCGTCGGGCTGATCCAAGGCCGCACCGGAACGCTGCTCATCGACACCGGCACCACACTTACCGAAGCGGCCGCTATCGACCGCGACGCGCGGCAGATCGCCGGAGGTCCGATCACCCATGTGGTATTGACACACAAGCACTTCGACCATGTCCTGGGTTCCTCGCAGTTCGCCGAAGCCGACATCTACTGTGCACCCGAGGTGGTCGAATACCTGTCGTCGGCCACCGACCAGATCCGCGTGGACGCGCTGCATTACGGGGCCGACGCCGCCGAGATCGACCGCGCCATCGCGGCGCTGCGGCGTCCGCGCAGCGGGATCTACGAAGCGATCGTCGACCTCGGCAACCGCACCGCGACCATCACGCACCCGGGCCGTGGCCACACCACGTCGGACCTGATCGTGGTGGTCCCCGGGGCAGACCATGAACAAAGTCCGATGGTGGTGTTCACCGGTGATCTCGTCGAGGAGTCCGCAGACCCTGCGATCGACGCCGATTCCGATGTCGCCGCCTGGCCGGCAACCCTTGACCGGGTCCTCGCGATCGGTGGACCCGACGCCCTCTATGTGCCGGGCCACGGGACCGTCGTCGACGCGGAGTTCATCCGTCGCCAGCGGGATTTGTTGTCACTCACGAACCGATGATTCGTCGTCGTTGAACGGGGATAGAATGCTACCCACCAGTAACGTGCCGAACAGGGAGCGTAAGTGCATGGCCATCATCGAAACGGACAATGAGGTCCAAACACCCTTCGAACAAGATGTCGCCGCCACGCAGCGATACATCGACGGGTCACGTTTTGCGGGGATTACCCGCCTCTACACGGCTCGGCAAGTCGTCGAGCAGCGCGGCACCATCCCCACCGACTACACCGTGGCGCGAGACGCGGCGGCGGCCTTCTACGATCGCCTGCGCGAGCTTTTCGCGGTGAAGAAGAGCATCACCACATTCGGCCCCTACTCACCCGGTCAGGCGGTGAGCATGAAGCGGATGGGCATCGAGGGCATCTACCTTGGCGGCTGGGCAACCTCCGCCAAGGGTTCCACCACTGAAGACCCCGGGCCCGACCTGGCCAGCTACCCGCTGAGCCAGGTCCCCGACGACGCCGCGGTGCTGGTGCGCGCCCTGCTCACCGCGGACCGCAACCAGCAATACCAGCGCCTGCAGATGACCGACTCGCAGCGCGCCGCTGCCAAGGATTACGACTACCGGCCGTTCATCATCGCCGACGCCGACACTGGCCACGGCGGTGATCCGCACGTGCGCAACCTGATCCGGCGCTTCGTCGAGGTCGGGGTGCCGGGGTACCATATCGAGGATCAACGCCCGGGAACCAAGAAGTGCGGCCACCAGGGCGGCAAGGTTCTGGTGCCGTCGGACGAACAGATCAAGCGCCTCAACGCCGCCCGCTTCCAGCTCGACATCATGCGGGTGCCCGGCATCATCGTCGCGCGCACCGACGCCGAGGCGGCGAACCTGATCGACAGCCGCTCCGACGAGCGCGACCAGGCGTTCCTACTCGGCGCCACCAACCTGGACGTTCCGTCCTATAAGGCCTGTTTCCTAGCGCTGGTGCGGCGCTTCTACGAGCTGGGCGTCAAGGAACTCAACGGCCACCTGCTCTACGCGCTTGCCGACGGCGAGTACGCCTTCGCCAACGCGTGGCTTGAGCGACAAGGCATCCTGGGCCTGGTCTCCGAAGCCGTCAACACCTGGCGGGAAAACGGGAAGAACTCGATCGACGACCTGTTCGACCAAGTCGAGTCCCGTTTCGTGGCCGCCTGGGAAGACGCCGCAGGGGTGATGACCTACAGCGACGCTGTGGCCGAGGTGCTCGCGTTCCGAGTGAGCGACGGCGAGCCGGCGACCTTGACCCCGGAGGAGTGGCGGAAGTTCGCGGCCCGGACGTCGCACTACGCAGCCCGGGAGAAGGCCAGGGAGCTGGGCACGGACCCACCGTGGGACCCCGAGCTTGCGAGAAGCCCGGAGGGCTACTACCAGATACGCGGCGGCATCCCGTATGCGATCGCGAAGTCGCTGGCGGCCGCACCTTTCGCCGACATCCTCTGGATGGAGACCAAGACCGCGGATCTCGCCGACGCCAAGCAGTTCGCCGACGCGATCCACGCCGAGTTCCCCGACCAGATGTTGGCCTACAACCTCTCGCCGTCGTTCAACTGGGACACCACCGGGATGACCGATGAGGAGATGAAGCAGTTCCCTGAGGAGCTCGGCAAGATGGGCTTCGTCTTCAACTTCATCACCTACGGCGGACACCAGATCGACGGCGTCGCCGCCGAGGAATTCGCCGCCAACCTCAGGCAGGACGGCATGCTGGCGCTGGCTCGCCTGCAGCGCAAGATGCGGCTGGTCGAATCCCCTTACCGCACACCGCAAACCCTGGTCGGTGGGCCGCGCAGCGATGCGGCGCTGGCCGCATCGTCGGGCCGCACGGCCACCACCAAGTCCATGGGCGCGGGTTCCACCCAGCACCAGCATCTCGTGCAAACCGAGGTGCCGAAGAAGCTGCTGGAGGAATGGCTGGCGATGTGGAGCGAGTACTACCAGCTTCCGGAGAAGCTGCGCGTGCAACTGCGCCCGCGGCGCGCCGGCTCGGACGTGCTCGAACTCGGCATTTACGGCGACGGCGACGAGCCGCTCGCCAACGTTATCGTGGATCCGATCAAGGACCGGCACGGCCGCAGCATCCTGCAGGTGCGCGACCAGAACACCTACGCCGAGAAGCTACGTCAAAAGCGCCTGATGACGTTGATCCACCTGTGGCTCGTGCACCGCTTCAAGGCCGACGCGGTGTACTACGTCACCCCCACCGAGGACAACATCTATCAAACCGAAAAGATGAAGTCGCACGGCATCTTCAGCGAAGTCAATCAGGACGTGGGCGAGATCATCGTGGCCGAGGTGAACCGCCCGCGCATCACCGAGCTGCTCAAGCCGGATCGTGTGGAGCTGCGGAAGTTGATCACCAAAGAGGCGTAATTTTTGCCGCGAGACTGTAACTGACGACGCGTTTCTCGAGAAGACCCGTCGCTAGTTACAGGTTCGCGGACCTGTTTGCTTAGACGTGACAGCGGGTAACAACACATGCATGAGAGCTCAAGCTAGGACAGCGTTCGCGGTTTTCGGCGGCGCAGCGGCGCTTGTCTTAGCCGTGGGATGTGGCGGCGACAATAAAGCACCAAGCAGCAGCACGACCACCACAACCACAACCCCTTCATCCAGCATTGCGCCAGCAATGACGCCGGCACCAGGGGCGCCCACCGGGGGCGGCGGACCCAACGGTGGCGGCGGCGCCATCCCAGGTGGTCCCACCGGCGGCGGCGGACCCAATGGGGGCGGCGGCAGCATTCCCGGGGTCGGCGGCGGCAGCGGCGGACCGGGCGGCGGCGGCGGTTGCGTCGGCAACCTCTGCGGCGGCTATACCCCGTGATCCTGTCGTAAAAGCGCTGCCTAATCGTCTCGTAAGACAAAGACTTGCTCCCTAGCCGATGGGGCCATGCTGACCTGGCCCCATCGGGCTGAGCCAGATCGAACTCATCCCACCTGGCCGAGGACGACGGGCGCATTCGGGTTATGGTTCTTCGCAACTCGACTTGCAAGGGGACTTCAATGGCGAAGCTCAGGTTCGGATATTTCATCGCCCCCTTCCACCGCGCGGGCACCAACCCGACGCTCGCGTTGCAACGTGACCTTGAGTTCATCGAACATCTCGACGCGGTCGGCTTCGACGAAGTGTGGTTGGGCGAGCATCACTCGGCCGGCAGCGAGATCATCAGCTCACCGGAGATCTTCATCGGCGCCGCATCGCAACGCGCCAAGCGAATCAAGTTTGGTACCGGCGTCATCTCGCTCTCGTACCACAACCCGCTGTGGGTCGCCGACCGGTTGATGCTGCTCGATCACCTCACCCACGGCCGGGTGATCGGCGGCGTAGGTCCGGGCTCACTGCCGTCGGATTCCGCGATGATCGGGCTGACTCCCACCGACACTCGCGAGCTGTTGGAAACCAACCTCGACATCGTCGTCCGACTGCTGGCGGGGGAGACGGTGAGCGCCAAAACCGCCACACACCAGCTGGACGACGCCCGTTTGCAGCTTGCGCCCTACTCCGACGGCGGTATTCCGCTGGCGGTGGCCGCGGTCGCCTCGCCGACCGGTGCGCGGCTGGCCGGCAAGCACGGCATCGGCCTGCTGTCCATCGGGGCGACGCTGACCATCGAAGGCTTCAACGCGCTGTCCTACCACTGGGACATCGTCCAAGAGCGCGCGGCGGCCTTCGGCACCCAGGTCGACCGCAAGAACTGGAGCCTGGTCAGCCTGTTCCACATCGCCGAAACTGAGAAGCAGGCCCGCGAAGAGGTGAAGTTCGGCATGGCGCCATGGTTCCGGTACTTCCAGAAGGTTGCCGCGTTCCCGCAGATGGACGATGCCGGGCGAGCAGATCGACGAGATGATCGACGTCATCAATGACAACGGGGCGGGTGTGATCGGCACACCCGAGCAGGCGCGGGAACAGGTGCAGCGGATCTGGGATCAGTCCGGCGGGTTCGGCTGCCTGCTGCACATGGGCCACGAGTGGGCCAATCCGGCGGCGACCAAGCGCTGCGCCGAATTGTTCGCCGCCGAAGTGATCCCGCACTTTCAGGGCCAGGCGCAGCCGACACTGGATGCCGCGGCACGCGCCAGCGATCTGCGGGAGGGCCTCGCGCAGTCGCAGAACGACGCCGTCGCGCACATGACCAAGAAGTATGAAGAAGAGAAACGGGCTACGAATCCTGCCTGAGCGCCCTGCGTAAATATCCTTACTTCGACTGGTGGGGAATGCCAGTGAGCATGATCTCAGTGAATCGGCGGGGCGCTTCGGCGATCAATGGGAACAGGGCGGTGCGCTTGGGAACTCGTACGTGGCGTCGCTCTTTCTGCACTGCCTTGACGACCTCTTCGGCCACCCTCTCCCTGGGAACTTTTACCCCGGCACGCAGACGATAAGCCCGCTCGAATGATTTGGCCGTCGGCTCGTAATCCTCAGTGTGCGCCAGCATCTCGGTGAGGACGGGTCCGAGTTCCACGAGAGTCGTACGGATCGGTAACCCCCGGAAGTCGGCTCGCAACCCCGCTGTGAAGTGGGACAGCGCCGCCTTCGACGCCGAATAGATCACGAGGCCGGGGAATACGACAGAGCCTGCCCCAGAGGAGATATTGACGATGTGACCGCCGCCGCGGCGAAGCATGCGGGGGATGGCTTGCCGGCATAGTTCGGCCGGGGCGAGGTAGTTGACCTCTGTGACTTGGCGTAGTTCGGCGCCCGACACGTCAGCGAATCCGCCGGGGGTACCGAGGGCGGCATTGTTCACCAGCACGTCGACCGGCCCGGCTTCGTCTTCGACCCGCTGAATGAGGGTCGCGACCTGCGCAGGGTTCGAGAGGTCGGCGGGGTGGGCTGTGCCTCCGAGCTCTGCCGCCAGCGTCTGAATGGCGTCTTCGCTCCGGGCGACGAGTGCCACGACAGCCCCAGCGCTCGCGAAGGCGTGCGCGAGGGACTCGCCGATTCCCCGCGATGCCCCTGTGATCAGCACGCGTTTTCCCGGTAACTCCATTCCCGGGAGCCTACGCATCGTGTCGCAAAAATAAAGGTCAGTTCGGTGGAATCGCAGGGGCGGGAGTCGATCGGACCCGGGCACGTCGGGTGCCCCGCTGACTCCAACACCACCGGCCGGATCCCGGCCAATCCCAGTTCGCAGACCACATCAATCCATTTGGGCTGGTGCCTGCGACGACGACGTCAATCACCTGGCCAGCCTAGTAATTGGAGGGATCGCGACAATCGCGAATTAGGTGAGCGCGCGATCTCATACACGGGCGACAGGCACTTCTCAGCCGGCAGCTAGCAAAGGGGAGCAAAACATTAGGTATGACTCCCACCACCTCCTCCCAGGTCCACACCATCAATACGGTCGGCGCGCGGCGTCGGCAATTGCGGTTAATGCAGCTGATTTTCGCCGGAACCGCGGCCCTCGCCATGCTGGCGCTCTTCGACGCCGCGCGACCCGATACGACAGGATCGGTGCTGAATTCGGCATCGGTGCACCTGGTCGATCTGGCCGTACCCGCGCCGGCCAGTGGTCCCTCCGGCCCGCAATTCCCGCAGACTCCGCCGAACCTGGCCGGCGGTGGCTTTGCGGCCGACACCAACGACGACAACGAGGCTCAATTGCAGCAACAGCTTGCGCAGCAAGAGATGCAACAATCCGAGCAACAGGCCGAACAACAGAACGAGGCGGCCCAGCAGCAGGCCCTCCAGGACGAGCTACAAGGACAGCAAGTCGAGCAACAAGCCGGACAATAGACCCGAATCAAAGCGTGGCGGCCGCCAGGTGCGGCCGCCATGCGCCATGTGAAATGCTATCCGCCGCTGGCGGCCTCGTGCTCGGCCGCCTTGACTAGGCGACCCGCAATGAACTTGATCGCGCCGCCCAGCGCCGCCCGCATCACCGGACCCGTCCCTGGAACTCCCTCATTGAACGAGCCAGCCCAGTGGATGTCGGTACCGCCGGTCGCATTCGGCGTAAAGACCACTTCGCTGTAGTAGTCCTTCGCTGGACTCGCGGGTCCAACCAGCTTGTAGCCATGGCGGCGGTCCGGCTCGTAGACGACGATCTCCTCCTGCACGAGCATGGGCCACATCCCAATCTTGCGAATGGCGCCAACGCCGCCGGGCGCCGGGTCCCCTTGTCGCGCCCAACTCGACTGAACAATCATCGGCTTGCCCCAGGTCGACCAGTTGGCACCATCCGCCACAAGCCGGAACAAGGTAGCGGCCGACGCGTTACTGGTCCGGTTGATCTCGAACGAAAACTTCCGACCCGACATGCCCCGTACCCTACCGCGGGCCAAGGGTTAAACCCAGCGTCGACTTGTTGCTCCCAGAAGCCCGGATCCGCACAACGAGTCGACGTTCGGCGCAGCGGGGGTGCTTAGACTGCGGGTTATGAATGACGGTTCCCGGCAGGACTGCGTGGCGCCAAAAGGCCTGCTCCTGATCGAGGAATGCGTCAATGCCGACGGCGCTGTTGAGTTGCCGCCAGGCACCACTCTGATCTCTCTCATCGAACGCAACATCGCGAATGTCGGTGATGCGACAGCGTATCGCTACCTGGACTATTCCCGGTCTGAGGGACATGCCATCGAAGTGACCTGGGCCCAACTAGGTGTCCGATTGCAGGCCATCGGTACGCATGTGCAACAGTTCGCAAGTCGAGGTGACCGGGTTGCGGTCCTGGCACCGCAGGGCATCGACTATGTCGCCGGGTTCTTTGCGGCGATCAAGGCAGGAACGATTGCGGTGCCGTTGTTCGCGCCCGAATTGCCTGGCCACGCTGAACGTCTGGAAACGGCGCTTCGCGATTCGGAGCCCACGGTGGTACTCACGACGGCGTCCGCGAAAGACGCCGTGGAGAATTTCGTCGGCAACCTGCCACAGCTGCGGAGGCCGCAAGTCGTCGTCATCGACCAGATACCTGACTCCGCAGGGGATCTCTTCGCTCCTGTCGAACTGGACGTACACGCGGTCTCCCACTTGCAGTACACCTCGGGCGCGACGCGACCCCCGGTCGGTGTAGAAGTCACCCACCGGGCCGTCGGTGTCAATCTGGTGCAGATGATCCTCGCGATCAACCTGCTGAATCGGAACACCCACGGCGTCAGCTGGTTACCGCTCTACCATGACATGGGCCTGTCGATGATCGGCTTTCCGGCGGTGTATGGCGGACACTCCACCTTGATGTCGCCTACCGCGTTTGTCCGCAGGCCACAGCGGTGGATTCGCGCATTGAGCGACGGCTCGCGGGAGGGCAACGTGGTGACCGCAGCGCCGAACTTCGCGTACGAATGGGCCGCACAGCGCGGACTACCTGCGCAAGGCGACGACATCGACCTCAGCAATGTGGTGTTGATCATCGGATCCGAGCCGGTCAGCATCGATGCGGTAACCACGTTCAATAAAGCCTTCGCGCCCTACGGATTACCGCGCACGGCGTTCAAGCCTTCGTACGGCATAGCGGAGGCGACGTTGTTGGTCGCGACCACCGACCACAACGCCGAAGCGACTGTCGCTTATCTCGATCGGGAACAGCTGGGCGCCGGCCGCGCGGTGCGCGTCCCCGCTGATGCCTCCAGTGCCGTTACGCAGGTGTCGTGTGGCCACCCGGCCCGCAGTCTGTGGGCTGTGATCGTCAACCCCGATACCCGCGCCGAGCGACCCGATGGTGAGGTCGGCGAAATCTGGTTGCAGGGCAACAACATTGGTCGGGGCTACTGGGGCCGGCCGGAGGAAACCCGGCTGGCGTTCGGCGCCAAGCTGCGGTCTCCCCTCGGGGAGGGCAGTCGCACCGAGGGCGCGGCGGTCAAGGGTGCATGGCTGCGCACCGGCGATCTAGGCGTCTATCTCGACGGTGAGCTCTATGTCACCGGCCGAATTGCCGATCTCATAAGCATCGATGGCCGCAATCACTATCCACAGGACATCGAGGCGACCGCCGCGGAGGCCTCGCCGGTCGTGCGACGCGGATATGTCGCGGCGTTCTCGGCGCCGGGAGAAACTGGCCCAGACCTGGTGATCATTGCCGAACGGGCTGCGGGCACCAGCCGGGCTAATCCCGAGCCGGCGATCGAGGCAATCCGGGAAGCGGTGTCAAACCGGCATGGTCTGAAAGTTGCCGACGTGCGTCTCCTACCGGCGGGCGCTATCCCGCGCACCACTAGCGGCAAGCTCGCTCGCCGGGCCTGCCGCGCGCAATACCGCAGCGGCTTCTTGGGCGTGCGTTAGGCCAGAAACTCCGACAGGTGCGGCGCCAGCAAACCTGTTCTCGCCAGACGGATGTAGCGCGAGTCCGCGGGTGGCATCCTGGCCATGTGGGTTTGCTATTCCGGTTGGCGGAGTTCCTGATCGTGATACTGCCGCTCGCAGGCATGGTCATCGCTGCCGTCAGAGGTTTCACAGCCAACAAGCGCCGAATTGAGCAGTCGCGGGATTCCGTTCGGGCACAAGTATCCGAAGAAACAGCTGCGACCGCGCCCACCGCACACACCGGCAACGCTCAAGCCGCTCAGTGGCGGTCGCTCAGACGCGTCCTTGCGGAGCACAGCCGTACCGACACACGCTGGCTGGAGTACGAGCTCGACTTCGCCAAGCTGCTCGACTTCCCACTCATGACAGACATGCGCAATCCGCTCACGATCAGCTTCCACAAAGCCAAGCTCCGAGCGGAATTCTTGCGCCCTGCCCAAGCCGAGGATCTCCTCGATGACCGGGACGCCGCGGCGCAGTACCTGGCCGCCGTCGAGAACTACGCGACCGCCTTCAACATCGCTGAGGCCGAGGCGATCCGAACGCGCCGCAACGACTTCTCACGAGGCGACCAGCAACGGATCGCGCGGGCTCAGAGCCTCTTACGTGTCGCGTCGGACTCCGCGGCAGCGCCCCAGGAACGCAAGAATGCATATGAACTTGCCCGTAAAGAACTTGATGGCCTCATCGTGCTGCCGTCCACGACACAGGCCAGCATCGAGCGCGTGATCTCCGGCCAGATCGAGGGATAGCGCACACCGCGCCTGGGCGGGAGGCGGCGGCGAAACACCGAATCAAGTGTCCTTCGTCGATGACTTCGCTGACCTTCGCCTCTTATCCCTGGACGCGGGTGCCGGGATCATTGAGACATGATCGAGCACGACCTGGATACCGCGAATTCCATCCTGCTGGTGCGACCTGAGTCCGCACTCGACAAAGACGACTTTGTCGAGCTCGCAAAGGCCGTTGACCCCCTGATCGAGGACAACGGCGACCTTGCCGGCCTCATCATCAGCGCCCCGTCGTTCCCCGGCTGGGACAGTTTCGGGGCTGTGGTCAGCCACTTCCGCTTCGTTCGGGACCATGAGAAGCACATCAAGAAAGTCGCCGTGGTCACCGACTCGCACCTCGGGGACGTCGCCGAGCACCTCGCCTCACACTTCGTGTCAGCCAAGATCCGGCATTTTCCCGCCGAGCAGATCGAGCAAGCGCGGCAGTGGATCATCGACGGCGACTCGGCATGAGGCCTCAAGGGCAGGTGTACCCACCGTCGATCACAATGTCCGAACCCGTCATGTAGCTGGACGCCTCGCTGGCCAGATACACGTATAGGCCGGCGAGTTCGTCGGGCCGGCCCATCCGGCCAAGCGGAATCTTCGGCTCCCACTGCGCGTGGTAGTCCGCTAGAGGTTCGACGAGTTCGGTGCGGATATAGCCGGGACTGACGCTATTCACCCGGATCTGGTGGGGAGCGAGCTCCACGGCCATGCCCTTAGTCAGATGAATGACCGCCGCCTTGGAGGCGCAGTAGTGGCTCACCTGTTGGGGGATGTTGATGATGTGGCCGGACATCGAGGCGGTGTTGATGATGACACCGCCCCGGCCCTGTTCGACCATCGCCCGGGCCGCAGCCTGGGCGGTGAGGAAGACGCCCGTCACGTTGGTGTTCTGGATGCGCTGAAACTCTTCCGGCGGCATGTCCAGAATTCCCGCCACCGAGACGATCCCGGCGTTGCAGACCGCGATGTCGATCCCGCCCAGCTCGGCGATCACCTTCTCCAGCATGCTCGTCACTTGCTCGGGTTTGGTGACGTCGCAACAGATGGGCACAGCCCTGGCACCTGTTGCCGTCGCCAGCTCGTCGGCGACCTGGTGCAAAGCTTCGGAATTCCGCGCCGCGACGGCCACCTGGGCTCCCGCTTCCAGATATGCCAGCGCCACCGTTTTGCCGATACCGCTGGATCCGCCGGTTACCAGGGCCGTCTTGCCATGCAAGTCGAACAACTCCAACACGCTCATGTATCCGTACCTCCGGGCGATCCAGTGCGATCTAGTGTGTCCGCTATGGGCAAGTTCACCAGAGCCGAAATCGAGCAGGCCGTCAACAATTACACAGCCGTCGCGGAAGGGTGCAGCGCTTCGGGCGACTGGCGACCTTTCGCAGATCTATTCACCGAGGATGTCGTCTACATCGAGCACCACTACGGGGTCTTTCACGGCCGCGAGGCGGTGCGGGACTGGATTGTGGCGGTCATGGCGCCGTTCCCGCATATGCGCTTTCCGTCGGACTGGACCGCCTATGACGAAGACAATGACGCGGTCGTCATCATGATCAAGAACCTGCTCGACCACCCGACCGACCCCAACGGTGAGCCATTCTGGTTCCCGAACTGGACTCGGCTCGTCTACGCCGGCAACGGCCTGTTTTCCAGCGAGGAAGACATCTACAACCCGAGCCGCGACGCACCGCGCGAGGTCGGGGCCTGGCTGCAGGCCGGCGGCCAGCTCGCCTCGGACCAGATCCTGCAGCCCAACGCTTAACTGGCCCTGCGTCGCCGCGACCGGACCGCCGTCAACGCCTGGTCCCAGGCGAGCATCGTGGTGGCCTTCAGATGTGCCGGCTTGGCGCTGTCCTTGGACAACAGCGCGGTCGCAGCGGCTTTCGTGGCCACCGAGGCCTTTGACAGGTGGCCGGAGTCGAACGGTGGCTTCGGGTCGTATTCCAGCGCGAGCTGGATAGCCTTCGCGCGCCCTTCACCGCCGATCTCGCCGGCCAGCCACAGCGCGAGGTCGAGTCCGGCAGACACGCCCGCACTTGTGACGATTTTGTCCGGGTCGTCGCGCCCCACGACCCGCTCATCGGTGACGGGGGTAGCGCCGAAACCCTTCAAAAGCGGCATGGCCATCCAGTGCGAGGTCGCTCGCCGGCCCTTCAGCAGCCCGGCGGCCCCCAGGATCACCGAGCCCGAACACACCGAGGTCGTCCAACTCGCCGTCCGGTGGGCCCGCCGCAGCCAATCCAGCAGCACCTCGTCGCGCGCGTGCACCGGGGTCGACGGGCCACCCGGCACCAGAATCACGTCCGGCGAAGGCGTCTCGGCCAGCGAATGCGTCGCGCCGATGACCAGCACCCCGGAGTCGGCGGTGATCGGTCCGGATTCATGCCAGACAAAGCGCACCTCGGCGCCGGGCAGGTTGCGCAGCACCTCGTACGGACCAATCATGTCCAGCGCGGTGAATCCGGGGTAGGCGACAAATGCGATTTGCGTCATCGGTGCAGTCCCTTCTGGCTAAGCGAAAGCCTTGCGATACTGGTCCGGCGAGATGCCGACACGGCGAATGAAGTTGCGCCGCATCGTTTCTGCGGTGCCGAAGCCGCAGCGGCCGGCGATCGCCACGACGGTATCCTCCGTCTCTTCCAACTGCCGGCGCGCGGCTTCGGTGCGAATACGTTCGACGTAGTGGCCCGGCGCCTCGCCGACCTCGTCGGTGAACACCCGGGTGAAATGGCGCGGGCTCATCGCCGCCCGCCGTGCCAGCTCGCCGATGCTGTGTGAGGCACCCGGTTGCGCCTCGATTGCGCCCTGGACTTCACGGATGGAGGTCCGTTTGGCTCGTGGCATCCACACGGGCGCCGCGAACTGGGTCTGTCCGCCGGGGCGGCGCAGGTACAGCACCAGCCAGCGGGCGACGGTCTGGGCGATCTCGGTGCCGTGGTCATCCTCGACCAGCGACAGCGCCAGGTCGATCCCCGCGGTGACACCTGCTGCCGTCCACACCGTCTCCGAGCTACGCACGAAGATCGGGTCGGCATCGACGTCGATGGCAGGAAACTCGCGGGCCAACCGCCCCGCGAACGCCCAGTGTGTGGTGACCCGGCAGCCGTCCAGCAGCCCCGCCTCGGCCGCCAGAAATGCGCCCGTGCAGACGGTGACGACGCGGCGCGCGTTGCGGGCGACGGCTTTGATCCAGGCCACGAGCTCGGGATTGGATCGCGCGGCCTCCACGCCGCCGCCGCCGGGCAGCACAACCGTGTCGATGGTGTTTGAAGGCTCGCTCGGGTCGGGCAGCGGCGCCCCGATAAACGCGAGGCCGGTGGCGGTGGTGATCGGTTGTCCGTCGATCGAGGCCACGACGACGTCGTAGCCGCCGTCAGTCAACAGCGATGCTCCGGCAAAAACGTCGTGCGGCCCGACCAAGTCGAGTGCCTGCACGCCGGGAAAGCCGAGGATAACCACCTTGCGAGCCATGCACTCAGTGTCGACCAGACCGCGCCATGTCGTCTATGCCGCGTACCCCACGATTTAGGACATCGGACCTGACCCGAGGCGGCCCGGTCGGGCTTGGCAGACTGTGCCTATGGCACAGATAACTTTGCGCGGAAACGCGATCAACACCGTCGGTGAGCTTCCTGCCGTCGGATCACCGGCCCCAGCCTTCAGTTTGACCGGCGCCGATTTGGGCGCGGTCACGAACGACCAGTTCAGCGGTAAGCCCGTGTTGCTGAACATCTTCCCGTCCGTGGACACACCGGTGTGCGCGACGAGCGTGCGCAAGTTCAACGAGCGCGCCGCCGGAGGTGGTGCGACCGTGGTGAACGTGTCCAAGGATCTGCCGTTCGCGCAGAAACGGTTCTGTGGCGCCGAGGGCATCGAGAACGTCACGACGGCGTCGGCGTTCCGGGACAGCTTTGGTGAGGACTACGGCACCACGATCGTCGATGGTCCGATGGCCGGTCTGCTTGCCCGGGCCGTGGTGGTCATTGGCGCCGACGGCAAGGTCGCCTACACGCAACTGGTGCCGGAGATCGCCGAAGAGCCGGATTACGACGCGGCGCTGGCGGCGTTGGGCTGACCTTAAGTCGGCCCGAGTCGGTCCATGGTTGCGGCCAGTATGTCGCGGCAGCCGGCCCACATCTGCTTGATGATGTCGGCGGCCGGCGGGACGTCCCCGATCCTGCCGGCCACCTGACCGGTGTTTGCGACGCTGGCGTCCATGTCGCCGTCGAAGTAGAGTCGCTGAACCCGTTGCAGCGCCGCACCACCCTCGTCGAAAGACGCCGACTCATCGATCTTCTCGGCGGCCTTTGTCCGGATGACCCGCATCATCCGTCTGCTGTCGAGGGGGAGTAACACCGTGGATGTCTCGTCGGCGTGGACCACCGCTTGCTTGAGGTTGTCGTGTACCGGGGAATCCGCCGAGGCCAACAGCCGCGTGCCCATCTGCACGGCCTCGGCGCCCAGTACGAATGCGGCGGCCATGGATCTGGCATCGCAGATCCCACCGGCGGCCACGATCGGTACCTCGACATGAGCCGCGACCAAGGGCAGCAGCACCATGGTTGACGCCCCGAATCGGTTTTTGAAGCCGCCGCCCTCGACGCCCTCGACGACGAGCCCGTCGACTCCGGCGTCGACGGCCTTCTTGGCCGACGCCAGTGTGCCCACCACGTGAAATACGGTGATGCCCGCGTCGTGCAGCCGGTCGGTGAATAGCGAGGGGTCACCGGCCGAGGTGGTCACGAACCGAATGTCGTTGGCGACCAGCAGGTCTACCACGGCCGGGTCGCGGTTCATGATCAGCGCGATGTTGGCGCCAACGGCACCGTCGGTGAGGTCGCGCACTCGTTTCAGGTCGGCTCGCCCCTGGTCGGAGGTGGTCTCGACGATTCCCAGCGCACCGGCATTGGATACCGCCGCGGCGAGCCGGGCCCCGGCGATGTAAGTCATCGGCGCCTGAATGATCGGGATCTCAATTTGCGCGAGTTGGCACACCCGGTTGGGTGCGTGAGCGGCGCCGCGGGTAGTCATCTTGCCCGCGGGTCGACGAGGTCACGGAAGCTGACCGCAGGGAAGACCTCAGCGCCCAGACCGCGGACCCGGTCGCTCAGCGCCTTGTCCGATGTCACGACACGGATTTCGTGCGGTGCAGCGTCAGCCTGAACGAGCCGGACGATCTCGTCGTCGGCTGAGTTCGCTGCCGCCCTGGGCGCGTGCGCTATTTCGATCGCCGACGACGCGATCGGGGTCGACGGCGGCCGTTCGAACACCACCGTCACTGTGTCTGTTTGGCCTGTTTGGCCCAAGGCCCAGCGGTCGAGATGCTCCACCAACGCGGCCATGGCGCGGCCGCGGTCCTTCCACCAGCCGTCCGGGCGGCTCCCGATCACGTTCATGCCGTCGACGATCCATCGCATGGATCCACGGTAGGGCCAGACCCGCTAACGCAGCAGAAAAAGACCGAACACGACCAGAACCGTCAGCGTCAACAACTGGGGCCACGGGCGCCGCATCTTGGATGGCGCGCTACCACCGCCGTCACCGTCATGGCCGCACACTATCGCCGACCACCGACAGCCCAGCACTGTCAGCGTGCAGCTGCTTGGACCGCAATAACGTGCCCATCACACCCGCTATCACACAACAATGAACAAGAAGGATGCGTCACCGCGCCATAACAGCAGGGCGGCAACCGCCACCGTGAACACCACTACCACCGGATCGGACATGCTGGTCGCCGACGGTTTGTCCCCGTACTGCTTGTCGAGCAGAGCTCGTCGCCGACGGTAGGGCAGGGCAAAAAGGTGAACTTGATGATCACGTGGAGGCCCAGAACTATCGCGACGACATTGGCAACGGTGTTAAGCATCAGAGGGCTCCCACCCAGAAATCGAGTCGAGTACGGTCACCGGTATCAGTGTTCCCGCTGACGCGGTCACACATCATCGATGATGGGAAAGCGCCAAATGACGTCGTTAGCCGACACGGACGACCGGGTCGTTGCGCTGGCTCGCGGTATGCGCGACCTCGTGCAGGCCGAGGCCGCCGAATCCGAGCGGATGCGCACTCTTACCCCCGCGATTGTCAACGAGATGTGGGCCAGCGGATTGATGTCCTCATTCAATCCGGTCGCGGCCGGTGGCGTCGAACCGTCGTTCACCGAGATGATCGAGACGTGGATCGAAATGGCCTGGCAGGACGGCTCATTCGGCTGGATCGGCATCGCCAACCTGCCGTCGTCGTTCGCTGCAGCGGCCTATCTGCCCGACGAAGGTTTTGCCGAGGTGTTCACGGCTCACGACAATCGGGTCACCATGGGCGGCCAGTTCTTCCCCAACGGGCAGGGGACGGCCGTCGACGGCGGCTATCTCCTGAACGGATCGTGGAGCTTCGGCTCAGGAACCGGTCACTCCGAGTACGTCGCGGCCGGCTTCTTCCCGATGGACAACGGCGAGATGCGCTGGATCAGCGAAGGCCTGCCCGACATGCAGGTGGCCGTGCTTCCACGGTCAGAAATCAACTTCAAAGACGGCTGGCATGTCCAGGGACTCAAGGGAACCGGGTCCTATGACTACAGCGTCGAGAACGTCTTCGTCCCGACCAGCCGCACCTTTGGGCTGTTCGACCGTGAGCCCTACCGCGGCGCATCGCCGGCCACCCGCATGGGAATGATGCCAATCACCGCGGCCGGTCACGCATCGTGGGCGCTGGGGGTAGCCAAGAGCATGCTTGACGACGTCCAGGAACTGGCGGCCACCAAATACCGAATGAGTGACATGGAGTCATTGGCCAGTCGCCCGACATTTCAGAAGGGGCTCGCGCACCACCGCGCAAGCTGGCGCGCCGCTCGTCTTCTGGTGCTCGACGCGTTCACCACCGCCGAGGCCGCCGTTGCCGCGGGGGAGTACCTCACTCCGGCCTTGCGGGCCGACATGCGGGTGGCCGCCGTCTACGCGACCGACACGGCCCGCAGTTGTGCCGAGTGGGCCCACCTGGTCGCGGGAACCAGCTCGATCCGCGAGGGCAGCCGACTCGAACGCGCTTTCCGCGACGTGTACACCGGAACCCAACACGCCTTCATCAGCGAAAAGGTCGCGATTGACGCAGCCCAGATATGGCTAGGCATCATCGAAGACAAGCCGGGGCTTTGAGTCGCTGACCCTCAGAGATGGATCAAGAGCCGCTCGGCGAACGCCTCGGGATGCTCCCGGTGCATGAAATGGCCGCCGCGGACCTCCTCAACGATGTAGTCGTTCTGGAACATTCGGGCGGCGCGGCGGTAGTCGGAGGGCTCGGCGAGCGGATCATCGAGCCCGGCAAAGACCACAGTCGGCACGGTGATCCGCGCCTTCAGTGCCGCGCTGGGGATGGGGGAGAGCTTTCGGTAGTAGCCGAACGCGGCGTTCAAGCTCGCCCGGTCGGAGAAGCTGGCGCGGACGGCGTCGAATTCCGTCGGATCGGGATTCCAGGTCGGCGACCATCGCCGACAGATCGCGGGCAGCGCCGCGAAGTCGTTGCGCGCGAAGCGGTCCGCCGCGCCCGGCAGCTTATAGACCGCGAAGTGGCGAACACCCCAAAGCTTCCTCGGCGACGGCTTGAGCGTCGCCGGGTGCGGAATCGCGATAGCGAAGAGCTTTTTGACCCGATCCGGGCCGAGTCCCGCCGCGCCGTAAGCGGCTAAGGCGCCAAAGTCGTGCCCGATGATGATGGCGTCGCGCGCGCCTAGCGCTTCAATCAGTGCAAGCGGATCGCGTGCCAAGGTTTCTTGATCGGTATCGCAATCCGGGATCGCGCTGGGGTGATATCCACGCATAAAGGGGCTGACCGCGCGATATCCCTTGGCGGCGATTCGCGGGCGAAGGTCGTCCCAGGTGTGCGCGGTGTCCGGGAACCCGTGCAGCAGCAGCACGAGGGGCCCGGAGCCTTCTTCGAGATAGGCGAATCTCAGCCCGTTCGCGCCGACGAATTGGATTTCATCGCCCATGGCAACGCGACACTACGCCGATCAATCCGCGCTGTCAGCGGTCGCATACCATCAGCGGATGCGCGGTTCCAAGATCCTGATCACCGGTCCAACCGGACAGGTTGCCACTCCCATCGCCCAAGCCCTGGCCGTCGATAACGAGGTCTGGGGCATCGCCCGGTTCACGAACGCTGCGGCCCGTGAAGATCTCGAGAAGGCAGGGGTGCGGTGCGAGACGGTAAACCTGTCGGCAGGTGACTTCCACGGTCTCCCAACCGACTTCGACTACGTCATCAACCTGGCCGTAGCCAAGAGCGGCAACTGGGACAAAGACCTCGCGGCCAACGCGGAGTCTGTCGGCTTGCTGATGGCCCACTGCCGCGGCGCAAAAGCCTTCCTGCACTGCTCGTCGGGGGCCGTTTACGATCCGCCGGACGACGAGCCTCGCACCGAACGGGCCGCCTTGGGCGACAACCACAAGCCTCTGTTCCCCACCTATTCAATCTCCAAGATCGCCGGCGAGACCGTCGCTCGGACCATGGCGCGCGTGCTCGGCGTACCCACCACCATCGCTCGCCTCAATGTCCCGTACGGCGACAACGGCGGGTGGCCGTTCTATCAAATGGAGATGATGCTGGCGGGGATGCCAATCCCGGTACCGGCCGGCGGACCGGCGCGCTACAACCCGATCCACGAGGACGACATCATCGCGACCATTCCGAAGCTGCTCGAGGTGGCGTCGGTCCCGGCGACCACGGTCAACTGGTCCGGCGACCAGACGGTCAGTATCCAGGAGTGGTGCGGCTACCTTGGGTCGCTCGTCGGCAAGGAACCGATCTTCGAGGAAAGCGAACAGGCGCTGCGCGGAAACCCCACCGACAACGCCCGCATGCGCGAGCTCATTGGCGGCACGACCGTCGACTGGCACGACGGAATGCGCCGGATGGCTGCCAAGTTCCACCCGGAGCTGGTCAGCGGCTAACTACCAGTAGCGCATGGCTTGGCGAAACAAGTCAGCCAACGTAGGTTTGCTCATCTCCCGCGGGGCGTTCTGCAGAAGGCGCTGCTGGGGATAAGCCCCTTCGGTGAGGGCCGCGACGTCGTCTTCGGTGTAACCCACCCCGCTCAATCCGTTGGGCATGCCCACCGCACGCATGATCCGGATGATTTCGGTCGCCAGCACCTCGCCGGCATCGTCGGGATCGGCGTCACGCGTGTCAGCGCCGAGCAGCCGGGCCGCCTCGGTGTGACGCGCTGGGCTCACCGCCCCGGTGAAACGGAATACCGCGGGCGCATTGACGATGACGGATATGCCATGCGGCACGAGCGGTTCATGGGCCGGATAGCCCGCGGGGCGGAAGTCGCGTACCAGCCCCGCGACCGCGTAGGCCATGCCGTGTGGCGCGTGCACGCCCGCGTTGCCGAAGGCGATGCCCGCAAGCGTTGCAGCCCACATCATCTGCTCGCGGGCTTCGCTGTCGGACGCGTCCCGTACCGCCCGCTCTAGATACTGGCCCAGCAGGCGAAGCGCCTCGCTGCAGCCCAGATCACTCCACGGGTTAGCGCCCTGGCTCATCGGCCGTAAGCCGGGTTGGCTTGGAGCCGGTCGATGGACGTAAGGCCGCGCCGTATACGACTCCAAAGCGTGCGACAGCACATCGAGGCCCGCCGCGGCGACGACCTCGCGGGGCAGACTGGCGGTGCAGTCGGGGTCGACGAGCGCCTCGGTAGGCCGCAACGCGTGGGAAGCGATGCCTGTCTTCACCGACAGCGACAGCAGGTCGAAAATGGCGATGCCGGTTACCTCGCTGCCGGTGCCGGCCGTCGTGGGGCATGCGATATGTGGCCTGAGCGGCCCGGGTACGGGCGCGCCCTCCCCGATGGGTGCGTTGACGTAGGTCAGCAAATCAGCGGGATGGCTGGCGTACAGATTGGCGGCCTTGCAGGTGTCGATGACCGAGCCCCCGCCCACCGACACGTAGCCATCGGGGCTCACCTCTTGGGCGAAGCGCGCGGCGGCGCCAAAAGACGCGTCCGTGGGCTCGACGTGCACGTCGGTGTAGGTGACCACGTCCAGACCGGCGGCCACCAGCGAGCCGTACGCCGTCGCGAAGACATCCAGCCCCGCCACGTCGGCATCGGAGAACAGCGCCACCCGCCGCATTCCCAGCGCGCCAGCTCTTTCACCCAGCTCCGCCAGACAGCCCCGACCGAACGTTATCCGGGAGGTGTCCACAGTGAAGGCGCCATCACAGCCCGGCGCTACAGGTGGGAAATCGCAGCACGCCATCGCGTCCTCCTGTGACCGGTCAGCGCTCGACGGGCTTGACGATACGGGTGGCCGCCTCGACTGCGGCGGCGCGCCGGTTGGCGATGACATCCACGTCGGTGCTCGCGGCCGCGGGGTCGGGCCAATGCGCCCAGCCGAGACCGATCGCGAACAAGAGTACGAGTAGCTGTTGCGGTTCCCAGGTGGGGTCGACATGCCCCTCGGCCCGCGCCTGTTCCAGGGCGGCGATGGCCCGATCGGGCCCATGCTCGCCGTCGATCTCCGGTAGGTCGAGCGGAAAGCCCTCCAACTGCGCCCAGGTGATCATCCGTACATGTTCGGGCCGGCTCTGCGCCAGATCGAAGATGTCACCGACGAACTCGGGTACCGCATCCGGGCGCAGTTCGACAGCGCGGAAGAACTCGGCGCCGTCGGCGGCAACCACGCCGCGGAACAGGGTCTCCTTGTCGCCGAAATGCGCGTACAGGCGTTCCTTGCTGGCAGCAGCAGCCCGGGCGATGCGGTCAATACGCGCTCCGGCCAAGCCGTACTGCGCGAATTCCGCGCGCGCCGCGCTAAGAATCTCGTCGCGCAGCTCGGTCCTTGTTCTCATGACATAGATCATAGGCAGACGAACGTGTTCGTTTGTTACGCTGGTGTCAGAACCGGCTGCGACGCCGGCAGTCGCGAGCACGAGAGGTTGCGCAATGGGTACGACGGAGACTTTCGATAAGGATGCAGATCAGGCCTCAGGTCAGGTAATAGCCACGATGCCAAGGGGCGGTCCCAACGCATCATGGCTGGATCGCCGGTTCCAGACCAATGCGCTGGAGTACCTCGACCGCGACGATGTTCCCGACAAGGTCAAGCAGAAGGTCATCGGGATGCTCGACCTAGTGGGCTCACTCACCAACATGCATGAGAAGTACGCGCGCACGGCGCTGGAAGTTGTCGCCGACATCCCCAGTCCGCGCATCCTGGAACTTGGTGCGGGTCACGGAAAGCTGTCGGGAAAGATCCTCGAACTCCATCCGATGGCTACTGTCACGGTCAGCGATCTGGATCCGACTTCCGTGGCCAAAATCGGCTCAGGGGCGCTGGGGACCCACCCGCGGGCACGCACCCAGGTCATTAACGCCACCGCGATAGACGCCGCGGACGATAGCTATGACCTGGTGGTGTTCGCGCTGGCGTTTCACCACCTGCCTCCGGCGGTCGCCTGTCGCGCCATCGCCGAGGCCACCCGGGTGGGCAAGCGGTTCCTGGTCATCGACCTCAAACGCCAGACTCCGTTGGCCAACATGCTGTTTCCGGTCTTGGCGCTGCCGTTGAATCTGTTGCTTTTTCGCTGGCTCTGGCCCTTCCTGCACGACGGCTTCATCAGCGCGTTGCGCGCCTATAGCCCGTCGGCATTCGAGACACTTGGCCACGCCGCCGTTTCAGGGATGCGGATCGAGATGCTGCCCACGCCATGGCGGCTCGGTCCGCCGTCGCTCACCGTTGTGTTCTCCCGTCCAGATGCCGCCGACCATGGCTGACGGCACAAACCTCGCCACCATCATGGCGCCAAGTGAGCGGGTCCAAACGCTGCGCCGGGTGCTCGATACGGTGACCGATCGGCTCCGCCCGGTTCTGGACCTCCACCGACCCTATGTCGACGGCGTCGAACATCTACCCGCCGATGGAAGATTCCTGTTGGTGGGCAACCACACTCAGTTCGGCTCCGAGGTTTTCCTGATCCCCGACACGGTGCGACGCGCGATCGGGACCCGGGTGCGGCCGCTGGCCGATCGGGGTTTCGGGCGGATGCGCGGGTTGCCTGCTGACCTGCTGGCCGCGTTCGGCGGCGTGATCGGTGAACCGGAGACTGCGCGCGAACTCATGCGTCATGACCAGAGCATTCTGGTGTTTCCCGGGGGCGGCCGGGAGATCGCGAAATTCAAGGGTGAGGAGTACACGCTGCGCTGGCAGGGACGCGCCGGATTTGCACGCCTGTCAGTGGAGAACGGCTACCCGATCGTGCCGGCCGGTCTAGTCGGGGGCGACGACGTCTATCGCAGCTGGATCACCCGCGAGAGCGCCTACGCGAAGTTCAGTGCGGCGCTGGCGCGCAGGTTAGGCAGGTTAAACGGTCGCCCAGACATGGCAATGCCATTGCTGCGGGGGATTGGCCCAACCCTGGTTCCCCGACCCCAACGGATGTACCTACGCTTCGGCCCACCGATCGATACGAGCAGACCACTGGGCATCGGAACGCAGGACTGGGTGGACGCCGTCAAAGAGCAGACGCAACGGGCAGTGGAACGAATCCTCGTTGACCTGCAGCAGTTGCGTGCCACCGATCCGTATCGCGGGCTGAACCCGCTGGCTCGGCGGGGTGCGACCACGCCCGGCGGCGCCGCTTGACCAAGCAACGCTCGCGATGCTAAGCAGGTGCTCAGCACGCGCGCATCGAAGCGCCGCGGCCACGTGGAAGGGACCAAATGACGCTGCAGACGGTATTGGACGACATTCGCAAGCGCCCCGGGTCGGGTGATGTCATTCCAATTATCAACCCAGCGACCGAGGAGACGATCACCGAATTCACCGACTGCGGGGAAGAGGCGGTCAATGAGGCCGTCGCGCGGGCGAAGGCTTCCTTCGAGTCCGGCGTCTGGTCTCAGCAGCCCGGTCGCGAGCGGGCCAAGATCCTGTGGCGCATCGGGGAGTTGATCGACGAACACGCCGCAGGAGTTCGCCGAGCTCGACTCGCTCAACACCGGCATGCCGCTGTTGCAGGCAACCCTGCAGATGTCCACCGTTTCGGAGTTCTTCCGCTACTACGCCGGTTGGTGCTCGAAGATCAACGGCACCGCGTACGACGTGAAGACCGACGGCATCGCCACCGACGCGTACGTCGACATGCACGCGTACACCCTCAAAGAGCCCTACGGCGTGGTGGGCCTGATCTTCCCGTGGAACGGCCCGATCTTCAACGCCAGCGCCAAGCTCGCGCCCGCGCTGGCCGCCGGCGGCAGCTTGCTGGTCAAACCCGCCGAGGAGACCCCGCTGTCGGCGGTGCTGCTCGACAGACTCATCCACGAGGCCGGCGTCCCCGAGGGAGTCGTCAACCTGCTGACCGGTTACGGCCACACCGCGGGTGCGGCGATCACCGCGCACCCCGACGTCGAGAAGGTCGCCTTCACCGGCTCGACCGAGGTCGGCAAGGCGATCGTGCGGGCGTCGGCCGACAGCCTGAAGAAGGTCACGCTCGAACTCGGCGGGAAGTCGCCGGTGCTGATCTTCGACGACGCCGACCTGGACAAGGCCATACTGATGGCGTCGCTGGGCATCTTCGTGCACTCCGGCCAGGGCTGCGTGTGCGGGTCGCGGATCTTCGCGCAGCGCGGCGTGTACGACCAGGTCGTGGCGGGCATCGCGATGATGGCTAATTCGTTCAAGCTGGGCGCCCCGAGCGAAGAGGGCTGCGTCAGCGGCCCGCTGATCAGCCAGAAGCAGCTGACCCGGGTCATGGGCTTCATCGACGAGGGCAAGGACGACGGCGTCGAGGTGGTCGCCGGCGGCTACCGCCTGGACCGCAAGGGCTACTTCGTCCACCCGACCGTGCTCACCAACGTCGACCCGGGCATGCGGCTGTTCCAGGAGGAGATCTTCGGGCCGGTAGTCAGCATCCTGCCGTTCGACGACGAAGACGAGGCCGTGGCACTGGCCAACGACACCACGTACGGCCTGGCGGCCACCGTCTACACGGAGAACGTCCGCCGGGCGCACCGCGTCGTCAAGCGGTTGAAGGCGGGCAGCGTGCAGATCAACTGTCAGTTGGTCTTCGACCACGACGTGCCGTTCGGCGGCTTCAAGCAGTCCGGTTGGGGCCACGAGTTCGGCAAAGAGGGCCTCGACATCTACCTGAAGACCAAGTCGGTCTGGGCCCAGCTCTAGATCTGGCGCCGCAACGAGATAGCTCCGAACCACCTAGAGGTTCGGAGCTATCTCCCGCGTGCTCAGTCCCCGGAACCCTTGGTGTAGCGAGTCAGGAACCCGACGGCCGCGATTGCCGCGACCGCGCCGATCACGGCCCACAGCACGAAGGGGAACACCAACGACCCCGCCAGGCCGCCAAACGTCAGAGCGATGTAGAGGGTCCAGATCAGACGGAAAACACTCCAAAGCGCGAGCGCGCCGGCGCTGATCCCGATGTACAGGCTCCGTTGACGATCGAAGCGGTTGATCTGCTCTTCGATGCTGGTCGGCACGATCTTCATTTGCTGTCTTCCTTTCACGTGGCGCTGTCTCGCTGACGGCGCGTTGCGACAAGTACAGACGACGGCCGACGCTACCGATCCCAAAAACGGTGCTGCACGGTGGGAGCAGCGCACTCACCAGACACGGATCCAGTCGACGAGCATGTCTGCGGGATAGCTGCCCGGGCCCGGATCCTCGCCGCCCGAGCCGGCGATCGCGAGATTGAACACCGGGTAGGCCGTGTAGCCGGGAGCGTTGAACGGCCAATCCGGCAGCGAACTGGCCGGGACGTCGAAGTAGGGCGCCGCGCCATCGACGTAGTCCTTCCAGAAGCGAATTCCGGCCTCATCCCACTGGGTTCGCCACGTGTGCCAGGCGCCGTCCACCGCGATGTTGTGGGTCTTCCATTCGCCGCCGTTCGCTTTCGCGTGAACGGTGGTGGCCGAAGGCCATTTTCCGTTGCCGTACCACTCCATGACGTCGATTTCGCCTTCATCCTGGTTCCCCAGCCAGTAGGCGGGCCAGGCCCCGGCGGTCAGGCAATTGAGTTTGATGCGGGCTTCCCAGGTGTGGCCGACGCCGCCCCGCCAGGAACTTTGAACCTTGCCGCCGTAATACGTACTGCCGTCTTTTGTCGCACGCAAGACCAGGTTGGAGTTGCCGTCGACGAACACGTTGCGGCGATCATCCCGGTATTGCCCGATGTTCTCGGGTCGTTCCCAGAACGTCGGATCCTTGATTTGCTCGCGCGCGAGCGCCACGGCCCACTTCGACGGGTCGGGGGCTGAGCCGGCAGGCCCGTCGAACTCATCCTGGAAAATGTAGGGACCGCTTTGGCCGTTAGGCGCGGCTGGCGGTGGCACCCGGTCGGCGGGCTCACCCCGCGCGGAGGGGTAAGCCCGGGATTCGGGGACGGGGATCGCGGCTGCCACCACGCCGATCCCCGTCATCAACATCATCTGGCGACGGTCCATGTGGGGCATAAGCAAGCGACGATAGCAGTCCACGCTGCACCGGGCTGAACCCAAAATTGTGTCGGTGGCGGCCGCTAGCCTTTTGCCATGCCACTATCACGGCGCGTTAACGCTGGTCAGACCGGTTGTCGCGAATTGACGGCAAATTCTTAGCATGACTACTGGTTTCGTCTCAGGTTTGGCGGGGCACACTATATTACGAGCCGGTAACCAGTCTATTTTGATTTCGCGGATGCGGTGGGTGGCTCTGAGAGGGGTAGCAATCGTGGCAACCACAACAGGGGCGAACGTAATTTTCCTGGACAGACACCCAGCTTGGATCGCAGCGCGGCAGCGTGCGCGTCAGCGTGGCGACGCGATGCACCGGCATCCCTCGTCTGTGTCCCGGCGGCGGCGCGCTGCCGCGGCAGCTGGCCGTTCCGCCGCCGTCGTCCGCGACTTGAGGCTGCACCCCAGCGCCGACACACCGGCGTAAGCCCGGAGAGGTGCTATAACCCAACGTATGTCAGACGCCGGGCACATCACCCACGTTTCCGATACGGCCCGGTGGACGGCGCTGCATAGGGCAACCGAATCGGCACGTCCAGATGCGCTATTCAACGACCCTCTCGCCGCACGCCTCGCCGGCGAGGGCGGCCGCGCCATCGTCGCCCGCGCACCGCTGACGAGTCGCGGCGGCTGGTGGCTGGTCGCGCGCACCAAGATCATCGACGACGCCATCGCTGAAGCGATCGTCGGCGGCTGCGACCGGGTGCTGAACCTGGCCGCCGGTTTGGACACCCGGCCATACCGCCTCGATCTGCCGTCCGACTTCATCTGGGCGGAGGCGGACCTCCCGGGGTTGCTCGCGGAGAAAGCGGAGCTGCTCGCCGACCAGACGCCGCGATGCCGGCTGACCCGCACCGCCGTCGACTTGTCCGATCCAGGTGCCCGCGACGCGTTCCTCAACGGTGCGCTGGACGGTGCCACCAAGGCGCTGGTGCTGACCGAGGGCCTGTCGATGTATCTGGACGACGGCGACATGATCGCGCTGTCGGGGGCATTCACCAGACCCGAGATCGCCTGGTGGATGCTCGACTTCGCCTTTCCCGGCCTGCGCAAGACGATGAACAAAAAGATGTCCGGCATGTTCGAGAACGCGCCGTTCAAATTTGCGCCGGCGAACGGGCTGACCTTCTTCGAAGACCTCGGCTGGCGCGTCGTCGAGGGGGAGTCGCTGATGCATGCGGCTGAACGGTTCCGCCGCTTGCCGGTGTTCATGCGGCCCGTCGCCTGGCTGTCCAACCCGGACCTGCGTCACCCGGGCGAACGGACGGGGAGCGCGATCGCCCTGCTCACCCGGCGTTAGCCGGACACCTTCAGGACGAGCTTGCCGACGTTCTTGCCTTCGAACAGCATGCTGAGGGCCGTCGGTAGCTGCTCGAAGCCTTCGACGACGGTTTCGAGCGGGGTCAGCTTGTCCTCGGCGATCAGCCCACTTATCTCAGCGACAGCCTCCGGCGTCCGGCCCAGGTGGTCCAGGACGATGAAGCCCTGCAGCGTCGCACGCTGGATAAGCAGGTTCCCGAACGCGCGCGGCCCGGGCGGTGGGTCGACCGAGTTGTATCCGGAGATCAGCCCACAGAGCGCGACGCGCGCGCCCATGTTGAGGCGGGCGAAGACAGCGTCCATGATGTCGCCGCCGACATTCTCGAAATCGACGTCGATGCCGTTGGGCGTCGCGGCGGCGAGCTGAGCGACCCAGTCGCGGGCGCGGTAGTCGACGGCCGCGTCGAAGCCGAGCTGGTCGGTCAGCAGCGCGCACTTCTCAGGGCCGCCGGCGATCCCGACGACTCGGGCGCCGTCGGCCTTGGCGAGCTGGCCGGCAACCGAGCCGACCGCCCCTGCCGCGGCCGACACCACGACAGTCTCACCCGGTCGCGGCTTGCCGATGTCGCGGATCCCGATCCAGGCGGTGAGCCCGGTCGTCCCGAGGACGCCCATGTAGGCGCTCGGCGAGACGCCCCCGGCGATGTCGACCGGAAACAGGAACATCCCGTCCGACAGGACCGCATATTCCTGCCAGCCGACGAGACCCTGGACGGTCTGGCCGACCGGGTAGTTCGGGTTCTTCGACGCGACGACCTCACCGAGCCCACCACCACGCATGACCTCACCGATGCCCACCGGCGGCAGGTACGTCGGCGTGTCATTGATCCACGCCCGGTTGGTGGGGTCCAGCGAGATCCAATCGACGCGAACCAGCGCCTCACCGTCGCCGATCTCGGGCACCGCCTCCTCACTGAGCTCGAAGGTGTTGGGACCGATATGTCCGGTGGGGCGTTCACGGAGCAGGAAGCGGCGGTTCCGATCTGGCATAGCCGCACGGTACTCCACGGATTCGCAACGGAGCCGCGGTCATCGCGCTCGCTGCGCCGAGCTCGGCCATACTTGGTTGTGTGCCGCAAACACACACCACGAAGGCGCTCGCCAACCCAGCTCAGCCGCACAAAGCACTCATAAACGAGTTGGAACGCTACATCGAGTCCCACAATCCCGACCGGACCGACGTCAACGTGCTGAGCGCGACCGACACGGGTCAAGCCGACAAGACCCACAAGCCGGTCCGGCACTGGTACCACGTCACGTACGAAGCCTGAGACTGCCGCCGCAGACGCCATCCCGAGGGTGATACGAAGCACAGGTTGACATCATGCGCATTGGGTGCAATTCAGCCAGGTTAAGTAAAACGTGGTTGGTCAATAAGCCGGTCCACCACCATTTGGGAAGCTCCCACGTTCGGGCGAGGGGACCGGGATGCCATGACACCTGCTGACGGCGATTCACACAGACCAACACCCCTATCAGCGGGTGCCAGGATGTCGCGCACGACGGTGCGCCTTGCCATGGCCGCCCTTCAGGATCAGCACGGACTCAATCAGAACCCGGCTTTCGATGTGTTGCGAGACGTTTCTCAGCGTCACAACATCAAGCTGCGCGTGGTGGCCGCCGGAATGATTGCGCCTCACTCCAGCGCTCGGTCGCGGTCGGCGGCCCCGCGTCCACCGCTGCCGTTTACGGCTCGTGGGCGAGCCTGCACGACCCGCGCCGAGGTTGTCGCCGAGTTGATGCGCGTCGTCATCAGCCGCTCCGGCGCGGAGCGGGGGATCGTTCAGCTACACGACCAGGTACACGGCGGCATGCAACTCGAGGGTTGGCGCGGATTCAGCCAGGACTTCGCCGACGCCTTCAGCTATGTGAGCGCCGACGACACCTCGTGCAGGCAGGCGTTCAGCGACGCTCAGGTCGTGGTCACCGACGTCGACAGTTCACCACTGTTCAGCGAGTCAGCCCGGGAAACGTTGCTCGCCAACGATGTCCGCTCCTGTGTGTCCACCCCGATCGTCGATGACGACGGCGCGGTGTGGGGAATGGTGTCCACTCATCAGCCCCGCCCTGACGCCGTTCCGACCAAGGCGGAGTTGGGGCAGCTCCTGCGCATGGCCGGCCAGTGCGGTCGCTGGCTGCAGTGGTACGACCATTTGGTGCTGCCCACCGTCGTGGCCGCCGTCCACGAGGCCGCGGCGGCCAGAGCCAGTGGCGGCGATTCCTATCCGACCGCAAGCCTGACCGACCCGGCGGTGACCATTGCCAATGCGGCCCGACTGCTCACCGCACGCTACGGCGTCGATAAAAGCCATTCTCGAAAGATGCTCGCCGCGATCGCCCGTCGGCGCGGTGTCTCACTTCACGCGCTGGCAACTCAGCTGACCGCAGGGATCGATCAGCCGGGCTCTTAAAGCTTGCCTGCGACGAAGTCGGCCGCCTGGTTGGCCATGCCCGCGTCGATGTAGGCATTAGCGAGATGTTGGGGCCAGTTTTCTTTCCAGGTGTTCGGGTCGGCCGGGTTGCAGATGGGATCGGCGCCATGGCACAACTCGATGGTCCTGTCGTTGTAGACCGGACTGAAGTTCGTGATGGGGCCCGCCCACTGGCTGCCGTTGCCGAACAATGCGACGGCGGCGATGTGTTGATCCATGCCCGGCGGCAAGGGGCTATCGAAACCGAATGCGCCGATCGGCGCCGCGAGCACCACGTCGGTGACCGCCGCACCCAGCGAGTAGCCGCCTAGCACCAGCCGGGTGTCGGGGCAGTTGTTGGCCATGTCCTGGATGTGGTGGCTCATGTCGTTGGCGCCGATGTCGATCTCAGTGTCAGCGGGGTACTTCACGGCGTACGTCGTGATGCTCTTGTTGACTTTGGATTCGAGCGAGTTGATGAACGCGTTCCCGAGTATGCCCGTGCCGGGCGATTCATAACGGCCGCGGGCGAAGATCACCTGCGCGGCGGGACAGCTCGCCGCGGCCGACGGCGCCGCCCCCGGCGTCCCGAACGGCAGCACCGCAGAGGCGTACGCCAGTGCGGCTGCAATCAAAGCCGCCATCAGGCTGACGTCGATCGTTCTGCGGAAAAGCGAAAGGCGCACAACACGATGTTAAAGCGATCACGCACCCGGCGCTGAGTGGGGTGAAGAGCCGTGCTAGCCGCAGGATAGGTTCAGCTGATGAGCCACACCGATGTCAGTGCGCCTGAACGCTTGTTCGCGTTGGCCGAGCAAGTGCAGGGTTTTATGCCGGCCGACGAGGGCCGCGCGCTTTATGACGCCGCGGTGCGCTACCTCGACGGCGGCGTCGGTGTGGAGATCGGCACCTACTGCGGCAAGTCGACGCTGTTGCTCGGCGCCGCGGCGCAACAAACCGCCAGCGTGCTGTACACCGTCGATCACCACCACGGCTCCGAGGAACACCAGCCCGGCTGGGAATATCACGACACCTCGCTGGTCGACGAGGTCACCGGCCTGTTCGACACGCTGCCGACGTTTCGTCGTGCGCTCGACGCGGCCGGTCTGGACGACCATGTTGTCGCCGTCGTCGGCAAGTCGCCGATTGTGGCTCGCGGCTGGCGATCGCCGCTGCAGATGTTGTTCATCGACGGCGGCCATTCCGAAGCGGCTGCCACGCAGGACTTCGACGGCTGGGCCAAGTGGGTGACCGTGGGCGGGGCGCTCCTCATCCACGACGTGTTCCCCGACCCCAGGGACGGTGGTCGGCCGCCCTATTTCATTTATTGCCGCGCCATCGATTCCGGGCAGTTCCGCGAAGTTTCGGCCCTCGGGTCGCTACGGGTACTCGAAAGGATCAGCGGCCAGCCGGGCGAACAGCTCTAGTGTCCTGCGCCAGGAATTGCTGACGAGCTGGGCCCGGAGTTTCGCGCCCGTCAATTGTTGCAGGGGTAGCAGGCCCAGCCGCGTTCGCCGTTTCGCCAGAACCATCCGGGTCCGCAGCCATGCACCCCGGTAGTCCCCTCGCAATCCAGCGGATGCACCAGCACGGGGGTGCCGGGCTTCGTGGGAACGATTGGATTGTAGGGAGTTTCGGCGGCTTGCGCTGGCGCTGCAATCGTCAACGAGCCCATCGTAAGCACAGCGGCGGCAACGACAGCAATTTTATTTCGCATTTTGACGTCCCAAATTCGTGCGGATATGGACGCAATGACGCTACGCCCGTGTCGTCAATCATGTCTATGGCGGTTTATTCGAAAAAGTTTGCCGGGCCGCACTTGATCGGCCATCCAACGGGGGCTGTAGAGATTGACCTCAGCGGCCACGGCCGCTGACGACGCATTCGCAATCGAAGTCGACCTGCAAGCCCATCGGCAGCCCGTCGCCGCGGAAGATTCCGGCACCGCCGGTGGCGTCCGACAGTGCGTCGGCCGCCAGGATCATCGCCGCGCCAGTCCAGGTGGTGCGCTCTTCGGGCCAGCGTTTCCCGTCCGCGAACACCAAACCCGTCCAGTACGAGCCGTCGTCTTCGCGCAAGTGTTGCATCGCGGCGAATTGCTGGTGTGCGGCGGACCGGTGGCCAATCGCATCCAGCGCCATCACCAGTTCGCACGTTTCGGCGCCGGTGACCCAGGGTCGGTCGTCCACACACCGAATGCCAAGGTCGGCGACGACAAATTTATCCCAGCGCTGCTTGATTCGGGCGGCCGCCGCCGGGCCCCGCAGAGCACCACCAAGAATGGGGTAGTACCAATCCATCGAGTAGCGGTCCTTCTCGGTGAAGGCTTCCGGATGCGCGACGAGGGCGTGGCCGAGTCGGCCGAGCGCCAGTTCCCACTCCGGCTGCGGTTCCCCGACCAGGGCGGCGAGCGCAAGCGCACACCGGATGCTGTGGAACACGCTGGCACATCCGGTCAACAACGCTTCGGGAACAGGCCCGGTTTCGCTTCGGGCCCAACAAATCTCGCCGTAGCCGACCTGCAGGTCGATGACGAAATCGACCGCTTTGTGCACGACGGGCCACATCTGTGCGGCGAATGATTTATCGCCGGTGACCAGCACGTAGTGCAAGACACCGGTGGCGACGTAGGCGCAGAAGTTGCTGTCGCTGTTGGCGTCTTCGATGACGCCACCGCGGAACTGGATGGGCCAGGAACCGTCTGAGCGCTGGTTGCTACGACTCCAGTCGAACGCCGCGCGCGCCGGCTCCAACAGCCCGGCCGCGGTGAGGGCCATCGCGGATTCCACGTGATCCCACGGATCGGTATGCCCGCCGTCGAACCACGGAATGGCGCCAGAAGATTCCTGCGCGGCCGCGATCGAGAGCGCGGTCTGCCGGCATTGCTTTGAAGTGAGGACGCCAGGAACCTCCGGCGGGTTAACCCGATGCAACTGAATGTCCCAGCGTCGCTTCGCTTTGCATGTTTACAGGCTTGCTGAAATACATCGCGACACTCTTGCCCACCAGCGGATTGAGCAGCGTCTCGGCCAGCTGCGTTATCTTCGGCCGCTGCATCAGATCCCACACCAGCAGTTTGTGGTACGCGGTCACCGCCGGATGATCGGTATTCGACACGCCGACAGCACATTTCAGCCACCAGAACGGCGAGTGCAGTGCGTGCGCGTGATGAGTATGCGTCAAATCCAACCCGCCACCGGCGATCTTGTCCCGCAACTTGTCGGCTTGGTAAATCCGCACATGGCCGCCCTCATTGCTGTGGTACTCGTCGGACAACAGCCAGCAGACTCGCTCGGGGAGCCATCTCGGCACGCTGACCGCCAGTGTGCCACCGACCTTGAGCACCCTGATCAACTCCGCGATGGCGGCGTCGTCTTCCGGTACGTGTTCGAGGATTTCGGACGCGATGACGCAGTCAAATGTCGCATCGGCATAGGGCAGCTTGAGCGCATCGCCGACAACCACCTTCGCCGAGGCGGTGGCGGGCGCCTCACCCGTCTCGGCCATCGCCTTCAGGATGGCGTCGACCGACTCGAGTTCGGAGGCGTCGCGGTCGAACGCGATCACGTCGGCACCGCGCCGATACGCTTCGAAGGCGTGCCGACCGGCACCGCAGCCGACGTCGATCACTTTGGCAGCAGGCCCGATGCCCAACCTGTCGAAATCGACTGTCAGCATTGCGCTTCGCCCTCGGCGCTGGCCCTTCGCGCGATCGCCCGCTCATAGATTTGCACCGTTTGAGCGGCCACCGCCTCCCAGCTGAACACGCTCACCGCCCTGGCTCTACCCGCCTTGCCCAGACTGCGGCGCTTTTCCGGCGAATCGAGCAGTGCGCCAAGCGCGCGGCTCAGCGCTTCGACGTCGGCGGCGGGCACCAGCTCGGCGCAGGCACCGTCGGTACCAAGGACTTCGGGCAGTGCGCCCACCCTGCTGGCGACAATCGGGGTACCGCTCGCCATGGCTTCCACAGCGGGCAGCGAAAAGCCCTCGTAGAGCGACGGAATGCAGGCGACCTCGGCCGACGCGAACAAGGCGGCCAGCTCCGCGTCGGAAAGCCCACTGGCGATGTGCACGATATCGGAGATGCCCAGTTCGGCGATCAGTTTGTGGGTGGGACCGTTCGGCTCCACCTTGGCGACCAGCCGCAACTCGACGTCGCGGTTCACTCGAGCCCTGGCGACCGCGTGCAGCAGGGTGCTGACCCCTTTCAAGGGGGTGTCGGCGCTGGCGATTGCGATGACCCGGCCAGGTTGGCGGGGGTCCGATCCCGGCTTGAACAGGTTGGTGTTCACCCCCAACGGAACCATGTGAAGTTGATCCGGCGAGACACCGAAGTCTTCGACGATGTCCGCGGCCGATGACGACGAGACGGTCAGCAGATCCGGGATCTGGCGCGACACCTGCTTCTGCATCTTGGAAAACCCATACCAACGGTGTACCAGGGGCTTTCGCCACCATCGTGCGGCGGCGAGGTCAAGCACCCGATCACGCGTGATGGGGTGGTGCACAGTCGCCACGACCGGCAGCCCAGCGCCGGCGATCTTGAGCAGCCCGGTTCCCAGACTCTGGTTGTCGTGCACGATGTCGAAATCGGCGATCCGATCAGCCAGCAGCCGGGCGACCCGCAGCGTAAAGGTCCGCGGTTCCGGGAAGCCCGCGCTCCACATGGTGGCGAGTTCCAAGACATCGATCGAGTCGCGAATCTCGCTCGGCCACGGCACCCGGAACGGGTCGGGCTGGCGATAAAGATCGAGGCTCGGCACTTTGGTCAATCGCACCCGCGGATCGAGCAGCTCCGGGTAGGGCTGGCCGGAGAACACTTCGACGTCATGACCGAGCTCCACCAGACCGCGGCTGAGGTGGCGCACATAGACGCCCTGGCCGCCGCAATGGTCCTTGCTGCGGTAGGACAGCAGGGCAATTCGCATACTCAATTCTTTCCTTCTGGTGAACGACCGCCGAAGGGCGCCCTCAGATCCGTCGCCGTCAATGCGCTCCTGAGCAGCGCAATAGCAAACTGGACATGTGTCCAGACTATAATTCGCTCAGCTAATCGCCGCAACGCGCACGCGGGGTCCGCGGGTGAGAACCCGCGCTGGCTCGGCCATCAAAATCTGCAGCTCAACCCCATTTTTGACCCGCAAAACGCACTCTACCGGACGCACGTCAGCCACCTGCGCTTGCGCTAGGGCGGGCTCTGCGGCCCGGTTTTGTTACCATCGCGCGGTGCACGATTCGGCTGCGCCACCCGGGAGCGGCCCCCGGCGATCCGCCTCTCGGCGCGATGTCCTCAAATACGCGTTGACACCGGTTCTGCTGGGCCTGGGGGCAGCGGCGGCGATGCGCGAGGCTCCGCGGGCTTCGGGGGCACCTGGGGCCAATCTTCGGCTGATCGACTTTGCCGTGCGCAGGATCGCGCCCGACGAAATCAAATCCGCGGGATATGACGGGGTGGTGAATTACGTGTCCGAGTCGCGTCCCGGCGCGAACTTCGAGGCCAAGCCCATCACCCGGGATTACGCGGACGCCTTACGCGCCGCGGGCCTGCACATCGTCAGCAACTTCCAGTACGGCAAGCCCGGTTGGCCGGGGGCCCCTTCGGATTACACCCGCGGGCACGACGGTGGCGTGGCAGACGCCCAGACGGCCCTGCAGCTGCACAACGCGGCCGGGGGAGGGAATTCCGCTCCGATCTTCTTCAGTATCGATGACGATATCGACCACAACACGTGGAATAGCCCGGCCGTCGATTGGTTCCGCGGAATCAACTCGGTCCTGGGCGTCGAGCGCACCGGCATCTACGGGCATGCCCAGGCGTGTGGGTGGGCGATCGACGACGGCGTCATCGGGCACTCAACCACCGCGGGGCACCGATGGGCATGGCAGACGAAAGCGTGGTCGCATGGAGACCGCGAGCCCGCGGCGGTGCTCTATCAGGGAATAGTCAACAGCCCGTCCGACCCGGGGCCCCTCCTGGGCGGCATAAACGTCGACGTGGACGACGTGCTTGCCGCCGATTATGGCCAGTGGGATCTTGATCGGTGAGCTGACTCGTCATCCCGTCCTGTTGCGTTAGACGTCAGCCTGCTGTGCCCAGTCGTCGGCCCAGGCTTGCAATGGGTTCAGCGCAGTCATCAGCGAAACCCCTCGATCGGTTAATTGATAGCCGACGCCGAAATGGTCGACGATACGCAGCGCTCGCAGTTCCTATAGGACCGTCAGCTATCTCGTGAATTCGCTGCGGTTGGCACTGGAACCCGGCGCCCGCACTTTCTCGACGTAGGGGCCAACCCGCTGGTCGCCGCTACGGTCTTGTCTGTCTGACGAGTTCCGCGTTGTACCCACCCGGTACATAGCCCGCCTGCATACCGTTGCCAGGGTGCCCGTGGGGTGTCGTCGAGGCGATGAAGGTCTCGAGGATGTCTGCCACAGCCATTGGCGCTTCCACGTGCGGAAAGTGTCCGACACCCTCGAGCACCTCGAGGCGACTGCCCGGCACGGCATCATGGGCGGCGTAGGCATGGGCGACGGGGATGATCCGGTCGTCCTCTCCCCAGATCAACACGACGGGAAGGCCCTCCGCGATGTGCAACTTGCTCAGTGCGCTGACGGCCTGACCGCGGTAGTCGACCACTGAGCGCAACGTCCGCAAGAACGCCCGGCGGGTCTGTGCATCCGACAGCGATGAATACGCATGCCACATCTGACCCGCCCGGGGCGACTGAATGCCGGCCGACGTCAGCCACACGCCAAGTTTGTTGCCGAGGTTCAACACCGGTTGCGGTGCGACGACCGGCAATACGAACTCGGCACCCGGCGCAGACAGCATCCGCAACAGCGGACTGAGGTCGGGGCCGAGGCCGCCGCTGCCGATGAGAGCCAACCGCTCGCAGTAATCCCGGTGCTGATGTGCGAACTGCATCGCGATACCGCCGCCGAGGGACTGGCCGATCACCGTTGCCCGGTCCACACCGAGTTCGTCAAGGAGATCACGAAGGAAGACTGCGAAGGCTCCCAGGGAATAGTCTCCACGCGGTTTGGCGGACATCCCATGGCCGAGCAAGTCCGGCGCTATGACGCGGAATTTCTTGGCCAGCTGGGGAATGATCGCCTGCCAGGTGGCCGAACTCCCGGCCATCCCATGGATCAGCAGCAAGGTGGGGCCCTCGCCGACATCCCGGTAAGCGATGCGGTCCCCGTGCAGTTCGAGGTGCTTCAACTCGCTCATGTGATCCGTTTACCTACCTTCGGCGGCCTTGAGGCATGCCCTGCACTAATCGTACCTAACTTACGCTTCCGTAGGTTACCGACGGGTAATAAAGTGGCTGGTATCACGCTCGCCACGTTCACTGCGCCGAAAGACGACACCCCGCGAACCGGCGGCTCGCGGGGTGTCGGACTACCAGGTCCGGCTGTTACTTGATGTCGAACCGGTCGTTGTTGGCAACCTTGACCCACGCCTTCACGAAGTCCTTCACGAACTTCCCTTTGTTGTCGTCCTGTGCATAGACCTCGGCAAGCGCGCGCAGCACCGAGTTCGAGCCGAACACAAGGTCATTCGCGGTCGCGGTCCACTTCAGTGCGCCCGAGGCCCGATCGTGGCCCTCGTAGACATTCTCCGCGGTCCCCGACGCCTTCCACTCCGTACTCAGGTCGAGCAGGTTGACGAAGAAGTCGGTGGTCAACACGCCCGGCTTGTCGGTGAAAACGCCATGCTTGGTGCCACCGTGGTTGGCGCCGAGGGCACGCAGACCCCCGATCAGCACCGTCAACTCCGGAGCCGTCACACCCAGCAGATACGCCCGCTCCACCAGCAGTTGTTCCAAAGGCGCCTTTTCGCCGGAACGGGCGTAGTTGCGGAAGCCGTCGGCCCGCGGTTCTAGCACCGCAAACGACTCCACGTCGGTGCTTGCTTGCGAGGCGTCGGTACGCCCGGGCGTGAACGGCACCGTGACGGCGTGTCCGGCATCTTTAGCCGCCTTCTCCACCGCCGCGGAACCGGCCAGCACGATCACGTCTGCCAGCGAGATCTTCTTGCCGCCAGACGCAGATGCGTTGAAGTCCTGCTGGATCTTCTCGAGCACCGGCAGCACCTTGCCCAGCTCGGACGGCTCGTTGACCGCCCAGCTCTTTTGCGGCTCAAGGCGAATCCGTGCCCCGTTCGCGCCACCGCGCTTGTCGGTGTTGCGGTAGCTCGCCGCCGCCGACCAAGCCACCTTGACCAGCTGGGGAACGGCCAGACCGGACCCGAGCACCTTGGCCTTCAGGGCTGCGACGTCCTTCTCGTCGACCAGCTCATGGTCGACGGCCGGAACCGGGTCCTGCCACAGCTGCGGCTCGGCAACCCATGGTCCGAGGTAGCGCGAGAGCGGGCCCAGGTCGCGGTGCAGCAGTTTGTACCATGCCTTGGCGAAGGCCTCGGACAGCTCCTCGGGGTGGTCCAGCCAGCGCTGCGTGATCTGGCGGTAGATCGGGTCCTCTCGCAACGCCACGTCCGTGACCAGCATGGTCGGGGTACGAGCCGCCCCGCCGAACGGGTCGGGGATGGTGCCTGCCCCAGCGCCGTCCTTTGTGGTGAACTGCCAGGCTCCGGCGGGACTCTTGGTCAGCTCCCACTCGTAGCCGTAAAGGTTCTGCAGGAACCCGTTCCCCCATTTGGTCGGGGTCGCGGTCCAGACCACCTCCAGGCCGCTGGTGACGGTGTCCTTGCCCTTGCCGCTGCCATAGGAGCTCTTCCAGCCCAGCAGCTGTTGTTCGATGGGAGCGGCCTCCGGCTCGGGACCGACCAGGTCGGCGTCGCCGGCGCCGTGGGTCTTGCCGAAGCTGTGACCACCGACGATCAGCGCGGCGGTCTCCTCGTCGTTCATCGCCATCCGGCCGAACGTCTCACGGATGTCTATGGCCGCGGCGACTGGATCCGGCTTGCCTTCGGGGCCTTCGGGATTCACGTAGATCAGCCCCATGGTCGTCGCACCGTAGGGCTCCGCCAGGGTGCGCTCGCCTGAATAACGCTTGTTGGTGCCCAGCCATTCGTCTTCTTCACCGAAGAGAATCTCTTCGGGCTCCCAGATGTCGGGGCGGCCAAAGCCGAAACCGAACGTCTTGAACCCCATCGACTCCAACGCGACATTGCCGACGAAGACCAGCAGGTCCGCCCAGGAGATCTTGTTGCCGTACTTCTGCTTGATCGGCCACAGCAGCCGGCGGCCCTTGTCCAGGTTGGCGTTGTCCGGCCAGCTGTTGAGGGGGGCGAAGCGCTGCGCACCCTGGCCGCCGCCGCCACGGCCGTCGTGAATGCGGTAGGTGCCCGCGGCATGCCAGCTCAGCCGGATGAACAGGCCACCGTAGTGGCCGTAGTCCGCGGGCCACCAGTCCTGCGAGGTGGTCAGCATCGAAATCACGTCCGCCTTGAGCGCGTCGACGTCGAGCTTGGCGAACTCCGTGGCGTAGTCGAAGTCCTCGCCGAGCGGGTTGCCCTTCGACGACTGGAAGTGCAGCTTCGACACGTCGACCTGGTTAGGCCACCAGTCCCGGTTCGTCAGGGGAGCACCCGCCTTGGGCTCGGGCGCATCGATCACCGGGTTTTCGCTGTTACTCACAACATTCCTTTCGGGGGTGGGTAAATCGGGCTGCGATCACGGGGGTGTGATCAGGAATCTGCGGTCGAACAGTCGGGGCACAGGCCCCAATAGATGACTTCTGCCTCGTCGAGAACGAAGCCGTCCAGCACGTTGTTTTCGTCCGACGGAGTCAGGCAGGGCGCATCGCCGATCGCGCACTCGATGTCGGCGATGACCCCGCACGTCCGGCATACGACGTGGTGATGGTTGTCGCCGACCCGGGACTCATAGCGAGCGACCAAGCCCGACGGCTGTATTCGGCGAACCAGACCGACGGTGGTCAACGCGCCGAGCACGTCGTACACGGCCTGGCGGGAAACGTCAGGCAAGCCGCTCCGCACCGCCGAGAAGATCGTTTCGGTGTCGGCGTGCGGATGGGCGTGCACGGCTTCCAACACGGCGAGCCGGGGCGGGTCACACGCAGATCGGCCATCCGCAGTTGTTCTGCGTAATCCGCCGTTGGTGACACGATGCCAATATGGTCGCTTATCTGGAATCAGTCAAGACTTTGTTGACGCCATGCGGATAAACATCGTTCGAAGTTGCAGCGACGCTAACCTTTGCGGAGAAAGCTGGCTGCATACGTCATGGCCCGATGGACCACATGGAAGGGAACCGGTGCAGGCTGACCACGAGATCGTGATCGTCGGTGCCGGATTCTCGGGTATCGGCGCCGGGATCAAGTTGGACGCGGCCGGAATGGGCGACTACCTGATCGTCGAAGCCGGTAGCGGTGTAGGCGGCACCTGGTACTGGAACAACTATCCCGGGATCGCCGTGGATATTCCATCGTTTGCCTACCAGTTCTCCTTCGAGCAGAGCTCGGACTGGTCACGCACCTACGCACCTGGCCGCGAGCTACGGGCCTACGCCGAGCACTGCGTCACGAAGTACGGGCTGCGGTCGCGGATCCGGTTCAGCACCAAGGTGCTCGGCGCGGCGTTCGACGAGGAGAACGATCTGTGGCGGATCGATCTCGATCCGGGTGGGTCGGTGACCGCCCGATTTTTGATCAACGCCAGCGGCGTATTAACCACCCCGAATCTGCCGGACATCGACGGGGTCGACTCGTTCGGCGGCGTCACCATACATACGGCGCGCTGGGATCACGGTCAGGACCTCACCGGAAAGCGGGTGGCGATTATCGGCACCGGCGCCTCCGCCGTCCAAGTGATCCCCGAGATCGCGCCGATCGTCAAGCACCTCAAGGTTTTTCAGCGCACACCCATCTGGTGCTTCCCCAAAGCCGACGTCCCGCTGTCGACCGCGGCACGCATCGCGATGCGGGTGCCGGGGGGAAAGACCGTACGGCGGCTGATCAGCCAGGCCTCCGTGGAACTCACCTTCCCGCTGGCAACGCACTACTTCACGGTGAACCCCACGGTCCGGCATATCGACGACATCGGGAAGGCGATTATCCGCAAGCGGGTCCACGACCCGCTGGTGCGGGAAAAACTCACCCCGCGGTACTCGGTGGGCTGCAAACGGCCAGGCTTCCACAACACGTACCTGTCGACTTTCAACCGCGACAACGTCCGACTGGTAACCGAACCCATCGACAAGATCACCGGTGCCGGAGTAGCCACCACTGACGGTGAGTCCCACGAGGCCGACATCCTGATCCTGGCAACCGGGTTCAAGGTGCTGGACACCGATGGCCTCCCCACCTACCCGATCACCGGTGTGGGCGGACAGTCGCTGGCCGAGTTCTGGGACGAAAACCGGCTACAAGCCTACGAAGGTGTCAGCGTCCCAGGCTTTCCGAACCTGTTCACGGTGTTCGGCCCGTACGGCTTCGTGGGGTCGTCATATTTCTCGCTGATCGAGGCGCAAACCCGCCACATCGTGCGCTGCCTGAAGCGGGGCCGTCGCAAGCGGGCGACGCGGGTCGAAATCAGCCAAGAAGCCAACGGCCGCTTCTTCGCCGAGATGATGCGCAAGCGGCACCGACAAATCTTCTGGCAGGACAACTGCAAGTTCGCCAACAGCTACTACTTCGACAGGCACGGCGATGTGCCGCTGCGCCCGGCCACCACGCTCGAGGTGTACTGGCGCAGCCGTCGGTTCCCGCTGGAGGATTATCGTTTTACCAACTGACCGCGAAACTGCAACTGGCGACACATTTCCCGAGAAGAATCGTCGCCAATTACATTCTCGCGGAAAGGAGTTAAGCCTTTTGGTAGACGAGCCAACGCAACTCGATGGGGGATTCGTCGGTCGCGACGTCGAACAAGTCGAGGCCATTGGCCCAGCCGACGAACCAGTCGGTGGGAGGCCAAGCTCCTTGCGGCAGATGGGATTCCTCGTACTCGACGGCGGAGTCGTCGGCAACGAGCTCAAGAGGCAGCTGGACTATCCCGCTCGCCATCTCATCCCGGGTGAAGATCATCGTGTTGACCTGCTGACCGAGCTCGAGCGCGACGTTGTCAGGGCGGTAGCCCTGGCGCGGCAAAAACGCGTTCAACACCAGACGTCCACCGGGAGCCAGACAATCGGCCGCAAGTTCGAGCACACCGCGTAACTCCTGGGTCGTGCGGAAGTCGGGCACCACTTCGGAGGCCACGATCAGTTGATAGTCGGAGCGGACACCATCCATGGTGTCGAAGGCGTCGCTCTCGATGACGTGCACGTCAAGCGCTTCCCGTTCGGCCTCGGAACGAATGATTTCGGCGAACTTCGGGCTCATCTCCACCGCGTCCACCGGGTGGCCGCGGCGGGCCAGTGCCAGCGCGTTGCGCCCGGTTCCCGCACCGATATCCAGCACGCGATAGCTGGTCGGATCGGCCGCTTCAGCTGCCAGCGACCACACGCGCGCGTCCGCCGCGGTGCCAAACAGTGGCCCCTCGCGGGTGCCGACCCACGTGTCATAGTCGCTGGCGACCGTCAACCATTGCGATGTGATGCGGAAGTTCACCCCGATGCCGAAAGGGGCGTGGTACGCGATGACGATGTTCGAACGCTGGGAGGCGGAATAGGCCCGGGCCAACTCGGTTGCTATCCACGCTTTTAGACCAGTACGTTCTGCGCCCGTCTGCTGTGCGCCCACGATCGCACAGACGTTTTCACACATCGTGACGTAGTCGTCGACCATGGCCGGAACCGCCGGCACGGTGATCTGGCCCTCGACAACAGCCCGGCGATGCAACCGGCGAGCCATCGCGTCGCGCAACGTTGACGGATCGAACGAACCGGGGGGCGCAACCTTCACCAGACTCTTCTACCTGACGATTGCCACTTCTCACCACCGCTCACAGTTTTTTTCGGATGACAGCCGGCCGTCATGCGCCGAGGGCGTGTCGTCGCCGGATCGCGGTTTCCCCGGCTGCAACTGCGATGAGTACAGCCAGGGTGCACCGATCATGACTAACGGGTGGTGTAGCCGCCGTTGGCCAGGATCGTCTGCCCCGTGATCCACCAACCATCACTGACCAGGAACCGAATCAGCGGCACGATGTCCCGCGGATCGGTCAATCCCGTTTCGGTGAACTTCGACAGGTCCGCGGCGTTCTGGTTGTAATCAGCGGACTCCTTGGTCTCCTGTCCGTAGAAGAACGGCGTCTCCATCGGCCCCGGGGCCACCGCGTTGACCGAGATCCCGCGTCCCCCGAATTCCTTGGACGCCGCACGGGTGAAGTGCTCGACCGGCGCCTTGGAGCCGGCGTAGATCGAATAAAGGCCGGTAAACGCCGACAGCAGCGACGTCACCAGGGTGACAATCTTCCCGCGATCCGAGAGACGCTCACCGGCCTGTTGGATAAAGAAGAACGCGGTCTTGGCGTTGATGGCGAAGATCTTGTCGTAGTCCTCTTCGGTGATCTCTGGGAACGGCTTCTTGATCACCATGCCGGTGGTGTTGATCGCGATGTCGATTGACCCCATCCCCTTCTGGGCGTCGTCGAACAACTTTTTCACCGCTGCCGGGCTGGTCAAGTCGGCCTGAAAGAGTTGCGCGGTCGCACCGGCCGCCGAAACGGCCGAAGCGGTTTCCTCCGCCGCGGACCGGGTGGACTCGCTGTTGTAGTGCACCGCGACCGCTCGCGCACCTTGCGCTGCGAGATCACGCGAAATCAATCCGCCCAAATTCTTAGCCCCGCCGGCGATGAGAACGTTTTTGCCGGTGACGGTGTGATCGGTCATTCTTTTTCCTCCCTGGGTTTCCGTCGGAAACGGTATCGAACGTTTCACTGGCCTGGCCAACCGGAAAGGCGCCGCGCCGCTCAGTACCGAAAAAGTCGCGAGACTTGCAGAATTGGTCTTCACTAGACGCGTGTTCAACTCCAGGATCCCCGCGCGCACTGTCGTGCTGAAAGCGTTCGTCTGTCTTGCCGGTGCCTTCCTGATAGCGGCGTGTTCCACGTCGGAGACGGCATCGCCACCGCCCTCGAAATCGTCGCCGGCCCCGTCGTCGGCCACCCCGAGCGGCGCCTTGGGCGACTTATCGGTGTCGCCGACGCCGACCGCGTCACCGGCGGCCGCGGTCCCCGGCGTGTATGGCGATCCGGCCGCGGTCGCCAAGTACTGGCACGCCCAGTCGCTCGAAGACAACTGCGGATTGATGTCCGTCGCCGACATCGTCGGTGAGACCAGCGGTCAACAGCCGACGGAAGAGCAGATCCTCACGCTGGCAGAGAACACGCCCTCCGTGGTCAACCCCGGCACTCAGATATACGCCCCCCGCAACGACCCGAGTCACACCAACGGCAACGGCGGCGTCTCGATGGGGGACCTGGTGGCACTGCTCGATCATTACGGCATCAAGTCGACGATGAGCGACGACGACCACCCCGACCAGACTGGGATGCCCGCGGTGCAGAGCTACCTCGGCGCCGGTCGCAAGGTGATCGCCTACGTCAATTCCGCGGTCGTTTGGAACACCAGCGACCAGCGCACCAAGGCCGATCACTTCTTGGTGGTCACCGGCGTCGACACCAATAAGGACATCGTTCACCTCAACGATCCCGGCGCCGACCACTCTGACGAGCAAGTGCCCACAGCCACTTTCAAAACGGCGTGGCAAACCTCGGGGGATTCGATCGTCTTCACCGCACCAACCAGCTGAGCGCCTCGCGGCCTAATATTCCCTAATCGGTGTTTGCCAATAGTTTGGCGGCCCGTTACCGATGGGGAGGAACGGCATGGACTTCGCAGCAGTGCCGCCGGAGATTAACTCTGCCCTGATCTATTCCGGGCCCGGCTCCGGACCGATGCTGGCCGCCGGGGCCGCGTGGGCCGCGCTGGCCGCCGACCTGAATTCGACGGCGAGCTCGTATCAATCGGTGATCGCGGGGCTGACCGCCGGGCCCTGGCTGGGTCCGTCCTCGGCGTCGATGGCTGCCGCGGCCGCGCCGTACGTGGCTTGGACGAGGAGTACCGCGGTGCAGGCCGAACAGGCCGCCGACCAGGCCAAAGCGGCGGCCACCGCCTACGAGACGGCGTTCGCGGAGACGGTGCCGCCGCCGGTGGTCTCGGCTAACCGCAGCATGCTGACGGCGCTGGCGGCGACGAACATCTTCGGGCAGAACACCCCGGCGATCGCGACCACCGAAACGCAGTATGCGGAGATGTGGGCCCAGGACACCGGAGCCATGCTGCGGCTACGCGAGTTCGTCGGCGTCAGCCACGACGCTGACGCCTTTCACGCCACCACCGCGGAACACCGGCCAGGACGCGGGCCAATCGGCGGCGGTAACCCAAGCTACCGGCACCGCCGGCGGGCAACGCGCAGAACGTCGTCGCTTCGGCGCAGCAAGCCCTCGCCGCCGTCCCCGCCGCGCTAAGCAGCCTCGCTTCAGCGGGGCCAACCGCGGCCGCGGCCAGCCCGCTGACCCTGTTAGACCTGGCGAGCGATCTGATCGCAATTTTTGCCGACTTACCGGCCAGCCTAACCGGGCTCGGCATCGACGCGCCGGTGTCGTTGACGTCTCTTCCCTTCGACGTCGTCGGTGCCCTGACGGGTTTCCACACGGACGACATTGTCAGCGGCTGGGCGGGGGTTCAGCCCTGGCCGGGAGTAGCACCGGTGCCCCCGACAGAGTTTCCGGTGATCACGAACCTGGGCTCGCCGGTTTCGGCGGGCCTGGGGGAGGCGAACACGATCGGGAAGTTGTCGGTGCCGACAGGATGGGCAGAGGCGGCCCCGGCGATGCGCTCACTTGCCTTGCCGTCGCCGGCCACCAGCGTGGGAGCTGCCGCCGGAATCTCCGCTGGTGGCACCGGAAGCCTGTATGGCGAGATGGCCGCGGCGGGTATGGCGGGGCGCGCAATGGCCGGGACTGGCGGCGCGGGTGCTCCGCGGCCCCGGGAGCGGGTCGGGGCACCTACGGGTACGCCCGGTGAACCGCCGCATCCGGGCGAATTGCCGCAGGTTCCGGCAGGTGGCCCGATCACGAGCATCGCTGCTGAGCTCCGCGAACTGGCCTCGCTGCGCGACTCCGGGATCCTCACCGAGGAGGAGTTCACCGAGCAGAAACGGCGCCTGCTCGCGCACTGATCGCGTAGACGCTTCTGCCGCATTCGGTCCTGGATAGGTCCCGGTACGTCGAGCCCAGCGTGCGCCATTGACCGAATGATTGGCCTGGGCGCGTATCGGGTATCCCCGCTCACGCATCCCGCTGCGGGATGCAACCCATGGGGGGCCTCTGGGGTTCCAGAAGGGCGCGCGAACACATGTCACAGAAACTGAAGCCACATTTTGCCGATATACAAGCACATTACGACTTATCCGACGACTTCTTCCGGCTGTTTTTGGATCCCAGCCAGACCTACAGCTGCGCCTACTTCGAACGCGAGGACATGACGCTGGAAGAAGCGCAGATCGCCAAGATCGATCTGGCGCTGGGCAAGCTGGGCCTGCAGCCCGGCATGACGCTGCTCGACGTCGGCTGCGGCTGGGGCGCTACCGCGCGCCGGGCGATCGAGAAGTATGACGTCAACGTCGTCGGCCTGACGCTGTCCAAGAATCAGGCCGCCCACGTGCAGAAATCGTTCGACAAAATGGACAGCCCGCGTAGCAAGCGGGTGTTGCTCAACGGCTGGGAACAGTTCGACGAGCCCGTCGACCGGATCGTGTCCATCGGTGCATTCGAGCACTTCGGCCACGATCGCTACGACGACTTCTTCAAGATGGCGCAGACCGTGCTCCCCGCCGACGGCGTCATGCTGCTGCACACGATCACCGGATTGACGGGACCGCAGATGGTCGAGCGCGGCATGCCGCTGACGTTCGAGCTGGCCCGCTTCATCAAGTTCATGTCCACCGAGATCTTCCCGGGAGGCCGGCTCCCGACCATCGAGATGGTGGAGAAGCACTCGGCGAAGGCGGGCTTCACGCTCAGCCGCCGCCAGTCGCTGCAGCTGCACTACGCCAGGACCCTCGACCTGTGGGCCGAGGCTCTCGAGAAGCACCAAGATGAGGCCATCGAGGTCCAATCCGAAGAGGTCTACGAGCGCTACGAGAAATACCTGACCGGGTGCGCCAAGTCATTTCGCATCGGCTACATCGACGTCAACCAGTTCACCCTGGAGAAGCAACCGCTATCCGCAGGATGACCCGCGGCTTGTTTCGTCCCCCCGCCGCGATCTTCTCGATCAGCGTCACCAGGTAGTACTGCAGGCCGTACTTGCTGCGGATCTCGCCTTGGAGCCGATCCACCGTCGCCGGATCGGTCAGCACCTCTGCGGTGCCGTCCGCGGGCACCACACCGTCGCGCACCTTTCCGGACCGGCTGCTCGGCGCCAACTGGACGCGGGGATCATTGCGGACCCGTTTGACTTTCCAGCTGTCCGCCGGTGTCCAGATGAAGAGGTCGGCGCCGTCGCGGCCGATCCACATGGGCGCCGAGACGCCCTCTCCGTTGCGCTTGAATGTGGTCAGCGAAACGAAACGCTGCTCGCTCAGTGTGGTCGTCGATTCGCTTGTCATGGTAGTTCCGATTTTACTGATGTAATGCCCACTGCTGCTTGGCCGCGGACGTTGCAAATGTGTTCAGCTCTTCGCCAGTATTCTCCCAGCTTTCCTGGCTAAGATGCTTTTCCCGCATCGACCCCGCATACTTACGGCATTGTCGTCGACAATGTCGCTAACAAGTAGGAAGGGCAATAACAATGTCTTCACGCCGCTGGCTGGCCAGGCTGACTGTTCCCGTGATGGTTAGTGCTGCGCTGACAACTAGCACTGCGATTGCGCTCGCCGACAGCACCGACGACACCTTCCTCTCGAAAATGCACAGTTTGGGCTTCACGTGGCCGGCGGGGGATGACGCCGACATCGTCTCGATGGGGAAGCAAATCTGCACCGACCGCAACGCCGGCAAAACACCTGACGCGATTGCCACGGACATCCACTCCACCTTGGGTCCGAAAGGCATCTCGTTCGCGGACGTCACATCGATGGTCAGTGCCGCGGAATCGACTTACTGTTCCAGCTAATTGATATCTGGCCGGTACAAAGCCTCGGGGTTGGCTATCCGAATGGGCGTCCCGTTCAGCCACGCCGCCACGGCTTCTACGGTGTCTGAGTAGAAGGCAGCCAGCATCTCGCGGGTGACGTATCCCAGGTGCGGCGACAGCGTCACATTCGGGAGCGTCCGCAACGGATGATCGGGCGCGGGCGGCTCGACGTCATAGACGTCAAGCCCGGCCCCGGCGATACTCCCGTTCTTGAGTGCCGCGATCAGAGCGGCCTCATCGACGATCGGGCCCCTGGACGTGTTGATCAAGTACGCGTGCGGCTTCATCAGGGCCAGCTCGGGTTCAGCGACCAGGCCGCGCGTGCGCTCCGAGAGCACGAGGTGGATAGACACCACGTCGGACTCTTCGAAGAGGGTCGCCTTGTCGACTTGGCGAGCACCGACCGCCGTCGCCGCCTCCTCGGTGAGATTCTGGCTCCACGCAATGACCTGCATGCCAAACACGTTCCCGTATTCGGCCATGCGTCTACCGATCCGCCCCAGACCCAGCAGCCCGAGCGTTTTGCCGGACAGCGTCAGACCCGTGGTGGTCTGCCACCCGCCGTCGCGCATGCGCCGGTGCTCTTCGGCCAGATTGCGCACCGTCGCGATCATCAACCCCCAGGCGAGTTCCGGAGTGGCATCACGGACCGAACTGAATCGGGGATTCGCGAAATTCGAGTGAGCCACCAACACACCGCGCTCGCTGGCCGCGGCCATGTCCAGATTCGGCAGGCTCTTGCCGATGATGGTGATCAGTTTCAGGTTCGGCAGCCGCTCGATGAGCGTGCGCGGAAGCGCCATCCGCTCCCGCACGGTGCAGATCACATCGAACGGCCGCAGTGTATGGACGGCCTCTGCCTCGGATAGGTGCCGGTCGAAAACTGTTACCTCGGAGCGGATTTGCACCGGTGACCAGTCGGCGAGGTCAAGGGCCAACCCGGCGTAGTCGTCGAGTATCGCCACCCGGGGCATCGCGCTACATGCCCTTGGGCGCGTCGCGGACCGCTTGTACCGCCGCCCGATCGCCGTCGAACTCGACCCGGGCCAGTCGCCCGGCGGAGAACAGCAGTAGCTCCTCGGGTGCACCGGTCACGGTGACGGCCGGCCCACGGCCGGCGGTCAGTACCGTCGTGCCGTCTGTCGTGCGCAACGCCACGCGACCGGGGACCTTCCCCAGCGTCATCCGGCCCATCAGCGGCAGGCTGCGGCGCAGTGAGTTGGCCAGGGCGGGTTCGAGGACCCGCGGCTCCCAGCCCGGCTGGGCGCGGCGCACGTCCTCGTGATGAATGAACATCTCGCCGACATTGGCCACCGGGTCGAGCAGCTTGAGTGGTGAATAGACCGGGGGACCGGACGCGACTTTTCCTAGCAATTCGTCCCAGTCGGTGTGCTGGGCCACGTCGTTTTGCACCTTTTCGGTGTGGCCGGCGAAGAAGGGGATAAGGATGCCGGGTGAGGCGTCCAGGCGGTACTCCCGGATCATCAGGTGAGCCGCCAAATCGCGGACGTTCCAGCCATCGCACAGGGTGGGGGCCTCGGGCCCCACGGTGCGCATGGTGTCGACCAGGGCTGCGCGTTCGCGCTGAGCAATGGACACCTGACTTCCTTCCCGTCGAGGACGCCAGATCGCCAACGGCGCTGACCCGTTCAGCGTAGCCATCGCGCTACTGTCCCGAGGTGGCCGTCAGCCGTTCCGCCCCCCGATGGTGGTTCGCGCTGATCGCTGCGGGCTGAACTCAGCTGGGCATTCCCCTCATTCTCTAAATTCAGCGACTCAGCAGGTCGTTCGGATTGAACCAGGCCGGAGCATGTCCGGCCTTTGCGCAGGCGATCAAGGCGTCGGTAAATGAGGTGAACATCGAAGTCAGCTCGCGGTCCACGCCGGATGCCGGCGACCCATTCGCGATGTCGGCGAAACGTTGTGCGAGCCTGTCGGCGTCGCGAACCACCTTTTCCAGCGGCAACCGTAAGCCAGGACTGGCCGCGTTGATCGCGGCAGACCCATCCGTCTGACCAAGTGGCGCTCCGACCGTCGCCAAGGTTCGAAGCTGGCTGCCGAGCAGTTTTGCGTTGACGACGGATTGTCCATTCGGTGCCGGTCAGATTCCGATAGCTCCGGTAAAAATCTTCACCTCTGTTCTGCAACCCGTTGACCCCCGTGCATATGTCGGAATCGGCCTGAGCCGAGTTGGGATGGCCGTGCGGAGCAGTCGACGACATGTCGCTACAGGTGTCAAACACAAGCTGCCGCAACCGCCGCCGGTCAACCAGTTCGCAATCGTGCACCACCGCGAGTTGCTGAGCCGCGCGCGTGAACAGATTATTGGTGACAACCATCGTCGCGTTGCACTCGTGCATCCGCGCCCCGGCGACGACCTGTTGGACGGCGGCGGCTCCAACCGCGCCGCCTCTTTTTCGCTTGCACTGGACGGCGGTTCGCGTGCCGTCCCTGGCCGCCACTAGGTCGACACCAAAATCGCCCGTCGTCTTCGTCGTTGTCACGTCATAACCGAGGCCCCTGAGGACCGCTGCGAAGTAGCCCTCGAACTCGACACCGGTCATCATGTCAATGTGGTCGAATCCCGACGCTCGCAACGTCTCTTCGCGTTCTCGGTCCCGAACGCGGTCCCTTAGACTGCCGTACCACCAGCAGACGCTGATAACCAAGACAGCGGAGAAAACATCTGCACCAAGGGGGTGATGGTTGATCACCATCCCCAAGCAAACGACAGCCCACAGCCCTACCCAAACCAGGCCGCGCCGCGCCACTCGGTCCAGCCGCATGACCCGCACTCTAACGGCGACGTATGACACGGTCGCGGATCAACCAGCTATTGAAGCCTCGTAAATGGATTGGATCGCGCGGTCGAGTGTCGCGTTGAACTCCGCATCGGACTGCCCGGCAGATAATCCCTCGGTGAGGGCCCGGCTGAAGCTGGCGATCAGCCCGGTGTTCTGGGCCAGCAACGCGTCGGCCTCGGCGCGCGAGTAACCACCCGACAGCGCCACGACGCGCATCACCCTGGGGTGCTCGATCAGCGGCCGGTAGTAATTGGTGACCGTCGGCAACGAAAGCTTGAGCATCACCTGCGTACCGTCCGGGATGTCGTCGAGGTGCGCGGTGATGACATCGCGCAGGATGGCCTCGGCCTGTGCCTTATCGGGTATCGAGATGGTGACCTCGGGTTCCAGGATCGGGGTTAGCCCGTGCGAGAGGACCTGGTCCGCCAATTCGAACTGCTGGTCGACGATGGCTTTGATGCCGCCGGGGCTCGCGGCGCCGATCACCGAACGCTCCTTGGTGCCGAAGATCCCGTGCTCTACGGCGCGGGCCAGCAGGTCGTCCAGACCAGGTATCGGTTTCATCAGCTGAACGCCGTCGGCGACCTCGGTCAGACCCTTGTCGATCTTCAGCAGCGGCACGACGCCCTTACGTTCCCACAGGAAGCGCGCCGAGGGCTCACTATCGATTTCGCTATCCATGGTCTGCTCGAAGAGGATCGCGGCGAGTATCCGGTCGCCATCGAACGCCGGCGAGGTGATGATCCGCGAACGCATTTGGTGGATGAGATCGAACATCTGCTGCTCGGAGGAATACGCACTTTCCTCGATGCCGTACTGAACCAGCGCCTTGGGCGTCGAGCCGCCGCTCTGGTCGAGCGCGGCGATGAAGCCCTTGCCCGACCTCATCTTGTCGGCCTGCTGTTGGTTGACCATCACGTCTCCGTCCATCCGCCGCTCTGAGGATCATCTGGTCATCTCAGCCCGGCGGCCCACCCAGGGAGCCCGACTACTGTGGCGGGCGTGACGGATCGGCAACAGCGCGCGATGTCCTTCGGATCTATCGCCGAGGACTATAACGAGCTGCGGCCACAGCCGCCGCAAAATGCGGTGGACTGGCTGGTGCCGCCCGGATGCGAGGTGGCCGTCGATGTCGGCGCAGGCACCGGACTGTTCACCCGCACCCTGATGGACAAGGCGGCGCAGGTCATCGCCGTCGAACCCGATGCCCGGATGCGGGAGGTACTGACCGCACGTTCCCCGGGGGTCCGCGTTGTCGAGGGCCAAGGCGAATTGATTCCGCTGCCGGACGCTTTCGCCGACGCGGTGTTCGTCTCCTCGGCCTGGCACTGGATGGATCCTGAACGGGCCATCCCGGAGATCGGTCGCGTGTTGCGCGACGGCGGTCGGCTCGGCCTGATCTGGGCGAGCCGGAATCGCGAGGTGGACTGGGTGCGTGAGCTCGATGTGCTGCGCGGCCGCGATACCTCTGAGCCAGGACAAACGGACCGGTTCCGACGGCGCCTGGACTTCGCGCTGCCGGAACCGCAGGTCTTCCACAGGATCGCCCGCGAGACGTTTGAATTCTCGCGCGCGATGACAGTGGACAACGTCGTTGCGATGCTGGGTACCTACAGCAGAGCCATCATCGCGTCTCCGGACGATCGGGTGCAGGCACTGACCGATGCCCGGGCCGTGTTGGACGCGAGGTTCCCCGGTGCCGCCGCGATCGACGTCCCCATGCGGGCATGGTGTTGGCGCGCTGACCGGATTCCCCGCAGCGACTGTTAGGCCCGCCTTCGCCGATCAGCCAACGTTGAGGCGCACGGTGCCTTCCAGCAGATCTGCAACGGTAGCGATGCTTTCGGCGGATTTGGTCATCTTGCTCGCGACCTCACGGGCTCGTGTCGCATATTCCGGAGCAAGGATGCAACGCAGGTCCGCGACCAGTGAATCGAGTGTGCTGGCGTGGAATTGCCGCCCGGAGCCGGATTTCAATCGCGTCAGCCCATCTGCCCACATTGGCTGATCGAGCCAGAACCACAGGATCAGGCTCGGGATTCCAGCCCGCATGCCTGCGGCCATAGTGCCGGCGCCGCCGTGGTGGACGACCGCGCGGCAGGCGGGGAAAACGGCCGCGTAGTTGAGCGCTCCCACAATCTTGACATGGTCGAAACGCGGCACCTGGGTGAAATCGTTTGAGCCGCTGTAAATCAGCGCCCGCTCGCCTAACTGCGCGCAGGCCGCGCTGATCACGGCCACCGTCTCGGCGGGGGATTCAATTGGCCAACTGCCGAAACCGAAGTAGATCGGCGGCGTTCCCGCGGCAATCCACGACAGCACCTCGTCGTCGGCGTCGGTCGGCAACTCCAGCGTCAATGCGCCGACGAAGGGACTTGGTGGGCCATCGGGGTCGATCCATTCCGCCGCCGGCCCGGGCAGACAGATCTCGTCGTAGGCCTGGATCTCTAGCACCGCCGACGGGCCGGATGCCTCTGCCAAGCCCAACATGCTGCGTTGATATTCGTCGGTCTGCTTCGCTATTCCTGCGTCGAGGCCTCCCGCTGGCCAAACCTTGGCCGGGAAGTAGTGCAGCACAACCAATGGAATCCGGTAGTAGTCCGCAACAGCGGCGGCCACGCCTCGCTCGATGAAACCCGCCACTATCAGGTCAGCCCCCTCTGCCAGTGACATCAGCGTTTTGGTTTTCGCAGTCTTGACTTGGGTGATGTGCTCGGTAATTCGGCTCACCATTTCGAAAGGATTCGTGAATGCCATCCCGGCCACCGGGTGAGCGACGTTCGTCGGCGGGTTCATGGCCTCGCGCGAATCCGGCCCATAGGCAGTCGGCACCAGTCCCAGCGATTCGGCGAAATCGATCGTATTGGGCGAGACCGCCATACATACCTCGTGACCTCGGCGCAGCAACTCCCGACCGACAGCGATGTAAGGCTCGGCCTCACCTCGGCTGCCGTAACCGATGATCACAATTTTCATTGGCCGAACCTACCCGAGCGCCCCCTTCGGTTGGCATCTGCCTGAAGATCAATGGCGCGGGCACGTTCTCGGCTGGTTTGCTCAGCGCACGCGGCTTAGATTGCCGGCGACTGCTTCGGCGAGATCGCAGGCGCTGGCAACGCTTTGGGCGGCTTGGGTCATCTGCCCGGCCACCTCGCGGGCCCGGTCAACCCGCTCCGGCGTGAGGATAGAGCGTAGATCCGCCACCAGCGAATCGAGTGTGCTGGCGTGGAATTGCCGCCCGGAGCCGGTTTTCAATCGCGTCAGCCCATCTGCCCACATTGGCTGATCGAGCCAGAACCACAGGATCAGGCTCGGGATTCCAGCCCGCATGGCTGCGGCCGTGGTGCCGGCGCCGCCGTGATGGACGACCGCGCGGCAGGCGGGGAAAACGGCAGCGTAATTGACCGCTCCGACGATCTTGACATGGTCGAAACGCGGCACCTGGGTGAAATCGTTTGAGCCGCTGTAAATCAGCGCCCGCTCGCCTAACTGCGCGCAGGCCGCGCTGATCACGGCCACCGTCTCGGCGGGGGATTCAATCGACCAACTGCCGAAGCCGAAGTAGATCGGCGGCGTTCCCGCGGCAATCCACGACAGCACCTCGTCGTCGGCGTCGGTCGGCAACTCCAGCGTCAGTGCGCCGACGAAGGGACTTGGTGGGCCATCGGGGTCGATCCATTCCGCCGCAAGCCCGGGCAGGCTGATCTGGTCGTAGGCCTGGATCTCGAGGGACGCCGAGGGCCCGCATGCCTCTGGTAGGCCCAGGGTCCTGCGTTGGTGATCGTCGGTCTGCTTCGTCACTCCCGCATAGAGCCCTGTCGATGGCCAAATCTTCGCCGGGAAGTAGTGCAGCACTATCAACGGAATGCGGTAGTAGTCCGCGACATTGGCAGCCAGCCCTTGCTCGTTGAACCCCGCCATGATCAGGTCAGCCCCCTCTGCCAGCGACGTCAGCGTCTTGCCTTTCGCCGTCTTGACTTGGGTTACATACTCAGTGACTTCGCCCAACATGCCGAGTGGATTCGTCAGCGCCATCCCCGCCACGGCGCGAAAGACATTCGTCGCCGGGTTCATGGCCTCCCGCGAATCTGGCCCGTAGGCGGTCGAAGCCAGCCCCACCGATTCGACGAAATCGAGCATGTTGGGCGGAACCGCCATGCATACGTCATGACCTCGGCGCAGCAACTCCCGACCGACTACGACGAAAGGCTCGACCTCCCCGCGACTGCCGTACCCGACAATCACAACCTTCATTAGCCGAACCTACTCGGAACGCCCTCCTCGGTGCACCTCTTCCAGGAGATTAGTGGCGCGGGCAAGGCTGTCGGATGGTTTGCTCAGCTGTGCGGCGACCTCTCGCGCCCGCGTAATGCACTCCGGCGTGAGGATGGAACGAAGATCAGCGACGAGCGAATCCAGGGTGCTGGCGAAGAAGGACCGCCCTGAGCCGATCTTCAGTCGTGTCACACCATCTGCCCACATCGGCTGATCGAGCCAGAACCACAGGATCAGGCTCGGGATTCCAGCCCGGATGCCTGCGGCCGTAGCGCCGGCACCCCCGTGGTGAACCACCGCGCGGCAGGCGGGAAAGACCGCCGCGTGGTTGACCTCGCCCACCACCTTCACATGGTCGTGACGCGGGACGTCGGTGAAATCATTCGCGCCGCTGCAAATCAACGCCCGCTGCCCCAATTGCGCACAGGCCGCGCTGATCACGGCCACCGTCTCAGCTGGAGAAGTGATCGGCGTGCTTCCGAAGCCGAAGTAGATAGGCGGCGTTCCTTCGGCAATCCACGACAGCACCTCGTCGTCGGCGTCGGTCGGCAACTCGAGCGTCAGCGCGCCAACGAAAGGCCTGAAACAATTGACCCCGTTCGATTCCAGCCATTCGGCGGCAGGACCGGGCAAGCAGAGCTCGTCGTAGGCCTGGATTTCCAGCGCCGTCGAGGGCCCGGTGGTGTCCGGCAAACCTAGTGCACGGCGTTGGACGTCGTCCGCGTCCTTCATGACGTCCGGGGCCAGCTCCCCAGCTGTCCAAATCCGCTCTGGGAAGAAGTGCAACGCAACCAGCGGGATGCCGTAATACTCCGCAACGTTGGCGGCCACCCCTTGCTCATTGAAGCTCGCCAACAGCAGGTCGGCCCCGTTCGCCACCTCCTTTAGCGTCGAGCTCTTCCCCTCCCTGACCCGGCTGACATGTTCAACAACTTCCGTCAACATTCTGGCCGGATTCTGCATCTTCGCCGGTAATGCGCGGACAAAATCCATGGCCGGGTTCATCGCCTCCCGTGAGTCCGGCCCGTAGGCGACCGCCGCAACGCCGGCCGATTCGACGAAGCCAACCATGTTAGGCGGGACCGCCATGCTCACGTCGTGACCGCGGCGCAGCAGTTCCCGACCGACGGCCGCGCAGGGCTCGACATCGCCCCGACTTCCGTACCCGACCACCACAACTTTCATCAGCCGAACCTAACTCGCAAAGCCGGTGCGCCCCAGGCGGGCCGCCTGTTCCAGGAGATCAGCCGTACGCGCGGCACTCTCGGCGGGTGTGGTCATCTGGGCGGCGACCTCACGGGCCCGAGTGACGCATTCCGGCGCGAGGACGAAGCGCAGGTCCGCGACCAGCGAGTCCAAGGTGCTGGCCGAAAAGGCGCGCCCAGAACCGACTTTCAGCTGGGTGACGGCAGCCGCCCAGATCGGCTGGTCGTCGACTTGGTGCCAGAGGATCAACGTGGGGACGGCGGCCCGCATGACCGCGGCCGTGGTGCCGCAGCCGCCATGGTGGACGACCGCGCGGCAGGCGGGAAAGACGGCCGAGTGGTTCACCCCACCAACAACCCTGACGTTATCGAAATGCGGGACGTGGCTGAAGTCGTTGGGGCCGCTGCAGATCAACGCCCGCTCGCCCAGCTGCGTGCAGGCCGCGCTGATCACGGCGACCGTCTCAGCGGGAGATGGGATTGGCATGCTGCCAAAGCCGAAGTAGATGGGCGGCGTCCCCGCGGCAATCCACGACAAGACCTCGTCGTCGGCACCGCCCGGCAGCTCCAGCGTCAGCGCGCCGACGAAGGGTCTGAAACGTGGAAGCTCACCCTGCAGCGACCAATCGGCCGCCAGCCCGGGAAAGCACAGCTCGTCATAGGCCTGGATCTCCAAGTTCGGTCGCGTTGACGGTGCGGTGGCCTGCGGTAGGCCGAGCGCACGACGTTGGGTGTTTTGAGCCTCCTGCGTGACATGCCCAAGCATGCCCCCCAGGGGCGAATCCCCCTCGGGGAAGTATTGCAACGTCGCCAACGGAATGCCGTAGTATTCGGCGACGTTCGCGGCCAGACCCTGCTCGACTCTGCCCGTCAACAGCAGATCCGCCCCGTTCGCCAACTCCGTCAGCGCCGTGCCCCACTCCGCCCAGGCCCGGGTGACATGCCCCACGACTTCGGCCATCACGTCGGTCGGATTCCGGATCGCGTTGTCGAGGGCGAAGTTGTCGGCCGGCCGCGGGGGCTCGGACCCGAAGGCGACCGCGGTGAGTCCCGCCGACTCCACGAATCCCAGCATGTGAGGTGGGACCGCCATGCATACGTCGTGACCCCGACGCAGCAGCTCCCGGCCCACGGCAGCCAGCGGCTCGACATCGCCGCGGCTTCCATAGCCCGCCAGCGCAACTTTCATCGGCGCAAACCTAGATTGGGTAAGCGCGGCTCAACGCCATTTGATGCCGCACCCGATCGACGGCCGCTGGTCGCTGTCGACCGGCCGCCCCGCGAGCACGGCATCGACCGCCGCCCGGACGTCAGCAGCCGTCACCGGCCGCTCGTTCTTGGGCCGGGAATCGTCGAGCTGACCGCGGTAGAAGAGCCGACGTTCGCCGTCGAAGACGAATATGTCGGGTGTGCAGGCCGCGGAATAGGCGCGCGCGACGTCCTGGGTCTCGTCGTAGAGGTAGGGAAACGTCCAACCGTGGCCCCGGGCCTCGACGACCATCTCGTCGGGTCCGTCCTGCGGGTAGGTGACGACGTCATTGCTGGAGATACCGACCATCGCGACGCCCTGGTCGGCGAGGTCCCGGCCGAGCGCGGCGAGCCCCGCGGCGACATGCTTCACATACGGGCAGTGATTACAGATAAACGCGACGACAAGCGCGGGGCCCGTCAGCTCGTCGAGGCTGACAGTGCCGCCGGTAGCCGGCTCGGGCAGCGTGAACGGGGGAGCGGGGGTGCCGAGGGCGAGCATGGTGGACTCTATGGCCATACCGGCCAGACTAGCGTCCTACCCTTGGCGCCGAACGTCGAGTTATTGGGCCGATTTGGCGCTGGCAGCACGACAAGTCGACGGTGGTGACGGGTTCAGTGTCCGACGTCGAATTCGATGGGCAGGGTGGTGGGCCCAGTGATTCCGGTGATGGGCTTCCAAGGTGCGGGGCCGGAGCGGTGCGGGTTGGGCATGCGGCGCGTGATGACGGTCAGGGCTTGGGCGAGTTCCAGTCGGGCGAGGTGTGCTCCCAGGCAGTAGTGGATGCCGCCGCCGAACGTCAGCATGGCCGCCGGCCCCTCGCGGGTGATGTCGAGGCGGTCGGGGTCGTCGTAGACGGCGGGGTCGCGGTTGGCGGCGGCGGTGTTGACAATCACCAACGTGCCGGCGGGTATCCGCACGCCGCCGAGTTCGACATCCTCGACGGCCTTGCGCATGGTGGCGAATATGACCGGGCTGTGGCGCATGAGTTCCTCGACTGCGCGCGGGGCGAGTTCTGGATGATCGGCCAGCAGGGCCCACTGCTGGGGGTGGTCGCACAAATCCTGCACGGCGGCGGCCAACTGATTGCGTGTGGTGTCGGTGCCCGCCATCAGCAGGCCTTCCGCGAGCATGCGTAGCTCGCCGGCGCTGAGTCGGTCCCCGCCGTCTTCGGCGCGGATCAGCTGTGAGATCAGATCGTCGGTGAGGTTGTGGCGCCGCTGGGCGACCATGTCGTCGATGTAGGCGTCGAGTTCGTCGAAGGCCGCCATAATGACCGCAGCGTGGTCCGCGACGTTCCAGGTCAAGGCTTTAACGATGTCATCGGCCCAGTCCGAGAACAGTTGCCAGTCAGCGCGCGGTGCGCCGAGCAACCCGCAGATGATCGGAATCGGATACCGGCGGGCGATGTCGGCGACCACGTCGCAGCGCCCCATGCCGGTCATCGGGTCGAGCAGCTCGGTGATGACCTCGACGATCGTGGTCTCGAGTCGTGCGGTCGAGCGCGGTGTGAACGCCTGGGAGACCAGCCGGCGCAGCCGATTGTGATCGGCGCCGTCCCGGCTTAACAGGCCCGCGGTGACCTTGTCCCACAGTCGGCCGGATGTAATGCCTTGCGCTGCAAGCGCAAGTCCCTTCGGCATGCAAAACCGGGGATCGCGCAAGACGGTCCGCACCAGTTCGTAGCTCAACACTTCGGGCCCGTGTGGCCCCACCGCGATCGGCCCCTGCAGCCGGGCCTGCCGAATGAGCCGGTGCGCATCTTCGGGGTTTTGGGCGTTCTCGTAAGCGATGGCCGGCAGCCCGGCAGCAAAGACGGTGGGGCTGTTGGTGCCGATGGCGTCGACGGTCATGGTTGGCCTCCTTGGATTCGACTGAGTCGACTATCCGAGATCGCGGGAGTAAGACCATCAGTCAGAACGCGTAGATCTGCGCGGTCAGGGGTCGTAGATACGCGTGCGATCGGCGTTAATCTGCGCGTTTGTGCTGATGTTGTGTCGCTCGTGGTGGCTGCATGGTGGTTAGCATGAGCGAGATTGATCCGCGTGTGGATGAGCCGTTGGTGGACTGGAGCGATCTTGGCGTGAGCGGGCTTTTGCCGACGGGCACCGTGACGCTGCTGTTGGCTGACGTGGAGGGTTCGACGCGGCTGTGGGAGACCCAGGCCGGCGAGATGACCGCGGCCATCGCTCGTCTGAATCAGGCGGTGTCGGACATCGTCGCCGCACACGATGGTGTGCGGCCGGTCGAGCAGGGTGAGGGTGACAGTTTTGTGGCGGCGTTCGCGCGCGCGTCCGATGCGGTGGGGGCCGCGTTGGAGTTGCAGCGGGCGCCGTTGGCCCCGATCCGGTTGCGGATCGGGGTGCATACCGGTGAGGTGCAGCTGCGCGATGAGGGTAACTACGCCGGTCCGACGATCAACCGCACCGCGCGGCTGCGCGATCTGGGGCATGGGGGTCAGACCGTGCTGTCGGGGGTGACGGAGGCGCTCGTTGTCGATCGGCTGCCGGCTGATGCGTGGTTGACCGATCTGGGGAGTCACCCGTTGCGTGATCTACCCCGCCCGGAGCGGGTGGCACAGCTTTGCCATCCCGACCTGGTCAATGAGTTCGCGCCGCTTCGGGTAGCGGGGACCTCCATAGCCGACGTCTTCACCCGTCTTCCGGCGCAGCTGACCAGTTTCGTGGGCCGCGACGCCGAGTTGACCCAACTGCGGGAGCTGCTGGCGCAAAACCGGGTGGTGACGTTGAGCGGTGCGGGCGGGGTCGGCAAAACCCGGCTGGCCATCCAGGTCGCGGCCGCAATGGCCGGCGAGTTTTCCGACGGGGTGTGGTGTGTGGATTTGGCGCCCCTCACCGACCCCGACCTGGTGCCCGTGACGGTGGCACGTGCACTGGGGCTGCCCGACCAACCGGGCCGCTCCACCATGGACAGCCTGCTGCGGTTTGTTCGCGACCGTCAGATGCTGGTGGTGCTGGACAACTGTGAGCATCTGCTGGATGCCAGCGCCGAGCTGGTGGTCGCCCTGCTGAGCGGGGCGGCTGGGCTGACGTTTCTGGCGACCAGCCGTGAGGCGATCGGGGTGGCCGGTGAGGTGAGCTGGCGGGTGCCGTCGCTGTCGCTGGACGGTGAAGCCATCGAGTTGTTCACCGACCGCGCGCGTCGTGCTCGCCCCGATTTCACCCTCACTGACGACAATGCCGCGATGGTGGGCGAGATTTGCGCGCGCCTGGATGGGGTGCCGCTGGCGATCGAGCTGGCCGCAGCGCGGGTGCGGGCGTTGTCGCTGGCCGAGATCCTCGAGAGCCTGCATGACCGGTTCCGGCTGCTGACCGGTGGTGCGCGCACCGCGGTGCGCCGCCAGCAGACATTGCGCGCCTCGGTGGACTGGTCACACGCCCTGTTGACCGAGCCCGAGCGGGTGTTGTTGCGCCGGCTGGCGGTGTTTCTGGGCGGATTCGACTTCGACGCTGCCCGAGCGGTCGCCGGCGGTGGTGACGTGGCGCGCTACCAGGTGCTCGACCAGCTCAGCCTGCTCGTCGACAAGTCCCTGGTGGTCGCCGACGATACTGGGGGCCGGACCCGCTATCGGCTGCTGGAGACGGTGCGCCAATACGCCCTGGAAAAGCTAGGCGAGTCCGGCGAAGCCGAAACCGTGCGGGCTCGCCACCGCGACCACTATACGGCGCTGGCCGCCCCCCTCGACGCCCCGGCAGGCCGTGATTACGAGCAGCGCATCGAGCAGGCCAACACCGAGATCGACAACCTACGCGCTGCGTTTACGTGGAGCCGGGAAAACTCCGACTGCGAGCTGGCGTTGTCGCTCGCCTCGTCGCTGCAACCTGTGTGGCTCGCGCGGGGCCGCCTCCGGGAAGGGCTGGCCTGGTTCGACACCGTCCTCGCCGACCTCGACGCGCAGCACGCGGAAGTGGCGCCCGCTGTGCGTGCCCGAGCGCTCGCCGACAGGGCCCTGGTCGCCGTCGTGATGGGGGCAGCAGACAGCTTCGGTGAGGCTCAGCAGGCCCTGGCGGTGGCGCGCGACGTCGATGACCCGGCCCTGCTGGTTCGGGCGCTGACCGCCTGCGGCTATACCGCCGCCGCCCAAAACGCCAAGGCCGCGGGGCCATACTTCGCCGAGGCGCTCGACCTCGCCCGGTCACTAGGCGACCCGTGGAGGTTGAGCCAGATCCTCGCCTGGCAGGCGCGCGGGGCATCAGTGGCAGGTGACCCGATCACGACGCGCGCGGCCGCCGAGGAAGGACGCGACCTCGCCGAGGGGATCGGTGACCGGTTCATATCGCGCCAATGCCGCTGGTGCCTCGGACTGGCACAGACGTTGCAGGGCGATCTGGCCGGAGCCGTCGCGCAATTTCGCGAGGTCGCCGCCGAGGCAACGGCAGCCCACGACGAGACCTGGAGGGCGGCCAGCCTCGGGGGCCAGGCCCTCGCACTCGCAGCCCAGGGTGAGACGGGTGCGGCCCGCGCCGCGGCCGACGCGGCCATCGAGGGCGCCGCTGAGGTGGGTGGGGTGGCCGCGGGCGTCGGCTACGCGGCCTTGGCTAACGCGGCCCTGGTTGCCGGCGATGTCGCGGCGGCCCAAGACGCGATCGAGAAAGCTGGACAGCACTGGAGTGTCCTGACCGCGCATGTGGCAGTGCTGCGCTTCGCCAGTGCGCAGGCCGCACTGGCGGGCGGTGATCTGCTCGTGGCCCGTCGCCAGGCCGATGACGCGGTTACAACGACGACCGGCTGTCACCTGATGGCGGCGCTGGTCACACGCGCCCGAGTGGCGATCGCGCAAGGTGAGCCGGAACAGGCCGAACGCGACGCCCACGACGCACTCGCGATCGCCGCCGAACTTAAGGCTTACCTGTTCATCTCCGAAACCCTGGAGTGCCTCGCCACCTTAACCTGCGATAGCGGCAGTCACCGCGAAGCTGCCCGGCTGTTCGGCGCGGCACACGGCACTCGACAACGCATCGGCCAGGTCCGCCTGAAGGTCTGGGACGCCGGCTACGAGGCTTCGGTGGGCGCAGTTCGTGATGCCTTGGGCGACAAAGGCTTCGAGGCGGCGTGGGCCGAGGGCGCGGCCCTGTCCACCGAAGAGGCGATCGCCTACGCCCAGCGTGGCCGCGGCGAACGCAAACGACCCACCAGCGGCTGGGCCTCGCTCACCCCCACAGAGCGGGACGTCGTACAACTGGTCAGCGAAGGGCTCGGCAACAAGGACATCGCCACAAGGCTTTTCATCTCACCGCGCACCGTGCAAACCCACCTCACCCACGTCTACACCAAACTCGGCCTCACCTCGCGCGTACAGCTTGTCCAAGAAGCAGCCCGCCACACCTAACAGGATCTAATGGAACTTGGAACCGAGGCCGGCGATCAGATTGATCGTGACGGCCAGGACAACCGCGCCGAGAAGGTAAGACAGCATCGCGTGGCGCAGCACCGTCGCCCTGATGGACCTCAATCCGATCTCGGTGTCCGACACCTGGAAGGTCATGCCGACCGTGTAGGCCACATACGCGAAGTCCCGAAAACAGGGCGGCTCTGGGTCGTGGAAGTTGATCCCGCCCGGTTCATCCGAGTAGTAGAGCCGCGCATAGTGCACGGTGAATAGCGTGTGCACCGAAAACCAGGACGCCCCAACGGCCAGGATGCCCAGAATGGCGGAATGCAAGGTTTCGGGGCCGGAGCCCGAACCGGCGACCACCACGTAGCCGACCCCGCCGAGGCTCGCGATGCTCGCCGACACGATCACCACATCGGCGACCCATCGGGTGGGGTCCTCCCGGGTCGCATACCTACACGTTTGGTCGGCATCCATTCCGCCGAGGAGGAGCCGCGTCCACACCACATACACTCCTGCGCCAGCGACCCAGCCGGTAAGCGCGAATCGCCAGCCAATCGTGTTGCCCACCGTGAGGGCGACGGCAACTCCGAGCACCGTGGCTACCAGAATTCGAGCCGCAACGGTGTCGCGGAAGAAATCAGACAGGGATTTCACAATCCCGACCTAAGCACCTCCGCGCTTCGTGGGCCGTTAGGCGTTAGGGCCTGGACCGAGCTTGTTCACCGCGAACGTCGCGGCCTGGGTTGTCATCCCGGCTTCGATATATGAAACGTGCGCGATGATGTTGCCGCCAGCGGAGCAGATTGGATCGTCGGGGGCGCACAAGCTGATGGTTTTACCGCTGTAGAGCGGATTGATTGTCGGCAGCGGCTGGCCGCCGTACAACGTACTCGAGAATCCACTGGTCGGCTCGCCGAAGAAGGCGACGGCGGCGACATGACCGGCCACCGGGGCGGGCATGGCATTGCTGGCCAGATCGATCACGGTCGCGCCCTGCGAATATCCACCGAGCACAATCTTGGTGTTCGGGCAGCTGGCCACAGTGTTCTGGATGTGCGCACTCGCATCGGCGGAACCGGCCGACGAGCTGCCGTGGTAGTCGTCGTTGGCCGGGTAGTTCACCGCGTAGACGTCGACGGACCGCCCGCCAAGCTGCGAGGTCAGCGAGTCGACGAATGCCTGGCCGATGTTGCCGAGACCGGGCTCCTGGTGGGTGCCGCGAGCGAAGACCACCGCCACGTCCGAGCAGGGATCGGCGGAGGCGGCAGGAAGGGCGACGGGCTGGCTCAGCAGCGCCCACGTCGTCACGACGAAGACACCAACGGTGCGAGCGATGCAGCGTGGACTCATCCCCAAATGCTGACACACTGCCCGCGATGGCGACGCCGGGGCACCGTTCTGCCAGCCCGGTGGTCTCGTAGCGATCGACCGGTAAGTCGCAAACTGAGCCGCCGACACCCGAGTCGCGTTACTCTTGTGCCCACAAGATCGGTCATTGACCCGAAGGGGGAGGCGTGTCATTTCTGGTCGTGGCTCCTGACTGGGTGGAGTCAGCCGCGACGGACCTGGAGAGCATCCGTTCGTCGTTGACAGCGGCGCACCTCGCGGCTGTCGTTCCGACTACCGGAATAGCGGCTGCCGGCGCTGACGAGGTATCGGCCGCGGTGGCGTCCCTATTCGGCGGGTTCGGCCGGGAATTCCAGGCGCTCAGCGCGCAGGCCAGCACATTTCACCAAGAGTTTGTGCAGGCGCTGACCTCGGGCGCTGGCTCGTATCTGGCCACCGAGGCGGCGAACTCGTCGCCACTGAAGACCATCGAGCAGAGCCTGCTGGGCGCCATCCAAACACCCACCGCGGCGGCTTCGTCGCCGTTGCAGGCCATCGAGCAGTTCGTCGTGGGCGTCATCAATGGGCCCACGACGATCCTGTTCGGGCGCCAGCTGATCAGCACTTGGCCGTCGGCGCCCCTCGGCGGCAAGATTAGCGGCACCACGGCAACGGCTCCGCTGACGAAGTACGAGGGCACCGAGGCCATAGTGAACGCTGCCGTTGGCAGCGGAGCTCCAGTGCCCCTGCTGGTTGATACCGGATCCACGGGTCTCGTCATCCCATTCCAGAACGTCGGGGGACTATTAGGCGTACTCGAGCTCGGCGGCGCGTTCGGAATCCCAGGCTTACCCCTCGGGATTGGTCTTGGCGGGTACACCGGGGGAATCGACTACCTCTACGCGACGTATAACGCCCCGGTGAATTTCGGCGGCGGACTCGTCACCGCGCGGACTCCCGTCGACATCGAGTTCCTCGCGTTCCCGGTAACCATTCAGTCCGCGATTACCAACGGCTTCACATTCCAGTCCTATTTCGCACAGGACGGAGTAGTTGGCGTTTTGGGCGTGGGGCCGAATGCGGGCGGCCCGGGCCCCAGCATCGCGACCCAGGCGCTGCCGACGGGCTACAACGGGGGCCTGCTCATCAACGAAAACCCGACCACGGGTTCGCCTTATATCCAGTTCGCGAATTCCAACCCGGGAACCGCCTACGCCACGCTTACCGGAGCGCCGATCACCAACGTGGACGTCACTGTTACCCAGGGCGCGAATGTGAGTACCTACAATGACGTTTCCACGATGTTCGATTCCGGTGGTGTTGACGGAACCATCCCGTTCAACGCGCCAACGGGATCCGTCGTTACGGTCTACGACCCCACCACCAATCTGCCGATTTACCACTACACCGTGGGCACGTATTCGCCAATCGCGTCAACGGGACTGATGAATACCGGGGCTGCGCCGTTCCAACAGAACCCGGTGTATATCAGTTACAGCCCCGGCGGTGTCGGGACGACATACATCGATGAGCCCATCTAGGCGCCTCTGCTTGTCGGTGGCGCTCCTTTTTGACCGCGACACGTGTCTCACCGGTGATACACTGACGTCATGGAATCGGTGACGGTGCGCGAATTGCGCAATAGCGGGGGAGAAGTCCTGCGCCGCGTCGAACGCGGCGAGCGAGTCGTCGTCACCCGCGATGGCACCCCGGTGGCCGAATTACGCCCCTTGCCGCATCCCAGCGTCGGACCAGCCGAACTTATTCGCCGCCGCAAACACCTTCCCAGGGTTGATCCCGACGCGTTGCGTCGCGATATTGACAAACTGATTGATCCATCGCTGTGACAGCCGACGGTCCAAGGCGGGGGATGCTCGATACCTCCACGGTGATCCTGCTCGGCGAGATCACTGACCCGACGGCCCTTCCCGACGAATCGGTCATCAGCGCGGTCACCCTGGCAGAACTATCCGTCGGTCCGCATGTCGCGCGCGACGACGATGACCGCAGCGCGCGCCAGCAACATCTACAGCAGGCCGAGGCCGACTTTGAAGTTCTTCCGTTCGACGCCGACTGCGCTAGAGCCTTCGGTGGGGTTGCCGCGGCATTGCGCGCATCGGGTCGCAAACCGGCAGCACGCGCTTACGATGCCCTGATCGCTGCGAGTGCGATCGCTCACGGCGTCGCGCTCTACACGTGCAACCCGGATGATTTCAGGGGAGTCCCGCGGTTGCAGCTACACCCGATCGCTCATTAGCTTTTCTTTTCGCGCCAGCCCCGTTCGAACGGCAACCGCCACGCGTTCGGCGCGATCAATTGATGAATGGCGTTGGGCCCCCACGTACCGGCCGGGTAGTTCTTGACCGGTGGCGGTTCGTTGAGCAGTTGCTCCGAACGCTCCCACAACGATTCGATGCCCTCGGCGGTGGTGAACAGGGTGTGATCGCCACGCATCGCGTCGAGGATGAGCCGTTCATAGGCCTCCAGCGCATCAACAACGCTGTCGACCTCCTGCGAGGAGAACTGCATGGACAACTTGTCGAGCTTCATACCGGGACCGGGCCGCTTGCCGTAGAAAGACAGCGAAACCTTCGACCTGTCAGCGAGGTCGAAGGTGAGGTGATCGGGACCTTGGGCCCCCACCCCCGACCCCGCCGGGAACATCGTTCGGGGAGCCTCTTTGAAGGCGATCGAAATGATGCGGATGCCCTCGGCCATCTGCTTGCCGGTGCGAAGATAGATCGGTACGCCGGCCCAGCGCCAATTGTCTATGCCGACCTTGAGCGCGATGAACGTCTCGGTGTCGGAATCTTTTGCCACTCCCGGCGTTCCGCGGTACCCGCTGTATTGGCCACGCACCACATCGGAGCACTTGACCGGCAGCATCGACCGGAACACCTTGTTCTTCTCTTCGCTGATTGCGCGCGGCTCGAGCGCCGTCGGCGGCTCCATCACCACGAACGCCATCACCTGGAACAGGTGGGTCACCACCATGTCTTTATAGGCGCCGGTACTTTCATAGAAGTTCGCCCGCTGATCCAGACCCAGGGTTTCGGGAATGTCGATCTGGATGTGGTCGATGAAGTTGCGGTTCCAGATCGGCTCGAACAGGCCGTTGGCGAAACGGAACGCCAGGATGTTTTGGGCCGCCTCCTTGCCCAAGAAGTGGTCGATCCGGAAAACCTGGGATTCTTCGAATGTTTCGTGCACGTAGTCGTTGAGCGCTATCGCGCTGGCCAAGTCAGTGCCGAACGGCTTCTCCATGATTATCCGGGAGCGCTCGACAAGACCGGCCTCGCGCAGCGTTGTGATGACGGCGCGCGCCGCCTTGGGCGGAACCGACAGGTAGTGCAGTCGCCGTACGTCCGGTCCCAGGTTGGTTTCGGCTTCAGCCACCGCGGCGGCAAGCACTGCGGGTCCGGCGCCCTGCGGGACGTACCTGAGAACCTTTGCGAAGCTCTCCCACTGTTCGGGCGTGAGCTTGTGGACACCGAAAGATTCGATTGCGTTCTTGGCGAGTTCTCGGAACTCGTCATCGGTGAGATCTTCCAACGACGTCGCGATGATGTGGATATCGGGCGCAAGCGAAGACTGAACCAAATAGGCCAGGCCGGGGATCAGCTTGCGCTTGGCCAGATCGCCCGTCGCACCGAACAGGACGATGACGTGGGGGCTGACCGAGTCATGGTCGTAGCGACGCGGGCGTGCTTCTGCTGCCGGATAAGAGATCGTCTGCGGTTTTTTAGTGGCCACGCCCGCGATACTTCCACCGCCGCGTCGTGTCCGCAGCACGAGGGTGCACTCGTCTTGGTCCAGCCATCGACGGATGCCCAACCGGGGCCGTCCGAAGGCGGCTAAGCCGTGGGGGATTCGACCGCGCGTCACCAGTAATTCATCTGCAATATGCCGTGCCAGGAGTCCCGCGGCGCTGCTACCGTGTCACCGTGATCCGCAATGTGGTGCTCGTAAAGCTGAAACCAGGCCAGGATCCCGCCGAGGTTGCCGACATTCAAGACGATTTCCGCCGACTCAATTGTCCCGGCACGCTGAGCTACACCATCGGCAGCGATCTTGGTCTGCGCGATGGGAATTGGAGCTTCGCGATCGTCGCAGACTTCGCCGACGCCCACGCCTACCGCGCCTACGATCTCGACTCCGCCCACAACCGGGCCCGCGCCAGGCTGGCGCCCCTGGTCGAACAGATCGCCCGGGCACAGTTCGAAGTTCCCAGGGACCCGTTCCTTTGACCGACTCCACGGCACCGGCACTGCGCCCGCGCCGATCTGCCCTCTATCTGCCCGGCAACAAGGCCAGGGCGCTCGAGAAGGGGAAAGCGCTACCGGCGGACGTGTTGATTTTCGATCTCGAGGATGCGGTTGGACCCGACGCCAAAGCCGAATCAAGGGGGAGGGTATGCGAGGCGATCTCGTCCGGGGGCTACCAGCACCGTGAGATCGTGGTGCGCGTCAACGGATTGGGCACCGACTGGCACGACGACGATCTGGCCGCCGTTGCGGCATCGACCGCCGACGGCGTGCTCGTGCCGAAGGTCGAGAGCGGCGAACAGGTTCAAGCGCTGGCCACCGTGCTGGGGAAGCAGGGCGCGCCGAAGTCTCTGCGGTTGTGGGTGATGATCGAAACGCCCAGGGCCATTTTGAGGGTTGAAGAGATCGCCTCGGCCAGCGATCGTTTGGCTGGGCTGGTGGTCGGCACCAACGATCTGGTCAACGATCTACACGGCCTGCACGTAGCCGGACGCGCACCGGTGCTGCCCGCGTTGGCACTGGCCATCCTGGGGGCCAGGGCGGCCGGAAAGGCCATCTTGGATGGCGTGTTCAACAACATCACTGACGAAGCCGGCTTTCGCGCCGAGGCTCGACAGGGCCGCGAGATGGGTTTCGATGGCAAAACCCTGATCCATCCGTCCCAACTCGCCCCGGCCAACGACGTGTTCGGTCCCTCGCAGGAGGAGGTGGCCGATGCCCGCAAGATCGTCTCGGCTTACGAGCAGGCGCAAGCAACAGGGAACAGCGTCATCACGGTCGACGGTCGCATGATCGAAAGCCTGCACGTGCGCGACGCCCAGCGGATCCTTGCCCTTGCCGATCGGATCAGCGAAATGGAATCCGTCCAGAACTGATATCCGTTATCGGAATGCGTTTCGCCGCAACAGATCAGACCGTCGGCTGCGATCTGCCATGCACCTCAGCAGCCGACTTTTACCGGCGCGTTTCGTGCACTTTCCTGGTGTAATATCTCGTCGTCAAATACAGGCCAGCACGCAGACAAAGGAGAAGCTATGGCCGCACCGAGGCGTTATGGTCGATTTGTGGGCACAGCGCTAGCAGCTGGCCCACTTCTGGTCGCCGGAGTGGTCTGGGCCAGCCCGGCACAGGCTGACGAGACCAGCTATCTCAACGACCTGCATAACTCCGGCATCCGCGACTTCAAGGGCGGCGACCCGGCGCTGCTGCAGGTGGGCTACAAAATATGCCAACAGTTGTCGTACGGCGCTCCACCCGAGCAGCTAGTGGCCCTCGCATTGCAACGCTCGGACGGCGAAGAGGGTCCCAATGGGCTCACCCCGGATCAGGCCAACAACCTCATTGCTTACACCTCGGCCGATCTGTGTCCGCCAGCGCATTAGCCGCCAGCTCAATCTTTCGGGACTAGATATGTTCCGTATCCTTCGATCACCAGATTCTCATCCGTGAACCGCAGCACTTCGTTCTCCACGGATTGCTCTCGTGCGCTTCCTCAGCCCGAGGCGCTGAGGATCTTGATCGCGAAGACGAGTGAGTCGCCGGGCCGGATTCCAGCGCTGGGCTGACCGTCGGGGTAGCCATCCGCGGCGGTCATCGCGACGGCGACCGTGGACCCGACCGTTTGTCCCGCGATGGCCTTCTGGAAGCCGGGCACGACTCCGGTAAGCGGGAAGTCAACCGACTCGCCCCGTTGGTAGCTGCTGTCGAACACGGATCCGTCACGTCCATTGACGCCCATGTAGCAGACGGAAACCTTGGCGATGCTCGAGACCACCGGCCCATTTCCGGGGCGCAGCGTATGCACCTGGGTCTGGGTCACGCTGAACGGCGTCGTCACGCTCACGAGCGGCGCTGTCGTATCCGTCGAACCGGTGACCGCGACGCTGCCCGTCGTCCCGGCCAACGTCCAATCGGGCGTCCCACCGTTCTGCGGTGCCGCGGTTGGGCACGAGCCTGCCGCCGTTGCCGTGCCCGATGCAGCAAGAGTCGGAACGATTGCCGCGACACAGACCGCAAGCGCGACGGAGGAATACACCCGGGAGAACTTCACGGCGGTCACGCTACAGCCACCTAGGGCGCCCATTACCGGTAGCCCGGTCCTAGCGTGGGCCTTGACCTCTGCGGCCGGGGTCGATTCGATAGTGCACACACCACTAGGAGGCCCGTAGTGAGGACATTCGTTCGCCATCTTGTAGCCGTCGTCATGATGGTGTTGGCCTCGACGGCAGCCGTAACGATCGCGACACCGGCGGTGAGCTCGGCTGACTGCGCGGGCGGCGAGTGGTGGGACCCGACGGGCAAGGTCTGCCGACCGCTCAATGTCGGCCCACAACCGTTGGGATGTGCTCCGGGCCAGTGGTGGGACCCGACGGCTAATGTATGCCGGCCGCTCGGTGTCGGACCGCAGCCGTTGGCATGTGACAACGGCTGGTGGTGGGACCCGGCCGCCAACGTTTGTCGTCCGCCAGTGCTGCCGCCAGCCGGCTGATCCTGAGCAGACCATGTCGCAACAGCGCCGGTGGACGAGGGTCGCGGCGACCGATCTCATCGGCCACGTCTTGCTGGACGGGGCTACAGCGCGAGGTGAAGCCGCAGTGCCTCGTCGATGTCCGAGAGTTCACCGGGGGATGCTCGGCCAATGCGCCTGAGTAGCCGTTGTGTCGCAATGGATCTGACCTGCTCGGCCTGCGCCTTGGAGTCGATCTGCAGGCCGCTCGTTATCGCCGACAGCAACACCTGAAACGGAAACACCTTATCGGTGTTGGTGGTTACCGGTACGACCGTCACCACGCCTCGTCCGAGCTGCATTGCGGTCACATTCGCCCGGTCATTGCTCACGATGACCGCGGGGCGCCGCTTGTCCGCCTCACTACCGCGTACGGGATCTAGGTCGACCTGCCATATCTCACCGCGCAGCATCGACCACACCATCACCCACGGTGCCTTCCCATTCCTCGGCGTCCTCGTCGCTGAACCACTCCGCCCATGCGCCGGCATAGTCGTCCTCCAGGGACGGATAGCGCAGCATTTGTACCGCCCGTTGAACGCCCGCTGACCGCGAGGGTAGTCCTGTGCGCCTGACGTAGTCGTCCAGGACGGCGACGTCTTCATCGGAAAGGCTCACACTGAGCTTCATGCGACGATGCTACTCCGGTAGGAATCCGGTAGCAATGCTCGGACTATCCGCTGGGCGCTGGATGGACCGCGTCGCTGTCGATGCGTGAATCGGCGCGGTCGGGACGTTGCCGGGGTCAGTTGCCTGCGCTGGTGTAGGACAGTCGGACACTGGGTTGTCCGGTTATCGCGGTGATGGTGTCGAAGTCTTTATCGACGTGCACGATGGTCAAACCGGAAAGTTCGGCGGTGGCCGCGATGATGAGGTCGGGGATCGAGGGGCCGCAGTGCTGGCCACGGTCCGCGAGGAGCATCTGGACTTCCAGCGCGCGGTCTTCAATTTTTGGCGTTAGGTACTCGACTGGCATTGCCGCCAAGGGGGATTCGCGAAACTCGCGTCGAGCGACTTCACCAGACTCGGCCGAATAGCCGATTTCCAGGCGTGTCACGCTGCTGATGTGGACTAGACCGCGCTCGATGCGGTTGCTCCACAGATCCGGATCGATGCTTTGTGCAAGACGGGCGAGGGCCGACTTGTCGATTAGCCAACTCGGCTCGGTCACTGCCATCCTTGGCGCATCAGGTCATCGTCGGCAAGGCCGGCGACGGCCTGTCCAAAGCGATGTAGGTCGTCGCGAGTCACGGGAACTCGTGGGGCGCGCGCATCCTGGGCGAGCCGTCGACGAATGTACTCAACGCGCGACAAACCCAGCTCAGCAGCTCGCGCGTCGATTCCGGCGAGTACATCATCTGGCAGATCGCGGATCAGCACGTCGCTCATACCATGATGATATCTGACGATATCGCCATCGTCGGGCACGGCAGTCGCCCAGCCAAAACCGGTAGCCGTTTACCCGAACAACCAAATCGTCAATACGCCACCTCACTGCGATGAGCGCGCCAACACGACGGGGGCCACGTGCGCGAAGCAGACCTGCGGTCGGTACAGGGCAGAATGGCGAATCTTTAACTTGACATAATGTCGCTTATCGGCACAAAGGGGTTGCAGCAAGTCACACACGGAAGCCGTGACGATCCGCCCTGTCGAACCAGCGACGACATCTGCCGCGCAGTCGCCGAGACTGCCGTACGTTCTTGTCGCGCCCCCACGCCATGAATGAATGATTCGGGATTGCCGGGCGGAACTTTTAGCCCGGATGGCCGGCAGCAAGTCGGGTCATCGGCCAACCCCTTCTTGCCCTCCCCAAGCGCACCGACGATAATTCGTCACCGTGACGAATTGATAATCTTTCCGATTGGCTGAACCTCTGGCTTGCCGGGATCGGTCCACAATTGGCGCCAGACTGAGCGCTGATAATGTCCGGGCACATGGCACCCGTCGGCCCCAAGAGAAACAAGATATTCGTTGCAATCGCGGCCGTCGTCGGCACCCTCATTGCAATCGGAGTCTTATCAACTGTGAGTGCGGGTGGCCCACCACGCGACGAAGCGTCCTATCAACAGGGTTTCAACGACGCAAAGGAATACCTGCTCCCAGGAGTCGCGCCGGGCGCGGGCTTCTGCGAGGACAGATATGAATTCAGATATCGGGCCGGTGCGAAGAATGTCAAGAGAGACTACGTGCAGGGCTGCTTCGATGCTGGCGGGAAAGACTAGACTTGATCCCCTGCCCCCGTCACAGTCAGCAATACGTCACTGTGACGAATTATACTGTGCGACAGGACTATTGACTGTCAGACAAGTGCGCCTTCGTGGCGCGCGTCAGATCGTCGGCGAGAACCTCCGGCTTGCCGGCCGGCGGGCCGTCCAGCGCCAGTTGGGCAACGATCTCGGGATCGGTCTTTTGATCCGCCGGGGCGAAGGCGGCCATGTCGGTGTCCATGTATCCGACGTGCACGGCGGTGACCTGGATGGCCGCAAGACCCTCGGGCATCCCCCGAAGACGTTCCGACTGGGCTAACCCGGCCGACCGGCAAAAGCAACTACCCTCACACCAACAGGAACCCTTGTTGGAACCAAACCACGACGTTCGAGGAGTTCGCCGAGTATGACCGCAGGCGGGAACCGGGGGGACGTCAGGCGGCGGCTCGCAGAGCGTTACCGGCGGCTGGACGAGGCCCGCAAGAAGCACCCGGCCGCCGCCGTCGCCGCCCGCTTCACTGAGATCGACGGCGCGACGCAGGGCGGAATCGTCTCGATCGAGTTGTTCACCACGATCCTCCCGTTGATCATCATCGGATTCGACTACATGTCCGGCTTCGCGGAGAACGCCAGTCCGGGCACCCTTTTAACCCGGCAGCTCGGCCTGGTATCCCCGCTGACCGAAAGGGTCCGCGCCGCGTTCGGCGATTCCGCTGGATTTCGGTCAGGTTGGACGTTCGTCGGGGTCGGCGGATTCCTCGTCTGGGGAATCCCGATGTCGATCACCATCGCCGGAATCTTCGCCAAGGCGTGGCGCCGAGAGCAGTTCGGGCTGGGCCAGCGGCTGCTGCGCGGCGCGACGTGGTTCGTCCTGTATCTGATGACGATCGGGATTCGTGAACGAATAGCCTTGGGCGTCGCCGAGCATCATGGCGTTAGCGGTGCGATCAGACTGCTGCTGTTCGCGATTTCCTTAGTGCCGGTCTGGATCTTCTGGTCACTCACACCGGTGCTCCTCGTCCGCAACGGCGGCCGGGGCGGCCTGAGGTACCTCGTGCTCGCCGGGCTGGCCGGGGTACTGATCGACGGAACGATCATCCCGCTCGCCGCGCGGATCTTCTTCCCGACGTTGCTCCACGGCTGGGACGGTTTGGGTCCGATCGGCGTCGCAATGGCGTTGCTGACGTGGTGCGGGGTGATCGGCGTCGGATGGGTCGTGACAGCGTGTGTGGGCGGGGTCCTGTGGGAGCGCGCAGCCCCATCCGAAACCGTCATCGAGTCACAGACAGACGACGTCACCGAATAGGCAGGATTACTTACAGTCGGTGCGCTGCTCCCGGGCGGCCTGCAGGATCGAGCCGGCAGTCAGAAATGCGGGTTTGTCCCGGTCGGCGGCCTCAATGGGCAATTTCGCGGCGCAGCGCAGCACCATCAGAGCGAGCCCGCTATAGGTCGCGTACGGAATTATCAACAGATTGGCGCAAGCCTCGACGCCGTTGACGGTCATGACGTGTTGGCGTTTGTGTTCCCATCCCGGCCAATTGAAGTCCGGTGGTCGTTGCAGCGCCGGCCAGTTGACGTTGATAGAGGTGATATCTCCGAGCAGGGGCGTCAAGACCCCGACAAGGCTAGGCAATTCATTGGTGATGCGGTCCGCGCGCGGCCACCACGCGCCGTCGATGTCGAAACCGAGATCCTGAGCCACCGATACCCGGACGGGGTTGGCGCGACGGCGGCACGCGATCGAATGCGTAATCTGAGCTGTCACTGTCGCGCCATGGTTAGGGCTGCATAATCCACAGGGCGGTTTCCTTCAGGTTCGGTATCGTCTGCGCCGCGGGCGCGGGGCACACGGAGGAATCACATTGCCCATGGGCGTCAACCGCGCTTACGGCGGTCGACCACTGTTGACAACGAAACGGCTCGGGCCTAACGCTACGGCATCGCGGTGTTGAGAAAGCCCGAACGGTCCGCTAGGTGAACCGGTGGCCGAGTTTTACGATGCTTGGGCGAGCCGGCGGACTAAATCGTCCTCGCTGAACGTGCTCGAGTGCTGCAGGCCTCGGTCGTCCTGGCCGAAAAATGTCCACTGCTTTGGACTTTTCTGCGGCGAGCCGATCATCTTGACCGTGTAGTGCTGCTGCTTGACGGAGCGGATCGCCCCGATGATGTCACCGACTCGGATCTCCGACGGATGAATCTCGGGCGCATCACTCCAATTTAGTACGGCCATGCCACCCATCCTCACCTCGGTTATTGCCAGACTACCCCGAATTCGTACCAATCACCGACCATTGGCAACCGCAGTGGATGACCGGTTTTAGCGCGCCGATGCGCGATGCGCCTAGCCCGACGCCACCACTGACGCAGAGTTCCAGGGCGCCAAGAGTTCGGATGAGCCGTTCGTTTCAGGAAGATCATCGTTGACATCCCAGGTCGCTGAGAGTCGTCCGACTCCCAGCGCGACGGCACAGTGCAGGCCGAGCTCCACGAGCTCGTCCTCGCTGAAGTGCTCACGCAATTCGTCGTAGACCGCGTCATCGATCGCGAGGTGGTTGGTCGCGAACAGCTCGGCGAAACGAAGGGCGGACCGCTCGGCGGCCGAGAGATTTTCCGCGTCGCTGGGCCGTTCTAATGAGCAGACCGCCGACTCGTCAAGGCCGTCGTCGATGGCGCTTTGATAACGCACCGCGATGCAGCTTCGGCACTGGTTGAAAAACGCGATCCGCAGCCGTACAAGTTCGAGAAGTCGGGGTGGCAGCGTGCCATTAGCGCGCAGCGCGGCGGTCAAGCCGCCAAGAGCTTCGGCCGCTGCCGGAAGCCGGCCAATGATGGAGGCAACGCCGACGTTGATCCGGTCGCCTTGGTCGAGATCTTCGGTAGGCACCACGGCGAAGGCCGTCGAGGCGCGATTCGTGTCAATTCACCGTCTCCTCTGTAGCGGACACCTGGCTTGCGTTGCCTGAAGTATCGCCGCCCCGTGGCGTGGCCCGCAATCAATCATGGTTGCCGCGATGATCGTCCGATAGGCAAAATCGCACCGCTGCGACTCCCCTGCGTTGAAGAACTCTGGTGGTGCCCGAGCGCTCACGCGAGCGTAAAGAAAGCGTTAATGCCGGGGCCACCACGACGCGTCGACGTCTACCTTCATTCTGGACCCTCGGGCACCTGGTCGCGGCCGAGCTGATTCCAGGGAGGTTCGCGTTGAGTGCTCCATCCGCGGGTTTTGTGTTCCTCGCCCTGTTGATGGTGGCGCTGGTGGCTGTGCACGCGCCACTGGGTGACTACATGTACCGCGTTTACAGTTCGAAGCGGGACTGGCGAGTCGAGCGGGTCATCTACCGCATCGTCGGGGCCGACCCCAAGGCCCAACAGGCGTGGGATGCTTACGCCTTCAGCATTCTGGCGTTCTCAGCAGTCAGCATCGTGTTTCTGTTCTTCCTTCAGCTGCTGCAAGGCAAGTTGCCGCTACACCTGCATGATCCAGCGACACCGATGACAGCCTCTCTGGCGTGGAACACCGCCGTCAGCTTTGTGAGCAACACCAGCTGGCAGGCATATTCGGGCGAGTCGACGCAAGGTCATCTGGTACAGATGGCCGGCATTGCCGTGCAAAGTTTCCTCTCCGGTGCAGTGGGCATGTCTGTGGCGATTGCCCTGGTTCGCGGCTTCGCCCGGGCCAAAACCGATCAGCTGGGCAATTTCTGGGTGGACCTGGTCCGCGGCACCATTCGCATCTTGCTGCCAATCTCTTTGATCGGTGCGATCGTCCTGATGGCCGGTGGGGTGATCCAGAACTTCCATCTCAACGACCAAGTCGTGACGACTCTGGGTGGCGTTCAGCGGACCATCACCGGAGGGCCGGTCGCGAGCCAAGAAGCCATCAAGCTGATCGGCAGTGACGGAGGGGGCTTCTACAACGCCAACTCCGCACACCCGTTTGAGAATCCGACAGCGTGGACGAACTTGATCGAGATCTTCCTGCTGCTGGTCATCAGCTTCTCGCTGCCCCGCACATTTGGACGGATTGTGGGCAACAAGAAGCAGGGCTACGCGATTGTCGCGGTGATGGCTGTGCTCGCCATTATCAGCACAGGCCTGATGATGCTGTTTCAGTCGGGGCATCACGGTACCGTCCCCACGGCAACGGGCGCCGCCACAGAAGGCATCGAGCAGCGTTTCGGGATCGCAGACTCGTCGATCTTCGCCGAAGCAAGCACGCTTACTTCCAGCGGTGCCGTCGACTCGATGCACGACTCCTACACGAGCCTGGGCGGCTTGATGGCGATGTTCAACATGCAGCTCGGCGAAGTGGCGCCAGGCGGCGTCGGTTCGGGCCTGTACGGCATGCTCGTCCTCGCGGTGGTGACGGTGTTCATCGCCGGATTGATGGTCGGCCGCACACCGGAATACCTCGGCAAGAAGATCACGCCCCGCGAGATGAAGCTTGCGGCGGGCTTTTTTCTGACCACCGAGGTGGTCGTGCTTCTCGGCACCGGGATCGCAATGGCTTTTCCCGGCCCACGAGCCAGTATGGCCAACAGCGGACCACACGGTCTGGCGGAGGTGCTGTACGCGTTCACTTCGGCGGCCAACACCAATGGCTCGGCTTTCGCGGGTCTTTCGGCGAACACGACCTGGTACAACACCGCCCTGGGTCTGGTGATGCTCATCGGCAGATACGTCCCCATGATCTTGGTGCTTGCGCTGGCGGGCTCATTGGCCCGTCAAGGTCATTCGCCACCTTCCCTCGGCACCCTGCCTACCCATCGGCCGCAGTTCGTCGGTCTCGTTGCGGCCGTCACGATCATCCTGTGTGCGCTCACGTTCTTGCCGGCCTTGGCACTTGGCCCCCTCGCCGAGGGAGTCCACTAAAAGATGCGTGGTCACGCCTACTTGGAGGCCGATTGGCGGCGGGAGGTGCTGCGGACCAACCTGTGGATCGTGCCCGCGGTAGAGACGCTTGGTGTATTGCTGATCTTCGCCGGCACCTACGGGGTCGATCGTGCAGCGTACGACGGAGCGATCCAGTTGCCGTCGTGGGTGCTCAGCGGCACAGCCGATGCCGCGCGAATGATCTTGGCGACGGTCGCCGCAGCGATCATCACCGTGGTGGGGATGGTCTTTTCGATCACGATTGTGGTGCTGACGCTGGCTTCGACTCAGTTCGGACCGCGGATGCTGCGTAACTTCGTGCGGGACCGTGGAACTCAACTGACGTTAGGGACCTACGTCGCGACGTTTTGCTATGCGATGATCACCTTGGTAACCGTGGGCGGCGGACCGCACGGCGAGTTTGTCCCGCATTTGTCGATCACCGTAACCCTGATGCTCACGCTGGCTGCCGTGGGAGTGCTGATCTACTTCCTCAATCACATCGCCACGATGATTCAGCTTCCGATAGTGATTGCAGGCATTGCCGGGACGTTGGCCGCCGAGATCGCAGCTCAGGATCGCAATGCCGATTTCGGTCTCGGGGCAGCGCGCGGCCCGTCGTCCGAAGAATTGTTAGCACGGTTGGCAGAGTCCGCTGCCCCGATCCGCACACCAACCAGTGGCTATCTTCAGGTCATCCGGCATGAGACGCTGCTCAAAATAGCTACTGCGGCTGATGCTGTCGTTCAGTTGCCCTACCGCCCAGGGCATTTCCTGGTGGCGGGCCAGGTAATGGCCTGGGTTTGGCCGCCCAGCGCCGCCGGATCTTTCGAAAAAAGCCATGCACTCGGTCACGTCACGGGTGCGTATCGAACACTTGCGCAGGACATTTCGTTCGGCTTCGATCAATTGGTCGAGATCGCCCTTCGCGCATTATCGCCGGCGGTCAATGACACGTTCACGGCGTTGACCTGTGTCGACTGGATCGCCGACTGCCTGTGTCGAATTTCCACCTCATGGCGTCCGCAACGGATCCGGCGCGACGCAGAAGGCGAGATACGTGTCATCGCCTATCAAGCCGATTTCGATCGGCTGGTGGAGCGTGCGTTCGACACAATCCGCCAGGCCTCAACGGGCATGCCCGCCATCATGATCCGGCAACTCGATGCACTGACGAAAATCATCGAACAAACGCCCGACCCCGTACGGCGAACGATATTGCTGCGCCAAGCCGAGGCGATCCAGCGAGCCAACCTGGCCACGGTAGCCGACCCCGGAGACCGCGATGCCGTCACGCAACGCTACGAGACGGTGATGGCATTGCTATCCGAGAATGCGCCGCCACCGATTGAGCGCTAGCGGGTGAAGGGTGCCCCGTCGAAGCGCTCGCGGGTGGTGAACTCAGCTACCGGCCGTCGCCGCAGCTTCGTCACTTGTCGCGCGGGTTTCCCCAACGGCAACACCGCGGCGATGGCGTACGAATCAGGCACACCCAGAAGGTCTTTGACACGCGGCTCCTCCGCGACAACCATCGTGGTCAATACTCCTCCGTAGCCTTCATCGCGCGCAGCCAGCAACACATTCCACACGAACGGGTACACCGACGCCCCTGGAACCACCGCGATGCGGTCGAGGTCCTGATCGGTGGCGGCGACAACGCCGAGGTCCAGGCAGATCACCAGCACTACAGGCGCCTCGCGCAGCGAACCCGACATCTGCGCAGGTGCCTGCGTCGCCTCGATCGTCGACGCGTCCACGCTGGTGGGCTGCAACGGATTCCACGGCGATTCGCCGTTGACGAGCTGCGCCGCGTACCGGCGCGCCGCAGGAAGCGACAGGTCCGCCAAGGCTGACCGAACCCGCCCATCACGGACGACAATCACGCGCACGCCCTGGCGGTTACCACCCGACGGTGCGAAGCGGGCGTTGTCCAGAATCCGTTCGAGGACCTCATCGGGCAGCGGGTCGTCGGTAAACTCACGCACCGCGGATGTGGATCGCATGACGTCGTACAACTCCATGCCCACCATGGTGCCGCATGCCGATATCCGGGTCAGGCCGCGTCGTGAAAGATCAAACCGAGGGTGTAGCGCGCACCGGAACGAACCACGGAGACGCCATGGCGCACCGGGGCTGCCGACCAGCCCCGGGTCGAGCGGATCGGCCGTTCCCTGGTGGTGAATAGGTAGCCCCGTCCTCGCGGAAGCGTGGTGGCCGTGCCGCGCGACTGGGCCCGGGCGCGTTGCTCGACGAGCAGGAACTCGCCGCCGGTGTGTGCGACACCAGGTTCGTTGAGGTTGATGACGACCTGCAACGGGAAGACGAGGTCCCCGTAGAGGTCTCGGTGCAGCGCGTTCCAGTCGCCAGGACCATACTTGAGCATGAGAGCGGTGGATTTGGTTTGGCCCGCACGATGGCAGATTTCCAGCCATTCGTCGAGGGTGTCGGGCCAGGGAGCGTCCCGGCCCAGCTTGGTCCACCAGTCCCGGGCGATCGGCAATAGCCGGAGATAGAGGGCTTGTTTCAGCGCATCGATCGGCGTTGGGTAGGGCTGTTTGAAGTAGCGGTACTCCCCTTGCCCGTAGCGGTGGCGGCCCATGTCGACCGTGGTGCGGAACAACCCGTCGTCGGCGTAGAGATCAAGGACCGCGGCACACTCGGAGGCTGTTATCAGTTCGGGCAGCAGTGCGCCGCCGACATCGTTGAGTTCGGCGGCGACCGCGTCCCAGTCAGCGGCATCGACGCGCTGTTGGCACGCAGACGGCATCAGAACAGCTTGCCAGCCACCGCGGGTGCCGGCTCTTCAAGATCCAGGCAGGAATCGATTTCGCTTGAGACCCTCCTTGTAGCCGGTCAGGACGCCGCCCCTCTCCTGGATCTGGGCAGCCGCGGAGTAGCATTCCCCGATCTCGGAGCCCTTGAACGCCTGCTTGGACAGGGTGGCCAGGAAGGCGAGATCAGTGAAAGGGTCCTGGAAGTAAAGGGGCTTGAACTTCTGGGCGAAACCCTCTGTTGTGGAACTTGTATTTGTATTCATTTTAGACTTCTCTGTTTCTTGCATGTGCACTTCATGAATAGGTTCGCCATAATGCTTTCCTCACGCTTGCTTGAACACATCGAACAGCAAGTCAAATGGCCGCCACAATCAATTAATCCGAACCGCTGAGACCGCATCTCAGAGACACGAAAGATCATCCTGGACAATGAACTCTTTGGCGAATCGCTGGATGGACTGCAGGTGTGGGGCATCAGGAAAGATCAGTCGCATTTCGTTGACGCCGGCTGCCTGATAGGCAGCAATCTGCCGGCGGATTGTCGCGGGACTCCCAACAAGTCCCAGGAACGACGACCAAAGCTGCGTAGGGTCAATCGCTACAGCACCGCGCCACTCTTCTTTACGCATTAATGTCTCGACGTGGGCTTTCATTTCTTCAGGGATTGAAGCCAGTGCCTGTTCATCTGTCTCCCTAATAATACACATCGTTCTGGTCATCTTACGAATACTCGAATACGCGCGTCCCACAGCTGTGCAATGCGCTTGGAGCACCGCGAGTTTGTGTGTAATTGTGGGGAGATCGCCAAAGATGTCACAGGCGTCAGCGTATTGCGCGACCAGTTTGAGTGTCACCTTCTCACCACTGCCTCCAATCAACAAGGGGATGTGAGGGCGTTGCACCCCTTTGGGCTGATTGATCGCTGCATGCACGTGGTAATAGGTGCCTTCAAAGGTGGTTTCCTCCTGGGTCCACATCGCCAGGAGGATCTGGACTGCCTCGCCCATTTGCCGCAAACGTTCGGGGGCTGGAGGACATGCGTAGCCGTAGGCGCGAAACTCCTGTTCGAAATCGCCTGACCCCAGGCCCAGGATGAGTCGGCCATGTGAGAGCACATCAGCGGTCGAGGCCATTTTCGCCAGCAGCGCGGGGTTTCGATAGCCGTTGCACGTCATCGCCTGCCCGATGCGCACCCGTTCGGTCTCACGCGCCAGGGCCGCCGTGCTGGTCCAGCATTCAAACCAGTCTCCTTCCCCTCGCACCTCAGCGACCACAGGCATGAAGTGGTCAGCCAGCCAGACGGCCTCGTAGCCGCACTCGTCGGCTGTTTGTGCGACACGTACCATCGCCTCAAACTTTTCAACAGGATCGTCAATGTCTTTCGTCTGCATGCCCATTTGCGGAAGGATGACACTGTATTTCATAGACATGATCGGATGCCTCCATCGTGATGGAACGTCTTCGCATCTAGGCGGATGGCAGCAGCGCCACGATGGTATGAGGACCGAGAGGTGACCTATTCACGACTGGGTGAAGAGAGTCTTCTTCGCTCCACCCAACGTCGCGAGGTCCATGTATTCGTTGAACGCGCAGATCTTGCCGTTCTTGATGCGCATCGTGATGCATATCGGCACGGCGACCTCTGTCCCGGCGGGAGGGCTTCCGGTGATCGTGGCGTCCTCTGGAACGGTGGCGCGATGGAGATACTCGACGCCATGTCGTCAGACGCGAAAAAGTTCTTCACCTCCATGTGAAGAGCCTCCGTGTGGACCCTACCTGCCATCGCCCTCTCGGCAGCCCCTCGGATCTGCTCGCGTCCTTTGAATGTCTCGCCGGTCGCGCCATGAACGTCCAGACCGCACCTTCGTCCATGAGCTGCATAGACGTGTCGAGATCGTCACCGACGAAACACGTTCGGAATTTCTCCATGAATTCTTCTTGCGCCATGTTGTGCTCTCCTTCGATCCTGGGATGAAAACGGTGAACTCGCCCCCCGGTGTCAATGGCCAGCTCGTCGTCGATCTTGTGGTGGCTTTACTTGAAGATTTCGGCCAACCAGTCGAACTCGACCTGGTGCTTAAGACTTGGGTTGTTCATTTGGCAGTGAGCCTCGCCGCCATCGGCTGACCGAAAGATGCGTTCGGCCTTGGGGCAGGTCAGCTTCTGGTAGAACTCGTGGCCCGCATCCACCACCTGTGATCCTTCGCCCTCGCCGGCCATGCTCAGGAAAGGACAGGTGATGTGCTCCTCGAGTCCGGCCAGACTGTAGGTGCCCGCCTTGTCCCACATGGCGGCCAGCGACTGACCGGTCATCCCGAATCGATCCTTGAACGCCGTCAAGATCACCTTCGTCATCGGGTTGGATAGATCCGCCTTGTCGTCGAGATCCTCACCATCGGGCACATCAGGATCAAGGTTGATCAAGGGCATGAGGAGGGGCTTGAGTTCGGGAAGTAGCGAATTGGCAACCACGGCGGTGATGCGCTTCTCATACGCCACAGCACGCGGAGCGAAGTATCCGCCCATGCTGTGCCCGGTGAGGGCCAGCCGCTCGGCGTCGACGTCGCCGCGGGACAGCACGTAGTCCACGGCATAGCGTGCCGGGACCTCCCAGTCCGGGCGATAGGTCAACTCTGGATCCAGCGCGTAGGCGCCGACCTGACCGGGCCCCTCCCACAAGAACGCGTTGTACCCCCGGCGGACAGCCGCCGCACCGCCGCCCCAGTAGAACAGTTCCTCACAGGTGGTGTCGCCTCCGCCGAGGATCATCACGGTCGGGCGTGGGCGACCGGTTGCATCGGCGCGCAGGAAATAGCCGGGCAACGTCTTGCCGTTCTCATAGGGGATGCTGACCGGCTCGATCGGGACATCGAACAGCGTGGCCGCCTGGACGAAGCACGACCGATGCCGGGTGTACATCTCGAGGTGTCGCGGGTCGCTGTGCTCGAGATAGAAGAAGGCGGTGCTCCAGTACATGGACGCTCGAAGGAACGCCTCGCGGGCACTGACCGCATGGCCGGCGCCCAAACAGTCCTCGGCGATGGCCTCGACCCTTTGTGCGGTGTCACTCCAGGCGACGGTCCAGCTTTCAACATCTCCGTCCACCACCCGCCGCGCCGTCGAGTAGCACTCACCGACCGCGCCCCCGTCGCCGTAGGAGCCGGCGCACATCGCCCGTACCAGCTGATAGTCGAAGTTGGACGTGAAGACTCCGGGCATCCCAGGCGTGGCGCCGAACACCACGCCGGTTGGTGCCGTTGAAATGTTCGAGACTGTCGGTGTCGATGTCATCGTGCGTTCCTCTAGTTGAGGAGGCGTCGAGCCCGTACCGGGCGACGACCGTTAAGTTGTCGTCCAGCCCGAACAAGGCGTCTCGTGGATCAAGGCCAAGTCAGCGCATTGCAGTCGCCCGCCACATCATGCGGATCTCATCGACGGGCTGCCCGTTTTCCCGTCGCGATGGTTGATCGGAACCTCTGTTCCAGTGACTTCGGTGACGACGGGAGGCCGGTGCAGCCACAGGAACCTCTTCATGCCGGCCGCCACAATGAAGGGCTTTACCAGCAATGGGTAGGCCGTCAGCGCCTCTGAGAGGGGAATCACCTCCGGCCGTTCGAGCGCATACTCTTTCCCATTCCGGGTGAGCGTGCATTTCCCCGCAGCCAGCACATTGCGGAGCCAATCCACTTCGGGGTATGCCACCGCCAACACGAAACCATCCCCGTACGGGTAAGCGCCTAGTGGCGTCACATAGGCTCGGCCGCTGCGACGCCCGACATGGTGCAGGGCGCTGAGGTTGAAATACAGCATCCCTGCTCGGGTTCCAGCGAGCTTGCCGGCGAAGCGATTCAACCTCTTGGTGGACTGGCGGGTCCTGTCGCTGATCCATCTCACCCGCAGCAGCTCCGAGTAGCCGAGCAGCAAAAGATACAGCGCCGCAGCACCCGCCACCGCGATGGGGATTGCGACCAGAGCCCGCAGCGCACCGGTGAACGGCGTTCGGTCCTGCACACTGCGAATTACCGTCATTGTCCTGCTCCAGTCTTGGCGATGTTAGGAATACAGCCGGGCATTCCGACTCCCGGCGATGGCCGTGCCCAGGTCGAAGTATTCGTCGATGTGGACAAACTTTTCGTCCTTCAGCCGGCACACGAGACAGATGGGCACTTTGACTCTCGTGCCGACCGCCGGCCGGTTTTCCGAGGCCGGCCATTTGTCGGTGACTATGGCTTCGTGGATGTATTCCAGGCACATTCGATCATCGGTAATGAAGTGGTCGACGATTGTCATGTGCACGTCGGCGGTGTGGGTTCTGCCGGCCACGGATCGCTCGGCTAACTCTCGGACCTTGGCGGCGCCGGCAAAGACCTCGCCGGTGGCCATGATCTCCCACACGCATTCATCGTCGATCAGCTCCATGAATCCCTCGATGTCATCGCTGAGAAACACCTGACTGAAGCGGCCAAAGAACCTGGTGTCGAAATCGGCGACTGTCATGGCGTACTCGTTTCCGGTTGCCGGGGGTAACGTTTGAGTGCAGCATGGCGCGCCGCCGACAACTAGGGACCAAGGTCTCCAAATCCCGGGCCGGTCGTCGCGAGGTCTTCCTGCACCTGGCCGCTGCGGGTGCACCTCAGCGCCCCGCAGCGTGCCCGCGCGGGATGTCCCGTCAACGACATTGAGAGTGTCGATGTCGAGTGCCGCATATAGAAGACGGCTGTAAGTCCTTGAGTGCGAGACGCACCTTCGAACGGCCCGTCAACAGAGGATGCGGCTACCGTGCTGGAGTGGTGCTTGACTTGTGATAGCGCGGGTTACGGGCAGATCTGTCGATGCACGATAATCCCAAGAGCGCACTATCACAACACTTTAGGCGGCATCAGAAGGGCGCGTTCCCTAGCGAATCGTAATTCGGTGAGGAACCCTTGCAGCGACGCGGCGTCGCGGCCGATGCGTGGCGCGTCGACGATGGCGAGAACGCGTCCGGGGCCGATCTGGACTTGGTGTCCAGCCTGATCGGGGTGCCGCAGTTGGATCGCACCGACGACGGTCTCCACCTCCCATCCGGTATCGGTTTTGTTCAGCACCGCGACGGCGTCGAGGTCGAAGGCTCGCCGGATCGAACCGATGGTGTCGGCGAGGTCGCCACCAGACACGATCGCGTTGGCGGCGAGTTTGGCGAGGTTGCGGGCCGAGGCGGCGGCGTTGGCGGCACGAACTCCTTGGCGGGTGAGAAGGTTGACCAGACCTCCGACTGCGATGGCCACGACTCCGAAGGTGATGAGGCCGACGAAGTCGACCGGATTGGTGACGCGCAGTGTGTGCAGCGGCGGGGTGAATAAGTAGTCGCACAGCAGGACGGCGGTGGTGGTCGCCAGCAGAGCGGGCAGAACGCCGCCGAGCAGGGCCACGCAGACCACCGCGAGCAGATTGCACAGGAGCGCCCCGCCAAGCCCGAGCGAGGAGCGAAACGGGGTGAGTCCGATCGTTAGCGCGACTGGCGCGATTAATCCGAGCGTCCATGCGGTGAGGCGGCGCGGCCACGGAAGCAGGACCTGTCGCAGCGACGGGATCCTTACCCTCATCGTTCGTCTTTCGCGAAGTGGTCGCCGGGCGGGGATGACGTGCACTTCGACCGGGCCAGCGGTTCGGATCGCCTTGTTGATCACCGAGCCGTGCAGCAGCTCTTGGGGCCAGGACCGTCGGGTTGCACCCAACACCAACTGGTGGGCGTTCTCGTTACGGGCGAAATCCAGCACGGCGGAAGCGACATCGATGCCGGCCAGTTCGGTGTAATGTCCGCCTAATTCGCCCAACAGTCGGCGTTGGCCGGCCAGCCATGCCGGCTCGGCTTGGGTCAGTCCGCTGGGCTCGCGTACGTGGACTCCGATCAGCTCGGCGCCGATCGGAACAGCGATCTGCGCGGCTCGTCGCAGGACATGCTCGCCCTCCGGATCACCGGTCAACGCAACGACGACCCGCTGCGAGGTACCCGCTGACGATGCCCGGCTCGGAGCGACCTGGGCGGCGGGTCGGACGTGATCGCGGTGCTCCAGCCACTCCATCGCGAGTTTCCGCAGCCCGGCCAGCCGCTCGGCGGTGTAGAAGCCGGTCAGCGCACGTGAGGTGGCGCCCGGCGCCAGTACTTGACCGTCTGCGATGCGGTCGCGCAACTGCTGCGAAGTGATATCGACAAACTCGATCTCGTCGGCGGCGGCCACCACCGCGTCGGGCACTGTCTCGTGTTGTGCGACGCCGGTGATCGCTTCGATCGCGTCATTCAGGCTGTCGATGTGTTGAAGGTTCAGCGCGGTGATTACGTCGATGCCGGCGTTAAGCAGTTCTTCCACATCCTCCCAGCGTTTGTCGTGGCGACTGCCCGGCGCGCAGGTATGGGCCAGTTCGTCGACCAGCACCACCGCCGGACGTCTAGTCAGCACCTTGTCCACGTCGAGCTCATCGAAGGTTGATCCGCGGTAGCGCAGGCGGAGCGGCGGAATTTGCTCGATCGTGGTGAGCATGGCCTCAGTGTCCGTGCGTCTATGGGTCTCGACGAGTCCGACGACCGCGTCGACTCCCCGCTGCGCCAGTCGCTGGCACTGCGCCAGCATGGCGTAGGTCTTTCCTGCCCCGGGAGCAACGCCGATATATAGCCGCAGCCGACCTCGGCTCGGAGACGGTGTCGAACGAGACGACATTTCGCCGCTCATCGTGAACACACCTCACTCGCGACACTTCGTGTGGAACCGACGGCTTCGGTGCGTGGGCGCATGGCAAGGCGCAAGGTCACCCCGTTTTGCTCGGGGCGGTGTCGTGTTGGAAGGACTCAAGCTGGTAGGGCGCGCTGGTGACCATGACGGCGGGCTGAAACAGCAGCCGCGATTTGAGGCGCAGCGCGCTTTGGTTGTGCAGCAATTGTTCCCACCAATGCCCCACGACGTATTCGGGAATGAAGACGGTGACGACATCACGCGGTGACTGACGTCGGATCCGGCGGACGTAGTCGACGATGGGGCGAGTGATTTCCCGGTATGGCGAGTCGATCACGGTCAGCGGAATGTCGATGTTGTGACGGTCCCAATCGGCGCGCAACGCCTTGGTGTCGGCTTCATCGAGTTTGACCGTCAGGGCGGTCAGCCGGGTTCGGAATCACACGCATCCCTAAAAACATCCAGGATCCCTCTCGCACCGCTGGTCAGTAGCCTCCGTCTGTGCAGACGCCTCATCTAGCGAGACGCTTGTATTGCCATCGTGTATGACAAACCAGTGGCCGTCAAAATTATTAACGCTTTCCTTACGCATCAAAGTGCACACACCGTCAGCGGAACCGTTCGAATACCGCCGATAAGTGCTTGGGCCTAGGGCATTTTCGGCGTGTCGGACACGTTGTTCGAGCGTTGAGAGCGCCGAGGTAGTGATGCGATCGGCAATCGCATAAAGAATTCGTCAGGGATTGTCACGTGCCGTAGGTGCCGGGTTGACTTCCCCCGTTTGGGGGCGCAACATTTCTCTGCGCACCCTGCCGAACCGCAGACGAGAGGGATTGTCCACCGCGGCTTTTCGGCCGCAGCAGATGCCGTCTCGTGCTGTGACCAGACGCCCGCGCGCGGCCCGGCTCCGAGGAGGTGGGAAATCAACAATGATTTCGCGTGGTAGGCCGTATACGAGTCCGGTTGTGAAATAAGTCAGTTGCGGCCCAAGCATTCGCCGTCACATTCCGAATGCAACGAGAATCAAGGCAGGCAGTGATGCTCTACGAATTCTGGCGGAACCTGACCCACAACCTCTTTACGCCCCTGTTGCTGTTCTTCTACTTCGGGTTCCTGATCCCAATTTTGAAGGTGCGCTTCGAGTTCCCGTATGTGCTGTATCAAGGCCTGACCCTGTACCTGCTGGTGGCCATCGGCTGGCAGGGAGGCGAGGAACTCGCCACGATCAAGCCGGCCGACATACACAACTTCGCGGGATTTATGCTCGTGGGCTTCCTGTTGAACTTCCTCATCGGAGGTTTGGCCTACCTGCTGCTGAGACTCATGAGTTCCTTGCGAAGAGTCGACATGGCGACGATCGCCGGTTATTACGGGTCGGACTCAGCAGGGACCTTTGCCGCCTGCGTGGCCGTCCTGACCAGCGTCGGCATCGCGTTCAACGCCTGGATGCCGGTCATGCTGGCTGTCATGGAGATTCCCGGCTGCCTGGTGGCGCTGTACCTGGTGGCGCGACTGCGGCACCGGGGGATGGACACCGCGGGGTTCCTGCCGGATGAGCCCGGCTACACCCCGCCGGTCACGGTGGGGGTCGGGCCCGGAACTGCCGCGCGGCCTCTGAAGGGCCAGTCCCTCGAGACCGAGCACGAAAGGGGAATCGAGCAGGAGTTGGAGCTCTCGATGGAAAGGCTGGAGCATCCGGACTGGGAGCCCGACCAACGCCCACCCATTGGGAAGCCGAAGAGAATGCCCATTTTCTCCCGTGAGCTGTTCCAGGAAGTTTTCCTCAACCCTGGGCTCGTCCTGCTCTTCGGGGGCATCATCATCGGCCTCATCAGTGGGCTCCAGGGACAGAAGGTTATTCACGACGACGACACCTTCTTCGTGTTGGCATTCCAGGGCGTGCTGTGCCTGTTCCTGCTCGAGATGGGCATGACGGCATCCCGCAAGCTGAAGGACCTGCGATCAGCGGGCTGGGGTTTCATCTTCTTCGGTTTGCTGGCGCCGAATATTTTTGCGACGCTGGGGATCATCGTCGCCCACAGCTACGCCTACCTCACCCACACTGACTTCAAGCCCGGAACCTATGTGCTGTTCGCGGTGCTGTGCGGCGCGGCGTCCTACATCGCCGTCCCGGCGGTCCAGCGGCTGGCGATCCCCGAGGCCAGTCCAACCCTGCCGTTGGCCGCATCACTGGGTTTGACGTTTTCCTACAACGTCACGATCGGGATCCCGCTCTATATCGCGATCGCCCGCGCCGTCGGGCACTGGTTCCCGATCACCTGAAGCGCCACTCCCCAGCGGGACCAATGACAGACCTCTGCACGGATCGCAACCGTGGTTACCCCGCCGTCCACCGTGCAGATACTGCGCGCCGGATACCAGGCACAGATCGACGGAGCCGCTCTGTAGTCCGCACCCCTATATGGTCGAGGTGGCCTGGCGCGGCAACGAAACAGAGGCACTCGATGGCAATCAGATCGGACACCGCGTTCACCTCACGAGAGGCGTTGGATCCCAATCTGCGCAAATTTGCCCGCGTCTTGCCTCGCGGGTACGCGCTACAGCGTGGATTCAAACTGCAGCGCGCATTCATGCGAATGGTGGGGAGCGCGGGTCGGATCCGTGGCGTCCAGGTTGCGACGGTCAACGAGCACGTCACGGTTCGCGTGCATCGTCCCTCCGGGCTTCCCGACCGCGCGCCGGCAATGCTGTGGATCCACGGTGGCGGCACTCTGATGGGAACGGCCGTTCAGGACGACAAGTACTGCCGCAAGCTCGCCCACCTCACCGGTATCGCGGTAGTGGCGGTAGAACACCGACTGGCTCCCGAGCATCCCTATCCGGCGCCGGTCGAAGACTGCTATGCAGCGCTGCTGTGGCTGGCTCGGCAGCCGTGGGTGGACCCCGATCGACTCGCCGTCGGCGGAGCCAGTGCCGGCGGGAATTTCGCGGCGGCAGTGGCTCAGCGGGCGCACGACCGCAAGGACGTCGAACTCGCCTTCCAGATGCTGGTCTACCCGATGCTCGACGACCGCACGGGCGCAAACCGCGACGGCCCCAAGCGCCTGATGTGGACCGAAACCGACAACCAGCTCGCGTGGCAGTGGTACCTGAACGGAGCAGACCCCATCGAAGCCGCTCCGGCGCGTCGGGCAGACCTATCCGGCCTGCCGCCGGCCTGGATCGGGGTCGGCACACTGGACCTGTTCTACGAGGAGAGCCTGGATTACGGGCGACGCCTGCGCGAGGCGGGCGTACTCGTCCACGAGCAGATCGCTCCCGGCGCATTCCATGCGTTCGACCAGATTGCGGACACGGCGCCGGTATCCCTGAACTTTTTCGCCAGCCAATCCCTTCACCTGCGGACCGCACTCGCCCCTCGCCGAGCGTGAAGTTAGTTTCACCTTCGCGGCCTCAGACTGTGAAACTAGCTTGACGCTCGTTGCCAATTCCATGATTTTGTTGGGGGATTCACCGCCGCCGCCGACGAGGCTGTCCCCGCTTCCACCGCCGGGGCCGGTCGCCAGCCCGGAAAAGATTGCAACAGATCCCTTATGAGCTAACCGCGCATCCGCTCAGTCATGCCATGGACACGGAGTGGTTCAGCCGCCGTAGCGCTGGGCCAGTTGGGGGCTTTGCGCCCCGAAGGCGACAAGATCCGCTTGGAAGATCGCGTCCAGCAGGCTCGCGTTCTCGACGCCGGGAGCGCGAGCGTGCCCATCATGTTTTCCCATCCTAGGACGCAAGGATGTGGGGAGGCCGGGAGTGGCGCACGACGAGGATCACATATCGGTAATGACTGCAAAGTTTGCATTTCGTGCAACTATGGATGCCATGGCGAATCCCATCGGTCTGCGCGAGCGCCGTCACCGCCAGACCAGCACGGACATTCGCGACGCCGCGGTGCGCCTTGCCCAGCAACGCGGCTGGTACAAGGTGACCATCGAGGAAATCTGCGTCGAAGCCGGAATTTCGACGCGCACGTTCTTCAATTACTTCCCGAACAAAGAGTCCGCGATCGCCTACGGTCCCTCGGACATCCCCGCCACACTTGTCGAGGATTTCGTCGCCGCAGGGCCCGCCCCATATTCGGTCGTGCTGGCGGAACTGATCACCCTGGCAGCCCATCATCTCCGCGACAAGCCCCCGAGGCGCGATCAGGCCGCCTGCATGCTGGAGCTCGCCAAGACCACCCCCGGGGTGTTGGCGGCATTCCTCGCCGATCTGGAACGATTTCAGAATCACTTGACCGACGTCGTTGCGCGCCGCCAACTGGTGCGGCCCGAGGAAGAGATGCCCGCTTTGATCTCTGCGTTAGCGCTGACAGCTGTGCGTTCAGGCATCGAGCGCTGGTCCAGCGGTGAACCGAAGGACGCCGACGACACGCCGATGCCTTATGTCGAGCGGGCTGCATCGCTCGTGAACAGCATTTTCACCGAATAGCGGAACTGTAAGCGGGATCACACAAACTTGCACAATCTGCAAACAATGCAGATGATGTATACATGCTGTGGTGGGGTTACTCCCCGCTCCGTCTGACTCGCATTTAGCAACCTGCAGGTTCGCCGCGGCCCAGGTCAGAAGGCGATCACGTCGCCGTTGAGTAGTGGGGAAGGGAATCCGCCGAGGTGCAGATATCGAAGCTTGTGCGCAACGCGTGGTTGCCGTTGTTGATCGTCGCGGTCGTGTTGGTCGGCAGCTTCGCCGTGGTCCGGGTCAAGTCGTTCTTCGGCGCCAATGACACCGGCGTGTTGACAAGCCCGCGGCTGGAAGATTCCAAGCCGTTCAAGCCCAAGGTCGTCAAATACGAGGTATTCGGCTCGGCAAGCCACGCCAACGTGAACTACTTGGATCTCAGCGCCGACCCCAAGCGGATCGACGGTGCGTCGCTGCCCTGGACGCTGGTCCTCAGCACGACCGCGCCCTCGGTCTTCCCGAACCTCTCGGCACAAAGCGACGGCGACACCCTGGGTTGCCGCATCACCATCGATAACGAAGTCAAGGACGAGAAGATTACCGACGGCGTGCACGCCCTGACATTCTGCTTGGTGAAATCAGCATGAGCACAACCCTGAACGCCGACGACACCCGTACCGACGCCATCCCCGTCGCGAAGGCTGAAGCGCGGCAACGGATCCCGCGTTTTATCCGGAAGTTCGCCGTACCCATCATCCTGGGCTGGATCGGGCTCATCGCGGTGCTCAACGTCGTCGTCCCCCAGCTGGACGAGGTGGGGAAGATGCGCTCGGTGTCGATGGCACCTGACGATGCGCAATCGGTGGTCGCGACAAAGCGCATGGGCGCGGTGTTCAACGAGTACAAGTCCAACAGCTCGGCGATGATCGTTCTCGAGGGCCAAAAGCCTCTGGGCGCCGATGCCCACGCGTACTACGACGACCTCGTCAAGAAGCTCGACGCCGACACCAAACACGTCGAACATGTGCAGGATATGTGGAGCGATCCACTGACCGGGGCGGGCGCACAGAGCAACGACGGCAAGGCCGCCTATGTCCAGGTCTACCTCGCCGGTAACCAGGGCGAATCCTTGGCCAACGAGTCGGTCGAGGCCGTGCAAAGCATCGTCAAAAGTGTGCCTACGCCCGACGGGGTGAAGACCTTCGTCACCGGGCCCGCGGCACTGGCAGCGGATCAGCACATGGCCGGCGACCGGAGCGTGCAGGTCATCACGATGACCACGTTCACGGTGATCATCGCAATGCTGCTGTTGGTCTATCGGTCGATCATCACGGTGTTACTGACGCTGACGATGGTGGTGTTCGAGTTGGCCGCGGCGCGCGGAATGGTCGCGTTCCTGGGCTACTACAAGATCATCGGGCTCTCGACGTTCGCCACGAACTTGTTGGTCACGCTGGCGATCGCGGCCGCTACGGATTATGCGATCTTTTTGATAGGGCGATATCAGGAGGCCCGGTCTGTCGGCGAGTCGCGAGAAGACGCGTACTACACGATGTATCGCGGCACCGCACACGTCGTGCTCGGTTCGGGCTTGACCATTGCCGGCGCGACATTCTGCCTGCACTTCACCAACCTGCCGTATTTCCAGACCCTTGGTATCCCGTTGGCCATCGGCATGGTGGTCGTGGTGGCGGCAGCATTGACGCTCGGCGCCGCCGTCATCTCGGTGGCAACGCGCTTCGGCAAAACACTCGAACCCAAGCGAGCGCAACGTATTCGCGGGTGGCGCAAGGTCGGCGCCCTCGTGGTGAGATGGCCGGCACCAATCCTGATCATGACGATCGGCATTGCACTTATCGGCTTGCTGACCCTGCCCGGATACCGGACCAACTACGACGACCGCAAGTATCTGCCCGCCGATCTGCCCGCGAACGCGGGTTACGCGGCTGCGGATCGGCACTTCTCGCAGGCGCGGATGAATCCCGAAGTGCTGATGATTGAAAGCGACCATGATCTGCGCAACTCCGCGGATTTCTTGGTCATCGACAAAATCGCCAAGGCGATCTTCCGGGTGCCGGGGATCAGCCGCGTGCAGGCCATCACCCGGCCCGAGGGCACGCCGATTGAGCACACCTCAATCCCCTTTCAAATCAGCATGCAGGGCGTCTCCCAGCAGATGAACCAGAAGTACCAAGAAGATCAGATGGCCGACATGCTCAAGCAGGCCGACATGATGCAGACGACCATCGACAGCATGACGAAGATGTCGAGCCTGACCGAGCAGATGGCCGAGACCACCCACGGCATGGTGATGAAGATGCAGAGCATGACTCTCGACATCGAAGACTTGCGGAACCATATATCGGATTTCGAGGACACCTGGCGGCCGCTCCGTAGTTACCTCTACTGGGAAAAGCACTGCTTCGACATCCCGGTGTGCTGGTCGATCCGGTCCGTCTTCGACACCCTCGACGGCATCGACACGATGACCGACGACATTAAAAGCCTGATGCCCCTCATGGAGCGCCTCGACTCCCTGATGCCTCAGCTCACGGCGCTGATGCCCAGCATGATCGAAAACATGCATGCCATGAAGACGACGATGCTGACCATGTATTCGACCCAAAAAGGCCTGCAGGATCAGCAGAACGAGGCGCAGAAAAACTCAAACGCCATGGGCAAGGCATTCGACGCGTCCAAGAACGACGACTCGTTCTACCTGCCCCCGGAAACCTTCAACAATGCCGAATTCAAGAAGGGGATGAAGAATTTCATCTCCCCCGACGGCCATGCTGTGCGCTTCATCATCAGCCATGATGGCGATCCGATGTCGGCAGAGGGCATTTCGCACATCGCCGCAATCAAGAAAGCTGCTTACGAATCGCTCAAGGGCACGCCGCTGGAGGGCTCTAAGATCTACCTCGCGGGCACCGCGTCAATCTACAAAGACCTCAGTGACGGCAACGACTACGACCTGTTGATCGCCGGAATCGCTTCACTGTGCCTGATTTTCATCATCATGCTGATCATCACACGAGGTGTCGTGGCGTCGGCAGTGATCGTGGGAACGGTCTTGATCTCGCTGGGAGCGTCCTTCGGGCTTTCGGTCCTGATCTGGCAGCACCTCATCGGCATTGAACTGCAGTGGATGGTGCTCGCGATGTCGGTCATCATCCTGCTTGCCGTCGGCGCCGACTACAACCTGCTGATGGTGGCGCGGTTCAAGGAGGAGCTCCACGCGGGGTTGAACACCGGCATCATCCGATCAATGGGCGGCACCGGGTCGGTCGTCACGTCAGCCGGACTGGTCTTCGCCTTCACGATGATGACGATGTCGGTCAGCGAGCTGACCGTCATCGGCCAAGTCGGCACCACCATCGGCCTCGGCCTGCTCTTCGACACACTGATCGTCCGGTCGCTGATGACGCCGTCCATTGCCGCGCTGCTGGGCAAGTGGTTCTGGTGGCCGGCACGCGTCCGGCAACGCCCGGTCCCCTCGCCCTGGCCAACGCCCAAACCGGCCGAGGAACCCGAATCCGTTTCCGCCGCTACGTGACCCACTCCGGTTGCTCGGCAGTCTGGACCGCCGAGAAGTCCTTGTGCCCCAGCCCGGCGGTGGTGCCGCCGTCCACCACGAACTCGGAGCCGGTGGAATAGCTGGATTCGTCGCTTGCCAGATAGATCACCAGGCTGGACACCTCTTGGGGGTCGGCGGCCCGGCCCAACGCGGTTTGGAAGAGGTCGTCGGGCACCCAGTCGGTCATCGGCGTCTTGATCAGTCCGGGATGAATCGAGTTCACTCTGATCCCGCTGGGCCCCAGTTCCATTGCGGCCGACTTCGTCAATCCTCGGACACCGAATTTGGTTGCGGTGTAACCGTGGCTGGCGATGGTGCCTGCTATCCCCTCGATCGAGGAGATGTTGATGATCGATCCGCGACCCGCTTCTTTCATGGGTTTGACGACGCTGCGGATGCCGAGAAACACTCCCGTCAGGTTGACGTCGAGGATGCGCTGCCACTCGGAGATCGCATAGTCCTCGAGAAAGCCGACGTTGATAATTCCAGCATTGTTCACCAAGACGTCGATGCCGCCGTATTCGCTGATGGCGGTCGCGACCGCGGCTTCCCAGTCCTTGGGTTTCGTGACGTCGAGATGCAGATAGCGGACCTCGTCACCGAACTCCGCCGCGACCGCTTTCCCCTCGTCATCGAGAATGTCGCCGAACACCACCTTGGCCCCCTCGGCCACCAGCATCCGGACGTGCGAGGCGCCCATCCCCCGCGCGCCGCCGCTAACGAGTGCGACCTTTCCCGCCAACCGTTCTGCCACTGGGTCTCTCCTGTCGGTGCGTCGTTAATTCAGTAGTCGAGTATGCGCCAGGCCTACAGCGCGGGTGCGATGCGGTCTGAATTCGTTTACTAGACGGCCACGGCCAGGGACTATCGGCAGCGGTTGCTGCGTCCGCGAGCACTAGGCAGAGCTGCGGCCGATAACCGACAATTGCCCTATGACACCACTGAGTTCAGACCGGAGGACCAACCATGCCCACTTCCACGTGCGGGGATTCAAGGAACGCGGCACCACGACAACACCTTTCGACATGGTGATGCTCAACGACCTCGACCGGTTCCACCTGGTCACCGATGTCATTGACCGCGTTGAAGGGCTGGGCAATCGTGCCGCTGAGCTCCGACAGCGGATGGTCGATGCCCGGCTAGACGCGCGCCGCTATACACGGGAGCACGGCGAGGACGACCCCGCGATCACAAATTGGACTTGGGACCATGACTTTCAAGCCCCGAGTATGACCGGTAACTAAACGAGTTCGCGCAGTGCCGCCAAGTCTTCTGGACCCTTTAACGCGGGCAGCAGCAGCAGAAGTTCTCGGGTCCCGTCGGGCTGATCTCATATGCGGAACGAAAACGACTAACCACCGTCGGCGGAAGGCTTCCAACGTTAGATTTGATCTGTGACGACTTCTTCCGATGGGGTTGATGTAAGGCGCCGGGCCGGCTGGCTGCCGGCCGATCAAGACGATTTGGAATCGTGGCTTGCCGGCCACCGCCACCGGGTGGAGGCCAAAGGTGGGCAGGTCGTGCTGCAGCCGGTAATCGCCGAGTTCCAAGAGTTGATCGACTCTGACGCGATTATAAGGATGTACATCCACCGGATGATCGCCGAGGTGCCGCGCATAAAGCGGTACCGCAGGTACCACCTAGACAATGTCGAGCAGATGCTGGGGCTCATCAACGAAGTGCTGACAATGGCGCCGGAGTTCGGTGAGAATGCGGTGATCACGCCTCTCTGCGCGATTCTCGACTGGACGATGGGCACGCCCGCCGGATTCGCGGCCTTCCGCGACTCGCGGATCAATGCGATGCTGAAAAAGATTCTGACCGCCTGGTGTGAGTTTCTCGACAGCGCCGCCTCCCTGTATGTGCTCAACGATTCGCCGTCGGGGTGGATGTGTGCCGCGGCCAAGCGCGCTATCGGCATCGAGCAATTCCAGCACGATCCCCAAGAAGAGCACTGGGGCTTCAAGTCCTGGAACGACTTTTTTACGCGACAGTTCAAGGACGGCGCGCGCCCGCTGGCCTCACCCGAGGACGACAAGGTGATCGTCAACGCCTGCGAGTCGACGCCCTACCGGCTAGCCACCGGCGTCAAGCGCCAGGATCGGTTCTGGATCAAGAGCCAACCGTATTCGCTTAAGGACATGCTGGCCAACGACAATTCGGTTGATCAGTTCGTCGGCGGAACGGTTTATCAGGCGTATCTGAGCGCGACGAACTATCACCGGTGGCACAGCCCGGTGGGCGGGACGATCGTCAGGGCTTTCGTCCAGCAGGGCACTTACTTCTCAGAAGCAGTTTCGGAAGATTGGGACGCGGCCGCCCCACCGGTTTCGCAGTCCTATCTGGCGCACGTCGCGGTGCGGGCGATCATCCTCATCGAAGCCGACGATCCTGTCATCGGACTGGTGGCTTTTGTAGGGATCGGCATGGACGAAGTCTCCTCCTGCATGATCGGCAAAAATGTCACACCGGGCTGCCATGTTGCAAAAGGCGAGGAAATCGGCCGCTTCCAGTTCGGGGGTTCAACCCACTGCCTGGTCTTCCGGCCGGGCGCGATTGCCGACTTCACCCTCGCGGCCCTTCCCCAGCCATACGATCCCGACGCACCACCGGTGCCTCTCCGGTCCAAGCTGGCTACTGCTAACACGACCGCGTAGGCGCAGGCGCAGGCGCAGGCGCTGAATATCGGGTCACTGTAATGCATTTAGCTGCAAGGCGGTGTCGGGCAGCGCGTTGGGGCCGACGTCGGGTTGGTCTGACCCCGACCGGCTGATCCGGGGCGTGTGAGAGTCTTGCGGCCCATGTTGTGGGCAGGAAGGCTCGAGAAGATCATGGCGACGAGGAAGCGGCACAGTCCTGAGCAGATCGTGCGCAAGTTGATGGCTGCGGACCGGCTGTTGGCTGGGGGCATGGACACTGCGGCGGTGTGCCGCGAGCTTGGGGTCGCCGAGGCGACATATCACCGGTGGCGTAACCAGTTCGGCGGCCTGAAGGCTGAGGACGCCAAGCGCCTTAAGGATCTCGAACGCGAGAACGCCACGCTCAAGCGGCTGCTGGCCGACGCCGAGCTGGAGAAGGCTGCACTCAAGGAGATCGCGCGGGCAAACTTCTAAGCCCGGAACGCCGGCGGGCGGCCGTTCGTCACCTCCAGCGGGTGCTGGGGGTCAGCGAACGCTTCGCGTGCCGCGTGGCCGGGCAACACCGAGCCACCCAGCGACACGAACCCGCCTCGGTCACGCCGAAGGATCCTGATGCCGCTCTGCGGGCGTGGCTGCGCGCCCACGCTCGCGCTCATCCGCGTCGCGGGTTTCGGGCCGCCTGCCACGATGCCCGCGGCGAGGGCTGGATCGTCAATCACAAGAAGATCCAACGACTGTGGCGCGATGAGGGTCTGCGGGTGCCGCAGCGGCGGTGGCGCAAACGCCGCGGCACCTCGATCGCCATCGCGGCTCCGAGCGCTGACGATCCAAACACCTTGTGGGCCATCGACTTCCAGTTCGACGTCACCACCGACGGGCGATCGATCAAGATTGTGTCGATCATCGATGAACACACCCGCGAATGCCTGGGCGGCGTGGTGGCTCGCAGTATCACCGGCGAGGATCTGATCACCGAACTAAACCAGCTCGGCTTCGAGCGCGGTACGCATCCGGCTGTATTGCGTTGTGATAACGGACCCGAACTAGCCTGCGAGGCAATGGCTGACTGGGCGGGCGAGCGCGTCGGGCTGCACTTCATCCCACCCGGCGAGCGCCTCGAGATCGGACACGGAGGTCATCGGGCCCTGGCCTGGATGCGCTCCATCGCCCGCTTGGCCGGTGCACCGTGCAGGTGCCGGCGCGCCACGGTCAGGTCGGCGTCGACGTCCGGCGCCGTCTGGCCGGCTACGAGGACGCGGTCGAGCCAGTCGAAGACTGTCGACTGCAACGCTGTCAGCGCCCCGATCTGGCAGTGGGTGGCGGCCCAGCCTTGGTCGAAGCCAAAGAGCCGCAGCGTCATCGGGCCCGACAGCTCCGCCGCGAATTCCATCGCGGCCGTGGCCACGTCCTCGCTGGTCTGGACGAGTTCGGCCTCGCCGTAGAGGAGCAGGACGGGAACGTCGATGCGCGGTGCGAGGTCACCGATACCGAACGGGCGCCATGACGCGATGAGGTTGTGCGGGCGGCTCTGTCCGAACATCGCCCGAAACCGGTTCGTAAGCCCCCGCAATTGCGGGCTCAGCCGCTCCAAGACGCCGAAGACCGCGTCGAACACCGGCGCTGGCGCCTGTTGCAGCGGACGGGGCCACACGGCGTGCCAGGCTTGGTACACGTCGACCACCAACCCGTCGCTGACGCAGGCCTTGATCCGCTTGTCGTGCGCGGTGGCCCGCGCCGCCAGCGAGGCACCCAGGGACGGTCCGAAGATCGCCAGCCGGTCGGCGTCGACGTCGGACCGTCCGATGACGTGGTCGATGACCGCACCCGCCGGCTCCTCGTAGTCGGGCCGTAAGTACAGCCCCGGGTTGAGCTGGAGGGCGCTCCATTGCCCGGGCCCCTCGAACACCACGCAGTTCCAGCCGCGCGCAAGCGCGGCGAACCCCAGCCAGTGCACCATCTCCTCGTTGGTCGAGTCGCCGCCGTTGAGCACGATCAGCGTGGGGGCCCGTGTCCCGGTGCTCAGGAAGTAACCGGGCAGGGTCGCCGCACCGAACGGGACCGCCAGGACCTCGATCGGCGGGGTGAACAGCGCGGCGGCCCGCTGGAAGCACGTGCGGCTGCAGGTCAGGTAAGAGTCCAGCCGCGAGTCCGACGGCGGCAGCGAGAACATGGCCGTGCGGTAGTAATTGCTGGCCCGCAAGTAGGCCTGCCGCGCCACCACCGGATGCTGGGCGCGCTCGGCGCGTTGCTGCAGCTGGGCGGCCAGTGCGGCCCACTCCCGAACCCAGCTCTGCGCATCGCCGTTCTTCACCCGGTCGGCGACGAATAGGCACTCCCCAGCTTCGGCCCCGCCTGTCGCGGCGACCGACAACGTGCGCATGAGGTTGAACGACGGCGTGCCAATATCCATTGCCCGCGTGCTGAAGTCGAGTTTCACGGCATCTCCCATACGTAAGCGGAACACTGAGGAATTCGTGGATGGCGCCGTCCACGACGAGGACTATGACGGGCCGCGCCGCACGCGTTTACACGGCGCACCACACCCGCTGCAGCGAGAGGCTCCGTTCGCGGGTGCGACGCGGTCAGGGACGGGCCCCGTATCGGGGTCCAGTCAGGGTCAACCGCTCAACGGCCTCAGCCGTCGTGAGGCCCTCGCATGAACTAGTACCCGGCCCGGCGGCCACCGATCGCGCTGCCTTCAGCCCGTTCAGTAACTCATCGGGAGGGGATTCTGGGCTCACTGATGGTCCCTACCGTGGCGAGCGGGATAACACCAGTCCTGACGGGCCTAACCCGCGTCGGGGGATGCGGCGCGGTGGACGTTCACTCTTTTGTGTCGGCGGACTTGCTCAATACCCGGTCCGCGGTGCGCACAATGCTCCGATTCAACTCATACTGTGCAGTGACGAGTTTGTCGGCGAATTCAATGGCGGCGTCGACGATTGTCTTGCGCAGCGGTTGGACGGTCTCAGGAATCGCCTCATCGACTGTTCTACGGAACTTGCGCAACGCCTCGCTCGCGGCATGCTCTCCGGCTTTGGCCGATTCGCGTACTTCGTCGGCCAACTCTGCCACGGCGCCACGGTCTTCTGGCTCAGGGCTGACCACAGCCTTGGCCTTGGGGGTATGCGTCATATCGGATCTCCCTATCTCTGGTTTTCCTTTCGCAACGGACGCTAATCGCCTACACACCCCGGCCATACGGACGAAAGTCACAAAGCAAAGAGCTGATGGCCCCCGGGGGGCTAGGCATCGGCTTTGTCGTATAAGGGCGGACCTGGCTCATGGCCGACGCCGACTCGGCCTCGTACGCGCTGTCGGAGGCATCGGGCTGGAAGGCGGGCCTGGGCTATACGTTCCGCCAGGCTCGGGCCTTCTAACTGGTGATTGAGCTCGCAACGCTCGTGGGAGTGGCACTGAACTTCATCGGGATTCCCCCGTTTCGGATGCTCTACTACGCCGCAGCGTTCAATGGCGTGCTCGCGCCACCTTTGATGGCGATGATCACGTTAGTCGGTAATAACCGGACAATCATGGGCCGGCACGTCAATAACTGGTTCGCCAACGTCATGGGTTGGGCGATCGTTCTGATCATGGGCGTGTGCGCGCTGGTCTTGATCGGGTCGCTGATCGCTGACGCGTAAGGCCAGCTGCTTCTTCGTGCGAAAGGGTGGCGTCAGATTTCGGCTTGGTCCAGCACATCCGGGAGATTCTTCACAAACAGGTCGATCTGAGCCTCGGTAATCACTAGCGGCGGCGCCAGCCGGATCACGTCCGGGGCGGCGGCGTTGATGAGAAAGCCGGCTTCACGGGCGGTCGTTTCGACATGCTTGGCGACGTTCGCAGTCAGCACCACCCCCAGAAGTAGGCCGCGGCCCCGAACATCGCCCACCAGGGGGTGATTCAGGGACTTGATGCCCTGGCTGAGTGACTTGCCCAGCGCGTTGGCGCGTTCGATGAGACCTTCACTGGTCAACGTGTGCAGCACCGCCAGCGCCGCCGCCGCGCAAACGGGATTGCCGCCAAACGTGCTGCCATGCAAGCCGGGTGTCAGCAGCGCCGCGACGGGCCCGATTGCCAGGCACGCCCCAATGGGCAGGCCGCCGCCCAGCCCCTTGGCCATCGTCACCACGTCGGGGATTATTCCATCATGCTGGTGGGCGAAAAACGCACCGGTGCGACCCATTCCGGTCTGCACTTCATCGATCACCAGCAGCGCGCCATGCCGGGCGGTGATCTCCCTGGCGGCTACCAGGTAGCCCGCCGGCGGGACGACAACACCGGCCTCACCCATGATCGGCTCGAGGAACACCGCCGCGGTCTCATCGGTTACGACGGCCGCCAGTGCCTCAACATCGCCGTAAGGGACGTGAGTGACGTCGCCCGGCAGCGGAGCGAACGGCGCCTGCTTCTCAGGCTGGCCCGTCAGTGCCAGCGATCCCATCGTGCGGCCGTGGAAAGCCCTTTGGGTCGCCACGAGTTTCGTGCGGCCGATGAGCCGAGATAGTTTGAACGCCAGCTCGTTGGCTTCGGTGCCGGAGTTGCAAAAGAAGACCCGCGCGCCGTCAACACCCCATAGCTCGATGAGGGCTTCGGCTAGCGCGATACCGGGCTCGTGAGCGTACAAGTTGGAGGTGTGGCCCAGCGTGTTCAGCTGGTGCGTCGCGGCTTCGATTACGGCGGGATGACGGTGGCCCAGGATGTTGACTGCGATTCCGCCCAGCAGGTCGATGTAAGTCTTGCCGTCGGCGTCGGTGAGCACTGCGCCGTCACCGGAGACGAACGCAATCGGTGGGGTCGCATAACTGGTCATCATCACGGACTCCCATCGCTGCAGCAGCGTGTCGGTGTCGGTCATGCGGGCAACACCTTGGTTCCGGCGCCGTCATTCGTAAGAAGCTCGAGCAGCACGCAGTGTTCGGCCCGCCCATCAATGATGTGTGCACTGGGTACTCCGCCCTCGACCGCACGCAGGCAGGCCTCGACTTTCGGGACCATGCCGGATTGCAGCGACGGCAGCTTCGCGGTCAGCGCTACCGTGTCGATCTCGCTGACCAGTGAACCCCGGTCCGGCCAGTCCGTGTAGAGCCCTTCGACATCGGTGAGAACAAGCAGCTTCTCGGCCCGCAGCGCTTGAGCCAACGCGGCTGCGGCGGTGTCGGCGTTGATGTCGTACACCACCCCCTCCGCGTCCGGGGCGATGGACGAGACCACCGGAATGCGCTGATTGATGAGATCCAGCACGGCCGCGGTGTTGACGCTCTGGATGTCGCCGACCAAGCCGATGTCGGTGGGCACCCCGTCGACCATGACGCTACGCCGCGTCGCAGTGAACAATTGCGCATCCTCACCGGTAATACCCACCGCGTACGGGCCGTGGGCGTTGATCAGGTTGACCAGTTCCCGGCCGACGTGGCCGAACAGCACCATCCGTGCCACGTCGAGCACCTCGGGAGTGGTGACCCTGAAGCCGCCCTTGAATTCACTGGGGATATCGAGCCGCTTGAGCATTGCGCTGATCTGTGGTCCCCCGCCGTGCACGACGATCGGTCGAATGCCGCAGTTACGCAGGAACACCATGTCGGCGGCGAACGCACGCCGCAGGTTGTCATCGATCATGGCGTGGCCGCCATATTTGACAACCACGATCTTGCCATGGAGATGCTTGAGCCACGGCAACACTTCGGCCAGTATCTCGGCCCGGTCTTCGCGGGTGATGGTGGCGGCCGCGGTCACGGCGCTACCCCCACAACGGACAGCCCGTCTGTTTCCGGCCAGCCCAGCGCGAGGTTCATCGACTGCACGGCCGCTCCGCCGGAGCCTTTGACCAGATTATCGATTGCGCAAATGACCACCAGCGTTTCGGCTTCTTCGTCGACTGCGACCGCTATCTGCGCGGTGTTGCTGCCGATTACAGCGCCGGTCCGGGGTAGCCGGCCTTCCGGCAACAGGTGCACGAATGGCTCTCCGGCGTAGTGCTTTTCGTAGGCGGCGCGCACCCGCGATAGTGGTGCGACACAGCGTGCGGTGCAGGTGGCGAGGATGCCACGGGTCATGGGGATCAGCACCGGAGTAAACGACACAGACACATCGCGATCCGTCACCGTCCTGAGGCCCTGGGCTATCTCAGGAGTATGGCGGTGCACCCCACCGATGTTGTAAGCCCGCGCAGATCCGATGATCTCCGAGCCGAGCAGCTCCGTCTTGGCCGCGCGCCCGGCGCCCGAGGTACCGCTGACCGCCACCACGGTTACTGAAGGCTCGGCCAAGCCTTCGGCCACCGCCGGCACCAGCGCCAGGAGCGCGGCGGTCGGGTAGCAACCGGGCACGGCGATCCGGTTCACACCACGCAATCGGTCACGAGCGCCGGGCAGCTCGGGCAGACCATAGGGCCAGGTGCCCGCGTGTGTGCAACCGTAGAAGCGCTCCCAGACGGCGCCATCGCGCAGCCGAAAGTCTCCACCGCAGTCGATGATTCGCGTTTCTTCTCCGAGCTGTGCAGCGAGGCCGGCGGACTGGCCGGCCGGCAACGCCGTGAACACCACGTCGCTACCCGCCAGCACGTCGGCGTCGGTGGGTTGCAGCACCCGATCGCTCAGTGGCAGTAGGTGCGGGTGGTGTTCAGCCAGCGTGGTGCCGGCACTCTCGGCGGCGGTCAGCGGGCCGATGGCTAATCGCCCGTCCCGGTATGCCGGATGCCCCAGCAGCAGACGCAGAATCTCTCCGCCCGCATAGCCGCTGGCACCGGCAATTGCGACCGTCGTGTTGACACCCATTCGTGTTGCCCTTCGTGTTATTCAGACTTGTGCCAAAGGTATGAGTGAATCTCGCTACTGCATAGGGCCATTCGGCCTGAGCGGGCCCGACTTTCGGCCCTCGGCCGAGTACCGGCTCGAAAAGCCGGCCATCAATACCATGTCGATGCGAGAAACGCACCGCGCGGCTCCGAATATAGGCCGATCGTCATGAGATTCACCACAACGAACACCCGCAATCCATGGGCCATGCACCACCGCAGCAGCTCGGTGTTACGCATCGGGACAAGAAACCCAGGACCCGCGAATGACTCGGCGGCGCCGATCAAGGCCTGCAGGTCATCATTGGTTTCAGCCACCGAATGCCCGTAGAAGCTGATGCCGGTCGTGTACCCCGTGATGCGACCGCCGCGTTCGACCACCCTGGCCTCACCGTAGGTGAGCACGCTGCGCAACTCACCGCCGCGGTCGTGGCCGTGCACGCGTAAACACAAGGCGTTGCATGCTTCTATATCACCCGTTGTGGCAGTGCGGACCTCGTATCCGGGGATGTGCAGCGCCACTGGATCGCCCTGCATCGCGGCAAACGGCTCCCGCACGTCGAAGCCGAGTTTGGCGTACAGACTCATCGAGCGGTAGTGATAGGCGGCCTGCAACAAGCGCACGCCCGGTATCCGCCGGTGTTCGCATCGCTGCAGCACCGTACCCATGAGTGCCCGGCCTATTCGATGGTCCTGCGCGTCCGGAGCGACGGTGACGTGACCTATCCCGGCGATCGCCGAGCGCTCGTCAAGAAAGCTGGTTCCCACGATTCGCCCGTCGCACTCGGCGACCACGCTGAAGAAACCGGGATGCGCTATCAACCCCGACATCAACCAGTTCGCGGCGTCGATCGACGCGACATCGGGCGGAAATCCGTGCTGGGCAGCGATTGAAGCGAAAGCGTCGTAACAGATACGGCCAGACCCCGGCACATCGGCTGGGCTCGCCGGACGTATTGTCAATACCACGAAGGCTTTCCGTTCTCTTGTGCGTTCACCCGATGCCAATCCTGTGTCAATCTCGTCGCAGGTAGCTGAAGGCGATTTTTTTGAGTGCATCGAGCCCATCGAACAGCGCACGGCCTTCGATGATCCAGTCGGTGAATTCGGAGTGGCGCCGGGTTGGCTGCCTGGCATGCCAGTCCGCCAAATATATTTGTTGACAAGAGTATTCGGTCATTAGTGCCTGCAACGCCGGATTGGCGACCAATGCCCGGTCTGACACTGAAGAGAGCAGGGCGGACAAATCGACGAAGGCAGGCGATGCATGGTGAGCCATGTTTGATCAGTTTCCCCTTAAGGTTCGTCGGAGCGGCCCCGCTGCTACGTGCCCAACAGTTACGCTTTATTGCGGTCCACGTTGACGGGCCGCGGACACCCTCTAGATCAAAGGTCTTTTCATGCACTTTGCCGAAATGTGGTCATCTCGATCGGCGCACTCGCGCAGAAATGCGAGGCCGCTGGATTGATTCCGGCGCGGCGCATTGGGCGTGACGAGCACTCACCGCTGCCGATAAACGCCAAGCGAGGAGACCCGTAACCCGGGCCAATCCCTGCGGCAGCGGTTGCGCATCGGCGGTCGGCATGCGCGTCCTCTACCGCCCAGTCGATGAAATCGGCGGCTACCCAGCCAGCGGCGCACAGCGCCAACGCGACACCGAATTCAAGCGGCGAACCAGCGACCAGAGCTACCAGGGCACACGTGCCGGACACGACAGCGATCGTTAATGCGCTGGCGTGCAGGGCGGTCACGCGTGCGTCTCTGGCCTGTCGCGCGATACCAGGGTCGACCATCGCTCCTTACCTTTCTTTCTCAATAGCTCAACTCGAAAACCAAATCGTGACTTCGATGTTTCGCTACCGAGACAACGCAAACGACGGCCAAACGGCACGGCTATTGGATGGCGTTGGGCCTCGAACAGGAGGCCGAAAGTCCCAGAAAGGTAACCAGATGTGCTGTTGTCTTGCTGTTCAAGGCTCGTGTAGCAGGCATCCGTCTGCGTGGTCCGTATCGCAGCCGCAACAGAAGTTTGGGTGCCGCCACCAGCCGACCGCCTCCGCGATCGGACTGATCGGTGCCGGAGTTTTGCCCATCGGCACGTCCGAACCATCTATCGCGTCGCCCGATGGCCATATCTCGCGCGCGGCGGTTTTGGGCGAGGATTCGTATGGCAGCTCTGCATATAGCTTTCACCGCCAGGCCGCCGACGAGCGTTCAGCGTCCTACGAGATGCAACCTGGCCACGTGATTCCCGGAGGCACCGTCAGCAACCTGCAATCGGTCAGCAAGATCCGACAGAGCGCGTGCGGTCGCCAGTCTCTGACCGCCTTCGTCCGTCAGGCAATCGGCCGGGTGCCGAAACGCAACTCCGCACCCAGCCAGGGTCTCTCCGGCCCAGCGCAATTCGACCTTGGCGTCAGTCCGTCCACCCGATTTCTTGACCGAGATACTCATCGTTGAATCTGCCCCGTCGCGAGAGGGTGGATTGCTGCGGTGCATCTTGTGCCTCCAAACGCGCTGTCGTGGATAAGTCCTGACGAGTCAGGGCGGCCGCGTCTAACTTCGAGCCTAAAGATGCCCGCACCGGCACCTAGGGTCTTTGGTCACCACTGGCGCATCCATTGGGCATAAAGCGGAGCTGGCTTGGTGACCCGGCGAGAAGTGGCGTCGGTGGCGTTGTTTTCTGCTTCCCGCCACTGATGACCACGAGGGCACGCGCCAGCGACCAGGTTGCCACACAACCCGGGTAAACCAACGGGGGTCACGTCACATGGCTCAGATAATTGCGTGGGCGCGATCGAGGGCGTTTGGTATCGGGCCGTACCGTAAGAGTGTGAGCCGTCCTGAGCCGGAAACCGTCAGCCACGACCGCGAATCCTACGACCGCCTGTACCGCGGAGAATCCGCATTCCCGGGCGCACCCGCCCCCGACGCCATCCCTTGGGACATCCGGCATGCCCAGCCTGGCCTTATGGAACTCGAGGCGCTCGGCGCGATCAGCGGACAGGTGCTTGACGCTGGTTGCGGACTTGGCGACAACGCAATCTACTTGGCCGGCCGTGGCTACCCCGTGACGGGCTTCGACAGCTCGCCGACGGCGATCGAGCAGGCGCGTACCCGCGCCGCTGATGCCGGTGCTGAGGTTCGTTTCGATGTCGCCGACGCCACAGAACTGACCGGGTTTGACGGGCGCTTCGATACCGTCGTGGACAGCGCCCTCTACCATTGCCTTAACGACCATGAGAGACACGCTTATGCTGCTGCGGTCCACCGCGCGACTAGGCCGGGCGCGCGGTGGTTTATTTATTGCTTCTCGGATGCCAACATCAACGGCGTCACCGCGCCAATGGAGGCCGTGACTGAGGCCGACATCCGCGACACCCTGGCAAACGCCGGCTGGCGCATCGACTTCCTCGGACCCACAACATTTGTCGGCAACGCCGCGGGCTTTTCGGGCAGCTTCGGGAAGCTCCCGGAGGCGGTTCTGCTACGGATGCCATCCGGGCAGGCCGAACGAATGCGCCTGAGCGCTGAACGGATGGCCAGCATCCTGCCGCTTATCGATGGCGCGCGAGTTCATCTGCCCTGCAACGTCGTCCACGCCACGAGGGTCGAGCTATAGCGTGACCGTCAACACATCGGCTAGCGGGCGGCGCGGGGTTGGCGGCGGGGAATGTTCACCTTCAGGTGCGTAGCCGATGCGGACCAGCACCTGCGGTAATGGCCGTCCAGTCACGTCTTCGACGAGATGCCGGCTGGTCGACAACTCCGTTAAGTGGGTCAGGGTGCACGTGGCCAGCCCGGCCACGGTGGCTTCGAGCAACACCGTCGATAGCGTTTCTCCGCAGCCGAGTTTGTCGCGCCGGGTGTCGTCGTGCGCGGAGATAACCACGATCGTGGAGAAATCGTTCGGCACCTCATCACGTCGCTCAGGGTGATGGGTCACCGGGAACGTACGCCCCACGTCGACACGGTCCCCCTCCGCCGCCGTTACCAGCGAGTCATACGGAATACCCTCGCTCGCCTCGAACGGGGCCGTCCACCGCTGCAGTGCTCTGAAGTATTCGGTGTCGTAGAACCGCAACGCGTTGGTCAAATCGGTGGCCTGAACAAGTCGGTGGCGGTCGGCGTCGCTGACGACGTCCACTAGCGCCAGGGTGTCGTCGAGCCGGCTTCGCAGCACGGTTTCGAAGCCAGCCCAGTCCGTGACCGGACCGAAGGCCAGCCGATCGGTGCGGCGCGTGAGGATAGCCTCGGCGCAGCGTTGACTTTCGTCGGTTACTATGGGCATTTCGGTGAAGCCGATCGAGGCGAGATGCTCGGTGTTGTCGGCGTCGGGAAAGCGATCGATGTGTGCGCTCCAACCGGCGGCTGCCATCGCGATACGCAAGTGATCGAGGACCGCTCCGCAGCTGATGAGTGCTTGGCGCTCGTCGGGGTCCGTCTGCACTAGCCGACTCGGATCCAGATAAAGGTGCAGCCCGTCGCGGTCGGCGACCCAGCGCCAGGGCTGGCTGTTGTGGTACGAAGGGGCCCGGCATGCCACCGCCACCCCGCGCGCCAACACATCCGTCGCCACCATTGTCGTTGACATCACCAGGTTCTCCTATCAGGTACTGATTGATCACCGAGCCTGCTTTAGTTGCCGACGGCGCGGCAGAGTCCTTGGTCCCTGATACCAAATGATGGCTTTAGACGCCTCGGGCGAAGGCCGACGCGCCATCAAATGCGTGGGCGAGAGCATGGTCGCAAGCTATCTCACGCATGTCTGCCGCATAAGTCTTCGTTTGCACAGCGACTCTTTCCGAACCGGCGTTGCCTAATTGTGCGCAGCCTGGAACCAGACATCGTGAGCACGCAGCACGGAGTAGTCGAGCCCCCGGGTGGTGTCCACGCGGTAAGCGGTTTCCCAGCCGTTGTTTTGGGCGGCCACCTCCAGCGCGATTTCCGAGGTCACGTCTGAGTTTCCTGGTCGCCGCGCTTTTATTCTGGTCGCCGCCACATCGACACTGGCTACACACATCAGCTCGACCAGTGCCGAGTGCGTCTTCGCGGCGAGAATGCCTGCTTCTGCTCGCATTTTCGGATCACGCCAAGTGGCATCCAGGATCACTGATTGTCCATTGCCCAAAAACGTATGCGCCCGCCGTAGGGCTTCCTGGTAAACTGCCGCGACGCTGTCCGGGGTATACAGTCCTGCGTCCAAAACACCCGGATCTCCGGTGATAGCGCCCGATTCTCGTAGTTCCCGGCGCACGTCGTCAGTCGAAATCACCTGCGCCCCTGTCTTTTCAGCGAGTGCACGCGCAAGGGTCGACTTTCCGGTACCGGGGTTGCCACCGATCAGCGCGAGCCGAACGGCCCCGTTCTTTAGGTGTTCGAGCGCAATGCTCAAGTGTCTGGCGGCATCCGTTTTAGCCTCTGATGTCCCTTGCGACCATCGGACGCAATCGACCTTGGCTCTTACGACCGCACGGTACGCGATGTAGAAGTCTCGCAGTGCTAGGGGCGCCGTATCCGCCGAGCATGCGACATACTTTTCGAGGAAATAGTCGCCAAGATCTTTGCGGCCCAAGAACTCTAGGTCCATCGCGAGGAAGGCCGCGTCATCGACGCGGTCGACGTAGCGAAGCTTGTCATCGAACTCCAGGCAATCGAGCACGGCCAGTTTGCCGTTCGGACAGAAAATATCGTCAGCGAGTAGATCGCCGTGGCCGTCGAGGATGCATCCTTCTTCTGTTCGGTTCGTGAGCAAAGCCGTCCGGCCCGAAATGAATTCGGCGACAAGATGCTGAATCCGCGATAGAGATCGACTCGATAATTCCGTAATCGAAGTGGCCGCATACCGGTTGAGTTCCGACAGGTTTTCGTGCCAGCGTCGCTCGATCGCAGCGGGCTTGCCCTGGGCACTGATTACCGGACTTCGCTCGGCTTTTTCATGAAAGCGAGCCAGCGCCCCGGCGATCCGGTCCAGAACGCCGTTGACCGACTGTTCAGGCTGGTCGCCCGTCACTATGGACGTCAGCCGCTCGTCATCACGGTACCGCCGCATGACCACGATCGGTTCCGCAGGACCTCCGCCGGGATCGGTGAGATGCGCTACCCCAAGATAACTATCGGGAGAGAGTCGGCGGTTTAGCTCGACTTCGCGCTGACACGCACGCTCGCGCTGCTCTGGTGTGCGGAAATCGAGGAAGTCGGTCAACACCGGTTTCTTCGATTTGAACGCCCGATCACCGGTGAGCACAACTAAACCCGTGTGGGTTTCGTGCACCTCGACGTAGGGGGTCGTCGGCGTCATGGCTGGCTGGGCAAGCCTGTTGGTCATGGTCGCGACCCCGGGTGACTCTAACTCCGCGCCGGTGATTTCGCCCAATGCCCTCAGGACGGCCGCGCCACGATCACCGGCATGCGAACCGCGTGAACGACCGCATTGCTAACCGAACCCAGCAGCATGCCAGTCACCCCACCGCGACCATGGCTCCCCACAACAACCAGCTGGGCCGATTCCGACTGTTCGATCAGCTGTCGAGCCGGCCGGTCACGAACAACGATGCGCTGCACCGTGACATCGGGGTAGCGCTCTTGCCAGCCCGCCAGACTCTCGGCCAAGCTGCGTTCGGCTTCAGACTTCAACGTCGCCCAGTCCAGCCCAGGAAGTTCGAGCACCTGGTCGCTCCAGGTTTGCAACGCCTTCAGTTCGACACCACGACGCGAGGCTTCGTCGAACGCAATTGCCGTTGCCAACTCCGATGCCGGCGATCCATCGATTCCCACCAGCACCGGAGCGTGCTGCGGATCAGGCATCAACGGGTCCTCGTCGCGGATGATCGCGACCGGGCAGGCCGCCCGTCGCACCACACCAGAGCTGACCGAACCCAGCAACACCCGGTCTACTGCTCCGCGACCGTTGCTGCCTACCACCACCATCTCCGCCTCATTCGACATCTCGGCCAGCGTCGGAACAGGGGGCGAAGGCTTCAGCTCGCTCGTCACGTCGATCTTGCCGTGTGCCTTCGTGGCATCCTCGGCGATCTTGACCGCCTCCTCGAGAGCCCTTCGGCCGTCGTCGGCCTGCCATACCCCAACCCCGCTCGGCATTGGTATCTGCGGCAACGTCGGCACGTAGGTGCTGAACGCGTGGACCAGGGTCAGCGGGACATTTCGCATAGCCGCATCACGCGCGGCCCAGCAGACGGCAAAATTCGACGCAGGCGATCCATCCACTCCGACGACGATGCCGTGTCGCTTCGCGGTTGTAGACATTTCGTGCTCCCTTATTAGTCGGTCACTCAACACGCTATTGACCCGACGGTCCTCGGTCATGAGGCTTTAGTCCCCAACCGCACGGCCCTGAGACCTTGTTGGCTTGTCGTGGGGTCGGTCGATCCAGGAATGCTCCCGCGCAGCCCCATAAGTGAGCGTTTACTGCAAGTCGAGGTCATACGGCTCTGGTGGAATAGTCTCGGATGGCCAGCCCGACGATTGCCGCGAAGCGTTGTGCTGCTATCCGATTCGCTCCGGAGCCCGACGCGGAACTTTAGCGGACACCGTCGGTAAGCACGGGCACAGGTGTCTCGGCACCTGTTCCACCGGCAATCTGACCGGTTTGGCTGTTGTAATCGAACAATTCAGCGTATCGGCCCCACCCGATGGCGATGTCGAATTGCCGTTGTGCGTCTTGGGTGCCGAATCCCTCTTGGAGGATGTCGAGGAAGAAGTCGGCCCGTAGGGTGCCGTCCGGGCAGTCGTGCAAGGCACCGCAGATGGTGCGCACCAGCGGGGCGCGGGTGCGTGCTTGTTGGGCGAAAATTTGCTTGCTTCTTTGAATGTCGGCGGTGGTGAAATCCTTTCCGATCGTCGTAAGTTCGAGGTCGCCTCCGCTGACGCGCACGAAGTCGAGCAGGGCTGCGGCATCGATCAGTGGCAACAGCTCTTTGGCATCGATGCCGAGGTCCGCGGCGATATCCGGGATGTCGACACGCCCACCTTTGCCGTGAACGATTTCCACCAACCCGGCCAGCCCTCCGACAGTTGCGTGGGGCAACGGATGACTGGTGGGGGTGGCGGTGGCGAATTCGACTGCGGTGGTGGCCGGCCCGGTACCGGTTAGCAGCTCATAGAATTCATCCACCAATGCCTCAAATGCCGGCGAACGGCGGTCACGTGGCCGTTCCAGCTCGATGGGCAGATCGGCCAGGATGCGACCGGGGTTGCTGCCCAGCACGACGATCCGGTCAGCCAGCATTACGGCTTCTTCGATGTTGTGGGTGACCAGACAGATGGCTTTGGTTGGGAAGTCTTGGGTGGTCCATAGCGTCATCAGTTCGTTGCGCAGGTTTTCGGCGGTGAGGACGTCAAGCGCGGAGAAAGGCTCGTCCATCAGCAACAGGTCCGGTTCGAGCACGAGCGCCCGGGCGAATCCGACGCGTTGGCGCATCCCGCCGGAAAGTTCTTTCGGATAGGCGGATTGGAATCCATCCAGTCCGATGAGGTCGATCGCCTCCAGCGCTCGTCGACGTCGCTCGGCAGGGGCGACTCGGTGCGCTTGCAGGCCGAGCTCGACGTTTTTCTGTACGGTCAGCCACGGCATCAGGGCGAAGTTCTGAAACACCATGGCGGCACCAGCGTTCGCGCCGACCAGTTCCGTGTTGCGGTAAAGCACCTTGCCGGTAGTGGGCGCGATCAGTCCGGCGATGATGCGCAGCAGCGTTGATTTGCCACAACCGGAGCGCCCAAGCAGCGCAACAACCTTCCCGGCGACGATGTTGAGGGTGATGTCATCGAAAACCAGCAGCTGACCACCGTCGGGCTTGTTGAAGCTCTTGCTCACGTGGTCGAGCTCGATGAGCACGTCGTCGGTCATGGGAACCTCCGTTCGGGGTTATCGTTCAGGACAGGGAAAAGCGCCGCTCGGATAGGGCGTAAAGGCGTTGCCACAACATCACATTCGTTCCTACGACGTAGAAGCTCATGATGATGACGCCGAGCAGAAGGCGCGGGGAATCACCCACCGCGGTGGCCTGCGTGATGTATGCGCCCAGCCCTTCGGCGGTCAACGTGGTGCCGTGGTATTGGACGACTTCGGCGACGATCGAGGCGTTCCAGGCCCCCCCGGCAGCGGTGATACCGCCGGTGACGTAGCTACCGAAGATGCCCGGCAGAATCAACGTGCGCCAGCGAAGAATTGTGGGCAGCCGAAAGCTCGCGGCCGCCTCGCGCAGCTCGTTGGGGATCGCACTGGCGCCGGCGATGACGTTGAAGAGGATGTACCACTGCGTGCCAAGCGCCATTAGCAGTATCCCGCCAAAGTTCAGGCTGATTCCCGTGGCCAGCAGCAAAGCGGTAAATATCGGAAACAAGAAGTTGGCGGGAAACGACGCCAGCACCTGCACCACCGGTTGAGCCAGGCGAGAGACTTTGGGATTCAAGCCGATCCACACTCCGATGGGAACCCAGATCAGCGTCGAGACCACGACTACAACCACCACCCGGGCAAAGGTCGCTAAGCCCAGCATTGCCGCATGGCCGACTTCGGTGAAGCCGACGCTGTGCGCGATGTAGGCGATCACCTGGACGGCGCCGTAGCCAAGGGCCAATGCCACGGCGAGCGTGAACACCGCGTCGCCGACGCGGCGGCGCACCGCAGAGGGTTTCAGCGACTGGCTGGTCACTCCGAAAACGGCCATCACGCGGTCGATCGGATCGATCAACCGGCCCATCGGAGCACCGATCAGCCCGGGGACGCGGGAGCGTCGCAGAACGTCCAACGTCACACTGCGTGGCGCTTCAACGGATTCGGACTCCTCGATCCGGAAGCGTTCGGCCCACGCGGTCAGCGGCCGCCAGAACAATGCGTTAACACTGAGGATCACCACGATCATCATCGCGATTGCCAACAGCACCTTGGTCAGGTCGCCCTCTTCGCTGGCCGCGGCGACATAGGCGCCGATGCCGGGCAGGGCAAACTTATGGTTGTTGACGCTCAACGCTTCCGACACGGTAAGGAAAAACCAGCCGCCGCCGAAGCTCATCATGCCGTTCCAGACCAGCGGGATCATTCCGCTAGGCAGGTCGACCCGCCAAAATCGCTGCCAACGCGACAGCCGCAGCAGTCGTGACGCCTCATCCAAATCGTGCGGCTGGGAGATGAGCGACTGGTACAACGCGAAGGTCATGTTCCATGCCTGCGAGGTGAAAATTGCGAATATCGAGGCGCATTCCAGGCCCAGCAACGAGCCGGGAAACAACGCAATGAACCCAGTGATGGTGATTGCCAAGAACCCCAACACGGGTACCGACTGCAAAATGTCCAGCAGCGGAATCAGCACCCTCTCGGCGCGGCGCGAGCGCGCCGCCGCGGTGGCATAGACAAAGGTGAACACCAACGACAAGCCCAACGCGGCGAACATGCGCAGCAGCGATCGCATCGCGTAATACGGCAACTCGAAAGGGTCAGTGGGCACCGCCGACGGTGCGCCCGCCACCGCCCACGGCGTGGCCATCCCACCACCGACACGCACCACCAGCCACAAGATCACCGCGGCGCCAACGAAAACCGCGAGATCGGCAACCCGGCTGCGCTGCGGGCGCGACGCTACACCACGGTTGGGAAACGTCCCGACCACACTCATAAAGCACTTCACCCGGCTTTCAGAGTCACGACGCTATCGTTAGATATTGACGGCACCATACCCAGTGCTAAGGGCCACAGGAACCGCTGTCAAAAGTCCCTGTTGTCGACAAGCCGGCCAACGACGACGGTACGGCCCTAGGCCGCCACCGCGCTCGACGAGATCGGCACGGGCCGCCGCCACGACGAGCTGGCCTGCGACGGCGTTGACGCGTTCATCTCGCAGTCAAGTCGGAAACAACGCGTGTTCATCTCGACCGTCTTCGATGAGCATGAGGATGCGCGGGTACCGCGGGATCAGGAGAGATTGATGTTCCCCAAGATAACGTTCACCGCAGTGGTCGCCATGGCTGCTGCGAGTTGGCTGACCGGGTGTGGAAGCACCAGTGGCGGTGGGACCGCCAGCAGCACGCAGCAAGCCCTAGCGGGCCAGGTTTGCGGCCAGCAGGCGGCCGCCAAGCCCGGCTATCCAAGGACGATCGCAAAGATCGACGGCGGTGCGACCAGTTTGTCGGGCGCCGGGTCGACGTTCGTGGCGCCGGTCATGTCGGTATGGACCAAGAACTACTCACAATCCGATGGAGTGCAGGTCGCCTATCAGCCGATCGGTTCCGGTGGCGGTGTGCAGCAGGTCATCGCCGGCACGGTCGACTTCGGCGCCTCCGATACCCCGATGAAGGACAGCGAGCTGGCCGCCGCGAAATTCGGCCCTGTCCTGCACATCCCGTTGACACTGGGCGCCGTCGTACCCACCTACAACGTCAAGGGAGTCCAGACCGGCCTGAAGTTCGACGGTGACACGTTGGGCAAGATTTTCGCCGGCAAAATCACCAAATGGAACGACCCGGCGCTGGTCGCGCTGAACCCGGGGACGAGTCTGCCCGACCAGCCGATCGCGGTGGCCCACCGCTCGGACGGCTCCGGCACGACCGCGGTTTGGACGGACTTCCTGACCAAGGAAAGCCCGACCTGGGTACAAGCCCTTGGCGGCCCCGATAGGAGCTTCGGCAAGGACATCGCGTGGCCGGTGGGCATCGGCGGTAAGGGCAATGAGGGCGTTTCCGGGGTGATCAACCAGACCGACGGAAGCATCGGCTATGTCGAGTTAGCCTACGTTCTGGCGCAGAACCTCAATTACGGTGTGGTGAAAAACAAGGCGGGCAACTTCATTCAGCCCTGCGTCGCCACCATCACCGCGGGCACCCAAGGCCTCGCGTACCCGCCGGACCTGCGGGTAAGCCTGACCGACGGTCCCGATCCCAACGCGTACCCGATCACCGGCACAACCTACGCACTGGTGTATCAGAACCAGACCGATGCGGCGAAGGCAAAGGCACTGGTCAACTTCTTCTCCTGGACCCTTTCCAACGGTCAGGACGATGCTGCCAGCGTCAGCTACGCGCCGTTGGGCAAGGAGTTGCAGGGTTTGGCAATGGGGATAGTGCAAAAGATCACCCTCAACGGCGGCCCGGTCACAAAATGATCCGGGACGCCCCAAAGGGGAAGTTTTGACCGCGGAGCTGCTATCCCCGCCTGACACGTCGGAGGGATCGTCGGACGGCCGGTTCACCGATGGGTTGTTCCGACGGGTGATGGCCGCCGCCGCGCTGACCGTGATCGCGGTCTTGGTGGCCACGGCAGTGTTCCTGCTGATAAGGGCGTGGCCGGCGCTCTCGCATTACGGGCCGTTGAGTTTTTTTCACGCTCGCTGGGCGCCATCGGAGGCAGTGGCCACCTCATCCACGCCCAATCCTTACGGAATCCTCCAATTCATCTACGGGACCGTGGTGACCTCGCTGGTCGCGATGGTGATCGCGGTGCCGGTCGCGATCGCGGTGGCCCTCTACATCACTAATCTGTCGCCAGCGGTGCTTCGCCGACCATTGTCATCGTTGGTCGACCTGCTCGCGGCGATCCCCAGCGTGGTCTACGGCTTTTGGGGGGTGTTCGCGCTGATCCCCGCACTGGGGCCGATCGGTCGCGGATTGACGTCGGTGTCGGGCATCCCGGTGATCGGCTGGTTGTTCCAGGGCCCATTTTTCGGATATTCCGTGTTCGCGGCCGGCGTGGTCCTCGCGATCATGGTGTTGCCCATCGTCACCGCCATTTGTCGGGAAGTCTTCGACACCGCACCGGCCGCCGAAAAGGAAGCCGCGCTTGCGGTCGGCGCGACCAAATGGGAGATGCTGCGCATCGCGGTGCTGCCGCGGTCGCGTTCGGGAATCATCGGCGCTGCGATCCTGGGTCTGGGCCGCGCGTTCGGCGAAACGATCGCGGTGACCATGCTGATCGGCAACAACGTGCTGACCATCCCACACGGGATAATGCGCGCGGGAGCCACCATGCCGAGCGTCATCGCCAACGAGTTCACCGAAGCCAACCAGCCCTTCCATCTGGATTCGCTGTTCGTGGTCGCCTTCGGGCTGCTGTTGTTGTCCTTGCTCGTCAACATGATCGGCAAGCGCATCGTCGGCAGGGTTTCGGAGCACATCGCATGAGCACGACGATCGACGAAGAACCACTCAAGGAACTGCCCGAGCTCGACACGTTCCCCGGGGAGCGCCGCCGCCAAATCACCAACCTGCTCATGCACGCCGTGCTGCTACTGGTCATGATCGCCACCGTCGGCGTGCTGGTGTGGCTGCTTGTCTACGTCGCCGGACAGGGACTGAAGTACCTGGGCCCGGAGTTCCTCACCCAGACCCCGCCCGGCAATCCCAGCCAGCCGGGCGGCGGGTTCCTCAACGGCATCATCGGCAGCCTCATCGTCACCGGCATCGCGACGCTGCTGTCGATGCCCGTTGGTATCGCGGCAGCGATCTACCTCGTCGAATACGGAGGCCAACTGGCGCGGGTAACACGGTTTCTCACCGACATCCTGGTCGGCGTGCCAACGATCGTCACCGGCGCACTGGTCTACGCGATGTGGGTGGTGTTCTTCGGGTTCTCCGGCATCGCCGGAGGAATAGCCCTCGGACTGGTCATGCTGCCGCTGGTGATCCGCTCGACCGAGGAGATGCTACGACTCGTGCCGCGCGAACTGCGGGAAGCCTCGTTCGCGCTGGGCGCTAGCAAGGCAGGCACCATCCTGTCGATCGTACTTCCGACCGCCAGCTCAGGAATCATCACCGGTATCATGCTCGCGTTTCGCGCGCGCCATGGGCGAAACAGCGCCGCTGTTGCTGACGGCGCTCGGCAACGACTTGTTCATCGAACTCAACCCAACCAAGCGCATGTCGACACTGTCCTTGCAGATCTTCGGCAATGCCATAACCGGTTATAAAGCCGCCCAAGCCCGCGCCTGGGCGGGGGCACTCACTTTGGTGGCGATAGTCCTCATATTCACCTTGGCCGCCCGATGGATCGCCAGCCGGACCAGTGTCGGTCGCGCCCGTTTGACCGAACCCCGAGCATGAGAGACCCTGGCTTCAGTGTGTTCACCGTGGCGCACACGCGTGGGCCGAAGAAGCCGCCGGTCCTCGTAGCGCGCTGTTGCCCGTACCCGCGATCGGGCTGTGCGGTTTCGGCCAACTTACGACAACGCAGGTCGGCCCGCCGGGTCTGAACGCGAACGACATCACAGGAGGATCCCGTGATACACGACGTCAACGCGACAACGGCAGCCGCGGCGATCGGTAGTCCCGAACACGCAGCCCCGCAGGCACCCGCAGCGGTGGACCCGGCGCGGGATCCTGTCCAGCGCCGAGGCGCGAAACGGGTGGAGGCTCGAGATCTCAACATTTACTACGGCTCGTTCAAGGCGGTGGCCGATGTCAACATGACGGTCAATCCGCGAAGTGTCACCGCGCTGATAGGACCGTCCGGGTGCGGCAAGTCCACCGTTCTGCGGGCCCTGAACCGTCTCCACGAGACCATCCCGGGGGCCCGGGTGGAAGGATCGGTATTGCTCGACGGCTGGGACGTCTACGGCACGCGGGTCAGCGCGGTTGGTGTCCGCCGCATTGTCGGGATGGTGTTCCAGCGACCAAACCCCTTTCCCACCATGTCGATTCGCGACAATGTGCTTGCCGGATTGAAACTGCAAGGGATACACAGCAAGAAAAACCTCGACGAGCTCGCCGAACGATCGTTGCGCGGGGCAAGCCTATGGAACGAAGTCAAAGATCGGCTGGACGCGCCCGGCGGCGGCCTGTCCGGTGGCCAGCAGCAGCGGCTGTGCATCGCACGGGCAATCGCCGTCTCACCTAGCGTATTGCTGATGGACGAGCCCTGTTCCGCGCTTGACCCCATCTCGACGCTGGCGATCGAGGAACTGATAGCCCAGCTCAAGCGCGACTACACGATCGTCATCGTCACCCACAACATGCAGCAGGCAGCCCGCGTTAGCGATCAGACAGCGTTCTTCAACCTGGAGGCCACCGGCAAGCCCGGACGGTTGATCGAAATCAACGACACCAAGAAGATTTTCTCCAACCCCGACCAAAATGCCACTGAGGATTACATTTCCGGCCGCTTCGGGTGACCACGTGGCCTGGACTCCTACCTGAGGAAACGCATTGTTGAGGAGTCTCCCAGTCCCTATCCGCCGGTGAGTGCGGGATAGCCAACGGATTGAGCAAACAGAACGCGCTGTCCCGTGTTCAATCCTAGGCGCTTGGCCAGGCCCGCCCTGTCACAGTTGTGAAACCAGGCCGCGAGGCCATGGGCGGCAGCGAACAGATAGACATTTTGCGCGATTAGGCCAGTAGCGACGTAATAGTAGGACTTTTGGACCTCCGGATCATGAAGCCCGGGCTCTTCAAAGCCCACGGTGTGTGTCAGACGATGAATATCGACAACGTAGATCAGCTGAACAGGTGCTGCGGCCGTGACGTCGCGCTCGCCGGGCGTTAGTGCGAGGGCGCGCAGATCACCTTCCGTGACCGACGCCAAGCGGCAGGTTGCCGCGTCATAGAGATAGGTCCCGTCGGCAAGCGCAACATACAGATCGATCTCTTGCGAGTTGCTGGCTGAACTGGCCGTCCGCCCAGGCGCTCCGAATGGGCCCACCTTGCGATTTACCCCGAACGCCGCCCAAAGCAGGTTGGAAAGCTGCTGCATCGATAGCGGAGTCGGGCGGATGTCGCGGGTGGTCTTTCGCCGCTCGAACACGGCGAACAATAGATCGTCGGAATCCCTTGTCGGCGCGGGCAGTTGCAGGCCGGCGTCGGCTGGCGCCATATCAGCCATCATTCTGACCGAACGACGAAGTCGCCTTCACTGGGAGTTGTAGGTATGACGCCCGGGACCCTCCGGTATGGACGATGTGTCTGCCACGGTTGTCGGGGACCACTGTTGCGAGATTCTGGGGTGTCGCGGAACCTGTCGAAAGGTTCGGCATCACACCGCCCAAGAGGTTATAGCCGGTGATGACGAGCCGCAATTGCTCACCGGCGCGGAATGCCAAGCCGATGGGGAACATGTCTATTTCGACTGGGACGATCTCGCCGGGCTTGAGCTTTTCAACACGGTCGAAGCTGTGAGCGGGTATGGCGTCCGTTGAGGTCGATTCGTCCAGCCGTCGCATGGAAGCACGCAGCCGTCCGTTGGAACCCTTGTATTTCAGGATCGCCGCTCCATCTTGTGTCAGGTGCTGCAGAATTTCCCCGTGGTTGGGAACGTTGAATTGCTCAAGGTGTCGCCCCTCAGCATCAAGCTTCTGGGCGAAAACGAACAAGTCCAAGTCGTCCCAGCCCTCTGATTCGACCCATAGCCGCACCTTCGGATAGCCGACGAGTTCCGTTTCGTTCTGGAAACGGACAACGAAGGAAATCCCTGCTCGGTTCGACTCCGCGTCGTAGCTCGTCGGCACGTCGCCCGCGGGTGCCTCCAAGGTCAGCGCCTGAGATGCACCGTCAAGGTAATACTTGACGTAGCAGATATCGCCGGGGGGAAATTCAGTCGCAGGGATGTCGACGCGGTCGTTGCCGTTCAGATCGAGTACAGCGTAACGGACGCGGGGGGTCTGCTCCCATCCGTTTTCGTGTCCCTTGAGGTAGTGGTCGAAGAAACGAAGCAAGTCGCGCTTGTGCGCTTCTTCGTTGAAGTCAGGCCATTCCATGGTGCGATGGATGCGCAGCCACTTCTCTTGCGAGCCGATCTCTCGCCATCCCCGGAATGTCCCCTGTGTGTGAATCAAGTTCGAGTAGCTTGCGACAACGTGGGCCGGCACGTTGATTTGAGCCAGGCCCGCGATCTTCGATTTCCAAAGGTCATTGATGAGGGGGTATTGCTCGGCTTCGGCGACGAGATCCTCTCGCTTGTTCTCGCCCACATAGGAGTTTGCCCACATGGCGGGGAACGCCAAATCAGGCATTCCCCCGCGCATGACGAGGTCGCGATAGATGTCGCTCATGCCCTCCCATGGAGCAATTGCCGTCAAGTGCGGTGGTTTTTCAGCCGCGGCGAACCACTGCGAAATGGCCAGGTAAGAGTTTCCGCTCATGGCGACCTTGCCAGTGCACCAGTCTCGGGCTGCGAGCCATTCGATGAGATCGTGGCAGTCTCGGCCGTCTTGCAGTCCAGGGAAGATGCTGTCGCCATCGGAGTTGTAGACCCCGCATGTGTCCGGGTTGCAAATGGCATAGCCATTCGCGCACCAGAACGCAGGATCGGGACCCTCGAACTTTCCCAATCCCGAAAGCTCGCTCTGGTCGATCCCAAGAACATTGAACATGTTCCAGTTTCGTGGATGCGTCCCGCCACTCTTGCCGTACGGGCTCCACGCGACGATGACGGGAACCTGCTCGATCCCGACCGGGCGAAATACGTCCACGTAGATCGTCGTTCCGTCACGAAGTGTCACAGCAGTGTCCTTCTCCAGCACGATGTCGACCGGGATCGGGCAAAACTGCGGTGCGGTCTGAAAACCCGCCGGTAGGACCCGGGTGCCCGGGTCGAACCTGCCGAACACCGTCGGGTCGTTTACCTCGTCATAACCAAACGCCGGCACGAAGACTGCCGCTTTGTTGCTCATCGTCGATTCCCCTCGCTCTGACGCCCGAAATCCGTTGTCAGACCTGAACTGTCTCGCCTAACGTCAACGCTGTCGGGCCACGATCACGGGAATGCGGGCAGCATGTGCGACCGCCGTACTGACTGATCCCAGGACCATCCCTGCGAATCCACCTCGGCCATGACTGCCAACGACGAGGAGCTGGGCCGACTTGGCCTCATCAAGGAGATGACCCGCCGGGTCGTCCCACACGACGCGGGGATGGACGGTGACGTCCGGGTAGCGTTCCCGCCAGCCGGCCAGCCGCTCAGACAGGTCTTTACTCGCGATCGATTGCTGCGCCGACCATTCCAGGCTCAGCCCGCTTGATAAATCCGGGTCTCTCCAGGCGTGCATGGCGACCAAGTCCACCCCCCGCCACGACGCCTCATCGAACGCCATCGCGGTCGCCAATTCCGATACCGGCGACCCATCGACGCCGACGACGACTGGCCGCCTGGACTTCTTCGACCCCGTCGGCGCAGTGCCGCTGATCACCGCGACCGGGCAGTGCGCATGGTGGATCAGACCCGTGCTGACCGATCCGAGCAAGACTCCACGCAGACGGTGCTGCCCCCGACGGCCCACGACCACCATCTGGGCATCTTTAGACAGGTCGACAAGTCTGGGCACTGGTACCGAAAAGAATAACTCACTATTGATTTCAGGCCGGCCAATTTTACGAGTACTGCCTTCGGCGATCTTGATCGCATCCGCAATGATCTTCCGCCCTGACTTTTCCAGTGCCGGGTCTTCCTCAGCGGGAACCGGAAGGGGGACGTCAGACAAGAGCCACGGTGCCGGGCCCCAGGACGGTGTGACGACCACATGGACAAGGGTGAGCGGCACGTTGCGCATCGCCGCCTCGTGCGCAGCCCACTGAACAGCCCTCCTCGACGAGGATGACCCGTCGACGCCTACCATCACACCTAGCTTTGTTGCGTGCCTTGTCATTTCGTGTCCACCTTCAGCTAGACCCATTCAATTTGAGTGACGCCATATCGATGACGCTAATCCTTGGACCTGCAGCGGGGTAAGGAGGAATTAGTCCCTCGCCGTGTGGCCATCCGGCCTCCGATACGCAACACATGCAGGGTTACGGCGTGCAGCTCAACTTCGCGGCATGGGTGAGTAGTTCGTCGGGTAGCCCATTAGGCTGGCTCGAACTCGCGGCGGTCCGCTCACGATTCAGGAAGCCGGTGAGCTCTCCGATCGCGCTCATCATCGGCGCGGGGAACACGACGGTGGTGTTTTTCTCCACCCCCAGCTCGGCCAGCGTCTGCAGATTTCGCAACTGCAACGCCAAAGGATGCTGCATCATGGTGTCGGAAGCGTCGCCGAGTGCGGCGGCAGCGCGCGCTTCGCCCTCGGCGGCAATGATTTTCGCCCGCTTCTCGCGCTCGGCTTCGGCCTCGCGGGCCATCGCGCGCTTCATGCTGTCCGGTAGCTGGATGTCCTTGAGTTCGACGAGTGTCACCTCCACGCCCCACTCCACGGTGGTGGTATCGAGGATCTGGCGGATGCTGGCGTTGATCTTCTCCGTTTGGGCGAGGACCTCATCGAGGGAATGTTGCCCGACGACGTTGCGCAGGGTCGTCTGCGCAATCTGATCAATTGCGGCACCGACGTTTTCGATCACGACCACCGATTTGCGGGCATCAACGACACGGAAGTAAGCGACCGCGGCGATGTCGACACTGACGTTGTCGCGGGTGATGATGCCCTGCGATTGGATCGGCATGGTCACAATTCGCATCGAAACCCGCCACAGGCGGTCGATGACCGGGATGATCAACCGCAGCCCGGGTTCACGAACCGCGATGACCCTGCCGAGGCGGAAATGCACACCGCGCTGATACTGCTGCACCACCCGAATCGAGGCGGTCAGCAAAAGCAGCATCGCCGCAACTACGACGAGCACAAGAAATTCCACGTTATGGCTCATCACAACCACTCCAATCCGCTTAACCCGCTAGCAAGTTCGTATGGTTGCCAACCCTAGAAGTCCGACCGCCGTCGGACCGGAGCCGAAAGTCCCACTCCGCATAGCTGAAAGGCCTCTGTTTGGCGACTGCGTCCAACACTCTCAGGCCGGCCGCGCGACGATCACCGGCACCTGGACCGAGTGGATCACTGCGTTGCTAACCGAACCCAGCAGCTTGCCAGCCACGCTGCCCCGGCCGTGGCTGCCCACCACAACCAGCTGGGCCGATTCCGATTGCTCGATCAACGCCTGACCCGGGTGATCGGAAACGACGAGTCGGTTCACCTTGACGTCCGGATAGCGTTCTTTCCAACCCGCGAGATATTCAGCTAGGCCCCGCTGGCCTTCCGACATCCAGTCCAGCCAAGGGCGTTCACACATCGCAACATCGCTGCACGCGTGCAATGCCGTCAGGCCGACCCCGCGACGCGATGCTTCGTCAAACGCAATGGCCGTCGCCAGCTCCGAGGCCGGCGAACAATCGATGCCTACGAGCACGGGAGCATGACGCAAGTCAGGCGTCGACTGATCTTCCTCCCGAATTACCCCGACCGGGCAGCTCGCCCGTCGCACCAGACCGGAGGTGACCGAACCCAGCAATACCCGGCCGACCGCTCCGCGCCCGTAACAGCCGACAACGACCATCTCTGCCTCGTCGGACATTTCGGCCAGCGTCGGCACAGGAGGTGAATGCCTGAGTTCGCTCGAGATTTCGAGCCCCCGTGATGTCTTCGTGGTGTCTTCGGCGATCTTGACCGCCTCTTCGAGGACCCGACGCCCGTCGTCTTCCTGCCACACCACCGCTTCAGCTGACATCGGCACCTGAGGCCACATCGTCACCGAGTTCACCATGTGCACCAACGTAAGTGGGATATGGCGCATCGACGCGTCATGCGCAGCCCAGCAGACAGCGAAATCCGAGGCGGCCGATCCATCGACTCCCACGACGATGCCGTGACGCTTTATGGGTGCAGCCATTTTCTTTCTCCCTAGTTGTCCGTCATCGATAACGTTATTCATCCTGAGGTCGTCGGGCATGAGCCTTTGGTCACACACTGCATGGCACTGAGACCTCGATGGCTCGACCGGAGTTGATCGAATGGCGTTCACACGCAGCCCACTCAGGTGACCATGTGCCGCAACGCAGGAGCCAAACGGCCCTGCCGGAAAGTCGTTAACGTCTCATAGGGTCACTTGGGTGACGGGCCCGGGCTGTTCCGGTGCCTTGCATTTCAATCCGGAGGATGAGATGAACCAAGGGCGAGAGCGGGTCGTCGTGGGTATCGACGGCTCAGGTGCAGCGATAAATGCGGCCAAATGGGCAGTCGCCGAGGCTATCAGCCGCGACATCCCGCTTCGTCTCATTAACGCGATCCCCGCACTACAGCCCGATCAACCCGCGGGCGACGAGAGTCTGGACATCGAGTACGGCGAAACGGTGCTCCGCGCCGCCTGCGCGGCCCTCCATTCCATGGGCGAACAGGTCAAGATTGAAACCGAACTTGTCCGCGGATCCCCCAAGGACGTCCTGGTCAACGAATCACGCAACGCGGCATTGGTTTGCATCGGGTCCATTGGGCTCAGACAACTCAGCAGCAGGGTTTTCGGCTCGACCGCAGACGGTGTCGCGCAGAATGCACATTGCCCAGTCGCGGTGATTCGGAGTAGTCGCGAAGCCGGGGCGTTACCTTCCGGATGGATCGCAGTCGTGATTGACGAGTCACCCGATAATGACGCGGTGCTCGAGTACGGCTTCAAGGAAGCGCGACTCCGTGACGCGCCGATTTTGGCGCTGGGGGTATGGCGATGGGGTTTCGGTGAAATCCCCTACCAACAGCTAGATCATCGGCTCGGCCGCTGGGTAGCACAGTACCCCGAGGTGCATGTGCGCCCAACTGCGGCCAGACACGGAGTTGCTGCCTTTTTACACAGCACAACGGAATCCGTTCGACTTGCTGTTGTGAGCAGCTCAGAAGCCGGCAGGGTTGCTGGAATAGTAGGCCCAATTACTCCCCACTTCGGACACACGGGATGCTCGGTACTCGTTGTGCACAAAAAGTAAGAAGACGACGTGGGTCCGGGTCGGGTGAAGACTGACCCCTGAGCGTCCGCTGGAAGAACGGGGGAATCGCTATCTGCCGCCCACCCCTTGACAGTGTGGATAGCCCATCAGGATCCGGACCAGTCACCGATACGCGATCATCGCGCTTCATCCAAGATGGAACAATTCAATCACGGGATTGATCAGCCTGGCGCAGGTGCGGCAGGTGGCGGGCCGCATCACTCGGGGGCGCTGGCATCGTGGTGATTAACGGCGTGTCAACGCCCATTGGACCTACATTCGCGTAACCACCCGGACAACCCAATGGGGCATCTCGGCCCGGGAGCACCTGGCTGAAAAAGGCGGCGTTGTCGTCGAGGTGCTGTTGCTGGTCATCGGGTAGATCACCCTCCCAGTAAATCGCCTCAACGCGACAAATCGACTTGCAAGCGCCACAGTCCACACACTCATCGGGGTTGATATACATCGACCGGGCACCCTCGTAGATGCAGTCGACTGGGCATTCCTGAACGCACGACTTGTCCATCACATCCACGCAGGCCGTGCCGATCACATAGGTCATGGACCAAGAATGCCGAAGCGGGCCCAGGCAAGCGCCTTCCGAATGGCCCTAACACGTGGGACCAAAGACCCTGCCGAGCACTGACGCCAGCCCCGCCTCGTCAGTTACCGCGAACCACGATTACCGGGACTGTTGCCGATTGAGCCACCGCGGAGCTGACCGAACCCAGAAGCATACCGGGAAAGCCGCCGCGTCCATGGCTACCGACTATCACCAGCTGGGCACGTTCAGACTGCTCACGCAGCCACCGGGAAGGCTTATCGCAGAAGATCAATCGCTCGACATGCACATCCGGATACCGCTCTTGCCAACCGGCGAGACGCTCGGCGAGGATTTCCTGCCCTTCACGCTCGCTGTCCCGCCAGTCCATTCCCAGAATTGGAAACACCCCCACGTCGCTCCACGCGTGCAGCGCCACCAGACCAACCCCGCGGTGGGAGGCTTCATCAAAGGCCAGTGCGGTGGCGGCTTCCGAGGCGGGCGATCCGTCGATGCCAAGTAGCACAGGCGCATTGGAACCACGAGTTAGGCCTCCGTCGGAATGAATCACCGCGACCGGGCAGTGCGCATGGTGCGTCAGTGCCATAGTGACCGAGCCGAGCAGCAGGCGGCCCAACGCGCCCAGGCCCTGGCTGCCCGCGACGATCATCGAAGCATCTCTGGATGCATCAATCAGCGTTGGCACAACGCTGGAATACACCATCTCAGTGCGCACTTCAGGCGACTCGGACTCACTCAGGCTGGCGCCAAGAGTCTTGCGGGCCTGATCAACAACATGCTGTCCGTTTTCTTTCTGCCACTCTGGCGTATCTGTGTACAGCTGAGCCACCGGCCAGCCGACGACCACGGGCGGAACAGCGTGCATCAGCGTGATGGGCAGCTGGCGCATGACAGCCTCGCGGGTTGCCCAGGCTACGGCAGCGTCAGAAGCCGCCGACCCATCGACACAAACCAAAATCCCGTATTTCTTTTTCTGCGATGACATCTCACACTCCTTGCTGTGGAACCCCATTGGAGGCGGTTGAAGCGCTGATGCAGTCAGGCAGCTCGATGTTCAGATGGAGAACTGACCCGTGATTCAGTCGCCCACTCGGCCAGCCGAAGTCGAACAAGACCACGAGCATGGGGTCATTGTCGGCCAGGACGTCGGCCTCGAAATGCCGAATTCCATCAGCTCGAGCGATCTGGGCCAGATGCTTGAGTAAGGCTGCTCCTACGCCAACCGAATGATATTCGTGCGCAACAACTATCGCGATATCGGCAACGGTCTCGTCATCGGAGACTGTGTAATTCGCTACACCAATGAGTCGGTCTCCTGCAAATGCGCCAAGAGCGCACTGTCCACTCCCCGGTTCGATCATCTTGCCAACGAGTTGGTCGAGACGAACGGGGTTCAGCGTGAAGAAGCGATAGTGGCGATCGTGATCGGTGAGGCGTTGAGAAAGTATCGTAACGGCCTCGGCATCGTCGGCGCCGAGGCGCCGCAGCGAAACGAGGCGGCCGTCTCGCAATTGACATGGAGCCGTGAGTTCCACGACTTGACTGCTCATCGTTTCTCCTCTTTGCGATCCCTGCACCCGAAGTTATGTCTGGTCCGCCCCGGTTGACAGGGGTCATTAGACCCCGCCCGCGAGCCATTGGTCCCGTACGGCCGAGCGCTCAGTGTGCGGGACTGCTGCGGATTTCGTCAGGTGTTAGTAATCGGCCAGCGGAGCGGTCCAGTGAACCCGGGTACCGCCCGCAGGTGGGTTGGTGATCTCGCAGCTGCCACCAACCTGTTCAGCGCGGTACGACATGTTAGCTAGGCCGCTGCGTCGCGGATTGTCGACCGGCATTCCGCATCCGTCGTCAATGATGTCGAGAGTCAACATGTCGGCAATACTGACCTCGATGGTCACTCGTGAGGCGCCGGAGTGGCGAACGGCGTTGCTGACAGCTTCCGCGGTGACCGCTTCGGCGTGTTCGGCGAGTTCGCCGCCGACCGCGGTTGTCGGTCCGTGCATGCGCACGGTTGTGGCTATGTCGCGGTCCTCGGTGAGGTCGGCAACCAGTCGTTGAATCCGATGCCGAAAGCCGCCACCTGGCTCCAGCGGGGATTTCAGCTGGAAGATGCTGGTGCGGATCTCTTCGATGATTGTCTGCAGATCGTCAAGCGTGCGGTTCAGCCGGTCAGTAACCTCAGGTGAACGTACCCGGGCGACCGTGCCCTGCAGAGCCATGCCTGCGGCGAATAACCTTTGGATGACATGATCATGCAAGTCATGCGCGATTCGCTCACGCTCGGCCACAATGGTTAGCTGGCGCGCATGCTCGCGGCCCGACGCGAGCATGAGCGCTATCGCAGCGTGGGTGGCGAAATCGCTCACCAGATCGAGGTAACTGTCGTCGAACGGTGGCTGGTCTGCGCTGCGCGCAACCGCGATCACGCCCACGACTTCATCATGGGTCCGCAATGGCATCAAAATCGCGCTGCGCTGCCCAACATCGGTGAATGCGTGGATCGGGTAACTCAGCGCCTCGGTGATCAGCGGCTCACCAGAGCGGAAAACCGCGCCGGTACTGGAGGCGTCCACCGGAATCCGTTGGCCGATAACCTCGGCGGCATTTAACCCTACCGCCGCAGAGACAACCAGCGCGTCGACTTCGTCATTAGGTAGGTCGGCGTCAACCGGAACGAGCACAATCGCCTGTTCGGCTTCGGTTAGGGCGCGCGCGCGTTCGGCGATCAACCGCAACGGATGCGAGCTCAGCTCGTCACTGGACAGCAGGGCGGTTGTGATTTCCCGACTAGCGTCCATCCACTTCACCGACGTGCGCTCGCGTTCGAATAGTTGCGCATTATCGATGGCGACCGCAGCCGCCAACGCCAACGCACGAGCGGCGACCTCATCGGATTCAGAGAACAGCCGACCTGGCTCGTCGTGGGTCAGATAGAGGTTGCCGAATATCGCCCCCCGGATGGTGATCGGCACACCAAGAAAACCATGCATCGGAGGATGGTGCTGCGGGAACCCGACCCCGGCCGGGTGCGTGGCCAGATCATCTAGCCGCAAAGCCGGTGTATCGAGGAGCGACAGACTGAGGACACCCTTACCGACCGGCAGGGGCCCGATTCGCCGCGCCGCGTCAGCGTCGATTCCCTCGTGGACAAACGAGAGCAACACGCCGTCGGGATCACGTACGGCCACGGCGCCGTAGGGGGCAGAGGTCAATTTCCTGGCCGCGTGAACAATCCGACACAACGTGGCGTCCAGATCGAGATCTGAACCGAGTTCGACGATCACCAGGAGCAATTGCTCCATTTGGTCGCGAGCTGCCAGCAACTCGTCGAGTTGCTCATGCATCCTGCTTACCAGCCCACGCTGGCCTAATCCGGCAAAAGCCGAGCCACTTTCCTCGCTGCTCACCCGACCCGCGACCTCCACGAGAACTTCAGCCCCTGGCAGCTTGCGTAGGGCGACAACGCGAACGTGCCTTTGATCAGCTTAGTCCCGTTTGAACCGGACACCACCCAAGAAAACGCAGAGGCCGGAAGTCGCCGCTATGTCGACGTGGCCGGCCAACCCGGCGGTGCGTCTGTATCCGTAGCCGGCGGGGCGGACCCTTGGCCCAACTTCGAGGCGAACACCGCCGCTTGGGTCCGCCGCTCCATGCCGAGTTTGGCCAGCAGCCGCGATACGTAGTTCTTCACCGTTTTCTCGGCCAGGAACATTCGGGTGGCGATCTGCCTGTTGGTCAGTCCTTCGCTGAGAAGTTCCAGTAGCGTCCGCTCGCGGTCGGTCAAACCGGAGAGCGGATCTTGGCGCTCTGCGGACCCGCGGAGTTTCGCCATCAAAGCAGCGGCCGCACGGTTGTCCAGCAGTGATTTACCCGCGCCGACGTCTTTGATCGCACTAGCCAGCTCCATGCCCCTGATGTCTTTGACGACGTAACCGCTGGCGCCGGCGAGAATCGCCTCGAGCATCGCCTCATCGGAGGTGAACGAAGTCAACATCAAACACCGCAGCTCTGGGAGTTCGGAGAGCAAGTCGCGGCATAGTTCGATTCCACTGCCATCGGGAAGGCGAACGTCAAGCACGGCGACGTCGGGCTTCAGCGCGGCTATTCTGACCTTGGCTTCGGAGACTGAGCCCGCATCGCCGATGACTTCGAGCTCAGGGTCCGACGCGAGCAGGTCAGCAAGCCCACGGCGAACGACTTCATGGTCGTCGACCAAGAAAACTCTAACCATTGCGGGTCCTTCCTGATGGTCACGCGAGTCAGGTTCAATATCCCACAAGTTCACAATTGCCCGAACTCACAAATGTGGGTGATTCACGATGAGGAGCGAACAATCAGCGTCCTGCAGCGTGGCCGTCCCGCTTGGTCCAAGAAGTTCCCCTAATTGCTGAAGGTTGTGGGCGCTGACAATGACCAACCGCACCGATCGGCGGGTGCGAGCCAGGTAGTCCAGCAGGCTGCCTCGCGTGGCCATTGACTCTACCTCGACCTGCGGATACCGTCGCCGCCAACGGGCCAACCGACGATTTAGGTCCGCGCATGCCTGGCGATCGTAATCCCAGTCTGTTTCGTCATCATGCGATACGGTCTGCCGGCAGGTAATCGCCCGAATTGCGGCGTTGCGCAACTGAGCTTCCTCCATGGCGGCGCCCAGCAGCAAACCGTTGTCAGGAGACCCGTCTACATGGACGACAATCTCATCTGGCTGTCGGTGGTGCTCGTCACGAGTTCGGATAATCGCCACTGGACATCGTCCCGAGATGGCCAGTGCCGCAGCGGTGGAACCGACCTGGCCCGGTTGGAAGTGACGTAATCCGACCGCACCCACACACACCATGGCCGCTGATGCCGACGCGCGAATCAACGAACTGACCGGGGGCCCGTCGGCAATCTCCGTCTCTATCTTTACCCGCTTTCCGGTGGCCTCAACCGCCGCGAACGCCTGGCGAAGTGCATTTTCCGCGGCGCTGAACTTGTGCGCCAAGCCCTCTGCCTGACGGATGTCGCCCTGCTCAACCGCGCAAACGAGGCGCAGCGGGACGTCACGAATAGCAGCCTCATCGGCCGCCCAAAGTGCTGCGCGTATCGCTGTCTTTGAGCCGTCGATACCCACGAAAATCGACCCGGGTGTCGCTGGCTCTTGCATCACGGCTAAAGCCCGCTCGGGTACGTCTCCGGCGTTTCGCCGGCAATCCAGCGACTCGTAGGCTCCAGAGGTTCGAGCGCCCGGGTCCTGTCGATGTGAATCATCGCGTCGAATTGGTCGGCGGGCCGCACGTGGAAGTAGTGGCTCTGCCGTTCGGTCGCGGGCTGATAGATCACACCGATGGCGCGCCCCAATCGAACGACACTGAGCGCGTCTGCGGCTTCCGGGCAAATGCGCGCCGACACCAGGAACGCACTCCGGCCGGTCTCGTGTAGGAGTTCTTCAATGCTCCCATTGAGCGCCGGCCGAACGGCTTTGCGTTCGGCAATGCCACCCCACTCGCTGGCAGCGGTGACGGTGCCCCCATACGTGCTGAGCCCAATGAGGCGTGACTCTTCGCCGCCATATCGCTGACGAACAAGTTGACCGAGCGTCAGTTGCCCGTCGGCGCCAACCTCAGTCGCCCGAGCATCCCCAACGTGGGAGTTGTGGGCCCACACCACTATTCGCGCGGGTGGCCCATCGTGGTGGCGGTCCAGATGTGCCAAAAGGGCCTCGAGGGTCTGCGCCATGTGCTTATCACGCAAATTCCACGAGGTGACCCGACCGCTGAACATCGCACGGTAGTACACCTCCGCGTTGCGCACCGTCTGAGCATTTTGCTGGGCGTAGAACAGTTCGTCCTCGGCGAGCAATCCGTCCCTGCGCGCATAGCCAAGTGCATTTCGCTGGAAGTCAACCAGTTGCTCGATCGCTTGATTTTCGCACGATGGGCCGGCGCCGAACGCCGCCGAAAATCCATAAGCCTGACCATCGTCGGCCGACGCGTGGTCGAAGCAGGCATAACGGGCCTGGGCCCGTGTCGCCGCCTTCGGGTCGACCTTCTCTAGGAAGGTGATCACTTCGTTCATCGACCGGTGCAGGCTGTAGAGATCCAGTCCATAGAAGCCAGCCTGCCGTTGACCGTTTGACTGCTGGCGTTGGTTGCGGGTGCGTAGCCAGTCGACAAAGTCACGGACGACGGTGTTGCGCCACATCCAGGCCGGAAAGCGTTCGAATCCGCTCAACGCCTCATCGGCGTTCTTATCCTCGCCGAGACCACGAACGTACCGATTCACTCGGTAGGCGTCGGGCCAGTCCGCTTCCGCGGCGACGGCACAGAATCCCTTCTCCTCGATCAGCCATTTGGTGATGGCGGCCCGAGCATCGTAGAACTCGTGCGTCCCGTGCGAACTCTCACCGATCAATACGATGCGCGCATCGCCAATCAGCTCCTCCAACGTCTCGCGCGGCGGGATACCCGCAGGAGCATCGATAGCAACGCTGCTGACGATCTCGGCCGCTGTCCGCACGGCGGGTCTGCTCGTCGAGCCGTTTGTCGTCGGGGTGGCGAGCAGCGTGCGGACTTCTTCGTCAGTAACCTGGCGGAAGTCCCAGAACGATTCTCCGACTGCAAAAAATGGGGTGGGCATGGTCGCGCATACAACGTCGTCGACGAGGCCGGCGAATTCCCGGCAGGTGGACTCCGGCGCTGCTGGCACCGCAATCACGATGTGCGCAGGCTCGGCTTCGCGTAACGCCTGCACCGCGGCGAACATGCTTGAGCCGGTGGCCAAGCCGTCGTCGACAAGGACGACCGTCTTGCCGGCTAGGTCGATGGGTGGGCGTCCGCCGCGATAGGCGGCCTCCCGCCGGACCAGCTCCCGGCCTTCACGCTCGGCGATGTCGCGCAGTTGCTGCGGACTGATCCGCAATCCCCGCACGACATCGTCATTGACCACGACGCGGCCCCCACTTGCCAACGCTCCAACCGCAAACTCTTCATGGCCGGGGGCACCGAGTTTGCGGACGATGAAGGCATCCAGCGGGGCGTGCAGCGCGGCTGCCACTTCCCATGCAACAGGCACTCCACCCCTCGCCAAGCCCAGGACAATCACATCCGGTCGATCACGATATGCGCTGAGGAGGTTCGCCAACACCCTGCCGGCCTCGCGGCGGTCGCGGAACACGCGCCGAGGCGAGTGCCGGGTGACATCGGCTGCCCTAGTCATCTTGCACCACGCCTGAGTGGGATGCCATGCCGACGTGCATCATGACGCGGTCGAGGACGAGGTCGTATGCATCGCCGTCTTCGGCGATGCGGAACATGCCCCGGCGACGGAGAAACCCGTCGAGGCGTCGATCCAGCGGCCAATCCGCATACGTCTTGTCGGCGTAGGCGGAGTCCAGGAATTGCGACGCCAGCACATCTAAATCGGAGTTAGAGAACAGAGCCGAATCGCCTGACATAGCACCCATTCCACGTCCTTTGTGTAAGCGACCAGCGCTCTAACTGAGTCCCTGCGTTGCCCCATGGTCTCGGTGGTGAACAGCTCGGCATAGGGTCTGAAGTCACCTATTGACGCGCTCATTTGCCCATCCGACGCTGGTCGGCTCCACTAGGCATCACACGATCTGGTGAGAAAAGAGCATCTGGCAGGACCCCTTGGTCTTGTCAACGCGGCGGGTGAGAGGGGGCTGGCGAGAACAGGACGAGCGTCGCCGGCGAATTCGGCGTCAGGCACAACAAGTGCGGGGCTCCGGGGCCACCAGCACAGGGTGATGGCAGGGACGGGTTGATCGGCGGCATCGAGCACTTGAGGCCTCGACAGTTCTTGACTGAATCAAGAGGCCGCCCGTCAGCCGGCGGCCCACTCTTTGGCGCGGTCGAACTCGTCGAGGCCGAACAGGGCGAGCTCGCCGGGGAGCATCCATGCCAGCGCATGCAGCGTATGGGCGACCCATTCCTTGTCGGTCACTATCGCGATTCGCTTGATGGCCGAATGACGCGCCAAGAGGGTACCGAAGCCCAGCTTCATGTCCTCGACGAACCCGCCCGGCCCGAAGCCTTCGTAATCGGATGCGATGACCTCCACGATCCTGATCTCCTCGCCGGCTTTCAGCGGCTCTTCTACGACCGGCTTGAACTTGCGCAGGTCGTCACCTAGCAGCCGTCCAGACACGCGGATACCGGTCACTCCCTCCGGCATGTCTGGCAGTAGTTCGATCATCGATTCCATCCCTTTCTCGTCGGCCGATGCCCCGTCCCGGATGAACGACGACGCCGCCGTCGGGTAGGTGCCACACTGGCCGTTGTTAAAGATGCACGAGCAACATCGAGAAACCGCTATTACGCAGGACCAGAGCGCCAGGATCGCCGAGAAGCTGTTGGAATTCGCCAGACCGATCGGACCCGACCACGACCAGCTGGATCGACGTGGCATGCTCGGCGAGATAGCCGAGAAAGGAGCCTCCGAGAAGAACGATGTCGATTTCGACATCGGGATAGTTGTCTTTGCAGCGCCTCAGATGAATGTTGCTGGCTATGAAACCCCGATCATCCCGAGGGCTATTGGACCGCGACTGTGCGGTTGTCAGCACCCGCAGCGGAGCGCGTCTCCGTAAGGCCTCGTTGAATGCTAGATCCAGAACATCGATGTCATCTGGTGAGTCATCAACGCGTGCAACAATACAACCGCGGCCCCTTGTGCCCGTATCGTGGGGGTCGCCTCGGACGATAGCAACCGAGCAATGGGCAGCTTGCGCCACTTCCTTTGCAGTGGAACCTATCCAGCTCTTTGGGTGCTGCGCGGAACCCGTGTCGCCGACACATAGCAATGACGTGGAACGCGAAGCAGCAATCAGCGCCGGCACCGGTTGTCCCTCAATGACTTCCATCTCAACCTTCAATGGCGTACCCATGACATCGATGGCGGTGTAGGCGTCGTGCACAACCTCCTGGGCCGCTGCCAGCGCCGCTCTTGATTCTCTCGGGCTAGCGCTTGGGTTCGCTTTGGTGACGAACAGCAGACGAAGCGGAATGTCGGTTCCGGCTATCTCGTCAACGGCCCACCGGGCAGCACGAATTGCCGCCTGAGACCCGTCAACCCCAACGACTACTGATTTTGGTGGATACCGATCGAACATCGTGAACTCCCAGCACCGAAGGACATTAGTGACACTATGCAGAACGGTACGGCTGAGGCCGGCGACTGATCAGAGGCCTTGGTCCTCGCCTCAAGGTCCTTATGCCCTCTCGTTAAGCTCGTGAGGGGTTCGGGCCAAAAAGCTATCTTCAGATGAAGCCTGACCCTGGATCCCCGCGTGATTCTCGACAACCGGCGGACGCTAGGTTCCGTTGGACTTCTTCAGATGTGCGATTTCGTTGCCCCACACCGACTGGGCTCCGGCATCACCGATGCGGTAAATTTGAATCATCGACGAGACCCCAACGGCCAGAACCACAATCGCCACAAGTATTCTCGTTACTAATCCGGACTTGTGAGCTCGGCGTTCGGCAAAGCGAAATACCACAAGTGCGATTGCGACGACGAGCAGCGCGAGAGAGAAATAGATCATTGTGTCGCCCCGCTCGGCGTGCTCGCGCAAGATCGGATCAGGGTTGCGCCTTAGGTCATATAACCATCCGCCGGCGTCTGTGGTGATTGGCGTCAATACGGTGACGACGATGGCCAGGATCAGCATGAGCCACACTAGCTGGCCCCGGCGCGCGGCGGGCCATAGCGCGCAAGCGATCTCAAGCAGAGCAGTTAGTGGTGCGAGTACCACCATGAAGTGCACGAGCAGGACATGGGCCGGCAGGCCGTTGACAACATTCATGGGACTCCCTGGCAGATCGTGGCGGCGGGCTGCGGTCGCGATCGTAACGCATGGCAGGGCCAGGTCTGTGTCTGATCAGTTGCGGCCGGCTGGAGTCAGCTCGCGTGCAGCAGGGCCATGAATCCGTAGTCCATATGCAGTTGCTGGTGGCAGTGGAACAGTGACAAGCCCGCTTGGTCGGCGAGGAAGTCGATGTCCATGCTCTGGTAACCGCCGAGCATTGCGACGTCCTTGAGCAACCCGGCGGTGGGTGTTCCGGCGACGTGCGTGATTTCGAAGGTGTGCCGGTGCAGGTGGATGGGGTGGATGTCGTCGGTGGCGTTGCGCAGGCGGATCCGGTAGCGCTTGCCCAGCTGGATGTCGTAGACGGGTTGATTGGTGTCCATGTCGAACGGTTTGTCGTTGAGGGTCCACACGTTGAAACCATTGTCAGTGGCGTTGCGTTTCTCGATGAGCATGTCGATGCTGTGATCGGGAGTGGCCGGCGGAGCCGGGTCGGGTGTGGCGAACAGGCGATAGTCCCATTTGAACGGCGGCGGTGGGGCCCACTGCGGATCGCCGCTGCGGCCGGCGTATTCGACCACGATGCCCATGCCGTTCTGGCGGTCAGAGTCGGCGAGATCCCCAAGTACCCAGACCCCGGGGTTGCTCATCTGCACGATCGCCGAGATCCGTTCGGCGGCGCCAAGCCACAGCACCGGCACTGGCGCGGGGTGCGGAACCGGGTTGCCGTCCAACGCAACAACGGTGAAACTGTGTCCGGGCAGGGCCAGGCTGCGGTTCTCGCCGGCGCTGCCGTTGAGCACGTGCAGCAGCACCCGCTGGCCGGTTTGCACGCGGATCGGCTCGCCATGTCCGAGCATGCGTCCGTTGATCGCGAACGCGTCGTAGCCCACCTCATAGCCGTGCGGCATGCCCTGCGCGAGCGAGGCGGCCATCGCCGACTCCCCCTTTGCCCTCAGGTCGGGGTCCTGGTCGCCGGCCAGTAAATCGGCGTCCATGTCGCCCTGGATGCTGAAAGAGGGCTGAAACTCCTTGAGGGTGAGGAAGATTTCCTGGTCGTAGGCCCCGGGATTCTGTTTTGGCTCGATATAGACCGGACCAACCTGGCCGCTGTATTGGCCCCGCGCCAAGTCGGCTCGTGCGACGAGGTGGGTGTGATAGAAGCGGAATCCTGGCGGGCCGGGCGTAAACGAGATGCGTCGCATGCCGTGGGCGGGGATGTACGGGGTACCTTCTTCGGCGGCGCCGTCGACCTCGACCGGTATCTGCTGGCCGTGCCAATGCAGCTGTTCAGGGGTGTCGGTGTCGTTGTGGATGTCCACCCAGGCGGTCTGGCCTTGCTTGAACCGCAGCAGCGGTCCTGGGAACTGCCCGTTGTAGACGACGGTTGAGACCACACGATCCGGCGCCAACTCGACGGTGCCGGTGCCAATGCGCAGCGTGTAGTCGGGTTTGCCGTTCGGCGGCGATGGCGATGGCGATGGCGGCGAACACCCCACCACAGTGCCCAGACCACCGGCGGCGATACCGCCCCATTTCAACAAATCGCGCCGGCTCACCGGCATGACGCCACCCCCGTTGCAGTCGTTCGGCTCGCGGCTGGGGTGAACAGCTCGATCGGACTGCCGGCCGGGCCATCCAGCAGCTCCAAGTCAAACCCGCTTCCCGGCCGAATCCCCTGGTCCTTACACATGGCCCGCCGCTTTGGTGCCGATCCGCCTGTACGTCGAGCTGGTGATTGCCCGCGAAAGCGCGTTGAGATTCATGCGGGTCACCTCACTGGCCACCGCCCGGTCTTATTAGGCGGGCTCCGCGCACCGACATTCTTACGGTGCGCTGTAGCAGTGGTCAAGCGAGACGGACACAGAGCTCATGGGGCTTTAACGTCGAATTTCCAATACGTCGCTCAATGGCCGCCGCGGCGTCGGCTCGGAAACGAACTCGTCCTCCGGTTCGATACCGACCCGGACCAAAACTTGAGGTACCGCTGCGCGGCCGCGGGTGAGATCCCGAATGATGTTCCGGCTGGCTTCCAGCTCCGTGACGTGTGTTACTGGGCAAGTCGCCAGCCCCGCCATCGTGCACTCCAGCAGGATCGCTGAAAGCGCCTCGCCGCTATTCAGGGCGTCGGCGCGAGTGTCCCTGGGTGTGCCCAGCACGAGGATCTTCGCTTGGTCGTAGGTGCCCGCAGAACTCCGCTCATCGGAGGGGTCAGTGGGGAACCGACGGTTCACGTCGACCCTGCCGCCGTCCGACTCTGACACCAGGGCGCTTTGAGGTATTCCCTCTGAAGCCCTCAACGGCGCTGTCCACCAATCTAATTCATGTTGATACTGGTCGTCATATCGGCGTAGGGCTTCAGTGAGTCGAGACGCCTCCGCCAATCGCCATCGCGCATCTTTAGCCAGCACGTCAAGGGTGACCAATTCGCTTTCGAATGAGCTGCGCAATACGGGCTCGAACGATGCCCAGTGCTTTGGCGCGCGGAACGGTAGCCGGTTGGTCCGGCGACGCACTATCGCGCGGGCGCGGTCGCGCCGGGCCTGCGTCACATGGTCGACCGAAGCGAAGTCGATCGAGGCGAGGTGGTCGAGATTGTGCGGGTTGGGAAATTGGCCCACCTTGACGTCCCAGCCAATGGCGGCCATCGCGACCCGGAAGTGATGAAGCGAGGCGCCGCAACTGATGATCGCTTCGCGACCTGACCTGTCAGTCGATGTCACCGTTCGGTCTGGGTCAACGAAGAGATCGACACTCGTGGTGGTGGCAACCCACCGCCACGGCTGGCTGTTGTGCAGCGAGGGAGCACGACACGCCAACTCCACTGCCGTCGTGATCATCGCGATGTCCAACATTGTTTGGGTCATCGTCTCCACCTGCCTCCGGACATAGCCACCAGCCTCGGGCATGCGCATACGCGAGACGAGAGTCCTTGGTCCCCGGTCCCAGGACATTGGACTCTGCTGAGATGGAACGCTTCACAGAGCCACGGTCGTCAGCCAAAAACGCTTTGCCCGATACCGAAACGCTTCTGACTGATGGCCCCCCCACAGATGAATGCCATTGGCAAAAATGCGCCGTTGGCGCCGAATGGCCCCGTCGACGAGGACACATGACCCTAGTCGCGGACGCTAATGTCTCCTAGCGTCGTCAGCGAACCGTAAAACTCGGCAAGGGGTTGTGACATCATGCCTGCGACACCGGAAACGCAAGTTCTCAAGAACGCGGTGCTACTGGCTTGCCGGGCTCCATCTGTGCACAACAGCCAGCCGTGGCTGTGGGTGGCCGAGGGCGGCGTTCTGCGCCTCTTCGTCGATCGTCACCGCACAGTTCCGGGCACCGACGACTCGGGCCGAGAAGCGATCATCAGTTGTGGCGCAGTGCTCGATCACCTTCGTGTCGCGATGCTGGCGGCGGGTTGGCACGCGAGCATCAAACGGTTTCCCAACCCGAAGGACCCCGACCAGCTGGCATCGATCGAATTCAGCTCCGTCGACCACGTCACCGACGCCCAGCGCGACCGCGCCACAGCGATTCTGCAACGCAGAACCGATCGGCTGCCGCTGGGTCGGCCCACCTACTGGGACACCTTCGAACCCGTCCTACGCAGGGCGATCGATGACAGCCCCGTGACACTACATGTGCTCTCCGATGACGCGCGACCGCAACTGGTCGAGGCCTCAGAGCTCGCCGAAGCAGTTCGCCGCGATGATTTGTCATATCAACTCGAATTAGATTGGTGGACTTCACCGTTCGTAAATAATGAGGGTGTACCGCCGAGTGCGTTGGCGTCTGGTGAAGAACACCGCCGCGTCGATGTGGGGCGGCAGTTTCCAGTCAGAAGCCACCTGGATCGGCGTCCCGAGGTCACGGTGGACTGGTCGAAAATCCTCGTGTTGTCGACAGCGAAAGACACCAGAGCGGATGCGTTGAGGTGTGGCGAGGTTCTGTCGACCGTCTTGCTGGAATGCACCGCGGCCGGCATGGCGACCTGCACACTGACCCATCTGATCGAGATTGATGAAAGCCGCGATGTCGTGCGCAGCCTGATCGAGCAGCGCGGCGAGCCACAGCTTCTGATCCGTGCCGGGACAGCACCGTCGATGGAAGGTCCCCCGGCACCTACACCGCGGAATCCGTTGGGCGATGTCCTTAAGATCCGTTAGCAATCAGCGAGCTACACCACGCGCACGAACGCAGGCCAAGCGTGCGCACAACTTTGGTCCCCGCCAGGCAGGACTTTTGGCGGGCGCAATTCACGGCTTCCTTCAGTAGCCTGATCGCTATGACGTACGAAAACCAAAACGATGATGCGGTCACCATCCTGACGGTGCACGAATGCTGGGAGCTATTGGCAGGTGTCACGCTGGGGCGACTGGTCACGAGCGTCGGCGGCCGGCCCGAGATCTTCCCGGTGAACTACGTCGTTGATAGCCGCACGATCCTGTTTCGCACCGCTGAGGGCACCAAGTTGGTCAGCACCGCGATCAACAATCAGGTGGTGTTCGAGGCCGACGATCATAATGTCGCCGAGGGCTGGAGCGTGATCATCAAGGGCCACGCGCGCTCGCTTCGTACAAGTGAGGAGATCGCGAACGCGGAGCGTGCCCAGGTATTGCCGTGGACGGCGTCTGAAAGTAAGACGCACTATGTGCGGGTGATTCCTGAAACAGTCACGGGCCGACGGTTCCAATTCGGCTCGCCACCAATGGAGCAGTCCATTCACGCCTGACCCTACGCTGCGACCGCTCGCCGGACAGGAGCTATCTAGCGCCCCGCTGCAGCAGGCGTGGGCGCGGCATGAACTCTAGCGACAACAAGACCATCAGCGCTGCCGGGATGTGGTGGGCGCATAACACTACATAGCGCCGCTCTGCCAGCGAATGGTATTTGCGGAGGTAACCGTAGAGGGATTCAAGCTGGATCAACGGGTCCAGCAGGTGGATCATGCGATGCGCGACGTACTGGAGCGGGCCTGGGTGGATGGCATCGAAGATCTCGGGAAAAGCTGCGAACGCCAGGGAAAGCCTGAGTGCATCGCCGCTTTTCGCCTCGTTGATCATGTCGACGGTAAGCCGCTCGTCAACGCCGTTCGGGGCGTCTGGACGACGGAACGGCACATCGAGTGTGATATCCGAACCTTCCCCGGCTGTTGCGTATCGGTGAAATGCCACCACTTGCCCGCACCGGTCACGCGCGATGGCCAGCTTGATGCCGGGAATTCGCCCCCGCAGAACGCTGTCAAGATTCATGCAAAACCCGCGTTCGGTGCGCGCGGCGCGATGCGCCGCGTACAACACCTCCCCCAGTTCGGACATCAACACGCTGTCGAGGTCCCGCTCGTCAACAACCTCAGTCATGACTCCGCAGTTGTGGCTGCGCTGCACGGCTTGGCGCAAGTTGCGATTACGGCGCCCGGCCAGGGTGAAGTGGCGAACATCCACGACGACATCGCGCCCGATCGGCACCGCCAGCATCGGCTGCCCGACGGTCTCATTGCGCCACAGCCCCAAGTGCCGTTGGCCGCCGGCCAACACGATGATCTGCCAACCCCGACTGTGGCACTTGGCGACGAAATCGGCTACCAGAGCATTGAATTGGGTCGTTTCGCCGATCGGGTCGCCACTGACTACCGCGAACCCAAGCCGGGTACGGTAGGCAATCGCAGCAGTCTTGTCAGTGTTGAAGTGATAGCTCTTGCTGGAATGCATGGCAAAAGGAGCCAGCGGATCGCCGCGCGTCGCATTGACCAGCGCCCACACCTGGTCCAGCATTTCTGGTTGCGGTTGCGCTGTGGTCGGCATCATCAGCGCGAGCCCGCTGACAGCGACCAGAACGTTGCCGAGCATCCCGAGCGCCAGGAAGTGCGCAAACAGCCCTGCGGATGCCGCGGCCGCTGCGGCCGCAGCATGCCCAGTTGTCACCGGCCTGCCGAGAAAAACACCGCGCGCAATCAGGGCCACTGCGGCAAGTAACGCCACCGACCACCCGAACCGGCCTGCGGCGTCCCGGTAGTAGCCAAGTTGCTCGCGTACGACCAGTACCGTCAAGCAGGCCAAGACGCACAGCACCACAAGCGCGCCGATGAAGCGGACGGCACGGACATCAACTCTGATCAAGATTCGTTCGCGGCCGCGCGCCGTGGCGGTCCCCTTCCTTTGCTCATCCGGCTTGGCAGCACGGCCGATTGCCGGGTACCAGCAGGCGCGTTGTCAGACACGGGTCAACCTTTTCCGGATAATCTTGCGGCCAGTCGCAAGCGGTCATCCTGACCATAATTGGCGCCGCCGAGCGGCGTCGAGAGCCGATTGTCCTCGAGTTATGACATAAATTCCCTCAGCGTCGATCAGGGTAAAACAGGCGCGTAGCGTGGTCTGCCACCCGTTCCCTTATCGCTCTCCATCTCTCACCGGTTCGGGGCGGCCGGCAGGCGACCCCGGTTTGCGGGCACTTATTCCTGGTCTTCAGCAATCCAATCGTGTGCCTTGTTGGCTTCAGCTTCTGGGAACGCCCGGTATTCCCCGGGCCACAGAAAGCCAAAGAACTCACTGAATTTCGCGATGTGTTTCGCCCAGGCGACGTCGGTAACCAGTGCGCAGCGCTCCCAGTCGAAGAAATGTTTCCAGCCGAGCTTCTGATCCTCCCAAACCGCCCCCGAGTTGAACCCCTCTAAGTCAGAGGCGATCTCGATGTAGATGCGCACTTTTTTGTGACGTACTAGCCGATCTTCAAAGTCGGGTATCAGCACCCGCTCGTAATCGGCCTTCGTCACATGCCCGTGCAACGCGAACGCAGCGGTGTTATCGGGAAAGCCTTTCAGCAGTTCGATCATGAGCTCCTCCTTGAAACGGATCTGCTCTCGTCGTGTCATCGTCTCCGGCTTGGACGTCCCGCTCTAGAGGCCAAAGTCACCCAGAAACCGGGCCCAGTCAGCGAGCCGGGCCGATGTGCGTCTGGAACACCACCGGGCGCGTCGGCGCCCAGCGCCGTCATTGTTGTTGCATTTCAGACACATGTTGAGGATCCACGATCAGTACCGAGCAGTCTGAGTTGTGCAGCACCGCATTGCCAGCCGGTCCCACAAGTTGCTCGACATCGGCATTTTCGCGTGCGCCAACCACGACCAGCCGCACGGATGGGCTGTTCTCAGCCAGGTAGTCCAGAAGGCTGCCGTGTACTTCCACCGACTCCACTTGCAGTTCCGGATCGCACCACGTCCACGGGGCGATCGCGCGGTCTGAGGTTTTACGTATCGAGCGATCGTCGCCCCCGGCCGTATTCTCGTCGACGATTTCACCGTCGCTGGTTTGCCGGCTGGAAATTACCTTCAGCGGTGCATTGCGCAGACGTGCTTCCTCGATCGCGATCCCCACCAAGGCGCTGCTATCGGCACACCCGTCTGTGTCGACAACGATCCAGCTCGGCCCTTCTCGGCGACCCTGGTCTCGAACGATCGCCACAGGGCAAAGTCCCGATCTGACGAGGGCCGCAGCGGTGGAGCCCACCCGGGCTGGCCGGAAGTGGTGCATGCCCACGGCGCCGACGCACACCATGTCCGCCGATGCCGAAGCTCGGATCAACGAGGTGATCGGCCGCTCCTGGGTGATCTCCACTTCGATCTTGACCGGCTTTTCCGCAGCCTCGACCGCCGTGAACGCGTAACGAATTGCGTTCTCTGCGATGGCGAGTTTTCGTGCTGCCCTGTCCGGCGGGGTTTGAGCATCATCGGGTTCGATCGCGTAGAGCAGACGCAGCGGGATGTCACGACTGACTGCTTCATCGGTGGCCCAGAGTGCGGCGTGTATTGCCGCCTTCGAGCCGTCGATGCCGACGACGATCGACGGGGGTTTACGTACTCCGCTCATCACACGTCTTCCGGATCGGCTTCGGTGGGGTGCCGTTGATCGACACCCCTGCGACGCTATTGGTCCCCGCCCGAGGTTCTGAGAGTCATTGGTCCTCAAATGGCCCGCCGTTGGTCCTGGCAAGCCCGGCGAGCCGCACGTGTTTGATCCCGGGCACAGTCGGCTTGCGCGGCGTGATTCACCCCAAACGTCCTAAATACTCGGGACTTCTGACACTCCCATCGGGCGTCGGTCAAATGCTCAGATGGCTATATGGGATGCGCGCATCCCAGAACAGCGACCGGACTGTCATCCATCACGGATGCCAGATACCAGCGGAGGTACGACAAATGAGCACCCAACAACTACAGCAGTTCCGGACGCGTATGTTCGCGCGTGTGCTCGGACCGTTCTTTATCATCGTCGCCGCGACGACAGTGGCCCGTGCATCAGACATGCGAACGCTGCTTTCGGACTTCGAGGCCAGCAGCGCGTGGCCCTGGGTCACGGGTGCCTTTCTGCTGCTGGCCTCCCTTGTCATCATCGGGTTTCACCAGTACTGGCAGGGAGCTGCGGCGATCACCGTGTCTGTGGCGGGCTGGGTTCTCGCGCTGCGCGCGACATTTCTGATGGCTTTTCCGCATGCCTTCCTATCGGCCGCAAACGCCGCGGTCGGCATGACTGCCCTTTGGGTCGGCGTCGACACGTTCATCGGACTGGTCGGGCTGTATCTGACCTACGTCGGCTGGAGCCCGGCACCGAGTCAACCTGTGGCGCGGGCGAACACATCAAGCCCGGATCTCCCACGCGCCGCGTGACGTGCGTAGGCGGAAGCCCCCAACCGGCAAACCGCGAGGAAGCCACCTCGGCAGAGCAAACGATTGCGCCAACGAGCAAGGGATAAGCCATGTCATCACGTAACACGCGATTGGGAATAGTCGTCGGCATCGACGAATCACCGGCTGCCAAGGTAGCGGTGCAGTGGGCAGCACGCGACGCCGAGCTGCGCAAAATCCCAGTAACTCTTGTGCACGCGATCTCACCCGAGGTCGCGACGTGGCCGAATGTGCGATTGCCCGCAGGCTTGGCGCGTTGGCAGCGCGATCGCGGGCGCCGACTCGTCGACGAGGCATTCAAACTCGTTGAAGAGGCTTCTCAGCATGGAGGTCCCGCTGAGGTCCATAGTGAAGTCTTGGCTTCGGCAGCCGTCCCCACGTTGGTCGAGCTGTCCAAAGAAGCAGAGTTGGTGGTCACGGGGTGTCGCGGAAGTGCGCGATGGCCGGGCCAGCTACTTGGCTCGGTGAGTTCGGGCCTAGTCCGTTATGCGCATTGTCCGGTGGCGATCGTCCACGACGAGGACCCGTCGCATCCCAGTGAGGCACCGGTTTTGGTCGGCATTGATGGCTCGTCGGCGTCCGAGTTGGCGACCGCAATCGCATTCGATGAGGCTTCGCACCGCAATGTGGGGTTGGTTGCTCTGCATGCGTGGAGCGATGCCGACGTGTCTGAGTGGCCCGGAATCGATTCGCCGGCTGCACAGTCGATGGCCGAAGAGGTGTTAGCCGAGCGCCTGGCGGGTTGGCAGGAAAAATATCCCGATGTACCGGTGAGCCGCGCCGTTGTGTGCGATAAGCCGGCACGCCAGCTCGTCGAGCGGTCGGCGGATGCCCAGCTGGTGGTGGTCGGAAGCCGAGGCCGCGGCGGATTCGCCGAAATGCTGTTGGGTTCAGTCGGCGAAGCGGTTGCCCAGATGGCGCAGGTCCCGGTCATCGTGGCGCGCGAGTCGGTGGCCTAGGCTCCGACGTTGACGCCTACCCCACGGACGACCAGCACCGAGCATTCGGGATGGCGGAAGAGCGGGTGTCCTGAGGGCCCGACGAGCTGAGCCAGCTGATCGGCCTCGTCGCCACTGATCACTGCGAGCTGGATTCGCTCGTCGTGGATACTCAGAAAGCTGGCGATCGCGAACTCGGTCGTGATCGGGTGGACATGCAGCTCGGGATTACGGTGCCGCCAATCCTCGACGCGACGTTCGAACTCGCCGTCGGCATGCTCGGTGAGTTCCTCTGGTCGGCCCCCCAGGACGAGCAAGGGCGCCCTGCGCAACTTCGCTTCCCATGCCGCGTATTTGACGATGGCGTCGTTGCCGGGTGCGTCGACCATACGGACCACGATCCAATTGATGTCCGGCGCCGGCTGGTCCCGATTGGTACGTATGACGGCAACCGGACAGTGTGCCTTTTCAGCGAGTTCAGTTGCGCTCGAACCCAAGATCGCGCGGGCATAGCGCCCGATCCCGACGGACCCGACGCAGACCATCTCGGCGTCGCGCGATGCCTCTACGAGCGCCGGCCCGGCCGGACCACGTGGGATGTCGGTCTCGAGCTTGACGAGCTTCCCGCTGGCCTCAACCGCGAATTGCGCTTCGCGAAGCGACTTCTCGGCATGCGCCAGGTCGCGAGCGTAGTCTTCCGGGGATGGATGTGTCTGCTTGATAACCGAGATGAGGCGCAGTGGCACGGTGCGGCTAATGGCCTCATCGACAGCCCACAACACGGCCGCGATTGCCGCCTGTGAACCATCGATTCCCACGATGATCGGTTTCATCGTCCGTACTCCTTTCCAAGGGCTTGCCCAGCCAACGGGCGGTGCCGATCCGATGCCGGATCACCCACGCCGGAATAGTTGTCGTCATCTTGACGATGCGCGGTCAAGCCCGGTCCCGGGTGAGCGAGGCGGTAGACATCGATCAGCCGGGCAAGATCGCTTGGCGTGACGATGCCGACCACCTTGCCCCCGTCGATGATCAGGGCACGGCTACCGTGGCCGGCTGCTGCCAACCGATCAATCAACGCGCTAAGTGGCTCGTGTGGGGCCGCGGTGGGCACGCTGTGCAGCGGAAGCGCGATCTCGCCCACACTGGTCGTAGCGCGTCGGCTGGCCGTAACGTCGCGCAACTGCCTCAGCGTGACAAGCCCCACGATCGATCCATCCCGCTCGGCAACCGGGTATGCCGAGTGACGGTCACCGAGCAGATATTGCTCGATGAATTCTGCCACGGTAAGCCAGCCGGGAGCGGCGTGCGGCTGAGGGGTCATAGCGTCGGCGACACGCAGCCCCGCCAGGGCCTGGCGCGTCGTTACCTGTGTTTCCTCGTCGCGAGCGGCAACGAAGATAAACCAGCCGATGAACGCCAACCACACACCACCGATAAGGCCACCCAACAGAAACTCAGTCAAGCCCAACGTGATCAAGATGATCGCGACCACTCGTCCGGCGCGCGCCGCGCCGACTGAGGCACGCACGCTATCGCCATGGCGGCGCCATAGATAGGCGCGCACCAGGCGGCCACCATCCAAAGGGGCGCCCGGCAACAGGTTGAACAGGCCCAGCAGCAAGTTGACGGCGGCCAGCCACCAGGCAACACTGACCACGATGGGGGCGGCCCGCACGCTTTCGAGACCTATTGCCAGTCCGGCGAATGCCGCAGACAGGACAAGGCTGGTGGCCGGACCCGCAAATGCGATACGGAACGCCGCTTTGGGTGTCTTGGCCTCGCCGAGGGTCGTCACACCGCCGAACAGCCATAGCGTTACGCTCCCCACGCTGACTCCCATACGACGGGCCACCACCGCGTGGGCGACTTCATGCGCCACCAGCGACGTCAGGAGAACCAGCGCGCCACACGTTCCCGCCAGCCAGTAGACCACCGGCGAATACCCTTTAACCGTGCCGGGCAACGTACTCGCCAGGCTCCACGTAAACAACCACAGGATGACCAGCACGCTCCAGTGGACCTTCACCGGAAACCCGGCTATCCGTCCCAGTGGGATCTCATCGTGCACCTCAAAACCTCCAAAAATTGGGGCAACAGAGCCTTCGTCATCTCCCGCCTATTGCCGAAAGTAAAGCGACGCCGCAGCGCACACTAGGGTCGTTAGACCTTTGCCGACAGCCAGTGAACCTGCACCCGCACATCGCTTCCGCGTCCCCCGGGACCGGGCTCCCGGCGTCCTAGTTCGACGCTCACAACCCTGAAATCTGGCCGCCCGCAAGCGTCGCACGTCAAAGACACAGCGTGTCAACCAATTTCAAATCCGGATGCGACGGCGCGGGCGGCAGCCGCTCGACTCGGTGCTTGATTCCAAGCAACAATCCTCGCGTGCTGAAAGCCATTATCGGCCTGGCCAGTTCCATTGCAAACACTTCGCCTGGGTGGCGCAAGGCGATTCGGGCGCGAGTAAGAAGTCGGACACGGTCCTCCCAGTGCGGCTGAAGGTGGACTGACCACACCACATTCCAGCGCGAGTCTTCGCCCGTGGTATTCAACACGATGTACTTCTCGGGCACGATCGCGGCGACACTCAACGTCAACCCGTCGGACAGTCCCATCCAGCCTTTCGGAGCCACCCGGACGAGGTCTCCTACCGCGAGCTGTTGCCACTCGGGGTGAACTCGATTGTCGTCATCATGACGAAGGCCAGCAAGATTTTTCAGTCCACCCCAACCGTAGAAGCCAGCTTTGTCCTGACCCATCTGCAAGAGCCAAGGCCACACCGCGGCTGACTGCGCGTCGATGTATAACGCCTCGGTCGTCTGGATTGCCGGATCGGCGACCAACGCGTCGCCGGGCAGCCGCATCTGACACTCGGCCTTGGTTGTACCCCAATCGCGGTAATACTTTCGCGCAGCGTAGAGCACCGCGAGCGCCACCGAAGTCTCAGTGATCCTTTTGGTCACGTTGGCCATGCCGCCAGTCTGCGTCTCTGCTGCACGGCGTACCAGGGCCGATAGTCCTCGGTGCCGACGCCAAAATGCCCTGCATACTGGGCCGGCAGATTACACCCGAACGCGGTCGGGGTTTGAGTATGTGGCGTTCGTGGTGGCCCGCCGAATACGCTCACGTCCAGACGTCCCAGCCGACGACGCCCTCAACAATGCAGCCGGGCATCAAACCCCGGACGATTCACTGCGCAGCACAATACATCCGGCGTGGGTGTCGGGTGTCAAACACCGCAAGGCCCGAGCGGACACCGTTGGGAGCGGTGGCGCAGGCCTGGACTCATATGGCACTGGAGGCGATCGCCACGCTACCCGGTGTTTCGCGCCGACCCGCCCTCGCCTTTACCTTCTGCGAAAGGACTGGGCGCCAAGTTGAATTTCACGTAGTTGGCGATCGGCAACCAGCCGTATCGCCGTCGGTACTTGGCCGACAACGGCGTCTTTCGGCTCTCGTAGGGCCGTTCTGGCCACCAAATCACCTTCGCTCGATCAACCCATTGTGGATCATTCAACTCGCCACCACCGCAACCACTTTCCCGTCGGATAAGCATTGACCTGCGACTCAGCGCGTCCGAGATCATCCGGAAGCCGGCCACACCGTCAATGACGGTGTGATGCACTTTGATGTAAAAGGCGAATCGGCCATCGTCGAGACCGTCGATCAGATACGACATCCACGTCAGGCGGCACCGGTCGAGCCGCTCCGCATCCAGCTCGCCGATCAGCCGTCAGAATCCTTCATGGCCCCCAGACACCGTGCGGCGCTGGCAATGTTGGCTGATATCAACGGTGGCCCCATTACGCCAGACCCAAATGCCGCCGGTGTCTACACCGCGATGCGGATTACCCGCAAAGCCTGGGATCTATCGATTCGTTTCCGGCGAGCGCCTTCACCATACAGTTCCTCGACGTAGGCTGGGCCCGCGTCCGCGGGCGGTGACAACATCAGCACGGTGCCGACATGCATGGGGTTGGACACCAACTCCGCGGTCATCATCGCGACGTCCAGCGGATCCAGCGGATTCATTTCGTCCTCGGCAACTAAGCGGGGCGGTGAAGCTGTGTCGGTGACCCGTCCACGAGCCCTGACTGCCGCACCGCATCCAACACGAACCGCTGTACCGGCCGTGAGCGGAAGAATCCGGTATGACCGCCCGGGTACCAGACGATTTCCGGTTTGCCCCAGTGCTCCCAGAGGCGGATCGCCTGCTGCCGTGGATGCACCACGCGGTCAGCGATGCCGGCGTAGATGAAACGACCCGGCATAGGCACGAGCGGAACAAGCGACAGTGGCGACACCATCCGCCCGATGGGTTCAGCTAATTCCATGGTGTGACGGCGGGGGTCATCGTGGCTGAGGCCGGAGTGGCGCCCCAGCAACTCAACCAGGTCGGCCACCGGAACACCGAGGATCGCGCAGGTGAGGCCTTTCTCGAGACTAGCGACAAGCGACGCGATGTAGCCGCCGAGCGAAAGACTGTTCAGCCCGATCAGCGACTCGGGCTCCTGCAACCGGATCCAAGACAGCAGCCGTCGGATATCCCACACCGCCTGAGCCGTCGCGTGCACGTCGTCGAGCACATCCTCTCCCGGAAACACAGCGCCCTTCGGCAGGCCGTGCGCCCGGGGTCCGTGCATCGGGAGGACCGGCATCACGACGTTCAGACCAAGCTCGTCGTGTAGTTTCCAAGCGCGGAACAGGGCGAGGTCAAGCGGAGCCCGGCCCATCTCGGTTCCATGCACACACACCAACCAGGGGCGCGGTTCCGGGTGGCGCAGCAACAGTGCGTACTCGCGGTTGTTCGCGGTGTACGTTCGCCACCGTTCCGCACCCGGTTCGCCCTGGTGCGGCGTGTACCCGCTGTCGAAGAAGATGCGATGGAAGGAGCCTCTGCGCCCGTTGACCTTTCGTACCGTGACATCTGAAAGCGCCGGAGGTTTGACGAAAAATCCTTTCGGCTTCTCGAGCCAACCTTTGTCCCCATAGAACTCTAGCCCCGCGACCACCTCGCGGGTGATCCGATCGAACACATCCGGCCGGCTGACCGGACGGCGCGCCTTCAGGCCCATCAGGACGACCTCGTCGCGAAAAGCCTGCGCTGCCAATGCGATAGTGGGCCGCGCGATCGGAAGTTCATCCGGCGCTGGATCGAGGTAATCGCGCCATGATCGAGCGAGGTAGCGGCCAGTATGCACGAACGGTGTAACGGCGTCGCCCAAAACTGTGGCACCGGGTGGGCTCAGGTGAAAAGCATCCGGGCGTTGACGGGCGTCGTCGCTGGTTGGTACGACCATGGCGGCCAAGCTAACAGCACCTGGGTGGACGTGTTAGGGACTTACGTCCCGACGAAAGTCACCCCGGCACGGAAGCCCAGTCCCTGACTGGCAACCCACAGGTCACCGACGCCCCGATTTTGGGGGAACGATGAGGCAATGGAGGACTTTAGGCACTCGTACCGGTGGCGTGGAGACCATAGCGTTTGGTTTGGCATAAGTGGCCGTTTGCTGCAACAGAAGATTTGCAGCGCCATACCAGGAAATTTGAGGAGATAGGCAATGACACAAACACCGGAAAAGACCGAGTCACGCTGGGCTGAACTGTCTGACGACGTGCTCGAATCGGTCGAGGCGAGCCGTAAGCAGGCCATCGACGCCGTCCGTAAGTTCGTCGATCAGGTTGGTGGTGAGCTCCCGGATGAGGCGCACCGCAAGAACGTCATCGACGCCGCCCTGGACTTAACTGAGGAGTTGGTCACCGGACGGATTGAGTTCTTCCGCAGTGTGGTACGAAGCGCCGGCCATGTGGTAGGCGGCAAATAGTCGTTACGGCTCAATGATCCAAGGCCGATGGCCGGAGGTTGCCCGCAGGGCACCGCCCGGCCATCGGTCATCTGTCATTCGAGGTGCGACTCGTCGCTCCCGTTGGTCACGATGCAGCCGGAGAGCCCGCGAGCCGCTGGCGGAGACGTGCCGCGAACGCCGTAGCCCGATCCAGGTCATGGTCGTTAGGACGTCCCCTGTTTATCCCGCCGATGAATCCGAATGGCCCCACCGTGTCGAACCCACGGCAAGAAAACGAGCCGATCACCTCAAAGCCCTTCGATTCCAGCTGTTTCCGAACCGGCTTGTTATATCCCAACAGCGGAATTTCCCGGGCGCCGCTGGTGAAGAAAGTAAACGCCCGGATGTGCTCGACGGCCGGTAGACGACGGATCAAGTCCCGTAGCCTCGCATCCACCGTCATGAAGTAAATGCCGGACCCGAAGCCGACGAGATCGTACTCGTGCAGCGTGGTGGGGTCGACCGACTCGGGTGCGACGACTTCAGCATCAAGCACCTCGGCCATCTGACCGGCAATGCGACGAGTGTTGCCGTGCGATTTCGAAGAGCAGATGACTAGCGACTTCATTGCCTAACTCCCTTCCGGAATACGGCCAAGACGGGTCCATACTGGGTAAACACCTCGCCATCCGGTAGGGCGTAAAGACACGAAGCCGCGGGGCATAAGTCCCTTCAAGGTCCCTTTCGGCCGGATCAGTCGAACGCACGGATCACCTGGCGGGCCACGTGCTCGATCTGGCGGCGCGTGCCGTTATCGAGGGGTAGATCATCGGGGGCCGGGATCTCCCCCGTCGTAGCGATCACCCCGGGTTCCTCCTGCTCCCACTGGGCGTTGACCTTATCGCCCAACGCACGCGCGGGCGGGTTGTCGGAAAGCACCCGGCCGTGAAACCGCTCGATGCCGTCGACGCGTGCAGCGACCGCCAGCGCACCGAGGAGCAGTGTCCCGATCCCGCGGCCTTGGTAGGCGTCACCGACAGTGAGCGCAACTTCCGCCGAGGCGAGGTCGTTTTCATCCCTGATGAAGCGTGCGTCGGCGATGACCGGCCCGTCGACGCCGTCGGTGACGACCCAGACAAAATGGTCAACATAATCGACCTCGAACAGGTAGGCCAGCCGCCCCTCGGTCGGGCCGCCACCCTGGTACCGCCGATATAGGGTCTCCCGCGAGAATGAACCATTGCTCTTGAACCGCTCGGCATCCCCGGGCAGGACTGGGCGCAGAAATAGCCCCGCACCGTCTTTGGCCGATACCTGGATCGGGGCGATGTATGCGGCCAACCGCTGCCGCGCGGTACGGACCATCCGATCGGCGATGACCGGCATGGCTAGCATGCACTCGAAAGCGACGTCGTATCCTACATAGCCGCACACGTCATCCTTGGCGATCACCGTCGCCATTCTGGATGCGTTTCGCAGCAAAGCGATTTCACCAACAATCGTCCCTGGCGACAGCTGTGTCGCCGCGATCCGCCTATCCGTGCCGACGTGCCTGATCTCGAGTCGACCGGACGCGATGATGGCAAACGACACCGCTCGCTCACCCTGCCGCATCAGGACCTCGCCGGCGGCCGCACGCAGCGGCGTCAGATTGGCAGCCAATGCCTCCAGGTCCTCAACCGGGATATCGGCGAATACATCCAGCGCAGCCAGGTCCGCGGCGTTAACGGCGCTCACACCAGCCCGCATGGCAACGCGGCGCGAGAGCCCGATGCGGCCGCCCGGGCGGCAATGGCCGACGGTGATCGGCTGCTAGACGTGTCATCTCGCCAATTCCTGTGTCGCGGTGCTTCCGATGCGGGCGCGCAATGCGCTCTCATCCGATGTACGGTACGCGATCGGCGCGGTCGTTGCCCGAGCAGTCTGCGGGTAAACGCAGTGACAAAGGACCCTGTCGGGCTGGGACTTCGGCAGGTCCGAAGCGAGACAAAAGCATTCCGGTAGTCGTGCTCTCGGCCTCTGTGCCTCGGCACGCGGCAGTGCTCCGAATGGACCGATAAGGCTAGCCGGGAGAGGACGATGGATTGAGCTATATGGCAACATAATTGGCTACAGCGCAGGCCGACCACCGATCTATCGGCTGACCGATCTTCTGCGGCACGGACATCCGGTCCGTTTACCCGCTCACGAGATCACGGCCACGGTGTCCGCATGGTTGGCGGAAGTGGGCGCCGACAGCCCGTTGGTTGACGGCCTTGCGCGCGGTGCGTGGCGGAGATTGGCCGGCAGCGCATGCCCCAGGTGCGTGAGTGAGTGCTTATCCGTTGAGGTAGCGGTTGCCGGCTGAGAGCCGTTGCCACCCGAGTACGCATCCCGAAGGGACGTTTGCCGATCTCCGCGTGACTTTTGTCACTACCCCAACCTGCCGGACCGCAGCAGGATTGAAGGCGACATAACCACCCCAACCGTATTCGGTTCGGCACCAATGGGTCACCAATGGGTTAGGAACATGAAAACACCACTCGCCTCACTGGAGAGGCCCGACTACACCAAGATCGAGAAACGCGCGCCGTCGGTGGCACAGATGTTCCTCGACCGCGTCGCCGCTACCCCCGATGCGGAAGCTTTTCGATATCCACAGGATCACAGCTGGGAGAGCGTGACCTGGCAGCAGGTCGGCGAACGTGTTTACAACATCGCCGGCGGGCTGATCGCACTGGGAATCGCCCCGGAGGATCGGGTCGCACTGGCATCGTCGACGCGCTACGAGTGGGTGCTTGGCGATTTCGCCGTGGTGTGCGCCAGCGCCGCGACTACCACTGTGTATCCAACGACGTTGGCCAGCGATGTCGCTTACATCGTGGCCAATTCCGGAAGCCGGGTGGTGATCGCCGAGGATCAGACGCAGGTCGACAAACTGCTCGAGCACCGTGCCGAACTGCCCGATGTGAGCAAGGTCGTGATCATCGACGGCAAGGGCGACGGCGACTGGGTGATCACCCTCGACGAGCTGGAGCAGTTGGGTAAGCAACTGCTCGCCGACTCGCCCAATGCCATCGAGGAGCGCGTTGCGGCCATCGGTCCGGATCAGTTGGCCAGCCTCATCTACACCTCCGGCACCACCGGTCGGCCGAAGGGCGTGCGGCTGACTCACGGGGCATGGACGTACACCGCGGCGGCCATTGACGCGCTCGACATCCTCAGCCCCGACGACCTGAACTTCCTCTGGCTGCCACTGGCACACGCATTCGGCAAGGTGATGCTGGCACTGCCGCTGCAGATCGGCTTCCCGACCGCGATCGACGGGCGCGTCGAGAGGATCGTCGCCAACCTTGCGGCCCTGCATCCCACCATCATGGGTGCAGTACCGCGCATCTTCGAGAAGGCACATGCCCGTATCGAGGGAACGGTCGCCGAAAAGGGTGGCCTCACGAAAATAATCTTCGACTGGGCAATCGGGGTCGGAGTCAAGGTGTCCCAAGCCCGGCAAGCCGGGAAGAAGCCTTCGTCATTATCATCGCTGGCCTACCGGGTGGCCGATCGGATGGTCTTCTCGACCATCCGGGAGCGCTTCGGTGGCCGGTTGCGGTTCTTCATCTCCGGGGCCGCCGCCCTGGACCGTGACGTCGCGCAGTGGTTCGACGCAGTCGGTATCATCGTGCTCGAGGGCTATGGGCTGACCGAGACTGCGGCGGCGTCATTGATCAATCGCCCCAACGCTTATCGGTTCGGAACGGTCGGCCGGCCGTTCCCGGATACTGAGGTCAAGATCGCCGAAGACGGCGAAATCTTGCTCAGGGGGCCGGGTGTGATGACCGGCTACCACGATCTGCCGGAGGCCACCGCCGAGGCGCTCGCCCGGGACGGTTGGTTCCACACCGGCGACATCGGGGAGATCGACGCCGACGGCTATCTGCGGATCACCGACCGCAAGAAGGACATGTTCAAGACCTCACAAGGCAAGTACGTGGCGCCGTCGGCGGTCGACACGAGATTCAAGGGCCTCTGCCCGTATGTGAGCGAGCTTCTCGTTTACGGGGAGGCGAAGCCCTACTGCGTGGCGCTGATCGGCCTCGACAGCGAAGCGATCACCGACTGGGCCGGCAAGCAAGGTCTGGCGGGCAATTCCTTCGCCGAGATAGCCGGCGATGAGAAAACACAGGAACTGATCGCCGGCTACATCGACGAGCTGAACCTGGAACTGAATCGCTGGGAGCAGATCAAAAGGTTCACCATCATCGACCGCGAGCTCTCCATCGAGGCCGGGGATCTCACGCCGAGTATGAAGTTGCGCCGCAAGATCGTCATCGACAAGTTCACCGACCGCCTCTCGGCTCTCTATGAACAATGAAGAGCGTGTAGACGTAACGACGGATGATGCCTCCCAGAACTAGTCGCCATTGTCGATGATGTGAATAGCGGCCTCTTCGGCAGACGCTGCTCCCCCGCTGATACCGACGTCCTCGGCCACCAGCTCCGCCTCTGTGTCTTCGCCATACCCCCCGTCCGGCGCGACAAGTCGACCCGCTCGCACCCGCCCCACCTCGCGTCGCTGCGGGAACTCGATTTCACGCTCGGCTTCGTCGGACCGCTGCTGCTCCTCCGCGTCGAGCGGGTTACCGATTCGCGACAGCGGATCTTGCTCTTCCTCTGCAAGCTGCTGGTCGATGCTTTCCGAGGGCCCGTAGGCCCCACGTGCGTAGGGTCGCTCGGGCGGCGAATATCCCTCGTCAAGTACGTCATCGACGCCGCGGTCAATCAGCGTGTCCTCTGGCTGAAGCTGGTTGTCGTCCTCCGCGCTGTACTCGCCTGCCGCCGGCCCCAGGCCGAAATTCCGATTGCTCATTAACTCAACTACTCCTTTTCACCGCGAACCGGTGGCAACCTCGAACCATCTCGGCATGCTCAACGTTCGGGCAATCTGGCCTCGCACGTAAGGGCGCAAAGACACCTGGCCGCTGGACGAAGGTCACTGGGTGCGCTGACGTACAAGACACCTAGCCCGCCGGGGTGATCAAGCCGTAATGCCCGTCATAGCGGTGATACAACACGCCGGCGCGGCCCTGCGCGGCGTCGATAAAGAACAGGAACGGCTGGCCAAGCAGGCTCAGCCGGTTGGCGGCTTCCTCTTCGGTCAGACACGGAACCGGGTGCCGGCTAATGTCCACGGGCAGCGCGTATGGGCTCAGCTCGTCGGCTAAAGCGGGCGCTACCAGCGCAAGGCGGTGCCCCGTGGTGCCGGTGCGGTACAGGACAGCTGCTGTGCCGGTGCCTTGCTCAGTGAACAGGTGAAAGTCGTAGTCGAGAAGATCCATTTCACCGGCGGCCTCGTCGAGGGTGCAGGGCGCCATCGTGAACGACTTGCGACGGATGACACGACGCTCATCTGCGGGACGAGGAAAGTAGTTAGGCCGGTGCGTCGGCTCGGAATCGTGCCGCCATTCATGGGAACTGGCCGAGGGCAGCTCGCCTCGGCGCGCCTCCCAATTTTCGGCGGCGCGTTCCAGCCGGCGGCGCAGCCGTGTCGCGAGAAGATCGACCGCTTCTCGCGCAGTCTCTGCCTGGACCTGAGCGCGGACAAGCCGCCCGTCGACGTCGAGATTGGCCTGCGCGACCACCGGCCGCTGCACCGCCGGATCGCGATGCCTGGTCAGTTTGACGTGGGCCTGCAGCACCGGTCGGCTGGTGTAGCGCCCGAGCTCGCCAATCTTGCTGCGCGCGTATTCGGCCGCTCCCGGAAACTCGTCGTGCGTTGTCACGTCAACGTCGATGGTCTGTGGCAACTCTGTTCTGTGGCGCATACTTACCGTGCTACGTCACGGAACTGGTTGCCGGCCAGGGCCAAAGGTCACCGACCTGCGCGAGCACAGCGCCTACTCGCTCTTATCGTGGGTGATGGCCGATTGCATGGCTCCGAACCGCTGTCGCGCACGCTTGTCGGCGTCCGCCTGCTCCGCAGCCGTGACGACGACAGCGTCCGAGCCCGGAAAAAAGGTCGACTCGTGGTCGGTGGCGAGCCACCGCACCACATACGGTGGTACGCCATCTGGTGAGTGAATCTCGGTGATCAGTCCCCGCTGGTCTGACTGATCGATTGTGGTGCCCTTGACGACCAGCCAGTCGCCGACCTTTGCCTTCATGCGCTTCCCTTTCCTTCGGTAGTTCAATCGTGCCCAGGTGCGGCGAATCGGCGGGAGGGGATCACGTCACCAACCTGGATGTCCAAAGGCCCTCGACGCCTCGGTTGGCAGTCCAAGGTGGACGCGTCTTTTAGGAAAGCAGCGGCAACCGCCACAGAGACTGGCCGGGCTCGAGTAGCCAGAGCCGGCGGGCGTTCAAACGGACCAAGCTCAAGGCCCCGGCAATGAGAACGAACGCCAGCGGGACCCCTCCCAGTAGCGCGGTCAGCACCGCCGCGCGAGTCTCCTCGGGGCTCGCGGTCGTGACGTCGAACCACGCATCACAGAGCAGCAGTATCCCCGTGGTGAAAGCGGGAAGCACAAGCACCTGGCGATGCAGCCAGGTCAGGATCGCCGTCGCGGCCATGAACACGACCAACAAGCTGTCAAAGCCCAGCCACGTCAATGGCCAGTCGCGGACGGTGTAGTTCTGAGGCAACGTAAAGCCGAGATAGACAATCCACGGGATCATGAACACCGCGCCGCCAGTCATCAACCCCAGATGTGCTTGTGTCAGCTTCGCTGCATAGCCTTTTGGCCTCAAATCCGCCATTGGCCGCTCGAGACGCTGAATTAGCTCACACCGCTGGGCGGCTGTCAGCGCGGTGATCTGCGCATCGGAGAGAACGTTCTTTGTCATCGTCGGCACCCTCTCAGGTTCTTGCCAGGCCATGTCTCAACCGCCGCTAATGCGGCTGTGTGCTGCGCGATGTTTGGGGCGCAATAGATTCGGTGACCTGACTTCACCATCGTCCTCCTCCGCCAGCCGGACCCGCTAACCACACCAAATTCGCGGCGGAGTCCCCAGGTCCGAACGCACCGCGTTGTGGGTGCATTAGGTCTGGACTTCCGCGTTCAAAGGTCCCGTGGCTCTCCTGTACGCGTCAGCAAATTCGCGGAGCTGACGGAAGTCCTGAACTTTTCGGGACTTCCGCCCCTATCGCAGGCGGCGTTTAAACGATCGGATATGCCTCATGGGATGTGAAAACCTCAACGGTGACTGTCAGGTCGCCATCTCGACCAAGAGACGCTCGGCAGACCCGCCGCCGTGAGCCCTTCACGACAAATTCAAGCCGCGAATCGCATGTTCGCCCGCCTGATCGGCGGGAGTGGGCCACACAAAAGGAATTCAGCATGAGCGTTGCGTTGTCTAAGAACTTGACGACCCGATTCGAAGACGTGGTAGCACGCACCCGAGAAGCGCTGGCGCAACAGGGGTTCGGCGTGCTGACCGAAATCGACGTGAAGGCGACACTAAAGGCCAAGCTCGGTGTGGACATGGAGGACTACCTGATCCTCGGTGCGTGTAATCCGGCGTTGGCGCACCGGGCTATCAGCGTAGATCGAGAGATCGGGCTGCTGCTCCCCTGCAACGTCGTGGTGCGCGCCGACCCGGGCGATCCGGACACGGTGATCGTTGAGGCAATGAATCCGGCTATCTTGGTCCAGGTAACTGGAGAACCAGCGCTCATGGCGGTCGCCGATGAGGTCACCGCGAAACTGGGCGTTGCGATAGCCTCCCTCGGGCCCAGTTGCCCTTGATTCCGGACGGCGCGTCACAGCTGGTTCGTCCGACCACCGTCATCCTCCAAAGATCGGATTTCACATTCCCATTGAGCATCGCGCACTCGATCAAGCCGTGACCGAACGCAGCTCACGAGCAATGTCATCCCTACGACCGCGAGAATCGCGACCGCCTCTGCCACGCCAACCGCGTCGGCAACCGCATGCCAAGTCGGGGTCGGCGGAGCGGCTGGGTTACCGTCCTGGTCCACCCAAATCTTAACGCGATCGCCCACCTTGGGCGCAGTCGCGAGTAGAGCAACACCGGTGCGCTCACCGGCCGCGGCTGGCCATCTCGCCTGCACGACAGCCGTATCCGAGCTATCGATTCCGGTGACTGTTGCTATGACCGCATGACGTTCATGTGCCTCCTGGACGTATCGCCCGTCACGCGCGCCGTAGACCACCGTGCCCACCACACCGGCGACGGATACCCCCATTAGTGCCACAACCAGAGCGATCAACGTGACCAAGGCTTCGATGCGATCGGTGCGGCGAAGCAACGGGTTGCGACCGAAGATGCGCCCGATCCGCCAGCAGCGCGGATCAAACGTGAACGTATCCATCACAACTCCCCCTGAACCCCAAGGATTCCAGCGCTTTCAGGCGAAAGACCCATCACCAACGTCCGGCTCGCGATCGGTCATCCATTCGACGAAATCGCCGAGTTCGCGCCGCGGTGTCGGCGGCAGAGGGTCCGCATTGATCGGCGCCCACCCCACCCGAAGCAGCATCTGCGGATAGCTGCTATCACCGAAGATGTCGGAGCGCACCGCCGCACGTGTTTCAGCGCTCTCCAGCGGTTCGGTGACCGGGCAACTGGCCAGGCCCATCGCCGTCGCGGTCAGCACGACCAAGCTGGTTGCCTCACCAGCGCGTAGCTGGGCCATCCGATCGTCGCTCCGGGTTCCGAGCGCAAGTACCACGGCGTTGTCATCGGCCGGCGATGAGCCCGGTGACATGGCCAGCGCTGGACCTGCGAAATACCGACTTGGTATCTTCGCCCTAGGGTCGGACTTTGGCGTATTGCGGGCCGGGACGCCCGCGATCGAAGCGTAGCGCCCGCTCCATTCGGTGAGTTCCATAAGATAATCGTGGCTCATGTGATCCCACACAGATTCAGCCACAATCATATGCAGCTTGTCGATGTCATCGACCTGGCACAGCGTCACCCCATTTCGGGCAGCCCGCGCGGCCATCAGCGCGATATCGCCCACCGGTACCGTCCAGGAACTGTAGTGACGCCGATCAGTTCGTCGACGCGGTATCGCCGCGGCGAGCGCTGTATCGAGGGAGTCAGCCGTAGAGCGCGACAATTCGATCGTGGCAAGGTGGTTCGGGTCAGCTGGATTGGGCAGACGGGTTACCTTGGCTTGCCATCCAACCGCTGCCAAGGCAACGACGCAGTGGTTCAGCGCCGCACCGCAACTCAAGATCAGATCGCGGCCATCGGGGTCGATGTTGGGCAGTTGCCGGCTCACATCAGAGTAGAGGTGCAGGCTCTGCGTTCCCACCAGCCACCGCCACGGTTGCGTGTTATGGACCGAGGGGGCTCGAGATGCCAGACTCAGGACCGTCCGGACTGTACCCGCATCGGGAAAGCGTGGGTTCATGACTGTCGGTCCCTTCGGTAGTACTTGTTATGTCGAGGATCGCGCAATTAAACCGGCCGCACGAGGGTAAGACGACCCCTGTCCTGAAGGACTTTCTGCCACGACCGATGCTGTTAATTCACTGAAGTCCCAGCCCCGAGGGCCCTTCGGCACAGGTATCGCGAGGCCCAAAGGCCCTAGATCGATGCGGTCATCGGGCTTTATGTTTCGGACCGACACAAAGGCCGAATAGCGCGGCATTACCACCACTCCCAGGCGCTGGAGCTCTACACCCACGGGCTGCTGGCCGACGCGTCAATGTATGAGGCATTTCTCGCCAGAGAGGAAGCACAAGCAAACGGCGGGGCCAAATAGCCGATCGCGCTATGCCTGCGGTTAGCCGCCTCGCTGCGTGGAGTTCCCGGAATCGGTGGGCTTGTCTGCGTCTGCCGCGGGTTGGCCGCGGGCCGCCAACGCGCCTGCGATCGAGGTGGCGGCGATCGTCAGCAACGCGCCGAGCATCATTGCCGATGCTTCCCCGGTTACCAGCAGGTGCTCCTCGGTACCGATGGTCGCCGCGGCCACCGGCACCCCGAGCTGCGCGGCCGAAAGTGCCGCGAGTGTGAGCGGCTGGCCGAAGAGTCGTCCCGCGCAATGCGCCAGTACAGCAGCCAAACCCAGGCCCACACCCAGCAGAATGAGTTTGGGGTGTGAACCTAATTCCCGTACCTGCAGCGACGCGCCCAGCCACACGAAGAACAGCGGGGCGAAGAACCCTTCGGTGATTCCGAAGAGCTGACGTGCGAGTCGTCGCGGTTCGCCAACCGCACCGATAACCAAACCCAGCGCGAAGCCCGCCAGCATGATCGACACGCGGGTGCTGACGGCCAGCGCCGCCAGTGCGAACAGCACGAGCAGGCTGATCCGCAATTCCAGCGCAAACTGGTGCTTCTCGGAATACGCGTGCAGGCGCTTACGCCAGCCGCGGCGGTCGACCGCGCGCAGCAACACAAAGAGCACCGCCGCGCAACCCGCGATCGCCAGCGCACCCAATGCCGCGGCCGGCGCCCTCCGGATGTCGATCACCAACGGCAGCAACACAATAGACGCAGCATCCGCGATAGCGATCTGCGCAGTCACCGAGAGTACCTGTGGTCCCTTCAGCCCCAGCGAATCGATGACCGGTAAGGCCAGCGCCGCCGACGAAGACGCGATCAGAACCGCGTAGAGCGCCGCGTGACCAGTACCGAACTCCACCGCCAGCCCAACACCGAGCGCCGCCGCGACCACACCGATCAGAACCACCCGCGCCAACGCCAAGGGCACCGCAGAGCGCATCCTGCGGTCCCGGATCGGAACGTGGGTGCCCACGACAAACATCACCAGCGCGAAGCCGATATTCGCGAGCAACTGAAAAGTGGGGTTGGCGACATCGACCACGCCGAAGCCGGTCTTGCCGAGGACGAGCCCCGCCACCAACTCACCGATGATTACCGGAATCTGCAGGCGCGGAACTGAAGCCAGTAGCGGACCGGCGAAGCCTACCGCGGCCAGCAGCGCCAACGTGTTGAAGCTGAACCCGTGCATGTCAGCCGCGACTTCCCTGCAGCGCAAAATTCAACGAGAGGCGCCAATCAACCCAGAAGCATCAGCGGTTTCGTCGATGAGGCCGAAACGTTGGAAGGCGGCACGGATCTGGGTTCGGGCCTCTTCAGGCAGCAGGGCTTGTGGTGGCCGCGAATGCGGGTAGTCCCCGATCGGCAAGCCGAGCAGGGATGCCGCGTACTTGAAGGATCCGCCCCAGTGCGTGAAATAGTCGGGCCGGCCGGGATAGCGCGTGTACCAGCCGCGCATGTCGAGTTCGAGCTGATCGAGTCCGGACGCCTGCGCGTAGTCCATCGCCTCGAGCAATTTCCCGCTCCAGATCGAGCTCCCAGTATTCGGAGATGGCCCGTTTCTTCGGCGTCTCGAACAGATACCCAGTAGTGCCGAGCTGGGCGGGACCGACTATGCCCGCTTTAAGCCAGCCCGCGCGGTAGACGGTGGTGTCGCATTCCCAGATGACGAGCTCGGGCGCGAGTTCGTGCAGCATGCGGCTCTGCGCGGGTCGGAACGAGCCCTCCTTGGTGGCACACACCGCCGGGATTGCCTCGACGATGCGGGCACTCTCCTGGGCGCTGAGCACGTATCCGGAGCTGGGCGAATTGAACATTCCCAGCGCGATGTCGGTCCGGTCGGCGATATAGCGGAAGAAGCGCAGCACACCTTCACCGCCGTGCAGCTCCATCATCGGGGTTTGGATGTAGACAATGTCGGCGCCCGACTCCTGGGCGTGTCGCGTCAACTCCAAACAATCTTTCGCCGACGTCGCCGCTGTGCACGACTGGATCACGACATCGGGATTCAGCGAGCGGGCCTCCTCGATCGCGACCTCCAGCAGGCGCTTTCGCTCGTCCATTGTGAGGGACCAGAACTCGGCGACCCCGCTGGTCAGCCAGAGCATAGGGTGGCCGAGTTCGCCGACGCAGTAGCGCACGAGTGTGCGGTAGGCGTCCCAGTCGATGTCGTCACCGTCGACGCCGGAAAACGGCGTATACAGCGAATCCCCGATTCCGCGCAGTGCGGAGTGCGCCCACGTGCGCGCTTCCTTGGCGTTGGCCATTTTTTGCCTCCTTTGAAGTCGTTTACGTCAGCTCAGGACGTCGAAGATCGCTGCTGCGGACGTGATGGGCTTGTCTGCGTTTCCCTCATCGTGCAGAAGCATCCGCACGCCAACGCGTCCGGTTCCCCCGGCATACGCGGTGCCCTCGACCCGGAACGGACCCACCTTGCCACGTGACATGAACATCACGTGCCAACTCATTACCTGGACCTTCCTGGTCCCGGCAACGTCGGCGGCAAGGTCGATCGCTGCCGTCTCGAGAACAACGTGCTGAGGTCCGATGTGCAGAGCAGCGTCCGGTGAAGCGAATTCGAGGCTGAGCGGAGGCAGCACCCAGTGACCGTCCCCACGCTTGCTCGCACCGAAGGCCTCCCATAGCGGCGGCAGATCCGGAGAGTCCTCGATCACCAGCTCGGTGCCCGAAACATCCATCTTGTCAAGGCCTTCGGGTGGGATGCCGATGATCGCGCCTTGCCCCTCGTTGAAGGCGATCACCCGGTCCGGGTTGTCTGCGTCGACGATCTTGCAACGCCCGTATCCCATGGTCCGGCCCTGATGGATATTCCCGGACCCGACGATCTCGACCCTGGTGACGTCGTAGCCGGGATCGACGATCTGCACCGAGGCGATGACGGGGTTGGGCACCGCGACCATGTCGGTCTGACACCCCTCCGGCGACGAGATCGCCAGCGGCGCAACCATGATTCCGCCGGCCTCATTGCGCATGTCGCGGCGGATGACGACGGTGTCGTCGGTCTCGCCGAGGTCCATGGACGAGTGCTTGCGACCGATGTAGCGGTAGCTGAGCAGACCGGTCCAGCGGCGGAACAGCTCGTCGCGGTAAGCCTCGGAGTCGTTGGCCAACTCGCGGATGTCTCGCAGCTGGTCGCTCATTGCGGCCCTCCTTCGGAGGCGTTGTTCCGACGTACCTGGTTGAACGGCACGCCGCGATCGGCCGCGTACTCGCGCGGAAAGTTCAAGACACGCTCGCCGATCACGTTGCGCGCCATCTCGGTCGTGCCACCCCCGATGCTGGCGGTCTGGCGTCCCAGGTAGCGCCTGCCGATGTCGAGCAAACCCGCGTCGTCCGCCACCACCGCCGCCGAACCCGCGACGACATTGGCGGCGTCGGTGTCGACATCGTGGGTCTCGGCCATGGACAGCCTGATTATCGATCCCCCGGCAGGTGGCAGGGATCCGCTGGTCACCGCATGGAAGACGTGCTCGCTGAGCTGCCCGTGCACCGTGCGGTGGACCAGTGCCCTGCCGACCATCTCCCGGACGCGTTCGCTGTCGTGCTGGTCCGTCTTGTCGACCAGCGCCAGCAGATCGACCGAAACATCTTCAGCCTCAGCGATTCCGGGGCCGCTGGTGTACTCCGATCCGTCTCCCATGGTGCGGCGCTCGTGGTAGAGCTGCCGCGACGCGACGTCCCACCCCTTGCCTGGTACTCCCACCACGGCGTCGTCACCTAGCTCGACGTCGTCAAAGAATTCTTCGCAAAACTCGGTCGAGCCATTGACCTGTGTGATCCGGTTGATCGTGATTCCGGGGTGGTGCAGAGGTACCAGGAACATCGTGAGCCCATTGTGCTTTGTTGCGTTCCAGTCGGTGCGGGCCAGGCACAAGCCATAGTCGGCGGCGAATGCCCAAGTGCTCCACGTCTTGGCGCCGTTGAGAATCCACCGCCCGTCTCGGCGATCGGCGCGGGTGATAACGCCCGCGAGGTCTGAGCCTCCACTGGGTTCCGACAGCAGCTGGACGAGCACTTCCTCGCCGCTCAGCGCCGCCCGGATGTGAGCGCGCTTCTGCTCCTCGCTGCCCATGTCAAGGATCGTTGCGCAGCAAATCGCGAAGGACGGGACGTTGAGGAGCAGCGGCGTCTCGTAGTCGGCGGCCTCTGCGTCGAACGCTTTCTTGTACTCGTAGCCGAGTCCGAGGCCGCCATACTCCCGGGGAAAGCAAATTCCGGCGAATCCCCCGTCGTACAAGACTTTTTGCAGTTCGCGGGCACGCAGCCAGGACGGCAATTCGTCGCGCTCCAATAGCGCTGCCTTTTCGCGATCAAGCCGAGGCATGTTCGCGGCCAACCAGGCCCGTGCCCGGCTCCCGAAGGCCTCGACGGACTCATCGGTCACCGGCGACCTCCCAGGCTTGTGCTGAGCGACTGTACAAAACTGCCTAGGACTTTACTGCCACCTCGGTTTCGCTGGGGCAGGTGTGCTCGTTGTGGCCGCCGATCGGCGACACACATCGTCATCGGGGGCGTTGTCGCTGGCGGGCGATCTTGCGCCGCCGCATCCTCGTCAGGCCGTCTCGCTACACGCCGCCACCTCGGCGCGCACCCCGGCGATCACCCATTCGATGAGCTTCGGGAAGTTCTTCTCGATCTTGGCCGCTTCGGCTGCGGTCTCGACCGAGTGTTTCGGTTCTCGCAGTGAGCGCACCTCGACAATAGAATGGTTGATGGTCATGTGGGCCAGGCCACGGCAGCATTCGGAGGCTAACGGCCGCGGGATACCCTCTTGCAGAGCCGCTTTGAGCAACGCCTCGACGTAATCGCTGATCGCGCTGCGGTCGTCGATGGTCATCAACTCGGTCAGAAAGGGATGGGCCCGAAGCGCGTCGTGCAGGGCCAGGCACCAGTGCAACGCCGTGGACTCCCACGTCTCGTACTCTTTGAAATCGAGTCGCAACCGGGCGAAGTGGCGGGCGACCAACGCCCTGATCAGCGCTTCTCGATTTCCGACCTGCTGGTACAGCGTCCGCGGCGAGATCTTCAGGTCGGCCGAGATGCGGCGCACGTTGAGGCCCTCGACGCCTTCGGCGTCCAAGAGTTCCAGGGCGTGGGCGAGGATGTCGTCGGCCGGGATCAACGGCTTGGCCATCGCTGCCTCCTAAGTGCGAACGTCACGGGATGGTGAGTGCGATCTTGCCGATGTGCTCGCCGGCCCGCATCACTTGAAGCGCCTCGGCCAACTTTTCCCAATCGAAGACGTGGCTGATGTGCGGCTTGATCCCGGCACTCGAAATCAATTCGCAGACCTCGCGATGGGCGCGCACGCTGCCGACGGTGATGCCGATGACGCGCAGATTGTTCAGCATCAACTCGGGGATCGGCGTCGGTGCCATCTCGAATCCGCTGAGAACGCCGATAACCGCAACGGTGCTTCCCATCCGCGCCGACCGGATCGACTGCGCCAGCGTGGCGGGCCCGCCGACCTCGACGATCAGGTCGGCGCCGCGCCCCTCGGTCAGCCGCTTTACCTCTGTCGCCCAGTCCGGAGTTGTTCGGTAGTTGATGAGATGCGTCGCGCCCAAATCCGATCCGACCTTCAGCTTGTCGTCGGACGACGACGTCAAAATTACCGTCGCGCCCAACGCACGGCCGAGTTGCACGGCGAACAGCGACACCCCGCCCGTTCCCTGGGCGACCACGACGTCGCCTTTGCCGATGTTGGCCTCCACCAGCGCGCTCCATGCCGTCACGGCGGCACAAGGAATTGTCGCGGCTTCGGTATCGCTGAGGTGGTCGGGCGTGCGGACCAGGCCTGCGGCGTCGGCGACGCGGTACTGCTGCAGCCACCCGTCGCCGCTGTCGCCGGGCAGTTCCCGTTTGGCTTGAGGAGTCGGCGGCCCGTCCAGCCACCCCGGGTGGAAAGCCCCCATGACGCGCTGTCCGACCCGCAGTCCGTCAACCTCCGGTCCGACTGCCACCACCTCACCGGCACCATCACTCATCGGCACCCGCGGCAGCGGTCCCGGGATGAGGCCCATCAGGTTGACGTTGTCGTGAAAGTTGAGGCTCGACGCGTTTACCTTGACCAACACCTGCCCGGGACCGGGCTGGTCAACCGGCCTTTCCACCGCCAGCACGGCTGCGTCGGGGCCGTTCATCAGCATTGCCTGCTGACGGTCCGGAATGCTCATGCGATACCCGCCTCCTTGCTTGGGCCGCGCGCCAAACGTTCCGCGTGGGGATATTAAAATAACAGCGATTTCGGTAGTGTCGGCTGCACACGAACACTGGAGATCGCATGTATGACATGAAGATTGTTGGCGGCACGGTAGTGGACGGCACCGGCGCGGATCGCTATCGGGCCGATATCGGGATCAAAGACGGCAAGATCGTCGAAGTACGTCGACGGACCAACGGCGATGACCAGCTTGCCGGGGAGGCCGCCGAGACGATCGACGCGACGGATCGGATCGTCGCGCCCGGTTTCGTGGACATTCACACGCACTATGACGGTCAAGCCAGTTGGGACACCCTGCTGGAGCCGTCCAGCGGCCACGGCGTCACGACAATTGTCGCCGGCAACTGCGGTGTCGGCTTCGCCCCGGTACGCCCGGGCAGCGAAGAGTGGCTGATCAAACTGATGGAGGGTGTCGAAGACATCCCGGGTACCGCGCTGACCGAGGGCATGACTTGGGGCTGGGAGACGTACCCGGAGTACCTCGATGTCATCGACAGGCAGCGGTTCGCCGTCGACATCGGCAGCCAGGTCGCCCACGGCGCGGTCCGCGCCTACGCGATGGGAGAACGCGGCGCCCGCAACGAACCCGCCACACCCGACGACATCGCCGCGATGAGCCGCCTGGTTCGTGAGGCGATCGAGGCTGGGGCGCTTGGCTTTTCCACCTCACGAACGATCGCCCACCAGGCCATGGACGGCGAACCGGTGCCGGGCACCTTTGCCGCCGAGGACGAGGTGTTCGGCCTCGGCCGGGCGATGGCAGCAGGCGGCCAGGCCGTCTTCGAGCTGGCCCCCCAGGGCGCAGCCGGTGAGGACATCGTCGCGCCCAAGAAGGAACTGGAGTGGATGCAACGCCTGGGCGCCGAGATCGAGCGGCCGCTGTCGTTTGCGTTGATCCAGGTCGACGCCGACCCCAACCTCTGGCGTGAGCAGCTCGACATTTCCGCGGCCGCGCACGCGGCCGGTAGCCAGTTGTATCCACAGATCGCGGCGCGACCGTTCGGGATGTTGCTCGGCTTCCCCGGCCATCACGGCTTCACCCACCGGCCGACGTACCGCAAGCTCAAGGCCGAATGCAGCCACGAGGAGTTGGCGCAGCGTCTCGCCGAACCGGCGGTGAAGGCCGCAATCCTGTCCGAGGACGACCTACCCATCGACACTAGTTTGCTGTTCGACGCCATGTTCATGCTCGTGAAGCATTCGCTGGACCGGATCTATCACCTGGGCGATCCGCCCGACTACGAACCGACACCCGATTGCACCGTCGCGGCGATCGCCCGCCAACGCGGCGAAGACCCGATGCACACGCTTTACGACCTCATGCTGGAAGCCGACGCGGGCTCGATGCTGATGCTGCCGTTCTTCAATTACGCCGACGGCAACCACGACGCGATCAGGGAGATGTTGACCCACCCGGCAGGAGTGCTGGGGCTCTCCGACGGCGGTGCGCACTGCAACCTGATCTGCGACGCCTCCTTCCCCACCTTCCTGTTGACCCACTGGGCCCGCGACCGCCACCGTGGCGAGAAGCTGCCCCTTGAGTACCTGGTGCGCAAGCAATCTCGCGACACGGCCCACCTGTTCGGCCTCACCGACCGCGGCACTATCGAACTCGGCAAGAAGGCCGACATCAACGTCATCGACATGAACGCACTGAGGCTGCTCCCGGCGCGGATGGCTTACGACCTGCCAGCCGGTGGACAGCGACTCGTCCAGGGTGCCAGCGGATACGCCGCGACCATCGTCAGTGGGACCGTCACGCGTCGCGACGGCGTGGACACCGGAGCGCGCCCAGGTCGCCTGGTGCGCGGTCCTCGCTGAGCCCGATATTGCACCCCTTCGACCAGGCCATTGAGCTCGACACGGTCGACGAAAACGTCCGGCGCGGCCGGACCCATCCGGAGTGGGCCAACATGGTCGGCCCATTCGGCGGAATCACCGCCGCCGCCATCGTGCGTGCGATCGAAACCCACCCCGAGCGCATCGGTTCTCCCCTGGCGCTGACCATCAACTTCGCCGCACCCATCGCCGACGGCGACTTCGACATCGCGCTTCAGATCGCCCGCACCAACCGCACCAATCAGCACTGGGTCATCGAGCTCAGCCAGGACAATGAAATCAAGACCACGGCGACCGCGCTGTTTGGCATCCGCCGCGACACGTGGGCCGACACCGAAGCGCACCCACCGAGCGCGCCGCCGCCAGAACAACTCCCCCCCAGCGGCCTCGGCGTACCCATCGTCTGGGCCGGCCGCTACGAATTGCGGTTCGTCGACGGAGCCGTCCCCGAGACGGACTCGCAGCCGAGCCCGACATCGACGACCACATTGTGGGCGCGCGACGTTGCACAGCGCCGCGTCGACTATCCGGCGCTGGCCGCGCTGTGCGACATCTTCTACCCGCGAGTGTTCTTGCGCCGCGGCGGATACCTCCCGGCTGGGACCATTTCGCTGACGAACTACTTCCACGCCGACCAGGAACAGCTGGATGCCGTCGGCGGTGACTACGTCCTGTGCACCGCTCATGCCAACCGGTTCTCCCGCGGCTACTTCGACCAGAGCGCGCAGCTGTGGACGCGCGCCGGCGCATTGCTGGCCAGCACGCATCAGATCGTCTACTTCAAGGGGTGAGAACCGTTGAGAATGGATTTGCCATGACAGAGCACGCGAACGAGGCGATCGAGTCGATAAAACAGCTCAAAGCCCGCTACTGCCGGTACCTCGATACCAAGGACTGGGCGGCGTGGCGATCCATCTTCACCGACGATTTCCTCAGCGACACTTCCGAGGCCGGCGGCAAGTTGATTGCCGGCGCCGACGACTTCGTGGCCTTCACCCGCAAGGCCATCGGACGCCCCGCACAGGCCACAGCGCATCAAGTGCACGCGCCCGAGATCGAGCTCACGTCGGCGACGACGGCACGGGGTGTGTGGGCATTGCAAGACGTCGTCCGCTTCGGCCCCGGACTGACCCTGGTCGGTTATGGCCACTACCACGAGACCTACCAAAACATCGCCGGGCAGTGGCTCATCAAGAGCTCAAAGCTGACTCGGCTGCGCGAGGACATCGTCACTCCCCTGTTCTCGCTTTACATCTCCGACCGTATGCGAAAGGCCGGCGCCAAGCTCGCCAGCCGGCTGTCGGTAACGTAAGCGCCCATGACTGTCGGCACCATCCTTGTCACCGGCGCGTTCGGCCAAGTCGGCAAGCGATGCACTCAGATCCTGCTTGACCGAGGCCGAACCGTCGTCGCGACGGACCTGCGGACCGACGCAACCCAAGACGTCGAGAAAGAATTGTCGGCCGGCGCCGGGACGCTGATTCCGGCCTACATCGATCTGCTGGATGCGGCGGCGGTGCGCGAGTTGGTCGTGACCCATCAGCCAGAAGCCATCGTGCACCTCGCCGCGATCGTCTCGCCACCCTCATACCGCAATCCCGGGCTGGCCAGAAAAGTCAACGTCGGCGGGACCGAAAACCTTCTGACGGCGGCATCTTTATCTCGTCCTCTGGCCGGCCCGCCGCTCTTTCTGCTGGCGTCCAGCGCCGCGGTGTACGGATCACGCAATCCCAACCGTTATCCCGAGCTGATCACTCCGGATACCGCGGTGAATCCCATCGATCAATACGGGGAGGACAAGGTGCTCGCGGAGGCGGCAGTGCGGGCGAGCGGCCTACCGTACGGCTTGTTCCGACTCGGCGGAGTCATCTCGCCGGACACCATGTCGGGTATCAACGGCGACTACCTGCTCATAATGCGCTCGCTGCCGACCGACAACCGGCTGCACTCGGTGGACGCGCGCGATGTGGCGCTCGCATTCGCCAACGGTGCCGATCGCCAAGCCACGATCGACGGCAAGGTGTTGCTCATCGCCGGGAACGAGTCCTATGTGCACCTGAAGCACGAGATGGAAGGCGACCTGATGTCCGCCGTCGGCCTGGGTCGACTGGGCCCCTCGGCCGGCCTGCCCGGCGACCCCGATGACGAACGCGGTTGGAGTTTCACCGGCTGGTTCGACACCACCGAATCGCAGGCGCTACTTGACTTCCAACAACACAACTGGGACCAGACGCTGGCCTGGATCGCCGAATCCCAAGGCCACCTGCGCGTCGCGTTGCGCGTCGTGGGCCCGATACTGCGACCGGTGCTACGCGCGGCCCTCGAGCTGCACCGCCGCGCCGAGGGACGAGGGCCCTACGCCGACCCCTGGACGCTGATCGCGAGGAAATACGGCCAGGAAGCGCTGGCTCAGGCCGATTAGAGCTTAAGCAAGCACTCCGGTGACTGGCGCGCCCCCGGGGTTTCCGGAGCCGCCCCACCAGCGGAACAGACTCTCAATGTCAGGGGCGCCGCCCACGTCGAGCGTGAGTAGCTGAGAAGTTCGTGTCCACTCGACATTGGGCGCCCCCTGGAAGGACCCGCAGAGTAGCTGGCCGGCGACCTGGTCGGGCGACTCGGTGTAACTCCAGTTGCTCGGCGAAGCGGCCACGCCCGGGCACGAGGCGGGCACCCACAGCGTGCTACCCACCGATTGCGTCTGGAACTGGTCATTCATTGCGTCTGCATCGGGCCAGAGCGTAAAACGTCCCGTCGTCGGGCCACCTGCGGCGCTCCCGGTGCATTGCAGACTTGCCACCGCGTCCAGCGGCGGAATGGGATTGCTGGCCGTCTTGCAAAGACCTGGCGAGAACCCGGCGGGTAATAGATTCGCGATTTTTTGCTCGTCATCGCTGAACTCAACGGCGGTGGCGCGCGGAGGGTGAATGCCGGTTAGCACGGCAATTCCGCTGAGCAGCGCCAACACGGCGAGGAACCGAGTTGTTCGAGAGAGCACCAGAGGATCGGCACTGTCGCGCATCATTACCTCCTAGATAAGGTATCGGGGTCCCCGGGCGAAGTCTAAGCGCGCGAAGCGAACCAGACGGCCGCTTTGCGGATCGAATCCTCGACTGGTTCGGGTGTCCACCCGAGCTCGCGTTCGGCCTTGCTGTGGTCGAGGGGGGACATCAGTTTGACCATCTCCATGCCGGCATAGGCGAATGGCAGGTCGCGCCTCAGCAACCGCGCCAACACGTCGTTGATGCGTGCACCCGCACGCAACACCGGCATCGGGATGCCGATCCGCGGTGGCCGTCTGCCGACGGCGGTGGCGGCGATCTCGTGCAGCTCCCGAACGCTCATGTATCTGTCGGAGATGATGTAGCGCTCGCCGCTTCGCCCGTGTTCGGCGGCGAGAAGCATTGCCCTGGAAGCATCTTCGATGCCCACCACTTCGGCGGCGTAGCCCATGTTGAACGGGAAACGTCCGGCGGCAACCTGGGCCAGCACCGACCCGTGTGGGGTCGGCGCCCAATCGCGGGGCCCGTAGGTGGTGGCTACGCACATGGCCACCGCGGGCAGGCCCTTGTCGTGTGCGTACGACAGCACCATCTTTTCGGCGGCGACGCGTGCTTCGATGTAGGCGCCGCCCTGATCCCAGTTGTGCGGATCGTCTTCGGTAACCAGCCGGCTGTCACTAATCGCCAAAGCGCCGATGGTGCTGGTGAATACGAACCTCTTCAGGTCGGCGTCCAGAGCCGCGTCCAGAACATGCCGCAGCCCGTCCACGTTGGTCCGGAACAACGGTTCCGGGTCGCGCAGCCACATCCGGGCATCGACGACGCAATAATAGACGACGTCACAGCCAGTCATCGCCGCGCGCAAGGCATCGTCATCAAAGACATCGCCGTAACACCGCTCGACATCGAGATCGTCGATCCCCTTGGTGGAACTGGTGCGGCGCAACATGACTCGCACATTATCGCCCGAGGCGCCCGCTTCTACCAGCTGACGTGTGACATGTGAACCCAGGAAGCCGCTGGCCCCGATCACTAGTTTTTTCATGGCTCCATGGGTTCCTAGCGGTCGATCCATCCCATTTGCGCTTCGGCGTGGTGGCCACCGACAGCCGGGGTGAGTTGGTCGAGCCTGGCCAGTTGTTCAGGGGCCAGCACGACGGCGTCGGCGCCGGCATTTTCCTCAAGGCGCGCAACGCGTTTAGTTCCCGGAATGGGCACGATGTCGGCGCCCTTCGACAGCAGCCACGCCAAAGCGACTTGGGCGGGCGTGGCACCGATGTCGGCGCTGATTTCGCGCAGCTCGTCTGCGCTGCCGAGGTTGTGTCGGAAGTTCTCCTCGAAGAACCGGGGGTTGGTCTTGCGGTAGTCGCTGTCGGGAAACTCGTCCGTCGACCGGATTGCGCCGGTGAGGAAACCGCGGCCCAACGGCGAGTACGCGACGAAACCGATTCCCAGTTCACGCAGCAGCGGTAACACCGCTTCTTCCTGATCGCGGGTCCACAGCGAGTATTCGGATTGCACGGCCGTGATGGGATGCACGGCGTGGGCCCGGCGGATAGTGTTCACGCCGACTTCGGAAAGGCCGATGTGCCGGATCTTCCCGGCTTCGACTAGCTCGGACAGCGCTCCGATGGTGTCCTCAATCGGGGTGCCGCGATCGAGGCGATGCTGGTAGTAGAGGTCGATGTAGTCGGTCGCGAGCCTCTTCAGGGAGCCGTCCACGGCGACCCGGATGCTGGCGGGGCTGCTGTCCAGGCCGTCGCGTCCGGTATGGGACATCAGGCCGAACTTCGTTGCCAACACCACCTGGTCGCGTCGACCCTGCAAGGCGCGGGCGAGCAGTTCCTCGTTGACATACGGGCCATAGACCTCGGCGGTGTCGATCAGCGTTACGCCCAGGTCGATGGCGCGGTGAACTGTGCGGATGGATTCCGCATCGTCAAAACCGTCTCCGACATAGGCCACCGACATACCCATGGCACCAAGACCGAGGCGGCCTACCTCCAGGCCGGCCAGGTGAGCGTGTTGGATGGTACGTCTCCTTGTTCTGGTTGAGATTCTGCGGCAGGATCTCAACGCTCAAGGACCAATGACCCTGGCGCCGTTTGCCATCCTGTTCCAGGATTGACCTTAGACTGGACCCGGGAGGGTGGATCATGCCGGATGTATTGCTGGATGCCGACGTACTCAGGGCAGCTGTGCAGTTGGCGTGCCGGGCCCCGTCGTTGCACAACAGCCAGCCCTGGCAGTGGGTCACCCAGGGCACCAGACTGCACCTCTACGTCGATCACAGCCGGATTCTCTACTCCACCGACAAGTCGGGCCGGGAGGCCCTCATCAGCTGCGGCGCCGTGCTCGACCATCTATGCGTTGCGATGGCCGCAGCCGGGTGGACAGCGAACATCGAAAGATTTCCCAATCCGAACGACCTCGATCATGTCGCGTCATTTGATTTCAGCCCAATGAGCCTCGTCGCCGATGGCGATCGTCGCCGAGCCGACGCGATCGCGCACCGCCGCACCGATCGGCTTCCGTTCGCCGCGCCGAACAATTGGGAGTATTTGGAACCTGCGCTGCGTAACGCCGTCAACGCCGGGACGGTTCACCTCGACGTGATAGCCGACGAGCTGCGCCCGGAACTGGCCAGGGCGTCACGACTCACTGAATCGCTGCGAGAGTACGATTCCTATTACCATACCGAATTAGACTGGTGGACAAATCATTTCGAGAATTCCGATGGGATTCCGAGTAGCTCACTGATATCGGCGGCCGAAAGTGATCAGGTCGACGTCGGACGCCCATTCCCGGATAGTCCGCACACCCAACGGCGTGCCTACATTGGACACGACCAGTCCACGGTGCTCGTTCTGTCGACCGACGGGGACACCCACGGCGAGGCCGTGCGCACTGGCGAAGCGTTGTCCGCGGTGTTGTTGGAGTGCACGTTGGCCGGTATGGCGACGTGCACACTGACCCATCTCACCGAGCTATGGTCCAGCCGCAACCTGATCGGCAACCTGACCGGACGGACCGCTATGCAGCAAGTTCTGATCCGCGTCGGCGAGGCGCCTGTGCTTGGCGAGGTACCCCCCATGACGCCGCGGCGGCCACTTGACGAGGTTCTGACGTTTCACCCCGATACATCTGGGTGAGCGGCTTTACCTGCGGGTCGCGTCACCCGGTTGCTTCACTGATCGCAACCAAGCGGGCCACCGCGGCTTCAATACCGCTGGCGAGCTCATCGACGTCGGGTACCGCGTCATAGTCGGCGGTGATACCGAACACCAGATCTTCGCCGTAGCTGAGCATGGCGATGCCCGTGCGGAGGTGAAGTGCAATCGGCGGGATAGGTAGCAGGCGCTGCACATCTCGGCCCATCATGCTTAACCGATGACGGGGACCGGGCACGTTGGTTGCCAAGGCGACGATCCCGAGTTGGGGAAGCCGGGTCAGTAACCGAACCGCCCAGGCCGTCAAAGCGAAGGGGATGTAGTTGGCTGCCGAGAAGATCGCAGATCCGGCTTGTCGTTGCCCGCCGGACTTGGCTCTTGTCAATCGGCGGTGCACCGCTTGCAGCCGTTCTATGGGGTCCTCGAGCTCGATGGGAAGGTACGGCAGCATCAGAGAGACGCGATTATCGAGTTGGTTCGATGCGTCGGCCGACCGCACCGACACGGGCACCAATGTGCGCAGTGAGTTTCGTTGCGGCTGTTCGCCTCGGTGCATCAGCATTTCCCGGAAACTATCGGTAATCGCAGCGAGTGCAACATCATTGATGGTCACGTCAAACTTATGGCAAATCATGGCCACATCGACGAGGAGGACTTGGGCTGCGCTGTAGCGACGCAGATTGCTGACCGGGCCGATCAGCGAGGAATCCGCCGGACTCAGGATACCGGCGGCGATTTGAACAGCCCCGGTCGCTATGCGGGCAGCGGCACTCGTGACGGCGGTAGAAAGGTGCCAGATGCCGCCGGCCCAGTCCAGCGGATTCAGGCTCGGCCAAGACGGACGAAGCGCCGGCGACTCGGCGGCGGCACGGATCCGGTTTGCGAACGTCTCTCCATCCGCGCCGTCGCACAGCCCCGCGAGCAGGCGCGTCGCGGAGATTCCATCGGCGATGCAGTGGTGCAGCTTGGTCAGGACCGCCCAGCGATTCTCGGCCAGTCCTTCGATAATCCAGCTTTCCCACAACGGTCGATCTCGATCGAGGCGTCGTTCCATGATATCGGCGACAACCCGGAACAACGCTGTATCGTCGCCGGGCTCCGGCAGCGCAATTCGATGCACATGATGGGCGAGATCGAACTGAACATCATCGACCCATTCCGGCGCCGCGAGGTCGAGCGGATGCGTGTGCACCACCTGCGTGAACCGGGGAATCTCAGACACTCGCTCGGCCAGCACCGAGACAAGCGCCGCGTAGTCGGGAGCCGGTCCTTCCATGACGGCCAAGCCGCCGATCGCCAGACTTACGTGCCGGTCGGAATCTTCCGCCTCGAGGAAGCCCGCATCAAGGGTTGTCAGGTGCTCCACCAGCAGCCTCCAAAGTTGTTTCGGCCCAACCACTTTCCGCCTCGTGCAGGCGTCCCGGCAGAGTCGGAAGTCCCACGGCCGATGCGGCTCAAAGAGTGGACGCCACCAGGCCGGTCAGGTCGGCGAGGCGGTGAGAGTATCCCCACTCGTTGTCGTACCAGCCAACAATCTTCACCAGATCACCCGTGACTTTGGTGAGCCCGGAGTCAAAGATGCACGACGACGGGTCGGTCACGATGTCGGAGGAGACGATGGGATCCTCGGTGTAGGTGAGGAAGCCCTTCAGCTCACCGTCGGCCGCTGCCGCAAACGCGGCGTTGACCGCCTCGGTGGTTGCCGGCTCGCGGACGATGACGGTCAGATCGGTCGCTGAACCGGTGGGCACCGGCACCCGCAGCGCGTACCCGTCGAGCCGTCCCTCGAGCTGGGGCAGCACCAGACTGATCGCACGGGCGGCCCCGGTGGAAGTGGGCACCACATTGATCGCCGCGGCGCGGGCCCGACGAAGGTCGCGGTGCGGACCGTCCTGCAAGTTCTGGTCCGGGGTGTACGCGTGGACGGTGGTCATGAGCCCGCGCTCGATTCCGAACACTTCGTCAAGCACCATCGCCATCGGCGCCAGGCAGTTGGTCGTACAGGAGGCGTTCGAGACGACGGTCTGGGTGCCGTCGTAGTCGCGGTGGTTGACACCCATCACAACGGTGAGGTCCGCACCCTTGGACGTCGCGGACACCACCACCTTCTTCGCTCCGCCGTGCAGGTGACCGCGAGCCTGCTCCGCGGCGGTGTATCGACCGGTGGACTCGACGACGACATCCACACCGACATCTCCCCACGGCACCGCCGCCGGCCCGTCGGCGATGGACCAAGCCTTGATCCGCTGGTCTCCCACCACAAGGTCCTCGTCGTCGACCGACACATCGTGCGGCAAGCGTCCCAGGACGGAATCGTATTTGAGCAGGTGCGCCAGAGTCTTGTTGTCCGCGACGTCATTCACCGCGACAATCTCGATGTCGGTGGTCCCTGCTGCGCGTTGTACGTCCACGGCACGGAAGAAGTTTCGCCCCACACGCCCAAAGCCGTTCACGCCCACCCGGATTGCCATAGTGATCTCCTCGTAGTTCTGTGGTCTTGGACGCAGCATCGCTTGCACGCCACCTTGAGTCTGACCACGCATCGGGCCGAGCAGCAGAGGACAAGGTCCTCGCTTTCCTGCCCGCCCTTCTTCCCAGTTCATTCGAGTGACCTTCGGCCCTGGCACCGCGCATGCCGCTATGGGAGGTTGGCATTTGTGGCGCTATCGCAGGTACACGCGTGAGCCGGAGTGCTCGACCGACTAGGCGTGAATTTGTGCGTCCCTCAGGCGGCGCGCACCCCGGATTCCTGACGCAGCCTGCACGACCAGGACGGCGGTGTCGGGCAACGACACCGGGCAGTTCGACGCCGCATGACATGTGGGTCGGGCTTGACGCTGCCGACTGCGTCACGCGCAACGAGAGGAGATGTCATGAGTACATCCGGGTACGTCCGCTTTTTTGAGGAGTTCGGCATCGACGACGTGCCGCTGGTCGGCGGAAAGAACGCGTCGCTGGGCGAGATGTTCCAGAAGCTGTCCGGGCAGGGCGTTCGCGTCCCGCACGGATTCGCCATCACCGCCCAGGCCTATCGCTACATGTTGGACAAGGCCGACGCGTGGGACCGTCTGCACGCCGAGCTCGACGAGCTCGACCCCACCGACGTCGCCGCGCTGGCGCGGAAGGGCAAGCGCGCCCGGGAGATCGTCTACGGTGCCGGGCTACCCGACGATCTGGCCGCCGAGATTCTGGATGCCTACCGCAAGCTTCAACAGGAGTACGGCGAGGATGTGAGTCTGGCGGTGCGGAGTTCGGCGACCGCCGAGGACCTGCCGACGGCGAGCTTCGCCGGCCAGCAGGATTCGTATCTGAACATCAAAGGCGAAGAGAGTCTCCTCGACACGTGCCGGCGTTGTTTCGCCAGCCTGTTCACCGATCGCGCCATTCATTACCGAGTCGACCAGGGCTTCGACCACTTCAAGGTTTCGCTGTCGATCGGCGTGATGAAGATGGTGCGCTCCGATATCTCATCGTCGGGTGTGATGTTCTCCATCGACACCGAGTCGGGCTTTCGCGACGCCGTCTTTGTGACGGGCGCCTACGGCCTTGGCGAGAATGTGGTTCAGGGTGCCGTCGACCCGGACGAGTTCTACGTCCACAAGCCGACCTATCTCGCCGGCCACCGCGCCGTGTTGCGCCGCCTCATCGGCGACAAGGCGGTGAAGATGATCCTCGTCGACGGCGAGACGAAGAACACGACGCGAAACATTCCCACACCGAAGTCCGACCGCGCTCGGTTCTGCCTCACCGATGAGGACGTCCTGGAGCTGGCCGGCTACGCGTGCACGATCGAGGCCCACTACGGGCGGCCGATGGACATAGAATGGGCCAAGGACGGCCTGGACGGAAAGCTCTACATCGTCCAAGCCCGCCCTGAGACGGTGGCCTCCCAGCACAGCGTGACTGCGCTGGAGTCCTATGTGCTCGAGGGCAGGGGCGAGATACTGACCGAGGGCCGATCGGTCGGCGAAAGGATCGCCTCTGGTGCGGTGAAAAGGATCGAAAACCTCACGCAGCTAGCGGAATTCAAGCCCGGCGAGGTCCTGGTCGCAGACACCACAACACCCGACTGGGAGCCGGTCATGAAGACCGCCGCGGCGATCGTTACGAACCGCGGTGGTCGCACCTGCCACGCCTCGATCATCGCCCGCGAACTCGGCATCCCCGCCGTGGTTGGCACCGGCGACGCGACCACCTGCGTGCCGGACGGCGAAGTCGTGACGGTGTCGTGTGCAGAGGGCGACTCGGGCCGCGTGTACCGAGGGGCGGTGGCTTTCCATGTGGACCGCACCGAGGTGGCGGACCTGGCGCGGCCGCGCACCCAGATCATGATCAACCTCGGGAACCCCGACCTGGCCTTCAAGACGTCGTTCCTGCCGAACGACGGCGTGGGACTCGCGCGGATGGAGTTCATCATCAGCGAGTACATCCGGGTCCACCCGCTGGCCCTGCTGCACCCCGATAAGGTCGCCGACGCGGACGCTCGCCGGACGATCGATCGGCTCACGCAGGGCTATCCCGACGGGAGCGCCTTCTTCGTGGAACGCCTGTCCGAAGGGATCGGCACCATCGCCGCCGCCTTCTGGCCCAAGCCTGTGGTGGTACGGATGTCGGACTTCAAGACCAACGAGTACGCCAGCCTGCTCGGCGGAGCAGCCTTCGAGCCATCCGAAAACAACCCGATGCTCGGTTTTCGCGGCGCCTCGCGCTACGCGCATCCCGCCTACGCCGAGGGTTTCGCGCTGGAGTGCCGCGCGATGCGACGTGTCCGCGACGAGATGGGTCTGACGAACGTCATTCTGATGCTCCCGTTCGTGCGCCGAATCGCCGAGGCGGACCTCGTCCTGCAGACGATGGCCGACCTCGGTCTGCGGCGGGGCGAGAACGGGCTCAAGGTGTACGCGATGTGCGAGATCCCCAACAACGTGATCCTCATCGATCAATTCGCCAAACGCTTCGACGGCTTCTCCATCGGCTCCAACGACTTGACGCAGCTCACCCTCGGCGTCGATCGGGACAGCGAGATCGTGGCGTTCGACTACGACGAGCGCGACGACGGTGTCAAGGAAATGATTCGCCTGGCCGTCGAGGGCTGCCGCCGCAACGGAATCCACTCGGGGCTGTGTGGACAAGCGCCTTCGGACTACCCGGACATGGCCGAGTTCTTGGTCCGGCTCGGCATCGACTCGATCAGCCTGAATCCCGACACGGTGATCAAAACCACCCGCCAGGTCCTCCAGGTGGAGAAACAGCCCGTGCCCGCTCGATGAGCGACGACGCGCTCCATCGGCCCGCAGCCGGACCGTCGGAGGATGTCACGCCCCTTGCCGACCTGTTGCATGGGCGGTCCCGGGCCGGGCCGGTGCGCGAGCGCCGGCCCGTTTACGTCGATTTGCTGCCGCCCTGTAATGCCGGTTGCCCGGCCGGGGAGAACATTCAGGCCTGGCTTGCCCATGCCACCGCCGGCCGGCACGAGCAGGCTTGGCGTCAGCTTGTTGCGGACAATCCTTTTGCCGCGATCCATGGACGGGTGTGTTATCACCCGTGTGAAACCGTCTGCAACCGTGCCAATCTCGACAGCTCGGTGTCGATCCATTCGGTGGAGCGGTTCCTCGGTGACCTTGCTCGCGAGCGGGGCTGGATGCTGGCACCACCGTCGACCCGCACCGGCAAGCGAGTCCTGGTCATCGGCGCGGGGCCCAGCGGACTGTCCGCCGCCTACCATCTGGCAGTCCTCGGCCACGAGGTCGAGATCCGCGACGCGGGCGCGGCGCCCGGCGGGATGATGCGCTACGGCATTCCGAGCTACCGGCTGCCCCGTGACGTGCTGGATGTCGAGCTGAACCGCATCGCGGCTATGGGCGTCCGGTTGACCAGCGATCATCGGGTCGATGACCTCGCGGCCGAGCGCGACGAGGGCCGCTTTGACGCGGTATTCGTCGCGGTCGGTGCGCACCTGGCCAAACGAGTCGACATCCCCGCGGGTGACGCGGGCACGATGGTGGACGCGGTGTCTTTTCTGCGCAACGTCGCCTCGGGCGAGAGACCGGCGGTCGGGCGCCGCGTGGCCGTTTACGGCGGCGGCAACACCGCGATGGACGCCGCCCGGGTCGCACGCCGCCTCGGCGCCGAGGACGCGGTCATCGTCTACCGGCGCACTCGCGAGCAGATGCCCGCCCACCAGGAGGAAGCCGAGGATGCCGAACGTGAGGGCGTGCGGATCAACTGGCTGCGCACGATCAGCGCCTTCGACGGCCCCGAATTGCGGGTCGAAGTCATGGAACTCGACGGCTCGGGTTACCCGCAACCGACCGGACGCTTTGAGACGCTGGCCGCCGACACCCTGATCATGGCGCTCGGTCAGGAAACGGAGTCGGCGTTCATGCGGACGCTACCGGGAGTCGAGTTCGATGACGACGGCAGTGTGCGTGTCTCGGAATCACTGATGACGGGCTGTCCGGGCGTCTTCGCCGGCGGTGACATGGTGCCGTGTGAGCGCACCGTCACCGTCGGTGTCGGGCACGGGAAAAAGGCAGCCCACCACATCGACGCCTGGTTGCGCCGCGCGCCGGGCGCACGCCCGACCAAACACCCGACGGCGGAATTCGATTCGCTGCACCTGTGGTTCTTCGGCGACGCCGCGCGACGTCGGCAGCCCGAACTCGAGCGTGCACAACGCGTCAAGAGTTTCGCGGAGGTCGTCGGCGGTTTGTCCACCGAGGAAGCGACCTACGAGGCGGGGCGTTGCCTGTCGTGCGGGAACTGCTTCGAATGCGACGGCTGCCTCGGCGCATGCCCCGAGGACGCGGTGATCAAACTGGGGGTCGGGCACCGCTACAAGTTCGACTACGACAGGTGCACCGGCTGCGCCGTCTGCTTCGATCAGTGCCCCGTCCACGCCATCGAGATGTTTCCAGAGCCACGATGACACGTGTGACGGTGGACGGCAACGAGGCCGCTGTTTCAGTCGCCTACCGGCTCAACGAGGTGTGCTGCATTTACCCGATCACGCCGTCCTCGCCGATGGCCGAGTTGGCCGACGTGTGGTCCAGCGCGGGGCGGCCCAATGTGTGGGGCACCGTCCCGACAGTGGTCGAGATGCAAAGCGAGGGTGGAGCTGCGGGCGCATTGCACGGTGCCCTGCAGAGCGGCGCGTTGACCACGACCTTCACCTCGTCGCAGGGCCTACTGCTGATGATCCCGAATATGTACAAGATCGCCGGCGAACTGACCTCGGCCGTCATCAACGTGGCAGCCCGGTCAGTGGCAGCGCAGGCATTGTCGATCTTCGGTGACCATTCCGACGTGATGGCCGTGCGGCAAACGGGCTTCGCCATGCTCGCGTCGGCCTCCGTGCAGGAGGCACAGGACCTGGCACTCGTTGCGCAGGCGGCCACGCTGGCGACCCGGGTACCGTTCGTGCACTTCTTCGATGGATTCCGAACCTCGCACGAACTCAACACGATCGAGACGCTATCCGATGACGACCTGCGGGCGCTGGTGCCCGAGGAGTTGGTATGGGCGCATCGCGGACGGGCGCTGTCTCCCGAGCGCCCCTTCATTCGCGGCACCGCACAGAACCCGGATGTCTTCTTCCAGGCGCGGGAAACGGTGAACCCGTTCTACGCACGGGTTCCCGGTGTGGTCGAGGACCTGATGGCCCGCCTCGGCGAGCGCACCGGCCGCGAGATGCACATCGTCGACTACACCGGAGACCCGCAGGCGGAGCGAGTGCTGGTGGTGATGGGCTCGGGTGCCGAAACCGTAGCGCAGACAGTCGCCGCTCTCGTCGAACGCGGCGAGCGGGTCGGCGTGGTGCAGGTGCGGCTGTACCGCCCGTTTCCCACCAGGACGTTCCTCGATGCGCTGCCGGCGACGGTGCGCACGGTCGGCGTGCTGGACCGCACCAAGGAGCCGGGGTCGATCGGCGAGCCGTTGTATCTCGATGTTGTCGCGGCGCTCGCCGAGGCGCATTCAGACGGAGAACGGCCGGCCATGCCGCGCATCACGGGCGGACGCTACGGCCTGTCGTCGAAGGAGTTCACGCCCGCCATGGTCGCCGGGGTGTTCGCCGAACTCGCCCGCGAGCAGCCGCGGCGCCGTTTCACCATCGGTATCGACGACGACGTCTCCGGGACCAGCATCGCCTACGACCCGTCCTTCGACATCGAGTCACCCGACACGTTCCGGGCGGTCTTCTTCGGGTTCGGTTCGGACGGCACCGTCAGCGCGAACAAGAACACGATCAAGATCATGGGGTCCCAAGAAGGCCTGCACGCCCAGGGGTATTTCGTCTACGACTCGAAGAAATCGGGTTCGCAGACCGAGTCGCATCTCCGCTTCGGGCCGGGTCCCGTCCGGGCCCCCTATCTGATAACCGGCGCCAACTTCGTTGGCTGCCATCAATTCCGGTTCCTCGACAAAATCGACGTGCTCGGCCGGGCCGCTCCGGGCGCGACGCTGCTGCTGAACTGTCGGCAGCCTGCCGCGAAGGTGTGGGACGCGCTGCCCCGGCCGGTTCAGGAACAGATCCTGGACAAGCGGATCACGCTGTACACCGTCGACGCCGACCGGATCGCTCGTGAGGCCGGGCTGGCCGGGCGGATCAACATCGTTTTGCAGACATGCTTCTTCGCGATCTCGGACGTGCTGCCCCGCGAGCGGGCGATAGCCTGCATCAAGGAATCGGTGGAAAAGATGTACGGAAACCGCGGCGCCGACGTGCTGGAGAAAGAACTGGCCGCAGTGGACGGCGCGGTGGCCGGGTTGCACCGGATCGAGGTGCCCGCCCTGGTCACCTCCACCCGCACACCGGCACCGACAGTGCCCGATTCCGCGCCCGAGTTCGTGCGCACCGTCACCGCGGAGATGATGGCCGGACGCGGAAACGCGTTGCCGGTCAGTGCACTTCCGGTGGACGGCACCTACCCGAGTGGAACCACTGCATACGAGAAACGCAACGTTTCCGAGCTGGTTGCGGTCTGGGATTCCGACAGCTGCATTCAGTGCGGCAATTGCGGCTTCGTCTGCCCGCACAGCGTTATTCGCTCCAAGTTCTACGACGAGTCCCAGCTGGCAGGGGCGCCGCAGCAGTTCGACTCCGCTCCCCTGGATGCCGTTGGCCTCCCGAACGCCAGGTTCTCGTTGCAGGTGTACGTCGAGGACTGCACCGGGTGCGGCCTGTGCGTCGAGGCCTGCCCGGTCGTCCTTCCCGGCAACCCCGTCACCAAAGCGATCAACCTCGCTCCGGCCGAGCCGCGGGTGATCGCCGAGCGAGAGAACATCACCTCTTCGAGACCCTGCCAACCAACGACCGGTCCCGGGTGGATTTCGGCACCGTACGCGGCACCCAGTTCCTGCAGCCGCTGTTCGAATTCTCCGGCGCCTGCGCGGGTTGCGGTGAGACGCCGTACCTCAAGCTCCTGTCACAGCTGTTCGGCGACAGGCTGCTGATCGCCAATGCGACCGGCTGCTCTTCCATCTATGGCGGCAACCTGCCCACCACGCCCGGGCGACCGACGCGGACGGGCGCGGTCCCGCCTGGTCGAACTCGCTGTTCGAGGACAACGCGGAGTTCGGGCTCGGCCTGCGGTTGGCCAGCGACGGACACGTCGCCCTGGCCCGGCGTCGCCTCGCCGAGTTACGCGGCACGCTAGATGCCGGACTCGTCGACGAAGTCTCGCGGCTCCGCAGCTGCGGGAGTCGGAGTTGGCGGCCCAGCGGGAACGGGT
>CAVPVJ010000033.1:0-400729 GCA_963709125.1 uncultured Actinomycetota bacterium
CCGCCATATGGGCTCCCCAGCTTCGCCAGCGTCGGCCACTGCCGTTGCGCCCCATCGGAAACGATGCTGCTGCCCCTCGGCGTAATGTCGATTGGGTGCGTAGCGAAGGTGATACCTGGGACATCACAACGAGTGTCGGTTCGACCGCGTTGTTCGTAGCGACGGCACGGGCGCTTGAGGCGCAGAAACCCGATCCGCTGGCGGTCGATCCCTATGCCGAGTTGTTCTGTCGGGCCGTCGGCGGTCCCCCGGCCGACGTTCTCGACGGCAAGGTTCCCGACCACCCACTGAAGAGCAGCGATTTCGGCGAGCATTTCATCAACTTCCAGGCCGCCCGTACCAAGTACTTCGACCGCTACTTCCGCCGAGCCAGCGACGCGGGCGCGCGCCAGGTGGTGATCCTGGCCGCCGGGCTGGACTCGCGCGCCTATCGGCTGGAGTGGCCGGCCGCGACGACGATCTTCGAGTTGGACCGTCCGCAGGTCCTGGATTTCAAGCGTGAGGTGCTCACCGGCCACGGCGCCCAGCCGCGCGCGGAGCGTCGCGAGATCGCTGTCGATCTGCGCGACGACTGGCCGCAAGCCTTGCGAGACAGCGGCTTTGACCCGGCCAAGCCGTCGGCGTGGATCGCTGAGGGCTTGCTGATCTATCTGCCGGCCGCCGCGCAGGAGCAGCTGTTCACCGGTGTCGACGGCCTCGCCGGACCGGGCAGCCATGTCGCCATCGAGGAAGGTGCCCCGATGGAATCGGACGAATTCAAGGCCAATCTCGAAGAAGAACGTTCCGCGATCGCCTCAGGCGAAGAGCAACGCCCGTTCTTTCAATTGATCTATAACGAGCAGCACGCGCCGGCCACCGAATGGTTCGGCCAGCGCGGCTGGACCGCGGTCGGCACTCCGCTCGCCGATTACCTGCGCGAGGTCGGCAGGCCGGTTCCCGGACCGGAAACCGAGGGCAGCGCGTTCCTCCGTAATACGCTGGTGAGCGCCGTCAGGGTGTGAGTCGCAAAGCGCTGCCCTCGCTGTTTAATCTCCTGGTCCGGTGTGCGGTATCTCTGATGAGTTGACTGCGGGTTGGGAACTTTTCTGCCTCGGGGACCGACTACTAGCTGATTGCTGATTACGCCGCCTAACAGCCAAGGCGGTCGTTGATTCGTCCTTCCAAGGAGTCGCTGCCGTGGCGCTACGGGTTGTTGCCCAAGGACTTGCCCTATCGGCGGCGTATTTGGTTGCGGCCAGGTCGGCATGACCGCGCCGATATGGATGGCCTCGCCACCGGAAGTGCATTCCGCCCTGCTCACCAGCGGACCCGGTCCGGGCGGCTTGTTGGCCGCCGCTGGGTCATGGACTTCGTTGAGTGCGACCTACGCTTCGGTCGCAGAAGAGCTGAGCGCGATCTTGGCGGCGGTGCAGGCCGGGGCGTGGGAAGGGCCAAGTGCCGAGCAGTACGTCGCCGCGCACGTGCCCTATTTGCTGTGGCTGATGCAGGCCAGCGCCGACAGCGCGACCACGGCTGCCCAATTCGAGACAGCTGCCACCGCCCACACGGCCGCCATGGCCGCGATGCCGACCTTGGTGGAATTGGCAGCCAACCACGTGATCCACACGGTATTGGCAGCAACCAATTTCTTTGGGATTAATGCCATTCCCATCGCGCTCAACGAGGCCGACTATCTGTGGATGTGGATCCAGGCCGCCGCCACGATGGCCCAATATGATTTGGTATCTTCCGCATCCTTGGCCTCGGCACCGCAAACCGAATCGCCGCCGCAGATCTTGAAGCCGATCCAGAGCAGCGACAGCAGCGACACTGGCGGCAGCGTGCAGGACATCGTCGACAATGACGCCGGTAACCCATACGACCTGAGTTGGTGGATAAATCGAATCACCGAACCCATCAACACCTTGGAGCGGGACATACTGGAATTTCCTTCGAATCCATCCGGAGCGACAACGCAGCTGGCGTCCGACGTTGCGGGACTGATAGCAGACGAAACAGGCCATGCGGCGGAGGTTTACGAGGCTTTCTTCCCCGAGATCAATGCGCTTGCACTCACTTTTTCGGCCGCGAACCCCGGGTCTGTTGGCCGGCTTGGCGGGGCTGAGCGGGCTGGGTGGGATTCAGCCTGACGCGGTTGCCGTGGCCGCTGCACCAACGCCCACGACGCCCAGCTTGCCGGCTACAGGTAGCGCTTCCGTCGTGAGCGCCGCCCCGGCCCCGGGTGCCCCCTCCTCGGCCCCGGCTTCGGCCCCGGCGGCCCCGGCGGCTACGGCGCCGGCGTCGGGAGCCCCACCGCCGTCACCGCCCGTTGGTGTTCAGGGGGCCGCATATCCGTACCTGGTGGGCGGCCCGACCACCGGAGCCAGCACAGGGATGAGCACCGGTGCCCAGCGGAAGGCGCCAGAGCCTGATATCGCCGCGGCCGCGGCCGCAGCCGGTGCGTCAACGAGTGAAAAAGAAAGGGCGCGGCGGCGCCGGCGGGCAAAGCTTCGTGGGTACGGCCACGAGTTCATGGACATGAATCTCTCGGTCGAGCCAGACTGGGGTGAGCCAGGGGGTGCTGAGTTAGCCACATCAACAGTGGCATCGGGCCACAGCGCAGGGCCCATGGGATTTGCCGGAACAGCACGCAACGAGGCTCGTATACCGGCGGCGGGGTTGACCACGCTGACTGGTGACGAGTTCGGCGACGGGCCGGTTATCCCGATGGTGCCGGGCACCTGGGAACCCTGACGGCTCCATCACAACGACATGCCGTCGCGCCCATGCGTTGATAATGAAAACCATATTCAGTAAGCTCTGCTGCTTAGCAAGAATCTGCCAGGAAGGACTCGATGGGCGACCGTAATGTCCTGGTCAGTGCGGTAGGAACGCGAGCAGCGGACAAAACCGACGCAACCCCGGCGCCTCGACAAGTTAGCTTATGCAATGCTAACTTCAGGCGGGTCGGATTAGGGGATGCCATACCTATGGAAAGAAGCGGCAGTGGAACGCGGTGACACCGGAATGCTGGCAGTTCAACCCGCCGATTCTCAAGCAGTCGGAAGGGTTGACAGCGATTTCGTCAGCCGATTCGCGACCTGTTGTCGCGCGCTCGGCATATCGATCTACGAACGCCAGCGGCCAGCGGACCTGGCCGCAGCTCGTTTAGGTTTCGCCGAGCTGACCCGGATCGCCTATGGCCAGTGCGACGCGTGGACGGGGTTGGCCGCTGCCGGCGACGTGTCCATCCGGGTGCTGGAAGCGGTGTCGCGCACCGCGGCCACCGCGGGCGTGTTGCAGCGGCAGGTGGAACTCGCGCCTGGGGCCTTGGGCTTCCGCTACGACACCGGACTGTATCTGCAGTTTCGTGCCACCACCCCGGACGATTTCCAGCTGGCCTACGCGGCGGCGCTGGCTTCGGCGGGCGGGCCCGGAAACTGCGCCCAGGCAAACGAATTGGTCGCCGACGTCACCGAGCGCCGACCGAGCTGGCGAGAGGCCCGCTGGGTCAATGTCGTCGTCAATTACCGCGCTGAGCGCTGGTCGGACGTCGTCAAGCTGTTGACCCCGATCGTCAACGACTCCGACCTTGACGAGGCATTTTCGCACGCCGCCAAGATCGCGCTGGGCACCGCGCTGGCCCGGCTGGGCATGTTCGCTCCCGCGTTGTCCTACCTCGAGGAGCCGGAGGGCCCCGTCGCGGTGGCGGCGGTGGACGGGGCGCTGGCCAAAGCGCTGGTGCTGCGTGCGCACGTCGACGAGGACTCGGCAAGCGAAGTGCTTCAGGATCTGTACGCGGCCAACCCGAGAACGAGCAGGTCGAACAGGCGCTGTCCGACACCAGCTTCGGGATCGTGACCACCACTGGGGCCCGGATCGACGCCCGCACCGATCCGTGGGACCCCGACACCGAGCCCACCGCCGACGACTTCGTCGACCCCGCGGCCCAGGAGCGCAAGGCCGTGCTGCTGCACGAGGCCGAACGCCAGCTCGCCGAATTCATCGGCCTGGAAGAGGTCAAGGACCAGGTGTCACGGCTGAAGAGTTCGGTGGCAATGGAGCTGGTGCGTAAGCAGCGCGGGCTGGCGGTGGCGCAACGTGCCCACCACCTGGTCTTCGCCGGGCCGCCCGGAACAGGCAAGACCACGATTGCGCGTGTCGTCGCGAAAATCTATTGCGGCCTCGGCTTATTGAAGAGGGAGAACATCAGAGAGGTGCACCGCGCCGACCTGATCGGCCAGCACATCGGCGAGACCGAGGCCAAAACCAACGCGGTCATCGACAGCGCGCTGGATGGTGTGCTGTTCCTCGACGAGGCCTACGCGCTGGTGGCTACCGGCGCCAAGAACGACTTCGGGCTGGTGGCCATCGATACTCTGCTGGCCCGGATGGAAAACGACCGCGACCGGCTGGTGGTGATCATCGCCGGATACCGCGCCGACCTGGACCGGTTCCTGGACACCAACGAGGGCTTGCGATCGCGGTTCACCCGCAACATCGACTTCCCGTCGTACCAGTCGTCCGAGTTGGTCGAGATCGCGCACAAGATGGCCGAGCAACGCGACAGCGCCTTCGAACAGGCCGCGCTCGACGATATGGAGGCGCTGTTCTCTCACCTGGCCGCGTCGACCAAGCCCGACACCAACGGGATCGAGCGGCGCAGCCTGGACATCGCCGGCAACGGCCGGTTCGTCCGGAACATCGTCGAAAGGTCCGAGGAGGAACGTGAATTCCGGCTGGACCATTCCGAACACGCCGAAACCGGTGAATTCAGCGACGAGGAGCTCATGACGATCACCGACCGGGACGTCAGCAATTCGGTGGAGCCGCTGCTGCGTGGCCTTGGCCTGTCGGTGCCGGCATGACCAGCAACGAGCCGGACGGCGAACGGACCGGGGCGCGGCGTTCGTTCTCGTCACGAACGCCGGCCAACGACAACCCCGACAAGGTCGTCTATCGCCGTGGATTCGTCACCCGCCACCAGGTGACCGGATGGCGATTCGTCATGCGCCGCATCGCCTCCGGGATCGCCCTGCACGACACCCGGATGCTCGTCGACCCGCTGCGCACCCAGTCGCGCGCGGTGCTGATGGGCGGCCTCATTCTGGTTACCGGCTTGGCGGGCTGCTTCGTGTTTTCGCTGATTCGGCCGAACGGGTCGGCCGGTACCAACGCCGTGCTCGCCGACCGGTCGACCGCCGCGCTCTACGTGCGGGTCGGCGATCAGCTGCACCCGGTGCTCAACCTGACCTCAGCCCGGCTGATCGCCGGCAAGCCGGTCAACCCCACCACGGTGAAAAGCAATGAGCTGGACCGGTTTCCGCGCGGCAACCTGATCGGCATTCCGGGCGCGCCGGAGCGGATGGTGCAGAACGCTCGCAGGACGCCAACTGGACGGTGTGCGACGGTGTTAGCGGGACGTCGCGGGCCGCGCGCAGCGTTGGGGTCACCGTGATGGCGGGCCCGCCCGACAGCCGCGGCGCACGGGCTGCCGCTCTGGGGGCCACGCAAGGCGTCCTGGTCGACAGCGGCACCGGTACCTGGCTGCTGTGGGACGGCCGGCGCAGTCAGATCGACCTGGCCGACCACGCCGTCACCAGCGCTCTGGGCCTGGGTGCCGACGTGCCCGCGCCGCGGCCCATCGCGCAGGGGCTGTTCAATGCGATGCCGGAAGCACCGCCGCTGACCGCGCCGGCCATCCCGAATGCCGGCGCCCCGGCGGGCTTCCCGGTGCCCGCTCCGATCGGCGCCGTGGTGGTGTCTTACGCGCTGGAGCAGAACTCATCGGGCGGCGTGCGCTACTACGCGGTGTTGCCCGACGGCCTGCAGCCGATCTCGCCGGTGCTGGCCGCGATCCTGCGCAACACCAACTCCTATGGCCTGGACCAGCCGCCGCGGCTGGGTGCCGACGAGGTCGCCAAGCTGCCGGTGTCGCGGATGCTGGACACCACCCGCTACCCCGACCAGCGGATCACCCTGGTCGACGCGGCCCAAGATCCCGTCACCTGCGCGTACTGGAGCAAGCCGGCCGGGGCTAGCACCAGCTCACTGAGCCTGCTGTCTGGCTCGGCGCTGCCGATCTCCTGATGCGGTGCACACCGTGGATCTGGTCGGCGCAGCTAACGGCGCCACCCGCGTCGCGATGGCGCCGGGTACCGGCTACTTCACCCAGACCGTGGGCGGCGGCGCGGCGTCACCGGCGACCGGGTCACTGTTCTGGGTCTCCGACACCGGCGTCCGCTACGGCATCGACAACGAGCGCGCCGAGGCGGGCACTGCGACCACCGCACATGGCAAAACCGTTGAGGCGCTTGGGCTGAGCGCGCCGCCGGTTCCCATCCCCTGGTCGATGCTGTCGTTGTTCGCCACCGGCCCGACCCTGTCGCGCGCCGATGCGCTGCTCGCGCACGACGGCCTGGCGCCCGACAGCAAGCCTGGACGTCCGGTGTCGGCCGAAGGAGAACCCCGATGAGCCGATTGATCTTCGAGGCACGCCGGCGGCTGCCCCCGCCGAGCACCCGCAAAGGCACCATCACCATCGAGGCGCCGCCCGAGCTGCCTCGGGTCATTCCGCCGTCGCTGCTGCGGCGGGCGATGCCTATCTGATCGTGATCCTGATCGTCGGCATGATCGTCGCGATGGTCGCCACCGGGATGCGGCTCATCTCGCCGCAGACCCTGTTCTTCCCCTTCGTGCTGCTGCTGGCGGCCACCGCGTTGTTCCGCGGCAACGACAACAAGATGCGCACCGAGGAGGTCGACGCGGAGCGGGCCGACTATCTGCGCTACCTGTCGGTGGTGCGGGACAACATCCGGACCCAGGCCGCCGAGCAGCGCGCGGCCGCGCAATGGTCCCATCCTGAGCCGGCGGCACTTGCAACGGTGCCCGGATCGCGCCGGCAGTGGGAACGTGACCCGCACGACTCCGACTTCCTGGTGCTGCGGGCCGGGCGCCACCCGGTCCCCCTGGCCACCGCCCTGCGGGTGCAGGACACCGCCGACGAGATCGACCTGGAACCGGTGTCGCACAGCGCATTACGCAGCCTGCTTGACACCCAGCGCACCGTCCGCGACGTGCCCACCGGCATCGATCTGACCAAGGTCTCGCGGATCACCGTCTTGGGTGACGCAGCGCAGGTGCGGGGGGCGCTGCGCGCCTGGATCGCTCAGGCGGTGACCTGGCACGACCCGACGGTGCTCGGGGTGGCGCTGGCTACCCGCGACTTGGAGGATCCGGAGTGGTCGTGGCTGAAGTGGCTTCCGCACGTCGACATTCCCGGCGAGCTTGACGGCGTCGGCCCGGCACGTTTCCTGGCGACCGACCCCGACGAGCTGGTCTCGCTGCTGGGATCCGCTCTGGACGATCGTCCGGCGTTCACGGGTGAGCCTGCCGACGCGCTGCGGCACTTGCTGATCGTCGTCGACGATCCCGACTACGACGTGAAGGGCTCGGCGCTCGCGCTGGGCCGGGCCGGGGTCACCGTCGTGCACTGCTCGACCACTTCGCCGCACCGCGAACAGTATTCGGATCCCGAGAAGCCGATCCTGCGGATCGCGGATGGTGCCATCGAACGCTGGCAGACCGGCGGCTGGCAGCCCTACATCGACACCGCCGACCAGCTAGGTGTGGACGAGGCCGCTCACCTGGCGCGCCAGCTGTCGCGGTGGGACTCCAACCCGACCCATACCGGGCTGCGATCGGCGGCCACCCGAGGCGCCAGTTTCACCACGCTGTTGGGAATCTCGGATGCGTCGCGGCTGGATGTGCCGGCGCTGTGGGCGCCGCGACACCGCGACGACGAGCTGCGCGTCCCGATCGGTGTCACCGCAACCGGTGAGCCGCTGATGTTCGACCTCAAGGACGAGGCCGAGGGCGGGATGGGTCCGCACGGCCTGATGATCGGCATGACCGGCTCTGGAAAGTCGCAGACGCTGATGTCGATTCTGTTGTCGTTGTTGACCACTCACTCCGCGGACCGGTTGATCGTCATCTACGCCGACTTCAAGGGCGAGGCCGGCGCGGACAGTTTCCGCAACTTCCCACAGGTCGTCGCGGTGATCTCGAACATGGCCGAGAAGAAGTCGTTGGCCGATCGGTTCGCCGACACGCTGCGCGGCGAAGTGGCCCGTCGAGAGTCGCTGCTGCGCGACGCCGGCCGCCGGGTTCAGGGCAGCGCGTTCAACTCGGTGCCCGAATACGAGAACGCTCGGGAATCGGCGGCGGCCGACACGATTTGCCGCCGATCCCGACGCTCTTCGTGGTCGCTGACGAGTTCACCCTGATGCTGGCCGACCATCCGGAATACGCGGAGCTGTTCGACTACGTGGCACGCAAGGGCCGCTCGTTCCGCATCCACATCCTTTTCGCGTCCCAGACGCTGGACGTCGGCAAGATCAAGGACATCGACAAGAACACCTCGTACCGCATCGGGTTGAAGGTGGCCAGTCCCAGCGTTTCCCGCCAGATCATCGGTGTCGAGGACGCCTACCACATCGAATCCGGCAAAGAGCACAAGGGCATCGGCTTCTTGGTGCCCGCGCCGGGTGCCGCACCGGTCAAGTTCCGCAGCACCTATGTCGACGGCATCTACGATCCGCCGCAGACGGCGAAAACCCTTGTAGTGCAGTCCGTTCCGGAGCCGAAGCTGTTCACGGCCGCAATCGTCGAGCCAGACCACGGCATCGTGATTTCCGGCGGCGAGGATGACGAGTTGGCCGGGCCGTCCGCGCAAGCTGATCGCGACCATCGGTGAACAGCTGGCCCGCTATGGGCCGCATGCGCCACAGCTGTGGCTGCCGCCGCTCGACGAGCCGATCCCGTTGACGGCGGTGCTGGCGCGCGCCGCGGTGCCGCAACGCGAGTGGCGTTGGCCGCTCGGTGAGATCGACAAGCCGTTCGAGATGCGCCGCGACCCGCTGGTGTTCGACGCCACGTCGTCGGCCGGGAACATGGTGATCCACGGCGGTGCCAAGTCCGGTAAATCGACTGCGCTGCAAACGTTTATCTTGTCGGCGGCCAGCCTGCACTCGCCGCGCGAGGTGAGCTTCTATTGCCTGGACTACGGCGGCGGGCAGCTGCGGGCGCTGGAGGATCTGGCGCACGTCGGCAGCGTCGCGTCGGCGCTGGAACCCGAACGCATCCGCCGCACCTTCGGCGAGCTGGAGCAGCTGCTGCTGGCCACGGCAGCGGCGGGAGGCGTTCCGGGACAAGCAGGATGACGGCTCTGGTATCGACGATGGGTTCGGCGAGGTGTTCCTGGTCATCGACAACCTCTACGCGTTCGGCCGGGACAACACCGACCAGTTCAACACCCGTAATCCGTTGCTGTCCAAGGTGACGGAGCTCGTCAACGTCGGTCTGGCCTATGGCATCCACGTGGTCATCACCACCCCGAGCTGGCTGGAGGTGCCGCTGGCGATGCGGGACGGGCTCGGGCTGCGACTGGAGCTCAAGCTGCACGACGCGCGCGACAGCAATGTGCGGGTGGTCGGCGCGCTGCGCCGTCCGGCCGACGCCGTTCCGCACGATCAGCCGGGTCGTGGTTTGACCATGGCCGCCGAGCATTTCCTGTTCGCGGCTCCCGAGCTCGATCAGGTGGCCGCGATCAATGCCCGCTACCCCGGCGTGGCCGCGCCGCCGGTGCGGTTGTTGCCCACCAACCTGGCGCCCGATCAGGTCGGCGCGCTCTATCGGGGATCCGAGCGGGTGGTCATCGGCCAGCGCGAAGACGATCTCGCGCCGGTCGTACTCGACTTCACCGAGAACCCGCTGCTGATGGTGTTCGGCGACAGCAAGTCCGGCAAGACGACGTTGCTGCGCCACATCATCCGCACCATCCGGGAAAACTCGTCGGCCGACCAGGTGGCCTTCACCGTCCTGGATCGGCGGCTGCATCTCGTCGACGAGCCGCTGTTCCCCGACAACGAGTACACCGCGAACATCGACCGGGTCATCCCGGCGATGCTCGGGTTGTCCAACCTCATCGAATCGCGCCGGCCACCGGCCGGCTTGTCGCCGGCCGAACTGTCCCGCTGGACCTACCAGGGCCACACCCACTACCTGATCATCGACGACGTCGACCAGATACCGGATTCACCGGCGATGAGCGGTCCGTACATCGGCCAGCGGCCATGGACTCCGCTGATCGGCCTGCTCTCGCAAGCCGGCGATCTGGGGCTGCGGGTAATCGTCACAGCGCGCGCCACGGGGTCGGGACACGGCCTGATGACCAGCCCGTTGCTGCGCCGCTTCAACGACTTGCAGGCGACCACGTTGATGCTGGCCGGTAACCCGCACGACAGCGGCAAGATCCGCGGTCAGCGATTCGACCGGTTGCCGGCCGGCCGCGCGATTCTGTTGGGCGACAGCGATAGTCCGACGTACGTGCAGTTGGTCAACCCGCTGGTCGGCGAGAACGCGATAGAAGGGGCCAGCGACGGCCTCGTCGGCTGATGGTCAGTGAGAAGCAACAGGAAAGACGACCAATAGAAAGGAGGAGTAGTCATGACGTTGCGAGTGGTTCCCGAAGGCCTGGCCGCGACCAGCGCGGCGGTGGAGGCGCTGACGGCGCGGCTGGCCGCCGCGCATGCCGCGGCGGCCCCGCTGATCACCGCGGTGGTACCGCCGGCGGCGGATCCGGTGTCGCTACAGACCGCCGCCGGGTTCAGCGCCCAGGGTGCCGAGCACGCCGCGGTCGCGGCCCAGGGTGTTGAAGAGCTGGGCCGCGCCGGTGTGGGTGTGGGCCAGTCGGGCGCCAGTTACCTCGCCGGCGATGCGGCGGCCGCTGCTACGTACGGGTTCGCGGGCGGCTGATTATGACCGCGCCCATCTGGATGGCTTCGCCGCCAGAAGTGCATTCGGCGTTGCTGAGCGCCGGTCCGGGACCGGGGTCGCTGCTTGCGGCCGCGGGCGCCTGGAACTCGCTCAGCGCCGAATATGCCTCAGCGGCAGCTGAACTCAGTGGGCTACTGGGGGCGGTGCAGGCGGGGGCATGGCAGGGGCCGAGTGCCGAACGGTATGTGGCCGCGCATGCGCCGTATCTGGCGTGGCTGCAGCAGGCCAGCGCCGGCAGCGCGGGGGTGGCGGCTCAGCACGAGGTCGCCGCGACCGCTTACACCGCCGCGTTGGCGGCGATGCCGACGATGCTGGAGTTGGCCGCCAATCACATCATTCACGGCGTGCTGCTGGCGACGAATTTCTTTGGCATCAATACGATTCCGATCGCGCTCAACGAGGCCGACTATGTGCGGATGTGGATCCAGGCTGCGGTCGCCATGGGTGCTTACCAGGCGGCCTCAGGTGCGGCGCTGGCATCGGCCCCGCGTAGCGCCCCGGCGCCCGTTATTCTTACACCCGGTGCCGGAGTGAGCGCCGCGGCGGCCGGGGCTTCCCAGACCGCGGCGCCGGCGCCGGCCGCCAATTCAGGCTCGGCACTGGACAGTTCGAACGTCATCGTGCAGTTGCTGGAGTCCTACGTGAAGCTCCTGCCAGGTGGAGATTTGATCTGGAAGTTCCTGATGAATCCGATCGGGGAGACCCAGCAGATACTGATGGATTTTGCGACCAACCCGTCGCAAGCCCTGGTTACCTGGGGGCCATTGCTTTTCGCGCTTGCATACCAGGCGTTCTTCGAGCCGGTCGGATTTGGCACGTGGGGGGTTGTCCTCAGCTCGCCTGCATGGGTTCCGGCGGTGGTCGCCATCGGACTAGCGGCGACCGTGGCGGGGCTTCTCAACCTCCTCAACCTGTTCGCCTTTCCCGACTTCGATGTCGACCAGGCGCCGGTTCCAGGCACTTCCGATCAGCACTGGCCGGCGGCCGCAACTCCTTCGACCGTGGCGAGCCCCGCGTCAGCAGCGCCGGCCCCGGCGCCGGCGGCGGGTGCTCCGGCGGGTGCCGCACCGGCCGCCGCTCCGGCGGCGCCGACTTCGCCTACATCGTCGGCGGCCCTGGTGGCTGGGGACCCGGTATGGGGCCGACGGTGGGCGGCCGCGGTGGTTTGCAGGCGCCGGCGGCGACCATCCCGGCTGCCGGTGTGGCCGCGGCAGCTGCTGCGCAAGCACGCGCGCGGCGCCGCCGGCGGACGGCGATGCGCGAGCATGGGGATGAGTTCTTGGATATGAACTCCGCCATCGGAGTCACCCCCGATTACGGCCCGGACAACGAATCCGATTACCTGCCTTCGGAGAACGGCGCCGGGGCGTTGGGGTTCGCCGGGACCGCGCACAAGGACGCCGCGCTGCAGGCGGTGGGTTTGGCCATGCTGGCCGGCGACGATTATGGCGGCGGCCCGAAGATGCCAATGGTGCCCGGGACGTGGGACCAGGACCCCGGAAAGCCCGGTGCGCCGGGTCAGCCGGGGAGAGGGGGTAGCGCTGTTTAACAAGCTGGTTAGCAGGGCGAGAGTCAGTAGACGGAATCGACAGAGAAATTCGAAGGGAGACAGAACACTATGAGTCTTTTGGATGCTCATATTCCGCAGTTGGTGGCGGCTGAAGCTGCGTTCGGCAGCAAGGCCGCGTTGATGCGCCACACCATCGGTCAGGCCGAGCAGGCGGCGATGGCGGCGCAGGCGTTCCATGTCGGCGAGTCGGCGGCGGCGTTTCAGGCTGCCCACGCCCGTTTCGTGGCGGCAGCCGCCAAGGTCAACACCTTGCTGGATATCGCCCAGGCGAACCTGGGCGACGCGGCGGGGACATATGTTGCCGCCGATGCCGCGGCCGCGTCCAGCTACACCGGCATCTGACCGGACCGACTAGTTAATCGCGAAAGGACTTGTGATGTCGCAGATCATGTACAACTACCCGGCGATGCTGGGCCACGCCGGAGATATGTCGGCCTATGCCGGCACCTTGCAGGGGTTGGGCGCCGATATCGCCAGCGAGCAGGCCGCGCTGTCGAGTGCCTGGCAGGGCGATACCGGGATGAGCTACCAGGTGTGGCAGGCCCAGTGGAACCAGGCTATGGAGAACCTGGTGCGGGCCTATCAATCGATGGCCAGCACCCACGAAGCCAACACCATGTCCATGTTTGCCCGCGACGCGGCCGAAGCCGCCAAATGGGGCGGTTAGTCCTGCTCGATGAACGTTGAACCCAACGCCGTCGAGCTGACAGTCGATCACGCGTGGTTCATCGCGGAAACCATTGGCGCGGGGACCTTCCCATGGGTGCTTGCGATCACCCCGCCCTACCGCGATGCCACGCAACGGGCTGCGTTCCTGCAGCGTCAGAAGACCGAACTGACCCAGATGGGTCTGGTGTCGGAAAGCGGTGCCGTCAACCCGGCGGTCGCCGAGTGGATCAGGGTGGTGTGTTTCCCGGACCGGTGGCTTGACCTACGCTACCTGGGGCCCGCCGAGGGGGACTTGCTGCGGGGCATCGTCGCGCAGCGCGCGGGCGTTACCGGCAAAACCGTGATCGCGCTGCGCAGCGCGCAGCTGATCACGTTCACCGCCATGGACATCGACGACCCCCGGGCGCTGGTGCCGGTCCTCGGTGTCGGGCTGGCGCAACGGCCGCCGGCACAGTTCGACGAGTTCACCATGCCCACGCGCGTCGGAGCGCGGGCCGACGAGCGGCTGCGGTCCGGCGCGCCGCTAGCCGAAGTCCTTGACTACCTGGGTATCCCGAGATCAGCACGATCGGTAGTGGAATCGGTGTTCGCCGGGCCCCGCAGCTACGTCGAGATCGTCGCCGGCTGCCACCGCGACGGTCGGCACGCGACTACCGAGGTCGGGGTGAGCATTGTCGACACCACGCGGGGCCGGGTGCTGGTCAGCCCGTCCCGCGCGTTCGATGACGAGTGGGTGTCAACGTTCAGCCCGGGGACGCCCTTTGCCATCGCTTTAGCGGTCGAACAGCTGACCGGCAATTTGCCGGACGGCCAGTGGTTCCCCGGCCAGCAGCTTGCCCGAGATTTTTCTTCCCAATCCGCATAACAGAATCCAAATAGAGAAGAGAGCACGATGTCCCAGGTTTGGCCCCAGCGTTCCTCGAGGGTCCGATGACGTCCGGCGCCGTGATGCCGATCGTCCGCGTCGCCGTCCTCGCCGACAGCAGGCTGACGGAGATAGCACTGCCCGCGGAGCTGCCATTGCGCGAAATCCTGCCCGCGGTGCAGCGTTTGGTGGTACCCATTCCTCCCGATGGGGACGCCGGGGACACCGACAGTGACGGCCGCGCGGCCACCGACCTCGGCTCGAACGTCCAGCTAAGCCTGGCGCCCATCGGTGGCGCCCCGTTCAGCCTGGATGCCAGCCTGGACACCGTCGGAGTCGTCGACGGCGACCTGCTCGCCTTGCAGCCGGTGCCCATCGGTCCGGCCGCGCCAGGCATCGTCGAGGACATCGCCGACGCCGCCATGATCTTCTCGACCTCCAGAACAAGGCCCTGGGGCACCGCCCAGATCCAGCGCGGAGCGCTGGCCGCTGCGATCGGTGTGGCTCTCGCGGCGACCGGCTTGGCGGTCACCTATCGGGTGGCCACCGGTGAGCTGGGTGGACTGCTCGCGGTCACTGCGATCGCGGCGGTCATCGCACTGACCGCTTTGTTGGTCGGGACACGTTCGGCAAGCACGGGGATAGCGTTGTCGATCGCCGCGCTGGTGCCGATCGGCGCCGCGTTGGCGTTGGCGGTACCGGGAGCGTTCGGGCCGGGGCAGCTGATGCTGGCAGCAGCCGGCGCCACCGCGTGGTCGCTGATCGCCCTACTGGTTCCCGGCGCTGACCGGGAGCGAAGCGTCGGGTTTTTCACCGCGGTGGCGGTGATCGGCGCGGGCGTGTTGCTGGCGGCAGGTGCCGAACTGCTTTGGCAACTACCGATATCGACCATCGGCTGCGGACTGATCGTGGCGGCACTGCTGGTCACCATCGAGGCGGCGCACCTTTCCGCGCTGTGGGCGCGCTTCCCGTTGCCGGTCATCCCGGCGCCCGGCGATCCCACACCGTCGGCTCCGTCGTTGCGGGTGCTCGAAGATCTGCCGCGGCGGGTGCGCGTCAGCGACGCCCACCAGAGCGGTTTCATCGCCGCCGCGGTGCTGCTCAGCGTGCTTGGATCGGTCGCGATAGCGCTGCGCCCGGAGGCGTTGGGCGGTTTGGGCTGGTACGTGGTGGCCGCGACCGCGGCTGCCACCGTTTTGCGCGCGCGGGTGTGGGATTCGGCCACGTGTAAAGCCTGGCTGCTCGCCCAGCCCTACCTGGTCGCCGGGGTTCTGTTGGTGCTCTACACCGCGACCGGACGCTATGCCGCCGCTCTGGGCGCGGTACTTGTGCTCATCGCACTCGTGCTGGTCTGGATCGTGGTCGCGCTGAACCCGCGCGTCGCCTCGCCGGAAAGCTATTCGCTGCCGGCGCGCCGCCTGTTGGGCTTCGTCGCGACCGGTCTCGACGCGTCGCTGATCCCGGCTATGGCGTACCTGGTTGGTCTATTCAGCTGGGTCCTCAATCGATGATTCGGGCCGGATCGGTCCGCCTGACAGCCGCTTTCGCGGCGGCCATCATGGGCAGCGTTTGGACGACTCCGCCGGCACTGGCAATCAGCCCGCCGGGGGTGGACCCCGGCGTGCAACCGCCCAGCGGAGCTCCGGGCCCTGGGCAGCCGATGGAACAGCGCGGCCCGTGCGGCAGCTCCGGAATCATTCCGGGCACCGATCCGGGCGCACTGACACCCAATCAGGCGATGCTCAATCTTCCTGAGGCATGGCAGTTTTCCCGCGGCGAGGGCCAGCTGGTCGCGGTCATCGACACCGGGGTGCGGCCGGGCCCGCGGCTGCCCAATGTCGACCCCGGCGGCGATTTCGTAGAGACAACCGACGGCCTGACCGACTGCGACGGCCACGGAACTTTGGTGGCCGGGATCATCGCCGGCCAGCCGGCCCCGGCCGGTGAGGACGGATTCTCGGGAGTCGCCCCCGCCGCCCGCGTGGTGTCGATCAGGGTGACGTCCGCCAAGTTCTCGCCGCGGACACCGGGCGGCGACCCGCTGCTGGCGCGTGCCGCCCTCGACGTCGCGACGCTGAGCCGAGCGATCGTGCATGCGGCCGACCTCGGCGCCCGGGTGATAACCATTTCCGCGATAACCTGCCTGCCCGCGGATCGGACCATCGACCAGGCCGCGCTGGGCGCTGCGCTTCGGTACGCCGCGGTCGACAAAGACGCGGTGATCGTGGCCGCCGCGGGCAACACCGGGTCCAGCGGTTTGGTCGGCGGCGGAACGTCCTGCGAATCCAATCCGCTGACTGACCTGAGCCGTCCGGACGATCCCCGGAACTGGTCCGGCGTCACGTCGGTCTCCATCCCGTCGTGGTGGCAGCCGTACGTGTTGTCCGCGGCTTCGTTGACACCTGATGGGCAGCCGTCGAAATTCACCATGGCCGGACCGTGGGTGGGGATCGCTGCACCTGGCGAAAACGTTGTGTCAGTAAGCAATCGAGACGGCGGTGGCCTGGCCAACGGCCTGCCCGACGACCATCAGCAAATGGTCCCACTCAGCGGCACCAGCTACTCGGCCGGCTACGTGTCGGGCGTCGCGGCACTCGTCCGCAGCGAGTACCCCGGTCTGAACGCCGGGCAAGTGATAAACCGCATCACCTCGACCGCGCACAACGGTGCCCGGGCGCCTTCCAATGTCGTCGGCACCGGCAGCGTGGACCCGTTGGCCGCGCTGACCTGGGAAATACCCGCTAGCAAGGGGCCCGTTGGGGCGCCCGCAAAGCCGGTGGCCGCTCCGCCGGCACCGGCTCCGAAGGACAACACACCGCGGACCGTCGCCTTCGCCGGGACCGGCGTACTGGCCTTGGTTGTCGCGGCTACCGCCGCGACTGCGACGATCGCTGCGCGCAGACGAAAGGAAACCGCCCTGTGAGTCAACACCGTTCGATACCGAGACCGGGGAGCGGCCGAATCGCATTGGCGCTGCTCGCCGTGGTGCCCGCGGCGATGGCGTACCCGTGGCACTCGACCCGCAGCTACTGGCTGCTCGGCATCGCCGCCGTCGTCGTAATCGTGTTGTTCGGTTGGTGGAATGGCCTGCACTTCAGCACCATCGCGCGTCGGCGGCTGGCGATGATGAGCCGTCGAGGCCGGCCGGTTCCCGAAACCGACTGTGAAACAAGAGCAACCGCGTTGCTGCGGATCGGGCCGCCGGCCAGCGACCTGAACGTGCTTCCGCTGCCGCTGATCGCCCGGTACCTGAACCGCTACGGCATCCGTGCCGATTCGATACGGATCACCAACCACGACAGCGATGTTCGGGAAACCTGGATCGGCCTCACCGTGTCTGCCATCGATAACCTGAAGGCATTGCAGGGGCGCTCATCGTCGATCCCGCTGCACGAAACCGCCCAGGTCGCGGCGCGCCGACTCGCGGACCACCTGCGTGAAATCGGATGGGAGGCCAGTACGGTCGGGCCCGACGACATTCCGCGCTTGCTTTCGTCAGCTTCCGGCGAAACCTGGCATGGGGTGCGGCAGAACTCGAATTACCTTGCGGCATATCGAGTCAGCGCGAATGGCGCGTTGCCCGAAGTCGTGCAAGCGATCCGGTCGAATCCGGCACTCGAGACGTGGACGGCACTCGAGATAGCGCGATCCGGGGGCCACGAGACGGTCGCGGTAGCGGTAGCGTTCCTTACCGATGCACAGCCGACGGGTGCGGCACCGTTGTCCGGACTGACCGGGCAAGGCGGAAACCACCTACCGGCCTTGCTGGCAATGGATCTGCTGTCCACCCAACGCCTCGACGGGCACACTGAAGTGCCGGGCGACTTGCTGACGCGGCTGAACTGGCCGACGCCTGAGCCGGGGGCCCATCGGGCACCGCTAAAACATGAAGTCGTGTAGGAAGCTGGTCATCCGGCGCAGATAGTCCAGCTGGCTCACGTGAATCACGTGACTGCCCGGAAACCACCGCAGCGCGCAGCGGTCCCAATGCTCCCAAAGCATTACCGCCTGGCCCGGCGGCGCCATCCGGTCGCCGAGGCCGGTGATGATCATCCGGCGGTCCTTCGGCACCAGCGGCGGGTAGTTCAGAGGGCAGTGGTAGGACAGCCCGGCGTTTAACTCCTCGGGACTGATGTTGCTTAGCCGCAATCCGAGGTCGAGGAGTTTGTTGGCCGGGAACCATTCGTCGAACATTGTTTTGGGTGTGACGACAGGGCAGTTGGGGATGACGGCTTCGAGCCGGTCCTCGACCGAGGCCACCAGCGCGGAAGTGTAGCCGCCCAGCGATATGCCGGTCAGAGCGATCCGGTCTACCCCGGTGTGCCGCAAATAGTCCACGATGGACCGGAAGTCGTGCACCGCCTGGGCCATCGCCTCGGCGAAACCGGCGAGCCCGCCGGCGAAATAACCGAAGCCGCTGAACGGCGAGAACCTTTCAGCCCGCCGGCCATGAAACGGCAAGGTGTACATCAGGACGTCGTAGCCGGACCGGTAGTACCAGGGCAGCGTGAAGAACCGGCCGTTGACCAGATACGAGGAGCCCATGAAGCCGTGGATGACGCACAGCGTGGGGCGCGGTCCGTCGTTATGGCGCCAGTGTTGTGCGCGCACAATGTTGTTGGACTTGCATGCGCTCCAGCGGCTGCGCATCGCGGGGTTGATCGCCGTGAAGCTGCTGGCGAACGCGATGTCGTCGACCCTGCCGCGCGCGAGCCGCTCCGCGCGCTGACTGGCCGGCCGCGACGACACCCGGGGCAGTTCGGTCGGTGCGGGGAACGACTTGACCGGATCCTGTGCCGCCGCCAGCTCGGCGTAGAAGGCGAGGTCGCTGCGTTCGGAGCCCGGTCTGGTATCGCGCAGCGAACCGGCGACAACGGCCGGTGCCACCGTGGTGGCGAGTACCGACGACACCCAGGTGCGCAGCGCCAGGTCGCCGATCTCAGAGGCCTGAACCACCATCCGCTGACGGGGCGACAACGCGGAACGTGGGGGTAGTCCGTCGGCGCTGGACGGTACGTCGCCGCCCGGAACATCCGGCACCGGAACGGGACTATCGATCGGATCGGTGTCGGGCGGCACGAACCCCGATGCTAGCCGTTGCGAGTGAGTGATCTTTGGTTACGGTGGTGATCAGGAGGGCCGATATGTGGGATCCCGATGTGTACCTGGCGTTCGCTGACTATCGCAGCCGCCCGTTTTATGACCTGGTGTCGCGGGTGGGCGCCGAGCGGGCGCGCCGGGTGGCCGACCTCGGTTGCGGGCCGGGCCACCTGACGCAGTACCTGTCCAAGCGCTGGCCCGGCGCGGTGATCGAGGCAATGGACAGCTCGCCGGAGATGGTGGCCGCCGCCCGCGAACGTGGGATCGACGCGAGCACTGGCGACTTGCGAACCTGGAAGCCAAAGCCTGACACGGACGTGGTGGTCAGCAACGCGGCGATGCACTGGGTGCCGGAGCACGCCGACCTGATGGTCCGGTGGACCCGGGAGTTGGCGCCCGGATCGTGGATCGCCGTTCAGGTTCCGGGCAACTTCGAGACGCCATCGCACTCCGCGGCGCGGACCCTGGCCCGCCGTGAACCCTACGCAAAGATCCTGCGTGACTTACCATTTCGATTGGGTGCGGTGATTCAATCGCCGACGCATTACGCCGACCTGCTGATGGACGCCGGATGCAGGGTCGACGTCTGGGAGACCACGTACCTACACCAGCTGAGCGGCGAGCACCCGGTGCTGGACTGGATCACCGGTACCGCGCTGGTCCCGGTGCGCGAGCAGCTCGACGACGAGGGCTGGGAACAGTTCCGCCGGGAACTCATCCCGCTGCTCGACGACGCCTACCCGCCGCGGTCCGACGGTACGACGATCTTCCCGTTCCGGCGGGTTTTCATCGTGGCTCAAGTCGGCGGTACGTAACGCAGCGCTGAACACCCAAACCGCATTACCGTTGTCAGATGTCGTACGTGATCGCCGCGCCGGAATTTGTGTCGGCGGCGGCAACAGATTTGGCGAATATCGGTTCGGCTATCGGCTCGGCCAATGCCGCGGCCCTGGCCCCGACCGCGGACGTGCTGGCCGCCGGCGCCGACGAGGTTTCGGAGGCGGTCGCCGGGTTATTCACAGCCCACGCGCAGGCCTACCACGCCCTCAGCGCTCAGGCGGCGTCGTTCCATCAGCAGTTTGTGCAGCTGATGAATGCCGGTTCTACGCAGTATGCGGCCACCGAGGCCGCCAACGTGTCCCCGCTGCAGACGCTGCGGCAGATTCTGGTCAACATCATCAACGAGCCCACCGAGTTGCTGCTGCAGCGACCGCTCATCGGCAATGGCGCCAACGGGACCCCCGGGACCGGGAAGAACGGCGGTGCCGGCGGAATCTTGATCGGCAACGGCGGTAACGGCGGGTCGGGTGCCACTGGAGAAAGAGGCGGAACCGGTGGGGCCGCCGGGTTGTTCGGCGCCGGCGGTTCCGGCGGCGCGGGCGGGGTGGGCAACAGCATAGGCACGGGCAACGGGGGGGCCGGCGGCACCGGCGGTGCGGGCGGACTGCTGTTCGGCGCCGGGGGGCACGGCGGCACCGGCGGCCCCAGCAGCAGTATGGGCAGCACCACCCTCGGTGGCGCAGGCGGGACCGGCGGCGGCGCCGGGCTATTGGGCGGGGCCGGTGGGGCCGGTGGGTCCGGCGGCTACGGCTACGAGGGAAACGGCGGGGCCGGTGGGGCGGGCGGAACCGGCCAGCTGTTCGGCGCCGGCGGGGCCGCCGGCAACGGGGGAGACTCGCTGTACGGCCACGCGGGGACTGGCGGGTTGGGGGGCGCCGGCGGGATGTTCGCCAACGGCGGAGCCGGCGGCACGGGCGGATCCAACGCCCTGACGGGGCCTACCGCCCTCCCGGGTGCAGGCGGGGCCGGCGGGGCCGGCGGGTTGTTCGGCTCCGGTGGGGCGGGTGGGGCCGGCGGGATCGGCTCAAATTTCGGCGGGGCAGGCGGGGACGGCGGTAGGGCCGGGCTGATCGGCTCCGGCGGGGACGGCGGCACCGGCGGGGTCGGCGGGGCTGACGGTGGGACTGGCGGTGCCGGCGGCAACGGCGGCACGTTCTTCGGGTCTGGAGGAGCCGGCGGCATGGGCGGCTCAGGCACGCCCTACCCGATCTCCTTCGCCCCGCAGGGCGGGGCCGGCGGTGCCGGCGGCAACGCCGGCCTGATCGGCAATGGTGGGGTCGGCGGGGCCGGCGGTGCTGGGTTCCCCTTCACCAGCGGCGCCAAGGGCGGCGACGGCGGCAACGCAGTGCTGATTGGCAATGGAGGTAATGGCGGGGCCGGCGGGCCGGGCGGCCCCGAATTTGTAGGCGGCTCCGGCGGCACCGGGGGCTCGCTGCTCGGCGCGAATGGGCTAACCGGGTGAGTTACTCCTCCACGCCCCGGTCGGCGGCGATCGCCGACCGGCTGACCGGCGGGCTGTGGTGGATCCGCAGATACGTTTCGGTATAACGCGTCGCGACGCGTTTACCGGCGAACTCCGACGGTATGACGTCGCCGGTGCGCTCGCGCCAATCATTCAGTAGGACAGCCAGATCGGCTGCGATTCCATCCAACCGCGGGTCGACGCCGAAATCCGGGGCCAGCAGGTTGGTGGTCTCGTTGGGGTCCGCGCGCAGATCGTAGAGTTCGCGCTGTGGTCGGGGCGACTTGACGAACGGTGCCACCGCCAGCCCGGACGGACTTTCTTCGATGTCGAGCGGCAGATCCAACAGTGGCCCTGGCACGTAGTTCTCGATGTAGCTGTATTCCTTTGTCCGGATTGCGCGAATGGGATCGAACGAGTCGTGATAGGTCTTGGTGGTGTACACGTGGGCGCGTACCGGATCGGTTTGGGTATCCGGCGCGACCAGGTTGCCCGCATGGGACGCGCCGTCGACGTCGGCCGGCACGTCGAGGCCCAGTAAGCCCAAAAGCGTTGGGACCAGGTCGACGCCGCTGAACAGCTCGTCGTAGACGCTGGGCGCCGGCCCTCGACCGACGGGCGGGCGGACGACCATTGCTATGCCGGTTCCGGCGTCGTAAAGCGTAGATTTCGCGCGCGGGAACGCCGGGCCGTGATCGGTGAAAAACACCACCCAGGTGCTGGCGTCCAGCCCGGTTTCGGCCAACGTGTCCAGCAACCGGCCGACCGCGGCATCGGCCGACGCGATCGCCCCGTAGAAGTCGGCGAGATCGCTGCGCACCTCGGGGGTATCGGGCAGGTAGGCAGGCAGATTGACGTCTGCGCTGTCGGCCGGCTCATAACGGTCCCGTGGGTAGGGCCGGTGGGTTTCGAAAAACCCGGCCGTCAACAGGAACGGTTGGCCCGAAAGGTTCTCGGGGCTGTTCCGGAGCCACTTATCGGCCTTGTCTACCACGTAATCGCAGTACGAATTCGACACGTCGAACTCATCGAAACCCAGCCGCTTCGGGTAGGACGTCTCGTGCTGCATGCCGAAAAGTGCTGAGTACCAGCCTAACTCGGACAACATCTGCGGAAGGGTGCGGACTCCGGCGCGGTATTCCCAGCCATGATGGGCCAAGCCCACCAGCCCATTGCTCTGCGGGTAGCGGCCGGTGAACAGCGATCCCCGTGACGGCGAGCACAGCGGCGCGGTGGAATGCGCTCTGGTAAAGAGGATGCCCTCGGCGGCGAGGCGGTCCAGCCGGGGGCTGGATACATCCGTGTGGCCGTAGGCGCCCAGACAACGCCCCAGGTCGTGCCAGTGCACCATCAGCACGTTGTCGCGTTGCCGGACTTCCGCCACACCCCTACCTGTCATTTCCGTCCTTTCGACCGGCGACGATACCCCAGGCCTTCATCACGTGCGTGGATCGAAGCGGCTAGCTGGAACAATGCGGACATGCGCACGCTGACGTCCGGGCTGGGCCTGTTGGAGTCGCCGCGTTGGCACGACGGACGATTGTGGGTGGCCGACTGGACGGCCGGCCTGATCCGCGCGATCGACCCAAACGGGCAGGGCGCCGACGCGGTTCGGATCGTGCTCGAACACCGTTCGTTGCCAATGTGTTTCGACTTCCTGCCGAGCCTGCCGGCCAATCAGGGCCTGGTGCTGACGTCGAGTTCTGAGCTGGCGCTGCTTCGCCTGTCGGCGGACGGGATGCTGGCGCGACATGCCGATCTGTCAGGGCTGTCTCCGTACGGCTACAACGACATCGTGATCGACGGCCGCGGCAACATTTACGTCAACAACGTGAATTTTGACTTCGCTGAGGGAAATTCCGGAGGTGACCCGGCGCCCGGGTTCGTAGCCCTGGTCACCCCGGATGGTCAGGCCCGGTTGGTCGCCGATGACCTGGCGTTTCCCAACGGGATGGCCATCACCGCGGACGGCGCCACGCTGGTCGTAGCCGAGTCGTACCGGCACCGGCTGACCGCCTTCGACATCGGCGCCGACGGTTTGCTGTCGAATCGCCGGGCGTGGGCAGACCTGGGCGGCCATTCACCCGACGGCATCTGTCTCGACCGCGACGGCGCGGCCTGGTATGCGGACGTCGGTGATCGCTGCTGCGTGCGCGTGCGCGAGGGCGGTGAGGTGTTGCTGCGGGTCCGGCTCGATCGCGGCGCGTTCGCCTGCATGCTCGGCGGCGACGACCGCAGCACCCTCTTCGTGGTCGCCGCGCACTGGCCCGGGCCGCAGCATTTCCTGGATCACACGGACTGGGACGGCACCGTGCTGGCCGTTGCCGCACCGGCGCCCGGCGCGGGCTGGCCCGGGGGTTGATCCCACCGGTTCTGCCAGATGAACTCGCTCAGCGGCCGCGCGACGGCCCAGCCGTCCAACTCCAGCGCCGGTCGGTCCGGAAACTCCGGCACCGGGCCCAGGCACAGGATGGCGATGGGTTCGGCATCGCCAGGCATGTCCAACAGGGCCGCCAGGCGTTGCGGGTCGAACAGGGACACCCAGCCCATGCCGAGACCTTCCGACCTGGCCGCCAGCCACAGGTTCTGGATCGCGCACGACACCGATGCCAGGTCCATCTGCGGAAGCGTGCGCCGGCCGAAAATGTGCGCATCGCGCTGGTCGCACAGCGCCACCACGAGGACCTCCGCGCATTCCAGAATGCCTTCGACCTTGAGTTGCAGGAATTCCTCGGCCCGCTGTCCCAGGGCTTGGGCGGTGAGTGCGCGCTCATCGTTGACGAGTGCGTGTATGCGTGCCCGGAGCGGTTCATCGGTGATCCGGATGAAGCGCCACGGCTGCATCAGGCCGACGCTTGGCGCGGCGTGCGCCGCTTGCAGCAGGCGCGCCAACACATCCTCGGGAACCACGGCACCGGTGACGAAGCGGCGCATGTCTCGCCGTTCGGAGATCACCCGATAAATCGCCCGTCGCTCCTGCGGACTGAACGCGTGATCGGCCATCTGGCCATCGTATGGAATGCCCGGCATGGTATCGGTCTACTCATGACCCGCCGCCGAATCACTCCGGGTATTTCCCGCCCCGCTTTCGTCGCCGCTGTCTTCGCGGTGGCCGCCATCATGGTTTATGCGGCCATGTGGGTGGGCTACCGCCAGCAATGGAGCTGGTTGCACGACTTCGATTGGTCGCTGCTGAACGCGGGGCACGAGACAGGAATCAAGCACCCTATCGCGGTGCGATTCTGGAATGGCGTGTCGGCTGTGCTCGGCCCTGTCCCGCTGCGGTGGATTGGCGTGGTCGCCATGGTGGCCGCGCTCGTGCAGCGCAATGTGCGCGCGGCGCTGGTGCTGTTCGCCTGTGCGCCGCTCAGCGGACTTGTCACGACGGGGGCAAAGGGTCTGGCCAACCGTCCGCGACCGTCGACCATGCTGACATCCGCGCCCTCCACCTCGTTTCCGTCCGGGCACGCGCTGGAGACGACCACGATGTTCCTCGCATTGCTGAGCTTCCTGCTGCCGATGCTGAGCCGGTCGATGCGCCGGGTCGCGATCGTGGTCAGCGCACTGAGCGTGCTGTTGGTCGGGATAGCCAGGGTCGCCTTGAATGTGCACTACCCGTCCGACGTGCTGGCCGGCTGGTCGCTCGGGTATCTCTATTTCCTCTTGTGTCTGCTGGTGTTTCGGCCGCCCCAGGTCTTCGCGCGTAACGACGCAGTGACCTAACCGGGCCTAAAGCTTAACTTGACCTTTGAGTCAATCGGGCCGGACGATGGAAGCATGCGCCGACTGGGAGCTCTGCTGGCTGCCGCGGCGTGCCTGGTCTGCGCGTCGCTTGTGCTCGCGCCGGTGAGTGGCGCGGCCGGCGCGCCTTGGTTCGCGAACTCGGTCGGCGGTGCCACGCAGGTGGTTTCGGTGGTCAGCACGGGCGGTTCGAACGCGAGAATGGATATCTACCAGCGCACCACCGCCGGTTGGCAACCGCTCAAGACCGGGATTCCCACCCACGTCGGTTCGTTGGGCATGGCGCCGCAGGCCAAGAGCGAGGTTCCGGCCACCCCGATGGGCGTCTACACCCTCGACTCCGCCTTCGGTACCGCCCCGAATCCCGGTGGGGGACTGCCGTACACCCAAGTCGGGCCGAATCACTGGTGGAGTGGCGACGACCATAGCCCCACCTTCAACAGCATGCAGGTGTGCCAGAAGTCGCAGTGCCCGTTCAGTACTGCCGACAGCGAGAACTTACAAATCCCACAGTACAAGCACGCGGTCGTGATGGGCGTCAACAAGAACAAAGTTCCGGGCGGCGGTGCCGCGTTCTTCTTCCACACCACCGACGGCGGCCCGACCGAGGGCTGCGTTGCGATCGATGACGCCACGCTGGTGCAGATCATCCAGTGGTTGCGGCCCGGCGCGGTCATCGCGATCACCAAGTAACGGCTCGGCCTGCTAGACCGCAACTAGATGCGTATCGCGCGGCCCGGCTTGACCTTGAAGTCCATGCCCGCCAACGACATTGTTGCGTCGTAGGTTCTGTCGTAGCCGGTGACGGATATCTTCCAGCCGTTTTCGGTGCGCCGGTACTCGTCGCGATAGAAAGCCGCACCGATCAGCATAAAATCGAATTCGCCGACGATGACCTTGTCTTGCAGATACCAATTGCCCGTCGCCGTATCGCCGCTCAGGATGATTTCCGGATGGGTCACCCGGTGTTCGGTGATGACGTTCGGGCCGAGCGAGGTACGCATGTAATCCACCAGGTCGGCGCGGTTGGTGAAGTGCAACTCTTTGCCGATCGACGGTCCGTAGTCGGCCTTGATGTCTTCGGCCAGCGTGTCGGCGTAGTCGTCCCAGTTCTTGGTGTCCAGTGCGCGTAAATACCGGTATTTGACCTGCTTGATCGCTTCGATGTCGGCTAAGTCGGCGGCGTGGTCATGGAGGCTCATGACGCCATTGCAGCACATCCGCTGGTTTCGTCGATCACCGCTGACCACTTTTGCGCCGCGATGCGGCCCGTCGCCCGCCCGTGCCTTCTTCGAGATCGACGTTAGCGAGCTGAGTATCGGGGCGTGTCGTCACGCTGACGTCAATTTCGCGTGTTGGAAGTGACGACGTGAACCAACGCGGCTTTGTCAAGGTGCTGGCGGTACCGCTTTGGTGACATAACCGCATCGAGCGGATACCAATGACGTTGTGACCCATCGGCATACGACCCGAGCGCGGATAAGGTTAGCGCTGGCCACCGACACCTATAGAGGAAGTATTCGCTCTATGTACGACCCACTGGGGTTGTCGATCGGGACCACGAACCTGGTCGCCACGAGCAACGGAAGTTTGCCGGTACTACGCCGTGCTGTGCTGACTCTATATCCGCACTGCGCGCCAAAAGTTGGTATGCCCGTTGAGAACCTGAACGAGCCGGGCATGCTCATGAGCGGCTTCGTGCAGCGCATCGGCGACTCTGTAGCGCTGGTGTCGGGTGACGGATCCTCGCACGACGCGGACCTGCTGATGGTCGAGGCACTGGACGCGATGGTGGTCGCCGCCGGTGTGGACGCGAGTTCATCAGATATCTCGATCGCCGTTCCCGCGTACTGGAAATCCGACACAGTCCGCGCGCTGCGCAACGGCCTACGAACGCATCTGGGCTTCGTCCGAAGCGGCATGGCGCCCCGCCTGGTTTCGGACGCGATCGCGTCGCTGACCGCGGCGAACGTGGAGCTTTGCCTGGCGGCAACCGGCGTGGTGGGTCTGCTCGATTTCGGCGGCACCGGCACGTCCGCCACCTTGGTGGACCTGTCGGGCGATTTCCAACCTGCCAGCGCCACATTGCGTTACGCGGATTTCTCCGGCGATGAGATCGACCAGGCCATTTTGCTCCGGGTCTTCGAGGAACTGGGACACGGCAGCGGCATTGACCCGGCCAATACCGCCGGCGTCGGCCAACTCGGCCAACTCAGGGAGCAGTGCAGAACGGCAAAAGAGCGGTTATCCACCGATACGGTAACCGAATTCGCTGCTGAGCTCGGTGGCCGCCGGTGCACCATGCGGCTGACTCGAGACGAGTTGGGGGACCTGATACAGGATCGGCTGACCGGCTTCATTTTCGCGTTCGACAAGATGCTGGCTCGCTACTCCAAGAGCTGGACAGACCTTGCCGCCGTGGTCACCGTCGGTGGCGGCGCCAGCATTCCACTTATCAATGAACGCCTCTCGGTGCACTCCCGCAGACCGGTCGTGACCGTCTCGCAGCCCGCTCTTGCGGCTGCCACGGGCGCATTACTGCTGGCCTCTCGCGGCGAGGAGTTGGATATCCGTTCGAACACGTCAGTCGGCCTGGCCGTGGCGGCAGCCGGTATCGACGTCATCGAACTGCCCCCCGGCGACTTGCTGGTGATCGACGACGACGCGTTGACGGATCGCGAGTTGGCCTGGTCGCAGACCGAGTTTGGCGGCGACGTACGGGTTCCGTATTGCGGCGACACCTACGACGAAGACAATGCGGCCGGCTGGTCGATGCGGCTCAACCTGATCGAGCCGCCCAAAGAGCCCTCGTGGCCGCGCTTCCGGTTTTCGCAATTGATCATCGGTATGTGCGCCCTGGTGGCGATGACCGCGATCGGCGGTGTGGCCTACACGCTGGCGGGCATAGAGAACCGTCAAGCCCCGGTGGTGCCTACCATCGTGCCCGTGCCGGTGCCCCCGGTCAGCTCGCTGATGCCCAGTCCCGCGCCCCCACCTCCTACGGCCGTACCGGTGCCCACCCCGGAGCCGGTTCCCAGCGCGGCGCCGCCGCCACCACCGCCGCCGCCGCCACCACCGCCGGTGATTGTCACCACGCAGCCTCCGCACGTGGTCACCACCAGGCCTCCTGCGCCGCCAAGGCCCGTTACAACTGCGCCGACGCCCACGACGGTCATGACGACGACCCAGCCCCCGCCGCCACCGCCGACGACCACCCAGCCGCCGCCCCCGCCGTCCACCACAACGTCGACGGTGCCGATGACGACGGAGTGGATTCACGTTCCGCTGCTGCCGATGCCGATACCGATTCCCGTTCCGAAGAATCAGGTTCCGCAGTTCCCGCAGTACCCGGTTGGTGCGGATTCGCAGAATCCGTTCCTGGGTCCTGGCGGCTAGCTTGCTCGTGGCGGATGCTGGCCGCTAAGGGCACACTGGACGTATCGGTACCAGTTGTAAGGAGTTCGCGTGGGCGACAACGGTGGGTTCGGATTTGATCCCGATGACTTCGATCGAGTGATCAGAGAGGGCAGCGAGGGACTGCGCGACGTGTTCGAGCGGATCAGCAGGTTTGTCGGGCCTGTCGGTTTCGGTTCCGGGACGGGTTGGTCGGGGATCTTCGAAGACCTGTCACGGCGTCCCCGCTCCGATCCGGAGACCACCGGCGAGACCGGCGACGGGGTGTGGGCGATTTACACGGTGGGCACCGACGGCGACGCCCGAGTCGACCAGGTCTATGCGACCGAACTCGACGCGTTGCGAGCAAACAAGAACAACCTCGATCCGAAGCGCAAGGTGCGCTTCCTGCCGTATGGCATCGCGGTCAGCGTCCTCGACGATCCAGATCTCGATTCCGCTTCCGATATCGATTCCGAAGAGCCTTCATAACGCGATAACGCGGTCAGCCCCGTTGGACGACGTTGCCGTCGCCGGATTTGCTGACCTGTGGCGAGCCCGAGTGGTATGTGACCTGGTTGTTGAGACCGGAGGCGTCGATCGTGTCGGTGGCGTCGACGGTGATCACGTTGTTCAGGCCGGACACGGTGAGGCTGGCGCAATGGCCGGTGATCACCACCGTGTTGGAAACGCCGCTGACGGTGACGGTGTTGTTGTTGCAGGTGAGCGTTTGGTTCTCGTTGATCCCGGTGACGGTGAGCTCGGCACCCTGCGGCGGTAGCGGTGTCACCGACGATGGGGCTGGGCTATGCGGGATAGCCCTGGGCGGGCTGATGACCCGCGAGGTGACCGGCGGGGAGGACGGAACGACGAGGTTGCCCCGGGAAAATCTGTGCGAGGCGTAGGCGGCGATGATCCCCACCAGCGCCAGCACGCCGACGACGAACAGCGCTGCCAGGATCCACCACACCCGGTTGCCCGAGGACGATCGCCGCGCCATGCCGGGAGGTGGGCTGCCATAGCCATAGCTGTACGGGGATGGTGTCAACGGCGGTGGCACCGGGCCGGGTGGCGGCGGCGGGTATGTGTAACCGCTCGGCGGCGCATTGCCAATTTCGAAGCCGAGTTCGGACGCGTGCGCGGTATCGGCCAGCGGGCGCTCGAGTTCTCGGATCCGGTCTTCCGGGTTGTCCTGCGGTTCCATGCAGGAATGCTCCCACCCCGTGTGCCGAATGTGTAGTTTCAGCGTGTGCCCGAGTTGCCGAACCGCCAGATCTTGTTGCGTAACCGTCCAACCGGGCTGGTCCAGCCGCGTGACACCGAGCTGGTCACCGCCCGGGCGCCCGTGCCGGCCGAGGGTGAGGCGCTGGTCCGAACCACCTATGTCGGTCTCGACGCCGCCGTTCGGACCTGGCTGAACGACCAGCCGGGCTACCTTCCGCCGGTGCAGCTGGGTGAGGTGATTCGGGCGGCGGGCATCGCCGAGGTGATCGAGACGCGCTGTGACGCCTACGCAGTCGGGGATGTGATCACCACGCTGACCGGTTTTCAGGAGTACGCGATCGTTCGCGATGACGTGTTCTGCACGCCCATCCCGGGCGAGGCCGACCAACTGGCGATCATGTCGGTGTACGGGCCGACGGGTGCCACCGCGTACTTCGGGATGGTCGACATCGGCAAGCCTCAGCCGGGCGAGACGGTGGTGGTGTCGGCGGCGGCCGGCGCCACCGGATCGGTGGCCGGGCAGATCGCCAAGATCGCGGGTGCCCGCGTGGTAGGCATCGCGGGCGGCCCCGAGAAGTGCCGCGCGGTGGTCGAGGACTTCGGGTTCGACGCGTGCATCGACTACAAAAATGACGACCTGCCGGCCGCGCTCAAGGAACACTGCCCGCGACGGGTCGACGTCTACTTCGACAATGTCGGCGGACCGATCCTCAACGCGGTGCTGGGCAGGCTGGCCCCCAAAGCGCGAGTCGTGCTCTGCGGCGTCATCTCCAGCTACCTGACCGGGGAGCACCCCGGGCCGGCCAACTACGTGAACCTGCTGTCCAGGACGGCGCTCATGCAGGGCTTCAACGCGCTCGACGAGTGGGGCCGCTTCGACGAAGCCTTCGCCTCGCTCCGTCAGTGGGAGGCCGACGGCAGGCTCAAGCACCGGCAGACCATTTTTGAGGGCATCGAGTCCTGCGTCGATGCCCTCAACGGCCTGTTCACCGGGGCCAATATCGGCAAGACACTGGTCAAGCTCAGCGAACCCACGGCCACATGAGGCCGTAGGTTCGCCGGCCTCTTAGTCCTCGCTAGTCCTCGCCAAGAACGCGGTGCAGCGTCTTCTTGGCCTCGCGTAGTGCTTCTAGCACCTTGGTCCGGGACTCTGCGAGCTGCTGCTTCTGCTCATCGGTGCCCGTCCAGGTGATCGTCCGCGCCAGCCCGGCGACCTCGAACAATTCCCTGCGGATCTTGAAGGCGTCGCCGAACTTGGCCGCCCGCCCCAGGAATGCATGTGCCGTTTCGCTGCTGACTCCGCGCCAGGAAAGCAGGTTCTGGCCGAACTCGGTCAGGGTCGCCACGCCGCCGTCGACGGTGACTACGCCCCGGCCGGCGAGCAGCCCAATGGCAAGCTCCGCCACGTCCTGGGGAGGCGTAAATGCTCCCTCGGTGGCGTCGGACACCCGTTGCACGATCTGCGCGGCGTCAGCCGGCCCGTCGAGCAATAACGCCGCGGTGACGAACGCCGCGCGCTTGAGGAAATGGCGACCCCGACCGGGGCCCCCACCGTGACCGTGGCCCTGTCCGCCACCAAAACCACCTGGACCAAATCCGCCGCCGCCGAAACCGCCGCCGAATCCGGGCCCGCCGAAACCAGGTCCGCCGAATCCGGGTCCACCGAATCCGCCGAAAAATCCACCACCAGACATCTTTGTCGTTCCTTTCCATTGATGAGCCTGCCGCCCATCTGAGTATCAACTTCCTTGATACCACTGACTCCGGCAATGTCAATCAACTTGATGGTTGACCGGGCGTTTATGCGCCTGACGCTCGACCCGGTGCGTCGGCCCCGTGTCCTTTGGTGTCCGGCAAATCACATGCGGCGGCGTTAGTCGACCGCCGATCCGGGCGATATGCTGTCTCGAGCGCTGTGGCTGACGATTCGCGATGAACCGCAGCAAACGAGTCGTCATACATCGGATCGATGCTTGGCCGGGGGCGCAGCGTCTGCTGCGGGATGCGCGCTCACCCTCCGCGTGGTTTCATAACACCGTTTGCGAGAGTTGCAATGGGTGCACTGGGGCCGGCGCCGAGTAGGACGTCCTGACTTAACGATGGGTGGTAAGTGAATGGATCGTCGCAGCATGTTGATGATGTCGGGGATGGGCATGCTTGCGGCTGCGGTCGGTGTGCCGGAGGCTCAGGCTCACCCGTCATCACCTGCGGCGCCGGCGGCCGGTCCCGGCGGGCCCTACCTTTTCCAGGACGAGTTCGACGGCCCCGCAAACTCTGCTCCCGACCCCGGTAAGTGGACCGTGCAGAGTTGGCAGGACGACGTATTCCCCCCGGTCGAGGGGATATACCGGGACGATCGCCGCAATGTCTTCCAGGACGGCAATTCCAATCTCGTCATCATGGCGACCAGAGACTTCGACCGGTATTACTCCGGCAAAGTGCGGGGCAACTGGCGGGGCATGATCAACACCACCTGGGAAGCGCGGATCAAGCTGGACTGCCTGTCCACCGGCCTGTGGCCCTCGTTCTGGGCTGTCAACGAGGATCCGCTGCCGGACGGCGAGGTCGACTTTTTCGAGTGGTACGGCAACGGCGACTGGGCCCCGGGAACCACGGTGCACGCGGCATCCAACGGGAAGACGTGGGAAGGCAGATCGATTCCCGGGATGGTGGACGGCAATTGGCACACCTGGCAAATGCATTGGGGTGAGGACGGGTTCCACTTCTCGCACGACGGGGCACCGTACTTCACCGTTCCCAACAAACCCATCCACGTTCACGGCGGCGCTCCGGACGACTTTCGCTGGCCGTTCAACAAACCCGGCTATTGGATGTCGCCCATGTTCACCCTTGCGGTCGGTGGCGTCGGCGGCGGCGATCCTGCCCTGGGCAACTTCCCGGCGGCCATGCTCGTCGACTACGTACGCGTCTGGTGACTATCGCTCGGCCTTGATCACCTGGACCAGGTTGAACTGCCAGCGCTGCACGAGCCGGAAGCCCAGGTCGCGCGGAACCGCGAAGGCGGGGGTGGCCCCGTATCGCGGGCCCGGCGGAATCGCGGAGCCCTGCTCGTGCGCGGGCATTGACTCGTCGGCCTGAGTGATGATCCACACCACCGCGCAGTGGCTCAACGGCACGGTCACCACCTCCGGGATGAGATTGGTGTCGAAGACGTCGTTGCGTTCCGTCGCCCGCTGCCACAGGGTGAGGTCGATCAGCTTCCGGTACGCATCGGGGCGCGCCGCCATCAACGGGCGCATCGGCGCTGGCATGAATGTCACCGTGTCGTTGACCAGCAAGCAATCACCGGGCGCGGCTTTGGCACTGATCAGATCGGCCACCTGACTGTAGTCCATCCCGTACTTGGCGTACGGGTTACGTTGCGCCCGAATATAGTTCGGTGCCGCGGTAACGGCGAAAAGGCTGACGATCGCCACCGCCATCCACGGCTTGGCCGCCACCGCTCCAACGCAGACGCCCAGCACCAGCGCCATCGCCGGTGCGGTGAAGCAAAGGTAGCGGGGCGTGTAGATCGGGTGCACCGTTGCCGACCAGACGACGATCACGGCGGTCGGTATCACGAGCCACCCGGCCGCCAAGGTCAGCAATTGCCTGTCCGGGCTTGCCAATTCGATGGAGGCGAAGCGCCACAAGGCAATAGCCGTCGCTATGACCAGGGCCGACAACGCCGCGAACATCGGGTTTCGTTCGAAGTACTGCTGCACCGCAACATCCTCGATTGTTCGGCACCCGATCGGCGTGATCCAGCTGATCTGATGCACTTGCCCGGCGGCCTTGACCAGGAACGGTGTGACGGCGAGACCCGCGAGTGCAGACGTCGTGGTGAACCGCATCAAGACCGTTCGCGTGCGCAGGCAGACGCAGATGAAGGCGAAGTGCGCCAATAGCAAAAGCACAAGGTAAAGGTCGAGCACAACCGACATCGCCTGCGCGGCAGAGTAAGACAGCCAGAGCCGTCGGTTGTCGTGGCGCACGGCGACGACGAGCAGCACTGTCAGCCACACGGCCGCCATCATTGACATGGCATAGGGGCGAGCTTCCACGCCCGCCCATGTTGCTCGGGGCAAGATCGCGCAGAGAATCCCGGAGGTCACCGCGACTGTGCGAGAAGAGAACTGCTTGCCCAGCACAACAACCCCGGCCGCGGCGCCTCCGACCGCGAGACCACTTGGTACGCGCGACCAGAACTCCGTGGGCGGGAAAATCTGGAACCAGCCGTGCATGAGCACGTAGTACAGGCCGTGCACGGCGTCGACGTTGCCCAACATCTGCCACAACTGGCCCAGAGAACGACTGTAGGACGCCGAAATGGTCGCGGCCTCGTCGTACCAGAAAGACGGACGGGCCGCACCGCCCAGACTTACCGCGCCGGCCAACACCGCGACAATCAGCGGGTCCAACGCAGCAAGGTGACGCTGTGACTCGCCGGCATCCGAGACGCTCACCGAGGCGCCAGGCCCGTTGCGGTCTCGCTGAACACACCGCCATGTTGCCAGAAGCCGGATGCCCGGCAGGAACGCTTGCCAGCCGGATATTCGAACATATGATCGACAAATGGTTCCGCTTGGGTCGATCGGCTACAACGGCCAGCCGATCCGCGATCCGTTTCGGGTGGTACGCCCACCCATCGCGGTCCTGGTCGACCTGACGGCGCTGTTTCCGCGCGAGCCGCACCGTTCGGGTCGCTATCAACCCAACGGTCTGCAGCTGCACAAAGTCGTCGAAGGGCGGCTGAGTTGCTGGGGCGTCTGCGAGCAGGGCGACTGGTGGGGGCTGGTGACCTACCCGATCGACTACGGGTCCAAGCGGAAAACTGTGACGCACTGGATACCGGCCTGGACGCTGCGCAGAAAAGGTTAGTGGCAAGATTGCTGCCCGTGACAGCAAGCTGGGGTTCCGAGCTGACCACGCTCATTCCGCTGGCGCTCGTCATCGCGGTCTCGCCGCTGACGATCATCCCGGCGGTACTGGTCCTGCAAGCCCCGCGGCCGCGGCCGAGCAGCCTGGCGTTCCTGGCCGGCTGGCTGTCCGGGCTGGCGGCGCTCACCGCGCTCTTCGTGGTGGGCTCCGGCGTGATCGGTGGCATGCCCAAGTCGGCGCCGGCCTGGGCATCCTGGTTGCGCGTGGTGCTCGGGTCGGCACTGATCGTGTTCGGCATTTACCGGTGGGTGACCCGCGGTAGCCACACCGAGTCGCCGGCCTGGATGCGTTCGTTTGCGACCATTTCGCCGAGGCGCGCGGCGATAACAGGGCTGGTGCTGACGGTGGTCAGAGTCGATGCGCTGGTCATGTGCCTGCTCGCCGGACTGGACATCGGCACGGGCCATCTCAGCGTTGCCGGCAAGTTCATCTGCGCGGCGTTCTTCGTCGCCGTCGCGGCATCAACGGTCGCGATCCCCATCTTGGCCTACGCGGTCGCCGGTAGCCGCCTGGACGATGCGCTGGGACGCCTCAAAGGCTGGATGGAGAAAAACAACGCCGTCCTGCTGGCGGCAATCCTGGTCTTGATCGGCCTGATGCTGGTCCACAAGGGAATTCACGCTCTGCAGAACTGAAATTCAGCGCCGGCTGCGCGCAAACGGTGCGTGCGCGCCGTTGTGTGCAAGGATTGCTGCTCGTGGCTGGAGACCTGGAGTTCGGTGCTGACCAAGCTCTTTTTACTCGGGCTGGTCATCGCGCTCTCTCCGATTACGGTCATCCCCGCCGTGCTGGTCCTCCATGCGCCACGGCCACGGCCGGCCAGCCTGGCCTTCCTGGGCGGCTGGCTGCTCGGGCTGGCCGCACTCACCGGGGCCTTCGTTGCGGCTTCCGATCTGCTCGGCGAACTGCGCGAGGCGCCACCGACCTGGGCTTCTTGGACGCGCGTGGTCCTCGGGTCGGCACTCATCGCGTTCGGCATCTACCGGTTGCTGACCCGGCATCGTCAGACCGACCCGCCGGGTTGGATGCGTCCGTTCGCGAAACTGACGCCAGTGCGCGCTGGGCTGGTCGGTGCAGTGCTGGCGCCGATCAGGCCTGAGGTGCTAATCGTTTGCGCGACAGCCGGACTGGCCATCGGCACTGGCGGATTCGGCGTCGCGGGCAACTGGCTGAGTGGTGCGGCCTTCGTCGCCATCTCCGCATCAACGGCCGCGATCCCCATCTTGGCTTACGCCAGTGCCGGTAACCGGCTCGACGATCAGCTGACGCGTCTCAAAGACTGGATGGAGAACAACCACGCCGCACTCGAAGGGGCGATTATGGTCGTGATCGGTTTAATGGTGCTCTACAACGGAATTCACGCTCTGTCGGCCGGATAGCCGCCGTCGGACAGGCCGGCGTCCGCCTCGAGTCTGTTTGTCCTGCCAAAGACCCTCTCGCGGATGATCTCCCAGCTGTAGTCCCTCAGCATCCGCGCGTAGCCCTTCGTGGCCCACTGTTGGGAGTGCAGCTCCTCGTGGTGGAGCACCCTGTCCAGATCGAGGTTGCCCTCGAAGGCCCGGCCGTTTTCGTCGGTGCACCAAGCGTGTCCCGACCGCACGATTTGGCGGAGCTGCTGGGCGGGATCGGTGCTGCCGCCGATGTTGAGCATGAATATGTCACCCCACGCGGTGCCGCCCTGCTGGCTGAACTGCCGTTGGATCCAGTTGCCACCCAAGCCCATCAGGATGCCGTTCGGGGTCGCGACAAGGCGGCCTCCGTTTCGGTGGACGAACCTGACGTCTCGGGAATAGCTCCAGCTATTTGCGTTCTGCCGGTCGATGATTCGCCGAATCTCGGCGGCAGTGTAGGGCGTGTCGGGGAAGTCTGTGGGCCGTTTGCCGGCCTTGCCGTAGCCGGTGCCCGCATTGAAGACGTAGGTCATCAGCACCACCTCGCGGGCGTGGTCCCCGCTCGCGGCCGACGGCAGGAGGAAGAAGGACTTACCGTCCGGATCTTTGATCTCCTCTGATTTCTCGAGGATCTCGAAGCTGTCCGGGATGATGCCGTGCTGTCGGGTGATCTCAGCGATGACTTCGCGAGGGACGTCGCGAGGCGCGGCATTGCCTAACCACGTGTCGTGGTAGGCAGGGGTGACCGGCCGATTCCGAGGAGCCATTGGTCGCCATTGTCCACCCTGCAACTACCTGGGTGTGATTACTGCGGCCAGCTCTTCGGGCAGGGTGTTCATCAGCAAAGGAGCTATGCCGCCGAATGGCGTGCCGCCGAGCGTGAGGTCTATTGGGACCGTGATCAGCCCGCCCAGCGCACTTGGTTCGATCGTCGCCGTAACCGCTTGCGGCGGAACCAGAAGCCCGTCGAACGGCAAGTGCACCACGATCGGTATGGTGCTGAGGCCTAGCGTGCTAAGCACCGGTGCGAGCACAGGCTCAAGGACCGGCAAAAGGACCGGGTCGAGGATCGGACCAAGGGGGCCAAGCGGGTTCAGGGCCCCGAGAGCCGTCGTTGTGCTCACCGGCAGCGTCAAGTCGACGTAGGTTGTGCCGTTGAGGAAACCGTTCAACGCGTAGGCCGGCATATCGACGAGTGCGCCGAGCGCCGCCACACCGTTGCCGGCCTGCAGTGCGGACCCAAACATCCCGGCGCCCGTCGCGAGCCCGTCCATTGAAGCGATCGGCGGCCCGATGAACGAGAAGCCGAGCGACAGCGGGAACCCAAAGAGAGCGTCCGCCACAAGTATTGGGGCATTCGGGTTGGTTATTCCGGGTGTCGAGAAGGTCGCCGACGTGTTGGCGTTGGTGAGCGTGGCGACGATGTTGGCGAAGTTCTGCGCCATCTGTTGGGGGATCGAGCCGGGGGGCAACAGGGCGACGATGTCCTGTGCCTGCTGTGCGGGGATACCCAGGATCGGGAGCAAGTCGCCCGCCGCGCCTTCCAATTTGATGTTCGACAGGTTGCTGGTGTCGAATCCGGTGAGGAAGAGACCCACCAGTCCGTGTGAAAAGTCCTGCACCGCGCCGTGGTAGTTGCCTGTCATTATCGCCTGGCCGGTCAGCCCCATCTCGGATTCGAAGCCAGGGAATGCCAACTGCAAGTCCGTGCCCGCCTTGCTTAGCGACGTGAAGAACGTGTTCCAGTAGCCGACTTGCTGGTCGACCAACCTCTCGGCCAGCCCTCCCCAGTTGTAGGTGGCAGGGCCTTCGATGCCGAGCTCAATGTTCGTCGGCACGTTCGCCAGCGTCGTGGGCCAGTTCTGCAGCTCGAGTGCGATCCCGCTCCAGAACTCCTGCGCGAAATGGCTCTGGTTGGCGATGACCTGGTTCAGCAGCGGGAACGGGTGAGCGCCGAACGTACCGAAGAGGCTCTGCAGGTTGGCGCCGGTCTGAGTAAAGAGCAATTGCCACGGGTTGCCGGCAGCCAAAGCAGTCATGCTGGCCTGCTGCGTCCCCTGCTGAAACAATTGGAGCCCCTGCAGCAGGGGCACGTCAGTGAACAGACCGGAAACGAGTTGCCCAATCGGCACAAGCGGATTGGCCAACAGCGAGGCCCCGCTACCGCTCAGCAGCGTGGAGAAGAAGCCACCGAGGTCTTCGCCGATGCCGGTGAGGGTCGAACCCAATATGCCGCCGCCACCGCTGCCGCCGAGGATCGAGCCCAACAGGCCCCCGCCGCCACCGCTGCCGCCCAGGATCGGCCCCAGTATGCCGCCGCCACCGCTGCCGCCGCCGCCGAGGATCGGGCCCAAGAGGCTGGCGGGGGTGACGGCAGCGGCGCCACCTCCGAACGCTTGACCGAGCAACGTCTGCTCGGCGTTGGCGATCTCGGTGCCGAGGTAGGCGGCAGCACCGCCGTTCAACAGGCTCACGAACTCGTCATGAAAGGCTGCCGCTTCGGCGCTGAGAGCTTGAAACTCCCGGCCGTACGTGCCGAACAGTGCCGAGATCGCTGCCGATACCTCGTCGCCCGCCGCGGCAGCCACGCCGGTCGTGGGGGTCGCTGCCGCCGCAGCGGCCTCGCCCAGCGCAGAGCGGATACCCGCCAAATCTTCGGCGGCCGCCGACACCAGCTCCGGCGCCGCAATAACGAACGACATAGCCATCTCCCCCAAGCTCCCTTGTGACATATCAGTGATCGACATCACAGGATAACTAGGCTTGAACATAAGATGAACAGGAATTGTTATTTTAGTGAACACAAGGTATTAGACGCATGTCAGACAGGCCGGAGGCGACGGCGGGGACGCTACCGCGGGGCTATTGCGGCAGGATGCCACCGGCGGATTCGGCGGCTCACCCGACGGTGTTAGCGCATCAATTAGGCGACTACCGGTGGCCGCCACTCTCGCCGCCGCTAGAGCTACCTCCGCCGCTAGAGGCACCCCCGCCGCTACTCTCGCCGCCGCCAGAGCTGCCGCCGCCGCTGAAGCCGCCCCCGCCGCCGACCTCGCCGCCGTGGCTGCCGCCGCCACTCTCGCCGGCGCCCGCACCGCCGCCGCCGACCGGCCCGCCTCCGCCAGAGGTTTCGCCGCCGCCGACTGGGCCGCCGCCGACCGGGCCGCCGCCGCCGTGGGTTTCGCCGCCGCCGACCGGCCCACCACCGCTGGGGGGCTCAGCACCGCCGCGAGGTGTACCACCGTCGGGTGGCGCGCCACCCTCAGGCGGCCCGGAACCGGGAGTCCCGTGGCTCGGAGGGGGGCCGTCAATGGGTCCGCCACCATGGGGCTCACCGCCGCCGGGATTGCCCTGGATAGGACCTGGGCCGTTGACGGGCCCGTCGGGCGTGCCGCCAGGATTGGGCCATGGCCCCTGCCCCGGCGGGGTTTGGTGGGGTGGCGGCGAATGCGGCGGGGTGACGTGGATCGGCGGCGGCTCGGCAGGCGGTGAAGGGTGCGGCGGGGCCTGCACCACGGGCGGGCTCGCCGGCGGGGCGGGCAGGTAAATCGGCGGCGAGGGGAGGTAAACCGGCGGCGCGGGAGCCGGCACTATCGGCGGGACCACCACCGGAACCGGCACTGCCGGACCCGCGGGAGCGGGAGCCGCGGGAACAGGAAGCGCCGGAGCCGGAGCCGCGGGCACCGGAGCCGCGGGCGGCGGCGCGCCCGCCGGTGGACTCAGCGGCTTGGGCGCTACCGCCTTCGCAGCGGCCACCGGCCAAGGTGCAGGCACGAGTGCCTGCTCGACCGGGGCTATGAAGCCCTGGATCGGGGCAGGCAGCAAACCGACCGTCGTGTGGATTCCGAGAGAAAGGGCTACCTCTAGTGCCAGTGCCGCGCTGATGCCGGCCACCGCCAACGCAGTTCCGGCTAACAGGCCGGGCCTACGACGAGGCTCGTTCTCAGCCGAAGCGCCCGGCCCCGAATTTAGGACGAGGGTTGGGGCACTGGCCTCGTCGTCTGCCGCAGCGCTATAGGCGAGGTCGTCCTCGCCGACCTCGGCACTTGTGAGGCTGAGGTATTCCGGCAGGACAGACATGTCGACCGCACCCGTCCCGGGGTCTTGCGCATAGGCCAGCGCGGCCGTCGACGATGCGAACAACGGAGCATTGGCGGAAGCCAGGGCCGCCCCTCGAGCCAGCGCTGTCTCCGGCTCCTCCGGAGCGTTCACGGTAAGCGACGTCGCGTCTTCCAGATGCGACTTGATGGCGGCGATGTCGACGCCGTAGCCGATCACAAACAGGCCGCCCGGACGCGTTGGCAGCTCGTCGAGCCCGACGACCATCTCGATCAGCTCTGCGGTGGCAATCTGCCCGGAAGCGTTGTCCAACTGTTCTTCGTGGACATCGGCGATTGAACCGTCGGAGGTCTCGACAACCGCCAGAGTCGCGGTGCCAGGCTCCACGAAAAGAACCGCGGTCCGCTCGTAACCCATTGCGCCGCCGACAAATTGAGTCAGAGCCGTAGCGGCCAAAAACGCCGAGACCAGCATGACGTTCTCAATTTTGTGGGCGGCCAGCGCGTCGCGCAGGGCCGCCGCTTCGAGCTGGTCGGTACATGCCACGCCGACGGAGGACAGATCAAGGCCCGCACTGGCCGCGTCCTCACGGGTAGCCAAGATGGCGGACACCACTCGATCAGACGCACTGACAGTCGGTGAGTCGTCGGCGGCTGGGACGGCGAACTCATTCTCATCTACCGTTGCCCCGTCGGCATTTTCGCCTTGCAGCAGGACCATCTGAACCGAGGCCGGTGCCATCGAGACTCCGAGCACAATATCCACGACCCACGCCTCCCGAATCTTGGCGGTCAGCCATGGACTGGGGGGGAGAAGACACCACGGGAGACCGATAACTGATCGTCGCCGGGGAAGCTGTGTCGGAGTGATGACGAAATTATGTAGGCATTATGAGGTTCAAGTAGTCGCGAGTCGGCGTGCTAAGCCGCCTCGGCTGTGACACTGCCGAGCACCTTACCGGCAGGTCGTGCAAGCTTTTCCGCACCGGTTGATTCACTGATGCCGATATGCCGGTGCAACCAGACAAGCGGGCTCGGTGCCCACCAGTTGGACCGACCGAGCATCGCCATGGATGCGGGTACCAGCAGCGCCCGGACGAGTGTGGCGTCTGCCAACACCGCCAGCGGGAGCCCCACGCCGAATACCCGCATCATCGAAACCTGAGCGGTGGCCATGGACGCGAACGTGATCGCCATCAGTATTGCCGCCGCGGTCACTACCCGCCCCGTGCGGGCCAGGCCGAGCGCAACACTTTCGGCGTTGTCGGCGCGGGCTTTGCCCGATACCGACCAGTACTCGCGGATCCGCGAGATGACAAATAATTGGTAGTCCGTCGCCAGCCCGAAAGCCAAGCAGAACAACAACATCGGCACGGTGGCCGTGAGCGTGCCCGTCGCCGTCGTGCCAAGCCCGCCGAGATGACCGTCCTGGAAAATCCAGATCAAAGCGCCGAACGCCGCGGTCAGTGAGAGCACGTTCAACAGCAATGTCGTCAGCGGCACCAGGATGCTACCGGTGAACAGGAACATCAACAGGTACGTGACGATGGCAATGACCGAAAGCACCAGTGGCAGGTTTGAGCTGACGGCCGCACCAGCGTCTCGCGACAGCTGGGCCCACCCGGTGAACTGCGCGGCCCGGCCGTCCGGCGGGGTGACGGCATGCAACAGATCCAGCTGGGTTGCTGATGCCCGCGAATACAGTGGTGCGGTGGAGTTGACAGTGAGAAATGCGCTCCCGTTCGCCATTCCCGTTGCCGCCGAGGGCGACCCGGTGCGGATACCGTTCGTGTAAGCCCCGTCCGGCGACGACACCGATGTGACGTCCGGTATGCAGGACAACTGCGCGGCGTATTGACCCAACTGCGCCGGAGCGAGTCCGGCCGCGTTCGGTACCACAACGACCACGTCGTCGATCGAGTTGATCGCGAATCCGCTGCGCAACTCGTCGCTCACCTGGCGGGCCGATGCCGATGGCGGCAACAGCCTGTCGTCGGGATAGCCAAATTTGATCCCGAGGAACGGTATGCCGAGGAAGAGCAGCAGGGCCGTGACCGCCAGTCCAATCGGAACCGCGCGGCGCATAACGCCTTTTGTCATGCGGTACCAGAATCCCTGCTCCAGCGCACGTGGTTGCCGGTTCGGCCGGCGGAGGATGCGTCGGCCGAACCGGCGCGCGTCCAAAGCGTCGATCCGTCGCCCGAGCAGCACGAGTGCCGCGGGTGTCACCGTGAGTGCCGCGGCCGCAGCCAGCACGACCACCGCTACGCCGGCGTAGGCGAACGAACTGAGGAAGTAGATCGGGAAGAACACCATCGCGGCCATCGCCAGCGCGACGGTAACGGCTGAGAAAACAACGGTCCGGCCCGCGGTTGCCATGGTATGAAGCAGGGCCTCCTCTCGGCCCGCACCCTCGCTGAGTTCGTCCCGGAATCGGCTGATCACGAGCAAGGTGTAGTCGATGGCCAGCGCGAGTCCCAATGCCAGAATGAGGTTCAACGCGAAGATCGATACGTCGGTAACGAATGCTGTCGCGCGCAGTACCGCCATGGAGCCGATGATCGCGAATACTCCGACCGCGAGTGGCAGTGCCGCCGCCAGCACTCCGCCGAACACCCAGACCAGCACCACGAAGCTCACCGGCAACGCGACGGTTTCCATCACGCTTAGGTCCTTCTTGGACTGCTCGAGGATCTGGACCAAACTCGTTGCCTCACCCCCCATCTTCACCGTCACGTCGTTGAATTCGGGTAGCAGGCGCTGGATTTCGCTGGCACGCCGCTGTGCGCTGGATTCATCGCCAGTGATGCCCGCGACTATCAGCCCCGACTTGCCGTCGCGGCTGATCAGCGCCGAAGCGGCTTGCGGCGGCTCCGTCCACGCCGAGTGCAGCCCGACCACATAGGGCAGGCTTGCCAGTATTCGGTGGATCTCGGTGCCTGCTGTGCGCGCTGCCGGGCTGGCCGCCCCGGCGTCGCAGGTGATGGCGACCAAAACCTGCATTCCTCCGGTGCCGAACTTTTCCGCCAGCACCTGCGAGGCACGCGACGACTCCGCCTGCGGGTCCCGGAAGCCTCCGTTGGAGAGCTCGTTGGCGACCGGCATCCCGAAGATGCCAGCGGCGACCATCGTCAGCAGCGCTGCGGCGATGATCCGCCGCGGGGCGCGCAGCGCGAGCCTGCCGATTGCCTGTAGCGGCCACCCCTGGGTAGCCGATCGCGAGAACGCACCCGAACGGAAGGTCCTGTCATTCAGGGATCTTGGCGCAGTTGTCGGCATGCGTACACAGTCGCACCGGTCTACCGGTCCTGGCGCGAGTAGTCGGCTACCCCATCTTTTCGCGCGGCATGATCTTCACTACCCGCCTCGTCACGCTGACCAGCGCGATCCCACTTGCGTCCGGTGCCTGCCGTCCGCCAGTTTGATTCGTCATCGCAAACATGGCTGGCCGGACGGCTACCGCTCTGTTATCGTCCGCCCAGTGCGTCCGGCTCGGGGATGCGGGTTTGCGAAACCCCTTGGGGGACAAATGAAAATGATGTCGCAAAATTTGGATATGACGGCCGTCGCGGCGATGACCGGTTCGCCCGCGCGGTCGGCCCCGCAGTGCAGCCCGGCGGACGGGGTGAATGTCGCCGGTGTGGACGAGCTGCCGGAGTTGCCGCCCGGTATCGCGCCTTATCGGGCGGCGTTCAAGAACTGGTCGGGCGAAATCGTCGTCGAGTCACTGTGGACCTGCTCGGCCTCTACGCCGGAAGATGTTGTGCTGCAATACCAGAACCAGTGAGATCGTGTGCGCCTAAGTTAGCGGACACGCCTGTCTCATTAGGGTTTTTGGGTCGCGAGGGGGTTCGGGTACCGGGATTGGTCACAGTGGAGCCGAAGACGGCAGCCGATGACGGGAATCGAACCCGCGTATTCAGCTTGGGAACCACCCGATCGCCAAACCGGACATTGGGTTAGCTCGCGCCCGCGGCGATCACCTGGTCCACCTCGAGCGCTCGGCCGGCCATCTCGGCGTGTGCCTTGTCCAGCGCTTCGGCCTGATCCTCATCCGCCTTCATCAGCGTCTCGATGTCGAAGCCGGCCATGTCGAGGACACCCATGTCCGAGAAGGCCTTCTGCACCTTGTCGCCCCACAACCCGATGTCCTTGACGATCGGCACGATGCGGCTGAACAAGTGCGAGCGGAACTGGATCATCAGCGGCGACGTGTCGACCCAGTCGGCACACGCTTGGACGTCGAGGCCGAGGGTCTCGAAAACCTCCTCGCCGCGGAACCGGTCACGCATCAGGTAGCAGGCGTCCACGACGAACTCTTCACGCTCGTCCCGCTCGGCGTCGGTCAGCGCGGAATAGTAGTCCTTCAGCGAGATTCGCCCGAACGCGACGTGCCGGGCCTCGTCCTGCATGACGTAGGCCAGCAACTGCTTGGCCAGCGAGTCCGGCGCCGCCATGTCACGCAGTGTCCCGAAGGCGGCGAGTGCGAGCCCTTCGATGAGGACCTGCATGCCGAGGTAGGGCATGTCCCAGCGCGAGTCGCGCAGGGTGTCCTCCAGCAGTGCGGTCAGGTTCTTGTTGATCGGGTAGACCAGGCCGACCTTTTCCTGCAGGAACCGTGAGAACGCCTCGACGTGCCGGGCCTCGTCCATGGTCTGGGTGGCCGCGTAGAACTTCGCGTCCATGTCCGGGACGACCTCGACGATCTTGGCCGCGCACACCATCGCCCCCTGCTCGCCGTGCAGGAACTGCGAGAACTGCCAGGCCTGGGAGTGCTGGCGCATCTCCGCGCGCCGTGCTTCGTCTGCCGCTTCCCACATCGGGCTGCCGAACAGCGGATGGAACTGGTCGGGCAGCCCGACCGGGTTCGTCGGGTCGACGTCTTGCGCCCAGTCGATGCGCGACTGGGCATCCCACTGCTTGTCCTTTCCCTTTTGGTATAGAGAAAGGAGCCGGGTGCGCCCCTCGTCGTACTCCCACGTGAAGCGCGCGTCGCCGGCGCTGGGGACCTCCCACGAGTACGGCACGGGCACGTCCGTGTACTTGTCCCTGGTGGTCATGAGCTGCCGCCTCTCCGCCCGGTGTGATCAGGTGGTCATATGACGAGTATCACATTGCGCCGCGTTCGGTGGCGCCGTCAACCCTGACGGGCGGGCTAACTGACCGCGGCCAGCTCCAAAGAGACCAGTTCACACAGCACTTGATCCAGCTGGTCAACCGCCGATCGCGCTCATTGGCCGGTCTGGTTGCACGAAGTCTGCGTCGTTTATGCCGTGGCCTCTTGCCTTGGCCCACATCGCCGCGCGCCACGCGGACTCGACAGCGTCATCGTCGGCACCCGCGCGCACGAGGCCGCGCAGGTCTGTCTCGTGGCGGGCGAAGAGGCAGTTACGGACCTGCCCGTCGGCGGTGAGCCGGGTGCGATCGCAGGCCGAGCAGAACGGGTGTGAGACCGACCCGATGATGCCGACCTTGCCCGCAAGTCCTGAGCCGCCGTCGACGTGCCATAGTTCTGCGGGCGCCGAGCCGCGCGGCGCTGGGTCGGGTGTCAGGCCGAAGTGGGCACGCAGGGTGTTCAGCACGTCGTCGGCCGCGATGGCCTGGCCGCGCCGCCAGTGGTGGCCGGCATCGAGTGGCATCTGCTCGATGATGCGTAACTGATATCCGTGCTGGAGACAGAAGCGCAAGAGCGACACCGCGTCGTCCAGTCCGGTGACCGGATCTAGTACCGCGTTTACCTTGATCGGACTCAGTCCAGCATCCCTTGCCGCCCGCAGACCGGCCAGCACGTCGGTCAGCCGGTCGCGACGGGTGATGTGGGCGAAGTGTGCGGCGTCGACGGTGTCAAGCGAAACGTTGATCCGGTCCAGCCCGGCTCGCTTGAGCTTTCCGGCCCGCTTGTCCAAGCCAATGCCGTTCGTAGTCAACATGATTTCCGGGCGCGGCCGCAGTGCGGCAGTGGCGGCAATGACTTCTTCGAGGTGCTTCGCGAGCAGCGGCTCACCGCCGGTGAAGCGCACGCTGGTGATGCCGAGCCGGGTGACCGCGATGCGCAGCAGCCGGGCCAGTTCGTCGGGTCGTAGCTGCTGTTCGTCGGTCAACCAGTCCAAGCCCTCGGCCGGCATGCAGTAGGTGCAGCGCAGGTTGCAGCGATCGGTCAAGGACACCCGGAGGTCGGTGGCGACTCGACCGAAGGTGTCTACCAGCGGGCCGTCGGCTGGTGCGCCCTCGACGGGTACCTGCACCGTCGGCAGGCCGAGCGCGGTGACCGTCACGCCGGATGCAGGCTGACGGCTATACCCGAATAGCGCACCATGCCTGTCACTACGTCGATGTCGTCTTTATTGGTCAGGCGATTGACGTTGGCGTCGTGATGGCCGTGCGGAATCGACACGGCTCCACGCCGAAGCGAGTCATCGACCTTCGCGACGCCGGTCAGTTCGCCGTTCGCGCTGCGGACGGTCACAGGGTGGCCGTCCACGACGCCGGCGGCGGCGCCGTCATCGGGATTGATGAAGATTTCTGCGCGCTCACCCAGGAAATCGAGCTGTCCGTTCAACTTCTTGCGTTGTCGACGCGGGATCATCACCAGCGGCGGGGGCGGCTCAAGAGCGGCTAGCTGATCGACGAGTAGCTGAGGCGCCAGCCGCCAGCCGCCCATGCGCTCAATGTGGTCATCGACCCACGGTGCGGGTAGCGGCTGCGGGGCTTCTGCCCAGCCGGTGGCCGCCACCTCGTCGAATTTGGTCCGGGCGCCGGCCAGTAGAACGGCGAGCACATCGTCATCGGTGCTGGTGTCCGGATCCCCAAGACTGCCAAGGTCGTAGCCGAGCCGCCGTCCGAGTTCGGCGAACACCCACCACATCGATCGCCGCTCGCCGACCGGCTCCACGACGGCGGGGCTGTACTGCACGGACACGCGGGAACTCAGGACATCGTGAAGGGTGATATCGGGCCGCTCCAACGGATCCTTGGTCGGCAGGACATGGGTGGACAGGGCCGCCGTCTCGTTGTTGATGATCTCCGTGGTGGCAAAAACTTCCAGGCTCTGCAGGGCCGGGATCAACTTCCCCGTCTCGGGCATGCACGTAACCAAGCTGCCGCCGACGTTGATCAGGGCCCGGATGTTGCCGGCCGCGATTTCGTCGGGCAGCACCGCGCACGGCCATTCGTTGATGAACGCTTGCGCCTCCGGGCGGCTGCGCGGGCCGGGCCCGAACGATCCCTCCGGCGGTGTGATCGGCAGCAGATCGCCGAAAGCTTCGAGCTGATAGGCGAATCCGGGGTGGAACCACGTGCCCCCGGGACGGTTCATGGCACCGGTGAGGATCATCAGCACCCACGCCAGCCACTGGGTGACGTTTGCCCGATCAGCCGTCATGGTGACGCCGGTCCCGGTTTCGACCGCGACACATGTGGCGCTGCGCACCGCCGCGCACAACCGGGTCAGCTCGCTCTCTGCGACATCGGCCATCGTCGCGGTGTGCTCCGAGCGTGAATGGCTCGACCGCAGCTGTCAGTGCGTCCACATCCTGAACCGGCACATCGGACTTCATGCCGTTGCGCAGGATCTCCCGCACCAGGTATGCCAATACCGCGTGATCGGTACTGGGGCGCGGCGCCAGATGGCCGGTGGCCAGTCGGGCGGTCTCGGTGCGGCGAGGATCGATCACCCACACCTGTCCGCGCTTGGCGATGTCGCGCACCGTGCCCGTCGGGTTGGGCATCGAGATCGCATGGCCATGGGAGACAACCGGATTGACCCCGACGAGCAGGAGAAAGTCGGTGTTGTCGAGGTCCGTTCGGCCGGAGAGCCCCATGAATCCACCCACCAGATCAGAGATGAGCGGTTTGGCGGTGCCGTCGATGGTGAGCGGACTGAACTTGGCCGGGGTGCCGATCGCCGCATGCAGAGCTTCGGCCATCCGGAATCCGGCGCTTTCCATGGTGCTGAAATAGAAGCCGACCGACTCGGGCCCGTGGCGGTCGATGATGTCTTTCAGACGGGTGGCCAGGTCGTCGAGGCAAGCGTCCCACGTGGTGTCCTGCTGTCGGCCGTCCACCCGCATCCGCGGCCGCTCCAGACGGTCCGGGTGGTGGTGCAGCTGCGGCAGCGCACGACCCTTATTGCAGGTGTAACCCTGCGAAAAAGGGTGGTCCTGATCGCCGCGGACGCGGAGCACCTCATCACCCTCGACGTCGACGAGAATGCCGCAGACGGAAGTGCAAATACGGCAGAAACTACGCACCGTTTCCATGCTTCGATAACGTACTCTCGCTCAAGTAGAAGCACTACTACATTTATGAGAATGACAATCCCGCAGCCAGAACGCATTTTCCTGCTCGCGGCGCACCGACGACCCCGTTCGCTCGGCCTTTCTGGCCGCGCGTGATCGGCGACATGAGGAGCCCTGAGGAGGCGTTGCCGTCGTCATCAGGGGGAGACAGGGTAACCATGAAAGCGACTCGATCTAGTACCACCGCGGAGCAGATGGCGCTGTCGCGCGCGATCGAGACGCGCAAGCCTGCCGCCGAGCGGATCTGCGGCGACCCGTTGGCGGAACGATTCCTCGGCGCGAAATACCGGATGCTGCTTTGGGGTCGGCCGTTACGGAATGCGGTGGAGACGCTGATCGAACAGCGCTTCGCCGGACATCATTACTATGTCATCGCTCGTACTCGCTATTTCGACGATTTCTTGCAGCAACGGCTGGCGGGCGGGGCCGAGCAGCTGGTGATACTGGGAGCCGGATTCGATTCGCGGCCGTACCGGTTTTCCGATCGGCTGGGTGGTGTGCAGGTGTTCGAGGTGGATCATCCTGCTACCTCCGCGGCGAAGCAGGCCAAGGTCCGCGCCCTCATCGGTGAGATCCCGGCCAACGTGGCCTACGTCAGAGTGGATTTCACGGTGGACAACCTCGCCGACAAGCTGCTCGGGTGCGGCTACGACACCACGCGCCCGACGGTTTTTCTGTGGGAAGGCGTAACGCCCTACCTCGATCTGGAGGCGGTGGATGGCGTTCTGGGCTTTGTGATGGCCAGTGCGCCGGGCAGCGCGATCGTATTCGATTACATACTGCGTTCGGTGGTGGAGGGTACGTGCACGCTGCGTGGGGCGGCGAACGAGTTCGCCAAAATGAGCAGCACCAGTGAGCCGCTGACTTTCGGGATCGACGAGGGCCAAGGGCCCGCATTCCTTGTGTCCCGGGGCTTCCAGAACGTGGTCGACGTGGGGGCACAAGAGCTGACAGGCCGCTACTTCGATCAGCACGGCAAACACCGCTACATCAAACCGTGGTGGAGGATGATCTCCGGGGAAGTTGGAGCCGCAGGCCAACATGACATCGCCTCAGCTGACGAAGGGGATTAGGAGAGGCGATACAGGAGCTGGGCGCGAAAGCCGCCAAGTGAAAGCCAAAGCGCGCCAACGGATTGAAGAAGCGGCAGACCTCATGGCTAACGAATTGCTCGGTATCGCTTCCGGGAGATGAATCAGTCGTTGCGCCACAAGGCAATCCGCGACGCTCTCGATCGCGGCCGCGTTACAGCGAAGTCGATGCTGCAGAAAGGTTCTGGGGGTATCTGGTCAATGGCCTCTAGAAGATGAGGTCACGGTGTGGGTCCGTCGACAGCGAGTCGGGCCGAGGCCTCATGCACCGCAGCGCAGACTCGGTCCAGATACTCGAGGATGACCTCGCCCGCCTCTGCTGTGAGTTGTTCGGCGATCTCGTCGAGGCGTTCGTTTGCGTCGCTGTACAGCGCGGTGAGACGGTCAAACCCGCTCGGCTCGACCTGAACGCTGCGGCGGTCGCTAACATCGCGTCGGCGCACAACCCAACCGGCCTTTTCCAAACGGGTCAGTACACCGGTCATGGTGGCCGGATGAATACCCGTGCTGCGGGCCAGCGACGTCGGTGATTGCGCCCGATAGCGGGCCAAGACGTCGAGGACGTCAAGATCGGAATCATTCAAGCCGGTGGCAGCCGCTACCCGACGGGTGCTGATCGATAGCTCGATGCGCAACTGGCGCAACGTGTTGCGCAGCGCGTCAGCCACATCGGGCGCGGCGTCGGAGGTTTCGTCAACCGGTCTCGGTGGGGCCGCCGGCGTCGACGATGACATCGGGTCACTGGTCGACTTGGGTGAGTTGAGCGGCTCTCGGAACGAGGGCCCCTGCGACTTGCGCATACGTTCTCCTAGTTAGTATGGTTCTCATATTATATGAAACCCATACGGAGTGGTCGGTGCCCGGATGGCCATCGCGTGCTGGCGTCTGGTTCGCATAACACACCTGCTGTGACGCTGGCCAAAACTGGATGTCTTGCGGCACTCCAGGCTTCACCGCAGTGCGAGAGGAGTGGCGGATGGCCAGCGACAAAACTGACGATCCCGCGGGTAACGACGTCGGCACCGTCACCTTCATCAATGTGATCAAGATTCCCGCAGATCAGGTCGACAGATTTCTGGCCGGCTGGCGGGAGCGGGCAAGGATCATGAGCACCCAGCCCGGGTTTCGTGATTACCAACTGCACCAAGCCTTGCTCACGGAATCTCGATTCCAACTGGTGGCGGTGGCGCACTGGGACAGCAGTGGATCGTTTCAGTCGGCGATCGCCAACCCGGAGTTTCTGTCGCGAATGCGCGAACCCGAATCCGATCCGGACCTCGATGTCACCGGAAATCCTGCGCTGTACCGGGTCGTCGTCGGCGACCATCGACGGAAATAGCACTACCGCTCGGCAGGGGAGTTAAAACATGTCTAATGGCAAGCAGACTTACCGGGCGCGGCCTTCGGGAAATGTCGTTCTCGTCGTCACCGGTCTGGTCGGCCTTCTTGCAGTGTTGCTTGCGTCCCCGGTCATGATGCCTAGACTCATCAGACGCCACCCAGACTGGCTCAAATTCTCGGCCTTCAAGAGATACGCCGCGTTCCGGCGCAGGCAAGCGGGTCATCGGCACTCCGTCGTAGCGCTTCTCACCCATGTTGGGCGTCGCACCGGGAAGGCTTATCGCACACCGCTGGGTGCTCAACCCTATGGTGATGGCTTCGTCGTATCGCTGCCCTACGGCAGCCAGACCGACTGGTGCCGCAACGTGATGGCGGCAGGCATGTGCAAACTCGCCTGGAAAGGGAACACCTACGCGCTGGAGCGCCCCGAGATCGTCTCCGGATCACAGGTTTTTCCGGCGTTGCCGGTTCACCAGCGGATCCTGTTGCAGGGCGGTGGAATCCGCGACTTCCTTTGGCTACATCGCAAGGAGATCAACACCGGAAACGGAGCGGACATCGGTAGGTGAAGCTCGAGAGCGGCCGAGCGCTGGCCCGAACAGTTCGAACAGTGTCGATGCTGCTCAGTGTGGAGCCGATGACGGGAATCGAACCCGCGTATTCAGCTTGGGAAGCTGATGTTCTGCCATTGAACTACATCGGCGCGGTTGCCTTGACCTGCGGAAACGCTGTTCAGCGTACGTGGCCTCGGACCTCAATGTCACATAATGTCACAACGCGATCCAAACTTGCTCCGGCGTCCTGCAGTGCGGCAAACTGCGAGTGAGCATACAGACTCATGGTCAGGCTGGGGTTCTTATGTCCGATCCACGCCGCGATCACCGCGACCGGCACGCCTTGCAGGTGCATCAGGGTCGCGCAGGCGTGCCTGTCGCGCTGCGTGCAGTTTGATGTGCCGCAGCCCCGCCGCCTCGACGGCATCACGCCAGTAGCGAGATAGCACGCCGGGACTTCGTAGTCCCACGACCCGCCCGCGCCGCCCAGCGCCAACCGCTCAGCCGCCTGTGCGTTTACGGGCTGCCTTCAGCGCCCACACCAGGGGCCCCAGAAAAGGGCGCCCAGCATCGCGACATCGGCTGCTGGCGCTGGTCTGCCGGGGTTGTGCGAGCGTTTGGGGAGGGGCGAGGTGAGTGGAAGCGAGCGGTAATTGTTCGAGTGTGGCGGCCGGACGCTGAGTGCCTAGGCCGCGAGGAAGAATCCCACCATGCCGGCCAGAAGAGCGGCGACATAGAGCTCGAACATGCCGCGCAGCAGCCGGGGTGCGTTGTTCAGCTCCATGAAATGCATTCCCACTAGCCGTATCTTGACCGCGGCAACGACCAAGATGACCACCGCGATGAGGTCGCCGCCGTGCGCTTCTTCGGTTGCCAGCCATCGGGACAGAAATGTCGCCGCTACCAGGGTCAGCCACACCCCCTCGCAATTATGTCGAGACCGCCGGCCGAATGTCGGACGTCTGACGCCTGTAATCCCGCGCGCGTGAAGGACGTTCGCTTGGCTCAGCGCCACGGTTTCATCGCCTCTCATCAGCAGTTGGGTTCGGTGCCGACGAGCGACACAAAAGAGACGCATTCGCCCGGTCCGCCCCCGAGGTTGTGGGTGAGGCCGATGTTCTTGTCGGCGGTGACTGTATGAATCCGGCGGTCCTCCGGGGCTTCGCCACGCAGCTGCAGCCAACACTCGAAGAGCATTCGCAATCCGCTGGCGCCGACGGGGTGGCCGAATGCCTTGAGCCCCCCGTCGGGGTTGACGGGTAAGGTGCCCTCAAGATCAAAAGTGCCTGCTAGCACGGCTTTCCAGGCGGTACCGCGTTCGGCGAAGCCGAGATCTTCCATGAGGATGAGCTCTGTGACGGTAAAGCAGTCGTGCACCTCGGCCATCGCGATCTTGGCAGGTGGGTCGATCAGCCCGGCCTCGGCGTAAGCATTGCGCGCCGAGGCAACGACCTCCGGAAACGTCGTGAAGTCGTAGGCCGGGTCGACGTTGCCGTCCGCCGCTCCGGACACCAGCGACAGCGCTTTGATGTACAGCGGTTTGTCGCTGTATCGGTGAGCGTCTTCGGCGCGGACGACGATCGCGGCGGCTGCCCCGTCGGACACACCCGAGCAGTCAAATACCCCGAGTTGGCCAGCGACCAGCGGTGAGCACGAGATTGTTTCTGTGGATACCTCTTTGCGAAATTGTGCGCGGGGGTTGCGGGCGCCGTTGTGGTGGTTCTTCCAGGCGATACGAGTGATGACATCTTTGAGCTCGCGGGGGTCCACTCCGTACTTTTCAGCGTATGCGGGACCAAGAAGGCTGAAATTTGCTGGCGCGCTGGTGGTTCCGAGGGTGCCGCCAGTGCCGTCTGAAGGTATCGAGGGGCGCAGCAGGCCGGAGAAGCCCGAGTCCTTGAGCTTCTCGACGCCGACCGCCATCGCCGTGTCGTAGGCGCCGCTGGCTACGGCGTAGCACGCGTTGCGCAACGCCTCCGAACCGGTGGCACACATGTTTTCTACCCGGCTTACCGGCTTGTCGTGCAACCGCAGCGGCCGACTGAGGCTCAGTCCTGACAGGCCGGACATGTACGTTCCCAACCAGAAGGCATCGATGTCGTGCAGCGACACCCCGGCACTTGCGGTCGTGCAGTTGACTGCTTCGATCAATAGGTCATCGGCTGAGCGGTCCCACTGTTCCCCGAAATCGGTGCAGCCCATGGCGATGATGGCGACCCGGTCACAGATTCCGTGTGCGGCCATGTCAGATCTCCTCGGTCTTTTGGCGGGCCGGACGGGCCTTCCAGAAGTAGTTGTGCACGCCGCTCTCGGATGTGGTCAGCCGCCGAAAGGTCATTTCGACTTCATCCCCGATCGCGACCTCGGGACTGCTGTCGGTGAGTTCGCAGCGGAAGCGTCCGCCACCATCGAAATCGACGACCACCGCGATCATCGGCGGACTGGGAGTGTGGGCGAGCCGATCGATGGTGTAGGTGGCCACCCGCGCAGGCATGTCCGCCATCGGTTGGGGATGCATACGATCAGCTGTGCCGCACTTGAAACACACCCTTACCGGCGGCAAGTGAACGGTGCCGCATTGTTCGCAGAGAGAGCCGACGAAGCCGTACTTCCAGTGCTCCGATCGATGGCTGGGCGGGCCGGCGGGGGCGTCGGGCTCGGGCCGACGCGGTGGTTCTCGCCACAGCATCCCCCGCCAGGTGAGAAAGGTGCCGTAGCTGAGCGAGTCATCGGCGGAGGCGATCTGGTCGGCGACCGTGGGCGCCGAGGGCCGATGGGCACCTAAGGCCGCGGTGGTGCGCAGGAGCAGTGTCGAGGCACCGTCGGCCAGGACCGCAAGTGCGATCACTTGATCGGGTTTCGCGCGTTCGAGCACATCGGCGAGAAGGACGCCGGGTTGGGCGGTACCTGGGTTGCCGATCACTGCGGTCAGGTCGGAGGCGAGGGCCTTACGTGGGACGCCGCTGGTCGCAGCGAATTGGCGGTTTGCCCGCGGCGATAGGCCGCACACGACCAGGTGATCGACATCGTCGGGGGTGAGTTCGGCCTGCTTGAGGGCGGCGGCAAATGATTCGGTAGCCAACGGCACATAGACGTGCTCGCCGAACCGCTCCTCCCATACCCGCGAGGTCGGAGACCCCGGGGACCGCCATCGATCCAGAAACTCGTCGGTAACCGAGGCGCTGGTGAGCAGTTCGGCAAGCACGGGAGTTTCGGCGGTACCTGGACCGAACAAGACTGCCGCAGCGGCATCACCGCTGTATTTTTCGTCGGCGGAGCCCGGCAGTCCGGTGCGCACATCGGCCAAGACGGCGAGAGCCCCGTCGCGGCAGTCGGCGGCCGCCAGAAGCGTACCCACCGCTGAACGTGGGGCGCCGCCGAAATCGACGGCCAATGTGCTTCGAGGAAGGCCGAGGGCGGCGTGGATGACCGCTGCGTTCGTCTTGTCGAGGTAGGCCGGATCGGTGGTTGCGAAGTACAACCGCGGCGGCGCCGACGCCGTGGCAAGGCCACGCAAGACGGCGCGGGCAGCCTCGACAGCCATTGAGCTGGTGTCCTCGTCGTAGGACGCCACCGAGCGGGTGCCGGTGGGCTGGCCGCTGCCCAACACCGAGGCGATTTCGCTCAGTCGCAGACGATGGTGGGGCAGGTAGGCGGCGCAAGCCAGCACACCGGTCACGGGGCTTTGTCGTGGGGATGACACGGCTACCGAATCTAATCTAATTCTGGTTAGACTTCAATCAGCGGTCCCAAGCAGGCACCGTGCTTAGGAGAAGTAATGGCTCAAGCCCTAACCGTCGCAGCGGTGCGCCCGCCGATTGGCAAATGCAATGTCAGGTCCTCGAGGGTGCTATCCCACTGAACTGTCGGCGCGGGTGCTCAACGGCATGGTGTCCCCGCTGGCGGTCATCTAAAAGCGAAAGCGCGTTTGAAAGGCATGTTGAAATGAAGCGACTAGTTTTCGAACCGGAGCACGAGCAACTTCGGGAGACCACGCGCCAGTACATCGAACGAGTGGTTGCGCCCCGAGCAGAAAAATGGGAACGCGAACGACTCGTGGACCGCGGCGCCTACTTGGAGGCCGGCAAGTATGGGCTGATCGGATTCAACCTGCCGGCGGAGTACGGCGGCGGGGGATCCGACGACTTTCGGTTCAACGCCGTGATCGTGGAGGAGCTCGCCAGGTTTGGTTCCGTCACCCCGGCGCTGAGTCTGCAGAACGACATCGTCGCCCCGTACCTGAAATCGTTGGCCAATGCGGACCAACAGGCCCGTTGGCTGCCCGGTTACATCACCGGTGCCATCATCGGCGCCATCGCGATGAGCGAGCCTGGAGCCGGCAGCGACTTGGCCGGCATCCGGACTTCTGCGATTCGTGATGGCGACGACTGGATTCTCAACGGCTCCAAGACGTTCATCTCTGCAGGCGTCAACTCGGATCTGGTGATCGTGGTGGCTCGCACCGACCCTGACCCCGACGCCGGTCATAAGGGCTTCTCGTTGCTGGTTGTCGAGCGCGATATGGAGGGCTTCAGCCGCGGACGAAAACTGGACAAGATGGGCCAGCACGCGCAGGACACCGCCGAATTGCATTTCGAGAACGTGCGGGTACCTGGGATCAATCTGCTTGGCGAGGAGAACCGCGGGTTCTACCACCTGATGCACAATCTGCCGTCGGAGCGATTGTCCATCGCGATCGGCGCGGTCGCGGGCGCCCGCGAAACTTGGCGGCAGACGTTGCGATATGCCAAGGATCGCAATGCTTTCGGCCAGCCAATCGGCAGTTTCCAGCATAACCGGTTCGTATTCGCCGAGTTGGACACCGAGTTGGACATCGCCGAGCAGTTCATCGACCGATGCTTGCGCGCCGTGGTGGACTGCGAACTGGACGCGGTGCAGGCTGCCAAGGCCAAGTGGTGGTGCACCGAGCTGGCCAAAAAGGTGGTCGACGCCTGCGTACAACTGCACGGTGGCTACGGCTACATGAACGAATACAAAGTGGCCAGAGACTATGTGGACGTTCGAGTTCAGACGATCTTCGGAGGTACCACCGAGATAATGAAAGACATCATCGGGCGCGATCTGGGTCTATAGCGGGTGGCAGAGTGCCAACGCTACCGACTGACGGCGCTCGCACAGGCGCCAATTGTCGTTAGACCGCTGTGGACGAGTTCTGCAGGCTGCGTTTATCCGCGGGGATCTTGCTGACCCCGTCGAGTACCAGAGTGGCGACCTGGCCCGCCAGTTCTTCGGGGCTCAAGAGACCGCCGGGGCGATACCACTCGACGGCCCAGTTCAGCGCACCGGTGAGCAACATGGTGGTGACCGACGGGTCGATGGCGGCTCTAATCTCACCGGAGGCGATGGCCTGCTCCAGTAGGCCACGCAAGTACTCCAGGTAGGCCCGCTGATGGCCGACGGTCTGGTCACGGACGCTGTCGGGAATCTGACCCAGGATTCGGACCAGCGCCGAGGTGTACATGGTATTTCGCAGCACCGACAACAGGTGGGCGGTTACAGCGGTGGTAAACCGGTCCAAACCGGTGGCATCTGCAGGCAGTGCGTCGACGCTGAGACGAGCCAGGTCGTCTGTGCGTTTCCAAGCGATCAGCAACATTTCGACCACGAGGTGCTCACGCGACTTGAAGTAGTAATACATGCTGCCGGTCTGGATGCCAGAGGCTTCGGCCACATCGGCCAGCCGGGTGCCGGCGTAGCCCTTCTCCCGGAAGACCTTTGCGGCGGCGTCGAGGATTCGCTGGGCACCCTCGGCCTTGGTGTCGTCCTCCCGGCTTCGGCGAAGGACCTTCTCCTCGGCCACGGCGATGGCCGCGAGGTTCTTTTCAATCGACCGGACCTCTTGCCGATGCACCGCGAGGCCATCGAGGAACAGCGAATCGAATTGCGCTTTGAGTTCGGCCGTTGACATTCCCTCAGCGCGAGGCCGAAACCAGTCCGGCACTGAGTTGATCGCGCCGAGCAGCAGCATCCGCAGCGTCGAACTGTTGAGGTCGGTGCGAAAATCGCCCGAGGCCTCGGTGTTTTTAACCAGCGCACGCCAGAATTCGCCGTATTCGCGTTGTTCGTGAATCCGGCGTTTGCGAATCTCGTCGGGGACTTGGCCGATGATCCTGATCGTCGCGGCGGTGTAGTCGCCAATCTCGACAACCGTGTCCAGGTGCGCAGAGATCGCCTCGCGGAGCCGGTCAAGGGCAGACGCGTCTTCGGGAAGGGCGGCGACGCGTCGTCTGACGAAGCCGCTGGTGCGTTCCTGGCCGACGCGCAGCATCTCCTCGACGAGTTCTTCGCGCGAGGGAAAGTGGTAGTAGAGGCTGCCGGCCTGGGTGTTGGCGGCTGCGGCGACATCGGATAACCGGGTTCCGGCATATCCTTTGTTGCGGAAGACGAGGGCGGCCGAATCCAGGATGCGTGCCCGGGTCGCGACGCCTTTCTTGCCGGCTCGGGGCCGTGCTTTAGCCATCGGAGCACTCCGCGCGCAATTCCACCCAAAACCAGGTCCGACACATAGTCGCTGATTCTATGCGAGTTTTGGTCGCTACACCGGATGTCGCCGGTGTAAGTGTCGCCACATAGAGCGGTTTCCCAGGTGCGACTTTGATTTTTGGGCGAAGTCGCAGGCCTTCCTGCCGTTGACTCTAATCTGGATTAGGTTAGAATCACTCTGAATAATCGATCCACCGGAAGGTGCGCCAAGCCGCATGATCAAGCTGTTGGAGGGCATCCGTGTGCTCGAGTGTGCGATGTTGCCCACCGGCGACCAGACCAGCAGACTGCTCGGTGACCTCGGCGCCGACGTTATCAAGATCGAGCGGCCGGGCACCGGCGACTACCTGCGTGAACTCGGTGATCGCATCACCGACCAGAACAGCATCTTTCACCTGTTTTGCAACCGCAACAAGCGCAGCGTCGAGTTAAACCTGCGCAGCGACGAGGGCCGGGAGATCTTCTTTAAACTGCTCAGGACCGCGGACATCTTCGTCGACGGGTTCGCCGGCGACGCATGCGACAAGTTGGGCATCGGCTACTCGGCTCAGCGCGATGTGAAGCCCGACATCATCTACTGCCAGGCCAACGGCTTCGGGACGCGCGGCAGCTACAGCCAAATCCCGGTGCACGGCTACATGATGGGCGCCGTGGCCGGGCAGTCGGAGCTGCAGGTATCCGATGACGGCGTGGTCACCGAGGTCGTCAATCCCCAGGGTTACTACTTTTCCGGTTCCATTGACGGGCCGCTGTCGACTGCGCTGTATGCCGCTCTGACCGCAACCGCCGCGCTGCGCTATCGGGACCAGACCGGGCAGGGCTGCTACATCGATGCGGCAGGAGCCGATGCGGTGCTGGCCAATCAGAGCCTTGATGCGGTGGTGGCGTGGAATCGGGACCGCATTACCGACCGGCGCAACCCCCCGCCCCCGGTGGGACTGGATCCGCGTCGGCGCCCGAAGTACACCTACTATCAAACCAAGGACCACAAGGTCGTGCTGCTGGCCGCCATTGAGCACAAGTTCTGGGACAACTTCTGCCGGGCGATCGATCGCGCGGACTTGCTGGAGGCGCAGAACAAGACGTTCGCGGTCGACTTCGCTGACGGCGGTAAAGCCGACCTGCTCGACGAGTTGATCCCCATCTTCCGCTCCCGTACCGCCGCGGAGTGGATCGACATCGCCCGGATGTACGACATCCCCCTGTGCCCGGCGAACTCCAAGACCGACACCCTGACCGACCCGCATCTGGCGGCGCGCGAAATCGTGCACCACTCCGAACATCCCGTTGCCGGCCCCTACACCAGCACCGGCTGGCCGGCCCCGGTCGCCGGTCAACCGTTCGACACCAGCCGCCCCGCCCCCGCGCTGGGCGAACATACCGGCGAAGTGCTCGCCGAGATCGGCTACAGCGGCGACGAAGTAGCGGCGTTGCACGGCCGCGGGGTGGTGTGAGGCGCCCATGGTGATGCGTATGCCCAGCCGTGTTCGGGCCACGGGACTACCCGAAAGGGTGAGCATTTATGAGGTAGGTCCCCGGGATGGCTTGCAAAACGAAAAGGGCATCATCCCGACCGCCATCAAGGTCGAATTCATTGTGCGGCTCGGCGCTGCCGGGCTGCAGATCATAGAGGCGGCCGGGTTCGTGCATCCCGCGCGGGTACCGCAACTCGCTGACGCCGAAAGCGTCATCGACGGCCTGGACCTCAGCGCAGGCCGACGCTACCCGGTGCTGGTTCCCACCGTCAGCGGGCTGGACCGCGCGATGAGTCGCGGCGTCCGCGACATCGCCGTGTTTGCCAGCGCGACCGAGACGTTCTCGCAGCGCAACCTGGGCCGCACCATCGACGAGTCGTTAGCGATGTTTGCCCCGGTGGTGGCGCGGGCGCGGGAGGCCGGGGCCAGTGTGCGCGGCTACGTATCGATGTGCTGTGGGGATCCCTGGGAGGGGTCGGTTCCCATCGCGCAGGTTGTCGACGTCGCGACCCGGATCATGGATCTGGGCTGCACCCAGCTGGCGCTGGGCGACACGATCGGTGTCGGCACGCCCGGCCAGGTCCGGGCGCTCATCGACGCGGTGGTGGCCGCGGGTATCGACGTCGAGGTGATCGGCGTGCATTTTCACGACACCTACGGACAGGCGTTGGCCAACGTGCTGGCTGCGTTGCAGTCGGGGGTGACCACCATCGACAGCTCGGCGGGTGGACTGGGTGGGTGCCCGTTCGCGGACAGTTCGGCGGGGAACCTGGCCACCGAGGACTTGGTGTGGATGTTGGAGGGCCTTGGCATCGACACCGGAGTGGACCTCGACGAGTTGGTTTCGATCAGCCTGTGGATGGCCGAGCACCTCGGCAGGCCATGTGTGTCGCGCACTGTGCGGGCGTTGGCCGGAGGTGTGGCGGATGCGCGCACAGGCCGTGAACCCGCCACAGTCGCTCAGTGAGAACCCTCGACGTCCCGCTTGACGAGCTGCGGGCACGGCTGCGCGACTGGATTGACGAAAACGCTCCGGCGGGATTGACGGAGTTAATCGACTGGCGTCTCCGGGCTGACCTTCCCGGTTCGGTGAGCAGCCTACAAAGTGAATCCGAGCTCGCCAATGCTTACACCCATCCGCTGTTCCAGGAGTGGGAGCGGCGGTGTGCCCAGGCGCGGCTGATCTGTCCAGCGTGGCCCATCGAATACGGCGGACGCGGCTGGGATGCGCCGCAGATGACGATCCTCGACGAAGAGTTCTATCGCGCCAGACTGCCACGTGTCGATCGAGTGCAGGGGGAGTCGATGGTCGGCCCGTCGATCATCCTGCACGGCACCGACGAACAAAAAGCCTTCTATTTGCCGCGGATCATCTCCGGTGAGCACCGCTACTGCCAGGGATTTTCCGAGCCTGGATCGGGATCGGACTTGGCGTCGGTGCGGACCCGCGCGGTCGTGGAGGACGACCGTCTGTTGATCACCGGGCAGAAGGTCTGGACCTCCCGTTTCATTACGGCAAACATGATTTTCGTGCTCTGTCGCACCGACCCGGCCGCGAAGAAGCATCGCGGATTGTCCTATGCGATTACCGAATTCACCCCCGGCCACAACGGGATAGAGGTTCGACCCATCCGGCAGATGACCGGCGCCGAGGAGTTCGCCGAAATCTTCTTCGATGCCACCGTGGCCCCACTGTCCGGTGTGATCGGAGGGTTGGGCAACGGGTGGCAGGTAGTGCAGTCGACCCTGGGATTCGAACGCGGCGGTGCTGGACGCGCGACCACTATGGTCCTGCAGGCGCGCGAACGTGAACTTGAGCAACTGGTAGAGCTGGTCCGACAACACGGGCGGCATCGCGACCCGGCCGTACGCAGGGAGCTGGCGTGGGCGAAGACCCAGGTCACGATCATGCGCAGTAGTTGGCAGCGAACCGTGGCGGAGGTCGCGGCCGGGGAGCAACCAGGGCCGCAGATGTCGACGTGGAAGCTGGCCTGGAGTGAATACCACCTGCGGCTGGGGGCGCTCGCCTTAGAGATCGCGGGCCCTGCCGCGATGGTGCGCCCGGAGGGGTCCGATTACGCGCTCGGGCACTGGCAGGACACCTTCCTGGTTGCGCATTCCGGCACGATCTACGCCGGCACGAGTGAGGTGCAGCGCAACATCATCGGCGAGAACGTGCTGGGGCTGCCCCGCGAGCCCCGGGTGCCCGAAGGGCGGCTCTGATGTCTACCGAAGCGCCGGCGCCAGAACCAGCTGCAGGCACCTTTCTATTCCCCGTGGAACGCGGGCACATCCTGATGTTCGCCCGGGCGCTGGGCGATGACAATCCGATCTACGCCGACGAGGACCACGGGAGCACCCGTCAACGTGGAGGGCTGGTCGCGCCGCCGACGTTTGTCGCCAGCGCGGCGCAGTTCGACCCCGACTGGCCCTACCGCCCGCGGCCGGGAGTTGAGTGGAACGGCTCGGGCCGCGGACCGGGTTTTGCCCCCGCCTCGTCGGGAGGCGGCACCAGCTTGCATGCCGAGCAACATTACGAATTCCACGTTCCGTTGCGTCCCGGTGACGTGCTGACTGTCTCGCGGGAAGCGGGCAAGACCTGGGAGAAACACAGTGCACGCGGCGGCACATTGCGGTTTTCCGAGGAGATCACCCGGTTCGTCAACCAGTGTGGAGAGCTCGCCGTGACGGCCCGGCGGGTGCGGGTGATCACGGAGCGGGCGGTGTCCCAGTGAAGCTGGCCGAACTGTCGGTCGGCGACCGCTACGAGGCAACGGTGGTGCAGGAGCTATCGCGAACCCAGATCGTGATGTACGCCGGTGCGTCGGGTGACTACAACCCGCTGCACACCGACGAGGTCTACGCCACGCAGGTGGCCGGTTATCCCAGCGTCCTCGCTCACGGCCAGCTCACCATGGGCCTGACGGCCAAGGTCATCACTGATTGGATCGACGACGGGGAGCTCAGCGGGTTCGGTGTGCGGTTCCGGCAGCAGGTGTGGCCCGGCGACACCCTGACCTCGACCGCCACGGTCGCCGCGATCGAGGAGCGGGACGGGGCGCGCACAGTGAATCTGGACCTGTCCACGGTTAATCAGCACGGTGAGCCGGTGCTGGTGGGCTACGCCCGGCTGGGGGAGATGACCTAGGGCATGGACGAACGAATGGCCCTGGTCGCCGGTGGCAGCGGAGGTATCGGATCAGCGATCTGCCAGGCGCTGGGCCGGGATGGTTTCGACGTCGCGCTGACCTACCGGCACAACGTCGACGCCGCCGAACGCGCAGCCGACGCCTTGCGAAGCGTCGGCGCCAAGGCCTGGGTGCACCGGCTCGACCTCACCGACTCCGACGCCACCGCCGCATTGGTTCGCGGTCTGCCGAGGCTGGACACGGTCATCTACGCGGCCGGACCGTCGATCCCGATGCGCTATACCGCCCAGATCACGCCGCGGGAGTTCGCCGAACAACTGCAGGCCGACGCGGCGGCCTGTTTCAACCTGCTGCAACCGGCGATCGGACGGCTGCGCGCCAGCCAGGGCTCGATCGTGTGCCTGGTCACCACCGCGCTGCTGCGCTATGCCACCCGGGATCTGCTCTCGGCGGCCCCCAAGGGCGCCGTCGAACAGGTGGTCCGGGCCATCGCCGCCGAAGAGGGCAAGAACGGTGTCCGAGCTAATTGCGTTGGTGTGGGGGTGATTCAGGCCGGCGTGCTGGAGGATCTGATCGCCAGCGGCGACTACCACGAACGAGCACTCGAGGCGGCGCGCCGCGCAATCCCGATGCGGAGGTTCGGCTCGGCCAGCGAACTCGCCGACGTGGTGGCCTTTTTGGCCGGGCCCCGGTCGGCCTATGTCACCGGACAAACCCTCCGGGTCGATGGCGGATACTCGGTCTGAGCCGGAAAGTCAGTTCACAGGTTCATCGATTCGGCCACCACATCCTGGTGGTAACCGACGCCGCCCAACAACGCCTCGGAGGCCTTGGCCCGCTTCAGATACAGGTGCGCTTCGTGTTCCCAGGTGTAGCCGACACCGCCGTGGATCTGGATCATGGCGCTCGCCGCTCGGGAAAAGACCTGTGAGCAATGCGCATAGGCCAGTGATGACGCCAGGTCCGCATCGGTGTCGTCGACAACCGAGGTCATCGCGTAATAGGCGGCGGAGCGGGCCGACTCGACGTCCAGCAGCATGTCGGCGCACCGATGCTTGATAGCCTGGAAACTGCCGATGGGCCGGCCAAATTGGGTGCGGATCTGGGCGTATTCGACCGAGGCGTCGAGGCAGTGCGCGGCGCCGCCGACTTGCTCAGCGGCCAGGCACACCGCCGCGCCCTGGAGGGTGCGCTGCAACGTTTCCGCACCATCGTCATCTGGGCCACCCAGCAACCGTGCTCGCGTCTCATCGAAGTGCAGTTCGGCGAGCTTGCGAGTCTGATCCAGCGTAGGCAGGGCTTTGCGCTGCAGGCCCTGCGTGTCGGAAGTGTCCACGATGAACAACGAGACCCTCGCGGAGCCGGTCGGCCGCGCCGACACGACGATCAGCTGGGCGGTGTGACCATCTACGACCAGAGTCTTCCTCCCGCGCAGGCGGTAGTCCCCGCCGTCAGCGGTGGCCACGGTGGCCACCTCGCCCGGCGCCCATGCGTCTGTCCGCTCGGCGAAGGCGAGCGCGGCGCGCACTTCACCGGAGGCGATGCCGGGCAGCAGGCACTCGCGTTGTTCATCGGTGCCGCCGACCAGGATCGCGTTGGCGCCTAGTGCGATCGACGACAGGAACGGCACGCACAACAGTGCGCGGCCCATTTCTTCAATGACCAGGCAGAGTTCCACCAGGGAGTAGCCGGCGCCGCCGAAGCGCTCGGGGATGGCCAGCGACTGTAGGCCCAACTCGCTGCCGAGTTGGTTCCACACCGTGGTGTCGAAGCCGTCCTCCGTGTCCATCAGCCGTCGCACCTCGGAGATCGGCGACTTGGCCTCGCAGAACTTACGAACCAGCTGCTGAAGTTGGCGCTGCTCAACGGTGAGCGCGAATGTCAAAGGTGTTCTCCCCGGCTCGGCGTCTATCTAATTTAACACAGACTACCAAGTGTCGTTGATGCTTTGACCATTGACTAATCACCAAAATTTGTGTAGAAAATTAGGAATCATCCGGTGCCGATCCGGCGAGTTGCGCGATTGGTGAGAGGCGGTTTTGCGGTGCTTGGGCAGCACAACGTAGAGGTCGTGCGCAGATTCACCGACGGCCTGCGTTGCGGGGACATCGCCGCCTGCGCCGCCTTGCTCGACGATGCGAATGTCTTCTCTGAGGCCGCCAGCCTGCCGTTCGGCGGTGACTATGTCGGCGTCGAAGGGTTTCGGCGAATGTTGGGGGCCGTGAGCCGCGAGTTCCGGGTAGCTCTGGACCTGCCCGAGATCGCCGGGACTGACGATTGGGTTGCGGTCGTGGTACGCGGGACGTTCACCTCGCGGCGCACGGGGCGCAGCATGCCTGTCGAGTGCGTCGACGTATACCGGCTGCGCGACGGCAAGATCGTGCGCGTCGACGTGCACTACAAGGAACCGGGCGCACTGGCTGAGCTGTGCCGCAACCCGGTCGACACCGACTTGGCGCCGGCGGCGTCCGGGCAACCCCTGTCCACCACTTTCAACGATCGAGGTGAGCTCACGTGAGCGAGGAACAATCCGGCAAGCGCACAGGCGTTTGCACCGCGCTTCAGGCCTTGGGTCACGAGTATGACCACTATGACCCGGATTTCGCGCTGGACCCGCACGCCGATTACGCCGCGCTACGCGCGACATGTCCGGTGGCACGTACGGAGAACTACGGCGGCTTCTACGTGATGACGAAGTTCGACGACATCGCCACGGTGCTGCACGACGCGCAGACCTTCTCGTCGTGGCCGGCGGACACGCCACCCACCCCGGGCCACACCCGCGCGCTGATCCCGCTGGAGGTCGATGCACCCGAGCACCGCCGGTACCGCACGATCGTGGATCCGTTGTTTCGCCCCAAGGCCATTGAGCACATCGCAGATTCGGTGCGCGAGTATGCGATTCAACTTGTCGACAACATGTTAGACAAGCGCGAGTTCGATTTCATGGCTGAATTCGCCCAGCCCTTCCCCAGTTCGGTGTTCCTGCGGCTGGTCGGTCTGGACTTCAATGTTGCGCAGCGTGATCAGCTGTGCAGCTGGGCGAGCACCATCCTGCACACCACGACCACCGGCGCTTCGCATGGCGACATCGAGGCGCAGACTGCGGCCAGGCTGGGGGCCGGCAAGGCGCTGAACGACTTCCTGCGTTCGTTACTCGACGAGCGGCTGGAAAATCCCGGCGAAGACATCATTTCCTACCTGACCACCGCCGAGATGCCCGGGCAGCGCAAGCTGGAATATCGGGAGATCCTAAACTTCGCCTATGTGCTGGTGCTTGCCGGCCTGGATACGGTGACGACCGCGATCGGATTTGGATTCCTGCATCTGGCTCGTCGCCCCGATCTGCAGGATCGCCTCGCGGAGAATCCGGCGCTAATCCCCGCGGCCGTCGAAGAGCTGCTGCGCTACGAGCCGATCGTGCATGCCAGCCGGACGGTGACCGAACCCGCAGTAATCAACGGGGTCCAACTGCTGCCCGGTGACCGGGTGGTGGTGCCGCTGGCGTCGGCGCATCGCGACGAAGACGCCTACCCCCAGGCTGATCAGATCCTCCTCGACCGTCCAGCGCAGAAGTCGATGGTGTTTGGCGCCGGCAGCCACCGGTGCTTGGGGTCTCACCTGGCGCGCCTGGAGTTAACGATCGCGTTCGAGGAGATCCTGCGCCGGATTCCTCGCTTCTCTCTGTCAGAGAATGCCCAACTGGCGGCCTACGGCGGTCAGACCCGGAGCCTGGCCGTGCTGCCCTTCAGGACCTGGCGTGACTGAGGCGCTGGAACTGGCGCCGCCTCGCGGGCACGTTGCCAAACGGTTTCTTGAGCCATCGTCAGTCGCGATCGTCGGGGCGTCCACCAGCAGTGGGCAGGCCTACAAGGCGGGTGGGCGGGCGGTACTCGAGCATCTGCGCGTTTACGGCTACGCGGGCCAGGTGATCGTGATCCATCCCACCGCCACCGAGGTTGACGGCCACCCGGCACTGCGGTCGCTGAGCGACGCGGCTTCTGTGCCCGACGTGGTGGTGATCGCGGTCCCTGCGGCCGCGGTGTTAGGGGTGTTGGAGGAATGCGCCGCCGCCGGCGTCCGTCAGGCGCTGATCCTTACCGCAGGCTTCGCCGACATGGGCGCGGCCGGACACAGCTTGGAGCGCTCGCTGCTGGAGTACGCAAAGCAGCACGGCATCCACGTCGTCGGGCCCAACAGCACCGGACTGGTCAACGTCCGCACCGGCCTGGCCATGAGCATGACCTCGGTGCTCACCGAGGGGGTGCCCATCACCGCGGGCGGGATCGCGGTGATCGCGCAGAGCGGCGCGATCGGCAGCACCGTCGTCGAACGGGCCCGAGACGCTGGGGTGGGTATCTCCCACATCGTCAGCACCGGTAATCAGCGCGACATGGACATCCCCGACTTCATCTCCTATTTCGCCGGGCGACCCGAAGTCCACACCGTCGCGCTGTACATGGAATCCATCCGCGACGGCCGCCGTTTCGCCACCGCGGTCGAGCAACTGCACGACGCGGGCAAACGGCTGATCACATATCTGGGCGGGCGCACCGCGGCCGGCGAGCAGGCCGCAGCCAGCCATACCGGCAAAATCATTGGACGCGGTGCACTGGAACTGGCGCTGTTGCGTGCGCTGGATGTCACCGTGGTCGACGACCCCGACGACCTGTGGGCGCTGGGCGCCATGACCGCGCCACCACAGCGGGAATTCCCGCGACGCTGGGGAATGGTCGCCTATTCCGGCGGCATGGCGGTGCTGGCCACCGAGCAGTTGGCCGGCGCCGGGGTGGTGTTCCCCCCGCTGGGGACGTCGACGACCCAACGGCTCAAGGCGCTGTTGCCGAGCTTCGCCGCCATCCCCAATCCGCTCGATGTCGGCCCGGGCTCGATGCCGGGGCACTTCGGCGGCTATCTCGTCGCGGTGGCTGAGGACCCGGCCGTGGAGGCGGTGTGCGTGCCGCTGCCGATGGGCGCCCGCGGGTGGAACGCCCAAAGCGTTGCTGACGTCCTGGCGGTGCGCCGCGGTACCGGTAAACCCTGTGTCGTGCTGTGGTACGGGGGGCGCGCGGTTGACCCCTACATCAAAGAGCTGCGTGCGGCCGGGGTGCTGGTAGCCCAGAGCCCATCAGACCTCGGCCGGCTGGTACGCGCGCTGCTGGGTCCACAACGGGTGCTGGAGCCGACCCCCGCCTCCGACGGCGACGCGGCCACCCGCGCGGCGACGATCGGCGGCGCGCAGGCATTACGGTTGCTGGCTGACTACGGCCTGGACGTCGCGGAGATGACAGTGTGCGACAGCGCCTCGGCGGCAGCGGCGGCCGAGGCGCTCGGCTACCCCGTGGTCGTGAAGTCCGCCGACGAGGACATCGCGCACCGCACCGAGCTGGGGCTGGTGTCGGTCAACCTGTCCGACGCCGCCCAGGTCGAGGGCGCGGTGACACGGATGGCCGCCAACGGCGGGGCGCCCAACCCGAAGTGGCTGGTGCAGAAGATGGCAACCGGCGGTGTGGAGCTGATCCTTACTGTGCGCACCGCTGATGACCTCGGGGTATTCGGCACGGTGGGGGTCGGCGGCGCGGCTGTGGAGGTGTACCGCGATGTCGAGCACGTCCCGCTGCCGTGCGACGCGGCAACCCTGCACAAGGCGCTGACCCGCCTTCGGTTGGCCGAATTGATTTTTGGTTTCCGCGGCAGCGATCCGATCGATGAGGCCTGGGTCGGCGACACGCTCAACCGGATGGCCGGTCTACTCACCGAGCAAGACCTGGCGGAGATCGAGGTGAACCCCGCGATCGCGAAAAAAAGCGGCGGGACGATCGTAGACGCTCTATGTGTTCGAAGCGCTGCGACGGCCCTTGTCGATTTACCTAATTCTTAGTAGATTTAGAAAGATAGGCCCAGCGTTAAGGCTGTTCAGCCCCGCTGAGACGGACACCCCGATAGACCCTGTCAACGTTTGGAGGACCACGTGACTGGCACGGACCTTGCCCCCGTGTTCGACGTCGATCAGCACTACTACGAGCCGCTCGACGCCTTTACCCGGCATCGTGCCAAGGAATGGGGCGGGCGCACCGTACAAACCGCGGTCATCGAGGGCCGCACCCGCCAGATCGTGGGGGGCAAGATCGACCACACTGTCACCAATCCGACCTTCGACCCCATCGTGAAGCCGGGCGCGATGGCCGAGTACTTCCGCGGCAATCCGAAGAAGCGCTCACTGTTGGACATCCTGTCCGAACGCGAGCCGATTCCGAGCCACTACCGGGATCGTGATGCCCGGCTGGCGAAGATGGACGAGCAGGGCTTGCAGGCGGTGTGGATGCTGCCGTCGCTGGCGATGGGCTACGAAGAGGCGCTGCAACACGATCCGCCCGCGGCCGGACACGCGTTCAAGGCCTTCAACCGGTGGCTGTTGGATGACTGGGGCTACAACTACCAGGACCGGATTTTCAGCTCGCCCTACCTGGCTTTCGGTGACATCCCGAACGCGATTGGCGAGGTCGAGCACGGCCTCGCCAACGGCGCCCGGATCTTCGTGGTGCGCGCCCAGGCCAGTTACACCGACGGCGGGTGGCGTTCTCCCGGTGATGAGGTCTTCGACCCGATCTGGGCGCGGGTGCAGGAGGCCGGGGCGACAGTGGTCGTTCACGTCGGTGAGGTCGGTGGCGCAGGCTTGGACAAGTACGTCGAACACCGCGGCAATATCATCGGCGACATAGCCTCGCCGCTGCAGATCGCAGTCGGACACGAACGGGCGATCGCCAACTATCTGGCGGCGGTGACATGCGACAAGCTCTTCGAGCGTTTTCCCGCCCTGCATATCGCCTCGGTGGAAAACGGAGCGGAGTTCCTGCCGCTGCTCGTCTCGGGGCTCAACCGTGCCGGCTTCCAGCGCCCCGGCTATTTCGCCTCAGATCCCGTTGAGCAGTTCCGCGAGCATGTGTGGGTGTCTCCGTTCTGGGAGGACAACTTGCTAGATGTGGTCGAGCATCTGGGCGTCGACCAAGTGCTGTTCGGATCGGATTATCCGCACCCGGAGGGCCTTGCCGAACCCCGCCAGTACGAGAAGGTGGCCGCCGAGCTCAACGATCCCGTCGCCGAACGCAAAGTCATGTGGGACAACGCGGTAAAACTGACGAAGCTGGCCTAGGCCGGTGGAGCCCGCAGGCAAAGTCATCGTCGTCACCGGCGGTGCCGCAGGCATGGGAGAAGCCATGTGCCGGCGGTTCGCCACCTTAGGCGCCTCGGTCGTCGTCGCCGACATCGACGCGCCGCGCACCGCGCTTGTCGCCGACGAGATCGGAGGCATGGGTGTTGTCACCGACGTCGCCGAGGAAGCCCAGGTCATCCACCTGGTCGGCGCCGCCCTAGCTGCATTTGGCCGCATCGACGCATTCGTGTCCAACGCTGGGGTGCTGTGGGGTGAACCGCACGACGGGGTGACATCGCTGCATGAGCGAGGAAATCCGTGGGCGTCCAACGCGGCCTGGCAACGGGTATGGGACGTCAATGTGATGCCACAGGTCTACGCGGCGCGGGCGGTTTTGCCGCACATGCTCGAACGCGGATCGGGGTATCTGATCCAGAACGCGTCGGCGGCTGGCCTGCTGACCGCGCTCGGGAACGCCCCCTACGCCACCAGCAAGCACGCCGTGCTGGGTCTGACCGAGTGGCTGTCGATTCATTACGGCGGCAACGGGATTCGGGTTTCATGCATCGTCGCCGAGGGGGTCCGTACCGCGATGTTGCGCGGCGCGCAGGGCGAGTGGTTCGCGGTCGCCGGCGCGATCGAACCCGACGAAGCGGCTCAGTGCGTCGTCGACGGCATGCACAAAGAACAGTTCTTGATCCTCACTCATCCGTTGGTGGAGAAGTACTTCCGCGGCAAGAGTGCCGACTACGACGACTGGATCTCCAAGATGCGAAGATTGCACGCCAAAACCCCGCGACTGAAATCATGAGTACCTACGAACGTCGGCACGTCTATATCGACGGCGGCTGGAGACCCTCTGCCGGCGGAGTCATCGAGGTCGACTCGGCCATCAACGGTGAGGTTATCGGCACGATCCCGGACGGCACGGTCGACGAGGTTAAGGCGGCCGTCGCCGCAGCGCGCGCGGCGTTCCCGGCGTGGTCACAGACGCCGGTCGACATTCGGCTCGATATCCTCGCGCAGCTGTCCAAAAAGCTCGAAGAGCGCGCCGATGAACTCACCCAGCTGATTACCACGGAGGTGGGAACTCCGCTGCGGGTGTCGACGGCGGTGCAGGTGGGTCAGCCGTGTCGCGTTCTCGACAGCTATCGCGATCTGATGGTGGACTTTCCGTTGGAGGAGAAGATCGGCGACTCGCTAGTGCTGCGGGAACCGATCGGCGTCGTCGCCGCGATCACGGCGTGGAATTTTCCCCTACAGCAGGTGATCGGCAAGGTGGGTGGCGCGCTGGCGGCCGGCTGTACCGTGGTGCTCAAGCCGTCCGAAGTGGCGCCGCTGAGTGCCTTCATCGTCGCCGACATTATCGACGAGATTGGTCTTCCGCCAGGGGTATTCAACCTCGTGTCCGGTACTGGACTGGTCGTCGGCGAAGCCTTGGTCTCCAATCCGGAGGTCGACATGATCACGTTCACCGGTTCGACCGCGGCCGGTAGACGGATCGGCGAGGTCGCGGCCCGCACGGTCAAACGGGTGGCCCTTGAGCTGGGTGGTAAGTCGGCCAACGTCATTCTCGATGATGCCGACCTGGCACGCGCGGTCAAGCTCGGGGTGGCGAACTGCTTCACCAATACCGGCCAGGTGTGCACCGCGTGGACGCGAATGGTGGTTCCCCGCTCGCGCCTCGCCGAGGTGGAGGACCTCGTGCGCGCCCGGTTAGCCACCTACACCCTGGGTGACCCGCTGGATCCGGGCACCACAATGGGACCCCTCGCGACTGCCGGGCAGCGTCAAAAGGTGTGGGACTACGTCAACATCGGAATCAGCGAGGGCGCGTCCCTCATTTACGGGGGCACCCAGCCACCGACCGGTGTGCCGCCGGGCTATTTCGTTACGCCGACGGCGTTCTCCGATGTGCGCCGGGACATGCGGATTGCGCGCGAGGAGATCTTCGGGCCGGTGCTGTGCATCCTGCCCTACGACAGCGAGGACGACGCCATCGAGATCGCCAACGACAGCCAGTACGGTCTGGCTGGAGCCGTGTGGTCGGCCGACCGCGACCGCGCGCTTCGTGTCGCGAAGCAGTTGCGCACCGGCGCGGTCGACATCAACGGCTCGTTCTTCAACATGCTTGCGCCGTTCGGCGGTTACAAGCAGTCCGGTAACGGCCGCGAGCTGGGCCATCACGGGCTGGCCGAGTTCTACGAGCTTAAGTCGGTGCAGTGCGCGCCGGCCGGCGCCTGAACCGCGAGGGCGTGAGCAATGGACTTTTCTGCTGACCTCGATTTGGACCTGATTCGCGAGGGTGTGCGCGCGGTCTGTTCAAAGTTCGATGACGACTACTGGGCCGCGCGCGATCAACGCCACGAGTTTCCTTGGGATTTCTACCGGGCGCTCGCCGAGGGCGGCTGGATCGGCATCGCGATACCCGAGGCCTATGGCGGCAGCGGCCGCGGGCTGCTGGAGGCCTCAGTCATCCTGCAGGAGGTCGCCGCGTCTGGCGCGGCGATGAACGGGTGCAGCGCCATCCACCTGTCGATCTTCGGCATGCATCCGCTCATCCTGCATGGCTCGGAGGACATCAAGCAGCGTTACCTGCCCCGGGTAGCCTCCGGTGAGTTGCACGTGGCGTTTGGTGTGACCGAACCTGACGCGGGTACCGAGACGCTGGCTATCAAGACCCGGGCTGTCCGCGACGGCGACTCGTATGTCATTCGGGGCCAAAAGGTCTGGACGTCCAAAGCCCAGGACGCCGACCGGGTGCTGTTGTTGACCCGGACTACCCCGGCCGAGCAGTGTGAGCGCCGCACCGACGGGTTGACGCTGTTCATGGTCGACCTGCACGACCCCGGCGTCACCATCACCCCGATCGCCAAGGCCGGCCGCAATGCGGTGGCCTCGTGCGAGACGGTCTACGACGACGTTGTGGTACCGGCGGCCGACCGTGTCGGCGAGCAAGGCAAGGGCTTCTACTATCTTCTGGACGGGCTTAACGCCGAACGTGTACTCATCGCGTCGGAGGCCATCGGTACCGGTCAGGCGGCGTTACGCCGCGCGATCGGCTACGCCAACCAACGCGTGGTGTACGGCCGACCCATCGGCCAGAACCAGGGCGTCGCGTTTCCGCTGGCCGAGGCCCACGCGCGGCTCGCGGCTGCCGAGCTGATCACCCGGCGTGCCGGCTGGATGCTCGACCGCGGCCTACCCAGCGGTCCTGAGGCGAATATGGCCAAGCTTTTGGCGGCCGACGCCGGCTTCCAGGCCGCCGACGCAGCCATGCAGACACACGGCGGATACGGCTACGCCGAGGAGTACCACGTCGCGCGGTACTGGCGCGAAGCCCGGCTGATGAAGATCGCGCCAATCCCTCAGGAGCTGATCCTGGCATATATCAGTCAGCACGTCCTCGGCCTGCCTAAGAGCTACTAGGCCTTAAGCGAATTCACGGAAGGAATGCCGACAAGTGACAAAGAACGGTGAAACCTTCGACTATGTCGTCGTGGGCGGAGGCTCATCGGGATCGGTGGTGGCGGCCCTGCTGGGCGCAGCGGGTGCGGACGTCCTGCTACTGGAAGCCGGTGGCAGCGATCGGCGTATCGATGTCCGGATCCCTGCCGCGGTCGGCATCGCCTACCAGAAAGCCAACTGGAAATACCCGGCCGAGCCGGATCCCTCGCGCACCGGCGACCCCGAAGCCTGGATGGCCGGCAAAGTGATGGGCGGTGGCGGCTCGATCAACTCGTGCGTGTTTGTCCGCGGCAACCGGGCCGATTACGACGGCTGGGCCAAACAGGGATGCACTGGCTGGGATTACGACTCGGTGCTGCCCTCGTTCAAACGACTGGAGACGTGGGAGGGCGGCGGCGACGAGTTTCGCGGTGGCTCCGGTCCGATCTCGGTGAACGTGCAGACTAACCACGGTCAGGCCAACATGGCCTACGTGGACGCCTGCCTGCAAGCCGGCTACCAGCTGAACCCCGACTACAACGGTGCCAATCAAGACGGTGTCGGACTGACACAGGTGAACCATCGCCGTGGCACTCGGTCCCAAGCGTCGCGCGAGTACCTGCGCCGCGTCGCGCCCAGGGGCAGGGTCGCCGTGCGCACCCATAGCTACGTGTACCGCATCCTGTTAGAGCGAGGCGCCGCGGTCGGAGTCCAGTATCGGCACAAAGGAACGGTGCGGAACGCAACTGCCCGCGAGGAAGTGGTGATCAGCGCCGGCTCGATCGGCTCGCCGCGCCTGCTACAGCTCTCTGGGATCGGACCTCGCACAACGCTGTTGGATGCCGGGGTGGAGACGGTGCTGCACCTGCCCGGGGTGGGCGAGAACCTGCACGAACATCCGTACCTGATGCAGCGTTGGCGGGCACGAATCCCCACTATCAACAAGATGCGCATCGGCACCGCCATCAAGGGCGTCGTCGACTATGTGCACAACGGCAGCGGTCTGTTGGCCATGACGATGGTGCAGGTCCAGTGCATGGCACGGACTGATCCTGCCCTGGAATCTCCGGATCTGCAGCTGCAATTCGTCCCATTTGCGATCACCCGGGCGGTCGACGAGAACGGAATGTTCAACGTGCAGCAGGCCAAGGAAGAAGGGTTCCTGGCGTCATCGACGTTCCTGCGGCCCCGCACCCGCGGGTCGATCACGATACGTGGATCCGCGCCTGACGCCATGCCCCGCATCTCCTACCAGTTCCTGGCCCACCCTGACGACTTCCGTGATTGCCTGCGCGGGTTGCGCGAAGTCCAGCGTGTGATGGCGCAGCCTGCGATGGCGAAGATCACCGACGGACAGCTCGAACCCGAGGCGCACTGCTCCACCGACGCCGACTGGGAGGACTATGTGCGGCGCACGGTGACACCGTCCTATCACCCGGTGGGGACGTGCAAAATGGGCGTCGACGACCTCGCGGTGGTCGACCCCGAACTGAGGGTGCACGGCATCGCCAACCTGCGCGTGGCCGATGCCAGCATCATGCCCACCATCACCACCGGCAACACCAACGCCCCGTCGATGATGATCGCCGAACGGGCGGCCGAACTCATCCTCGGCGAGCGGCCGAAGCGGAATGGAGCAACCAATGGCTCACGATGATCACCGCCACGGCCAGACCCTCGGTGCATGGCTGCGCGAGGAAGCCACATTGGACTCCGGCCGCCCCTTTATCCAATGCGACAGCGACTGGTTGACACTCGGCGAACTGGACGCTCAGTCCGATCGCGTCGCCGCCGCCCTGCAGGCAGCGGGTGTGGAAAAAGGCGACCGGGTCGCGATCAATCTCTGCAACCGCATCGAGTACATCGTGCTCATCTACGCCGTTGCCAAAGTAGGGGCCATCCAGGTGCCGCTCAACACCTACCTGCGCGGTGAATTCCTGCGCCACCAACTCGTCCAGACCACCCCAAAGGTTTACATCGGAGACGACGCGGCGGTGGAAATGCTGGCGCCGATCCTGCCGATCCTGACCCACCGGCCTCAGCTGGTTCTGGTGGGTGAGCCCGCCCGGGACGCAACATTGGAGCCTGACCTGCGCTATGCGCAGCTGCAGGACTGCTCCTCGGATCTTGAGAAGCCCGACGTCGAATCCAACGATGTGTGCGCGATCATCTATACCTCGGGCACCACCGGGCCGTCGAAGGGCTGCACCATTACCCACGGCTACTACTGCAACCTGGTCAACGTATTCGTTGACCACGGCTGGTATGAGAAGGGTGACGTAATCTTCGGTGCCAATCCGCTGTTTCACTTCAGCGGTCAGACGTGGCTCGTCGCAGCGGCATTGGCGGTGCGCGGATCCGCAATCGTGGAACCCGCGTTCCACGCCAGTACCTACATGGCACGCATTCGCGAGACTGGTGCCACCGCCGCGCTGGGCATGGGGGCCATGGGGATGGCGATCATGGCGCAGCCCCCCAATGAGGATGACCGCAACCACAAACTGCGCCACATCACCTTCATGCCTTCAACAGCGGAATTCACCGCGCAGTTCGAAAAGCGCTTCGGCATTGGCCCTTTCGCCGAGGTCTTCGGGCAGTCGGAATGCTGGCCCGTGCTCCTGGGCGATCCGCGCGACAAGCGCCACCCGGGCAGCATGGGCAAGCTGACCAACGGGCTCCAGGTGAAGATCGTTGACGATCATGACCGCGAGGTCGTGGTAGGGGAACCCGGGGAGATTGTCGTGCGGCCGGATGAACCGTTCCGGCTGTTCTCCGGGTATTGGAACGACGACGCCGCGACCGTGCAGGCCTTCCGGAATCTGTGGCATCACACCGGTGACCGGGGCCGCGTCGATCGCGACGGTTACTTCTGGTTCGCCGACCGGAAAAAGGACTCGTTGCGCCGCCGCGGCGAGAATGTGTCTTCGATCGAACTCGAGCAGGCCATCATGGCGCACCCGGCGATCGCCCAGGCGGCGGTGCACGCCGTTCCCTCCGACCTCAGCGAGGACGACGTCAAGGTTTGTTTGGTTTTGGGTCCGGGAAGCGAAATTGAGCCGCGGGAACTCTTCGAGTTCTTCCGAAAGTCGATGCCGTACTACGCAGTTCCGCGTTACGTCGAGGTGCTTGAGGCACTGCCGGCCAATGTCAACGGCCGCGTGCAAAAGTTCAAGCTGCGGGAGCGCGGTATCACCGAGACCACCCTCGACTTCGAGAAGCTGGGTCTTGTGGTGGCCCGCAGTGACCGCCGCAAACGCTAGCCGGCCCTTCTGCACGCATGCACCTAGGTGCGGATCGACCCGGCTGCTGCGTGGGCCGCAGTGTGCGCGCGCAGATCGAAATTGGGGTCGCCGGCTTGCTCAGGCGTCAGGCAGTCGCCCAGCGCAAGTAGTTTCCGCGCCGCCATGTGGTCGCCCGGCCGGTTGAGCGACTCGACGCTGTGCAGTGCACCGTCGTGAAAGCAGAATGCCGAAAAGCGGCCGCCTTCAACGTCTCCCCGTAGCACCGCATGGCTGGATTGCGCGCTCAAGCCGGCGATCTGCAACTTCAGGTCGGCCTGATCACTCCAAAACCAGGGCACGCTGTTGTAGGGTTCGGGCCGTCCGACGAGTCGGGCAGCCAGAGTCCGCGGCTGCGCTGTTGCGTTGTGCACCGACTCGAGGCGCACGGGCCGTCCGCCGGCGAACCGATTGGGGCAGGATGTGCAGTCGCCGACCGCAGAGATCTGCTCGTCGTCGGTGGCCAGGTATTCGTCGACAACGATCCCGTTGTCGACCTTAAGACCGGCGTCGTCGGCGAGGCCGGTGTTCGGTACCGCTCCGATGCCAACGAGCACCATGTCGGCGGGGAACTCACGGCCGTCAGTCGTCGTCACCGCGCCGACCTTCCCTGCCGCACCGGTCAAGCCAGCCACGCTCGTGCAGAGCTCAACGCGTAGCCCTCTGGAGCGGTGCGCGTCGAGGACGACGCCGGCCATCTGAGCAGACAGCACCCGTCCCATCAACTGGTCGGCGACCTCGATGACAACCGCCTCGATGCCCAGCTTGGCCGCCGTCGCGGCGACCTCTAACCCGATGAAGCCGCCGCCTACCACGACGACGTGGCGAGCCCGCCCCAACCGGTCCCGGATGTCGTCAGCTTCGGAGAGGTTTCGCAGCCCAACGACACCGTCGAGTTCGGCCCCGGGGACCTGCAGGGTGCGGTTGCGGGCACCCAGCGCGAGCACCAGATGGTCGTAGTCCAAGAATGCACCGTTGCCGAGTTGGACGCGGGCGTTGGTGCGGTCGATGCGGCGCACCGATTCGGCCAGGTGCAGCTGGATCTCGTGCTGCTCGTAGAACTTGCTGGGGTGCAGCCAAAGGTTGTCGCGAGAGGTGCTGCCAGTGAGGTGGCCTTTGGACAGCGGTGGCCGCTGATAGGGCAAGTGCGGTTCGTCGCCGACCAGCACGACGCGACCGTCGAACCCAAGTTCGCGCAGCGAGGCGGCAGTATGGGAACCCGCCTGGCCCGCACCGGCGATCACGATCGTGGGAGGGGACATTAGTACTGCGTCGGTGGCACTCGCACGACGAGACCGTCCAGTTCGGCGCCTACCGCGATCTGGCAGCTGAGCCGGGAGTTCGGCTGGCGCGGCGAGGCGGTGTAATCGAGCATCTCCCCTTCATCCGTGCTTGGCGGGCTGAGGCGGCTGACGTCGTCCTCATGGACGTAGACATGACACGTCGCACACGCCAGCGTGCCGCCGCATTCGGCGACGATCCCGGAAATGTCGTTGGCCAGGGCCGCTTGCATCACCGAGGTCCCCTCGGCGACCTCGACGATGATTTCTTCACCGCCGGACCGTACGTAGGTCACTTTCACCACGCGCTCGCTCCCTCCACCCGCATTACTCCAGCTAGTCTAAATCAAAACCGATTTCTGTCCATCAAATGATGCGAAGTGGGCGGGTGGTGCTTCGGCGGCGGCGGCTTACCACCTCGATCTTCCTGGGGATACCCGGACTTACATGTGACACGCTTGACATCGGAGGGGATGCGAGATAGAAACGGCGTAGTTCTAATCCGACACAGAATTAGGTTGCGGGGTCGGAGGAGTTCGGGTGTTCCGGGCGGTGGATTAGACGCCAATTCGCACGGCGGGTGAGTTCAGACAGGGAGCCGCATAATGAATGATCACGACATCGCCGAGTCGGCATCGGTCGACACTTCGCCTGCCGTGGATTTCAGTCCGCTCGACCCTGAGCTGGCCGATGACTTCTGGCCGCGGATCAACACACTGCGGGAGAAGTGCCCGGTCGCGCGCAGCACGGCGCACTGGAGTGCCGAAAACTCGGGGTTCTGGGTGCTCAACAAGTTTCAGGACGTCATGGATGCGGCGGTCGATTGGAACATGTACAGCAGCGCCGAGGGCGCTGCTCCGGTGCAATTCGACCTCAACATTCTGCGGATGGTTCCGCTGGAAACGGACCCACCGTTGCATCGCGGCGTGCGCCGAGCACTCAACCCCTTCTTCACTCCCGAGGCGCTGACCGCGGCGGAACCCAGCATCCGGGCAACCGTCGACGGCCTGATCGACACATGCGTCGAACAGAGCCCAGCTGAGTTCGTTTCGGCCTTCACCTCCCAGCTGCCGCCGATCGTGTTTTTCGAGACCTTCCTGGATCAGAAGGCCTCCGACATCGGCTGGGTGATGGACGTCCTCGAAGTGTTGTTGACGCAGCCCGAAAAGGCGCTGGAAGCGGCGCCCAAGCTGTTCATGTTCTGCATCGACTTGCTCCAGAAGCGGCGCGCTGAAGGGCGTACCGACGATCTCGCGGGCGTAATCGCGCACCTGGGCACCGGCGAGTTCGACGACGGACTCGAGCTTGACGACCGGGCCCGGATGGAGACGCTCAACATGACGATCATGGCCGGCATGGAGACCACCATGGGTGCGTTGGCAAGCATCGCCTGCACCTTGGCAACCAACAATGCGCTGCGCGAGAGCCTCCGTGACGTCGACGAGAAGGTGCTAGACAAACACGTCGAGGAATTCCTTCGATTCGACACGCCTGTTCCGACGGCCGGCCGAACCTTGACTGCAGACACCGAGCTGCAGGGCTGCCCGATGAAGCAGGGCGATCGTATTCTGCTCAACTGGGCGGCGGCCAACCACGATCCCGAGAAGTTCTCCGACCCCGACACGCTGAACTTCGAGCGCCCGAACGGCACGGCACACTTGGCGTTCGGCGCCGGCATCCATCGATGCCTGGGCAACCATTTGGCGCGGCGCGAGCTGCGGGCCGCGATCCGTGCGATCAGTGAGTTGCGAGTCTTCGAACTCCAGCCCGGCTACGAGGTCAAATATCGGCCGTCGTTCGCCCGGGGCCCCGTCGCCTTGCCGATTCGTTTGGAGCGTTGATACATGGGAACGTTGGATGGACGGGTAGCCATCATCACCGGAGGCGGCCAAGGAATCGGTGGCGCGGTGGCAAAGCTCTTCGCCCGCGAGGGAGCTACCGTTGTCATCAACGATATCGGCGCATCGCTGAGTGGACTGCAGAGCGAGGGCAATCCAGCGGCCGAGCTGGCCGGTGAAATCGAGGCGGCCGGCGGCACCGCGGTGACCAATGGGGCCGACATCGCCGACCACGAAGCCGCCCGCGACCTAGTGGAGTCGACCGTCGACCGCTTCGGGCGACTCGATGTTCTGGTGAATGTGGCGGGAATCCTGCGCGACCGAATGATCTTCAACATGTCCGAGGAGGAGTGGGACGCCGTCATTCGGGTCCACCTCAAGGGCCACTTCAACACCATCAGGCCGGCAGCCGCCCACTGGCGCAAACTCAATGATCCCGACGCCCAGAACAGGATCATCAACTACACGTCGCGGGCAGGTCTGCACGGGGCGCCGGGCCAGCCGAACTACTCGGCCGCCAAGATGGGCATCGTCGGGCTTACCTACTCGTGCGCCGTGGCGCTGCAGAGATACGGCGTGACGACCAATGCGATATCGCCGGCGGCGGCAACCCGGATGACAGCCACCGTCAGGGATGATGCCTACAGCTCTGGGGGCAGGGAGCTGTCGCCCGACAGCATCGCTCCGATCGCGGCCTACCTCGCTTCCGAACAGTCGGGTTGGTGCAACGGTCACGTGATTCACGCGCGGGGGTATGAGGTCTCGCTCTACAGCGATCCCGAACCGCTGGTGACCGTGCGCTCGGAAGGGCCGTGGGACCTGAATCAAATGGCCAAAGAGGTTGAGGCGCAGTTCCGTCCGATTACCGAAGCCGCCCCGCCGAACCCGTTCGTCTGATGTCGATCAGGGAAAAGGCATTCATCGCCGGAGCTTATGAACATCCCGGACGTGAACTGCCGGACAAGTCGATCCCACAAATCCACGCCGAGGTGGCGCTGGGCGCATTGGCCGATGCCGGCCTCGATCTCGCCGACGTCGACGGCTACTTCTGCGGTGGTGACGCACCCGGCCTGGGCGGGCTGGCGATGGCCGACTACCTCGGGCTGAAGCTGCGCTACATGGACAGCTCGGACATGGGCGGCTCGGTGTATATGTCGCACGTCGGTCATGCCGCGGCCGCGATCGCCGCAGGGAAGTGCCGGGTGGCGCTGATCACTCTGGGCGGGCGGCCGCGAACGACGTCGTTGCGAGCACCCGGCCAGCTGATGGGCGAGCCACCGGAGAAGTCCTTCGAGCCGATCTTCGGCGCCAACGTCAGCGCGCTATATGCCCTTGCCGCCCAACGGCACATGCACGAGTACGGCACGACGAGCGAGCAGCTGGCCGAGATCAAGGTCGCCGCTTCGCATCACGCGCAGCACAACCCCAACGCGGTGCTACCGAAGGTGGTCACCGTAGACGACGTAGTGAACTCGCCGATGGTGTCCACACCGCTGCACCGGCTCGACTGCTGTGTTGTCACTGACGGTGGGGGCGCGCTCGTCGTGGTCGCCGACGAAGTCGCCGCGGCCCTGGATCGGGACTGCGTAAAAATCCTCGGGCACGGAGAGACCGTTGAGCACACGCGCGGCGGCTGGCAAGACATCACCGTGACTGGTGGCGTGCGGTCAGGTGCAGACGCGTTTGCCGAGGCAAGGGTACGTCCCGCCGACATCGACTACGTTGGCCTGTACGACTCGTTCACCATCACCGTCTTGCTGGCGCTTGAAGACTTGGGCTTCTGCGCAAAGGGTGACGGCGGCAAGTTCGTGTTGGACGGTGCCTTACAGGCTCCGAATGGCCGATTGCCTTTCAACACCGACGGCGGCTCGCTGTGCAACAACCACCCCGCTAACCGCGGCGGGATGACCAAGATCATCGAGGCGGTCCGCCAACTGCGGGACGAAGCGCATCCGGCCGTACAGGTTCGCGACTGCAACCTGGCGTTGGCTCATGGCACCGGCGGCTGGTTGAGCACTCGGATGGGCAACGCGACAGTCGTTCTGGGTCGGGAGGACTCGTGAGCGCACCTCAATTGCCCGCGCCGCCACCGAATGTCACGTCGGAAACGGCGACGTTTTGGTCCGCTACCCTCGACGGCAAACTATTGCTGCAACGATGCGGGGTTTGCGGTCGCGCCGGGTACTACCCACGCTATTTGTGCGCGAACTGTCATAGCACCGATCTGATCGACACCGAAGCCAGCGGACGCGGCACCATCTACAGCTACACGGTCACCACCCGCGGGATCCTCGAGTACGCGAACGTCGGCCCCTACGTACTGGCGATGGTCGAACTAGACGAGGGACCCAAGATGATCACCAACATCATCGACTGCGATCCCGACGCCCTATCGATCGGGCAGCGTGTCGAGGTGGTCTTCTGCGACACCGGTGGAGACGGCGCTCTGCCCCGGTTCCGTCCGGCGGACCTGGAGGGCTGATGGCCACCTACGCGTTCGAGGTCGAGCCGGGTCATGTCCTCGCGTTTGCTCGCGCCGTGGGAGACGAGCTCCTCGCCCAGGACGTTTCGGTACCCGGGACGCCGGCGCCGGTGACGTTTCCTGCCGCTGCAGTGCAATTCGACCCGGTGCACATGAGGGGGCTGCGCCCTTCGGGAGCACTTGCTGTGAGCAGCTCGACCGACGGTGGCAGCGTCCTGCACGCCGAGCAGGAGTTCGAGTACTTTGCCCCCGTGCGTGTGGGGGACAGCCTCGTCGTCACCGAGTACGGCGGCGCGAGTTGGCGCAAACAGAGCCGCCGCGGCGGAGCCTTGGCGTTTCGCGAGATCGTCAGGGACTACCACAACGCGGCGGGCGCCCTCGTGCTGCGCTCGCGAATGATCCTGGTGGACAAAGAATTTACGGTTTCTGACACCGCTGGTGTGCAGTGAAAGCAGACACGAGCCGTGCGGCCGAGGACTTCGTCGTGGGAGCCAGCCGCGAACGCATGGTGATACCCGAAGTGACCCGCACGCAGATCGTCCAGTACGCAGGTGCGTCGGGCGACTACAGCCCACTGCACACCGACGAGTTGTATGCGGTTGGCGCCGGATACCCCAGTGTGATGGCCCACGGAATGCTGGCGATGGGCGCCGCCGAACGCGTGCTCGCTGATTGGGTGGGCCGAGAGCGGGTGACGCGCTACCGGGTGCGCTTCGTCAGCCCGGTGTGGCCCGGTGACTCGCTGAACACTCAGGCGATCGTGCGCGAAGTTCGTGACGGCTCGCAGGGCCGCTACGTCGATTTCGAGATTCTCACAACCAACCAGCACGATGTGGCCGTATTGTCCGGCAGCGCCACAGCCCGCATGTGACTCAATCAGAAAGGATCCCGATGGCCGAGCATCCCAACGCGTTGGTGGTACGCCGTCTAGTGGCCGCCATGTCGGAGCAGAACCGCGCCGAGATCGAGACCATAGTCGACGAGAATTGCATCTGGCGGGTGCCGGGCGCCAACGTGCTCTCCGGCGTCTACGAAGGCCGCCGGGCGATCTTGTCGCTATTCGGCAAAATGAAGCGAATCTTCACCGGACCGGCACGATTCGACATCATCGACATCACTACCAGCCCGCAGTACGCCGCCGCCTACCAATACGGCATCGTCGAAATCGGCGGCGCGACGGTGCGGCTCCGCGAATGTCTCGTCTACCGTATCAGGGACGGACGCGTCGTCGAGGTCGACGAATTCCAGTCCGACGAACGCGCTTTCGATGAGGCGTTCTCCCAGGAGGCTGTCGAGGCCGCGACCGCACGCCCGCGATGAGTGGCGTCACCGCCCCCACGATGGACCCAGTCGACGCACTGGCTCTCGCCGGTGACGGTGCCCACTTGGTCGCTGCGCCGGGTTGCGGCGCCCCCACCACATTGCTGACCGCGGTGAACAAGGAAGCCGCGGGCCGCAATTGGACCCTGAGCTCAGGACTGCTGCTGGGCGACTATCCGTTCCTCGATGCTGTCCGCGCAGGGGACCTCCGCTACCGGACTTGGCATGTCATGGCACCAGTTGCCGACCTGGTGGCCGAAGGAGTAGCAGCCTTCTTGCCGGCTCGCGCATCACGGATCGCGGCGATGCTGCAGGCGTGTGGTGTGGACGTCGCGCTGGTACGGGTAACTCCGCTGGATCGGCACGGCTACCGGTCGCTAGGGCCCTCCGCCGGCTACAGCCTCGATGCGCTGCGCTTGGCCAGGGTGCGCATCGGCGAGGTCGATCCAGACCTGCCATGGACATTCGGCAACACCACCGTGCACGACTCGATCTTTGATGCGCTCATCGACACCGCTGATGAGGCGCCCCGGTACAGCTCGGCTAAGCCCAGCAGCGTCAGCAACTGTATTGCCGAACACATCGTCGGTCTGTTACCCCGAAATCCGACCCTGCAGATCGGAATCGGTTCCATCCCAGAGGCTGTGGTGAACTCCCTGGCCGACGCTGACCTCGGCCAGGTTCGGTTCACTGGGATGGCCACCGACGAGATGGTGGAACTGTTCGAACGCGGCGTTATCCCCGTCGACGGCGACGCGCCAGCAATCCTGTCCCCAGAATTAATGGGCAGCCAGCGGCTGATGCGCTTCGCCGATCGCAACCCGGCCCTGGCCGTCTATCCATCTTCAACAGCCCACAACGCCGCTGTCTTAGGCCGCACACCCCGGTTGGTGTCGATCAATACCGCCATCGAGGTTGACATCAGCGGCCAGGTCAACAGCGAGGTGCTGCGGGGACGACAGATATCCGGCGTAGGCGGCAGCCTCGACTTCGTCGACGCCGCCAGCCGATCAGCCGGAGGTTTGCGGGTGATCGCGCTGCCCTCGGCCACCCCCGACGCTTCGCGTTCCCGGATCGTGCCTGCGGTCACCACGGTCACCATCCCCCGGTCGATGGTGGACGCCGTGGTGACCGAGTACGGCGTCGCTCGCCTGGATGGTTGCAGCGCCACCGAGCGAGCACAGGCCCTGATCTCGATCGCCCATCCTGAGCACCGACAGGCGCTGGCAGCTGCGGTGGAAGTGACCGCTCGGCGCTGTGTGCCAACTCAGCGACCAACGGCAGCGGCCACCCAGCGTCGTCCACGGCAGAGGAGTTGAAAATGGCCACAGCAGAAGCCGCTCACCGGTCCGAAGAGACCGGGGTCGCCGGCCCCGGCGGCGCCCTTATCGAGGTCCGGTGCCCAGCCGACGGACGGGTGGTGGGGTGTGTCGCCGATGCGGGACCCGTTGGAGTAGGGGCCGCTGCCACGAAACTGCGCGCCGCCCAGCCGGCGTGGGAAGAGCTCGGGCCGGCGGGACGGGCAATCCACATGCGTAATTTCCTGGACTGGATCCTCGACAACGAAGCCCGCCTGGTCGGCATCATGCAGGAAGAAACCGGCAAGTCGTGGGGCGACGCCGCGTTGGAAATCTCGATGGCTCTGGACCTCATCAACTACTACACGGGGCACGCCGCCGAATTCCTCGCCGACCGCAGGGTTGCCGGCTGGGGAGTCGGCGGGCTTACCAAGAAGCTGCGAGTTTTCGCTCGCCCCTATCCGCTCGTGGGGATGATCACGCCGTGGAACGGCCCGCTGGGCGGCCCGATGCTCGATGGCGTGGCGGCGTTAATGGCCGGGGCGGCAGTGCTGTTCAAGCCGTCGGAGTTCACGCCGCTGACGTGGGCGGAGGCCACCAGGGGCTGGCTCGAGGACATCGCGGCGCCTCCGGTCATGGCGAACGTGACCGGTGGTCCCGAAACCGGAGCGGCCGTGGTCGAGGAAGTCGACATGGTCATGTTCACTGGCTCGACCCGCACCGGTCGCAAGATCGCTGCGCGTGCCGGTGAACGACTAATTCCATGCAGTCTGGAACTGGGCGGCAAGGATCCGATGATCGTCTTATCCGACGCCGACATCGACCGTGCCTCCAGCGCCGCGGTGTGGGGCTCGATGTGGAACTCGGGCCAGATTTGTATCTCGGTGGAACGCGCCTACGTCGAGGCTCCTGTTTTCGACGAGTTCGTCGCTAAGGTGACCGACAAGGTGAAAAACCTTCGCCAGGGTATGGACCCTGACGGCAGTTTCAGCAGCGACGTCGGGGCAATGTGCACTCCGGCGCAACTGGACATCGTCGAAAAGCATGTCAATGACGCGGTGGCCAAGGGAGCACGCGTGCTCACCGGCGGTAAGCGTGCCCGAGACGGTCAGTTCTTCCAGCCGACCGTGCTCGTCGAGGTGGACCACAGCATGCTGTGCATGCGCGACGAAACCTTTGGGCCCACACTGCCGATCATGAAGGTCGCCGAGGAAGACGAAGCCATCCGGTTGGCGAATGATTCGCGCTACGGGCTGAGCGCGAGCGTGTGGACACGCGACCCCCACCGCGCCGATCGAGTCGCTCGCCGCCTAGAGGCGGGAGCAGTCAACCTGAACAACGTCATGATGAGCACTTTCCAGCTGCCCATTCCTATGAGCGGCTGGAAGGAATCCGGTGTGGGCAGCCGCTCCGGCGGAGCTGCCGGGATTCTGAAGTTCTGCCGGCAACAGTCGGTTGTGTCTGAACGGCTGCGCCTCGGCTCCGAGCCGCACTGGTATCCGTACGTGCCGTGGAAGAGCAAGCTCCAAGCCACGCTCGTGCGGCTGCTCGGCGCGCACGATTGGCGCCGCCGGGTAGGACGCTCACCGCGGGGATGACCGCAGATGCGTCGCGTCGCTTAGCGGCGCGACGCTTGCCCATGCTCGGCCGTAATTCATAGAATCGGTAGGAAATTTGACGCACAGAGAATCATTCTGTGACGGCAAGCACCAGTACAACTGCGATAAAATGTCTGTATTACCGTTGTCAACGGATCGCAGTTAGGCAATAATATCTAACATAATTTAGATAAGTCTGAGGCTGGCCGTCGAGCCCAGACATCCACACGGGAAGGTGTGCCATGTCGATGTCCAAGCCGGATTGCCCGATCGAGGAAGCCCGCTTGAAGCAGGCCTTGGAAGTGGCCAATCTGCCCACGCTGACGATGGTGCTCCTCCAGTTGACCGGAGATGAGCGTTGGCTCAACGAGCCCTATCGGCCGTTGCGCTCGCCCGGTCTGGGTCCCAACGACTCGGGCGGGTTCGCGCCAGAGGTCGCCGAGGAGATCCGCCGTTGTGCCGCAGCGGCAATCATGGCCTGGTCGCAGGGCCGGCCCGCGGCGATGCCGGAACCGAATCCCGACCTGCTGCGCCACATGCTGAGCATCTGCATGGCCGAAGAGATCCCGGCCGAATATGAGCGCATGATGCGTGAGGAGACGGGGCTGTTCCCGTCGGAGCCGCTGGAGCCGTTGCACCCCAAAGACTTCCGCGTCGTGATCATTGGTGCCGGAATTTCGGGGATCATCGCCGCGGTGCGGTTGCGCGAACTGGGAGTCCCCTTCGTCATCCTCGAACGCAACCAGGAGGTCGGCGGTGTCTGGCTGACCAACACCTACCCCGGCGCCGGGGTGGACACCCCTAGCTACCTCTACTCGTTCTCGTTCTTCCCGCGACACTGGTCGACACACTTCGCCAAGCGTGACGAGATGTCGGCCTACCTAGCAGACGCGGTCGATCACTTCGATCTGCGCCGCCACATCGTCTTCGGCAGCGCAGTCGACAGTGCGGTGTACGACGAAGCCAGGCAGACATGGGAGATCTCGTCGCGCGACAACGACGGGACGATGCGTGTTGTGTCGGCCAACGTCCTCATCAGTGCGGTCGGGTTGTTCAGCAAGCCGAAGATCCCCGACATCGCCGGCATGGAACGTTTCGGAGGCCCGATGTTTCACACGGCGAACTGGCCCGAGGATTTAGACGTCTCCGGTAAGCGTGTCGCCGTGATCGGGACCGGCGCCAGCGCGATGCAAGTTGTGCCGGCTATTGCCGGCCAGGTCGCAGAGGTCACCATCTTCCAGCGCTCTCCGCAGTGGGTCGGGCCGTGTGCCGAGTACTTCGCACCCGTGCCTGAGGGTGTCGGTTTCCTGATGGACCACGTGCCCTACTACCAGGCCTGGTATCGCTTCCGGCTGGCGTGGGTCTTCAACGATCGCGTTCATCCGTCGTTACACATAGACCCGCAGTGGGCGGATTTGAACCGCTCGCTCAACGCCGTCAACGACGGTCATCGCCGTTATTTCACGCGTTACCTCGTCGGCCAGCTTGAGGACAGGCCGGATCTTGTCGAGAAGTGCCTGCCGGATTACCCGCCTTTTGGAAAGCGCATGCTGCTCGATAACGGTTGGTTTGCCGCCCTTAAGCGCGACAACGTGCAGCTGGTCACCGAGAGTGTCGACAGCATCACCGACCGGGGCGTGCGCAGCAGCGGCGGCGACGAAGTCGAGGCCGACGTCGTGGTGTTCTCCACCGGCTTCGAGACGACCCGCTATCTGCAGCCGATCGAATTCATCGGACGCGGCGGGAAGCGCTTACGCGACATCTGGGGCGACGACGATGCCACCGCGTATCTCGGCATCACCGTGCCGGGCTTTCCGAACCTTTTCCTGATGTACGGCCCCAACACGAATTCCGGCGCCGGCGGGTCCTACTTCTTCATCGGTGAGTCGCAGGCCCGTTACATCATCGATGTCATCACCAAGATGATCCGCGGTGGCCTCCGTTCGGTGGAATGCCGAACGGAGGTGCATGACCGTTGGGTCGAGGAAGTCGACGTGGCGCATTCGAAGATGGTGTGGAGCCATCCGGGGATGACGACCTACTACCGAAATAAGCGCGGACGGGTGGTCAACAATTCGCCCTACCGCGTTGTCGACTACTGGTTGATGACCCATGATTCCGATTTCGCAGACTTCATCACCGAACCGGCGCTGAGCGCCGATAGCGGGGTGTGACGTTGAGCAGCAACCACTTCGGCCCAGCCGACATCGGCAACCTCATGCCGACATCTGCGACGATGATCGGCTACGGTGTCTGCAGCCCTTGTATTGAAGTCGTAATATCGCTTGGTTCCGGTTCGGTTTGGCCATCGAGTGCTTGCCCGCGAATGGCGTGCAGGGTGACTACGACGGTGACGACGAGCCAGGCGAAGAAAGCCGCCAGCGACAGCCACCACGAAAACAGACCGTTCCAGGCGAGTGGCCCATCCTGGAAGAACACGTCGAGACTGGCCGGGCAGTACAGAATCGCGGTCCACAGGCAGAAGTAGCCGTACCACCGCGGGTAGACGGGCTGGGTCCGTCGGTCAGAAAGCACAGCGACACCAATGACGAGGTTTTGGACGAAGATGGCGTAGATGATTCCGGTGAAGGGCAGCCATCCCATGTCATTGAGCGTCTGGACCGCCTCTTGCGATCTCTCTGGCCGGTATGCCGCCACCTGGAAGTAGTAGAGCGCCGGGAAGAACGCAACGGGAAGCGTGCAGCCGACTCCAAGCTGAGCATAGGTCAGCGGCGTGTGCTCGCCTTCAATCCGCTTGAGCTGCACCGAGATCGCTGCAGTAAAGGGAACGAAGAACACCAACGCATACATGCTGAGAATCATCCCGGTGCGGATTGTGTTGGCGTTGGCGCGGTAGAACAACGCGACGTCCGCCGCCGACCGGGCTGGCGTTGGCGGTGGTATGTACCGCGCTATCAGGCCGAAGCCGACAAAGAATAAAATCGCAAATAGAACACCGCTCCACGTACATAGGCGCTGTGAACATGTGTTATGCACGCACACCCCCTTGCTAGTCCTCCCACGGAGTAGAAGTATTCTACTTAGAGTTTGGTGACTCGCAAGAGGTTGCCCCGCCGCGCGATCGCTCACGGGGAGTTCTGGCATGTCCCAGCCGCGCGATCGGCACGCCGCGCCTCGCAGGGGCGCCGGGGGCTTTGATCGTGGCGTTACTCCGTCGCCCGCGGGGGCCGGCTGGCGACGACAGGACTCCCCATCTGATGAAGAACTGAAAAAGTCACAGCTCTGCTGGAAAATCGAACAACGTGTGGGTGCATCAATGCTGGAAAAACCTAGGTCATTGCAATAAACACTAACAAAGTCTAATTTAGATTTTGTATGCTCCTGCGTAGATCGATTGCGCCGATGATGCCGACATAGGGAGGAACACGCCATGGTTATGGCGCAAGGCCCTGTGGATCGCCCCAACGGAAACGCTGACCGCGGGAGCCGCCCCAACGCCGGGCGGCGAGTCCGGGAGAGCCGCGGCAACACCGTCATGTCCGCACCGGTCCGCGCCTTCGGAGGCTTCTTCGCGATGTCGCTGGACACCTTGCTGTTGATCCCCAGGAAGCCGTTCGCGTGGCGTGAGTTGCTCTTGCAGTCATGGTTTGTGGCGCGGGTGTCGCTGCTGCCGACAGTGCTGTTGGCGATTCCATTCACGGTGCTTCTGGTCTTCACCTTCAATATCCTGCTGGTCGAATTGGGCGCGGCGGATTTATCGGGAACCGGCGCTGCGTACGGGGTTGTGTCCCAGCTCGGCCCCGTCGTGACGGTGTTGGTGGTGGCCGGGGCGGGCGCCACGGCAATGTGCGCGGATCTGGGGGCGCGGACCATTCGCGAAGAACTCGACGCGCTGAAGGTGATGGGTGTCAACCCGATCCAGGCACTGGTGGTGCCGCGGGTGCTCGCCGCCACCGTTGTCGCGACGTTGCTGTCTTCAGTGGTTGTCCTAGTCGGGTTGGCGGGCAGCTTCGCGTTCGCTGTATTCGCCCAGCATGTAACCCCGGGCGCCTTTGTGGCAGGTCTGACGTTGCTCACCGGACCCGCTGATGTGGTGATCTCGGTCGTCAAGGCCACATTGTTCGGCCTCAGCGCCGGGCTTATCGCCTGCTACAAGGGCATTTCGGTCAGCGGCGGCCCGGCCGGGGTGGGGAACGCGGTCAACGAAACCGTGGTCTTCACGTTCATGGCACTGTTCGCGATCAACATCATCGCCACGGCGGTCGGCGTGCAGGCAACACTATGAGCACCAGTGTCCCCAGCAAGCACTACTCGAGGCTTCGCCGCACGGTCGCGGGATGGGTCGACGGTTTAACCACGATCGGCACTCAGGCGCAGTTTTTTGCCAAAACCATCGGCTCGATCGGCACCGGATTTGCTCGCTACCGAACCGAACTGGTGCGGCTGATCGCGACGATGAGCCTGGGTTCAGGAGCACTGGCGGTAATCGGAGGCACCGTCGTCATCGTCGCGTTCCTCACGCTGTCCACCGGTGCGCTGATCGCGGTGCAGGGCTACACCCAGTTCTCCAACATCGGGGTGGAGGCCTTGACCGGGTTCGCATCGGCCTACTTCAACGTGCGACTGATCGCGCCGTGCGTCGCCGCCATCGGCTTAGCTGCCACTATCGGCGCAGGAGCGACGGCGCAGCTGGGCGCGATGCGGATTAACGAGGAGATCGACGCACTGGAAGTGATCGGCATCCGTTCGGTCGCCTACCTGGCCTCCAACCGGGTGGTGGCCGGGGTGATCGTCGTGATTCCGCTGTACTGCGTGGCGATGCTCATGTCGTTCCTGGCGGCCCGCTTCGGCACCACCTTCATCTATGGCCAGTCGACTGGCGTGTACGACCACTACTTCAATACTTTTTTGAACCCCACCGACATGGTCTGGTCGTTCGTTCAGGTGATCGCTATGGCGATCGTCATCATGCTGGTGCACACCTATTACGGCTTCACCGCCTCGGGTGGGCCCGCCGGTGTGGGGGAGGCGGTCGGGCGTGCGGTGCGCGCGTCGCTGATCTCCGCGGTGTTCGTCACCCTGTTCTTGACGCTGGCCATTTACGGGCAGTCCGGCAACTTCCATTTGTCCGGGTAGCGGCCATGCGGGACGGAACGCGAAAGCGGCGGCATATTCATCCCCTGTGGTGGGCGGCAAGCCTGTTTGCGGTCGTCGTCGGCGGCGTCGTCGTCTGCGTGGCCCAGTTCGTCGGGTCGTTCAACGACTACGTCCCAGTCACACTGGTTTCGGATCGCGCCGGCTTGGTGATGGAGTCCGGCGCGAAGGTCAAGCTGCGCGGTGTCGAGGTCGGGCGAGTCGCCGGCATCACGGGCGGCGCGCGGCCAGTGAGCCTGAAGTTGGAGATTTTCCCTGATCAGGTCCGCCACATCCCGGCCAATGTCGAAGCCGAGATCCGGTCCACCACTGCGTTCGGCGCGAAGTATGTCGACCTGGTCTATCCCGCTAGTCCGAGCCCCGCGCGCCTGGCGGCAGGCGAGGTGCTGCGGTCACGCAACGTCAGCAGCGAAGTGAACACGGTTTTTGAAAACCTCGTTGGGGTGCTGAAACAGATCGATGTAACCAAGCTCAATGCCACCCTGATAGCCCTGGCCGACGGCGTGCGCGGACAAGGTCCGCGCATCGGTGAAGCCACCGCCGACGCCAACCAGGTCCTATTGGCGCTTAACCCGCGAATGGACACCGTGGCGCAGGACTGGCGGTCGTTCAAAGGGTTTAACGACGCCTACAGCGCTGCCGCCCAAGACATCCTGAGCACCTTGAGCGCGGCCAGCGTCACCAGCACCACCATCAGCACACACTCCAAGGATCTGGATGCGTTGCTGCTCAACACGATCGGGTTCTCCGTCAGCGCCACCAACCTGCTGGTCCCGAACAAGGACAACCTGGTACATGGGCTAAATGGGTTGGCACCCACAACGGATCTGTTGCTGAAGTACGCGCCGGAATACACCTGCCTGGCGCAAGGAGCGAAGTTCTTTCTGGACCACGGCGGTTACGAGCAGATCGGTGGCAACGGTAAGTCGATTATCCTCGACGCCGCCCTGCTGCTCGGCGATGACCCCTACCGCTACCCCGAAAATTTGCCGATCGTGGCGGGCAAGGGCGGCCCAGGCGGTAAGCCCGGTTGCGGGTCCTTGCCAGATGCGTCACGCAATTTCCCGGTGCGCCAAATCATCACCGACACCGGCTGGGGCACGGGTCTGGACTGGCGGCCCAACCCGGGTATCGGGCACCCGTGGTGGGTCGATTACTTCCCGGTAACCCGAGCAGTGCCCGAGCCGCCGAGTATCCGTGGCATGACGCCGCCGGCGATTGGACCCGTGCCGTATCCGGGTGCCCCGCCCTACGGTGCCCCGCTCTACGGGACGGGCGGCACACCGCTGTACCCGGAAGTTCCGCCGCCGCAGCCACCCGGACCACCGCCCGCACCGCAACTTGCGACGCCATCGACTGCGGATGGAGCACCACCGTCGCCGTGACCCCATCGAGTAATCAAGGAATGCACCCGTGAAAGACAACCTGGCCGGTGCCGCGTGGCGGTTCGCCGTCTTCGCGGTGGTGTGCGTGCTGGGCGCCTTCGGCGTGATGGCCATCTTCTCGAAGTTCCGGTTGCAGCCCGAGACCATCTACCGGGCCGAGTTCGCTAACGTGACCGGGTTGCAGCCTGGCAACTTGGTGAGGATTGCCGGGGCGGAGGTGGGCGAGGTCAAATCGATCTCCATCACCAAGAAGGCGATCGCGGTGGTGGAATTCTCCACCGACGACTCGGTGGTGCTCACCCGAGGCAGCAAAGCGGCGATTCACTGGGCCGACCCGATTGGCGGCCGTTATCTGGCGTTGGAGCAGGGCGCCGGCGACATCGGGCGGCTCAACGCGGGCCAGACGATTCCGGTCGACCACACCCAGCCCGCGCTTGATCTGGACACCCTGCTGGGTGGGTTCCGGCCGTTATTCCGCGCCCTGGATCCCAACCAAGTCAACGCATTATCGGCTCAGCTGATCGAGGTCTTCCAGGGTGAGGGTGCCACGATCAGCTCGTTTCTCGGCCAAGCCGCCGCATTCACCAACACCCTGGCAGACCGTGATGCGCTGATCGGACAGGTAATCAGCAATCTGAACAGCGTGCTGGGCTCGCTCAGCGAGCAGAGTGGCCAGTTCGGCAAGGCAGTCGATTCCCTTTCCCAGCTGGTCCAGAACCTCGCGGCGCGCCGCGGTGACATCACCAACGCGGTGGCCTACGCCAACGCGGCCACGGGAACGGTCGCCGACCTGTTCAGGCAGGCCCGGCCCGCTTTCCAGAACACCGTTCACCAGGCAGACCGGACAGCCGGGATCGTCGTCGCTGATCACGCCTACGTAGATGATCTGCTCAACACACTGCCGGACTCCTATAAGGCGCTGAGCAGATTGGGCCTCTACGGCGACTATTTCACGTTTTACCTCTGTGATCTGCTGCTGAAGGTGAACGGTAAAGGCGGCCAACCGGTTTATATCAAGCTGGTTGAGCAGACGACCGGACGGTGCACCCCGAAATGAAATCCTTCTCTGAACGCAACCCCTTGATCATCGGCGCGATCGGGTTAGCGCTGGTCGTAGGGGTCGTACTGCTCGCATTGCAGTACCACAACCTGCCGTTCGTCAATTCGGTGAGGAGTTATTCGGCGTACTTCACTGAGGCCGGCGGACTGCGATCCGGCGCCCCAGTTCAGGTTTTAGGTCTGCGGACGGGGGAGGTCTCCAGCGTCGAGCTGGAGGGTGCACGTGTGCTGGTCAAATTCGATGTCTCCGACAGTGTGCAACTAGGCGACCGGAGCGAGGCGTCCATCAAAACCAAAAGCCTGTTGGGGGCGAAGTTTCTGGAGATCACCCCCCGTGGGGACGGCGAGCTATCCGGGACCATCCCCGCGGAGCGGACGACGGCGGCCTACGAGCTGCCCGATGCCCTCGGTGATCTCTCCGCCACCATCAACGGACTGAACACCACACAGGTCTCCGATGCACTGGACACGCTGGCGCACACGTTTCAAGACACGCCGCCCGATTTGAGAATCGCGGTGACCGGTGTGGCCCGTTTCGCCCAGACCCTCAACCAGCGCGACGTCGATCTGCGAAACCTGTTGGCCAACGCCAACAAAGCCACCACCGTACTGGCTCAGCGCAGTGACCAGGTGGTGAGCCTCGTCGCCAACAGCAACGCGCTGCTCGCACAATTGCAGACCCAGAGCCACGCGCTGGAACAGATCGCGCGCAACCTGTCGGCCTTCGCTCAGCAACTGTCGGGGCTGATCGCAGACAACCGCGCCCAGTTACGCCCCGCGCTGGACAAGCTCAACGGCGTCCTTACGATCGTCGACAATCGCAAACAGCGTGTCCAGCAGTCGATCAAATATTTGAATCAGTACGCGATGTCGCTGGGCGAATCGGTGGCCTCGGGCCCATTCTTCAAGGCTTATGTCGCCAACCTGCTACCCGGGCAGTTTGTGCAGCCCTTCGTGGACGCCGCGTTCTCCGATCTCGGACTCGATCCCCATGTGTTGTTACCGTCGCAGCGCACCGACCCTCCGACCGGTCAGCCTGCGACCCCGCCGCTGCCGCTGCCCTACCCGCGTACTGGCCAAGGGGGCGAACCCAATCTCAACCTCCCCGATGCGATCACCGGCAATCCGGGCGATCCCCGCTACCCCTACCGGCCGCCGTTGCCCGCTCCGCTGCCCGGGGGCCCACCGCCGGGACCGCCCGCCCCGGCGCCCCCGCGGCTGGCCTCTACACCCTCGCCTAACCCGGCTCCCGTGTACGAGCCGGCACCCGGTGAGCCACCGCGGTCGGGAGGCGCCGCGATACCCGGCCGCAGTGCACCGGGGGAGGGGGGCCAGTGATCAGCGCACGCGTCTCCAGAATCGTTTTGGCGGTGGTGCTCACGTCCTGTCTTATCGCGGGAGTCGTGGTGGCACTGGGTATTTCCGGCCCGACCGGCAAGACCCGCATCACCGCGTTTTTCGACAACAGCAACGGGCTCTTCGCCGGGGATGAAGTGCGGATCCTCGGTGTGCCGGTCGGGAAGATCGACACTATCGAACCCCAACCCGAACGAGTCAAGATCACGTTCTGGGTCGACAGGCGACACAAAATCCCCGCCGACGCCAAAGCCGCAATCCTGGCGCCGCAGCTGATCACGTCACGGGCCATCCAGCTCGCGCCCGCCTACACCAGCGGGCCCGTGATGGGCAGCGGCGCGGTCATTCCTCTGAACCGGACCGCCGTGCCCGTGGAGTGGGATGACCTGCGCGCACAGTTGCAAAAACTTGCCGACACGCTGCGGCCCACCGAGCCCGGCGGTGTCAGCACCCTGGGAGCGTTCATCAACACCGCGGCGGACAACTTGCGCGGCCAGGGCGCCAACATTCGCGACACCTTGATCAAGATGTCGCAAGCGTTCTCCGTCTTGGGTGATCACAGCGGTGACATTTTCCTCACCATCAAGAACCTCTCGGTCCTGGTCTCGGCACTGCAGGACAGCACGACCGTGCTTCGGCAGCTCAACCGCAACTTGGCCGCCGTGACCGCGCTGCTGGCCGACGATCCGAACCAGATCAGCCAAGCGGTCAGCGATCTCAACACCGCCGTTGGCGACGTGCAAAGCTTCGCGGCCGACAACCGGGAGGCCCTGGGCACCACCACCGACAAGCTGTCGTCAATTTCCACGGCCGTCGTCGAGAGCCTCGACGACATCAAGCAAACGTTGCATATCGCGCCGAACGCGTTTCAAAACTTCCTCAATATTTACCAACCGTCGCAGGCGGCATTGACCGGCGCGCTGGCGTTCAACAACTTCGCCAATCCGATCACGTTCCTATGCGGTGCGATTCAGGCGGCGTCGCGCCTCAACAACGAGCAGTCGGCCAAACTGTGTGTGCAGTATTTGGCGCCCATCATCAAAAATCGGCAGTACAACTTTCCGCCGGTGGGTGAGAACGTCTTCGTCGGTGAATCAGCCCGTCCGAACGAGGTCACCTACAGCGAAGACTGGATGCGTCCGGACTACGTCCCGCCACAGCAGTCACCGGCCGGCGCCGATGTCCCGTTGCCCGCTGAAACATCGACGACCCCGGGCGGTCCGCCGGGGCAGCCCCCGGCCGTCACCCCGCGAGCGGGGGAAGCGCACCTGCCCACCGATCCCGCTGCCGGCCTGCCCGGTATGATGGTGCCGCCGGGAGCTGGGTCATGAGACGCATCGGACTGCGACACCTCGCTGGCAGCGTACTCGTGGCGGTACTGGTCGCCGGTCTATCGGGATGCCAGTGGCGCGGACTGAATTCATTGCCACTGCCTGGAACCGAAGGCAGCGGCCCGGCTGCGTATGAAGTAACGGCGCAGCTGCCCGATGTCGGTTACATGGAGCCCAATGCCCGCGTGCGCGTGGGTGACACAACGGTCGGCAACGTCACCAAGATCGAACGCCAGGGCTGGCATGCGCTGGTCACGATGAAACTCAACGGCGATGTGAATCTGCCGGCAAATGCCACCGCCATGGTCGGTCAGACCAGCCTGCTGGGCTCACTGCACATCGAGTTGGCGTCGCCCAGCGATGTCCCGCCGCAGGGCAAACTGCACAGGGGTTCCCTGATTCCGTTATCGAGAGGGGGGGCGTTTCCCGCGACTGAGCAGACGCTGGCGGCATTGTCGTTGCTTCTCAATGGCGGTGGCATCGGCCAGATCCAGGACATCACCACGGCGTTCAGCACCGCATTTGCCGGCCGCGAGCAGGATCTCAAGAGCCTGATCACCCAACTTGATCAGTTCATCGCCAAACTCAACGACCAAAGCAGCGATATCATCGGCGCCACCGACAGCCTCAACAACCTGGTCGGGCAACTCGCCGCCCAAAAGCCTTTGGTGGACAAGGCTTTACGCACCATTCCGGACGCGCTTTCCGTGCTCAAGGATCAGCGAAACAATTTGGCCCAGGCACTGGACACGTTCGGGAAATTCAGCGCACTAACGGCCGACTCGGTCAATCAGATCAAGGACAATCTGATCAAAGAGTTGCGCGCCGTTGGTCCGGTACTGGACTCGCTGGCCAATGCCGGACCCGCGTTGACGCGCTCGTTGAGCTTCCTGGCCACCTACCCGTGGCCGAAGGAAACGCTAACCAACTGGGTGCGTGGCGATTACGCGAACCTGACGGCCATCATTGACCTCACCCTGAGTCGAATCGACTCCTCGCTGTTCACCGGGACGCGCTGGGAGGGCAATCTCACCGAGCTGGAGATGCAGTGGGGCCGCACCATCGGGCAGCTGCCCAGCCCCTATACCGCGGGCAACCCTCTCATCGTCCCCTACCAACGCAATCAAGGGCCCTAACGTGCGCCTGGAGCGACGTATCGTTGTCCAGCTGGCCATCTTTGTGGTGGTCGCCCTCGTCGCGGGGTCCGTGATGCTCTTCGGCTACTTCAAGGCACCGGTCACTTGGTTCGGTGTCGGGCAGTACAAGGTGACTTTGCAGCTGCCACAGGCCGGTGGGCTGTACAAGACCGGCAACGTCACCTACCGCGGCACCGAGGTCGGACGCGTGGAAGAAATCCGCCTTACCGACGCTGGTGTCGAAGCTGTTCTGTCGCTGCGCTCCGATGTGCAGATCCCCTCGGATCTGCAAGCTCAGGTGCATAGTGTTTCGGCGGTCGGTGAGCAGTACGTGGCACTGATTCCGCGCAACGCCACCTCACCGCCACTCAAAAACGGTGACGTCATACCGATGAGCAACAGCCAAGTACCCCCCGACATCAACACGTTGCTCAACGCCGCCAACCTGGGATTGCAGGCCATCCCGCGCGAGAACTTGAAGACCGTGATTGACGAAAGTTACACGGCTGTAGGGGGATTGGGGCCCGAAATCTCGCGGTTGGTCAAGGGCTCCACTCAACTGGCTATCGACGCCCGGGCGAACCTGAACTCGCTCACCACGCTAATCGACCAGTCTTCGCCTGTCCTGGACTCGCAAGGCCAGACATCTGAAGCTATTGGCGGGTGGGCGGCTCACCTCGCAACCATCACCGGGCAGCTGCAAAACCGGGACCCCTCGGTAGCCGGGCTGCTGGAAAAGGGTGGTCCAGCAGCAGAACAAGCCCGACAACTCGTCGACCGGCTCCAGCCCGCCCTGCCGATATTGCTGGCCAACCTGGTGAGCGTCAACGCTGTGGCGATCGCTTATCAGCCGGCCATTGAGCAATTGTTGGTATTGCTGCCGGCTGGTACCGCCGACCTGCAGGGCACCGCCGTTCCGAACATGAATACCAAGCAGGCCTACAGGGGCCTGTATCTGGACTTCAACCTCAACCTGAACGTGCCTGCTCCATGCAGCACAGGGTTTCTGCCCATCCAGCAGCAGCGCGTACCCATCTTCCAAGACGCACCGGATCGTGTCGACGGCGACCTGTACTGCCGCATACCGCAGGACTCACCATTCACCGCTGTGCGTGGGGCGAAGAACTATCCGTGTCTGACCGTTCCGGGCAAACGCGCCCCCACCGTGAAGATGTGCGAAAGCGATGCGCAATATGTGCCGCTCAACGACGGCAATAACTGGAAAGGGGATCCCAACGCCACGCTGTCGGGCCAAGACGTCCCCCAACTGCCGCCAGGAACCCCGCCCGCGTCGAACAAGCTGCCCGGCCAGCCACCGCCTGGCGCACCGCTACCAATCGCGGCCGTCCAATACGACCCCGCGACCGGTAGCTACATCGGGCCCGACGGACACGTCTACACCCAAACCGACCTCGCCCAATCCGCACCGAAGGAGCGCACATGGCAGACGATGTTGATGCCGCCCGGGGGGTGACCTCCTCCCTTCCTGATGATTGGGGCGATGACGACCGGCGCTTATCGCCCCAAGCAGGCGCTGAACTGCCCGCAGTCGCTTCGGCCGCAACGCAGTTCGCAGGAACTGACGGGGAGGAGATCACCGGTGAGCCGCACGGACCTGACATCTCAGACCATGCCGATGATCACGACAAGCCACACATCGAGCCGGGCCATCGCCGGGCGTCCGGGATCCGCCCGGCGCTAGCCGCTGCACTGATGATCGTGGTGACGCTGGCGGGACTCGTTGGCTGGCTCAGCTATCGGACCTGCCAGTCGCGTCATGCCGAGGCCCAGCGCGACGTTTTTCTGCAGATGGGCCGCCAGGTTGCGCTGAACATGTCGACGATCGACGCGCAGAACGCGGACGCCGACGTGCAACGCATCCTCGATTCGGCGACCGGCGGCTTTCACGACGAATTCCAACGACATTCCCAGGCGTTCGTCCAAGTCATCAAGCAGGCGCAGTCGAAGTCCGAGGGCACGGTAACCGAGGCGGGAGTGGAGTCCGAGCAGGCCAATGCGGCGCGGGTCCTGCTGGCGGTCAGGGTCAAGACCTCGGCTGGGGGTACAGGCGACCAGCAACCACACGCCTGGCGGATGCGGGTCGATCTGCAGAAGGTCGGGGACAGCGTGAAAGTGTCGAATGTCGAGTTCATGCCATGACTAAACCGAAGTTTGTAACTGGCAACGCCATAGAAACGAACGACGCCGAATGCAAAGCGGAGCGCAGCCACGCCCGTTCAAACCAAGGTTCAGACGACATCGTTCCCCGTGGGGGATGGCGACGACCTATCGGGAACTTCCGAAGCTGCGGACATCGCCGACACAGCTGACCCGGCCGGGGCGCATGACAGCACGCCGAAACCCGAACCAGCACAAAGCAAGCCCGGCGGCCGGTGGAAACGGGCTGTGGTCTACGGCGTATTACCCGGACTGGCACTCCTACTGGCCCTGGCCGCGGGATACCTGAACTTGCAGGACACGGCGGTACGCGACTCGCAAGCTGCTCGCACCCAATCCGTACAAGCCGCCACGGACAGCACCATCGCATTGTTGTCATATAGGCCCGACACGGTGGACAAGGACCTCGCCGCGGCGCGGGATCGGATGACCGGCAGCTTCAGAGACTCATATGCGGCCCTAATTCACGACGTCGTGATCCCCGGGGCCAAGCAGAAACAGATCTCCGCAGCGGCGTCCGTACCGGCGGCGGCCGCCGTAGCGACGAGCGAAAAACACTCCGTTGTAATCGTTTTCGTAAATCAGACGGTGACTGTTGGCGGCGACGCGCCCAGTAACACCGCGTCCACCGTTCGCGTGACACTCGAGAAGATCAACGGCCGCTGGCTGATCTCCGGATTCGACCCGATCTGAGCCGGAGCGGACGACAGTGGTGAGCCTCAAGCGGTCGACAATTGGCCTGGCGGAATCCTTCGCGGGCCTACTTGCCATCGCGGCGGTGGCGGATTCGTCGCCCGCTCGGGCCGTAGCTGGGTCTGCGAATACAAGGAGGTTTGGATGTTGAGTTCACAGGGCTTGCGCGTGCTCTTGGTCCCCACCATTTCTGTCGTTGTGGGTGCGATGGGTGCGGCCCCCGCACGCGCGGATAACAAACGACTCAACGACGGCGTCGTCGCCAACGTCTATACCGTTCAGCACCAGGCAGGCTGTACCAACGACGTGAAGATCAATCCGCAACTGCAATTCGCCGCTGAGTCGCACACGCGGGATGTGGTCAACAACCGCAACCTCGACGGTGACATCGGATCCGACGGGTCGACACCACGGGACCGTGCCAATGCAGCCGGGTTCCATGGTCAGGTCGCGGAAACGTTGGCGACCAATCCAGCCGTGGCAATCAGTGGGATTGAGGTGATTAATCAGTGGTACAGCAATCCCGCATATCTCGCGATCATGTCCAACTGCGCCAACACACAAATCGGGGTGTGGTCGGAAAATAGCTCTGATCGGAGCGTCGTGGTGGCCGTCTACGGGCAGGCGCAGCAAGGCGCTGCCATTGCGCCTCCCCCGGATGCGAGGCCCACGAGCTCTTTTCCTTACGGAGCACAGAATGTACCGCTCGACCCGAGCCCCGACTACGACGCCAGCGACGAGGTCGAGTACGGCCTCAACTGGCTGCCATGGATCCTGAGGGGCGTATATCCGCCCCCTGCCAATCCGCCTCAATGAGGCAGCCCGTCCTCCCGAGGGCGTTCCACCACCACCCCACCATGCGTGAGATACCCCGACATCGCTCCTCCATCACGGGGGCGCCAGGTGCGTCTTATGGGCATCGGCGCGGCTGCCTAGGGGGCCTAGCATCCGTCGCGACCGGGGAAGGCCGCGCCGGCATCCTCGATATTAAGACCGGCATCCCTGATATTAAGAAATGGACGTTTATTCTTTTGTTATCTGTCGTCACATCGTAATGTTGTTTCCATGGGGAGGAATAGATTAGCCATAGCCCGGCGAAAGTCGTCAATGGTATTGGCTGCCGCTGCCGCCTCAACTGCCGTGTTCTTCGCGGCCGGGGGAGATGTCCATCCGTCCGCCGCCAGCGTTGTCGGCGCGCCGATTGCCAGTGGCAATGGGCCGTGGCACTTGGAGCTCGTGGAGGCAAAACCGCTTGCCTCCTCGAAGAATTCGTACAGCGAACTTGCTGTTGCATCCAGAATGGCAGTTGATCGAGCATCCCGTGTTCTGCCGCCTGGCGTCGCGAACGAACGGCTCCTGCAGGTGCGGACCATCTTGACGGCTCGCAACATCAGCGCGACGTTTCCCCAGATTCACGACATCGGCGGCTGGCGACCGGATGCGCTGCGATGGCATCCCGAGGGCCTGGCACTTGACGTGATGATTCCCGACCCCCAAAGCTCCGACGGCATCGCGCTGGGAAACCAAATCGTCGCGTATGTGCTGAGCAACTCGAGTCGACTTGGGATACAGGACGCAATTTGGCGTGGTGTTTACTACACGCCCGATGGCGCGCGGTCGGGCGGCAGCTACGGCCACTACGACCACGTTCACGTCACCACCACCGGTGGTGGATACCCGACCGGCGGGGAAATCTACCTGCGCTGAGCGGGCCCACGGCGGATAGGCTCTTCCGGTGCTGCTCTCCGATCGCGACCTGCGGGCCGAAATCACCGCCGGCCGGCTGGGCATCGACCCGTTCGACGACACGTTGGTGCAGCCGTCCAGCATCGATGTCCGTCTCGACTGCCTGTTCCGGGTCTTCAACAACACCCGCTATACCCACATCGACCCCGCGCAGCAGCAAGATGAGCTGACCAGCCTGGTGGAACCGGCTGACGGAGAACCGTTCGTGTTGCACCCGGGTGAGTTCGTACTCGGCTCGACGCTGGAGCTCATCGCGCTGCCTGACGACCTGGCAGGACGTCTGGAAGGCAAATCATCGCTTGGCCGTCTGGGCCTGCTGACGCACTCGACCGCGGGCTTCATCGATCCAGGCTTCAGCGGTCACATCACGCTTGAGCTGTCCAACGTCGCCAACCTGCCGATCACCCTATGGCCGGGCATGAAAATCGGTCAGCTGTGCATCTTGCGATTGACCAGCCCGGCTGAACATCCTTACGGCAGCTCGCGCGCCGGCTCGAAGTATCAGGGTCAGCGGGGACCGACGCCGTCTCGGTCCTATCTGAACTTCATACGGTCTACACAGGTTGGTTAGGGCGCTCTCACAGGCATTGTGCGGGATCATTAGTTTGTCCGTGGTTTCACCTCCGGTCAACCATGGTTTTGCTTAGCGACACCTTTGGGAGGGGGCTGGCTTTGGATATCGTGCTCGGCGTCTCGATGGCGCCCGCTTCCGTGCAGATGGTCCTGGTAGAGGGCGAAAATGCGGACGGCGCCCTGGTCGAAGACGACGAGTTCGACGTCGTCGCGGCCGACGACGTGGCAGCCATCACCCCGACCGATCAGGTGATCTCGGCGATCCTGGGTACCCGCGAAGGCGCGGCGGACGCCGGTCTGCAGCTGTCCTCCATCGGGGTCACGTGGACCGACCCGGTCGAAGCGGCCGTGCTGCGCGACGCGCTGTCCGCCTACAAGCTCGAGAACGTCATGTTGGTCTCGGCGTTTTTGGCCGCGACGGCGCTTGCTCAATCCGTTGGCGGGGCAATGGGTTACGACCGGACCGCGGTGCTTTTAGTCGAGCCCGAGACCGCGACTTTGGCCGTGGTCGAGACCGCCGACGGCTCTATCACCGAGTTCTATAAGGAACAGATCGCCGACGCCGCCAGTGATGAGGCCACCGCACAACTCACCGGGATGCTTGCCGATCTGGAGGAAACTGCGCCGGGCGGCGTGTTCTTGGTCGGCTCCGGGGTCGACGTCGCCTCGATCAAGCCGGCGCTGGAGTCGGCGACATCGCTCAATGTCAGCGCCTCAGAGGAACCGGAGACGGCGCTGGCCCGGGGCGCGGCCTTGGCGTCCGCCAACGCGCCGTTATTCGCCTCGTCCACCGCGGCGCTGGCCTACGCGCAAGACTCCGGCACCGGCATGGTGGATTCGTATGCCGTTGCCGATTACCTCAATCTTTTGGGCGGGCCCCTGGGGACCACCGGTGCCGAGCTCGGCGACGACGGACTCTTGGCCTATAGCGCGGTTCTGGACGAAGACGCCGACGCCCCGACGGTCCTGATAGATCGGCGGCAATCAGTCGAACCCCGCGACGGTCATCAACCGCGGCGTACGGGTCTGCTGATAGGCAGTGGGTTGGCGGTGGTCGGTATCAGCGCTGTGGTCGCGCTGGAGATTGCACTGGCGATTGGCATCCGCACGACGGTGGCATTGCAGCCCAGGCCCAACCAAAGCCTTATCGTCCCGGCCCAGTCGGTCCCCGCTCCTCCGGTAGTCGAGGCGTCCGCCCCGAGGCCGAAGATCAGTTTGCCGGTGCCGATGGCGTCCAGGCCGCTGAATCCGATGCCTGCGGCTGAGGTGCCCGCGGCCGCGCTGCCCGCCGCTCCGGTGGTGCCCGTTCCCGTCGTGGCCCCCCCGTTGTTACCGGTTCCCGCGCCGGGGATCCACATGCCGATTCCCGAACAGTTATTAAGCCCACCAATGGTTCAGGCTCCGATGCGCCTGTCGCCGCCGCAACAGGTAATGGCCCAGCCGCCAGTCCATGTGCCGCAGCAGCCATTCCACCAGACTTCTCCGAATGAAGGCATGTTCCCCAGCCCCAGCCGGGGCGGCGGGCACGGCTTCGGCGGTGGGGGTGAGCCCGGGACTTCGGGGCCCTTCGGTGGCGGCGGGCACGAGCCCTCGGTTGGTGGTCCGTTCGGCGGTGGGGGTGAGCCCGGGAGCTCTGGGCCCTTCGGTGGCGGCGGGCACGAGCCCTTCGGTGGTGGGCCCTTCGGTGGCGGTGGGCATGAGCCCTTCGGCGGTGGTCCGTTCGGCGGCGGCGGCGGCCCGTTCGGCGGTGGTGAGCACGGACCCTTCGGCGGCGGCGGTCCCTTCGGCGGCGGCGGCCCGTTCGGCGGCGGCGGCCCGTTCGGCGGCGGAGGCGGCCCGTTCGGCGGGGGAGGGCCGTTTGGTGGTGGCGGCGAAGGTCCGTTCGGCGGCGGCGGTCATGGTGGCTTTGGCGGCGGTGGCGGCTTCGGCGGTGGCGGTGGCCACTTTGGCGGTGGCGGTGGGGGCGGTCACGGCGGTGGCGGACATCATTAACCGTCCGCTGATTGCCGCACGTTGCTGGGTGCCGCAAGCCGGGTAATGCACCGGCCACACCGCCCGATTGGGCGGCGCATCCAGGTCTACCGGGCATCGATCTTGCTCCAGACCCGCGCCCCCGAACGCGCGTAAAGTTGCACCGCAAGGGGAATACCGGGTGGGGACTCATGCAGTGTCGCTGTTAGTGCGGCGACGGCGTCCCTTCCATCATGGGCTGGCAAACGACTAAGGGAGGAGCTATGGACACCGTACTTGGAGTGTCGATGGCACCGACGGCGGTCCAAATGGTGCTGGTCGAGGGAGAAAATGGCGATGGCGCCACCGTCGATCAGGACAATTTCGAGGTCGCCGGTGAAGACGAAGCGGCTACGCTTGGTGCGGCCGACCGGGTGGTTGCCGCAATCCTGGGAACCCGGGAAGGTGCGGCCGAGGGCGGCTACCAGCTGACGTCAACGGGCGTCACCTGGACCGACCCCATCGAGGCCGCCGCGCTTCGCGATGCGCTGGCCGCCCACAAGGTCGAGAATGTGATGCTGGTCTCGGCGTTTCTGGCTGCGGCTGCGCTGGCTCAGGCGGTTGGCAACGAAATCAACTACGCCCACACCGCGCTGCTATTCGTCGAGGCCGATACCGCGACCTTGGCGGTCATCGACAGCGCCGACGGATCGATCGCCGACGTCCGCCGGCACGAACTACCCGACGATGACGACGCGGCGGTGGCCGAGCTGGCCACCATCATCTCGGGCGCAGAGCTGCTGGAGACGCGCCCGAATGGCGTCTTCGTGGTCGGAGCCGGAATCGACATCCCGCTGATCAAGCCCGCGCTGGAGGCGGCTACATCGCTTCCGCTGAGTGCGCCCGAGGAGCCGGAGACGGCACTGGCCAGGGGAGCGGCGCTGGCGTCGGCGAATGCGCCGCTGTTTGTGTCGACCACCGCGGCGCAGGCCTGGGCACAGGATCCCGGCACGGGCGCGCTCGACCCGTTTGCAATCACGCCCGGTTACTTCGAGGTCACCACCGACGCGGAATCGGGCGCCAACCTCCTGGCCTACAGCGCGGTCGCCGACGATTTCGCCGGGGGTTACACCGGCGAGTACACCGCAGCGACCACCGTGCTCGGCGACGAAGATCACGAGAAAAAGCCGTTCGCCCTGCTCGGTAGCGTCCTAGCCTCGATTTTCATCGTCGGTGTGGCGGCGTTGGTAGTCTCTTTGGCGATCTCCATCCGGCCCACGGCCGGTGTACGGCCCGATCCCGGCCACAATGTCGTCGCACCCGCCATACAAGCACCGGCTGCTCCGGCGCCCGCTCCGGCCGCGGCGCCTGTGCCCGCTCCCGCGGCTCCGGCCCCCGCTCCGCTGCCGGAAGGTCCCGTTCAGGTGCCCGAGGCACCCGTGCCTGCTCCGGTGCCCGTGGCTCCGGCTCCGATTCCCTACGTTCCGGCGGCACCCGCTCCGGCCCCGCTCCCGGAGGCTCCTGCGCCCGTTCCGGTGGCGCCGGCGGCGCCCATTCCAGTGCCCATTCCGATACCGCTGCCGATATTTGGCGGGCCTCTGGCGCCTTTCGGCCCCCACCCCGGCGGTGGATATCCCGGTGGGGGAGGCGGGTTCCCCGGCCCCGGCGGCGGGGGGCACGGTGGCGGCGGATTCCCCGGCGGCGGAGGCCACGGTGGCTTCGGCGGCGGTCACGGCGGGTTCGGTCGCCGCTAGTCGTCCTGGGCGGCAACGGCCCCAACTGCCTCGATTTCGCCCGCTGGGAGCGGGCAGGCTGGCGGGTATACCGGCTCGGCGCTCGACGGCCTTAGGGCGCGGCGTTCACCGGGCCTTCCAGCGCAGCATCAGGCTGCCCAGGTGGCTCACGCCGGTCGGTTTATGCACGATGGTCGGCGCGAAGCCCGGTTCCAGTTCGAATTGTGGGACGCGACCCAACCACTCGGTCACAAACTCGGCTATTTCAAGACGGGCCAGGTGCATGCCCAAGCACCTGTGCATGCCGGCGCCGAACGCCCAGTGCCGCTGCCGCCGAACCTCTCCGTTGTCGTCCGTCGATATCTCGTCGCCGCCGTTCTCTCTGCCCGCGGCCTCCAAGGCCAGCCACACGTTACGGTTCGCAGGGATTGTGACGCCACCGATCTCGACTTCCCTCGTGGAGAAGCGCGGAATGGCCGGTCCTGGCGTCTCCAACCGCAAGATTTCTTCGATCAACGCCGGAATCTGTGTTGGATCCTCGCGCAGCCTGGTCTGTAGTTGCGCATCGCGCGCAAGATGTAGAAGCGTGAAACAAATTGCCGAGGAGGCCATTTCAATGCCGGCAACAGAGAACAGCAACAGGATGAACGAAACCACTTCGAGCCCAGTGAGCGGAAAGTTGCTATCGCCCTCGAGTCCTTCCAGCAGCGGCCACAGAATGCCGGGGGGCCGCCGGGGGCTTGTCATCCCAGCGCTCAGCCCGGCTCTCAGCCAATTGATGAGTTCAAGGTGGGCTGCCCCGTTGGTGTCGCCGACTACCGCGGCCCGGGTCAGATGTTCCGCCCTAGCATCATTTGTCGGCAGCCCGCACACCGTGAGCAACGCTTGGCAGGCGTAGGTGTCGGCGATCGGGGTTGCATCACAATGCCCTTTGGCGGCGACCGTGCCGATCAGCGTCGCGGCGCGGCCGCGCAAGACCGGAGTGAACGGGGCCAACGATTTGGGGCTGAACAATGGATGCAAGACGCGGCCGAAGCGGGCATGCTCCTCGCGCGTCATACAAGAGAGCGGCACCTGAGGAAGCGGTGCGCCGAACAAGTCCAGCTTGAAGGTTTTCGGCGGGGACGCAAAAGTTTCCGGGTCAAGCAACGCCGCACGCACGTCGTCGCGCCCGGTGAGGTAATAACCGTGCAGCATCGGATTGCCTGTGCTGATTTCCACCACCCGGCCCAGCCCGCGCAGCTCGCGCCAATAGGCGCTGCGGTCTGCTGCGAAGGCCGGACTCTCCTTGAAGTGCAACGGAGGCGACGAAGTCACGCTGCCTCCGTCAGGCGGCATCGGGGTCCCCTCGATTTGCTCATCCGGGCCTTTGCGGGCGCGCTTTCGCGTCCGAAGTGCGTTCTGCGGGCCATGCCATGGCTACCGGTTACCTTGAATTCCAGCCCGTCAGGCATAGCGGGCACGTCATTGTCGTCTGTTGCCGCCCAAATTTACACTCTGGTCGCGGTGCGTGTCGGGGACGCCGGAAAGTAGGACGTGGATCACCACACAGCTTTGCTAGCTGACTGGAAAACACTTTGCGGGCAGCTCGAAATGGCTCAACAGGGGACCCTGACCGTGTTATACCGGCAGACCTCGTTCGGCACGTTCGGCGGCGGCGACGCACTCAGCTGCAACATTCTCGCCCACAACTGCTGCACGTCCGGGCGGGACAACTGCGACAGGTCCACGGGCGACGGCAGCGGCGGCAAATCCGGGCCCCCCGGCAGCACCACCGCCCCCGGCGGCAACACCGTCCCCGGCGGCATCGGCGGCACCGGCATCCCCCCGGGCAGCACCACCGTCCCCGGCGGCAACGCCACCCCCGGGGGTAGCGGCAGCCCCGGCGACGGCGGTGGCGCCGGCACGTCAGTGGTCTGGTCTACCAGGCGCACTGACCCCGATACGACCGCGGTTTCGCCAGCACCGAGCGATGCGGTGGGGTCGAAGATCGCGAGCATCGCGATGGCCGCGGCTCCGGCGAAGACCACGTGCGTCATACGGCGACGTTGACGCCGACCGATGGGCATTGTCATCCCTAGATAGTGCGTGTCCTTCTTAGCCGCAGGCTGGGCGCCGATTACCGATCTGCTATGAGGAGACTCAGGCATATTCCTGGCCGAGTAGCGTGACCCACGTGGACTACGCGGCCGCATTCATCGAAGAGAACCGTGCTTTTTCGGAACTTTTCCACGATGTCGACGAATCCCTGCCAGTGCCCACCTGCCCGGGCTGGAGTCTCCAGCAGCTGTTCCGCCACGTCGGCCGTGGTGACCGCTGGGCTGCGCAGATCGTCCACGATCGACTCGACCACTTCCTCGATCCGCGCAGCGTCGAAGGCGGCAAACCCCCACCGGACCCCGCCGACGCCATCTCTTGGCTGAACGACGGTGCGCAACGGTTGGTCGACGCCGTCGAGTTGTCCGGCGTGCAGACCCCGGTATGGACTTTCCTGGGATCACGCCCGGCGAACTGGTGGATAAGGCGCCGGCTGCACGAAACGGCGGTCCATCGGGCCGACGCCGCCATCGCGATCGGCAGTGACTTCACGCTCGAACCCGATATCGCCGCCGATGCGATCACCGAATGGCTTGAGCGCGTCGAGATCCAGGCCGGGGCTGACGGGGCGGCCCTCCCGCTGGATGAGGGCAACAGCCTGCACTTGCACGCCACCGATGCCGGGCTGGGCGAAGCCGGCGAATGGACGATCGGCAATTCCGATGGTGGGATTACCTGGTCGCATGAGCACGGCAAAGGCGCCGTGGCGCTGCGGGGCGGCGCCACCGAGTTGCTGCTGGCGATCGTGCGCCGAGTCGGGGTGGCTGAGACCGGAATCGAGATGTTCGGCGACGATTCCGTGTGGCAAAACTGGCTGGGCCGCACACCTCTGTAACCGGGCACGGTAACTTGCACACCATGACCACATCGGAGATCGCCACCGTGCTGGCGTGGCACGACGCTCTTAACGCCTCCGACCTCGACACGTTGGTGGCGTTGTCCAGCGACGACATCGACATCGGTGACGCGCACGGAGCCGCACAGGGCCACGAGGCGCTGCGCAGGTGGGCCGGCTCGATCAAATCGACAGCAGTGCTCGGCCGGATGTACGTGCACGACGGTGTCGTGGTCGTCGAGCAAAAGGTCACCACCCCGGACAATCCCGGGGTGGTGACCGACGCCGCGTCGGCGTTCCGGGTGGTCCACGACCACGTCACATCGGTGTTCCGCCACCAGGATTTGGCGGCTGCGCTCGCGGCCACTGAACTCACCGAGGCCGACCTCGTAAATTAGGGGGGCGATTGGGGCTTTAGGAGGCACGCATGCGGGGCATTATCTTGGCGGGCGGCTCGGGTACGCGCTTGCATCCGATTACCGTCGGGATCAGCAAGCAACTGCTGCCCGTCTACGACAAACCGATGATCTATTACCCGTTGTCCACACTGATGATGGCCGGCATCCGCGACATCCTGGTGATCACCACTCCCCACGACGCGGCCGGCTTTCAGCGACTCCTAGGCGATGGCGCGCAATTCGGCATCAACCTCAGCTACGTGACGCAGGACAAACCCGACGGACTGGCACAAGCATTCGTCCTCGGCGCCGACCACATCGGCAACGATTCGGCAGCGTTGGTGTTGGGGGACAACATCTTCTATGGCCCGGGCCTGGGCGCCAGTCTGAGTCGCTTCCAATCTATCAGCGGTGGGGCAATTTTCGCGTATTGGGTGGCAAACCCGTCGGCCTACGGTGTGGTTGAATTCAGCGCCGACGGCGTCGCGTTGTCGTTGGAGGAGAAGCCCGAAACGCCGAAGTCTCAGTACGCGGTACCAGGGTTGTACTTTTACGACAACGATGTGATCGAGATCGCCAAGGGCTTAGAGAAATCGGAGCGTGGTGAGTACGAGATCACCGCGGTAAACCAGATCTATCTCAACCGGGGGCGACTGTCGGTCGAGGTGATGGCCCGCGGGACGGCGTGGCTGGACACGGGCACGTTTGACTCGCTGCTGGACGCCAGCGACTACGTCCGCACGCTGGAACGACGGCAGGGCCTCAAGGTCAGCGTTCCAGAGGAAATCGCCTGGCAGCAGGGCTGGATCGATGACCAGCAACTGGTGGAACGGGCGCACACCCTGGTCAAGTCCGGTTATGGCGGTTACTTGCAGGGACTGCTGGAACGGCGCTGATTTCGGCGGGTTTGGCCAGCACCGCCGCGATCGCCGTCGTCAGCGGCACCGACAGCGCCAGCGCGATGCCGCCCACTGCTGAGCGGACAAGTTCGATGGCCACGCTCTCGCTGCTCAGCACGTCACCCAGCGATCGGTTGGCGACGCTGAATAGCAACAGCAGCGGCAGCGAACTGCCGGCGTAGGCCAGCACCAGCGTGTACACCGTGCTGGCGATGTGATCCCGGCCCACCCGAATCGCGCTCAGGAAAATTGCTCGCCGCGAGGTATCACCACCAACGTGAGCGAGTTCGAAGACCGTCGAGGCCTGGGTCACGGTCACATCGTTGAGCACGCCCAGCGATCCGATGATGAACCCGGCGAGCAGCAGTCCGCTGATCGACACACTGCCCAAATACGCGCTGACCGTGGAGTTCTGTTCATCTGAGAGCCCAGTCAAATGCATCAGTTGTATTGCGCCCCAAGATAATCCAGCGGCGAGCAGCAACGACGACAAAGTGCCCAGCAGGGCGGCACTGGTCCGCAGGCTGACCCCGTGCGCGAGGTAGATTACCGCGTACAGGATCGCCGCCGAAGCCACCAGCGCCACCGGCACCGCGGGTGCGCCATCACGCAACGCGGGCAGCAAGAACACCACTAGCACCAAAAAGGCGACCACGATGCCGACCATGGCCAGCAACCCACGCCAACGCGCCACGGCGACGATCACCACCGCGAACGCGATGGCGAGGCCGATCAGCGGCCAGCCGCGTTCGAAGTCGTAAAACGCGTAGCCGGTGGCGCCTTTATCGTCGACTTGCCGGCTGACCCGGATGTGGTCACCGGCCGCGAATTGAGGCTGGCCGGGGCCGGGAGAGAACTCCAGCAGGGTGTTCGCACCGGCGTTCGGGCCGGAATCGATTGCGACGAGTGTTTCTACGCATTGCCCGGAGCCCGGGGTTCCCGGCTGAGGCGCGGTGGTCAGCACCTGACTGGCCGACGGGCTGCCGCAGTCGCCCAACCCGGTGGACACCACGCGCCCGCTCTGCGTGCTCACCGCGCCGCCGGACGCGTTCTGGAACGGCATCGGTATGTCGACATGCTGCCGGCTGGGCCAAAGCCACACCGCTCCGGCTATCACCGCCACACCGATCGCGGCCAGCAGCCCGACGATGATCCTGGCCGGCAACGGATCCACCTGAGACGGGCCCGACGGCAGTGTGTGCGAGTGGGAGTGGGTCACCCGCTACACGGTAGAGGCACGCGCAACCGGCTCACTGCCGATAACTGGCCAGGAAGTTGCCCAGTCGGTCGATCGCGGCGGACAGGTCGCGGGACCATGGCAGCGTCACCAGGCGCAGATGGTCCGGCGCCGGCCAATTGAACCCAGTGCCCTGCGTGACCAAGATCTTCTCTTGCAAAAGCAGGTCGAGGACCAGCTGCTCGTCGTCGGCGATGTCGTAAACCTCGGGGTCCAGCCGCGGGAACACGTACAGCGCACCCTCGGGTTTGACGCATGACACGCCTGGAATCTCGTTGAGCTTGGTCCAGGCGACGTCGCGCTGCTCGAGCAACCGTCCGCCGGGAAGGACCAGGTCGTCGATGCTCTGGTGGCCGCCCAGGGCGACCTGAATCGCGTGCTGCGCGGGAACATTGGGGCACAACCGCATATTCGCCAGCAGGCTGATGCCCTCGATGAAACTGCCGGCGTGGTCCTTGGGCCCGGTGATTGCCAGCCAACCTGCCCGGTATCCGGCGACCCGGTATGCCTTGGACAGGCCATTGAAGGTGAGGCACAACAGATCGGGCGCGACGGTAGCCAGGCTGATGTGCTTGGCGTCGTCGTAGAGGATCTTGTCGTAGATCTCGTCGGCGAGCAGCAGCAGCTGGTGCTTACGGGCCAGGTCGGCTATCTGGGTGAGGACTTCGCGGCTGTAGACCGCGCCGGTCGGGTTGTTCGGGTTGATGACCACCAGCGCTTTGGTGCGCTCGGTGATCTTGGATTCCATGTCGGCGATATCTGGTTGCCAGCGCTGGGTCTCGTCGCAGAGGTAGTGCACGGGTGTGCCGCCCGCCAGCGAGGTCGACGCCGTCCACAGCGGGTAGTCCGGCGAAGGGATCAATACCTGATCGCCGTTGTCCAGCAGGGCCTGCAGCGTCATCGTGATCAGCTCGGAGACCCCGTTGCCCAGGAAAACGTCGTCGACGTCGAATCGGGGGAAGCCGTCGACCAGCTCGTAGCGGGTGACCACCGCACGCCGGGCCGGCAGGATGCCCTTGGAGTCGGAGTAGCCCTGCGCGTACGGAAGCGCCTGGATCATGTCGCGCATGATCACGTCGGGCGCCTCGAAGCCGAATGGTGCCGGATTGCCGATATTGAGCTTGAGGATGCGGTGCCCCTCGGACTCCAGCCGCGCGGCATGCTGGTGCACCGGGCCGCGGATTTCGTACAGGACATCCTGCAGCTTGGACGACTGCGCGAAGGCCCGCTGCCGGTGATGACCGGAAGCGTGCACGGGCAGCTGGTGGGTAGTCACCCCACTATGGTGCCACTGTTGTCCACTGAAATTTGCTGACCACTACCAAACTGTGATCAGCGCTTGCCCGGTGGACGGGCGCCGCGCGCGATGCCCAGCCCCTTCACCGGCGCGGCCGGTGCGGCCGGGGGAGCCGGGTCGCTATCGGCCTGCACGGAAGGCGCGGGTTCGGCCTGGGCTTCGGACTTTGCTTCGGGTTCCGGCGCCGGGGCCGCTGCTTTCTTGGCGCCGGGTCGCTTGGCGCCGGCTGCCATGCCCAGCCCCTTTACGGGTGCGGTGGGCGCGGCCGGCGCCGCTTCGGGTGCGGGCGCCGTGGCTTCCGCCGCCGGCGCTTGAGGCGCCGCAGACGCTTGCGGCGCTGGGGCTGCTGCTTTCTTGGCGCCGGGTCGCTTGGCGCCGGCTGCCAGGCCCAGCCCCTTAGCGGGCGCGGCGGGTGCAGCGGGTGCGGTCGGCGCTTCGGGCGCCGCAGCAGCAGCTTGAGGCGCTGGAGCCGCCGCCTTCTTGGCGCCGGGTCGCTTGGCGCCGCCGGCGATACCGAGCCCCTTCGCGGGTGCCGCCGGTGCGGCGGCTGCGGGCGTCTCGGCGGATTCCGCGGGCTTCTCAGCGGGTTGCTCGGCGGGCGCCGCAGGAGCTTCTGTGGGTGCGCTCGGTGCGGCTGCCTTCGGGGCAACCTTGGCGGCCTCTTTCGCGGCCGTACCCTTGGCCGGCAGCGTCGCTTTGTCGTACTCAAGCGACCCGAGTAACACCTGGGCCACGTCAAGCACCTCAACGCCGCTGCGTCCGGCCTCTTCCTGTCGATCGTTGACGCCGTCGGTGACCATCACCCGGCAGAACGGGCAGCCGGTGGCGATCGCGGTGGCCCCGGTGGCCAGCGCCTCGTCGACGCGTTCGTGGTTGATCCGCTTGCCGATGTGCTCTTCCATCCACATCCGCGCGCCGCCGGCGCCGCAGCAGAAGCTGCGCTCGGCGTGCCGGGGCATTTCGGTGAGGTTCGCTCCCGCGGCCTCGATCAGCTCGCGCGGCGCCTCGTAGACCTTGTTGTGCCGACCCAGGTAGCACGGGTCGTGATAGGTGATGTCCCGGGAAACGGGGGTGACGGGCACCAGCTTCTTGTCGCGGACCAGCCGGTTGAGCAGCTGGGTGTGGTGCAGCACGGAGTAGTTGGCGCCCAGCTGCCGGTATTCCTTGCCGATGGTGTTGAAGCAGTGCGGGCAGCTGACCACGATCTTGCGGTCGACGGTCTCCACGCCCTCGAACAGCCCGTCCAGGGTTTCGACGGCCTGCTGGGCCAGCTGCTGGAACAGGAACTCGTTGCCCGAGCGACGAGCCGAGTCGCCGTTGCAGCTTTCCCCGGTGCCCAGCACCAGGAATTTGACCCCGGCGATCGCGAGCAGTTCGGCCACCGCCTTGGTGGTCTTTTTGGCCTTGTCGTCGTAGGCGCCGGCGCAGCCCACCCAGAACAGGTATTCGTAGCCGTCGAAGCTTTCGACGTCCTGGCCATAGACCGGGACGTCGAAGTCGACCTCGTCGATCCAGTTGGTCCGGTCGCCCGCGTTCTGCCCCCACGGGTTGCCCTTGGTTTCCAGGTTCTTGAAGAGCGTGGACAGCTCGGAGGGGAATTCCGACTCCATCATCACCTGGTAGCGGCGCATGTCGATGATGTGGTCGATGTGCTCGATGTCCACCGGGCACTGCTCGACGCACGCACCGCAGCTCACGCACGACCACAGCACGTCGGGGTCGATCACGCCGCCCTGTTCGGCGGTGCCGACCAGCGGGCGGGCCGCCTGCTCGGGCCCGTGTCCGGGCACCCGGCCGAATCCGGACTCCGGCACGTGGTGGCCCTCTTCGTGCACGGTCTCGAGGTCCAGGCCCTCGAGCGGCTCCGCCTTCTTCTCGCCCAGGATGTACGGCGCCTTGGCCATCCAGTGGTCGCGCAGGTCCATGATGACGAGCTTGGGAGACAGCGGCTTACCGGTATTCCACGCCGGGCACTGCGACTGACAGCGCCCGCATTCGGTACAGGTGGCGAAGTCGAGCATGCCCTTCCAGGTGAAGTCTTCGATCTTGCCGCGGCCGAATTCGGCGTCGTCGGGCGGGTTTTCGAAGTCGATCGGCTTGCCGCCGGACTCGAGCGGCAGCAGCGGACCCAAGCCGTCGGGCAGTCGTTTGAAGGTGACGTTGATCGGCGCCAGGAAGATGTGCAGGTGCTTGGAGTGCAGCACGATCAGCAGGAAGAAAAGCGCCACAGCGATATGGGCCAGCAGCGCGACCGACTCGATCCACTCGTTGGCGGCGAGACCCAGCGGGTGCATGAGCGCGCCCATGGCGTGCGAGAAGAAAGCGCCGTTGCCGTAGGGCAGGGTTCCGATATTCGCCGAGGCACCGCGGAAGATCGCGAAGCTGAAGATGACCAGGAAGATCATGAACAGGATCAGCCACGCGCCGCCGGTGTGTGAACCGTAGAAGCGCGATTGGCGTCCGTATTCCTTTGGCTCGCTTCGCAATCGGATGATCGAGAAGGTGATGATGCCGGCTAACACGGCAAGGGCGATGAAGTCCTGCAGGAAGCCCAGCGCGTCCCAGCGGCCGACGATCGGGATGTGGAAATTGGGTTGAAACAGGGTGCCGTAGGCCTCGACGTAGACCGTGGCCAGGATGAAGAAGCCCCACATGGTGAAGAAGTGCGCCAGCCCGGGGATCGACCATTTCAGCAGCTTGCGTTGCCCGAACACCTCGGAGATCTGCGTCCAGACCCGCGTGCCCACGTCGTCGGTACGGCCGCTGGCCGGCTGGCCGGACATGACCAGCTTGAAAAGCCACAAGACCCGCCGTAGCGCGAAAGCGGCCACCACCACAGTCAGGCCCAGGCCGAGAATCAGTCTGATGAGTGTGAGCGTCGGCGTCACCGAAGGCCTCTCCAAACGTAGTCACTGCGCGAAAACCCATTAGATCTCTGGCCTGCCCATAGTGACATCCGCGCGGCTTTCGACGTGAGAAAGGCTCCCCTAACCTGTGCTCCGTCGGAGGCCCTGGCCTGCGGTTCACTGTTCGCGTGCCAGCATGGCGCGCAGCATCGACAACATCTCCGAGCGCGAGCCAGCGCCGAGGCGGCGGCGGATCCGGGCAACGTGGTGCTCGACCGTCTTGGCCGAAATGAACAGCTGCCCGCCGATGTCGCGGTACGGCATACCCAACAACAGCAGTTCGGCGACTTCGCGCTCACGGTCCGACAGCCGCGAACCCGCCGCCGGCTGGTGCGGGTGCGAAGGCGCGCCGGCCGTCGGCTCGGCGCCCGAAGCCTCGGCGGGCACCTCGGTCGAGGTCGCACCCAACTTGAGGTCGCGGGCCAGTTGCAACATGGCCCCCGAGATCCGGCCGTCGGGGGTTTGCAGTGCGGCCTGGCCGGCCAGGCGCGTCGCGTCCGAGGTCAATCCGACATACGACAGTGCTCGGGCCGCTGCGGTGACTTCGTCGGTGTCGACCTGGTTGGCCAAAACTCGCAGCCAAGTTCGGCCGGCTCCGGATAGCGCCCGCGCGAGGGAGCTGTCGGCCGCCGCAGCGCCGAGGGCCTGTCCGTGCGGCGCGATCGACTCCGGGGATTTAGCGAGGATTCCCGCGTGCACCCCGGCCCAGTGCAGTGGCACGGACCATAGAAGCGGGTTGCCCAGCGATTCCAGCAGCTCGAACGCCTGCTCCAGCGTGTGCCGCAGCTGGCCGACTTGGTGCATCCGCGCTGCGGCCACCCATAATTCTCCCAGAGGGAGCAGCGCGAAGAGATCGACGGAGCACTCAGCAAGCACCTCCATGGCCTCGTACCAATGCTTTTGCAGCGCGCCCGCGTCGCCGTTGCGACGCGCGATCGCGGTCTGTAACGACGCCGCCCACAGCGCGTCGCGCCGGTGCAAACCCTGCGGACCGGTCCCGAGGCCGACGGAGGCGACGTCAGTGACGTCGGAGGCGGCCGCGGCCTGCTGCCCGTCCTGCATTTTGATCCAGCCGCCCAACAGCAGGTGGCGGCGCCCGAACAGGACGTCGTCGTCGCGCGCCGCGCGGCCGATCACGCTGCGCGCGCGGACTGGATCGCCGCCGTGAATCGCCACCAGGGTCACCAGCGCGGCCGGGCTGTCGGGAAGGACCTCGTCCATGGATTGCTCGACCGCGAGGGCCTGGCTGAGTTTTGCCATGGCCACCGGATACGGCTGGTCCATGGTCAGCAGCAGTCCTTCGGCCAGGCTGCGCGAGGTACGCGCGGCCATTGTCGGTGGGCCGGCGTCCTTGAGGCGCAGGGCTTCGCGCGCGGTCGCGAGGTCACCGGTGGCGGCGAGCGCGATCGCTGCCGCCGCACCGACGACGGAGTCCGGGTGCGGGCCAAGCCAGCTGAACAGCTCCGCTGCATGACTGGCGTTGCCATCGTGGGCCGCGACACTGGCTGCAATCCGGACCGCCGCGGCGCGTTCGGTGGAATCCGGGGAACCGAGCAGGTTGTCGGCCAGCGCCGCCGCGCCCGGGCAGTCACCGGTCAAGGCCAGCGCGTCGGCAAGTCGTGAACCCAACCCTTCGGCGCCGGCGTCCACCGCAGCCTGGTACAGCTGGGCGGCTCGGCGTGGCTGGCCGCGGCTGGCCTCGGCCCGGCACGCGAGAATACCGGCCAACCGGCCGTCTCGGAGCCCGTGTTGGGCGAGTCGCAGCGCGAGCTCCGGCGACACCGTCGACATGTCGAGTTGTGAACGCACGAGCGCGGTCTCGACCTCGTGCCGGTGCGCATTGCCTACGATCAGGGCGACCGCGTCGTGGACTGACGTCAGGAATTCCGGGCTGTGCGACGGCTCGATGAGTCCGCTGGCACGCGCCCGATCGACCAGCCGCCGTGCGTCTGTCACCGAAATCCCCAGGGCAGCAGCCACATCGGCGGTGCCCAGTTCTTGAGCGAGCGAAGTGATGAGCAGGGCGTCCAGGGTGGCCTCGTCGAGCCGGCGTAATCGGTCGATCAACGCGAACCGGGCCGTTCGGTCCGGGGATTGCGCCCCATTTACCGCGACCGCGTGCACCAGAAACGGCAGTCCCGCGGTGTAATCCAGCAGATCGTCCGCCACCGGCAGCGGACCGAGGGAAACACGCGGCCGGTCACGTTCGATCGCCACCGTCAGGTCGCGCATATTCTCCCAGGGCTCGGCGGCCACCACGACCGTGGCTCGGGGGTCCGCGATGCGTTCGCTGAGACTCAGCAGTTCTTCCGCCGTCAACAGGTGGGCGTCGTCGACAACCAGCGCGGCGTCGGGCGGATCGCCGGGGCGGGGCGGACGCGTCAGCACGGTCAGCCCCCCGCGGATCAGTGTGTCGCGGGCGGCGCTGAGGGCGGTGGTTTTGCCGGTTCCAATGCCGCCGCTGATCAGCAGCTTGGCCGGCGCCGTCACGGCCTCAGACAAGGCCCGGATGGCCTGGTTCGCGGCTGGGGTCAGGTCGAGGGATTGCTCTGGCGGGTGCTCAGCCATCCCCGTAACCCCAATCTTCCCCTAATGCTCTACCCCCTAATGATGCCTCAGGGCAGGTGGGATGCGCACCGATCACATGGCGGGTGTTGGCCGATAGCATTTGGATACATAGGACGACCGCGGCTAGGAGGTGCGCGATGGCAAACGAGTTGCTTGATTTCGTGATCTCACTTGTGCGCGATCCCGACGCCGCCGCCCGCTACGCCGCGAACCCCGCGCAGTCCATTGCCGACGCGCATTTAATGAACGTGAGCAGCGCAGACGTGAACAATCTGATCCCGATGGTATCGGATTCGTTGTCGTCGGCGATCCCCGGCGGCGCCGGTATGGGGGTGACGCTTGCCGATCACGGCAACGTTTGGGCGAGCGGCGCGGCCGCAGCGGCGCTCGACTCGTTCACGCCGCACCCGGCCGCGCGCGTCGTTGACCACTTCGACCATCAAGGCGCGGTGAGCAGCGTGATCAGCCAACTGCCGGCCCCGGGACCCGGGCAATCGCCGGCCGGTCCGGATCCCTTTCAGGTCGACGCGCATGCACAATCGGTGCTGCTCACGGGTCTGGATGTGCCTGCGGGCACGGCAGATCACAGCGTCTTCGCTGCAGATGATCCCGGCACGTGGGACCACTCAGATATCCACCCGGACCCCGCCACCCCCGGCCATCACGGCTTCGGGGCTCACGGCTGAGTTCCGTCCATGATCGAGTGGGCCGACGGCCCGCGAGGTGTGTCCGACGTGCTCAAATACCGGTGGTTAGGGGCACGCACAGCTGACCCATAGGGTGTCCGAAAAAATCCCCTAATCCCCTATCGAGGTGAGCCGGTCGAACCCGGTGGGTACCCGATCAGCGGGGGGATTCGACCCCGATTCGGAGCGGAAGCGGAATCCATACCGTGGATCTCAACGCCGGTTAGCCCGGCTAAAAGCTTCAGAGAGCTTAAGGGGAACCGATCATGAACGCACTGATCCAATACATCCTGGACTTGTTCAGCAATCCCGCGGCGGCGTCGGCCTTCATGGGCGGTCCGCAGCAGGCGATGTATGACAACGGGCTGGTCGACGTGGCACCCGACCAGTTCGCAATGGCGGCGGCCAACGCGCTGCCGGGCACCGAGCTCGGTCCCGATCCGATCGGCGGCCTGCAGCAAGTCCTGACCGACCAGTACGGCTATGCGCCGGGCTACGGCGGGGACGGCGACGCGGGCTACGGCGGGTATGACCCGGGCTACGGGGGAGACGGCGGCGTGGGCTACGGCGGGTATGACCCGGGGGTGGGTGGCTTGGTGGGCGACGCCGTGGGCGGGCTGCTCGGTATTGGCTCCGGGCTACTGGGCGGCTTCGGGCCCGGATATGGCTATGGCTCGCGGGGCTGGCAGCCTGGTTTCGGCGAATACGGCGGTGGCTGGGGCACTGGTTACGGGCCCGGATGGGGCGGTCCCGGTTGGGGCGGGACCGGATGGGGCGGTCCCGGTTGGGGGGAGTTCAGGCACGGTTTCGGCCCCGGTTCGGGTGGTTTTGGACCGAGCGAGTTCCGGCCTGGTTGGGGTGGCTTTGGACCGGGCGAATTCCGGCCTGGATTGGATGGGTTTGGTCCTGGTCTAGGTGGGTTTGGCCCCCATCTGGGTCTCGGCGGGGGCGTCGAAATCAGTGCCGGCTTGAACGTCGGTCTCGGCCTCGGCGGCGGTACCGGGTTCGGTACCGGGTTCGGCCTCGGCGGTGGGGTCGGTCTTGGCGCTCACTTCGGAGAAAGTTTGAGTCTCGGCGGGGGCCTGGGCGCGCGGACTGGCTTTGGCTTTGCAGGCGAGGCCGGTTTTGGCGAGCGCGCCGGTCTGGGCGTTGGTCGTGGTGGTGAGGCCGGTTTGGGTGGTCGGGCTGGTCTTGGTGGTGAGGGCGCTCTCGGCGGTGGCGCCCGCTTGGTGGGTGCGGGTGGTCTTGGCGGCCACTCCGGTCTTGGCGGTCGCGCCGGGCTTGGCGGCGGCGCTCGTTTGGCGCTGGTGATGCCGGTGTCGAGGGTGGCGCCGGTGTTGGCGGTGTGGGCCTTGGCGAGGGTGGTCTTGGCGGCAGCGCGGGGCTCGGCGCCCGGGCCGGTGGCGGTCTTGGCGCTGGTGTCGGTGGCCCGTCTGGCGGCGGCATCGGCGGTGGTGCGGGTGGTCCCGTTGGCGTTGGTTTGACTGGTCAGCCCGGTGGTGGTCTGGGTGGTCAGGCTGGTGGTGGCTTCGGCGGCCAGGCCGGATTTGGCAACGGCTTAGCGGGCAGTGCTGGTCTAGGGAATCAGGCCGGTTTGGCGGCCGGAGGCGGATTGGCCGGTGCAGGCAACGCTGGCGCCGGCGGTCAGGCGGGGTTGATCGCTAGCGAAGGCGCTGCGATGAATGGCGCTGCGACTCCTCATATTTCAGGCCCGTTGGGGGGTGTCGGAGTCGGTGGTCAGGCTGGCGCTGCAGGCGCGGGCGGGGCGGGGCTGGGCATCGGCGGCGAACGCGGGGGCGCCGTGCTGAGCGGCCAGAGCAACGTGTTGGGCGGTCACTCGACGCCGCAAACGCAGACTCCCGCCATTGCGGTTGGATCTGGTTTGGGGGCGCACGCCGGCGGTGGCGGCAGCGCTCAACCCGCCGGCCCCGGGGCCGGCACGGCGGCCGGCGGGGCTCATGGCGGAATCCTGGGCCAGGAAGGTGCCACGCTGGGCGGTGGTGGCGGAATCCCGGCTCAGCACGGCCCGACAGTTGGCGCTGGGCACGAACCCACCATCGAAGGCGGCCACGGGATGCCGTCGAACCCCGGCTCTGTCATCCAGGGCCCGGGTGCCGGCGGTCCGGTCAGCCACGGCGGCGCGGGTGCGCCGGTGATCCAGCAGCCGGCGACGCACGCCCCGACGCAGGCTCCGGTTCAGCACTCCCCTGCACCCGTCCAGCACGCGCCGGCGCCCGTCCAGCACGCGCCCGCCCCGGTTCAGCACGCGCCCGCCGCGGCGTCGCACAGCCCGTCGGTGTTCGAAGGCACCCCGCACGCGCCGGCGCCGGTGCATGCGCCCGCGCCGGCACCGCATCCGGCGCCGGCGCACGTGGGCGGCCCGCACGGGTAACGGCCCGGGCCGGCATGGCGAGTCGGCGGGGACTTTGTGGTCCCTGCCGACTCGCGCGCATACCGTGATCTGAGGGCAGCGACAAAGTGGGCGAGAGGAAGGAGTAGTACCGTGACTCAACCCAGTGATCCGCGACGCGTCGGGGTGATCGTCGAGTTGATCGATCACACCATCGCCATCGCCGAACTCCACGACCGCGATGACTTGGCAAAGCGACTGACACGGGCCCGCGAGCGCATCATCGACCCACGGATCAAGGTGGTGATTGCCGGGCAACTCAAACAAGGCAAGAGCCAACTGGTCAACTCGCTGCTGAATCTGCCGGTCGCCCGGGTCGGCGACGACGAGGCGACCGTGCTGATCACCGTGGTGGGCTACGGGGATACGCCGTCGGCCCGGCTTGTCGTGGCCGCAGGACCCGACGGTGAAACCACCACCGTCGAGATCCCGGTCGACGACCTCAACACCGATCTGCGGTCAGCGCCGCAAGCCGGTAGCCAAGAAGTCCTGCGGGTTGAGGTGGCGGTGCCAAGCCCCCTGTTGCAGGGCGGGCTCGCGATTGTCGACACCCCCGGTGTAGGTGGCCACGGCCAGCCTCACCTTTCCGCGACACTCGGGCTGTTGCCCGACGCCGACGCACTGTTGATGGTTAGCGACACCAGCCAGGAATTGACCGAACCGGAGATGTGGTTCATTCGGCAGGCTCATCAAATCTGCCCGGTCGGGGCACTGGTCGCGACCAAGACCGACCTGTATCCGCATTGGCGCGACATCGTCAACACCAACGCCGCCCATTTACAGCGCGCCCGAGTGCCGATCCCGATCCTTCCGGTCTCCTCGTTTTTACGTAGCCACGCCGTCACGCTCAACGACGAAGAGCTCAATGAGGAGTCTAATTTCCCCGCGATCATCAAATTTCTGAGCGAGAAAGTGCTTTCCCGCGAGACCGACCGGGCCCGAGATCGGGTTCTGGATGAAATCCGCTCGGCAGCAAAGCATTTGAGCATGTCCGCGGGTTCAGAGCTAGCGGTTATCAACGATCCGGGGCTTCGTGATCGTCTCGCCGACGACCTGGAGCGGCGCAAACGGGAAGCGATAGACGCGCTCGACCAGGCCGCGTTGTGGCAGCAGGTACTCAACGATGGATTCAACGACCTGAGCACCGACGTCGACCACGACATGCGGGCCCGTTTCCGCTCACTCACCGGGGACATCGAACGCCGGATCGATTCGTGTGACCCGACCCAGCATTGGGCCGAGATCGGCAACGAGGTGGAGGACGCGGTCGCCACCGCGGTCGGTGACAACTTCGTGTGGGCCTACCAGCGTGCCGAGGTTCTCGCGGAGAGCGTGGCCAGCTCCTTTGCCGATGCGGGTTTGGACTCGGTGATGTCCCCCGAGCTGAGGGCGCGCGACATGGGCGAAGATTTCGGTGAGCTCAAGTCGCTGGCCGAGCTGGATTCCAAGCCTGCGGGCAAGGCACAGAAGGTCGTTACCGGCTTGCGGGGCTCCTACGGCGGCGTGGTCATGATCGGCATGTTGTCCTCGGTAGCGGGGCTCGGCCTGTTCAACCCGCTGTCGGTGGGCGCCGGGCTGGTCCTTGGCCGCATGGCGTTCAAGGAGGACAAGGAAAACCGGTTACTACGGGCGCGCGCCGAGGCGAAGACCAACGTCCGGCGTTTCGTCGATGACGTTTCATTCCTGGTAGGCAAGGAATCTCGCGACCGGCTCCGGATCATCCACCGCACTCTGCGCGACCATTACCGCGACATCGGAAACGAGATCAACCGTTCGCTCAACGAGTCGCTGCAGTCCACCATCACCGCGGCGCACGTCGAAGAGATCGACCGCGACAACAAGGTCCGCGAACTCGAGCGGCAGTTGGATATCCTGAAACAGGTCATCGACAACGTGGACAAGTTGGCAACCTCGGGTTCCCTTAGAACAGTGTGAGACGGGCGTGAGCACAAGCGATCAAGTCCGCGCGATTCTGGGCGGAACGGTTCAGGCCTACCGGGGCGAGCCGGCGTACCGGCAGCGCCAGGATGTCTTCCACGAATTGGATCGCATCGGCGCGCGCCTCAATGAACCTATCCGCATAGCGCTGGCGGGCACGCTCAAGGCCGGAAAGTCCACTCTGGTCAACGCGTTGGTGGGCCAGGACATCGCACCGACCGACGCCACCGAGGCCACCCGGATTGTCACCTGGTTCCGCCACGGACCCACCCCAAAGGTTACGGCGAACCATTGGGGCGGAAAGCATTCGAATGTGCCGATCAACCACAGTGTCGGACCAGAAGGAGGCCTGACGTTCGACTTCCGGACGATCAATCCCGCCGAGGTGGTCGACCTGGATGTCGAGTGGCCGGCGGAGGAACTCGTCGACTCCACCATCATCGACACCCCGGGGACGTCGTCGTTAACACGCGATGCCTCCGAGCGAACCCTGCGACTGTTGGTGCCCCCGGACGGCGTGCCACGAGTGGACGCGGTGGTGTTCTTGTTGCGCACCCTGAACGCCGCTGACATCGCCCTGCTCAAACAGATCGGTCAGCTAGTCGGCGGGGCCGCCGGCGCACTGGGCATCGTCGGCGTCGCTTCGCGGGCCGACGAGATTGGCGCCGGGCGGATCGACGCGATGCTGTCAGCGGCGGACGTGGCGCAGCGGTTCACCCGCGAGATGAACCAGACCGGCATCTGCCAGGCCGTGGTGCCGGTGTCCGGACTGCTTGCCCTGACCGCGCGCACTCTGCGCCAAAGCGAATTCGTCGCGCTGCAGAAGCTCGCCGGCGCCGACACCGCCGAGCTCAGCAAGGCCATGTTGAGCGTGGATCGCTTCGTGCGGGCCAACAACCAGCTGCCCGTGGACGCGGCGACCCGGGCGGAACTGCTGGAGCGATTCGGCATGTTCGGCATCCGGATCTCGATCGCCGTGCTGTCCGCCGGAGTCACCGACGCCGCGGGTCTGGCCGACGAACTGCTGGAGCGCAGCGGGTTGGTGGCACTGCGCGACGTCATCGATCAACAGTTCGCGCAGCGCTCCGACATGCTCAAAGCGCACACCGCGCTGCTGTCGTTGCGCAGGTTTGTGGAGGCTTTTCCGATCGTCGCGACGCCATACATCATCGCCGATATCGAACCGCTGCTGGCCGACACCCACTCTTTTGAGGAACTTCGATTACTCAGTCAATTGCATTCGCGACCAACGACATTGAACGGGGACGAGATGGCCTCGCTGCGTCGTATCATCGGCGGGTCGGGCACCAACCCGGAAAGCAGGCTGGGCTTGAACCCCGAGGATCCCAAAACAGATCCCAACGAGGGCCCGCGTGCCGCGTTCGCCGCCGCGCAGCGCTGGCGCCGCCGCGCCGAGCATCCACTCAACGACCCGTTCACCGCCAGGGCATGCCGTGCCGCGGTGCGTAGCGCGGAGGCGATGGTGGCGGACTTCGCAGCCCGCGGTTACGACAAGCCCAACGTCCAACCGCGCTAGCGTCGCCACGGTGGGCCAAAGCGAGGGGGCCACGGCCTTTCTCGCGTAGGCGGTGGCGGTGGCGGTGCGGTGGTGGACACCTGCGTTGTTGGAGGTGGCTCGGTGGTGGTGATTGGCGGCGGAGGCGCGGTGATCGTCGTCGTTTCCGGGGCAGGGGGCTGGTTCGTCGTGGTAACCACGGGCGGCTGCGTGGTGTCGCTGGGAGGCGGCGCCGTGACCGTTACCGTCTCTGGCGGAGGCGGAGGTGCCGGTTGGATCGGATTCGGCTCCTCGCGGCCCAAGGTCAGTGCCAACACCACCGCCGCCAGAATCGCCGCGCCCGCGCCGGCCAGGATCAAGATCAGCGCTGTGCGTTTGTACCACGGCAGTCGTGGGGCTTCGGCGGCGTAAAGATCGTCGTCCCCATCGTCGAATCCAGTTGTCTCCCTGCCGTAGCCACCAGTGTGTTCGGGGCCTGAGTAGGGGACGGGCTCGTCTGCGTCGGCGTCTTCTGACCATGCCAACGGAGGCCCCTCGGCAAGTGCGGTCCCAGCCGTTCCGACCATTTCGGTCGGGTTCTCGATCATGGGACTCGCCGTAGTGGGGACGGCTGCCGACGATCGCCGTTGGCCGAGCACAGCCGCGCCGATGGCAGCGCTGAACGTAGCGTCGGGTGCGGTGATGATCGGCACCTGTAGGTGTCCCGACAGGCGCGTGGTAATCAACGGAATGCTTGCGCTACCACCGACAATCGCCACCGCGGCCAGGGTGGACCGCGCAATGTTGTTGCGCTGCAATGCCTCGTCGAGTGCGCCGAGGAATCGGTCCAGTGGTTCCGAGATGAGTTGTTCGAATTCGGTGCGAGACAGCTGGATAGCATCTCCGGAGCCGGCCGCGCCCGGTGCGATGGTGGTTACCGTGGCCGTCGACAGCTGCTCCTTGGCGCGCTGGCATTCGCTCAGCTGGGGCGCAGCTGCGCGCAGGTGATTGAGGATGAGTTGATCGATTGCGTCACCAGAGAATTCGGCGTACCGGAGCGGCGGCCCGATCGGCTGGGAGTTCGGCCTGGCGTTGATCAGCGAGACGCTTGTGCCGCTCGCGCCGAAGTCGCACAGGGCGACGACGCCGTCGGTCGGGAATCCCGGCTGGGTGCGTAGCGCTGCCATGGCGGCCGTGGCGTCGGAGATCAAAACTGGAGGCACGCCGCCCGGCGTCAGGCCGGGTTGGGCGAAGAACTCCTCGCGCAGCGCGGCGATCTGGCCTTCGGACCAATACGCGGGAACCGCGATCGTGATTGGCGTGCCGTAGCCGACCGTGCGTGCCATCGCCTCGAGCGCTTCGACCGTCAGCGCCGCGCCGAGGTACTTCGTTCCGTCGGGGGCCACCAGCGGAGCCCGGTCCCCGACTCGTTCGATGAATCCCCGCATCACCAGTCCGGGTTCGGTCAGGCTCGGGGTTTCTTCCGGCAAACCGACTTCGGATGGTCGTTGGTCGTAGATCGTCAAAACGGATCTGCGAGCTACCGGGGCGCTGCCAGCGCGGGCCGCAACCAGGTTGGCCACCCCGAGCGACAACCCGAGCGACGAGCTCATCTTGCGCACCCCTGTGTCCGTTGTGTCACTGGCGATCGGCCGGTCCTCACCATATCGGCCCTGGATTCCACTGGCCCGCAAACGAGTTGTTAACGGAGTTCGGGCGGCACCGTAATCACCGTCGGCACCTCTGGAATGGTGATCACCGAGGGTAGTTGCGGCAGGTGATGGCGATGCGTTGGTTGCTGTTGGGCTGGCTGCTGTTGGGTTGGCTGGTATGCGGGCGGCTGGACTGCGCTGCTGGTGGGCGGCGCTGTCGTCGGGGTGGTGGTTGTCGTGGTCGTCGGTGGTGTCGTGGTGCTGGTGGTTGTCGACGGGATCGTGGTCGTACTGGTCGACGGGTTATTGCTGGTGCCGTTGTTGCCATGGATCAGCTCGATGATGCCGTAGACGATCAGTCCGATCAGGATCGCAACGAACAGGCCCCAGCCGATGAGCACCACAGGCTTTCGGTACCACGCGGTGAACTCAGCCTCTTCGTCGAGAGGGTCGAGAAATTCGGGGGGCTCTAACTGCTCAGGAGCAGGCGTCGGAGTTGGCGGAGGCACCGGATCGGGGTCGACAGTCGGAGGCGGTGCCGGCTCTGCAGCCGGTGGTGGGAATCCGCCCCTGCCGTATTTGGCGTGCTGGGTCGGTTGTTCGTTGAAGTCGTCCGGCCGTCCGGGTGCCACCGCAGTCATGCTACTGATACCAGCTGGCAGTTACATCCAGTCGGATCGTCCGTTGCTCTCGCAGCTTTCGAATTTCGCTCTAAATGATCGAAGGGTGCGCGAGCGCGTGCCGCTGTCCGGCTTCGCCGCTCGTCCCTCGGCCGTCCCGTACGGGACGGCAATCAGGTGCCGATGGTGCCGGGACTCCCGGGGGTGCCGGCGGGGCCGAGGCTACCGGTGCTGCCCGGGGGGAGGCCGGCGCCGCCGGCGCCGCCCGCGCCGCCGGCACCGCCAACAGCCCCGGCGCCGCCTGCGCCGGGGGCCCCATTGATGGTGCCTGCGCCATGGTTGCCGCCGTCGCCGCCGTTGCCGCCGTTGCCGCCGTCGCCGCCGGTGCCCCCGTTGCCGCCGCTAGCTGAGGTGGAGGCGCCGCCGGCCCCGCCGGCCCCGCCGACGCCGCCAGCGACGGCGGCGCCGCCGGCCCCGCCGACGCCGCCGGTACCTAAGGTGGCGGCGCCGCCGGCCCCGCCGGCTCCGCCGCTCGCGGACACCCCGCCGGTGCCGGCGTCCCCGCCGTAACCGCCGTTACCTGACCCCGCGGCGGCCCCGCCGGCACCGCCGGCCGCGCCGGCACCGCCGGCACCGCCGGCACCGCCGGCCCCGCCGGCACCGCCGGCACCACTGCTGGTGGCGGCCCCGCCGGCGCCGGCGGCGCCGCCGCTCCCGGACACCCCGCCCTCGCCGCCGGCCCCGCCGTCGCCGCCGTTGCCTAACCCCAAGGCCGCGCTGCCGACCCCGCCGACCCCGCCGGCTCCGCCATTCCCGGAGGCCCCGCCGGTGCCGGCGGCGCCGCCGTTGCCGCCGTTGCCGATACCACCGGCCCCGCCGTCGCCACCGGCGCCGCTGGCGCCACCGTCTCCAGCGGCCCCGCCGTTGCCGCCGTTGCCTGACCCCGAGGCCGCGCCGGTGCCGCCGGCGCCGCCGGCCCCGCCGTTACCGGTGGCCCCGCCGTTGCCGGCGGCCCCGCCGTTGCCGCCGTTACCGGTGCCGCCGGCCCCGCCGACCGCGCCGACCCCGGTGGCGCCGCCGTCTCCAGCGGCCCCGCCGTTACCGCCATTACCTGACCCCGAGGCCACCCCGCCAGTACCGCCGACCCCGCCGACCCCGCCGTTACCGGAGGCCCCGCCGTTGCCGCCGACCCCGCCGTTACCGGCACTGCCGTCACCGCCTGCCGCGCCCACGCCGCCAGCCCCGGCGGCCCCGCCGTTACCAGCGGCTCCGCCGTCGCCGCCATTGCCTGCCCCCGAGGCCGCGCCGCCCTTGCCGCCGGTGCCGCCGGCCGCGCCGCCGCCGCCGTTGCCGCCGATTCCGCCGCTGCCGCCGGCCACGCTGTTGGCCCCGCCGTTGCCGTCGCCGCCCGTCCCGCCGTTACCGCCGTTACCGGCGGCGCCGCCGCCACCGCCGTTACCGGAGGTCGAGCCGCCGGCGCCGCCCGCACCGCCGTTGCCGCCAGCACCGGCGTTGCCGGCGTCGCCGCCGGCGCCGCCCGCACCGACAGCAGGTGTGCCGGCCGCGCCGTCCATGCCGTTGCCGCCGATCCCGCCTGCGCCGCCGTTGCCGATCGCGCCGCCGTTGCCGCCGTTACCGCCGCTGCCGCCGCTGGCGCCGGCGAAGGTGGCGTCGGTGCCGATGCCGCCGGCCCCGCCGTTACCGGCCGGAGCGGTGTCCCCGATGCCGTGCGTGCCGTTGCTACCAGTGGTGGAGCCGGTGCCGCCGGTGCCGCCGCCACCAGCGATGGCCGGGTTGCCGCCGTTGCCGCCGTTGCCGCCGTTCCCGCCGCCGGCCCCGCCGTCGGTGCCGCCGGCCCCGCCGACGCCGCCGTTGCCGACCGTCCCGGCGTTACCGCCGTTGCCGGCGTCGCCGCCGACGCCGGTGCTGCCGTGGGCGGCCGTGCCGCCGACACCGCCGTTACCGCCGGTGCCGCCGCTGCCGGCGTTACCGGCGTTACCGGCGAGGCCGCCGGTCCCGCCGACGAGTACGCCTGTGCCGGCCTTTCCGGAGCCGCCGTTGCCGCCGTCGCCGCCGTTGCCGCCGTTGCCGGCGTTACCGCCGAGCCCGCCGGCCCCGCCGTTACCGGAGGTCGAGCCGCCCTGGCCGCCCTGGCCGCCGTTGCCGCCGCTACCGCCGTTAGCGCCGCTCGTGCCGTCGCCGCCGTTCGCCGCCGGTGCCGGCCCCGCCGTTGCTGCCGGTGATGCCGGGGGTGCCGGGCGTGCCGGTGCCGCCGTGCGCCGCCGGCGCCGCCGTTGCCGATCGCGCCGCCGTTGCCGCCGTTGCCGCCGTTGCCGGCGGTGGTGCCGGCGAAGGCGCCGGCGGCGCCATTGCCGCCCGCCCCGCCGTTACCGGCTGGACCGGTGATCCCGACGCCGGGCGTGCCAGCGATACCAGCGGTGGAGCCGGTGCCGCCGGTGCCGCCGGTGCCGCCGCTGCCGGGGTTGCCGCCGTTCCCGCCGTTGCCGCCGTTCCCGCCGCCGGCCCCGCCGTCGGTGCCGCCGGCCCCGCCGACGCCGCCGATGCCGACCGTCCCGGCGTCACCGCCGTTGCCGGCGTTGCCGCCGGTGCCGGTGGTGCCGTGGGCGGCCGTGCCGCCATTACCGCCGTCGCCGCCGGTGCCGCCGCTACCGCCGTTGCCAGCGCTACCTCCGAGGCCGCCGGTCCCGCCGGGGGTGACACCGGTGCCGGCCGTGCCGGAAACGCCGGACTGCCGCCGTTGCCGCCGGCCCCGCCGATCCCGGCGGTCCCGCCGATCCCGCCGTTGCCGCCGGTGCCCGAGTTGGTGCCGCCGGTGCCGCCGTTGCCGCCGGCGCCGCCGGTCCCGCCGGTCCCGCCGTTGGTTCCGGCCGCGCCGGTGCCGGCCCCGCCGTTGGTGCCGGTGCCGCCGGCCCCGCCGGCGGCGCCGTTGCCGCCGTTGCCGCCGGTGCCGATCGATTCGCCGCTGCTGCCGGTCGCCCCGGTGGTCCCGCCGGTGCCGCCGGCCGCCGCCGGTGCCGCCGGTGCCGATCGATCCGCCGGCCCCGCCGGCCCCGCCGGCTCCGCCGACCGTGGTGTTGGCGGCCCCGGCGCCGCCCAGCCCACCCTGGGCGCCGCTGGTGCCGCCGGCCCCGCCGGCCCCGCCGGACCCGGTGGTGCCGGCCCCGCTGGCGCCGACGCCGGCGGTGCCGCCGGCCCCGCCGGTGCCTCCGGTGCCGCCGTTACCGCTGTTGCCGCCGGCTTGACCGGCCGCGCCGGTGCTGCCCAGCGCGGCGGCACCGGACCCGCCGTTGCCGCCGGCCCCGCCGACCCCGGCGGTCCCGCCGATCCCGCCGTTGCCGCCGGTGCCCGAGTTGGTGCCGCCGGCCCCGCCGACCCCGCCGGCCCCGCCGGCCGCGCCGGTGCCGCCGTTGCCGCCGGCCGCCCCGGTGCCGGTGGCGCCGTTGGTGCCGGCGCCGCCGGCCCCGCCGGCCGCGCCGTTACCGCCGTTGCCGCCGGTGCCGATCGATTGCGCCGTTGCTGCCGGTCGCCCCGGTGGTCCCGCCGGCCGCCGCCGGCCACCGCCGGTGCCGCCGGTGCCGATCGATCCGCCGGCCCCGCCGGCCCCGCCGGCTCCGCCGACCGTGGTGTTGGCGGCCCCGGCCCCGCCCAGTCCGCCCTGGGCGCCGCTGGTGCCGCCGGCCCCGCCGGCCCCGCCGGATCCGGTGACGCCGGCACCGCTGGCGCCGATCCCGGCGTTGCCGCCGGCCCCGCCGGTGCCGCCGGTGCCGCCGTTACCGCTGTTACCGCCGGCTTGACCGGCCGCGCCGGTGCTACCGAGCGCGTCGGCGCCGGACCCGCCGTTACCGCCGGCCCCACCGACCCCGGCGGTCCCGCCGATCCCGCCGTTGCCGCCGGTGCCCGAGTTGGTGCCGCCGGCCCCGCCGACCCCGCCGGCCCCGCCGGCCGCGCCGGTGCCGCCGTTGCCGCCGGCCGCCCCGGTGCCCGCCCCACCGTTGGTGCCGGCGCTGCCCGCTCCGCCGGTGGCGCCGTTGCCGCCGTTGCCGCCGGTGCCGATCGACGGCCGCTGCCGCCGGTCGCCCCGGTGGTCCCGCCGGTGCCGCCGAGGGTGGCCGCCGACCCCGCCGGTGCCGCCGGTGCCGATCGATCCGCCGGCCCCGCCGGCCCCGCCGGCTCCGCCGACCGTGGTGTTGGCGGCCCCGGCGCCGCCCAGCCCACCCTGGGCGCCGCTGGTGCCGCCGGCTCCGCCGGCCCCGCCGGACCCGGTGGTGCCGGCCCCGCTGGCGCCGATCGCCGGCGGTGCCGCCGGCCCCGCCGGTGCCTCCGGTGCCGCCGTTACCGCTGTTGCCGCCGGCTTGACCGGCCGCGCCGGTGCTGCCCAGCGCGGCGGCACCGGACCCGCCGTTGCCGCCGGCCCCGCCGACTCCGGCGGTCCCGCCGATCCCGCCGTTGCCGCCGGTGCCCGAGTTGGTGCCGCCGGCCCCGCCGACCCCGCCGGCCCCGCCGGCCGCGCCGGTGCCGCCGTTGCCGCCGGCCGCGCCGGTGCCCGCCCCACCGTTGCTGCCGGCGCTGCCCGCTCCGCCGCTGGCGCCGGCACCGCCGGTGCCGCCGGTGCCGATCGACGCACCACTGTTGCCGGTCGCCCCGGTGGTCCCGCCGGTGCCGTCGACCCCGGGTGCGCCGCCGGCCCCGCCGGTGCCGCCGGTGCCGATCGATCCGCCGGTCCCGCCGGCCCCGCCGGCTCCGCCGACCGTGGTGTTAGCGGCCCCGGCCCCGCCCAGCCCACCCTGGGCGCCGCTGGTGCCGCCGGCTCCGCCGGCCCCGCCGGACCCGGTGACGCCGGCCCCGCTGGCGCCGATCCCGGCGTTGCCGCCGGCCCCGCCGGTGCCGCCGGTGCCACCGTTACCGCTGTTACCGCCGGCTTGACCGGCCGCGCCGGTGCTACCGAGCGCGTCGGCACCGGACCCGCCGTTGCCGCCGGCCCCGCCGACTCCGGCGGTCCCGCCGATCCCGCCGTTGCCGCCGGTGCCCGAGTTGGTGCCGCCGGACCCGCCGACCCCGCCGGCCCCGCCGGCCGCGCCGGTGCCGCCGTTGCCGCCGGCCGCGCCGGTGCCCGCCCCACCGTTGCTGCCGGCGCTGCCCGCTCCGCCGCTGGCGCCGGCGCCGCCGGTGCCGCCGGTGCCGATCGACGCACCACTGTTGCCGGTCGCCCCGGTCGGTCGCCGCCGGTGCCGCCGGCCCCGCCGGTGCCGCCGGTGCCGATCGATCCGCCGGTCCCGCCGGCCCCGCCGGCTCCGCCGACCGTGGTGTTGGCGGCCCCGGCCCCGCCCAGTCCGCCTTGGGCGCCGCTGGTGCCGCCGGCTCCGCCGGCCCCGCCGGATCCGGTGACACCGGCACCGCTGGCGCCGATCCCGGCGGTGCCGCCGGCCCCGCCGGTGCCTCCGGTGCCACCGTTACCGCTGTTACCGCCGGCTTGACCGGCCGCCCCGGTGCTACCCAGCGCGTCGGCACCGGACCCGCCGTTGCCGCCGGCCCCACCGACTCCGGCGGTCCCGCCGATCCCGCCGTTGCCGCCGGTGCCCGAGTTGGTGCCGCCGGACCCGCCGACCCCGCCGGCCCCGCCGGCCGCGCCGGTGCCGCCGTTGCCGCCGGCCGCGCCGGTGCCCGCCCCACCGTTGCTGCCGGCGCCGCCGGCCCCGCCGGCCGCGCCGTTGCCGCCGGTGCCGCCGGTGCCGATCGACGCACCACTGTTGCCGGTCGCCCCGGCGACTCCGCCGGTCCCGCCGACCCCGGGTGCGCCGCCGGCCCCGCCGGTGCCGCCGGTGCCGATCGATCCGCCGGCTCCGCCGGCCCCGCCGGCCCCGCCGACCGTGGTGTTGGCGGCCCCGGCCCCGCCCAGCCCGCCTTGGGCGCCGCTGGTGCCGCCGGCTCCGCCGGCCCCGCCGGACCCGGTGACACCGGCCCCGCTGGCGCCGATCCCGGCGGTGCCGCCGGCCCCGCCGGTGCCTCCGGTGCCACCGTTACCGCTGTTACCGCCGGCTTGACCGGCCGCCCCGGTGCTACCCAGCGCGTCGGCACCGGACCCGCCGTTGCCGCCGGCCCCACCGACTCCGGCGGTCCCGCCGATCCCGCCGTTGCCGCCGGTGCCCGAGTTGGTGCCGCCGGACCCGCCGACCCCGCCGGCCCCGCCGGCCGCGCCGGTGCCGCCGTTGCCGCCGGCCGCGCCGGTGCCCGCCCCACCGTTGCCGCCGTTGCCGCCGGCCCCGCCGGCCGCGCCGTTGCCGCCGGTGCCGCCGGTGCCGATTGATTGACCGTTGCCGCCGGTCGCCCCGGTGGTCCCGCCGGTGCCACTGCCACCGGTCGCCGCCGGCCCCGCCGGTGCCGCCGGTGCCGATCGACCCGCCGGCCCCGCCGGCCCCGCCGGCCCCGCCGACCGTGGTGTTGGCGGCCCCGGCCCCGCCCAGCCCACCCTGGGCGCCGCTGGTGCCGCCGGCCCCGCCGGCCCCGCCGGACCCGGTGACACCGGCCCCGCTGGCGCCGATCCCGGCGGTGCCGCCGGCCCCGCCGGTGCCTCCGGTGCCACCGTTACCGCTGTTACCGCCGGCTTGACCGGCCGCCCCGGTGCTACCCAGCGCGTCGGCACCGGACCCGCCGTTGCCGCCGGCCCCACCGACTCCGGCGGTCCCGCCGATCCCGCCGTTGCCGCCGGTGCCCGAGTTGGTGCCGCCGGACCCGCCGACCCCGCCGGCCCCGCCGGCCGCGCCGGTGCCGCCGTTGCCGCCGGCCGCCCCGGTGCCCGCCCCACCGTTGCTGCCGTTGCCGCCGGCCCCGCCGGCCGCGCCGTTGCCGCCGGTGCCGCCGGTGCCGATTGATTGACCGTTGCCGCCGGTCGTCCCGGTGGTCCCGCCGGTGCCACTGCCACCGGGTGCGCCGCCGGCCCCGCCGGTGCCGCCGGTGCCGATCGACCCGCCGGCCCCGCCGGCCCCGCCGGCCCCGCCGACCGTGGTGTTGGCGGCCCCGGCCCCGCCCAGCCCACCCTGGGCGCCGCTGGCGCCGCCGGCCCCGCCGGCCCCGCCGGACCCGGTGACACCGGCCCCGCTGGCGCCGATCCCGGCGTTGCCGCCGGCCCCGCCGGTGCCTCCGGTGCCACCGTTACCGCTGTTACCGCCGGCTTGACCGGCCGCCCCGGTGCTACCCAGCGCGTCGGCACCGGACCCGCCGTTACCGCCGGCCCCGCCGACCCCGGCGGCCCCGCCCAGCCCGCCGGCCCCGTTAGTGCCACCGGAACCAGAGTTGCCGCCCGCGCCGCCGGAGCCGCCAGAGCCGCCAGTAAAGCCGGTGCCGCCGGTACCGCCGCCTACGCTGCCCGCGGTACCCACATCGCCGGCCCCGCCGGTACCCCCAGTGCCACCATTACCACCGGTGCCCGCATTGCCCGCGACACCCGAGGCGCCCGCGCCGGCGCCAGCCAGGCCGCCGGCGCCTGCGTTACCGCCGTCACCGCCGGCCCCGCCGGCGTGACCGTCACTGCCCATTCCCGCGCTACCGTTACCGCCGGTGCCACCGCCGCCGCCGTTACCACCCAGACCACCAGCGCCGTTGATGCCACCAGCACCCGCCGAGCCGCCGTTACCGCCGGCCCCGCCGTGGCCGCCCACAAAGCCAGCGCCACCGGCTGTGGCCGCCATATCGCCAGCCCCACCGTTACCACCAGTGCCACCAGAACCACTGGCGCCCGGATGACCCGCGGTTCCGCCGGCCCCGAAGAATCCACCAGACCCGCCGGCCCCGCCGATGCCGGCGTTACCACCAAGCCCGCCGGTACCACCGTTGCCGCCCGCCACACCGAAGCTCACGCCGGCCCCACCGGCCCCACCGTTTCCGCCCAAGCCGCCGGTACCGGCGATGCCCCCCGTGCCGCCGGAGCTGAACAGCCCGTAGCTGCCGCCGCCGGTACCGCCAGCCCCACCGCCGCCGCCCGCAATGCCGGTACCACCAGCCCCGCCCACAGGCCCGCCGCCCGCGGTGCCGTCGATACCAGTGGCACCGGCCCCGCCGGTACCGCCGGCCCCGCCCGCGCCGCCGGAATAGAACATCGGCGCCCTGTCCGCGCCGCCGACGCCGCCAGTTCCACCGGCCCCGGCCGCGGTGACCCCGCCGGCCGCACCCGCGCCGCCGCTGCCGCCGGCGCCGCCGAAGCCGCCCAGGAATCCGCTGGCACCGCCAGCTCCACCGTGGCCGCCCGCCGCACCGGCCGCGCCGGCCCCGCCGGCCCCGCCTGTCCCGCCACTGCCGAACAGGCCGGCGTTCCCGCCAACTCCACCGTGACCGCCGGTGGGTTTGGCCAGGGTGCCGGCCACCCCGGATCCACCGTGGCCGCCGCTGCCGATTAAGAACCCTCCCGCCCCACCTGCTTGCCCGGTCCCCGCCGCCCCGTTAGTTCCGTTGCCGATCAATGGGCGGTTGAACAAGAAGTTGGTGGGCGTATTGATCGCCCCCAGCACGTCTTGCTGCAGTGTCTGCAGTGGCGTCGCGTTGGCGGCTTCGGCGGCCGCGTAGGCGCCCCCGCCTGAGGTCAAAGTCTGCACAAACTGGTCATGAAAGAGCGCCGTCTGCGCGCTAAGCGCCTGAAACTCGTGGCCGTAGCTGCCAAACAACGCCGAGATCGCCGCCGAGACCTCATCGGAAGCCGCCACCGCCACCTGCGTCGTCGAGGCCGCCGCCACCGCGTTGGCCTGCCTGATCGCCGACCCGATCCCGGCCAGATTCCCTGCTGCTGCCGCCATCACCTCTGGAGCTACCAGTACATACGCCATCAGATGACTCGTGACCTGAAGTACAACCGAGCGAGCGCGTTAGTTGCGCCTTGTCCGGCGTCGAGGAATGGCATCGCCCGACAGGGCGCACAAGGGTGTGATGATGTGTCGGTCATGGTGATCCAGCCGTGCGGACGATCACCTAAATGTCAGGGCTTGGAGCCAGCGCTCCTTGGGTTGAGCAGCGTACGACTGAACCCGTCCCAGACCGGCTGAATTCTCAGCAGCTATTGACACTACGCCGGTTGTACAAATCCGAACAGGTGGTCAGCCGCATATTCAAAATCAGCAAACATGCGGCCAACGTCGCCTTCGACAGGCGGCCGGTTTCGCCTTAGAACGGTGGCCCCACTGCGGCCCCTGGGCGACGCGACGGAGCGTTGAATTGGTCTTTCAGGCGTTCAGAATGTACTGACCGTGTCGATGCTGACGAACATGCCGTGGCGAGTGTGTTCGTTGGTGAACCGAGTCCCGTCGGCGGTGGCGATTATCGTCCAGCCCTGCGCGTCGTAGGTCTTGTAGTCGATGGTGACTGTCGGGATAGCCCCCAGGTTGCCGAGCACCCAATTAACGGTGCCGCCAGCGGTGATGCTGACGCCGTTGGCGTGCTCTCCGTCCTGCAAGGGAGAGTGGGTGAACGGTGCCTCGCACCCGACGCTCTCTTTGTTGATCTGGCAGCGCGTCAGACCGGATTTGGTTTCGATGAAGACGTAACCATTCTGGTCGGGTTTGAGTGGGACCGCGCCGGCCGGAGGGGTCGGGCTCGCCGGTGTGGTCGGTGGCGCCGGGCTTGGGCTGGTGGTGGCCGGCGGTGTCGAGGGCGGCGTCAACCGGGGCGTCGGGAAGGATGGCTCGGTCGGCCCGGCCCCAGGCGAGGCCACCGGCTTGCCCTCGATGATGCTGCTGCAGCCGGAAAGCAGGAGCGCACCCGCCAGCAACAGCGACGATCCACCGGCCAGACCCCGCCGTGTCTTTAGCGATAACCGCACCCGTTGCTCCCCGGAAATCTGAGATATCAAGAGGTCAGATTACGCAGCAGGTGACTCAAGTTACTGCAGTGACGCGCTTTGGGAACGTAGCCGATAGCAAAGTGTTACCGCCGCGCGGTAGGCCGGGCGTGGTGAAGCCAATCGGTCGGGCCGTCAATCCTCCAGATCCACCACAGGCGCGGACGCGACATCCCCGGCGCTGGGGCCGACGTCCTGTGCGGCGGCATCGACGCGGCCGCGCACCAGATACCAGCCGCCGATGAGGGCGGGGATGCCGACGACGGTCGCGCCGATCATCCAGGGCCCTTGCACTTTGTCGAAATACATCAGGATCAGCACGCCGGCCAGGAAAACCAGCGTGGCGTAGCCGGTGTAAGGAGACAGCGGCATCCGGAATTTCGGCCGCTCCAGCGTCCCGGCTTTCGTCATGTAGTAGAACCGCAGTTGGCACGCCACGATCGTCGCCCAGGCAACGATGACACCGGTCGCGGCGATGTGGAGCACGATCTCGAACGCTTGGCTGGGTTTGAGCGCATTGAGCACGATGCCGAAAAGCCCGATTCCGGCGGTAAGCAGGATCCCGCCGAACGGCACGCCGTTCTTCGACATGACCGCGGTGAACTTCGGGCCGCTACCACTCATCGCCATCGACCGCAGGATCCGGCCAGTGGAATACAGGCCGGCGTTCAGGCTTGACAGCGCCGCGGTGAGCACCACGAGGTTCATCAGGCTGCCCGCGCCGTGAAATCCGGCCTTCGAAAAGAACGTCACGAACGGACTCACACCGGCGTGATAGGCGGTGTAGGGCAGCAGCAACCCCAGTAGGATCGTCGACCCGACGTAAAAGACGGCGATCCGGAACACCACAGAGTTGATCGCGCGCGGCATGACCTTCTCCGGGTTCGCCGTCTCCCCGGCCGCGATGCCGATCAGTTCGACGGCGGCATAGGCGAACACCACCCCCGAGGTGACCATCACCAGCGGCAGCAGGCCGGACGGCAAGAGCCCCCCGTTGCCGCTCCACAGCTGTGGCCCGGTGTCGTGACCGTCAACCTTGAAACCCCCGGCCAGAAAGACGGTGCCGACCACAAGGAACGTCACCAGCGCCAGTACCTTGACCAACGAGGCCCAGAACTCCAGTTCGCCAAAGACCTTGACCGAAATCAGGTTCATCGACGTGACGACCACCAGTGCGATCAACGCGAGCGTCCACTGCGGGACGGATTCGAACACGTTCCAATAGTGGATGTAGGTCGCGATCGCGGTGGTATCCACGATCCCGGTCATCGCCCAGTTCAGGAAGTACATCCAGCCTGCGGCGAAAGCCACCTTCTCCCCGAAGAATTCACGGGCATAGGACACGAACGATCCAGACGACGGGCGGTGCAGCACAAGCTCACCCAAAGCGCGCAGGATCAGGAAGACGAAGATGCCGCAGACCCCATAGACGATGAACAACCCGGGCCCAGCTGACGCAAGCCTTGCGCCGGCGCCGAGGAAAAGACCGGTTCCGATCGCACCGCCGAGAGCGATCATCTGCAGCTGCCGGTTGTTGAGGCCTTTGGTGTAGCCGGCGTCTTCGCGGGTGAGCCGCTCGGCGGCGGTGTTCTCCGGTGGCATTGAGTTCCTATCCCGAGGGGCGATTGACCGTAAAGCTATGCCACTGCTCGACGCGGCGCGCGCCGATGTGGCAACTCGAAAAAAGGAGCCGGCCGCCAGTGTGACTAGCGATACAAACGGTGCGGCTGTGAATGGTGGACCGAGGCGATCGACCGGAGGGGCCTCACAACCCCGGCAGTCGCTCGGCGTTGCGATGGCTGCTGCTTGCCCGGTCGTCGTGCGGTAGCGGCAGGTTGTCGAGGAACGAGCGCGCCGCTCGCATCGACCCGAACGGGTAGTCGGCTGAGAAGGCCACGCGGCTAACTCCGACTTGCGCAACCAGGTTGGCGTACGTCGGTATGTCGTTGAAGTTGGCGAACGTGTAGTGGAAGTTCTGCCGAAGGTAGGTGCTGACCGGGTGCCGCAGGCCGGTCAGTTCCGGCTTCAGCGTGGCTGTGCTAGTCCCTGAATCGCGGCAACATGAACGACGTCGCCTCACCCATGTCCCCGATGATCATCTGTAACGTCGGGTACCGGTCAAACACGCCGCCGAGAATGATCCGCAGCACGTGCGTTGCGGTGTTGATGTGCCATCCCCAGCCCACCGTGGCCAGCGCGAATGTCACCTTGTCGGTAAATCCCGCGTAACTGGGCTCGATGACACCCTTCGGCGGGATGGTCGGGTGCAGATAGATCGGAACCTTCAGTGCCGCTGCGCTATTGAGGACGGGGTCGAAGACGGGGTCGTCCAAGTAGCGGCCCTGGCTGTGCCCGTTGATCACCGCGCCAGGAAAGCCGTGTTGGCGCACCGCGCGTTCCAGTTCGTCCGCCGCCGCGTCTGGCGCGCTGATGGGCAGGGCCGCGAAGCCCGCCAGCCGATCCGGATGCCGCGCGACCGCCGCTGCGAGTTCGTCGTTGCAGTCCCTGGCCAGGCGCACGGCTTCCGGGCCGTCCAGCTGCTCCACTCCGGGAGCGGCCAATGACAGCACGGCCAGATCGATACCGGCGTCGTCCATTGCCGCGATGCGGCCGTCGCCCAGGTCGGAGATGGGTTCGACAATGCCCGGGCGAGATGCGAGCCAGGCGCCCGGCCCGCGCAGGAATTCCGCTGTCGCGTAGTGCTCTTCGAGCGCGATGGTCCGCATCCGACGGCTAATCCTTCAGCACTCTGGCGGCGGCCGTCCAGTAGGGCAGCTCGTCGCGGTTGGTGGCCAGCCGAATCGTCTTGGTGTACCCGTATTCCGCCAGCGTCTCCTGGGCGTGCTCGCGCCCGAATCCGCTATGCCCGACCCCGCCGAATCCAGTACCGATAGACACCCGGTGATAATTGTTGACGAACACGGTCCCGGCCCGGATCTGCCGACTCACCCGCAGCGCTCGGTCGGCGTCCTGGCTGAACACCGCCCCGACAAGTCCGAACGGTGTGCTGTTGGCGATCCGGACGGCCTCGCCTTCGTCTTTGAACGGAATCAGCGTTACCACCGGACCGAAGATCTCGTCCTTGGCTACCAACATCTTTGGAGTTACGTCGGTCAGCACGGTCGGCGCGACGTAGAACCCGTCCGCCAATCGGGGATCGTCGGGCAGCGGCGCCTGAGCAGCGATACGGGCGCCTTCGGCCACGGCGATCTTGAGGTACTCCAAACCTTTTTGTTGCTGCACCCGGGTGACCAGCGGGCCGACGTCGGTGTCGGGATCGGCGCCATCGCCCACCCGCAGCCGGGCCACCGCAGCGGACAGTTTCGCCGCGAACTCCGCATAGATGTTGTCCTGCAAAAGAATCCGCGACGCGGCCGTGCAGGCCTCGCCCTGGTTGAAAAACCCGCCATCGACGGCGGCCAGCAGCGCCTCGTGCAGGTTCGCATCGTCGAAGACCACCAATGGGTTGTTTCCGCCCAGCTCCATCAGAGACGGGGTGAGATTGGCGGCCGCGATCCGCAGCACCGCCGCGCCCGTGCCCGGTGATCCTGTGAAGGAGACCTTGCCCACCAGGCGATGTCCGGCGAGCCGGGCACCCACCGGGCCCTTGCCGGGCACGACGTGCACCACGCGGTCCGGCAGCACCGACTGAATCAGTTCCACCATGCGCAGCACCACCGAGGGCGCCTGCTCCGGTGGCTTGAGCACTATTGCGTTCCCGACAGCGAGCGCCGGCGCGATCTTCCCGGCGGTATGGATGGGTGGCCAGTTGAAGGGCACGATGCCGGCAATCACCCCGTACGGCTCCGGTGTGCTCACGTCCAGTACCGGGCCATAGTCGCGCGCCTGGCTGGGCAGCACCTCCACCAGGCTGCCGAAGTACTCGAAGATACCGATCGCCGCTTCGAGCCTTTTCGTTGCGAGGTCCGCGACTCGGTCGCCCAGCGCGGCCGCTCACGCCCTGCTGGAGTTGATCGAAGAATTCATTCTTCGATGAACGCGATGCGACTGCCGCCCGGTAACGCACGCAACTTAGGCCCGGTCGCCGGCACCGGCGCCGCTGGGGCCGTACCCGGGATCGGCGCGGCGGATTTGGGCGAGATTGTTCAACTGCCCGACGGCTCCTTGGTCGCCGTGTTCGGTGATTCTTTCGGCGGCGACAAGGTCGGAATCGGCCCGCACTACGCGTCGGTGGCGGTTCCGGTGACATTCGACGAAAAGGGCCGACCGCAATTCGGCGAACCGCTCAACGGGCCCGCGGGAGGCCCCAACCCGCTATTCATTCCGCCGCCGCCGGCGCAAGGGAAGAACACGCTGCCGGCGGGCAGTGTGCTGGTCGACGGCAAGACGTACATGATGGCAGTGGGCACCAGCAACCTGAGCCCCGACGGGGGTTCGTGGCTGGTGGAGGCCACGAGTGACCCGGCAAAAGGCTGGAAGCCCATCGAGGGATCCTGGCGCCCCTGGAGCTGGCGCCGCTGGAGACGGGGCGCACCGACACAGATCAGCGGCTACCTGGGCAACGACGGGAAGGTGTACATCGCGGCGACCTCCTTTGACCGTAGTCAGGGGATCATCCTTTACCACGCCGAGCCTGACACCTGCACCGACCGCTCGACGTGGCGGCCCTACGTTCGGCGCCGCTGGGGCCGACCCGGACACCGGGCGGCGCCGATTAGCCAGGGGCAGAACTTCGGCGAGATCAGCTTGCGGCAAGTCGACGACAAAGTGGTGCTCGCCGGTTTCAACGCGACGACTGGAAACGTCGAGGTCCGGGTGGCCGATGAGCCTACGAAACTATTCCTCGAAGGCGCACTGACGACAATCGTCGACCACAAAATCACGCCCCAACCTTATGGCGGGTATATCGTCCCTGGCTCGACCCTCGAGAATTTGAATATCTTTGTCAGCCAGTGGAATACCCTCAACGATGCGCACGGGATCCCCATCGGCGCGCCATACAACACGCAGCACATCATCGCCAACGTCAAGCGATAAGCCCCCCCACCCCCGCGAACGTCGACTCGTTGGGCTTGAACCCCACGTCCAGCGCAACTGGTCCACGTTGGGCCGTAGGTGCCTGGGATTTCCTGCACCCCGGGAACAAGATATCGGCCCGCTCCGTTAGCATTGTCAGCAAGTTGAGTGCATAAGACTCAATATCGGGTTGACAGCCCGCTGCCTGGCAGGGCAGACTTGAGCGAGGTTCACTCAGCATGATGCAGGAATCAGGCAAGCAAGAAGCTCTACCACAATCAGGAGGATTCACTATGGCTCGTGCGGTCGGTATCGACCTCGGGACCACCAACTCCGTCGTCGCGGTTCTCGAGGGTGGCGAACCCGTTGTCGTCGCCAACTCGGAAGGCTCTCGGACCACTCCGTCGGTCGTCGCGTTCGCGCGCAACGGCGAAGTGTTGGTCGGCCAGCCCGCCAAGAACCAGGCGGTGACAAACGTCGACAGGACCATCCGTTCGGTCAAGCGCCACATGGGCACCGATTGGTCCGTTGAGATCGACGGAAAGAATTACACCGCGCAGGAGATCAGCGCCCGCATCTTGCAGAAGCTGAAGCGCGACGCGGAGAGCTACCTCGGTGAGGACATTGCCGACGCGGTGATCACCGTGCCCGCCTACTTCAACGACGCTCAGCGTCAGGCGACCAAGGAGGCCGGCCAGATCGCCGGTCTGAACGTGCTGCGGATCGTCAACGAACCGACTGCCGCGGCCTTGGCCTACGGCCTGGACAAGGGCGAGAAGGAACAGACCATCCTGGTCTTCGACCTGGGCGGCGGCACCTTCGACGTTTCGCTGCTCGAGATCGGCGAAGGCGTGGTCGAGGTCCGTGCCACCAGCGGTGACAACCACCTCGGTGGTGACGACTGGGACCAGCGCGTCGTCGACTGGCTGGTCGAAAAGTTCAAGGGCACCAGCGGTATCGACCTGACCAAGGACAAGATGGCCATGCAGCGGCTGCGTGAGGCGGCAGAGAAGGCCAAGATCGAGCTGAGCTCGAGCCAGAGCACCTCAATCAACCTGCCCTACATCACCGTCGACGCGGACAAGAACCCGCTGTTCCTCGACGAGCAGCTGACTCGTGCGGAGTTCCAGAAGATCACTCTGGATCTGCTGGACCGCACCCGCAACCCGTTCCAGTCGGTCATCAAGGACGCCGGTATCCCGGTCTCCGATATCGACCACGTGGTTCTGGTGGGTGGTTCCACCCGCATGCCGGCAGTCTCGGATCTGGTCAAGGAAATGACCGGCGGCCAGGAGCCCAACAAGGGCGTCAACCCCGACGAGGTCGTCGCGGTGGGCGCTGCGCTGCAGGCCGGCGTACTCAAGGGCGAGGTGAAAGACGTTCTGCTGCTTGATGTTACCCCGCTGAGTCTCGGCATCGAGACCAAGGGTGGCGTGATGACCAAGCTGATCGAACGCAACACCACCATCCCGACCAAGCGCTCGGAGACCTTCACCACCGCCGATGACAATCAGCCGTCGGTGCAGATCCAGGTCTACCAGGGCGAGCGCGAAATCGCTTCGCACAACAAGCTGCTCGGCTCCTTCGAGCTGACCGGCCTGCCACCGGCTCCGCGCGGAGTGCCCCAGGTCGAGGTCACCTTCGACATCGACGCCAACGGCATCGTGCACGTCACTGCCAAGGACAAGGGCACCGGCAAGGAGAACACGATCAAAATCCAGGAGGGCTCCGGCCTTTCCAAGGAAGAGATCGACCGGATGATCAAGGACGCCGAAGCGCACGCGGATGAAGACCGCGCGCGTCGCGAGGAAGCCGATGTTCGCAACCAGGCCGAGACGCTGGTCTACCAAACGGAGAAGTTCGTCAAAGAGCAACGTGAGGCCGAGGGTGGTTCGCAGGTTCCCGAGGACACCTTGAACAAGGTTGACGCCGCTGTGGCCGAGGCCAAGACGGCGCTCGGTGGCACCGATATCGCCGCGATCAAGACGGCGATGGAGAAGCTGGGCCAGGAGTCCCAGGCGCTGGGACAGGCGATCTACGAAGCCACCCAGGCCGCCGGGGGTGCCGACGGCGCTGCGCCCGGCAGCTCGGGCTCAGCGGACGATGTTGTGGACGCGGAGGTGGTCGAAGATGACCAGGAGTCCAAGTGACTCAAGAGAACCGAAGCGATGAAGGCAACCCGGAACAGGTGACGATCACCGACAAACGGCGGATTGATCCCGAGACCGGCGAAGTACGGCAGAGTGCCTCCGGCCCGGCCCCCAGCGGGTCGGAGGCGTTCGCCGGCGAAACGCCAGAGGAGGCCGACAAGGCGGCCGAACTGCTCGGCGATCTGCAACGGGTGCAGGCCGATTTCGCCAACTACCGCAAGCGGGCGCTGCGCGACCAGCAGGCCGCCACTGATCGGGCCAAGGCCAGCGTCGTCACCCAATTGCTAGGCGTGCTCGACGATCTTGAACGGGCACGCACGCACGGTGACCTGGAGTCCGGCCCGCTGAAGTTGGTTGCCGACAAGCTGGACGGCGCACTGACCGGGCTCGGGCTGGAGGCGTTTGGTGCCGAGGGCGAAGACTTCGACCCGGTGCTGCACGAAGCGGTGCAACACGAGGGCGATGGCGGCCCGGGATCCAAGTCGGTGATCGGCACGGTCATGCGGCGCGGCTACAAGATGGGTGAGCACGTACTGCGCAATGCCCTGGTGGGCGTCGTCGACACCGTTGCCGTCGAAACCGGACAGGCCGACACAGATGATAACGCCGACGCTTCAGCTGAATAGAGCACAGAATCAAGACAATAAAAGAGAATGGCGAAAGGAGGTGACGCGATATGGCCCAGCGCGAATGGGTCGAAAAAGACTTCTACAAGGAGCTGGGCGTCTCCTCTGACGCCACGCCCGATGAGGTAAAGCGAGCGGCCCGCAAGATACTCGCCAAGAACCACCCGGACCGCAACCCCGGCGACAAGGCGGCCGAAGACCGGTACAAGGCCGCGTCAGAGGCCAAAGAAGTGCTCACGGATGCGGCCAAGCGCAAGGAATACGACGAAACCCGGCGGCTGTTCGCCGGCGGTGGCTTGGGCGGACGCCGGTTCGACACCGGTGGCTTCAACGTCGGTGGTGACGGTGCCGAGTTCAACCTCAACGATTTGTTCGACGCGGCAGGGCGAAGCGGTGGCAACAATATCGGCGACCTGTTCGGCGGCTTGTTCGGACGCGGCGGCGCAGGCGCCCGGCCCAGCCGGCCGCGACGCGGCAACGATCTGGAGACCGAGACCGAGCTGGACTTCGTCGAGGCCGCCCAAGGCGTGGCGATGCCGCTGCGGTTGACAAGCCCGGCACCGTGCACCAACTGCCATGGCAGCGGAGCCCGTCCGGGCACCAGCCCGAAAGTGTGTCCCACCTGCAACGGCTCCGGTGTCATCAACCGCAATCAGGGTGCCTTTGGCTTCTCCGAACCCTGCACCGACTGCCGCGGCAGTGGCTCGATCATCGAGCACCCCTGCGACGAGTGCAAAGGCACCGGCGTAACGACCCGGACCCGCACCATCAATGTGCGGATCCCGCCCGGTGTCGAGGACGGTCAGCGTATCCGGCTGCCCGGGCAAGGCGAGGCCGGATTGCGCGGCGCCCCATCGGGTGACCTGTATGTGACTGTGCATGTCCGGCCGGACAAGGTCTTTGCCCGCGACGGCGACGACCTCACCGTGACCATTCCCGTCAGCTTCAGTGAATTAGCTTTGGGTTCAACGCTTTCAGTGCCGACGCTGGACGGCAAGGTCGGAGTCAAGGTGCCCAAGGGTACCTCCGACGGCCGTATCCTGCGGGTGCGCGGGCGTGGTGTGCCCAAGCGCAGTGGAGGTAACGGCGATTTGCTAGTCACCGTGAAGGTGGCCGTTCCGTCCGACTTGGAAGGCACCGCCCAGGAGGCGCTGGAGGCCTATGCGGAGGCCGAGCGTGCCAGTGGTTTCAACCCACGGGCCGGATGGGCAGGTAATCGCTAAATGGCGAAGAACTCTAGGAGAGATGAAGCCCGCACTTTCTTGATCTCAGTGGCCGCCGAACTGGCCGGCATGCACGCGCAGACCCTGCGTACCTACGACCGGCTCGGACTGGTCAGCCCGCAGCGCACTTCCGGCGGTGGGCGTCGCTATTCGCAGCATGATGTCGAATTGCTGCGTCAGGTGCAGCGACTCTCCCAGGACGAGGGGGTCAACCTCGCCGGCATCAAGCGCATCATCGAGCTGACCAATCAGGTCGAGGCGTTGCAGTCGCGGCTGCAGGAGATGGCGGTCGAGATCGAGGCGTTGCGCGCCAACCAGCGCCGCGACATCGCGGTGGTGCCCAAGAGCACTGCGCTGGTGGTTTGGCAACCACGCAAAGCCCGCTGAGAACCGTTCGCTCAGACGCGGATTGAAAACTGCGCGACCGCCGGTTGGCCAGGACGCGCGGATTCGTAACCACCGCGGCGTAGCGCGTCGGTCGGCGCGGTCATCGGCTCGAAACACACCAGGTCCTCGGCGGCCGGCGCGAAGATCTGCGCCGCCGGATACCCCTGTTCGAAGTGCACCTCGAGGCGGCGCCCGCCACCGGACACCGCGAACACCGCGCCGACGTCGACCTGGTCGTAAGCGTCATCAAAAGCCCTGTCGCCCAACGGCTCCACGTTCGCCGGCAGTGGCGACGTTTGGCCGGTTGGCAGCCCCTGCCCATCAAGGCTGAGGTGCCGCAGGCGCGGTGTCTCGATGATCCACTCGCCGCGGGCCGCCTCGGGTATACGGAGGTACGGGTGGAAGCCGAAGCAGAGCGGGACCGGTGTGTCGCCGGTAGCCGTGATCGTGGTGCGCAACGTCAGCGTCCGTTCGGACAGTCGGACGGTAACCGCGAGCACATGCGGATACGGGAAGCTGGCCAGCAACCGAGGGCTGGCGCCGAAGTCCACCTCGGCGGTCAGCTCGTTCGCGGACTCGGCCGTCACTCGCCAGTCCGGATACGCGGCCAGCGTGCCGTGGATCGGCAAACCGTTGGGGTCCGGGCGGACACCGTTTTCGCCTGGCGTCAGGGTAACTGTCCTGTTCTCGGCGGTATAAGTGTTGCTGCCCAAGCGGTTTGCCCAGGGATACAAAATCGGTATCCCCATCGTCTTACCGGCTTCGAGGTAGGCGTCCAGTCCGCGCCGCTGACCGAGTAGCTCGACTCCCGAGTCGGTCAGCGAGGTGCCGATCATGCCCGCGCCGGGCACGAACTGCGCGGCTACCGACGAGGACGGGTCGCGCAGCGTTATGACATGCACGCGGTTAGCCTAGCGGGCAGACCCTAGCGCGACAGGGGGTCGTGCTGAATACGTTCCGGCGGAGCGCCTTTAGCGATCAGAGCGGCCTTGGTGGCGCGGACCATCGCCGGGCCGCCGCAGATCAGGATCTGCCGATCGCCCCAGCCGCCGTACTTGGTCACCACGTCGGGCAGCCGGCCGGTTTGGCGCACATGCAGCCCGCGCGGCGGGGTGACATCGGGATAGTCGGCGGCCCACGACGGATCGCGGCTGTATTCCGAGACCGGTGTCACCGACAGCCACGGATTGTGGGCCGCAACCTGCCAGAGGGTGGGCAGGTCGTAGAGCTCGCACGAATACCGGCCGCCGAAGAACAGATGTACCCGTGGGTTCACCGCGTAGCGCGCGAGGTCCATGATCACTGCCCGTAGCGGCGCGAGGCCGGTGCTGCCGGCGACCATCAGCACGTCACCGCCCGCCCGATCGACTTGAAGTCCACCGTGCGGGCTGGAGAGCCGCCACCGGTCGCCGGGTCGCGTTTCGTTGATGATCGCGGTGCTTACCAAGCCGCCGGGAACGACGCGGACGTGGAACTCGATCCCGCCGTCCGGGTCGGCCGGGATGGCGGGGCTCAGATAGCGCCAGCGGCGCGGGCATTGCGGGACGTGGACGTTGACGTACTGCCCGGGGTGGTAGTGCATCGGGCGATCCAGGCGCAGCCGAACCACCGCGAGATCGCGCGACACCCGACTGTGCTCGATAACGGTGCCGTCCCACCAAGCGGGTGCCTCGTCGGCGTCGGCGGCGCCGCTCATCACCCCGGTGATCAGGTTCAGTGACTGACTGGCCGCGTCCTCGACGGCATCGGTCCAGGCGTCGCCCAGGTGAGCGCGCAGCGCGGTGTGCAGCGCCTGCCGCAATGTGTCGTAATGGGACGGCAGCACACCATATTTGCGGTGATCCTGGCCGAGCTGGGCAAGAAAGGCCACCGGCTCCTGCGCGCGCTGTGCCACCAATTCGCCGTACACCCAGTGCAGTGCGTGGGCGAAAGCGGCTCGTTGGCTGTCCATTTCAGGCGGGAAAAGGTCGCGTACCGAAATGTCGAGGGCAAACCAGTGGGCGTAGAGCCGGCGGACGAGTTCATTGCTGACGCCCGGGGCTTCCTGTTCGAAGGCGTCGCGCAGCACCAGCAGCGCGTCCCGGTCCTCTAAGCCCACGGGCCCCGATTCTAGGCTTGAAATTGCCGCCAGGGCTGTGGTCGCGGCCCACATCACGACCCTGACGGCAACCTCAGCGCCGGAGCCCGGCAAGATCCGCTAGACTTGAGCGGAATAGACTCAACCTTGACGGCGTTGAGGAACCCGAGAAGCATTTTCCCAAGTAACCGAACGGAGGTGTCGTGGACTCTTTCAACCCGACAACCAAGACGCAGGCGGCCCTGACCTCTGCCCTACAGGCGGCAACAGCTGCCGGTAATCCCGAGATCAGGCCTGCCCATCTTCTGTTGGCGTTGCTGACGCAGAACGACGGGATCGCCGCGCCGCTGTTGCAGGCTGTCGGCGTTGACCCTGCCGCCGTCCGCGCTGAAGCGCAGCGCATCATGGACCGGCTGCCGCAGGCCAGCGGCGCCAACGCGACGCCGCAGCTGTCCCGCGAATCGTTGGCTGCGGTCACCGCCGCTCAGCAGCTGGCCACCGAGATGGACGATGAATACGTTTCGACCGAGCATCTGCTGGTCGGGCTGGCTACCGGCGACTCCGACGTAGCCAAGCTCCTCGCCGGCCAGGGCGCGTCCCCGGAGGCATTGCGCGACGCTTTCGTCAAAGTGCGCGGCAGTGCCCGGGTGACCAGCGCCGACCCCGAGGCCACCTACCAGGCGCTGGAGAAGTACTCCACCGACCTGACCGAGCGCGCTCGTGAGGGCAAGCTCGACCCAGTCATCGGACGGGATAACGAGATTCGCCGCGTCGTACAGGTGCTATCCCGTCGTACCAAGAACAATCCGGTGCTCATCGGCGAGCCCGGTGTCGGCAAGACCGCGATTGTCGAGGGCCTGGCCCAACGCATCATCGCCGGCGACGTGCCGGAGAGCCTGCGCGACAAGACCGTGGTCTCCCTGGACCTCGGCTCGATGGTGGCAGGCGCCAAGTACCGCGGCGAGTTCGAGGAACGGCTCAAGGCCGTGCTCGACGACATCAAAAACTCTGCGGGGCAGATCATTACGTTCATCGACGAGTTGCACACCATCGTCGGGGCCGGCGCGAGCGGTGACTCGGCGATGGACGCCGGCAACATGATCAAGCCAATGCTGGCCCGTGGCGAGTTGCGACTGGTCGGCGCAACCACGCTCGACGAGTACCGCAAGTACATCGAAAAGGACGCCGCACTGGAGCGCCGCTTCCAGCAGGTGTTCGTCGGTGAGCCGTCGGTGGAAGACACCATCGGGATCCTGCGCGGGCTGAAGGACCGCTACGAGGTGCATCACGGCGTGCGCATCACCGACTCCGCGCTGGTGGCCGCGGCCACATTGTCCGACCGCTACATCACCGCCCGATTCCTGCCGGACAAGGCGATCGACCTGGTCGACGAGTCCGCCAGCCGGCTACGGATGGAAATCGACTCGCGGCCCGTCGAGGTCGACGAAGTCGAACGGATGGTGCGCCGACTCGAGATCGAAGAGATGGCGCTGGCCAAAGAAGAAGACGCGGCATCCAAGGAGCGCTTGGAGAAGTTGCGCGCAGAACTGGCCGACTACAAAGAGCAACTCGCCGAGCTGACCACGCGCTGGCACAACGAGAAGAACGCCATCGACGTTGTCCGCGAACTCAAGGAACAGCTCGACACGTTGCGCGGCGAGTCCGAGCGTGCCGAGCGCGACGGCGACCTGGCCAAGGCCGCCGAGCTGCGTTACGGCCGCATCCCGGAGGTGGAAAAGAAACTCGACGCAGCGCTGCCGACGGCTGACGCCCGGACCGACGTGATGCTCAAGGAAGAGGTCGGTCCCGACGACATCGCCGATGTGGTGTCGGCATGGACGGGCATCCCGGCCGGCCGGCTGCTGGAGGGCGAGACCGCCAAGCTGCTGCGGATGGAAGACGAGCTGGGCCAGCGCGTCGTCGGGCAGAAGAGGGCCGTGCAGGCCGTCTCTGACGCGGTGCGTCGCACTCGGGCGGGAGTCGCCGACCCCAACAGGCCGACCGGATCGTTTCTGTTCCTCGGCCCCACCGGTGTCGGTAAGACCGAGCTGGCCAAGGCACTGGCCGACTTCTTGTTCGACGATGAGCGGGCGATGGTCCGCATCGACATGAGCGAGTATGGCGAGAAGCACTCGGTGGCCCGCATGGTGGGTGCTCCTCCCGGCTACATCGGTTATGACCAGGGTGGTCAACTGACCGAGGCGGTGCGCCGGCGTCCCTACACGGTGGTGCTCTTCGACGAGGTGGAAAAGGCCCACCCGGATGTGTTCGACGTCTTGCTGCAGGTGCTCGACGAGGGCCGGCTCACGGATGGGCAGGGCCGCACGGTGGACTTCCGCAACACGATCCTCATCCTGACGTCCAACCTCGGGTCGGGCGGCAGTGAGGAGCAGGTGATGGCGGCGGTGCGCGCCGCGTTCAAGCCGGAGTTCATCAACCGCCTCGACGATGTGCTGATTTTCGACGGGCTTAACCCCGATGAGTTGGTGCGGATCGTCGACATCCAGCTCGACCAGCTGGACAGGCGGCTCGCCCAGCGGCGGCTGCAGCTCGAGGTGTCGTTGCCGGCCAAGACGTGGCTGGCGCACCGTGGATTCGACCCGGTGTACGGCGCCCGGCCGTTACGCCGGTTGGTGCAGCACGCCATCGGCGATCAGTTGGCCAAGATGCTGCTTGCCGGCGACGTGCACGACGGCGACACCGTTCCCGTCAACGTCAGCCCCGACGGCGACGCGCTGATACTCGGCTGAGCCCGATTGCCCGACTCCTCAGCGGCCCATGCTGGCCCGCATCGTCGTCGGGCGGCGCCTGTGGCGGGTGTTGCATCCCGTGATTGTGTTGTGACCCGGCGGGAATCTGTGTTCCGGGCGAACAGCAGATACGCTACGTGGGATGGTCCCGCTATGGTTCACGCTCTCCGCGCTGTGCTTCGTCGGTGCGGTGGTGCTGCTGTATGTCGATATCGACCGGCGCCGCGGCCGCAGCAGGCGCCGTAAGTCGTGGGCGCGGTCGCATGGATTCGACTTTGAGCGCGAGTCAACCGACATCTTGAAACGCTGGAAGCGTGGCGTCATGTCGACGGTGGGCGACGTCCCGGCCCACAACGTCGTGCTGGGCCAAATCCGCGGTGAGGCCGTATACATCTTCGACCTCGACGAAGTCGCCACGGTGATCGCGCTGCACCGCAAGGTGGGCACCAACGTCGTCGTCGACCTGCGGCTCAAAGGGCTGAAAGAACCCAGGGAGAGTGACATCTGGCTGCTCGGCGCGATCGGGCCGCGGATGGTGTACTCCACCAATCTGGACGCGGCCCGGCGGGCCTGCGATCGGCGAATGGTCACCTTCGCGCACACCGCGCCCGACTGCGCCGAGATCATGTGGAACGAGCAGAACTGGACGCTGGTCTCATTGCCGGTCACCAGCACTCGCACCCAATGGGATGAGGGCCTGCGCACCGTGCGCCAATTCAACGACCTGCTGCGGGTTCTGCCACCGCTGCCTCAGGAGACCGCTCAGGAGGCGGGCGAGCCCGCTGCACTCCGCAACGCGGCACCGAGCCGTCCCCTGGCGCCGGCCGGGCGCGCGGAGTTGCCAACCAGGCGTGCCGAGCAGGACGTGGCCGGGCTGCTGGGCTCGGATGTTCAGGCGGCGCGCCGCAGCCCTGAGCCTGTTCGCCGGGACGAGAGTCGGCCGGAGGGTCGCTCCGAAACGGTCCGGCGCCCGCCGCCGGCGGGGCGTAATGGCAGTCAGGCCAGTAACTACCAGCACTGATAGCAGTACGCTATCGCCCATGGCTGCACCCGACCGCGCGGAGTTGGCTGATCTGGTGCGCCGGCTATCGGTCGTGCACGGTCGAGTCACGCTGTCGTCGGGCAAGGAGGCCGACTACTACGTCGACTTGCGCCGAGCCACCCTGCACCACCGGGCCTCTGCCCTGATCGGCCAGTTGATGCGCGAACTCACCCAGGACTGGGACTACGCGGTTGTCGGCGGCCTGACTCTGGGGGCCGACCCGGTCGCGACCGCCGTCATGCATGCGCCGGGGCGTCCGATAGATGCGTTCGTGGTGCGCAAGTCCGCGAAAACCCATGGCCTGCAACGCCTTATCGAGGGGTCCGAGGTTGCCGGTCGGCGCGCGTTGGTGGTGGAAGACACCAGCACCACGGGCGGTTCTGCGCTGACAGCGGTTCGCGCAGTCCAAGACGCGGGCGGCGAGGTGATCGGCGTCGCCACCGTGGTGGACCGCGCCACCGGCGCCGCCGAAGCCATCCAAGCCGAAGGGTTGCCGTACCGCAGCGTGCTGGGCCTTGCCGATCTCGGGCTGGGCTAGGCGGGCTTGCGCACTCTGCTTGCCCTAGCTGTGCTGGCCGCCTGCCTGGTGGCCTGCTCGAGCTCCAACCACTCCGTGTCCCCCTACGGCGCTCAGGGCGCCCGCTTCGGCGAATCACTCGCGCTGCTCGGCTGGAACATGTCGGTGTCGAACCTGCGCTGGGACGGCGACTATGTGCTGATCGACGTAGACGCGTCCCCGACCGACCCGAAGGCGCCGCACGCCAAACCCGAGGACATTCGCTTCGGGCTCTACGGCGCGCTGGCCCACCCGCTGGAGGCCGCCGGGCTGGGCAGCTGCGACACCGCGATGACCACCGTGCACGACATCAGCTCGCCGCTGTCGGCTCCGCCCGACCGGCTCACCGGCGCGGTCTGCCTGGGCCCGCTCAAAGAACGAAGCCAGGTCCGCGGGGTCTACGGCTACTCGCCGCGGGACCGGATCCCGAACACCTCGGCGGCGTATCCGGTGGCGTTTCCGGTGGGCTTGCTTCCCACGAACGCAAACGACACCGGCCTGGTCGTCAAAACCATCAACCTGTCGGCCTGGCGTGCCGACGGAACCCCGGTGACCAAGGCGCAGCTCGGCGACGCCGGGGCGTTCCACGGCAACGGCTACATGCTGCTGGGACTGGAAGCCATCGCCCTCACGGTCCGGTATCGCGACGAGTCCGCGAGCCGCGGTGGCCCGATGATGCTGCTGGCCTCGCCGACGCTTCCCGGCGCCGGACTGAACCCGGCCTGCGCTGTGTATGGTGCGTCGGTGCTGATCCTGCCCGATGCGTCGCTGGACGCGGTGCACGTCGACGCCTCGTTGTGCACCCAGGGCGAAATCAGCGAGGCATTGCTCTACGCGACAGTGGCAATCGTGGGCACCCACGCCGGCGTATGGACTGCCAAATGAGTGAGGCCGAACCGGGACCCACCGAGTGGGGAGCACCGGCCGCAGGCGTCGGGCCCTGGCCGGGAGATTTCCCCGCTGACCCGCGCTATGACCCAGTCCTACTGCGCGACGGCGATACTCGCAATGTCGTCGACGCCTACCGCTATTGGACGCGGGAGGCGATCATCGCCGATATCGATACCCGACGGCACCCGCTGCACATCGCGATCGAGAACTTCGGCTACGACGCCAACATCGGTTCGGTCGTGCGCACCGCCAACGCATTCGCCGTGGATACCGTGCACATCGTCGGGCGCCGGCGCTGGAACCGTCGCGGCGCCATGGTGACCGACCGCTATCAGCGGTTGTGTCATCACGACAGCACCGCCGAATTGCTGGACTTCGCGGTGGCCGCCGGTCTGAGTGTGGTCGCGGTGGACAACGTGCCGGGGGCCGCACGCCTCGAAGAGACCGCTCTGCCGCGCGAATGTCTATTGGTGTTTGGTCAGGAAGGTCCCGGCATCACCGGCGACACCCGTACAGGCGCGGCGATCACGGTGTCGATCGCCCAGTTCGGCTCGACGCGCAGCATCAACGCCGGCGTCGCCGCCGGGATCGCGATGCACGCCTGGATCAGGCAGCACGGGGACCTGACCCGCGCCTGGTGACCGCTTCAGTGTGTATTCAGGGCGTCGAGTGTGCCGTGGCGGTGGAATTTTGGCGGATTTCCCGCCCTGGACGCACACTTAGTGCGCAGTCCAGGCAGGATCTGCAGGCATGGATCAGCTATGGGCCAACCGTGCCGCCAGCGCCGAAGCTGCTGTTGAGCAACGACACCTGAAACGGCTCTGGGCACTGCCCGGAACGCAGCTGGGAGTGGTGGCCTGGCCGGCGGCGCGGCGCGACCGGCTGTTCGGCACCTGGCACTACTGGTGGCAGGCGCACCTGCTGGATTGTCTGGTCGACGCGCAAGTGCGTGACCCGCAGCCGGAACGTCGCATCAAGATCAACCGGCAGGTCCGCTCACACCGGCTGCGCAACAACGGGTCGTGGATCAACAGCTATTACGACGACATGGCGTGGCTGGCGCTGGCGCTGGAACGTGCCGCGCGACTGGCCGGTGTCGAGCGCAAGCGCGCGCTGCCCAAGCTCACCGACCAGTTCGTCAAAGCGTGGGTGCCCGAGGACGGCGGCGGCATCCCGTGGCGCAAGCAGGACCAGTTCTTCAACGCCCCGGCCAACGGCCCCGTGGGAATCTTCCTGGCCCGCTACGGCGACCGGTTGCGGCGGGCCCAGCAGATGGCCGACTGGATCGACAGCACGCTGATCGACCCAGAGACGCACCTGGTGTTCGACGGCATCAAGGGCGGCTCCATGGTCCGCGCGCAATACACCTACTGCCAGGGCGTGGTACTCGGGCTGGAAACGGAGCTGGCGACACGCACCAGCGACACCCGCCACGCCGCCCGGGTGCATCGCCTGGTCGCGGCCGTCAGCGAGCAGATGGCGCCGTCTGGGGTGCTGAGTGGCGCCGGCGGCGGCGACGGCGGACTCTTCGCGGGCGTTACCGCCCGCTACCTTGCACTGGTCGCCACAACGCTGCCCGGTGACTCGGCCCCAGACGTCGCCGCCCGCGACGCTGCTCGCGCGGTGGTGTTGTCCTCTGCCCAATCGGCGTGGGACAACCGGCAAACCGTCAACGGATTGCCGCTATTCGGGGCGTTTTGGGATCGCGCGGCTGAGCTCCCCACCGACGGCGGCCAGGGGGCGCAATTCGTCGAAGGTGCGGTGGACGCTTCCGAGATTGCCGAGCGGGACCTTTCGGTGCAGGTTTCGGGGTGGATGCTGATGGAGGCCGCCTGTAACGTCACCGCAGTGAGCAAGTCATGAGCGAACTCGACGGGGGCTGGAGCCCTGACGAGGCGAGCCTGGCCGCGGCGAACCTCACCCACTTCATCGCCTGGCTGGCCGAGACCGGGCGCGGTCATTACGCCAATTACCAAGAGCTGTGGGCGAAGTCGGTAGATGACGTCGAATGGTTCTGGGACGCCGTCTGGAAGTACTACGACATTCAGGCGGCCAGCCCACCGACCGCGGTGCTGGCCAACCCGAACATGCCGGGCGCCGAATGGTTCCCCGGCGCCACGATCAATTACGCCACCGAGATATTTCGGCACGCCACTGACGAGCGCCCCGCGCTGATCGTCGCCGGCGAGGACGGCTCGACCGAGTGGTCGTGGGCGCGGCTACAGGCCGAGACCGCCGCGTTCGCGGCCTACCTGCGGGGTCTCGGGGTCAAACCCGGCGACGGTGTCGTCGGGTATCTGCCCAACGTCGGCGAGGCCGTGGTCGCGGCGCTGGCCGCGGCGAGCGTGGGCGCGATCTGGGCGGTGTGCAACCAGGACGTGTCTGTCGACGGCGTGATAGCCAGGCTGGGCCAGGTGGAACCGAAGGTGCTGGTCGCCACCGACGGCTCGCTGTACGGCGGCAAGCGCATGGATCGGCGAACGGAGCTGGCCGCGATCCGGGAGGCGATGCCGACGCTGCGGGCCACCGTGGTGGTGCCCCGCCTTGGACTAAACCTGGAGGGCCTGGACGTCGACGATCAATTGGTCCCGTGGTCGGCGGCAGTCGGATCGGACGCCCCGCTGGAGATCCTGCCGGTCCCGTTCGCGCACCCGCTCTGGGTGATGTTCTCGTCGGGAACCACCGGCAAGCCAAAAGGCATCGTGCACGGTCACGGCGGTGCGCTGCTGGAGCACCTCAAATACCTGAGTCTGCAACTGGACCTGCATCCCGGCGAGCATTTCCTGTGGTACTCGTCCACCAGCTGGATGATGTGGAACCTGTTGGTGTCCGGGCTGCTCGTCGACACCACCATCGTGCTCTACGACGGCAGCCCGACCTACCCGACGACCGACGGCCTCTGGCGAGTGGCCGCCGATGCCGGCGTCACGGTGCTTGGCGCCGGGGCCGGCTACCTGCTGGGTTGCGCCAAACAGGGTCTGGCGCCGGGCAAGTCGTATCCGCTCGAGGGGCTGCGCACGGTGGGGTCGACCGGTTCACCGCTGCCGGCGTCCGCATTCCGCTGGGTGCAGGAGGGGCTGGGACGGCGGGTTCCGGTGATCTCGATGTCCGGTGGCACCGACGTCTGCACGGCCTTCATCGGCGGAAGTCCGATTGTGCCGGTGGTGGCCGGCGAACTGAACTGCATCTGCCTGGGCGCGGCCATCGAGGCCTGGGCCGGCGAGGGGACCCCGGTCATCGGGGAAGAGGGCGAACTGGTCCTGACCAAGCCCATGCCGTCGATGCCGGTGTTCTTCTGGAACGACGCCGACGGCAGCCGCTATCGCGCCGCCTACTTCGACAAGTACCCGGGTGCCTGGTGCCACGGTGACTGGCTCACTATCAGCGACCGGGGATCCGTTGTGGTGCATGGCCGTTCGGATGCCACCCTGAATCGGCTGGGTGTCCGGATGGGCAGCGCCGACATCTACGGCCCGGTGGAGCGCATGCCCGAGGTGCGCGACTGTGTGGTGGTCGGCATCGAGCAGGACGACGGCGGCTACTGGATGCCGCTGTTCGTGGACCTGGAGGACGGTGTCGAACTGGACGAGGAACTGCGTTCGAGGATCGTCACGGCAATCCGCAACGGGGCCTCCCCGAGGCATGTCCCGGACGACATCCTGGTAGTTCCCGGTATCCCGCGAACCTTGACCGGCAAGCGGCTTGAGATCCCGATCAAGCGCATTCTGCTCGGTACCGCGCCGGCCGACGCGGTGCAGAAGAGTTCGGTCGACAGACCCGAATTATTCGACGGTTTCGTCCAGTACCGCAGAACCGAAGTCTCCTGAAGTCGTCCTGCGACGGGCCAGGTAGCCACGCCCAGCCGCGATGAACGCCGGCAACATCGACACAAAAAGGATGACCAGGACGATCTTTTCCAGATTCTGGTGCACGAACGGCACGTTGCCGAGGAAATAGCCGGCGATCGTCACACCGCCACCCCAGACAACGCCGCCGACGATGTCGAATGCCAGAAACACCGGATAACGCATGTAGGACACCCCGGCGACGACCGGGGTGAACGTGCGCACGAACGGCATGAACCGCGCGAGGATGATGGCCGGCGGCCCGTATTTCTCGAAGAAGGCGTGCGAGTCGGTCACGTGGTGCTGCTTGAAGAAGCGCGAGTCTTCCTTCTTGAACAGCGCCGGCCCGATCCGGCGCCCGATGAAGTAGCCGGTCTGGTCGCCGAGGATGGCCACCACCGCGACGGCAGGGGCCAGCACCCAGATGTTGGGATTGCCATGGGCGGCCAGCAACCCGCCGGTGAACAGCAGCGACTCGCCTGGCAGCAGCGGGAACAGCAGCCCGGTCTCGACGAAGACGATGACGAGGATCGTCGGCAGGACTGCCGACCCGAACGGGCCGTCGCCGCCGAGCCAGAACATCGGGTCGAGGATGTTCCCCGAGGCCATCACGGCGGTGCTCACGATCTCACAACATACCGGCCCCGTCCTGGCTGCCCACATTCAACGGGATCTTGCGATACTGATTGGACCCAGTCTTTGGAGGAGGAAGTTTCATGCCGATCGCAACTCCCGAGGTCTACGCCGAGATGCTCGGACGCGCCAAGGAGAACTCGTACGCCTTCCCGGCCATCAACTGCACCTCTTCGGAGACCGTCAACGCCGCCATCAAAGGCTTCGCCGACGCGGGGAGTGACGGCATCATTCAATTCTCCACCGGTGGCGCGGAGTTCGCCTCCGGCCTGGGGGTCAAGGACATGGTGGCCGGCGCGGTGGCGCTGGCCAAGTTCACCGGCAGCATCGCGGCCAGGTATCCGATCAACGTCGCTCTGCACACCGACCATTGCCCAAAAGACAAGCTCGACACCTACGTGCGCCCGCTGTTGGCGATCTCGGCCGAACGGGTGGCGGCCGGCAAGAACCCACTGTTTCAGTCGCACATGTGGGACGGCTCCGCGGTGCCGATACACGAGAACCTCGCCATCGCTCAGGAGCTGCTCAAGGAAGCGGCGGCCGCCAAGATCATCCTCGAGATCGAGATCGGCGTCGTCGGCGGCGAAGAGGACGGCGTCGAGGCCGAGATCAACGACAAGCTGTACACCAGCCCGGAGGACTTCGAGGAGACCATCGACGCGCTGGGGCACGGTGAACACGGCAAGTATCTGTTGGCCGCGACGTTCGGCAACGTGCACGGCGTCTACAAGCCCGGCAACGTCAAGCTACGTCCGGATATCCTCGACCAGGGCCAGAAGGTCGCGGCGGCCAAGCTCGGACTTGCGGCCGACGCAAGGCCGTTCGACTTCGTGTTCCACGGCGGGTCGGGTTCGCTGAAGTCGGAGATCGAGGAGGCGCTGCGCTACGGCGTGGTGAAGATGAACGTCGACACCGACGCCCAGTACGCGTTCACCCGCCCGATAGCCGGCCACATGTTCAGCAACTACGACGGCGTCCTCAAGGTCGACGGCGACGTTGGCTCCAAGAAGGTCTACGACCCGCGGAGTTACCTCAAGAAGGCCGAGGCCTCGATGACCGAGCGAGTCGTGGAGGCCTGCAACGACCTGCACTGCGCCGGTAAGTCAGTCACTTAACTCCATTCACCAGGCCTTCGAGAAGTCGTATGTTCGTCTCGATGCCTTGGTCGTGAGGCAGATACTGCCGGGCTGACTTATTGTGGTGGAGTGAGCGTTCATAATTGTTGATCCGGTAATAGCACAATCCGAGTTGCTTGTGCGGCAGCCAGGTCTTAAAAGGATAGTTTTCAATTGCCCTGTCGCTGACGTCTGATTGGTCTCGCAGTGCGAGTTCGTACCAGAAAATTGCTTGCCGGAATTGATTTTGTCGAAGAAAACGCTCGCCAAACCGGCAGCTGAACTCAGGACGTGGAACATCCAATTCAAGGGATTTGAGTGTGCATTCCCATTCTTTTTCGACATTTCCGGTCAGATGATAGCATTTGGCTAGTTCATGAAGGGCCAAAAGAGCCGCGTCCACATTGATTTGGCTGGTCTGCAGAAACTGGACATAGTAAGGAATCGCTTCGTCGAATTCCTCATGCATGCGCAATTCTTGAGCGTAGTGGAACAGATCGGCGGGACGGAGGGCCCGCCCGTCCTCGATGTGCCTTTTGTACAGCAGCAGGTTTCGCTTGGAGGATCCGTGCCCACCTTGAGGCTTCAGATGAGTGACGACAATATCGCTGTCGTAATAATGGAATTTACTATCCGTCGTCAGGTCTTCGTGAACAATTCCGGACCACGTGAAATTCTTCGATCTCCGCACCAAACGAAGACGCCGATTGCTTTGTGTGACATTGTTTTCGCTGTCAAAGGCCGTGTGATAGATCATGGATACCGCGTCGACGTTGGGAGCCAGCGTATTTTTGAGCGTCAGAAATTTTGTTCGCTCTTCCGGAAGCAAGACGTCATCGGCATCCAGCCAAAGGATGTAGTCCATGGCCGCCCGCTCGAAAGAGTAGTTGCGCGCCGCGGAGAAATCGTCGACCCATTCGAAGTCGAATACCTGCGACGTGAAGTTACGGGCAATTGCTTTTGTGTTGTCTTCTGAGCCGGTATCGATGATGATGATTTCGTCTGGAATGCCTTCGACGGATCGCAAGCATCTTTCCAGCGATTTTTCTTCGTTCTTGACGATCATGCTCAGGCTTATCGCGCTCATGTTGCCTCTTTATTCACCGGGCGCTAGCCGCTGGAGGACTGGCAGATCTTCCACTGGTCGTCGCGGTACTGCAGGTCGAGGCTGCGTGTCGACCGTACCTGCGGGTCGTTGGCCATGAACGTGGTGACGTTGGCCTCGGCGTGTTGTCCGTTGACGACGACCTGGTCGATGTTCGCGATCACCGGGTATTGCTTTGCCGCTGAAACCCGCTGGTAGGTTTCCTGCCACGCGTGGTCGTCGTAGTCCACATAGCCGTCGCGGCTGGTGCCGCACGTCATGCTGCGCAGCGCGGAGAGATCGCCCCGCTGCACCGCGGCGTCGAAATTTTGGATGGTGCGCCGAACCTGGTCTTCCTGCGAGACTTTCGAGTTCTTACTCCGCGTCAACAACACGGTGAGCAAGATCGCGATCGCGGTCACCGCCAAAACAATCACCACAATCGCTAACACCCAGCCCCACTTGGATTGCTTTGCGCTCCGCGACTTTCCCTCTTCGCGGGGTCGGATTGCTTGTGGTGCAACATTTTTTGGCGACGCTGTCATTTGGGCTTGTGGTGCACCCGGCCCCGGGATCGGCGCGAAGACTTCCGTGGCGGGTTCCGGGGTGGTGGCGATGATGGTGGTTTCTTTCGCGTCGAAACCGGGTGCGGTGAAGCGACGTTCGGGTTCCGGATCCTCCGGATCGGCCCCGGCTTCGTCGTGCGGGCCGTTCTTGCTGATCACGACGGTCTCGGTCTCGGTGTCGTTGGGCACCAGGGGGTACTCCTCGGTGGCCCCTTCGTCGGGCGTGTCGCCGTGGTCGGGCTCGGGCGCATTGGGCATGACGGTTGCTGTTCTCCCGGAATCGAGTAGGTAGTTGGAGCTTAGCGACCCGGCCCGGGGTTGGGGCGTCGGCCGAGGTCCGGCACGATGTACCCATGGCGCCAATGGGTGATCTCCTGGGACCTGATCCGATCCTGCTTCCCGCCGACAGCGAGGTTGACGCGGAATTGCTCGCCAACGAGAACCCGGGCGCCGTCGCCGCCGCGCATCCGTCGGCGTCGGTGGCCTGGGCGGCGCTCGCCGAGGAGGCGCTGGCAGACGACAAGGCCATCACGGCCTACGCCTACGCCCGCACCGGGTATCACCGCGGGCTGGACCTGCTGCGCCGCAACGGCTGGAAGGGCTTCGGCCCGGTGCCGTACGCACATGAGCCCAACCGGGGCTTCCTACGGTGTGTGGCGGCGCTGGCACGGGCCGCTGATGCCATCGGCGAGACCCCGGAATACCTCCGTTGCCTGGATTTGCTCGACGATTGCGACCCCGCTGCCCGCCTGGCGCTCGGGCTTTAGAACGTCTCGTTGCATTTGCCGTCCGGGCATTCGATCTGAACGGTGGCGTGGTCCAGTCCACGCGCGGACAGCACCACGCGTGCGTCGTGCAACACCCTGGCCGAGTCGGCGCCGCTGGTCAGGTGCGCGGTGCACATGTCCTTGCCCGGCGACAGCGTCCACACGTGTAAGTCGTGCACCTCGGTAACACCGTCGACGGCGCCCAGAGCCGAACGCAATTCCTCCACGTCGATATGAGTCGGCGACGATTCGGAGAGGATTCGCAGCGCATCACGGGCCAGCGAGATGGCCCGCGGCAGCACCCACAGCGCGACCAACACGGCGACCACCACGTCGGCGTACGGCCAGCGCGTCGTCACGTTGACGATGCCGGCGATCAATACCCCCACGCTGCCAACGGTGTCGGCGACCACCTCCATGTAGGCGCCCTTGACGGCCAGGCTCTGCGACGCGTTCGAGCGAAGCAGTAGCGCCACCACGAAGTTGGCGGCCAGCCCCGCCAGCGCCACCACGATCATCGGCACGCCTGGGACCGACGGCGCCGCACTGAGCCGCTCGACCGCCTCGTACAGGATGAACACCGCGACCCCGATGAGCAGCGCCGCGTTGGCCACCGCGGTGAACACCTCCGCGCGATGCCAGCCGTAGGTACGCGCCGGTGACGAGCTGCCGCGCCGGGCCAGCGTGACGGCGCCAAGCCCCATGAACACGGCGACGACGTCGGTCAGCATGTGCCCCGCATCGGCCAGCAGCGCGATCGAATTGATCAGTAACGAGGTGGTGAGCTCCACCAGGAAGAACGCCGCCAATATCCCCGCGGCGATGATCATGCGTGGAATCATCCGAGACTCGTCAGCCTCGGCGGGGGTGTGACTGTGGCCGGCGCCCATGCCGATAATATATGCGTGTTAATGCATATATGGCAAGCGTTAGAACCACTGACTCCAGAAGCGGGTCAAGTTGTTGCCGAAGGTCGCCAGCTGACTGGGGACGCCGGAGAACTCGAAAAGCCAGTCCACGAACTCGAAGAGGTACCGATTAGCCGCGAGGAGCAGGAACACCAGAGCAAAAACGCCCCACTGTTTGGCCGGCGCCACCGCGCGCTGCGTCTCCGGGCTGAGGTGCGGTTCCAGCGCGTCGTAGCCGTCCAGGCCCGGGATCGGCAGCAGGTTCAGCACCACCGCCATGATCTGAAGAAACCCCAGGAACGCCACGCCCGCCCAGAGCACCCAATGGTCCATGTCGAAGAACGACCGGGTGAGCGTAAGCAGCAGCACCGCCAGCACCAGGTTGGCCGCCGGGCCGGCCAGGCTGACCAGGGTGCGACGGGTGGGCGTCATGAACCAGGTCCGCAAATACACGGCGGCACCCGGCAGGCCGATCCCGCCCAGTGCGATGAAAACCATCGGCAGCAGGAGTGAGAGCGCGGGATTGCTGTAGTGTCGCGGATCCAGCGTCAGATACCCGCGCACCTCGGGGTCGTGGTCGCCGAATCGCCAGGCGGTCACCGCGTGCCCGAATTCATGCAGGCACAGCGACACCAGCCAGCCGGAAATGACGAATATGAACACCCCGGCGTAGGACAGTGGCCGTACGGTCGCGCCGGCCAGCCACGCCAGCACGCCCCCGATCGCAGTCAACCCGAGCAGGGCCAGAAAGATTGGGCTGGGCCGCACCGATTCGCGGGCGCCCGCATTCCTCATAAGGGTCTCACCGCTGGAAAACTACCGGACCAGCAGCCAGCCTTCGACATTGCGGTAGAACGTCGACCGGCGAGCCGAGCGCAGGGCCGGGACACCGTCGCGCACCACGGTCACGCCGGTGCTGCCCAGCTGGACCGCGCGGCCGGCGATCCAGCGGCGCCAGAATCTGGCTTGCACCCCTTGGCTCACTGAGGCTCGCAGGCCGGGCATGGCCAGCGTCGGCTCAATGGACACGGAGGTGACGTCTCCGTCGAACAGCCGGGTGTCGTCGACCACCGCCTCGCCGCGCAACGGCCGCTGGTTGTCGGCCGGCAGCCAGTGCGCACGGCCGACGATCACCGACCCGGTCTCGTCGCGTACCAGCGTCACCCGCCGGGCGGAGCCACGCTGGGCGCGCCGCGCCGCTCGACGCCCGGCCGGAAGCCGGTAGACCCGGGTTGCCGTCGTGTGCCGCCGCGGCACGTAAGCCACCTCGATGTCGAGCCGGTCGGCGCGCAACAACCGGCTCAGCACGGCGGCCAGATCCGCGTCGGCGCCGATCACCACGAGCCGCCCATAGCCCGCGATCGCGGCATCGATTTCGGCCGGACCGTCGACCGAGCGGATAGGCAGGCAGTTCAGCGGGCCCCGTTGCCGCCGTGGAAGGTCATCGCCGAACGCCAACACGGCGACGGTCATGGGCTCCTCGCAACCTGCTGGGATAGGGTAGGTCCCCGGCTGGACCACAATAAGCAGGGTTAATCAGGCGGGATTAGGTGGGAGCGAGTCATGCCGGCAATCGTCCTCATCGGCGCCCAATGGGGCGACGAGGGCAAAGGTAAGGCCACTGACTTGCTCGGCGGGCGCGTGCAGTGGGTTGTGCGCTATCAGGGTGGCAACAACGCCGGGCACACCGTGGTTTTGCCCACTGGCGAGAATTTCGCGCTGCATCTGATCCCCTCTGGAGTTCTGACGCCCGGAGTCACCAACGTCATCGGCAACGGCGTGGTGGTAGACCCGGGTGTCCTGCTCGACGAACTGCAAGGCCTCGAAGAACGCGGCGTGGACACGTCTAAGCTGCTGATCTCCGCCGATGCGCATCTGCTGCTGCCCTACCACGTCGCTATCGACAAGGTGACCGAGCGCTACATGGGCAGCAAGAAGATCGGCACCACCGGCCGCGGCATCGGACCCTGCTACCAGGACAAGATCGCCCGAATGGGGATTCGGGTCGCCGACGTACTCGACCCAGAGTTGCTGGCCCACAAGATCGAGGCCGCGCTGGAACTCAAGAACCAGATACTGGTCAAGATCTACAACCGCAAGGCGCTGGAGCCGGACCACGTGGTCGAGGCCCTGCTCGACCAGGCGGCGGGCTTCCGGCATCGCATCGCCGACACCCGGCTGCTGCTCAACAATGCGCTGGATGCCGGCGAAACGGTGTTGCTGGAAGGCTCGCAGGGCACCCTCCTCGATGTTGATCACGGCACCTATCCGTATGTGACGTCATCGAATCCGACTGCGGGCGGCGCGGCAGTCGGGTCCGGCATCGGGCCGACCCGGATCACCACCGTGCTGGGAATCCTGAAGGCGTACACGACCCGCGTGGGCTCCGGCCCGTTCCCCACCGAGCTGTTCGACGAGCACGGCGATTACCTGTCCAAGACCGGGAGCGAATTCGGCGTCACCACCGGACGGCGCCGGCGCTGTGGCTGGTTCGACGCCGTCATCGCCCGTTACGCGACCCGGGTCAACGGCATCACCGACTTCTTTTTGACCAAGCTCGACGTGCTCTCCAGCCTGGAGACGGTGCCGGTTTGCGTCGGCTATCAGATCGACGGGGCACGCCTTAGTGAAATGCCGATGACCCAGAGCGATCTTGCCCGTGCCGAACCGATCTACGAAGAACTGCCGGGCTGGTGGGAGGACATCTCGACCGCGCGCGACTTCGACGATCTGCCCGCCAAGGCGCGCGACTACGTGTTGCGACTGGAAGAGCTTGCCGGCGCACACGTTTCGTGTATCGGCGTCGGTCCGGGACGGGATCAGACCATCGTGCGCCGCGATGTCTTGCAGGCTCGCCCGTGACGGATGCTGCCGCGAGCGCCGGCCAGGACCCCAAAGACCTCGACCCCGAGTACGAACACCACGGCGGTTTTCCCGAATACGGTCCGGCCAGCCCCGGTCCTGGGTTCGGCCGGTTCGTGGCCACTATGCGGCGGCTGCAGGATCTTGCCGTGTCCGCCGACCCCGGAGACGACCTCTGGGACGACGCGGCCGACCGCGCCGCGGCGCTGGTGGAGCTACTGGCACCGTTTCAGTCCGATGAGCAGGGCAGGGCGCCGGCCGGCCGGTCGCCGGAACTGCCCGGCATGGGCAGCCTCTTGTTGCCGCCCTGGATGCTGACGCGATACGGCCCCGACGGCGTCGAAATGAGGGGGCATTTCACCCGGTTTCACGTCGGCGGCAACTGGGCGGTGCACGGCGGTGTGTTGCCGCTACTGTTTGACCACCTGTTCGGGATGATTTCGCACGCGGCGGGGCGGCCGATCAGCCGGACTGCCTTCCTGCACGTCGACTACCGCAAGATCACCCCCATCGACACGCCGCTGTTAATCCGCGGGCGCGTCACCAGTATCGAGGGGCGCAAGGCGTTTATTTCCGCGGAACTGGTCGACAGTGGCGACACCGTGTTGGCCGAGGGCAACGGGCTGATGGTGCGGTTGCTCGCTGGCCAGCCCTGAGACGCCGGATCGCCGACGGCTCGTAGCATGCAGGAATGACTGACGGCTTGACCGAGGGACGGCACGCGGCCACCGGCGCCGCCGGAGCCAGGCCTCGGGTGATGCTGCTGGGCTCGGATGAGTTCGCCCGGCAGCTGGCGGTCGCCTTGCAGCGTCTCGGCGCCGAGGTGATTGCCGTCGACGATCACCCGGGTGCGCCCGCGCACGGGGTGGCCGACCAGTCGCTGGTCGTCGCGATGACCGACACCGACGAGCTCTCGGCGTTGATTGGCGGATTGCGGCCGGATTTCGTGGTGAGCCTGGCCGACGGGATTTCCGTGAATGCCCTCGATGCGCTTGCCGCCGGCCCCAACATTCACGACCACAACCTCATCGAGCTGGTGCCCAGCGCACGGAGCGTCCGTATCACCGCCGACCGGGAGGGGCTGCGCAGGCTCGCCGCCGATCAGCTCGGCCTGCCAACCGCGCCGTTCTGGTTTGTCGGCTCGGTCGGCGAACTCAAGTCGGTCGCGGCCCATGCTGGGTATCCGCTGCTGGTGAAAGGGGTTGTCGGGGCGCCCGGCAGGGGCCAGTCGGTGGTCGCGGGCCCCGAGGACGTCGAGGCCGCCTGGCAGCGTGCGGTAGTGCCTCGCCCAGGTACAGCGGACCGCGTGTTGGCCGAAACGGTGGTTGAGGTCGAGTCGTTTGTCACCCTTCTCGCCGTACGCAGCGACGGCCCCAACGGGCCGCAGATCGAGTTTTGTACACCCATCGGTCATCGCGACGCCGACGGCGAGGTGCTGGAATCCTGGCAGCCGCAGAAAATGAGCGCGGCCGCGCTGGACGCCGCCAAGTCGATCGCCGCGCGCATCGTCAAAGCGCTGGGCGGACGCGGCGTCTTCGGCATCGAGTTGATGATCAACGGCGACGAGGTGTACTTCGACGGCGTTACGGCGGGCCCGCGCGACAGCGCCTGGGTCACCGCGTGCAGCCAGCGACTCTCGGTGTTCGAATTGCAGGCCCGCGCCATCCTGAGCCTGCCGGTGGACACCGTGATGATTTCACCGGGCGCTGCCCACATGATCAGTCCAGGCCATGCGCCCAGTGCTCCCGGTTCTGAAGCGCTGATTCGCGCGCTCAGTGTGCCGGAAAGCGATGTCCATGTGTTCGGGCCCCCTGGAGGAGCGGTGGCGCTGGCCACAGCGCCAGATCTGGACATTGCCCGCGACCGTGCCCGAGAGGTGGCGACCGCGCTCGAACTGCTCTAATCTGCGCAGGCCCGCGTTAGTTGCGGCTACACCCCAAGGAGCCAGTCGTGATGAAGGTATCGATGATGGCAGCCGGCTTGGGGGCGAGCATTCTGGTAGTTGGTGTGGCGGTTACCGGGTGCGGTAGCAACAAGTCGCCGAGCCAACCGTCGACAACGTCATCGCCGACGTCGACGTCCTCCGCGTCGCCGTCCTCGGCGGCACCGACATCGAGCAGCGGTGCTGCCCAGCCTTCGGACTACAGCAATTTGCTGATCAAGCCCACCGACATCGTCGTGCCAGGGGACACCTTCACTCTGGCGTCATCGAAGCCAAGTACCGACCCGGCGGGGGTTACCGCTACCTTTGCCAGCGCCGCTGTCGACGTTAATGGCCCCACTCGTGAAATCGACGTCGTGATCCACGTCTATCCCGACGCCACCATGGCGGCAAAGGAACGCGATCAGATCACCCCATCCATTGCTGACCCGAACATGGGATTCACACTTGTCGGAGGAACGGCTACTCCGGCCGACGTGGGCACTGGCGGCGCGATGGCACTGGGGACCAACTCCGACGGCTCCAAGTCCCGAGCGAGGTTGGCGTTCAGCGAGGGCAAGGCTTTCGTTCAAATCGAGTTCTTCAACCCGGGCAACGATCCGCTGAAACCGGACTTCGTTCTCGATGTCGCACGCAAGCAGGATGCGGCCGTCAAGGCCGGATTGCCTGCCTGAGCGAGGCCGGAGCGGCCCCGCGGCCACTGGCAGTAAGCTGCTTAGCCGTGAGCTACGCAGGAGATATCACGCCACTGCAGGCATGGAAGCTACTCAGCGACAACCCCGAGGCGGTGTTGGTCGATGTGCGCACCGACGCCGAATGGCGGTTCGTCGGGGTACCCGACTTGTCAAGCCTCGGGCGCGAAGTCGTGTACATCGAGTGGAACACCACCGACGGGCGACGTAATGACAATTTTCTCGCCGAACTGCGGGACCAGATTCCATCGGTAGCTGCCGGTGCGGAACAGCGGCCGGTGGTGTTCTTATGTCGCTCGGGCAACCGTTCCATCGGCGCCGCCGAGGTCGCGACCGAAGCGGGCCTGACGCCGGCGTACAACGTGCTGGACGGCTTCGAAGGCCAGCTCGATGCCACCGGCCACCGCGGTGAAACCGGCTGGCGGGCAGTTGGATTGCCCTGGCGGCAGAGTTGATGCAGCGATGACCGACTCGGAGCGCTCGGTCCGCACGCCCAAGCAACTGCCCGACGGCGTCAGCCAGGCCACCATCGGCGTGCGCGGGGGACTGCTGCGGTCCGGTTTCGATGAGACCGCCGAGGCGATGTATTTGACGTCCGGCTACGTCTACGAGTCGGCAGCCGTTGCGGAGAAGTCGTTCACCGGCGAACTGGACCACTTCGTGTATTCGCGGTACGGCAACCCCACCGTGACCATGTTCGAGGAGCGACTGCGCCTGATCGAGGGAGCCCCCGCGGCGTTCGCCACCGCGAGCGGCATGGCCGCGGTGTTCACCTCACTGGGCGCGCTGCTGGCCGCCGGTGACCGGTTGGTGGCCTCGCGCAGCCTGTTTGGGTCCTGCTTCGTGGTGTGCAACGAGATCCTGCCGCGTTGGGGCGTGGAGACCGTCTTCGTCGACGGCGACGACCTCGCGCAATGGGAGCAAGCGCTGTCGGTGCCGACGCAGGCGGTGTTCTTCGAGACGCCGTCAAATCCGATGCAGTCGCTGGTGGACATCGCCGCCGTGACCGAACTTGCCCACGCGGCGGGCGCCAAAGTGGTGCTGGACAACGTATTTGCCACACCACTGCTGCAGCAGGGCCTTCCGCTCGGGGTTGACGTGGTGGTGTACTCGGGCACCAAGCACATCGACGGTCAGGGCCGGGTGCTGGGCGGCGCCATCCTCGGCGACAAGGAGTACATCGACGGGCCGGTGCAGAAGTTGATGCGACACACCGGCCCGGCGCTGAGCGCCTTCAATGCCTGGGTGTTGCTGAAAGGCCTAGAGACGCTGGCGGTTCGGGTCGATTACAGCAACTCGTCTGCGCACCGGATCGCGGAATTCTTGGAGGGCCACCCCGCGGTGCGCTGGGTGCGCTACCCCTTTTTGGCATCGCACCCCCAACACGACCTCGCGAAACGCCAGATGACGGGCGGCGGCACGGTGATCACTTTTGAGCTCAACGCGCCGGAAGGCGGCGCCAAGCAACGTGCCTTCCAGCTGCTGGACAAGCTGCGGCTGATCGACATCTCCAACAACCTCGGCGACGCCAAATCGCTTGTCACACATCCCGCGACCACGACGCACCGGGCGATGGGCCCGGAGGGTCGCGCCGCGATCGGGCTCGGTGACGGCGTGGTCCGCATCTCTGTCGGGCTGGAAGGCACCGACGACCTGATCGCCGATATCGACCAGGCCCTGAGCTAGCCCCACCCGTTTTGCCCGTTGGTGCCGTAGAGGATCCCTCGGCTGCCGCCGGCGCCGTCCGGAGCGCCGCCGTTCCCGCCGTTGCCGAGCAGGATCGCCGAGCCGCCATGGCCGCCATGGATCCCGAGGCCTCCGTCGCCGCCATTGCCGTATAACAGCCCGCCGTGGCCGCCGTGGCCGCCGGAACCGCCCGTGCCGAATTCGCCAAGCGCTCCAGCCCCACCGTCGCCGAGCAACCAGGCGGATCCGCCTGAACCGCCCGATCCATCCGCGCTACCCCCCCGTTACCGCCGTTGCCGATCAGGAACCCGGCTCTGCCGGCCGCGCCGCCAGTGGCGTTGCTGTCGTTGCCACCGTTGCCGCCGTCGCCGATGAGCAAGCCGGCGGTGCCGCCGCTACCGCCGCCGCTACCGCCACCGCCACTGCCGCCGTTGCCGAAGAAGATCCCGCCGCCACCCCCGTTGCCGCCGAGGGCCGCGGTGCCACCCGCGCCACCGTGGCCGCCGTTGCCGAACAGGAGGCCGCCGGTCCCACCGTTCCCGCCGTTCTGGCCGAACCCCCCGGCGGCGCCGTTGCCGCCGTTTCCCACAGGATGCCGCCGTCTTGGCCGTTGGCGCCCGGTGTCGCGCCGTTGGCGCCGTTGCCGATCAGCGGGCGGTCGAAAATCGACTCGGCGGGCGCGTTGATCGCATTGAGCGCAGTCTGCTCGGCATTGGTGAACTCGGCGCTGGCATACTGAGTCCCATTGCCGGACAACAACTTCACAAACTGGTCGTGAAACGACGAGGCCTGAGCGGCGAGGGTTTGATACAGCTGCGCGTGCCCGGAAAACAACTCGGCAACAGCTGCCGATACATCGTCAGCGCCCGCGGCTAACACCTCTGTGGTGGGGCCGCTGCTGCGGCGTTGGCCGTGCCGAGCACCGAACCGATATTTGCCACATCGTCGGCTGCCGCCGCGAGCGCCTCCGGCGCTGCGATCAAGAAAGACATGTCCAACTCCCCCACGGCTCGACACAAGTTTCAATTGCTCGCACCCGACGCGATGAGCCAAATAATGAGCGCCCTCGATAGCGGCGTCATCCGTTTTCACCGACCCGATTCTGAGAGCTCAGTGTCGGTGGGTTGTGGCATAGTCGAACGTATGTTCGGAGTTACTGGTACGGCGCCGTCACCGGAATCGGTGGCGCGCCTGGGTGAGCTCATGGAGCGGCGCCATCCGTCCACGACGACGGAGTCGGCGGCGATGGTGGAGCGGATTTGTGCGGCCACCCGGGCCGAGAATCGGGCGGCGGCGGCGCAGTTGGTCGCGGTCGGGGAGTTGTTCGGGTATCGGTTGTCGCGGTGTTCGGAGACCGAGGACTGGGCGATTGACACCATGGAGGCCGTCGCCGCCGAGGTGGGTGCGGCGTTGCGGATCAGTCAGGGGTTGGCGGCGTCTCGGTTGCGGTATGCCCGGGCGATGCGCGAACGCCTACCGGAGGTGGGTGAGGTCTTTTGCGCCGGGGATATCGATTTCCGGATGTTTCAGACGATCGTGTTTCGCACCGATCTGATCGAGGATCCCGCGCTGATGGCCACCGTCGATGGACAGTTGGCCGCTAATGTGGCGCGCTGGCCGTCGATGAGCCGCGGGCGGCTTGCCGGTGCTATCGACAAGATCGTGGTCAAAGCCGACCGTGACGCGCTGCGCGTGCGTACCAAGTACCAGGCCGATCGTGAGGTGTATATCGGTGTGCGGACCGACGGGCTGTGCGAGCTGTCGGGCAGTCTGCTGCAGCCCGACGGGATGGCCCTCGACGAACGGCTCAATGCGTTGGCGGCCACGGTGTGCCCGCACGACCCGCGGACCCGCGATCAACGCCGCGCCGACGCGTTAGGGGCGCTGGCGGCCGGCGCGGACCGGTTGGGGTGTCGGTGCGGCCGATCCGATTGTGCGGCCGGGGCCCGCCCACCGGCCTCTGCGGTGGTGATCCACGTCATCGCCGAACAGGCCACCGTCAATGGCAGCGGCACCGAGGCAGGATGGGAGGTGGCCGTCGACGGCCTGATTCCGCCAGAACTGATCGCCGAGTTGGCCGGCACCGCCAAACTCGTGCCGCTGGTTCATCCCGGCGACGCCCCGCCCGAGCCCGGCTACACCCCGTCCAAGGCGTTGGCGGAATTCGTGCGGTGCCGCGACCTGACGTGTCGCTGGCCCGGGTGTGACCGCCCCGCCTGGGACTGCGACCTCGACCACACGATTCCGTATTCGGAGGGCGGCCCCACGCATGCCGGGAACCTGAAATGCTATTGCCGCACACATCATTTGGTGAAAACGTTCTACGACTGGCGGGAACAACAACTGCCCGATGGCACCTTGATCTTGACCTCACCGACCAAACACACCTACGTCAGCACCCCGGGCAGCGCCCTGCTCTTCCCCACCCTGTGCGCCCCGACCGTCGGGATGCCGGCCGTCCATACCCACCACCGCATCACCTACAGCCCCGAGCGGGCCGCGATGATGCCCAAACGCCGCCGCACCCGCGCCCAAGACCGCGCCCAACGCGTGGCCACCGAACGAAGCCACAACCGGAAACGCCGGCAAGCCGCCTACCAAGCCGCACAACACAAACCCTCACCCGACGACGAACCGCCGCCCTTCTAGCTCACGGCCACCCACTCGAGTCGGTCTTGAATTTCCCGTTGACCGCAGCGCAGAAGTCCTGGTCGGTACCGGCGATCAAGACGAAATAGCCCTCGCTGCTGCGGCGGCTGTTGTAGTCGTTGGGGTAGACATATCCGCTGGCGCACATCAAGTTTTGCCCACCGGCCGAGGGCCGATGCCAGTTGGTCATTTCGCAGGCGGTCAGGGTGTCGATGCTCGGGACGCTGCTCTTGGCGATGACCAGCATCCCGCCTCCCCATTGCCCGTCGGTCCGCCGGTAGGCCCGCGCGCCGAATCCGGCGTTGTTGTTCTGGCATCCCAACGCGCGGCGCAGCGGCGAGAACGGGGCGGCGAGCTGCGGGTTGGTGGACGCGGCTGCGGCCGTGAAAAATCCGGCCGCGTCAGAGCCGTCCACCTCTTGGACGTTGGAACTGCCGAAGCTGAACAACTGCTGCGACACCGCCGCATTGCTTCCGCCGCCGATGATTGGGCCGCCGCCGCCGGACGCCATTGGGGGCAGGGTGACGGGATCGGCTGCTGCCATGGGCATCCCGACCACAGCGCACAGGCACAGCCAGGACGCCGCGAGACGTGCGTACGAATTAAGCATCGAGACTCCTGTCAGCGGAACGCGTCGCTACCGGTGAAAGCCTGGCCGAGAATCAGTTGATGCATCTCCGGTGTGCCCTCGTAGGTCAGCACCGACTCCAAGTTCACCATGTGCCGGATTATCGGGTACTCCAGCGATATCCCGTTGCCACCCAATATCGTTCGAGCGGTCCGGCAGATTTTGATCGCCTCACGGGTGTTGTTGAGCTTGCCGAAGCTGACCTGTTCGGGGCGCAGCCCGACGCTGTCTTTAAGGCGGCCCAGGTGCAGCGACAGCAGCTGCCCTTTGTGGAGTTCAACCGCCATGTCGACCAGCTTTGCCTGGGTCAACTGGAATCCGGCGATCGGACGGCCGAATTGGGTGCGCTGCGTCGCGTAGTCGAGTGCGGATTGCCAGGCCGACCGGGCCGCTCCCATGGAGCCCCAGATGATTCCGTAGCGCGCCTCGGACAGGCAGGACAGAGGCCCTTTTAGGCCCTTTGCGTCGGGCAGAATCGCGTCGGCGGGCAGCCGCACGTCGTCGAGCACCAGCTCGCTGGTGATCGATGCCCGCAGCGACAGCTTGTGGTGGATGGTGTTGGCGGTGAAACCCGCTGTGCGCGTGGGGACTAAGAAGCCCCGAATTCCACGGCTTCCCTCGTCGTCGGTGGCTGCCCACACCACGGCGACGTCGGCGACCGATCCATTGGTGATCCACATCTTGCGGCCGTTGAGCACCCAATCGGAGCCATCGCGTCGCGCCCGCGTTTTCATCGCGGCGGGATCGGATCCGACATCGGGCTCGGTCAGCCCGAAGCAGCCGAGCAGTTCGCCGGCGGCCATGCCTGGCAGCCATTGCTGCTTCTGCTCCTCGGAGCCGAAGTTCCAGATCGCGAACATCGCCAGCGATCCTTGCACCGAGACCATCGACCGAAGGCCGGAATCGGCCGCCTCTAGTTCTACGCACGCCAGGCCGTAATGCACGGCCGAGGCCCCGCCGCATCCGTAGCCGTCCAGGTGCATGCCGAGCAGACCGAGTTCGCCGAACTGCTTTCCGAGTTGGCGGACCGGAAGGTCGCCGATTTCGAACCATTCGGCGATGTGCGGGGTGACGTGTTCGGCGCAGAACTTTCTGACGGTGTCGCGCACCGCGATCTCGTCGCTGGACAGCGAGGCGTCGAGGCCGAGCGGGTCGTATCGGTCGAAGGATGAGTAAACGCATTCGTGCTCATAGCAATCAGCCTGCCACGTCAAGGCATGAACCAGGCCCGGTAGTCTCGCTGCATGCAACGGCCGAGCCTGGCTAATCATGGATGTCATCGGTGTGCTGGTGTTCTGCGCTGTCGGACGCCGCAGCCACGCCGAGGGAATCACTCTCACCGGCGTCGCAACCACGGCATGGCCGTTTCTCACCGGAACCGTCCTGGGCTGGCTGGCGTCCCGTGGCTGGCGGCGGCCCACGGCGGTGGCCCCCACCGGGGTGGTTGTCTGGCTGAGCACCGTGCTGGTCGGCATGGCGTTGCGCAAAGCCAGTTCGGCGGGTGTAGCGGTGAGTTTTGTGGTGGTCGCGGCATCGGTCACCGCGGTTCTGTTACTCGGTTGGCGCGCGGCCGTCGGGCTGATCTCGCGGGAACGCTCCGACGTCTGAGACGTTGGATCGTAAGTGATGCCCAAAACTCCACTTAGGTTTGTGCCGGCCAACTTGGACGACACGCTGGCGCAACCGTTGCTGGCGGAGTTGGCGGTCGAGTACGCGCAGCGCTATGACCGCCCGCAACCGATGGTTTTGGGCTGGTTGAAGCACAATCCGACCGACGAGTTCGCACCGCCCGACGGCGGAATGTTGATTGGTTTGCTGGACGGCCGTCCGGTCACCGGCGGTGGGTTTCGGCGATTTGATGCCGACACCGCCGAGCTCAAGAGAATCTGGACGGACAGCGAGCATCGGCGTCGCGGATTCGCGATGGCGCTGTTGGTCGAGCTGGAGGCCGAGATCGCGGCGCGCGGCTACCGGAGGATCTACCTGATGACCGGCGATCGCCAGCCCGAGGCCGAGAGGCTCTATGAGGCCGGCGGCTATACCCGGTTGCCGGGACCGTTGCCGTCCGACGGTCCGGTCTTCCCGATCGCATTCGAGAAGGCGCTCGGATGACCGGTCCGCTGCTGCACCTCGCGGTCGCGTTGGACGGCTACGGATGGCAGCCGCAGGCCTGGCGGGCCACGCTCGCGGCAGAACCCGGCACCCCGTCGGTGCTCAGCGGTCGCTACTGGGCCGACCTGGCGGCCACAGCCGAACGTGGACTGCTCGACTTCCTCACCATCGACGACAGCCTGATGCCGCAACCGGGGCGTCGCGAGCGGATCGACCCGCGACGTCTGGCCGGTCGCGGGGATGCCGTGCTGGTGGCGGCGCGCATCGCCCCGGCGACGCGCCACATCGGGTTGATTCCGGTGGCGACGGTCACCCACACCGAGCCCTTCCACGTCTCCAAAGCCATCGCCACCCTTGACTATGCGTCGCACGGCCGGGCGGGCTGGCAGCCGCGGGTCAGCGGGACCGCGCACGAGGCGGCCCTGTTCGGTCGTCGCGACGGATCCTTGGACGGGCTGTTCGAAGAGGCCGTCGAGTACGTCGACGTGGTGCGCCGGCTCTGGGACAGCTGGGAGGACGACGCGATCATCCGCGACGTGACCACTGGGCGCTACGTGGACATCGACAAATTGCACTACATCGATTTCGTCGGACGGTACTTCTCGGTCAAGGGCCCGTCGATCACGCCGCGGCCGCCGCAGGGTCAGCCGGTGATCGCCGCGCTCGCGCACGCCGGTCCGGTGTATGAATTCGCCGCCGCCAGCGCCGATGTCGTCTTCATCACCCCCACCGACGACGCATCGCTGCGCAGCATCCTCGATGAGGTTCACGCGGCGGGTGGTGAGCGGCTGAAGGTCTTCGCGGACGTGCTGGTGTCGTTCGACGGCGAGGGCGACCCGCGCTCTGATGCGCTCGACTTCAGTGGCAGCCCAGAGGAATTGGTTGACCTGCTGCTTGACTGGCAACGGCTGGGCATTCACGGTGCGCGGTTGCGGCCCGCCGTCAACGCCACCGATCTCGTGATGATCGTCGACGAGGTAGTGCCGCTGTTGCAGCGGGCCGGGCGATTCCGCACCGGCTACCGGGACCGCGAAACGCTGCGCGCACGGCTGGGTCTGCCCATCGCTTCCAACCGCTACACGACGGTTGCCCGATGACCACCGTCCCGCTGTCGATTCTCGACTTGGCGCCGATCAGCGCCGGTAGCGACGCCGCGTCCGCGTTACACAACACCATCGACTTGGCCCAGCGCGCAGAACAATGGGGATTTCACCGGTTCTGGATCGCCGAACATCACTTCGTCGGCGTCGCAAGTTCCGCACCGGCGGTGCTGATCGGCCAGATCGCCGCCGCTACCAACAGAATTCGGGTGGGCGCGGCCGCGGTTCAACTCGGTTACACCACCGCGGTCGCGGTGGTCGAGACCTTCGGCATGCTGGACGCCTTTTATCCCGGGCGCATCGATCTCGGTGTTGGCCGGTCCGGGCAGCGTCGGTCGGAAGAGCGCAAACCCAAGAAGCCGAGAGAACCCCGGCCGCCGCGCGTGTGGCATGAGGTGGACGGCGTGGTCATTCCTACTCCATTCGACCTGCGCGGGCTGCTCGATCTCGAACGGTTGCAGCCCACCATGGAGATCCTGCAGCAGCCGGAGGCGGTATCGCCGGACTTCGCCGAGCAAGTGAAAGATATTCTCGCCCTGCTGGATGGCACGTACCACGCCGGCAAGTTCGACGTGCATGCGGTGCCCGGCGAAGGCGCCGACCTGACGCCGTGGATCTTCGGCAGCACCAGGGGACAGAGCGCCCGGGTCGCCGGGGCATTGGGATTGCCGTTCGTCGCGAGCTATCACATCACACCGGCCACCGCTCTTGAGGCCATCGAGGCCTACCGCGAGACGTTCGTACCGTCGGCGGCTTTGTCGGAGCCCTACGTTGTGGTCTCGGCCGACATCGTTGTCGCCGAAGACAACTCCACCGCCAGGCGGCTGGCCGCCGGCTACGGGCAATGGGTGTATTCCATCCGTACCGGTGTCGGCGCGATGCCCTACCCAGACCCCGACGATTGCCCGCCGCTGACCGACGAGCAACTGGCAGTGGTAAAAGACCGGACAGCAACCCAATTCGTTGGCGATCCGGACGAAGTCGTCGAACGGTTGCGCGCGCTCCAGCGGGTCACCGATGCCGACGAACTCCTCGTCACCTCGGTGACCTATCGGCACGAGGACCGGCTGCGCTCCCATGAGCTGATCGCCGAGCAGTGGGGGCTGCTGTCGTGAACGTTCGGGAAGGTAGGGACCGCAAGCCGATACACCTGGCCGCCCACTTTCCGGGTGTCAACAACACCACGGTGTGGACCGACCCGAGCGCGGGCAGCCAAATCGATTTCGACTCGTTCGCGCACCTCGCCCGCACCGCGGAACGTGGATTGTTCGACTTCTTCTTTCTGGCCGAGGGGCTTCGGCTGCGGGAGCACCGCGGCCGCATCTACGACCTCGACGTGGTGGGTCGCCCCGACACCTTCACCATGCTGGCTGCGCTCGCCGGCGTCACCGACCGGATCGGGCTGACCGGAACTATCAACACCACCTTCAACGAGCCATTCGAGGTGGCAAGGCAATTCGCGACACTCGACCATCTTTCCGGTGGCCGAGCCGGCTGGAACATCGTCACCTCATCGGACGCCTTCACGGGCGCCAACTTCCGGCGCGGCGGATTTCTCGACCATGCCGATCGGTACGCGCGGGCCGAGGAATTCCTGACGGTGGCCTGCCAATTCTGGGATAGCTGGGACGCCGACGCCGTGCTGGCCGAAGTGGAAGCCGGGGTCTATATCGATCCGGACCGAATCCACAGCGTCGACTACTCAGGATTGCAGTTCGGCGTGCGCGGGTTCGCGACGCTGCCGTCGGGGGCGCAGGGTCATCCCATATTGCTGCAGGCCGGCGACTCCGCCGACGGCCGCAACTTCGGCGCGCGGTACGCCGACGCGTTGTTCACGCTGCACTCGTCACTCGAGGACGGCCGGCGTTACTACGCGGACGTCAAGGGCAGGGCCAAGTCTTTCGGTCGAGATATGGACCAGCTCAAGGTTTTTCCCGCTGCGACCTTCGTCATCGGGGACACTGATGAGGAGGCCGAGGACAAGGCGAGACACATCCGCTATCAACAGGTGAGCGGGGCGACGGCGATCGCGATGCTCGAGCAGGTCTGGGGCCGAGAACTTTCGGACCATGACCCGGAAGGTCCCTTACCCGATTTCGATCCGGTCGTCGACAGCACGATCACCCAGGGCCGGGTGCGACACGGCGATCCGGTTGCGGTTGCTCGCGGCTGGCGCGAACGCGCCGAGGCGGAGAACCTGTCGATCCGTGAGCTGATCATCGCGGTCACCAGTCGGCAGCAGTTCGTCGGCACCGCTGCGCGAATCGCCGACGAGATCGACCGATACATTCAGGCCGACGCGTGCGACGGCTTCATCTTGGTGCCGCACCTGACGCCGCACGGCCTGGACGAGTTTGTCGACCGGGTGGTGCCGCTCCTACAGGAGCGCGGCGCATTCCGCACCGAGTACGCCGGCGAAACCCTGCGTGAGCACCTGGGTCTCAGTGTCGGTGGAGAGTCAGTGGGTCCGCGGCGCGTACATGATGACGGCCACCCCCAGCAGACAGATCACAGCTCCGGTGATATCCCAACGATCCGGACGGAACCCATCGAAGCCCATTCCCCACAGCAGTGAGCCCGCGACGAAGACACCTCCGTAGGCGGCCAAGATACGACCGAAATGGGCGTCGGGCTGCAGGGTGGCAATAAAGCCGTAGGCGCCGAGCGCGACGACGCCCCAGCCCACCCAGATCCAGCCGCGATGTTCACGCATCCCCTGCCAAACCAACCACGCGCCGCCGATCTCGAACAGCGCCGCCAGGACGAACAGTGCAATCGACTTCGCGACTGTCACAAAGCACCCGCTTTTTCCAGTGCCGCATTTGTCGCTTCGCGGATTGGGCCGCGCCACAGCGGGCCGTGCCCGGGTGCGAGGATATCGGTGTCCAAAAGGGCTAGCGCCGAGAGTGTTCGGATGCAGTTCTCCTGGCTGTAGCTGAATATCGCCGGCAGTAGTTGTGGCCCGTCGTGCCGTATGAGCGGGTGGCCGGTGATCAGCGCGTCACCGCTAGCCAGCACACCGTCGACCAGGTACGAGCAATGGCCTCCTGTGTGGCCAGGGCTGAACACAGGCCTCGGGTGGCCCGGGAGCTCTGCGGCGATTTCGGGTGTCAGCGGCTTGGTCGTCGGAATCCCGTCGCGGATCAGGCCGCCGCTGCGCACCACGTGGGCCGTCCAGACCGCCCAGCGGGGCCGCCAGACGCGCAGCGCCAGATCAAGAATCGACACCTGCTCCAAGTACTCTCGCTTGGCGTGACCCACCTCGTCGGCGTGGCAATAGACCGGAGTGCCGTGCGCGCCGGCGAACCAGATCGCCGAGCCCAAATGATCGATGTGGGCGTGCGTCAGCAGGATCGCGCGCACATCGCCGGGGCCGTAGCCGAGCGAGGCCAGCGAGGCCAGCACATCCTCGCGGTCGCCCGGATAGCCGGCGTCGATCAGCAATACCCCAGACTCGTCGGTGACCAGTGTCCAATTGACGGCCTCGCCCTGGGCGAGGTGCACGGTGTCGGTTACTTGAACAAGTGCCGGTGCCGGTCCCATGCCGGTGAGTCTAGGAGCGATCGCGAGCGCGGCGAAGCCGGGCGCGGCGGGTCGCGACCGGAGGGTGGGAGCGATCGCGAGCGCGGCGAAGCCGGGCGCGGCGGGTCGCGACCAGAGGATGGGAGCGATCGCGAGCGCGGCGAAGCCGGGCGCGGCGGGTCGCGACCAGAGGATGGGAGTAGAAAGAACAGGTGGCTGAACTGAAACTCGGATACAAAGCATCCGCCGAACAATTCGCACCGCGCGAGCTCGTCGAACTGGCCGTTTCCGCCGAAGCTCACGGCATGGACAGCGCCAGCGTCAGCGACCACTTCCAGCCTTGGCGGCACAAGGGCGGGCATGCACCGTTCTCGCTGGCGTGGATGACCGCCGTCGGTGAACGCACCAAAAGACTCCAGTTGGGTACCTCGGTGCTCACCCCGACCTTCCGGTACAACCCCGCCGTCATTGCGCAGGCCTTTGCCACCATGGGGTGTCTCTACCCGGATCGCATCTTCCTCGGTGTCGGCACCGGGGAGTCGCTCAACGAAATCGCTACCGGTTACGAGGGCGAATGGCCGGACTTCAAAGAGCGCTATGCCCGGCTGCGCGAATCGGTGCGGCTGATGCGCGAGCTGTGGCTGGGCGACCGGGTCGACTTCCAGGGCGAGTACTACCACACCAAGGGCGCCTCCATTTACGACGTTCCCGAGGGCGGCATCCCGATCTACATCGCCGCGGGCGGCCCCCAGGTTGCCAAGTACGCCGGCCGCGCGGGTGACGGCTTCATCTGTACCTCCGGCAAGGGTGAGGAGCTGTACAAGGACAAGCTCATCCCCGCCATGCGGGAGGGCGCGGAGGCGGCGGGCAAGAATCCCGACGACATCGACCGGATGATCGAGATCAAGATCTCCTACGACACCGATCCCGAACTGGCGCTGGAGAACACCCGGTTCTGGGCGCCGCTGTCGCTGACCGCCGAACAGAAGACCAGCATTCACGACCCGATCGAGATGGAAAAGGCCGCCGACGAGCTGCCCATCGAGCAGATCGCCAAGCGCTGGATCGTCACATCCGACCCCGACGAAGCCGTCGAGAAGGTGGGCCAGTACGTGACGTGGGGCCTCAACCACCTGGTGTTCCACGCGCCGGGCCATGACCAGCGCCGGTTCCTGGAGCTGTTTGAAAAGGACCTGGCGCCCAGGCTGCGACGGCTGGCCTGAAAGGCGGGGGGGTGGTTGCCGGTCCGTCCGCTATCTACATCGCCGCGCCCGAACCGGAGACCGGCAAGTCCACGATCGCCCTGGGGATCCTGCACAGGTTAACCGCGACGGTCGCCAAAATCGGTGTCTTCCGGCCGATCACCCGGCGCTCTGGTAACGCGGACCGCGACTACATCCTGGAGCTGCTGCTGCAACACACCACGGTGGGCCTGCCCTACGAACAGTGCGTCGGGGTGACCTACCAGCAGCTGCACGCGGACAAGGACGCAGCGATCGCGATGATCGTCGACTCGTATCAGGCGATGGCCGAGGCGTGCGACGTGGTGGTGATCGTCGGGACCGACTACACGGACATCACCAGCCCCGCCGAACTTTCGATCAATGCGCGGATCGCGGTCAACCTCGGCGCGCCGGTGCTGCTGACGGTAAACGCCCAGCGCCGAACCGCCAATGAAGTGGCGGATGTCGTCGATGTCTGCTTGGCCGAACTGGCAGCACAGCGCGCCCACACCGCCGCGGTGGTGGCCAACCGGTGTGAGCCGGCGGAACTCGGTGCGGTCCGCAATGCTTTGGCGGCTCTTCCGCATACCCCGCCCAGTTATGTGCTGCCCGAAGATCCCCTGCTGTCGGCGCCGACGGTCGCCGAGCTGGAGAAGGCCGTGGACGGGACGCTGATCAGCGGAGACGCCCAGTTACGCGAACGCGAGGTGATGGGCATCCTGGTCGCCGGGATGACAGCCGACCACGTACTGGAACGGCTGGGCGAGGGGATGGCAGTCATCACCCCCGGTGACCGCTCGGACGTCGTACTCGCCGTCGCCAGTGCCCACGCGGCAGAAGGCTTTCCGTCCCTGTCGTGCGTCATCATCAACGGCGACCTGGAGTTGCATCCGTCGATCGCGGCGTTGGTCGCCGGCCTGCGGTTGCGGCTCCCCATCGTCGCCACCACATTGGGCACATTCGAAGCCGCCGAGGCCGCAGCCTCGGCCCGTGGGCGCGTCACATCCGTCTCACAGCGCAAGATCGACACCGCGCTGGAACTGATGGACCGCTACGTCGACGTCCCGGATCTGTTGGCGCAACTCGCCATCCCGATCCCGACCGTGATCACTCCGCAGATGTTCACCCATCGCGTGCAACAGCAGGCCCGGTCCGATCGCAAGCACATTGTGCTTCCGGAAGGCGACGACGATCGCATTCTCAAATCCGCCGGGCGCCTCCTGCAGCGCCGTGTTGCCGATCTGACCATCCTAGGCGATGAATCTCAAATCCGTTCTCGCTCAGCAGAACTCGGCGTTGATCTGGACGAGGCCAAGGTAATCGATCCGCGCACAGAGCAATTGCGTCACCAATTCGCGGACCAGTACGCGGAGATACGCAAAGCCAAGGGCATGACGGTCGAGCAGGCCCGCGAGATCATGCGTGATGTCTCATATTTCGGCACCATGCTGGTCTACAACGGGATGGTCGATGGCATGGTGTCCGGCGCTGCCCATACTACGGCGCACACCGTTCGACCGGCTTTCGAGATCATCGGGACCGCTCCGGACGTGTCCACGGTGTCCAGTATTTTCCTGATGTGCCTGCCCGACCGGGTGCTGGCATACGGTGACTGCGCGATCGTTCCGAACCCGACGGCAGAGCAACTCGCCGACATCGCCATCTCGTCGGCGCGCACCGCCGCTCAGTTCGGCATCGAGCCGCGAGTGGCGATGTTGTCGTACTCCACCGGCGATTCCGGTACTGGAGTCGATGTTGACAAAGTAAGGGCGGCAACGGAATTAGTACGCACGCGCGACCCGCATCTGCTCGTCGAGGGACCCATCCAATACGACGCCGCCGTGGACCCCGCGGTCGCGTCCACCAAGATGAGTGATTCACCAGTAGCCGGTCGAGCGACGGTGCTGATCTTTCCCGACCTCAACACGGGCAACAACACCTACAAGGCCGTGCAGCGCACCGCCGGGGCCATCGCGATCGGTCCGGTGCTGCAAGGTCTACGCAAGCCGGTCAATGATCTGTCCCGCGGTGCTCTGGTCGAAGACATCGTGAACACCGTTGCCATCACGGCGATCCAGGCGCAGGGAGTCGGGAATGGCCCATAGCTCCGGCGGAGTCGTACTGGTCATCAACTCCGGCTCGTCGTCGCTGAAATACCAGCTTGTTGAACCGGAGTCGGGGAGCACACAGGCGGGCGGCGTCATCCAGGAGATCGGCGAGCCGTCATCGCGGGTCGGCGACCATGAGGAGGCTCTGCGTCTGGCGTTCCAGGAGTTGGCCGAGACCGGCATAGACCTGAAATCGTGCGGCCTACTCGCGGTCGGGCACCGGGTCGTGCACGGAGGCATGGATTTCTATCGCCCGACGCTTCTGGACGACGCACGGATCGTCGAGCTGGAGAAGTTATCGGAACTGGCACCGTTGCACAATCCGGCTGCGGTACAGGGCATCAAGGTGGCGCGGAAGCTGCTGCCCGGCGTCTCGCAGATCGCGGTATTCGATACGGCGTTCTTTCACGACCTGCCCGCCGCGGCCGCGACTTATGCCATCGACCGAGTGCTGGCGCAGCGATGGCAGATACGCCGCTACGGATTTCACGGCACGTCGCATCGATACGTGAGCGAGCAGGCCGCCGCCTTCCTCGGCACCCCGCTGGAGAGCCTGAATCAGATTGTGTTGCATCTGGGCAACGGAGACTCGGCATCGGCGATCGCGGCCGGCCGACCAGTCGACACGTCGATGGGCCTGACGCCACTGGAGGGCCTCGTGATGGGCACCCGCAGCGGCGACATCGATGCCGGCGTCATCAGCTACCTGTGGCGCCGCGCAAACATGAGCGTCGAGGAGATCGAATCCATGCTGAACAACCGGTCCGGGGTGTGGGGCCTGGCGGGGGAGCGGGACTTCCGGCGGCTGCAGCTGATGGTCGAATCGGGTGATCAATCAGCACAATTGGCTTACGACGTGTTCATCCACCGGCTGCGCAAGTACGTCGGGGCCTACCTGGCGGTGCTGCGGCACACCGACGTGATCACCTTCACCGCCGGGATCGGCGAGAACGCGCCTTGGGTGCGTCGGGACGCCGTGGCCGGTATGGGTGAGCTCGGTGTACTAATCGACGAGGAGCGCAATCTCAGCCCGGACAAAGGGGCGCGGCGGATTTCATCGGACGACTCACCGATTACCGTGTTGGTAGTCCCGACAAACGAAGAACTGGCGATCGCGCGCGACTGTGCTAGTGCGCTTTCCGGTCTGACGCCCGGCCTATAAGAAGCCCAGGCTGGTGCGTCCGGTGCCGACCGACGGTGTCGGATCGGCCTCTAGGGTCTTCGACAGCAGCTCGTAGTAGATATCGCGAAAGTCGGTACTGAACTTGAGGTCTCCGTTGTGGAGGTCGGTGATGCTCGGCTCCTCGCCGTAGAAGCCGCCCTGCACGGGCACGCCGGCGACGAAGACGGGACCGGCGGTGCCGTGATCGGTGCCCTGGGAAGCGTTGGCACGCACTCTTCGGCCGAATTCTGAGTATGCCAGCAGGACCACGTTCTTGCCGTAGGGGTCACCGGCCATATCCTGCAGGAATCCGCTGGCGGCTGCGTCGAAGGTTTGCAGGAGGCGCTGCTGGGTTTCGCGTTCGTTGGCGTGTGTGTCGAACCCGCCGAGTTGCGCAGTGTAGACGCGCGTCGGGACACGGGCCCGTACCGCGTTGGCCACCATGCTCAGCTGGGTGGCCAACGAATTGTGGTTCTCGGGGGCCGGTTTGATAGACGCGAAGGTCGCGTCGGTGGTGCGTGCGGCGCGGTACGCCTTGCAAACCGCGGCCATCGCCACGGTGTCGCTTGGATCGTCGTTACCCAGCGCACTCATGATTGTGTCGAATGTTTCCGCTTTGGCCGGCTGCCCTCCTGTGGAAAGCGCTGCTGCGGTGTGCTTCTCACCGATCACCAGCGGGGGAAGCACCGCCCCGATGTTGACCGCGCGTAACGGGTCGTCTCCGCCGGCGTCGAGCCAGCGGCCGATCCAGCCCGTCGAGACCGGCTCGGACGGGGACGCCGTTTGCCAGATATCCATGGACCGGAAGTGGCTGTGGTCGGGCTGCGGGTAGCTCACGCCGCGCACAACCGCCAGCTGCCGCTGGTTCCACAGCTGAGCCAGACCCCGCATCGCGGGGTTGAGCCCCAGCTGCTGATCGAGGTGTAAGACATCGCCCGGCGCGTAGGCGAGTTCAGGCCGGGCATCGTGATACGCGTTGTCGGCGTATGGGATCAGAGTGTTGATGCCGTCGTTGCCGCCGTACAGGGAGACGATCACCAGGACACCGGCATTGGCCGGCAACGGCCGGTCCTGTGCCGCGCGCATCAGGTCTGGCCAGCTGATCGCCACCGCCCCAGACAGCAGGCCGGCCGCGCCCGCGCCCGCGCTGGCGATGAGGAATTTGCGGCGATTGATCTCCGGCATGGTCAGTCTCGCTAGGACGTCAGGTATTCGGGCGTGTTGACCGCTGCCGCGACCAACCGCGGCGGTTGGTGCAGCAGGGGCTCCAGCGCCTCGACGGTGCGGTCCGACCACGCTCCGACGCCGATCAGATATCCGACTGCGTCGATGCGATCTCCGCCCGCGGTGCTCTCGATGCTGGACAGGTCCCCGGCGCGCGCCAACTGGATCGCCGCGCGCAGGCGTGCCCCGGCGCTGGCGGTGGACAGCCACACCTGTCCGCTTGGCCAGCCGCCGACGCTGGGTGGGTAGAACGGCCGTTGGCCCAGCGTTCGCAGCGTCGAGTCGACCATCTTGGGCTGGGCGGGCACCCGCAGGGCCCGGATCACGCCGACCAGCCATTCGATTGGGGTGTTGACCACGGTGGCCCGGCTACCGGTGAACTCTTCGTCGGTAAGGATCGCTCGCGTCAGCGCCCGCAGATCGCGAGTGGGTCCGTAAGCCGAGACGATCCGGCCTAACGCCTGGGGGGAGGGCGGATCGTCCGAGGCCAATTGCTGCCACAGACGTCCGGCGACGTATTCCGCCGACTTGGGCTGGGCCAGCACGGTGTCGCAGAATTCGGCCGCGTCGAAATTGCTGGTCAGGCCGAACAGCGTTTTGGGGCCGCCGTCGTGGCGTTTCGGGATCATCGAGGTTCGACCGTCGGCGCCGATAACCCATCCCGTCAACGCTCGGGCACCGTTGCGCACGTCGTCCTCGGTGTAGCCGTTTCCGTGGCCCAGGGCGAACAGCTCCATGAACTCGCGCGCGAGGTTTTCGTTGGGGGCCTTAGCGGTATTGCTCTGCCCGTCCAGCCAGCGCAACATGGCGGCGTCGGTCAGCATTGTGTAGGCAAGGCTGCGAAAATCGCCCAGCGCGAGTGTGCGCAGCTTCTGATTCTGTGCCGCCATCTGCGCCGCGCTGCGGACCTTCTGCGCGGAGGTGGCAAAGTGGTTATGCCACAACAAAGTCAGCTTCTCGTGTACCGGCTGCCCGACGGTGACCATGCGGCGCAGCCACCAATCCGACAGCACGCCTTGCTGTTCGGATAGCTGCCGGTTGTATTGCGTGCGGGTCGCTTGCGTCGCTCCTTTGCCAACGGGGCGGGGTTCGGCCAGCGAGGGCATCGGCGTAGCGGTGGCGCCCGGGTCGGCGTCGGGATCCGCGCCCAGCATGGCGTCGACGTATGCCGGCCAGGGCCGGGTAACGGCAGCGTCCACCTCGGGCCCGGTCACTCCGAACCCGGCGCGCCGCAGCACCCGGGCCGTGGCGACCCACTGTGTGGACTGCCCCGCCATCTCATAACTGTGCGTCCGGTAGCTGAAAATTGGCTGAATCGGCTTGCGATTTTCTTGAGCCCCTGCGTACAGCGCACCGCGAGTGTGCACGAACGGCTTCGAGTGTGCGTACAGGGCGGAAGAATCGTCTAAATGCCGCCCTCAGCACACATTCGAAGCCCTGACGGCACACTCGCCGCGGCCTGTGCATAGACGTAATCAGAGTCCGCGCTGCCGTGGGATTGTTCGCAGGATGGAGTGCGCGGGGGAACCGTTCATCGGCAGGGAGGCGTTGGCATGTGGCGCCTTGAGCCGACATCAGTTGCGGACGCGCTACCGCACGGTGTTTCCGAACGTCTACTTGTCGAACGGCGTCGAAGCTTCGCTGCACCTGCGCATCGCGGCCGCCTGGCTTTGGTCCAATCGCCGGGCGACCATCGCAGGTGCCGCCGCCGCGGCGTTACACGGAGCCAAGTGGATTCCCGAAAATATTCCGGTCGAGCTAATCTGCGCCAGCAGCCGTTCACCTCACGGCGTGATGACGCGGCGAGATGCGTTAGCTGACGGCGAGACTCAGGTGTTGGCAGGGCGCGCCGTCACCACGCCCGAGCGGACTGCCTTCGACGTCGGCCGGCGCGGAGCCATTCATTCAGCGGTTGCGCGGCTGGACGCGCTGGCACGCGCAACAGGCTTCAAAGTCGACGACGTGCTGCGCGTCGCCCAGGCGCACCCCCGTTCGCCCGGACTGCGAATAGTGGAAAACGCGCTGGGGCTGGTCGACCCGGGTGCAGAGTCGCCGCGGGAGAGTTACCTGCGGCTGCTTCTCATCGATGCCGGGTTCCCGCGGCCGCAGACTCAGATCCCGGTGCTCGGTGTCGACGGCATTCCGGTCGCCTACCTCGACTTGGGCTGGGAGGACTGGATGGTCGGGGTGGAATATGACGGCGACCAACATCGGACCGATCGGCACCAGTACGTCAAAGACATCCGCCGGCTGGAGATGCTCGAGAAGATGGGCTGGATCGTCGTGCGGGTTGTGGCAGAGCACAGCCCGGCTCACATTCTGCGTCGAGTGGAGGAAGCGATCGCGGCTTCGACTGTGCGCTCGCGGTTTTGAGTGTGACCCGAGGGCGGACTCAGGGGATTTTGCCGCCCTGGACGCACACTCGGCGAGAAGTGAGGCGTCAGAACGTGCTGGTGGGCCTTACCTGGTTCGCCATGTCGACCAACGTGTAGCGGTGCCGTTGGGTGGGCGCCACCCGCGCCAGTGTGCGCAGCGACGCCTCGACGCCCAGCCGCAGCCCATGTTGGGTGAATGGAAAGCCCAGGATGTGGTTGGTGCTGGCGTCGTTGCCCGCGAGCCAGTCCATCGCGCCGCCCAGCACCAGGGCACGGATCTGCAGTACGCGAGGTTCGGTGGGCGGCAGCGCCTCCACGCGGCGGGCGGCGTCGCGGATCTGGTCCTCGGTGATCTCGCTCGCCGACCGCCCGGACAGCAAGGTCACCGCGCTGGTCAGGCGCGCGGTGGTGAAATGTCGCGAGGTGGCCGGCACTTCGTCCAGGGTGCGCACCGCGCCGGCTCGATCACCTTCGGCCGAAAGGTATCTGGCCAGCCCGAAGGCCGCCGAGATCACGCCGTCGTTGGTACTCCAGACCGTCTCGTAAAACTTGTGCTCGTCGATGACGCCGGCCAGCTCGGCGGTGGCGGCCAGCGCCAGTTTGGGCGCCAGCTCGCCGGGGAAGGTGTCGAGCACCTCGGTGAAATGTTTGATCGCGGAGTCGTAGTCACCGGTGATCAGCTCGGCGACGGCCCGATACCAGACCAGGCGCCATCGCCAGCCGACCCGCTCGGCCAGGTCGTCGATCTTGCGGGTCGCCTTGGCGACATCACCGAGGTCCAGCAGTGCGCGGACTTCCATCAGCGGCAGTTCGACCGACTCGGACAAGTCGATGCCTTCTGCGTCCAGGGCGCCGTGCCGGGCCGCGCGCAGCGAGTCCAGTGTCTGCACTGGCTGGGAGAGCACCGTCGCCTGCAGCACCGAGGCGGCGACGTCGGCCGGATCGACCAGCGGCACCGACAGCGCGGTGACGATCTCCCCGGAGGTCAGCTTCTCCGAATGCACCTGGCCGTCCAGGTACACGTCGGTGTGCGCGACCAGTAGGTCCACCCCGAATGTCGAGCGGTTTGGGCTGAAAATCGTCGACAGCCCGGACCGCGGCACCCCGGTGTCCTGGGCGACCACCTCGCGCAAAACGCCCATCAACTGCGCGGACATCTCATCGGCGGTGGTGAACCGGCGTCGCGGATCGGGGTCGGTGGCGCGGCGCAGCAACCGCCCGAAGGAGTCGTAGCTCTGCAGCACCGGGTCGCCTTCGGGGAGCCCGTCCTGGTAGCGGCCATTGCGGGTGCGCAGGTTCAAGGTAAGCGCCGCGAGCGTGCGTCCTACGGTATAGATGTCGGTGGCCACCGTGGGGCCGGTCCGCACGATCTCCGGAGCCTGGAAGCCGGGTGTGCCGTAGAGGTAGCCGAATGAGTTGATCCGCGACACCGCGCCCAAGTCGATCAGCTTCAGTTGCTCCTCGGTGAGCATGATGTTCTCAGGCTTCAGGTCGTTGTAGACCAAGCCGATCGAGTGCAGATAACCCAGCGCGGGAAGGATTTCCAGCAGATAGGCGATCGCCTCGGCGACCGGCAGTTTGTCGTCTCTCCCCTTTTTGAAGCCACCCTTGAGCGATTGCCCGCCGATATATTCCATGACGATGTAGCCGACCGGATCCCCGTGCCGGTCCGCGTGCTCGACGAAGTTGAAGATCTGCACGATCTGCGGGTGTACGACCTCGGCGAGGAACTGCCGTTCGGCCATCGCGATGGCTTGCGCCTCGGCGTCACCGGAGTGCACCAGACCTTTGAGAACCACCGGGCGGTCGTTGACGTTGTGGTCGACCGCCAGGTAGACCCAGCCCAAACCACCGTGCGCGATGCAGCCCTTGACCTCATACTGCCCGGCCACAATATCTCCGGGATTCAGCTGGGGCAGAAATGAATACGGACTACCGCAGGACGGGCACCAACCCTCCGATGACCCCCTGGCGTCCGAGCTGGACCGGCCGACCGGTTTTCCGCAATTCCAGCAGAACCGCTTGTACTCCGGCACCACCGGATTGGTCATCAGCGCTTCGAGTGGGTCGATATCGCGCACCCGGGCGATCTCCACCAGGCCACCGCCGAGATGTCTGACCGGCGGGAGCACGCGCGTGGCCACCGAGATCCGCTCTTGCGATTCGGTGTCCGCGTCGCCGGTGGAAAGGATCGGCAAGTCGTCTTCATCGTCGAAGTCGGGACGGAAGAGCGCCTGGGTGGCCTGTGGCCGCGCCGCCGCCGTCACGGCGCCGCTTTCCGCTTGCTCGGAGTCTTGCTCTGAGTCCCTGTGCTCGGAGTCCTTACCGATCTCGTCTTCCAACTCGGCCATCAGTCCACGTACCTCGGCGTGGGCGGCGCAGGCGCTGGACCGAGAACCGTCAACCACTTGCGGTACAAGGCGTTCCATGTGCCGTCTTTGCGGATGCGCTCGAGCGTGCCGTTGACGAATCGGACCAAGCCGGTGTTGTCCAGGTTGATGCCGATGCCGTAGGGCTGGGTGGCCATGTTGGGCCCCACGATGTGCAAGTAGGGGTCTTCTTCGACCAGCCCGGCCAGGATCGAGTCGTCAGTGCTGACGGCGTCGATCTCACGCTGTTGCATCGCCACTAGGCAGTCGGCCCAGTTGACAACCGACACGATGACCGGGGCCGGATCGATCTCCTGGATCCGGTGCAGCGATGTGGTGCCCCTGGCCACGCAAACCCGCTTGCCGGACAGATCGGACACCTTGACGATCGGCGAGTCACGCGGGGTCAGGATGCGCTGGTTGGTGTCGAGGTAGACGGTGGAGAAGTTCACCAGCTTGCGCCGGTCGCAGGTGATGGTCATGGTCTTGGCGACGATGTCGACCTCCGCGTGCTGCAGCGCGGTGGTGCGCTCCTCCGACGACAGGATCCGGTACTCGACATGGGAAGGGGCGCCGAAGATGTCGCGCGCGATCTCGTCGGCGATGTCGACATCGAATCCGGTGATCTCGCCGGTGATCGGGTCACGGAAGCTGAACAGGTTGCTGCCGATGTCGAGCCCGACGATCAGCCTGCCGCGGGCGCGGATATCGGCCACCGCCGCGTCAGCTTCGACCTTGGTGGCGAAGGGGCGCAGGCTGGCGGTCGGGTTGCAGTCCTGACCAGAATTGTCGGGCGGCAGTGGGGGCTCCGGTGGCATTTGCTCCATGCCCAACGGTGTGGGCGGTGGCAGTGTCGGAACAGACTGCACCGACAGCGACTCCGCTTGACCGCAACCGGCCAGAACGAGCGCCGTTGCGAACACGGCGCCCGCTCGCCGGATCGTTCCCGGGCGGGGCATCACCGATACTCTTTCAGCCGGGGCCACAGGCCCAGGGCGACCGCGATTGCCGCACTCAGGCTGAGCACCACGCCGCCGACTTGGGCGCCGGACAGCCCGCTGCGCGCGTTGAGGACGTCGTTGCGCAGCTGCGTGCGGCTCTGGTCCATGGCCTTGCCCAGCTCGTCCTCGAGCTTGTCGAACGCGGGCGTGGAGTCGTCCTCGCCGGTGCCCAGCGCTACCTGGGTGGCGGCCCGGTAATTGCCCACCGAGATGTAGGTGTTGATCCTGTCGTTGGCCTGCCGCCAGCGGACCAATAGCTGGTCGGCGCCGCGCAAGTCGGCTTTGTCGACGGCGTCACTGCGAGCCATGTACCGGTCGAGCTGTTGGTGCATGGAGTCGATCCGCTGGTAGAAGGATTCCTTCCGGACCTGCTCATCGCCGCGCCGGATCAGCGACAGCGTTTCGTCGGCTCGCGCTTGCTGGGCGGTGATCGCGACATTGGTAACGGTCTTGAGCGATTCGGCGGCGGTAACTTTGGCGCTCCGACTGGCGGTCGTGGAGATCGTCAACGCAATTCCCATCCACACCACCATGACGAGGATACCGAGCGCGCCAACGACCAGACCTGGATTGATTCGGCGCCTGGTGCGCCGGGCCAGCCAGCGATGGGAGAAGGCGCCGAACACCACAGTGGTCAGGAGGACCAGGATCACCGGGGCCGGGATCTCGGTCGAGGCGGTGGTCTCGGTGTCCACCCGCGCTGAGGTCGCTTGGTAGAGCTGTGCCGCGTCGGGCAGGATCGTCGATTGCATCAGGCCCGACGCCTCGGACAGGTACGACGACCCGACCGGGTTGCCTTCCCGGTTGTTGGTCCGCGCGATCTCGATCAGCCCGGTATAGACGGCCAGTTCGGCATTGATCTTGCCCAGCAACTGCACCAGTGGTTCGTCGGTCAGCCCGCTTGACGCCCTGGTCACGGCCACCGCAGCATCGGTGATGGCCTGCTCGTAGCGGAGCCGGACCGGGCGGGGCTCAGCCTGGGCGATGAACGCGGTGGCCGCCGCGGCGTCGGCCACGGACAGCGTGGTGTAGAGCCTCCCGGCGGCGAACGACAGCGGCTCGGTGTGGTTGAGCACGGTCGTCAGCACTTGCTGCCGGTGATTGATGGTCGTCGAGGTGGCGAACGCGCTGCCGACACCCAGGGCCGCCAGAACGATCCCGACGGCCAGGATGCGGCCCGGCGTCGTTGAGATGAACCACCAGCGGGGATGAGCCGGCTCGACCGGCGACCGCGACCCCAGCGGCTCGGTCGACGGGTGCGCCAGCTCAACCGTCACGTCTGTTCAGACCTCATCTCTCGGTCGTCAAACGAACTCTATAAGCGAATTCTAAGAGAAGGTTCCGGTGGATGGGGGGATGCCGACTCATATTGCTCGGATTACCGCGGTTCGCGTCGCGTTCGTTCTCGATCCGGGCCCGCATATCCTGAACTCGTGCATGGCGACGGTGACGGATGGGTGGTGTCCGACGACGGCGCCCACTACTGGGGGCGGTTTGGCGCGGCTGGCCTGCTGCTACGTGCCCCGCGGCCGGACGGCACCCCCGCGGTCTTACTGCAGCATCGGGCGGTGTGGAGCCATCAGGGCGGCACCTGGAGTTTGCCGGGCGGTGCTCGAGACAGCCACGAGACCGCCGAGGAGACCGCGGTCCGTGAAGCGCGCGAAGAGGCCGGCCTGACGGCCGACCGGCTGTCGGTGCGAGGGAGGGTGGTCACGGCTGAGGTGGCCGGGATCGGCGGCACGCAGTGGACCTACACCACCGTCGTCGCCGATGCCGGTGAGCTGCTGCACACCGTGCCCAACCGCGAAAGCGCCGAGCTGCGCTGGGTCGGCGAGAACGAGGTGGCAGAGCTCCCGCTGCATCCCGGCTTCGCCGCCAGCTGGCAGCGGCTGCGCACCTCCCAGGCGCTGGTGCCATTGGGCGAGGGGGACGAACGGCGGCGGCGTTTGCCGCGCACCATGGAGATCGAGGCCGGAGTGTTCGTCTGGTGCATGCCCGGCGACGCCGGTCACGCGCCGTCGCAGCTGAGCCGCCGGATCAGCTCGCTGCTGCAAGCGCCGACTTGAGTTGTTCGGCCGCGGCCCGCGGGTCGTCGGCCGCGGTGATGGCGCGCACCACCACGATCCGTCGAGCGCCGGCATCGAGGACGGCGGGCAGCCGGTCCGCGTCGATCCCGCCGATCGCGAACCAGGGTTTGCCGGTGGTGAGTTCGGCGGCGCGCTTCACCAGCTGCAGGCCCGGCGCCGGACGGCCTGGTTTGGTCGGGGTGGGCCAGCAGGGGCCGACGCAGAAATAGTCGACGTCCGGCGTCCGCAGCTGCGGACACCTGCTCGGGGTCGTGCGTGGACAGGCCGATCAAGCTGCCCGGCCCGACGATGTCGCGCGCCACTTTCAACGGAAGGTCGCCCTGCCCCAGATGCAGCACGTCGGCGCCGGCCGCGCGGGCGATATCGGCGCGGTCGTTGACCGCGAAAAGCGCGCCGATGGCGCCGGGCGGCGTCGGCGAGCACCTCGAGCGCGGCCAGCTCGTCGCCCGCTTCGAGCGGGCCCGAACCGCTGCTCACCGACCGAACCCTTGTCCCGCAGCTGGATGATGTCGACTCCGCCGGCCAGCGCGGCATCGGCGAACTCGGCCAGGTCACCGCGTTCACGCCGGGCGTCGGTGCACAGATACAGCTTGGCCGTGTCGAGACGGGCGAGACGGGGTTCGTGCACACGGCGACGCTAGCCGCTAGCGTGTAGAGACAACACGGGAGTCCCGGGCGGAGTTTCTGCGGGGCTGAGAGTGGGCTAAACCATTTTGCAAGCCAGCTTGCAATCTGGACCTGCCCTTACCGTCACACCTGATCCGGATCATGCCGGCGAAGGGAGGCCAACTCATGTCGGGGTCGCTGGCTGTCATTGGCGGCGGCGTCATCGGGCTCTCGATCGCGCGCCGGGCGGCACAGGCCGGATGGTCTGTGCGGCTGCATCGGACCGGCGATCGAGGTGCGTCCTGGGTCGCCGGCGGCATGCTGGCCCCGCACAGCGAAGGTTGGCCCGGCGAAGAGAGGTTGCTGCGGCTGGGTCTGGAGTCGCTGCGGCTGTGGCGCGAGGGCGGTTTTCTGGACGGACTGCCGCCGGGGGTGATCACCGCCCGAGAGTCGCTGGTGGTGGCCGTCGACCGGGCCGATGTCGCCGACCTGCGGACGGTCGCGGACTGGTTGTCCACCCAGGGGCACCCGGTCATCTGGGAGTCGGCCGCCCGTGACGTCGAACCGCTTCTGGCGCAAGGGATCCGGCACGGCTTCCGGGCGCCGACCGAACTGGCAGTGGACAACCGCGCGGTCCTCGACGCGCTGTCCCGGGACTGCGAGCGTCGAGGAGTTCGATGGGCGCCGCCGATCAACGCCCTGTCCGATGTTCGGGCCGACATGGTGGTGATCGCGAACGGCATCGACGCCCCTACGCTGTGGCCCGGCCTGCCGGTGCGACCGGTGAAGGGCGAGGTGCTGCGGCTGCGTTGGAGAGACGGTTGCATGCCGTTGCCGCAGAGGGTGATTCGCGCCCGAGTGCACGGTCGGCAGGTCTATCTGGTTCCGCGCGCTGACGGCGTTGTCGTCGGCGCCACCCAGTATGAGCATGGTCGCGACACGGCGCCGGTCGTGTCGGGAGTGCGCGATCTACTTGACGACGCTTGTGCGGTGCTGCCGGCGCTGGGTGAGTACGAGCTGGCCGAGTGTGCCGCCGGGCTACGCCCGATGACGCCCGATAATCTGCCCCTCGTGCAACGCTTGGACGAACGTACTCTTGTTGCCGCCGGTCACGGCCGGTCCGGATTTCTGCTGGCGCCGTGGACAGCCGAACAGATTGTCTCTGAACTTCTTCCGGTCGGATCACCCCTGTGATCGTCTACGTCAACGAACGACAGGTCGAGGTCGACGAGCAGACCACTGTCGCCGCGCTGCTGGAGTCGCTGGGCTTCCCGGAGCGCGGTGTCGCCGTGGCCTTTGACCTCTCGGTACTGCCACGATCCGGCTGGGCGACAAGGCTTTCAGAATTCAGTGGGCCATCCGGCCCGTTGCGATTCGAGGTGGTTACGGCGGTGCAGGGTGGTTAACAAGCTAACGATCGGCGACCGCAGCTTCGCCTCGCGGTTGATCATGGGCACCGGGGGAGCGACCAATCTGGCGGTGTTGGAAGAGGCGTTGATCGCGTCTGGCACCGAGTTGACCACCGTCGCGATCCGCCGGGTCGACGCCGAGGGCGGAACGGGATTACTCGACCTACTCAACCGGCTTGGCATCACGCCGCTACCCAATACCGCGGGCTGCCGGGGCGCTGCCGAGGCGGTGCTGACCGCACAGCTGGCCCGCGAGGCGCTGAACACCAATTGGGTCAAGCTCGAGGTGATCGCCGACGAACGCACGCTGCTGCCCGATGCGATCGAGTTGGTCCGGGCGGCAGAGCAATTGGTCGATGACGGGTTCGTCGTCCTGCCCTACACCAACGACGATCCAGCGTTGGCCCGCCGGCTGGAGGACACCGGGTGCGCGGCGGTGATGCCGCTGGGCTCGCCGATCGGTACCGGCCTGGGCATCACTAACCCGCACAACATCGAGATGATCGTCGCCCGGGCCGGAGTTCCCGTGGTGCTCGACGCAGGCATCGGCACCGCGAGCGATGCCGCACTGGCGATGGAGTTGGGATGCGACGCCGTGCTGTTGGCCAGCGCGGTGACTCGGGCCGCCGATCCCCCCGCCATGGCCGCCGCGATGGCAGCTGCCGTCACCGCCGGCTATCTGGCGCGCCGGGCCGGCCGGATCCCGAAGCGCTTCTGGGCGCAGGCGTCCAGCCCGCCCGGCGACGATGCGGGCCGATGAAAAGGTATGTTGCACTGGGTAGCTCGATGGCCGCCGGCCCAGGTATCGGACCCCGCGCCGCGGGTGCGCCCAGATGGTCGGGCCGATCGGCGCGCAACTATCCGCACCTCGTCGCGGAACGCCTGAACCTGGATCCGGGCCGCAACTTTGTTGACGTCACCTTTTCCGGCGCGACCACTGCCCACGTGCTGGTCGATCAGCAGCGCGGCGCACCACCTCAGATCACGGCGCTGGACGGATCGGAGACTCTGGTCACGGTCACCATCGGAGGCAACGACGTCGGCTATGTTCCGTTGCTGATGGCCGCCGCGCTGCCCGTTGCGGCGCGGCGGCTGCCGTTGCTCGGCGGCCGGATATCTGAGCTGCTGGACCGCGAAGCGCGCGACCGCGCGCTGGCCGACGTGTTCGATTCGTTGTGCGCGGTGGGCAACGCTCTGCGTCAGCGTAGCCCGGCTGCCCGGATCTTCTTCGTCGACTACCTGACGTTGCTGCCGCCCGCGGGTGCGCCCGCCCCACCGCTTTCCGGAGCGGACGCCGGGGTGGGTCGCCACGTGGCCGAAACCCTGGAACGACTTACCGCTGACGCGGCAGCGGCGACGGGCTGTGAGGTTGTCCGTGCCGGCGAAGCCAGTCGGGATCACCACGCCTGGTCGGCCGAACCGTGGACCACCACGCCGGCGAGATACGGGGTGCCGATTCCGGGTCGGCCGGCGCCGTTGCACCCCAATGCCGCCGGGATGCGCGCGGTGGCGGGATTAGTGCTAGACCGGTTGTAACCCACGCCTGCGGGTCAGCCGTTGGTCCGCCACCACTGGTAGAGGGTGGACACGTCGCTGTTGGATGCGCGCACGTAGGCCAATATGTTTTTGGCGTCAATGGTCCAGATGATCTCCGCGGCGCTTTGGTACGTCCCGCACGCGACCGTTCCCCCGCCGGCGGTGCCCTGATGCCAGGGGGTCGGTGACTGGCCGGCGTCTCCGCACGCGGTCAGGGTGTCGTCTTTGATGCTGGCTTTGAACGAGCCCGCTACATCGGCGGGACCGCTGAAAAGAACGTATTTGGCCTGAGCGGGCCCGCCGGAGTCGGGGCTTGGTCCGCAAGTGAGCACGGCCAGTTGACTACCGCCCTGACTCCCGGTCACATCCTGCGAAGTGCAGTTATTCAGGCTGTAGCCCTTCGACAGCGAGGCGGCGAGGGTGCTGACAGCTGGCGAGTTGCCGGTGGTCGGGTCCGCGCTCGCAGCGGCCGAACCTAGGCAGGCGAAGCTGCCCATCAGCGCCGCGGCCGTCCCGGCGCGCAACGCATTGCTGAGGTGAGACATCTCAGGAGTGTATTTGCGCGCCGCTGACTGCGCGACGGTTCGCGGGAGTGGGCTTTTCCGCACCCGATGCCGTCGGGGCTCCTGTCCGGTATGGTAAGCACCGCTGTACGCCCAGCTAACTTCATTTGACTGGAGAACCCATGACCGCACAGCCACCACCACCCGCTTACCCGCCGCCGCAGCCCGCAGGGCAAGCGCCGAAGAACTACTTGGTGTGGTCCATCCTGGTGACACTGTTCTGCTGTCTCCCCCTCGGGATCGTGGCGATCGTCAAGTCCGCGTCGGTCAATGGTTTATGGGCGCAGGGCCAGTACGCCGAGGCGCAGGCTGCCGCCGCCAGCGCCAAGAAATGGGTGACTTGGGCGGTCGTCGTTGGACTGATCGTCAACGTGATCTACGTTGGGTACTATGTGGCGAACATGAACGCTGATACGAATTCGGCTGCGGCCGTGCTGTTTTCAGCATTTTAGGCCGGGCTAGGCTAGGCAAGAGGTGATAGTCCGCCAACGGTCGGTGCCGCTTAGCCTCGGCGCGCCACTGCTGGTGGTCGCATCCGCAGCGTGCGTCTGCGCGGCCGTGTGGGTAGGTGATCCGACCACCCCGGGTGGTCCGCTGCCGTTGTGCCCGACCAAGGCCCTGTTGGGCATCGACTGTCCGGGATGCGGCACCGCGCGGATGCTGTACTCACTCATGCACGGCAATTTGTTGGCGGCCGCCCGGTTCAACGCTCTGGGTCTGGTGGCGGCCATTTTATTGGTATGGGCCTACCTGGCCTGGACCTACGGCCGCGTGACCGGCCGCCAGATCAGGAGCTGGCAACACCATCGCTGGGCCGCGGTAGTTACGTTGTCGCTGGTGGCGGTTTGGTTTGTAGTGCGAAACATTCCCTTTCCGCCATTCAGCGCGCTGTACGTCTGATTCCCACCGCCGCGGTCTAACCTTGGCCGAGATGGTGCACAAAGCAAAGACGATGCCGGCGCTGCTCGCCGTGGTTGCGTTCGCTGTGTCTCTGACCGGATGCTCCAATCGGTCGTCGCAGCAGGCTGGCAATCCCGCCGCGGCCGAGTTCGCCGCCGCTTTGCGTAACAGGGTAAGCACCGACGCGATGATGGCGCACCTTTCGAAACTTCAGGACATCGCCAACGCCAACAACGGCACCAGGGCGGTGGGCACCCCCGGCTACGAAGCCAGCGTCGACTACGTGGTAACCACGTTGCGCAACAGCGGATTCGACGTGCAAAACGCCCGAGTTTTCGGCTCGTGTGTTTCACGCCGACAAGGGGTCGGTGACGGTCAATGGCAAGACCGTGGACGGCAGTGCGGTCGAGTACAGTCTCGGCACTGGGCCGGACGGACTGACCGGCCCGCTGGTGGCCGCGTCCGCCGGCGAAAAGCCGGGCTGCACGGCCTCCGACTACGACGGACTGCCGGTGCAGGGCGCGGTGCTGCTGGTGGACCGTGGCGGCTGCCCGTTCAACCAGAAAGGGAATGCCGCGGCCGAAAGGGGTGCAGTGGCGATGGTTGTCGCTGACAATGTCGACGAGCAGCAAATGGGCGGCACCCTGGGCGCAGGCGCCGACGTCAAGATCCCGGTGGTCAGCGTGACCAAGTCCATCGGCACGCAGCTGCGCGCGCAGCCGGGACCGACCACGATCAAGCTCAACGCGAGCACGCAAAGTTTCCGGGCCCGCAACATCGTCGCGCAAACCAAGACGGGGTCGCCCACCGACATAGTAATGGCGGGCGCGCACCTGGACAGCGTGCCCGCGGGGCCAGGCATCAACGACGACGGCTCTGGAGTGGCCGCGGTCTTGGAAACCGCAGTGCAACTGGGCAACTCACCGCAGGTGCACAGCGCGGTACGGTTCGGTTTCTGGGGTGCGGAGGAACTCGGCCTGATCGGGTCGCGCAACTATGTCGAATCCCTGGACCTCGACCAGCTCAAAGACATTGCGCTATACCTGAACTTCGACATGCTCGCGTCACCCAACCCCGGCTACTTCACCTATGACGGAGACCAATCGTTATCGCTGGATGCCCGTGGCAAGCCGGTGGTACCGGAAGGCTCCGCCGGCATCGAACGCACACTGGTTGGCTATCTGAAGGCGGCCGGCAAGACCGCGCAGGACACCTCGTTCGACGGTCGCTCTGACTACGACGGCTTCACCCTGGCTGGTATCCCGGCAGGCGGGCTGTTCTCCGGGGCGGAGGCCAAGAAGTCTGACGAGCAGGCCAAGCTCTGGGGCGGGGCGCCCGACCAGCCGTTCGATCCCAACTACCACCAGAAGACCGACACCCTCGACCACGTCGACCGCGTCTCGCTGGGTATCAATGGCGGCGGCGTCGCCTACGCGGTCGCTTTGTATTCGCAGGACCTCAGCGGCCGAAACGGGGTGCCGGTCGCCCAGGACCGCACCCGCCACCTGCTCACCAAATCATGATCCGTCGACTGGGTGCGGTGATACTGCTGCTGACCGGGCTGGTGGGATGCTCGTCGGCGCGGCCGGGCGCGCCCGCCACGGCGCCGGATCTGGGCCGTGGATTGGCCGAGAAGGTAACCGGGGAAAGGCTGTTCACACATCTGCAAGCACTGCAAGATATCGCCAACGCCAACAAAGGCAACCGGGCAGAGGGCACGCCAGGTTACGACGCCAGCGTCGAGTATGTAGCAAAAGCGCTGCGCGGCAAGGGCTTCGATGTATCGACGCCGCAGTTCGACCGGTTATACTCAGTATCGGCGGGCAACCCGGCGCTGACGGTTGCCGGCCGTACCTACCAGGTCGACCAGGCATCGCTGCTGCTCCGGACACCGCCGGGTGGCCTGACCGGTCCGCCGGTCCGCCCAACGCAACCGGCGGGCTGCGCGCCCGGCGATTACCCTGCCGTCGTACCGAAGGGTGCGATAGCGGTCGTCGACGACAGTCGCTGCTCCGTTGTCGACAAGCAGAACAGCGCGGTGGCCAGGGGAGCCGCGGCGCTGATCGTGATCAGTGCGCCCAACGGCAACGGAGCTCCGGCTACGTTGTTCAATCCCGGCTATTTCAAGGAGCTGACCGTGCCGGTCGCTGTTGTCGGCGCTAATGGCGGTGCTGCGCTGGTGCGCACCACCTCGCCGGTCCGCCTCGTGCTGGACGCCGAGAACATCAAGATCACATCGCGAAACGTGCTGGCGCAGACCAAGACCGGCTCATCGAACGACGTGGTGATGGTCGGTGCACATCTCGACAGTCCGCGGGACAGCCCGGGCATCAACGACAACGGGTCCGGGGTGGCCGCGGTGCTGGAAACGGCGCTGCAACTCGGCCCCCTGCCGGCACTGAACAACGCGGTGCGGTTCGTGTTCTGGGGAGCCGAAGAGAATGGGCTTAACGGCGCCATGGATTACGTCTTCGGGATGGATCGCGATCAACTCAACGAAATCGCGATGTACCTGGACTTCACGATGCTGGGTTCACCTAACGCCGGCTTCTTCACCGACGACGGCGACCAATCCGGACCGCCCGGGCCCGGTGTCGCATTTTCAGATGTGCCGGAAGGTTCGGCAGGCATCGAGCGCACCCTGGCCGGGTATCTTTACCTGGCGGGGAAACGGCCCGCCGATATGCCGTTGAATCCCACCAACGACTACCACCCCTTCATGGTCGCGGGTGTGCCGATCGGTGGTATCACCGCCGGTGCCTCGCAGTTGAAGACCACTGTGCAAGCCCGACTCTGGGGCGGACAGGCCGGCATCGCGTTCGATCCCAATTTCCAGAGCCCCAGGGACACGGTCAACAACATCAACCGGGACGCATTGGCTGTCATGGGTTCTGCGGCCGCATTCGCAGTGGGTAGTTACGCGGAATCGATCGGGGGCGTCAACGGTGTCCTGCCGCACGACAAGCGGCATCGCACCCGGATGCCGTAAACCAACCAATCTAGAATGAGCCGCATGCGTCAGTCGTGGAACCTCGCGTCTCGCGGGGCGATCGCGCCGCTGAGGGCCGCGATTGCCGTGGCAGCAGCGGTGCTGGCGGTGGCGGGGTGTGCCACGTACGTCGATGGGCGGGCGCTCGCGACGCTCAACGACCCGTTCCGGGTGGGGGGCCTGCCCGCGACCAACGGTCCGAGCGGAGTCCGCTCGAATGCGCCCAGCCTGTCCGGCACGGTGCTCAATACCAACAATGGGGCCATCGACAAGTTGTCGTTGTTGTCGGTCAATGACATCGAGGAGTACTGGGAGGGGGTGTACAGCCAATCGCTGAAGGGAACCTTCCTTCCCGTTGGCAAACTGGAATCCTACGACTCCAATCAGCCGAGCAGTCCGGTCATCTGCCACAGCGGGACCTACAAGCTCGTCAACGCCTTTTTCACCTCGCGGTGCAACTTGATCGCGTGGGATCGGGGGGTGTTCATGGCTGTCGCGCAGAAATACTTCGGCGACATGTCGGTTAATGCCGTGCTCGCACACGAGTTCGGGCACGCTCTGCAGTCCATGGCCAAGCTGGCGACCAAGAAAGACCCCACGATCGTCCGTGAGCAGCAGGCGGATTGCTTCGCGGGCGTCTATATGTACTGGGTGGCCGACGGCAAGTCGCCGCGCTTCACTCTGAGCACAGCTGACGGGCTCGACCACGTGCTCGCGGGGCTCATCACCACCCGCGACCCGGTGATGGAATCCGACGCCGAAAACGACAACGAACATGGGTCGGCGCTGGATCGGATCAGTGCCTTCCAGAAGGGGTTCATCGACGGCACCCCGGCATGCGCTGGGATCAACAAGCAGGAAATCGAGCAGCGTCGCGGCGACCTGCCGACGACCTTGCGTGTCGATCCGAACGGAGACCCGGAGACCGGTGAGGTTCCGATCGACGAAGACACCTTGTCCACCCTGACGGAGCTGATGGCAAAGGTCTTCTCGCCCAAGCAACCGCCGACGCTGTCCTACACGCCGGCCAATTGCCCCGATGCCAAGGCCAGCCCACCGGCGTCCTACTGTCCGGCCACCAATACCATCGTGGTCGATTTGCCGGGCCTGGCTGCGCTGGGGAAAACCGCGGACGAAAAGGAACACACCCTGCCGCAAGGTGACGACACCGCCCTTTCGGTCGTGATGTCGAGATACGCACTGGCGGAACAGCATGAACGCGGCCTGCCCATGCAAAGTCCGTGGACCGCCCTGCGGACCGCGTGCCTGACCGGTGTTGCGCACCGCAAGATGGCCGAACCCATCGACCTGCCCTCCGGAAACCATCTGACGCTCACCGCCGGCGATCTCGACGAAGCCGTTTCCGGGCTACTGACCAACCGCATGGTCGCCAGCGACGCGGACGGCACCAGTGTGCCGGCCGGTTTCACCCGGATAGCGGCGTTCCGCGCGGGCGTGGTCGGCAATATGGACCCGTGTTACTCGCGCTATCCGGGGTGACCGGACCGGGCCGGCTCAGCCGATTTGAGCGGGTGAGGTGATGCAGCTTCGTTATCCCGCCAATCGGCATGGAGAACTCCGCCGCGACCACTTGTCGGCGACAATAGCAACGTGATTGCGGCCGCGGGGGTTGACGAGGACCTGCCCCAGGTTCTCGCCGAGATCGTGACCGACCTCCTCGGCAAGCCTCGCGCACGCGGCTGGATTCACCTGTTTTCGGCCGCCACCGCCGTGGTGGCCGGTGCCGCACTGGTGTCGGTTGCGGCAATCACGTCGTCCCCGATGGCCGGCTGGGCCACGCTGACCTATGCCACCACGATCGTCGCCATGTTCAGCATCAGCGCGGTCTACCACCGGGTGAAGTGGCGCTCGGCCGCCGCCCAGAAGTGGATGAAGCGCATCGATCATTCGATGATTTTCATCTTCATCGCCGGCTGCTACACCCCGATCGCGCTATTGGCCATGCCGCCGCGGATCGGGCCGCAGGTCCTGATGATCGTGTACGCGGGCGCGGCCGCCGGGGTGATGCTCAAGATGCTGTGGCCATCGGCGCCCAGGCGGGTCGGCGTGCCGCTTTACCTACTGCTCGGCTACGTGGCGATTTGGTTCGCCAGGCCACTTCTCGAGGGTGTGGGTCCGGTTGCGCTGGTCTTACTCGTCGCCGGAGCCGTGCTCTACAACGTCGGCGCCATCCTCTACGGTTTCAGTTGGCCCAACCCGTGGCCACGGACGTTCGGATATCACGAGTTCTTTCATCTGCTGACCGCGGCAGCCGCCGCGTGCCACTACGTCGCCATCTGGATGGTCGTGCGATAAGGCTCCGGTCAGCGCAGCAGCCCCAGTGCCGCATCGACCGCCAGGACGGGCACATCGAGGCTCTTTGAGACCAAATCGTGTCGCGCACCGGCGATCTCGACGACGGCGGTCCGTGCGTCGATCAGCGCGGCGGCCTCACGCACTTCCGCCGGCGTGCCGAACGGGTCCGACGTTCCATGGGTGAAGACGGTGGGCACGGTGATGTCCGGCAGGTGCTCGGTGCGGGTGCGCTCCGGCTTGCCGGGTGGATGCACCGGATAGGAAAACAGCGTCAGCACGGCCACCTCATTCGAGGCCGCTTCGTCGAGCGCCGCAACCACCATGGATGTCTGCCGACCACCGTAGGAATGGCCGCCGGCGATCAGCGGCCCGTCGACGAGGTCGCGACACAGCGTGATCGCCTCGACGATTCCGGCCCGATCGCCTGTCCCCGAACCGGACGGCGGGCCCTTCGGCCGGCGCCGGCGAAAGGGCAGGTTGTAACGCACCGCCAGCCAGCCACGCCGTGCCCACTCTTCGCAAACCTGTTGCAACAGCGGGGAATCTCGGCTGCCTCCGGCGCCGTGGGTCAATGCCACCACCCCTTTCGGGGCGCCGTCAGGTTCGTGCGCGACGCCGGCGATCTGCTCAAGGTTCATGCGCCCGCTGACGATGCGGTCCGGAACGGACTGAGGTGGGGGCACCACCCGCTTGCGGGGGAGAAGCGGGCAATCATGACAGCCGGAACAGGGGGGAGACGGGGCCGTGTCCGCCGCCAAGCGGATAGGCGGCGCGCAGGCACTCGGTGACCCAGCGCTTCCCGAAGCCGACCGCGTCGGGCATGGTGAACCCGTGCGCCAGCGCGCAGGCCACCGCGGCCGCCAGGGTGTCGCCGCCGCCGTGGTCGTTGCCGGTGGGCACCCGCGGTGCGTCGAACTCGTAGAATTCCGTGCCTGCAGAAGGGCCGCCGTAGAGCAGGTCGCAACTGCGGTCCGACGACCGCAGGTGTCCACCCTTGACCAACACCCACCTTGGGCCCAGCGCGTGTAGGGCCTTGGCCGCTGCGCGCTGGGATGCCGAGTCGATGACGTCGATATCTGTCAGCAGTCGGACTTCGTCGAGGTTCGGCGTCACCAGCGTGGCCAACGGAAAGAGTTGATCGCGAAGCGAATCCAGGGCATTGCGCGGCAGCAGCGCGTCGCCGTGCATAGATGCGCACACCGGGTCGACGACGAGCGCAACCGTCAGGTCGAGGCGGCGCCAGGTTGCGGCCACCGCGGCGATGATGCTCGACGATGCCAGCATTCCGGTCTTGGCGGCCTGGATCCCGATATCGGTGACCACGGCTTCGATCTGACCGGCGACGACGTCGTCGGGAACTTCATGAAAGTCTTTGACTCCCAACGTGTTCTGCACGGTAACGGCGGTGACGGCCACGCATGCGTGCACACCCAGTAGCGCAATGGTGCGCATATCTGCCTGGATTCCCGCTCCTCCGCCGGAGTCCGATCCGGCGATGGACAGCACCCGCAGCGGCGTGCTGCCCGCTGGCGCCAGCGGCAGGTATTTCACTGGGTGATCGGCAGATACACCCGGTTGCCGTGCTCGGCGAACTCGGCCGACTTCTCCGCCATGCCCTCTTGCAGCGCCGCCTCGATGGCTTCCTCGGTGTCGAGTCCGTGTTCGGCGGCGTAGGCCCGCACGTCCGCGGTGATCCGCATCGAGCAGAACTTGGGCCCGCACATCGAGCAGAAGTGCGCGGTCTTGGCCGGTTCGGCAGGCAGTGTCTCGTCGTGGAACTCGCGCGCGGTGTCGGGATCCAGCGACAGCGCGAACTGGTCGTGCCAACGGAATTCGAAACGCGCGGTCGACAGTGCGTTGTCACGGTCCTGCGCCCCGGGATGGCCTTTGGCCAGATCCCCTGCGTGCGCGGCGATCTTGTAAGCGATCACGCCGTCCTTGACGTCTTTGCGGTCCGGCAACCCCAGGTGTTCCTTCGGAGTGACGTAGCACAGCATCGCGGTGCCGGCCTGCGCGATGATGGCCGCCCCGATCGCCGACGTGATGTGGTCATAGGCCGGCGCGATGTCGGTGGTCAGCGGGCCCAGTGTGTAGAACGGAGCCTCCTCGCACAGCTCCTCTTCGAGCCGCACGTTCTCGACGATCTTGTGCATGGGGACGTGTCCCGGGCCCTCGATCATCACCTGCACGCCATGGGCTTTCGCAATCTTGGTGAGCTCGCCCAGGGTGCGCAGCTCGGCGAACTGCGCGGCATCGTTCGCGTCGGCGATCGAACCCGGCCGCAGCCCGTCGCCGAGTGAGAACGTGACGTCGTAGCGCGCCAGGATGTCGCACAGTTCCGCAAAGTTGGTGTACAGGAACGACTCCCGATGGTGTGCCAGGCACCAGGCCGCCATGATCGAGCCGCCGCGGCTGACGATGCCGGTGACCCGCTTGGCGGTCAGCGGCACATATCGCAGCAGCACGCCGGCGTGCACGGTCATGTAGTCCACGCCCTGCTCGCACTGCTCGAGCACGGTCTCGCGGTAGATCTCCCAGGTCAGCTCGGTCGGATCGCCGTTGACCTTCTCCAGCGCCTGGTAGATCGGCACGGTGCCGACCGGCACCGGCGAGTTACGCAGGATCCACTCGCGGGTTTCGTGGATGTTCTTGCCGGTGGACAAGTCCATGATGTTGTCGGCACCCCAGCGGGTGGCCCACACCATCTTGTCGACCTCCTCGGCGATCGAGGACGACACCGCGGAGTTGCCGATGTTGGCGTTGACCTTGACCAAGAACGCCTTGCCGATGATCATCGGCTCGCTCTCGGGGTGGTTGTGATTGGCCGGGATGACCGCGCGGCCGCGGGCGACCTCGTCGCGCACCAGTTCGGCGGGCATGTCCTCGCGGGCGGCGATGAACGCCATCTCGGCGGTGATCTCACCGGCGCGGGCACGCTGCAGCTGTGTGCCGCGGTCGCGGACCACGCCGGGCCGTGCCGGCAGGCCCGCCATCAGGTCGATCACCGCATCCGAATCGGTGTAGGGCCCGGAGGTGTCGTAGAGGTCGAAGTGATCTCCGTTGGACAGGTTCACCCGGCGGAACGGGACTTTCAGACTGGGCCCCCCGCCCGGGGCCGCTACTTCGCGATAGGCCTTGCAGCTTCCCGCGATGGGTCCGGTGGTGACGGCTGGCTCGACGGTAACGGTCATTTTTGTCATCTCCCTACGCCGGCATTACCCGGTCAGGTTCGTACGGTCGACGGCCCCAAGCCGTCCTCTCAGCGCACTGGGCGTGCGCTCCCGCGTTTTGTGGACGTGATTCAGGCGACGTTACCCCCAATCCAGCCCGCTGGCTGGGGCACCTGCCGCTTTTCTGTCGGGACCGGTCGCCCGTCAATCGGCCTGGTGAGATGATGCAGACGTGCGACAGGCCAGGCGACCCGATGCGGCGGCACCCACCGCGAAGCCCACGCAGGGGGTCGGCGGGACTGAGGCGTCCTCCGCTCCCTACTTGAACATCGGCAGCTTCCGGTTCTGGTTCGTGGGTCAACGGTGGGAGTGGTCCGACGAGGTGGCGCGGATGCACGGCTACGAACCGGGGGCCGTGGTGCCGACGACAAAACTGCTGATGTCGCACAAGCATCCCGACGACCGCGCGCACGTCCAGGATCTGCTGGATTACGCGTTACGGTCGGAGGAGTCCTTTTCGAGTCGGCACCGGTTTGTCGACACCGCCGGGAACGTGCACGACGCGATCGTCGTGGCCGATCGCATGCTGAACGAGAGCGGGGCGGTGTTGGGCACCGCCGGTTATTACATCGACCTCACCGACACCTTCGACGAGACTCGACAGGAACTCCTCGACGAGGCGTTGCCGGATCTATTCGAGAATCGAGCGGCGATCGAGCAGGCCAAGGGCGTGCTGATGTATGTCTACCGGGTGAGCGCTGACCAGGCCTTCCGCGTCTTGCAGTGGAGATCGCAGGAGACCAATACGAAGGTGCGCTCGTTGGCTACGCAACTGCTCGCCGAGGTCGCAACCCTGCCGCCCCAGTCGGCTGCCGTGCAAAGTCAGATCGACCATCTGTTGCTGACGGCCCACGAACGGATTCCTGCCGAGTCCGCCGGGGGCTAGGCTTCCAGGCGTCTTGGCCGACGCGCGCCGCGTATCGGGGACGGATTCGAGGCGGTGAAAACATGGCATTGTTGGCGGTCGACCACGCGGCCAGTGGGGACGCTGTAGTCGTGCGCGTCAAAGGAGCCGTCGACTCCAGCACCGTCGACGAGTTGACCGCCCAGCTGACCGCCGCGTTGAAGCTGGCCGCGCAGCACCCGGCCCGGCTGCTCGTCATCGCCCTGCAAGCGGTGACCTTTTTCGGAAGCGCAGGGTTGAACGCGATGCTCAACTGCCATGAGGGAGGGAAGCAAACCGGTACCTCGGTCCGTTTGGTAGCCGATCATGACGCCGTCCTTCGGCCGATTGAGGTGACCGAGTTGGATCAGATCCTAGAGGTGTACCCGACGCTGTCCGATGCGCTGCAGCGCAAGCATTAGCTCTAGACCTCTTCCATCGCCTCGCCGATCTCCTCGAGCAGCCGGTTGTGGTGGTTGGCTGCCATGAGGTGCCCGGCAGCGATGACCACGGCAACCGGCCAGTCGATCAGTTCGAACGCGGCCAGGGCGGCCACCCCGCCGTAATAGGCCAGCTGCTCGGGCCGCGGAATCTCAACCTGTCCCACCAGGGGGAGGTTGATTACGAAGGTTTCACCTGCGCGAACTTTCTCCACAGCCTCGGCCTGGGACGTTGCGTGACGTGTTTTCTTTTCCGCCATCATTTGCCTTTCAGTAACGAAGGGTTTGCCACAGCGCCCGGTCGTTCGGCCAACGTCGGACTTATGTCGAGGACCGACTCCCTGGCCGATCCGATAATTTCGCCGATTGCCCGTGTGCTGAGCGTGCCGTTGGTGGAACTCTATGCGTTGTTGTGGCGCGCCGGGGTGGTGCGGATTGTGGCGGCTGATTCGACGACACCCCAAAAGGCCGCGTAGCGAGAGTTGTCCCGGAGGTTGCCGGCGCGCTGTCAGTTGGTGCTGCGCAACGCGGTGGTGCCCGCCCGACGGCCGCCCGCCTTCTTGGCTGCCGGCCGGCTGGCGGGTTTCTGTGCCTTGGCCTTTTCCGGCGCCGGCTGTGTGGGCACCGGCTTGAGGGTGGCTTTCGGCGCCCGGGCCTCGGATTGCTGGGTCAGCCTGCGCAGTAACAATGCGCCGCCGCCGACGGCCAGCAGGACCGGCCATTCGACCAGCCCGGCGACGCCGAGGGCGCTCAACGCCAACGCGGCCGCCGGGGTCGAATGGCTGCCCGAGGTGATTCCGCGCTTCACGCCTTCTGCGGCACCGGTTACGCCGCCGACAACTCCATTCACCGCCGCGCCGCCCACGGCGCCCGCGGCCGCGGTGGCAGCGCCCGCCGCGCGATTCACCGTCTTCCCCACGTTGCGGACTGCGCCTTCGACGACACCCATGATGACTCCCTGGCTTTCGGTCGCTCTCGTTGCAAAACGAATTGCCAATATTTATACTCGTCAAACGCGAAGTTAACAGCAAGAACGAAATGGCTCACAGCGTCTGACAAGCGAAATGCTGCCACGTTACAAACGCGCAGACAACGCGCAGCGGGCTGGAATTACTTTTGCCTCACGTCGACGAGAACCGGCGCGTGATCACTGGGAGCCTTGCCTTTGCGCTCTTCGCGGACGATCTGCGCGTCGATCACCCGGGCGGCCAACGCGGGTGAGGCGAGGATGAAGTCGATCCGCATACCCTGCTTCTTGGGAAACCTCAGCTGCGTGTAATCCCAGTAGGTGTAGACCCCGGGCCCCGGAGTGAACGGCCGGACCACATCTGTGAATTGCGCGTCGACCATCGCGTTGAATGCTTTACGCTCCGGCTCGGAGACATGCGTGCAGCCGGCGAAGAATTCGGTGCTCCAGACGTCGTCATCGGTCGGGGCGATATTCCAATCGCCGACCAGTGCGATCGGTGTGGTGGGATCGTCGCGCAGCCAACCCGCAGCTGTGTCATGCAGCGCACCAAGCCAATTCAGCTTGTAGGCGTAGTGCGGATCGTCAAGGGTGCGCCCGTTGGGCACGTACAGGCTCCACACCCGCAGGCCGCCGCAGGTGGCGCCGAGGGCGCGGGCTTCCGCGCTGGCTGCCAGCTCTGGCTTGCTGCTCCAGTGGGGTTGGCCGTCAAAGCCGACCTGCACATCATCGAGGCCGACGCGGGAGGCGATCGCCACGCCGTTCCACTGATTGAAGCCGGCGTGCGCTACCTCGTAGCCGAGTTCGAGGAATGGCAGGGTGGGGAATTGGCTGTCCGAGCACTTGGTCTCCTGCATGGCGAGTACGTCGACCTCGGCGCGGGCCAGCCAGTCCAGGACGCGGTCCAGGCGGCTGCGGATGGAATTTACGTTCCAGGTGGCCAGTCGCAGGGTGCCGTCGGGCATGGCTAGACGTTATCCCAGCCGCCCGGTCGGGCCACGAGGTAGCGGGTGCGATGGTGCAGCCGGAAGCCTAAGGACTGGGCCAGTGCGGCCGTGCCGGAGTCACGGTCCTCAATCCGCAAGTAGGCGCGGGTCGCGCCATGACGCGCACCCCAGGCCAACAAGGCTTCGTACGATCGGCGAGCCGACGTTTCGCCGGCTGCGTGCAGTGCTGAGAGACCCAGCCACCGGGTGCCGTCGGGCGCATCGGTCACCGCGGCACGTGCGACGGCCGCGTCTGGGTGGGCGCCGAATATGTCGAGCTCGGGTGAGCCATCGGGTTCAGGCACGTCGCGCACCAGCACCTGCTCGCCACCGTCGTCGCTCAGTCCGGCCGGCAGTTGCAGTAGGCGATCGGGGATCGCCAGTCGTGGTGTCAGGTTACGGCGGGTGTACCAGGCGACGATCGACGGTATCGTGTCGGTGTTGGCTGAAATATCCAGCGGCACTGCCGAATTGGCTGCCCAGGTGGCGCTGTTCCCGGCTCGCAGCAACCACCCGTCCAGCCAGGCTTGTTCGATACCGGGCCACGCTGTGGCGGCGGCATGCTCGAGTGCCCGGATCTCGGAGGTGCGCACCGGTGCGTCGCTCAGCACCCGCAACGCCACCACATCGGCCGGCGCGAACTCGGCGACCGCGCCCGTCTTGGTTTGCACCCGCACCATCGGATCGAGCGCCAGCAGGTGACCCACGGCGTCGGTGAGCGGCGGCACGGATCCGGGGGGCCGTCGATAGCGAACCGTCACCCGTGTTCCCAGGGCCGGCCACGACATCATCAGTTGCCGAACGGGTCCGGCACCTCGCCCGGCATCCAGGAGAGTCCGGGAACGCCCCAGCTGTGTGACTTGACGCTCCGTTTGGCGGCGCGGGCGTGCCGGCCGATGAGGCGGTCCAGGTACAGGAACCCATCCAGGTGCCCGGTTTCGTGTTGCAGCATGCGGGCAAACAGGCCGGTGCCTTCGACGGCGATCGGACTGCCGTCTGCGTCTAGCCCGGTCACCCGGGCCCACGTCGCACGCCCGGTGGGGAAAGACTCGCCCGGAACCGACAAGCATCCTTCGTCGTCGTCGCCCGGGTCGGGCATGGTCTCGGGGATTTCGGAGGTTTCCAAGATTGGGTTGATCACCACGCCGCGGCGACGGTCGGCCCTTGCGCGGTCGTCGGCACAGTCGTAGACGAACAGCCGTAGGCCGTATCCGATCTGGTTGGCGGCAAGGCCGACCCCGTGCGCGGCGTCCATGGTGTCGTACATGGAGCGCGATCAATTCGGCCAGCTCCGCGGGCAGCGAACCGTCGGCGCCGACCGGTACCGGCGTCGTCTGGGTGTGCAAGACCGGATCGCCCACGATGCGAATGGGTACGACTGCCATGACCGGCTAGCTTAAACGCGGCGACGATGCGGGCCGGAACGGCCCGAGGAAGAACCGGCCAATCTGCGCGAATCCGCCGACTCGCGGGTCTGGGTGCCGCCTCAGCGGTTCGCGGCGTGGTTCAATATTCGCCGAAACGTGCCTCTATGTAAGTCAAGTCATCAGAGCTATTCGAGAATCCGCCGGAAGGGTCCAGGGGAAGCGATATGGACAGCGCCATGGCGCGGGCAAATCGATCGGGGGACGACTCTGAAATCGCCGATGGGCTTACTCGCCGCGAACACGACATTCTCGCATTCGAACGGCAGTGGTGGAAATTTGCCGGTGTCAAGGAAGATGCCATCAAGGAGTTGTTCTCGATGTCGGCCACGCGTTATTACCAGGTACTCAACGCGTTAGTCGATCGGCCCGAGGCGCTTGCCGCGGACCCAATGCTGGTGAAACGGCTGCGACGGTTGCGTGCCAGCCGTCAGAAGGCACGCGCGGCGCGGCGCCTCGGCTTCCAGGTGACCTGACACCCGCCCGGCTTAGCAAGAGCCGTTGCAGGTTCCGGCACTTTCCTGGCTACAGTGGGCTCGATGAATGAGCGCGTCCCCGACTCCACGGGGCTTCCCCTGCGGGCCATGGTGATGGTGCTGTTGTTCCTCGGCGTCATATTCCTGCTGCTCGGGTGGCAGGCCATCGGTTCTTCCGGGAACTCCGACGATGACTCGGCGTCGCCGGTGTCCAGCGGTGTGAGCAGCTCTACCAGCGCTCCCCCGGCGACGTCGGCGAGCGCCAAGCCCGAAGCAAACCAGGCAGAGGTACGCGTTTACAACATCTCGTCGACATCCGGCGTCGCCGCTCGCACTAAGGACCAGCTGGTCGCCGCCGGTTTTAAAGTCACCACCGCCGAGAATCTGTCGGTGCCTGAGGTCTCCGCCACCACCGTGTACTACACCGATGGTGACGGCGAGAAGGCGACCGCGGACGCCGTGGGCGAAAAACTGGGAGCACAGGTCGAACCGCGGATCGACGCGATCAAGAACCAGCCGGCCGGCGTGATCGTCTTGGCGGTGGGCTGAGTCCACTCGATAGCTTTCGGGTCGCCAGGTTAGGCTCTCGCTATGCCTAAGCTCGCCGGTCACCGGAATGTCGCTGCCGCCACCATGTCCGCACTGTCCCCAGTGCTGCTGGCCACTTCCGTCGCGCTGCTGAGCGCGTGCTCGTCACCCCAACATGCATCGACAGTCCCGGGTACCACACCGGCCGTCTGGACCGGGGCGCCCGCACCGTCGGGAACCGCGGATGCCGAGGGCGGGGCGCCCCGAGCGTCCGCGGGGCAGAGCGTGACCGCTCATTTGAAGGCGGCCGACGGCACTGCGGTCGCGACCGCGAAGTTCGATTTCAGCAACGGTTACGCCACCATCACGATCGCGACGAGCGGCGTCGGCGTGCTGGCACCTGGGTTTCACGGAGTGCACATCCACAAGGTGGGCAAGTGTGAACCCAACTCGGTCGGCCCAACCGGTGGGGCACCCGGCGACTTTCTGTCCGCCGGCGGGCACTTCCAGGTGGGCGGGCATTCCGGCGAGCCCGAGAGTGGTGACCTGACGTCTCTGCAGGTGCGCAAGGACGGCGTCGGGACGCTGGTGACCACCACTGACGCCTTCACGCTGGCCGACCTGCTGGCCGGCGAGAAGACCGCAATCGTCATTCATGCGGGTGCCGACAATTTCATGAACATCCCGCCGGAGCGCTACAACCAGGTCAACGGCGGCGCTCCCGGTCCCGATGAGATGACGATGACGACTGGTGACGCCGGCAAGCGGGTGGCGTGCGGTGTCATCGGTGCCGGCTAGCCCCCCGGCTAACAGGGCCAGCGCCCGCATCGATTTCGCCAGGTCTCCGCGGCCGACCATAGGAGTGGAGTGGGAGTTTGCGCTTGTCGACGCGCAGACCCGCGACCTGATCAACGAAGCCACCGCGGTCATCGCCGAGATCGGCGAAAACCCACGCGTACACAAGGAAATGCTGCGCAACACCGTCGAAGTGGTCACCGGGATCTGCCGGTCCGCCGGTGAGGCGATGGAGGATCTGCGCGAGACGTTGGGTCCGGCCCGGCGGATTGTCCGCAACCGCGGCATGGAGTTGTTCTGCGCGGGCACGCACCCGTTCGCGCAGTGGTCTTCCCAGAAGCTCACTGACGGACCCCGCTACGCGGAGCTGATCAAACGCACTCAGTGGTGGGGCCGGCAGATGTTGATCTGGGGGGTGCATGTCCACATCGGGATCTCTTCAGCACACAAGGTGATGCCGATCATCTCGTCGCTGCTGCAGTATTACCCGCATCTGTTGGCGCTCTCGGCCTCGTCCCCGTGGTGGAGTGGCGAGGACACCGGGTACGCCAGCAATCGGGCGATGATGTTTCAGCAGTTGCCCACCGCCGGGCTGCCGTTCCACTTCCAGACCTGGGCGGAGTTCGAAGGCTTCGTCTACGACCAGAAGAAGACCGGAATCATCGACCATGTCAACGAAGTACGTTGGGACATAAGACCATCACCGCATCTGGGCACCCTCGAGGTGCGCATCTTTGACGGCGTTTCCAACCTGCGTGAGCTGGGTGCGCTGGTCGCTTTGACGCATTGCCTGGTGGTCGACCTGGACCGCAGGCTGGATGCCGACGAGTCGCTGCCGACAATGCCGCCCTGGCATGTCCAGGAGAACAAGTGGCGCGCCGCTCGCTACGGGCTGGACGCGGTGATCATCCTTGACGCCGACAGCAACGAACGACTGGTCACCGAGGATCTCGTTGACGTCCTGACCCGGCTGGAGCCGGTCGCGAAGTCGCTGGGTTGTACTGATGAACTGGCCGCGGTGGCCGACATTTGGCGCCTGGGCGCCTCGTATCAGCGGCAGCGCCGCGTCGCCGAAGAGAACGACGGTGATCTGCGCGCGGTCGTCGATGCGCTCGTAGGCGAGCTCGACATCTAGGTTGGAGTCAATGCCCGATCCCAAAACCGTTGAATGGGCGATGTTCCCGCTGGAGTCGGCTTTGCTGCCCGGCCAGGATCTGCCGTTGCGCATCTTCGAGCCCCGCTATGGTGCGCTGGTACGGCACTGCCTCGACAGCGGCGAACCCTTCGGCGTCGTGCTGATCGCCCGCGGGCGCGAGGTCGGCGGCGGCGATTCGCGTTGTGACATCGGCGTCGCGGCCAGGATCACCGAATGCGTCGATCAGGGCTCGGGCCGATACGCGCTGCTTTGCCGGGCGGGCGAGCGGATTCGGGTATGCGAGTGGCTGCCCGACGATCCCTTCCCGCGAGCGACGGTGCACGTCTGGCCCGACGAGCCCGGGGATCCGGTGACCGGGGCCCAGCTGCGTGCGGTTGAAGACCGGGTGATGGCGTTGTTCGAGCGAATCGCCGAGGCCCGCGGCGCGCAGCTGCCGGACCGCGACGTTGTGCTGGGTTATGACCCGGGATATGACCAAGCCGGGGCCGACGAAGCTGCCGGGCGGTTGTTCACCCTGGCGTCGCGCATTCCGATCGGAGCCGCCGATCGCTACGCCGTGCTGTCGGCGCCTTCGGCCGCCGATCGACTGGTAGCGCTGCGCGAGGCGGTCGACGCGGTTGCCGAAATGGTGGAGTTCCAGCTGTCCGAATAATTTAGACAACTTTGGCGAACGCGCGTAGGGACTCCAGCTGTAGGGGATCCAGCGAGGGGCGCACCGTCTTGCGGGCCGCTTCGAGGTCGGCGGCGGTCACGTCGGCGGCATCGATGGAACGCCGCATCGCGGTCAGGGCGGCCTCCCGCAGCAGCGCCACGCAGTCGGCCGCGCTGTAGCCGTCGAGTCCGGCGGCCACTTCGTCCAGGTTGACATCCGCGCTCAGCGGGATCGATTTCCCGGCGGTGCGCAGGATTTCGCGGCGCGCCGCGGCGTCGGGCGGTTCGACGAACACCAGCCGCTCCAGCCGGCCCGGTCGCAGCAACGCCGGGTCGATCAGATCGGGCCGGTTGGTCGCCCCCAGCACCACGACGTCCCGAAGCGGGTCGATGCCGTCGAGCTCGGTCAGCAGCGCGGCGACCACACGATCCGTCACGCCCGAGTCGAAGCTCTGGCCGCGCCGGGGCGCCAGCGCGTCCACTTCGTCGAGGAACACCAGCGACGGGGCGGAATCTCGGGCCCGCCGGAAGAGCTCGCGCACTGCCTTCTCAGAGGACCCCACCCACTTGTCCATCAGTTCAGAGCCTTTGACGGTATGCACGCTCAATTGCCCGGTGCTGGCCAGCGCGCGCACCACGAACGTCTTGCCGCAGCCGGGTGGGCCGTAGAGCAACACCCCGCGCGGTGGATCGACACCCAACCGCGCGAAGGTGTCCGGGTGCTGCAACGGCCACAGCACCGCTTCGGTGAGGGCCTGCTTGGCCTCGACCATGTCACCGACATCGTCGAGCGTGATGTTGCCGACGGTCAGTTCTTCGCTGGCCGACCGGGACAGCGGCCGGATAACCGACAGCGCGCCGACGAGATCCTCCTGGTTCAGCTTCGGCGGTTGGCCGTCAGAGCTGGCCCGTGACGCGGCCCGCAGCGCCGCCTCGCGTATCAGCGCGGCCAGGTCGGCCGCAACGAAACCCGGTGTGCGGCTGGAAATCTCGTCAAGAGTGAGCTCGCCGACGGGCACCGGCTTCAGTAGCGTCTCCAGCAGCGCTTTGCGGGTGGCGGCGTCGGGCAGCGGCAGGCCCAGCTCCCGGTCGCACAGCTCCGGAGCGCGCAGCCGTGGATCAAGCTGGTCGGGTCGCGCGGAGGTGACGACCAACGCCACTCCGTCGGTTGCCACCGCGGTGCGCAGCTCGGCGAGGAGCAGCGCGGCCACCGGCTCCGAGGTTGCCGGCAGCAGCGCGTCGATATCGGTGATCAGCAGCACGCCGCCGCCGTCTCGGACCGCCGTCACTGCCGAGGCCACGGTCTTGAGCCGGTCTTCAGCGGCCAAGGCGCCCACTTCCGGGCCGTCCAGCTCCACCAGCCTGCGCCCGGCGCACACCGCGCGCACCATCGTCGTCTTGCCGACGCCCGCCGGGCCCGACACCAATACGCCCAGATTGGCTTCGGCGCCCAAAGTCTTCAGCAGATGCGGCTCGTCGAGTGCGAGCTTGAGCCATTCGGTGAGCTTGCCGGCCTGCACCTGCGAGCCCTTGAGATCGGCCACCCCGATCTTGGGGTTCGACACGCCGATCGGCTCGTGCTTGCCGGCCCTGGCCCCGGCCTCGGTGCTGGACGGCACCCCGACACCCCAGCTGACCAGCGAGTTCGGTTGCACGCTGACCGGTCCCTCGGGGTCCACACCGGTGACGGTCAGCAGCTCGGAGGTCCAGCTGATCCCGACCGCGGACGCCAGCGCGCGGCTGGCGGCCGACGTCGATGTTCCGGGGCCCAGATCGCGGGGCAGCAGCGACACGGCATCGCCGACGGTCATCACCTTGCCGAGCAACGCCTGCCGCAGCGTGCCGGACGAAATCGACTGGGTGGTCAACGCCGACCCGCTCAGGGTTACCGACCGCGCTCCGTAGACCGTGACCGTGCTGACGATCACCGCGGTGCCCTCGCGCAGACCGGCGTTGGACATCGTCACGTCGTCGAGCAACACAGTCCCAACCGGGATGTCCCGGTCGGCCAGCGCCGCCACCGCCGCCGTGCTCCGCGACCCGGTCAGCGACACCGCATCCCACTCCCGGATACCAAGGGCGGCAACGGCACTGGGGTGCAACCGGATGACGCCGCGACGGGAGTCGACGGGCGAGGTGGTCAGCCGGGCGGTCAGCGTGAGCTCGCCGCTCACGGCAGCCGCCCGCCCGGCTTGCGCAGCCTCAACCGAGCCATCGAGCGTCCGCCCGGTCGGCCCGGCTTTCCAAGCCCCAGCCTTGGTATCGGCCGGCGGTTCGGCTGGGCCCGGCGGGTCGCACGCCGGACGGCGCGGCGCTGCTGGGGTTTCTCGTCCCACATCTCGGGGTGCTGGGCGAGCCAGCGCTGGTTTCGCACCGCGAACGGGACGTGGCACAGGTAGGCGACGATGATCACCCAGATCAAGATGTAGGGAACCGTCACCGCCGCCGCCGCGCAGATTGCCAGCACGGCTAGCAGCGGTGCCGCCCAGTTGGGTGGCACCGCCAACGCGTGCATCTTGCGCATCGGGATCTTGCTGACCATCAGCATCGACGTCCCTGCGATCCAGATGCATTGGAACGCCGTCGAGGACCACCAGCCGTCGTGGTGGAACTGCAGTTTGAGACCGATGAGGCCGATCATCGAGATCGCGCCCGCGGGCGCGGGCATTCCGACGAAGTATTCGTGCGTGTAGGCGGGCTGGGTTCCGTCGTCCTGCAGGGCGTTGAACCTGGCCAGGCGCAACACCACGCACACCGCATACAGCAGCACCGCGATCCAGCCGACCGGCGACGTCGGCAGCAGCGTCGCGTAGACGACGATCGCGGGGGTGACCCCGAAGTTCACCGCGTCGGCCAGCGAGTCGATTTCTGCGCCCATCGCAGACTGGGCGTCCAGCATGCGGGCCACCCGGCCGTCCAGTCCGTCCAGGATGGCGGCGGCGGCTATCAGTGCCATCGCGGGAATGGGCTGGTGCTCGAGGGCGAATTTGATCGAGGTCAACCCCGCGCAGATGGACAGCACCGTCATCGCGCTGGGCAAAATCTGCAGGTTGACGCTCGGCCTGTTGCGGGTCTTGTTGATCATGGCAGGTTAGCCAGCACTGTCTCGCCGGCGACCGCGCGCTGGCCCACTTTGACGACCGGTTCCGCGCCCGGTGGCAGATAGGTGTCGAGCCGGGACCCGAACCGGATCAGGCCGTAGGTGTCGCCGATCGACAGCTTGTCGCCCACCTGAGCGTCGCACACGATGCGCCGCGCCAACAGGCCCGCAATCTGCACGGCCACGACCTCGGCTCCGTCGGTCCGTCCGGATCCGCACGCTGGTGCGCTCGTTGTCGGTGCTCGCCTCGGGTAGGTCGGCCGACGCGAAGCGGCCGGGCCGGTGTTGCACGGCGATCACCTCGCCGCTCACCGGGGCGCGCTGGACGTGGGCGTCAAACAGGCTCAGGAAGATGCTGACCCGCGGCAGTGGCGCGTCGCCCATGTTGAGTTCGGCGGGTGGTGCCGCCGAGTCGATGACGCAGATCATCCCGTCGGCCGGCGCGACGATGGCGTCGGGGCGGGTTGGTGGTACCCGTGGGGGGTGACGGAAGAACCCGGCGCAGGCCCCGGCCGCCAGCAGGCCCGCCCGGCGCAGCCATCGGTAGTCGCGTCCGGTGACGGCCTGGCCCAATATCCCGGCTGAGGCGACGGCCAGGCCGGCGGAGATGAACGGCCGCCCGGCGGGGTGAATCGGAGGAACGGTGGAACGCACCAACTCCAGGAGGTGCCGCGGGTCGGCGGGCGGGGGGCGTCTTGCCACGCGGTCATCTTACGGAGCCGTGGGCTATGTGAGATCCCAAACCTGCAGCAGAGTTCCAGCGGCCACTTCCTCGACGTCCTCGGGGATATCCAGGAGACCGTTCGCCGACGCCAGCCAGCGCAGGTGGTGTGAGGCCGCTGGACCATAGCCGGTTACCCTCCCGACCTGGCTTTCCCGGTCTTTTGGGGCCTCGAGTATCGCTCGCCGGAATTGCCTCTTGCCGCGTGGCGAGGTCAGCGCCTCGGTAAGCACCGCCGGCCGGTGCGGGCGGTCGGGATCCGGTAGGCCCATGGCCTTGCGCAGCGGGGAACGGATGAACACCTCGAAGGACACCAGGGCGCTGACCGGGTTGCCGGGCAGCGTGACGATCGTGGCGCCGGCCACCCGGCCGATGCCCTGCGGCATGCCGGGCTGCATCGCCACCTTGACGAATTCCACGCCCTGGTCGCCGTCCCGGCCGAATACGTCTTTGACGACCTCATAGGCGCCGGCACTGACTCCACCGCTGGTGATGATCAGGTCTACCTGGCGTTGCGGGCCGGCGTATTGGTCGAGGATCGCGCCGAACTGAGCGACGTCGTCTTCGGCGGTCGCGACGGCGATGACGGTTGCGCCCGCGTCGCTTACCGCGCCGGCCAGCATGATCGAGTTGGACTCGTAGATCTGTCCCGGCTGCAGCGGGGTGCCCGGCGGCACCAGTTCCGACCCGGTGGATATCACCAGCACCCGCTGGCGTGGGATGACCGGAAGCTCAGCGATTCCCAGCGCCGAGACCAGGCCGAGCATTGCCGGAGTGACGACCTGACCCTGGCGGAGGACGGTCGTGCCGGGGGCGACATCTTCGCCCGCCCGCCGAATGTGCTTGCCGGACGGCCCGGTCTTGCGGATCGCCACGGTGTGCACGCCGCCATCGGTGTCTTCGACCGGCACGATGGTGTTCGCCCCGGCCGGCACCGGCGCGCCGGTCATAATCCTATGCGCCGTACCGGGTTTCAGTGACAGCACGTCGGTGCGTCCGGCGGGAATATCCTCGGCAACCGACAGCACCACCGGGTGTTCGGGTGTCGCTTGGGACGCGTCCTCGGCGCGAACCGCGTATCCGTCCATCGCGGAATTGTCGAAAACCGGCAACGCGAGCCGCGCAACCACGTCGTCGGCCAGGACCAGCCCGAGGGCCTCTTGCAACGCGACCGTGATCGCAGGACGCGCCAGGATCATCCCCGCTACAACGCGTTGGTGTTCTTCGACTGATCGCATGCCTAAAACTTAGTCCTGCGATCAGGGGTTTCAATTCGCGCGATCCGACGTAAAGTCTTGAACGTATTTGCCGGGCTGACCTATTCACTTCAGTTCATTCGCGAGGTTTAAATGTCGACAGACGAGATACAACCGGACATTGGTTTTTTCTTCGACGCGATGTCCGTGCCGCTTAGCGAGGCGTCTACGCAGTACGAAGGCGATGACCGCTTTCGGGAGATGGCGTCATTGGTGGAGACCATTTCCGCAGAGTGGACGCGGGACAACACGCGGACGGGAATCGATCTCGACGCGTTGGGACTGCAGCTGGCGGATGTGCTGCAAAGTCATCCCACCGACTCGAATGTCACTTCCCTGGTGCAGTTTTATGTGGGGCTCCAGGGTGTTCGGTCTGGTCCGTGGTATTCGCGGAGCAAGCCCCCAGCGGCGCCGGCCGCCGCGCTGCCGACCGCGAAACTGACTGTGTTCGACGTCGGGGGCACCTCTGCGGCATCCGTGTTCACCGCCGGGCAGGCAGGGCCGACGGCGCAGACGCCCCCTGCGTGGAACCTGCGGAATATGGTCAACCCGAACCTCATTACGATCAACGAGGTGCCGTATCCGGCGTGCGTGCCATTCGGCCCCAGTGTCAGGGCGGGCGTGGCGAACCTGGTGGGCATGATCAACCAAATGCCGACGGGCCCGTTCGCGATGGTCGGCACGTCGCAGGGTGCGATGGTCATCGCCAGCGTCTACGAAAGGATTCTCGATCCCAACGACCCCCTGTACTCGCGTAACCGCGACTTTAAGCAGGGCATCGCGTACGGCAACCCGTGCAGGAAGAGGGGATCTATCGCGCCCAACTGCACGGATCCGGGCGGGCGCGGCATCAATTGGAAGTCGTGGCTGCAGACCACGGTCGACTACCGCTGGTGGGATTTCGCCAATCCTGGTGATCCGGCTGCGTGTAACGGTGCAGGTCCGTGGAATGTCGACGGAGTCATTCTCGACTACCAGACTTTGATCGGTGATTGGGCTGCGACACTGTTTTTGGAGATGTACAGGAATTTCAGCGGCAACCTCTTTGCTTTGCTCACGCAAGTGAACCCGCCGCCGAACCTCTTTTACCTGCTGATTTCGGTGTTTGGCACGCTGTTTGGTGCGGCTGGGCCGCACACAACGTACGACCAGACGAAGCCGGATAGCACTCAGCCTACGTTGACGTGCACGGAGCTGGCGGCTCAGCAGCTGATGGACATCGCCGCAAAGCTGCCGTGATTACCGGGTTGGCCCACACCGGGGTGTGCGTTCCCGATTGCGAGGCCGCTGTGGCGTTCTATCGCGACGTGCTGGGCCTGCGGGTGCTCTCGCCGCCTTATGTCATGGCGGGTAACGCCATTCGCGACGACATGGGTGAGCTGGTGTCCGATCCCGCGATGAAGGCGGCGATCATGGGATTTCACGACGACGGCGATCGCGTTCTGGAGGTGATCGAGTACCTCAACGTCGACGGGAACGATGCCCGGGCCCACGCCGCGCTGACCGATCACGGGCTCTCGCACGTCGGGCTGATCTGTGAAGATCTCAAAGCGACCCGGGCTGAACTCGAGAGCAAGGGCGTGCAATTCCTGGTCAGCGGAATCGCGGACGTCGCGCGAGTGCGCACCACGTGGTTCGTCGATCCGTGGGGCGTGGTGTTCATTCTGGTGGAGAAAAGCCGTCCCGAGCGACCCTACTTTTCGCAATGGGGGTGAGAGTCGGGATCATCGGTGCGGGTGCTGGCGGCATCGCGATGGGCATCCAGCTTGCCGCCGGCGGTTACGATTTCACGATCTTCGACCGCGCCGACGGCTTCGGCGGGACCTGGCGGCACAACACCTTCCCGGGCGCGGCCTGCGACGTCCCGTCCCATCTGTACTCGTACTCGTTCGCGCTCAACCCGCGCTGGAGCAAGACCTACGCCGAACCAGCCGGAGATCCTGGCTTACCTCGAGAAGGTCGCCCTGGACTACGGGCTTGGGCCGCACCTTCGGCCAAACACCGCGATTACCTCGGCTGCGCTGGTCGGATTCCGACCGGCGCTGGACGCTGAGCACCGACGACGGTCACGAGCACGAATTCGATGCGGTAGTCAGTGCGGTCGGGATGCTCGATGTGCCGAACATTCCCGACATCCCCGGCGCGAAGCGGTTCCGCGGCCGCCGATTCCATTCGGCCCGTTGGGATCACAGCAAGTCGACGGCGGGGGAGCGGGTCGCGTCCATCGGCACGGGCGCCAGCGCGGTGCAATACGTTCCCGCGATCGCGCGGGAGACGGCGCATCTCACGGTGTTTCAGCGGACCCCGATCTGGATCGCGCCGCGCTTCGATTTCCCGTTCACCCCCGAGCAGCACGAAGAGTTCGAACGAGACCCGAACGTCGGCGCAGAAGCTGCGCGACGAGGCCTTCGATGCCTACGAGTCAGCCAGTTTCGACGTCGACGCCACGCAGACCCGCGAAGCAACCGAACTCGCCCGCAGCTACCTCATGCGCAAGGTCGCCGACCCCGAGTTACGCGCAAAGCTGACGCCGGACTATCCGGTCGGTTGCAAGCGGCCGCTGCTGTCGCGCGAGTGGTACCCCACCTTTGCGTTGCCCAACGTCCGCCTGGAAACGACCGCCATCGCCGAGCTGACCGAGCGGGGGGTGCGCACCGTCGACGGCGTCGAACACCGCGTCGACACCGTCATCTACGGCACCGGGTTCACCGCCGCCGACTACCTCGCCAGCATCGACGTATACGGGACTGGCGGCCGTCGGCTGCGCGACGACTGGAGCGACGGTGCCGAAGCCTATCTCGGCACGCTGGTGGCCGGTTATCCGAACTTCTTTACGCTCTACGGCCCCAACACGAACGGGGTCAACTCGATCATCTACATCCACGAGGTCCAGACGACGTTCATCCGCCACATGCTTGACGTGATGGGTCGTCGCGGGGCACGCAGCATCGAGGTGACGCCCGACGCGCACCAGCGCTACAACGACGAACTCCAAGCCGCGATGGAGGGCAAGGTCTGGCTCGCCTGCGACAACTACTTCCGTCATCCCAGCGGCAAGGTTGTCACCCAATTGCCTTACAGCGGGCGGACATTCTTCGAGCGCACCCGCGAATTGGTGCTGGAAGACTACGAGCTGCGTCGGTAATCACCGTTCGGCGAGCGTCCGATACCACCGGGCCAGTTTCACGCTATGATGAGACTTATGCCGAAGAAGTCGATTCCGCCCGGTCCGCGAGATGAGCGAGGGGTGCTCGCCGCGCGAATCGTTGGCGCCGCGCGCAGCGAGTTCGCCGAACACGGCTGGGCCGGAACCACCATCCGGGCGGTGGCGCGGGCGGCCGACGTCGACCCCGCGCTGGTCTACCACTACTTCGGCTCGAAGGAAGGCCTGCTGGACGCCGCGACCAACCCGCCGCAGAAATGGCTGGAAAACGTCGCCAAAGTCTGGACCACGCCGGTGGATCAGCTCGGCGGCGCCCTGATCAGGCTGCTGCTGGCGGCTTGGGCCGACGACGAGGTCGGGCCGACCTTGCGGGCCATTCTGCAGACCGCCGCGCACGAACCGTCCACCCGCGAGAAGCTGCGCCGCGTCGTCGAGGGCAACCTCATGGGCGTGGCGGAACTCGGCGGCGACGAGCGAGACCGCCTGATCCGCAGCGGGCTCGTCTCGTCACAAATGATGGGCTTCGCGCTGATGCGCTACGTCTGGAAGATCGAGCCGATTGCATCGATGACGGACGACGAGGTGATCGCCGCGATCACCCCCAACCTGCAGCACTACGTCAGTGGTGATCTCACGGCGACCTGACCCGCTGAATAGCCCACTTTGGGTGGCGAGCAGACGCAGAATCGCACGAATCCGTAAGGAAGAGTGCGATTCTGCGTCTGCTCGCGAGACCTCCGGGGGTCAGCCCAGGGGGTACACCACGCCGGTGAGTTCCTCGGAGACCGCCCACAGCCGGCGCTGAAGTTCCACGTCGTGCGACTTGTCGCTGGACGCGACAACCTTTGGGTAGCCCTGAATTTCGCCGAAGCCGTCGGGTCCGTAGTACTGCCCGCCGAGCACGCCCGGGTCGGTGGCGGCCCGCAGGGTCGGCAGCGCTCCGGTGGCCGCGTCCTGCGAGATGCGCGGTTCGATGACGGTGAAAACGCGCCGAAGCAGCGGCGGCAGATTCCGGGACAGCTCGGTTTGCGAGCCGCCGGGGTGGGCGGCCGCGGCGATCGTCGTGTGCTGTGGGGCCAGCCGTCGCTGCAGCTCGTACGTGAACAGCAGGTTGGCGAGCTTGGACTGCCCGTAGGCGGCGACCCTGTTGTAGCGGCGTTCCCAGTGCAGATCGTCGAAATGGATGTCAGCGAGAATCCGGTGGCCGACGCTGCTGACTGTGACGATCCGGGATCCCTCGACCGGCAGGAGTCGATCCAGCAGCAGTCCGGTGAACGCGAAGTGGCCCAGATGGTTGGTGCCGAACTGCAGCTCGAAGCCGTCCTTGGTGGTCGACTTCGGCGTCCACATCACGCCGGCGTTGTTGATCAGCAGGTCGATGCGGTCGTAGTCGGAGCGCAGTTGCTCCGCCGCGGCGCGGACGGACTCCAGCGAGGTCAGGTCGAGTTCTTGCAGCGCGACGTCGGCCTGTGGGCTGTTCGCCGTAATGCGCGAGACGGCGTCCTTGCCCTTGTCGAGATTGCGCACCGCCAGCACCACGTGGGCGCCGTGCTCGGCGAGTGCCGCGGCCGTCTCGTAGCCGAGACCGGTGTTGGCTCCGGTGACGACGGCGACGCGACGCGACTGGTCGGGAATGTCCGTAGTGGTCCACTTGGCCATGGAGAACTCCTAAAGCTTGTAAGGTAAACGGGGCAGCCGCTCCGGTTTCTTCCACTATACGGAACGTACGCCCCGTTTTGTCAATGTGATTCGAGCTAGCAGGCGGTGTTCGAGATGGCGCAACCCGTGCGCCCACTGCGCGCCGACGCGGCACGCAACCGTGCCCGCGTACTGGAAGTCGCCTACGAATCCTTTGCGGCCGAGGGCTTGTCGGTGCCGATCGACGAGATCGCCCGGCGCGCCGGAGTCGGGGCCGGCACCGTCTACCGGCACTTTCCGACGAAAGAGGCGCTGTTTGCGGCGGTCATCGAAGACCGGATGCAGCGCCTCGTTGACGACGGGGACGCCCTGCTGAAATCCGACGGGCCCGGTGAGGCGATTTTCACTTTTCTGCGCTCGATCGTGTTGCAGTGGGGCGCGACGGACCGCGGCCTGGTCGACGCGCTGTCGGGAGTCGGCATCGACATCGCAGCCGCCGTGCCCGACGCCGAGGACGCCTTCTTGGCGGTGCTCGGCGAGCTGCTTCGTGCCGCGCAGCAAGCGGGCACCGTGCGAAAAGACATCGGCGTGCGCGAAGTGAAGACGATCCTGGTCGGGTGCCAGGCGATGGAGGCATACAACTCGGCGCTGGCCGAGCGGGTGACTGACGTCGTCGTCGACGGTTTGCGCGCTGCGCAATAACGGATTCGGCCGGGTCCGGCAAGCAAGACGAAGTTGTCGCGCTCGTAGCATCGTGTTATGGAGAAGCCGGTCGCTGACGAAAAGGTCCGAGTGGAAAGGCTTCTCGATGCCCAGGACAAGGCGGCGCACTTGTTCGACGAGATCGAGCAACGCGGCATGATTCGTGCCGGTGTCGGAGAAAAGCAGTTATCCGACGAGATCCACGACCTCGCGGGGGAGATGTTTGGAGTAACCCGGCACTGGCACAGGCGGATTGTGCGGGCCGGTGAGAACACTTTGTTGCCGTTCCAGGAACGCCCGCCGGACCGTGTGATCGCCGCGGACGACATTGTGTTTTGTGACCTGGGCCCCATCTTCGAGAAATGGGAGGCGGATTTCGGACGGACCTTTGTGCTGAGCAACGATCCAGACAAGGTGTCTGTCCGTGACGCGCTACCGCGGGTGTGGCGGGCCGGGCGTGACTATTTTGAACGGCACCCCGACGTCACGGGCGCCGAACTCTTCGACTACGTCGTCGGGGTGGCTCGCGTCGAGGGTTTCGAGTGGGGAAGCCGGATTGCCGGCCACCTGGTCGGGGAGTTTCCGCACAAGAAGATCGCCGGAACTGCCACCGAGTGGTACATCATGCCGGGATCGGACGAGCCGATGCGGCGCAAGGACCCCAGCGGTCGCCTATGCCATTGGATTCTCGAGATCCATCTGGTCAACCGGGTCCGCCGCTTCGGCGGCTTCTACGAGCAGCTGCTCGATCTGCCCTGAGCCTGCCGCCGCGACACAATAGACCGCGCACACGACACGCCGCAGCGCGTGACCGTCGTTTATGTCTGGGTGAAGGTGTCGTGATCGCGGGTCACGGGTGGGGCCGATCTTGCACTCGACATGGGCGAGTGCTAAGAATGACATTGGCACTCGCGACTGGTGAGTGCTAGGTCGGGACGGTGAGACCAGCAGACAATGACTGCCTGGTCGTCCGTCGCGGGCACTGCGCCCGGCCAGCGTAAGTCATCCGGGTGGCCCAGACATGTGAGTCATCCGGTGTCACCCCCCAAATTCGGAGGAATCACTTCGCAATGGCCAAGACAATTGCGTACGACGAAGAGGCCCGTCGCGGCCTCGAGCGGGGCCTCAATGCCCTCGCCGACGCGGTAAAGGTGACGTTGGGCCCCAAGGGTCGCAACGTCGTCCTGGAGAAGAAGTGGGGCGCTCCCACGATCACCAACGATGGTGTGTCCATCGCCAAGGAGATCGAGCTGGAGGACCCGTACGAGAAGATCGGCGCCGAGCTGGTCAAGGAAGTCGCCAAGAAGACCGACGACGTTGCCGGTGACGGCACGACGACGGCCACGGTGCTGGCACAGGCGCTGGTCAAAGAGGGTCTGCGCAACGTCGCGGCCGGCGCCAACCCGCTGGATCTCAAGCGCGGCATCGAGAAGGCCGTCGAGAAGATCACCGAGACGCTGCTGAAGTCGGCCAAGGACGTCGAGACCAAGGAGCAGATCGCGGCCACCGCGGCCATCTCCGCCGGCGACAAGTCGATCGGCGACCTGATCGCCGAGGCGATGGACAAGGTCGGCAACGAGGGCGTCATCACCGTCGAGGAGTCCAACACCTTCGGCCTGCAGCTCGAGCTCACCGAGGGCATGCGGTTCGACAAGGGTTACATCTCGGGCTACTTCGTCACCGACGCCGAGCGTCAGGAAGCGGTCCTGGAGGACCCCTACATCCTGCTGGTCAGCTCCAAGGTGTCGACCGTCAAGGACCTGCTGCCGCTGCTCGAGAAGATCATCCAGGGCGGCAAGCCACTGCTGATCATCGCCGAGGACGTCGAGGGCGAGGCACTGTCCACCCTGGTCGTCAACAAGATCCGTGGCACCTTCAAGTCGGTGGCGGTCAAGGCCCCCGGCTTCGGTGACCGACGCAAGGCGATGCTGCAGGACATGGCCATCCTCACCGGTGGCCAGGTCGTCAGCGAAGAGGTCGGACTCTCCCTGGAGACCGCCGATGTCTCGCTGCTCGGTAAGGCCCGCAAGGTCGTCATCACCAAGGACGAGACCACCATCGTCGAGGGCGCCGGTGACACCGACGCCATCGCCGGCCGGGTGGCCCAGATCCGCGCCGAGATCGAGAACAGCGACTCCGACTATGACCGCGAGAAGCTGCAGGAGCGCCTGGCCAAGCTGGCCGGCGGTGTTGCGGTGATCAAGGCCGGAGCAGCCACCGAGGTGGAGCTCAAGGAGCGCAAGCACCGCATCGAGGACGCAGTCCGCAACGCCAAGGCGGCCGTTGAAGAGGGCATCGTCGCCGGTGGCGGCGTGGCCCTGCTGCAGGCGGCTCCGGCCCTGGATGGGCTGAAGCTCAAGGGTGACGAGGCCACTGGCGTCAACATCGTGCGCGTCGCACTGTCGGCCCCGCTCAAGCAGATCGCCTTCAACGGCGGCCTGGAGCCGGGTGTCGTCGCGGAGAAGGTGGCCAACCTTCCTGCAGGTCACGGCCTGAACGCCGCGACCGGCGAGTACGAGGACCTGCTCAAGGCCGGCGTTGCCGACCCGGTCAAGGTGACCCGTTCGGCGCTGCAGAACGCGGCGTCCATCGCGGGCCTGTTCCTGACGACCGAGGCCGTCGTCGCCGACAAGCCGGAGAAGGCGTCCGCTCCCGCGGGCGACCCGACCGGTGGCATGGGCGGTATGGACTTCTAGAAAGTCAACGAAAGAAGCCCGGCCCCCTGGGAAATTCCAGAGGGCCGGGCTTTTTCGTGTCTACGCGGGTTCTGAAAAGACCACGCAGTCGTACAAATAGCCGTCGGCCGCGGCCGGCGACTCGGGGTCGGCGTCGCGGTGCAGCAGCGCGCGGGTAGGTACGACACCGAACCGCGCGGTCTCGGGGTCGGAGTGCATATCGGAGTCGGTGGCCTCGGCTCGGCCGTCGACGATCAGTGAGTAGCCCCCGGGCTCGGGCGGCGGCCACAGCAGGGTGACGTCACTGCGGTGGGCGAGGTTCTTGCGGGTGTGACCCCCGATGAGTCCGATGTCGAGCACCGCCCTGACGCCTTCGGGGTCGTGGGGAAGCTCGTGCAGTACTGGCTGAACCGTCACGGTGTGTATGCGGTAACCATCGTCAACCGTGATCAGGTACGCGAAGGGGTAGTCGGCGAGCGCCGTGACAAGCCGCTTGAGGTCCACTTTCTTGTTCGTCCGCATGAGGCATTAATCCGACAACAAGGGCAGCCCGATCTGCTCCCATAACGACGGCGGCCTGATATCGGCATCGGGCAGGGCTTCGCGAATGGCCTTGTTGAAGAAGTTCGAATTAGGAATGTTCGAGTCGCGCGTGACCGCCGTACGGAGTCCTGCGTCGGCATTGCCCGGGGCGAAGAAGGCGGTGTCGGTGATGGCAGCGCGCAGGCCCGCGGTGGGAGTTGGGCCGCTCGTCGCGCTGACCATGCTGGTCGAGTTACCCGTGTTGATGCCCGCGGCAACGGCTGTGCCCGCCGTCGGGACGGTGAAGGCGGGGTTGGTCATGGCCGGGCTGAGTGCGCCCGCGCTTCCCATGCCTGGGGTCAAGCCCCCGGTAGCCGCGCCGGCGGAGTTGACGAAGCTCGAGCTCATGTTTGCGGCGCTCAAGCCGCCCGTCGCGTACTGGCTGGAGAGCATGGCCGCTTCTGGGTTGGCCTGGATTCCGAAGAAGCCACTGTTGGCGGCGCCGCTGTTGAAGAAGCCCGTATTGACGCTGCCCGCATTCGCCAAGCCGTTGTTGAGCGAGCCCGAATTCCCGATGCCAAAGTTTCCGTTGCCGGAATTGAAGAAGCCGATGTTCCCGGTACCCGAGTTTCCGAAGCCGATATTGCCGCTACCGGAATTGAGGCCGCCGAAGCCGAACTGGTTATTGCCGGTCAGCCCAATCCCGAAGTCGTTGTTGCCGGTATTCCCGAAGCCGATATTTCCAAAGCCTAAGTTACCCAAGCCGATATTGCCGAAACCCGAATTGCCGGCCCCCACATTCAGGTTTCCTACGTTTCCGACGCCCAGATTCAAACCGCTTCCGGAGCTGCCGATGGGTGCGCTGGGGGTACTGGGGGTAGTGGGGGTAGTGCCTACGCCGACGTTGCCGTGGGGGGTGATATGGAAACCAGAACCCTGCAGGACCTCACGCCACGGCGCCAACTGCGAAACAGCCTGCGACGCGTCGGTGTAGTAACCGAACATCGCCGACACGTCCAACGCCCACATCTGCTCATAGGCGGCCTCGGTGTCCATGATCGCCGGGGCGTTGATTCCGAACCAGTTCGTGGATGCCAACATCTGCACCAGGTTCCGATTGGCGGCCACCATGGCGGGCTGCACGGTGGCCGCCAGCGCCGTCTCGAATGCGGTCGCCGTGGCCCTGGCCTGTCCGGCCGCCCCCTCCGCCTGGGCCGCGGCCGCGCTGAGCCATCCGACATACTGCGTCGCGACGGCCATCATCGCCGTCGACGAGGCGCCCTGCCATGAATTGGCGACCAGATCCGATGCCACCGAACTAAACGAAGTTGCCGACGAAGCCAGGTCCTGAGCCAGCCCGTCCCAGGCCGTCGCGGCAGCAAGAAGCGGCGCCGCTCCCGCACCGGCGAATATGAGTGCCGAGTTGATCTCGGGGGGTAGCCACGCGAAATGCGCCACTAACTAAACTTAACGGGCGAAGATCGCCGTCGTGGCGTTATCGCAAAGGTACTGGTACTGGTTGTCGACCACGGACCAATTTACCTGGGCGCGCCGCGGTGGGAACGCCATTCTCGGCGATCACTTCGCCGGAGACCACGGTGGCGACGTAGCCCTCTGCGGTCTGGTCGAGGCGACGCCCGCCCGCAGGCAGGTCGTAGGTGATTATCGGCTTGTGCAGCCGCAGGCCGGCGTGATCGATGACGTTGAAGTCGGCTTTGTATCCGACCGCGATCCGACCCCGGTCGGCCAGGCCGGCCACCCGGGCCGGTACGGAGGTGAGTTCGCGAACCGCCTCGGCGACGGTGAACCGCCCGGATTTGCGGTCGCGCGCCCAATGCGCCAGAAAGAACGTCGAGTAGCTGGCGTCGCAGATCATGCCGTAATGCGCGCCGCCGTCGCCGAGGCCGAGCATCACGTCGTCGCGATGCAGCAGCTCACCGACGGTGTTCAGCGAGTTGTGCTCCAGGTTGCTGGTCGCGACCAGCAGCATCGCCCGGCCGTCGTCGTCGAGCAGCCGGTCGTAGGCCTCCTCCATCGGGTTCACTCCGCGGGCCCGCGCCCGGGCCCCGATGCTGTCGGCAGGGTCCGGCTCGTAATTGGGGTTGTCGTCCAGCGGGAAGATCCAGTCCCACATCTGCGCCACGTACAGGATCGGATGACCGTGGCCGGGCTTGTCGGCCAGGATGCGGGCCCGGACCTCGGGCTTGCGCATTTCGGCGACGCGCTCGGCCAGCGGCAGGTGCGCGATCTCGCGGTAGCTCGGGTACAGCACGAACGGGTTGGCGGTGAGCTGCAAGCCCGATGATCAGCCCGATCGGCCGCGGCAGCAGTTGTGCGGTGACATCACCGCCCGCCGCATTGGCCTTCTCGATCATATTGATGGCGTCCGGCCAGGTCGGGTCGCCGGAGTTGGCGACGACCATGGTGAAGGTGACCGGCAGATGCACGTCCTCGGCGACGTCGAACACCGTCTGCAGCACGTGCTGGTAGCCGCCGGCCGGAATGTCGGGCACGAATTGCAGCAGGCCGCCGCCGCCGTCGACCACACCCCTGGCGATCTCTTCGATCTCCTCGCGGGCGGCGTCGTAACTCGGGATCGGCGAACCGCTTTCCGTCTTGTGGATGGTCAGCCGCGACGACGCGAAACCGAGAGCGCCGATCTCGATCGCCTCTTTGGCCAGCGCCCGCATCTTGGCGAGGTCATCGGCGGTGGCCGGCTCGCGGTCGGCGCCGCGCTGCCCCATCACGTAGACCCGCAGCGGGGAATGCGGGAGGTAGGCGGCCACGTCGATATCGCGCCTGCCGGCCTCCAGCGCATCCAGGTATTCGGGGAACGTCTCCCAGTTCCACGGCAGGCCGTCGGTCATCACGACGCCGGGAATGTCCTCGACCCCGGCCATCACGTCGACGAGCACGTCGTGGTCTTCTTGGCGGCACGGCGCGAAGCCGACCCCGCAGTTGCCCATCACGACCGTGGTCACCCCGTGCGCCGACGACGGAGTCATCCGCTCCGACCAGATGGCCTGGCCGTCGTAGTGGGTGTGCAGGTCGACGAAGCCCGGGGTGACCAGCAGACCGGTCGCATCGATTTCCCGCTCGGCGGTGTCGCCGTTTAGTCGAGCCCACCGCCTCGATGACGCCGTCACGGACCGCGACGTCGCCGACGTACGGCTCACCTCCCAGCCCGTCGACGATGGTGCCATTGCGGATGATGAGGTCGTAGGTCATCTAACTAATCTACGACCGTGCCGGTGGATCATGCCAGGATCTTGGCGTGATTGATCACCTGGGAATCAACTGCGCCGGCTACGCAAAGTCGCAGGAGTTCTACGACATGGTGCTCGGCGTGCTGGGTTTCTCGCGGCAGACGTCATTCTGGATCTACGAGGGCGGCTGAAACCGGGATTGAGCCCAATCGCGAAGTCCACATCGCATTCGCGGCCGCCGACGAGGCCGGGGTGCGCGCTTTCCACGCGGCGGCGGTGGGGCTGGGCGCCGAGTCCCTGCATGCGTCGCGGCTGTGGCCCGAGTATCACCCGGGCTACTTCGGTGCCTTCGTGCGCGATCCGGACGGCAACAACGTCGAAGCGGTGTGGCACGGTGGCCAGTAGTGTCGTCGATATGGGAGCTGCGAGCGACGCCGCGGGAGCTGCGCGGGAATTGCTTCGAGACGCGTTCACCCGGTTGATCGAACACGTCGACGAGCTGACCGACGGCCTAACGGACGAGACCTCCAACTATCAGCCCACCCCGGGCGCCAACAGCATCGCCTGGCTGATCTGGCACAGCGCGCGGGTCCAGGACATTCAGTTGGCGCATGTGGCCGGGGTGGAACAGGTGTGGCTCCGCGACGGCTGGGTGGATCGGTTCGGGCTGGACTTGCCGCGCAACGACACCGGCTACGGCCACACCGCCGAGCAGGTGGCGAAGGTGCGGGCGCCCGCCGACCTGCTGTCCGGCTATTACCACGCCGTGCACACGTTCACCCTCGAATACATCACCACCGTGACCGCCGACGAGCTGTCCCGCATCGTGGATAGGAATTGGGACCCGCCGGTGACCGCCAGCGCCCGACTGGTGAGCATCATCGACGACTGCGCGCAGCACCTCGGACAGGCCGCCTACCTGCGGGGCATCCGTAGGCTCTGAGGCGTGCGGTTCGCTGTGACGCTGGTGCTCTGGCTGTGTACCACGGTTGCCCTGGCGGTGGCGGTGCCCGCGGCGTGGGCGCAGTTGAACATCGTCAATGAAGGCGGCTATGCCGCGCTGGCCCTGAAGGCGGCGGACGATCCGGCGCTGCAGTCCGCGGCGGCGGGTGAACTCACCACCCGGGCGACGGCGCTGATCGCCGCGCACGGTGCGGGGCGCCATCCCGTCGACAGCTCGCAAGTGCGCGATGCCGTTACCGCTTTCACGGCCGGCCCGTCGTTTCCGCCGCTGTTCGCCCAGGCGAACAGGGCGGCGCATCAATGGTTGTTCAACAGCGCCGGATCCGCCGATTCCTGGGTGGTAGACCTGGCCCCGATGCTCAACGACAGCTCGATCCGTCAGATTTTGAGCAGCCACAACGTGAAAGTGCCGGCGACGCTGACCGTTCCGTTGACCGTGTCGACGCCTTCGGTGTCATTGCGGCAGGGACAGCTGAGCCGACTGGCCACCTGGGGCCCCTGGGTGAGCATCGGCGCTGTCGCGCTGAGCGGTCTCTGCGCGCTGCTGATGCTGGCCGCCGCGCGGCGCCGCGGCAAGGCGCTGACCAGCCTCGGGGTATCGGCACTGCTTGTCGGCGCAGCCGGGTGGGCAGGCATCGAGCTCGGCGGGCGGTATGTCAACGGCGCACTCAACGGAACCACAGGAGATATCCGCCAGATCGCCGAGGCGATGGTGGGCCGCGCCGAGGCGAGCCTGCACCAATGGCTCGACGTGACCCTGATCGCCGGCGCGGCGCTGGTCGTGATCGGGGTGCTGGTCGCGATCGTGGGCAGCGTCCGGCGCCCGTCAGGTTAGCTGCAACGCGGCCAATATCTTTCCGGTCGGTTGCGGTGAACCGGTGCCGGGTTCGACGGTGAACGCTAGCGTCGTCGAGGCTCCGAGGTGATCCAGGGTCGCCTTCGTCGAGGGCGCCACCGCCGCGGTGTCCATCGTGCCCGCCGAGGTTGGGCCCTTGGCGTCGATCAGCCACATCTGGTACACGGTTCCCGGAGCCGGCGGCGGCACATTGTTCATCACCAGCACACCCGCATTGCGGTCGCGGGAGAACATCACCGTGGCCGTCCCGCCGCCCAACGAGCCGGAGACGGTCCGCACGTCGGGGGCCGCCAGTACTTGTGCGGCAACCGTCGAAGGTGCGGACGGCCGCATCAGCACCCCGACGCCAAATGCTGCCGCTCCGACCACCACCGCTGCCGCCGCCGCTGCGACAGCCGCTGTGCGCCAATTCGATTGGCGCCTCGCCTCCAGGTTGACAGGTTCGGCCAGAGCCAGAATCGCAGCCCGCAGCTGCGGCGGCGGTTCGGTCGCGGTCGCCGCCGACACGACTGCCATCGTCTCGCGGACGGCACGAACTTCGTCGCCGAAGGCCGCCGCGACCGGCGCCGGCGCGGCCGCGAGCTGGCGGTCGATGTCGGCCCGCTCCGAGTCCGTCACGGCATGCAGGGCATAGGGCGTCGCCAGTTCGAGCAATTCGAAATCGTTGGGCGCGGTCATGCGACGTCCAGGCAATTACGCAGGCCACGCAGCGCATCGCGCATGCGGGACTTGACCGTCGACAAATTGGCGGCCAACCGGCGCGACACTTCGACGTACGTCAGCCCACCGTAGTAAGCCAGCTCGATGCACTCCCGCTGCGTGTCGGTCAACGCGCCGAGGCATTCCGTCACCCGGCGGCGCTCGTCACCGGCGATCGCCGAATCGGCGACGACATCGGAGGGCGTGTCGACATTGGCCGCGCCGTAGCGCGATTCCCGTTGGGTGCCGGCCTGCTCGCTGCGCACCCGGTCGATGGCGCGCCGGTGTGCCATAGTCAGCAGCCAGGCCAGGGCAGAACCCCTGGTGGAGTCATAGGCCGACGCCGTCCGCCACACCTCGAGATAAATCTCCTGGGTGGTTTCCTCGCTGTAACCGGTGTCACGCAGCACCCGTGTCACCAGTCCATATACCCGGGTCCTGGTGAGGTCGTAGACCGCGGCGAACGCGTCGCGGTCGCCGTTCGCCACCCGGCGCAGTAAAGCGTCGAGGTCGCTGCTGAGCCGAGCTGGTCCGGTCATCGATCGGTAGCCTAGCGTCAGCGTTGATGCCATGCCGGTAATGGTCATCGATCTCGCGATTTGGGCGGCCACGGGAAGAAAAATGCGGTCTGCGCCTTGTATTCGTCGAAGCCGGGACGGCCGGCCATCAATTTCTCAGTCAGGCGGGCGCCGGTCACATAGACCAGGAAATAGGCCATCAGCAGTGGCGAGCCCACCGTGGCCAATGACCACCAGCCGTTGATGGTGATCAGCCAAAGGCCGAACCAGACGGCGGCGTCGCCGAAGTAATTGGGGTGGCGCGTCCAGGCCCACAAGCCGCGGTCCATCACCACGCCGCGGTTCGCCGGATCGGATTTGAAGGTCTTCAACTGCCGGTCGCCGACCGCTTCGAAGGTGACGCCCACCAACCACACGGCCACGCCCACCGCGGTGACGGCGGCCAGCGGTTTCGGCGTCGCGCCGGTCACCGCCGACAGCTGCAGCGGGAGCGATACGAACCAGGTGATGAAGGCTTGCAGCAGAAAGACCTTGCGTAGCACCTGGCCCACAGTGGCGTCCCGCAGTAGCGCGGCGTAGCGGTTGTCCTCTCCTTTACCGGCGGTCTTGCGCTGAATGTGCCAGCTCAATCGCAGGCCCCAGATCGAGACGAGTGCCAACAGCAGCCACCGCCGGGTGGGGTCGCCGTGACCGAAGGCTGCGGCGACGGCGGCAATGGCCACAAATCCGATGCCCCACGCCACGTCGACGACGTTGTAGCGACCGATCCGCCTGCCGATGGCGAACGTGACCGAGTGCACGACGGCGAGGGCCAGAATCGAGCCGCCGGATACCTGAGCCAGGTTCGTCAGATGCCCCAAATTCACGTTGTCACCACCCGCTCTCGCGCGCGAACGTCCACTGATAGACGTTGAGGTAGCCGGATCGGAACCCAGCCTCCGAGTATGCCAGATAGAGCTCCCACATCCGGCCGAACGCCTCGTCGAAGCCCAAGTCCGCCAACGCATCTCGCCGCTGGATAAACTGCTTGCGCCAGAGCCGCAACGTCTCGGCGTAATGCGGACGCAGCGAGGTCATGTCGACCGTGCGTAGACCGGTGTGGTGCTCGGTGATGGCCGCGATCGCATGGGTGGAGGGCAGCAGTCCGCCGGGGAAGATGTACTTCTGGATCCAAGTTTGGGTGTTGCGGCTGGCCAGCATCCGAACGTGCGGCATGGTGATCGTCTGGATGGCTACCCGCCCACCCGGTCGCACGAGCCGTTCGAGCGTGGCGAAATACCCTGGCCACGAGTGGTATCCCACGGCCTCGATCATCTCGACCGACAACACGGCGTCATAGCACCCGTCGACGTCGCGGTAATCGCACAGGTCGATCTGCACCAAGTTGGACAACCCTGCCTCGGCCACCCGCAGCCGGGCCAGGCGCTGCTGCTCGACCGACAAGGTCACCGAGCGGACGTGGGCTCCGCGGCCGGCCGCGCGGATGCACAGTTCGCCCCAGCCCGTGCCGATTTCGAGCACCCGGCTACCGGGGCGGACGCCGGCCATATCGAGCAGTCGATCGATTTTGCGTCGCTGCGCCTCGGCCAAGTCGGACGACTGGGGTGTCCGGGCCGGCAGCTCGCTGAACAGCGCGCACGAGTATGTCATGGTTTCGTCGAGGAACTCGGCGAAAAGGTCGTTCGATAAGTCGTAGTGTTCGGCGATATTGCGCCTCGACTGATCGCGGCTGGCGCTTCGCCAGCGGGGGCGGAAGGCCGGGGCAATCGGGCGCAGCCATTGCAGCGTCCCGGGCACCAGCTCGGCTACCGAGCTGGCGAGGACGGTCAACACCTGCGTCAGGTCTTTCGACGACCATTCACCGGCCATGTAGGACTCGCCGAACCCGATCAACCCATAGCGTCCAATCCGGCGCGCCAGCGCGTCGGGCTGGTGGATCATCAGCGTCGGCGCCGTAGGGTCGGCGGCACCGATCACTGTCCCGTCGGTGTAGATCATTCGCAGTGGCAGGCGGGCGGCCGCGCGGCGCAACAGCCGGTCGGCGACCACTGCCGATACCGCGGCGACGGGGCCCGACGGCACCTTCGGGACCGCTGGCCATCGCCCGGAATCCACTGCCACCGAGGGCTTTTGGACAGTATCTCTGCCGGTTTGCAGGCTCATCGCGGCACCACTGGAACTCGACGTAACCACAACTTGATCCCCTGTATCCGGATACGCGCCGCCACCACAAACGGTGCCAGCGGCGAAATGAATTGCATGATCGCGACTTCTTTGATGGTCGCCGGACGCCGCTGTCCGCGCAGGTTGGCTGTGAAATCCGGGGTAGACGACCGTTCGTCATGGTGCAGCGCCACGGTGATATCGACCTCGCTGTCGGGTCGTGGCGCTTGAACCAGGTAATACCCGTCCACTTCGAAGAACGGCGAAACGTAGAACTTCTTGGTCGTCGCCACGGGCAGGTCGGCCGGTGGCAACAAGTAGGCATGCCGTTGGCCATAGGTGTTGTGCACCTCGGCGATCACATGCCGCAGCTGGCCGTCGCCGTCGTGGCACCAAAAGACGCTCAGCGGGTTGAAGACATAGCCGAAGACGCGTGCCTGCAGCAGCGCGGTAATAGGGCCGTCCGGCAGGGCCAGATCGTGATCGGCGAAGACGGCGCCGAGCCGGTCACGCAGCGAGCCGTGCGACGGCTCGCACGAAGTGTTTGAAAAGTGATCGGAGGCGCGGAATCGGGCGAAAGGTCGCAGCCACCAGGGCAGCCGGGGAAGATCGTCAACGTCGACGTACCAACTGTAGCTTCGGTATTCGAATGAGTGCTGCACCGTGGCCGTTCGGCTGTGGCTGATCGTGGTGCGGTAGATCGCCGGTGTCAGTGCTGGCGTCAGCATGGGGTGACGAACTCCCGCTGGGTTACCGCCGGCCAGTCGGCGCCGAGCCGGCGGGCCGCGCGTAGTCCCGATGCGGCTCCGTCCTCGTGGAATCCCCAGCCGTGGTAGGCGCCCGCGAAGACCACCCTATCGTCGTCCAGCGTCGGGAGTAAGCGCTGGGCTGCAACGGATTCCGGCGTGTAGAGCGGATGGCTGTAGTTCATCTCTGCAATCACTGACTTAGGATCGACCCGGTCATGGCCACCGAGGGTGACCAGATACCGGCGGTTGCCCTTGATGCGCATCAGTCTACTGACGTCGTAAGTGACCACCACACGGTCGGTGCCGGGCGTGAACAGGTAGTTCCACGATGCGCGCGCGCCCCGGTGGCGGGGCAGTACCGATTCGTCGGTGTGCAGCTGAGCCCGGTTGGTCGAGTAGGGGATCGCGCCCAGAACGGCCCGCTCCCAAGGGGTCACGTCGTCGAGCAACAGCAGCGCCTGGTCGGGATGGACGGCGACGACGGCCGCGTCGAACAACCGCGGTGCGTCCCCGCCCGCCCGCAAGACCACGCCGTCGGGCATCCGCTCCACCGAGTGCACCGGCGTTGCGATCAAAACCTCGGCGAGCCGGGCCGCGACGGCCTGAACGTACGTGGCCGAACCTGCGGTGACGGTGCGCCAGGTTGGCGAACCAAAAACCGACAGCATGCCGTGATGTTCGAGAAACACGAACAGGTACCGGGCCGGATAGCGCAGGGCGTCGTCGCCCGCGCAGGACCAGACCGCTGCAACCAGGGGCGTGACGAAATAGTCGACGAAGTAGGACGAGAACCGGTGCCGTTTCAGGAAGGCTTCCAGAGTCTCCTGGTCCCCTTCGGCAGTGTCGTCACGCAGCAGTCGCATTGCGGCGCGGTGGAAGCGGACGATCTCGCCGAGCATCCATAGATGCCGGGGCCGCAGCGATTGCCGGCAGACGAACAGCCCCCGGATTCCGAGGGCTCCGGCATATTCGAGTCCGATGTCATCGGCACGCACCGACATCGACATCTCGGACTCCTGGGTGGCCACACCGAGTTCGGCGAACATCCGGCACAACGTTGGATAGGTCCGGTCGTTGTGCACCAGGAACGCCGAATCGACGGAAACAGTCTGGCCGTCTGGGCCGTCCGGATCGTCGACTATGTGGGTGTGCGCGTGGCCGCCGAGCCGCGCGTCGGCTTCATATAGCGTCACCCGGTCCCGCCCGGACAATGCGTAGGCGGCGGTGAGGCCGGCCACCCCACTGCCGATGACCGCTACCGAACGCGCGTGTGACTGATTCACAATCCCTATTCGTAGCCGCCGACCCGCCGGACGGGCTGCAGGGTTTTTAGGCAAGCAGCCCACCGCGACATATAAACCACGCACACGACACGCCGCTGACCAGTCTGCGCCGTTTACGTCTCGAGGAGCAAGTTCAGCGAGTCGACGGGCTGGTGGGTGCGGTGGCCGCAGTTATCCGAAAGTGAACGAAAATACTTGCAGGCCTTTGGTGACTCGCATGTCGAGTTGATCGCGGCGCGCGGTGTTGTCGGCAACGATCTGATGCAAGGTCGGTGGCCCGCTGATCTGCGTCGTGGTCGTCTGCTGATCCCGGGTCACGGTGATCGTCCCGGTACCGCCGACGACGGCGTAGACGTCTTTTCCGTTGTAGTTGAGCCGGATGGCGGCATCGTCGCTGTTGGCGATGGCCCCCTGGTCGTCCAGCGTCCAGCTGCCGAGCAGCGCGAATTTGTCATTGGCCAAATTCGCCGGGTAGCCAAACGTCGCGGTGCCCGCGTGGTAATCGCCGCCCCCGCCGTAAAATTCGGCCTTGCCGAAGCCCAGGTAGGTCTCGGGTGTGAGCCGGGTCTGCGGAGTGGTGTCGGCCGAGTGCGCCGCACCGGGCAGCCGGACGTCGGGGTTGGCGTCGACCAGCAATTGGCGGATGAGTTTTTCGGTGCCGTCGTAGTCGCCTTCGCCGAACTTGGTGTGCCGGACGTTTCCGTCCGCATCGATCAGGTACTCAGCCGGCCAGTACAGGTTCTGGAAGTTGTTCCACGTGGTGTAGTCGTTGTCGAGCGCAACGGGGTAGGTGATGTGCAATGCGGCGGCGCCACTGGCGACGTTGCCGGGGACTCGTTCGAACGCGTACTCCGGGGTGTGCACCCCGATGGCGACGAATCCGTCGTCTTTGTAACGGTTGTACCAATCGACGACGTGCGGGATGGCGCGTTGACAGTTGATGCACGAGTACGCCCAGAAATCGATCAAGACCACCTTGCCCCGCAGCGACGCCAGATCGATCGGTTTGCCGTCCGGGGTGTTGAGCCACTGGGTGATACCGCTTACGGCCGGCGTCGGACCGCACTGTTGCAGCTGTTCAGCGCCCTCGGCGCAGTCGGCCAGGCGACCGCCGGGGCCGCCCGGATTCAGCTTGTGCCGGATGTCGGAAGCCCCAAGTCCGCGCTGCATCGCTGCCGTGTAGTCGGGGACGGCGCGCTGCAGCATTGCCGGCAGGTTGAAGACCAGTGCGACGGCCAGCACGATCATCGTGATTCCGCCGGCGATCTGAACTGCGCGCTGGCGGCGCCGGAATGCGCCGACCCGTTGCGCGACGCGCCGCCCGGCCAGCGCGAAAATCAGCAGCGGGAGTGCGGTACCGATCGCGAACGTCGCGGTCAGGATTAGCGTCGGCAGTCCGATCGATCCGATCGACCCGATAGACAACGTGCCGCCGGCAACCACGATCGCGGCCAGCACCGGACCCGCGCACGGCACATACAGCGCACCCAGTGTCAGGCCCAGCCCGAAACCATTCCTGCGGAAGTTGTTTGAGCCGATCTGGCGCTGCGGGATGCGGGCGAAGGGTCGCTCGATCAGATGTTGCAACGGCGGGAAGATCAATCCGAGGCCGATGACGGTCAGCGTCACCAGGGCGGCCCACCGGATCGCGTCCTGCGGCAGATGCAGCACCGACAGCAGCGCGGAACCGGCCAGGGTGACCGCGCCGAAGCTGCAGACCAGGCCAGCGATCACCAGATACGGTCGCGCCGCCGAGCTGCTGCCCTGGGTGCTGTCCCGGGTGCCGTTTACGCCGGAAAAGAACAGCACGGGGAGCACCGGCAAGATGCATGGCGAGATGCCGGTGATCAAGCCGCCAAGGAACCCGATCAGGGCGACGGTGTACATGGCTGCTATTCGGAATGACCGGAGGTACGGACGGCCTAGTCGCTGTAAGCGAGCGACCGGTCCGGCGGATGGGGTTCGACATGCTCGACCGGTGGTCTGGCGGGCCGCGTACGCACTCGCATGGGCCACCAGAACCAGCGCCCCAGCAGCGCGGCGATGGACGGCGTCATGAACGAGCGCACGATCAACGTGTCGAACAACAGACCCAAGCCGATGGTGGTGCCCACCTGACCGATCACCCTCAGATCACTGACGGCCATGGACGCCATCGTGAACGCGAACACCAGGCCCGCGTTGGTCACGACCTTGCCGGTACCACCCATCGAACGGATGATGCCGGTCTTCAATCCGGCATGGATCTCCTCTTTGAACCGGGAGACCAACAGCAGGTTGTAGTCAGATCCCACGGCCAACAGCACGATGACGGACATCGCCAGCACGAGCCAATGCAATGGGATGCCGAGAATGTGTTGCCAGACCAGCACGGATAGCCCAAAAGAAGCGCCCAGAGATAGAGCCACCGTACCCACGATCACGGCGGCCGCGATAAGGGCTCGCGTGAGGATCAGCATGATGACGAAGATGAGGCAGAGGGAGGAGATTCCCGCGATCATAAGATCCCATTCGGCGCCCTCCGCGATGTCCTTGAAGATGGCGGCCGTGCCGGCCAGGTAGATCTTGGAGTCCTCTAGCGGAGTCCCCTTGAGCGACTCTTCGGCCGCCGTGCGAATCGCGTCAATACTCGCGATGCCCGCGTCAGAGGCAGGGTCTCCCCGGTGCAAAATGATGAAGCGGGCTGCGTGTCCATCTGCGGATAGGAAGTTATTCATGGCCCGCTTGAAGTCTTTGTTCTCAAAGACCTCGGGTGGAAGGTAAAACGAGTCGTCGTTCTTAGCGCCGTCGAAAGCGTGACCCATGGCCGTCGAGTTTTTGCTCATCTCGTCCATCTGAGCGAAGATGCCGGACATGCTGCTGTGCATCGACAGCATCATGGTCCGCATGCTCACCATGGTGTCGATCATCGGTGGGAACTGGGCCACCATCTCGGGCATCAGCCGATCGAGGTCCTGAATGTCGGCTACAAGCGACTTCAGTTTGTCGTCGATCTCGTCCACGCCGTCCAGTGCGTCGAATATCGACCTGAGCGACCAGCAGACCGGAATATCGAAACAGTGCTTTTCCCAATAGAAGTAAGAGCGGATCGGTCGAAAGAAGTCTTCAAAATCCGAGATGTGATTGCGAAGCTCATTGGTGATTTCCTGCATGGCTTCGGTGTCGGCGACCATGTGGTGAGTAGTACCGACAAGCTTCGTCATCAAGCTGTACATCGTCTGCATCGTCGCGATCGTCTTGGCCATTTCGTCGGCCTGCTTGAGCATGTCATCCATCTGCTTGCGCTGATAATGCATGGTCTGCGTCTGACCAGCGTTTTGCATGCTCATCTGGAACGGGATGGAGGTGTGGTCCATCGTCGTCCCATCGGGCCTGGTTATTGCTTGCACCCGTGAAATTCCTGGAACGTGGAAAATGCCCTTGACCAGCTTGTCCAGCACCAGAAAGTCCGTGGGATTGCGCATGTCATGATCCGACTCGATCATGAGAACCTCGGGCTTCATCCGCGCCTGGGAGAAATGGCGGTCCGCGGCCGCGAATCCCTGATTGGCGGGGATGGTCGCCGGCAAGTACGCGCGGTCGTTGTAGCTGGCCTTGTATCCGGGCAACGTGACCAAGCCGACGAGGGCGACGGCCAGCGTGGCGGCGAGCACCGGCAGAGGCCACCGAACCACCACGGTGCCTATCCGCCGCCATCCCCGAACCAGGATCTTCCGCTTGGGGTCGAACAGGCCGAAACGGCCGCCGACGGTCACGACTGCCGGCACCAACGTGAGCGCAACGACGACTGCGGTCAGCATCCCCGCCGCGCACGGGATGCCCAGGGTTTGGAAGTACGGCATTCGGGCGAAGTGGAGGCAGAAAGTGGCCCCGGCGATCGTCAACCCGGAGCCCAAGATGACGTGGGCCGTTCCGCGGTACATCGTGTAGAAGGCCGCTTCCCTGTCCTCGCCGGCCTGCCGGGCTTCCTGATATCTCCCGAAGATGAATATCCCGTAGTCGGTTCCGGCCGCCATCGCCAGCGAAGTGAGCAGACTGACCGCAAAAGTGGAGAGCCCGATAAGACCGCTATGCCCGAGAATCGCGACGGCGCCGCGTGCCGCGAGCAGTTCGACCCCGACCGTGATGAGCAGCACTATCACGGTGGTGATCGAGCGGTAGACGAGTAGCAACATGAGCACGATTACCGTGACCGAGGTCGCGGTGACCAGCAGCATGGATTGGTCGCCGGCGTGGTGCATATCCGCGGCCATCGCCGATGCCCCGGTGACCCACGTGGTGACTCCGGGCGGCGCGGGCACGCTGTTGACGATTTTGCGAACTGCGTCAACGGATTCGTTGGCCAGTGGTTCGCCTTGGTTACCGGCGAGTGCTACCTGCACATATGCGGCCTTGCCGTCGTTGCTTTGCGCTCCCGATGCCGTAAGCGGATCCCCCCAGAAGTCCTGGACGCTCTGCACATGCGGGTCGGCGCGCAACTTGCGAATCAGGACGTCGTAATACTTGTGAGCATCGTCGCCGAGGGGCTGATTACCCTCCAAGATGAGCATTGCCTGACTGTCGGTACTTCCTTCTTTGAACACCTTGCCGATGCGTTTCATCGCCTCGAACGACGGCGCATCGCTAGGGCTCAGGGAGACCGAACGTTCTTGCCCGACCTGCTCCAGCGACGGGACGGCGACGGACAGCAAGACGATGATTCCCAGCCAGCCCAGGATGATCGGCACCGCAAGCCGGTGGATCATCCTGGCGATGAACGGCCGTTCGTTCTCGGTGTGGATGGGGGCGTCGTTGGCGAATTTTGTAGTCATGCGGACTTCACCACGCAGAAGGTATAGGCGTCGACTTCATTGGAAACCCGCTCGGCTTTAACCTCGCCGTCCACGGTTATCCGGCAGCCAATGCTGTCGCTATCACCCTGTGCCACAAGGTTTCCCATCACTGCTGGCTTGGTCGTCGAGACATCCAACGTCCAAGGCAATTTGGCTCCGTCAACTCGCTGAGGGTCTGAATTCACGTCGAAGTAGCTGATGTCCGCGACTGTTCCGGCCGGGCCGAAGACCTCGTAAACAATCCGCTTGGGATTGAACGGTTTGGCGCTCCCCACGTTGCTGTCTGCGTAGGACTCCCGCTTGTTCGAGCCGAAGTAACCGTGGACTCGGTAGACCGCGAACGCGCTGACGGTGACGACCACCAGGACCACCATCGGAATCCAAAACCGCGACAGAAGCCTGAAAATTGGAATCCCTTTCGCCGGTTGGCATTTCTGCTGGCGGAGGGTGCTCGGTCCGCCTCACGTTCCTTTTGACACGTTCAACTACAGATCACAGCGCCGGCCCGATCGCCCCCGGTAGGCGGCTGTACCCCGGCCATCCCCAGCTGGTGGCGCTCGAGTGACAGAGTAACCAAGCCTTACCTAAGTGCAGCTGGCGCGTCCACCCTAGGCCGGAACTCGTCACCTCCTTCCCCTTGCGCCCTGAAGTGTAACGCATATCACGTGCGTAACGGCAGGCTATCGCCCGGCGAACCTCTCGCAAACCGGGTAAGTCCCATCTTGGGTGTTACGCAAATCACGCGACGTGCGTTACACAAATCACATGACGTGCGTTATACAAATCACACGATGTGCGTTATCCTCTGCCGATGGCGCCGGTGACGTTCCAGCGCGCCCGCACCGAGGAAAACAAGCGCCAACGTGCGGCGGCGCTGGTCGAAGCGGCGCGCTCACTGGCGCTCGAGACCGGCGTTGCGTCGGTGACGTTGACCGCCGTCGCCAGCCGCGCCGGAATCCACTATTCCGCGGTGCGCCGCTACTTCACTTCCCACAAAGAGGTCCTTCTGCATCTTGCCGCCGAAGGCTGGGTGCGGTGGTCGGCCACGGTGTGCGACAAATTGGCCGAGTCCGGTCCGGTATCGCCGTCGCGGATGGCCGAGATATTGGCCAACGGCCTGGCCGACGATCCGCTGTTCTGTGACCTGCTTGCCAACCTCCACCTGCACCTGGAGCACGAGGTGCACATCGACCGGGTTGTCGAGATCAGGCGGACCATCGCAGCCGCCGCCATCGCGCTGGCGGGCGCCATCGAGCGTGCGTTGCCCGCGCTCGGCCGTTCCGGCGCCTTTGACATGTTGATCGCCGCCTACTCGTTGGCCGCCGCTTTCTGGCAGATCGCCAATCCGCCGGAGCGGCTCACCGACGTCTATGCCGAGGAGCCCGAGGCCCTCCCGCCGGAGTGGAACATCGATTTCGCGTCCGCGCTCAATCGACTGCTCACCGCCACGTGCATTGGCCTCGTATCCGAATCGCAGTCAGCACAAGAGACCGGTGGCGCGAAGTGAATCAGATTTGGGGGAGGAGCGCGGATTTGGCGTTCCATCCCGCGCCGCGCTCGGGCCTGGTGGTGTGTTTAAGATACTTAGTGCATCAAAGCAATTGTGGGGCCGTATTGAGTCGTACCGTTGAGCGAAAGGTCATTGGTTGGTGAAGATTCCAGTTGCCGACACGCTCAAAAGGCTGTGGGTTCCACTCGTGATCGTGATCGTCGTATTGGTCGCGGGGTTCGTTGTCGATCGGATTCGCGGCATCTTCGGCAATCACGACAACAGCGGGATCACCAGTAACAGCTTGGACGACATCAAGCCGTTCAACCCCAAACACGTGCTTTATGAGGTTTACGGCCCCGCCGGGACTGTCGCCGACATCAACTTTCTCGACGTCAATGCCACGCTTCAGCAAAAAAGCAATGTACTCCTGCCGTGGACGCTCTCGGTCACCACAACGCTTCCCTCGGTGAGCGTGAACGTCGTAGCGCAGGGCGACACGGACCAGATCGGCTGCCGAATCACTGTGAACGATGTGGTGAAGGATGAAAGGTCCGTGAACGAAATGAATGCCCAGACCTTCTGCATAGTCAAATCGGCATGAGCAACAACCAGGCCGCGGGCCTCCCACATATGCCGTTTTTTGCCCGGACGGTCCACAAGTTTGCGGTGCTGATCGTCCTGGCCTGGGTCGGGCTGGTCGTGTGCCTGAGCATGTTCGTCCCCGACCTGGAATCGGTCGGCAAGGCACACACAGTGCCGATGAGCCCGAAAGAGGCGGCGTCGATGCAGGCGACGCAGCGCGTCGGCAAGGTGTTCAAAGAGTTCGACAGCGACAGCAATGTGATGATCCTGTTGGAGGGCAGTCAGCCGCTCGGCGACGACGCCCATCACTTCTATGACCAGCTGATCAAGAAGCTGCGGGCGGACACAACGCACGTCGAGCACGTGCAGGACTTCTGGGGTGATCCGTTGACTGCGGCCGGCTCGCAGAGCTCGGACGGTAAGGCCGCCTATGTGCAGGTGTATCTCGTCGGTAACCAGGGCGAGAGCAAGGCCAACGACTCCGTCAGGGCGGTCCGCAAGCTGGTGGAAGACACGCCGCCGCCGCCCGGGGTCAAGGCCTATGTGACCGGCGCGGCGGCGCTGACAGCCGATCAGTCGGCGGCCGGTGACAAAGGCGTCGTCTTGGTCACCATGATCACTTTCCTCGTGATCATCGTGATGCTGCTGTGGGTCTACCGTTCGATCGTCACCGTCATCGTCACCCTGCTGATGGTGATGCTCGAACTGTTTGCGGCGCGACAGGTTGTCGCGTTTTTGGCCGATAACAACATCATTGGCTTGTCGACCTTCGCGGTGAACCTGCTGGTGTTGATGGTGATCGCGGCAAGTACCGACTATGCGATCTTTGTGCTGGGCCGGTATCAGGAGGCGCGGTCGATCGGTGAGGACCGGGAACAGGCCTTCTTCACGATGTTCCACGGGACCGCGCACGTGGTCCTGGGCTCCGGCCTGACCATCGCCGGCGCGATGTATTGCCTCAGCTTCACTCGGCTTCCGTATTTCGAGAGCCTTGGCGTCCCGTGCGCGGTGGGGACGCTTGTCGCCGTTGCCGCGGCGCTCACGCTGGGCCCGGCCGTGTTGACGGTGGGAAGTCGGTTCGGCCTGTTCGATCCGAAGCGGAAGATGCGGACGCGGGGTTGGCGGCGGGTGGGCACCGCCATTGTTCGGTGGCCCGGGCCGATCCTGGCCGTGTCGATCGCCATCGCGCTCATCGGCTTGCTCGCGCTACCCGGGTACAGGACGAATTACGACAACCGCCAGTATCTGCCGGATAGCACGAAGGCGGTCGTCGGGTATGAGGCCGCGGAGCGGCATTTCTCCAACGCCCGGATGAATCCGGAATTGCTGATGATCGAGACCGATCACGACATGCGCAATCCGGCAAACATGTTGGTGCTGGACAGGATTGCCAGGGGCGTCTTTCACATCCCGGGCATCGCGCGGGTCCAGACGATAACCAGACCTTTGGGCGCGCCGATCGAGCACACCTCGATCCCGTTTCAGATCAGCATGCAGAACACGACGCAGGTCGAAAACTCGCAGTACATGAAGAAGCGTATGGCGGACATGCTTCATCAGGCCGACGCCATGCAGAACACGATCGACACGATGAACCACATGTACTCCATCATGCAAAGGTTGGCCGCCGTCACTCACCACATGGACGGCCTCACGCATGAAATGCTCGCCGTGACAGCCACATTGCGGGACAATATCGCCAACTTCGATGATTTCTTCCGGCCACTTCGTAGCTACTTGTACTGGGAGAAGCACTGCTACGACGTTCCTAGCTGCTATGCGCTGAGATCCATTTTCGACGCGCTCGACGGTCTGGATCAGATCACCGAGAAGTTCGCGTTCCTGTCCGACGACATAGCCAAGTTGGATGCGTTGATGCCTGAGATGTTGGCGACGTTTCCGTCGATGATCGAGACCATGACGACGATGAAGTCGATGATGCTTACGATGCACAGCTCACAGGCTTCGCTGTATGACCAGATGGACGTGATGAGCCAGAACTCCACCGCCATGGGTCAGGCGTTCGACGCGGCTAAGAACGACGACTCGTTCTACATTCCGCCGGAGGTCTTTGATAACCCCGATTTCAAGCGCGGTTTGAATATGTTCCTGTCGCCCGACGGCCACGCCGCCCGTTTCATCATCTCCCATGACGTTCCCCCCGCGACGCCCGAAGGCATTTCGCATGTCGAGCCGATCAGGACAGCGGCGAAGGAAGCCATCAAGGGAACGCCACTGGAGGGTTCCAAGATCTGGCTCGGCGGCACGGCCGCGGTCTATAAGGACATGCGCGACGGCTCCAAATACGACCTGATGATTGCCGGCATATCGGCGGCCAGCCTGATCCTGATCATCATGTTGATCATTACCCGAAGCCTGGTCGCCGCGATCACCATCGTGGGGACGGTGCTGCTTTCCTTGGGGGCCTCATTTGGGCTTTCGGTCCTACTGTGGCAGGACATTCTGGGCAAAGAACTGCACTGGATGGTGCTGGCGATGTCCGTCATTTTGCTGTTGGCGGTGGGCTCGGACTACAACTTGCTACTGGTTTCCCGATTCAAAGAGGAGATCCACGCCGGAATAAAGACCGGCATCATCCGGTCGATGGCCGGCACCGGCTCGGTCGTGACGTCTGCGGGTCTTGTCTTCGCCGCCACCATGGCGACGTTTGCGATCAGCCCGCTGCGGGTTATGGGGCAGGTGGGGACCACCATCGCTCTGGGTCTCTTGTTCGACACGCTGATCGTGCGTTCGTTCATGATGCCGTCGGTCGCGGCGCTGATGGGGCGCTGGTTCTGGTGGCCGCAAAAAGTGCGCACCCGCCCCGCCAGTCAGATGCTTCGGCCGTACGGGCCGCGGTCGGCGGTTCGTGCCCACATGCTGCCCAAGGATCCCACGGACCCCAGGGAAAGCGAATCGCTCAATGGCGAGGCTGCTCGCACCGATCGGTTGCCCGCGCACTACTGACATCACGCTGGGAAGTAGGGCCAGATGCTCGACTCGTGGCATGACGGCCCCACGAGGTCGGCCATCGTCGACTTCGTCGGGCGGGTTACCGGTGAGGGCGGCCCGGATTTCGTGGCGCCCGAGGCGCGGGTTGCCGTGTTCGACAACGACGGCACGCTCTGGTGTGAGAAGCCGGCCTACATTCAGCTGGATTTCCTGGTGCGCCGCCTGGCTGAGCAAGCCGCGGCGGACGTCTCGCTGAAGGACAAGCAGCCATACCAAGCCGCAGCGTCGGGGGACCTGTCCTGGTTCGGTGACGCCGTCACCAAGCACTACAACGGCGATGACTCCGCAATCAAAGTTCTTGCCGGGGGAATTCTTTCGGCCTATCAGGGACTTACGGTCGAACAACACGCCGAGCGGGTGAAGGAGTTTTTCGCCGAGGCCACACACCCGACCTTGAACCGCCCGTACACGGCCTGCGGATACCTGCCGATGGTCGAGTTGCTGCGTTACCTGGAGGCCAACGGGTTCACCAACTACATCGCCTCAGGGGGCGGCCGCGACTTCATGCGACCCATCACCACCCAGATGTACGGCCTACCGCCCGAGCGGGTAATCGGTAGTTCGGTGGGCCTGGACTTCAAGGACGGTCACTTGCTGACCACCTCGCGTCCCGAGTTCCTGGACGACGGACCGATCAAGCCGGTGCGGATCTGGGGACGCACCGGGCGGCGGCCGATCCTGGCGGCGGGCAACTCGAACGGCGATATCCAAATGCTTCAGTACACCCAGTCCGTCAGCCCATCGCTGTGCCTGCTGCTGCTGCACGACGACGCCGGCCGCGAATTCGACTACGTCGCGGGCGCGGAAAAGTCACTCGATGAAGCGAACGCGAACGGCTGGACCGTCGTCAGCATCCGCAATTGTTGGACGACCGTCTTCGGTAACTAAGAGAGCGGCCTAAGCCGTCCAGTCCCAAACCGACATGTCGCCCTTTGGATAGCCGTCGCAGACGTCAGTGGCCTTGGCGACGACGCCCTTGTTGTTGAAGAAGATCTTCGCCCAGTTACTCCAGTGCGTCGCCACCTGCTCGTAATAGATGTCTGTCGCGGTGTCCTCGGAGTACTGCCTGCGGCCGGCGGAGTCCAAAGAGTAGAACCAGTGGATGCGGTCGATCGCGGACTGCTCGATGGGGAGCGGCCTGTTGTGGAAGTCGATCATGTACCGCTGGTAGTAGATCGGGCTGGTGTCCCTGGCGGCCGCCAAATACTGTTCCGCGTCGCATGTCGTGGCGATCTGCCTGCGGGGTATCGGAAAGTCGTCCGTGGAGTCGGCTACCGCGGCCTTCGGGAAGGTCACGGCGGCGATGCCTATAGCGAGGAAAACGGCGCCTGCACGCAGGCTGGAGATTGGCCGAAACATACTAGTCACCGTAGCACTCTCGGGGCACCGCATGTGCCGTCGGGGGGATATTCGTAGTCCATCTCACTATGCATCGCGATCAGGCACGATGATGTGGGTGGGATCAGGCCGCAGCTCCGGCGGCGCCTGGCTGTAGTCGCCGAATGGGCCGTCGCGGCGTTCGACGGCGGCCCGCACACCCTGGGTTTCCGCGGTCTGGATGAAGTCGCGCGCGTCCGGGGTGTTGCGCATCAGGCCGTCGAGAATTCCACCCAGCGTCTGTGTGGACGCCAGGCCCATATTCTCGTAGGCCTGGTTGACGATCAGTTTCTGCGCCCGCAACTGCGACAGGGGGATTTGCGCCAGCTCGGCCGCGATCTCGGCGACGCGGGCTTCGAGGCGCTCGAACGGAACCGCTTCGTTGATCAGTTCGACCTCGGCGGCTTGGACGCCGGTCAGCGGCCGGCCCGTCAATGAGTGCCATTTGACCTTGGCCAGGCTCAGCCGGTACAGCCACATGCCGGTCAGATAGGACCCCCACATCCGGCTGTAGGGGGTGCCGATCACGGCGTCGTTGCTGGCAATGACGATGTCGGCGCACAGCGCATAGTCGCTGGCCCCGCCCACGCACCAGCCGTGCACCTGAGCGATCACCGGCTTGGACGCCCGCCAGATGGCCATGAACTTCTGGGTGGGCCCCGTCTCGCGCGCGGTGACCATCGCGAAATCCTTGCCCGGATCCCACTGCCCGTCGGTCATCATGCCGTCGCCCCAGTGCTGGAAGCCCCCGCCGAAGTCGTAGCCGGCGGAGAAAGCGCGGCCGGCGCCGCGCAGCACGATGACCTTGACGGCCTGATCCCGCTCGGCGAGGCCGATGGCGGCCTCGATCTCGTCCGGCATGGGCGGGACGATGGTGTTGAGCTGGTCCGGCCGATTCAACGTGATCGTTGCGACCGGGCCCGCCGTCCCATACAGCAGCGTCTCGAAGTGAGCATTCGAATTAGCGCAAGTCATCGGGAGAGCGTCATTTCTTTCCCAGCCCTCCGTCTGGTGGATCCGGCTCCCGATCGGCCGGGCTCAGCGCGTAGATGCGTTCGCCGATCTTGAGATACGGCGTGGACAGGTAGGCCGAGACGGCAACGATAGCGCCGAAGAACACCGTCACCAGGATGGCGTTCGGCCAGATTTTGCCGACACCGACCGCAAAAAAGAATGTGCCGAAACCCGACGTCATCCAATAGAAACGACGGCCTCGACTGCGACCGCCGACGTAGCGGTAGCGTGCCTGCAGCGCTCCGGCCGCGATCAGGATCAGTCCGAGCACCAGCAAGCCGAGTTCGATTCTCTCTAACACAGACACGCGGGCGATCTTACGGCTGCGGTCAATCCCGGGACGCCAGCATGCGGTGCAAGAACGAGTAGCTCAGCGCGGACTTGAAGGCCAATTGTTCGTTGTCCGCCGCGCCCGCGTGCCCGCCCTCGATGTTCTCGTAGTACCAGATCCGATGGCCCGCGGCCTCAAGCGCCGCGACCATTTTGCGGGCGTGCCCGGGATGCACCCGATCATCGCGGGTGGAGGTGGTAAACAGCACCGGCGGATACTTCCGGGTCGCCGAAATATTTTGGTAGGGCGAGTATTCGGAGATGAACTCCCAGTCTTTCGGGTTGTCCGGGTCGCCATACTCGGCTACCCACGAGGCGCCGGCCAGCAACAGGTGGTAACGCTTCATGTCCAGCAGCGGCACAGCGCAGACCAGCGCGCCGAATTTTTCCGGGTACTTGGTCAGCATGATGCCCATCAACAGCCCGCCGTTGCTGCCGCCTTGCGCGCCGAGCTGCCCGACGGTGGTGATGCCGCGATCGACCAAATCGGTTGCCACCGCGGCAAAGTCTTCGGCCACCTTGTGCCTGCCCTCGCGCATCGCCTGCGTGTGCCAGCCGGGCCCGTATTCGCCGCCGCCGCGGATGTTGGCCAGCACATAGGTGCCGCCGCGGGCCAGCCACAGCCGGCCCAGCACGCCGCTGTAGCCGGGCGTAAGCGAGGTCTCGAAACCGCCGTAGCCGTTCAGCAGCGTGGGGCCGGGACCTTCGGCTTCCGCGGGCCGAACCACGAAGTACGGAATCGACGTGCCGTCCTCCGAGGCCACGAAATACTGCTGCACATCCAGGTTTTCGGCGTCGAAGAAGGCCGGCGCGGACTTGATCTGCTCCAGCGGGCCGGCATCGGTGCCGCGCAGCAACCGGGAGGGACTGTCGAATCCACTGGAGTCGAGAAAGAATTCGTCGCCGGTGTCGTCGGCGGCGACGATCACGGTGTTGGTTGCCGCGGGGATGCCCTGCAACGGTTCGCGCTGCCAGCTGCCCGGTGTGACGATCTCGACCCGGCTGGCCACGTCGGCGAGCGTGACGACCAGCAGCCGGTCTCGGGTCCATGCGTACTGGTGCAGGCAGGTGTGCTCGTCGGGCTCGAATACTGTCCGTAATTCCCTTGCGCCGGCCATGAATTCGTCGTAGTTAGAGGCCAGCAGCGAACCCGCCCGGTAGCTGTTGGCACCGACAGACCAATCGGTGCGCAACTCGATCAACAGCCACTCGCGGTGAATCGACACACTGCTGGCGTCGGTGGGCACATCGATGGCGATCAGCTCCGAACCCCGGACCTCGTATCTCTCGCTGTTCCAGAAGTCGATCGAACGTGCCACGAAGGTCCGCTCGAAGCCCGGAGTCCGATCCGCGGAACCGCCGGCGCTGACATCGGTGCGCACCCCCTCGAAGATCGTTTCCGCGTCCGCCAGTGGTGTTCCGCGCCGCCACCGCTTGACGATTCGCGGGTAGCCGGATTCGGTCAGCGAGTCGGGGCCGAAGTCGGTGCCCACCAGGACGGTATCCTGGTCCGCCCAGCCGATCTGCGATTTGGCTTCCGGTAGCGCGAAGCCGTCGGCGACGAATTCGCGTGTCAGCATGTCGAATTCACGCACAATAACGGCATCGGAGCCACCCGGAGAGAGGTTGACCAGGGCGCGGGTCAATTCAGGTTCGATGACGCTGGCGCCGGACCACACCCATTTCGTGTCGTCAACTCGCCCAAGCTCGTCTATGTCGATCAGCACGTCCCATTCGGGCGAGTCGGTGCGGTAACTGTCCAGGGTGGTGCGCCGCCACAGCCCGCGCGGGTTGGTGGCGTCGCGCCAGAAGTCGTAGAGATAGTCGCCGCGGCGGCGCACATAGGGGATCCGGGCATCGGTATCGAGCACCTCGAGCGCCTCGGTGCGCATCTGCTCGAACTCCGCATCGCAGAACTGAGCCGCTGTCGGGTTCGTTGCGCGCGCGCACCCAGTCCAGCGCTTTTTCGCCGGTGACGTCCTCGAGCCAGAGGTACGGGTCTTGGTTGGCGTCGGAGTTGTCGTCGGAGGCGGCAGCGGCGTCAGATGTCATGGAGTCATTGTGGCCTCGGCGGTAGTGTGAGTTGTATTACATGGTTCGTTCGAGGTTTGCATGAGGAGCGCCGAGCAGATGACTGTTTTCGCACGTCCAGGTTCCACCGGGGCGTTGATGTCGTATGAGTCCCGGTACGACAACTTCATCGGGGGCGAGTGGGTCGCGCCAGCCAAGGGTCTGTACTTCGAGAACCCGACGCCGGTCACCGGCCAAACGTTCTGCGAGGTAGCGCGCTCGGATCAGGCCGACGTCGAAAAGGCACTCGACGCCGCGCACGCGGCCGCCCCCGGCGTGGGGCAAAACCGCCCCGGCCGAGCGGGCGGCGATCCTGAACAAGATCGCCGACCGCATCGAGGCGAACAAAGACTCGCTCGCGCTCGCCGAAGTCTGGGACAACGGCAAGCCGATTCGGGAGACGCTGGCCGCCGACATCCCGCTGGCAGCTGATCATTTCCGGTATTTCGCCGCGGCGATCCGCGCCCAGGAGGGTTCGTTGTCGCAGATCGACGACGACACCGTCGCCTACCACTTCCACGAGCCGCTCGGGGTGGTGGGGCAGATCATTCCGTGGAACTTCCCGATCCTGATGGGCGCCTGGAAACTGGCCCCCGCGCTGGCGGCCGGCAACACGGTGGTGCTCAAGCCCGCCGAGCAGACCCCGGCCTCGATCCTTTACCTGATGTCGCTGATCGGCGATCTGTTGCCGGCCGGCGTGGTCAACGTCGTCAACGGGTTTGGCGTCGAAGCCGGTAAGCCGCTGGCATCCAGCAACCGGATCGCCAAGGTGTCGTTCACCGGGGAAACCACCACCGGGCGCCTCATCATGCAATACGCCTCGCAGAACCTGATCCCGGTCACCCTGGAACTGGGCGGCAAGAGCCCGAACATCTTCTTCTCCGACGTGATGGCCGCCAACGACGACTTCCAGGACAAGGCGCTGGAAGGGTTCACCATGTTCGCCCTCAACCAGGGCGAGGTGTGCACGTGCCCGTCGCGCAGCCTGATCCAGGCCGACATCCACGACGAGTTCCTGGAACTGGCGGCGATCCGAACCAAGGCGATCCGGCAAGGCGATCCGCTGGACACCGAAACCATGCTGGGTTCGCAGGCCTCCAACGACCAGCTGGAAAAGATCTTGTCCTACATCGAAATCGGCAAAGGGGAGGGCGCCAAGATCATCACCGGCGGTGAGCGCGCCGAGTTGGGCGGTGACCTATCCGGTGGCTATTACATGCAGCCGACGATCTTCAGCGGGCAACAACAAGATGCGAATCTTCCAGGAGGAGATTTTCGGGCCGGTGGTGACGGTGGCGTCGTTCACCGACTACGACGACGCGCTGGGCATCGCCAACGACACCCTCTACGGCCTGGGTGCGGGCGTGTGGAGCCGCGACGGCAACACCGCCTACCGGGCCGGCCGCGACATCCAGGCCGGCCGGGTCTGGGTCAACTGCTACCACGTCTACCCGCCGCACGCGGCGTTCGGTGGTTACAAGCAATCAGGCTTTGGCCGGGAGACCCACAAGATGGCGCTCGACCACTACCAGCAGACCAAGAACCTGTTGGTGTCCTACTCCGACAAGGCGGTCGGATTGTTCTGATGAACGCCGCTCCTCCGGGTGCCGTCGTCACCCCCGCCGCCGCCGAGCTGCTGGATCGACTGCAAGACCGGCACGGTCCGGTGATGTTCCACCAATCCGGCGGCTGCTGCGACGGGTCGTCGCCGATGTGCTACCCGTGCGGGGACTTCCTCGTCGGAGACCGCGACGTCTTGCTCGGCGTACTCGACGTGGGGGCCGAGGGCGTTGCGGTGTGGATCTCCGGGCCCCAGTACGAGGTGTGGAAGCACACCCAGCTGATCATCGACGTGGTGCCCGGCCGGGGCGGCGGGTTCAGCCTGGAAGCCCCAGAGGGCGTGCGCTTCCTCAGTCGGGGCCGGGTCTTCACCGCCCCGGAAAAGGCCCTGGTACAGGCGATTCCGGTGATCACCGGCGCGGCTTACGAGCACGGTCAACGGCCGTCGGTACGCGGCCAGGTGGTGGCCGCCGATGCGGCAACTAATGAACCGGCCACGCCGGTAATGTCTTGATACCGCTTCCGCGTCCGTGGCTGCTGGCAGGCGCCATGCTGATCGGCAGCGCGGTCGGACTGCTGGCTGGGGTCGCATTCACCGCGGTGATCCATGCGCGGGTGAGGCCGGAATTGGTCGTCGCATTGGTGGTCGGTATACCCAGCGTGATCGGGCTGCTGACGATCCTGCTTTCCGGACGTCGATGGGTCACGATGGTCGGCGCATTCCTGCTCGCGTTGGCGCCGGGCTGGTTCGGTGCGCTCGTCGCTCTGCGGGTGGCGTCCGGTGGCTGAACGCGATCACCCGTCCAACCCGGGAACCGAGGCGTTCGTGCCGGATTTCGATGATACCGGCGAGGACTCGGTGCCGTTCGTTCCGGATTTTGATGACACCGACTCACAGCCGTCGTTATTGCCGCTGGTAGGCAAACCCGAAGCGAAGGAGTCACCCGAGGCGCCTGAGACGCCCTCGCCGGACGCGGCGGCGGTGCACTCTGTCACCGTTCCCGGTCGATACCAGTACCTGAAGTGGTGGAAGTTGGCTCTGGTGATCCTGGGCGTGTGGATCGCCGCGGCGGAGGTGGGGCTGAGTCTGTTCTATTGGTGGTTTCACACCGCCGACAAGACGGCGGCGGCGTTCATGGTCCTGGTCTACGTCGTTGCGTGCGTCGTAGCTGGCGTGATGCTGGCGATGGTGCAGGGCAGGCCGCTGATTTCGGCGTTGTCGATCGCGGTGATGTCGGGGCCGTTTGCCTCCGCCGCTGCCGCGGCGCCGCTCTACGGCTATTACTACTGCGCGCGGGCGAGCCACTGCGTGGTCGGCGTCATTCCGTACTGACGCCGCCGGCGATTAGGGTAGGGGCCGTGACTCACTATGACGTCGTCGTCCTCGGAGCCGGTCCCGGCGGATATGTCGCGGCCATTCGTGCCGCTCAGCTAGGCCTGAATACCGCGGTCGTCGAGCCGAAATACTGGGGCGGAGTCTGCCTCAACGTCGGCTGCATCCCGTCCAAGGCGCTGCTGCGCAATGCCGAACTCGCGCACATCTTCACCAAAGAGGCCAAGACATTCGGCATCAGCGGCGAGGCGACCTTCGATTACGGGGTCGCCTTCGACCGGAGCCGCAAAGTCGCCGAGGGCCGCGTGGCCGGCGTGCACTTCCTGATGAAGAAGAACAAGATCACCGAGATCCACGGGTACGGCAGATTTACCGACGCGAACACGCTGGCCGTCGAACTCAACGACGGCGGCGGCGTGGAAACTCGTCACCTTCGACAACGCCATCATCGCCACCGGCAGCAGCACCCGGCTGGTTCCGGGCACGTCGCTGTCCGCCAACGTGGTCACCTATGAGGAACAGATCCTGTCCCGCGAGCTGCCCGAATCGATCATCATCGCCGGAGCCGGTGCCATCGGCATGGAGTTCGGCTACGTGCTGAAGAACTACGGCGTCGACGTGACCATCGTCGAATTCCTGCCGCGCGCGCTGCCCAACGAGGACGCCGAGGTGTCCAAGGAGATCGAGAAGCAGTTCAAGAAGCTGGGCGTCAAGATCCTCACCGGAACCAAAGTCGAGTCCATAACTGACAGTGGCTCCGACGGCTCCGGAGTCACGGTGACCGTCAGCAAGGACGGTCAATCCGAGGAGCTCAAGGCCGAGAAAGTCTTGCAGGCCATCGGGTTTGCGCCCAACGTCGAGGGCTATGGACTGGAAAAGGCCGGGGTCGCGCTGACCGAACGCAAGGCCATCGGCGATCGACGACTACATGCGCACCAACGTCGGCCACATCTACGCCATCGGCGATGTCACCGCATTGCTGCAGCTCGCGCACGTCGCCGAGGCCCAAGGCGTGGTGGCCGCCGAAACCATCGCCGGCGCAGAGACTTTAGCGCTCGGCGACTACCGCATGCTGCCCCGCGCGACGTTCTGCCAGCCGCAGGTCGCCAGCTTCGGGCTCACCGAGCAGCAAGCCCGCGACGAAGGATACGACGTTGTGGTGGCGAAGTTCCCGTTCACCGCCAACGCCAAAGCGCATGGTGTCGGCGATCCCAGCGGATTCGTCAAGCTGGTCGCCGACGCCAAGTACCTCGAACTCTGGGCGGACACCTAATCGGCCACGACGTGTCCGAGCTGCTGCCGGAACTGACGCTGGCGCAGAAATGGGACCTGACGGCCACCGAGTTGGCGCGCAACGTGCACACCCATCCGACGATGTCAGAGGCGCTGCAGGAGTGTTTCCACGGCCTGACCGGCCACATGATCAACTTCTGAGTGGCTTCTGAGCGCATATGAACAGCACCGATACTCAGGGAACCGTGGTGGGCGCCATCGGTGGCGTGGCCACCGGTTATGTCCTGTGGCTGGTGGCCTACTCCATCGGAGACGCCACCACGACGGTGGGCCAGTGGAGTCCGATCGTGCTGATCCTCTCCGGTGTGCTGGCGGTATGCGCGGGGGTGTGGGGCTGGTCGTTGCGCCGGCGCGGCAAGCGACTCTGGGCGTCTTTCGCTTTCGGCCTGCCGGTGCTGCCGGTGCTACTGACGCTGGCCGTGCTGGCCGATATCCTCTTCTAAAGATTGCCGCGGGTTGTCCAGCGGGATGTCCAGCGCACTGATCGTCGCGGCCAGACCATCGTATTGGCCTGCCAGCAAGCAGAATTCGATCAGCCGCCGCCGATCCAGGTAACCTTCGAGCCGCTGCCAGGTGCCGCTGGTGATGGTGCGGTCCGTGATGAACTCATCGGTCGCCTGCAACAGCGTCTGCTGCCGGGCGCTGAGCTTTCCCCCGGCCTCCGGTATCTCAGGCCAGGCGAAAATCGCGGCCTGCAGCCGGGCGTCCAGTCCGTGCCGGCGTGCCATCTGGCGATGGTGTTGCAGCTCGTATTCACAAGCGCGCAAATGTGCGACGCGCAGGATCACCAACTCGGTGTCGACCCGCGGCAGCCGCCCACTCAACAGCCGCCCGCCATATACCGCCCACGCCCAAAATAGGAGTCGACGGCTGACCGAGCGTTGTGAACAGATGCATCTCCGGCGCCCGCACTTGGCGCGCAGCCAACTTCGTGATCACCCAGTTGATCGGTCCCAGTTGGCGAAAACTACTCGGCGGGATACGGCCGACTTGACCCGCCTGATCGCCGGTCACGCTTGCTTCACCAGGTACGGGGACACCGTGCTGCGGTGTTCGTCGAGATCGAGTGCGCGCCCCAGAGCGGGGAACGCCCGCTGCGGACAGTTGTCCCGCTCGCAGACGCGGCAGCCCGCGCCGATGGGTGTGGCCACAATATTCGGATCCCCCGACAAATCGAGTCCTTCCGAGTAGACGAGCCGGTGAGCGTGGCGGAGTTCGCAGCCCAGTCCGATCGCGAAGGTCTTACCCGGCTGACCATACCGGGCGGCGCGGCGCTCCACCGTGCGGGCCACCCACATGTAGTTGCGGCCGTCGGGCATCTGGGCGATCTGCACCAGGATCTTGCCCGGGTTGGCGAACGTTTCGTAGACGTTCCACAGCGGGCAGGTCCCGCCGCTGGAGGAGAAGTGAAAACCCGTGGCCGACTGGCGTTTTGACATGTTCCCGGCCCGGTCTACCCGGATGAACGAGAACGGCACCCCGCGCATCGAAGGCCGCTGCAGCGTGGACAGCCGGTGCGCGATGGTCTCATAGCTCACCGAATAGAACGCCGACAGCCGCTCGACGTCGTAGCGGAAGTTCTCGGCGACGTCGTGGAACTGCCGGTAAGGCAGTATCGCGGCCGCGGCGAAGTAATTGGCCAGCCCCAGCCGGGCCAGCGTGCGCGACTCGTCGCTGGTGAACTTGCCCTCTTCGACCATGCTGTCGATCAGACCGCCGAACTCCAGGTAGGCCAACTCGGCGGCCATCTTGAATACCTGCTGACCCGACGAGAGGTGATTGCTGATTTCGAGCGTGTTGGTGTTGGGGTCATAACGGTGCAGCACGGTGTCGCCAAGATCGATCCGCCTGGTGATGCGGACTCCGTGCACCTCGGCGAGCCGGCGGGTCAACTCCCGCGCCAGGTCGCCGTGGTGCAGCCGCATCTGGATCGTGAGGTCTTCGGCGGCGGTGTCCAGCTGTGCAGGTAGTTCTGGCGTTGGTAGAAGTAGTCGCGCACCTCTTCGTGGGGCATCGTGATCGAGCCGGTGCCACTGCCGTCGGAGAACCGTTCCTCGGTGGCGGCGGCCAGCTGCGCGGTGGTGATCCGGTAGCGCCGGTGCAGGTTGACCACCGCGCGGGCCAGGGCGGGATGGGCGCTGACCATTTCGGCGATTTCGGGCGGGTCGACGTCGATGCCCAGATCGCGGTCCATCGTCACCTCCCGCAGCTCGGCGACCAGCCGGGTGTCGTCCTGGGGCGCGAAGAACGTCGCATCCACACCGAACACCTCGGTGATCCGGAGCAGCACGGCCACCGTCAGCGGACGAACGTCGTGCTCGATCTGGTTGAGGTAGCTCGGCGAGATCTCCAGCATCTGCGCCAGTGCAGCCTGACTGAATCCGCGCTCGCTACGCAGTTGGCGAACGCGTGAGCCGACGAATGTCTTGGACACTTTGCCGAGCCTACTCGCGCTGCGAAGGCATGATTCGCAGAGTTGGCACCACCCGATTGGTCGGTTGTGGGTGGTGGCCGGGTGCCAGCGTTGGCATGATCGAACGGGGAGTTTGAAGGCAACCCCCGGGGGTTAGCCTGAGCTGGGCAACAAGAGACAACGGGGAGCGAAGCCGTGAGCCTGGACAAAACAATGATGCCGGTGCCGGACGGTCACCCCGACGTGTTCGACCGCGAATGGCCGCTGCGCGTTGGCGACGTCGACCGCACCGGCCGGCTGCGACTGGACGCGGCTTGCCGCCACATCCAAGACATCGGCCAGGACCAGCTGCGCGAGATGGGCTTCGAGGAGACCCATCCGCTGTGGATCGTGCGCCGCACCATGGTCGACCTGATCCGCCCGATCGAGTTCCAGGACATGCTTGCGCATGCGGCGATGGTGTTCGGGCACGTCGAACCGGTGGTGCGAGATGCGGGTACGCATCGATGGACGCAAGGGCGGCCTGCTCGAATCCGAGGCGTTCTGGATCAATATCAACCGAGAGACCCAGATGCCGTCGCGCATCGTCGACGACTTCCTGGCGGCCCTGCAAAAAACCACGTCCGTCGATCGACTGCGGTGGAAGGGGTACCTGAAGCCGGGCAGCCGTGACGACGCGGCGGAAATCCACGAGTTCCCGGTCCGGGTCACCGACATCGACTTTCTCGACCACATGAACAACTCGGTGTATTGGAGCGTCGTCGAGGACTACCTGGCTTCGCACCCCGAACTGCTGCGGTTGCCGCTGCGCATGACGATCGAACACGAGTCGCCGGTTGCGCTGGGCGACAAGCTGGAGATCATCTCGCACGTGCACCCGCCCGGATCGACCGATCAATTCGGTCCCGACCTGGTCGACCGCACTGTTACAACGCTCACATATGCCGTCGGTGACGAGACGAAAGCCGTCGCCGCGCTCTTCTCGCTCTAACCGGACAAGCGTCCCGGTAAATCACCCGTCTGACCTGCGAAATTTGGTTACTGGCGAGTAGCTTCTGAAACGGTTCAGTAAATAAGCAACTTCGCAATATTTGCAAAATGCTCGGAAGTCGTCGCCGAAATTGGCAAGTGAAATGGGTGGACCAGCGTCGACGGGCTGTGCCATCGTCGTGTTAGCACACCAGTGAAGTTGAGTCCGTAGCCGCTGCTCGACGGTGGCCGGTTTCAATGATTTTTCAAGGTTCAACATCGCGATCGTTAAGGAGCGAAGCCCAATGTCTGTCGTTGGCACCCCGAAGAGCCCCGAGCAGATCCAGCACGACTGGGACACCAATCCCCGCTGGAAGGACGTCACCCGTACCTACACCGCCGGAGACGTCGTCGCCCTGCAGGGCAGCGTGGTCGAGGAGAACACCCTGGCCCGCCGCGGCGCGGAGGTGCTGTGGGAACAGCTGCACGACCTGGAGTGGGTCAACGCGCTCGGCGCGCTGACCGGCAACCAGGCCGTCCAGCAGGTGCGTGCCGGCCTCAAGGCCATCTACCTGTCCGGCTGGCAGGTCGCCGGTGACGCCAACCTGTCCGGCCACACCTACCCCGACCAGAGCCTGTACCCGGCCAACTCGGTGCCGCAGGTCGTTCGCCGGATCAACAACGCGCTGGTGCGCGCCGACCAGATCGCCAAGGTCGAGGGCGACCGTTCCGTGGAGAACTGGCTCGCCCCGATCGTCGCCGACGGCGAAGCCGGCTTCGGTGGCGCGCTGAACGTGTTCGAGCTGCAGAAGGCCATGATCGCCGCCGGTGTCGCCGGTTCGCACTGGGAGGACCAGCTGGCCTCGGAGAAGAAATGCGGTCACCTCGGCGGCAAGGTGCTGATCCCGACCCAGCAGCACATCCGCACGCTGACCTCGGCCCGGCTGGCCGCCGACGTGTGCGACGTTCCGACCGTCGTCATCGCCCGGACCGACGCCGAAGCTGCCACGCTGATCACGTCGGACGTCGACGAGCGCGACCAGCCGTTCATCACCGGCGAGCGCACCCGGGAAGGGTTCTATCGCACCAAGAACGGCATCGAGCCCTGCATCGCGCGGGCCAAGGCCTACGCGCCGTTCGCCGACCTGATCTGGATGGAGACCGGCACCCCGGACCTCGAGCTGGCGCGCAGGTTCTCCGAGGCGGTCAAGGCCGAGTACCCCGACCAGATGTTGGCCTACAACTGCTCGCCGTCGTTCAACTGGCGCCAAGCACCTCGACGACAGCACTATCGCGAAGTTCCAAAAGGAGCTTGCGGCAATGGGGTTCAAGTTCCAGTTCATCACGCTGGCCGGCTTCCACGCGCTGAACTACTCGATGTTCGATCTGGCTTACGGCTACGCCCGCAACCAGATGAGCGCCTACGTCGAGCTGCAGGAGCGCGAGTTCGCCGCCGAGGAGCGCGGCTACACCGCGACCAAGCACCAGCGCGAGGTCGGCGCCGGCTACTTCGACCGCATCGCCACCACGGTCGACCCGAATTCGTCGACCACCGCTCTGACCGGCTCGACCGAAGAGGGTCAGTTTCACTGAGTTATTGCCGAGCAGACACATAATCGCCCCGACTGCGACCCAGACCAGGCGATTCTGCGACTGCTCGCGGGTGAAACCGAGAGTTGACAGCAGAGGCCCCGCCCAGCGAACCTGGGCGGGGCCTATTGCGGTGCACGACAATACGACCGGAGAGAAACTAGTGAGTGACGCAGCGATCCAGCGGGTAGGGGTTATCGGGGCCGGGCAGATGGGATCCGGTATCGCCGAAGTCTCCGTGCGTGCGGGCGTCGACGTGACGGTGTTCGAGACCACCGACGCGCTGATTACCGCGGGACGCAACCGCATGGTGAAGTCGCTGGAGCGCGGCGTCAGCGCGGGCAAGGTGACCGAGCGTGAGCGTGAGCGCGCGTTGAGCAAGCTGACCTTCACCACGGACCTCAACGACTTAGCCGACCGGCAACTGGTGATCGAAGCCATCGTCGAGGACGAGGCGATCAAGGCGCAGATCTTCGCCGACCTGGACCGCGTCGTCACCGATCCCGACGCGGTGCTGGCGTCGAACACCTCCAGCATCCCGATCATGAAGATCGCCGCGGCCACCAAAAACCCGCAGCGCGTGCTGGGCCTGCACTTCTTCAATCCGGTTCCGGTGCTACCGCTGGTGGAGTTGGTCAGCACGTTGGTCACCGACGAAGCCGCCGCCGCCCGTACCGAAGAGTTCGCCAGCACCGTACTGGGCAAACAGGTGGTGCGCTGTTCCGATCGGTCCGGCTTCGTGGTGAACGCGCTGCTGGTGCCCTATCTGCTGTCGGCGATCCGGATGGTCGAGGCCGGTTTTGCCACGGTGGAAGACGTCGACAAGGCCGTCGTCGCCGGGCTGTCGCATCCGATGGGCCCGCTGCGGCTTTCCGACCTGGTTGGGCTGGACACCCTCAAGCTGATTGCCGACAAGATGTTCGAGGAATTCAAAGAGCCGCAGTACGCGCCACCGCCGTTGCTGCTGCGCATGGTCGAGGCGGGCCGGCTTGGCAAGAAATCGGGTCAGGGCTTCTATAGCTACTGAAAGCCCCAGCGTAGGGCACAGCGAGTTGGTGTGACACCTGCTACACGCGTCGGGTACGATTCTCGGCGATCAACAGACGAGAGGTACGTAGCGAGCATGACGCAGTTGAAGCCATATTACGAAGAGTCGCAATCGATTTACGACGTTTCGGACGAGTTTTTCGCGCTGTTCCTTGACCCGACGATGGCTTACACATGCGCTTACTTCGAGCGTGACGACATGACGCTGGAAGAGGCATCCAACGCGAAGTTCGACCTGGCGCTGGGCAAGCTCAACCTCGAACCCGGGATGACGGTGCTCGACGTCGGCTGCGGCTGGGGCGGCGCGATGGTCCGGGCAATCGAGAAATTCGACGTCAACGTCATCGGCATCACGCTCAGTAAGAACCAGGCCGCGTACAGCAAGGCCAAGCTCGCCGCGATCCCGACAGAGCGCACGGTTGAGGTGCGGTTGCAGGGGTGGGAAGAGTTCGAGGACAAAGTCGACCGCATCGTCACCATCGGCGCATTCGAAGCGTTCAAGAGTGAGCGGTATCCCGCGTTCTTCGAGCGTGCCTATGACGTCCTGCCCAGCGACGGCAGGATGCTGCTGCACACGATTCTGGCCTACACCCAGAAGTCGATGTTCGATCGCGGCGTCAAACTGACGATGTCCGATATCCGATTCATGAAGTTTATCGGCGAAGTGATCTTCCCGGGTGGGCAGTTGCCGGCTCAGGAAGACATCTTGAAGCTCGCGCCGGACGCCGGGTTCACGGTCGAAAGGGTGCAGTTACTGGGGGAGCACTACGAGCGCACGCTGAACCTGTGGGCGGCCAATCTGGAGGCCAACAAGGAGCGCGCGATCGAGATCCAGTCAGAAGAGATCTACGACCGCTACATGCACTACCTGACGGGGTGTGAGGCCTTCTTCCACAAGGGCATCTGCAACGTGGGGCAATTCACCTGCGTGAAGTAGCGGCCAAGCCCACTTCTCCGCGCCCTCAAAACGAGAGGGGCGGCACGATCGGCGAGGGATGCGGCTCCTCGCGGAACTTCTCCAGCGATCCGGCGACCTCGACGATCCCGCACAGTGCGCTCCAACTGAGCATGGTCAGGTAGTCGATCAGTTCGTCGCTGCTCATCCGCGGATCTGACATCCACGAGTGGGTGGCCAGCTGCACGCCGCCGACGATCGAATAGGCCCAGGGCTCCACCCCGCCGGTGTCCATCCCGGCCTGCTGCATGCGCCGGCGCAGCACCACCGCCAGCATGCGGGCGATGATCCGCTCGGAGTCGGCGATCACTTTGCTCTTGCTGGCTGAGCTGTTGGCCATCACGAACCGGTACGGCTCGGGTTCGCTCGCCACGGTTTCGACGTACACCCGGATGATCTCGCGGGTCAGGTCGATGCCGTCCAGATTCGAGGACAGCGCTGCGGCCATGTTGGGAATCAACGTGGTCTGCGCAAACCGCATCATCACTGCCGTCGTCAGGTCGTTCTTGTCGACGAAGTAGCGGTAGAGAACCGTCTTGGAGACCCCGATCTCCGCGGCGATCTCGTCCATGCTCAGGTAGCGGCCGTGTCGGCGGATCGCCTCGATCGTGCCGTCGACCAACTCATTGCGGCGCTCCACCTTGTGTTGGTGCCAGCGCCGCTTGCGACCATCTGTCTTCACGGTCCGAGCCGGGATGTGGCTCTGCCACTGTCGCCGAAATTCCCATTCACTAGACCATCTCGATACTACGGCGTCTGTGGGCGCGTGGGTCGACAGTGCGCTGACGGGCCTGAAAAGGTGTCGTCACATTAACTGGCTCCGGCGATAGCGGATGATGGTGTGGTGGCACACAGAGCCCCATCTGGAGGCCGAAGCATCGGGCCTGCCACGGCCGGCCCGGACCGACGATCACCGCGCCGCAGCGGCCCGTGCATCCTTCGCCGAATCGTTCGCCGGGGCGGATCCCGGGGCGGACGCCGAGCGGCGGGTGGCGCTGCGCCGGATGAAGGCGGTGGCACTGAGCTTTCTGATCGGTGCCACCGGCGTCTTTCTCGCCTGTCGGTGGGCGCAGGCCCATGGCGCCACGGCCACCTGGGTCGGTTACGTCGGCGCGGCCGCGGAGGCCGGCATGGTGGGCGCGCTGGCGGACTGGTTCGCCGTGACCGCGCTGTTCAAACATCCGCTCGGCCTGCCTATCCCGCACACCGCGATCATCAAGCGAAAGAAGGACCAGCTCGGCGAGGCCTGGGCACCTTCGTGCGGGAGAACTTCCTGTCGCCGCAGGTGGTGGAGACCAAGCTGCGCGACGCGCAGGTCCCCAGCCGGCTGGGTAAGTGGCTGTCGGAAGCCGCGCATGCCGAGCGGGTGGCCGGCGAGGCGGCGACGGTGCTGCGGGTGCTGGTGGAGCTGCTGCGCGACGAGGACGTCCAGCAGGTGATCGACCGGATGATCGTGCGGCGCATCGCCGAACCGCAGTGGGGTCCGCCGGTGGGCCGGGTGCTGGGCACCGTGCTGGCCGAGAATCGGCAGGAGGCCCTGATCCAGTTGCTGGCCGACCGGGCGTTTCAGTGGTCGCTGAACGCCGGCGAGATCATCCAGCGGGTGGTCGAGCGCGATTCGCCGACCTGGTCGCCGCGATTCGTCGACCATCTCGTCGGCGATCGCATCCACCGCGAGTTGATGGACTTCACCGACAAGGTGCGCCGCAACCCCGACCACGAACTGCGCCGTTCGGCGACCCGCTTCCTGTTCGAGTTCGCCGACGATCTGCAGCACGACCCGGATACCATCGCGCGCGCCGATGCCGTCAAGGAGCAGTTGATGGCCCGCGACGAGGTCGCCAACGCGGCCGCGACGGCGTGGAAGACGCTGAAACGGCTGGTGCTCGAAGGCGTTGACGACCCGTCCAGCGCATTGCGCAGCCGCATCGCCGACACGGTGATGCGCATCGGGGAATCACTGCGCGACGACGTCGATCTGCGCGACAAGGTCGACGACTGGATGGTGCGGGCCGCGAAGCATCTGGTCTCGCAGTATGGGATTGAAATCACAGCGATCATCACCGAGACGATCGAGCGCTGGGACGCCGAGGAGGCGAGCCGGCGCATCGAACTGCACGTGGGTCGTGACCTGCAGTTTATTCGGATCAACGGCACCGTGGTCGGCGCGTTGGCGGGGTTGGTGATCTACGCCGTCGCGCAGTTGCTCTTCTGAGCAGTGCTAACAGACTGCTTGCAAAAGCAAGCACTCGTTTGTAGCCTGGGGTGAGGCGAACATCGACCCAACCGACACCAGGAGAACGCAATGGCACCCGAGGAGAAGCTCTCCGCCAAGGTGACCACTGCGGCTTCCGACATCGGCAGCTTCATCAGGAGCCAGCGCGAGCTGGCACAGGTCTCGGTGCGCCAGCTCGCCGACCTGGCCGGTGTCAGCAATCCGTATCTGAGCCAGGTCGAACGTGGGTTGCGTAAACCGTCCGCCGATGTTCTGAGCCAGATCGCAAAGGCCCTGCGGGTTTCCGCCGAGGTTCTTTACGTGCGGGCCGGGATTCTCGAGCCACGCGAGGCCAGCGAAGTGCGTGACGCCATCGTCACCGACGCCGCGATCACCGAGCGTCAGAAGCAGGTTCTGCTCGACATCTATGCCTCTTTCGTCCAACAAAACGAACCGACCCGTGAGGAGCGCCCGACCCAACCTGAAATTGACACGTAACCCGCCATCGGTTGGCCGGCACCGTCCCATATCGGCGAATGACGTGGCCGATGCATAGACGAGTGGATGTCTGGTTACCCATAGACGAGGCAATCGTCTGCTTCCGGCCATCTGCAGGCCGAGCGGGCCGATATCGCGGCCAGGAGATCAACAATCCCAATCGAAGATTTTCCGGCAATCGAGGAATGTAACCGACCCCGAGCAACGCAGGAGGTTTCGACGCAAGTTGAGTGCCATGTCAATCCGCGGGTCTTGACGTCCCTTCTCGCACAGCCGACGCTGGCCCAACTTCTCGAACAAACACCTGATGTCGACAACGACAACAAACCATGAAAGGAAAAACCATGGCTGAAAACACGAACATCGAAGACTTGAAGGCTCCGTTGCTTGCTGCGCTCGGCGCGGCCGACTTGGCCCTGGCCACGGTCAACGAGCTGATCACCAACCTGCGTGACCGTGCCGAAGAGACCCGTACCGATACCCGCAGCCGCGTCGAGGAGAGCCGTGCTCGCCTGACCAAGCTGCAGGAGGAGCTGCCCGAGCAGTTCAGCGACCTGCGTGAGCGGTTCACCAGCGACGAACTGCGCAAGGCCGCCGAGGGCTACCTCGATGCCGCGACCAACCGGTACAACGAGCTGGTCGAGCGTGGCGAGGCCGCGCTGTACGCGGCTGCGCAACCAGTCGGGCTTCGACGACGCGTCGGCGCGTGCCGAGGGCTACGTGGACCAGGCTGTCGAGCTGACCCAGGAGGCGCTGGGCACCGTCGCGTCGCAGACCCGCGCGGTCGGCGAGCGTGCCGCCAAGCTGGTCGGCATCGAGCTGCCCAAGAAGACGGATGCTGCGGCCAAGAAGGCTCAGAAGGCTCTGGCCAAGAAGGCCCCGGCCAAGAAGGCGCCGGCCAAGAAGGCTGCGGCCAAGAAGGCGCCGGCCAAGAAGGTCACCCAGAAGTAGTCAGGCTCAGCAAGACACTCGACTCCGGGCTGCCCTGTGGGGCAGCTCGGAGTCGACGTTTTGGTCGGTGGCCGCATACTCTTAAGGCGTGGTGACCCAAGTCATGAATACCGTCATGTATGGTCTTGCAGGTCGCCGTCGTTGGTGATGGCCGTATACGCGTTTGTCCATGCGGCGATGCAGCGACCCGACGCGTACACCGCCGCCGACAAGCTGACCAAGCCGGTCTGGCTGTTGATCCTCGGCGTCGCTGTCGCGATGGCCTCCGTTCTGGCCACATACGTGTTCGGCGTGCTCGGGATCGCGATCGCGGCCTGCGCGGCCGGTGTGTATCTGGTCGACGTGCGGCCCAAACTTCTCGAGATTCAGGGCAAGTCGCGCTAACGCGATGAAAGCCCTGCTCGCCGCGGCGCTCGCCGTTCTCGCTGTGCGCGCTACCCGGGACGGCTCCTGCCTCTGGCTGATCCGGGCACCGGCGTGTCGACCCCCGCGTACTCCCCGCCGTTCATCGACCACACCGAATGGGCTCAATGGGGGCGGCAGAACCTGACCAGCCTGCGGGTCTACCCGACGCCCTCCGGACGCGTTGCCGCCCGACAGCCGGGGACGGCCGCGGCGGCCGACGAAGCGTGGGCCGAAGTGCTCGCCGCGTCGCCCGATGCCGACACCACCGGCATGCGCGCTCAGTTCATCTGCCACTGGCAATTCGCCGAAATCGCGGAACCCGGTAAGACAAGCTGGAACCTCGAGCCGTGGCGGCCGGTGGTAGACGATTCGCAGATGGTCGCTTCCGGTTGCAACCCCGGCGGCTCAGGAGAGCCGTTTTAGTGGCAGGCCGACCTACCCGGGGACAGCTGGCCGCGCTGGTCGACCACACCCTGCTCAAGCCCGAGGCCACCCCAGCAGACGTCGTCGCGCTCGTTGCCGAAGCCGCCGAATTGGGCGTTTACGCGGTCTGCGTCTCGCCGTCGATGGTGCCAGTCGCGGTCGAGGCCGGCGCCGGACGGGTGCGGGTCGCGGCGGTGGCGGGTTTCCCGTCGGGCAAGCATCTGGCGGCGATCAAGGCGCGCGAGGCGGCGGCGGCCGTCGAATCCGGAGCAACCGAGATCGACATGGTCATCGACGTCGGTGCCGCGCTGGCCGGCGACCTCGACGCGGTCCGGTCCGACATCGAGGCGGTGCGCGCCGCGACAGCCGGGACCGTCCTCAAGGTCATCGTGGAGTCGGCGGTGCTGCTGGATCAGGCCGACGGGCGCACGCTGGCAGATGTGTGCCGCGTCGCCGAGGTCGCCGGGGCGGACTTCGTCAAGACCTCGACCGGGTTTCATCCCGCGGGCGGCGCGTCGGTGCGAGCGGTCGCGTTGATGGCCGAGACCGTCGGCGGCCGGCTGGGCGTCAAGGCCAGCGGCGGGATCCGCTCCACCGCCGACGCACTCGCGATGCTGGATGCCGGCGCCACCAGGCTGGGCCTGTCGGGCACCCGTGCCGTGCTCGACGGCCTCAGCTAGCGACGCGCGGGCCGCTCCGCCAGATATAAGTGACGCACACCGGTTTCGGCGTGTCGTGTGCGTGGCTTATGTGTCGCGATGGGCCGTCAGATGTTGGCGAAGCAGGGGTCCTGGCCGTCGTTACCGGTCGGGATGTTGGCGTTCTGAGTTGAGAAGTGACTGTTCACACCCGTTGAGGTGACCTCCACGTTGTCGGCGTGAATGCCCAGCGGATAGTTCTTCGTCAGGTTTGAGGTGAAGTCGTCCAGGCTCGACTGCACGGTCTCTTTGGGCAACGTGAAGCCGAGCGCGTTGAAACTGACGATCTGCAGTTGCAGTCCGGTGCCCGACACCACCGGCTTGGCCGTGATGTCGTCCAGCATCCCCTTCAATTCAATGGTGCCGTCGCTGGGGTGGGTGGTCACCGAGTTGGTGACGAACGGACCAAGAAGCGGGATCCCGTTCTGCACCGACTCCTTGATGCCCTCAGAAGTCCAGGCGATGGTGGCATCCAGTGATCCGATGGTGCCCTTGGACGCGGAGGTATCTCTGAGCCGGACGTCCTTGATGTTGATGTCGATTTTCATGCCCTTGGCATCGCGAATCTGGTTGCCGGCCGTCGACACCGAGATGTTGGTGAAATGCTTCGTGGCGAGCTGCCACAGCAGCAGCGGAGCCACACCGAACGATGCGGTGGCCTGATCCTTGACCTCGCACGCCACCGCTTCCGCGACCTTGGTGTCCGCGATGTGACGGGCGTAAAGCTCGGCTCCGATCAGCCCGGCGATGACAAGCGCAGCGACGATGATGCAGATCAGCAGAATGGACAGCGGATCACGAAGCCAACGCCGCTTTCTTTTCGCCGGCGCCGGCTCGTCGTTGGGCGCGGCCGGCTGTCGCGCGGCGCTCGCGGGCACGACGCCCGGAGTTGGCTGACGGGCTCCCTGGGCCGCCCGGTGGGGCGTGCCCCGTTGTTCAGTCGGGGGCGTCTGAGCAGGATCACCGGTGTGTATCTGCTCGGTGGGCCGCTCAGTTGGGGGTTGGCCGAAGGAACCTTGGCTGCCGGGACGGCCCCAGGTCGATGGGCCCTCGTTCGGCGGTCCTTGGGGGTTCGTCACCCAACCGATTGTGCCTCATCACCACGAGCAAAGCTCGAGTGGTTGCGTAGTACTGCGATGCTGTCGCGCGCCTCACCGACTTTGTCGACGTCGATGTCGGCGACCACCAGTTGAGGCTGAGCGCCGGCCGACGCCATCACCTCGCCCAGTGGCGAGACCACCAGGCTGCCGCCGACTCCGGTCGGTGCGCCCGAGCCGGTCCCCGGGCCGGTCAGGGTGCTGCCCGGGTCAGCCTGACCGACCGCCGCGATGTAGCTCATCGAGTCCAGTGCCCGGGCCCGGGCCAGCAACGTCCACTGCTCGAGTTTGCCGGGACCCGAACCCCAGGACGCGCAGGCGGCGATCAGCTGAGCGCCGCGCCGGGCCAGCTCGGTGTAAAGCGCTGGAAAGCGAATGTCGTAGCAAATGGTCAACCCGACCCGGATACCGTCCACCGTGACTACCACAGGCTCGTGCCCCGGTGCGACGGTGCGTGACTCGGTAAAGCCGAACGCGTCGTACAGATGGATTTTGTCGTAGTAGCTGTCCGGCTCGTTTGGCGTGCCCGGTCCGGCCGCGATCAGCGTGTTTGCCACTCGTCCTTCGCCCGCGGGGGTGAACATGCCGGCTATCACGGTGATCCCGGCATTGGTCGCGATCCGTCGGACGCCGTCTGCCCACGGCCCGTCGACGGGCTCGGCGATAGGTCGCAGGGGGACACCGAACCGGCACATGGTCGCCTCCGGGAAAACCACCAGCTTCGCGCCGGCGTCGGCGGCTCGGTCGGTGTAGTCGCACACCAGCTGCAGGTTCGCCGCCGGATCGGTGCCGCTGAGGATTTGCGCCAACGCGATTCGCATAGTGCCAGCTTAAAACGACGCCGGTCAGACGTTGTTCGCGATCCACTCCGAGGTGAAGCGTTGTTCCCTGCTCACCAGCTCGGCGAGTTGGTCGCCGATCATTTTCTCGATCTTGCCGCCGATGATTGGGGCACGCACCTGGATGGTGATGCGGAACGTCTGGCGTGCACCGCCCGACTCGGCGATGGGCGACAATTCGGCAATGCCCCACAGATTCACCGGTGTGTTCACGATCAATCCCGAAATGGACGCCGTCGCCGCGCCATCGGTGACCGGGCCCCAAATCTCTTCGCGCTTGATGGACATGTCGCCCCGGTGCAGCTGGGTGACCACCCCCGGCAGGTTGTGACTACGCACCGTCTGCAGGGTGACCACCTCGATGGTGCCGTCGCTTCCGGACGCGCCGCCGATCCGCATCGACTCCACGGTGGCCACGTCAACAGGCGTGTCGGCCAGCCTGGCCCGCCAATATTCCGGCTCTTGGAAAGCTCGGTGAACCTCTTCGACGCTGCCCTGGTAGTCGGCGGCCATGTCGAATGAACGTGGCATAGCAGGTCAGGCTACCGTTACGGGCCATGAAACGGAGCGGTGCCGGTTTGCGCATTGCGGGTGCAGATGTCGCTGAGGCGGTGTCGTTGGCGCCCTTGACCACGTTGCGGGTCGGGCCGGTCGCGCGACGCCTCATCACGTGCACGAGCGCCGAACAGGTGATCGGGGTGTTGCGGCACCTGGACAGTGCAGCAGGCGAAGCCGGTAGCGGCGACGGTGGCGCACCTCTGGTGTTTGCCGGCGGTTCCAATCTGGTGATTTCCGACACGCTGGCCGGCCTGACCGCGGTGCGGTTGGCCAACAACGGCATCGTCATCGACGGCAATCTGGTGCGGGCCGAGGCGGGCGCGGTGTGGGACGACGTCGTGGTGACGGCGATCCGGCACGGTCTGGGTGGGCTGGAATGTCTATCGGGTATCCCTGGATCAGCCGGTGCCACCCCGGTGCAGAACGTCGGGGCGTACGGCGCGGAAGTGTCCGACACCATCACGCAGGTCCGGGTCCTCGATCGCAGCAGCGGCGCGGTGCGCTGGGTACCAGCCGACGAACTGGGCTTCGGCTACCGCACCAGCGTGTTCAAGCGGGCCGACGGGCTTGAGACCCCCTCGGTGGTACTCGAGGTGGAGTTCGCGCTGGATCCGTCGGGCCGCAGCGCGCCATTGCGTTACGGCGAGCTGGCGGCGGCGCTGGATGCACTCTGCGGCGAGCGCGCCGACCCGCAGGCGGTCCGTCAGGCGGTGCTGGCTCTGCGTGCTCGCAAGGGCATGGTGCTCGACGCGGCCGACCATGACACCTGGAGTGTGGGTTCCTTCTTCACCAACCCGGTGGTCGCCCCCGCCGTATACGAGCGGTTGGCCGGCCAAGTCGATGGGCCGGTGCCGCACTATCCGGCATCGGACGGCATCAAGCTGGCGGCCGGCTGGCTCGTCGAGCGGGCCGGCTTCGGCAAGGGCTACCCCGACTCGGCTGCAGGTGGGGCACCCTGTCGGCTGTCCAGCAAGCACGCGCTTGCTCTGACAAACCGCGGCGGCGCCACCGCCAAGGACGTGCTCACATTGGCTCGCACCGTCCGCGATGGGGTCCATGACGTGTTCGGTATCACGCTGAAACCTGAACCTGTGCTGGTCGGGTGCAGCCTGTAGCTGTTACTTTCATCCAGGAGTGCCCGGTCCGTGAGTCGTCGCGGCGGAGGTGGGAGTCGTTCTCCCGGTATCTTTAATTGTCGTGAGCACATCCAGCGCCCCGCCGCCGATTAGTCGGCGTTCGGCGTTGGCGGCCCTCGGTGCCGGCGTGTTCGCTCCCGGCCTTTTGGCCGCGTGCGCCGGCACTACCACCAAACAATCCGAGAAGCCGGCGCCGCCGGCGCCGCGGCTGAAGTTCGAGCCCGCCGACGCCGCCGCCGACGTGGTCCCGATCGCTCCGATCAATGTCCGGGTGGGCGACGGATGGTTCCAAAAGGTCGCATTGACGAACTCGTCGGGCAAGGTCATCGCCGGGTCGTTCAACGACGATCGCACCGCTTACACGATCACCGAGCCGCTGGGCTATGACTCGACATACACCTGGAGTGGTTCGGTCGTCGGCCACGACGGCAAGGCGGTCCCGGTGGCGGGCAAGTTCAACACCGTGGTTCCCACCAAAAAGATCGGCGGGGCATTCCAGCTGGCCGACGGCCAGACCGTCGGGGTCGCGGCGCCGATCATCATCCAGTTCGATGCACCGATCAGCGATAAGGCCGCCGTGGAAAAGGCGCTCTCGATCACCACTAATCCGCCCGTTGAGGGCAGTTGGGCGTGGCTGCCCGACGAGCGTCAGGGCGCTCGCGTGCACTGGCGCTCCCGTGAGTACTACCCGGCGGGCACCACCGTCAACGTCGACGCCAAGCTGTACGGACTCCCGTTCGGCGACGGCGCGTTCGGCGCCGACGACATTTCGTTGCACTTCCAGATCGGCCGACGGCAGGTGGTCAAGGCCGAGGTCTCGTCGCACCGCATCCAGGTAGTCACCGACGCCGGCGTCATCATGGACTTCCCCTGCAGCTACGGGGAGGCCGACAAGGCGCGCAACGTGACCCGCAACGGCATTCACGTGGTCACCGAGAGGTATTCCGACTTCTATATGTCCAACCCGGCCGCGGGCTACACCAACGCCCACGAACGCTGGGCGGTGCGGATTTCCAACAACGGCGAGTTCATCCACGCGAACCCGTCGAGCGCAGGCGCGCAGGGCAATACCAACGTCACCAACGGCTGTATCAACCTGTCGACGGGTGACGCCCAGGAGTACTTCGGCTCGGCGATCTACGGTGACCCGGTTGAGGTGACAGGCAGCTCCATCCAGCTGTCCTACTCCGACGGTGACATCTGGGACTGGGCCGTGGACTGGGACACCTGGGTGGCGATGTCGGCGCTACCGCCCCCCGCGGCGCATCCGCCCGGCAGCCAAATCCCCGTTACCGCACCGGTCACCCCATCGGACGCCCCTAGTTTGTCGGGCACTCCGACCACCACAACAAGGACCCCGGCGAGCCCCACGACCACGACGAGCCCGGAGACGTCGACGAGTTCCGCGACCACGACGACCTCGTCTAGCCCCGGCGGTTAGCCCAGCGGCTGGCTGAGGCCTGGTCGCGGGGCCGGATGATGATCTGGTCCACATTGACGTGGGACGGTCGCGAAGCCACGAAGCCAATCACCTCGGCGACGTCGGCCGCCACCAGCGGGGTGATGCCGGTGTAGACCGCGCCCGCGCGCTGCTGGTCCCCGTCGAATCGAACCAGCGAAAACTCGGTCTCGACTGCACCCGGGGCGATTTCGGTGAGTCGCACCGGCTTTCCCAGTAGCTCGCCGCGCAACGTGCGGTGCAGCGCACCCTGAGCGTGTTTGGCCGCCGTGTAGCCGGCTCCGCCGTCGTAAACCTCCATCGCCGCTATCGAGGTGATGGTGATGATCAGGCCGTCGCCCGAGTCGACCAGCTTGGGCAGCAGCGCGCGGGTGACTCGCAATGTGCCCATCACGTTGGTTTCCCACATCCACCGCCAATGCTCCAAGTTGGCGTCGGCGACGAACTCCAGTCCCTTTGCGCCTCCGGCGTTATTGACGAGCACATCCACCCGGTTCAAGCTGCGCGCCAGCGCCTCGACCGCCTCGTCGTCTGTGACGTCGGCCACAATTGCGGAACCGCCGATATCGGTCGCCAATGCGTTGATCCGGTCCGCTCGACGTGCCACCGCGACGACGTGAAACCCTTGGGCGGCAAGGATTTTGGCGGTTGCCTCGCCAATTCCGGAACTGGCACCGGTGACCACCGCAACCGGTTTTTGCGTATTAGCTGACGTCATCGAGACAACTCTAATAAACGTGCTAAATTCCACGTGTGCATTACAGCTCCTTGTCCAACACGACCACCGCGTGTCTTTTCGCGGCTTGTGAGTGTTGTTGTCGCGCCTTCTGCCGCGCCTGATTTCCAGGTGTGGCCAAGGACCGGCCATTGGAACTCGGACAAAGGACGCTCGTGCGCTCTACTACTCTCACCCATACACACACCACCCATCTATCGCCTGGCCGCAAAGGCCATCTACGCCTGCACCGCCAGATCGTGCCGCCCTCACTGCAGTTGTCTGACTCCGCGGCTGCTTCCGTCTTCCGCGCGGTGCGGTTGCGGGGCCCGGTCGGTCGCGACGTTATCGCCGGAGTCACCTCACTGAGCATCGCGACGGTGAACCGGCAGGTCATCGCGCTGCTCGACGCGGGCCTGCTGCGGGAGCGCGCCGATCTGGCGGTCTCTGGCGCTATTGGTCGCCCCCGCGTGCCGGTGGAGATCAACCACGAACCGTTCGTGACGCTGGGCATTCATATCGGCGCGCGGACCACCAGCATCGTGGCCACCGATCTGTTCGGCCGCACGCTCGACACGGTCGAAACCCCAACGCCACTGAGTCCCGGCGGAGCCGCGTTGGCGTCGCTGGCCGAGAGCGCCAGCCGTTACCTGCGACGCTGGCATCGGCGCCGGCCGCTATGGGTCGGGGTGGCGATCGGTGGCGCCGTCGATAGTGCAACGGGCCACGTTGACCACCCACGGCTGGGCTGGCGGCAAGCGCCGGTCGGGCCGGTCCTGGCCGACGCACTGGGGCTGCCAGTGTCGGTGGCGTCGCACGTCGACGCGATGGCCGGGGCCGAGCTGCTGCTTGGCAAGCGGCGCTTCGCGCCGAGCTCGCCAACCAGCCTGTACGTCTATGCCCGCGAGACCGTGGGTTATGCCTTGGTGATCGGCGGTCGCGTGCATTGCCCGGCCAGCGGCCCGGGCACCATCGCGGCCCTGCCCGCGTACTCCGAATTGCTCGGCGGTACCGGACAGCTGGAATCCACCGTCAGCGACGAGGCGGTGCTGGGTGCGGCGCGTCGCCTTCGGATCTTGCCGGGCCTGGCCGGTGGGGCCTCGGCGACTCGCACGGGCGGATCCGCTGCCGGCATCACCGACCTGTTGCGGGTCGCGCGAACCGGCAACCAGCAGGCCAAAGAGCTACTGACGGAGCGGGCCCGGGTGCTTGGTGAGGCGGTCGCCTTGCTACGTGACCTGCTTAATCCCGACGAGCTGGTGGTCGGCGGCCAGGCATTCACGGAATACCCCGAGGCGATGGAGCAGGTCGAGGCAGCGTTCGTCGGGCGCTCCGTGCTGGCGCCGCGCGATCTTCGCGTCACCGTCTTCGGTAACCGGGTGCAAGAGGCCGGGGCGGGGATTGTGTCGTTGGGCGGACTTTATGCCGATCCGTTGAGCGCGATGCGCCGCGCCGGGGCACTGGACTCCCGGCTGCGAGAGGTTGTCCCAGAGTCTTCTGCTTAACGCGAACAAGCGTCCCGCATGCACGAATAGACCTCGGGCCCGTCCAAAAGACGTGATCGCGTCCTGTAAAGATGAAAGTGTGCGGTCTTCAGAACGGAGCGGGAATCGGCGGGTTTCCGCAGCGGACGACCCGCGCCGGGTCGCGGTGTTGGCAGTACACACGTCCCCGCTTGCCCAGCCGGGTACCGGTGACGCCGGCGGTATGAACGTCTACGTGCTGCAAAGTGCCTTGCACCTGGCCAAGCGCGGCATCGAGGTAGAGATCTTCACCCGGGCCACCGCGTCCGCCGATCCGCCCGTCGAACGGGTGGCCCCCGGCGTGCTGGTGCGCAATGTGGTGGCGGGACCGTTCGAGGGTCTGGACAAATACGATCTGCCCACGCAGCTGTGCGGATTCGCGGCCGGGGTGTTGCGCGCCGAGGCATCCCACGAGCCGGGTTACTACGACATCGTGCACTCGCACTATTGGCTGTCGGGTCAGGTCGGCTGGCTGGCACGGGATCGCTGGGCAGTGCCGTTGGTGCATACCGCGCACACCTTGGCCGCGGTGAAGAACGCGGCGCTGGCCGACGGAGACAGGGCCGAGCCGCCGCTGCGCACCGTTGGCGAGCAGCAGGTCGTCGACGAGGCAGACCGGCTCATCGTCAACACTGAAGATGAAGCAAGACAACTGATCTCGATTCATCGCGCCGACCCCAGAAGAATCGATGTGGTGCACCCCGGTGTCGATCTCGAAGTGTTCCGCCCGGGTGATCAGCGGGCTGCCCGGGCCGCGCTTGGGCTCCCGCTCGACGAGCAGGTGGTGGCCTTCGTCGGACGCATCCAGCCACTGAAAGCACCCGATATCGTGCTGCGCGCGGCTGCGAAGCTGCCGGGGGTTCGCGTCGTAGTGGCGGGTGGGCCGTCGGGCAGCGGCATGGCCTCACCGGACGGATTGGCGCGGCTCGCTGACGAACTCGGCATCACGGCGCGGGTGACCTTCCTGCCGCCGCAAACTCGCCCGAACCTTGCCACCTTGTTTCAGGCCGCGGATTTGGTTGCGGTGCCGAGCTATTCGGAGTCGTTCGGCTTGGTCGCCGTCGAGGCGCAAGCCTGCGGCACACCCGTGGTTGCGGCTGCGGTGGGCGGTTTGCCGGTGGCGGTTCGGGACGGGGTCACCGGCGCTCTGGTCTCCGGGCACGGCGTCGATCAGTGGGCGGCTGCCCTCGATGATCTGCTCGGCCTGCGCGCCGAGCCGCGAGGACTGCAGATGAGCCGTGCGGCGGCAGCGCACGCAGCGACGTTCTCCTGGGAGAACACCACCGACGCACTGCTGGCCAGCTACCGGCGCGCGATCGGCGACTTTGCTGCTGAGCGCCAGCGCCGGGTCCGTGACCGGGTAGCGGCGCGCAAGCCCCGCCATTGGACGCCCCGTCGTGGGGTGGGCGCATGACACCCACTGTTCAGCGGGTGATCGAGGATGCGCTGCGGGCCAGCGAGCTGACATACGCGGAACACCCTGGGGTGCAAGGCGGATTGCCGGGGCTGGTGGTGGAGTTGCCCGGCGAACGCAAGCTCAAGACCAACACCGTCCTGAGCATCGGCGAGCACTCGGTACGCGTCGAGGCGTTCGTATGTCGCAAACCCGACGAGAACCACGAGGGCGTCTACCGCTTCCTGCTCAAGCGCAACCGCCGGCTTTACGGCGTCGCGTACACGCTGGACAACGTCGGCGACATCTACCTGGTGGGTCGGATGTCGCTGGCTTCGGTCGATGCCGACGAGATCGACCGGGTTCTCGGACAGGTGCTCGAGGCGGTTGACTCGGACTTCAATACGTTGCTGGAGTTAGGTTTTCGTTCGTCGATCCAAAAAGAGTGGGAGTGGCGGGTATCTCGCGGCGAGTCGCTGAAGAACCTTGAGGCCTTTGCTCACCTTATTCACCAGGACGACGACAATCACAGTGACTAGTGCTGTGCGTCCGTGAAAGGCTAGATGAATGCAGCAGATAAACACTGGCACGTTGGTTCTGCTCCGCCACGGCGAGAGCGAGTGGAATGCACTCAACCTGTTCACGGGCTGGGTCGACGTCGGCCTGACCGAAAAGGGCAGAGCCGAGGCTGTTCGCTCCGGCGAGCTGTTGATCGAACACGACCTGTTGCCCGACGTGCTCTACACGTCGCTGCTGCGCCGCGCGATCACCACCGCCCACCTGGCCCTGGAGAGCGCCGACCGGCTCTGGATTCCCGTACACCGGAGCTGGCGGCTCAACGAACGCCACTACGGCGCGCTGCAGGGGCTGGACAAGGCCGAGACCAAGGCCCGCTACGGCGACGAGCAGTTCATGGCGTGGCGGCGCAGCTACGACACGCCGCCGCCGCCGATCGAAAAGGGCAGCGAGTTCAGCCAGGACACCGACCCCCGGTACGCGAACGTCGACGGTGGTCCGTTGACCGAATGTCTGGCCGACGTGGTGGTCCGTTTTCTGCCGTATTTCACCGACGTGATCGTCCCTGATCTGCGGGCCGGCAAGACGGTGCTGATGGTCGCGCACGGCAATTCCTTGCGCGCTTTGGTCAAGTACCTGGACCAGGTATCCGACGACGACATCGCCGAGCTGAATATCCCGACTGGCATTCCGCTGCGCTACGACCTCGATGCCGACTTGCGGCCGGTGGTGCGGGGCGGCACCTATCTCGACCCCGCGGCGGCGGCTTCGGGCGCCGCCGCGGTAGCCAGCCAGGGGCGCGCGTAGCCGCGATCGCTGATTCGTCGGCCGGCGTTATTGCGCTTGAAAGCCCCGTTTACCAAACAATCCGTTAACGTCAGTGGAACACCTGCCACGCAACGTGTGACTTGTCCGTTTTTGGCCTTGCCCCGCTAGGGTGGCGTTCACCAAATTTGTAGGATTTTGTTGTGACCGTGTTCTCGGCCGTGTTGTTGGCCGGGGTCTTGTCCGTGTTGGCGCTGGCCGTAGGGATAGCGGTTGGCACTCGGCTTTCGCCCCGGGTAGCTAAACGCCGCCAACGAGTGGCCACCGAGTGGACGGGGATCACCGTCGCGCAGATGTTGCAACGCATCGTCGCGCTGATGCCGCTGGGCGCCGCGGTGGTGGATTCGCATCGCGACGTCGTATATCTCAACGATCGGGCCAGGGAGCTGGGGCTGGTACGTGACCGGCAGCTCGACGACCAGGCTTGGCAGGCCGCGCAGCAGGCGCTGGCTGGTGACGAGGTCGAGTTCGACCTGCAGCCGGGCAGGCGCCAGGTCGCCGGCAGATCCGGGCTGTCGGTGCACGGGCAGGCCCGGCTGCTGAGCGAGGAAGACCGCCGGTTCGCCGTGGTCTTCGTCCACGACCAGTCCGACTATGCCCGCATGGAAGCGACCAGACGTGACTTCGTGGCAAACGTCAGCCACGAACTCAAAACCCCGGTTGGAGCTATGGCGCTGCTCGCCGAAGCTCTGCTGGCTTCGGCCGACGACTCCGACACCGTTCGCCGGTTCGCGGAGAAGGTGCTCATCGAAGCCAACCGGTTGGGCGACATGGTTGCCGAACTGATCGAGCTTTCGCGGCTGCAGGGCGCCGAGCGATTGCCCAACGTCACCGACGTTGACGTCGATACCGTTGTATCCGAGGCGATTTCGCGCCATAAAGTGGCCGCTGAAAATGCTCACATCGAGGTTCGTACCGACGCGCCCGGCGGCTTGCGGGTGCTGGGCGACCAAACCCTGCTCGTCACCGCCCTGGCCAATCTGGTCTCCAACGCGATCGCGTATTCGCCTCCGGGCTCTCCGGTGTCGATAAGCCGCCGCCGCCGCGGTGACAACATCGAGATCGCCGTCACCGACCGGGGTATCGGGATCGCCCTGGAAGACCAGGAGCGCGTCTTCGAGCGGTTCTTCCGCGGGGACAAGGCGCGCTCGCGCGCCACCGGGGGCAGCGGTCTTGGGCTGGCCATCGTCAAACACGTGGCGGCCAACCACGACGGCAGCATCGGCGTATGGAGCAAGCCGGGAACGGGATCGACGTTCACGCTGTCTATTCCGGCGATGCCCGCTGACAAGGACGACGACGAGGAACCCGAGCAACTGCTGGGTCGCGATTTGCGCCCCAATAGGTCCCAACGAGAGGAAGAGCTAAGTCGATGACTTACGCCTATGACGATGCAAAGCGAAGCGATGAGGAGCAGTGGCGCTGATGACCAGTGTAATGATCGTGGAGGACGAGGAATCGCTTGCCGATCCGCTGGCTTTTTTGCTCCGCAAGGAAGGCTTTGAGGCCACCGTGGTGACCGATGGGCCGGCCGCGCTGGCCGAGTTCGACCGCGCCGGCGCGGACATCGTTCTGCTCGATCTGATGCTGCCGGGGATGTCGGGCACCGATGTGTGCAAGCAACTGCGTGCCCGTTCCAGCGTGCCGGTGATCATGGTGACCGCCCGGGACAGCGAGATCGACAAAGTGGTCGGCCTCGAGCTTGGCGCCGACGACTATGTGACCAAGCCGTATTCGGCGCGCGAGCTGATCGCCCGGATTCGGGCGGTGCTTCGCCGGGGTGGTGACGACGACTCTGAGATCAGCGACGGCGTGCTGGAGTCCGGCCCGGTCCGGATGGATGTCGAGCGGCACGTCGTCTCGGTCAACGGCGACGCAATCACGTTGCCGCTCAAGGAATTCGACCTGCTCGAATACCTGATGCGCAACAGCGGGCGGGTGCTGACCCGCGGACAGCTGATCGACCGGGTCTGGGGTGCGGACTATGTCGGGGACACCAAGACCCTCGACGTTCACGTCAAGCGGCTGCGGTCCAAGATCGAAGGTGACCCGGCCAACCCGGTGCACCTGGTGACGGTGCGGGGGCTGGGCTACAAGCTGGAGGGCTAGGGCGCAACACTCGACAAGCGAGCTGTCGGCAGGCTACTCGGCGGCCCGCGTCGCAGGATGCACGGCGATGAGCCCTAATTTGTTGCGGCGCTTGCACATCGCCGCCAACTCCCCGTAGGCCTTCTCGCCGAGCAGTTCGGTGAGTTCGTCGGCCAGGCTCTCCCACACCTGCTTGGCGCCGACGTGGGCGGCCGGATCGCCGCTGCAATACCAATGCAGGTCGGAGCCACCGGAACCCCAGCCGCGGCGGTCGTATTCGGTGACAGTGGTCTTGAGGATCTCCGTGCCGTCAGGCCGGGTTACCCACTCCTGGCTGCGCCGGATCGGCAACTGCCAGCAGACGTCGGGTTTCATCGTCAACGGTGGCACGCCCAGCTTGAGTGCTTTGCTGTGCAGCGCGCAGCCCGCGCCGCCGGCGAAGCCCGGCCGGTTCAAGAAGATGCATGCGTCCTTGTGCTTGCGCGTGCGGTATTGGGGTTGACCCTCGTGCTCGTCAAGCTCGAGGTAGCCCTTGTGGCCCAGGCCTTTTTCGCGGTATTGCCAGTCGTTGTCGGTCAGCTTTTTTACCGCGTCGTCCAACCGGGCGCGGTCGTCGTCGTCGGACAGGAACGCCCCGTGCGAGCAACAGCCGTCATTCGGCCGGCCCTGCACAGTGCCGCGGCAGGCTGGTGTGCCGAATACACACGTCCAGCGGGACAGCAGCCAGGTGAGATCGGCCGCGATCAGGTGCTCAGGATTGTCCGGGTCGTAGAACTCCACCCACTCGCGGGCGAAGTCCAGTTCGACTTCTTGTCCCGGTGTCCTGGCGCGAGTTCACCACGGATTCAACGTTAGACCACGATTCCAGCCGCTGGACCCGCTGACACTCGGCCGTGCGCGTCCCGCATCCTCGCCCGCGTCGGTTTAATTGTCGGGCTCGTCAGCGGGCCGCGACGCGTCCCGCATCGTTGCCCGACTAGGTTGGGCTTCGTGCGATTGGGCGTCCTGGACGTAGGTAGCAACACGGTCCATCTGCTGGTGGTCGATGCCCACCGTGGCGGCCATCCGACGCCGATGAGTTCCACGAAGGCCACGTTGCGATTGGCCGAGGCCACCGACAACTCGGGCAATATCACCAAACGCGGGGCCGACAAGCTGGTTTCTACGATCGACGAGTTCGCCAAGATCGCGGTCAGCTCCGGTTGCTCCGAGATGATGGCCTTCGCCACGTCCGCGGTCCGCGACGCCGAGAATTCCGACGACGTGCTGTCCCGGGTGCGCAAAGAGGCCGGCGTCGAGTTACAGGTGCTGACCGGAGTCGACGAGTCCCGGCTGACCTTCCTGGCAGTGCGCCGATGGTACGGATGGAGCGCGGGGCGGATCATCAACCTGGACATTGGCGGCGGCTCGCTGGAACTGTCCAGCGGCGTCGACGAGGAGCCCGAGGTCGCGCTGTCGCTGCCGCTGGGTGCCGGAAGACTGACCCGCGAGTGGTTGGCCGACGATCCGCCCGGTCGGCGCCGGGTGGCCATGCTTCGCGATTGGCTGGACTCCGAGCTAGCGGATGCCAGTGTGTCCGTGCTTGACGCGGGCAGCCCTGAGCTGGCCGTAGCAACATCGAAGACGTTTCGGTCGCTGGCCCGGCTCACCGGTGCGGCGCCGTCGGCGGCGGGACCCCGGGTAAAGCGGACACTCACAGCCAACGGCCTCAGGCAACTCATATCTTTCATCTCTAGGATGACGACCGCTGACCGGGCGGAACTGGAAGGAGTTAGCGCCGAGCGAGCGCCGCAAATCGTGGCGGGCGCTCTGGTGGCGGAAGCGAGTATGCGAGCGCTGGCAATCGAAACGGTGGATATCTGCCCGTGGGCTTTACGGGAGGGCCTTATCTTGCGCAAACTCGACAGTGAAGCCGACGGAACTGCCCTCGTGGAGACGTCGGTGCGAGATGCTAGAGGTCAGGTAGTTGATCGGAACGCAGCTAACCGATCGAGAGGCGACAAACCATGACCGGACCACAATCTGAGACGGACAGCACCAAGCCGATCTCGGTGGCCGAATTGCTGGCCAAGAATGGAACCCTCGGCGCCCCGGCGGTCACTCGTCGACGGCGGCGACGGCGCGGCGACGACTCGGTTACGGTCGCCGAACTGACCGGTGAAATTCCGATCATCCGCGACGACGATCGCAACGAGACCCGGAATGCTTCGAGGGCAGCACGCGAACCCGGGGTCAACGGGGGAGCGCGAGCTACCCAACAGGCAGCTCCGCCGACGCCTGCTGAACTCGTTTCCGAACCGGCCGGCACCGAACCAGCCAGCGAAAAACCGACGAAGGCCGCGTACTGGTCCGAACCCGAGCCGCGCTGGCCCAAATCGCCACCGCGGATTCAACGCTCGTCGGGGCCGGAGCGCAGCGCTTACCCGCGGCCCCTGCGTCAAGGCGAGGCGCGGGATGCGCAGAGCCTGGCCGCTGGCACCGACCAATCAGGGCCGCAATCCGGTGCGGAAGGCATGAGTCCGGATCCCGTGGACCATTACGCCGACGCCCCGGTGGACGTCATGGATTCGGAGGTGCGCGACGCGGAGTCGACCAGCGAGGATTCCGCCTACGTGCGTTCTTATCTGCAAGCGTCGGAGGGGACGTTGTTCGGCGGCCAGACCCTGGCCGATGAACTGGCTCGACGGCGCAGTGACGAGCGGGCCAAGGCGGATGCGGACCCGCCGGGTGCCGGATCAACGGGTGACGAACTCAAGCGAGACGACCTCGATGGTGGGTCTCGGCCGGCGGGCCGCGATAGCCAGGCCCAAGACGTTTACCGCGGACCGGGCAGATTCGAGACACTGTGGCGCGGCAGTCTGATCGTGTTGCAGTCGATCCTGGCCGTGGCGTTCGGCGCAGGGCTGTTCATCGCCTTCGACGAGCTGTGGCGCTGGAACAGCATCGTGGCGCTGGTGCTATCGGTGCTGGTCATTCTGGGACTGGTAGTCGGGGTGCGGGTAGTTCGCAAGACTGAGGACATCACCAGCACGTTGATCGCGGTTGCGGTGGGGGCGCTGATCACCTTGGGACCGCTAGCGTTGTCCCTGCAATCGGCATAGACCCACCTAATCGGATCTAGTCGGACCTACTCGGAACCACACAGACACTTGCGCCCAGCAATCAAAGTCGGTCTATCGACGGCCTCGGTATACCCGTTGAGGGCCGAGGCCGCGTTCGAGTATGCGGCCAAGCTCGGCTACGACGGCGTCGAGTTGATGGTGTGGAGCGAGTCGGTCAGCCAGGACATCGATGCCATCCAGAAGATGTCCCGGCGTCATCAAGTGCCGGTGCTCTCGGTACACGCCCCGTGCCTGCTGATCTCGCAGCGGGTGTGGGGCTCCAACCCGATCTCCAAGCTGGAACGTAGCGTCAAAGCCGCCGAACAGCTGGGTGCCCAGACGGTCGTCGTGCATCCGCCGTTTCGCTGGCAACGGCGCTATGCCGAGGGGTTCAGCGACCAGGTCATGGCCCTCGAAGCGGCCAGCGACGTGTTGGTTGCCGTCGAAAATATGTTCCCGTTCCGCGCGGACCGGTTTTTCGGGGTCGACCAGTCGCGCCAACGGATGCGCAGGCGCGGCGGTGGCCCCGGTCCAGCGATCTCGGCGTTCGCGCCGTCCTACGACCCGCTGGACGGCGAGCACGCGCACTACACGCTGGATCTGTCGCACACCTCCACCGCCGGCACCGACGCGCTGGACATGGCCCAGCGGATGGGCTCGGGGCTGACGCATCTGCACCTGTGCGACGGCAGCGGCCTGCCCGCCGACGAGCATCTCGTGCCGGGGCGCGGCACGGAACCCACCGCCGAGGTGTGCCAGATGCTGGCAGCCAGCCAGTTCGCGGGTCACGTCATTCTTGAGGTTTCCACGTCAACTGCACGTTCCGCCAACGAACGCGAGGCCATGCTCGCTGAATCACTGCAGTTCGCCCGCACCCACCTGTTGCGCTGACGTCCCCCCATTGAAATCTGAAATCCAGAAAGACATCCCAGGAGACCATGACCGCGCTGTTCACCACCGCAATGACGCTGCGTGAGGTCGATCCGGGGGTATTTGAAGGCGAGCTGGATAAGAGCTGGACCATCGGGCCCAAGGTGCACGGGGGCGCAATGCTGGCGCTGTGTGCCAACGCCGCGCGCACCGCCTGCACCGCCGCCCAGGGCCAATCCGGCGGACTCCAACCGGTCTTACAACCAGTCTCGGTGTCGGCAAGCTTCCTCTCTGCGCCCGACCCGGGGGTGATGCGGCTGGTGACCTCGACCCGCAAGCGCGGCCGCCGCATCAGCGTGGTTGACGTCGAGCTCATCCAGGGCGACCGCACCGCGGTACACGCCGTGATCAATCTCGGCGAACCGGAGCGTTTCCTCCCAGGTGGTCCCCATGGCGCCGCGGCCAAGCCGCTGCTGTCGGCGAACCCGGTTGTGGGATTGATGGCACCGGAGCCGCCCGACGACATCGCGCCGATCGGGCCTGGCCACCCGCTGGCCGGTCTGGTGCACCTGGGCGAAGGCTGCGATATCCGGCCGGTGCTGTCGACCCTGGCCCCGGCCAAGGATGGGTGGGCCGGGCGGCCGCCGGTGTTCCAGATGTGGGCACGTCCCCGCGGCGTCGCGCCAGACGCGCTGTTTGCGCTCATGTGTGGGGATTTGTCGGCGCCGGTGACCTTTGCCGTGGACCGCACCGGCTGGGCGCCTACCGTTCAGCTGACGGCCTTCCTGAGGGGTCTGCCCGCCGACGGCTGGCTGCGAGTGATCTGCACCTGCGTCGAGATCGGGCACGACTGGTTCGACGAAGACCACATCGTCGTCGACAGCCTGGGCCGTCTCGTGGCGCAGTCGCGCCAATTGGCGATGGTGCCCCCGCCCCGGTAGCCCGGATAAGCCGAGCTGTCTGCGATGCTTTCCGGCATGGCAAGAATCGCGATCATCGGTGGCGGCAGCATCGGCGAGGCATTGCTGTCTGGCCTGCTGCGCGCGGGGCGGCAGCTCAAAGATCTGGTGGTGGCCGAACGGATGCCCGACCGCGCCACATACCTGGCCAATACCTATTCGGTGTTGGTGACGTCGGTGACCGAAGCCGTGGACAACGCGGCGTTCGTCGTGGTGGCGGTCAAGCCCGGCGACGTCGAGTCGGTGCTGGGGGAGCTGGCCCGTGCGGCCGCCGGAGCAGCGAACGACAGCCCCGAGCAGGTGTACGTCACCGTCGCGGCGGGAATCACGATCACCCACGTCGAGTCCAAGCTGCCGGCCGGAACGCCGGTGGTCCGGGCGATGCCGAACGCGGCGGCGTTGGTGGGCGCGGGCGTTACCGCACTCGCCAAGGGTCGTTTCGTCACCGCACGGCAGCTCGATGAGGTCTCGGCCTTGTTCGACGCCGTCGGCAGCACGCTGACCGTTCCCGAGGCGCAAATGGACGCGGTGACCGCACTGTCCGGATCCGGTCCGGCATATTTCCTGTTGATGGTCGAGGCACTGGTGGACGCTGGTGTCGCGGCGGGGTTGAGCCGCCAGGTGGCCACCGACCTGACCATGCAGACCATGGCCGGGACCGCGGCAATGCTGCTGGATCGGATGGATCAGGACCGGCCGGCCGACGGCGAACCGCCGAGTACGCGGGCCGACACCACGGCGGCCCAATTGCGGGCAACCGTTACTTCGCCCGGGGGAACCACCGCTGCTGCGCTGCGCGAACTCGAAAAAGGCGGATTTCGGGCTGCTGTTGGCGCGGCGGTTCAGGCCGCCAAAAGCCGCTCTGAGCAGCTAAGAATTACATCCGAATAATTAAAGAGTTTCATAATGATTGTCCCCCACCAGTACCACTAACCCCACTAGTCCCGCTATTCTCCTCTGTGTAAGCGCGCGTGGGTGCCAGCGGAGGGGAAGCCACTGGCATTGCGCATGCCAGACACGATTGGGTTGCGATGACGTCTACGAACGGGCCATTGGCGCGGGATTCGGCTGGCAGTAAATCGGTGCGAGATGCCGGTTCCGCCGACGGCCAGCAGGCCAGGACACAGTTTCTGACCGTTGCCGAGGTGGCCTCCCTGATGCGGGTCTCCAAGATGACGGTGTACCGGCTGGTGCACAACGGCGAACTGCCCGCGGTGCGGGTTGGGCGGTCCTTCCGGGTGCATGCCAAGGCCGTGCACGACATGCTGGAGACTTCGTACTTCGACGCGGGCTGAGCAGAAAACAGGCCGCGCGATGACCTTCGGCCTCGTCGGTGCCTGGGCTCGGCGGATGGCCTTTAAGGCAGTCTGACGCCGCCGTTTGGTGTTCCGTGCCGGCTGCCGGGTAAAGTATGCCGGTCCTTATAAAAGCCGGTCACGGGTCAGATAGCGGAGTTCATGGGTTCAGTAATCAAGAAGCGGCGCAAACGCATGTCGAAGAAAAAGCACCGCAAGCTGCTGCGCCGCACCCGGGTGCAGCGCAGAAAACTCGGCAAGTAAGGCCCAGTCCGCACCGGGCGTCACGCGGCTGTAACGCCCGTGTCTCTCGTGGCCGTTACGCTGTTTAGGTGGATTCCTCGGATGGGGAAGGTGCCGGAACGGGCGGTACCGTCAGCGACAGCATGCATTACCCGAAGGTGGTGCTGGTCACTGGCGCGTGCCGGTTTCTGGGCGGCTACCTGACTGCGCGGCTTGCGCAGAATCCACTGATCAAAGGCGTCATCGCGGTCGACGCGGTCGCGCCGAGCAAAGACATGCTGCGCCGCATGGGTCGGGCCGAGTTCGTTCGCGCTGACATTCGTAATCCGTTCATCGCCAAGGTGATTCGAAACGGCGATGTCGATACGGTGGTGCATGCCGCGGCGGCGTCCTACGCACCGCGGTCCGGCGGCAGCGCGGCGTTGAAGGAACTCAACGTAATGGGCGCGATGCAACTGTTCGCCGCCTGTCAGAAGGCGCCGTCGGTGCGCCGCGTCGTGCTGAAGTCGACCTCAGAGGTGTACGGGTCGAGTGCGCACGATCCGGTGATGTTCACCGAGAACAGCAGCAGCCGTCGGCCGTTTCGCGAGGGTTTCGCCAAGGACAGCCTCGATATCGAGGGCTACGTGCGCGGATTGGGCCGGCGCCGGCCCGATATCGCGGTGACCATCCTGCGACTGGCCAACATGATCGGCCCGGCGATGGACAGCACCCTGTCGCGGTATCTGGGCGGGCCGTTGGTTCCCACCATGTTCGGCCGCGACGCCCGACTGCAGTTGTTGCACGAGCAGGACGCGCTGGGCGCGCTGGAACGCGCGGCGATGGCCGGCAAGGCCGGCACGTTCAACATCGGCGCCGGCGGCATCATCATGCTGTCGCAGGCGATCCGGCGAGCCGGCCGGATCCCGCTGCCCGTGCCCGGTTTCGGTGTGTGGGCGCTGGATTCGCTGAGACGGGCCAATCGCTACACCGAGATCAATCGCGAGCAATTCAATTACCTGAGTTACGGCCGGGTCATGGACACCACCAGGATGGTCTCCGAGCTTGGCTACCAGCCCAAATGGACGACGGCGGAGGCCTTCGACGACTATGTCCGCGGCCGCGGCTTAACTCCCATTATCGACCCACATCGGGTACGCTCGCTGGAGGGTCGGGCCGTAGCGCTAGCGCAGCGCTTGGGTAGCCGGAATGCAGTTCCATGGGGTGGGGTCAGGTAGATATTGTGGCGGGCGAAAACAAGGCGAATGTTATTCCCCTGCATACGAATCGGGGTCGCGTAGCCGCACGTCGCCGTGCCGCTCAACGAGCAGAAGCGTCCCGCCAGCATCCCTCGATGCTCCCCGATCCGAACGGCGGCGCGACGGCCGAGGAGATCGCTGCGGTCGTTCGCGAAATCGATGAACACAGACGTGTCACCGGTGTGCCTGCCATGTCGGGGACCACCGGCGCGCCGCTGAACGATCTCGCGCAGCGCGTCGCGGCCGTCACCGGATTTCTTCGGCAACGGCTTACCGGCGACTACACGGTTGACGAGTTCGGGTTCGACCCGCACTTCAATGACGCGATCGTTCGGCCTTTGCTGAGGTTCTTCTTCAAGTCCTGGTTCCGGGTTGAAGTCAGCGGAATCGAGAACCTGCCGGCCGATGGTGCCGCGCTGTTAGTAGCCAATCACGCCGGGGTGTTGCCGTTCGACGGATTGATGCTGTCGGTGGCTGTGCACGACGAGAACCCCGCGCAGCGGGATCTGCGACTGCTGGCCGCCGACATGGTGTTCGACTTGCCGGTGGTCGGCGAAGCGGCCCGTCGGGCGGGCCACACCATGGCCTGCACCACCGATGCGCAGCGACTGCTCGCCGCCGGCGAACTCACCGCCGTGTTCCCGGAGGGCTACAAGGGCCTGGGCAAGCGGTTCGAGGACCGCTATCGATTGCAGCGGTTCGGCCGTGGCGGCTTCGTGACGGCGGCGCTACGCACCCAGGCGCCGATCATCCCGTGTTCGATCATCGGTTCCGAAGAGATCTACCCGATGCTGACCGATGTGAAGCTGCTGGCACGGTTGTTCGGCCTGCCCTACTTCCCGATCACGCCGCTGTTCCCGTTGGCCGGCCCGGCGGGCTTGGTGCCGTTGCCGTCGAAGTGGCGGATCGCCTTCGGCGAGCCGATCTACACCACCGATTACGCGGCCGGCGACGCCGATGACCCCATGGTGACCTTCGAGTTGACCGATCAGGTGCGCGAGACGATCCAACAGACGCTCTACCGGCTGTTGGCCGGGCGCCGCAACATCTTCTTGGGCTGAGCTTCTCGACGAGCGTCCAACGTCGAGTTATCGGGCGATTTTCGCCGTTCTAGGCCCAACCACTCGACGTTGGAAACGTCTAGCCCTACGTTCCGGCTGATATTGACGCGATTGCGGCGACGGTTTCGCCGGTGTTCTGGTGTGCGGCTTCGCCCAGCATCGTGACCACGCTGGTGACGACGGGGTTTCCTTCGGCGTCGGTGACTTCGCTCCGGATTTCGGCGAGCACGGTGCCGTGGGATTCGATCACCGAGTCCAGGTAGGTGTCGAAATAGAGCCTATCGCCGCCCAGGATCGGCCGGTGAAACTTGAACTTCTGGTCCCGGTGGAAGACCCGGGCGAGGTTGATCGGAATTTTGAACTTGGTGAAGATCTCCTGCTGCACACGCCGTCCGGCGATGGCCAGGAAGGTCAGCGGAGCGATCGCTGCGGGGTAGCCGGCATCAGCAGCGGCGGTCTCGCCGTAGTGCGCCGGATGGTCGTCTTGGAGCGCGGCCGCAAACTCGCGGATTTTCTCGCGGCCGACCTCGAAGTAATCCGGTGCCCGGTAATGGCTGCCGATCAGTCCTTCGGCCTCTTGGGTGACTGCCATGCCACTGTGCTCCCCGCTCGACTGTGTGCTCAGCGGCGCAGCTTATCAGTGTGACTGGCGGCGCGACGCCAATGCTGCCAATGCACCGCCGGCCGCACCCAGCGCCAGTGCCGACGGCACCCCGATTCGGGCCGCCTTTCGAGCGGTTCGGAAGTCGCGAATCTCCCATCCGCGCTCGCGGGCCAGGGCGCGCAGGCGGGTGTCGGGATTGATGGCGACCGCGGTGCCAACCAGCGAGAGCATGGGTACGTCGTTGAAGCTGTCAGAGTATGCGGTGCAGCGTTTGAGGTTGAGGCCCTCCCGGATTGCCAGCGACCGCACCGCGTGGGCCTTACCCGGGCCGTGCAATATCTCGCCAACCAGCCTGCCGGTGAATACCCCGTCGGCCGACTCGGCAACGGTGCCCAGCGCGCCGGTGAGGCCGAGCCGGCGTGCGATGGTGGCCGCGAGTTCGTACGGGGTCGCGGTGATCAGCCAGACCTGCTGGCCTGCGTCAAGGTGCATCTGGGTGAGCTCGCGGGTGCCGGCCCAGATTTTGTCGACGATGATCTCGTCGTAGATCTCCTCGCCCAGCCTGACCAGCTCCTCGACTGACCGGCCCTCGATGAACGCGAGCGCTTTGCGCCGGCCGGCGGCGACGTCGTTGCTGTTCTCCTTGCCGAGCAGCTGGAATTTAGCCTGGGCGTAGACGAATCCAACGACGTCGCGGTAGGTGAAGTAGTCGCGGGCGGCCAGTCCGCGGCCGAAATGTACCGCCGAGGAGCCCTGCACCAGTGTGTTATCCACATCGAAGAATGCGGCCGCGGTCAGGTCGATCGGCGGCTGCCGATGGCCCTCGGCGGTCTCCTCTGCGTGCAGGCCGGCAAGCGCGCGCTCCGCGCTGGCATTAGCGGCCAGCGACTCGAGGTCGAAGCCGGCGGCGCCTTCCGCGCCATCCGACTCGGAGGAAGCCATCGGAAACCTCCTAAGTCGGTGTGCAGCGCGGTGGCGTGTTCGGCGGCCCGTATCAACCCTATCCGGCGCTGAGAAGGCCCATCGTGTCAACCGGAGTGTCAACCGGGGTGCCGACCGTGGAGCCGGCGTCACGTTCGTCGCTACAACACCTACTGGCCGCTTGCGCCCAGCCGCAATGCTTCGCGATCGAACACGACCCAGTCATCCGCGTTATTCATGACCTGGACCCCACCGATTCCGGGCGCGGCCCCGATCATATCTTTGAGCGCGGCCCATCTAATGCCGCCGTATTGAATTCCTGGTCGGACCCGGCTGGTATAAACACGCACCACATGCGAAAGATGTTGAATCTGAAAAGTCTTCATAACTGGTTGACCGTCTTCGCTCAGTCCAGTGGCCAACTCCAGGAATAATTCTCGCTCTCGAAGCTCCGCGCTGACCTGGTGTGGCACTTCATCTGACTCAGATCTGGCACTGCTGGTGATGAAGTCTTCGAGCATGGTGCCTGTCGCGCCGTCTGTGGAAGTCGTCTGAAGGTAATTCCGGCCCTGGCCATCCGAATTGAGATCATCAAGAATGGCCGCGATCTGCTGCTTGTGGATCGCAACCCGCTGCCAAGCGCTGTTTGACAGAATCACCCAGTCCAGAGGGGCCATCTTAAGTGCGGCGGAGAGGTGGTCCTTAAAGGCGCCTCCGGCGAAGTGCTGGTGCTCCGACAGATGTGGATGGGATTTCGAGGTAAACAACATCATCGCATGTGTACCGTCCGACAGCCGGGCAAGCGGGGTTGATCTAACCTTCTTCGGGTCATGCGGGTCCAACTCGCAAGGGGCAAACACCTCCGCGAGCCGGATCGTGTGAAACAGGCGCTGACGGGCGGCGGGAGAATTCTCTTGCGCGGCGACCTCAACCAGTTTATCGATGTCGCTATCCGTCATCGCTATTAATTCCTTCGTACGGTACGAATATGCCTGTCGATTCATCGTAGACTCCTCCCACATCATATATTAGTCCTGTCGGATTGGCTTCATCAAATGGACATATTGCGAGGTGTACACCCCCCATATCGGCTTCTATAAGCTCTGTGAGACGTGTCGGAGTCGCAACTATTCTTGGTGCACCCACAACGTTCAATCCGTCGGGCGGATAAATCGTGTAATTCGGTACTTTCTCGCCCGGATGAAAGGTGCGCGAGTAGACGCGGGAGGTATCGCCGCCCGATTCGATAAGGTTGCCGAGTTCATCAGTGATAGACGATCCATGTTCTGCGTAGATGGTAATCGTTGTGCCCCGCGGCACGGTTATGTAACCATCGATAGAATAGTAGGCGCCGTGTCCGCTGATTATTATTCGATGATCATTCGCAGGATATTCGAGCGTTGATTCCGGCGATTGCAATGCTCCGTGCTGGCCGGGTCCAGCGGCCTCCCCGCCATGGGGTGATGGCTCGCCGTGATGACTCCTCAGCGGCACCGACTTGCCCGGCACGGAATGTGCAGCCGGTTCGTGGGGTGCCGTGGGCCCGGGTGCGGAATGCGATGGCTGCGCGGGCGCCGGCTGGCCGGGATGTTCGCCAGGTGAGGCCGATGCCCGGACTGGAACGGGTTCGTCGGGTTGCGGGTGAAGCGGGATCGGCTCGTTGGTCGGTGCGATGGGTGCCGCAGCCGGGTGCTGGGCCGCCGGTGCCCGGGGTGGTTTTGATTCGGTAGGCCGCGTTGTCGATTCGGTTGGGCTGTGTGGGGCGGCTGTGCCGGCCGGGGCTGGTGCCGGCTTGGTCTGTGGCGCGGATTCGCGCGGTAGCGCCCGAGGCTCCGACTGTGGCCCAAGCGGCGCAACCTCGGGCGGCTCGACGCGCGGAGGGGTCAGCGGCTCGAGCGTCGGCGGCTTTCTGAGACCTTTGACGGCATCGAGCCCCTCAAGGGCATCGCGGGCACCCGTGCCGATCTTGCCCAGCTTTGCGACGGCCCCACCGGGCAGCGCCATCGTCGCCAGGTCGAACCCAGTTTTCCCGAGGGCCTCGAACGGGTGGCTCTTCCAATCATCCCAGTGGGTGAGCGCCTTACCGAGTTGCTGCCACGTCTGGCCGACGGCGGGCCCGTGCTCGCCCGAGGCGCCCACCAGCGGCGCGATGCCTTTGACCGTTTCGTGCATGGAGTTCAACCAACCCACCGGGTCGGTCACGGCCCGCACTTGGCTGACCTCCCACAGCCCTTTGCCCAGCCCGACGGCCTCCTCCCCGAAGCCCTTGCCCAACTGCCCCAGCTGGGTCAGGACAGGGTCGACGGCACGGGAGAACTGATCCCATTGTCTGACGGCGTGGTCACCCATCGAGGTGACTACCGCCGTCGCCTGTTCAAGGACTGCCGCGATCTGGGCACGTAACGCGTCGACTTCGGCCGTGAAGTTGTCGACCACCGTGCGGATGTCGTCGGCGATCTTTTTGATCTCGTCTTCATCCTCGTTGGTCAGGATGTCCCACACCTCTTTGATCCCGGTGAACGGATCACAGATGCGCGCTAACAGGTCCAGGATCGCCGCGTGCACCTTGTCGACCTTGGCTGCGTAACTGGTGAGCTGGGCTGCGATCGTCTGGCACTGCTGCACGACGTTGGTGGTGCTCTCGTACGCGTCGGAAAAAGCGGCATCGATGGCTGTTCCTTCGGGGATCTGCTGGGCGCGCACCGCTGCTACCGCCCGCGCCGTTCCCTCGATTTCGGTGAGCGCGAACTTTGTGCCGGTGGCGGTCCAGGCCGCCGCCGCGGTCCGCAATTTTGCCGAATCCGCTGTCGGCCAGATCATTCCGATAAACGGGGACACCCACCCCCAGCCCGCCGGGGCATCGTCACCGGGCCCTACCGACGACGGCGGCGCGCCGACCAGGAGATGCTCGATCGGCGTCGGCGCTGGAAGAGGATTGCTGTGGCCCCCAACGTCAGACCTTGCCTCGGCCAGCGAATAGTTGTGCGCTGACATCCGCACGCCGGTTCCGAGACTGCACAGCCCGTCGCGGGTGGTCGCCATCGCCTCCATGAGCCTGGCCGCCGAACCGTCGTAACTACGGCCCAGCCTCGCGCCCGCCGGATCGTCGCCGGCCATCCCGGCGCAGCCCAACAGCGCCACGGTCAGCGTCATGACGGTCCACCCCAGGCTCTCACCGGCCGAAACCACGTCGGTGCCCGCGTGGTCGAGGGCTGCAGGATCTACAGTCAGCGGCGCCATCGGGTTATGACCACATAGCCAGGTTTGTCGACATGGCGCCGGCGTAATTGCGATGCGCTGTCGCACCGGCGGTCCGCAACTGAGCCAACGCCTCGCGCATCATCGCCTCGCCGCGAGCCCAGCGCCGGTGCGCGTCGGCGTGGGCGGCCGCACCTTCCCCCGCCCACGTCGCGTGCAGATTGGTGACGAGAGAGTCGATCTCGGCGAGCATGCTCTCGGCATGGCGTTGAAATTCAGTCATTCGCTGCACCGAATCGGCCAACGCCTGGGGATCCACCCGAAACGCCTCAGCCATGGCAGACCCCGCGCAGCGCCTGGCTGGAGGCGACCTCGTTCTCCTGATAAACCCGGCCGGCCTGGGACACCAACCTTTCCAAGATCGACAAGCCCGCCCGCACCTCGTCGGCGCCGCGATGCCATAGCTCCCACTCGGAGGTGTAGGCACCGCCGGATCTGCCCCGCCAGCCGGCCAACATCTCGCTAACCTCACCGTCGAGGTCGGCCAGTCGAGTCCGTAGATCCTCGGCGCCACCCCGGAGAGCCTGGGAGAACCCCTGCATCACCGACGGGTTGACGCGCAGATTGTCTGAAGCAGCCACAGCGGCAACGTAACGACCACCGTGCGGCCCGACAATTCACCCGCAATGCCCTCTGTGAGTAGGTCACGGACCCCTGGAGTCAGACTGGTCTCATGACGCCCCCGTTTCCTCAGGCGACAGGCCGGCCGCGGGTGGAGTTGCTGACCCGCGACGGGTGCAGCATCTGCGCGAGAGCACACGCCAGGCTGGCTGAACTGGCCGCTGAGCTGGATTTCGAGCTTTCCAGCACCGATGTGGACGTCGCGGCGCTGGCGGGCGATTCTGGGCTGCGTGCCGAGTTCGGCGACCGGCTGCCGGTGATCTTGCTGGACGGCCGCGAGCACAGCTACTGGGAGATCGACGAAGCCCGGCTGCGGGCCGATCTCGCCGAGCACGAGAAATTTGGTAGCCCAGCTGATAAACGTTTACCGTAGACAGCGGTTGAGACGCTGGTGAATAGCAAGGGGGCTGCCCAGGTGATGCTGCCGTGAGCATCCTGCTCTTCGGGGTTTCGCACCGCAGTGCGCCGGTCTCCGTCCTGGAACAGCTCAGCATCGACGAATCCGATCAGGTCAAAATCGTCGACCGGGTGCTGCAGTCGCCGCTGGTGACCGAGGTCATGCTGCTGTCGACGTGCAATCGGGTCGAGGTCTACGCGGTGGTGGACGCGTTCCACGGCGGACTGTCGGTAATCGGCCAGGTGCTGTCGGAATACTCCGGGATGTCGATGGGCGACCTCACCAAATACGCCTACGTCCGCTACAGCGAGGCCGCCGTCGAGCATCTGTTCGCGGTTGCCAGCGGTCTGGATTCCGCGGTGGTCGGCGAGCAGCAGGTGCTTGGCCAGGTGCGTCGCGCGTACGCCGCCGCTGAGGCCAACCGCACCGTCGGCCGGGTACTGCACGAGCTGGCCCAACGAGCACTCTCGGTGGGCAAGCGGGTGCATTCCGAAACCGCTATCGACGCGGCCGGTGCCTCCATGGTGTCGGTCGTCCTGGGCATGGCCGAGCGGAGGCTGGGCGGGCTGGAAGGCAAGACCGCCGTGCTGATCGGCGCCGGAGCGATGGGCGCATTGTCGGCTGCGCACCTGACCCGTGCCGGCGTCGAGCACATCCTCGTGCTCAACCGGTCGCTGTCCCGGGCGCAGCGGCTGGTCCGCAAGATCCGCGAATCGGGCGTCCGGTCCGAGGCGCTGACCCTGGACCGGCTGGCCGAGGCACTGGCGACGGCCGACGTCGTGGTCAGCTGTACCGGGGCGATCAGCCCGGTGGTTTCGCTGGCCGATGTGCACAATGCGCTGGCGGCCACGCGCCGCGACGAAGCGACTCCGCCCCTTGGTGATGTGCGACTTGGGCATGCCTCGCGATGTCGACCCGGCGGTGGCCGGGCTGCCCGGCGTCTGGGTCATCGATGTGGACCGGGTGCAGCGTGAACCCTCGGCGCACGCCGCCGCCGCCGACGTCGACGCCGCTCGCCACATCGTGGCGGCCGAAGTCGCCAGTTATCTGGCAGGGCAGCGGATGGCCGAGGTCACCCCGACGGTGACCGCCCTGCGCCAGCGAGCCGCCGACGTGGTCGAGGCGGAGTTACTGCGCCTGGACAACCGATTGCCCGGGATGGAGAGCGCCCAGCGCGAGGAGGTCGCCCGCACCGTGCGGAGGGTGGTGGACAAGCTGCTGCACGCACCTACCGTGCGGATCAAGCAGCTCGCCAGTGCCCCCGGCGGCGACAGCTACGCCGAGGCTCTGCGTGAGCTCTTCGAACTTGACCAGACCTCTGTCGACGCCGTCGCCACCGCAGGCGAATTGCCAGTGCTGCCAAGCGGATTCGACACGGGCGCCCACGGCAGCCCGCGTGATAGTCCAAAACGGTCCGCCGAGTAGCTGATTGGCGCACGTGATCCGGATAGGCACGCGGGGCAGTCTGTTGGCCACCACCCAGGCCGCCGGCATTAGAGATGCCCTCATCGCCAATGGCCACCCGGCCGAGTTGGTGATCATCAGCACTGCGGGGGACGAATCTTCTGCGCCCATCGAATCTCTCGGGGTGGGGGTCTTCACCACTGCGCTGCGAGAGGCCATCGACGATGGCCGGGTCGATGCGGCGGTGCACTCGCACAAGGATTTGCCAACCGCCGATGACCCGAGATTCACGATTGCCGCGATACCGCTACGCAACGACCCCCGCGACGCCCTGGTAGCCCGCGACGGGCTGGTGCTCGGGGAATTGCCGGTCGGGGCGCTGGTGGGCACATCCTCCCCGCGGCGGGCGGCACAGCTTAGAGCATTGGGTCTCGGTTTGGAAATCCGCCCCCTACGAGGCAACCTAGATACCAGGTTGAACAGGGTAAGCAGTGGTGATCTTGACGCCATCGTGGTGGCCCGGGCAGGTCTAGCCCGGCTGGGCCGCCTCGATGACGTCACCGAGACGCTTGAGCCGGTGCAGATGTTGCCAGCGCCGGCTCAGGGCGCACTCGCGGTCGAATGCCGCGCCGGTGAGAGCCGGTTGGCGGCAGTGTTGGCGGAGTTGGACGACGCCGACACACGAGCGGCGGTCACTGCCGAGCGAGCCCTGCTCGCCGAACTGGAGGCCGGTTGCTCCGCACCGGTGGGCGCGATCGCTGAGGTGGTCGAGTCCATCGATGAGGAAGGCCGGATCTTCGAAGAGCTGTCGTTGCGCGGCTGCGTGGCGGCGCTGGACGGATCCGACGTGATCCGCGCGTCCGGCATCGGCACTTCGGGTCGGGCACGGGAGCTTGGGCTTTCGGTCGCCGCGGAGTTGTTCGAGCTGGGCGCCCGGGACCTGATGTGGGGAGCGCGGCAAGACCCCGCGCAAGGAAGTGTCGAGTGAGAGCAGTTGAGAGCCACGTGGGAGCGACAATGACGACGCGAGGGCGCAAGCCGAGACCAGGCCGCATCACTTTCGTGGGCGCAGGTCCGGGGGACCCGGGTTTGTTGACCACGCGGGCAGCCACGGTGCTGGCGAACGCCCCGCTGGTGTTCACCGACCCCGACGTACCCGAGCCGGTGCTGGCGCTGATCGGCAAGGACCTGCCACCGGTCTCCGGTCCTGCGCAGGCCCGTCCCGCTCCCGTGAGTGCCGACGGCGGAACAGGGCCGACCGAGGCCGACCACAGCCAGCTCATGTCGGCGGTGATGGCCGGCGGTCCCGACATCCGTCCGGCGCTCGGTGATCCTGCCGAAGTCGCCAAGACGCTGATCGCCGAGGCTCGTTCCGGCGTCGACGTGGTGCGTCTGGTGGCCGGTGACCCGCTGACGGTCGACTCGGTGATCACCGAGGTGAACTCCGTCGCTCGCAGCCACCTGCACGTCGAGATCGTGCCCGGCCTGGCCGCGACCAGCGCCGTCCCGACCTATGCGGGGCTGCCGCTGGGCTCGTCGCACACGGTTGCCGACGTTCGCGACCCGCATGTGGATTGGGAGGCTTTGGCAGCGGCTCCGGGGCCGCTGATCCTGCAGGCCACGGCTTCGCATCTGGCCGATGCGGCCCGCACCTTGATCGAGCACCAGCTGGCCGACTCCACGCCATGCGTCGTGACCGCGGAGGGCACCACCTGCCAGCAGCGTTCGGTCGAGACGACGCTGCACGGATTGACCGACCTCGCTGCCCTGGGCGGCACCGACCCGGCGGGTCCGCTGACCGGACCCGTGGTGGTCACGATCGGTAAGACCGTGACCAGCCGGGCGAAGCTCAACTGGTGGGAGAGTCGCGCGCTGTACGGCTGGACCGTGCTGGTGCCGCGCACCAAGGACCAGGCCGGCGAGATGAGCGAGCGACTGACGTCCTACGGCGCGCATCCGATCGAGGTGCCGACCATCGCCGTCGAGCCGCCGCGCAGCCCCGCTCAGATGGAGCGCGCCGTCAAGGGCCTGGTCGACGGCCGTTTCCAATGGGTGGTTTTCACTTCCACCAACGCGGTGCGTGCAGTGTGGGAGAAGTTCGGCGAGTTCGGTCTGGACGCGCGTGCGTTCTCCGGGGTGAAGATCGCCTGTGTCGGCGAGTCGACCGCCGACCGGGTTCGCGCTTTCGGGATCAGCCCCGAGTTGGTGCCGGCCGGGGAACAGTCTTCGCTCGGCCTGCTGGACGACTTCCCGCCCTATGACAGCATTTTCGACCCGGTGAACCGTGTCCTGTTGCCGCGCGCCGACATCGCCACCGAAACGCTGGCCGAGGGACTTCGCGAGCGTGGCTGGGAGATCGAGGACGTCACCGCCTACCGGACCGTGCGCGCCGCACCGCCGCCGGCGACCACCCGCGAGATGATCAAGACGGGCGGCTTCGACGCGGTGTGCTTCACCTCCAGCTCCACGGTGCGAAACCTGGTCGGCATCGCCGGCAAGCCGCACACGCGGACCATCATCGCCTGCATCGGCCCCAAAACCGCCGAGACCGCAGCCGAATTCGGCTTGCGGGTGGATGTCCAGCCCGATACCGCTGCGGTCGGCCCGCTGGTCGACGCATTGGCCGAACATGCCGCGCGGCTGCGCGCCGAGGGCGCGTTGCCACCACCACGCAAGAAGAGCCGCAGGCGCTAAATGGCCCACGGGCAGTCGAGCGTGCGTGTCTGTACACCGACACGCCGTCACGGCTGGCATTTTGAGCACGCTCGCGGCGACGACGTGCGATGAGCATGGGCGGCCACCCGCGGCAGCGCCCGCGTCGGCTCCGTTCCACCCCCGCGTTACGCCGATTGGTGGCGCAAACGTCTTTGGAGCCAAGGCATTTGGTGCTGCCGATGTTCGTCGCCGACGGTATCGACGAACCGCGGCCCATTGCTTCGATGCCAGGCGTTGTGCAGCACACCCGCGATTCGCTACGCGGCGCGGCGGCCGAAGCCGTTGCCGCCGGGGTGGGTGGGCTGATGCTGTTCGGCGTGCCACGCGACCAGGACAAGGACGCGACCGGCTCGTCGGGCACCGACCCCGACGGCATCCTCAATGTCGCCCTGCGTGACTTGGCCAAGGATCTCGGCGAGGCCACCGTGCTGATGGCCGACACCTGCCTGGACGAGTTCACCGACCACGGGCACTGCGGCGTCCTCGACGGGCGGGGTCGGGTTGACAACGACGCGACCGTGGCGCGCTACGTGGAACTTGCTGTGGCGCAGGCGGAGTCGGGCGCCCAAGTGGTAGGGCCGAGCGGGATGATGGATGGCCAGGTGGGCGCGATCCGCGACGGACTGGACGCCGCGGGCCACACCGACGTGGTGATCCTGGCCTACGCGGCGAAGTTCGCCTCGGCGTTCTATGGCCCGTTCCGGGAGGCGGTGAGCTCCAGCCTTTCCGGGGACCGGCGTACCTATCAGCAGGAGCCGGGCAACGTCCGCGAGGCGCTGCGCGAGATCGCACTGGATCTCGACGAGGGCGCCGACATCGTGATGGTCAAACCCGCGATGGGCTATCTCGACGTGGTCGCCGCCGCGGCGGAGGTGTCGCCGGTGCCGGTCGCCGCTTACCAAGTCTCGGGGGAGTACGCGATGATCTGCGCTGCGGCCGCGAACAACTGGATCGACGGCCGCGCCGCGGCGCTCGAATCGCTGACCAGCATCCGGCGTGCCGGAGCGGATATCGTGCTGACCTACTGGGCCGCGGCGGCGGCGGGTTGGCTATCGTGACAGGCCCGTCGGCGGGCAACAACCACCAGATGAGGCTGGAGATGGCAGCAGCGAAGGATGCAAAGCCGTTGTTCTACGAACCCGGTGCCAGCTGGCTCTGGGTGCTGGCAGGTCCGGCCGCGGCGTTGTCGATGATTCTGATCGAAGTGTGGAGCGGTGCCGCAATACAGCTGGTGACTCCGGCGATCTTTCTGGTGATGGTGTCGGCGTTCATCGCGTTGCAGGTGAAGGCCGCGCGGATCCACGTCTCGGTCGAACTGACCCAAGACGCCCTACGCGAAGGCACCGAAACGATCCTGATACGCGAAATCGTCAAGATCTATCCCGAAGCTGAACATTCCGTGGTTTCCGACAAGGAGCTGGCGCCGTGGCAGTCGGCGCGGGCGCTCGGTGAATTGTTCGGGGTGCCGCGCCGCCGCACCGGCATCGGACTGAAACTCACCGGGGGACGCACCGCGCAAGCCTGGGCGCGACGTCATCGTCACCTTCGGGCAGCGCTGACCCCGCTGGTTCAGGAGCGGGTGGAGCCACCCGTGATCAGCGTCGAGGGCGACGACGACGCAGGATCGCAGCGGTGATCACCAAATTCCGGACTCTGGTCGAATTCGTGCTGGCCGGTGCCGCGCTGGTGGGCGCCGGGTTGAGCTGGGCGCACGCGCGCTACACGGTGGCTGTCGCACCCATCGCGGACGGGCAGCCGGCCACCACGTCGCTGGTCTACAACCCTCAGCTTTTGCTGTTGACTCTGGTGCTGGCGACCATCGCCGCTGTGCTGGCAGTGGTCGGGGCGGCGAGGCTGCGCCGCTCTAGGCCGACTTCTTGATAAGCGGCAGCACCAGCTGACGGCGGCTGACAATGGCGTCGGCCAAGTTGTGCAGCGCCTCGTGCACCGAGGGCGCAATCGGGAACGTGGCACCGTTCTCATCTTGGTCGGCGCCCAGCACCTCGGTGACGGCCGGGCTCGCGATCAGCGTCCACTCCACCCCGGCGGCGCGGCAATCCTCGTCGATGGCGTACAACAGGGAAATGCCGGACACAGCAAACTGGCGTATGTCGCTCATGTCGATCACAACAGGGTTTGATCCAACAAAGAAACGCCGAATGTACTTGCTGACCCAGTCGACGTTGACGGCGTCGATTTCGCCCCGGATGGTCACCACTGTCGCCAGGTGCCGACAGTGCGCCCGAATCTGGGCGCCACCGCAGTCGAAGGTGCAGTTCCCCTGTCGAGTTGCGACGTTACTCATTGGCAGCCCCATTCACCGTGGCGATCGTGGAGGCCGACTCAGCGTCGACCCGACCTGCCTCTAACGGTCCCCGCAAAATCTAAGGAGACCGAAAGCCACGCCTAACTCTTTGCTAAGGCTTTCGGGGCCGTGGCGATCGCGCTGTTAGGCTCCAATGGCTGCCGGTTGCCAGTCGGGGGGCTCGCGATATGGCCTTGTAGTAGCAGAGTTCAGACGGAAAGAGCGTCGTGCGCTTCGGTGAGTTAAAGGGAGAGATCAAGGCCCTGACAGGCCTCCGCATAGTCGCCGCGGTATGGGTAGTGCTGTTTCACTTCCGGCCGATGCTGAACGATGCGTCGCCCGATTTCACGGATGCGCTGTCGCCGGTGCTCAACTGCGGCGCGCAGGGTGTCGACTTGTTCTTCATCCTCAGTGGGTTCGTGCTGACCTGGAACTATCTCGACCGGATGGGCCAGTCGTGGTCGACGCGTGCCACCCTGCACTTCCTCTGGCTGCGGCTGGCCAGAGTATGGCCGGTGTACCTGGTCACCTTGCATCTTGCGGCCTTGTTGGTGATCCTCAGCCTGCATGTCGGTCATGTGCCGTTACCAGAGGTGCGAGACCTCACCGCGGTCAGCTATCTGCGTCAAGTCCTGTTGGTGCAGCTGTGGTTTCAGCCGTTCTTCGACGGGTCCAGTTGGGATGGGCCCGCCTGGTCGATCAGCGCGGAATGGCTGGCGTACCTGCTGTTCGGTGTGGTCGTGGTGGTGATTTTCCGGATGCAGCATGTGACGAGGGCGCGAAGCCTGACGTTGTTGGCGTTCGCGGCGTCGTTGCCGCCGGTGCTGCTGTTATTGGCCAGCGGCCAGTTCTACACGCCGTGGAGCTGGCTGCCGCGTACCGTGACGCAGTTCATCGCCGGCGCGCTGGCTTGCGCCGCCGTGCGTAGGTTGCGGCTCAGCGATCGCGCCCGCCGCGTCGCCGGGTACGGTTCGGTGCTGCTGATCGCCGCGATTGTGGGCATCCTCTACCTGTTTGACGCGCACCCGATCACCGGGCTGTACGACAGCAGCGGGGTGGTGGACATGCTGTTCGTGCCGCTGGTGATGACGCTGACGATCGGCATGGGCAGCCTGCCGCGACTGCTGTCGACGCGGTTGATGGTTTACGGCGGGGAGATCTCGTTCAGCCTGTACATGGTGCACGAGCTCGTGCACACCGCCTGGGGATGGGCCGTGCAGCAATTCGAGCTCATTCCGCAGGAAAACCCGTGGAAATGGAACGTAATCGGCCTGCTCGTCATTGCTGTGGTCGCCTCGATCCTGCTGTATCACCTCGTCGAGGAGCCCGCGCGCCGCTGGATGCGCAGGATGGTTGACGTCAGAGCCGCGAAAGCCGAAATCGAGCCCGACGAGCCGGTCGACACCAAACTTCATCAGATCGACTTAGCGCGGGAAGCGGTTTCGATCCGCGCGGTGTGACGGTTGTCTGGTTGGATGAGGCATACGACGATGCCGGTCATTGTGGAGGTAGTGGGTGAGTCGTCTGGCCACATTCGTCGTTGGTCTCGCTCTCCTGATCGCCGTGGTGGCGCACCCGGAGCGGATTCGGTCCTACGACATTCTGATCGTGGATTCGCGGCTGACCCACGTCGCAGTGATTGGCGACTCCTATACCACCGGGACCGACGAGGGCGGCCTGGGCCCGAAATCATGGACCGCCCGTGCCTGGCGGGCGCTCGCTCAGCATGGCGTGCCGGTCGCAGCCGATGTGGCAGCCGAGGCCCACGCCGGCTATGGCATGCCCGGCGTCCATGGCGGCGTCTTCGGGGACCTGACGGCCAGGGCGGTAAAGCCCGACGATGCACTGGTGGTGTTCTTCGGTTCGCGCAACGACCAGGGCGTCGATCTTGGGCTCCTGGCCGACCGGGCCTTCGCTGACGTCGATGCGGCGCGCCACATTGCGCCATCCGCGAGGCTCCTGGTGATCGGACCGCCGTGGCCAACGGCAGATGTACCTGACTCGGTGCTACAGATTCGTGACGTCCTCAACGCTGTGGCTCAGGGCGCGGGATCGGCGTTCGTCGATCCGATCGGGGATCGCTGGTTCTTCGACAGGCCCGACCTGATCGGCCCGGATGGTGTGCACCCCAACGACGCGGGGCATGCGTATCTCGCGGAGAAGATCGCTCCACTGATTCGCACCCAGCTGTCCCAATGAGTCGGGTCTACCGCCAGGGCACATGCAGCGCAGGGCATTTGGTGTGACCGCGGTGCCGCGTCAGTCCTCTGCGTGCCGTTCGTAATCCCATTGCTCAAGGCGAGCTTGTAGGTGCAGCAGGCCGAGTCCAGCGACCGGCGCGGTAGCGGCCAAGCAGATCAGCAGCAGCGGCGTCATGTCAAAACCTCCAAAAACCTTTCATTGTTGAGACGGTCATCTGCGTAAAGAAGTTCATCCGCGTTAAGAAGTTCATGCTCTGCACCGGTGGGTCAGCCGCCCTTCAGTGCGCGATCGGCCAGCGCGCCCATAACGGGTGCCAGCAGTTGCGCGTACTCGGTTGTCACGTGGTTGTCATCCCGGAACACCAGGGTGTTGCCGACGATCATCGGGCAGCGGTCGCGGGTGCAGAACAGGTCGGTCAGGTCCGCATAGTGGCCGCCCCCGGCGGTGGTTGCCGCATGCTCGGCGCCGATACCGTCGGGGTTGACCGCGACCGACCGTGCCGGCGCGCAGGCCGTGGCGTCGTCCAGGTGCCCGGCCAGGCAGGTGGGCACGGATGAGTGCGGATCCGCGACCGGCCCCAAGACCAGGACGGTGCTGCCGACGCTGCGCAGTTGCGCCACAGTACGGTTCAAGGTTTCGATCCACGCCGGGTCGTACGACGTGAAACCGAAGTCTGCGCCGTAGCGCCGGCTCATGCTCAGCACCACCAGGCGCGGGTGTTCGGCCATCATCCGGGCCATGATCTGGCTACGCCACTGTTCGCACTCGGTGTACTCACGGCCCAGATACGGGCTGTCGATGGGCAGGTCCTGCATCGGACAGGTCACCTTGGCCAGCGTCTCCAGCCGCCAGTGCCGTTGCTCGGCGAACTGCTGGAACGCCGGGTTCCACATGGCGACGTGCGAGTCGCCGATCAGGGCTATGGTCGACTGCGAGCCGGTATCGCCCGTCGCGCAATCGCTTTGGCCGACGTCGCGCCAGGAACGCACGCAGCCGTTGACGAAGACGGCCGCCTTGTCGTCTGGCGCACGCTCAAGCGACGGGTTCAGATTGGATGGCACGACCCGCACGCCGGCGGCGGCGGCAATCGCATCACGCGCCTGCGCGAACACGCTTTCGACGGCGGTATCGCGTGGATCGATGGCTGGCGGCTCAGCTTCGTGCGGCTTGCCGGTGGGGAAGGCCGACGAAGGTAGCGCGACGATACTCGCCGCCGGGGCGGCCGTGCCGTGACCGACCGGCGCCGGCGTCACCGTGAGCAGCAGCAGGCACGCGCACGCCGCGACCGCGCTGGCGGCGCCGGCCAGAGTCAGGCTGGCCTTCGCCGACCGGCGCAGAGCGGCGGTGAACCGGCCGGGGTTTTCGACCAGGTGCATGGTGATCAGCGCCAGCCCGGCGGAGACCGCGGTTGCGGCCAGCCCGCTCAGCAGGCCTGCTGGTTCGCCCAGCAACGGCGGCATCAGTAGCAGCACCGGCCAGTGCCACAGATACCACGAATACGAGATCCGGCCGATCGCCCGCATCGTCGGAAGGCACAACACATGACCGACTCCCAGCGCGCCGGTGACACAACCGCCGCCGATCACCAGCACGGTGCCCAGCACCGGCAGCAGCGCCGCCGTGCCGGGGTACGGGGTACCCAGGTCGAGCTGGGTGCAGGTCAACAAGATCAGCGCCAGCCCTCCCCATCCGACGATCGCAGCGGATCGCGGCGGTAGCCGGCGCCACTGCCGGATCGAAAGTGCCACCAGGCCACCCGCGGCCAGCTCCCAGGCCCGGGTGGGCAGTGAGAAAAACGCCCAGGTCGGTGACGTGTGGGTCCACTGCACGGCAAGCGCCAACGACGCCGCGGCCACCAACGCCAGGACCACCACAAACGGTTTCGCTCGTAACGCTGCGTCTTTCCGACCATGCAAGCGAGCCCGCCGCAGCAGCCATGCCGTGCCGATGATCAGCACCGGCCACACGAGATAGAACTGCTCCTCGACGCCCAGCGACCAGTAGTGCTGGAACGGTGACGGTGGCACGTCGGAGGCCAGGTAGTCAGTGCCCTGCGTAGCGAACCGGTAGTTGCCGACGTACAGCACGCTGGCGATGCCGTCGACGAAGACGCTTCGTGCCTGCAAGGGCGGTAGCACGATGGCCGCGGCGATCGCGGTGGCGATGGCGACAGTGGCCGCGGCCGGTAGCAGGCGGCGGGCCCGTGCGCCGTAAAAACGGCCGAGCCGAACGGTATTCGTCGCCGCGACCTCGCGCCAGAGCAGCCCGGTGATGAGGAAGCCGGAGATGACGAAGAAGACGTCGACGCCGATGTAGCCGCCGGCGACGCCGGGTATGCCTGCGTGGTAGAGCACTACCGCGATCACCGCGACGGCACGCAATCCCTCGATGTCCGGACGGAATCGGGTCGGCCGAACCCGCCGCTGCACTCGACGTGGAGGGCGGTAGGCGTCTTCTCGCTGGATTGTCATCTGCTTTGGCTAGGACGCCATCCAGGTCAGCTCGCCGGGCAGCTGCAGCCGCCACCAACCCATGTCATGGCCGCCCAGGGTGAAACTGGTAGCCGGCGGCGTTGTCAGCTGGCCGACGAATTGGCGGGTGGCGAAATAGAAGCGGTCAAAGGTGCCGCAGTCCACCCGCAGCGGAATCTGCGACAGCGCCGGAACGTTCAGCACGCTGTTCTGCACGTAGTCGTCGTAGCTGTCGAACGCCCCGGGCGCGCTGTCGGCGAACGAGGTGTACAGGGCCGGGCTTATCGCGCAGATACCGGCGGTGCGGGTGGGGCCCAACTTCGCGCCCAGGCGCAGCGCCCCGTAGCCGCCCATCGACCACCCCATGAAGCCGACTCGAGAGGTGTCCATGCCCATCGACGACAGCATCGGCAGCAGCTCGTTGAGCACCATCGCTCCCGAGTCCTCGCCTGATGCGCGTTTGTGCCAGTAGGTATTTCCGCCGTCGACGCCCACCACCGCGAATCCCGGCTTGCCTTGTCTTACCAGCTGGGCCAGCCCGTCCTCGACACCGGCTTCCAGCATCTGGTTCGCGTCGCCGTCCACGCCGTGCAGCGCGATCACGGGACGCAGCAATTCCGTTTGCCCCGGTGGCATGACGATCACCCAATTGGTCTGCACGCCGCCGCGGGCCGCCGAGACGAACGAGCCGGTGAGCTTGGTCGGCAGCGCGCTGCCCGTCTCGGGGCTCGAACGGCGCCGGACCCCGCGCAACGGGTGCCGCTTGCGGCTGGATCGGATCCAGCAGGCCGCTCAGCGCCCACACGCCCGCAGCCCCCACGCTGGCGCCGAAGCCCTTCCGCAGCAGGGCACGTCGGGTCAGGTCAGACATGATCATCAATGATGCCGGGCCGGAGGGGGTTTGACGTCCCTGCCACGCCGTATCGCAAGGCAGTTGTGATGACGGCGTAATACTCCACGCCGCGTTCGGGGTTCTAAATCTGTGCGGTTTCAACCCTCGCGCGTTTGCTGGTGCTCGGGCACCGTATTCGTTTTGAGCTAGGAGGAGTTAACGGATGGGCCTGGCGTTTCATTGGTTTTTGCCGACCTACGGGGATTCGCGGAATCTGGTCGCGGGCGGACACGGCACGTCGATGCATGGGGACCGGCCCGCGACGCTGAACTACCTGCGCCAGATTTGCGCCGCCGCCGAAACCAACGGCTTCGAGGGGGTGCTGACGCCGACCGGCTTGTGGTGTGAGGACGCCTGGCTGACCACGGCGATGCTGGTCGAGGACACTGAGACGCTGAAATTCCTGGTTGCTTTCCGGCCCGGGCTACTCAGCCCGACGCTGGCCGCGCAGATGGCGGCGACCTATCAGCGGCATTCGCGCGGTCGACTGCTGCTCAATGTCGTCACCGGCGGTGAGCCGCATGAGCAGCGGGCTTACGGGGATTTTCTGGACAAAGAGTCGCGGTACGCCCGCACCGCCGAGTTTTTGCATGTGGTGCGGCAATTGTGGACGTCGGATGAGCCGGTGTCCTTCGCCGGTGAGCACATCCGTATCGAGGGTGCGGCGCTGAATAACCGGCCCGACCCGGTGCCCCCGGTGTTCTTCGGCGGATCGTCGGCGGCTGCCGGTCCGGTCGCGGCCAGATATTCCGACGTCTACCTCACCTGGGGCGAGCCGCTGGCTGCGGTCGGCGAGAAACTGGACTGGATTCGTGGATTGGCCGCCGATAACGGGCGGGAGCTGCAGTACGGGTTGCGGATCCACGTGATCAGCCGGAACACCTCCGAGGAAGCCTGGGCCGAAGCCGACCGGCTGTTGGCGGCGGTGGATCCGGCAGATGTCGAGCGGGTGCAAGCCAGCCTGGGGCGCAGCGAATCCGAAGGGCAGCGCCGCATGCTGAAGTTGCACGGCGGCGGCAGCGGCGACCTGTTGGTCGCGCCCAACCTGTGGGCCGGGGTCGGGCTGGTACGCGGCGGCGCCGGTACCGCTTTGGTCGGCTCGCACACCGAGGTTGCCGAACGGCTGGTCGAATACGCGGAGCTGGGTATCGACCACTTCATCCTGTCGGGCTATCCGCACCTGGAAGAGGCCTACTGGTTTGGCGAGGGCGTCCTGCCGCTGCTCGAGCGCAAGGGGCTGTGGAGCCATCCCAGCCGTCAGTCACAACCAGCCCCGGCGACACCCTTCGCCGTCGCCTCGGCGCACTGACCGATCATGGCGACCACATTGCCCGACGTGGCTACAGCCGCGCCAGAAGCACTTGACGAGACTGATGACCAGCGGCGCCGGCGGCCGCGCACCGTCGACGCCACGGCGCTGATCCGCGAGAAAGACCTGTATCTCTGAGCGTCGAGACTGCGCTGGCGGCGTGACTTTCACGCCAACCTAGGCCCTACACGCAGGCTGAGCGCCACCACCGCAGGCTCGACGCTGAGCCGCGCCAGCGGCCCACAACTGCTAGCGTCCGGTCATGCCGCGCACGCAAGGCCAGGCGAGCTCCGGGCCCGGGGGCGAGAACCAAAGCGAGCCCCCGGCGGCTGATCTGGATGCTAATCCACAACTGCGCCAAGGGCTTTCGCAGCGGCAGCTCAGCATGATCGCGATGGGCGGCGTCATCGGCGCCGGGCTGTTCGTCGGGTCGGGTGTGGTGATACGAGACGCCGGACCCGCCGCGTTCCTGACCTACTCGATCTGCGGTCTGCTGATCATTCTGGTGATGCGGATGCTCGGCGAGATGGCCGCCGCGAACCCATCGACCGGATCGTTCGCCGATTACGCCGGTAAAGCATTGGGAGACTGGGCGGGATTTTCGGTCGGCTGGCTGTATTGGTACTTCTGGGTGATCGTGGTCGGCTTCGAAGCGGTCGCCGGGGGCAAGGTCCTCAACTACTGGTTTCCGGCACCACTCTGGCTGATGTCGCTGTGTCTGATGCTGCTGATGACGGCGACAAACCTGTTCTCCGTGTCTTCGTTCGGGGAATTCGAATTCTGGTTCGCGGGAATCAAAGTCGCGACGATCGTGATCTTTCTTGCCGTCGGCACCGCTTTCGTTCTCGGGCTCATTCCGGGTCATCACGAGGGTCTGTCCAACCTGTACGCGCACGGCGGCTTCTTCCCGAAGGGCGTGGGAGCCGTCTTCGCCGCCATCGTGGTGGTGATCTTCTCGATGGTTGGTGCGGAAGTGGTCACCGTCGCCGCGGCCGAAAGCCGGGACCCGGGGCTTGCGGTCCAGCGAGCGACGAGAACGGTGGTCGTGCGTATCGGGATCTTCTTCGTCGGTTCGGTCTTTCTGCTTGTCGCGATCATGCCGTGGAATTCGGTGGAGCTCGGGGCATCGCCGTACGTCGCCGCGCTCAAGCACATGGGTCTCTCCGGCGCCGACCAGTTGATGAATGCGGTGGTGCTGACCGCGGTGCTGTCCTGCCTGAATTCGGGCCTCTACACCTCATCGCGCATGCTGTTCGCGCTCGCCGGGCGCGGCCAGGCGCCGACGCGGCTGGTCAAGCTCAGCCGACGCGGGGTTCCTTACATCGCCATTTTGTTCTCGTCGGCGGTCGGTTTCGGTTGCGTGATCATGGCGTGGCTAGCGCCCGACACGGTGTTCCTGTTCCTGCTCAACTCCTCTGGCGCCATCATCCTGTTCGTCTACTGGCTGATCGCTCTGTCGCAGATCGTCCTGCGCCGCCGGACTCCGGCCGAAAAGCTGCGGGTCAAGATGTGGTTCTTCCCGGTGCTGTCGATCCTGACTCTGGTCGCGATCACCGGCGTGCTCGCGCAGATGGCGTTCGACCACTCGGCGCGCGGTCAGCTCTGGCTCAGCCTGTTGTCCTGGGCGATGGTGATCGGGCTGTACTTCGTCGGTCGCGCCCGGCGGGTCAGGACGTCTTGGTGAACAGCACCGCCTGCTCGAACGGGAGTCGCCCGAACACGCGCCGCGTACCGCTGCTCACATGCTCCGCCGCCTCGTCCCTGGTGACGACCTGTGGGTTGGTGATGCCGACCGTCTTGCCGTGTCGGCGCATCTGCCCGCCGCCGGCCGCCTTGAGGTTCTTCAGCCAGTCCCGGTCTGGGCCGTAGGTCAGCAGGACCGCAATGCCGGGCTTGCCGTCGACGTTGGCGTCGAACGCGCTCACCGGCGTGCGGAACTCCTTGCCGGATTTTCGCCCGACGTGCTCGATGATTCCAAACGATGGGGCCCAGCCGGCCCACAGCTTCTGAACGGGGTTGGTCACGTGCCGGTTGAATCGGGCGAGCCCTTGCGGTAGTTCCATACGGCCATCCAACTCCGTGGCCGGACGGAGTTCAACTCTCTTACACCCTGTAGTTGAAGCGGCTGCGGAGGCTGGGAGAATGGTCGGCATGGGCAGCACTGACCGGGCGAGCGCGCGCGCCGGGACAGCGGTAAGTGCGTCGGCGAAGCTGTTCGAGGAGGCCTGCGCGGTGATTCCGGGCGGGGTGAACTCCCCGGTTCGGGCGTTTACCGCGGTGGGTGGCACGCCGCGGTTCATTACCGAGGCCCACGGCTATTGGCTCACCGACGCCGACGGCAACCGCTACGTCGACTTGGTCTGCTCGTGGGGCCCGATGATCCTCGGACATGCCCACCCGGCCGTCGTCGAGGCCGTCACTAAGGCCGCGGCCTCCGGCCTGTCGTTCGGGGCGCCGACGCCGTCGGAGTCGCAGCTAGCCGCCGAGATCATCGGGCGAGTAGCGCCGGTGGAACGGATCCGGCTGGTGAACTCCGGCACCGAGGCCACCATGAGCGCGGTCCGGCTGGCCCGTGGGTTCACCGGCCGGCCGAAGATCGTCAAGTTCTCCGGCTGTTACCACGGGCACGTCGACGCGTTGCTCGCCGACGCGGGTTCGGGCGTGGCGACACTGGGCCTGCCGTCCTCGCCCGGAGTCACCGGCGCCGCGGCGGCCGATACAATCGTGTTGCCCTACAACGATATCGAAGCCGTAGCGCATACGTTCGCCCGATACGGCGAGCAGATTGCCGCGGCGATCACCGAGGCCAGCCCGGGCAACATGGGAGTCGTGCCGCCCGGGGCCGGTTACAACGCGGCGTTGCGCGCGGTCACCGCCGAACATGGTGCGTTGCTGATCGTCGACGAGGTGATGACGGGCTTCCGGGTGAGCCGAAGTGGTTGGTATGGAATCGATCCGGTCGACGCTGACCTGTTCACGTTCGGCAAGGTGATGAGCGGTGGATTGCCGGCCGCCGCATTCGGCGGCCGAACCGAGGTGATGGAGCGGCTGGCGCCGCTGGGGCCCGTTTATCAGGCCGGCACGTTGTCCGGTAACCCGGTGGCGGTGGCCGCCGGGTTGGCCACGCTGCGCGCTGCCGACCAGGCGATCTACGCCACGCTGGATGCCAATGCCGACCGGCTGGCCAGGCTATTAGCCGAGGCGCTTACGGATGCCGGTGTGCCGCACCAGATTCCGCGCGCAGGAAACATGCTCAGCGTGTTCTTCAGCGAAACACCGGTGACCGACTTCGCGTCCGCGCGGGACAGCCAGACCTGGCGCTATCCGCCGTTTTTTCACGCCCTCCTGGACGCCGGCGTATACCCGCCGTGCAGTGCGTTCGAGGCGTGGTTCGTCTCGGCCGCCCTCGACGACACCGCGTTCGACCGGATCGCTGACGCCTTGCCTTTTGCCGCCCGGGCGGCGGCGCGGGAGCGGCAGTCCTGATGGGCGAGCAAACCCGGGTGCATGTGATGAGGCACGGCGAGGTGTACAACCCTGACGGCATCCTCTACGGCCGGCTGCCCGGATTTCACCTCTCCGACAGAGGCAGGGCGCAAGCCGAGGCCGTCGCTGACGCGCTGGCCGGTCGCGACATCGTCGCGGTCGTCGCCTCCCCGCTGCAGCGGGCCCAGGAGACCGCCGTGCCCATCGCCGCAAAGCACAACCTGCCGGTGGACACCGACCCCGAACTGATCGAATCGGCCAACTTCTTCGAGGGCAGGCGCGTCGGTCCGGGCGACGGCGCCTGGCGGGACCCGCGGTTTTGGTGGCAGCTGCGCAATCCGTTCAGACCGTCCTGGGGCGAGCCCTACGCCGAGATCGTGGACCGGATGTCGACCGCGGTGGACAAGGCACGCGTTCGGGGGGCCGGCCATGAGGTGGTGTGCGTCAGCCATCAGCTGCCGGTATGGACGCTGCGGCTACACCTGACCGGTGAGCGACTCTGGCACGACCCACGCCGACGCGAGTGCGGGCTGGCGTCGGTGACGACCCTGGTTTACGACGGCGACCGCCTGGTTGACGTGGAGTACTCCGAACCAGCGGCGCCATGAGTATGTGGCGGCTGGCGATCGCCGCAGTGTTGGCGAGCCTTCTCCCCGGTCTTCTCGCCGGCTGTTCGGGACGCGATGCGGTAGCGCAGGGCGGCACCTTCGAATTCGTCTCGCCCGGCGGTAAGACCGACATCTCCTATGACCCGCCCGCGACCCGCGGCCGCCCCGGCCCGCTTGCCGGGCCCGACCTGATGGATCCCTCGCGCACCCTGTCGGTGGACGACGCCGAGGGCCCCTTTGCCGGTCGGGTCGTCGTCATCAACGTGTGGGGTCAGTGGTGTGGGCCATGTCGGGCCGAGGTCACCCAGCTGCAGCAGGTCTACGATGCCACCCGGGCCTCCGGAGTGTCCTTTTTGGGCATCGACGTTCGCGACAACAACCGGCAGGCGGCCCAGGACTTCGTCATCGATCGCCACCTGACATTCCCGTCGATCTACGACCCGGCGATGCGCACCCTGATCGCGTTCGGCGGCAAATACCCCACCACCGTCATACCGTCCACCTTGGTGCTGGACCGTCAGCACCGGGTGGCGGCGGTGTTCCTGCGTCAATTGCTGGCCGAGGATCTGCAACCCGTAGTGCAGCGGCTGGCGCAAGAAACTGGGGCGGGCCAGACGCAGCCCGGACGGCAGTGACCGGGTTCACCGAGATCGCCGCCGCCGGGCCGCTCCTGGTGGCGCTGGGGGTGTGCTTGCTGGCCGGGCTGGTGTCGTTCGCGTCGCCGTGCGTGGTGCCGTTGGTGCCGGGCTATCTTTCGTATCTGGCCGCTGTAGTGGGCGTCCCGGAGGGGCAAGACCCGCCGCGCCCGGGCGCGATCCAAACCCGACCCGCCACGCGGTGGCGGGTGGCGGGATCCGCGGCGTTGTTCGTGGCCGGATTCACCACGGTGTTCGTGCTCGGCACCGTCGCGGTCCTGGGCATGACGAGCACGCTGCTCACCAACCAGCTGGTGCTGCAGCGGGTCGGCGGCGTGCTCACCATCGTCATGGGTCTGGTGTTCGTCGGACTGGTCCCGGCCCTGCAGCGTCAGGCGCGGTTCAGCCCGCGGCAGCTGACGACGGTTGCGGGTGCGCCGGTCCTCGGCGCGGTGTTCGCGCTCGGCTGGACCCCGTGCCTGGGGCCGACACTGACCGGAGTGATCACCGTCGCCTCGGCCACCCAGGGCGCCAACGTGGGGCGCGGAATCGTGCTGGTGATCGCGTACTGCCTGGGGCTGGGCATCCCGTTCGTGCTGCTGGCCTTCGGTTCGGCGCGAGCCGTTGCGGGCTTCGGCTGGCTGCGCCGGCACAGCCGGGCCATCCAGATCTTCGGTGGTGTACTGCTGATCATGGTCGGCGCGGCACTGGTCAGCGGGGTGTGGAATGACTTCGTCTCGTGGCTGCGGGACGCGTTTGTCAGCGACGTGAGGCTGCCGATTTGATGGCGCGAGCAGACGCAAAAGCACCCCAAAATGGGTCATTTTGGGGGCTTTTGCGTCTGCTCGGCGCAAAGGTGCGCAACACCTGGAGGGCGCTGACGTCGATGGGCACCGCGCTGGTGCTGTTGTTCCTGCTCGCTCTCGGGGCAATACCCGGCGCACTGCTGCCGCAGCGCAGCCTCAACGCCGGCAAGGTCGCCGAGTACTTGGCCTCGCACAAAGTGATCGGCCCGTGGCTGGATCGGCTGCAAGCCTTCAACGTGTTCTCCAGCTTCTGGTTCACCGCCATCTATGCGCTGCTGTTCGTGTCCCTGGTTGGCTGTCTCACCCCGCGGATGGTCGAGCACGCCCGGAGCCTGCGCGCCAAGCCGGTGGCTGCTCCGCGCAACCTGGCCCGGCTGCCCAAGCACACCAGTTCCGAGCTCATCGCGGACCCCGAGGACCTGAACACGCTGGCGACCACGATCACCGAACGGCTGCGCGGCTGGCGCACGACCATCCGGGACAGTTCTGGGTCGGTGGAAGTCTCCGCCGAGAAGGGCTATCTGCGCGAATTCGGCAACCTGGTCTTCCACTTCTCGCTGCTGGGCCTGCTGGTCGCGGTTGCCGTCGGCAAGCTGTTCGGCTACGAGGGCAACGTGATCGTCATCGCCGACGGCGGTCCCGGATTCTGCTCGGCGTCGCCGGCCGCGTTCGACTCGTTCCGCGCCGGCAACACCGTCGACGGCACCTCGCTGCACCCTATTTGCATCCGGGTCAACGACTTTCAGGCGCACTACCTGCCGTCGGGCCAGGCCACCTCGTTCGCCTCGGACATCGACTACCAGGACTATCGGGCCGGCGGCGATCTGACGGCGAACAGCTGGCGGCCCTACCGGCTGGAGGTCAATCACCCCCTGCGGGTCGGCGGCGACCGGATCTACCTGCAGGGCCATGGCTACGCGCCCACTTTCACCGTGACCTTTCCGGACGGCCAGACGCGCACGTCGACCGTGCAATGGCGACCGGACAACCCGCAGACCCTGCTCTCGTCGGGCGTGGCGCGCATCGACCCGCCCGCGGGCAGCTATCCCAACCCGATCGAGCGCCGCAACCACGAAATCGCGATCCAGGGCCTGCTGGCACCGACCGAGCAACTCGACGGCGCCCTGCTGTCGTCGCGTTTCCCGGCACTGAACGCCCCTGCGGTGGCCGTCGATATCTACCGCGGCGACACCGGCCTGGACAGCGGGCGGCCCCAATCCTTGTTCACCCTTGATCCCCGATTGATCGAACAAGGCCGGCTGACCAAGGAGAAGCGGGTCAACCTGCGCGCCGGCCAGCAGGTCCGGCTCGATCAGGGCCCGGCGGCCGGCACCGTCGTCCGCTTCGACGGGGCCGTTCCGTTCGTCAACCTGCAGGTCTCCCACGACCCCGGCCAGACCTGGGTGCTGGTCTTCGCCATCACCATGATGGCCGGATTGGTGGTGTCGCTGCTGGTGCGCCGCCGCCGCGTCTGGGTGCGCCTTTCGCCTGGCGACCCCGCGCAAGCTGTGCCAGGTACGGTAAACGTCGAGCTGGGAGGCTTGGCGCGGACCGACAATTCCGGTTGGGGCGACGAGTTCGAAAGGCTGACCGAGCGGTTGCTGGACGGACTGGGCACGTCGCGCGGGCAGGAGCCGGGCCCCAACCCTGCCCAAACCCCAGCGTCTGGAAGGAGTTCTCAGGTGGACATCAAATGAATACCCTGCACGTCAACATCGGCCTTGCGCGGTACTCCGACTGGGCGTTCACCTCGGCGGTGGTAGCCCTGGTGGTAGCGCTGCTACTGCTTGCCTTCGAGCTGGCGTACGTCGGAGGTCGCCGGGTAGACCGCCGGGAGCGGGTGCTGGCCGGTTCGGTCGCCGCCGACAGCGAAACACCCGGCGTCGTCGGGGATGTTGCCCCGCGGCCCTTCGACGAACGCGTCGGGCGGGCCGGACTTGCGGTGGTCTACCTCGGTATTGGGCTACTGCTGACGTGCATTGTGCTGCGCGGCCTGGCCACCATGCGGGTGCCCTGGGGCAATATGTACGAGTTCATCAACCTGACCTGCTTTAGCGGGCTGATCGCCGGCGCGATCGTATTGCGCCGCCCGCAGTACCGGTCGCTGTGGGTTTTCCTGCTGGTGCCGGTGCTGATCCTGCTCACAGTTTCCGGACGCTGGCTCTACACCAATGCGGCACCGGTAATGCCCGCGCTGCAGTCCTACTGGCTGCCCATTCACGTGTCGGTGGTGAGCCTCGGTTCCGGGGTGTTCATGGTCGCCGGTATCTCCAGCATTCTGTTCTTGCTGCGCACATCGCGGCTGGGCGACCCGGAAACCGAAGGCGCGCTGGCGCGGGTGGTGCGGCGCTTCCCCGACGCGCAGACCCTGGACCGGATCGCCTACCGAACGACGATCTTCGCGTTTCCGGTGTTCGGTTTCGGGGTAATTTTCGGTGCTATCTGGGCAGAGGAGGCTTGGGGCAGGTACTGGGGCTGGGATCCCAAGGAGACGGTGTCGTTCGTCGCGTGGGTGGTGTATGCGGCGTATCTGCATGCCAGGTCAACCGCGGGATGGCGGGACAGGAAGGCGGCGTGGATCAACGTCGCGGGATTCGTGGCCATGATCTTCAATCTGTTCTTCGTTAACCTGGTGACTGTGGGTCTGCATTCCTACGCGGGCGTGGGCTGACAGCTAGCCAACCGAACGGAGTACGGCAAACAAGGGGGAAGTGCACGTGGCCGACGATCCGACGACGGGCTGGGGGACGCCCGGTCATCCGACTACTCAGTTGCCGCCTCAGGCGCCGCCGCCCCACCAACGCCCCGGCGAACCGCCGGCAGAATCCGGCGGCGACACCAATACCCAAGCCTTCGCCGGATTCCGCACCGGGCGGCGGGCGCCCGGACCCGACAGGCCGCAGCCGGCGCCGCCACCGCCGGCACCGGCCGGGATGCCGCCCTGGGATCCCACACCGATTACCGGCATCGCGCGGGTCGACCCGACGGCTTTCGGGGCGTACTACAGTGGCCCGTCTCAAGGCCCGTCTCAAGGTCCGCCCAAGGTGCCGCAGACCCAGCAGTATCACCACGAGCGCGTTCCGCACACCCCGTATCCGGAACTGTCCACCGGCGTGCTCCTGCGGCCGGTCAAACCGCCGCCATCGCAGGGCTGGCGGCGGTGGCTGTACACGCTGTCCGGTCAGCTGATCAATCTGGGGGAGAGCCCCCGGGCCGCTCGCTACAACAACCTGGTGGCACAGGTGAACCAGCCGCTGCGCGGCTGCTACCGGGTGGCGACGCTGTCGCTGAAGGGCGGTGTCGGCAAAACCACCATCACCGCGACCCTGGGATCCACCTTCGCCGCCCTCCGGGGCGATCGGGTGGTGGCTTTGGATGCCAGCCCCGACCGCGGCACCCTAAGTCAGAAGGTCCCGCTGGAGACGGCGTCCAGCGTGCGCCAGCTCCTGCACGACGCCAAATCGATCGATCGCTACAGCGACATCCGCCGCTACACCTCGCGGGGCCCGAGCGGAATGGAGGTGCTGGCGTCCGAGAGCGATCCGGCGGTGTCGGAACCGTTCAGCGCCGACGACTATGCCAACACCCTCTACCTGCTGGAGCGGTTCTACGGCCTAGTGCTCACCGACTGCGGCACCGGACTCCTGCACTCCGCGATGTCGTCGGTGCTGGACACGGCCGATGTGCTGCTGGTGGTCAGTTCGGCATCCATCGACGGCGCGCGCAGCGCTTCGGCGACGCTGGATTGGCTCGACGCGCACGGCCACGAAGAGCTGGTCCGCAACTCGATCGCGGTCATCAACGCGGTGCGGCCACGAACGGGCAAGGTCGACATGGACAAGGTGGTCGAGCACTTCTCCCGGCGTTGCCGCGCGGTGCGGCTGGTGCCCTTCGACCCACACTTGGAGGAGGGCGCCGAGATCAGCCTGGACCGGCTGCGGCGGCCGACTCGTGAAGCGCTTACCGAGCTGGCGGCCGTTGTCGCGGATGGGTTCCCCAGCGACCAACGGGGCTAGCGGCGATCGCAAGCGCGGCGTAGCCGGGCGCAGCGGGTCGCCGCCATTGCGCCGGCGATCGCAAGCGCGGCGTAGCCGGGCGCAGCGGGTCGCCGCCATTGCGCCGGCGATCGCAAGCGCGGCGTAGCCGGGCGCGGCGGGTCGCCGCCATTGGAACTAGCGCGGGTTGTTGTCCCCGTGTCCTAACCGCCGCATGAAATCGGGATCGTCGTCGGGCCCGATAACGCGAGTCTTCGCTCGCATGATTTGCGAACGCGCCGCGCGCAGCCCAACGTAGATCAGCGTCCCCAATACCAGGACGAGCAGCAGGTAGAGCACTCAACACCTCCTTTGAATGAATATACCCGCGCCGTAGGCTCTAGCTGTGTCAGAAGGAGCCAGCGACAACAGCACTGAGGATCTCGCGGGGGACCAGATTGAGGATCGACGGGATCGGGTCGTCATCGACGTCTTGTCTTACGCGTTGGCGCGGTTTCTGCTGGTAGCCGCACTCAGCGCCGCGATCTACGGGGTGGCGCGCTTACTCGGGATCACCCAATTCCCCATCGTCGTCGCCGTGTTGTTCGCTTTCATCATCGGAATGCCTCTGGGCATCTGGCTGTTCACCCCGTTGCGCCACCGCGCGACAGCGGCGCTGGCGATAGTCGGTGAGCGTCGGCGCGAGGAACGCGAAAAGCTGCAGGCCCGGCTGCGCGGCGAGACGGTGCGCGACCAGGCGCCCGACGACGAGTGAAAGCGTGCGCTCAACCGTTGGGCATGCGTACGACCTGCGCGGCATAACTCAGGCCTGCGCCGTATCCGATCAGGAGGGCAAGGTCGCCCGGTTTGGCTGCGCCGGTCATCAATAGTTCGGCCATCGCCAGGGGAATGGAAGCCGCGGACGTGTTTCCAGTGTGCTCAATATCGTTGGCGACGATCGCGTCCGGCCGCAGCTCCAGGCTCTTGGCCAATACCTCGTTGATTCGGCTATTGGCCTGGTGAGGTACGAACACGTCTATCTCGTCGGGTCTGATTCCTGCTGCGTCCATCGCCTGCCGGCCGACCTTGCCCATTTCGAATGCCGCCCAACGGAATACCGCGCTGCCTTCAAGCCGCAGATACGGCCGCGGGCCGGTGGGATGCTGGGTGTAGGAGATCCAGTCGATATCCTGACGTATGGCATTGGACTGTTCGCCATCGCTGCCCCAGACCGTCGGTCCAATACCTTGAACGGGCGTCTCGCCCACTACAACTGCGGCTGCGCCGTCGGCAAAGATGAAACAGTTGCTGCGGTCCTGCATGTCGACAGTGGGGGACAGTTTCTCCGAACCGATTACCAGCATCTTGTCGGCGCTGCCGCCGCGGACCATGTCGGCGGCGACGCCGAGCGCGTACCCGAAGCCGGCGCACCCCGCCGCGATATCAAACCCGAGAACACCCTTTGCGCCCAGTGCCGCCGCGACCGTTGGGGCGCAGCCCGGGGTCTGACGAAAATGGGTGTTGGTGGCGACGATGACGCCGTCAATGTCGGTCGCCGCGAGTGCGGCGTTCGAAATGGCCTGTCGACCCGCCTCGATTGCCATGGATGCGGCGGATTCCTCGGCAGTGGCGAACCGGCGAGTTTTGATTCCGGTTCGGGAGAAGATCCATTCGTCGGAAGAGTCGATGTCCTGACATATCTCATCGTTGGTGACCACTCGCTCGGGGCGGTATGAGCCGAGACTGAGCAATCCGATGCACTTGGGCCCGCTGGTCGTGGCGATCTGCTTCATGCCCGTCCCTCGATTGGTGGTGTCACCTGACTCTATGCATGTTCGTCTCGGGCTAGTGTCTGAGGCTCCAGGTTGCGTGTGCATTCAGGGTGACGACACGCCGACGGGCCGCTCCGTGAGCGCACAGTCAACGCCCACAGTGCACAGTCAGAACCGCCTAGTGGGCTAATGCCAAAGCGACCGCTACCGCGATCGCCCATACCACCATTGCCAGCCCGGTGTCCCGCAGCACCGGGATGAGCTCTGGACCGACGCGGCCGGATCGCACCGGCGCCGCGGCGCGCAGGGCCAGCGGCGTGGCCACCAACCCCACCGCACACCACGGCGTCGCCAGCATCAGCACCAGTGTCAGCGCTCCGGCGGTCGCCAGCAACGCCTGGTAGAACACCCGTGTCCGGGCGTCGCCCAGGCGTACCGCGAGGGTCAACTTGTGCGACTGCGTGTCGGTGGGGATGTCCCGCAGGTTGTTTGCCACCAGCACCGCTGACGACAGGGCGCCGATAGACACCGCCAGCACCAGCCCCACCCAGTCGACCCGCAGTGCCTGGGTGTACTGGGTGCCGAGAACGGCGACCAGGCCGAAGAACACGAACACCGCGACCTCGCCAAAACCCGCATAGCCGTAGGGCTTGGATCCGCCCGTGTACAGCCACGCACCGGCGACGCAGGCGACGCCGACCGCGATCAGCCACGGCGCGCTGAGCAACGCCAGTACCAGCCCGGCCGCCGCCCCGACCGTCAAGCTCGTCACCGCCGCGGTCAACACCGATCGCGGGGTCGCCAGTCGCGACCCCACCAGTCGCAGCGGGCCGGCCCGCTCATCGTCGGTGCCACGGATGCCGTCCGAGTAGTCGTTTGCGTAGTTGACGCCGATGATCAGCGCCAGCGCGACGGCCAGTGCCAGCAGGGCTTTCCACCACACGGCGGAGTGCAGCCATGCGGCAGCGCCGGTGCCGGCGACGACCGGCGCCACCGCGTTGGGCAGTGTCCGCGGCCGCGCACCCGACATCCATTGCGCGAAGGTGGCCACCAGGGCATCTTCCGCTTGCCACGCACACGGGATCGACCGGGGGGGATGCACGACAATGGGAGGATGCTCGGAGTAATAGGCGGGAGCGGTTTCTACAGCTTCTTTGAGGCCCCTTTTGGAAGCAAAGCCCGCGACGTCAGCATCGACACCCCGTACGGTCAGCCCAGCGCCCCGATCACGGTGGGCGCCATCGGTGAGCACGAAGTCGCCTTCCTGCCCCGCCACGGCGCCCAACACGAATATTCTGCGCACACCGTGCCGTACCGGGCCAACATGTGGGCGCTGCGAAAGCTCGGTGTTCGGCGAGTTCTCGCGCCGTGCGCGGTCGGCAGCCTGAAACCTGAACTGGGCCCAGGGGTCGTCGTTGTGCCCGATCAGCTGGTGGATCGCACCAACGGCCGCGCTGACACCTATTTCGACTCCGGAGCCATCCATGTCGACTTCGCCGATCCCTATTGCCCGACCCTGCGGGCCGCGGCCAACGACCTGCCCGGCGTGGTCGACGGCGGCACCATGGTGGTGATCCAAGGCCCGCGGTTTTCCACCCGGGCCGAAAGTCAGTGGTTTGCTTCGGCCGGGTTCAGCCTGGTCAACATGACCGGCTATCCGGAGGCGGTGCTCGCGCGGGAACTCGAAATATGTTATGCGGCAATTGCTTTAGTGACCGACCTGGACGCGGGCATCACACCCGGCGAGGGCGTTAAGGCTGTCGACGTGTTCGCCCAGTTTGAGAAGAACATGGCTCTGTTCAAGAAGCTGGTGGGCGCGGCGATCGGCCGCGTCGCCGTCGACCGCAGCTGCACGCACTGCCTGCCGCACATTGGCGTCACCCTGCCGGTGCAGTTGCCATGAAGGTTGGTGGGGACTCGACCTAAGTCGAGTCTTGCGGTGGTCGGTAGATTTTGGGCTTCTGGACGGATATCTGCCCCGTGGCGGAATCGTCGCCGCGGAAGATTCGAGGCGAGGCGCCGGTCGCGATGCGGGTAGTCGCCGCGGCCGACGGCAGGGCAGCGGCCTTGGGCGCGCGACGCGGCGCCTCGTTGGCGCGTGCGGCGCGACGTTTTTGCCGGCGCAGGCGTCGACCGGTGAGGTGGCCGGTGATGATGGCGAAGGCAAGGATGCCCAGGGCCACGCCGGACAGCACGACATCGAAGGTGCTGGTGATCTGCTGCGCGAGATCGTTTCCGTAAACCGGGTTATTCCACCCGCCGCCGTTCGGCGGTTGTTGGAATCGCGGGGCCAGCACGACGCCCACCACAACCCGGGCAATGCTGAGCGTGACCAGAAGCCCAGCAAGCGATGAGATCAGCCTGGCGCGTGCGGAGGCGTTGGCCAGGCTCATCCGGAGCCAGATCGCAAGGATCGCGGTGACCAGATCGAAAGCGGCCAGCGTCATCGTGTCGTAGCGGGAGAAGGGGTAGTTCAGGCTCACCGCCACGGCGAGGTCGTTGGCCCTCATCAATACCGATCCAAGGCACCATAGGGCGATGAGCAGCAAGCCATTTCGGGCGGCAGTCCGCCATGGTCTTTCGTCGGTCGACGCCGTGTGCCGATACCCGAACAAGGTCCGCGGCCCGAGGATCGCCGCAGCCGCCGCCCACGCCAAATAACCCTCGAACCCGACCCCGGCCGTCGACGTGTTCTGCGCGATGCCGTGGAAGGCGTCGACGTCACGACCGATCGGAAGGCTCCACACCAGGACCCCGGCGACCAGCGTCGAGGCCCCCAGCGCGATGGTCGCAAGTTGGGAAGCGTTGTCGCTGCGAAGCATCCACCTGGACGCGATCAGCACGGCGGCCAACGCCACCACGCCGTACACCACCGCCGTCGAGATGACGGCGATGTTCTGCTTGCCGAACCCAGACGAATCGCCCTGCAACGCGTACTTCACCCGCCAGAACAAGTTGAAGGCGAAACTCAGTGTCGCCGCGACCATCGACGCGTAGCCAAGGATCCGGGTCCACCTCAGCCAGCCGCTGAACGCGTCATCCACTCCGGTGATCGCCGGTTGTGCGGCCAGGAGTGCACCGGCGATCCCCAGCCACCCGCCCGGCCCGACGCCACCGGGCACAGCCACGCCGCTTCCGGTTCGGATCGTCTCGAACACGTCGAAGACGACGAAGCCGAGCACCAGCAGCAGATAGGGGAGGTTGAGTGCGAAGCGAAGCCGCCCGCTCACGGCCAGGGAGGCCAGGGAAAGCAGCGTCACCGCGCCCAGTGCCCCGAACAAGGCCGTCTTGCTGTCCGGGATTCCGACACCGAAATACAGGTTCCACGGCAACAGCACCGCACCGACGAGCAGAACCGCGGCAAGCAGATTGCGGACGCTGTTCCAGCGGCGCTGGCCCGCGTGGTCCGGATTTGCCGGATCCGCCGGATTCCCCGGACGCGCCGGTGCCTGCCGTATCTGCCCGCTGACCGGGCCGGTCGGCGTCTCGTCGTTGCCCTGCGTCACGATGCCCCCCGGGGATCAAGGACGGTCACTATTGGCGCGGATTCGGTTGGGCGGCGAGGGAACACCCTGCCGGGCCGAATGTGACGCTCAGTTGCGAACATAGTCTCCATTCGGGCGGCGCGGCAGTGGCTGAGAACCGGCACGTGAAGCACCTGTTGTCCCGCGGCGGCCGTCCCGCCGTTGGGATATCCAGTTACGCTGCGGTGTAGGCAAATCTTGTCGGCTGGGCAATTGATACTGCCGACGGTATCGCAGTGTAATGATGGCTGGAGATTGCTGGCGCGGGGTGGCCAGCCGAAGGAGAGCCGCGATGGACGTCATTTTGGGGGTTGCGGTCACCGGCCCCGTTGCCCGCTTGGCGCTTGTCGCGTCGGGGGCAGCGGGTCACGACGTGATCGACCAATCCGTCGTCGATCTCGCTGATCAACCGATCGAGACGCTGACCCAGACCGTGGTCGGCACGAATCGACTGCTCGCCGACGAGAGCCACCGGCTGGTCGCTACCCGGCTGTGCTGGACAGATCACCCCAAAGCCGACCAATTGCGGCGGGCGTTGGAAGACTCCGGCGTTCACGACGTCGCGGTGCTGTCGGAGTCGCAGGCGGTGACTGCCTTGATGCGCGCCGCGGGGCGGCCCGGCGCCGTGCTGGTGATGGACGACGAGACCGCCACGTTGTCGATCGTGGGTTCGGGGGTGGATTTGGCGGCGGGGGACGAGTACGCACCGCCCACCCTCCTGGCCAGCGGGTCCCTTGCCGGCGCGGAAACCACCGCCACGCTCGACACGCTGATGGCCAGGCTCGGCGACCAGCCAGACGCCCCGGGGGATCTGTACCTGGTAGGCGCGTCTCCTGAGCTCACCCAAGTTGCCCACCAGCTTCGCGACGCGACGACGATGCGGGTGGAGATTGCCGATGACCCCACTTTTGCGCTCGCCCGCGGCGCTGCACTGGCGGCCGCGCCTTTGGTGGGTGGCCCTGACGCGACCGCGATGGCCCCAGTCGTGCTCACCGGAGACGAAACGACGATCGTGCCCGCAGCCGAGTTTGCCGACCCGAGCGCGGAGGACCACCAGCTCGCGTACTCGATGGCCGGCGAGAACGAACTGCTTCCCGTCGACATGGATGAATACGACGACGAGTACGACGAGTTCGTCGATGGCTACGGCGATGGCGAAGCCGCGACCGGACCGGTCCGGCTCAGCCGCCGCTCGTTGATCATCGGCAACGCCGTCATCGCATTCGCTGTAGTCGGGTTCGCGTCGCTGGCTGTCGCTTTGGTGGTGGCCGTCCGGCCGACCTCGGCTCAACAGCCCGTGGTCGGACTGCAGAATGCTGCCCCGGGAAAATTCATGCCGCTGTTGCCGACTCAGCAACAGGCCCCGGTACCGGCGCCCCCGCCCGGTCAGCCCAATGCGGGATACCAGGGCGGCGTCATTCCGGATTCCAACGGTTACATTCCGCAGCAGCTAATTCCCGAGGGCGGTGGGCTAGCGGCGCTTGATCCCGCCCCCGCTCCCATCGCCCCGCCTGGGCCGGGCGGCATCAATCCGTACCCGGGATGGCGGCCGCCGTACTCGGGGTGGCAGCCACCGTACCCGGGGTGGCAGCCGCCGTACCCGGGATACAACCCCTACCCGGGGTGGCAGCCGCCGTACCCGGGATGGCGGCCGCCGTACCCGGGGTGGCAGCCGGGATACCCATCGACTCCGCCCATTACGCCTCCGACGACACCGCCCACTACACCGCCGACGACGCCGCCCACGGAACCACCGACGACCACGGAACCGCCGACCACCACGGAGCCGCCGACGACCACGGAACCGCCGACGACCACGCATGAGCCGCCGACCACCACGCAGCCGCCGACGACCACGCATGAGCCGCCGACCACCACGTACACGCCTCCGACGACCCAGACCACGCAGCCGCCGACCCAAACGACGCAGCCGCCGACAAGCGCGAAGCCAGTAGTTCCCTCAACGCAACCGACTGTTGCGCCGAAGCCGACAACCCAGGCCCCCGTTCCGACGGTGGCCCCGGCCCCGAAGCCGGTGACGCCGCAGGAGCCACACGGCGGCGGTAGCCCGGGCCACCATTAGTTCTGATCACGGGCACGCAAAGCCCTCAACGCACACTCAATGGCTAACAGTCACCAGTGGTGCCGGCGAACCGGCGCACCAACTCCGTCCGGTCGACCTTGCCGATGCCGCGTCGCGGTAGCGCGTCGAGGATGTGTAGCTCGCGAGGTGCGGCGGTGGCGTCCAGGGTGCGTGCCACGTGCGCGCGCAACGCGTCCAGCGTCGGCGGCGCACACCCGTCGCTCACCACGACCGCCGCGACCACCCGCTGGCCCAGCCGGTCATCGGGCAGGCCGAAAACCGCGGTATCGCTGACGGCGGGGTGGGTGCGCAGCGCGGCCTCGACGGGCTGCGGCAGCACCGTCAGCCCGCCGGTGCTGATCGCGTCGTCGACGCGCCCGAGCACGGTCAGCACGCCCGCATCATCGACGGCGCCGAGATCGTCGGTGCGGAACCATCCTGGTTCGGCGAAGGGGTCCGGCTCGGCCGGGTTGCGGTAGCCCTGGGCCAGGGTTGTGCCGCCGATCTCAATTCGTCCATCGGCCAGCAGACGCAGCCGGACCCCGTCCAGGGGCACGCCGTCGTAAACGCAGCCTCCGGCGGTCTCGCTCATCCCGTAGGTGCGCACAACTGTGATGCCTGCGGCTGCCGCTGCGTCGAGGATCGGCTGCGGGGCCGGTCCGCCGCCGATCAGCACGGCATCCAATTCGGCGAGTGCGGTCGCGGCCGCGGGGTCGCTGAGCGCCTTGGTCAGCTGCGCGGCGACCAACGACGTGTACCGTCGACCGCGGCCTAATTTCCTTACCGCCCCGGGTAATTGGGCGACATCAAATCCAGCGGAGACGTCCAGCTCGACGGGCTCGGTACCGGCGAGCACGCTGCGCACCAGCACCTGCACCCCCGCGATGTGATACGGGGGCAACGCCAAAAGCCAACTCCCCGGTCCGCCGAGGCGGTCGTGGGTGGCCGACGCGCTGGCAGACAAGGCGGCGGCGCTCAACAACGCGCCCTTGGGAGCACCGGTGGTTCCCGACGTCGCTACCACCAGAGCCACGTCGTCGTCGATGTCTTGGCCCACCCGCAGAGCGCGCTGGGTGGACACTTGATCGGCCGGGGCGACGACCATCGCCGGATCGCGACCGTCCAGCACCCGTTGCAGGGCTGGCAACAGTAACGGGACAGCGCAGCCGGGCCGGACGTTAAGCGCCCGCAGGACTGCTATACGTGCTCTCCGCCGTCGTGCTCATTGTCGGTCGGCCAGCCGCCTTTGGCCACCAACCGCTCGCGCACTCGTTCGATGTCCTCTTCCGACGGCAGCTCATCGGTGAGCTTGCTGATCAGCACACCGATGTCGGCCTTGTCGAAGTCACCGCGCTCCATGAGTGCGTTGGCCACGATTTTGACCTCGTCGTTGCCCAACCGGCGGGTCAGCAAGGCCAGCAGCGCAAAGGTGTCGGTCGGTGGAACGCCTTCCGGATAGCCCGCGCGCAACCACGAGACCACCGAACTAAGGAATCCATTCACTTGCTTCACTCCGCCCCGGGGGCTCGGTAGTTAGGTGGACATCGATTCGATGTTACTTAACTTTGGCCCCCAGGAAGGGAGAGCCCGTCTGAGTCGCGATGAAGTCGCGGGCGATATACAGCAGAGCGAAGGCAATCACCACGACTACCAGCCCGTAGATCAACCAGGCCACCGCGAGCATCACCGGGTTCTTGTCCGGTACGTGGCCATCAGCTGTCGCTTGTTGCCCCGCGCCGACGGCCTGAAACCGAACCCCCACGGCGAACAGCGCCGGCAGAGCGGCACCTGCCAGCAGGGCGAAGACCAGGATCTTGAACGAGGCCTCGTAGTTGAACCATTCCTTGAACACGGTCATGAGGCACTCCTTGCGTTAACCGAGCCGTCGCCGGAGCCGATGCCTGCCGTGGCGGAAGGCGGGTTGCCGTCGTCGTCGAGTCCGGCGGTGACGCTGCCTTCCCACTCGGCGTTGACGTTGTTGTGGTCGACCTTGGTCTTGCGCGACCGGATGTAGATGGCGGCGGAGGCCGCGACCAGCAACCCGAAGCCGACGATCGCGCCGGGGTATCCACCGATCAGGTGCACGATCCAGTAGGTGATCGCTCCGACCAACCCGGCCAGCGGAAGTGTGACCAGCCACGCGACCGCCATTCGGCCGGCCACGCCCCAGCGCACCTCGCCGCCGGGCTTGCCCAGCCCGCTGCCCATCACCGAACCGGTGCAGACCTGGGTGGTCGACAGCGCGTAGCCGAAGTGCGCGGAGAGCAGAATGATTGCGGCCGAAGATGATTCGGCGGCCATGCCTTGCGGCGACTTGATCTCGACCAGGCCCTTGCCCAGGGTGCGGATGATCCGCCAGCCGCCCAGGTAGGTACCCGACGCCATCGCCACGGCGCAACCCACGATGACCCACAGCGGCGGCGCCGCCGCCGTCTTGCTGACGGAGCCGTAGGTCATCAGCGCCAGGAAGATGATGCCCATCGTCTTCTGTGCGTCGTTGGTGCCGTGCGCCAGCGAAACCAGCGACGCCGAGCCGATCTGGCCGCGCCGGAAGCCGGCCTCGGTGCGGGTCTCCCCAACGCCGCGGGTGATCCGGTAGACCAGCCAGGTGGCCACCGCACCAACGAGGATGGCCAGAAGCGCTGACACCACTGCCGGGATGATCGCCTTGGACGTGATGCCCTTCCAGATCACCCCGTGGCCGCCGACGGCGGCGATCGTGGCACCGACGATGCCGCCGATCAGCGCGTGCGAGGAACTCGAGGGGATACCGAGCAGCCAGGTCATCAGGTTCCAGACCACGCCGCCGACCAGGCCGGCGAAGACCAGTTCCAGCGTGACTATGTGCCCGTCGATCAGACCTTTGGCGATCGTGGCCGCGACAGTGGTGGACAAGAATGCGCCCACCAGGTTGAGGACCGCCGACAGTGCGACCGCTGCCTTGGGCTTGAGTGCGCCACTGGCGATGGAGGTCGCCATGGCGTTGGCGGTGTCGTGGAAGCCATTCGTGAAGTCGAAGCCTAATGCCGTCACTACGACAATGATTAAGAGGAACAATTGGATGTTCACAGCGCCTGATTCTGGTGGTCGGAGGATTCAATTGTCGAATGCACGAGTAGGCAAAACGCGAGAGTATCTTGAGTCGTCGTCAGATGTTAGCCGTTAGTTAACCTACCGTTTATCCGGGTTGCCTCGGGTGTCCGGCGCAGCGGGTGATCGGCCGGAATCTCTATGAAAATAAGGGTGATTCCGTCCGGGTCGGTCACGTGCATCTCGTGCAGACCCCACGGTTCGCAACGCGCGGGGCGGGTGATCGACACTCCCCGGCTCAGCAGCTCGGCCTGGGTTGCCTGGATGTCGCGGACTTGCAACCACAGCGCGCCGGGAAAGGGTCCCTGCGAATGGTCCGGGGCGCCGTAACCGGCCAATTCGAGCAAAGATTGGCCAGCGAAAAATACTGTGCCCCCACCGTAGTCGCGGGCGATCGCCAGCCCGATTTGGTCGCGGTAGAAGCTCAGCGACCGCTGATAGTCCGCCGGCCGGAACAGCATCCGGCTGGAGAGAATCTCCATGAATCCGTGTCTACCACGTCTCTACGGCGAGTCTGAGGCGTTTGCGTGCATCTGGTCGGCTGCATTGAAGCACCAGACGCCGTTCAGTTACCGGGGGTCGTTGGGCTGGATGTTCTGCCGCTGCATGATGGCGTTGACCCAGCGCGGGCCGACGGTGTCCAGCGCCCTGGCGGCAATCGCCATCCGCGGTGCGATCCGGACCGGTCGGGTGCGGGCGGCCGTGATCATCCACTCGGCGGCTTCTTCGGACGTCAGCGCGGGCATCCCCTGATAGGCCTTGGTCGGCTCGATCATCGGGGTGGCCACCAACGGGTAGTACAGCAGCGTCGTATGCACACCACGCGGTCCCCACTCGGTTTCGGCGATCCGGCTCGCCGCCGACAGCGCGGCCTTGGACGCGTTGTACACCGAGAACAGCGGCGCGGCTTCGGATAACACGCCCCAGGTCGAGACGTTGATGATGTGGCCGTCGCCGCGTTCGAGCATCCCGGGTGCGAATCCGCGGATCAGCCGCAGCGGCGCGTAGTAGTTGAGCACCATGGTCCGATCGACGTCATGCCAGCGTTCCAGCGACTCGGCCAGCGGCCGCCGGATGGACCGGCCGGCGTTGTTGATCAAGATGTCGACGCCGCCGATCCGGTTTCCGACGTCGGCGACCAATGCGTCGATGGCGTCCATGTCCGAGACATCGCAGGAGATCGAGATCGCCGTGCCACCGGCTGCGGTGATCCGCTGCGCCACCGCGTCCAGCAGATCCTGGCGGCGGGCCACGACGACGACGGTGGCGCCGTGCCGGGCGAACTGTTCGGCCGCGGCCTCACCGATGCCCGACGATGCCCCGGTGATCAGGACGCGCTTACCCGCGAGGTCGACCGGTTTGGTCGCGCTCCGGTTGGACAGTACTTGCGCTGAAATGGGCGGTCGCATGCTCGTCAGGACGATCTGGTCGGTCAACCGGCGAAGCGGACTCTTACTCACGTGGGGAGTCTAAGGAGGCCGACGGGCACTCAGAAGTAGCGGGGGAACGGGCTCCAGTCCGGGGGACGCTTTTCCAGGAACGCGTCACGGCCCTCGACGGCCTCGTCGGTCATGTACGCCAGCCGGGTCGCCTCACCCGCGAACAGTTGCTGGCCCACCAGGCCGTCGTCGAGCAGGTTGAACGCGAACTTCAGCATCCGTTGCGCCTGCGGTGATTTGGCGTTGATCTCGGCCGCCCACTGCGCGCCGACCCGCTCCAGCTCGGCGTGGTCGACGACCTCGTTGACCGCGCCCATGTGGTGCATCTGCTCCGCCGTGTAGGTACGGCCAAGGAAGAAGATCTCCCGGGCGAATTTCTGGCCGACCTGACGGGCCAGGTACGCGCTGCCGTAACCGCCGTCGAAGCTGCCGACGTCGGCGTCCGTTTGCTTGAAGCGGGCGTGCTCGCGGCTGGCCAGCGTGAGGTCGCAGATCACGTGCAGGCTGTGGCCGCCGCCGGCAGCCCACCCGTTGACCAGGCAGATGACGATCTTCGGCATGAACCGGATCAGCCGCTGGACCTCGAGGATGTGCAGCCGGCCGGCGCGGGCTACGTCGACCGTGTCCGCCGTGTCTCCGCTTGCGTATTGGTAGCCGGAGCGCCCGCGGATGCGCTGGTCGCCCCCGGAGCAAAATGCCCACCCGCCGTCTTTCGGCGACGGCCCGTTGCCGGTCAGCAACACCACGCCCACGTCGGGCGACATCCGGGCGTGGTCGAGCACGCGGTACAGCTCGTCGACGGTGTGCGGCCGGAACGCGTTGCGCACCTCGGGACGATTGAACGCCACCCGCACCGTCGCGTCATGCACGTGGTGGTGGTAGGTGATGTCGGTCAGATCGCCGAAACCGTCGACCCCTCGCCAGGCCTGCTGATCGAATGGGCTGTCACTCAAGGCCATGACAGCGAACGCTACCTGTCAGGACGTGGGATTCCTCACGGCGCCTTCTGAAAGGCCGCCAGGGCAGCGTCGAAGCCATGCGGTTGTAGCGGGCCGCCCCTGGCCGAGCAGACGCGAAAGCACCCTAAAATCAGGGATTTAGGGTGCTTTCGCGTCTGCTCGCGCAACCAAAATCAGCCGACGGCGCGGCCGGAGCCTTCCCAGAACCGCGCCCGCACGGCCTTCTTGTCCGGCTTGCCCAGCCCGGTCAACGGCAGCGAGTCGACGACCACTACCCGCTTGGGTGCCTGCACCGAGCCCTTGCGCTCCTTGACCGCGGCCTGAATCTCGGCGGACATGGCGTCTATCGCGGCCTCGTCGCGGGCCGCGTCGGCGCGTAGCACTACTACCGCTGTGACGGCCTCGCCCCACTTCTCGTCCGGCGTCCCGACCACGCATACCTGGGCGATGGCCGGGTGCTCGGCGATCACGTCCTCGACTTCGCGCGGGAAGACGTTGAAGCCGCCGGTGACGATCATGTCCTTGACCCGGTCGACGATGAAGTAGAAGCCGTCCTCGTCCTCGCGCGCCATGTCGCCGGTGTGTAGCCAGCCGTCCCGGAACGCCTCAGCGGTGGCTTCCGGTTTGTTCCAGTAGCCGCCCGCAAGAAGTGGTCCGCTGACGCAGATCTCGCCCGGTTCGCCCTGCGGCACCGGCTTGCCGTCCTCGGCCAGCAGTGCGACCCGGGCGAACAGCGTCGGGCGCCCGCAGGAGGTGAGCCGCTTCTCGTCGTGATCGGCCTTGGCCAAATAGGTGATGGCCATCGGCGCCTCGGATTGCCCGTAGTACTGCGCGAAGATCGGGCCGAACCGCCGGATCGCCTCGGCCAGCCGCACCGGGTTCATCGCCGAGGCGCCGTAGTAGACGGTCTCCAGTGAGGACAGGTCGCGGGTGTGCGAATCCGGGTGGTCCATCAGCGCGTAGAGCATCGACGGCACCAGCATGGTGGCCGTAATTTTTTGTTCCTCAATGGTTTTCAGCACCTCGGCCGGGTCGAACTTGGCCAGCACCACCATCACGCCGCCCTTGACCACCGTGGGCGTGAAGAACGCCGCGCCAGCGTGCGACAGCGGCGTGCACATCAGGAACCGCGGGTCCTCGGGCCATTCCCATTCGGAAAGCTGGATCTGGGTCATGCTGGCGATGTTGCCGGTGGTGCCCAGCACACCCTTGGGCTTGCCGGTGGTGCCGCCGGTGTACGCCATGCCGCCGATGTGGTCCGGCGCCAGCTCGGCGACAACCAACGGCTTCGGGTGGTATTTGGCCGCCTCGGCCGACAAGTCGACCGCTTGCACCTTTAGGTCTACGAGCTCCTGCGGCACCGGGCCGATGGTGAGGATCTGCTTGAGCGAGTCCACCTTCTCCAGCAGGCCCAGCGCCCGCTCAACGAACATCGGGTTGGGGTCGATGATCAGCGAGCTGGCACCGCAGTCGGAGAGCACGTAGGCGTGGTCGTCCAGCGAACCCATCGGATGCAGTGCGGTGCGCCGATAGCCCTGGGTCTGGCTGGCGCCGAGAATCATCAGTACCTCGGGGCGGTTGAGCGCCAACAGCCCCACGGTGACGCCGGTGCCGGCGCCCAGCGCTTCGAACGCCTGGGTGTACTGGCTGATCCGCTCGGCCAGCTGACCACCGGTCAGCGTGGTATCACCGAGGAACAGCACCGGCTTGTTCTTGTGGCGCTTGAGCGCGCCTACCAGTAAGTGGCCGTTGTGGGTCGGATGGCGCAGCAACTCGTCACTCATATGGCCACACTAGAACGTGTTGCAATTCGGGTCTGTCGCACCCTCGACGGGCCCTCGCATCACTAGGCTCGCTGTTCATGGCCGCCGCAGATGTCGTCATCACCGGAACTGTGTTAACCGTCGACGACACCCGACCGACCGCCGAGGCGTTGGCCGTCGCCGACGGCCGGATCGTCGCCGTGGGCGACCGGGCCGACGTCGCGGGGTTGATTGGCCCCGACACCCAGACCATCGACCTCGGTGACCGTTGCGTCATGCCTGGATTTGTTGAGGCACACGGTCATCCGTTGATGGAGGCCGTTGCGTTGTCGGACCGGATCGTCGACATCCGCCCGGTCACCCTTGCCAAACCCGACGACGTCCTCGCTGCGATCCACCGCGAGGTGGCGAACCGGGGATCCGATGGCGCCTACCTGAACGGCTGGGACGCTCTGCTGCAGTCGGGCCTGCCGACGCCCACGCTGGCCTGGCTCGACGACGTCGCCCCGGACAGCCCGCTGGTCATCATCCACAACTCCGGGCACAAGGCCTTTTTCAATTCGCATGCCGCGCAGCTCAACGGTCTGAGCCGCGACACCCCGGACCCGAAGGGCGCCAAGTACGGCCGCGACGCGAACGGCGAACTCGACGGCACCGCCGAGGAAATCGGCGCGGTGTTTCCGCTGATCGGCGGCGCCATCGCGCCCGGCGACTACCCGGCGATGCTGCTCGCCGAGTGCGCCAGGCTCAACCGCGCCGGGCTGACCACCTGTTCGGAGATGGCGTTCGACCCGAATTTTGGGCCGTTGGTGCAGCAGCTGCGCGACCAGCTCACGGTGCGGATTCGGACCTACGAAGTGTCCAATCCGCAGATGTCCACCACCGCCACGCCCGGCCAGGGCGACGACATGCTGCGCCAGGTCGGCATCAAGATCTGGGTGGACGGCTCACCCTGGATCGGCAACATCGCGCTGTCCTTCCCCTACCTGGACACCGCCGCGACCCGCGCGATCGGCGTGACACCGGGATCCTGCGGATGCGCCAACTACACCGCCGAGCAACTGACCGAAATCGTCAGCGCCTACTTTCCGCTGGGCTGGCAGATGGCCTGCCACGTGCAGGGCGACGCGGGCGTCGACACCATCCTCGACGTTTACGAAGAGGCGCTGCGTCACAACCCGCGTGACGACCACCGACTGCGGCTCGAGCACGTCGGCGCGATCCGGCCCGAACAGCTCCAGCGAGCCGCCGATCTCGGCGTCACCTGCAGCATCTTCGTCGACCAGATCCACTACTGGGGTGACATCATCGTCGACGGCCTGTTCGGACCGGAGCGCGGATCTCGTTGGATGCCAGCGGGATCCGCGGTGGCCACCGGCATGCGCATCTCGCTGCACAACGATCCACCGGTCACACCCGAGGAGCCGCTGCGCAACATCAGCGTGGCGGTGACCCGAATGGCGCCGAGCGGCCGGGTGCTGGGACCTGAGGAGCGATTGACCGTCGAGCAGGCGATCCGTGCGCAGACCATCGACGCCGCCTGGCAGTTGTTCGCCGACGACGTCATCGGCTCGCTGGAGGTCGGCAAATACGCGGACCTGGTGGTGCTGTCGGCCGATCCCCGGACCGTGCCGCCGGAGCAGATCGCCGAACTCGACGTCCGTGCGACATTTCTGGCGGGTCGCCAGGTTTACCGCAAGTGATGCCGACATGTGCGGATCTGCTGGACCGCTTGCACGTCGTCGCGCTGCCGATGCGGGTTCGGTTCCGCGGCATCACCACTCGCGAAGTCGCGTTGATCGAGGGCCCGGCGGGCTGGGGAGAATTCGGGGCGTTCGTGGAATACCCGGCTGCGGAGGCGGCCGCCTGGCTGGCGTCGGGCATCGAGGCCGCCTACCGCGAGCCGCCGCCGGTCCGTCGAGACCGCATTCCCATCAACGCGACCGTGCCGGCCGTGGGTGCCGCACAGGTGGCCGAAGTGCTGGCCCGGTTTCCCGGTGTCCGCACGGCCAAGGTGAAGGTCGCGGAGCCGGGGCAGACGTTGGCCGACGATGTCGACCGGGTCAACGCGGTGCGCGAACTGGTGCCGGTGGTGCGGGTAGACGCCAACGGCGGCTGGACCGTACAGGACGCAGCCGAGGCGGCGGCGGCGCTGACTGCCGACGGCCCGCTGGAGTACCTCGAACAACCCTGTGCCACCGTCGCCGAACTCGCCGAGCTGCGCAGGCGCCCAGATATGCCAGACGTGCCGATCGCCGCCGACGAAAGCATCCGCAAAGCCGACGACCCCCTGGCCGTCGTGCGCGCTCGCGCCGCCGATATCGCGGTGCTGAAAGTCGCGCCTCTGGGCGGGGTTTCGGCACTGCTCAGCATCGCCGCGCAGATCGACATCCCGATCGTGGTCTCCAGCGCGCTTGATTCGGCGGTCGGGATCGCCGCCGGGCTGACGGCCGCGGCGGCCTTGCCCGACCTCCGCTACGCCTGCGGGCTTGGCACCGGCCGGCTGTTTGTCGAGGACGTTGCCGTCCCGGCTGTGCCGGTCGACGGCACCTTGGCGGTTGGGCCCGTGCGTCCAGACCCGGCACGGCTGCAGGCGCTTCGGGCCTCACCACAGCGGCGGCAGTGGTGGATCGACCGGGTCAGGAGCTGCTATCCGCTGCTTGTACCGTCGTCCGAATGATCAACCTGGCTTACGACGACCGCGGCAGCGGTGAGCCCGTCGTCTTCATCGCCGGTCGCGGCGGGGCCGGACGCACCTGGCACCCACATCAGGTGCCGGCGTTTACGGCGGCTGGGTACCGGTGTATCACCTTCGACAACCGCGGCATCGGCGCCACCGAAAACGCTGAAGGCTTCACGATCCAAACCATGATCGCCGACACGGCCGCGCTGATCGAATCGCTGGACATCGCTCCGGCGCGCATCGTCGGGGTGTCCATGGGCTCATACATCGCGCAGGAACTCATGGTGGTGCGCCCCGAGCTGGTCAGCGCTGCGGTGCTGATGGCCACCCGCGGCCGCCGGGACCGCACCCGCCAGCTCTTCTACGATGCCGAGGCCGAGCTTTACGCCTCCGGTGTGCAACTGCCAGTCGCGTATGACGCGAAAATTCGCTTGCTGGAAAGCTTTTCACGCAAGACACTGAACGATGACACGGCCGTTGCCGACTGGATCGCGATGTTCAGCATGTGGCCGGTCAAGTCCACCCCCGGCCTGCGCCGCCAATTGGACGTTTCCCCGGGGGAAAACCGGTTGCCGGCCTACCGCAGCATCGCCGCCCCAGTGCTGGTGATCGGCTTCGCCGACGACATAGTGACGCCGCCCCACCTGGGACGCGAGGTAGCTGACGCCCTGCCAAACGGCCGCTACCTGCAGATACCCGACACCGGCCATCTCGGGTTCTTCGAGCGGCCGCAGGCCGTCAACGCGGCGGCCCTGCAGTTCTTCGCGACGTAAAATTTGGGCCCAACGTCGACGTCCCGGGGGAATCACACGCACCGGTTGGCCCGACAACTCCACTTTCGGCGCGCGCTAGAACGCCTGTGACAGGCTGTAGGAGTGAACCCCTCGACGACACAGGCGCGCGTCGTCGTTGACGAACTGATCCGCGGCGGCGTCCGCGATGTGGTGCTGTGCCCTGGTTCGCGGAACGCGCCGCTGGCATTCGCCTTGCACGACGCCGACCGTAGTGGCCGGATCCGGCTGCACGTTCGCATCGACGAGCGCACCGCCGGTTATCTGGCCATCGGCCTGGCGATCGCCGCCGGCGCGCCCGTGTGCGTCGCGATGACCTCGGGCACCGCCGTCGCAAATCTCGGTCCGGCGGTGGTGGAGGCCAACTACGCCAGGGTGCCGCTGATCGTGCTGTCGGCCAACCGGCCCTATGAACTGCTCGGCACCGGAGCCAACCAGACCATGGAGCAGCTGGGCTACTTCGGCACCCAGGTTCGCGCCACCATCAGCCTGGGCCTGGCCGAGGATGCGCCCGAGCGGCTGGATTCGCTCAACGCAACCTGGCGATCGGCGACCTGCCGAGTAGTGGCGGCCGCCACCGGCTCTCGGACCGCCAACGCCGGCCCCGTGCACTTTGACATTCCGCTGCGCGAACCCCTGGTACCGGATGCAGAATCCCGCGGCGCCGCGGCGCCGCAGGGGCGGCCCGGCGGCAAGCCGTGGACCTACACGCCGCCGGTCACGTTCGACCAGCCGCTGGACATCGACCTGTCCGCCGACACCGTCGTCATCGCCGGGCACGGCGCGGGCGTGCACCCCAACCTGGCGCAGTTGCCGACCGTCGCCGAGCCCACATCTTTTTTTGGCAGTCTCCGGCCTGCTCCGTTGCACCCGCTGGCACTGGCGCTGCTGCGCCCCAAGCAGGTGATCATGCTCGGCCGCCCGACGCTGCATCGGCCGGTATCGGCGTTGCTGGCCGACTCTCAAGTGCCCGTCTACGCCCTCACTACCGGGCCGCGCTGGCCCGACGTCTCGGGTAACTCCCAGGCCACCGGCACGCGGGCGGTTACCACCGGGGCACCCGATCCGGCGTGGCTGCACCGTTGTGCCGAGGTGAACCGGCTCGCGGTGGCAGCGGTCCGGGACCAGCTCGCCGCGCACCCGTTGACCACCGGCCTGCATGTCGCGGCCGTCGTGGCCGACGCGCTGCGGCCAGGTGACCAGCTGGTCCTCGGGGCGTCCAATCCGGTCCGCGATGTGGCGCTGGTCGGCCTCGACACCGAGGGCATCCGGGTGCGGTCCAACCGCGGCGTCGCCGGCATCGACGGCACCGTTTCCACCGCGATTGGGGCAGCCCTGGCACACGAGCGCACCGGTGGCCGCACCGTCGCGCTGATCGGCGACCTGACCTTCGTCCACGACAGCTCCGGGCTGTTGATCGGGCCCACCGAACCGACGCCGCGGCAGCTGACGATCGTCGTGTCCAACGACAACGGCGGAGGCATCTTCGAATTGCTCGAGCAGGGCGATCCGAGATTCTCCGACGTGTCATCGCGGATCTTCGGCACCCCGCACGACGTCGACGTGGGAGCACTGTGTCGCGCCTACCACGTGGAGAGCAGGCAGATCGAGGTCGACGAGCTCGACGCTGCCCTCGCCGAACCCAGCGCCGGCATGCGGGTGCTGGAAGTCAAGGCCGACCGCTCCTCGCTGCGCCAGCTACACGCGGCCATCAGGGCGGCCCTATGAGGGCGCGGTGATATCGCCGAAGTCGTTGCTGCGCATCCTGCTTCACGGTCGCAGCGATGAACCACCGAAAACCCAGGCGCGGACGGTCCTGCGCTGGCTGCGGGTCGCGGTGCTGATCGCGGCCGCCCTGGTCACGCTGCAGTCGCTGCTGTTGGTGACCGGTGCCTGGCGCGATGACCTGGCGATCAACCACAATATGGGGGTGGCGCAAGCAGAGGTGCTCAGTGCCGGACCCCGACGTTCCACGATCGAATTCGTCACACCCGAGCGCGTCACCTATCGGCCCGAGCTCGGTGTGCTGTATCCGTCCGAATTATCCACGGGTATGCGGATTTACGTCGAATACAACAAGAACGACCCGAACCTGGTCCGGGTGCAGCATCGCAACGCCGGGCTGTCGATCATCCCGGCTGGGTCCATCGCTGTGGTGGGTTGGTTGGCCGCGACAGCCGCCCTTGTCGTTCTGGCCCTGCTGGACAAGCGGCTGGACCGCCGCCCCGAGTCCACGGGCAAGCCAGGGCAAACGGCGTCAGAAAGCATCTGAGCAGCAGATTTCGCATGACGTATGCCCGTCGGCAACCTTGTCGACAGCCTGCAATGACATTCTGCAGGTGTGCGCGTTGCGATCGTCGCAGAATCCTTCCTCCCCAATGTCAACGGTGTCAGCAACTCGGTGATCCGGGTGCTCGAGCATTTACGCCGAAGCGGCCATGAAGCTTTGGTCATCGCGCCCGACAATCCGCCGGGCGAGCCCCGGGCCGAGCGCATCCATGACGGTATTCGGGTGCACCGGGTGCCGTCACGGATGTTTCCGAAGGTGACCACGTTGCCGCTCGGTGTGCCCGGGCCACGACTGGTAAGCGTGCTGCGCGGATTCGATCCTGATGTGGTACATCTGGCGTCGCCGGCGCTGCTGGGCTACGGCGGGCTGCGAATTGCGCGTCATCTGGGAGTGCCTACGGTTGCCGTATATCAAACCGACGTACCGGGTTTCGCGTCGAGCTACGGAATCGGGATGACGACACGGGCGGCTTGGGCATGGTTCCGCCACCTGCACAGCCTCGCTGACCGCACTCTGGCTCCGTCCAGTGCGACGATGGAATCCCTTATTTCGCAGCGTATTCCGCGAGTTCATCGGTGGGCCCGCGGGGTCGACGTGATACGGTACGCGCCGTCGGCGCGTGACGATGGACTGCGGCGGAAGTGGTCGCCGAACGGCAAGCCGATCGTCGGTTTTGTGGGCCGGCTCGCGCCGGAAAAGCACGTCGAACGACTCGCCGTGCTGGCCCTCGGCGGCGCGGTGCAACTCGTCATCGTCGGCGACGGCGTCGACCAACGGAAACTGCAGTCGGCAATGCCCACAGCGGTTTTCACCGGCGCGCTGTATGGCGAGGACCTCGCCGCGGCGTATGCCAGCATGGACGTCTTCGTGCATACCGGTGAGCACGAGACGTTCTGTCAGGTTGTCCAAGAAGCGCAGGCGTCGGGGTTGCCGGTAATCGCCCCCGATGCCGGCGGCCCACGTGACCTGGTGGCTCCGTACCGCACCGGGCTTTTGCTGCCCGTCAACGAGTTCGAGGCGCGGTTGCCCGCGGCTGTCGCGCACCTGCTCGAAGAACGCCACCGCTACTCGCAGGCTGCCCGGCGCAGCGTGCTGGGCCGGAGTTGGCCGGTCATTTGCGACGAGCTGCTCGGCCACTATGCGGCCGTGCAGTCCCCCGACGCGCGGGCGCGGGCGCGCACGTCACTTCGGCGGTACGCGCAAGGGGAATGACACGTCACACTTGCCCCGGTTGCGGGCGGGTACCGTCGACGTCGTGAGTCGCGCGGCATTGGACAAGGACCCTCGGGACGTCGCGTCGATGTTCGACGGCGTCGCCCGCCGTTATGACGTGACCAACACCGTGCTGTCGCTGGGGCAGGATCGCTATTGGCGGCGGTCGACCCGTTCGGCGCTGCACATCGGATCCGGCGAAAAGGTGCTGGACCTGGCCGCGGGTACCGCGGTGTCCACCGTGGAGCTGCAAAAATCCGGGGCGTGGTGCGTGGCGGCCGATTTTTCGGTCGGGATGCTCGCAGCGGGCAGTGCGCGCAAGGTCCCGAAGGTCGCCGGTGATGCCACCAAGCTGCCGTTCGCGGACGACGTATTCGACGCCGTCACCATCAGTTTCGGGTTGCGCAATGTCGTCGACCACCAAGCTGCGTTGCGCGAAATGGCCCGCGTCACCCGGCCCGGCGGCCGGTTAGTGGTGTGCGAATTCTCCACTCCCACGAACGCGCTGTTCGCGACCGCCTACAAGGAATATCTGATGCAGGCGCTGCCGCGGGTGGCAAGGGCGGTGTCCAGCAATCCCGACGCCTACGTATACCTCGCGGAGTCGATCAGAGCCTGGCCAGAACAGGAAACGCTGGCCCAGCAGATCTCACAGGCCGGTTGGGACGCGGTGCGGTGGCGCAATTTGACCGGCGGCATCGTGGCGTTGCACGCCGGCGAAAAGCCGCTTGACCAAGGCCAGTGACGAAGGCTTAGACGCCGGAACGTTGCAGGAAGCCGATTTGATCGGGGCAGTAGTGGTTGATCGCGGCGCCGACGAATTGCAGCGACTGCCCCTGTGTAGTGCCGAGCGCCAGGTTGCGCTGGACGAACGTGGCCGACTTGTGCGCGTCGCTGTCCACGCCCCTGGTCACGCGCTCACAGGTGATCTTGCCCAACCATGCGGTGAAGTCCTGCGGGCCATAAATCCCGTAGGTGTGCAGCTGAGCGTTAAACGGAGCGTCGTAGTCGTCGGCCTGTGCCGGCGCGGCCACCGCGATAGCTGCGGCCGCCGCGGCGGCGAGAGTAGTCAGCCTCATACCCATCATTAGCTGCACTATACACCTCGATAACGAGTTGATCTCGGGCTCATATCAGTCCCGATGTGCCGACAAAAGCCAACCGCCGATCGACACCAGTCCGTTGGGCTCATCACGGACCTCGGCGGAGTTGGTCATGCTGAAAAACTCTTTCGGCGCCTTGGCGTGCAGGCGGGCCGGCCTGATCTCGTCGACCACCCAGTATTTGGACACCGCGTCGCGTAGCTCGTCCTCGTTGACCGCGTTGATGGGGCCTTCGGGCACCGCGGCCTTGTCGAAGACCAGGGCGAAGTAGGACGCACCAGGTGCGGCGGCCCTGCTAATCGATCGTTGGTAGCCCTCGCGCGCCTCGACCGGGATCGAGTGGAACAGCGTGCTGTCGACGATGGTGCCGAACCGGCCGTTATAGCCCGTGAACGAGGTGATGTCGGCAACCTCGAACGTGGCGTTGGTCAGGCCCCGCTTTTCGGCCTCGCGCCGGGCCAGGTCAATCGCGGTAGGTGACAGGTCCAGCCCCAGCGTGCGGTGTCCCCGCGCGGCGAGCGCCAGGGAGATGGCGGCTTCCCCGCATCCCACGTCGAGGACATCGCCGTGGAACTTGCCCTGCTCGATGAGCGTGGCTAGCTCAGGCTGGGGTGCCCCGATGCTCCACGGTGGCCGGACGCCTTCGCCGAACTGTGCGGACTCTCCGCGGTAAGCAGATTCGAATCGAAAATCAGTCGCTTCAGCCATACCCCCAGATATATCAAGCGCCCTGATATATGTCAACGAAACTGATAGTGCGATTCAGCTGAACGGCGTTCGGCGATCGATCAGCCGTGACAGCCGCCCGCCGCCCCGCCACGCCCGCGCCACCCAGTCGGCATCGTCGTCGGTGACCAGGTTGGCCATGACCCGCACGGCGATGGTCATCAGCGTCGTCGAACGCATGGCGATCGGTCCGGTCGCAGGCAGGAACCGCTGGAAGGTCAGCAATAACGCCAGCCTCCTTGCCGCCGAAAACCCCCGCGCGTAATGGTCCTGCAGCAGCGACGGCCAGACGTGCGACAGGTCGCGCGAATCCAGCAACTCGGCGGCCATCCGGCCCGTCTCCATGCCGTAGTCGATGCCCTCGCCGTTCAGCGGGTTGACGCAGGCCGCGGCGTCACCGATCAGCATCCAATTCGGTCCGGCCACCCCGGAAACCGCGCCGCCCATCGGCAGCAACGCCGACGACATCGCTCGCGGCTGGCCCGTGAAGCCCCACTCGTCACGGCGCAGGTCGGCGTAGTAGGACAGCAATGGGCGCAGCGCCAGATCCGCCGGCCGCTTCGACGTCGACAACGCCCCCACGCCGATGTTCACCTCGCCATTTCCCAGCGGGAAAATCCAGCCGTAACCGGGCAGCACCGCACCGTCGGGGGAGCGCAGTTCCAGGTGCGACGTCAGCCAGGGGTCCTCGCTGCGTGGGGTGGCGAGATAGCCGCGGGCGGCCACGCCGTACACCGTCTCCTGATGCCATCGCCGGCCCAGCTTGCGGCTCAGTGAAGAGCGGGCCCCGTCGGCGACGATCAGCTGCCGACAGCCCACTTCGGTGCCGTCGGCCAACGTCAGCGACGCCACGCGTCTCGACGAGTCATGATGCACAGCAACAACTTTGGTCCCGAGCAGCATGCGTGCGCCGGAATCCTCGGCGACTTTGCGAATCCGGTCGTCCAACTCGATGCGGGCCACCGCGCTGCCGGTCGACGGGAACGACGGGCCGGGCCAGTCCACTTCCAATTCGGCGCCGAATCCGCTCATTCGCAGACCGCGGTGCCGGATGCGGGTATCCAGCCAATCGCCCAGCCCCAGGCGTTCCAGCTCGGCGACCGCGCGTGGTGTCAGCCCGTCGCCGCAGGCTTTGTCGCGGGGGAAGCTTGCCGAGTCGATGACGAGCACGTCGTGGCCGGCCCGGGCGGCCCAGGCCGCCGCAGCCGACCCCGCAGGTCCGGCACCCACGACCACCACGTCCGCCTTGGAGGCTCTGGTCTCCACGCTCACCAGTATGTTGGTCGGGTGAGGACTCCGGTGACGGTGGTGGCGGGCATTGACTTCGGCGACGCCGCGTTCGCGGCGAGCCTGGGTGTCGGTGTCGCGCGGATCGAGCAACTCATGGATGCCGAACTGCGCAGCGCGGACGCGGTGATGACCGACTCGCTGATGCACCTTTTCACCGCCGGCGGCAAACGGTTTCGGCCGCTGTTCACCGTGCTATCCGCGCAGATCGGCCCCAACCCGGACGCGCCGGAGGTGACGATCGCCGGCGCGGTCATCGAACTGGTGCACCTGGCCACGCTCTACCACGACGATGTGATGGACGAGGCCGAGGTCCGCCGCGGCACGCCCACCGCCAATGTGCGTTGGGGCAACAACGTCGCCATCCTGGCCGGCGACTACCTCTTCGCGACGTCGTCACGGCTGGTATCACGGCTGGGGCCCGAGGCGGTGCGGCTTATCGCCGAGACGTTTGCCCAGTTGGTGACCGGGCAGATGCGGGAGACCCGCGGCACCGGTGCGGGAGTGGATCCGATCGAGCACTACCTGAAGGTGGTGTACGAGAAGACGGCATGCCTGATCGCCTCGGCGGGCCGGTTCGGTGGGATGTTTTCCGGTGCCGACGACGAACAGGTGGAGCGGTTGAGCCGGCTCGGGGGCATTGTGGGCACCGCCTTTCAGATCTCCGACGACATCATCGACATTGACAGCGACTCCGACGAGTCGGGTAAGCTGCCCGGCACCGACCTGCGGGAAGGTGTGCATACCCTGCCGATGCTCTACGCGCTGCGCGAAACCGAGCCCGAGGGCGCGCGGCTGCGCGAGTTGCTGGCCGGGCCCATCGAGGACGACGCGGTGGTGGTCGAAGCGCTGACGCTGCTGCGGGCGTCGCCCGGCATGGCGAAAGCGAAAGAATTCCTTCAGCAGTATGCGGCAAAAGCGCACCATGAGCTGGCCCTTTTGCCCGATGTCGCCGGTCGGCGGGCGCTGCAGGCGTTAATCGATTACACGGTCAGCAGGCACGGCTAGCGCTGTTCGTTTCTGGCCATGGAACCCAGACGGTCATCCTGGGCGTTGAGCTATCAATAGTCGGCTTCAGTAATCGGCTGAAGCCGAGCGTTCGTGAGTGCTCCGAGGAGGACACCGATGACCTGGCATCCGCATGCCAACAGGCTGAAGACTTTCCTCCTGTTGGTCGGTATGTCCGCGATGATCGTGGCCGTTGGCGCGGTCTTCGGCAGGACGGCGCTGATCTTCGCCGCGCTCTTCGCCGTCGGCATGAACGTGTACACGTACTACAACAGCGACAAGTTGGCGCTGCGGGCGATGCACGCGCAGCCGGTTTCCGAGTTGCAGGCGCCGGTGATGTATCGGATCGTGCGTGAGCTGGCGACGGCCGCGCACCAGCCGATGCCGAGGCTGTACATCAGCGATACCAATGCACCCAACGCGTTCGCCACCGGCCGTAATCCGCGCAACGCCGCGGTGTGCTGCACCACCGGCATCCTGGACATGCTCACCGAGCGGGAGTTGCGCGCTGTGTTGGGTCACGAGCTGTCGCACGTCTACAACCGGGACATCCTGATCTCCTGCGTGGCCGGTGCGCTGGCCGGGGTGATCACCGCGCTGGCCAACATGGCCATGTTCGCCGGAATGTTCGGTGGCAACCGAAACGGCGAGAATCCGTTCGCGCTGCTGCTGGTTTCGTTGCTGGGACCGATCGCGGCGACGGTGGTGCGGCTCGCGGTGTCCCGGTCCCGGGAGTATCAGGCCGACGAGTCGGGTGCGCTGCTGACGGGCGACCCGCTGGCTTTGGCGTCAGCGCTGCGGAAGATCTCCAGTGGCGTTCAGCTGGCCCCGCTCCCGCCGGAGCCGCAGCTGGCCAGCCAGGCACATCTGATGATCGCCAACCCGTTCCGCGCGGGTGACCGGATCGGGTCGCTGTTTTCGACGCATCCGCCGATCGAGGACCGGATCCGCCGGCTGGAGGAGATGGCGCGGGGGTAGGCCCGCCTCCTACAGCCCGGGCAAGCAGGCAGGGAAGATGCACGACGAGGTCGGAGGCGTCTGGGCTTTCCTGACCAGGTCGCCCAGATGAATCATCGACGGCAACAGGATCGCGTCCACCTGCGCCAGTTGATCCTTCGGTCCATTGCGAGTCTCCAGATCCACCTGGGTGACTTGTTGCTGCAGTCCGGCAATCCGCTGATTGCGTTGTTGCGGGGTGAGACCGTCCCAGCCGGCGTCCAGATCGGAGATCTGCCGCCGCAGCTCTTGCGCATCGGACTGGGGGTCGGCCCACGCGGGGGCCGCCGTCACGAGCGTGGTCGCCGCCAGTCCGGCTACCACTATCGCTGTGATTCTCATGGAGGCTTCTTTTCTGTCGGCCGCGCTGGTCGACAGCACCAGGCTGCCGCACGCCGCTTGTCGGATCTTGGCGAAACTCTTGGGAAATCCTTGCGCTCGCACGATGGCCGTAAGCTTTGAAGATGACTGCCTCGACACCACCGCGGCCGCGGACGGCCGTGACTCGACGGCGCATGCTGTTCGGCGCGGCAGGTTTCGGCGTGCTCGTCGGGGGCGGCTCACTGGGTGTGTCAATCGCTGCCGGAGCGCCGGGAACCTCGCCCAAAACATTCGAGGTCAATCACACCGACGAGGAGTGGCGCCAGCTTCTGACACCACAGCAATACGCCGTGCTTCGTGGGGCGGGCACCGAGCGGCCCTACAGTAGCCCGCTCAACGACGAGCACCGCCCGGGGATCTTCGAATGCGCGGGCTGCGCGCTGGACCTGTTCTCGTCAACCACCAAGTTCGACAGCGGCACCGGCTGGCCGAGCTTCTGGAAAGCCCTGGACAACGCCGTGCTCGAGCGGCAAGACAACAGCCAAGGCATGACACGCACCGAGGTGCTCTGCAGCCGTTGCGGCGGGCACCTCGGCCACGTCTTCAACGACGGCCCCCAACCGACCGGTCTGCGCTACTGCATGAACGGCGTTGCGATGGGCTTCCGACCTTCCTGAGAAGGACGTCTAGAAGCCTGCGCCGTGGACCTCGTGCCCAGGGACCTCGGCGGCCAGGCCGCTGTAAGCCTGCTCCACGCTGGAGCCGTGGTTGATCACCGCATCGACTTCCCTGGCGATCGGCATGTTCAGGCCGAACTCTTTGGCGAATTCCATGATCACGCTGGCGGCTTTAACGCCCTCGGCGACCTGGTTCATCGAGGCGATGATCTCGTCGATCGGTTTGCCCGCACCGAGCTGTTCGCCGACGTGACGGTTGCGGCTGCGCTGGCTGGTACAGGTGACGATGAGGTCGCCCAGGCCGGCCAGCCCGGGAAAGGTTTCTTCGTTGCCACCCAGTGCCACTCCCATCTTCGTCATCTCACGCAAGGCGCGCGCGATCACCAGAGCGCGGGTGTTCTCCCCGATACCCAGCGAGTAGCCCATCCCGACGGCGATGGCGAAGACGTTCTTCAGGGCCCCGGCCATCTCGACCCCGACCACGTCATCGGAGGTGTACACGCGGAATCGCCGGGTGCGGAACAATCCCGACAGCCGGGTTGCCAGATGCTGGTCGGGCATTGCCAGTACCGCTGCGGCCGCGTAGCCCTCGGCCACCTCGCGGGCGATGTTCGGCCCGGCCAGGATCCCCGCCGGATGACCGGGCAGCAGTTCCTCGATGATCTGCGACATCCGCATATTGGTGCCCTGCTCGAGACCCTTGACCAGTGACACCACCGGCACCCATGGCCGGAGTTCTTTGCCCAGCTCGGTGAGCACGCCACGGAAGCCATGCGAGGGCACGGCCATGACGACGACGTCGGCGCAATTGGCGGCTTCAGCGAAGTCGGTAGTGGCGCGCAGAGTGTCGCTCAAGATGACGTCATTGCCGAGGTAGCGGCTATTGCGGTGATGCTCGTTGATGTCCTTGGCCGTTGCATCCGAGCGCACCCACTGCAGCGTCGGCCCGCGTCGCGCGCAGATTGATGCCACCGTAGTTCCCCAGGAACCGCCACCAAGAACAACGACTTTGGGTTCACGCTTGTCGGCTGCCATGGAGTTCAGCGTATGGCCGAAACCTCACATTTAATAGGAGTTCATTCGCAGTCCGGCCGTACCCTGGCCTACCTTGGCAGCGAAGCCCGATCTTGCGCACGGCCGAACACCATCGCCTCCTCGATGCGGTCGAACCGGTAGTCGATGGCGTCGGCGAAGAAGTGCTGCCGCACGTTCCACGGCCGTTTGGTGCCCGACTTGGGCAGCTCGTGCGCCGACCGCTTCACATAGCCGGCCTGAATGTCCCAGGACGGCTTCTCCGGCATCGGCTCATCGCCACGATGCGGGCTGGCATGGGTATAACCGTGAGTCGCCATGTGCGCCAGCAGCTTTGCCGTGGCCCGGGCGGTCATGTCGGCACGCAGCGTCCAGGATGCTTTGGTATAGCCCACGCACCAGAACAGGTTGGGCACGTCTTCGAGCATGTGCGCCTTGTAGACGAAACGGTCCCGGACATTGATCTCGGTGCCGTCCAGGCTGATCGCGGTCCCGCCCAGCGCCTGCAGCTGCAGGCCGGTGGCGGTAACGATGATGTCGGCATCGAGATGGCCGCCGGATTTGAGCACGATACCGGTGGCGTCGAAGTGGTCGATGTGGTCGGTGACGACGTCGGCGTGACCGGCGGTGATGGCGTCGTACAGGTCGGCGTCGGGAATCAGGCACATCCGCTGCTCCCAGGGGTTGTACCGCGGCTTGAAGTGGGTGTCGACGTCGTAACCGTCGGGGAGTTTATTGATCGCCTTGCGGCGTAGCAGCGACCTCACCAATCCCGGTCGCTTCTGGCACAGGGCGATGAACACCGCCTCTGCCAGTGCGTTGTACGTCCGGATCGCCAAATGGGCAGCCTTGCGGGGCAAGAGGATACGAGCCACGGCCGTGACCTTGCCGTATTTTGGCGACGAGACCAGGTAGCCCGGCGAGCGTTGCAGCATGGTCACTTTCCCAGCCCGCTCGGACATGGATGGGAGCAGCGTGACCGCGGTGGCTCCACTGCCGATCACCACCACGTTCTTGCCGGTGTAGTCGAGGTCCTCCGGCCAGTGCTGGGGGTGGACCACGGTGCCACCGAACTGCTCGATGCCGGGGAACTCCGGGGTGTAGCCCTCGTCGTAGTTGTAGTAGCCGCTGCCGAAGTAGACGAACCGGCTGCAGTACTGCTTTTCAGAACGACCCTGCGTGCCGTCCTCCTCCACCGTGACCGTCCAGGTGTCGGTAGACGAGTCCCAGTCCGCTGTGCGCACGTAGCTGTTGAACCGGATGTGCCGGTCGATTCCGTACTTGTGCGCGGTGTCGCTCAGGTACTCGCGGATGTGGGCGCCGTCGGCGACGCCCTCCTTCCGGGTCCACGGCTCGAAGGGGAAGGACAGCGTGAAGATACTGCTGTCGGAGCGCACGCCTGGGTACCGAAACAGATCCCAGGTACCGCCGATCCGCTCGCGTCGCTCCAAGACGGTGTACGTCAGGTGTGGGTTGCGCTCGGTGATCCGGTAGGCCGCGTCGAGGCCGGAGATTCCGGCGCCGATGATGACGACGTCGAAGTAGTCGGCCTCTGCCGGCGTGGGGCCGGTGGCCTCCTGGGGAATCACACTCATCGTGAACCTCGCTTGAAATTATGGGATCCGTCACCAGCCTAAATGCCCGCCGGTTGGTCGAGGACAGCGAATGATCGCCGAGCGTGACGCCACGGCGAAAAATCGAACCGGATTTCGCCTTGGCGTCACGCTCGGCGCGAATCCGGAGACCACTACCGGTAGTTGACGAACTGCAGGGCCACGTCCAGGTCGGCGCCCTTCAACAGCGCCTGGACGGCCTGCAGATCATCACGCTTCTTGCTGGTGACGCGGACCTCGTCGCCCTGGATCTGGGTCTTGACGGTCTTGGGCCCGTCGTCGCGGATGAGCTTGGTGATCTTTTTGGCGTCCTCGCTGCTGATGCCCTGCTTGAGGGTGCCGGTGACCTTGTAGGTCTTACCGGAGGCCTGCGGCTCGCCGGCGTCGAAGGCCTTCATCGAGATGTCGCGGCGGATCAGCTTCTCCTTGAAGACGTCGATTGCCGCCTTGATGCGTTCTTCGGTGGATGAGGTCAGCTCGATGGCCTCGTCGCCCTTCCACTCGATCTTGGTGTCGGTGCCGCGGAAATCAAAGCGGGTGGCCAGCTCCTTGGCGGCCTGATTCAGCGCGTTGTCGACCTCCTGCCGGTCGATCTTGCTGACGATGTCGAACGATGAGTCAGCCACTTGATGCGTCCCTTCATTCGGTGATGGCCGTTTGTGCCTTGTCTACCCGCTCGTTGTACCCTGCTAGGCGGCAGGTTGCCCGAGCGGCCAATGGGAGCGGACTGTAAATCCGTCGGCTAACGCCTACACTGGTTCGAATCCAGTACCTGCCACCAAGGTCAGAGGCTATTTTTGGCCCCTGCACCGGGCTGTGCAAGGCCCACGCGGCGTGACCCCCTTCGTGATGGATCGTATCGCCACCTACCGAGGATTCCACGACGCATTTTCCCAGCGAAGACGATCGCGCGCCACGTTTAAAAATGGCGAGGCAAGGGCTTCCCGGACGTGGTCGGCGGTTGGCTCGGTAGGTGCGGCGCGGGCTCGGACAGCACCGATCAAGCGTGGCTGAAGACGGGCTGCCGCTTTTCCGTGAACGCAAGCATGCCTTCGATTTGGTCGGGGCTGCCGAGTGTCGCGTGAACAGCAGCTCGTTCGTCGCGTAGCGACATCTCGAGCGGCTTGTCATCGCCGCTCACCAGGCACCGCAGCATCAACGCCACCGCGAGCCGTGGCATCGCTGCTAGCTCGTCGGCGAGATCAATTGCCTTGTGCTTCAGCTCGGCGTTGGGCCAGACTTCCGTCACGAGTCCGAGCTGCAACGCTTCGGGGCCGGATACCACCTTCGCACGAAGGATGAGGTCTACTGCTCGATCACGCCCGATGCGCCGCGCCAGTCGCGCGCTCCCACCCCAGGCGGGCACGGTGCCCAGGTGCAGTTCCGGCAGACCGATCCGCGCGCCTTCGAGTGCGGCGATCCGGAAATGGCATGCGAGGGGGAGCTCCAGTCCGCCTCCCAGGCAGTTGCCGAACAGCGTCGCGATCCACGGTTTGTCCATGTTCTCGATCGCCGCGAGCACCCGTAGACGCTGATCGAAAATCACGTCGATCCGTTCGCGGTCGCCTAATGCGCCGCCGAGTTCTTTGAGGTTCATGCCAACTGAGAAGTTCTGGTCTCCCGAGGCGGTGATGACGACGGCGCGAATCGTGGCATCGGAACCAATCGTGGCGACCAGGGGCTCGAGGGCGTCCGTGAACGCCAGCGACATCCGGTTGTACGGTGCGTCATCGATGGTGATGATCGCGACTGCGCCGCGGCGCTCGTAGGCAAGGCAGGTGTCACTCATCCGGGACTCCCAAGGCGTCGAAGCTGATGACTTCGCCGCGATTGATCGACACCCAGTCGCGAGCCTCAAGGTAGGGGCGGAACGTACCGGCGATCAGTCGTTCGTCGTCGTGGGTCTTGGGCCGCTGGAGCTCGTAGAGGTGAGGGAACTCCGTCCAGGCGACGACGGCGTCCCAGAGCCGCACGGCCGCCTGCCCTTTGGGCGGATCGATGAGGACGGGTCCGAAGAGGCATTGTCCGTCGGGAAAGAACATCGTCGGCACGCCGTAGCCGTCGGCGTTGATGACTCGCTGGTGTTCGGCTAACACTTCGTCGCTGGTGGTGGGATCGGCGATCGCTTGGTCGACGAGCCCAGGGTCGAAACCGAGTTCCTCGAGGAGATGCCGGGCGACGGCCTTCTCATGCGGCTTGTGTCCATCGACGTGCAGCGCTTTGCCGGCGCGGCTGTACCAGGCGTCGAGGTCGGCCATGGACGTGCGACGCAGCAGGGCACCGATGCGCATCATTGACCAGCCGTAGGACCATTCCCGCTCCCACGGGTGCTTTTTGCCTTCCTGGCGGTTGATCTCCTCGAGGCTGAAGAAGCGCCAATTGATCGTGAGCCCGTTCAGTTCGCGCACCTCGCGGATCCACAGCGATGTCTGGTAAGCGTAGGGGCACATGACGTCGAAGTGGAAGTCGACGGATTCGGGGTGGTTCGTCACATCGTGAACCCGAGGTTGCGGGCGGCTCGGTCTCCGAGCTGAGCGTCGCCATTCCACTTGATTGCGCCGGAGTCGATTGCGCCCTGGGGATCGATTCGTCCGCAGGCGAGCTGGATGAACGTCGTTGAGTCGGTAATGATCTCGACGTCGGGGTTGTCCAGGCGGTCGACTCGTTTGGCCCGGCCGTCGACTTTGACGTTGAGCTCGCGAATGATCGGCCCGGTGAGTTGGAAGGTGATGCTCTTGCCATCCGGCAGGCCCACCTTTTTACCGACGATGTATCCCAGCGAACCTTCGATCTCGGTCAGCGCGATCTCGGCGGGGACGCCGGTGTCGTCGGTCCGGCGGCCCAGCGGGGTGGTGATGTCGCGTTCGTGGACCCAGAAGTCGAAGACCCGTATTTCCATGAATCGCCCGTAGGTGCCAGGACCTACCGGTGTCCACGAGGGACGTTCCAGATCGGCTGCCGTGAGTGCGGCCAGATCGTCGCGCCGGCGATCGTAGGTCGCGCGGACCCGTTCGCTGAAGGCCACATTGTCCAGAGCCGCGGTCTCGCGTTCAAAGTCTGCGGCCTTCTGCAAGGGAGGCAGTGCCGCGGCGTCCTCCGGGAGCCAGCCGGCCAGGACCGCTTCCACGCTGGTGACGTGGCTGACCACGCCGCGGACATTCCAGTCCGGGCATAGCGATTGGACCTGCCAGTCGGTGTCGGTCAGATCGGCGCAAAGGGCCTCCGTTGAGCGGTAGCAACTTTCGAGGGCCGCACGGATCTCGTTGAGGTTTCTCATCGTCCACCCGCTGCCATCGCCAGGGCCTGCTTGTCCTCGTCGGCGAAGGTGTCCTCAAGGTGCACCGGGGAGTAGTCGAGGTCGATGTCTCCTATTGGCCGGCCGCGGGCGCTGCTGATCGTTCCGAACCGCCGCATCCCCTTGCCGGATGCGTATTGCATGAACTCGTCCAGGGTGAGGTCGAAGGGGACGTCATTGCCGTAAGGCGCGAAGAACTCCTCGGTGTTGCGCAACGCGAGCGGGATGAGCTCGTTCATCCGTGTCTCGAATACCGCCCAGTTGGCATCGTCGGCGGCGACGTGGCGCCGACAGGTGAACGAACCCCACGCCATGTGGCGTCGCTCGTCATCGCCGATGCGCCGAATCAGCTCCCGCATGCCGGGAAGAATGCCGCGCTTCACGCAAATCTTATGCCACGCATAGTATCCCGTCAGAGCCAACATGCCCTCGACGATGTGGTTATAGGTCACCGATGCCCGAATCTGCGCGGCCGGCGACGCATCATTCGAGAGAGCGTGCAGTGAATGCGGCAGTTCCTCGTAGAACATTTGCCGGTATGAGGGAAGCTCATCGAAGTAGCCTTGCAAGTCATCGGTGATCCCGACGGCGTCGAGCCACAGACGGAACGCCTGCGTGTGTTTGGCTTCCTCGAACGCGAACTGCGTCAGATACATCTCGTCGCCCAGGCGTCCCTCGGCCCGCATCGCGGTCATGAAGGGCTGGATGTCCTCAGTCACCCCTTCCTCGCCGGCAATGAATACGGCGCACAGACGGGTAGCGATGTCGCGTTCGCCGTCCGAGAGCGTCTCCCAGTCCGCGCGGTCGCGGGAGAAGTCGATGTCGGCGGGATCCCAGAACTTCGCGTTGCCTCCGGCGAATAGCTTCAGTGGCAGGCTGTCCCAGTTGAGTCCGCCTGCGGCGAGCGAGCCGAATCGTGTGCGTTCCATCGTATTGACCTCCTCAGATCAGGTTCGGGATGTGGTCTGTGTTGCGGTGCCGCGGCGGCCGCGCGGTACTTTCTCGATGGCAGGCTTTGGGTCGCGTTCGCCGGTGCTGTCGGGTAGTGGAGAGAATGCGTTGGCCAGCACTGCGACGAGCCTGCGCACCGCCAGTGCGGGCTGCTCCGCTGTGGGCTCGTCAAGCCCGAGGATCGGATCCATACCGCGCACAAATGGCGCCAGGGCCATGTGCGGAAAAATCATCAGCAGCAACGACAGCAACGCGTCAGTGTCCGAATCCGCCCGGAGGTCACCTCGTATCTGCGCGTGGCGAATGAGGGGCCTCAAAATCTCCAAGTAGTGGCGGTGGATAACTGTCCGCACACTGATGCGGGCATCGACATCGACCTCCAAAATCGCCGCGGCGTGCAGCGAACGCTCTCGCGGATGATCGGCGAAGTACGCGACCCACACATCGAGAAGGTCGGTAAGAAAGTCGAATATCGGCCTACTGGGCTCTAACTCGCGGATGCGGTCCTCCATGTAGGAACGCACCCGTTCGCTCGCGACGTCGACGACGAATGCGTACAGATCCCGTTTGTCCGCAAAGTATTGGAACAGGCTTCCCTTGGCGACGCCCCCACGCCGAGCGATCACGTTCAGGCTGCCCTGCGAGAAGCCGTGTTCACCGAACTCGGCTTCTGCGGCTTCCACCACGGCTGCGCGACGGGCCGGGTCGAGGCGAGCCCAGGTGACCGTCGGCATCGGGCCTCCCGTCTCGATTATGACCAGTGGTCACTTTTTATGACCAGTGGTCATATTACAGTTGACCGACGCAGAATCAAGTGCCCCGAGTCATCGAAAAAACGCTCGGTGCTGTCTGCCTCCGAGCCAACGGGGCGGCAGAACATAGCCCGATTGACGCCTACGGCTCGTGCTGGCGGTCCCTGTCTTTCGGGGCGTGGTAAACCGGGAGTCATGAGCTCTCTCGCTGACGAGACCCGCTGGATGGATGCCACAGACCAAGCGACCCTGGTGGCCAAAGGCGAGGTCAAGGCTAGCGAGCTGTTGGAGGCGGCGATCGAGCGGATCGAGCGGTCGAACCCGTCGCTGAACGCCGTGGTCATGCAATGGTTCGAGCACGCCCGGGCGGTGGCCGCGGATCCGGACCTGCCCGACGGTCCGTTCCGCGGCGTCCCGTTTTTGCTCAAGGACCTCTACACGAGTTGCGCAGGCCAGACGCTGTCGAACGGCAACATCGCACTGAAAGATGCGGGCAAGATCGATGCCGCTGACACCACGCTGGTGGCCCGGTTCAAGGCGGCCGGGCTGGTCATCGCCGGGCGGACCAATAGTTCCGAGATGGGCAGCTTGCCGACCGCGCAGCCGCTGGCCTGGGGAGCCACCCACAACCCATGGGCACTCGAGCGCACGCCGGGAGGCTCCAGCGGCGGCGCCGCGGCGGCGGTGGCCGCAGGGATGGTCCCGTTCGCCAACGCCTCGGACGGCGGCGGGAGCATCCGCATCCCGGCCTCGTGCTGCGGGCTGGTGGGACTCAAGCCCAGCCAGGGGCGGATCACGGTGGGCCCGGCGCGCGCCGAGGCGGGGCTCGGGGTCGAACTGTGCGTGAGCCGAACAGTGCGGGACACGGCGGGACTGCTCGATGCGGTGCGTGGTCCCGGCGTCGGCGACACGGTGATCGCGCCGGCGCCGCAGCGGCCGTACCTCGAGGAGGTCGGAGCTGATCCGGGTCGGTTGCGCATCGGGCTGCTCGATGTCCATCCGCGCGGCGAATTCCTGCACGAGGACTGCATTTTGGCGGTGCGCGCCGCCGCGTCGATGCTGGACGGTCTCGGACACATTGTCGAGCCGGTGTGGCCGGCATGCCTCGCCGATGACACGTTGGCCGAGAAGTTCATGGCACTGTGGGCGACGCAGATGGCGATGGGTGTGCGGGGATTCGGCCAGACGCTGGGTCGCGAGCTGACTGCGCACGACGTCGAGCCGGTGAACTGGGTGCTCGTCGAGTATGCGCGACAGCTGACCGCCGTTGATTACGCCGCAGCGCAGGCAGCGGGCTGGGCGTTCCGGCGTGCGCTACAGCAATGGTGGGCCGAAGGCTGGGACCTGCTCCTCACGCCGACGCTGGCCGAACCGCCGCTGCCGCTGCCGGAGCTGGCGAACAATCCCGAGGATCCAACGGCGCCGATGCGCCGCGCCGGCCAGTTCGCCGTATTCACGCCGCCATTCAACATGAGCGGGCAGCCGGCGATCAACCTTCCATTGCACCGCAACGCGGAGGGCATCCCCATCGGCGTCCAGCTAGTGGCGGGCTACGGCCGGGAGGACATCCTCATTCGTGTTGCCGCCCAATTGGAATCGGCTCATCCCTGGTCGTCGTACCACCCGCAGGTAGCGCTCGCGGGCCTATAAGGCGCGGTCGAACTCGATGGGCAGGGTCGTCGGTCCGCTGAGGGTCAACATCGGCTTCCATGGCGCGGGTCCCGAAATACGCGGGTTCAGTAACCGTTGGGTCAGAACGTTCAGCGCCTCGGCAAGCTCGCGCCTGGCCAGGTTGGCGCCCAGACAGTAGTGGGCACCGCCGCCGAAGGTCAGTATGGGTGGTGCGCCTTCGCGGGTGATGTCGACGCGGGCGGGGTCTTCGTAGACCGTTGGATCACGGTTAGCCGCAGCGGTATTCACCACGACCATCGTGCCCGCGGGGAATATGTAGCCGTTGAGCTCGGCGTCCTCGGCTACCAGGCGAAGTGTTCCGCATGCAATCGGCGAATGGCGCATGGTTTCCTCAACCGCGGGCATCGCCAGTTCGGGGTGCTCCTTGAGCAGTGCCCATTGCTCGGGGTGCTCGCACAGGAGTTGCGCCGAGGCGGCCACCTGGTTTCGGGTGGTGTCCGTCCCGGCCAAAAGCAGGCCACCGGCGAGCATCCGCAGTTCGGCGGCATTGAGCCGATCACCGTCATCCTCGGCACGGATCAAGTCGGAAAGCAGGTCGTCGGTCAGGCTGTGCCGACGCTGGGCGACCATGTCGTCGACGTAGTCGTCGAGCTGCTTCCACGCGCGCATGACGACAGGTTCCACCTCGCGGACGTCCACAACGAAGGTGAAGGCTTTGAAGACGTCGTCCGCCCACAAGGAAAACTGGTGCCAGTCTTCGCGTGGTGCGCCGAGCAGCGCGCAGATGATCGGGACGGGGTACGGGCGCGCGATGTCGGTGACGACGTCACAGTGGCCCGCGTCCGCAACCTGATTGACCAGCTCGTTCATCACGTCGGTCATGGTGTCGTGCAGGCGGAGGGTTGCTCGGGGAGTGAATGCCTTGGAGGTCAGACTGCGCAGTCGATGGTGCGCGTCTCCCTCGAGGCACAGCAGGCTATTGACCACCTTGTCCCACAGTGGACCCGACGTGATCCCCTGGACGAGCAGGTTCATGCCGGGCGGGATTTGGAAACGGGAATCACGCAGGACGGAACGGACCAGTTGATAGGAGAGCACTTCTGGTCCAAACGGTCCGATCGCGATCGGGGCTTCCCGTTGCGCTGCTTGCAGGCGCGGATAGACCTCCGCGGGTGTCTCCTCAACGTCGTACACAAGTGTCGGCAGATCGGCGTCGAAAACACTTGGGGGAGCGGTACCTACGGTCATGGCGTTCTCCTTAACACGAATCCGCAGAACGCGACGCCAGCGGACAACTCTCACACAATGTATGGCCACCGGTTATGGCTGTCAACGGTCCGCATTCTTTTCCGCCGAGACTGCGGCCAGGGTGTGGTGTGGCGACCAAATGGCGATCTGTGGCCAGTTTCGACGTCACTGTTTACATATTTAATGAGCGACGGGGCAGCCCGCCTTGTAGTCGACCTGCCAGTGCTTGACGCCGTTGATGAACGCCGACCGCAACCGCTCGGGATCGCCAGCGGTAGTCAGGTCGGGCGTCTGATCGGCGATCGCGTTGAACATCAGGTCGATCGTCATGCGCGCCAGGTTGGCGCCGATGCAGTAATGCGCGCCGGTGCCGCCGAACGCGACGTGTGGGTTGGGGTTGCGCAGGATGTTGAAGGTGTCGGGATCGTCGAAGACCTCTTCGTCGAAGTTGGCGGAGCGATAGAACAGCACCAGCCGCTGGCCCTTCTTGATTCGCACACCACTGAGTTCGGTGTCTTCCAGTGCGGTGCGCTGAAACGCGGTGATCGGCGTGGCCCAGCGGATGATCTCGTCGGCCGCGGTCTTGGGTCGGTGGGCCTTGAACAGCTCCCACTGGTCCGGGTTGTCGGTGAAGGCCATCATCCCCTGCGTGATCGAGTTGCGGGTCGTCTCGTTGCCGGCGACGGCGAGGGTGACCACGAACATGCCGAACTCGGCCTCGGACAGCCCTTGGCCCTCGGCATCGGCTTCGATCAGCGTGGTGACGATGTCGTCACCCGGTTCTTCGCGCTTGCGGGCCGCCAACTGCATGGCGTACCACATCAATTCGCCCGCCGACGTCAGCGCGTCGTTGTCGGCGAATTCGGGGTCGTCGCTGCCGATCATGTTGTTGGACCAGTCGAACAGCTTGTCGTAGTCCTCGAGCGGTACGCCGAGGAGGCCGGCGATAGCCTGCAGTGGCAACTCGCAGGCCACCTGGCGGACGAAGTCACCTGCGCCCTCCGCCGCGGCCTGGGTGGCGATGAGCTGGGCACGCTGCGCAAGGTCGGCGCGCAGCCGCTCGACCGCGCGTGGCGTAAAGCCGCGGGCGACGATCTTGCGGAGCCGGCTGTGTTCGGGATCGTCCATCATGATCATCGACGTCCGGCCGGCCTCGATCTGGCCTTGCGCCAGGTCTTCCCGGTAGCGCGGCACGATGGACTTCTCGGCCGAGGAGAAGACGTCGCTGCGCAGCGACACCTCGCGGATGTCGCGGTGCTTGCTCACCACCCAGTAGCCGCCGTCGCCGAAGCCGCCCTGATCGAGCGGTTGCTCGTTCCACCAGATCGGCGCCGTTTTTCGCAGCTCCGCGAACTCCTGCACCGGTAGCCGGTGGGCGTAGATATCGGGATCGGTGAAGTCGAAGCCCGGCGGGAGGTTCGGTGTGCCCATTGCGATTGCTCCTCGGGGGTCGCTGCGCTATGACCGCTAGTTGATGCTAGCGCCGTCCTCGATCTGGGCATACACCCACGACAAAACGATCAGTCTTAGTCCCGGAACCAGATCTGAGTTGTCAGCCGACGTTCTGTGCGACCTTCACGCTGTCGCGCGCGCCGAGGTTGGTCGCGGCGGTGATGACGGACCCTTCGATCTGACGCAGCGCGTGCACCGCGGTGAGGAATCGCCGGGTATCGGGCTGCGGTTCGGCCTCGCCGGCCTGATGCCGGGCCAGGGTTTCGGCGGCGTCGAGTTCATCGGTCCCGGAGTTGACCGTCGCCGCGCAATCGCCGTCGATGATTGCCACCAGTGTGTCGATGTTGCGCCGGGTCTGCGCCGCGGCCGACATGAAAGCGGCGGCCTGCGGTTGCGACCCGACGGGTTCTTGATACTGCTCGCTGCTGCGCGCAAGGCTTCGTCCGTACCGATCGCATGCGGTGAACAGCCGCAAGCCGCGCCGAATGCTGCGCCGGCCGGCAAGGCCGGCGACCCCGGCCAACAGCGGTTTGGCGGTGACCCGGAACTGCTGCAGGCTGCGGTCGAGTTCACGTGCTTGTTCGGTCGGGCTCACCGCCTTCCCGTCACAGAACATCGTCGCGACCGAGTTCTCGATCAGGGCGGACAACGCCGTCAAGAACGCATGGGTGTCTTCGCGGATGGCGGTTCGGGTATTGGTCGGCAGCACCACAATGGCCACGGTTATCCCGATGACGGCGCCGATCGCGGTCTCTTCGATCCGAAGCATCAGCACGCCCAAGGAGAACTCACCGAGCAAGCCGTACAGCAATGCCAGCATCGTGGTGATCCAGAAGGTCATCAGGCTGTAGGTGACGTCCTTGAAGTAGAACGCGCAGAACAGGCAGACGAAGATCATCCCGAGTGAGCCGAGCTGATTGCCGGCGAACAGGGTGGCCACCAACATGCCGCACGGCACGCCGAGCATGGTGCCGACCAGCCGCTGCCAGCCTTTGGTGAGGGTTTCGCCCCAAGAGTTGGTGCCGGCGAAGATGACGAACGTCGCGATCACGGCCCAAAACCAGCGGGTCGGGGAAACCAATTGGCCGGCGACGATAGCCAGTGCCGCGGCAAGGGAAACCTGGATGGCTTGCCGGGTGGTCGGCCGCAGACCGCTGCTCTTCTGGTCGGACTGCTGGCCGTCGCCGTCGGATCCCGAGGGCGGTGACACGTCCGTGTGTTGGAGCGTGCTTTCGAGGACGTCGGTGCTCGTGGGGGCGGCGCCCTCGACGATTGCCCGGACATCGGCGGTTGCTTTCGCCGCGTTGATGATCGCCAGGGCGAGGCGGCGGATGTCGGCGTTACTGGGGTCATCGGCGGGTGTGGGGCGTGGCTGCTGATCAAGGATCCGTTGGGCCTGCTTGGCGGCTTGTTGCAGCCCGCCGGGTTGCGGTACGCGGATTGCCCGTGAGAGCTGAGCGAGCGCCGCGACGAGGTCGTCGCGAGTGGCGCTGGGTATGGCTGCGGGAAGTGCGGCATGTTCTGAGGCTGGGTCCGTGCCGAGGACGGCAAGTCGCCTCCCAGCGGTGGAGACCCACTCGACGGCGAGTTCGGCGTCGAACAACCAAGGGGTCAGGTGCTCACCGGTTACCCCGGGCCACAGCATGGCCGGGTTGGCTTTGTCTTCGATCTGATCCTGTATCAACAGCGCGGTCTCGTTGAGCCGGATGGTGCGGGCCCGCATGCGACGGAGTTGCCGTTCGTCGAGGTGGCCGGTACGAACGGCTTCGGTGGTGGTGTCGACAACGATGGCCATCCGCGCCCGCAGCGCCCTAACGGTGGCACGCAGCACGCGGTCGGGTCGGTCGGGCAGCGCGTAGGTGCGGATGACAAATGTGCACACCGCTCCCACCACGACGGCCCCGATCATCCAGGGCAACTCCGAAATGCTGGCCCGCAGATACAAAGTGGCGAAATATGCATTGAATGCGACCATGCCCAGCGCTCTGCCGCGGGACCCGAAGCGACGGGCGTAGACCGCGGCGAACACCACCACCACGAAGACAACGTCGCCGGCCACCAAGTGGCCCGCGAGCAGCGAGGCGGCCGTGATGGAGAGTGCGGCGGGCAGCGGTAGCAGCGCCATCGTGATCCGCTGCTGCCGTGGGTCGGCCTCGTTGACGGACTGGGCCGCGATCATCGTGATGATGACGCCGAGCAGCGCGACCGTAAGAGGTTGTCCCGTCGCTCTGGTCAGCAGGTAGAGGATCCCCAGGGAGCAGGCCAGCGAGGCAGTCGTCCGGGTCGCGGCCCGCAGCCGCAGCAATCCGGGATCGGAGCCGATCCACCAGTTACGCGCACGCTCGTAGAACACCGTCATCAAACGGCTGGAGCCGCCGAAATCCGGGTCGCGTTGCCGGGGGTCCCCGACGTCGCATTCGCGCATGCCGTACCGATCGGGCACCCGTTACCGCCTCCCTCTCACACCACTTCTCATCGTCCCTCATCGCGCTGGCCGTTCCGCGGGAGAGCATGAGGAACGGTTGGCGAAGGGACGGCGGACGCGTGATTTGACCTGCGTTGTCGGTCCGGAGCCGTCAAACGGTGAAGGTCTTGAGGCGATAGGCATTACACATCCCGAGGTCGACATCCGCGGGGTCTACATTAACCGCGCCGAGCACAACGCCCATGTTCAACGGCGCCAGTGACTCTTTCCCGACCCGCCGCCGCCGTGCATTTACTACCGCCAGACGTTTCGTCACGCATGACGTTTCTCCGCACGGTTCAAAGCTCGCCGCCAACGATCGGTGCGGCATCGTGCTCAATGTGCAGGGAGGCGGCACGACGCGGAACTGGCGGGCTTCGCCGATGTGCCGCCACCGCGACCGAGTGCGCTGTACCGCCGGGTTAGGCAGGCCCGCCGGCGCCGCCGGCCCCGCCGGTGCCGCCGGTAGCGCTGCCGTTACCGCCGGCGCCGCCGATGATTCCGACAGGCGCGATACCCGGGCTGCCGTTACCGCCGGCGCCGCCGCCCTTCCCGGGGCTTCCGGGGTTGGCGCCGGCGTTGCCGGTGCCGCCGGTGCCGCCGGTGCCGCCGGTGCCGCCGTTGCCGCCGGCGCCGCCAGCGGCGCCGAGGCCCGCAGTGCCGAAGGCGGCCGTGCCACCGTTACCGCCGATACCGCCGGTACCGCCGCCACCAGCGGTGCCGCCCACGCCGCCGGTGAAGCCGGCGATCCCGGCGGCGCTGTTGATACCGGTGCCGCCGGTGCCGCCGGTGCCGCCCACACCGCCGATGCCGCCGACCCCACCGTTGCCGCCGTTACCGCCTGTCGCCCCGCCTAAGCCGCCGGCGCCGCCGATGCCGCCGGTGCCGCCGGTCGTTCCGCCGGTGCCGCCAGCGGCTCCGCTGCCGCTGGCGCCAGTCGTGCCGGTAAAGCCAGCGCCGCCGTTACCGCCGGTGCCGCCGGTGCCGCCATTGCCAGCGCCGAGCGCTGCGCCGTTGCCGGCTGCGCCACCGTTGCCACCGACCCCGCCGACACCGGCGCCGGTGCCCGCGACACCGCCGTTGCCGGCCGCGCCCCCGTTACCGCCGTTGCCGGTCAAGCCGAGGGCATTCCCAGCCGCGCCACCGTCGCCACCGGCCCCGCCGGCACCGTTACCGGCACCGGCCGCACCACCGTTACCGCCGATGCCCCCGTTAGCGCCGTTGCCGCCGGTGCCGTCTCCACCGACCCCGCCGTTGCCACCGGCACCGCCGGCACCGATTCCGGCGGTGGTACCGCCGTTGCCGGCCGCGCCGCCGACCCCGCCGTTGCCCTGGGCGCCAGCGCCACCTGCGCCGCCGTTGCCGCCCCCGCCGCCGGCGCCGCTGCCGCCGGCGTTGGTGACGTCACCGCCGATGCCACCGCTGCCACCGGCACCACCGTTGCCGTGGGCGCCAGCGCCACCTGTACCGCCGTTGCCGCCACCGCCGCCGGCACCGCTGGCGCTGGCGCCGGTGACGTCACCGCCGATGCCACCGGTGCCACCGGCACCACCTATGTCACCCGCACCGCCGGTGCCGCCGGTGCCACCGGCGCCACCGGCGCCGGCACCGCCTGTGACGTCGCCGCCGATGCCACCGTTGCCGCCGACACCACCGGTGCCGAGGGCGCCGGCCGTGCCACCGGTGCCACCGGTGCCGGCCGCGCCGGCGATGCCCGCCACGCCCCCGTCGCCGGCGTTGCCGCCGGCGCCGCCCGCGGCGGCAGCGTCAGCAGCGCCGGTACCGCCGTTGCCGCCGAGACCGCCGGTCCCGGCGTTGCCGCCGTTGCCGTTGATTGCGGTGAGGCCGCCGGCGTTGCCGCCGACGCCGCCGTTGCCGCCGACGCCGCCGTCGAAGCCGTTGCCGCCGGCGGTGCCGGGAACGATGGACGCAGTGCCGTCCTGGCCGGCGCCGCCGACACCGCCGTTGCCGGCATTGCCGCCGTTGCCGGCGTTGCCGGCGTTGCCGCCGCTGCCGACCAGAGCGGCCAATCCGCCCTTGCCGCCGACACCGCCGTTGCCGGCGTCGCCGCCGTTGCCGCCAGCGCCAGTGATACTGGTGCCTGAGCCGCCGTCACCGCCGACACCGCCGGTGCCGCCGTTGCTGCTAGTGCCGGCGGTGCCGCCGAGGGCACCGGCGCTACCGCCCTGGCCGCCGTTGCCGCCATTGCCCGCGTTGCCGCCAGTGTCGCCGGTCCCGGCGGTGCCGGCAGCGCCAGCACCGCCAGTGCCAGCGATCCCGGCGTTGCCGCCATTGCCCACCGTCCCGCCGCTGCCGACAATGCCGGCCAGCCCGCCGTTGCCACCATTGCCGGCGTTGCCCGCGTTGCCGCCGATACCGCCGCCGGCGCCGACGTCCGCGGCGCCTAAGCCGCCATTACCGCCGAGCCCGCCCTGACCGCCGGTCCCGCCGTCGCCGCTGTTGCCGCCGACACCGCCGGCGTTACCGCCGGCGCCGCCCTGACCGCCCTGGCCGCCGTTCCCGCCGGCGGTACCGCCGGCGCCAGTAATGCCGGCACCGCCGACACCGCCGACACCGCCGCCGCCGCCATTGCCCACGGCTCCGCCGGTACCGACCAGAGCGGCCACGCCGCCCGTGCCGCCGTTGCCGCCGATGCCGCCCGCTCCGGCACCGGGCAGCGCGCCGGCGGGCACAGTGCCGCCGTTACCGCCGACACCGCCGCCGCCGCCGTTGCTGCTTGTGCCGGCGGTGCCGCCGAGGGCACCGGCGCTACCGCCCTGGCCGCCGGTGCCGCCATTGCCCGCGTTGCCGCCAGTGTCGCCGGTCCCGGCGGTGCCGGCAGCGCCAGCACCGCCAGTGCCAGCGATCCCGGCGTTGCCGCCGTTGCCCACCGTCCCGCCGCTGCCGCCGGTGCCGGCCAGACCGCCGGTCCCGCCGTTGCCGGCGCTGCCGGCGTTGCCGCCCTGACCGCCTCCGGTGCCGGTGTCTGCGCCGCCGACGCCACCGTTACCGCCGACCCCGCCCTGGCCACCGCCGCCGCCGGAGCCGTTGGTGCCGCCAGCAACGGAGTTGCCGCCTTGGCCGCCTTGGCCGCCCTGGCCACCCGCAAGGCCGTTACCACCGAGCCCGCCACCCGAGAGGCCCGTTGCGCCGACAGCACCGGCGCCGCCGGTCCCGCCGACGCCGCCGTTACCACTGGCGCCATGGCCACCCGCGCCGCCGGCGGACCCGAAGAGTCCTGCGGCGCCGCCGGCGCCGCCGGTCCCGACAACGGCACCGCCCGTGCCGCCGTTCCCGCCGTTGCCGCCGGCCACGCCGAAGCCCACACCGGTGCCACCAACGCCACCGACGCCGCCGGTCCCGGCGGCGCCACCGACGCCGCCGTGGCCGCCGTCGCTGAACAGCCCGTAGCTGCCGCCGCCGTGGCCACCGACGCCACCGGACCCACCCGCAGAGCCCGTACCGCCAGCCCCGCCGACCGGCCCGCCGCCCGGGGTGCCCGCGGTGCCCGCGGCACCGGCGCCGCCAGCGCCGCCGGCCCCGCCAGCGCCGCCGGAATAGAACAGCAGCGACCGGTCGAGGCCGCCTGTTCCACCGGTCCCGGCCGGGCTGACCCCGCCGAGCGCGCCCGCCCCACCGGCGCCGCCGACGCCGCCGAAGCCGCCCAGGAATCCGCCGGCACCGCCGGTCCCACCGGTACCGCTGACGAAGCCGGTCGCACCGACCCCGCCGGTCCCGCCGGTCCCGCCGTTGCCGAACAGGCCGGCATTCCCGCCGGCCCCGCCGTGACCGCCGGCGACGCCGACGCCGGTCGTGCCGGACCCACCGGTGCCGCCGTTGCCGATCAAGAACCCGCCTGCCCCACCTGCCTGCCCGGTCCCCGCCGCCCCATTAGCGCCGTTGCCGATCAACGGGCGGTGGAACAAGAAGTTGGTGGGCGTATTGATCGCCCCCAGCACGTCTTGCTCCAGTGTCTGCAGCGGCGACGCGTTGGCGGCCTCGGCGGCCGCATACGCGCCCTCGCCTGAGGTCAAAGTCTGCACAAACTGGTTGTGGAATAGCGCCGCCTGCGCGTTAAGCGCCTGAAACTCCTGGGAGAAGGTGCCAAACAACCTCGAGAGCGCCACCGACACCTCATCCTGGCCAGCGGCCAGCACCTGGGTCGTGGAGCCCGCCGCCGCGGCGTTGGCCTCCCTAATTGACGATCCGATCCTGGTCAAATCAGAGGACGCTGTGGCCAACGTGTCAGGCACTACGTTCACGAAAGAAGACATCTGCGGCTTCCCATCACGAGGAGGATTATTCGACGAAATCGCCACGGTCGCGCCAAAAAGTCAGCGCAACAATGAGAATGGCGAGAGCAACGGCCCTATGGGCCTTCCGCCTCCTGCGATCGCGGCAGTCCACGGTCTGGGCCTGCGATCAGGCTAGTTACGAACCCGAATAATCAAGCGAGTGAACGAAGCGGCAGGGCCGGGTTGAACCGCCCATGCGCTGTGGCGTCGTGCACCGTGCGGCAAATCGTACAACGAGACTTATACAAAAAGATAGACCCAAATGACAAGGACTGATCCGTGAGACAGTCGTAACTCCGTGAGACAGTCGTAACTCAACCGCCGCTCATGCCGCTTGCCGCGCCCACCCACCGGAAAGACCCGTGGCGCAGCACCATCCGATGGTGCCGTTCATAGCTCGCGGTGACCGGTCCGACCTTGTCCCGCCAGTGCTTGGTTTCCTCGTTGGCGGCATGGTAGTTGTGCGTCTAGGCGAAGGGGCCCGAGATGACTTACGCGAGCGTTAATTTCGACGCGGCCCCTGTGGCGACGTGACGGCAAAGCCCCTTTTCGGTTCAGAGGCGCAGTCCACCAGCCGTTTTCGCGATGCAGGCTGATGGACATCCGGCGTGCGTTCGCGTACAAAGCGTTTCGTTCTACAGGATGCCCCGGTAGAACGGGGTCCTCGGAGTAGGCGGTTGCCGCTACTCGGCCGGGGTCAACCGCACCGCTGCCAGGTGCAGCCGGCCGACCGCGTCGGCGAACTCCGCGAGCGTCGGTATTTCCTGATCGCGGAACTTCACTCCCATTATGCGCTGTGCGCGCTTGACGCCGTAAGACTGCACGCACTTCAGGTAAAGATCGGCGACGGTGGCGCTGTCCTGGATGAGTTCTCCGCGCATGGCGGTCGTCTTGCCGTCGTAGACGACCTCGGCGGGCGTGCCGCCGCAGAAGTTATGCTTCCAGGTCGCGCTGCAGAGCGCGTAAAGGTCATTGTCGATCACGTGGGCGCTCAGCGGAATTGAGTACGGCCGACCGGTCTTACGTCCGGTGAAGCTCAGTACCATCAACTGCTTGCGAGCGGGTCCGGCGAGCGGAGTGCGCAGCAAAAAGCTGAGTATCGGGTTGACGACACGCAGGAGCGCCGACGGTGGGTGCCCGACGTCTATCGCGGGCGACTGTTCTGCCATCTCAACACCGTAAGGCCAGTCCGGGCCTCGCGGTGCGGTCCGGCGCTCTTTAACTCATTGGGCGATGGTTGTTTGGTCATCGATGACGTTGGTGGCGTCCATCAACGGCCCTTGGTCGCTGTCGAGGGCATCGGCGTTGAGCTGCAGCACGAACACGGCACCCTGGCCGGGAATCACTACCGTCTTCTGTGCGACGGTGCGTGTCTTGCTGTCCTTTTGATACGTGCCGTTCAGCTGCCACGCCTGAAATCCGCCGAGCGTTGACGCGGTGCCGGCGCCCGGGCCCTGGTATCCCGGCAGATTCTGCAGTTCGCCGGGGGCGTACTGGATGATCTTCGCGGGATCGACGTCACCGGTGAGCTTCGAGAGAAGCGCCACCACAGTGGGTGGATCGGCGGGATTCGCGGGCTGAGCCAGCATGATGCCGCCATACGGTGCCCCGGGGCCATCGGTGAGCAACTGCCAACCCGGGGGTACCGGCAGATTGACGGTCGGGCCTGGATCGCCGTGGTGGATGGGGGTTTCTGTGAAGTGGTTCTCGGCGATGTAGTCGGCGACGGTTTTGTTGGGCTGTGCGCCTGGCGTCGCGCTGGTTCCGGGCGATGTGGTCGTCGTCGATGTCGAGGTCGATGTGCTCGTGGAGGTTGATGTCTTGTGGTCGTCCGACTTGTTGTCAGAGTCGCAACCGACGAGCGCCAGACTCAGCGCCACGGTAACGGTTGCCGCGGTCAAGTAATTCATCCGTTGCATCTCCCGGAAATTGGACCGGCACCAGTGCCAGCCACGCCGGAATGAGGCTAGCTGACGTCACCGAGCAAAGCTGCAACGTTCCTCAGGCACCGTCGGCTCGTCGTACATCGGCCCTCTGCTCCCATTTCCTCTCGAAATCCCACGCGAAGAGCCAGTTATGCAGTAAGAGAGAGCTGTGCGGTCACGAAGGGCCCTCATCCCGCTGCTGGCGACGGCTGTCTTCTTGACGTTCATTGCGGCGGTTCCGCCCATTGCTTACGACGGTGAACCCGGATTGGTCGCGAACCCCGTCGACCACGTCGACACGCTCATCGGCACCGGGACCGGCGGCGACATCGTGGGTGAGATCAACAACTTCCCCGGCGCCACCGTCCCGTTCGGAATGGTGCAGTACTCGCCAGACACCGTCAACAACTACGCGGGCTATAGCTACGACAACCCACGCTCCACCGGGTTCAGCATGACCCACGCCTCGGTCGGCTGTGCCTCTTTCGGCGACATCTCGATGCTGCCGACCACCACCCCGATCGGGTCGCAACCCTGGAACGCCTGGGAAAGGATCGCCCACGACGACACCGAGCAAGGCGTGCCGGGCTACTACGCTGTGCGTTTCCCCGCAACCGGGGTGACCGCGGAACTCAGCGCCACCACCCGCACCGGCATCGGCCGGTTCAGCTACCCACACAACGGTAAGGCGGCCCTATTCCACGTACGGTCCGGCGCGTCCCTCGCGGGCGACTCCCGCGCGACCATCCAGATCGGGGAGGACAACACCACGATCACCGGTTGGGCGACCAGCGGCGGATTCTGCGGCAGGAACAACACCTACACGGTTTATTTCGCCATGAAGTTCAGCCAGCCGTTCACCTCCTACGGCGCCTGGGACGGGTCCACGGTCTACGCCGGCGCCCGCGGCGCAGCTTCGCCTTACAGCGGGGGGTATGTGGAGTTCCCGGCCGGCTCCGCGGTCGAGGTGCGGACCGCGATCTCCTACGTCGGCATCGACGGCGCGCGGGCCAACCTGGAGGCCGAGAGCGGAGCCAGCTTCGAAGACGTCCGCGCGGCCGCACAATCCGAATGGAACACCACGCTGTCGCATATTTCGGTGGCCGGCAGGAATGTCGGCAATCTTGACACCTTCTACACCTCCCTCTACCGGTCACTCCTGCATCCCAACACCTTCAACGATGCAGACGGACGCTACATCGGATTCGACGGCGTCATCCACACCGTGACGCAGGGGCGCACCCAGTACACCAACTTCTCCGATTGGGACACCTACCGAAGCCTGGCGCCCTTACAGGCAATGCTTTTCCCGAAGCAAGCCAGCGATATGGCCCAATCGCTGGTCAACGACGCCGAGCAGAGTGGATCGTATCCGCGCTGGGCGCTTGCGAATTCCGCGACCGGCGAGATGAGCGGAGATAGTGTGGTGCCGCTGATCGTGAACCTCTACGCATATGGCGCCAAGGACTTCGATCTCAAAACGGCACTGCACTACATGGTGAATGCGGCGACCCAGGGCGGTGTCGGGCTCAACGGCTACGTGGAGCGGCCGGGCATCGCCACTTATCTGCAGTTGGGCTACGCGCCTCAGACCGTATTCGGCGCCGGCGCATCGATCACGCTGGAGTGGTCGGTCGATGACTTCGCGATCTCCCGGTTCGCCGAATCACTCGGAGACGATGCGACCGCGGCCGAATTCCAGAACCGGGCGCAATACTGGCAGAACCTTTTTAATCCCAGCACGGGTTACATCTCGCCCCGCAGCGCGACCGGAACCTTCGGTGAAGGCCCGGCCATCGTGCAGCCCGGTTCGGGCTTCGGCCAGGAAGGTTTCGACGAGGGCAACGCCGAGCAATACGTCTGGTGGGTGCCGCATAACGTCGCCGGCCTGGTGGCCGCTCTCGGCGGCCGCAACGCAGTGACAGGCCGGCTGGACCGCTTCACGAAGGAGCTCAACGTGGGCCCCGACGAGCCGTACCTGTGGGCCGGTAACGAGCCCACCTTCGGGGTGCCGTGGCTCTACAACTACGTCGGTCAACCGTGGAAAACGCAGCTAACGGTCGACCGAGTGCGCGGGCTATTCGGTCCCACACCCGACGGCGAGCCGGGCAACGACGATCTCGGGGCGATGTCCAGCTGGTACGTTTGGGCCGCCCTCGGCCTCTATCCGAGTACTCCGGGCGCCGGGATCCTCAACGTGAACGCACCGCTTTTCGATCGTGCCGTAATTGCGCTTCCGGCAGGCAAATCCATTCAGATCAAGGCCCCAGGCGCATCAAGATCGCCCCGCCTGAAGTTCATCAGCGGCCTGAGCGTCGACGGCCGCGCCACCGATCAGACGTCTCTTCCCGAATCGATCATCCGCACCGGCGGCGACCTGATGTTCTCGCTGGCCGCTTACCCAGACAAGGTCTGGGGCACTGCGGAGTCCTCCGCGCCACCGTCGTTTGGTGCCGGCAGTTCGGCGGTGACCGTGAACATCTCCAGTCCAATCGTCACGATCGCGCCGGGAAGCACGGCCACCGTGAAGCTTGATGCTCAACGGATGGTCGACGCCGCCAGCGGCTACACCATCACCGGCACATCCTCCGCCAGTGGGATTACGGTCGCACCTGCGTCTGGACAGTTCGGCTCCGACGGATCGGCCACCGCTTCGGTCGCGATCACGGTGGCGCCCGCAGTGCCCGAGGAGTACTACTGGGTCTATCTGACCACCACGGTCGGCGCGAGCATCGGAAGGTCCGTCGCCCTCGTGGTCGTTAAGGCCGAGACCGACGACAGCTGAGTTGCCCGGTTAGACCATGTCGTGGTCGGCCAGCCAGCGCATCGTCGGCCAGCCGATGAAGACGGGTAGCCAGCAGGTGAGTACCCGATACAGCAGCACCGACGGCACAGCCACCCCCGCCGGTAGGCCGAAGGCGGCCAGACCACCGATCAACGCCGCCTCGACGGCACCGACGCCGCCGGGCGTCGGCGCGGCCGAGGCGAGGGTTCCGCCGACCATCGTCACGACCGTGCACGTGACGAACGTCGCCCCGCCGCCGAAGGCCTCGACGCTGGCCCAAAGCGCCAGCGCGGCACCGAGAGTCGTTCCGCTGCAACCGAGCACGATCAGCGCCAATCGTCTCGGTTCGCGGACAAGCTCGATGAGTTCGCTGGATACCTCCTCGATCTTCGGTCGCAATCCCGTCGCCAGCCAGTGCCGCAGCGTGGGCACGAACAGAAATGCGCCGACGATGCCCAATGCCACACCCGCGATCAGGTAGAGCACGGTGGCAGTCGGGACGAAATGCGACAGGTTCGTCGACGCTCCCGCCACGGTGCTGAACAAGATCAGCAACACGACGTGGACGATTACCTGTACCGATTGCTGCACCGCCACCGCTGCGGTGGCTCGCGTTGCGGTCAGCCCCCCCTTCTGCAAGATCCGGGTGCTGAGCGCGAGCCCGCCGACGCCGGCCGGCGTCGTAGTCGCGGCAAAAGTGTTGGCCACCTGAGCGATTGACAGCTTCCAGAAGTTCACCGTGCCGTCGGTGCAGGCCCACAAAGCGGTTGCCGCGCCGACATAGGTCAGCGCCGATATCGTCAAGCCCAGCAGTGCCCACCACCAGTTCGCGGTCCCCAGCTCGGAGAAGAACGTCGGCACCGTGCTGATGAACGGAGATGCGACATAGACCAGGGAACCGAACAGGACCAGTTGGATCACCTGGCTGCGGGTGAACCGGGTGATGGTTTCGGTTTTGATCTGATCCGCGCCCGTTTGGCGCTTGACCTCGGCGCGGGCGTCGGAGATGACGCCGCCGGGATCGGCCAAAGATTGTCGGATTCGTTTCGGCACAGCGGATTTGGTTAGCCGACGCGATGCGGTCAGGATGGCGCTCTTGCCGAACGCGTCGATCGCCGCGCTTACCGCGGGCTCCGCGTCGTACAGCGCCGACGTCGTCACCAGGAGTTGGGCCAGGTCGGATTGGAGTTGGGCGCCAGTGGCGCCGTATTCGGCGCTGCCGAAGCCGCCGAAAAGCACTGCGCCGTCGTCGACGGTGATCTCATGGCTGCGCAGGTCGCCATGCGAGATCTGGTCATCATGCAGGGTTCGCAGCGATTCCCACACCCGTGCGACTGGCGTCGTCTTGGCGCATTGGTCGAGCGGAATCCCCCGAATGGGCTGGTGGGCGTACATCGTCCAGCCCCGGTCGAGGGCGGCGACGGCGATCGTCGACGTGTTGGCGACGCCCGCGTTGCCGATGGCAATGGTCATCAGGGCGCGATGCTCGACGGCGCGACGCATCGAGGTCTGTAGGGGCGCGGTCTCGGTGCCGCGCAGCCTCAGCTTGCGCCAGAGCTGGCGCAGCGCACCGCCGCTGCTCTGATGCGGACCGTACAACTCGATCGCCGCCTGGGTCCCGCTAACGTCCTTATCGGCATCCGCACCCCTGCAATCGGCTGAAAGAACAAGCGCCCCAGGTCCGGCCGGCCGGACCACCAACAGTCGCGTCACGACGAATCCGCGTTTGGCCATCGCACGAACGGCTCCGTCCAGCGGCACCTCCAGAGCGGGGGTGCCGACGATCAGGACAACCAACGCTCCGACGAACCACCCAACCGCCAGACCCACCAGCGAGCGGGCCGGCACGATGGCGCTGATCACCAGATGGATCGGCACGAAGGCGAGCAGCAGCGTCCACCACCAGCGTCGCCAGCGCGCCGGCAGCCATGGGCCCGAGACGGTGAGCACCGCGGCCAGCATCGCGATCCACCGCGGGTCATCAAGTAACTGCGCCGGCAGCGTGCTCAGCCGGTCCGAGACTTCGAAGTGCCATCGGGGTGCAGCGATGCGGTTGTTGCTGATCGACAGGGAGAGGATCGCGATCAGCGCGGCGGCCGCGTACGCGCCCAGCGATCTCCATTGCCGGGCAACAATCAGGCCGATCAGGATCACGAACGGCAACGCCAGTATCGCGAAGCCGTAGACCAGATAAACCACATCCGATTGGGTCGGGGTCAGGACCCCGACGATCTGCGAGATGGATTTCTCCAGCGCAATCCAGCGGGGCCGGGTGATGAGGGAACCCGTAATCACCGTGGCAAGGAAGAGTGTGGACAGGATGAGCCGCAGGATGTCGTTGGTTCGCCGGGTCAGTGGTTGCAGCACGCTGCCGGAAACCGCGATTTCGCGCCCGTCAACCCGCATGTTGCCAATTCCTTCGGGATCCTGAGATCAGTGCCGCGCGGTTGGCGGCCCTTCGAGAAACTTAGCCAAACTTAATCGGTTTTAGCCGGATACCTGCGGGTCGGCATTCATGAGCCGGACAGACAGCTTGTTCACACCCGGCGCGCGTAGGGTCGATCGGTAGCCGTGCTAGCGATTGGGAGGACACCAGCGTGGCGAGAACCGAGAGGCGGGGGGCGACGGCGCCGGGCGTTGCGTCGGCCCGGGCAGCCGACAGCGAGAGTGCAAACCCGCTGATCAGCCACCCGTTCGCCCCGATGTTCCTCGACGCGGCCGCGGCTGGGCGTCGAAGGCGCCGCCCGAAGACCGTGTTTGTGGCAGCCCAGCGGTAATCCGACTAGGAGAGGGAATTGCGCGTGGTCAGAACCGAGAACGACAGCTGGGAGATCACCGAGAGCGTGGGGGCGACGGCGCTGGGCGTCGCGTCGGCCCGTGCGGCCGAAACCGAGAGTGAAAACCCACTGATCAGCGACCCCTACGCGCGGGTGTTCCTCGACGCCGCCGGAGACGGCGTGTGGAATTGGCACGCCGGACCGCAGCTGCCCGCCGAGCTGATCGAACTCGAACCCGACTTGCCGCTGCAGATGCAGGCGATGGTCGGCTATATGGCTTCGCGGACAGCCTTTTTCGATACCTTCTTTCTCAATGCAACCCAAGCGGGCATCCGCCAGGTAGTGATCCTGGCGGCGGGGCTGGACTCGCGGTCCTGGCGGTTGCCCTGGCCGGACGGGACGACGGTCTACGAACTCGACCAGACCAAGGTGCTGGATTTCAAAGCGTCGACGCTGCGCGAGCACGGGGCAGAGCCGGCGTGCAACCGGGTTCCCGTTGCGGTGGACCTGCGCCACGACTGGCCGACGGCGCTGCAGCAGGCTGGTTTTGACGCCTCGGCGCCCAGCGCATGGTCGGCCGAGGGGTTGATGCCGTATTTACCGGCGGCGGCCCAAGAGCTGCTGTTCGAGCGTGTCCAGGGGCTGACTGCGCCCGGCAGCCGGGTGGCCGTGGAAGCGCTCGGCCCGAGTTTTCTCGACCCTGAGGCTCGGGCGAAGCGGCGCGCGCGGATGGATCGCGTCCGCGATTTCATGGCCAAGGCCGACCCTCAGCGTGAAATCCCCAGGACCGATGAACTGTGGTACTTCGAGGAGCGCGAAGACGTCGGTGACTGGTTCGGACGGCACGGCTGGGATGTGACGGTGACGCCGTCCGCCGAGCTGATGGCCGGCTACGGCCGCCGCGCCCCCAACGAGGTCCAGGACCAGGTCCCAGGGAACTTGTTCGTGGCAGCGCAGCGGGCCGGGAGTTAGCGGGGCAACGTTAAGCGCAGCGCTAGCCCCGTCGCCCGGATAGCGCGGCGGTCCAGCGCGGCGCGTACCTCGGCTTCGGAGCCGACTACGCGCACCTTGGCTTTGGCCCGGGTCACCGCGGTGTAGAACAGTTCCCGGGTCAGTAACCGCGAATCCTCCGGCGGCATAAGGACCGTGACCTCTTCGGCTTGGCTGCCCTGGCTCTTGTGGATCGTCATCGCGTGCATGGTCTCGACATCGCCCAGCCGGCTGGGCGGGAAATCTAGGGGGCCGGCAGCGCTTGCGATGACGGCTCGCAGCGCGGCGTCTGCCAGGATGGTCACGCCGGTGTCACCGTTGTACAGGCCCAGGCCGTAGTCGTTGGCCGCGATCAGCACCGGGCGCCCGGCGTACCACGAGGACCAAATCGGCTCGCCGGTCGCCTCGGTGAGCCACCGCTCGACCTGGCGGTTCCAGTGCGCAATGCCGTATGGCCCGCGCCGGTGCGCGCATAGCAACCGATGCGCGTCGAGCGTCGCCAGCGCCGCCGCCGCGTCACCCAACACGGCGGCCTGCCGTAGCCGAAGGGCATGAGGCAGAAGGACGTTGCGCAGCCGCTCCACCCAATCGTCGGTGTTGATCCATTCGATGTGCTCGTCGCCGCCGCGCAGCATGGCGATGACCCGGTCCGCGTCGCCGACCCGGATCCCCGACGCCAGCTCACCGATTGATACGCCGAATCGATGCGAGGTCGTCAGCGCCGCCACCCGAGTATCGCCGCGCGCGTTGAGCCCCTCGACCAGGTCGGCCAACACCGCGCCGGCCTCCACCGATGCCAGTTGGTCGGCGTCCCCGACGAGCAACAGGCGCGTCTGTGGCCGCACCGCCTCCAGCAAACGGGCCATCATCGTCAGCGAGACCATGGACGTCTCGTCGACGACGATCACGTCGTGCGGCAGTCGGTTGCCGCGATGATGCCGGAACCGCGACGTGGTATCCGGCCGGCTCCCCAACAATCGATGCAGTGTGGTGGCCTTCAGCCCTGAAAGACGCTGTCGATCAACGACGTCCAGCTGGTCGATCTCGAGCTGCACCGCCTGCTGCAATCTGACCGCGGCCTTGCCGGTGGGCGCCGCCAGTGCGATGCGCAGCCGCGCATTTCCGGTCGCCTGTTCGGCGAACAACGCCAACAGCCGCGCGACCGTTGTCGTCTTGCCCGTCCCCGGTCCACCGGTCAGCACCGTGAATCCCTGCGCCAGAGCAATTGTTGCGGCTTCGCGTTGTTCTTCGTATCCAGGCGGGAACAACCGATCGAGATCGGGAACCACCATCGGCGCATGGGCCTTCAGCAGAGCCAGCAGGTCGTCGGCGACCTGCTGCTCCTCTCGCCAGTATCGGTCCAGATACAGCAGATTCTCGTGATAGATCCGCAGCACCGCCGGCGACCCCAGCAGCGGGCTGGCCCGCACCGCCGCCATCCAGTCGGGGGCCGACGGCCACGGCAGGCCGGCCACGCCCGCTTGCGCCTCGGCCGATCGCAAGTCGACACATACCGAGCCGCCGCGCAGCGCTCGCACCGCCAACGCAACAGCCAGTGCCACCACCGGATTCGACTCACCGGCCATGGCCGTGAGTCGTTGCGCGACGTGAACGTCCGCGGCGTCGATCACGCCTGCTTCGTTGAACGCACGCAACAACCCGCCGGCACCAGCGACCTGCCGCCAGTCGGCCGGGTCGAGCGCTTCAACTGTCACGCGGCCGCGCTCCCCGCGTCGAGAAGGTCCGACAACGCCAGCACCAGCTCGGCCGGCGGTTGCCAGCTGAACACCCCCGCCGGTTGACCGTCGACCACGGGAGTATCCGGCCCGCACATCCCCCGCACGAATAGATACAGCACGCCCCCCAGATGTCTTGCCGGATCATAGCCAGGCTGCCGCCACCGCAAGAAGCGGTGCAGCACAACGCTGTACAGTAATGCCTGCAGCGGATAATCCGAGTGCAGCATGGCCTCCGTCAGTCGGGGCCGGTGGTAGTCGGCAGCGGTCAATAGCCGATCCGAGTTACCCAGCCAATTGGTCTTGTAGTCCACGACCAGATAGCGGTGTCTAATTCCATCGGGAATCCGCAGCACGGCGTCGACCGAACCACTGAGGTACCCGCGCAACGACTCTCTGCCAAGTGCGTCGCCGATCAACCGGTCCGCATACGGCGCCAGCGGATCCTGCGCCACCAAATGCGACCGCAGCAACACCCCGACGTCCGCCAGTCGAATATCAGGCGCCGCGGCCCGGAGGTCGCCACCGGCAAGCGGAAACTCGAAGTCCAACTCCCGCAATCGGTCACGCAGTCCGATCTCTCGTAACGTCAATCCTCCCGCCAGCGAACCCAGTGGGGTGTCGTGCATCGGCAGCATTGCCGCGGCCAGTTCAGCAGCGGGCACATCCACCGGCCACCACTTTGAGTGCACGCGGATCTGCGTCTCGAGCTCGGCGGCCAGATCGGTCGCGAGCGGATCGGTGGTCTCCAGCACCGCGTGCACCAGCGTGCCGAACTTCGCGCCTGCCGGCAGGCCGGCCATCGGGGACGGCGTGTCCGACCCGGATGTCGCTTCGGTCAGGGGAATTTCGCCGACTTCGTCGTCCAGCTCGGTTTCTTCTGGCTCACTGGTCACACCCACCGGTTGCGGGCTTTCCACCCCTTCTGACCCTTGCGAACCCCGGATCAGGCCGGAATACGAGGTGCGTCGCCACGCGGTGTCGATGCCGCGATGGAAGTGGCGGATGTCGAGGTCGGACTGCTGCGTCTGGGCGGAAACGCGCGGCGCGGACCGAATCACGGACTCTTCGAGCACCGGTCCGCCGGCAATCTCCCATTCCTGAAGCCGCGCCCAGGCGTCGTCGTCGGTGATCTTCGCGGGCGTGCAGCGGTCGGGGATCACCGAGTCGCCGGGTCGGCGCCCGCGCAGCAGCCGCGACAGCCCGCCGTTCGGTTCGCCGAACGCCGGCGACCACCAGGCGACCACTTGAGACTGGGCCCGCGTCATCGCGACGTAAGTGAGCCGGCTGTCGTCGCCGGCGGCCTCTTTGCTGCCCAGTTTCGCGGCGAGGTTGAAGTCGGGGCTGTCCTGACCACCGATGTGCAGACAGCGCGCATCCTGGTCGTGGAACAGCACCAGATCGCGCTCTTGCAGATTGCGGTTGAACGTAAACGGCAGGTAGACGATCGGGTATTGCAGCCCCTTGCTCACCCACACGGTCATGATCTGAACGGCGCCAGCATCACTGTCGATCCGCCGGTTGCGTTCGGTTGAACCGCCGCGTTCCTCGCGTTGTCCGCGCAGCCAATCCCGCAGCGCCGGTAAGGTGTAGTGCTCGCGATGCGCGGTCTGTTGCAACAGCTGCGTCAGGTGCGCCAAGTCGGTCATGTGCCGCTCGCCGCCCTGCCACGACAGCACGCGATCGCTCATGCCGCTCAATTGCGCGGCCTCGAAGATCGCAGCCACCCCGCGCTCGCGGGCGTGGTCGGCCCACTGCCGCAAAGTTTCGGCGACATGATCGGTCAGCGTATGGCCCTCTGCGGCGAGGTTTTCCGCAGTCTTACCGAAGAACATCGTCGCGGCCGCGGCGCGCACCACACCGGGTCGGTGCGGCTGGTCGAACGCTTCCAACAGCGACAGCCAGTCATCGGCGGCCTCCGAACTGAACACGTCCGAGTCACCGGTGTACACCGCGGGGATCCCCGCGTCGGCCAGTGCCCGATCGCAGGCCCGGGCGTCCTTATGCGTCTCGACGATCACCGCGACGTCGCGGGCCACGAGCGGTTCGTCGTCGAAGGTAGCACCGCTGGCCAGCAGCGCACCGATGTCGGCGGCGAGGTCGCGACCGATGTGTTCGCGCAGGTCGTCGATCGCCAGATTCTGTGTCCCGCTGCGGCCGAAGGTGGCTCGGCGCACCACCCGCAGCCGGAACGGATCGTTGTGCGGCGCACCGTTGAGCCGGTGACCCTGGTGGTGTGCGCCGACGTCGCGAACCACGATCGCGGGATCGCCGAGTTCGGCGCCGCGCAGCACCGCCTGCAACCGCTCGACCAGCGCGGCATCACTGCGCCAGTTCGTGGCCAGCGTTCTTTTGTCGCCCGCGGACTCGGCGGCACGAAGGTAGGTGACGATGTCGCCGCCGCGGAACGCATAGATCGCCTGCTTCGGGTCGCCGATCAAAATCAGCGTGGACCGGCCGCTGAACGCGCGGTCGATCACCTGCCACTGCACCGGGTCCGTGTCTTGGAACTCGTCGACCATGACGATGGGCCAGCGTTGCTGCATCCGAACCCGGGCGGGAGAGTCCGCGGCGTCCAGTGCGTCGGCCAGCCGAATCAGCAGGTCGTCGTAGCCGAGGATGCCCCGTCGGCGCTTGCGCGTGTCCAGTTCGGACAGGACGTTATTCGCGAAGCCGACGCAGATTGCGGCGCGCGATCCGGGCTGTGGGTCGCGTGGCCGCAACTCTGTCGACGGGTTGTTGACCACTTCGCGGGCGATTCGCAGCGCGTCGCGGTAACTCAGCACGGGTTCGTCGCGGTCCTGACCGAAATGGGCCAGGTAGAGATCATCGACGATTTCGGTGACCAACTCGTTGAGGTCTTCGACCAATGTGACACCCGCGTCCGTATCCCCGGCCACACCCAGCGATTTCAGCACCAGTTGACAGAACTGGTGCGTGGTGGCGATCGTGGCGGCATCGAACCCGGCCAGCGCGTCACGCAGCCGTTGTCGTCGGTCGTCGCGCTGGGTCGGTGTGCCGTCGATCAGGCATGTCAGCAACTCGTTGTCGCCGGCCGTCGAGTTGTCGTCGAACGCGACGAGGGCGTCAACGATTTGGCAACGAACACGCTCGCGCAACTCTTGGCTGGCGGCGCGCCCGAACGTGATGAGCAACATCTGGTCGAGCGTCGCCCGGCCCTCGGCCAGGTAGCGGGTCACCAAGCCGGCCAACGCGAATGTTTTGCCGGTTCCGGCGCTGGCCTCCAGCACAGTGGTGGACCGCGCCGCGGGCAACGGACCCAAGAGATCGAAGCGGTCGACGCGATCCATCAGCACGGGTTCCTCTCGGCGCGCAACATCGGCAGCCACAGGCGCGCGGCGAAGGCGCCCAGACGATTCTTCTCGCCGCCGTACCCCTCGCCCTGCCGTAAGGGTTGCATCAGGTCGTCCAGCGGTGCGTATCTGCCCCAGGCCCGCACATGAGCCGGCGCCTCGTCCTCGCCCGGATAGTTACCTGACTTCCACCGGTACGTCGCATCTCTTATCGGGTCTTCGCCGGAATGCCTGGCGACCGCCCATGCGTAAGACGTCTTGATGGGCAACGGAATCGGCTCGCGCCGTCCCGCATCGTAGATCGCTACCAGATCTGCCAGCAGGTTGACGGCGTCATCGTGCGGCTTCCCCAGGCCCTCTTGTCGCGGGGTGGTGCCGCGCTTCGGCCGGCCGATGCAGACGGCAGACCAGTCGCGGCTCTGGTCATGGGTGATCAACGCCAACAACGGAATCCACGACTCCAGCAGATGCTTACCGTCGAGCCTGGAGTACGTCACAGACACCAGACGATCACCGAACACCTGCGACACAGTGCCGGTTAGCCGCCTGTTGCCGAGGTCGATGTCGACGTCGAACGCCGCCGGGTCGGCATGGCGGTGCTGCAGCGCAGCACCGGCCAGTATTGCCGCCTGATCGCGGATCTCGGTTGCCTTGCGCCAGCCGAGCTGGCCGGGCGGCAGCGTGCCCCGGCGCCACTCCGCTTGCTTGGCTTGATCCGGTGTCATGCCACCCAGAATGTCGCGCAGCATCCGATCGCCGACCGTCCATTCTTCGAGCGCGTTGATGTCGACCGGCATGGCATCCTCGACGCCCTCGACATCCCGGGGCAGCGTGTACTCGAGCGCCCGGAAGAAGCCCTTCACCGGATCTTTGAAGAAGGCGACCAAATCGGCCAGGACGACGTCATCCGGCGCGGGTTGCGGCAGTGGCCCGGAGATGAACTTCGGCTGCTGGGCGCGTTCGCCGGTGGCAATGCGGGCGGCTCGCAGCACGGTCGGATCGAAACTGAACGGCATGCCGGGCACCAGCTTTCCTGGCTCCACATTGCGAACGTCGAACGGCTGCAAGGGATGTTCAACGACGACACGTGAACGGACTCTTTCGATGGTGGTCTGGTCCAGGGCGTCGAGCAGCTCGGCCAGCGGCACAGCGGGTGGTCTGCGCTGACCCGAATACTCATTGGCGCCGGTGTACGTGATCACCAGATGCTCGGTGGCCGCAGCGATAGCGTCGAGCAGTAGTTGTCTGTCCTCGGAACGGACGTCGCGCTCGCCAGTCATGGGATTGCGGGCCAGCACGTCGTCACCGTCGACGACACCGAGCCGCGGAAACAAGCCGTCGTCAAGGCCGACCAGACACACCACCCGATGCGGGACCGATCGCATCGGAACCATCGTGCAGACCGTCAGCGTGCCGGTCCGGAAGTTGGCGCGGGTGGGTCGCCCGGCGAGATGGCTTTGCAGCAGGGCCCGAACGTCGGGTAGCCGCATGACGGTGTCGGCGCGCGGACCGGCCGTGCGGAGTACTTCGGCGAATTCCCGTTGCAGCTGGCTGTGCTGCCACGCGTCTTGCGAAGAGTCCCCGTCCTGGGTGCGAGTCAGCAGTGTGACGCCGTCAGTCAACGCAGCCAACCACTCGTGCAGCGGTCGCGCCTCGCTGAGCGAGTCGACCGCGTGTTGCAGCCGGTCGATGTATTCGGCGAACTGGCCGGCCAATTGGATTCGATTGCTGCTGACGTCGTCGAGGGGCAGCGTGGCGTCGATCCAGGCGGCTGAGTCGTCAGACATTGCGACGCCGGCCAGCACCCGGTCGATGCCGAACCGCCACGTGTTGTGGACGAAGTCGACGCCGAAGGGCCGACGGTGCTGCTGATCGAAGCCCCACCGGATGTTGGACTGCCGGACCCAGCGGGTGATGCCCTCCAAATCGTCGTCGCTGAAGCTGAACCGGGCACGCACCGGCGCGGACTGGGCGAGGTTGAGCACCTCGCTAGCGGTAGCTCTGCCGCCGGCGAGCGTCAACAGTTGCGACGCCGCGCCCAGCAGCGGATTGGTCTGCAGCAGCGAGCGGTCGGCGAGCCGCACCCGGAGCCGGTGCGCGGGATGCGCACCGGGCACCACTTCGCCGAGGCCGAAGTCCGCCATTATCAACGGTGCGTAGGTCTCGATGTCGGGACACATCACCAAGATGTCGCGCGGCTCCAGCGTCAAGTCGTCGGCGAGCAGGCCGAGCAGCACCTCGCGCAGCACGTCGACCTGCCGGGCCGGCCCGTGGCAGCTGTGCACCTGCACCGACCGGTCATTGGGCGCGAGGGAGCGATCTTGCGGCCGCACCACGTTGGCTGCGATGTCGGACTGCAGCCAGCCGAGCAGGGTATCGGGTTTGGTTGCACCGCCGAGGTATTCGTCGGTCGCCGGGTTCGCCGGCAACCCACGTTGCAGCTCGCGCAGATCCCGGCCCAGGGTCGCCAGCAACGGATGACCAACTGCGCGATGGCTGGTGTCGTGACGCCGCGGGACTGTCCCGTGCGTGCTCGAGAGCGCCCGCCAGAGGTCGTCGCTGGGGTGCGGCAGCCACAGGTGCAGTTCGTGGTGGGTGGCCAGCGCCTCGAGCAGTTCGATGTCTGTGCAGGCCAACCGGGTGTGTCCGAACAGCGACAGCCGCGACGGCACGTCGGCGGGGCCTTGGAACAACCCGCAGCGCAACCGGGCAATGGTCTCTTCATGCCGGGTGTGCGGGGGATCGGCGGGGACGGCGGCGACCAGTGCCCGCCACAGCTCAGGCTGCCAGTCCAGGTCGGCACCGAGATCACACCGACCGTCCAGCCAATCGACAAGCAGTTGCGGACGCTGCCGGGCGTAGGAGGCGAACAGCCCGGCGAGCCGGCGTGCCACCGCGTAGCGCCGGCCGCGCCTGAGTTCGGCCTCTTCACCGGTGGCAAAGTGGCCCAGATGCGTCGCCAGCGTGCGGGACCAGGGCTCGGCGAGGCTGGCGTCGATCACGTGCAGCAGCGGCCATGTCATCGCTTCCGGCGACCACGGATCGTCATCGACCGTGCCGGTGATCTCGGCGATCAGCGAGCCCGGACTCCGGAACAACACGCCGGCGCACACGCCGTCGTCGCCGTGCGGCCCACACCCCAGCGCGTGTGAAAGCCGTTGGCTCAGCCAGCGTTCTATACCGCGCGCCGGCACCAAGACCAGCTCCTCGGCGAACGGGTCGGGTGGTCGCTCGGCCAATAGCGCGGCCAGTCCATCGGCAAGCAAGTCGGTCCGCTCGGCACGGTGCAGGTGAAGCGCCATCGGGGGTCACCCTAGAGCGTCGCGGTGACATCCGGTACCGACGATCACGGTCGGAAATAGTGACGACCCCGCGCAGGGTTTACCTCCACGAGGACCAAGAAGAACACGGCCGGCGGATGAGAGAGTGAGAAATGGAGACCTGGGACGCGATCTGCGCGCGACGCAATGTACGGGAGTACAAGCCGGAGCCGATCTCAGATGACGACTTGAACCGTATCGCCGAGGCCGGGTGGCGGGCACCGTCGGCGAAAAACCGGCAGCCGTGGGACTTCGTGATCGTCGCCGACCGGACTCAATTGCAGGAGCTCTCCACGGTGTGGGTTGGAGCCGGGCACATTGCCGGTGCCGCGGCCGCGATCGCCATCGTTGTGCCGGAACCACCGGACGAACGGAGGCTGGTGGTGGATCAGTACGACGTCGGTCAGGCGACGATGGCGATGATGATCGCCGCCACCGACTTGGGGATCGGCACGGGACATTCGTCTGTGGGAGAGCAGGAGAAGGCGCGCGCCATCCTGGGTGTCCCCGACGACTACCAGGTGGCGTTTCTGCTCGGCGTCGGATACCCCGCCGACCGGCCCCTCGCCCCGATCCGCAAACCCAATCGGCGGCCCTTCGACGAGGTTGTCCATCGCGGACACTGGTGAAGCTCAGCTGATGAACCCAGCACGGTTGACAGCGGATCGGATCGGGGGCACGCCGTCGGGGTGAAGTGACGCAATGACGAGCACATGCCACACTTCGAAGTGGAGGAGGCGGATACGGTGAAGCGGTTGCCGAGGCAACCGCTCCGCCCGCGCAGGCGCCTTGCTAAAGCCCGAACTCGGCCTCAATCCCGTCGATTCCGGCACGGATCGCTGTAAGCGCATCGGCGCGGGCGCGCAACTTGGTCCCGACATGGGCCTGTTGGTTCAGACCGGCGAATTCCCTGGCGGCTTCCTCTGCCCGGCTGAGCACCATCTCGGGCAGCACGATCTCGTCGACAAAGCCAGCGGCCAGAGCGGTTTCACCGAAGAACGTTTTGGCCAGCCCGGTGGCCTGCTGATAGGCCGACCGCGTCAGCCGCAGTTTCATGATTTCCAGTGCCGCATAGGGGATGGTCATCCCGATCGCGACCTCGTTGGCTTGGATGTTGTAGGCGTGGGCGGCCACCCGGTGGTCGCCCGACGACAACAAAAACGCCCCCATCGCGATGGCGTGGCCGGTGCAGGCGATCACGACCGGCTTGGGATATGACAACAGTCGATACGACAGCTCGAAGCCACCTCTGAGCATGTCGATCGCGGGCTGTGCTTCGCCGGAGGTCAGGACCTTCAGGTCGAACCCGCCGCTGAACACCCGCTGGTTCCCGGCGATCACCAGCGACCCGACGTCGTCTCGGTCGGCTTGGTCGATCGCCTCGTTGAGGGCCTGCTGCATGGTGGGGCCCAGTACGTTGACTTTGCCGTCGTCCATCCGGATGACCGCGACGGAATCCTCGTGGCTATAGCTAACGGGGCCGCTCATGTTGACTCCTTCGATATCGACAGCCCGATTGAATCAGACGACCCGTGGGCTGCCCCGTTGGGCCGGAGCCGGCGCGCCGTCACCCGCCCATCAACATTCGCCACTGAGTCGAGGTCAGCGGCTCGATACACGTAGTTGGATCGCTTGACCTCCGACAGCGAAGCGCTTGGATCGGCCGAGTACCAATGCCCCGGAAACACCGTCGGGTCCCCGGGAAGCGCGGCGAGTTGCTGCAGGCTGCGATAGATCTCGTCGGAATCACCACCGGGAAAGTCAGTGCGTCCGCAGCCTTCCAGGAACAGCGTGTCGCCGGCGATGAGCCGGCCGTCGAGCAGAAAGCATTGGCTGCCCGGCGTGTGACCCGGAGTGTGCAGCAGCTCGATTTCGATGGCGCCGATGCTGACCTTGTCGCCGTGCTCGTGGGCGGTGAGGTCGCCGAGGCCGATTCCGGTGACCCGCGAAACCCACAGCGCTTCATGGGTATTTACGTGCACCGGCACACTTGCGCGCTCCAGCAGCTCGGCCAGGCCCTTGAGCTCAAAGCCCATCATCGAGCCGCCGACATGGTCGGGGTGATGATGGGTGACCAGCACCCCGGACAGGTGCATGCCGTCGGCCTCGAGCGCGTCGACCAGGTCACCGGCGGCGTACGCCGGGTCGACTACCACGCAGTCTCCGGTCTGCCGATCGCCGATCAGGTAGGAGAAATTGCGCATTTGCGTCGCGATCATGTCGCCAGCGGCGAAATCGCGACCGGAGAGCAGTTGGCGGAAGTACAGCCGGTCCGTTGACGTATCTGACACGGCACCAGACTATGACCCGCGCCGGACGCATGTGCGCCGAGTGTCCCCAAAATCCGCTGGTTCGACCGCTCCGCAGTGGGTACTAAGAAACACATGTGCAAGAAGGTCGAGATCGAGGTTGACACCGATCTGGTCCAAGAGGTCATCAGCCGGCACCGGCTGGCTGACGCCCGCGAGGCCATCCACCTAGCTCTGCGGACCCTGCTCGGCGAGACTCACGACGCGGCGGGTCAGCTGCCGGAGGACGAGTACGACGAATTCAGCGACCTCAGCGCGTGGCAACCTCGCCGACGCCACGAAACGGGGTGACCCCTCAACTGACGCCGTAACTATGCAGACGCCATAGTTTGGTGACGCTGCACGCCAGGCTGTACCCTCCTTTAGGCCCGCGGCACGACTGGTCGCTACGGGTGAAAGGCCCCCTTAGCTCAGTCGGTAGAGCGTTTCCATGGTAAGGAAAAGGTCAACGGTTCGATTCCGTTAGGGGGCTCGGCGGACGCCGAGCAGCCGGGCGGCCCGTGCCAGAGGCGATGTAGCTCAGTCGGTTAGAGCGAACGACTCATAATCGTTAGGTCGCCGGTTCGAGTCCGGCCATCGCTACAACACAACAACGAGATGTATGAGAGAGAACGGATATGGCTTCCAGTACCGATGTGCGGCCGAAGGTCACCTTGGCATGCGAGGTGTGCAAGCACCGTAACTACATCACCAAGAAGAACCGCCGCAACGACCCGGACCGGCTCGAGCTGAAGAAGTTCTGCCGGAACTGCGGCAAGCACGAAGCGCACCGCGAGACCCGGTAGGTTCTCAGAGCGTGGCGTTAACTGCCGATATGGTCGGGATGCATTTCCGCTATCCCGATCACTACATGGTGGAACGGGAGAAGGTCCGCGAGTACGCGGTGGCCGTTCAAAACCACGACGGCGCGTTCTTCGAGGAGAAGACGGCCGCCGAACTCGGATATCAGGGACTGCTGGCCCCGTTGACGTTTATCTAGTGTGTTCGGCTACAAGGCTCAGAGCGCGTTCTTCGAGCACGCGAACATCGCTGTCAACGACGCCCAGATCGTGCAGGTCGACCAGGTGCTGAAATTCACGAAACCGATCGTGGCGGGCGACAAGTTGTACTGCGACGTGTATGTGGATGCGGTACGTGAGGCCCACGGCACCCAGATCGTCGTGACCAAGAACATCATCACCACCGAAGACGGTGAGGTTGTGCAGGAGACCTACACGACCCTGGCCGGCCGTGCCGGTGAGGACGGAGAAAAGGGATTTGCTGATGCCACTGCGTGAGTTCAGTTCGGTGAAGGTAGGAGACCAGCTTCCGGAGAAGGTCTACCCCCTGACACGTCAGGACCTGGTGAACTACGCGGGGGTCTCGGGCGACTTGAACCCGATCCACTGGGACGACGAGATCGCCAGGGTCGTCGGTCTGGACACCGCTATCGCGCACGGCATGTTGACCATGGGCTTGGGCGGCGGCTACGTCACGTCGTGGGTCGGGGACCCGGGTGCGGTCACCGAGTACAACGTGCGGTTCACCGCCGTGGTGCCGGTACCGAACGACGGCAAGGGCGCCGAGCTCGTCTTCACCGGCCGGGTCAAGTCGGTCGATCCTGAGAGCAAGTCGGTGACCATCGCACTGACGGCAACCACCGGTGGCAAGAAGATCTTCGGCCGGGCCACGGCGTCGGCCACATTGGCGTAGCAATGGCGCTCAAAATCGATATTCGCGGGATGAGCTGGGAATACCCGGACTACTTTGAGGTGGGCCGCGAGCAAGTCCGCGCTTTCGCGCGAGCGATCAAGTGCGACGATCCGGCCAGCTTCGGTGAAGAAGCGGCCGCCGAACTGGGCCATGACAGCATCGTTGCGCCGTTAACTTTCGCGTCGATCTTCGCGAAACTCGTCCAGGACGATTTCTTCCGGAATGTCGACATGGGCATGGAGACCCTGCAGATCGTCCAGGTCGACCAGAAGTTCATCTACCTCAAGCCGTTGTCTGTCGGTGACCGAATCTTCGGCCGTACGGAGGTCCAATCGGTGAACGAGCGGTTCGGCGCCGACATCGTCGTCACCAAGAACACCTTGACCAACGTGGCGGATGGCCGGGTGGTCATGCTTGCTTACACCACCCTGATGGGCCACGAGGGTGACCGGTCCATCCAGCTCCGATGGGACAAGGAAACCGGGCAGGTTGTCCGAACCGGGTAATTAGTATCTGACTCCCGCGTCGATGTACACTCGGACCTCGGGGTTTTCCCAGAACCAGCGCGCTTTCCGTGAGTTGAACGAGCGGGAGGCGCGTGCGTCATGTTAAGCCCCGGCAACTTGGGTTGGCCTGCCAACCGCGAAGGGGCGTAGCTCAACTGGCAGAGCAGCGGTCTCCAAAACCGCAGGTTGCAGGTTCAAGTCCTGTCGCCCCTGCTGAAGGCCGTCTGACGACGATGCAGACCGGGACGGTCTGAGGAGGAGTCGGACAAGGCGTGATCCGTGCCATGCTGGACACTGGGCAGTGCCCAATCCAGCGGGACGGCTCGTGGGATGGCTGACGAACGAAGGAGCGTGCGGTGAGCGACGAAGGCGACATTGCCGACGACGCCGCCAACGACGGCGGAGACACCGAGGACAGCCGCGACAGCGGCGGCCGGACGGCCGTGGTGACAAAGCCCGTGACGCGGCCGCAACGCCCGACCGGCAAGCGGTCCAGGCAGCGAGTGGCAGATACCGACGAAGACCCAGAAGTTCAAGAGGGCAAAGAGTCGTCGAAGGACGTTGAGGTTTCCGCGGCGGACCCGGCCACTAAAAAAGTCAAGAAAGGCCAGAAATCCGAGAAAGCCAAGAAGTCGAAGAAATCGGGGGACCGCTCGGCTAACCCGTTCGTATTCATCTACAACTACCTCAAACAGGTCGTTGCCGAGATGCGGAAGGTCATTTGGCCGAACCGCAAACAGATGCTCACTTACACCTCAGTGGTGCTGGGATTCCTGGCCTTCATGGTGGCGCTGGTCGGCCTCGCCGATTTTGGCCTGACCAAGCTGGTCCTCCTGGTGTTCGGCTGAGGTTGAGAGTGACTTGGCGGATTTAAACGAGTGAAGAGGATTGAACAAGTGAAGAGGATTGAAATCCGTGACTACCTTCGACGGTGACACGTCCGCGGGTGAAGCGGTCGATGTGCACGAGGCCCCAGACGACGTCGATACCGCCGTTCACGCGGAGTCGGTCGAAGGCCCGGCTGAAGACCCGCCTGAAGAACTAGACCCAGCCGCCGCGCTCAAGGCGGACCTGCGCAGCAAGCCGGGCGACTGGTACGTCGTGCACTCCTACGCGGGGTACGAGAACAAGGTGAAAGCCAACCTCGAAACGCGTGTGCAGAACCTTGACGTCGGCGACTACATCTTCCAGGTGGAAGTGCCGACCGAAGAGGTCACCGAGATCAAGAACGGCCAGCGCAAGCAGGTCAACCGCAAGGTGTTGCCCGGCTACATCCTGGTGCGGATGGAATTGACCGACGACTCGTGGGCCGCGGTGCGCAACACGCCCGGGGTTACCGGGTTCGTCGGCGCAACATCGCGCCCGTCGGCGCTCAAGCTCGACGACGTGGTGAAGTTCCTGCTGCCGCCGGGGGCGGCCAAGAAGGCCGCCAAGGGCGCCGCCAGCACCGCTGCCGCCAGCGAGGGCGGCGGCTTGGAACGTCCGATCCTGGACGTCGAGTACGAGGTCGGCGAATCGGTCACGGTCATGGACGGCCCGTTTGCCACGTTGCCGGCCACCATCAACGAGGTCAACGCCGAACAACAGAAGCTCAAGGTGCTGGTTTCGATCTTCGGCCGCGAAACACCGGTGGAACTGACCTTTACCCAGGTCTCAAAGATCTAGCCCGCCGGGCAATCAAAATAGGAAGGAAGATAAACACCTCATGGCCCCGAAGAAGAAAGTCACCGGGCTGATCAAGCTGCAGATCGTGGCGGGGCAGGCCAACCCTGCGCCGCCAGTCGGACCCGCGCTAGGCCAGCACGGCGTCAACATCATGGAGTTCTGCAAGGCGTACAACGCCGCGACGGAAAACCAGCGTGGCACCGTCATCCCGGTGGAGATAACGGTCTACGAGGACCGCAGCTTCACCTTCGCGCTCAAGACACCGCCCGCCGCCAAGCTGCTGCTCAAGGCCGCAGGCGTGGGCAAGGGTTCGGCGGAGCCGCACAAGACCAAGGTCGCCAAGGTCAGCTGGGCTCAGGTCCGCGAGATCGCCGAGACCAAGAAGACCGATCTCAACGCCAACGACATCGACGCGGCTGCCAAGATCATCGCCGGCACCGCCCGGTCGATGGGCATCACGGTCGAGTAAGTACTGAAAAACACCGTCGGATGACGATGCGGGCCGTTCGCGGCCCGAGGAGGAGTCCGACAAAATCAAACACCGTGGGAGGGCCAGCTTCGGCCCGCTAACCACGACCCAACAACGATTGGACAGATCGATGAGCAAGAACAGCAAGGCATACCGCGCGGCCGCCGAGAAGGTGGACCACGACAACCTGTACACCCCGCTCGAGGCGGCCAAGCTCGCCAAGGAAACGTCCTCGACCAAGCAGGACTCGACCGTCGAGGTGGCGATCCGGCTCGGTGTCGACCCGCGCAAGGCAGACCAGATGGTCCGCGGCACGGTCAACCTGCCACACGGCACCGGTAAGACGGCCCGGGTGGCGGTGTTCGCGGTCGGCGAGAAGGCCGAGCAGGCGCAGGCCGCCGGCGCCGACATCGTCGGCAGCGACGACCTGATCGAGAAGATCCAGGGCGGCTGGCTGGAATTCGACGCCGCGATCGCGACACCGGACCAGATGGCCAAGGTCGGCCGCATCGCCCGGGTCCTGGGCCCGCGCGGCCTGATGCCGAACCCCAAGACCGGCACCGTCACCCCCGACGTCGCCAAGGCAGTGAGCGAGATCAAGGGCGGCAAGATCAACTTCCGCGTGGACAAGCAGGCCAATCTGCACTTCGTCATCGGCAAGGCGTCCTTCGACGTGAAGAACCTGGCCGAGAACTATGGCGCCGCCCTCGACGAGGTGCTGCGGCTCAAGCCGTCGTCATCGAAGGGTCGGTACCTGAAGAAGATCGTCGTGTCGACGACGACGGGCCCGGGCATTCCGGTCGACCCCGCTATCACCCGCAACTTCTCCGAGGCCTAGTCCTTACCGCGAGCAGACGCAAAAGCCCCTTTTTGGTCGGCGTGTCGGGGGCTTTTGCGTCTGCTCGGCAGGGTTTGGCTACCCGCCGCACTCGGTGATGCGTCGCCGCAGGAAGTCGCGACCCGGCTCAGAACCGTTGGACTCCAACGCCGTTCGGTACCAGATGAGGGCCTCGGTGGGCCGTCCCGCGCGCCGTAACAGGTCGGCCCGCACTGTCGCGACGAGGTTCGAGCGGGCCAACCGGGGATCATGCGCCACGTCCTCCAGCGCGACCAGACCGGCATCCGGTCCGTCGCGGAAGCCCACCGCCAGTGCGCGGTTGGCACGTACCACCGGCGAATCGGTCATCCGCATTAGCCGGTCATAGGCCGCGCAGATGGTGCTCCAGTCGGTCTGCGCCCAGGACGGTGCCGTCGCGTGCAGCGCGGCGATGACTGCCTGCGGCAGGTAGGGGCCGGTCGATCCCTCTGCCAGTCGCAACCGGTCCAGGCCGCGGGCGATGCGGCCGCGGTCCCACCGCTGCCGGTCCTGGTGCTCGAGTGGCACCAACGCCCCGGCATCGTCGACCCGGGTGGCTCGCCGCGAATCATGCAGCAGCATAAGGGCTGCCAAGGCATGCGCCTCCGGCTCGTTCGGCATCAGCGCGCACAACTCCCCGGCCAGCCGCACTCCTTCGTCGCACAATTCGTCACGGACCGCCGTCGGGCCCAACGTCGACCAATACCCCTCGGTGAACACCGAGTAGATGCAACTGAGCACGTGCGGCGTGCGCTCGGCGAGCAGCTCGGCGGGCGGCACCCGCAGCGGGATGTTGGCGTGCCGGACCTTGTTCTTGGCGCGAGTGATTCGCTGACCTACGGCCGTCTCGGTCTGCAGTAGTGCGCGGGCGATCTCGGCGACGGTCAGCCCGGACACCAACCGCAGCGTCAGCGCCAGTTGCGACGGCCGGTCCAGCGCCGGGTGCGCACAGGTGAACATCATCCGCAGCTCGTCGTCGCGCACTTGATGCGGCACGTCCGGATGGTCGGTGCGCGCGGTAATGTCATCCAACACCGCTGCCAATTCCTTTCCGGGACGGACGGATTCGCGGCGTAGCCGATCCCGTGCGCGGTTGCGGGCGACGGCCACCAGCCAACCGCCGGGATTGTCGGGGACGCCGTCGCGAGGCCAGGCACGCAGCGCCTCGGCGCAGGCTTCCTGGACGGCGTCTTCAGCGACGGTGAGGTCACCGGACCATCGCGCGAGCGCGGCGACGGTGGGCCCCCACGTCCCGGCGGAAGACGCCGTCCAGGTTGGTCATTCGCTCGGGTTACAGTCCCGCGACACCAGCCAGTTGCCGCACCACCACGGTAGAAGCTGGGATCATCGACGCGACCTTGACAGCCTCGTCGCGGTCGCCGGCGCTGATTATGTAGAAGCCGTTGGCGACTTCGGCGCCTTCTACGTATGGCCCGTCTGTGATGAGGGCCTCGCCATCGCGGACCCGTACCGTGGTCGCCGTCGACGGCGGATATAGACCGGCGCCGGACCGGATGTGCGGGCCGGCCGCTGCCCCGAACTCCTGGTGCAGCGCCACCATCGATTCCCACCACGGTGAGCCGGGCTCCGCGGGCCGCTCCGGCGGCTCCAGCAGCAGTGCGATCCAATTGGTGCCCTCGAGCGGCTGGGGTTCGGGCCCTGGCCCGGCCATCGGCCAGATCTCTACCGCGCCGGACTTGGCCGCCGGGATGTCGCGGGCCAGTGCCAGTGCCTCGTCGAGGTTCTCGGCCTCGAATACGTAATAGCCGCCGGCTACTTCGGCGCCTTCGGCGAACGGGCCGTCCGTGATGACGGGTGCTTCGGGACCGCCGGTGATGCTCACCGCGGTCGCCGCCGGTGCCAAGGCATCCCCGCCGCGGATCGCCGACGCGGCCTTGGCGTGGAAGCTCTGGTAGGCGGCCATCTCGGCTGCGCCCTCTTCGGGCGTGCGGTCTCGTTCCCTGCTGATCAACAAGGCGAAGTACTGCATCTGTTGTTCACCTCCGGTAGTGAGCGAAACCCTGTGTTCCACTCTCTACCTTTTAGACGAACAACGCTCGGGCAATCCGACAGTTCATGCCGGTCGACTCTGGGCCCGACCAGATCCGGCGAAGTTCCTCGTCAACTCAGCGATCACCTGGTCCCACAAATCCCTGGGCAGATCGTGACCCATCCCGTCGATCAGCACCAACCGGGCGCCTCGGATGGCGCGGGCGATCGAGCGGCCGCCGAAGGGACGCATCAGCTTGTCGGCGCGCCCGTGAATGACCACGGTCGGCGCGACGATCCGTCGGTCGTGGTGCAGCAGGCTGCCGCTGCCCAAGATCGCGCCGAACTGTTGAGCGACACCCCACGGGTGGTAATTGCGGTCGTAGCTCTCGGCGGCGTCGGCGCGGACCTCCTCGTCGGGCATGGGATAGCCCGGACTGCCGATGATCTTGCCGACGCGTACCGCGTTCTCGATGATGACGTCGCGTGGTGAATCCGGTCGCGGGCCTTTGATGAGCGCCAGCAGGGCCTGTGGGGCCGGTGGGGGCAGGAATGCGTGATTGTTGCTGGAGAAAATGACGGCCAGGCTTTCGGTTCGTTCCGCGAATCGCGCGGCAACGATCTGGGCGATCATGCCGCCCATCGAAGCCCCGACGACGTGGGCCTTCTTGATGTGCAGGTGATCCAGCACGGCCGCCGCGTCGTCGGCCATGTGTTCCAGCGTGTATGCCGCCTTGCTGGGCAGGCCCAGCCAGGACCGGATCAACCGCGTCACCAGCGGCTGTCCCGTGCTGTGCCGCTCGGTCTTCGTGGACAGACCGATATCCCGATTGTCGTAGCGGATGACGCGAAGGCCCTGACGAACCAGCCTCTCGCAGAACTCGGTGCGCCACAGCACCATCTGGGCGCCCAGGCCCATGATCAGCAGCACGGGTGGGTCGTCGAAGTCGCCCATGTCCTCGTAATAGAGCTTCAGATCGCCCGATGTTGCCCCTGATGTGGCCCCTGAACTCGCAAAGCCGCTGCGCACCTCCATGCCACTAGACCTCCACGTCAGTCTGGGTCTGGTGTTCGCGGCTGACCTCGACCATGAAGTTCGCGAAGTACCCCGTCAGCTGGGGGTCGGACATCATCTGCCATTTCGGTGCCAGCAGCTTCATATAGCGCTCGACGTAGAGAAACTGCTTGCCGATCAGTACCAGTTCGCGGGGGAGTTTGACGTCGTAGGCGTCGGCCAGCGTCGACAGCTGCCGGCCGATGTCGGCATACGACATATCGCCCAGCGACGTCATGGTCAGCGGCGTGGCGAAGCTTTCCAGGTCCTTGGCGGCCTGCGCCTCGGGCTTCATGGTGCCGACCGCCCCCATCAGCACGACGATCTTGCCGGCCGCCGCGTGGTCCTTTTTCACCAGCAGGGAGTGCACCAGCTCGCGCAGCAGCCAGCGGGTGCGGGGATCGATGCGGCCCATGATCCCGAAGTCGAAGAAGATTATGCGGCCCTGGTCATCGACGCAGAGGTTGCCCGCGTGTAAGTCGCCGTGGAACAGCCCGTGCCGCAGGCCGCCCTCGAACACCGAGAACAGCAGCGCCTTCACCAGCTCGGTGCCGTCGAAACCGGCCTTGCGGATGGCGGCGGCATCGTCGATCCGGACGCCTTGGATCCGCTCCATCGTCAGCACCCGCTCGCCGGTGAAGTCCCAATACACCTGCGGCACACGGATGTTCTTGCCCAGTGGCGAGGCGTGCATATGGGCGACCCACGCGTCCATCGACTGAGCCTCGAGGCGGAAGTCCAGCTCTTCGGCCAGGTTGTCGGAAAAGTCGGCCACCACGTCCTGCGCCGAGAGCCGACGGCCCAGCTTGGCCAGTTCGACGGCTTGGGCGAAGCGCTGCAGGATCTGCAGGTCGGCGGCGACCCGGCGACGGATGCCCGGCCGCTGGATCTTGACGACGACCTCCTCGCCGCTGTGCAGGGTCGCGTAGTGCACCTGCGCAATGGACGCCGATGCGAACGGCTCTTCATCGAAGGTGGCGAACAACTCGGACGGGTCGCCGCCCAGCTCCTCGGTGAGAAGCTTGTGCACCTCGCCCGTGTCGGCGGGTGGCACCCGGTCGAGCAGGCCGCGGAATTCCCGCGACATCGATTCGCCGAACGCGCCGGGACTGGAGGCGATGATCTGTCCGAACTTCACATACGTCGGCCCCAGGTCGGCGAACGTCTGCGGGATCTGCTTGATGACCTTTTGCTGCCACGCACCCTTGCCCGTCAACCCTGTGAGAACGCGAGCGGCGGTGCGGGTGAGCTGCCAGCCGGTGACGGCTACCCGGGCCGCTTCGACGGGCAACGGCACCCGGTCAAGCCTGGCCACGTCACGGTGTTTGGTAGGGCTCATCTATGCAGTCTGCCAAACCTGCAGAATCAAGTCCCAATTGCTGTGAGCCCGCTCACCCCTGCTCACCCCTTCTCCAAGGCTGAACCCACCCCTGGATCTGCCAGTTCTCCCTCCCGGCGATCAGTTCGTACATGGTGGCGCCGTCGATGGTTTCCCGGATGATGTCGGCGTGGCCGGCGTGCCGGGCCAGTTCGTTGATCACGTGCAGGATCACCCAGCGCACCGACCAGGCCTTCTGGTCTTTCGGGAACCACGGAATGTCGTGCGGAACGGGCACGGCGGCGTCGAGGTCGGCGGTCTCCACCAGCCGCAGTGATGTCGCGTTCTGCGCCTCGTACGCGCGCAGCAGGCCATCCAGCGTCTCGTCAGGCCGCATCACGTGCTGCTCCCCGTATTCCTTGGAGACCTCCTCGAATGGCCGGGGGTCTTTCGGCGGCGCATCCGGGGCGGCGGCCACCCGCGCCATCCAGCTGCGTTGCATCCCGGTGACGTGTTTGACCAGTCCACCGACCGATAGCGCGCTAACGGTGGGGGACGAGCGGGCCTGTTCATCGGACAGGCCGTAGGAAACCGCGAAGAAGGCGCTCTGGTGGAACGCCAGGTATCCGCGCAGGGCGCTGCGTTCGTCGGCGACGGGTGGCGCAAGTGCGGGCATTCTCAATCCTCTCGGTCGACGGTGCGGTGATCGGGGCCGTCAGACACTGAGCTTTCCAGCAATGGCCGACAGGTGTCTCCGACGGGCGTTATCGGCATACCGCTTTGCCGGGTCCGCGGGTCACCGTAAGGTGCGGGCATGCGGGTGATCTCGGCGCAATCGAGCGAGCTTTTTGTCGGCCCGCGAGACGCGCCACTACAGCTCGTCCGCGTCACCGTCGAAGGATGCACTCGTCGGACACGGCTGCGTATCGACGGCGACGGTCTGAGCGGCGAGGCGGTCGCCGAGGCTGGTCAGGAGGTCGTCGAGGTCCCGGTCATCGTCGACCGTCCGGTCGTAGGTCAGCGCCGACGTGCCCGGGTGGAGGCCGGCGGTGCCCGGAACGCCGTCGAATTCACTTTTGAATTCACCGTTGCCGAGCCCGGCTGGACGATGTTCATGGTCAGCCATTTCCACTACGACCCGGTCTGGTGGAACACGCAAGCCGGCTACACCAGCGAGTGGACCGAAGACCCGCCGGGCGACGCCCGGCAGACCAACAGCTTCGAACTGGTGCACGCCCATCTGGAGATGGCGCGCCGCGAGCCCGAGTACAAATTCGTGCTGGCCGAAGTGGATTACCTCAAGCCGTACTGGGACATCCATCCGGAGGACCGCGCCGACCTGCGCCGGTTCTTCGCCGAAGGTCGTGTCGAGGTGATGGGCGGCACGTACAACGAACCGAACACCAACCTGACCAGCCCGGAAACGACAATTCGAAATTTTGTGCACGGCATAGGGTTTCAGCGTGGCGTGCTGGGCGCTGACCCGGCCACCGCGTGGCAGCTCGACGTGTTCGGCCACGACCCGCAATTCCCCGGGATGGCCGCCGACGCCGGCTTGACGTCGAGTTCGTGGGCCCGCGGACCGCATCACCAATGGGGTCCGGCCCAGGGCGACGGCGACGTCGAGCGCATGCAATTCTGCAGCGAGTTCGAGTGGATTTCGCCGTCTGGCCGCGGGCTGCTCACGCACTACATGCCCGCGCATTATTCGGCGGGTTGGTGGATGGACTCCTCGACCTCGTTGACCGAGGCGCAGGACGCCACCTACGAGCTGTTCGACCAGCTCAAGAAGGTCGCGCTGACCCGTAACGTGCTGCTGCCGGTCGGTACCGATTACACGCCACCGAACAAGTGGGTCACCGCAATTCACCGGGATTGGGCGGCGCGGTATACCTGGCCGCGGTTCGTGTGTGCGCTGCCGCGGGAGTTCTTCGCAGCTGTGCGCGCGGAATTGGACGAGCGGGCAACCGTGGCGTCGCCGCAAACCCGCGACATGAACCCGATTTACACCGGCAAGGACGTGTCGTACATCGACACCAAACAGGCCAACCGGGCCGCCGAGAACGCCGTCCTGCACGCCGAGCGTTTCGCCGTGTTCGCCGGGCTCATGACCGGGGCCGAGTACCCGCAGGCGGCGTTCGCCAAGGCGTGGGTTCAGTTGGCCTATGGCGCCCACCATGACGCCATTACCGGCTCGGAGTCCGATCAGGTCTACCTGGACCTGCTGACCGGCTGGCGCGATGCCTGGGAGCTGGGCTGCTCGGCGCGCGACAACTCGCTGGCGGCGCTTTCGGCCGCCTTGAACATTCCAGATGTTCCGGATGTCCCCGAACAAGCAGTTGTGGTGTGGAATCCGTTGACGCAGAAGCGGACTGACATCGTTACCGCTCGGCTTGACCCGCCCCTCGCGGCGGGGGTGCGGGTGCTTGACTCGGACGGCGCCGAGGTGCCCGCACACGTCGAGCAGGACGGTCGGTCGGTCACTTGGCTGGCCGGGGATGTGCCGTCGCTGGGCTGGCGGGCCTACCGGCTGGTGCCCGCCGGCGCGGCGTCAGGCTGGGAATCGGTGACCGGCTCTGAGATTGCCAACGAGCATTACCGGTTGGCCGTCGATCCGGCGCGCGGTGGGGGGGTCCGGTCGCTGGTTCATGATGGTCGCGAGCTGATCGCCGACGGGCGGGTGGGCAACGAGCTCGCCGTCTACGAGGAATATCCGTCGCACCCGACCCAGGGCGAGGGGCCGTGGCACCTGCTGCCCAAGGGACCGGTGGTCTGCTCGTCGGAATCGCGCGCTCGGGTGCAGGCCTGCCACGGGCCGCTCGGCCAACGGCTGGTCGTGCGCGGCCGGATCGGCAAGTTGCTGCGCTACACCCAGACGCTCACGCTGTGGCGCGGCGTGGCGCGGGTGGACTGCCGCACGACCATCGACGAGTTCACCGGGGAAGACCGCTTGGTGCGACTGCGCTGGCCGTGTCCGGTGCCGGGTGCGATGCCGGTCAGTGAGGTGGGCGACGCCGTCATCGGGCGCGGTTTCGCCTTGCTGCATGACAGGACTGACGGGACGGTGTCGGTGGATACCGCCCAGCACCTGTGGACGCTGGACAACCCGGCCTACGGCTGGTTCGGACTGTCCTCGGCGGCGCGGGTCCGGGTTGGAAGCACGGCTGTGCGGGCGATGTCGGTGGCCGAAGTGGTGTCGCCGTCCGAGGAGGCATCCGGCCCGATGGCGCGCGAGCTGATGGTCGCGCTGGTTCGCGCCGGTGTCACGGCTACCTGCAGCGGCGCCGACAAGCAGCGTTACGGCCACCTCGATGTCGACTCGAACCTGCCCGACACGCGGATCGCGTTGGGGGGGCCGACCCGCAATGCGTTCACCAAAGCCCTACTGGCCGAGGCCGACCCGGTGTACACCGCCGAGCTGGACCGGCAGCTGGCCAAGACCGGCCGGGCCCGGGTGTGGGTGCCGGCCGTGACGTCATTGGCCGCGGCCTGGGTGCCGGACGCCGACCTGCGGCATCCGCGCGCACTGCCGGTGCTGGTGATCGACGGCTCGGACGAGAAAAAGCTGAACGCGGCGATCGCGTCCGTCGCCGACGACCTTGCCGACGCAGAGATTGTCGTGACCCAGCAGGCGCCGTCGGAAGCGGAACACTTCGAAAGCCGCACTGTGGCACTGTTCAACCGCGGAGTGCCGAGCTTCGCCGTCGACACCGAGGGCACCCTGCACACCGCGCTGATGCGGTCGTGCACCGGCTGGCCGTCCGGCACCTGGATCGACGAACCACGCCGCACCGCGCCCGACGGCTCGAACTTCCAGCTCATGCACTGGACACACGTGTTCGACTACGCGCTCGCCTGCGGCGACGGCGACTGGCGACAGTCCCAGATCCCCACTCGCAGTGCGCAATTCTCCAACCCGCTGATCGCGGTCCGGCCACAACTCGGCCGGCCACACGACAAGGCGCCCCGGCTGGCGCCGGTCGGCTCGCTACTACAAGTCGAGCCGGCCGACTCGGTGCATATGGGCGCCCTCAAGGCGGCCGGTAACCCCATGGCAGCCGGCAGCGCAGCGTCCGTCGACCCCGGCGCGGTAGCGCTGCGTCTGGTGGAAACCACCGGTGCGGGTGCCCGCGTCGCGATCGGGACCGAGCTCGGCAAGGTACGCAGTCTGCAACTCGCCGACCTGCTGGAAAAACCGGCGCAGCGCAAACGATCGATCGACCTGCACGGCTATCAGGTGGCCACCGTGCTGGCGCGGGTTGAAATGCCTTGGGCAGCTTCAGCTTCCGGAGCCACGCTGGCTCCGCATGCCGAGGCCGCCCAGCCGCTCTACGCGCGCTATTGGCTGCACAATCGCGGCCCTGCCCCCCTCGGCGGGCTGCCGGCAGTCGCCCACCTGCACCCGCAGCGGCTGACCGCCAAGCCGGGCGGCGAGGTGCTGCTGCGCCTCGTCGCGGCCAGCGACTGCAGCGACACAGAGCTCGGCGGCGAGGTGGCGGTGGTGTGCCCCGCGGGCTGGTCGGCCACTCCCGCAGGGCTGCCGTTCACGCTGGGCAGCGGCGAGCACCTCGAAACCGATGTGTCGCTGGCTATTCCGGCTCGCACAGAGCCCGGGCTGTATCCGGTGCGGGCGCAACTGCGTATTACCGGGGATAAAGTGCCGGCCGCCTGGCGTCAAGTGGTCGAGGACGTGTGCATCGTCGAGGTCGGTGCGGGCCACGAGTCAGACTTGGTTTACCTGGCCGACGGACCCGCCGAGATCACGCTGGCCGCCGGCGACACGGCCCGGCTGACCGTCACGATCGGTACGCACGCACGGGCCGACTTGGCGCTGGAGGCGCACCTGATCAGCCCCTGGGGCACCTGGGAGTGGATCGGCCCGGCCGCGCTTGGCGCCGTGCTGCCGGCCAGCGGCACGGCCGAGCTCGGCTTCGACGTGGCCCCGCCGGCGTGGCTGGAACCCGGCCAGTGGTGGGCGTTGGTCCGGGTCGGCTGCGCCGGCCGGTTGGTCTACTCGCCGGCGGTGAAGGTGACCGTGACGTGAGCGCGCATCCGGTCGCAACCGTCGCCGGCACCCCGATTCCGGAAACCGAGGTCGACGCGCGCGAAGCGCGGTTGCGCAGCGGTCGGCTCGCGGCCGCGCTGCCGGCCAGCGGCACCAGCGAGGGACGCCAACTGCGGCGTTGGCTGACGCAGCTGATCGTGACCGAGCGGGTGGTCGCCGCCGAGGCGGCCGCGCGCGGCCTGACCGGCGAGGGAGCCCCTCC
>CAVPVJ010000034.1:0-18156 GCA_963709125.1 uncultured Actinomycetota bacterium
AAGCAATACGACGAACGAGTGTAGCACGTAGGCAGCAGCAACAACACCGGCTCAACCGGCAACGTCGTTGCGATTGCCACCTCAACCTTTGGCAGCACACTCTTCGGCGTCGGTACCAACGGCACCACACTCGCAGAAGTCGGTGGTGTACCAACCTGGGTCGCCACCACCACGTTCTCAAGCGGTTTGTCATACTCAGCAGGCAACGTCACCAACACCGGCGTCCTCTCACTCACGCAGAACGGTGGTGGCTCAGCACAAACCGGTGCTCTCACCTTCGCCACTTCATCCGCCACCACCTTCAACGGCCTCACCATCAGCAACAGCATCACCAACACCGGCGGCACGTTCACCTTCGCTCCCAACTCGATCACGGGAACGCTTGGTGTCGCTGGAGGTGGTACGGGTCAGTCGACGTTCACCTCAAGCCAACTTTTGTATGGAAATGGAACGAATGCGCTCTCATCAGTCGGCACCACCACTGCGACCCTCGGCCTCGGCCTCTCGGGAACGCTCACCACCCTCAACGCAGGCGGTTCGCAGTCACTCTCCATCGCAACGTCATCGCTCTTCACCGGCACCACTGGCCAGGTTGCATACTTCAATGGGACGAATGCGCTCACGGGCACCTCAACGCTCTTCATTAACACGAATGGCAACGTCGGTGTTGGCACGACCACTCCAGCACAGGCACTCGGTGTTCAGGGCAACGGCCTCTTCTCCGGCAACCTCGCACTCGCCAACATCACAGCAACCGGTACCGCAACCATCGGCGGCACCATCACCGAACAGGGAACCGGTACGTCGACCTATAGCGGCGGCATCTCAACCGCCAACCTCGCCGACACCGCGCTCTCCTCCGGAGACTTGGCCGGCATCGGCGCAGGTGGCTTCTTCCAGAACGTCGTCGTCGGCACCGGCCTCACGTACTCGGTGGTACACTCTCCGCTTCCGGTGAACTCACCTCGATTGGTCCGGTTGGTCAGACCCAGAGCGGCCCAACCATCACCATTGCCTCATCAACTTCGACGACCAACGGCATCACCTCAGCTATCACCGTCGTCGGTTCTGGCAACACATTGACCTTCACCCCAAGTCAGAGCGGCACCCTCACGGTTGCAGGCGGCGGCACCGGCGTCACCTCCTTCGGCGCTTCACAACTTCTCTATGGTGGAGCAGGTGGAACCACAGTTGCAGGTGTTGCCACCTCCTCGGCCACCATCAACAACGGCCTCACCGGTACCTTGACCACTATCGGAAGCGGTCAGACCATCGGCCTCGCAACGATTAACGCCGGTGTCCTCGGCGCCGTCACCAACGGTTCCGTCCCAACCTCACAAGCAACCTCCACCCTGTACGGCACCGGCACCGGAGGCCAAATCCTCACCTGGAACAACGGGGTACCGCAGTGGGTCGCTTCAACCACCTACTCTTCTGGCCTCGCCTTCTCAGCCGGCAACGTCACCAACACCGGTGTCCTCTCACTCACACCAGAACGGTGATGGTACGGCACAGACAGGAGCACTCACGTTTGCCACCTCAACCGACTCCTATAATGGCCTCAACTTCAGCCACACCATCACGAACTCTGGCACCACCTTCACCTTCGCCAACAACATCAGGGGTACCTCGACCGTCGCCGGCGGCGGCACCGGAGAGACCACCTTCACCAGTGGTCAGCTCCTCTATGGCAACGGTACCAACGCCCTCAGCTCAGTCGCCACCTCCTCACTCGCCGTCTCCGGCGGCTTGACCGTCTCCTCCGGTTCCCTCGGGTACCAAATCGGCGGCACCAACGCCACCATCGGCATCGCCACCAACGGCGTCGCTCTCACCAACCTCGCACAAATCGGTGCCAACACCGTCTTGGTCAACAACACCGGCTCAACCGGCAACGTCGTCGCGATTGCCACCTCCACCTTCTTCGGCACAGGATCAGGAGGCCAAATCCTCACCTGGAACAACGGCGTACCGCAGTGGGTCGCAAGCACCACGTACGCTAACGGCTCCGGCATCTGCACCTCATTCGCCGCCGGACAATTGACCATCAGCAACACCGGCGTCCTCTCCGCAGCACAAACATACGGCTCTGCACAGACCGGTGCTCTCACCTTCGCCACCTCGTCCGCAACCACCTTCAACGGCCTCACGATTTCAAACAGAGCAATACGTTGTTACGAAGGTGTACGGCAGCACCAGTTGCTGGCTCAGCCAGAAAAGCAGCCAGATTCGCTGCCATGATCACCGCGAAGACCAGTGATAGGCCAAAATCTTCGCCATGTTGCTCTTGGCTAAGTCGGCGTCGGAAAGATTGTTGGCGGACATCCAGGCACGGCCGAACAATGCCTTGGAATACCAGAGTCCGCCGAGAACAAAACTGGAAATGGCGGCCACCAGCACGGCTAGCCAGTTGATATGTGGCATCGAGCTTTCTCCTCGTAGAAATTAAAAGAAAGTTAAACCAAAAGTTAGAACCAGAAATCAGAACGAAATCAGAACCAGGAATTAGAATCTGCGACACAATGAACCATGACCGAGGGGAATGTATTGTAAGAAATTTCCCTAGACATTTCCCTAATCGACAGGAATGTAATGGGGGTATTCGGTGCGGTTCCGCTGGTACTCCGTGGGAGTCATACCGGCGAATTCCTGGAATTCGTGAAACAACAGGCTTTATCGCAAACAATACAGTCACGGAAGGAAGCGGCCCCGCGACGACGAGCACCGACGATCCGGCCCCGATGCGGATGCCGGTGGCCAGGGGATCGGCGGCGGTTTCACACCACGTATAACACTGTGGTGCCGACCACCGTGCTGGCCGACGGCACGATTGCCAACAATCAGGCTGTCGGCGGTAACGGAGCGACCGGCGGCACGGGCCTGAACGGCGGCGACGGTGGTGCGGCAATCGGGGCGGAGCCGCCATCGAGCTGATGAGCCCGGGTCAGACCGTTACCGGAGTACCGATCAAGATCAGCGATACCACGCTCTCAGACAACAGCACGGTGAGCGGTTCGGGTCGGCGCCGCCAGATCGGCGGAACGAGCTCCGGAGTCAGCAATCGGGCGCAGGGCGGCGGAATCGAAAATGCCGTCGCCGGAACGCAACTGCTGAACGACACGGTCTACGATAACACCGCCAGCGGCAACAACGGCCTGACCGGGGGCGGTGGAATCGCCGACGCTTCGACGGGCATGTCGATCGTCAACGTGACCGTCGCCCAAAACTCGGTCCAAGCCACCGCCGGCACCACGTACGGCGGTGGAATCTAGAACACCAACACCGATACCAACCTGCAGTTGTTCAACACCTTGGTTGCCGACAACACGGCCAACGCAGGCACCGACTTTTACGGCAACGCCAGCGTTGCCGCGGGCAATCTGATCAACGTTGCCAGCGGCTCCAACATCTCCGATGGCGGCGGCAACATTGTCGCGCCTGCCACGCTGGGGATCGCCGGTTCGCTGGCCAATAATGGCGGTACGACCCAGACGCTCGCACTGACGACCGGCAGCGCCGCGATCGGCACCGGCGACGTGATCGAAGCCAACGATTTTGGCTTGACGACGGACGAGCGCGGTTCGCGGCACAACGCGGGTCTCGTCGACATCGGGGCCTATGAAGTCCAAGCCGGGACGGGCACGACCAGCGTCGCGATCGGCACCAGCGCCAGTTCAGTCAATGTTGGACAACAAGCGCTACCTTTACGGCCGTCGTCAGCCCGGCCTCCGGGGTGACCGCGGGCGCCGACCGGGAATGTGCAGTTCGAAGTGATCGCTGGCGGGGTGACCGTGGACATCGGCTCGCCGGTGACGCTGAGCGTTGTGAATGGCGTAGACGAGGCGACGCTGAGCAGCTCGTCGCTCACCGCCGGATCGCACGTCATCACGGCCGTCGATTCGGGTAGATGCCCTGGATGTAGCACTGCGCCGGTGGTGAATCAGCAATACGTAACTGAACGAGGTGCGCCAAAAAAAAAAAAAAAAAAAAAAAATTTGTCGCCGGCGAAGGCTGAGCACAATGACAAGTTGGCAAGTGCCTGGCGAGGGTAACGGCGGCGAGCTTTCGCAACGTCAAGCAGGTGCGATTCTGGGTCTCGTATACCTGGTGCGGGACATGACCAAGCGGTACTTCGGGCCGACCGACAACGCATCACCCGCAGCGCCGACCTGGAACCCCGGGAGTGGATTCCGGTCGTCAGATATGCGGTCGCCGCCGGCGTGTCTCCACGTGCGGCCTGCCAGTGACGCAGCTCGCCGTCTCGGATCGCGAGTCAAGACGACGCTCGCGCATATCCGGGGCGACATCACCGACCCCACGGTCGCCCGAAACGCCATGGACGACAAACTTTCCCAACCGGACAACGCCGCGCTCTACCGCAAACGCAGCGTCAGCATCGAGCCTGTCTTCGGCAACATCAAAGCCAACCTCTGATTCCGCCAATTCGCTCTCCGCGGCCATGCTGGGGGGCTTAGTGAGTGGCGCCTGATCCGCACGTGCACAACCCGCTCAGTTTCGCAGCACGCACTACCCGACTGTTGCAAAGCTACTGTACCCTACCCATCAGTCAACGCGAACCCTCGCTACCGCTACAAATCCACCAGGGATTCGTGTGACACCCTCTGGTATGCCCGTATCACCACCTGTTGCACCACCGCGGCGCCATGACCATCACCTGGGCACCTGCTGCACGCTTCGACTGTTACCGACGACACCGGCCGCCTACTGAGCCCGTAATTGCCTGCCCGCCCCCCAACACAACCCCCACCCACGGGCGGCACCCGTCCCGGCCCCACCGGCGAACGCGCCGACTGGTGGTGCAACGAACCCTTCCAGCCGCAACCACCACCGACGAGCAACTAGGTGTTGGTTGACAGCATCGTGGAACCTTAAACAGGTTGGGGCATAGAGAATGTGGACTGTGCTAACCGCTGCTGTCGCAGCATTCAAGGCGACAACCAGCTCGTACTGACGCTGAACCTCAGCCCAGGGCCCTCACGACATTCTGCTACGTGCCCCATTAATGGAGCCCAAGCTGGGTCTTGTTCTTTGCCTACCCCGTAGCGTCCGGCTAGCGGCGCAACAGGGTGGTTTCTGCATGCCTGCCAGGGTCATATCCTTGTCAACGGGGCTCCCGGTGGTGGCGATGAAGCGGTCGGTGCCTTCACCGTCCCCATCGGGGCCCCACAGTTCCCGATTCCAGACGACCAACACGGTTGGCGACTTTTATCCAGCTACCGGCAGCCGGGGTCCTCCCGTCGGCCACTAACGGAGACTTTTTCACGGTCACGGTGACGCGAAACGGCCCCTCCTCCACGCCGTGAAGTTCAGACGCCGCACAGCGCCTCGAGACGGCCTGCGACCGTAGCTCCTGCAGGTCACCCTCTCGCTCGCGCCGGTGAATCCCTCGGTGATCCGATCAGCTGCATCCGACGAATCGTGCGCCGGCCGATGACGTGCTGCAGGCAACGCATCCGAGCCGTAAGTGACATTCTGTTATTCGGTTGAAGACTTCCCTCCCCTTCCAGCACCCAGCGCATCCGCATCCGCGGAACGTACGCAGGCACTCAGGAGCGAAGAACTGATTCCAGCTTTCGGCCGGGTCGGAACCTGCGGGAGGCGTTCATCATGCTACAAGTTTATGGACCGGCAACGACAAGCTTAGCCTCGGGGCAACTTGCTCACCGCCTGATCGAGTGAACTCCCCGGTACGCAACGAATCACGGACCGGCGCCTTGATGAACCATCCCGGAACGTGAACCCGGCTGACGTCACGAGAATCGATGCACTGATCGACGCTGTAATCGCGTCAGGGCCACGCAGGAAGAAATTGCCACAACGTGCATCGCACGGGGCGGAAACCGGCGCCATCCTCGAAGTAACGGCGTACCGGGGTGTTGTCGTAAGGGCCGCTCATCATTTTTCTTTGACGATTTCGACGTATGCGCCGTCCTGACCGATGCCCAGTTACGCAAAGGCCGATTGCAGCATTTCGATGTCCGATCGGTGGACTTTGAAATTCCAGCATCACGTCCGAGAGCACCACTTCCTGCCGTAGAGCACCTCAAGCGCCTTCACGTGCCACTCGGGTCCGTCAAGAGATGCAGGACTGTTGTTTGTACAACGAGGTTGAAGTCTGAGTTAAGCGTTGACAGCTTCATCGGAAGTCGGTTACACTTTGAGGTTCCACAGCCCAACTGTCTTTCATATATTGCAACATGGTTCGAGTGACGGTTGACTGATATCGACCGCCACCACCTTCGCGGAACGGTTGTTATACGTGAAAACTGCGGCCTGGTTGGTACCGCAGCCTGCGATCAAAATATCGAACTCCGGGTTATAGTCACGGTCGGGTGATAAAGTTGAGTGAGCGTGGAGAGGATCGAACGACTCCCGGTTGCCGTCGGTCCATGCCTCAAGGTCTTGTATCGGTTCCGGGTACGTCTAGCGGCGCGAGACGGGCGCTCGCGTTCGAATCTCGTGTATTGCGGAGTAAGGGTCCTTTCGGTTGACTCTTGATCGAGGATTCCGGAATCCGTAGTCAAGCTCAGCGCGAACTACGGGGCCGGCCCCCAGTATCTGGGGATGATGGGTTACCGTCTGTCCCGCCCACAAGCGGGGCCTGGGATCAGCGGGCAATCGACAATTGCCGGGTCTTGATCCGCTCACTGAGGAGGTGTTCGGCCGACATACCTTCTTCGTGACTCGTGCCGGGGCTTCTGGGTCGCTGGGACGGTTCGGGGCTGCGGCGATGCAGAACACCTCGTTGAGGCTGGCGGTCTGCAGCCTCGACAGTGACTGCTCGTCAACCGAGTTCGGCGCAGACGGATCCGGACCCTGACGCCGCCGGCCCGATCAGCGCGCGAACATCGCCGGGCCGCGGTCACCGCCCGGCCAGGGACGTAGCGGTCGGCGTCGGGTGAGCGGCGCACTTCTGCTCCGGCCGCGCAGACGCCGGTCAGCCGCCCTAATCGCGCGGTTCATTCCACCTGGCAGCCCGGTGGTTCGGATTCGAGCACCGCGATCATGCGGGCAACGAAATTCTCGGGCGCAAAGAACCGCCAGCCCCGGCCCAGGCGTAGCCAGACCCGGACGAGCGCGAGCTGCGCGAGCCGCTGGTGCGTGTCGCCGGGGCCGCAATCGACAAAGTTGAGGAAAAGTCGAAGTGCGCACGCAGCAGCGCGCGGTCGGGGTGACAGCCGGCATCGACCACTAGGAAGTGCCCAACGAAGCCACAGTACGCAGCAGTTCAGAAACCAGTCACGGTTCTTGTCGGCGGCTTCCGCGGTCCGGGTCCGGCTACCAGGCTAACGACTACCTCGGCCTCGCTGGACGGGCGACCAGACGACGCAACCGCGTTCAGCAGGAAGCTACGCCGCCTCAAGCACTACCGGCACGCCGACGTCGCGGTTGACCGCAATCCGTTGGTGATCACTGTCAGGGATGCCGGAGCAGGCTGACAGGTGCGGCACAAAGATAATGTCTTCACATGCTTGCCAAGCTGGGAGGTGCAGCCGCTGTCTATTGATCGCACGCCAGGCATAGAATGTCTGCGCCCACAAACAAGAGGTTGTTTTGGGAGTGGATTCGGGCGCGCGCTGGGCAAACAAGTCACCCGCAGGCAAGCGCTGATCTTCGCGAACAGCCGAGTGATGGACTCAGCGCCTCGGTGCGGTTGGTTGTTCCCAGCCTCCGAGGGTAGAGGCTCCTGGGACAATCTGCGAACCGCCGAATCGAGTTTCCGTCACCGATCCGCCAGCCGGACCATTGAGTAACAGACCTCCTCGAGCCACCCCATTGGACTTGCTGCTCATGCCACTTGCGCGCGTTGACGAGATCATCGAGATCCAGAGCTTGATGCACAGAGAACACTCACCGTGCATCCTCGGGGTCGCGGTTGACCTCGGCCAGCAAGACATCGCGGTCACGTGCATACGTCTGCGTATCCCGACTGCGGGGACCCAGGCCGACGATCGGACGTACAGTTGTCCCAGGCGCCCAACGACGCAGCTCAGATTCCCATATGCGTCGCGGACCATGCTTTTATAGCGCGCGCGCACTCCGTTGCTGGCCAACCGCGGGCGCCAGTAGGGTGAAGGAGGCGCTCCCCAGGCGCATGCGGTAGATGTCTGTGTCTAGTCCGGTGAAGTCGGGGTGCCCACTACGACGTCGTCGGCGTCGACGATCCAGATACAGTCGCCGTGGCTCGGCGAGGCTCAGTGCCTCGGTGCGGTTGTGGCCGAAATCACGCCATGCGCGGAGCTTGCCCGGGACCGTCCAGGCGCGCCATGCGTTTGTGCATCACGTCCCGGGTTCCGTCGGTGGAGCCGGTATCGATGATCACCCACGAGCTGATGTAGGGCGCGACCGAATCCAAGCGCTCCCGCGACGACGTCGGCCTCGTCTTTCACGATCATGTTCATACAGATCGCGGAGCGTGCGGGTCACTCGTTTGGAGCAACGTTTCCTTCAGCTGCACGATCCGGTTCGCCTGCCGCCGTACCAGCCCAAGCTGACCACATTACAGACCACGGATCGGCTAACACCGCAACAAGATTCGCAAATCACGACGACAACTCAAGTCACATGCAATCAGCCACTCAAGTCACAGCCGCACCAGGGGTGGATAGCTACCCGGTCGCGCCGTGAGCCCCTAGCACCCTGGGCGCCGCGAGCACCCTGGGCACCCAAGAGGCCGCCCTCACCGCCGTGACCGCCGGCACCGGCGTCGCCGCCGACACCACCACCATGGCCACTACCAATGAGGGCCGCACCGCCGGCACCACCCTGCCCGCCGGTACCGCCGGCACCGCCGTGGCCTAACAAGAACCCACCGGCACCACCACTACTGGCACCACCGGCATTACCGGCACCACCACCCGGATTACTGATACTGCCTTAGTGCCCGCGTGCTGATCCACCAAACCCACCAGGACCGCCAGCGCAAGAGCGCGATAACCACGGGCACCGCCACGCCCACACCCGTGGCACTCGACCCACCCGCGCCGCCGGGTACCGCCGGCACCAAACAACCACCCGGCATTGCCGCCGTGACCCACCCTGGCCCGGCCGGCGGTCACGGCGGCAATGCCGGGCGGTCGTTTGGTGCCGGCGGTGCCGGCGGTCCGGGCGAGAGCGAGTGCCCCGGCGTTGGCGGTGCGGGCGGTGCCGGCGGTGCCGGCGGGTTCTTCGGGGGCCCTGGCGGGCCTGGTGGTGCCGGGGGGCGGGCCCGCGGGCACTTCAGGCAGTATCGGTAATCCGGGTGGCGGTGCCGGTAGTGCCGGTGGTGCCGGTGGCGCCGGCGGCGGGGCGGGGTCCTGTTGGGCCCCGGCGGCGCCGCCGGACCGGCGGGCAGGGCGGCGCCGGCGGTGCGGCACTCAGTGGTAGTGGCCATAGTGGTGGTGTCGGCGGCGACGCCGGCGCCGGCGGTCACGGCGGTCAAGGGGGTCTCTTGGGTGCCCAGGGTGCTCGGGGCGCCCAGGGCGCGCAGGGCGCTCACGGCGCAACCGGGTAACCATCCACCCCTGGTGCGGCTGTGACTTGAGTGGCTGATGTGGACTGTGCTGAGCATGTCGACTTGAGTTGTCGTCGTGGATTTGCGAATCGTGTTGCGGTGTTAGCCAATCCGTGTCCGTAATGTAGTTAGCTTGCCGCGTTGGTCCGGCGGCAGGCGGACCGGATCGCGCAGCTGGAGGAAACGGTGTCCAACGAGTAACCGCACGTCCGCGATCTGCCTGAACATGATCGTGAAAAACGAGGCCGACGTCGTCGCGGAGACGCTTGATTCGGTCGCGCCCTACATCAGCTCGTGGGTGATCGTCGACACCGGCTCCACCGACGGGACCCAGGACGTGATCCGCAAACACATGGCCCGCCTGGGCATCCCAGGCGAGCTTCACGAACGACCATGGCGAATTTCGGCCACAACCGCACCGAGGCACTGAGCCTCGCCCAAGGCCACGGCGACTATATCTGGGTCATCGACGCCGACGACATCGTCGTGGGCACACCCGACTTCACCCAACTAGGCGCCGACATCTACCGCATGCGCCTCGGAGACGCCTCCTTCACCTACTGGCGCCCGCAGTTGTTCCGCGACGGGGTGCGCGTGCGCTATGAAGGCGTCGTCCACGAGACGGCCGTATGGGAGTCTGACTGCGTCGTTGGGCGCCTCGAGGGCGACTACTACGTCGAATCTCGTCGCCTCGGTGCCCGCAGCCAGGATCCGCAGACGTATGCGCGTGACCGCGATCTGTTGCTGGCCGAGGTCGAACGCAACCCCGAGGATGCGCGGTCGGTGTTCTATCTGGCCCAGAGCTACTTCGATCTGGATGATTTCGTCAACGCGCGCAAGTGGTATGAGCGGCGAGTCGAGATGGGTGGCTCGGACGAGGAGGTCTATTACTCGATGGTCCGGCTCGCGGAGTCGATGACGAAACTCGATTGGCCGTGGCAGATTGTCCAGGACGCTCTACCTCAAGGCTTGGGAGTTTCGACCGACCCGCGCCGAGGCGCTGCATGCCATCGCTCGGCAGTACCGCGAAGATCAGCGCTACCTGCCCGGTCACTTGTTTGCCCAGCGCGCCGCCCAAATCCCGCTTCCCGAAAACGACCTCTTGTTTGTCGGCGCAGACGTCTATGCCTGGCGTGCGATCGATGAGCAGGCGGTGTGCGCCTCCCAGCTTGGCAAGCATGTGGAGGCATTTACGCTGTGCCGGCGCCTGCTGGCCCTCTCCGACATCCCTGACAGTGATCGCCAACGGATTGCGGTCAACCGCGACGTCAGCGTGCCGGTCATGCTCGAGGCGGCGTCATTTTATCCCGAGGCGCTGGTGCATCGTCTGGTCGCCGGTCCAGGCGAGGCCAAGGTGGTCGTTAGCCTGGTCGCCGGACCGGACCGCGAGACCACCGAGCAGGCCATTAACTCGTTTCTGAACTGCTGCCTCGATCTGTCACTTTGGTTCGGGCGCTTCCTCGTGGTCGATGCCGGCCTGTCAGCCCCCGACCGCGCGCTGCTGCGTGAGCGCTACGGGTTCCTCGAGTTTGTCGATTGCAGCCCCGGCGACGCGCCCGCCACACAGCTCGCGCAGCTTCGCGCTCAGATCCAGGGACGGTTCTGGCTGCACCTGGGCCAGGGCTGGCAGTTCTTTGCGCCCGAGAATTTCATTACCCGCATGATCGCGGTGCTCGAATCCGAACCACAGGTATTCCAGGTGGGAATAAACTTCGCCGATGCGGGCAAGCTGACCGGCGTCTGCGCGGCCGAGCAGGAGGTGCGCCGCGCACCCGACGCCGGCCGCTACGTCCTGGCCGAGGCGGTGGCCAGCGGCCCGGCGATGTTCGACACCGCACGCCTAGATCGGGCCGGCAGCATAGGGGGCAGCGACCCAGATCCCATCGCCGAACTCGGTTGGCGGGCGGTCGCTGTCGGACTACAGACCGCCAGCCTCGACGAGGTGCTCTGCATCGCCGCAGCCCGACCCGTGCAGCAACCCAAAGCCCCGGCACGGGTCGCGAAGAAGGCCGCAGCCGACCCGGCAGCAACCCAAAACCCCGGCACGAGTCGCGAAGAAGGCCGCAGCCCGACCCGTGCAGCAACCCAAAACCCCGGCACGGGTCGCGAAGAAGGCCGCAGCCCGACCCGTGCAGCAACCCAAAGCCCCGGCACGGGTCGCGAAGAAGGCCGCAGCCCGACCCGTCCAGCAACCCAAAACCCCGGCACGAGTCGCGAAGAAGGCCGCAGTCACTGGAGCAACCCAAACCCCGCAGGTCGCGAGATACGTCGGCCGAAAACACCTCCTCAGTGAGCGGATCGAGGCCCGGCGATGTTCGATACCTAGTAATACCCAGCCCCGCTTGTGGGCAGGACAGGCGGTAACCCATAATCCCCCGATGGGGGCCGGCCCCGTGGTTCTTTACTGAGCCTGATTACGGATCCGGCATCCTCGATCAAGAGTCGACCAGAAGGGCCTAACTCCGCAATGAACGAGGATCCGAACACAGACACCGTCTCGCGCCGCTACGAGACGTACCCGGAACCGATACAAGACCTTGAGGCATGGACCGACAGCAATTGGGAGTGGTTCGATCCTCTCCACGCTCACTCGACTTTATGGCCCGACCGTGACTATAAGCCCGATCTCGATATTTTGATCGCAGGCTGCGGTACCAACCAGGCCGCGGTTTTCGCGTATAACAACCGTTCCGCGAAGGTGGTGGCGGTCGATATCAGTCAACCGTCGCTGGACCATCTGCAATATCTGAAAGACAAGTACGGGCTGTGGAACCTGGAGTTGCATCGGCTTCCGATAGAAGAGCTGTCAACGCTTAAGCTCAACTTCGACCTCATTGTGGCAACCGGCGTCCTGCATCTCTTACCAGACCCAGTGGCAGGCATGAAAGCACTTAAGGGTTGTCTGCGGCGAGATGGTGCTCTGGGCGTGATGCTCGATGCGAAGTACGGCCGAATGGGCATCGAAATGCTGCAATCGGCCTTCCGTAACTTGGGCATGGGTCAGGACCACGCATCGGTCCAAATGGTCAAAGAAGTGATCACGGCCCTACCGACAGAACACCCCGTCCACAATTACTTCAAGATAGCGCCGGTTTCCGCCCAGTCCGATGCCGCTCTGGCGGATACCTTCCTGCATGGCCCTGAGCGCAATTACAGCGTCGATGAGTGCATCGATCTCGTGACGTCAGCCGGGTTGGCATTTCAGGGATGGTTCATCAAGGCGCCGTACTACCCGCATGATTGGTTCGTACCCGGGAGTTCACTCGATCAGGCGGTGAGCAAGTTGCCCGAGGCTAAGCTCTGGTCCGTAGTAGAGCTTCTCCACGTGATGAACGCCTCCCATTTCTTCATGGCATGCCGTTCCGACCGGCCGAAGAAGAGCTACGAAATCAGTTTCTCCACTCCTGAGTGCCTCGAGTACGTTCCGCGGATGCGGATGCGCTGCGGTATCGAAGGGGAGGGAATCTTTCGACCGAATTGGCGCACGAATGTCACGCCGGCTCAGATGCGTTTCCTGCAGCACGTCAATGGCCGGCGCACGATTCGTCAGATAGCTGATCGGGTCGCCAAGAGCGGGGATTCGCCCGGCGCGAGCAAGGGTGACCTGCAGGAGTTCGGTCGCAGGCTGTTCGAGGCGCTGTGGCGTCTGGACTTCGCGGCGATGACGCTGGAGGAGAAGCCGTCCGCATAGCCGTGACCGTGAAAAAGTCTCCATTAGTGGCCAAGCGGAGGTCCCCACTGGTGGCCGGATAAAAGTCGCCAACCCGTGTTCGTCGTGTCGATCGGGAACTGTGGGCCCCGATGGGGACGGTGAAGGCGCCAACCACTCATCGCCACCACCGGGGAGTTCCATTGACGAGGGGTATGACCCTGGCGGGCGTGCGAGAAGACCGCCCTGTTGCGCGGCTGGCCGGACGCTACGGGGTAGGCGAGGACGACCCAGCTTGGCTCAATTTGGTGCGCACGTCGGCGGGGATCTTGAGGGTGGCCGTGGGTATCGGGTCGGCGGCGGTGCGGGCTGGTTGTCGGCCTTGATTATCAAGGTCTGATGGCAGTTGGTAGCGCAAACGAAATTCTTTATGCGTGAACCCGTTTCAGCGTTCGCTGTGATGCTGCTAGCCGACGCTAGTTGGTTGTTGGTGGTGGTTGCGGCTGGAAGGGTTCGTACCACCACCAGTCGGCGCGTTCGCCGGTGGGGCCGGGGCAGGGTGCCACCGTGGGTGGGGGTTGAGTTGGGGGGCGGGCCAGCGATCCCGGGCTCAGTAGGCGGCCGGTGTCGTCGGTGACGGTCAAAGCGTCGGCGGGTCCGGTGATGGTGATGGCGCCGCGGTGGTGCAACCGGTGGTGATACGGGCATACCAGAGGGTGTCGCACGAATCCCTGGTGTGAATTGTCGATCTTCGTGTCGTTTTGCGTGAAAGATACTGCTGTATGTGATGATTCGAGGTGTCTGTCAATGTGCGCGCGGGTGATGTCGATCAGTTGTTGATGATGCCGCCGTCGGTGCGGGAATGGCTGCCCGAGGATCATCTGGCGTTCTTCGTGCTCGACGTCGTCGCCGAGCTGGATCTCAGTGCGTTTTATGCGGCGTACCGCGTCGACGGTAAGGGCGGGTCGGTGTACGACCCGGCGATGATGCTGTCGGTACTTCTGTATGCGTACTGCACCGGGGAGCGGTCCTCACGTCGGATCGAGCGACGATTGATTGAGGATGTGGCGGTGCGGGTGGTTGCGGTCAATCAGCAGCCCGATCATGCCACGCTGGCCCGGTTCCGCCGCCGCCACCAGGACGCGATCGCGGGATTGTTCGGGCAGGTTCTGGGCTTGTGCGTCAAGGCCGGTCTGGTCGATGCGGGAGTGGTCGCAATCGATGGGACGAAGATCGCCGCGAACGCCTCGTTCTTCGCCAATCGCGACCATGCGGCCCTTGCTGCCGAGCTCGACGAATCCCGAGCCCAGGACTCCGCGGCTGAGGCTCGTCGAGTCGCAGAACAGGTCTTGGCCGAAGCCGAGCGCGTCGATGCGGCCGAAGATGATGAATGTGGACATGACCAGGGCGGGCGGTTGCCGGCCGAGTGGGCCGGTGGCCGGGATCGGCGGTCCCGGATCCGTGCTGCCCTCGACGAACTCGAGTCGCAGAAGGCACGGGACCTTGAGACCCGGATGGCCGAGCGTGCCCGCAAGGAGAACGAGCTGGGCCGCAAACTGACCGGGCCGAAACCGAGCGCGGACACGGCGCGGCGAGCGCGGCCGAGGCGGGCGAACACGACCGACCCGCATTCGCGGATCATCGCGCAGGCATCCAAGGGCGTGCTTCAGGGCTACAACGCGCAAGCGGCCGCGACGACCGGGCACATCGTGCTCGCCGCCGAGGTCGCCGCCACCACCAACGACCAACCTCACTTCATGCCGATGACCACTGCGGTGATCGACAATCTCGCCGAGGCCGGCCACCGCGGTGGTGCGGGCGCCTTCGTGGCCGATGCGGGCTACTGGACTGGCGCTAACGGCACTGCCGACGTCGGTGCCGAGGTATTGATCGCCACACGAAAGTCGTCGTGGCGTAAGGCCGACAAGCCCGACGACGACAAGTTGGCAGTGCTGGCGAGGGTAAACCGCGGTGAGCTTTCTCAACGTCAAGCAGGTGCGATTCTCGGGGTCTCGTATACCTGGGTGCGGGACATGACCAAGCGGTACTTCGGGCACGACGGACAACGCATCACCCGCAGCGCCGAACCTGAACCCCGGGAGTGGATTCCGGTCGTCGAACGCGTCGCCGCCGGCGAGATCTCCATGCGCGCCGCCAGTGACCAGCTCGCCGTCTCGGTATCGCGAGTCAAGACGATGCTCGCGCATATCCGGGGCGACATCACCGACCCCACGGTCGCCCGAAACGCCATGGACGACAAGCTTTCCCAACCGGACAACGCCGCGCTCTACCGCAAACGCAGCGTCAGCATCGAGCCTGTCTTCGGCAACATCAAAGCCAACCTCGGATTCCGCCAATTCGCTCTCCGCGGCCATGCTGGAGTGCGCAGCGAGTGGCGCCTGATCTGCACGGTGCACAACCTGCTCAAACTTCAGCACGCACTACCCGACTGATCGAAAGCGACCGGACCCTACCCATCAGTCAACGCGAACCCTCGCTACCGCGACAATTCACACCAGGGATTCGTGCGACACCCTCACCAGCACCAGGTTGGCCAACTCGGTGGGGCCGCCGTCTTCCCAGTGCCGGATGTGGTGCGCATGCAGACCGCGGGTAGCACCGCAGCCTGGGACCGCGCACATGGGCTGGCGGTGCTCGAGGGCGCGGCGAAGCCGCCGGTTGATCACGCGGGTCGCCCGCCCGGCGCCGATGACCTCGCCGTGGCGTTCGAACCAAACGTCGCACGTGGCATCACAGGTCAGGTATCGGCGTTGGGCCTCGGAAAGCAGCGGACCCAGATGCAGCGCCGCGGCGCGCTGCTCGACGTCGAGGTGCACCACCACCGTGGTGTGCTGCCCGTGTGGGCGCCGCCTCGCCTCGGCGTCCCATCCGGCCTCGACCAGGCGCAGAAACGCCTCGAGGGTGCCCGGCAACGGGGGCGCGATATCTGATCCGCGGTCGCGATTGCCGTGATCGCGCTTGTACTCGGCGATCAGCGCATCACGATGAGACGCCAGCGCCGCGTCGAACTTCGCCGCGTCCAGGTGGCCAAGTGTGATCCGGTAGCAGCTACCCTGCTCGCTGGAGGTCTTGGTGATCGAGGGTTGCGGTTGCGGCCCAGAATCGGGTTCGGGTCGCGGTTCGCACTTGACCGCGGTGCGCAGCTGATTGACCGTGGCGACCCGCGCCAACTGGGCGTAATGCTCGTCAGATCCCTCACCCGCGCGCGCCGCGATGACCCCGACCTGATCCAGTGACAGCCGACCCTGCCGCATACCCTGCGCGCAACGCGGAAACGCCTCGAGCCGGCGCGCAACGGTGGTGATGGTGTGCGCGTTCGCCGACGAGGTACCCAGCTTCCACGCCACCAACGCCGCGACCGAGCGTGCGCCCGTAGCGCCGCACAGCTCGTCGCGATCCAACTCGGCGACGATCTGCACGATGCGCCCATCAATCGCGTTGCGCTGACCGGCCAACTGCGCCAACTCCTCGAACAACACCTCAAGACGCTCAGCAGGGCTCACTGCCGCGGCAGGCGATGCGATCGAAGACATAACCCCATCATCGCAGCCAGGTCCGACAAATCTCGGCCACCAAACCCACGCCGGGATCCGACCGCCATCATTCGCCAAGCAGCACAACCTGATTCGCCGCCGCCCACCACAGCCATCAGCACGACGACCCACGCGCCGAACCACGATGCCCGACCCACGCCACCCAGGTCGCGCCCAAGACGGTCCCCAGGATCCACACATTGGCCATAAGCCGGCCCCAGCCCCCGCGACCACCGCGAACCCCGAATTGTGAGCAAGTCAGGTCTGACGCACGCGACTAAGCCACCCGCGTCGGCCAGAATCAGCCGCCGAACCAAAAAGAAACCGGGTGGCTTGACGCTGCCCGTTAGGAAAAGACCGCGGTCATGGAGTTGCCGCTGCCCACTCGATGTGCCCCTCGAAGGCAAGCGTTCTCGCCATGTTGCGATAGCGATCCCAGCACTCCTCGGCAGCTGCGGCGTCGCCGTGAGCCCTCGCCAGGAGTGCACGCAGCCGCAGCAGCCAGACGTCCGCACAACTAACCGCCGTTCGCCGGCGCCGCCGCCAACCGCTCGGTCGCGGTCTCAGCTTCGGCCACGTCGCCGTCGGTCGCGCGAGCGAGCAGCGTCTCCACGAGAACGCCGGTCGCCGGAATGCCCCACGACAGTAGTTGTCCATCGAGGGCCATTCGGTCGGTGGCGGCCCGGATGCGCGGTATAGCGTCGTCGCGATGTCCGCGGCGGGCCCGCTCACGGTTCCAGAAGACGTTGACGATCGGTTCTTCGGATAGGTTGTACGCTTCGCCGCGCAGGAACAGTTCGCTGACCTCAGCCAGCAGCTCGTGCCCCCGGTCGCGCTCGGCAGCCGTCGGCCGGTGCACGAGTGCGAGGCCAAGCGGTATCCGTGCATAGGTCAACGCAGTATTGTCGCTGGACCGTTCGCCGATTTGCAGCGCGTCCTCGATCTCCCGCATCGCGTGATCGTCGGGCCTCAGCACACCCATCGGTATTCCAAAACCGTAGGCGTAGATGACGGCCCTGGCAAAGGCCAACGGGTCAGCACTGCGGGCCATGGCCAGGCCCTGTCGCAGGTCTTCGCGCCATCCGGCACGGCCCAGGCAATAACTGGCCATACCCCGCGTCGTGATGGCGGCTGCCAACGGTGACCCGCCAAGCAAGTTGCCTTTCAACGGATCGCCGTCGGCGAGGTCGATGACCCGTTGTGACCACCGAAGGACGTCATTCCACTCAGCGCACTCCATCTTGACGTAGATCGAGCCGAATGACAGGCCCACCGTCAGGGTCGAATCGCTGATCGACTCGAGGAGGGTCACGTGTTCCGATGCAAACCGCGACGCCTCGCGCATCCGGCCTTGAAACGCGTGATCTATCACCAGTCCTGACATCCCGATGGCCAGCGACGCCTTGTCCCCGGCGGCGATGCACAACTCACGCAGTTCG
>CAVPVJ010000035.1:0-607351 GCA_963709125.1 uncultured Actinomycetota bacterium
CGGAGACGAATTCCGCGAATCGCATTGTTTCGCAGTTCCTGATGCCGGCAACCACCAGGGAGCGTTTGCCGTCCTTGCCTTGCAGGTCGATCGCCAGGCCGAGGTTGGTGTGAGCGGGTGTGACGGAGGTGGGTTTGTCGTCGAGCTCGGCGTAGTGCCGGTTCAGGTTCGGGAACTTCTTGACCGCCTGCACCAGGGCGTAGCCCAGCAAGTGGGTGAAAGAGATCTTGCCGCCGCGGGTGCGCTTGAGCTGGTTGTTAATGACGGTCCGGTTATCGATCAGCAGCTTGGCCGGAATGGCCCGCACGCTGGTGGCCGTCGGCACGTCCAGCGACGCGGACATGTTCTTCACCACTGCCGCGGCGGCGCCGCGTAGCACCTGCACCTCGTCGCCTTCGGCGGGTGGGGGAGCGGTGGCTTTGGCCGGCTTGGCCTCGCCGTTGCCCTCCGCCGTGGTGCCGACGGGTTTGGTGGCGGGCTTCAGTTGCGGGGCGGCCGCAGCGGGCTGCTGGGTCGCGGGGGCAGGCGTGGCCGGGGCGGGTTCGGGGGCCGATTCAGGGGATGCGTCGGGGTTGTAGTCAACCAGGAACTCATGCCAGCTCGGATCGACCGACGAGGGGTCGTCGCGGAACTTGCGGTACATCTCCTCGACCAGCCATTCGTTCTGCCCGAATGGTGAACTGACGTTGCTCACGGCCGCTGTTCGCCTCAATTCCTTTGTCGTTCAAGGTCCTGCAAGCGCCGTTGCGCGACGCCTGCGACCTGCTGCACACCTCATGCTGGGAAATCTTCCTCGTGCGGCGATCGTGCAAGTTTCCGCCTCATAAAGGCTAACCCTTTGCGGGCGATCCATGGGGCACGCGTCGTCGCCAGGCTGAGGGAGGCCGCGGCGTGACGCAGTCAGCGATCACCGCCGACGTCCCGGCTTGGCGCAGCCGCATTAACCAAACGTTGACGAGAGACGCGGCCACCGCCTAAGAGCCGCCGGTGCCGCCGTCCCCGCCGTTGCCGCCCTCGCCGCCGGCGACGCCCATGGCGGGGTTACCGGCGGTGCCGGTGTCGCCGCCGGTGCCACTGCCGCCGGTGCTGCCGGTGCCGCCGCCTCCGCCGGTGCCTCCGCCGCCGCCGGCGCCGCCGGCGCCGTTGACGCCGCCGCCGATGACGCCGTCACCTCCGAAACCGCCGAAACCGCCGAAACCGCCGGTGCCGCCCCCACCGCCCGCGTAGCCGGAGCCGAGGGCGGCGTTGGGGCCGGTGCCGCCCGTGCCGCCCGTGCCGCCCGTGCCGCCGTTTCCGCCGGTGGCGCCGGGGCCGAACGCAGTGCCGCCGTCTCCACCCCCGCCGCCGTATCCGGCAATCCTGCTGTCGGGGAACGGCGGGGTGTTTTGGGTGCCGGCAGCGGCGGTGCCGCCGGTGCCGCCGGTACCGCCCACGCCGCCGTCTCCGCCGGTGTCAGTGGAGAGGCCGCCTTCGGCGGTGCCGCCGCCACCGGCGTTGCCGCCGGCGCCGCCGATGCCACCTTCTGTCAACGTGCCCGCGGCCGGGGTGCCGCCACTTCCACCCATGCCGCCGGCCCCGCCGGTGCCGCCCGTCTCGGCGTCGTCGCCGCTTCCGGAGTTGCCACCGTTTCCACCCACCCCGCCGGAGCCGCCTTCGCCGGCAGCGCCGGCGGACACGGCAGCGGCGCCTGCGCCGCCCCCGCCGCCCGCGCCGCCGGTGCCGCCGGCGCCGCCGCTGAGGCTTCGGAAAGTGCCGCCAGAGCCAGCGGCGCCTGCGTTGCCGCCGAGGCCGCCGTCGCCTCCGGTGCCGCCCTCACCGCTCGTGGCGGAGCCGCCGGCGCCGCCGAGGCCGCCGGTGCCGCCGGCGCCACTGGCACCGTCGGTGCCGCCGGTGCCGGAGTTGCCGCCCGTGCCGCCCTTGCCGCCAGTACCGCCGGCGCCGCCAACGTCGCCACTACCGGTGGTTCCGGAGCTGCCGGTGCCGCCGGTGCCGCCGACACCGCCGGCGCCGCCGTTGCCCGCTGTGTCTCCGGTGCCCGCGTTGCCGCCGTTGCCGGCGTTGCCGCCGGTGCCGCCGAGGTGGCCACCGGAACCGGTGTCCGCGCTGCCGGTGCCGCCCTGGCCGCCGCCACCGCCGACGCCGCCGTTGCCGCCGACACTGCCGGCGCCGGTGGCGTCGCCGCCGCTGCCGCCGCGACCGCCCACGCCGCCGGTGTCACCGGTGTTGCCGGCCAGGCCGGTGGCCCCGGTGCCGCCTTCGCCGCCGTTGCCGCCGTCACCGCCGGTGCCGCCGTTGCCCGCAGTGGTGCCGCTGCCGACCGTGCCGGCGTCGCCGCCGTTGCCGCCGGCTCCGCCGAGCTGGGCGCCACCGCCGGTGTCCGCACCGCCGGTGCCACCGCCCCCGCCGGTGCCGCCGCTGCCGGCGTTGCCGCCGGTGCCGCCGCTGAAGCCGGTGCCGCCGTTACCGCCGGCGCCGCCAGCGCCGCCGGCATCGCCGGCGTTGCCGGCCAAGCCGTCGTTGCCGGTGCTGCCGTTACCGCCCAGGCCGCCGTTACCGCCGGTGCCGCTGGTGCCCGAGGAGACGCACGCCGCTGCCGATGAAGCCGGATGCGCCGCCGTTGCCGCCGCCGCCGCCAGCCGGGGCCGCAGTCCCGCCGGTACCGGTGTCGGCCGCCGCCGTCGCCGCCGGCCCCGCCGTCGCCGCCGCTGCCGGCGTTGCCGCCGATGCTGCCGACGCCGGTGGCATCGCCGCCGCTGCCGCCCTGGCCGCCGTGGCCGCCGGTGTCACCGGCCAGGCCGCTGCTGCCGCCGTTGCCCAGAGCGCCGGCCCCGCCGCTGCCGCCGTTACCGCCGGTGCCGCCGCTGCCCGCGATGGCGCCGCTGCCGACCGAGCCGGCGTCACCGCCGGCCCCGCCGGCGCCGCCGGCCGGGGCGATGCCGCCGCCAGCTGCCGGTGTCGGCACCGGCGTTACCGCCGGCCGCACCGGTGCCGCCGCTGCCGGCGTTGCCACCGGTGCCGCCGCTGAAGCCGGTGCCGCCGTTACCGCCAGCGCCGCCAGCGCCGCCGGCATCGCCGGCGTTGCCGGCCAAGCCGTCGTTGCCGGTGCTGCCGTTACCGCCCAGGCCGCCGTTACCGCCGGTGCCGCTGGTGCCCGAGGAGAGCACGCCGCTACCGATGAAGCCGGATGCGCCGCCGTTGCCGCCGCCGCCGCCGGCCGGGGCCGCAGTCCCGCCGGTACCGGTGTCGGCGCCGCCGTCGCCGCCGGCCCCGCCGTCGCCGCCGCTGCCGGCGTTGCCGCCGATGCTGCCGACGCCGGTGGCATCGCCGCCGCTGCCGCCCTGGCCGCCGTGGCCGCCGGTGTCACCGGCCAGGCCGCTGTTGCCGCCGTTGCCCAGAGCGCCGACCCCGCCGCTGCCGCCGTTACCGCCGGTGCCGCCGCTGCCCGCGATGGCGCCGCTGCCGACCGAGCCGGCGTCACCGCCAGCCCCGCCGGCGCCGCCGGCCGGGGCGATGCCGCCGCCAGTGCCGGTGTCGGCACCGGCGTTACCGCCGGCCGCACCGGTGCCGCCGCTGCCGGCGTTGCCACCGGTGCCGCCGCTGAAGCCGGTGCCGCCGTTACCGCCGGCGCCGCCGGCGCCGCCGGCATCGCCGGCGTTGCCGGCCAAGCCGTCGTTGCCGGTGCTGCCGTTACCGCCCAGGCCGCCGTTACCGCCGGTGCCGCCGGTGCCCGACGGAGAGCACGCCGCTACCGATGAAGCCGGATGCGCCGCCGTTGCCGCCGCCGCCGCCGGCCGGGGCCGCAGTCCCGCCGGTACCGGTGTCGGCGCCGCCGTCGCCGCCGGCCCCGCCGTCGCCGCCGCTGCCGGCGTTGCCGCCGATGCCGCCGACGCCGGTGGCATCGCCGCCGCTGCCGCCCTGGCCGCCGTGGCCGCCGGTGTCACCGGCCAGGCCGCTGTTGCCGCCGTTGCCCAGAGCGCCGGCCCCGCCGCTGCCGCCGTTACCGCCGGTGCCGCCGCTGCCCGCGATGGCGCCGCTGCCGACCGAGCCGGCGTCACCGCCAGCCCCGCCGGCGCCGCCGGCCGGGGCGATGCCGCCGCCAGTGCCGGTGTCGGCACCGGCGTTACCGCCGGCCGCACCGGTGCCGCCGCTGCCGGCGTTGCCACCGGTGCCGCCACTGAAGCCGGTGCCGCCGTCGCCGCCGGTACCGCCGGCCCCGCCGGCGTCGCCGGTCGTTGCCGACCAGGCCGTCGTTGCCGGTGCTGCCGTTACCGCCCAGGCCGCCGTTACCGCCGGTGCCCGCGGTGCCGTCGGAGACGAGGCCGGTGCCGGCAAAGCCGGACGCTCCGCCATTGCCGCCATTGCCGCCGGCCGGGGCGGTGGTCCCGCCGCTGCCGAGGTCCGCACCCGCGTCACCGCCGGCGCCACCGTCGCCGCCGCTGCCGGCGTTGCCGCCGATGCTGCCGACGCCGGTGGCGTCTCCGCCGTTGCCGCCCTGGCCGCCGTTGCCGCCGGTGTCGCCGGTCAGGCCGGCCACGCCGTCGTTGCCGGTGCTGCCGTTACCGCCCAGGCCGCCGTTACCGCCGGTGCCGCCGCTGCCCGCGGTGGCGCCGCTGCCGACCGAGCCGGCATCCCCGCCGGCCCCACCATTGCCGCCGGCCGGGGCGATGGTCCCGCCGCTGCCGAGGTCCGCCCCCGCGTTACCGCCGTTACCGCCGTTCCCGCCGCTGCCCGCATTGCCGCCGGTACCGCCACTGAAGCCGGTGCCGCCATCGCCGCCGGTACCGCCGGCCCCGCCGGCATCGCCGGTCAGGCCGGCCACGCCGTCGTTGCCGGTGCTGCCGTTACCGCCCAGGCCGCCGTTACCGCCGGTGCCCGCGGTGCCGTCGGAGACGAGGCCGGTGCCGGCAAAGCCGGACGCTCCGCCATTGCCGCCATTGCCGCCGGCCGGGGCGGTGGTCCCGCCGCTGCCGAGGTCCGCACCCGCCTCACCGCCGGCGCCACCGTCGCCGCCGCTGCCGGCGTTGCCGCCGATGCTGCCGACGCCGGTGGCGTCTCCGCCGTTGCCGCCCTGGCCGCCGTTGCCGCCGGTGTCGCCGGTCAGGCCGGCCACGCCGTCGTTGCCGGTGCTGCCGTTACCGCCCAGGCCGCCGTTACCGCCGGTGCCGCCGCTGCCCGCGGTGGCGCCGCTGCCGACCGAGCCGGCATCCCCGCCGGCCCCACCATTGCCGCCGGCCGGGGCGATGGTCCCGCCGCTGCCGAGGTCCGCCCCCGCGTTACCGCCATTACCGCCGTTCCCGCCGCTGCCCGCATTGCCGCCGGTACCGCCAGAGCCGTTGCCGCCGTCACCGCCAGCACCACCAGCCCCGCCCGCGTCCCCAGCGTTGCCCACGCCGTCGCTGCCGATCGCGCCCTGGCCGCCGTTGCCGCCGCTGCCGCCGGTGCCATCGGAGCCGGCGCTGCCCGCGGTGCCCGCGGTGGTGCCGCCGGTGCCCGCGTTCCCGCCGGCCCCGCCAACCCCAGCGTTGCCGGCGTTGCCGCCGGTGCCGCCCGTACCCGCGCCGGTGCCGGTGTCGGTGCTGCCGATGCCGCCGTTGCCGCCTTGGCCGCCGGTGCCGCCGACACCGCCGGCCCCGCCGTTGCCGGCGGTGCCGGTGACCAGGCCACTGCCGCCGTCGCCACCCTCGCCGCCTTGGCCGCCCGCAGTGCCATCGCCACCAATGCCGCCAGCGCTGGCGCCGGTGGCGCCGGCCTCGCCCTGGCCACCCTGACCGCCTTCGCCGGCCTGGCCGCCGGTGCCATCGGCGCCGGTGGCGCCCGCGTTGCCCGCGGCGCCTGCACCGGTGCCCGCGTCCCCGCCGGCCCCGCCCGCCCCAGCGTTACCGCCGTTGGCGCCGGTGCCGCCCACACCCGCGCCGCTACCGGTGTCGGTGCTGCCGGTGCCGCCGTTGCCGCCCGCGCCACCGGTGCCGCCGATGCCACCCGCTCCGCCGCTGCCGTTAGTGCCGCCGGCGCCGGCACTGCCGCCGTTGCCGCCGGTGCCGCCGGCACCGCCGGTGAGGGCCAAGCCGCCACCGGAGCCCGTGTCGCTGTCGGTGTCGGCGCCGTTGCCGCCATTGCCGCCTTGGCCGCCTTGGCCGCCGTCTCCGGCGGTGCCGCTGCCGGTGCCGCCGCCGGCGCCGCCGGTGCCACCCTGGCCGGCGATCCCGCCGGCGCCGGCGGGATCAGTGTTATCGCCGGTGCCGCCGGTCCCACCGTTACCGCCCAGGCCGCCGGCACCACCGGTGCCACCGGTCCCGGTGGCCAAGCCGCTGCCGCCGGCGCCGCCGGTGCCGCCGTTGCCACCGGGGTCGCCTTGGTTACCGGCGGGTATGGCGTTGAGGCCGTTGACGCCTTGGCCGCCCTGGCCGCCGGTGCCTCCGGTGCCGTCGGTGCCGTTGACACCCGCGTTGCCCGCGGCGCCCGCACCAGTGCCCGCGGCCCCACCGGCACCGCCAGCCCCGGCGCTCCCGCCATTGCCGCCGTTGCCGCCAGCGCCCTCGAAGCCGGTCCCGGCGCCGCCGGTGCCGCCGACGCCGCCGATGCCACCCACACCGCCGGCCCCGCCGTTGCCGTTGGTACCGGTGGCACCGGCGCCGCCGCCGGCCCCGCCCTGGCCGCCAGTGCCGCCCGCCGTGCCGTCGGTGCCGGTGCCGCCACTGCCGCCGGTGGTGCCGGCCAAACCTTGACCACCCTGACCGCCTTGGCCACCGGTGCCGCCGGTGCCATCAGCACCGCTGGCACCCGAGCTGCCCGCGGTAGTGCCGCCGGTGCCCGCGGCCCCGCCGGCCCCGCCAGCCCCAGCGTCACCGCCATTGCCACCGGTCCCGCCAGCACCCGCACCGGCGCCGGTGTCGGTGCTGCCGGTGGCGCCTTGGCCGCCGGTGCCGCCGGTACCGCCCACGCCGCCAGCCCCACCGCTGCCGCTGGTGCCACCGGCGACGCTGTTCCCGCCTTGGCCGCCGGCGCCGCCGGTACCGCCGGCGCCGCCGGCGGTACCGTTGCCGTTCAGATCGGTTGTGCCCAGCACACCCTGACCGCCGGTACCGCCCTGCCCGCCGGTACCGCCCACGCCGGCGTGGCCGGCCGTCCCGAACAATCCAGCCGCACCCCCGGCGCCGGCGGTGCCGCCCTCCCCACCGGTAGCACCCACACCCCCGGTGGGATCAGCGGCAATACCCGTCGCACCGATGCCACCCATCCCACCCGTACCGCCGGCACCGCCAGCCCCACCGCTACCGAACAACAACCCGGCCCGACCACCGGCACCGCCCGCACCACCAGTGGCACCCACCAAGGCCGCAGCACCCGCGCCGCCGGCACCGCCCGCCCCGCCATGACCACCGCTACCGAACAGGAACGCCGACCCGCCCGCGCCACCGGCACCACCACTGGGATCGGCCGCAGTGCCAGCCATCCCGGACCCACCGCTGCCGCCATTACCGAACAACCAGCCACCAGCCCCGCCAGCCTGCCCGGTACCCGCCGCCCCATTGGCGCCGTTGCCGAACAACGGGCGCCCCGTCAAATCCTTCACCGGCGAAAACGCCGCCAAGTCCTGCGCCGCGGCCTGCAACGGCGACGCATTGCCCGCTTCACTGGCCGCGTACGCGCCCGCACCCGCGCTTAACGCCTGCACGAATTGGGTGTGAAACGCCCCGGCCTGGGCGCAGAGGGCCTGAAAGTCCTTGGCGTAGTTGCCAAACAACGCCGAGATTGCTGCCGACACCTCGTCGGCGGCCGCGGCCAGCACCTGCGTCGTGGAGCCCGCCGCTGCCGCGTTGGCGTCTCTGATCGCCGAGCCGATCCCGGTCAAGTCCGACGACGCTGTGGTCAAGGCTTCTGGTGCTGCGATCACATATGACGACATCGTTGGCTCCCGACACTCAGCGGTGAACGACCTCAAACCATATTCATATGGTGCGGGTACCCTACGCTCGCCTTATTGGATTGCGGAAGCCATTTCGCAAACTTGATTCGATCGAATTCGCCGCGCCGGAACAGCGGCAAAACGGCAGGTTACGGGCAGCGCTAACTAGTGCCGCGAGGGTGGTGGGGCAGGGTGACAAAGGCGCCGGATATTTCTCAGTAATTCACGCGTCAGCGCCATTAATTGTCGGCGGCGTCAAAACGCGCTGAACAAATGCCGCGGCCGCTGGATCGTTGACGTTGCCCGACCGGGCGCGGTCGGATAGAACGCTGGCCTAGCCGACCTCGTGGACGGCCGGCAACAGGTACAGGATTCCCGGCCACCGTGCAGGCGGGGGGCCGAACGCGCTGTGCGCGTTGCGGACGATCTTCTTGGCCACCATGCGATTGCCCGCGCCGCCGATCGCCGCGCCGATGCCGACCGGCAGCATCTTGCCGAGCATCAGCGCGCCGCGTTTGACGGTGTACCGCTTGACGGCGTACTTGAGCAGCCGCGTGTTCAACCTGGCCAATGTCGACATCGGCAGCGCGGCCATGCCCTCGGCGAGCTCGGCGCCGTTGGTGCGGGCCGGGCCTATCAGTTCGCCGAGGGCCCGCTTGGAGTCATCTCCGACCAGGACAGCCAGAACCAAGGCGCGGCGGCGTTCCCGATGGTCAGCCGGGATGCCATACACGACTGCGTTTGCCAAAACGAAGACCGCGGTGGCCTCGAGGAAGAACACCGTCTCCCCGGCGCCGGCCGACAGTGCCGTCAACGTGCCCACCCCGGGGAACGTCGCCGTCGAACCCACCGCGGCGCCGCTCGCGGTCAACGCGGCCAGGTAGCGCTTTTCCAGCATGGCGACGATCTCGGCGGGGCCGGCGCCGGGATGCGCGCGCCGCAACCGGGCCACATAGGCTTCCGCGGCGGGGCCCTGGACTCGGGTGCTCCGTTCGATGAGCTGCGCCAATGCCCGCGTGGACGCTTTGGGCCGACCGCCTGTGCCGGGTTCCAGCGATCCAGACGTGTTCCAAGACCCGTTTCGTTGGGCGCTCATATTAGGTTCTCCTGGCTTATCCTGCCGATGCCTGCTTCCAGGCTAGCGCCCGTTCGACAAATTGCAGGCAGCGCGGCAAACCGGACCAGCCGATCTGCGCTGCAGGGGCTGTGACGCTGGCGGGCAGATTGCGCGGCAAGGGATAATTCAGGCTAGAAGCGCGACGGCGACGACGCGGGACCCGCATGTTCGGGCCTCGCGGTGCGCACTCACTGATATGCGGGTGAAATTGCCGGGAGCTGAACCTCCGGAGCTGGAATGAGGTGGGGAAATTGAGTACGGCGCCGCCGTCGTCGGCCTGGGCAACCTGGCGCGCGGGGCTGAGTGGCGCGCAGAACTCCGGAAACCCCTGGAATGCGTTGTGGGCGATGATGATCGGCTTCTTCATGATCATGATCGATTCGACCATCGTCGCGGTCGCGAATCCGACCATCATGGCCGACTTGGGCACCGGCTACGACGCCGTGGTCTGGGTGACCAGTGCCTACCTGCTGGGATACGCCGTGGTGCTGCTCGTGGCCGGCCGACTCGGTGACCGGTTCGGCGCGAAGAACCTGTACCTGATAGGTCTGGTGGTGTTCACCGTCGCCTCGATGTGGTGTGGGCTCTCGGGCAGCGTCGCCGTGCTGATCGCGGCTCGGGTGGTGCAAGGCGTCGGGGCAGGGATACTCACGCCGCAGACCCTGTCGACGATCACCCAGATCTTCCCGCCGCAACGCCGCGGCGTCGCGATGAGCGTGTGGGGGGCTACCGCCGGCGTGGCCAGCCTGGTGGGACCGCTGGCCGGTGGCGCGCTGGTCGACGGGCTGGGTTGGCAGTGGATCTTCTTCATCAACGTGCCCATCGGCATCGTCGGGTTGGCGTTGGCGATCAGGCTGGTGCCGGTGTTGCCCACCCGGGCGCACTCATTCGACCTGATCGGCGTCGGGTTGTCCGGGTCGGGCATATTTCTGATCGTCTTCGGGCTGCAGCAGGGCCAGTCCGCGCACTGGGAGCCGTGGATCTGGGCAATGATCGTCGCCGGCGCGGGATTCATTTCGGTGTTCGTGTACTGGCAGTCGGTAAACACCCGCGAGCCGTTGATCCCGATGAACATGTTCGCCGACAGGGACTTCGGCCTGTCCAACGCCGGGGTGGCCGTTGTGTCGTTCGCATTTACCGCGATGATCCTGCCGCTCACGTTCTACGCCCAGGCGGTGTGCGGGCTGTCGCCGACGCGCTCGGCCCTGCTGCTCGCGCCAATGGCCATCACCAGTGCGGGGCTCGCGCCGTTCGTCGGCGTGCTCGTCGACAGGTACCACCCGCTGCCCGTGCTCGGTTTCGGCTTTTCGATGCTGGCAATCGGGCTGACGTGGCTGTCGTTCGAGATGGCCCCGGACACACCGATCTGGCGGCTGGTGCTGCCGTTCGGGGTGATGGGCGTCGGGAGCGCGTTCGTGTGGTCGCCACTGACGGCTACGGCGACGCGCAACCTGCCCCCACACCTGGCCGGCGCGGGCTCTGCGGTGTACAACTCGATCCGGCAGCTCGGGGCGGTGCTCGGGAGCGCCGGCATGGCCGCGTTCATGACATGGCGGATCGGTGCCGAAATGCCGCCCCACGCACCGGCGGCAGAAAGTGGGACCGGTCTGGAATTGCCGGCGTTCCTGCGCGAGCCGTTCTCGGCGGCCATGTCGCAGTCGGTGCTGCTGCCCGCATTCGTCGCGTTGTTCGGGATTGTCGCCGCGTTGTTCTTGGTCGGCTTCAGGCCTGCGCTGACCCTTGAACGTCGGGTCGTCGAGCTCGCCCGCCACGTGCCTGACGACAACGTCGACGATGACTATGACGATGACGTTGAGTTAATACTTCGCCGCGAACCGGATACCGAGGACCCTGCGGATGCCCAGACGCGAGTGGGTCACGAGGAGGACTGCGACACCGATCCGCGACAGTTCCGGGTGCCACATCCGCGTCCGGCACCTGCTGACATATGGCGTCGCGACCCGGTCGATTCGTGGCGCAGCCTGCTCTCCGCATCTCCCGGAGCCGCACCGGTTGGCTTCGACCACAACGGTTCTCGATTCGATGACGGGCGTCTGGTACGTCCCACTACCGAGTTTCCGCCGCGTGGGTTCAACTCTGGCCCACGCGACGATCGGCGCAAGCTCCCGCCGGTCGCTGGCCGCTCCGGCCCGGTGCGCCGACAGTCCGCTGAAGGGGAAGCGCCGCCGCGCAACCGCCATTACCGTCCCGATCCGGACGAACCCGCTGGCAGCGGTGCGCATTCGTCGGGGGGATAGCGCGGGCGTTGGCATTGGCAAAATCCCATGCCGTACTGCCGATCACGCGTCTGCCTGTATCGGCAATGAATGCGTGTATTCATGCCCGCCGAACCGGTTTACCGCTGTCGATGACCTGCTGTTTTGCCGGTGATTCCCCGGGTGAGGCATCGCCGTCGTAGTGGAACCGCACGTCGGTGTTCAGGCCGTTGATGCCGCTGGGTACGTCAACGCCACCGTGTCGCCGGTGGTTTCTCACGCGTCGATGCGGTCGAACAGCCGACAAAAGCTGACGACATCAATGAGACCGCGGCGTGGATCATCGGGGAGTCGACGGAGGGTTATTGGGGTTGGCGCGACATAGACACTGGTCATGGTCCCACCACCGGGGGATCGGGCCAGCCCCTCCGTCACCATGCTGACTTACAGGCTCAAAGCACCAAGGTTTTTCCGGGGACAACCACGACGAACACCCATAATGATCCCGCCGTGCCCGAGGTGAGCACAACAGGTGACCACCGCCGAATCTTCACGCCCCACGGCGCGCCCACCGGGCGCCGGTCTGCTGACTTGGGTTAGTGGGTCAGCAGGCTCCCGAAGCACCTGCGGTCCATCGGTCGCACAGCTGTCACCGCGGCAGGACTGCTCGCTCGGCGTGCGACCCAGCGTCCGAAACCCGGCTTCTGGTAGACGAGCCAGTGCATCTCGATCGGGGATGACCTCACGCTCAACGTTGAACACGTCAAGGCCCCTGACCCAATCGGCGCACCAATTTGTGGGCGGCCAGGCGAGCCGCCGGAGCTGCGAGCCACCGCCCAGCGAGCTGCGTCAGCCGTGCACCACCAGTAGTGGAAGCGAGAACGTTCCAGCGCCGCCAGTCACCAGGAACACCCAACGGCCATCCACCGGCAGCTTTAACGCGATGATGAAGAAGGCGAATCCGATTTCGCCGCCGGCTGAGGCTTCTGGCAGTTCGTACTCGACGACTAGCGGGTCGTCATCCGTCGGGGGCCTGACCTCGACCTCAACCCGCCGGATCGAACTATCAGTCTCAGCCTGCGTCAGCACCACAAGCACAAAGTTGGCTTCCCGGTCAGGCCCGACAGCGTATCGGGACAGCACGCCGCCCGATACGCTGAGTTTGCTATCCACCACCGAAGCTGCTTCGGCGAGGAAGGCCCCGGTAATCATCCGCTGCTTTGTTGCCGTGGGGCACGGTCGAGGGATATGGCGCCGATCGCGGAGGGTTGGCCGCGCCCCCCGGTCCGCGCGAACTCGTCCACCACCACTGACGTAGCCCTTCTGGTAGTGGGCTGTCGACCAGGACCGAGAAGTGTCCTGCCCTGCCCGACCCCGACCTCATCGTCGGCCACCGCGCGCGCCGCCTGCTGGCATCGAGGGTTGCGGCGACCATGTGGACAGCCAGGGCCACAGGGTCGCCCCATCGTTTACGCAGCTTTGCACCGAGAAAAAACCGCGACGCGACACGGTTGAGCACCTTATTGAAACCCACCGGCATTTCAATGTCCACGGCAATAGATGGAGCGGCGGTGGATAATTTTCTGTGTTAGCAAAGGGCACGCAGTGCCGTGGTCGCCGCCTCAATTAGCGCAAACTGTAATGCGCGGTAAGAGCGACTTGCGGAATCGGCATTTTAATTCGATCTCACAAACCCCGAAATCCTCGGATTTACGACCTCTAGCTGCGTAAACCAGCCGACGGGTAGCAAAAGTTCAGCTGTGAGGCTGGGGCGGCTTAGATACTTATTACATATATATGGACATCAATCAAAATGGCCATATGGACGTCCATATTGACGCGCATATGTTCTTCCATAAATAGGATTGCCATGTTTTTGAGGCAGGCGGAAAAACGGATCCAATCAAAGCTGCGAGATTGTGTCGAAACCCAATCGATGCGCGTAGTCTTCCGAACCAGAATTCAAGATTCACCCGAGTCGCAACCAGCTGTTGGGAGTTAGAAATGTCCTATGTGTTCGCGTCACCTGACCTGATCGCCGCTGCGTCCGCGGATTTGTCTGGGATTGGTTCGTCGGTGAGGTCGGCTAATGCGGCGGCGGCGTTGTCGACGACGTCGGTGGCGGTGGCGGCTCAGGATGAGGTGTCGGCGGCGATTTCGGCGTTGTTTGGGGGTTTTGGTCAGGAGTTTCAGGCGTTGAGTTCGCAGGCGGCGGGCTTTCATGACGAGTTTGTGCAGGCGTTAAGCGCGGGTGCGGGCGTGTACGCGGCCAGTGAAGCGGGCAATGCGTCGCCGTTGCAGGCTGCGGCGCAGGACCTGGCGGCGTTTTCGCCGGTGAAGGATTTGACGGGGCGACCCTTGTTCGGCAACGGCGCTAACGGGGCGGCCGGTACGGGGCAGGCCGGCGGTGCTGGTGGCTGGCTGTTCGGTAATGGCGGCAGCGGTGGGTCCGGGGTGGCTGGCACTGCGGCCAATCCCAATGGTGGTACCGGTGGGGCTGGTGGGTCGGCGTTCCTGTTCGGTAGCGGTGGTAATGGTGGGGCTGGTGGGATCGGCGGCGCGGTGGGCGGGATGGGCGGTACTGGTGGTGCCGGCGGGGCTAATGGGCTGATCGGCGGCGGCAATGGTGGTCTGGGCGGTGCTGGTGGTATGGGTGGGACTGGCGGGCTGGGCGGTAATGGCGGGGTGGGTGGCGCCAATGCGCAGCTGTTCTCGCTGTTCGGTACCGGCGGGGCTGGTGGGGCGGGCGGGGCTGGTGGGACCGGTAGCCTCGGCGCTACGGGCGCGACTCCCGGCGCGGCTGGTGTGGCTGGTGGGCTCGCCGGTGATGGTGGTCACGGCGGGGCCGGTGGGGCTAATCAGGCGTTGCTGGGCGGGGCTGGCGGGGCTGGTGGGGTCGGTGGGGTCGGCGGGCTCGGCGGTGGTGGCGGCGATGGTGCGGTGGGCGCGGCCAGCGGTGTCGGCGGCGTGGGTGGTGATGGCGGGGGCGGCGGTCACGCCGGGGCCGGTGGGGCTGGTGGGTCCGCAGGGTCTTTGAACTTGTTTGGCAGTGCGGGTGCCGCGGGTGCCGGGGGTGTTGACGGCGCCGGTGGGAACGCGGGTGCCGGCGGTGCCGGCGGCGCCGGGGTGGCCGGCACGGTCGGCAGCGTGGACGGCACCGGCGGCGGGCAGGGCGGTCAGGGCGGCACCGGTGGTAACGCCGGCAGCGCGTTGGTGGCCAACGGCAATGGTGGTCAGGGTGGTCACGGTGGTGCCGGTGGTGCGGGGTATGACCCGTCGACGACCGGTGGTGCGGCTGGGGCCTCGGGTGGTAACGGCGGTAACGCGGGGGCCGGTGGGGCCGGCGGGGCGGTCGGCACTGGGGGCTTAGCGGGTAGCGGGACCAGCGGTAACGGCGGTAATGCCGGGGTGGCCGGGGTCGGTGGGACCGGGGTGGCGGGTGCGGCCGGCGGCATCGGCGGTAACGGTGGTAACGGCGGTGACGGCGCCCTCGGTGGTGCGGCCGGCGGTGCGTTGGCGACCGTGGGCACCGACTCCGCCGGGGCTGACGCCGGTGCCGGCGCTAACGGCGGCGCCGGGGTGGCCGGCACGGTCGGCAGCGTGGACGGCACCGGCGGCGGGCAGGGCGGTCAGGGCGGCACCGGTGGTAACGCCGGCAGCGCGTTGGTGGCCAACGGCAATGGTGGTCAGGGTGGTCACGGTGGTGCCGGTGGTGCGGGGTATGACCCGTCGACGACCGGTGGTGCGGCTGGGGCCTCGGGTGGTAACGGCGGTAACGCGGGGGCCGGTGGGGCCGGCGGGGCGGTCGGCACTGGGGGCTTAGCGGGTAGCGGGACCAGCGGTAACGGCGGTAATGCCGGGGTGGCCGGGGTCGGTGGGACCGGGGTGGCGGGTGCGGCCGGCGGCATCGGCGGTAACGGTGGTAACGGCGGTGACGGCGCCCTCGGTGGTGCGGCCGGCGGTGCGTTGGCGACCGTGGGCACCGACTCCGCCGGGGCTGACGCCGGTGCCGGCGCTAACGGCGGCGCCGGGGTGGCCGGCACGGTCGGCAGCGTGGACGGCACCGGCGGCGGGCAGGGCGGTCAGGGCGGCACCGGTGGTAACGCCGGCAGCGCGTTGGTGGCCAACGGCAATGGTGGTCAGGGTGGTCACGGTGGTGCCGGTGGTGCGGGGTATGACCCGTCGACGACCGGTGGTGCGGCTGGGGCCTCGGGTGGTAACGGCGGTAACGCGGGGGCCGGTGGGGCCGGCGGGGCGGTCGGCACTGGGGGCTTAGCGGGTAGCGGGACCAGCGGTAACGGCGGTAATGCCGGGGTGGCCGGGGTCGGTGGGACCGGGGTGGCGGGTGCGGCCGGCGGCATCGGCGGTAACGGTGGTAACGGCGGTGACGGCGCCCTCGGTGGTGCGGCCGGCGGTGCGTTGGCGACCGTGGGCACCGACTCCGCCGGGGCTGACGCCGGTGCCGGCGCTAACGGCGGCGCCGGGGTGGCCGGCACGGTCGGCAGCGTGGACGGCACCGGCGGCGGGCAGGGCGGTCAGGGCGGCACCGGTGGTAACGCCGGCAGCGCGTTGGTGGCCAACGGCAATGGTGGTCAGGGTGGTCACGGTGGTGCCGGTGGTGCGGGGTATGACCCGTCCCACGACGGCGGCGCGCTGCCCGGTGCGTCCGGCGGTAACGGCGGGCTAGGCGGGGCCGGCGGGGCCGGCGGGGCGGCCGGTACCGGTGGTGCCGTGGCCGGGACGAGTGGTAACGGCGGCGACGCCGGGGCTGGCGGTAACGGCGGAACCGGTGTGGCCGGCCTGGACGGCAGTGGCGGCGCCGGCGGTAACGGCGGTAACGCCGCCGGCGGCGGTACCGGTGGTGACGCCGGCGGCAACGGCGCCACCGCCGGTAACGGCGCCATCGGCGGTGTGGGCGGTAACGGCGGTACCGGCGGTGCCGGCAGCGGCGACAATTTGAGCGTCGGCGGGATGGGCGGCACCGGCGGTAACGGGGGCATCGGTGGCGCCGGCGGCGGCACGCCCTCCGGCGGAACCAACGGTAACGGCGCCCAGGGCGGCATCGGCGGCATCGGTGGCAAAGGCGGCGACAACTCGACCACCGCGGGCTCCTACAACTACATCTTCGGCGGCGGCGGTGGCGGTGGCGGGGCCGGCGGCGATGGCGGTAACGCCGGCACCGGCCTCGGCGGCGTCGGCAGCGGCGCTGGCGCCGGGATCGGCGGCGCCGGTGGTAACGGCGGTACCGCCGTTACCACCACGGGTCTCGGCGGCCCGTCGGGTACCGGATTTGGCGGTTACGGTGGCGGCGGCGGCGCCGGTAGCAACCAAAATCTCAATATCGGCGGCATCGGTGGTGGCGGCGGCGCCGGCGGCGGCGGCGGTAGTGCCCACTCCGGTGCTGGATACGGCGGCGGCGGAGGTGCCGGTGGCGGCGCCGGCGATGCCACCGGCATCGCGGGTACCGGCGGCAACGGCGGCGCTGCCACCCAGACCGGTGGTTTGGGCTACGCGGCCACTGGCGGCGCGGGTGCGGCAGGCGCCGGCGGCGTCGGCGGTGGTGGCGGCGGCGGTGGCGTTGCCGACGCGGGCTTCATAGTCGCTAACGGATACGCCGCGACCGGCGCGGTAGGCGGCATCAGCCTCGGTGGAGGCTTCTTCAACAACTTCGGAGGCGGCGGCGGTGCCGTCGGCGGGGCAGGCGGCGGTGGCGGCGGCGGGGTGTTCGGCTACGCCGGCGGCAGCGGCGGCGCCGGACAATCCTCCTGACACCGCCTAACACCGACGGCCACGCCGGGAGTGGCTACCACGGCAGGCGGGATAGCCACTCGACGGCCGAGCTAAAGTGCGGCGGCGGCAACGGGGCTTGACCTACTGGCATCGGCGGTACCGGTGGCGTCACCATTGGTGGGCAACACGTGCAGCAGCGGTCGTTGGCGTTGCCATACGCCGCGTCGTCGCTGCTTGCGTAAGTATGTCACCGTCCCTCTTGTCGACCGATGCACTACTGGCAGCAGGTAGCGTCGGCGGCTCGAGCCGGTATGGGGCGAACAAAGATTGCAGTCCTGACTAGCCGGGTGGACACCGTGGGTGCGGCGGTTGGCAAGCCGCGCGAGCGTCGCTTGGGCGCCGTGTGTGGCAGTGGCGGTGGAATCGCCCCCTTTGCCGTTGGTTTGGTCTGGTAAGGCCGTGTCTTGCGGTGTTTGATTTCGCCGAGCATGGATCGGTAACAGGATCCGTTTTCTGTCAATATATTTCGGACGGTGATGCCACACTCGGCGAACCAGGCGTTGGCGCAGGCCCAGAACGCTGCCGTAGCCTCATTGCGCTCATCGGGGTCGGCAGCAACGCCGAGATCCTGGGTGGCTTGACCGCGGCCAACAGCGGATTCCGGGCGTTGCGGCCGATCGAGTCGCCGAGATACTCACCCGGCATCGATGAAGAACTCATCGTCGTGGTGCCGGTGTCGGGTTCACCGGCGCGGAATCCATTGCGGCCCTGTATCTCCCGCACCAAAGGTGCAGACAGCGAAGCGTCGCCGTCTGCCGCGCCGTCGCTCACACTGATTTGTGGCATCCAAATCGCCTAACCAACAACACATAATGATCGGGAACTGTCCCAAATCCGTTGAACGCATGCTCGATACGCTAAACGAGTCCCACGCTCACACGACCAGCAGCCCGGTGGGAATCCTCTCCGGATCGCGCCAGAAGGCGTCGCGGAGAAAGCGATTGAACAGATCCGGCGGCAGCAACGTCTCGCGCGGTTCGGCCTTGACCGTGCCCCGTACGGTGTGCAGACCCGGCGTACCGGCCCGCTCGTCGAACTCGGTGACGTCGTAATCGACATGGCCGAAATCGTGCTCGAACGCCGGCTCACCGATAAACGAGTAAATGGCCTGCATTGCCGTGGCCGGGTCGGTGGTCAAGGTTTCGTACTGCAGCAACAACAGACGACTCCGTTGCGCGCCGTAGCATGCCTGCCTCAGGGCATCGTAGGGACCACCGACCATGCCATCAGAGTCCACGACTTGTTTGGCGCGGCTATAGACCGTGCCGCCGGCGCTGTAGTTGAAAATGGCCGACGGGCTAAAGACGTTGTGTTGAATCAACCGCTCGATGCTGTCGACCACCCACTGCAGTTCACGCACGCACGCAATTACTTTCGCATCTGGAAACAGCTGCGAAATCGCCGGCATCCACCCACACCAGGCGCGGTTGGTGTCAAAGATCACCTTGGCGGTGGACTCGGCATAAAAGTCGTCGAACAACCCACGCAGGATGTGCTGGCGCTTGGTGTCGTCGATGAACACCGAATACTCGTTGCGCGCGCTCAAATGGCCCAGCAGGGCACCGAACAGGCCGGCCAGCGGACCCGACATCCCGGCCTCGAACCGCGGGTTTTGCCGCAGCAACGCGGCCAGCAAAGTCGAACCGGAACGCGGCAGACCCGAGATGAAATGGATGGCTTCTATGGCACACACTCCCCGATCTGCCGTCCGCACCATGACATTGCCTGCGGACGCCTAGCCCGTTGATGTGGTCACATTAGCAGATCGCAGATAAGCCCGACCGCCCGCCACGGGCCGAATAATCAGAGCGATCGCGGGTTCCGGTATGCGGCTCACTTCTAGGCTTCAAGCGTCGAGAACCCATGTGGCTCAAGGGCGGCCGACCGCACCGAGTTGAACGCCCTTGAGCCACACATAAACAAGCTCAGCGTATCGGGCGGCGTGCTGTCCCGATACGCTGTCGGGCCTGACCGGGAAGCCAACTTTGTGCTTGTGGTGCTGACGCAGGCTGAGACTGATAGTTCGATCCGGCGGAGGTCAGGCCCCCGACGGATGACGACCCGCTAGTCGTCGAGTACGAGCTGCCAGAAGCGGTTCCAGCATCGCCAGTCACCAGGAACACGCCATCCATTGGCAGCTTTAGCGCGATGATGAAGAAGGCGAATCCGTGCTCGCTTCCACTACCAGAAGCCGGGTTGGGACGCTCGGCGAGAAGCCGAGCGAGCAGTGCTGCCGCGGTGACAGCTGTGCCAGCGATGGACTGCAGGTGCTTGGGGAGCCTGCTGACCCACTAACCCACGTCAGGATAGGTCTGCAGGATGGCCGCCATCACCAGTGCTTGCAGGCTCGTCTGCTCATCGGCCGCCAACCGCTTAAGCATCCGGTGCGAAGGCCATGGCAAGTCGAGCGTGGTCCGAACACCACCGCCCGCGCCGCGGTGCACCATCGACGCCCCAGCCAGCGCCGCGGGGTCCTGCAGCCCCGAGCTGATCGCGGCGCGAATCAGGTCGCCCATCGTGGTGTCCAGGTCCAGTGCGCGCCGTTTGAGGGCAGTACGCATCGCCGGGAGCAGGTGCAAGGTGGTGCGCATCGCCTCGTGCACCACCGGTGACGGCGTGGGAGTGCTCTGGGCGGCATCGTCACCTTGAAATGTGCTCGCCGCCCGCGCTGGCGCCGCGGCCCCGGTAGGCCGGCGGATCACCGCGGCCCACACCGCGTCGGCCGCCGAAGGCTTCTCCGTCATACCGTGACGCCCTCCCCGTTGATTCCCGCAGCCACCATCAGCTCATCGAACACGTCTCCGTAGTCGCCCAAATGCCGCGGCATACCGCGGCCAAATGCCCGCTCGATCTCGGTCAGCGACCGCACGATGCTGCGCAGCACCGGAGCGTCCGCCTCGGCCAAGGCACGCGGCATCCGCACCGCCTGCACCTTCCGAAGGTCCATCAAAGTGAGCAGAATCGTCACGGGACGGTGCTGCGTGATATCCAGCGTCGGCCAAACCCGGTCGATGTCGGCGGCGCGAGGCCCCGTCGGAATGACCACCAGGTCGGCTGCATCCACCGCCGCATCGATCGCCGCAGCCGTTCCGGGCGGGCTATCTACCAGGACCAGCTCGCCAGGCTCACTCGACAACACCCACACCTCCGCCGCCGTCCCCGCGCTGACCTCAAACGGCAACGGCGTCCCCAGATACGCCGCCCGATCAGCCCACGACGACGCCGACCCCTGCGGATCGGCATCAACCACACGCACGGGAATCCCCCTCCGCACCGCCGCCGCAGCCAAAAACATCGCCGTCGTCGTCTTCCCGACGCCGCCCTTGGTATGCACAAGCGACCAAATCACGAGGCAGGAAATCCCCCCTTTAGATGCGCAAACATATGTGCGCATCTAACCACGCAGAAATCGCCGTCCGATACCCAATGTTTGAAAACCATTGAACTTAACTAATGACTATGGCAAGTATTAAATTGACGCGTCAGAAAAATATGCCGCAGACACACTAATTCGCCAGAGCTGTAGATCGGACTCGTAAGTCGGTACATCAGTACCAATAATGCGTTTGATGCCCAAGGATGTCTAGCCAGACTCACCATACGATTTCGCCTGGCCAGCACCGCTACTGCCGCGGTCACCCAGCCAAGTTTGGCATCCGTAACTTCTCGTATGCCGCTCGTTAACAGCATTGGACCCGGAAAGTCGGTACACCCCCGTACCAATCTGTGTTTGGCGACTCAGCAGATGTATAGCCAGGCTTACCGCACGATTTCGCGTGGCCAGCACCGCTACTGCCGCGGTCACTCAGCCAAGTTTGGCATCCGTAACTTCTCGTAGGCCGCTCGTTAACAGCATTGGATCCCGAAATGCTTTTCGAAAATGGGCTTCCACGAGCGAACAAATTTCGGAAACCGATCAAAAGCCGTATTGTATCGGCCTGTCACGTCACCTCCCTAACGATCGAGAGCCCTGAATGTCGTCTTTCGTGGTTGCTACACCTGATGCGTTCGCCGCAGCGTCGGAGAATCTGACTGGTATCGGATCGGCGATCAGGCAGGCGCACGCGGCCGCGGCCGGCCTTGACGGCAACATCATTGCGGGGCTCGACAGCACTGGGACGTCTGCCGATGTGCCGACTGCCAATAACGCAACCGCCACTGGCGGCAGCGGCGGCAATGGCAGCTCCGGTCAAACCGGCTTCAACGGCACCGAGGGCGATGTCTTTGCCGTCAACTCGCAGAACTCGGACGGACAGACCGGCACCGGTACGAACGGCGCGAACAACCCGTAGGGATGGCTGTGAGGCCCCGGCCCGATCGCGGTGGCGGTGCGGGGCCGGGGCTTCGCCCATTCCGGCATCGTTAACGGGGCGGAGTTAGGGAAGGATTGCGGGCAGCCACGGCATCGGGGGCGCGGCGGGGCTCGGCGGCAATGGCGGCGCCGGCGGCCAAAGCGGCGCCACCACCTACAGCGGTCACACCGGCGGCGACGGCGGTCAAGGCGGTGAAGGTGGCCAGGGCGGCACCGGCTCCAATGCCGTAGAAAGCGGTATCACCGGCGGGAACGGCGCCCAAGGCGGCCACGGTGGCCTCGGCGGCGAAGGCGGTTCCAGCACGCAGGGCACCGGCGGAACCGGCGGCGTCGGCTCCAACAACGACCCCGGCACCGGCGGCACCGACGGTACCGCGGGTGGCCCAGGCACCGGCCCCTCTGGCTTCACCCCGGGCACCGGCGGTAGCGGCGGCGCCGCCGGCAGCGGCGGTGCCGGGTCTCCATAGGTATGAGCAGTCATGCCGAGTACTCGCGCCCGACTGCCCCGCTCCTTACCGCCCGGTGGGGTTGCCGAGCAGCTCGACCCCGGCGCCGTTCCAGTGGAACCGCACGTCTGTGTTCAGGCCGTTGATGCCGCTGGGGTAGGTCAATGCCACCGTGTCGCCGTTGGTCTGCGACGCGTCAATGCCGTTGAACCCGTAAGTGTCTGGCACCCCCTGCGGGATGAACTGGCCGAGGTGGAACAGCACCGCGCGGGTGGTCGGGTTGCCGGTGTTGGTGTTGGCCTTGATGATGACCGCCGAGAGCTGGGCACACTCGTTGTAATTGCCGGCCAGGGGCTCGGGGTTCCACGGCTGCTGACTGCGCGGATCGCGGGGCAGATCCGAAACCACTTTGGCGATGGTGGGCGACGCGAGGTTGATCGCGCACGGGTCCACCGGCGTGGCGGCGGCGCCCGATGTCGGGCTTGGTGTCGCGGGAGCGGTGATCGACCCGGTGTCACTGGTGGTCCCAGCTTGCGGTGTCTTGGCGACCGTCGAATCTCCCGAACCGCAGGCGGTCAACGTACCGGCGACCACCACGACGGCGGCCAGGCCCGTCAGTGGCGCAGAGCGAGATGGTAGCGACGACACATCGGGCACCGTACCCGTCAGCAGGCCCGCGCGTGTGGAAGGCGTGGCCGCGTGGTCGAGGTTCTGAGGGCTAGCGGTGAAGGTGGTCACCTCGTAGGGCTTTGCGCATTGTCCACAGACTCGACGGACGGCGAGCTGCGCCCTAGGAGACGCAGATGTCGTCGTACGTGCTTGCGCAACCTGAGGATTTGGCCGCGGCGTCGCGGGATTTGACGGGGATCGCTACAGCTCTTCTTTTTGTTCAAATCTCGTTGTAGTATTCGCCGCACGGTGTACGACGCACAGCGCGTATGGGCGGTTTCACCCGGCCCCGCTGCGTTCGTTCACCCGTTTGAGTATTCGGGTTTGTAACCAGCCCGATCGCAGGCCCAGACTGTGGACTGCTGCGATCGCAGAAGGCGGAACACCCTTAGGGCCATTGCCCGCGCCATTCTCACTGTCGTGCCGACCTTGTGGCACGACCATGGCGATTTTCTCGAACAACCCTCTTCGTGACGGGAAGCCGCTGATGTCTTCTTTCGTGAACGTAGTGCCTGACACGTTGGCCACAGCATCCTCTGATTTGACCAGGATCGGATCGGCAATTAGGGAGGCCAACGCGGCGGCGGCGGGGTCCACGGCCCAGGTGCTGGCCGCTGGCCAGGATGAGGTGTCGGCGGCTATCTCGAGTTTGTTTGGCACCTACTCCCAGGAGTTTCAGGCGCTTAACGCGCGGGCGGCGCTGTTTCATGAGCAGTTTGTGCAGGCGTTGAGCGCGGGCGGCGGCGCGTATGCGGCCGCCGAGGCCGCCAACGCGTCGCCGCTGCAAACGCTGGAGCAGGACGTGCTGGGGGCGATCAATACGCCGACCAACTTCTTGTTCAACCGCCCGTTGATCGGCAACGGCGCCAATGGGGCGACGGGGACCGGGCAAGCAGGTGGGGCAGGCGGGTTCTTAATCGGCAACGGCGGCCACGGTGGGTCCGGGGTGGCCGGAACCGTCGGCACCCCCACTGGCGGTAACGGTGGAGCTGGCGGGAAAGCCGGCCTGTTCGGCAGTGGCGGGATAGGCGGAACTGGTGGGGCCGGTGCGGCCGGTGCGGCGGGCGGTCACGGTGGCACCGGCGGTGCCGGCGGATTCCTGGGCGGTTTCGGAGGGGCCGGTGGCAGCGGCGGCGCAGGTGCGGCCGGCGGGGTCAGTGCGGCCGGGACAGGTGGAACCGGTGGTGTCGGTGGGGCTGACAGGTCGCCGTTGTTCTATGCCGGTGGGGCCGGCGGGGCCGGCGGTGCCGGCGGGGCCGGCGCCAATGGTATCGACGGCACCGCGGGCTTCGGGCCTGTCGGCGGGGCCGGCGGTACCGGCGTTGCGGGCGGCGTCGGTGGGGCAGGCGGCGCTGGCGGCCGTGGCTATGGGCTGTTCAGCGACGGCGGTGCTGGCGGCCATGGTGGGCTGGGCGGTGTCGGCGGCAACGGCGGCACCGGTGGTACCGGCGTGACCTTTGGTGTGGGCGGCGGCAACGGTGGTACTGGCGGGGTTGGTGGAAACGCCGGGACCGGCGGGGCTGGCGGGTCCGCGGGATTCTTCGGGCTCGGTGGGCAAGCGGGTGGCACGGGCAACGGCGGCAATGGCGGTGTCGGCGGTAACGGCGGCACCGGTGACAGCGGCACCTCGGGTGCGGTCGGCACCGGCGCCAACGGCGGCACCGGGTTCAGCGGCGGCACCGGCGGTAACGGCGGCGCCGGCGGCACGTCGGGCACCGGGGGCACCGGCGGGTTGGGCGGTAACGCCGGCAACGGCGGCAATGGCGGCAACAGCGGTAACGGCGGCGCCGGCACGGCCGGCACCGGTGTGCTCGCCGGTGGGACTGGCGGGCTGGGCGGTAACGCCGGTAGCGCCGGGAGCGGCGGCACCGGTGGTGAAGGTGGTGCCGGCGGCAAGACCGGCGGCAACGGCGGCAACGGCGGTAACGCCGGGACCGTCGGTGATGGTGGGGTTGGTGGGGCTGGGGGCTCCGATGGTGGGGTTGGTGGTGGTGGCGGCGGTAATGGTGGTGTCGGCGGTAATCCGGGTGTCGCCGGGGCCGGCGGTACCGGTGGTAGCGGTTCCACGACTGGCAGCGATGGGACCGCTGGTGCCTCGGTGATTGGTGTGGCGGGTAATGGTGGGGCTGGCGGGGCCGGCGCTGATGCCACTTTCGCGGGCGCTAGTGGTGGCAGTGGTGGTGACGGCGGTAATGGTGGGGCGATGGGTAATGGCGGCAGTGGCGGTAACGGTGGTGTCGGCGTGGACGGTGCGGCCGGCACCTCCGGTGTCGGTGCGGGCGCCGATGGCGGCGGCGGCGGTAACGGCGGTACGGGCGGCAACGGAGGTGACGGTGGCGACGGCGGCTCGACCTCCGGTAACGGCGGTAACGGTGGCACCGCCGGCCTCGGCGGTAACGGCGGGACGGGCGCCGACGGCAACATCGGGGCCACCGGCACGGCCGGCGGCAATGGTGGTAACGGCGGCACCGGCGGCGATGGCGCGGCCGGCGGCTTCGGCGGTAACGGCGGCACGGCCCTGGGCTCAGGCAACGGTGGCCTCGGCGGGGCCGCTGGTAACGGCGGGACCGCTGGGATTGGTGGCACGGGCGGGGTGGGCGGTAACGGCACCGCTGGTAACGGCGGGGTCGGCGGCGACGGCGGTGCCCCCGGGCTCAGCGGGGTCGGCGGGGCCGGCGGCACCGGCGGCACGGCCGCGGGATCAGGCGACGGCGGTAACGGCGGGGTCGCGGGCGACGGCGGAGCCGCCGGCGCTGGCGGTGTCGGCGGGGCTGGTGGTACCGGCACCGGCGGTATCGGCGGGGCTGGTGGTGATGGCTTTGCGGGGGGCCAGGGTGGCGATGGTGGCGCGGGCGGTAACTCCGCTGCCGGCGGTATCAATGGCTCTGGCGGCAATGCCGGTGTGGGTGGTGCGGGCGGTAATGGTGGGGCCGGTGGCCTAGACACCGGCGCGGGTGCCGGCAGTGGCGGCGACGCCGGGGACGGCGGCAACGGCGGGGTTGGCGGTGCGGTCGGCACCGGCGGTGCTGGCGGGACGGTGGGTGTCTCCGGTAACGGCGGCCAAGGCGGTACGGGCGGCGCTGGGGGTGTCAACGTCACCGCCGGCGTTATGGCCGGCTCCGGCGGCTCCGGCGGCTCCGGCGGCTCCGGCGGCGCAGGCGGAGCCGACACTGGCGGTGGTTCGGGCACCGGTGGTCAGGGCGGTTCCGGGGGCGCCGGCGGCGCCGACACCAGCGGAAGCGGCACCGGCGGTTACGGCGGCGACGGCGGCGGAGGCGGCGAGGGCGGCGCTGGCCTCACGAGCACCACGCCGGGCGGCGCCGGTGGGGCCGGCGGTCAAGGCGGCGCCGCCGGTAACGGCGGCCAAGGTGGCAACTCCAATGGCGGCACTAACGGCACCGGCGGGAATGGCGGTACCGGCGGTGCCGCCAGTACCGGCGGCGACGGCTACGCGGACGACGGCACCGGCGATGCCGGCAACGGCGGTGCCGGCGGGAATGGCGGTGCCGCCGGTGCCCCCGGCGCGGCTGGCACTGGTGGCAGCGGCGGGACCGTGGGTATCTCCGGCAACGGCGGCTACGGTGCCGCTGGCGGTGCTGGCGGCGTGAACATCACCGCCGGCGGCACCGCTGGCAATGGCGGCCAAGGCGGCATCGGCGGGCTCGGTGGCGGCAACGGCGGCCCCGGCGGCGATGGCGGTGCCGATACCAGCGCTGGTGGCACCGCCGGGAACGGCGGTAACGGCGGCGCCGGCGGCTACGGCGGCATCGGGGGCACTGTCGACGGCGGCAGCGGCGGCTACGGCGGCTTCGGCGGCAGCGGCGGCTACTCCTCGTTCGGGACCGCAGGCAACGGCGGGGCCGGCGGTGCAGGCGCCGACGGCAGCACCGGCAGCTACGGCGGCTACGGCGGTGGCGGCGGCTCCGGTGGCTACGGGGGCTACTCCTACAGCGGCAGCGGTACCGGCGGCAACGGCGGTGTCGGCGGCAACGGTGGCGCCGGTGCCGCTGGCACCACGGCCGCAGGCGGCGGCGGTAGCGGCGGCTTCGGCGGCGGCGGTGGCGGTGGCTCGGGCGGTACCGACGGCAACGGCGGCAACGCCGGCAATGGCGGTGCCGGCGGCGCCGGTGTCGACGCCACCGCCGGCACCGGCGTTAACGGCGGCTTCGGCGGCCACGGCGGTGACGGCGGTGGCGGCGGCAACGCCGGCGGCGCCAGCGGCATCAGCGGTAACGGCGGCAACGGCGGCAGCGGCGGGGCTGGCGGGACCGGCGGCTCTGGCACCCCCGACACCGGCAGCGGCGCCGGCTACGGCGGGGCCGGCGGCAGCGGCAATGCCGGTGGCGACGGCGGGGCGGCCGGCTTCGTCGGTACCGGCGGCACCGACGGCAACGCCGGCAACGGGGGAGCCGGCGCCGCTGGCGGCGCTGGCGCCGACGGCGGCCCCAGCGGCTTCGGCGGTAACGGCGGCAGCGGCGGATACGGCGGCAGCGGCGGCTCCGTCAATGGTGCCAGCGGCATCGGAGGCAGCGGCGGTGCCGGCGGCCAAGGCGGCTCCGGCGGCACTGGCACCACGCTCGCAGGGGGTGGCGGTTCCGCCGGCAACGGCGGTTCCGGCGGTTTCCATTACTACGGCACCGGCACGGACGGCAGTGGCGGCAACGCCGGCAATGGCGGTGCCGGCGGTGCCGGGATCGGCGCCACGGCCGGCACCGGCGTTCACGGCGGCACCGGCGGTATTGGCGGCGGCGGCGGCACCGGCGGCGGTGCCGGCGGCGCGGACGCCACCAACGGCAACGGCGGCAACGGTGGTAACGGGGCTAACGGCGGCAACGGCGGCTCGGGTTCCGCGGGTACCGACGGCGGGGCGGGCGGCACTGCCGGCGACGGCGGCACTGGCGGCAACGCTGGCAGCGGGGGCGCCGGCGGAGCCGCCGGCAACGGCGGGGACGCCGGTCTTGGCGGCAACGGCGGCGACACCGCGGCCGGCACCGCCGGCAGCGGTGGCAACGCTGGCGATGGCGGAATCGGCGGCAGCGGCGGCAACGGCGCCGACGGCACCGCGAACAGTGCACCGACGCTTGGCGGCATCGGCGGCCAGGGCGGCCAGGGCGGCCAGGGTGGCAGCGCCGGCAGCGGCACCGCCGGCAACGGTGGCAGCGCCGGCAGCGGCGGCCAGGGGGGCACCGGCGGTGACGCTGCCGCCGGCTCGGGCTTCATCGGCGGCGCCGGCGGCGCCGGCGGCATCGGCGGCATCGGCGGCAGTGGCGGCGACGCTGACAGCGGCAGCGGCGGCACGGCCGCTGACGGCGGCAGCGGGGGCACCGGCGGCACCGGCGGCACCGGCTCTAACGGGGGCGCCGGTACCGCTGGCGACGGCGGTGGTACCGGTGGGGTCGCCACACCGCCCATCGGTCCCACGGGGGGCATCGGGGGCATCGGCGGCAGCGGCGGCAACGGTGGCGCCGGCGGCAGCTGATGCGACATCGATCAGCTTGCCGTTGACCGGATTTGGCACTGATCGAGGCGGTCGCCGTCGTTGTCGCGGCCCGGGGGGTCTGTGTGACCGTTGAATCTCCCGAAGCGGGAGCGGTCAATGTCGCGGCGACCATGGCGAAAGCCGCCGGGCCCGTGAGTGGCTCGGCACGGCAGGACAGCGACCGGCACCGCGCACCGCAGCGTCATCGCGCCCGTCGGTCGACAGGCGTGCTGCGTCGTCGACGACTGTCGAGCCCGTCACGCCCAGGCCCGCGTTCGCCGCTGGTCCCGATGGTGGCAACCCGTCACGCCCGGCATCCGGCGATCTTGCTACGCCACTAGACTCCTTAGGCGATGACCCTTCCCGACAGCTCGCCTGAAGCTGCCTCCACCACGTTTGCCGACCTGCAGATTCACCCCAAAGTCATGCGGGCGATCGCCGACGTCGGTTACGAGTCGCCGACGGCTATCCAGGCGGCGACGATTCCGGCGTTGATGGCGGGCACCGACGTCGTCGGACTCGCACAGACCGGTACCGGCAAGACGGCGGCTTTCGCCATCCCGATCCTGTCCAAGATCGACGTCACCAACAAAGCGACTCAGGCGCTGGTGCTGGCGCCCACGCGGGAGCTCGCGCTGCAGGTGGCCGAGGCGTTCAGCCGCTACGGGGCGCATCTGCCGCAGATCAACGTGCTGCCGGTCTACGGCGGGTCGTCCTACACCGTGCAATTGGCCGGGCTGAGGCGCGGCGCGCAGGTGGTGGTCGGCACCCCGGGCCGGGTCATCGACCACCTGGAGCGGGGGACGCTGGACCTGTCGCACGTGGACTACCTGGTGCTCGACGAGGCTGACGAGATGCTCGCCATGGGTTTCGCCGAAGACGTCGAGCGCATCCTCTCCGAAACACCGGAATACAAACAGGTGGCCCTGTTTTCGGCGACGATGCCCCCGGCCATCCGCAAGATCACCACCAAGTACTTGCACGATCCGTTCGAAGTCGCGTCCAAAGCGAAAAACGCTACAGCCGAGAACATCACACAGCGCTACATCCAGGTCGCCGGTCCGCGCAAGATGGACGCACTGACCCGAATCCTCGAAGTCGAGCCGTTCGAGGCGATGATCATCTTCGTGCGCACCAAGCAGGCGACCGAGGAGGTCGCCGAAAAGCTGCGTGCCCGAGGGTTTTCCGCGGCCGCCATCAATGGCGACATCGCCCAGGCGCAGCGTGAGCGGGTTATTGCCGCACTCAAAAAGGGCGGGGCCAAAGGCATCGACATCCTGGTCGCCACCGATGTGGCCGCACGCGGGTTGGACGTGGAGCGCATCTCGCATGTGCTCAACTACGACATCCCGCACGACACCGAGTCCTATGTCCACCGGATCGGCCGTACCGGCAGGGCCGGGCGTTCGGGAAACGCGCTGCTGTTCGTCTCCCCGCGGGAGCGTCACATGCTCAAGGCGATCGAAAAAGCGACGCGGCAGACGCTGACCGAGGTCGAACTGCCCAGCGTCGAGGACGTCAACGCGCAACGGGTGGCGAAGTTCGCCGATTCCATCACCGATACTCTCGGCGGTTCGGGAATCGAGCTGTTCCGCCGCCTCGTTGAGGATTATGAGCGCGAGCACGACGTCCCGATGGCGGACATCGCGGCGGCGCTGGCCTTGCAGGCCCGTGACGGCGAGGCGTTCCTGTTATCGCCCGAACCGCCGCCGCAGCGACGTGAGCGCAACGAACGCGACAGCGAACGTCGGGACCGCCCAGACAAGCCAAGGCAGACAAGAGATTTCGCTACCTACCGGATTTCCGTGGGTAAGCGGCACAGGATCGGCCCGGGCGCGATCGTCGGCGCCATCGCCAACGAGGGCGGTCTGCACCGCAGCGATTTCGGCCACATCGCCATCGGTCCCGATTTCTCTTTGGTGGAGCTGCCCGTCAAATTGCCTCACGCGACGCTCAAAAAGCTTGAGCAAACGCGCATCTCGGGCGTTTTGATCGAACTTCGGCCGGAACGCTCGTCGGGCAAGTCCCCCCAAAAATCTCATCGCGACGGCGGTAAACCGCGCCGGAAACACGGCGAGTGACGCTGTCCGAGAGGCAAAACGCCCAGGGAGGACTCGAGCAGACCCCCCATGTAGACCGGGTTGCATCGCTGACCGGTGTTCGTGCGGTCGCCGCCCTGCTGGTCGTCGGCACCCACGCCGCTTACACCACCGGAAAGTACACCCACGGTTATTGGGGTTTGGTCGGCGCGCGGATGGAGATCGGCGTGCCGATCTTTTTTGTGCTGTCCGGGTTCCTGTTGTTCCGGCCATGGGTGAAATCGGCTCACACCGGAGGCCCGCCACCGTCGCTGAGCCGCTATGCGCGGCACCGGGTTCGGCGCATCATGCCCGCGTATCTAGTCACCGTCTTGGTCGCCTACGTGCTGTACCACTTCCGCATCGCCGGACCGAACCCCGGGCACAGCTGGTTCGGACTGCTCCGCAACCTCACGTTGACCCAGATCTACACAGACGGCTACCTGGGCAAGTATCTGCATCAGGGCCTGACCCAAATGTGGAGCCTGGCGGTCGAGGCGTCCTTCTATGTGGTGCTACCGCTGCTGGCGTACCTACTGCTGGTGCTGATCAGTCGGCGCGCGTGGCGGCCGAAGCTGGTGCTGGGAGTTCTGCTGGGAATGATGTTGATCAGCCCGGCCTGGTTGACGCTGGTCCACGTCAGCCACTGGTTTCCCGACGGCTCACGGCTGTGGCTACCCACCTACCTGGCCTGGTTCCTGGCCGGCATGTTGTTGGCGGTGCTGCAGGCCATGGGCGTGCGCTGCTATGCGTTCGTGGCCATCCCGCTGGCGGTCATCTGCTACTTCATCGACTCCACGCCGATCGGGGGCGCGCCCACCACGTCGCCGACTTCGCTGCCGGAGGCGCTGGTCAAGACCGTCTTCTATGCGGTGATCGCCGGACTGGCGGTGGCACCCCTGGCCCTGGGCGACCAAGGGCTGTACTGGCAGTTGCTGGGCAGTCGACCCATGGTGTGGCTGGGCGAGATCTCCTACGAGATCTTCCTGATCCATCTGGTGACCATGGAATTCACCATGGACTATGTCCTTCGGCAGCACGTCTACACCGGTTCGGTGCTGAACCTGTTCATCGCGACAACAGTGGTGACGGTTCCCCTCGCGTGGCTGCTGCACCGCGTCACGCGGGTGCGGAAGTCGGCATAACCAAGCTCCTCAATGTAGGTTACCCTGTCCTAAGTAGGCGTGAACGCGAGGGAGGGGTGTCGAGGCAGATGGCCGAACACAAGGCGTCACGGGGTTTTGCCGGCGCGGTGCTCAAGCTGTTTCGCGCCGGGGACTATCGACTCACCGTGACCGGTCGGCGCGAGATCAGCCCGCACTATCTGCGGTTGAGTTTCGACGCCGGTGAGATGCTCAGCGAAAATCCGGTGCACCCGACGATGTGGATCCGGATGTGGTTCGCCGACGGCGACAAGCTGCACCAGCGCGGTTTCACGCTGGTCAACCCCGATCCGGCCGTCGGCACAACCGATATCGAGTTCGCCCTGCACGACGGCATCGCGTCGCATTGGGCGCGGACGGCGCAGCCCGGCGACACCGTCGAGGCGACGGTGCTGGGCAGCAAGTTCGCGATCCCGGAACCGCCCCCGGCCGGGTACGTCATCGTCGGCGACACCGCTTCGCTGCCGGCGATCAACTCGCTGCTGGCCTCGATCGGGGATGCACCCGCGCGAGTGTTCCTGGAGGCCGGCCACGACGACGATAAGGATCTTCCAGTGGCCCGCGACGCCGGAATCACCTGGGTGGACCGCAAGAACGCCGGCGAAACCCTGCTCGAGGCGGTGCGGTCGGCGGCGTTCGACGCGTGCGACCACTTCGGCTGGGTGGCGTGCGACACCCACACCACCCGTTCGGCCGTCAAAGTGCTGCGAGAGGACTTCGGCATCCCGCGGAAATCCATTAAATCGCAGGGCTATTGGGAGGCCTGACCGCCACCTCCGCGAGACTGCAACTGGCGACGGTCCTGCTCGAGAAACGCGTCGCCAGTCACAGTCTCGCGGCACGAGTAGGCGCGACGATCGGGACGACGAACTCCTCGATCATCGCCCGCTCGTCGGCTTGGTCTTGCCCGGGGAACATCAGCAGCGAGGTGATCACCCGCACCACCCAGCGGGCCCGGCGTTCGACGGCCCCGAGGTCGTCGGGACCCAGCGACTGCAGGAACGCGGCAACCAACGCCGCGATCACATCGGACCGTTCGGCCACCTCGCCACCGATCGGCGGACGGGTGGTGGCAAACCACGACGCCAGCGCGGGGCTGTCGCGAACCATCCGCAACGTGACGGTGATGCTCGCGATCAGCCGTTCGCGTGGATCCTCGATACCGCCGATCTGCCGGCCGATCTCGCGGCCCAGCCGGCGCGTCTCGCGGTGCACGTAAGCGGTTCGCAGCGCTTCGCGGTTATCGAAGTAGCGGTACAGCGTCGCGCGGGAACACCCTGCGGCCCTGGCGATCTCGTTCATCCCGATCGAATCGGAGTCGCGCTCGGTGTAGAGATCCGCGGCCGCATCGAGGATTCGGTCTGCGGCCGCTTCGCTGCGACTCGTGGCCAGCCAATCATTACCCGGCATCAGGATTTCACCATGACCGGCACCGACAACGGGCGCCGCACGTAACTGCCACCAGCCCAGACGATCGCGGGCTCGTCGACCTCGAAATCCGGGCAACGGGCCAGCAGTTCGGTCAGCGCTACCCGGGATTGCATGCGCGCCGCCGCCGCGCCCAGGCAGTGGTGTGCGCCCTGGCTGAACGTCATGATGTTGCGCGGGCGGCGAGTCAGGTCGAGTTCGCCAGCGTCTGGGCCGTATTGCCGTTCGTCGTGGTTGGCCGAACCGTAGAGCAGCAATACCCTGCGCGCAGCCGGGATGGTGGTGTCGCCGATCGTGACGTCACGGGTGGTCGAACGCGCCAGCCCCTGTACCGGGGAGGTCATCCGCAGCAGCTCCTCGACGGCGTCGACGATTAGTTCCGGGTCGTCGACGAGGAGCCGCCGCTGATCAAGGCGCTGGTGCAGAAGCGGCATCGAACCGCCCAGCATGCCGGTCACTGTGTCGTTGCCGCCGGTGACCATGGTGAAGGTGAACGCCAGAATCGACAGCGTGCCAGCGATGTCACCGGCCCCACCCCAGCTGCCGATTCCGGCAGATACTAGGTGGGAGATGGTGTCGTCCCCGGGCTCCGTCCGTCGGTGCTCGATTAGGCCGGTGAAGTATGCCGCCATCGACCCGACCGCGTCGCCGACGGTGCCCAGCGCACCGGCGACACCACCCTCAGCGGTGTTGGCCGCCACGATGGCCTGGGTCCAACCGTCGAATTGGGACCAATCCGCCTCGGGCACGCCAAGGTAATGCGCGACCACCATCGACGGCAGTGGCTTGAACAGCTCCGTGACGATGTCGCCGCCGCCGTCGGCGCGCAGCTTCTCGATGCGCTCGACGACGAACTCGCGCACCTTCGGCTCTACCGCCTCCACCTGCCGCGGCGTGAAACCTCGCGACACCAGTTTGCGAAACTCGGTGTGCACCGGCGGATCCTGCATGACGAACGGCGGGTTATCTTTCAGCCCGATCATTTCCAGGTCGCCGTAGTTGACCGTCAGCCCCTGCGCGGAGGAGAACGTTTCGTGGTCGCGGGCCGCCGACCAGACGTCGGCGTGCCGGGACAGCACGTAGTAATCGTCTTCTGGGTGCTTCGGCGGAACGACGTGGTGCACCGGGTCCTGATCGCGCAGCGCGCGGTACATCGGCCAGGGATTCGGCCAGGTTTCGGCGTTGGCCAGCTGAAACGCAACTGGTGCATCGTAAGACACAACCGAAGACATGTCTCATTAGTACGACAAACGAGCGGTAGTGTCAATAGCTTGCCGCGCGACAGCCATCGAGTGTGCGCTTAGGGCTTTGAGTGTGTTCGTAGGGTGCCCAACGGCCCAAAATCCCGCCCTCAGTGCACACGCAAACGCCTACAGTGGACACTTAACGCCCAGGTCAGATCGCCGCGCCCGGGTTCAGGATGCCCAACGGGTCTAACGCCTGCTTGATCCGCCGGTTCAGGTCCATCGCCTCGGGTCCGAGATAGCCCGCCAGCCAGGGCCGCTTCAACCGGCCGACACCATGCTCGCCGGTGATCGTGCCACCAAGGCTGACAGCCAGGTCCATGATCTCGCCGAACGCGAGATGGGCGCGCTCTGTCATCGCGGCGTCAGCGGGGTCATAGACGATCAACGGATGGGTGTTGCCGTCACCGGCGTGAGCGATCACCGAGATCATCAGATCGCGCTCGGCCGCGATGCCCGCGATTCCGGTGACCAGTTGACCGAGCGCGGGCAACGGCACCCCGACGTCTTCCAGCAACAGCGATCCCTTGGCCTCGACCGCCGGGATGCAGAACCGCCGAGCGGCCACGAACGCCTCACCCTCGTCGGGGTCGTCGGTGGAAAACACTTCCGTCGCACCGCTTTCGGCGAACACCCCGGCCATCAGTTCGGCGTCCTCGGTCCCGGCACGCCCTCGCTCATCCGAGCCGGCCACCAGCATCGCGGCCGCCGAACGGTCCAGGTCCATGCGCAAGGTGTCCTCGACGGCGTTGATCGCCACCGAGTCCATGAACTCCAGCATCGAAGGCCGAAGCCGGGCCGAAACCCCCAGCACGGCGTCCACCGCGTCCTGCACGGAGGCGAAACTGGCCACCACGACGCTCGACGCGTTCTGCGCTGGCAGCAGCCGCAGCGTCACCTCCGTGACGACGCCCAGCGTGCCTTCGCTGCCAACGAAGAGTTTCGTCAGGCTCAGCCCCGCAACGTCTTTGAGTCGCGGGCCGCCCAATCGGACGGCGGTGCCGTCGGCCAGCACCACCTGCATCCCCAGCACATAGTCGGTTGTCACGCCGTACTTCACGCAGCACAGCCCGCCCGCGTTGGTGGCGATGTTGCCGCCGATGCTGCAGATCTCGAACGACGACGGATCGGGCGGATACCACAGGCCGTGCGCGGCGGCGGCCTTCTTCACCTCCGCGTTGAACAGCCCGGGCTGGCATACCGCCGTGCGGGTAACCGGGTCGACGGTGATGTCGCGCATCTTTTCGGTGGACAGCACGATCCCGCCGTCCAACGCGGTCGCTCCGCCCGACAGGCCGCTGCCGGCTCCCCGGGGCACCACCGGCACCCGGTTGGCGCTGGCCCAGCGCAGGACGGTCTGCACGTGTTCGGTGCGCGACGGCCGCACCACGGCCAGCGGCTTGCCGGCGGAGGGGTCGAAAGCGCGGTCCTGCCGGTAGCCCTCGGTCACGGCGGGGTCGGTGACCACCATCCCGTCTGGCAGCTCGGCGACCAGCCCGGCCAGCACATCCGTATCCACGGCCTCATGCTACGACCCTCACTCGGGTGCGCGGTCCAGCTCGCGCAGCGACGGCAGCCCGCATGCAATGAGGCCGATCAACAGGATGGGTACTGCCAGCGCCAGGAACGTCACCTTCAGGCCGGCGGCGTCGGCCAGCGGACCGGCGACCATCAGACCCAACGGACCCGCGGCATAGGTAAGCCCTGCCATCACCCCAACCACTCGGCCGCGCAGATGATCCGGCGCCCGGGTCTGCATCACGTAGTTGTAGATCGGTGCGATCGGCCCGTACACCAAGCCGGTCACCCCGCACAGCGCCAGGATCACCGGCAGCGGCGGCAGGAACGCTATCCCGGCCGTCGCCACCCCGAAGGTGAGGGTCGCGACCAGCAGGGTGGTGCGCCGCGAGATGTGCTTGGACAACACGGCATAGCCGAGTGCACCGGCGACGCCACCGACCCCGAGCGCCATCAACGTCCACCCCAGCTGTGCGGGTTGGTGCCGGTCGGTGAAGTACTTCGGAAACAGCACGCTTTCCATCGGCAGGTACAGGGCGGTGACGATCAGGTCGATCAGCCCGAGCGTGCGCAACACCCGCAGGTTCCAGACGAACCGCATGCCTTCGGCAATGCCGGACACCAGCCCCTCGGGCCGCGTCGCGTGGTGCGGCTTGCCCGCGCCCTGCAGCCGCAGCGCCGCTATCGCGAGAAAGGACAACCCGAACAAACCCGCCGTGATCCACATCGTGTCGATGCCGCCGACGGTGGCGATCATCAACCCGCCGATGCCCGGGCCCACGATGTAGGCCAGGTTCAGAATCGCCTCGTAGGCGCCGTTGGTGCGGTCCAGCGACCAGCCCGCCCGGGCGGCGGCGTCGGGCAGCATCGCCTGGCGCGCCGTTGCCCCGGCCGGGTCGAAGCCGGCCGCCAAGAACGCCAGCACGGCCAGGACGGCGATGTTGATCGCGTCCGCGCCGAATGCCAACCCGACAAAGGGCACGGCGGCCACCCCCGCGCAGGACAGCGAATCGGCGACCAGGGACACCCGGCGGCGGCCGAAGAAGTCGACCGCGGTGCCGGCGACCAGCGTCGACAACACCAGCGGCACCGCCATGGCGGCGGCCACGATCGACGCGTCCTTCGCGCTGTCGTCGTACTGCAACGCCAGCCACGGGAAAGCGACGATGGAGATGCCGGTACCCGCCGTCGCCATCAGCGTGGCGAACAGGATCAGGAACGCCGGGCCGCGGCTGGTGCGCTTCATGGGGTATCGCGGCTGAATTTAGCGCCAAAGTGCTATCAGACGCGACCGGATTTCCCGGGCGGCGACAGCTGAATGCAGGATGTTCACGTGCTCGTTCATCCGAATAGCGGCCAGCCGTTCAGTTCTCCGGTTGGGCCCGGCACCGGCTGGCCGGGCGATCCGGCCACGCCGCAGACCCCGGTGGCCGCCGATGCCGCTCAGGTCCTGGCGCAGGCGCACCGAGCGGGTTCGATACCGGAGCTCGACGCCGCGGTCAGCGTGTGCCGCGCCTGCCCCCGGCTGGTCAGCTGGCGCGAGGACGTCGCCGTCGCCAAACGCCGGGCCTTCGCCGACCAACCCTATTGGGGGCGCCCCGTGCCGGGCTGGGGATCCGAGCGCCCGCGGCTGTTGATCGTCGGGTTGGCCCCCGCGGCGCACGGCGCCAATCGGACCGGACGAATGTTCACCGGCGACAGGTCAGGAGACCAGTTGTACGCGGCGCTGTACCGCGCTGGCCTGGTGAACCAACCGCTCAGCGTCGATGCTGCGGACGGGTTGCAGGCCAACCAGATTCGGGTCTCGGCACCGGTGCGGTGCGCGCCGCCGGCCAATGCTCCGACGCCGGCCGAACGGGACACCTGCTGGCCCTGGCTGCAGGCCGAATGGCGGCTGGTGTCCGAGCACGTGCGAGTGATCGTCGCCCTCGGCGGATTCGCTTGGCAGATCGCGCTGCGGCTGCCGGGCGCGTCGGGGGCACGCAAGCCGAAGTTCGGCCACGGCGCCGTTGCGGAGCTGCCCTCAGGCGTGCGTCTGCTCGGCTGTTACCACCCCAGCCAGCAGAATATGTTCACCGGCAGGTTGACTCCGGCGATGCTGGACGACGTCTTCGCAGCAGCCAAGGAGCTGGCGGGCATCGGGTGAGCGGGAACGTTCGGCGGCCCGGAAGCGTTGTCGCCACCGTGCACCTTTCCGTCCTTGATCTCGTCCCGGTGCGTACCGACCAGTCGACTGGAGATGCGCTGGCGGCCACCGTGCAGCTGGCGCAGACCGCCGACCGGCTGGGTTTCACTCGCTACTGGGTCGCCGAACACCACAACATGCCGTCCGTGGGCGCCACCAGCCCGCCGGTCATCATCGCCTACCTGGCCGCGCAAACCTCGCAGCTGCGACTCGGGTCGGGCGGCGTGATGCTGCCCAACCACGCGCCGCTGGCGGTGGCCGAGCAGTTCGCGCTGCTGGAAGCCGCCGCGCCGGGCCGCATTGACTTGGGCATCGGCCGGGCGCCCGGCTCGGACCCGGTGACGTCGTATGCCCTGCGCGGCACCCGTGACGATCGCGACATCGAGAACTTCCCGGAGTACCTCGACGACGTAGCCGCTTTGATGAGCGCGCGCGGCGTGCGGGTGCCGCTGCGCTCCGGCGACTACACCCTCAAGGCCACCCCGGCCGCGGCCACCGAACCCCGGCTGTGGCTGCTCGGCTCGTCGATGTACTCGGCGCGGTTGGCCGCCGCCAAAGGCCTGCCGTACGTGTTCGCGCACCACTTCTCCGGCCAGGGCACCGAGGAGGCGCTCGAGCTGTACCGTTCCCGGTTCAAGCCCAGCGACTTGGCAGCCGAGCCCGTCACGTTCCTGACGGTGAATGCGGCGGTGGCCGAAACGCGGCAAGAGGCAATGGATTTGATGTTGCCCAACCTGCAGATGATGGCGCGGCTACGGACCGGGCAGCCGCTCGGTCCGCTGCAGTTTGTCGAAGACGCTCGGCTCGCCGAGATGACCGGACCGCAGCAACACATCGTGGACAGCGGACTCGAGCGGGCCATCGTGGGCTCGCCCGCGGAGGCTGCCGAACAGGTGCGGGCACTTGCCGAACGGTTCGACGTCGACGAGGTGATGGTGCACCCGGTGGCGTCGGCCCACCGCGGCACCGATCCCATCACCGCGCCGGCCCGGGTGGCGACGCTGGAGCTACTCGCGAAGGAACTCTTCTGAGGGGGTCACTCCCGCGCCTGGTCAGATTGGGGTGCGTGGCTGAGAAGCCAATGCTGCATTTCATCGGCGGGCAACGGCGGACTGTGCACGAAGCCCTGCGTGATGGTGCAGCCGTACCGGCGCAGCGCGCTCAACGTGATCTCGTCCTCGACGCCTTCGGCGACGAGGTCCGCTCCAAGGCTGAGCGCCAGCGCTACCGTGGACCGCACGATCGCAACCGATCGCGGGTCTCGGGCTAGTCGTGCCACGAATACCCTGTCCAGTTTGAGCTCGTCGACCGAGACGGCCTGCAGGCGCGCCAGCGACGACCACCCGGTGCCATAGTCGTCCAGCGAGATGCGAACTCCGAGGCGCTGCAGCGCGGCGACAGTAGTACGGGCCTGCACGGAGTCGACGAGTGTACTTTCGGTGATCTCGATGATCAGAGCGTCGGTGGGCAAGCCGTGGGTTCGCAGCAGGCCCTCGACCGTGCCTACCAGGTCAAGGTCAAGCAGATTCGTCGTCGAGAGGTTAACTGCGACGGTCCCGACGATGCCCTGCTCGCGCCAGCATCGGATCTGTCCGAGGGCGATGTTGAGCGTGTGGTAGGCCACTTTACGCATCAGCCCGGCGCGTTCGGCGGCGGGCAGGAATTTTTCCGGTAGGAGTAACCCACGGCTGGGATGCTGCCAGCGTACGAGTGCCTCGACGCTGTGGACGCTGCCGTCGCTCGCGTTGATCTTGGGCTGGTAGTGACATGTCAGCTCGGCGCCGTCGAGAAGAGCGATGCGTAGTTCCTCGATGAGGTTGGGGTTGTTCTCGGCGTACAGCTCAAACGCCGAGTCGTACACGGCGATCTTGCTTTTGGCGGATATGGCATGCGGAATCGCCGCCTCGGCGCGTTTGAGCAACTCCTGCGGATGGTCACAGTGGTCGGGGCATAGCGCGATCGCGATGCGGGCGTCGACTTGCACGGTGATCGGATCCAGCGCGAAAGGTTCTCGCAACTCTTCGAGCAGACGTCCCGCTTGGGCACGTGCGGCAGTGAGGTCGGCCCCTTCGGCCAGCAGGATGGCGAATTCGCTATCGCCCACGCGCGCAAGCAGATCCTCATCCCGCACGCTGTTCGATAGTCGATTCGCAATGTGGCACAACAGCTCATCACCAAAGTGGCGACCGATTGAGTCGCTGAGCTGTTGGAACTCACAGAGATCCAGCAACAGCAGCGCTCGGCGTGATGACACGCCGGTTGTCGACGGAGGTCCGGACGACTTGGCGGCCGACGCCGCGGTCAGGGCAGTCGCCAGCGAGCGCCGATTGGGCAGCACGGTCAACTCGTCGGTCATTGCGTTTTGGTGGCTTTCGGCCAGCATGCTGATGTCTCGGAAGGTCACCGAGAATCGTGCAGCGACCGCGATCAGGCTCAACGCGGCCAGCGTCGTTGCGAGTCGTGAGTCGTGGCCCAAAACGGCGACCCCGAGCGCGACGATGGTGCACGCCACCGGTGCGCCGTAGGAGCCGAGTCCGCGTTTTAGCGGGGGTGTCACGGCAGACCAAGGCGCCCAGCTGGCTAATGCCAGGAGTAATGACGCTAGTGGCCAGCACGCATCGAGCAAGGTGCCGACGCGATACGAGCGGTCTGCGGTCTCGAAGAGATAGTCGGTGTCGGCGGCCGCCAACAGGATTAACCCTGCAACGAGCAGCACCCAGCGAAGGTCGTTGCGCCAAAAAATGATTGGCAGCATGCCGGCGGCCAGCGCCAACAGGACCAGATCGCCCCACGGATAAATCAGGCCTACCAGCACCGTTGTCGGTGCCCGGGCCGCGGCCGCGTGGATGGGCCCGGCCGTGAGTGCCGCGGCCACCGAGGCCATCGTCAACCCGCACACCACGGAATCGAGCTGGATCGATACGGGCACTCGCTTCAGGCGTGCGCGCATGAGCAGCAGCAGTCCGGCGTAGGTGAGTGGATAAAACGCCAGGTAAGCCGGGTCGGCCGCTGATGGCGACTGACCGTCCGGCACCCAGGCGGCGTAGATCACGTCACCCATCGCCGAACATGCCATGCCGGTCGCGATCAGGGTCCATGGCAACCGATCGGCCGAGACGCGGTAAACGCGCAAACCAATCAGCGCAGCTGCCGACAGGTTCAACGCCGGATACAGGAAATCCGCGAGGAATATATTTTGGCCGGCATTCGGGGCGAAGATACTCGACGCAGTGAAAACGGCCACGCCGATTGCCAACGTCGCCAAGGCAATCTGGATCGCCAACGGTGGCCACCGAATGCCGTCGGGCACGTCGTCCGGGCGGTCCCGTGTTGCGGTCGCTACTTTTGGGACCGGCCTGAGCCCCCGTTCCGGCGCCCCCCGGTCGGTGAGCGCGCCCGGTGACACTGCTTCCGATTCGGTGAGCAGCGGCAACACAGACGGGAAGGGCAGCTCGGCCATAAAGCTGCGGATACATTGGCCGCCATCGCGTTTGGCGGCGTACATGGCCAAATCGGCGTGCCGGAGCAGGTCGTCGACGGTGCAACTCGATGTGGCGGTGGCCAGCGTGAATCCGACGCTCGGACGTACCGTTAACGGAACCCCGTCGATTACGATCGCCGCCTGGAATGCGTCGAGGACTCGATGCGCTGCAGCTTGTGATGCCTCGATGGAATCTTCGATCAGGACCGCGAATTCGTCGCCACCCAGCCGCGCAACTGTGGCCATTTTGTCGAGCGAAGCGGTGAGCCGCCTGGCCACCCGGACAAGTAGTTCGTCGCCGGCCGGGTGGCCCAAGGCGTCGTTGACCGCCTTGAAGTTGTCGAGATCGAGGCACAACACCGCGATCGGTTGGGCACTGCTGTCCCGACGGGCCACGGCTTCTTCCAGGCGATGAAGAAAGTGGGCCCGATTAGCCAGGCCGGTGAGGCTGTCAGTAAAAGCTTCCCGCGCCACGTGAGACAACAAGCGCTGGTTTTCGACGAGGACGACGAGTTGTCTGACGAGAACGGCGCCCACCAGAATTCCCAACGCGACCACGAGTGGTCCGTGCTGCACATGACCTACCGCGTAGCCCAATCCGACCGCGGCGGCCAGCACCAGAGGCAGGTATGGCAACGACAGCCGGGAGCGATACGTAATTGACGTAATTGGATCCCGCGACGCCGTTGTCAGGGACTCGTTGGTGCTGGACAGCGCAGCAAACGCCAGCATTCCCAGACCGATCACTCGGCCCAGGTCGGCCAAATCGCTGACGTGATAGCTGCCGATCCCGGCCTGAAACACCGTCGCGATGTCGGCAGCGGCCACCGCGGTGACTCCGCCGGCTAGCAGACTGCGGCTCACCGGATCGCCTGGACGAACCCGCGACAACATCAGGATCCCCGTCGTCAGCAGGAGGACGTCGACGAAGATGTGAATTAGCGTCGCGGCCTGCAAGCTGCCGTCGCCCCTGAGCTGTTTGTGGAGGACGAATACCCACGAGACCACGAATAGCGAAGTCCACACGATGACGCCGTCCAGCAGCAGTCGTTGCTGAGGGCTGCGGCGAGTTAGCTTGGACAACAACACCAAAGACGCCATGGCGCCGACCGGAAATAAGACGAGCACAAATTCAGCGGCCGCCGGGTCGGTCGCGTGGTCGAGTTCCGGCCGCGCGTCATCGGCCGCCCACATGACCTCCCCGACCGCCCAGCCCAACAGTGCCATCACCAGCGCCAGCCATCCGAGTCTGCGGCGCCCGAGGGCGCAGCGAGCCGCCTTGCCAGCACATGCCGCCGCGAACACAAGGCACAGCACCGTCACGAGTTCGTCGACCCGCCGAGCCGCGTTGTCGCCCCAGACATGGGAGGTTGCGACCAGCAACGCCGCCACGTTGTATGCGGCGAAGGCGAGCCAGGCAACGCCCGCGGGCAGCCTAATATGCCGCTGCGTACTCCGCATCCCGCGTTTCATAGTCGCTCCATACCCGATCCGCATCGAGTTCTACTGATTCGCGTCAATCCGCGCCAGGGCGTCCCGCAGGATTCGTCCGGTGGCCTCTCGGTCGGGGTCCCGGCGCAACAGCATGCCCCTGGCCACCGACAGCTTGTCGCCGTTGCGGCGCGGCAGCACGTGCAGATGAATGTGGAACACCGACTGGAAGGCGGCGCGGCCGTCGTTGATCCCGATGTTCGTCGCGTCGGCCAATTCCGTCGCGCGGGCCGCCCGCGCGATCCGCTGGCCGATGGTGGCCAGCGCGGCCAACGTTTCCGGCGGGGTGTCGGTCAGATCCACGGTGTGCCGTTTCGGAATCACCAGCGTGTGGCCGCGGGTGAACGGGCGGATGTCGAGGATCGCCAGGTAATCGGCGTCTTCGTAGATCCGAATGGCCGGGGCATCGCCGGCGACGATCGCACAGAACACGCAGGACATGACGTCACCGTACTTGGCCGCGCGGTCAGGAGGATACGCTGCGGCGATGGACGCTCGCGATCTCGCTTTCGCCGGCGCGGCCGCACAGGCGAGGATGTTGGCCGACGGCGAAGTAACTGCACCGGAGCTGCTCGAGATCTACCTGGAACGGATTGCGCGCCTGGATAGCGAGCTGCGCTGCTACCGCGTGGTGCTGTCCGACAGCGCGCGCCACGAGGCCGCCGCGGCGCAAGACCGCCTCGACGCCGGCGAGCGGCTACCGCTGCTGGGCGTACCGATCGCGATCAAAGACGACGTCGACGTCGCCGACGAAGTGACGGCGTGCGGGAGCGGCGGCCACCGGCCCGCGGTGACCTCCGACGCAGAGGCGGTGCGCCGGTTACGCGCCGCGGGCGCGGTCATCATCGGCAAAACCAATGTGCCCGAGCTGATGATGTTTCCCTTCACCGAGTCGCTGACGTTCGGAGCGACCCGCAACCCGTGGAACCCCAACCGCACCCCGGGCGGCAGCAGCGGCGGCAGTGCCGCCGCGGTGGCCGCGGGCTTGGCTCCGCTGGCATTGGGCTCCGATGGCGGCGGCTCGATTCGCATCCCGTCCAGCTGGTGCGGGTTGTTCGGCCTGAAGCCGCAACGCGACCGGGTTTCACTGGACCCGCACGAGGGCGCGTGGTACGGGCTGAGCGTCAACGGCCCGATCGCGCGATCGGTCATGGACGCGGCGTTGTTCCTCGATGCGACGACGGTGGTGTCCGGGTGCCCGACCCGGAAGGCGAGTTCGTGGCAGCGGCGGCACGCGCTCCCGGCAAACTGCGAATTGCCTTGAGCACCAAGGTTCCACTGCCGATGCCCGTTCGCGTGGGGAAAGAGGAACTGACGGCGGTCGATCAGGCCGGTGCGTTGCTTCGCGATCTGGGCCACGAGGTCGTCGTGCGAGACCCGGAGTATCCGCCGTTGGCGTTCGGCAACTACCTGGCCCGCTATCTGCGCGGCATCTGCGATGACGCGGATGCGCAGGCTCACCCGGAACGTCTCGAAGCAGCGCACCCGTAACCTGGCGCGCTTGGGTTCGTTCTTCTCCGACCGACGGATGGATTCCATTCGCGCTGCGGAACCGGCGCTGAGCAATCGGATCCAGTCGATCTTCGACGACGTCGACGTCGTCGTCACGCCGGGCACCGCGGAGGGTCCGTCCCGCATCGGTGCCTACCAGCACCGCGGCGGGATATCGACGCTGCTGTCGGTAGGACAGCGGGTTCCTTACTTCCCGATCTGGAATCTGACCGGGCAGCCCGCCGCTGCCGTGCCGTGGGACTTCGACGGCGAGGGCCTGCCGCTGTCGGTGCAACTGGTGGGACGGCCATACGAGGAAACGACGCTGTTGTCGCTCAGCGCGCAGATCGAACGTGCACGACCATGGGCGCACCGGCGACCGCCGGTGTCATGACAGTGAAATCGGCCGCCAGGCGTCGAGCTTGGCGCCCGGGCGCATGACATGAGCCGGGCTGGTTGACGGTAGCCGCTGGTACTGCACCGCCCTCGGCCGGGTCCGCCAGCCTGCGATACAGGTCGGCGGCCTTGGCTCCGTTGAAGTACACCCGCGCGATCGGACGGGTAGTTCGCGAACAACTCGGCAAATTTGTTGACCACCAATCCTTTTACATCGATCGCGGCGTCGGAGCTGCCGATGCGACGGCACTTGTACAGCACATCCCACAGCGCGACACCGTGCGATCGCAGCGACGCCAGACGGCAGTCATAGGGCGCCGCCACCTCGAAGCCGAACAGGTCACTCGACGATCGGCCAGAACGCATTCCGTGGATTGGCGTAGTACTGGCGCGCCGCCAGTGATTGGGCGCTCGGGAACGAGCCCAAGATCAAGACCCTGGCATCGTCATCGACGACCGGCGGGAACCCGCGGAGAAGTGGTGCGTTCATCGCTTTCCATCATGGCCTGCCGGCGTTGTACGTTGACCACGTGGACGACCAGAACCTCGACGATCTGCTCGAGGGGCTCGAGGGCACCGCCCGGGCGGAGCGTGCGGAGCTGGTGGAATGGCTGCTCACGCAGGGGATCACCGCCGACGAGATCCGGGCAACCAACCCGCCGCTGCTGTTGGCCACACGCCGGCTCATCGGCGGCGACGGCACCTACGTGTCGGCGCGCGAGATCAGCGAGCGGTACAACATCGACCTGACGCTGCTGCAGCGCGTCCAACGGGCCATTGGTCTCGCGGGAGTGGAGGATCCCGATGCGGTCGTACACATGCGCGCGGACGGCGAAGCCGCCGCATATGCCCAGCGGTTCATTGAGCTGGGGCTGAATCCCGACCAGGTGGTGCAGGTCGTGCGGGTGCTTTCCGAAGGGCTTTCACACGCCGCGGAAGTCATGCGATACACCGCGCTGGCCGCGATCATGCGCCCGGGAGCGACGGAGCTGGAAATCGCCAAGGCGTCGAAGGAGCTGGTGGGGCAAGTCGCGCCGCTGCTCGGGCCGATGATTCAGGACATGCTGTTCATGCAGTTGCGGCACATGCTGGAGACTGAAGCCGTCAACGCCGGCGAGCGGGCCGCCGGTAAACCGCTGCCCGGTGCGCGTCAAGTCACCGTCGCCTTCGCGGACCTCGTCGGCTTCACCCGCCTGGGTGAAGTGCTGCCGGCCGAAGAGCTTGGGCAACTTGCCATTCGACTGGCCGATCTCGCTCGTGACCTGACCGCCCCGCCGGTCCGCTTCATCAAGACGATTGGCGACGCGGTGATGTTCGTCTGCCCCGAGCCGGCTCCATTGCTGGACGTCGTCCTGAAGCTGGTCGACGTTGTTGATACCGACAACGAATTTCCACGCCTGCGAGCGGGAGTGGCTTCTGGGATGGCCGTCAGCAGGGCCGGCGACTGGTTTGGCAGTCCGGTCAACATGGCCAGCCGGGTTACCGGCGTGGCTCGCCCGGGCACTGTGCTGGTCGCCGATTCGGTGTGGGAGGCCCTGAACGACCCAGTTGAATCCGGGGAATTCCAGGCCTCCTTCGCGGGTGCGCGTCGCCTCAGGGGCATCAAGAATGAAGTCAAACTCTTTCGGGTCCGGCGAGGTGACGGCTCCGGCGGCGTCCACGCTTAGCGCCGAGACTGCGGTGAGGGCGCGGTTTGGCTGATCACGCTCCGTGCGGTTTCGGCGCCACCACCGCAGGCTCGCAGCCAATCGTTCGCTCTTGGTGAACGCTGTTCCATTGCGTTTGTAACGGTGTAATTATGTAATCATGAAGGCTCACCAACACGGACACCGGTCCGGTCGCCCCGGCGGCTGGCAGCAAGCTCAACAACCCGACGCTAGTGGCGCGGCGGAATGGTTCGCCGGACGCCTACCCGAAGGCTGGTTCGACGGCGATCCGACCGTCATCGTCGACCGCGAAGAGATCACGGTCGTCGGCAAGCTGGCCGACCCCGACACTTACGGCAAAAAAGAAGGCAAAGAAGAAAGCGAAGCCCGCGCCGAAGGCCGGGTCTCACGGTTCCGCGAAGAAACCCGGTCGGAGCGGATGAACATCGCCGACGAAGCCCAGGACCGCTACGGGCGCAAGGTCTCCTGGGGCGTAGAGGTTGGCGCAAAGGTTGGTTCGGAGACCGGCACCGAGCGAATCCTGTTCACTCATATCGCCGTACCTGTGATGACGCGGTTGAAACAACCGGAACGCCAGGTGCTCGACACCCTGGTCGACTCCGGTGTCGCCAGGTCGCGCGCCGACGCACTCGCGTGGTCGGTCAAGCTGGTCGGCGAACACGCGGAGGAATGGCTGGGCAAGCTACGCAACGCCATGTCGGCGGTCGACGATCTGCGCGCCCAAGGGCCCGATGTTCCTGCCGGGTAGCGGTCCCGCTATTCGCCGTTGACCTTGGCGATGATCTTGTCGGCGAGCTGGCCGCCTTGGTCGGTGATCTTGTACCCGCACGCATTGATGTCGACGATCACATTGTTCGCCACGCTCAAGGCACGCTGGCACTCCCACCCGTCGGCGCCTTCCTGGGTGTCCAGCACCGCAATCTTCGGCGGTTCGCCGATGATTTGGGCGAACGTCCACCGATACGTCTTGCTCTTGTTCGTCACGGTCACCGTCTTGCCGGCGCAGCTCTTCCACTTGTCGTTCGCGCTCTGCAGGAAGGACTTGGCTTTGTCGACGGACGGGAAGAGCACCACGGCCTGGTTGACCCAGTGGTCGTTGTTGTCCCCGGGCTCTTGGGACACCAGTGCGCTCACTCCGGTATAGCCGGAGCCCGCGTAGACCGGTTCCTGGCTGGTGTAGAGCGCGCCCTGGCAATCGGGTGGTGACAGTGTCACCCCCGAGGTGTCCATCGACGTGATGGGCTTGCTGGGCTCGATGGTCGAGGCGCCCATGACGGAGTTGATGTCTGACGGGCTCAGCAGGAGGGCGCTGAGGCGATCGGCCGCTATCAGGTCGGGAGGAGGGGGCGCCGGTTTGGGTCGGGTGACGACCCAGATCCCGACCCCGACGACGATGAGGACAACCAGAACGGCGACGCCGGCGACGATGGGCCAGGGGTTGCGTTTGCGCGGCGGGGGCTGGTGCAGGGGCTGGTTCCAAGGCGTCGGGCCGGGGGGCTGGTGTGGCGGCGGGCCCGGTGGCGTGCCGCCCCAATTTCCGCTATTGCCTTGGTAGTACGGCGGGCTGGGGACCGGTCCGCTACTGGGAGCCCAACTCGGCGGACCGCCCTGCGCAGGAGGCGGGTAGGGGGCGGCTGATGGGGGAGGTGGTGCCATGGCGGTAGCGGCCAGGGTGGGTGGGGCCGCCGCGGTCTCTGTGGAGGCGGACGGTGCGGCTTCTTCGCTGCGGCGCAAGATGCTGTCGGCGTGGTCTTGGTCGGGGTCGCTGAGTGCTTCGTGGGCGGCCAGCGCCAGATCGCCCGCGCTGGCGTAGCGGTCTTCGGGCTTTTTGGCCATGCCGCGCGCAATGACCGCGTCCAGTGACTTGGGGATGCCTGATCGTTGCGTGCTGGCCTGCGGGACGGGCTCCATCAGGTGGGCGGTGACCAGCCCCCCGGCGCTGTCGACCTTATACGGTGGGGATCCGGTCAGGCATTCGTGGAGCACGCAGGCCAGCGCATAGATGTCGGCCCGGTAGGTCACGTCTCCGTCGGAAAAGCGTTCCGGCGCCATGTATTTCCAGGTGCCCACCGCCGTGCCGAGCTGGGTGAGTTTCTCGTCGGTGGTGGCACTGGCGATACCGAAATCCACCAGGTAGGCGAAGTCGGCGCGGGTGATCAGGATATTCGGTGGCTTGATGTCGCGGTGCATCACCCCGGCGGCATGGGCGGCGTCCAGCGCCGACGCGACCTGGCTGATGATGGCGACCGCCCGCGGCGGGGTCAACGGGCCGAATCGCTTGAGCACGCTGTCGAGGTCGATGCCCTCGATGAGGCGCATCTCCAGAAACATCTTTCCGTCGATTTCGCCGTACTCATGGATCGGGACTACGTGGGGTTCCTGCAAACGGCCCGCGATCCGCGCTTCGCGCTTCATCCGCTCGCGAAACACCGGGTCGCTGCTGAACTGGTCGGACATCAGTTTGACCGCGACCGTCCACTCCTTGACGGTGTGTTCGGCCTCGTAGACCTCGCCCATGCCACCGCGGCCGAGCAGCCGTTTCAGGTGATAGGGCCCAAACATCGTCCCCACCCGCGAAGCCTGCGCGTCGCTCATCGCTGATCCTCCAAACCAAACCCGGCCACGCCGACCATATCAACAACCTGCGGCCAAACGAGGCCGTCGCAACCCCCTGGCCTAGCAATCATGCCGGTAAGCTGCCGTCCGGGCAGCGCGGCATCAGGCCTGAGTCATCTCGTAGTACGCACCGCGCCGGGCAAGTAGCTCGGCGTGCGTGCCTTGTTCGACGATCCGGCCGGACTCCACCACCAGAATGCGGTCAGCCTCCCGAATGGTGGAAAGACGGTGCGCGATAATGAAACTCGTCCGGTCCCGGCGAAGCTCGCGCATCGCCTCCTGGATGAGGGCCTCGGTGCGGGTATCGACCGAGCTGGTCGCCTCGTCCAGGATCAGTATCTGCGGGCGGGCAAGAAAGGCGCGGGCGATGGTGATGAGTTGCTTCTCGCCGGCGCTGATGCTGCTGCCGTCGCCGGTGACGCGCGTGCGGTAGCCGGCCGGCAGTGCGCGTACAAAACGATCGACATAGGCCGCCTTGGCGGCCTGTACGAGTTCTTCGGCGCTGGCGTCTGGCCGTCCATAAGCGATGTTCTCCGCGATCGTCCCGTCGAACAGCCAGGTGTCTTGCAGCACCATGCCGATTCGCGATCGGAGTGTTTGCCTGCTCACCGTGGTGATATCGATTCCGTCGACAAGAATTCGGCCGGAATCGACGTCGTAGAACCGCATGAGCAGGTTCACCAGGGTGGTCTTGCCGGCTCCGGTTGGGCCGACGATCGCTATCGTGCTACCCGCTTCGGCCACCATCGACAGGTCTTCGATCACCGGAGTGCCCGCGCGGTAGGCGAAGTTCACCTGCTCGAACTCGACGCGACCACTCAGCCGCTGACGCTGGCCGTTGGGCGGCGGCTGTGTTTGCTCCGAAGCCGGCTCAGGACCCGGTGACTCCTCGGGTTCGTCGAGTAGCTCGAACACCCGCTCGGCGCTGGCCACCCCCGATTGCAGGGTGTTGTAGATCCCGGCCGTCTGGCTCAGCGGATTGTTGAACTGCCGAACGTATTGGATGAACGCCTGGATGTTGCCAAGCGTGATGTGTCCGGTGGCCACCTGCAGGCCACCGATCACGGCGACCGCGACGTAGCCGATGTTTCCGATGAATGTCGTGGCGGGTTGCACCAGCCCGGAGATGAACTGGGCGCCGAAACCTGCCCGGTAGACGTCGTCATTGAGGCTGCGAAACTGCTCGCGTGCCGCGGCCTGGTGCCCGAATGTCTTGACCACCGTGAACCCGCTGTAGGTCTCTTCGATATGGGCGTTCAGCCGCCCGGTGCTGGTCCACTGGGCCGTGAAAAGACGTTGCGAGCGACGGGTGATCGCGCGCGTCGCCAGCAGCAACATCGGCACCGACAGCACTGTGATCAGTGCCAATAGCGGCGAGATCGACACCATCATCGCCAGCGCCGCCAGAACGGCCAGAATCGACGTCACCAGCTGGCTGATCGTCAGCGACAGCGACGACTGGATGTTATCCACGTCGTTGGTAACCCGGCTGAGCAACTCGCCGCGCTGCCGTGCGTCGAAGTAGGAAATCGGCAGCCGGTGCAGCTTGTCCTCGACGTCGGACCGCAGCGCGGCGATGGTCTTCTGCACGGTAATGTTCAGCAGCCGGGCCTGCACCCAAAGCAACAGCGCGGCAATCAGATACAGTACCAGAGCCAGCGCCAGAGTCCGCCCCACCGCGTCGAAGTCAACGCCCCGGCCCGGCACCACCTTCATTCCGGACAGCAGCTCGGCGAAGGCGTTGTCACCACGGGTCCGGGCTTCGGTGATGGCCTGCGCCTTGGTGATTCCCGCGGGTAGCCGTCGTCCGATCACGCCGTTGAAGAGCAGATCGGTTGCGTGGCCGAGGATCCGCGGTACGACGATGCCGATTGCGGTGCCGGTGATGCCCAGCGTGATGACCGCGGCGCTCAGCCGGCGTTGTGGTGCAAGTCGTTTCACCAGGCGGGACGCCGAACCCCAGAAGTTGCGCGAGCGCACGGCTGTGGGGTGCGGGGCAGCGCCACGGGGCCGCTCGCTGATGGCTGTCACTGCACGCCCCACGCTCCGCCGCTCATCGATTGCGACGCGGCGAACTCCGCGTAGGCGGGGCAGTCGACCAGTAGCGATTCGTGGTTCCCTGTACCGACGATCTTCCCATTGTCGACGACGATCACCTGGTCGGCTCGCGCAGTAGTTGAAATACGTTGTGTGACAATGACGATGGTGGAATCCACCGCCGCCTCGCGTACCGCCTCACGGACACGAGCGTCGGTGTGCATGTCGAGCGCGGACAGTGCGTCGTCGAACAGATAGACGGCCGGCCGGCGGATGACGGCCCGGGCTATCGCCAGCCGTTGGCGCTGCCCACCGGAGAAGTTGATGCCGCCCTGGGCTACGCGCATTTGCAGCCCATCCTCGTGTCCCCGCACGAAATCCTCTGCGGCCGCAACTCGTAACGCCTCCCACATCTCGTCGTCGGTCACTACCTGGTTTGGGGCCGCGCCGTAGCGCAGGTTGTCCGCGACGGTGCCGGAGAACAGGTAGCCGCGCTGGGGCACCAGCCCGATTGCCGACCAGAGCCGCTCGGTGTCGTAGTCGCGCACGTCGATGCCGTCGATCAGCACGGTCCCGGCGGTGGCGTCGTACAACCGGCAGATCAGCGACACCAGCGTCGACTTGCCCGAACCTGTGCTGCCCACGATCGCGGTGCTGGTTCCGGGCAGCGCGGTCAATGAGATATCCAGCAGAACTGGGCATTCGGCGCCGGGATAGCTGAATGTCACGCCATCCAAGCGCACCACGCCGGTGACCCCATCTCTCGGGAACTTAGGGTTCTGTGGGCTTTCGATGGCGGCGGACGTAGCGAGCACTTCGGTGATCCGTTCGGCGCACACGGACGCGCGCGGCAGCACGACCAGCGTCATGGTCGCCATCATCACCGCCAACAGAATCTGGGCGAAATAGGACAGGAACGCGGTCAGTGAGCCGACTTGCATCTGGCCCCTGTCGATGCGCAGCCCACCGAACCAGATCAGCGCGACGCTGGAGACATTGATGGTCAGCGTGGTTACCGGCAGCATCAGCGCTTGCCAGTTGCCGGCGGTCAGCGCGGTACCGGACAGTGCGGCATTGGCCTTGGCGAACCTGTCGCGCTCAAAATGTTCGCGGGTGAACGCCCGGACCACCCGCACACCGGACAGCTGGTCGCGCATCACCCGGTTGATGCCGTCTATCAGGCTCTGCATGCCGCGGAACAGCGGCAGCAGGTGCGTCATGATCCAGTAGTTGCTCACGCCCAGAATGGGAATGCTGATCAGCAGCAACCAGGTCAGCGCGGCCTCCTGGCGGACGGCCATGATGATTCCGCCAACGCACATGATGGGCGCGGTCACGAGCACGGTGGCGGCCATCTGCACCAGGAACACGATCTGGCGGACGTCATTGGTGCTGCGGGTCAGCAAGGTCGCAGCGCCGAACCGGGCGGTCTCCGGTTCCGAGAACGTGATGACGTGTTCGAACATTGCGCCGCGCAGGTCGCGTCCGAAGCCGGTACCGGTCCGGGTGCCGAAGTAGATCGCCCCGATCGAACACAGCACCTGCAGCCCGGTGACCCCGAGCATCACCACGCCGAGCCGGACGATGGTGGTGGTGTCGCCCTTCGCGACGCCGTCGTCGATGATGGCGGCGTTAACCGTCGGAAGGTACAACGACGCCAGGGTGCTGATCAGCTGCAGTGCCATCAGCACCGCGACCAGCCGGCGATACGGCCGGATGTACTGGCGCAATAGTGCCGACAGCATTGGGTAACTGTCGCACACTGCGCTGGCACGAGTTCGCGGCGCCACGCCCGCCGGTCGTCATGAAATGCCTGCTCAAGTGCGGTGTCGGTGGTTGGCCAGCTCGGGTGCCGCTACAGTGCATCCTGTGGACCAGCAACAGCCTTGGGCAAGGCAGGGCAGCAGTGCGGCGTAATTCGAGAGCACTGACCCTGTCGGTGTCGGCCTTGATGATCCTGCTCGCCGTGCTTACCGGATGCTCCGACTCCGGCGGCGACAAGCCGGGCGCCGCGCCATCGGCGGGGCCGGGCAGCGGGGAGGGTCACCACGGTCCGATGTTCCCGGTATGCGGCGGCGTTGGCGATCAGGCGGTGTCGGAGTTGACCAAGATGAGCGGGCTGATCAACACCGCGCGGAATTCGGTGGGCTGCCAATGGCTGGCCGGCGGCGGCATTCTCGGCCCGCACTTCTCCTTTTCCTGGTATCGCGGCAGCCCGATCGGGCGCGAACGCAAGACCGAGGAGCTGTCGCGCGCCAGCGTCGAAGACATCAACATCGACGGCCACGGCGGTTTCATCGCCGTCGGCAACGAGCCGAACTTGGGCGATTCGTTGTGCGAAGTCGGGATCCAGTTTCAGGACGACTTCATCGAATGGTCGGTCAGCTTCAGCCAAAAGCCCTTCCCGCCGCCGTGCGACATAGCGAAAGAACTGGCACGTCAGTCGATTGCGAACTCGAAATGATGAAAAGGCATGTCCTGAAGGCACTGGTCGCCGTGACCAGCACGGTAGCCGTGTTGACCGGATGTTCGGAGTCGATCGGCGGTACCGCCGTGAAGGCGGGCTCGGGCGGCAGCCCGCGCAACAACAATTCCCAGCAGCAGTATCCGAATCTGCTCAAGGAATGTGAAGTCTTGACCACCGACATCCTGGCCAAGACCGTGGGGGCCGATCCGCTCGACATTCAAAGCACGTTCGTCGGCGCGATCTGCCGGTGGCAGGCGGCCAACCCGGCCGGTTTGATCGACATCACCCGGTTCTGGTTCGAGCAGGGCAGTCTGGGCAACGAGCGCAAGGTCGCCGACTTCCTGAAGTACAAGGTCGAGAGCCGCAACATCGCCGGCGTCGACTCGATTGTGATGCACGCCGATGACGCGAACGGCGCATGCGGGGTAGCCAGCGACGCGGCCGGAGTGGTCGGCTGGTGGGTCAACCCGCAGGCGCCCGGCATCGACGCCTGCGGTCAGGCCATCAAGCTGATGGAGCTGACGCTGGCCACCAATTCTTAAGGGTCGGTTTCTCGCGGCACGTGGAATGCGGTCAGCGCGGCCCGGCCCGGTTCCAGGCCCGCCCAGTCGCCTGGGACGGTGAACACGGCGATGGCCGATGTCGGGTACTTGTCCGAAATACGTTCCAGGGCTGCCGTGTCGGTGCCGTCGGTGCCCGCGAGTATCAGCGACACGTCAGACATCGTCGGTTCGTGTCCTACCACCAGCAGGGTGGCGACCTCGTCCGAAACCTTGTTGATCTCCTCAATCAGCACGCCGGGCGTGGCGCCGTACAGCCGCTCTTCGTAACGGGCCGGTGCGTCGATGCCGGTGCGCTCCAGAGTCTGCCGGGTCCGCGTCGCCGTGGAGCACAACACCCCATCGATGGTGGGCACGTTGGCGCGCAGCCAGTCACCGGCCAGCGCGGCCTCCCGGATTCCACGGGGCGCCAACGGCCGGTCGTGATCGGCGACCCCGTCCGGGTACGACGACTTGGCGTGCCTTAGCAGCACCAACCGCAGCAACTTGGCTTCGTTCATCCGAACCACCCTAGGGCTAATCATCCGCTTGGAGGCATGCCGGTGCGCGTCCCCGGAGTTGTCGGTGGCCCGCCCTAGACTTCGCAGTGCCTTGATAGCCATGCAATTTCGGATGGAGGTTCACCGGGATGCGGTTCCTGCACACTGCCGACTGGCAGCTTGGCATGACCCGGCACTTCCTTGCCGGCGATGCTCAGCCGCAATATTCGGCGGCCCGCCGCGACGCGGTGGCCGGCCTAGGCGCGCTGGCGGCCGAGACGGGCGCCGAGTTCGTCGTGGTCGCCGGTGACGTCTTCGAACACAACCAGCTGGCTCCGCAGGTGATCAGCCAGTCCCTGGAGGCCATGCGCGCCATTGCTATTCCGGTCTACCTGCTGCCCGGCAACCACGACCCGCTGGACGCGTCATCGGTGTATACCGGCGCGCTGTTCACCGCCGAATGCCCGGACAACGTGGTGGTGCTTGATCAGGCCGGCGTCCATCAGGTACGGCCAGGGCTGGAGATCGTCGCTGCACCCTGGCGGTCCAAAGCACCGACCACTGATCTTGTCGCCGAGGCGCTCGACGGGCTGGCTCCGGCTCCGACCTCTGCCAAGGTCACCCGGGTGCTTCTCGCCCACGGCGGTGTCGACATTCTTGACCCCGATCGCGATAAGCCCTCGCTGATTCGGCTCGCCGAGCTGGACGACGCGTTGGCCGGTGATGTGGTGCACTATGTGGCTCTGGGGGATAAGCATTCGCTCACCCAGGTCGGCACCAGCGGCCGGGTGTGGTACTCGGGCTCGCCGGAAGTCACCAACTTCGATGACGTCGAATCCAACCCGGGCCACGTCCTGGTCGTCGACATCGACGAAACCGACATGCGACGCGCCGTCACCGTGACGTCCCGGCATGTCGGCCGCTGGCGGTTCATTACGCTGCACCGCCAGCTGGACAACAGCCGCGACATCGCTGATCTCGACCTGAACCTGGACTTGCTGACGGCCAAGGACCGAACCGTCGTGCGGCTGGGGCTGACCGGTTCGCTGACGGTCACCGACCGCGCCCTGCTGGATGCCTGCCTGGACAAATACTCACGGCTGTTCGCCTCGCTTGAACTCTGGGAACGGCATACCGACGTCGCGGTCATACCCGCCGACGGAGAGTTCACCGGCCTCGGTATCGGGGGATTCGCCGCCGCCGCCGTCGAAGAGCTGGTCGCAACCGCGCGCGACGGCGACACCGATTCTGCCGTCGACGCCCAGGCCGCGCTGGGGTTGTTGCTGCGGCTGACCGACCGGGGAGCCGCATGAAACTGCACCGGCTGGTCCTGACGAATTACCGCGGCGTCGCGCACCGCGAGATCGAGTTCCCCGACCACGGGGTGGTGGTGGTCTACGGCGCCAACGAGATCGGCAAGTCCTCCATGATCGAGGCGTTGGACCTGCTGCTGGAATCCAGGGACCGGTCCACAAAGAAGGAAGTCAAGCAGGTCAAACCGACCAACTCCGACGTCGGCTCGGAAGTCACCGCCGAAATCAGCAGCGGTCCTTACCGTTTCGTCTATCACAAGCGATTCCACAAAAAGTGCGAGACAGCGCTGACGGTGCTGGCGCCGTGCCGCGAACAGCTGACCGGCGACGAAGCTCACGAACGCGTCACGGCGATGCTGGCCGAGACGGTGGATAACGATCTCTGGCATGCCCAGCGCGTGCTGCAGGCCGCGTCGATCGCCGCGGTGGATCTGTCCGGCTGTGATGCGCTGTCGCGCGCGCTCGACGTGGCCGCTGCGCGTTCGGACACCGAGGCCGCGCTGTCGGGCGCCGAGCCGTTGCTCATCGAGCGAATCGATGCCGAGTATGGGCGGTACTTCACCGGAACCGGACGCGCCACGGGGGAGTGGGCGGCCGCGATCTCTGGGCTGGCAGATGCCGAGGCCGCGGTGCGGGACTGCGCGGCAGCGGTGGCCGAGGTCGACGATCGGGTTCGCCGCCATGCCATGCTGACCCAGCAGGTGGCCGAGCTGTCGCAACTGCGGCTTGCTACGGGCCCGCGGCTGGCCGTCGCGCGAGCCGCCGCCGACAAGATCGCAGAACTCACCCGCCAGGCGCGCGAAGCCAAGCTGGTCGCGGCCGCAGCTGCGGCGACCAATGCGGCTGCGGCCGCGGCCCACGGCGGGCGGTTGCGGCTACTCGCCGAAATCGAAACTCGCGCCGCGGCTATCGCCGGGGCTGAGGCCGAAGCCCAAGAAGCCGTCAACACCGGTTCGATCGCAACCGCCGAAGCCGAGGCCGCCGACGCCGCGGTCGAGGAGGGCATCCGGGCACTGACGGTTGCCCAACGGCGCGTCGAATGCGCTAGGCGCACCGTCGACCGGCTCACCGATCGCGACGAGGCGGGCCGGTTGACGATCCGACTGGCCAAGATCGACGCCGTTGCCGTTGAGCGCGAGCGTGTCGGCGCGGAACTGGCCGGGATAGCGATCACCGAAGAACTGCTGCAGCAAATCGAGAGGGCCGCGGCCTCGGTTGACCGCACCGGCGATCAGCTTGAGTCGAACTCGGCGGCGGTGGAGTTCACCGCCGCCGCGGACATCGAACTCGTCGTGGGCGACCAGCGGGCGTCATTGTCGGCGGGCCAAACCTGGTCGATCACGGCCTCCGGCCCCACCGAGGTCGAGGTTGCAGGTGTCCTGACCGCGCGGTTCGCCCCCGGCGCCACCGCGCTTGATGTCCAGACCAAACATGCTGCGGCACAACACGAGCTGTCGGCTGCGCTGTGCGCGGCCGACGCCGCTGACCTTGAGGCCGCCCGAGGCGCCGTGCAGCGCCGTCGCGAACTACAGGGCAATCGTGACCAGTTGACCGCCACCTTGGCCGGCCTTTGCGGGGACGACGACATCGCCCGACTGCGTTCGCGGCTGGCGGAGTTGAGCGCAGCTCAACTCGCCGAACCGGACCTCCTCACGCTGGACGTAACCGGGGCTCGTGCCGAACTCGATGCGGCAGAAGCGAGTCAGGCGGCCGCAGCCGCCGAGTGTGAGGCGCGTCGCCGGCTCGCGGCGGCCGCCGGCTGCCGGCTCGCCGAGACATCCACGCGGGCAACGGTTCTCCTGAACAAAGCGGCGGGGCAACGCGTCGAGCTCGATGCGGCCGGCGACCGGTTGGCACAGGAACGGGCGGCGGTCAGCGACGAGGATCTGGCGTCAGCGGCGGACGCTGGGCTTCGCTCCGCCCAGACCGCGGAGCAGCACGCCGCCGACCTGGCGGCTGAGCTGGCCGCCGCGGCGCCGGACGCGGTGGCCGCCGAATTGGCCGATGCCACCGAGGCGGCCGAGTCGCTGAGCGACGACTACGAAGCCGCCGCCCGAGCGTTGCGTGAGGTGAATATCGAACTCGCGGTCTTCGGCAGCGAAGGTCGCCAAGGCAAACTCGATGCCGCCGAGATCGATCGTGAGCACGCCGCCAGCAAGCATGCCCGGGTCGGCGGCCGGGCCCGGGCCGCCCGGCTGCTGCGGTCGGTGATGGCACGTCACCGCGACACCACCCGGTTGGGTTATGTCGAGCCCTACCGCACCGAATTGCAGCGGCTGGGCCGTCCGGTGTTCGGGCCCTCGTTCGAGGTCGACATCGACAGCGACCTGCGTATCCGCAGCCGGACGCTGGACGGCACCACGGTTCCCTACGAGTCACTGTCGGGCGGGGCCAAAGAACAGCTCGGCATCCTGGCTCGGCTGGCCGGCGCCGCCTTGGTCGCCAAGGAGGACACCGTGCCGGTGGTGATCGACGACGCGCTCGGCTTCACCGATCCGGACCGGCTGGCCAGGATGGGAGAGGTGTTCGACGCCGTGGGCACGCAGGGACAGCTAATCGTGCTGACGTGCAGTCCAGACCGCTATGACCGCGTCAAGGGTGCGCACCGCATCGATCTCAACGTCTAGCCTTCCGGCAGAGTATGGCGAGCAGACACAAAAGCCCCTAATTCGGGGTGGAAATGGGGGCTTTTGTGTCTGCTCGGCACCAGTTAGCTTGGTATGAATCCGATTGCCGTCCAATCCACGTCGGCTATTCCGAACGCGCCGAAGTTGGCCAGGTCGCTGCGCACCGCGATGGTGCCGGGCGACTGGAACAGCGGCAGGCTGAAGCCTGCTTCCCAGAGCATCGTGTCGACCTCGTTGGCCAGCGCGCGCGCCTTCCCCGGATCCAGTTCGGAAAGCGTCTCGTTGATCTTGGCGTCGATCTCGGGGCTTCCGATTTTGCCGAAGTTGCTGTCGCCGTCAGACGCGTAGATTTGCGGCAGTGCCGACAGCGGGAAAGCGCCACCCACCCAACCGAATTGAGTGATGTCGAAGTCGCCAGGTGTCACGTACTGGCTGAAGAAGCCGTTGCCCGATTTGATATCGAGCTGCAGCTTCACACCGATCTGCGCCAGGTTTTGCTGGGCGACCAAGGCGATCTGCTTGCTCGTTGGCGCGTCAAAGACGACGTCGCGAACGACCAGTTGTTTGCCGTCCTTTTCCCGCACGGCTCCGTTGAGCTTCCAGCCCTGAGCGTCCAAATCCCTGCGGGCTTGGTCGGGGTTGTAATCAGCTGGCGCGCTGTTGTTTTGATAGCCCACCTGGCCTTCGACATAGATATGGTTGTTCAGCGGCGCCGGGTGGTTGGTCAAACCGTGCCCGACGACGTTGACGATGGCTTGGCGGTCGATGCCTTTGCAGATCGCCAGCCGCAGCCCTTTGTCCTCCATGATGGATCCGGGTGCGCCGTTGAAGGTGAAGTGATCCCAGGTAGGGGTAGGGGCACGCCGGATCACGATCCCGGCCGTGCGCTGTGCGGTGACCATATCGTCGAGCGAGCCCACATCGGCGGCGTCGATATCTTTGTTTTGCAGGGCGGGGATTCTGGCGCTGGGGTCGAGGACCAGGTACGTGATGGAGTCCAGCCGCGGTTTGGCGCCCCACCAGCGAGGATTGCGGGTAAGCACGATGCGCTGCGCGGGCCTGTCGATCTTGGACACGATGAACGGGCCGGCCGACGGCCCGGGGGCATCGAGCTGGCCCTTGTTGAAGAGGTCTGCATTCGCCGTCATGCTGCGGGGTTGTATGCCGCCGGCAAACATCCCTTGCCACTCGGCGTACGGCTCGGCGAACGTCACCACCGCCTGGCGATCGTCAACGCCCTTGGTCACCGATTTCACTCGATCGAACCCGGCATGGCTGGCGATCAAGAACCGCTTGTCACGCCCGCTGCACGCGTCGACCTCCGACTTGAGGTCCTCCCAGCTAAGGGGGGTGCCATCGTTCCAAGTCGCTTTGGGATTGATGGTGTAGGTAACCACTTGGGGTTTGGTGCTGGTCAGCTCGGCACCGGTGAAGTAGTCGGTGTTGACTTTCAGGGTCCCGTCGGCGCGGGTGATGAACGCGCCCGGCAGCGTCGGTCCCACAACTTCACCGGTGTCGGCGGTGTTTCCGTCGATGTTCAACCCGTTGAAGTTGTCCGGGAACGACGTCAGGGGCAGCCGCAGGTTGCCACCGTCGCGCAACGTCGCCGGGCCGTGTGGGTTGATGTCGCTTGTGGTGCCGAGCTGCGCTGAGTGCGCTTCCGGGAGATCCTGATACCCGTTTGAGCAGCCGTTGACGATCAACACAACCAGCAGCGCCAGCAGCGCAAGCCTGCGAATCGTCGGTGGGTGCGTCATCCCGGCGATGCTAACTGCCGGCGACATCGGGTTGCGCCCGTGGAACGGCGGCCAGCAGCCGCTGGGTGTACTCGTGTTGTGGGTTGGTAAACACCTGGTCACCGTCGCCCTGTTCCACAATGGTTCCCCGGTACATCACCGCCACCCGGTGCGCCAGGTGCCTGACCACCGAAAGATCGTGCGACACAAACAGATAGGACAACCCGAATTGCGCTTGCAGGTCCAGCAGCAGGTTGATGATGCCCGCCTGAATGGACACGTCGAGCGCCGACACCGGCTCGTCGAGCGCAAGAATCTTCGGCTGCAGTGCCAGCGCCCGCGCGATTCCGATCCGCTGTTTCTGCCCACCGGAGAACTCGGCGGGATAGCGGCTGGCGTCGGCGCGGTCCATCCCGACGATCGCCAGCAGCTCGGCGACCCGTTCCTCGCAGTGCGGCCTGTCGAATCCGTTGGTGACCAACGGTTCAGCGATGACGTCGAACACTGGGAGGCGGGGGTCGAGCGAGGCCACTGGATCCTGGAATACCACTTGCAGTTCGTTCCGTAGCCTGCGCCGGCCGGCGCCGTCGAGGGCCGCGACGTCGCTGCCCAGAATCTCGATGGACCCCGCCTGAGGCTTGGCGAGCTCGAGGATCTGGGTCAGTGTGGTCGATTTGCCCGAACCGGATTCGCCGACGATGCCCAGGGTGCGGCCCTGTTCCAGGTTGAAGCTGACGCCGTCGAGCGCACGCACCTCACCCACCCGCCTGCGCAAGATCACGCCCTTGGTCAGTGGGTAGGTTTTGGCGAGGTCGCTAACCCGCAACACCACCGGCGGTTCGCCGGCGGCGCCCTCGGTTGTGGGCGGTTGCGTTGATACGCCAAAGATTTCGGCTGAACTGCGCCCCGCGACGTCGTCGGTGCGGATGCACGCCGCCCAGTGCCCGTCCCCGGCGGCTCCGATATCGATGAGATCGGGCTCCGCCGAACGGCATTCATCGATCACCAGCGGACAGCGCGGGGCGAACGGACACGCACCGGGCGATAGCGACGACATCGTCGGCGGCGCGCCGGGGATCGGTATCAGCCGGGTGCCCTGCGCGGCGTCCAGCCGCGGCACCGAACCCAGCAACCCGGCGGTGTAGGGCATCCGGCGGTCCCGGTAAAGATCGTCGACGGTGGCGATCTCGACCCCACGTCCGGCGTACATGACCATTGCCCGGTCGGCGAACTCCGCCACCACACCCAGGTCGTGGGTGATGATCAGCACGCCGGCGCCGGTCACGTCGCGCGCGGTTCGCAGAACGTCGAGGATTTGGGCCTGCACGGTGACGTCCAGCGCGGTGGTCGGTTCGTCACAGATCAGCAGGTCCGGATCATTGGCGATCGCGATCGCGATGACCACCCGCTGGCGCTCGCCGCCGGATAGCTCGTGCGGGAAGGCCTTCGCTCGCTGATGTGGCTGGGAGATGCCGACCAGCTCGAGCAGTTCGACGGCACGCTTGCGGGCATCGGCGCGGCTGACGTCCCGGTTGTGCACGTCGATGGCCTCGGCTATCTGGTTGCCGATGGTGTAGACGGGGGTCAGCGCTGACATCGGGTCTTGAAATATGGTGCCGATCTTCTTTCCGCGGATCCCTGACATCGCCTGGTCGGATAGCCCGAGTATTTCTTCGCCATGCAGGCGCGCCGATCCGGACACGTTCGCGTACTCGGGTAGCAATCCGATTACGGCCATCGCGGCAGTGCTTTTACCCGAACCGGATTCGCCGACGATGGCGACCACTTCACCCGGATCGATGTGGTACGTCGTGCCGCGAACTGCGGACACCACAACGTCCCCGGTCTCGAAGGTGACGTTCAGATCCGTCACCTCTAGCAGGGCTGTCACTTCGGTCGCCGGTTCTTGCGGCGTGGAGGCCGGCTGCGCGGATCCAGCGCGTCCCGCAGGCCGTCCCCGGTGAGGTTGGCGCACAACACAATCAGTACCAACGCTCCGGCCGGGAACAGGAAGACCCACGGAAAGGTGGTGGCCGAGGGGGTCCCGTCGGCGATCAGCGTTCCTAGCGACACGTCGGGTGGCTGAACCCCGAAACCCAGAAAGCTCAAACCGGTTTCCGCGAGAATCGCAAATCCGACGTTGAGTGTGGCGTCGATGATGATGATCGACGCGACGTTCGGGACTATGTGATTCACGATGATACGGCGGCTGGACACCCCCATATACCTTGCTGCGCGAATGAACTCGCGTTCACGCAGGCTCATGGTCAGCCCGCGCACCATGCGCGAGCTGACCATCCAGCCGAAGGCCGCGAGCAGGACGATGAGCCACAGGACGTTGCCCGACTGTGTGGTGCGGGTACTGGCGATTGCGATCAGCAGGAAGCTCGGCACCACCAGCAGCAGGTCTACCAGCCACATCAGCGCTCGGTCGCGCCAGCCGCCGAAGTAACCGGCGACTGTTCCGACGGTGGCGGCGATAGTGGTCGAGATCAGTGCCACACAAAATCCAATCAGCATCGACTTCTGCATGCCGCGCAAGGTCCGGGCCAGCAGGTCCTGACCGAGCGCATTGGTGCCGAACCAGTGCTTGAGTGACGGTGACTGGAGCAGCGCGTCGTAGTCGAGCTGGTTGTAGTCGTAGGGGAGTACCGCCGGCAGTGCGTAGCAGCCGACGAACCCCACCAGTAGCAGAATCAATGCCACGACCGCGGGCGTGTTGCGAATGAACCGCCGCATCAATAGGTTGCGGCGCGAGACGAAGGCCGGGTGGACGCCGGACCCGACCGACGTGGTTTCAGGGGCAGCCTGTTGGGTCACGACACCCGCACTCTCGGGTCTAGCAGCGCATAGAAGATGTCGGACAATAGGCCGGCGAGCAGAATCACCAACGCGGAAAACAGTGTGATCGCCGTGATGACGTTGGTGTCCTGTGTCGAGATGCCAACTACCGCCCATTCGCCCATGCCATGCCAGCCGAAGATCTTCTCGACGAAGATCGCGCCGACGACCAGGCCGCTGACCCCGTATGCGAACAGTGTGGCGAGTGGAATCAGGGCGGTACGCAGGCCGTGTTTGAAGAGCGCGCGTCGGCGGGTCAGGCCCTTGGCGCGCGCGGTCCGGATGAAATCCTCGCTCAGCACGTCCAGCATGGCGTTCCGCTGGTAGCGGCTGAAGCTCGCGATCGCGCCGAGGGCCAGCGTCAGGGTCGGCAATACCAGGTGTTGCACGCGGTCGACGAGCTGGTCCCACGCTCCGCCGGGGGGAATCGGTGAGGTCTCACCGGTGTAGAGAAACATCCGAACACCGGTGAACGTGTTCACTCGCAGCGCGGCCAAGATGAGCAGGCTTGCCAGCACGAACGTCGGAATGCTCAGGGTAATCAACGACAGGACAGTGATCACGCGGTCGCTCAGCCGGTACTGCCGGATGGCCCCCCAGGCTCCCACGATGATGCCGATGACCGTCCCTAGCACCGAACCGGTCACCACGAGCCGCAGGCTGATCCCGATCCGGTGCCACAGTTCCCGGGAGACGGGGTGACCTGTGACTGTCGTGCCGAAGTCGCCATGAGCCACCCCGGAAACCCATTTCGCGTACCGGATGGGTATGGGTTTGTCCAAGCCGAGCTGAGCCGCTTTGGCATCGATGAGCTCCTTCGGCGGTGTCGGGTGCCGCTGTATGTAGCTGTCCAGCGGATGAAACGTCGCGGATGCCAACCAGAACGCCAAAAACGACGCCAGCACCAGCAGCACGATGTAATTGAGGATTCGGCGCGCAAGGAAGCGGATCACGCCCAACCGCCCCGGAGTCGCATTGGGACAGGTTAGCGACACGAGACGGAACTGGCCGGACAGCGTGGCGCGTTCACTTCCGGCACTTTCGGCCGCGGCAACCGAATCCTTGCGATCGGCTAGATTCCCATGGGTGAAATCCGGTTGACCGATTGTTACGATCCACCGCGTCGTCGATCTGTGTAGCGAAATCCATACCGCGATGCCGGAGGAGACTTGCGTGACGGTTACCGATAGCTATCTGGCCCAGAATGCTCATTACGCGAGCGCCTTCAAGGGGCCGCTGCCCCTGCCTCCGAGCAAACATGTGGCGGTCGTGGCATGCATGGATGCCCGGCTCGACGTCTATCGCGTCCTCGGCCTCAACGAAGGCGAAGCGCACGTCATCCGGAACGCGGGCGGGGTCGTCACGGACGACGCAATCCGTTCGCTGGCCATCAGCCAGCGGCTGTTGGGGACCCGGGAGATCATCCTGATCCACCACACCGACTGCGGGATGCTGACCTTCACCGACGAAGACTTCAAGCGCGACATCCAGGCCGAGACGGGCGTCAAACCACCGTGGGCGACCGAGGCCTTCCCCGACATCGAGGCAGACGTCCGCCAGTCGTTGCGCCGCATCGAGAACAGCCCGTTCGTCACCAAGCACGTATCGTTGCGCGGCTTTGTTTTCGACGTGGCAACCGGCAAGCTGCACGAGGTCACGCTCTAACGGGCCTGATCGCGGGTGCGTCGCCGCGCCGCCGATCTGACTGCCGCGCCGCCGATCTGACTCCCGGGTGCATCGAAGTTTGCCCGCCTTGGCGCGACAACGCGGATCTCCAGGCACGGGCTGACCTGCGGACCGGGAAGTTGTCGCGGAGAGCCGGGCAGAGGCGGTGCCGCCTCCAGGAGAGACCAGTGGGGCGAATCTGACTCAGCCCGCGATCGACACCACGATTCCGTCCAGGATGTCGATCCAGTCGCGCGAAACGGCCCGCCGCCAGTTCTGGCGCAACATGTGTGGTGCCCCGGGGTCGCGCCACCCGAGCCCTTGTCGTTGACACCTGCCGCGAAGGCTGGTTCCATATACGACAATAGCCATAAACTTGGTTAGTTCTACCATATTTACGTGGATAGGAAGCTATGGGCAGCGACCTAAAGGCCGGCCCCGCCGCCGGCCAGTACGAGTTGAGCCATCTGCGCTCCCTGGAGGCGGAAGCGATCCACATCATCCGCGAGGTGGCGGCCGAGTTCGAGCGGCCCGTGCTGTTGTTCTCCGGTGGCAAGGATTCCATCGTGATGCTGCACCTGGCGCTGAAGGCGTTTCGGCCCGGGCGGCTGCCGTTTCCGGTGATGCATGTCGACACCGGGCACAATTTCGACGAAGTGATCGCGGCCCGCGACGAACTGGTCGCCGAGGCGGGGGTGCGCCTCGTGGTGGCATCGGTGCAGGAAGACATCGACGCCGGCCGCGTTGTCGAGACCATCCCGTCGCGCAATCCGATACAGACCGTGACGCTGCTGCGCGCCATCGAGCTGAACAAGTTCGACGCCGCATTCGGGGGAGCGCGGCGCGACGAGGAGAAAGCGCGCGCCAAGGAACGGGTGTTCAGCTTCCGTGACGAGTTCGGTCAATGGGATCCGAAGGTCCAGCGGCCTGAGCTGTGGAACCTCTATAACGGGCGGCACCACAAAGGTGAGCACATCCGGGTCTTCCCGTTGTCCAACTGGACCGAGTTCGACATCTGGTCCTACATCGGTGCGGAGAAGATCAAGTTGCCGTCGATCTATTTCGCACACCGGCGCAAGGTATTCAGCCGCGACGGGATGTTGCTGGCGGTAGACCGGCACCTGCAGCCCCGCGCCGACGAGCCGGTGTTCGAAGAGACGGTGCGTTTCCGCACCGTCGGCGACGTCACCTGCACCGGATGCGTGAAGTCAGAGGCCGCCACCGTGTCGGAGGTCATCGCCGAGACAGCGGTGTCCCGATTGACCGAGCGCGGTGCGACCAGGGCCGACGACCGGATCTCGGAGGCTGGAATGGAAGACCGCAAACGACAGGGTTATTTCTGATGGCGACATTGTTGCGGCTCGCAACCGCGGGCTCTGTGGACGACGGCAAGTCGACGCTGATCGGGCGCCTGCTGTACGACTCCAAGGCCGTGATGGAAGACCAGTGGGCGTCAGTGGAACGGGCGTCGGAGGAGCGCGGGCACGAGTACACCGACCTGGCGCTGGTGACCGACGGCCTGCGGGCGGAGCGCGAACAGGGCATCACGATCGACGTCGCCTACCGCTACTTCGCCACTCCCAAGCGGAAATTCATCATCGCCGACACCCCGGGCCACATCCAGTACACCCGCAACATGGTGACCGGTGCATCGACCGCCCAGCTGGTGATCGTGCTCGTCGACGCGCGCCACGGCCTGCTCGAGCAGTCACGCCGGCACGCTTTCCTGGCGTCACTGCTAGGCATCCAGCACATCGTGCTCGCGGTCAACAAGATGGACCTGGTCGGTTGGGACAAAGAGAAATTCGAGGCGATCCGCGACGAATTTCACGCGTTCGCCGCGCGTCTGGACGTGCAGGACGTCGCCACCATCCCGATGTCCGCGCTGCACGGCGACAACGTCGTCACCAAATCCGACCAGGCGCCCTGGTACGAGGGTCCGGCACTGCTGTCCCACCTCGAAGAGGTCTATATCGCCGGCGACCGCAATCTGGTCGACGTGCGCTTCCCGGTTCAGTACGTCATCCGGCCGCACACCCACGAGCACCAAGACCACCGCAGCTACGCCGGGACTGTGGCCAGCGGAGTGATGCGTCCGGGCGATGAAGTGGTGGTGCTGCCGGTCGGCAAGAGCACCCAGATCGCCGCGATCGAGGGACCGAATGGCCCTGTGGAAGAGGCGTTTCCACCGATGGCCGTCTCGGTGACCCTCGCCGATGAGATTGATATCTCGCGCGGCGACCTGATCGCCCGCACCAACAACCAGCCAAGGGTCGCGCAGGAATTCGACGCGACCGTGTGCTGGATGGCCGACGCCGCGGCCCTCGAGCCCGGCCGCGACTACGTCATCAAACACACCACCCGGACCACGCGGGCCAGGGTAACGGCCCTGGACTACCGGCTCGACGTCAACACTTTGCATCGCGACAAGACCGCGACGGCGTTGAAGCTCAACGAGCTCGGGCGCATTTCCCTGCGCACGCAGGTGCCGTTGCTGCTCGACGAGTACACCCGTAACGCCAGTACCGGCTCGTTCATCCTCATCGACCCCGACACCAATGGCACGGTCGCGGCGGGCATGGTGTTGCGCGACGTCTCGGCGCAAGCCGCGAGCCCGAACACCGTGCGGCACAGTTCACTGGTCACTACCGAACACCGGCCGCGAGGCAGGACCGTATGGCTGACCGGTTTGTCGGGCGCCGGCAAGTCGTCGGTGGCGATGTTGGTCGAGCGGAAGCTGCTCGAAAATAACATTCCCGCATATGTTCTCGACGGCGACAACCTGCGCCAGGGCCTGAACGCCGACCTGGGCTTCAGCATGGCCGACCGTTCGGAGAACCTGCGCAGGCTGGCGCATGTGGCGACGCTGCTCGCCGACGCCGGTCACGTGGTGCTGGTACCGGTGATCAGCCCGCTGACCGAGCATCGCGAAATGGCCCGGAAAGTGCACGTCGACGCCGGCTTCGACTTCATCGAGGTGTTCTGCGACACGTCGCTCGCGGAATGCGAGAAGCGGGATCCCAAGGGGTTGTACGCGAAAGCGCGCGCGGGTGAGATCACCCATTTCACCGGCATCGACAGCCCCTACCAGCGGCCAAGCAATCCGGATCTGCGACTCACCTCGGACCGCAGCCTTGACGAGCAGGCGCAGAGCGTCATCGACGTGATCAAGTCACGGCCCTGATCCGCGAGCGCAGCGCCCCGCCACAGTGGGTGGCACAATCCTCAGGGTGCGGATGTCAGCCAAGGCGGAGTATGCGGTGCGGGCCATGGTTCAGCTCGCCACGGCCGCTAGCGGCACCCTCGTTAAGACCGACGACATAGCTCAGGCGCAGGGCATCCCGCCGCCATTTCTTGTCGACATCCTTACCAACCTGCGCACCGATCGCCTGGTGCGAAGCCACCGCGGTCGCGAAGGTGGCTACGAACTGGCCCGTCCGGGTGACGAGATCAGCATTGCCGACGTGCTGCGCTGCATCGACGGGCCGCTGGCCAGCGTCCGCGACATCGGTCTCGGCGACCTGCCTTACTCCGGGCCGACCGCGGCGCTGACCGACGTCTGGCGGGCGCTGCGGGCCAGCATGCGGTCGGTGTTAGAGGAAACAACGTTGGCTGACGTCGCGGCCGGCACGCTGCCCAGCCACGTCGCGCAAATGGCGAATGACTATCGAGGTCAGGAGAGCGTGCGGCACCGCGTCACCTAGTTGGCGCGAGCAGACGCAAAATCGCACGAAATCTATCGATTTCGGACGATTCTGTGTCTGCTCGCGCTAGAAGCGGGCTCGGCAGGCTGATCGGCATTTACTTCGGCGCGGTCAGCTCCAAGGCGATGTTGTCCGGGTCGCGGAACTCCAAGATGAACGACGGCCCGATGTCTTTGACCGGCTCGTGCGCGACGCCGACCTCGTCCAGATGTAAGGCCGCGGAATCCAATTCTTCTTTGCTGGCCAGCCTGAACGCGATGTGGTCCAGGCCGGTGCGATTCTCGTCAAAGCGGTCGTTGGCGACGGGTCGCAGCCCGAGCAGCGTGCCGCCCAGATCGTAGATGACACCGCCGTACAGGAAGCTCAGCTGGCTGCGGGTCGCTTCGTCGGCATTCTCGGGCACTTCAATCAACACGGGCCAACCGAACACGCTCTCGTAGAACTGCCGAGATCGCTCGATGTCGGTGACGGTCAGGCGGACGTGTGCGATGGAATTGCTGGTTAGACCCACCTAGTCCATGTTGCCACTTCGCCAAACGGGTGTCTGTGCGCGTGTCAGAATCGCGGTCGTGCAGTTTGCAATGACCATGCCGGTGATGGAGCCGGACCTGGACGCCACGGTGCTGGAGAACTGGGCACGCGCGATTGACCAGGGTCCGTTCTCGTCACTGTGCTGGGGCGAGCGCATCGCGTTCGACAACCCGGAAAACCTGACGCTGCTCGGTGCGCTGGCCGCCTGGACCAATCGGGTGCGGCTGCTGACGACCGTGATCGTGCCCCAGCTGCACGATCCCGTGATGCTCGCCAAAGCGCTGGCGACCGGCGACGTGCTGAGTGGCGGACGCCTGACGGTAGGCATCGGCGTAGGCGGTAGGCACGAGGACTACCACGCGGTGGGCGCCGATCCGGCGACGCAGACCATGCGCGGCATGGCGGAGCGGGTGGCGGTGATGAAGCGGGTCTGGGCCGGCGAAAAGATCACCGAGTCGGTGCTGCCGGTCGGGCCGCCCCCGGTCCAGTCCGGCGGTCCGCCGCTGTTCGTCGGCAGCATCGGGCCGAAAACCATCCGCGGCGCCGCGGCCTGGGCCGACGGGCTGGCCGGCACCACGTTGGACCTCGACGTTGCTAAGCAGAACGAGCTGTTCGACGTGGCGCGGACGGCGTGGGCGCAGGCCGGAAAGCCGAAACCGCATCTCATGACGTCGTTCTGGTTCGCGTTCGGGTCGCGCGAAGAGGCCCGGGCCCAGGTCCATCGCCATCTGCGGCGCTACATGAACTGGATACCGGCCGAGTACGTCGACGCGATGGCGCCGACGACCGGCTGGGCCGGCAGCGAAGACGAGCTCGCGGCGGTGCTGCGGAACTTCGAAGCGATCGGCACCGACGAGGTTCAGCTGATTCCGACCAGCTCAGACCTCGGCCAGCTTCGCCGAGCGGCCGACGTGGTCCGCGCGCTGCACTAACCTCTGCGACCAGCTCACAAAAGGTCCACGCCCTGGTCCAACGACTGCGACCCTGCCATCGGTCGATGCGGCGAAAGCGATCGCGCCGCCGCCAGTGCCGCCGCGCGCTCACCGTTGATCGCGGTATGCGCTGGAGGCTGGCCCTTGCGGAGCGTCGCGATCAGCTCGCGGTACGGGCCGATGAGGTAGACGGTGTCGCCGGCTCTCAGTACGGCGTCGCGGCGCGGGCGCAGTCTGATCGGCCCTTCCGGTCGAATGATCGCGATGACGCGCGTTTGGGTAGACATTTCCACCATCAGCATTCCATCGAGCTCGCTGTTTTCCGCCACCAGCATTCCGCCGACCATGAAGGAGCGCTGCCCGACCCAAAACGTCCCCAGCACGTGCAGGCCCATCGCCGCGCCGATGAACCAGGGGGCTGCCAGGTCCACTGTCGACCGCACGTTTTCGAAACCGAACCGCTGATTCACCGCTTTACTCAGCGCGCGGCCTTGAACGCGCAGCACAATCGGCACCTTAGTCTCGGATCCCAGGATTTCCAGCAGTACGATCCCGGTCTCGATGCTCGGCATGTCCTGGGTCAGCACCGCCACTCCGCGGGCGCGTTCGACGCGCGCCGATTCCAGCGTCTGGCGCATCGTTGCGTTTCCGAAAATCACCGGCACGTCGAATTCGGCACATGTCGGCAGGTACCGATTGTTCTCGTCGTGCTCGATGACGAGGACGTCGTATCCGGCAGCGGCCAGATCAGTGACGACGCGGATGCCAACTGAACCCAGTCCGACGACGACGACGTGGTCGCGCATGCGGCGTGCCCGTCGGAGTCCGGCCGTCTGCAGGAAGCGTTGCGACAGCAGCAGGTCCGCGAGGAACGCGACCACGATGGCGGTAACGATCACGCCGCTGAACATCAACCCGATAACGAACAGTCGCAGGAACGTGGATTGTTGGCCGAAGGGGGTTTCGCCGAAGCCGACGGTGGTGATTGTCTCGGAGGTGAAATACAAGGCGTCGATCCACGACATCCGCGGGTTCTGGTAGTTGAAGCGCACCATGGTTGCGGAGCCGACCGTTAGGAACAGCGTTAAGCCCAACGCGGGAAAAAGCATCGGATTCACTTCGTCACGCATGGCGCGCGCGGCATCGATTACGCGTCGCACGCGAGACTGGCGAGAGCGCGTCGCGGTCGTGGGAGGTACGATGATCCCGCGGGTTTCCAATTCGTCTTTGACACCGATCATCGACGTGAAATCGCCGGCGTACACCTTCTGATCCCGTCCCGGACATGGCACCACCTCGCCGGGGGCAGGCGAGTTCTTGCCGTGGACCACTGCCACCGGTGCCAGGTCGTTGTAGATCTCGCGCAGAGTCCCGTCGTACGGTGCCTCGGCTCCCCAGACAACGAATTCGATACCGGCCGTCTCGAACTGGTGCGCGTTACGCGACAGAACTGCCTCTACGACCGACGGTGCCGCGAGGTCGGCGACGTTCAGGATCGCGCCGGGGCCGTTGACGTCGGCCACCGCTTCGCGCAGCACGCTGTTGGCCAGACGTGCCACCACGCGAACGTCTGGGCTAAATTGCCGTGCCAACAGGGCGATTTCGAGATTTACCGCATCATTGGGCCCGGCGCACACGACGGCGCGCGCTCGATGTACCCCGGCGCCAAGGAGATCGGCGGCATTGTTGATCTTGATTATCCGCGCGCCGGCGCCCCGTAGCTCCTCTGCGATCGTCTTCGCCAGCGGGTCGTCACCGCAGACGATGATTTCGCGATGAAAGACCTGTTCCATTTAGCGGAAACCGAGTTCGTTTCGTACGCTCATTAACAAAGTTGGTCGCGGCAGCCGGACCGTGGCTCTACATTGTGCGGCATAAGTTCTCCCACCTCTGCTGACGCCTGCCTTTTAGATTCACGTTGCGTTCATATGATCGGCCACCACGCCGGAAACCGCCACCTGAGGAGCGCAGTATGAGGGAAGTCAACGTCGATGTCCCGCAAGCGGAGTCGCTATTGAAACAGCGCCTTATTGGGCCGCAACAGGTTCGACTCGAGCTCGTCACGCGGACGAAATAGTTGAGGCGTAACCGAAGCCCGCAACATCCGGGCCGAGCAGACGCAGAATCGCCCCAAAACCTACGGTTTGGGGCGATTCTGCGTCTGCTCGCGCCACTGGTGCCTACCGGAAAACTTGTGATACTGGCGGTGTGTCTTTCATTGAACGCGTCGCATCCCGCGAGATCTACCGCAACCCGTGGCTGGTGCTCCGGGAAGACGACATCCGCAGGCCGGACGGCAGCCGCGGAATATACAGCGTAGTGGAAAGAATGACCTACGCGCTGGTGATGCCCTACGACGGGGACCGCTTCCGCTTGGTCGAACAGTTCCGGTATCCCCTCGGCGCGCGACGCTGGGAGTTCCCGCAGGGCACCGCTCCCAACCTGGTCGACACGGAACCTGCTGAGCTTGCCGAACGCGAGCTGCGCGAGGAAACCGGGTTACGTGCGACGTCGTTCGAGGAGCTCGGCCAGCTCGACACCGCTCCCGGATTAACCAGCCAGCGCGGGTGGGTGTTCCTAGCGACCGGAATCACCGAAGGAGAAGCGGAGCGCGAGCACGAGGAGCAGGACATGCGTAGCGCATGGTTCGCGCGCGAAGACGTCGAGCAGATGATCCGTTCGGGAGTGATCGCTGACGCGCAGTCGATTGCGGCCTACGGACTGTTCCTGCTGCGCCGCCGATGAAGTCCGGACACAAACAACGGATGATGCACCGGATCGAAGGGGCGGCTGGTGCTTGAACTGATCCGGAAGGGGGCATCCAGTGCATCCCATCCTGTGCCGCTTCTGTTTGTGCATGGCGCCTGGCATGCAGCGTGGTGCTGGGACGAACACTTTCTCGACTTCTTCGCCGAGCGGGGCTACAGCTGCTATGCCCCGAGCCTGCGCGGACACGGCGCAAGCACCGGCCGGGCCCGGCTGCGCCGGACGGGAATTCAGGATTACGTGCGCGATGTCGCCCAGGCGGCGGCGGAATTGCCGACTCAGCCGGTTCTGGTCGGACATTCGATGGGTGGCTTCGTAGTTCAGAAGTACCTGGAAAACCACACCGCTGTCGGGGCCATTCTTGTCGCTGCCGTACCGCCTTCGGGTGTGCTGCGGATAACCCTGCACATCGCGCGTCGTCATCCTGTGCAATTCGCCAAAGCCAACGCCTTGCTGAGGCTGGCCCCGATGATTGCCACCCCAGAACTGGTGCGAGAGCTGTTCTTCTCTGCGGCTACGCCGGACGAGCAGGTCAACGCGTATCACCTGCGAGTCCAGGACGAGTCCTACCGGGCTTACCTAGACATGCTCTTCCTCAATCTGGTCAGAACCAAACATGTCAACCGCATCCCGATGCTGGTGCTGGGAGCCGAGCACGACACCATCGTGTCCCAGCGCGAAATCCGGCGCACCGCTGCGGTTTACGGCGCCGAGGCAGAGATCTTCCCCGACATGGGACATGACATGATGCTTGAACCCGGATGGCAGGCAGTCGCCGAAAGAATCGCCGGCTGGCTATCGGTCCAGGGTCTGTAAGACGAACATCGACGGAACGCCGCCGATCACGCGCGGCCAGGAAGACCGGCTGCGGCACGGATCTGCCGGCGCGCCGCGGCCCGGTCGGCATCGGGAAATACATAGTGGCTCAGCCCGGTTCGCGCGATCGCGCCGGCGACGTCGCGGGGGTCTACCGCCACGGCGAAGGCGTCCTCGCGGGCACAGCGCTGCAAGACCACCATCAATCCTTCGGTCAACATGGGTAACGCTTGCGCCATCTGTTCGTGCGCAAACCCAGGCTCGAGGTCGAGCAGCCGCCCGGGCGGCTGATCCTCGACGAAAGTCGCGACCACGTCGACCGCGGCTTCCAAGCGCGCGACTCCGACCACTCCGGACATCGCTTTGTCCATCGCCGCGTTGAAGCGCAGGCGCTCGCGCTCTCCCAGCGCATCGATGAGTTCGTCTTTGCCCACGAAGTAGCGGTAGATGGTCGGCCGGGACACCCCGGCCAGGGTCGCCACGTCCGAGAGCGACATCTTCCGGGCGCCCGTCCGGAACAGCAGTCGCGAGGCCGCGTCGAGGATCCGATCGGCCAGATCGCCATGATCCGAGCCGGATCGGCGCAATTCGGCGCCCGACACGACGGCCGCCGCTACAGTCTGCCGATGTCGCGCAGCCACGCGATCAGCAGCCTCAGCCCGTCGTCGAAAGACATCGGCCGGTAGCCGAGGCGCCGGGTGGTCAGGTTGTTGTCCGTTCTGGGCTTGCGCACGCTCTTGGCCGCGGACTCCGCGATGGCCATCAAGGTGGGCCCGAATTCGGCCGTCAACGCTTCGGGATCCGAACGGTAGTCGAGGTCCTCGACGCGGTGATCGATTCCGGCGACCTCGCAGGCGCGATTGATACCGGCGGCGGTGCTGCAGGTGCCTTCGGGCGGCCCGATCAACAAGTAGCGCTCACCGGCAACCCCGCGGTCCAGCGCGGCAACCGAGCCCTTCGCGACATCCGCTCCCGCCACCCAGGTCACCGGGAAAGCGAGATAGCGCTTGATCTTTCCGCGCATCCCCGCCAACAGCACCCGGTTGAAACTGGTGCGATGCAAGGCGCGTTCGACGACCAGACCGGGACCGAAGATCGCGCCGGGGTGGCAGGTCAGCACGTCGTCGCCGGCCGCAGCGCGCTTGTGCGCTTCTAGAAAAGCGGCCAGTTTGGTGACCGTGTACGGGTCGTTCGGCGGCTTCTTGAGAACGGGGGCCTCTTCGAAGTCGAGGCCGGCGCTCAGATTCAAGAAGGTGGCGGTGCTCAGCGCGACAACCCGACGCATGCCGTGGGCTTTCCCCGCATCGAGGACATTCGTGGTGCCAACCATATTGACAGCCTTGAAGTCCTCCAGGTCCTGGCTCGCGCCGCCCAGCAATGCCGCGCAGTGGATCGCCGCCTCGGCACCCTTGGCCGCGTGCAGTACGTCATCGGCGTCTCTGATGTCGCCCTTGACCAGTTCGACACCGATGCCGGCAAGCGCCGTGGCTTCGTCCGGATTCCGAACCAGGGCACGCACATGGTCGCCGCGCTCGATCAACTGCTCGCAGACGTTGCCTCCGGTCTGCCCGGTCGCCCCGGTGACGAAGATTGTGCTGGCCATGCAAGCCCTCCACGCTGTTACATATCGAACATATCTGGTCAAGACTGTAAACCGTGAAGTGGGATTGGTCTATATTCATCCTCATGACACTCGATCCCTCAAGCGTTCTCCTGACCGACCGGGTCGCGGTCGTCACCGGCGGTGGAGCGGGCATTGGCCGCGGCATCGCGGCGGGGCTGAAAGCATTCGGCGCGCGGGTCGCGATCTGGGAACGGGACGCCGAATCGTGTGCGTCTGCCGCCGCGGAGATCGGTGCGCTGGGCCTAACCGTCGACGTTCGGGACAGTGCCGCGGTGGACGCCGCGCTGGCGCAAACCTCCGCCGAACTCGGGACGGTGACGATCCTGGTCAACAACGCCGGCGGCGTTTTCTGGTCAGGGATCCTGGACACCAGTGAGAACGGCTGGGACGCGCTGTACAAGTCGAACCTGCGCCACGTGTACCTGTGCACGCAGCGAGTGGCCCGCGTCCTCGTTGAGCAGAAACTGCCCGGCAGCGTCATCAGCGTCACTTCGATCGAAGGCGTCCGCGCCGCGCCCGGTTATGCGACCTATGCGGCGGCCAAGGCCGGTGTCGTCAACTACACCAAGACCGCGGCACTCGAGCTCGCGCCGCATGGCATTAGGGTGAACGCGCTGGCGCCCGACATCACTCTGACCGAAGGGATCAGGCAGATGGCGCCGCCCGGCTTCGAAGATCGGATCGGCTACACGGTGCCGATGGGCAGAGCGGGTCATGTCGACGAGATGGCAGGCGCGGCAGTCTTTCTCGCGTCCGACCTGGCCAGCTACGTCACCGGCCAAACGATCCACGTCGACGGCGGCACCCACGCCGCCAGCGGCTGGTACCACCACCCGGAGACCGGCGCGTACGCGCTCGGACCTACCAGCATCTGAGCACCTAATCTCCGGCGTCCACGTGGACGTGTGCGGACATCCCGCCGTCGATCGAAATCATTTGCCCGGTGATGTAGCGAGACTGCTCCGAAGCCAGGAAAACAACCAGGTCGGCCACGTCTTTCGGTTGTCCGAGGTACGGCGTCAGCGTGGCGCGGCTGAGGCCGGCAATGATGTCCTCGGTGAGATGCGCGCGTACGGCATCAGTGATGATCAGTCCGGGCACGATGGTGTTCACCCGCACGCCCCGCTTTCCCTCACTGGTCGCCACATACATCGTCAGGGCATGCACGCCGGACTTTGATACCCCGTAGGCCAAGCGGGTGCGGTCACCGGAAAGGGCCGCTCCCGACGACATATTGATGATCGAACCGCCACCGTTTTCCCGCATTTCGCGAACGGTGTACTTGCACATCAGCAGCTGACTTCCGAGATTGACGTCCAATGTTCGCTGCCAGACATCGAGCGACATCTCGGCCACCGTGGTGTCTCGCGATAAAAAGCTACTGACAGTCAGGGCGGCATTGTTGTGCAGAATATCGACCCGGCCGAACTCTGCCACGGTGGAATTCACCGCAGATTGTGCGGCTTCCTCCCGGGATAGGTCGCCGCCGATCGCGATCGCCCGCGCCCCGCTTCGCCGAATCTCGTCGGCGACGCCGGCAGCCTTCGCCTCGTCGATATCGACGACCGCCACTGCGGCACCCTCGTGGGCCAATTCGTGTGCCGTAGCGGCACCAATCCCGCCCCCGCCTCCAGTGACTATCGCGACCTTTCCGGCCAGTCTGGACATCGAATTCTCCCAAAGTGTCGGGGCGGGAATCGCTTTTCAGTGAAGCACAAGAGGAGATAGCCTGATTTGATGCCGCGAATTGCACCAATTCCTATGGAAGAGCTCAGCTCACGCTCCCGCGAAATCGTGGACGCGGGCGTTGCCGCCGGTCTGTACGCGACGCCGGTGCCGCTGCAGATCTTCGCCTATCGCAGCGCCCAGCTTGAGCAGGTCAACATGGCCAGGACCCACATGGGTGCGGGTTCCCTGCTCGGCGGCCGCATCCTGGAGTTGCTCCGCATACGCAGTGCGCAACTCGGTGAATGCGAACCCTGCAGCCAGTCACGCAAGCACGATTCGATCACCGACGAGGACGTCGTCTGTCTGCTTGCGCCCGGCCACGGCACACTCACCGCGCAGGAGCAGATGGCCGTCGAGTTCATCGACCTGCTTTCCGCGGACCACCACGCCATGGACGACGACTTCTACAAGCGACTGGGTGAGCACTTCACCGCCGCACAGATCATCGAGCTCGGGTTCACCTGCGCCGGATCGATGGGATTGCACCGCTTCATCCACACTCTGAACATCTACGGCGACTCAGCGCCCGTCATCGAATACGGTCAGGATCAGGTCGACAGCGCGAAAGCTGATTAACCGGCGCCGGAGTTCGGGCCGTCGCTGCCATCGCCGGCGCCAATAAAGTTCAGGCCACCGCCGCCACCTCGTCGAGGCGAGAAACGGGTCGGCGCTTAGGCTGCCTGTATGAGCAGGGGTTTCGTCGTTACATTCGGGGTCGGGTTGATTGTCGCGTTGTTCGGTTTGATCTGGGCGTTGCAGGGATTCGGAGTGCTCGGCGGTAGCCCGATGAGTAACACCACGACCTGGTCCATCATTGGTCCGATCACGTCGTTGATCGGCATCGGGATTGCGGTATTCAGTTGGCGGAAGATCTCGTCGAAATAGCGCTTCACGCCTCCGCCACGGTGAAGTTCACCGTGTGCCAGCCGGTGGCGCCGTCGGGAACGGTGCCAACCCGATCTGCAGTTTGGGCCGCTCCGGTGTTGTCGGTGGCGCGCACGGTGATGGTGTGTTTTCCGGGGCTTTTCGGCTGCCAGGGGAAGCTCCACAATCGCCACGTCTCATTGGAATAGCTCGCACCCAGTTCAGCGGGCTGCCACGCGGCATCGTCGATGCGGACCTCCACCGCCCGCACGCCGCGATTCTGCGCCCACGCGACACCGCCAAACACAACGGGCGTCATCGGCACGCTCTGATCATCTTTTGGCACGTCGATCCGCGACTCGGTCTTGATGGGTGCACGCGGTGCCCAACCCTGCCGGGTCCAATACGCCTTTGCTCTGTCGAAGCGGGTCAGCTCCATCTCGACCACCCACTTGGTGGCCGACACGTACCCGTAGAGCCCGGGTACCACCAGCCGGGCCGGGTAGCCATGCTCGATCGGCAGCGCTTGCCCGTTGAGGCCGACCGCTAGGAGCGCGTCGCGGCCATCGGTGAGCGCCTGCACTGGCGTGCCGGCGGTGAACCCGTCGATCGAGGTCGAGAGCATCATGTCGGCGTCCGCATGCACACCAGCCGCTGCCAGCAGATCGGCCACCCGGTAGCCTGTCCAGACGCCCGTCGAAATAAGTTTGCCCCCAATGGGATTCGATACGCAGGTTAACGTCGTCACTGTTTCGATGACGTCGAGGTGGGCGAGGTCGTCGAAGCTATAGGTGGCTTCGCGGTCCACCATGCCGTGGATGCGCAGCCGCCAGTCGCCGCGGCTGAGTTGGGGAACACTGAGTGCGGTGTCAACCCGGTAGAAGTCGGTGCTGGCGGTGACAAAGCTCGGTAGCGCAACGCCTTTCGGTTGCACATCGGCAGGTATCGCTGGCGCCGATGTGCGTGGTCGGGGGAGTGCGAAGCCGTTGCGGTCAGCGGCCACCGAATGCACCAACCGCGTGATGACCGCGCCCGCAACACCACTCATTAGTCCGAGTCCGAGCAACCCGAACATGACAAATTTGCGCCTGCCAGTATCCGGCTCCTCGTGGTCGGCTCTGCCTTCCGGGTCGCCGGGTCCGGGCCAGAACCGACGGGTGAGCAAGCGTAAGACCGTCACGCCGCAGGCGGCGCCCGCGACGGTGGGGATCGTGTCGAGTGCTGTCGCGCCCTGCCGGGATAGCACTGCGAGGCATCCCAGGACGCCCGCCGCGGCGATCACGGCGCTGCCGAGCGGGCGCCGTTGAGTCTCGAGGCTGCCGGCGATCGCGGCGATCGTGGCGATCACCACGAGGAGGACGACGGCGACGAAGGGTTTGTCCAGAGACCCCAAGGTCTGAATCGCCCACTCTTTGATGGGCCCCGGTGTCAGGTCGACGACCACTGAGCCGATCGCAGCACGGGCGTCGGCCTGCGCACCGAACGGGATGCCCACCAGCTGGGCTACCCCGAGCGAGACGGACGCGGCGGCGACCCCGGCGATCATCCGCTCATTCGACGTGGCGACAGCCATCGCAGTTACTGTACTCGGGCACCCCCCAACGGCCGTAAAGCCGTTGCCGTGCAGGCGAACCGGCGGGGCAATACGGGTGCCGACGGGGCCGGTCGGGCGGGTGCCGGCGGCAACAGCAATAACGGAGGTGACGGCGGCACCGGCGGAGCAGGCGGCGGCGGAGGCCTTGGCACTGGTGGCCTGTTAACCAATGGCAGCGACGGCCAGCCCGTCGTCTAGCACCGACGAACGCCGACTAGCATCAGCGGAGTTCTAGGGCCTGGATTAACTGAGGCTTTCGACAGTTACCACTTACGGAGTCGGTGGCGGACCGGGGTCAGACGCCGGGCCGTCCGGCGGGGGCTGTGAAGCCGGCGGCTGTTGTGGACAGACGCCTGGTGAGGCGATAAATGCTCCCCCCACGCGCGTCCAAGTAACCCCGCACCCCAGCGGCACTATGCGAGGTGTACCAGCTGTAGCAATCGGAGCCGCCATCATTCCGGTGATTATCGTTGGAAGAATGAGGCGGGCAGCGAACTTCAACGCGACCTCGCCCGGCGATTGGCGGATCCTGGGTCGTCTCGCGATCGGGTCGGCCATTTGTGTCTCTGCTCTCCTGGGAAGCTGATTCCCCGAGTCTGAACCGACGACTGGGTGCAACTTGACAGCAACGCTACTGCTCAGCCTACGCCGGCACACCAGCCAAAGCTCAGGCATCGAGGTGGCGAACGTCACCGTTACCTTCGGGCTATCCAGAGGCTGCCCGGCCACGAATCACTTCTGACCACCGAGCAATACACCGCGGTTTACGACGACGAGGTCCGAGCAGCAGCGGCCGACGCCTTGGTGAGTCTTTAGCCACGTGCAATTAAGGGGGAAAGCAGCCATGAGTACACCCGATCACGTCGCCCTTCCTGCCGGCGTAGCCCGGGTCGACGACTGGGAGCCAGAAGGAGATCAGGCGCACTACCGAATCATCGTCGGCGCGACTCGGCCTCTCACCGACCACCCGATCCGCGTTTCGGTGCATGCCTTCCAGTGGTCAGACGGCACCCTCGACAACGGCGACATCCTGTCACCTCCGGGCATCGCGATCCATGATGTGGACGCCGATATGCCGTTGAAGGGCGACCAGGCCCGCGAGCTGGCCGCGGCACTACTCGAGGCTGCGGCGGAGTTTGACAGGTGGGTCGCCGAGGCGCCACCCCGGCGGTATGCAGTCCCCAGCTGACGCGCTGTTAGACCAGGGCGTGCCCAGCTGGTCCGCCGTTGCCGCCAACGGTCGTCGCGGTGCTGCCGGCTAGCTCCCTGAAGAACGACGACAGGTCGGCGCGACCCAGGTACCATCCCGTTGTCGCCACTCGGGATGCGACCACTGAGTTTTGTGGCTGTTGCGGTTAGAGGGGTCGGCATGTCGTTTGTGTTCACAGCACCGGAATTCGTCCACGCCGCGGCTTCGGATCTAGCCAGCCTCGGCTCGACGATCAGCGAGGCCAATAGGGCGACGGCGGCTTCGACTACCGCGCTGGCACCCGCCGCGCTAGATGAGGTGTCGGCGGCGATCGCGGCGCTTTTTTCCGGCCACGGCAAGGAGTTTCACGCCCTCAGCGCGCAAGCCGAGGCGTTTCATGCGCAGTTCGTGCAGGCTTTGTTCAGCTCTGCGGGGGCTTATGGGGCCACCGAGGCCGCTAACGTTTCCGCGATGGCGACCTCGGCACGCAGAAGCGACCCGTTCCGTGCCTTGGGCAGATTCGCGGTGACGCTCGTCAAAGAAACCCTTGCGCGGCCTAAGCTCGGTGAGCCTGTAAAAGAACTGGGCCAGCAGGGCAGAAGCTTGTTCGACGTAATAAACGACCAGGCAAAGGCCGACCGCGCCCGGCTTAACCAAGTCACCGCTAACACGGTAAAGACGGGCGAGCATGTCGTTCAACGCGGCGAAGGGAAAGCCCAAACTGTTCTCCGGACGATAGGCAACGACCTCTACCAAATCGAAATCGACGTCGAAGGCCGCATTATTCGCACGCTGCGACTGAGATAGCGCTGCCCTCCACTCGCCGCGCACCCGACCCGGCCGTCTCTCACGGATAAGCTCCAAAGCCAGTGTCCGCGAGCCCGAGTTGATTGGCAGGATGAAAATGTCGGTCAGCCTCGCCGCCCGGCGCGTTCGGCGAACGCGTCGAGCGCGGCGAGCACTTCCGGCGAACGCCATACTCGGTTGCGGGGTGCACTGGTCGTCTCGATGAGGATTCCCGCCTCGGTGAGTGGGTTGAGGTAGCGGTGAGCGTTGGTGGACTCGATGCCCAGCTCCTGCGCCAGTAGCGCAGCGTTGACGACCGGGCGGCGGGTCAGCAAATCGGCGACCTTCCACACCGCCGAGTCGGACCGCGCGGTGATCACGTCGTTCCAGTTCTCCCGGATATCGCGAAGGTCGGCGACTAGTTGACGCCCGTTTGCGATAGCCAGGATGCTGGCCTGCGTGAAGCGCTCGACAATCGGCGCGGCGTCACCGTCGCGGTAGGTATTCAGCGCGGCGAAGTATGCGCCGGTGTCGGCCAGCAGCCCGGCCGAGACCGGCACCGTCACCTGTCGGGTCAGGCCTTTGTTGCGCAGTATGGCTTGCACCAGTGCGCGGCCCGTGCGTCCGTTCCCGTCGGTGAAGGGGTGAATGGTCTCGAACTGCGCATGGGCCACCGCGATCTGCGGCAGCGCGGGAACGTCGGCGCGCTGCACGAAGGCGAGCAGGTCGCCAATCGCGCGGGGGACCAGCTCGTGGCGCGGGCCGACGAATGTCGCGCCGATGGGGGTGGAGCCACCGCCGATCCACACTGGCTCGGTGCGGAATTCGCCTGGCGTATGGCGTGGTTCTTTGGCCATCAACGCGCGGTGCATCGCCAGGATGGCGTCGGCGTCGACAGCGTCGGACAGGGTGACCGCTGCTTGCATCGCAGCGGTGTTGGCGACGATCATCTCTGCGTTGCGCTTGGGCTTGCCGCCGGGCAGCTCCGCTTCGGCGATAGCGCGGGCTGATGCGGTCAGGTTCTCGATCTGCGAGCTTGCGGCTGACTCCGACCGCAGCAACACGGCGGTAAACGGTGCGATCTCGCCTCCGAGCTCGGCGTCGAAGCGCGTGATCTCGTGGCTGGCGGATTCGGCGTCTGCGAACGCGGATGGCGGCAGGTCCAGGACCAGGTTGGCAATGTTGGCCGGCACAGCGGGGCGGTAGGTGCCGTACCTCGGCAGCGCCGTGCTCGCGTGCCGCACCCCCTGTGGTTCCCAACGAACGTTCTCGTAGGTGACGGGGCGAAGTGAAGTCACTGCCACAGTTTAGCTTCACTTATCTGACTAAGTGAAGTTAACGGTGTTGGTTGACTTCAATTAGTGCCCGTGGCCGCCACGCCCGCCGGGCAGGCCGTCGTGCGCCCGGCCCGCGTTAATTTGCTTTATGCCTCGGCATTTCGTGTAAGACCGGCTACGCCGTGAGCTTGATTACCGCGGCGAGCTGTTCGGGTATGGCGTTGACCAGCAGTGGAACGAGTCCGGAGAAGGGCGTCCCGAAGACAGTTACGTCGGTTGGCGGACCCGGACCAAGAGGAGGAGGGGGATAACCAGGCAGGCTAATTGTTGCCATAAGGGGGTGTGGCTGAACGAGTAGCCCGTCGAAGGGTATGTGCACCGTGATCAATATTGTCTGGGGCAACGGGGCCGTCACCGGCGGGAGAGGCGGCGGCAACGGCAAAATGACTATCGACGCTGGGAGACCCGTTGGCACCAATATCGGCGCATCGACGATGAGTTGGCCGTTGAGGAAGCCGTTTGCAGCCTCGGCCGGAGCGTCAATGAGCGCGCCGAGCGCCGCTGGCCCGTTCCCGGTCGCCAGGGCCTGGTCAAAAGCCGTCAGGCTATTTGCGACTGCGTTTAGTGTCGTGAAAGCGGGACCCACTGTCGCGTAGGTGAGGACCAACGGATCCCCGAAGTAGGCGCTGAGTGTTCCGGCCGCGGTCAACGGCTGCGTAAGGGTCGCCGAAATGCTGGGGATGCTAAGCGTATTGAGCACGTTGGTGAAATTCTGCGATACCTGTCTCAGGATGGAGGGAGGCATCAGGTTGGTGAAAAACTGCGCCTCTTGTCCGGGGATGTGCATGATCGCGAATAGATCACCCAGCGGACCAAGCAGCACGGGATTCGCCGTGGCGACCAGGGAGACATTCGGGAAATTAACCACCACGCCAATCGTCACGTCGCTGGTGTCGAATCCGGTGACCATAAGCTTTGAGAAGGCCTGTGCCAGGTCAGTAACCGCACCGGTCGGATTGCCCTCTAGCAGGGTCTGAAAGGCGACTTGAGCCGCGGTTTCAAAACCAGGCAGCCCGGCCACAAAGGTGGTGATCCCGTGGTTTAGCGACGTGGCGAACGTGTGGGCGAAGCCCAATTGACTGGCGACGATCTGTTGCAAGTAATAGGCGGCGTTGAAGGCCAACAGTTCCTGGATACCGGCCTGGATAGCCGCCGGCAAATTTGCCAAATTGGCGGGGAAGTTCTGGATTTCGCTGGCCAGTGCTGAGCCAATCTCCTGCCAGTACACCTGCTGGTTGGCGATGACCTGGCTCAGGAACGGGAACGGGTGTGCGGCCCAGGCTCGGTCAAGGGCCTGAAGGTTGGCGGCCGTGTTGGCGAAGAGTTGCTGGTATGGGCCGCCTGCAGTGGCAGCGGCGGCCGAGGCCGGCGCATTCACCGCGTTCACCAGATTCTGCTCAGCGTTGGCGATCTCGGCGCTCAGATATGCCGCCGCGCCACCGTTCAACAAACGCACGAACTCGGCATGAAACACCGCAGCTTCGGTGCTGGCAGCTTGAAATTCCCGGCCGTAGGTGCCAAACACCTGGGAGACAGCGATCGACACCTCATCGGCTGCGGCGGTTGCGATCCCGGTCGTGCGGCCCGCTGCCGCCGTCGTCGCCTGCTCCAGCGTCGAACCGATACCTGCCAGGTTTCCGGCCACGGCTGTGAGCGTCTCCGGTGCCATGACCACGAACGACACGGTCATTCCTCTCGCCCGACCTCCCGGGCCTGCGATCAGCAAGCAAACTGAGCGTAGTCTTACGCACACCAGCCGGGCCGAAGATTCGGCGTCTCAATTTGAACAAAAGAGACGGCCAGACGTTGACCTGGCGCGAGTTCGCCGCGAACTCCTACGTTGTTCACTCACCCACGTTCGGGATGATCGGCATGTTCGGGATTGGGATTGTGCCGGGCGGACACATAAACCATTGGAACTGCGGGAGGACACAATCTTTTCCTTCCGCAACGTGATTGCCCCTGACGCCGTAGTCGTGGCAGATGGAAGTGTCCCAAGCGGGGTAGATGGGAACCGGCTTCATTCCGCCATTTGGGTCTGGTACCGCTCCCATAATCGGGGGATCGCCAGGGCACCAGTAAAAAGGTTTGGCGTTGGCGGTACCTGCGCCGAGGCCTACTCCTGCTGCCGCGACGGCGCCTGACAGCAGCGCCCCGGCGATGATTCGATTGGTCTTCACGGCAGGTCCTTTCTGACCACCCGCCGGCTTTCGCGGCGTCGCTGTAGCAAGTACATAGGGGCCAGTCCGCTACCGATCCCAACAAACGTTGTCCTCCGTGCTACGAGGTTGCCGAGCCCTGCTTGCGCTTCAGGACGCCGCCGATGGGTTCCTGCGCGTGACGGGGGCGCAGCGCGCCCGTACGGCTATCTTGTTCGCGCCCTAACTTCGGTTGAACCTGCGGAATCCGTGTAAGACCCACGCCCTACATCTGGACTGCGAAACGCGAGTCGATCCCGGTCAAATTCGCACGCGGCCGCATCGCGCTCGAAAAAGTCAGTTAATTCCGACACACACCGCTAGATCAGGCTGACGCGGCCGTCGTCGATGCTGTAGTAGGCGGCAACGGCTTTGAATTGGCCGCTGGAGAGGGGGCCGGTCAGTTCGGAAGATTTGTTGATCGTATCCAGTGATTGTTGGGCGTTGGCGCGGACGGTGTTGTCGAGCAGGTCCCCGGAACGCTGTTCGGCCGCAGCGACTGCCGGGGTGATCGCGGCGACCAGCACTTCGATGTCTCCGTTGGCAGGCTGGTGTTGCTGGATTGATTCCAGGGTCGCTTCGACCGCGCCGCATTTCTCATGACCGATCACCATGATCAGCGGGGTGTGCAAATGGTCGACGGCGTACTCGATGCTGCCCACGAGTGAATCGTCGACGATGTTGCCGGCCACGCGCACTACGAACAGATCTCCGAAGCCTTGGTCGAAGATCAGCTCGGGTGGCAGCCGTGAGTCCGAGCAGGCCAGGATAGTGGCGAAGGGGTGTTGGCCCTGGGCTAGTTTGAGTCGGCGCGCGGGGTCCCGGCCGGGTTCTTGCAACCTGTCCTTAACGAAACGCTGATTACCGGCCATCAACGTGTCCAGGGCTACTTGGGGATCGGTGATCACTGGTAGCTCGTTCTCGTCGGAAATGACCGCCGATCTAGGCACGGTGACGGTCACCGTGGGCGCTGATTTTGTTTTCGTTGATCCGCACCCGGCCAGTGTGGCCGCCGTTGCCGCACCGGCCACGCCCAACCACGCCCGCCGCGAAAGCACTCTATTCACAGCCGCAATACTTGCGCCTCGCGTCATATATCGAAACTTTACCTTTCGCGGCCATGCGCGGCCATGCGCGGCCATGCGCGGCCATGCGCGGGAATTCGCGGGGATTCGCGGGGATTCGCGCTAGAATGAACGGGTTGCCGTCAACGGTAACGACTTGGTGATGGTCTGCACGAGTAGTCCGCTACTCGACTTAGACCAGTTACGCGTTAGCATGTTCTTTCTTTCGGGGCCGTCAATAACCTCGGGCTCCAAGGCATGCCGCATTGCCGGGAGCATTACGGGGCGCATATCGGCTGCTGTCGGCCTCGTGGCCTAGAAGCCAGTTTCTCCCATCGCGGCTAGGTTTAGAAGATATGCAAAGTACAAAATTGCTAGCGGGATCCAGATTGGAGCAAGGACGACAATCAAAGCGATTGCTAATGAACCTTCTAAAAAACCCGCCGGATCGCTTACTATAAAATCGAGCAGAGAAACAAAATAATCGAAGGCGCCGTTTAACCATTTGAGTATTTGGCCGGGTAAGGTGGCGATGGCGCTGGTAAACGAGTCCGCACTCGAGTTCAGGTCATGCAACAGCGAGGCGATGGCGGCTTCGATGCTGGCATAGGAAGCTGCACTGGCAGTCAAGTGCTGCACAAAATCTTCGTGGAACGCCGACGCCTGCGCGGCCAGCGCCTGATAGTCCTGGGCGTGTGCCGAGAACAGGTGCGCGATACCCGCCGATACCTCATCGGCAGCGGCAGGAATCACCGCGACACCGGAGGCCGCCGCCGTCAGGTGGGCCGCGTTGAGGTTCGATCCAATGCCTGCCAGGTCCGATGCGGCTGCCGTCATCAACTCCGTGTCCGCGATCACATTAGCTCCATTCTCCGATCGAGAGCAGATAGAAAAAATTCAGAAGGATGAAAGCTACGAATGGGAGCCAGATCGGAGCGGTGATTAAACCCACAATGTCACCGACTGCTTCCTTTAATAAGTCAATCGGTGGAGTGTCCTTTATGGTGTTAACCACCGGTTTCCATGCATCGACAATGACGCTGGTAAACGAGCTCACATTCGCGTTCAGGTCACGCAAAAACGAGGCGATGGCGGCCTCGATGCTGGTGTACGAGCCAGCACTTTCAGTCAGGTGCTGCACGAACTCTTCGTGGAACGCCGACGCCTGCCCCGCCAGCGCCTGATACTCCTGGGCGTGCGCCGAGAACAGGTGCGTGATACCCGCCGATACTTCATCAGCGGCGGCGGGAATCACCGAAGTCGTCCGGGCCGACGCCACCATGTGCGCCGCGTTGACGTTCGAGCCGATCCTTGCCAGATCCGATGCCGCCGCCGTCATCATCTCCGGGTCTGCGACCACATACGCCATATCCAGCACCCCTTATTTATCGGGTATGCCGTCAACGTTATTGAAGTGTGGCGGCGATCTGCACGACTAGTCCGCTACCCCACTTTTGGGTAATCAATTGACGGGTCAGCCAATGTATGCCCAGAACGGCCGCCAGAATCGCTCCTGTCGGCTGGCTTAGAGGCGCCTGCGGTGTGTGTTCTGGGTTGGTTCATGGCGGTCATTGGACGCCGGCGGTACGACAAAGCCGATTTCGTCCGTCCAGCAGCGCGTCTGTCCGCGCGAGGGCTATTGGGTGCCTTGCGTGCCGGGTGCCGGCGTGGTGCCGAACGCAGCGAACACCGCCAACGGATCCAGATAATCGCGCCAGTGCACGATCTTGCGGTCCTTGACCGTGATCACCGAGATGAAGCGGTTAACGTACGGCTCGCCGGTGAGCACCACCGTGCCGTGCATGGTGTATTCCAGAACCACCACAGACTTCTCGGGATCGTAATAGCGGTGCACGTTGCTGCTGCCGGACTGAACGATCGAATCACCGTAATCGGAGTACAGCTCGGCCAGCGCGTCGCGGCCGACGACTCTGCGCGGATATTCCGGGACCGTGATGATGTACTCGACGACCACATCCTCGGCGTGCATATCGAAAAAATCGATGCCGTCGACTAGGCCCTCTAGGGCTTTGGCGACGACCTCGAAGTAGGGCCGCATTGCGGCATATTTCGACATGTCTCGCGACGTCATGGACGCCCCCTGTTTCCTCGCCTCATTAGTGCGCGTATCGACTCTAGGGCGAGAGTCTCGGAGTCAATCACCTCGAGGTCGCGCATGCTGCGGAGCGTAGGTTCGCGGATCGGCGTTGGCATTTCACCTGTTATCTGACTTGCAGACCCACCATGGCTCGAGGCTGTCCTCCGCCGTGACGCTGTTGGATTCGCTCGTCGTCGCTCAGGTAGCGGCGCTGTAGCCGATCGACGTGCATCTGTGCCTCTGCGATGTCGCGTCGCAGCGCAACTGCCTCCAGCCGCGCTGGATGGCCGTTCGGGCCAGGGACATAGCGGGCTTCAACCCGGGCCAGATGCTGGGTCATCTCGCGCAGATGATCACGTAACGCGCGGATCAGTTCCGCAGCCTGAGCTGGGTCGCAGTCTTGCATGAAGAGATGATCGCACCTCGCTGTCCTCTGTGCAGGCTAGGGACTGAGCGCCCGGCACCGTCACGACTCGGGAAGACGAACGTGCCGAGGGACGGCGCACTCGACCTGGTCGGTCTGATTAAGCACCACTTCGGGTGTCTCATCATGAAATGAAACAGCTAACAGCTTGACGCCTTGAAGATCGGGATCGTCAATACTCCCGAAGCTGACATAGCGGATAGTTCTCACCAGATGCCAGGTGCCAGGATCGTCGGAATCGTCGTCGTGGCGTAACCACATCGACTCGCTCTCAAGGCGGTAGCGGGCGAGATCTTGTGCAGCGCAGGGGAACGAGTCAACGATCATGAGATAAAGGGTAACTACACGAAGATGACGTAGGCCGAGACTCTTTTTCGCTCGGTGCTTAACGAACCGCAGCGGAGTAAACCCCTGGGAGGGTGCGACGCCACGGGAATTGAACTCAACCCGAGCCAAAGGTGGATGGCGGGTTAAATCTCGGAATTCGAGGCTGTGTGCGCATACAAATGGTTGACATCGGAAACCCCCTATATCGGGAAACCTTCGGCACGTAACTCTTCGAGCCCCCTCGTGTCGGCCGAGCTTGAATGAAGCCTTGAAAGGCTGGACGAAATGACAAAGAAGCTAAGCACGTGCGCCTTCGGCGCTCTACTGGCGCTCATCGTGATGCCCGTCGCCGCCGCGAGCGCCGACACTACCGACGCGGATTTCTTCAACTACCTGGGTTCACACGGCATCCACCTTGGTACAGCGTCTCAAACCGTGAACATGGCGCACGCGATGTGCCAAGACCTGACCGCGGGATACACCGCCAGGGATGAGGTTGACCAGCTGCTGGGAGCGCAACGACTGACCCCGGCGCAAGCCCAGGTATTCATCGGCGCGGCCACCGCAGATTACTGCCCCGACAAGCACCCTGCTAGCCCCCCACCTGCTGCGTGACGGCGACTGTCGAACGACAGGCCACACACTAGTGGTATGTCCTGTATTTAGCTGACTTTTTCGGGGGCGATCCGACCGCGTGCGACTTTGGCGAGGATGGACTCGGCGGTGGCGGTCCACACGTAGGGTCTGGGGTCGTCGTTGTGGGCGTCGATGTATTCCTGAATGGAGGCGACGAGGTCAGGCACGGAGTGGAAGACCCCGCGCCGCAACGCTTTGTCGGTCAGTTCCCAGAACCAGCGTTCGACGAGGTTGAGCCACGACGACGAGGTCGGGGTGAAGTGAAGGTGGAACCGGGGGTGCTTGGCGAGCCAGGCGCGGACGTCTTCGTGCTTGTGGGTGGCGTAGTTGTCTAGGATCAGGTGGATCTGCAGATCTTGGGGCACCTGCCGGTCGATGGTCTTGAGGAATTTCAACCATTCCTGATGCCGGTGCCGAGGCATGCATTCGCTGATGATCATGCCGCTCAGCACGTTCAGCGCGGCGAACAGAGTGGTCGTGCCATGGCGCTTGTAGTCGTGGGTCATCGTCTCGCCCCGCCCCTTGACCATCGGCAGCGATGCCTGGGTGCGATCCAAGGCCTGCACCGAGGACTTCTCATCGGCACACAACACGATCGCCTTCTCCGGCGGATTCAGATAAAGCCCAACGACATCGACCAGCTTCTCCTCGAAGTTCGGATCGTTGGACAGCTTGAACGTCTCTACCCGGTGCGGTTTGAGGCCCCGCGCCGACCACACCTGCTGCACAGTCGATTTCGATACCCCGCTCGCCGCGGCCATCGTCCGGCAGCTCCAATGGGTTTCGCCCTGCGGACGGTAGTTCAGTGTCAGATCCACGATCTCGTCGATCTTCTCCTGCCGGATCGTCTTCTTTCGACCCCGACCCTCGCGCACCTGCGCGAACTTGACCAGCCCCTCCTCGGCGAACCGGGCGCGCCACCCGCTGACCGACGCCGGCGACACCGACAACGCCCGCGCGATCGCCGTGTTCGCCACACCGTCGGCTGCCATCAATAACGCCCGCGCCCGGACCACCTCGCGGTGTGGCACGGACGGTGAGCGTGCCACCGACTCGAGAACCTCACGCTGCCCAGGGGACACGACCAGAGCGGGAACGGGCTGCCTCATGCTACGAATCATACCAAGTAATCATCAATTAATTAACGGACACACCACTGGATACATGAACGGGTAGCGGACAACACTCGGCCCGCCACCACGAAAGAGTGGCGGGCCGAGTCGGTTGCCGGTTTGTTCAGAGCAATTGTCAATACCTTTGGATCGACCTTGGTGATGCCGCGGTCTCGATGGGCGGCGTGACTGCTTGTTATCGTCCGGTCGTTCTACGAGCTTGCCGTTGACGAATACGGCGCTGGCGGCGGCCGCGGGGGCGGCCACGAAGCGGTCACGCGCTCACCGCTTTCAGCTTCCGGAACGGCGCTGCTCTTATCCGTTCGTCATGCGGCTGGCGAGCGTGGGCACTCCGTCACCAGACAGATCCGCCAAGGCGGCTGGTCTTCCGAGAACAGCCAGCAAGAGTGCCTCGGCTGCACCGGATACTTCGTGACCGGTTCCCCACGACCAGCCAAGGTCGGTGGCGCGCAGCCGTAGGCCGCGTGCCCGCCTCCTTCCTCCAGTGAACCCGAAACCCGGCACATAGCTTGCCGGGGACACCGAGTGAGGCAGAAGCACGCGAAGGCGCTCGGCCGGAATTTCGCGCTGCAACCCCAAGGGGCGGCGAATATCCTGGCTGTGAACCAGCACCTCGACGAGCATGGCAGAGGGAGGAGCCAGTCTTCCGATGCCTCGTATGCCCATCACCTTCTCGAATGCATCGAGTAGCTCCTCGGGCGTGAGGGAAGCTCTTCGTTTGACCTCGGTGGAGTTGAACCAGTTGATTGAGACGGTCGCTTGCAGAAGGCCCGAGAGGCCCGCCTCGTTTATAGAAATCAAGTGGGCGACAACGTCTCGCACCTTCCAGCTCCCACACAGGGTGGGCTGGTCCCAATCGTCGGTTGCAAGACCGGCGAGGAGTTCACGGAGCTCATCCTGTTCCGCCCACACCATCTCGCGCACGTTCATCGCGAGCCGTGGCGTTCATGTGTATGAACGTCCCGCCGCCGTCGTTGTCCTCGTTGGGGATGAACCGCCATCCCCTCGACTCCGCGGTCGTTCATGGCCGCCGAGTCTAGCCGCGCCACGGTTGTCGGCTGGTTCCCGACCGCCCGGTGGCACGAATCTCGCACGGATTTCCATTTGTGCTGATCAGATGGTGCCCCCGGCAGGATTCGAACCTGCGGCCTTCTGCTCCGGAGGCAGACGCTCTATCCCCTGAGCTACGGGGGCGCACTGACAAGATGCTGCGCCATTGGGCCCAGACAGACTAACGCATCGCGCTGACCGCTCGGCCACCGTGATGGATTCGGGGCCGCAGCACCCCAGCCAATAGGATGGACGCTCGTGACCCCCGCCGACCTGGCTGAGCTGCTCAAAGTCACCGCTGCCGCGGTGCTGGCCGAGCGCGGGCTGGATGCTGCCGCATTGCCTTCGGTGGTGACTGTGGAACGGCCGCGCAATCCCGAGCACGGCGATTACGCCAGCAACCTGGCGTTGCAGCTGGCCAAGAAAGTCGGCGCGAACCCGCGTGAGCTGGCCGGATGGCTCGCCGAGGCGCTGGCGCGGGCCGACGGCATCGCCTCGGCAGAGGTCGCCGGACCGGGCTTCATCAACTTGCGTCTCGACGCGTCGGCGCAGGCGGAGATCGTCAACACCGTCATCGACGCCGGCGCGGGTTTCGGTAACGCCGACGTCCTGGCCGGACACAAGATCAACCTCGAGTTCGTCTCGGCCAACCCGACCGGGCCGATCCACATCGGCGGTACCCGGTGGGCCGCCGTCGGCGACGCGCTGGGCCGGTTGCTGTCGACGCAGGGCGCCGACGTGGTGCGCGAATACTATTTCAACGACCACGGCACTCAGATCGACCGGTTCGCCCACTCGCTGATCGCCGCCGCCAAAGGCGAACCCGTTCCTGAGGACGGTTACGCGGGCAGCTACATCACCGACATCGCCGCGCAGGTACTGCAAAAGGCGCCCGACGCGCTGAGCCTGCCCGAAGCCGAGATGCACGAGACCTTCCGCGGGATCGGTGTCGACTTGATGTTCACCCACATCAAAGCGTCGTTGCACGAATTCGGCACCGACTTCGACGTCTACACCCACGAAGATTCGATGCACACCAGCGGCCGCGTCGACCAGGCCATCGCCAGGCTGCGCGAGACCGGCAACATCTACGAGAAGGATGGCGCAAGCTGGTTACGTACCAGCGCTTTTGGCGACGATAAAGACCGCGTCGTGATCAAGAGCGACGGGAAGCCGGCGTATATCGCCGGCGATCTCGCGTATTACCTGGACAAGCGGCAACGCGGTTTCGACTTGTGCATCTACATGCTCGGCGCCGACCATCACGGCTACATCGCGCGGCTCAAGGCGGCGGCCGCCGCGTTCGGCGACGACCCGGCCACCGTCGAGGTGCTGATCGGGCAGATGGTCAACCTGGTACGCGACGGCCAACCGGTCCGGATGAGCAAGCGGGCCGGCACCGTGATCACGCTCGACGATCTGGTCGAGGCCATCGGCGTGGATGCCGCGCGCTACAGCCTGATCCGCTCGTCGGTGGATACCGCCATCGATATCGACCTGGCACTGTGGTCCTCAGCGTCGAATGAAAACCCGGTTTATTACGTGCAATACGCGCATGCCCGGCTGTCGGCACTGGCCCGCAGCGCCGCCGAACTCGGCCTGATCCCCGACACCGCGCACCTGGAGCTGCTCAGCCACGACAAAGAAGGTGCGCTGCTGCGCACCATCGGTCAGTTCCCCGGGACACTGAAAACGGCGGCTTCCCTGCGGGAACCACACCGGGTGTGCCGCTACCTGGAAGACCTCGCCGGTGACTATCACCGGTTCTACGACGCGTGCCGGGTGCTGCCGATGGGCGACGAGGCGCCCACCGACCTGCACACCGCGCGCCTGGCACTGTGCCAGGCCACTCGTCAGGTCATCGCCAACGGGCTGGCGATACTCGGAGTCAGCGCCCCGGAGCGAATGTGAACGTTCATCCCGCCGGTCCCCGGCACGCCGAAGAGTCCCGGCACACCGGTAGCCCGCCGCGGCCGCAGTCGGCCGACGAGCTGCTGCGGCTGGCGTCGAATGTCTGGCCCCGCAACATAGTTCGCGATGAAGCCGGAGTCACCGGCATCGCCGGAGTTGCGCTGACCGACCTCGCCCAGGAGTACGGAACTCCGCTGTTCGTCATCGACGAGGACGACTTCCGCGCTCGCTGCAAAGAGATCGCGGCGGCGTTCGGCGGCGGACAGAATGTGTCCTATGCCGCCAAGGCATTCCTGTGCAGTGAGATAGCCCGGTGGATCGACGAAGAAGGCCTCTCGCTCGATGTGTGCACCGGCGGTGAGCTGGCCGTCGCATTGCACGCCGACTTTCCGCCGCAGCGGATCACCCTGCACGGCAACAACAAATCGGTCGAGGAGTTGACCGCGGCGGTCAAGGCAGGGGTGGGTCACGTCGTCCTGGACTCGATGATCGAGATCGAGCGCCTCGATGCGATCGCGGGCGACGCGGGCGTTGTCCAGGATGTCTTCGTGCGCCTCACCGTCGGTGTCGAGGCACACACCCACGAGTTCATCTCCACCGCACACGAAGACCAGAAGTTCGGGCTGTCGGTGGCCAGCGGCGCGGCGATGGCGGCCGTGCATCGGGTATTCGCCACCGATCACCTGCGGCTGGTCGGGCTGCACAGCCATATCGGCTCGCAGATCTTCGATGTCGCCGGTTTCGAGCTCGCCGCGCACCGCGTCATCGGTCTGCTGCGCATGATTGTCGACGAGTTCGGCGTAGAGAAGACCGCGCAGATCTCCACCGTCGACCTCGGTGGCGGCCTGGGCATTTCGTACCTGGCGCCCGACGACCCGCCTCCGGTCGCAGAACTGGCGGCCAAGCTGAGCGTCATCGTGAGCAACGAGAGTGCGGCCCTGGGCCTGCCCACCCCCCGGCTGGTGGTCGAGCCGGGTCGCGCCATCGCCGGGCCGGGCACCATCACCCTGTACGAGGTCGGCACAGTCAAAGACGTCGACGTCAGCACGACGGCTCAGCGCCGCTACGTCAGCGTCGACGGCGGCATGAGCGACAACATTCGCACCGCGCTCTACGACGCGCAGTATGACGCGCGGCTGGTTTCGCGGCTCAGCGACGCACCGGCGACGCTCGCCCGTATCGTCGGAAAGCACTGCGAAAGCGGCGATATCGTCGTTCGCGATGCCTGGGTGCCGGGCGACCTACAGCCCGGCGACCTGCTCGGGGTGGCCGCTACCGGCGCGTACTGTTATTCACTGTCGAGCCGTTACAACATGGTCGGCCGGCCCGCCGTGGTGGCGGTGCGCGCTGGACGTGCCCGCCTGATCCTGCGCCGGGAGACGGTCGACGATCTGCTGAGTCTGGAAGTGAGGTGACCCGTGTCCGGTGACGAAAAGTCGGTCGGCGTAGCAGTGCTCGGGTTGGGCAACGTCGGCAGCGAGGTAGTCCGCATCATCGAGGACAGTGCTGAGGACCTCGCGGCCCGCGTTGGTGCCCCGTTGGTGCTGCGCGGTATCGGGGTGCGCCGCATCGCCGCTGACCGCGGCGTTCCGGTCGGCCTGCTCACCGACAATATCGAAGAGCTCGTCTCGCGCGAGGATGTCGACATCGTCGTTGAGGTGATGGGACCGGTAGAGCCATCCCGCAAGGCGATCCTGTCCGCGCTCGAGCACGGCAAGTCCGTCGTCACGGCCAACAAGGCGTTGTTGTCCACGTCCAACGGCGAATTGGCGCAGGCCGCCGAAGCCGCAAACGTCGACCTGTATTTTGAGGCGGCGGTCGCCGGCGCTATTCCGGTGATCCGCCCACTGACTCAATCGCTGGCCGGCGACACGGTGTTGCGGGTGGCCGGCATCGTCAACGGCACCACCAACTACATCCTTTCCGCGATGGACAGCACCGGGGCCGACTACGACAGTGCGCTGGCCGAGGCGAGCGCGCTGGGTTACGCCGAAGCCGATCCAACCGCTGACGTCGAAGGTTATGACGCGGCGGCCAAGGCCGCGATTCTGGCATCGATCGCCTTTCACACCCGGGTGAGCGCCGACGACGTGTATCGCGAGGGCATCAGCAAGATCACCCCGGCCGACTTCGTGTCGGCGCGCAGCCTGGGCTGCACCATCAAGCTGCTGTCGATCTGCGAACGCATCACCAACGACGATGGTCAGCAACGGGTTTCGGCGCGCGTCTATCCTGCGCTCGTCCCGCTCACGCATCCGCTTGCCACGGTCAACGGTGCGTTCAACGCGGTCGTGGTCGAGGCTGAGGCCGCCGGGCGGTTGATGTTCTACGGCCAGGGGGCCGGCGGCGCGCCGACCGCATCGGCGGTGGCCGGTGACCTGGTGATGGCCGCCCGTAACCGGGTACTCGGCAGTCGTGGGCCTCGAGAATCCAGATACGCTCAACTTCCAGTGGCACCAATGGGTTTCATTATGACCCGCTACTACGTGAGCATGAACGTCGCCGACAAGACCGGTGTGTTGTCCTCGGTTGCGGCGGAATTCGCCAAACGCGAGGTCAGCATCGCCGAGGTCCGCCAGGAGGGTGTGGCGGATGTGGACGGCCGACGAGTGGGAGCCCGTATCGTGGTGGTCACCCACACCGCCACCGACGCCGCGCTCTCCGAAACTGTTGAAGCGCTTGCGGACTTGGATGTCGTGCAGGCAGTCACAAGCGTGCTGCGACTAGAAGGAACCACCCTATGAGTGCCCCCCGAATCGCCCAGTCGGCCATTCACAAACCCTGGCCAGGCCTGATCGCGGCTTACCGCGATCGGCTGCCGGTCGGCGACGATTGGACTCCGGTCACCCTGCTCGAGGGTGGTACCCCGCTCATCGCGGCACCCCGGCTCTCCAAAAAAACCGGCTGCACAATCCACCTCAAGGTCGAGGGCCTCAACCCCACCGGTTCCTTCAAGGACCGGGGCATGACGATGGCGGTCACCGACGCGCTGGTCCGCGGGCAGCAGGCCGTGTTGTGCGCGTCGACCGGAAACACCTCGGCGTCGGCGGCGGCATACGCCGCCCGTGCCGGCATCACCTGTGCGGTGTTGATACCGCAGGGCAAGATCGCGATGGGCAAGCTCGCACAGGCGGTCATGCACGGTGCCAAAATCATTCAAATCGACGGCAACTTTGACGACTGCCTGGAACTGGCCCGCAAGATGACCGCGGACTTTCCGACGATCTCGTTGGTCAACTCGGTCAACCCGGTGCGCATCGAGGGTCAGAAAACGGCGGCGTTTGAGATCGTGGACGCGCTGGGGGTCGCACCGGACGTCCATGCCCTCCCGGTTGGCAACGCCGGAAACATCACCGCGTATTGGAAGGGTTACACCGAGTATCACCGCGACGGCCTCATCGACAAGCTCCCGCGTATGTTGGGCACCCAGGCAGCCGGCGCGGCGCCGCTGGTGCTCGGCCATCCGGTGAGCCACCCGGAGACTATCGCCACCGCGATCCGCATCGGCGCTCCTGCGTCGTGGGCGCAGGCCGTCGCGGCCCAGCAGGAGTCCAAAGGGCGCTTTTTGGCCGCCACCGACGAAGAGATCCTGTCCGCGTATCACCTGGTGGCTCGCTCCGAAGGCGTGTTCGTCGAACCCGCGTCCGCCGCCAGCATCGCGGGCCTGCTCAAGGCGATTGACGACGGCTGGGTGGCGCCAGGCTCCACGGTGGTGTGCACCGTGACGGGCAACGGTCTCAAGGACCCCGATACGGCGCTGAAAGATATGCCGAAGGTGTCCGCGCTGCCAGTCGATCCTGTTCTCATTGCCGAGAAGTTGGGGCTGGCCTAGTGGCGATCGCAAGCGCGGCGGAGCCGGGCGCAGCGGGTCGCCACGCATCAGACGTGGTGGGTCGGCGCTCGATGCTGCCCGCGGGGCTGGTGGCGAGCGTCGTAGTGTCGGCGTCAAGCGCGAACCTCGGCCCGGGTTTTGACAGCATCGGTCTGGCATTGAACCTCTGCGACGAGATCGTGGTCGAAACAACGGATTCCGGCCTGCAGGTGACGGTCGATGGAGAAGGCGCCGGGCAATTGTCGCTGGGCCCCGGACACCTGGTGGTGCGTGCCATCGAGCGCGGACTGCAGGCCGTGGGGGTCAGCGCGCCCGGCCTGGTCGTGCGTTGCCGTAACGCCATCCCGCATTCTCGCGGTCTGGGTTCCTCTGCGGCGGCCGTTGTCGGTGGCCTGGCTGCGGTAAATGGCCTTGTCGCACAGACGGATTCGACGCCGCTGAGCGAAGCTCAGCTGATCCAGCTTTCTTCGGAGTTCGAGGGTCACCCCGACAACGCCGCGGCGGCGGTGTTGGGGGGTGCTGTGGTTTCGTGGGTTGACCGCACCGGCAATCGGCCCGACTACTCGGCGGTATCGCTGCGGCTCCACCCAGATATTCACCTGTTCTCCGCGATTCCCGAGGAGCGCTCGTTGACCGCGGAGACCCGGGTGCTGCTGCCCGCCCAGGTCAGCCACGAGGACGCGAGGTTCAACGTGAGCCGCGCCGCGTTGCTGGTGGTGGCGCTCACCGAACGCCCGGATCTGCTGATGGCGGCCACTGAAGACGTGCTTCATCAGCCCCAGCGCGGTCCGGCGATGCCGGCCTCGGCGGAATATTTGCGGCTGCTGCGGCGTCGTAATGTTGCGGCGACGCTTTCGGGGGCGGGTCCGGCGTTGATTGCCTTGAGCACAGAGCCGCAATTGCCCTTGGAAGCGTTGGACTACGCGGCGGCAAACGGATTTACCATCATTGAGATGACCGCTGGCGAAGGAGTTCGCTGGAGCCCGGGCGTCACAGTCGCCGGTTGATCCACAGGCTGGCCGGAGCGTTTGCTTGCTTCCAACAAAAATGCGGGCTATCCTCGGAGCCGTCCAGCAATCGCAGCATCTGCATCTGCATCCTTACTGCCCTTGCCGCTAGGACTACCATCAATCCTTCTCATTGACGAGGTTCGCCGTTCAGGCCGCCGATGCGCTGGCGATCAACGTTGCAGAGTCGATGATTGGGACGCACTCGGTAATTTGACTGAATGCAACGAACCCCTCGTATGACGTGATCAGCGGGGGAAGAAAGGAAATCCGTGTCTGATACGGACCTCATCACGGCTGGCGAAAGCACCGACGGCGATCAGCTGTCGAATTCTGTGCCTACAGACGCGCCAGACGTCAAGACCAACGCTCCCGTGGGCTCCCTGTCCACCCTGGTGTTGCCCGAGCTGCGCGCTCTGGCTAACCAGGCCGGTGTCAAGGGGACATCCGGGATGCGTAAGAACGAACTAATCGCCGCGATTCAGGAGACCAGGGGACACGCCAACGGCGCTTCAGCCGCTGTCGCCCCGGAGTCGCAGAACAGCGGCGAACGCACCGCTCCAGACTCGGCGCCCAGCACCGAAGTACCGGCCGCCCAAGGGGAACAGAACGATTCACCAAACGAGACGCAGCGCCGGCAACGACGCGGCAGTTCCCGCGAAGCGGGGTCAAACGCACGCGCTGCCGACGAGCAGGAGCGCAACGCCCCGCCGACCAACGGAGCCGACAAGGGCCAACGGGGCGAACGGGACACCAAGACAGACGACCGCGGATCGGATGGGGGTAGCGACCAGGGCGGTGACCAACACGGCTCAGGTGGCCAGCAGTCGCGCGGCGGCGGCAATGGCAATGCCGGCGGCGGTGGTGGCGCCGGTGACGACGACGGAGACGGCCGTCAGGGCCGGCGCGGACGCCGGTTCCGCGATCGCAGGCGCCGCGGCGAGCGTTCGGGCGAAGGTGGCGGCGGCGGCGAGCGTGGCGACCGTGGCGACCGTGGCGACCGCGAAGCCGAACTGCGTGAGGACGACGTCGTCCAACCGGTAGCCGGCATCCTCGACGTCCTCGACAACTACGCATTCGTGCGCACCTCCGGATATCTGGCCGGTCCGCACGACGTCTACGTGTCGATGAACATGGTGCGCAAGAACGGCCTGCGCCGCGGTGACGCGGTGACCGGCGCGGTTCGGGTGCCCAAGGACGGGGAACAGCCCAACCAGCGGCAGAAGTTCAACCCGCTGGTCCGTTTGGACACCGTCAATGGTGGGCCGGTCGAAGACGCCAGGAAGCGTCCGGATTTCACCAAGATGACACCCCTGTACCCCAACCAGCGGCTTCGTCTGGAAACCACCCCGGACCAGCTGACCACCCGGGTCATTGACCTCATCATGCCGATCGGTAAGGGCCAGCGTGCACTGATCGTGTCGCCGCCCAAGGCGGGTAAGACGATGATCCTGCAGGCGATCGCCAACGCGATCACCAAAAACAACCCGGAATGCCACCTGATGGTCGTGCTCGTCGATGAGCGCCCTGAAGAGGTGACTGATATGGCGCGCTCGGTCAAGGGGGAGGTCATCGCCTCGACGTTCGACCGTCCGCCGTCGGATCACACCGCGGTCGCCGAGCTGGCCATCGAGCGCGCCAAGCGCCTCGTCGAGCAGGGCAAAGACGTCGTGGTGTTGCTCGACTCGATCACCCGGCTGGGCCGCGCGTACAACAACGCGTCGCCGGCGTCGGGCCGTATCTTGTCCGGCGGTGTCGACTCGACCGCGCTGTACCCGCCCAAGCGCTTCCTGGGGGCCGCACGCAATATCGAGGAGGGTGGATCGCTGACCATCATCGCCACCGCGATGGTCGAGACGGGGTCCACCGGCGACACGGTCATCTTCGAGGAGTTCAAGGGCACCGGCAACGCCGAGCTCAAGCTCGACCGCAAGATCTCGGAACGCCGGGTCTTCCCCGCGGTCGACGTGAACCCCTCCGGTACCCGTAAGGACGAGCTGTTGCTGTCCACCGACGAGTTCGCCGTTGTGCACAAGCTGCGCCGCGTGCTGTCGGGTCTGGACTCCCACCAGGCCATCGACTTGCTGATGTCGCAGCTGCGCAAGACGAAAACCAACTACGAGTTCCTCGTTCAGGTGTCCAAGACGACACCGGGGAACATGGATAACGACTAACGTCGCACGCTGTGGCTGGGACGTTTCAGACGCTTCAGCAGTTGCTTCGTGAGCGTCTGGACCAAGACACGCCGGCGCTGAAGTTTGGCGACCAAGTCTGGACCTGGCGCGAACATCTGGCCGATGCGGCCAGCATGGCCGCCGCCCTGATCGGCGTCGCCGATCGGGATCGCCCGTTGCACGTCGGCACATTGCTGGGCAACACCCCGCAGATGCTCACCGCCATGGCGTCGGCAGCCCTTGGCGGATACGTGGTGTGCGGGATCAACGACACCCGCCGCGGCGCCGCCCTGGGCAGAGACATCCTGCACGCCGACTGCCAGATCCTGCTCACCGACCCCGCGCACACAGCGTTGCTGAATGGCGTGGACCTGCCCGGTGTGCAGGTGTTCGACGTGGCAGGCGATTCCTGGTCGGCGCTGCTGCGGAATGCCGGAGCCCTCACCCCGTATCGCGAGATCGGCCCCATCGACACCTTCATGATGATCTTCACCTCCGGGACCAGTGGTGAGCCGAAAGCCGTCCAGGTGACCCATCTGACCGTCCTGTTCGCTGGGGCGACGTTGATAGCGCGGTTCGAGGTCGACGCCTCCGATACCTGCTATCTGTCGATGCCGCTGTTTCACTCCAACGCGCTGCTGGCCGGCTGGAGCGTTGCGGTGCGCGCCGGCGCGGCGATGGTCCCCGCGACGTTCTCGGCATCCGGGCTGCTGCCCGATCTGCGCCGGTACGGCGCCACCTTTATGAACTACGTCGGCAAACCGCTGGCGTATGTGCTGGCCACACCCGAGCAACCCGATGACCCCGACAATCCGCTGCGGGTGGCATTCGGCAACGAGGCAAGCGATCGCGATATCGCTGAGTTCAGTCGTCGCTTCGGCTGCACGGTGTGGGACGGCTTCGGATCCACCGAAGGCGCGATCATCATCACCCGAGAAGACGGCTGCCCGCCCGGTTCGCTGGGCCGGGGTTTCCCCGGGGTGGGCATCTACAACCCGAACACCCTGGTGGAGTGTCCGGTGGCCACCTTCGGCGAGGACGGCGCCCTGACCAACGCGGACGAAGCGATAGGGGAGCTGGTCAACACCACCGGTGCGGGTCTGTTCGCGGGCTACTACAACGATGCGCAAGCCACCGATGCCCGCCTTCGGCACGGCATGTTCTGGTCGGGTGACCTCGCCTACCGGGACGTCGACGGCTGGATCTACTTCGCCGGGCGCAGCGGTGACTGGCTGCGGGTGGACGGCGAGAACATGACCACGGCGCCGATCGAACGAATCCTGCAGCGGCTGACGCCGGTCAGCCAGGTCGCGGTCTATGCGGTACCCGACGAACACGTCGGCGACCAGGTGATGGCGGCGATCGTGCTCGCCGACGACGCTGACCTGACAGCTGGGGAATTCGGGCGGTTTCTGGCTGGTCAGGCCGATCTCTCGGCCAAGGCCTGGCCGCGGTACGTCTGGCTCACCGACCGGCTGCCGACCACTGCGACGAACAAGGTCCTCAAGCGGGAACTGACCGCTCGCGGCGTAGCACCCGAGGGCGGTGTGCTCTGGACGCGCGACGCCAAGAGCAGCGCCTACCGCGACACATAACCCACGCACAAGACGCGCCGCGACGGGTGTACGTGGGTTATATCTCGACGAATGCGGCCGCCGGGTCGCCGGGAATGCGGGGGCGCAACCCGGCGTTTGGGCTCGTAGAGGTTGACCTGGCATAATCGAGCCTCGACTGGGCCAGAACCACCTCAGTTTCGTGGAGTTCACGCCCGACCGCCGGATCCAGAATGGGGCCCGGGCGGTCAACGATCGAAGAGGACATGATGAAAACTGACATTCATCCCGCGTACGAGGAGACCACTGTGGTCTGCGGATGCGGGAACACCTTCCAGACGCGCAGCACCAAGCCGGGAGGTCACATCACCGTCGAGGTTTGCTCGCAGTGCCACCCCTTCTACACGGGCAAGCAGAAGATCCTCGACAGCGGCGGCCGGGTAGCCCGCTTCGAAAAGCGCTACGGCAAGCGCAAGGCCGCGACGTCTGAAGCGGCTGCGCCGGAGCAGACCGACAACTAGCTGCCTTACCGACGCCCGAACTGTGCTTGAACGTGCACAGGCCGGGCGTCGGTTCGCGTTTACGGGTCATCCGCGTGTAAGGGTCAACGACGGCGCAGGACGGGAGGTCGGATATGGCGCAGCCGGTTAAGACGATCGACGTGCTGCTCGCCGAACACGCCGAGCTCGAGCGTGCGCTCGCCGATCCCGACCTGCACAGCAACCCCGCCGAGGCACGCACAGCCGGACGACGGTTCGCCCGGCTCGCCCCGATCGTGGGGACCCACCGCAAGCTGGTGTCGGCGCTTGGCGACCTGGAGACCGCCCGTGAGCTGGCCGCCGATGACGAGTCGTTCGTTGACGAAGTCGCCGAATTGGAATCCCGGGTGGCCGAGCTGGACACCCAGCTCACCGACATGCTGTCGCCGCGCGACCCGCATGATGCCGACGACATCGTCCTCGAAGTCAAATCCGGTGAGGGCGGCGAAGAATCGGCATTGTTCGCTGCCGACCTGGCCAGGATGTACATCCGCTATGCCGAGCGGCATGGCTGGACGGTGACGGTGCTGGGCGAAACCTTCTCTGACCTGGGTGGCTACAAGGATGCGACGCTCACAATCGGTAGCAAGGGCGACTCGGTCGACGGAGTCTGGTCGCGGATGAAATTCGAGGGCGGGGTACACCGGGTGCAGCGGGTTCCGGTGACGGAATCCCAAGGCCGCGTGCATACTTCGGCGGCCGGCGTGCTGGTCTATCCGGAACCTGAGGAAGTCGGTGAGGTGCAGATCGACGAGTCGGATCTGCGCATCGACGTCTACCGGTCATCGGGCAAGGGCGGCCAGGGCGTCAACACCACCGACTCCGCGGTGCGGATCACCCATCTGCCCAGCGGGATCGTCGTCACCTGTCAAAACGAACGGTCGCAGCTGCAGAACAAGACCCGTGCGTTGCAGGTGCTGGCCGCACGCCTGCAGGTTTTGGCGGAGGAGCAGGCGGTGGCCGACGCGTCGGCGGATCGGGCCAGCCAGATCCGCACGGTAGACCGCAGCGAACGCATTCGCACCTACAACTTCCCTGAAAACCGGATCACCGATCACCGAATCGGTTTCAAGGCACACAATCTCGATCAGGTTCTGGACGGTGACCTGGACGCGCTGTTCGATGCGCTGAGCGCCGCCGACAAGCAATCGAGGCTGCAACAGGCATGACCGCTCTGCGGCGCGCAATCGACTCGGCTGCGGAGCTTCTCGCCGAAGCCGGGATCGACTCGGCGCGCTGCGATGCCGAGCAATTGGCCGCGCACGTGGCGGGTACCGACCGTGGCCGGCTGGCACTGATCGAGTCGCCCGGCGACGAGTTCTTCGGGCGCTATCGCGACGTCATTTCGGCGCGCTCGCAGCGGGTGCCGCTGCAGCATCTCATCGGGACGGCGGCGTTCGGGCCCGCGCTGCTGCACGTCGGCCCTGGTGTGTTCATCCCGCGACCGGAAACCGAAGCCATCCTGGCGTGGGTCACCGCACAGCGCCTTGCGGCGCGGCCCGTGATTGTGGATTTGTGCACCGGATCCGGGGCGTTGGCGGTGGCGCTGGCCCAGCACCGGCCCGCGGCCCGGATCATTGGCATCGACGACTCCGTTGCTGCGCTGGAGTATGCGCGCCGCAACGCCGAGGACAGCGCAGTCGAACTCGTGCACGCCGACGTAACCGTCTCGGGCCTGCTTAGCGAACTAGACGGACAGGTCGATCTGGTTGTCGCGAATCCACCCTACGTCCCCGATGGAACGCTTCTGGAACCCGAAGTAACCCAACATGATCCGTCTCATGCCGTCTTCGGCGGACCAGATGGCATGGCGCTGATCATCCCCGTTGTCGCGCACGCCGGCCGATGGTTGCGTCCCGGCGGCCTGTTCGCCGTCGAGCATGATGACACGACGTCGGCACAGACCGTTGAATTGATCTCACGCACAGGACTTTTCGACGACGTAGTAGCCCGGCACGATCTGGCCGGGCGGCCGAGGTTCGTGACAGCCCGCAGGAAGGAGCGGCGCCGATGACGCGCGCCGCGACGATGCAGAGCAAAAGAGCGATGTGGGGGCACCTCCCGCTTGCGGGGGAGAGGAGCGGCGCCGATGACTCGGGTCTTTGACTGCGCTGACCCCACCCAGCGTTCAGAAGGCATCGCCTCGGCGGTAGGTGCGCTCAAAGGCGGGAAACTGATTGTCATGCCGACGGATACGGTCTACGGCATCGGCGCGGACGCTTTCGACAGCGCCGCGGTGACGGCGCTGTTGGCGGCCAAGGGGCGCGGTCGTGACATGCCGGTGGGTGTGCTGGTCGGCTCGTGGCACACCATCGAGGGTTTGGTCTACACGATGCCGGCGGGGGCCCGCGAGCTCATCCGCGCGTTCTGGCCGGGCGCGCTCAGCCTGGTGGTCACGCAAGCGCCGTCGTTGCAGTGGGATCTCGGCGACGCCCGCGGCACGGTGATGCTCCGGATGCCATTGCACCCGGTCGCCATCGAGCTGCTGCGCGAAGTGGGACCGATGGCCGTATCCAGCGCGAACGTCTCCGGTCGCCCGCCCGCGGTCAACGTCGACGACGCGCGCGGCCAACTCGGCGATCTCGTCGACGTTTACCTCGACGGTGGTCCGTCCGAACAGCAGGCCGCCTCGACGATCGTCGACCTCACCGGGGTCAACCCGCGTGTCCTGCGAGCCGGTCCGGTCAGCGTTGAGCGGGTCGCGGAAGTCCTCGGAGTGAAGCCGGAGAGTTTGATCGCGTAGTCCCGAGCGCGCGCTGGCTGTGAAGTCCCGTCAGGCTTTTCGCACCGCTTGCACCTTCGGTGCGGGTTGCAGTGCGGGTGTTGTGGATGTCGAGCTCTCAGGTTGGTGCAGTACGGTTTCGAGGTGGCCAGCGATGTAACCAGCCTTGCCGGTGGTTTGCTCGGCTTGTCCGATCGCAGCGCCGGTGTCCCGCTGCGCGAGCTCGCGCTGGTGGGGCTGACCGCGGCGATCATCACCTACTTCGCGACCGGGCCGGTGCGGGTGCTAGCCACTCGCCTCGGAGCGGTCGCCTACCCGCGGGAACGCGACGTGCACACGTCCCCAACCCCGCGGATGGGCGGCCTGGCGATGTTTCTGGGCATTATCTCCGCCGTCTTTCTGGCATCCCAGCTTCCTGCGCTCACCCGGGGGTTCGTCTATTCCACGGGTCTGCCGGCCGTCCTGGTGGCGGGTGCGGTGATCATGGGGATCGGCCTGATCGACGACCGTTGGGGGCTGGACGCGCTAACGAAGTTCGCCGGTCAGATCACCGCGGCCAGCGTGCTGGTCACCATGGGCGTCGCCTGGAGCGTCCTGTACATCCCGTTCGGCGGCGTGGGCACCATCGTGCTGGACCAGGCCTCCTCGATCCTGCTCACCCTCGCGCTGACGGTCTCGATCGTCAACGCGATGAACTTCGTCGACGGACTCGACGGGCTGGCCGCTGGGCTGGGACTGATCATGGCGATGGCGATCTGCATGTTCTCGGTCGGTCTGCTCCGCGACCACGGCGGCGATGTGCTGTTCTATCCGCCCGCCGTGATTTCGGTGGTGCTTGCGGGGGCGTGTCTGGGGTTCCTGCCGCACAACTTCCACCGCGCCAGGATCTTCATGGGCGATTCCGGGTCGATGCTGATCGGCTTGATGCTCGCCGCCGCCTCCACGACCGCCGCCGGCCCGATCTCGCAAAACGCCTACGGCGCCCGCGACGTGTTTGCTCTGCTGTCACCGTTTCTACTGGTGGTCGCGGTCATGTTTTTTCCGATGCTCGACTTGCTGCTGGCGATCGTGCGGCGCACCCGCGCGGGCCGCAGCGCATTCAGCCCCGACAAGATGCATCTGCACCACCGGCTGCTGCAGATCGGTCATTCGCATCGCCGGGTGGTGCTGCTGATCTATCTCTGGGTCGGCATCGTCGCTTTCGGGGCCGCGAGCACGATTTTCTTCGACCCCCGCGACACCGCCGCGGTGATGCTGGGTGCGATCGGGGTCGCGGGTGTCGCGACGGCGATCCCGCTCCTGCGCCGCCGCGACGACCTCTACGACGAGGAGTAGTAGCACCCCTGGCAATATGGTACGGTGCAGGTAGAACCCCGAAATCAACCTCGCGGGTTGCCGGCCAACCGGCCCTTCGGACGCTTATCCGACCGTGCCGGTTCACGACCGACATAGGGAGCTACCCCTTGGGTAAGTCCAGCGCGACCACTGCGATACGCTCGGCGGGCCACCGATCAGTCGGTGCGACTTCCACTCTGTCAATCTGGGATTGAGGTGCTTCAGTGACGACACCAGCGCAGGACGCGCCGTTGGTGTTTCCCTCTGTTGCTTTCCGCCCGGCACGCCTCTTTGTCATCAGTCTCGTGCTGACGGCGCTCGCGACGCTCGGCGCCGGATTGTCCGGTCAGCTAATGCTCGGGGTGTTCTTCGGCATCGGCCTGTTGCTTGGTTTGCTCAACGCCGTCCTGGTGCAACGTTCCGTGAATGTGATCACCGCCAAAGACCAACCGCTGAAAAGCTCGATGGCGGTCAACTCGGCGATGCGGCTGGCGATCATCACCGTCATCGGGCTGATCCTCGCCTTCGTTTTCCGGCCCAACGGCCTGGGCGTGCTGTTCGGGCTGGCGCTCTTCCAGGTGCTATTGGTGTTTTCGACCGCGCTGCCGGTCTGGAAGAAGCTGCGCACCGGGGAGCCTGTGACTGCTTCGGCCGCCCCAGACGGCGGCGCACTCAAGGGATCAGAAGGGAACGCTGGCGATGACTGAGTCGATCCTGGCCGCCGCCACGATTGAGGTGGGCGTGCACGATACCCACGACTGGTTCGGGCTGCCGGTCAACGTCGACACGGTGCTGTCGACCGCGATCGCCGCGGCGATCGTGATCGCCCTTGCCTTTTTCTTGCGTGCCAAGGTCACGTCGAGCGGTGTGCCCAGCGGAGTCCAATTGTTCTGGGAGGCCATCACCATTCAGATGCGCGATCAGATCGAGAGTGCCATCGGGATGCGGATCGCTCCGTTCGTATTGCCGCTGGCGGTCACCATCTTCGTGTTCATTCTGATCTGCAATTGGCTGTCGGTGCTTCCACTGCAGTACTCCACGCCGGCAGGGCAACCTACCGAGCTACTGAGCTCGCCGGCGGCGGACATCAATTTCGTGCTGGCGCTGGCTCTTTTCGTCTTCTTCAGCTACCACGCAGCGGGGATTTGGCGTCGTGGCATCATCGGGCACCCGATCAAGGTGCTCAAAGGACACGTCGCAATCCTCGCTCCGATCAACCTGGTCGAGGAAATCGCCAAGCCGATCTCGTTGTCCCTCCGACTTTTCGGCAATATCTTCGCCGGCGGCATCCTGGTGTCCCTGATCGCGCTCCTCGGGCCGTGGGTCATGTGGGCGCCCAATGCCGTCTGGAAATCGTTCGATCTGTTCGTGGGCGCCATCCAGGCGTTCATTTTCTCGATTCTGACCATCTTGTATTTCAGCCAGGCCATGGAGCTCGATGAACATCACGACTAGGCCACCAGGAACTGGCTTGACCCATACACGATTACAAAAGCCTGGTAGACCGATACCAGTAATCAAGGAGGATTAGGAATGGCAGCACTGGATCCACAAATCGTTCAGGGTGCCCTCATCGGCGGTGGCCTGATTATGGGCGGCGGCGCGATCGGCGCCGGTATCGGTGACGGTATCGCGGGCAACGCGCTGGTCTCGGGTATCGCACGGCAGCCTGAGGCGCAGGGCCGGCTGTTCACACCGTTCTTCATCACCGTCGGTCTGGTCGAGGCGGCTTACTTCATCAACCTGGCGTTCATGGCGTTGTTCGTCTTCGCCACTCCCGCCGGTTAATTCGGCTGTGATGGGTTTTGGGTGCGTGAAGTGAACCCTGTTCTTCTGGCTGCCGAGGAAGAAAAGCACAGCATCTTCCTCATCCCCAACGGCACCTTCTTTGTCGAGCTGGCCATTTTCCTTGTCGTCCTAGGCGTCATCGGCGGTTTCGTCGTTCCGCCGATCCTGAAGGTGTTGCGCGAACGCGACGCCATGGTCAACAAGACGACCGGCGACAACAAGAAGTCAGCGGAGCAGTTCGCGGCGGCCCAGGCCGATTACGACGAAGCCATGAAGGAAGCCCGACTGCAGGCGTCGTCCTACCGCGACGGTGCCCGGGCGGAGGGACGCAAGGTCGTCGAGGAAGCCCGCGCCCGCGCCGAGCAGCACGTAACCGAGACGTTGCTCGCGGCGAGCGAGCAATTGAAGCGAGAGAGGGATGTCGTGGAATTGGATCTGCGGGCCAACGTGGGAACCATGTCGGCGACCTTGGCCAGTCGAATCCTCGGTGTCGACGTAACCACCTCCGCTGCATCGAGGTAACTGCCAATGTCAACATTCTTCGGCCAGTTGGTGGGCTTCGCGCTCATCGTGTTCCTGGTGGTGCGTTATGCAGTACCGCCGGTGCGCCGTTTGATGACGGCCCGGCAGGACACGGTGCGTCAGCAGTTGGCGGACGCGGCGACCGCCGCCGAGCGGTTGACCGCGTCAACGACGGCCCATAGCAAGGCCGTGGAGGCCGCCAAGTCGGAGGCGGAGCGCGTCGTCGAAGAAGCCAAAGTAGACGCCGAACGGATATCTGCCCAATTAGGGGCCCAGGCCGAAATCGAGGCGGAACGCATCAAGGGCCAGGGCTCCAGCCAGGCCGAGCTACTGCGGTCCCAGCTGAGCCGGCAACTTCGCCAGGAGCTCGGCCTCGAGTCTGTACGCCAGGCAGGAGAATTGGTGCGCAGCTTCGTGGCCGATGCCGCGCAGCAGTCGGCCACCGTCGATCGCTTCCTGGATGAACTCGACGAAATGGCGCCGACGGCGGCCAACGTCGAGTATCCCCTGATGGCCAAGATGCGTTCGGCCAGTCGGCGGGCGGTGGTCATCCTCTCCGACCGGTTCGACACGATCGCCAAGGACCTCGACAGCAAAGGGCTGCACACTCTCGCCGGCGACCTGGTCGAGGTAGCCAAATTGCTCGTCCGCGAGGTGGTCGTTACCCGCTACCTCACCTTGGCCGCCGAAGATTCGGAGCCCCGGGTTCGTTTGATCGAGCGGCTGGTCGCGGGCAAAGTCGGCGACCCCGCGCTCGATGTGCTGAAGACGGCTGTCGCGCAGCGTTGGTCGGCCAATGCCGATCTGGTAGACGCCCTCGAACACGTCTCGCGGCAGGCGTTGCTGGAAGTCGCGGAACGTGACAATCAGGTCGACGATGTCGAAGACCAGTTGTTCCGGTTTTCCCGCATTCTCGACGCACAGCCACGACTTGACACCCTCTTGGGCGACTACACCGTTCCGGCCGAAGGCCGCGTTGGGTTGCTGCGCAACGTGCTTGAGAGCAGCGGTGGCGCAGTCAATCCAATTGCGGCAGAGTTGCTGTCCCAGACGGTCGAGCTGTTGAGAGGCCAGTCCGCAGAGCAGGCAGCGCTGTTCTTGGCCCAAGTCGCGGTGGCGCGCCGCGGCGAGGTCGTCGCGCAAGCCCGTACCGCGGCCGAGCTCAGCGATGCCCAGCGCACTCGCCTCACCGAAGTGCTCAGCCGCATCTACGGTCATCCCGTGACAGTGCAGCTGGAGATCGACGCCGCAGTGCTGGGTGGGCTCTCAATCGCCGTGGGTGACGAGGTGATCGACGGTACGCTCTCGTCCCGCCTGGCCGCGGCCGAAGCTCAGTTGCCCGACTGAACACGAACAAGTCAGCAGAAATAATCAAGAAGGAAGACGAAAAGCTATGGCCGAGTTGACAATCTCCGCTGATGACATTCAGAGCGCGATCGAGGAGTACGTCGAATCTTTTACCGCCGACACCTCCCGTGAGGAGGTCGGCACCGTCATCGACGCCGGGGACGGCATTGCGCACGTCGAAGGGTTGCCGTCGGTAATGACCCAGGAGCTGCTCGAGTTCCCGGGCGGAATCCTCGGTGTCGCACTCAACCTCGACGAGCACAGCATCGGCGCGGTGATCCTCGGCGATTTCGCGAACATCCAACAGGGTCAGCAGGTCAAGCGCACCGGCGAAGTGTTGTCGGTGCCCGTCGGAGACGCGTTTTTGGGCCGGGTGGTCAACCCGCTGGGTCAACCGATCGACGGGCGCGGCGACATCGAGACCAACACGCGGCGCGCGCTAGAACTGCAGGCGCCGTCGGTGGTGGAGCGGCAGAGCGTGAAAGAGCCTCTGCAGACTGGGATCAAGGCCATCGACGCAATGACCCCGATCGGCCGCGGCCAGCGCCAGCTGATCATCGGTGACCGCAAGACCGGCAAGACGGCAGTCTGTGTCGACACCATCCTCAACCAGCGCAAGAACTGGGAGACTGGGGATCCCAACAAGCAGGTGCGCTGCGTCTACGTAGCCATTGGGCAGAAGGGCACCACCATCGCCAGCGTGCGCCGCGTCCTCGAGGAGGGCGGCGCGATGGACTACACCACCATTGTCGCGGCGCCGGCCTCGGACGCCGCTGGCTTCAAATGGCTTGCCCCGTATACCGGTTCGACGATCGCTCAGCACTGGATGTACGACGGAAAGCACGTGCTGATCGTTTTCGACGACCTGACCAAGCAGGCGGAGGCATACCGCGCTATCTCGCTGCTACTGCGTCGTCCGCCCGGTCGGGAAGCCTACCCAGGCGACGTCTTCTATTTGCACTCGCGGCTATTGGAGCGTTGCGGGAAGCTCTCGGATGCGCTCGGCGCCGGTTCGCTGACCGGTCTGCCGATCATCGAGACGAAGGCCAACGACATCTCGGCCTACATCCCGACGAACGTCATCTCGATCACCGATGGGCAGTGCTTCCTGGAGACCGACCTGTTCAACCAAGGTGTCCGGCCGGCTATCAACGTCGGTGTCTCGGTATCCCGCGTCGGTGGCGCGGCGCAGATCAAGGCGATGAAAGAGGTGGCAGGAAGTCTCCGCCTGGACCTGTCGCAGTACCGGGAACTGGAAGCCTTCGCCGCCTTCGCTTCTGACCTGGACGCCACGTCCAAGGCGCAGTTGGAGCGCGGCGCACGGTTGGTCGAGTTGCTCAAGCAACCGCAATCCCAGCCGATGCCCGTCGAGGAGCAGGTGGTTTCGATATTCCTGGGTACCGGCGGTCACCTGGACTCGGTTCCGGTGGAGGACGTCAGGCGGTTCGAAACCGAGCTGCTCGACCATATTCGGGCCTCCGAAGGACAAATCCTGACCGGGATCCGGGAAAGCCAGAAGCTCTCTGACGAGACTTCCGACGCTCTTGTCAAGGTCATCGACAACTTCAAGAAGGGCTTCGCCGCAACGGGTGGCGGATCGGTGGTGCCCGAAGAGCACGCCGAGGCGCTCGACGAGGACGACTTGGGTAAGGAATCGGTCAAGGTGAACAAGCCGGCACCCGAAGAGAAAAAGAAGTAGCACACCATGGCTGCCACACTTCGCGAATTGCGCGGACGGATTCGCTCCGCCGGCTCGATCAAGAAGATCACCAAGGCCCAGGAGCTGATCGCGACGTCGCGTATCGCCAAGGCGCAGAGTCGCCTTCGGTCGGCCCGCCCCTATGCCGACGAGATCACCCGGATGCTCACCACGTTGGCCGACGAGGCCGCGCTCGACCATCCGTTGCTCGTCGAGCGAGCGGAACCGAAGCGGGCCGCCGTCCTGGTGGTTTCCTCCGACCGTGGCCTGTGTGGCGCCTACAACTCCAGCGCCTTTCGCCGTTCCGAGGAGTTGTTTTCGCTGCTGCGGTCCGAAGGCAAGACCCCGGTGCTGTACACAGTTGGCCGTAAAGCGTTGAACTACTACACGTTCCGGAACTGGACTATCACCGCATCGTGGACGGGATTCTCCGAACAACCCACCTACCAGAAGGCCTCCGAGATCGGTTCGACCCTGGTCGACTCATTCATGAGCGGCAGCGGTGGCGACGGTGAGGATCAGCAGCCGGACAGCGGCGAGGGTGTTGACGAGTTGCACATCGTCTACACCGAGTTCAAGTCGATGCTGTCGCAGTCCACGGAGGCCCGTCGGATGGCCCCTATGGTGGTGGAATACAGCGACGAACCCGACGTTCCGCACACCCTCTACTCGTTCGAGCCGGATGCGACAACCCTCTTCGACGCGCTGCTGCCGCGGTACGTGACTACTCGCGTTTACGCGGCGCTGCTCGAATCCGCGGCATCGGAATTGGCGTCGCGGCAACGGGCGATGAAGTCGGCCACCGACAACGCCGACGATCTCATCAAAGCCCTGACGCTGGAGGCAAACCGCGAGCGGCAGGCCCAGATCACCCAGGAGATTAGCGAAATCGTCGGTGGCGCAAATGCGCTCGCCGACGCACGCTAGGTAGACCCACGAGGAAGCGAAGAAAATCATGACTGCTACTGCAAAGAGCGAGACCAGCGGCCGGGTAGTACGGATCACCGGCCCCGTTGTCGACGTCGAATTCCCACGGGGTTCCGTCCCACAACTGTTCAACGCGCTGCACGCCGAGATCACGTTCGAGGAGCTCAAAAAGACCCTCACGCTGGAGGTAGCGAACCACCTCGGCGACAACTTGGTGCGCACCATCTCGATGCAGCCCACCGACGGACTGGTACGCGGCGTCGAGGTCGTTGACACCGGTGCCTCGATCTCGGTGCCGGTGGGCGAGGGCGTCAAGGGCTATGTCTTCAACGCCCTCGGCCACTGCCTGGACAAGCCGGGATACGGAGAAGACTTCGAGCACTGGTCGATCCACCGCAAGCCGCCGCCCTTCGAAGAGCTGGAGCCTCGCACCGAGATGCTCGAGACCGGCCTGAAGGTGGTGGACCTGCTTACCCCGTACGTGCGTGGCGGCAAGATCGCGCTATTCGGCGGTGCCGGCGTGGGCAAGACGGTGCTGATCCAGGAGATGATCAACCGCATCGCGCGTAACTTCGGCGGCACCTCGGTGTTCGCCGGCGTGGGGGAGCGCACCCGTGAGGGCAACGACCTGTGGGTTGAGCTCAAAGAGGCCAACGTGCTCAAGGACACCGCGCTGGTATTCGGTCAGATGGATGAGCCGCCCGGCACCCGTATGCGAGTCGCACTTTCCGCGCTGACGATGGCGGAGTGGTTCCGTGACGAGGCGGGCCAGGACGTGCTGTTGTTCATCGACAACATCTTCCGATTCACCCAGGCCGGCTCGGAGGTCTCGACGCTGCTCGGCCGGATGCCATCGGCGGTGGGTTACCAGCCCACGCTGGCCGACGAGATGGGCGAGCTGCAGGAGCGCATCACCTCGACACGGGGCAAGTCGATCACCTCGATGCAGGCGGTGTACGTCCCGGCCGACGACTACACCGACCCGGCGCCGGCGACGACGTTCGCGCACCTGGACGCCACCACCGAGCTGTCGCGGTCGGTGTTCTCCAAAGGTATCTTCCCCGCGGTGGACCCGCTGGCTTCCAGCTCGACGATCCTCGACCCCGCTATCGTCGGCGACGAGCACTACCGCGTGGCGCAGGAAGTCATCCGAATCCTGCAGCGTTACAAGGATCTTCAGGACATTATCGCGATCCTCGGCATCGATGAGCTGTCCGAGGAGGACAAGCAGTTGGTCAACCGGGCCCGGCGCATCGAGCGGTTCCTCTCGCAGAACATGATGGCTGCCGAACAGTTCACCGGCCAGCCGGGTTCGACGGTTCCGTTGAAGGAGACGATCGAGGCGTTCGACCGCGTGTGCAAGGGTGAGTTCGACCACGTGCCCGAGCAGGCTTTCTTCCTGATCGGCGGACTTGACGACTTGGCCAAGAAAGCCGAGAGCTTTGGCGTCAAGCTCTAGCTTCCGGCATGACTCGCAAGGTCTGAAAAGGTGATGTGGCATGGCAGAATTGAACGTTGAGATCGTCGCGGTAGACCGAAAGATCTGGTCGGGTGAGGCGACGTTCTTGTTCACCCGCACCACCGTTGGCGAGATTGGCATCCTGCCTCGCCATATCCCGCTGGTGGCCCAGTTGGTCGACGACGCCATGGTGCGCGTCGAGCGGGAAGGCCAGGACGATCTGCGGATTGCGATCGACGGCGGTTTCATTTCGGTGACCGAAGAAGGGGTCACCGTTCTGGCCGAATCCGCCGAGTTTGCGTCGGAGATCGACGAGAGTGCCGCCCGATCGGATGCCGAATCCGACGATCCCCGCACAGCCGCCAGGGGACGCGCCAGACTGCGCGCCGTCGGGGCGATTGACTAAGCGGCGATGAGCGCGCCCATGATCGCCATGGTCGCGCTCGTCGTCGTGTTGGGGGCGGCTGTCGTCGCCCTGAGTTATCGGTTGTGGAAACTTCGGCAGGGTGGAACCGCCGCAATCATGCGGGACATTCCGGCCGTCGGCGGGCACGGTTGGCGGCACGGCGTGATCCGTTATCGCGGCGGCGAAGCCGCCTTCTATCGGCTGTCCAGCGTGCGTTTGTGGCCGGATCGTCGGCTTAGCCGACGGGGTGTGGAGATTGTGGCCCGTCGCGCCCCGCGCGGTGACGAGTTCGACATCATGACCGACAAGATCGTTGTGTTAGAACTGCGCGACACCACTCAGGAGCGCAGGTCGGATTACGAGATCGCGCTCGACCAGGGTGCTTTCACCGCGTTCCAGTCGTGGCTGGAGTCCCGCCCGTCAGCACGCGCACGCCGTCGCAGCGTCTAACGACCGAATTTGTCGAGCCTGCGCTGGGGGCATCGAAACTGCGGTGAGGGTGCGATTTTGGCTCGGATAGCTCGTTACGCGCAGGCTCGATGTCGGCTACCCGCCTGGTTTCCAGAGCACATCGCCGTCCGGGTTGGCCGCCCGCGCCAGGATGAAAAGCAGATCCGAGAGCCGATTCAGATACTTCGCCGGCAACACGCTGACCCCCTCCGGATGAGCATCGACCGCTACCCACGCTGCCCGCTCGGCTCGGCGTGCCACCGTTCGGGCGACCTGCAGTAGCGCCGATAGTGGCGAACCCCCCGGTAGCACAAAGGAATTCAGCGCCGGCAATGACTCGTTGTACTTGTCGCACCAGCCCTCGAGGCGATCGATGTAAGGCTGGGTGACTCGCAGCGGGGCATGTTCGGGGTTTTCCACCACGGGTGTCGACAGATCCGCACCGGCGTCGAACAGATCGTTTTGGATCCGGCGCAGCACACCCGCAATTTCCTGGTCGGGCTGCCCCAGGGCGATCGCGACGCCGATCGCGGAGTTGGCCTCGTCGCAATCTGCGTACGCCACCAGGCGCACGTCGTTTTTCGAGACTCGCGAAAAATCGCTCAATCCCGTGGTTCCGTCGTCACCCGTGCGGGTATAGATGCGGGTCAGGTGCACTGCCATGAGGAAACCGTACTCGGCCGGGACCTCGCCGACTGACAACCCGATACCGCGTCACTAGACTGACACGGGTGGCTGATCGTTTCGTGGTAACCGGTGGTAACCGGTTGTCCGGCGAAGTGGCCGTTGGGGGCGCCAAAAACAGCGTGCTCAAGCTGATGGCGGCGACATTATTGGCCGAAGGCACCAGCACGATCACCAACTGCCCCGACATCCTCGATGTGCCGTTGATGGCGGAGGTGCTGCGTGGCCTTGGCGCCACGGTCGAACTCGACGGCGACGTCGCCCGCATCACCTCACCCGACGAACCGAAGTATGACGCCGACTTCGCCGCAGTCCGGCAGTTCCGGGCCTCGGTCTGCGTACTTGGGCCGCTGGTCGGCCGGTGCAAGCGGGCCAAGGTCGCGTTGCCCGGCGGTGACGCGATCGGCTCACGTCCGCTGGATATGCACCAGGCCGGGCTGCGGCAACTCGGCGCGACATGCAATATCGAGCACGGCTGCGTGGTGGCGCATGCAGATACGTTGCGCGGCGCCGAAATTCAATTGGAGTTCCCCTCCGTGGGAGCCACCGAGAACATTCTGATGGCCGCGGTCCTGGCCGAGGGCGTCACCACGATTCACAATGCGGCGCGTGAACCCGACGTGGTCGACCTCTGCATGATGTTGAACCAGATGGGCGCCCAGGTCGAAGGCGCGGGTTCGCAGACGATAACGATCACCGGGGTGCCACGGATGTACCCGACCGAGCACCGCGTCATCGGCGACCGGATCGTCGCCGCGACGTGGGGCATCGCGGCCGCCATCACGCGTGGGGACATATCGGTGACCGGCGTTGATCCGGCGCATCTTCAGGTGGTGCTGCACAAGCTGCACGACGCGGGTGCCACCGTCACGCAGACGGACAGCAGTTTCCGGGTCAGCCAGTACGAGCGGCCAAAGGCCGTCAACGTCGCAACCTTGCCTTTCCCGGGATTTCCCACCGACCTGCAGCCGATGGCGATCGCCCTGGCGTCGATCGCCGACGGCACGTCGATGATCACGGAGAACGTGTTCGAGGCACGCTTCCGGTTCGTCGAAGAAATGATCCGGCTGGGTGCCGATGCCCGCACCGACGGCCATCACGCTGTTGTACGGGGTCTGCCGCAGCTATCCAGCGCGCCCGTGTGGTGTTCGGACATCCGGGCCGGCGCGGGCCTGGTGTTGGCGGGTCTGGTCGCCGACGGCGACACCGAGGTCCACGACGTGTTCCACATCGATCGCGGCTACCCGTTATTCGTTGAGAACCTGGGCATTTTGGGAGCCGAGATCGACAGGGTATGCTCGTAACAACGCCCGACAGGCGCGGTCACCACAAGAACAACAGGTGGCCGAAAACCCGGGCTTGACTCTCCTACCGGATCTGTATTAAGCTGGTAGGGTTGCCCCGAAACGGGCAGAAAAGCAAGCAAGAGTGTTGTTTGAGAACTCAATAGTGTGTTTGGTGTTTTTATTTTTTGTTGTTTTTTTGACCGCACCTAAACACTCCCCGTGGGCGGGTGTGGTCGCATTTTTGGATGCCAGTTTTTGGTGTCTTTTTGTTAGATCAGATTTTTCTGATTCGAATTCACCTGTCTCTCGAGATGGGTTGTTTTTGTTTGGAGAGTTTGATTCTGGCTCAGGACGAACGCTGGCGGCGTGCTTAACACATGCAAGTCGAACGGAAAGGTCTCTTCGGAGATACTCGAGTGGCGAACGGGTGAGTAACACGTGGGTAATCTGCCCTGCACTTCGGGATAAGCCTGGGAAACTGGGTCTAATACCGAATATGACCACGAGGCGCATGTCTTGTGGTGGAAAGCTTTTGCGGTGTGGGATGGGCCCGCGGCCTATCAGCTTGTTGGTGGGGTGATGGCCTACCAAGGCGACGACGGGTAGCCGGCCTGAGAGGGTGTCCGGCCACACTGGGACTGAGATACGGCCCAGACTCCTACGGGAGGCAGCAGTGGGGAATATTGCACAATGGGCGCAAGCCTGATGCAGCGACGCCGCGTGGGGGATGACGGCCTTCGGGTTGTAAACCTCTTTCAGCAGGGACGAAGCGCAAGTGACGGTACCTGCAGAAGAAGCACCGGCCAACTACGTGCCAGCAGCCGCGGTAATACGTAGGGTGCGAGCGTTGTCCGGAATTACTGGGCGTAAAGAGCTCGTAGGTGGTTTGTCGCGTTGTTCGTGAAAACCGAGGGCTTAACTCTCGGCGTGCGGGCGATACGGGCAGACTAGAGTACTGCAGGGGAGACTGGAATTCCTGGTGTAGCGGTGGAATGCGCAGATATCAGGAGGAACACCGGTGGCGAAGGCGGGTCTCTGGGCAGTAACTGACGCTGAGGAGCGAAAGCGTGGGGAGCGAACAGGATTAGATACCCTGGTAGTCCACGCCGTAAACGGTGGGTACTAGGTGTGGGTTTCCTTCCTTGGGATCCGTGCCGTAGCTAACGCATTAAGTACCCCGCCTGGGGAGTACGGCCGCAAGGCTAAAACTCAAAGAAATTGACGGGGGCCCGCACAAGCGGCGGAGCATGTGGATTAATTCGATGCAACGCGAAGAACCTTACCTGGGTTTGACATGCACAGGACGCGTCTAGAGATAGGCGTTCCCTTGTGGCCTGTGTGCAGGTGGTGCATGGCTGTCGTCAGCTCGTGTCGTGAGATGTTGGGTTAAGTCCCGCAACGAGCGCAACCCTTGTCTCATGTTGCCAGCGCGTAATGGCGGGGACTCGTGAGAGACTGCCGGGGTCAACTCGGAGGAAGGTGGGGATGACGTCAAGTCATCATGCCCCTTATGTCCAGGGCTTCACACATGCTACAATGGCCGGTACAAAGGGCTGCGATGCCGCAAGGCTTAGCGAATCCTTTTAAAGCCGGTCTCAGTTCGGATCGGGGTCTGCAACTCGACCCCGTGAAGTCGGAGTCGCTAGTAATCGCAGATCAGCAACGCTGCGGTGAATACGTTCCCGGGCCTTGTACACACCGCCCGTCACGTCATGAAAGTCGGTAACACCCGAAGCCAGTGGCCTAACCCTTTGGGAGGGAGCTGTCGAAGGTGGGATCGGCGATTGGGACGAAGTCGTAACAAGGTAGCCGTACCGGAAGGTGCGGCTGGATCACCTCCTTTCTAAGGAGCACCACGAAAAACACTCCAATTGGTGGAGTGTGAGCCGTGAGGGGTTCTCGTCTGTAGTGGACGGGGGCCTGGTGCACAACAGCTAATGAATCGCCAGACACACTATTGGGTCCTGAGGCAACACCCTTATTGTCTAGGGCGTTGTCCCCACCATCTTGGTGGTGGGGTGTGGTGTTTGAGAATTGGATAGTGGTTGCGAGCATCTAAATGGATGCACTGCCTTCGTGGTGGTGTGTCCATTAATATGTGTAATTTTACTTTTGGTTTTTGTGTGAAAGTAAGTGTTTAAGGGCACATGGTGGATGCCTTGGCATCGAGAGCCGATGAAGGACGTGGGAGGCTGCGATATGCCTCGGGGAGCTGTCAACCGAGCGTTGATCCGAGGATTTCCGAATGGGGAAACCCAGCACGAGTTATGTCGTGTTACTCGCATCTGAATATATAGGGTGCGAGAGGGAACGCGGGGAAGTGAAACATCTCAGTACCCGTAGGAAGAGAAAACAATTGTGATTCCGCAAGTAGTGGCGAGCGAACGCGGAACATGGCTAAACCGCATGCATGGATAACCGGGTAGGGGTTGTGTGTGCGGGGTTGTGGGATTGATATGTCTTAGCCCTACCTGGCTGAGGGGCAGTAAAAAAGTGTCGTGATTAGCGGAAATGGCCTGGGATGGTCTGCCGTAGACGGTGAGAGCCCGGTACGCGAAAATCTGGCACCTGCCTTGTATCAACACCCAAGTAGCAGCGGGCTCGTGGAATCTGCTGTGAATCTGCCGGGACCACCCGGTAAGCCTAAATACTTCCCGATGACCGATAGCGGATTAGTACCGTGAGGGAATGGTGAAAAGTACCCCGGGAGGGGAGTGAAATAGTACCTGAAACCGTGTGCCTACAATCCGTCAGAGCCTCCTTGTGGGGTGATGGCGTGCCTTTTGAAGAATGAGCCTGCGAGTCAGGGACATGTCGCGAGGTTAACCCGTGTGGGGTAGCCGTAGCGAAAGCGAGTCTGAATAGGGCGTATCACGCGTAAGCGTGTGTAGTGGCGTGTTCTGGACCCGAAGCGGAGTGATCTACCCATGGCCAGGGTGAAGCGCGGGTAAGACCGCGTGGAGGCCCGAACCCACTTAGGTTGAAGACTGAGGGGATGAGTTGTGGGTAGGGGTGAAAGGCCAATCAAACTCCGTGATAGCTGGTTCTCCCCGAAATGCATTTAGGTGCAGCGTTACGTGGTTCACCACGGAGGTAGAGCTACTGGATGGCCGATGGGCCCTAAAAGGTTACTGACGTCAGCCAAACTCCGAATGCCGTGGTGTAAAGCGTGGCAGTGAGACGGCGGGGGAGAAGCTCCGTACGTCGAAAGGGAAACAGCCCAGATCGCCGACTAAGGCCCCTAAGCGTGTGCTAAGTGGAAAAGGATGTGCAGTCGCAAAGACAACCAGGAGGTTGGCTTAGAAGCAGCCACCCTTGAAAGAGTGCGTAATAGCTCACTGGTCAAGTGATTGTGCGCCGATAATGTAGCGGGGCTCAAGCACACCGCCGAAGTCGCGGCACATCCACGTTTACGTGGGTGTGGGTAGGGGAGCGTCCTTCACGCAGCGAAGCTATCTGGTAATGGATGGTGGAGTGTGGAGGAGTGAGAATGCAGGCATGAGTAGCGATTAGGCAAGTGAGAACCTTGCCCGCCGAAAGACCAAGGGTTCCTGGGCCAGGCCAGTCCGCCCAGGGTGAGTCGGGACCTAAGGCGAGGCCGACAGGCGTAGTCGATGGACAACGGGTTGATATTCCCGTACCCGTGTGTGAGCGTCCGTGATGAATCAGCGGTACTAACCACCCAAAACCGGATCGATCATTCCCCTTCGGGGGCATGGAGTTTCGGGGCTGCGTGGGACCTTCGTTGGTAGTAGTCAAGCGATGGGGTGACGCAGGAAGGTAGCCGTACCAGTCAGTGGTAATACTGGGGCAAGCCTGTAGGGAGAGCGATAGGCAAATCCGTCGTTCATATTCCTGAGAGGTGATGCATAGCCGATTGAGGTGAATTCGGTGATCCTCAGCTGCCAAGAAAAGCCTCTAGCGAGCACACACATGGCCCGTACCCCAAACCGACACAGGTGGTCAGGTAGAGAATACCAAGGCGTACGAGATAACTATGGTTAAGGAACTCGGCAAAATACCTCCGTAACTTCGGGAGAAGGAGGGCCGGCATACCGTGAACAGCCTTGCGCTGGGAGCGGGCACCGGTCGCAGAAACCAGTGAGAAGCGACTGTTTACTAAAAACACAGGTCCGTGCGAAGTCGCAAGACGATGTATACGGACTGACGCCTGCCCGGTGCTGGAAGGTTAAGAGGACCCGTTAACCCGCAAGGGTGAAGCGGAGAATTTAAGCCCCAGTAAACGGCGGTGGTAACTATAACCATCCTAAGGTAGCGAAATTCCTTGTCGGGTAAGTTCCGACCTGCACGAATGGCGTAACGACTTCTCAACTGTCTCAACCATAGACTCGGCGAAATTGCACTACGAGTAAAGATGCTCGTTACGCGCGGCAGGACGAAAAGACCCCGGGACCTTCACTACAACTTGGTATTGGTGTTCGGTACGGTTTGTGTAGGATAGGTGGGAGACTGTGAAACTCCAACGCTAGTTGGGGCGGAGTCGTTGTTGAAATACCACTCTGATCGTATTGGATACCTAACCTCGAACCCTATATCGGGTTCAGGGACAGTGCCTGGCGGGTAGTTTAACTGGGGCGGTTGCCTCCTAAAATGTAACGGAGGCGCCCAAAGGTTCCCTCAACCTGGACGGCAATCAGGTGTTGAGTGTAAATGCACAAGGGAGCTTGACTGCGAGACCTACACGTCAAGCAGGGACGAAAGTCGGGATTAGTGATCCGGCACCTCTGAGTGGAAGGGGTGTCGCTCAACGGATAAAAGGTACCCCGGGGATAACAGGCTGATCTTCCCCAAGAGTCCATATCGACGGGATGGTTTGGCACCTCGATGTCGGCTCGTCGCATCCTGGGGCTGGAGCAGGTCCCAAGGGTTGGGCTGTTCGCCCATTAAAGCGGCACGCGAGCTGGGTTTAGAACGTCGTGAGACAGTTCGGTCTCTATCCGCCGCGCGCGTCAGAAACTTGAGGAAACCTGTCCCTAGTACGAGAGGACCGGGACGGACGAACCTCTGGTCTACCAGTTGTCCCACCAGGGGCACTGCTGGATAGCTACGTTCGGAAAGGATAACCGCTGAAAGCATCTAAGCGGGAAACCTTCTCCAAGATCAGGTTTCTCACCCTTTTAGAGGGATAAGGCCCCCCGCAGACTACGGGATTGATAGGTCAGACCTAGAAGCTCAGTAATGAGTGCAGGGAACTGGCACTAACCGGCCGAAAACTTACCAACACGCAATCGCAACCACTATTCAAATTCATACGGCGTTATTGTCGTTTGAACACCACACCCTGCCACCAGTACAAATTTAAATAGAGTTACGGCGGCCACAGCGACAGGGAAACGCCCGGTCCCATCCCGAACCCGGAAGCTAAGCCTGTCAGCGCCGATGATACTGCCCAATCCGGGTGGAAAAGTAGGACACCGCCGAACATACACAAAAACACCCCCTGCAAAGGGGGTGTTTTTGCATTCGCGACTAGTCGAATTCAGTCGACTTCAGTCGAATAGAGTTAAATTGGCCGATGCCCGTTGCTTCTCTAATTCGAGCAGGGTTCGTTTTCGGTCGAGTCCGCCACCGTAGCCGGTGAGGCTTCCGCTGGCGCCGATTACCCGATGGCACGGAACGACGATCGCGATCGGGTTGTGGCCGTTGGCCAATCCCACGGCGCGTGCGGCACCGGGCGCTCCGATCTGTTCGGCGATCTCTCCGTAAGACCGGGTTTCCCCATAGGGGATTGTCAACAGCGCCAGCCACACTCGGCGCTGAAATTCGGTGCCGCGCAGATCGAGCTCCATATCGAAGTCGATGAGCTCGCCGGCGAAATAGGCGTCAAGTTGCTCGACGGCGGCGCCGAACGCGCCCGGATCCAGTGACCAGCCGGCTCGGCTCGGCTCGTAGGTTTGATCGATCATCCGCAGATTCGTCAATGCTGTGCCGCTCCCGGCCAGTGTCAACGGTCCGATCGGGCTGTCGATAGTGCGATAGCGGATCATGCAGCCTCCTTTGGTGGCCAATGGTTTACCGGATGCTCGAGAGTGGTCCATAGATGTTGGGTTGCGTAGGAGCGCCAGGGCCGCCACCGCGAGCTGTACTCGATGAGCGCTCGTAACCGGTTCGGCAAGCCCAGCTGCGTGGCTGCCAGCTGCAGGCCGAGGTCGCTGGCCGGGAAGGCATCCGGGTCTCCGAGTCCGCGCATCGCGATCACCTCCGCTGTCCACGGGCCGACCCCCGGTAAGGCCAGCAATTGTCGGCGCGCGCTGTCCCAGTCGGACCCGGCATCCAGGGCGACGCTTCCGTCGGCGAGCCCGGCGACCAGTGCACGAAACGTTCGTTGCCGGGCCTTCGGCACGGCGAGATGGACGGGATCGATCTCGGCAAGCTGCTCGACCGACGGGAAGGTGTGGGTCAGAGTGCCCTGACGATCGTGGATCGGCCGCCCGTAGGCCGCGACCAGCCTGCCGGCGTGCGTCCGCGCAGCTTTGGTCGACACCTGCTGTCCGAGGACGGCGCGTACGGCCATTTCGGCTTCGTCAACGGTGCGGGGAATTCGCTGTCCGGGTGCTTTGGCCACTACGATAGCCAGCTCAGGGTCGCGGCTGAGCGCGTCGACCACCGCCTCGGGGTCGGCATCGAGGTCCAGGAGCCGCCGGCAACGGGCGATCGCGGTGGTGAGGTCCCGGAAGTCGTCGAGCACGAGCAAACAGCGGACGTGATCGACGGCCGGCGTCAGGCTGACCACACCGCTTCCGCACGGAAGTCGCAGGGTGCGCCGATATGTGCCGCCGCGGACCTCCTCGCAACCGGGTACCGTGCCCGCGGCCAGGTGGCCGAACACACCCTCGTACGCGAAGGGTGTGCGCACCGGAAGCCGAAGCGACACCGTCCCTGGTGAAGTGGATTCGGGCCCGAACCGGACCGCTGCGCGCTTGCGTAACACCGACGGCGTGTTCTCGAACACCAGGCGCACGGTGTCGTTGAACTGACGGATGCTGGAAAACCCGGCCGCGAATGCAACGTCGCCGAACGGCAGGTCCGTCGTCTCGATCAGCACCCGGGCTGTCTGCGCGCGTTGCGCGCGGGCCAGCGCGAGCGGCCCGGCGCCGACCTCGGCCTGCAAAAGCCGCTCCAGCTGGCGGGCGGTGTAGCCGAGGTGGATGGCAAGGCCGCTGACGCCTTCGCGGTCGACGGTTCCGTCGGCGATCAGCCGCATAGCCCGGGCGACGGTGTCCCCTCGGACATTCCATTCAGGAGAGCCCGGTGATGCGTCGGGGCGGCAGCGCTTGCACGCCCGGAAGCCGGCCCGTTGGGCGGCGGCCGCCGTCGGCAGGAACCGAACGTTGCGGGCAAACGGAGGTCGTACCGGGCAGCTTGGGCGGCAGTAGATCCGGGTCGTCAGTACCGCGGTGACGAACCAGCCGTCGAACCGGGCGTCCTTGGACTGGACCGCCCGATAGCAGCGTTCGAAATCTTCGTGCACGCTTCAACAGTTACACCTGACGACCGACAAAACTAGCGGAAAAGCGACATCAAAGTCGGAGGCTCGGTGCGCGGGTAACAAGTCACCTCAGATTCAGCGTGACTCCAGCATCATCGAAGACATCCCGTACCGAATCGAAAAACGGGCGCTGCCCTCGTTGCGCGTCCACGAGGTAGCGCCGCGATAGAGCGCTGTGCTCCCATTCGAACTCGTAGGGCCGATTCTCTGGGGTGCCGAATCCGCCCCGCAGGCAATCGGCCAGCGCATCGAGATTCCGTCCGAAGTATCCCCCCGGGCCGTTGACGGAACACCCGATTTCTCGGTAGAAGTCCTTGACCGACTTGATTTTTCGACCGTCGAGCCGAAAGATCACAGGTACGTCCGAGGGTAGTTGTGGCGTCATCATCACCGTCCCGCGTCAGTGACCAGACAGAATGAGTCATAGTGGTCGTCGGTGTAAAAGTACTGGAGCGGATTGGTCAACGGAGATCCACCGGTGACGATGCGCCTCCTCGACCGGCCTGGGGCGCCGGGGGTGATCACGGTGTATTCGTGGTAATACCCCCTGAGCTGGCCGGGTAGGTGGCCCTCGCGGTTATCGAACACCACACCGTCGTTGGGTGGAAAAGGGAATGGGCCATTGGCGCGGATCTTCCGCACCGTGTCGAGCGCCTGGGGTGGCAAGGTGGCCAGTGAGCACGCCCGCGCGCCCGCCGTCGTCGTCTCCGGGTCGGCTGTCCGCACTAGCGCCCATCCGACGGCGATGACGATTAGCGCGCAGAGCGCGGCAAGTACGAACTTGCGTCGACCCACCTGCGTTCCTCGCTATCGGGCTAGTGTGCTCCGGCGGGCGAGGCCAGCCGGGTCGGTTGTTCATGACCGCGAAGGGTAACCGTCTCGCCCAAAGTCCAACGGGCGCGCTCATTTTCGCTGGCGCCCTGCAGGGCGCCAGCCGTCGCCAACAATCGTCCCGGCAGCGCCTTGGCCAGTTCGCACAGTCGGGCGGCCTCGTTGACCGGCCCGCCGATCACGGTGTATTCGAACCGTTCTTTGGCGCCGACGTTGCCGGCGACGACCTTGCCGGCCGCCACACCGATGCCGGCCTGGCACTCCGGCATTTCGCCGCCAAGCCGGTCGGCGATGGCTCGGGCGGCGGCCAACGCCTTGTCTTCGGGGCAGTCGAGATGATTCGGGGCCCCGAAGATGGCCAGCGACGCGTCACCTTCGAATTTGTTGACCAGCCCGTGGTGGCGGTCCACTTCCTCGACGACGATGGCGAAAAACCGGTTGAGGAACGCAACGACCTCGGCCGGAGCTTGGCTCGTCACCAATTGCGTGGAGCTCACGATGTCGATGAATACCACGGCGACGTGGCGTTCTTCGCCGCCCAGTTTCGGCCGCTCGCGTTCGGCGGCCAGGGCGACCTCGCGCCCGACGTGGCGGCCGAACAGGTCCCGCACGCGTTCGCGCTCACGCAGGCCGTCGACCATCGAGTTGAAACCGCGCTGCAGCTCACCGAGTTCGGTGCCGTCGAAAACCACCAGGTTGCCCGACAGATCGCCCTGCTCGACGCGCTTGAGTGCCGCACGCACGACCCGCACCGGCGTCGCCGTCAGCCAGGCCACGATCCACATCAGCATGCAGCCGAAGATCAACGTCGCGGCCGACACGATCATCACGCTCACCGCGAACTGGGTCTCGGTCATATTCCGCAGCGACATCTGGAAGATCGCTAGTAAGGCGATACCGATGACAGGCACGGCCGAACCGAGGAACCAGACCATCATCGTTCGGCCCATGATGCCCGCCGTCAATCGCCGCGGCGGCCGTCCTGCCTCGAGCGCCTGGGCGGCGACCGGGCGGAGCGCGAACTCGGTGATCAGATAGGTGCCGGTGGCGACCAGTACGCCGCAAAAGCTCACCACGATCAGGAAACGCGGGATGAATATCGTGTCGGCCATGCCATACAGAGTCGCCGACAGCACGGCGCCGATTCCCCACAACAGGAGATCGACGACGGCGATTCGCCACGGAGCCAGGAAGGTATTGCGCTCGTCGGTGCGGGTGGGTTTACGTTCCTCGATCGCCCAGCGAAACGCCAGTACCGTCCGCGCGGTGATCCAATACGTGCCTACGGCTACGGCGACAACGACGTAGCCCGGCACGACTCCGAATGTGAGCCACGCCGGTGCGTCGTCGAACACGCTCGGTTCGGGAATCGCGACGATCACCAACAACGCGGCGACGGCGATTCCGATCACATTCAGCGCCCCGACGAGGGTGGTCAGAATGACCTGAATGCGTACTCGCCGGCGCCGTTGGCTTTCGGAAACGCGTCCGAGCAACAACGAGCCATATGCGGGCGTCTCCGGTAACCGGCCGCTCTGGCGGGTCACCTTCTCGAGCACCCGGCCCAAGCGTTGCGCAAGGGTCTCGTTTGCCATCGTGGCGCCAGCCTAATTCGTCGGTCACGCTCTAAGGTGAGTCGGGTGCGTCTAGTGATCGCCCAGTGCACCGTCGACTATGTCGGTCGCCTCACCGCGCATCTGCCATCCGCGCGAAGGTTGCTGCTGTTCAAGGCCGATGGGTCGGTCAGTGTGCACGCCGACGACCGTGCTTATAAGCCGTTGAACTGGATGAGTCCACCGTGCCGGCTTGTCGAAGACCCCGATGGCCAGCCGCCGGTCTGGGTGGTTGAAAACAAAGCCGGCGAACAGCTGCGGATCACCGTGGAGGCGATCGAGCACGACTCCAGCCACGATCTGGGCGTTGACCCCGGGTTGGTCAAAGACGGTGTCGAGGCCCACCTGCAGGCGCTGCTCGCCGAGCACGTCCAACTGCTGGGCGACGGATATACCCTGGTCCGGCGCGAGTACATGACCGCGATCGGGCCCGTCGACTTGCTCTGCCGCGATGAACGAGGGGGCTCGGTTGCGGTGGAGATCAAGCGGCGCGGCGAGATCGACGGCGTGGAGCAACTCACCCGCTATCTCGAGTTGCTCAATCGGGACAGCGTCCTTGCGCCGGTGCGGGGGGTATTCGCGGCCCAGCAAATCAAACCGCAGGCGCGCACTTTGGCCACTGACCGCGGTATCCGTTGCCTCACACTGGATTACGACAAGATGCGGGGGATGGACAGCGACGAGTACCGGCTGTTCTGAGTCGGCCGATTAGACTGGCAGCATGGCTCGCCGCCGGACACCTCCCCGTGGACAGCGGTCGGCATTGCCGTCGCCGCTGCTGCGCCGGGTGGAAACCGGGCCGGACGGATACGAGTACGAAGTGGTCCCAATCGCCGGGGCTCGCGCCGTCAAGACCTATCGCTGTCCCGGTTGCGATCACGAAATCCGTTCCGGCACTGCACATGTAGTGGTGTGGCCGGCTGACTCGTCGCAAACGGGAGTTGAGGATCGGCGCCATTGGCATACCCCGTGCTGGGCAAACCGGGCCAACCGCAGCCCTACCCGAAAGTGGTCCTGAAAGCCCTCAGGAAGCCGCCTCGACCAACTCGATCAGAACTCCGCCGCCATCCTTCGGATGGATGAAGTTGATCCGAGACTCGGCCGTGCCGCGCCGGGGCGCGTCGTAGACCAACCGGACGCCCTGCGCGCGGAGCCGCTCGCTGAGGCTGTCGAGATCGCTGACGCGAAAGGCCATCTGCTGGATGCCCGGCCCGCGCTTGTCCAGGAACTTCGCGATCGTCGACGACTCGTCGATCGGGGCCATCAACTGGATCTGCGCTGTGCCGGCGGACGCGCCGGGTACCGACAGCATTGCCTCACGGATGCCCTGGTCATCGTTGACTTCCTCGTGCACCAGGATCATGCCGAGGTGGTCGTGGTACCAGGCGATGGCAGCGTCCAGGTCGGCCACGGCGATGCCGACGTGATCGACAGCCGTCACCAGCCCCGTCGTCAGCAACTGACGGGCGTCAACTTGATCGGTCGTCACCACATAAAGGTAACCTGACGGCAAAGATCGCGCTTCTCGAGGGGGAGAATGGGCCTCCCGATGCGCGTCTGGAAGGCCTAGGAGGTAGTCATGACAACGTCGGTCATTGTTGCTGGAGCACGGACGCCCATCGGCAAGTTGATGGGTTCGCTGAAGGACTTTTCGGCCAGCGACCTGGGCGCCATCGCGATCGCCGCGGCGCTGGAGAAGGCAAACGTACCCGCCTCGGCGGTCGATTACGTGATCATGGGCCAGGTATTGACGGCCGGAGCCGGTCAGATGCCCGCACGGCAGGCTGCGGTGGCGGCCGGCATCGGCTGGGACGTTCCGGCGCTGACCATCAACAAGATGTGCCTGTCCGGTATCGACGCCATCGCGCTCGCTGACCAGCTCATTCGCGCCGGAGAGTTCGATGTGGTGGTGGCCGGCGGCCAGGAGTCCATGACGAAGGCGCCCCACCTGCTGATGGACAGCCGGTCCGGCTACAAGTACGGCGATGTCACGGTGTTGGACCACATGGCCTACGACGGCCTGCACGACGTGTTCACCGACCAGCCGATGGGGGCGCTCACTGAGCAGCGCAACGACGTCGACAAGTTCACCCGCCAAGAGCAGGACGAGTTCGCCGCCGGTTCGCACCAAAAGGCGGCCGCAGCATGGAAAGACGGCGTCTTCACCGACGAAGTTGTGCCGGTGAACATCCCGCAACGCAAGGGCGACCCGTTGCAGTTCAGCGAGGACGAAGGGATTCGGGCAAACACCACCGCCGAGTCCCTGGCCGGCCTCAAACCGGCATTTCGCCGCGACGGCACCATCACGGCTGGTTCGGCGTCCCAGATTTCCGACGGCGCGGCCGCGGTCGTGGTGATGAACAAGAAAAAAGCGCAGGAGCTAGGGCTCACGTGGCTGGTCGAGATCGGTGCGCACGGCGTGGTAGCCGGACCGGATTCCACCCTGCAGTCGCAGCCGGCCAACGCCATCAAGAAGGCACTCGACCGCGAGGGCATCACCGCTGACCAACTCGATGTCATCGAGATCAACGAGGCGTTCGCGGCGGTGGCGCTGGCCTCGACGCGCGAACTGGGCGTGAACCCCGAGATCGTCAATGTCAACGGTGGCGCGATCGCCGTCGGGCACCCGATCGGCATGTCGGGGGCCAGGATCACGCTGCACGTGGCACTCGAGTTGGCGCGCCGGGGCTCCGGCTACGGTGTTGCGGCCTTGTGCGGCGCCGGCGGCCAGGGCGACGCGCTGATTCTGCGCGCCGGTTAGCCAGGCCCAGCCGGTCGCGTCAACGTTGCTGGCGTGTGCTACGCCCGGCCCCTGTGATTTTCGTCATATTGGCCGCTCACGGCCTTTTTGACTGGCAATTTCGGGTCGGTTTAGCGCCCCTGCGTACGTCGGCGCTACCGGGTGATTCGGTAGCTCACGCGACGTGACAGACTTGGTGACGTGACGCGTCCGCGACCCCCGATCGGGCCCTCCGTGGCCGGTGCGGTCGATCTATCCGGTCTTAAGCAGCGAGCTCAACAGAACGCCTCGGCGGGTGGCCCTACGGACCCCGCAACGCCGGCAGCCCCGGGTGCCACCGGGCACGTGGAGATCACCGAGGCAAATTTCGAAGACGAGGTACTCGTCCGGTCCGACGAGGTGCCGGTCGTGGTGGTGTTGTGGTCACCCCGCAGCGACGCCTGCGTCGAACTCGTTGACACACTGGCCGGCCTGGCCGCCGAGGACAACGGTAAATGGGCGCTGGCCACGGCCAACGTCGACGTGACCCCCAGAGTGGCTCAGATATTCGGTGTCGAAGCGGTCCCGACCGTGGTGGCTCTGGCCGCCGGACAGCCGCTGTCGAGTTTCCAGGGCATCCAGCCCCCCGATCAGTTGCGACGCTGGCTGGACTCCCTGCTTTCGGCGACTGCCGGCAAGCTGAAGGGACCCGCGGCCGACGAGGATGCGCCTGAAGTCGATCCAGAGCTCGCGCAGGCCCGCGAGCACCTTGACGGCGGCGATTTCGTCGCCGCCAAAGAGTCCTATCAAGTGATCTTGGACGCGAATCCCGGCAGTGTTGAAGCCAAGGCTGCGATCCGGCAGATCGACTTCCTCACCCGCGCAACCGCGCAGCGACCCGACTCTGTCGATGTCGCCGACGCCGCACCCGGCGACATCGAGGCCGCATTCGCCGCCGCCGACGTACAGATCCTGAATCAGGATGTGGCCCCGGCGTTCGCGCGTCTGACCGCCTTGGTGCGCAGCACGTCCGGGGACGAGCGCACTTCGGTACGCACTCGGCTGATCGAGCTGTTCGAACTCTTCGATCCTGCCGATCCTGAGGTCATCGTCGGCCGACGCAACCTCGCCAGCGCCCTCTACTGACCACCGGCGAGCAGACGCAAAAGCCCCCGTACGCCCGGCGTGTCGGGGGCTTTTGCGTCTGCTCGGCACTGGCCGGCGCGCTATTCGGGTTCCAGCCATAGCGCCGACGTGGGCGGCAGCACCAGCAGCGCTGACGCCGGACGGCCATGCCACGGGTCCTCGGTGGCGTCCACGCCGCCGAGGTTGCCGATCCCGGTGCCGTTGTAGACCGTCGCATCGGTGTTGAGCACCTCGCGCCAGCGACCGGCCGACGGCAGGCCCAGCCGGTAGCCGCTGTGTTCCGCGCCCGCGAAATTGAACACGCAGGCCATCACCGAGCCGTCATTTCCGTAACGCAAGAAGCTCAGCACGTTGTTGGCCGAATCGTTGGCGTCGATCCAGGAATAGCCCTCGGGCTTGGTGTCTTGACTCCACAGCGCCGGGTGGCTGACGTAGACGCCGTTGATATCGCGCACCAGCCGCAGAATCCCGTTGGAGAAGCCGTGTTCATCCAGCTGGAACCAATCCAGACCGTATTGCTCCGACCACTCCGCACGCTGGCCGAATTCCTGGCCCATGAACAGCAGTTGCTTACCCGGGTGCGCCCACTGATAGGCGAGCAGACTGCGCAGCCCCGCGGCTTTGACGTGGTTGTTGCCCGGCATCCGGCCCCACAGCGTGCCCTTGCCGTGCACCACCTCGTCGTGGCTGATCGGCAGCACGTAGTTCTCGCTGTACGCGTAGAGCATCGAGAACGTCATCTCGTGGTGGTGGTAGTTGCGGAACACCGGGTCGCGGCTGATGTAGTCGAGCGTGTCGTGCATCCAGCCCATGTTCCACTTCATCGAAAAGCCCAGGCCGCCAATGTTGGTCGGTCGCGTCACGCCGGGCCACGAGGTCGACTCCTCGGCGATGGTGACGATGCCGGGCGCGGCCTTGTGCGCCGTGGCGTTCATCTCCTGCAGGAATTGCACCGCCTCCAGGTTCTCCCGCCCACCGTAGATATTCGGCGTCCAGCCCCCCGCGGGGCGCGAGTAGTCCAGGTACAGCATCGACGCGACGGCGTCCACGCGTAAGCCGTCGATGTGGAACTGTTCGAGCCAGTACAACGCGTTGGCCACCAGAAAGTTACGGACCTCCCGGCGACCGAAATCGAAAACGTAGGTGCCCCAGTCCAGTTGTTCCCCACGTCTGGGGTCGGAATGCTCGTAGAGCGGGGTCCCGTCGAATCGGCCAAGCGCCCAGGCGTCTTTCGGAAAGTGCGCCGGCACCCAGTCGACGATGACGCCGATCCCGGCCCGGTGCAGGGCGTCGACGAGCACCCGGAACTCGTCGGGCGACCCGAACCGCGACGTCGGCGCATAGTAGGACGTGACCTGGTAGCCCCACGATCCGGCGAACGGGTGCTCGGCGACCGGTAGCAGCTCCACGTGGGTAAATCCCTGCTCGACAACGTAATTCGTGAGCTCGTGGGCAAGCTGTAAGTAGCTGAGACCGGGGCGCCACGAGCCAAGGTGGACTTCGTATGTGCTCATCGGCTCGAAGACCGGATTACGCTGGGCGCGCTGTGTCATCCAGTCGTCGTCGTCCCAGGTGTAATCGCTCGTGAAAACCCGCGATGCGGTGTGCGGCGGGACCTCGGTGGCGAACGCGAACGGGTCGGCGCGGTCGGTGACGGCGCCGTCGGCGCCGTGCACCCGGAACTTGTAGAGGCCGTTGTGAGCGAATCCGGGCCAGAACAACTCCCACACACCAGAGGAGCCCAGCACCCGCATCGGGGCGTCGTTACCGGTCCAGCCGTTGAACTCGCCGATCAGGCTGACGCCGTTGGCATTGGGCGCCCACACCGCGAACGACACCCCGTTGACCACGCCGTCGGGCGTGGTGAACGAGCGCGGGTGGGCACCAAGCACCTCCCAGAGTCGCTCATGGCGGCCTTCGGCGAAAAGATGCAGGTCGACCTCGCCCAGGGTGGGCAGGAAGCGGTAGGCGTCGGCGACCGTGTGCACCACGGGCGCCTCCCCGGGGGCCGGATAGCTGACTTCCAGCCGGTAGTCGACCAGGCCGACGAACGGCAACGCCACGGCGAACAAGCCGGATTCGAGGTGCTGTAGCGGGAACCGGTCGTCACCGACGAGCGCCACGACTTCAAGCGCGTGCGGCCGGAATGCCCGGACGACGGTGTGGTCGCCGTACTCGTGGGCACCCAGGATTCCGTGCGGGTTGTGGTGCGCGCCGGCAACCAGACGTGCCAGGTCTGCCGGGTCGGGCGCGAGGTGTGTCCCCGCGAGTTGGTCTGTTCGACTCATGTTGTGTCCCCCTTCGGGCGCCTTACCTCCTGCGCAGCAATGTGATCCGAGATTCTTCCGGTACGAGTGGCATGTTGATGATGTGGGCGACTGCCCGGCCGGGTTCGATGCGGATGTAATTGGACTGGCCCCATTGGAATTCATCGCCGGTGACCTCGTCGCGTACCCAGAACCGTTCGTAGGGTTCGCGCCCCAGCGCTGCCATGTCCAACCAGAGCGTGCCTTGCTCGGGCCCGAACGCATTGAGCGTCAACACCACCAGCACGCAGTCGCCGGTGGCCGGGTCGAATTTGCTGTAGGCCAGCAGGGCGTCGTTGTCCACGCTGTGGAAATGAATGGTGCGCAACTGCTGCAACGCCGGATGGTGCCGGCGAATTGTGTTGAGTCGTGCAAGGAACGGCTCGAGCGATCTGCCTTCGGCGAGCGCGGCCGCATAGTCGCGCGGGCGCAGTTCGTACTTTTCCGAGTCCAGGTATTCCTCGCTGCCGTCGCGCAGCGAGCGATGCTCGAACAGTTCGTAGCCGGAGTACACGCCCCACGCCGGGCTCAACGTCGCAGCGAGCACCGCGCGAATGGCGAACATGCCGGGGCCGTGGTGTTGCAGCACGGCATGCAGGATGTCGGGGGTGTTGACGAACAGGTTCGGCCGGCGGAAGTCGGCCAACCTGGCGATGTCGTTGCCGAATTCGGTGAGTTCCCACTTGGCGGTGCGCCAGGTGAAATAGCTGTAGGACTGGGTGAAACCAAGTTTGGCCAGCCCGTACTGGCGGGCCGGCGGCGTGAACGCCTCCGACAGGAAGAGCACGTCCGGGTCGACGTTCTTGACCTGGCCGATCAGCCAGGCCCAGAAGTCCGGCGGCTTGGTGTGCGGATTGTCCACCCGAAAGAACTTGATGCCGTGCTCAACCCAGTGCAGGACCACGCGCAGCACTTCGTCGTAAAGACCGGTGGGGTCGTTGTCGAAATTGAGGGGATAGATGTCCTGATACTTCTTCGGCGGGTTCTCCGCGTAAGCGATTGTGCCGTCGGGTAGTTCGGTGAACCACTTCCGGTGCTCGCGGGCCCACGGGTGATCCGGCGCACACTGCAGGGCCAGGTCGAGGGAAACCTCCATGCCCAGATCACGCGCTGTGCGGACGAACTCGTCGAAGTCGTCGATCGTGCCCAGGAGGGGATGAATGGCGTCGTGGCCGCCCTCGTCGCTGCCGATCGCCCATGGCGACCCGACATCTTCCGGCGAGGGGGTGGGGGAGTTGTTGCGGCCTTTGCGATGTACCTTGCCGATCGGGTGAATCGGTGGCAGGTACACGACGTCGAACCCCATCGCCGCGATGCGCGGGAGATCCGCCGCTGCCGTCTTGAAGGTGCCGTGCACCGGCTTGCCCTCGGCGTCGCGCCCGCCGGTCGAGCGCGGAAACAACTCGTACCATGACCCGAAGCGTGCCAACGGCCTATCCACCCACACGCCGTACTGCTCGCCCCGGGTGACCAGTTCTCGCATCGGATAGGCGGTCAGCAGTTCGTCGATCTCCGGCGCGAGTGCCAGCGCGGTGCGGGTAACCGGGTCCCCCGGTGCGCGCAACGCCGCGACGGCCGCCAGCAGAGGATCGCGCAGCGCGCGCGGGACACCCGTCGCGGCGCGCTCCAACAACGTCGCGCCGACTTCCAAATCGTTCGACAGCTCCGATTCGCCTTGGCCCGCATCGAGCTTGGCGAGCAGACCATGCCGCCAGGTATGAACCGGGTCACCCCAACCGTCGACCCGGTAGGTCCAGAGCCCGACCCGGTCGGGGGTGAAATGGGCGTGGAAGACGTAAGGCTCCAGGCCCTCCGTCATCCGGACCTGCAGCGGCTTGACCCTTGGAGACTCACGCGGCAACCCACGCGGCACCGCCCGCGGCGACTCACTCAGCGGCGGGGGGTCCGGGTTCTGGAATGCCCTGATTCCGCGCGTTTCTACTACTTCGGGATAGCGCGGCCCCAGGTAGCGCACCACCAGGGTTGCCGCGACGGCGTCGTGGCCGTCCCGCCACACGGCGGCGCTGACCGGGAATATCTCACCAACGACTGCCTTGGCGGGATACGCCCCGTAGGAAACGACGGGCTGGACGTCGTCGATCTCGACACGACCGGGCACCAACACTCCGTTCCATTTGCCCGGCTCCTCCTCGGCCCGCTCTCCACGGGCCGCATCGTCGCCGGGGGTGTTCCGATTGGGCGCGACCAAACCGCGGTGTCCTGTGTCGCGGAATGCCGCTCGTCGAAGAAAACTTCCTGTCCTTGGTGGGGAAGCAGCTCTGCGGCCCCATTAACTATCCGATACCCACCCTAATGTCCGGCCACACACTCTCAGGAAAACGGTCTGTCACGAGCCCACCATCCGCTGCCGGACGGCAGCAACGAGCTAGGCCTGGTCACCCCGGACATCCGGGGCGAGACGCAGCCGCTCGAGTGCTCCACGGACCAGCGCGGCATTGGTGGTCTGCCAGAACGGCGGCAGTGAGGCACGCAGGTAGCCACCGTAGCCGGCGGTGACCATCCGGGAGTCGAGCACCGCGACCACTCCGCGATCGCTGACGCGGCGCAGCAACCGGCCCGACCCCTGCGCCAGCAGCAGCGCCGCGTGGCTGGCGGCCACGGCCATGAACCCATTCCCGCCGCGGGCGGCCACCGCGCGCTGGCGGGCCCCCAGTAGCGGGTCGTCCGGGCGCGGGAATGGGATGCGGTCGATCAGCACCAACGACAGCGACGGCCCCGGCACGTCGACTCCCTGCCACAGCGACAGCGTGCCGAACAGCGAGGTCTCCGGGTCCTCGGCGAACCGCTCGACGAGGGTGGAAGTGCTGTCGTCGCCCTGGCACAACACCGGCGTGGCCAGCCGCTCCCGCATCGCCTCGGCGGCGGCTCGGGCAGCGCGCATCGACGAGAACAGCCCCAGCGTCCGACCACCGGCGGCGGTGATGAGCTCGGCGATTTCGCTCAGCTGCTCGGCCGAGCCGGTGCCATCGCGGCCCGGCGCCGGCAGATGGGCGGCGACGTAAAGGATTCCTGCCTTCGCGTGCTGGAACGGCGACCCGACGTCGAGGCCACGCCAGGGATGCCCGGAACCCGCTGTTACTTCCGATCCGGCGAGGCCCCAAGCCGCCGCCATCGCGTCGAAAGACCCGCCGACTGTCAGGGTCGCGGACGTCAAAACCGTCGTCGACCGGGCGAACACCCGGTCGCGCAGCAGGCCGGCCACCGACAATGGGGCCACCCGCAGCACCGCGCGCGTTGCACCTCGGCTCTCTTCGTGATCCAGCCAAACCACGTCGGTCCGATCCGGAATCGCGGGCCCGAACGACATCAGGATTCGCGACGCGGTGTCGGATATCTCGGTCAGTGCCGCGGCCGCTTCGGCGCGCGCTGATGCAGCCTTCGCGTCGCTGCTGGAGTCGATCGCCGAACGTGCGGCGCTGGCCGCGTCGCGCAAGGCGGTCAGGTATGTCGCCATCTCGTCGTCGAGATGATCGACGCGGCCCACTCTTATGATTTCGGCATCGTGGATCGCCGCGGTAAATGTGGCCGAGGCCGCCTCCAGCCGCTGGTTCAGTTCGCGATCCAGCAGCCGGGTGATCCGCCGTGAGGCAACCCCGAGTGCCGCCGACGTCAGCTCCCCGGTGGCAACCGATGTCACCCGGTCTGCCAACTCGTGCGCTTCGTCGACGACCAGCAGCGAGTGTTCTGGCAAGACGGCGGACTCGGCAACAGCATCGATGGCCAGCAGCGCGTGGTTGGTGACGACGATATCGGCGGCACCCGCCCGGCCACGGGCCCGCTCGGAGAAGCACTCGGAGCCGAACGGGCAACGGGCCACGCCCAGGCATTCCCGCGCGGAGACGCTGACCTGGGACCACGACCGGTCGGGCACACCGGGCTTGAGGTCGTCGCGGTCACCGGAGTCGGTCGTAGAGGCCCAGGCGGTGAGCCGCTGCACGTCACGACCCAATGCGGTGGCCGCCAACGGGTTGAACAATTCTTCTTGCGGCGGTTCATCATCGGAGTCCGTCTCGCCCGCGCCGCCGTTATGGATCTTGTTCAGGCAGAGGTAGTTCCGCCGCCCCTTGAGCAACGCGAACTGCGGGCGGCGGGGCAGCGCATCGGTGAGCGAATCCGTCAGCCGGGGCAGATCACGATCGACGAGTTGACGCTGCAGGGCGATCGTCGCCGTCGACACCACGACCGGTTCGTCGTCGCTGACAGCGCGGACAATCGCGGGGATCAGATATGCCAATGACTTGCCGGTGCCGGTCCCGGCCTGCACGACGAGGTGCTCACCGGTTTCGAGGGCCTGCGCGACCGCCCCGGCCATTTCCTGCTGGCCGGGGCGTTCGCTGCCACCGAGCGCGGCCACCGCGATGGCCAGCAACTCGGGGACGGACATGGACACGTCAGACGTGATTGCTCCTCATGGTTGTCAGCTAGTTGATCAGACGGAAATTTGTACCGTCGGGATCGCCGGATCGCCGTGTGCCAATTTCAGTCCCTCCCACGGCAGGCTGTGCAGCCCCGACGCGACCAGCGTCCGCGCTGCGGCCAGGGCGCCGGCACCCGTGTCCGCAACGATCTTCCCGTCACGGACCAGCGCGGTGCTCAGCGCCCGGCACGGTTCGTTGGAACCGGGCCCAGTGGCGGGCGCTCGACCCGCCGGATACACCACCTCCTCGGTGATCGTGCCGGTTGGGCGGCAGCGCCGCAGCGCCTCCTTGTGGCCGCCGCGGGATTCCTTGTGGCTGCTGCGCTTCTGCACCGGCACACCGTCCACTTCGACCAGCTTGTAGACCATGTTCGCGGTCGGGGCGCCCGAGCCGGTGACGAGCGACGTGCCGACGCCGTAGCTGTCCGCCGGTGCGGACCGCAGCCCCGCGATCGAGAACTCGTCGAGATCACCGGAGACCACGATGCGGGTCCCGGTGGCCCCAAGCTGATCCAGCTGCTCGCGTACCTGGCGGGCCAGCACGCCCAGCTCGCCGGAGTCGATGCGGACCGCGCCGAGCGTGGTACCTGCGGCAGCCACGGCATTGGCCACGCCGGTCGCCACGTCGTAGGTGTCTACCAGCAGCGTGGTACCGGTGCCTAGGGCGTCGACCTGGGCGCGGAACGCGGTGAGCTCAGTCAAGGTGCTGGATTCGTCGCCGTGCGTGTGCAGCATGGTGAACGCATGTGCGGCGGTGCCTTCCGCGGGTATCCCGTAGCGCCGGTGCGCCTCGAGGTTGGATGAGGCGGCAAAACCGGCGATATAGGCGGCCCGTGCCGACGCGACCGCGGCGCGCTCGTGAGTTCGTCGCGATCCCATCTCGATCAGCCGACGATCCCCGGCGGCACTCACCATGCGCGCCGCCGCGGAAGCGATCGCGGTGTCGTGGTTGAAAATCGACAGCACCAGCGTCTCGAGAACTACGCATTCGGCGAAACTGCCGCGCACCGACAGCACCGGGGACCCGGGGAAGTACAGCTCGCCCTCGGCGTAACCGTCGATGTCGCCGCCAAACCGGAAATCGCGCAGATAACGCAGCGTGTCCGGGTCGAGGAATTCCGCCAGCGATCGGCACGCGTCGTCGTCGAACCTGAACTGCGGCAGGGCTTCCAGCAGCCGGCCGGTGCCGGCCACCACGCCGTAACGGCGACCCTCGGGGAGTCGGCGGGCGAAGAGCTCGAACGTGGTCCGGCGATGGGCGGTGCCATCGCGCAGCGCCGCCGCCAGCATGGTCAACTCGTATTTGTCGGTCAGCAGCCCAGCCAGGACCGGGTCGTTCATTCCGCAACGGTAACGGCTGGCGCCGCCGCTCCGGCGCCTCGGTATCCTAGGGGTCATGCCTGCACCGTCGGCGCCGACCAAGCCGGGCACTACCGGGCAACGCGAGGCGACTCCGGTAGAGGCCACGGCCAGTCCGTGGGTGACCATCGTGTGGGACGATCCTGTCAATCTCATGACCTACGTGACGTATGTACTGCAGAAGTTGTTTGGCTATAGCGAGCCGCACGCCACCAAGCTGATGCTGCAAGTGCACAACGAAGGCAAAGCGGTCGTGTCGGCGGGTAGCCGGGAGTCAATGGAAGTCGACGTGTCCAAGCTGCATGCCGCCGGGTTGTGGGCAACGATGCAGCAGGACAGCTGAGATTCAAGGACATCCGGGATTCCTGTGCGCAAATGGAAGCGCGTCGAGACCGCCAGCGGTCCCCGTTTTCGGTCGTCCTTGGCCGCACATGAGTCGGCCCTACTCACAAACCTCGTCAGCGCGATGATCGGCTTGCTCGACGAACGCGAATCTTCCTCGCCGTCAGATGAGCTCGAGGAGATCACCGGAATAATAACGGGCAACGCGCAACCGCCAGTGGACCCGACGCTTCGTCGGCTGCTGCCGGATTTCCATCGGCAGGACGACCATGATTCGGCGGCCGATACTTCAGATAGTCTCAACGCGGCGCTGCGCAGCCTGCACGAACCGGAGATCATTAGCGCCAAACGGGTTGCCGCACAACGGCTGTTGGACACAGTTCCAGAAAACGGGGGCCGGTTCGAGCTGAGCGAGGAGGACGCCAACGCGTGGGTCGCGGCCGTCAACGACCTCCGGTTGACCTTGGGCGTGATGCTCGGGGTCGGGCCAGAGGGCCCGGAGCGCTTGCCGGCTGACCATCCACTGGCCGCGCACTTCGACGTCTACCAGTGGCTGACGGTCCTGCAGGAATACCTGGTGCTGGTGCTGATGGGGGCCCGATGACCTTGATGGCGGCCGGATGAACTCCATCACCGACGTCGCGGGCATCCGCGTCGGCCATTACCACCGACTTGACCCCGACGCGTCCCTGGGCGCCGGTTGGGCCTCCGGGGTCACCGTCGTGCTGGCACCGCCTGGCACCGTCGGCGCGGTCGACTGCCGGGGTGGCGCGCCCGGTACTCGTGAGACCGATCTGCTGGACCCGTCCAACAGCGTCCGCTACGTCGATGCGGTGTTGCTTGCCGGCGGTAGCGCCTACGGGCTGGCAGCCGCCGACGGCGTCATGCGCTGGCTGGAGGAACACCAACGCGGCGTGGCGATGAAAGGCGGTCTGGTGCCCATCGTGCCGGGTGCGGTGATTTTCGATTTGCCGGTCGGCGGCTGGGACCGCCGTCCTACGGCCGAATTCGGTTATGCCGCCGCCGGCGCCGCCGCGGGGGGCGAAGGTGTGGTGCTGCCGATCGGGACGGTCGGTGCCGGAGTGGGGGCGCGGGCCGGGGTCCTCAAGGGCGGTATCGGCACGGCGTCGACAACCCTGACGACGCTGCCGTCCGGCGTGACCGTGGGAGCGGTCGTCGCGGTGAACTCCGCGGGCAACGTCGTCGACCGGACCACCGGCTTGCCGTGGATGGTGGACTTGATCGAGGAGTTCGCGCTCACCCGGCCGCCGGCCGAGCAGATCGACGCCCTCGCGCAGCTGCCGTCCTCGCTGGACGAGCTGAACACCACGATTGCGGTGGTAGCGACTAACGCCGCGCTGAGCCCAGCGGGGTGCCGGCGCGTGGCGATCGCCGCCCACGACGGGCTGGCTCGCGCCATCCGGCCTGCACACACCCCGCTGGACGGCGATACCGTGTTCGCACTGGCCACCGGGGCAATCGAGGTGGCGCCGGCGGCCGATACCCCCGCCGCACTGTCCCCGGAGACAGGGTTGGCCTCTGCCGTGGGCGCGGCCGCGGCTGATTGCCTGGCGCGTGCGGTGCTCGTCGCCGTGCTGGCCGCTGAGTCGATCGCCGGAATACCCACCTATCGCGGCCTCTTGCCAGGAGCATTCGCGCCTCCTGATTGCTGACACCGGTACGCTGGAGCGTGCCATGACCCAGCCGGCCAGAAGCTCGCGCACACCCGCCACGCAGGCGAAAAAGCGGCCCCAATGGATGGTGGGCGGGGCCACCATCCTCACCTTCGTGGCGCTGCTTTATCTCATCGAGTTGATTGACCAGCTGATGGGGAACCGGCTCGACGCCAACGGCATCAGGCCGCTGGAAGCCGACGGTCTGTGGGGAATCATCTTCGCGCCGCTGCTGCATGCGGGCTGGCCGCACCTGATGGCTAATACGGTTCCGATGCTGGTGCTGGGGTTTCTGGTGACGCTGGCCGGACTGTCCCGGTTCGTCTGGGCTACCGCGATCGTGTGGATCGTCGGAGGCTTCGGTACCTGGCTCATCGGCAACGTGGGCACCGACTGCGGACCGACCGACCACATCGGGGCCTCCGGTCTGATCTTCGGCTACCTGGCGTTTTTGCTGGTTTTCGGGATATTCGTGCGCAGGTTTTGGAACATCATCGTCGGGCTGGTGGTGTTGTTCGCCTACGGTGGCGTCCTGCTCGGCGCCATGCCGGTGCTGCACCAATGTGGTGGCGTGTCCTGGCAGGGGCATTTGTGTGGTGCGTTTGCCGGTGTGCTGGCGGCGTATCTGTTGTCCGGTCCCGAACGTAAGGCCCGCGCAATGAGAAAAGCCGGCGTCGGTTCGCCGCGGCTGACGACATGAGCTCGGCCCTGGCGCCCGTCGGGGTCTTCGACTCCGGGGTCGGGGGGCTGACGGTGGCCCGCGCGATCATCGACCAATTGCCCGACGAGGACATCATCTATGTCGGTGACACGGGTAACGGCCCGTACGGACCGCTGTCCATCCCGGAGATTCGCGCCCACGCGCTGGACATCGGCGACGATCTGGTCGGCCGAGGCGTCAAGGCGCTGGTGATCGCCTGCAATTCAGCCTCCGCGGCGTGCCTGCGGGATGCTCGCGAGCGCTACGACGTGCCGGTTGTCGAGGTGATCTTGCCGGCGGTGCGCCGTGCGGTGGCCACCACCCGCAGCGGCCGCATCGGGGTCATCGGCACCCAGGCGACCATCACCTCGCACGCCTACCAGGACGCGTTCGCCGCGGCGCGAGACACCGAGGTCACCGCGGTGGCCTGCCCTCGGTTCGTCGATTTCGTGGAGCGCGGCGTGACCAGCGGTCGCCAGGTGCTCGGACTGGCCGAGGGTTATCTGGAGCCGTTGCAGCGCGCCGAGGTCGACACGCTGGTGCTTGGCTGTACGCACTATCCGTTGTTGTCCGGGCTGATCCAGCTGGCCATGGGCGAGAACGTGACGCTGGTGTCGAGTGCCGAGGAAACCGCCAAGGAACTGCTGCGGGTGCTCACCGAGCGGGACATGCTGCGGCCGCACGACGCGCCGCCCGCGAGCCGGGTCTTCGAAGCGACCGGCGACCCCGAGTCCTTCACCAAACTTGCGGCCCGATTTCTCGGTCCCGCGGTCACCGGCGTTCAACCGGTTCACCGTCAAATTCGTGTCTACTAGATGGAAGCACCAAGATTCTGGTCGCACCAATGCGGCGATGTTTTTCTCATGCTGCTATTGGGCATGGCACAGTAGTGTCCGTGCGAATAACCGTCCTCGGCTGCTCCGGCAGCGTAGTGGGTCCGGATTCGCCCGCGTCGGGTTATTTGCTCCGAGCGCCGGACACTCCGCCGCTGGTTCTCGACTTCGGCGGGGGCGTGCTGGGCGCGCTGCAACGGTATACAGATCCCGGCGATGTACAGGTGCTGCTTACCCATCTGCACGCCGACCACTGTCTGGATATGCCGGGACTGTTCGTCTGGCGGCGCTACCACCCGACGCGCCCCGCCGGCAAAGCGTTGCTGTACGGACCGAGCGATACCTGGTCGCGGTTGGGCTCGGCGTCGTCTCCCTACGGCGGTGAGATCGACGATTGCTCCGACATCTTCGATATTCGGCATTGGGTCGACGGTGAACCGGTGACCATTGGCGCGCTCACGGTAGTGCCGCGGGTGGTGTGTCACCCGACCGAGTCCTACGGCATGCGGATCACCGATCCCACCGGTGCCACATTTGTGTACAGCGGTGACACCGGCTTCTGCGATCAGCTCATCGAGTTGGCACGCGACGCCGACGTTTTCCTCTGCGAGGCCTCCTGGACGCATGCGCCGGACCGCCCGCGCGCGCTGCATCTGTCGGGTACCGAAGCCGGCAGGGCCGCGAAGCAGGCCGGCGTTCGCGAGCTGCTACTGACCCATATTCCGCCGTGGACCTCGCGGGAAGATGTGATCAGCGAGGCCAAGGCCGAGTTTGATGGTCCCGTGCACGCGGTGGTGGCCGGTGAGACGTTCGAAATCCGGCCCGCCAAACGGGTCTGAGCCTGTCCGCCGGCGCCCGCCCTGCCGCATCGAAACATAAACCTGGCACACCTTCACGGGCGTGTCGTCTGCGTGGTTTATGTGTCGTGGCGGGGACTAGGGTGGCTGCGTGTCCAAACGAGAAGACGGTCGCCTCGACGAGGAACTTCGGCCTGTGGTCATCACCCGCGGCTTCACCGAGCACCCGGCGGGTTCCGTACTGATCGAATTCGGTCAAACCAAAGTCATGTGCACCGCGAGCGTCACCGAGGGCGTGCCGCGCTGGCGTAAGGGATCGGGCCTGGGATGGCTCACCGCGGAGTACGCCATGTTGCCGTCGGCTACGCACACCCGCTCCGACCGTGAATCGGTCAAAGGCCGGGTCAGCGGACGCACCCAGGAGATCAGCCGGTTGGTCGGCCGGTCGCTGCGGGCGTGCATCGACCTGCGGGCGCTGGGGGAGAACACCATCGCCGTCGATTGCGATGTATTGCAGGCCGACGGTGGCACTCGTACCGCGGCCATTAGCGGTGCCTACGTGGCGCTGGCCGACGCGGTCACCTACCTGTCGGCGGCGGGCAAGCTCTCGGATCCCAGGCCGTTGTCGTGTGCTATCGCCGCGGTCAGCGTCGGCGTGGTCGACGGCAGGATTCGGGTGGACCTGCCCTACGAGGAGGATTCGCGCGCCGAGGTCGACATGAACGTCGTCGCCACCGACACCGGGACCCTGGTAGAGATTCAGGGCACCGGCGAGGGTGCGACGTTCCCGCGTTCGACGCTGGACAAGCTGCTCGACCTTGCGCTGAGCGCCTGCGACACCGTGTTTGCCGCGCAGCGCGACGCGTTGGCCCTGCCGTACCCGGGTGTGCTGCCCGAGGGACCTGCATCAGGAAAGGCCTTCGGAAGCTGACCCGTCTGCTGGTGGCCAGCCGCAACCAAAAGAAGCTGGCCGAACTGCGCCGCGTGCTCGACGGTGCCGGACTGTCGGGGTTGACGCTGGTGTCACTCAACGATGTGGCGCCGTTCGACGAAGCGCCGGAAACCGGCGCGACCTTTGAGGACAACGCGTTGGCCAAGGCGCGCGACGCGTTCGCGGCGACCGGTCTGGCCAGCGTGGCCGACGACTCCGGTCTGCAGGTTGTCGCGCTCAACGGTATGCCCGGTGTGCTGTCGGCGCGCTGGTCGGGCAAGCACGGCGACGACACCGGCAACACAGCGCTGCTGCTGGCGCAATTGCGCGACGTTCCGGACGGCCGGCGCGGGGCGGCTTTCGTCTCGGCCTGCGCCCTGGTCACGGGGTCTGACGAGGTCGTCGTCCGCGGCGAGTGGCCGGGCACCATCGCCCGGGAACCACGCGGCGACGGCGGGTTCGGCTACGACCCCGTCTTCATCCCAGACGGCTCCGATCGGACCGCGGCGCAGCTCAGCCCGGCGGAGAAGGATGCGATGTCGCATCGGGGTCGCGCGCTTGCCTTGCTGGTGCCGGCGCTCAAGGCGTTTGCCTGAACCCAAGCTTGCTCAATCGCCACATCTGCCACACGCGTCTCTGCAGAAGTCGGCAGGATGTTTGCCCAGCTACGCGCGACAAGCGGCCATGCGCAGAAGGGCGGTTCGCGCTGTCGCGCGTAGCCGGGCAGCGACGGTGTCGCCTCCCGGAGAAACGCGTTTGGCGTTATGTGGCTCGTCCTAGAGCCCGAAGCGCGCCTTGATGTCCCGGGTTTGGAAGTGCTCGACGACGATGCCCAACAGCGGGATGGTGCCTGCGGCCATCACCCCGATGGTCTTGCCGATCGGCCACCTGACCTTCACCGCGAGGTTGGAGGCCGTCAGCACGTAGACGAAATACACCCACCCGTGCACCACCCCGATCCAGCGGATCTCCTGGTGGAAGGCGAAGTGCGAGACGATCTCGTAGCACAGCGCAATCAGCCAGATCCCGGTCGTCCACGCCATCACTCGATAGCGAAGCAGCGCTGCGCGGATCTTTTCGACGGGAAAAACTGGCGCGGGCTGGTGCACTTCTGGCGTCTCGGGTGCGGTCATGCGGTGGTCCTGTTCTCCTTTTCGGAATCCTGCTTCGCGAGCTCGGCCAGATAGGCGTTGTATTCGCGCAGCGCGGGATCGGTGGCCGGCTGCTGCGCCGGTTTGGGTCGCTGGGGCAGTAGCTCGGCGGGTATCTCGGTGGCAGCATCGCTATTCCGCGGTAGCGGCGGCGACTCTTCGTAGCGGACGAAGTTGCGGTAAGCGTAGATGCAGAACCACGCGAACAGCGGCCACTGCATCGCGTAGCCCAGGTTCTGGAACGTGCCCGACGGCGAGTGAAACCTGGTCCACTGCCACCAGCCCAAGGCCAGACAGCCGCAGGCCGCGACGATCACCAAGGCGATCAGCGCCGGCCTGCGACGACGTGTAGTGGACACCCCAAGACGGTACCGCGCTGTCGTAACGACTTAGGCCTCACGAATCCGTCGTGACGCGCCGTGCGGCCTTGCCGCAGACAGATTCGTCGGGGGAACGAACGGTACGATTGCCTGGCGGCGGGCGTGATGGAATGGCAGACATGATGGCTTTAGGTGCCATTGCTCGAAAGAGCGTGAGGGTTCGACTCCCTTCGCCCGCACTTGGGCTTGCGCGCGATGACGCGAAGGTCAGGCAGGCTTGCAGAAGGTGTAAACCCGGTACTGAATGAGGCCGACCTTCGACAGCCGTTTCACCCACTGAGTACCCACGATCAGTGTCTTCTGGGCATCCGCAGACCCGTGTTCGCGGAAGAATTTGATCAGGAAAGGGTACGTCGGCAACGTGTTCTTCCGGATATTGCGGTTCGCGTCGAGGTGGAGTCCCACACGTTTGCCCATGGCCTTGTAGGACCGAAGTGGTACATGTCCGAGCGTTCCGTAGGATTTCGCGATCTGGCGGCGAATCGCCATCCAGATCGGGGTCTTTCCGAAGACAGCCACAGTCGGAACGAAGTCGGACACCGCCAGGCAGCCGCCCGGCTTGAGCACCCGCGCGGCCTCCGCGAGGAAACGCTCACGGGACGGGAAGTGGAAGATGCATTCGACGGCCAGGACGCGGTCGAAGGAGTTGTCCTCGAACGGCAGCTGACATGCGTCGGCTTCGACCCAGGCAATGTGGTTGCCGTTGGCGGCCTTGGTCTCGGCCTCGGCGGCAGCTAGCTGGCGCGGGTCGATGTTCAGGCCAGTGAGGTGCATGCCGGAATGTCCGGCGTTGATCTGCTGGATGGTTCCGCCGAATCCGCACCCGACGTCCAACAAACGCTGCCCGTCCGCAACTTTGCCGGCCTCCAACAGCACGCCGTTCATCTGCTCCATGGCCGCGACGTAGTCGGCTCGGGTTCCCTTGGCGGCCTTCGGGTCATCCCAATAACCCCAGTGCACCTGGTGTTCCCACAGCTGCCCGGTCTCACCACCGTCCTGCCGTTCGTCGATCAGCAAGTCGAAATAGGGGAGGCCAGGCATGCGCGGAAGATACCACGATCCGGGTGTGCTTCGAAGGCGCCGGCCCGATCAGAGGGTGGGCATGAATTCGGCAAGCGCAAGGATCATGAACACCACCAAAGCGAGCCCAATCAGCCCACCAGCGGGAACCATGGCCACGCAAACCGCCACCCAGACGACAAGCCTCGGCCATTCAAATGGCTGGTTCCCCACCAGGCCGCCACGACGTTCCCGCAGAACGTGGTACGTCGCCCACACGCCAGCCCCGGCGGCGGCAGCCGCGATGATCCGCAATCCGACCGGTGTCGCCGCCAGGGCGACACTCGCCATGGTCACTGCGGGCACAATGCGCCACCACGCCACCGTTCGAAGCCCGGCCACGGGTGTGGGTGCGGGGCCCCGATCCGGCTCACCGCGGTACCGCGGCAGCCGCCCCTCGATTCCCAGCAGTCGCCAAATCCAACGCGACCACGCAGTTCGCAAACCTAAGTCCTCGGCAACTCGCCGAACGTCGGCGGCCGATTCCGCCATCATGTGGCGCGATTGAGCGCTCCTCCAGTAGGCGGTCTTAAAAACCCGTCGCGGAACCCCGAACTGCCGGGCAAAACTGCGCGGTGGTCCGATCATCTCCGCGATCAACCACCGGAGGAAAAGCGGGAAGGCAATTGCATACATCGCCCGCCTGAAACGGCCCGCGCGTTGCAGCCGCTGAGCCAGATGGTCGTCGGCAAACGTTATGTGGCGGGCTTCTTCCGCCAAATGAATGTAGGTGATCTTATTCAGCAGCGGGGGCACCTGAGCCCGACCACGATGCTGCAGCGTCTGCTGATAGTGCAGCGGCTGTTCTCCACAAAGCACCCCGATGAAATGGAAGATGCTGGCGTAGCCCCCAATAAAGCCCAGGACCGGCCCGAATATCCGGGAGCCGCGCCGCATTCCGGGAACATCCTCGCCGGTGCGGTTGACGAATTCCTGGAACATCTGGATGTGATTACATTCGTCCGCCAGTTCGTGGAGGAGATACCGAAACACCGGGGAACCATTTGGCAACTTGCCAGCGTAATGCACCACTCCGCGGACCAACATCATCTCGAATTGGAGCGTGACCTTGAGCGTGTTCGCGGTAATCCAGCGGCCCATGTCAATTCGCCGCTCTAACGGCTGCTCGGCATACCAATCCGTAGCCGCGAGCGGAGAGGCATCCGGATCCAGCTGCCAACGCGGATCGTTCTTGTCCAACGCGTTCTCGGGTGCGTCCCAGTCGATATCAACGAACGGATCGAAACGCACCCGAGCCGTCGCAAGCGAGAGCGCCTCCACTCTGTTCAAATGGGGCGCGTCCAGCGTGCCGTTCGGGTCGTTGACCGCCGTCATCTCCTCATCCTTGAGTCAGATCGTCTGCTGACGCTATCAATCTGTGCGCCCCTGGACCAGCACAACGGACGCATCGCGACAGAAGATACGGCATGGGGCTGAAGTGGCTTGATCAAGCTTGGAGGTGGCAGAACTCCTCGCGGTCACCGTTTGACCACAATCTGGCCTCAATCACAGCTAACGCAGGTGTACTGGGGTGACGTTTTCTCGCAGCTGAGAGCTAATGCAGCGATCTGCGACGGCGGCGTCAGCCGAACAGGTCGCGGTGCGCTTCGACGTACTGCCGGACGGTTTGTGCGGGGTGGCCGGTGACGGTCTGGACGTCGTGAGTCGAGCGGTTGTACCGGTCCTCGCGGTGCAGCTTGGCCATGGTCTCGATGTGTTGTCGCACGTGCGGTTGCAGCCCGAGCCTGTCGAGATCGTTGATCCATTCGTCATGCGCCGGGCTGACCGCGACGACGGGCCGGCCCAGGGCCTGTGCGTATTGGTCGGCGAGCTCGTCAACATCCAACGTTGCCGGGCCGGTCAATTCGTAGACCTTGCCCAGGTGCTCCCGGGGCACGGCGAGCACCGCGGTGACGACGTCGGCGACGTCGGCGGATGCGACCGGTGAGGTGCGGCCGGTCCCGAACGGCAGAACCAGTTGCCCCGTTTCCCGGATCGAGCGGGCTGCCAACATGGCAAACAGCGGGTTTTCCAGCAGGACCGTCGGGCGGATGTGCACAGCCGGGACGCCCGACCAGTTGATGACGTGCTCGGCCAGAAAGTGCAGCTGTTGCTGCCGGGATTCCTCGGTGCTGGCCGCAGTCATCTGAGAAACCGTCATTTGCGAGATGTTGACCAGTACTTCCAGCCGGTCGACCTCGGTTGCGGCCACGCACACCACGGCGGTGGCTTGCAGATAATCCGGTGACACGCTCATGTTGAAGAACATCCGGGTGACGCCGGACATGGCCGTCTGGACATCGACGGGATTGGTCAGGTCGCCCAGGACGACCTCGGCGCCGCGGGCGCGCAGCTCGTCGGCGCGGGCGTCGTCGTGATGCACCATGGCCCGAACGGCCTCGCCGCGGTCGAGGAGCCGATCGACCACCTGGGGGCTGATGCCGGCGACGCCGCCGCCGGCGCCGGTGATGAGGTAGGTCGGTGACTCCGTCATCAATGCGCCTTTGTCTCAACAGATTTCCTGGTGTCGCCGTCGTGTTCGGGCGGCGGCATGTCAGGGGGCCATTCTAGCCCGGCGGGGTGAATCAGCTGTTGGCCCAATGACAACCGGGCGAACATGTGTTTAGTGAGCCCGGCAGTTGGGAAATCCGGTTGGTAACCGTGTTCTCCGACGACTCGCGGTGACGTCAACGATGACTGGATATGACCATGGGTTCCACCCTTCGCAGCGTCACGCGGTGGAGCACGGCACCTGCGAAAGGCGTCCAGGCTGTTAAATCCTGGGTCAACGTGCCGCGCGGTCTGGCGGCTCGCGCTACCACCCCGTTGCTGCCTGATGACTACCTCAAGATGCTCAACCCGCTGTGGTCGGCCCGCGAGTTGCGCGGCCTCATCGTCGATGTGCATCCGGAAACTGCGGATTCGGCGACCGTGACGATAAAGCCGGGCTGGGGCTTCTCCGCCAGGTACCGGCCCGGCCAGTACGTCGGTATCGGATTGCGGATCGACGGCCGGTGGCACTGGCGTTCATATTCGTTGACGTCAATTCCGCAGCGCGACAGCAAGAACATCACGATCACCGTCAAGGCCACTCCCGAGGGCTTTCTGTCCACGCATCTGGTCAACGGCGTGAAACCGGGGACCATCGTGCGGCTGGCGGCCCCCAGAGGAGATTTCGCACTGCCCGATCCGCCGCCGGCCAAGATCTTGTTCATCACGGCAGGCAGCGGGATCACGCCGGTGATGGCCATGCTGCGGACCCTTAAGTCCCGCGGGCAAGTCGTCGACATCGCGCACATTCATTCAGCGCCCGGTACGGATGCCGCCATCTTCCACGACGAGTTGCTTACGCTGGAGCGCGACCAGCCTACTTATCGGCTTCACCTGCAGCTCACCGAAACTCAGGGCAAGGTCGACTTCGGCGAGCTCGCCGAGATCGTGGCCGACTGGCAGGACCGCCCCGCCTGGGTGTGCGGGCCGCCCGCCCTCCTGGACACCGTCGAAGAGGTCTGGAAAACCGCGGGGCGTGGCGATCTGCTGCACACCGAGCGATTCACCATCGCCGCCACGGACAAGGGCGGCGAGGGCGGCACAGTCACCTTTGCCATATCCGACAAGAACATCGAAATCGATGGGGCCACATCGCTTTTAGAAGCGGGTGAAAAAGTCGGAATTCAGATGCCGTTCGGTTGTCGCATGGGCATCTGCCAGACCTGCGTACTTCCGCTGGAATCAGGAAACGTGCGCGACTTCAGGTCCGGGATTGAACACCGCGAGGGCGACCGCATCCAAACATGCATCTCCACAGCATCCGGAGACTGCAGCATCAAGATTTGAGAGGGAACCGATGGCGATCACCGACATCAAGGAATACGCACACCTGACTACCGAAGACGTCGAGCAACTCGCGCAGGAATTGGACGCGATCCGAGCCGACATCGAGGAATCCCGCGGTGAGCGCGATGCTCGCTATATCCGCCGATCCGTCAATTTGCAGCGCACGCTGGCGGCTGGTGGACGAATCGCATTGTTCGCCAGCCGAAATAAGCTCGCGTGGGTCAGCGGCACCGCCATGCTCGCCTCGGCCAAGATCATCGAGAACATGGAGCTGGGTCACAACATCACCCACGGCCAATGGGACTGGATGAACGACCCCGAGATCCATTCCACCGAGTGGGAGTGGGACAGCACCTGCCCGAGCGTGCAGTGGAAGCATTCGCATAACTACATCCACCACAAGTACACCAACATCGTTGGGCTCGACGAAGATGTCGGCTACGGGATCATGCGTGTCACCCGCGACGAACCGTGGGAGCGCTGGATGCTGGGCAACCCGATCTATAACCTGTTGCTCGGCACATTCTTCCAGTGGGGTGTCGCGCTGCACCACGTCGAGACCGCCAAGATCCGGCATAGGGAAAAGACCTGGGCCGAAGCCCGTAAAGATCTGCGCGTTATCGGCAAAAAGGCCGCCAAGCAGGCCGGCAAGGATTACCTCGTATTTCCCGCGCTGACCGGACGCAATTGGAAGCACACCTGCAGGGCGAACATGACCGCCAACCTGATCCGCAACTATTGGGCCTACATGGTGATCTTCTGCGGCCACTTTCCCGACGGCGCAGAGAAATTCACCGTAGAGGAATTCGAGAACGAGACGCCTGGAGAGTGGTATCTACGCCAGATGCTGGGATCGGCCAACTTCAACGCCGGGCCGCTGATGGCGTTCATGAGCGGCAATCTGTGCTATCAGATTGAACACCATCTCTTTCCGGATCTGCCCAGCAATCGCTACGCGGAGATCGGTGTGCGGGTGCGCGCGCTGTGTGAGAAGTACGATCTGCCGTACACCACGGGATCCTTTGGCAGACAATATTGGCAGTCGTTCTGGACCATCCTGAAACTGGCGTTGCCCGACAATCTGCTCAAGGCGACGTCCGAAGACGCACCGGAGACTAATTCCGAGTTGAAGTTCCGCATCCGCGACGGATTGCGAGAGAGTTTCGTCGATCCGCAGACACGTAAACGGCGGGGCTTGCGCACCGCGCTGCGTGAACTTCGGGCGGCGTAACCCGACCGGCGGCAGCCTTTCCGGTATGCCTTACAGTTCATAGATCAGTGGCCAGGGCTGTGCGAGTACCGGAGGCGTGTTGCGTATGAGTGCTGTGGTGTCGATTCCGCGGTATCCCGGCGAGGTCACGCCCGAGTGGCTGTCGGCGGCCCTGAGCAAAGGCCGCACATCCGTCGAGGTGTCCGCCGTCGACGTCGTTGCCATCGGCACCGGGCAGACCGGGGCGACCTACCGCGTGACGGCGAAGTACGCCACGGATCCCGGTGACCTGCCGCAGACTTTCGTGATCAAACTGCCGGCCCAGGACGACACCGTGCGCGACCGCGTCGTCATCGGCTACCGCAGCGAATGCACGTTCTATGTCGACAGTGGCAGATCGGGTGCGGGTGCCAACGCCGCAGTGCTTCTACTGCGAGATCACCGAAGACGCCATGGACTACGCGCTGTTGCTCGCCGATCAAGCGCCCGCGGTGCAGGGAGATCAGATCGCGGGCTGCGGCGAACAACAGGCGCGCCTTGCCGCGGTGGCGCTGGCCGGATTACACGGACCCAGCTGGTGCGACCCGTTCTGGCTCGACCTGCCCGGCATGGGGTTTCCACGCGCCGATGAGGCTTCCGCCAAGGGCCTCGGTGATGTCGCGATCATGAGTGCCGACATCACGCTGGAAAAGCTCGGCGACCGAATGAGCGCCGAAGACCGCGAGACTTTCACGACGACAATGGGTTTGGTGACGCCCTGGCTGTTGGCCAACCAGGACCGGTTCGCCCTGCTGCACGGCGACTACCGCCTCGACAACCTGTTATTCGACCCAGATCAGACCTGGGTAAGCGTCGTCGACTGGCAGACGCTCGGCGTTGGCCTTCCGGCAAGGGATCTCGCCTATTTCACGGCCACCAGCCTGCACCCGCAGCTGCGGCCGACAATCGAGAAGGACCTCGTCAACGACTATCACCGCGCGCTACTGGGTTACGGAGTAACCGGGTATGACTTTGACGCATGTTGGCGCGACTATCGGCTCGGGGTGCCGCAGGCTCCGCTGATCTCCGCTCTGGGGTTTGCCTTCGCCGCCGGCACTGATCGCGGCGACGACATGGTGCTCACCATGCTCGAGCGAGGTTGCCAGGCGATCCGCGATCTCGGGACGCTCGAACTGATCGCCTGAGCATGACAAGCGGTACCCAGCGCGAACCGGAATTGCTCGGACAAGTCGTTGTTGTGATCGGCGGCAGCGCGGGCATCGGCCTCGAAACCGCCCGACGCGCCAGGGCCGAGGGCGCCGATGTCATCTTGGTCGGCCGCAACCTGGAGCGGCTTAAACAGGCCGCGCTGGACGTCGGTGCGCAACGCACCGCGGCGTTCGACGCCGACGACTCGGCCGCCGTGCAGAGGTTCTTCGCGGAGCTAGCCGGACCCATCGACCATGTGATGATCACCGCCGGCGGCCCGAACTACGGGCCCCTGCTGGAGATGGACTTGGCCCAGGTGGGCCAGGCGATCAGCGGGCATGCGGTGCTGTATCTCGACGTGGCGCGCAACGCCGCGCCCAAGATGAGGGCCGGAGGCACCCTGGTGTTCATGGGCGGTACCGGGGGCCGGCGCGTCGGGCACGGCCTCGGGATCGTCTCCGCGGCCACCGCCACGCTGCCGCCGTTCACGGCGACGCTCGCGCTTGAACTGGCGCCGGTTCGGGTCAACCTCATCGCCGCCGGCTTCGTCGACACGCCGCTGTCGGCAGCGCTGCTCGGAGATCGACTCGAGGAGCGTCGCGATGAGCTGCGGGCGACGTTGCCGATCGGACGGGTCGTCGGGGCCGCCGACGTCGCCGCGCTCGCCGTGCACATCATGACCAACACCGCGCTCACCGGCGCCACCTATGACATCGACGGTGGCCAGCAGTTGGTCTAGCCGCCCGAGGCGATCAGGTCCGACTCAGTATTGGGTGGAGCCCTGGTCGACCGGAATCTGGGCGGCGGTGACGTAGCGCGATTCGTCGCTTGCCAGCCAGCACACGGCATCGGCGATGTCTTCCGGCTCCGCGACCCAGTTGGGCAAAAACGGCGTGAGCATGTGGGACAACTGCGGGTAGGTCTCCATGGTTTTGCCCACGGAGCTGGCCATGTCGCCGGTGCCCATCGGGGTGTTGACCGGCCCGGGATGAACGCTGTTGACCCGGATCGAATGCTTGCCCAGCTCGGCGGCGAAGCCCCGGGCCAACCCGGTGACGGCGTGCTTGCTGGCGGTGTAATGCACCATGAACGGCTGCATCTTCAAGCCAGCCGCGGAACTGATCAGGATGATCGAGCCGCCGCGGCCCCCCTCGATGATCTTGTCCGCGCCGGCCATCACGGTGTTCCAGGTGCCGGTCACGTTGATGTCCATCACGTCGCGAAACGATTCGGGCGTGATGTCGTTCCAGGCCTGTGGAATCGCGATACCGGCGTTGGCCACGATGATGTCGAGCCGTCCCAGTTGAGCGACGCCGTCACCGACGGCTTCGCGGAGCGCGTCATAGTCGCGGGTGTCGACGGTGAAGGCCAGGATCCGGCGGTTTGTCGCCTCGACCAGGCGCACCGTTTCGGCGAGGTCCTCGGCGGTAGCCGGTGGGTACACAACGCCGTCCGGGAGCTTGTCGGCGATGTCGACGGCGATGATGTCGGCGCCCTCGTTGGCCATCCGGACGGCGTGCGCACGGCCCTGCCCGCGCGCCGCTCCGGTGATGAAGGCCACCCGTCCTTCAAGCTTGCCGCTCATCGCTGTGCCGCCTTGACTAGGTTCGAACCGATAATGAGTCGCTGAATCTCGCTGGTGCCTTCATAGAGTCGCAACAGCCGCACATCGCGGTAGATGCGTTCGACCGGAACGCCACGCATGTATCCACTGCCGCCGTGAATCTGCACCGCGAGATCGGCCACCTTGCCGGCCATTTCGGTGCAGAAGAGCTTCGCGGCCGACGGCGCCACCCTGCGGTCCTCGTTGCTGACCCACTGTCGTGCGGCGTCGCGGACCAAGGCGCGGCCGGCCATCACCCCGGTCTGCTGGTCGGCGAGCATCGCCTGCACCAACTGGAAGCCTCCGATCGGCGAGCCGCCCTGCGTCGCGGTGGCGGCATATGCCACGGATTCGTCGAGCGCACGCTGAGCAGCGCCTACCGCGAGCGCGGCGATGTGCACCCGGCCGCGCGCCAGCGACGTCATCGCCGCCCGATATCCGACGTCCTCGCTGCCGCCGATCAGCGCGGCATTGTCGACCCGGACATCGCTGAAGCTGACGTCCGCGGTCCAGGCGCCTTCCTGGCCCATCTTGGCGTCCTTGGCGCCGACCTCAACACCGGCGGCGTCCGCGGGAACCAGGAAGACGGCAATTCCGGGGCCCTGGTCGTCGGCGGGCCGGGTGCGCGCGAACACCACGAACAGGTTGGCGACGGGCGCGTTGGTGATGAAACGCTTCTGTCCGGAGATCAGCCAATCACCTCCGTCGCGAATGGCTTTGGTCTTCAGACCTGCCGGATTCGATCCGGCACCGGGCTCGGTCAACGCAAAGGAGGCGACGACGTCGCCGGAGGCAATCGGCTCGAGCCAGCGGCTCTTCTGCTCGTCGGTGCCGAAGCCGACCAGGACCTGTCCGGCGATTCCGTTGTTGGTGCCGAACATCGACCGCAGCGCCAGCGAGGTGTAGCCCAGCTCCATCGCCAGCTCGACGTCCTGCTTGAGGTTGAGGCCGAGGCCGCCCCACTGTTGGGGGATCGCGTATCCAAACAGACCCATCTTCTTGGCCTGATCACGAAGATCATCAGGCACCCGATCCTCGTCGAGGATTTCCTGCTCGCGCGGGACCACGGCGGTGCGCACGAAGTGCCGGGTCTGGGCCAGGATCTCCTGGAAATCTTCGTCTTGGACCTCTGGCACTTCAGCGGTGGTCATTGACAGACACTCCTCTTGGGTCCTCTTTGGCATTCCCCGATTGGCGGGCCGCGCCGGCCTCTGTGGGTGCCCGTTCCACGACGGATCCTATATGAAATATGATATTTGAACGACGGGTACCCCCGGGTAGGAAGCTAACCAGATAAGGATGCGTGATCCAGGTGTCGTTGCTGAACGGTCAGACTGCGGTGATCACAGGCGGGGCGCAAGGACTGGGTTTTGCCATCGCGGAACGATTCATCGCCGAAGGCGCGCGGGTCGTGCTCGGGGACGTCAACCTCGAGGCGACCGAGGTCGCGGCGAAGCAGCTGGGCGGTGAGGACGTCGCGCTGGCGGTCCGCTGCGATGTGACTCAGGCGGCCGACGTCGAGACCCTGATCCAGACCGCGGTCGAGCGTTTCGGTGGGCTGGACATCATGGTCAACAACGCGGGGATCACCCGCGACGCCACGATGCGCAAGATGACTGAGGAACAGTTCGACCAGGTCATCAACGTGCATCTGAAGGGGACCTGGAACGGTACCCGGCTGGCGGCGGCGGTCATGCGGGAAAACAAGCGTGGCGCGATCGTGAACATGTCCTCGGTATCGGGCAAGGTCGGAATGATCGGCCAGACCAACTACTCGGCCGCCAAGGCCGGCATCGTGGGGATGACCAAGGCCGCGGCCAAAGAGCTTGCCTACCTGGGGGTCCGGGTGAACGCGATCGCTCCCGGGTTGATTCGCTCGGCCATGACCGAAGCCATGCCGCAACGCATCTGGGATTCGAAGGTCGCGGAGGTCCCCATGGGCCGGGCGGGGGAGCCAAGCGAGGTCGCAAGCGTCGCAGTGTTTTTAGCCTCCGACTTGTCCTCGTACATGACCGGAACCGTGATGGAGATCACCGGCGGCCGGCACCTATGAGTCGTATGAGCGCGAGCAGACGCAAAAGCCCCCAATTTGGGCCGAATTTGGGAGCTTTTGCGTCTGCTCGGCGCGGAAGGCGAGCGTAGCCATGCGTGAAGCTGTCATCTGCGAGCCGGTCCGGACGCCGATCGGCCGCTACGGCGGAATGTTCAAGTCGCAGAACGCCGTTGACCTCGGCGTCGCCGCACTCAAAGGGCTACTCGAGCGCACCGGGCTTGCACCCGAGGCAGTGCAGGACGTTATTCTCGGCCACTGCTATCCCAACAGCGAGGCGCCCGCGATCGGGCGGGTGGTGGCCCTGGATTCGGGGCTGCCGGTCACGGTCCCCGGCATGCAGGTCGATCGCCGCTGCGGGTCCGGCCTGCAGGCGGTAATCCAGGCCTGTCTGCAAGTGGGCAACGGCGACAACGATCTCGTCATCGCAGGCGGCTGCGAAAGCATGAGCAACGTCGCCTTCTACTCCACCGACATGCGCTGGGGCGGCGCCCGCAACGGCGTGCAGGTGCACGACGGGCTGGCGCGCGGACGCAGCACCGCGGGCGGCCGCCACTATCCGGTACCCGGCGGGATGATGGAGACGGCCGAGAACTTGCGCCGCCAGTACGGCATTTCGCGTCTGGAGCAAGACGAGCTCGCGGTGCGGTCGCACCAGCGTGCGGTGGCCGCGCAAAAGGACGGCATCCTGGCCGAGGAAATCGTTCCGGTCACTGTGCGCACCCGGCAAGGTGAGGAGCTGGTCGACACCGACGAGCATCCGCGTGCCGACACCTCGGTGGAGTCGTTGAGCAAGCTCAAACCCGTTCTGCTGGGCGATGATCCAGAGGCGACGGTCACGGCCGGAAACGCCAGCGGGCAGAACGATGCGGCATCCATGTGCGTGGTGACCACACCCGAGAAGGCGGCCGAATACGGTCTGACCCCGCTGGTCCGCATGGTGTCGTGGGGCCTGGCGGGCGTGGCGCCCAACATCATGGGCATCGGTCCGGTGCCCGCGACGGAAGTCGCACTCGCCAAGGCGGGCCTACAACTCAGCGATATCGACCTCATCGAACTCAACGAAGCCTTTGCCGCCCAAGCGCTTGCGGTCATGCGGGAGTGGAATTTCGGCGCCGCCGACTTTGATCGCACCAACGTGCATGGCTCGGGAATCTCATTGGGACATCCGGTAGGGGCCACCGGCGGCAGGATGCTGGCCACCTTGGCCCGCGAACTCACCCGCCGCCAGGCGCGTTATGGGCTGGAGACCATGTGCATTGGCGGCGGTCAGGGGCTCGCCGCTATCTTCGAGCGGGTCGCGTGACCAGTCTGCCGCTGAGTGGACTCACCGTTGTCGAGGTGTCCAGTTTCGTCGCCGCACCGCTGTGCGGCATGACGCTAAGCCAGCTCGGCGCGCAGGTAATCCGGATCGATCCGATCGGCGGCGCCTCGGACGTAAACCGATGGCCGCTGACAGCCGACGGCACGTCGATCTACTGGACTGGGCTGAACAAGGGAAAGCGTTCGGCCACAATCGATCTACGCTCGCCAGAGGGGCAACACCTGGTTCAGCGGCTGATCATTGAGGGCGACGGCATCGTCGTGACCAACGCCGCCGGCTTGTCCTGGCTGAGCCATGATCGTCTGGCCGCAAAGCGTTCCGACGTCATCCACGTTCAGTTACTTGGCCGTGGCGACGGTTCCACCGGGGTGGATTACACCGTGAACGCGGGCGTCGGATTCCCGCTCGTCACTGGTCCGGCCAATCATGCCGGCCCGATCAACCACGTGTTGCCGGCCTGGGATGTGTGCTGCGGCCTGTACGCCGCACTGGCTGTCGTGACCGCCGTTCGCCGCCGTGAACAGTCCGGGATCGGTGCGCGCATCAGCCTGGCACTGGAGGATGTCGCGTTGGCCACTGCAGGAAATCTGGGGCTGTTGACCGAGCCGCAGGTGAATGGCACCCAACGCGAGCGGCTGGGCAACGCCATCTACGGCCAGTACGGCCAGGATTTCACCAGTCGTGACGGGGTCAGGTTCATGGTTGTCTTATTGACTGGCAGGCACTTTCGCGACTTGGTCGAGGTAACCGGGACCGGGGCCGTGGTGTCGGCGCTCGCGGAAGCTCTGGGCGTGGACTTCGGTGCCGAAGGTGACCGCTACAAGTACCGCGATGTGCTTTCCGGCCTGTTTGCCACTTGGTTTGCCGATCACCCGGCCCAGAAGATCACTGCCGCGCTGTCGGACACCACCGTGCTTTTTGAGCGTTACAGCACCTTCGCGGAGGTCGCCGCTGACCCGAAGGTGACCGACAACCCACTGTTTTCCCGGCTGCACCAACCCGGTGTCGGAGACTATCTGGCCCCCGGCCTGCCGGCCGCGTTTGACGGCACTCATCCCGCCAGCGCAGCCGCGCCCGCCGTGGGACAGGACACCGCCGACGTGCTCGCACAGCGATTGGGATTGACGGCCGCCGACATCGAGCGCTTGACGACCGCAAAAACGATCGCCTGTCGAGTCGGCTGGAAAAGCGAAGGGACACACAGCCCATGACCAGACTTGCCCAAACCCTCGGCCTCACCGAGATTCAGACCGAGATCATTTCCACGGTAAGGCAATTCGTCGAGAAGGAAGTCATTCCGAACGCGGCGGAGCTCGAGCGGGCTGATGCCTACCCGCAGGACATCGTCGACGCGATGCGGGAGATGGGCCTGTTCGGCCTGATGATTCCGGAGGAGTACGGCGGGCTGGGAGAGTCGCTGCTGACCTACGCGCTGTGCGTCGAGGAGCTGGCACGCGGCTGGATGAGCGTGTCCGGGGTGCTCAACACGCACTTCATCGTGGCCTACATGCTGCGCCAGCACGGCACCGATGCACAGCAGCAGCGCTTCCTGCCACGCATGGCGACCGGCGAGACCCGCGGCGCGTTTTCGATGTCGGAGCCGGAGCTGGGTTCCGATGTCGCCGCGATCCGTACTCGCGCCAAACGCAATCCCGATGGCAACTACACCATTAACGGCCAGAAGATGTGGCTGACCAACGGGGGCAGTTCGACACTGGTAGCCGTATTGGTGCGCACCGACGAGGGCGCGGACAAGCCGCACCGCAACCTGACGGCATTCCTCGTCGAGAAGCCAACAGGTTTCGGTGAGGTCATGCCTGGCCTGGTGATACCCGGCAAGATCGACAAGCTGGGCTATAAGGGGATCGACACCACTGAGCTCATCTTCGATGGCTATGAGGCGAGCGCCGACGACATCGTCGGCGGCGCCCCGGGACAGGGTTTCTTCCAGATGATGGACGGTATCGAGGTCGGCCGCGTCAACGTGTCGGCCAGGGCGTGTGGAGTCGGCATCCGCGCTTTCGAGCTCGCGGTGCGCTACGCGCAGCAGCGGCACACGTTCGGCAAGCCGATCGCCGAGCACCAGGCCATCGCCTTCCAACTCGCCGAAATGGCCACCAAAGTCGAAGCCGCACACCTGATGATGGTCAACGCGGCGCGGCTGAAAGACTCCGGAGAGCGCAATGATGTCGCTGCCGGTATGGCCAAATACCTTGCCAGCGAATTCTGTTCCGAGGTCACCCAGCAGAGCTTCCGGATTCACGGCGGCTACGGCTACTCCAAGGAATATGAGATCGAGCGGCTGATGCGCGATGCGCCGTTCCTGCTCATCGGCGAAGGCACCAGCGAAATCCAGAAAAACATCATCAGCAAGCGGTTACTCGCCGAGTATCAGGTGTGACGGCCGTGGGTGCCCCGGATTTCGCAGCACGGCCTCAACTTTCCGACGACGTCGCCCGCTTGATCCGTCGCAGGATCTTCGACGGCGGTTACGCCGCGGGTTCCTACATCCGGCTGGACCAATTGGCCGCCGAACTGGGGATCAGTGTCACGCCGGTGCGGGAAGCGCTGTTCGCGCTGCGGGCCGAAGGCCTGATCGCCCAGCTGCCCCGCCGCGGGTTCGTCGTGCTGCCGGTAACCGGGCGCGACGTCACCGACGTCGCGAACGTGCAGGCTCACGTCGGTGGCGAGTTGGCCGCGCGGGCCGCTGTCAACATCACCGATGATCAGCTGCGCGAACTCAAAGCAATCCAGGCCCGGCTGGAGGAAGCCTATGCCGGTGATGACCAGGAGCGGACCGTTCGACTGAACCACGAGTTCCACCGGGCTATCAATGTCGCGTCCGACTCACCGAAGCTGGCCCAGCTGATGTCGCAAATCACCCGGTACGCACCCGAATCGGTGTTCCCCACGATCGAAGGGTGGCCGAATCAGTCGATCAAGGACCACCGCCGCGTGTTGTCCGCACTCGAAAAGCACGACAAGAACCTGGCGCGCGCGGCGATGTCGGAACATCTTGCGGCGGGGGCCGTTCCGCTGATCGAGCACCTGGTTTCGCGCGGCGTGGTAGCCGACGCAAGCCTTCCGGCGTCCGACTAGCCGATTCAGCTCAATGCCCGTTGCGGTAATTCGGGCCCGAGCATACGCTGGCACTGAGCCGAGCAACCCTACCGGGAGGCAAAATGCCGCAAGCGCATGTGTCTCGTGCACTGGCCGTATTCGGTGCCTGTGCGGTCGTGGTCGCGTTGGCGCCGCCCGCGGTTGCCGATCCGATGGACCCGATCCCGGGGAACGGGGTCTTCGTCGTCGGGCCCGACATTGCACCGGGCCTCTATCGCACGGCCGGGTCGGCGTCGACCTTTGGGGTTTGGATAAACAACGTGCCGACCCAGGGCTCGATGTGTTCGTGGTTCACCTACAGCACGCCCGATGCGAACAAGGAGCACGTAGTCCAGGCGAATACCTCTGTCGGTCCCATGTTCGCGAGTATTAATTCACAAACTGTCAAGGCCTTCGAGTCGCAGAACTGTCAACCCTGGGAGCGGGTTCCTTAAGGCTGGTTCGCTCCGATCAACATCTCCCGCAGCCGCCGGGCGTCGACCTTGCCAGTGCCCCCGCGGGGGACGTCGTTGTCGGTTTCCAGCACCAGCCACACCGTCGGCACCTTGAAGGCACTCAGCAGTTTGCGCGCGGAGCTGCGCAGCTGCTCGGCGGTAAGCGAGTGGTCGCCGCACACCACCGCCGCACCCACCCGTTCCCCGGCGGGGCCGGGCACGTTGCTGACGAACGCGTTCTCGACGCCGTCGATGGTGCGCAGCGCCCGCTCGACCTCGCTGGGGTAGACGGTGGCCCCGCTGACCTTGAACATGTCGTCGGATCTGCCGCGGTAGAACAGGAAGCCGTCCGGATCCAGGTGACCGAGATCGCCGGTGGGGTAGAAGCCGTCGGGGGTGAACAGCTCTTCTCGGGTGCGGCCGCAAATGCCGCGCAGCGTATGCGGCCCCCGGATCTGGATCATGCCAACGGTTCCCGCGCTAACCGGCTGGCCGTTATCGGGGTCGACGATGCGCACCTGCATACCGGGGAACGGCTTTCCGCAACTGCCCCAGGCCGCTCGCGGCATGTCGGTGTCGGCGGGGTACCCACAGTAGGGTCCGAACGCCTCGGTCATACCGAAAAGCGTGGCCCGCGCTCCGGGTTCGGCACGCAGCCCGGGCGGCAGCAGGGCTTCCAGGCTGCCCGGGCGCAACGCCGAGAGATCGGCTTTGACCTCATTTCCGCCCCCGCCCCTATGCCGCGCCAGGGCTTCGGCCTGATCGGGCCAGCCGCGAAACAGCGTGACCCGCTCACTTTCCAGCAGCCGCAGGGTGGTTTCGGGTCGCGGCGCTTCCTCGGTCACCAGGGTGGCGCCTGCCAGCAGTGCGGACAATATCCCGCTGCCAAAGCCGCCCACCCAGAAGAACGGCATCGGCAGATAGAGGCGGGTCTCCGAGGTGATGCAGCGCGCTGCGAGGCCGGATGCAACGGCGCCCAACGCGTTGCCGTGGGAATGCTCGACGCCCTTGGGTGCTCCGCTGCTGCCCGAGGTGAACATGATGACCAGCGGGTCGGCGGCGGTGACTGTCTCGGTCATGGCGTCGACGAGCCGGCGGGCCCGCTCACCGGCAGTGGCGTGGTTGAGCCGGTCAACCCCCCAAACCTGGCGCAAAGCGGGAAGTTCCAGCTGCGGGACAGATTTCAGGTCGTCCAGATAGCGGTGTCCGCGGAATTCCTCGACACTCACCAGGAATTGCACCGCGGCTGCCCGCAACTGCGCGACGAGTTCGCCGGGCTGCAGCAGGGTGCTCAGCGGAACCAGTACTGCGCCGATGCGTGTCAGCGCTATCGCGACCTGGATCCAGCGGGTGCAGTTCGGCATGACCAGCCCGACCCGGGTGCCTTTATCGACGCCCGCTTCGACGAACGCTGCGGCCAAATCCCTTGTGGTTGTCTCCAGCTCGCGATAGCTGATCCGGGACCGTGGATCGATCACCATCGGCTTCGCGCCGTCCTGAGTGGCGCGATGTCGGACGAGCCTGTCGATGGTGTCAAGCATCGAACAGCTTCTTCAACTGCCGGTTGTCGACTTTGCCGCTGGACAGCAGCGGCACTTCGGCGCTGGGCAGGGCGAGGAACCGTTTGGGGATCTTGTAGGCGGACAATTCGTCCTTGAGCCGTTCGCGCAGTGCGGCTTCGTCGAAACTCGGCTGGGCGCTCCGAACTAGGACAGCGGCAACCAGCTCTCCGCGTTCGGCGTCCGGGATGCCCACGACGTGAGCTTCCGCGCCAGTGACCTTCGCGATCGCATTTTCAACCTCGGCGGCCGAAACATTCGCGCCCGCCGTCTTGATCATTGCGCTGAGCCGGCCGACGAAATAGATGAATCCGTCTCCGTCGGCACGCACCAAATCACCGGTATGGAACCAACCGTCGGCATCGAACGATTCCTCGCGGCTGCGTTTGTAGTACCCCTGCATCACGTACGGCCCGCGGATGCACAATTCGCCGACGCCTACGGCGTCCGGTTCCAGAACCTTGGTCTCGAACCCGGGTGCCGGGTTGCCGAACGATCCACGCCGCTCTTCGGGTTGGTCGGACTCGTCGCCGCTGATCAGCACCACGCTGCCGGCCTCGGTCATGCCCAGCATGTTGTGCCGCAACTCCGGATCCGCCGGTCGGATGCCGGGCGCGATGATCGGGTACAGATTGCCGCGACGCATCGACGACAGGTCGCGTCCCGCGAAGCTCGGATGATTGGCCAGGTGAGCGATGCCGGCAGCGAAACCGTTCGTCATGGTCGGCCGTTCGGCTTCGAGGAGGTCGAGCGTCAGTGCCGGGATCGGTGGCGTTCGAGCACACCAGCGTCGACCCGGCGATCAGCGTGGCGAGCAGGCCGAACGCGAACCCGCCGATCCAGAAGAACGGCGAGTTGCAGAACAACTTGTCGTCGGCCGTCAAACAACGGATGTCGTTGAGGTTCTGCTGGTGGCCGAGCAGGGCGGCGTGCGTGTGGACCACTCCTTTGGGGGTGCTCGTAGAACCCGACGTGTAGACGATGGCCAGCGGGTCTGCGCCGTCGACATCGTCTTCCATCGCGGACAGCAGTGTGGGGTCGATCGTCTCGGCGAGCTCGTACAGGCGCTCGAGATCGCCTGGGCCGATCGCGACTTGACGCAATTGCGGCGTTGCGGTCGCGAACAGCGCCCGTTTGGAGTCGAAATCGGGGTCAGACACCGCCTCCGCGAGTCGCTGGCCATAGTCGTGGGAGCGAAACGACGCCGCGCTCAACAGGATCTGGGTGTCGCTGTCGACCAGTTGCTCACGCATCTCGCGGGCCGTGACGAAGGTCGAAAACGGGATCACCACCGCGCCGACCCGCGCCGCAGCCAGCATCCCGACCACGAACTCGGTGCCGTTCGGGTAGAGGAGTCCCACGTGGGTGCCCTTGCCGGCACCGAGCGCGATCAGTCCGCGGGCAAGCTGTGCCGAGCGGCTCTCGGCCTCGGCGTAGCTGATGCGTTCGTCGTCGCAAACAAGAAGCGGGTGTTCTGAACGCGCGTGGGCTTGGCGCCGCAGCACCTCGGCGACCGTGAGCGGGTCACCCGGCATGGTCACTGTGGGTGGCGGCCGCGCTGGCGGCTGTATTGGCGACAGTATTGAAGAAAGTCCGGATTGCGCTCAGGTCGGCCTTGCCCGACGGTGTCCGCGGGATCGCGCCGACGATCGCGATGTCAGTGGGAATCTCGTAGCCGGCCAGCCTCGTGCGCAGATATTCGATCAGCTCGCCGGGATCGGTCGACGCGGACTTACGCAGTTCCACCATGGCGACGGGTGTCTCACCGAGGCGCGCGTCGGGCCGGCCCAGCACCGCCGCGCCCGCTACCGAGGGGTGACATTCAAGCGCGGTCCGCACGTCGTCGGGCATCACCTTGAACCCACCGCGGATGATCGCCTGATCGGCGCGCCCGACGACCCAGACGAATCCGTCGTCGTCGATGCGCGCCATGTCCGTGGTCCGCATCCAGTCCGCCGACGGCCCCAGCTGTCCAGGCTTGACTTCCAGCAGGCCGAGCTGGTCCGAGCCGAGCGGTGTGCCCGCCTCATCGACGATCCGCAGTTGTGCGCCGGGGTTGGCCCGGCCGACGCTGCCGCGTTTGGCCTGCCAGTACCGCTGGTGGTCGGCCAGGGTCCAGCCGGCGACGCCGCCACCGAATTCGGTTGCGGCATAGGAGGTCAGGACTGGGATTCCGTACTTCTCGGTGAAGGCGTCGGCATCGTCTGCCGATAGCGGCGCCGTGCCGCAGGTGACGGCGCGGATACTTTCCAGGTCCGCTGGTGGGAGATCAGAGTGCAATACCGCGCGCAACGCGGCCGGTACCAGCGATACCGTGCGTGGCCGATGCTTGCGCACAGCCTCGGCCCACGCGTTGAGCTCGAAGCGTTCCAGCAGAACAAAAGATCTCGCCTCGGCCACGCATTGCAGCACCCGGAAAACCCCGCCGATATGCACCAGCGGCGAGTTGACGATCGCGACGCCGCGTCGCAATTCGGTCGGCGCCGGCGCACGCTCGGGCTGGGGGCCCATCACGCTGCGCGCCAGCATGTCGTAGCTGAGGTCGATTCGCTTGGGCGGACCGGTCGTTCCGCTGGTCAGCATTCGGACCGCGACGCCGGGCCGGGCGGCGGGCCCGGCGGCATCCTGTGCCGACCCGGCAGCATCGGTCAACAGACCCGAAATCGACGCCGTCGGGGTCCCAGGAGCGACCAGCGTCGCCAAGTCGTCGGGCTCCCCGACGATCAGCGGCAACTGCAGGGCGGCGATATCAGCCCTGGTGCGTTCGTCGCCGCGAGACGGGTTGATGGTGACCACAGTTCCGCCGCCGAGCAGCACACCGAGGAACGCAGCCACCTGTCCGGGGCGGTTGCGCAGCAACATCCCGACCTGAGGTGCGGCGGCGAGTTCGACTGTCTGAGCGGCCATCTGCCATGCCGCCTCGCCGAGCTGGCCCCACGAGTGCCAGAGCCCGTCGTACTCGATCGCATCCGCGCTGGGCTGCAGATCCAGCACCTCAGCGATGCGTTGACTCAGCGGGTGATGGGCCATCAACGGATCTTCGGCTCACTCCTGGCGCCATTGCCGTTGGAGTTGTTTTGGGCGGCCAATTCGGCCTTGCCGAGCGGGTTGCCCAGTCGGGTATAGATCAGTCCCTGATCCAGGGCGGCGCGGTAAGGCTTGTCCAGTGACTCCCAGATCGCTTTGACGGTGCCCTGGGTCGCCGAGGGTGGCTTGGCGGCAATCGTCGCAGCGATTTGATGAGCCCGGGTCCACAGGTCGTCCGGGGCAACCACCTCGGACACCAGTCCGATCCGCAGTGCGGTATCGGCGCCGACCCGTTCGTCGTTGCCCATCAGCGCTATCCGCAGCGCCTCGCCCAGCCCGATGCGGCGCATCAGCCCGATCGGCTCCAGTGCGCAGACCAGACCGGCAGAGACGTGTGAGTCGAAAAATGTGGCTTCTGTTGAGCAGATGACGACATCCGCTTCGTTGACGAAGTAGAAGCCGCCGGCGGTGCACATGCCCTGGACGGCGCACACCACCGGCTTCCACATCTTCTGCCACTTAGCGCTGAGCGCCTCGCCGGGATCTTCGTGGTTCCAGACATTTTCGGGCTGGCCATAAGGTGTCTTGATGTCCAGTCCGGCGCTGAACGCCCGGGTGCCCGCGGCGCGCAGCACGACCGCATGCACCGACTCGTCGAGTTTGACCGTGCGCCAGGCTTGCACCATCTCTTCGCACATCGTGCGGTTGAATGTGTTGAGCTGATCGGGCCGATTGAGCGTGATGGTGGCGACATGGTCGGTGGCGTCGACGTCCAGCAGGATGGTTTCGAAATCGCCGGTGCTCATCTGCATTGCCAATCCGGTGCCCGTTTTTCCACGAAGGCCTTGGGGCCTTCGAGTGCGTCTTCGGTGCGAAGGATGCGCTCGCGGAATGTCTCGGCCATGATCTCGGCTTCATGCAGCGGCACATTGAGGCCCTTGAGAATGGCCAGCCGCGTCCCCCGGACCGCCAGCGGCGCATTGGAGTTCACGATGTCCGCGATCTCATGCGCCCGCTCGAGAAGGCGGTCGTGCTCGACGATTTCGCTGATCAACCCGAGCTCGAAGGCGCGCTCTGCGCTCATCCGCTCGTGCTTGCCCATCAATGCCATCCGCAGGGCGATTGAGCGGGGCAGCACCCGCGACACCCGCACCATCTCGCGTCCGGCCACCAGCCCAATGCTGACGTGCGGGTCGAAGAACGTCGCGCGATCGGATGCGATGACGATGTCGGTGGTGGTCACCCAATCCATGCCGGCGCCACAGCACAACCCGTTGACCGCGGTCAGCACCGGCTTGGCCGCCGTGCGAAACGGGGGTGTGCCCTCCTGCGGCGCCTCCCACTGGTCGTGGGTCGACAGATACGGCCGTTCGTAAATCACTTTGCCGTCCTGGGGGATGGCATTGACGTCGGCCCCCGTGCAGAACGCCCGGCCCGTGCCGGTGACGATGGTCAGCCATATCTGGTCGTCATTTTCGGTCTCGTCGTAGGCCGCCCGGAGTTCGGTGACCATGTGCGGGCTGAGCGCATTGAGTGCGTCCGGGCGGTTCAGCGTGATGGTGGCGGTGTGCCCGTCAACCTCGTAGTTGATGGTGTCGAACGACTTAACAGACATCCGTGTTCCCTTCGTCTAGCGCCCGGTGCGACCGGAAGCCTACCCGGTCAGCGGCCATCGAAATCCGGGGTGCGCCGTTCCCGAAACGCCTTGAGGCCCTCTTTGAAATCGTTTGTTCGACAGGATAATTCGAGGTTGGAAAGTTCCTGTGTCATGGATTGGCCCAGCGACGCGTGCTGGCCGAAGTTCAGGGCCTGCTTGGTCAGCCCGATCGCCACCGTTGGACCGGATGCCAGTCGAGTCAGCAGCTGCTCGGTTGCGTCGTCGAGCTCGGCCGGGCTTACGGTGTGGTGAATCAACCCCCAATCGGCCGCATCCGTGGCGCTTACTTTTTCGCTGAGCAGCAGCATCCGCCGCGCCCGTGCCACGCCGACAAGTCGCGGCAGTAGCCAGGTGGAACCCGAATCCGGGCTGAACCCGCGGTCGATGAACGGCTCCCAAAACACCGCGTCCGTCGCGGCGACGGCGAAGTCGGCAGCCAGCGCAAGATTGCAGCCGATGCCCGCGGCCCATCCCCGCACACTGCAGACCACCGGCAGCTGGATGCTGTGCACGAGTTCGATAACGCGATGGGCGGCGTGCGGAATCCTGCGCACCAGGTCACCGGTGCGGGGACGTTGTCCGCTGCCGCTGTTGGTGGCCACCCAGTCGGCCCCGGCGCAGAAGTCGTCTCCGGCACCCCGGATGTGAATCGCGCGCAACGAGTCGTCCGCGGCGGCATCGGTGAGCGAGCGAACCAACGTTTCGATCATCGGTTGGGTCAACGAGTTACGCCGTGCTGGGCGATCGAGCGTGAGTCGCAGAATCGCGCCGTCCCGGAGCGCGGCAACCGAACCCTCGGCATCGGCCGTGTCGACCTCGTGACTCACCGTCGAATCCGGCCTTTCTCGCCGATATGGTTACCCATACAGTAGGCAATACGATTGCTACGCTGTATAAGTTAGCAAGGAAACGCGGTCGACGGAAACAACCGGGTGAAACCACCTGAAAGAAGGACATATGTCCGAGGGCACTGGCGACGCCAGATTCGGCGAGGCGCCCCTTGCCCAGACCGTCGCCGCGGCAGGCGCCATGCGACGCCTCAGCTCAACGTTGCTCGCACTGGAACACCCGCACCCGGCGGTGGAAGCCATGCTGGTCAAGTTCGCCGAGTGGGAAAGCGAGCTGGCCGGTGCGGCTCCCCGGGACAACGCGCCGCGCATCGGGGTCCGCGAGGATGACCCCCGGCGGGTCTATCTGAACCACGCAACCGACATCGGCGCCTACAACCCGTGCTTTCCGGAGTACTCCTTCGATCACATCGACGCCGATAAGGCCGGCGGCAGGGTCTTGTTCCCGCTGGTCTACGAGGGGCCGCCCGGATTGGTGCATGGTGGCTTTCTCGCCGTCTTCTTCGACTGCGTTATGCAGCATCAGAGTTGCGTGACGGGTCTTTCCGGCAAGACCCGTTCACTTAACGTGACCTTCCGCCGGCCCACGCCGATCTTGACCGAGCTGCGCTTTGACATCGTCCGGTCACAGGTCGAGCGGGGTGTCACGGCAACGGCGCGGGTGCTGCTTGATGACGAGGTGCTTTGCCTGGGTGAGGTCAACACGTTGGCGTCGTCGCCGGAAAAGCTGTCCGTATTTCAATTCGGCCGCCGGCGAAAGGAGTCCGACAGATGACTTCCTCTGACACTTCGGACGATCGTGTGCTCTTTGACGTGGATCCGCAGGGGCGCATCGCCACGATCACCCTGAACAACCCCAAGCAACGTAACTCCTATGACGCCGCTATGCGCGAGGCTATCGGGCGCTGTCTGGATCGCGTCGCCGACGACGACGACCTCACGGTTGTGCTGTTGCGCGGCGCCGAAGGAGTTTTCAGCACCGGGGCCGACATGAACAACGCGTACGGCTGGTACGGCTCCAAAGCTCAGGACCCCGATGAAGCGGCGGCCAAGCGGCGCCCCAGTCAGCGCCGGCGGCTTACGTTGGACCGCAAGTCGTTTAGCTTCTACCACAACTTCATGGGGTTCCCGAAGGTGACGGTGGGGGAGATCTCCGGCTACGCCCTCGGCGGCGGCTTCGAGATGGCCCTGATGACCGACATCTCGGTCATCGCGCGCGACACGAAAATCGGTATGCCGGCAACACGCTTCCTTGGTCCCGCGCTGGGCAGCTTGCATATGTTCTTCCACCGGTTAGGGCCGGTGCTGGCCCGTCGTATGCTGCTGACCGGTGACATCATCGAAGCGGGCGAAATCGAGCACCTCGGAATCTTCACCGACACATGTGATCCCGGCGCTGTCACGGCGCGCGCCCGCTATTGGGCCGAGAAAGCGGCGAAGATGCCCGCCGACGGTGTCGTCATCGCCAAAGAAGCATTCCGGCTCGTCGAGCAGACCCAGGCGTACCAGGGCGAGGAAGTTGCGAGCTACCTGTTCCACGCCTACGGCACCAACCTGCAATTCTCGCCGGGCGAGTTCAACTTCGTCAAAACGCGCGCGCAGCACGGGACCAAGGAAGCGTTCCGGTTGCGCGACGAACACTTTCACGTGCCGGAACCGGAAGCCTGAGAATGCGTTCCGCAAACGGCTAGCGTGCCTTAACGCGTTTTAACGCGTTTTAACGCGCAACAGCCGGTCGGGCTCGTCCTGGCTGAACCGGCGACTTGGCGGCCTTGCTTTGCCGGGATGGCGCCGACTTGGCGGCGTCGGAACCCTCGTCGATCAAGCGGCTGGCATGGTCGAGGATGCAGTTGAGGCCGTATTCAAAATTGGTTTCATCGGGGGCCCCGATGCGGTGTCCCTGACCGGTTACTTGAGTGATCAGCGGAGTGGTAGCGGGATCGATTGCCACAGCGTCTTCGATTGCGCGCGAACCGCTCTCGGTCGACTGGTTCTTTTCGTACAGTCGATGCAGCACCACCGATCCGCGGACGTGAACCGAAACCGCGGAGTACGTGTCGAAGGCGTCCTCCAACGATAGTCCGGCCTCCACCAGGTTGGCGATCGCCCGCTCCACCTCCTGCGCGCCCATGCGCGCGGCCTTGGCGCTCAGCGCCGCCCGGATCAAAATCAGGTCGCACAGAATTGGGTTGCCCATGAACGTCTTACGCATCAGGCGTGCGTGATTCCGCAGCGTTTCGCGCCAATCGCTGGCTTCGACGTATGGAGTGGCGAACACGTACTTGCTCAAGGCGCGGTCGGTCATCGCGTTGAGCAGGTCGTCCTTCTTGCGGAAATACCAGTAGATGCTGGTGACACCGACGCCAAGGTGTTTGCCGAGCAGGGGCATGCTCAGGTTGTCGATCGATACCTGCTCTGCGAGTTCGAATGCGCCGCTGATGATGTCTTCGGGATTGATGGACCCGCGTTCGCGCCGCTGCCGCTTGTCGGGGGTTGCCTGTTTCGGCACTACTGGCACCTCCATTCCTGTCTAACGCGGCCTTGGTGCAGTTTTCAACTGCTACTGTAATACCTATCGTAGGCGTTGTGGTAACTAGAGTTGGGCCGGCGAATATGACCGCGCTGAAGCGATGAATCTAAGGCTGACGAAGGCCCAGCACGGGTCGACAGCGCATCCGCCAATGCCCGGTGCGACCGGCAGCGTCGAATAACCGACCGACGACGGCCCGTTGCTATGCCGAAAAGGCGCCCGGCCTGACTGAGGTATTGAGCCGCGCGGGCTACGAAAACTCCGACCAGTAAGGCTCGTCCTGGACTACCCGCTCCAGGAAGATCAGGATTTCCTCGCTGTCTTTTCCAGGATCGTCACCGTGCGCCAGCGGGCATGTTCCCGGACCGACTTGCACGATCCACACCCCTTCCAGTCCTTCTTCCCGGCCGCCGGATAGCGGTGAGATCAGATCGGTGGCATATGCCACCGCACCGGGTTCGGTGAGGCCGTCGGTGTAGTCCAGTAAGCGCCCGTCGAATTGAGTCACGACGTGGTAGTGCGGCATCCTGGCCAAGTGGCCCGAAAGCCCCTGTGCCCTGTCATTGTCCCTAGCCACAGTTACATGTTGACCGAAATCGCGCGCGGCGGCACGTCGTGGTGAGTGGTACCGCTCGGCGAACCTGATGTGTCCCGCCTAAATGCCCTGAAGCACAGCCGATCTAGGTGCCCGACGCCAGCAAAGCCCCAGCCGCCGAGGGCGACCGGGGCCCGCTGTGCGCGGTGAATGCTTACTGTGCGGCCTTCTGGCGCGCTTCCTGAAGCTTGGCCTCGGTGCGGGCCTTCTCAGCGCCGGCTTCCTTTTTCGCAACGTCTCGCTGCGCTTTCGCCTTGTCCTGCTGAGCCTTGCCCTCACTGATCAAATCACCACGGCCGAAGAACGTGCCGATGATTTCTTTGGCGTTGCCTTTGAGGTCTTCGACGATTCCCATGATGGCTTCAGCCGGGCCGCTATTGAGGTCGATCACTTTATTGAGGTCGATCACTTTAGTCCCCTTCGCTCATAACTTGATCTTTTGGCACTTCCCTCCAGCACGGTCGATGAAACCGCTTTCGTGACGTGTCCCGCGCCACAGCACCGTCCCGTGCAGCCTCGGTGCGGCCCCCGGAACAGGCAACGCGACATGACCAATCGCGGTCGGCGGGTGGACCGCCGGAGTAGTGCTTCAACCTGCGGGAATTCGCTGCTCTGCAGGGCTCTGCGCGGGCGCGACGCCGGTTGTGGAATGCGCTACCGATAGGTATACAGTATGCGTACAAAGTAAGCTGGATTCGGTGGTGGACGCCTGCTAGACGTCGGAGAGGTGGGGCGGGAGATGTCCGGCAGCGACGGTGCTTCCGGTGCCGAAGAAGCGGTGCTCTACGAGGCCACGGCCACCGGCGTCGCGATCGTCACTTTCAACCGCCCGGAGCGGCTCAACGCCTGGGGTCCCGACATTGCGGCCGGGTTCTACGCCGCCGTCGACCGCGCCGAACAGGACCCGGCAATCCGGGTGATCGTGCTGACCGGACGGGGGCGGGGATTCTGCGCCGGCGCCTATCTCGGCGCGCCGAGTTCGGCCGCCACGATGGGCGAGACAATGGAGAAAGCGGGGCAGACGAATCTGGCTGACTTGGTCGGCGATCGCCCGCCGCATTTTGTGACGACGCTGCGCAAGCCCGTCATCGCGGCCATCAACGGAGCCTGCGTCGGCATCGGTCTGACCCAAGCGTTGATGTGCGACGTCAAGTTCGCCGCCGCCGGGGCCAAGTTCGCCGCCGTGTTCGCTCGCCGCGGATTGATCGCCGAGTTCGGCATCTCCTGGATACTTCCCCGCTTGACCAATTGGGGGGTCGCCCTGGACCTGTTGTTGAGCGGACGCACCTTCCTCGCCGAGGAGGCGGCCGAACTGGGCTTGGTCAAAGAGGTCGTTGCGGCCGAAGATCTGCTGAAGCGTGCGATGGACTATGCGGAGGACATCGCTGCCAATTGCTCGCCGGCCTCGATGGCGGTGATCAAACAGCAGGTCTACGCAGACGCCACACGCGACGTAGTCGAGGCCACTGCGCGCGCCGAGGTCCTGCTGCAGGAGGCGATGCCCCGGCCGGACGTCATCGAGGGGATCACCAGCTTCCTGCAGAAGCGGCCGCCGCAGTTTCCTTCCCTGACTGGAAAGCTAACTTCTTCCGACGCTTAGTGTTCGCCGGTAATACCCGAAAGGATCGTCATGGGTAATTTGAGCTACAAGGCAATCGACGTCGACAACCACTACTACGAGCCGGTGGATGCCTTTACCCGGCACCTGGACAAGAAGTTCCGCAGACGCGGCGTCCAGATGTTCAACGACGGCAGGCACACCCAGGCGATCATCGGCGACCGGGTAAACCGTTTCGTTCCCAACCCAACCTTCGATCCCATCATCGTGCCGGGCTGTCTGGACTTGTTGTTCCGCGGCGAGATCCCCGAGGGCGTCGAACCCGCATCGTTGATGAAGGTCGACCGGATGGGGGAGCACCCGGAGTATCAGAATCGGGACGCCCGCGTCCGGGTGATGGACACCCAGGACATCGAGACGGTCTTCATGTTGCCGACGTTCGCGTGCGGTGTCGAGGAAGCGCTCAAGCATGACGTCGATGCGACGATGGCCTCGGTGCACGCGTTCAACCTGTGGCTCGACGAGGACTGGGGGTTCGACCGGCCCGATCACCGGATCGTCGCCGCGCCGATCATCTCGCTGGCCGATCCGGCACAGGCCGTCGAAGAACTCGATTCGGTGTTGGCGGCAGGCGCCAAACTTGTTCTCGTGCGACCTGCGCCGGTACCTGGCGTGATCAAGCCGCGCTCACTGGGTGATCGGAGCCATGACCCGGTTTGGGCCCGGTTGGCAGAGGCCGGCGTACCGGTGGGATTCCACCTGAGCGACAGCGGCTACCTGCAGGTCGCCGGGATGTGGGGCGGCAGGTCGACTTTCGAGGGATTCGGCGGATCGGAGCCGCTGGAGCAGATCCTCACCGACGACCGGGCTATCCACGACACAATGGCCTCGATGATCGCGCACGGTGTTTTCACCCGTCATCCGAACCTGAAGGCGGTCAGCATCGAGAACGGTTCATACTTCGTCCACGGGCTGATCAAGCGCATGAAGAAGGCGGCGAACGGCCATCCGCAGCTATTCCCCGAGGATCCGGTGGAACAGTTGCGCAACAATGTGTGGATCGCGCCGTACTACGAGGACGATCTGGGCGTGCTGGCCGACGCCATCGGCGTCGACAAGATTCTGTTCGGTTCTGACTGGCCGCACGGAGAGGGCCTCGAGTCGCCGGTGTCGTTCGCCGAAGAGCTCAAGGACTTCAGTGCAGCAGATATTCGAAAGATCATGCGCGACAACGCCTTGGATCTTCTCGGTGTCAAAGTCGGCTCGGCCGCTTAGTCGCCATGAGCGAATGGACCATTGGCGCGGTTCTCGACGCGATCGCCGACGTCGTTCCAGACCGTACGATGACGGTGTGCGGGAGCCGCCGCAGCACGTTCGCTGAGTCGGCAGACCGTACGCGCCGGATCGCGAACTTCCTGGCCGGCAGGGGATTCGGCGCCCATCGTGAACGCGACGCTCTCGAGCGTTGGGAGTGCGGGCAGGACCGTGTCGCACTGATCATGCATAACGATCTCTATACCGACATGGTGATCGGTTGCCTCAAGGCACGCACCGTTCCGGTCAACGTCAACTATCACTACACGCCGCGCGAGGTCGCCGAGCTCCTCGACTACCTGCAACCACGGGCCGTTATCTACCACCGCTCACTAGGCGCCAAGTTCGCCGATGTACTTCCACCCGACAGCGCCGACCTGCTGGTGTCGGTCGACGACGGAAGCACGGCCCCCCAACTGTCCGGTGCCGTGTCGTTGGATGATGCACTGGCGCAGGGGGATACCGACCAGGGCGTGACCGCGTCGCCCGATGACCTGCTGATGATCTGCACCGGCGGCACCACCGGTCGGCCCAAGGGTGTGCTGTGGCGACAATCTGACATCTACGTCTCATCGATGGTGGGCGCAGATCATGAGTCCGCCCAGGAGATTCACGACAAGGTGCGCGCGGGCGGGGCACCGTGGTTCGCCGTCTCACCGCTGATGCACGCCGCCGGCATGTGGACGGCGTTCTCGGCGATCATGGCCGGCACACCGGTGGTGCTGTACGACACGAGTGAGAAGCTTGACCCGCGATCGGTGTGGCAGACGGCCGAGCGTGAGAAGGTCGGCTTGATGACCATGGTCGGGGACGCCTACGCCGCACCGCTGGTTGCCGAGTTACGGCGTGGCCAATACGATTTGTCGTCGCTGTATGGGATCGGTACCGGCGGGGCCGCAACGAACCTGAAATATCAACGCGCGCTGTTGGAACTGCTGCCCCAGATCACGCTCATCAACGGGTACGGCTCGTCGGAAACCGGAAACATGGGCTTCGGGCGCAGCCATGGCGACACCCGAACCGACACCTTCGCGCTGCGCGAGGGCGGAATGGTTCTCTCCGAGGACTACGGCCATTTCCTTGCCCCCGGCGAGCAGGAAGTGGGTTGGGCCGCCAGGGAAGGCCGAATCCCGCTCGGATACTTCAATGATCCCGACGCCACCCACAAGACCTTTCCCGAGGTCGCCGGTAAACGGGTAGTGATTTCGGGCGATCGCGCTGGTTTGGAATCAGACGGCACACTGCGGTTATTCGGCCGTGATTCGCTGGTGGTCAACACCGGCGGCGAAAAGGTGTTCGTCGAAGAGGTCGAAGAGGTACTGCGCGCCCACCCGGCGATCGCGGACGCTTTGGTGGTGGGCCGCCCGAGTGAACGCTGGGGCGAAGAACTGGTCGCCCTCGTCGAAGTGCGCCCAGGATATGCGAGCGCCGACACTGCTCACGAGCCGCTGCACGCACACTGCACGGCGCAGCTGGCGCGGTTCAAGGCGCCCAAGGAGTTCATTTTCGTCGACCACGTCCAGCGGTTGGGCAACGGTAAGGCGGACTACCGCTGGGCGAAGCGCGTGGCCTTGGACGATTCTGTGAATTCTGTGAAGGCTTCGAAATGACAGAACCCACACCAAGTCGGGCCATTGACTGCCTGATCAACGTTCACTTCGGTGAAACTGAACAACAACCCACGTGGATGCTCAAGGTCCGCGACGACTACTTCAAGGGTCCCGAGTCGATGTTCGCGCCCGTCGACCTGTCCGCGTTGCTCGATGAAATGGACGTTCACGGCGTGCGCAGGGCCGTCCTGATGGACAATCTCGCGAAGCCGTCGGTGACCGCGCGCAAATTCGTCCAGGAGAAGCCGGACCGGTTCGCGCTGGCGATCGGCGGTTTCAACCTGCTGCGGCCGATGCCGGCGCTGCGGGAGCTCAGTGCCCTCGTCAACGACTTGCCGATCGCGTATGCCGCTGTCGGACCAAGCTTTTGGGGCGATGGACAGTACCCGCCCAGCGACGCCGTCTATTATCCGCTTTACACCAAATGCGCAGAGCTCGAGCTGCCACTGTGCATCAATACCGGTCTACCCGGGCCCCCGATCCCCGGTGAGGTGCAGAACCCCATCCATCTCGACCGGGTCTGCGTCCGGTTTCCCGAACTCAAGCTGTGCATGATCCATGGAGCCGATCCGTGGTGGGATGTCGCGATCCGGCTGCTGATCAAATACAACAACCTGCGGCTCATGACGTCGGCATGGTCGCCGAAGCGACTGCCCGAAAGCTTGCTGCATTACATGCGGACCCGCGGCAAAGACAAGGTGATCTACGCGTCGGACTGGCCGGTCCTGCGGATGCATCGGGTGATCCCCGAAGCGCGTGCGCTGGACCTGCCCGACGAGGTACTGGACAACTACCTCTACAACAACGCACAGGAATTCTTCTTCGGCGAGACCACCAAACGGGAGCACTGACAATGGACCGCTACGAACTGCGCAGACTCGACTACAGCCTGTCCGAGGACCACCTGGATCTGCAGACTGCCTACAAGCAATTCTTCAAGACCCACTGCCCGATCGAAACAGTTCGTTCCGCAGAAGCTTCCGGCTTCGACAAGAACCTGTGGGAACGGCTGTGCGCGATGGGCGCGACGACGATGGCACTGCCGGAGTCCCATGGCGGCGACGGCGCGACGTTGGTCGATCTCACCCTGGTCGCCGAAGAGGTCGGCCGGTCGCTGGCTCCGGTTCCGTGGATCGACCATGTCTGCGCCGCCCGATTGCTGGCCAGCCTGGGAGCGCTGGATGCCGAGACGGCCGGTGTCGCCCACGGAGAGCAGCTTGCCGCGCTCGATCCGCGCCTTGACAGCGTCGAGGGTGTTCGGCTGATTCCAATCGGGTCGATTGCCGACCACATCATCGTTCGGGACGGCGACCAGATTGTGCGCCTGACGTTCGGCACCCGGCCGGCGAAGGTTGACAACATCGGTCGGCTGCCGATGGCCTGGGTGGATCCGGCCGCCGCCGACACACGTACGGTCGTGGCTCAAGGCTCCGATGCGCTGGCGAATTACGAACGTGCGCTCGATGAATGGCGATTGCTGACGGCTTCGGCATTGGTGGGCCTGGTCGAGGAGACAATGACCATCGCGGTGGAATTCGCCAAAAACCGCTACACGCTGGGTGTACCGATCTCGACGCTGCAGGGCATTTCGCATCCGTTGGCGAATATGGCCATCACCGTTCAGGGCGGGCGTAACCTCGCCCGGCGGGCCGCCTGGTTCCTGGACAACGAACCCGACGTGCGACCCGAGTTGGCACCGTCCGCGTTCGTCTTCATGGCTGAGGAGGCCGCCAAGGCGGCGACGATGGCGGTGCATATCCAGGGTGGCCTTGGGGTTTCGGCGGAGGCCGCCGCGACGGCGTATCTGGTGCGTGCCAGGGGATGGCCGCTGGCGGGTGGCGATCCCGGAGCCAGCGCCAAGCGGGTTGCCGAGATCGTGGCCGCCCGCGAGGGTGCGCCAGCGGCGGCACGGGTCTAGGAGAGGCAAAGCGATGGACTTCTCCCGAGTCGAGCTTTCCGCTGACGATTTGGCCTTCCAACAGGAGGCGCGCAGCATTCTGAAAACGCTGGTGACCGAGGACGTCAAGCGCCGCGACCGCGAGACCGGCGACAATTTCGACGAGGATGTGCATTTGGCGTTGGGCGCCGCAGGGTATCTCGCCCTGGAGTGGAATTCGGAATCCGACGGCGGGTTCACCCGAGTGCGCCGGCGCATCTGGGAGCTGGAGAAGCGCCGGGCACACGTTCCCTGGGTGACCTGGGGGACGACCTCTATGGTGGCGCGGTCGGTGGCGAAGTTCGGCTCAGCGGAATTGCGGGAAGAGGTGATGCCCAGGGTTTTCAGTGGTGAGGTCCGGCTGTGCCTCGGCTACACCGAGCCGGAAGGCGGCTCCGACATCGCAACCTGCAAAACCCGCGCGGTGCGCGACGGTGACAGTTGGCTGATCAACGGGTCGAAGATGTTCACCACCGGCGCGCACAAATGTCAGTACGTTTTCCTGATCACCAATACCGCCCCGGACGCACCAAAGCACAAGAGCCTGACCATGTTCCTGGTTCCGCTGAACTCACCGGGCATCGAAATCCAGGGTTTGCGCACCGTCGACGGCGACCGGACCAACATCGTTTACTACAGCGATGTCCGCGTCGACGACAAGTACCGGTTAGGCGACGTGAACGCGGGCTGGACCGTGTTGCGCGAGCCACTGAACACCGAGCACGGCGCAGTCGTCTGCCGCACCCGACGGCTTGCAGGACACCTCGATCATGATGCACCAGGCCGGAACCATGGCCACCGCGGTGGACAACGCCGTAAAACGCGTGATTCGGCGTGACCCGAGCGGGCGCCGCCTTCTGGACGACCAGTCGGTCGCGTACCGACTCGGCCGCAGCTTCGCTCGGATAGAGGCCTCGCTATCGGCACCGAACATCTATGGCCGGGTGGCCAACGCGCAGGCGATGCGAGACGTCTCCCCGGACCTGATGGACATACTGGGTGCCGCGTCAGCCCTGCCGTTCGGGACAGACGGGGCCGCCGATGACGGCAGCGCCGAGTACGTCTACCGGTTCGCCCCTTTGGTCGGAATCTACGGCGGCACGCTGGAAGTGTTCCGCAATATGATCGGCCAGTACATGCTCGGCCTGGGCAAGCCCAGCTACTCGCCGCCGGCCAAGAAGGTCTCCTGACAACGGCGCGGTGAGGCGTACCGAGGCCGGTCGACGGTATGCGGCGGCGGGGTGGCCTCACCACGGCCGCCGACCTCGTCATATGACTCTCATCGGAACCGGCGCTTACTTCGCCTGCATCCGCAACGCCGACTGACGCAAGGCTGTCAGAATACCCCCCGGGGGATAGTATGGAGAATAACAAGCGAAGGGGCCACGATGGTTGGGGACGAAGACAGCATTGCCGCAGTACTGAATCGGCTGCGGCGCGCGCAGGGCCAACTTGCCGGCGTGATCTCGATGATAGAGCAGGGCCGCGACTGCAAGGACGTCGTCACACAGCTCGCCGCGGTATCGCGCGCGCTGGACCGCGCCGGCTTCAAGATCGTTGCCACCGGTCTGCGCGAGTGCGCAACCGGTAAAGGGGCAAAGGGAAAAAAGCCGTTGACGGAAGCCGAGCTGGAGAAACTCTTCCTCGCACTGGCCTGACACGCCTGCAAAGCCACACACACTGGTTCGAATCCAACAAGGTCAGGCCGACTTTTTAATTGATCCTGTTTCTCTTCAGTGCGGAGAATTGTCACGGATTGTCACAACTTGCGCGGAATTCTGCCCCGCGATGCTGAACGCCTCGGGTTGCGAGTGTACATAGGTGGCCACCGTGAAACCCTTCGACGCGTGTCCTAGCCACGCGGAGATCACCGCAACGGGGAATAAGCACACAACAATCTGGTCGTCGTCGGCGGGGAGTCAACCGCCCAGCACTTGGCGGCCGCGCAGAAGGCCGCGCGCCTCGCCAAGCGGCAGCAGAAGAAGCCGACGGCTGCGCGATGCTCCAACCCGCCAACGCACGCATGTGACGTCAGATCAGCGCGCTGACTTCGTCCATCATGGCCTGCGCGATGTCTACCGCCTTGGTGTTGAACGTTCCTGATGCTTGGGGTGCCGGGTCTGATGCATTGAAAAAGTCGACCTCGACCTCGACCAGGCAATTGGCGCGCACGCCAACGGCCCGCCCTTCCGGAATGGCTTCAGAACCTGAGCCAGAAAACGCCCACCCGACCGAAGCAGTCGCCGCGAGAACAGAACTCGCAACCTTTACGTTCGTGACCTTGCCCTTGAGCTTGAACATGCCGTCCGGCAAAAGCAGCGTCGCGCCGTCGCATTTTTGCCACTGTTGAGAGAATTTCGCGGACAACGCGTCGGCGTCGTCGGCTGAGGCCAAACTAACTACGCCCTCCTTGACGCTGGTCACCTGCATGGACTTGGCAGTGCGCCGCCAAGCCGCCATCGCGACCTGTTTGACGTTGGTGGATTGGTAGTCGATCTTCTGCAGCATCATCGCCACGCCGAGGCAGTCGACGCGGAGAACCGACCCACTGTCCTGCAGCGTCTCAGGGCCCCCGAACCGGGATGGAAGCGAGGATCAAACTCGAAGGACTGGTTGAGAATTTCCGACAGCGCGCCATCGCCGAGCAGCACTTTCTTGATGGTCTGCCCAGTGATGGCTCGCGACTTCAAATTCGCTGCAGGACGCGCGTTCCCATCGACAGCAGCGGTGCAACCCGCAGTCAGCAGGCCTATGCTCAACAGGGCGATCGCTCGCGCGAGCCCCGATCTCACCAATCCCATGGATGCTTCTGTGCCTCAGCGTATATGCCTTCTATTTCTACCAAGCCATGTGGCGTCCAAAAGCGTTGTGCGCTGACCCGGTTGGTCGCTAAAGCGCACTGCCAGACACTTAGCCCGACAGCGACTTCGTTGCGGCCAACGAGGAATACGTGCCCTGACGAATCCCAATAGCGGCGGTGGCCCTGAGGTGGTCCGTCCTGGTCGCCGTCGGGCGACAGTACCGAGGGCACCATTTCGCTGGTCACCAATCCGCGCTCTCGGGTCAATTCATCGACCGCGTCGAAGCATTGGGCGATCTTGTCGATGCGACGAATCATGATCGTGACCTCAGCGTCCCTGGCAAACTTTGCGACTCACTTCTCGGGACGCGGTTACGATCAGGGGCCACGGTGCGGGCGTCGACCGGGGTTGCAGCAACAAGCCTCCGCCCAGGTCGCGTTCTGTGGCTGGCAAAGCCTGGTTCACAACATTGTTGTCGAGGAAGGCGACCATCGACACCATGATCGCCACCAGGAGGACCCGCGTGGTCGGCGCGGCGTCGCGCAATTTCACATTCAATCCTGCCCGCGAACGCTAGCGACCAGTCCGATCCCTGGCAAAAGTTGCGTGGCGCTCAATCGTGAGCCTTAAAACGAATTCGCACGCAACACAATTCAACATCAATCCCTTGCTCCCAAGAACGTCACCTGCCCCCTCCCGATGAAGCGACACTGAGTGGCTAATCCAGGATAGCCGGACGCTGGTAACCAAAAGTGTTCGCAACCTGTGAGTTTCGTGCACGTAACTTCAAGTATTGTCTTGGTTGCTCTCCCGACGACTCTGTTAGCTAAGGGTTGATGCAGCCAGCCGACGGTGAGCGCTAAAACGGCACGCCTCCTGCGCGTTTCGCGGTTGGACCGCTGGTGACGAATTGGCGATTCCTCTGACAGGTCGTTGTCCGATCTTCATCGGCGGTTGATAATTATCTGCTAAATCCGTGCGACAGATACGATTGCGTTGAGCGAACCGTTCAGGATTCTCACCGAATCCTCGGATCGTTTTCACAGGCTTGAAAAGGCGACTCACAAGCAGTGGTGTTGTAGTGTCGGGGCACTGTGAATCGGCGGAGCGCTAGCGGACGTAGGCGATGGCAGTTAGCCATCGCCGTTGTCGCTGCGCTGAGCCTGTTCGTTGCCCTGATCGCCGGGTCCTCGTTGCGTCCCAAGTTCGCCGCGGCTGCGCTGCCGGAGCCGGCTGCGTGGACCCATGCGACCCCCGGTGTCCAAGCGCATGCCGGCCAAATGCAACTTCATCCGGTCGCCCAATCCAACAGCCATCTGGACCAAGGTGTTTCACCGAGCACTACGCCGCCGCAACAGAAGCCGTTCCACAGCATGTGGATGACGCGTGACCGGCCGTCGACCTGGGCGCACGTGGCGCCGCAATTGGCTTGGTCTCCGTGGCCGGTAAGCCTGTCGCCGTGGGAGACCGCTTGGGCGGTAGCCTTGGGCTCTCAATCGGGCTGTGCCCAGCCGGCGGCTGTAATTGCGGGCCAAGACATCTTGACCCAGCTCTGCGTCGCGCTTCGCTGATAGGTCGGCGTCAGTATATTTGTCGTCTCACCCGGCACTTTGCATTTCTGTGAGCTGATCTCGCGTCAATGCTGTTACGCGAGATGACAATTTAGCGGAATCTAGTTGAATCGGCCTGCGTCGAATCGTGCGCTGACCACGACACCAACAAGCGTCGGTGCATTCCCGCATGACCGTTTTTCGAAGGAGAAGTTCATGTTCTTGAGCGCAACCCACACCGCCGCATTCGACGCGGTTGACGGCCTTGGCGACCCAGACCACACAATTCGCCGATCCCTTGCAGTTCGAGGGGGATAGCCATGGATTTCGGAATGCTCCCGCCGGAAACAAACTCTGAGCGAATGCATGCAGGACCCGGCGCGGGATCGATCGTGGAGGCCGCGAAGGTTTGGGAGCGGTTGGCCATCCGGCTGTACACCGCGGCGGCGGACTACAGGGCGGTGACCGCAAGACTCTCGGCAAGATGGGAGGGCCCCGCGATAACGGAAATGGCACAAGCCGTGATCCCTTATATAGATTGGCTTAACGCCACAGCCACAAGAGCTGAGTGCGCGGCCTACCAGGCTGCGGCGGCGGCGAGCGCCCACGAATCGGCGTTGGCGGCGGTCGTGCCCCCGTCGGACATCCAAGCCAACCGAGGGCGTCGGAGATCGTTGGCCATGGCAAACTCCCTGGGTCACGCCAGCCCGGCGATCGCGGACATCGATGCAGACTACGAACGGATGTGGGTACAGGACGCCGACGCGATGTACGACTACGCTCGCGCCTCGGGCGACGCGTCAAGGCTGACTCCGTTCATCTCACCGCCGGAGGCGGCCACGGAGCCGGCTGGCCAAGGCACGGCTATCGGCAACGTATCCAGTGCGTGGACTGTTGTTGTCGCGCCGGAGATCGTGGCGGCTGGCCGCCAAGTAATGTCAACGATCCCGGAAGCTCTACTCGCGCTTTGCCGTTCGCCGCGGACGTGGATTCAGACGCCCCTATCGTCGGTGACATCGTCTCTGTCAAAGCTGAGTTCGTTCAGCGCACCAACGGATTCCGCGATCAAACACTTGAATCGTCTTAACAAGGCAGCCGCGTTAAGGGAACTGTCCCCGAAATTCTCTGGCGCTCTGAGCCCGACCGTTGCCGTCGGTCTGGGTGACGCGACGTTAATCGGGGCGTTGTCGGTACCAAAGCAATGGGCAACAGAGACGACCATCAGCACTGCCATGGCGGAGCTGGAGCGCGGCTTGTTTTGTGAGCCGATCCGTTCAGTCGAAGTCAGTGGGCCGCCAGGGTCGCCTTTATCTCGTTCACCGCAGAACTATTCGTATGGCCGAAGTACCCGAGAACCGTCCGTTACGGCTACCCCCTCTTCGTCGACCGCAGGCTCCTCATCGCTCGAGGAAGATCAGTTGCGGCAGACAAAGACGGGCGCAATGAAAGGTGAGGACCGATGAAAGATCGTTTGCATGCCTTGTTGGTTGCCGTGCCGCTGATGCTGGTCGCCGCGGCCTGCGGTTCGAACTCAACCGGCGGTTCGTCGAGCCCCGGGACCGGAGCAGGACACCCCGCCAGCCCTGCGACGACGCCGGCGACGTCACAGGTCGCGTTGTCAGAGACCGGCAGCTCGCTGGTCTTCCCACTGTTCAACCAGTGGGGTCCCGCCTATCACACGAAGTATCCCAACGTCACGATCACTTCGGAGAGCACTGGGTCGGGCTTTGGGATTTCGCAGGCGGCTACCGGGAAGGTCAACATCGGCGTCTCCGACGCATACCTGTCCGACGATGACATGTCCTCGCACAAAGGGTTGATGAACATCGCGTTGGCCGTCTCGGCTCAGCAGATCAACTACAACCTGCCCGGCGTCACTGACCACCTCAAGCTCAACGGCAACGTGCTGGCGGCCATGTATCAGGGCACTATCACAACCTGGAACGACCCGCAGATCAGCGGACTCAACCCCGGTGTGAAACTCCCTGCCATCCCGGTGGTGCCGCTACACCGTGCCGACGAATCCGGCGACACGTTCCTGTTCACGCAATATCTGTCAAAGCAGGACCCTGACGGTTGGGGAAAGTCACACGGCGCCAGCACCAGCGTTGACTTCCCCATTGTGTCGGGCGCGCTGCGCGAGACCGGCAACCGCGGCATGGTGACCGGCTGCGCCAAGACCCCGGGCTGCGTTGGCTACATCGGGATTAGCTATCTCGACCAAGCCACCCAGAAGGGACTTGGAGAAGCACAGCTGGGCAACGCTTCCGGAAATTACCTGCTGCCCGACGCGCAAAGCATTCAGGCCGAGGCCGCCAGCTTCACGTCGACGCCGGCGAATCAGGCGATCTCGCTGATCAACGGAGCAGCCCCGAGCGGGTATCCGATCGTCAACTACGAGTACGCCATCGTCTACAGCACACAGAAGGACGCTGCCACTGGGCAGACAATCCAGGCGTTCCTGCATTGGGCAGTGACCGACGGTAACAACCCTTCGTTCCTCGACCAGGTTCACTTTCAGCCACTGCCGCCCGCGGTGGCGAAGTTGTCCGATACTCAGATCGCGACGATATCTGGTTAGATTCGTTGGCCTTTCCGCGAAACAGCCTGCGCCGGAGGTTGACTGTTTTTCGGCGCAGGCTGGTCCGCACCGTCGCTATTGACGATCGCCGTCTCCACGCCCGACGGAGCGTAACCCAAGGAGGGCCACAGGAGGTGTCTCGCCAAAATATATTGAATAGCAGTCATTCTCATCAAATACAAAAGTTGGCAATTGAGCTGGCTAACCCGATACCGCAGTTTCCGGTGGAGGCGACGTTAAGGTCAAGGAGTCGATCATGGTGTTGTCGGCCGATTCGAACGGACACTCAAATATCCTTTGGTATAAGGTGGTTAGGCCTTGTCGCCCCGATGATTACTCCGTGCCCACCAGTGTGCGCTCAGTGCGCACCAAGCCTGATCGTACCCAAATATGTTGGGCAGCAGCTAGGTTGGTTGATCAGCGGTGCTCACGTCCGAAAGACAGGAAGGATGCATCCAGAACACAGCAAGCCGTAAGCTTACGCGACCAAAATTGAAATCATGCCGAATAAAACAGGCTCGACGTGGGGTTGGCGGCGTAAGTGCGACGACTGCCCATAGCAACACAAGCGTGCTCTAGGACCAAGTCCCAGTTCATAACTGGCGTTTCGGTGCGATCGCTGCCGGTGCACCGGCAGCGGACCAGATATCAGCTGTTCTGTCAGAAAAGTTCGATTGTTATTCGAGGGAGGACTCCGATGTCTTTTGTCACCACACAACCCGAGTCGCTGGCGGCGGCGGCGAGCAACCTTGCGGGTGTCGGCTCGGCGATGAGTGCCGGTAGCGCGGCCGCGGCCTCCCCGACGACTGGGGTGGTGCCCGCCGCGGCTGATGAGGTGTCGGTGCTGACCGCTGCGCAGTTCGCCGCGCATGCGCAGATGTATCAGGCGGTGGCGGCGCAGGCTGCGGCGATTCATGAGCAGTTTGTGTCCACGTTGGGGGTCAGCTCAGCGTCGTATGCGGCCACTGAGGCCGCTAACGCGGCCGCCGCGCAGTAAGGGACCGGAGGTCGTAGATGTTGGATTTCGGGGCGCTACCGCCGGAGATCAATTCCGGGCGGATGTATGTGGGTGCGGGTTCGGGGCCGATGTTGGCAGCTTCGGCGGCCTGGGATGCGTTGGCTGCGGATTTGCAGTCCACGGCGGCGTCGTACGGTTCGGCGATCCAGAGTTTGACGGTCGGGCCGTGGACGGGTCCGTCCTCGGTGGCGATGGCGGCTGCGGCCATGCCGTATGTGGCGTGGATGAACGCGACCGGTGCGCAGGCCGAGCTGGCGGCCAGCCAGGCCAAGATCGCCGCGGGCGCTTATGAAGCGGCGTTTGCGGCGATGGTGCCGCCGCCGGTGATCGCGACCAATCGCGCGCTGCTCGCGGCGTTGGTCGCGACCAACATCTTGGGCCAAAACACTCCGGCGATCGCGGCCGCTGAAACCCACTACGCGGAAATGTGGGCCCAGGATGCCGCCGGAATGTATGCCTATGCCGGCTCGTCATCGACCGCGTCGCAGCTGACGTCGTTTACCGAGCCGCCGCAGACCACCAACGCGACCGCGGCGGTCGTTCAACCGGCCGCGGCCACCGCCAGCCCGGCTGCCTCGGGCATCGGCAACCAGCTGATCGCGCTGATCGAGTCGATACCGACGTGGTTACAAACCCTGGCAACCAATATCGCGTCGTTGCCGACGCAAGCCTCGTCGTTTTTGGAGGGCCTCGCCATACCGAATTATCTCAACATTCCCCTGTTGCCGACCCTTGAGGCCAACCTGGGAAACCTGAACACCTTCTTCTCGGCCATCGCCTCGCAGTCCTACTCGCTGCAGGGGATCGCTTCGATACCCGGTGGGCCGTTCCTGTCGTTTGGTCAGACCTACGCCTACGCCCAAAACGGGCAGTCCTTGGCCGCGTTCGGCGCTCCGGCGAAGGCCGCGGCCGGGGCGTTGGCGCCGTTGATGGGCGGGGCGCCGGCACACCTGAGCTCGGCGGTAGGTGCGGCGCCGGTGTCGGGGTCGATGGGCAGAGCGGCTCTGGTGGGAAGCATGTCGGTGCCACAAGGCTGGACCGAGGCCGCGCCGGGGATCAAGACCCTGGCCTCGGTGCTACCGATGAACATGGCGGGCGCCCCGGCGGCGTCGCTGGCCGGCGAGGGTGGGGTCTTTAGCCAGATGGCGCTGTCGAGCCTGGCTGGACGGGCCTTCACCGCGAGCTCGTTTAGCTCCACTGGCGGTGCCGCGGCACACGCCCTGGGCGGCATCGTCGCCGAAGCTGACCCCGCCGCAGCCACCATCATCGTGATACCGGCTATCGACGAATGAAAACGCTGACGGCAATGACAGCGATGAGAGGGGTTTAGACATGTTTTACGCAGCGTTTCCGCCGGAGTTCAACTCGGGCAGGATGTACACCGGTCCCGGATCGGGGTCGTTGCGGGCCGCCGCCGCGGCCTGGGACGGGCTGGCCACCGAATTGCAGTCGACGGTGTCCGCCTATTCATCGGTGATCTCCACCCTGACCAGTGGGGACTGGGTTGGTCCGTCCTCGCTGGCGATGGCGGCCGCGGTCACGCCGTACCTGGCCTGGATGCAGGCCACCGTCGCCCAGGCCGCCGAAGCCGCAACCCAGGCCACCGCGGCGGCAACCGCCTATGAGACGGCGTTCGCCGCGCACGTGCCGCCGACGGAGGTCGCGGCCAACCGCAGCCAACTGGCGTCGCTGGTGGCGACCAACACGTTCGGGCAGAACACCCCGGCGATCGCGGCCACCGAGATCCAATACGGCGAAATGTGGGCCCAGGACGCCCTGGCGATGGAGGGCTACACCGGCTCGGCAGCGGCCGCCACCAACGTGACGCCGTTCACCGCCGCCCCGCAGATCACCAACGCCGGCGGGCTGGCCGCCCAAGCGGCAGCGGTAGGCCACGCCGCGGCCACCTCGGCCGGCAGTGCGCAGTCGGTCGTGTCAGAGCTGCAGAGCTTCATCACGCAAGTGACGACAACGCTGGCACACCTGGGCACCAGCATCAATGACACCGGCAACGATCTGCTGAACTCTCTGTTTGGGGCGGGTGCGGCGACCTTATATACAGACCTGTACAACGTCATCAAGGTTCCGCTCAGCTTTACCACGGGATACAACGACATCGGCCTGCTGATCAACTTCCCGGTGTCGCAGTTCCTCAAATTCGCCCCGAAGCCAACCGGGGCACTTGGTGCGCTCCCCAAAGACGCGCTGGGGGCCGGGCTGGTGCCGCACTGGGGCCGGGGCACGCTGTTCGACGCCGTACAGGGCGGTATGGGAAATGCCGGCACATTGGTCGACAAGTTGTCTGTTCCGCCGAGCTGGGCCGTCAACACTCCGGCGGTCAGAATGGTCGCCTCCGCGTTGTCGGCCGCCGGGCCAGAAGCCGTGCCGGCGGCCGCGCTCGGCGAGGGGGGCCTGTTCAGTTCCATGTCCACGGCGGGGATGCTCGGTGCCGCGATGGGCTCCGGAGGTCCCACTGTGGTGGCCCGTGCAGGCGTGCGGGGTCGTATCAAGCCGCTCAAAGATCTCAAGGACGCCCACTCACCGGAGAAACTGCAGCGTCTGGTGGCACAAATATCGGAGAAGCCCGAAAGCGTGCAGCACCACACCGTCGATCAAGAGGGACTGGACAGTCTGCTCGAAGCGCTGGCCAAAAAACCCGGCATCCATGCGGTGCACCTGTCCAAAGGCGACAAGGCCAAAGTTGTTCCGTCCGAAGCGTAGTCGGGATCGCGGAGATCGACCGAACGCGTGGGCATCGAAGAAAGGTGAGTTATGAAACGGCTACTCGCGCTCCTCGGCGTTGCCGCTGTGATCGGCTTCTCCGCGCCGGCGTACGCCGATCCTGACGACCTCAGCGGAGACGACGCAGGCTTCCTCTCCGCACTACGGCAAGTCGGCATCGACTACGCCAACCCGGCTCAAGCCATCACATCTGCCAAAGCAGTGTGCACATGCTTGAGTGGCGGCGAGTCCGGCTTGGAGCTAGTCCACGACGTGAAATCTCACAACCCCGGAATGGACATGGAGGTCGCATCCAATTTCGCCATGATTTCAGCGAAATTCTACTGCCCCCAACACCTCTCCAAGAGCTAGCTTGACCAGAGCGCTGGTGCAAGCGTTGGTTAGTCGGCGGCGCTGTATCAGTTTTGGGTTCGATAGAGACACTCTCCGCGCGGCCGGTGAGTCATGGAGCACAAGCCCGTAGCGCTGCTTGCGCAACGCAGCTACGCTTGCACCATTCAATACCCTACGGGGTATAGTATCTAGTTATGCCCCGGAGTCGCGGTCAATCGGCCCGAATGAGAAGGTCGACAATGCCACAAGTAGAAGATTCTCGAGCCGGCGCTCTCTTAGGTTCCGCCCTATATCACCGGTCGCGCGACGTTAGAACCATGGCGGAAGAGGAATTTTCGCAAGTCCTGGGCCAATCGCGGCCGGTGCGCCGAAAAGCCATCGAAATGGGGGCCAAATGGCCCTGTTCGCTGCACCGGCGCCGGCGTGGAGCTGACAGACGCGGCCGCGACACCAACAATCAGGACTGAGGACACCTAGATGCTCACCATTCTCAAACGGGCCTGGGTACCTCTGGTCGTCGTGGCGGCAGTTGTCCTCGGCGGTGTCGCCGTCAGCCGGTTGCGCGGCGTTTTTGGCTCCGACGAGATCTTTGCTGCGACGGGTAGCAATGCCGAACCATTGGAGCCTTCCCATCTCAAACATGTGACGTACGAGGTTTTCGGGCCCGGCGACACCGCGGGAAGCGTGAGCTACTTGGACAAGAGCGCCCGGCCGGAACAGGCGAACTTCACCAGCCTGCCCTGGACTTACACGATCACGACGACGGTGCCGGCCGTGATCGCCAACGTGGTGGCACAGGGCGATAGCGACAACCTCGGCTGCCGCATCACGGTCAACGGTGAGGTCAAGGACGAGCAATCCTCGGCCGGGCACCACGCCCAAACCTCCTGCCTGGTGAAGGCCGCATGAACGCCGATAACGACGCTCGTCCGAAATTCATGCGGTTCGTCCGCAGGTTTGCGGTGCCGATCCTGCTGGCCTGGCTGCTGCTCACCGTCGCCCTGAACGTGCTTGTGCCGCCAATCGAGTCGGTCGCGCGAAACCACGCGGTGACGATGTCGCCGCAAGATGCGCCAGCGATGATCGCCGCCAAACGCATCGGCGAAAAATTCCACGAGTCGGACTCCGACAGCATCGCGATGATCGTCCTGGAGAGCGATAAACAACTCGGCGAGGAGGCGCACGGCTATTACGACGGCCTGGTGAAAAAGCTGCAGGCCGACCCCAAGCACGTGCAACATATCCAGAACGTGTGGGGAGATCCACTCACTGCCGCTGGTGTCCAGAGCCGGGACGGCAAAGCCGCTTATGTCCAACTCAATCTGGCCGGCAACCAGGGCAGCACCCAGGGAAACGAGTCCGTCAAAGCGGTACGGGAGATCGCTGACAAGTCAGCGCCACCCAAAGGGCTCAAGGCATACGTCACGGGTCCGGCGGCGCTGAATACAGACATGAACGAAGCTGCCGATAAAAGCATGTTCAAAATGATGGGCGTGACGGGTGTGGTCATCATGATCATGCTCTTCATTGCCTATCGCTCCATCAGCACGGTGCTTCTGGTCCTCCTCATGGTTGGTTTCGAGATGGGCACGGCCAGAGGGGTTGTCGCGATTCTCGGGAACTACGACCTGTTGGGGTTTTCGACGTTCGTGGTCGCCATGCTGTCATCCCTGGCAATCGCCGCGGGAACCGATTACGCGATATTTCTGATAGGCCGTTATCAGGAGGCTCGTCAGGCCGGTCAGGATCCAGAAACGGCCTATTACACAATGTTCCGCGGGACCTTCCACATCATCTTGGGCTCCGGGTTGACGATCGCCGGGGCCACTTTCTGCCTCCACTTGGCGCGACTGTCGTATTTCAAGGCGCTGGGCATCCCATCAGCGATAGGACTGGTGGTTGTCGTCGCGGGCGCACTGACCGCGGCGCCGGCCGTTGTCGCCGTGGCCACACGATTTGGTTTGCTCGACCCGAGGCGGATGATCAAGACGCGTGGCTGGCGGCGCATCGGCACCGCCACGGTGCGCTGGCCCGGTCCCGTGTTTGCGGCCTCGCTGGTCATCGCCCTGATCGGCATCCTCATCATGCCGAGCATGAAGCTCAGCTACAACGATCGCTTTTATATACCCGGCAACCTGCCATCGAATGTCGGATATGCGGCCGCTGAGCGGCATTTCAGCGCCGCCACGATGAATCCCGACATCCTCATGATCGAAAGCGATCACAACATGCGGAATAGCGGCGACATGATCATTCTGGACAGGCTTGCCAAAGATGTGTTTCGGTCCCCGGGAATCGCGATGGTGCAAAGCATCACCCGGCCTTTGGGCGGCCCAATCGACCACACCTCAATACCGTTCCAGATCAGCGCCCAGTCGATTCCGATACAGCAGAACCTCCAGTTCATGAAGGACCGGATGGCCGACATGCTCAAGCTGAGCGACGATCTCGGCGCCATGATCGGGTCGATGCAGCGGATGCAGGGCTTGGTGGGCCAGCTGGGCAATACGACTCATCACATGGTCGGCGACATGGGCGCCATGAAGGCGACGCTGGACGAGATGAGGGGACACCTGGCGGACTTCGACGATTTCGCGCGACCGTTCCGCGGTTACTTGTACTGGGAACCAAACTGTTTCGACATTCCCGCCTGCTGGGCGACCAGGTCGGTGTTCGAGGCGATCGACGGTGTGGACAAGTTCAGCCAGGATATGGGCACCCTGATCAAAGACATGAACAATATCGACGCGATACTGCCTCAGATGTTGGCCCAGTTCCCGCCGATCATCGCGGTCGCGACGTCCATGCGGGGGACCCTGCTCACAATCCACAGCAGCTTTTCGGGTCTAGTCACGCAGATGTCCCAGATGACCGATACGGCAGGCGCCATGGGTCAGGCATTCGACGCCTCGAGGAGTGGCGACTACTTCTACCTGCCGCCGGAAGCGTTCAATAATCCTGACTTTCAGCGCGGGCTGAAACTTTTCCTGTCGCCGGACGGCAAGGCTGCGCGTTTCATCATCAGCCATGACACCGACCCGGCAACTCCGGCAGGCATTTCGGCGGTGAAGCCGGAACTGGAGGCGGCCCATCAAGCGGTGAAGGGAACGGCCCTGACGGACGCCCGGTTCTACCTGGCCGGGACGGCGGCCATCTACCGCGATATCCAGTCGGGCTCCAACTATGACCTTTTAATCGTCGGAATCGCCGCGCTGACACTGATTTTCGTTGTCATGCTGATCATCACACGAGCGCTCGTTGCATCCCTGGTGATCGTCGGAACTGTACTGCTATCGCTGGGTGCCGCTTTCGGGCTGTCGGTCTTGGTATGGCAGCACCTCTTCGGCCTGGATTTGAATTGGATCGCGCCGGTGTTCGGGTTGATCATTCTGCTCGCCGTCGGATCCGACTACAACTTGCTGCTGGTGTCGCGGTTCCAGGAGGAGATTGGTGCCGGTTTGAAGACCGGCATCGTTCGCTCTATGGGGGAAACCGGTGGTGTCGTGACCGCCGCGGGCCTGGTCTTCGCCTTCACCATGATGTCCATGGCCGCCAGTGACCTCACCTCGATCGGCCAAGCCGGCAGCACGATTGGCCTCGGCCTGCTGTTCGACACGCTGATCGTGCGCTCACTGATGACTCCGTCGATCGCCGCGCTCCTCGGGCGCTGGTTCTGGTGGCCGCAACGAGTGCGGCCACGCCCGGCCAGCTATATGCTGCGTCCCTTTGGGTCGCGTCGGCTGGTTCGATCGCTCCTGCTGGGCGAGGACGCCGATGGCAAGCGCCCGATGCCACGGGCTTCGGCCAGAGCGACGGCTGCCAGCACCGAGCTCCACGCCGGCAGTGCTTTGCATGTCGGCTCGGGCCGGGGGTCGCCGCTCACCACTTGCCCTCCCGCAGATCCGTGCATAGGAAATGCCGATTCGGGGCCGACATCCAGCAGACCGGAGTCATAGCGTCCCATGCCCGTTCAGCTATATCAGGTGTGCACTCCCGGGCCGGTCGGGTCATGTCTCCGGGTGCAGCGCCCTTTCCTGACCGAGACCGGGCAAGGCTTCGGTGCGAATCCCGCGCTTCAGTTCGATGATGTCGAACTCGACCGACTTCACGCCTACTCTCGGTGCTGTGACTGAGCCCGGGCCCTTCGATACCCCGCTGCTACTGCGGATCCGTGACTCTGTGATCGGTGAGGATCAGGTGATGCCCGGTCCGTATGGGCCGCGTCGGGTGACTTATGCCGACTACACCGCGTCGGGTCGGGCGTTGAGCTTCCTCGAGGACTTTATCCGCGACGAGGTGCTGCCCTGCTACGCCAACACACACACTGAGTCCAGCGGAACCGGTCTGCAGACCACCAGGCTTCGCGAAGACGCCCGTTCCATCATCCTCGAGGCTGTCGGCGGCGACGCCGAAACCGTCGTGATCTTCGCGGGATCGGGCTGCACCGGTGCGATCGATAAACTGCTCGGCGTCCTCGGGCTCCGGATCCCGGCCGCATTGGAAGACCGCTACCGCCTGAGCGCCGCCATACCCGCCGATGAACGCCCAGTGGTCTTCATCGGGCCGTTCGAGCATCACTCCAACGAGCTGCCCTGGCGGGAGTCGATCGCTGAGGTCGTCGTCATTCCGGAGGACGCGGATGGCCACATCGACGCCGCGATCCTGGTGAAAGAGCTCGCACGCCACCATGCGCGACCGTTGAAGATCGGCTCGTTCTCTGCGGCCAGCAACGTGACCGGGATCGTCACCGACACCCACCGCATCTCGGCGCTGCTGCACGCGCACGGCGCATTATCCTTCTGGGACTTCGCCGCGGCCGGACCCTATGTCGACATCCAGATGTATGGCGACCAAAACAAGAATCGCCTCGACTATAAGGACGCCATCTTTCTCAGTCCGCACAAGTTCATCGGGGGGCCGGGCACCCCAGGGGTTCTGGTGGTCCGTCGGGAGTTGCTGCGCAACCGGGTGCCAGATGTGCCCGGCGGCGGCACCGTCGCCTACGTCAATCCGACCGAGCACCGCTACCTCGAAGATCCCACCCAACGTGAGGAGGGCGGCACGCCGGCCATCATCGAATCGATCCGGGCCGGCCTGGTGTTCCAACTCAAACAGGCCGTCGGCGTCGACGTGATCCGCGCCCACGAGGAGCACTACCTGCGTCGCGCGATCACGGCCTGGCAACACGAGCCGAACATCGAAATCCTCGGTAACCTCGGCGCCGAACGGCTGTCCATCGCGTCGTTCGTGGTGCGGGCCCCCAGCGGCCGCTACCTGCACCACAACTTCGTCGTAGCCCTCCTCAACGACCTCTTCGGGATCCAGGCCCGTGGCGGCTGTTCGTGCGCGGGCCCCTACGGACATCGCCTGCTGGGAATTGACCTGGACCGTTCACATGCGTTCGAACGCGAGATCACCCACGGCTGCGAGGGCATCAAACCGGGCTGGGTCCGCATCAACTTCAACTATTTCATCTCCGACGCGGTCTTCTCTTACCTCGTTGAGGCCGTCCGGCTTGTCGCCACAGACGGCTGGGGCCTGCTCGAGGACTACCGCTTCGACCCAGCCAGTGGAATGTGGCGACACCACCTCGGCCCCGTCGAGCCCCCGCTGCGGCTGCGCCAAGTCTTTTATGACGAGGACGGGGCGATGCAATACCCGCACCACGAGAACCGCGCCCCCGAAACCGACCTTGAACGCTACCTACAGGAGGCCATCACGATTTTGACGGGTCCACGAGCACAGCCCGACCACTCGATCGCCCAGCATCCGCTGACTCTGTCCGAGGACTTTGAACACCTGCGATGGTTCGAGCTACCGACGGCCTGCATAACCCCCGCTACACGAGGCTAACGGGCCCGACTCGCTAACCGGCGGTAGTGATGAGCTCGGCGCTGGGCACCTACCCAAGGTCGGGCGCCGGCATCCAACCCCATGAGGTGGTCGGCGCGTATCGTCGGATCCTGGCCCGCGACGCTGGCTTCAAGCCGGCCGCCGAAGTATGAGAGCGCCTGCAGCGGTTCGGTCGTTAACGTGCATGCGCCTCGGATCCAGGCGCTGCTGATTGACTTGCCGTTGCCAGTGGGCAACCGGCGAGGTCAGGCGAGGCTTAAGAATAGTTTCTCGAGTTCTTCGATTGTCAACGGCGCTGTGCCAGCGTGGTTTTCGCTGGGATCGTCTAAGCAATTTCGCAGACCGGAAGCGATGATCTTGAAGCCGGCGCGGTCCAGGGCCCGCGACACTGCTGCGAGCTGAGTGACGATGTCTCTGCAGCTTCGGCCTTGCTCGATCATCGCGATGACGGCACCGAGTTGTCCGTGTGCTCTGCGCAACCGGTTGAGGGTGGCTTCAACGTCTTGGCTGGCGTGTGCCGAACGCGCCTGCGCCGAGTGTGTACTGCCAGTCTTCTTCGCCATGTCTCATTTGTACCATACCCCCGGTGGTATAAAGCAGCTTGGTTGTCGCCGTTGAGCAGCGATGTTGCTCTACCTGGCCAGCATATATACCATAGGGGGTATGGTATTTTAGTGAGTCTGCAGGCACATGATCGTTGGCCGAGCAGTTGTCCATCGTGACCCTTCGATGACAAGGAGCGCACCATGAGCGATCGGCAGTTAACGGATTCCATCCACAGCGCGGTGATTTTGTGGCTAGATCCGGTGTGTCCGTTCTCGTGGAACACCGCAGGTTGGTTGACAGCGGCCGCCGATAAGGTCGGCTTTGACATCGATTGGCGACTGATGAGTTTGGCCACGCTCAATGAGGGGCGTGAGTTGCCGCCGCCCCAGCAGGCCCGCATGCACGATTCGCGAAAGCTCGGGCGGCTGATGGTCGCCCTGCGCAGCGAGCTCGGCGCCGACGCGATGGCAAAGGCGTACTTCGCTTTTGGTCATCGGCACTTCGACCAGTCGGCTGCGCTAGACGACGAGCTCGTCGAACACGTCCTAGCGGCGGTTGGCGCGCGGCATGTCACTGCTGAGGCACTGACCGATGCCAGCCTCGATGCGGTGGTCAAAGAGTCGCATTGGGCCAGCCAGGAGGCGCTCGGTGAGGCGGGCGGCAGTCCGCTGATCACGATTGAAGGTCACACCGTGTTCGGGCCGGTCCTGACCTCTGTGCCGGCCCCGGACGCGACACTGGCAGTGTTCGATGCGGTCTCAACCCTGGTGCTCACATCGGAGTTCAGTCAGTTACAGCGTCCGCGCAACCACGCGTAGCGCTCGGGCGACCAGGACTGCCATGTGTTACCCCGTGCGGTGCAACGTCTGCGGCAAAACGACGTGGGCCGGGTGCGGGCTGCACGTCGAAGCGGTCAAATGCTCGGTGCCGTCCACGCAATGGTGCGACGGCCACGCGGATGATGAGTCGGCGCAGGCGCCTCGACGTTTCTCCTCGAAGAGTAACTAGCGGAAGGGGTCGAGATATGGCGAAGAAGCTGGTTGTCCTCGGCGCCGGGATTGCTGGTCTGAGAGTCATCATGGAAGTCACGGAATCCGGAGTTTCCCTTGAGATCTCCACATCACCGTCGTCGATGACGACTTTTCACACTTTTCTGGGGTTCACCTTGCCGTGGGTCATGCGTGGGGTTTGAAGACCGGCATCGTTCTCTCCATGGGGGAAACCGATGGTGTGGTGACCGCGGCGGCCCTAGTCTTCGCGTTCACCATGATGTCTATGGCCGCGAGTGACCTCACCTCAATCGGCCAAGCCGGCAGCACGATTGGCCTCGGCCTGCTGTCCGACACGCTGATGGTGCGTTCACCGATGACGCCGTCGATCGCGGCGCTGCTCGGGGGCTGGTTCTGGTGGTCCTGCTGGGTGTGAGCGCCGATAGCAAGCGCCAGATGCCGGCCACGAGTTACCCAGATGAATCGAGGGTGGATTTTGCGGCTTCGATCAATGCGGCTTGCTGCCCGACCGTTGACCCCATTGCGGGTCAACCGTGGCCGTAGATGATCCGCAACATCTTGAGGTTGATGCGGACGAAACGCCAGAACTGGAAGAGCAGGTTCTGGCGCATCCGTAGCGTTGCGCGGGTGGGCAGTGGGGCGTCGCCGATGTGCTCGGCGGTCCGCACGTCCACTTCTGAGTAGTAGATGTCGTCGTCGTCCACGGGAGCGTCCTTCACTCGGGAGTCATTCGGGTATCAGCCACCAAAGCGGTCTGGCCATGGCCTTGTAGATGAACAGGTAGTGCAGCATTACTTTGATCCAGTGACCGGCCAGGCCCAACTCTCCGGAGGTGCCGGCGATGTCACGGCCCGTCTGCGGGTACTTCGCCGGATCGGGGACAACCGGGAACATGGTCATCGCGGCTGCCGAGCCACTACGCAAGCCGGTACCGGCTGAGGCGACGCACGCGGCACCCATGGTTGCCATTGATGCGCGGTGGGCCGGGGCGGCGGGGTTCTTGATGCGGTCTCGGATAGTCTCGGCGACCGTCTTGGCCATGACGCCTGACGGCATGCCGGTGCGTGGCGGGCTGGGGCTGATGACCGTCCCGCTGGGACTCTTGCGTGGTCGGGAGATTGGGTGCGGCGGCGCGAACGCGATGCCAGGCGCGAAGATGTTCGGGTAAGCCTGGGAATCATAGGTTTTCGGCCAATCCTCGGCGGACCACTCGTCGTAGGGTTTACCCGAGTAGTCTGCGTCGACCTTAAGGAAGCCGGACGGCGCGAACAGCGTGGACGTGATGTCCGTACCGTTCTTGTCGTAGGCGGCCAAGGGGACCCCCTTGAACGGCGGCAGCAACATCGCGAAGTCGAAGTCCAGGTCGTGCTCCTTGCCGTCAAGCTGCTCATACCGCAGCTTGCCTTCCATCACTTCATGCACGGCGGCCTGTGTGATGGCCTTGACGCCGCGCTCGCGGAACAGCGACTCCGTCCACAGCCGGCTGGATTGCAGGAAGCCCTTGTCGACGAATCTCATGCCGTCGACGCCGAAGTCGCCCAATTCGTACTCGTTGGTGAGGTAGACGACCTCAGCGAGGTCGCGCACCCCTGCGGTGCGCAGCGTGTGCTCGACGTTGAAGGTGTACTCGAAAGCTGCGCCCTCGCAGGTACAGGTGCCATGTCCGACGCCGATGACAAGGCGCTGCTTCTCGCCGGTTTTCAGTTTGGCGATGACCCGATTGAGCGCCTCGGCCGTCTCGATGGCGTGATCCGCGGTACACACCGAGTATGAGTGGCCGTCAGGACCGAGGCCCGGCGTGGCCGCGAAGTTCAGTTGTGGGCCAGTGGCGTTGATGAGGTAGTCGTAAGTCAGGGAACTGGTTTCGCCACAGTGCTCGTCATCGGTGTAGGTGAAATCCACCGACGGTAAGGGTTGTTCGCCCGTTCCCTCGGGGCGGATTGCAGTAGCTAACCCCTGGTAGAAGACGATGCCCTTGCGTTGATAGATCGGCTTGAGCGGTATCAACACCTTGCTTGCGTCCATCCGGCCGACGCCGACCCAGATGTTCGACGGGATCCAGTTCCAGTCCGCATTTGGGGAGACGACAACGACCTCATCCTTGCGGGGTAGCCATCGACGCAGGTGTAACGCGGCGGTGTGCCCGGCGATACCAGCGCCGAGGATGACGACTCTTGCCATTGATGCTCCTCGGTGAGACCAGGGCGACAGGACGGGACCGCCACCGTCGTATCATATACCCTACGGGGTATACCCTTGGCTGCGAGCCAGTCGAATGTCCATTTATCAGCATGCCTTGGGCGGCTGAGCCTTTCCTAGGGCCGATAGTCCCTACCGTGAGTATGTTTGTGGGCGGAATCATTCCGACTATGACAGATGCACCTGAATCCAAGGCCGAGTCGGTCGACCAGCGATACGACGCAACGGGGCGACTCGGCCAAGTCTTGGCGTGGGTGGGCATCATCGCTGGCGTGGTGTTCGTCACGGCGGTGATCTTCTTCTCGGGGATCTTGTTCGGCTGGTCCGCGAGTGGCCACTTCGGCAGCGACCCTGATGGCCGACCCGACGGTTCCGGTGCTGTGATCGGCACATGCCCGATGACGGGCCAACGCGGGATGATGAAACCCGGGGACATGGGTCCGGGCGGACGAATGGGTCCCGGTCCGTCGCCCGTGACGACAGGACCGAGCACGCTGCAGCCCTAACGGGATCGGTCGATCGGGCTTTTGGCCCAGTTTCCAATTGGCATTGGGGATATCGTCACTTCCGAGCGACCTGGGCCGTCGTTGGTACAGCCACTGAGAGCGTCACAACCCGCGGTTTTCGCGGTGTGCGTCGTCATGCCAGGCAGCTGAGGGCGGCCGGCGCTTGCGCCGAGAAGGCCTGCCAGTGGCCCTTTTGGCGACCCTGTCGGTTTTCGTCGTATTCCCGAACTGTTGAACTTCGCGCCGCTTTGGGGCAGGTTATTCCGTCCGAGTGGTTTGGCCAAGCGCGCTGATCGCGGCTTCTAGTTTTGCGGAAGCTTCGTCGGAGATTGCCTTTAGCGCTCCTGCCTGGCCCGTGATTTCGACCATGAGTTGCGGGTCCATTACCTCGACCAGCACCGTGTCACCCCGACTGTCTGGATCGGTGCGCACGACGACGTTGCACGGCAACAACTGGCCGATCTGCCGGTCCACATCCAGAGCGCGATGCGCCAGTGCCGGATTGCAGGCACCCAGGATCAGGTAGTCCTCCATATCCACGCCAAGCTTCTGATTCAGTGTGGCTTTGACATCGATTTTGGTCAGGATGCCAAACCCCTGATCGGCCAGGGCTCGCGTGGTCCGCTCAACCGCTTCCTCGAAGGTGCTCTTCAACCTCGTGTTCAGACCTACGGTCATTGCTACTCCTTATGTTTCCGCTGTACCGATATTCCGTTGTGGCCCTGCGGGGTCAGGGTAGGGCCCACGTTGCCACCCGGGATAGCGGTCTCATCCTGAGAGTATACCCCCACGGGTATATCTCAAGCCAGTGACACGGCAAGCCGCCGCCGCTTTACTGGGCAAAGTAGGAATACCCATACGGGTATAGCTATTGTAATCGGTATGAGCGAACACAACCACTACCAAGACGTACTCAACGACCTGAACCCGCAGCATCGTGCCTTGCGCAAAATGATCCCGGAGGTGTACCGGGGGTTCGGCGAGATGAGTAATGGCGCGCTGACCTCCGGGGCGTTGGACAAAAAGTTCAAGGAGCTGATCGCTGTGGCCATCGGGGTCGTAGCTGGGTGTGACGGCTGCATTGCCTCACACGCTCAGGGCGCCGCTCGGGCTGGAGCCTCCAAAGAGGAAGCCGCCGAAGCCATAGGTGTAAGTATCCTGATGCACGGTGGGCCGGCGACCATCTACGGCGCGCGTGCTTACGCTGCGTTCTGCGAATTCGCCGACGCGCCGGCTGGATCGCCCCAATAAGTACGACAAAGCCGATTAGAGTTCCGCAGCCAATGAGTTCGGTGGTTGCAGGTGGCTAGGACAGCGCGCAAGCTGCGCGCTGGGCCCACGTAAATCGACGGATTACGAAAATGGTTCACGCACAGAGGGCTTACGACTCGCGGCTAGCGGGACCATCGGCCCTACCTCCCAACGTCGATTGGGTTGCATGCTGCAAGTTAGCGGGAGTCCACATGCCGTGCTTCGGCTGGTAGATCACCCGTCCGATACGTGTGTATTGGGAATTGCTTTTAGGAAGGAACGGTTGTTATGACCGCCAGTACCGAGGTCGCCGCCGCCACGACACCCATGCCCCGTATCGGCGACGCGGCCCCCGAGTTCATCGCCCAGACCACTCAGGGCGAAGTTAATTTTCCTGGCGACTACAAAGGCAAATGGGTGATCCTCTTTTCACACCCGGCCGACTTCACGCCCGTGTGTACAACAGAGCTCATGACTTTTGCTTCGATGCAACAAGAGTTCAGTGCCTACAACACCGAACTCTTAGGACTCTCGGTCGACGGGCTCTACAGTCACATCGCCTGGCTACGAATTATCAAAGAAAAGATTTCCTTCCGTGACCTCAAAGGCGTCGAAGTCACTTATCCGGTAATCGATGACGTTGCAATGGATGTCGCGAAACGATACGGGATGATCATGCCCGGCGAAGACTCGACGAAGGCGGTGCGGGCGGTTTTCGTCGTCGACCCCAGGGGTGCGATCCGTGCGATCATCTATTATCCGCTAAGCCTCGGACGAAACTTCGACGAATTGCTACGTGTCGTCAAAGGACTGCAGACGGCAGATCATTTCGGCGTCGCAACTCCGGCTGACTGGCGGCCGGGCGAACCGGTGATTCTGCCCGCTCCGGGCTCCTCCGGCGCCGCGCGGGAGCGAATGGACGGACACAGCGACTGCGAAGACTGGTTCTTCTGCACCAAAGAGCTAACACTCGACGAGGTCGAATCCGCCATTCGGATTGGCTAAGGCACGTCCCCGGATCCCCCGCAGCGTCAGGTTCTCGGCGTACTCCCCAGCAGACGCGAAATCCCCAGAAACCTCAGCGTGTTGGGCGATTTTGCGTCTGCTCGCCGAGGTCAGGTGGTCAGGATGGTCGCTGCGGCGGTGCCCGGGGCGCCGTAGAGCTGGGTGAACCCGACCTTCGGATTACCAGGCACCTGACGTTCGCCGGCCTCACCGCGGAGTTGGCGAACGATTTCATGGATCTGTCGCAGTCCAGAGGCCCCGATGGGCTCGCCGTTGGCGATCAGGCCTCCGTCGGTGTTGACCGGCATCGGGCCGCCGATCTCGGTGGCACCATCGGCCAGCAGCTTCTCCTGGTCACCGTGCGCGCAGAATCCGCACTCGGCCATGTGGATGATTTCGGCACCGGCATCGGTGTCCTGCAGCTGGATCACGTCGACGTCGGCGGGAGCCACGCCGGCCTTCGCGAACGCGGCACGCGCGGCGTATACGGTCGGCGCCAGGTCTTCGTCGACCGGCGCGAAGGTGGTGTTGACCTCGTACGCTCCGTAGCGGCGGGTGCGGACCTCCACCGCGCGCAGATACACGGGTTTGGACGTGTAGCGGTGCGCGATATCGGCACGGCACATCACCACCGCCGCGGCGCCTTCGTCGGGCGCGCAGAACATGTACTGGGTCAGCGGGTAGTTCAGCATCGCCGAGTTGAGAATGTCTTCCTCGGACATCGGTTTGCGGCGAAATGCGTTCGGGTTCAACGCCCCGTTACGGAAGTTCTTGGCCGCGACCTTGGCGAGCGTCTGCTGAGAGATGTTGTGCTCGTGCAAATAGCGGTTCGCCTTCATTCCGAAGAATTGGGTGGTCAGATACTGCCCGTTCTCCGCATACCACCTCGGCATGCCCACCAGCGCCGGATCTTCGGTGAACGCCCCGCGTGGGTGCTTGTCCAGGCCGAGGGCGATGCCGATGTCGTAATCGCCCAACCGGATCCCGTCGGCACACACTTTGGCCGCGCTGGCCGCCGTCGCGCACGCGTTGAACACATTGGTGAATGGGATACCGGTCAGACCGACCATGGCGACGATGGCGTCCGGATTGGCCACCGTCCAGCTACCGCCGGTAGCGAACTGGACGTCCTTCCACGCGATACCGGCGTCGGCGACCGCGGAAACGATCGCGTCAACGCCCATCTCCATGGCGGACTTGCCCTCGAAGCGACCGAACGGGTGCAGCCCCACCCCGATGATCGCGACCTCGGGATTACTGCTCATGCAATAGCTCCCGATTCCTTGAGTTCTTCGATGCGGTCCCAGTCCATCCCGATCTCCGTCAGAACGAGTTCGGTGTGCTCGGAGGCTTGTGGCGCCCTGGTCGTCACCAACGGCTCGTGATTGAACTGGACCGGCCCCCGCACGACGCGGAACGGCTTGCCCCCCGAGGCGACTTCGACTTCGACGATCATGTCGTTCGCAATGGCCTGTTCATCGTCGGCCAGGTCGATGAGGCTCTGGAACGGCGCCCACTGACCTTTCATCGTTCTCAGGTGCTGCCGCCAGTAGTCAAAAGGCTGGCCCGCGATGGCCTTCGTGATCAGTTCCGCAGCCGCGTCGGCGTTTTGAATCAACGGCAGCACTTCGGAAAAGCGCGGGTCGTCGGCGGCCTCGGGGATGCCGAGGTGCTCGAAAGTGTCGCGGATGTAGCCGGTCGGGCTGATGATGCAGAAGTTGATCGTGCCCCCGTCGGACGCCTGGTAGTTACCCATGAAGGGATTCACCATCGGGGCGGCGGATCCCGGCATCGGGGTGCGCATGACCTCGCCGGTCTCCATGCCCTGCGTCACGCTTGCGCCCGCCGCCCACCACGCGGTGCTCAGCAGTGACACGTCAAGCTCCAGGGCTTCGCCGGTTCGTTCCCGATGCAACAGTGCCGCCGAGATGCCGCCGGCGATGAACATGCCGCCGATGGAGTCACCAAAAGCGGGAATGCCCTGGGACAGTGGTGCGCCCAGCTCTTCGGGGGTCAGCGCGTAGCCCACGCCGCTGCGGGTCCAGAATGCCGTCCCGTCGTAGCCGCCGACGTCGCGTTCGGCTCCCTTGTCGCCGTATGCCGAGCCTCGGGCGTAGACGATGTTCGGGTTCGCCGCGCGGATGTGTTCGATGTCGAATTTGTTCTTCTGCCGCACTGAGGGCATGTAATTGGTCAGGAAGACGTCGGCGGTCTTGGCCAGTTCATAGATCACTTCCTGGCCGCCCGGCGTGGAGATGTCGATCCCGACGCTGCGCTTGCCCCGGTTGGGGTGCTCCATCAGCGGATGCCGGTCCGGATCGAGCTGGATGCCGCCCATGTTGATGAACCCGCGTTGGGTATCCCCGCGCAGCGGGTGCTCCACTTTGAGGACGTCGGCGCCCCAGTCGGCCAGGATGGCTCCCGCGGCCGGGACGAACGTGAACTGCGCAAGCTCTAGGACCCGAAAGCCCGCCATTACTTTGACCAATTCAGCCCTCTTCTGATGTGTTGCCGGTCGAGTCTTCTCGCGAGCGTAACCCCACGGCGAAATCCCTCATGATTTTTCGCAGTCAGGTTACGCTCGCGCGAGATTCGCAATGGCGTCGAATGTGACCGGCATGGCAGTCGGCGAACGGAAGGGCTGACCGTGGATATGCGGATCGTCGTCGGTCACCAGGTTGACGTTGGTCACCCGGCTCAGTAGGCACTCGAGCGCGACGCGGGTTTCCAGCCGCGAGAGGTGCAGGCCTAAACAGGTGTGCTCGCCCGCGGCAAAGGAGATGTGCGGCGTGGCCTTGCGGAAGATGTCGAACTCCTCGGAACGTTCCCAGCGCTGCTCGTCCCGGTTCGCCGAACCCATGCACACGCCGATCACCGCGCGGGCCGGGATCGCAACCCCTTCCAGCTCAACGTCTTCGGTGGTGAAACGCTGCACGGTGGTCAGCGGCGTCTCGAAGCGCAACGCTTCCTCGATCGCCTGCGGGATCAGCTTGTGGTCTTCTTGTACCGCGGCGAACTGGTCGGGATGGGTGAGCAGCAGATACAACAGGTTTCCCGAGGACCGGTAGGTGGTTTCCAGCCCGGCGGGCAGCAGCAGTCGCAGAAACGAATAGATGGCTTCGTCGTCGAGCTTTTCGCCATCGATCTCGGCGCTCACCAGATCGCCGATGATGTCCTCGGTGGGCTTGGATTTGCGCTTCTCGATCTGCTCGAGGAAGTAATCCTTGAGCGCCGCGGACGCCTCGAAGGCGCGTTCGTAGTTGACGTGGTAGCTGATCAACTCCACGGCGCGCTTGCGGAACATGGCCAGGTCTTCGTCCGGCAGGCCCAATAGTTCGGCGATGACGCGGGTGGGAAATTCGAAAGTGAAATTACGGACCAGGTCGGCTTCGCCGGCGTCGATGAATTCGTCGATCAGCCTATTGCAGATCGGCCGCACGATAGCGGGCTCCCACCGGACCAGCGCTTTGGACTTGAATGCCGCCGACACCAGGTTGCGATGGTCGCGATGCTTCTTTCCGTCCATCGCGAGAATAGTCGGACCCATGAACAGGCCGATTGTCTTGTCGTAGGGCTTAGATGTGAATACCCGCCCGTCCCGGAACACCTTGTTCACCGCGTCAAACGACACCGCGGAGTACTCCCGTTTGGGCCGCATGGACTCGGGGGTCTTGGAGTAGTCCATTACGGTGCCGTGGAAGACACCGGCGACTCCGCGCTTCTGCGCAAAGAACGGGTAGGGGTCACGCAGGCTAACGGCTTGATCGCCGGTGCCGGCCGCGTTATCAACGTGGGTTGTCACCTGATCTCCAGGATCTTCAAGCATCTCGGTGTGCACGGGCAGTCATTGCGTAAGATCGTACTGTAATTATTACAGTAGGCAATATGGGCGTGACAGCGGTTCGCCGCGAAAAGGTGGGTCATGAGCACACTCGATGAACGCGCCAACGACGTGGCCGAACAGCAGCGGGTTGCGCTGGGCGCGATCGTGGATCGACAGCGACAAGCCTTCATGGACGACGGACCGCCCAGCGTCGCCCTAAGGCGCAACCGCATCGACCGGCTGATGGCGCTCGTCCTCGACAACACCGACGCGTTCGTCGACGCGATGGCCGCCGATTTCGGTACCCGATCCAAGGCGGCGACGCTGTTCACCGAGGTCATCGGCATGATCTCGGTCATCGAGCACACCAGATCCCATGTCGCTCAATGGATGCGGGCAACCAAGCTGATGCGAATGGCGCGGCTGGGCGGCCTGCGTGCCGAAGTGCAGCCCTCCCCGCTCGGGGTGGTGGGAATCATCGGTCCGTGGAACTTTCCGCTCAACCTCGTCGTCCTCCCGGCGGCGACCGCATTCGCTGCGGGCAATCGGGTGATGATCAAAATGTCGGAGATCACCTCCAACACCGCGGACCTGATGAAGGCGACGGCACCCCAATACTTCGATCAGGCCGAGCTCGATATCGTCACCGGTGGCCCGGACGTGGCGGCGGTTTTCGCCGGACTGCCGTTCGATCACCTGTTCTTCACCGGCTCGCCGTCGGTGGGCGCACTGGTGCAGCGGGCGGCCGCGCAGAACCTGGTTCCGGTGACGCTGGAGCTGGGCGGCAAAAACCCCGTCGTCGTTGGGCCCGGCGCCAACATCCGTCGATCGGCGGCCCGGGTCGCGCAGGGCCGCATGGTCAACGGCGGGCAGGTCTGCATCTGCCCCGATTACGTGTTCGTGCCTGACGAGCACGTGGACACCTTCGTCGACACCGCGCGTGACACGCTGCGCGGGATGTTCCCCAGCATCGTCTCCAACGGTGACTACTGTTCGTCGGTCGACCAGGCCAACTTCGAAAGGGTCGTCGGTCTGATCGAGGACGCGCGGGCCAACGGGGCCAGTGTGGAAGCGGTGGCCCCGGACGGGGAGCGGTTGCCTGACCCCGCGACCCGCAAGATCGCCCCCACCATCGTCCGCGATATCGACGACCGCATGAAGATCGCCGACGAGGAGATATTCGGCCCGGTTCTGGTGGTGAAGGGCTATTCCCGGCTGTCCGACGCGATCGAGTACATCAATCGGCGCCCGTCGCCGCTGGTGGCCTATTGGTATGGACCCGACGATGCCGACTTCCGCACCTTCGTCCGGAGCACCCGCAGCGGTGGCGTTGCCCGCAACGACTTTGCGGCCCACATGATTCCGTCGGCGGCGCCGTTCGGTGGGGTAGGCCGCAGCGGAATGGGGGCCTACCACGGGAAGGCCGGCTTCGATACGTTCAGCCATCAACGCACGGTGGTGGGAAACGACCTGCCGTTCAGTGTCACCGGCAGCGCGGCCCCGCCGTTTGGCAATTCGTTGCGAATGGGCGCCGACGCCATGATGCGCATGACCCGGGCTCGCACGCACCGCCGGCTCAAGGGCTGGCCCGGCAGCTAGCGGCCCGAGCGCGCGCTCGTCAGTCGCGAGGCGTGCCCCAGCAAGCCGACGTATCCCGCACCAAGGAGACGAGGCAGCGCCGCCATCACGCGCCCGTCGGGCCCGATGAGGATTCGGGCGCGGTTTCTGTCGGCTCCGTGCAGAATGACCTGGGCCGCCTTCTCAGGAGTGGTGAGGGCGGCGCGGTCAAAGTACTTTTTGGCCTGTTCCGGATGCGCTTCGGTATCCGCGACACGCATACTCGCCCCGAAATTGGTCCGCACGACACCTGGATGCACGCAGTGCACCGTCACCGGACGGCGTTCCATGATCATCTCTTGCCGGAGTGCCTCGGTAAAGCCGCGTACCGCGAATTTCGAGGTGCTGTAGGCACCCTGGTACGGCACCGCCATCAAACCGAAGGCACTCGACAGGTTGACCAACCGTGCCGGGCGCTGACGCGAGCCCGATTCGATGAGCTGCGGCAGGAAAGCCTTGGTCCCGTTCACGACACCGCCGATGTTGATGCCGATGAGCCAGTCGAAGTCGGTCCAGGACATGTCCGCCACGCTGGCCATCAGATCGACCCCGGCATTGTTGAACACCATCGAAGCGGGCCCGAGGTCGCGCCGTACGTCTTCGGCGTACGCCAGAACCGCGTCTCGGTCAGCGACATCGACCTGATATGTCGTCACCTTGCCGGGGCGGCACGCCGCTTGGGTTTTCGCCAGCCCCTGCCGGTCGATGTCTGAGGCTGCGACGTGCGCGCCGTTGTCGGTGAGCGCGAGCGTCAGTGCGCGGCCGATGCCGGAGCCGGCGCCCGTGACCACGGCGACGCGATCTTGGTACTTCATCGAATACCCGCCTCGACGATCGCCCGGATCCGGTCGACCGAAACTTGGAGGTTGTTTTGCAGATCCGTCCGACGATCCCATACGAACAGTACGAGGCGTTCGAAGGCCACAACTGCGAAAGGCATTGGAACGCACATCCGGAACTTCTCGGTGAGGCGGGTGGCACCGGCAGAGGAACCGGGTTCGATGAGGTAGGTCCACTGCGTCCAGTCCCGTCCCATTATCTGGACGACGAACGAGAACCTGTGTGCCGGCTCGGCTTCAACCACTCTGGCGGCCGTCCGCCATCGGCCCAGCCGCCGCCGGTTCCAGGCGTTGAAACGATCCGGTGCCGTCCACTCGGCGCGCGCCGTCTCCGGACTCCACTCAGGGATTCGGGTGACATCGGAGATGACCGCGTAGACCTGGTCCGCGGAGGCGCGCACCTCGGTCGACGCCGTAAGTTGCTCATCCTTCTGCAACAACGACATGTGGTATCCCTTGTTAGCCGCTCAGTGCTTGTTCTCGGGCCCAGCGGTAATCGGCCTTGCCCGACGGGCTGCGCTCGATGATATTGCGGAACACGATCGCTTTGGGAAGCTTGTAGCGCGCCAAAGACTTCGCGGCATGCGCAACCAACTCATCGGCGTCGGCATCGACACCCTCGGCGAGCGCGACAACGGCGACGACCTCCTGGCCCCAACGCTCGCTCGGCCGTCCCGTGACCACCACGTCGGCCACGGCGGGATGCGATGCGATCGCGGTTTCGACCTCCTCGACGAAGATCTTCTCGCCGCCGGAATTGATCGTCACCGAGTCGCGGCCCAGCAGCTCGATGTGGCCGTCGGCGCTGTGCCGCGCCCGGTCACCGGGGACCGCGTATCGCACGCCGTCGATGATCGGGAACGTCGCGGCAGTCTTGGTGGCGTCGCCTTTGTAGCCGAGAGGCACGTAGCCGCGTTGCGCCAGCCAGCCCATCCCGTCGTGACCCGGTTGCAGGATCGTGCCCAGATCTTCGGCCGCCACGAAGGTATCCGGTCCGGCGTTGAATGTGCCGGTCGACACCGCTCCCGACATTGACAGGTGGTGCATCTGCGCCCCGGTCTCCGACGACCCGACGCCATCGGCGACGACAACGTTCGGCAGCACCTCGATCAAACGTTGCTTGACGAACGGGGTCAACAGCGCGCCGCCGCTGGCGATCACAGCCAACGATGACACGTCGGCTGTGCCAGCTTCCAGGCCTTTTTCGATGGCGGCGAGCAACGGGCGCGCCATCGCGTCACCGACCACCGTCACCACCGACACCCGCTCACGTTCGATGGTGCGGACCACCTCTTCGGCGTCCAAATGATCGACGACTGTGGGGAAGACGATGGTCTGCCCGGTGGTCAACGCGGTCATCACGGTCCACTGCGCGGCGCCGTGGATGAGCGGCGGCAGCACCATCAACTTGGTGCCGGGCGCCGCCGCTGCCGCCGCGACGATCTCGTCGAGGGAACCTGCGGGCTCGCCGCTGTAAAGACTGCGGCCGCCGAAGGAGGTCATGAAGATGTCGTGCTGGCGCCACAGCACCCCCTTCGGCATCCCCGTCGTGCCACCGGTGTACAGGATGTACAAGTCGTCGGGCGAGTGCTGCACCGGCGGTGGGCTGGACGCCGCACCGGCCGCGATGGCGGCCTCGTAATCCACCGCACCGTAGAGCAACTCGTTTCCCGAGTCGTCGGCGATCTGAATCAGCACGCGCAGCTGCGGCAGATCCTGCCGGACCTCGGCTACCCGCGGGGCGAACGCGGCGTGGTAGATCAGGGCGGTTGCCCCCGCGTCGGCCAGCAGATATTGCAGCTCACTCTTGACGTACCGGAAGTTGACATTGAACGGGGCAACCCGCGCCTGGAAGCTGCCGAACAACGCCTCCACGAATTCGTTCCCGTTGTACGCGTAGATGCCGAGCAGATCCTGACCCACCTCGTGACCGGCGAGTGCGGAGCGGTCGGTGTGGCACCCCAGTCCCCGGGATTGCAGGTACGCGGCGAGGTGGTTCGACCGCTCGATCACCTGCGCATAGCTGTACCGCCGGTTGCCCTGGATCAGCAGGTCCCGGTCCGGAATCGCGGCCGCGACGGCCTTGGCGACGGCGGGTACCGTGAATTGCGTTGCGGTGTCTGACATCGTGCCTCTCACGGCTGGTGGGGGAGCAACCGGACCATCAGGCCGGTGGCTTCGCTGAGCAGCTTCCCATCTGCAGCCGTCATGCTAGCGGAGATGAAGATCTTCCTGCCGTCGATCTCCGTGATCCGGCCCCGGGCGGTCAGCGGCTCCTCGATCGGGGTGATATTGCGGTAGTCGACGTGCAGGAATGCGGTGCGGGTGGGCGGGCAACTTGCGCCCGTAACCACCATCCCGAATAGCCAGTCGTAGAAAAGCGGAATCATCCCGCCGTGCACGGCATTGTTTCCACCCACGTGGGATCGGGTGAAGTGTCCTGTCATGGTGACGCCATCGGGCCCGGAGTCCGGGACGGTCCATGGCGGCATCATGGGGTGACCGAATCCGGGCAGTTCGACGACTCGCCCGGCCGGTGCCAGCGCCGCGGACACCTGGTGGCCGTCCAACAACGCACAGGCTTTTTCGACGTGTTTGGCCGCCGTTTCCCACGTCGAGCCGCCCGGGTCGGTCGAGACGGTCAGATCCTGCAGGCGGCGCAGCGCGGCGACAAACCGCCCCAGTCCGGGGGGCGCGTGATCGGCCGGCCTGATTTCGGGAAATCCGCCACCGACGGAATCCGCTTCCGACGCCGTGTCGGCTGTGTCCGTCATGGAGTCCCCTCGGGGTGCCGCTGCCACGACTGCAGCAGCTCATCGGTAGTGGTGATGGTCGCCAGCAACGACAGCGTGTTGGCGATTATCGCGTCGCCGTACTCGGTGGGTATGCCGGCCACCGCATCCTTAGGCACGACGACGCGGTAGGCGGCATTGACCGCGTCCATCACGAAGTTGGGTATCGCGACATTGAGCGAAACGCCGACGACGACGACCGTGGAGACCCCGAGATTCCGCAGCACGATATCCAGGTCGGTGCCCCCCATTGGTCCGATGCCATGCCACCTACTCAGCACCAGATCGGTTGGCTCGGGACCCAATTCGGGCAATACGGCGGCCCCCGGTGTCCCGGGAGTGATCTCTACTTCACCGCGCCCGAGGGCGAATATCTTCGCGTTGTGGTTGGAGCCGAGGCCGTCGGCTCGGCGCTGCACCACGCAGTGCACAACACGCACTCCCGCCGCCCGCGCCGCGGGCAACAGCCGAACGATGTTGGGCAGCGCGACGCGTCGTGCTTCTTCAGCGAGCGCCGCCAGCCCCGCATTGGGGCCGATGACCGCGCCCTGGCACTCCTGGGTGACGATCGCGGTGTGGCCCGGCGCCGCGAGTTCGGCGAGTTTTGGAATCATGCCGACGCGCCGGCAGTCGGTGGAACGTCATAAAATTGCGCTGCCCATTTCCGCAGCGCCATATACCCTTTCGCGTCCACCTTGGAGAGCGCCGGGTTTTCCACGTACTTCTGGTAGCGCCAGATTTGCAGATCGTCGAAGACGGTGGACAGGAACTGTTTTTCGATGAGGTCGCGCAGCTTGCCGTGCGGCACGTCGGAGTCGTCGCCGGGGATTCGCGGCCACCAGATCGAGTAGAACAGGTCCGAGCTCTCGTCGTCGACCGGCGTGCAGGTGAAGATCAGCCGATGATTCTGCGCACCCTCAAAGACGCTGATCGCACCGCCCAGGCCGAACAGGTGGCTGTGGAAACGTAACGCGAGATCGTCGGGGTTGTCACTGCGCGCATCCGGCCAACCCGCGATGAACTGCCATTCTTGGTCGACGATCTTCCAGTCCAGCACCCTGGGCGTCACCGTGGCGTGATGTACGTATTCGAAATGGGCACTGTCCGGCGCGTTCTCCGCCACGATCTGTGGATGCACCGGTTCGCCCTCCGCACGCCGGGAGAACTCCGGATAGGCCCGGTAGTAGGCCGCCGGGTCGGTCTCGAATTGCGGGAATTTGTGGAAGATGTCCGGCATCTCCCATTGCGGCTCCTTGCCCTGCGGATGATGCCAGATGAACACGCAGTCGTACTGCTCGCGGACGGGAAACACCCGGAGCGTTAGCGCACGGTTGGGCCGGTCCGGCTGATACGGGATGTATCGGTTGGTGCCGTCGGGCCCCCAGCGCCAGCCGTGGAACGGGCACTGGACGCAGTCGCCGACGACCGTGCCGCCGTGGCCGATGTGCGCGCCGAGGTGTTTGCAGTGTGCCTCGAGTATGTGCAGGTCACCGGACTCGTCGCGGTAGGCGACCAGATCCTCACCGAAGTATCGAAGAGGCCGGACCTCGCCGACCGGAAACTCCGGAGACCAGCCCACCATGAACCACCCGGTGACCTTCCAGGTGAACGGGACTTTCATGCCGGCGCCTCCCGCGATCGTTGATACTAAGACCATTACAGTATAGATTTCAGCAGTTCGTTCAGTGCACGGCAAGGAGCGTTATGGCTGGGGAGCATGTGCAGGCGGTTCATGAGCTCCAAGAGCTGGAAGAGATTCGCCAGTTGAAGGCACGCTACTGCCGCTATCTCGATACCAAAGACGTCGAGTCCTGGCGCGCTGTGTTCACCACCGATGTGGTGGTGACCCTGGACATGGCGGTCTCGGTCGGTGCTGCCGATCCGAAGACCGCGCCGCCGCTGCAGGGCGTCGACAACTTCGTTCCGATGGTGATGGGCGGCCTGGAGAACGTGGCCACCAAGCACCACTGCCACACCCCGGAGCTCACCCTCGTCTCGGCCACCACCGCAACGGGCATCTGGGCGATGGAAGACCTGCTCGTCTTCGGTGACGGCCGCGAGTTGTTCGGCGCCGGCCACTACCACGAGACATACGAAAAGCGGGACGGTTCATGGCGCATCAAGACCCTGCACTTGACTCGAACGATCCTGAAGATGAGCGGTGGCAATGACGAATGAATTTGAAGGCGCTGACTCAGCCGCGCAGTTCGACGCGCTGGTGATCGGCGCCGGATTCTCCGGCCTGTACATGCTGCATCGGCTACGGCAGCTCGGAATACGCGCCCGGGTGCTGGAGATGGCCGAAAACGTCGGCGGCACCTGGCTCTTCAACCGATATCCGGGCGCCCGGTGTGACATCGAGAGCATCGAATACTCCTACAGCTTCTCCGAAGAGATTCAGCAGGAGTGGGTTTGGACGGAGTCGATGCCGGCCCAGCCCGAGATCGAGGCCTACTTGAATTTCGTCGCGGACCGGCTCGACCTGCGCCGCGACATCGCGTTCGGTACCAAGGTCGTCGCGATGGCCTTTGACGAGGAAGCCGCCGCCTGGGTGCTGCGAACAGCGGCGGGGGAGTCGTTTACCGCCCCCTTCGTGGTCGCGGCGTCGGGCATCCTGTCGGTGCCGCTGGAACCCGACATTCCCGGGATGAGCACTTTCACCGGAACGTCGCTGTTCACCAGCCGCTGGCCGAAGGAGGGCTTCGACCTGACCGGAAAGCGGGTCGGCGTCATCGGCACCGGCTCGACCGGTGTTCAGCTGATCCCCGTCGTGGCCCGGGAAGCCTTGCAGCTCATCGGTGTTTCAGCGCTCGCCGACGTACACACTGCCGTGGCGGGTGCACCGGTTCGAGCCCGGGGAGCTGGACGAGATGAAGGCTCGCTACGGCGAGATCCGAGAGACCCAACGCGCACACCCGATCGGCGCGGCGCGGCTGAGCGCGTTCTCGGTGCTGCTCGAGATGCTCAGCAAGCCGCCGTTGAAGTCGGCGTCGCGCGAAGAACAATTGCGCGCCATCGACGAGAACGGCATATTGGGCGCACTGAGCTGGGGAGATATCTTCTTCGACATCGAAGCCAACCGGATGGCCGCCAAGCTGTACGGCGAGGCGGTGGCCCGGATCGTCAAAGACCCGGAAACAGCGGCCTCGCTGGTGCCGGTGCATCCGTTCGCGTGCAAGCGGCCGATCATCGACCAGGGTTATTACGAGACGTTCAACCGGGACAACGTCACCCTGGTCGACCTGCGTAAGTCGCCGATCCGCGAGGTGACACCGACCGGCATCCGCACCGAGCACGGGTTGCACGAACTCGACGTCATCATCTACGCCACCGGATTCGACGCCATGACCGGCGCGCTGAGCCGCATCGATGTCCGCGGTCGCGACGGGATATCGCTTGGCGAGTTCTGGGCCAGCGAGGGTCCGCTGTCTTACCTGGGGTTGGCGGTAGCCGGCTTTCCGAACCTGTTCACGGTTCAGGGACCGGGCGGCCCCAGCCCTGCCAGCAATTTCGTCGCCGCGCTGGAGCAACATGTGGAATGGATCGGCGACTGCATCGTGCATTTGCGCGACAACGGATTCCGCACCATCGAGGCGTTGGCCAGTGCGCAGCAGGAATGGATCGACCACGCCACGTCAATCGTCGCGTCGACGGTGCTGGTCCACTCCTCCTGCAACTCCTGGTACAACGGTGGCAATGTCCCGGCAAGAAGCGGATGTACATGGGCTACACCGGCGGAATACCCGAATACCGGCGCCGCTGCGATGAAATCGCCGCCGGCGGATACACCGGTTTCAAGCTGGCTTAATTGGTGCTGGAGGCTGGTCTAGGGTGAGTGGCATGACGGGATTGTCACTGGCATCACGCGGTTTCGATATCGCCCGCGAGCTGGGTATGGTGCTGCCGCGGACGGTGGCCGGTCTCAACGAATCGACCGGCTGGACCCCGGCATCGGCCCGCGGCGTTCGCCAGTTCGGCGAGGTCATGCTCGACGAGCTTGCCCTGACCGGTTTTTCGCTGCTCGGTGGGGCGCCGCCGGCGATACGGCCACTGACCGAGTGCGAACCGGCGGCCGAGGAATTATCGACGCTGGGCATCGACCGCGCGCATGCCGACCCCAAACCTTTGCGGGCCACCGCGACAGAGCAACGGCGGATCGCCGGACTGGCGTACGAGCGGATGACGTTCGAGCATGACCCAGAACTGCCCAAGACGCTGGAGGCCGACGGACTGGGCGGCCCGGCGAGGGCGGTCGTGCATCTCTGCCGGCACAGCGACGGTCCACGGCCGTGGCTGATCTGGGTCCATGGCGCCGGCCAGGGCGGGACAGAAGACCTGGTGCTGTCCCGGATCGGCCGGATATACAACAAGCTGGGTTTCAACGTCGCCATGCCGGTGCAGCCCGGCCACGGATGCCGGCGCCGGGACTGGCCGGCCTATCCGGACATGGATCCACTCCGCAACGTCGCGGGCATGATGCGCGCGGTGTCGGAGGTGCGGGCCGTCGTGCAGTGGGTGCAACCACAGGCCACCGCCGTTGTGGTGGCCGGGATTTCGATGGGCACGCCGGTGGCCGCATTGGTGTCGCATCTGGAGCGACAGGTCGACGCGGTCGCTCTGTATACCCCGATTCTGGGCCTCAACGCGATGATCGCGCGACACCTATCTCGCTGGGGGCCGTCTAGGGACGGGCTCCGGGAGCTGTTGCAGTCGCCAGTGGTCTCGCAGCTGACCTCGGTGATCGATCCGCTGACCGTCGACCCGGCGCCGCCACCGGAGCGCCGCCTCATCGTCGGAGCGTGGCACGACCGGATGGCGATGCGCGAGCCCACGACCGCGTTGCAGGAGCGCTGGGGCGGCGAACTGTACTGGTATGACGGCAGCCATGTCGGTCACATCTTCTCCCGGCGAGTGCACGCGGTGACGGATCGATTTCTGCGCGCGGTCGCCGACGATGTGTGCGACGGGTGATGGCTGCCACCCGGACTGCGCGTGAAGTGGTCGAACTGTACAACCTCGTGGTGTGGAACGAGCACAACCTCGACCTGGCCGAGGAGTTGTTCGCCGACAACGTCATCCGGCACGACGTCGGTGAGTCGCACACGCTGACCCGCGCCCAGGCCGTCCAACGGGTAGCGGACGTGTGGCAGCTCTTCGACTCGCTGCGTTTCGACCTGCACATCGTCGTCGCGTCGGACGACGGCGAGCACGTCGCGATCGTCTACGACTCGACCATGACCACCAGTGACGGCACCGAGATCAACACCGAAATCAAGATTGCCAGCATGGAGGTGTTCCGCGTCGTCGCCGGCAAGATCACCGAGGTTTGGAACTGCGGCTACAAGCAAGGAGTTTGGAATTGACCGGCACCGATCGCACGCTTGACGAATTGGGCTATTACCTGCTGGCCGGGGCCGGCGGGGAGGGACCGGCAACCTTGATGGACGAGGCTCGTCGCGGGGAGGAGCTGGGTTTCGGCACCGCGTTCATCTCCGAGCGCTGGAACGTCAAGGAGGCCTCATCTCTCGTGGGGGCCGCCTGTGCCGTCACCAACCGGATGCAGATCGCCACCGCCGCAACCAATCACAACACCCGCCATCCGCTGATCACCGGATCGTGGGCGACCACCATGCACCGGCTCTCCGGCGGGCGCTTCACATTGGGCATCGGCCGCGGCATCGCCGCGATTTACGGCGCCTTCGGCATCCCGGCGGTAACCACCGCGCAGATGGAGGATTGGGCCCAGGTCATGCGCCGCCTCTGGCACGGCGAGGTGATCTTCAACCACGACGGCCCGATGGGCAAATACAACATTCTGTTTCTCGACCCCGACTTCAAGGAAGACATTCGACTGGCGTTGGTGGCATTCGGTCCCAACACGCTCGCGCTCGGCGGCCGGGCGTTCGACGACGTCATCCTGCACACCTACTTCACCCCGGAGACGTTGCAGCGCTGCGTCAAGACCATCAAGTCGGCCGCCGAAAAGGCGGGCCGCGACCCGGACAGCGTGCGCGTGTGGTCGTGCTTCGCCACGGTCGGCGACCATCTTCCCGAACAGTTGCGGCTCAAGAAGACCGTGGCCCGGCTGGCTACCTATCTGCAAGGATATGGCGATCTCCTGGTGCAGACCAACAATTGGGATCCCGCTGTGCTGCAACGGTTCCGGGCGGATCCGGTGGTGACGTCGATCGCCGGCGGAATCGACCACAAGGGCACACCCGAGCAGATCGAGCACATCGCGACGTTGCTTCCGGACGAGTGGCTGGAGCCGTCGGCCACCGGCTCAGCCCAGCAGTGCGTGGGTCGCATTCGCAAAGAGTTCGAGCATGGCGCCGACGCGGTGATCATGCATGGCGCGACACCCGACGAGCTCGAGCCGATCGTCACAACCTACCGCGCGACACCGCGAAAGTGTAACTGGCGACGTATTTCCCGAGAGGCGCCGTCGGTAGTTGCAATCTCGCGGCATGGAGTCAGGGCAGGATGACCGTCCGCATCACCGGTTCGGCCGCCGCCTGCCGGCTGGACAGGCCGCGTTGCAAGGCTGCCAGCAGCGCGTCACGCGTCTCGCGGGGATCGATGAGTTCGTCGAATCCCATGTGCTCGGCCGAGCGGTAAGACGCCTCCAACTCGGCGTTGCTCAGCTTGACGGAGAGATCCTCATCGGCATGCGAGGCGCGGCTTAACGCCGCGGCACTCATGGCGCCCATCGTCGCGCCGGGGTAGGCAAAGGTCGCGGCCTGGTCGTCGAAACCCAGCAGTGACATGACCATGGAGCCGAACCCGTAAGCCTTGCGCAGCGTGAGGTGCAACTTCAACGTGGTGGCGGTGGTCTGGGCGGCAAACATCCGCGCGCCGGCACGCAGCACGCCGCTGCGCTCGGACCGGCTGCCGGGCAGCATGCCGGGGTTGTCGGCGAGGAAGACGATCGGCAGATGATACGAGTCGGCCACCATGATGAAATGCGCCGCCTTATCGGCGGCGTCGGCGTCGATGGAACCGGCCAGCACCTGGGGTTGGTTGGCCACGACCGCGACGGGATGGCCGCCGAGGTGTGCGAGGGCGCAGATGATCGCCCTGCCGAACCGCGGCTGAACCTCGAACCAGTCGGGCCGGTCAAAGATCACATCGAGCACGGCGCGGATGTCATAGACCCGGCGGTTGTCGCGGGAAACGATGTCGAGCAACTCCGGGGTAGGCCGTGGCTCGCTGGTCCGGTCGGCGGCCAGCGAAGGCGGATACGACCACGCGCTTGGCGGGAAGTACGACAGGTAACGGCGGATATCGTCGAGCACAGCTTCGTCGTCCTCGGCGACATTGTGGATGACTCCGCTCGGCAACGCGACATCCGGTCCGCCCAGATCCTCTTTCGAGATGTCTTCTCCGGTGGACTCTTTGACGACAGGAGGCCCGGCCGTGAAGATCGCGCCCTGCCTACTCATGATTCGGAAGTCGGACACGGGGGCCACCAGCGCGCCGTGGCCCGCCGAAGGGCCGAGCACTGCGGCGACGGTCGGGACACGACCCGAGCACTGTGCCTGGGCGAGCAGGTCGGTCGGGGTACGCCCGTAATGTCCACCGGTGGGCCGAAAGCCGGCTCCTTCGAGCAGCATTACCAGCGGGATCTTGTTCCGTACCGCCAGCTCGGCGATGCGGTAGCGCTTGGAGTTGCCCCCGGGCCCGATGCTGCCGGCCATCGTGGTGAAGTCCTCGGCGCCCAGCATCACCGGCGACCCGTTGATCAAGCCGGAGCCGGTGACGATCGCATCGGCCGGGACCTCGCCGCCGACGAGCGTGCCGAGTTCGCGGAAGGTGCCCGGGTCCAGGAGCCGCTCGATGCGTGCGCGGGCGTCAAGCTTGCCCTTGCCGCGGTGCTTGTCCAGCCGCTCGGGCCCACCCATGCTCAACGCGCGCTGACGGCGACGGTCGAGATCCTCGAGCGTCTCCGCCCAATCCGGGCCTTTCGTCATACTTTGCTTTTTTTCATACTCGAGTCCTACCTCGCCGTGGGTACCATCGATGTGCAGGGTCACATACTGGATTGCTTACTGTAAAGTTACCCACATGGCTAGCGCCCGCCGTCTCAAGGTCGACGGCGGCATTCCCAATCAACTCGCTCGGGTGGCCGAGGCGGCCCGCGCCCTGGAACAAGATGGCTACGACGGGGGCTGGACAGCCGAAACCAGTCACGATCCCTTTCTGCCTCTGCTGCTGGCCGCCGAACACACGTCGCGACTGGAACTCGGCACCAACATCGCGGTCGCGTTTGCGCGCAATCCGATGATCGTCGCCAACATCGGCTGGGATCTGCAGACTTATTCGAAGGGCCGGTTCATCCTTGGTCTGGGCACCCAGATCCAGCCGCATATCGAGAAGCGATTCAGCATGCCGTGGAGCCATCCGGCACCCCGGATGCGCGAATTCGTTGCTGCGCTGCAGGCGATTTGGTCGGCCTGGCAGGACGGCACCAAGCTTCGTTTCGAGGGCGACTTCTACACCCACAAGATCATGACCCCGATGTTCACGCCCGAGCCGCTGGCCCATCCCGTGCCGAAGGTCTTCATCGCCGCCGTTGGTCCGGCGATGACCGAAATGTGCGGCGAAATCGCCGACGGCCACCTCGGTCACCCCTTCGTCTCCAGGCGCTACCTCGATGAGGTGACGATGCCCGCGTTAGAGCGCGGCATCCAACGTGCCGGACGTGATCGCAGCGCGTTCGAGCTGTCGGCCGAGGTGATGGTGGCCACCGGTGAGAACGACGCCGAACTGAAAACCGCCACCGAGGCCGTCCGCAAGCAGATCGCCTTCTACGGATCGACGCCGGCTTACCGCAAGGTGCTCGAGCTTCATGGCTGGGGCGACCTGCAAACCGAACTCCACCGCCTCTCCCTGGAAGGCGAGTGGGATGCCATGGGCTCGCTCATCGACGATGACATGTTGAACGCTTTCGCCGTTGTCGGGCCGGTCGACACCGTCGCCGACGCCCTCCGAAGTCGCTGCGAGGGCGCGGTCGACCGCGCGCTGCCGATCTTTACGACCGCTGCTGGTGTTTCTAAGGCTTTTATTGCCGCCACCGTACTGAAGGAGTTTCGCCGATGAGTGCACCGACGATGGACGACGCCGCCAGGGTATTCGCAGATCCGTTGGCGTATACCGACGAGCGCCGATTGCACGCGGCGCTGAGTCATTTGCGCGCCACCGCTCCGGTGTCGTGGGTCGACGTGCCCGACTACCGTCCGTTCTGGGCGATCACCAAGCACACCGACATCATGGACATCGAGCGCGCCAACAACCTTTTCACCAACTGGCCCCGCCCGGTCCTGGCGACCGTGGAGGGTGACGAGCTTCAGAGCGCGGCCGGTGTACGCACGCTGATTCACCTGGACGACCCGCAACACCGGGTGGTGCGGGCCATCGGTGCGGACTGGTTTCGACCCAAGGCGATGCGGGCACTGAAGCTTCGCGTCGACGAACTGGCCAAGACCTACGTCGACAAAATGATGGCCGAGGGTCCCGAGTGCGACTTCGTCCAACAGGTCGCGGTCAATTACCCGCTCTACGTGATCATGTCGCTGCTGGGCCTGCCCGAGGCCGACTTTCCGCGCATGCTCAAGCTGACCCAGGAGTTGTTCGGCAGCGCTGACAGCGAGTTCAAACGTGGGTCCACGGACGAGGATCAGCTACCCGCACTGCTCGACATGTTTGCGTACTTCAACGGGGTGACCACGTCGCGTCGCGAGCATCCGACCGAGGATCTCGCCTCCGCGATCGCCAACGCCCGCGTCGACGGTGAGCCGCTGTCGGATCTCGAGACGGTGTCCTACTACTTGATCATCGCCACCGCCGGCCACGACACCACCAGCGCCACCATCTCCGGTGGCCTGGATGCGCTCATCGACAATCCGGACCAGCTTGGGCGGCTGCGCGACGATCTCGGTTTAATGCCGACGGCCACCGAGGAGATGATCCGCTGGGTCACCCCGGTCAAGCATTTCATGCGGACGGCCGCCAGCGACACCGTCGTGCGCGGAACGCCGATCGCCGCGGGCGAGTCGGTGCTGCTGTCATACGTGTCGGCCAACCGCGACGAGGATATCTTCGACGACCCGTTCCGCTTCGACGTCGGGCGTGAGCCCAACAAACATGTCGCCTTCGGCTTCGGCGTGCACTTCTGCATGGGTGCGGCCCTGGCCCGCATGGAGATCAACAGCTTCTTTTCCGAGTTGCTGCCCAGGCTGAAATCCATTGAGCGCAGCGGTGATCCCGAACTGACCGCCACCACTTTCGTCGGGGGCCTCAAACACCTGCCGGTTCGCTACTCGTTGGTGTGAAGGTCACAAGACACCAGTCTGTGCCCGTCGATCTGTCGGTGTCGTTGTGGTGTCGGACACCCGTCGGCGCTTAAACCTGTGACCGATTACATCGACATTTTCGGAGCAACCCGCGACGCTGATAGGTGGCGCATGGTCGTCATGCCGCGTGTACCGACCGCGCAAGGAATCGGCGAAGGACGAAGAAGGGACCGGGAAAACTAATGGCGAATCAGAAGACGGTCCACGAGGTGACCTACCAGCTGCTTCGTGAATTGGGCTTGACGACGGTGTTCGGCAACCCTGGTTCCACCGAGCAGACGTTCTTGAAGAACTTCCCCGATGACTTCACCTACATCCTCGGGCTGCAGGAGGCGTCGGTACTGGCGATGGCGGACGGGTTCGCGCAATCCACCGGCAAGCCCACGTTGGTCAACCTGCACACCAGCGCCGGCACCGGCAACGCGATGGGCAGCCTGGTGGCGGCGTACAAGGGCAACACCCCACTCATCGTCACCGCGGGCCAGCAGACCCGCGAGATGGTGTTGTGCGACCCGTACTTGTCCAACCCCGATCCAACCCTGATGCCGGCACCGTGGGTGAAATGGGCGTACGAACCCAAACGCGCCCAGGATGTTCCGGCGGCGTTCATGCGCGCCTACACGGTGGCCCTGCAGCCCCCGGCGGGCCCGGTGTATCTGTCCATACCGCTTGACGACTGGGAAAAGCCGGCCCTGGGCCCGGCGGTGATCCGAACTGTCAGTAGCCGCGTCGCGCCCGATGCCGAGCGCCTGCGCGAATTCGCCGACCGGATCAACCGGGCGAAGCGGCCCCTGCTGGTCTTCGGTCCCGAGGTCGACCGCGCCGGCGGCTGGGACGCCGGGGTGGCGTTCGCCGAGAAGGTCGCCGGACCGGTTTACAGCGGCCCGCTACCGGATCGAGCGTCGTTTCCGGAGAACCACCCGCTGTATCAGGGCATGTTGCCGCTGACCGTTGCAGGCGTCTCCGAGAAGCTGCAGGGTTACGACCTTGTCGTGGTGATCGGAGCGCAGGTCTTCCGCTACTACCCCTATGTGGCCGGCGAATGGCTTCCCGCCGGCACCGAATTGCTGCAGATCACCGCCGATCCGGCATTGGCCGGAGCTGCGCCCGTGGGCGAAAGCTTGATCAGTGACTCGCGCCTTGCCCTCGAGCAGCTGGTGGGGCTGGTCAACGATCGTGGCCCCAAACAAGCTTCAGCCCAAACCGCAAAGCTCGCCAATGTCGAAATCGCCGATGCGGCGTCGTCGCCACTGACCCCGGACGCGGCGTTTTCCACGTTGGCCAGCGTCAAACCCGCCGACTCCCCGCTGGTCACCGAGTCGACGTCCACGATGGCTCAACAGATGCGCTGGCTGCCCACCACCCGTCCGGCTTCGTTCTTCGCCACGGCCAGCGGCGGGATCGGCTGGGGTGTGCCCGGGGCTGTCGGCATCGCACTGGGCGACCGCGCCCGCGGGGTGAAACGAACCGTGGTCGCCACCATCGGCGACGGATCTTTCCAGTACTCGGTGCAGTCGATCTGGACCGCCGCCCAGCACAAGCTGCCGATCGTGTTCGTGGTGATGCGCAACGAGGAGTACTCGATCCTCAAATCGTTCGCGCTCCTGGAGGAAACACCGGGGGTTCCTGGTCTGGACCTACCCGGCCTTGACATTGCCTCCATCGCATCAGGTTTCGGCTGCCGGTCGGTCAACGTCGACACCACAGAAAAGCTGGCAGCGGAGTTCACCTCGGCGCTCAACACGGAAGGGCCCACCGTCATCGTGGTGCGAACCAAGCCGCAGTTGACGCACCTGGGCTGACTTCGGCGCCCCCAGCCCATACACTCTTCGCGTGACGTCGAAGACGATTGTCATTACCGGTGCCAGTGACGGCCTTGGCGCCGCGGCCGCGCGTCGGCTGAGCCGAAATGGCGAAAAGGTTGTCGTAGTGGGCCGCTCGCAAAGCAAGACCATTGCCGTGGCCGAGGAAATAGGTGCGGACTATTTCCTGGCCGATTTTTCCGACCTGTCCCAAGTGCGAGCCCTGGCGGACAAGATCCGTTCGGAGTACCCGCGGATCGATGTGCTGGCCAACAACGCCGGCGGCATGGCCCGCGAAACTGAGATGACGGCCGATGGTTTCGAGAAGACATATCAGGTCAACTACCTGGCTCCGTTTCTACTGACCACGCAATTGATGGATGTGCTCGTCGATTCCCGCGCCACCATCCTCAACACCACCAGCTCGTCGCAGCGACTGGTTCCCAGGGCCAGCGTCACCGACCTGGAAGACACCGCGCGGCGCCGGCCCACGATGGCGTATGCGTTCACGAAGCTGGCGATCGTCCTGTTCACCATGGAATTGCACCGCCGGTACCATGGCCGCGGCGTTTCGGCCGCGACGTTTCACCCGGGTTTTATCAATTCCAATTTCGGTGACGCGTCGGGAATGCGGTTTCTCTACTTCATGCAGCACCGCGTGCGGTTGGTGAACGGATTTATCGCCACCCCGGAAAAGGCTGCCGAACAACTGGTCTGGCTGGCCACAAGCAGGCCGGGTGTCGATTGGACGCCCGGCGAGTATTACGTGAAGAGCAAGATCGCGAAGGCCAACCGCCTGGCATACGACCCCGTCCTTGCGGGCGAGCTGTGGGATCGCACGCTGGCCAAGGTCGCTGGCTGACGCCAAAACGGAACACCGATGACGCCAAGTAAGGGGAGGTCACTCGATCCCGAAATCGATGATGCCCCTGACGATCTTCCCGTTCCTGAGATCGTCGTAGGCGTCGTTGACGTCGTCGAGGCGATAACGCCTGGTGATCATCTCGTCGAGCAGGAGTTGCCCGGTCTCATACAGCCTGGCCAGCCGGGAGATGTCCGCCTTCGGGTTGCAGGACCCGAAGACGGTGCCCGCCAGCGACTTGTTCATCAGGATGAAGTCCTGCAGGTCGATGTTGACGGACCGAGTCAACTGTGAGGTCATGCCGGTAAGCACGCAGGTGCCGCCCTTGCGGGTGAGCTTGACCGCGTCACGGACGTCGTCGGCGGTGATCAGTGATGGCGAGACCACGACGGCGTCGGCCATCACCCCGTAGGTCAGCTCGCGCACCAGGTCCAGCGCCTCGGCAGCCGTTGCCGCGCTGTGCGTGGCGCCGAACCGCAGGGCCGATTTCTGTTTGAATTCCACCGGGTCGACGGCGACGATCTGCGCCGCGCCGCCAATCCGGGCGCCCTGGATGGCCCCCGTTCCGATCCCGCCGACGCCGACGACGACGACGGTGTCGCCGACGCGCATCCCCGAGCGGTTGGCGACCGATCCGAAGCCGGTCGGGATGGCGCAGGACAGCAGCGCGCTGGGTGCCAGCGGTAGGTGCGGCTCGATCTTGACGAGGGAATTCGTCGCAACCACAGTGTGTTCGGCGAAGGCTCCCACTTTGGCTATGTGGCCCAGCGGCTTCCCTGCGTCGGTGTGATGGCGGTATGTGCCGTCGGTCGGCATCCCGGGCGTAAGGACGCTGGCCCCCATGTCGCAGATGTACTCCATGCCGCTGGCGCACCAGCGGCACTTTCCGCACACCGCGACGAATGACATCACCACGTGATCGCCCGGCGCGTAATCGGTGACACCGTCGCCCACTTCACGCACGACGCCCGAACCCTCGTGGCCGCCGATCGTCGGGAACATGGTCGGCAGCCCCAGCGCGCGCAGCGTCTCGTTGGGTGCCGCCATGTCACCCTTCAGGATGTGGTCGTCGGAGTGGCACAACCCGGCGGCGGCCATCTCGACCAGAACCTCACCTGCACGGGGCGGGTCCAGCTCGAATTCCTCGACGGACCACGGCCCCCCGACGTCGTGCAGGATGGCGGCGCGACTCCTCATGTCACACGGTCGGTGTGAACGTGACCGGAAGCTTGTTGGGTGACCGGAAGGTGAGTCCGACGATTCTGGACTCCTCACCGGTCCCGTCATCGGGAGCGAATGCCAGGTCATTGACGCGGTCGAGCAGGCTGTTCAACATCACCCGCGTCTCCATCCGGGCCAGGTGCATGCCCAGGCACATGTGGATGCCGCCGGCAAAGGCGATGTGCGCGTGCCGCGGCCGCCGGATGTCGAACTTGTTTGCGTCCGGCCAACGGCTTTCGTCGCGATTGGCCGATCCCATGCACATGTCGATCTGAGCGCCGGCCGGGATTGTCCTGCCGCCGATCTCGACCTCTTCAGTGGTGGTTCGCATGACCGTGGTCAGCGGGGTTTCGAAGCGCAGGCCCTCTTCGATGGCGACCGGGATCAGGGACCGGTCCTGATTGACCATTGCCAGCTGGTCGGGATGCGTCAGCAGCAGGTAAAGCAGGTTGCCCGAGGAGCGGTAGGTGGTCTCCAGCCCGGCGGGCAGCAATAGGCGCAAGAACGCGATGATGGCCTCGTCGGTGAGTTTCTCCCCGTCGACCTCGGCGGCGACCAGGTCGCCGATGATGTCGTCCGTGCGTTTCTGCCGCCGTTGTTCGACCTGGTCGAGGAAGTAGCCGTGCAGCTCCGCCGCTGCGGTCAACCCGGCCATGATGTCGGTCTGGATCGAGATCAGATCAAGGGACAGCCGCCGGAACATGTCGAGATCTTCAGCGGGGAGTCCGAGCAGCTCGGAGATTATCCGGGTCGGAAACTCGAACGTCAGCGCCTTCACCAGGTCGGCGTGGCCGTCGTTTTTGATCTCGTCGATCAGCTGATCGCAAACCGGCCCGATGACCGAAGGTTCCCAGCGTTCCAGCGCGGTAGCCCGAAAGGCCTTGGCCACCAGGCTGCGGTGGTCATGGTGCTCTTTGCCGCCCATCGCCAAGATGGTGTGGCCCATCACCAAACCGATCGACTTGTCGTAGGCGGCCGAAGTGAAGATCCGGTCGTCGCGGAAGGCCTGGAACACGCCGTCGTAGCCGAACAAGACCCACTCGTCGTCGGGCAAGAGCTCCTCGGGCATCTGTTCGGTGTCCATGAAGGTGCCATGGAAGACCGGGTCGGTGCGCCTCATGTATTCGAAGTACGGATAGGGACTGGTTTCACCAGTGGTGTCGATGGTGACGGGCTGGTCGACGGGGTCGGTGCTGAGCGTCATCGGCGCTCCTTCTGAGCGACGGCCGTATTCGTAGGTCGGTCGCTGACCGTCCCCGACGTCTTCGGCAGGTTTGTTCCGAGCGGAATGTCGCTATCATAGTATAAATAGCAACGAAGCCCAACGGCTTGTGGTGGTCACAGGGTCGATCAAGCTAGGCGGTGATTCTGCGGTGCCCGAACGCCGATTCGTGTGCTCCCTCGACGAGTTGCCCCCCGGTGGCATGAAGCTGGTCGACGTCGGGAAGTTCGGTGTGGGCGTGTACAACGTGCGCGGTGCGCTGTATGCGATCGTGAACTACTGCTCGCACGAGGGCGCCCCATTGTGCCTCGGCCTGATCGGCGGCACCAACGAATCGGCTCCCGACGAGCCAGGCCGGATCCGCCGGGTGCGCGACGGGCAGATCGTCCGATGCCCTTGGCATAACTGGGAATTCGACATCACAACGGGTCAGAACCTGGCCGATCCGCGACGCCGCGTCCGCACCTACCAAGTCGACGTCACCGACGGGGAGGTGTACCTGAACGCATGAGCGCCCCAGTCAGTCCAATCAGCCCAATCATCGATACCAACGTGCAACCGCACTTTCGCTACAACGCCGAGATCCGGCGGTATCTCACCGATGCCCACAAGCTGCGGGCGATCCCCGACGTCGAGCAGCAGTGGTACCAGGCGCCCGGCGGCGACTACCGGCAAGATCTCTATGGTGAGCACTACCCGGGATCGGACCCCGAGACCGTCAGCCGCCACCTGTTCGATGAGATGGGGATCAACTTCGCCATCCTTAACCCCCTGACTCGCGGCAACATCGCCGATTACTTGCTCAACAGCCGGATCTGCGCCGCGGTCAACGACTGGCAACTGGACCGCTGGCTGGAGCCCGACGCCACCAATCGGTACCGGGGCACCATCCGCGTCAATCCCGAGGACCCGAAGGGCGCGGTGGCCGAGATCGAGCGCCTCGCCGGTCACCCCAAATTTGTGCAGGTCGGCGTTCCGATGCAATCGCGCGAGCCCTATGGCAAACCAATGTTCGAGCCCATTTGGGAGGCCGCGGCGGCCCACGGACTGCCGGTCGCGGTGCACATCAACGGCGGAAACGGCGTCGACTATCCGCCCACCTTCGCCGGGCACGCGCACACCTATCCGGGATACGCGGCGTTCATGCCCCTGAACTACTTCGTGCACCTGGCCACGCTCATCATCGAGGGGGTGTTCGGCCGCCACCCGGCCCTCAAGTTCGTTTTTGCCGACGGCGGCTACGACATCCTGACCCCGCTGATGTGGCGGCTGGACACTTTTTGGCTGTCGATGCGCGACCAGACGCCCTGGGTCGACCGGTATCCCAGCGAATACCTGCCCGGCCATGTCCGGTTCTGCTCCTCGGCACTGGACGGGCCCCTGGAGGATGGGGCAGGCGGGGCGGCCGGCAAGATGCAGCGCTGGATGGATTTCACCAGCAAATCCGACCTGCTGATGTACGGTTCGGGTTATCCCCATTGGTCCACATCCGAGCCGGATCTGACCGCCGCGGGGCTCGGCGACGAGCAGCGCGACAAAGTGTTGTGGCGAAACGCCAGTGAGCTTTACGGGCTGGTGCCAACGGGGCTTGCAGCAAAGGAGACACTCAAATGACCACTATCGAACGGGTCGGGTCGCAGACCGGTCAAGAAGACCAAATAGCGGTCACCATCGTCGACACCGACGTGCATCCGGTGCCCGTCTCGGGCCAGGTGCTCAAGGACTACGCGCCGGCCGAATGGGTGGACAAGATCTGGCCGACCGGAAACGCGGCCAACCCGGTGTCGTACTTCTACGACACCCCGGATTCGTATAAGACGTCGTCGGTGCGCATGGACTCCATGCCGCCCAAGGGCGGATTCGCCGGCAGCGACCCCGATTTTGCCGCGAAGCAGTTGCTCCTGGATGCCGGTGTCAGCATCGCGACGTTGGAGCCGATGTGCGATGCGCAGCTCCCGCAGGCCGAGCACGTTCTGAAGTCGACCTATAACGACTGGCTCGCCGACGTCTGGCTCGACAAGTACAACGCACATGGCCGCTGGCGCGGCTCAATCAGCGTCAGCGCGCAGACACCCGAGCAGGCAGCCCGCGAAGTCGAACGCTGGGCGGGCCATCCCTATATGGCTCAGGTGTTGATGACACCGCAGACTCGTGGAATCCCTTTTGGTAACCCGCATTTCGATCCGCTCTACGATGCCGCGTCGCGCAACGGCTTCCCGGTTGCCACGCATCTGATGGGTCAGACACCGTTCGAGTTGATTCCGCTGTACCCGGTCGGCAATCCCGCGCACTGGCACGATTTCTTCGCGTCTTGGCCGCTGCTGTACGTCTCGCACCTGATGAGCCTGGTATTCGACGGCGCGTTCGATCGGCACCCCGAGCTGCGAGTGGTATTCGTCGAAGGTGGCTTCACGTGGGCGATGCCGGTGATGTCCCGGATGGACCGGATTTGGGAGGCCCGCCGCGCCGATCTGCCCCAGGTGCGTCGGCGTCCGTCGGAGTATGTCCGCGAACATGTCCGGTTCACCACTCAGCCGCTCGAAGACGCCGACACCGTGGAGTTCCGGGAATATCTGGAAATGATGGACTTGGGCGACAATCTCATGTTCTCGACGGATTACCCCCACTGGAGTTACGACGCGCCGGCTTATGCGATCAACCGGTTCCCGGCAGACCAGCGGGAGCGGATCATGCGCGGCAACGCGACGGCTCTCTACGGGCTCCCTTCGACCGTCAAGGCCCTGCCCGGAGAACGACTCGACCCCAGATAGAGTCGCTGGTGTGACGCAGACCAATCTGACCCGGCCGCAGGGCCTCAACCGCATCGATCCGGTGCTGCGGGAGGCTGCGATCGGGCTTGGCGTCGCTGAGTTCCGCGCCGAGTCGCTAGCAGCCGAACGGGAACACGCCAACCGGTTGGCCGCCGAGCGGGTTGGGGCCGCTGACGTCGAAGCTGCCGAAAGCGCCATAGTCATCGAAACGCGATCCATCGATGGTCCGGATGCCCGCCCGCTGAGCCTTCGCTTGTACCGGGGTGTGCCTGAAGGCACTTCAGGGGCACCTGTGGTTGTGTATGCCCACGGTGGCGGCTTTGTGAGCGGCAACCTGGACACCGATCACGCGCAATGCGTGGAATTGGCCCGCGCGGCCGGCTGTCTGGTGGTCTCGGTCGACTACCGGCTGGCGCCCGAAGATCCGTGTCCCGCCGCGCTGGACGATGTCGAAGCGGGTTTACGCTACGTCGTTCAGAACTGTGCCGACCTGGATGCGGATCCAAGCCGCATCGCGGTGATGGGCAGGGACGCGGGTGCCGCACTGGTTGCCGGCCTGAGCCAGCGCATGTTCGACGACGAAGGCCCGCAGATTCTGATGCAGATCCTGCATCAGCCGATGCTTGACTGCGACGCGACGTCCTCCCGGCGCGAGTTCCAGCGCACGCCGGGTCTCAATGGTCAGGCCGTAAGCCGGGCGTGGGGCCATTACCTCGGCCCAGCCAGCGCGAACGGGCAGCACGTCCCCGCGCACCGCGCGAACCTGGAGGGGCTGCCGCCCACGTTCATCAGCTGCTCCGAGATCGACCCGTGCCGCGACGAAGCTATCGACTATGCCAACCGGCTTCTGCATGCCTACGTGCACACCGAATTGCACGTTATCGCAGCGACATTCAACGGGTTCGACATATTGGTGCCGGATTGGGTTGTCTCCCAGGAAAACCGGGCGCTGCACGCGCGGTCGCTGCGCCGTGTTTTCGCTATGTAGGCGATGACCGCTCAGATCGGGTTGAACTTTGTGATCAGCCAGTTGTCGTTGATCCGGGTCATGGTCACCCACACGTTGCTAATCACCAGCGTAGGTTGGGGGGCGTCCTTGGTGGTGGTGGTCTGATCGACGAAAACCAGCACAACGGCCGAGTCGGGGTGCAGCTCTGAGACGGCGGCGCCCGTCACGCGAGCCGTGGTTTTCATCGACCTCTCTCTGGCAGCCGGACCGACAGTCTGCTGAGTGAACTGGGTGTAGTAGGACAGGAAGTCCCCGGCCAGATGCGATTTTGCCGAAGCGAAATCCTGGTCAAGAGTGTCGGCCGAGTAGGACAACAACGCAGTCGTCCCGTCGGACGCGGAGCTGGCCACCGCCCGTTTCACGCTGGCGTCGGTCTGCTGGTCGGGCCGGTATTGCTTGAAGTAGATCCACGACGCCGCACCGGCGGAGATCAGCAGAACCGCGACCAGGATCGCCGCGACGAGTCTGGAGTTGGCCAGCATGCGCAGCGCGCGCCGCAGGCGCCGCAGGCGTGGTAGGCGAAGCCGCGAACGTTTGATCGGCGCCGGGGCCTGCTCTTCGACGTCCGTGTCTTGCTCGTCGACGTCCGTGTCTTGCTCGTCGACGTCTGTGTCTTGCTCGTCGACGTCTGTGTCTTGCTCGTCGACGTCTGTGTCTTGCTCGTCGACGTCTGTGTCTTGCTCGTCGACGTCTGTCTCGGGCTCATCGATTGTCGATTCGGGGACTTCCGGCTCGACCCCCGCCTCGAGCTCAGCCTCGACCTGGGCCGCTGCTTCCGCCTCCACGTCCGCTTCCACGTCGTGCGTATCATCCGTCACGGAACGTACTCAACTTTCGACATCTTGTAGCGGCCGCCGACCTCGGTCACGGTCACCTTGAGTCGCCACGTTTTTGGTGGTTCGTCCTTTCCAGGCGGGGAATTGGTCGTGCGTGACGTCGCTAAGACCAATACCGCCGCCGAATTGCCCTCTACGGACTCGATCGCCGCCCCGTTCACGGTTCCTTCGGTAATCGATTTCGACTGAGCGACCACCGACGCGAAATCGTCGGCCCGCTGCTGGAAGTCGTCCTTGAATTCGCCAGTGGTGACATCGATAAGGCGCTGGACGTCGGCTCTGGCTTTGTTGAAGTCAAGGGAAGTCATGTAGATGACGCCTTGTTTGGCCGCGGCCACGAACGCCGCTTCGCGCTGCCGGCGCTCGGTGGCGTGGCCGTGTTCAAGCACCATGTACACGCTGAGCCAGGCAAAGCCGCCGATGATGGCGATCGCGGCCAGCTTGGCGAAGGTGGACACCGACGGCAACCAGCGTCGCCATCCGGCTCTGCTGGTTTCCGAATCCGTGGCTTCTGAGGCCTTGTCGGGGGCTGCGTCGGAATCGTCATCCGATTCGGCGTCGTAACCTTCCTCGTCGTAGTACTCGTCGTCGTCGTCGTAATAGTCCTCGTCGTCGTCGTAATCCTCGTCGGCTGCCTCGAGTGCCGCGGCTTCGGCATCGGCATCGGCGGCCGCGGCGGCTGCGTCGCCGTAATCCTCAACGGTTTCGGCCATGGACAGCGTTTCACGCCGGAGCCGCGCGGCGCGGGCGCGCGCACGCGCGGCGGCCGCAACCGCTTCGGCTGCGACGGCTTCTGCCTCGGCTTCTTCGAGCAACGCCCGCGCGTCAGCTGCCGAACCGGGCGAATGCGCCGGCGGCTCGTTCGCCTCAGACATTGCCGCTAGTCAACATCATTATCGACTGCACTCCGGTATCTCTTACGGTATTGCTCGTTGCTAGCATCAGAGTCGCCACCGAACTCCGACAAGGACCGATCAGGCGGATGATCACCCACCCAAATTTTCTCCCTTACTTTCTCCGTGTTTTCTTCGAGGCGGACGAATGACACGAAAGGTCACGCCGGCACCATGACCGTTGTCGACTCTCCCGAAAAGATACTCTTTACCTCCACAACCGACGCCTTTCTGCAAAAAGAAGCGCCGCTGCGTCGTGTCCGGGAGCTGCACGCCGCGGGTCAGTCTTTTGACCCGGCCTGGTGGCAGCGCGCCGCCGAACTCGGGTGGGCCGGTCTGCTCGTTCCGGAGGATTTGGGCGGCGGCAGCGTTTCCGGCAGCGGTGTCACGGATCTGGCCACGGTGGCCGAACAACTCGGCAAGACCGTGGCGCCCGGACCGCTTTATCCGGTCAGCGTCGTGCTCGCCGGACTGGTCGGCTGCGCCGAACGACAAGAGCACGCTGCCATCATCGAGTCGCTGGTGTCGGGCGAACAGGTTGCGTCTTGGGCGGTTTCTGAACCGGGCCGGGGCTGGGCGCCGCTGGACCCGTCGGTGACGGCCATTCAGACCGATTCCGGCTACCGCATCGACGGGACCAAAGACCGCGTCGAGGCCGGCGGCCAAAGTGCGGTGCTGCTGGTGGTGGCGCGATGCGGAGACGAGGTTCGCCAATTCCTGGTCCCGACGGACGCGCGCGGCGTCCGGATCACCCCCCAGCAGTCGGTCGACCTGGTCAAGCAGTACGCGCGGATCGACTTCGACGGTGTGATCGTGCAGCGCTCCGCGGTCATTGGCAGCGCCGCTGAGGCCGTCGCGTCGATCAATCGGCAAAGCCAGCTGGCCCAGGTCCTGCAGTGTTCCGAGGTGGTCGGCATCCTGCAAACGGTGTTTGACTTCACCGTCCAATGGGCGCTGGATCGGCACACGTTCGGCCGTCCGCTGGCGTCCTACCAAGCCCTCAAACACCGATTCGCCGATATGAAGCTGTGGCTGGAAGCGTGCCGCGCGACCACTGCCGCGGCGGTTGCCGACGTCGCCGCCGACTCGCCGGCGGCCGGCCTGTCTGCCAGCATCGCCAAGTCTTACGTCGGGGAGATGGCCGGACAGATCGTGCACGGTTGCGTCCAGATGCACGGCGGGATTGGGGTCACCTGGGAACACGACCTGCATATGTATCTGAGGCGGGTTACGTTGTACCGCGCCATGTTCGGCACGCCGGAAGAGCACAACTTAGCGGTGTACCAGTCGGAGAAAGCGAGCCGTGCGGCCAGATGACGAGGACCTCATGACATCCGCAGAATCCGTTTCGGAATTCGCCGCGCGGGCTCGGGTGTGGTTGGCGGACAACATGCCCGCCATCGACCCGGATTCTCCGCCAGCCGCCCCGCGCGACGACGAACGCGCCTGGCAACGGGCCCGAGAACTGCAAAAGCGGCTCTACGAAGGCGGATTCGGCGGTATCTGTTTCCCCCGTGAGTACGGTGGGCTGGGTCTGGACTACACATACCAGAAGGCATTCGACGAGGAATCCCTCAACTACGAGATGCCGCTGATCCTCAACACCCCTACCTTCACCATCTGCTGCGCCACGCTGCTGGACACCGGCACCGAGGAGCAGAAGAAGCAGCACATCGCGGCGGCCTTGCGTGGCGACGAGGTGCTGGTGCAACTGTTGTCCGAGCCCAGCGGCGGATCGGATCTGGCCGGTGTCATCACCCGGGCCGAACGCCGGGGCGACCGGTGGGTGCTCAACGGGGCCAAAACCTGGAGCACCAGCGCGTTTGCGGCCGACTACGGGCTGTGCCTGGCCCGCACCACCTGGGATGTGCCCAAGCACGAGGGACTGACCATGTTCCTGGTGCCCATTGCGCATCCGGGAATCACGTTGCGGCGCATCACCATGCTGAGCGGTTCCACCGAGTTCTGCGAGGAATTTCTCGACGGGGTGGACGTCGGCGACGGCGCCGTGGTCGGCGAGGTCAACGGCGGCTGGGCGGTGGCGTCGCGGCAGCTCTATCACGAACGTCGCGCGGTTGGGCAAGGCTCGGAGTTCGCCAGCGGCAGCGGCACCGAGGGCGGCGCCACGAATCGCGTTGATTACGTCGATCTTGCGGAGAAGACGGGCCAGGCCGACGACCAACGCGTGCAAGAAATGGCCGGGCGGGTGCTGGTGCACCGGGTGGTGGCAGAGCAGCTGATCGATCACGTGTCCCACAAAGTCAGGGACGGCGTTCTGCCGCCGACCGGCGGGACGCTCATCAGGCTCTTCCACTCCGAGACCGTGACCCTGGAAATGGACACCGCGCTGTCGATAGCGGGAGCGGCCGGCGTCGTAGGGGAGGACGGTGCGGGCCTGGAGGCCGGGCTGCGCTACCTATCGCGGCAGAACGTCGCCATCGGTGGTGGCACAACAGAGATGGCCCGTAACGTCATCGGTGAGCGGGTACTGGGCTTTCCACGGGAATACGCGGCTGATCGCGGGGTGCCGTTCAATCAGGTGCGGCACGGCCAGAGCTCCTGAGGAAGGGCTGTAGTCACTCTTTGGCGAAGACGTTCTCGGCGTCGCCGCTGACAAACGGTATCTGGACCAGTGACAAGACGTGATGCGCCGGGCTTCCGGGCGGAGCGACCAGCACACACTCGCCACCCTGCCTTTGCGCGCGGTCGCGGGCCGCGGCCAGCGCGCTCACGCCGGCCGATCCAAGATGGGTGACCCCGCTCAGATCGATCGTCAAAGCTGCTATGCCGGAGCGGCTTTCGACCGCTATTTGACGGTCCAGGGTGGATGCGGTGTTTGAATCGACGTCGCCGCGGACGATGATACGACCCGCATCGCCGACAAGAGATGCGAACTCGGAATCGATTGACCGCTGGGAGGTGGATCTACTGACCAAAGTGTCGGCGACGAAGTTCGCCGGCCGGGACAGGCGATGTATCAGCGTGGCAGTCGTCCCACCGACTCCGTGTTCCACGTGCGAGTGGGACACCAGGGCTTCGGCCATCGCGAGTCCACGTCCACGCCCCCGCTCGCCTTCGCGGTAATCCTTCCACCGTCCGCGGTCGATCACCGCGGCGTGCAGCTTCCCGTCGCCGGCGAGCGACGCCTCGACGACGACACCGTCGGAAACCTCGGAGGCATACCCGTGCTCGACTGAGTTCTCGACGAATTCGGAGATCGCGTGCACGACGTCGGAGATGTCGTCCGGATCGGCGCCGATCTCCGACAGCCATTCACGGAGCCGGGCGCGGACCGCGCGCGCGGCGTGGATCGTCGCATCCACCGTCATCAGCAGCGGCGACGTCGGCGTGCGTCGTTGCGCGGCAAGCAGTGTGACGTCGTCGTTGTAGCCGGTCGACCGCAGCAGCAATTCGAGAGTCTCCGAACAGATTCGGTCGATTGGCCGCGCCGCGGCGCCCATCACGAAGCCGCCTGTGCCCCCGGCGATATTCGCCGCCAATTCAGCGAATTCTGCGGTGCTGGCTCCTAGCGGCCGGCCCGGACGTTCGATGAGGCCATCGGTGTACAGCAGGATCGCGTCGCCTACGTTCAGCACTTCGGTACGCACCGGAAATCCGGCGCCGCTTCCGAGTGGGCCCGCCCCGGATGGCTCCAAATAGCGTGAGTTCGCCTCGGCCGTCACCAGCAACGGTGGCGGGTGCCCGGCGGTGCAGTACTGGAATTCACCGGTGGCGGAATCCAGCGAGCCGACGCACAAAGTGGCCGACTTCGACCCGGGCACATGTTCACGGAAGCGATCCACCGCCTCCAGTGCCTCGACGACCGACCGGCCGGCCAGGACCTGCATCCGGAGCGCGGTGCGCAACTGCGACATCACCGTGGCGGCTTCGACGCCGTGGCCGACTACGTCGCCGACGACAAGCACCAACCGATCCTCGAGGGCGATAGCGTCGAACCAGTCGCCACCGGCCCCGGTGTCCTCCGCGGCGACGAGGTATTCCGCGGCGATATCAGCACCGGGAACGACGGGAACCGACGGGGCCAGCAGCGCCTGCTGCATGACGGTGGCCGAATCGCGGACATTGCGGTACCGCTCGGACAGTTCCTCCATCCGCGCCTCTGTGGCCAGCCGTGCCTGCACCCGGTCCGTGACCTCATCGACCACCAGCTGAACACCTTCGATCGATCCGTCCGCTGCGCGGCGCGGGGTGAGGAGAAAGTCGAAGAAATGTTCCTGAATGCCCGAACCGTCCAAATCGACCTGCAGACGCCACTCTGCCCCGGTCTGCGTGTCACCGGTTTGATACACCCGGTCGAACATCTCGTAGAAGTGCTGGCCCACTACCTCGGGGAAGACCTCACGCACAGTCCGTCCGATCGGGCTGGCCGCTGAGGCCATTGCGCGGTAGGCCGCATTGACCGCGACGAAGCGATGGTCAGGCCCTTCCAGGCCAACCAGCATCGCGGGGACATTCTCGAAGATCCGGCGCGTGTTCTCGGCCGTACCAACGAGTTTGTCCCAGTCCTTTTCGGCCACCATCTGGCCGTCCCTCCTACGGATCCTCCTTCGGACCTTTCTGGGGACCGAGTCACAAAAGCACGCCATTTCGCTGACGTATTTGGCGTGCGCCAGCAATCAGATTATCAACGGGTGTCTACCGCGCGGTGCAACAGTTTGCTAACGGCCGTGACAGGCGCGAATACGTCCGCCTTCACGCGACGTCGCCCGAAGACGGGCGCAACAACCCACAACAGGGTGTCCCGAACGCCGATCAGGCTGAGACCGGCTTGGCAACCTTCATCAGCTTCATCAAGTTGCCGCCCATGATCTTCGCGACGTCCTCCTCGCCGAAATCGGACAACTCGTCAACGAAGCTGATGGGGTCCTTCAGGCCTTCGGGGTGCGGCCAGTCGGATCCGAACAGCACCCGGTCGGTGCCCACCATTTTGACGATCTCGGTGAACCGGTCTTCCCAGAACGGGGTGATGTACACGCACCGCTTGAACGCCTCGATCGGGTCCTCGCTGAACGCCTCCGGCATTTTCTTGTAGACGCTTTTGAGGCCCCTGAACAGGTCCGGCACCCAGTCGGCGCCGTTTTCGATCGACAGGATCCGCAGCTCCGGGTTCCGGGACAGCGCGCCGTGGCAGACCAATGCCCCCATTGCGTCCTCGATCGGTCGGTGGCCGGTAGCCAGCGATCGGAAGGCGGTGGGCTTGAACGGAAGGAACTCGTCACCGGGTTCCCAGATGTTCAGGAGCTCGGCGTAGCCGCTGTCGGAGGCGTGCATCGAGACCGGGATCTCGGCCCTGATGCAGGCCTGCCAGAACGGGTCGAACTCCTCGAGGCCGAAGGACCGGCTGCCTCGGTAGCCGGGCACCGGTGCCGGGCGGACCAGCACGGTGCGGGCGCCCCGCTCCAGGCACCATTCGAGCTCTTCAAGCGCCCTGTCGACGATCGGCAGGGTGATCACCGGGGTGGCGAAGATGCGCTCCTGGTAGTTGAACGTCCATTGCTCGTACATCCATTGGTTGAGCGCGTGGATGACGTCATGGGTCATCTCCGGGTCGTCTTTCATGCGCTCTTCGACCAGGCTGGCCAGAGTCGGGAACATCAGGGCGTAGTCGATGCCGAGCTCGTCCATCACTTCCAGTCGCGCCCCCGGTTCGCGAAAAGCGGGGATCGCCTTCATCGGCTCGCCGAGAATCTCGCGGTAGGTCTTGCCTTGGGCGCCGTTGCGGAAGTAGTCCTCCTGGGCGCCGGGGCGGGCCACCTTTTCGAATGTCGGGTTGGGGATGTACTCGCTGATGTGACCGCGCACCACGATCTTGGTGCGACCGCGAACCTGGACGTAGTCGACCACGTTCTTGCGGTTTTCCGGGAGGAACTTAGTCAGCGCTTCCTGCGGTTCGTACATGTGGTTGTCGGCGTCGAACACGGGAAACGAAAGCTCGCGCGACGGCATGGCGGTCTCCTTGTGGACGTGTTGAATCTCGGTGAGCGGTAATGACGTTACCACTTTTGCGTAACAAGATATACCGGCGTTCAGGTCTCCGCTATCGCAAGTCAACCGTTGGCGTCGCCCCGTTGATGATGGCGAAATTCACGGTCGCCGTCGCGACGAGTTCGTCCTCGCCGTCGCCGTAAATATCGATCTGCATGACCATCGCCCGCCGCCCCGCCCGCAGCATCCGGGGCACCGCGTATGCCGAGCCCTGCCGGATCGGCCGCAGGTAGCGGACGAACAGGTCGGAGGTCGTCATGGTGGTGTCCGGCTGCAGATGATTCAGCCCGAAATATCCGCCCGCCACGTCGACCAGCGTGGCGATCAGGCCGCCCTGAAGCGCGCCGGACGTGTTGACCACCGCGGGACTGACCGGAAGCGTCAGCGCGAATTCGCCATCGCGGGTGCCCGGTCGCATTCCGATTTGGGCGAACACGTCGGCCAGCGTGGGCGCGGTCGGCTCGTCGTCGGTGTCCTGAATGCCGAGGGCGCGACTGCAGAAGTCATACAGCTGGCCGGCATCGATCGGTGTTCCGTTCAGTTCGCTGCCCAGCCAGTGCAATCGCTGCGCAGCGATGATCGTCTGCATGACGATCGCGGCCACGGCCCCGACGTCCAACCTCGGGTCGAAGACTCCCTCGGCGATGCCCTGCCGCACAATGTCGCAAACCAGTTGGTGTAAGGGGGAGAGCACCCGGGCGTATTCGCGGGGACGGGTCTCCGCCAGATTCTGGTTGTAGAGGCTCAGCGCCCGATTGAGGCTGTCCTGGGTGCTGGATTCCGCTTGTTGGCTGATGCGGTCGAGCACCAGCTTCAGCGCGGCGGTGCTGTCCAATCCGTCGGTCTCTGCACGCCAGATCTGTGCCGATTGCGCGATGGTCCTGTCGAATAACGCCAGCAGCAGTTCGTCCTTGCCGCTGAAATGCTGATAGAAGGCCCGCAGTGAGGTCTTGGAGCGCGCGACGACCTCTTGCACGGTGAAGTCGGTGCGTCCGGTTTCGCCCAGTATTTCAACGGCGGTCTTGATGAAGCGGTCGCCGCGGGTTACTTCAGCGTCATCCGCATCGGCCATGCCGCCTCCTTCGCAACCCGCCCATCGGGGACTGAGAATGAGGTTACCGTATTTCGCCGCGCATAAATCGTGACCGAAATATGCCTTCCGGGCCCTGGTCGGCTTGTGCGACGCTTGGGGGGACATAATTTCGGACACCAGTACGGGCACCATTTTAAAGGCGAAGGTGGTAGCGCATGTCTGCTCCAACTATGTTTCATCGACTGGCAGCGGAGTTGATCGGCACATTCTGGTTGGTCTTCGGCGGCTGCGGCAGCGCGGTTTTCGCCGCGAAGTTCCCCCCCTCCGACGGTGCCCCGTTGGGGATCGGCTTTCTCGGCGTGGCACTCGCCTTCGGCCTGACCGTGCTCACCGGCGTCTACGCATTCGGAACCATCTCCGGCGGCCACTTCAATCCCGCCGTCACCCTGGGCGCGGCGCTGGCGAGACGGGTCGAGTGGAAAGCGGTGCCGGGCTACTGGATTGTGCAGGTGATCGGCGGCTTGCTCGCCGGCCTCACGGTCTACGTCATCGCCAAGGGTAAGGAAGGCTTTACCGCGCCGGGCAACTTGGCGGCCAACGGATTCGGCGAGCATTCCCCCGGCGGCTACTCGCTGGGCGCGGTAATCGCCGCCGAGATCATCCTGACTGGGGTGTTCCTGCTCGTCATCCTGGGATCCACCGATGACCGGGCGCCCAAGGGATTCGCCGGGCTGGCCATCGGCCTCACCCTCACCCTGATCCACCTGGTCTCCATCCCGATCTCCAACACGTCGGTCAACCCGGCGCGGTCGACGGGCGTCGCGTTTTTCAATGGCAACGGCGCGCCCGAGCAACTATGGGTGTTCTGGCTGGCGCCGCTGATCGGCGCGGCCATTGCCGGCATCGCTTACCCGTATCTGTTCGGCAGGGCTGAAGAACTCGCCGACCGCCCGGTCCGTGACGAAGCGCTCGATGACTCAGCGGGCGCAGGGCGGCACGGGGCTGGCTGACCCCGTTCTTCCGGGCTCGCGTTCGAGGACCAAATCCGAAATCACCAGTTGCAGTCAACAGTTGTTGAGTTATAGTCAACAGTTGTAGACATGAGCACGCCGCATTGCGTTGCTCGACGGGTTCCCGGCGCTGCTGGAGGTATCGGATGTCGTTTGTCAGCGTGCTACCGGATGTGCTGGGGAGCTCGGCGACGGAGTTAGCCGGTATCGGAAACGCGCTCGACGAAGCCCGGGCGGCCGCCGCGTCTCGCACCACCGCGATGGTGACCGCGGCCGAAGACGAAGTGTCGATCGCGATCGCGGAGCTTTTCTCGAGTCACGCCCAAAGTTTTCAGGCGCTATCGGCGCAGGCGGCAGAGTTTCATGGCCAGCTCGTCGAGAAGATGTCAGCCAGCGCGGGATCGTATGCGCTCACCGAGGCCGCCAGCTCCAACCCGCTACAGAACATCGAGCAGGTGGTATTGGGGGTGATCAACGCGCCCTTCGTGCAGTACACCGGCCGGCCATTGTTCGGTATTGGCGCCAACGCGGCTCCTGGATCGGGGCAGAACGGCGGGCCCGGCGGCTGGCTCGGCAACGGCGGTGCCGGAGGGTCGGGAGCGCCGGGGCAGAAAGGCGGCAACGGGGGAGCGGCGGGCTTGGTCGGAGTTGGTGGGGCCGGCGGGGCCGGCGGATCGTCGTCGACCGGGTCCGGCGGCAACGGTGGGGCTGGTGGGGCCGGCGGGTTGTTGTTCGGCAACGGCGGGGTCGGCGGGGCCGGTGGCGTCGCCTGGGGCACCTCGAACCCTGGTCTCGGCGGGGCCGGTGGTGCCGGCGGGGACGGCGGCCTGTTTGGACCCGGCGGTCTCGGCGGGGTAGGCGGCGCGAGCGAAGGCGGGATCGGCGGGGTTGGTGGGGCCGGGGGCGCGGCCGGACCGTTGGCCGGGCTGACCACCGGCGGCGGAGGCCAAGGCGGCGACGGCGGAGCCGGCCACACCAATGGCGGTGCCGGCGGCGCCGGCGGCGCCGCGGGGCTGTTCGGCGGCCCCGGCGGCACCGGCGGAGCCGGCGGAACCGGGCAAAACGATGTTGGCGGCCAAGGCGGTACCGGCGGCAACGCGGGCATGCTGTTCGGTGCGGGCGGGTCCGGCGGAACCGGCGGAATCGGCATCACCGACGGCGGGGCCGGCGGCGCGGGTGGCCACGCCGGCCTGCTGTTCTCCAGCGGCGGGGCCGGGGGCGTCGGGGGATCCGGTGTGGGCGGTGACGGCGGCGCCGGCGGGGCGGGCGGCAATGCCGGCCTGCTGGGTAACGGTGGGATCGGTGCAATCGGCGGGGCCGGCCTTGTCAACGGCAACGGGGGCGCCGGCGGAGCGGGTGGCCGGGCCGGTCTGCTGATCGGCGATGGCGGCGCCGGCGGGGCCGGCGGAGACAGCGCTGCGGCGGCGGGCGGTCGCGGCGGGGCCGGCGGGAACGCTGAGTTCTTCGGCACCGCCGGCAGCGGGGGCAACGGCGGATTCTCCGCCACCACCCCGGGTGACATCGGCGCTAACGGTGCCACCGGCCCCTTGCAAGGAACCTTCAACGCCGTCAACGCCCCCGCCGAGGCCCTGCTGGGGCGCCCGTTGATCGGTAACGGCGCCAACGCGGCCGCCGGGTCGGGCCTCAACGGCGGGGCGGGCGGGATCCTGATGGGCGACGGCGGGGCCGGCGGATCGGGCGGCGCGGCCGGCCACGCCGGTGGCGCGGGCGGCGCCGCCGGCCTGCTCGGTGCAGGGGGCGCGGGCGGAACCGGCGGCTACTCAACAATGTCCAGCAACGGCGGGACCGGCGGCGCCGGCGGGGCCGGCGGCCTACTCTTCGGCAACGGTGGTGTCGGCGGCGCGGGCGGCTATTCCTACCAAGGCGTCGCGGGATCCGGCGGCGCCGGCGGGTTCGCTTGGCTGCTGGGTGCGGGTGGGGACGGCGGAGTAGGAGGCTACGGCGCGCAATACGTCGGTGGGGCCGGCGGTGCCGGCGGCAACGGCGGGCTGCTCGCCGGGTTGCTGGGCTCGGGCGCCGGCAACGGCGGCGAAGGCGGCTTCGGCACCGCCGCCGGCGCGGCCGGCGGGGTCGGCGGCAACTCCGGCGTGCTCGGCGGTCCCGGCGGGGCCGGCGGTACCGGCGGCGGAGGCACGATCGCCGGAATCGGCGGCGCCGGCGGCAATGCCGGCCTGATCTGGGGCAACGGCGGAAACGGCGGAAACGGCGGGGACGGCGTGACCAGCGGAGCCAACGGCGGAGCTGGAGGTAGTGGGGGCTTCCTCTTCTCCAGCGGCGGGTACGGCGGCACCGGTGGGTACTGCGCCGGCGACACCGCGGCAGGCGGGGCAGGCGGGACCGGAGGGGCTCCGATGTTCCTTGGCTTCGCCGGCGCCGGCGGCGCCGGCGGAGGCGGTCACTTCGCCGGGGGTGTCGGCGGCACCGGCGGCACCACCACGTTGCTTGGTCTGTCGGGCAACGGCGGCGAAGGCGGACAGGGCGAAACGCTCGGTGGCGCCGGCGGCAACGGCGGCGACGGCACGCTCGTCGGCGATGCCGGCAACGGTGGCAACGGCGGCACCGCCGCTGCCGGTGGGACACCCGGCCGCGGCGGCACCGCGGGCAGCGGGGGCCTGGTGTTCGGCCTCGACGGGATGAACGGGTTGCCCTCTTAGCGGCCAAAAAGGGCGTGGTTCGTCGCCGCCGGTGGCATCGCGACGTGCGAGATAGCAGGCCCCCCAGCATTTTCGGCTGTCTTGGCGGATCCATCGATCTGCTGAAGGCCGAGATCCACTACGAGCAACAGGGTTTGCTCGAAGTAATACGGTGGATCGCGAGGTCGAAAGACCCTTGCGCGGAGCGGCGGCGGCGACGACCCTTAAGGGGTAACAGCTTTCGTCCAAGGAGAATCGAGGTCAAACCATGCTAGCTTCGCTGCAGATGACGTGGGAGGGCCGGTTTGTGGATCAGGTGGCCGCGGCCATGAAGCGGGCGAGGGGCCGCCGGTCGGCCCGGGAACTGTCCGAAGAAACCGATGGAATCGGCTACCACCGCTCAAAGCAAGTCATCGGAAAACTCGACAGCGGAGGTCGGGATCTCCGGGTGGCCGAATTTCTGGTATTCGCGGCCGCGTTGGATGTGCCGCCCGCGTTGCTGTTGTTCGGTGGCTACCCGGACGGCGTGGTCGAATACCTGCCGGGCCGCGAGTGCACGAGTAAGCAAGCCGTTGACTGGTTTTCGGGCGCAGGCCTTCTGCCGACCGGTCCAGACGAGGAGCCGGCACGGGGTAACACCGGCACCGATCTGGTCGCGGCGGTGGCCCGCCACTCGGAAAAGACCGCCAAGTTCATAGATTTGACCGCGATGGTGCGCGCCGGTGACGTGGCCGAGGATTTGGCCGCGGAGCGCAGAGAACAGTTGATCACCGAACTCACGCAGCTGGCCATGCAGATCAACGATCTCAAATCCATATTGGAGGGTGAAAAACCCCAGCACTCAACCAATTAGACCGCTCGTCCATCATCGCGGCGTACTCATCCCGATACATTCGACTAATGCCACGACCGTACGACACGCTTAGCCGCCGCGGGCGGCGATCATCGCCGACCTGTTGACCTTGGTTGCCGCGGTGCGCGGGATCGTGTCGACGAACTCGACGGTCTTGGGGGCCTTGTACGGGGCCACTCGGCTCTTGGCGTACTCGATCACCTGCTGTTCGGTGAGCGGGTCTTGGGCATTTGGGTCGGCGGGTTGGACCACGGCGTGCACCCGGCGTCCCCACTGCGTGTCGGAGACCCCGATGACCACCACATCGGCGATGCCGGGGTGGCCGGCAAGCGCGGACTCGACCTCGGCCGGAAAGACATTGGCGCCACCACTGATGATCATGTCGGCGCGGCGGTCGACGATGTAGAGGAAACCGTCGTCGTCCAGGTGGCCGATGTCTCCCGCGGAACGAAACCCGTCCTCGGTCGACGGCAGCGGCGTCCGCCCCGCCCAGGTAGCGGTACCCGGCGCTCATCGGTGCGCGCAGGTAAACGTCGCCGTCTTCGCCGGTGGGCACCGGCCGCTTCTCGGCGTCCAGAATCCGGATCTCGGTGTCGCGGAAGCCGCGACCGACGCTGCCCGGATGAGTCAGCCATTCGTCGCCGCGCAACGCGGTGAGACCGAGATTCTCCGTCATGCCGTAGGCGGTCACCATCTGCTCGGGGCTGAGCAGCTCGAACCACGTATGCAGCAGCGCGGGTGGCATCACCGCGGCGCCCTGCAGGACGAAGACGACGCTGGATAAATCTCGCTGCCGGATGTCGGGCAGGGCCGCGACGCGCGCCAGCATCGTCGGTGTGGCGGTGAAGTTGGTGATCCGATACCGCTCGATCGTGTCGACAAATAGTGTGGCGTCGAACTTCTCGAGCACCACCAGGTGGTCGCCGGCCAACAGCATGAGCAAAGTGGCGAAGCCGTTGGTGTGATACATCGGCGCGGGCACCATGATGGTCTGCGGCTGAGCCACCGGTGTCCAGTTCGACAAGAACGGCTCGCCGTGCTGAGACGTCCAGAGCGATGGCGCAAGGTTGAGGATCACTTTGGGCACGCCCGTTGAGCCGCTGCTGCAGATTCCGTTGGCGGTGGGGGAAACGGCTGTGGGCAAGCGGGCTTTGGGATTCGCCGTCCGCGCGCGCCTCCAGCTCCCACCGGCTTTTTTCGTCGACGACCACGGCGGGCTCGATCACCGCTCGCACCCGGTCTCGCTCCCATTCGGGCAGATCCCAGTGCATGGGAATGGGAACCGCACCGATCTTCCAGCAGCCCAGCGTGGCCAGCACCAGGTGCTGTGAATTCGGGATCGCAAGTGCGACAAGGGAACCCGTTTCAGCGCCAGCGGCGGCCAGCGCCCGCCCCCACTGGTTGGCGCGGGCGTCGAGTTCACTGAAGGTCAGCGCCTGGGCGGTGCCGTCCAGCGCGATGATGGTCACGGCCGGCTTGTCAGGGTGCTGCTCGTGCGAGTTCCTGCAGTTTGGTCCCGAACGGGATCCCGTCCGCCAGGGGGTCAGGGGTCGGCGCGGCTGTGACCGATTCGGGGTGGCTCATGCCGATATGGGCCTACTGAACAGCGTCTCCAGCGAGCCGTCGGGGACGCCCGGAATCAGCCGGAGCGCGAGTGCCTCGGCGCCCAGCGGCAATCGGATCAGCGGTTGGGTGTGCCGGTCGAGCACGCTGACATCGGACTCGTCGCAAAAACCCAGGGCGCCGAGCAGTTGGTGGGATGCGCGCAGCACCTGCCGTGCGGTGTCGGCGGCCTTGAATCGCAGAACGAGTGCGTCAGCCGAACGAATCTGCGCCGGCGTGCCTTCCGGTCGCGAGATGGTGTACTTGGCGAGTTCGTGCAGTCCGCGCACCGCGACGGAGGCGTCCGCGACGGTGAACCGGACGGCCTGGAAGTCGGCCAGCGGCTTGCCGAACTGAATCCGGGCGCGCACGTGCTCGGTGACGATGTGCAGCGACTGCTGCATCGCTCCCAGAATCCGCCACGATCCGAGCACGAGATGAAGGTTAACGTCGTCGGCCGGAACGGTTCCATCGGGTGCGCTCAAGGTGGCCGGCACCAGAAACGGGCCCAATTTGGCGTTCCTTCGCGACGTCAGTTCCGGTTGGTACCGGGTGCCATCCAGGTCCGCGGCGACCCAGTCACCGGGCAGATCGCCGTGGTCGATCCGCGGCGCCTCGGGATTGACCAGGGCCAGCCGGGCGCCGTCGATCGCCAGGATCTCCTCGACGAGCGGATATGGCAGCGCCGTCGCACCGGCGGCCTGGCAGAGCACCGCGGCGGCCAGGGCGTCATCGGATGATGACCGGGCATCGAGCTCGAATGCGCCGACCTCGGTCAGTGCCGCGTGCGCCGCGTCCCGAATGCTGTCGTCGGTCTCGGCGTGCAGCGCGGCCTGCGGCCCGCCGAGCCGGTTGAGCCGCTTGGTGGCGACCGCGGCGAAATCGCTAATATCCTGTGGCAGTGTGGTTTTCACCGATTATCTCCCAACACGTCTCGTGCCACCAGCATTCGCTGCACTTCGATGGTGCCCGATGCCACGGTGGCCGCTTGTGCGTAGCGCCAATGGTCCTCGATCGCCCCGTGCAGTGCCGCCGACGTGCCACTGTCCAGCGCCGTCGGACCAAGCACGTCGAAAAGCAGTTCGGCGACGAGCTGATCGCAGGTCGTGGTGGCAATGCGGGCGGCGCTGGCCGCCGCACCGGCCGACGCGTCATCCTGCAGCGACACGGCGCGATAGGCCAGCAGCCTGGCCACCCGTAAGTCGACGAGCGCCCGAACCCAGCGGTTGCGAATCGATTCGGGCAGTTTGTGCCAGTCGTCGCCGAGCTGGGTACACATCCGCTCGAGCAGCGACTCGCAACGCGCATAGCGTGCGATGCCGACGCGCTCGAACGCCAGCGCTTCGCGCATCACCCGCCAGCCGTCACCGATCTCGCCGAGGACGTCCCCGGGGAGCGCCTGCACGTCGTCCAAGAACATCTCGTTGAGGTGGTGGGGACCCAACATCGACGGGATCGGGCGGACGGTGAAACCCGCTCGGTCCATGGGGATCAGAAATAGGGTGAGCCGCTTGGACTTCGGGGCGTCGGGGTGGGTGCAGGCCGCCAGCACGCACCAGGACGCCATTCCGGCATACGAGGTCCACACTTTCTGGCCGTTGATGCGCCAACCATCACCATCGGGTACAGCGCGGGTACGCAACGAGGCGAGATCGGATCCGGCCTCCGGCTCGGAAAAGCCTTGGCACCAGATCACGTCGCCGGATGCGATGGCCGCCAGGTGCTTGGCCTTTTGTTCGTGCAGTTCCGTAGCGCATCAGTGCCGGGCCGACCCAATTGATTCCCATGTACTGCGGGCCGCGGGGCTCGTGCTGAGCCCACATCTCCTCGCGCAGCACCGTCTGGTGCCACACCGAACCGCCGCCGCCGCCATGCTCTTTCGGCCAGGCCAGCGCCAGCAGCCCCTCGACGGCCAGCAACTTGCAGAACGTCTCGGTGGTGGCCAGGTCCTGCGGATCCTCGGTGCAGGCACCGAGGAAATCGGCAGGGACGTTATTGGATATCAGCTTTCGCAGATGCTGCCGCAGCTGCACGGCGTCGTCGCCGAGGTCGTAATCCATCGTCATCCCTTCGGCAGCCCGAGCAATCGCTCGGCAATGATGTTGCGCTGGACCTCCGACGTCCCGCCGTAGATGGTGGCGGCCAGCGCGTCCTGGCGTTCGAACAGGAGATCTGGGTCGCCGGCTGAGCCTGGGCCGGCGGCGGCGGCGCTGAGTTCCCAAACTCTCTGCAATGTAACCGATCCCAACAGTTTCATGATATCGGCTTCCGGGCTGGGCCGCCCAGCGAGTTCGTTGCCCATGGCACGGTATCCGGTGGCCCGCAGCGCTTCGGCGTCGGCGAGCAGCGAGCCGAGCTCGGCGTAGATGTCTTGGATCTGGTCATGACCCGTCCCGCAGCCACCGCGTACCGAGTCGAGTCCGCGCTTGACTTCCACCCAGTTCATGATCCAAATCATTTGGCGCTCATGGTGTAACGACGACATCGCAACGTTCCAGCCACCGTTGACGGGCCCGAGCAGGCTGTCCACCGGCACTGCGACGTCGTCGAGGAAGACCTCGCAGAACGTCTCGTCGGAGATCGATGACATCCGGATGGGCTCGATTCGCACCCCGGGTGCGTGCAGATCGAGAATGAGGCAGGAGATCCCGCGGTGTTTCGGCGCCTCGGGATCCGTGCGGACGTACAGGGTGCACCAGCGCGAGAGATGGGCCTGGGTGGTCCAGATCTTATGTCCGTTGACCCGGAACACGTCCCCGTCGCGCTCGGCCCGGGTGCGCAGGCCGGCGAAGTCCGATCCGGCTTCCGGCTCGGACATGCCGAGCGCCCACCATTCGTCGCCGCGCAGTAGTGGTACCAGCAGCCGGTCAATTTGGGCGGGTGTGCCGAATTGCCGAATGCCGGCCGCGGCGACGTTGGGACCGGCGATGTTGGGCAGCTTGGGCGCCGACCTGAGCGCTCCCTCGAGCCGGATCTCCATGGCGTCGCGCAAACCCAGCGATCTACCGCCGTGCTCGCGGGGCCAGGTGGGCTGTATCCACCCGGCCTCGAAGGCGGCCCGCTGGTAGTCGCGCCGCAGCGGTAGGTCCCATCGGTACTCGCGATAGTGCTCGTAATAGTCGTTCGGCAGAAACTCGGCCAACCAGGTGGCGAACTCGGCGACGATCTCGGATCGGGTCTCTGCGCCTTTCTGGTTCGTCACGCCCCCGCCCCCTCAAAGCCTCCCACAAAACGAGAGCCCACTTCGTAATACAGCGCGCGACTATCGCCCAGCATCGCCGCGCCCTGCCAGGCGTGCCGAACGAACAGGTGGATGTCGTGCTCCCAGGTCTGCCCGAGGGCGCCGTGCACCTGGACGGCGGTGCGCGCACAGTTGGCCGCGGCGTCGCCGGCGGCCGCCTTGGCCAGGGCCGCAGTAGTCCACGCCGTCGCGGGTGCGGTGCCGGGGTCGCCGATTTGGGCTGCCGCCGCGTAGGTAAGGCTGCGCGCGCGCTCCACGCTGACGTAGTTGTCGGCCAGCGCGTGTTTGATCCCCTGGAACGCGCCGATCGGCGTGCCGAACTGACGCCGCGCCTTGGCGTACCCGACGGAGCGCTGCAGGGCGGCGCCGGCCACGCCGACCAAATCAGCGGCCACGGCCACCAGCGGTGCCGTCAGCACCGATTCGATGTCTTCTACAGCGAAGGTGGCTAAGGGCTCGGCGTCGAACTCGACATCGCCGATCGGTTGTGCCGGGTCGGTGGACTCGACGGCCACGGTGCTCACCCCGTCGCCGCAGCGCGCGACGGCCACCGCTGGCGCGCGTTTTCCGTCTTCGTCTGTAGCCAGCGTGACGATCAGCTCCGCTCGAGGCAGGTTGGGGACCGCGACCGCACGCCCGCGCAGCCGTCCCCGCCGCAATGTCGCGACCGGCCCCGGAAGCCGAGACCCGGGGGAGTGCACCGCCAGGGTGGCGACCACGCCCCCGGCGATGTCGGTGAGCAGTGGTGCGGCAGCCGGGCCGCAGGCCCGCAAAGCGCCCGCGGCCAGACCGACGCTGCTCAGCAATGGGATCGGCGCGATGGCGGCGCCGCACTCCTCCAGAACGACTGCCAGCTCGACGGGCCCGAAATCGTCGCCGGCGTCAGGCGCGGCGAGTTCGGTCCAGCCCAGGTCGACGATTGTCTTCCACAGTGAGCGCCAACGTTCGGAATCCGTTCCCGCATCGTTGAGTACCTGGCGGGCCGCGTCGGGGGGACACTCGGTACGCAGGATGTCGCGCACGGTGTCGCGCAGCGACAGCTGCTCCGAATTCAGTCCGACGTCCATAACACCCCTATCATAATAAAGATAGTAAACTAGACAACCGTGCGCAATCGCGCAGAACACTGAGAGCAACATCACGCACGATAGGTGACGCATGGCGCAAGTACGGACCGACGCTTCCCTAGTTCACGAAGTCGAGTGGTATCTGTTCCTGCCGCAGGTGCGGTTGTCGGTGGCCGACGTCACGGAGCGGGCGCGCCATGCCGAGGCCAGTGGCTTTGCCGGAATTGCGTTTATCGATCATCTCGAGGCGCCCGGACTGCCCGATGAAAGCATTTGGGAGGCAATGGCCATTGCTAGTTGGGTGGCGGCCAAGACGGAACGGCTGCGGATCGGCCATCTGGTCCTTTGCGACGCTTTTCGGCATCCGGCCGTGCTCGCCAAGCAGGCCGTCACCTTGTCGGACGCGTCGGAAGGCAGATTCGATCTGGGCCTCGGTTCTGGATCGTGGCCCGCGGAGTTCACCAGATTCGATGTGGGTCAGCAGGATCCGGTGGCCCGCGTCGAGCAACTCGACCGTCACTTGGCCCTGATCAGGCAGTACTGGGGCGATGGGACGGGGTACGAAACGAGGGGGGCCGGCCCGGTTCAACTGCCGAAACGGACCCACCCGATACCGTTGGTTCTGGGTGGCAGCGGGCGGCGAATCATGGAACTTGTTCGTAAACACGCCGATTGGTGGAACCTGCAGGCGAACCACATCGACCGCTTGCCCACGCTGGCCCCGGCGGCGGGAACGGCGAGGTTGTCGATTCAGCAGATGGTGGGCTTCGCCCGGTCGGGCAGTGATCCGGCCGCAGTGCGCGAGGTGAGTACCCGGCGATTCGGGAACCTGGGGGCGGGGCTGGTCTGCGGCGACGCCGACGAGCTGGTCCAGCACTTTGCGGGTCTGGCCGCTCAGGGCGTCGAGCGTTTCTACGTGTGGTTCGCCGATTTCGCCGTTCCGGATTCCCTGCACGAATTCGGCGAATCGGTGATTAAAAGGTTCCCGAGCAGCACCGCACGGTAACCGTCAACGCGCTGTGCGGCGCGCCGCCGGGCCTCGGTGGGCACAATCGGCGCACGGGCGAAGGGCCCTCGCTGCACGGCGCTCAGCCGGATCTCCGGCAGATCGACGGACGGCTCGACGGTGTCCAGCCACGCAACCGCCTCGGCGATGTCGGACACCTGGATAGCGTGCATCTCGAACGGAACGTCCTGCAGCATTTCGGTTTCCACCGGACCCGGCGTAACGATATGGACACTGATGCCGTCACGATCGACTTCGAGCGCCAACGCGCGGGCGAAAGCGTTCATGCCCGCTTTCGATGCGGAATATGCGGTCCGGGCCGGCATCGGTTCGTGCGCAGCGGACGACGAGATGAAAACCAGTCGCGAGCCCGCGCGCATTCGGGGCAGCACGGCGGCGGTCAACACAAAGCACGAATCCAGGTTGGCCGACATGATCGTCCGCCACTGCTCGAAAGTCTGCTTGCGCGCGTAGGTGCCGCCCAGCACACCGGCGGCATGAACGACAAGGTCGATCGTCTCGAACGTGCTTACCGCATTGGCGAATCCGACCGGGTCGGACGCATCGGCCACGACGTAGCGCGCGCCGATCTCCTCGGCAGCCGCCCGCAATGGCCCTTCGCGTCGCGCAGCCAGCACCACGTCGTACCCGAGCTCGCACAGCTTGCGACCGCAGCCTTTTCCGATCCCGCCGCTGCCGCCGGTGACCAATGCCGTTCTCATGGGATTTCTGCAGGCTCCTCTAGGAGCGCCGGATGTCTCGCGAGCGCGATAACGCCTGCGGTGAAAGCGCATAGATCCGTTGATGGGGCCGACCGGACAACACGTGCGTCTGCGCGTCGGCCAGGTGGCGGCCCGCGATGCGGCGGGCCCGGTCAACATCGCCGTCCGCGATCGTCTCGGCCAGCTTGATGTGCGTGGCGAGCACCGCGCGGCGGTTGGCCAGCGAGGGGTAGGTGCCACGCGTAGCGCTCTCGTCCGCCCACTGCCGTTCGTGGCTGCTCCACAGGGTCTCCAGGCTGCCCACGACCGCGATGATGGTGTGGTTGCCGCAGCCCTGCACGATGAGATCGTGGAACTCGCGGCCGATCTCGGTGAAAAGCCGGCCATCATCGAGATGCTCGGCCATGGAATCGTTGACCCGCTTGAGTTCTGGCACCAGGGTGTCCGCACGGTCCGCCCGCTGGGCGGCCAGAGCGGCGCACGCGGGTTCGAGTTCGCGCAGCGCCATGCCCAGGTCGGCGATCTCGACATGCTCGCTCTGCAACAGCAGACCCAGCATGTAGGCCGCGCTGGTCTTGGCCGGCGCATGCACTACGGCGCCGCCGCGGTTGCCGCGGCGGACCGACACCAGTCCCTCGGTTTCCAAGATCCGCAACGCTTCCCGCAAGGAGACCAGGCTGACGTTGAACTGTTCGACCAGCACCTCCTGACGTGGCAGGAGATCACCGTCGGCGAGCACACCGTCGACGATTTGCCGGCGCAGTTCGTCGGCTACAATTTCGGCAATCCTGGGCGCCGACAACCGGCGACGGGCGTCCGGGCCAATTCCCAGGGCGGTCATTACATCCTCGCTATAAAGCAGCAGGAAAAAGCGCGCGGCAGGCAACCGGCCCGCGTACTTGACTGGCTTAGCTATTTTAGCAGTAATGGTATAAATAGCATCTCTGGTCGCGTGTTGACCGGGAGGGCGGGTGCAAGTGAGCGATCGTCCGACGCCGCTGCACGAGTTGCGGGTCGTCGAGATCAGTGACCGGATAGCCGGCAGCTACTGCGGGAAGTTGTTGCTCGACGCCGGCGCGGAGGTACATAAAATCGAGCCGCCGCAAGGGGATCCGTTGCGGCGGTACACGGCCACCTGCTCGCCGGTGACAGGGCCCTCGCCGTTCTATAGCTACCTCAACGCGGGCAAGCGCAGCATGACCTTCGCGCCGGATTCCGAGCGGTACCGCGCCGAGCTGGCGGCCGCCGACGTCGTGATCGTCGCCGCGGGCCGGTCGCGGGCGTCGGCGCTGGGTATCGATCCGGTGCAGCTGCTGGCCGACTGTCCGCGGGCGGTCGTGGTCACCATTTCCGAACTTCGGCTGGACCGGGCCCTACGCCGACCGCGCCGCCAGCGAGTTCACTCTGCAAGCCTGGGCGGGCTCGCCCGGTTTTCGGGGCGATCCCGCCGGGCCCCCCATCTCGATCGGCGGCGACCTGGGCGAGTACATGGGCGGTGTGTTCGCGGCGTTCGGCGCGCTCGCGGTGCGCCGCCGTGTCGAACGCGGTGGCCCCGGCGAACATCTGGACCTGTCCATGCTCGAAGCAATGACCACCATGCAGAGCAGTGAATGGTTGCATTCGCAGCTGCTCCAGGTGCCGGCGATCCGCCGCACCCTGGAGGTGCCGTCGATCGAGCCGGCCAAGGATGGTTACGTCGGGATCACCATGGTCACCGGTCAGCAGTGGCTCGATTTCGCCGCGATGGTCGAATGTCCCCAGTTCGAGGAGATCGAACAGCTGCGTTTTCAGATCGGCCGGTGGAGCTATCGCGACTTCATTCGCGAGCAGATCGGCCCCTGGTTGGCCGAACGGACCGTCGACGAGATCGTCCAACTCGGTCAACTGTTCCGGTTGCCGATCGCGGCGATTGGGCAACGGCTCCACGATCCGGGATATGGAGTACACGATCGACCGCGGGGCGTTTGTCCGCAACCCCGCCGGCTTTCATCAGCCCCGGCCGCCGTGGCTGATGTCCCGATGTGCGCCCGCGCCGCTGCGTGACACGGCGGCCCTGGGTGCCGACAACGACGAGTTACCCTGGCAGAAGCGCGAACCCGAGCGCAAGCCGACGTCCAGCGGGCTACCGCTCGACGGCGTTCGAGTCGTCGACTTGACCGCTTTCTGGGCTGGGCCGTCAGCTACCCACCTGCTGGCCGCGTTCGGTGCGGACGTCGTCAAGGTGGAGTCGATCCAGCGGCCTGACGGCATTCGCTACTCGGGCGGCATGCGCAAGGACGTCGACGACTGGTGGGAGTACGGCTGGGTGTTCCATGCGATGAACACCAACAAGCGTTCGGTCACGCTGGATTTGGGCTCGAGTGAAGGTCGCGGCCTGTTCACCAAGCTGGTGGCCGGCGCCGATGTGGTGATGGAGAACTTCTCACCGCGCGTGATGGACCACTTCGGGCTCACCGCGGACGTGCTGCTGGAGGTCAACCCCAAACTCGTCGTCGCCCGGATGCCCGCGTTCGGGCTGGACGGTCCGTGGCGTGAGCGGGTCGGATTCGCCCCCACCATGGAACAGATCGCCGGGCTGGCCTGGGTAACCGGATTGCCGGAGGAACCGCCGGTGACGCCGCGCGGAGCCTGTGATCCGCTGGCCGGGGTGCACGCCGCATTCGCGGTGCTGGCCGCGCTGCACTTCGCGGAGCGCACCGGCGTGGGCCAGCAGGTTGAGCTGCCGATGATCGAAACGGTGCTGAACGCCACCGCGATACAACCGATCGAGTCCGAGGTGTTCGCAAAGACGCTGACCCGGCGCGGCAACCGCGGCCACGGCTGGTCGATCCAGAACCTCTACCGATGCGCCGGCGACCGGGACGACTGGATTGCCGTCACCGTCAGCGATGACCGGCAATGGCGCGCGCTGATCGACCTGATGGAGCGCCCCTCCTGGTGCGAAGGGAGTTTGTCCACCGTCGCCGCGCGCGCAGAGCGGGCCGACGAGATCGATGGCCGGCTGCGGGACTGGTTCGCCGCGCAGCCGCTCGAGTCGGCCGTGGAGCGCCTTGCCGCCGCAGGTGTTCCCGCTGCGCCGGTGGTGTCGCCATCGCTGGTGACCGATAATCCGCAATTGCGCGACCGGGGGTTCTTCGAGGAGTTGAACCACCCGAGCACCGGGGCCGGCCTCTATCCCTGCCCCCCGTTCGCCTTGTTGGCCGGCCAGCGCAGGTGGCTGCGTCTGCCGCCCCCTACCCTCGGAGAGCACAATGAAGAGGTGCTGCGCGAGCGGTGCGGGCTGACCGATGAAGAACTGGCTCGCCTCGCAGCCGGCGAGGTAATCGGGACCCGGCCCAAGGGTGCCTAGAGACCAAATTCAAGTGAGGAGCGGCTCATGCGCGTAACCGTCGACGAGACCCTTTGCGAGGCCAGCGGTTTCTGTGAATCGATGGCGCCTGACGTCTTCGAAATCGGTGATGGCTCGGTGGTGCAGATCGCCGACGGCCCGGTGCCGGAGCACCTTGAATACGACGTCCGCGCAGCGGTCGAGCAGTGCCCCAAGGCCGCGCTGCGGCTCCAGGACTGATCGCCGCGCGCGTGAGTCGCCGCAACCCGGCGTACCGATGGTCGCGAAAACCGTTGCACCACAATGCGCAATCGGAAAGATGGACTGTGATGGCCGCAGTCGCCGACCACGCTCCGGTTGGCGCACGAACGGCGGTGCGACACCCTGCCGGCGGCCGCGTTGACGTTCTATGCTTAAAATAGTAAAAATAGACCTCAGTCGTCCAAACGCGGTGAGGTAAGAGCGGCCCGCGTCGCGTGGGAAACGGAGTTCTCGTGACGAATACGATTTCTGACCCGCAAGCTTCGGGCGACCCGTCGGAGGAAGAGTTCGGGCCGTCCGGCATCGCACTGTCCACTTACCGGTTCCCGACCGGATGGTTCATCGTCGCCTTCGCATCTGACCTGGTTGTCGGTCAAGTCAAGCGCGCCCACTACTTCGGCGAGGAGCTGGTGCTGTTCCGCACCGCGTCCGGCAAAGTGCATGTGCTGGACGCCTACTGTCAGCACCTCGGCGCCAACATGGGCGTCGGCGGCGAAGTGGAAGGCGAGAACATCGTCTGCCCGTGGCACGGTTGGCAGTGGCGGGGCGACGGCACCAATGCGCTGATCCCGTACAGCAAGATCGGCTGCAAGAACAACGTGCGCATCCGCACCTACCCCACGGTGGAGTGGTACGGCTTTGTTCTCGTCTGGCACGAGCGGCACGGCCGCGCGCCGTACTGGCAACCACCGGTACTGCCCGAACTGGAGACCGACGAGTACTACCCGCTGCACCCGCATAGCCGGATGCTCAACCGGGTCAAGGTCCATGCGCAGATGATCATCGAAAACGCGGCCGACCCCTATCACGTGCAATACGTGCACAAGGCCGCCAACCCCGCGAACACCACCTCGTTCGAGGTCTCGGGTTACCACTTGCATGCCACCGTCAACGCCCATTTCGGCGGCGGCCGGGCGAAGACCTGGCTGACCCCGGACGGACCGGTCGAGGCAAAGATCATTTACGACAACTACTCGCTGGGACTGGGAATCGTCCGCTTCCCCAGCGAGCTGGTGGCCACCGTCGAGGTCACCGGGCAGACACCGGTGGACGAGGACTACACCGACTACTTCTACACCCAGGCCTCGGTCCGTGAGCCCGGCGACACCGGCGACGCGCCCACCGGCCGCGCCGCCAAGTTCCTGGCGCTGCAGCAAGAGGTCATCAAACAAGACTTCTTCACCTGGGAGAACATGAAATACCTGGAGAAGCCGAACCTGGCACCCGAAGAGGCACACGACTACGCGGCCCTTCGCCGCTGGGCGCACCGCTTCTACCCGGGCACCGAAGCGTTGCCCTCCGACTTCGGCTATACCGCTGCGGGCGAGCCCGACCCGGCGGCCGCGAAGGCCTGATGGCTTCGGTCCGGAGCAAGGTCCGCGGCGCGCAGCTCGGACCCTCCGATTTCGGCGTCGACCGGTTCACCGTGCCGGCCGTGCTGGATCTCCGGGCCGAGCAGTATCCCGACCGGGTGATGATGTCGATCGCCGGCATCGAGGTGACATTCGAGCAGATGCGGCGGCGGTCGTGGGCCGCGGCGAAGGTGCTCACCGATCTGGGTGTCGGCCGCGGCGACTGCGTCGCCCTCTACACCGCCACCTGCCCGGAATGGGTTTACTTCTGGCTGGGCGCGGCTCGCATCGGCGCGGTGAGCGCGGCGGTGAACGCCGCGAACAAGGGTGACTTCCTGTTGCACACTCTGCGGTTGTCGCAGGCCAAGGTGATCCTCACCGACGCTGAACGCCGCGCCCGCGTCGACGAGGTTGCCGGCGAACTGCACACGCTGACCGAGGTTGGTCCAGACTGATTCGCTCCGCGGCGCGCTGGAGCAGGGAACCGGCGGGGCCTTGCCCGATCACTCCGCTGCGGTCGGCGAGGTGGGGTCGTTGTTTTTCACCTCGGGCACCACTGGGCCGTCGAAAGCGGTTGCCACCTCCTGGCACTACCTGTTCTCGGTGGCCGCGACCGTGGCGTCGGCCTGGGAATTCGGGCCGGGGGAGGTGCTGTGGACCGCGATGCCGCTGTTTCACCTGAGCGCCGCGCCCAGCGTGCTGGCCCCGATGCTGGTCGGCGGGACGACTGTGCTGGCCGAAGCCTTCCATCCCGGCGCAGTCTGGGACGACGTGCGCGCACACGGTGCCATCGGCTTCGCCGGCGCCGGCGCCATGATTTCGATGCTGCAGAACCTGCCCGCGGATTCGGCCGACGCACAGCTGCCGCTGCGATTCATCTCCGCGGCGCCCATCGACGCGCATTCCTACCACGACATCGAACGGCGTTACGGCTGTCGCATCGTCACGATGTACGGGATGACCGAGGCCTTTCCGATCGCCGTCAAGGGCGTGGCCGACGCCGGGGTTCCGGGAACGTCGGGCCGGCCCAACCCGAATTTCGAGGTGCGGATCGTGGACGCCGAGGGCAACTCGGTGCCCGCGGGAACGGTCGGTGAGATCACCTGCCGGCCCAACTACCCGCATGTGATGAGCGAAGGCTATGTCCGGCACGGGGCGAGTCAGTTGGCCCTGGATGCGCACCGTGACTGGTTTCACACCGGCGACCTGGGAAAACTCGACAGCGAGCAGAACCTTACTTATGTCGACCGCCTCAAAGATTCGCTGCGCAGACGTGGCGAGAACATTTCCTCGGTGGAACTGGAGACCGTTGTCATGCGGCATCCGGCGGTCCTGGAAGCGGCGGCGGTCGGCGTACCCAGTCAGTTGGGCGAGGACGATGTCCTGCTGATCGTCACGGTAACCCCCGGGGCCACATTGGATTACCCAGAGTTACTCGACTTCTGCGCTGCCCGGATGCCGTACTTCTGGGTGCCACGCTTCGTCGAGGTAGTTAGTGAACTTCCGAAGAACGGCATCGGACGGATCCGTAAAGATTTACTGCGTACCAGGGGTTTAAACACGGGCGCCTGGGATCGCGACAAATACGGTTATACCGTTACTCGATAAGTTAAGTTAGTGTTACATGTACATTTCAAGTGATTTCTGCGAGAGGCTGGGGAGCCCAAGATGACCATGACCTACCAGGAGCAGCAGGTGCTGCAGTCCGCGAACGGCCGCGACGCCATCCTAAATCTGACCGCCAGGCACAACCGCGCCTACTCCGCCGGCAACCGCGAAGCCTGGATGGCCACGTTCCGGCACTCGGGTGCCAGCTATGTCCGCGACCATGAGTCGTTCACCGACCTTCGCGCGGCTTTCGATGGCGGCGACGGGCAACGCCTCGTCACCCTCGATCACGACATCTGCATCGACGGCGTCAACGCCACCCAGAGCTGTGTCGCCGTGCTCTTCGCCGCCATGTACGGCGACACCACCCTGCGGGCCACCGGGATATACCGGGATAAGCTGGTTTATGAGCGCGGGGGCTGGTACTTCACTTCCCGTGAACTCGAATGGGATTCGGTGCCGAGCCGGCATCCGCTGGTCATGTAACCGACTCCGGCCCGGAGTGTGTCGGCTGAGATCAGATGGCTGACGACATCAGTTACAGGTACGCGTTCGGGACCTACCAGGACGCGCTGCAGATGGTGGGCGCACGCACCCCGCCCCGCGTTGCGGGAACCGCGGTCAGCGGTGCCCGGATCCAGCATTTTGCCGCGCTCGTGCGCGACGGCAACCCGGCGTATTGGGACCCCGACTTCGCGACCCTGGTGTGGGGTGGCCTCGTCGGCCCGCCGGCATTGCTGATGGGTTGGCTGATTCCGCAGCCGTGGGTGCCCGACGGTGTTCGGCCGGCGGCGGGAATCGCGATCCGGGTTCCTCTGCCGGGCAGAACGTTCGTCAACGCGTCGAACGAGGCGGAATTCTTGATTCCGGTGGTGGAGGGCGATCGACTCTCCGTCGTGGAGGAGGTGGTGTCGGTGTCACCCGAGAAAACCACCAAACTGGGTGTCGGACATTTCATTCAAACGCTGGATACCTTCATGCGCGATGACGGCACCGTGGTCGCGCTGAACCGCAATACGCTGTTTCGATTCAATCCGACGGAGGCGGCGGGTGGCGGATGACACGGGTGACACCGGCTTTCGCCGATTGGATTGGCACACGTTGACTGTTCCCGTCGACTTGCCCGAGATAGTCGACGAGATCAGCTACGAGCGGGTGGTCATGAACGCCGGCGCGACCTGGGATTACTTTCCCGGGCATTTCGATCCCGAGTATGCAAAGCGCCAAGGTCATCCGACGATCTTCGTCAACACGATGCATCTCGCCGGGTTCGTCGACCGGATCGCGACTGACTGGGCAGGACCCTACAGCCGAGTCGTCCGCCGCAAGATCGCACTGGCCGGTTCGATTTATGCGGGCGACACGATGATCGGTCGGGGTAAGGTTATCGGTAAGCGATGCAACAGTTCTGGATCAAAGCCGCAGTATCTCGTCGACCTTGAGATCGGTGTTTCCAATCAGCGCGGCGAACTTTGCTGCCCGGCGGAGCTCACCATCGAGGTACTCGAGGATTAGCCGCTCAAGGGCGGCATTTTCCCTTTGCACACCACCGTTTGTAGCTCGACGTACTCGTCGAGACCCTCCGTCCCGAACTCGCGCCCGATACCCGATTGCTTGAAGCCGCCGAAGGGAGCGCCGATGTCGAGGGTGTACATGTTGATGCCGTAGGTACCGGTGCGCACACTGGCGGCGATCTCCAAGCCGTGGGCGATGTCAGCGGTCCACACCGAACCGGCCAGTCCGTAGTCACTCTCGTTGGCGATCCGGATGGCGTCTTCTTCGTCCCGGTAGCGCAGCACGGTCAACACCGGGCCGAAAATCTCCTCGCGGGCGATGCGCATGTCATTGGAGGCGTCGGTGAACAGCGTTGGCCGCACGTACCAGCCGCGCTCGGCGGCAGGTTCCGCTCCGCCGAGGACCATCCGGGCGCCCTGGCTCTGCCCGGACCGGATGTATTCCTGGACCTGATGTTGGTGCCGTTGGGCGAATAGGGGTCCGATGTCGGTCGCCTCGTCGGTGGGGTCTCCGACATGCAGGGCAGACATCATCTCGGCCAGCGCATCGACGACCTCGTCATGGCGGCGTTCGCTGACCAGGATGCGGGTCTGCGCAACGCAGGCCTGGCCGTTGTTCATCAGGGCGGCCGACTTCAGCCCGGCCACCGTCTTGCCGACGTCAGCGTCGTCGAGAATGATCGCCGCCGACTTGCCACCAAGTTCGAGGCTGACCCTTTTGAGTTGTTCTCCGCAGATGGTGGCGATGCGGCGCCCCACGGCGCTGGAACCGGTGAACGAGATCTTGTCCACCCCGGGGTGACGTACCAGCGCCTCGCCGACGTCCGTCCCGCCGGGCAGCACCGATACCACCCCCTCAGGCAGTCCGACCTGCTCGATCATTTCGGCCAACCACAAAGCGTCCAAGGGTGTTTCGGGCGCGGGCTTGATGATGACCGTGCAGCCCGCGATCAGGGCCGGGATCAACTTGGGCATGATCAGGAATTGCGGCACGTTCCACGGCACGATCGCGCCGACGACCCCGACGGGGGCTCTGTGCAGGTGTACTTCGCCGAGCGCGCCGCGGCGGCGTTCCGCCCAGGGGAAGTCGCGTGCGGCCGCGAGCGTGAGGTGAATCATCGCCGCCGCTGCCGCCGCCTGGCCCAGCCGGCTGAAGCTGCGCGGCGACCCCATCTCGTCCGTGATCAGGTCGGCCATCTCGTCGGTGTTGCCGGCATAGATCGCGGCGAGCTCTTCGATCTTGGCCATCCGTTCGGCATGGGCCATTCGCGGCCACGGGCCGTGGTCGAAGGCCTGCCGCGCGACAGCCACGGCGGCATCGACGTCTTCGGGGCCGGCGACCTGAACGTGGCCGATGGGTTCTTCGGAGTGTGGCGAAATGACGTCGAGTTGCTGCGGGTTGGCGGGTTTGCGCCAACTACCACCGATGAACAGTTCGTCGTATACACGGTGGCCGGAATTTTCGGTCATCGGGGCACCACCTCGAGGCAGGGTGAGAATCCAACCGTAACTTGACTCTTGACGCTAACACCCCGGCGGCGCATCTTTGAGTGCGGCAGCCCAGGTGATGTGGCGGTGCTGCACTCCGGGTTCGTTGCGTCCGAAGACCAGTTGTTTTCGGACGCCGGATTCGAGGTTGGCTTGCAGCGTCTCGACCAGTCGGTAGTCCTCGTCGCGCACTGTGGCATGGGCGTATTCGAAGACGGCTTGGGCGCCGGTGGCCACGGATTCGTCGGAGACGTCCTGTGGCGTCGAGTTCTGGTGCACGGTGGTAGATCTACCGGGTCGGTCGCCAGGGTAGACCCGGAACAGCTCGCCGTTGGCGATCGTCACCGACAGCACGATGTTGGGGAAGAGCGCATAGATCACGACCAGGTTGTGGAATGGGTTCCACTGGTCTTCGGGGACATGGTCCAGGTCGAGGATTGTGTTGAGCGGAAAGATCAACCGGTGATGCGGTCCGTAGGAGTCGAAGACGGTGCAATTACTTCGCGCGATGGTGGCAAAAGTCTGTCGGTGCACGGTGGCGAAGTGGTAGTTCTCGGCGAACGTATCGATAGCCAGTTTCCAGTTGATCGGGGAGTCGAGCACCTTCTCGCCCAGCGGCGACCACCGTCCGATGCCCCACGAGTCGAGTTCGTCGGCCAGCGGTCCCAGGTGCGCCGCCACATCCAGGGTGGAGTTGGGATCCATTGCCACCCAGAGGAACCCGGCGAACTCGGCAGCGGGAAGTTCGGTCAACCCGACGGACTTGACGGCGATCTCCGGGAAGCCCTCGCGGCCCGGCAGCCCAACCAACTTACCGGTGTTGTCGTACGTCCACGCGTGGTACGGGCAAGAGAACCGCGTGGCGCTGCCGCACCCCGTCACCACCTGCGACTGGCGGTGCAGGCAGACATTTTCGAACGCTTTGACTGATCCGTCGGATGTTCGGGTCAGCAGGATGGATCGCCCCATCACGGTCTTGGTGCAATACGCGCCGGGGCCGGAGAGTTCCGAAACATAGCCGACCAGTTGTGGACTGGCCATCAGCAAAGCTCTGTCGCGGTCGTGTCGCTCAACGGAGGAGTACTCCCGCGCGTCGACCGTATGCTGCTGCGGCGCGAGGTCGGTCGTGTTGTCGCGTGCCAGTTTCAAGGCCCGCCGAGTCAAGTCGATGAGTTGGTCATGGTCCATCGGAGCCCCCTTGCGGCCAGTGCTGATCGTTCCCAGTACAGACCTTGCGCTGCGTTATGTGCAACCCGTCATCGCTGAGCGTCCTTGACGCTAATGTTGCCATCTTTATAGTGATAGGAGGTCGAGCAATTCGCATCACTCGACAATGCGGAAGGTGCTGCTGATGAATATCGATGACCTGGTTCTGGTCAGCGTCGACGATCACGTGGTGGAGCCACCGAACCTGTTCGACGACCGTCTTCCCGCCAAGTTTGTCGATTTTGCACCGCGATTCATCACCAACCCGGACGGTACCAACGCCTGGCTCTACAACGGCGAAGTCCTCAACAACGTCGCGCTCAATGCCGTCGCCGGCCGGCCGAAGGAGGAGTACGGGATCGAGCCCACCTCGTTCACCCAATTACGCCCGGGCACCTACGACCACGGCGAGCGTGTCAAGGACATGAGCGCCAACGGCGTGCTGGGCTCGCTGTGTTTCCCGTCGTTTCCGCAATTCTGTGGGCAGCTGTTCGCGCGCACCGAGGACAAGGACGTCGCATTGGCGATGGTGCGGGCCTACAACGACTGGCATATCGACGAGTGGTGCGGGAGTCACCCGGGCCGCTTCATTCCATGCGCCATACCCGCGGTGTGGGACCCGCAGGTAATGGCGGCTGAAATTCGTCGGGTCGCGAGAAAGGGTTGCCACGCGCTGACCTTCAGTGAGAATCCGTCCAAACTCGGCTGGCCGTCTGTGCACTCCGATCACTGGGATCCGGTGTGGCAGGCCTGCAGCGAGGAGTCGGTGGTGGTGTGCATGCACATCGGCTCGTCATCGCAACTGACCATCACCTCACCAGACGCGCCGATGGACGTGATGATCACTTTGCAGCCGATGAACATCGTGCAGGCGGCCGCCGATTTGGTGTGGTCGCCGGTGCTGCGCAAATTTCCCGATCTCAAATTCGCGCTGTCCGAAGGCGGGATCGGCTGGATCCCCTACTTCCTCGAGCGGATCGACTACAACTACGACCGCCACCATGCCTGGACCGGCCAGGACTTCGGCTCCAAATTGCCCAGCGAAGTGTTCAACGAACACATCCTGACTTGCTTCATTGACGACAAGTTCGGGATGGCCAGCCGTCGTGCGCTCGACGTCGACATGGTCACCTGGGAGTGCGACTACCCGCACTCAGATTCCAATTGGCCCGAATCGCCCGAGGTGTTCGCGCAGTCGATGATGGGCGTCAGCGACGAGGACATCGACAAGATCACCCATCTCAATGCGATGAAGAGCTACAACTACGACCCGTTCAGCGTGCTCGGGGGTAAAGAGAAGTGCACGGTCGGGGCGCTGCGGGCGTCGGTCGAGGGTCACGACGTCGCCATCAAATCGCAACGCCGGGAGGGCGATCTTCGGATCAACGCGGCCGAAGCGGGTGGTGTGCTCGCCAAGATGGCGGCCCGCAGCTCGAATTAATTCCGGCCTTGCGCGCTCGTTTTGCGCGTCGAGTGTGCGCTCTGGGCTTTGCGTGTGCGTCAGTGGTGAGATTCTGGACGGATTCCCGCCCTCAGCGCACTTTCGAATCACGCGATGATGCGGCAATGTGATGCATATGTGACCCGTGTTACTCACGTGTCTATTGGTGTTTCTGTCGTACCCTGTGGCTTGTGTCAGTGTCGCGGCGAGACGTGCTCAAATTCGCGGCCGCGACGCCAGGGCTACTGGGTCTCGGTGTCGCGGCGGCGTCGTTGCGTGCTGCGCCGGCATCCGCGTCACTGGGCACCTTGTTGGATTACGCCGCCGGGGTTATCCCGGCCAGCCAGATCAGGGCCTCCGGTGCCGTCGGGGCGATCCGGTACGTCTCCGATCGGCGCCCCGGCGGCGCCTGGATGCTAGGCAAGCCGATCCAGGTGAGCGAGGCACGTGACCTCAGCGGCAGCGGCCTCCATATCGTCTCTTGCTACCAATATGGCAAGGGCAGCACCTCCGATTGGCTGGGCGGAGGCAGTGCCGGCCTGCAGCATGCCCAACGCGGAATGCAGTTGCACGCCGCCGCAGGCGGTCCAGCGAGCGCCCCGATTTACGCCTCGATCGATGACGATCCGTCGCTTGACCAGTACAAAAACCAGATAGTTCCGTATTTGCGGTCCTGGGAGTCGGTGATCGGACACCAGCGCACGGGTGTTTACGCGAATTCAAAGACGATCGATTGGGCGCTGCACGACGGCCTGGGCTCGTACTTCTGGCAGCACAATTGGGGCTCGCCGGCGGGATTCACCCATCCGGCCGCGAGTCTGCACCAGGTCGAGATCGATAAGCGCAGCGTTGGTGGGGTCGGCGTGGACATCAACGAAATACTCAAGCCCCAATTCGGGCAGTGGGCGTAGCGGCCTCGGACATTCCGGGGGGCCGCCGGGCCTCCAGTCGTTCTTGCCGAACACCGGCGCGCCGCGCTTCAGCAAACACTCGTTCGCTATTGGTCCGGCAGTGCCGTGGCGAGCGGGTGCGGGACGGGACCCCTGAGCCGCAGTCGAAGGGCGCCCGCGGGTCTGAATTTTTACATAACGATTCGATAACAATTGGGCCTTGATCTGCGCAGTTATAGCTACTCGACCGTAACCACCAACATGCAGGACGTTTGTCCCGGAGACCTGTAGCCGCGGTTCAACCGGGTGTTACCCACGACACGGGTTACCCGTGCGTAGAACTCACCAGTAACCGATGAGCACGCCAGAAGGCCGCCGATCCTTATGACACCCTTAATAGAGCCGATGCAGTCCGCCGCGCCGCTCGACCCAGTAGGGACTCGACCCAACAGGGCAGCCGACAACACACCGGTCAGCCGATTCCCGGCTGCGATTCGATGCGGAATCGAACAAGCCCCGCGCGGCAGTGCTGCCCAGACGAACTGAACTGATACGTAAAGACGCACACAGGGAGATACGAAACGTGACGATCCATGAGCATGACCGGGTGTCCGCCGACCGCGACGGGAATGGCCCGCACAGAACCCATGCTCTGGTTGACCGTCTGGCTTCCGGCGAGCCCTACGCTGTCGCGTTCGGCGGCCAGGGCAGCGCCTGGCTGGAGACCCTGGAAGAACTGGTCTCCTCGGCCGGGATCGAGGCCGAGTTGGCGACGCTGGTCGGCGAGGTGGAGCTGCTGCTCGAGCCGGTGGCGAAAGAGTTGGTCGTGGTTCGCCCGATCGGTTTCGAGCCGCTGCACTGGGTGCGTGCACTGGCCGCTGAGGATCCGGTTCCGTCGAACAAGCATCTGACGTCCGCCGCGGTGTCGGTTCCCGGCGTGCTGCTCACCCAGATCGCTGCGGTGCGTGCGCTGGCCCGGCAGGGCATGGATCTTGTCGCGACCCCGCCGGTGGCCGTCGCTGGACATTCGCAAGGCGTGCTCGGCGTCGAGTCGCTGAAGGCCGCTGGCGCCCGCGACGTCGAACTGCTGGCGCTCGCTCAGCTGATCGGCGCGGCCGGAACGCTGGTGGCGCGCCGGCGTGGAATCTCCGTTCTCGGCGACCGCCCCCCGATGGTTTCGGTCACCAACGCCGACCCCGAGCGCATTGGGCGCCTGCTCGAGGAATTCGCTCAGGATGTTCGCACCGTGCTGCCCCCGGTGCTGTCCATCCGCAACGGCAGGCGCTCGGTCGTCATCACCGGTACCCCCGAGCAGCTCTCGCGATTCGAACTCTATTGCCAGCAGATCTCGGAGAAGGAAGAGACCGAGCGCAAGAGCAAGCTCCGCGGCGGCGACGTCTTCGCGCCGGTCTTCGACCCGGTGCAGGTCGAGGTGGGTTTCCACACACCGCGGCTGGCCGACGGTATCGACATCGTCGGGGGCTGGGCCGAGAAGGTGGGCCTGGATGTCGAGTTGGCCCGAACGCTGACCAACGCCATCCTGGTGGACCGGGTCGACTGGGTGGAAGAGATCACCCGGGTTCACGACGCCGGTGCGCGCTGGATTCTTGACCTGGGTCCGGGCGACATCCTGACCCGGCTGACCGCGCCGGTGATCCGCGGACTCGGCGTCGGCATCGTGCCCGCAGCAACCCGCGGTGGCCAGCGCAACCTGTTTACCGTCGGGGCCGTCCCGGAGGTGGCCCGAGCCTGGTCGACCTACGCCCCAACCGTGATCAGCCTGCCCGACGGCAGGGTCAAGCTCTCGACGAAGTTCACCCGGCTGACCGGGCGCTCGCCGATACTGCTGGCAGGTATGACTCCGACCACCGTCGACGCCAAGATCGTCGCCGCGGCGGCCAACGCGGGGCACTGGGCTGAGCTGGCCGGCGGCGGGCAGGTCACCGAAGAAATCTTCGCCGACCGCGTCGAGGAGCTGTCCGGACTTCTCGAACCGGGTCGCACCTATCAGTTCAACACCCTGTTCCTCGACCCCTACCTGTGGAAGCTGCAGGTCGGCGGTAAGCGGCTGGTGCAGAAGGCCCGCCAGTCCGGCGCGGCGATCGACGGCTTGGTGGTCAGCGCCGGCATCCCGGATCTTGAGGATGCCGTCGAGCTGATCGACGAGCTCAACGACATCGGCATCAGCCACGTGGTGTTCAAGCCCGGCACCATCGAGCAGATCCGCTCGGTCATCCGCATCGCGACCGAGGCGCCCACCAAGCCGGTGATCATGCACGTCGAGGGCGGGCGTGCCGGCGGCCACCATTCCTGGGAAGACCTCGACGACCTGTTGCTGGCGACCTACTCGGAGTTGCGATCGCGCCCCAACATCACGGTCTGCGTCGGCGGCGGCATCGGCACCCCCGAGCAGGCGGCCGAATACCTGTCCGGGCGCTGGTCGGAGTCATACGGCTTCCCGTCGATGCCGATCGACGGCATCCTGGTCGGCACCGCGGCGATGGCGACCCTCGAGGCCACCACCTCGCCGTCGGTCAAGCGGATGCTGGTCGAGACACAGGGCACCGACCAGTGGGTCGGTGCCGGAAAAGCCCAGGGCGGCATGGCTTCCGGCCGCAGCCAGCTCGGTGCGGACATCCACGAGATCGACAACACCGCGTCGCGTTGCGGCCGGCTGCTCGACGAGGTCGCCGGCGATGCCGACGCGGTCGCCGAGCGCCGCGACGAGATCATCGCGGCGATGGCCAACACCGCCAAGCCCTACTTCGGCGACTTCGGCGAGATGACCTACCTGCAGTGGCTGCGGCGCTACGTCGAGCTGACCATCGGCGAGGGCGATTCGACCGCCGACACCGCGGCACCGGGCAGCCCGTGGCTGGCCGACACCTGGCGTGACCGGTTCGAGCAGATGCTGCAGCGGGCCGAGGCGCGGTTGCACCCGCAGGACCACGGCCCGATCGAGACGCTGTTTTTCGGGTCCAGCGACGCGGCGCTGCTGGAAGATCCCGACGCAGGCCATCGCCACGCTGCTCGCGCGCTACCCCGACGCCGAAACCGTGCAGCTGCACCCCGCCGACGTGCCGTTCTTCGTCACGCTGTGCAAGACGCTGGGCAAGCCGGTCAACTTCGTCCCGGTCATCGACAAGGATGTACGGCGCTGGTGGCGCAGCGACTCGCTGTGGCAGGCGCACGACGCCCGCTACGACGCCGACCAGGTGTGCATCATCCCCGGCACCGCGGCCGTGGCCGGCATCACCCGGCTGGACGAACCCGTCGGTGCATTGCTGGACCGCTTCGAGCAGGCCGCCATCGACGAGGTGCTGGCCACCCGGACGGAGCCAAAGGCCGTCACGTCGCGCCGGCTGGGCCGCGCCGACGTGACCGGACCGCTGGCCGTCGTGCTCGACGCACCGGATGTGCTGTGGGCGGGCCGCACCGCCATCAACCCGGTGCATCGCATCGCCGACTCGGCCGACTGGCTGGTGCACGATGGACCCGACGAGCCTTCGCGCCACGAATTCATCCACCGGAGCCCGGTTGCAGGTGAGCTGGACGACGACCAGGTCGTTCTCAGCGTGCCGGTGTCCGGCACGTGGGTCGACATCCCATTCACGCTTGCCTGCCAACACTGTTGACGGCGGCACCCCGGTGGTCTCCACCGAAGACGCCGCCACCGCCATGCGCGCGGTGCTGGCGATCGCCGCCGGCGTGGACGGGCCGGAGCTCCTGCCGCCGGTCACGACGGGACAGCCACCGTGACGGTGGACTGGGATCCCGAGCGGGTGGCCGACCACACCGGGGTCACCGCGATCTTCGGCGAGCCGCTGGCGCCCAGCCTCACCACCGTGCCCGACGCACTGGTCGGCCCTTGCTGGCCCGCCGTTTTCGCGGCGATCGGTTCGGCGGTCACCGACGCCGGTGTCCCGGTGGTGGAGGGCCTGCTGAGCCTGGTGCACCTGGACCATGCCGCCCGGGTGGTCGGCAAACTGCCGGAGGTCCCGGCCCAATTGACAGTCACCGCAACGGCTTCGCAGGCCACCGACACGGACCTGGGCCGCGTCGTCCCGGTCGTCGGTGACCTTGAAAGACTCGGCCGATGCAGACGGCGCGGTGATCGCCACCCTCGATGAGCGGTTCGCGATCCTTGGGCGCACCGGTGCCGCTGAACTCACCGACCCGGCCCGGGCCGGTGGCGCGGTATCCGAGAACGCGACCGAGACTCCGCGCCGCCGGCGCCGCGACGTCACTGCTGACCGCACCGGTCGACATGCGCCCGTTCGCGATGGTGTCCGGTGATCACAACCCCATCCACACCGACCGGGCCGCCGCGCTGCTGGCCGGCCTGGAATCGCCCATCGTGCACGGCATGTGGTTGTCGGCCGCCGCGCAGCACGCGGTGACCGCCACCGACGGTCAAGCCCGTCCACCCGGCTCGGCTGGTCGGCTGGACCGCACGATTCCTGGGCATGGTGCGTCCGGGCGACGAGGTCGAATTCCGGGTCGATCGCGTCGGAATCGACCAGGGTGCAGAGGTTTTGGAGGTGGCCGCGCGGATCGGATCGGATCTGGTGATGTCGGCGACCGCGCGCCTGGCCGCACCCAAGACGGTCTACGCGTTCCCCGGCCAGGGCATCCAGCACAAGGGCATGGGCATGGAGGTCCGGGCCCGCTCCAAGGCGGCCCGCAAGGTGTGGGACAACGCTGACAAGTTCACCCGCGAGACGCTGGGCTTCTCGGTGCTGCACGTGGTGCGGGACAACCCGACCAGCATCATCGCCAGCGGCGTGCATTACCACCACCCCGACGGCGTGCTGTTCCTGACTCAGTTCACCCAGGTCGCGATGGCGACGGTGGCGGCCGCGCAGGTCGCCGAGATGCGTGAGCAGGGTGCCTTCGTCGAGGGCGCCATCGCGTGCGGCCACTCGGTCGGTGAGTACACCGCGCTGGCCTGCGTCACCGATATCTACGAGCTGGAAGCCTTGCTGGAGATGGTGTTTCACCGCGGCTCGAAGATGCACGACATCGTGCCGCGCGACGAGCTGGGCCGCTCCAACTACCGGTTGGCCGCGATCCGCCCGTCGCAGATCGACCTGCCTGACGACGAGGTCCCGGGTTTCGTCGCCGAGATTGCGGCGAATACTGGTGAGTTTCTGGAGATCGTGAACTTCAACCTGCGCGGCTCGCAGTACGCGATCGCCGGCACGGTGCGCGGTCTGGAAGCGCTGGAAGAGGAGGTTGAGCGGCGCCGCGAAATCAGTGGCGGCAAGCGCTCATTCATCCTGGTGCCGGGTATCGACGTGCCGTTCCACTCGCGGGTGTTGCGGGTCGGTGTCGCCGATTTCCGCCGCTCGCTGGAGCGGGTCATGCCGCGCGACAAAGATCCCGACGTGATCGTCGGACGCTACATCCCCAACCTGGTGCCGCGCCCGTTCACGCTGGACCGCGACTTCATCCAGGAGATCCGCGATCTGGTGCCCGCCGAGCCGCTCGACGAGATCCTCGCCGACTACGACACGTGGCGTACCGAGCGGCCGCGCGAGCTGGCGCGCACAGTCTTCATCGAGCTGTTGGCCTGGCAGTTCGCCAGCCCGGTGCGCTGGATCGAGACCCAGGATCTGCTGTTCATCGAGGAGGCCGCCGGCGGTCTGGGCGTGGAGCGGTTCGTCGAGATCGGGGTGAAGTCCGCGCCGACCGTCGCCGGACTGGCCACCAACACCCTCAAGCTGCCCGAATATGCCCACAGCACAGTGGAAGTGCTCAATGCCGAGCGCGACGCCGCAGTGCTGTTCGCCAACGACACCGACCCCGAGCCGGAGATCGAAGACGAGTCCGAGGATTCCGCCGCGTCCGCGGCGGAGGGTGCCGTCAGCGCCGCACGCCGCACCGGCGCCCGCGCCCGCTACTGCGCCGTCGGGTGCGGCTCCGCCCCGACGACATCGTGTTCGACGCCGCCGACGCGACCCTGGCGCTGATCGCGCTGTCGGCCAAGATGCGCATCGACCAGATCGAGAAGCTGGACTCCATCGAGTCCATCACCGACGGCGCCTCGTCGCGACGCAACCAGCTGCTGGTGGACCTGGGCTCCGAGCTGAACCTGGGTGCCATCGACGGCGCCGCCGAGGCCGACCTGGCCGGGCTGCGGGCGCAGGTGACCAAGCTGGCGCGCACCTACAAGCCTTACGGCCCAGTGCTTTCCGACGCGATCAATGATCAGCTGAAGACGATCCTCGGTCCGTCGGGCAAGCGGCCCGGCGCCATCGCCGAGCGGGTCAAGAAGGCCTGGGAGCTCGGCGAAGGTTGGGCCAAGCACGTCACGGTGGAGGTCGCGCTGGGCACCCGCGAGGGCACCAGCGTTCGTGGCGGGGCGATGGGCCACCTGCACGAGGGTGCGCTGGCCGACGCCGGCTCCGTCGACAAGGTCATCGACGCCGCGGTCGCCGCGGTCGCGGCGCGTCACGGAATCGCGGTGGCCCTGCCGTCCACGGGCGGTGGCGGCGGCGCGACCGTCGACGCGGCCGCGCTGAGCGAATTCACCGACCAGATCACCGGTCGCGACGGGGTGCTGGCCTCGGCGGCCCGTCTGGTGCTGGGTCAGCTGGGCCTGGACGACCCGATCAGCGCGTCGCCCGCGACCACCGATGCCGAGCTCATCGACCTGGTCACCGCCGAGCTGGGTGCGGACTGGCCGCGTTTGGTGGCGCCGGTGTTCGACGCCAAGAAGGCCGTCGTCTTCGACGACCGCTGGGCCAGCGCCCGTGAAGATTTGGTCAAGCTGTGGCTGACCGACGAGGGCGACATCGACGCCGACTGGGTGCGGCTGTCCGAACGGTTCGAGGGCGCCGGCCACGTCGTGGCGACTCAGGCCACCTGGTGGCAGGGCAAGTCGCTGGCCGCCGGCCGTCAGATCCACGGGTCGCTGTACGGCCGGATCGCCGCCGGTGCCGAGAACCCCGACTCAGGTCCGCACTGCAACGAAATCGCGGTGGTGACGGGCGCTTCGAAGGGCTCGATCGCGGCGTCGGTGGCGGCACGGCTGCTCGACGGCGGTGCAACCGTCATCGCCACCACGTCCAAGCTGGACGACGAGCGGCTGGCGTTCTACCGCACGCTGTACCGCGACCACGCTCGTTACGGCGCGTCGCTGTGGGTGGTCGCCGGCCAATATGGCGTCCTACTCCGACATCGACGCACTCGTCGAGTGGATCGGTAACGAGCAGAGCGAAAGCCTTGGGCCACAGTCGATTCACATCAAGGACGCGCAGACGCCGACGCTGCTGTTCCCCTTCGCGGCACCGCGCGTGGCCGGCGACTTGTCGGAGGCCGGTGCGCGCTCCGAGATGGAGATGAAGGTTCTGCTGTGGGCCGTGCAGCGGTTGATCGGCGGGCTGTCCAAGATCGGCGCCGAGCGCGACATCGCTTCCCGGCTGCATGTGGTGCTGCCCGGTTCACCCAACCGCGGAATGTTCGGTGGTGACGGCGCTTACGGCGAAGCGAAGTCTGCGCTGGACGCCTTGGTAAGCCGTTGGCACGCCGAGACTTCGTGGGCCGCCCGGGTCAGCCTGGCGCACGCGCTGATCGGCTGGACCCGCGGCACCGGGTTGATGGGCCACAACGACGCCATCGTCAGCGCGGTCGAGGAGGCCGGTGTCACCACGTACTCCACCGACCAGATGGCGGCAATGCTGCTGAGCCTGTGCGATGTGGAGTCCAAGGTGGCCGCGGCGAGTACGCCCATCGAGGCCGACCTGACCGGTGGGCTGGGTGACGCCAACCTCGACATGGCCGCACTCGCCGCCAAAGCGCGCGAGGAGATGTCAGCGGAGGCGGGTGCAGATGACGACACCGCGGCCGAGGGCACCATCGCCGCGCTGCCGTCCCCGCCGCGCGGGTTCACCCCGGCGCCGCCTCCGCACTGGGATGACCTCGACGTCGACCCGGCCGATCTGGTGGTCATCGTCGGTGGCGCCGAGCTGGGCCCGTACGGTTCCTCGCGCACCCGCTTCGAGATGGAGGTCGACAACGAACTGTCGGCGGCCGGAGTCCTCGAACTGGCCTGGACCACCGGACTGATCCGTTGGGAAGACGACCCTCAACCGGGCTGGTACGACAGCGAATCCGGCGACCTGGTGGATGAGGCGGAATTGGTCGAGCGTTACCACGACGTCGTGGTCGAGCGCGTGGGCATTCGTGAGTTCGTCGACGACGGCGCGATCGACCCTGACCACTCGTCGCCGTTGCTGGTGTCAGTGTTCCTGGACAAGGATTTCGCTTTCGTGGTGTCGTCGGAGTCCGACGCTCGCGCCTTCGTCGAGTTCGACCCGGAGCACACGATCATCCGTCCGGTGCCGGACTCCAGCGACTGGCAGGTCATCCGCAAGGCCGGCACCGAGATCCGGGTGCCGCGAAAGACCAAGCTGTCACGCGTCGTCGGTGCTCAGATCCCGACCGGGTTCGACCCGATGGTGTGGGGCGTCAGCGCCGACATGGTCAGTTCCATTGACCGGCTGGCGGTGTGGAACATCGTCGCGACTGTCGACGCCTTCCTGACCGCCGGCTTCAGCCCGGCCGAAGTGATGCGCTATGTGCACCCGAGCATGGTGGCCAACACGATGGGGACCGGCATGGGTGGTGGTAGATCGATGCAGACGATGTACCACGGCAACCTGCTGGGCCGTAGCAAGCCGAACGACATCTTCCAAGAGGTCTTGCCGAACATCGTTGCCGCGCATGTGGTTCAGTCCTACATCGGCAGCTACGGTGCGATGGTCCACCCGGTCGCCGCGTGCGCGACGGCCGCGGTGTCGGTCGAGGAGGGCATCGACAAGATCAAGCTTGGCAAGGCCGAGCTGGTGGTGGCCGGTGGCATCGACGACCTGACGCTGGAAGGCATCATCGGCTTCGGTGACATGGCGGCCACCGCCGACACTCAGATGATGCGCGGCCGCGGTATCCACGACTCGAAGTTCTCCCGGGCCAACGACCGTCGCCGGCTGGGCTTCGTCGAAGCCCAGGGCGGCGGCACCATCTTGCTGGCGCGCGGCGACCTGGCGCTGAAGATGGGCCTGCCGGTGCTCGCGGTGGTGGCCTTCGCGCAGTCATACGCCGACGGTGTGCACACCTCGATCCCGGCCCCGGGTCTCGGTGCGCTGGGCGCCGGCCGCGGCGGCAAGAACTCCCCGCTGGCGAAAGCACTGGCCGCGCTGAGTCTTACCGCGGACGATGTCGCCGTGATTTCCAAGCACGACACCTCAACGCTGGCCAACGACACGAACGAGACCGAGATGCACGAGCGGCTGGCCGACTCACTGGGTCGCTCGGAGGGCGCTCCGCTGCTCATCGTGTCGCAGAAGAGCATGACCGGCCACGCCAAGGGCGGCGCGGCGGTTTTCCAGATGATGGGCCTGTGCCAGATGCTGCGCGACGGGGTGATCCCACCCAACCGCAGCCTGGACTGCGTGGACGACGAACTTGCCAGCTCGGCACACTTCGTGTGGGTGCGCGACACGCTGCGGCTCGGTGACAAGCTCCCGCTGAAGGCCGGGATCCTGACCAGTCTTGGATTCGGCCACGTGTCCGGCCTGGTCGCGTTGGTGCACCCACAGGCGTTCATCGCTTCGCTGGAGCCGGGCGAGCGCGCGGACTACCAGCGCCGTGCGGACGCACGCCTGCTGGCCGGTCAGCGCCGACTTGCTTCGGCCATCGCCGGCGGTGCGCCGATGTATGAGCGGCCGCCAGACCGTCGTTTCGATCACAATTCCCCGGAGAAGCGCCAGGAGGCGGCGATGCTGCTGAACCCGGACGCCCGGCTGGGTGGTGACGGGGCCTTCTAGGCCTCTGCAAGATGACGCGGCCTATCCGTTAACGTAGCCAGCCATGGGCATCGTCGGAATCGGGATCGATCTCGTCTCGATCAGTGATTTCGCAGAACAGGTCGATCAACCGGGAACGGTGTTTTCCGAGACCTTCACCCCCGGCGAGCGGCGCGACGCCTCCGACAAGAGTTCGTCGGCCGCCCGTCACCTGGCCGCGCGCTGGGCCGCCAAGGAGGCGGTGATCAAGGCCTGGTCGGGATCGCGGTTCGCGCAGCGGCCGGTGCTGCCGGAGGCCATCCATCGCGATATCGAGGTGGTCACCGACATGTGGGGACGACCGCGGGTACGGCTGACCGGGGCAGTGGCCAAGCATCTGGCCGACGTGACGATCCACGTGTCGCTGACGCACGAAGGGGATACCGCGGCCGCGGTGGCCATCCTCGAATCCAACTAACTCCGGCGAGCAGACACAAAAGCGCCGCGACACGCCGACGACGAGGGGCTTTTGCGTCTGCTCGCGGCAAAGCAAGGGGTGTACATGACCGATCTGGCTGAGCGGGTCCGCGACGTGCTGCCCTCGGTGCGACGCGACCTCGAGGACCTGGTGCGGATCGAATCGGTGTGGGCCGATCCCGGTCGACGCGACGAGGTGCACCGCAGCGCGCAAGCGGTGGCGGATCTGCTGTCGCAGGCGGGTTTCGGCGATGTGCGAATCGTCAGCGAGGGCGGCGCGCCGGCCGTTATCGCGTCGCACCCGGCGCCCCCGGGCGCGCCCACCGTGCTCCTGTATGCCCACCACGACGTGCAGCCCGAAGGTGACCGCAGCCAGTGGGTCTCGCCGCCGTTCGAGCCGACCGAACGTGACGGGCGACTCTACGGCCGCGGCAGCGCCGATGACAAAGCCGGTATCGCAACGCATTTGGCGGCCTTCAGGGCGCACGAAGGGAAGCCGCCGGTGGGTGTGACGGTGTTCGTCGAGGGCGAAGAAGAATCCGGGTCGCCGTCACTGGGCCGGTTGCTCGCCGCCCACCGCGACGCGCTGGCCGCCGATGTGATCGTCATCGCCGACTCTGACAACTGGAGCACCGAGATCCCGGCGTTGACGGTGTCGCTGCGCGGTCTGGTCGACTGCGTGGTCGAGGTCGCCACGCTGGACCACGGCCTGCACTCCGGCCTGTGGGGCGGCGTGGTTCCCGACGCGTTGAGCGTGTTGGTGCGGTTGCTGGCAAGTCTGCATGACGACGACGGCAACGTGGCCGTGGCCGGCCTGCACGAAACCGATGTCGCGGGACTGAACTACCCCGAGTATCCGGCCGGGCGGGCACGCGCCGACTCCGGCTTGCTGGACGGGGTGTCCGAAATCGGCTCGGGTTCGGTGCCCGAGCGGATGTGGGCCAAACCGGCGATCACGGTGATCGGCATCGACACCACATCCGTCGCGGCGGCGTCGAACACGCTCATCGCGCGGGCCCGCGCCAAGATCAGCATGCGGGTGGCGCCTGGTGGCGACGCCGAGGCGCACTTGGACGCGTTGACCACCCACCTGCAGCAGCACGCCGCGTGGGGCGCCCACGTCAGCGTCACCGGCGGCGAAAAAGGCGAGCCCTACACGATCGATGCGAGCGGCGGGGTCTATGACGCCGCGCGGGTGGCGTTTCGGCAGGCCTGGGGTACGGACCCGATCGACATGGGCATGGGCGGCTCGATCCCGTTCATCGCCGAGTTTGCGGCCGCGTTCCCGCGGGCGAAGATTCTCGTCACCGGGGTCGAAGACCCCGCAACGCAGGCGCACAGCATCAACGAGAGCCTGCATCTGGGTGTGCTGCAACGCGCGGCGGTCGCCGAAGCACTGCTGCTGGCCCACCTGGCTTGACGCACACTAGACCGGTCTGTCGCTGGCGCGTGCCAGACTTGCCCACAAGGTGATGAAGGCAACGAGCCAGCGGCATGGAGGCGTTCATGGTGGAGGACGTTCGACTGGGTGCGGTATCGGTCGACTGCCCAGACCCCGCTGCGTTGGGCGAATTCTATAAAAGCGTACTGAGCCTGGAGGTGATGTTCTCCACCGAGGATTTTCTGGCCCTACAAGGGACGGGCGTGCTGCTCACCTTTCAACGTGTCGCTGACCACCAACGTCCTACTTGGCCGGACGGCACGGTGCCCAAACAGCTGCACCTGGAGCTAGCGGTCTCGGACCTCGACGGTCAGGAGACTCGAATCCTTGCCCTGGGCGCCACGAAGGCCGAACTGCAGCCCAATCCGGATCACTGGCGGGTCCTGATCGATCCGGCGGGTCATCCTTTCTGCATTACCAACCTCATACCGACGTAATCCGACCCCGAGCGCCGTAAGCATCCAACTCATTCGGCGACAAGTTCCGGGCAGTAGGCCTGGGCGCTGGCGCTGACGAAATAGGCAGCTCCGTCGGGGCCCAAGTTGCCGTTGCCCTGAAAGAGGGTCGATACAACTGTCTTGTAGGGCGTGCCCTTCTTCAGCTCGCTGCAAAGTTCGTGCGCCTCGTTGATGAGGCCCGGTCCGTCGTTGACCTCTAGTCCCATTCCGTCGCGGATTTTTTGGAGGAACTCTGCGTCGTTCGGATCTGCGTGCGCGGTCGCCGCGAGGGTCGTGGTGACCGCCAGGACCGCTGCAATGGATAGAAGGACCTTCATTAGATACGCACCTAGCTCGAAATCCAGTGGATGCTGGCAACCATCTTTCCATGCAGTACCGCCTCGACCACAGCGGTGGACGCTCGCGAAGTGTCTAGACCGACAAGTCGCGGCGCAGCTTGGCAACGTGGCCGGTGGCCTTGACGTTGTACTGGGCGATGGGCGGGCGGTATCCCACCCCGCTAACGACTAATGACCACTACCTGCGGGCCATCGGGAGTTGTACAGTTCGATTCGTGCCGCTGCGTCATGCGGTGAAGATGATGTTCAGGGCTGATGGGCGTGTTTTCCATCGGCCGCTGGCGATTAGCGTGGCCGGGCTCATATTTGCCGGCGTCGGGCTGGCCGTCACCGCGTTGATCCTCGCCGTCGCGCACCGCGATACAGGTCAAGCACTGGCCTACATCCCGGTCGCGGTCGGTTTGACCGCCGTAGCAGTGATGATGCTGCGCGGCACACGCTGGGCGATCCAAGTCGTCATCGTCGGGCTCGCCGGGCAACTCGCCGCGATTGCGGGAATCATGTGGGAACTCAGCCACGGTATCGACGCCCGCAAAGCCAGCCAGCTCCGCCAGCTCGGCTTCGATCCAACGGCGGGCGTGGTCATCAACTTGATCTACTCCAGCATCGGGTTCGCGCTGTTCTGCTGGTTCGCAACGCGCTGGCTCGCGGCGCGGCGCAGGGCACCGGACACAGGGCACAACGGCAAGGCGAAGCGAGGAAAGATGATCCGACATGGGTGAGGCGAAGGGCCCGTTCGGCGGATCGTCCCACTCCTCGGCGAGCGTCGAGGATGTGTGGGCGGTGTGGACTAACCCCGCCGAGTGGCCAGGCGATGTCATGGTCATGGCCAAGATCGACGGCCCATTCGCAGTGGGGGCGAAGATCACCATGCAGGTAAGGCGCCATCCGCCACTGAGATTGACCGTCACCCGAATAGAAGCGCCGATGTTGTGGACGGGAGTGGCGAGAGTGCCCGGATTGACCGAGACCGTCGATCATCTCATCGAGCCCACTGACTCCGGCACGTTGATTACACAGCGCACCGTCTTTACCGGCCCGTTGGCTTCGATCGCGGCACGCGCACTAGGGGGAATGGTGCGGAAGACTTTTGAGGCGACGACGGCGCACTTTGGGCGGCTGGCCGAGAGACGCGCGTCCCCCTAAAGCGTTAATCCGCAGCACGCTCGTGGCCGGCTGCACGAACGCGCCGTTGCACCTTCGGGTTCAGTCACGCGTTCCGCGCGAAACCCTGATGTCATGCTCTACGCACCCAGAATTTTCTTCTGGATGAATGTTGTCGTATGTGCAGCCTTGACGTTGTACCGGGTCATTGCATCATCGGCGACGTTGGAGATCGACCTTCTTCGGGTGCTGACCCTTCGAAAGCTCAGACACCGTGATTGGTTACAAGTGGCGGGCTGCTTCTTGGACCAGCTGTACGCGCGAGCTCAGGTCGAGTTTGGTGTAGACGTGGGTGAGGTGGGTTTGCACGGTGCGCGGTGAGACGAAAAGCCGGGCGGCGATGTCCTTATTGCTGAGCCCGTTGCCGACCAGTCGGACGACGTCGCGCTCGGTCGGGGTGAGCGATGCCCAGCCGCTGGTGGGTCGTTTGCGTCGGCCCCGGCCGCGCTGGGCGTAAGCGATGGCCTCGTCGATGGACAGGGCCGAGCCTTCGGCCCACGCGGAGTCAAAATCCCTCTCGTCCAAGGCGTCTCGCAGCACCGCCACCCAGGCTTCGCAGCTGGCGTCCCACACCTTGAACCGCACCTCCCCTATGCGCAGCCGAATGCCGTGCGCCGCGCCGAAGAGCCGCGCGGCGTCGCGATGACCGCCGGCGTCGCCGGCCAGGACGGCGAGGCACTCTAGGATGTCGGAAATCCCCAAATACGCTTGGACGCGGGCGGCGTTCGCGAGCGCGTCGTGGGCGTCGCGTTCGGCCTGCTCTGGCTCACCTCGGGCGATCGCGACGCGGGTCCGCGTGGTCAGTGCCAGCATGTGCCACCAACCCCCCGCCGTCGAGACGGCGTCGTCGGCCCAGCGACGGGCCGCGAGCAAATCCCCGCACGCCAGCGCAGCCTGCGCACCGAAGACGCGCAGCGTCACCATCACACGCAGCCCACTCAGGTGCGGCCAGGCCGTTTGGCTTGCGTCTTGCGCCGTTTCGAGGTCGCCGCCGGCCAGGGCCGTGATGGTCAACGCCGTGTACGCCACGCCCGCAGCAAGCCCGCCCTGCTCCGCGGCGGCCTCGACGGCCGCGTCGGCCGCAGCCCGGGCCGCGCCCGTCTCACCTTGCCATGCAAGTGCGACACCCTGGAGCGTGAGGCTTTGCGCCCTCGAGATCTCATCGTGAGCTGCCTTGGAATCCGTGGTGACCTCGCCGGACTGTGCGGCGGCTGCAGCCAGATCGCCCTGGAATAGCCGTGCCCACCCAAGGAAATAGCGGCACTGGCGCGAGACGAACCGGTCACCGATCGCGTCGGCGAGGTCGCGTCCTTCTTGGGCGGCCGCGCACACCGCGATCGGGTCACCCCCGGCCATCGCCCCGCGCGCCTGCCAGGCCAGAATCTGGCCGAGCCTCCACCGATCACCCGACGCCCGGGCCAGGCCGAGCGCCTCGGCTAGGTACGGCCCGGCCATCGTGGCGTATTGGTTGACGGCGACATAGCCGCAGGCCGTCAACGCCCGAACCAGCAGGGCCGGGTCGTCGACCTCGCGCGCCATCGCCAGGGCTTGCTCAGCCTGGTCCAGGCTGTCGGCGGCCCCCATCAACATGGCAAGTACCGACCTGTCGGCGAGCGCCCGTGCACGCACCGCGGGCGTCACCCCTGGCTGGTGTGCGTCGTCGTCGGCGAGGGCGGTGTCGAACCAGGTCCGCCCTTCCCGCAGGCGTCCCCGCGTTTGCCACAGCGGCTGCAGGGAAGACGCCAGCGCCAACGCCAGCTCGACATCTGAGTTTTCGCGACTCCACCCAAACGCAGCGCGCAGATTGTCGATCTCGATGTCGGCGTGCTTGAGACGCTTCTCGTCGTCACTGCCCGCCGGCGCGTCCAACAGCGCGGCCATCGCCGTGTAGTAATCACGGTGACGTGCCCGCACGACGTCGGCCTCGCCGGACTCGCCCAGCTTCTCCAGGGCGTACTGCCGCACCGTTTCCAACAAGCGGTAGCGGGTTCGGCCCCCGCTGTCCTCGGCCACCACGAGCGACTTGTCCACTAGCAGCGTGAGCTGATCGAGCACCTGGAAGCGCTTCGCATCACCACCGCCCGCGACCGCCTGAGCGGCGACCAGATCGAAGCCACCAAAAAACACCGCCAGCCGGCGCAACAACCTCCGTTCGTGACCGATCAACAGGGCATGCGACCAGTCCACCGAGGCGCGCAAGGTCTGCTGGCGGCGCATTGCAGTACGCGCACCACCGGTCAACAGCCGGAACCGGTCATGGAGAGTGTCGAGGATCTCGGCGAGCGACAATGCCCGCACCCGCGCCGCCGCCAGCTCGATGGCCAGGGGCAAACCGTCGAGTCGCCGGCAGATCTCGGTCATCGCCGGAACGTTGTCGTGGGTCATCTCGAAATCAGGCCGAACGTTGCGAGCTCGGTCGGCGAACAACTCGATGGCTTCATCAGTCAGCGACAGCGACGGCACCCGCCAGCTCGCCTCACCGGCCACCCCGATCGCCTCACGGCTCGTCGCGAGCACGACCAGCCCCGCCGCCCCACTCAGCAGCGCGACAACCAGCTCGGCGCTGCCATCGAGCAGATGCTCGCAGTTGTCCAGCACCACCAGCATCTGACGGTTGCGAATAAACCGGAGCAGCGTGTCCATCGTCGAGCGGCCCGGCTGATCCGGCAGGCCCAGTGCTCGCGCCACCGTCACCGGCACAAGCTCGGAGTTCGTCAGCGGAGCCAGATCCACGTACCAGACACCATCGGTGTATTCGGCGGCCAACTGGTTTGCAACTTGCACCGCCAGACGCGTCTTGCCTACGCCGCCAGCTCCTGTCAGGGTCACCACCCGGTTGCCCGTCAACAGATTCCGCACCTCGGCGATCTGTGCGCCTCGCCCGACGAAGCTGGTTAATTGCGACGGAAGATTATTTGCTGCAATGCTTTTCGACGTTTGCAAAGGTGGGAAGTCGTTGCGCAAATCAGGGTGACACAACTGCACCACCCGCTCTGGACGGGGCACACCCCGCAGCTCGTGAAGGCCGAGGTCGGTAAGCCAGGCGTCAGCCGGAAGTATGTCGGCGACCAGATCCTCAGCCGTGCCGGAGAGCAGGGTCTGGCCACCGTGGGCCAGATCCCGGATGCGCTCCGCGCGGTTGACCGTGGCACCGATGTAGGTGCAGCCGTCGCACAGCTGCACCTCTCCGGTGTGCACCCCGATGCACAACCGGATCGGCGCCAACGGCGCCTGCTGCAACGCCAGAGCGACGGCCACGGCGTCGGAGGCACGCGCGAACGCCGCCACAACGCTGGCACCCGCACCCTGCTCTACCGTCCGCACACCATCGTGTGCGGCGACGATGTCCGATACCGCCCGATTAAGACGAGCGACGGCTGCGGACATCTCCTCGGGCTGGCTCTGCCACAACTGCGTAGAGCCCTCGACGTCGGCGAAAAGCAACGTCACCGTGCCAGTCGGCAATAGCCCGCTCACGCCAACTTCGCTCCAATTCACCAGCGGCATATTTATGCCTGGATGACCTGGCTCATGCTAGCCAGAATGCGCGCACTTCGAGCGGCAAACCATCGGCAAATCTGGCTTACCTACGACCCCTGCCCGCCCATATCTACGACCCCTCCAGCTCGCAAATCTACGCGCTGGAGCGGATGGTCTCGGCCTCCCGGCACCGGATAGTCGTGATGTCCGCGGCTGGTTTTCCGGAAAGGTGAATTGCGATGCTTCAGGCGCCTGAATTGGTCGATGTCGCACGCTGTCGCCGGCGCCGAAGAATCCGCTGCCCTACCAGCATCAGCGGCGGGCCTTCTGGTCCCTCGCCGGCGGCTTGCAGGAGCTCAATTCCTGACAGATTTTTGTAGCCGCGATCTGCGTGCGGAAAGTCGTTGTCCAACGTTAAGAACATACGCAGGAGGCATCGGATGTCCTATGTGATTTCCGCACCGGAGTTTGTGACAGTCGCCGCTTCGGATTTGGCTGCCATCGGTTCAACCGTTCGGTCTGCCCACGCGGCGGCGGGGGCGACGACGCAGATCATGGCTGCGGCCGAGGATGAGGTGTCGGCGGCCATTGCGGCGATGTTCTCCGCCCACGGCCAGGGCTTTCAGGCACTCGGTGCGCAGGCGGCGGCGTTTCATGACCAGTTTGTGCAGGCGTTGACCGCGGCTGCGGGATCCTATGCCGGCGCAGAGGCCGCCAATGTTGCGGCGATTACGGCTGGTCCGGCGCAGACCGTCGAACAGGACGTGTTGGGTGTGATCAATGCGCCATTCCTCGCGCTTAATGGGCGCCCGCTAATCGGTGCCAGAGCTATCGGGAACGGCTTCGCTGTTGTTCAGCGGGAAATTCAGCAGATCCCAACGACACTGGGCACGGGATTCACCCAGGTGGGAACCACGCTCGTCGACACCTTCTTCGCATCAGCGGCCATCCCGCCGATTCCGGCCTCACTGCACCCCACCTTTACCGGCGCACCGTCACTGGCAAGCAGGATCGAAACCGCTGCGTTGTATCCGGTCAAAGATCTCCTGAACGTCACAGGTGTTTATAACCAGTGGGGGAATCCGAACTCGCCAATTCTCGCGGTGCTTGCCAGCAACGCCCCGGGACTATCGTTGATCCTCTGCAACAGCCCGCCGAAGATCTTGCCGTTGCTGCTGGGCGAAACGGTCCAGCACACCACCTACGACGGGATGAGCGTCGTCCAGATCACGCCTGCGCATCCAGACGGCAATGACGTGGTCGCCATTCATGGCGGTGCGTTCATTTTGCCGCCGACGATCTTCCACTGGATCGACTACTCGTTGATGGCCTACCAGACCGGCGCGACCATCGAGGTGCCGATCTACCCGTTGATGCAGCAGGGCGGCACCGCTGGTGTGGTGGTGCCTAAGATCGCCGGCCTGATCTCCACGGAAATCACCGCGTACGGGGCCTCGCATGTCAGCGTGCTCGGGGACTCGGCGGGCGGCAACCTGGCACTCGCGTCGGTCGAGTACCTGGTCGCCAATAACCAGGCCGTTCCGGCGTCGATGGTTCTGCTGTCTCCCTGGCTGGACGTATCGGACACCAACCCGAACATCGCGTATGTCCACGATCCGTACCTGCCTCCGCTCGGGAGCGGAGCGCAGAATATCGGCAAAGTGTGGGCGGGCAATCTCCCCGAGAACAACTACGAGGTGAGTCCGCTGTACGGGTCGCTGAAGGGACTCCCGCAGACCTATGTCTACTCGGGCTCCCTGGATTCAGTCTCGCCCGATGCTCTTGTCCTCCAACAGGAGGCGGTAGCCCAAGCTGCCCCGATCAGCTTCGCGTTGGTCAATGGCGAAATTCACGACTGGATCTTCCTCAGCCCGGACGGGCTGCACTATTGGCCGCAGATTGATCAGGAACTCGGCGCCTAGAGAGCACATTCAGTCGTCTGTCGACAAAGCAATATATTGCTTGATCTTCGTTGTCGTATGTGCGGCCTTGACGTTGTATTGGGCGACCGCGATCTTGCCTTTGTCGTCCACCACGAACGTGGAGCGGATCACGCCGGTGACGGTTTTGCCGTACATCTGCTTCTCGCCGTAGGCGCCCCAGGCCGTCAGCACCGTGCGGTCGGGATCGGACAGCAGCGGGAACGTCAGCTTCTCGGCGTCCCGGAACTTGGCCAGCTTTTCCGGCTTGTCGGGGGAGATGCCGACGACGTCGAGGCCGGCGTCGTTGAGGTCGTGCAGGTTGTCGCGGAAGTCGCAGGCCTGCTTGGTGCAACCCGGTGTCGAGGCCGCCGGGTAGAAGTACACAACCAGGCGGCGGCCCTTGTAGTCGGCCAGCGACACCTTGTTGCCGTCGGCGTCGGGCAGGCTGAATGCGGGGGCTTTGTCGCCAGGCGCCAGCCGCGTGTTCTCGGTCAACGTGATCCCTTTCTGTTCACCGGAGCATGGGGATCAGCACCGGCTGATCTAGGGTAGTTCGAAGCGGACTTGCTGGCGGACTGGGCGGACTTGGAGGACAGAGACGTGGCGGAGCGGGACCCCGACACCATCAAGCAGGACATTGACGAGGCCCGCAACCAGCTGGCGTCCACCGTCGACTCGCTCGCCCAGCGCGCCAACCCCCGCCGTCTCGCCGACGACATCAAGGTCCGGGTGATCGAGTTCGTGAAAAAGCCCGTGGTGACGGCGTCGCTGGTGGGTTTCGGGGCGCTGACCGTGATCATCGTCGTGCGCAGGGTCCGCAATCGCTGACCCGACCGCGCGGCGTCACGCCCGGCCGGCGCCGGCCCTGCTGTCGACGTGCACCGGAAGGTCATCGGCCCACGGCTGAGTGGTGACCATATCGTCGACTTCGACGTAGCCCCTCTCGAATTCACCGGTCGCCGCATCCACCAGCCGGTACTCCTGCCTCTGTTTATGGATGGGTTGCGCGTCGAGGATCACCACTCTTACGTCGCCGGGCTCGAATCCGCACCGATCCTGTAGCGCCTGGATGAGGCACTCGTTGTGCAGATGCCCGTCGCCGAAGTTCCAGCCGAGCACCATCGCGCAGAGAGTCTCGCCCTCGCACAGGTTGTAGTCGTCCTCGTCGTAGCCCGCGAGCGCGCGGTGCACCAGGGTGAACAGCGCGCGGCCGTGGGTGTTCATCCCGCGAAACGCCATTGCGAGGTGCAGTGGCACCAGGGTTTCGTCTTTGCTCTTGTAGAGCCGCTCGAGCTGCAGATGCTGCATCGGGCCGAGCGCGCGGGAGCCGGTGCGGAACTTGTCGTCGACCGAAGGCTTCACGCACCACAGGGTGGTGTCCCAGTTGCCGGCGTAGTAGCGCATGCCGGGCAGGAAGGAAACCTTGCGCGGAAATAGGTTTCCGATGACCACGGTGCCGGCGATTACCACGAACAGCACGGCCACCGGCAGCGGGTCGGTGACACTCGACAATCCCAGCTGCGCGTGCGCGACGAACAGCCACAGCACCCCGAAGATCATGAACACGTTCCATTCCAGCGGCACACCCATCGGGAAGGACAGCAGGATGTTCAGGTGGAACACGATCATCACGAACGCGGCGATGGCCGTCGGCCAGCCGCCGTGCGAGAAGAACAGCACCAGCGGCACCAGCCCCTCTACGGCGGTGGAGAAGTGGGCGATGAAACCCGCCAACCCGCTGGGCCGCAGATCATCCGGATAGTGCTTGAACATCGATCGCTTGAGCGGGCCCGACGGGATGAACGGGTTGTTCGCCAGCATCGTGGAGATCACGAACGGGAAGTGCCGGTTGAGCTTTGACGTCGCCGCGCCGATCCAGATCACCATGAAGACCACCTTGGCCCCGACGACGGTGTCGGCCCCGGAGAACACGAACACCAGCGCCAGCGGGGCGTACACCTCGGCGCGAGCGGCCAGGAAGATGATCTTGTCGCGCAGGCTGATCACGGCCAGCACCGATAGGATCGCGACGGTCTGCCACCCCGGCAGCACGCCGATCGCGGTGTGCAGGGCGGGGATTGGCCCGCTGCCGTCGGACACCAGTGCGATCGCGAGCAACACAAGCAGGGCGCCGTAGAGCAACGCATCGAACGGGGTCCTGTTGTTGCCCTTGGTCAGCGGGACTCGGTCCGGCCAGGGCGGCAGCCGGATGGTGCCGGGTCGCAGCCAGTACAGGATCGAACCCATCGGCGGGAAGTAGCGTCCGGCCAGCGGCCCGAAGCAGCAACCGAGCCCGACGACTTCGAACAGCATCGTGAAGAGCACGGCCTTCTGGAAAACGATCGGCTCCGTCCACCACGCGGCAACGTCGGTGAACCCGCCGATGCCCTTCGTGGACCACGCGAACAGCCAGCCGCCGAGGACGTACAGCGCGATCTTCACGCCGTACATCACGTGCATGATCAGCGGGGTGCCGAAGCCGTTCTCGGCGATGTGCCGCGTCATCGGAATGATCCGCTCTGCGCGCGGGCGATTGCTCCATTCCTCGTCGACGACGGGCAGGTTGGGCTGGATGAACCCCATTGCAGCTCCTATGACGCAGTGGTGCTAACCGCCAGTCCTGGCACGGTGACAGGAAGAAACTACCCCCGGCAACCTGACCGCTCTCACGGCATTGCCTCGGCCCAGTCGATATGTCCCTCGAAGCCGAGCGATGTCGCCATTTCACGGTAGCGATCCCTGAAGTCGACGTAACCGGCGGTATCGTCGTGAGCCCGCGCCAGCAGAGCCCGCAGCCGCAGCAGCCAGATGTCGCGGATAACCGGGCCGTCGTCGGCTGACGCGTCCGCCAACCGGGTGATCGCGGCCGCGGCTTCGGTCACGTCAGCGTCGGCCCCGCGATCCAGGAGTATCTCCACCAGGGCACTCGTCGCCCCTATGCCCCATCCCAGCAGCAGTCCCTCGCGTACCAGACGGTCGACTTCGGCGCGGATAAGCGGTATGGCGTCCTCGCGACCTTCACGCCGGGCCATCTCACGTGCGGAGTAGATCGCGGCGATCGGCAATTCAGATAGGTTGTGTCCCCGGCTTGCGAACACCTCGCAGACGTTACCCAGGACCTCGGCTCCCCGGTCACGCTCCGTAGCCGTGGGGCGGTGTACCAGCGCCACGCCCAGCGTCATCCGGGTGAGCGCCAAGGCGAGGTCGTCAGCCGATCGTTCGGCGTGTCGCAGGGCGTACTCGATATCGCGCACCATGGAATCCTCGGACCTCAACACGCCGGCCGTTACCCCCACGAAGTAGACGTAGCTGACGGCCCTGGCGAAGGACAGTGGGTCGGCGCGGCGGGCCATGCCCAGGCCCTGCTGCAAGTCGTCACGCCACGCGGGAAGACCAATGAAGTAACGGGCGATGCCCCGCGTCGTGAAGGCGGTCGCTAACGGAGACCCGATGACGAAATTGCCTTTCGCCGGGTCACCGTAGGCCAGCTCGATAACCTTCTGTGACCACCGCAGCACGTCAGACCACTCAGCGTTCACGCATTTGGCGTAGATCGCAGTGAAGGACAGCCCCACCATCAAGGTCGGATCGCCGACCGAATCGATCAGAGCCATAGCCTCCGACGCCAGCTGCGACCCTTCACGGACGCGGCCGTGATAGACGTGGTCCACCACCAGCCCTGCCATGGCGATGGCCAGCGATGCTTTGTCCCCGGCCGCGGTGCACAACTGCCTTAGTTCATCGAAGCGGTCACCGGCCACATTCAGATGGACGCGCCAGGCGATCCCGCACAGCATCGTACGGGGGGCAATACGCATGGCGGCCCGGTCCGGGTCATCCGAAGGTAGTGCGTCGGCAATTTTTACCGCACGCTCCCAACTCAATCGCGCCGCGGCAATATCGCGGCTGGTCGCCCGCGTTGCGGCGCGCATGTGCCGGCCGTAGGCGGCGTGCAGATCACCGGCAGCCTGCAGATGTTCGGCGATCAGTGCGGCGTTCTCCTCCGCCTCTGCCGGGTCGCGTGATTCGATTGCGGCCGCAACGCGTCGGTGCAGCTCGGCGCGATCGGATTTGAGTTGCGATTCGTAGGCCACGGTGCGGACCAGTGGATGGTGAAACACATATTCGGGTTGTCGAGTAAAGGTGATCTGATCGATGAACTCGCCGCTCAGCAGATCCTCAAAAGCCGGATCAATGCCCAGCGTTTCCAACAGGTCTCGGCTGAACCGTGAGCCGATGACAGCGGCTGCGCTCAAGGTGCGCTTGGCCGCCGAGGCGAGGCGGTCGATGCGGGCGGCGATGGTCGCCTGCAGGGTGGCCGGCACGCTGAGCTCGGCGGCATCGGCGGTCGATTCGTAGGCGCCTCGGTTGCCTCGCAGCACGCCGCGCTCGGCTAGGTCGAGCACCATCTCCTCGGCGAAAAACGGGTTTCCAGAGGCCTTCTGGGCGATCATGGTGACCGCCCCCGTCACCGAGGGGTCCGACCCCACCAGCTCGGCCACGAGAGCTGCCGTCTCCGGGGCACTTAGCGGCGCAAGAGCGATGGACTGAGCACCGCCCACCCGGCTCAACGCACCCTGATATTCGGGGCGATAGGTGACCAGTACCAGCGAGGGCGTCTGCGGGATCACCGTGAAGAACGCGCCCAACATCGACCCGCTGACCTCATCGATCCAGTGGGCATCTTCAATGACATAGACCGCCGGGACGCTGCCGATCCCGGGCCCCCGTGTTTGAAGGATAGGCGGTCAGACACTCCACGAGGAACCCCAGACGGCGACGGTCATCCGGCCTCAGTCGCTTGCCGGCCCCGCGCCCTGTTTAACGCGCCGCCAGGCATAACTGCAAGGGAAGCTCAATGTGTGTGCAGTGATTGAGTACAGAAGAGCCAGCTAGGAGGTTCTGAACTGTGCGCCGTCAGGGTTTCGAACCCCGGACCCGGCTGGTCAGAGCCGAACTAGAGCTAGCCAAGACGAGCTCGATGTAGTCGCCGCCAGGATCACATCAACGTTCATGCGTGCGACTGGTCGGCTGCAATTAGGTGACTTTGGTCCTCGGGTAGAACGAACGTTCGACTCTCATGCAGCCGGCCGCCGCGGGTGTGAGCTGGGCGCTGAGGCTCGATACCGAGGAGGTAATGATGCGCGCCGAGAATCAGCGAATTCCCGAAGTTGTGTTCCGCGTCTTTGTTGTTGCGCTGCTGGTGCTTGGCGGCATCATCGGCGCGGTGCTGGCAGTTGACGTCTGGATCGCAAGGAGGATCAGGGGGAACCAAGATCGCGTCCGACGGCTGATGCGGGCATTCACTCGAGTTCGCGCTACCAAGTGGTATGCCGACGCCACCCGCAACTGGGCGGGAAAGACGCACTCTCCGTATGCGCTGCTAACTCATGTGGGGCGGCGCAGTGGCCGGCCGTACCGGACGGTGGCGGCCGCGACCGCTTACCGTGATGGTTTCGTCCTGCCACTGGTATACGGCCAACAGTGCGACTGGTGCCAGAATGCGCTGGCTGCCGGGAAGGCCACACTGGCATGGCACGGCCACACATACGAGCTGGAACGGCCCGAGATCATTTCGGCCGCACCCGATGTGGCGCGCGTGTGGCCGGCCCCGGAGCGGATGATGATACACGTCCACGATTACTTGTGGCTGCACCAAAAGACCGAGCAGACTGGACAATCCGAGCGGCTGCTGGCATCTGGCTAGCGGCGCCGATGGGCTGTTGCGCCGACCGTGCCGTGCCTTGTGGAGTTGATCGGGATCGAATAGTTCGGCTGGTGTGGCCCAGTCCAGTGCCCGGCGCGGGCGCTGAATGATCCTGGCGGCGATTGCAAAGAGCTCGTCTTGGCTGAACGTGCGCAGGTCGGCGCTATCGATCGAAATACGTTCTCCAGCAGTGGTTTTGCAGCGATCGCAGTGACGTTCGTGCCGTTGTCGGCATTGGTGCCGCGCCGACACGCACAACTAACCGCTTGAATGCCTCGCAGGCTGGGACCTGACCCGACGATGGCTCGGTCGCACACAACTACGAGGCCCCCCGCTTTTTCTCCATTCGGACTATTCCGCCCCGCTGTGGCACAGGTCAGAAGGCGCCGATGTCAGCGTGCACCCAGGGTCTACTGCTGCCGAAGGTCAAATATGAAACATGACAGCTATCGATGCACAGCCATTCCCCACATCTGTGAAGACACCTGGCTCAACGTTTTGTGACTTTCGGTCCTATGAAGTGGGCTAGCAGCCCAACAGGTCCGCAATCTTCCAGATCACGTCGGTATTCGTCTTCGCCATGGTGGCCGCGGTTCCCCTCCGCTTGACTGGTACAGGCGAAGTTACCCCGACCAGACGACGACTTTGGCGAAAAATCTCGTTGCTATGCCTGGCGCTGAAGCGGGCATGTTGCCAATGGATCGCACCCAGGACCGAGTTTGGAACGCCTGTCGGGATCGTGAGGCATACCTGGCAATGGAAGCTCAGTGTGTACAGAAGAGCCAGGTAGGAGGCTCTGAACTGTGCGCCGTCAGGGTTTCGAACCCCGGACCCGCTGATTAAGAGTCAGCTGCTCTACCAACTGAGCTAACGGCGCCTTTGTCGGCCGAGACCGCGGTTGCGACAATAACAGGCGTTCCGTCGCAGAGCGAAATCCCGGACCCTTCCCAGAATAGAGGGCAAGGTCACGGCGCCGGACCCAAAAACCCATCCCCTGTTGGCTCGCCAAGGGGAAACAACGCTTTAGAATGCCTTGAACCACTAGGGGGCGGTGGTTACCGGCGAAATCAAAAACGATGTGGAAGGTTGCTCGATGACGCCTTTGCGCAAACAGCGATTGTCGCTGGCTGTCGCAATAATCTCGGTTGCTGTGTTCAGCGTTGCGTGCAGTGGCAGCCGCACCGCCGCGCCGCCGAAGCAAATCGTCGACAAGGGCACGCCGTTCGCCGATCTACTGGTCCCCAAGCTCACTTCCTCGGTGACGGACGGCGCCGTCGGTGTCACCGTCGATGCGCCGGTGACGGTGAGCGTCGCCGACGGCGTGCTCGCTTCCGTCACCGTCGTCAACGACAACGGCCGGACGGTGAGCGGTCAACTCAGCCCCGACGGACTGCGTTGGTCCACCAACGAGCCGCTCGGCTTCAATCGGCGCTACACACTTAATGCCAAGGCGAACGGGCTCGGTGGCGCGGCGAACCGCCAGATGACGTTCCAGACCAGTTCCCCCGCGCACCTGACGATGCCCTATCTCAATGTCGCCGACGGCGAGGTCGTGGGCGTCGGCCAGCCGGTGGCGATCAAGTTCGACGAGGTCATCACGAACCGCGCCGCGGCCGAGAAAGCCATCGCCATTACCGCCGACCCACCCGTCGAGGGTGCGTTCTATTGGCTGAACAACCGCGAAGTGCGTTGGCGCCCAGAGCATTTCTGGAAGCCGGGTACAGCCGTTGATGTGGCCGTCAACACCTACGGCGTCGACTTGGGCGACGGGATGTTCGGCGAAGACAATGTCAGGACGCACTTCACGATCGGTGACGAGATCATTGCGACCGCTGACGACACCACCAAGATATTGACGATCCGCGTCAACGGTGACGTCGTCAAGAGCATGCCGACGTCGATGGGTAAAGACAGCACTCCGACGGCCGCCGGCTTCTACATCATTGGTGCGCGGTTCAAGCACATCATCATGGATTCGTCCACCTACGGGGTGCCGGTCAACTCGCCCAACGGATATCGCACCGATGTCGACTGGGCCACCCAAATGTCTTACAGCGGCGTCTTTGTGCACTCCGCGCCATGGTCGGTCGGCGCCCAAGGTCACACCAACACCAGCCACGGGTGCCTTAATGTGAGCCCCAGCAACGCCGAGTGGTTCTACGACCACATCAAGCGCGGTGACGTCGTCGAGGTCCTCAACACCGTTGGACCGCCGCTGTCGGGCACCGAGGGTCTCGGCGACTGGAACATCCCCTGGCCGCAGTGGAAAGCCGGCAACGCCAACGCCTGAATAGAGCCCGATCGGCCAATAGGTACTAGATGCGCAGGATGGGGCCTAGCGCCGACAGCGGGATGTGGGCTTGGACGGTTCCTCCGTCCATGTACCACTGCATGGTTCCGGTGGTGAAGTTGAGGGGCTCGTCGTGGCCTACCGGGTAGTCGGGCATGTACAGGATCAACTCGTCGGGCGTCAGCGCCCATGCCTTGTACGCACCGGAATAGACCTTGTCCGGAGTCCAGCGGTCGACGACGAACGGGTACGTGCCCGGATCGTGGGGCGGCGGAGCCTGATTGAGGGCGGTCTCGATGAACGGCTGGGCCAGCGGTGGTATCGCGGTCAGTGGGTTTGACGTTGTCACGTCCGACAGCTGTAGTCGGCGCCCGCTGGCCATGTCGAACGTGAAGGTGCGATAGGCGTTGTTGGGCTTGGGGCCGTCGGCGTGGTAGTCCTCGTGGAAGACCGCGCTCAACAATTTGCCGTGTTGGAAGATTTCGTAGTTTTCCTCGCCGTAGCTGTCTGCGATCATGTGTGCGTTAGCGTTTCGCCAGTTGCCGACGAGGGTGCGCAGGTAATCGCGGATCACGGGACCCGCGGTCGAGCTGTCGATGAGCTCGCCGGGCACCGCCACCTTGATGTCGCGGACGGCGTTGCGCTCGGAGGTTACAGAGGCGTGGCAGTACTGCCCGTCCCAGTCGCCGCCGAGTTCCCCGCAGAACGACGGGGCCGACGCCCGCGCGGTGGCCGCCCCGGCGATCCCAGAAATTCCCGTCGCCGCGACCAAGACGGATGTCGCGATGAGTCTGCTGATCAACATGTGCCCGCTCCGAGAAAGGTTAGAGTAACTGGACTTTGCTTGCCTTCCAACGGCCGTCGATCTTCTCCATGGTGATCTTGATCCGGCTGCGGTCGATACGAGGATCGGGCACCTGGGCATTGGTGACGGTCTGGTCGATGAAGAGCAACACGACGACCTTGCCCATGGATTCGGACGCGATCGCCGAGTCCACCACCACCCCGTGCGCGGTGGCCTTGTTGTCGATCAGCAGCTGACGGAGCTGCACGCTGGACTGGGTGTACATGTCCTTGAATTCGCCGGTCGCGCCGTCGAGCACCTGACGGAAATTCTGGTCGACATTGTTGGAGTCGATGCTTGTCAGCACCCCGGCATACGCGATAGCCGCCTGCCGCGCCTGCTCGCCGGCTTCGTTGAGCTGGTGGGCTTGCCACTGCTTCCAGCCCAGGAAGCCCGAAACCAGAAGTGAGGCTGCCAGTAATAGCGGCAGGGCACTGCGACGCAGATACTGCCTCCAGGGGCGGCTGCGCCACGTGGCGTCCTTGGCCTTGTCGCGCTTGCCCTTAAGTAGCCTGCCGTCTTCGTCGGTGTCCTCGTCGGTCTCGTCAGCAGCCTCGTCGTCGGCGTCAGTCTCGTCGAGTTCGTCGGCGGTCTGCTCGGGCTCCGCGGCTTGTGTTGTGTCTTTAGACTTTACGGCTCGCCGTTTGGCGCGCTTGTCGTCCTTGGTCTCCGTGTCGGGATCCTTCTCGGTTGTCACGACCACAATCATCTCCTTGTGTCGGGCGTGGTTTCGGTCTTAGTGCGGCGGTTCGATCGGCAACGGCGGACCGCCGTAGGGGGTGGGGACCGTGAAGCGGCCCCGCGGTGTGGGATCGGTTTGGCGTCCCAGGTCCGCCCCGGGCGGCGGGCCGGCGGTGTCGTCGCCTCCGGGCCGCGGCGCATTCTTGGCTCCGCGAATCAACACCCCGGGGTCGGTGTCGCGGCAGTAGGTGTACATGAACGGCTCGTAGTAGTCAGCGGATGTGGGTGAGTGAGCCGGCGTTCCGTAGTCGCAGCCGTAGCGGGGGTAGATCTCGGCGGTGCCCCAGACACCGTTGTCGTGAAAGACACTGGCGAACGCGTCCAGCACCGAGCCGCGGTAATTCGGGAACAGCGCGTTGAGCGCCGGTACCCGCAGGTACAGCAGTTGCGCCATGGTGGCCGTGCTGCCCAGCAGCTGCACCATGGTGTCGGAGTTGTCGGCGAAGAGGTTGTCGGCGCCCGACAGGGCCCGCGGCGACTCCGCCATCAAACGCCGATAGCCGCCCTGCATTCTGAGCACGCCGGCCAAGGTTCGGTCGAGGCCCGCGGTCGTCGCGGCCAATCCGGCGTTCTTGTCGGCCGCCAGCGTCAGCACCACCCGGCTGGTTTTGATGATGCTGGTGGTTTGGGGTAGCACCGAATCCAGCGTCGACAGCAGGAACGTGCCGCCGTCGACGATGGCGGCCAGCTTGGCCGGCCCCTCCTTGCTGAGGCTCAATTCTTTTTTCATCAGCTCGACCTTGTGCGGATCGACCTGCGCCAGCAGCCCGTTGGCGCCCTCGAGCAATTGCGCCAGGTCGACTGGGACGGTGGTGCGATCCTGGACGATGAAGCTGCCATCATGCAGATACGGCCCGGCGTCGGATGCGGCTTCGAAGTTGATGAACTGCTCACCCGCGGGAGACAGGGCGGATACGTGCGCGACGGCTGACGCGGGGATGCTCACCTTCGACGTGATGTTGGCGACGGCATTGACGCCCCGGTCGGTGATCTGCAGCGACTCGACCCGTCCGATCCGTACGCCGCGCAGTGCGACGTCCTGATTCGGCAGTAGTCCACCGGATTCCGGTAACTGCACGGTGACCCGATACGACGACGCGAACGGTGCCACCCGCAACGCGCCGATCAGCAAATAGGCGGTCGCCACGACAAGAGTGAGGGCTAATCCAGCCACCGACAACCAGACCTGCCGGCGGTGCGCCGCCCGAACCAGGCCGACGACGACGTTGGCGGAGGTGGCGACCGTGGCGATCATCGCTGCGGTCCCGGAGCCGGCGGGACGATATCGATTTGCCCCGGGATGTCCGGGTCCGGCATCAGCGGCACCTGCGGCGAGTTCGGTCCGCGTCCAACCACCCGTTCTTGCAGACGCCACAGGGTGTACTTCAACGAGCCGATGAACTGATTCCAGTTGTACCGGTGCGGTCCGTGCAGCCCTACGTCGCCGGGGAATCCGATGTCGGGTATCGAACCGAGCACCAGCTTGTCAAGACTGGCGCGCACCGCGACCGCGCTCCCTGCAGTGGCTTTGATCAGCGGCGGAAGCAACCGGTTCACGGCCAGCCAGCTGGTATCCGGGCTCACCGCAATGTCGTTGGCGACCCCGGCGACCGTATTCAGGTCACGGACGATGCTGCGGCCACTGGTGTCGGTCCCCCCGAGCGTGGGAAACCGGGCCAGCAGGCGGGCGGTGTCGCCGGCCTGCACCGCCAGGTCGGAGAGTTGGTTTGTGTTGGAGCCCAGCGCATCGGTGGCCGGCCCGGCCGCCGCCATCAGCTCGGTGATGGTGTGGTCCTTGGCGTCGAGTTCATCAGCGATGCGGGACATTTCGGTCATCGCCGCTGACATCTGGCCGGACCGAGAGTCCAGCGTGGCGAGGAGCCGGCTGGACTTGCGAATCAGCTCCCCGAATGCCCGGCCTTGGTCGCCGGCCGCGCTCCCGGCACCGTTGATGAGGTTGCTGAAATTACGCACCGTGCCGCCGTTGACCATTACCGCAGCCGAACTCAGCACCGATTCGACGGTTGAGGCTGCCGCCGTTGACTCCAAACCGATGGTGTCGCCGTTGTGCAACGACGGCGCATTCGGATTGGCTTCGGCGGGGGGCCGCAGCGCCACGAACACGTCGCCCAGTGGGGTAGCGGTGCGCAATTCGGCGATGCTGCCCTGCGGTAGTAGTACGTCATCCCTGATCCGGATTGTGGTGACCGCGGTGTAGTTGCGTGCGACCATCGACTCGACTTGGCCTACATCGGCGCCGGCGAGTTTCACCTTGGCGTTCATCGGCAGGTTGAGTGCGTTGGCGAACACCGCGGTCAGCGTGTACCCGCCAGAACCCAGCCCGGGAGCCGGCAGGGGAATGCTGGCAAGGCCGTTCGTGGCGCATCCCGAGCTGAGGATTGCCGTGGCGCTGATCGCGAGGGCGGCCTTCGCGCGTGCGCCCATCACCGGGGTCATTATTTCTGTCCCATCGCGGCCAGACCGTCAAGCACGTAGGTCAACCCGAAATCGGGGCCGTAGTCCTGCAAAGTACCGGTGCTGCAGCCTAGTTGGCGCAGGCCCATCATGTTGCAGACCTCTTTGCCGAACTGGCCGTCGAATATCGATCGGTCGGTCAGGACGCGCGCCCGTACGCTGCCGTTGGCCTGGTCGATCACGTTGTAGACGTTGTCGGCCAGCATGGGTGCGATATCAAGGACCTCGGCGAGGTCGCGCTGCTGGGCGACAACGCCATCCAACGTGGAATTGCCGTTGACGATCGCCTTCTTGAAGGTGTCGCGGTTGGCGTCGAGGAGATCGCTGGCCTGTTGGACCACCTGGCCGAGTTTCTTCCCTGTGCTGCCGCTGCCGATATCCTCGTCGGCCATGATCTGGCTGAGCTGGTGGATGGTTGACGCGAACTCTCTGAGCTTCCCGTCGTTGGCGGCGGCGGCGTCGAGCAGGGAACTGATGTTCTTGACGATCGTGGTGATCTGCTCGCGGCTGTTCGCGCCGCCGTCGCTGCTCAGCCGCAGCGCCTTTGATAGCTCGTCGAGCGCATGCTTGGTCCGCGCGCCATTACCGTTGATGATTTCGGTGCCGCCGTTGAGTATGTCGGCTATGGGGCCACCGCCATGACCGTCGCCTTCGAGGGATTTGGTGACCTTTTCGAGAACGCCCAGCACCCGGCTGAATTCGATCGGTGTCTTGGTCCGGGTCAGCCCGATGGTGTCATGATTCTCCAAGACTGGGCCGCCGCGGTAGGGCGGCGTGAGCTCGATCTGGCGGTCGCTGAGGATGGATGTCGACACCGTGACGGCCTGAGCGTCGGCGGGGACCTTGACGTTGCGATCGACGGTGAACTCGACCTCGACGTAGCCACCCCGCGGGGTGATCCTGGTGATCTTGCCCACCGGCATGCCCAGCACGGCCACCACATTGCCTTCGTATAACCCTGCCGCGCTGTCGAATTGGGCTGTCACCGTGTTCGGTTCGTCACCAGGACTCAGGGCCCACCAACCGATGCCGGTGGCAGCGATCAGCACTGCCACGGCAGCTGTGATTGCCACGGCCGGGGACCTGAGCCTTCTCACTTGCAGTCCTTGAAATATTGGATCATCCCAAACTGCTTGGCGCGGCCGCTGATTGCGCACAACCATGAGTCGATGATCGCACCGCCGGGACCGTTACCGACGACTGCGTTCCCGTCGCCGGTGATGTTGGCCGCCTCGCGCATCAAGATCGGGCTGAGCCTGCAACATGTTGCGCATCAGGTCGTTGTGTTGACCCATAATTCCGGTCAAATCCCTCATATCCGCGACCAGCGCGTCCAGAGCCGGGCGATCGTTGACGACGATCTTGCTCAAAACGTCCACCAGGCTCTGGATGGATTGCATCATCGCGTGGAATACCGCACGCCGCGCAACGAATACAGCCATCAAGTCTTGGCCTTGGTTGACCAGGTTGCCGATCCTGGCTTGCTGGCTGCGCAGTGTATTGGTGACCCGCTCGGTGTTTTTCAATAGCTGGCCCATTTGATCGCGCCGCTGCGCGATGATCGACGATAGCGCATCGATATTCGAAAGCGCTTGGGGCACCAGGTCGGGCAGGCCCTTGATCTGGGTGCCCAACACCGTAAGCGATTGCGCAAACCGGTCGGCGTCCACCTGTTCGAAAGTGGTGGTGGCGTCCTTCAACGCGGCCTGAAGGTCGTAGGGGACTTCGGTGTGCGTTAATTCGAATGTGTCGTGCGGCAAGCGCCCAGGCCCGTCGGGCTCGATGGCGATGTAACGCCCACCGAGGATGGTGGCGAGTTTGATCACCGCTTTCGAATCCTTGCCCAGCACGACATCGTCGCGGATCTTCAGGCCTGCCTCGACGTGGTCGCCGTCGAGCTTCATGCTGGTGACGTCGCCAATCGGAATGCCCGCGAGCATGATCGGGTTGCCGGGTCGCAGCGACGCCGCCTGCACGAACTCCGCGGTGTAGTGCCGATACCCGGCACCGAGCACGTGGACTACCAGCATGCCTCCGATCACCACCGCGACCACCGCGGCGGCGACAAACCCAAGCCAGGTCTTGTTGTAGCTCTCCAGCGGACGTTTGGTAAGCCGCCTCAGCCTCCCAAGTCGAAGCCACCCGGATGAATCAGTCATTGGCCGTGTTCCTGCATCTCGGGGTGTGCATCGCCTTGTTACCCGGGGTTGCGGCAGCGACGATGATCGGCACGACATCGTTGAGACCCGGGAAGAACCCGAACAGGTTGACGTCGCAGACGTAGCCATTGCCGTAGGCGCCCTGATTGCCGGCGCGAATGATCCCTTTCATCATTAGCGGGATGTTGTCGGCGAAGAAGGCGACCTGAGGTTCGACGCTGAGGATGTGCCGAGTGGCGCCGGGCTGGCGATCGATGAATTCGACGCGCCGCGGGGTACACGTCCACCACGGAGGTCGAGAGCCGGTCCAGCACCCGCGCCAGCGAACCTACCGACGACACCAGCTCCGGACGTCGGCGGTCGAGCTCGGAGACCATGTCGCCGGTCTGCGTGATGACACCGTCGAGATTGTCGTTCTGCGCGGCGAGGTTGGCGACCACCTTGTTGAGATTGGTGATCATGTCGCCGAGGGCCTGATCTCGTCCGGCGAATGTGTCGGTGAGCGTTGATGTCTGGCTGACCAGGGTGGCAAGCGAGGAGGTGTCGCCCTGCAGTGATTGGATGACGGCCTTGGTGAGGTTGTCGGCGTCGTGGGGGTTGAACAGGCTAAACAGCGGCTCGTAGCCGTTGAGAAGCGCGGTGACGTCGAAGGACGGTTCGGTGCGTTCCGGCGGGATGACACTTCCGGGTGGCAGCAGATTCCGAGTGCCCTCCTGGCCCAAAGACAATCCGAGGTAACGCTGTCCGACGATGTTCTGGTAGGTCACCGAGGCTACGGTGTTTCCGAACAGCCGTTGTTCCTGCTGCACGATGAACGAGACCTTCGCCAATTTTCCGTCGATATCGATCTTTTCGACCCGGCCGACGCGCACCCCGGCCATCCGAACGTCGTCGCCCTCGCGCAGCCCGTATACGTCGGTGAATACCGCCGAATACGATGCCGTCTTGCCGGCTACGTCGCGTCGAAGGCTCACGTACACCAGCCAGGTGAGCACCGACGCGACGACCATGAAAAGGGCAAGACCGATCAGCGGAGCGCGAAACTTCATCGGGGCCTCCCGGCCGAAGGCGAATGCTGTGGCGAGGCCTTCAAAGGGGCCTTCAAAGAAGACTTCAAAGAAACAGTAGTGCCGCGGGCGATCGGACCCAGCAGCAGTTCGGTGGCGGCACTGGCGGGTTGGCCAGTGATCACGGTCAACATGCTTTGCTCGTACTGGCTGCCCACGGGCCCGACATTGCCGCCGAAAGACGACGGCGTAACCGTGCCCGGCGCCGGGCGGTGCTGGTGGCACGTTATCCGGATTTGCGGTCCCCGGTACCGGCGGAGACGGTGTGAGCCACGACGGAAGCGGCGGATTGGGATCGGTCAGGTTGGGCGTCGGGTTGATCAGCGGTGGCCCGACGGCGACGAGGTTTCCGTCCGGGCCGATCACGGTTCCCGGCGGCGGTGCCAGGCCTTCGGCGGCTGATAGTTCTGCGGCAGAAGCACTTCCGGTAGATCCGGCCGTACCGGAACCAACGGCGCCGTATAACAGCTGGGCCCCTTGAGCTCACCGTAACGCGGGCAGTCGGCGCGCGTGTAGCTATACGTGGGGGTGAACGACAGCATCCCACGCGCGTTGCCCAAGCCATCGGGGGTGACCATGGTCTCCATGAACTTGTTGGCCAGGACGTTCATTTTGATGGTGGCGGGGAGGAAGTTGGGGGAATTTTGCGCCAGCACACCCAACACCGGCGTGAAGTCGGTGGTGATCCCGATGAGCTGGTCGATGTGATTGTTCAGCGATTGGTACGCGGTGCCGGCCGTGTTGCCGGCGCCGGACAGCAGCGAGGTCATTTGTCCGCGCGTCTCGGCGAAGGTCTGCATCGGCTCAACGGCCTGGTGCAGCGCGTCGAGAAGATCGGGCGCGGTGGCCTGCAGTCCCCGAGTGGCATCGATGAGCGCCGATACCGTTGAGGGGCCGGTATCTGTGCTGACAATCGAATTGAGTTGATCTAGAAGGTGATTCAGCTGCCCCCCGCTGTTCAAGAGGATGGTGCGGCGGTGATCGGTCGCGGCCGCGACTGCGGCCAGAATGCCCACCGACTTGTCTTCCCGGCCGCGCCCGGACGCGGAAAGTAGATCGCGCAGCTTGCTGACGGTGGTTTGAAACAGCACGGTGGGCAGTTGGGTGTCTTCGGGAATGTGCTTGCCCGCTTGGATGATCGCCCCGGGACCGTTACCCAGCAACTGGACCGACGACACCGCGAACACGTTGCTGGGTACCACTCGCGCAGTGACCGCAGCCGGGATCGACTTGGCGTATTCGGGTTTGAGGTCGATGTGGACGTAGTTGGGTTTCCCGTTGCCGGCGGGAACGACGCTATCGACCGTTCCGACGAGCACGCCGTGGTATTTGACGTCGGACTTTTGTGGGAGCCCGTCGCCGACGTTGACCAAGTCGGCGACCACTTTTACGTAGTCTTCGAGGCGGCCCGTCGACTTGGCCAACAGCCCCGCGGTAAGCGCTGCCACCACCATGACAACCGTCAGTCCGAAGCCGAGCAGCTGCCGGTCGGACGGGCCGCGCCCGTCCAGCTCAAAGGAATTGGGCTGACCCACCGACCTAACCACCGAACCTTGCGCCGGCGTCGACTCCCCACAGCGCCATGGTCATCAGCATGTTCACCATGATCATCACGGTGATGCTGGCCCGCATGCCGTGCCCGGCGGCGATACCCACGCCCTCGGGACCGCCGCTGGCGTAGTAGCCGTAGTAGCACTGAATAGTGGCGGCGATCCACACAAAAACGACCGCCTTGAGGAGCGAGTAGACGATGTCTTTGCCGGCCAGCATCAGCGAAAAGTAGTGCAGGTAGGAGCCGGTGGAGCCGCCGCCGCTCAGCCCCACCACCAGCTGAGTGCTCAGGTAGCCGATCGCCAGGCACGCTGTGTACAGCGGGATGATTGCTGCCACCGAGGCGAGCAGCCTGGTGGTGATCAGATACGGGATCGGTCGGATCGCAATCGATTCCATGGCGTCGATCTCTTCGGAGATGCGCATCGACCCCAGCTGTGCGGTGAACCGGCAGCCGCCCTGTATCGCGAACGCCATGGCGGCCATCAGGGGAGCCAACTCGCGGGTGTTGACCAACGACGATACAAAACCGGTGGCCGGGCCCAATCCCAACAGGTCCAGGAAGTTATAGCCCTCGATGCCGACTAGCGCGCCGACGGTCACGCCCAGGACAACGGCCACCCCAGCGGTGCCGCCACCCACCACCAACGATCCATTGCCCCAGGTGATGTTCGACAGCAGACGCAGAAACTCGCCGCGGTATTGACGCACCGCGATCGGCACCGCGGCCAGTGCCTGCACGAAGAAGACGAGCATGTGGCCCAACCGGGCGAACGGCTTGACGGCTCTGTGCCAGAGCCGTTCCAGCCGATTGGTAACCGGCGCCAGTGGCCGGTAAACGGAGACTGTCACGTCACGCGCCTAGTCATAGACCCGTCCTGGGCACCATCATGATGTAAAGCTGGCTGATGGCGACGTTGACGATCATCAGCACCAAGATCGCTTCGACGACGGCCGCGTTTACCGAGTTCGCCACACCGGTCGGGCCGCCCTTGGTGGACAGGCCCTTCTGGGCCGACACGACCGTGACGATGGCGCCAAAGATCATCGCTTTCAGCAGCGCCAGGATTAAATCGTCCGTCGTCGCGAACGAGGCGAACGTTGACACGAAGCTGCCCGGTGCGCCGTTTTGGAAGTACACGTTGAACAGGTAGCTGGCGAAGAACCCGACGAAGCAGACGACCCCGGTGAGCGCGACGGCGATCATGATGGCCGCGGCGAACCGCGGTACCACCAAGCGACGGATCACCGAGACGCCCATCACCGCCATGGCGTCGGTTTCTTCCCGCATCGTTCGCGAACCCAGGTCGGCGGTGATCGCCGAGCCCACCGCCGAGGCCATCAACATGGCGGCCACCAAGGAGGCGCCCTGACGGATGACGGCCAGTCCGCTGGCGGCGCCGGCCAACGACGTGGCGCCGACTTGGCCTGCCATCATCGCGAATTGCACCGACATGGTGACACTGATCGGTAAGGACACCAGAACTGTGGGCAACACGGCCGTACCCGCCATGAACGCGCCTTGGCGGACGAACTCTTCCCATTGGAATCGGCCGGTCACGAGATCGACGAAGAAATACTGCACCGTGCGTATACCGAGAACGAACTGCTCACCGACCGTGGTGAGTGAGGCGAGAGGGTGACGTTTGACGTACCCGACGGACCAGTTCCGGATCGCGGCTACTCCGTCAAGTTGGCCGTCAAGCTGGCCGTCGGGTGGGCTATCAGGGGAGACGACTTGAGGGTCGTCATACGTGTGAGCACTGGGCACCACGGTTTCTTGTTGCGCCGTCATCGCAGTGCGGCCGGCAATTGCTCCGGCAAACCCATGCCAATGGTCATCGCGTACAAGTACCCGCCCTCATCGGCGCTCTCCACCATTAATGTCCTGAGTGCCAAACACGAATGTCGGGCACGCTTCAATACAATCTTGGCTACGAAGTTCCGCGACCCTGCAGCTCAACCGGTTAACGGCCAGGCGACAGCCTACTCGATGGGCGCTTGGATTATTGTAAAAGTGCCTAATTGGGCCGTCGCTTGAAGGTTGATGCGCGGCGAAACGTCAGTCTGACAAACGTGCCGTCTTGCTGTTAGCAAACACTAGGCCATCGTGACTGCCCGCCCGAGTTTCAGCAACGGTCACGCGGGTGCGCAGCGCGCGCAAGGTCTACACGCCCGGGCCGGTGAGGTCGTCGCAGAAGGCGCGGCGGACGGCCATCGCCAAGCGCGCTCTGGCCGACCAGCGGGCCGCGGTAGTCACTGAGACCTGGAATCGATCTGCGGCCCGCCGCAGCGGCCAATGGTCATCGACAACGCAGCGGGCCAGCCGCAATCGACCGGTGACCACGAAGACCTCCGGAGTGAGTGGTGTGTTCCTCGACAGCTCGCACTTCACCCGGAGGTCTTCGTCATGTCACCACGCCACGCCTTGTCACCAACGTCCGTGGTCAGTACAGCTAGCTGTGCCAGTGTCCTCGCTACGAACCCGCCTGTGAATCAATGGGTTTCGGTAGTGGCGGGATAAGCATGAATGAGAGCCGACGACAGCTTCGGGATGGCGTGAGTCAGGGTGTGTTCGGCCTCGTGGGCGATCTGGTGAGCCTCGGTGAGGCTGATCGTGGGATCGACGTCGAGTTCGGCGTCGGCGTAGATGCGGTGGCCGATCCAACGCATCTTGACGCTGCGCACCGCGGTGACGCCCGGTTCGGTGGCCAGGGCGGCTTCGGCGGCGTCAACGAGGGCGGGGTCTATCGCGTCGAGCAAACGCCGGAACACGTCGCGCACCGCAGTCCGCAGGACGGCCAGGATCGCGACCGTGATGACAAGTCCGACGATGGGGTCGGCCAGCGGGAAGCCCAGCGCCACACCGCCCGCGCCGAGAAGCACGGCCAGTGAGGTGAAGCCGTCGGTACGGGCGTGCAGGCCGTCGGCGATCAGAGCGGCCGACCCGATTTGGCGTCCCACGCGGATGCGGTAGACCGCGACGAGTTCATTGCCGATGAACCCGACCAGCCCGGCCGCTGCGACCCAGCCGACATGCTGGATCGCGACGGGGTGGAGAAGGCGGCGCACGGATTCAACCCCGGCGATGATCGCTGACAGGCTAATCATCGCGATCACGAACAGCCCGGCCAGGTCTTCGACGCGGCCGTAACCGTAGGTGTAGCGGCGGGTGGCGGCCTTGGTGCCCAAAGCGAACGCGATCCACAGCGGGATCGCAGTCAGCGCGTCGGAGAAATTGTGGATGGTGTCGGCCAACAACGCGACCGAGCCCGAGATGACCACAATCGTCAACTGCGCAATCGAAGTCGCACCAAGAGCGAGCAAGCTGATCTTTACCGCCCGGATCCCGGCGGCGCTGGATTCCAAAGCCCCGTCGATGCTGTCGGAGGCATCGTGGCTGTGCGGGGCGAAGATCTCTTTAATCGCCCCGAGCACACCCTTCGGATGCTCGTGACCGTGATCGTGATCATGCCCGGTGCCATGGCCATCGCCGTGACCCGAGCCGTGGTTGGTGGGGTCGGTGTCGTGGGTCATAAGCGGCGTCCTGACGATAGGACCGTCCAGCTGTTCACCGAGCAGCCTGCCACCCACACACTCCCGTATCTGCATTCATACGCAGATAATAAGGGTCGGACATCCTCGTGACAAGCCAGTCTGACGCGGACGGCTGTGTCGGCACTGGCTACGGCTTGCCTACGGTTGCACTTGCATTGCAAGGCCCAGTCAAAGAAAAAGGTCAGAGGGCGAAAACACCCTCTGACCTGCCGGGTGAGTGACGGGACTCGAACCCGCGACATTCAGGATCACAACCTGACGCTCTACCAACTGAACTACACCCACCATTGCCGCGAGCAGGCCCATGAATCCGGGGACCAACGAGCGGCGACGTCGATACTAGCCGCTCGCCGGCGCCCCGTCCGAATCAATAACCGGATCGTTAACCTCTGGCGCGCCCGCCTTGCCTTCAATATCGGCGGCGACGGCGGCGATTTCGCTGGTAGACGGCCCTGGCGGGGGGACGAACGCGGTACGCCGGTAGAACTGCAGTTCGCGGATGGATTCGTGAATATCGGCCAGCGCCCGGTGGGCGAGTCCCTTGGCCGGCTGACCGAAGTAAACGCGGGGGTACCAGCGCCGGCAGAGTTCCTTGATCGAGCTGACGTCGATCATCCGGTAATGCAGAAACGAGTCCAGCGTGGGCATGTCGCGGGCGATGAAGCCACGATCGGTCGCGATCGAGTTGCCCGCCAGCGGCGCCGTTTTGGGTTGCTTGACGTACTTGCCGATGTAGTCGAGCACCATCGCCTCGGCGGTCGCCAGGTCGACGGTGGATGCTTGCACCTCGCGGGTCAGCCCGGAGCGCGAGTGCATTTCGGCGACCACCTCGACCATCGAAGACAGCGCGGCGTCGTCGGCGTGGATCACCACGTCGATCCCGTCGCCGAGGATGTTCAGGTCGGCGTCAGTGACCAGAGCTGCGATCTCGATCAACTTGTCCGAGCCCAATTCGAGCCCCGTCATCTCGCAGTCAATCCACACCAATTCGTCCCGCACAGCGCCCAGACTAAGCCACATTGGTCCTGCCCCGGCCTCCGCTGGCAAGTAGTGTGATGCTTTGCATTACTGCAGGAGAACTACTTGGGGAAGAGGGCCGCGGCACGATGAGCACGGAATCAACGGAGACGCCGGCGAAGCGGATCGCGGATGGCTATGCCGTCGAAGGCCAGGCGCTGGAATTGGGGACGGTCGTCGTCGACGGCACGGCCGACCCGAGCGCGCAGATTCGGATTCCGCTGGCCACGATCAACAGGCACGGCCTGGTGGCCGGAGCAACCGGAACCGGCAAGACCAAGACGCTGCAGCTGATCGCCGAACAGCTCAGCGCGGCGGGCGTGCCCGTGCTGATGGCCGACGTGAAGGGCGACCTGTCCGGGCTGTCCCGACCGGGGGAGCCCAACGACAAGACCGCCGCGCGCGCGAAAGATACCGGGGATAACTGGGAGCCGACGGGATTCCCGGTTGAGTTCCTGTCGCTGGGCACCGGCGGGATCGGCGTGCCGATACGGGCGACCGTGGAAAGCTTCGGCCCGATTCTGTTGTCAAAAGTGTTGGGGCTCAATGCTACTCAAGAGTCGACGTTGGGACTGATCTTCCACTGGGCCAAGGACGCCGGCCGCCCGCTGGTGACACTGGACCAGCTGCGCGCTGTCATCAGCTACCTGACCAGCGACGAAGGCAAGGCCGCTCTGAAAGATCTGGGCGGGGTTTCGTCGACGAGTGCGGGCGTCATCCTGCGGGCGCTGGTGAACCTCGATGCCGAGGGCGGCGACACCTTCTTCGGCGAGCCGAAACTCGACCCGAACGATCTGCTGCGCAACGACGACCAGGGCCACGGCATCATCTCGCTGCTGGAGTTCACCGGTCAGTCGTTGCGCCCGGTCATCTTCTCCACCTTCCTGATGTGGCTGCTGGCCGACCTCTACACCAAGCTGGACGAGGTCGGCGACGTCGACAAGCCCAAGCTGGTGTTCTTCTTCGACGAGGCGCACCTGTTGTTCACCGACGCCTCCAAAGCGTTCCTCGAACAGGTCGAACAAACCGTCAAACTGATTCGCTCCAAGGGTGTCGGGGTGTTCTTCTGCACCCAGCTGCCCACGGACCTGCCCAACGATGTGCTCTCTCAGTTGGGCGCCCGGGTCCAGCACGCTCTGCGCGCGTTCACTCCCGACGACCAGAAGGCGCTGAGCAGGACCGTCCGCACCTACCCGAAGACCGATGTCTACGACCTGGAGTCGGCGTTGACGTCGCTGGGAATCGGTGAAGCCGTCGTCACCGTGTTGTCGGAGAAGGGCGCGCCGACGCCGGTCGCGTGGACCCGGATGCGCGTACCCCGTTCGCTGATGGGTGCCATCGGCGCCGACGCGGTCGCCGCGGCGGCCAAAGCCAGCCCGCTGCAGCAGAAGTACGGGCAGACGATCGAGCAGGAGGCCGCGCCGCCAGCACCCGTCCCGACGTCCGGATCGGACTTCCCGCCGCTGCCGACCGAATTTCAGGTTCCGCCGATGCCGGAACCGGCGGAGCCCAAGGGTCCCGCCATGTGGGAGGAAGTGCTGAAGAACCCGGCGGTCAAGAGCGCCCTCAACACGGGAGTCCGCGAGATCGTCAAGAGCATCTTCGGTTCCGGTCGGCGCAAGTAAGGCCTACCCGCCGCTGAGCCTCTTGTAGAAACTGCCCACGATCGGCGCCACGATCGCGCGTGGCGCGTACCCGCTCGCGACCGACATCGCCTTGGACGTCAAGCCCGGGACAACGCGCATCTTGTTGCGCTCCAAGGCATCCAGCGACAGCCGGGCGGTGTGTTCTGTTGAGATCCAGAGAAAGTCCGGCACCATCTTCTCGACCAGCGAGGCTTCGGCGGCATCGGGTAGGTCGGTGCGCACCGGGCCGGGTGCCAGCAGCGTGACGTGCACACCGGAGCCGCGCAGTTCGCCGCGCAGCGATTCACTGAAGGTGTTCGCGAACGCTTTGGTTGCCGCATAGGTTGCGTTGTAGGGAATCGGCGAATTCCCTGCCGCCGAACCGGAAATCAATATGCCGCCGGCCTTGCGATCGATCATGCCCGGCAGCACCGCCAACGTGAGATCGTGCACCGCGACGGCGTTTAGCTGCACCTGAGCCTTTTCGCCCGCCGGGTCGAGTCCCGAGATCGGGCCGAATGTCGCGGTACCCGCGTTGGCGCAGAGGATCGAGATGGGCCGCGCCGCCAGTTCGTCGGCCAGCTTCGCTCGTTCGGATGGGTCGGCCAGATCGGCCGGGCGTACGTCTACCGCGACGCGATACTTGTCGACCAGGCGGGCGGCCAGTTCGTTGAGCAGCTCTTCGCGCCGCGCGGTGACGATCAGGTTGTGCCCGCGCGCGGCGAGTTCGACGGCCAGCGCTTCGCCGATGTTCTGCGAGGCGCCGGTGACAACGGCACGCGCGTCTGGGCTGGGAGCTGGTACCGGCATGCGCCAATGGTAGACAGTCGCCCCCCGTAGAGTGCCGGGCATGACTCAGCCGGAGGCGGCGCCGCGGACGACCGCGCGATCCCAGGTGGCGGCCTGGGCGCTGTGGGACTGTGGGGCCGTCGGCATGAGCGCGATCGTGGCGACCTTCGTCTTCGCGGTCTACCTGACCAGCAGCGTGGGGGTCGGCATCTCCGGCGGAACCCCGCCCGCCAGTTGGTTGGGCCGTGCGGGGGCCATCGCCGGGTTGACCGTCGCGGCGCTGGCGCCGGTCGTCGGCGTGTGGGTGGAGTCCCCGCGTCGCAGGCGGCTGGCGCTGAGCGTGGGGACGGGCCTGGCTGTGGCGCTGACCTGCGCCATGTTCTTCATCCACGATCGCCCGAGCTACTTTTGGGCCGGGCTGGTGCTGCTGGGGGCCGCGGCGGCATGCTGTGACCTGGCCAGCGTTCCGTACAACGCGATGTTGCGCCAGCTGTCGACACCGCGGACAGTCGGCCGCATTTCCGGGCTGGGCGCGGCGTCGGGCTACATCGGCAGCGTTTTGTTGCTGCTGTTGATCTTCACGGGATTCATCTCAGGGTCCGGCTCCGGCCCGGACGCGGTGCGCGGGCTGCTGCGGGTGCCCACTGCGGACGGGCTCAACGTCCGGTGGGCGATGCTGGCGGCGGCAGCCTGGCTGGCGGTGTTGGCTCTGCCGTTGCTGTTCGTCACAAACCGGCTAACCGACTCGGATACCGACTCAACAGCACCGACGAGCATGCTGGGTGGCTACCGCAGGCTGTGGACCGAGATCTCCGCAGAATGGCGGCGCGACCGCAACTTGGTCTACTTCCTGGGCGCCAGCGCGCTCTTCCGGGACGGGCTGGCGGCGATCTTCGCCTTCGGCGCCGTGCTGGGCGTCAGCGTCTACGGCATCTCGCAGGCGGACGTGCTGATATTCGGTGTGGTGGCCAGCGTGGTGGCCGCGCTCGGTGCGGTGCTCGGTGGGTTTGTCGACCACCGGATCGGATCCAAACCAGTGATCGTCTGGTCACTGGTCGCGATCATCATCGCGGGGCTCGTCTTGATGGCGCTGTCCGGTCCGGTCGCCTTCTGGGTCTGCGGACTGCTGCTATGTCTGTTCATCGGCCCGTCGCAGTCGTCGGCGCGCGCCCTGTTGCTGCAGATGTCAAAGGACGGCAGGGAAGGGGTGGCGTTCGGTCTGTACACGATGACGGGACGGGCGGTCGCGTTCCTGGCGCCGTGGCTGTTCTCCGTCTTCGTCGATGTTTTCGGGGCCGTCCGGGCCGGCCTGGCCGGGATCTCGCTGGTGCTGATTGCCGGACTGCTGGCGATGCTGATGGTCCGGGTCCCACCGCGCGACGCGGCCGCGCCTGAAACTGTTTAGCCCCTGGCGTCGCAGATAGTCAGGCCGACGCCGACTGCGCTGGCGCATCTGGACGCCGTCGACGGTGACCGAGCACGTGACGTTGTGGCCGATGTTGACGATCGTGACGCTCGGTGGATGCGCGGCCGACTGGGCCAGGCTGACCTCTTTGCTCCACGGCAGCGGGACGTTGAACTCGGTCTGTATGACGCCGTCCGCGTCGATGTACATGATGCTGATCGCGCGACCCTCACCCGTGACGTTGTAGACCACGGTCTGCATCGCGCCCGGGTTGGTCGTCTCGCTGGGTACGGTCGGGGGCGCGGCGGTGGGGAGCGGGACCCGCGATGGCACCCTGGTCGGTGCCTTGATCGAAGGGGGCGGAACGACAGCACTCGAGCCGGGCATGGCCGGCAACGGCGGGACGGCAGTCTGGGTCTTGGTCGCGTTGTTGGTGAGTACCAGCGCGATCACCAGCCCGAGGACCAGCAGCACCGCGACGCTGGCGGCGACCCACAACCAGCGCGGCGATGCCGGGCCTTCCGGCGGCGGGGAATCGGGCCCGTCTGGAGGTGGTCCTCCCGGCGGGGATTGGCCTTGCTGCCATTGCGGTGGCAAACGTTGGGTCGGATTGGCCGCGGTCAGGTTCGTCGGCTTCGACGACTCCGACGTCCAGGGCGGGGTATACCCGTACCCGGGGTAGCTGGGCGCGTAGGGCGCCTGGTCGGCGTAGGCGGGATCTGCGGGCGGCGGCTCTGCCGGGCCCCACGGCCCGGTCGGCCCAGACCCCGGTAGAGGGGGACTAAATCGCTCGGGTCGACGTGGATCGTTCATGTCCACCTCATGATTTGCAGGGTACCCGGGCCTGGCGCCCGGGCGGTGGTTTATCCGATGAGACCAGGTTCAGTGGAGCTGATCTCCGGCTCTTAACGCGGCGACGGTCATGGCCCGCATCAAGGAGCGTGACCGCGCGGCGCCGGGTCGGCTTCGCTGTGCGGTGTCGAGTTCAGCAGCCCGAATACCGCATGCGCCGTCAGCCGGGCGTCGGCTTCGGCCAGCTCGGGGTTCAATTCGCGCAACACACCGACCCACACCTCCACGTACTGTCGCTGCGCCTTCCGCACCTGCCGCTCGGCGGCCGCGGGCAGGTGCGCAAGGTCGCGGTCCTGGATGCGGATCAGGTCTGGTTCGCCCAGCGCAAAGTCGAGATGGAAATCGATGAGGCCGTCCAGCGCCGCCCTCGCCTCGGAGCCGCGGGCGCTGACATCGCGCGCGCCGGCGAGCAGCCGTGCGCTGATTCCGACCAGCAACTCGACCAGCATCGACTCCTTGTTGGGAAAGTGCCGGTAGATGGCCGGACCGCTGACGCCGGCGGCCGCGCCGATGTCTTCCAGCCGCACCGCGAGGAACCCGCGCTCGGCGAATAGCCGTTCGGCGGCCGATAGGAGCTGCAGGCGCCGGTCGGATTTCAACCGGCTGCGGCGATTTGGCTGGTCCGGTCGACCGGGTTGGGCGTCCGGGGCGGACGCAGTCGTCACGAGTGCGTCCCTGGACGTGGCCGCCCGGGCGGTGGTACCCTCACGCCAGTTAATCTACATTAACTGAAAGTCTTTTGCCCGGGTCGCCGGGCCGAACGGAGACCGAGCTTGTCAGTGACCGCCGCGGCATCGTTCGCCGATGAACACCGCCGGCTCGTCGGGGAGCTGAACGCCAAGCTTGCCGCGGCGGCCCTGGGCGGCAATGAGCGTGCGCGAGAGCGCCACGTCAGCCGCGGCAAGCTGTTGCCCCGCGAACGGGTGGATCGCCTGCTCGATCCGGGCAGCCCGTTTTTGGAGCTGGCTCCGCTGGCCGCGGGCGGCATGTACGGCGACGAATCTCCGGGAGCCGGAATCATCACCGGGATCGGCCGGGTCTCTGGGCGCGAATGCGTGATCGTCGCCAATGACGCGACGGTCAAGGGCGGCACCTACTACCCGATGACGGTCAAAAAGCACCTGCGCGCGCAGGAGGTCGCGCTGCAGAATCTGCTGCCGTGCATCTACCTCGTCGACTCTGGCGGCGCCTTTCTGCCGCGCCAGGACGAGGTGTTTCCCGACCGCGAGCATTTCGGCCGGATCTTCTACAACCAAGCGACAATGAGCGCCAAAGGCATTCCGCAGGTAGCGGCGGTGTTGGGCTCGTGCACGGCGGGCGGCGCCTACGTGCCGGCGATGAGTGACGAGGCGGTCATCGTCCGCGAGCAGGGCACGATCTTTCTCGGCGGCCCGCCACTGGTGAAGGCCGCCACCGGAGAGATCGTCTCGGCCGAAGACCTCGGCGGCGGCGACTTGCATTCCCGGGTATCGGGCGTCACCGACCATCTTGCTGACGACGACGAACACGCGCTGCGCATCGTCCGTCAGATCGCGGCCACCTTCGGCGCGCGCGAGCCCAGCTCAATGGGAAGTCCGAGCCGCGGTCGAACCCAAGCACGCGCAGCACGAGCTCTACGACGTGGTGCCACCGGATCCGCGGGTGCCCTACGACGTGCGCGAGGTCATCGTGCGGCTGGTCGACGGTGGGGAATTCAGCGAGTTCAAGGCCAAATACGGCAAGACGCTGGTGACTGCCTTCGCGCGCATTCATGGCCATCCCGTCGGGATCGTCGCCAACAACGGGGTGCTGTTCAGCGAATCCGCTGTGAAGGGTGCGCATTTCATCGAGCTGTGCGACAAGCGCAAGATCCCGTTGCTGTTCTTGCAGAACATCGCCGGTTTCATGGTCGGACGAGACTACGAGGCCGGTGGTATCGCCAAGCACGGCGCCAAGATGGTCACCGCTGTGGCTTGTGCCCGGGTGCCGAAACTGACCGTCGTAATCGGCGGATCCTATGGCGCGGGCAACTATTCGATGTGCGGGCGGGCGTACTCGCCCCGTTTTCTGTGGATGTGGCCCAATGCGAGGATCTCGGTGATGGGCGGCGAGCAGGCCGCGTCCGTGCTGGCCACCGTGCGCGGCGAACAGCTGACCGGGGCGGGCACGCCGTGGTCCGCCGACGAGGAAGAGGCGTTCAAGGCTCCCATCCGTGCGCAGTACGAGGATCAGGGCAACCCGTACTACTCGACCGCCCGGCTGTGGGACGACGGCATCATCGACCCGGTTGACACCAGAACGTTTGTCGGGCTTGCCCTTTCGGTGTGCGCCCACGCGCCGCTGGAACCGGTGTCCTACGGCGTCTTCCGGATGTGATTGATGTTTGACACGGTATTGGTGGCCAACCGGGGCGAGATCGCGGTGCGGGTAATCCGGACACTGCGCCGACTGGGCATTCGCTCGGTCGCTGTCTACAGCGATCCCGATGCCGGCGCGCGACACGTCATCGAGGCGGACACCGCCGTGCGGCTGGGGCCGCGCCGCGGCGCGCGAGAGCTATCTCGATATCGCTCGGGTGCTCGACGCCGCGGTCCGCACCGGATCCCAGGCGATTCACCCGGGCTACGGGTTCCTCTCCGAGAATGCCGATTTCGCCGCGGCCTGTGCACGCGCCGCGGTGGTGTTCCTGGGGCCGCCAGCGCGCGCGATCGAGGTGATGGGGGACAAGATCACCGCCAAGAACACCGTCGCCGCTTTCGGCGTGCCGGTGGTGCCGGGGGTGGCCAAACCGGGTCTGACCGACGACGACCTGGTCGCGGCCGCCGAAGAGGTCGGCTATCCGGTGTTGGTCAAGCCGTCGGCGGGTGGCGGCGGCAAGGGCATGCGACTGGTCGAGGACCCGGCACGGCTGCGCGAGGCGCTGGTGAGCGCCCGGCGCGAGGCCGCCTCGGCGTTCGGCGATGACACGCTGTTCCTGGAGCGCTTCGTGTTGCGGCCCAGGCATATCGAGGTGCAGGTGCTCGCCGACGCGCACGGCAACGTGGTGCATCTCGGCGAACGTGAGTGCAGCCTGCAGCGACGCCACCAGAAGGTCATCGAGGAAGCGCCGTCGCCGCTACTCGACGCTGCGACGCGGGCCCGGATCGGGGCGGCGGCCTGCGACACCGCCCGCAGCGTCGACTACGTCGGCGTCGGCACGGTGGAGTTCATCGTCTCCGCCGAGCGGCCCGATGAGTTCTTCTTCATGGAGATGAATACCCGGCTTGCAGGTGGAACATCCGGTCACCGAGGCGGTCACCGGACTGGACCTCGTCGAGTGGCAGCTCCGGGTCGCGGCCGGCGAGAAGCTGACGTTCACTCAGGACGACATCGAACTGAACGGTCACGCAATTGAGGCGCGGGTGTACGCCGAAGATCCGGCGCGCGGCTTTCTGCCGACCGGCGGTCGGGTGCTGCAGGTGTTCGAGCCCGCCGGTGACGGGGTTCGGGTGGACTCGTCGCTGTCGGCAGGCACGGTGGTCGGCAGTGACTACGACCCGATGCTGAGCAAGGTGATTGCCCACGCGGCCGACCGCGATGAGGCGCTCGCCAAGCTTGACCGGGCACTCTCGCAGACCGCGGTCCTGGGCGTGCAGACCAATGTCGAGTTCTTGCGTTTCCTGCTTGCCGACCAGCGGGTGCGTGCCGGTCGAGCTGGATACCGCGCTGCTGGACGAGCGACTGGCGGATTTCGTCCCGCTGCCGGCGCCCGAGGATGTGCTCGCCGCGGGCGGGCTTTACCGTCAGTCGGCGCTGGATCGCATCGCCGAGGGGCAACCTATGGGCGGCCCCGACCGGATGGCGCGTCGGTGCCGATGCGGCGCCGGTCCGTACCGCGATGCGCACGGCGCTTGGCGCCGAAACGGTGTCGGTGTGGGGGCCGCCCGAGGCCGCCAAGGTGCAGGTCGGTGACGGCGAGATCGTTTCCGCAACTGTGCAACTCGAGTCCGACCAGATGAGCGTCACGCTGGCCGGGCTGCGGCGCGAATACCGATGCGCCGAGGCCGACCGGCATTTATGGATCGCCGACGAGCGCGGTACCTGGCAGCTACGTGAGGCCGAGGAGCAAAAGATTCACCGCGTGGCGGGCGAGCGGCCCGCCGAGGTGGTCAGCCCCATGCCGGGCAGCGTGATCGCCGTGCAGGTCGATTCGGGCGCCGAGGTCAGCGAGGGCGACGTGGTGGTGGTCGTCGAGGCGATGAAGATGGAACACTCACTGGCCGCACCTGTTTCGGGACAGGTGGAGGTGCTGGTGTCGGTGGGCGAGCAGGTGAAGGTCGAACAAGTGCTGGCCAGGATCAAAGGTGAACAAACGTGACGACAACGATTACCGCGGGCAGCCTGCCCAAGGAGTACGAAGATCTGCGCGATACGGTGGCCGATTTTGCGCGAACCGTGGTCGCGCCCGTGTCGGCCAAACACGATGAGGAGCACAGCTTCCCGTACGAAGTCGTCGCGAAGATGGGCGAAATGGGACTGTTCGGCCTGCCGTTCCCGGAGGAGTACGGGGGAATGGGCGGCGACTACTTCGCGCTGTCGCTGGCGCTCGAGGAGCTCGGCAAGGTCGACCAATCGGTGGCCATCACTCTGGAGGCCGGAACGAGCCTGGGCGCGATGCCGATCTACCGGTTCGGCACCGAGGAACAGAAAAGCAAGTGGCTGCCGGATCTGATAGCCGGCCGGGCGCTGGCCGGTTTCGGGCTCACCGAGCCGGGGGCGGGTTCGGATGCGGGCGGCACCCGCACCACGGCCCGGCTCGAGAGCGGCGACTGGGTGATCAACGGCAACAAGCAATTCATCACCAACTCGGGCACCAAGATCACCTCGCTGGTCACCGTCACCGCGGTCACCGGAACCATAGGAAACGCAGCGGACGGCAAGAAGGAGATCTCGAGCATCATCGTGCCCAACGGCACACCGGGGTTCACCGTCGAACCGTTCTACAACAAGGTCGGCTGGAACGCGTCGGACACCCATCCGCTCACCTTCGCCGACGCCCACGTCCCGGAGGAGAATCTGCTGGGCGCCCGCGGCACCGGCTACGCGAACTTCTTGTCCATTCTGGACGAGGGCCGCATCGCGATCGCCGCACTGGCCACCGGCGCGGCGCAGGGCTGCGTCGACGAGAGCGTCAAGTACGCCAAGGAGCGTCACTCATTCGGCCAGGCGATCGGCTCCTATCAGGCGATCAGCTTCAAGATCGCGCGGATGGAGGCACGCGCCCACGTCGCGCGTACGGCATACTACGATGCCGCGGCAAAGATGTTGGCGGGAAAGTCATTCAAGAAGGAGGCGGCGATCGCGAAGATGATCGCGTCGGAGGCGGCGATGGATAACGCCCGCGACGCCACCCAGATCCACGGCGGATACGGCTTCATGAACGAGTATCCGGTGGCCCGCCACTACCGGGACAGCAAGATCCTCGAGATCGGCGAGGGAACCACCGAGGTGCAACTGATGCTCATCGCGCGATCGTTGGGGCTGTCATGAGCCGCGCCGACGCCGGCGGCAAGTCAGTTATCCAGCGTGGCTTGTGGTTTGAGGAATTCGAGATCGGCACCACGTACCTGCACCGCCCGGGCCGCACAGCTACCGAGGCCGACAACGTGTTGTTCACCACGCTGACGATGAACACCCAGTCGCTGCATCTCGATGCGGCGTGGGCCGCCGAGCAGCCGGGCTTTCGGGGCGAGCGGCTGGTGAACTCGATGTTCACGCTCTCGACGCTGGTAGGGCTGTCGGTGGCGCAGCTGACGCTGGGCACCATCGTGGCCAATCTCGGCTTTTCCGAGGTGTCGTTCCCCAAGCCGGTCTTCCAAGGCGACACCTTGTACGCGGAGACGGTATGCACCGGCAAGCGCGAGTCGAAAAGCCGGCCGGGCGAGGGGATCGTGACGCTGGAGCACACGGGTCGCAACCAGGACGGTGACATCGTTGCGCGGGCGGTGCGCACAACGTTGGTACAGAAGCGCCCCGCTTCCCCAGCAGACACCGAGGAGCCTGGATGAACTTGCGTGCCGCCGGCCCAGGCTGGCTGTTCTGCCCCGCCGATCGTCCCGAGCGTTTCGCGAAAGCGGCTGCGGCCGCCGATGTGGTGATCCTCGATCTCGAAGATGGTGTGGCCGAGGCGGATAAGCCCGCCGCCCGCAAGGCGCTGCAGGACACCCCGCTGGACCCGGAGCGCACCGTGGTGCGCGTCAACGCGTCCAGCACGGACGAACTGGCGCTGGACCTGGATGCCCTGGCCGGTACCGCGTACACGACGGTGATGTTGTCCAAGACCGAATCGGCCGCGCAGGTGGATGCGCTCGCACCGCGCGACGTGATCGCGCTGATAGAGACGCCACGCGCCGCGGTGTTCGCCGCCGAAATCGCCGCGGCGGAGCGGACCGTCGCCCTGTTCTGGGGCGCCGAGGACCTGGTCGCGACGCTCGGCGGCAGTTCTAGCCGCTTCGCCGACGGCACCTATCGGGACGTTGCCCGGCACGTCCGGTCGGCGGCACTGCTAGCCGCGTCCGCGTTCGATCGGATCGCGCTCGACGCGGTGCATCTGGACATCCGCGACCTCGATGGCCTGCGGGCGGAGGCCGATGATGGCGTGGCGCTGGGCTTCGCCGGGACGGTGTGTATTCACCCGAGCCAGATCCCGGTGGTGCGCGCCGCTTACCGCCCCAGCGAGGACGAGCTGGCGTGGGCGCGGCGAGTGCTGACCGCGGCCAAGACCGAGCGCGGCGTGTTCGCCTTCGAAGGGCGGATGGTCGATTCCCCGGTGCTCAAGCACGCGGGGGCGATGCTGCGGCGGGGCGGGGAAACACCGCCCGTGTGAGCGGAGAGATTCTCTTCTGTCCAGCCTGATTCCAGCCGCAGTCGGGTGACTCGACGACTGTTTACCTGGTGTGCGTCCACAAGACGAACTACATCGAGCCGCTAAGCGCGGGCAGCCATACACTTACTTGCTGTTGTGTAAGGCAAGCTAACTACTCGTCGCATCGTCGCGTCGTCGCACCAACCCCCCGGAGCGTTATGAACAACCAGTACTTCCCGTTGGTCGTCGTGGTGGTCATGCTCGCTCTTGGGCTGACGCTCACGATTGACGACTTCAAGCGAGCCGCCACGCTGCGGCGCCCACTGGCGGTTGCACTCATCTGCCAGGCTGTGCTGCTACCGGCGCTGTGCTTCCTGATCGCCGAAGCCCTCCACCTTTCGCCCACTCTGGCGGTTGGGTTAATGCTGATGGCCGCTACTCCAGGCGGGACGATGGCGAGCATCCTCAGTCACCTGTTCAACGGGGACCTGGCGCTCAACGTCACCCTGACCGCGGTCAACGCGGTGCTGTCGGTCTTTTCCTTGCCGGCAATACTGGCGTTTTCGATGACGTGGTTCATGGGAGAAGGACGGCATATCCCGCTACAGTTCCACAAGTTCCTTGAGATCTTCGGACTTGTGCTCATACCTACTGCCATCGGCATTTTGATACGGCACGGTTTCCCTGAGCTGGCCCGGCGACTTCAGAGGCCGGTGAGAATATTCGCAGCAGTTCTGTTGGTAGTCGTGGTCGGTTCGTCGATCGCCGGAGGCAAGAAGACGCTGTGGGACAACCTTGGGGTGCTGACCGCAGCCGTCGCGTCGTTTTGCCTTCTCAGCCTGACAGTCGGCTATCTGGTGCCACGCTGGATGCATCTGGCTCCACGACAGGCCATCGCCGTCAGCTTGGAGATCGGAATACACAACGCTGTGGTGGCGATCGGCGTGGCGCTGAGTCCGCAGCTGCTGAATAGCGCCGAAATGGCCATCCCCGCAGGAGTTTACGGCGCCATCGCACCCTTGATCGCCGTCGCGTTCATCTTCACGGTGCGCCGCCTGGACCCTGCGCATCGTGCTCTCGCCCGCTCCGACGCAGCGGTGACGGAATCTCCCGCTTAGGGGCGTGCCCTCGCACCCGAGGCGCGTGTTCCTACGCTGCGTCGCCGTCGCCGTCGCCGTCGTCTTCGCGGTACATCTTCTCGGGGTGATGAAAGTTATTGATCCGGGGTTGGCCGCGATCCAGGTGTGGGGGTGGGATCCATTCGGTGTCGCCGCGGGCGTTTTTGCGGGTGGCCCAGCCGCCGGGTCGCACGGTTTTGTGGTTGGTGCCGCAGCCCAGGGCCAGTTGGTTGATGTCGGTGGTGCGGGATGTGGCGTAGTCGATGACGTGATGAACCTCGCAGTAGTAGCCGGGCACGTCGCAGCCCGGTGCTGTACAGCCACGATCCTTGGCGTACAACACAATCCGCTGCCCGGGTGAGGCCAACCGTTTGGTGTGATACAGCGCTAAGGCTTTGCCTTTGTCGAAGATCGCCAAGTAATTGTGGGCGTGGCGCGCCATCCGGATCACGTCACTCATCGGCAGCAGGGTGCCGCCTCCGGTCAGTCCTTTGCCGGCGGCGGCTTCGAGCTCGGCCAGGGTGGTGGTGATGATGATGGAGGCGGGTAGCCCGTTGTGCTGGCCGAGCTTCCCTGAGGCCAGCAGTGCGCGTATTGCGGCAGTCAATCCGTCGTGGTTGCGTTGGGCCGGGCTGCGCGAGTCGCGATCGATCGCCTCCTGCGGGGCGGCGCCGTCCACGACGGCGGTGTCGTCGTCGGGGTTGCACATGCCCGGGGCGGCCAGTTTGGCCAGCATGGCCTCCAGGGCGGCGCGTAACTCGGGGCTGACCCAGCCGCGCAGCTCCGACATGCCATCGGCCTGCTGCTTACCCAGGGTCAACCCCCGCCTGCGGGCGCGGTCTTCATCGGTATACGTCCCGTCCGGATTCAGCCAATCGGTGAGTCGATCCGCGAACTTGGCGAGCTGCTCAGGTCGATACTGGGTGCCCTTGCGCGCCAAATCGGCCTCGGCCTGCTCGCGGGTCTGCGCATCGACGAAACCCGGTAGCTGCTTGATGAACCGCCGGATCACCGCGACTTGCCCGGTCCCGAGCGTGCCGGCGCGTTGGGCGGCCGCGGTCGCGGCCAGCACCGGCGCCAGAGGTTCGCCGGTCAACCCGTGCCGCGCACCCAGGTCGGCGGCCTCATGGATGCGCCGGTTGGCCTCAGCACGACTGATCAACGTCCAGTCCGCGATCGCATGCGCCAACTTGCCACCCAACTCCTCGGGCGTGGCTTGGCGGGCCAGTTGATTGATCAACGGATGCTCCACCGCGGGCAGCCGCCAGCGCACCCGCTCACAACGTTCCAGCAACACCAACCGCTCCGGGGTGGTCAACGCCTCAAACGACAAACCGAGCACACCATCGACCGCGGAATCGAGCGCGGCAAACGCCTCCTCGACCCCCTCACGATCACCCGAACTCATGTTCGAAACATTACGGCAGCCCACCGACAAAAACCGCCGCCATGAAACCACTGAAACTACTGTGACGCAAGTGATTTAAAGTCGTCAGACACTATCGGCGTTGCGCCGCGGCCAATCGCTCGGCGAACTGCGGTGACTGGATCGAGTGCACCTGCGGCCCCAGTTCCGTATGCATCGCAAGCTCGTGCTGCTCGTTGTCCAGGGAGCCCGGGTTTGCGGTGGCGCGCATGGTGGCCTTGGTCGCCAATACCACTTCGCGGGGCGCCGACGCGGGTCCCTCGGCCAGCTCTAACGCCGCGGCGACGGGATCGTCGGCAACACTGAGCGCCAACCCATGCCGCACAGCAGATTCGGCGTCAAAGCGCATGCCGAACAAGAGGGCGGCGCGAGCGACCGCCGGACCCACTGCCCGTTGCAGCATCCAGGTCGCGCCTCCGCCAGGGTGCAGTCCCAGCTTCTGGAATCGGGCATCGAACAACGCGGCCGGCCCGGCGATACGCACGTCGGCAGCCAACGCCAGGTTCAAGCCCGCGCCGACCGCCGCACCGTTGACCGCGGCGATGGTAGGCAACGTGCAATTGCCGACGGCCATGAAGCCGTCGTAAATCCGTTGCAGCCCCGCGGCCGGTGTTCCGCTGCCGGCAGCGCCAAGCGCGCTCAAGTCGGCGCCGGCGCAAAACGCCTTGCCCGCACCTGTGACGACTACGGCGTGCACGTCAGGATCCGCTTCGGCCTGCTCCACGGCCGCGCGCAGCAGTGCCGACATCTCATCGGTGAAGGCGTTGCGCCGATCGGGGTCATTGACGGTGATGAGCGCGATGTGATTGTCGACGCTGAACAAGACGAGATCGGACTGGGCCATCGAATCCTCCGCGGTTTCGGTTCGCCGTGTACTGGCGGCACGACTCGAACGTAGCCCAGCGTTAGTCGCTGAAATCGATCCGTACCGACACGGGTGTGGTTTCCAGCGCCTTTACCATCTTGGCTCCCAGTCGCCCGAACTTGCGGCCTCGCGCGACCACATCGTCATCCGGCCGTAATGTCGCGACCCCGGTGCGCCACCGATTCCCCTGACGCACCCTGACATTCGGGTTGTCAACGATATTGCGGCCCCAACCTGAGCGGGTGCCATGCTGACTGATGAGCCACACGCCTTCCTCGTCGAATTGGGCCGACACGGGAACGCGGCGTACCTGACCGGTCTTGCGGCCGATGGTCTCCAGCTCGGTTGCCAGCGCGGTGCGCAGCCCCAGCTTGCTCAGCCCTTTCACTGCCGGGTTGAGCAGATAATGTCCGATTGCGCGTTCTCTGCGGAACTTCCGCAGTGTCTTGGCGTCGTTGGTGTTCGTCATCGCTATGAACTTAGTAGACCAATCGGTATACTTCAACCCATAATGTCCGCGCGAGATGCTCTCATCGCCAGCGTCACCGGCCTGGTTCGACGTCGGGGTGTGGCCGGCACCGGTCTCAATGCACTGCTAGAAGACAGCGGGGTCGCGCGTCGAACCGTGTACCTCAACTTTCCCGGGGGCAAAGCGGAACTCGTTGCCGAAGCCACCCGCATCGCGGGACAGGCGTTTACCGCCGTGCTCCAGTCGGCCGACGACGGCGGCGACCCAGCGCTGGCGGTGCAGGCTTTCATCGATCAGTGGAAGGTTCAGCTGCGCGCAACTCAGATGGAGGCCGGCTGTCCCATCGTTGCCGCTGTCCTCGGTCGCGCGGAAGCACCGGAAGCCGCCCAGGCGGCGGCCGAAGCCTTTACTGACTGGCAGGTGATCCTCGCCGATCGGCTGATCGGGTCTGGCGTTGGCGACGACACCGCCCGCTCACTGGCAACCTTGACCATCGCCGCCATCGAGGGCGCAGTCATCATTGCGCTCGCCACGCAGTCAACGGATGCGCTCGATGACGTCGGACGTCACCTGATCGAAGCGATCGAACAGCATCTACCGGCCACGCGGTAGCCATACTTCTCAGTCCATTCGTTCGACCCATCGAGCGCGAGATGGTCCCGGCTCAAATGGATCGCCAAAGTACTGCGTCTCGTGCGCCACCTGTCCATCCTCGAATTCCATGATGCTGACGGTGTAAAAAGGTTGTTCGTCATACGTCAGGACCAGTTCGCTGATCCAAAGATCGCCGCCGCCAAGCATGCGTCGCACGGTAAAGCGTTTCGTGTTCGGCTGGGCCTCGCGCGACGCCTGGATGTTAGCTCGGCCACGGATTCGTTCGCCCGATTGCGGATAGTCGAGAACCGCATCTGCTCGGTAGATTTGATGCTCTGTCGTGAAGTCGTTAGCGTCTGAAGCTGCCCAGTGCCGCTGCAGAGCGGCTCGCACGTCGTCATCACCCATGGGCCAACTTTCCTCCCGGTGGATGCAACTCCTTCATCCAGGTGAGTGTCAAGCATCAGGCGAATGGCAATTTACCTAACGGCGAATTCATATCGGATAGTGCGTATAACGATAGATGCGACGTCATTCGACGTCATGCGACGTTACGCATAGTCGGGATACGCCGAAGTCGATGGTCGCGACGCGAAGTGCGCAGCCCCGCAGACGCGCACTGATGGATCCGCCGAGGGTCGAAGTACCCGTCGCAGCGCAAGCACTTCTTGGCCGTACTCTCATCGAGCGGGTCGCCCAGCAGGTGGTTTCCCACGGCACGCGTGTGCTCGTGCCGGGCTTGAGCCTGCTCGGCCGGTAGGCGGCATTCGTGCTTGCAGGTAGTGCAGCCGTCGCAGGCGCAGCACACACTGCGGGTCAGATGAAGCACAGTTTCCCAGTCCACGATCACAGGCATACCCACAATGTGGGTTGGCCTACACGTGCAACGGGGCACGAATTCTTTTTGTGTCTGAATCTTGCTCTGATATATACGTGTGTCAAATAGTGCGGGCGCAATTGTACGCGTGTAAACAAAGGCGGGCCGACGCTTGCGTCAGAGCTGGCCCGCCACGAAGGTCGCGGCCTGACCGGGCATCCCGGACTGTTTATACGATAGGTGCGCCTCGGAGAACATCTCGTCATGCGAAGGTTGTATCGACGGGCCCCCCGGGGTGCAAACCGGATCGCCGGGCGCGCACAAGTCGATGGCCTTGTGCCCGTACCACGGGCTGATCTCGCTGACCGGTCCCCCCAGGTATTTGTCCGTCGGATTCCCGAAGACGGCGACCGCGGCAACGTGGTCAGCCGCGTCCGCCGGTAGGGTCGCGGCGGTAAAGCCCGCCAACGACATTCGGGCGATGGTGATCAGATCTATCACCATCGCGCCTTGGGAGTATCCACCGAGCACCAGCTTGGTCTTGGGACAGCTCGCAACCATGGACAGAACGTGTGCGCTCGCATCGCCGGCGCCGGCGGACGCTGACGGGGGCCAATCCTCGGTGGCGGGGTAGATGACGGGATACACCGCGAGGGACCGACCGCCAACCTGCGAGCGCAGCGAATCGATAAATTCCTGGCCGACCGCTCCAACGCCAGGAGCCTCGGCGGTGCCGCGGGCGAACGTGACCTCGACGTCGGGGCAGGGAGCGGCGGACGCGGGGGCAATGAGGATCGGTGGGCACAGCATTGTCGCCCAGATCGTCGCCAGCGCGACACACAGCAGGCGAGCGAATTGGGGTGCGTTCACGTTCCAATGCTGACATATCGCGACCGAAGGTTATTCACACCCCGGGTTACCAAATGGTATCCAGATAAAACAATTAAGGTAGTTAATTTGTTCGTGGCTCCTTTCGGATTGGCGGGGCCGCCGGTTATCGGCCGGGCCGAATGTCGCGACGATGCTCACTTTCCCCTCGACCGTCGGCTGACCCGGGTATCTTCAGGCTGTGCTTGAGTTTTCCCTTCCCGCCGTGCTGCGGGAGCGTGCCAGTGTGCGGCCCAATCGAGGCGGCGTTCACCTTTGTTGACTACGAGCAGGACTCGGCGGGCGTTGCGGAAACCCTGACGTGGTCGCAGCTGTATCGGCGAACGCTCAACGTCGCACAGGAGCTCAGAGCCTGCGGGTCAACTGGTGACCGCGCGGTGATACTGGCGCCGCAGGGACTTGACTACATCGTTGCGTTCCTGGCCGCATTGCAGGCCGGTCAGATTGCGGTTCCGCTGTCGGTTCCGCAGGGTGGCGCCAGCGATGAGCGTGTGATTTCGGTCCTGCGTGACGCGTCGCCGTCGGCGATCCTGACGACATCGTCTCTGGCGGGCAACATCGCCGAGTACCTCGAGGCCAAGCCCGGTGAGCCCGCGCCATCAATGCTCGAGGTTGATCTGCTGGACCTGGACTCCCGGAACGCGACCGCCGCCGAGGTCGATAATCAGCCAGACATTGCGTATCTGCAATACACCTCCGGGTCGACCCGCACACCAGCGGGAGTCGTGATGTCGCACAAAAACATTCAGGTCAATATCGAACAGATTGTTTCCGGGTACTTCGGGGAGCGCCGGGGGATTGCTCCGCCGGAGACCACTGTCGTGTCGTGGGCGCCGTTCTTTCACGACATGGGTTTGATGACGGGAATTGTCTTCCCGATTCTGGGCGGACTGCATGGTGTGCTTACCAGCCCGGCGTCGTTCCTGCAGAGACCGGCGCGGTGGATGCAGTTGCTGGCAAGCAACAGTCAAGCGTTTTCTGCAGGGCCGAACATTGCTTTCGAATTGGCGGCGGCAAAAACCTCAGACGAGGACATGGCCGGGCTTGACCTCGGGGACGTGGCAGTCATCATCAGTGGCGCCGAACGTGTGCAACCCGCGACGCTCCAGCGCTTCGCTGGGCGGTTCGCCCGATTCAATTTTCCCCCCAAGGCGTTGCGGCCCTCATATGGCCTCGCGGAGGCCACGGTGTACGTGGCGACCCGCGAATCGGGTCAACCACCAGCAATCGCGCATTTCGAATCCGACGAACTGACCGCCGGCCACGCGAAACGGTGCGCGAGCGGAGAAGGTACCCCGCTGGTCAGTTACGGTGTGCCGCAGTGGCCGACGGTGCGTATCGTCGATCCGGAGACCAGCATCGAATGTCCGGCGGGAACGGTCGGTGAGATCTGGACGATTGGCGACAACGTCGCCATCGGCTATTGGCAGAAACCTCAGGAGACTGAACGCACCTTCGGCGCAACGCTTGTCGATCCGTCGGCCGGTACGCCCGATGGGCCGTGGCTGCGAACCGGGGATCTGGGCGTCCTCTCCGACGGAGAACTGTTCATCATCGGCCGGATCAAGGATCTCCTGATCGTCTACGGGCGCAACTACGCTCCCGACGACATCGAGGCGACGATCCAGCAGATCACGGCGGGCCGCTGCGTCGCGATATCGGTCCCGGATGACAACGGTGTTGAGAACCTGGTGGCCATCGTCGAACTCAAGATGCGTGACGAATCCGAAGATGCCGCGATGGAAAGACTGCGCGCGGCCCGGAGTGAAATCAGCGCAGCGATATCGAAGACGCACGGGCTGGGTGTGGCGGATCTCGTTCTGGTAGGACCTCATTCGATTCCCCTCACAACGAGCGGCAAGGTCAGGCGGCGGGATTGTCTCCAGCGTTACCTGCGTAATGAGTTCACCCGCTTGGGCGGCCCGATCCACCGGCCCGCGCGGAGCGCGGTCGATGACACCGGCGCGGGCGACGCGGCCGAGTCGGGGTTGACCCAACGCGTGCGCACGCTGCACCAGCAGCAACACGACCTCCTGGTGGGGATGGTGTGCTCGCAGGTGGCAACGGTGTTGGGCCGTCCGAGCCCTGACGACATCGACCCTGAGGGTGCGTTTCAGGATCTGGGGTTTGACTCGGTGAAAGCCACCGAGTTACTTGACCGCCTCAAAACCGTCACCGAGCTGGACTTGCCGCCCACCCTGGCCTTCGACTATCCCACTCCGGAGGAGTTGGCCACCCACCTGGGCCAGCTGATGACCGGGTCGGTCGTGACAGCTCGGCCGGTGGAGGCCCAGGTGGCATCTCAGGCGCAGATAGACGAGCCGGTAGCGGTGGTGGGGATGGCGTGCCGATTCCCCGGTGGGGTGGATTCGGCGGGGGAGTTGTGGGATCTGGTGGCCACGGGCACCGACGCGGTGGGGGAGTTTCCTGGCGACCGTGGCTGGAATCTGGCCGATTTGTTTGATTCCGATCCTGATGCGGTGGGCAAGACCTACACCCGCGCCGGCGGATTCCTGGCCCACGCGGCCGAATTCGATGCGGAGTTCTTCGGGATCTCGCCGCGCGAGGCCCACAGCATGGATCCTCAGCAGCGGCTGCTGCTCGAGGTGTGTTGGGAAGCGTTGGAAACCGCCCGCATCGATCCGGCCGGGTTGGCGGGCTCGGAGACCGGGGTGTTCGTCGGGGCGTGGTCACAGCAATACGGTGCGGGCGGTTCTGAGGGCGCGGAGGGATACGCGCTGACCGGGGTGTCCACCAGTGTGGCTTCCGGGCGCGTCGCTTACGTGTTGGGTTTGCAGGGCCCGGCGATCACCCTGGACACCGCGTGCTCGTCCTCGCTGGTGGCCACGCATTTGGCGTGTCAGTCCTTGCGTCACGGCGAATCGGCGCTGGCCCTTGCCGGTGGTGTCACGGTGATGACCACACCGGCGGTGTTCACCGAGTTCGCCCGCCAACGCGGGCTCGCTGCGGACGGGCGTTGTAAAGCGTTCTCCGGCAACGCCGATGGCACTGGCTGGGGCGAAGGTGCGGCGGTGTTGGTGCTGGAGCGGCTCAGCGATGCCCGCCGCAACAACCATCCGGTGTTGGCGGTCATCGCCGGATCGGCGATCAACCAAGATGGCGCCTCCAATGGTTTGGCCGCCCCCAACGGGCCCGCGCAACAACGCGTCATCACCCAAGCCGTCGCCAACGCCGGTATCGGGCTCGACCAGGTTGATGTGGTGGAGGCGCACGGCACCGGCACCTCCCTGGGCGACCCGATCGAGGCGGGCGCCTTGATCGCCACCTACGGCGCCGCCCGCACCGCCGAGCACCCGCTGTGGTTGGGATCGATCAAATCCAACATCGGCCACACCCAAGCCGCCGCCGGGGTCGCCGGAATCATCAAAATGATCGCCGCACTTAACCACGACACGTTGCCGCCGACCCTGAACGTCGACCACCCCAGCCCGCACATCGACTGGTCGGCCGGCACCGTTCGCCTGCTCACCGAACCGGAACCCTGGCCAGACACCGATCATCTGCGCACCGCGGCGGTGTCCTCGTTCGGCATCAGCGGCACCAACGCGCACCTGATCCTGCAACAACCCCCCACCACGCCGGCCGAAACAGCCGACGCGCGACGCCACGCCCGCCAAGCCCGCCACAGTGATGAGTTCGGCCTACCGATATGGCCGGTGTCGGCGCGCACCCCCGCAGCCTTGCGCGCCCAAGCCGACCGGCTGCACGAACACCTGGTCTCCCATCCCGACCTCGACCTCGTTGATGTGGCCTACAGCCTGGCCACCACCCGCACGCAGCACCCCTATCGGGCGGTGATCACCGTGCCGGCGGGCAGCAAAGATCCGCGCGAAGACCTGCTGGGCGCCCTTGATGCCCTGCGCACCGGCGCGCCCCACCCACAGCTGACCCAGCACCACGTGCCGCGGCTGCGCGGCAAAACCGTGTTCGTGCTCCCCGGCCAGGGCGGCCAACACCCCGGTATGGGCCGCGAGCTCTACGAACGCAACCGCGTCTTCGCCGATGCTGTCGATGCCTGCGACCAGGCGTTGCGCCCATTCACGGGCTGGTCGGTGCGTGAGGTGCTGTGTCAGGACCCGGCGGCCCCGCCGCTGGACCGCGTCGACGTGGTCCAGCCGGTGCTGTTCACCATGATGGTGTCGCTGGCCGCGGTGTTAGACAGCTACGACATTGTTCCCGACGCCGTGATCGGCCACTCCCAAGGGGAGATCGCCGCGGCCTACATCGCCGGGGCGCTGTCCCTGCATGAGGCCGCCCTGGTGGTGGCCCGGCGCAGTCAAGCGCTGGGCGCCCTGTGCGGTGCCGGTTCGATGGCGTCGGTCCTGCTGGGCGCCGACCAGCTGGAGCCTCTCCTGCGACCCTGGGGTGAGGCGTTGAGCATCGCCACGATCAACGGTCCCTCACATACCATCATCAGCGGCACCCCTGCTGCGCTCGAGCAGTTCACCGCAGCCTGTGATCGCGACGGCATCCAGATCCGGCCCATTGCCGTCGATTACGCCTCGCACTCCGCTCAGATCGAACCCTTACGGGAGCGCCTGCTGGCCGAGCTGGCCGACCTGACGCCGGCGGCGTCGCGCATCCCGCTGTACTCCACAGTGGGCGAAGCCCGTTCGGCCGACGCGCTCGACACCACCACCATGGATGCCGACTACTGGTATCGCAATCTGCGTGAGCCGGTCCGGTTCTACGACGCTCTGGTGCAGCGTCTGGCCGCCGGTGAGTGCACGTTCGTGGAGCTGGCGCCGCACCCGGTATTGGCCCCGGCGATCATCGACACCTTGGCCCAGACCGTGGGGCGCACCCAGTCGGCGGTGATCACCACGCTGCACCGCGACCGGCCCGGCCAAGACACCTTGGCGACCGCGCTGGCCCAGCTGCACAATCACGGCCACAGCCCGTCATGGTCGGCCCTGTATCCCCACGCCCGCACCGTCGCACTGCCTACCTATCCCTTCGAGCACCGCCGCTACTGGTTGGCCCCCACCTCGACCGGCGACGCCCGCGGACTCGGCCTGGACCGTGCGGAACATCCGTTGTTGGGCGCGGTCGCCGAACTCGCCGACCAAGACCAGGTCATGGTCAGCGGGCGGCTTTCGCCCAACACCCAGGGCTGGTTGGCCGGCCATCAAGTCAACGACACCGTGGTGTTCCCGGCGACCGGGTTCATCGAGCTGATCCTGGCCGTCGGTGAGTTGACCGGCAGCCCAGGCATCGATGAGCTGGTCCTGCATGCCGTCCTGATTCTGTCGGAGCAGGTGCCGACCGATCTGCAGATCCTGGTGGCGCCGCTCGACGCACACGGGCGGCGCCCGTTCAGCGTGCACTCGCGCATCGGCGGCGAGCAGCCCGAAGCGTGGACCTTGCACGCCAGCGGCGCGCTCAGCGCTGGTCAGCCTGCCGCAGGGGCCCCACCTGTTTCGGCGCCGTACGTGCAGCCGCTCGACCGGGATGACTTCTACGAACGGCTGGCCCAGCGGGGCTACGGGTACAGCGGGCTGTTCCAGTCGCTGCGGGGTGTCGGCACCGACCCCGCCCGACCGGAGGTGATCTATGCCGAGGTGGCGTTGCCCGCCGGGGCCGATATCAGCGGCTACGGTATCCACCCCGCGCTCCTAGACGCCGCTCTGCACCCGTTGGCGTCGGTGCTGGACGGCACCGGCGAGGCCGACTCGGCGGCGCTGCGGCTGCCGTACGCGTTCAGCGGGATCACGCTGTATGCCACCGCGGCCACCGAGCTGCAGATCCAGCTGACCCGCACCGGCGATGACACGTACACACTGCACGCCACCGACCCCACCGGCGCACCGGTCATCACCATCGGCGCACTGACGTTGCGCGCCGTCTCCGACCTCGGACCGTCGACGTCGACGGCCGGAGTGTCCGACAGCTTGTTCGAGGTGACCTGGCCGTCGGTGCCCGACCTGCCTGAGCCGTCAGCAACCCCACCGGCGTGGGCGGTATGCACCGATGCACCCGAGCAGCTGCCGGCCAGCCTGTCGGGCGGCACGATCCACACCGACCTGGCCACCGTGGCCCCGTGCCCGGACCTGGTGATCTGGCCGCTACCCCAGCCGGGGGCGGCTGAACCGCAGCGAGTGCACACTGTGACCCGCCACGTTTTGGCCGAGCTGCAGAGCTGGTTGGCTCGGCCTGAGACCGCCCACGCCCGCTTGGTGATCATCACCCGTCACGCGGTGAGTGTCGGTGCTTATGACGGTGTCCCCGATCTGGCGCATGCGGCGGCCTGGGCGCTGATACGTACGGCCCAAAACGAACACGCCGAACGCGTCACTTTGCTCGACGCGGATGACTCCGCCGCCACCGCGGACGCCCTGCTGGCCGTTGCCTCGACGCCGCCTGCCGCAGAGCCGCAGCTGGCCCTGCGCAACGGCGTTGTCCACATCCCCCGCCTGGCCCGCACCTCGACGCTCACCCCGCCAGAGGGCCCCTGGCAGTTGGGCACCAGCGGGAAAGGTGACTTGACCAACCTGACGCTGGTTCCCGCCGATCCCCCCACCACGCTGGCCCCGGGGCAGATCCGCATTCAGGTTCGGGCTGCCGGGCTGAACTTCCGTGACGTGGTCGTGGCGCTAGGCGTCATCGGCGACGAAGGCCTGGGTGGGGAAGCCGCTGGGGTCGTCATCGACACCGCCCCCGACGTGACATCGTGGCGTCCCGGTGACGCGGTGATGGGCCTTTTCCCGCACAACGCGTTCGCGCCTACCGCGATCACCGATGAGCGCATGGTCGTCGCTGTCCCACCGGGATGGTCGTTCACCCAGGCCGCATCCGCGTCGGTGGCGTACCTGACCGCCTATATCTGTTTGGTCGAGATCGCCGGGTTATCGGCTGGACAACGAGTCCTCATCCACGCCGGTGCCGGAGGTGTCGGTCAGGCCGCCATTGCGCTCGCCCGCCACCTCGGTGCTGAGGTTTTCGCCACCGCTCACCCGAACAAACATCACGTGCTCAACGATCTGGGGCTCGACCCCCAACACATCGCCTCATCGCGCACGCTGGACTTCGTCGACGCCTTCCACGACGCCACTAATGGGCAGGGCATGGACGTCGTGCTCAACAGCCTCAGCGGGGATTTCGTCGACGCGTCGCTGCAACTGCTGCCCCGGGGGGCAGTTTCGTCGAAATCGGCAAGACCGATATCCGCCTGCCCGGCGACGTCGCCGCAGTCCATTCCGGAGTCGACTATCAGGCCTACGACCTGGCCAGCGCGTCGCCGGAATCGCTGCAGCCTGCATGGACGGCCCTGACGAAGCTGTTCGCCGCCGGTCTCGTTAATCCGCTGCCCACCACCAGCTATGGCCTGCTGAACGCCGCCCAGGCCTTCCGCGACATGAGCCAAGCCCGGCACACCGGAAAGATCGTCCTGATCCCCCCGCCGGTGTTGGATCCCGAGGGCACGGTGCTGATCACCGGCGGGACCGGGATGCTGGGCGCGCTGTTCGCCGAACATCTCGTCACCCGTTATGGCGTCGAGCATCTGCTGCTGGTCTCTCGCAGCGGGCCCAACGCCCCCGGCGCCGGCGAACTGCAGCAACGCTTGACCGGGCTAGGAGCCAAAGTCGCTATCGCCAGCTGTGACACCAGCGACCCCGCCGAGTTGCGGGCAGTGCTTGACACTATCGACGCCGGCCACCCGTTGACCGCGGTCATCCACACCGCCGGCGTGCTGGATGACGCCATGGTGACCGAGCTAAGCCCCGAACAACTCGATGTCGTCTTGGCCGCCAAGGCCGACGCCGCCTGGCATCTGCACCACCTCACCGCCGACCAGGATCTCGCCGCGTTTGTCTTGTTCTCCTCGGCGGCGGGAATCCTGGGCAGCCCCGGGCAGGCCAACTACGCGGCCGCCAACGCCTTCCTGGACGCCCTCGCCCGCCAGCGCCAGCACGCCCAACTCCCGGCGACCAGTGTGGCCTGGGGCTACTGGCAAACCCCCAGCGGCATGACCGCCCACCTCAACACCGCAGACGTGACCCGCCTGGCCGGCACCGGCCTGACCCCGATCACCAACGAGCGCGGCCTGGCCCTCTTCGATGCCGCACTCACCAGTGCGCGGCCCAACCTACTGGCCAGCCCCCTCAACACAGGCGCGTTGACCCGCCGCGCACGCCAGAACTTGTTGGACCCGATCCTGTCCGCCCTGGTCACCAGCCGCCCACAAGCCGCCACCGCCAGCCCCCGCACACTGGCCGCTCTGTTGGCCAGCCAAACCCCCCAACAACGGCTTGCCGCCCTCACCGAAATGGTCACCGCCACTACGGCTTCCGTGCTGGCCCACCCCGACCCGGCCGCCCTCGACCCCGACCGTCCGTTCAAGGACCTCGGCATCGACTCATTGACCGCCCTGGAACTACGCAACTCCCTCAACCAACACACCGGCCTCGCCCTGCCGGCAACCCTGACCTTCGACCACCCCACCCCCAGCACGCTTGCCACTCACCTGGCCGGCCTGCTGGCCGACACCGTTACGCCTGCGGTCTCAGCGGCTCAGGTCAGCACGGGAGGTGTTGAGCCGGTGGACAATCGGCTCGCATACCTGGATCAAGCGGGATTTCTCGCGCTGCGAGCGGTTCACGGCGCACTGATTCAGATCACTTGGATATACGACCGTGCCGTCAATGTTGATGGGCTACGGCGTTTTCACCGCAATCTCGGCTACGGGTTGTTGGGGCGCAGGATCGAAACGTCCCCGTTGTGGTTCGCGCGTGATCGCTGGGTCTTATCTCCGGCGGCGGAGGACATCGATTTCTCCGCAACGCCGCGGCCGCGGGCCGACGTGAATGCATGGATCGACGAGCGGGCCCGGCTACCCATTGATCCGGAGTGGGGACCCGCCTGGCATCTCGGGGTGCTTCCCCTCGAGGACGGCGGGACCGCGGTGAGTCTGGTGGCTTCGCACATGATCGTCGACGCGATCGCTTTCGGTCAGGCGATCGCCGACGCGTCCGCGGGCAGGAGGCTCGACCTGGGCTATCCGCCCGCGGGATCGCGCACCCGTGGGCGGGCGTTGCGTGAGGATCTTCGGCAAACCGTCAAAGAGCTTCCCGACATTTCGCAGGCGCTGGGCGCCGTGATTCGAAGGGCCCGGCGCGACCGCCAAGAGCTGAAATCGTCGATCCAGGCGGCACCGCCTTCCCCGGGGGCGGCCGCCCACGATCAGATAGTCGAGATGCCTGCCCTGACCGCGTCCGTCGACCTGGCGGAATGGGACGCTCGCGCGAAAGAACTTGGTGCAGGTGGTAACTCGCTGGTGGCGGGGATCGCATGCCGACTCGCGGTGCGGGTGGGGCGTATTCATGACGACGGAACGGTGACCCTGCGGTTTCTGGTCTCGCTGCGGACCGAGGACGATACCCGCGGCAATGCGCTCACGAACGTCGACGTCACCGTCGACCCAACGCGTGCAGCGACGGACCTCGGGGAAATTCACGACACGATCACGCAGACAACTCTGCACGCGATGGAGAACCCCGACGACGAGTGGTTGGCGCCACTCCCACTGGCGGCGATGACACCGAGGTGGGCGGCCAGGCGGCTGGCAAGGATGGCGGCGGGCGGTGACATCCTCCCGGTCACGTGCTCCAACGTCGGTGACCTGTCCGGGGCCGTGAACCGGCCCGACGGCACCGATGCTGACTATGTGTACCTGCGACCCGTTGAGCCCGACATCAAGAAAAGCACGCTCGAGGGCATGGGTGGACAACTGTATCTGGGTTCGGGGCGGGGCAGCGGGAAGATGTCGATCAGAATTTCTGCGTATCTTGTCGGCCGGGAAAACACCAAAGATGAGCTGCGGGATGTCATCTCGCGCACCTTCGCCGAATTCGATCTGAAGGCAGAGATCGACGACTAGCGCCCCTCTCGCTGCGCCGCCAGAGCGGCGATGGCTGTGGCCGAATCGGCGAGTCCCTCTTACTGGCCCGCGTTGTGGGCCAGATCGATGGCGTACTGATTCACGAAGGTGCCCGCGGGCGGATCGCCTTTGTCGCAGGTGCCGTCAGATTCGCCAGGACGTTTGATCCACAAGTAGGCATCGGCGTGTGCGCCCCCGGTAGCCGCCGTAGGCGGAGTGCCCAGTGCTCGGCCACTTGGGTTGCACCAGTTGAGCCCGGAGTCGGGCGCTGGTCCGGCGCCGTTGCGCGACGTGTCGATCACGTAGTGCGAACCGTTGGTGAGCGCCGAAATCTCCTCGCCGTAACCGATTTCGTCCCCGGTAGTGAAGAAGTTCGCAGTGTTGAGGCTGAAACCCCGCGCGCGGCCGACGCCGGCTTTGTTGAGCCTGGCGGCCATGTCCTCGGCGCTGTGCCAGCGCAAGTGACCACCGTCGACGTACACGGCCGTGGCCGGATTGCGGGTCAGCGTGTCGACGGCGTAGTGGATCAAGTCGTAGCGCTCTTGGCGTTGGTCAGCCGAGAGGCAGTCGGCCATGGCGAGCGCATCGGGTTCGAGGATGATCGCCGTCCGCGAACCGCCCACGCCGGATGCGATGCCGTCGATCCACCCGCGGTAGTCGTCGGCCGTCGCCAAGCCACCCGCAGCGAAGCTGCCACAGTCGCGGTGCGGGATCCCATAAATCGTCAGAACCGGGATGGCTCCGGCAGCCTGCGCGTCACCGGTGTAGCTCGCGACCGTAGCTGCCGAAGAGCCCGGGACGATCCAGTACGCCTGCGGCGTGTTGGCGATGGCCGTCAACTGGGGACTCGGCGGGTCGGCATGCTGCGCGGCCCGCATAGCCGCCGAGGTGGGATTGACGTAGAAGGGCGTGCCGGCGAATGGGTTGGCATCATCGGCCAAGCGGACCGCCGGAGCGGGACCGGGGTCGGCAAGAAAACCCATGCCGGCTGTGCCGGCAAAGGCCGCAACCGTTAGGGAGGGCGCGATCCAGCGCGCGACTGCACCAGCAGCTGAGAACATCACCCCAGGGAAATTAGTGCTCCAGATCATTGAGCGCCAATCGCCGACGGCGGGTAATCGCGCGATCGGCGCTTGGCGCGGTCGCGGCAGTATGTCGAGCCGATGGATTAATGCAATTAATCTGCGTTAATATATGGCGTATGGGCTCTGCAGAGGTTGAGCAAGAAGTTCGGCGCCGCACTGGCGGTAGGTCCGCACGGGTGCGTGAGGCGGTGCTACAGGCGACTCTGGACGCATTGTCGGAGCATGAGCCCGCGGCCGTGACGATCAGTGAGATCGCCCGTCGGGCAGGAGTTCACGCGACCTCGATCCAGCGGCGCTGGGGGTCGAAGGAGAACGTGCTGCTCGATGCCCTGCTGACCTTGAGCCAGGAGAAATTGCCGATTCCCGATACCGGTTCGTTGCGCGGGGACCTGATGGCGTTTAGCCGGTCTATGGCCGCCTACCTCGCGGCAGCCGCGGGTGGGACGGTGGTGCGGACGCTCGCGGCCAGCGAGGATGATGCTTTCATGGCCGCTAATCGCGAGCGGCTCGTCTGGGCCCGTTACGAGGCCGCCCGGATCATGATCGACCGCGCCGCGCAACGGGGCGAACTACGTCCGGGGACCAACCCGCAGGTCGCGCTCGAACTCCTCGTCGGACCGTTGTACTACCGCGCCCTGATCACCAGGCACTCCATCGACGGTGGCTACATCGAGCAGATGGTCGACACGCTTCTGCGCGGACTGGTCTAGCGGGAGGGATCGATCAGCGCGCCATAGGTGATTGATCGCGATATCCCTCGGATGTCTGGCACCGGGTAGGGCCGGCCGGTCGGCGGGTTGCCGGCGTCTACTTGCTGAACCATGCCGATGACGATGACGTCGTAGGTCGGGTCGACCCAGAACCAGGTGCCGTGTACGCCACCCCAGTAGTAACTGCCCGCGCCGATCGCGCCGCCGTTGAAATCCGCGTGTGCTGGATCGAGCACGATGCCGACGCCCATGCCGTAGCCGACCCCGGCGAACGGCTGCAGGAAACGCATCGGTACGCCATTGGGTAGCAAGTTGCTCGTCATCAGCGTGACCGAGGAGGGCGCCAAAATGTGCGCGCCGTCAAGGGTTCCGCCGTTGGCCAGCATCTGTGCGAAACGCAGGTAGTCCTGCGCCGTCGAGTACAGCCCGGCGATCGAAAGTAGATACTTCGGCTTCTCCCCTGGCGGAGTTCCGGCCAGTACCGGGAAGGGCGATTGGTCGGCCGCAACCTCGAGCTTCAGGTTCTTGTCGAGCGCGTATCTGGGTGGGATGCGGTCGCGCGCCTCCGGTGCGACGCCGAAGCCGGTGTCCAGCATGGCAAGGGGAGCGAAGATCCGGCGTTCGAGGAAGGTGTCGAGCGGCTCACCGGATACCCGCTGGATGATGACGCCCTGAACCTCCTGTTGGAGGCCATATCGGAACAGGGTGCCGGGTTGTGCCTCCAGCGGGAGCTTCGCCAGCTTGACGATGAAGTCCTCGTTGGTACCGCTGAAAAGATCTGCGGCGGCATACATCTCGTCCAGCTTCGGATTGGTGCTGCCCATCGGGACGAGGAATGCGAAGCCGGCGCAGGTCGACATCAAATGCCGCATGGTCATCGGGCGATCCAGCGGCACCAGCTTGTCGTCCTGCAGTACCTGCAGATCGGCGAACTCGGGGATGAACTTGGTGACGGGATCGTCGAGTTGCCACTTGCCCTCCTCGTAGAGGGTCATCATTGCCGCGGCGATGATGGGCTTGGTCATCGAGGCGATGCGGAAGATGGCGTCTTCCCTTAACGGCGATCGACTTTCGAGCGTCTGATAGCCGTAGCGCTGAGACTTCACGAGCTTGCCATGGCGGGCGACCATCACACTGATTGCCGCGTAGTGGCCGGCATCGATCTCGGTCTGCATCGCGTCATCGAGCCGGTCCAGGCGCTCGGGACAGAACCCGACCGATTCCGGATCAACGACCGGCAGCGGTGTCGTCGTCATGAGGTGCTCGTCGCGAAGTCGGCAATGCCGCGGGCGGTGTCGCGGCTGATGTCGGGACAGAGGACGGGGAGGATCTCGGTGCCGTGGACGGTGCCCATGACTTGACGGCAGCGCGCATGGACGCCGCTGTCCAGAAGGAGTCGGTAGAGGCCAATCCCCTCGTCGCGCAGCGGATCACATTCGTTGACGCTGATCACCACCGGCGGCAGGCCTCGAACGTCCTCGGTCGTGGCCATGCCGGGCCAGGCGAGCGGGTCGCGGGCCTTGAAGGCGTCGATGCCGTAGGCCATGGTGCTGCGGTTGTCTTGGAAGAAGAGCAAGATCCCCTCGTTATCGCTGGAGGAGGGATTCTGCGGCAGCGGCCACTCCCCGGCGATGAAGGGGCACATCGCATAGAGGCCTTGGATCAAGTCCAGATCGCCGTCCTGCTTCAGCTTCATCCCGACAGCGAGCGTCAGGTTGCCGCCGCCGCTTTCCCCGGCGACGATGATGCGCGTCGGATCGATCCGGAGCGCGTCTGCGTTGGCATGCACCCACTTCAGGCCCGCGACGCAGTCGTTCAACCCAGCGGGAAACGGGGCGACCTCCGGCGCGGAGGAGGGGTGCACCGAGTTGCGGAAGTCAACCATGGCCACCGCGACGCCACGGGCGGCAATCATTCGGCTCCACGTTTGGTAGTTGCCCAGGTAGCAAGAGCTGAACTGCATGCGGCCACCGTGGATGTAGTAGACGCATGGGACGGTCTCGTCGTTGTCCGGCCGGATGTACTGGATCTTGACGGTGTTGCCGTCCGGCGAAGAGGTGAAAGTCTCGGTGCGGACGGTCAGTCCGGCCGACGGGGCGACGTCCTCGCTGTCCATCGCGTCGAACAGGGCATTCGTACGGTCTTGGGCGGCCAGGGCTTCCGGGGTGTTCTCCTGTGTCAGCAGTTCCTCCCGGCTTGAGACGTTGGGCTTGCCGGTCCCCAGATCTATGCCCGCGAAGAACGCCTTGATCCGCGGATCGACGCGGGGGTCGAGTTCAAGCTTCGAGGTCATGCGACCCTCCCTGCGGCCAGTCCCGAATGCTGTCGGGGGTGGCACCCGTCGCCGCGTTCTTAGCGCATATGCGCTGCGTTAAGGAACGTACCCCGCACGGCCAGTTAAAGCAAGTGTGTTGCGTTAAGTTTCATTCGTTTACGGATCGTCAAGCATCAGCCGAAACACTGTCAGGCATCACCCAAAGGGCGAAATGTCACCCGTCTGCTTAACCGTTCAGTTTGTGAAGGGTTAAGCTGGATGAACTATCCCGGCTGGGTCTTTGGGTGGCGAGCTAGCTGAGGGCAGTGGCGGGAATCGCACAACGCGACGTCGCCGGGATCTAGGGCCGTCAGTGCCGACGCGAAGTTTTGGGCTCCGAAGGGGAGAAGCCACATGGCGGAAGTCAAGAAAGAAGTCGTTCCGTGCCCACAGCCTAATTGCGGCGGGATTGCCGACGCCGAGGTGGAGTATCCGGATGCGGGTGGCGGCGACAGCGAGCGGTTAGTGCGCTGGATCCTGGACTGTCGGACGTGCGGGTACTGGGGACCGAATCGAGCCGCCTAGGCGGAGCGACACATGTCGCAAGGTTTTTGACGCTAGCGTAAGTGTTGGCGAGCGACTCTGTTTCTGTTGACCCAACAGCGGCGGAAATACGACCAGTCTGCGGATCATTGCCGCGGCGCCGTTATCGGGGGTTCTGGGACTGGCCGGATTCGAGCTGGCAGTCCTAAGTCTTTTAGGTAATTGACGCGCGCGTCATGAATGACGCTTGAGTCTTTTCTGTCCTCCCACGACGGAGGAGACTTACGAACCGTGGGTTAGCAACGGCTGTGGTGTTGGGATCGGTAGCGGACTGACCCTTGTGTACTTGTTGCGACGACGCCGCGCGAGGGCGGCAGACGAACACACGGGAGACACCATCATGAAGACCAATCGGATGATTGCCGGGGCCCTACTGGCAGGCAGCGTCGCGGTAGCCGGATTGGGGCTGGGCGCAGGTACCGCCCAGGCCCGGCCTGGTCTCCCAGTCCCCGCAGATGACGGCGGGTGGGGCCCGCCACGTCATTGGTGCCCGGGGGACCCCCCAGTGCAGACCGGCAATCTTCAAGTGGACCCAGTGCGTTGGAACGCGAGTATCTGCCACACCTACTACTTCGTCTGGCAGGGGATGGGCAACGTTTCTAATGTGGTTTGGGACGGAGATAATCCCCCGCCGAAGCCCGGACCTCCGACTGGCCTTTATTGCGACCCCCCATTCCTGCCACCCACAAATTGTCGGATAGGGAACCACCCATGAACCGAGGTTCGCGGTTTACCAGTCTCGCCGCTCATCCCGAATAAGTAGTGGACCGCAACGCCTCACTGGAACCACAGCCGTGCGGACTCAAGCCACGAGCCGCTGAGTAGCCGCTGCGGGTCATTCGGCAAAAAGCCATTCCAGTACGTGCTGGTACTCGGGGCGGCACACCCTATGGCGGAACCATGGGCAATGGCGGTACCGGCGGCGCCGGAGGCACCGGCGGAGACGGCGGCAGCAGCACGACGACCTACGGGTTCGACGGATACTGGGGCGGCGCCGGCGGCGCCGGCGGCGGTGGTGGCGCCGGCGGCTTGGGCGGCGACACCGGCACCGGGACGGGCAGCGGCGGCGTCGGCGGAGGCGGAGGCAGCGGTGGGCAAGGTGGCGCGGGTGGCACCGTCACGCTCTCATCGGATGACAGCTTGCTGTCGAACGCATCGGGCGGTCAGGGCGGCTACGGCGATGCGGGAGCCATCGCCTCCGGCGGCACCGGGGGCGCCGGCGGCGGCAGTCTCGGGGATCTCACCAGGGGCACGAAAGGCACCGACAGCCCCTGACGGCGAGGGGAGTGTCAAGGATCAACCGAAGCAACTGTCAAGCATCAGCCGAAACACTGTCAGCCATCACCCGAAGACAAAATGTCAAGCATCAACCGAGGTAATACACTTTCTCAGCGCCCCCGGGGTGACTCGAACACCCGACCTAGGGATTAGAAGGCCCTTGCTCTATCCACCTGAGCTACGGAGGCAATGCGCAGGTCAGTCTATCCAACGCCACCCGCCGGAGAGATCCGCTGACGCGACGCGCGCGAAACTTCTTCCCCCAGCATCAATATCGGTTATCGTGGTGTCCCTCGACACACGTACAACACCGGCCGGTAATCGGCCGTTAACCGCAACGAGGCGGGGTGCCGGACGTCGAGGGGTGGGGACGTTGCTATGAGCATGACCATGAGCGTCACTTCGTTGCGCTCAAAAGCCAACGCCGAAGCGCTCCGCCTGGCAACGGACGCCAAAGACAGGTACCGGGCCGGCGCCCTGTTGCTGCGTGGTTCCCCGTTTGCTGTGGGCTGGGTCGCCGGCTGGCTGTCCACCGAATTTCCTCCGCATGTTGTGACCGGGCACGCGTTGTCCCGGGTATCGCCCCGGGTTGGCACGGCGTGGGCCGCGCAGCGGGCGGACCGAATCCTTGACGCCGCGCTCGAGGAGTCCTTCGGGCCCGACTTCCGCGATCAGGTATGCCACCCGACCTGCGATCAGTCCGAGGGTGCGCCCCGCAACGGGCGGTTGCGCATGCCCGGGCCGCACCGCCGGTACGCGGCGCAGACTTCCGACATCTCCTACGGTCCCGGCGGCACTGAACACCTGCTGGACGTGTGGCGGCGCCACGATCTGGCGCCCGGCCGCCGCGCGCCGGTGCTGATCCAGGTCCCCGGAGGCGCGTGGGCCCTCAACGGCAAACGCCCCCAGGCGTACACGCTGATGAGCCGGATGGTGGAGCTCGGCTGGATCTGCGTCTCGATCAACTACAGCAAGAGCCCGCGCAGCAGGTTCCCGGCGCACATCATCGACGTGAAGAGGGCGATCGCGTGGGTGCGCGAGAACATCGCCGACTACGGCGGCGACCCCGATTTCATCGCAATCACCGGCGGCTCGGCCGGTGGGCACCTGGCTTCCTTGGCAGCACTTACCCCCAACGACCCGACGTTTCAGCCCGGGTTCGAGAACTCCGATACCACGGTTGACGCGGCGGTGCCGTATTACGGCGTCTACGACTTGACCAACGCCGACAACATGCACGAGATGATGCTGCCGTTCCTCGAGCAATTCGTGATGAAGGCCCGCTACACCGACGCCCCCGAGCAATTCAGGGCGGCGTCGCCGATTTCGTACGTGCACAGCGACGCTCCGCCGTTCTTCGTGTTGCACGGCGAGAAAGATGAACTGGTTCCCTGCCGTCAGGCCCAGGCATTCTGCGCGGCGCTACGGGAAGCCGGAGCCGCGACGGTGTCGCACGCCGAACTCGAAAATGCACACCACGCTTTCGACATCACCCCGACGGTCCGCTCGGGACTGGCCGCCGACGCCGTCGCCGACTTCCTGGGCGTCGTCTACGGGCGGCGTGCGAGCTCGCGAATGGGTTCATTGCCCCTGTCGGCGACCTCGGCCAGCTGAGACCGCGACGTTTTGCGAGCTCCAGCCTGTCGCTGTGCCTGAATCGTGCCTTTCACCAGCGCGTCAACCCGACTAGCGTTGGGGCGGCAGTTCTGAACACAGGAGGCTTGATCGGCGGTGACAGGGTTGATGCGTCAAGTTATCCGTGGGGACCGCAGGGCCGCGTGGGGTCATGAAAATGGCTGAGTCCGTCGAGGCCGCTGGACGGTCCGACGAACTCGGACCGGTCGACTATCTGCTGCATCGGGGCGAAGCAAATCCCCGGACCCGGTCGGGGATCATGGCAGTGGAACTCCTTGATTCCACGCCGGACTGGGAGCGGTTCAGGACCCGGTTCGAAAACGCTTCCCGAAGGGTGCTGCGGCTGCGCCAGAAGGTTGTCGTGCCGACCTTGCCGACGGCCTCGCCGCGTTGGGTGGTCGACCCCGATTTCAACCTGGATTTCCATGTGCGGCGGATGCGTGTGTCGGAACCAGGAACGCTGCGTGAAATATTCGATCTCGCCGAGCTGATCCTGCAGTCACCGTTGGACATCTCGCGACCGCTGTGGACCGCCACATTGGTCGAGGGCCTGCCCGACGGCAAGGCCGCGACCCTGCTGCATGTCAGCCATGCGGTCACCGACGGTGTCGGCAGCGTGGAGATGTTCGCCGAAATCTATGACCTCGAGCGCGACCCGCCGGCGAGGGCGACGCCCCCGCAACCGATTCCGCAGGATCTGTCGCCCAATGATTTGATGCGCGAGGGCATCAACCACCTGCCGATGGCAATCGTCAGCGGCGTTCTGGGCGCGGTGTCCGGGGCGGTTTCGGCGGCCGGACGAGCCGTAATGGACCCCGCATCCACCGCTTCGAGCATCCTGAGCTACACCCTGTCGGGCATTCGGGTGCTGAACCGGGCCGCCGAACCGTCGCCGCTGCTGCGCCGCCGCAGCCTGGCTACCCGCTCCGAAGCAATCGACATTCCGCTCTCGGATCTGCACAAGGCCGCAAAGGCTGGCGGAGGGTCGATCAACGATGCCTATCTGGCTGGCCTGTGCGGCGCGTTGCGGCGTTACCACCAGGCGCTCGGTGTGCCGATCAGCACGCTGCCGATGGCCGTCCCAGTGAGCCTGCGGGTCTCAGATGACGCGACCGGCGGCAATCAATTCACCGGCGTCAACCTGGCGGCCCCGGTGGGCATCGTCGACCCCGTTGCCCGGATCAAGAAAATCCGCGCCCAGATGACGCAGCGCCGCGATGAACCGGCGATGAATATCATCGGTTCCTTTGCGCCGGTGCTCAGTGTTTTGCCGACAGCCGTCCTGGAGGGGATCACCGGGTCGGTGATCGGCTCCGACGTGCAGGCCAGCAACGTCCCGGTGTACCCCGGAGACACCTACATCGCCGGTGCAAAGGTATTGCGCCAGTACGGTATCGGTCCGCTACCCGGTGTCGCGATGATGGTGGTCCTGATTTCCCGGGGTGGCTGGTGCACCATCACCGTGCGCTACGACAGGGCGTCGGTGCGAGACCAGGCGTTGTTCGCGCAATGCCTGGTGGAGGGTTTTGACGAGATCCTGGCGCTGGCCGGTGACCCGCCGCCGCACGCAACTCCCGCGTCGTTTGCCGGCGCGCCCGATGGTTCGGCGACGCGATCGGTGTCGGGTTCATGAGCGCCTCGCGAGAGCAGCCGCCGGATCTGCGGTTGCCCGGCTCGGTCGCCGAGATCCGCGCCAGTCTTGCCGGACCCAAGATCGGCGCGTTTTTCGACCTGGATGGGACGTTGGTCGCGGGCTTCACTGCCGTCATCCTCACCCAGGAGCGCTTGCGCCGCCGTGACATTGGCGTCGGGGAGCTGCTCAGCATGGTGCAGGCCGGTCTGAACCACACGCTCGGGCGCATCGAGTTCGAAGACCTCATCGGCAAGGCGGCATCGGCACTGCGCGGGCGCGTGCTGAGCGACCTGGACGAGATCGGCGAGCGGCTGTTCGTCCAACGGATCGAGTCCCGGATCTATCCGGAAATGCGTGAGCTGGTGCGGGCCCACGTGGCCCGCGGCCACACGGTGGTGCTCAGCTCGTCGGCGCTGACCATCCAAGTTGATCCCGTCGCACGTTTTCTGGGGATCACCAACCTGCTCACCAACAAGTTCGAGACCAACGAAGACGGGCTACTCACCGGCGACGTGGAGCGGCCGATCTTGTGGGGGCCGGGCAAAGCCGCTGCGGTGCAACGGTTTGCGGCCGCGCACAGCATCGACCTCAAGGACAGCTACTTCTACGCCGACGGCGACGAGGACGTCGCCCTGATGTACCTGGTCGGCAATCCACGCCCGACCAATCCCGAAGGCAAGATGGCCACCGTCGCCAAGCGGCGCGGCTGGCCGATTTTGGAATTCAACAGCCGCGGCGGTGTGGGCCTGCGCCGGCAGCTGCGCACACTTGCCGGCTTCGGTTCGATGTTGCCGGTCGGGGCCGGCGCCTTCGGGGTAGGTCTGCTGACCGGGAGCCGGCGGCGCGGCGCGAACTTCTTTACCTCCAACTTCTCCAACTTGGTGCTGGCGACCACCGGGGTGCAGCTGAATGTCATCGGGAAAGAGAATCTGACCGCGCAGCGTCCGGCCGTGTTCATCTACAACCACCGCAACCAGGTTGACCCGATAATCAGCGGTGCCCTGGTGCGCGACAACTGGGTTGCGGTGGCCAAGAAGGAGCTGCAAAAAGACCCGATCATGGGCACGCTCGGCAAGTTGCTGGACGGCGTGTTCATCGACCGGGACGATCCAGTGGCCGCGGTGGAGACGCTGCACACGGTCGAAGACCGGGCCAGGAACGGACTCTCGATTCTGATGGCGCCGGAAGGCACCCGGCTCGACACCACCGGAGTCGGGCCGTTCAAGAAGGGGCCGTTCCGCATCGCGATGGCGGCTGGGATCCCGATCGTCCCGATCGTGATCCGCAATGCGGAGATCGTCGCCGCTCGAAACTCCACCACGATCAATCCCGGCACCGTTGACGTCGCGGTGTTTCCGCCGATTCCGGTCGATGACTGGACCCTCGACGAGCTGCCCGAGCGCATCGCCGCAGTGCGTCAGCTCTATCTGGACGCCCTGGCCGACTGGCCCGATGAGATTCCGGCCGAGCTGCCCAAGGCGGTGGCGAAGAAGACCGCGAAAAAGGCTGCGCCCAAGGCGGCGGCGAAGAAGGCCGAGAAAAAGGCTGCGCCCAAGGCTGCGGCGAAGAAGACCGCGAAAAAAGCCGCCCGAAAGCTCCAGCGAAGAGGCCGGCTAGATCGAACCTCGATGGCGAAACGCGGACCGGGGGATTGTCGTGAGCGAACTGGGTCCGGACACCGCCGCAATCCTCACCGCGCACGACTCGCTGGTACTGGCGTCCATGGAAACTCCGGTCGAAATGGAGCTGGTGATGGATTGGCTGGGCCAGCAGCGGGCCCGCAATCCGGAGGTGAAGTTCGACCTGTCAAAACTTCCCGAACTGCCCTCCGGCTTCGCTTCTGGAGTGGCGCCCACAGAACTGACCGCGCTGGTTGAGGAGCTCCAATCCGGCCCGGAATCCTGTGACGACCGTTCGGTGGTGCCGGTGCGGGTGTTCTGGCTGCCGGCTCCCGATCGCGGCAGAGTCGCCAAGCTGGCCGGGCTGATCCCGGGCCGGGATCCCTACCACCCCAACCAGCGTCAGCAGCGCCACATCCTGCGCACCGATCCCACCCGCGCGCGGATCGTGGCTGGCGAGGCGGCCAAGGTCTCCGAGCTGCGCCAGCAGTGGCGCGACACCACTGTCGGAGAGGACGAGCGCGATTTCGCCCAGTTCGTCACCCGCCGAGCCATTTTGGCGATGGAACGTGCCGAGTACCGAATCCTCGGGCCGCAGTACAAGTCTCCGCGGCTGATGAAGCCGGAGATCCTGGCGTCCAACCGGTTTCGCGCCGGCCTGAAAAAGATCCCGGGCGCGACCGTCGAAGAGGCCGGGAAAATGCTCGACGAACTCGCCACCGGGTGGAGCAGGGCATCCGTCGACATCGTTTCCGTTCTGGGCAGGATGCTCAGCCGCGGGTTCGATCCAGAGATCGACTACGAGGAGTATCAAGTCGCGGCGATGCGTTCGCGGCTGGAAGCTCATCCGGCGGTGCTGCTGTTCTCGCACCGTTCCTACATCGATGGCGCGGTGGTGCCGGTGGCGATGCAGGAGAACCGACTGCCTCCGGTGCATGTATTCGCCGGCATCAACCTGTCATTCGGGTTGATGGGTCCACTACTGCGCCGCTCCGGCGTTATCTTCATCCGCCGCAACATCGGCGGTGACCCGATCTATAAGTACGTCCTGCGGGAATTCGTCGGCTACATCGTCGAGAAGCGGTTCAACCTGAGCTGGTCCATCGAGGGCACCCGTTCGCGTACCGGAAAGATGCTGCCGCCCAAGCTCGGTCTGCTGGCCTACGTGGCCGACGCTTACCTGGATGGCCGCAGCGAAGACATCCTGCTGCAGCCGGTGTCGATCAGCTTCGATCAGCTGCACGAGACCGATGAATACGCCGCCTACGCCCAGGGTGGTGAGAAGACACCCGAGGGCGTCGGCTGGCTGTACAACTTCATCAAGGCCCAAGGCGAGCGCAACTACGGCAAAATCTACGTCCGTTTTCCCGAAGCGGTCTCGATGCGCGAATACCTCGGTACACCCCACGGTCCGCTGGCCCACGACGAGGGCGCCAAACGGCTTGCGCTGCAAAAGATGTCGTTCCAGGTTGCCTGGCGGATTCTGCGGGCGACGCCGGTGACCGCGACGGGTTTGGCGTCGGCGCTGCTGCTCACCACTCGCGGTGCGGCGCTCACTCTGGGTCAGCTGCACCACACCATGCAGGGCTCACTCGATTACCTCGAGCGTAAGCAAACCCCGGTTTCCACCAGTGCGCTGCGGTTGCGCACGCGCGATGGTGTGCGTGCGGCGGTGGATGCGTTGTCCAACGGGCACCCGATCACTCGCGTCGACGGCGGCCGGGAGCCGGTGTGGCGCATCGAATCCAAGAATGAACATGCCGCGGCCTTCTACCGGAACTCGGTCATCCATGCGTTCTTGGAGACCTCGATCGTCGAACTCGCGCTGGCGCATGCCAGGTACGCGGACGGCGACCGGGTGGCTGCTTTCTGGGCCCAGGCGATGCGGTTGCGCGATCTGCTGAAGTTCGATTTCTACTTTGCCGATTCCGCGGCGTTTCGGAACAATATCGCCGAAGAGCTGGAATGGCACCAAGATTGGGAATCCCACGTCGTCGCCGGCGGCGACGAGATCGACGCGATGTTGTTGGGGAAGCGCCCGCTGATGGCGGATTCGATGCTGCGGGTGTTCTTCGAAGCGTATGAGATCGTCGCCGACGTGTTGCGAGACGCCCCGGCCGATATCGGACAGCAGGAACTGACCGACTTGGCGCTTGGCGTCGGCCGCCAATACGTGGCGCAGGCCCGGGTCCGCACCAGCGAACCGGTCTCGACGTTGTTGTTCGCCACGGCGTATCAGGTCGTCGTCGACCAGGGCCTCGTGGAGCCCGCGGCCGACCTCGCCGAACGGCGAATCGCGTTCCGCCGGGAATTGCGGAGCATTCTGCGGGATTTCGACTACGTCGAGCAGATCGCGCGCAATCAGTTCGTCGCCCGCGAGTTCGCAGCGCGCCAAGCCCGTCCCGCGCACGGAGCCGGGTAGCGCGGTCCCGCCGGGAACCCGGCCATACCCTGTGTAAATGACGGTTACCCGGCCTGCCAGTAAGGGCTCGGAAACGGGTCCTGGACAGGGCCCGCCCGAGCGACGCGCCCTGGTGTGGCCGCTGCTCATCGGCGTTGCGGTGCTGGCCGGCTGCACGGCGGCCGGAATCGGGGTGTTGTCGCTGGCAGACGCGCTGACCGCGACCGGTTTGCCCGATCCCGGCCCGGCAACCACGCTCGGCCTGCCGTTCGTCCGGGCGGCGGGTGAGATCGCTGCGGTGCTCGCCGTCGGGTCGTTTCTGTTCGCGGCTTTTCTGGTGCCGCCGCAAAGCAGCGGAGTACTGGACGTCGGCGGCTACCGTGCGCTTCGGCTGGGGACGGTGGCGTCGGGGGTGTGGGCGGTGTGCGCCGCCTTGCTGATCCCGCTGACCATTTCCGACGTATCCGGTCACCCATTGGCCGATCACCTGAACCCGGTGCAGCTCTGGTCGGTGGCCGGCCTGGTCAACACCGCCTCCGCGTGGCGCTGGACCGCGGTCCTGGCTGCGCTGGTGACGGTGGCAAGTCTGGCGGTGCTGCGCTGGTCGTGGACCCCGCTGCTGTTGGTTGGGTCGCTGGTGACGCTCGTTCCGCTCGGGTTGACCGGTCACTCGTCGGCCGGCGGCTCGCATGACCTGGCCACCAACAGCCTGCTGATCCATCTGGTCGCGGCCAGCCTGTGGGCCGGTGGTCTGCTGGCGCTGCTGGCCCACGCGCTGCGCCGCGCCGACCACACCGACTTGGCGGCTCGGCGCTTCTCCGCGATCGCATTGTGCTGCTGGGTGGCGATGGGGATCAGCGGTGTGGTGAATGCCCTGGTGCGGGTGCTGCCTGCCGACCTGCTGACCACGGCTTACGGACGGCTGGTGCTGGCTAAATTCGTCGCGCTGTGCGTGCTGGGCGTCGTTGGCTGGCGCCAGCGGCGCAGCGGAGTTGCCGCGCTGCAAGCGGATTCGGGAAAGCCGGGTGCGCACCGGGTGCTGATCCGGCTGGCGCTGATCGAGGCCGCGGTTTTCGGGCTGACTTTCGGCGTCGCCGTCGGGCTGGGCCGGACGCCGCCGCCACCGCCGCCCATCTGCGGCCCTCGATCCCCGAGGCCGAAATCGGCTACGACTTCGACGGGCCGCCCACCCTGGTTCGCATTCTGTTCGACTGGCGTTTCGACCTGATCTTCGGCACCGCCGCAATCGTCTTCGCGGGGCTGTATGTGGCGGGTGTGCTGCGGCTGCGCCGCCGCGGCGACCACTGGCCGCCGGGCCGGATCGTTGCGTGGCTGCTGGGCTGCGCGGGGCTGCTGTTCGTGACGTCGTCCGGAGTGGGTCGCTACATGCCCGCGATGTTCAGCATGCACATGGCCGCCCACATGGGGCTCTCGATGCTGGTCCCGATCCTGCTGGTGCTCGGCGCCCCGGTCAGTCTGGCGTTACGGGCGCTGCCAGCCGCCGGCCGGAACGATCCGCCGGGTATGCGGGAGTGGCTGTTGGCCGCACTGCACAGCCCGTTGTCGCGGTTTCTGACCAACCCGATCGTCGCGACCGTGCTGTTCGTCGCGGGGTTCTACGGGCTGTATTTCGGCGGTATCTTCGATTCCGCGGTGGGCAGTCACGCCGGCCATGTGGCGATGAATGTGCACTTTCTGCTCAGCGGCTACCTGTTCTACTGGGTCGTGATCGGCGTGGACCCGACACCGCGGCCGATCCCGCCGCTGGCCAAGGTGGCCGTGATCTTCGCGTCGCTGCCGCTGCATGCCTTTTTCGGGGTGCTACTGATGGGCACCAAAGAGGTGATCGGCGCCGACTACTACCGGTCGCTGGGATTGAGCTGGCACACCGATCTGTTGGGCGATCAGCGGTTGGGCGGCGGAATCGCCTGGGCTGCAGGGGAACTGCCCCTGGTGATCGTGATGCTGGCGCTGCTGGTGCAGTGGGCGCGCAGTGATGACCGGATCGCGCGGCGGCTGGACCGCGCAGCTGACCGCGACGATGACGCCGAGCTGGTCGCCTACAACGCGATGCTGGCGGAGCTATCGCATCGCGACCCCCCGGAGCGCTCGCCCCAGCCAGCGGACTGATCCACAGTCGCAGTTTCATCCACAGCCTCGCCCGAGCGGACCAGTTTCGCCCGGGTTCTGTGTCGGTGGCGGTGAGCTCAATGGGCTCACACGCATTTGCCTCAGAAAAGGATTCAGTCAATGTTCGAAACCCCGCTGACCGTCGTCGGTCACATCGTCAACGACCCCCAGCGCCGCAAGGTCGGCGATCAGGAGCTCATCAAGTTCCGGTTGGCCAGCAATTCCCGCCGCCGTACCGGCGACGGCACCTGGGAGCCCGGAAACTCGCTGTTCATCACCGTCAACTGCTGGGGGAGGCTGGTCACCGGGGTGGGCGCCGCGCTGGGCAAGGGCTCGCCGGTGATCGTGGTGGGTCACGTGTACACCAGCGAGTACGAGGACCGGGACGGCAACCGCCGTTCGTCCACTGGAAATGCGGGCGATCTCGGTCGGCCCGGACCTGTCGCGCGTGCATCGTGCGCATCGAGACGCCCGCTTACCCGGTCCGGGGCGGAAATCAGGACCCGCAGCCGGGCACTGGTGATATGGGCACCGCCGACGGAAACCGGCGCCGAAGATGATCAGGCCCCGTCGTCAGATGCCACCGAAGGCATCGAAGCCCTACCGGTGTCGGCCTAGCGCTGCCGGGTGATGCCTAGGATGGTCGCGGGGGAGTTCCGAAATACCAGAAAGGCAACACTGCCGGCATGGCTGAGTTCATCTACACGATGAAGAAGGTCCGCAAGGCGCACGGCGACAAAGTCATCCTGGACGACGTCACGTTGAGCTTCTTCCCGGGCGCCAAGATCGGTGTCGTCGGCCCCAACGGCGCCGGCAAGTCGAGCGTCTTGCGGATCATGGCCGGTCTGGACAAGCCGAACAACGGCGACGCCTTCCTGGCCACCGACGCTACCGTCGGCATCCTGCCAGCAGGAGCCGCCGCTGAACGAGGAGAAGACCGTTCGCGGCAACGTCGAAGAGGGGCTGGGCGAGATCAAGGTCAAGCTCGACCGCTTCAACGAGGTCGCCGAATTGATGGCCACCGACTATTCCGATGAGCTGATGGAAGAAATGGGCCGGCTGCAGGAGGACCTGGACCACGCCGACGCGTGGGACCTCGACTCGCAGCTCGAGCAGGCCATGGACGCGCTGCGCTGCCCGCCGCCCGACGAGCCGGTGACGAATCTGTCGGGCGGCGAGCGCCGCCGCGTCGCGTTGTGCAAGCTGCTGCTGTCCAAACCCGACCTGCTGCTGCTCGACGAGCCGACCAACCACCTGGACGCCGAAAGCGTGCAGTGGCTCGAAGCAGCACCTCGCCAGCTACGCCGGCGCGATATTGGCGGTCACCCACGACCGGTACTTCCTGGACAACGTCGCCGAGTGGATCCTGGAACTCGACCGCGGCCGCGCCTATCCGTACGAAGGCAACTACTCGACCTACCTGGAGAAGAAGGCCGAGCGGCTCTCGGTGCAGGGCCGCAAGGACGTCAAGCTGCAGAAGCGGTTGACCGAGGAGCTGGCCTGGGTCCGGTCCGGGGCCAAAGCGCGGCAGGCCAAAAGCAAGGCGCGACTGCAGCGCTACGAGGAGATGGCCGCCGAGGCAGAGAAGACGCGCAAGCTCGACTTCGAGGAGATTCAGATCCCGGTCGGTCCACGGCTGGGCAACGTGGTGGTCGAGGTCGAACACCTCGACAAGGGCTACGACGGACGCACCCTGATCAAGGACCTGTCCTTCACCCTGCCCCGCAACGGCATCGTCGGCGTCATCGGCCCCAACGGGGTCGGTAAGACCACGCTGTTCAAGACCATCGTCGGACTCGAGCAGCCGGACAGCGGAACCGTCAAGGTCGGCGAGACCGTCAAGCTGAGCTACGTCGACCAGAATCGCGCCGGCATCGATCCGAAGAAGAACGTCTGGCAGGTCGTCTCGGACGGGCTGGACTACATCCAGGTCGGTCAGACCGAAGTACCGTCCCGCGCCTACGTGTCGGCGTTCGGGTTCAAGGGACCCGACCAGCAGAAACCGGCCGGCGTGCTGTCCGGTGGTGAGCGCAACAGGCTGAACCTGGCGCTCACCCTCAAGCAGGGCGGCAACCTGATCCTGCTGGACGAGCCGACCAACGACCTCGATGTCGAGACGCTTGGGCTCGCTGGAGAACGCGCTGGAGAACTTCCCCGGCTGCGCGGTGGTGATCTCCCACGACCGCTGGTTCCTCGACCGGACCTGCACGCACATCCTGTCGTGGGAGGGCGACGACGACAACGAGGCCAAGTGGTTCTGGTTCGAGGGCAACTTCGGCGCCTACGAGGAGAACAAGGTCGAACGGCTGGGTGCCGACGCCGCCAGTCCGCACCGGGTGACTCACCGGAAGCTGACACGCGACTAGTGTCAGGTCTGCCCCGCGACGATGCGGCCGGAACGAACGCTGCGGAGTTGGGGGACTGAGCAGCCCCGACGACGATGCGGCCGGAACGAACGCTGAGGAGTCGGGGCATTGAGCCTAGTGGCAGCGTCGTGAGTTGGGAGCCGTCGGCATGACGATCGATTCCGGAGCAATGCAGGAAACGAAGCCGTGGACCTCATTCGCCAAGGCTTCCGACATTCCGGATGGATCTCGAAGGCATATATCGAGAGCTACCGCGGTCCGCACGGCGGCGAACCGGACGCCCCGGATAGCGCCGCGGCCGGGGCCAGCGTCGACCTGGCCGTCCCCGCCGCCTTGGTGACGCCGGCCATGCTCGGCGCGCACTACCGGCTTGGCCAGTGCCGGCCACCCGGCGAAAGCTGTGTCAGCGTCTAACCCGGCGGACGATCCCGGGGGATTCGGGCCCTCGCTGCAGGTCGTCACCGATGACGGCGGCATGCTGATGGATTCCGTCACGGTGTTGCTGCACCGGCTCGGTGTCGGCTACACGGCCATCATGGCCCCGGTCTTCGAGGTCCACCGCAGCCCGGCCGGGGACCTGCTCAGCGTGGGACCGAAAGCGCCTGGCGCATCGGCGTACGAAGGCGAGACCTGGATATACGTCCAGCTGGTGCCTTCCGTCGACGGCAAAGCCATCGCCGAGGTTGAGCGGCTGCTGCCGAAGGTTTTGAGCGATGTTCAGGAGGTCGCCAGGGACGCGGCGGCGCTGATCGCCACCATGGACGACCTGGCCGCAGATATCGAAACCAACTCCGAAGGCCGGTTTTCAGCGCCTGACCGCGAGGACGTCGCCGCGCTGCTGCGCTGGCTGGGTGACGGGAATTTCCTGCTGCTGGGCTACCAACGTTGCCGGGTGCATGAGAGTCAGGTCAGCGGTGACGGGTCGGACGGCCTGGGTGTCCTGCATAGCCGCACGGGTTCTCGTCCCCGGCTGACCGATGATGACAAGTTGCTTGTGCTGGCGCAGTCCGTGGTTGGCAGCTACCTGCGGTATCGGCGCATACCCGTATGCCATCGCGGTTCGGGAGCGTGACGGGGCCGGCGACAAAGAGGTTTTCGAACACCGCTTCGTCGGGCTCTTCACGGTCGCCGCCATGAACGCGGACGTCCTGGAGATCCCGTCGATCTCGCGCAGGGTGCGCGAGGCGCTTGCAATGGCCGACAGCGACCCCATCCACCCGGGCCAGCTCTTGCTCGACGTCATCCAGACCGTCCCGCGCTCTGAGCTTTTCACGCTAAGCGCCGAACGGCTTTTCGCGATGGCCAAAGCCGTCGTGGATCTCGGCATCGGAACGGCGGGCGTTGTTGTTCTTGCGCGCCGATCGGCTGCAGTACTTCGTCTCATGCCTGGTGTACGTGCCCCGCGATCGCTACACCACGCCAGTGCGTTTGCGGATCGAGGACATCCTGGTCCGCGAGTTCGGCGGGACGCGACTGGAATTCACTGCTCGCGTCAGTGAATCCCCATGGGCGCTAATGCATTTCATGGTCCGGCTGCCGCCGCAGGGGGATTCCGCCGGCACCCCGGTAGACGTCTCGGAAGCCAACCGGGTCCGCATTCAGGCGTTGTTGAGCGAAGCCACCCGAACATGGGCGGACCGGCTGATCGGCGCCGTGGCCATCGACAGGCCGATGCCGAGCATTACGCGACGGCTTTCTCCGAGGCCTACAAATCGGCCGTCAGTCCCGACGAGGCCGATCGGCCACATCGCCATCATCAATCGAGCTGAGCGATGATTCGGTAAAGCTGGTGTTCTCCGACCGCGGCGCGGAGGGCGCTCAGCTCACCTGGTTTTTGGGCGGACGCACCGCTTCGCTGAGCCAGCTGCTCCCGATGCTGCAGAGCATGGGCGTCGTCGTGCTCGAGGAGCGGCCGTTCACCGTTACCCGGCCGGACGGCCTGCCGGTGTGGATCTATCAGTTCAAGATCTCGCCGCATCCGACTATCCAGCAGGCGTCGACGGCGGCGGAACGGGACGCGACAGCGGAGCGATTCGCCGACGCGGTCACCGCCATCTGGGACGGCCGCGTCGAGATCGACCGGTTCAACGAGTTGGTGATGCGCGCGAGGCTGACCTGGCAGCAGGTCGCGCTGTTGCGTGCCTATGCGAAGTACTTGCGGCAGGTGAACTTCCCCTACAGCCAGTCCTACATCGAGTCGGTGCTCAACGAGTACCCTGCCACGGCACGGTCACTGGTGACATTGTTCGAGGCGCTTTTCGATCCTTCATCGGGTTCATCGGCGGGTCGCGACGCGCAAGCGGCCGCCGCCGCCGTTGCCGCAGACATCGATGCGCTGGTGAGCCTGGACACCGATCGCATCCTGCGTGCCTTCGCGTCGCTGGTGCAGGCCACCTTGCGGACCAACTACTTCGTGACTCGGGAGGATTCGGCCCGCGCCCGCAACGTGCTGGCGATCAAGCTCGACGCCCAGTTGGTCGACGAGCTTCCGCTGCCGCGTCCCAAGTACGAGATATTCGTGTATTCGCCGCGCGTCGAGGGCGTGCACCTGAGGTTCGGCCCGGTAGCGCGTGGCGGCCTGCGCTGGTCCGACCGCCGCGACGATTTCCGCACCGAGATCCTCGGTCTGGTCAAGGCGCAAGCGGTGAAGAACGCTGTCATCGTGCCGGTCGGCGCCAAGGGTGGGTTCGTCCTCAAACGACCGCCGCTGCCCACCGGCGACACCGCCGTCGACCGCGAAGCCACCCGAACCGAAGGCGTGGCGTGCTACCAGCTGTTCATCTCGGGCCTGCTCGACGTCACCGACAACGTCGACCACGCAACCGGAAAGGTCAGCCCGCCACCCGAGGTGGTGCGGCGTGACGGCGACGACGCCTACCTGGTGGTGGCCGCGGACAAAGGCACCGCCACGTTCTCCGACATCGCCAACGACGTCGCCAAGTCCTACGGGTTCTGGCTGGGCGACGCGTTCGCGTCCGGCGGCTCGGTGGGCTACGACCACAAGGCCATGGGCATCACCGCCAAAGGCGCATGGGAGGCCGTCAAGCGCCACTTCCGGGAGATGGGGGTCGACACCCAAACCGAGGACTTCACCGTCGTGGGTGTCGGCGATATGAGCGGCGACGTGTTCGGCAACGGCATGCTGTTGAGTGAGCACATCAGGCTGGTCGCGGCCTTCGACCACCGGCATATCTTCCTCGACCCGAACCCGGACGTCGCGGTTTCGTTCGACGAACGACGGCGGATGTTCGACCTGCCCCGGTCCAGCTGGGACGACTACGACAAGTCGTTGATCAGTGCGGGCGGCGGGGTCTACAGCCGCGAACAAAAAGCCGTGCCGGTCAGCGCGCAGGTCGGCGTTGCGCTCGGTATCGATAGCGAGGTCACCGAGATGGCACCGCCCAGCCTGATTCGGGCGATTCTGCAGGCGCCGGTGGATCTGCTGTTCAACGGCGGCATCGGCACCTATATCAAGGCCGAATCGGAGTCCGACGCCGATGTCGGTGATCGCGCCAACGATCCGGTGCGGATCAACGGAAACCAGTTGTGCGCCAAGGTCATCGGTGAAGGCGGCAATCTCGGGGTGACGGCGTTGGGCCGCGTCGAGTTCGACCTGTCCGGCGGACGTATCAACACCGACGCGGTGGACAACTCCGCCGGCGTGGACTGTTCCGATCACGAGGTCAACATCAAGATCCTGATCGACTCGCTGGTCACCGCCGGCAAGGTAAAGGCTGACGAGCGCACACAGCTACTGGAGTCGATGACCGACGAGGTTGCGCAGCTGGTGCTCACCGACAACGAGGACCAGAACGACTTGATCGGCACCAGCCGCGCCAACGCGGCGAGCATGCTGCCGGTGCACGCGCAGCAGATCAAATACCTGGTGGAACAACGCGGACTCAACCGCGAGCTGGAAGCGCTGCCGTCGGAGAAGGAGATTCACCGCCGGATAGAGGCCGGTATCGGGCTCACCTCTCCGGAGCTGTGCACGTTGATGGCACACGTCAAGCTGACGCTCAAAGAGGATCTGTTGGGCACCGAACTCCTGGAACTGGATGTGTTCGCGTCCAGGCTGCCGCGATACTTCCCGGCACCGTTGCGCGAACGGTTCACCCCGGAAATCCGCTCGCACCAACTGCGCCGAGAGATCGTCTCCACCATGCTGATCAACGACCTCGTCGACGCCGCGGGCATCAGCTACTCCTTCCGGATCACCGAGGACGTCGGCGTAGCGTCCGTCGACGCGGTGCGCACCTATGCGGCCACGGACGCAATCTTCGGGGTGGATGACATCTGGCGGCGGATCCGCGCGGCGAACCTGCCGGTGGCGGCTGTCGGACCGGTTGACGCTGGACACCCGGCGGCTGATCGATCGCGCCGGACGCTGGCTACTCAACTACCGTCCGCAGCCCTTGGCGGTGGGCGCCGAGATCAACCGGTTCGCCGAGAAGGTCAAACTGCTGACGCCGCGGATGTCGGAGTGGTTGCGCGGTGACGACAAGGCCATCGTCGAACAGGAAGCCGCGGAATTCGCAGCGCAAGGCGCACCTGTTGACTTGGCCTACATGATCGCCGCCGGCCTGTACCGCTTCAGCCTGCTCGACATCATCGACGTCGCCGACATCACCGAAGCCGATACCGCCGAGGTCGCCGACACCTATTTCGCGCTGATGGACCGGCTGGGCACCGACGGTCTGCTGACCGCGGTCTCCGAGCTGCCCCGAGACGACCGCTGGCATTCGTTGGCGCGCTTGGCGATTCGTGACGACATCTACGCCTCACTGCGGTCGCTATGTCTGGATGTGCTCGCCGTCGGCGAGCCGGACGAGAGCGGCGAACAGAAGATCGCCGAGTGGGAGCACATCAGTGCCTCCCGGGTGGAACGGGCCCGCCGCACGCTCACCGAGATCCACGCGAGCGGCGAGAAAGATCTCGCGACGCTCTCGGTGGCGGCCCGACAGATCCGTCGCATGACTCGTACCAGCGGACGGGGGTCGTCAGGGTGAGCGCCCAAATAAACATAGGTTTCGTGGCGGCCGTGCCGGTGCGCTGGTCGGACATCGACATGTACCAGCACGTCAACCACGCCACGATGGTGACGATCCTGGAAGAGGCGCGGGTTCCGTTCCTCACGCCCGCCTTTGCCCTCGACATCGCTACCACCGGCCTGTTGGTCGCCGACGTCCGGGTCACCTACAAGGGGCAGCTGCGGCTGGCCGATTCGCCGCTGCAGGTGACCATTTGGGTCAAGCAGCTGCGGGCGGTGGACTTCACGCTCGGGTACGAAGTGCGTTCGGTCACGGCCGAACCCGAGTCCAAACCGGCAGTCATCGCCGAGTCCCAAATGGTCGCGTTCCAGATCGAGGAGCAGCAGCTGGTACGACTCGCCCCGCACCACCGGGAGTATCTGCAACGGTGGACACGATAACCGAGCGCGGTTTGTGGCTGGGTCCAGGAGACAAGACTGCCCAGCGCGGAGACCTCGCCACGTTCGTCGATCACGTGACGCGGCTCGATGACGCGGCCGTCATCCGGCTTCGTGCCCGTTCCGGCGGGCTGCTCACGGCTTGGGTGGCAACGGGATTCGACGTGCTGGCCAGCCGAGCAGTGATCGGCACGGTGCGGCCCAAGGATTTATCGGTCGGCGCGGACGCATTGGCGCGCGGCCTGTCGGCAATGGACGACTCGGGCTACGTCGATCCCGGTTTCGCAATGGACTCGGCGTGGCGGGGTGCGTTACCACCGGAGTCGGGTTTCACCCACCTCGACGACGTACCGGCCAGGGTGCTGTTCGACTTGGCGCAGAGTGGCGCGCGACTGGCCAAGGAGCACGGCAGTGCCCATGGCCCGCCGGCCTCGTTGCTCGATCAAGAAGTCATTCGGGTCAGCTCCGCCGACGCCCAGGTTGGGCTCCCCATGCGTTGTGTGTTTGCCTTGACCGCAATGGGTTTCCTGCCGCAGTCAGCTGATGCGATCGGCGCTGACGAAATAATCCGGGTCCGGATACTGCCGTCATGGTTGCGTGTCGACGCCCGGTTCGGCTCGGTGTACCGCCGTCGCGGTGGTCCCGCGCTGATGCTGAGCTGATCGGGTCGCCCGGCGGCGAGCCTGCGTCAGGTGCCGTAATGCAGCCACAATGGGAGAACGGCATCAAGGTATTCCATAAACTTTTTGAGCCCAACTCGATATTGTCCATAACCGTAGGGGTCCGTCGCGTATTCTGGAAATGCGATGCCCAGGCCGAATAAGCCAGGAGCAATAATTCCGTTTGCCGAGTTGTACTCTAGCTGGCCCCACTGTGGCGTCTCAGGCAACGTCCTTCGTTCGAAGCCGACGGTATAAATAGCGCGGTCGCACGCTGCGAGTTTCTCCTCGAATTCCGGGTCGGAAACCCAGCACCTTTCCAGTCGATCCGGATAGTCACCGTCGATGTTCTCTCGGGCCCAGTCAGCCGCTCGTCCTTTCAGGCCGCTGTCGTCGAATAAGATCCAATCATCAAGGTAGACAGCATATTTGAGTGGACTGCGATAAAAATTGATCACCCGGGCGACGGGTTGGCGTAAGAGATGCGGCAGGGCGATCATCGTCGAGTGCGAGGAACCGAACACGGCCACCGTCGCGCCTTCCGGCGGCTGCCGCGCGAGCTTCTCCGGATCGAGCGCGACTTCCACCGGAATTTCAACGAGATCGGGATAATCAAGCTTTTTGGGAATCGCCCCGACAGCGAGAATCACATTTTCCGAGAAGATTTCCTGCTGCCCGGTTTCGATTTTCCACTGCCTGCTCTGCAAAAAGAGGGCGGTTGCCGTCGTTTCAAAGACTTTCACCCGCTCGCGCAGATGCTGGGTGACCCACACCAAGGGCTCTGCGACCAGGCCTAGGACACACGTCTCTTCAGGGTCGACTTCGCGAAGCGGCATCTGGGGTGCATCTGCGAACCGAAACGCAGCGGCGCCGTTCAAGAAGCTCAGGAATGTACCGACAATGGTGTTGCTTGACACCGATCGCCACTTTTGGCCCAGATCACCTACCGCAAAGGCAGGATCGACCCAGGCGATCCTGTCAGGCGCGACCCCGTGGTCCAGCAGTCTTCCCACGGCGGCAATTCCCGCGGGTCCTGCTCCGATCACTGTCCATGCGTAGGGCGTCATGCATTAGATATAGAGGACTAACGGGCTACGCGCCGGGTTGGGAGGCACCTAGACCAGCCACGCGGCAGCGTCCGGAGCCAGCCGGCCGGCCACCAGCGGCGCGCTGGCCAGAATGAGCTCTCCGCCCGGCAGCGCGATCGGGCGGTCGCCGGCGTTCAGCGCGCACACCAGACCGCCGCGACCCCGGAACGTCAGCGCACCGCTAGGCGCGGTCAGCCACTCGAACCCGCTGCCGTCGAGTTCGCTTTCATCGTCTAATCGATCACGGCCCCTGCGCAATTCGATCGCGCGCTGGAAGAACGACAACGTCGACTCGGGATCGGCGCTCTGCTTTTCCACGGTCAGCGTCGCCCATTCTTTCGGCATCGGTAACCAGGTGTCGGCGGACGTCGAGAACCCGAACGGGGGAGTGTCGCCCGACCACGGGAGCGGAACCCGGCACTTGTCACGGCCACGTTCGGTATGTCCGGAGCGTTCCCATGTCGGGTCCTGCAGCACCGCCTCTGGCAGGTCCAACACGTCGGGCAGCCCGAGCTCCTCGCCGTTGTAGATAAACACCGTGCCAGGCAGCGCGAGCATCGCCATCGCCATCGCGCGCGCCCGGCGCAGCCCGATCTCGCCGCCGCCGTAACGGGTAACCTCGCGGTCCACATCGTGATTGGACAGTGTCCAGGTCGGGACGGCATTTTCGATCGCGACAGCATCCAGTGAATTCTGGATCGCGTCGTGAATTTCGCCCGCGTCGAAGTCGACCTTGGTCAGCCGGAAATTGAAGCCGAGATGCAGCTCATCGGGCCGTAGGTACTCCGCCCAAAGGAGGTTGTCCATGACCCAGACCTCGCCGATGGTCACCGCACCGGGGTAGTCGTCAACGATCTTGCGGATCCCGCGGTGAATCTCGTGCACGTTCGGGTTGTTGAACCGCGGATCGTCGTCGGTGTGGGACAACACCTTGGCGTCTTCCTGCGAGTCCGGCAGGCCGAGGGGCTTGGCCATCCCGTGCGCAACATCGATGCGGAAGCCGTCCACGCCGCGTTCCAGCCAGAACCGCAGCGTCTTGTCGAAGTCGTCGAAGACTTCTGGGTTGTCCCAGTTCAGGTCCGGCTGCTCGGTGTCGAAGAGGTGCAAGTAGTACTGGCCGGGGTTGCCGTCTGGCTCCACCACCCGGGTCCAAGCGGGCCCGCCGAACACCGACTGCCAATTGTTCGGGGGCAGCGCCCCATCGGGCCCGCGGCCGTTGCGGAAGTAGTAACGCTCCCGCGCGTCGGTGCCTGGGCCGGCGGCCAGCGCGGCCTGAAACCACACATGTTGGGAACTGGTGTGGTTGGGCACCACGTCCATGGTGATCTTGATGCCGCGCTGGTGCGCAGCCGCGATCAGCCGTTCGATCGCGGGCATCCCGCCGAACAGCGGGTCGATGTCGCGAGGATCGGCAACGTCGTAGCCGTGGTCGGCCATCGGCGAGACGGTGACCGGGCTGAGCCAAATCGCGTCGACGCCCAGCCGCTCGAGGTGATCCAGATGGGCCACCAACCCGTCGATGTCACCGACGCCGTCGCCATTGCTGTCGGCGAACGACCGTGGATAGACCTGGTAGAAGACCGCGTTCGACCACCATGTTCCGGGGCTCATGTTGCTCCGTTCAAAAGGCTAGGTATCAAAATGGGGTGTTGACCAGCGACTGAGCGGCCATCTCAAGATAGTCGAGCAACTCGCGACGGTGATCGTCGTCGAGGGTGTGCGCATCGATGGACGCGACAGCGGTGCGCATGCAGCGCAGCCAGGCATCCCGCTCGATTTCAGTGATACGGAATGGCGCGTGCCGCATCCGCAGCCGCGGGTGCCCGCGTTGGTCGGAGTAGGTTCGCGGGCCACCCCAGTACTGCTCAAGGAACATCCGCAGCCGCTGCTCGGCGCCGGGTAGGTCGTCTAAGGGATACAGCTCGCGCAGGATCTCGTCTTCCGGCACCTGCTCATAGAAGCGCGACACGATCGCGTTGAAGGTTTCGGCACCGCCGACAGCGTCATAGAAGCTCACCTGATCCATCGCTTCCATTGTGGTGCATCGCGGGGCAGGCAGGGCGAGGCGGGCCTTGCAGCAGGCCTGATCGCTTCCTCGTGTTCACCCCCTCGACACGACGCACATGTGAAATAGGCGTGCGATCGGCGGCGAATCGTGGTGGACTATTCCGCGGAGGATCTATGGCGCAGGGCAACAGACGCCGCAGCCACCGCAGTTCCGGGGCCGCGGCAGGGTTAACAGGGCCCGCGACCGGGTCATGCCTGCATAGCGTTGATACCCATCCGCCCACCCGCCACGACAGCGCATCGATCTGGAATCGCCGGCGGGTGTTGTTGCTGAATTCGACCTACGAGCCGCTGACCGCGCTGCCGATGCGGCGGGCCATCGTCATGGTGATCTGCGGCAAGGCCGACGTGGTGCACCACGACCCGACCGGCCCGATGATCCACTCGGCCACCAGCTCGATCGTGGTGCCGTCGGTGATCCAGTTGCGGACGTATGTCCGGGTTCCCTACCGCGCCCGGGTCCCGATGACCCGCGCCGCGCTCATGCACCGCGACCGTTTCTGCTGTGCCTACTGCGGCTCGAAGGCCGACACCGTCGATCATGTGATCCCGCGCAGCCGAGGTGGCGACCACTCGTGGGAGAACTGCGTCGCGTGCTGCTCGACCTGCAACCACCGCAAGGGCGACAAGCTGCTGTCCGACCTCGGCTGGGCGTTGCGTCGAGCGCCGGTGCCGCCGACGGGGCAGCACTGGCGACTGCTGTCCAGCGTCAAGGAACTGGATCCGGAGTGGGCCCGGTACCTCGGTGAGGGCGCGGCCTGACCGGTTGGCCCGGAATCTTGTGTCCAGGTGCGCCTAGATCGCCCGGTGGGATACGGTTTTCGTCGTGAGCACCATGGAGATCCACCTGTTCTTTATCGGAATCCCGTTGTTGCTGGTGGCCGCGCTGTCGGCGTTGATCTGGTCCCGCAAGGGCCCCCACCCCGCGACCTACAAGTTGTCAGAGCCGTGGACACACCCGCCCATCCTGTGGGCTGCCACCGACGAAGCCGTCGGCGGCGCGCACGGTGGGCACGGCGGCCACGAAGGATCGGAGTTCACAGTTGGAGGTGGCGCCAGTGGCACATGGTGAGGTAGCAACGATCGAGCACGCCGGGCTCCCGAAGGGCCTGCCAAAGGGTTCCGTGATCACCACCAGCGGTCGGATCTCGGGGGTCACCGAGCCCGGAGAGGTGTCGTCGGACTATCCCTTTCCGATCAAGGATCTGGTCGCCATCGACGACGCGCTGAAATACGGCTCGCGGACATCCAATGTGCGGTTCGCCATATACCTCGGCGACCTGGGCAGCGACACCGCTGCACGGGCTCGCGAGATTCTGGCCAAGGTGCCGACGCCGGACAACGCGGTGCTGCTCGCCGTCTCGCCGGACCAGTCCGCCATCGAGGTGGTTTACGGCTCCAAGGTCCGGGGCCGCGGCGCCGAGTCGGCCGCACCGCTTGGGATTGCCGCCGCTTCGTCGGCGTTCGAGCAGGGTGACCTGGTCGACGGGCTGGTCAGCGCGATCCGCGTGCTCAGCGCCGGGATCTCCGCGGCTTAGCTCCGCCCGGTGACGATGCGGGTCGTGCAGCGACCCGAGGAGGAGCCGGGCAATCGGGTCGCGCCCCGCCGCGAGCGCGCGTGTCTGTGCACGACACGCCGCGCAACTGTGGACAAAGGCGCACGCTCGGCCGGGCAATTAGTCGGCGGCGTCGAATTTGCGGGCGCGCAGCGACCGTTTGACCCCCGCCTGGCCCTCCAGCACCAGCCGGCGCAGGGCCGGCGGGACCTCGGGATCACCGAGGAATTTCTCGGCGGCGGCGGCGCCTTCTTCGCTGATGTCCCAATGTGGATAAAAGCCGATCACCACCGTCTGGGCGACCTCACTGGACCGGCGTGCCCAGATTCCGGGTATCGCCTCGAAGTAGCGCGCGGTGAAGGGCTTGAGCAGCTCGCCCTGCCCGGGCGCGACGAAGCCGGCGATGATCGAGCGTCCGGTGATGTTGGCCAGCGTGTCGTCTTCGGTGACTTGAGCCCACGCCTTCTCCTTGACGGGCAACTGCGGCCGCGCCGCCGAGGCCTGCGCGCCGTGCCGGTTGCCGGCCGCGGTCGCGTCCCGCTGTTTCTCGGCGTCGATGAACGGGGTTTCCGGGCCGCCGGCATCGATCTCGCCGGCGCCGGCCAGAGCGGTGACGATGCGCCAGCGTAGGTCCGTATCGACGTCGAGCCCGGCAAGTCCGAGCTCGGCGGGGTCGCGATCGAGCAGGTCGGCCAGCACCACCACATGCCGGGTCGACAGCACCGACGTGCACAGCGCGTTGACGTAGGCGAGTTGGTGGTCGGAGCCGCCGGTGGCGCCGCGGGCCAGCTCGAGCAGGCGATCGGCGAACGCCGGCCAGCCCCTGATCGCGCGCCCAGCCCGGCTCGGCGTAGGAACCCACCGCCGTCTGGGCCTGCAACAGCAGCCGCTGCACCACCCCGATCTCGGTTTCGGCATGAACGCCGCCGGACACCAGCGCCACGAAGTCACGGGCGCGCAGTTCGGCGTCGCGCGTCATCTCCCACGCCGCCGACCACACCAGCGTGCGGGGCAGCGGTTCGGCGATGTCAGCGATGCGTTCCAGCGCCGTCTGCAACGACTGGGCGTCCAGCCGCAGCGAGCAATACGTCAGGTCATCGTCGTTGACCAGAATCAGCTTCCCGCGCGGAACACCAACCAGCGCGGCGACTTCCGTGTCCGATCCGTCGACGTCGAGTTCCTCCCGGTGGACCCGGACCAGCTTGCCGGTTCGGTCCTCGTCGTAGATTCCAATCGCCAGCCGATGCACCCGGGTCTCACCCGCGCCGGGCGCGGCGCCACTCTGACGCACCGCGAACCGGGTGAACTTGCCGTCGGCGTCGACGTCGAAATCCGGGCGCAGCGTGTTCAGTCCGGTGGTCTTGAGCCACTGCCGGCCCCAGTCCGACAAGTCGCGCCCGGACGCCTTCTCCAAAGCCGAGAGCAGGTCGTCGAAGGTGGCGTTGTCGTATGCGTGGGCACGGAAGTAGTCACGCAGCCCGGCCAGGAAATGCTCCAGCCCGACGTAGGCCACCAGCTGCTTGAGTACGGAAGCGCCTTTGGCGTAGGTGATGCCGTCGAAGTTCACCTCGACCGCGGCCAGGTCGGGGATATCGGCGGCGATCGGGTGCGTCGACGGCAATTGGTCCTGGCGGTACGCCCACGACTTCTCCACGGTTGCGAACGTCGTCCAGGCCTCGGTGAATTCGGTGGCCTCGCTTTGGCACAGTACCGAGGCGAAGGTCGCGAACGATTCGTTCAGCCACAGGTCATCCCACCAGGTCATGGTGACCAGGTCGCCGAACCACATGTGCGCCATCTCGTGCAGCACCGTCTCGGCGCGCCGCTCGTACGAGGCTCGGGTGACCTTGCTGCGGAAGACGTAGTCCTCCAGGAACGTCACCGCGCCGGCGTTTTCCATCGCGCCGGCATTGAACTCGGGCACGAACAGCTGGTCGTACTTGCCGAACGCGTACGGCAGGCCAAAATTCTTGTGGTAGAAGCCGAATCCCTGCTTGGTCTGGGTGAACAACCGGTCGGCGTCCATGTGTTGCGCCAGCGAGGATCGGCAGTAGATGCCCAGCGGTATCTCGCCGTGTTCGTCGGTGTAGGCGTCTAGCCACTCGGCGTACGGCCCGGCGATCAACGCCACCAGGTAGGTGCTCATCCGCGGCGTGGTGGCGAAGGTGTGCACGCTGCCGCCACCGCTGTCCGAAACGGCCACCGTGGCGCCGTTGGAGATGACCTTCCAGTGTTTGGGCGCGGTCACCCGTACGTCGAAAGTGGCCTTGAGATCAGGTTGGTCGAAGCACGCGAACATGCGCTTGGCGTCGGCGGTTTCGAATTGGGAGTAGAGGTAGACCTCGTTGTCCACCGGGTCGGCGAAGCGATGCAATCCCTCGCCCGTGTTGGAGTAGCGGAAGTCGGCGTCGACGATGACCACGTTGCGACCGGCCAGGCCGCGCAGTGGGATCCCGGTTGATTCGTCGTAGCCGGAGACGTCGATCTCGACTCCGTTGAGGCTGGCGCTGCGGATGGTGTCGGCGGCGATGTCGATGACCGCATCGGCGCCGGCGACTGCGTCGAACGCCACGGTGGTGGTGGACCGAAAAGTTCGTTCTCCCGGCGCACCGGAACCGTCGGTGATGTCGAGGCTGATCTGGTAGCTGCCGACGGTGATCAGGGCGGCGCGTTCGACGGCCTGATCCCGGGTGAGGTTAGGAAGTGCCACGCCTCCAACTTAGGGTGTCGGGCGCACGGCGGGCACTTGAGCACCTCGTTACGGGAACATGCGCGCCGCGGCTACGGTTGTGCTGAACGGTGGTGTGCCCGTCTGTGCCTACTGTGAACTTGAAGAGGACTGCAATATGCCGCAGAAAGCCCCCGAAAAATCTGTCGCCGATTTCTGGTTCGACCCACTGTGCCCGTGGGCGTGGATCACCTCACGCTGGGTTCTCGAGGTGGAGAAGGTTCGCGATATCGACGTGAACTTCCATGTCATGAGCCTGGCGGTACTCAACGAAAACAAGGCAGATCTGCCCGATGAGTATCGCGAGAAGCTGGCGAAAGCCTTCGGGCCGGTGCGGGTGGCGATCGCCGCGGAGCAGGCCCGTGGCGCCGGCGTCCTGGCGCCGCTGTACACCGCGATGGGGACCCGCATCCACAACGAGGGCAACAAAGACCAAGAAGAGGTCATCAAGCTGTCCCTCGCAGATGCCGGCCTGCCGGCGGAGCTGGCTGCGGCCGCGACCAGCGACGCCTACGACGACGCGCTGCGTAAGAGTCACCACGCCGGGATGGACGCGGTGGGGCCCGACGTCGGCACCCCGACCATCCACGTCAACGGCGTGGCGTTCTTCGGCCCGGTGCTGTCGAAGATTCCGCGCGGCGAAGAGGCCGGCAAGCTCTGGGACGCCGCGGTGGCCTTCGCTTCGTATCCGCATTTCTTCGAACTCAAGCGGACCCGGCACGAGAAACCCGAATTCGACTAATTTGACTCACGTTGCGTCGCCGACTTCCGGCAGGGAAGGATGTCGGGCATGCGCGTCTACCTGGGTTCAGATCACGCCGGATTCGAGCTCAAGCAACAGATCATCGAGCACCTGAAGAAAACTGGACACGAGCCCATCGATTGCGGCGCGTTCAGTTACGACGCCGAGGACGACTATCCGGCGTTCTGCATCGCTGCCGCTACGCGCACGGTGGCCGACCCGGACAGCCTGGGCATCGTGCTGGGGGGATCGGGTAACGGTGAGCAGATCGCCGCGAACAAGGTACCCGGTGCGCGTTGCGCGCTGGCGTGGAGCGTCGAGACCGCGACTCTGGCCCGCCAGCACAACAACGCGCAGTTGATCGGCATCGGCGGGCGCATGCACACGGTCGAGGAGGCGCTGTCCTTCGTGGACGCGTTCCTCACTACGCCATGGTCGAAGGCCGAACGCCACCAACGGCGTATCGACATTCTGGACGCCTACGAGCGCACCCACCAGGCGCCTCCGGTGCCCGGCGCTCCGGCCTGAGCGGCCTGCTGAGAGGTTTCCGTGCCGGAAGGCCATACTTTGCACCGGCTGGCCCGGCTGCACCAGCGCCGATTCGCCGGTCAGCCGGTCGCTGTGTCCAGCCCGCAGGGCCGGTTCGCCGATTCGGCGGCGGTGCTGGACGGCCGGCTGTTCCGGCGTGCCAGCGTTTGGGGCAAGCACCTCTTCCATCACTACGGGCCTATTGAAGGGCCTATTGAAGGTGGCCCGATCGTGCACGTGCATCTGGGTCTCTACGGCACGTTCACAGAGTGGGAACGCGGTCCAGAGCTTCCGGAACCGGTCGGACAGGTGCGAATGCGGATAGTCGGTGACGAGTACGGAACCGACCTGCGCGGCCCCACGGTTTGTGAGGTGCTCGACGAGGGGCAGGTCGACGATGTGGTGGCCAGGCTTGGGCCCGACCCGTTGCGCGCCGACGCAGACCCGTCCGGTCCGTGGGCCCGGATCACGAAGTCCAGCAGGCCCATTGGCGCGTTGTTGATGGACCAGACCGTCATCGCAGGCGTGGGCAACGTCTATCGCAGCGAGTTGCTTTTCCGGCACCGCATCGACCCGTTCCGGCCCGGCCGCGGGATCAGCCAGGCGGAGTTCGACGCCGCATGGGTCGATTTGGTGGCGTTGATGAAGGTCGGCCTGCGCCGCGGCAAGATCATCGTGGTGCTCCCCGAGCATGACCAAGGCGCTCCGTCCTACCGGGTCGGGCGGCCTCGCACCTATGTCTATCGGCGCGCGGGGGACCCGTGCCGGGTCTGCGGCACGACGGTCCGTACGGCCGTGCTGGAGGGCCGCAACGTGTTTTGGTGCCCTGTTTGCCAGGTATGAGACGTTCTGGCTAGCAAGTTGACAGCACACCGGGAGGAAGAAACGCTGGCATCTCTAGTTTGGAACCGGCCAACTCGGGTACTTACTTTGTCTAATGAAAAATAATCTACGTTTATTTGCAATGACTTTCGCGATGGCCGCTGGTTTGGGGCTTGCGGGGTTCGGTGTCGCACCGCACGCGCAAGCCCAGCCAGGGCCCTTTCCGCAGTGGTGTCCGGGCGAGTTCTGGGATCCCGGGTGGGGCAATAACTGGGATGGCGGGAATTGCCACGACAACCGGGGCGGATATGGACCGGACTCGCGCTATTACGACCACGGCGGGTATGGCGACCACGGTGGGTATGGCGATCACGGTGGGTATGACGACCATGGCGACCACGGTGGTCCAGGCGATCACGGTGGGCCCGGTGGGCCCGGTGGGCCCGGTGGTCCCGGCGATCATGGCGGCGGTCACCACTGACCACGAGCGTTGATCTGAATAGCCGCACCCTGCCGACGAGGTTTCGGCAGGGTGCGGCTATGTCGGGAAGCTGACAGCAAGAAACGCCCTCACCCCACGATGTTTTTCACAGCGCTGAATTGGGTAGCCCTGCACCGTGAAAACTATTCCGCGTCTTGCTGCAACGATTTTCGCGGGAGCCGCTGTGTTGGGGCTGGCCGGTGTTGGTGTCGCCGCCGACGCTCAGGCGCAACCAGGGCCCTTCCCGCAGTGGTGCCCGGGTGAGTTCTGGGACCCGGGCTGGGGCAACAACTGGGATTGGAACGGCTGCCACGACTGGCGCGGTGGCCCCTGGGGTCCTGGACCCCAGGGCTATGGGCCGCCGGGCTACGGGCCGCCGGGATATGGCCCGCCGGGCTACGGACCGCCGCCGCCGCCCGGTTGGCATCCCTGAGCGATTACCCGCGTTATGGACGCGCACCCTGCATGTGCAGGGCGCGCGTCCATAACAGTGTCAGTCCTCGGCAACTCCCAGCGCCGAATACACCTCGTTGCTCAGGGTGAGGCTGCGCGGGTCGGCATTGGACTTGGTGGCATCGAAGCGATTCGCCACATACGCGTAGCCGATCCGGTGTTCCAGGTCGACGAACCCGAATGAGCCGCCCAGGCCGCCGTGGCCGAAGATCCGCGGGTTGGGTCCGTTGACGCCGCGCTGGTTGAGCATGTAGCCCAGACCCCAGCCGTGGTCGGCGACCCGCGGCCCGAGCACCAGATCGGTCTCGTAGCCACCCTGGCATACCCGGATCAGGTCCATGTGCTCCCGGCTGAGCAGTTTCTCCTGGGCCAGCGCGTTGTAGAACGTCGCCAGTCCGAGCGCGGACACCTGCCCGTTGGTGCCGGGAAACTCGAGCTGGCGCCAAAGCTGCAGATCGTTGGAGGCCAGTTCGTCGTCGGGCGCGAAACCCATCGAGATCGACAGTCCCGCCTTGGGATGTTCGGCCAGGCTGGTGGGGTAGCCAGGGGCTTTCACCTCGGCCAGCAGGTCTCGCGCGTGCGGCTTGTTCACCCGTTCGGCGCAGCGGCGTTGTTCGGCCGGCGACAAGCCGATGTGGACGTCGGCACCCAGCGGCTCGGCGATCTCGGTGCGCAGGTGCTGCCCGATCGTGCGACCGGTGACCCGGCGGAATACCTCGCCGAGGATGAAACCGAACGTCGTCATGTGGTAGCCCTGGGCGGTTCCTGGCTGCCACCATGGTTCCGCGGCCGCCAGCTGTTCACAGACGAAGTCCCAGTCCGCGACTTTTTCCCAGCTCATCCGGGTGCGCGGCCCGATAACGCCGGACCTGTGGCTCATCACCATGGCCACGGTGATGTCTTGCTTGCCGGCTTGCCCGAATTCGGGCCAGTACCGGGCTACGGGTGCCTGTAGGTCCAGCTCACCGCGATCGGCGAGTTGGTGGACGCACGTGGAGCTCAGGCCCTTGGTGCCGGACAACACGGTGGTCAGAGTGTTTTCTTGCCAGGGCCGGGTTCCGGCAGCGTCGGCCGAGCCGCCCCACAGGTTGACGACGAGGTCGCCTTCGACCCACACCGCGACCGCTGCGCCGACCTCGCCGCGCAGCGTGAAGTTACGCTCGAACGCGTCACGTACTCCGACGAAGTTCGGCGCGCATGAGCCCTTGATCTCAGCGTCGCTCAATGGGGCCTTTCTTTGGAGCGATACCCAGCCCGAGCGGGCGACGGGAATCGAACCCGCGTAGCTAGTTTGGAAGACTAGGGCTCTACCATTGAGCTACGCCCGCATGCATTAGTCGAGCAAGACGATACGTGGCGGGAGACATCCAATCTAATCGAGCCCAGTACGTGACCGCTTTGTGAGGTGTGACAGGTCCCGGAGGTCCCCAGAGGTCACGGCCAAGCCGGTGGCCATCCTGGCTGTAGCGGGCCGTAGGATCGCGAGGTCAGTTCGGGGTGTAGCGCAGCTTGGTAGCGCATCCGCTTTGGGAGCGGAAGGCCGCAGGTTCAAATCCTGTCACCCCGACCAGTACTTGCGCCGTATCAAGCCATACCAACCGGTCACCGACCGCGAAACGAGCACCGAGGAGCACACCCGTGAAGAGCAGCGTCGAGCAGTTGACCCCCACGCGGGTGCGCATCAGTGTCGAGGTGCCGTTCACAGAACTCGAGCCCGAATTCCAGCGGGCCTATAAGGAGCTGGCCAGGCAGGTGCGGCTGCCCGGGTTCCGGCCCGGCAAGGCGCCCCTCAAGTTGCTGGAGGCCCGCTTCGGCCGGGAGTCGATGCTTGACCAGGTCGTCAACGAGGCGCTGCCAGCGCGATACGGACAGGCGGTCGCGGAATCGGAAGTCCAGCCGATCGGCCAGCCCGAGATCGAGGTGACCAAAAAGGAGTACGGCCAGGAGCTGGCCTTCACCGCAGAGGTCGACATCCGGCCCAAGATCACCCTTCCGGACCTGAGCACCCTGAAGGTCGAGGTGGAGCCGATCGAGGTCGGCGACGACGATGTCGAGGCCGAGCTGCAGTCTTTGCGTGGCCGGTTCGGCACCCTGACCGGGGTGGACCGCCCGGTGGCCCTCGGTGACGTCGTCACGATCGACTTGTCGGCCACCGTGGACGGCGAGGACGTGCCTGACGCCGCCGCCGAAGGCATGTCCCATGAGGTCGGCTCAGGCCGGCTCATCGATGGCCTCGACGATGCGTTGGTCGGCGCGTCCGTCGACGAATCCCGCGAGTTCACCGCGAAGTTCGCGACCGGCAAACACGCTGGGCAGGAGGCGCAGGTCACCGCGACCGTCCGGACGGTCAAAGAACGCGAGCTGCCGGAGGCCGACGACGAGTTCGCGCAATTAGCCAGCGAGTTCGACACCATCGACGAGCTGCGGGCCAGCCTGAACGACCAGGTGCGCCAGTTCAAGCGGGCCCAGCAGGCAGATCAGATTCGCACGGCCACCATCGACGCTCTGCTCGAGCAGGTCAATGTGCCGGTGCCGGAGGCCGTCGTCCAGGCTCAGTACGACAGCACCGTGCACGACGCGCTGCACGGGCTCGACCACGACGAGGCCAAGTTCGACGAGATCCTCGCCGGGCGGGGCTCGTCGCGCGAGGAGTTCGAGGCCGACACACGCGGCGCCGCCGAGAAGGACGTCAAAACGCAGCTGTTGGTGGATGCCCTGGCCGACGAGCTCGATGTCCAGGTGGGCCAGGATGACCTGACTGAACGACTGCTCGCGACATCCAGGCAATACGGCATCGAGCCGCAGCAGTTGTTCGGCTACCTGCAGGAGAACAATCAGCTGCCGGCGATGTTCGCCGACGTGCGGCGTTCGCTGGCCATCGCCGCGGCGGTCGAGGCGGCGACGGTCACCGACAGCGACGGGAACACGATCGACACCAGTGAATTCTTCGGCAAGCGCGGCCAGGCCGACGAGGACCAAGATTCCGCTGACATCGATATCGACGCGGACGACGACCTCGACGACGAAGACGACGAGATCGAAGACGACGACGCAGACGTCGAAGCCGAGGCTTCTCAGGAAGCTGCGAAATGACTTGGAAATGAAGAAGCACATGACGCTGTGAGCGAACGGGCCCAGTTCAGGGGTGCGTGGCCGCCAAACAGCGGGCTCGGTTGGTTAGTGTCGGGATTACAGAAATCGAGAAAGCAGGTAACTCAGTCGTGACTGACATGCGTGGAAGCTCGCAGGGTCTCAACCTCACGGACTCGGTCTATGAGCGCTTGCTCTCCGAGCGCATCATCTTCCTGGGTTCGGAGGTGAACGACGATGTCGCTAACCGGTTGTGCGCGCAGATTCTGCTGCTCGCCGCCGAGGACGGCGAGAAGGACATCAACCTCTACATCAACTCGCCGGGCGGATCGATCAGCGCCGGGATGGCGATCTACGACACCATGGTGCTGGCGCCCTGTGACGTCGCCACCTACGCGATGGGCATGGCCGCCTCGATGGGCGAGTTCCTGCTCGCGGCGGGCACCAAGGGCAAGCGTTACGCGCTGCCGCACGCGCGGATCCTGATGCACCAGCCGCTGGGCGGGGTGACCGGCAGCGCAGCCGACATCGCCATCCAGGCCGAGCAGTTCGCCGTCATCAAGAAAGAGATGTTCCGGCTCAACGCCGAATTCACCGGCCAGCCGATCGAACGGATCGAGACGGATTCAGATCGCGACCGCTGGTTCACCGCCCCGGAAGCCCTGGATTACGGGTTCGTCGACCACATCATCACCCGCGCCGCCCACATCACCAACGGAGAAGCCCGATGAGTCCCCAGCATCCTCAGACCCAGCCTCAGGCGCGGTACATCCTGCCGTCGTTCATCGAGCACTCCAGCTTCGGCGTCAAGGAGTCCAACCCCTACAACAAGCTGTTCGAGGAACGCATCATCTTCCTCGGGGTTCAGGTCGACGACGCGTCGGCGAACGACATCATGGCGCAGCTGCTGGTGCTGGAGTCGCTGGACCCTGACCGCGACATCACCATGTACATCAACTCGCCGGGTGGCGGGTTCACCTCGCTGATGGCGATCTACGACACCATGCAGTACGTGCGGGCCGACATCCAGACGGTGTGTCTGGGGCAGGCCGCCTCAGCGGCCGCGGTGCTGCTGGCCGCCGGAACGCCGGGCAAGCGGATGGCGCTGCCGAATGCCCGCATTCTGATCCATCAGCCTTCGCTGTCCGGCGTGATCCAGGGCCAGTTCTCCGACCTGGAGATCCAAGCCGCCGAGATCGAGCGGATGCGCACGCTGATGGAGACCACTCTGGCCCACCACACCGGCAAGGATGCCGAGGTGATCCGCAAGGACACCGACCGGGACAAGATCCTGACCGCGGCAGACGCCAAGGATTACGGGATCATCGACACCGTCCTGGAGTACCGGAAGCTGTCCGCGCAGAACGCTTGAGCCGGAGCGCCTTCGCCGTTCGGCGAAGGGCCTCCGAGTGTCTCGGTCGCGTAACGACCGCGACACGCCAGGCACTGAAAGCGCGTCTCGGCCAGTGCCGGCGGGCTTCGGGCTATATGTTCGTTCAAACGCACGGCATGAATGACGCAGGCATAACCGACGAAACACCTGCAATACCCACGAATATCAAGGACGCGATTCTCGCTAACGGATGCGGTCGGCCCGAACAAGCGGGTAGCGTCGGGGGATACACGCGACAGAGCTAGATCGGCGAACAGGAAGTAGGCACTGAAGCACTATGGCGCGCATCGGAGACGGCGGTGATCTGCTTAAGTGCTCGTTCTGCGGGAAGAGCCAGAAGCAGGTCAAGAAACTCATAGCGGGCCCCGGCGTCTACATCTGCGATGAATGCATCGACCTGTGCAACGAGATCATCGAAGAGGAACTGGCCGACGCCGACGACGTAAAGCTTGACGAGTTGCCCAAGCCCGTCGAGATCCGGGATTTCCTGGAGGGCTACGTCATCGGGCAGGACACGGCCAAGCGGACGCTGGCCGTCGCGGTCTACAACCACTACAAGCGGATCCAGGCCGGCGAGAAGGGTCGCGACTCCCGGTACGAGCCGGTTGAGCTGACCAAGTCCAACATCTTGATGCTCGGCCCCACCGGCTGCGGCAAGACATACCTGGCCCAGACGCTGGCGAAAATGCTCAACGTGCCGTTCGCCATCGCCGACGCCACCGCGCTGACCGAAGCCGGTTATGTGGGCGAAGACGTCGAGAACATCTTGCTCAAGCTCATCCAGGCCGCCGACTACGACGTCAAGCGCGCCGAGACCGGCATCATCTACATCGACGAGGTCGACAAGATCGCCCGGAAGAGCGAGAACCCGTCGATTACTCGCGACGTCTCCGGTGAGGGCGTGCAGCAGGCCCTGCTGAAAATCTTGGAGGGAACCCAGGCGTCGGTTCCCCCGCAGGGCGGCCGCAAGCATCCGCACCAGGAGTTCATCCAGATCGACACCACCAACGTGCTGTTCATCGTCGCCGGTGCCTTCGCCGGGCTGGAGAAGATCATCTACGAGCGCGTGGGCAAGCGTGGCCTGGGCTTCGGCGCCGAGGTCCGCTCCAAGGCGGAGATCGACACCACCGATCAGTTCGCCGACGTGATGCCCGAGGATCTGATCAAGTTCGGCTTGATCCCCGAATTCATCGGCCGGCTGCCGGTGGTCGCCTCGGTCACCAACCTGGACATGGACTCGTTGGTCAAGATCCTGTCCGAGCCGAAGAACGCCCTGGTCAAGCAGTACACCCGGCTTTTCGAGATGGACGGCGTGGAGCTTGAGTTCAGCGACGACGCTCTGGAAGCAATCGCCGATCAAGCGATCCACCGCGGCACCGGGGCCCGTGGCCTGCGGGCCATCATGGAAGAGGTCCTGCTGCCGGTGATGTATGACATCCCGAGCCGCGACGACGTCGCCAAAGTGGTGGTGACCAAGGAGACCGTGCAGGACAACGTCTTGCCGACGATCGTGCCGCGCAAGCCGTCGCGAAGCGAGCGCCGCGACAAGAGTGCCTAGTGGCGATCGCGAGCGCGGCGGAGCCGGGCGAAGCGGGTCGCCACCATCAGAGCTAGTACTTCGTACCCAGACGCGCGGCCCGCGTGGGAGTGACCAATGCCACAGTTTATCGGTGTTCACGCAGTCGTCACATTGCTGACTTGGGCTTTTAGCTCTGAATCTGCTGCGGGTAAGGGGTCCGATACGTCCATGTGCAGCGGAGAGCAGTGCCATAATCGGTACTGCGAGTGACACAAAAGCGTGAGAGCGCAAAAGTCACTCCGATGGTGCGTACTTTATGAGCTCCAGCGGAGCGGCCCGTCCGGGCGAAGTGGAAGGCGGAGACGTGGATTTGAACGGCAGCGGAGCCGGGTCAGATTCTCATAATGGGTCGAACCGTAACGGGTCGAACCGGCAGCGTCTGGAACAAGTCGTCATCCGATTCGCCGGGGACTCCGGCGATGGCATGCAGCTGACCGGAGACCGGTTCACCACGGAGGCAGCGCTTTTCGGCAACGACCTGGCGACCCAACCGAACTACCCCGCCGAGATCCGGGCCCCTGCAGGCACGCTGCCCGGAGTCTCGTCCTTCCAGATTCAAATCGCCGATTACGACATCTTGACCGCGGGCGACCGGCCCGACGTGCTTGTCGCCATGAACCCGGCAGCGCTCAAGGCCAACATCGGCGACTTGCCGCGGGGCGGCATGGTGATCGCGAATGCCGACGAATTCACCAAACGGAACCTGACGAAGGTGGGCTACGTCACCAACCCACTGGAGTCGGACGAGTTGGCCGACTACGTGGTGCACTCCGTCGCGATGACCACGCTGACGTTGGGGGCCGTCGAGTCCATCGGCGCGTCGAAGAAAGACGGTCAGCGCGCCAAGAACATGTTCGCGCTTGGTCTGCTGTCGTGGATGTACGGGCGACCGATCGAGACCAGCGAGGCTTTCATCAGGGAGAAGTTCGCCCGCAAGCCCGACATCGCCGAGGCCAACGTGCTCGCCCTCAAAGCGGGCTGGAACTACGGCGAGACCACCGAAGCGTTCGGCACCACCTACGAGGTATCCCGGGCGACGTTGCCGACCGGGGAATACCGGCAGATCTCGGGCAACACCGCGCTGTCCTACGGCATCATCGCGGCCGGTCAGCTGGCCGGCATCCAGGTGGTGCTCGGCAGTTACCCGATCACGCCCGCATCGGACATCCTGCACGAGCTGTCCAAGCACAAGAACTTCAATGTGATCACGTTCCAGGCCGAAGACGAGATCAGTGGCATCTGTGCCGCGCTCGGCGCCGCCTACGGTGGTGCGCTGGGCGTGACCAGCACGTCGGGGCCGGGTATATCGCTGAAGTCCGAAGCGATCGGACTGGGCGTGATGACCGAACTGCCGTTGCTTGTCATCGACGTGCAGCGGGGTGGCCCGTCGACCGGCCTGCCCACCAAGACCGAGCAAGCGGACCTGCTGCAGGCGCTGTACGGGCGCAACGGGGAGTCACCGGTGGCGGTGCTGGCGCCGCGGTCACCGTCCGACTGCTTTGACGTCGCGCTCGAGGCGGTGCGCATCGCGCTGTCGTACCACACCCCGGTGATCGTCTTGTCCGACGGCGCCATTGCCAACGGCTCGGAGCCATGGCAAATCCCGGACGTCGGCGACCTCAAGCCCATCAAACACACCTTCGTCAAGTCGGGCGAGCCCTTCCAGCCTTATGCTCGCGACCCGGAGACACTGGCTCGCCAGTTCGCCGTCCCGGGCACACCGGGTCTAGAGCACCGCATCGGCGGCCTGGAATCCGCGAACGGGTCGGGAGCCATCTCTTACGAGCCGGTCAACCACGACCTGATGGTCCGGTTGCGTCAGGCGAAGATCGACGGCATCGCGGTGCCCGATCTGGAAGTCGACGATCCGACCGGAGACGCCGAGCTGTTGCTTATCGGGTGGGGCAGCTCGTACGGCCCGATCGGTGAGGCTTGCCGGCGGGCCCGGCGTAAGGGCATCAAGGTCGCGCATGCGCATCTGCGCTACCTCAATCCGTTCCCGGCCAACCTTGGAGATGTGCTGCGGCGCTACCCGCAGGTCGTGGCACCCGAAATGAACCTGGGCCAGCTGGCACTGCTACTGCGCGGCAAGTTCCTGGTGGACGTGCAGTCGGTGACAAAGGTGCAAGGTGTCGCATTCTTGGCCGATGAGGTGGGGCGCGTTATCCGCGCCGCACTGGGCGGGACGCTGGCGGAAATTGAGGATGACAAGACGACGGTCGCGATAATGTCGGCGGCAACAGTTGGAGCGGGAGCGCACGAATGACGACAAGCGCAATTGGCAATTTGGTGGGCACTGACTTAGGGCTGACGTCAGAGCCGACCAAAAACGACGGCGTGCCCACGTTGTCTGTTGGAGACCAGCCACATAAGGCCAAGGACTTCACCAGCGACCAAGAGGTCCGCTGGTGCCCCGGCTGTGGTGACTACGTCATCCTGAACACGATCCGCAACTTCTTGCCTGAGCTCGGCTTGCGCCGCGAGAACATCGTCTTCGTCAGCGGTATCGGTTGCTCCAGCCGGTTCCCGTATTACCTGGAGACCTACGGGTTCCACTCGATCCACGGCCGGGCGCCGGCCGTCGCGACCGGTCTGGCACTGGCCCGCGAGGATCTTTCGGTGTGGGTGGTCACCGGCGACGGTGACGCTTTGTCGATCGGTGGCAACCACCTGATCCACACGCTGCGACGCAACGTCAACATCACGATTCTGCTGTTCAACAACCGGATCTACGGGCTGACCAAGGGCCAGTACTCGCCGACCTCAGAGGTCGGCAAGGTGACCAAGTCGACGCCGATGGGATCGCTGGATCATCCGTTCAACCCGGTGTCGTTGGCGCTTGGCGCCGAGGCGACCTTCGTCGGTCGCGCACTGGACTCCGATCGTGCCGGGTTGTCCGAGGTACTGCGTGCCGCCGCCGCGCATCGCGGCGCGTCCGTGGTCGAAATCCTGCAGGACTGCCCGATCTTCAACGATGGTTCGTTCGACGCCCTGCGCAAGGAGGACGCCGAAGACCGGGTGATCAACGTCCGACACGGCGAACCCATTGTCTTCGGCGCCAACGGCCAATATTGCGTGGTCAAGTCCGGGTTCAGCCTCGAGGTGGCCAAGACCGCCGACGTCGCCGTCAACGAGATCGTCGTGCACGACGCGCACGCTGATGATTCGGCGTATGCCTTCGCGCTGTCCCGGTTGTCGGACCAGAACCTCGAGCACACCGTGCTGGGGATCTTCCGCAACATCAGCCGGCCTACCTACGACGACGCGGCCCGTTCTCAGGTCGTTGCCGCCCAGTCGTCGAAACCGTTCGACAACGCCGCGCTGCAATCCCTGTTGCGCGGGCGCGACACCTGGACCGTCGACTGAGGTGGTTGAGCGTATGCCTGATGCAGTGGGACAAGCCGGGGCACTGGCCGGAGTAATCCTCGTCGGGGGTGAATCGCGGCGGATGGGCCGCGACAAAGCCAGCTTGCCGGTTCCGGGGTCCGTCGGAGGATCCGGCGCCACCACGCTGGCGGAATTTGTCGCTGGCATCGTCGCGCAGCGCTGCGAGCCGATTTTCCTGATGGCTGCCCCGGGGCAACCGGTCCCCGCGGTACAGGGGCGCGTCATCCGCGACCACGTGCGGGGGCTGGGACCACTGTCGGCGACCGGGCGCGGACTGCGTGCGGCCGCTGAAGCCGGCGCCAAGTATGCGTTCGTCTGTGCCGTCGACATGCCGCTGCTGACCGTCGAGCTGATCGACGAACTCATCGCACTCGCCACCGAGACCAACGCCGAAGTGGTGTTGCCATGGGATGGGCGCAGCCACTACCTGGCCGCGGTGTACCGCACCGACCTGGCCGACCGCGTTGACGCGTTGGTCGCTGCCGGCGAGTACAAAATGAGCGCCCTGATCGACGCTTCCGATTCCCAGCAGATCGTGCTGGCGGATTCCCGGCCCGTGACCAACGTCAATACGGACGCCGACCTGCGCGCACTGGTACGCCCCGGCGCCTGAGCTTAGCCGCGCATTCGCCGTCCCGGTTGGCGCGATAAAACGCGCAATTCGCTCCATTTCTTCGCTGGAATTCAAGTTCTAATGTGCCAACTCCTTCACCATTCTTTTAAATTCACGCTAGCCCGCGTGCCTGGTGGCCATTGGATTGGACCCGAGATTGGTATCGGCCTTGCGACAGCAACGACAGGTTGTAATGCGTTGGGACGGTGTTGATTTGGACGATGCGCGCCTTTCGGTCGGCTTCATTGAAGTACGACCGCCGCTGGGCGGGATGTTCGACGAGATTTCTGGCAAATTGTCTTCGCGCATCGCGAGTCGGCTAACGGACGTCGCCGCACCGCCAACATTCCGGTCGTCATAACATGCCTGAAAAGTGTCTGCGCATAACTATTTTCAACGAAAGATGTTGTGCTCCTGAGGGTTCACGGAAGTTCCGGCGGAGCATCGGCCTGCTCCTTCGTGGCGCCTCGCCGTGATTCCCAATTAGTCTCCTGCACTGCACAATTCGAGGGATGTCCGATCCGGTCGATGGTGGCTGTGACGGGGTAGGTGCAGATTCGCAAAATTTGCTGTATTTTGCGCAGCGCGACGCAGGCCCGGCCCCGGGCGGCGCGATGTCGCGGCCGGTGGCAAATCGGTGATCCAGGCCACAATAATTGCATGATCTGGCTCACATTTGTTTGGCGATCGCGACGGCGTGACGTCTTCCGAACACGCCGAGTTGACCTGCAAAGACAATTAGTGGAGCGGGCCGTGATTGGCTCGTTATTGAACCGAGATATGTTGTTTGCGAATATGACGAATGCGCCCTCGTCTCGTACGGTCCCTCTGTAGCCCCAAAACGGGCAACGCACAGTACAGAAAAATTCAATCCACGGAACCGCGTGTGAGCGGGGTTGCGGACGGCTACAGCCGCCGCGCAGGCGGGCACCAGCCCGTCGGGCAGAACGCCCCCCGCTGTTGTGCCTGAACGAGACGGCACACCCCAGAGCACCTCTTCGATCCCGATCCGATCCGGACCGGTCGAACAAGGTACGTCCACCCACAACTGTGGGTTGCTTTGGCGCGCGCGCACCGCGAAAGGAACATAGTTGAAGAACGTCCGCAAGACGCTCATGCTCGCCGCGATCACAGGGGCGCTCGTGACTGTGCCCACCGCCACCGCGAACGCGGAAACGATGGGCCTCGATCCGAACGTGGCCTCCACCGGGTCCGTCCCGGACGTGCCCCCGAATGTTCCGCCAGCACCCGGCGCCCCAGCACCCGATGCGCCTCCACCGCCGGCTCCTGTCGGCTTCGACGCGCCGCCGCCACCCCCGGCACCGGACGCGCCCGCACCGGCTCCTGTCGGCTTCGACGCGCCGCCAGCACCCGGCGCCCCGGGACCAGATGCTGCGCCGCCGGTCGACGCGCCCCCGCCCCGGTCCATCGGGCGTCCAGCGTGAACTGGGACGCGATCGCGCAGTGCGAGTCGGGTGGCAACTGGGGCATCAGCACCGGTAACGGCTACTCCGGTGGCCTGCAGTTCACGCCCAGCACCTGGCGTGCCAACGGCGGTTGGGGCTCCCCGAACGGCGCCAGCCGTGACGAGCAGATCCGGGTTGCCGAGAACGTGCTGCACTCGCAGGGCATCGGCGCGTGGCCGGTCTGCGGCCGACGCGGCTGACGACCTCTTAGCAGCGATGAGGGATGCCGGGCCTTGTGCCCGGCATCCCTCATCTGTCGTGAGAAACGGCGTTAGCCGACGGACTGGCCGGCGTTGGCGTCGCTGCCGGGCCCGCGCCCAGGCTGAAATCGTGGCGGCGAAACCGCGCGCAGATCGCGGTTGAGTCGCCACGGCAGGCCCCGAGTGCAGTGTCGGTGTAAGGGCTTGTCTGCGGGTAGCGTCGGGCAGGTGACCGCATCGCCGCGTGAGTTCGACATCGTCTTGTATGGCGCGACCGGATTCGTGGGGAAGTTGACCGCCGAGTACCTCGCCCGGGCCGGGAAGGACGTGCGGGTCGCGCTGGCCGGACGGTCGACCGAGCGACTGCTCGCCGTCCGCGATTCCCTCGGAGAATCCGCGCAGTCCTGGCCGGTGCTGGCCGTCGACGCGTCGTCGCCATCGACGCTGGATGACATGGCTGCGCGGACACAAGTCGTCGTCACCACGGTCGGGCCGTACGCCCGTTACGGGTTGCCACTGGTCGCCGCCTGCGCCGCGGCCGGGACCGATTATGCCGACCTCACCGGCGAGGCGAACTTCATCCGCGAGAGCATCGACCTCTATCACAAGCAGGCCGCCGACACCGGCGCCCGGATTGTGCATTCCTGCGGATTCGATTCCATCCCTTCGGATCTGAGCGTGTACGCGCTGTACCGGGCGGCGCGGGACGACGGTGCCGGGGAACTGGCCGACACCGACTTCGTCGTCCGCTCGTTCTCCGGCGGGGTATCCGGCGGCACCGTCGCTTCGTTGATCGGTGTGTTGGATGCCGCGTCGAGCGATCCCGACCTGCGCCGCGACCTTGCCGACCCGTACACGCTCAGCACCGACCGCGGCGCCGAACCCGAGTTGGGCCGGCAGCCCGACATGCCCTGGCGGCGGGGCAGTCAGATTGCGCCGGAACTGGCCGGCATCTGGACGGGTGGTTTCATGATGGCGCCGATCAACACCCGAATCGTGCGACGCAGCAACGCACTACTGGACTGGGCCTACGGCCGCCGGTTCCGGTACAGCGAACACATGAGTCTGGGTTCGTCACCGCTGGCGCCCATCGCTTCGGCCGTCATGTCGGGGGTCGGGAACGCGACGAATGGATTGGGCGGCCGTTACTTCCGGATGCTGCCGCGCCGACTGGTGGATCGGGTGGCTCCCAAACCCGGCAGTGGCCCCAGCGCGGCCGCGCGCGAGCGTGGTTACTACCGCATCGAGACGTACGCCAGCACAACCACAGGTGCGCGTTACGTGGCAAGGATGGAGCAGCGGGGCGACCCTGGTTACAAGGCGACTTCGGTGTTGCTGGGCGAGTGCGGACTCGCACTCGCCACCGACCGTGAAAAGCTCTCCGACCTGCGCGGCGTGCTCACCCCGGCCGCCGCGATGGGTGACGCACTGCTGGCGCGGTTCCCGGCCGCCGGGGTGTCGTTGCGGACCGAGCGGCTGAACTGACCCGGGCACCTGACTCCCGCTGAGGTTAAGGCTGCCCCCGAGATGGCAGGGGACTAATGTCGTAACGGCTTGCCTCATACATTGGAGCGACGAAAACATTCCAGCGACGAAGGTGGACACACCGATGGCCGGTCTCGATGACCTCTACGCCCAGATTCCCACATCCGACATTGCCAACAAGATCGGCGCCGACCAAGGCGAGGTCGACAGCGCTATTCGCACCTTGGTGCCGGTGCTGCTTGGCGGGCTGCAGCACAACGCGCAAGATCCCGAGCACGCCAGCAAGATCGAATCCGCCGCGACTGATCAAGCCGCAAGCGGCCTGCTGGACGCGGGTGTCGGTCACGTGAACGAGGACGAAGGGCATCAGGCGATTTCGGCGCTGTTCGGCGGGAACGACACCGACCAGGTTGCCGCGGCGCTGGCCGGTGGCGGTGCCGGCAATAGCGCTCTGCTGAAGCAGTTGCTGCCAGTCCTGCTCCCGATTGTGTTGGCCTACGTCGGCAAGCAGCTCAGCGGCGGCGGGGGCGCGGCGCCGCAAAAAGAGGCGGCCTCCGGCGGCGGCCTGGGTGACGTTCTGGGCAGCATTCTCGGAGGTGGCTCCTCCAACAACAACGCCCTCGGCAGCATCCTGGGCAGCGTGCTCGGCAGCAAGGGCGGCGGACTCGGCGACATCCTCGGCGGCCTGCTCGGCGGCAAGAAGTAGCCCAACGCGGCGCAGCCCCGAGTGTTCACCGTCAGTTCTCGGATGGTTTCGATTGCGTCGAGGGAGGGATGCACCGACCACACCAAGATTCAGTAGACGCCCGCGCCCGCGTTGGCGATGGGCCGAAAAACGACGTCGGGCGCCAACCGCCCGAACCAAATGATGATGAGAGGGAATGCAATGGCAGACACTGCTAACGAAGGACAGAAGCTCACTAAGGGGGAATCGCTCACTTCAACCAATGGCGCGTACACCCTGACGCTGCAAGACGACGGCAATCTGGTGCTGGCCGCGCGCGGCGAGCCCCGCTGGTCCACGCAGACCAACGGCCAGAATGTCGAGCGCGCCGAAGTGCAGAAGGACGGTAACTTCGTCCTCTACACGCCGGACAAGCCGGTGTGGCACACGAACACAAAGGGCAGGAAGAACGTCAGGCTGGTAGTCCAGGATGACGGCAACCTGGTGCTCTACGCCGCCAACGGGGCAGCATGGTCGACGCACACGGAGTCCGACGCCCCGCCGCCGCCGTTGGTCGAGCCCGAAGAAGCGGCTCCAGAGGGCCTTCAGGAGGAAACCGGCGGCGCGCGGACCTACACCGTGGTCTCAGGCGACACGCTGTGGGCCATCTCGGAGCAATTCCTCGGTGACGGCAACAAGTACCAGGAGATCGCCACTGCAAGCGGCATCGCCAACCCTGACCACATCGAACCGGGTCAAATCCTCACCATTCCCTGATCTGGTCCCCGATCCGGACTAGTCAGGAACTAGCGAACCGCCGCCTGCGCGCTCGGGCGCTTACACGCGCGCGGGCGGCGGTTCCTAGAATTGACCGGTGACCGCCATCCGCAGCTCCGCCGCCGACCTGCCCAAGTCGTGGGATCCAGGCGCGGCGGAGGGCGACATCTACCAGCGGTGGCTGGAAGCCGGCTACTTCACCGCGGACCCGTCCAGCGGTAAACCCGCGTACTCGGTGGTGCTGCCACCGCCGAACGTGACCGGCAGCCTGCACATGGGCCATGCGCTGGAACACACCATGATGGACGCCTTGACGCGCCGCAAGCGCATGCAGGGCTACGAGGTGCTGTGGCAGCCGGGCATGGACCACGCGGGCATCGCGACCCAGAGCGTGGTGGAACGCCAGATCGCGGTCGACGGCAAGACCAAAGAGGACTTCGGCCGCGAGCTGTTCGTCGAGAAGGTCTGGGACTGGAAACGTGAGTCCGGCGGTGCGATCGGCGGCCAGATGCGCCGGCTCGGCGACGGCGTGGACTGGAGCCGCGACCGGTTCACCATGGACGAGGGCCTGTCGCGGGCGGTGCGGACAATCTTCAAGAGGCTCTACGACGCCGGCCTGATCTATCAGGCCGAGCGACTGGTCAACTGGTCGCCGGTGCTCGAGACGGCGATCTCGGACCTCGAGGTCAACTACCAGGACGTCGACGGCGAGCTGGTGTCGTTCCGGTATGGCTCGATGGACGATTCGCAGCCGCACATCGTGGTGGCCACCACCCGGATCGAGACGATGCTGGGCGACACCGCGATCGCGGTCCATCCCGACGACGAGCGCTACCGCCAGCTGGTCGGCACCAGCCTGCCGCACCCATTCGTGGACAGGTCGATGATCATCGTCGCCGACGAGCACGTGGACCCCGAATTCGGTACCGGAGCCGTCAAGGTCACACCCGCGCATGACCCCAACGACTTCGAGATCGGGGTGCGACACCAGCTGCCGATGATCTCCATCCTGGACACCAAGGGCCGGATCGTCGACACCGGAACGCAATTCGACGGCATAGACCGCTTCGAGGCTCGCGTCGCGGTGCGCGAAGCGCTGGCGGCACAAGGCCGCGTCGTCGCGGAGAAAAGGCCCTACCAGCACAGCGTCGGACACTCGGAGCGCAGCGGCGAACCGATCGAGCCTCGGCTGTCGCTGCAGTGGTGGGTCCGGGTGGAATCGCTGGCAAAGGCCGCCGGAGACGCGGTACGCAACGGGGACACCGTGATTCACCCTGCCAGCCTGGAACCGCGCTGGTTCGGCTGGGTCGACGACATGCACGACTGGTGCATTTCGCGACAGCTGTGGTGGGGACACCGCATCCCGATCTGGTACGGGCCCAACGGGGAGCAGGTGTGCGTCGGCCCGGACGACACCCCACCGGACGGCTGGGAACAGGATCCCGACGTGCTGGACACCTGGTTCTCCTCGGCGCTGTGGCCGTTCTCCACCATGGGCTGGCCGTTGCGCACACCGGAGCTGGAAAAGTTCTATCCGACAAGCGTGCTGGTGACCGGCTACGACATTCTGTTCTTCTGGGTCGCGCGGATGATGATGTTCGGCACCTTCGTCGGCGGCGACGACGTCATCACGCTGGGCGGTCAACGCGGGCCACAGGTGCCGTTCACGGATGTGTTCCTGCACGGGCTGATCCGCGACGAGTCCGGCCGCAAGATGAGCAAGTCCAAGGGCAACGTCATCGACCCGCTGGACTGGGTGGAGATGTTCGGGGCCGACGCGCTGCGGTTCACCCTGGCGCGCGGCGCCAGTCCCGGCGGCGACCTCGCGGTCGGCGAGGATGCCGTCCGCGCGTCGCGCAACTTCGTTACCAAGCTGTTCAACGCCACCCGGTTCGCGCTGCTCAACGGCGCGAGCCTGGCGCCGCTGCCTCACCCCACCGATCTGACCGACGCCGACCGGTGGATCCTGGGCCGGCTGGAACAAGTTCGCGCCGAAGTTGATTCGGCCTTCGACAGTTACGAGTTCGGTCGGGGATGCGAGGCGCTTTACCACTTCGCTTGGGACGAATTCTGTGACTGGTATGTCGAACTGGCCAAGTCGCAGCTCGCCGACGGAAACCCGCACACCACCGCCGTGCTGGCCGCGGTGCTGGATACCTTGCTGCGGCTGCTGCACCCGGTCATCCCATTCATCACCGAGGCGCTCTGGCAGGCTTTGGTGAATGGGGAGACCGGCGAGGAGTCGCTGGTGATCGCCGACTGGCCGACGGCCCTTGGAAACGGCACAGATTCGGTTGCCACACAACGGATCACCGACATGCAGAAGCTGGTGACCGAGGTCCGCCGCTTCCGCAGCGATCAGGGTCTGGCGGACCGGCAGAAGGTGCCGGCCCGGTTGACCGGCGTAGCGGATTCCGACCTGAGTGGCCAGGTGGGCGCCGTGACGTCGCTGGCCTGGCTTACCGCGCCGGGTCCGGACTTCCGCCCGTCGGCGTCGTTGGAAGTCCGGCTGGGCGCCAAAATGAACCGCACCGTCGTCGTCGAGCTGGACACCTCCAGCACCATCGACGTGGCCGCTGAGCGCCGCCGCCTGGAAAAGGACTTGGCCGCAGCGCAAAAGGAACTGGCATCGACCGCCGCAAAGCTGGGCAACGCGGATTTTCTGGCCAAGGCCCCAGAACACGTCGTCGGCAAGATCCGCGACCGCCAGCAGGTGGCCCAGGAGGAATCCGACCGGATCACCGCCAGGCTGGCCGGGCTGCAATGAGTTTCGATTCCTCCGAGTGGTCCGACGAACTCGACCTCAATGGGCATGATGGGGTCGCCACCGCGGCTCCCACACCGGACGAGATCGCGTCCCTGTTGCAGGTCGAGCATCTGCTGGACCAACGCTGGCCGGAGACCCGCATCGAGCCGAGCCTGACCCGGATCAGCGCATTGATGGACCTGCTCGGCTCGCCACAACTGGCCTACCCGTCGATCCATATCGCGGGTACCAACGGCAAGACGTCGGTGGCGCGGATGGTCGATGCCCTGGTGACGGCCCTGCAACAGCGGACCGGCCGGACCATCAGCCCCCACCTGCAGTCCGCGATCGAACGCATCGCGATCGACGGAAAGCCGATCAGCCCGGCTCAGTACGTGGAGACGTACCGGGAGATCGAGCCGTTCGTGCAGATGATCGACGAACAGTCGCAGTCCGACGGGGGACCGGCCATGAGCAAGTTCGAGGTGCTCACCGCGATGGCTTTCGCCGCGTTCGCCGACGCGCCCGTCGACGTCGCGGTCGTCGAGGTCGGCCTGGGTGGGCGCTGGGACGCCACCAACGTGATCAACGCCCCGGTGGCGGTGATCACCCCGATCGGCATCGACCACGTCGAGTATCTCGGTGCCGACATCGCCGGGATCGCCGGCGAAAAGGCGGGCATCATCCACAGGGCGCTGGGAGCTGACACGGGTGCACCCGACACCGTCGCCATTATCGCGCGACAGCTGCCGGAGGCCATGGAAGTGCTGCTGGCGCAATCGGTGAGAACCGAGGCCGCGGTGGCCCGCGAAGATTCCGAGTTCGCGGTGCTGGGCCGTCAGGTCGCCATCGGTGGCCAGGTTTTGCAGCTGCAGGGCCTCAGCGGCGTGTACTCCGACGTCTACCTGCCGCTACATGGCGAACACCAGGCGCACAACGCGGTGGTGGCGCTTGCGGCGGTCGAGGCGTTCTTCGGCGCCGGCGCCCAGCGCCAGCTCGATGTGGACGCCGTCCGGGCCGGTTTCGCCGCCGTTACCAGCCCAGGCCGGCTGGAACGGATGCGCAGCACTCCCACCGTGTTCATCGACGCGGCGCACAATCCAGCCGGGGCGGCCGCGCTTGCGCAGACGCTGGCGGGCGAATTCGACTTCCGCACCCTGATCGGGGTGATCAGCGTGATGGCCGACAAGGACGTGGACGGCATCCTCGCCGCACTGGAGCCGGTATTCGATTCCGTGGTCGTGACTCACAACGGGTCCCCGCGGGCGCTGGATGTCGAGTCGCTGGCGCTGGCGGCCGGGGCGCGATTCGGACCGGACCGAGTGCTGACCGCCGAGAATCTGCGCGACGCCGTCGAGATGGCGACCACGCTGGTCGACGACGCCGTCCGGGATGGAGACCTCGAAGACGGGGCGTTCTCCGGCACGGGGATCGTGATCACCGGCTCGGTCGTCACCGCCGGGGCCGCGCGAACCCTGTTCGGTCGTGATCCGGAATGACCAACCCGCAGGCGCCTGACGGCGCCGGGGACCAGGCCCCGACACCGCCGGCCGATCCATGGAAGAGCTTCCGTGGGGTGATGGCAGCGACGCTCTTCCTGGAGGCGATCGTGATGCTGCTGGCGATACCGGTGGTGGGCGCGGTTGGCGGCGGCCTGACGCCGGTATCGCTGAGTTACCTGATCGGGCTGGCCGTGCTGTTGATCCTGCTTGCCGGGCTGCAGGGCAGGCCGTGGGCGATCTGGATGAACCTGGGCGTTCAAGTGCTGCCGCTCGGCGGCTTCGCCGTGTACTCGGGCGTGGGATTCATCGGTGTGCTGTTTGCCGCGGTGTGGGCTGTGATCGCCTACCTGCGCTCCGAGGTCCGACTCCGACAAGAACACGGACAGTGATCGGTTCTGTACTCTGTCGGCCGTGACCGAACGGACCCTCGTACTGATCAAGCCCGATGGCGTCGAGCGCAAGCTGATAGGCGAGATCATCAGCCGTATCGAGCGAAAAGGCCTGATCATCGCTGCGCTGCAGCTTCGGCACGTCACCGAGGCGTTGGCCACTCAGCATTACGCGGAACACGAAGGCAAACCATTCCTGGGATCGTTGCTGGAATTCATCACTTCGGGGCCCCTGGTGGCGGCGATCGTGGAGGGACCGCGAGCGGTCGCCGCGTTTCGGCAGCTTGCCGGTGGGACTGACCCGGTTGAGAAGGCCACACCCGGCACAATCCGGGGCGATTTCGCGTTGGAAACACAGTTCAACGTGGTGCACGGGTCCGATTCGGTCGATTCGGCCAAGCGCGAGATCGCGCTCTGGTTTCCCGACGTTTAGGGCGAACTGGATGACGTGGCGCGGCGGCCCTGCGCGCCCGGCCTGGACGGGATTGCGAGGTGTCCGATCGGGGTGTTTGGATCGGGTTGGAGAGCCGCGCGCTGTGATGTGGGATACTGATGCCGGGTGAACGTCGCCGGACCGGTGTCAGACACCCGAATGAAGACTTGGGCAAGCGCGAGACCACCGCTATCCGCGATGTTGCGCCGCATGTCAGGCCGTCATTCAGTACGGCGCCGAGTGCGTTCGAATCCTGAGCCGCTCGGGGCGAGACCATCACAAGCCCGGGAGAAGTGACCCGGGCCCATAGCGAAGCCCTCGCGTGGCCGCGTCGAATGGACGCGCCCGGGGGCTTGAGGAGATTACGTGGTAGACGGTGCCCCAACTTCAGGCCCATCAGAAGAGTCGCCCCAGCATGAGGACCTGCCCGACCGGATAAGGGTCCACCAGCTGGCGCGGGCGCTCGGCAACACCAACAAAGAGGTGCTGGACACGCTCTTTGAGCTCGACGGGAGGCCCCGCAATGTGCATTCCGGCGTGGACCGTGAGGACGCGATCCGGGTACGCGAGATCCTGTTCGCCCAGCCCCTGGAGAACATCCCCGGCTTCAGTCACGCACCCGTCCGGGTGGCCCACAAACCCCAGGAACCCGGATCGCAGCCGGTGCGGGTGGCCCCCTCGGTTTCCCTGGACAGCGCCGTGGACGAGCCCCGATACATGCCTCTGTTCGTTTCCCCGCAACCGGTCGAGACCGGCAAAGTTCGGGACGAGGGCAGCGACGACGCCGCGGATGACGGCGATGATTCCGACGATTCCGACGATTCCGACGAGGACGACGACGACCAGGACCAGGCCGGCCGTACGGGTAACCGGCGCCGTCGGCGTGGCCGCCGGGGCCGCGGTCGCGGACGCGGCGAGCAGGGCGGATCCGACGGTCAGGGCGAGGCGGGCGATGCCGCCGAATCCGACGACGACGTCCAGGATTCCGACGACGATGGCGACCAATATTCCGATGATGGCGACGACGACGAGAACGGTTCCTCGGAGGCGGGCAATCGCCGCCGCCGCAGGCGCCGCCGGCGTAAGTCGGGTGGCAGTGACGACAACGGGGAAGCGCCGGCTCCTGACGATCCGCCGAACACCGTGGTGCACGAGCGCGCGCCCCGAGGCAAGTCCGGTGGCGGCTCAGGTTCTTCCGGCTCGGGCAACTCCGAAATCAAGGGCATCGAGGGCTCGACCCGATTGGAAGCCAAGCGGCAACGGCGCCGAGACGGGCGCGACGCCGGACGGCGTCGGCCGCCGGTCCTGACCGAAGCCGAGTTCCTGGCGCGCCGCGAGGCCGTCGAACGGGTGATGGTGGTGCGCGACAGGGTTCGCACCGAGCCACCGCACCCGGGTGCGCGGTACACCCAGATCGCGGTGCTCGAAGACGGCATCGTCGTCGAGCACTTCGTCACGTCGGCGGCATCTGCGTCGCTGGTGGGCAACATCTATCTGGGAATCGTGCAGAACGTGCTGCCGTCGATGGAGGCGGCCTTCGTCGACATCGGCCGCGGGCGCAACGGCGTGCTCTACGCCGGAGAGGTCAACTGGGAAGCCGCCGGACTCGGCGGCTCCGACCGCAAGATCGAACAGGCCCTCAAACCCGGCGACTATGTCGTCGTCCAGGTCAGCAAGGACCCGGTCGGACACAAGGGCGCGCGGTTGACCACGCAGGTGTCACTGGCGGGTCGCTACCTGGTGTATGTGCCGGGCGCGTCGTCGACCGGAATCAGCCGCAAGCTGCCCGACACCGAACGGCAGCGGCTCAAGGAGATCCTGCGCGAGGTGGTGCCGTCGGACGCCGGCGTGATCATTCGCACCGCGTCCGAAGGTGTCAAAGAGGAAGACATCCGCAAGGACGTGACCCGCTTGCAGGGCCGTTGGGAACAAGTCGAGGCGAAGGCGACTCAGACCAAAGCGAAGGCCGCTGGCGCGGCGGTCGCGCTCTACGAAGAGCCAGACGTGTTGGTCAAGGTCATTCGCGACTTGTTCAACGAAGACTTCGCAAGCCTCATCGTCTCCGGCGACGAGGCTTGGACCACCATCAACGACTACGTGAATTCTGTTGCCCCCGATCTGGTTTCGAAGCTGACAAAGTACGAGCCCCCCGCTGGGCCTGACGATCAGGCCGGGCCGGACGTATTCGCCGTTCATCGCATCGACGAGCAGCTGGCCAAGGCGATGGACCGCAAAGTGTGGTTGCCGTCAGGCGGCACGCTGGTGATCGACCGCACCGAAGCGATGACGGTGGTCGACGTCAACACCGGCAAATTCACCGGTTCCGGGGGCAACCTCGAACAGACGGTGACCAAGAACAACATCGAGGCGGCCGAGGAGATCGTGCGCCAATTACGGCTGCGCGACATCGGCGGCATCGTGGTCATCGACTTCATCGACATGGTGCTGGAGTCCAACCGCGACTTGGTGCTGCGCCGGCTGACCGAGTCCCTGGCCCGCGACCGCACCCGCCACCAGGTGTCGGAGGTGACGTCGCTGGGGCTGGTGCAACTGACCCGCAAAAAGCTGGGGACCGGGCTGATCGAGGCGTTCTCGTCGTCCTGCCCGAACTGTGTCGGTCGCGGACTTCTGCTGCACGCCGACCCGGTCGACTCCGGCGCGGCGAGCAGCGGGCGCAAGTCCGAGTCCGGTGCTCGGCGAGGCCGGCGGTCCAAGAAGGGCCGGTCCGAAGAAGAGCAGCCCGTGGCCAAAGTGCCCGCGCACGCTCCCGGCGAGCATCCGATGTTCAAGGCCATGGCGGCCGGCACACCTTTGTCGGATGACGAGGACGATCAAGCCGACGAAGCCGGCGAACCCGATGAGGAACTCACCGCCGCGGTCGACGAGCAGACCGAAGTGCGTGGTCCCGCTGGCCTAGAGGACATCGACGAGCTCGACGAGGACTCCGAAGACGACGAGCTCGAGGACGAGGACGAGGACTTGGACGAGGACGACGACCTCGTCGACGAGGACGAGGACGTTGACCTGGACGACGATGACGATGACGATGACGATGACGATGACGACGACGAGGACCTCGACGACGAGGATTCCGATTCCGGGTCCAACGGCGAGCTGGGCTCCGGCGCCTACATGGGCGCCTCGATAGCCACCGACGTCATGGAACGCCCGCGCCGGCGCCGCGCGGCGGGCAGGCCGGCCGGACCACCGCTGCACGTAGACTGACCTGCGCTGCGTGCTACGGCGCCGGGGCGGTTTGACCCTGTAGCCGCTGGTCACGTACCCTAGATAGGTTGTCGCCAGGCGGATACTTCGGCCGGTGACAGGCGGGACAGATTCCCCCGCCGCCCCAGACCACCCAGATCAACCAGCGCACGCCGTTACGCGCGCGAGCGCTGACCAGAGTTAAGGCAGGAGCAACCGATGGCGACCTACGCAATCGTCAAGACCGGCGGCAAGCAGTACAAGGTCGCCGTCGGTGACGTGCTCAAGGTCGAGAAGCTCGACACCGAGCCCGGCTCCAACGTGTCGCTGCCGGTAGCGCTGGTAGTCGACGGCGCCACCGTCACCAGCGATGCCCAGGCGTTGGCCAAGGTCGCGGTGACGGGCGAGGTGCTCGAGCACACCAAGGGTCCCAAGATCCGTATCCACAAGTTCAAGAACAAGACCGGATACCACAAGCGGCAGGGGCACCGTCAGCCGCTGACGGTCCTCAAGGTCACCGGAATCAAGTAGAGGCGACAAAATATGGCACACAAAAAGGGCGCTTCCAGCTCGCGCAACGGTCGCGATTCGAACGCTCAGCGCCTTGGGGTCAAGCGGTTCGGCGGCCAGGTCGTCAAGGCCGGCGAGATCCTGGTCCGGCAGCGCGGCACCAAGTTCCATCCTGGCCTCAACGTCGGGCGCGGCGGCGATGACACGTTGTTCGCCAAGGAGACCGGCGCCGTCGAGTTCGGCGTCAAGGGCGGACGCAAAACCGTCAACATCGTCACGGCCGGGCAGACCACCGACTGAGCGCCGCGAGTGTGAACCCACGGTGGGAACACGCTCTGCAATCTAAGGGGAAGCCCGATGCCTCGGTTTGTCGATCGGGTCGTAATTCACGCGCGGGCAGGTTCCGGCGGAAACGGCTGCGCCTCGGTTCATCGCGAGAAATTCAAGCCGTTGGGTGGCCCCGACGGCGGTAACGGTGGCCGCGGCGGCAGCATCGTCTTCGTCGTCGACCCGCCGTGCACACCTTGCTCGACTTCCATTTCCGTCCGCACGTCACCGCAGCTTCCGGTAAGCAGGGGATGGGCAACAACCGTGATGGCGCGTTTGGCACGGACCTGGAAATCAAGGTGCCCGACGGCACGGTCGTCCTGGATGAAAACGGCCGGCTGCTGGCTGACCTGGTCGGCGCGGGCACCCGTTTCGAAGCCGCCGCCGGTGGGCGGGGTGGCCTGGGCAATGCCGCGCTCGCGTCGCGCGCCCGCAAGGCGCCCGGCTTTGCCTTGCTCGGCGAGCCGGGCCAATGCCGCGATCTCACCCTGGAGCTCAAGACCGTCGCCGATGTCGGCCTGGTCGGCTTTCCCTCGGCCGGAAAGTCTTCGCTGGTCTCGGTGATTTCGGCGGCCAAACCGAAGATCGCCGACTACCCGTTCACCACGCTGGTTCCCAACCTCGGCGTGGTCTCGGCCGGCGAGCACACGTTCACCGTCGCCGACGTACCCGGTTTGATCCCGGGCGCCTCCCAGGGCCGCGGCCTGGGCCTGGATTTTCTGCGCCATATCGAACGGTGCGCGGTGCTGGTGCACGTGGTGGATTGCGCGACCGAGGAACCGGGGCGCGACCCGATCTCCGACATCGATGCGCTGGAAGCCGAGCTCGCGGCGTATACGCCGACGCTGCAGGGGGACCCGGCGCTGGGCGATCTCGCTGAGCGGCCCCGCGCGGTGGTGCTGAACAAGATCGACGTGCCGGAGGCTCGCGAGCTGGCCGAGTTTGTCCGAGACGAGATCGCCCAGCGTGGCTGGCCGGTGTTCCTTGTTTCGGCGGCCACCCGGGAAAACGTGCAGCCGCTGATTTTCGGGCTGTGGCAGATGGTTTCGGCTTACAACGCCGCGCGCCCGCAAGCCGTGGCGCGACGACCGGTGATCCGCCCAGTGCCGGTGGACGACAGCGGCTTCACCGTCGTACCGGATGGCGAGGGCGGTTTCGTCGTCACCGGGGCGCGGCCCGGGCGCTGGGTCGGTCAGACAAACTTCCTCAACGACGAAGCGGTCGGCTATCTCGCCGACCGGCTGGCGCGCCTCGGCGTCGAAGACGAGCTGCTGCGGTTGGGTGCCCAGCCGGGGTGTGCGGTGACCATCGGCGAGATGACGTTCGACTGGGAGCCGCAAACGCCTGCGGGACAACACGTCGCGTTGACAGGCCGCGGCACCGACGTGCGGTTGGAGCAGACCGACCGGATCGGCGCCGACGAGCGAAAGGCCGCCCGGCGTCAGCGCCGCGAACACCGGGACGAATTAAATGAGCGATGATGACTCGTGAGCGAACATCGGGAAGCCATCCGTACCGCGCGCAGTCTGGTGGTCAAGGTCGGGACCAACGCGCTGACCACGCCGTCGGGGGTGTTCGACACCAGCCGGCTGGCGGGACTCGCCGAAGCGATCGAGGCGCGGATGAAGGCCGGCACCGACGTCGTGATCGTCTCTTCGGGCGCTATCGCCGCGGGCATCGAGCCGCTCGGGTTACCCCGTCGTCCAAAAGATCTCGCAACCAAGCAGGCCGCCGCCAGTGTCGGGCAGGTCGCGCTGGTGAACTCCTGGAGCGGTGCCTTCGCCCGGTACGGCCGCACAGTTGGGCAGGTACTGCTCAGTGCGCACGACATCTCGATGCGGGCCCAGCACACCAACGCCCAACGCACCCTGGACCGGCTGCGGGTGCTGCACGCGGTGGCGATCGTCAACGAAAACGACACGGTGGCCACCAACGAGATCCGGTTCGGCGACAACGATCGGCTTTCGGCGCTGGTGGCCCACCTGGTGGGTGCCGATGCTTTGGTGTTGCTCTCCGACATCGACGGGCTCTACGACGCGGATCCCCGCAAGAATCCCGGGGCACGCTTTGTTCCCGAGGTGGCCGGCTCGGCGGATCTGGACGGCGTGGTCGCCGGCCCGGGCAGCGCTCTGGGCACCGGGGGAATGGCGTCGAAGATGTCCTCGGCCCTGCTGGCCGCCGACGCCGGGGTGCCGGTGCTGCTGGCGGCCGCGGCCGACGCCGCGCCCGCGCTCACCGATGCCTCGGTAGGAACGGTGTTTGCCGCGCGGCCGGACAGGATGTCGGCGCGCCGGTTCTGGGTGCGTTATGCCGCCGATTCGGCCGGCTCGCTGACGCTCGATGAGGGTGCGGTGCGTGCGGTGGTGCGGCAACGCCGCTCGCTGCTGGCCGCGGGTATCACCGCGGTGACGGGGCGGTTCCACGGCGGAGATGTCGTCGAATTGCGCGGACCGGAGTCGACGATGGTGGCCCGTGGCGTGGTCGCCTACGACGCGACCGAGCTTGCCACCATGATCGGCCGGTCGACCTCCGAGCTGCCTGACGAGTTGCGCCGGCCCGCGGTGCACGCCGACGACCTGGTCGCAGTTTAGCCGGTCAGGGGCACCTCACGGCATCTGAGGGCGCTGACGCCGTTTTCAGATACATTGCGCCCCAGACAATTTCGGCTAACGTCGCCACCAGTTCTGCATCGTAGCCGGGTGGCTCGGCGGGCAGGTTCTGCTGACAAACTCGCTCCACCATCCAGGTCAGGGCGCTGGCGGTGGTGGCTGCCGGCAACTCGCGACGGATTGACCCGTCGGCCTGGCCGTCCTCGATGACCCGGATTAGTTGCTGCGTGATGGCGGTCAGCAGGTCGCGGTAGGTCTGCGCCGTCGGGGGGTCGTAGGCGGCCATCTCGTTGACTGCGGCGAGCACGGCTTGATGGCGCCGATAGATTTCGACGATGCCTGCCAGCGCGCCTCGGAGATTCTCCGGGTTGTGTTGCCAGGCCGCCTTCCACCACCGTTCGGCGCTGGTGGAGAGCTCGCCGAACACTTGGCCGGCGAGGCGGCGAAGTAGGTGCCCCTTGTCTTCGAAATAGATGTAGAAGCTGGCGCGCGAAATGCCCGCTTCGGTCGCCAGCCGGTCCACGCTGAGCTCGGTGAAAGTGGCCCCGTCGCGCATGAGCCGTTCGGTGGCGTCCAGTAGCCGGCGTTCCAGCTGCTCTCGCCGCTGTTGGCGGTCCTGCTCGCGATTGGCCTGCGGCTTACGGGTGACCGACGGCATCTGTGTCTCCTGGGCCTCCTGTTGAGGACTTGCTCTTCAGGACTTGCCGAGCATAGCCCAACCGTTGACATATTGACTAGACATTATGTCTAGGAATAGTGTCATGTTCGATTCCGGTCCGTTGGAGGAGTTCTATGCGAGGTATGACAGGGGTGCCGGGGATTTCCCGTGCCTACGACGCAATCGATCTGTCGTCGCGAGCCTTCTGGTCCACGACGGCAGCGGAGCGGGAACGCTCGTTCGCCGTGCTGCGGGCCGAGCGGCCGGTGAGCTGGCATCCGCCGGTCGAAGACGCCTTGATGGACGATCCCTTGGACCGCGGCTATTGGGCGATCACCCGACGCTCCGACATCGCCACGGTCAGTCGCAACAACGACGTGTTCCTGTCCGGCAAGGGCGTCCTCTTCGAGACCATCCCGGTGGAACTGCTCGAAGCCTCGCAGTCTTTCCTGGCGATGGACCCGCCCCGGCACACTAAGCTCCGCAAGCTCGTCAGCGCCGCATTCACCCCCCGGCAGGTACGCCGCATCGAGGACTCGATCAAGGCCAACGCCAAAACAATCGTCGAAGAGCTGAGGGCCGCCGGCAGCGGTGTCGATTTCGTCGACCACTGCGCCAAGGAACTGCCCATCCGCACATTGTCGGACATGGTGGGGATTCCGGAGTCCGAGCGGGAACGCGTGGCGGAGGCCACCGATGCGGCGGTGTCGTGGGCCGACGCGGCTTTCCTGAACGGCCGCAACCCTTTGGAGGTTCTGGTCGAGAATCAGATGTACCTGCACCAAATCGCCGGCACGCTGGCCGCGGAGCGCCGCGCGCATCCCGGTGACGACCTGATCAGCAGCTTGGTGCACGCCGAGGTGGACGGCGAACGGTTGGCCGACGCGGATGTTGCCGCGTTCTTCGTGTTGCTCGCGGTGGCCGCCAACGACACCACCCGGCAGACCACCAGTCACGCGTTGAAGGCTCTCACCGACTTCCCCGCTGAAAGGGCATGGCTGCTGGCGGCTTTCGAGGACCGCATCGGAACCGCCGTCGAGGAGTTCATCCGCTGGGCCACCCCGGTCATGACCTTTCGTCGCACGGCCGCATCGGATTTCGAGCTCGGCGGCCAGACCGTCATGGCGGGGGAGAAGGTGGTGATGTTCTATTCGTCCGGCAACTGGGATACCGAGGTATTCGACCACCCGGAGCGTTTGGACCTGAGCCGCAATCCGAACCCGCACGTCGGCTTCGGCGGTGGCGGCCTGCATTTTTGCCTCGGCGCTCACGTGGCCAGGGCGCAACTGCGCGCCATTTTCGGCGAGTTACTTCGTCAGATTCCGGATATCCAGGCGGGCGATCCGACATATGTGCCAGGCAATTTCATTCACGCCGTCCGCAGCATGCCCTGTACTTTCACCGCGAGCCCACCGGCGCCAGCTCGTTCACCAGTAGCGTCAGCAACTCGGAACACCCGCCGTCGACCTTGACGGTAGCCAAGTCGTCGCCGCGGGTCGGTCCGCGATTGACGATGGCGACCGGGATCCCGAGCGCCGCGGCGCGTCGCACGAAACGGTAGCCCGAGAACACCGTCAGCGACGACCCCGCGACCAGCACCGCCTCGGCTTCATCGACCAGTGAATATGCTTGGTCAACAACATCTTTGGGCACACTTTCGCCGAAGTAGACGATATCGGGTTTGAGCATGCCGGCGCAGCGCGGGCAGTCGAGATAGCGGAACGATGCGGTATCGGCGACGATTGCGTCGGCGTCCGGAGCCACCGCCAGCCCACCGACCGCCGCGGCGCTTTCGATGAATCCCGGGTTGAGCGCCTCAAGCCGTTCGGCCAGCGCGGCGCGGCTAAGGGTGTGGCCGCAGCTCAAACAGATCACCTGCGCGTAGCTCCCGTGCAGATTCACCACCTTTCGGCTACCGGCCTTGGTGTGCAGCAGATCGACGTTCTGGGTGATCACACCGGTCACCACTCCGGCGTTCTCCAGTGCCGCCAGGGCCCGGTGCCCGGCGTTGGGCAAGGTGTCGTCCATGTGCCGCCAGCCGACGTGGTTGCGCGCCCAGTATCGCTGCCGGAACACCGGGTCCGAGGTGAACTGGCGGATGGTCATGGGATTGCTCGGTGGCGAATCCGGGCCCCGGTAGTCGGGAATGCCCGAGTCGGTGGACATCCCCGCACCGGTGAGCGCCGCGATCCGGCGCCCGGACAGCAGCGCGACCAGTTCCGGGGATTCGGCGGAGTACACCTACTCGAGCTTATGCACCGCCCGCCCGGAAGCCGCCCGGAAGCCGCGCGGAAGGCGGTTTTGCCAGCCTATTGGGGTGTTATGGGCCGGCTGGGCGAGAATAGAGGGGCGATGAACTTCTATTCGGCTTATGACCACGGGTTTGTCCGCGTCGCCGCGTGCACGCATCACGCCGCGATCGGCGATCCCGCGGCTAATGCTGCTTCGGTGTTGCGGCTGGCCCGCGAGTGCCACGAGGACGGTGTCGCTCTGGCTGTCTTCCCCGAGTTGACGCTGTCCGGCTACTCCATCGAGGACATCCTGCTGCAAGACGCTTTGCTCGACGCCGTCGAGGATGCCCTACTCGACGTCGTCGCCTCCTCGGTCGACCTGTTGCCGGTGCTGGTGGTCGGCGCCCCACTGCGCTACCGGAATCGCGTCTACAACACCGCGGCGGTCATCCACCGCGGTGTGCTGCTCGGCGTGGTGCCCAAGTCATATCTGCCCACCTACCGCGAGTTCTACGAACGCCGCCAGATGGCGCCCGGCGATGACGAGCGCGGGGCCGTCCGCGTCGGAGACATCGAGGCCCCGTTCGGGCCTGACCTGCTTTTCGCCGCGTCGGATCTGCCCGGCTTCGTGCTGCACGTCGAAATCTGCGAGGACATGTTCGTGCCGATTCCGCCCAGCGCGAAGGCGGCCTTGGCGGGTGCAACGGTGCTGGCCAATCTGTCCGGCAGCCCGATCACCATCGGCCGCGCCGAAGATCGTCGCCTGCTGGCCCGCTCGGCGTCGTCGCGGTGCCTGGCCGCCTACGTCTATGCCGCCGCGGGGCTGGGCGAATCGACCACGGACCTGGCCTGGGACGGCCAGACGATGATCTGGGAGAACGGGCTGCTGCTCGCCGAATCCGAGCGTTTCCCCACCGGCGAGCGACGATCGGTCGCCGACGTGGACACCGGGCTGCTTCGTTCGGAACGGTTGCGGATGGGCACGTTCGACGACAACCGGCGGCACCACCGGGAGTCGGTGGAGTCGTTCCGGCGCATCGAGTTCCGGCTGGATCCGCCTGCCGCCGACATCGGACTGCTGCGCCAGATCGAGCGATTCCCCTTCGTGCCGGCCGACCCCACCCGACTGGAACACGACTGTTACGAGGCCTACAACATCCAGGTCGCCGGACTGGAGCAGCGGTTGCGCGCCCTGAACTACCCGAAGTTGGTCATCGGTGTTTCCGGCGGGCTGGACTCGAGCCACGCGCTGATTGTCGCCGCCCGCGCGATGGACCGGGAAAACCGTCCGCGCAGCGACATTCTGGCGTTCACGCTACCCGGGTTCGCGACCGGAGAGCGCACCAAGCGCAACGCGGTCGAGCTCTGCCGCGCACTCGGCGTCACCTTCTCCGAAATCGACATCACCGATACCGCCAGGCTGATGATGAAGGAGATCGATCATCCGTTCTCCCGCGGCGAAAAGGTCTACGACGTCACCTTCGAGAACGTCCAGGCCGGGCTGCGCACCGACTACCTCTTCCGGCTGGCCAACCAGCGGGGCGGCATCGTGCTGGGCACCGGCGACCTCTCCGAGCTAGGGCTGGGCTGGTCGACATACGGTGTCGGCGACCAGATGTCGCACTACAACGTCAACGCCGGCGTGCCCAAGACACTGATCCAGCATCTGATCCGCTGGGTCATCTCTTCGGGGCAATTCGAGCCGCAGGTCGGCGAGGTGCTGCGATCGGTGCTCGACACCGAGATCACCCCGGAACTGGTTCCGGGCGATGCGGGTGACGAGCTGCAGAGCAGTGAGGCCAAGATCGGGCCGTATGCCCTGCAGGACTTCTCGTTGTTCCATGTGCTGCGCTACGGGTTCCGGCCCTCCAAGATCGCGTTCCTGGCCTGGCACGCCTGGAGTGACCCAGAGCAAGGCAACTGGCCGCCCGGATTTCCGGAGGACAAACGCCCGTCGTACTCGCTCAAGGAGATCCGGCACTGGCTGCAGGTCTTCGTGCAGCGGTTCTACTCGTTCAGCCAGTTCAAACGCTCGGCGATGCCCAACGGCCCCAAGGTGTCCTACGGAGGTGCGTTGTCGCCGCGCGGGGATTGGCGGGCGCCGTCGGATATGTCCGCCCGGGTCTGGCTCGACGAGATCGAGCGCGAGGTGCCGGACACCCCGTCGCCAGCGTAACGTCACGGCGAAAAATCCCCGCTCGATCTCGCCACGGCGTTACCCTCGCGACCGCCGTTCGGAACGCATCAGCGCTCGTAGCTGCCGGTCAGCGTTCCACGCGCCAGCACGTGGCCGGCCATTGTCGCCAGCAATGCTTTGGCTTTCGTCACGCTGTCCGGAATGGGCTGGTCGATCGCGAACACGTGAAACCGGTAGCGGTGCGGTCCGTGCCCGGGAATCGGGCGCGGACCGGCATAGCCGCGATTGCCCAAATCCGCTCGGACGAAACGGATACCCTCGGTCCCCGGTTGCAACAAGCCCGCGGCGACGCCGTCGACGTTGGGCTCGATCACCGCGATGGTGTGGTAGAGCGGCCGCGGCAGCGGGACGTCGACGTCGTCCATGATGAGGACCAGCTGCCGGGTCTCGGACGGCACTCCGGTCCAGCGCAAGGCGGGCGAGGTGTCGGCGCCGACACCCTTCCCCGCGCTGGACTGCGGCATCGCGCCGCCGTCGGCGAACGCAGCGCTGGTGACCGCGATGGTTGCGGGCGCGGCAAAGGCGCTGCCGGTCAACGGGCCGCGGTGCTCGCCGGCCCGGACCCGACGGAAAAGCTTGCCCAACATGGCCATCAGGCACCGCTCCCCGCGCCGCGCATCGCGACCGCGCTGGAGCGCAGCAGGTCGCCGAGTTCGGCCGGCAGGTAACCCTGCGCTGCCAGCCGGGGCATGACGCCGCCGCTTTCGATGATGTCCAGGATCAGGCCGGGCAGCATGGGGACGGTGCCGCAGGCTCCGGTGCTGTCGTTGCGCCACGTGCCTGCGGTCAGATCGAAGGTTCCGGTGTCGCCCTCGGCGAATGTGGTGGTGGCGTCGGGCACGGTGATGGCCGGCAGGCCGGCGTTCACGGCGTTGCGGAAGAACAGCGAGTTGAATTCCTCGGCGACCAGTCCGGCGACGCCCAACTCGCTGAACAGCGAGGCGACCGGGCGCGACGATCCGAGCCCGAAGTTCTTGCCGGCCAGCACGACGTCGCCCGGCGAGACCAGATCAGTCCAGCCGGGACGCACCTCGTAGAAGATGTGCTTGGCCGCCTCCGGCGGATCCATCTTCATGGCAAACGCCGGGTACATGGCGTCGGTGTTCAGGTTGTCGCCGAACACCCACACTTTGCCGCTAAAGGCCACGGTCACGCCGTCACGCTCCTATGGTCGGTGATATTCCTTGGGTCGGTGATATAGCCCGTGATCGCCGAGGCGGCGACGGTCGCCGGTGAGGCCATGAAGATCTCCGCCTCAGAGCTTCCCATGCGTCCGGTGAAGTTACGGGTGCTTGACGTGATGCACACCTCGCCGGGCCCGATCACGCCCATGTGATAGCCGAAACACGCGCCGCAGGTGGAATTGGTGATGACGGCGCCGGCGTCGGCGATGTCCTGCAGATAGCCCAGTCGCATGGCTTCCCGGTATACCGCCTGAGAAGCGGGGGTGATCAGCAGCCGCACCCCCGGAGCCACGGTCTTGCCGCGCAGCACCTGTGCGGCGATCTCGAGGTCCTCCAGTTGGCCATTCGCGCATGACCCGATGAACGCCTGGTCGATCTTCTGAGTGTCCAACTGTGAGACCGGCAGCCCGTTGCGGCTGACCGTGCCCGGCCGCGCGACGTAGGGCTCCAGCGCCGCCAGGTCGACGTGGCGGACCTCGAGGTAGGTGGCGTCGGGATCCGGTGCGGCGGCGATGTATCCGGTCACTCCGGTGTCGTCGAGGAAACGGCTCAACACGTCATCGGCTTCGAACGTGCTGAAATCGGCCGACACCTCGGCGCCCTGAGTCGCGATGGTGCGTCGATCGTGCATGGGGATGCCCGCCAACCCGGGTCCGCCGAATTCCAGGTTCACATTCGCGGCGTCGCCGTATTCGTTGGCGATGTGCAAGAAGATGTCCTTGCCACTCACCGCGTTTGGTTTGGCGCCGTCGAGCTCGTAGCGGACGGTCGGCGCGATCTGGAACCAGGTTGTCCCGGTACACATGATCGAATAGATCTCGGCGGGCCCCAGCCCGCGGGCCGCGGTGTTGTAGGCGCCGGCCGCACAGGTGTGAGAGTCCGTGCAGGCCAGGATCTCTCCCGGGCGTGCCAACCCGTTTTCGGCGATGACCTGGTGACAGATGCCATGCCGGCCGACGTCGTAGAAGCGGTCGATACCGAAGTCGGCAACGAATTTTCGGGCGTGCGGACCGCCGGCGGCGTCCTTGATGGTCGGTGCGGGCACGGCGTGGTCCATGACCACCGCGAGCTTGTCGGGGTCGTGGATCCGGTTGGGCTGAATCCACATCGTGGCGAATTGCAGATCGATCAAAACCGTCATATCGACGTCGACCACAACGGTGTCACCCGGTGACACCGAATCCAGACCGGCCTTACGCGCGAAGATCTTTTCGATGATGGTCATGCCCATGATGAGTCCTTGCGCGCGGCCTTCGTGTGGAGTTTCAGCTTCGCGTCGAGTTCCAGCCACTCCGCCATGCCGACCAGGTTGAAGAAGTCGGCGGGGCCGGTGGGCAGATGGGGGGCGATGTCGCTTCCGTTGAGTGCGCAGAGGCTTTGCAGCATGCCGAAGGTCGCGCTGGTCAGCAGGTTGCTCGGATGGATCGCGATCGAGTAGCCCAATTCCTGCAGTCGTGACGCCGATTCCAGCGGTGTCATGCCGCCGAGCACCAGGTTGATCAGCAGCGGGGCGTCGACTTCGCGGCCGATGCGTTCGATTTCTGCGGTGTCCTGCGGCGCCTCGACGAATATCACGTCGGCACCGGCTTGCGCGTATCGGTTGGCCCGATCGATCGCCGCGTCCAGTCCCAGCGGGGCGCGCGCGTCGGTGCGGGCCACGATGAGCAGATCGTTGTCGGACCTGGCGTCCAGTGCGGCCGCCAGCGTCTGTTCGAACACCGCCGCGTCGACGACCTGCTTGTCCGGCAGATGGCCGCAGCGCTTGGGAAATACTTGATCCTCCAACTGGATCGCGGCAACCCCGGCCGCGTCGTAGGCCCGGACGGTGCGCACCACGTTCATCGGCGCACCGTATCCGGTATCGGCATCGGCGATGAGCGGAACGTCCCCCAGTGCGTCGACGATCACCCGGGTTCGTTCGGCCATTTCGCTCGCGGTGGCCAGGCCGATATCGGGCAATCCGAATCCGGATGCGGCCACGCCGGCGCCGGTCATATACGCCGCGACGTGACCGGTCCGTTTGGTCAGCTGCGCCGAGATTCCGTCGAAAACTCCTGGTGCGATGATCAGTTCGTGTTTGTTCAGCAGATCTTTCAGTCGCTGGCGGCTCGGTGTGGTGGCCATTTCGGTCCTCTCAGTCCAGTGCGCCCGCGACGGGAGCGGCGAGCAGATCGATCAGGTAGTCGGCGTCATCGAGGGTCTCGAGGCTCAGCACCGCCCGCTCGATGGCATCGGCCCGACTGGTGCTGGTGACCCGGTCGGCCAGCGCATGGAACTTCGCGACCAGCTCCTCATTGGTGACCGGATCGGTGGGGGCGCCGTGCGGCACGACGACGCCGGCACGGTGCACGGTGCCGTCATGCGTGGTCACGGCGACATCTGTGCGGAACTTCTCGGTGATATCGGCCTGGGCCAGCGACTTGTCGAGGTGCACCGTCGTTGCCTCGATCAGTGACCAGACGTCGTCGGAATCGAGGCGGGCGGACGTGAACTGTTCGGGCAACACGTTGCCGTCCAGCAGCGCCGCGGCGGTCGCGTATCCGATATTCATCTGGGCGCCGATCGCCGTGAGCGGACGCTGCGGCAGCCACCAGCCGTGCTTGTAGACAGTCTCGCCGACGGTGATGTCGATCTTCGAGATGTCTGCGGGTGCAACCGAACTCCGCAACTGCCGGGCGGCGTCGATCGCTCCGTGCAGGCCGCCCATCGCGGCATACGACTTGACCATGATGATCGTGGTTTCCCAACGCTGCCCGAGCTGGCCGGTCAACAACGACGCGTCGGGATCGTGCCCCTCGCCGAAAACGCTGAGGAATCCGCCGTATTCACGCTCGAACACCCGCTTGATACCGGTATAGCCGGCCGCTGCGAGCCCCGCGGCGTAGAAGCCGTTGCGGGCCGCCAGGCCATGGTGCATCCGCTTGCTCATGGCTTCGAACTGTGCGGCCATCAGCCCCGCGGACTGGGTGCCGGCCAGGCCGAGGGCGTCCTCCAGCTGCGCCGGCGGCAGCCCGCGCAACTTGCCGGACGCCATTGCCGCGGAATGGGTGCCAAAGACCGGTCCCGAATGCCAGCCACGGTCGAGCATCTGCGTGCCGTGCAGCGTGTAGCCGACCCGTGGACCCACTTCGAATCCGGCAATCGCCGCCAGCAGCAGGTCTGCGCCCGCGCTGGTTTCCGGTCGCACTTTCCGGCGAACAGAAGCCGTCGACAGCAGCGCGGGGATGAGCAGCGAGCAGCTGTGCAGCGGCGCTAGCGGATGGAAGTCGTCGAGCTCGAAACCCTGGATGAACGTGCCGTTGAGCACCGCTGCAGCAGGTGCGCTGGTGGTCTGTCCGGTACCGATAACGACCGTGTCCCCGGCGCTTTCCAGGCCGAGGACGGCGCCGGTGGCGATTCGCGACCACGGCAATTGGGCCCCGATCAGTGCGCACCCCACGCCGTCGAGGAAGAGATGCTTTGCCCTCTCGACGACGTAGTGCGGGACATCGTCGAACTTCAGGTCGGCGACCCAGGTGGCCAGCTTGCCGGTGGGCCCGTCGGGATCGGTGGCGAACTCGTGATCCGGGGCGGTCATCGCATCGTCCCCTCGTTGCGTTCGAACCTCACTTGTTGTTATATACATATAACAAGTAATCGAACCACGCAAGTGAGCAGGTGTGGAACCATTGATCACCGTGCGCCAGAGCAGCGGTAAGACCGCAGCGGTGTCGACCGCCGCCGGGGTGCCGTTACACCGCCAACTCTTCCTGGTGCTGCACGATGAGATCGACCGCGGCGTAATCGCGCCCGGCGACGCGTTGCCCACCGAGCAGACGCTGTGCGAGCAGTTCGGGGTATCGCGCATCACGGTGCGGCGCGCGCTGGCGGACTTGGCCGACCAGGGATACATCGAGCGCAGACAGGGCGTCGGATCTTTTGTGCGCGATCACGGCCGGGCAGAGCAGTCGCCGACGGGACGCTCTTACCTGGACGAGTTGCGTCAGACCCAGTTCGAGACCGAGGTGGTCGTGGTCGAACTCGACACGCGGCGCCCACCCGCGGTGGTCGCCGAGGCGCTGGGTGCCGGCGACCTGCTGCACATCGTTCGGGTCCGGCGGCAGCGCAGGACCGGCGAGCCGCTGATGGTGACCGATGCCTGGCTGCCGGCCGAGTTGGCCGATACATTCACAGAGTCGGCGTTGCGCCGGACGCCGCTCTACGAATTGCTGTCGGACGCGGGGATCACGGTGGAATGGGTGCGGCATGAAATCACCGCTGAGATCGCCGGCCCACGCAACGCGCAGCTGCTCGACACCACGATCGGCGCTCCGCTGTTGCGGGTAAACCGGCTGGCGTTTGTCGCCGGTGCGCCGCATCATCAGCTGTCGGTTCTGTTGTCGCCAAACCGAAGCCGGGTGCTGTTGAGTCAATCGGTGGACGAGCTGGACGCCGCCTTCGGTCTGACCATCGCCCACGATGTGCGCCGGGATTCGCGTTAGCGAATCACGGCCGCATCAATCGCCTTGGCGTCCGGTGCGCAGTCACCCGCGCCGGGGACCAGTGTGGCCAACGCGCCCGCGGCGCAGGCACGCTGCAACGCGCGCAGCCGCTGGGCCTTAAAAGCTGGATTTGCACCCGGATTGGGCGGCCAGTTCGCGGTAAGCACCCCGGCGAACACGTCTCCGGCGCCGGTGGTGTCCACCGCGTTGACTGCCGGGGCGGCCACTTCGAACTCGCCGTCCGCGCCGACGTAGAGCGCGCCGCGCGCGCCCTGGGTGACCACAAAATGAGCTGGCCGCCAAGACCATTCTTCTGCTTCGGCTTCATTCACGATCACCACATCGGCCGCGGCGGCCAGCTCGGCGAGCGAGCTTTGATGTTGGGACGCAGGTGAGGCGTTGACTATGACGACCGCTCCTGCCGCCTGTGCCTCCCGTGCTGCTGCCGCCGCTGTTTTCACCGGAATCTCCAACTGGGTCAACAACACGTCGCAGCCGGCGATGGCCGCTCGTGCAGCGTTGCCGGCGAGTGTCAGGTGGCCGTTGGAACCGGGCGCCACCACGATGGTGTTTTCGGCGTTGGAATCGACCACGATGATCGCGGTGCCACTCGGTCCGGGCAGGTTGACGGTCCCGTCCAGCGCAACGCCGTTGGCCAGCAGGTGAGCCCGCAACCCTTCGGCGGCGGGGTCGTCGCCGACCGCGCCGACGAACTGCACCTGTGCGCCCGCACGCGCCGCGGCTACGGCCTGATTACCGCCCTTGCCGCCGGGTGCGGAGCTCAGCGAGGAGGCCAGCACCGTCTCGCCTGGGCGCGGAAGGGCGTTGACGTCGAACGTCAGATCCAGGTTCACGCTCCCCACCACACAGATCCGTGTCGCCATTGTGCTGACGGTAGTAGTCGATGAGCTGATATCAGTTTCCGACGCGCTCGCCGTTGGTATCAATTACATTGACACATATCAGCCGGGTTGATATACCAGATGGTATGACTCGACCGACTCAAGAGATGTTCGAATCCGCTTACCGCGGCGAGGCCCCCGAGATTGGCGAGGGCACCCGGCCACCGTGGAGCATCGGCGAACCGCAGCCCGAGATCGCGGCCCTGATCGATGCCGGCTGCTTCCACGGCGACGTGCTCGACGCCGGCTGCGGCGAGGCGGCGGTATCGCTGTATCTGGCCGAGCGTGGCTTCACCACGGTCGGGCTGGACCAGTCGCCCACTGCCATTGCGCTGGCGCGCCAGGAAGCCGCCGAGCGGGGCCTGACCAACGCTACTTTCGACGTCGCAGACATCAGTGCGTTCACCGGCTACGACGGCCGCTTCAGCACCATCGTCGACAGCACCCTGTTCCACTCGATGCCCGTTGAGCTGCGCGAAGGCTACCAGCAGTCAATCGTGCGCGCGGCCGCGCCGGGAGCCTCCTACTTCGTGCTGGTCTTCGACCGCGGCGCCATGCCGGCAGACGGACCGGCCAACCCCGTCACTGAGGAAGAACTGGGCGAAGTCGTCTCCAAGTACTGGGTAATCGACGAGATCCGACAGGCTCGCATACACGCCGATGTGCCCGAGAACTTCCTGGCCGAATTCGAGGGTTTCGCGGGCGCCGACATCCGCGACGAGGGCAAGGGCCGCAAGTCCGTGCGAGCCTGGCTGCTGTCGGCTCATCTCCGCTAAGCGGAGCAACCACCGCGTACTGGTTCCGCCGAAATAAAATTATAAGTTTTCTTATAGTAAATAAAGTTTCAAGGCCCGCAGAGGCGGCAATAGGGCCGCCATGACAGCCATGACCACCTGGCCAAGGTTGCCGCAACCCGGCGGGGGGCCGACGGTGGCGATGCGATCGGACGACTCCTCCGAGCTGAGCCGTGCCATTGACGGCGTCAGGCCGTTATTCCAACCGGTGGTGCGGCTCGACAACCTCTCGATTGTCGGGTACGAGGCGCTAGCACGCGGTCCCCACGGCTCGCGGCTGTTCAAACCGGCCGCTTTGGTGGCGGCAGCACGCGATGCGGGCCGAATCGCGGAGCTCGATGCCACCATGGCCCGACGCAGCATCCAGGCGCTCACGCGTGTCGACTGGCACCCATCGCAGACCTTATTCGGCAACGCCAATCCAGAAGCGATGACCTCCCTACCAGACCCCGCCACCATGAAGATTTTGGACCGCGCTGCACTAGCCGGCATGCGGATCGTGATCGAAATCACCGAAAAGCCGCTGCTCGCCAACCTCCGCGCACTGATAAGGGCGAACGCAATGCTGCGCTCGCGGGGCTGGGGTATCGCCATGGATGATGTCGGCGTCGAAGAGGGTTCGCTCACCTTGCTACCGATTTTGCGTCCCGACGTGGTCAAGCTCGACATGTCGATCCTGCACCGTCCCTTCGGCGCCCATGCCGCGTGGATCAGCGCCGCCACGCGGACCTACTGCGACCGCACCGGTGCGCTGATGGTGTGCGAGGGAGTAGAAACCGAGGCCCACGAGTTGCGGGCGCGCGCGCTGGGCGCTGATCTGGTCCAGGGTTTCCGTTACGGCGTGCCAGCGCCGCTGCCGGCCGTGACCGGTCCCGCTCATCCACCCGTCAGATTGCCCGATCTCGGTGTCACCGAAGATCAGCCGTTAGCGGATCGATTGAGGCTAGTGCCCGAAGCGGTGCTTTCCGGGACCCAGATCGCCGATGTTGCAACCGAACTGGTGGCGACCCTGGCTGGCTACGGCACCGATGCGGTGGTGATGATAACGGCCCCCGGGATCGATAAGGTCCCAACCGCCTATCTCGATGCAATGGCGGCCGCTGTGCCAGCTTCGGCGCTGGTCGCGCTGATCGCCCCGGGCTGTGGCCCGCACCCGGCGCCGGGGGTGCGCGGCGTTGATGCCTCGATGCAGGACGACCTCGGGAGCCCATGGTCGATTTCGATCATCGGGCCGACGATGGCGGTGTCGATCCTGGCCGAATCACCGGGGGCTGACCCTCGCGACCCCTTGCGCCACCGGATCGTCCACGACCGAATGACGGTGGCGCAGATCCTGCGAGTGGCCCTGGGTCAGTCCGTTGACCATCCGCCGACCGCCGAAATCATCGCGTTCACCTGACCAGGGTCAGGTGAAACGTCGCTGAGCGTCACCGTTTGCAGGGTTACGGCGTGGCTCGGGGCGTGACCAGTCGGCCAAGCTGATCGCCGACAACCGTTTCCCCAGGAATTCTTTCGATGTTCAGTTGCCAGATTTGGTTACCTCACGTGCCACGCACTGCATTTTGGTACCGGCCGCATAGCGACAAATGCGGGCTATCTTCAATTCCCACGCGTACTCTGCTGCGGTAATCGGTGCTGAATCCTGTCAGAGAGGGGATGGCGTTTGACGTCGAGCGGACTAACAGAAACGGAACCGGAGGCCGAGACCGCGCCGGCTCAGAAGACTCAAAAGAAGTCCCGCCGGCCTCTGTTGGGGAAGCGTTTTCGGTTTGGCATCCAGTCCAAGATTCTGCTGGCACTGCTGCTATCGAGCATCCTGGGGGTGTCGGTGATCGGCCTCATCGGGGCTTTATCCGGACGCACCGCGTTGCGGGAGGTCGAGTCCGAGCGATTGATCGAATTGCGCGAGGGCCAGAAACGGGCGGTGGAGGCGCTATTTCATGAGATAGGCAATTCGATGATCATCTACAGCGAAACGTACACCGTTGTCGGGGCAGTTTCGGCGTTCAGCGCGGGCTTCGACCAATTGGCCAACGCGACGATCACTCCCGCCCAGCAGCAGGAGATCGACACGTACTACCAGAACGAGATGATCAAGCCGATCAAGCGGTTGACCGGCGACAACATCGATCTCAACGCAGTTCTGCCGAGTTCCAACGCGCAAAAGTACCTGCAGGCCAACTACACCGCCCGGCCCAGGCCCACCACCGACTCGCAGCCTCCCATAGACGCAGGCGACGGCAGTGCATGGTCGGCGGCCAGCGTCCACTACGACTTCATCCTCCGCGATATCGTTGCGCGCTTCGACTACCGGGACGCGCTCCTCCTTGACTTGCAGGGCAATATCGTCTTCACCGCGAACAAAGGCCCAGACCTGGGAACCAACATCCTCACTGGCCCGTATCGCGAATCCAATCTGCGGGAGGCATACCAAAAAGCGTTGGCCTCCAACGACGTTGACTTCCTCTGGATTACCGACTTCCAGCCGTACCAGCCGCAACACGACACCCCCACGGCGTGGGTGGTGTCGCCGATCGGCATGAACGGAAAAATCGACGGCGTTATGGCCCTGCCGGTGCCGATCACCAAGATCAACAAGATCATGACCGCCAACGGACACTGGGACGCCGCCGGCATGGGCGCCGCGACCGAGACGTATCTGGCGGGCGCCGACAGTTTGATGCGTTCCGATTCGCGGGAATTTCTCCAAGACCCGAAGCAATACCGGCGCGACGCCATCGACGGCGGTACCCCGCCGGACGTCGTGGACCGGGCGATCCGTTTGGGTACCACGGTGCTTGTGCAGCCGGTTCCGACGGCGGGACTGCGCGCCGCCCAACGCGGCGAGACCGGAGTTATGGGCGCCACCGATTACATGGGAAACAGTGAGTTGGAAGCCTACGCCCCAATCGTCGTTCCGAACTCCGATCTACACTGGTCCGTTTTGGCTACGCGGGACAACTCCGATGCTTTCGCGCGGCTGGGCAGGTTCAGTAAGGGGCTCGTCATTGCGGTCACGGCAATGGTTTTCGCCATCTGCGTGTTCTCAATGATCATCGCCCAGGCAGCGGTGCGACCCGTCCGGCGGCTCGAGGAGGGCACGCGGAAGATCGGCTCAGGCGACTACGAGGTCAACATTCCGGTCACAGCGCGCGACGAAATCGGTGACCTGACCGCGGCTTTCAACGAGATGAGCCGGAGCCTCGCAATCAAGGAAGAGTTGCTCAACGAGCAGCGCCGCGAGAACGACCGCCTGTTGCTGGCGCTGATGCCAGAGTCGGTGGTGCAACGTTATCGCGAGGGTGAGGAAAACATCGCGCAGAAACACCAAAACGTTGCCATCATCTATGGCGATATCTTCGGTTTGGACGAGATGTCCAACGAGATGCCGGAACACGAATTGGTCGGGACCATCGACGAACTTTTCCGGCAATTCGATTCGGCCGCGGAATCCTTTGGCATCGAACGGATTCGCACTTTCCACAATGGGTATCTCGCCAGCTGCGGCGTCGTAACCCCGCGGCTGGACAGCATCCACCGCAGCGTTGACTTCGCCCTCGAAATCGGCCGCATCATCGATCGGTTCAACGGCGAAACCGGCCACAAACTGGGGCTTCGGGTGGGTGTGAATACGGGCAACGTCGTGAGCGGGCTGGTGGGCCGCTCTAGCCTCGTCTACGACATGTGGGGCGCCGCGGTCAGTCTAGCCTACCAAATGCACAGCGGCTCACCGCAGCCCGGCGTCTACGTCAGCTCGCGCGTATACGAAGCGCTGCGGGAGGTCCGGAAATTCGCTCCCGCCGGCACGATCTCGGTCGGCGGTACCGATGAGCCGATCTACCGGTTGCTGGAGCGGTGATGAACCTGCTCGACTCGTCGTGGTTTTACTGGGCGATCGGTATCGCGGTCGGCTTGCCCGTCGCGCTCATTTCTCTCACCGAGCTGCACGACTTACTCGTCCGCCGGAACAGCCGACTGGCCCGGCAGGTGAGCCTGCTGCGCAACTACCTGCTGCCGCTCGGCGCGCTTCTGCTGCTACTCGTCCAGGCCTCACAGATCCCGGCCCGGGACATCCCGGTGCGAGTCCTCACCACGGTGTTCGGCCTGCTGGTGCTGGTGCTGTTGCTGTCGGGGCTCAACGCCACCGTGTTCGAGGCCGCGCCCGAAAAGAGCTGGCGCAAAAGGCTCCCCGGCATCTTCCTCGATGTTGCCCGCTTCGCCCTGATCGGCGTCGGCCTGGCGGTGATGTCGTCGTACATCTGGGGCGTCCGGATCGGCGGGCTCTTCACCGCGTTGGGCGTCACCTCGGTCGTCATCGGCCTGATGCTGCAGAACTCCGTCGGCCAGATCATGTCGGGCTTGTTCATGCTCTTCGAGCAGCCTTTCCGGATCGGTGAGTGGCTGGACACGGGGACAGCGCAGGGACGCGTCGTCGAAGTGAACTGGCGGGCGGTGCACATCGACACCGGCAGCGGAATGCGTATCACGCCGAACTCGGTGCTGGCCACCACCGCGTTCACCAATCTCAGTCGCCCGCCCGGCACGCACAAATTGACGATCACGACGACGTTTTCCAGCGCCGACCCGCCCGATCGGGTGTGCGCGATGCTGACGCGTATTGCCCGCGCACTGCCGCAACTCAACTTGGGCAGCGTTCCGAAGTCGGTACCCCTCGGCGCCGCCGAGTACCGCACGACCATCGGGCTGACCTCACCCGAAGATGCAAGCGCCGCCAAGGCGACGTTCCTGCGCTGGGCCTGGTATGCGGCACGACGGGAAAACCTCCACCTCGACGAAGCCGACGATGACTTCTCCACACCCGAGCGGGTGGAGCGCGCGTTGCGTACCGTCGTGGCCCCGACACTGCAACTGGGTGTCGAGGACCAGCGGTCGCTGCAATCATGCGCACGAATTATCCGATACGGCGCCGACGAAACCGTGGAGTACGCGGGTGAAGTGCCCGAATCCATGACGTTCTTGGTCGCCGGACGAGTGCAGATGACCGCGACGGCCGACGACGGGTCGGTCGTGCCGGTCAGCACGCTGGTCGAGGGCTCGTTCCTCGGCTTGACCGCGCTGACCCGGCAACCGAACCTGTCCAGGGCATACGCGCTGGAAGAGGTGACCGCGTTGGTGATCGATCGCGAACACCTCGAGAATCTGGTGATGCATGAACCGTTGCTGTTGCAGAGCTTTGGCCACATTCTCGAAGAGCGCCGAAGCAAGGTCCGGCAGGTTCGGCACGGTGAGCGGGTCGGGTAGGCCCGAGACCCCTGGCGACAGCCGGAACGGGTCACCGAACGCGGTTATTTGACGACCGTTACCCTGGATCAATGAGTCTGCAAGCACCAGCGCGTCCGGACTTGTGCCAGGAGGTCCACGACGCCGCGCGCCGCGCTCGGGTGGCTTCCCGTGTCCTCGCATTGCTGCCGACGGTAGCCAAGGACCAGGCGCTGCAGTCCGCGGCGACGGCGATCGTGGCCAACGCCGGGCAGATACTGGCGGCCAACGCCGAAGATCTCGAAGCTGCCCGGGCGGCCGGCACACCCCCGCCGATGCTGGACCGTTTGGCGTTGGACTCCGAGCGTGTCGAAGGAATCGCGGCCGGTCTGCGCCAGGTCGCGGGTCTGCCCGATCCGGTGGGGGAAGTGCTGCGCGGCTACACCTTGCCGAACGGGCTGCAGTTGCGCGAGCAGCGAGTTCCGCTCGGCGTGGTCGGAATGATCTACGAGGGCAGACCCAACGTCACAGTCGATGCTTTCGGGTTGGCACTCAAGTCCGGCAACGCCGTGCTGCTGCGGGGGAGTTCTTCGGCGGCGAAATCCAACCAGGCGCTCGTCGATGTCTTGCGCGCCTCGTTGGCCAGCGAGGACTTGCCCGCCGACGCGGTCCAGCTGCTTTCGGCCTCGGATCGGTCCACCGTCACGCACTTGATCCAGGCCCGCGGCCTTGTCGACGTGGTGATTCCCCGTGGGGGAGCGAGCCTGATCGATGCGGTGGTCCGTGACGCGCGGGTGCCCACCATCGAGACCGGTGTCGGCAACTGTCACGTGTACGTCGATGAGAGCGCCGACTTGGACGTGGCCGAACGAATCCTGCTGAACTCCAAGACCCGACGACCCAGCGTCTGTAACGCGGCCGAGACGCTGCTGGTGGACGCAGCGATCGCCGAGCATGCCCTGCCCAGATTTGTGGCTGCCCTACAGGACGCCGGTGTGACGGTGCACGGCGGTCTTTTCGGTAACCCCGACGAGGCCGACCTGCGTCGCGAATACCTGACGATGGATATCGCGGTCGCGGTGGTCGACGGCGTCGACGCCGCGATCGCCCACATCAACGAGTACGGCACCGGACATACGGAAGCGATCGTCACTAACAATGTGGCTGCCGCACAACGGTTTACCGACGGCGTCGACGCCGCCGCGGTGATGGTGAACGCATCGACGGCGTTTACCGACGGCGAGCAGTTCGGTTTCGGCGCAGAGATCGGAATTTCCACCCAGAAGCTGCACGCCCGCGGCCCGATGGGGCTGCCAGAATTGACCTCGACCAAGTGGATCGCCTGGGGAGACGGCCATATCCGGCCGGCCTGACCCCCAGGACCCGAACGATCCCGTGCTTGGGAAAACCTAGGAGACTTCGATTGTGAGCGTGCCCGCCCGGCCCACGCCGCTGTTCGCCGACATCGCCGACGTCGCAAAGCGACTGGCCGAGACCGGCTACCTGCCGGACACCGCCACCGCGACGGCGGTGTTTCTCGCCGATCGGCTCGGCAAGCCGCTGCTGGTGGAAGGACCCGCCGGTGTCGGCAAGACCGAGCTGGCCCGGGCCGTCGCCCAGTGCACCGGGTCCGAGCTGGTCCGGCTGCAGTGCTACGAGGGAGTCGACGAGGCTCGCGCGCTGTACGAGTGGAACCACGCCAAACAGATCCTGCGCATCCAGGCCGGCTCCGGCGACTGGGACTCGACCAGAGACGATGTCTTCAGCGAGGAGTTCCTGCTGCAGCGTCCGTTGCTGACGGCCATCCGGCGCACCGAGCCCACCGTGCTGCTGATCGACGAGACCGACAAGGCCGATATCGAAATCGAAGGCCTGCTACTCGAGGTGCTGTCCGACTTCGCGGTGACCGTGCCCGAATTGGGCACAATCACCGCGACCCGGACGCCATTCGTGCTGCTGACGTCCAACGCCACGCGCGAACTGTCGGAGGCGCTCAAGCGTCGCTGCCTCTTCTTGCACATCGACTTTCCGAGCCCCGACCTGGAACGCCGCATCCTGCTGTCCCGAGTGCCCGAGCTGCCCGAGCGCCTCGCCGAGGAGTTGGTGCGCATCATCGGTGTGCTGCGCGGAATGCAGCTCAAGAAAGTGCCATCCATTGCCGAGACCATCGACTGGGGCCGCACGGTGCTGGCGCTGGGCCTGGACACCATCGACGACGCGGTCGTTGCACAGACACTCGGCGTGGTCCTCAAGCACCAATCCGACCAGCAGCGCGCGACCGGCGAACTTCGCCTTAATTAAGGAAGGGGACTTAATCCGATGGTCGCCCGCCGCATTCGCCCCACCCGGCCGCTCGCCCCGCACGGCTTGCCCGGCCATTTGGTGGGGTTCGTGGAAGCCCTTCGCGGCAGCGGTATTTCGGTGGGACCGTCCGAGACGGTGGATGCCGGGCGGGTGATGGCCACGCTGGGGCTGGGGGATCGTGAGGTGCTGCGCGAGGGGATCGCCTGCGCGGTACTGCGCCAGCCGGACCACCGCGAGACCTACGACGCCATGTTCGACCTCTGGTTTCCGGCGGCAATGGGCGCGCGGGCGGTCGTGCTGGACGAGGAAGGCGGCGAGGCCGGTGATCCCGGTGGTTTGCCGCCCGATGACGTCGAGGCGATGCGCCAGATGCTGCTGGACCTGCTGACCGACAACCCGGACCTGGCCGACATGGACGAGCGCCTGGTGCAGATGATCGCGCAAATCGTGGAGGCTTACGGCAAATACAATTCCAGCCGCGGTCCGTCGTTCTCGTCATATCAGGCGCTCAAGGCGATGGCGTTGGACGAGCTGGAGGGCAAATTGCTGGCCGGGCTGCTCGCCCCCTACGGCGACGAGCCCACGCCCACCCAGGAGCAGATCGCCAAAGCGCTTGCCGCGCAAAAGATCACCCAGATGCGCAAGATGGTCGACGCCGAAACCAAGCGGCGCACCGCCGAGCAGCTCGGCCGCGACCACGTCCAGATGTACGGCATCCCGCAGCTTTCCGAGAACGTCGAGTTCCTACGGGCTTCCGGTGAGCAGCTGCGCCAGATGCAGCGGGTGGTGGCGCCGCTGGCGCGAACACTGGCGACCCGGCTGGCGGCGCGCCGCCGCCGTTCCCGTGCTGGCGCGATAGATCTTCGTAAAACACTGCGCAAGTCGATGTCGACCGGCGGCGTGCCCATCGACGTGGTGCTGGCCAAACCCCGTCCGGCGCGCCCGGAGCTGGTGGTGCTGTGCGACGTCTCGGGTTCGGTCGCTGGGTTCAGCCACTTCACCCTGCTACTGGTACACGCGCTGCGCCAACAGTTCTCGCGCGTTCGCGTCTTCGCCTTCATTGACACCACCGACGAGGTGACCCACATGTTCGGCCCGGATGCCGACTTGGCGGTGGCGATTCAGCGCATCACCCGCGAGGCGGGCGTCTACAGCCGCGACGGTCATTCCGACTACGGCAACGCGTTCGTCTCGTTCATCCAGGCCAATCCGAATGTGCTGTCGCCGCGCAGCTCGCTGTTGGTACTCGGCGATGGGCGCACCAACTACCGAAACCCCGAAACCGATTTGCTGGCCGACATGGTGACCGCCAGCAGGCACGCGCACTGGCTCAACCCCGAGCCCCAACATCTCTGGGGCAGCGGCGATTCAGCAGTGCCGCGCTACCAAGAGGTAATCACGATGCATGAATGTAGGTCCGCCAAGCAGCTTGCCGGGGTGATCGACAAGCTGCTGACGGTGTGAGACGCCATCGAACTAGCGCGTCCTTTGGAATACCAGCCAGCGCAACTCGATCGGGCTTTCGTCACGCTCCACAGGGAACACATCCAGGCCGCTGATCCAATTGACGTACCAACTGGTAGGTGGCCAGGCCCCTTCGGGCAGGTGCTCTTTCTCGTAGTCGTACACGGAGTCGTCGGCAACGAGTTCGAGAGGCAATCCCGCTGCCGCCTCTGACATTTCGTATCGGGTGAATATGCTCGTGTACTCCTGCTGCCCGAACTCACGCGCGGCGTCGTCAGGGATGTAGCCCCCACGCGCCAGGAAGACGTTGAACACCATGCGTCCGCCGGGAGCCAGGCAACGGGCGGCCAGTTCGAATAGAGCACGCAACTCTTGCGTCGTCCGGAAATCCGACACCACTTCTGAAAGCACTATCAGCTGATAGTCCTGCCGCAGATCATCCGTGGTCGAAAAGACGTCGCGGACGAAGACCTGCACGTCCAAGGACTCCCGCTCACTATCGGAGCGGATCATGTCGGCGAATTTCGGGGTGATCTCCACGACGTCGACCGGGTGCCCACGCCGTGCCAGAGCAAGGGTGTTACGCCCGGTTCCCGCCCCGATCTCGAGTATCCGGTGCACTGGGGGGTGGTCGGCTTCGTTGGCCAGCGCCCACACGCGTGCGTCGGGTTCGGTGCCGAACAGCGGCGGCTCCCGGGTGCTGATCCACCTCTCGTAGGCGCCCGACAGCGTCCACCATTTGGCTTGGATGTGGTAGTTCAAGGTGGGGCCCTGGGGTGCGTTGTACGAAACGGTGATGGACGAACGTGGGGAGATCGAGTAGGCCTCTGCCAACTGCTCCTCGAGTACCGTCCTGAGGTGGGCGACTTCTTCCGCGGTGAACTCTCTGCCCACGGTCGCAAAGAGGTTGCTGCACATTTTCACGTACTCGTCGACCATGCTCGGGACGGCCGGCAGTGTTATCTCACCCGTGACCTCCGATCGGGTGTAAAACCGTCGGGTCATCGAATCGCTCGGCAGCTGCGTCGGCTCGTCGGACAAGAGCGGCAATTCATCCACAGAACACTTCATACACACAACTGAGTGCGCTGGCGAGGCTTAATGGACCATGCATGTGATCTGAGCTGCGCCATGTGCTCAAGTAAGCTGGCAAACCGTGCCAAAGCGCCTACGCAGGATGGGAGTGATGGGTGGGACGTTTGATCCCATCCATTACGGTCACCTGGTTGCCGCCAGCGAGGTGGCGCACCTGTTCGAGCTCGACGAAGTGGTGTTCGTGCCAAGCGGCCAGCCCTGGCAAAAGGGCCGGCACGTCTCCGCTGCCGAGGACCGGTACCTGATGACAGTGATCGCCACCGCGTCGAATCCCCGTTTCTCGGTAAGCCGGGTCGACGTCGACCGCGCCGGCCCCACCTACACCAGGGACACGCTGCGCGATCTGCACGCCCTCAACCCCGACTCCGAGCTGTACTTCATCACCGGCGCCGACGCGCTGGCTTCCATTCTGTCGTGGCAAGGCTGGGAGGAGCTGTTCGAGTTGGCGCGGTTCATCGGGGTCAGCCGGCCCGGTTACGAGCTGCGTCAAGAGCACATCACCGGTGTTTTGGGTGAGCTGCCCGAGAACGCGCTGACCCTGGTCGAGATCCCGGCGCTGGCGATCTCGTCGACCGACTGCCGCGAGCGCGCCGAACAGCGCCGTCCGCTGTGGTACCTGATGCCCGACGGTGTCGTGCAGTACGTCTCCAAGCGCCTGCTCTACCGGCAGCCGCGCGACGGTGAGAACAAAAGCAGCGTGAGCCCGCCCACAGGCCCAACCCAACCGAGCGTGGCCACCGGAAACAACGCATGAGCGCCACGCAGGAAGCCATCGACATGGCGACCGTGGCCGCGACCGCGGCCGCCTCGAAGCTCGCCGACGACGTCGTCGTCATCGATGTCTCCGGGCAGCTGGTCATCACCGACTGCTTCGTGATCGCCTCGGCGTCCAACGAGCGGCAGGTCAACGCCATCGTCGACGAGGTCGAGGAGAAGATGCGCGAAGTCGGCTACAAGCCGGCACGCCGCGAAGGGACCCGGGAGGGCCGCTGGACGCTGCTCGACTACCGCGACATCGTCGTGCACATCCAGCATCAGGACGACCGCAACTTCTACGCCCTGGACCGGCTGTGGGGCGACTGCCCGGTGGTGCCGGTGGACCTTACCGCCAACTCCGACCGCTCCGATGGTTCCCCGGACTCGGCGAGCGCGCAATGAGGGTCCGTCGTCTGGTGATGTTGCGGCACGGGCAAACCGACTTCAACCTCGGCAGCCGGATGCAGGGCCAACTGGACACTGATCTAAGCGAATTGGGCCGCGCCCAGGCGGTCGCCGCTGCCGAGGTGCTGGGCAAGCTGCAGCCGTTGCGGATCGTGTCGTCGGATCTGCGCCGCGCCTATGACACGGCGGTCATGCTGGGGGAGCGGACCGGGTTGCAAGTCCGAGTGGACCAGCGGTTGCGGGAGACCCACCTCGGCGACTGGCAGGGTCTGACCCACACCGAGGTCGACGCCGAGGCCCCGGGTGCCCGACTGGCGTGGCGCGAGGATGCGACCTGGGCACCTCATGGCGGGGAGAGCAGGGTCGATGTGGCCGCCCGCAGCGTTCCGTTGGTTGCCGAGCTGGTGTCCGGCGAACCGGAATGGGGTGACGCAGGGGAACCGGAACGGCCCGTGGTGCTGGTGGCCCACGGGGGCCTGATCGCCGCATTGTCGGCGGCCGTGCTGAAGCTGCCGGTCGCCAACTGGCCGATTCTGGGCGGCATGGGCAATTGCAGTTGGGTGCAGCTGTCCGGTCATTCTGACGATTCGGATTCTGACAGCATCGATGCCATCCGCTGGCGCCTGGATGTCTGGAATGCTTCCGCGCAGGTCTCCAACGATGTCCTCTGAAAATAGTGCGCCCGCCGAGCGAAGGCCCGCGCTGCTGGTCTTCGCCGACTCGCTGTCCTATTACGGGCCCACCGGCGGATTGCCCGCCGATGATCCACGCATCTGGCCCAATATTGTTGCTTCGCAATTGGGTTGGGATCTAGAGCTGATCGGTCGCATCGGCTGGACCAGCCGCGATATCTGGTGGGCGGCAACCCAGGATCCGCGGGCATGGGCGGCGCTGCCCAGAGCGGGGGCGGTGATCTTCGCCACCAGCGGGATGGATTCGCTGCCCTCGGTGTTGCCCACTGCGCTGCGTGAGCTGATCCGCTACGTGCGGCCGCCGTGGCTGCGGCACTGGGTCCGGGACGGGTACGGCTGGCTGCAGCCCAGGCTCTCGCCGGTGGCCCGGTCGGCATTGCCGCCCGACCTGAGCGCCGATTACCTTGAACAGACCCGCGGTGCAATCGATTTCAACCGTCCGGGCATCCCGATCGTGGCATCGCTGCCGTCGGTGCATATCGCGGAGACGTACGGCAAGGCGCACCGCGGTCGGGCCGGGACCGTGGCGGCGATCACGGAATGGGCGCAGAACCACGATGTGCCGCTGGTGGATCTCAAAGCCGCTGTTGCCGAACAGGTCATGAGCGGGCGCGGCAATCCCGACGGCATTCACTGGAATTTCGAGGCCCACCAAGCGGTGGCGGAGTTGATGCTGAAGGCGCTGGCGGAGGCGGGCGTGCCCAACGAGAAACCGCACGGCTGACCTATGACCCGCGCTGGCGACGATGCAGAGCGAAGCGATGTTGGGGCACGCCCCCACAAGTGGGTGGGGGCACCTCCCGCTTGCGGGGGAGTACCCCCACCCGCTTGCGGGGGAGAGCAGCGCTCATGACCGTCGTGGTGGTAACCGATTCCTCGTCGCGCCTGCCCGCCGATCTGCTGGAAAAATGGTCGATCCGCGTCGTACCGCTGCACATCCTGCTCGACGGCGTCGACCTGCGCGAAGGCGTCGACGAGATCCCCGATGACGTCTACGGGCGGCACGCCACGACCGCGGCGGCCACCCCGGCCGAACTCAGCGCGGCCTACCGGCAGGCGCTGGCCGACGGCGGCGGCGACGGCGTCGTCGCCGTGCATATTTCGTCGGCCCTGTCGGGAACCTATGGCGTCGCCGAACGGACCGCCGCCGAACTCGGCCCGGCTGTGCGGGTTATCGATTCGAGGTCGGCCGCGATGGGCACCGGTTTCGTCGCGCTGGCCGCGGCGCGGGCCGCGGCCAGCGGCGCCGATTTGGACACCGTCGCCGAGGCGGCGAGTGCCGCCGTGTCCCGCAGCCATGCGTTCATCGTGGTGCACCGGCTGGACAACCTGCGCCGTAGCGGACGCATCGGCGGCGCCAAGGCATGGTTGGGCACCGCGCTGGCGCTCAAGCCGTTGCTACGCATCGAGGACGACGGCAAACTCGTTCTGGCCCAACGGGTTCGTACCGTCAGTAACGCGACGGCGGCGATGATCGACCGGGTCTGCGAGGTGGTCGGCAATCATCCGGCTGCTTTGGCGGTGCACCACGTCAGCAACCCGGACGGCGCCAACGAGGTAGCCGCCGCCCTGGCGCAGCGGCTACCGGCGTGCGAACCCGCGATCGTTACGCCGTTGGGGCCGGTGCTTGCGCTGCACGTTGGCGCTGGAGCCGTCGCGGTCTGTCTGGACGTCGGCGGGTAAATCCCGCGAGCGTAACGCCACTGCCAAATTCGTCGGCGATTTTCGCCGTGGGGTTACGCCGGCGACTTGGCTGGGATTGGCTGCGCCGCTTTCGGCTTGGCGTAATCACCGCGGGCATAGACCACTTGCGGCCACCAGAACCAGCGGCCCAACAGGGTGGCGATCGACGGCATCAGCAACGTGCGCACGATCAGCGTGTCCAACAGCAGACCAATACAGACGGTCGATCCGAACTGGCCGAGTACTCGCAGATCGCTGCCGAGCATGGACGCCATCGTGAAGGCGAACACCAGACCTGCGGACGTCACCACCCCACCGGTGCCGGCCATTGACCGGATTGTTCCCGTCTTGAGCCCGGCATGGATCTCTTCTCTGAATCGGGAGACCAGCAGCAGGTTGTAGTCAGAGCCGACGGCCAACAGGATAATGACCGACAGCGCCATCACGATCCAGTGGACCTTGATGCCGAAGAGATCCTGCCAGATGAGCACGGACAGGCCGAAGGACGCGGCAATCGAGCTGGCCGCGGTGCCGACGATCACCAGCGCGGCAACAATACTTCGCGTCAGCAGCAGCATGATCATGAAAATCAGCGTGAGCGCCGACAATACCGCGATCATCAGGTCGTATTTCGCGCCGTCGTGCATATCCTTGAAGGTTGCGGCGGTACCGCCGAGATACACCTTGGCGTCCGAAAGGGAAGACATCTTCAGCCCCTCCTGCGCGGCGGTCCGCTCCGATTCGACCCGCGAGATCCCTTGCGGGGTCATCGGATCGCCTTGGTGGGTGATGAAGAAGCGCGCCGATTTGCCGTCCGGCGACAAGAACATTCGCAGGCCCGTCTGAAAGTCCGGGTTCTGGAATGCCTCCGGCGGCAGGTAGAACATGTCGTCGTTCTTGGCCGTATCGAAGCTTTGCCCCATCACGATCGCCGTATTGCTCATGGCCTCCATCTGGTTGATCATCGCCGAGAAGGTGGAGTACATCGTCAGCGTGAGGCCATGGGTGGTCTTCAGCGTGGAGATCATAATCGGTAGGAGCGCCAGCATCCCGTGCGTGGCCTCGGCGGTGCGGCCGATGTCATCCGAGAGGGTGTGGAACTTCTCGGCCAGCTTGTCGAAGCCGTCGAACGTATCCCATATGCCACGAATGGCCCAGCACGACGGAATGTCGAAGCAGTGCTTGTCCCAGTACAAGTAAGCCCTGATCGGCCGGAAGAAGTCGTCGAAATCGGCGATATGGTTCCGCAAATCGTCGGTAAGATCTCGGGTTTCCCGAGTGGTTTTCGCGCTGTCGTCCGCGGCTTTGGACAGATCCTGTGTCACCTTCAACATCTTCTTGGTGGTGTCGGTCATGATCTGCAAGTCATCGGCCATCTTGAGCATGTCTTTCATGCGGTCTTTGAGAAAGTCCATGTTCTGCATGGTCGTCTGGCTTTGGATGCTGTTCTGAAACGGTATGGAGCTGTGCTGAATCGGAATGCCCAGCGGCCTGGTGATGTCCTGGATCATGGCGATGCCCAGCGTGCGGACGACGTTCTTGGCCACTTTATCCAGAACAAGCATGTCGGCCGGGTTTCGCATGTCGTGTTCGGATTCGACCATCAGCAGGTCCGGGTTCATCCGCGCCTCTGAGAAATGCCGGTTCGCGGCCTCTTGTCCCAGATTGGACGGTGCGCTGGCGGGTAAATAGTGCCGATCGTTGTAGCTCGTAGTGAAGCCGGGTAGGGCCACCATGCCGACGAGTACGACGGCGGCGCTCACAGCCAGAATCGGTGCGGGCCAACGCACTACCGCGGTGCCTACCCGCCGCCACAGCCGGCCCTGGGACGCCCGCTTGGATTCGAACAGACCGAAGCGGCTGCCCAGGAAGACAACGGCCGGACCCAATGTGAGGCCGGCCAAAACCACGACCAGCATGCCGATCGCCACGGGTGCGCCCATGGTGTTGAACCAGGGCAGCCGGGCAAAACTGAGGCAGTAGGTCGCCCCGGCAATGGTCAGACCCGACCCGAGGACAACCGGAGCCACTCCACGGAATGTCGTGTAATACGCGGTTTCTCGATCCTCGCCGGCCCGGCGTGCCTCTTGGTAACGACCGACCAGGAAGATGCCGTAGTCGGTCCCGGCCGCGATCGCCAGCATCGTGAGGATGTTCGCGGCGAACGTGGTGAGACCGAATGCGTTGGTATTCCCGAGAAGCGCGACAACTCCGCGCGACGCCAACAACGCGACAAACGTCATGAACAGCTGGATCAAAGTGGTGACGATGGAGCGGTAGACCAGCAGCAACATGATCGCGATCGCGCCCAGGGTGAACAGCGTGATCTTGGCCAGGCTCTTGTTGCCGATGACGTGCATGTCGTCACTGAGCGCCGCGGGACCGGTGACGTAGGCCTTCACCCCGGCTGGCGCCTGGGTGTGGTCGATGACTTTGCGGACCGCTTCGACGGATTCATTTGCCAGAGTCGTGCCCTGGTTGCCGGCCAGATTCACCTGGACGTAGGAGGCTTTGCCGTCGGCGCTCTGGGCTCCGGCCGCAGTTAGCCGGTCGCCCCAGAAGTCCTGGATGTGCTGGATATGTTGGGGATCCTGCCGGAGCTGACGAATGATGTCGTCGTAATAACGGTGAGCGTCGGGGCCAAGGGGTTGTTGGCCTTCCAGCACGATCATCACCGTGCTGTTGGAATCAAATTCCTTGAAGTTGTGACCCATCCGCATCATCGCCTTCATCGACGGTGCGTCCAGGGGTGCCATCGGTGCCGAGTGCGCTTCGCCTACCTTTTCCAGCGTGGGAACGGCGACGTTCAGCAGGACCGTCACAAATACCCAAATCAAGATGATCGGCACCGCGAAGATGCGGATGGCGTGCGGGATGTATGGCCGATGGCCGCGCTCGGGGCGTTTGGCTTTCTCGGTGTCGATTGGCCCCGTGGTCTCAGCGTCTGCTGTGTCTTCCGCGCCGGCGCGGCTCCGATGGTTCAGGTCGCTCATGCGGACTTCACCAGGCAGAACGTCTGGGCGTTGTGGCCATCGAAATGCTGCTGCTCCCGTACGACGCCGTCGATCGTGATCCGGCAGCCGATCTGGTTGCCATCGCCTTGGGCCATGATGTTGGCGCTCACCGACGGCAGGGTGGTGGAGATAGTGAAGGACCAGGGCAGTGGGGCCGCGTTAACCTGGTGCGTGTTGGCCTCGGCGTCCCAGTAGTTGATGTTGGCCGTGCTGCCCGGCGTGCCGGAGATCTCGTAGACGACGACCTTGGGGTTGAACTGAACGATCTCGATCCCCTGCCCGGCGTTCGCGTTGAGATCCTGGGAGCCGAAGACCTTGTGCAGCCGCATAACGCCCATGAACGATATTGGGAGGACAACCAACAGGACCAGAGGAATCCATGCGCGTTTAGCCGCTCTTGCAATGGACGAAGTAGCCTTCACCTGACCGCCTTCCGCTCACCAATCAAGATGCAACGCCCAATCGAAAGGTTTGCTTCCAGTCATCCGAAATCAGCCATCCGTAATGCTGTCGGGCAGAACCTTTGCTCAGCTAAGAACTCTAAACCTTAGTGCACGCCAGCGTTCCTCCGGGTCTTTCGGTGTGGCCAACGCCACAGGCCTAGCGCGCGACGCGGCCGGTGACCGGCGGCAGGTCTGCCAGCGTCAGGATCCCTGGTCTGGCGGCCACCACCGCTGGGACCGCGTTGGTGACCGGCATCGCGGTGTAGATCATGCCCAGGCCCATGAACCCGGGCTCGGTCCAGCCCTTCGGCGGCAGACAGTGCAGGACCGTGCGCATGTTGGGCACTCCGAATACCTGAATGACGTGACCGTGCTCGAGCGGTTTGGGCGGGACCACATGACTGCCCATCGTCCAGTTGAATCCGACGCTGACGATGTTGCGATCGCCTTCCCAGCCGCGGTGGAAGCCGTAGACACCGCCGACCGTTCCGGCAGGGATCTTCATGAACCCCAGGTCGGAGTCAGCGGTGGCCGCGGTGAAGGTGACGTCGAAGGTCATCTTGTCCAGCTTCGCCCCGATCGCGTCGGCCATCATCGCGGCCGACTCGGCGAAGACCTCGCTTTCCCGCCGTACGTTCTCGGCCAGCCCGGGAGTCTCGGGATCTTGTGAGAATCCCATCGCCGTCTGGGTCTCCGCGGACTCGTAGGTCGAACAATCCACCGACTCGGTGATCCGGATCTCGTCGACGCGCTCGCAGGACGCCGTCAGCACCATGCCGACCATGTTGGTCATTCCGGGGTGCGCGCCGCTGCCGAAGATCGTCGAGCTACCGCGCTTACAGGCGTCTTCGATGCGTCCGCGGTCTTGCGGCGTCTGCTTTCCACCGGTGATCCAGGCCGCGCTGGAACATACGTTGACGCCGGATTCCAGCAAACGCACCAATTCGTCGATGTTCGGCCATAACGGGTTGTAGCAACACGCGTCGGCGCCCAGCGCGATCAGCGCGTCGATGTCGTTGGTCGCCTGCACTCCGGTCGGCTCCGGCCAGCCCGACAACTCGGCGGCGTCGACACCGACTTTGTCCGCCCCGTGGGCGTACACCCCGACCAGCTCCATGTCGGGTCTGCCGATGATGGCGTGCAGCGATCGCCGGCCGATGTTCCCGGTCGTCCATTGGATGACGCGCAAGGGACGGTCTGTGCTGGTTGTGCTCATCGGGGCTCCTTTGCCGGTGCGGTTGGACCTCATTATGTTCACCCCGGTCGATGTGCACGCGACCCGGCCGCCTAGGCCGGCTTAGGGGCCCAACCGGGTGAATTGGTTCTTGCGGTACTGCTCGACACAGGCGGCGCGCCGGATCTTGCCGCTCGTCGTGGTGGGAATCGACCCAGGCGGTACCAGAACGACGTCCCCGACATTCAAGCCGTGCGCATTGGATATCGCGGAGGTGACGTCGCTTTTGACGCAGGCGAGCCAGTGCTTGGCCTCCTCGTCTGCTGCCTGGTCGGCTTCCTCGTCGGAATCGCCTCGCCTCTTGAGCTCGATGACGGTGACGAGCTTCTCGGTACTTTTCACCGGAACCGATATCGCCGCTACCCGACCCCCTGTGATCTCCTGGACCGTCGCCTCAATGTCCTCGGGATAGTGATTACTCCCGCGGATGATCAGCAGATCCTTGATGCGGCCGACGATGAACAGCGCACCCTCGTAGATGAAACCCAGGTCGCCGGTCCTTAGCCAGGGTCCGTCCGGCGTGCCCGGCGAAGGGTCGACGAGCGATTGCACCGAAGCAGCGCTGCTCCTCCGGCGGTATGCGCCAGTAGCCGTCGGCGACGTTGGCGCCGTGTGCCCAGATCTCGCCGACCGCCCTGTGGGGGCACTCGCGGTTGGTGTCGCCGTGGACGATCCGCAGCGTGGGTGATTGCGGCACTTTGTATTTGACCAGCGCGGTGCCGCTACCGGCCGCACACCGCTGAGCGCGGCCCGCGGACAGCTCCCCGACCATCGAAGTGAACCGCTTGATGCGTCACCCCAGATGCCAGCCGCCACGAAGACGGTTGCCTCCGCCAAGCCATACGAAGGACGCACCATATGGTCCTGAAAATTGAAGTGAGCAAACCGATCAGTGAAGCGTTGCAAGGTGGCCGGCTCGACGCGTTCGGCGCCGCTGATGATGCCCAATACCCCGCCGAGGTCGAGGCCGGCCAAGTCACTGTCAGTTGTCTTGCGGGCCGCCAAGTCAAAGGCGAAGTTAGGCGCCGCCGACCACGCGTGCGGATTCTCGGCCAAAGATCGCATCCACCTGGCCGGCCTTTCCAAGAACGAAATCGGACTCGTCAGCTCGGCGCGCCAGCCGCTGAGGATTGGTGCGCAGACCCCCAGCACCAAACCCATGTCATGGTAGAAGGGCAACCACGAAACAACGGTGGTGTTTGTCGGGGCTTTAACGTTGAAGTCCGCGAAATAGCCGCGCATCAGCTGCTCGAAGTTCACCTGAAGGTTGCGGTGCGAGATCATTACCCCGGTCGGCAGTCGGGTCGAACCTGAGCTGTACTGCAAATACGCGATGCTGGGCAAATCGGCTGTCCGAACGCTTGTTCCGCCATCGGAATCCAGATTCAGCGAATCGATTTCGACGATCTTGGGAGCAGCGTCCAGGTGTGCTCGATCAACATATTCGGTGACGTCTTCCGCGACCGCCGACGTCGTGAGAACGACCGAGGGCGACGTATCGGCAAGGACCGCACTTACCCGGTCATGACTCGAGCCGCGATGGGGCAAAGGGAGCGGAACTGCGATGAGGCCGGCCTGCATGGATCCCAGGAATGCCGTGATGTATTCCAGGGACTGGGGAGCCAGGATCGCCGCCCTGTCTCCGACCGACCCGTGAAGGTCGAGCTCGCGTGCCACATTTAGTGTTCGGCGGGATAACTGCGACCAGCTCAGACTTTCGGGAACGCCGGCAAAGTCGTTGTCGTAGTCGGTGAAAGTGAACGCGATGTCATCGGGCCGCAGGCTGGCGCGTCCGTGCAGCAACGACAGAATAGAAGACTGGAGACATAGGGGTCACATCACGTCCGTACGAGTTTGTCGAGATCCGTGGGATCTGAAATCACGTTGTATCAGTGGTCGGCTTCGCCTGCGCCGTGCGACAACACCGACATGGCACCGCTGAGCGCCTGCGAGAACGGGTCAGCGCCGCCGCCGAATGTCGCCTGGTTGGCCGGCGCGGTGACCTCCGCTGGGTCGAACCCGTGCACCGGATCCACCTGAACCGGCGCGGTCGCGGGGTCGTCGTTTCGCGAATAACCCGCATTTACCCGGGGCATCAGGATTGCGTCGAGCTTGTTCAGCGTGTCTTCCGGGATCCCGATGTAGGTCAGCGGCATGACCAGCGGAAGGTGCTTTTCCGGGACCATGATCGTGGTGTCTTTCGCGCCCCTGGAGTTGATCGTCGTTCTGATGTTCTGCGGCGGCACCATGCTCGCGTTCGTGAAGGCCACCGCGGTGTGACCCGTGGCGAGGCCCAGCAGCGTGTTGGCGAGAGCGAACATGTTGTCCGGCCGGTCGGGGAAGTCCGCGATCGAGTCGTAGGCGGACACGAACCTGTCGGTGTCGTACTGGCTCTCGTACGGCGGCGGCATGGTGTAGTCGAGCGCGGGAACAACGCTGCCGACCGGGAACACGGCGCGCAGGAAGCTCTGACCGAAGGCGTGCCGCCCAATCGGGTCGCCGAACGTGGCGAAGTTCAGCGTGTCCGGCGGGGGAGCGGTCGGGTCATTCGCCAGCCGGGCCTGCTCGCCGTCGACGACGAACCCGCCCTCGGACAAGCCGATCGCGGTGCCAGGGCGACCGGTGGTGCGGATCGCCGCATCGAGGTTGTCTATTCCCTCGTCGACCGACTCGCCGACGCTGGGGCCGTCCAAACCCACGCCAGGGAAGTTCTCGTCGAGCTTGCCGATGCCCGGGAAGAGTCGCTCCAGCACGTGGCCCTGAACCTGCCCGGCCGGGTAGCGAACGATTTGGCGCTGCTGGCCGGGGAACCAGTCAGCGCCCTCCATGCGGATGTATTGGTCGTAGGGGACGCCCAGGACGTGCGCGCCACCGAGGGCGTAGGCGGTCTGGTCGCCCGGCGCCCCGGGAGTCGGCGGGCCGCTGATCGGCGTGTCGTCGGCCGACGCGGCCCCGATGCCGAAACATCCTGTGGCGCTGACAGTTACCAGCGCCGTAACTCCTGCGAGTAGTTTCTTCATCCCTACCTCCTGACCGCTCGGCTTCGTCTCGTAGTCTCACATACATCACACGCGCGCGCTAACTTCTCCCGACTCGGGACGGCCACCAGTTCGCCCGCCCGACCAGCGCCGCGATGGCGGGAACCGTGATTGTGCGTACCAAGAAGGTATCCAGCAGAATTCCCGACCCCGATCACGAACCCGCCCTGGACCACCGTGCCGATGCTGGAGAACAAGAGGCCGCACATCGAGGCAGCGAAGATCAGACCTGCCGCAGTGATCACGCCGCCCGTCGAACTCAGGGTGCGAATGATGCCGTAACGCATGCTGTGCGGAGACTCGTCACGCATTCGCGAGACGAGCAGCATGTTGTAGTCGGCGCCCACCGCGACCAACACCACGAATGCCAGTGGCGGCACGCTCCAATGTAAGTGCTGGCCGAGGATGAATTGAAATACCAGAACGCCGATACCCACCGCCGATAAGTACGAAATAACGACGGAAGCAACCAGATACAGCGGCGCGACGATCGCACGCAGCAGCACGATCAAGGTCAGCAGCACGACGAGGAGGGTTACCGCGATGATGAATCGGATGTCGTGCTGGTAGTAGTCGCGGGTGTCCTTCAGGCCTACGGTATATCCCGCCATCGATACTGTGGCGTCCGACAGTGCGGTATTCGGTTGGGCTCCCCGAGCGGTCGCGGTGATCGCGTTGACCTGATCCATGGCTTCGGTGCTGAACGGATTGAGTTTGGTTTGAACCACGTACCGCACCGAGTGGCCGTCTGGCGAAATGAATACCTTGGCGGCCTTCTGGAACTCCTCTAAGTGCAGCAGCTGCGACGGGATATTGAACCCGGCCATCGCCGGTTGGGCCGCGTCATGTTTCAGCGACAACAGGAACGTCGCTGACTCACTGAGCCCGGCACCCAGCTGCTTGACCTGGTCGACGAGTTGAGCCACCGCGTCGGCCACTTGCCGGCTGCCACCGGCGAATTGGTCCGCGCCGCTTTGCAGGTTGTTGAGGTTCGACTGCAGGCCACCGGGCTGGTCCATCCCCATGGAGTGCAGCACGTTGGTGAGCTTCGTCGAACGCGGCGCGCAGGCGGTCTGTCGATGCCTTCAGGGCCTGTTTGTCCGGGTAGACCTGCATTTGGTGGGCCAGATCGTTGATCGCGTCGAGGTCCGCTTGATCGCGCGTCCCAACCAGCTGCTCAAACGTCCCGCGGGTGTCGCTGCAGGACGGATCGGCATCGCATATCGGGTTACCCTGCAGCGCTGTCAGCACCGGGTTTATCCACGCAGAACATGTTCTTGACCGCGGTGAAGTTCCAGCCCATGGCAGTTGCTGAGCGCGTTAACGTGGTCGACGAGCTGGGCCGCGATGTCGACCTCTTTAACCAGCGTGTCGCCGCTGTACTGGTTCTTCGTCCGACGCGAAGGTATTCTCCAGTTCCTGCACGCTGGCAGCGAGCATGGCTGACTTGGCCGCGCACGTCGCTCAAGGTTGTCGGCCAGCGTGCCAGCCCCATCGACAGCCGGTTGAGGTCATTGGTGTGGTCGTTGATCAGGTCGGACCCGCCGGCCAGAAAGGTGCCGATGGCGCCCGCCTGATAGGTGGCCCTGAATTGCTCTGGCACATTTCCGGTGGGACGGGTGATGCCGCTGACAAGCGGCGATATTCGGCAGCTGGCTGACTCGGTCCGCCATTTGCTCCAAGTCGGCAAGGGCCTGCGGCGTGCGAAGGTCATGCGGCGATTGGACGAGGATGTACTCCGGAATCGACTGATTGACCGGGAAATGGCGGTCCAGCGCGGCATACCCGATGGAGCTCGGAGCGGAAGCCCGCAGCGCCTTGCGATCGTCGTAGTTGTAGCGCACCAAGCCGGCGCAGCTGGCCAGGATGATCAGCACAAGCAGACTGGCAACCAGATGCAGCGTCGGCCGGCGCACAATGCGGATGCCGGAACGCCGCCAGAACCGGGCGGTCAGTTCGCGCCGTGGCTTGACCCAGCCGCGTGGCCCGGCGAGCGCCAAGATTGCCGGCAGCAGAGTCAGCGCGGCGAGGAATGCCACGCCGATCCCGATCGCCGACGCCACTCCGACCGTTTTGAACACTCCCATTCGGGCGAAGCTGATCAGGAGAAAAGTGATTCCCACCGTGGTGGCGGACGCGGTGATCACTTTCCCGATCGAGATCATCGCCTTCTTGACCGCCTCATCGAAATCCGCGCCTGACCGCAGATAGTCGTGATAGCGGCTGATCAGAAAGACGGCGTAATCCGTTCCCGCGCCGGCCATGATCGCGCTCAGAAATATGATGGACTGGTTCGAGACGCCCGAGCCGGTCAGTTGGGAGTAGCCCGCCACCACCGCCTGTGCGATCACCAGGGACAGCCCGATCGTTATCAACGGCAGCAGCATGGTGACCGCACTGCGGTAAACCACCAGCAGAACGATGAGCACCAGAACGGCAATGGCCAGCTCGATCGGAAGCCGATCCTGATCACCGGCGACCGTGAGGTCGGCGACGGTTGCCGCGGGGCCGGTGAGGTTTGCCGTCAGGGACGTTCCGGCGGGGGCATGTTGCAGGACGTGTTTGACGATGTCGCCGATCTGGTTGAAAGCGGCGTAAGACCGTGGCGTGCCCAACTCGCCCGCAACGCCAACCGGCAGCACCCAAGCTTTGTGGTCCGTGCTGGTCACGACCGATCGCAGGGGCGGCGCGCTGACGAAATCCTGCAGCATCACGACATCTCGGGTGTCCTGGCGCAGCGCGTCCACCAGTTTGCCGTAAGCGGCTTCATCGGCGGGCGCCGAGCCCCTTATCGTCGGTCAGGACCACCAACAGCAGGTTTTCCGAGCCCGATTCGTGAAACGCCTCCGTCATCTTTCGAGCGGTGACGTTCGACGGTGCGTCGCTGGGCAAGATGGCGATCGGATGCTTCTCGGCCATCTCGTTGAGAGATGGGGATGCCAGTGTCAGGGCGACCGCTATCGCGGCCCAGAGCGCTATGACTACCCAAGGGCCACCGGACCACAAAATCGGCTAGCCGTCGCATGTCGCCCCTCACCTCCGGCTCCACGCTACGCAACGCGCCCCCAGTGCCCGCTGTCGGCGACCCGCACGCACACGGACCTCATCGCTTCCACGTAGCGGGCAACTGATTTCTGGGCGACCGGATTATCGGGAAACATGATCGCCATTGCCGTGCCCTCGCCGTATCGAAATACATAGATAGTCAGTTGATATGAGTACCGGCCGTCGGAGTAGATTCCGATATTGTTCGCATAACCCAGGTCGGCCGCTGCAAGAACCGTATTGAGCGGAGCAGCGCCGCCATGAAAGAAGTTCGACACCGGAAAGTTCGGCTGGGGCCAGCTCAACCAAGGCGCCAATTCCAAGACGCGATAATACGGCACCTTCGCCATGTCCAGACCCGAATCGAAAGAAGATTGCGCGGCCCACGCGGCGTCGCCGAACGAGGCTGCAGCTATTGGCACGGTGATCGGGATCAAGCCGGTGAACCAGCCCTGCGTCATGAAATTGTCCGCGGCTGTGCGCGAATCCCTGGGAGTGAGCCCGTAATAGGTGAGAGCGCCGGTAAATTCGTGCTCTATCAGGGCGAGGCAGGCGAACAAGCCGCCGACGAAGCGCGCGCCGGCCGCCGTGCATGCCGACTCGAATCGCTCCGTCTGCTGTTCGTCCATCAGGAGTTCGGAGACCATCCGACTGCTACTCGACTCCGACGGGTTACCCAGCGGGAGTGGGAATTCAGGAAAACTACCATTGTTGTTCTCGGCGAAGTCAATCCACGCGCGTACCTCAGGCGAATCTACGGTCAACGTTGACGTGTACTCGCGTTCGCGGATACAGAAGTCGTCGAAGCTGCCGGCATCGGGAAGCGCAAGGGGTTCACCGCCTCCGCTCAACGCCGCATACATTCCGTTGGCCTCGAGCATCGTTGTGCCGATCAACGTCGCGTCGCCGTGGACATGATCCATGGCGGCAAAGAACGTGAACTGGCTCTCGCTCTGAATGATCCCGAAGGTGAAGCAGCCCCACTCCAGCGGATTCGGTATCGCCACGACATGAGCGTGGATCTCGTCGACCGTCATGTTCCCATGGTCGACTGGCGCGAATTCGATATCGGCAGGATCGCTGATCGAATGCCTGACGAACTCTCCTTCACCGGTGTGTTCGAACCAACTGCGGAACGTGTCATGCCGACGCAGGTAGGCGTTGACGGCGTGATCCATGGCCGAAACATCACACTGACCCGGCACGTCACAGCTGGCGATGATTTGCCGGGAAAAGCTCAGCCCCGCGGCTGTCCGTTCGTGATAATTACGAAGGTGTTGGCCCTGCATGTAGCTGACCGGTACCGAACTCGCCGGCGCTTTTCGGGCCTTTTCCGCGGCCGCGGGCGTCGGGTGCCAGGAGATAACCACGCCCGGGGCCGGCGTCCAATCAGCGAGTGAGCCGATCGTGATATGCCCGATTCGCAATATTTTCTCCTCGGTTGGACGGCCGCAGTTTCGGCCCGCTGGTAGCGCCACCAAGATAACCCTCTCGGCCACGACCGGCGCCGACATGCGCGGATACGCCTGCAACGGCTGATCGGGGCGGTGGGCGGAGGTGGTGGAACGGCCCGGAGCGGACACTCGGCAGGCCGCCACACGTGGCGGTACTCGCGCAATACAGCACGGCGAAGCACCCAAATTTGGCATACTTGCTGTTGGAGGTGATCTGGCTGCGCAACCGGTCCGGGCATGTGTACATTCGCCACGACGGTCGCTGGAGGCAGTACTCCGGGGGGAGATCCGGCAGGTTCGGTGCCGGTGTGTGCGTGCGATCTAGGGCGTGGTTGGGAGCAGCCACGGTCCCGGCGCAGCGCGGGCCCGATGGCATCCTTCACCGGCCGACGCAAGGGAGGAAAACGGCATGGCATCCGTCGAAGGTCTGATGGAGCCGGCATCGGGGTTTGCGATCGTCGGCTACGCCGCGCGTTTTCCGGGTGCCGCGGACGCGGAGGAATTCTGGCAGGTGCTGCGCGAAGGCCGGGATGCGGTATCGGAGGTGCCCGAGGACCGGTGGGACGTCGACGCGTTCTACGACCCGGATCCCGACGCACCCGGGAAGATTGCGACCCGTCGGGGAGGGTTCGTCGATGACGTAACGGGGTTCGACGCGCCGTTTTTCGGTATGTCGACGCGCGAGGTCAGCATGTTGGACCCACAGCATCGGATACTGCTGGAAACGGCGTGGCGGGCGGTGGAGCATTCCGGCACCGCGCCAACGGCCCTGGCGAACACCAACACCGGCGTATTCATCGGTTTGGCGACGCACGACTACCTGGCAATGGCATCGAGCGAGCTGTCTTACGCCGAGATCGAAGCCTATTTGGCAATCGGGACCTCGGCTTCCGCCGCAGCGGGTCGGATCAGCTACCGGTTTGGGCTGCAGGGCCCGGCGGTCGCCGTCGACACAGCGTGCAGCTCGTCGTTGGTGGCAATCCATCAGGCGTGCCAGGCGCTGCGCTTGGGGGAGTGCGACCTCGCGTTGGCCGGCGGCGTGAACGTCCTGCTCGGCCCGGCGGCCATGATCACCTTTTCCCATGCGCACATGCTGGCGCCCGACGGCCGGTGCAAGACCTTCGATGCGGCCGCGGACGGCTACGTACGTGGGGAGGGTTGCGGTGTCATAGTCGTCAAGCGGCTGCAGGACGCCATCCGCGACGGTGACCGGATTCGGGCCGTGATCCGGGGCAGTGCGATCAACCAAGATGGCGCTTCGGGTGGTTTAACGGTGCCGAACGGCGGTGCTCAGCAACGGGTTATTGCTAAGGCGCTGGAGTGCGCCGGTCTCTCCGCCGGCGACGTCGGATACCTGGAGGCGCATGGGACCGGCACATCGCTGGGCGATCCGATCGAGGCCCAGGCCGCGGGTGCGGTGTTCGGTGCGGGGCGCGAGGCGAGCCGGCCGCTGTTGATCGGCTCGGTGAAGACAAATATCGGGCATCTGGAAGCGGCCGCAGGCATCGCGGGCGTGATCAAGGTCATCCTGTCGCTCGAGCACGAGTTATTGCCGCAGCACCTGCACTTTCGCGATCCGTCGCCGCACATTCCCTGGGAGCGGTTGGCGCTGGAAGTCGTGCAGGAGGCGACTCCTTGGGAACGCAACGGTCGGCCCCGTATTGCGGGAGTCAGTTCGTTCGGGTTTTCCGGGACGAACGCGCACGTGATCCTCGAAGAAGCGCCTGCTCAAGTAGCGCCTGCTGAAATAGGTCAGGGTGCAGTGCCACCGGACCAAGCCGACCAACCCGGGAACCGACGGTTCAGCGTCCTTCCGCTTTCGGCGCGCACGCCCGCTGCACTGATGCAGATCGCTGATCATTACCGCAGCTGGCTGGGCGCGCATCCAGAGGCCACCTTGGCGGACGTGTGCTTTACCGCCGGGGTGGGGCGAGCGCACTTCGAGCACCGGGCCGCGTTGGTGGTCAATTCGAAAGAGTCTGCCAGTGAGTTGCTCGGTGCGCTCGCGGACGACCGCCCGGCGCTCGGTCTGGTGCGCGGAGTATCCGATGACACGCCGAAGACGGCGTGGCTGTTCACCGGTCAAGGCAGCCAATACGCTGGCATGGCTCGTGAACTGTTCGACACCGAGCCGGTGTTCGCCGAGACACTGACCCGGTGTGCCGCGACGGTCGCTGGCGTTCTCGAAAAGCCATTGCTGGACGTTATTTTCGGCCTGGAAGGTTCAGACGGCCCGGATGACGAAGAGGCGTTGCGGCAAACCTCCTACGCCCAGCCCGCCTTGTTCGCGGTGGAGATGGGCCTGGCCCGCCTGTGGCAGTCCTGGGGTCTCGAGCCCGATGTCGTGCTGGGCCACAGCGTCGGCCAGTATTCGGCGGCCTGCGTGGCGGGCGTGTTCAGCCTCGAAGACGGAATGCTGCTGATGGCCGAGCGCGGCCGCCTGTTCGGCAGTCTGCCCGCGGGCGGTCGGATGGTCGCGGCGTTCACCGACGCCGAGCGCGTCGAGAGCCTCACCGACGATTTCCCAACTCTGTCGGTAGCCGCGTACAACGGTGCTAATACCGTACTCTCGGGACCCGCACAGGATCTGGAGCAGGCGGTGGCCGCGTTGACGGCCGAGAATGTCCGGTGTGACTGGCTAGACACCAGCCACGCGTTTCATTCGGCGCTGCTGGATCCGATCCTCGAGGAATTCGAGTCCTATGCGGACCGTTTCAATTTCGTTTCACCACAACGGATTTTGGTGTGCAACCGCACCGGCGCCACGCTCGGCAGGAGCGTGAAACTCGATGGCACTTATTGGCGTCGCCATGCGCGTCAGCCGGTCGAATTCGCCAAGAGTGTGCGCACGCTGGCCGATCTCGAATGCAAAGTGTTGCTGGAGGTCGGCCCGCAACCGGTGCTCACCGCCGTAGCCATGCGGGCATGGCCTGACCCGGCCACCGCGCCGCGGGCGATCGCGTCATTGCGTCGAAACATCGCCGACCACCGGCAGATCACCGAAGCCCTTGCTGACGCTTACGTCTTGGGTCACCTGCCCGACTTCGGCGCTGTTCAGCAGGGACCGGCGCGAAAGATCGACCTGCCGACCTATCCGTTCCAGCATCGCCAGTACTGGTTCAGTGAGCCGCGGGTCCGGCCCAGCCAGCAAGCCCGCGCCGGGACGAGCGAAGCCGTCCGGCTGCTCGAGGACGGCCGGGTCGAAGAACTCGCCACACTCCTAGACGGTGCGAGTGGCGACCAGCAGACCGTTGATGTGCTGACAAGGTTTGCCGCACAACACAACCAGCACCGCCAGACCCAGTCGATCTCGGATGCGCGCTACGAGGTGCGCTGGGAGAAATCCACCGCCAGTGTCTCAGCTGGGCAAACGGGTGCGGGAGCTGCCTGGATCCTCGTCGGCGATGCGGCCGGTGCAGTGCAGCCGTTGGTCGACGCGCTGACCGCGCTGGGCACCAGCACCGCATTCTCGGTTTGCCGGTGTCCGATGCGGACGAAGAAGAGTTCGAGGTCGCGCTGCGCGCCGCGGCGGCAGACGAACCCGCGCTGAATATCGTGCATGTCGCCGCCCTCGACTCCGACGCCGCACCTCCGACGCAGGCGCTGTTACGGATGCAGCACCGAGTCCTGGGCGGAACACGGCGCATCTTCCGCGCCGCCGTCGCCGCCGAACTGCGCATCCCCATCTGGCTGGTAACCCGAGGGGCACAACGAGTCGCCGACGCGGACACCGTGTCACCGGATCAGAGTTGCCTATGGGGATTCGGTCGTGCCGCTTCGCTGGAGCATCCGCAAGTCTGGGGCGGACTGGCGGATCTGGCGGGAGCCAGCGCCTTGGAGGACGGGGACGACGGGGCATGGTCGCAGTTCATCGAGGTGGCGGCGGCACCGCGTGACACGGCGATGAGGGAAGACCAAGTCGCGCTGCGTGATCAAGCGGTCTACGTTCCCCGGCTGGTACGACGGGCCGCGTCGCTGAGCGCAACGCCGCTGGCACTGCGTGCTGACGCAACGTATCTGGTCACCGGAGGGCTGGGTTCGATCGGCCTGGAAATCGCCGGCTACCTGGCCGCGCACGGCGCCCGGCATCTGGTGCTGACCGGCCGACGCCCGCCCAGCGATTCCGCGCAACGGCACATCGACGCGCTATGCGAACAGCACGACTGCGAATTCCGTATCGTCGCGGCCGATGTCGCCGATGCGCACGACGTCGCTCGTCTGCTAGCCACGGTGCACGCCGAACTGCCGTCGCTGGCCGGTATCGTCCACGCTGCAGGCGAGATCGGCACCACCCCGCTGCGCACCCTCGACGATGCCGAAGTCGATCGAGTCTTCGCCGGGAAAGTCTGGGGTGCATGGCATTTGAGCGAAGCCGCAGCTGGCCTGGAACTGGACTTCTTTCTCAGCACCTCCTCGATCGCCTCGGTATGGGGTGGATTCGGTCAGGCGGCCTATGGCGCGGCCAACGCCTTCCTCGATGGGCTGGCCTGGCGGCTGCGCGAGCAGGGCATCTCGGGGATCAGCGTTAATTTCGGTCCATGGATGGCGGGGTCGGCGGGCATGGCCGACGCGGAAACTCGTGCACGACTGGAGCAGCGCGGGGTCCGGACATTGTCACCTGCCGACGCACTTGCGGGCATGGGCGATCTCATGGCGGCCCACGGCCCCGCACAAGGAATCGTGGCCCGCATCGACTGGGCCCGCTTCCTGCCGCTCTACCAGCAAGCCGGGAGGCGGGCGTTCCTGGCGGAGTTGGAGCGTGAGGTGCCTACCCAGCTGACGGGGGTGGCGCCGTCCGCAGCGCTCTCCGGTACGACGCAACTGGTCGAGCGGCTCACCAACGCTCCGGCGCAGCAGCGCAAGAAGATTTTGACGGATTTCCTGCGCGGGGCGGTGGCCGAGGTGACGCGCGTCGATGCCGCGGAGATCCGCGCGGATGCCGGGTTCTTCGATCTCGGCATGGATTCGCTGATGGCCGTGGAATTGCGACACCGCATCGAGCAAGCAGTCGGCAGGGAGGTACCGGCGACCCTGGCGATGGATTACCCACGTCTCGCCGACGTGGCGGATTATCTGCTTGGCGACGTGCTCGGGCTCAGCGAGCAGGCAGTCACCAAGTCCGGACCTGAACTGGCCTCGGCCGTGCCGACCCGTACCGATGAGCCGATCGCGATCGTCGCGGTGGCGTGCCGCTTCCCCGGCGCGCCAGATCCCGAGGCGTTCTGGGAAGTGTTGTCCGGCGGTGTCGATGCGATCCGGGAAATCCCGGAGGACCGATTCGACATCGACGAGTTCTACGACCCGGATCCAGCGGCTCCGGGCAAGATCTACAGCCGCTTCGGCGGATTCCTAGAGGGAATCGACGGATTCGATCCGGAATTCTTCGGTATCTCTCCGCGCGAGGCCATTTGGATCGATCCGCAGCAGCGACTCGTGCTGGAAACTGCTTGGGAGGGCTTGGAACGTGCGGGGTATTCCCCGGCGGCGTTGCGCGGCAGCCGAAGCGGCATATTCGTAGGTGTGGGCGTCAACGAGTACTCGCATCTGCTGTCGGCCGACTCGGTCGACAACATCGAGCCCCACTTCATCACCGGCAACGCGCTCAATGCCATTTCCGGTCGGGTCGCCTTCGCGCTTGGACTGGAAGGGCCGGCGGTGGCGGTCGACACCGCGTGCAGTTCGTCCTTGGTGGCCGTCCATCAGGCCTGCCAGGCATTGCACTCCGGTGACTGCGATTTGGCGTTGGCCGGTGGTGTAAACGTCTTGCTGAGTCCGGTATCCATCATCGCCGCCTCGCGCGCCAGGATGCTTTCCCCCGACGGGCGATGCAAGACCTTCGACGCCGGTGCCGACGGCTATGTGCGCAGCGAAGGTTGCGGCATGCTGGTACTCAAGAGGCTGAGTGATGCGGAGCGCGACGGCGATCGGGTGTGCGCGGTCATCCCGAGCAGCGCGGTCAATCAAGACGGTGCTTCCAGTGGTCTGACAGTTCCTAACGGTGGTGCGCAGCAACGGCTTATCGCGATGGCGCTGACTCGCGCCGGCCTCGTCGGCGGGGATGTTGACTACCTCGAGGCGCACGGGACGGGCACCCCGCTGGGTGATCCGATCGAGGTGCAGGCAGCCGGGGCCGTCTATGGTGCCGGCCGGGACGCGGACCGGCCGTTGCTGATCGGATCGGTGAAGACCAACATCGGACACCTCGAGTCGGCATCAGGGGCCGCCGGTCTGATCAAGGTCGTGTTGTCGCTGCAGCACGGAGTGCTGCCACAGAGCCTGCACTTCGAGACACCCTCGCCGCACATCCCGTGGGACTCGCTTCCGGTGCGGGTCGTGGACAAGGCGATCCCGTGGCGGGCCGACGGCAGGCCGCGGCGTGCCGGCGTGAGTTCCTTCGGATTCACCGGTACTAACGCACACGTGCTGATCGAAGAGGCGCCGGCGCGCGCGGCAACCCCCGACGAGCACTCGGCCGACGACCTCGTGGGGGCCGCAGAGTCGGCCACTCAAGACCGACCGGTCAATGTGATGCCGCTGTCCGCGCGTTCACCGCAGGCGTTGGTGGCGTTGGCAAAGCGATACGCGGCATGGTTGGACATTCACCCAGACGTCGACGTCGCCGATGTGTGCCGTACGGCCGGGACAGGGCGTTCGCATTTCGAACACCGGGCCGCGCTGGTGGTGGATTCGGTCCACGGTGCCCGTCAGGGCTTGGCCGAGTTGGCCGAGAACCGGCTGCGGCCTGGCGTGTTACGTGGCGAGTGCAATGACCGCCCGACGACGGCATGGTTGTTTACCGGGCAGGGTAGCCAGCATCCCGGGATGGCACGCGAGTTATTCGGCGCTGAAACGGTTTTCGCGGACACTGTGACACGCTGCGCGGACGCGGTCAGCGAGATACTGCCGCGGCCGTTGCTGGAAGTGCTGTTCGCCACCGGCGGTGAGGCTGGGGAAACGTTGCGGCACACCTCGTTCGCTCAGCCCGCGCTGTTCGCCGTCGAGATGGGCCTGGCGCGGCTGTGGCAGTCGTGGGGGGTGCAGCCCGACGTGGTGCTGGGTCACAGCGTGGGCCAGTACGCGGCGGCTTGTGTAGCCGGGGTTTTCAGCCTCGAGGACGGAGCTCGGCTAATGGCCGAGCGCGGCCGGCTGTTTGGCAGTCTCCCCGACGGTGGGCGAATGGTGGCGGTGTTCGCCGACGCCAAGTACGTCGAGGAGATTGCCGGCGAGTTCCCCCGAGTGTCGATCGCCGCCTACAACGGCCCCAACACCGTGCTGTCGGGTCCCGGCGCGGATCTAGAACAGGTCGTCGCCAGGTGTGGCAATGACGGGATCAGATGCAGCTGGCTGGAAACCAGCCACGCCTTCCATTCGGAGTTGCTGGAGCCGGTGCTCGATGAATTCGAGTCGTACGCAGCGCGGTTGCAGTTCGCCGTGCCGACGTTGCCGCTGGTTTGTAACCGCACCGGCAGCGTGCTCACTGCGGAAACCCCACTAGACGCACAATATTGGCGGCGGCATTCCCGCCAGCCGGTGCAGTTCGCTGAAAGCGCGCGCACCGTGGCTGCGCTGGGATGCTCGGTGTTGATGGAGATCGGTCCGCAGCCGGTTCTGACCGGGGCTGCGGTACAGGTCTGGCCGGAGCATTTGGCGGCGCCTCGCGCGATCGTTTCCCTGCGCAAGGGGGTCGGTGACCGGCGTCAGATCGCCGAAGCGCTGGCCGCGGCCTACGTCAGCGGCCATCGGCCCACGTTCGCCGCGCTGCACCACCAGCCTCGCCGCAGACTCGAACTGCCCACCTATCCGTTCCAGCGCCGCCGCTTCTGGCCCAAGACTTCCGGTATTGCCGGCATCGATGGTCAGGGCACCTCAATATCCGGGGTAGCCGGAATCTTGGGTAGTGCAAAGGATCTCTCCTCCGGCGACTCGGTCTACACCAGCCGACTTTCCGTCAAATCGCAGCCGTGGCTGTCGGATCACGTCATCTATGGCACCGTCGTCGTTCCCGGGGCGACGTATGCGGCGATGGCCCTCGCTGCTATTGGCCCGCCGGGGCGGGTCAAAGATGTCTTCTTCTATGAGCCGATCATCCTGGCCGACAAGGCCTCCCGGGAGGTACAGCTGACGTTGCATCCGCTGGACGAAGGTGGCGGCTCGTCCTTCCGGGTGCACAGCCGCCCATACGGCGTTCGTGATGCCGAGTGGTCGTTGAACGCCGATGGCACCGTCCTCACCGGTGTTGATGACGAGCCCGCGGCCGATCCGGCGGATTCCATCGACGCGGCGATCGAGCGATGCAACCGCATGCGTCCGCAGCAGCTGTTCGAGACCTTCGCCGACATGGAGCTGGCATGGGGCCCGAACTGGTCCGGTTCCCTCAAGTCGCTGTGGCTCGGCGAGGGTGAGGCGATCGGCGATATCACCGTCGGCGAAGAACTCGCCGAGCATCTCGGAACGGAGCCCATGCATCCGGTGCTGCTCGACCTGTGCACCGGAGTCGCCTTCCCGGCCTTCCCGGCTCTTCTCGCGGCCGAACAGGGCGTAGCCGACCTGTTTCTGCCGTTGCGGTACGGGCGGGTGGAGCTGCGGGAGAAGATGCCTCGCCGGTTTTACTGCCGCGCGAGGTGGCATACCAGCGGCCTCGACAGCGAAACCCAAGTCTTCGATCTCGATTTCATCGATCGGGACGGCCGCCGGCTGGGCGGGATTCGCGAGTTCACGGTCAAACGCGCGCCCCGAGAGGCGTTGTTGCGCGGGCTCGGCGGCGATGCCACCCGCCTGCTGTACACCCTCGGCTGGCACGAGCTGGCGCCGCCGGCATCGAGCGATGATGCCGGGGCTGCCGGAGACACGATTGGTACCTGGCTGATTGCCGGATTCGACGAACTGGCGGCCCAGCTGCCGGGCTGCATCTCTGTTGACCGGACTACCGATCCGGAGCCCTTGGGGCAACTGTTGGCGCAGGCTCAGGAGCGCGGTATGCCGTTCTCCGGCATCGTCTGGCGCAGCACCGGACCGCGCGCGGACGAGTCGAGCGCCGCAGCTGCTGAGCGGCTGGAGGCCGACATCGCGCACCTGCTCAGCGCTGTGCACACCCTGCAGGCCGACAAGGCGCTCAAACTCCCCAACGGGCTGTGGATCATCACCGAACGCGCCGTGGCGACCGAGGCCGGCGAACCGGTCGACCCGGTGCAGGCTGCGCTCTGGGGACTCGGGCGCAACATCATCAACGAGGAACCGGCCCTGCGCTGCAGGCTGGTCGATTACGACGGATCTGAGGGGGCCGCGCACTCGCTGGCGGCCCTGCTCGGCGCGCCACGCACCACCCTCGAGGAACCTGAGCTTGCATTGCGGCAAGGAAAATTCCTGGCGTCGCGGTTGCTGCCGTGGGCGCGTAGCGGTCATCTTGCGGTACCGCGTGCGAACGACTACGTCTTGGAGCCCTCTGAACGCGGCGCGATCGACAACCTGCGTCTGACCGAGACGGAAGTGCCGCCGCCGGACGACGGCTATGTGCAGGTCCGGGTAGAGGCCGCTGGTTTGAACTTCCGGGATGTGCTCAATGTACTGGGTCTCTATCCGGGCGATCCGGGCCCGATCGGCGGTGACTTCGCCGGCATCGTCACCCAGTTGGGTACCGGGGTCACCGGACTCGAGGTCGGCCAACGCGTCTTCGGCTTCATGCAGGGCGCGTTCGCCAGCCGGTTCAATGTGCCAGTCCAGTTGCTGGCACCGCTGCCCGACGGGCTGGGCGCGGTAGCGGCGGCCACCATTCCCGCTGCGGCACTCACGGCCCGGCTCGCATTCGACTGGGCGCAGCTGAAGCCCGGTGAGCGCGTGCTCATTCACGCCGCCAGCGGTGGCGTCGGACTGGCCGCGATACAGATGGCGCAGCAACACGGCGCGATCGTCTTCGCCACCGCCAGCACCTACAAACGCGCAGCACTGCGCAAGCTGGGTGTGAAATATGTCTACGACTCGCGTAGTACGGACTTCGCCGACCAGATCCTCGCCGACACCGAGGGTGCCGGAGTAGACGTGGTGCTCAACAGCCTGACCAATGAAGGCTTCGTCGAGGCGACCGTGCGTGCAACCGCCCAAAACGGCCGGTTCGCCGAGATCGCCAAGCGAGAGATCTGGACGCATGCGCAGATGGCGGCGGCCCGTCCCGATATCGCTTACGAGATCGTCGCGCTTGATGCAACCACCCTGCAAGACCCGGAGCACATAAAACGGTTGCTGACCGAGGTGTCGGAGGGGTTGGCCGGTGGCGAGTGGACACCGCTGCCCGCCGAGATCTACCCGCTAACGGAGGCGAAGAGCGCATTCCGTCGCATGCAGCAAGCGCGGCATATCGGAAAGATTGTGCTACAGATACCGAAACCGCTTCAGCCGCAAGGTGATCGGAGTTATCTGGTTACCGGCGGCCTCGGTGCGCTCGGCCTGCACACGGCGGCCTATCTGGCCCAACTCGGGGCGGGTGACATCGTGTTGACCAGCCGGCGCGCGCCCGATGCGGATGCACAACGGGCAATCGCTGATATCACCGAGCGCTACCGGTGCCGGATCCACACCTTCGCGGCCGACATCGGCGACGAGTCCCAGGTCGATGAGTTGCTGGGGCGGATCCGTGCGGAGTTGCCACCGCTTGCGGGAGTAGCGCATTTGGCGGGCGTGCTCGACGACGCGCTGTTACCGCAACAGAGTCTGAGCCGTTTCCGGACGACGTTGGCGCCCAAGGCGTTCGGCGCCTACCACTTAGATCGGTTGACCAAGAAAGACGACCTCGACTTCTTTATCCTCTATTCCTCGGTCTCGAGCGTGCTCGGCCCACCCGGCCAGGCCAACTACGCGACTGCCAATGCGCTGCTCGACGGGCTGGTCGCGGAACGAAAGGCGCAAGGCCTGCCGGCGACCGGCGTCAACTTTGGTCCCTGGGCCAAGGGCGGCATGGCCTCATCGGAGGCCGCGCGCGCCAATCTCAGTGCGCAGGGTCTAATTCCGCTCGAACCCACGGCCGCCCTCAACGCGCTCGCCGAGGTTGTCGCCAACGGAACTGGGCAGGCAACCGTCATCAAAGCCAACTGGAAACGTGCCGCGAAGGTGTTGGGCAGCTCTCGTCCACCGATTCTCGACTACGTGTTGCCCAGTGCCGTCGCGGAGGCAACCGGCGACAGCGAGTTGCTCAGGCAACTGCACGAGGTGCCCGAGGCGCAGCGGGCCAAATTCCTCACCGAATACCTACAGCGCGAGGTGCAAAGTTTCCTGCGGCTCGCGCAACCGCCGGCCGCAACCAGCGGGTTCCTGGACCTGGGCACGGATTCGCTGATGGCGGTTGAGCTGCGCAACCGGTTGTACAGCCAGTTCGGTGGCGCGTTCACGATCAGCGCTACGGCGGTATTCGACTATCCGACCATCAAGTCGCTCGCTGAGTACCTCGCCAGTCAGCTGCCGGAGTCGGGCTCAAACTTGGCCCCACAGGCGGACGGGCTGGAACCCGTTTCGGGCTCTGGGCAGTAGCGGGGGAGTCGGCCGCTGAGCTCGGCCGTTGGTCGATCAGGTTATGCAGGTGGTCGTTCGAAGAGCCCAGGGTGTTTTCGATTGCGGTGAGCCCGGCCGCGTGGTGGTAGCCGTCAGACGCTCTTGCTCAGTCAAGGTCGAAGGCGGCTCGAATCGCCAGCGACAGTGCGGATTCCTGCGACGGCAACAAATAGCCGATCTGACGCCGGAGAGCAGCGGTCGGAATGGTGACGATGTTGTCGCAGCTGACCACGGAGTCTTGGGCCAGACCGTTGTCACGGCCGACCGGTATCTCTGTAGAGAGTCCGCGTACCGTGCTGGTGATCGGCGCAACGGTCACTCTGGATAGATGAGGTCTGACCAGCTCGCGCGTAAGGATGAGGACGGGCCTGACCTTGTCGAGTTCTGCGGTGTGGATGGGTCTCATCAGTCGAGTTCGACCTGAAGTTCGGCAGCAAAGCCGGCGAGGGAATCCATATCGGCGTCAGGTCCCAGGCGCGCAAGAATAGCTGCGTCACGTGCGGCGATCTGGCGGCGCCTTTCACGTTCGAGCGCTCGAAGCACCACGGCGGCCCGGCTGGGGGCGTGCTGCTCTCTGACTTCGTCATCGAGGAAGGCGACGATCTCATCCGGGAGGCGTACGGCAATCTGCGTGCTCATACCAAAATGGTACCATTTTGGGATGCAGCTGAACCGCGGGCACCCAGCGCACGAGGAATAACAGACGTTCGCGAGAAGACACACCCGCAATCGGCGTGTGAACTGCGCATAACGTCAGGCCAGCCAATGCGAGTGGTGTCAGAGCCGGGCCAGGTCGTAGTCCGCGATGTGGTCGATCAGGTTGTGCAGGTGGTCGTTCGAGGAACCCAGGGTGTTTTCGATCGCTGTGAGCCGGGCCGCGTAGTGGCTGACGGGGTATTCCGCCGTCACGCCGATGCCGCCATGCATCTGGATCGATTCCTGAGCGATGTGCCGGCCGGAGCGCCCGATTTGCAGCTTGGCGCGCGACGCGATCACCGGGTCGAGGTTGCCGTCGGCGATCGACATCGCCGCGTACAGGCTCATGCTGCGGGCCAGTTCCAGCGAGACGTACATGTCCGCGGCGCGCGCCGTGAGCGCCTGGAACTTGTTGAGCGTGACGCCGAATTGCTTGCGGGTTTTCAGGTAGTCGGTGGTCAGGCGAAGGGCTTCCTCCATCGCGCCGACCGCCTCGCAGCACAATGCGGACTGGATGCGCACGATGGTGTCGCGGATGGCGGGTGCGGCGTCGACAGCGTCGCCGAGAGGTTCGGCCGGCGTGTTGTCCAGGTCGATCTGAGCGCCGCGCTGGCCGTCGAATGTCGGGTAACCATGGCGGGTAACGGTGCCGTCTTGCGAGGCGTCGACCAGGAACAGCCCGGTGCCCGCCAGTCGGGCAACGCGGCGCTGACCACCAGGGTGTCGGCGCAATCACCGGCCAGCACCGGGTTCTTCCGCCCGCTCAGCGCCCACGAATCGCCTTGCCGCACGGCCTTGGTGGAGACGTCCGCCGTCGGCTTGCGCGTGGCCGGCTTCCAGGTGGGCGAAGGCCAGCAGTCGTTGGCCTGCCGCCACGTCGTCCAGCAGCCGCTTCTGCTGTTCGCTGCCCCGTTCGGCGATCAGCGTGCCGGGCGCCAGAGCGGCGTGTACGACCGGTTCGGGCGCCAACCGTCGCCCGATCTCGGTGAGCACCACCATGATCTCGATCTGGCCGGACTCGTCCGGATCGAAGCCGAGGCCGAGAATCCCGGTGTCGGCCAGCTGGCTCCAGACCTCGCGGCTCCAGCCGAGATCGGAGCCGATGACCTTGCTGCGGCTCTCCGGGTCATAGCTGCGCGACAACAGATCGCGGGAGGTGTCGCGGAGCAGGGCCTGCTCGTCGCTCAGCTGAAAGTCCATGGCTGCCTCACAATCCGAGAATGGTCGACGCGATGATGTTGCGCTGCACTTCGCTGCTACCGCCGTAGATCGACGTCTTGCGGTAGTTGAGGTAGCGCGGGCCGCTGGTCTGCGCCCAGGCGGGTGAAGCGATTTCGTCGCCATTCAGCGGGCAGCGCGTCGGGGCCGGCCACCTCGACCAGCAACTCGGTAGCCACCTGCTGCAATTGGCTGCCGCGCAACTTGAGCACCGACGACGCCGGGTTGGGCTCGCCGCCCGAGGAGTCCGAGACCACCCGTGCCTGCGTGAGTTCCAGTGCCAGCAGCTCGTTTTCGGCCTCGGCCAGCCGGGCCGCGAACAGCGGATCGTCAAGCACCCCGGTTTCCGCGGCGTGCTTTTTCACCTCGGCGAGCCGAACTTTGGTCCGTCCTACGCCCGCGATGCCGGTGCGTTCGTTGCCCAGCAGGAATTTCGCGTAGGTCCAGCCGTGATTCTCCTGTCCGACAAGCTGGTTGGCGGGCACGCGAACGTCGGAGAAGAACAACTCGTTGATCTCCTGGCCGCCGTCGATGGTCTTGATGGGCCGCACCGTGATGCCCGGCGTCTTCATGTCGAAGAGCAGAAACGAGATCCCGGCCTGACGTTTGGGTGCCTGCGGGTCGGTGCGCACCAGGCAGAAGATCCAGTCCGCCCACTGGCCCAGCGTTGTCCAGGTCTTCTGACCGTTGACGACGTAGCTGTCGCCGTCCCGGACCGCGGTGGTGCGCAGCGACGCCAGGTCCGAGCCGGCCTCAGGTTCGGAGAATCCCTGGCACCACCAGATGTCGAGGTTGGCCGTCGACGGCAGGAACCGCTGTTTGATCTCCTCCGAGCCGAATTCCGCGATCACGGGGCCGACCATCTTGGCGTTGAAGTTCAGCGGCTCGGGCACGCACGCCAATTGCATCTCGTCAGCCCATATCTGGTGCTGGGTGGGCGTCCAGTCCTTGCCGCCCCATTCAACCGGCCAATTGGGTACCGCGAGCCCGTGCTCGTTCAGGATCTTGTGACTTGTGACCATCTGTTCGCGGCTCAGCGACGAGCCCTGGCGCATTAGCTCGCGCAACTCCGCTGGGATCTGCGTGGTGTAGATGCCGCGAAGTTCGTCGCGGAACGCGGCTTCCTCCGTCGTGAGCGCCAGCTGCATGGCAGTCTGTCCTTCGTCCCTAGTTCGATCTGGTAGTTCCATCTTCACCCATCGCTTCAGGGGCGTGTGCACAGCCTCGGATTAATCCACAAGCGGGCCGCGCGACGCCGTTGGTGGGGGCCGTTATAGGGGTCGCCGCACCTACCTTCGGTGCATGCGATCAGAACTTCCCGTCGAACGACTGCAGCGCCGGCTCAGTGCCGACCCGGATCCCGACGCGGCCGAGGCCGACGACTGCGCCCCGGCCGAGGACGCCGCAGGTGATGAACAGAAAGAAGACGACCAGAACTCGTTGCTGCCGCGGTGGTTACCCGACGCGTCCCGGCGCGAGGGCTGGATGGCCAGGGTGCGCGCCGATCCCGGTCGCGCCGGTGCCATCGCCGCGGCGATAGTGGCGATTCTCGCCGTACTGGTCACGGTGTTCACCTTGCTGCGCGATCGACCCCCGCCGGTGATGTCGGCCAAGCTCCCGCCGGTGGAACGGGTCTCGGGAACTTCGGGACCGAGCCCTAAATCGTCGGCCACTCCGGGCGCCGCCCAGCCGGGCGGTTCGGACCGACCGGTGGTGGTCAGCGTGGTCGGCCTGGTGCACACGCCGGGACTGGTCACCCTGGCGCCGGGGGCCCGGATCGCCGATGCGTTGCAGGCCGCCGGTGGTGCGATGGACGGTGCCGACACCATCGGATTGAACATGGCCCGCCCGGTCGGCGACGGTGAGCAGATCGTGGTCGGGCTGGCTCCGCTGTCCGGGTTGCCGAAAGCGCTCGGCAGCTCGGTGGGCTCCGGCTCGGCCGCGGGGCCCGCGCCGGTATCGACACCGGGCAAGCCGACTGGGGGTCCGAAGACGGGCCCAAAGACAGGTGAAGCGCTCGACCTCAACACCGCGACCGTGGAGCAGCTGGACGCGCTGCCCGGGGTCGGACCGGTAACCGCGGCCGCAATTTTGGCGTGGCGGCAGGCCAACGGCAAATTCGCCAGCGTCGACCAGCTCGCCGACGTCGACGGCATCGGGCCGTCGCGGCTGGACAAGCTGCGTGCCCTGGTCCGTGTCTGAACTGGCGGTTAGTTCAACAGGTGTCGCGCCAGCCGGGCCCCGCTGAACCGGTTCCGGCGCGCGTCGACGTGCGCCTGGTCCCCGCGGCGCTCACCAGCTGGATCGTGACCGCCGCCGGGATCGTGTGGCCCGTCGGCCGGGTGTTGGCGTGGTGCTGCGTGGTGCTGACCGCCATCTCGCTCGCGCTGCTGGGTTACGCGGTGCGCCGGACCGGCCGGGGTTCCCGGCTGCGGGGGATCAGTGCAGGCCTGGTGGCGATCGGTGTGGCGGGAGCGGGCTTCGGTTTCGCGGTTGCGCTGCGCGCCGACGCGGTGGCTCGGCACCCGATCCGCGCGGCGTTCGGAACGTCGGCGCCGGTGACGGTCACTCCCAGCGAGAGCGCGGTGTCGCTTGGCCGGGGCCGGCTGATGTTTCGGGGGACATTGCAACGCTTGCGTACCGACGAGACGTCTGGCCTGGTGGTCGTTTTCGGTCGGGCGTCGGACTTCGGCTCGGAAAAGGGCTCAGAAACTAGCGGAGTAACAGGCGCAGTCATGGCGGGCAGGCCGGTGCAGTTCGCCGCGCGCATCAGTCGTCCGACCCGCAACGATCTGACGGTCGCTGTGCTCAACGTGACGGGCCGGCCGAGCATGGGCCGGGCCGGTGCGGTGCAGCGGGCCGCCTACACGGTTCGCAGTCGGTTCGCCGCCGCCGTCCGGGAGGTATTGCCCGGCGAACAGGCCGCGATGCTGCCCGCCCTGGTCCTCGGTGATACCTCGGCCGTCACCGCCGAGACCGGCCGCAAGTTCCGCGCGGCGGGCATGACGCACTTGATGGCGGTGTCGGGGGCCAACGTCACGATCGTGTGCGGGGCCGTGCTGTTCTCGGCCCGAGTGATCGGCCCGCGCGCGGCGGTGCTGCTTGCCGCGGTGGCACTGCTGGCATTCGTCATCGTGGTGCAACCAACGGCGAGTGTGTTGCGGGCGGCCGTGATGGCCGCCATCGCGCTGGCCGGAATTCTGTCGTCGCGTCGCCGGCAGGCGATGCCGGCGTTGGGCGCCTCGGTGCTGGTTCTGCTGGCCGTTGCGCCCCAGCTGGCTGTCGAGGCGGGCTTCGCGCTGTCCGTGCTGGCGACGGCCGCGCTGGTGGTGATTGCCCCGGTCTGGTCGCGGCGCCTGGCCGGGCGAGGTTGGCCCAAGCCGCTGGCCGATGCGCTCGCGGTTGCCTGCGCCGCGCATGTGGTGACCGCCCCGCTGATCGCCGGTATCTCGGGCCGGGTCAGTCTGGTGGCCGTGGCCGCCAATCTGGCGGTGGCGGCGGCGATCGCACCGATCACCGTGCTGGGCAGCGCGGCGGCCGCGTTGTGTGTGTTGTGGCCGGCCGGGGCCCAGTTCCTGATCCGTTTCACCGGGCCTGAGCTGTGGTGGGTGTTGGGTGTGGCGCATTGGGCGGCCGGCGTGCCGATGGCCACCGTCGCCGTTCCCGCGGGTGTGCCCGGGGTGCTCGCGGTGGGCGGCTGCACCGTGCTGGTGGCTCTGTTGGGCCTGCTGCTGGGGCGGCTTAGGTGGTTTCGAAGGTGGTTCCGTACGTCGATCCGACTGACCGCGACGGTCGGCGGCTTTTGCCTGCTGGCCTGGTTCTTGTCGGAGTCTCTTTCAGAGTCCCTCTGAGAGTCCCCGTCGGGACAGGTCGGCCCTTCGTGACACCATCGTGTGGTGAGTGAAGTTTCGCCGTTGCATCTGGTGCTGGGCGACGAGGAATTGCTGGTCGAGCGAGCGGTGGCCGACGTCCTGCGGTCGGCGCGGAAGCGCGCGGGCACCGAGCCGGGCGATCTCCTGGGCGGCCAGGACGTCCCGGTCAGCCGAATGCGGGCCGGCGACGTCAGCACCTACGAGCTCACCGAACTGCTCAGCCCATCACTGTTCGCCGACGAGCGGGTCGTCGTGCTGGAAGCCGCCGCGGAAGCGGGCAAGGACGCGGCCGCGCTGATCGCGTCGGTCGCCGCTGACATGCCGCCGGGCACGATCCTGGTCGTGGTGCACTCGGGCGGCGGCCGAGCCAAGGCACTGGCCAACGAGCTGCAGTCGCTTGGTGCCCAGGTGCATCCCTGCGCGCGGATCACCAAGGCCGGCGAGCGCACCGACTTCGTCCGGAAGGAATTTCGCTCGCTGCGGGTCAAGGTCGACGAAGAGACGGTGACGGCCCTGCTGGACGCCGTCGGCTCCGACCTGCGCGAGCTCGCCGCCTCCTGTTCGCAGTTGGTCGCCGACACCGCCGGTGACGTCGATGCCGCCGCGGTGCGGCGCTATCACAGCGGCAAGGCCGAAGTGAAGGGCTTCGACATCGCCGACAAGGCCGTTACCGGCGACGTCGCCGGAGCGACGGAGGCGTTGCGCTGGGCGATGATGCGCGGCGAGCCGCTGGTGGTGCTGGCAGACGCACTGGCCGAAGCCGTGCACACCATTGGTCGGGTGCGACCGCTATCCGGTGACCCCTACCGGCTGGCCGCGCAGCTGGGAATGCCGCCCTGGCGTGTGCAGAAAGCCCAGAAGCAGGCTCGGCGCTGGTCAGGCGACACGGTGGCAATCGCGATGAGAGTGGTGGCGGCGCTCAACGCCAACGTCAAGGGAGCCGTCGCGGATGCCGATTACGCGCTCGAATCCGCGGTCAGGCAAGTTGCCGAACTGGTGTCCGACCGGGGCCGGTGAACCGTGCGCCCGGGCTCAGATCTTGTTGAGGGTCCGCGCCAGCGCCGACTTCTTGTTGGCGGCCTGGTTCTTGTGGATTACGCCCTTGCTGGCCGCTTTGTCCAGTTTGCGGTTGGTCAACAGCAGCAACTCGGCGGCCTTCTCCTTGTCGCCGGTGTCGGCGGCGTCGCGGAACGCGCGAACAGCGGTGCGAAGCGACGACTTCACCGACTTGTTGCGCAGACGAGCGCGCTCGTTGGTACGGTTGCGCTTCTGCTGCGACTTGATGTTGGCCACGCGTTAGTTCCCGTCTTTTCCTAAGTTCGGCTTTTGCCTCGGGGTCAATTCACCCGATAGCGACTTCTCAGGTTATCAGTCGGTTACGTTTTCTCCCAAAAGGGGAACTCGCGGACTGCAATAACGCCAATTTGAGGCAGCATCTGAAAAGTGAGTCTTGCCGACCAGCTTGAGGAGACCAGGGTGAAGCCACGCGGCGCTGCGCGTCCGCAGGCACGCTCCGAGGACATCTTCGGCGGGTACGGCACGTCGGATTCCTATTCGCTGGCCTTCGACGAGATGTTCGATGCTCAGGGCAACGTCCGCGTCCCCTACAAAGGCATCTACGCCGAGCTTGCGCCGTCGGACGCCTCAGAGCTCGAAGCCCGCTCCGAAGCGCTGGGCCGGGCGTTCATCGACCAGGGCATCACTTTTTCGCTGTCCGGTCAGGAGCGGCCCTTCCCGCTCGACCTGGTGCCTCGGGTGATCTCTGCGGCGGAGTGGAGCCGGTTGGAGCGCGGCATCATCCAGCGGGTCAAGGCTCTGGAGATGTATCTCGACGACATCTACGGCGATCAGGAAATCCTGAACGACGGCGTCATCCCGCGCCGCTTGATAACTTCCTGCGAACACTTTCACCGCGAAGCGGTGGGCATCGTCCCGCCCAACGGGGTGCGAATCCACGTCGCCGGCATCGACTTGATCCGCGACGAGAAGGGCATCTTCCGGGTTCTCGAGGACAACCTGCGCTCGCCCTCCGGGGTGTCGTACGTCATGGAGAACCGACGCACGATGGCGCGGGTTTTCCCGAATCTGTTCGCCACGCACCGGGTGCGTGCCGTCGATGATTACTCCGCGCACCTGCTGCGGGCGCTGCGCAACTCCGCGGCCACCAACGAGGCCGATCCCACCGTGGTGGTCTTGACGCCAGGCGTGGCGAACTCCGCTTATTTCGAACACTCGCTGTTGGCCCGGCAGATGGGCGTCGAGTTGGTCGAAGGCCGCGACCTGTTCTGCCGCGACAACCAGGTGTACATGCGCACTACCGACGGGGAACGTCAGGTCGACGTCATCTATCGGCGCATCGACGACGCGTTCCTGGACCCGCTGCAATTCCGCGCCGACTCGGTGCTCGGGGTGGCCGGTCTGGTCAACGCCGCCCGCGCCGGGAACGTCGTCATCTCCAGTGCGATCGGCAACGGCGTCGGCGACGACAAGCTCGTCTATACCTACGTCCCGACCATGATCGAGTACTACCTCGGCGAAAAGCCGCTGCTGGCCAACGTCGATACGTTCCGGTGCTGGCTCGACGACGAACGCGAAGAGGTGCTCGACCGGATCGACGAATTGGTCATCAAACCGGTGGAGGGATCCGGCGGTTACGGCATCGTATTCGGTCCGGATGCCTCCGACAAAGAATTGGCCGCCGTCGCCAAGAAGATTCGCGACGATCCGCGAAGCTGGATCGCCCAGCCGATGATGGAACTGTCGACCGTGCCGACCAAGATCGACAACGCACTGGCGCCTCGCTACGTCGACCTGCGGCCATTCGCAGTCAACGACGGCGACGACGTCTGGGTGCTGCCGGGCGGGCTGACCCGGGTGGCCCTGGTCGAAGGCTCGCGAGTGGTCAACTCCAGCCAGGGCGGTGGCTCGAAGGACACCTGGGTGCTCGCGCCACGCGCGTCGGCCGGCGCCCGTGAGCTGGGGGCGGCCGAGGTCGTGCGTTCGCTGCCGAAATCTGAGAAATCCGCGCCGGACCCAGCGCTGGAGGGGTCGCCACGGCGGACGCAAAAACAGTCGCAGGGCAAGCCCCAGGAATCTCAGCAGGTGACCCTCTGATGCTTGCCCGCAACGCGGAAGCGCTCTACTGGATTGGTCGCTACGTCGAGCGTGCCGACGACACCGCGCGAATTCTGGACGTCGCGCTGCACCAACTACTCGAGGACTCCAGCGTCGACCCGGACCAGGCGTCCCGGGTGCTGCTGCAGGTGCTCGGCATCGAGCCACCGGATCACGAGTTGGATGTGTGGTCGTTGACTGACCTGGTGGCGTTCAGCACCAACAACGAGGGCGGCTCCTCGATCGTCGACGCGATCTCGGCGGCGCGCGAAAACGCACGGTGCGCCCGCGAAGTGACATCCAGCGAGACGTGGGAGTGCCTCAACACCACCTATCACGCCCTTGCTGAGCGTGAACGTGCCGCCAAACGGCTGGGGCCTCACGAGTTTCTGTCCTACGTCGAAGGACGGGCGGCGATGTTCGCCGGCCTGGCCGACTCGACCCTCTCGCGCGACGAGGGATACCGCTTCATGGTGCTGGGCCGCGCGATCGAACGGGTCGACATGACGGTGCGGCTGTTGCTGTCCCGGGTAGGGGACAGCGCGTCGTCGCCGGCGTGGGTGACGCTGCTGCGGTCGGCCGGCGCGCACGACACGTACCTGCGGACCTATCGGGGCGTGCTGGACGCCGGCCGAGTGGTCCAGTTCATGATGCTCGACCGGCTGTTCCCGCGATCGGTCTTCTACTCGCTGAAGCTGGCCGAACACAGCATGGACGAGTTGCTGCACAATTCGCAGAGCCGGATCGGCTCCACCGCGGAGGCGCAGCGCCTGCTCGGGCAGGCGCGCAGCGAATTGGAATTCGTGCAGCCCGGTGTGCTGCTAGAAACACTGGATACGCGTTTGGCGAGCCTGCAGACAACCTGTTCGGATGTCGGAGAAGCATTGGCGCTGAGGTACTTCCACGTCACACCGTGGGTGGCCTGGTCGGATGCCGGCCATCGCGCCCAACTGCTCGCCCGGAACGGCGAAGCCTGATGTGGCGACTCCGAGTAGTGCACACAACCGGGTACGCCTACGGGTCGGCGGTCACCGCCTCATATAACGAAGCCCGGCTCACCCCGCACTCGACCACCAGGCAAAACGTGATCCTGAACCGGGTCGAAACCATCCCGGCCACCCGGTCCTACCGCTACGTCGACTACTGGGGCACCATCGTGACGGCGTTCGACCTGCACGCGCCGCACACCGATCTCACGGTGACGTCCTCGTCCGTCGTCGAGACCGAGCCGCCAGAGCCACCGGAGACCGAGGTCAGTTGGAGCGACCTGCGGTCCGACGCCGTGATCGACCGGTTCGACGAATTGATCCGCCCAACCGAACACACCCCGGAAAGCAAGCGCGTCGCGGCGGTGGGCAAGAAGATCGCCAAAAGCCATAAGCCGCGCGAGGCCGTCATCGCCGCGGCCGAGTGGGTGCGCAGCGAGCTGGAGTACCTTCCGGGCACCACCAGCGTGCATTCTTCCGGGCTGGACGCTTTGAACGCGGGTAAAGGTGTCAGCCAGGATTTCGTGCATGTATCGCTAATTTTGTTGCGCAGCATGGGAATTCCCGGGCGTTACGTGTCGGGTTACTTACACCCGAAGCGGAACGCCAAAGTCGGTGAGGTAGTGGACGGGCAAAGCCACGCCTGGATCGAGGCGTGGACGGGAGATTGGTGGAGCTACGACCCGACCAATGACACCGAGATCACCGAGCAGTACATCAGCGTCGGCTCGGGTCGCGATTACACCGACGTGTCCCCGTTGCGGGGCATCTACTCCGGGAAGGGTGCAACCGACCTCGACGTCGTCGTGGAGGTTACCCGGCTGGCCTAAGGGCCGCTATGGGCCGGGCTTGCCCGGGAGTCCGAACAGCTTCCCGCCGGACCCGGGTTTGCCGCCGGCGCCGTCGGGGGTTCCAGAGCCGCCATCGCCGCCATCGCCGCCATTGCCAATCAGCTGGGCGCTCGCCCCTTCACCGCCGGCCGCCCCCACAGTCGCGCTCCCGCCGGGGCCGGCGTCGCCGCCGCTCCCCCCATTGCCGATCAACAGCCCGGGAACCCCGCCGTCACCGCCGGACCCGCCTGTTCCCCCAGGAAGCTGCCGGGCCCTCCCGCACCGCCATGGCCGCCGCTGCCGATGAGGAGGGCGCTGCCGCCTAAACCCCCGGCTCCACCCGAGCCACCGACGCTGTTGGCTACGCCGCCCGCGCCGCCGTCGCCGCCATTGCCGAACACTCCCGCGTGTGCTCCCAAACCGCCGTAGCCAGCCACGGCGCCGGCCCCGCCCGCCCCGCCGCTGCCACCGTCGCCGATCAAGCCATAAGACCGGCCGCCGTAACCGCCGCCCCCGCCGAAATGGGCCCCAGTGCCGCCCGCACCGCCGGCACCGCCGTTACCGATCAGCCAGCTATAGCCTCCTAAGCCGCCCGGGTTGGCATCTCCACCGGGCGCGGTGGCGTCGCCGCCGTGTCCGCCGGGCCCGCCGTTGCCGTACAGAAAGGCGCCTGCACCGCCGCCGCCGCCGAGGCCGCCGATGCCGCCCGGGCCGGCGGCAGTCCCGGCAGCCCCTCCGGCGCCGCCGTTGCCAAAAAACAATCCGGCGTTGCCGCCGACGCCGCCGCCACCAGGCCCGGCGGCATCATCGGCGCCCGCCCCGCCAGCGCCGCCGTTCCCGAACAGCCACCCGCCATGGCCACCGTTACCGCCGGTAGTGGCGAAATAACCGCCGATCCCGCCGATGCCGCCGTTGCCGATGAGGCTGGCCGTCCCGCCGGCACCGCCGGGTCCCTGAGGCCCGGCCGTGCCGCCATTTCCGCCGTTGCCGATCAGGCCGGCCGTCCCGCCGGCACCGCCGGGCGCTCCCAGATTGCTGCTGTTGCCACCGTTGCCGCCGTTGCCCCATAAGATCCCGCCCGGCTGGCCGGGTTTCCCCACCGGCCCGCTGGCGCCATTAGCGCCGTTGCCGATCAGCGGGCGCCCGAACAGCGCCTGGGTGGGTGCGTTCAGTGTGTTCAGCACGGCCTGTTCCAGGCCCTGCAAGGGTGAGGCGCTGACGGCTTCAGCGGCCGCATACGAAGTCCCACCAGCGGTCAGCGCCTGCACGAATTCGGCATGAAAGGCCGCCGCTTGGCCGCCGAGCGCCTGAAAGTCTCGAGCATGTGCGCCGAACAGCGCCGCGATGGCCGTCGATACCTCATCGGCGGCCGCGGGCACGACCGCGGTCGTCGGGAGCGCCGCCGCCGCATTCGCTTCGCTGATCGCCGAACCGATGCTCGCCAGATCGACGGCTGTGTTCGACAGGGCTTCCGGGATTGCCATCACGAACGACATCCGGCGCCTCCAATCAAGATGACTCGGTTGCTGCGGTCGTCGTCGATGGATTCGGTGCGCAGATCGTATATCGCGATCTGGCGAATTCGCGGGTTATCTGTCGACAAGCGTCAGCGACCCGGCGCACTGATCGCGCCGCGGCGCGACGACACTCGGGCGGGCGGTCGGCTAAGGCCGCGCGCCGACCTCGATGCGGTGCAGGTCGTCGCCGAGCTCGATCTGACCGCTGAACTCGGAAGCGGCCAGCGCCCGCCACTGGTCCTCTTGGCCCGGCACCAGTGGCGGCACATAGTGCGTCATGACCAGGGTGCCCACGCCCGCGCGGGCCGCGGTTGCCGCCGCTTGCTCTACCGACGAGTGGTAGTCGCAGATGTCCCGGATCCGTTGTTGCGGGATTTGCGCGACGAGGTCCTTGCGGATCACGGTGTGCACCAGCGCGCTCGCCCCGGCGGCCAGCTCGTCCAGGCTGGCGCAGGGCACCGTGTCTCCGGCCAGGACCACCGACGCCGTCCCGGATTCGATCCGGAACCCGATGGTCGGTGCCACCGGCCGGTGATCGGTGGGAGCCACCCGGATCGACACATCGTCCCGGTCCCACACCATGCCCTCGGTGTATTCGTGAACCTCCACCGCCGGCGGCGCCGTCAGGTCTGCGTGGTGGGCGATCCGGTAGCCGATGTCGTGGCCGAACGCCTTCAGCATCGCCTCGACCGTCTCTGCGGTGCCCGGCGGCCCGATGATCGGCAGGGGGGTTGGATCGGGCGCAAAAGTGGTGATCCAACGTGTGATGAGCAGGTCGCCGAGGTCGCCGATGTGGTCGCTGTGCAGGTGGGTGAGCAGCAACGCCGTCAACCCGCCGGCGCCGACGCCGACCGCCGCTGCGCGCTGCAACACTCCCCGCCCGCAGTCCACCAAGAACACCTGCCCGCCGGCCCGTACCAGGGTCGACGGCCCGGCGCGGTTCGGGTCAGGGATAGGGCTTCCGGTTCCGAGCAGGGTGATCTCGATCATCGCCCTATCCTTGCAACCCGGATCGGCACGTAGTGCCCTAATCAGAGTTGACTTCCGCAGCGCGAGCGCTAGCGTAACGTGAAGTGTGAAGCAGGTCACAACCGGTGGGAGGCCTTAATGCGGATCTCGGACGTCTTGCGGAACAAGGGTGCGGCGGTGGTGACGATCAACAGCGACGCGACGGTCCAGGAACTGCTGGCCGGCCTCGCGAAGCAGAACATCGGCGCCATGGTGGTGGTCGACGACGAGGGTGTGGTCGGAATCGTGTCCGAGCGCGACGTCGTGCGCCAACTACACACGCATGGCGCCGGCGTGCTCACTCGGCCGGTGGCGAAGATCATGACTTCGACGGTCGCCACCTGCACGAAGTCCGACACGGTCGACTCCATCAGCGTGCTGATGACCGAACACCGGGTGCGCCACGTCCCGGTGCTCGACGGGAAGAAGCTGATCGGCATCGTCAGCATCGGTGACGTTGTGAAGACCCGAATGGAAGAACTTGAGGCCGAGCAGCAGCAACTGCAGTCCTACATCACGCAAGGCTGATTGCCGGGTTGACGGCCCGGCGCGTCGACTAACGCCAGGCGTAGTCGGCGCGCAGCCGGGCGGCGACGACATCGAAGGTCTCGCGCGCCAGAATCGCGCCCTCGCGGCGAATACCCTCCTCTGGCACGTCCAGCACCCGGTCCAGCCGCACCCAGCTGGGCCGGTCTTGGTGGTCCCACTCGCCAGAACCGATCCCGACCCAGTCCGGGTGGGCGGCATGGCGCTCCTGGCTGGACACCACCAGGCCCAGCAGAACGCTGCGGTCACGACCCACGACAAGGACGGGGCGGTCCTTGCCGCGAGTGGGATCGTCCTCGTAGACCACCCACGTCCACACGATTTCTCCGGGATCGGCGCGGCCGTCGAGGTCGGGGGTGTAGACGACTTTGCGGGCCCGCTGCGAAGTCGGGAAGCTGGTGCTGGTCACCGGCCGACCCGCGTTGGTCGGGGCGGGCGGCTGCGGCGTGACGGCGGCAATCACCTTCGCGGTGATCTGCACGGCTTGCTGGATTTCGCGCAGCACGGTCTGTGAGGTCTGCACGCGCCGGACGAACTTCGGGGCGCGATTGAACACCAGGTTCTCGGCAAACCGCTGGAACGTCTTCCACTGCGATTCGGGAGCAGACGCCATATTCCCAGTTTAGACGTCAGCCGACGGCTGCGAATACGTCCAAGTGTGTCCCGGCCACCCCGCATCGATACGCTGGACGTGTCCGCGAACCGCCGGTCGAGCACGGTAAACAGCACCAGTCCAGGAGATCCCCATCAGCAGTTTCGCCGACAAGACGTTCACCGCGCCGGCGCAGATTCGGAACTTCTGCATCATCGCTCACATCGATCACGGCAAGTCCACACTGGCGGACCGGATGCTGCAGCTCACCGGCGTCGTCGCAGACCGGGACATGCGGGCGCAATACCTGGACCGGATGGACATCGAGCGCGAACGCGGAATCACGATCAAGGCGCAGAACGTGCGGCTGCCGTGGATCGCGTCCGCCGGCCCTGACGCCGGAAAAGAATTTGTCCTGCACCTGATCGACACCCCCGGCCACGTCGACTTCACCTACGAGGTGTCGCGCGCGCTCGAGGCCTGCGAGGGCGCGGTGCTGCTGGTCGACGCCGCCCAGGGCATCGAGGCCCAGACCCTGGCCAATCTCTACCTGGCGCTGGACCGCGACCTGACGATCATCCCGGTGCTGAACAAGATCGACCTGCCCGCCGCCGACCCCGACCGCTACGCAGCCGAGATCGCCCACATCATCGGCTGCGAGCCCGGCGACGTGCTGCGGGTATCGGGCAAAACCGGGGAGGGCGTGACCGAGCTCCTCGACGAGGTGGTCCGCGTGGTGCCAGCCCCGCAGGGCGATGCCGACGCGCCCGCGCGCGCGATGATCTTCGACTCGGTCTACGACATCTACCGCGGCGTGGTCACCTATGTCCGCGTGATCGACGGCAAGATCACCCCGCGCGAGCGCATCACGATGATGTCCACCGGCGCCGTCCACGAACTGCTCGAGGTCGGCATCGTCTCGCCCGAACCCAAGCCCAGCGTGGGCCTGGGTGTGGGGGAGGTGGGCTACCTGATCACCGGGGTGAAGGACGTCCGCCAGTCGAAGGTCGGCGACACCGTGACGTCGGCCCGCCACGGCGCCACCGAAGCGCTGACGGGCTACCGCGAGCCCAAGCCGATGGTTTACTCGGGGCTGTATCCCGTCGACGGCTCTGACTACCCGAACCTGCGCGACGCCCTGGACAAACTGCAGCTCAACGACGCGGCCCTGGACTACGAGCCGGAAACGTCGGTGGCGCTGGGATTCGGGTTCCGCTGCGGCTTCCTCGGCTTGCTGCACATGGAGATCACCCGCGAGCGGCTGGAGCGCGAGTTCGACCTGGATCTGATTTCGACGTCGCCGAACGTCGTCTACCGGGTCGAGAAAGAGGACAACACCGATCTCATCGTCACCAACCCGTCGGACTGGCCCGAGGGCAAGGTCCGCGCGGTTTACGAGCCGGTGGTGAAGACGACCATCATCGCGCCCAGCGAGTTCATCGGCACGATCATGGAGCTGTGCCAGTCGCGCCGTGGCGAGTTGGGGGGCATGGACTACCTGTCGCCGGAGCGGGTGGAGCTGCGCTATTCCATGCCGCTGGGCGAGATCATCTTCGACTTCTTCGACTCACTGAAATCACGCACCCGCGGTTACGCCAGCCTCGACTACGAGGAGGCCGGTGAGCAGGAGGCCCAGTTGGTCAAGGTCGATATCCTGCTGCAGGGCGAGGCCGTCGACGCGTTCAGCGCGATCGTGCACAAGGATTCGGCATCCGCCTACGGAAACAAGATGACCACCAGGCTCAAGGAGCTGATCCCGCGCCAGCAGTTCGAGGTGCCGATCCAGGCTGCCGTCGGATCGAAAATTATTGCACGCGAAAATATCCGGGCGATCCGCAAGGACGTGCTGTCCAAGTGCTATGGCGGCGACATCACCCGTAAGCGCAAACTTCTGGAAAAGCAGAAGGAAGGCAAGAAGCGGATGAAGACGATCGGGCGGGTCGAGGTGCCGCAGGAAGCGTTCGTCGCCGCGCTGTCCACCGACGACTCGGGAGACAAGGGTAAGAAGTAGTCGCTTCGGGTGTGTTTTGGCGGCGCCAATTTTCGCCCGAAAAATCCCGCCCCGGAGGCACACTCGAATCCCGGAGCGCACACTCGCCCTTGTGAGCGAATTCATAGAATTCTCTGGGTAGCTTTGCTGGTCAAATCGTAAACGCCTAGCCGGCAAGGAATTTAGCCGTTCGAATTGGTGGAGCTGCTTTGCCTGATGCCAGTCGGCAAGATCATTCTTGATGTCGTCGGCCCGTCGGCTCGTTGACGCCGGACGCCGCAAGTAGCATCGTTCAAAGTAAACAAGAAGCGACATGAAGATGAACGCCGCCAATTGTCGAGTGGGGCACGGCAAGACGTTAGGGAGCGAGGCACTAGATATGGCAGTGCTGCGAGTCGGCCTGGTACGGGCCGTTGCCTTCCTCAGTGTGGGACTGGTGGCCACCGGGTGCACCGTCGTCACCGGTGGCAAAGCGCAATCACCGCCAAATTTGGTTCCCCAGTCACTTACTGGGCAAACGATCAGACAGGTACTGCTCGGCGATAAGACGCTGTCACGAATTCTCCAACAGCCCTTCATCATTGACAGTCGCCTGCCGCCTCAGTTCGGAGGCCCGGAGGCCTTGCGGGGTTTTGGGTCGCCCGCGCCCGCCGATTGCCTCGGTGTGGCAGAGATGTTGCACCAGAGCGTCTACCCGTCCGGCAAAGTCAACGACGTCGCGCTTGAGAATTGGCGGCACGCTGCCGTGCCCGTCAAGGTGACCGGCGTAAAAGAGGGCGTGGTCAGCTTGCCCACGCCCGCCGACGCCAACGCTCTTTTCTCGAGTTTCGCCCAGCAGTGGCAACGATGTGATGGTCAAGCGTTGGTGCTACCCGATCCCATACTCAGACTCAAGGCCAAACTCACGAACATACAAGTGACCCCTTCCGTTCTCGCGGGAACGGTTTCGATCGCATTCGCGTCATCCAGCCCGGATGAGGGAGCGATCCGGGAGGGGCGGGCCATCGGTGTGCGGGGTAACTGCCTTGTCGAGGTCGAGGTCGACTACTTCAATGCACCGAGCAATGCACCGAGCGGGTCGCCGCAAGGATCGGGCGCTGCCAACGCCGCCGCCGTCGACGTCGCGCAGGCCATGATGGACAGGGTTAGCGCGCTGAGCTGACCCCGGCCGAGCAGACACAGAATCGCCCCAAACCAAAGTTTCGGGGCGATTCTGTGTCTGCTCGCGGCCAACCGGGCGCGGTTACCCGGGGCGTCTGGCGTACTTGGGCGTGTGTTCCGGGAGTGGACCGATCGCCACCATGTAGCCGATCAGCCGCTGCAGCGCCGGCGCCCGGCCGATCAGTCGCACGGCCCGCTGAAGTCCTTGGCCACCGTCCTGGCCCTCCGGCCGGTCGTGCGCGGTTACCGCGACCGCGATCACCCGGGCGTGGATGGCCCGTTGTACCGTCTGCAGAATCGCCGTCGGTATCCAGCGGCGAGCCTGCACGCGGGCCAGGTTTCGGGTGCTCACTCGTCCCGCGCCCAGTGGACCCGCCAGTATGCGGGCGGTGGCCACCGCGTCGGCTACTGCGAGATTGATACCGACGCCGCCGACCGGCGACATCGCGTGGGCCGCGTCACCGATGCACAACACACCGTCGGAGTACCAGCGACGGAGCCGGTTGAGTTGGACGTCAAGCAGTTTCACATCGTCGAATGAGGCAAGCGCACCGATCCGGTCGGCGAGCCAGGGCACCATACCGACCAAAACGCGGCGGAACGCCTCGATGCCTTCCGCCCGCACCCGGGCATCGGCTCCTTTCGGGATGATGTAGGCGACCTGGTAGTAGTCGCCGCGGTCGATCATGATCGCCCCGTGGCCGGCCTGGAACGTGCCGGCAAGCCCGGCTGGGTCATCGGGTTGGCGCGGTAACCGAAACCACCACACGTCCATCGGTGCGCCGAAGGTTCGGGGTATCAGTCCGACCGCTTCGCGCACCGTCGAGCCGCGGCCGTCGCAGGCCACCGTCAGCGCGGCCCGCATCTCCTTGGTTTCGCCGCTTTGGTCGCGGTAGGTGACGCCGACGATGCGTTCGCGGTCTGCGCCCGAGCCCCGGACCACGCCGGTCACCTCGGTGTTGCGCAGCAGCTGGAACGTGGGTTCGTCCGCGGCGGCGGTCGCCAGCAGTTCCAGCAGATCCCATTGCGGCACCAGGGCGATGTGCTGATGCGCGCCGGGCAGGTGGGTCAGATCGAGACTGACCGGCTGTCCGTCGAGTTGCATCCGCATGTGGTCGATCAGGCGATGCGGAAGTTGGGCGAACTTCGACCCCAACCCGAGTTCGTCAAGCAACCGCAACGTGCTCGCGTGCACCGTGTCGCCCCGGAAATCGCGCAGGAAGTCCGCGTGTTTTTCCATCACCGTGACTTTTACGCCGGCGCGGGCCAGCAACAGGCCGAGCATCATGCCCGCCGGTCCGCCGCCGGCGATGAGACAGGTCGTTTCGCCGGACACGGGAGGCATTCGCCGATCTTGGCACATCAGTCTGAGGGGTTCTGGGTGCCCAGGCGATAGTGTGAGCCCGGTGAACGGGTTCCTGAATTGGTGGGACGGCAGCGAGCTGTGGCTATCCGGGCTTCCCTTCGTGCTGCAGGCCATGCTCGTGATGCCGGTGGTGCTGGCAGCGGCCTACCTGATCGCGTTCGTGCTGGACCGGCTGCTCGGCAAAGGGATCGAATTGTTGCACCGCGTGCACCGCGAGCACCACGACCACTGCGCCGACGGGGCACCCGGGTAACCCGGATGCCTCGATCACACGTGACGTTGGTGCTCGTCACGCTGGTGGTGCTGGTAATCGTTGCGTGGCTGCTGACGCACTGAGCGCCACGAACACACTCCCGATGGCGGGCCGGCGACTTCCTGTTAGGCTTCCCGCCATGTACGAAGCATCGGGCGTTTTCGTGTGCCATGCCTTCGTGCACTGTTGTCGCTGACTCCCAAACCCCGTGCGCGGTCTGGTGTGGAGTTGGTGAATTCTCCCCAGCTCTAATCGCCTTTCCGCAGCAACGGGACTGATATCGATAATCCCGCACCGAAAGGCCGCCCCCCAATGTCGCAGAGGCTTAACGAGATCGGCAGCGCATCACGCTGGCGACACTCGGGGGTGCTCGCTCTGATCGCCGTTGTGGTTGCGGCGTGTAACCCTGGTTCGAGCGACGTCGTCGGCGGCGGCGGACTGACCAACGCGCATACCAGCATCACCTTGGTCGCCTACTCGGTCCCGGAACCCGGCTGGAGCAAGGTGATTCCGGCGTTCAACGGCTCCGAGGAGGGCAAGGGTGTGCAGGTGATCACCTCGTACGGGGCCTCCGGCGATCAGTCGCGTGGAGTCGTCGACGGCAAGCCGGCTGACATCGTGAATTTCTCGGTGGAACCTGACATCACCCGATTGGTCAAGGCCGGCAAGGTTTCAAAAGACTGGAATGCCGACGCCACCAGAGGAATCCCATTCGGGTCGGTGGTGACATTGGTGGTGCGCAAGGGTAATCCGAAAAACATCAAGGATTGGGACGACCTGCTGCGGTCCGGCATTGAGGTCATTACGCCCAGCCCCTTGAGTTCGGGTTCGGCCAAATGGAATCTGCTCGCCCCGTACGCGGTCAAGAGCGGTGGCGGCGGGGATAACCAAGCGGGTGTCGACTTCATCAGCAAATTGGTGCGTGAACACGTCAAACTGCGTCCCGGATCGGGGCGGGAAGCCACCGATGTCTTCGTCCAGGGCAGCGGCGACGTGTTGATCAGCTATGAGAACGAGGCCATTGCCGCTGAGCGGCAAGGCAAACCAGTCGAACACATCAACCCGACACAGACCTTTCGGATCGACAACCCCGTCGCGGTGGTAACCACCAGCCCAAACCTGAATGCCGCCATCGCGTTCAAGAACTTCCTGTACACCGCCGAGGGGCAGAAGTTGTGGGCCCAGGCCGGTTTCCGGGCGGTCGACCCGGCCGTCGCGGCCGAGTTCCGGGACCAGTTCCCGGTTCCGCCGAAACTGTGGACGATCGGCGACCTGGGTGGCTGGGGCACGGTCGATCCGCAGCTGTTCGACAAGAGCACCGGCAGCATCACCAAGATCTACACGCGGGCCACCGGATGACTACATCCTTTCTCAGCGATGGCGCCGGCCCCGGCGCGCTCCCGCCGTCGCGCCCGCGCCCTTCCCGGGGAGCCGGCACCACGTCTCTTCGGGTTGGTGTGGCGACGCTGTGGCTTTCGGTGATTGTGCTGTTGCCGCTGGCTGCGATCGTCTGGCAGGCCGCGGGCGGGGGCTGGGAGGCCTTCTGGCAGTCAGTTACGTCGAACGCTGCGGTGGAGTCGTTCCGGGTGACGCTGGTGATTTCCGCAGGAGTGACCGTCGTCAACGTGGTCTTCGGTCTGCTGATCGCCTGGCTGTTAGTCAGGGACGACTTCGTCGGCAAAAGGCTTGTCGACGCCATCATCGATCTGCCGTTCGCGCTGCCCACCATCGTCGCCAGCCTGGTGATGCTGGCCCTTTACGGGAACCACAGCCCGGTGGGCCTGCATCTGCAGCACACGTCGTGGGGCGTGGCAGTGGCGCTGGCGTTCGTCACGTTGCCGTTCGTCGTGCGCGCTGTGCAGCCGGTGCTGTTGGAGCTCGATCGCGAGACCGAAGAAGCCGCGGCGTCGCTGGGCGCCAATGGCTGGAAGATCTTTACTTCGGTGGTGCTGCCGTCTTTGACGCCGGCGCTGTTGTCCGGTGCGGGGTTGGCGTTCTCGCGGGCGATCGGCGAGTTCGGTTCGGTGGTCCTGATCGGCGGGGCGGTGCCGGGCAAGACCGAAGTGTCGTCGCAGTGGATCCGGACCTTGATCGAAAACGACGACCGCACCGGCGCTGCCTCGATATCCATTGTGCTGCTGTTGCTCTCATTTTTCGTGCTCCTCGTGTTGCGAGTCATCGGCGCGCGTGCGGCCAAGCGCGAGGAGAAGGTGTCGTGACGTTTGCCGCTCCGGTTCGCTACCTCATCCGGCTTGTCGGGCTGGCCTACCTGTCTGTGTTGCTGGTCGTTCCGGTGACGCTCATCCTCTGGCGGACATTCCGACCCGGGTTCGGCCAGTTCTTCGACTGGGTGAGCACACCGGCGGCGCAGTCGGCGCTGGACTTGACGCTGCTGGTGGTGGCGATCGTGGTGCCACTCAACGTCGTTTTCGGCATCCCGACGGCATTGGTGCTGGCGCGCAACCGTTTTCGTGGCAAGGGGGTGCTGCAGGCGGTTATCGATCTGCCGTTCGCGGTCTCGCCCGTCGTCGTAGGTGTTGCGTTGATCGTGCTCTGGGGGTCGGCCGGTGCGCTGGGTTTCGTCGAGAAGGACTTCGGGTTCAAGATCATCTTCGGCCTGCCCGGCATCGTGCTTGCCAGCATTTTCGTCACCCTGCCGTTCGTGGTGCGCGAGGTCGAACCGGTCTTGCACGAGCTGGGGACCGACCAGGACGAGGCGGCGGCAACGCTGGGTTCCAGTTGGTGGCAGACGTTCTGGCGGATCACGCTGCCGTCCATCCGGTGGGGACTGACCTACGGCATCGTGCTGACCGTTGCGCGCACTCTCGGTGAATATGGCGCCGTCATCATGGTGTCGTCCAACCTGCCGGGGAAGTCGCAAACGCTGACACTGTTGGTCTCGGACCGCTACAACCGCGGGGCCGAATACGGCGCCTACGCGCTGTCGACGCTGTTGATGGGTGTCGCAGTGCTGGTGCTGATCGTCCAAGTGATTCTCGACGCCCGCCGGGCACGAGCGACCAAAAAGGCCTGATAAGGAGGCTTGCCAGATGACCAACGCAATGACGGCCGAGCTGACCGCCGTGGAGAAAGACCACGCGATCGTCGTGCGGGACGCCAACAAGCGCTATGGCGATTTCGTCGCATTGGACCACGTGGACTTCGTGGTGCCCAAAGGTTCACTTACAGCGCTGCTGGGACCCAGCGGTTCTGGCAAGTCGACCCTGCTACGTACCATCGCCGGCCTCGACCATCCCGACTCTGGGACCGTCACGATCAACGGCCGCAACGTAACCCGGGTGCCGCCGCAGCGCCGTGGCATCGGATTCGTATTCCAGCACTATGCCGCCTTCAAGCACATGACGGTGCGCGACAACGTGGCGTACGGGCTGAAGATCCGCAAGCAGCCCAAGGCCGAGATCAAAGAGAAAGTCGACAACCTGCTGGAAGTGGTGGGACTGAGCGGATTCCAAACCCGCTATCCCAACCAGCTCTCCGGTGGTCAACGACAGCGAATGGCCCTGGCCCGCGCGCTTGCGGTCGATCCGGAAGTGCTGCTGCTTGACGAGCCGTTCGGCGCACTCGACGCCAAGGTCCGCGAAGATCTGCGGGCCTGGCTACGGCGCCTGCACGATGAGGTTCATGTCACCACGGTGCTGGTCACCCACGACCAGGCCGAGGCGCTGGACGTGGCCGATCGGATAGCCGTGCTCAACAAGGGACGGATCGAGCAGGTCGGATCCCCGACGGAGGTCTACGACGCCCCGTCCAACGCATTCGTGATGTCTTTCCTGGGTGCGGTTTCCGCGCTGAACGGGGCGTTGGTCCGACCGCACGACATCCGGGTCGGTCGCAACCCTGAGATGGCGGTCGCCGGCGGTGACGGCACCGCCGAGTCCATCGGGGTGGTGCGCGCCACCGTCGACCGGGTCGTGGTGCTGGGTTTCGAGGTCCGCGTGGAGTTGACCAGCGCAGCCAACCAAGGCCCGTTCATCGCCCAGATCACCCGGGGCGACGCGGAGGCGCTGAATTTGCAGGAAGGTGACACCGTCTTTGTGCGGGCCACCCGGGTCCCGACCCTGCCCAGCGACTTGGTCGTCCCCGGTGGCACGGGCGGTCAGTCCACGCTGACTTCTGCCTAGTCCAGCCGTAATCCGTTGGTGCCGGGCTTAACTCGGCGTAAACCCGGGCTGCCCGTTCGGGCCGAAAAGAACTAAAGAGCCGAAGCCACCCTGAGCCCCGAGGCCCGGGGTCATCCCGATGCCGCCGTTGCCGCCGGCTCCGCCGATACCGAAGAAGATCGAGCCATAGCCGCCCTGGGCGCCGTTGCCGCCGAAAGCCAAGTCGGCCGCGCCGAAGCCGTTGCCGCCGGCACCGCCGACGCCCAAGAAGACGCCGCCGAGGCCGCCCGTGCCGCCGACGCCGCCTGCGCCGCCGGCCTGGGACGCGCCGCCCTCACCGCCGACGCCGCCGATACCGGCGAGGATGCCGCCCAGGCCGCCGTATCCACCAGGCCCGCCGGTGCCGGTGTCGAGGTTACTTCCGCCGGCTCCGCCATTGCCGCCGATGCCGAAGATGAGTCCGTCGCCGCCGCCGCCCTGGCCGCCCTGGCCGCCAATGTTGCTGCCAGTGGCGGTTCCACCGGCTCCGCCGTCGGCCCCGGTGCTGAAGAGGTTGAAGAGAATGTTGCCGCTGCCGCCATCGCCGCCGACGCCCGCGAGTCCGCCGCTGTTGGTGGCGCCGCCGGCGCCACCGGCGGCGCCCAAGCCATAAAGCATGCCGAGGCCGTCCCCGCCGTCGCCGCCCCAGCCGGCAACGAAGCCCACCCCACCGGCCCCGCCGACCCCGCCGTTCCCGACCAGCAGGCCGCCGCTGCCGCCGAAGCCGCCGTCGCCGGCGACGCCGGAATGATTGGGGTTGGCCCCACCAGCGCCGCCGACGCCGCCGTTGCCGAAAAAGCCGACGGCGCTGCCGCCGTCGCCGCCGAAGCCGGCGGCGCCGGCGCCATTAATGGCCCCGCCGGCCCCGCCGCTGCCGCCGTTGCCGAACAAGAACCCGCCGCTGCCGCCGTTGCCGCCGTCCTGGCCGGCCCCGCCGGATCCGCCGTTGCCGCCGTTGCCCCACAACAGGCCGCCGTTCTGACCGTTAGCACCCGTCCCGTTGGTGCCGTTGACGCCGTTGCCGATCAGCGGGCGCCCCAGTAGCGCCTCGAATGGCGCGTTGATGTCATTTTGCGCAACCTGCTGGGCGTTGGTGGCCTCGGCGCTGGCGTAGGAGTGCGCACCCGAATTGAGCAGCTGGACGAACTGCTCGTGAAACGCCGCCGCTTGGGCGCTGAGTGCTTGATAGGTCTGCGCGTGCCCGCTGAACAGGGCCGCGACGGCCGTGGACACCTCATCGGCGCCCGCGGCGAGCACCGCTGACGTCGGGGCCGCCGCCGCGGTGTTGGCCGAACTGATCGACGAACCGACATTGGCTAGATCCGAGGCTGCCGCCGTGACGTACTCCGGCACCGCGATGACAAAGGACATTCCGACCTCCGAACGACGCGGCGACCACCTGCGGATCGCCGACCAGCAACGCCTTGAGCTAACGCGCAAGTGATAAGGCCGAGCTATGAGCGCGCTAGGTTCGAACTATCAAACCGGGCAGTAGGCGATGCTTCGTCAGACAGTAATGCGCTCAACCTGCCTACCGATCCCAATATTCGGGCCGAATTCCATCGGATCGATCCGCTCAGGCTGCGGCGCGCTGGGCAATCGCGTCGTCGAACCGGTCCAGCACGGTCTGTGCGACCAGCCGGTGCGGCCCGAGGGGTGCCGCCATGGCGATCCGGGCGTCCTCGGCGAATCGGCGCACCCGGTCCGGCAGGCGCCCCGGCGCCAGAAACCATGGCGCGATGACGACCTGACGCGCGCCCCGGCGACGTAACCGGTCGGCGGCTTCGGCCAGCGACGGGTCCTGCCGGGTGGCGAATGCGGTCGCCACGGCCGCCCACTGGGTACCAATGGCCAGCTTCGACGCCACCGCGGCGGTGCGCGCATTGGCTGCGGCATCCGACGAGCCGACCGCTACCACGAGCACACCGAGCGCGTCGTCGAGCCGCGAAACCCCCAACTCGGTCAGTCGTTCAGCCAGCAGCGACACCAGACGGTCGTCCTCGCCGAGCACGTCGGCCTGCCGCACGCGATGACTGGCGCCGCAGCGCGCGATCTGGGCGGGGATGTCGACGCGGGCATGGTAGGCGTCCGCCAGCAGCAGGGGAGTCACGACCGCTTCGCCGGAGCACCCGTCGAGGACGTCGATCAGGTTGGGTCTGTTGATCTCGCAGAACGCGACCCGCACGTCGAGGGAGGGCCGGATGCGCCGCACCCACGCGGCGACGGCCCGCGCGTTGGCCGCGGACTCTGGGTCCGCACTTCCGTGCGCGGTCAGCACCAGTGTCGTCATGGCGCCGCTCCTTCTCATCGCTGCGCTCTGCATCGTCGCCGCCGCGGTCACGAGGCGTGCAGCCCGCATTCGGTTTTGTTCAGTCCCTGCCAGCGTCCGCTGCGCGCGTCGGCGCCCTCGACAGGCCTGGTCGTGCAGGGAGCGCAGCCGATTGACGGGTAGCCTTCGTAGACAAGAGGATTCACCAGAACGTCGTGCTCGGCGATATAGTCCTGCATGTCCTGATCGCTCCACGTGGCCAGCGGGTTGATTTTTACCAGCTTGAACGCCTCGTCGAAGCTGATGAGCGGGGCGTTGGCGCGGGTGGGTGCCTCGACCCGGCGTAGCCCGGTCACCCAAGCCGAGTAGCCGGCCAGCGACTTGCCCAGCGGCAGCACCTTGCGTTGCCGGCAGCACTCGCCCGGGTCGCGGGAGAACAGGTCTTTGCCCAGCAGATTGTCCTGCTCGGCCACGGTGCGCTCGGGAGTGACGTTGAGCACCCGGATGTCGTAGACGGACTCGATGGCATCCCTGGTGCCGATGGTTTCGACGAAGTGGTAGCCCGTGTCCAGAAAAAGCACCGGTACGCCCGGCCGCACCTGGGACGCCAGGTCGACAAGCACGCCGTCCTGCATGTTGGAGGCAACCACGTATTGGCAGGTAGCCCCCCCGCGGGGTCCGTTGACGCCGCCGAAGTTCTCGTCGGTCCACCGCAGCAGCTCGGAGGCGCTGGCGCCCTCGAGTTCCGCGTTGCCACGGGCCGCCAGGTCGCGCAGCTCGGCTTCGGTGGGGTTGGTCGTCGCGCCGCTCATCGCAGGTCTCCTTCATCAGCGCGAACGGCCCACTGTGCGAACCGTTCACCTTCTGTGCGGTGTTTGACGAAGTTGCGCGCCACGCGATCGATATAGTCGCCCAGCTCGTCGCTGGTCACCTTGTGCTGGCGCAGCTTTCGGCCGAAACCGCTGTCCAGGCCGAGGCTGCCGCCCAGATGTACCTGGAAGCCCTCGACCGTGCCGCCCTCACCGTCGTCGACCATCTGGCCCTTGAAGCCGATGTCGGCGATTTGAATTCGCGCACACGAGTTCGGGCAGCCGTTGATGTTGACGGTGATCGGCACGTCGAGCACGGAGTTGATGTCCTCGAGCCGGCGTTCCAGCTCGGGAACCAGAGATTGTGCCCTGACCCGTGTTTCGGCGAACGACAATTTGCAGAATTCAATTCCGCTGCACGCCATCAAGTTCCGGCGCCAGTGCGAAGGTCGCGACGGCAGCCCGAGCGCATCCAGCCCGGCGATGAGCTCGTCGAGCTTGTCGTCGGCTATGTCGAGAATGACCAGCTTCTGGTAGGGGGTGAACCGGATCCGGTCCGAACCGGCCTGCTGCGCCAGGTCGGCCACCGCGGTGAGGATGCTGCCGGACACCCGCCCGGCGATCGGCGCCACGCCGACGGCGTTGAGCCCGTTCTTCAGCCGCTGCACGCCGACGTGATCGATCGGGTGCTTGACCGGCTCAGGGGCCGGGCCGTCGATGAGCGGACGCTTGAGGTACTCGGTTTCGAGAATTTTCCTGAACTTTTCTATGCCCCAGTCCTTGACCAGGAACTTCAGCCGCGCCTTGGCCCGCAGCCGCCGGTAGCCGTAGTCACGGAATATCGAGGTCACCGCCTCCCACACCTCGGGTACCTCTGCCAAGGGCACCCAGGCGCCGACCCGCTGGCCCAGCATCGGGTTGGTCGACAGGCCGCCGCCGACCCAAAGGTCCAGGCCGGGCCCGTGCTCGGGGTGGTTGACGCCGATGAACGCGATGTCGTTGACCTCATGCACGACGTCCTGCAGAGCCCGAAATGGCGGTCTTGTATTTGCGCGGCAGGTCGGCGTACTCGGGCTTGCCGATGTAGCGGCGCACGATCTCGTCGATCGCCCAGGTCGGGTCGAGCACCTCGTCGAGCGACTCGCCGGCCAGCGGCGAGCCCAGCACCACTCGCGGGCAGTCGCCGCATGCCTCGGTGGTCTGCAGCCCGACCTCGTCGAGCCGCCGCCAGATCTCGGGGACGTCTTCGATCCGGATCCAGTGGTATTGCACGTTCTCCCGATCGGAGATGTCGGCGGTGTCTCGGGCGAACTCGGTCGAGATCTCGCCCAGCGTGCGCAGCGCGGTGGCCGACAGCGCGCCGCCGTCGCAGCGCACCCGCATCATGAAGTATTTGGCCTCGAGCAGGTCGATGTTCTCGTCGCCGGTGAAGCTGCCGTCGTACCCCTGCTCGCGCTGGGTGTAGAGGCCCCACCAGCGCATGCGGCCCCGCAGGTCGTTTTTGTCGATGCTGTCGAAGCCCTGCTTGGAGTAGACGTTTTCGATGCGTTCCCGCACTTCGAGCGGGTGGACCGGCCTGCTTGAACTCTTCGTTGGGGTTCAGCGGCTCGCGATCACCCAGCGCCCACTGGCCCTCATTGCGGGCCTTTGCCGGGCGGGCTGTGGTCATTTCGGCGGTCTCCTTTGCGAACATCGCCAGCTTGGACGCGCAACACACCGGTGGTATTCCGGGCGGCGCAGATCCGGCGGCCAGCTGGAGGTACTGGTGGGCTGGGTCTACGACATCAAGGCGGACAGCTACAGCTGCAGACACGCTTGAGGTCGATATGCCGCCGCGCCACCAGCGCAACGCGCGAGCTGCGGGTGGGCGACGGTCACGCTGCCATTCTGCCATGGATGCCGATCGGCCACGCCACCAGGTCAGATTTGTTCTCACGATGATTTTTTCTCGCGAAACGGCAACTGCCGACGGCGCTTCTCGGGCGATGCGTTGCCAATTGCCGTTTCGCGGCGCAACGATGCGATCATTTGGCATGGCCCTTCGCGAGGCATCGGCTGACCTGCCCGGACTACAGCTGAGCCCCGGCCAGCCGTTTGGGATGTACGTGCACGTCCCGTTCTGCATAACCCGCTGCGGATACTGCGATTTCAACACCTACACGCCGGCCGAGTTGGGTGGGGTCAACCCGGACGCCTGGCTGCAGGCGCTGCGGGCCGAGCTGGAGCTCGCGGCCGCGCGGCTGGACGCACCGACGGTGAGCACCGTGTTCGTCGGCGGAGGGACGCCGTCGCTACTGGGCGGTGAGCGGCTGGCCAGGCTGCTGGATATGGTGCGGGAGCACTTCGCGCTGGCACCGGACGCCGAGATCACCACCGAGGCCAATCCCGAGTCGACCTGGCCGGAGTTTTTCGCCGCGATCCGCGCGGCCGGTTACACGCGGGTGTCGCTCGGCATGCAGTCGGTCGCGCCACGGGTCCTGACCACTCTCGACCGGTTTCACTCGCCGGGCCGGTCGTCGGCCGCGGCGCGTGAGGCAATGGACGAGGGTTTCGAACACGTCAGCCTCGACCTGATCTATGGGACTCCGGGGGAGTCCGACGACGACCTGCTGCGCTCGGTCGACGCGGCGATCGAAACCGGCGTCGATCACGTGTCGGCGTATGCCCTGGTCGTCGAGGAAGGCACCGCGCTGGCCCGGCGGGTCCGCCGCGGTGAGTTGGCCGCACCCGACGACGACGTGCTGGCTCACCGCTACGAGTTGGTCGACGAGCGGTTATCCGCGGCCGGGTTGACCTGGTACGAGGTGTCCAACTGGTCCCGGCCGGGTGGGGAGTGCCGGCACAACCTCGGCTATTGGGACGGTGGGCAGTGGTGGGGCGCCGGACCGGGTGCGCACGGTTACGTCGGCGCCACACGTTGGTGGAATGTCAAGCACCCCAACGCCTATGCCGAGATGCTGGCCGGTGCCACGCTGCCGGTTGCGGGCTTCGAGCAACTCGACGCCGGCGCCCTGCATACCGAAGATGTGCTGCTGAAAACCCGGCTGCGTCAAGGCCTTCCGCTCGACCGGCTGGGCGCCGCCGAACGCGGACGCGCCGAGGATGCGGTCGCCGACGGATTGTTGGTATCCGACGGCGACCGACTGATCCTCACCCCGCGCGGGCGACTGCTGGCCGACGCGGTTGTGCGAACGCTACTGGGCTAATTCCTGTTCGGTTTCTTTTTGCTGCGTCAAAACCAGTGTGTGAATAGGCGGTTGAGCTCGATATAGAGCGGGATTCCGATCGTGACGTTGTAGGAGAACGTCAGACCCAGTGATGCGGCCAACGGCAGGGTTGGGCTGGCTTCAGGGATCGCCAGCCGTTGGACCGCCGGAACGGCGATGTAGGACGCCGCGCCGCAGAGTACCGCGAATAGCACGTAGGTACCCGGTTTGAAGTCGGTGTGGGTCAGGGAGGCGTAGGCGTGGGCGACGATCATCCCAAGCGGTGCAAAGATATTCGGCGCCAGCAGAGCGAAGAAGATGAAACCGGGGCCCGCCGTCCGAAGGTCTTTCAACTTGCGGGACGCCGTCATGCCCATCTCGAGCAGGAACAGGCAGAGCACGCCCTGGAACGCCAACACGAAGAACCTGTCGTCGTCTGCAACGACCTTCTGTCCCTGCAGGCCACTGATGAGGCCGATGATGATGCCGCCGAAGAGCAGAACGAGCCCGGGGTTGAGGAAGACTTCCTGCAGGAGCTCACGGGAGAAAATGGGCATCCTCTTGGCCTTACCGATGGCTGGAACATGGTCGGGTTCCCAGTTCGGATGTTCCAGCTTTTCCAGCGACAGCTCCAGCTCCTGCTCGACACCGCGATCGTGCTCGCTGTCGAGGCTTCCGCCGTGCGGAGGCTTTGCTGCCGTGCCGGGTCCGACCCCAACCTTGACCGGCGGGATGTAGCCGTCTTCGTCGGGCATGTATCCGGCTTCGCTAAGCCCCCGGTGCCGCAGCCGCGCCACCAGGTACAACGCCACCAAGCAGCCCGGAATCTCCATGACGGCCAGCATCACCGGCATATACGCGTTGGCTGCGAGGTTAATGGCGGCCAGGACGGCCACGCAGGTGGCGAAGGTCCCTGCCGAGTCTGACCCGTAATAACCGGCGACCGTTGCCCGGTCGATTTTCCGCAGGGACGTCAGCCAACTCAGCAGAAGATAGGCGAGGCCGCCGATCATGAAGTTGAGCACGAAGCCCAGCGCCATGAATCCCACGATGTTGGCGATGCTCGAGGGCGGGATCTTGGCCAGTTCCTCACCGCCGTGCCAGCCGATGGCCAGCAGCAGGTACATGGTCAAGCCTTGATAGAGCACATACGGGAACTCAAACCGCACCTTCAGGATCGGGATGAGGAACCCGAAGTAAAAGAACAGCAGGAGCGGCTTGAACAGGTTGTGCGTGAAGTTGTGCCAGAACTCTTGGAGCATCGGAGCCTCTCTTGACTGGGGCGGTGGTCAGGGGGAAGCACCGTCCGCATACGGGACAACGAACAACCCGACGACCGTGCAGAAATTTAAACCCCGCTGATGCCAAACCGCTAGTCGGCTGTAGCGCTAAAAGGCAGGGCTGTGGAAGACCCACAGGAATGGCTGGAGTCTGGCAAAATCAATGGTCACAGCGCTCGGATCGCGCCTGGTAGGGCACGATCAGTGCCAATCCTTTGGGAATTAACTGTACGTTTACTGTGGATTTAATGCTGCATCCAATGTGTGAAAAAATTAGCGAGAGTCCAGCTGTGGCCCGCCGTTTGCGATGTCGCGGCGACTTCCGTACCGAAGGCGAGTAACGCGCCGTGATTTCCCCAAATCACCCGACCCGCCAAATCCGCAGCGGACCAGTCTATTTCGCTGATTTCGAGCTCGTCGGCGCCGGATGGCTCGGCTCTTCCGCCGGCCGCAAGCCGGAACAGGATGACGATGGATCTCTTTGTCGATGGGGTCGTGGATTAACGACCGGACGTTAGCTGGGAGGGCTCGGCCGGTCGCATTAAAGTTGTGTTACACATTCGGTCGACACGCCAGAGGGGCCTGGGATATGGCCCCCGAAGCTCCCAGAACGTGCCGCTGTTCGCCTCATGGGACGGTCTTCGCGAGACGAGTTTCGCGCGCCTTCATAGGTTAGGCTACATTTACTTACTGTGACCGAGGCTAGCGTCGAAACAAGTCCCGCAGTCGTCGCGTCACTGTCGATTCCGCTCCCCGCCCACATCGAACGGGCCGACCTGGCAGCCGAGCTGGCCGCGGTGCTATCTGAGCGTGCCGGCGAGGAATACCTGCTCTACGAGCACGATAATCAGTGGGTGTTGGCCAGCGGTGTGCAGGCGATGGTCGAGCTGGACACCGACGAACTGCGCGTGATCCGCGACGGGGTAACTCAGCGGCAACGGTGGGCGGGACGGCCGGGATCGGTGCTTGGCGAAGCCATCGACCGGCTGCTGCTGGAAACCGAACAGGTTTTCGGTTGGATCGCGTTCGAATTCGGCCTCTACCGTTACGGGCTGCAGCAGCGGCTGGCGCCGCGAACCCCGCTGGCGCGGATGTTTTGGCCCCGTGCCCGCATAGTGGTGACGCAAGACGAGGTTCGCCTGTTTGGCGCGGCGGCCGGCCACCGCGAAGCGGTGCTCGGATTGATCGCCGACGGTGTGCCCGATGTGTGCGACGCTCGCGCGGTCGACATAGTCGCCGATCCGTCCGGCTACCGCGATCGAGTGGCGACGGCCGTTGGTGAGATCGCCGCCGGTCGCTACCGCAAGGTGATCCTATCCCGTTGTGTCGAAGTGCCTTTCGCGCTCGACTTCCCGGCCAGCTACCGGCTGGGCCGACGACACAACACCCCGGTGCGGTCGTTTTTGTTGCGGCTGGGCGGGATTCGCGCGTTCGGCTACAGTCCGGAGCTGGTCGCCGCCGTCCACCGGGACGGCACCGTGGTGACCGAACCGCTGGCCGGTACCCGGGCGCTCGGACGCGGCGCGGCTCGTGACCGTCAGGCTCGTGAAGATCTGGAATCGAATTCCAAAGAAATTGTTGAGCACGCTATTTCGGTACGAAGCTCACTTCAGGAGATCAACGAGATCGCCGAGCCGGGCACCGCCGCCATTACCGATTTCATGACAGTGCGGGAGCGGGGGAGTGTGCAGCACCTCGGTTCCACGATCAGCGCCCGTCTGGACCCGTCGAGCGATCGGATGGACGCGCTGGAGGCGCTGTTCCCCGCGGTCACCGCGTCGGGCATCCCGAAAGCCGATGGCGTCGAGGCCATCCTGCGCCTCGATGAAGGCGGCCGCGGGCTGTATTCCGGAGCGGTCGTGATGGTTTCGGCGGACGGCGGATTGGACGCCGCGCTGACGCTGCGGGCGGCCTATGAGAGCGACGGCAGGACGTGGTTGCGCGCCGGTGCGGGCATCATCGAAGAGTCCGAACCCGAGCGCGAATTCGAAGAGACCTGCGAGAAATTGTCCACCCTGGCGCCGTATCTGATTGCGCGTCAGTAGCGCAGGGCCCAGGGTTGGACGACTGCGTGAGAATACGGGCAAGCCCTTAGCGAATCACCGACACCGTGCCGTCGTCGACGTTGGGGACGTAGACGTTGCCGGCCTAGTGGCCGGTGGGGCTGACGGCCACCCCGCGCGGTTCGGTGCCGAGGTTGATGATGGCGGTGACGCTTTGGCCAGTGCCGCCGGAGCCGCCCATCCCGCCGGTGCCGCCGACCCCACCGGTACCGTTGGCGCCCGCGGAGCCGCCGTCGGTTCCGACACCGCCGGTTCCTGCGGTGCGCCGAAGCCGCCTTGGCCGCCGACACCGCCTTGACCGCCCTAGCCGCCGTCACCGCCGCCGGCTTTGCCAATACCAGCGCCGCCGGTGCCTCCGCCGCCGCCCTGACCTCCCGCGCCGCCCGCGGTGGGCTAGGTGCCGTTGGTGCCGTAGCTGCCCAGGCCACCGCTGCCGCCGTAGCCGCCGCCGCCCGTGCCACCCGTGCCGTTGGCGCCAACGCTGCCGCCGTTGATTCCGGCCCCGCCGGCCCCGGCGCTGCTGCCGGTCCCACGGTTCCCGCGTCGGGCATCCCGAAAGCGGACTGTATTCCGGAGCGGTCGTAATGATTTCGGCGGACGGCGGGTTGGACTCCGCGCTGACGCTGCGGGCGGCCTACGAGTCCGACGGCAACACGTCGATACGGGCCTGCGCCGGGATCATCGAAGAGTCCGAACCGAGCGCGAATTCGAAGAGCCCTGCCAGAAGCTCTCCACCGTGGCGCCGTATCTGCTTGCGCGTCAGTAAGTCTCTGATTTGCTGACGGGCCGGGCGGCCATCAGTTCCGCAGCGGTCTGTGGCTGTGTCTGTTATGTGGCGTCGCGATCCGCGTTGGGGCCAATGGCTTGTCGACTGACGCTTCCCAACGCGGGGACCTTCGGCCCTAGTCGATGAAGTGTCGGCCAGCGAGGCTTCATTTCCAGCCGAATTGATAAGCGGAGCATGGAAAGAAAGCGAGGTCGCTGCGTCGTGTATGCACCCGAGAAATGTTCGGTGCAGGAATTCCCCGATGTCTTCGTACTTTCGGCTGGCCGGGTTTCGGCGTCGCAGGCCGAGCGCGTCGCGCATGAGGTAGGTCACATATTGGGCCGTCGTGGAATCACCGAGGGTGCTCGGGTGCGTCTGAAAACGGCGAACGACGGACCGATGCTGGTGCAGGTGAATCTGCGGGTCCGTGCCACCCCGGTGCGAGTGCACACCGTAACGGCGAGCGTCGACGATCTATCGCCGGCGCTCACCAGGCTCGAGGGCCAGATTGCCCGAGTAGGCGCGGACTGGCGCCCCAGAGCCTGGCCTGATCCGACCCGGCGGATGCTGACCGTGGGGGCGGAGGCAGTCGTCACTCGCCGCAAATTGGTGGTGCCGCAGCGCGCCACCCCGTTGCAGACGGCGGCGGTGATGGACGCGATGGACTACGACGTGCATCTGTTCACCGACGCCGAGACAGGCGAGGACGCAGTGCTATACCGGGCCGGGCCGTCGGGGCTGCGGCTGGCCCGCCAGCGCCATGTCTTTCCTCCCGGATGGGCGTGGTCGCCGGGCGACTCTGGTCCACCGGTGGCGCTGATCGTGAATTCCCGTCCGACGCCGACTCTTACCGAGGAGGCTGCGGTGCACCGGGCGCGCGCGCACGGCTTGCGAATGCTGTTTTTCACGGATTCGGATAGCGGCCGCGGCCGGCTGCTGTACCCACGCTATGACGGCGACCTCGGGTTGATCACCCCGGTCGGCGATGGTGAGCGCCGTATCCCGCGATCAAGCCCGTGAAAAGCAACATACGACGCCGTGTCGCACTTGAATGTAACCGATCTACACAGATAGAATGCATGTTACTGTCCGACACACATAGCTGGGAGAAGTTGTGTCCAAGAGCTTAACGAACCTGCAGCTACTCCAAGAGCTCGAGCCGGTGGCTGAGCGGCTGCTCAACCGTCACCTCTCGATGTTCAAGGAATGGAGTCCGCACGACTACGTTCCGTGGTCGGACGGCAAGAATTTCCACGCCTTGGACGGGCAGGACTGGGAGCCCGGGCAAAGTCGACTCTCCGACGTGGCGAAAGTGGCGATGGTGCAAAACCTGCTGACCGAGGACAATTTGCCCTCGTACCACCGCGAGATCGTGATGAACTTCAGCATGGACGGCGCTTGGGGGCACTGGGTGAATCGGTGGACCGCCGAGGAGAACAGGCACAGCACCGCGCTGCGCGACTACCTGGTGGTCACCCGCGCGGTCGACCCGGTCGAGCTGGAGAAGCTGCGCATGGAGCAAATGACGAGAGGCTTCAGCCCAGGCCAGAATAACCAGGGCGACATGTTCGCCGAGAACCTGTTCGATTCGGTCATGTACGTCTCGTTTCAGGAATTGGCCACCCGCGTGTCGCACCGCAACACAGGTAAAGCCTGTAACGACCCGATCGCTGACCAGTTACTCGCCAGGGTGTCGGCAGACGAGAACCTGCACATGATCTTCTACCGCGACGTCAGCGCCGCAGGTCTTGACGTGGCGCCCAACCTGGCGATGAAGTCGGTGCATCGAATACTGCGCAACTTCAGGATGCCCGGATTTACGGTGCCTGAGTTCCGGCGCAAGGCCGTGATCATCGCCGTTGGCGGCGTCTACGACCCCCGCATACACCTCAACGAGGTGGTCATGCCAGTGCTGAAAAAGTGGCGCATCTTCGAGCGCGAAGACTTCACCGGCGAGGCCGCGTCGATGCGTGACGATCTCGCCGTCCTAATCAAGGAGCTCGAGGAAGCCTCGGACAAATTCGACGAATCCAAAGGGCGCTACCTCGAGCGCGAGGCCCGCAGGATCGAGAGGATCACGGCCAGCAAGGTGCTAAAAACAAAAGGGACGCTAACGCTCAGCGGACGGTAATCGCGATGCTCCTGTCGGCCGCTTAACCTGACATAGATGGCGCGGCGCGCCGACTTGTGATGCGACACGTCGTGCGGCAGCACGGTTTTTGTCATCGTGTGGTTGACAATGCGGGACATGACGCAATCGCGGGGGCGTGAGATCTCGCGTCAGACGTTTCTGCGGGGTGCGGCCGGAGCGTTAGCCGGCGGTGCGGTTTTCGGCCCGGCCCGGGCTGCCGCCGACCCGCCGCATACCGCGGGGTGGGGCGATCTTTCCACCGCAATCGGTGGGAAGGTTCTGACGCCGGGCGACGGGCAATTCGCAACGGCCAAGCAGGTTTTCAACACCAACTACAACGGCTCGACGCCGGCGGCGATCGTTGCCGTCACATCGGCGGCGGACGTGCAAAAGGCGATGGCATTCGCTACCGCCCACAACCTCAAGGTCGCCCCGCGCAGCGGTGGGCACTCCTACGTGGGGGCGTCCACGGCGAACGGCACCATGGTGCTTGACCTGCGCCAATTGCCCGGGGGAGTCAATTATGACGCCGCCAGCGGGCAGGTCACGGTGACGCCCGCGACGAGTCTGTACGCGGTGCACGAGGCGGTGGCCGCGGCCGGCCGGGGCATCCCGACGGGAACCTGCCCGTCGGTCGGTGCCGCGGGACACGCCCTGGGCGGCGGGCTGGGCGCCCATTCCCGGCATGCGGGCTTGCTGTGTGACCAATTGACGTCCGCAACGGTGGTGCTGCCGAGCGGCCAGGCCGTCACCGCGTCCGCCGCCAATAACCCCGACCTGTTTTGGGGGTTGAAAGGCGGTGGTGGCGGCAACTTCGGGGTGACGACCTCACTGACCTTCGCCACGTTCCCCACTGCCCAGTACGACGTCGTGAACCTGAATTTCCCGCCGCAGTCGTTCGCGCAGGTCCTCGTCGGTTGGCAGAACTGGCTCCGGACCGCCGACCGAAACAGCTGGGCACTGGCGGACAGCACGACCGACGCGACGGGTACGCACTGTCGCATCATGGCGACCTGCCCGGCCGGGTCGGGTAGCAAAGTGGCGGCGGCCATCACTTCAGCCGTCGGAATTCAACCGGCCGGGACCGACAGCCAGACATTCGATTACTTGGGCCTGGTGCGGTATCTGGCCGTCAACAACCTCAACCCGTCGCCGATCGGATATGTCGGCGGATCGGATGTTTTCCCGACCATCAATGCGGGCGCGGCTCAGGGCATCGCCGCGGCGGTGGAAGCTTTTCCGCGCGGGGCGGGGCGCATGCTGGCGATCATGCATGCGCTTGACGGCGCGCTGGCCAGCGTTGCACCGGGGGCTACCGCATTTCCTTGGCGACAGCAGTCCGCGCTGGTGCAGTGGTATGTCGAAACATCCGGAGACCCGTCGGCGGCGACCAACTGGTTGAACACGGCCCACCAAGCGGTGCGTCCGTATTCGGTTGGAGGCTATGTGAATTACCTCGAGGCGAACCAGGCGGCATCGCGGTACTTCGGCTCGAATCTATCTCGATTGAGCGCCGTTCGGCAGAAGTATGACCCCGGCCGAATCATGTTCCCCAGCCTGAATTTCTAACCGTCGCGAGCGTAACCGGATGGCGAATTCTGGCCTGACTTTTCGCAGTGTGGTTACGCTCGTGGCGGATTGGGGCCAGCGACCTGGCGGGCGATCGCCCGTTTGTCGATCTTGCCGACCGGCGTCGTGGGCAGCGCCGACATTGCCACCAGCATGTCGGGCCGGGCATGCGTGGCCACACCGCGCTCATCAAGGTGGGCGTTCAACTGCGCCAGCGTCACCGGTGGCCCAGCGAAAACAACCGCGGCGCAGATCTTTTCGCCCAGCGACGGGTCGGGAACGGGAACCGCCGCGGCCGACCAGATCGCCGGGTGGCTCATCAACTGTTCTTCGAGGCCCTGGGCCGCGATCGTTTCACCGCTACGGCAGATGACGTCCTTGGTGCGACCGGTCACCACGAGGTAGCCGTCGTCTCCGCGCCGCACCAGGTCGCCGCTGCGGTAGAAGCCGTCGGGATCAAAGCACCGCTCGTTGTCGCGTTCGGCACGAAAGTAGCCGTTGAAGGTGTAGGGCCCGCGCACCAGCAGCTCGCCCTCTTCGCCCGGCGCCACCGGCTCGCCTTCGTCGTCGACGATGCGCACTTCGTCGGCAGGGGAGAGCGGCCGACCCTGGGTGTGCTCGAGCACGTCCGGCGGATCGTCGAGGCGGGTGTAGTTCAGCAGGCCTTCGGCCATCCCGAACACTTGCTGCAGGCCCGGGGTCAACGCGGCGCGCACCTGGCGAGCGTCCTCGGGTTCCAGCTTGGCGCCGCCAACTTGCAGAAGCCGCAATGACTTCGGGGTCACCGGCTCCCAATCGCAGGCTTGTGCCCACAGCTTGGCCAGCGCCGGCACCAGCGCGGTGACGGTGACGCCGTGTCGCTCGATGGTGGCGAACGCCGCCTCCGGGCTGGGATCCGTGCCGAAAACCACGGTGGCGCCGACGGCCATCGCGCCGAGGATGCCGGGGCACGCAAGCGGGAAGTTGTGTGCCGCGGGCAGCGACACGAGATACACGTCGTCACGTGTCAGCCGGCAGAGCTCGGCGCTTGCGGTGGCGTTGTAGACGTAGTCATCGTGTGTGCGGGGGATCAGTTTCGGCGCGCCGGTCGTGCCGCCCGACACCAGCAGCAAGGCGGGAGCCGTGGCGTCGAGCTCAATATCGGGCGGCTCACCGGCGGGCAGCGACGACCACGACGTGAAGGGGCCGGGTTCCCCGTCGACGACGACGTGGCGCAGCCGCGGATGCGCAGCGACCAGTCGCTCGGCCATGGCGCGGTAGTCGAAACCGTTGGCCGTGTCGGCGATGATCAACCCGACCGCGGCGCTGGTCTCGGCGAAATGGCTGAGTTCGGCATACCGATGTCCAGGCAGGCACATCACCGGGATGGCCCCGGCTCGCAGCAGGCCGAACAGCGCGACGGCAAACCGGCACGAATTCGGCAGTTGCAGCAGCACCCGATCAGCGGGCGCGATCCCGATCGAGGCGAACCCGGCGGCGGCCCGGTCGACCAGTTTGTCCAGCTCGGAATACGTGTGGCTGCTCGCGGTGTCCACGACGCCAATACGGTCCGGCCAGGCCGCAGCGGCATCCCGTAGCACTGAATCGAGGGTGCGGCCGGTCCAGTAGCCGACGGCCGCGTATGTGGCCGCCCGTTCCGGCGGAAAGGGCACAAAGCCGTCCAGCGACGCGGGTTGTGCTGCGGCTTGGGGCGTTCGAGAAGGTCCCCGCGCAGGGGTAACAGGCACTCGATAGCTCCCTCGGGGCAGGCGTGTGCTGCCTCCCGACATAGGGTAGCGTACCGAAGTTAGGACAGCCTGAGCTAATCTCTGGAGGTGTGGTTGTGGGGGATGCTGGCGCGGTGAGCGGCACCCTTGCGATCATCGGGGCCGGCGCCAAGGCGGTGGCAGTGGCCGCGAAGGCGGCGGTGCTGCGGGAGATGGGCGTCGAGGTGGCCGACGTCGTTGCCGTCGAACGCTCCGGCGTCGCCGCCAACTGGCAAGCCGGTGGCGGCTGGACCGACGGCCGCCAGCGATTGGGCACCAGCCCGGAAAAAGATGTCGGCTTCCCTTACCGATCGACTGTGGTGCCAGGCCGCAACAACGAGCTCGATGAGCAGATGATGCGGTTCAGCTGGCAGTCGTATCTGGTTGCCACCGACCAATTCGTAGGCTGGATCGACCGGGGAAGGCCGGCGCCTACACACGACACCTGGGCTGGATACTTGCGCTGGGTCGCCGACGTGGTCGATCTGAAAGTCGTTCGCGGCGAGGTAGTTCAGATTTCGCTCGACGGGTCGCGCTGGGTGCTGCACACGGATGACTCGAACGTCTCCGCGGACGCGATGATGGTGACCGGTCCGGGTCAGCCGGAGCGGTCCATCCTTTCGGGTGATCCGCGGGTCTTGTCGATTTCGCAGTTTTGGCAGCGCGCCGGGCAGCACGAACGGATTGTCGCCGAAAATGTTGCGGTCATCGGCGGCGGAGAGACCTCCGCGTCAATACTCAATGAGCTTTTCCATCACCGGGTTTCGGCGATCACCGCGATCTCGCCGCAAGCGACCCTGTTCACCCGCGGCGAGGGTTTCTTCGAGAACTCGCTGTTTTCAGATCCTGCGGGCTGGCGCAACCTGACGCACGCCGAACGGCGCGACTGCATCGCCCGCACCGACCGCGGCGTCTTCTCGGCGCGCGTTCAGGAGTCATTGCTGTCCGACGAGAGGATCAAGCATCTGCGTGGGCGCGTCGCCCGCGTGGTCGATCGCGACAACCGAATCTGGATCACGCTGTGCACCGACAACTCTGGTGAACCGCACGAGACACTGCATCGCTTCGACCTCGTCATCGACGGTTCCGGTGCAGACCCGCTGTGGTTCCTGCCGCTGTTGCGCCCCGCCGCCGTGGACGTCTTGGAGCTAGGCTTGGGTGGCCCGCTGACGCGCGAGCGCCTGGAGGAGTCCATCGGCCACGATTTGGCCGTTGCCGGCGTGACCCCGAAACTGGTGCTGCCCAATTTGTCCGGCGTCAACGAAGGCCCGGGATTTCCGAACCTGAGCTGCCTGGGGCTGCTGTCCGACCGTGTGCTCGGCGCCGAAGTGCGGGTAACGGGTCCCCCGTTGGGGAGAACTGGCGAGTATCAATCCGTTTGACGATGAAGCTGGCACGTTCTGTGGCCCGGTCGGTACACGTAATTCATAGGTTCCGCTCAGCTGTTCCTCATCTCGCGCCGACATACTGTTAGTAGATCTAGCTTTTTACCGAAGCGAGAGCAGGGAATTTGAGCTACCGTATCGCGCCCGCGCCCGCGCCCCAGTCCGAGCCTGCTCAACTTATGATCAAGCCCCGGTTGCGCGGTTGGATTCACGTCTACTGCGCCGTCGCGGCTCTGGTGGCCGGGACAGTGCTGGTGGCAGTGTCGTGGGCGGAGGTGTCTAAGAGGGCAGGGCACTCGACGCTGACGTACGCCTTGGCGATTGTGGGAATGTTCGCCGTCAGCGCGATATATCACCGTGTGCACTGGGAATCGGCGACCGTCCGGCAATGGATGAGACGCCTTGACCACTCGATGATCTTCGTGTTGATCGCCGGCAGCTATACACCGTTTGCCAGGCTGGCCATGCCGCGAGGAACAGGTCACGTGGTGCTGGCGATCGTCTGGGGCGGCGCGGTGGCCGGAATCTTATTGACGCTGTTCTGGTCAACGGCGCCCCGCTGGTTGAATGTGTCGCTATACCTACTACTGGGCTGGGTGGTGATCTGGTATTCCGGGCTGATTCTGCACAACGCCGGAGTGGCCGCGACCGTGCTGCTGGCGGTTGGCGGCGCCCTGTACAGCGTTGGCGCGGTGTTCTACGCACTGCGCTGGCCCGACCCGTGGCCGACGACGTTCGGGTATCACGAATTCTTCCATGCCTGCACCGCTATCGCCGCGATCTGCCAATGCGTCGCCATTTGGTTGGTGGTCTTCCAGAACTAGGCATCCTTAGCCAGTGACTATGTGCTCAACTGCGCCAGCACGTCCGCGATCGACGCCCCGCCGAGCAGATCCGAGACCTCCAGATCGTGGTTGAACTCGATCTTCACGCGACGACGTAACTCCAGCGCCTGCAACGAATCGAGGCCGATGGCGACCATGGGGACTTCTGCGTCAATCGTGTCGGCGTGCTCGACACCGATGGCCTGAGCGAGCAGCTTCATCAAGCGTTGCGGTACATCGGCATCATCAACGAGTACAGTGGTTTTCACCTCAGGCGAGCTGAGTTGCGACAGCAACGAGCCGCGCCCGCAGGTTTCCAGCACCGACCGAGCCCGGTCCAGCTCGAACGCCACGATCCCGGCATTTCCATTGAGCGGCCTCATCCCCAGCTCAAGTGCATCCCCGGCCGACATTGGCAGCAGACCGGTCACGGCCAGCTGCGCCGTGCCCGCGGCATCGGGATCGAAAGTGACCGTCCATTGCCCCCACTGCAGTGAAGCGCAGTCCAGACCCTCGGCCCGGAGCCGGTGTGCCATCGCGTCGAGCATTCGATTGGCCGCGGCGTAGACGATCAGGCCGCGACCGCCGACGGTCGCCGCGATCGAGGAACACAGGACGACCCGACAGTGATCGGTCCGGGGAAACGTACTCAACACGCGGGAAATGCCGATAACTTTGGCGCGCAGGGCCGCGTCGACCTTCTCGGCCGTGATGTCTGACAATTCGGCGCCCGAATATGCCACGGCGGCATGGATTATCAGGTCCGCCGGCGCGTCGTGATGTTCCCGCGCCAGCTCCGACACCGCCGCCTGGTCACCCACGTCACATTGCGAGACCCGAATTTGCGTTGAGGTGGCCGACCGGACCCGCCGCAGTCGATCTGCGACCGCGGGTGTCTCGCCCGACCTGCTTAACAGGGTGATTCGTCGCGCGCCGCGGCGCGCCAGGTGCTCGCAGAATTCCAGCCCGAGGTTTCCCGTGCCTCCGATGATGAGCGCATGTTCGGGCGGCGCCTCATTCGCGTTGGCCTGGGGGGAGTCGTCCTCGACGATCCGTTTGGCGTAGAGGCCACCGTTGCGTAGCGCGAGCTCTGACTCACCCGCGGTGTGCAGCGCCCCAATGATCGTGACGGCCGATTCCGGCGACGTCGACCCAGCGGCCAGGTCGAGGTGCCGAAACCGCACGCCGGGGTGTTCGGCGCCGATGCAGCGAAAACCCGCACTTGCTGCCGCGTGCACCGGATCTGGCGGCGCATCGTCGGCAATAACCACCTCACCGCCCACTGTCAGCAGCCAGCAGTCGGTGATCGCGCCGCCGACTCCCGGCCACCACGTGCGGTTGCCGAAGAATGCAGCGACCTCGGCCGCCGCGGCGGCGTCGTCCAATGCCGGCGACGCTGGAAGGAGTATGACGTGGGTATCGAGATCATCGGTGGTTTGTAGGTTTTCGAGGTCGATAACGCGTGCCGTGGCGCCGACATCACCGGCCGCGGCGCACAGGGCGCTGGCCAGATCAGCGCAGGCTCCCGCGTAATCGACGATTCCGATGGCACGCGGCGGCACCAGCGAACGATGCGACAGCCGCTCCCACTCCTCGCTGAGAAGCCGTGGCAGTGTTGTATCCGGTGCCGCTTTCTCCTCCGCAGCAACCGGTTTGGCTGAAGGAACATAGTGCTGCCACAACCGGACCTCGTTCATCCTGGTATTGGGGAAATCGAGCAGCGGCAGTGGAGCAGGGCCGTCCAACTCGGTGCCCAGACATTCCCACTGGTAGTCCAAGTCGTGTACTGCCAGCAGCGCGAGATTGCGGGTGAACTCGCTGAGGTCGGTGGCCGTTCGGTCAGATGTGCCGACCACCATGGTCGCGCGCTCGTCGGTAAGGGCAGCGAGATTGTCTTGAATCGCGAGCTGAAGCGTCGGGTGCTCGGCCAGTTCGACGAATGTGTCGGTGCCGAGCGGTAGCGCGGCCGCGATTGCCTTATCGAACCGTACGGTGTTGCGCAGGTTCCAGAACCAATACTGTTCGACAGGCAGGTCTTGGGTGATGGGACCGCCGAGCGTGGCCCCTAGGCAGTCGATATCTGTGTCGAGGAACTTCGGATTCTGCAATTCGCGTTGCGTGGTCGCACGTACCTTTTCGCCAACGTCATTGATTCGACTGGTGTGTGCGGGATATTGCACATTGATGACTCGCGCGAACCTGCCGCGCTCGGTGCACGTATCCACGATGTCCTGCACCGCTTCTCGATCACCGGATATTCCAACCATGTTCGGCGAATTCACCACCGACAGCTCAGCCCAACCGGAGCACCGCGCGATTAGGTCTTCACAGGTATTGCGGTCGGCGGCGACAACTGCCATCGCGTAGTCGCCGGATGCCAACTCGTCAGCCTGCCGGGCGCGTATTCCGATGATGCAGACCGCGTCGGCCAGGGTGATCGTGCCAGATACATAGGCTGCCGCGATCTCGCCTTGGCTGTGCCCGATGGTCGCGTTCGGTGCGATGCCGAATGAGCGCCACATCGCGGCCAGCCCGGCCATCTGGGTGAACAACACAGGCTGCACGCTAGTGGCATCATCTTGGGCCGGAAGATGTTCGTCGAGAAGGTAACTCAGCGGTGACGTGCCGAGCTGTGTCGTGAAAGCTTCGGCGCATAGATCGGCCTCGGCGCGGAACGCGGGGACCGACTCGTAGAAAAGCCGTCCCATCCCGGGGCGCTGGCTGCCCTGACCGGGAAAGACATAGGCGCGTCGGCGGGCGGTGGCGGGCGCAGTGCCGGTGCGGACCACCGAAGGGTGTTCGCGGTCCTGGCTAACCGCCCGCAGGGCGCCGAGCAATTCGTCGCGGTCGGCCACCATGGCCAGGGTCCGGTGTTTGCGCGCGATCCGCGTTCGAAACAGCATGTCGGAAATGGCCTGCGGTGCTACCTCGGGATGATCCGTGGCATAGGAGAGCACGGCAGCGGCCTCGCCCCGCAACAGGCTTGCGACGTCCGACGACAGCAGGACGGGAATGCTGCCGTTCGGAAGCCGGTAGGTAAGCATTGTCACTTTCGTGCTCTCAGGCACTCGCGGGCATGGAAATGATCGCGTGCGCGTTGGCGCCGCCAGCACCGAATGACGACGCGGCTCCGTAACGGACTCCGTCTTTCGGGTCCCAGGGATGCAGTTTTGTAGCTAGTCGCAGGCCGGTCCGATCCCAGTCCACCGTCTTGGTTGGGTTGTCCGAGAACAGGGTCGGCGGAATGTGACCGTGCAGGCCTGCGAGCAGCAGCTTGATCAGGCCGAGCATCCCGGACGCCGCTTGCGCGTGTCCGACGTTCGATTTGATCGAGCCGAGCAGCGCTTCGCATCCGGCCGCGCCGTAGGTGTTGAACAGGGCGGTCAGTTCCTGGGGGTCGCCCGCCAGCGTCGCGGTGCCGTGCCCTTCGATCATTCCGATGCTGGCCGGATCGATTCCCGCCGCGTCGAGAGTCTTGCTCACCAGTTGCGTCTGTGCGCGAACCCGGGGAACCAGGATCGGCTTGCCCTTGCCGTTGTGGTTGGTGCGGATCGCCAAGACGCGACCATAGATCCGGTGGCCCAGTTGCCGCGCTCGTGATTCACGTTCGACGACAACCATTCCCGCGCCTTCGCCCCAGACGGTGCCGGTGGCGTCGTCGGAGTAGGCCCGGCAATGCCCATCCGCGGAGATGGCATTGAGTCGGGAAAACTCGTAGAAGGCCGTCGGCTCTCCCAAAACACACACGGCGCCGGCAAGCGCCCAATCGCATTCGTCCATTTGCACCGCGTTGGCGGCCAGCTGCACCGCGGTCAGCGACGATGCGCACGCCGAATCGAGGGATATCGATGGGCCGGTGATTCCGAGGCAGTGCGAAATCCTGCCGGCGCCGCCGAGTTGTCCCATACCTACGGTCCGAAAACCCGTGTAATCGTCGGTTGTCGTGGTGCGTAAGCCGTACTCGGTCATCGACATCCCGACGAAACAGCCGCCCTCCGAATTCTCCAACGTGCCGGGATTGATCCCAGCGTTCTCCAGCGCCTTCCACGCCATCCGCATCGCTACCCGCTGCTGGGGGTGCATCACCATCGCCTCGTGGTCGGTGAGGCCGAACAGCGCCGCGTCGAATGTCCCTGCGTGCTCCAAGAATCCGCCTGCGTCGCAGACCTGCCGCCAACCGTCCGCTACCCGGGATGCCGACAGCAGATCGTCGACGGTCCAGCCTCGGTCGCGGGGGAAGGGCCCGATCAGCTCCCTGGATTCCGCCAGCGCCGACCACAAGCCGTCGGGGGTGTCGATTCCGCCGGGCGCCTCGATGGCCATTCCGGAGATGACGACCGGGTCGCTCGAAGTCACGCTGTCCGCTCGCATTCCGCGCCCGACGCCACCGACTCCGCGACGGCCTCGATGTGCTGGTTCACGTAGAAGTGCCCACCGTCGAACATCGTGACCGTGAGGCTGTCGGTGTGTTTGCCCCAGCCGTAGAGATCACCCAACGTGACGTACGGGTCCTGGTCGCCACCCATCGCGTGAATCGGCGCGGCCACCTTGACCTCTTTCGCGCACCGGTACGCGTCAAACGCCTTGAAGTCGGCCTTGACCACGGGAAGCGCGAGTTTCATGATGGCGCTGTTCGCGGCGACGCCGGTGTCGGTGCCATCGAGCGCCGCGAGATGGGCGAGCAACTCCTCGTCAGTGGCTGGATGGGGAAGTTTGTCGGCGGCGTGACAGGGGGCAACCGTCGCGGACGCGTTGAGTTGCCGCACATCGATTCCGGCGGCCTCGGCGAGCCGGACGAATTCGAACGCGACCATCGCCCCCATGCTGTGGCCGAACGTGACGATCGGAACGCCGCGATTGTGATCCGACGTGCTGAACTCGCCGAACGCTCCCGCAGCGAGCGCCGGGATCGAACCCAACAGGGCTTCGGCGGCGCGGTCCTGGCGTCCCGGGTACTGGAAAACGATGACGTCGAACCTGCCGCTGAGCGACTTCGAGAATTCGCGGTACGCGGACGCCCCCGCCCCGGCATGCGGAAAGATCAGCAACGGAAGACTGTCGGGCAGACCCGGCTTGTGGAACTGCCTGATCCACCCCAGTGGCCGCGGCATGCACCCCTACCTTTCGCTCACCGGTCGCTTTGGGTCGATCGCGCCGATACGGCCTCGTCCACCGAGACGGCCGCGAGAGCCACGCAACTTAGCGAAGGCTAACATAATCTTCTGAGGTTGAATTCGGCAGGGATCGTGAGCGGTACAGAGAGGGTCAAGTGTCATGCGGGTCGTCTCCTTCGGCTTCCAGACCTGGGGGTTCAAGACGCTGCAGGCGCTGATCGAGCAGGATCACGACGTCGTTCTCGCGGTCACCCATCCGGCAAGCGAGCAGTCGTACAAGGCGATCTGGTCGGCGTCGGTTGAGCAACTCGCGCGCGACCACGGCATCCGGGTGCATCTCACCGAGCGGGTCGACGCCGAGACCATCGACTTGGTCAAGCGCGCTGAACCCGATGTCATCGTCGTCAACAGTTGGTACACCTGGATGCCGGCTGAGCTGTACAACCTCCCGCCGCACGGCACGCTGAATTTGCACGACTCGTTGCTGCCGAAGTTCACCGGGTTCTCGCCCGTGCTGTGGGCGTTGATCAGCGGTGAGACCGAGTTCGGGTTGACCATCCACCGGATGGACGACGGCCTGGACACCGGCGACATTCTCGTCCAGCATTCGCTGCCCATCGGTCCGACCGAAACCGGCACCGAGCTGGTGCTGCGGGGGATGGAGCTGATCCCGGGTGCGCTGCGGGAGGCGCTGACCGCATTGGAGTCTCGGACCGCCTGCTGGCGACCGCAGAACAAGGCCGACCGGACGTACTTTCACAAGCGTTCGGAGCGGGACAGTTTGATCGACTGGACCTGGTCGGCCGAAGACCTCGAGCGGTTCGTGCGTGCACTGTCCGATCCGTATCCGCGCGCGTTCAGCTTCTACCGGGGTGAACGGATCGAGGTGCTCGAGGCCCGGGTTTCCGAGGCCCGCTTCGGTGGTACGCCCGGGCGGGTCATCGTCCAAGAGGGCGGTGGCGCGGTGGTGTCGGGTCCCGCTGCACATCGTGGCGGCAACCGCGGGTTAGTGATCACCCGCGTCCGTACCGCGGACGGCGTGGAGCGCGGCGGGGATGAGGTCTTTGTGCGTGGCGGCTACCTCAATAGCCAGGGGGACGCAATGCCGGGAGTGGGGTGAGCGATGGCGGACGAGGCTAAGACCTTGCAGCAGCGTCGTCGCGAGTTATTGCGTCGACGCATCGCCGAGAGCGGCCTAGCGGCTGCACAATCGGCGGAAACGCGCGCTGTACTCGCGGGGCAACGTTACCCGTTGTCGGCCGGTCAGCGCCGGATGTGGTTTCTGCAGACGATGGATCCCACGGACACCACGCTGAACATCTGCGTCGGCTATCGCCTGACGGGTGCTTTGGACGAGGCGCGCCTGCGTGCAGCGTTCGCTGATGTCGTTGCCCGGCATGCGGTTTTGCGTACCACCTACGGGGTGGATAGCGAGGGCGAGCCGTATCAAATTTTCGCCGATGACGTTGAAATTTCCTGGCAAGTATGTGAGTTAAGCGATCAGCAAGTCGACGCGCGGGCGCGGGAAGAGTTCGGCAGACCCTTCGATCTGCACGCCGAATTGCCGATGCGCATAACCCTGATACGCACTGGTGCAGACGAATTCGTGTTGCTGCTTGTTGTGCATCACATCTGTTGGGACGACGACTCCTGGGCCGTTTTCTTCGGCGACCTGGGCGCCGCCTACCGTGAGCGGCTGAGCAGGCTGGCGCCGCAGTTCGTCGCGGTCGAGGTACTCGGGAGCTCAGCGGAACCCACCATGTCTGATGTCGGGTACTGGGCCGACACCCTGCGACCGGCGCCCGAACCGCTGCAGCTTCCCGGTGTGGGGGCCATACATCAGTCCAGGCGTGCCGAACGGCGCACTCGGGCACTGCCCGTCGAGTTGTTCAGCCGGGTCGAGGATTTCGCCCGCGCCCGCTCCGCCTCGCCGTTCATGGTGTTGCTGGCCGCTTTCGGCGTGCTGGTGCGCCGCTATACCGGTGCGCCGGATTTCCTGATCTCGGTGCCGGTCACCGAGCGTGGGGCTGCGGCCGAGGGCGCCATCGGGTACTTCGGCAATACGCTGTTGCTGCGGATTGGCGCGCGATCGCAGGACACCTTCACCGCGTTCGTCGACGCGGTACGCGAAACGTGTCTGAACGGCTTCGCGCACCAGTCCGTCGGCATCGATCGAGTGGTGCGCGAAGTGAACCCGGAGCGGATGGGACACGACGGCATGGACCAGCTGGTCCGTCTGGGCTTCAGCATGCGCAAGAGCACCAGTGGATTCGCGTTGGACGGCGTTACCGTGCGACGACTCGAACTGGGCGCGGTAACGGCGCATCTGCCGCTCGCCCTTGCGATTGGGCTCGACCCGGAGGCGACGTTCGTCGAGTTCGAGTATCAGACACAGCTCAGCTCCGCGCTCGTGGAGCAGATGCTGGCTCACTACGCACAGCTGTTGGCCAACGCGCTGGCTGAGCCCGAACGCCGCCTCGGCAGTCTGGACATGCTTGGCACCGGCGATCGGGCCGGCGTCCTGGCGCGGTCGCACGGCGAACTTGTCGCAACGCCGGCCACCACGATGGTCGCGATGCTCGAAGCCGCCTCGAGCGCTGTCCCCGACCTGGTTGCGCTGGTGTCCGACGAGACCGAGCTGACCTATGCCGAATTGCACGGCCGCGCGAATCGCCTGGCGCGCTGGCTGATCGGGCAGGAGTTCGGCGCCGACGACATCGTCGGCCTGCGCATGACCACGTCGATAGAGTTCATCGTAGCCATGCTCGCGGTATTGAAAGCCGGTGCGGCTTACCTGCCGATCGACCCGGCCTACCCGGACGATCGTATCGAATACCTCATTACCGACGCCCGCCCGCGGACGGTTATTCGCCGGCAGGAATTCGACGCCGCGGAACAGGCCGCTGCAAAGCTGTCGGATGCCGCGGTCACCGACACCGACCGGCTGTCTCCGTTGCATCCCGAGCACTTGGCCTACGTCATCTACACGTCCGGTTCCACCGGTCAGCCCAAGGGCGTGGCGGTCTCGCATCACGCGATCGCCGAGCACGTGGATGGCTTCATCGCCGAATGGAGCATGACGGCCGAAGACCGGTTGCTGCAGTCGTCGTCGGTGAGCTTCGATGCCTCGCTGCTGGACATCTTCGTCACGTTGTCGCTCGGCGCACAGCTCATTGTGCCGAAACCTGAAGCTTTCAGCGACATCCCGTACGTCGCCGACCTGATCAGCCGCCACCGCGTCACCGTGCTACACATGGTGCCCTCGATGCTGAGCACCCTGTTGATGCTGCCTCAGGTCTTCAACGTCGAGGCATGGCGGCAGTTGCGGCACGTGCCGGTGGGCGGGGAAGCGCTTCCCGGCGAGGTAGCCGACAAATTCGCCGGCCATTTCGACGCGGAGCTCCGCAATCACTACGGCCCGACCGAGGCCGTCGTCTGCTCGACACACATGCGGGTAACGGGTTCGCATGGCGCGCGCGTGGTGCCGATAGGCGTGCCGAACCGCAACGTCTACGCCTACGTGCTCGACGAGGAGTTGCAGCCGGTGCCCGCGGAGGTGATCGGTGAGTTATACCTCGGTGGTGTTCAGCTGGCGCGCGGATATCTGGGGCGTCCCGGGCTGACCGCCCAGAGATTCGTCGCCGATCCGTTCCACCCGGGAACGCGACTCTATCGAACGGGAGATCTCGTCCGTCGCAACATCTCCGGCGAGCTGGAATTCGTTGGGCGGGCCGACGAGCAGATCAAGATCCGCGGCTATCGTATTGAACTCGGCGAGGTTGAATCCGTGATCGCGACGCATCCAGCCGTCAGACACTGCCTGGTGGTCCCCGAGGACACCGCGGCCGGGCCCATGCTTGCGGCGTACCTGGTGCCGATATCCAGTGCAGACGCCGACCTGGATCTCGACGAGATACGCGCGCATACCGCGGCGGTGCTCCCTGAATACATGGTGCCCAGTGCGTTTGCGGTGATCCCCGAGATCCCGCTGACCGTGAGCGGCAAACTCGACAAGCGGGCGCTGCCCGCGCCAACCGCCGTCGCGGTACGCAGCTATCGCGAGCCGGCGACAGCGACCGAGCGCCGGATGTGCGCGATCTTCGCCCGATTGTTCGGCTGGGAGCGGGTGGGCGCAGAAGACTCGTTCTTCGGGCTGGGTGGCCATTCACTGCTGGCGGCCCGGCTGGTCGCGCAGATCCGCGCGGAATTCGGTGTGGAGTTGACGGTGCGCGCCGTCTTCGATACCCCAACCCCGGCCGGATTGGCTGCGCGAGTGGTTGATCACGATGCCAATCAGGCTGCTCGTCCGGAAGTCGTCGGGGCGGCTCGCCCGCAATATCCTCCGTTGTCCTACTCGCAGCTCGCCATGTGGTTCCAGTATCGGATGAGAGGCGCCAACGACGTCTTCAACATGGCGCTCGCGCTTCGCTTGGCCGGTCCACTGGACACCGCCGCACTTGCGGCGGCGCTCAACGATGTGGTGGCCCGTCACGAGGCGCTGCGCACGAATTTCGTTGACCACGAAGGTGCTCCGTATCAACACGTGCACCCGACGCTGAACGTCGAACTCGCGGTTGCCGAGATCGCCCCCGACCAGCTTGATGAGACGGTGGCCGAGCTACGTGGCTATGTGTTCACCCTGGAGTCCGAGCCGCTGATCAGGCCCACCCTGTTGACGCTGGGCGTCGATTCGCACGTGCTGCTCTTGCTGGTCCACCACATTGTCACCGATCACGTCTCACTCGGAGTGGCCTTCGAGGACCTCATCACTGCGTACCGGGCACGGACGGAGGGGAAGGCGCCGCAGCTGGGCCACCGGGGCCTTGGGGGACTGTGCGGTGCCCTTCCAATTCGCGGATTACGCGCTGTGGCAACGAAATACTTTCGATGCACCGGGTGGATGGGCAGAGGCAGAGCTGGGATATTGGCGTGCCGCATTGGCCGATTTGCCCGGCGACATCTCGGTGGCGCCCGACCACACGCGCCCGCTGGTCCTCGGGAGGCGCGGGGAGGTAGTGAATTTCACGGTGCCCGCGGCCCGCCGAGCGGCCCTCGCGCAGCTCGCCGAGCAGAATGACACCACCGAATTCACCGTTTATCAGGCTGTTCTGGCGGTCGTGTTGCACAAACTCGGCGGTGGCACCGACATCGCGATCGGTAGCCCGGTCGCGTCCCGGGTCGACGTGAGCACCGCGAATCTGGCCGGCCCGTGCGCCAACGTGGTGGTGTTGCGCACCAGCCTGTCCGGCGATCCAAGTCTGCGTACCACGATCGCCCGCAGCCGCGACACGGTGCTGGATGCATTGGCGCACCAACAAGTCCCCATCGAGCGGTTGGTCGAGGCGCTCAACCCGCCGCGCTCGCCATCCCGGAACCACCCGCTGTTCCAGAACTCAATCCATTTCCGAGGTGAGGACTGGGCGCTACTGACGCGTGACCTCACCGAAACCGGAGAAACCACGGTCTCCCCACTTCCGATGGATTTTGAGATCTCGCTACTGGATCTGAACGTCGGCGTCAACGTGACGCCCGACGGCGAACTGGACGTGCGGGTCGTCGCCAACGCCGACCTGTATGAACCCCGGACCGTCGGGCTCATCGCCGAAGCGCTGAACGCCGCCTTCGACGCGTTCGCGACGACACCTGACACTTCGGTGTCGACGCTGGAATTGCTGGCCGCGGCCGACCTGGAGGTGCTGCTGGCCCCGCCGACCCCGACCGACGCGCAGCCGTCCCGACCGGTCACCGGCGGGTCCGTCGAAACCGAGCAGGCCCTCATCGCCTTGCTGGAGGAATTGCTCGACATCACCGGCGTTGACCGCGAAGATAACTTCTTCGCCGTCGGCGGCGACAGCATCGTCTCCGTTCAACTGGCGGCACGGGCAACCGCGCAAGGCCTGCCCTTGACCCCGGCAATGGTGTTCGAACACATGACCATCGCCGAGCTTGCCGCCGCGGTCGACGCGGCCGTCGATCAGCCTGCGGACGCGGATCGTCGGATTCGGCGCCCGCTCGGCACAGCGCACCGATGAGTGCGTCGGGCCTGGACGCCGACGCGCTGGCTCAGCTCAGCGCATCCTGGCATGGGCAGTCGTGACGCAGTCGTGAGGCGCCGGTGACCACGGCTCCGCCGCAAATCGAGGACGTTCTTGCCCTCAGTCCGCTGCAGGAGGGGCTGTTTGCGTTATACCGACTGGCCACCGACGGCGCCGCAAGTGCCGACAGCATCGACCTCTACACCATGCAGCTTCGGGTGGACATCGACGGACCGGTTGACGTCGAACTGCTGCGCCGCAGCGCCGCTGCCATGCTGGACCGGCACCCGAATCTGCGGGCCGCCTTCTGGGATCGTGACGTCCCCAAGCCGGTACAGATCGTGCCCGACCATGTAGACCTGCCGTGGACCGAACGCACTGCGATCCCAACGGAATTCGATTCCATTGCCCGGTCCGAGCGACGTCGCCCGTTCGATCTGAGCCGCGGGCCGGCGTTGCGCATCGTCCTGGTCTCGGTGCCCGGTGAGACGCGGCGGCGGATGATTTTCACCGCGCACCACATTCTGATGGACGGCTGGGCGCTTGCCGTCTTCTTCACCGAGATGCTCGCGGTGTATCGGTCCGGGGGATCGCTCGAGGGGCTGCCAATCCCGCGTCCCTACCGCGACTACATAGCTTGGCTCGCGCAGCAGGACAAAGCGGCGGCCATCGCCACGTGGACGGAGTATCTGCGCGGAGCGCCAGAACCGCTCATGGTGGCCTCCCAGGCAAATTCGGGGGGCGCGGTCCCGGAGAAGACGGAGCTGGTGTTATCGGCGGCCGATACCACGCGGCTGCGAAATTGGTCGGGGCGCAACGGTCTAACCCTCAACACCGCAGTGCTCTTCGCGTGGGCCGTCGTGCTCAGCAGGCTCACCGACCGTCGCGATCTGGTTTTCGGCACCGTCGTGTCCGGCCGCCCCGAACACCTGTCCGGAGTCGAAAGCATGGTCGGGCTGTTCATCAACAGCGTCCCGGTCGTGCACCATGTGAGTGCAACGGTCCCGGTGGCCGAACAATGCGCGCGGTTGCAGCGTGAGACGTCGGCAATGCGCGACATCGGCTATTACGGTCTGTCAGAGCTTCAGCGCGCCCATGGCCGGGGGGCATTGTTCGACAGCCTGTTCGTGTTCGAGAACGCCCCTGTCGAAGACGCCATCCGCGAGGTGACCACGCCCGACGGTGCCCGTTTCTGCCCGGTGGAGATGGAGAGTCTGACGCACTACCCGCTGACGGTGGTGTCACACCTGCGAGGCGGCGCACTAGTGGTGCTCGTCGAGGCCATCCGTGCGGCGCTGCCGAATCTTCCCGCGGCGCAGATCTGCGAGCGATTGCTTAGTGTGCTGCTTCAACTCCCCGACATTGGTGACCGAACGCCCGACGCGCTGCAGGTCCTCACCGCAGCGGAGCGCGCTGAATTCGCTGACCTCGCAACGCGGCCGCTACCGAGCCCCGACGCCACGGTGTGGGAGATTTTCGAGCGGCAGGTTCGCGCCACACCGGACGCCGTCGCCCTGACTGCGGGATCCGGCGAGCGTTACAGCTATTCCGAACTGCATGCCGACGCCTGCCGCCTGGCGCGGGAGCTGGCCACCCACGGAGTAGGCCCGGAATCGGTGGTTGCCCTGGTACTGCCACGCTCCACCCGATCCATCGTCGCCATCCTTGCCGTACTCGCCGCCGGCGGTGCCTACCTGCCCGTCGATGTCACGCTCCCGAGCGCTCGTATCGAATCTATTTTCCGGCAGGCCAATCCGGTGCTAGCCATCAGCGAAGGCGGTTACCGTGAGCTGGTCGAGGCCGGAACTCGGACTCTGGACCTCAGCGATGCCGCTCTAGCCGAACGGATTTCACGATTTCCCGGTACCGCCCCGACCGTTCGCCGGCATCCCGAACACTGCGCGTATGTCATCTTCACATCCGGCTCGACCGGTGAACCCAAAGGCGTCATCGGTACAAATGCCGCGGTACTGAGTTATTTCGCCGACCACAAAGACCGCGTGTACCGTGTGGCGGCAACGTGTTTGGACCGGCCGCTGCGGATCGCCCACGCCTGGTCGTTGAGCTTTGACGCGTCCTGGCAGCCCATGGTCGGCCTGCTCGATGGTCACGCCCTGCACCTGTTCGACGCCTATGAGATGCGCGACGCGGACCGGCTGGTGAAGGGCATGACCGCTCACCAGATCGACATGATCGACACCACCCCGTCGATGTTTGGACAACTCAGCGCCGCCGGACTATTGGATCACGATCTTTCGGTGCTGGCAATGGGCGGCGAGGCGATCGATAGCACGCTGTGGGAGCGCTTGCACTCATTGTCGCCGACCGCGGTCTACAACTGTTATGGCCCCACCGAGATGACGGTCGAGGCGGTGGTGGCCCAGGTCAACGAATACCCGGCGCCCACGATCGGCACGGCGAACGCCGGAACATTCTGCTACGTACTGGATTCGGCGTTGCGGATGGCACCCAACGGTGTGGTGGGCGAGCTTTACCTGTCCGGTGCGCAGCTGGCCCGGGGTTATGTCGGTAGGTCCGCAATGACCGCCGATCGCTTTGTCGCGGACCCGTTCCGGCCCGGACAACGCATGTACCGCACCGGTGATGTGGTGCGTCGCCTTCCGCACGGTGGGTACGCCTACTTGGGACGCGGCGACTCCCAGGTGAAGATTCGCGGCTACCGGGTCGAGATCGGCGAGATCGAGGCGGCACTGCGTGGCCAGTCGATGGTGCACGATGCGGCGGTGTGCGTCCTGCGTCGCGAGGGTGGTGCCACGCTGGTGGGATTTGTTGTTTGGCAACAGAATATGGACGAGGACCCGGCCCGGCTGCGAGCGGCGCTCACTGAACTGCTGCCCTCGTACATGATCCCGGCCCGGATCGTGGCACTGCCCGAGTTGCCGGTGAATGCCAACGGCAAGCTGGATGGCCACGCTTTGAACCAATTGGCCGAGAGCGCGCTGTCCGGTGTCATCGGGGGAGGACCCGCGTCGGCCTCGACCGATACCGAACGATCGCTGTGCGAGTTGTTCGAAGAGCAGTTCAGCGGCGTGGTGCCGCACATCGACGATGACTTCTTCTTGTTCGGGCTAGACAGCATCGTGGCGATCTCGTTGGTCCACAAGGCTCGACGGCGCGGACTCTCGTTGAGTCCACGGATGGTGTTCACCGCTCCGACAATCCGCCAACTCGCGGTCGCGATAGACGCAGCCGTCGACTCGGATACCGCCCTCGCCGGCGCCGAATACGGTGAAGTGCTGCCGCTGCCGATGGTGTCCTGGTTGTACGAACACGGCAACTATCGGCGCTTCACCCACACCGTCCTGCTCCGGTTGCCTTCCGACATCGACCGCTCGGCCATCGAGCGGATGCTGCAGCAGCTCCTCGACGGACACGACACTCTGCGATCGATCCTGATCGACACGCCCGCCGGTCCACGCCTGGTTACCCGCGAGCCCGGTGTCGTCAATGCCGCCGACTTGCTTACCCGGGTTGAGCTATCGACGGCGGACGACACCGAATTGGTCTTGGCCATAACCCAATCCGCACGGACCGTGATGGAGGACATCGATCCGCACGCCGGTGCCATGGTGCGAGCCGTGTGGTATTCGGGGCCAGGACAGGCTGCGCTGCTCCTGACGGCGCACCACCTGGTGGTGGATGTGGTGTCCTGGCACATCATGCTGGGTGATCTCATCGAGGCGTGGCGCCGCGCGAATGCCGGAGAGCCAACGAAGATGCTGCCAGAATTCACCTCCTACCGGCGCTGGTGTGAGCTGATGTGGCAGCGGGCCGTCGAGCCGGAAGTCCATGCGCAGCGTGAATACTGGCTCACGCAGGTCCGCGAACCCGATCCCGTGCTTGGTGTGCGGCCACCGGACCCGACCCGGGATACCTGGTCGACGCTGCGAGTGGCGCGGGTGGTCACACCGGCCGAGATCACCGAGCGCCTGCTCGCCGCGGTCACCCGAGATGAGGGCGTGCGCGAATTCCTGCTGGCCGCGGCGACGATGGCGATCGCGAGTTGGCGCACTACCCGCCAGCAAGATCCGGCCTCGGGCACGCTGGTCGCGCTGGAGGGCCACGGTCGCGCCGACGCGGTTCTCGACACCGACACCACCAACACCGTCGGGTGGTTTACCAACGCATTCCCGGTGCGGCTCGGGGTGGGGCTCGCGGCGGTCGATGTCGAGCGGGCCGAGCGCGAACCTGAAGCGTCCCGGGCACTGGTCGAGTCGGTGGTCAGCCATCTCGGGGCGATCCCGCATGACGGTTTGGACTACGGCCTGCTTCGTTATGTCGACCGAATCCCCGAGTTGCAGGATGCCGCCGAACCGCAGATCCAGTTCAGCTATCTGGGTCGCCTGGACCTCGGTGGTGTCAGCGATCAACCGTGGTCGCTACTCACCGGGCCTTACGTCGACGCCCTTCCCGATGACCCCGAGCCGGATCTGCCACTGCGTTTTGCACTGAATATCAGTGCTTTTGTTGCGACCATGCCGGAAGGCACCCAATTGATCACCAACTGGCGCTGGAGCGATGCGCTGTTCGCGCCCGCCGACATCGACACACTGACGCAGCTCTGGCAACGCGGCATCGCCGCGCTCGCTGCCGGTGTCGCGTAGATCGCGAAGAGAGGAGGAACTCGCATGGCGCGGATAGGCCGGGACGAGATCCGGGCCACGGTGGCGGCCGAACTCGGTTGCCCGGCTGACAGACGTCGCCGATGACGACGATCTCATCCAGCTGGGCCTGAACTCGATCCGGATGATGGCGCTGGCAGGCGGTTGGCGTAAACGCGGCGCCGGCATCACCTTTGCCGAACTCGCGGCCAACCCGACCGTTGATTCGTGGCACGCCCTCCTTTGCGGGGACGACGCGAATGAGGGGCAAAGCCCGGCGGGGCCGGTCGCAAACGAGGCCGCTCAACCGATTGCGGTGGCCGTTGAAGAATCCCCGTTCCCGTTGGCTCCCATGCAGCATGCCTACTGGATCGGCCGCTCCGATGAACAAGAGCTGGGTGGTGTCGCGGCCCATCTGTACGTCGAATTCGACGGTGGGGAAATAGATCCCGGTCGGCTGGAGCGGGCGGTGTCCGCACTCGTCGTCGCGCATCCGATGCTTCGCACCCGATTCCTTCCGGACGGCACCCAGCAGACCATGCCCACGCCGGGTCGGCCGGTCTTCGCGGTGGTCGACCTCCGCGGACAGAGTCCCGAGCAGCGCGACGCCGCACTGGCGCAGCTGCGCGACCGTAAAACCCATCAACGTCTGGACATTGAAGACGCTCAGGTCTTCGACATCACGCTGACCCTGTGCGAGGAGAACCGCAGCCGGCTGCATCTGGACATCGACATGTTGGCCGGCGACGCGATGAGCTATCGCGTGCTGGTCTCCGATCTGGCGGAGTTATACCGCGGAGCGACACTGCCCGAGCCCGGCTACAGCTACCGACGTTATCGCGCCCAGCACCAAACCGACCACCACGAGGCCCAAAAGGAAAAAGCTGCGCGCGAGCGCGACCGAAACTGGTGGCAGCAGCGGTTACCTGAGATGCCTGGTGCGCCCGAGCTACCGAACGTGCCCGTTGCCGACCGCACCGCTCCCGATCGCACTGTCCGCTACGACCATTGGCTGGCGGCGGACGCCAAGCAGCGGTTGGTGGCCGCAGCGCACACACGCGGAATCACCCCCGCTATGGCGTTGGCGGCGGTCTTCGCCGACACGATCGGCGGCTGGTCGGCACAGAGCAGGTTTCTGCTGAATGTGCCGTTGTTTCATCGTGAAGCGGTGCACCCGGACATCGACCGCGTGATCGGGGACTTCACCTCGTCGATCATGCTCGAAGTCGACGTCACCGCGGACATGTCGGTAGCCGACCGGGCGCGCGCGGTGCAGCGCAGCATGTACGAAAGTAGTTCGCATGCGGGCTATTCCGGCCTTGAGGTGTTGCGCGACCTGGGCAGACACCGGGGCGAGCCGGTACTGGCGCCGATCGTCTTCACCAGCGCGCTCGACCTCGGCGAGTTGTTCGGCGCTCACGTCATCGAGACCTTCGGTGAGCCCGTTTGGATCATCTCGCAGGGACCTCAAGTGCTGCTGGACGCCCAAGTCACCGAGCTGCGCGGCGGGTTGCTGCTCAACTGGGACGTCCGCGCGTCGGCGTTCCCGAACGGCCTGATCGATGCGATGTTCGCCAGGTTTACCGAAGCGGTCCAGCGCCTCGCTGACGGCGATGCCGGCTGGGATGGCGAGGCGGCGGCGCGCCTGCCGTCCGCGCAGGCACAGGTACGCGCCGCGATCAACGCGACCGAGGGCCCGGTCAGCGGGCGGTGCCTGCATCAGGGCTTCTTCGAGCATGCCGCGACCAGCCCTGAGGCGCCCGCGGTGGTGTGGGGTCTGGGAAACAAAGCGGACGCGTGGCGCTACCGGGAGCTCGCGGAGCGTGCGCTAGCCGTGGCGGGGGCGCTGCGAGCACACGGTGTACAACCCGGCGACGCGGTCGCCGTCCAGCTACCCAAGGGGCGCGACCAAATCCTGGCCGTGCTCGGGGTACTCGCCGCCGGGGGAACCTATGTGCCAATCGGATTCGACCAGCCAGATGCACGGCGCGCCAAGATTCTCGCGACCGCCGACGTTGTCGCCGCGCTGACGGCCGACGGCGCGAGCATCGGCGCGGGCATCTCGTCGGTGTCGATCGACGCGGCGCGCGAATGCCCGGAACCGCTTGGCGAGCCCGTCTTCCCCGATGACGACGAGATCGCCTACGTGATCTTCACGTCCGGTTCGACCGGCCTGCCGAAGGGCGTCGACGTGCGGCACCGCGGGGCGATGAACACCATCGACGCCGTGAACGAGTGGTTCGAGGTCGGCGGCACTGACAGAGTGCTGGCGCTGTCCGCCCTCGAATTCGATGCGTCGGTCTACGACATCTTCGGCATGCTTTCCGCGGGCGGCTCACTGGTCGCGGTCGATTCCGAACAGCGAGCAGCGGCCACCACCTGGGTGGAATTGCTTCGCCACCACAGGGTTTCGATCCTCAACTGCGTTCCGAGCATGCTCGACATGATCCTCGAGCTCGGCGGCGACCGGCTCGGCGATTCGCTACGGGCCGTCACCCTCGGTGGCGACTGGGTGAGCGCCGATCTGGCCCGCCGGCTATCCAGGCAGGTGCCGGGTTGCCGGTTCGCCGGTCTCGGCGGCGCCACCGAGACATCCATCCACAACACCATCTGCGAAGTGCGGGGCGAACCACCCGCGCACTGGGTGACCGTGCCGTTCGGCGTTCCCTTGCGCAACGTGCGGTGCCGGGTCGTTGCCCCCTCGGGCCGCGACTGCCCCGACTGGGTTCCCGGCGAATTCTGGGTGGGCGGCGCCAATGTTGCCGCCGGCTACCGCAACGACCCGGAACGCACCGCGGAACGATTCGTCGAGTTCGAGGGTCTTCGTTGGTACAGAACCGGTGACATGGCCAGGTACTGGCCCGACGGCACCATCGAATTCCTGGGCCGAGCCGACGATCAAGTGCAGATCCGCGGCTATCGGGTCGAGCTCGGCGAGGTGGAGAGCGCGCTTCGCGCGGTGCCCGGGGTGCGCGATGCGGTCGCCGCTGTCATAGACATCAGGGGTGCCAGTGCGCCGAAACTCGTTGCCGCCATTGTGGGTGATCCGGGCGAGCATCCCAGTGAGGTCAAAGACATCGCTTCGGCGGCAACACAGGCGGTGGCAGATCTGCTACCGAACTACATGATTCCCACCCGCACCGTGGTTTTCGAGCAGCTTCCGCTGACTTCGAATGGCAAACTGGACCGCCGCGCCGTCGCCGCGCTGCTCGAATCGGACGCGGCCGGAACTTCGGGCGCCCAGGACGGCACGCCGCGCAACGATGTGGAGGCCGCGCTCGCCGAGATCGTCGCCGACGTGCTGGGCGTGAATTCGGTTGGCGTGCATGATGACTTCTTCGCGCTCGGCGGCGATTCGGTGCTGGCCACCACCGCCATCGCGCGGGTACGCGACTGGCTGGAGATCGACCATGCGGTGGTCGCGGACCTGTTCGCAACCCGAACCGTCGCGGGTTTCGCCGAGCGACTGAACATCCGGGAAGCCCAGCGCGGCACGCCGGAGCGGCTGGCCGTCATCGCACGCCACTACCTCGAGGTCGCGTCGCTGACAGACGACGAAGTTCTCGCCGGAGGCTAACCCCCGCCCATGGCGCCGAACGTCGAGTTGTTGGTCTGATTCGGCGCTACCGGGCCAACAAGTCGACGCTCGTGACGTGTGGGCGACGATCCGTACCCTCGAATGTGACCGATCTGAGACACGAAGCACCAGTCACAGAGGGTTGCCAGCTGTTGCGGGTTGAGTGGTCGGTAGTTGTCGGTGGCGTGCTGTAGGAGCAGAAGCATGGATCTGGCGGCGTGGCCTGAGCGCAATGGCGTTGCGCGGGTGATTGCGTATCGCTGGTTTCGCGTTGGACCTTTGCCGGCGCCCGCCCGGCGAGTGGGTCGGCTGATTCTGGTGGGCGAGCCGATCGGCGAGGCTGGCCGACGACCGCGCACGGCGTTGTCTGCGCGGGTGTCTTCGGCTGATCGGAAAGCAGATCTGGATCGGCAGGTGGCGGGGTGGCCATGTGGGCAACGGATCTGCCGGTCCGGTTCGACCGAGTCGTCTTCGCGCTCGGTTCCGCGTGGAGGGGCAGCGCCGCGGGTCCGCACTGCTGTGCGTGACTCGTTGGTGCACCGGTCCGTGGTGGAGCACCGGGACGGGTTCTGCCGGTTCGGTTCGCGGTACGTGCGGGTCGGGTTGGCTGGGCGGGGCCGAGAGCGGGTCTTGGTGGACGCCGCCGACGTCGATGACGACTTTGTGCGGGATACGACCGTGATCCTGGCCTCGATGTGTGCGCGGCTGGATGGCAAGCGCGCCCCAGCTAACCGCGCCAGGCGCGCGGTTGAAGCCGCCGCGATCGTTGACGGGGCCGCGACCTGATGGCGCGTTTTGAGGTTCCTGACGGCTGGTGTGTGCAGGCGTTGCGGTTCACGTTGGACCCGACCGAGGACCAGGCACGCGCGTTGGCAAGGCATTTCGGCGCGCGGCGCAAGGCATACAACTGGGCCGTGGCCACCCTGAAAACCGATATCGACGCGTGGCACACCACGGGGGTTGAGACGGAGCAGCCATCGCTGCGGGTGCTGCGCAAACGCTGGAACGCCGTCAAGGACGACGTGTGTGTCAACGCCGAGACCGGTGCGGTGTGGTGGCGCGGATGCTCGAAGGAGGCCTACGCCGACGGCATCACCGGCGCGGTGAACGCCTACTGGAACTGGCAGAGCTCCCGTGCCGGCAGGCGCGCGGGGAAACGGGTCGGGTTCCCGCGGTTCAAACGCAAAGGCCGCGACCACGATCGGGTGTGCTTTAGCACCGGAGCGATGCGGGTCGAGCCCGACCGCCGCCACCTCACGCTGCCCGTGATCGGCACTGGGCACAATTGCAACATGGGCGCGCGATCTGCGTCGAATCCAGGGGGAGGACCTGAACGTGAAATCAACTGTGAAATCCATCGCCACGGGGGTGGCAGCCGTTGCCGCCATCGGGGCGGCCGCCGCCGGCGTGACTTCTATCGCATCGGTCACGCCGACGATGCCGCAGGTGCAGCCGGTCGCCGTCGGCGCGCCGTTGCCGCAGGACCCGCCGCCGCCGGGTGCCAACGTCCCGACTCCCGACCAGTTGACCGGCCTGCTCAACAGCCTCTCTGATCCCGGTGTGTCGTACACGACCAAGACTGGCCTGGTCCAAGGCGGCATCGATCCGGGCGACGGTCACCTGTTCGACCACGAGCTGAGGAAGGCGTTCCGCGACGGTGAGTTCCCGTTGTCGTTCAACGTGTCCAATATCCAGCCTTCCGGTCCGAATGCGGCCACCGCCGACGTGGCCGTCTCGGGTCCGAAGCTCCCGGCACCGGTCACGAGGAATCTCACGTTCATTAGTCAGGGCGGCTGGGCGCTGTCGCAGGACTCGGCGTCGCAGCTGCTCGAGGCGGCTACGTCGCACTGACGCCGATTCGAGTGTGCCTCCAGGGCGCAGATCGCGACAATCGCGCCCTGAGCGCACACTCAACGCCCTGAACGCGGACCCGGCCGGGTCTCGCCCAGAACTAGAAACCGCGCGTGTCCGGCCCGCCGCCCGGCTGAGTCTGCTCATCCAGCGGTATGTCCATGTCGAACACCCGCGCATGCAGGACGATGCGGTTCCGCAGCGCGGAGCGCACTGCCCGGTGCAGGCCGTCTTCGAGGTAGATGACGCCCTTCCACCGCACCGCGTGCGGAAAAAGGTCGCCGTAGAACGTGGAGTCCTCCGACAGCAGGCGGTCCAGGGCAAGCACTGTCGTGGTGGTGACGAGTTCGTCGAGCCGGATCTGTTGCGGCGGTATCTGCGACCAGTCCTTGTAGGACAGCCCGTGCTCTGGGTACGGCTTGCCGTCTCGCACGCCTTTGAAAATCATCGGCTGCTCTTCTCGGTCGTCCTTCCGGACGTCTCTTCTGATGCGTCGGCTGGACCCGGCGGGATCATGATGGACAGGCTAGTCGGAAAAATCACTGCAGCGTGGGACCTCTTGCTTAGGCGCCAACCGGCCAATGGGAACGGTTTTACCTCGCAAGACCGTAAAATGGACGCGGTCAGGGAGGTGACAGCCGATGGGAAGTGCCGACGATCGTCGCTTTGAGGTGTTGCGCGCCATCGTCGCCGACTTCGTTTCCACCAAGGAACCGATTGGTTCGAAGTCCCTGGTGGACCGCCACAACCTCGGTGTGTCCAGCGCTACCATCCGCAACGACATGGCGGTGCTGGAGGCCGAGGGCTACATCGCTCAGCCGCACACCAGCTCCGGGCGGGTGCCCACCGAGAAGGGTTACCGCGAGTTCGTCGACCGGCTCGACGACGTCAAGCCGCTGTCATCGGCGGAGCGGCGCGCGATCCAAGGCTTTCTGGAATCCGGGGTCGATCTCGATGACGTGCTGCGTCGTGCGGTACGGCTGTTGGCCCAGCTGACGCGTCAGGTGGCCGTGGTCCAGTACCCGACGTTGTCCACGTCGACGGTTCGCCGCCTGGAAGTGATCGCGTTGACCCCGGCGAGGCTGCTGATGGTGTTGATCACCGAGTCCGGGCGGGTCGACCAGCGCATCGTCGAGTTGGGTGATGTGATCGACGATCACCAGCTCTCCCAGCTGCGGGAGATGCTCGGCCAGGCTCTGGAAGGCAAGAAGCTGGCGGCGGCCTCGATCGCAGTTGCCGACCTCGCGGGGGAGTTTCGCGGTGCCGGCGGGTTGGGCGACGCTGTCGGCCGCTCGTCGACGGTGCTGCTGGAGTCGCTGGTAGAGCACACCGAAGAACGCTTGCTGATGGGCGGCGCCGCCAACCTCACCCGCAACGCCGCCGATTTCGGTGGCTCGTTGCGGTCCATCCTGGAGGCTCTCGAGGAGCAGGTGGTGGTGCTGCGGTTGCTGGCGCACCAGCAAGAAGCCGGCAAGGTCACGGTGCGCATCGGTCAGGAGACGGCGGCCGAGCAGATGGCGGGCACCTCGATGGTGACCACTGCTTACGGCACCTCAGATACTGTGTTCGGTGGTATGGGTGTGCTGGGGCCCACCCGGATGGACTATCCGGGAACTATCGCCAATGTTGCCGCAGTTGCCCTCTATATCGGCGAGGTGCTGGGGGGGCGATGAGGCACCACCTGGCGCAGCATTTGTTGACGGCCGTGGCAACGCGGCCTGAGAAGGCCAGAAGAATCTGAGAAGGCCTCCGAGTTTTGGAAATCCTTAGAAAGGTCAAGCGTGGCACGCGATTATTACGGGCTGCTCGGCGTGAGCCGAAATGCCAGCGATGCGGACATCAAGCGCGCCTATCGCAAGCTGGCGCGCGAACTGCATCCCGACATCAATCCCGATGAGGCCGCGCAGGCGAAATTCAAGGAGATCAGCGCCGCCTACGAAGTGCTGAGCGACGCAGAGAAGCGCCGCATAGTCGACCTTGGTGGGGATCCGTTGCAAAGCGCGGGCGCGTCGGCCGGCGGGTTCGGCGGCTTCGGGGGCGGTTTGGGCGATGTGTTCGAAGCGTTTTTCGGTGGCGGCTTCGGCGGTGGGTCTACGTCACGCGGCCCCATCGGCCGGGTTCGGCCCGGCTCCGATTCGTTGTTGCGGATGCGGCTCGATCTCGAAGAGTGCGCAACCGGTGTCACCAAGCAGGTCACCGTCGACACCGCGGTGTTGTGCGACCGGTGTCAGGGCAAGGGCACCAACGCCGATTCGGCGCCGATCCCGTGTGATACCTGCGGTGGTCGCGGGGAGGTGCAGAGCGTGCAGCGCTCGCTGTTGGGTCAAATGGTGACGTCACGGCCCTGTCCCACCTGCCGCGGCGTCGGAGTGGTCATCCCGGACCCGTGCCACCAATGCGTCGGCGACGGCCGGGTGCGGGCTCGTCGGGAGGTCAGCGTAAAGATCCCCGCCGGCGTCGGCGAGGGCATGCGGGTCCGGCTCGCCGCCCAGGGTGAGGTCGGGCCCGGCGGAGGGCCGGCCGGTGACTTGTATGTCGAGGTGCACGAGCAAACCCATGACATCTTCGTCCGCGACGGTGACGACCTGCACTGCACGGTGTCGGTGCCGATGGTCGACGCTGCTCTGGGCGCCACGATCACCGTCGACGCCATCCTGGACGGAATGAGCGAGATCACCATTCCGCCTGGCACCCAACCGGCTTCGATCATCACACTGCGCGGCCACGGGATGCCGCAACTGCGGTCGGCCGCGCGCGGCAATCTGCACATCCACGTCGACGTGGTGGTGCCCACCCGGCTGGATCACCAGGACACCGAGCTGCTGCGCGAGCTGAAGAACCATCGCAGCCGGGACGTGGCCGAAGTCCGCTCGACGCACGGCGGCAGCGGCGGACTGTTCAGCCGGCTACGCGAGACCTTCACAGGGCGCTAGCGCGGTTTGCGCAGATGGTGGCTGTAATTTCCCAGCTGTTCTACGTCGACGCACTGCCCGATCCGGGCGAGCTTGCCGTCGTCGACGGCGATGAAGGTTTTCACGCCGCGACCGTGCGTCGGATCCGTCCCGGCGAGGAATTGGTGCTCGGCGACGGTGCCGGAGGCCTCGCGAGCTGCGTGGTCGAGCAGGCCGGCCGCGAAGGGCTGCGAGCTCGGGTGCTGCGGCGCTGGAGCGTTGCTCCTGGGCGGCCGCCGGTCACTGTGGTGCAGGCGCTGCCGAAGTCCGAACGCTCGGAGTTGGCCATTGAATTGGCCACCGAAGCCGGTGCCGACGCGTTCCTGGCCTGGCAGGCGGCTCGCTGTGTGGCCAACTGGCAGGGGGCCCGGGCCGGACAAGGGCCTGCGCCGGTGGCGCGCCGTCGCACGGTCGGCGGCCCGCCAATCCCGCCGCGCGCACATCCCGCGAGTCGACGGCGTGCTGTCCACCGCGGCACTGATCGAGCGGATCCGGTCCGACGTGGCCGCCGGTGCGATGGTGCTCGCGTTGCATGAGTCGGCTACCGGACCTCTCGCCGAACTTCCCGTAGCCGCGGCGGATTCGCTTATTTTGGTCGTCGGTCCGGAAGGCGGTATCGCGCCGGATGAGATCGCCGCGCTGACCGGCGCGGGTGCGGTGTTGGTCCGGTTAGGCCCGCAGGTGTTGCGGACGTCGACCGCGGCCGCGGTGGCGTTGGGCGCGCTCGGGGTGCTCACCTCCCGGTGGGACGTCCTACCGCCGGTAGCCCCTGCAAACGAACCATTGGGAAGCGGTCCTGACCAGCGGTAGACTCGCGGCCAGAACTTCAGACGTCCGACGACTCTCCGAAACTCATGAAAGCAGGCATCGAAAGCCACGTGACGCCACGCGAGACCAGCGCTGCTGAAACTGTTGCTCTGCAGGCGAGCGCTCAGGTTCGTAGCAGCATCGATGTTCCGCCCGACCTCGTGGTGGGCTTGCTCGGTTCGGCCGACGAGAATCTGCGCGCCCTCGAACGCATACTGAACGCCGACCTGCACGTGCGGGGCAACGCCGTCACCCTCTCGGGTGAGCCGGCCGACGTCGCGCTCGCCGAACGGGCGATCTCGGAGCTGATTGCCATCGTGGCCGGCGGACAGCCGTTGACACCAGAGGTGCTGCGCCACAGCGTCGCCATGCTGGTCGGCACCGACGATGAGTCACCGGCCGAAGTACTCTCGCTGGACATCTTGTCGCGCCGCGGTAAGACGATTCGGCCCAAGACGCTCAATCAGAAGCGCTATGTCGACGCTATCGACGCCCACACCATTGTCTTCGGGGTCGGCCCGGCCGGCACTGGGAAGACGTATCTGGCCATGGCCAAGGCGGTCCATGCGCTGCAGACCAAGCAGGTGACGCGCATCATATTGACCCGGCCCGCGGTGGAAGCCGGTGAGCGCCTTGGCTTTCTGCCCGGCACGCTGAGCGAGAAGATCGATCCGTACCTGCGACCGCTGTATGACGCGCTGTACGACATGATGGACCCGGAGCTGATCCCGAAGCTGATGTCGTCCGGGGTCATCGAGGTGGCGCCGCTGGCGTATATGCGGGGCCGAAGTCTTAACTCCGCGTTCATCGTTCTCGACGAGGCGCAGAACACCACCGCCGAGCAGATGAAGATGTTTCTCACCCGACTGGGTTTCGGGTCCAAGATGGTCGTCACCGGGGATGTCACTCAGGTCGACCTGCCGGGCGGCGCCCGCTCGGGTCTGCGTTCGGCGATCGACATTCTCGACGACGTCGACGATATTCGCGTCACGCACCTGACCAGTGTGGATGTGGTGCGCCACCGGCTGGTCTCGGAGATCGTCGACGCCTACGCGCGCAACGAAGAGCCCGACTCCGGGATGAATCGGGCGGCTCGGCGGGGGTCGGGCACCCGCGGTCGCCGATGATGGTGCCTATGAGGGACGGGCATCACGTGCAAGACCGGGTAAGCCGATGAGTATCGAGGTATCCAACGAGTCGGGCATCGACGTCGCCGAATCGGAATTAGTCAGCGTCGCGCGGTTTGTCATCGCCAAGATGGACGTCAATCCGAGCGCCGAGCTGTCGATGGTCTTGTTGGACACCGCGGCGATGGCCGACCTGCACATGCGCTGGATGGACCTGCCCGGGCCGACCGACGTGATGAGCTTTCCGATGGACGAGCTCGAGCCGGGCGGCCGCCCGGACGCCCCGGAGCCGGGGCCGGCGATGCTGGGCGACATCGTGTTGTGCCCGGAATTCGCCGCCAAGCAGGCCGCCGCGGCGGGCCACAGCCTCGGACAAGAGTTGGCGCTGCTGACCATCCACGGTGTGCTTCATCTCCTCGGCTACGACCACGGCGAGCCGGACGAGGAGAAGGAGATGTTCGCACTCCAGGGCCGGTTGCTCGAAGAATGGGTCGCCGAACAGGTCGAGGCCTACCGGCTTGACCTTCAGGTCGAGAAGGACCGCCGGTTGCTGGACAAGTCAAGGCATTTCGACCTTTGACCGGCCTGGGTCAGCTGCTGGGCGCGATCGCGTTGATCGCCCTGGGCGGGCTGTTCGCGGCGATCGACGCCGCCATCAGCACAGTCTCGATAGCCCGGGTGCAGGAGCTGGTGCGCGATGAGCGGCCCGGGGCGGGGGCCCTGTTCAAAGTGATGTCCGAGCGGCCACGCTACATAAACCTGGTGGTGTTGCTGCGGACCACGTGTGAAATCACCGCGACCGTCCTCTTGGTGGTATTTCTCTACGACAACTTCGGCCTGGACTGGGCGTTGTTCGGTGCAGCGATCGCCATGGTACTGATCAGTTTTGTCGTGATCGGCGTGGGCCCACGCACCCTGGGGCGCCAGCACGCGTACACCATCGCGTTGACGACAGCCCTTCCACTGCAGGTCATCTCGGCGCTGCTGAAGCCGATTCCCCGAATGCTCGTGCTGGTCGGTAACGCGATCACGCCCGGCCGAGGCTTGAGAAATGGGCCGTTCGCATCCGAGATCGAACTGCGCGAAGTCGTCGATCTGGCCCAACAGCGCGGCGTTGTCGCCGCAGACGAGCGCCGGATGATCGAGTCGGTCTTCGAGCTTGGCGACACTCCGGCCCGCGAGGTGATGGTGCCGCGCACCGAGATGATCTGGATCGAAAGCGACAAGTCAGCGGCTCAAGCGACAACGCTGGCGGTGCGCAGTGGGCATTCCCGCATTCCGGTGATCGGCGAGAACGTCGACGACATCGTCGGGGTGGTTTACCTGAAAGACCTTGTCCAGCAGACGTTCTTGTCGCCCGACGGCGGCAGCGACACCAAGGTGTCGCAGGTGATGCGCCCAGCGGTATTCGTGCCGGACTCCAAGCCGCTCGACGCGCTGCTGCGCGAAATGCAGCGCGACCGCAACCACATGGCTCTGCTGGTTGACGAGTACGGTGCGATAGCCGGCCTGGCCACTATCGAAGACGTGCTGGAGGAAATCGTCGGCGAGATCGCCGACGAGTACGACCAAGCCGAGACGGCGCCGATAGAAGACCTGGGCGACAAACGTTTCCGGGTGTCGGCGCGGCTGCCGATCGAAGACGTCGGCGAACTGTACGACGTGGAATTCGACGACGATCTCGACGTCGACACCGTGGGCGGGTTGTTGGCGCTGGAACTGGGCCGGGTTCCGCTGCCCGGCGCCGAAGTGGTTTCACACGGTCTGCGACTACACGCTGAAGGCGGCAGGGACCATCGGGGACGGGTACGGGTCGGCACCGTCCTGCTCAGCCCGGCCGAAACCAACGGAGAGGCTGGCCCGTAATGACGCCGAGTGCGAACGTGAGCGAATTCCATTCGGGTTTCGTGTGTTTCGTCGGTCGCCCGAACACCGGCAAGTCGACGCTGACCAACGCACTGGTCGGCACGAAAGTGGCGATCACCTCGAAGCGACCGCAGACCACTCGGCACACCATTCGGGGAATTATTCACCGCAACGACTTTCAGATGATTTTGGTCGATACCCCGGGTTTGCACCGGCCGCGCACCCTGCTGGGCAAGCGGCTCAACGACCTGGTCCGCGACACCTACACCGAGGTCGACGTGATCGGGCTGTGCATTCCGGCCGACGAGGGAATCGGTCCGGGAGACCGCTGGATCGTCGAGCAGATTCGTTCGGTTGCTCCGAAAACGACGCTCGTCGTCATCGTCACGAAGATCGACAAAGTGCCCAGGGACCGGGTGGCCGCGCAGCTGGTCGCGGTCAACGAGCTCGTCACCGGCTCCGCCGAGATCGTCCCGGTCTCGGCGATCAGCGGTACCCAGGTCGACGTGCTGATCGACGTGCTGGCCTCGGCCTTGCCCGTCGGCCCGGCTTACTACCCCGACGGTGAGCTCACGGACGAACCCGAGGAGATTCTGATGGCGGAGCTCATTCGCGAGGCCGCCCTGGAGGGCGTGCGTGACGAGCTGCCGCATTCGTTGGCGGTGGTGATCGATGAGATCAACCCGCGGGAGGGCCGTGACGACCTGATCGACGTGTTCGCGGTGCTCTATGTCGAGCGGTCCAGCCAGAAGGGCATCATCATCGGCAAGGGTGGCGCCCGGCTGCGCGAAGTGGGTACCGCGGCACGCGGCCAGATCGAGAAGATCCTGGGCACAAAGGTTTACCTCGACTTGCGCGTCAAGATCGCAAAGAACTGGCAAAGTGACCCGAAACAGCTTGGCCGATTGGGCTTCTAAAACACGACCTAGGCGGTCCAACTGCGGATCAGCGGAGTGTCCTTCCCGCTGTTCCACCACACCTCCGGCTGCTTGGTCGCCCAGCCGCAGACCGCCTCCAACTCGGCGGCCAGCGAGATCAGCATGCCCTCGCTATTCGCCGGTCCCATCAGCTGTACTCCGATCGGCAAGCCCGCGGAGGTGAACCCCGCCGGCACGTTGATTGACGGCCAGCCCAGCAGGTTCCACGGCCACGTCACCGGGCATGCGCGGATCATCGCGCGGTCGGTACCGAAGCTGCCCAACCGGTCAAAGGAGCGGGCCAACGGCGCTGGCTGCGCGGTGGTCGGCGCGAGCACCACGTCAACGATGTCGAAGATCGAGCCAACCCGGCGCTGGGCGTCGTGTTCGCGTTCGCGCGCGCCGCGCAGAATCGCCTGTCCCAGCACCTGACCGACGCGCAGATTGGATAAGGTGCGGCGGTCCAGGGTGACATCGTCACCCAGCCGCTCCACCCAGTATTGCAGGCCCGCAGTTGATCTGGCGAGAAAGTCCCACGACATCCGCAGCCCGTAGTCCGGGCTTCCCGACACCACCTTGTGGCCCAGTAGCTCGAGGTTTTTGCCCATCCGTTGCATCGCGGCGAGGATCTCGGGATGCAGCTTGGACCGAAATCCGGTGTAAGGAAAGCGGGTTGACAGCGCGATATTCAGCGGGCCCGGCGCGATGCCGACATGGTCGGACGCTGTCACCGGCGGCGGCTTGTGTAGATCGCCCTCGACGTTGCCGGACGCGGCGTCGAGCACCAACGCCGCATCGGCTACCGTGCGGGCCAGCACACCGTTGACCGCGATGCCATTACACGATTCCGGCATCGGCCAGGTGGAGATGCGGCCGCGTTGCGGCTTGATGCCGACGAGGTGTGTCCACGCCGCGGGAATGCGGATGCTGCCGGCGCCATCGGAACCGATGGCCGCCGTCACCAGACCCGCGGCCACCGCGGCCGCGCTGCCGCCCGACGATCCGCCCGGAGTGTGCCGGCGCGACCAGGGGTTGCGGGTGTGCCCGAAGCCGGGGCCGCTGGTGAATGGCCATTGACCCAGTTCGCAAGCATTGGTCTTGCCGACGATGACCGCGCCGGCCGCTTTGAGACGCCGAACGACCTCGGAGTCGTGGCTGGCGGCCGGGACCTGGCCCTCCGTACCGAAAGCGGTTGGGTATCCGGCAACGTCGACGTCGTCTTTGACCGCGATCGGGATACCCAGCAGCGGGGCCGTGTCACCGGCGGCCCGCCGTCGATCGGCGTCCGCCGCGTCGGCCAACGCCGACTCGTTGAACACCACCCGGAAAGCGTTCAGTGTGGACTGGCTGGCACCAATCGCCTGCAGGGAACGGCGCACCAACTCCTCGGACGTAACTGAGCGGTTGGCCAACTGATAGAGCAGGTCGGTCAGCGTCGGTAGGCGCTGGCTGCCTGTTTTGGACGAGGACCCGGAAGAGCCAACCACGGGTTACGAGACTATCGGCGCGGATCCCCGCGATGTCGTGCTGGGGTGCAAAACTATTGAAATGCGGCTATATCGAGACCGGGCGGTGGTGCTGCGCCAACACAAGCTCGGCGAAGCCGACCGGATCGTCACATTGCTGACCCGCGAGCACGGACTGGTTCGCGCGGTGGCCAAAGGCGTGCGCCGCACCCGCAGCAAGTTCGGCGCGCGACTGGAGCCGTTCGCGCACATCGACGTGCAACTGCACCCCGGCCGCAACCTCGACATCGTCACGCAGGTCGTCTCGGTTGACGCGTTCGCGACCGACATCGTCAGCGACTACGGCCGGTACACCTGCGGGTGCGCGATGCTGGAAACCGCCGAACGCCTCGCCGGTGAGGAGCGGGCGCCCGCTCCGGCTCTGCACCGGCTCACGGTGGGTGCGTTGCGGGCGGTGGCTGACGGGAACCGGCCCCGCGATCTGCTGTTGGACGCCTATCTGCTGCGTGCCATGGGCATCGCAGGATGGGCGCCGGCGCTGACCGCGTGCGCGCGCTGTGCCGAACCCGGCCCGCATCGGGCATTTCACATCGCCGCCGGGGGCAGCGTCTGCCCGCACTGCCGCCCGGCTGGTTCGACCACACCGCCGCTGGGTGTGCTGGATCTGATGTCCGCGCTGCACGACGGCGATTGGGCAGCCGCCCAGGAGGCGCCGCAATCCCACCGCAACCACGTCAGCGGGTTGGTGGCCGCACATCTGCAATGGCATCTGGAACGGCAACTCAAAACGTTGCCGCTGGTGGAGCGGAATTATCAGGCTCCCGCAATCATCAGTCATGATGTGGCCTGTGGCTAGGAACGAGCGCGCGCCGGCTTCCCGCAGCTACCCCCGGCGCCCGAGAATTACCCCACCTTCCCCGACAAGTCGACCTGGCCCGTTGTCTTCCCTGAGCTGCCGCCGTCGCCGGACGGAAGTCCGTGCCGGCCGCCGCAGCACGTGTCGAAGGCGGCCGCGCCCAGGATTCCGGCCGACCGGTTGCCCAATCATGTCGCCATCGTGATGGACGGCAATGGTCGCTGGGCCATCCAACGCGGACTCGCACGGGTCGAAGGTCACAAGATGGGCGAGGCGGTGGTCATTGACGTCGTTTGTGGCGCAATCGAACTCGGGATCAAGTGGCTCAGCCTGTACGCCTTCTCGACCGAAAACTGGAAGCGTTCCCCCGATGAAGTCCGCTTCCTGATGGGGTTCAACCGCGACGTGGTGCGACGGCGTCGCGAGAACCTCAAGGCGATGGGGGTCCGCATCCGGTGGGTGGGTTCACGGCCCCGCCTGTGGCGCAGTGTCATCAATGAATTGGCGATCGCGGAGGCCATGACGAGGGACAACGACGTCATCACGATCAACTACTGCGTGAATTATGGTGGGCGCACCGAAATTGCGGAAGCCACAAAGGATATCGCTCGTCTGGTCGAGGCGGGCCGGCTGAACCCGGACCGGATTACCGAGTCGACGGTCGCCAATCACCTGCAGCGACCCGACATCCCCGATGTGGATCTCCTGTTGCGAACCTCGGGGGAGCAGCGGTCCAGCAACTTCATGTTGTGGCAGGCGGCCTACGCCGAATACATCTTCCAGGACACACTGTGGCCGGACTACGACCGCCGCGAGCTGTGGGCGGCCTGCGAGGAATACGCGGCCCGTAGTCGACGATTCGGGAGCGCCTAGTGCCTTCCCTGGAAGACCGGCTGGCCTCGGTACTCGGTGATGTCCTTCGGGTCGAGCAGGAACCCGACGGCGGGCTGACGGTGCACCACGGCGGTACGTTCGCGTCGTTGCAGGTGGTGAACATCGTCGAGGATCTTGACCTGGTGTCACTCACCCAGGTCGTGGCGTGGGATTTGCCGTTGACGAAGAAGATCAGCGATCAGGTGGCCGCGCATGCGCGGGACAGCAACTTCGGCGCGGTGAGCCTGGTGGAAAAGGTCGCTGACAAGGCGGCGCAGCGGAACTCGGGCAAGGGTGCGGCCAAACCTGCTTTCAATACCGCTTCCAAAACCGCAGATGTAATGCTGCGCTATAACTTTCCCGGCGCCGGCTTGACCGACGACGCGCTGCGCACCCTGATCTTGCTGGTGCTCGACAGCGGCGCGCGGATGCGCGACACGTTGACCTAACTTCTCACCGCGAAACTGTCACTACCGACGCTGCCACTCGGGAAACGTGTCGCCAGGTACAGTCTCGCGGCGCCAAAAGGGACGTTCAGCGTCTGCAATCTGAGCAGGTGCCAAAGATCTCGATGGTGTGGCTGACGTCGGAGAAGCCGTGCTCGGCGGCAACTTCCGCCGCCCACTCCTCGACCTCATGGCCGCCTACCTCGACGGTGGAGCCACAGCGACGGCACACCAAATGGTGGTGGTGGTGCTCTGAGCACCTGCGGTAGACCGACTCGCCGGTGTCGGTGCGCAGAGTGTCGACCATGCCCGCCGCTGCCATCGACTGCAGCGTCCGGTACACGGTGGTGAGACCGATGTTGTCCCCGCGGCGGCGCAGCTCATCGTGCAGCTCTTGGGCTGAGCGGAATTCGTCGAGCGTCTCCAGCAGTGTCGAAATCGCCGCGCGCTGCCGGGTGGAACGGACGCTGGAGCCTGGTGCGCTCACGGGATGTCCTCGGCCGCGTGGGCGACGGCGTCGACGACGATGTGGGCAAGGTGGTGATCCGCCAGCCGGTACAGCACCTCGCGACCGGATCGTTCGCCGGCAACCACACCGGCCGCCTTGAGGATTTTCAGATGCTGGCTGACCAGCGGCTGCGGCACGCCGAGCGCATCGACCAGCTCATGCACGCAGCGCTGGGATTCGCGCAATTGCAGCACGATAGCGATCCGCACCGGTGCGGCCAGCGCGCGCAGCAGCTCGCCGGCGGCATCGAGAATCTCGCGCGCCGGCGGCGCGGGGTATTCGACGGACCCGTGCTCGTGGCCGACCAGATCGGAGCCGAGATCCGGGGTCACAGGTAAGGGCGCACCGTCGGCGGTCGGCGTGGAGGACGGCACCGAGGAGGACATCACCATCGGAAGAGTCATCACCTCGAGAAGCGGGGAGTATCGGGCGGGTCCGCTACCTCGCACAGCAGCACCCTGCTGTCCACTGTCACATGCATGATGACGCATGTCAAAGATCGCCGCACCGATCGCTACCATGGCTGATGTTTTGTACGGCGGACCACCGCCGTGCGCTCCGACCCGGAAAGGGAGTGCGCCACCCCGTGGCTTCCGTCATCGACGCCGTCGTCAACCTGGCCAAACGCCGCGGTTTCGTTTTCCCCGCCGGCGAGATTTACGGCGGCACGAAGTCGGCGTGGGACTACGGTCCGCTGGGGGTCGAACTCAAAGAGAACATCAAACGGCAATGGTGGCGTTCGGTGGTCACCGGCCGTGACGACGTGGTGGGGCTCGATTCGTCCATCATCCTGCCGCGGCAGGTGTGGGTGGCGTCCGGCCACGTCGAGGTCTTTCATGATCCGCTGGTCGAATCGCTGATCACCCACAAGCGCTACCGCGCCGACCACCTCATCGAGGCCTACGAGGCCAAGCATGGGCAGCCACCGCCTAACGGGCTGGCCGACATCCGCGACCCGGAGACCGGCGACCCCGGCCAGTGGACCGAGCCGCGCGAGTTCAACATGATGCTCAAGACCTACCTCGGACCCATCGAGACGGAGGAAGGGATGCACTATCTGCGCCCCGAAACCGCGCAGGGGATTTTCGTCAACTTTGCCAATGTGCTGACGACCGCCCGCAAAAAGCCGCCGTTCGGAATTGGGCAGATTGGCAAGAGCTTCCGCAACGAGATCACCCCGGGCAATTTCATCTTCCGCACCCGGGAGTTCGAGCAGATGGAGATGGAGTTCTTCGTCGAACCGTCGACCGCTAAGGAATGGCACCAGTATTGGATCGACACTCGCCGGCAGTGGTACATCGACCTGGGCATCGATCCGGACAACCTGCGGCTGTATGAGCACGCCAAGGAAAAGCTGTCGCACTACTCCGACCGCACCGTCGACGTCGAGTACAAATTCGGCTTCGCCGGAAACCCGTGGGGCGAGCTGGAAGGCGTAGCGAATCGAACAGACTTCGACTTATCAACGCACGCAAAGCATTCCGGCGTCGACCTGTCCTTCTATGACCAGGTCAACGACACCCGGTACACGCCCTACGTCATCGAGCCCGCGGCCGGTCTGACCCGGTCGTTCATGGCGTTCTTGATCGACGCCTACACCGAAGACGAAGCGCCGAATGCCAAAGGCGGGGTGGACAAGCGCGTGGTGCTTCGGCTCGACCCACGCCTAGCGCCGGTCAAGGCCGCGGTGCTGCCGCTGTCGAGGCACGCCGATTTGAGTCCGAAGGCCCGTGACCTGGCCGGCGAACTGCGCAAGAGCTGGAACATCGAGTTCGACGACGCCGGCGCCATCGGTCGCCGCTACCGGCGCCAGGACGAGATCGGTACACCGTTCTGCATCACAGTGGATTTCGACTCACTCGAGGACAACGCCGTCACGGTGCGCGAGCGTGACGCCATGACTCAAGAGCGAGTCGCGATGAACGCCGTCGCCGACTATCTGGCGGTCCGGCTCAAGGGCAGCTAGAACCACCGTCCGCAAAACATGGCTTCTCGGAAGCCGAATACTTGAATGCGGGCAGCTGTCACGCCGGCTTCGAAACCACGGGCTTCGGGAATTGGGGGATATTAATCACCGGCGATATGTTTTCGGGTTTCCTGCTCAAGTTGTAGCGGCGGTCTGGACAGTTGTCTGGTTAACCGGGTGGTCAGGGGCGACTGGGTTTGGTAAAAGTGCGGATTTTTGGACGAGATTGGCCTACTATTTTGGGGTAGTGGCCGACACGCGTCTAGTTCCGCTGTCAGGGCTGTGAGGTTGTCGAAGCCGTTGGTGAGGCTGGGAATGTTGGGGTTGCCGTGATTCCTGCTTTTACGCTCTTTCCGCCGGAGGTCAACTCGACGTTGATCTTCGGCGGCGCAGGCTCGGGGCCGTTGTTGACCGCGGCGTCGGCCTGGGATTGGTTGGCGTCCGATTTGGCGACGTCAGCGTCGTCGTTTCAGTCGGTGGTGGCTGGGCTGGCCAGCGCGGTGTGGACCGGTCCGGCGTCTTTGTCGATGGCTGCGGCCGCCGCTCCTTATGTCATGTGGTTAACCGCGGCCGCGGGGCAGGCTGAGGCGGCGGCCAACCAGGCTCGGGCGGCGGCGGCGGCGTACGAGGCGGCGAGGACCGCGACGGTGCTTCCGGCGTCGGTGGCCGCGAACCGAGTGTCGTTGGTGACGCTGGTCGCCACCAACTTCTTGGGTCAGAACACGCCGGCGATCGCAATGAATGAACTCGAGTATTTCGAGATGTGGGCTCAGGATGTGGCCGCGATGGTGGGGTATCACGTCGGGGTGACGTCGGCAGCGACCATATTGCCGTCGTTCAGCTTGCCGCAGTTGAGCCTGACGGGGTTGCCGGGCTTGATGTCGTCGGCGGTGTCAGAAGTTACCGCGGCGGTGTCCTCGGCGGCGGCCCCGTTGGTCACCGGAGCCGGGACGGCAGTGTCGGGCGTGGTGACCGAGGCGTCGGGGTTGGCCTCGGCGATACCGCTGTCGTCGGTGGAGTCGTTTGCTCAGATCGCGATGTATCCCGCCAGCATGGCGATGTCGCCGATCATGATGGCCGTGCAGGCGGCAACGCAGAGCACGCACGCAGCGGGTATGGCTGCTGGTGCGGCGGGGGCCGGTTTAGTGGATGCGCCGAAGTTCGTCGGCGGGGTCACCCCCGCGATGACCGGGCTGGGCGGCGCGGGTGGTCTGGGCTCGGACGTGTCGGGGGGCTTGGGCAGGGCGCGGCTGGTGGGCGCGATGTCGGTGCCGCCGAACTGGGAAGGGTCGGCGCCTGGGCGAATGGTTTCCTCGGCAATGCCAGGGCTGGGTGCCGAGAGCGCGGCTGCGATGGCCGGGGCTCCCGCTGGTGGCGGTATGCCGATGATGCCGATGCCGATGGGTGGTGGTGGCGCCGGTGCCGGTGGCGGGATGCCGCTGGGCCGCGGCGGCGCCAGTCCGAACATGGCCCAGAACCGGCCCAGTGTGGTGCCGCGGGTCGGCGTCGGATAGGCCGGGCAATGACACGTAAAGACCACCGCACAGGACTATGCTGCGTGAACGGGATGTCAGATGCTTGACGCTTTGATGAAAGTGCCGATTTTGGGTGTTAAATTGCCTTACGCTTTACGATCCGGCCCTAGTGACGCGCATGTCGTTGCGGCGGGTGGATGTCGAGGTGCGTGGCTGTCGGAGCCGCTGATGCGGCCGGATCTGCGAGGGTGGAATGGTTCTTAATTTTTCCTGGTTGCCGCCGGAGATCAATTCGGCGCGGATCTTTGCGGGTGCCGGATCGGGATCGCTGTTTACCGCGGCATCGGCCTGGGACGGGTTGGCGTCGGACTTGTCGGCGTCGGCGTCCTCATTTAATTCGGTGCTGTCGGGACTGGCCAACGGGGCCTGGACCGGCCCGGCGTCCTTGTCGATGGCCGCGGCGGCCGCGCCCTATGTGACGTGGTTGAGCGGAGCGGCGGCGCAGGCCGCGGAGGCGGCCGGCCAGGCTCGCGCGGCGGCCACGGCATTCGAGTCGGCGCTGGCTGGCACGGTGCCGCTGCCACTGGTGACCGCCAATCGGGCGGCGTATCAGTCGTTGGCGTCAACCAACTACCTCGGCCTGAACACTCCGGCCATTTTCGCTACCGAGTTCGACTACGTCGAGATGTGGGCCCAGGATGTGGGCGCGATGTTGGGATATCACGCGGGGGCGACGTCGGTAGCGTCGTTGTTGCCGTCGTTCAGTTTGCCGACGTTGAGCTTGGCGGGGCTGGAGGGAGTGGTTTCCACGGCGGTATCCCCGCTGGTCGGCGTCGGGTCGGTGGTCGGGAGCCTGGGGTCTGAGGTGGCCGGGTTGGCTAGCACGGTGCCGTTGTCGTCGCTGACATCGGTGGCTCAGATCGCGATGTATCCCGCCAGCATGGCGATGTCGCCGATCATGATGGCCGTGCAGGCGGCAACTCAGAGCACGAACGCAGCGGGTATGGCCGCTAGTGCGGCCGGTGCCGGTTTGGTGGATGCGCCGAAGCTCGTCGACCCGGCTGCCGGCGCGATGAAGGGGCTGGGCGGCATGGGCGGCATGGGTGCGGGGATGTCAGCAGGTCTGGGTCAAGCCCGGTTGGTGGGGGCGATGTCGGTGCCGCAGACCTGGCAGGGCTCGATGCCGTCTCGGATGGGGTCTTCGGCGATGTCGGGCATGGGCGCTGGCATGCCCAACGCCGCCGCGATGGCTGGGGCTGGGGCTCCCGCCGGTGGCGGTGGCATGCCGATGATGCCGATGCCGATGGGTGGCGGTGCGGGCGCTGGCGGCGGTATGCCGATGGGCCGCGGCGGCGCCAGTCCGCACGTGATGCAGAACCGGCCCAGCGTGGTGCCGCGGGTGGGTGTCGGATAGGCGTTACCGCCAGCCCAACATCGACGCGTGGCAACACTCGGCGGTCAACCTCGCCGCCTCGCCGAGCCCGTCGAGACCCAACCTGGAGCACCCGGGGGGTAGCCGCGCTCCACACGTCAATTCCCGATCGGGTGGCATACCCACAGACGCTGCCCACCCAGGAAACCTGGGACGGCCCACGGGATCCCCAGCGGTCTGTGCTGAACCTCCGGGCAACCTCCGCTCGGCCTTGGCCCGAAAATGGCTTTGACCTGCGCTGGAGCCGTGGCGTGCCGCTGCAGCTGGACGGCGGAGCGGTTCACCTATCGGGCCGTTTCTGAACTCGTTGCGTCTAGGGGGCGCGAAATCGGAAAAATCGGGATATTGTCCCCATAATTGGCTTACGATTCGAAGTACTCGGTAGCGACGGGATCGCCGCCGGGCATTAGGTGTACTGGCTGCGGAAGGAGGCAGCGTGTTATTGCCTCTCGGTTCGCCCTTGCCGGATGACGCGGTAGTGGCGGCTCGGGCTAAGTCGGGCCTGCTCGGTGGCTTGACGGTCCCGCTCAGCTGGGGCGTCGCCGTTCCCCCGGACGACTACGACCATTGGGCGCCGGAGCCTGAAGAGGGTGCCGAGGCCGAAGTCAAGGCCGTCGTCGAGACGAATCCCAATACAGAAGAGCCCGCCGAAGGCATGGACGAATGGAATGAGTGGTCGGAATGGGCCGAGTGGCAGGCCGAAGCCGAACCTCGTTTCGAACTCCCGCGGACCAGTAGCGTAGTACCCCACTCCCCAGCGGCCGGTTGAGAGATATTCCGGCAAGCACAAAGACAAACTGTATGAAGGTCCAAAGTAATTCAATCCAGTAATAAGGAGACAGGCAAATGGCAACGCGCTTTATGACTGACCCGCACGCGATGCGTGCGATGGCTGGCCGGTTTGAGACTCACGCTCAGACGGTCGAGGACGAGGCTCGTCGTATGTGGTCGTCGTCGGTGAACATTTCGGGTGCTGGCTGGAGTGGCACCGCCCAGGCGACGTCTTACGACACCATGGGGCAGATGAACCAGGCGTTCCGCAACATCGTGAACATGCTCCACGGTGTGCGCGACGGCATGCTGCGTGACGCCGGCAACTACGAGCAGCAAGAGCAGGCTTCGCAGCAGCTCCTGCGCAGCTAGTTCAGCCACTCGTTTTCGAAACCCACAAACTTACAAATTTAGGAGGACATGACAATGAGCATCAATTACTCGTTCGGCGACGTGGACACCCACGGTGCCACCATTCGCGCTCAGGCCGCATCATTGGAGCAGGAGCACCAGGCCATCGTTCGCGATGTGCTGGCTGCTGGTGACTTCTGGGGCGGCGCCGGTTCGGTCGCTTGCCAGGAGTTCATCACCCAGCTGGGTCGCAACTTCCAGGTGATCTACGAGCAGGCCAACTCGCACGGCCAGAACGTGCAGTCCGCCGGTAACAACATGGCGAGCACCGACAGCGCCGTCGGATCCAGCTGGGCCTGATAGCACCCCTCTCGACAACGACGGGGCCGCACACCTACCGGTGTGCGGCCCTGTTGTTTGAGTCGGTCTGAGCTCAGAATCTCCCACCGCCACCCATGAAGCCGCCGTCGGACGCGCCTGATGAACCACCGAACGACGTCGGGCTCCAGCTTCCCATCCCGCCTCCCAGGCCTCCGCTGAGCAGGTCGCCGACGATGATCCCGCCGATCATCGCGCCGGTGTCGCTACCTCGCTGGCTGCGCGCGTAGGCACGCTGAGCCGTCTGCACGTCGGCATTGGCCAGCGACTGCGACTGGGCGGCCAGTGTCGATGCCGCGTTGGCGTGGGCGATCGCCTCGGCGAGGTTGGTCGAATTCTTGCCCTGTGCGGCCTGCAGGTGTCGTTTGGCTTCCTCGAGCCTGGTCCGGGCTTCGGCCCCGATGCTGCCGCGACGGGTGTCGATGTACTCGGAGACGCCATGTACCCGAGACTCGGCGGTAAACACGGCCTGCGCGAATGCGCGGTTAAGACGATCGGCGTTGGCCTCTTCTTCGGCCAGGACGGCCAGCAGGCGGTCAAGGACCGTATCGGCTTGGGTCAGTTGGACGAATGCGCTCAGCGGGTCGACGGAGCCGCCGCCGTGAGCGCTATCGAGGGCTCTGGTGGCCGAATCGCGCGCCGCGGCCAGTTCCGTGGTGTGCGACGACTGCGAAGACTTCGTCTTCGGCGTCTTCTGCAGTTGCTGGTTGGCGTGTTCGACGCCCGCCTGGACTTCGGCCATGACCGACGGCAGCTCCGCAATGGCGCGTCGAATGTCGTCTGCCGCGCTGTCCACCGCGTCGAGCAACGCGCGCGCTTGTCCGAGGGCCGACTCGGCGGCACGGAATGAATCGACCAATCCGGTCTGCTGTCCGGCGGTCGCCGACTGGCCGGCCACGGCGCGTGCCGAGCCGATGTTGCGGTCGGCGAAGGCCAGCCGTTCCTTGGCCGTCGCGACATTGCCGGAAACCGAAGTCAGCGCTGCGGCGTCGAATTCGTTGTGCAGCTCGGCCAGTCGCTGTTCTGTCGGGGCAACACGGGTGGTGAGTTCGACGTATTGCTGGGTCAGCCCGTCCAGCAGGGACGGGGCGTTGATCACCAAGTTCCGTAACTGCTCGAACGCCTCGGTCTGTGAATCCAGTTCGCGGTCGGCGCTCGCCGCCGTCACGATCACTTGGGTGAGCAGTTGGCGGCGCTGCTCCGCCGGCAGGGTGGCGTCATCGTCGAGATGCTGACGCACGGTGAAGGCCTGGGACAGGGCCGCTTGAGCGTTGGTCACCGCCTTGCTGAACGGTTCGGTCCGGCCTGCACCGAACTCCTCAACCGCCAGCGTTAGCTCATTGGAACTGGTGCGCACCGCGTTGTCGACGTCCACCACCATCGCCCGGGACAGGTCGTCGAGGGCCTGCAGTGGCACGTCGGCCAAGGCATTGGCATCGGTGGGATCCACGCGACGCGCCGCGGCCAGGGCGGCGGCACGCCGTCGCCGGGCGCGGTGGCGCATGAAGATCAGCAGTACCACCAGGGCGACGACGATCCCGCCGAGCGCTGCCAGCAATAGCACTCGATTCGGCGAACCGGGCGTCGTATTCAGCCCGTCGGCCGCCGCGACGGCCGCACCGCTCCAGTCGTTTCTGCGCAGCGCGGGTTCGATCTGGTTGCGCCGCACGCCATCTACCTGGCTTGGGGTAACGCTCCTCACCGCGGATGGCACCAGGAACGCGTAGGCGCGACCGGTCGTGGCCACGGCCAGCAGTGCGTCATAGGTACCGAAGTCGCTGATGTTCCTGGTGCGCTGGGCCCAATTGGCGGGGCTCATCCCGGAGAAGTTGTCGACATAGACCACCCACAGCCGGATGTGGCGATCGGTGTAGAGCCTGTCGAGGGCTGACGTCACGGCCTCGTGGCCGGAATCTAGCAGCGCGCCGGCGTCGTCGGTGATGTAGTCCGAGAGCTGCGCAGGTGGCTGCGCGCCGGCGGCCGGCGCCAGCGGCAGCCCCCCGGCGAGGCCCACAGTGAGGATCGTCAGGATCACGCTGAGGAGGCGAGCAGTGCGCATAGGGCCAATCTAGCCCGGCTCAATCCCTGGCAGACTGTGCGTCGGTGCTCACGAATCAGCAGGACCCCTACGACGACTTCGACCGCGAACGCCGCGTACGCGAAGCGCCGAAGACTGCGGGTCTGCCGGGAACTGAGGGCGAGCACCGCACCGACTTCGCGAGGGACCGCGCGCGGGTACTGCACAGTGCCGCGTTGCGCCGGCTGGCCGACAAGACGCAGGTCGTCGGCCCCCGTGAAGGTGACACACCGCGCACTCGGCTGACGCACTCGCTGGAGGTGGCCCAGATCGGGCGGGGGATGGCGGTCGGGCTGGGTTGTGACCTCGACCTCGTCGAGCTGGCCGGCCTGGCGCACGACATCGGCCACCCGCCCTACGGGCACAACGGCGAACGCGCCCTCAACGAGCTGTCGGCCGGCTGCGGCGGCTTCGAGGGCAACGCGCAGAATTTCCGAATCCTGACCAGTCTTGAGCCCAAAGTTCTTGATGCACGGGGCTATAGCGCCGGGCTCAACTTGACGCGGGCATCGCTGGACGCGGTCACCAAATATCCTTGGCCCCGCGGCCCAGAGCATGGAGCGGGCAGCAGAAAGTTCGGGTTCTACGAAGAGGACCGTGAACCCGCGGCGTGGGTCCGCGCTGGGGCGCCGGCCGATCGGACGTGCCTGGAGGCGCAGGTGATGGATTGGGCCGACGACGTCGCGTACTCGGTGCACGACGTCGAGGACGGTGTCGTCTCCCAACGTATCGACCTGCGCGTGCTGGCCGACGACGATGAAGCGGCCGCACTGGCCGCGCTGGGGGAGAGCGAATTCACCCGGGTGAGCGCCGACGAATTCATGGCGGCCGCCCGGCGGCTGTCGGGGCTGCCCGTGGTGGCCACGGTGGGCAAATACGACGCGACGCTGGCGGCGTCGGTCGCGCTGAAACGCCTGACCAGTGAATTGGTGGGGCGGTTCGCGTCGGCCGCCATCGCGACCACCCGCGCGGCGGCCGGTCCCGGGCCGCTGGCGCGCTACCAGGCCGACTTGCAGGTACCCGACCTGGTGCGCGCCGAGGTGTCGTTGCTGAAAATCCTGGCGCTGCAATTCATCATGTCCGACCCACAGCATCTGGAAACCCAGGCCCGGCAGCGCGAACGCATCCACCGGGTGGCCCAGTGGCTGTACGCCGGGGCGCCCCGAACGCTCGACCCGGTCTTCGCCGCCTCGTTCGCCACCGCCGCCGACGACGGCGCCCGGTTACGGGTCGTCGTCGACCAGATCGCGTCCTACACCGAGGGTCGGCTGGAACGCATCTGGAGTGGGATCGACACCGCTCAGGCGAACCCCTAGCCTGCGCGGGAACCCGGGGTTACGCTCCCGTCATGATCAAGCTGATCTCCGCTGCCACCCTCGTGGTGTCTCTTCCCGTCGTGGCCGTAAGCGCCTGCAGTTCAAATCAAAATCCGAGCACTCAGCCAGGCACCACGCCAATGGTTGGGAGTGGTTCACCGTCGTCGTCGGCAGCGGCGACCAGCCCGTCGGCCGGTGGTGACGCGCTTGCCGCGCAACTGAAAGCGGCTGACGGGCGGCCGGTGGCCACGGCGACCTTCGATTTCGGCAGCGGATATGTCACCGTCACCGTCAAGACGGTTGCCGCCGGACTGTTGGCGCCCGGTTTCCACGGCCTGCACGTCCACGCGATCGGCAAGTGCGAGCCGAACTCGGTCGCTCCGACCGGCGGTGCGCCCGGTAACTTCCTGTCTGCCGGTGGTCACTACCAGGCGCCCGGACATACCGGGATGCCCGAAAGCGGCGATCTGACGTCGCTGGAGGTGCGCCAGGACGGCTCCGCTTACTTGGTGACCACCACGGATGCGTTCACCAGGGACCAGTTGCTGGCAGGCGACAAGACCGCGTTGATGCTGCACGACGCCGAACATGCCGACATGCCGGGCATGGCGATGGAGCGAATCGCATGCGGTGTCATTGGACCGGCTAGCTGAACTGGCCGTCACCGCGCGTCAGCCCGGCGTCTTAGACTGGGCCGATGGCTGGCCGGATCTCCGATCGCGATATCGCCGCCATCCGTGAGCGGGTCCGCATCGAGGACGTCGTCGGCGACTACGTCCAGTTGCGACGTGCCGGTGCGGATTCGCTCAAGGGGTTATGCCCGTTCCACGATGAGAAGTCGCCGTCGTTTCACGTCCGCCCCAACCACGGCCACTTCCACTGCTTCGGCTGCGGCGAGGGCGGTGACGTGTTCGCGTTCATGCAGAAGATCGAGCACGTCAGCTTCGTCGAGGCCGTCGAGATGCTCGCCGACCGGCTCGGCTACACCCTCACCTACACCGGGGCCTCCGCCACCACGTGCAGCGCGATCGTGGCAGTCGCAGCAGGCTCGTCGCGGCCAACGCGGCCGCGGCAGAGTTCTATGCGGCGGCGCTGGAGTCCGCCGAGGCGGCGCCGGCCCGCCAGTATCTGACGGAACGGAACTTCGATGCCGAGGCGGCGCGTCGTTTCGGCTGCGGGTTTGCGCCGTCGGGCTGGGATTCGCTGACAAAGCATATGCAGCGCAAGGGTTTTGAATTCAAGGAGCTGGAAGCCGCGGGCCTGTCCAGGGAGGGGCGCCGTGGCCCGATGGACCGCTTCCACCGGCGGCTGCTGTGGCCGATCCGCACGGCGTCCAGCGAAGTGATCGGGTTCGGGGCCCGGCGGCTGTTCGACGACGACCCGATGGAAGCCAAGTACATCAACACGCCGGAGACGATGCTGTACAAGAAGTCGTCGGTGATGTTCGGTATCGACCTGGCCAAACGCGACATCGCCAAGGGGCATCAGGCGGTTGTCGTCGAGGGCTACACCGACGTGATGGCGATGCATCTGGCCGGGGTCACCACCGCGGTCGCCTCGTGCGGCACCGCGTTCGGTGACGAGCACCTGTCCATGCTGCGCCGATTGATGATGGACGACAGCTTCTTTCGCGGCGAACTGATCTACGTCTTCGACGGGGACGCGGCCGGGCGCGCGGCCGCGCTCAAGGCTTTCGGCGGCGAACAGAACTTGGCCGGGCAGTCCTTTGTCGCGGTGGCGCCCGACGGCATGGACCCCTGCGACCTGCGGCTGAAGTCCGGCGACGGTGCGTTGCGCGACCTGGTGGCACGGCGAACCCCGTTGTTCGAGTTCGCGATTCGCACCGCGCTCGCCGAGATGGACCTGGAGAACGCCGAGGGCAGGGTGGCCGCACTGCGCCGCTGCATCCCGATGGTGGGTCAGATCAAGGACCCTACGCTGCGTGACGAATACGCGCGCCAGCTGGCCGGCTGGGTCGGTTGGGACAATGTCCCGCAGCTGATCGGCCGTGTGCGAGACGAGGCCAAGAAGCCCAAGACGCCGGCCGCCCGGGCTTCCGGCGACCTCCGCGGGGGTGGACAGGCTTCTGGCGACGCGGCCCCGGCCGAGCCCGCCGCCGGCCGTCCCGACCCGCGTGACCCCACCCTGTGGCCGCAGCGCGCGGCACTCAAGTCGGCGCTGCAGTACCCGGCCTTCGCCGGTCCGGTTTTCGACACGCTGACCGTCGAGAGCTTCACCCACCCCGGGTACGCGGCTGTCCGCGCTGCCATCGAGGCGGCGGGAGGCACATCGCTTGGTATCACCGGCGCGGAATGGATCGACACGGTGCGTCAGCGCACCACCTCGGCCCTGACGGCCAGCCTGATCCACGAGCTGGGAGTCGAGGCCATCGCGGCAGACGAGGAGACACTGCCCCGCTACATCGCCGGGGTGCTGGCTCGCCTGCAGGAGGTCTGGATGGGCCGGCAGATCGCGGAGGTCAAGTCCAAGTTGCAGCGCATGTCACCGATCGAGCAGGGCGACGAGTATCACGCGCTGTTCGGCGATCTGGTCGCCATGGAGTCGTATCGGCGCAGCCTGTTAGAGCAGGCTAGCGGCGACGATCTGACCGCGTAAGCGCTTCGCGCTCCACCACGGCGGTCTCGTTGTCGATCTCGGCGACCGTCACAAATCCCGCATCGGGGGAAATCCGATTCGCGATCTTGCGGCGCCCCCCTTCGATCAACGATTTGGCCGCGGGACTGCTGGTCAGCGTGCGACAGGTGCCGGCGATCTGCTCATACCGGCGACGCCCGGCCTTCGAGCCCAACACGTATCCCACTCCCAGCACCGCGACATACCCGATCAAAGCGTTCCTTCCGACGACGCTGGTTCTATCCTGCCTCACCAGCCCGAGTGCGTGCGCGCTCGACGGCGCCTCTAGTTGGGTGCCGGTGTGTCGGTACGCTAGAGTCGTCTCCGATCTGCGCCGGGATCCGCGTGGACCGGGTAGTCCCCTGTAGCTCAATTGGCAGAGCATTCGGCTGTTAACCGAAGGGTTGGTGGTTCGAGTCCACCCGGGGGAGCCAGATACGTCGCGGCCGGCCCCTTCGCGACACAGCAACCACGCAGACGACACGCCGACGCGGGTGTGCGTGGCTGCTGTCTCGGCGCCGCTAGTCGGGAGGATGCGAGGGAGTCGTAGGCCGGCGCCCGCGCGTGTATGTGTCGGCTACCAGTTCGTCAGGATGAAATGGTTGATGGCGAGAGCGCCGACGACGTTGGCGGCCAGCCACCAGCGCCGCGATGACTGAGGCAGTAGCGCCGGGGCCGCGGTCATCCACATCATGAACGGCAGCCAGATGCGTTCGGTTTCAGCTTTGCTGAGCATGCTCAGATCGGCGCACAGGATTGCGGCCATTGCGGCCAGCACCAGCAAATGCAGACCGGAGCGCCCGCGGATCGCGGCGATATCAAAGACCCGACCCAAGCCGGCGACGCTGCCCAAACCGATCGCGCACGCGACCGACGCCAGATTCGCCCAGCCCCAGTACTGGAAGGGCCGGTTCATCGCGATGCCCTGCCAGTAGCGTTGCTGCACAAGGGTATAACCGTCGAACCACCAGAACCCCGCCGCCGCGAAGGCCACTACTACCGCTACGGCCGCGGGTACCGCGGCCGCCAGCGCGGCCAGCGCCCCTCGCCTGTCGCGGACAGCAATGAGAACCGCCAGCGCTGGCAGCCCCATCAACACCAGCCCGTAGTTCAGGAAGATCGCCCAGCCGAGCAGCAGCCCGGCACCGGCGGCAACGGGAATCGGCCAGCGCACAGTGCGGCTCGCTGCGAGCGCCAGCAGCGCAATACCCCAGGCGGCGACGCCGGCGAAATACGCGTCCGCAGAGACGGCAATCCAGATCGCGGTCGGTGCGACCGCGACGAACGGTGCGGCCATCCGGGCGGTCGCCTCATCGGACACGGCGCGCACCGCGACGATCACGGCCGTTGCCGCGCTCGACCCGACCAGCAGGCAGAACGCCCCCGCCCACGCTCCGCCGCTCAATCCGATGCGGTCGAGCCACACGAACGTCAGCAGTGCACCGGGCGGATGCCCAGACACATGGGTGATCCACGAATTGGGCTGGTAGTCCAGGATTCGGCTGGAGAAGGTCCGCAGCATCTGGGGGATGTCGGTGATTGCTGGAACCTGCCGCAGATACTCGTGGCGGGCGACCAGCCGTCCCGCGAACCCGAGCTGCCAGCCGTCGATCATCGCCAGCGCAAACGCCCAGGCGCACGACGTGGCCCAGGTCACCAGCGTGAGGACCCGCCACGACAATCGCTGCGCGAGGCTGGGGCCCCACAGCACAGCTGCGATACCGATGGCGACGGCCGCGATGCTGCCCCAGCCGACATGGGCCTTCCACCAGCCGAAAATCGGTGCGGTGTCAGCTAAGTCGTGGATCTCCTGCGGGCTGCTGTGGATCAACGGGGTGACAATGCCCAGGCTCAGATGCGGCACCACGAAAGCCGCTACGACCAGTGCGATACCCAGCGACACCGCGACGGCTTCGCGGCGTGCGATCTTCACACCAACCAGCCTATGGTGGGGGCGCGACCAGGACTGGGACCGTTACTGTGGTCGCGTGTTCGCGTCGTCAGCGTCGGCATCAATGGGGCCGTCGATCGGTTTCGGGGCGCGCCTGGCGACGGCGAGCCGGGACGCGTAGCACAGCGCGCTGAAACCGTAGAGCGCGGCGACGAGCAGCAGCCAGCGCCCAAAGAAGGGCTGTTGGTTCTGCCCGGTGGCCGCGACGTAGGTGAACTGTCCCTGCTCGATGATTCCGGGAAAAAACAGCAGCAGCGACAGCCCGGCCGCCAGGGTCGGGACGCGGACGTAATTCAGCGGCGAGACCCGCGGCATCCACGGTGCGGGCCCTTTCCATCGCCCCCGCACGGCTGCCAGTGCGCCCGTGAAGGACCGGTCGGCCAGGGCGTAGAGCGGAAACAGGACCAGGTCGTGAGCGATGATCGCGGCGAGAAACCAGACCGCGATCGACTGCCACCACACGAAGGGGTTCCACAAGGCTTGCGGACCGAGCACGATCACCACATATCCTGCCAGAGCCCACGCGGCGATCGTGCCCAGCAGATGCAACGGGTTAGCGCCGTAGAAGGCGGTGAACCGGGTGATCAGTGCGCGCATATCAGGACCGCCCGAATTCGATGGACCGCACCCATTTGGTGTTGTGCACACCCGGTAGCGCGGGCACGATGATGCGCGCGGGATAGCCGTGATCTGGGGATAGATCGACGCCGTTGACCCGAAGGGCCAGCAGCGAGTCGGGATTACCCACCTGATTGGCCTGCAGCACGGCCTGATTGAACCCGCCCCGCTCCAGGGAGCGAACGGTGGCGCGCGCCGGGTTGGGGATCCCGGCAAGTGCGGCCAAATCGCGCAGGCGCACTCCGCTCCAACTCTGCGTTGTCGACCATCCTTCGACGCAGGCGATGGGCAGTTCGGCGGTGCGCTGCGGCATCGCTTCCAGGGCGGCGCGGTCCAGCAGTAGCTGCCCCGACGGTCCCTGCACGGTGAGCCGCCAGTTGGCGCCGGTGTCGGCAGGCGTGATTGCGGCGGCCCAAGCGGTCTTGTTGACCGGGAAATCGTTGGGGCCGTCCCCGCGGCTACGTCCCCGCGGCAACAGCAGCGCCGCATTTCGGGTGAAACCGCCGAGCGTCTGGCCGGCGGTGAGCACCGCGACGAACAGAGCGCCGCCCGCGACCAGCGCCAGCGCGCCGCGGCGACTCACGGTCGGTGGTGCGGGATCGGCGGCGACCAGCCCGTCGAGGTCTGGTGGTTCTGGAACCGTTTCGGCGCGGGAGGTGCGCAGCATGGTGCGAAACGACCGAGAGCGCAGGGCGGTGACCATCTTCGGAAATTTGATCAGCACGTGGATGACGAAACCCGCGATAAATACCCACGCCCCGTAGTAATGCGCGGTGTAGAAGCTGAACCCGAAGATGTAGTCGTACTGGATGTTCAGCACCCCGGTGGCGACCTCGAAGAGGATCCCGCCCACCAGCATCAACAACGACAGCCGCTCCACAAGCTGCGCGATCGACCGTAGCGGCGGCCACGCGAACAGCCGGGGAATCACCGACCAGAGTTTGGCCAGCACCACCGGGATGATGATCAGACCCAACCCGACGTGCAGCCCTTGGGTGAGGCGGTAGAGCCACGAGGGCCGACTCGGCCAGTCGAAGGTGGGCAGTTTGAGCCATCCCACGTCGTTCGGGATGGCCTGACCGAACTGCGGACCGTACGCGATATAGGACAGCAGACCGGTCAGGATCACCACTGGCAGTCCGACGAGGAGCACCACGCCGAACACCGACGTCAGCCAGGGCCCTCGCAACGGACTTCGCCAGCGCTGTAACAGGCCCATCCCGGGCGGCCGGTGGCGCTCCAGCGCGCGCCACAACGGTGCCGGAAACCCATAGGCGGCCTCGGTCGTTTCCTGCGACGACTTCGGTGGCGGGCTCGGGGCTGTCATCGAGGCTGCGACGCGATCTATGCGAATCGCCGAGGAGCGGCAACTGTCAGCACCGCAATCACGCGGTCGCGAAAGTCGACGACGTGAGTCACGAGAAACCCTGCAGTGTGCGCGATGTCGCCGAGCGCGCCGGCCCCCACCCGCGACCACGGGAACCAATGCCCCAGGTGTTGTTCGGTTTCCCAACGCAGCATTTCGTAACACAGCACGGTTGCCGGGGGATCGATCTCGACGATAACGGTGCCCCCTTTCGCGAGAAGGTCCGCGGCTCTGCGCAATGTCCGGACAGGGTTGCCGCCGATACCGATATTGCCATCGGTGAGCAGGATTTGTTCCCAGCTGCCTTCGGCGGGCAATGGCGCGAACAGGTCGCGGCGGATCGCGGCTCCGCCGCGTCGACGCGTCATCTCCACCGCGGCGGCCGAACTGTCGACGCCAAGTGCGGGCAACCCGCGTCGTTGCAGGGAAGCAGTGAATCGCCCCGGACCGCACCCAACATCCAGAGTCGGGCGCGACGAGCACTGCCCGAGCACGTGTTCATCAGCCAGCCGATCTTGTGGTGTGGTCTGCGGCCCGCCCATCCAGCGGGCCATCGGCAATTCGCGGCGGTGTCCGTGATGATCGCGGGCCCAGCACGGGCCGCCCGCTGCGGCCGAGAGATAGATCAGGTCCGCCGACCTCGCCGCGGCCGCCTCGCAGGCATCAACCGTCATCTCTGCTCCGGTCGTCACTGATCGGCGCACTGCCGGAGAAGAAATTCAGCTCGGGACAATTTAAATGGGTCCATCTCTGCCACTCGTTCCCATCTCGCTGTATTTAGCTGATATTCGACGCTGATTCGGGTAGGGATTGCCAGACGAGTGATTTCAAAACCCTGCAGTAGGCATTGGCATCTTCATCATGCAACTTGTACGATCCCGCCCCCGCAAACGTTCACCGTCGCGGTCAGGCACATTGGAGTGATGAACTCGCGCTCCGGGCTGGCGGGCCTGCTGGCCGTAGGCATGCTGGTCACCGGCTGCGGCAGCGATGCCGGCTCGACCGCACCTACGACTACTCCGGTTCATGCACGCGCCGCCACACCCGCGGCTGAGCCCGCGACCGCCGGAGCACCGGCCGTGCCGCCGGCAGGCACGGTGGTCCCGATCGGCAACGCGCCTGAAGGCATCGTCATCGGAGCGTCGGGAATCGGAGCCGTCGCCGTGCGGAACCCCGACGGCGTCGAGCTGATCGACGCCACCACCGGTGCGGTGCGCAAGACGGTTCCGACGGTGGGAGCGGCCCGGCACCTGAGCCTGGCCGGACCCGATGGGCCTGTTTTGGTGCCGCTTGAGGGTTCCGACGAACTGTGCGAGCTGACCCTCGCCGACGGCCGCGTGACCTCCACCGCGATGGGCGTGGGCCGGCAACCGCACGACGCGGCCCAGACAGCGGGGGGCACGATTGTCGTCACCAATGAGCTCGGCGGCGGCGTAGTGTTCGTCCGCGGTGGCGCGGTGGTCGCGTCACTTCCCGCCGGTCCGGTGCAGCCGGGCGGTGTTGCGGCGGTAGGCAATTTTGCCGCGGTGGCCGACGTGCAGGGAAACGGAGTATGGGTGTACGACGGGTCGACTCGCCAGCAGATCGCGCAGGGCCCAGTCGGGGTGAAACTGACCCACGCGGTTGGATTGTCCGGCGATCTGGCCGCTTTCGCAGACACCGACGGCGGCGCGGTTTTCGTCGAGCGCATCGATTCGCAGCTCGCCCAAGTCGCCAAGATCGACGCTCCGGGCAAACCCTACGGGCTGGCCTACGACGCGGCTCGCCGTCGCCTGTACGTCACGCTGACCGCGTCCAATCTCGTTCGGCTGATCGATATCTCGGATGCGACGAAGCCGCGGATACTCGGCGATGTGCCGACCGTGCAACAGCCCAATTCGGTGGCCGTCGATCCACGCTCGGGCAACGTGTTGGTGACGGGCAGTGCCCCCGACGGCGGCAGCGGCTTGCAGATCGTCACCCCGGGCCTTCTGGAACTGCCGTGAGGGTGTTGCTGACTGGCGCGGCCGGTTTCATCGGTTCGCGGGTGGGCGCGGCGCTGCGCGCCGCCGGTCACGACGTGGTCGGCGCCGATATCTTGTTGCCCGCCGCGCACGGACCCAACCCGCGGTTGCCGACGGGATGCCACCGGGTCGACATCCGAGACGGCCGGGCGCTGGCCCCGTTGCTAGCCGGTGTCGACCTGGTGTGTCATCAGGCCGCGATGGTGGGGGCCGGGGTGGATGCCGCCGACGCGCCCGCCTACGGCGGCCACAACGACTTCGCCACCACGGTGCTGCTGGCCCAGATGTTCGCCGCCGGGGTCCGGCGTCTGGTCCTGGCGTCATCGATGGTGGTGTACGGGCAGGGCCGTTATGCCTGCCCCAAGCACGGATCGGTCGACCCGATGCCGCGGCGGCGCGCTGACCTGGATGCCGGGATCTTCGAGCACCGCTGCCCGGTCGGCGGCGAGGAGCTACAGTGGCGGCTCGTCGACGAGGACGCCGCGCTGCGCCCGCGCAGCCTGTATGCGGCCAGCAAGACCGCGCAGGAGCACTACGCGCTGGCGTGGTCGGAGTCGACGGGCGGTTCTGTGCTGGCATTGCGCTACCACAACGTCTACGGCCCCGGAATGCCGCGTGATACGCCGTACTCCGGGGTGGCGGCGATCTTCCGCACCTCACTCGAAAGGGGTCACCCGCCAAAGGTTTTCGAAGACGGGGGTCAGATGCGGGACTTCGTTCACGTCGACGACGTCGCCGCTGCGAACGTCGCGGCTGCGTCGTCAGTGGCCGACGGTGACGGCTTCACCGCGGTCAACGTCTGCTCCGGGCAACCCACCTCTATTCTCGAGGTGGCCGCCGCGCTGTGCGACGCCCGCGATGGCGCACTGTCCCCGGTCGTCACTGGGCAGTATCGCAGCGGCGACGTACGCCACATAGTGGCCGACCCCGCCCGGGCCGCAGAGGTGCTGGGTTTCCGTGCGGCCGTCGATCCGCGCGAGGGCCTGCGTCAATTCGCGTTCGCGCCACTGCGCTAGTGATGCTTTAGGGTCCGATCACATGCCCGACGCCGACGAGCGAGTCACTGTGGTGCTGCCCTGCCTCAACGAGGAGGAGTCGCTGCCGGCGGTGCTGGCGGCCATCCCCGCCGGATATCAGGCACTGGTGGTCGACAACAACAGCACCGATGACACCGCGGGGATTGCCCGCCGTCATGGTGCTGCGGTGGTGGTCGAACCGCGGCCCGGGTACGGCTCAGCGGTGCACGCCGGCGTCGTCGCCGCGACGACTCCGATTGTGGCGGTCATCGACGCGGACGGCTCGATGGACGCCGGTGACCTGCCCCGCCTGGTTGCCGCACTCAGTCAGGGTGCCGACCTCGTGATCGGCCGGCGACGGCCGGTGCCCGGGCTGCACTGGCCGTGGGTGGCCCGGGTCGGCACCGTGGTGATGAGCTGGCGGTTGCGTACGCGCCACGGCCTGCGGGTGCACGACATCGCGCCGATGCGGGTGGCCCGGCGCGAGGCTCTGCTGAATCTGGGTGTCGTCGATCGGCGGTCGGGCTATCCGCTGGAACTGCTGGTTCGCGCGGCAGCTGCCGGCTGGCGCGTCGCCGAGCTCGACGTCAGTTACGGCCCCCGGACCGGCGGTAAATCGAAGGTCAGCGGTTCCCTTCGAGGCAGCGTCACCGCGATCCTGGACTTCTGGAAGGTGATTTCATGAGCGTCCTTCCGGTGACCCTGCTGGTGGTCGCGAAGGCCCCGGAACCCGGCCGCGCCAAGACACGGCTCGCCGCGACCGTCGGCGACACGGTCGCCGCGGAGATCGCCGCCGCGGCGCTGCTGGACACCCTGGATGCGGTGGCCGCTGCGCCGGTGGCTGCGCGGGTGGTGGCGCTCACCGGCGACCTGGACGCCGCGGCATGCGGCGCCGAGGTCCGTCGTCGACTCGAGTCCTTCACGGTGATTCCTCAGCGCGGCGACGGCTTCGCCGCCCGCCTCGCCAACGCGCACGCGGACGCGCGCTCCGCGGCCGGGGAGCGTCCCGTGTTGCAGATCGGGATGGACACCCCCCAGGTGACCGATGAGCTGCTGGCCAGTTGCGCGCGCCGGCTGCTCAAGGCGCAGGCCGTGCTAGGGCTGGCGCGCGATGGCGGTTGGTGGATACTCGGACTACAGACGCCGGCGACCGCAGAATGCCTGCACAGCGTCCCGATGTCCCAGCCCGACACCGGAGAGCTCACGTTGAAGGCATTGCACGACAACGGTCTTCACGTCACGTCAGTGGAGCCTCTGACTGACTTCGACGTCGCCGACGACGTCGCCGCTGTCCGCAACGCTTGCGATCCCGGCAGTCGCTTTGCCCGGGTTACGCGTGCTGCTGGACTCTGAACTCCCGGCGGGCGTCGCTTACAGCAAGTAACTCAGGCCCCATTCCTTCTCGGCGGCCAGCCGGGCGGGATTGTCAGCGGCCCCGGTGTCGCCACTCACGCTGGCCAGCGCCACTAGGGCCGAGGCCAGTGCGAAGATCGGAATCCCGCGCCGCTCACTGGCACTGATCAGCTCGCGGAAGGCGGCGTGGGTGCTGCACCGGCGCCATCCGACCAGGATCCCTATCGCAGTGTCGAGAGCTCGACTGGTTGACTGCTGGTCGGGGCTGAGGCGGGGCTGGCTAACGAGACTTTCCGTCATGTGTGGACCTCCTAGTCCAAATCGCGTGGTTGATCTTGCTGGGGGAGTTCGGTTAACGCGCATCTCCACGCAGCCAAGCCGGACTGGAGGAGCGCGAAGAATTGTTCGAGCCTGAAGGGCGCGTCAGGACATCAATGACAACAGTCGGCCGCGCGGCATCGCGTAACGATGAAGCGCTCTGCGGCTTGCTACATGGGCCCACTATAGGACATCGCCGTCGGACCTCGATAGGTTCTAAGTGTTTGGCTCACAAGAGATTTAAACCTTGTCAGATGGAGAAGTCCTCACCGTGCCAAACCCCGGCTTCCGGCGGCCGGATCACCCGGCCGGTCTGCTGGCCGTTCTGCGCGTCGGGGCCTAGAGCCTCCAGCTTGGCCACCCTGGTGAGAAGGGACTGCAGGCTGACACCCACGAGGTCGGGCATCATCGAGTCGTCCTCGCCCGGCGCTGTACGACTGATGACCTGCCCCGGAACGCCGACAACCACAGCGCTCGACGGGACCTCTTTGACCACGACGGCGTTGGCGCCGATCCGGCTGTCGTCGCCGATTTTGATCGGGCCGAGAATCTTTGCTCCGGCGCCGATGATCACGCGGTCACCGATGGTGGGGTGGCGTTTCCCGGTGTCCCTGCCGCTGCCGCCGAGGGTGACGCCGTGGTAAATGGTGACGTCGTCGCCCACCTCCGCGGTTTCCCCGATCACCACGCCGGTCGCGTGGTCGATGAAGAGGCCGGCGCCGAGCACGGCACCGGGATGGATCTCGACCCCGGTCAGGATGCGGGTCACTTCTGCGAACACGCGCCCGGCCAGCCTGGCGCCACGGTTCCAGAGCCAGTGGCTGACTCGGTGACCCCAGATCGCATGCACACCCGGGTAGGCGAAGATGACCTGCAGCGTGGTCGGGGCGGCCGGATCACGCTGCTTAGCAGCTCGTACGTCTTGCCGTATGGCCGCGAGCATGGCTAGTCCGCCACGTCGGCGAATAGCGGTGTACTCAGATACCGTTCGCCGAAATCGGGTAGCACGACGACGACGAGCTTGCCGGCGTTCTCGGGCCGCCGGGCCACCTGCAGCGCGGCCGCGGTGGCCGCACCCGAGGAGATGCCTGCCAGCACTCCCTCTTCCCGGGCCAGCCGCCGGGCCAACGTCACCGCGTCTTCGTTGCTGACGCTGATGATCTCGTCGACGAGATCCAGATCAAGGACCGGCGGGACGAACCCGGCGCCAATGCCCTGGATCGGGTGGGGTCCCTTCTTGCCGCCGGACAGCACCGGCGACGCGGCGGGTTCCACGGCCACGATCTGCACCGAGGGTTTGCGTTCCTTGAGGACCTGGGCCACACCGGTGATGGTGCCGCCGGTGCCGACTCCGGCGACGAAAATGTCGACCTTTCCGTCGGTGTCGCGCCAAATCTCCTCGGCGGTGGTCTTGCGGTGGATCGCCGGGTTGGCCGGGTTTTCGAACTGCTGGGGCACGAAGTAACGCTGGTCGGTCTTGGCGAGTTCTTCGGCCTTGGCGATGGCGCCGGGCATGCCGTCGGCGCCCGGTGTCAGGACGAGTTCGGCACCGTAGGCGAGCAGCAGCTTACGGCGTTCGACACTCATCGTCTCCGGCATCGTCAGCACAATTCGGTAGCCGCGCGCCGCAGCCACCTGCGCCAGCGCGATGCCGGTGTTCCCGCTCGTCGGCTCGAGGATGATGGTGTCGGGCTTGATCAGACCCGCTTCCTCTGCCGCGTCGATCAACGCCACCCCAAGACGGTCCTTCACGCTGCCCGCAGGGTTGAAGGACTCCAGCTTGGCGACGACTTCGGCGACGGCGCCCTCGGTGACCCGGTTCAGCCGGACCAACGGTGTATTTCCGATTAGATGTGTGACGTTCTCGGCGATGCTCATCTGTCTTCCTCAAACCTCAGCTGTTCATCAGAGATGCTCGGTACAGGACCCGTCGGCCTGCCAGGTGATGTCGAATTCGATGGCTACGTCTGTGGGCGTGGTCAGGGCAATGGGCGTGAATCGATCGGTCGCTCCTTCGAACGCCACTCCGGTAAGAACCCTTCCGGTGAGCTGGTGCTGTGTTGTCGCGGTCATGGTCATTGCCGATGTGCCCGGTGCTGGACGTAAGTAGAAGTCTGTTCCCGGTTGAACAATACCGTTGATACCCGAGCCGAAGGCGTCGACGAGCGCGTTTCCCTCAGTGACGCTGAGTGTCAATGGGATTGGCACTTGGAATGGTCCTACGAGTTCGGGTTCGGCGATTGCCTGGGCATCGACCAGATGTGCTAAATCGGGCTTACTCAAGGTATCGCCCAGGGCTTTGCGTGCACCTGTAAGTAGGTAATTGTAGAGATGCACGACGCGGTCGGCATTGCGGTAGTGACCAGTACCGGTGAGCCAGAAGCGGACATGGTCGATTGCGGGGGCCGCGGTTTCGGTTGTCGTGACCAACCGGTAGTAATGGTAGCCTCGCCCACCGCCGCCGTGGCTGCTGGCCGAGAGTGTGCTGCCGACGCCGAGTGTGCGTTGATAACGACGGCCCTCGCCCGCGTCCGCGGTCAGTTGCGAGCCCGAAATATCTTGCCAGACAACGCTGTCAGCCGACTTTTGCAGCTTCAGGCTGGCGCCGGCGTCGGAGGTCATCCACAGCGAGTAGCCGCCCAGCTGTGGTTGGCCGTCGAATTCGAAGGTGATGATGGGCCCGGGCCCCCGGTTTACCGCGACCGGGACGTTCAGCGGTTGGGTGTCCAGGGCCATATCGTTGGTGAAATACCAGATCGCGGCCTGCGTTGCCGCGATCGCCTCGTGCTCGCTGATATTGGCCGCCCCTAGCGGGTAGCCGGCCTGGCGCAGGTGCCGGCTCAATTCGGCAGTCGAGCGCACTGGGAATGAGTTACGCAGGATCCAGTCGACCTCGACCTCGACCTCGCCGCCGCGGGCGTCCAGGTGGGGCAGCGCAGACCAGGTGCCTAGGCGATAACGCGACGGGCGATGGGGTGCGATGCCGGTGTAGTCCAGCGAGTAGGCATCCAGGTTGGGATTGAGCCTGATCAGATCGGTGCGCGCGGAGCTCCCGTCAGCGAAGACGATTTTGTCGACGGTATGGGAGTAGGTGCCCCCCCGGTAGCGGGTCATCCGAGGGAGCTGGGTGGCCGGCTGCACCAGGATGCGACGGCGGGTCGCCACCTGAGTCAAGGCGCGATTGCGTACGGACAATGCGGTCATTGGCGGTTGATCTTCCTGGGAGATTTGACTACCACGCGTCTTAGCGCCGCCCGGGCGGGTTGGCGGTCCAAATCCGCCCGCGGGGGAGTAGCGCGAGGATTTCTACAGCGTCAGAAGGCGTCAGGAAATCAACAGCAACAGCAGCAACAACAACAGTCCACGACAAGGCAGCGCGAAGGAACGAAGCGCGGCTGGGTGGCCTGTTGCATGGCACCACTATAGGGCATCAGCGGATTCGGTGACTTCGACTCAGACCCGGTGTAACCCTATGAACCACGTTTTACACTTGCCTAGGCTCAACGCGCGGACGCGCTCATGGTGGGCGATCAGGCACCGCCCGACACCCGTTGCAACATTAGACAAAGCACGGAAGGACCACGATGACGTCGGCTCAAGACGAGTCTCAGGCACTTGGCGATCTCGCCGCCAGGCAGCTTGCGAACGCTACGAAGACTGTCCCGCAACTCTCCACCATCACGCCGCGCTGGCTGCTGCATCTGCTCAGCTGGGTTCCGGTGGAAGCTGGTATCTATCGGGTGAACCGCGTGGTCAACGCCGAGCAGGTTGCCGTCAAGGCCGAAGTGGGTGCGGGCACCGAAGAACCGTTGCCCGAAACCTATGTCGACTACGAGACCAGCCCGCGCGAATACACGCTGCGCTCGATCTCAACCCTGCTCGATATCAGCACTCGAGTCTCCGACCTCTACTCCAGCCCGCACGACCAGATCACTCAGCAGCTTCGGCTGACCATCGAGACGATCAAGGAGCGCCAGGAATTCGAACTGGTCAACAACCCCGAATACGGTTTGCTGGCCCAGGCGACTCCGGAGCAGACGATTCAAACCCGCGGCGCCGGTCCGACCCCCGACGACCTGGACGCGCTGATCACGAAGGTGTGGAAGACGCCCAGCTTTTTCCTGACTCACCCGCTGGGCGTCGCCGCGTTCGGCCGCGAGGCCACCCGTCGCGGCGTGCCACCCCCAGTGGTGAGCCTGTTCGGGGCGCAGTTCATCACCTGGCGCGGTATCCCACTGATTCCCTCCGACAAGGTCCCGGTCGAGGACGGCAAGACCAAGTTCATCCTGGTGCGCACCGGCGAGGAACGCCAGGGCGTGGTGGGCCTGTTCCAGCCGGGCCTGGTCGGCGAGCAGGCACCCGGGCTGTCGGTGCGGTTCACCGGCATCAACCAGTCGGCGATCGCGACGTACCTGGTCACCCTCTACACGTCCTTGGCGGTCCTCACCGACGACGCGCTCGCCGTGCTCGACGACGTCGCTGTGGACCAGTTCCATGAGTACAAGTGAGTACCGAGCGGTAGACGCCGAAAGCGAGCTGCCCATCAGCGCCGCCGAACTCGCGGCGCTGGCCACCCAGCTGTACGCGGCCAGCATCCGGCCAGGGCCCGACAGTCCGCCGCAGACGGCGCCGGTCGCCCCGCGGGGCAACGTGCCGGACACCACGGCCGTCACGTCGGCCGGGCAGTCCGCGGCGGGGTCAGGCGATGTATACCCGTCGCCGGTTCCGTCGGCCGGTCTAAGCGACATCTTTATACCGGCGCCGACGTCTCCCGCACCCGAAGGCCCGCCGCAGGCCGTGCCCGTTGCGCCCCGCGGCAACGTGCCCGATACGACGGCGGCCCCGTCGGCCGCCGCAACGACCGGAGCGGTCGGTGATCCCTATGCCCTGCCCGGGCTAGGCGACTTGAGCGCGTTCGCGGTGCCGAGCCAGGGGATCGTCCCGACGGTGCCGGGCGTTTTGGCCGGTAGCACACCGACCGTTCCGGTGGCTCCGCGCGGCTCCGCGCCGGGCTGGCCGCAACAGGCGCCGTCGGTGCCTGACCTGGGTTGGTCCGCCGCGCCTGTGGTGGCCCCGGCCGGCGACGAGCACGACTACTACTTCCTAACCCGGTCTGACCCGGTGCCCCAATTATCGGACGACCACGAGGTCTTCGACATCGACGCGGTGCGCGCGGATTTCCCGATCCTTCGGGAGACCGTCAACGGAAAGCCGCTGATCTGGTTCGACAACGCCGCGACCACGCAGAAGCCGCAGGTCGTGATCGACCGGCTGTCCTACTTCTACGCCCACGAGAACTCCAACATCCACCGCGCCGCGCACGAGTTGGCGGCGCGGGCGACCGATGCCTACGAAGAGGCCCGCGACACGGTCCGTCGATTCATCGGCGCATCGAAAAGCGAAGAGATCATCTTCGTTCGCGGCACCACGGAAGCCATCAATCTGGTGGCCTATGCCTGGGGTGGCAAGCATTTGTCACCCGGCGATGAGATTGTTATCACTCATCTGGAGCACCACGCCAATATCGTCCCTTGGCAACTGCTTTCCCAGCAGACGGGTGCGATCCTGAAAGTCGCGCCGGTCGACGACGCCGGCAATTTGCTGATGTCGCAATTCGAGGATCTGCTCGGGCCGAAAACAAAGCTTGTGGCGGCGACTCAGGTGTCGAATGCGCTGGGGACAGTGACGCCAGTCGACAAGATCGTCGAGCTGGGTCACCGCTATGGCGCCCGGGTGCTGATCGACGGCGCTCAGTCGATCCCGCATCTGCCGGTAAATGTGTCCGAGCTCGGCGCCGATTTCTTCGTGTTCTCCGGCCACAAGATTTATGGCCCCACCGGGATCGGTGTGCTCTACGGGTCCGAGGAGGCGCTCGCCGAGACACCGCCGTGGCAGGGCGGTGGCAACATGATCGCCGATGTCACCCTCGAGCGGTCGCTGTATCAGGGGCCGCCGAACAAATTCGAGGCCGGCACCGGCAACATCGCGGACGCCGTCGGTCTGGGGGAGGCGTTGCGTTACGTGGAGCGGCTGGGCATCGACCGTATCGCGGCCCGCGAGCACGCCTTGCTGGACTACGCGACCCCGCGCCTGGCCGACATCCCAGGTGTCCGCTTGGTGGGCACCGCAACCGAGAAGGCCAGCGTGCTGTCGTTCGTGCTGGCCGGACACGAGCCGCTCGAAGTGGGCAAGGCGCTCAACTCCGAAGGCATCGCAGTGCGCGCCGGCCATCACTGCGCACAGCCGATTCTGCGTCGCCTCGGCTTGGAGGCCACCGTCCGCCCGTCGTTCGCGTTCTACAACACGTTCGAAGAGATTGACGTCTTCATCAATGCGGTTCGTCGAATCGCCGAGGGCGGCACAAACGCCGGCTGAGCTCCGCTGGATTATTTTCTAGCTGATTACAACCCTACGAAACGTTTCGGGTTGCTCGTAAGCTCGCGTCGTGCTTCTATCTGCAATCAGGCGGCGTGGCCCAACCTGTCCTGTGGATGCAATTAATCCATTGCGGGACAAGGAATTACGAGTAATTGCAATAAATTCTGTTTCATTGACGTAAAAATGGGGGCCGCTATGAGCCGTGTGGAAATGTGGACAACCCGGGGGGATATGCACACCCGATGAGTGGTTCGACCCTCGCAAAGCCCATGAACGCGCTGGGCGAGTTCTTCATTCTCAGCGGCGAATCATTGGTGACGTTGGTGCGACGACCTTGGTCCGGGCGCGAGATTCTCGAGCAGATCTGGTTCGTCGCCCGGGTATCGATCTTCCCGACCATCATGTTGTCGATTCCCTACACGGTGCTCATCGTGTTCGTCCTCAACATCCTGCTCGTCGAGATCGGCGCAGGCGATCTCTCGGGTGCCGGCGCGGGGCTGGCGTCGGTGACCCAAGTCGGGCCGGTCGTCACGGCGATGGTCGTCTCGGGTGCCGGCGCGACCGCGATGTGCGCCGATCTGGGCGCGCGCACCATCCGCGAGGAAATCGACGCGATGAAAGTGATCGGCATCAACCCCATTCAAGCCCTGGTGGTTCCCCGCATCATCGCCGCCACATTCGTCGCGGTCCTGCTGTACTCGGTGGTCGCTGTCACCGGATTGACCGGCAGCTACATCTTCGTGGTCTTCGTCCAGCACGTCACACCCGGTGCCTTCATTGCGGGGATGACGTTGGTCACGGGGCTGCCGCAGGTGGTGATCTCGCTCATCAAGGCAACCCTGTTCGGGTTGTCCGCGGGCCTGATCGCCTGCTACAAGGGCCTTTCGGTGGGTGGCGGCCCAACTGGTGTCGGGAACGCGGTGAACGAGACCGTGGTCTTCTCGTTCATGGGCTTGTTCTTCATCAACATCGTGGTCACCGCGCTCGGAGTAAAGGTGACCGCTAAATGAGCGATGTGGCGGGCGAGCCGATATGGTTCGCCACTATTGGACCCAGGCTGGTTTCTGCCACCCGCAAACTCGGCGAACAAACCGCGTTCTACGGGAAATCGTTGGCCTCCATCGTCGATGCGATGCGGCGCTACCCGGGAGAAGTGCTGCGACTGATCGCGGAGATGGGTATGGGCACCGGTGCGCTGGCGGTGATCGGGGGCACCGTGGGCATCATCGGTTTCCTCACTCTGACCACCGGCGCCCTTGTCGCGGTACAGGGCTATGACACCTTGTCGAACATCGGTGTCGAGGCGCTGACCGGCTTTCTGTCGGCGTTCTTGAACGTCCGGATGATCGCGCCATCCACGGCCGGCTTGGCATTGGCGGCCACGATCGGCGCCGGCGCGACTGCCCAGTTGGGCGCGATGCGGATCAACGAGGAGATCGACGCGCTGGAAGTGATGGGCATCCGCTCGGTCACCTATCTGGCATCCACGCGGATTATCGCCGGCGTGCTGGTCGTCATCCCGCTCTACGCCGTAGCCGTACTGATGTCGTTCATCGCGGCTAAGTTCCTCACGATTTACGTTTACGGCCAGTCCCGCGGCGTCTACGAGCACTACTTCTCCACGTTCTTGCGTCCCACTGATTTGTTGTGGTCGTTCGTGGCGGCGCTGACGATGGCGGTCGGGGTGATGGTCGTGCACACCTACTACGGTTTCACCGCGACAGGTGGTCCCGCCGGTGTGGGGGAGGCGGTCGGCCGTTCGGTGCGGTCATCGATGATCGTCACGGCCTTCGTGACCCTGATGATCTCGCTGTCCGTCTACGGGCAGCACGGCAACTTCAACCTGTCGGGATGACCGCGTGAGCAACCACAGCAGCAGCGGAGTCGGCAGAGGAAATAGGGTCCGCACCAGCAAGATCGACCCGATCTGGTGGGCGCCGACGTTGTTCATCCTGATTGGCAGTCTGATCGCACTGACCGCGGGGGCGTTCTCCGGCAAATTCCAAGCATTCATCCCGCTCACGCTGGTGTCGGACCGGGCGGGACTGGTGATGGAACCCGGCGCCAAAGTGAAATTGCGGGGTGTGCAGGTAGGCCAGGTCGCGTCGATCGGCACCGATGTGAAAGCGGCCCAGCTGCAACTGAAGATGGACCCAGGTCCATTCAGATACCTGCCGAGCAACCTCGAAGCCGAGATCAAATCGACCACGGCGTTCGGATCCAAATACGTCGACCTGATCGTGCCCAATCACCCCAGCCCCGCAGGGCTGAAGCCCGGCGCGGTGCTGCACTCCCGCAACGTCACCGTCGAAGTCAACACGGTCTTCGAGAACCTGCAGTCGGTGGTCCAGGCCCTTGACCCGGCGAAGCTGAACGCGATCTTGTCGGCCTTCGCGCAATCAGTGCGCGGTAAGGGTGATCGGCTCGGACAGGCGATCACCGATGCGAACAACGTGCTGCTGACCGTCAACCCCCGGATGGAAACGATTGGCAAGGACTGGCAGTTGTTCGGCAAAACCACGGCCATCTACTCCGATGCGGCGCAAGATATCCTTTCGATCCTTGACTCGGCAACGACTAGCAGCACCACGCTCACCGAAAGTCAGCGGTCGCTCGACACGCTGCTGTTGTCGGCGGTGGGCTTCAGCCAGACCGGCATCAACGTCATCGGCACCAACGAATCCAACATCGTGCGGTCCATGAACCTGCTCGACCCGACCACAGCTCTGCTGAATAAATACTCGCCGACCTACACTTGCTTGTTCCAGGGCGCGCAATGGTACGTGGACCACGGCGGCCGGGACATGCTCGGAGGCAACGGCTACTCGTTCATCATGGACGCCGCCCTGCTTTTCGGAGACGACCCGTACCGATACCCGAAACACCTTCCAAAGGTAAATGCCGTAGGCGGTCCGGGGGGCAAACCCAGCTGTGGTTCGCTGCCCGACCCCAGTGCGAACTTCCCGGTGCGTTCGCTGGTCACCGACACCGGCTGGGGCACCGAACCCGACGAGATCCGCACCAGCCCGTGGGTCGGCAATCCATGGTGGGCCAACTACTTCCCAACCACCAAGAATCCTCCGGAAGCGCCGCGCTACAACTACCGCGGGGGGGTGCCGCCGCCGCCATGAGAAGGAAGCTGTCTGGCATCATCGCGCGTGTCGCGTTGTTCACGGCGGTCTGCCTGGTATTCACGTTCGCGCTGATCACGGTTTTTGGGCAATTGCGCTTCGAGGACCGCACCGGCTATCACGCGGTGTTCTCGAACATATCCGGTCTGAAGTCCGGCAACTTCGTCCGCATCGCCGGGGTGGAGGTTGGCAAGGTCGGCGACCTCACGCTGCATCGCGACGGCACGGTAAGCATCGACTTCACGGTCGACAAAGGGGTGCGGCTCAGCGAGGGCACCAAAGCTGTCGTGCGCTACGAAAACTTGATCGGTGACCGCTATCTCGCGCTCGAAGAGGGCCCCGGGCCCCCGCGCCGGCTGGCGCCGGGCGCGACGATTCCGCTGGCACGAACGTCGCCCGCGCTCGACATCGATGCGCTGATCGGGGGCTTCCGCCCGTTGTTCCGCGCGTTGGATCCCGATCAGGTCAACGCCCTGTCCGGTGAATTGCTGCGAATTTTCCAAGGGCAGGGCGGCACTCTGGCCTCGGTGCTGGCGCAGACCTCGATGCTCACCTCGACCCTGGCCGGGCGTGGCGAGCTGATCGGCGAGCTGATCACCAACTTGAACACCGTGCTGCACACTTTCGGCACGCGCGACCGCGAGTTCTCTGACGGCTTGGACAAGCTATCCCAGCTGATGGACGGCTTGGCGCAGCGCAAGACCGACATTTCCACCGGGCTGGCCTACATAAACGCGGCCGCCGGGTCGATCGCCGACCTGCTCGTCCAGGCACGCCAGCCGATCAAGGACGTGGTGCGCGAGACCGACCGCATGTCTGGCCAAGTGCTGTCCGACCGCGACTATGTCGACGGACTGCTCAAGAGCCTCCCCGACGTCTATCAAGTGCTGTCCAGGCAGGGCCTGACTGGCGACTACTTCGGCTTCTACTTTTGCGAAGTGTTGCTCAAGCTCAACGGCAAAGGCGGCAACCCGATCTACGTCAAATTATTGAACCAGCCGAGCGGGCGGTGCACCCCGAAGTGAAACTAAAGCTACCGAAGATCAAACAGCCCAAGAAGCGGAGCCCCGTCGTGTTGGGAGTCATGGGCACCGCGATCGTGACATGCGTGACCATCGCCGCCTTCCAGTACGACAAGCTGCCATTCGTTAAGAACACCAACGACTATTCGGCCTACTTCGCTGAAGCCGGTGGCATCAAAACCGGTAGTACGGTCCGGGTTTCGGGCATGGGAGTCGGCAGGGTCTCAGACATCCGCCTGGAGGGCACCAAGGTCCGGGTGGGCTTTACCGTCCGCGACAGCGTCGAGCTGGGCGATCGCACGGAAGCGGCGATCAAGACGGAGACAATTCTGGGTAGCAAGATGCTCGAGCTGACTTCGCGTGGCGAAGGGAAGCTGACGGGCATCATTCCGCTGGAACGTACCACCTCGCCGTATGACCTTCCCGACGCGCTGGGCGACCTGACAACCACGATCAGCGGTCTGGATACCGCCCAATTGTCTTCGGCGCTAACGACATTGGCCAACACGTTCAAGGAAACACCTCCGCAGCTCAGGCCTGCACTGGAGGGAGTGGCCCGGTTCTCGGATACCCTCAACAATCGCGACGCGCAGCTGCGCAGCCTGTTGGCGAATGCCAACAAGGTCTCGGGAGTACTGGGCCGGCGCAGCCAACAGATCGCCACCCTGGTATCAGATTCCAACCTACTGCTGGCGGCGCTGCTGGACGAACGAGATTCACTCGACGCCCTGATGAACAACCTCTCTGCGGTTTCCCACCAGATCTCGGGGCTGGTCGACGACAACCGAACTCAACTCAAGCCGGCCCTCGACAAGCTCAACGGGGTGCTCGAGATCCTCGACAACCGTAAGGAAGATATTCAGAGAACCCTGCCCAAATTCAAACGGTATGCGATGTCGTTCGGCGAAGTTTTGGGATCCGGGCCGTTTTTCAAGGCTTACGTTGCGAACCTGATTCCCGGCCAGATCGGTGGTCCAGTTCTCGACGCCGATATGTATGACCGGTTTTTGGATCCCAACCAAAAGTTGCCTTCGGAGGTGGTGGACCCACCAACCGGGTCTCCGCCGGTCCCGCCGGAGAACGCACCGGTCCCGCTGTGGTCCCAGCCGCCGTCACCGCCGCCCTCGACGCCACCTATTCGGACCATTCCCGCGCCCCCACCCCTTACGACGGGGGGACCGTGAATATCGGGAACATAAGTAGGCGCACCCTTCGCAGAGTCACCGCCATCACTCTGGCGCTGACGCTCACCGCCGCCTCGTTGCTCGTCGGGACGAAGTTGTGGCACGAAGTCGAAAGAGATACCTATTCAGCGTATTTCGCCGAATCCAACGGCCTGTTCGTAGGCGACGAGATCAGAATCCTCGGCGTCGCCGTCGGCGTGGTGGACAAGATCGAGCCGCAGCCCACCAGCTCCAAGGTGACATTCTCCGTCGACAAGCAGTATCCGGTCCCGGCCGATGCTCGCGCTGCGATCCTGTCACCGTCGCTGGTGACTTCTCGGGCAATCCAACTCGTCCCGGTGTACTCCGGCGGGCCCAAATTGAGCCCCGGCGCATCGATCCCGTTAAGCCGCACCGCGGTGCCGGTTGAATGGGATGACTTCCGCAAGCAGCTGGAAAAGCTGACCGACGCATTGCAGCCCACAGCCCCGGGCGGCGTGAATTCGCTCGGCGAGTTCGTCAACTCGGCCGCGGACAACCTGCGCGGCCAGGGAGACACCGCTCGCGACACCGTAATCAAGCTGTCCAAAGCAATTTCAGCACTCGGTGATCACGCCGACGACATCTTCAGCACGGTGCGCAATCTGCAGTTGTTGGTTTCGGCGTTGTACTCCAGCAGCGATCTGCTGGCCGCGTTCAACCAGAACCTGGCCGGCGTGACAACGGTGCTGTCGAACACACCCAACGAAGTCGCCAATGCAGTGAAAGACCTGGATGGGGCGCTAATAGATTTGCGTGACTTCCTCGCGGATAACCGGGAAGCGATGGGTGTTACCTTCGACCGGTTCAGTTCCATCACGACCGCGCTCAACGACAGCCGTGGTGATATCAAACAGATCCTGCATATCGCGCCGACGGTGATCCAGAACTTCATGAACATCTACCAACCGGCGCAGAGCGCGATGACCGGCATCATTGCGTTGAACAACTTCGCCGATATCCCGCAGTTCATCTGCAACTCGATCGAGGCGGCCTCCCGGGCGCGCTTGGACCGTGTTTCCAAGCTGTGCCTGCAGTACGTCAATCCGATCATCAAAAACCGCATCTACAACTACATACCGGCAGGGATCAACCCGTTCGTCGGGACCCAGGCCCGGCCCAACGAGATCACCTACAGCGAGGACAGGCTTCGGCCTGGCTACACGCCCCCGCCTGACGCTGTGCCACCACCGGATGCGACGCCGCCGGTGCCCGCAGACCAGCCGCCACCGCCGCCGAGCGGCACGATCAGTTCGACCGAGGTACTGCAGAATCTGATGCTTCCGACGGGCCCATCGTGAGACGCGCGATAGCTGCGGCGCTCAGCCTTGCGTGCCTTGCCGCCCTTCCGGCGTGTGGCTGGCACGGCCTGAATACGTTTACCCTGCCCGGTACCGCCGGAGGGGGGCCGGGCGCCTACACGATTCAGGCGCAAATGCCCGATGTCGTGACCATTCAGGAAAACACCCGTGTTCGCGTTGACGACGTCAACATCGGCAACGTCACCAAGATCGAGATCCAAGACTGGCATGCGCTCGTCACCATGCGCATAAACGGTGATGTCCACCTGCCGGCCAATTCGACCGCCAAGCTCGGGCAGACCAGCCTTCTGGGCTCGATGCACATCGAACTGACGCCACCCAAGGATGAGCCGCCGGTCGGCGAACTCAAAAACGGGTCGGTCATCCCGTTGTCGCACGCGAGCATGTATCCGACCACCGAGCAGACCCTGGCCTCGGTGTCGATCCTGCTGAACGGCGGCGGAATTGGGCAGTTGCAGGAGATCAATCAGGCGCTCGCCAAGGCATTTGCCGGCCGCGAAAACGACATGCGAAGTCTGCTGGACCAGCTGGACGTGTTCGTCCGTGGCACGAACGCCCAGACCGACGACATCATTGCCGCCTCCGAGAACCTCAACTCGCTGGCAGGTCAGGTCGCCGCCAAAAATCAGGTCGTCGACAAGGCGTTGACGACCGTGCCCAAAGCGCTGGCGGTACTGGCTCAGGAACGCACCAAGATCGCCGATGCGATCGACCAGCTCGGCAAGTTCAGCGCGATCGCGGCCGATACCATCCACCAGAGCAAAGAATCGCTGGTGAACAACCTGCGTAACATCGCTCCCGTGCTGCGGTCCCTCGCCGACGCCGGCCCAGCCCTGACCAAGGGCCTGGACGGGTTGGCGACCTATCCCTGGCCGACATCCACTGTGACCAATTGGTTCCGTGGCGACTACGCCAACCTCACGATGATCGTCGATTTGACGTTGAGCCGCATAGACACCGGGCTCTTCACCGGTTCTCGATGGGAAGGCAATCTCACCGAGCTCGAAATGCTGTGGGGACGCACAATCGGCATGCAGCCGAGCCCGTTCACGTCGGGCAACCCGCTGACCTTTCCGTACCACAACGGGGGTTACTGAATGCTGCGCCTAAATCGCCGGACGTGGATCCAATTGTCGATCCTGACGTCTGGTGACGGTACTTTCCTGTGGCGCAATGGCGTTCAACTTCATGAAGCTGCCCGAGACGCTGTTCGGGATCGGGGAGTACAACGTCACGGTCGACCTGCCCGAATCGGGCGGGTTGTACAAGACCTCGGTCGTCACCTATCGCGGCACCGATGTGGGTCAGGTCAAGTCGGTCGATGTCACCGCCGCCGGGGTGCGTGCGGTGCTCGCCCTGAGATCCGGGGTCAAGGTGCCCTTCGACGTCCAGGCGTCGGTGCACAGCCGCTCGGCGATCGGCGAGCAATACATCGAGCTGACCCCGCAGGCTGGGAAGGACGGAGAACATTCCCGGCCGCTACGCGCCGGCGACATCATTCCCGCCGGCCACGTCGATGTGCCCGTCGACATCGGACACCTGCTCGACCTGACCAACCGTGCACTGCAGGCAATTCCGCGTGACAACTTGCATACGGTGATCGACGAGACCAACCGGGCGGTCGGTGGCCTCGGACCGGAGTTGTCGCGGATCGTCGACGGGTCAACGGCACTGGCCATTGCGGGTGGCCGGACCGTCGACCCGCTTGCGGCCCTGATCGACCAGTCCCCGGCGGTGCTCAATTCCCAGATCCAGACATCGGATGCGATTACCACTTGGGCCAGTCGAACCGCGGCCATCACGGCGCAGTTCAAGGCGCAGGACGCGGCGCTGCGGGATCTGCTGACGCAGGGCAGTTCCGGTCTGGAAGAAGGTCGCGCGCTGTTCGATCGGGTGGCGCCCGCGCTGCCGGTCCTGTTCGCCAACCTCGTGAGCCTTGGTGACATTGCCGTCGTCTACCGCCACGACATCGAGCAACTGCTGGTACTGCTTCCGCAGGGCATCGCGGTGATGGCGGGTGCCCTCGTGCCGAACTTGAACACCAAACAGGAATACAAAGGCTTCTATCTGGACTTCAACCTCAACATAAACTTGCCACCGCCATGCACGACCGGCTTCCTGCCGCCCACGCAGCGTCGCGCACCGGCCAGCGTCGATGCGCCGGACCGGCCGGCGGCCGATCTCTACTGTCGGGTTCCGCAGGATTCGGAGTTCAATGTGCGCGGGGCGCGCAACATTCCGTGCGAGACCAAGCCGTGGAAGCGTGCCCCCACAGTCGAGATGTGCGAAAGCGACGAGGAGTACGTGCCGCTCAACGAAGGCTACAACTGGAAGGGCGACCCTAACGCCACCACCACCGGTCAGGGCGTACCGCAGTATCCGCCGGGACAAGACCCGCGACTACCACCGCCACGGGGCACCGCCCCGGCGCCGGCGCCGCTTGCCGTTGCGACCTACGACCCGGCCACCGGCGACTACATCGGGCCCGACGGACACCGATACACGGAGTCCGACCTGGCGCACCCGCGCGCCAAAGACTGGCAGTCACTTCTTGTCCCGCCACCGTAGGCATGACCCGGACCCATAGTTAATGAGGAGCAGCATGGCCGACGAGTCTGAAACCCCAGATATCGAAGAACAAGTGCACGACGTCACTGAGGCCGACGAGGCCGAGACCGACGGGGACGAGACTACATCCAAGAACCGGCGGAGATGGGCCGGTCGGCGGCGGCTTTCGCGCGTCGGACGGGCGTTGGTGGCCGGCGCTGTGGTCGTGGCGACGCTGGCCGGGCTGACCGGCTGGCTTGGATACCGGGCCTACGAGAAGCACGAGGCGCAGGCCCGGCGGGCGCTATTCGTTCAAACCGCCCGGCAGGGCGCGGTGAATTTGACGACGATCAACTACACGGAGGCCGAGACCGACGTGCATAGGATCATCGATTCGGCCACCGGAGCATTCCGTGACGACTTCGAGAAGCGGTCGCAGTCGTTCATCGAGTTTGTCAAGGCGGCGCAGTCGAAATCCGAAGGCACGGTTAGCGATGCCGGGTTGGAGTTCCAGCAGGGCGACTCGGCTCAGGTGCTGGTGGCGATCGCGGTGAAGTCGCGGACCGCGGGCGGCGAGGAGGCGCCGCGGGAATGGCGCATGCGAATCGGGGTCCAGGCGTTCGGCAATGACGCCAAGGTGTCCAATGTGGTGTTCGTGCCATGACGACGCTCAAAGACAACACCGAAACCACCGTCACCGATGAGAACGATTCGGCCGAGACGACGGCCCAAGAGGAATCCGAAGCCGTCCAGTCCGGGGCCGGGGCTGAGGTCGAGGCCGAGTCGGACGATGCACCCGAAGACGAGTCCGACGTCACGCAGACACGGCGCGCGATCGGATGGCTGCGTGTCCTCGCCTACGGGGTGTTTCCCGGTCTTGCGGTGCTGCTTGCCGTGGCGGCGGGTTACTTGCTGTGGACAGATGGGTCGACCGATGGCGTTGCGTTGGCCCGCACCGAGTCGGTCCGGGTAGCCAGCGAAGACGCGGTTGCCCTGTTGTCCTACAAGGCAGGGTCGGCGGATAAAGATCTCAATGCGGCGCGTGATCGGCTGACCGGCGATTTCAAGGATGCCTACACCGATTTGATCCGTCGGGTTGTCATTCCGGGTGCGACCGAAAAGCAGATCTCGACAGTGGTCAAAGTGAGTGCGGCAGCGCCGGTTTCGGCGACCTCCAGCCACGCCGTGGTGCTGTTGTTCGCCAACCAGACCGTGACCATTGGCGACGGAGCGCCAACGGATACCCAGCCCGTCATCCGGGTGACCCTGGACAAGGTCAATGGTCGGTGGCTGATTTCGCACTTCGACCCGGTGTGATCTGAGAGGGGCGACATGTTCACCTGGATACGTCGTGGTGCCCGCGTGTTACCCGTCGTTGTGTTGTTCTCGGGGGCAGGGGCGCTGGCCGCCCCCACCGCGGGTGCCGACAATAAGCGGCTCAACAGCGCCGTCGTCTCCGCCGTCTATACCCTGCAGCACCAAGCGGGGTGCACCAACGACGTGATCAGGAACAACGCGCTAACGTTGGCCGCCGAATGGCATGCGGAAGACATGCTGAACAACCGAAACATCAACGACGACACTGGCTCCGATGGATCGCAGCCGCAAGACCGCGCGAACGCCGCCGGCTTCCGGGGCAGAGCCGCCGAGACGGTGGCGACCAACCCGGCAATCGCCATCAGCAGCCTGGAGCTGGTCAACCAGTGGTACTACAACCCTGACGACATGGCGATCATCCGCGACTGCGCCAACACCGCGATAGGGGTGTGGTCGGACAACAGCCTGGACCGGACCGTCGTCGTTGCCGTCTATGGGCAGCCGGTCCCGCCTACTCGCTGAACCTGGAACTTGGGAGGAGGAATACCAAATGATCTTCACACAGCACTATTTGAGCTGTTTGTCGCAGGCTTCCTATCTGATAGGAGACGAGAGCTCAGGCCGAGCGGTCGTCGTCGACCCGCGCCGAGACATCGACATCTATCTTGATGAAGCGGCAGAACACGGACTCCGCATCGAGCGCGTCATCGAGACACACATCCACGCCGACTTCTTGAGCGGTCACCTGGAGTTGGCGGAGGCCACTGGAGCGGCGATCTCCTTCGGCGACAAGGCTGATGTCGAGTTTCCGATCGAGCCGCTCAGCGATGGCCAGCGAATCTCCCTGGGGGAGGTGACGTTCGAGATCCTGTCGACGCCCGGTCACACACCTGAGTCGATTTGCGTTGTGGTCTACGAGCATCCGGACGACGAGGTGCCCTACGGCGTCCTCACCGGTGACACGCTGTTCGTCGGTGACGTGGGGCGCCCGGATCTTTGCGCATCTTCGGGCATCTCGGCGGACGAGCTGGCTCGGTTGCTCTACCGGTCGTTGCACGACAAGCTTCTGACATTGCCCGACGCAACCCGGGTTTTTCCAGGTCATGGCGCCGGATCTTCGTGTGGCAAGCAGATGTCAAGTGAGACCAGTTCAACCATCGGCGAGCAGCGAGAGACCAACTACGCGCTGAAGAAGCCCAACGTGGAGACGTTCGTCGCTGCGGTCACCGAGGGGCAGTCGGTGCAGCCCTCCTATTTCGAGTTCGCCTCAAACCGCAATGCAGAGCTGCACTCGCTGCTCGACGAGCAGGATTCCCTGCCCTTGCTGGATGTTGACGACGTACTCAAACGCTCCGGGGAAGGGGCCGTCCTCTTGGACACCCGTGATCCGGGTGACTATGCCTCCGGTCATCTGCGAGGCGCGGTCAATGTGAGCCTGAGCGGACGATTCGCCGAGTGGGCCGGCAGTGTGTTATCACCGGACCGCGACATCGTGCTGGTCGGTGACCCGGCGCATGCGAGCGAATCGAGGATTCGCCTGTCCCGGGTGGGATTTGACCGGGTTGTCGGTCAATTACGTGATCTCGCAACGGCTGTCGTGCGACGGCAGGATGTTGTCGAGGCTTCTTCACGATTGAGCGTCCACCAGCTCGCCGGGTTGCGTGACCTGGAGCCCCGCCTGCAGATCGTGGACGTGCGCGGGCCGGGAGAAGTAGGAGAAGGCACCATTCCCGGCGCGCGCGAAATCCCACTGCCGGCACTTACTGATTCGCTCTCGAAACTCGATCAGGCAGCTCCCGTGGTCGTCTACTGCGCGAGCGGCACCCGATCCATGGTCGCCGCCAGCGTGCTCCGGGCCTCAGGCTTTGACGACGTGTCGGACGTTCTCGGCGGCTATGGCGCCTGGGACAGCGCTGAGCTGCCTTCGTCGGCCTAGCTCGCTCTCCTGGCGCCCGACGACTCACCGAGCTGAGACAAGATCGCTTGGGTATCGGACGTCGCCGCCCGGTTGTAGGGTGAACTTTTGAGCGGTTCACCGCTTTCGCTACGCTCGCTGCGTGCTTCGTCGGCGGATCGTGATCTTGTTGGTTCTGCTGGTCCCGTTGGTCTTGCAAGCCTGCGGCTCCACGCCGTCGACACCGAAAGCGACATCTTCGGAGAGCTGCAAGGACTCCGATGGGCCGACGGCCGCCACGGTGCGCCAGGCCATCGCCACGGTCCCGATCGCGGTTCCGGGCTCGTTCTGGGTCGAAATCGCGCGTGGGCATGCCAAGAAATGCCGCTTGTACTGGGTGCAGATCATCCCGACCATCGCCAGCGAGTCCACTCCCCAGCAGCTGTTGTTCTTCGACCACAACGCCCCGCTGGGCACCCCCACCCCGAACCCGAAGCCCTACATCACCGTGCAGGCGCCCGCTGATGACACGGTCACGGTGCAGTACCAATGGCAGATCGGCAGTGACGAGCCCTGCTGTCCCACCGGCCGCGGCACGGTGAAGTACCAGATCGGATCGGACGGCAAGCTGCATGCCCTCGGCAAGATCCCAAACCAGTAGCGTTTAGTCGGAAAGATTCTCGGGGTGGAGCATCTCGGCATAACGCAGCGGCACCGGGATGCCGAAGCCGTCGACAAGCGTCTTCGCATGCGGGCGCAGCGCGCGGCATCGATCGTTGATGCCGCGGGTCACCGCCTTGGCCCGCTCGGTGGACAGATACCGATGTTCGACGTACCAGGCCTTGTCATCCTCGATCACCGACAACGCGTACAGGTCGCAGACGATCCCCAGCAGCTCGCTTGCCTCGTCGTTTCCGCACGCGTCGATCCCGGCGACGAAGGCTTCCAGCACTATTCGGTCGATGTGCGCGGTCGCGGCGTGCAGCACATGGTCCTGTACGGCGTTGAACGCATCGAACGCCGACATCTCTTTGGCCTTGCCCTGCAGCCGTCGCGCCACTGACGACAGCAGATATTCCTCGCGGTCCTCGAACATGGTGACCTGGGTGCCGCGGTTGAACAGGCTGCCCTCTTCTTCGTTGTCCTGACGGGCGTCGACGATCGTCTGCATAATCGTTTCGGCCGCAGTGCGTTTCAGCACCCGGTCGCCGACGGTGTTGGCGGCGAAGCGCACCCATTCGACCGGGCTCATGCCCTTGATGTCGTCGGCGTAGGCGGTCAGCAGCTCCTTGGCCACCAACTGGGTCAGCACGTGGTTGTCGCCCTCGAAGGTGGTGAACACGTCGGTGTCGCCCCGCAGTGCGATCAGCCGGTTGTCGGCCATGTAGCCAGCGCCACCGCATGCCTCCCGGGCCTCCTGAATGGCCCGGCTGGCGTGCCAGGTGTTGGCCGCCTTCAGCCCGGCCGCGCGCGATTCCAGCTCGCGCTGCTCCTCGGCATCTGCGACGTCGGAGGTCTGCAGGTCGTGACACTTGGAGACCAGCTCGTTCTGCGCGAACTGCAACGCATACGAGCGTGCGATCAACGGGAACAGCCGGCGCTGGTGCACCAGGTAGTCCATGATCAGCACTTCACCCTCGTCGTCGGGTGCACTGAATTGCCTGCGCTGCAATGCGTATCGCGTGGCGATGTCCAGCGCGACGCGGGCGGCGTTGCCGGCGCTACCACCGACAGTGATCCGGCCACGGATCAGCGTGCCGATCATGGTGAAGAACCGGCGGTTGGGATTCTCGATCGGCGAGCTATAGGTGCCGTCGGGCGCGACGTCACCGTACTTGTTCAGCAGGTTCACCCGCGGAACGCGGACATGGTCGAACATGATGCGGCCGTTGTCCACACCGGGCAGGCCGCCCTTGTACTGGCAGTCCGACGTCGTCACGCCGGGCAGATCGTTGCCCTCGTCATCGCGGATCGGCACCAGCAAGCAATGCACGCCGTGGTTGACCGGCTTGCCGTCTTCGGTGGTGATCAGCTGCGCGAAAACCGCCGCGACGCGCGCGGTCTCGGCGGCCCCGCCGATGTAGTCCTTGCGGGCGGTCGGGGTCTCGGAGTGAACGACGAATTCTTCGGTGTCGGCGTCGTAGGTCGCGGTCGTCTCCAGCGACTGAACGTCGCTGCCGTGTCCGGTCTCGGTCATCGCGAAACACCCGAGCATCTCGAGGTCGATGATCTTCTTCACGTACGCCTCGTGGTGGCGTTCGGTGCCGAGGTTTTCGACGGCGCCGCCGAACAGGCCCCACTGCACCCCGGCCTTGACCATCAGCGACAGATCCGACATCGCGAGCATCTCGATCATCGTGACGGCGGCGCCGACGTCGCCGGTGCCGCCGTGCTCTTTGCGGAATCCCTCGTCGGAGATGCCCGCGGCGGCGATGAGCTCATCTGCTCGGCCACCTTGGTGCGGGCCAGAACCGTGTTCGGCGTGTAGTGCGGGCGGAACTGTTCACGGGACAGCCATTCGCGCGTCTGGTTCTTCACCTCGCGCCAACGCCCGTCCAGCGCGTCGCGCAGATGTTCGGCAGTACTTTTCGTTTCTGGCGCCATGACTCGACGGTATCCCCCGGCCGGCGCGGCCTAAAACAACAACGTGATGGCCGGGTAGCGCGAGCAGACGCAAAAGCCCCCTCTCACACGGCGTGTCGGGGGCTTTTGCGTCTGCTCGCGGGGTGTGATGACCATCGCTCCACCTTTCCGAACGGGCCGGTTGGCGTTTAGATGGCCTCATGGCCCAGTCGGATACCCCATCGCAGCCACCCGACCCGGCGTACGACGTAGGGCACATCCATCCCGATGTCAGCGGAGGTTGGTTGCGTGCGGCCACCTTCGGTGCCATGGATGGCCTGGGTACCAATACCGCCCTGATCGCCGGTGTGGCGGCCGCCGGCGACGCCCGGACCGTCCTGCTCAGCGGCGTCGCGGGCCTGCTGGCCGGGTCGTTCTCCATGGCGCTGGGCGAGTACATGTCGGTGACCACGGCCAACGAGCAGATCGAGTCCGAGGTGGACGTCGAACGCCGGGCCCAGCGCTCCCGTCCGCTGGCCGAACGGGCTGAACTCGTCGGCATGCTCGTCAAAATCGGCATGACCGAGGGCACCGCAAAGACCGCTGCCGACGAGATTCATCGCGACGAGAAGCGGGCAGTCAACTTCCATCTCACCGGGGAGATCGGCTTGAACCCTGCCGAAAAGCCTTCGCCCCGGCTGGCGGCCATCGCGTCTTTCGTGATGTTCGCCACCGGTGCGGTAATTCCATTGATCCCTTACCTTCTCGGCTACGGGTCACTTGCCCCGGGTCTAGCATGCGGAGCGGTCGGCATGCTGGTCGCTGGCGCGCTGACCGCCCGGTTCACCCGCAAACCGGTGTGGTGGGCCGCGGCCCGACAATTGATGTTCGGCGCCGTCGCTGTCGGTGCCACCTATGCGGTCGGTTCGCTCATCGGGGCCTCTGTGTGACCGTGGCGCGCCCAACGTCGAGTCGTTGGGCGAATCCGGATTTCCGCAACAAGTCGACGCTCGACGGCTATGTGGGTGACCGCAGCCGGTACCGCGCGAAGCCGGCCCACATCGCGCCGAAGATGACCAGCACGATCATGTCGAACATCCACCAGCCCACGTAGTGGGTCCACATCTGCGCGTTAGCGGCCAGCGCGTCGACCCTGCGCAGATCGACGGTGGACGCCGAAGCCGCGAAGCCCCACTGAGCCGGGACGAACCAGGAAATCTGGTCGTAGACCCATGTGCCCACCAGCGAAATCAGCCCACCGGCGAACAACAGCGACGCCAGAATCACCGGCACCAGCAGCAGCAGTACCTCGCGCAGCGAGTTGCCCAGCGCCGAGAGCGCCAGCCCGACGATCGCCGAGACAATGGCCGTGGCGGCCACGCTCACGTAGAGCTCGACATCGGCATTGCCCAGCAGCACGGCGCCGTGCGCGGGCTGGCCTTTGACGGCGAGGACGATGGCGGTCAGGATGGCCGTCAAGATGGCCGCGGCCACGCCGAAGACGACGATCTTGGCGGCCAGATACGCCGACGCCGACAACCCGACCGACTGCTCGCGCCGGAAGACGCGGCGCTCCCTGACCAGATCGCGGATGGTCAGCGCGCTGCCCAATATCACCGCGGCGATGTTGAGCGAGGCCAGGATCTCGACGGCCTCATGGGTGTTGCGGCTGGTCGCGGCCGGCCGGTCCAGGCCGGAGGTGCCGGGGATCAGCAGCGTCAGCCCGGCCAGCGCGAACGGCAGGATCAGCCAGGAAGAGCAGATAGACGCGGTCGGCGAAGAGCAGCCGCAACTGGCGGCGGGCCACCAACCCGAATTGCCGCTGCACGGTGGGCTCGGCGGGCGGCGGCCACGGTGCGGCCACTTCGGGCTGCGCCATGTCGGCCAAGTCTGGTTGCCGGGCCCGAAACGCGCGGTGGGCACCGTCGGGGTCGGCGACGACTTGGGCGAACGACTTCCGACCAGTCGGCGGTGCCCATCGCGGACTCAATCCGTGCCGGCGGCCCGGCGAAAGCCATCGTGCCGGCGGGCGTGAGCAGCACGACCTGGTCGCATCCGTCGAGGTGAGTCAGCGATGTCTGGGTATTCAGCGCCACCACGACCACACAGCCGATGTCGGCCTGGCGGCGCAGCACCGCCATCACGTGATTTTCCTGCTCCTCGTCCAGCCCGGCGCCGGGCTCGTCGACCACGAGCACCGTCGGTCTGGTGACGAGTTCGACCGCCATCGACGCGCAGCGGCGCAGTTCGGGTGACAGCTTGCCGATCCGCGTCGTGCGGTGCGCGGTCAACTTGAGCTCTTCGAGGACTTGGTCCACCACGCGGCGACGGTGGTCGAGCGAAGTGTCCGGAGGTAGCCGCAGTTCGGCGGCGTATCCGACGACCCGTTCGACGGTGAGCTGCGGGTGCATGCGGTCGCCGCGCCGCACTATCCCGATGCGGCTGCGCATCGACTCGGGCTCGGCCTGCACATCGTGGCCATCGATGGTGATCCGGCCCGAGCTCAGCTTCCTGGTGCCGGCGAGCAGGCCGAGCAGCGCGGAGTTGCGCGTCGCCGACGGTCCGACAACGGCGGTCAGCGTGCCGGGCCGGGCGGTGAAGGACACGTCCTTGAGCAACTCGTGCTCGCCGACGTCGAGCCTGAGCCGATACGCGGCCACCCCGCTGGTGCGTGCGCCGGGCTTGAGCGGCAACCGATACGTGGTTTTGCCAGCCGCGTTGCCCGGTGCATCGCCCGCTGCGTTGCCCCCTTCCAAGGGCGCCGGGTCGCGCAGCACTCGGGTGGTCATCTGCTCGATCAGGCCCAGATCCTTTGGCTGCTCATCCTCCGGTGCGGGCGGCGCGGGGGGAGGCTGGGTCGGGCGGTGACTGGAGGCGGCACGTCGGAGGCGGGGCTACCCGCATTTGTCGGGTGGCCTGCTCGGTCGGTAGCGGGGGGCCGGGCCGGTGGGCGGGGGGCAGCGGCGGTGGCGGGGGCGGCGGCGGTGGTGGAAGCGGCGGCGGGTAAGGCGCGCGAGGACCTGCACCGGGGGGTCGCGCCGGGCGGGCGGGCCGGGGGGCGAGCTGGGGGGCCGGCTGGAGCGCCGAGATGGAAGATCAGGCGTGGACCGCGTTGCGGGTCACCGATGGTGATCGCCTGACCATCGCGGATGTTGACGGTCGGCACCCGGTAGCCATCGACGAGGATGCCGTTGGGGCTCCTGTCCACGGCCACCCACTGGTTACCGGCAAACCGCAACACAACCTCTGGATGCGGTGTCGGCGACGGCGGGGTGGCCGGGCCGTCCAGCGGAATGTCCCACCCTGTGCCGTAGCCCACCGTCACGTCGCGGCCCGGGGCAAAGACGTACCGTATCGATCCGACCAGGACGGTCAACGGGAAGGCGAACGACTCGGGGCCCATGACCGCCATCTTTCCTCACGCGAGGCGGACCGAGTCGACCTTGTGCTCACAACGTCTTGCGGTGTCCCGATGCGGCGGAATTCGCCAACAGCCGGCGCAACACCTCGACCGCATCGGCGAGCACCTGGCGGTCTACCGGTCCAGCAAGGCCAGTTGCGGTTCGATCGCCGCGGCGCGGTCGGCCCGAACCGCGTTGAGTGTGCGTTTCCCTTGGTCGGTGATCCGGATCCGGACGGCCCGGGCATCTCCCGGGTCGGCGGTGCGGGCTACCAGGCCGGCGTCCTCGAGCCGTCGCACCTGCGTGGTCATCGTCGGTTGCGAACAGTGATCGACGGCCGCCAGGTCACCGATTCTGGCTTCGCCGTGGAGTTCGATCGTGGCCAGCAGCCGGGCCTGCGCCGCGGGCAATGGCATCTGGATGCGCTGGGTGGCCAGTCGGTTGAGCCGCGCAACCACGCCGAGCAGATCTGCTCCGAGGCCTGGTGGCGACTCGGGGTTTGCGGCGGCAGCGACGTCGTTGTCGTCGGCCGCGGTGGATGCCTTCATCTATCTATCGTTGCATAGCTTTGCTATGCGAGACGAATCGCAACTCGCGGCACGCGAAATCCCTGATGGCGCGGTGTGCCGCGGGGTGCCGGGATCGCGACCTGGCAGAATCGGTTGGGTGATCGCGTCCGCCCCTCCGCCTCCGCTCCGTCAGCGTGGGCCGCTCCGACCGGTCGAAATGGCGCAGGCCTCGGTCATGGGTGCACTGTGCGCGGTGATCGCAATCATCTCGGTGATCGTCCCGTTCGCGGCCGGGCTGGCCTTGCTGGGGACCGTCCCCACCGCCCTGCTGGCCTACCGCTACCGGCTGCGCGTACTGGTGGCCGCGACGGTTGCTGCCGGGGTGATCGCCTTCCTCATCGCCGGGCTGGGCGGCTTCATGAGCGTCATCCACTGCGTCTACGTCGGCGGCCTGACTGGCTTCGTCAAGCGCAAGGGCCGCGGCAAACCCACGATGGTTGTGTCGTCTCTCGTCGCCGGTGTCGTGTTCGGCGCCGTGACGGTCGGCATGCTGATGGTGCTTACCCGGCTGCGGCATCTGATTTTGCAGGTTACGACCGCGAACGTGGACGGCATGGCCAACTTCCTGACCCGGCTGCATCTGGACGGGGCCAGCGACCACCTGAAGCGGTATTTCGCCGAGGGTCTGCACTACTGGCCGTGGCTGATGCTGGTGTATTACGCCTTCGGCATCATGACCGTGTCGATGGTCGGCTGGTGGGCGCTGTCGCGCCTGCTGGAGCGCATGCGCGGTGTCCCCGACGTGCACAAGCTCGACGCCTGGGACGGAAGCTGGGCGAGGAGGGCCCGGTCGGGCCGGTTCCGGTGCGATTGGACCGGGTGCGTTTCCGCTACCCGGGCACTGACCAAGACGCGCTGCGCGAGATCACCATGGGCGTCGGGGTTGGCGAACATGTCGCGATCACCGGAGCCAACGGCTCCGGGAAGACCACGTTGATGCTGATCCTGGCCGGCCGGGAACCGACGTCGGGCACCGTGGACCGCCCCGGCGCAGTGGGACTGGGCAAGCTGGGCGGCACAGCCGTTGTCCTTCAGCACCCCGAAAGCCAGGTCCTGGGGTCCCGGGTCGCCGACGATGTGGTCTGGGGTTTGCCGCCTGGCACCAATATCGATGTCGACGACCTGCTCGCCGAGGTCGGCCTCGAGGCGCTCGCCGAACGCGACACCGGCAGCCTGTCCGGCGGGGAGCTGCAGCGCCTCGCGCTGGCGGCGGCGCTGGCCCGGGAGCCGGCGTTGCTCATCGCCGACGAGGTCACCACGATGGTCGACCAGCAGGGCCGAGACGTTCTGTTGGGCGTGCTGTCCGGCCTCACCAAACGACACCGGACCGCCCTGGTACACATCACGCACTACAACAACGAGGCCGACTCCGCGGACCGCACCATCAACCTCAGCGATTCACCGGATAACACCGACATGGTCGAGCAAGCGGACGCGCCGGCGCCGACCGCCGCGGTGGATCAAGGGGAGCCCCAGCCCCACGTGCCGGCGATCGAACTGGTGGGCGTGGGCCACGAATACGGCAGCGGCACCCCGTGGGCCAAGACTGCGCTGCGCGACATCAGCTTCGTGGTGGAGCAGGGCGACGGGGTGCTGATCCACGGCGGCAACGGCTCGGGTAAGTCGACGCTGGCATGGATCATGGCCGGACTTACTGCCCCCACCACCGGCTCATGCCTGGTTGACGGCCGGGCCATTCATGAGCAGGTCGGCGCGGTGGCGTTGTCGTTCCAGGCGGCCCGGCTGCAATTGATGCGCAGCCGCGTCGACCTGGAAGTGGCCTCTGCGGCAGGCTTTTCGCACCGCGACGAAGAGCGGGTGACGGCCGCGCTCGGCGCTGTCGGGCTGGATCCCGCTCTGGCCCAGCGGCCCATCGACCAGTTGAGCGGCGGCCAGATGCGCCGCGTGGTGCTGGCCGGGCTGCTCGCCCGATCGCCCCGGGCGCTGATCCTCGACGAGCCGCTGGCAGGTTTGGATGCCGCCAGCCAGCGCGGCCTGCTACGGCTGCTGGTGGATCTGCGCCGAGAGCGAGGCCTGACGGTGGTGGTGATCTCGCATGACTTCGCCGGGCTGGAGGACCTCTGCCCCCGCACCCTGCATCTGAGCAACGGCACGCTGCAATTGGTTCCGACGGCGGCCGGAGGAATGTCGTGACGTCGACCCCGACTCCGAGCCAGGCGTCGAACCCGGCACCCAAGCCGACCCGGCGCCCCACTCGTCCGGTCATGCTGCTCATTCCGGTGCCCGGAACGTCCACCATCCACGAACTTTGGGCCGGCACCAAGTTGCTTGTTGTTCTCGGTGCTTCGATGCTGCTGACGGTCTATCCGGATTGGCTGACGATCGGCGTGATGGCGGCCCTGGTGCTGACGGCGGCCAGGATGGCGCACATCCCGCGCGGCGCGCTCCCGTCGGTGCCGCGCTGGCTATGGATCGTCATCGCCCTGGGCGGTATCAGCGCCGCGATGGGCGGCGGTAAGCCGATGATCACGGTTGCCGGGCTGCAGATCGGACTCGGCGGCGGCCTGAATTTCGTGCGGTTCAGCGCGCTGTCGTTCGTGCTGCTCGCGCTCGGGGCAATGGTGTCCTGGACTACCAATGTCGCCGAAATCGGGCCCGCGATAGCGACTTTGGGTCGCCCGCTGCGAATACTGCGGATCCCGGTCGACGAGTGGGCGGTGGCGCTGGCGCTTGCGCTGCGCGCCTTCCCGATGTTGATCGACGAATTCCAGGTGCTCAACGCCGCCCGCCAGCTACGGCCCAAACGGGTACCGCAGAGCCGAAAGGCCCGGCGCCACCGGCACGCCTTGGAGCTCATCGACCTGCTGGCCGCCGCCATCCATACCACCTTGCGGCGCGCCGATGAGATGGGAGACGCGATCACCGCGCGTGGCGGCACCGGGCAGCTGTCGGCCAAACCCGCGCATTTGAAGGTCGCGGACTGGGTGACCCTTGCCATCGTCGTCGCGGCCAGCGGCGCAGCGGTCGCCGTCGAGACGCTTATGCACTGGACCCGCTAAGAGTCGACTTCGGCAGTACGGTAAGCGGGTGGCCGAGATTCAGCGCACCCGCTCCATCGCCGCATCCGCGCAGAAAATCTGGGCGGTCCTCGCGGACTTCGGCGCACTGAGTTCCTGGGCCGACAACGCCGATCACTCGTGCATCCTGTTCCGCGGCGCCGACGGGGGACCCGTCGGTACCGCGCGGCGAGTCCAGATCAAGCGCGAAGCCCTGGTCGAGCAGATCACCGAGTTCGACCCGCCACGCGCGCTCAGCTACGACATCGAGGGCCTGCCCACGGCCCTGCGCAGGGTGACCAACCGCTGGACAGTAACACCAACTGATGGCGAGTCCAGCATCGTAACCCTCACCAGCACAGTCGAAATCGGTCCTCACTCACCCCAGCGGCTGGCCGAGCACGTGTTGTGCCGATTCCTGGCACGAGAGTCCGACTCGATGCTCGCCGGACTGGCGAACCGATTGGAGAGCGCCCATGTCTGATCGCCCCGACGTCATCATCATCATGACCGACGAGGAACGCGCGGTGCCGCCGTACGAGGCCCCCGGCGTGCTGGCCTGGCGCGACCGAACGCTGGCCGGCCGCAAGTGGTTCGACGACCACGGCGTCCGTTTCGACCGGCACTACACCGGTTCGCTGGCCTGCGCGCCCAGCCGCCCGACCATCTTCACCGGGCACTACCCCGACCTGCACGGGGTCACCCAGACCGACGGTCTCGGAAAGACCGCCGACGACTCCCGCATGCGCTGGCTCCGCCAGGGCGAGGTGCCCACGCTGGGCAACTGGTTCCGCGCCGCGGGATACGACACCCACTACGACGGCAAGTGGCACATCTCGCACGCGGATCTCACCGACCCGGCGACCGGTGGCCCGCTGGCGACCAACGACGCCAACGGCGTCGTCGATCCGGCCGCCGTGCAGCGCTACCTGGACGCCGATCCGCTTGCACCGTTTGGCTTTTCCGGATGGGTCGGTCCCGAGCCGCACGGGGCGCTGCCGGCCAACGCCGGTGTGCGCCGCGACCCATTGATCGCCGACCGCGTCGTTGCCTGGCTCACCGATCGCTACGCGCGCCGTCGCGCCGGTGACGCGGATGCGCTGCGCCCGTTCCTCCTGGTCGCCAGCTTCGTCAATCCCCACGACATCGTGCTGTTCCCGCTGTGGTCCCGCCGAAGCCCGCTGCAACCGTCACCGCTGGACCCGCCCGCGGTGCCCCCGGCGCCCACCGCCGACGAAGACCTGTCGACCAAGCCGGCCGCGCAAATCGCGTTCCGGGAGGCCTACTACTCCGGCTACGGTCCGGCGCCGGCCGTCAACCGGATATACGACCGGGGCGCGCAGCGTTACCGGGACCTCTACTACCGCTTGCACGCCGAGGTGGACGGTCCGATCGACCGCGTCCGGCGGGCCGTCACCGAGGGCGGGTCGGACAACGCGGTGCTGGTGCGGACGGCCGATCACGGCGAGCTGCTCGGCGCGCACGGCGGACTGCACCAGAAATGGTTCAACCTCTACGACGAGGCCACCCGCGTGCCGTTCGTCATCGTCCGCGTCGGCGCCGGTGCCACGGCCCCCAGGGTGGTGACGGCGCCGACGTCGCACGTCGACCTGGTCCCGACGCTGCTCGGCGCCGCGGGCGTCGACGTCGCGGCGGCCGCTGCCACGCTGGCCGAATCGTTCTCCGAAGTGCACGAGCTGCCGGGCCGAGACCTGATGCCGGTGGTGGACGGGGCGCCGGCCGACGATGCGCGGGGCGTCTACATCATGACCCGGGACAACATCCTCGAGGGCGACACCGGTGCGTCGGGTCTGGCACGTCGCCTGAGGCGGACGGTCAATCCACCTGCCCCGCTGCGTATTCGGATCCCGCCCCACGTCGGTTCGAACTTCGAGGGGTTGGTGGTGCGTGTCGATGATGCAGCCGGGGGAGCGGGTCACCTGTGGAAGCTGGTCCGCACGTTCGACGATCCCGGCACCTGGACCGAACCCGGAGTGCGTCACCTGGCGGCCAACGGTTTCGGGGGCGAGGCCTACCGGATGTCTCCGCTCGACGACCAGTGGGAGCTCTACGACCTGACCGCCGACCCGACCGAAGCCAACAACCGCTGGCCCGATCCGGACCTCGACGAGCTGCGCCGGCACCTGCGCATGCAGCTCAAGGAAGCCAGAGCGAGTTCGGTGCCCGAGCGAAACCAGCCATGGCCGTACGTATCTCGGCTGCCGGCCAGCCCCACGCGGCTGAAGCGGCTGGTTCGAACTCTCACGCGAGCGTAAGCGCACTGCGGAACCGAAGGGCCGAGAAGCGCAGTGCACTTACGCTCGTGAGGGGATGTCAGGGCCGCATCCGGTCGATCAGGTTCGACAGCACCACGATGCTTTCGCTGCGTTCGATGTCGGCGCTGGAACGGATGCGCTCGAGTGCGGCCTCCAGGTGCCGCATGTCGCGGGCCAGGACGTGCAGGATCGCGTCGGACGTGCCGGTCACCGTCGCCGCGCTGACAACCTCGGGGATGTCCACCCACGCCTTCTGCAGTTCATCGGGCGCGATCCTGCCCTGGCAGAACACCTGCACATAGGCTTCGGTGTTCCAGCCGAGCGCATTGCGGTCGACGATCGTGGTGAAACCGGTGATCACGCCGTTGTCGAGCATCCGGTCGACGCGCCGCTTCACCGCCGGAGCCGACAAATTCACCTTCAGCCCGATCTCGGCGAAGGTGGCCCGCGCATGCTCGGTCAACTCCGCGAGGATGCGCTCGTCGGTCTCATCCAGACGATCCATCAGCCCGCTTCCTCACGTCACACAACAAATCACCGTAGATACGAGTTTAGCGCAACGAATAACGTATAGATACGCAAGTGTCGTCGTTTGCTTGTGTACACAAGCCCAAATATCGTTGATTTATGACGGAATCCTACGTCGCGGCCCCCGGGGCATGGCAAGACACCGAGCCCGCCCAGCGCAGTCGCGAGCCCCGCACCTGCCGGTATGTGATGACGCCGCCGACCTATTTCGCGGTCGAATACGCGATCAACCCCTGGATGGACGTCAGCACACCCGTCGACGCCCACCTGGCGCACGCGCAATGGGAGGTCCTGCGAGAGACCTATCTTGGGCTGGGTCACCAGGTGGACCTGGTCGAGCCCGTGCCCGGGCTTCCGGACATGGTCTACGCCGCCAACGGCGGGTTCATCGCGAACGACGTCGCTATCGTCGCGAGGTTCCGGTTCGCCGAACGGGCCGGTGAATCGAAGGCCTACGCCGGATGGATGTCGTCGGCCGGATATCGGCCGGTGTCGACCCGGCACGTCAACGAGGGGCAGGGCGACCTGCTGCAGGTCGGCGCGATGGTCCTGGCGGGCTGCGGTTTTCGCACGGACCGGCGAGCCCACGGCGAAATCTCCGCGGCGCTGGGAGTGCCGGTGATCTCCCTTGAGCTGGTGGATCCCCGCTTCTACCACCTCGATACCGCGCTGGCCGTTCTCGACGATCACACGATCGCGTACTACCCGCCGGCGTTCAGCGAGGCGGACCAAAGACACCTGCACAGGCTGTTCCCCGACGCCATCGTGGTGGGCAGCGCCGACGCCTACGCACTCGGCCTGAACGTCGTCTCGGACGGCCTGCACGTCGTGCTTCCCGCTGCCGCAACGGGCTTTGCCGCCCAACTGCGTGCCGCCGGCTTCGAGCCGATCGGTGTTGACCTGTCCGAGCTACTCAAGGGGGGCGGCGCGGTGAAGTGCTGCACGTTGGAGGTATTCCCATGACGATTCTCGAATCGCACGTCACCTCGCGAACCCGGTCAGCCGAAACGGAGGCCGCGATCGCCTTGGTGGAAGGTCATGCAGCGCATAATTATTCACCACTGCCCGTGGTGGCCGCCAGCGCCGAGGGTGCGTGGATCACCGACGTCGATGGCCGGCGCTATCTGGATTTCCTGGCCGCCTATTCGGCGGTCAACTTCGGCCATTGCCACCCCGAGATCACCGCGACCGCGCACGCCCAGCTCGATACCGTCACACTGGTGAGCCGCGCATTCCATTCCGACAATCTCGGGCCGTTCTGCGCGGCGCTTGCCCGGTTGTGCGGCAAAGACATGGTGCTGCCCATGAATTCCGGCGCCGAGGCTGTCGAGAGCGGTCTCAAGGTGGCGCGCAAGTGGGGCGCCGATGTCAAGGGGGTTCCCGCGGGCCGGGCGAATATCATCGTGGCCGACAACAACTTTCACGGCCGCACGATCAGCATCGTCAGTTTCTCCTCGGACCCGACGGCGCGGGACGGGTTCGGACCGTTCACGCCGGGTTTTCGCTCGGTGCCGTTCGGGGACTCCGCGGCACTGGCCCGGGCCATCGACGCCGACACCGTCGCGGTGCTGCTCGAGCCGATCCAGGGTGAGGCGGGCATCGTCGTCCCGCCCGATGACTACCTGCCGGCGGTGCGCGCGCTGTGCAGCGAGCACAACGTGCTGATGATCGCCGACGAAATCCAGTCGGGGCTGGCCCGAACCGGCTACACGTTCGCCTGCGACCGCTGGGGCGTCGTACCCGACGTCTACCTACTCGGAAAGGCGCTCGGCGGCGGGGTCGTTCCGCTGTCGGCGGTAGTCGCGGATCGAGAAATCCTGGGCGTGCTGCATCCCGGCGAACACGGCTCGACCTTCGGTGGCAACCCGCTGGCCACGGCGATCGGCAGCACGGTGGTTGCCATGCTGGCGCGGGGCGAATTTCAGCGTCGCTCAGCCGAACTGGGCGCGCATCTGCACCAGCGGCTACGCTGCCTGATCGGCGACGGCGTGCTGGCGGTGCGCGGCTTGGGATTGTGGGCCGGTGTCGACATCGAACCGACGCTGGCCACCGGCAAGGAGATGAGCCTGCTATTGGCCGACCGTGGTGTGCTGGTCAAGGACACCCACGATTCGACGCTGCGGTTCGCGCCTCCGCTGGTGATCACCTGGCAGGAGATTGACTGGGCGGTAGACCAGTTCTCCGGCGCGTTGCGGGAGGCCGCATAATCAGCTGATCCAGCAACCAGGGGGGCGGGAATCTTGCCGGCCAGTTCGATCAGCCTGACACAACAGATGCTGCGGCGTCGCCCGGTGACCGGCGCGCCCGTCGCATATGGGGCGTCAGAACAGCTCAAACGCACCATCGGCACGTTTCAGCTGACCATGTTCGGTGTCGGCTCGACGATCGGCACCGGGATCTTCTTCGTGATGTCGCTGGCGGTCCCGCAAGCCGGCCCGGGGGTAATCGTTTCGTTCCTCATCGCCGGCCTCGCGGCCGGCCTGGCGGCGCTGTGCTATGCCGAATTGGCTTCCGCCGTACCGGTTTCTGGCTCGTCGTACTCGTATGCCTATACCACGCTGGGAGAGGCCGTCGCGATGGCTGTGGCGGCCTGCCTACTGCTGGAATACGGCGTGGCCACCGCCGCGGTCTCGGTCGGTTGGAGCGGCTACCTGAACAAGCTGCTGAGCAATCTCTTCGGGTTCCAGATGCCGCGTGCCCTGTCGGCGGCGCCGTGGGACGCCGAGCCCGGCTATCTGAACGTGCCGGCGATCATCCTGATCACCATGTGCGCGCTGCTGCTGATCCGCGGCGCCAGCGAATCGGCCAGGGTCAACGCGATCATGGTGGTGATCAAGCTCTGCGTGCTCGCGATGTTCATCATCATCGCGTTCACCGCCTTCGACGCCAGCCACCTCAAGGACTTCGCCCCGTTTGGCATCGCCGGCATCGGCTCGGCGGCCGGCACCATCTTCTTCTCCTACATCGGCCTCGACGCGGTGGCGACGGCGGGCGACGAGGTAAAGGACCCGCAGAAGACCACGCCACGTGCACTGATCGCGGCACTGCTGATCGTCACCGGGTTCTACGTGCTTGTCGGGCTGTCCGCGCTGGGCACGCAGCCTTGGCGGGACTTCGCCACGCAGCAGGACGCCGGGTTGGCCACGGTCCTCGACAACGTCACACATGGCAAGTGGGCCAGCACAATTCTGTCCGCCGGCGCGGTGATCTCGATCTTCAGCGTCACGCTGGTCACCATGTACGCCATGACCCGCATCCTGTTCGCCATGGGCCGCGACGGGTTGCTGCCGTCGCGGTTCGCGGCGGTGAATGAGCGCACGATGACCCCGGTGAACAACACGGTGATCGTCGCGATCGTGGCGACGATCCTGGCCGGGTTCATCCCGCTGGACAAGCTGGCCGACATGGTGTCCATCGGCACGCTCACCGCGTTCATCATCGTGGCGACCGGGTTGATCATCCTGCGAGTGCGCGAGCCGGACCTGCCGCGGGGGTTCAAGGTTCCCGGTTATCCCGTGACACCTGTGCTTTCGGTGTTGGCCAGCGGATACATCCTCGCGAGCCTGCACTGGTACACGTGGATCGCGTTCAGCGGATGGGTGAGCGTGGCGTTGATCTTCTACTTCTTCTGGGGTCGTCACCACAGTGCGCTCAACCCGAACTGCGCGCCGTGACTGTCGTCGCCGGCTACCGGGCCGGAAAGGTCGGCCTGTCGGGATTGCACCTGGCCGTCCGTCTCGCACGCACGCTCGATACCTCGCTGACGGTGGCGACCGTCGTGCCGAGGCCGTGGCTGACGCCGTCGCTGGCGCGCATCGACGGCGAGTATGAGCACTGGGCGGATCATCTGGCCGCGGACTCGGAGAAGGAGGCCCGACGGTATCTCTACAACTTGGCCAGCGGGATCGAGGTGAATTATTTTCATCGCGCGCACCGGTCGGTGTCGAGCGGATTGATCGAGGCAGCCGAGGAACTCGACGGACAGGTTCTGGTGTTGGGATCGCTGCCCAGCGGTGGGCGCGGGCAGGTGGTGATCGGTTCGACCGCCGACTGGCTGCTGCATGCGTCGCCGGTGCCGGTGGCCATCAGCCCGCCCAGATACCGTTCCTACACGGGCAGATTGACACGGCTCACGTGCGCCTACTCGGCCACCCCGGAGTCGGTCAAGGTGGTGCGGCGGTGCTTCCAGTTCGCCGAGCGGTTAGGGGCGCCGGTGCGGGTGCTCACCTTCGCGGTCCGCGGCAAGACGATGTATCCGCCCGAGGTGGGGGTGGACGTCGAGGATGCGATCATGGAGGCGTGGGCGTCCCAAGCGCACGAAATTCTGGAAGGTCTCAAGACTGAGGGCGTGGTCGGCGAAGACGTTGCGCTGGAAGTGGTTACCGGCCACAGCTGGCAAGAGGTGCTCGATGAGACGGACTGGGAAGATGGGGAGATGCTGGCGGTGGGGTCGTCACCGCGCGGCGAGATCCGCCGGGTTTTCCTGGGTTCGCACAGCGGCAAGATCATCCGGAACAGCCCGGTCCCGGTGATGGTGTTGCCCGGGTAGCGCAGAAACAGTCAGGAATGACTGTTTAGCCCTCCAGCCAGTCCGCGAGCACCTCGTCGGTATGCTGGCCGGGCACGCAAGGCGGGCTGTCCACCGCCGCCGGTGTCCGCGAGAATCGGGGGGCCGGGGATGGTTGGGTGATGCCATTGCCGACGAAAAAGGTGTTACGGGCCGCCAATTGCGGGTGGCCGGGCGCGTCGGACATGCCGAGTACGGGTGCCACGCAGGCGTCGCTGCCGTCGAATATCTTTGCCCAGTCCTGTTGGGGGCGCGCGGCGAAGGCGGCGGTGATCTGTTCTCGCAGCTGCGGCCACGCATCGCGGTCGAGCTGCGCGGCGGGATCCGACGGGAGTTCGAGCAGGCGCAGGAACTCGGCGTAGAACTGGGGTTCGAGCGCCCCGACGGCCATGTACTTTGCATCGGAGGTCTGATAGACGCCATAGAACGGCGAGCCGCCATCACCGAGGTTGGTGCCGCGTTCATCCGACCAGATCCCCGCCGCGTGGCAGCTGTAGATCATGGTCATCAAATGGGCCGTGCCGTCGACGATTGCCGCGTCGACCACTTGGCCACGGCCGCTTCGGCGGGCCTCGTCTAAGGCGGCCAGCATGCCCACCAACAGGTATAGGCTTCCGCCGGCGAAGTCGCCGACGAGGTTGAGCGGGATCTGTGGGGGGCCACCGGCTTGCCCGATCGCGTGCAGCGCTCCGGTGGGTGCGATGTAGGTGATGTCGTGTCCGGCGGTATGTGAGATCGGGCCGTCCTGGCCCCACCCGGTCATGCGTCCGTAGACCAATTGAGGTCGGCGCAGCAGGCATGGTTCGGGTCCGATCCCGAGACGTTCTGCAACCCCGGGGCGGAAACCTTCGAACAGGATGTCGGCATGCTCTACCAATGAGAGCACCGTCTCAGCGCCGCCGGGTTTCGCGAGATCTACGGCAATCGAGCGCTTTCCGCGGTTGAGCAGGTCGTCGGCCCACGGCACGAGTTGCAAGCCGCCGCCACCCGGGCGATCGACACGCACCACATCGGCGCCCATATCCGCGAGGAGCATTCCGCAGAATGGCCCGGGTCCGATCCCGGCCATTTCGAGAACCTTCACACCGGACAATGGACCCGTCGTCATGTCTTTCTCCACTCGTCGCCAAACTGCAATACTAGTCAATATTGACTATAATTGAAGTTGTCGCTATTTTCTGTATTGTGGCAATTTGCCGCACAACTTGAGGAGTTCGCCTTGACCGCAAGGAGTTCGACCGCTGCGCCGCCTGTCCGGATCAGTCAGCGCGATCGCCGTCAGGCCGCGGAACGGAAGCTGCTTGACGCCACCGTTTCGATCCTGATCGAGCGCGGCTACGCGGCCACCACCACGCTCGAGGTGCAGAAGCAGGCCGGCGTCTCGCGCGGGGTGCTGTTGCATTATTTCGGCTCCCGGGGCGAGCTCATCAGCGCGGCGGCGCGCCGCTTGTATGCCACGAAGGTCGGCGAGGCGCGGCTGCACGCCACCGAGACACGCGATGGCGAGGACTGGGCTTCGCTGCTCTGGCAAGTTGTTTCGGGCCCATTGGGTGGCGCCTCGCTGGAGCTGCTCATCGCCGCCCGGCACGATCCCGACATGCGCGACTACCTCAAACCGCTGGAACACGAGTTCGCCCGCGCGAATTTCGACCTGTGCAGGGCGCTGCTCGGCGAGAAGCGCGCCGCCCATGAACGATTCCCCGAATTCTGCGTGGTGGTCATCAATTCGATGCTGGGAGCTTCGGCAAGCAAACCGGGCCACGGCAGCGCGGAGGAAAAGCGGCTCCTGCAAGCGTGGCGGCGGCTTCCCGACCTTTACTTCGCCCCGGAGGCGACCGGTAAGTGATCGCCGCGGCCGGGCCGCCGTAGCCGCCGCCGGAGATCGCGGGCTACGAAAAAGCGGAGCAACGCGCCAACGGTGCGGCCGCGCCGGCGCGAGTAGGGGTACCACAGCAGTTGGTTCTCCATTCTTCGCATGCGCGGCGCGGTGATGGCCTGCTGGCGGCAGTACTTGCGGACGCCCTGGGCACCACCCAGCCGGGACCCGAGGCCGGAGCTTTTCCAGCCGCCCTGTGGCAGGGGAAAGCAGAACAGGTTGGAATAGGCGTCGTTGATGTTGACGGCGCCGACCTCGAGCCGTTGCGCAACGTCGCGGCCGTGCTCGATGTCCTTGGTCCACACCGTCGCCGACAGCCCGTAGTGGGAGTCGTTGGCCAACCGGATCGCCTCGCCTTCGTCGGCGACCTTCATCACCGGGATCGTCGGGCCGAAGGTCTCGTCGCGCATGCAGGCCATCGAATGATCGACGTTGAGAAGAATTGTGGGCTCGAAGAACTCGCCGGTCGTCTGTCCGCCGGTCGCGATCGTGGCCCCATGCGCCACGGCATCCTGGACATGGCCTTTGACGACTTCGAGCTGCTGCTTGGTGACCAAGCCGCCGACATCCGTTGAGTACGAACCGTCGTCGGCCCCCTGCCTGATCGACTGGACGCGCTCGGTGAGCAGTGTGACAAACCGGGCATAGGCCGGTGCCTCGACGTAAACCCGCTCCACGGAGATGCAGGCCTGACCCGAGTTGAACAGTGCCGCCCACGCAATCCCGTTGGCGGCGCGGGAAAGATCGGCGTCGGCCAGGACAATGGCCGGGTCCTTGCCGCCCAGTTCGACGCCGCAGGGAATCAATCTTTCGCCCGCCCGCGCGGCGATGGCCCGTCCGGTCCTGGTGGAGCCGGTGAACTGAACCATGTCCACCGAGTCCACCACCGCTGCGCCAGTTGCACCAAGGCCGGTGACGCATCGGAACACCGGCGGTGCACCGATCTGTTCCCAGCCGCGGACGAGTTCGCATGCTGACAGCGGAGTGGCCTCCGAGGGCTTGACGACGACGGCCGCCCCGGCCAGCAGCGCCGTAACGGCGTCGACTGCGGGGATGAGTAAGGGGAAGTTCCACGGCGTGATCACCCCGACGACCGGGTGCGGACGGTACACCCTGATGAGTTTCTTGGTGGCGGTGAGCGGGCCGTGCGGGCGCAACTTCTTTGCGGCCAGGAACTTCCGGGCGCGGTCGGCGTAGTAGTTGATCACGTCGCAGGTGACCATGACCTCGAACGCGGCCTCGACGCGGGGCTTGCCGGTCTCGGCGGTCACGATATCGACGAGTCGCGATTCGTTGTCCAGAAGCCAGTTCCGCAGCGTTCGCAACCAGGCGGCGCGGCCGTCGGGCCCCAGCCCCTCCCAGGACGGCTGATGCAGGCGCAGTTCGTCCACGACCGCAGCCACCGCCTCGGCGGATTGCACGACTACTTCGGTACCCGCGGGTGACAGTTGATCGATGCTCACGAGGCGCTCCTCCATTGATGGGTGGCGTTGGCGAACCGCGCTATCTGCAGCAGCGCATCGCGCGTCTCGGGAAGCCACGTCCCGAGCTGATGCCAGGCGTGCGGAACTTCCGGGAAGACCTCGAGCCATACCGGTACTCCGGCCGCTCGCGCGCGTTCGGTCGCGCGCACCGAATCGTCACGCAGCACCTCGGCGTGTCCGGTCTGGAACAGCAGCGGTGGCAGTCCCGTGAAGTCACCGAACACGGGAGAGATCAGCGGGTCCGTCGCATCGATATCCGGTCGGTACCACCGCTTCAGGAATGTCAGCCCGCGGGCGCCCAGTGCAGTGTCGTGGCGGGCGTTGATGCCGATCGACGGGCTGGACCAGGAGAAGTCGAAGCCACCGCTGATCAAGACCGCGCCCGCAGGCATCGGCAGGAAGGCGTCGCGGGCCCGCTGCAACGTGACGAGGGCAGCGTTGGCGCCGGCCGACTCGCCCGCGATCATCAATTGACCCGGCTCTTGTCCGGTGTCCAGCAGTGCTTGATAGGCGTGTAGACAATCGTCGATCGCCGCGGGAAACGGGTGCTCGGGAGCCAGCCGGTAATCCGGAACGATGACGCGGGTCTGCAGGTCAGTCGCCAACCGCGACAGGAATCCGGTGTAGAGGCTGCGCGCGTACATCAGGAATCCACCGCCGTGCAGGTACAACACGGTGCGCCCGGGCTTTAACCGAGCGGGGTGGAATTCGCGCGTGGGCAGCCCGCCCAATTCCCCCTCGACGATCCGGCATCCCGGTGCGGGTCGGGTGAGCAGACCCGATGCCGCACCGGCCCGGTCGAAGAACGCGCGCATCCCGTGCAGGTCGTCGCGGTATCGGTGAAACGCCGATTGGGACGCCGCACGAACCACCGGATTGAACAGGCGCAGGGCGACGCTGCCCCGGTCCCCGTTCATCGAGACGTTGCGCCGAGGATGGTCACCGTCGCCACTGCCGCGTCGGGTCCCATGTAGCCTCCCGCGTTTTCTGCCACGGCGATCCGTGCGCCGTCGACCTGACGCTCGCCACAGTGGCCGCGGAGTTGCTCCGTGAGCTCGACGATCTGTGCTAGGCCGCTCGCGCCGATCGGGTGTCCCTTGCTTTCCAGGCCACCGCTGGTGTTGACGGGCAGCCTGCCCCCAATGCTGGTGTCACCCTTACGAATCATGTCCACGGCGCCGCCGGGCTTGGCCAGCCCGAGTTCTTCGAGCACGATCAACTCGGCGGGCGAGGTGGCGTCGTGGCATTCCAGCACGTCCACGTCGGCCGGGTCGATGCCGGCCCAGTCGAATGCCCGCTTCGCCACACCGGCCACGAGCTGCCCACCGACGCCGGGTTTCGACGCGCCGGTCATGGTGGCGAGCACCGTGATCGGCTCTGCTCCCCAACGCGCGGCGATGTCGGGCGTGGTCACGATGACCGCGGCGGAGCCGTCGCCGATCGGCGAGCACATCGGCAGGGTCAGCGGACCGGAGATCTTGCGCGCGGCCAGCACCTCTTCGAGAGTGAAACGGGTCCGGTACTGCGCCTTGGGATTAAGCGCACCGTGGTCATGGTTCTTGACCGCGACGCGGGCGAAGTCTTCCTGGGTGGCGCCGGTGCGGTCCATGTAGTCAGTGGCCGCTTTGGCGTAGACGTCCATGAAGACCGATTGGTCCCCGCCGTTAGCGCCGATCTCGGCGAAGATCTCCGTGAGGCGATCCTGGTCCAGGGCGCTGCCCATCGCGGCGAAGGTCAGCGCTTTGTCGGGGTGATAGAGCTTCTCGGCACCCACCGCCAGCGCAACATCGACGTAGCCCGACGCGACCGCCAGCCAGGCCTGATTGAGCGCCGTCGATCCGGAGGCGCAGGCGTTTTCGATGTTGATCAGCGGAATCCCGTTGAGGCCGGCTTCGCGCATGGCGTGCTGTCCGCGAACCGAGTGCTGACCCTGCAGAATTCCGGACGCGGTGTTGGCGTAGTAGATCGTCTCGATGCCCTTGTCCGAGTCGCCCATCCCGGAATCCTTGATGGCGGCCTGAACTGACTCGGCGACAAGAGATTTGATGCTGCGGTCCAGGAATTTGCCGAACGCGGTCATGCCGACCCCGGCGACCACAACGGTGCGGAGCGTTGCTTGGGAGGTAGTCATCGCGCCAGCACCTCCTTGCCGATCAGCTCGCGCGCTATCACGAGCTTCTGGATTTGTGGTGTGCCGTCGCCGATCATGCATCCGGACACATCGCGCAGCATCGCCTGCAACGGCATCTCGTCGGACCAGCCGACTTGGCCGTGCAGCACGATGCAGTCGCGGATCGCGTTGTGCGCGACCAGCGGTCCCCACCACTTCAGCATCGCGGCTTCAGCCGTGTGCGGTTGCCCCGCCATCCGGAGTCCGAGGGCGTGATAGCCCAGCGCCCGCACCGCCGACACGTAGGTGCTGTGTTCGGCGATCACGAACGAGACGCCCTGATTGGCCGCCAACGGCCGGCCGAATGTCTGACGCTGTTTGGAGTATTCGATCGCCATGTCGATCGCGTGTTGCGCGGTGCCGATGTTCATCAGCGCGATCAGCGTTCGGGTCAGATCGAATTCGCGCATCACCATGCCGAATCCGCGTCCGATCTCACCGAGCACGTGAATGTCCGGCACGAACACATCGTCAAGGAAGATCGAGCCGCGGCCCAGCGGTTTGAAGCCGGGATCACGAATGGGCTGCGTGGTGACCGCGGGATCGGCCATGTCGACGAGGAACATCCCGATGCCCTTGCCGCCCGACCCGGGGTCGGTCTGTGCGATGACGATAGCGACATCGGCATGCACCGCCTGGGTGATCGAGGTCTTCTCACCGGAGATCCGCCAGCCGCCGTCGACCCGGGTGGCTTTCGTGCTCAGATTCGCCGCGTCGGACCCGGCCCCCGGCTCGGTCAGCGCGAGGCAGATGACGGCCTCGCCCGCGATACCGCGGGTGACCCACCGCTGCTCGAACTTCGTCGCTGCCGTGCGCGGCGAGCAGGGCGTTGCTGGCATTCGCCGCGAACGCCAGGTAGGCGATCGAGGGGTCGGCGTAGGCGAGTTCCTCGACGGCGATGCCGACGGCCAGCACGTCGCCGCCCTGGCCGCCCTCCGACTCGCTGATCAAGAGTCCGAGCAGCCCCGCGTCGCCCAGTTCACCGAACTCGGTGGAGCGGGAACTTCTCGCTTTGCGACCGCTCCAGCATCGAGTCGGCGTAGCGCGATCGGGCCAGCGTCCGGACCGACTGCCGGAAGGCGAGGTGGTCCTCGCTGAGGGTGAAAGGCACGGTCGTATCCATCGTCGAAATCTCCTATCGTCCTTGGTAGATCGGGGTGCGTCGGGCGGCGAACGCCGCGATCCCCTCGGCAAAGTCTTCCGAGGCGCACTGCATGGCAAGGGCCTCGTGCTCGGTGGCGAGTGCGCTCCCGAAGAGATTGATCGGGTGCGTCGTTGATCAGGTGCTTCATCCGACGCAGCCCCAGCGGGCTCTTTTCGGCCAGGCTGGCGGCGAGTTCGGCTAGCCGGGGCTCGAGCTCGTCCGGGTCGACGATCTCGCTGACCAGCCCCGCGAGCACCGGCGACGACGGCGGAAAGTGACCGCCGGTGAAGGCCAGATATTTCGCCATGTGTGGGCCCACGACCCGGGACAGCCGAACCGAGCCACCGGCGCCGGGAATCAGCCCGTAGTTCGCGTGCGCATCACCGATGCGTGCCGCGCTCGACGCCACCACAATGTCGCTCGCGAGCAGCAGCTCGAGTCCGCCGGCCAGCGCCAGACCGTTCACACCAGCGATCACCGGTTGGGCAAGCGCGGCAAGCCGCTCGATGGTCCGGCCGGCGTAGGCGACGAATTCGACGACCTGGCTCGGATCGACCTCGCCGGCCGCGTTGGCGATAGCCTTCAGGTCAGCGCCCGCGCAGAATGCCCGGCCGGTACCGGTCAACACGACCACCCGGACGGATTCGTCGGATTCGATCTCGTCGAGCGCGAGATTCAGTTCCGTCAGCATGCCTGGGCTGATGGCGTTCATCGCGGCCGGGCGTTGCAGCCGTAGCCAAACAGTCGCTCCCATAGATTCTTTGGCGAGGGCGGGCAATAGGGTTGTTTCGGTCATGTCAGTTCACCGCTCGTTCGAGGCCCGCCCAGTAGGTGGCGCGGAGCACTTTCTTGTCGATCTTTCCGACCTTCGTCATGGGTAGTTGGTCGACCACCTCGATGGACTTCGGCGCGTGGTGCGGTCCTTTGCGCTGTTTGACGCTCGCTATCAACGCGGCGGTGTCCGGCGTGGCGCCGGGCCGGGGCACCACAAACGCCTTGACCGCCTCACCCCACTTCGGATCGGGCACGCCGATCACCGCGACCATCGAGACCGAGGGATCGTCGGCGAGCACGTCTTCAATCTCGCGGGGGTAGACGTTGAAGCCGCCGGAGATCACCATGTCCTTCTTTCGGTCGACGATGTGGAAGAAGCCGGTATCGCCGCGGAAAGCCATGTCCCCGGTGCGAAGCCAGCCGTTGCGCAGCACCTCGGCGGTCTCCGCGGGTCGCTTCCAGTACCCGGACATCACCGCCCGCGACCGCACGCACAGTTCGCCGACCGTTCCGTTCGGCACCGGCTGGCCGTCCTCGTCGAGGACGTCGACGAGCGCCCCGGCGACCGCGCGACCGCAGGACGTCCAGTTCTCCGGATCATGTTCGGAGGGCAGCAGACTGGTGGCCATGCCGACGCACTCCGTCTGTCCGTACCCCTGTAACAGGTTCGGACCGAACGCCTTTTGCGCCTCGTCGATGCGCGACGGCGACATCGGCGACGCACCGTAGACGACGGTCTCCAGCGAGCTCAGGTCGAACCGGTCGAGACCACCGTGATCGAGCAACGCGTACAGCACGGTGGGAATCGTGAACACATAGTTGATGCGGTGGTCTTGCACGGCGGCAAGCCACTGCTCGGCGTCGAAGCCCGTCTGCAGAACCACGGTGCCGCCACGCAGCAGCGTGGGCAGCAAGGGCAGCACACCGGCGTGGGTAATCGGAGTTGCGATGAGGGTCCGCGGGTCGACCGGCAGTCGCCAGGAGGCCGTCAGCGAGAACACCGCCTGGACCATTGCGCGGTGCGAGACCATGGCGGCCTTGGGCCGCCCGGTGGTGCCGCCGGTGTACTGCAGCCACGCGATGTCTTCTTCCTGCGCGTCGCCCGGGCTGAGCGTTTCCGGTCCAACCTGGCTGCACAGCGCCAGCAGGTCCTCTCCGGCGTCCGCGGGCCCCAGCGTGAGCAGATGCTTGACGGTGGTGGCCCGGGAGAGGATCTGCGCGCCGACTTCGGCGAACTTGGGATGCACGATGAGAATGTCGACCTCGGCGTCCTCGCACAGATCGACGTGGTCGTCGACGGATCCCAATGGGTGCAACCCCGTGTACATCGCACCGCTCAGGCAGATCGCTGCCTGCACCATCCAGACCTCGGGGGAGTTGACGCTGAGCGCGCCCACGCAGTCACCCTTGGCGATGCCCTTGTCCTGCAGCACCCTGCGGATGCGGCTGGTGATGTCGGCCGCTTCGGCGTAGGACACCCGGGAATCGCCCTGGATGAACGCCGTGCGATCGCCGTGCCGGGTCAGCGCTTCAACGATCAACGCGGAGTAGGAGATTCCGCTATCTGGTTCCGTCATGATTCCTCTTTGATGTGCAGGTCGTGGTGATCGCAAGCGCGGCGAAGCCGGGCGCAGCGGGTCACCACCATGAAGTCGCGGCTAGACATTGGGTAACCGGGCGCCGGCGTCGATCGACAACGTCGTCGCGTTGAGGTATCGGTTCTCGATGACGTGCATGACCAGTGCCGCGAATTCGGTGGGGTCACCCAGTCGCGACGGGTTGAGCGCGGTCGAGCCAAGGGCTTGAAGCACCTTGGGATCGACTCCGGCGAAGATGCCGGTATCGAACAGACCGGGCGCGATGGTCACCACGCGAATGCCGTACTGAGCCAGGTCGCGAGCGGCGGGAAGCATCAAACCGATCAGGCCGGCTTTGCTCGCGCTGTAGGCCGCCTGGCCCTTCTGGCCCTCGAACGCGGCGCCGGAAGACACATTGATGATGACCCCACGCTCGCCATCCAGGCCCAGCTCCGCGTTTCGGGTCATCAACTCGGTGCACTGCCGCATGACATCGAATGCGCCCACCAGGTTCACATCTATTACCCGCTGAAACTGCTCGATATCGAGCGGTCCGTTCTTTCCAAACACCTTCCCGGGATTGGGAATCCCCGCGGCGTTGACGCATATGTCGACGCGGCCGAATATGTCGGCGACGGCGGCAATGGCCGCGGTCACCGAATTACGGTTGGCCACATCCACCATCACGGGGGCGGCTGGTGCGCCGGCTTCCGCGGCAACCGATCGGGCCGCCTCGTCATTGCGGTCCAAGACCGCCACCCGGGCCCCGGCCTTCGCCAGGGCCAGTGCTGTGGCGCGGCCCAATCCCGACCCTGCACCCGTTACGACCGCAACTCGATCAACGATGTCCACTGCTTTCCGATCCTTCCGCCGTGGCTGTTGTCGTGACTGTTTACCAAACCAGTCACAATTGACTGTTTTTAAGCTAACACCAAATCTTTCGCAGGTCAACGATCGAGGCAACCCCGCCGCGAAACTGCATTCCACGACGGCCTTACTCGCGAAATGCGTCGACAGTTGCAGTCTCGCGGCGGAGTAGGGGCTATTGACCGGGCGCCCGGACCCTGCTTAACTTGCGTACATATAACAGTCAGAGCTGACTAGTTTCACGGGAACGGATCGACGTGGACATCTTGGAACGAGTGGGATTGGCCAAACGCACCGACCAGCTCGGTGCGGTGGCAATCAACGCAGCGCAGCTCCTCATGCACGGGGGGTTCGAGACGGGCGAGAAGGGCTCGCCATTCGAGGTGGTTGCCAAGGAGCCGATGTACCGGCTGCGCCGCTATTTCCCGGACAGCGACAGCACCGGGCGGCCGGCGGTGGTCCTCATCCCGCCGATGATGTTCGTGGCGGACGTCTACGACGTCTCCTCGTCGTCGTCGGCGGTGCGTGTGCTCCACGAGCACGGCGTCGACCCGTGGGTGGTCGACTTCGGCGCACCCGAGCATGAACACGGTGGGCTGCAGCGCACACTCGCCGACCACATCGTCGCGACCAGCGAGATCGTCGACCGGGTCCGGGACCTGACCGGCAGAGACGTCCACCTCGGTGGATACAGCCAGGGCGGGGTGTTCGCGTACTCCGTCGCCGCCTACCGGCGCGGTGCGGGGCTGGCGAGCGTCATCTCCTTCGGCAGCCCGGTCGACACCAAGTCAGTGCCGGTATTTTCGTTGCCCGAACCCGTGATGGAATTCGCCGCGGATGCGGTCGCCGCATTGCTGGACCGCACCGGACTTCCCGGATGGGCTACCCGCGAAGGCTTTCGGCTGCTCGATCCGATAAAGAATGCGCGGTCACGGGTGCAGTTCCTGATGCAACTGCACGATCGGGAAGCGTTGCTACCCAACGAGCGTCAGCGCCGCTTCATCGAATCCGAAGGCTGGATCGCCTGGCCGGCTCCGGCGCTGGCCGACGCGCTGCGGCAGTTCATCGCGCAGAACCGGATGCTGGCCGGCGGCATGGTCATCGACGGGCGACCGCTGGCGCTGGCCGACATCGACCGGCCCATCCTGTGCTTTGTCGGCGAGAACGACAAGATCGGACAACCAGAGGCGGTCCGGGCCATCGGCCGCGCGGCTCCCCGGGCCGACATCCACGAGGTCTCGCTGCCGGTCGGACACCTCGGCATCGTCGTGGGTTCAGCGGCAACGAGCGGAACCTGGCCGACTGTCGCCGCCTGGGCGTCGCATCTCGACAATGATTTTCCAGGCACCGCGCTGCCGGAGATCGTCAAGCCGCTGGCCACCGCACCGCCGAAAGCCGCCGGCGGACGACGCAACCCGTTCCTCTCGGCGGTCGGCCAGGGGATGGAGGCCGGCTGGCGCCTGGGTGCGGCGACCATCGAAGCCACCTGGGCGCTCACGGCGGGCGCCGCCACTAATCTGCCGCGGCTGCTGCGCCTGGAATTGGTGCGCCCCGAGACGCAGGTGTCTCTCGGCAGCCTGCTCGACGAACGCGCCGAAGGCCACCCCGGTGCGGTCGGATTCTTGTGGGAGGACCGCGCCCACACGCACGCCGCGTTGAAGGCGCGTATTGACGCCGTGGTGGCGGGATTGCTGTCGGTCGGAGTGCGTCAGGGTGAATCCGTTGGCGTGTTGATGGATACCCGCCCCAGCATGCTCATCGCCGTCTCCGCGCTCAACCGGATCGGAGCGGTGGTCGTGTTGTTGCGGCCCGACGGGTCGCTCACCGAGGAGGTCAAACTTGGCGGCGCCGCGCGCATCGTGACGGACCCGGAACACGTCGATGCCGTCCGCGCGGGGACCGATGCCGAGGTGTTCGTGCTCGGCGGAGGGGGAGGGCAACGGGACCTCGGCGTCGACGGGGTGATCGACCTGGAGCGCATCGATCCGGCTGACGTCGTCGTCCCGACCTGGTATCGGCCGAATCCCGGCCTGGCGCGCGAGACCGCCTTTGTCTTGTTCACCGGCGACGGTCCCTCGACGAGGGCGCGAATGATCACCAATGCCCGCTGGGCGCGGGCCGCGTTCGGAACCGCGGCATCGGCTGACCTCGGACCGCGCGACACGGTGTTCAGCGTCAACCCGATCCACCACCCGTCGGGCCTGTTGATGTCCCTCGGCGGTGCCATCGCCAGCGGTGCCCGATTTTCGATGGCGAGCCGGTTCGATCCCGACACGTTCTGGAATGAAGCGCGCCGCTACGGCGTGACGGTGGTGTCCTACACCTGGACACAACTTCGCGACCTCGTCGAGGCACCACCGCATCCCGGTGAGCAGCACCACACGATCCGCACCTTCATCGGCTCGGGTATGCCGGTCGGACTGTGGCACAGGGTCATTGAACGTTTCGACCCGGCCAGGGTAGTGGAGTACTACGCCTCCGCCCAGACCGACGCAATCCTGGTCAACATGCCGGGCACAAAGGTCGGTTGCCTGGGCACCCCGCTTCCGGGCAGCCCCGAGCTACGCATCGCCCGCATCGACGAAAAGACTCGGCAGCTGGCCCTGCGCCCCGACGGCTCCGCCGAGCAGTGCCGGCCCCGCGAAATCGGGATGATGCTCTCGCGCGTCGAGCCGGGAATGTCGCCGACGGCCCGCCCACATCGGGGGCTGTTCGCTGCGGGAGACGCCTGGCTGCGGACCGGAGACTTGTTCTACCGCGATGAGGACGGCGACTTCTGGCTCGCGGGCAGCGCGGACTCACTCGTCACTACCGCTCACGGGGTGGTCGGCGGGTCTACCGTCGAAGACGCACTCGGCATCCTGGACGCGATCGACATGAGCGTCACCTACGCCGCCCCCGGCGCCGACGGCGACGACATCGCGGCCACCGCCGTCACGCTGCGGTCCGGCCGATCGCTCGACGCCGAGGACCTCTCCGCAGCACTGGGACAGCTGCCGCCCGACCGGCGACCGCAGGTCGTGCACGTCGTCGAGCGCATCCCCACCAGCACGTCGCATCGACCGCTGCCGAGCGCGTTCGCCGCAGCCAGGCGACCCGCGGCCGGCCCGGGCGTCTATCAGCTGGATCCGCTGTCCGGCGAGTACCGGGCAGTGACCAATTCAAAAACGATGACCAAATCGAAGCCGGTAGGGAGCCGACGATGAACCAGACATACGACTATGACTACCTGATCGTCGGGTCCGGTTTCGGCGGCAGCGTATCGGCGCTACGGCTGGCCGAGAAGGGTTATCGGGTGGCGGTTTTGGAGTCCGGGCGTCGCTTTGAGGACCACGACTTCGCCGAGCGGCTCTCCCAGCTGAGCCGGACGATCTTCGCGCCGAAGCTCGGAATGAAGGGCATTCTGCGAGTCACGCCGTTCAAGGACGTCATGGTCCTCACCGGCAGTGGCGTCGGCGGCGGCAGCCTGGTCTACGCGCAGACGCTCTGGCGCGCCGGCGACGGGTTCTTCGAGGACTGGCGCAAAGTATGCGGGGACGCTCCGGATCTGGAGAAGTACTACGAAGTGGCCGAGGGCATGCTCGGCGTCGTGACGCAGCCGCGGCGCACGCCCGCCGATGACGCCATCGAGGCCCTTTCCATCGAGCTGGGGGTGGCCGACACCTTCCGCCCGGTCCCCGTCGGCGTCTACTTCGGTGAGCCCGGCGTCGTTGACAACGATCCCTATTTCGGCGGCGCCGGTCCAGCCCGGTCGGGTTGCATCGAATGCGGCCTGTGCCTGTTGGGATGCCGCAACAACGCCAAGAACACGCTGCCGAAGAACTACCTGTGGTTCGCCGAGCGCCTCGGCGTGCAGATCGATGCCGAACGCACGGTGACTTCGATCCGGCCGTTGGGGGCGCCGGACGGATCCGACGGGTACGCCGTGGCCAGCGAACGCACCGGCTCCTGGATCCGCAAGGACCGCCGCACGCAGACGTCGCGCGGTGTCGTCGTCGCCGCCGGTGCGCTGGGCACCAATCAACTGCTCGCCCAATGTAAGAGGGACGGGGCGCTACCGGGAATCTCCGATCGGCTCGGCCAGCTGGTCCGCACCAACAGCGAGGCGATGACCGCGGTCACCACACCGGACGACCGAGGATGGGGTCGCAGCGTTTCGATCACCTCGAGCCTGCACCCCACCGGGGACAGCCACGTCGAAGCCGTCACGTACGGGTCCGGTGGTAATGCGATGGGCCTGATGTTCACATTGCTGACCGGCGACGGCGGCAGAATCACCCGCCCGCTGAAGTTGCTCGCCCAGATCCTGCGGCACCCGATTCGCTTTGTCCGCGTGACCAATCCGCGCGGCTGGTCCCAACGCTCGCTGATCACCGGCGTCATGCAGACCACTGACACGTCGCTGTCGCTGGTGCCCAAGCGGCGGATACTGGGCCGGCGGCTGCGGCTCACCACCCGCCAGGATCCGGAAAACCCGACCCCGACCTTCCTGCCGGTGGCCAACGACTTCGCCCAGCGGCTCGCCGACCGCACCGGTGGGACCGCGCAGAGCTGGCTGACCGAAGCGCTGTTCAACATGCCGATCACCGCGCACATCTTGGGCGGCGCGATAGCCGCGGATGGCCCCGACCGGGGCGTTGTCGACGGCGAGCATCGAGTGTTCGGCTACCAGAACCTGCTCATCTGCGACGGTGCGGTGATTCCGGCCAATCCCGGTGTGAATCCCAGCCTGACGATCACCGCGATGGTCGAGCGGGCGATGGCGGCAATCCCGGTCAAGCCCGGTAGCAACGCGACGACCCCGCGCGCGCGGTCGATGCCGGGTGGTTGACTAGTTGCAGGATGAATGACCACGATCTGCGCTGGATTCCGGCTCAAACCTGCACTGTGGGGTCGGATCAGCACTATGACGAAGAAACTCCCGCACACGCCGCGGTAGTCGATGGGTTCTGGATCGCCGCGCACCAGGTCACGAACGCGCAGTTCGCCGAATTCGTCGACGCGACGGGGTATTTGACGGTTGCGGAACGGCCGGTGAATCCGGCCGATTTCCCCGATGCACCGCCGGAAAATCTGCTGCCGGGCTCGATGGTGTTCACCCGCACCGCTGGTCCGGTGGACCTGCGGCACCTGAGTCAGTGGTGGCATTGGACACCGGGGGCGTCCTGGCGCCACCCGGTGGGCCCGAACTCATCGATCGAAAAGCGGGCCGATCACCCTGTGGTGCACGTCGCCTACGAGGACGCTGCGGCCTACGCGGACTGGGCCGGATTGGAGTTACCCGGGGAGGCCGAATGGGAGGCCGCCGCGCGCGGTGGTCTGGCCGGCGCGGCGTACACCTGGGGTGACGAACCGGAGGGGCCGGGGCAGCGCCTGGCGAACTACTGGCACGGTGATTTCCCCTGGCGTCCCGATCGCGGATACGGCCGAACCACTCCGGTCGGTACTTTCCCGCCGAACGACTACGGCCTCTTCGACATGGCCGGCAATGTGTGGGAGTGGACGTCCGACTGGTACGCCGACACCCGGGCCGGTGACCCGTGTTGCGAAGCGGGCAGCTACGACCGCCAGCAACCGCAGTTTCGGGTACCACGCAAAGTGATCAAGGGTGGCTCTTTTTTGTGCGCCGACAACTACTGCCTGCGCTATCGGCCCGCCGCACGCCGGCCGCAGATGATCGATACCGGCATGAGCCATATCGGCTTCCGGTGCATTCGTCGGCGTTAATTCTTGAGGGTCCCCTCTTGCAGCATCGCGAGGGCCTTCTCCACGCTGAGCGTGCCGGACGCCTGGCTGGGCGGGTAGGCCACAAACGTCGCGAGGAACTCACCGACGATGTTGACCGCGGGCACCATCGTCCATAGCTTCTCACCCCACCAGCGGCCGTACAGCATGCTTTCCGTCTGGTAGCGCTCCCACGGGTCCTGCCGCAAGTTCGTCACCACCGGAACGTTGGTCGAATCCTCTTTGCCGGTGAACAAGTTTCCGACGATGGTCTTGAAGTTGAGCTTCCACGCGTTATAGCGCACGGCCATCAGGTCGGCGTTGTCGCTGAAGTAGAAGAACTCGCGGCGCGGACCTTCGGCAACCTCGCCGGCGAAGTACGGCATGAAGTTGTAGCCGTCGAGGTGGACCTTGAAAGTCTTGTCGCCGGCATCGAGTCCCGTCAGGAGTTTCTCTTTCGCGTCCGGTTGACCGGCCGCGGCGAGCAGCGTCGGTAGCCAGTCCTCGTGGGCCATGATCTCGTTGACGATGGTGCCGGGCTGGATGACGCCGGGCCACTTGGCCACCATCGGCACCCGGAAACCGCCCTCGTAGGTGCTGCCCTTCTCGCCCCGGAACGGGTGGTTGCCGCCATCGGGCCAACTAAACACCTCGGCGCCGTTGTCACTGGTGAACAGCACGATCGTGTTATCCGCGATGCCCAGGGCATCGAGCTTGTCGAGAATCTGACCGACTTCCCAATCTAGCTCCATCATCGCGTCGGCGAACAGGCCGAACCCGCTCTTGCCCTGCCACTGTGGGGACAGGTGCGTCCAGACGTGGCATCGGGTCGCGTTGTGCCACAGGAAGAACGGGGTGCCCGCCGTCGCGGAGCGGTCGATGAAGTCCAGCGAGCGTCGGACGATCTCGGCGTCGACGTCCTCCATATTGGTTTTGGCCGCCGGGTCCATGCCGGGGTGCGGAGGCAGGGGACCGCCATCGGCGATCGTCTGCTTGCCGACCCGGCCCCAGCGCGGGTGCTCGGTCGGGTCGTCGACATCGGTGGCTTTGGTTTCCAAGATGTTGCGGGGGCCGAAGCGCTCATGGAACTCGGCCATCTTGGGGTACTCGTCGTCGTAGGGCTCTTCCATGGCGTTGAGGTGGTAGAGGATTCCGTAGAACTCGTCGAAGCCGTGGACCGTGGGCAGGTATTCGTTGCGGTCGCCGAGGTGGTTCTTGCCGATCTGCGCCGACGCATAACCCAGTGGCTTGAGCAGTTCGGCGATGGTCGGGTCGGAATCCTGGATGCCTTGTTTGGCCGCGGGCATGCCGACCTTCAGCAGGCCTGTGCGGAACGGGGTCTGACCGGTGATGAACGCGGCCCGCCCCGCTGTGCATGACTGCTGACCGTAGTAGTCGGTGAACAGCGCACCTTCACGCGCGATCCTATCGATGTTGGGCGTGGATCCGCCCATCATGCCGCGGTGGTAAGCGCTGAGGTTCCACATGCCCACATCGTCGGCCATGATCATGACGATGTTCGGCTTCTTTTGATCCGCCATTGGACCGACGGTACCGCACGCCGACCGTCACGCCAGCGTGGCTGTGAGTGCCGAGCGCCACGCTAGTGCGGCGGTCGGGGCCGGAAGCTCGCTGCTACCGGCGCGCGGCGGCGTTGGCCGCGGCCTGCGCCTGCCTCAGGACTGTCGCGACGTCACCCCGGCCGAAGAACATGTCGTCGAAATAGCTTTGCAGCGCGTCGTTTCCGGCGGCGAAGCCGGCGCCGCCCGGGGCCGGAATGCGCGGGCCGTCCAGCACGGAGAAGAACGGCGTAACGTCGACGCCCTTGGCGGCCCAGTAGTCGAAGTACACCGGCTGAGCCTTCAGCACCGCGGGGATCGCCGCCCCGGTCCGGCCTAGGTAGGTGTTGCCCTCGGTGCTGCCCATCCACGCCAGCACCTGACGCACCGCGTCTGGGTGTTTGGTCGCCGAATTGCCCGCCGCGGCAATGCCGTTGGTGACGCTCACCCGGCCAGCCGGACCGATCGGCAGCATCGCGACACCCCAGTGGAAGGTGGCGTCCTTGGCCACCGGCGACAGGTTGTAGGTGCCGGATTGAAAGAGCGCCATCCGGCCGGCCAGGAACTGATTGCGGGAGAAATCGCCGTTGTTGTTGGTGTCGGACGCCGGAGGTGCGACGTGGTCGTTGTTGATCAGACCGACCAGGTAGCGGAAGGCCTCGGTCGCGCCGGGATTGTCGAAGGCGAACTGGTCGCCGCGCTGGAATACTCCGCCGGCCGAGCCGATGTAGGGCAGGTAGATGGCCTGTGCGTCGTTGGCCGCGTTGTACGCCCATTGGCGCACCCGTTGGCCGTCGAAATTCGTTGTGCCCGCGATGTTCCCATCGGCGTCGACGGTGAGCCGGGCCAGCAGGGGACGTAGCGTGTCGTCCGCACCCGGGCTCCATCGGACGCTGTTCAATCGGGCCGGATCAACACCGGCCGCGGCGAGCAGGTCCGCGTTGTAATAAACCGCGATACCGGCGTCGGTCAGCTGCGGTACACCCCACAGCACACCGCCGCGGGTGAACTGGTCCACCACCGCCGGTTCCCAGCCCGACGCGGCATCGGGGCCGAGGGTTTTACCGATGTTCATCAGCCGGCCGTTGTCGGCATACGCGGCGAAATACGCGTTGGACAGCCAGAAGATGTCGTCGGCGCTGCCGCCGGCCATGTCGGTGCGCAGGGTGTTGAAGTAGGTCGGGTAGGCCACCATGTCGGTGCGCACCTCGATGTCTGGATGTGCGCGGTTGAATGCCTCGAAGGACTCTCGGTATGCCGCGGCGATCGGGTCGCCCCAGATGCGCACCCGCACGATGATCTTGTTGCCGTGGAGTTCGCCGGAGTAGTTCAACAACACCGCCGTCGCGGCCAACAACACCGCGACCAGCGCGAGTGCCGCGGCGGCCAGCGTGGAAGAGCGGGGGCGGCTCACTTGAGCCCCGAGACCACGATCGACGCGACGATGTGCCGCTGTGCGGCCACGAAAAGCGCAATCAGCGGGACGATCGCGATGGTGGTTGCGGCCATCACCAGCGTCCACTGCGAGTTGAACCGGGTCTGCAGGTCCGACGTCGCGACTGTCAGCACCCGCCACTTGCTGCCGCTGGTGATCACCAGCGGCCACATGAAGCTGTTCCACTGCGAGACCACGGTGATCAGGGTCAACGTTGCCAGCACCGGTCGGCTGGCGGGAATCACCACATGCAGGATCACGTCCAGCGTGTTGGCGCCGTCCAGGCGCGCGGCGTTGATCAAGTCGTTCGGGATGAGCCGAAAGTGCTCGCGGAGCAGGAAAATCGCGTACGGCGAGCCAAACATGAAGGGCAGCACCAATGCCCAGAATGTGTTGCGCAGCCCCAGCTGGGCCATCATCAGATAGAGCGGCACCACCGTGACTGTGCCCGGCACCATCATTGTCGCGATGTAGACCCAAAACAACGCGTCGCGTCCGGGGAACTCCAAGCGCCCGAACGCGTAGGCGGCCAGTACCGAAAACGTCATCTGGCCCAGCAGAATCACCGCGGTCATCAACGCCGTCACCGCGATGGCGCGGCCGAACCCGGCGCCGCCCAGGTCGGTGTAATTGGACACCGTCGGCGGCCGTGGCAGTTGCAGCGGCGTACCGGTGACGAACTGGTGCGCCGAGGTGAACGAGGTCAGCAGGCCAAGCAGAAAGGGCACCAGGGTGATCAGCGCACCAGCCACCAGGCCGGCGTAGATCCCCATTCTTGCCGCGAGACTGCAACTACCGACGCGTTTCCCGAGTAACCCCGTCGGTAGTTGCAGTCTCGTGGGGGGAGATTTAGACGAGGTCATAGCTGATCCGTCGCCGGAAGTACAAGTGCTGAACGGCGGTGACGCCGACCAGGATGACGAACAGCACTACCGCCATGACCGACGCCCGTCCGATGGCCGCCGCGCCGAACGCCTCGGAGTAGATACGGTGGGCCACCAGGTCGGTGCGACCGTCCGGGCCGCCATCTGTCAACGCGTAGACGGTGTCGAAAACCTGTGCCGTGCTGACGACTCCGGTGACCAGGACGAAGAACATCGTCGGCCGCAGCATGGGCAGGGTGATCCGCCAGAACCGCTGCCAGGCATTGGCGCCGTCGGTGCTCGCGGCCGCGTGCACGTCGTTGGGGATGGCCAGCAGGCCCGCGAGAAAAGACAGCGCGACGTAGCCGCCGTTGGCCCAGATCACCACCGCCGACACGACCGGCAGCGCCAGGCCGGGATCGGAGAGCCATTCGATGTGGTGCCCCAGCACGGTGGCGACGGCCCCGTCGGTGGGGGCCAGGATCCAGCGCCACAGCACCGCGATCGCCACCGGCGCGCAGATCCACGGCAGCACGTAGAGCGTGCGAAACAGGCCCGTGCCGGGAAGCTGGGGAGCCAGCATTGTCGCGCACAGCAAGCCGAGCACTGTCTGCGCCGGGACCACGATCGCCACGAAGATGGCCGTCACGATCAGCGAGTTGAGGAAGCCGGAGTCGGCCAGCACCGAGCGCCAGTTGTCCATCCCGACGTAGCGCAGGGGACCCAACAGATCCCACCGATACAGGCTCAGCCAGATCACCACCAGCAGGGGCAGCAGCAGAAAGGTGAAAACACCGAACAGGCTGGGGGCCAGCAGCGCGTAGCCGAGCGCCGTGGATCGACCTCGTCTCATCAACACTGTCGTTTCCTCAGCGCCACGCCGGTCATGCAGGTAATTAAAGCGGGCGCGCCGTCGAAGTCTGTAGTCCGTGGTCGTTACGGTGTAGCCGTGACACCGAACCGGGATATCGACTCCGACTTCCTGGGCCTGCCGCGCCATCAGCTGGCTGAAGCCGCGTTGAAGGCGGCGAAAGCGGCCGGGGCCAGCTATGCCGACCTGCGGATTCAGCGCCTCAGCACCGAGATCATCCAGCTGCGCGACGGTGAACTGGAGACCGCCGTCGTGAGCCGCGAAGTCGGCCTGGCGGTGCGGGTGATCGTCGGGGGCACCTGGGGGTTCGCGTCGCACGCCGAGCTGGCGCCGTCCGTCGCCGCCGAAACGGCGCGCCGCGCGGTGCACGTGGCCACCACGCTGGCCGCGCTGAACACCGAAAACGTCGAGCTGGCGGCCGAGCCGGTCTACGCCGACGTCAGCTGGGTGTCGGATTACGAGATCGACCCGTTCGAGATCCCCACGGCCCGACAAGATTGCGGTGCTGGCCGAGTACTCCGGGCGGCTGCTGGCCGCCGACGGCGTGGACCACGTGTCCGCCGTGGTGACCGCGGTCAAGGAGCAGACGTTCTACGCCGACACATTCGGCTCGTCGATCACCCAGCAGCGGGTGCGGGTGAAGCCGACACTGGAGGCGGTCACCGTCGACCCGGCCGCGGGCAGTTTCGACTCGATGCGCACGCTGGCGCCGCCGATGGGGCGAGGCTGGGAAGCGCTGGACGGCGACGAGGTATGGGACTGGACCAAGGAGCTCGCGCAGCTGCCGGTGTTGCTGGCCGAGAAGGTCAAAGCGCCCAGCGTGACGGCGGGCCCCACGGATCTGGTGATCGATCCGACCAACCTGTGGCTGACTATCCACGAATCAATCGGCCATGCAACGGAATACGACCGTGCCATCGGTTATGAGGCGGCATATGCCGGAACCTCGTTCGCCACACCCGACAAACTCGGCACCATGCGCTACGGTTCGCCGGTGATGAACGTGACCGCCGACCGCACCGTCGAATTCGGTTTGGCCAGCATCGGTTACGACGACGAGGGAGTGGCGGCGCAAAGCTGGGATCTGGTGCGGAACGGGATGTTCGTCGGTTATCAACTCGACCGGGTGTTCGCCCCGCGGCTGGGCCAGTTACGGTCCAACGGCTGCTCATACGCCGACTCCCCGCATCACGTGCCGATCCAGCGGATGGCAAACGTCTCGCTGCGGCCGAGCCCCGACGAGATCAGCACCGAAGACCTGATCAGCCGGGTCGAGAACGGCATCTACATCGTCGGCGACAAGTCATGGTCGATCGACATGCAGCGCTACAACTTTCAGTTCACCGGCCAGCGGTTCTTCCGGATCAGCGACGGCCGCCTGGACGGTCAGCTGCGCGATGTCGCCTATCAGGCCACCACCACGGATTTCTGGAATTCGATGGAAGCTGTGGGTGGTCCGTCAACCTGGCGGCTCGGCGGCGCATTCAATTGTGGGAAGGCCCAGCCCGGGCAGATCGCCGCGGTCAGCCACGGCTGCCCGTCGGCGCTGTTCCGCGGCGTCAACGTGCTCAACACCCGCGCCGAGGGCGGCCGATGATCCGCGCCGGCGACGATGCAGAGCGAAGCGATGCTGAGGAGCGGCGCAGATGATCCGCGGCGACGATGCAGAGCGAAGCGATGCTGAGGAGCGGCGCAGATGATCCGCGGCGACGATGCGGAGCGAAGCGATGCTGAGGAGCGGCGCCGATGATCACCGCGCAGCACGTCGTCAACAGCGTTTTGCAGGAGGCCGCCAAACTTGGCCGCGCCGACGAGACCATGGTGCTGGTCACCGACCGGGTCCAGGCGACGTTGCGCTGGGCGGGCAATTCGATGACCACCAACGGCGTCTCGGTCAGCCGCACCGTGACGGTCATTTCCATTGTGCGCCAGGGTGAAAGCGCTTTTGTCGGAACTGTGGTTTCCGCTGAGGTGGACCCACGGGTGATTTCCGGTCTGGTGGCGGCGTCCCAGGAGGCGGCCCGCTCCGCGCCGGAGGCCGGCGATGCCGCGCCGCTGCTGGCCGACGTCGGGGCGCCTGTCGATTGGGACGCGCCGGTACCCGGCACCGGACCCGAGGTGTTCGCCGGCGTGGCCGGTTCGTTGAGCCGGGGATTCGCCGGCACCGACCGGTTGTACGGGTATGCGCACCACAGTGTGTCGACCACATTCCTAGCGTCGTCGACGGGTCTGCGCCGGCGCTACACCCAGCCCACGGGCGCGGTCGAGATCAATGCCAAACGCGGCGATGCCAGCGCCTGGGCGGGAATCGGCACGCCCGATTTCGTCGACGTGCCAACCGATCTGCTGCTCGAGCAGCTGTCGACCAGGCTGGGGTGGGCGGCGCGGCGGGTCGACCTGCCTGCGGGCCGCTACGAGACGATCATGCCGCCGTCGACGGTGGCCGACATGATGCTCTGCCTGGCGTGGGCGATGGGCGGCCGCGGCGCGCAGGAGGGCCGCAGCGCGTTCTCGGCGCCCGGCGGCGGGACCCGGGTAGGGGAGCGGCTCACCGAGCTGGGGCTGAGCATGTTCTCCGATCCGATGGCGCCGGGCCTGGCGTGCACGCCGTTCGTCGCGACGAGCCACTCCTCGGAGACGTTGTCGGTGTTCGACAACGGCATGGAGATCGGCCAGGTGGACTGGATCCGCGGCGGCGTGATCAACATGCTGGCCTATCCGCGGGCCACCGCCGCCAAATTCGACGCCCGCGTTGCCGTCGGCGCCGACAACTTGGTGATGACCGGCGGGTCGGCCGATCAGGGGGCCATGATCGCGGCCACCGAGCGGGGCCTGCTGTTGACCACGCTGTGGTACATCCGCGAGGTCGACCCCACCACGCTGCTGCTGACCGGCCTGACCCGCGACGGCGTCTACCTGATCGAAAACGGCAAGGTGACCGCCGCGGTCAACAACTTCCGATTCAACGAGAGCCCGCTGGACCTGTTGCGGCGGGCCACCGCGGCCGGTCTCAGCGAGCTGACCCTGCCGCGGGAATGGGGTGATTGGGCCACCCGGGCGGCGATGCCGTCGCTGCGGATCCCGGACTTCCACATGTCCTCGGTGAGCGAGGCGCAGTAGCTTCCTGGCCGCGCGCGTTCTAGCGTGTGAGGAATGGCTTTGCTTCCTGATCAATTCACGCGTTTGATCGCATTGTCCCCGGGCGACGGCCGCATCACCGCGCTGGCCCGGCGGGTGTGCGCGCGGACATTGTCGCTGCCTTCGTTGCCGGTTGCGGTCGAAGTCGGCGAGCCTGCTTCGGAGGCCGAAGCCGTGCTGGCTGCGTTCGCCGAACAGTTCAGCGTCGACGTCTCCACGATCACCGGCGAGCAGCGGGCCCAACTGTTTAAGGTGTTGGGCAACAGCACCTTTGGCGCGGTCGTGTCGATGTACATCGCGGACTTCGTGCCGCGGGTGCGGGCCGGGCTGGAAGCACTGGGCGTCGGCTCGGAGTATCTGGGGTGGGTAAACGGGCCGATCGCGTGGGATCACGTCAGCGATCCGTCCGACGTCGTGTTCAACGACTTTCTGCCGTCGGTGGCCCGGATGCGGGTGCTGGACCCGGTGACGTCCGAGCTGGTGCGGCTGCGCGGAGCGACTCAACACAACTGCCGGCTGTGCAAATCGCTGCGTGAAAGCACCGCCCTCGATGCCGGTGGTTCGGAGACGTTGTACGAGGATATTGAGCGGTTTGAAGAATCCGCTCAGTTGACGCCGCGCGCTAAGGCAGCGCTTCGGTATGGCGATGGGTTAATTTGGACGCCTGCGCACCTCGTCGCCGATGATGTCGCCGAGGTGCGCTCTTGGTTCTCGGAGGACGAGGCCGTCGAGCTGACCTTCGACATCATGCGTAATGCCAGCAACAAGATTGCGGTGGCACTGGGCGGGGATGCGCCCAGGGTGGAGCACGGCACCGAGCGGTATCTGCTCGATCTCGACGGCCAGACGGTGTACAGCTGACTTCGCCGAGCAGACACAGAATCGCACTCCACCAAGCTTCGGGATGCGATTCTGTGTCTGCTCGGCGAATTGAATTGGCCTTTGCGTCATGAATAGTTATCTCTCCAGCTGCTCCCGGCACCCGTAAAATGCCCGGATGTGAACACCCCTTCGCCCGGGCCCGGTTGGTGGCTGGCATCAGACGATCAGTGGTATCCGCAACGGTGGGAGAACCGCTTCATCTACAACACCAATGAGTCTCTCGAAGTCCTGATAGCCGAGGTAAGCGAACTCACCAAGACCTACGGGGAACACGGATGGGAACTCGTCGGCTCCTCGGTGCAACGTGCGCAGGTGTCCCGCCACTTCAAGGGCTACGACAAATATGGCGATTTATTTTTCGAGTGGAGCATCGTCTGTAGCTTCAAGCGGCCCATCTCGCCCGCATAAATCAGGACGTTCCTGACTGGATCTGGAAGCCGCCGGGTCCCCGGATATCGTTGTTGCCGCCGGCATTGCTGAGTTGAGGGAGGGCGCCCCCTGGCCCGTTTTCCCACGTGATGTGGTTGCCCGACCCGGTGACCTTGATGATGGCCACGGTTTGCAGGTTCACGGTGTTCGCGACGCCGCTGATATCGACCTCGCCGCACGACCCATTCAGGGTGACGGTTGAGTCCTCGCCGACGATTTTGATCGGCGATTGATTTCCGCAGTCATAGGTCACGTGCGAGACGTTGTTGTCGATCTTTGGGGGCGCGACGTCGAGGGGTGCAGACCAACGCCCTGCGGGCGCGTTGACCACAGCCGCCGCCGAGGTGCCGCCCGCCAGCGCACCGGCCAACGTGAGGAACATCGACGCCACGATCGTGACGGGCACGCGGATCATGATCACCGACATACAGACTCAGTCCTTCGAACTCGCACGGTCAAGCGCCTTCCTCAGGCTAGCGATGCCGCGCACGGCGGTCGCTGCGTGGCGCCGGAATCAGGCGGCGGCGCTAGGACCATGCCAGGACGCGTGCGCTGAAGTCTCTTTCAGCTGGCGTTGAGCGGTCAATGCTGGGCGCAGATGGGTCACGGGAGCCATTTCCGCGTCGTTTCTCTCCGCGCGCCGCTCAGCTCGGCGGTAAGTCCACCAGGCTCCGGTCATGGCCACGATTCCGAACGCGAGGGCGGACAGCACGAAAGCGTCCCCGAAGGCGAACATGATGATGATCCCGGCGACGATCCAGACCGCCTCGCCGATGGGGCTGTGTCCGCTAATGGTGTTGTACCGCATGGCTACCTCGCTCCGTATCGGAAGTCACCGTCTAATTCGACGACCAAGCTGAAGAACGCCTGAGCGACGGGAACGCTGCCCGATCCGGTGTGATCGTGACGCATTTCACTGGGCGGATCACCACACACGTGGCCACGGCGGCAACGGAGGCGACGGCTGCGATGGCGGAACCGGTGGTGCCCAGGGGATCCAGGGCATTTGGGGGCGGTCCCGGTGGGTTGCTGGGCGGTCACGCGGGCACGATCGGTCCGGCTGGCACGGGCGGAGCTGGTGGTGCCGGCGGCGCCGGCGGTGCACTCGGCACGGGCGGCCTGGGCGGTACGGCGACAGGCGGCCTTGGAAACCCCGGAAGCTCTGGCGCCGACGGCCAGGCTGGGATTGCCGGCACGGCCGGGGTGGACGGGTAACCGGCTGCAGCGCTTGTCAATTGAGCGGCGGAGCGTTGGGGGCAGCTCTCGGGCTCGGTGGCGATATGGGCGGCCAAGCACTTGTCTGTGATCGTGTTCGACTGCAACATCGCGTCGAACCTGCCGAGCGAGGTCGCGCGACTTGGTGCCTATATCCTCTGTTAGTTAGCGCCGGGGGCGGTAGCTCAGTTGGTTAGAGCCGCGGACTCATAATCCGTAGGTCGCGGGTTCGAGCCCCGCCCGCCCCACTTCAGAGCTGGTAGTTAGCTGTAGATGGGTGACATTTCGTCTTCGGGTGATGCCTGACAGTGTTTCGGCTGATGCTTGACTGCTTGCGGCTGATCCTTGACACTCCCTGATCGAGGGAGTTGAGCGCGGCTGAGCAGAGGAACTTCACCAACAACCGGTCCTGAAGAGCCCCACACTTCGGCGGCGCAATTGGTGAGACGATTGGGCAGCTGGGAGTACACCTACGGTACACGCTAGGTGTATAGTACGTGTATGGCAAAGGTGCGCACCAATATCGAAATTGAAGACGTCTACGTCGATGCGATCAAGGACCGCTACGGGGTCCACACCAAGACCGAGGCCGTGGAGCTTGCGTTGCGGCATCTGGCGGGGCAGCCGATGACGCGCGAGCAGGCGCTGGAAATGCGGGGTGTGCACGCGATGGGTGAGGTTCCGGCCGATAGCGGTCCCCGTGGCTCCGCGTGATCCTCGCCGATACCTCTGCGTGGGTCGAGTACGACCGGGCCACGGGCAGTAAAGCGGACCAGCGCGTTGCCGAGTTGATCGCCACCGATGGGCCGCTGATGTTCACCGAGCCGGTTCTGATGGAGGTGTTGGCCGGCGCACGCAGTGATGCGCGGGAGGTGGATCTACGGCGCATGCTGCTGCGGTTCGGTTTAGCGCATTTCGATGCAGTCACCGATTTCGACGCCGCGACGAGAATCTATCGTCGGTGTCGACAAGCGGGCGTCACCCCCCGCGGGATGGTCGACTGCATGATCGCAGCGGTGGCGTACCGTCGCGCTCTCGCGCTGCTCGCCTGGGACGCTGACATGTTCCGCGTCGCCGAGGTGATCGGGATCGAACTGGATGAAGCATCGCTCCGCGCTTGACCCTGCCGATCTGCGGTGCGATCTCTGGAATTTCGCGGCCAGGACGGCCAGGGGGGAGCCGAGAGCTGCCGCGGTAGCCGGCTACGGCGACCCGTTGCTCCCGCTGCGGCCGAACGGCCCGGCAAAGCCAGCGCTGCCGCCTTTCCCGCCGCCCGTGCCGTTGCCGCCGTTCCCGCCGTTGCCGATAAACGAGGCGGTGCCGCCGTTCCCGCCGTCAGCAGGCAGGCTGCCACCGCCGGCGTTGCCGCCGCTGCCGCCGTTGCCGTACACCTTCCCGCTGGAGCCGCCGTTGCCACCGGCCCCGCCGGCGCCGAAGAAGCCACTACCCGGGTTGTTTTGGCCGCCCCCACCGCCGGCGCCGCCGTTGCCGAAGACCCCGCCGGCTCCGCCGTTGCCGCCCGCCCCGCCGGCGCCTGCGTCGGATCCACCGCCGCCCATCCCGCCGGCACCGCCGCTGGCGAATATTCCGGTGCCGCCGCCGTTGCCGCCGGCCCCGCCGGCCCCGTCGATCCCGTGGGCTACGCCGCCCATCGCGCCATTACCGCCGTGGCCCCACAGCTTGACGTTGCCACCGTTACCCCCTGCGCCGCCGTCCTGCCCGGCCCCACCTGTGCCGCCGGACCCGCCGTTGCCGATTATCCCGCTGTTGCCACCCCTCCCGCCGTTCCCGCCGGTCCCATTGACTCCCTGGCCACCCTGGCCGCCGTCACCGCCGTTGCCGAACAACCCAGCGGTACCGCCAGAGCCGCCGTTGCCGCCGAATCCAGGATCGCCGGCGGTGTTGCCGCCACCGTTCCCGCCGGCGCCGCCGTTGCCGTACAGCAACCCGCCTTGGCCCCCATGGCCGCCTGAACCGCCCATGTCGTTTCCACCTGTGGCGCTCCCGCCAGCCCCGCCGGCGCCGCCGGAGCCGAGCGTTGGGGCGTTGCCGCCGACACCGCCGTAACCGCCGGCGTTATCGCCGACCGCGCCGGCCCCGCCGGCGCCGCCGTCGCCTCCCAGCCGCCCGCCACTGCCGCCGGCGCCACCGTAACCGCCGTAACCGTTGGCGTCGGTTCCGCCCGCTCCGCCCGCGCCGCCGTGGCCGAGCAATGGGGCGTTGCCGCCGACACCGCCGCTGCCGCCGGTGCCCCCGACGGATGTGGCGGCCCCGCCGGCCCCGCCGGCCCCGCCGGCACCGAACAGCAACCCACCACGGCCGCCGGCACCGCCGAGCCCGCCTGCCCCGCCCTGCCCGCCAATGCCACCGTTGCCTATGAGGCCGGCGGACCCGCCGGCACCCCCGGGCGCTCCCGGGTTGGTGCCCGCGCCGCCGTGACCGCCGCTGCCGAACAAGATCCCGCCGGGCCCCCCCGCCTGACCCACACCGTTGACGGTCTGCCCATTGGCGCCGTTGCCGATCAGTGGGCGCCCCACTAGCGCCTCGGTGGGTGCGTTGATCACACCCAGCACATCCTGTTGCAGGGTTTGCAGCGGCGAGGTGCTGGCGGCCTCGGTCGCTGCGTACGCTCCCGCTCCAGAATTGAGGGCCTGCACGAATTGGTTGTGAAACAGCGCCGCCCGGGCGCTGAGTGCTTGATATGCCTGGCCGTGCGTGCCGAACAAGTCCGCGATGGCAGTCGACACTTCATCGGCGCCCGCAGCCAGCACGGCGGTGGTGGAGGCCGCCGCTTCGGCATTCGCCGCGCTGATCGTGGACCCGACGTCCGCCAGACTTGTCGCCGCCGTTGCCACTATTTCCGGCGTTGCAATCACAAAAGACATTGCGTACCTCCCGATAATCCGGCTACCGCCTAAACAATGACCAAGGTCGTTTGAAAACGATAGAAGCCTTTACCGATTCCGGCAAGAAAAAATTTGTGGGCGCTCGATATTCCGCGCTGTGTCGCTGTATGGGATCGGACGCACGAAAGCCATGCACCAAAGGACTGCAAGTGTTGAGGCCTGCGGCGACTTTGCGCGGTTCAAAGTGCCTCGAATATGCTGAACGGCGGAGAAATCAAGCGCCGTGAACGTTCTACTCAATGGAGTCTATTACACGGTCGAGGCGGCGCTGCCCGCACTATTGGAGCACGGCGACGGTGGGGCAATCTTCATCACGAGTTCGGCCGCCGGGTTGAACAGCTTGTGCCCAAAATTCAGCCTTCTAAGTCATGGCTATGCCGGCTATCACGCCGCCAAACACGGCGTCGTTGGACTGATGCGGTACTACGCGACCTCGTTGGGGGAAAAGAACATCCGTGTCAATACCGTGCATCCATCAGGGGTGGCGACTCCGATGATTCTGAATGAAGCGGTCGCGCAAAACATGGTCGAACATCCCGAGGGCAACAGTGCGCTGGAAAACTTGCTCCCGGTCCCAATAATCGATTCCTTCGACGTGACCGAAGCAATGGTCTACCTGTGCGGGCAATCCGGCCGCTACATCACCGGTATCACCCTTCCTGTCGATGCCGGCTTCACCGTTAAGTAGTGCGACGCACTAATCCGGCGGGTCGTCGGCGTTGTCCTGTAGCTAACACCTCCGCGCACATCCCACCCCGGCGTCACCCCGGCGACCGGGGGCGTTTTGTAGTCGTACCGCAGCCGTACCTAGCCCGTACCGGCAACGCTCAGACTTACTGTCCTACAGGCGAAATGATACGAATCGGCTAATCGTTTGCGCAGGTCGCCGACGCGCTGGATAGGGACTCATAATCCGTAGGTCGCGGGTTCGAGCCCCGCCCGCCCCACTTCAGCCCCACTTCAGAGCTGGTAGTTAGCTGCCCTACGCGTATGATCCGACCTTTATTCGTCTTTTATGGCGCGGTCCAGCAGCGCGGCAACCTCGCTATGCACCCCCAGCGGGACATGTAACGGTCCTGGGTCATCGATCCTTTGGAGTGGCCGAGGTGGTCGGCGCCGATCCGCGCCGACAAGCCCTCGTCGTCAATCAGCGTCGCCACCGTCTTACGGAACGAATGGGTAGTCACATCGTGGCGGCCTTAGTAGACCGTAACGAGCGACGACGCACCCAGCGCACACGCGCTTGGCGCCGCGAAGGTGCCCAAACTCGAGCGCGTCAAGATGCGTATCAACGCTTCGCCACCGCCAGACAGCAGGCGGCTGCGCGTGAGCGTAGCCGAACCAAGAACTATGGCGACGAGCGCGAATGATGAACGAGCAGTGGATAACGGCGTTCCGCCGCACTTGTGTTTCACAAGTTGTCCTTGGCGAAGCAGCGACGGTCCAGGGGAGTGTCTGAGTTCGCGGATGGCTCAGCCCGGGATGTGAAGCCCGGACCATCTCGGTCTAGGTTAGAGTGGCTAAGCTTACCCCTAAGCTAACTAGTTCAGTAGCCTTCGCCCCTGGTTAGGACAGCGCCCATGACGACCTCCGAGCCAAGGGTAGAGTCGCGAGATTCTAAAGTTCCCCCAAGCGCCGAGGAAAAACCTGGCCCACAGCGCGCCAAGAAGAAGGGGCTGCTAAGCCGTTTCTGGCTGGTGCTCACGATCGTGGCTGTGGTCGCGCTGTCCGGGTTCGTCGTGCACCGGCTGCACGATATCTTCGGCGTCCACAGGGGTTCGTTCGGTGGTGGCTCAGCCGGTGACGTCATCGACCAGTACAACGCCAAGACCATCACGCTCGAGGTTTCGGGCTCACCGGGCAGCTCGGCAACCATCAACTACCTCGATGAGAACTCCCATCCACAGCAGGCCCTCAACGTCCCCTTGCCCTGGAGCACAGTATTGAAGTCAACGAAGCCCGGCATCCCGGCCAACCTGATAGCGCAAGGAGACGGCAGTTGGATCGCCTGCCAATTCGTCGTGAACAACCACGACGGGAGCGGTGACGTCATCAAAGCTCCGAATCATTCGCCCCCCAACGAAACAGTGAATGCCTTCGTCTATTGCCTGGACAAGTCCGCGTGAGCGAGACCACCGGGGCTGTGCCGCGCGTTGATCAGCCACTGATCCCGCCGTTCCTGCCGCGGATGATCCATCGGCTTGCGCTGCCGATCGTCCTGATCTGGCTGGGCATCGTCTTCCTCACCAACACCATCGCACCGCAACTGGAGGTCGTCTCCAAGAACCACTCGGTGTCGCAGAGTCCCAAGGACGCGGTGTCGTTCCAGTCGATGATGCGCGTCGGATCGACGTTCAAAGAGTTCAGTTCCGACAGCTCGGCAATGATCCTGCTGGAGGGCGACCAACCGCTGGGTGCGGAGGCCCACCGCTATTACGACGAGATCGTCAAGCGACTCGAGCAAGACAAGAAACACGTTCAGCACATCCAGGACTTCTGGAGTGATCCCCTGACCGCCGCGGGCTCCCAGAGCCACGACCAAAAGGCCGCGTACGTCCAGGTCTACCTCGCCGGCAACATGGGCAGCGGCCTGTCCACCGAGTCCAGCGAGGCGGTCCGCAAGATCGTGAACTCGGTGCCGGCGCCGTCGGGGATCAAGGCCTACGTCACCGGGGCGGCTCCGTTGTTTGCCGACCAGTCCCATGCGGGTGAGAAAGGCGTCAAGAAGGTCACTCTGGTCACCCTCCTCGTGATTGTGGTGATGCTGCTGGTCGTCTACCGGTCGGTGATTACCACTTTGATCATGTTGTTTATGGTCTTCGTCGAGTTGCTCGCGGCTCGCGGTGTCGTCGCGACGCTCGCGAACTACAACATCATGGGGCTTTCGACGTTCGCCAACAACATGCTCGTTCTGATGGCGATCGCCGCCGGAACGGACTACGCGATCTTTGTGGTCGGCCGCTACCACGAGGCCCGCGGCCTCGGCGAAGATCGAGAACAGGCCTTCTACACGATGTTCCACAGCACGGCGCATGTTGTGCTGGGGTCGGGTCTGACCATCGCCGGCGCGATGTACTGCCTGAGCTTCTGCCGGTTGCCGTATTTCCAGTCACTCGGTGTGCCCTGCGCCGTCGGCATGCTGGTCGCGGTCCTGGGGGCCTTGACTCTAGGACCAGCGGTCCTGACCGTGGCATCGTTCTTCAAGCTGCTCGACCCGAAGCGAAAGCTGCAGACCCGGGGCTGGCGACGCATCGGCACCGCCATCGTCCGCTGGCCCGTTCCGGTTCTCGCGGTGACCATCGCCGCCGCATTAGTTGGTCTGCTCGCTCTGCCCGGCTACAAGACGGACTACGACACCCGCCACTTCCTGCCGCAAGACACCCCGGCCAATGTCGGTTATGCGGCTGCCGACCGACACTTCAACCAGGCTCGGCTCAATCCCGAGCTGTTGATGATCGAGACCGATCACGACCTGCGCAACCCGGCCGACTTCCTCATCCTGGACAAGGTCGCCAAGGCGGTCTTCCACATCCCCGGTATCGGCCGGGTGCAGACCATCACCCGGCCGCTGGGCACGCCGCTCGACCACAGCACCCTCGGTTTTCAAATGAGTGCACAAGCCGCAGGGCGGCTCCAGACCGAGCACTATCAGGACGAGCAGGCGAAAAACCTGCTGAACCAGGCGGACGAGCTCAAGAAAACGATGGTAGTGCTGCATGAGCAGATGCAGACCACGCAGGACCTCAGCAACACGACACACGAAACCACCAAGCTCACCAAAGAAACCGTGAAGATCACCGAACAGCTGCGCGACGACATCGCCTACTTCGACGACTTCTTCCGGCCGATTCGTGCCTACTTCTACTGGGAGAAGCACTGCTACGACATTCCAGCTTGCTGGACGATACGGTCCATCTTCAATGCACTCGATGGCATCGACCAGGTGGCTGAGAACATCCAGAACCTCAGCGCGAATCTGGACAAGCTGGACCAGATTCAGCCCAAGCTCGTGGCGCTGATACCCCCGCAGATCGAGAGCCAGCAGCACAACCTCGACACCATCATGTCGAACTACGCGACCACTATGGGTCTCAACGCCCAGGCGAAAGCGCAGGCCGACAACGCCACCGCCCAGGGCGATGCCTTCGATAAAGCGAAGAACGACGACACGTTCTACCTTCCGCCGGAGGCGTTCAAGAGCCCGGATTTCGCGCGGGGTCTCAAACAGTTCATATCGCCGGACGGGCACGCCGTCCGGTTGATCATCTCGCATGAAGGCGACCCGGCCACTCCTGAAGGCGTCAGCCACATCGAACCGATCAAGCAGGCCGTACACGAGGCGATCAAGGGCACGCCCTGGGAGGGCGCCAACGTCTATCTCGGCGGTACCGCCGCGACGTACAAGGACATGCACGACGGCTCCGACGTCGACCTGTTGATCGCCGGAATTTCTGCGGCCACACTGATTTTCGTCATCATGCTGTTGATCACCCGAAGCGTCGTGGCGGCCTTTGTGATCGTCGGTACGGTGTTGCTGTCGCTGGGCGCCTCGTTCGGACTCTCCGTGCTCCTATGGCAGTACATCCTGGGCATCAAGTTGCACTGGATGGTGCTGGCGATGGCGATCATCCTGCTGCTGGCGGTCGGCTCGGACTACAACCTGCTGCTGATATCGAGGTTCAAGGAGGAAATTCACGCCGGGCTCAAGACGGGGACGATCCGCGCGATGGCAGGTTCGGGCTCGGTGGTGACCGCCGCCGGTCTGGTGTTCGCCGCCACCATGGCCACGTTCATGTTCAGCCCGTTGCGGGTGATGGCCCAGGTGGGTACGACGATCGCGCTGGGTCTGTTGTTCGACACCTTGATCGTGCGGTCGTTCATGACACCGTCGCTGGCCACCTTGCTCGGGCGCTGGTTCTGGTGGCCGCAGCACGTGCGTCCACGGCCGGCCAGCACCATGCTGCGACCGTACGGACCGCGTACCGCCGTGCGCGAGCTGATCCTCAACGACGTTGACGAAAGCCC
>CAVPVJ010000036.1:0-17507 GCA_963709125.1 uncultured Actinomycetota bacterium
ACTGGGCCCCGCTAGTGGACATGACGCCTCAACCTACGTGTTGCCCTCGGCAGGAAAGTCACTGGCAATGTCCACGCTCCCGCCTGCCTCGAACATGACACTTTTCGGGCCGCCTTCCGCCAGCTCTGTGACAGCCCACGAGCCATCGTCTTAGGAGCCGGCGAGGACGTGAGCGCATCGGTTGGTTTGACAACTTACACAATCGGCCAGCGTGCTCCCCTCGAAACGAGCTGAAGGCTGAAAATGGCCCACCAGCACCGCGCAGCTGCTTCGGGCGACGCGTCTTTGAACGGTGTGTGAAAATGCCTCGCTTCGATCAACGCGTTCTCGCACGTACTAGGTTAGGTGACCTTGCCCCAGGCCGACAGCGTTAGCCCTACCGAAGAACTGCAGGGTCAGCGCTCGGTACAGTCGGGATTTCGCCCGGACATCGAGGGCTTGCGCGCTGTCGCGGTGGTGGCCGTTGTCCTCTTTCACGCTGGCCTGCCCGGTGTGGGTGGTGGGTTCGTCGGCGTGGACGTGTTCTTCGTCATCTCGGGCTTTTTGATCACCGGGCTGCTCTGGCGCGAGGTGAGCACCGCCGGCACCGTGAAGCTGCGCCGCTTCTACGGGGCCCGAGCCCGCCGGCTGCTGCCGGCCTCGGCCGCTGGTCGGCGTCGTCACCGCGATCGGCTCGGCTGCCCTCTTACCCCCGCTGCAGGCCCGTAGCGTCCTTGAGGACGGCATCTACAGCGCTCTGTATGTCAGCAACTACCGGTTCGCTCACGAAGGCGTCGACTACTTCGCCCCGGTGCTGCCGCCGTCGCCGTTCCAGCACTACTGGTCGTTGGGCGTAGAGGAGCAGTTCTACCTGGTGTGGCCGGCGTTGATCATCGGCACGACGTGGCTGATCCGGCTTGTACGCCGGCGCACCAGAGGCCGAATGCCCCCTCCACGCAACGCCCGTATCTGGTGGTCCTTGCGCTGGTCGCGGCCGTGTCGTTCGCGCTGTCGCTGGCGGCCACTTTCGTGGCGCCGGCCGTGGCGTTCTTTTCGCTGCCCACCCGGGCCTGGCAGTTGGCCGCCGGCGGCCTGGTGGCCCTCACGGCCGGCCAGTGGCGCCGACTCCCGGCACGAGCTGCCGCGATCGCGGGATGGGCAGGGCTGGGGGTGATCCTGCTGGCCTGCACCCAGTTGAGCTCGGGCACACTGTATCCGGGTACTGCCGCGCTGTTGCCGGTGCTGGGCGCGGTGCTGGTGATCGGCGCCGGCTGTGCCACACCTGCCCAGGGATGCGGCCGCGTGCTGGCAGTGGCGCCGATGCGCGCGATCGGCCGGATCTCCTACTCGTGGTATCTGTGGCACTGGCCGGTGCTGCTGCTCGCACGCGCCACTGCTGGGCCACCCGCTGGGGCTGGCCGGCAGGCTGGCAACGGCCCTCATCTCCGGCGGACTGGCCGTGCTCACAGTGCGTTTCATCGAGGATCCCTTGCGATTCGCCGCTCCGATACGCCGGTCCGCCCTGGCCAGTCTCGCGCTGGGCGGTGTCGCCACCGCGGTCGCGGTCTGTGTGGGCGTGGCGCTGCTGGACTGGGTGCCTGACCCGGTCGGTCGCGGCGCGCCGGCTGCGCCGCTGACCATCACGGCGTCGCCTCCCCCCGCGGGCTCCAGCATCGACGCCTACGACGCGGCGGTGCAGAACGCGTTCGCACAGGTGCAAGCTGCGGTCGCGGCGGCCGCGGACCTCAAGGCCGTACCGTCGAACCTCGACCCGCCGCTTGCCCACGCGGCGGCCGAATATCAGGCCGTGTTCCTCAACGGCTGCCTGCGCAATCTTGGGGAAGTCGGACAGCCTGAGTGCGCGACGGGCGATACCGCCTCGACGACGACGGTGGCCCTGCTCGGTGACTCGCATGCCACGATGTGGACTCCGGCGTTCCAGCAGGTCGCCGAGCAGCGGCACTGGCGGCTGGAGACCCTGGCCAAGGGGGCGTGTCCACCGATGAGCCTGCCCATCACCAGCTTCCTCGGTCGCCTGGTGGAATACTTTCAACGCTGCGAGCAGTGGCGCGGTCAGATCATGGCCCGGTTGCGCGCCGAGCACCCGCGGCTGGTCGTGGTGAGCATGTGCCGCGGGTACGGTGCCGGCCAGGACTACTCATGCCCAAGTCATACGACCCGGCGTGGTTCGACGGCCTGACCCGCCTCGTGCAGCAACTGCGCGGCATCGGTGCGCAAGGTGCTGGTGCTCGGGCCGGTCCCGAATCCGCACACAGTCGGTGCCGATCTGCCTGTCCGGCCACCTCGATGACGCGACGGCCTGCTCGCCGCCACGGTCGACGGCGGTGAACCAACCCGGCATCGCGGCTGAGTCCGCCGCCACCAAAGCCGGCGGCGGACAATACGACGACCTCACCGAGCTGTTCTGCACCACGCGACCGCTGCCCGGTCATCGTCGGCAACACCCTGGTGTACTTCGACAGGATCACCTGACGATCGAATACGCGCGGGCTCTCGCACCGGTAATGGGGGCGCTGGCCGACCGCACGCTCGCCCGCGGTTGAACGGTGTCCCGGTATGATCACCCGGACCGCACCCATGGCAACGCGTGCCGGTCACCTATTTCCTCCACAGAGGAACCGGAGGCGTCCGACTCTTGTCAACATCCGTGCTCATCACTGGCGGGGCAGGATTCATTGGGTCCGCGCTCACGCGTCGTCTCGTCAAAGCCGGTTATGACGTCGCTGTAATGGACGTCTTGCACCCGCAAGTGCATGGCGAAACCACAGCGATCGACCTGCCGTCGTCGGTGCGGTTGTTCACCGGCGATGTCACCCATGCCCCTGACTGCGATGCGGTGCTTCGGTTGTTCCGTCCATCCCAGATCGTCCATTTGGCGGCCGAGACAGGAACGGCGCAGTCGCTTTCCGAGGCGACGCGCCACGGTTCGGTGAACGTGGTGGGAACGACTCAACTTCTCGATGCTCTGAGCCGCTCAGCGCACGTGCCCGACCAACTCGTCCTGGCGTCGTCGAGAGCCGTCTACGGCGAGGGCGCTTGGCAATGTGGCTCCCAGATCTTCTACCCGCAGCCTCGCAGCCACGCCCAGCTCCTGGCCGGTATCTGGGATCCGCAAGGGCCCACTGGTGAACCTGCGATCCCGTTGCCGAGCTGTGCCGGCCGAACGGAGCCACGGCCCACGAACATTTACGCCGCGACCAAACTCGCCCAGGAGCACATCCTGGCCGCCTGGACGGCCGCGCACGACACCAATTTCAGCGTGCTGCGGCTGCAGAATGTCTACGGACCGGGCCAGTCGCTGACAAATTCCTACACGGGAATAGTCGCTCTTTTCGCACGATTGGCGCGCCAGCAGCGCCCGTTGGAAATCTACGAAGACGGGCAGATCGTGCGCGATTTCATCTACATCGACGATGTCGTCGAGGCGCTGTTCGCTGCGATCGCGAGACCTGCAACTGAAGCACGTTGCCTCGACATCGGGTCGGGTACCCCGACGACCATCCATGAGCTGGCTCAAAAGATCGCCGCTATCTGCGATGCCCCCGAACCGGTCGTTGTGGCGAAATTCCGCGACGGTGACGTACGCGCCGCGAGGTGCGACATCGAGCGCGGCAATACATGAGCTCGGCTGGCGTCCGAAGTGGGCGCTCGAGGAAGGTCTGCGCGCTCTGCTTGATTGGATCGGCGAGCAGGCCGAATTACCTGTCGAGCGAAGCGATCACGTGTCGGGCCCGACTTCGCCGATCAGCCAACACGCTTGAGGCGCGCGAAATCTTCTACTAGATCGGCGGCGGTCGCAACGCTTTCGGCGGGTTTTGTCATCCGGGTGGCGAGCTCGCGGGCGCGGGTGAGGCATTCCGGGGCAAGGACCGTGCGAAGGTCCGCAACCAGTGATTTCTCGGTCGTCGCCGAAAAACGCCGCCCCGTACCGACTTTCAGCCGCTTGACCCGAGCCCCCCACGCCCCCTGATCAGGCAACGTCCACAAGATCAACGTGGGGAGCCCGGCGCGCAGGCCCGCGTTCGTGGTGCCCGCGCCACCGTGATGTGCGAAAGCGCGGCAACCGGGAAGGTTGGCCGCATAATTCATCACGCCCACCACCTTGACGTGGTCCAAATCAGCGACGTTGCTGAATTCGGTCCCGGCGGCGCAAATCAACGCCCGCTCGCCCAGCGTCGCGCAGGCCGAGCTGATCATGGCAAGCGTGTCGGCGGCAGACTCGACCCCTACGCTGCCAAAGCTGAAACAAATCGGCGGCGTGCCCGCGGCGATCCACGCCGCGACCTCGTCATCGGTATCAGTCGGCAACTCCATCGTCAGCGCGCCGACGAATGGCCTTCTGGGGGGCTGCTGCCCATTCCATTTCGCCCATTCGGCTGCCAGCCCGGGGTAGCACACCTCATCGAAGGCCTGGATTTCCAGCCAGCCGCGTTCGGTGATCCGTTGCGGCCACGGCCGTGTTGCCTCCGGCAAACCAAATTCACGGCGCTGGGCATCCTCGACCTTCTTCGGTCCGCGCCAAGCCACCCAGTCGAGCAACTTCATCGCGGAGCGGGCCAACGGCGCCGGCAGGAACGGTAGGAGCTGGCCATTGGCTCGCAGCGGGAAGATATGCAGGGTGGCAAGCGGAATGTCGCAATGCTCCGCGACGTTGACCGCATCGTCCTCGAAATTCATGCCGGTGAGCAACAGGTCAGCGCCGTCCGCCAGCGATGTCAGCGTCGCACTGACCTCCGCCCGGCACTCGGAAAGTGGCGCCGAATATTCGGCCGCCAACCTGCTGAGCTCTTGGATCCTCCAGGGATTGGCGAACAAACCCGCCCAGAAATCGCGATGCGGGTCCAGGATGGCCTTCAAATCCGGTCCGTAGGCCACCGCCTTGGGGCCGGCGGCCTCGGTGAAGCTCACCATCTCAGGCGCGACGGCCATGTGCACGTCATGCCCGCGGCGCACCAGTTCGCGGCCGACAGTGACGTAGGGCTCGACTTCGCCGCGAGTTCCCCAGTTTGCCAGCACAAATTTCATCGCGGATCCTGGCCTTTCACTTCCCGTGCGCGCCTGCAGAACGAGAGCGGTGGCCCCGCACCCCTGGCTCAGCCGCCCAGCAGCATAACCCGGTGGCCGCGCCATCGAACTGGAAGCCGGAAATTTTGGGCAAGCGGCCGACAAAACCGGCCGGGGCGAGAGAGCCGCTGGACTGTCCTTCAGACGCTGCGAGCTGCGTCGGCAATCGTCAATTTAATCACCCCCGCTCGTCAACCGGATAGCGTAGATCGCGGACACGTTTCGCGTTCGGGGCGGAGCTTGCACTTGTTTAGACAGCAGGAAATTGGGTAATAATTCTATTTTTGCTGACACGTCAATTAAGCGTCCATATGGTAAGTGGGTGACATTGCGCGAGACCGACATCGATAGCCCTTCCGATGGACCAGAGCTTCGGCGCTCGGCCCAGTCGCGGTTTCGCCCGGACATCGAGGGTTTGCGTGCGGTCGCGGTGTTGGCCGTTGTGCTGTTCCATTTTGATTTGCCCGGGTTTGGTGGCGGGTTCATCGGTGTCGACGTCTTTTTTGTCATTTCAGGCTTTTTGATCACTGGGCTGTTGTGGCGTGAGGTGAGCACCGCCGGGAGTATCGGACTGCGCCGGTTCTACGGGGCCCGCGCCCGCCGACTATTGCCGGCGTCAGCAACTGTCGGTGTGGTGATCGTGATTGCCTCGGCTGTCCTGTTATCCCCGTGGGCGGCCCGAAGAATTATTGGTGACGGTATCGCCAGCGCGTTGTATGTGAGCAACTACCGGTTCGCTCTGCAAGGCATCGACTACTTCACTGACTCCGCCAATTCGCCGTCGCCGTTTCAGCACTACTGGTCTCTGGGTGTTGAGGAGCAGTTTTATCTTGTGTGGCCCCCGTTGATCATTGGTACGGCGTGGCTGGTCCGGCGTGTGCGTCGGCGCACCGGCGCGGATGCCGCGTCGTCGGCGGGCCCGTACCTGTTAGTCCTTGGCTTGGTCGCGACGGTGTCGTTTGCGGTGTCGCTGGTGGCCACTGACCTGGTGCCTGCTGTGGCGTTCTTTTCGTTGCCTACCCGGGCTTGGGAATTAGCCGTGGGCGGCTTGGTGGCTCTTACGGTCGACCAGTGGCGCCGACTTTCGCCGCGACTTGCCGCGCTCGCAGGATGGGCAGGTCTGGGGGTGATCCTGCTGAGTTGCAACCGGTTGGGCTCGGCGACGCCCTACCCGGGAACTGCTGCGTTGTTGCCGGTCCTCAGCACGGCGCTGGTGATCGGCGCGGGCTGTGCCGCACCGACTTGGGGGGCCGGGCGCCTCCTGGCATTGCGGCCAATGCAAGCCGTCGGCCGGGTCTCGTACTCGTGGTATCTGTGGCACTGGCCGGTGGCGCTGCTGGCCAACCCGCTGGGGCCGATGGCCAGCTTGGCTGGGTTCTTCATCTCTGGCGGGTTGGCCGCGCTCACGCTGCGGCTGATCGAGAATCCCGATGCGGTTCGCCGCGCCCCTGCGCCGGTCAGCCGCTCGCAGTCTCGCCGTCGGTGGTGCCGCCACCGCAGTGGCTGTCTGTGTGGGTGTGGTGCTGCTCGTTTTGGTGCCCGTCCCGGTCGGTCACGGGCCCGCGGCTCGACCACTGGTCATCACAGCAGCGCCTATGCCCGCGGGCCGAGACGTCGACGCGTACGACGCGGCAGTGCAACGCGCATTTGCTCAGGTGCAGGCCGCAGTCAGCGCATCCGCTGACATGAAGGCCGTGCCATCGAACCTTGACCCCTCGCTAGCCAGCACGTCAGCCGACGCAACCGCACCCAGCCCGCTTCGGCGGCTGCATGCGCAACTTGTTGGAAGTCAATCAGCCTGAGTGCGCGACGGGCGACACCGCCTCGCCGACCACGGTGGCCCTGGTCGGCGACTCGCATGCCGCGATGTGGAGCCCGGCATTCCAACAGGTGGCCGACGCAGCGGCACTGGCGCCTTGAGGACCTGGAGAAGGGTAGCTGCCCGGTGCTGGACCTACCCATCTTCAACCTCGATCCTTCGGCGGGAGTACACCGAGTGTAAGCAGTGGCGCGATCAGGTCATCGCCCGGTTACAGACCGAACACCCGCGCCTGGTGGTGCTAAGCATCCGGCGCTGCCTACGATTCCCAAAGCTTCACGGTGTACGACACGGCGTGGATCGACAGGTTGACCCGCCTGGTGCAGCAACTGCGCAGCACTGGGGCGCAGGTGCTGGTGCTCGGGCCGATCCCTGACACGCAGCACGCATCTGTACCGGACTGCCTGTCCCGCCGCCTCGATGACGTGACGGCCTGCTCGCTGGCACGGTCGACGGCAGTGAACCAAGCCGGCATCGCGGCTGAATCCGCAGCGACCCGAGCCGGCGGAGGACGATATGCCGACCTCTCCGCGCTGTTTTGCACCGCCGACCGCTGCCCAGTCATCGTTGGCAACACCCTGGTATACGTCGACGAATTCTCATCTGACCGTCGAATACTCTCGGCTGTTGGCGCCGGTAATGGGCGCACTGGCCGACCGTGCTCTTGCCCCGGATTGAGATGCTGCGGGGTGTTGGACGCGGTCCCCATATGATCGACCCGGATCGCACAGCAGTGGAGTTGGGTAATAGCTTGATTTGAGGGACGCGTCAATAAGACGTCCATATGGTAGGTGGGTGACGTTGCGCGAGACCGACATCGACAGCCCTACCGAAGAACCACAGGGTCGGCGCTCGGCACGGTCGGGATTTCGGCCGGACATCGAGGGCCTGCGCGCTGTCGCGGTGGTGGCCGTTGTCCTCTTTCACGCTGAGGTGCCCGGTGTGGGTGGCGGGTTCGTCGGCGTGGACGTGTTCTTCGTCATCTCCGGCTTCCTGATCACCGGGCTGCTCTGGCGCGAGGTGAGCACCACCGGCACCGTCGGGCTGCGCCACTTCTACGGGGCGCGGGCCCGCCGACTACTGCCCGCGTCGGCCACGGTCGGCATCGTCACGATGATCGCCTCGGCGGTCCTGTTACCCCCGTTGCAGGCACGGGCCGTCATGCGATGACGGCATCTATTGCGCACTGTATGTCGGCAACTACTGGTTCATTCGGCAAGGCGTCAACTACTTCGGCCACCTGCCGCCGTCGCCGTTCCAGCACTACTGGTCGTTGGGCGTCGAGGAGCAGTTCTACCTGGTGTGGCCGGCCATGATCATTGGCACGGCGTGGCTGATCCGGCGTGCGCGGCGGCGCACCCGCGCCACTGAAGCCCAGGCCCGCCTCCTCGAAACGCCCGTATCGTGGTCGTCCTTGCGCTGGTCGCGGCCGTCTCGTTCGCGCTGTCGCTGGTGACCACCTACGTGTTGACCACTACGGCGTTCTTCTCGCTGCCCACCCGGGCCTGGCAGTTGGCCGCCGGCGGCCTGGTGGCCCTGACCGCCGACCAGTGGCGCCGACTACCGCCACTGAGCTGCCGCGGTCGCCGGATGGGCCGGGCTGGGGCTGATCCTGCTGGCCTGCACCCAGTTGAGCGCAACCACCTTCTATCCGGGTATCGCCGCGCTGTTGCCCATGCTCGGCGCGGTGTTGGTGATCGGCGCCGGCATGTGCCGCACCTGCTCAAGGATGCGGCCGCGTCCTGGCAGTGTCGCCGATGCGTGCGATCGGGCGGGTGTCGTACTCGTGGTATCTGTGGCACTGGCCGGTGCTGGTGCTCACACCGGCGTTGCTGGGCCACCCGCTGGGGCTGGCCGGCAGGTTGGCAGCAGCCCTGGTCTCCGGCGTGCTGGCGGTGCTCACACTGCGTTTCATCGAGAACCCGTTGCGATTCGCCGCTCCGATACGCCGATCTCCCTGGCCAGTCTCGCGCTCGGCGGTGCGGCCACCGCGGTCGCGGTCTGTGTGGGCTTGGCGCTGCCCCAATGGATTCCCGTCCCGAGTCCCCCGCGGCCCGGCGGCTACGCCGCTGACCATCACAGCGGCGCCTGCCCCCACGGGCGACAACATCGACGCCTACGACGCGGCGGTGCAGCACGTGTTCGCCGCAAGTGCAGACCGCGGTCGCGGCATCCGCGGAGCTCAAAGCCGTACCATCGAACCTGGACCCGCCGCTCCCAAGCCCGCCGCTCGCCAACGGGGCAGCCGACCGAAAGGGCTCTTCGCCCAACGGCTGCATGCGCTCGCCTTATCAAGGTGGACAGCCTGAGTGCGCGACGGGCGATACCGCCTCGAGCGACGACGGTGGCCCTGGTCGGCGACTCGCATGCCGCGATGTGGAATCCGGCGTTCCAACAGATCGCCGACGCAACGGCCCTGGCGGCTGGAGATGCTGGCCAAGATGGGTTGCCCATTGATAGACGTGCCCCTCACCAACCGCCTCTTCAGTCGCCTGGTCGAACACTTTCGACACTGCGAGCAATGGCGCGGTCAGATCATCGCCCGGTTACGCGCCGAGCACCCGCGGCTGGTCGTGGTGAGCATGTGGCGGGGATACGCGGCGGCAACGAGAACAGTTGGCTGTCAGGTTTCACGCCATACGACCCGGCGTGGATCAACAGCCTGACCCGCCTCGTGCAGCAGCTGCGCGGCATCGGTGCGCAGGTGCTGGTGCTCGGGCCGATCCCGGATCCGCACACATCGGTGCCGCTGTGCCTGTCCAGCCACCTCGATGACGTGACAGCCTGCTCGCCGCCACGGTCGACCGCGGTCAACCAACCCGGCATCGCAGCTGAGATCCGCCGCGACCAAAGCCGGCGGCGGACAATACACCGACCTCACCGAGCTGTTCTGCACCGCAAACCGCTGCCCCGTCATCGTCGGCAACACCCTGGTCTACTTTGACGAGAACCACCTGGCGCTCGAATACTCCCGGCTGTTGGCACCGGTAATGGGGGCGCTGGCCGACCGCGCGCTCGCTTAGCGGCCTATCCCGCTGGCTACGACTGACCCCTCGGGCTCTTTGAGGTACCACGGGTTGGCCCGCGCCCAATCGATGGTGCGGCGGATCCCTTCCTCGACGTCGACCTGAAGGCGCCATCCCAGCTCCCGCTGCGCCTTGGTCGAGTCCGGGATACGACGAGGGAATGTCCTCGTAGCGACCGCCGTACCGCGCCGCAGTATCAACAGCTTCGGCGCCGGAGACCCCGTCGACATTCGCGATCTTGATCGCCAGATCGACAGCCTCACCGACAGTCGTCTCGGTCATGCTCCCGATATTGAAGGCCTCACCGATCGCCGCGTCGCTCTCGGCCGCGAGCAAGGTGCCGGCGATGGCGTCGTCGACGTAGGTGAAGCACCGCGTCTGGTCACCCGAGTCGTAGAGCAACGGCTGGCGGCCATTGAGGATCCGGTGAATGGTCTGCGAGACCACGAAAATCGGATTCTGCCGCGGGCCGTACACGTTGAAATAGCGCACCACCGTCACCGGCAGCCCGTAGGCGCTGTGCATCGCGAAGACCAGATGCTCGGCCATGCCCTTGCTGGTGCTGTAGCTCCAGCGCGCGGTCTTTGTCGAACCGAGGACGCGATCGTCGTCCTCGGCGAACGGCGGCTTGGGGTTCTTGCCAAACACCTCAGACGTGCTGGAGAACACCACCCGCGTCCCGTGCCGATGGCTCAGCTCGAGGACGTTGCGAGTGCCGGTCACGTTGACATCGAGAACCCGCAGCGGGTCATTCATATAGTTTGTGACGCCGACGACCGCGGCCAGGTGGAAGACCGTGTCGACACCGGGAGTCAGGGCTTTTTCGAGTGCAGACAGATCGGTGACGTCGCCTTGCACGAACCGGAAGTTGGGGTGCCGGTCGAAGTCGATACTGCTGTCGCGGGTGTTCTTGGCGAAGTCGAAAACCGTCACCGAGTCCCCGCGGTCCAGCAATGCGGAGACCAGGTGCGATCCGATAAAGCCGTAGCCGCCTGTCACGACGACATTGGACATATTTACTCTCTCATTTTCACGGGGCGGTTTACGTTCACCTGATCGGACGGTTACCGGCCGATCCCCTTGTAGACGAAGCCGGCCGCGCGCACGGCCGCCGGGTCGAAGCTGTTCCGTCCGTCGAGGAACACACACTTGGCCGCCGTTAGCTCCGCGAGCCGGACCAGAGGGATCTGGTGGAACTGTCGGTGCCCGGCGAGCACCACCAAGGCATCGGCACCCTCGACCGCTGACTCGATGTCTGCGGTCAGGGGAATCTTCGTCACTTCGACGGCCTCCTCGGTCGGCACCCACGGGTCATGGACCGAAAGCTCGCAGCCGGACTCCTCGAGCAAGGCGACGACGTACTTGGTGGGCGTGAGGCGGCAGTCGCCGGTGTTGTTCTTGAACGCGATGCCCAGCACCGCGATCCTGCTGGTCTCGACCGTCTTGCCCTGATCGGCGAGGAGCTGCTTGAGCAGCCCGTAGGTGTAGGCGGGCATGGTGTCGTTGACGGTCCTCGACGTCCGCGGAATTTCCAGGTCCAACCCGACGGACTTGCCCAGGTGGTTGACGAACCACGGATCCTTCGTCAAGCAGTAGCCGCCGACGCCCATACTCGGCCTCAAGATGTTCGCGGGGCTGCCGCCCTTCGGCATCGTGTTGGCCGCCTCGATGACTTGCAGGGCATCGATCCCGAGCCGGTCGCACACCTTGGCCAGCTCGTTGGCCAGCGCGATGTTGAGGTCGACCCAGAGGTTGTCCGCAAGCTTGACCATCTCGGCGGTCCGCGGCCTGTCAACGACAACGGAGTCCACTCCCAGCGCGTGTCGCCACAGCGTGGTGCAGGCGCGAGCGCTGCGCTCATCGACGGCGCCGACGACGACGGGGATCGACGTCAGCTCGCGGATGGCTTGGCCTTCGGCGAGCCGTTCCGGGCAAAACGCCAACCCGAAGTCGACCCCGGCGCGCAGTCCCGAGGCCTCTTCGAGGATCGGCCGAACGAGATTTTCGGTGGTGTCGGGCGGCACCGTGCTCTTGAGGATGACGATGTGGCCGCGGTGCAGGTGCTCCCCCACGGCCCGCGCCGCCGCCTTGATGTCGTCGACGATGGGCTCGTAGTCCGGACCAAGCGGCGTACCGACGGTCACAATGATGAAGTCATTGTCGGCGATGGCGCCGAAATCGGTCGTGGCGCCAAGCCGGCCGACTTGTACGCTGCGGGACACCAGCTCGTTGAGCCCCGGCTCAGGCACCGTGGTCTTGCCGAGGTTGATCTCGTCGACGACGTTCTGTCTCACGTCGATGCCCGTCACCGGCCAGCCGCGATCAGCCAGCACGGCACCGATCACCGTGCCGATGTAGCCGAAGCCCACCACTGCGATCCCCGAGCGCATGCCACGCACCAAGAGGTCGATCTCAGCGTCGCTACGTCCGAAAACGCCTTCAGCCATCGCGGAACCCAGCCCTTCAATCCCCCGTGCGCGTTCTGTGTAATGAAACTGGGCCCTCCCGCCCCAGGCTAACCCGCCCGGAGTCTAATCCAACACGTGCCCTATAGACCTGAAATTCAGCCGCGTAATCCTGATAGGGTCCCTCAAATGGACCTGTTCGTGCGCGAATCCGGTCCGGTCGGGGCGCCTACCATCGTCTTTCTTCACGGCGCGTATACGAGCGGCTGGTCCTGGGAGCCGGTGGTCGAACGAATGCAGCAATACCACTGTCTGGTCCCCGATCTGCCCCACTACGGCAAGAGCTTCGAGCAGGGACCATTCGAGATGGGCCGGGCCGCCGCTGCGGTGGCAGAACTCATCCGCTCCCGGGTAGATACCGGCCGGGCGCACGTGGTGGGCTTATCGCTCGGGGCCCAAGTGGGGGTGCAGTTGCTGGCGACCGAGCCAAAACTCGTTGATCGGGCGGTGCTGTGCGGGACCGCCCTCAACAGGGTGCCGTTTGTGCCGTTGACGCGGCGCCTGCTGGCGCTGCCCGCCCGGAACTCAATGTACCGCTGGATGGTGCGCCGCTACCGGAATGCCTGGCATGCGAAGGTTCCCTCGGCCCATATCGATGAGTATCGCGAGGACGTACGTCTCATTACCAGCGGACAGCTCGCCGACGTCATCATGGCGTCCGCGGGGTTCACGCTTCCCGAGGAACTCGACAAATCGGATTCGCCCACATTGTTCCTAACCGGCGCCAAGGAGATGCCGGTCGTACGCCGCTGGGCTGCAGCGCTCGCGCAGCAAATGCCCAACGGAGTCGACAGGGTCGCAATCGGCATGCCCCATGAATGGCACACGCGCCATCCGGACCTCTTCGCGCGCACCGTCGACAGCTGGCTCACCGATAGTGCCCTGCCGCCCGAGATCGCACTGCCGAACCGCCACTAGGCGAACGGATTAGCGTTCAGGCCGGCTGGCGCAGCGAAAGGCCGGCAGCGCGATAGATCGCGTCGATGACGGTGTGGTTCTCGATCGCGTCCTGCGGCGTCGTCCTCACCGGTTCCCCGCGCAGCACCGCCGCGGCGAAAGCATCAAGCTGATACTCATAGGTGGCGCGCCGCGGGAACCGCTCGACACGCTTTCCGGCGGCTGAGCGGACCGAGAGCCGAGGGAAAACGTGCGGTGCCGCCGGACTGAGCCAACGCAGCTGGCCCTGATCACCGACCACCTTGGCGCTCGCCCGAAACAGGTCCGACGACCACAGCGCACATCGGATCCGGCCCGTGTGCCCGCCCGCGAAGCTCAACTCGGCCGTCATGGCCCGGTCCACCTCGGGACCGCGCAGCGTCGCCCGTGCCGAAAGAACTTCCGGGGTCGAGCCGCCGAAGGTGCGGAGCATGTTGACGACATAGCTTCCGGCATCCATCATCGCGCCACCGGCAAAGGCGTAGTTGTAGCAGTTGCCGGAGAACTTCGGTAGCAATACGCACAAGGTGAGCTCCACCCGCTCCAGCTTGCCCAGCTCCCCCGAGGCGATGATCTCCTCAACGCGCAGAGTCAACGGGTGGTAGCGGAATTGGATTGCCTCCATGACGATCCGGTCTGACTTGGCGGCCAGTTCGGCGATCTCGCGGGCCTCGGCGGCGTTGGCGGCGAACGGCTTTTCGCACAGCACGTGCTTGCCCGCGGCGAGCGCAGCCCGGGTCCACTTGCCGTGGAAGCTGGTCGGCAGCAGGACGTAGACAGCATCCAGGTCTGGATCGGCGATCAGCGCCTCGTAGCTGCCGTGCGCCCGGGCGATGCCGTATTTGTCGGCAAAGGCCTGAGCGCTGTCCATATCGCGTGCTCCCACCGCGGCCACCACAACCTCATCGTTTCCCCGGGCCGGGTTGATGAGCGTCGTCGGTGCGAAGCTTGAAGCGCCCAAGATGCCGATTCGCACCGGGCCGCCGCTTTCAGACATGGGCGCATGCTAACAGCAGACCCGGATCACTTGGATAGGCGAAGAGGGCTCAGGCGGTACGGTTGCCGGGTCCGGAATCAGGGATCCCGCTACAAATTGCTGTCGAGCATTGCTACTTTGTGCGAATGGCGGCATCCCTGTCGGTAGCCGCGAGACCGTTGCGACACGCGACGACGTGGTGTTCGACGACAACATGGGGCGCCGCCCGTTGGCAACAGGTCCTCGCCGCGGTGATGACTGCTGTCATCTTCTGGCCACAGTGCTCGGTCGACGCCACCGTCGGGCTCGATTCGTCTTATCAGGCCGGCCTCGCCCTGGCCCGGATCCATCACCTCGCGTGGGGCCCCGAGATCGTATTCACTTACGGACCTCTTGGGTTCCTGCAGACCACTGCCTATTATTCTTACGGTCAGTCGCTGCTCGCCACCATCTACCAGCTAAGGGTCGGCGCCGCCCTGTTCCTCGGCATCGCGGCAGCACTGCGCCAGCGCCATGCGCCGATGCCGTCGCTCATCGGGGCGTTTATCACGACCGGCATCACCGCCATCCTCCACGTCGGTCATGGTTCGGCTCTGGGCATGATGTACCCCGAGCTGGTCGTTCTGGCGGCGTTGGCGTGGGCGGCCGTCCCCCTATTGCAGCATGACTCCGAACGATCGACGGTGTTTACCACGTGCATCGTCCTCGGCGCGGTCGCGGGGCTTCAGCTGCTGGTGAAGTTCAATACTGGCTTCACGATCGTGACCCTCGCGCTGGCCGTGTCGATGTTGCTCGATTGGAGAGCTGTTGGGCGCCACTGCGCAACGGTGACCGCGTTCGCGGCATCCACCTTCATCTGTTGGGTCCTGGCCGGACAACGACCGGGTGACCTGCCCGCCTGGCTCATGTACAGCGCCAACATCGTAAAGGGTTATAGCGCGGGGATGGCCGCTCCCCTCACCGCGCTCGGCCCGTATGCCATCGAAATGGCCGTGCCGACCCTGGCCTGGATGGCGGCGCTCTGCGCGATGTTCATCCGCGGCGGTCCGGAGTTTCCCCGCCGTTTCGTGGCCCTCATCGGTCTCGCGACGCTGATCACCGCCAAGAAGGCGTTTGCACGACTTGACTTAGGGAGTTTCTTCGCTCTGCTCGCGCTGGTCGTTGTTGCCGTGGCCATCACTGCTTTCTCCGGCACCCTTCGTCGTGCGTCTGTGTTGGTTGTGGGTGCCATCGTTTTATTCGCAGTTCATTCTGAGCACGCCTACCTGCACGTACACGGGGGTCACGCGCGCGACCGTACCGTGGCGGCAGTGCAGGCGCCCGTGCAAGCGCTCGACCGTCTGGTCACACTCGCCCTGCCAGGCCATCTGGACCAACGCGTCGAGCAGACCAAGGCGAGCCAGCGTGCGCTCTACGCGATCCCGGACCGCTTCGTCAAAACTATCGGGTCGGCGACGGTCCACATTGACCCAATGAGACCTCGGCCGCATGGGCCTACGACTTTGCGTGGCGCCCAGCGCCCGTCTTCCAGACGTACGCGGCCTACATGCCGGCCCTCGACGACTTGAACACCGAATCACTGGCTACCGGGCCCCAATTCGTCCTGTCCCGGGGATCGCCGGCCTCTCCCGCCACCGACATCGACGGCCGGCTTGGCAATCAAGAATCCCCCCGGTATTCGCGTGCGCTGCTGTGTAACTACACCGTGAGCGGCGTCGAGCAGCGGTGGCGCTTTTCACCCACACCGGCCCCCACTGCGGACCGCTCACCGCGCTGTCACAGGTTCCCGTACGCGGGAACGATGTGATCACCGTTCCCGCGCCCAGCCGGCCAGACCTGGCAGTCATGGTGGGGATCGACCTGCAACCAACCATCGTCGACCGGCTCTTTCAAGGAACCGTAGTTCCACTGACCATCCCGACGGTCGTGCTCGACGGGGTCACCTACCGCCTTATCGGCGCCAACGCCGCCGAGCCATTTCTCCTCAATACCCCTGCTTCGGTCGAGGGCACCAACCTGCAGATCCACGCCCACACCATTGGTGTCGGGCGTGCTCCATCGCTGGGTCAGAGCGACGTTGCTGCGCGACTGCGTTTCTACGAGATGCGCATAGGACCATAAAAGGCTAAACGCGCTCATGCTGACCTTGCGGGCATGCGCCGATCTTGTCGATATTCGATAAGCTGCCAAGTCTTTCTGACCTGATCTACACTCCACACGTATGAGGCGCCTCGCCCTGACCGCCCCCGCGCTAATGCTCGCTGCGTGCGGAGGCGCCACGCACACCACAGTTTCGCCCGTGGGTATCACGCAAACTGGCAGCGCGCAGCCCACCGTCACTCAGACGGCGGGCAACACACCGCCACCACCAACCGCCCCCCCGACCGTCATCGACGCTCATGGCACGTACTGGCCGGTCATCGACAATGACGGCACGTACCTTGTCGGTGCCGACATAGTTCCGGGCAATTACCGCAGCGCTGGCGGGACGACGTGCTACTGGGCGCGGCTTCGTGGCCCTGATCCAAGCGACGTAATCGATCGCACGAAGACCGGTGGTCCGCAGGTAATCGGGATCCAGATGAGTGACATCGCTTTCTTGACGCAAAACTGTGGAACCTGGCAGATGATTTCCCAACTCCCTTAACCTTCTCTGCCCGCCAGCCGCAACACTTTATTGACGGGTTGGACATTTATTTAATTGACGGGTCGTACAAGTTCAACGTCAATAAAGTCTGCACAAACCGGGTAGTCGAGGCCGGCATGAACCTATATGCTGTGCCCACCTTGGGGGGGCTGAGGAATCGGGGGGCCAACTTGGAAACGAGGGCATCCCGTGGGCTTGTCGGCTGAACCGGCCAAATTCGATTTCGACGTCTGTGTGGTCGGTGGCTGCGGGCATGTCGGGCTGCCGCTGGCCATCGTGATGGCGCACCGCGAACTGCGCGTCGCGGTCGATGACATCGACATGGGCGCCGTCGAAATGGTCCGGGCCGGACGAATGCCCTTCATGGAGGAGAAGGCGGAGCCCATGCTCGCCGAGGTCATCAGCAAGAACCTGGTTGTCGACAATGACCCGACGCTCATCTCGAGGTCACGTGTCATCGTCGTCGTCATCGGAACGCCGGTTGACGAGCACCTCAACCCCACCTTCCACATAATCCATCGCTTCTTCGTGGGCATGTTGCCGCACCTAGTCGATGGCCAGACGCTGATTCTTC
>CAVPVJ010000037.1:0-21242 GCA_963709125.1 uncultured Actinomycetota bacterium
TGGGCAGGATTGTGCCGGTCACGGCGGGTTAGTTTGGCAAATGCGACGAGCGCCCGGGCAACCTCGGGTGTGTCCCGGGCTGTTTGGCGGGCATCCTGAGTCACCGCGCGCAGTCGAGTACGCGACCGTGGCAGTGGGTAGCCGAGATCGCGTTGTTGCCCAAGACCGCATCACCCACCACGACGAGACCTCCGACGCCATCAACTATGTAGTGGGAGATCACGAGGGTGACCGCAGTCGAGCCATCTGTCAGGGGAAGGACGCTGAGATGCCAGCTGGGCCCCCGTTCGGGATCAACAGGCACTTGTGAGCGTTCATCAGCCCAGTCGCTGAGTTCGGCGCGTGGGCGGGCGGACTCGGCGATATCGATGTCGGCAGGTCCCCGGTCCAGGACCCACCGATGCCGGCCGAACGGCAGTGGCGAACGCTCGATAAGTCGTCCGGATAACCCGTGACCGAGGTTGTGGTGAAAACGTTTCAGCCCGTCAAAGTCGATAGCGTGCTCATATACCCAGACGACTTGCATGACTTCCTGCTGGCCGATCGCGCGATGCCCCGCAAAGAAGCCTTGGTCCACCAATGCCAGCAGATTGTCCGGCTGCGCCTCGCCCTTGGACGCGCGGTTGTTAGAGGATGCGCGTGTGCGGCGTATCCGGATTGGCACTGATTAACCTCCGATGACAGATGATTCGCCCGTGACGCCTGGCGGTGCGTACACCTGGTCACAGGGGACGACGCCGCGCATGACGGGGTGGGCCTTGGCGCGGTCGAACCCTTTCACCGCATTAGATTAGCCTCGGTGCATCCGCTGAATACATAGAATTACAAGTCTCCGGGGATGGCCCGGGTATTGGGTTATGCTGCCGGACGGCCGAGCGAGTGTGAGGCTGCCGCTTTCATTTCGCTGAACGAGCACGGGAAGTGAAGGGCCAGGATCACGCGATGAAATTTGTGCTGGCGTTCTACGGAACTCGCGGCGATGTCGAGCCCGGCGTCGCTGTCGGCCGTGAGTTGCGGCGCCGCGGGCACGACGTGTGCATGGCCGTCTCGCCGGACCTGGTCGGCTTCGCCGAGGCGGCTGGGCTTGCGGCGGTCGGCTACGGGCCGGATGTTCAGGCGTGGCTGGAATCGACGCGCAACTTCTGGACGTATTTCTTCCGCAACTTCTGGAGGATTCGGGATGTGCTCGCGTTTTTGCGCGAATCTCGGGAACCCGGCACGCGGTGTTGGGGGGAGATGAGCACGATGCTGACCTCGCTGGCGGACGGGGCCGACCTGCTGTTGACCGGCTTGAGTTACGAGGAGCTTGCCGTCAATGTCGCGGAGTATCGCGACGTTCCGTTGGCCACGCTGCTTTGGTTCCCGATCCGGGTCAACGGCCAGCTCATTCCGATTCTGCCGTCGCCGTTGATCCGCTCGGCGATGAGGGTGTACGAGTGGTTGGTTTGGCGCGGGGTGAAAAAGGTCGAGGATTCGCAGCGTCGTGAATTGGGCCTCCCGAAGGTCACCGGCCCCGTGCCGCGACGGATCGCCGAACAAGGATCGCTGGAAATCCAGGCCTATGACGAGGTGTGTTTTCCCGGGCTGGCAGCTGAATGGGCGAAATCAGATGGCCGGAAGCCCGCAAATAGGCCCTTTAATAGGCCCTTCGTCGGCACGCTGACGTTGGAGTCGCCGACGGACGCCGATGAGGAGGTCACCTCGTGGATGGCCGCCGGAACACCGCCGATTTTCTTCGGGTTTGGCAGCATTCCAGTCGAATCTGCCGCCGACACGATCGCCATGATCGGCAGGGCCTGCGCGCAGTTAGGCGAGCGGGCACTGGTTTGCGCCGCCGCGTCTGATTTCAGCAACGTGCCCCATTTCGACCATGTCAAGGTGGTCGGCGCGATGAATTACGCGGCGATCTTTCCGGCCTGTCGCGCGGTTGTGCACCATGGTGGTGCCGGCACCACGGCCGCGAGCCTGCGCGCCGGAGTCCCCACATTGATCCTCTGGATGGCGGATGTTCAGGTGATCTGGGGAGCTGCGATCAAACGGCTGAAGGTGGGCACCGCCCGGCGCTTTTCGACCGCTACCGAGAAATCATTGGTCGCGGACCTACGGACCATCCTGGCCCCGCAATACCTCACCCGGGCCCGCGAGATCGCCACCCGGATGACCGAACCCGCCGAAAGCGTTGCGGCCGCCGCTGATCTTGTGGAAAATTTCGCCCGCCTCAAGCGTGTCGGCTGATCGGCGAGCGGAGTTAAAGGTTCCCACGGAGATCCCCCTGCGCCAACACGCCACATTCGATCAGATCGCCAGGAAGGTCGTCGGCGAGTACCGCCTCAACGCAACGCCGCAGACTGGTTGAGTCCCTGCATTCCAATCCGTCTGGGTATGCGTCGGTCAGTTTAGGCCCAAGTCCCGCGGCGCCGGTGAATGATCGCGAGGACCTCGTACATCAGCTTCTGGATGGACGGCCGGAGGAGTCGGTTAAGCCTGTTGAAGCGGTCGGAATCCTCGAACACCGTCCGGAAACCGTATTCGCTCGCCCGATACGCCTCGAAAACGCGATCCAGCACAGACTCATCCCAGGGCTCGTCCCGCGCGGCCGCGTGCAGCGTTTCGTAGACTGCGGAAATCCAGTTCGTGCCGAAGGGCTCTATCAGCGGGCCGCATTGTCGTTGACGCCGCTGATCATGATTGAGAAACTCCTCGACTGCGCCCTCACCGCGGGTGTTGAGATCGATCGGGAGAGCCGCCGAAATCCGTTTTACTTCTAGGCGCCAGTCGTCGAGGAGGTTGGGATACTCGACGAACACGCGCGGCACGGCGCGCGTGTGTCTCTCGGCCAACAGATTGTATTTCAGCCACAAGGCACTGGAGAGCTCAGGCGAGGCTCCACTGCGTGCCGCAAGAGACGCGATGACCTCCTGCGGCCGGCGCACCGAAATCACCGCTGCGATGTCGAATCCGGCCAGCCGCGCCGCCTCGAACCACATGTCGGGCAGCGCCGTTATCCTCGGGTCCTTGATGACCACGAGCGGTGCGGCCGGCAGTGTGTTGAGAAACGCCCGGATGTCGGCGATGCAGGCTGCGTTCTCTCTGGCGTCGAACGCATTTGCCTCCTGCAGGCGCAGCGTCGGGTCGAGCAAGCTGCTGCGGTGGCGATGCAGGATTGATTCGTTGAGAACGTTGGCGGCGCGCGGCTCCCAATAGCCAAGCGGATTGCCCGAGTTGGCGCCCGTCATCCCGGCGGGAAGTGTGCCACCACACAGCGACAGAGCACGCGTGAGCGCCGACGTTCCGGACCGGCTCATGCCCATCACGAACAGAGCGACTGGGCGGGCCGCAGTTCCGGTCTGTGCGGCGGAAGCGGTTATGAGCAACTCCGCGCGTGATGCCCCGTGCAGCACTGGAGCGCGGCGTTTAACAACATGGGCCGGAGCCAGGGCGGCCCGGTACCGTCGGCACATTTGTTAGGCCGTCGGTATATCTGTTCGAAAAGTGCTTCGAGGTTGCGAACGAACACCGTGGCATTGAAACATAATTTCTGGCAGGTGTAATTCAACCGAGTTACGCGTGTATCCCAGAGTCAGTCGATCTGCGCTGTGGCCCGACGGAAGGAAGAAGATTCTGCAGCGCTCTTCGCGGCCGTGCATCGGCTCAGCCGGCAGAATAACGGTGGCCCCGCGATATCGCCGTGAATGACTAAATGCCGCGTCACCCCCGGGGCGGGGCGCACTCACCCGCTCGCCCAGTGCAAGTCCGCGAGCGGCGCGTCGAACACCGCACTCAACCACGCCGGCTGCCCCCGGCGCTCACTGCAACCCCTAGCCTCACTTGCGAACCAATGGCGGCCCAGGCGGCCCGAATTTCCCAAGGAATCCCAGCACTTCGCCATCGGATGGCTCAGGTGGCGAAGTGCACCTGAGTCCACATGCGCGGCGACTCGCAGGGCGTTGGCCGCGACCGTCAAACTGGGATTCAAGCCGGTGCTGGACGGAAAGAACGAGGCGTCCACGACGTAGAGGTTGTCCACTTCGTGCGCCCGGTTTTGGGGGTCCAGCACGCTGGTTTTGGGATCGGTACCAAAGCGGCACGTGCCGCAGACGTGGCCCAGCGTCGTGTTGTTTCCACCGGTCCGCAGTGTGAGTTTGCGAAACGGCTTGAACCCGTCTTTCACCTGCCGCAAAAACACCTCGGCGACGTTCGACCTCGCTGGGGTGTAAGCGATATTGAAGTCGCAGCCGCTGGCGGCCGTCGACGCTGGGCCGATCCCAGGGCAGAACTCGGTTGTCCAGGTACGGCAGGTCTTCCATGATCGCGGCCAGCACCAGTCCACCGTTGAAGAAGCGATCGTAGATCGGCCGCACCGCCGGGCTCATCAGGCGCAGTGCCTTCGGCTGCCAGCCGGGATGGTTGGTCAGCATGTCCATGGATGCCAAGTTGGCCATCGCGCCGGCTGACTGGACGGTGCCGTATTTCTGCCCCTCCCAGAAATAGAAGTCGTTGAGTCCGATCTCTTTATTTTCGGCGGTGATCTTGCAGCCGCGATGCGGCCAGATCTCGATCCAATCCATCAGATGGCGCATCAAGTTGCGGCCCACCCAGTCTGAGCCGTTGGCCAGTCCATGTCGGCCAGTCGCCGGAGCGGGAGTTGAGCAGCAGCAGCGGGGTGGCCAGCGCGCCGGCGGCCAGCACCACCACTTTGGCCTTGAGGGCCAGCATGTCGGAGCGATGCTGCGCAGATCACCTGGGTGACGTGGGTGCGGTCGGCGTCTAGACGCAGCACCCGGCATTCGGCCAGCAGGTGGGCGCCGTGCTCGGTGATCGCGGGCAGCACGCCATTGCGCGCGGCGTCGTTTTTGCACGATAGCGGACACAGATGGGCCTGGCAGGTGGGACACCCGTCGGTGTAATCACACGCCATCGGCAGGTGATAGGGGTGCAGTCCGCGCCCCGACAGATAGTTGACCAGCGGCTGGTTGTCGGCCGAAAACGGGGGCGCGGCAGGCAGATTGACGTCGGCCGCTTCCGGCCGCAGGGGATCGCGCGCGCCGCGCACCCCCAGCAGTTTCTCGGCCTCGGCGTACCAGGGACTCATCTGGTCGTAGGTGATCGGCCAGGCCTCGGGCACGGTGGAATCGCCGGGGTCGCGGAAGTTTTGCCGGGGGGTGAAATCTTGGACGAAGAATCGTTCGCAGACCATGCCGTACAGGGCCGAGGAGCCGCCGGTGCCGCTGCCGATGTACGGCACGAACCGCTTCGGGAAGCGCCCGCTGATGTCTTCGATCTCGTCGGTGGAGCGTCCGGCGCGGGCCAAGGCGTCGTAGTAGCCGGCTGCGGAACGGTAGGCCTGTGGTTCGGCCAGTTCGGGCATGGCCGCGCGAATCGTGCCCGGTGTCCCGGGCAGTGTCGAGCGGCCCTTTTCGACGAACAGCACCCGCCGGCCTGAGCGGGCCAGCGAGTAGCCCAGCATCCCGCCGCCCATGCCGGTGCCCACGACGATCACGTCCCACACAACGCGTTCGGCCTCGCGCGCACTCAACTCGCCGACAGCCAAATTGAACTCCTTAGCGGATGATGGCCCAACGATTGGCCCGGTCCGGGCGAATCGATCGAGCATCGCAACCACGGACGATGGGTTGAAAGTTACCGCGTTGTTGAGCAGTCGATGTCGTTCGCCGAGTTCGGCGCTGCGTTTCAACACAGGCCAAGAATGGTGGCGAGTTCATCGTCGTGACGGTCACGTTGGAAGCGCTGCGCCGTTTCCACCGCGCGAAAAGCGAGGCTACGCCGCAGATCCTCGTCCGACTCGAGCGCCATCAGGTTGGCTGCGAGTGCGTTCGCGTCTCCGGCGGGGCTGAGCAGTCCGTTGACTCCTGGATCGATGATCTCCGGTGTGCCACCCGTGTTTGTCCCGCATACCGGCAGTCCGGCTCTCATCGCCTCCACGGTGACGCGGCCGAACGCCTCGCATTGGCTGCACATGAGGCCGACGTGGGCGGCGGACCAGTAGGGTCCGAGGTCGCGGGTGGGTCCGTCAATGGTCACTAGGTCCTCGACGCCCAGGCGTCGAGCAAGCTCGCGAAGTGGTTTCTGGTTGCCACCACCGACCAATGTCAACTCGATGTCGACGCCGGCCTTCCGGGCAATAGCTACAGCCTCGACGGCAAGGTGTTGTCCCTTGGCTTCAGAGAAGTAACCGACCAACACAGCTCGCATGGGCTCGCCCGGGTGCCGCTCCGGCGGCGTGCCGAGTGGGGTGTCGACGACCGGGTAGACCACGGACGTCGTCATCTTTGGATCTACTGCGAGCAGAGCCTTCTCAACTGCGTGTGAATTGCAGATCACCGACTCCGACAGCTGGCCGATCAGGCGGATGGTCCTGTGGTGGCCCAACAGGAACTGAAGCTGATGGTCGTCTCTTCCGAACTCGCGGACCATCCAGTAGTGCGGGATGCCGAGCAGTTTGGCAGCGATCGCGTGCGCGGGAATGACCATCGTGTTGGTGAGCACCATCGTCGGGCGTAGTCGAATAAGTAGCAACACTGCTGGCAAGATGCCTGAAAGGAGAAGCGCGCCGCGGGGAATCGCGCCGATGAGCGCCTCGATGCGTGGCGTGCGCGACCGTTGGAGAAAAGCCCACCCCGGTATAAAGGTAATCTTGGTCCGGATACCGTGCCGAGCGCACTCCGCCGCCAGGCTTCCCTTCCACGGGCAGACGGCGACCACGTCTAGGTCGGGCCGCTTTTCCCGGATCGCCAAGACCATGTCACGAAATCCGACCGCGCCGCCTCCGCCGAAACTGCCTACGTTTGAGATCACCAACACCCGGGGGACCGGGCTCGCTTTGCGTGAAGCTGTGATCGCCCGAAACCGGGTTCCCACGCGGCGCAAGGTATCAGCGGCAACCATTGCCAGAGTGTATGTCGCGCGTTTCGGCTGAATAGGCGGCGACGGAAGTAAACCGCTCCTTGTCGGCCAGCGACCAGTCGCAGACATCATGTGTCGTGCTGCGGTTCGCCGGGCCAGCATGCAATTGCCGACTGCCCGGTTAGCCGACTGCTAGCATCCCGTCCGTGTCTGAAAGCGGCGCCCCGGTGCGGATCGGCATCCTGGGGGCGGCCCGCATCGCACCGACGGCGCTCATCAAACCGGCTCGGGGAAACGCCGAGGTCGTGGTGGCCGCGGTGGCCGCACGCGATGTGTCTCATGCTCAAGCCTTTGCCGCCAAACACGGCATCGCCCGGGTGCACGACAACTACGAGGCGCTGATCGCCGATCCGGACCTGGACGCTATCTATAACCCGCTGCCCATCGGCTTACACGGCCGGTGGACTCGGGCTGCGCTTGCCGCGGGCAAGCACGTGCTGTGCGAAAAGCCGTTCACTGCCAATGCCGCCGAGGCCCGCGAGGTCGCCGAACTGGCCGCCAAGTCAGGCCGGGTTGTGATGGAGGCATTTCATTACCGCTACCACCCCTGCGCTTCGCGCGTTGACGAAATCATTGCCTCGGGGGAGCTGGGCAAGCTGAAGCGGGTAGAGGCGGAATGGTGCTTTTGGATGCCGAAGTCCTCTGACAACCGCTACAACTACGCCCTCGGCGGTGGCGCACTGATGGACCTCGGATGTTATGCGGTCGACATGGTGCGCAGGTTCGGCGGTTCGACCCCGGAAGTCGTTTCGGCGCAGGCGAAACTGCGCGGTCCGCAGGTGGACCGGGTCATGACGGCCGAATTGCGGTTTGCCGGCGGGCACACCGGCCGGATCCACTGCTCGATGTGGTCGACCGCTCTACCGCACTTGACCGTAAAGGTGGTTGGCGACCGCGGCGAGCTGCGGCTCAATCCGCTGATCCCGTTCCAGCGGTTCTCGGTCCGATCGACCAACGGAAAGCGGGTGGAGAACTTCACGACAGCGCGCTCCACCTATGCGTACCAGCTTGACGCTTTCGCTGCCGCAGTGCTGAGGGGTGAACCGGTGAAGACGACACCGGAAGAAGCGATCGAGAACATGACCGTCATCGACGCGATGTATCGCGCTGCCGGCCTTGCGCTCCGTGAGCCCGCTTGAACCAATGATCGGTTCGCCCAGTTAGTTCTCTGGACAACGGGCAGGTGTGCCGCATCGACGCGCGAGCGGAGGCGATCGATCGACTCCTGTCGCACCAGTCACACAACCGCGTTGTCCGTAACGGCCCACTTGCTGCGGTTTCGGCGGAACGAAACCCGCGATTTCGGAATCGGACCTCAAACGCAATTAGACGCGCGTAGCGTACGCCAAAAGTCACTCGCGGCCGCTAGTCGTCCCCAACGATGTGGAACACCAATGTCTTCTTATGTGATCGCAACATCGGGAGCTCTGACCACTGCGTCAGCGGATTTGACCGGGATCGGGCGAACGATCGGTGCGGCCTACGCGGCGGCGGCGCCTTCGACGACGTCGGTGGTGGCTGCGGCCCAGGATGAAGTGTCGGCGGCGGTCGCGACAGTTGTTCTCCACCTATGCGCGGGAGCATCAGACGCTGAGTGCGCAGGCGGCAGGCGTTTCATGCAGAGTTCGTGCAGGCGTTGGATAGCGCGGAGGGCGCCTATGCGGCCGCGGAGGCGGCCAATACTTCACCGCTGCAGGCCGCGCTGGCGGCGGTCAATGGGCCCGTCGAGGCGCTAACCGGGCGTCCGCTAATCGGCAACGGCGCCAACGCCACGACGCCAGGCGGCAACGGCGGCAATGGAGGGTTTTTGTCGGGCAACGGCGGCAACGGCGCGGCCGGGACGCCGGGGACCGGGCAAAACGGCGGTAACGGCGGGTCGGCAGGCTTGTTCGGCGCCGGCGGCAACGGCGGGGCCGGCGCGTCCGGTGCGGTCGGTGGGGCCGGGGGCCGCGGCGGGGCCGGCGGTGCGAATGGATGGCTTGGCGGTGGCTCCCCCGGGTTCGGCGGGGCCGGCGGAGCCGGCGGCGCCGGCGGGGTCGGTCAGGCAGGTGGTGCGGGAGGCGCCGGCGGGGCCGGCGGGATTAGCAAGCAGCTGTTGCTGGGATCCGGCGGGGCCGGTGGGAACGGCGGGGCCGCCGCGGGCGGCGGCAGTGGCGCCACCGGTGGCAATGGCGGCGGGGCCGGCGGGTCTGGTGCGGGCGGTGCGGCTGGGGGTCACGGCGGCGCCGGCGGCGCCTCCTTCGGACTGTTCGGCGACGGCGGGCACGGCGGCCAGGGCGGATCCGGCGGCACCGGCGGCAACGGCGGCACCGGCGGCGCTGGCGTCGTCGGCGTGAACAACGGCAACGGCGGCGATGGCGGCAACGGCGGGGTTACCGGTCACGGCGGATCCGGTGGCGCTGGCGGCGCCGGCGGTCTCTTGGGCGGTGCGGGCGCCAACGGCAAGGCCGGCACCGCCAGTACGTCGCTAGGCAATGGCGGCGACGGCGGGAACGCCGTCGGCAATGGTAACGGCGGCAAAGGCGGCAACGGCGGCAACAGCGCCACCGCCGGTGTGCCGGCAGGCAATGGCGGTCACGGCGGCGACGGCGCTGGCACCGGTAACGGCGGCGCCGGAGGCAACGGCGGCACCGCCGGTTCCAACGGTGCGCAGGGAGGCGATGGCGGCGACGGCGGCAACGCCCCGGCAGCGGTACCGGCGGCAACGGCGGCAACGGCGGCAACGTCGGCACCGCCGGTTCGCACGCAGGCGTTGGCGGTAACGGCGGCAACGCCGACGGCAACGGTAACGGCGGTAACGGCGGTAACGGCGGCACCGCGGGTTCCGGTTCGCAGGCAGGCGCTGGCGGCAACGGCGGCAATGCCGCCGGTAGCGGTAAGGGCGGTAACGGCGGTAACGGCGGTCTCGCGGTGAGTGTCACTTCGGCGGCCGCTGCCGGCGGCGACGGTGGGAATGGCGGGAACGGCACCTCCGGTGGTGCCGGTGGGGCCGGTGGGGCGGTCACCACGACCGGAACGGGAACCGCCACAGCCGGCGGGGGCGGCGCCGGTGGCACCGCCAGCAACGGCGTCGGTGGGGCCGGTGGGGCCGGCGGTAGCGTGGTGATCAATAGCACTTCCTCTTCGGCTGCCGCCGTCGGCGGCACCGGCGGAGCGGGCGGCGCCGCGAGCGCCGTCGGGGGCACCGGGGGTTCGGGTGGGAGCGGCGGTGCGGTGACTACCTTCGGGAGCGGAAGCGCCACCGGCGGTACCGCTGGCGTTGGCGGTAGCGGCCTTAACGGCGGCAGCGGCGGTGCCGGCGGTAGTGCGGTGAGCAACGGAACTGGCAACGCCACCGGCGCTGCGGGCGGAGCCGGAGCCAATGGCTCCGGCGGCGCGGGTGGCGCCGGTGGGGCCGGTGGCGCTCGCGGTAATCGCGATCTGCCCACTCGTCGGCTACCGCTACCGGCGGCGACGGTGGGAACGGCGGGAACGGCGCGTCCGGTGGGGCCGGTGGGGCCGGTGGGGGGGTCGTCACCAGCGGAACGGGAACCGTCACGGCTGGGCGCTGGTGGCGCCGGTGGCGACGGCAGCAGCGGCGCCGGTGGGGCCGGTGGGGCCGGTGGTGACGTGACTATCCAGAGCGTTCCTCTTCGGTTACCGTTGCCGGCGGCGCCGGTGGCAACGGCGGGAACGGCACGTCCGGTGGGGCCGGTGGGGCCGGTGGGTTGGTCGTCAGCAACGGAACGGGAAACACCGCGGCGGCATGGCGGCGCCGGTGGCACTGGCAGCGGCGGCGTCGGTGGGGCCGGTGGGGCCGGCGGTGGCGCGCAGATCCAGAACGGTTCCTCTTCGGCTACGTTACCGGCGGCGCCGGTGGCAATGGCGGGAACGGCACCTCCGGTGGGGCCGGTGGGGCCGGTGGGTTGGTCGTCACCAACGGAACGGGAAACACCGACGGCGGCACTGGCGGCGCCGGTGGCACCGGCAGCGGCGGCGTCGGTGGGGCCGGTGGGGCCGGCGGTGGCGCGCAGATCCAGAACAGTTCCTCTTCGGCTACCGTTACCGGCGGCGACGGTGGCAATGGCGGGAACGGCACCTCCGGTGGGGCCGGTGGGGCCGGTGGGTTGGTCGTCACCAACGGAACGGGAACCGTCGCTGGGCACTGGTGGCGCTGGTGGCACGCCAGCAGCGGCGTCGGTGGGGCCGGTGGGGCCGGCGGTGGCGCGCAGATCCAGAGCACGTTCCTCTTCGGTTGCCGTTACCGGCGGCGCCGGTGGCAATGGCGGGAACGGCACCTCCGGTGGGGCCGGTGGGGCCGGTGGGTTGGTCGTCACCAACGGAACGGGAAACACCGACGGCGGCAATGGCGGCGCCGGTGGCACCGGCAGCAGCGGCGTCGGTGGGGCCGGTGGGGCTGGCGGTGGCGCGCAGATCCAGAGCAGTTCCTCTTCGGCTACCGTCACCGGCGGCGCCGGTGGCAACGGCGGGAACGGTACCTCCGGTGGGGCCGGTGGGGCCGGTGGGGTGGTCATCACCAACGGAACGGGAAACACCGCCGGCGGCATTGGCGGCGCCGGTGGCACCGGCAGCGGCGGCGTCGGTGGGGCCGGTGGGGCTGGCGGTGGCGCGCAGATCCAGAGCACTTCCTCTTCGGCTACCATTACCGGCGGCGCCGGTGGCAACGGCGGGAACGGGAGCTCCGGTGGGGCCGGTGGGGCCGGTGGGGGGGTCATCACCAACGGAACGGGAACCGTCAGCGTGGGCGCGGGCGGCGCCGGTGGCACCGGCAGCGTCGGCGTCGGTGGGGCCGGTGGGGCCGGCGGTACCGCGCAGATCCAGAGCAGTTCCTCGTTCTCCGCCGTTACCGGCGGCGACGGTGGCGACGGCGGGAACGGCAGCCTCCGGTGGGGCCGGTGGGGCCGGTGGGGGGGTCATCACCAACGGAACGGGAAACACCGACGGCGGCGGTGGCGGCGCCGGTGGCACCGGCAGCAGCGGCGTCGGTGGGGCCGGTGGGGCCGGCGGTGGCGTGACTATCCAGGGCAGTTTCTCTTCGGCTACCGCCACCGGCGGTGACGGTGGCGATGGCGGGAACGGCACCGCCGGTGGGCAGGGTGGAGCCGGTGGTGCCGCGCAGGTCGCCAGACAGTACTTCTTCGGCTGTCGCGATTGGGGGCAATGGCGGTAACGGCGGCGACAGCTCGGCACAATCGGCCGTGGGCGGCGCGGGTGGAGACGGCGGAAATGCGTCCTCCTCTCGCCTGCCCACCGGCGGCATCGGCGGTTCTGGGGGCTCCGGTGGACCTGGCGGGTCCACCGGAGCCAGCGGCGCAAACGGCGGCACTGGACCGTAACGAGTCGCCTGGCGGTCATCGACGGTCTTCGACGGATCGGCGTCTCGACGACGCCGTCGCAAGGCCGACGTGCAATCGCGTACTGGTTGGGTGCACCGACGTCAAGGACGGTTTCCGCGTGTGCGCGCATCTGCGAGGCGGTCGTCGTGCGGATCATGGCCGGCGAGAAGGCTTTCGTCGCTAACGTACGTTTCGACAAACCCGCCCCGAAACCGAAAGAGCCGGTTTCCGTTAAACACGAGTGTAACGACGGGTATCGTCTGTCTTCGTGATCGAGCTAGATGGTGTAGCGAAGACGTTCGACGGGGCAATCCACGCATTGCAGGACGTGAGCTTTTCCGTTCCGACGGGGTCTGTTTGCGCTCTGCTCGGTCATAACGGCGCCGGTAAGTCGACCGCGATCAAGATCCTGTCAACGTTGCTGCGGCCCACCTCTGGCCAAGCAGTTGTGGCTGGGTACGACGTCGTCCGAGACCCGGCACAGGTGCGGGCAAGCATCGGGAGCATCGGGCAGCTAGCCGCGCTCGATTTTGAGCTCACCGGCCGGGAGAACCTGGTGTTGTTCGGCCGGCTGCGGGGAATGCGGCGCAAACATGCGCGGCTGCGAGCCGACGCTTTGGTCGATCAGTTCGACATGTCGCATGCCGCCGACCGGCCGGTGCGAACCTATTCGGGTGGCATGGTGCGCCGCATCGATATCGCCGCCGGACTGATGGTTCCGCCGAAAGTGCTTTTCCTCGACGAGCCGACAACCGGGTTGGACCCGCGTAGTCGCCGCGACGTGTGGGCCCTGGTGTCATCGTTATCAGCCCAGGGCGTCACAATCCTGCTCACGACGCAGTATCTCGAAGAAGCCGACGTGCTCAGCGATTCGATCGTCGTTCTGAACAAAGGTCGTGTTGTCGCCAACGGGACCGCCGAAGACCTCAAGCGCCGCGTGGGACCGGGCTACTGCACGGTGAGCCCTGTCGATCCGGCCGACCTGTCCAAGATCTTCGCCGCGGTCGCCGATCTCGACGGCGCCGAAGCCGATCACGAGGCGAACACCGTGTCGGTGCTCGCGCCCGATGGGGTCGCGACGCTCGGTGAGGTGTTTCGCCGGGTGGACCGGCTTGGCGTTGAGCTAGTCGACATAGCGCTGCGCAAGCCGTCCTTGGACGAAGCGTTTCTGCACCTCACGGAGGGCGTCACCAAGTGAGTGCGCTTGCCGCTCTGACCGAGCGCACGGTGCACGACGCACTGAACAACGATCTGCCGTTCGCGGTTGTGTCGCCCGCGCTGAACTTCCTCGTCTTCAACTTCATGCTGGGCAATGTGATCGACACCGGTGGAATGAGCTACCCCCAGTACCTCCTGCCGGTTGTCGTCGTCCAGGTGATCTTTCTCGGCGCGCTGACGACCATGGACCGCGCTGCCCGCGACGAGCGGAGCGACTTCGCGGATCGGCTCCGCACGCTTCCCATATCCGCGGTAACACCGCTGATGGCTCGAATGTCGTATTGCCTGTTCCGCAACGCCCTTGGCCTGCTTGCCGCGATCGCTGTCGGGTACGTGTTCGGCTTCCGAATGTCCGGCGGGTTCATCTATGCGGCCGCTTTCGTTGTTCTTGTCCTCACATTGACGCTGGCGCTATCGCTCGCCGCCGATGCAGCCGGGGTTCTTTCCGTAGCCACGCAAAGCAGGATCGCGAGCAGCGGAGTGGTGGATCAGTTGCTGCTGGTTCCGCAAATGCTGCTGGTCATGCTGTCCACCGGGATGGCGCCGGTCGACTCGTTTCCCGACTGGCTGCATCCGTTCGTCCGGTACCAGCCTGTTTCGCAGGTGACGCAAACCCTGCGTGGGTTCGCCACCGGCCATGTCGTGGTGAGCAATCTGGCGACCAGTTTGGCGTGGTGTCTTGGGCTGCTGGTGGTGTTCGGTGCAATCGCGGTGCGGGTACAGAGGCGGCCGCAATGAGCGCGGATGCACCGCCGCGGAGCTCACTCGCCGCCGAAAGTCTACTGTTCGCGGGCCACCTACTCACCCGGTGGCGGCGCCAGCCGATGGTGCTGATCCAGGCTCTGGTGTTCCCGACCTTTCTGCTGATCGCCTACAAACTGCTGGTAGGCAAGTCGATAATCAGGATCACCGGTACGGAGAGTCTCTACGGCCTGGTGCCGATGTGCGCCGTGGCCGGTGCGATGTTCGGGGCGCTTGCAACCAGCCGCACCATTTGGATCGACCGCGACAGCGGTCTGATCGGCAGACTGTGGGTGTTTCCCGTACACCGGTCCAGTGCGCTGGCCGGCAGGCTGCTCGCTGAGGCCGCGCGCACGCTGGTGAGTTCTGCGCTGATCACAGCGGTCGGTGTTGGGCTCGGGCTTCGCTTCAAAGGCGGTTGGCTCAGTGTTATCCCGTTCATACTGGTGCCGGTGCTGGTGGTTGTCGTCTTCTCGATGGCAGCGATAGCGATCGCGGTGCGGGCCAGGAACGGTTCCGCACTCATGTGGCTGGGGGTGCCGTGCACCGGCGCGGCGTTTGCCAGCTCTGGTGTTGTTCCCACTCACACGCTGCCATGGGCTGTGCGGCTCGAGATCCACCTGCAACCGTTGTGGCCGATGATTGAGTCGATGCGGGCACTTGCCCAAGGTATTCCCGCGCTGTGGCCGCTCCTGCTGACCGTTATGTGGGCTCTTGGTCTGGCCGCGGTGCTCGGGCCACTGGCCGTCCGCGGTTACCGTGCCGCCGCCGAGTCCGGGCACTGACACTGCTGATTAGTCGGCCAGCACAGGAAATAGTCGTGATCTGTGGGGTGCAAGGTAGCTGCGAGGAAACAGTTATATTGACTTTCCCGACAAAGTTGCCTACGCGCATGACGACGGAAGACAACTGAAAGGTCAGGATCCGCGATGAAATTCGTGCTGGCATGTTACGGCGTGCGTGGCGATGTCGAGCCCTCCGTCGTTGTCGGCCGTGAGCTGATGCGCCGCGGGCACGACGTGTGCATCGCGATCCCGCCCAACCTGGTTGCCTTCGCCGAGTCGGCTGGGCTTACGTCAGTCGCCTACGGACTGGATTCGCGGGCCATTTCGGAAGTGCAGCGCGATTACTGGACGTGTGTCTTCCGCTGCATTTGCCAGTTCTGGTGTTGTTCCGACGCACACGCTGCCGTGGTTTGTGCGGCTTGAGATCCACCTACAACGGTTGTGGCCGAAGCTTGGGTCGATGCGGGCACTTACCCAAGGTATTCCCGCGCTGTGGCCGCTCCTGCTGACCGTTATGTGGGCTCTTGGTCTGGCCGCGAGTACTCACTCCACTAGCTGTCCGCGGTTACCGTACCGCCGCCGAGTCCGGGCACTGACACTGTTGGCTACAGATATCGTCGGCGTAGTCGGCCAGCACCACACGACACTTGTCCCAACAACGCTGCTGTGGCTGTTGTCCTTTTGAAGCCCGTCCGTGGGTATCGATGAGCCGGGCGATGGACGCCCAGTCGTTCGGGAAGCGGTTGAGCATCTCGTCTTTCCGTCCGTCCAGCACCGAGATGTCGAGCGCCAGGAATTCCTCAATGATTTCGTGCTGATGCTCGCAAGGACATGGGAATGAGGGTCCAGATTTTGCACGATCCCGAGCCCTGTTGGCCGCGCACCGATCACGTTGACGGTCAGATCTGGCCGGTACTTTTTCAAGATCAGAATCAAGCGCCAGATATCCCCGGCTCCAGAACGACGAAGCCCGTCACGAGCGGCACTCATCGCGTCGATCGGGTACACGTCGTGGATCAAAATGATGGAGTCCGAGGAGCAGTACTTCTCCACGTTGATGAAATCCCGCAGGGCAAACTCAAGATGATGCAGGCCGTCGATGAAGGCGAGGTCCAAGGTCTTGCCGCCCAACTCGGAAATCACATCGCACTGCTCAAAAAAATCGTCGCTGGTCTGCGCGAACACGCGCTGGCGGGGCCCGGGCGGCTTCCGCAGGGGCGGGTTCGGATCGACCCCAGCGCCCGTTTCTGGCCTGACGATTTCGAAGGAGTGACCCTGAACGAGGCCGATCAGGTAGGTGGCTGGCTTCAGGCGTCATGGATGCGAGCAAGAATCTGGAAATAATCCTCGCCAGGGAACTCTAGTTCCGCGAGTATGTGGTGCGCTCCGAGATGCGCTGTACGAATAGTCTTCGGTTTGCAAAGCCGCACGACACAACTCCGCCGCGCGCTGGGGCCGACCCAGAAGCCGCTGGATGCGGGCTTGACGATACAAGTGTCGTGCTCTGTTTACGACAATTTCCATTGGATCTCTTGTGATCGTCATGATCGGCCCGGCCAGCGCCGTAGTTGTACGTGGCCGGGACCTCGTCCGGGGATATTGGGAGTGGATAGTACCGCCCGGGTCGCCGCTCGGTGCCGCTAGTACAAACGTGATTGGCTGCCGAGCGACCGGTGGCGGGAGGTGCAAATCGGCACTGTGCCGCTAATCCCTGCGGTATGCGTGGAATGGACAAGCGATGATAATATAAGAGGTCATTAAGGCGATAGATAAGTTTGGCGGCGAGCGGGCGTTGAGTTTCGTGTTGCGGCGAGAACTGAGCCTCGCATTTCAGCGACGTCTTCCGCATTTCGAGCACGAAGTCAAGGTGGTAACCGCGGGCGGCTTGCAGCGGGGTGCGCGAGCGGGAACGCTGTTTTGAGCCGTCGGAGCGGATCTTTAAAGTTGACAGCCAACATCGGTGCTGCTAGCTTGCGAGCCACGAGTCGCGCCACTCCACTTGAACCTCGTCTGACCGGCTGGCAATCCAACCGCATCGATGGCCATCTCGGCGAGGTCGCTGACAATCAGGTGGTTATGAATTACACCACGATACTCCCTTTTAATCGATCTCTCGGATTGACTCGGGTCGACTGCTAGCATCGCCTCAGTGTCAGGGTGAGGTTGCCGCTTGTTGCGGTGGTTGGATCCTGATCACCTGGTGTCTGGCTCGTAGCGCTCGGTGCCGCCTTCGGGTTGGCGTTCATGCGTTTTGTCGGCATCAGGTGTGAAGGACCGGCCGGCGTGACTTGATAGGAGCGTGGCACCGCCCCCACTGAGATGTGTCCGCCGACCGGCCCAACCGTCACCTCACAGTGAAGGAGGCAACCACCATGGTTGTTGTTGGAGCCGATGTACACAAGCGCACGCACACTTTTGTCGCCGTCGATGAGGTGGGGCGAAAAGCTTGGCGAGAAGGTCGTTGCGGCAACGACAGCGGGGCACGGCCGAGGCGGTGATGTGGGCCCGGGAGCGGTTCGGAACGCGAGGTGGTGTGGGCGATCGAGGATTGCCGGCATCTGTCGGCGCGGCTGGAGCGCGACCTGCTCGGCGCCGGTCAGCAGGTGGTGCGGGTGCCGCCGAAGTTGATGGCCCAGACTCGGGCCTCGGCACGCACCCGGGGCAAGTCTGATCCGATCGACGCGTCTGGCGGTGGCGCGGGCGGTTCTGCGGGAACCCGATTTGCCGGTGGCCTCCCATGATGAGGTGTCGCGGGAGCTGAAATTGTTGGTGGATCGCCGCGAAGTCCTTGTCGCGCAACGGACTTCGACGATCAACCGGTTGCTGTGGCGGGTCCATGAACTCGATCCCGCCCACGCCCCCGAAGGCGGCTCGCTGGATCTGGCCAAACACCGCGAATTGTTGCGGGCGCCTGGCTGGACACCGTGCCCGGTCTGGTCGCCGAGCTGGCCCGTGATGAACTCGCCGACATCACCCGGCTCACCGAAACCATCAACGCGCTTGGCCAAGCGCATCGGTGAGCGTGTGCGCGCCAGTCGCCCCGTGCTTGCTGGCGATGCCCGGCTGCGGCGAGTTGACCGCGGCCAAACTCGTCGGAGAAACCGCCGGGGTGACCCGGTTCAAAAGCGAGGCGGCCTTCGCCCGCCACGCCGGTGTCGCCCCGATCCCGGTGTGGTCGGGCAACACCGCTGGCCGAGTCCGGATGACCCGCTCAGGCAACCGCCAACTCAACGCCGCCCTGCACCGCATCGCCATCACCCAGATCCGCCTCGACGGCCTCGGCCAGGCCTACTACCGCAAACGCCTCGCGGCCGGGGACTCCAGCACCGAAGCCCTGCGCTGCCTCAAACGCCGCCTGGCCCGCGTGGTGTTTCACCACCTCCACACCGACCAACAACAACGCCAAACCGCTTGCCAACCGGCAGCGGCTTGACATAGGAGAAACCCATGGCTGAAAGCGCCGGCCCAGTGCGGATCGGCATCCTGGGCGCTTCACGCTTCGCACCGATGATCCTCATCAAACCGGCCCAGGGAAACGACGAGGTCGTGGTGGCCGCGGTGGCGTCACGCGATGTGTCGCGTGCTCGAGCCTTTGCCGCCAAACACGGCATCGCGCGGGCGCACGAAAACTACGAGGCGCTGATCGCCGATCCAGATCTGGACGCTGTCTACATCGTGCTGCCGAACAGCTTGCACGGCAGGTGGACCCGGGCTGCGCTGGCCGCGGGCAAGCACGTGCTGTGTGAAAAGCCGTTCATGGCCAATGCCGCCGAGGCCCGCGAAATCGCCGAACTGGCCGCCACATCAGACCGGGTCGTGATGGAGGGCTTCCAATACCGCTACCACCCGTTGACTTTGCGCGTTGAGCAGATCATTGCCTCGGGCGAGCTGGGCAACCTGCAGCGGGTGGATGTCTCCGTGTGCGTCCTGCTGCCGAAGTCCTCCAACACCAACGTCTACGACTACTCCCTTGCCGGTGGCGCGACTATGGATGCCGGAAGCTACGTGGTCCACATGCTCCGCACGTTCGGCGGGTCGACCCCGGAAGTCGTTTCGGCGCAGGCGAAACTGCGTGGTCCCGAGCTGGACCGGGCCATGACGGCCGAGTTGCGCTTCGCCGGTGGGCACACGGGCCGGATCCGCTGCGCGCTGTGGTCGTCGAACCTGTTTCGGGCGAGCGCCAAGGTGGTGGGTGACCGCGGCGAGCTGCGTTGGCTCAGCCCAGCGGCACCTCACCTTTTCCACCGGCTCTCGGTCCGATCGGCCGACAGCAAACGGGTAGAGCGCTTCCCGGGGCGAAGCTCGTTTGAGTATCAGCTTGAGGCTTTCGCCGCGGCGGTGCTGCGCGGGGAACCGGTGAAGACGACGCCGCAGGACGCGATCGAGAACCACACCGTCATCGATGCGATCTACCGCGCTGCCGGCCTTTCGCTGCGCGAGCCGGCCTGAACGCTCCATCCGTTCGCGCGATCAGGTGGCGAAATGGGCTTCGTTGACGTGTGCGGCCACCCGTAAGGCGTTGGCCGCGACCGTCAAACTGGGGTTCAAACCGGCGCTGGAGGGGAAGAACGAGGTGTCCACCACGTAGAGGTTGTCCACTTCGTGCGCCCGGTTTTGGGGGTCCAGCACGCTGGTCTTCGGATCGGTGCCGAAACGGCACGTCCCGCAGACGTGGCCCAGGTTCGCGTTGTCTTCGCCGCTGCCCAGGGACAAATTGCGAAACGGCTGCAGCACCTCTTTGAGTTGGCGCAAAAACGCCGCGCGGCGTTCGATCTCACTGGGATGTAAGCGGTACTGCATTCGCAGCCGCTGGCGGCCGTCCGTGCTGGGCCGGTCGTAGGGCAGGACACGGTTGTCCAGATAGGGCAGGTCTTCCGTCATCGCGGCCAGCACCAGTCCGCCGGTGAAGATCCGCTGGTAGATCTGGCGCACCGCCGGGCTCATCAGGCGCAGCGCCTTGCCCCGCCAGTCGGGACGGTTGGTCAGCCACTGCATAGGCGGTATCGCGCCGAATGATTGCACGGTGCCGTATTTCTGCCCGTCGGAGAAATAGAAGTCGTTGAGCCCGATCTCCTTGTTCGCGGCCGTGATCTTGGAATCGCGTTGCGGCCAGATCTCGATCGGGTCGAGCAGATGGCGCATCAAGTTGCGCCCCACCCAGTCTGAGCCGTTGGCCAGTCCGCGCGGCCACTCGCCGGACCGGGAATTGAGCAACAGCACCGGGGTGGCCAGCGCACCGGCGGCCAGCACCACCACCTTGGCCTTCAGAGCCAGCATGTCGGAGCGACGCTGACAGATCACGCGCGTGACCTGGGTGCGGTCGGCCTCCAGGCGCACGACTCGACATTGGGCCAGCAGCTGGGCGCCGTGCTCGGCAACGGCGGGCAGGACGCCGTTGCGGGCGGCGTCGTTTTTGCACGACTTCTCGCACAGATAGGTCTGACAGGTGGCGCAGTCGTCGGTGTAATCACAGGCCATCGGCAGGTGGTAGGGATGCAGTCCGCGACCTACCAGATAGTTGACCAACGCCTGGTTCTCAGGCGAAAACGGCGGCGCGCGCGGGCAGCCCGACCTCGGCGGCTTCCGGGCGCAGGGGATCGGGTTGGCCACGAACCCGTAGCAGCTTTTCGGCCTCGGTATACCAGGGCGCCATCTGGTCATAGCTGATCGGCCAGGCCTCGGGCACAGTGGATTCGCCGGGGTCGCGGAAATTCTGGCGGGGAGTGAAATCGCGCAGCGAAGAATCGTTCGCAGACCATGCCGTACAGGGCCGACGACCCGCCGGTGCCACTGCCGATGAACGGCACGAACCGCTTCGGGGAGCGCCCGCTGATGTCTTCGATCTCGTCGGTGGTGCGTCCGGCCCGGGCCAAGCGCGTCGTAGTACGCCTCTGTGGAACGGGCCGAAAGCGGCTCGGCCAGTTCGGGTATGGCGGCGCGAATGGTTCCGGGCGTTCCGGGCAGTGTCGAGTGGCCCTTTTCGACGAACAGCACCCGCCGGCCCGAGCGGGCCAGTCGGTAGCCCAGCATTCCGCCGCCCATGCCGGTGCCCACGACAATCACGTCCCACTCAACGCGTTCGGCCTCGCGCGCGGTCAGTTCGCCGTCAGCCAAAACCGAACTCCTCAGCGGTGTCGAATCCACGATGGCCACCTCGTTGGTCCTCGACGCGGTGGACCCGGCAACCGTACCGCCTGAGCCCTCTTCGTCTATCCAAGTGATCCGGGTCTGCTGTTAG
>CAVPVJ010000038.1:0-6836 GCA_963709125.1 uncultured Actinomycetota bacterium
GCCCCAGAATCTCAGCTGGCGTCCCGCAGCTGCAACGACTGCGCCCTCAAGGGCAACTCGACAACCGGTGTCAACTCAGCGAAGAGGTCGATTGCGGCTGCGATGGTGCGATCAACGAAGGATGCGAAATCTTCGAAGGAGATGCCCTCGCGGACCCACTGGGATCTGCGGGCCAAAACACCGATGCGCTGGGGGTTAGAGGTACCGTGCACGATCGCGGAGACTTCGCGACCCCGCTTGTTCCACGCGTCGGCGAACTGCGTCAGCCAGGGCCGGTCAGCGACGGAGAAAAAGCATGCGGGAGCGACGCGAATGGTCAACACGTCGCCGAACGACGGGGACATTTTGAGGTGGACGTTGAGCGGCCGGGGATGGGCGTGTTCGACAAAGAAGTAGTCGCCATCGTGCTCGTGCCGGAAGAACCGCACCCCGGAGCTGCATAGATAGCGTTCGATCAGGGTCGCGCAATGAGGCTCGTTCGTCATGGGATCCATGCTGCGGCCAGCGACTTTGTGGACGCTTTGACTCAGCAAGCCGCCACCAAAGAATCTCGTGAGAACTGGCTGTGCGAGCGGGCCCGGAATAGTGCACCCGCGGAGTGTGATGACCGGTACTCCCGATTTTGAAGTACGGCGGCGACGGCCACCGTATCCTCCTACGAATGGTTGAGATGTCCCTTCCTGCCCTGCTGCGCGAACGCGCCAGCTTGCAGCCCGATGACACGGCATTCACGTTTATCGATTACGACCAGGACGCGGGCGGCGTACCCGAGAGCCTGACGTGGCCGCAGGTGTATCGGCGAGCGCTAAACGTTGCGCGCGAGCTGAGGCTTTGTGCCGCACCGGGTGACCGCGCGGTGATATTGGCGCCCCAGGGTCTCCATTACATCGTTGCCTTTCTGGGTGCACTGCAGGCCGGACTCATCGCGGTTCCGCTTACGGTCCCGTACGGTCCCGGCGATGAACGTGTTGAATCGGTGCTGCGCGACTCATCGCCCGCTGCCATCCTCACGACCTCCGCTGTTGTAGGCGAAGTCGTCAAAGCCGTGACATCGCAGCCGGGAATACCCGCGCCATCGGTCATTGAAGTTGATCTACTCGATCTGGACACCCCGGCACGATTCCACCGCAGCGATGACTATCAAAGCACCGCGTATCTGCAATATACGTCTGGCTCGACCCGGAGCCCGGCCGGAGTAATGATCTCCTACGCGAACCTTCGGGCGAATTACGGCATGACGATGCGCGGCTTTTTTCAGAGCAACGGAGGAATTGAGCCGCCGGACCACACAATCGTGTTGTGGCTGCCGTTCTACCACGACCTGGGTTTGATTATGGGAGTGTGCACACCGATTCTCTCGGGATGCAGCGCGGTACTCACCAGCCCGGTGGCTTTCCTGCAGCGCCCGGCGCGATGGATGCAAATGGTGGCCTCCTATCCCAGCGCGTCCACCGGAGCGCCCAACTTTGCCTTCGAGTTGGCGACACGCAAGACATCAGACGAAGACATGGCCGGCTACGACCTCAGCAACGTGTCGACCATCATCAGCGGCGCAGAACGGGTACTTCCGGAAACGATCAAACGCTTCAGCGAGCGGTTTAAGCGCTTCAATCTTCGTGAGTCGGTGCTGCGGCCCACCTATGGGCTTGCGGAGTCGACGTTGTACGTGGCGACCACCACGGAGAATCAACCACCGGCAATCGTCGACTTCGAGACCGACAAACTTTCCGCCGGCCAGGCACAGCGGTGCGAAAGTGGAACCGGCACAGCGCTGGTCAGTTACGCCGCGCTGGACGCACCCACCGTCCGGATCGTCGATCCCGACACGCAGATCGAGTGTTCGCCGGGAAGCACCGGCGAGATCTGGGTGCACGGCGACAACGTCGGGCTCAGCTATTGGCAAAACCCGGAAGGGACCGAGCGCACCTTCGGAGGCAAGATTGTCGAGCCGTCGGCCGGCACGCCCGAAGGGTCTTGGTTGCGGACCGGGGATTTGGGCTTCCTATCCGATGGCGAGCTGTTCATCGTCGGCCGCATCAAGGATCTGTTGATCGTGTACGGGCGCAACCACGCCCCAGAAGACATCGAGGCGACGATCTCGGGGATAACTAAGGGCCGGGTCGTGGCGATCGCCGTCCCGGACGAGGGCGTGGAGCAGCTCGTCGCCGTCATCGAATTCAAGAACCGGGACGACTCCGATGGGGATGTGATGCGCAAGCTCGCCGCCGTCAAGCGTGAAGTCACTGCGGCCATCTCAAACTCACACGGCCTCGGAGTGTCGGACCTGGTCTTGGTGCCCCCCGGTTCGATTCCCATCACCACCAGCGGCAAGGTCCGCAGATCGACGTGTGTCGAGCGGTACCAGCGGAACGAGTTCGCCCGCCTGGACGCCTGAGCCGCGCTCAGCCCACGAGCCGTGCGATTTCGACCATCGCCGAGGTGATCTGCGCGATTTCTTCCGGCGGGCAGATGTACGGCGGCATCGCATAGATCAGGTTGCGGAACGGTCGCAGCCAGACGCCGCGGTCCAGCGCCGCGGGGGTGGCGACGGCCAGGTCGACGGGCCGGTCGCATTCGATGACGCCGATGGCCCCGCACACCCGTACATCGCTGACGCCGGGCAACGCCCGGGCGGGTTCGAGTCCGGCCGCCAGCCCCGCCGATATTTCCGCGATCCGCGACCGCCAATCCTGATTTAGCAGGACCTCGACGCTGGCCACCGACACCGCGCAGGCCAGCGCGTTGGCCATGAAGGTGGGCCCATGCATCAGCGCCCCCGCCTCCCCCGTACTGATCGTGTGCGCGATATCGGTGCTGCACAAGGTGGCGGCCAGGCTGAGGTATCCGCCGGTGAGCGCCTTGCCGACGCACATGATGTCAGGGCTCACCCCGGCATGGTCGGCGGCGAACAGCTCACCGGTGCGGCCGAAGCCGGTGGCGATCTCGTCGAAGATCAGCAGCACGTGGTGCCGGCGGGTTATGTCGCGCAGGTCGCGCAGATAGCGCGGGTCATGGAACCGCATTCCGCCCGCGCCCTGCACGACGGGTTCGACGACCACCGCGGCCAGTTCGGCGGCGTGCTGGGCCAGCTGGGCCTCGAACGCGGCGCTGTATCCGGGGTCGTAGTCCCGCGGCACCTGCGGCGCGAAAATTTGGGGGGCCAGGATGTCGGTCCACAGCGAGTGCATGCCGCCGTCGGGGTCGCAGATGCTCATCGGTGTGAAGGTGTCGCCGTGATAGCCGCCCCGCCACGTCATCAGCCGGCGCTTGTCCGGCCGGCCGAGGCTGCGCCAGTACTGCAGCGCCATCTTGACCGCGACCTCCACCGACACCGACCCGGAGTCGCTGAAGAACACCGTCGCCAAACCTTCCGGGGTGATCTCCACCAGCAGCTGGGCCAGCCGGGCGGCGGGCTCGTGGGTGAGCCCACCGAACATGACGTGGTTCAGCACGCTCAGCTGGGTGCCCAGCGCCGCATCCAGGACCGGATGACCGTGGCCGTGGATCGCGGTCCACCAGGAGCTCATCGCGTCCAGGGCCTGGATCGGCTTACCGTCCCTGACCAGCGTCAGCCACGCACCGCGGGCCCCGACAGCCACCACGGGCGGCACGGCCTCGCTGCCGATGGTGCTGTACGGGTGCCACAGATGCGCGGCGTCGATCGCGCTGATTTGCTCGGGCGTCAACCCGGGTGTCGCCGCAGGCATAGAGACCGAGCGTAAAGCAGGCGGGTTCGCGCAAAACCCAGCCATCAGGAAGCATCTAGTGACATGGCTTCACCGCACCAGACCGACGACCCCTCCGCGGGCTCCCCGACCGTGCCCGGAGAGGCCGAAGACTTCCCCGAGGAATCCGCCGTCTCAGCCGACTCCGAGCCGCAGCCGCCGCGGGTACTTCGGCTGCGGATCGCCGCCTGGGACGTGATCTGCACTCTCGCGATCCTGGGTGCGCTGCTTCTGCTGGCGACGATGACGAAATGGCCGTCCACCCTCTTCGGCTTCATGTCGCAGGTGTGTGAAGGCGACGAGTGCGGGGCGGTGCCCTTCGGAATCGACTACTACATTCGCCCGCTGGTGTGGGGCGGTATCGGTGCGGCGATCACCGCGGCCACCATCGGCCCGTTCGTGTCGATGTTGAAGGGCTGGTACATGTCCTTCTGGCCGGCCCTTTCCATGGCCCTGATCGTGATCAGCGCTGTGTTCGGCTCGGTACTGACCATGATCTGCCGACCGTATTGGGGGCTAAACCGGTTCGGCCGAACCGGCACCCAACCGACACTCAACTGACACTCGACCGCGACTGCCGCGTTAGGGCGCGGGCATAGCCCGAAATAACAACTGCGCACACAAGATTGGGTGCGCCAGTCACCATCGGGTCACGGTCGTACAAAGAATTCCTCGTGGCCCTCACCTGCTATTTCGCGCTGATGATTTCTGTTGTAGAAGTGTTTGTAGTGACTGGTGTGAATTAAGCCATCACGGCGTTCGGCCCCGACGTGGCGGCGATCGCGTGAAGCTCAAAACGCCCCGAGAGGGACAAGGAGGTTGGTATCCAATGAAACGCATCTACGGCTTTATCCTCGGTCTGGCTGTGCTGGTGGCCCCGATGGCTGCCGTGTCCGGTCTGGCAAGCGCCGACCCCACCACCAAACCGATGGACTACCAGCAGGTGACCGACACGGTCGTCCAGCGCGGCCTGGCCGCCCGCGGCATCCCGTTCTCGTGGGCCGGCGGCGGCGTGAACGGCCCCTCTCGGGGGACCGGTTCAGGTGCCAACACCGTCGGCTTCGACGCCTCGGGCCTGATGCAGTACGCCTACGCCGGCGCGGGAATCAAGCTGCCGCGGTCGTCCGGCGCGATTTACCAGGTCGGCCAGAAGATCCCGCCGCAGCAGGCCCAGAAGGGCGACATGATCTTCTACGGGCCTAACGGCACGGAGAGCGTCGCGATGTTCCTCGGCAACGGCCAGATGCTGGAGGTCGGCGACGTTGTCCAGGTTTCGCCGGCCCGCAGCAGCGGCATGGCGCCGTATGTGGTCCGGGTTCTCGGGCCCCAGCAGACACCGTTGCAGCAGGCGCCGGCGCAGCAGTTGCCGGGGCAGCCGGCACCGGCCCAGCAGCTGCCGGGCCAGCAGGCGCCGGGGCAGCAGGCACCGGTGCAGCAGTTGCCGGGCCAGCAGGCACCGGTGCAGCAGGCGCCGTTGCAGCAGTCAGCCGGGCAGGCGCCAGCATCGCAAGCGCCGTTGCAGGCGCCGGCTCAGCCAGCGCCCGCACCGCAAGGCCCGGTGCTGCAGGTGCCCGGACAACCGCCGATCCAGCTGCCGTCGCTGCAGTTGCCGGGGCAGCCAGCGCCCGCGCAGCAGGCACCGTTGGCGCCGGCGCCCGCGCAGCAGGCACCGGTGCAGCAGCCTTTGATCAGCACCTTCCGGTAACCTTCACGGCCTCTCGACCTCCCGCCACCTGCCCCGTTACCGAGCACAGACGCTCGGTGGGGCGGGTGGCGGTTTGGGTAGATTGGCTGTCAATATGATCAGCCTGTCACCGCCTCGTCCGCAGGCCACGGCCCGCGAGCCGGTAGCGGAACCGGGGAGGTCGACAGGCTTTTACCGCTACGACCTCGACGGCTTGCGTGGCATCGCGATCGCGCTGGTCGCCATCTTCCACATCTGGTTCGGCCGGGTTTCCGGCGGCGTGGACGTCTTCCTCGCGCTGTCCGGGTTCTTCTTCGGCGGCAAACTGCTGCGCGCCGCCCTGGACCCCTCGCAATCTCTGTCGCTGATCTCCCAGGTGATCCGGCTGGTCCGCCGGCTGGTTCCCGCGCTGGTCGTGGTCCTGGCCGGGTGCGCGGTGCTGACCATCCTGGTGCAGCCGCAGACCCGCTGGGAGACCTTCGCCGACCAGAGCCTGGCCAGCCTGGGCTACTACCAGAACTGGGAGCTGACCAGCACGGCGTCCAACTACCTGCGGGCGGGCGAGGCCGTCAGCCCGTTGCAGCACATCTGGTCCATGTCGGTGCAGGGCCAGTTCTTCATCGCGTTCCTGCTGCTGATCACCGGGTGCACCTACCTGCTGCGCCGCCTATTGCGGCCCCGGCACCTGCGCACCGCGTTCGTGGTCCTGCTCAGCGCGCTGACGGTGGCGTCGTTCGTCTACGCGATCTTCGCCCACCAGGACGACCAGGCCAGCGCGTACTACAACAGCTTCGCGCGGGCCTGGGAGTTGCTGCTGGGCGCGCTCGTCGGCGCGCTGGTGCGCCACATCCGGTGGCCGACGTGGCTGCGCACCGCGCTCGGCACCGTCGCGCTGGCGGCGGTGCTGTCCTGCGGGGCCCTGATCGACGGCGCCCAGCAATTCCCCGGCCCGTGGGCGCTGGTCCCCGTCGGGGCCACCATGCTGCTGATCCTGGCCGGGGCCAACGTGGCGGGCGGGGGCAACCGAATGCCGCCGCCCAACCGGCTGCTGGCGGCCGCGCCGCTGGCGGCGCTGGGCGCCATGGCCTACACGCTGTACCTGTGGCATTGGCCGCTGCTGATCTCTGGCTCTCCTACACCGGCAACGCGCGCGTCAAATTCGTCGATGGCGCGGCACTGCTGCTGGTCTCGGGGTTGCTGGCTTTCCTGACCACCCGCTTCGTCGATGACCCACTGCGTTCGGAACACGGGTGCCGATGGCGCTGGGGTCGGTGGTGGTGCTGGTGGGGGTCACCCTGACCGCGCGTCGTTCGCCTGGCGCGAGCACGTCAGCGACGAGCGCGCCACCGGGAAGGAGCTCCTGGCCCTCAACCCCGACGACTACCCGGGTGCGCGCGCGCTGACCGCCACGTGCGCGTGCCGAAGTT
>CAVPVJ010000039.1:0-77568 GCA_963709125.1 uncultured Actinomycetota bacterium
TATGACGTCACCGATCCGACGGCGGTGTCGCCGGAACTCGGCGGCGCCTCGGGCCTGGCAGCGGCTGTCCGCGGCCGCCCGCGCGCGCGGCATGGGCCTGGTCGTCGACATCGTGCCCAACCATGTCGGGGTGGACAAGCCCGAGCAGAACCCGTGGTGGTGGGATGTGTTGCGGCACGGGCGATCTTCGGCCTACGCGTCGTATCTTCGACATCGACTGGGACCTAGACGATGGCCGGATTGTGTTGCCGGTGCTGGGTTCTGACGACGACGTCGCCGATCTGAAGGTCGACGGCGACCTGCTGCGGCTCGGAGACCTGGCGTTCCCGATCGCGCCCGGCACTGCCGACGGCACCGGCCCGGAGGTGCACGACCGGCAGCATTACCGGCTGGTCGGGCTGGCGGCGCGGGGTGGTCGGTTACCGGCGGTTCTTCTCGATCACCTCGCTGGCCGGGCTGCGCCAGGAAGATCGCGCGGTGTTCGACGCCAGCCACGCCGAGGTGGCCCGCTGGTTCGCCGAGGGACTCGTCGACGGCGTGCGCATCGACCATCCCGACGGATTGGCCGATCCCGGCGGGTATTTGGCGTGGCTGCGGGAATTGGTGGGCGTCGACGCCTGGATCGTGATCGAGAAGATCCTGGCCGTCGACGAGGCGCTGGAGCCGACGCTGCCGGTGGACGGCACCACCGGTTACGACGTGCTGCGCGAAGTCGGCGGACTTTTCGTCGATCCCGACCGGCGCCGCGGCGCTGACCGCGCTGGTCGAGTCGGCCGGCGTCGACTACGCGGCGAGGCCGGCTGTGCTGGCGGACCTCAAGGTCCGCGCGGCGACCGACACCCTGGCCAGCGAGCTGGGCAGGCTGCGGCGCGCGATCGTCGCCGCGGCGGGCGCCGACCATCCGCTGCTGCCCGACGGCGGTGGCGGCGCTGCTCACCCATATCGACGTTTACCGCACCGACTACCCCGGCCTGGCCGCGATTCTGCCGACCGCGCTGGCCGAAACCCAAGCGGCTGCGCCGGAATTGGGGCCCGCGCTGCAGGTGATCGGCGACCGCGCTGGCTCGTGGCGGCGAGCCCGCGGCGCGGCTGCAGCAGCTGTGCGGCGCGGTGACCGCCAAGGCGGTCGAGGACTGCATGTTCTACCGCGACGCCCGGCTGGTGTCGCTCAACGAGGTCGGCGGCGAACCGCGGCGATTCGGTGTCGGGCGCGGCGGAGTTCCATCACCGCGCCGCCAGCCGCGCGCAGCTGTGGCCGCAGGCGATGACGACGCTGTCCACCCACGACACCAAGCGCGGCGAAGACGTGCGGGCCCGCATCGGCGTGCTGTCGCAGGTGCCGTCGCTATGGACGGAGTTCGTCGCCCGCTGGGAAGTCGAGACGCCCCTCCCCCGACCCCGCGACCGGGCAGTTTCTGTGGCAGAACATCTTCGGGGTGTGGCCGGCCGGCGGCGAGGTCACCGAGTCGTTGCGCGAGCGGCTGCACGGCTACGCGGAAAAGGCGATCCGGGAGGCGGCCTTGCACACCTCGTGGAATGAGCCGGACGCCGCGTTCGAGGAGGCCGTGCACCGCTGGCTGGACGCCGTGCTCGACGGCCCGGTGGCCGCTCAGCTGACCGAATTCGTCGCCGAAGCTCAACCCGCACGCCGCGAGCGACGCGCTGGGCCAGAAGCTGCTGGCGCTGACCGTGCCCGGCATCCCCGACATCTACCAGGGCACCGAGCTGTGGGACGACAGCCTGGTCGACCCGGACAACCGCCGCCCGGTGGACTATGCCGCGCGCCGAGCAGCCCTGCGCGACTTGCAGCATCCGAAGATTCGAGTCGTCACCACCGCGCTCCGGCTGCGCCGTTCCCACCCGGACAGCTTTCTGCGCGGCGAGTACGTTCCGGTGCTCGCCAGCGGCCAGACCAGCGATCATGTGGTGGCGTTCCGCCGCGGCGACGACATCCTGGTCGCGGTGACCCGCTGGACGGTCCGGCTGCAGGAAGCGGGCTGGGGTAACACCGTGCTGCCGCTTCCGGACGGCTCCTGGAGCGATGCGCTGACCGGCGCCATGGCGACCGGACCGACGTCGGCCGCCGAGTTGTTCGCGGACCTGCCCGTCGTCCTGCTGGTGCGCGATCATGACTGAATTCCGGGTGTGGGCGCCAAAACCCGCGCTGGTGCGGCTCGACGTCGACGGTGCGGTGCACGCCATGACCCGCTCGGACGACGGCTGGTGGCACGCTCACGTCGATGCGCCGCCGGACGCCCGCTACGGGTATCTGCTCGACGACGACCCCACCGTGCTGCCCGACCCGCGGTCGGCCCGTCAGCCCGACGGGGTGCACGCCCGTTCGCAGCTGTGGGACGCGGGCGGGGCTGTTTGGACCGACTGGTCCGGGCGGCCCGTCGAGGGCGCGGTGATCTACGAGCTGCACGTCGGCACCTTCACCGGCGAGGGCACGTTCGACTCCGCCATCGAAAAGCTGGACTACCTGGTCGATCTCGGGGTCGATTTCGTCGAACTGATGCCGGTCAACTCGTTTTCCGGCAGCTACGGCTGGGGCTACGACGGCGTGCTGTGGTACAGCGTGCACGAACCCTACGGCGGCCCGGACGGCCTGGTCCGGCTCGTCAACGCCTGCCACGAGCGTGGTTTGGGCGTGTTGATCGACGCGGTGTTCAACCACTTCGGCCCGTCGGGCAACTACCTGCCGCGGTTCGGCCCGTACCTGTCGTCGGCGTCCAACCCATGGGGCGAAGGCGTCAACATCGCCGACGCCGACTCCGACGAGGTGCGCCGCTACATCATCGGATGCGCGTTGCGCTGGATGCGCGACTTCCACGCCGACGGCCTGCGGCTGGACGCCGTGCACGCGCTGGTCGACACCACCGCCATCGACATCCTCGAGGAGCTGTCTCACCGAAACCGACCGGTTGTCAAGCGAGTTGGGCCGGCCGCTGTCGCTGATCGCCGAAAGCGACCTCAACGACGAGCGGCTGATCACCCCGCGCGATCAGCATGGTTACGGGCTGGCCGCGCAGTGGGACGACGACATCCACCACGCCATCCACACCGCGGTATCCGGCGAGCGCCAAGGGTATTACGCCGATTTCGGTGCTCACTGGCCGACGCTGGCGTATCTCACAGACGCTGCGCCACGGCTTCTTCCACGCCGGCACGTATTCGTCGTTCCGGCGGCGTCGGCACGGGCGGCCGCTGGACACCGCAGACGATCCCGGCGACTCGGCTGCTCGCGTACACCTGCACGCACGACCAGGTCGGCAACCGCGCGCTCGGGGACCGCCCGTCGCAGAACTTGTCCTTTGGTCAGCTGGCGATCAAGGCGGCGCTGGTACTTGGGTCGCCCTATACCGCAATGCTTTTCATGGGCGAGGAATGGGGCGCCTCGACGCCGTTCCAGTTCTTCAGCTCCCATCCCGAACCGGAACTGGCCCGCGCCACCGCCGAGGGTCGCAAGGCCGAGTTCGCCGGGCACGGCTGGGATGCCGACGAGATTCCCGACCCGCAGGACCCGCAGACATTTCAGCGGTCCAAGCTGAACTGGAGCCGAGGTCGGATCCGCCGAGCACGCCCGGCTTTACGCCCTCTATCGCGACCTGATCGCGTTGCGGCGCACCGAGGCTGACCTGGCCGACCCCTGGCTGGACCACCTCGTCGTCGACTATGACGAGGACCAGCGCTGGATCGTCTTGCGCCGCGGCCGGTTGGCGATCGCCTGCAACCTGGGCGTTGAGCCGGCGACGGTGCCGGTCACGGGCGAAGTGCTGTTGGCCTGGGACTCGCCCGCGATCGGCGACCAGACCACCGAACTGCCACCCCACTCGTTCGCGCTCCTGCGCTGCGGATAGCTGGCGAGCAGACGCGAGAATCGCCCAAACCCGTTCCGGTTTGGGCGATTCTGCGTCTGCTCGCGCCACTAAACTCCCGCGTGACGCCGGGGCGAGTCACAGCCGCCCGACGTGTCTCTTCCGGAGGCCGCAAGATGTTTGTCCACCTTGCAGCGACAACCGCGTGCCCGTTGTCGCTATGAGGCGGGCAAACATCCAATCGCCTCTTCTCCCGGGACGCGTGTGGCAGATGTGACTTGATGCGCCTTGACACTAGCCCGGCCGAACCTGGCCTCATCGAAACGATATGACCTCGAGGCTCGTTATCCGCGTAGCCGGCGAACTTCGATTGCGGCGGTTGAGCCGGTAGCGCGAAAATGTTCGATCAGGGCCGATGTGTCGACCAGGCTCATCGACGGGAGACGGACCGTTCACTTCGTAGATCGTCAAGGTCGCCCTCCCAGCCGACCCCCTCAAGCCCGAGCAGGAACTCGCGGTTCAGCGGCAGACCGACCAAGCGTCGCAAAGCAAGGTCAACGGCCGCCCGCTTGCTGGTGAGGCCGAACCTTCGCATGACCTCGGCGGCAAGTTCGTCATCGATGTCAATCTTGCTGCGCGACATACACCAAAGATATACATCATTTACACACTGGCCCGACCCGTAGCGAGCACCGCCTGGGCGACCGCATCGGCGAGTGGATCGATCTCGCCGGCGGTCAAGTCGGCGATGGTAATGCGAATGCCCGGGCCGGTGCGTATCCGGAACCGTGTTCCCGGCGCCGCGGCCCAGCCCAGATTCAGCAATCGGGTGATGGCGACCGTCTCGTCGGGTACCGGTACCCAGACGTTCAGGCCGGATCGCCCGCAGCTAGATATGCCGCGGTCGGCCAGCGCAGCGCACAACCGGTCGCGGTTGCCGGTGTATCGAGCCTCGGCTTTGCCGATGAGCTGTGTCACCGCATCGTCAGACCACAAACTGACCGCGAGGTCTTGCAGCAGATGACTCACCCAGCCCGGCCCGAGCCGCAGTCGTCCGTGCACCCGCTCGACGGTGCGATGGTCTCCGGCCAGGACAGCGACCCGCAGGTCGGGTCCGTACGCCTTGGACGCCGACCGTACGAAAGCCCAGTGGCCGGTCGACCCGGCCAGCGCGTGCAACGGAGCACCGGAAATACCGGCGCAGTGATCGTCCTCGACCAGCAGCAGGTCGTCGGCCCGGTCGGCCAACAGATCACGCAACGCGTCGGCGCGATCCGCCGACAGCGCCGCGCCGGTCGGGTTCTGCGCGCGAGTGGTGACGACCACCGCCCGTACGCCGCGGTCCAGCGCCCGAGCCAGGTCAGCAATCAGCGGCCCCTCGTCGTCGACCCGCACAGACTCGGCCGAAAGTCCCAGCGCAGCAAGCAGATCCAGCAGATTAGCCCAGCCCGGATCCTCGACAGCCACCCGGTCGCCCGGTCGCAGGTGTGCGACGAGAGCGCGTTCGATGCCATCCAGCGCCCCGCTGGTCACCGCGAGGTGATCGGCTGGAATGCCATCCGCGGTCAGGGCCGCGCGGGTGTATGCGACCAAACCGGGCGACATCGGGGGCTCCCCGTAAAGCAACGGTCTACCCGGCGCGATTCGGGCAGTCGCGATGGGCAGCAGCACCGGGTCAGGGTTGCCGGTGGACAGGTCGCGTACGCCGGTGGGCACGTCAAGCCCCAGCTGGGAGCGGGGCGTGCTCGCCGGCCGGCGCCTTACCCGGGTGCCTTGCCGCCCCGCGGTTTCGACGGTCCCGCGATCACGCAACGAGCGGTAGGCCGCGGCGACGGTGTTGGCATTCACGCCGAGCCGGCCCGCCAGTTCCCGGATCGGTGGCAGCGCATCGCCGGGTGCCAGGGCGCCCGCGGAGACGGCCTCTTCGACGCTGTCGGCTATGGACTCCGCGCCCGTTCCGGCTATCATATGTTGTACTGGCACGTTAATAATTATGTACTAGAACAATGCTGAAGGCAATCCATTGGAAACCTCATACCAACCCACCGACCGGACGACGCCCACCCGCTATCGGGAGCGAGCCCGCTACGACCGGGAGACCGTTCACAGCATCCTGGACGAGGCGCTGATCTGCCACCTCGGCTACATCGGCGCAGGCAGGCCGGTGGTTTTGCCGACGACCCATGCGCGCCTAGGCGAAACGCTCTACCTGCACGGCTCCACGGGCAGCGGGCCGATGCTGGCCGCCAAGGAGGCGCCGTCGGGCCTGCCCGTCTGCGTCACCGCCACCCTCGTCGACGCGCTGGTGCTCGGCCGCTCGGCGCTGCATCATTCGCTGGCCTACCGCTCGGTGGTCGTCGTCGGCGACGCGCGCCTGGTCGAAGACCCGGCGGAGAAACTCCGCGCACTGCACTGCCTGCTCGACCACATCGCATTCGGGCGCGCCGCCGACTGCCGGACTCCCAACGAGCGCGAGCTCGCCAAAACCGCTGTGCTCGCCCTCGACCTGGTCGAAGTTTCAGCAAAGGTGCGCGACGGCGGCCTCGTCGACGACCCCGAAGACCTCGGGCTGCCGCACTGGGCCGGAATCCTGCCGTTGAGCCTGACGGCCGGAACACCCGTGCCGGCCGGCGACCTCGATCCCACTACCCCGGTGCCGGGATACCTGACGTCCTACTCGCGCTAGAGCAACAAATACCGGTAGGCCGGCGACCCGGGCTGCAGGGTTTCGACGTGCATCTCCGTGCCGCGCATCCGGGCCAGCAGACCGTCCAGATCCGCCGACGATCCCAGCTGAACACCCACCAGCGCCTCGCCGGTCTCCCGGTTGTTGCGCTTGACGTACTCGAACAGGGTGATGTCGTCATTGGGCCCGAGCACCTCGTCGAGGAACCGGCGTAACGCGCCGGGCTCCTGCGGGAAGTCCACCAGGAAATAGTGCTTGAGGCCGAGGTGGACCAGCGAGCGCTCCAGCACCTCGCCGTAGCGCGATACGTCGTTGTTGCCGCCCGAGATCAGGCACACCACCGTCGACCCGGGCTCGATGTCGGCTTCCAGCAGACCGGCGACCGACAGCGCGCCCGCCGGCTCGGCGATGATGCCCTCGTTCTGATACAGGTCGAGCATCGCGGTGCACACCGCACCCTCGTCGACGGTGGTGATCGACACCATGTCGCCGGCGGCGGCCAGCGCGGCATAGGTCAGCGTTCCGGCCCGCCTCACCGCGGCGCCGTCGACGAACTGGTCGACATGGTCCAGCGTCACCGGCTCGCCGGCGGCCAGCGCGGCCATCATCGCGGCGGCACCGGCCGGCTCGACACCCAGCACCGCGGTGTTCGTCGTCCGCTCGGCCAGGTAGGTGGTGATGCCGGCGATGCAGCCGCCGCCGCCGACCGGGACCACCACCAGGTCGGGCTCGCTCGTCGAGCTGGTCCAGCACCTCGACGGCGATGGTGCCCTGACCGGCCATGGTGCGCGGGTCGTCGTACGGCGGCACCAGCGTGGCGCCGGTGCGCTGCGACGTCGGCGTGGCGCCGCCTCGGCGGCCAGATCGTAGGTCGATCCGCCCACGATCAGCTCGATGAACTCCCCGCCGTGATAGCGGATCCGGTCACGCTTCTGGTTCGGCGTCTTGGCCGGCACATAGACGCGACCGTGCACGCCCAGCGTCCGGCACGCATACGCGAAGCCCTGCGCGTGGTTGCCCGCCGACGAGCACACCACGCCGGCGGCGATCTCCTCGTCGGACAGCTGGACCAGCAGGTTGTAGGCGCCGCGCAGCTTGTAGGAGCGCACGATCTGCAGGTCTTCGCGCTTGAGGTAGACCTGCGCGCCGGTGATCGCCGACAGCCGGTCGCTGAGCTGCAGCGGGGTGGGCGTGACCACCGGGGCGATCCGCTTCGCCGCACCGTCGATGTCAGCCGCGGTCAATGCAGGCAGCGGCGACCTCGGACTCTGGCTCAGTTCGGCGGACACCGGTCAATGGTGCCACCAAGCTGCCCCTGGAATCGGCTCAGCTCACCGGGGTCAGCACGAACACCGGAATCTGGCGGTCGGTCTTCGTCTGGTAGTCGGCGTAGTCCGGGTAGGCCGCGACGGCGCGCTCCCACCAGGTGGCCTTCTCGTCGCCGAATACCTCGCGGGCGTCGTAGTCGCGGGTGACGCTGCCGTCCTGCAGCTCGACCCGCGGGTTCTTCGCGATGTTGTAGTACCAGACCGGGTTCTTCGGGGCCCCGCCGAGCGAGGCGACGACGGCGTACTCGCCGTCGTGCTCGACGCGCATCAGCGGCGTCTTGCGGAGCTTGCCGGTCTTGGCGCCGACCGTGGTCAGCAGGATGATGGGCATGCCCTTCATGTCCGCGGCGTCGGTTCCGCCGGATTCGGCGTATTTGTCGGCTTGTTCGCGGGACCAATCCCAGGGGCTGGGTGCGTATTCACCTGAAAGCGGCATAACAACCACTCTAGCTGACCGCGAAACGGCAACTGGCGACACATTTCCCGAGAAGCGACGTCGGCAGTTGCACTCTCGCGGCAGCAGGTCCACGCGGGCACTCACATCGCTTGAGCCAACGCCAGGTGTCCCTCGAACCCGAATGACATTGCCATCGCGCGGTAACGCTGGGCGAAGTCGCGATACGACGCCTCGTCGCCGCGAGCCCGGGCAAGCAATGCCCGAAGCCGCAGCAGCGCAACGTCGAACAACACAAAAGCGGGCTCGGTGGGTACCGCGGCCAGCTTCTCGACCGCGGCGGCCGCCTCGTCTACATCGGCCGGCTGACCTCGTTGCAACAGCGTTTCCACCAACGCGGTGCTGGCCGCCCCGCGGAACCCCATGGTGGTTTGCTGCTCAGCGGTGTCCCGCAACAGCGTTATCGCGCCATCGAGATCGCCGGTTCGCGCCTGCTCCTTGGCGCGTTCGACATTGAGCTGGCGCACGGCCGCCTGGTTGATCCGGTTATGCAATGCGGTCTTGAGCGACTGGGCAAGCACCTCAAGACCTTTGGCACGCTGCGGCTCCTCGAGTTGCGCCAGTATGAGGCCACGCAGGAAACGAGCCGAAGCCAGCGCAAACTCGTCCGCGCGCTCTTCGGCGGCGCGAAGGTTTGACTCCGACACGCTCAGCATCGCGGCGTCGGGTAGCAAGAGCCCGTTGGCCACCCCAATCCCGTGGATATACAGCATCAACGCCGCCCGCAAACCGGGTTCGATCTCACTGCTCATCGCGACCGCGGCATCGACGTCGTCCCGCCAACCCGGCGCACCTCCGCACATCCGTGCGGCGGCCCGTTGCATCGTGGCGAATGTCAGCGGCGAGCCAAAGATGATAGCGTCCTGCGCCATATCCTCTCGCGAATCCGCGAGTACCCGATCGGCCAACCGCACGACTTCGGTCAGCTCACCGGTTCCGAACTTCGCCGTGAGGGCCGCCAGCACCAACCCTACGGACAATATCGAGTCGCCAAGTGAGTCAGCGAGACTCATCAATTCGCCGACCATCTCGGCGGCCTGCCGATAATGTCCGTGGGCGACCAGCGCCGACATCTGCCCGGTCATACCGATGGCGAGCGACGCCTTGTCATCGGCAGCGACCGCCAGCTCATGCAGCTCCTCGAAGCCCCCGTCGGTGGCGCTCGCGCCGACCCGGAAAGCGGTGAGGCACAACAGCGCCCGCGGCGCGATGCGCATCGGAGCCCGTCCGGCGTCGTCGTTCGGCAGCCGGTCGGCAACGCTGCGTGCATGTTGCCAGCTCTTCCGCGCCGCGCGGATGTCGCGGCGGGTCAGCCACGTTGCGGCGCGCATGTGCCAGCCGAACGCGGCAGCCAACTCACCGGCGGCCTCCAGGTGCTGGGCAATCAGCGCCGCGTTCTCGTCCGCCGATGCCGGGTCGCGCTCTGTGAGTGCGGCCGCCAGGCGGTTGTGCAGCGTGGTGCGGCCCGCTTTGAGCTGCGAATGATAGGCCACCGCCTGGATCAGGGGGTGACGGAATGCATGCTCCACAGTCCCGGTGAAAGTGATCTGTTCGATCAGCTCGGAGCGCACCAGCTCGGCCAGCGTCGAGGTATCCGCCAGGGTCGCCAACACATCTGCGCGGAAGCGGAATCCGATGACGGCCGCCGCGTTCAACGTCGCTTTGGCCGCGCTGTCCAGCCGGTCGATGCGTGCGGCGATCGCCGCCTGCAGGGTGGCCGGTACGGTCACGTCGGTTGATCCACCCGTATTCACGTGCGCGCCGCGGGCACCCGAGAGCACACCCCGATCGGTCAGATCACGCACGATCTCCTCAACGAAAAGCGGGTTTCCGCCGGCACGTTCGGCAATCCGCGTGGTCAGGTCGGCCACTGAGGGATCGGTGCCCAACAGTTGCGTGACCAGCGCCGTGGTCTCTGAGAAATCAATCGGTGCCAGGGAAATCGTCTGCGCTCCGGCGAGATTACCCAACGCGCCGGCGTACTCGGGACGGTAGGTGAGCAACACCAACGCGGAGGTTTGTGGAACGACTGCCAGAAAGTCGGCCAGCAGTGATTCGCTGGTCTTGTCGATCCAGTGCGCGTCTTCGATGACATAGACGCTGGTGGTTTTGGTGGCCAACGCGAGCGTACTGACCAGTGCTGTCAACCGCCTTCGTCGGGCATCGGGGGCGATATCGGGTAGCTCGTCGGTCGGGTCACGGATTCCGAGCGTGTCGTCGAGAACCACCTGGTCGGCGGCATCCGCATCGCGGACCCTGTCGCGCACGGCCGCCCTGGCCTCTTGGTCGCTCATGCCCTCCACCCCGAACGCCGCCCGCAGCAGCCGGGCCACCACCAGGAACGGGACTTCGCTGGTATGCGATTCGCAGTACGTCGAAATAACCCGATGCCCGCGGGCCTCCGCCATCGCCACGATTTCGTCAACGGTGCGGCTCTTGCCGATGCCGCCGGCCCCCACCACGCCCACCACGCGGCCACGGCCTGCCGTCGCTTGATCCAGCATCGCGCCCAACGCGGCGAGCTCCCATTTCCGCCCGACCAGCGTCGACACCCGTCGCTGCAGGTCCGCGCGCGGGCGCCCGGCTTTCATCGCAAGCAGCGGCCGGGCTGGCACCAACGCGTCGGCGCCCTTGACGTGGCCGCCCTCCGGTTCGCCCAGCACCGCGACATCGGCAACCAGACGCGCGGTCGACTCGCTGAGCATCACTCCCCCGGGCGCCGCAAGGGATTCCATCCGCTGCGCCATGCCGACCTGATGACCGACGGCGGTGTAACTCCACGGGCTGGAGCCGACATCGCCGGCAATCACCTCGCCAGAATTCAACCCGACCCGCAGTTCGATGTGAACACCGTCTCTGCTGTGTACCTTCGCGGCGAGCTCGTGCGCCGTTTTCTGGATGTCCAGGGCTGTCAAGCACGACCGAAGCGCGTGATCCTCCAACGCAATCGGTGCGCCGAAGACGGCCATGATGCCGTCGCCGGTGAACTTGTCCACCGTGCCGCCGTAACGGTTGACTATTGCAGCGCAGCGATCGAACAGGTCCGCCATGATCTCGCGCAGTCGCTCCGCCCCCACCGCCCGGGCTATCCCCATCGACTGCACCACGTCGGCGAACAGCACCGTCACTTGCTTGTATTCCGCGGATTGCTGCTGCGTTATGGGCGCGCCGCAGCCATCACAGAATCGCGCGCGTTCCCGGAGTTCGTTCCCGCAAGCCGCGCAGGCGGCATCCGCTGTCATTGGGCCCCTTGATCTCGAGTACCCCAACCAGATGCTGCAAGAATAGGGGCTTGCAGTCGTCTGGCAAACCAGTAGAGACCCAATCGATATCTTTGGGCCGGTTGCGTTAGCCGCCCAGGCATCCCGGGCCGAGCAACGCCTTGAGGTCGCCCATCAGCGCCGGCGATGGTGTCACCCGCAGCGATTGGTCCAGCTCGAGGGTGGTGATCCGGTCCCCACTGATCAGCCGCAGGTGCACCTGCGAGGTACCGGGGTGGCGCGCCAGCACCTGCTTGAGCGCGCTGACCTTGTCGAAGGTGCACTGCCGGGTCGGCAGGCTGACCGCCAGCGGGCGATCCATTTGGGCATTGGAAAAGTCGGGCACCACGAGGTCGTTGGCGATCAGCGAAATCCGGTCGTCCCGGATCGCGACCTTGGCGTTGACCAGCACCACCGCGTCGTCGGCGATGTCGGAGCCGTAGCGGAGTACGCATGCGGGAAGAACATCACCTCGATGCCGCCGGCGAGGTCCTCTAATTGTGCTGATGCCCAAGGCATTCCGTTTTTGTTGACCCGCCGGTTCACCGAAGCCAGAATGCCGCCGACCCGTACCTGCGAATCGTTGGGGACATCGCCGTTAAGGATCGCCGGGATGGCGGTGTCCACCTGTGCGGCCAGCAGGTGCGCGACCCGGTTCAGCGGATGCCCGGACACGTACAGGCCCAGCATCTCGCGCTCTAAGGCGAGCTTGTGTTTGTCTTCCCACTCGTCGTCGGGAACCTTGATGGTGAACACCGAGTCTCCGGTGCCGGTCCCGTCGTCGCCCCCGAACAGGTCGAATTGGCCTATCGCCTCGGCCTTCTTGGTGCCCAGAACCGAGTCGACGGCGTCGGTGTGAACCAGGAACAGGCCTTTTCGCGGATGGCCCAGCGAGTCGAATGCGCCCGCCTTGATCAGCGACTCGGTGACCTTCTTGTTGCAGGGCCCGATTTCGATTTTGTTCAGGTAGTCCGAGAAGTCGGTGAACTTGCCTTTATCGCCGCGACTGTTGATCAGCGAACCCACCACGTTGGCGCCGACGTTGCGCACCGCGCCCAGGCCGTAGCGGATGTCGGAACCCACCGATAAGAAGTTCAGCCCGGACTCGTTGACGTCCGGTGCCAGCACCGTGATGCCCAGCTTGCGGCAGTCGGCCAGGTAGACGGCCGCCTTGTCCTTGTCGTCGCCGACCGAGGTCAGCAGGCCGGCCATGTATTCGGCGGGATAGTTGGCCTTGAGGTAGGCGGTCCAGTAGGAGACCATGCCGTAGCCGGCGGCATGCGACTTGTTGAACGCGTAGTCGGCGAACGGCAGGATGGTGTCCCACAGCGCCTTGATCGCGCGCTCCGAGAACCCGTTGGCCTGCATGCCCTCGGAGAACCCCTCGAACTCCTTCTCCAGCACCTCACGCTTCTTCTTGCCCATGGCCTTGCGCAGAATGTCGGCTCGGGCCAGCGAGTAGCTGGCCACCTTCTGCGCGATGCGCATGATCTGCTCTTGGTAGACGATCAGGCCGTAGGTCTCGGAGAGGATCTCGCGCAGCGGTTCCTCGAGTTCGGGGTGGATGGGTTTGATGGCCTGCCGGTTGTTTTTGCGGTCGGCGTAGTCGTTGTGGGCGTTCATGCCCATCGGACCCGGTCGGTAGAGCGCAATGACGGCGACGACGTCCTCGAAAACGGTCGGCTGCATGCGGCGCAGCAGGTCGCGCATCGGGCCGCCGTCGAGCTGGAACACGCCCAGGGTGTCGCCGCGGCCCAGCAGCTCGTAGGTCGGCTTGTCGTCCAGCGGCACGGCTTCCAGATCGAGGTCAATTCCCCTGTTGGACTTGATGTTCTCCAGCGCGTCGCCGATGATCGTCAGGTTGCGCAGACCCAGGAAGTCCATCTTCAGCAGCCCGATGGCTTCGCACGACGGGTAGTCCCAGCCGGTGATGATGGCGCCGTCCTGCGGCCGCTTCCACAGCGGGATGGCCTCGGTCAGTGGCTCACTGCTCATGATCACCGCGCAGGCGTGCACGCCGGCGTTTCGGATCAGGCCCTCCAGACCGCGCGCGGTCTGGTAGATGGTGCGGACGTCGGGATCGGTTTCGATCAGACCGCGAACCTCGGCGGCTTCCTTGTACCGCTCGTGAGCCGGGTCGGTGATGCCCGACAGCGGAATGTCCTTGGCCATGACCGCCGGCGGCAGCGCCTTGGTGATCCGGTCGGCGATCGCGAACCCGGGCTGGCCGTAGTGGATCCGCGCCGAATCCTTCAGGGCCGCTTTGGTTTTAATGGTGCCGAAGGTGATGACCTGGGCGACCCGGTCGTGGCCCCACTTGTCGGCGGCGTAGCGCACCATCTCACCGCGGCGACGGTCGTCGAAGTCGATGTCGATGTCGGGCATCGACGGCGCGTTCGGGGTTGAGGAACCGCTCGAACAGCAGACCGTGCTGGATCGGGTCGATGTCGGTGATACCGAGCACGTAGGCGACCAACGATCCGGCCGCCGAGCCCCGGCCGGGGCCGACCCTGATTTCCACCGACCGCGCGTAATTGATCAGGTCGGCCACGATCAGGAAGTACGACGGGAAACCCTTGGAGCAGATGACGTCGATCTCGAAGGCCGCGCGGGCCGCGTAGCCGTCGGGCGCACCGTCGCGAAACCGGCGGCTCAGCCCGGCGTCCACCTCGTGGCGCAGCCAGGACGCCTGGTCGTGCCCCTCGGGCACCGGGAAGACCGGCATCCGGTCGCGTGGCGCCCACACGTCGGCGTAGGACTGCACCCGCTCGGCGATCAACAAACTCGAGTCGCAGGCGCCGGGAACCTCGTCGTCCCAGATCTGGCGCATCTCGGCGGCCGACTTCAGGTAGTAGCCGTCACCATCGAACTTGAACCGGTTCGGATCCGACAGCGTCTTGCCGGTCTGCACGCACAGCAACGCCTCGTGGTTGTGCGCGGCGTCGCGGGTGACGTAGTGGCAGTCGTTGGTGGCCAGCGCCGGAATGTTGAGCGCGCGGCCGAGCTCGATGAGGCCTTCGCGCACCCGCTGCTCGATGGACAGGCCGTGGTCCATCAACTCCAGGAAGTAGTTGTCGGCGCCGAAGATCTCCCGCCACTTGGCCGCGGACTCCAGCGCCTCGCGGTGCTGGCCGAGCCGCAGCCGGGTCTGCACCTCTCCGGACGGGCATCCGGTGGTGGCGATGATGCCGCTGGCGTTTTCGGCGATGATCTCGGCATCCATCCGCGACCACTTGCCCAGCTGGCCCTCGAAGGACGCCAACGAGGTCAGTTTGAACAGGTTGCGCAGCCCGGTGGCGTTCTCGGCCACCATCGTCAGGTGCGTGTAAGAACCGCTGCCGGACACGTCGTCGGACTTCTGGCCCGGGTCACCCCACAGGATCCGGCGGGTGTCAAAACGAGAACCGGGAGCGATATAGGCCTCGACGCCGATTATCGGCTTGATCCCGGCGGTGGTCGCCGCGTTGTAGAACTCACTGGCGCCGAACATGTTTCCGTGGTCGGTCATCCCGATCGCGGGCATTTCCAGCCGGTGCGCCTCGGCGAACATCGGCGAGATCTTCGCGGCACCGTCCAGCATCGAGTACTCGGTGTGGTTGTGCAGGTGTACGAAGGACCGCGACGAAGAACCGCTCATAGGGACGCCAGTCTAAGACCGAGGACCGACGCGTCCCCGGCGTGTCGCCGAGCGTGTCTCGGAAGCCCGCTGCGAGCCGTACAACCCCAAGCGGTTCTATCGTGGGGCTATGACCCAGACAGACGCCCGGTCAGCGGAATCGTCGCCCTGGTCGCCGCGCGAGTGCGAGTTGCTCGCGGTTACCTTGCGGCTGCTGTAGGAGCACGGGTACGAGCGGTTGACGGTGGACGCCGTGGCCAGCGAGGCCCGCGCCAGCAAGGCGACGGTGTACCGACGCTGGCCGTCGAAGACGGAATTGATGCTGGCCGCGTTCATCGAGAGCGTCCGCCAGGTCGCGGTCGCGCCGGAAACCGGCACCTTGCGCGGCGATTTGCTGCAGCTTGGCGAGGCCTGCTGTGCACAGGGTTACCAGCACGCCAGCACCATTCGCGCCGTGCTCGTCGAGGTGTCGCACCACCCGGCCCTCAGTGACGCCCTGCAGCATCAGATCCTCGATCAGCGCGAAGCCCTGGTTCGGCACATACTGCAGCAGGCCGTCGACCGCGGCGAAATCGCCAATGCCGCCCTTCCCGACGAACTGTGGGACCTGATGCCGAACTACCTGATCTTCAGGACGATCATCCCCGGACAGCTGCCGAACCGTGAGACGGTGCGGCTTCTCGTCGATGACTTCATCCTGCCCGGGCTCACCCGCACGAGCGGGTCACATTGATCGCATTAGTCGCATTAGCCACATGGGTCTCTCGATCGGAAGACACCGCGTTGGGCCGCCTATCAGCGACAGCTGGGTCGTTTGCCGCGCTGGGTACCGGATTTGTCGCTGGGAGCCGGGCAGGTCGAACATGCCCTCCGATCCAGAGACGCGTGTGGCAGATGTGACGACAGCCGCCGCGAGCCGCCGCGCCCGGAAAAGTGTACGGCCGCGTCGTTTGTCCGGTCCGGTACCGTACTGTCAGCGCATGCCGATGACGCCGGAGGCGCTGAACCACAGCGCGGGGCCGGCCAAGTCGCCCGCTTACCGAAAGGCCAACGGGTGAGGCGGATTTCACTCGAGTCGATCGTGCGGCGCCGCTGGATGGTGCTGGTCGCGGTGATCGTCGTCGCCGGGGCGGGATTCGGCATCTATCGCCTGCACGGAATCTTCGGCTCGAAAACCGGCCCCTCGGCCAACAGCGGTCTCTCCAACGAGATCGTCCCGTTCAACCCCAAGCATGTCGTCCTCGAGGTCTTCGGCGCGCCGGGCGCCATGGCGACCATCAACTACCTGGACGTCAACGCCCAGCCGCAGCAGGTCAAGGACGCTCCCCTACCCTGGTCGTTCACCATCACGTCAACCGAGCCCGCGATCGTCGGCAACGTCGTGGCGCAGGGCAACGGCGACACCCTCGGGTGCCGCATCACCGTCAACGGCGAAGTCAAGGACGAACGCACCGTGAACAAAGTCGACGCCTATACCTTCTGCCTGGACAAATCCGGATGAGCGACCCAGTGACCCAAGAGAAGCCCCCGCGCCCCTCGATACCGCACACCATCCGCCGGCTTTCGGTGCCGATCCTGCTGTTCTGGATCGCAGTCGCCGCGATCACGAACATTGCGGTGCCCCAGCTGGAGGACGTCGGAAAAGTCCACAACGTGGCGCTGAATTCGCCGGATGCCCCGGCGCTGAAGGCCATCAAGCAAATCGGCCAGACGTTCCACGAGTTCGACACCGACAGCACGGCCATGATCGTCCTGGAGGGTGATCAGCCGCTGGGCGCCGACGCCCACCGGTATTACGACTCGTTGATCCGCAAGTTCGAGCAGGACAAGAAGCACGTCCAGCATGTTCAGGACTACTGGGGCGACACCCTGACCGCGGCGGGATCCCAGAGCAGCGACGGCAAAGCCGCCTATGTTCAGGTGAACCTTGCGGGCAATCAGGGCTCGGCGTTGTCCAACGAGGCAGTGGGCGCGCTGCGCGACATCGTCAGCCAGACCCCACCGCCGTCGGGCGTCAAGACCTACGTGACCGGCCCGGCCCCGCTGATCTCGGATCAGTTCGACGTCGGCAGCAAGGGGACCGCGAAGGTCACCGGGATAACCGTCGGCGCGATCGCGTTGATGTTGCTGTTCGTCTACCGTTCCTTCTTCACCATGCTGCTGGTGCTCATCACGGTGCTCGTCGAGATGTCCGCCGCCCGGGGAATCGTCGCCTTCCTCGGGAACATCGGGGTGATCGGGCTCTCGACCTACGCCACCAACATCCTCACGTTGCTGGTTATCGCCGCCGGAACCGACTACGCGATATTCGTCGTCGGCCGCTACCAGGAAGCGCGCGGGGCCGGCGAAGACCGAGAATCCGCGTACTACACCATGTTTCACGGCACGGCCCACATCGTGCTGGGATCTGGCCTTACCGTGGCCGGCGCGGTTGCCTGTCTGGGATTTACCCGGCTGCCCTACTTCCAAAGTCTGGGCATGCCTGCCGCGATAGGCATCCTCGTCGCGCTTCTCGCCGCGCTCACCCTGGGTCCGGCGGTACTCACCCTGGGCGCATTGGTGGGGGTCTTCGAACCCAAGCGCGCGATGAGGACCCGCGGCTGGCGGCGGATCGGCACGGCCATCGTCCGCTGGCCCGGCCCGATTCTGGTGGCCTCGTGCGCGCTGGCCCTGATCGGCCTGCTCGCGCTGCCCGGGTACAAGTCGAGCTATGACGTCCGCCCCTACATGCCCGAAAGCGCGCCGGCCAATGTCGGCTACACGGCAGCCGAGCGGCACTTCTCCCGCGCCCGCCTGGAGCCCGAGCTGCTGATGCTCAAGTCGGACCACGACCTGCGCAACCCGGCGGACATGCTCATCCTGGACCGGGTGGCCAAGGCCGTGTTTCACGTGCACGGCGTCGCCCAGGTGCAGACCATCACCCGACCCCTGGGCACCCCGATCGACCACAGCTCGCTCGCGTTCCAGATCAGTTCGGGCAGCGCCGGCCAGCAGGAAAACCTGCAATACCAGCGGGACCGCGCGAACGACCTGCAGAAGCAAGCCGGCGAACTCGCGAAAACGATCGGCATTCTCAAGCAGCAGTACGTGCTGCAGCAGCAGCTCGCCGCCTCTACTGACAGCGAGACCAAAAGCTTTCACGACACGCTCAGCACGATCCAAGACCTGCGCGACAAGATCGCGAATTTCGACGACTTCTTCAGGCCGCTTCGTAGCTACTTCTATTGGGAAAAGCATTGTTACGACGTCCCCGCCTGTTTTGCGCTCAGGTCGGTCTTCGACGCACTCGACGGTATCGACCGGCTCAGTGAAAGATTTGAGGACCTCACGGCCACCCTGGACAAGCTCGACGCGCTGCAGCCGAAGCTGGTGGCGCTGATCCCACCCCAGATCGCCAGCCAGGAGGTCAACCATCAATTGACCTTGTCCAGCTACGCGACCCAGTCGGGCATCTTCGCCCAGCAAGCGGCCGCGCTCGACAACGCCACGGCGCTGGGGCGGGCCTTTGACGCCGCCAAGAACGACGACTCGTTCTACCTGCCTCCCGAGGTGTTCAAGAACCCCGATTTCGAGCGCGGGCTGAAGCTGTTCATGCCACCCGACGGCAAGGCCGTCCGGATGATCGTCACCCACGAGGGTGATCCGTCGACCACCGAGGGCATCGATCACATCGAGCCGATCGCGAACGCCGCGCACGAAGCCCTGAAGGGCACACCCATGGCCGACGCCCAGATTTATCTGAGCGGCACCGCCGCGACCTACAAGGACATCCAGCAAGGCGCCAAGTACGACCTGTTGATCGTCGCCCTGGCTGCGCTGAGCCTCATTCTGCTGATCATGATGATCATCACGCGAAGCCTGGTCGCCGCGTTGGTGATCGTGGGCACGGTTGCCCTGTCGTTGGGGGCGTCGTTCGGGCTGTCCGTGCTGGTTTGGCAGTACATGTTCGGGATCCAGCTGTATTGGGTGGTGCTCGCGCTGGCCGTGATCCTGCTGTTGGCGGTGGGATCGGACTACAACCTGCTGTTGATCTCCCGGTTCAAGGAAGAGATCCATGCCGGATTGAAGACCGGCGTCATTCGCTCGATGGCCGGCACCGGCTCGGTGGTGACTTCCGCCGGCATCGTCTTCGCCGTCACCATGTGCGCGTTCGTGTTCAGCGGCTTCCAGGTTCTCGGCCAGATCGGGACAACTATCGGCCTCGGGCTGATGTTCGACACGCTGATCGTGCGTTCGTTCATGACGCCTTCCGTCGCAACGCTTCTCGGGCGCTGGTTCTGGTGGCCGCAGCGGGTGCGCCCGCGTCCGGCCAGCACGATGCTTCGCCCCTACGGCTCGCGAACAGCGGTTCGCCAGCTGCTGCTCTGGGAGGACGACGACGCCGCGGTGATGCCCGTGGCCCACAATGGCTGACGTGAGTCGCTCATTTGAAGATCTGGTGACAGAAGCCGATTCGGTATCCGTCGACGGTTGGGATTTCTCCTGGCTGGACGGCCGCGCGACGGAGGAACGACCGTCCTGGGGCTACCAGCGGCTGCTGAGCCGCCGGCTGGCGGACGTCTCGGCCGCATGTGACGTCGACACCGGTGGTGGCGAGGTGCTGGCGGGCGTCGACACATTCCCGCCCACCATGGTCGCGACGGAATCGTGGCCGCCCAACGCGGCGCTGGCCACCAAACTCCTGCATCCGCGTGGCGTAGTGGTCGTCCGGACCGGGGATGAGCCACGGTTGCCGTTCGCCGATGAGGCGTTCGACCTGGTGAGCAGCCGCCATCCCATCGACGTGCGGTGGAACGAGATCGCCCGGGTGCTGCGGGCCGGGGGCACCTACCTTGCGCAGCAAATCGGACCCGCGACGATGTCGGAGCTGGTCGAATACTTCATCGGGCCGCAACCACAGAAATGGGCCGAGTTGCACCCGGATGTCCAGAGCGCGGGCGCGCAGGCCGCCGGGTTGCGGATCGTCGACATTCGGATGGAGCGGCAACGGGCCGAGTTTTTCGACGTCGGCGCCGTTATCTACTTCCTGCGCAAGGTGATTTGGACAGTGCCGGACTTCACCGTGGATCGTTATCGGGAGAAGCTGCGGGCCCTGCACGAACGGATCGAGGCCGACGGGCCCTTCGTCGCGCATGCGGTGCGGGTGCTGGTCGAGGCCCGCAAGCCCGAGTGAGCGCCCGTCACGCCCCGTCAGCCCTCTTCGCGCAACACGTCCAACGCGTCCTGCAAATCCTGCGGGTACGGGCTGACGATCTCGATCCGCCGGCCGTCGGCCGGATGGGCGAAGGCCAGCGACCGAGCGTGCAACCATTGCCGCTGCAAACCGAGCCTTTTCGCGAGTTTCGGATCGGCCCCGTAGACCAGGTCGCCGCAGCACGGGTGATGCAGCGCGGAGAAATGCACCCGAATCTGGTGGGTGCGACCGGTTTCCAGATGCACGTCGAGCAGGCTGGCGGCGGCGAACGCTTCCACCGTGTCGTAGTGGGTGATGCTGTGCCGGCCATCTTTGGTGACGGCGAACTTCCACTCGTTGCCGTGATGGCGGCCGATCGGCGCGTCGATCGTGCCGCTGGACGGATCCGGATGTCCTTGCACCAGCGCGTGATAACGCTTGTCGACGGTGCGCTCTTTGAACGCTCGCTTGAGCGCGGTGTATGCGCGCTCGGAGATCGCCACCACCATCACACCCGAGGTACCGACGTCGAGGCGGTGCACGATGCCCTGCCGCTCGTGCACGCCCGACGTGGTGATCCGGTAACCCGCGGCGGCTAGACCGCCGAGCACCGTCGGCCCGGTCCAGCCCACCGACGCGTGCGCGGCGACCCACGCCGGTTTGTCAACGGCCACGATGTCGTCGTCGGAGTAGAGAATCCGCATGCCCTCGATGTCGACCGGGGTGTTCTCCAGCGGCGCCGGCGCCTCGGGCAGGCGGACCTCCAACCAGGCACCAGGTGTCAGACGGTCGGACTTTCCCGCCTGCACGCCGTCCAATTCGACGCCGCCGTCTTCGGCGAGGGTGGCCGCGGCGCTGCGGGACAGTCCCAGCAGGCGGGCCAGCCCCGCGTCAACACGCATGCCCGCCAATCCCTCCGGGACGGGCATCGAGCGGTCAGTCACTGGTCTCGCGGTCCTTGCGGCGGCCCACCGCGTCGAAATCGAAGCCGAAAATCGACAGCACGACCAGCAGGATGGCCCCACCCACCACCGACGGATCGGCGACGTTGAACACCGGCCACCAGCCGATCGACAGAAAGTCCACGACGTGTCCCCGAAGCGGTCCCGGTGCCCGGAAGAAACGGTCAACCAGGTTGCCCGTCGCCCCGCCCAGGATCATTCCGAGCCCGACCGCCCACCAGGGCGACACCAGCCGTCGCCCCATCCAGAAGATGCCGCCCACCACGCCCGTCGCGACCAGCGTCAGCAGCCAGGTGTAACCGGTCGCCATGGAGAACGCGGCGCCGGAGTTGCGGACCAAAGTCCAGGTGACCGTGTCGCCGATGATCGACACCGGCTGGCCGGGGGGCAGCAGTTTGACGGCCAGAATCTTGCTGACGATGTCGAGTGCCAGCACGACCGCCGCAACCGACACCAACAGACGAAGCCGCCGCCTCGGCGCGGGGGCTCCCGTTTCCCCAGCGTTGTCAGCTGCCTCAGCCGAAGTCACCGGCTCAGCGGATCCCATTGGTTCGTCAGGCACTCCTCCATCATCCCTTAGTCGCGCGTGCGGGATGATCGGACCGTGACTCGCCTTACCGTCATCACCACCGGAGGCACGATCTCGACCAGCACCGGCGCGGACGGCGTGGCCCGTCCCACCTACGGCGGCGCGGAGCTGACGGCCGGGCTGGACGTCGATGTGGTGGACCTGATGGCGATCGACAGTTCACAGCTGACCCTGGCCGATTGGGATCGGATCAGCGCCGCGGTGCGGGCCGCGACCGCTGCGGGCGCCGAGGGAGTGGTCGTCGCGCACGGCACCGACACCATGGAGGAGAGCCTGCTGTGGCTCGACCTCACCTATGCGGGTGACGTCCCGGTCGTGCTGACCGGCGCCATGCGCAGCGCCGATGCCCCCGACGCTGACGGCCCCGCCAATCTGCGCGACGCGCTGGCGGTGGCCGCCAGCCCGTCCGCCCGCGGCCTCGGCGTGCTGCTGTGCTTCGCGGGTCGGGTGTTGCAGCCGTTGGGATTACACAAAGTCGCCACCCAGGACATGAGTGGCTTCGCGGGTGAGCTGCTCGGCAGTGTGGCGGGCGGTGTGACGCTGACCGGCGCCAAGACGCGGCCTTACGTGGGCTCGCTGAGTGCCGCCGATGCCCCGCGCGTTGACATCGTGGCCGCATACCTGGGCAGTGACGCGGTGGCGCTGGACGCGTGCGTGGCCGCCGGGGCGCGCGGTGTGGTGCTGGAGGCGCTTGGCTCGGGCAATGTCGGGGACGCGGTGGTCGACGGCGTGCGCCGGCATTGCCGGGATGGGGTGGCGATCGCGGTGTCCACCCGGGTGCCCGGCGGGCGGGTCAGCGCGGGTTATGGTCCCGGGCACGATCTGGTGGAGGCCGGTGCGGTGATGGTGCCGCGGCTGCGGCCGCCGCAGGCCCGGGTGCTGCTGATAGCGGCGCTGGCCGCGGGACTACCCGCGGCCGACGTCATCGCCCGCTGGGGCTGACGTGTCGTCCTGGGCTTTTAGCGCGTCGACATAGTCCGGCCAGTCCAGGCTGTCGGTCGGGTTCGCGTGGGTGAGGTCGCCGGTGTCTCCGGGAAACGTTTTCGCGTGGCCCGGACCCGAACCGCGGGTCTCGAACCTCACGGTGACCACGCCGTGCCCCGCGCCCTGCACCCAGCCGTGCCCCAGGTCGGGGTGGGTGACGTCGTCGCCCACGCGCCACGCCGGGTCTTGGGGCGGCGGCAGTGTGGCGAGTGAGGTTTCCAGCGAATGGTCGGTCTCGAGGGCGTCTTGGGCCTCGAGCTCCGGGAACAGCGACTCCTGGCGCACGTCGCTCAACCCGGAAAACCCAACGCCGAGTAGGCGGATGGGGCCGATCTGCAGCGGGTCCAGCAGCAGCCGTCGGGCCACCGCCGTCAGCGCGCCGGGTTCGGTAGTGGCGTAGGGCAGCGTCGCCGAGCGGGTCAGCGTGCTCATGTCGGACTTCTTCAGCTTCACCGTGACGGTGCGCGCGCCGCGGCCGTCTCTGAGGAGCCGTTGGTGCGCGTGCTCGGCGATCGGATCGATGGCGTCGCGCAGCTGGTCCAGGGTGGTCAGATCGACCGCGAAGGTGGATTCGGCGCTGATCTGCTTGGCTTCGGCGCGCTCGGCCACCGGGCGGTCGTCGATACCGCGGGCCAGCCGGTGCAGCGCCGGCCCGATCGTCGCGCCCAGGATGTTGGCCGCCTCCGCGTCTTTCAAGGCGGCCAGCTGTCCGACGGTCTCGATGCCCAGGCGATTCAGCTTCTCCTCGGCGACCGGGCCGATACCCCACAGCTTGCGCACCGGCAGGCCGCCGAGCAGCAGCTGTTCTTCGGTGCGGCTAACCACGCGGATCCCGTCGGGTTTGGCCAGGCCGGAGGCGATCTTGGCGATCTGCTTGCCCGAACCCGCACCGACCGAGGCGATCAGGCCTGTTTCTTCGCGCACCCGTCGGCGCAGGTGCTCACAGAACACCGCGACTTGGACGGCCGGAGCCCCGGCGAGCTGGACCGGCTCCCCGAAGGCCTCGTCGAAGGACAGCTGCTCGAGGATGGGCAGCACGCTGCGGACGGTGTCGAACACCCGCCGGCTGGCCACCCCGTAGACCATGCCGCGCGGCGGCAGCACCACCGCGGCCACGCCGATCAGCCGGCGGGCCTGGTGCATCGGCATGGCCGAGCGGGCGCCGAATACCCGCGCCTCATAGCTGGCGCCAGCCACCACACCCCGGCCGCCCAGCCCACCGACCAGCACCGGCCGTCCCTGCAGGGTCGGTCGGGTGAGTTGTTCGACGGAGGCGAAGAACGCATCCATATCCAGGTGCAGCACCCAGCGGGACTCCACAACTGTCGATGCTATTGGGCGGTTGAACATTCCCCCGCGAGAATGCAACTACCGACGCTGTCACTCGCGAAACGCGTAACTGGTTGCACTCTCGCGGTGCCATAGGGGAAACCTGCACGCTGCGTTCGGCGGGGCTAGTCTTTTGCTGGGCAAAACGCTCCGGGGGCAGGAGGCTGGCGTGGCTTTTTTGACAGCGGTCCCGGATGTGTTGGGTTCGGCGGCTTCGGACTTGACCGGTATCGGTTCGGCGCTCAATCAAGCCCACGCGGCCGCGGCCGTCAAGACCACCGGGGTTGGCTGCTGCGGCCGGGGATGAAGTGTCTGCGGCGATCGCGGCGCTGTTTTCCTCCCAAGGCCAGCAGTTTCACGCTTTGAGCGCGCAGGCGGCGGCGTTTCATCAGCAGTTCGTGCAGGCCCTGTCCGGGGCCGGTAGCGCGTATACGGCCGGTGAGGCGGCGAACGTGTCGGCGTTTTCGCCGATCCTGGATCTGACGGGGCGCCCGCTGTTCGGCAACGGTGCTAATGGGGCGGCCGGAACAGGGCACGCCGGTGGGGCCGGCGGGTGGCTGTTCGGTAATGGCGGCAACGGCGGGTCGGGTGCGCCGGGCGATCCCGGCGGACGAGGCGGCAGCGCGTTTCTGTTCGGGAACGGCGGCCACGGCGGAACGGGCGGGACGGGCACGATTGGCCCCACCGGCGGCCTCGGTGAAAGCGGCGGAACTGGTGGCGCCGGCGGCAACGCCGGGCGGTTGTGGGGTTCCGGCGGGACCGGGGGTACCGGTGGCCTCGGCGGTGCCGGCGGTACCGGCAGCCTCGGCATCGCTGGCACCAATGGTGGCGACGGCACTGACGGCGGCCAGGGCGGCAATGGCGGGGCCGGCGGGATCGGGGGCAAGGGCTCGGCTTTGTCCGGCCATGCCGGCGCGGGGGGCGTCGGCGGCAATGGCGGCCAGGGCGGCGACGGCGGCCAAGGCGCCGACGACACCGGGTCCGGCGCCGGCACCGGTGGCAACGGCGGCACCGGCGGGCTCGCCGGGCTGGGCGCCAGCGGCGCCGTCGCGGGCGCCGGCGGCGCCGGTGGGGACGGCGGGGCCGGCGGGGGCGGCATGAGCAGTTCGAGCAGCACCGTTGCGGCGGGCACCCAAGGCGGCGACGGCGGCAATGGCGGGACCGGCGGGGCCGCCCATGGCGGCGGTGCCGCCGGTAACGGTGGCGTCGGCGGAACAGGCGGCGCCGGCGGCGCCGCCACGACCACGATCATCGATGCCAGCTCAGTGGGCACCGCCGCCGCCGGAGGCGGCGGAGGCGGCGGAATCGGCGGCGCCAGCGGCGGAACCGGCGGCGTCGCCGGCACCGGCGGCCAAGGCGGGGCCGGCGGAACCGCCATCATGGACGAGACGCAAGACCAGGTCACGCTTTACCGCCGCAGGCGGTGGCGGTGGCGGCGGTGGCGGTGGCACTTTCGGCGGTAGCGGCGGCAATGGCGGGGACACCCTTATACCGGTTGGACACAACGCCACCGGCGGCGCTGGCGGCGGACCGCTTTCAGTGGGCAACCCCGGTGGGGCGAACTTGGTCGCGTTCGGCGACGCAGTCGCCGGGACTGCCGGCGACGGCAACTCCGGCGGCGGGGGCGGTGGTGGTTCCGTCGTTGTCGACGCGGGTGACATGACCGCTGCCGGTAAGGGCGGCACCGGCGGCAACGGTGGCTAGGCTGGCTAAATGGCGATGAACCTGGCGCACAAGTTGTGCTGCAGCTCGGACCGTTGGGCCAAGCAGGTCGAAGACGAATTGCTGCCATGGGTGCTCGGCGACGCGGACCTGGGCGACAACACCCTGGAGATCGGGCCCGGCTACGGCGCCATCCTGCGGGTGCTGGTCGACAAGACGCCTGCGCTCACGTCGGTGGAGCTCGATACTCCGATGGCGCGGCGGCTGGAGCACTTGTACGGCGACCGGGCCCGCATCATTAACGGCGACGCCACCAACACCGGATTGCCGGCCGACGAGTTCAGCTCGGTGGTGTCGTTCACGATGCTGCATCACGTCCCGACCGTCGAGCTGCAGGACGCGCTGTTCGCCGAGGCTTTCCGGGTGCTTCGGCCCGGCGGCGTCTTCGCCGGGAGCGACAGCGTGGCGTCGCTGCGGTTCCGGCTGCTGCACATCCGCGACACCTGCAACACCGTCCCGCCGGAGACGCTGCCGGATCGGTTGCGCGCAGTGGGATTTCATGACGTGGACGTGGAAGTCCGCGGCGGCAGGCTGCGCTGGCGCGCGCTCAAGCCCTAACCCCCACCCCCCTCCCCCGCGAGACTGTAACTACCGACGGCCCCTCTCGAGAAATGTGTTGCCAGTTACAGTTTCGCGGTGGTTAAGGTTTGGTACGTAGACTCGAATTGTGTCTTCTGAACCCGCTGTCCCCGCACTCGAGCTGCACCGATTCCGGCAGGTAGCGGAGTCCTTCGGTGTGGATGCCGAACGGTACGACCGGGCTCGGCCTCGCTACCCCGACGCCCTCATACAGCGCGTCGTCGCCGCGAGCCCCGGGGTGGAGTTCCTCGATGTCGGCTGCGGAACCGGCATCGGCGCACGGCAGTACAAGGCGGCGGGTGTCAAGGTGCTCGGCGTCGACGTGGACGAGCGAATGGCCGAGGTCGCCCGGCGGACCGGGATCGACGTCGAGATCGGCAAGTTCGAAGACTGGGACCCCAGGGGCAGGACATTCGACGCGGTCGTCGCCGGACAGGCCTGGCACTGGGTCGACCCGGTGCTGGGCGCCCGCAAGGCGGCACAGGTGCTGCGGCCACACGGGTTGCTGGCGCTGTACTGGCATGTCTTCGACCCGCCTAGCGAAGTCGGCGCCGCCTTCGACGAAGTCTTAAAGCGCGCGGCGCCCGACGCGCCACTGCAGAACCCTGGTCTCCAGCTGCAACAGGTAAATGTCGCCAGGGCCGTGGAAGGTATCAGAACTGCCGGGGGCTTCGGCGAACCCGAGCAGGCGCGGTACGAATGGCAGCGGGAGTACACGCGCGATGAATGGCTGGACCATCTGCTCACCACAGGGACGCTCACCTTGCTCGCGCCGGACCAGCTGGCGACCGTGCGGGAAGCCGTCGGAACCGCCATCGATTCGCTCGGCGGCGGCTTCACCATGGACTACGTCACCCTGGCTATCTTCTCTACCGCGAAAGTGTAACTACCGACGGCTCCACTCGAGGAACGTGTAGCCAGTTGCACTCGCACGGCACTAGGGGTGGTTTAACCCCACGCCCATCCCCGCGAAAGTGTAACTACCGACGGCTCCACTCGAGAAACGCGTTGCCAGTTACAGTCTCGCGGTCCAAGGGGCAGCCCGCGGCCAATAGAGCACCGCGAACCCGCTCCACGATGACGTCTGGCCGGTAACGCAGCAGGTCGGCACTCACCCGGACCAGCCGCCATCCGCGTCGCTCCAATTCGGCCGTGCGGTCGATGTCATTGGCGCGGATCTGCGGGTCGGTCCAGTGCTGCTCGCCGTCGTATTCGACCCCGACGAGCCACTCTTCCCATCCCATGTCGATGCGGGCCACCACCGCACCCCACATATTGCGCACCACGATCTGCGTCTGCGGCCTGGGCAGCCCGCCGCGAATCAGAACGAGCCTCGTTCTGGTCTCCTGCGGCGACTCCGCCCCCGGGTCGATGAGAGGCAGCACGCGCCGCAGTTGCTTCATGCCGCGGACGCCGCGGTGAGTATCGATGAGCGGGTAGACATCCGGAGCTGCAACACCCGTAGCGCGGGCTAAGGCATCGATCCGAATGACCGCGGTCTGAAACCCCGGGCGCCGGCCCAGGTCGAAGGCGGTGCGGGCCGGCGAAGTCACGGGCACCCCGTCGACAAGCGTTCTCTCGCCCGCTAGCAGCGTCTCGTTGCGGGTGATGATCAGCGGCGGAGGACGTGTGCGATCGGTTACCAGTTCGGCCGGTGTGTGGGGGTCGATCCACTCAGCGCCCAATAGCGCGGCCGCGGAATTGCCGGCCACCACCGCTCCTTTCCCCGACCACAGCCACGCAGCAATCGCCCGGTCCTTGGCGGTCAGGTTGCTACCACGGCGTTTGTACACATCGCGATAGATCCGCGTGCAGGATCGTCGCAAGTCACGTTCGGTCAATGAGCCGGCGCGGACGGCATCCGTGCCGACAAAAGGTGTTGTGCTCACCGCCGCAGGGTGCCACTTCCTACTGACACTCCGCGAGACTGTAACTACCGACGGGTTTACTCGTGAAACGTGTAGTGGAATACAGTTTCGCGGCTCAGGTTTTGCAGATGGTGACGCGGACTCCGTCGCCGATGGCGACGGAGTCGCCTGGCTCGCCGAATTCGAAGCTGGTGGCCAGGATCTCGCCGGCGATGAGGTCGCGATGGGCCAAAGCCCAGTCCGCCCGCTCGGCGGGCACCGACATCACCACGCTGATGCGGTCGGAGACGTCCAGCCCGGTGGACTTGCGCAATTCCTGCAGTTCGCGGATGCGGTCCTTGGCCCAGCCCTCGGCCTCCAGCTCGGGAGTCACCTCGCCGTCGAGCACCACCAGGCCCGCCCCGGCCGGTAGCGCAGCGGTGAATTCCGGGTCGGCGGCCACCAGCCGTGAACTGTATTCCTCCGGAAACAATACCGCGGGACCCGCGGTCAGCGTGCCGTCCGGATTGACCACCCCTGACCCGGCCTTGACGGCCTTGATCGCGGCCTGCACATCCTTGCCCAGTCGCGGCCCGGCCACCCGGGCGTTGACGGTGAGCTCGAACCGGCCATAGGTGTCGATCGCGTCGGTCAGCTCGACGCGTTTGACATTGAGCTCGTCCGCGATCAGGTCGGTAAATGGCTCCAAGAGACTGCGGATTCTCCACCGCCACCGTCAGTTTCGGCAGCGGCAGACGTACCCGCAGTTTCTTGGCCTTGCGCAACGACGACGCGGCCGAGCAAACCTCGCGGACCTGGTCCATCGCGGCGACCAGGTCCGAGTCAGCCGGCAGCTGCCCTTCTTGCGGCCAGTCGGTCAGGTGCACCGAACGCTCACCGGTAAGGCCGCGCCAGATCAGCTCGGTGATCAACGGCAGCAGCGGCGCGGCCAGCCTGGCGGTAACCTCCAGCACCGTGTGCAGGGTGTCGATGGCATCGACATCCTCCTCCCAGAACCGCGAACGGGACCGTCGCACATACCAGTTCGTCAACGCCTCGGTTAACTGCCGCAGCTGTTCACACGCTCCGGAGATGTCGCAGACCTCCATCGACCGAGTGAGGTCGTCGCGCAGCACCGCCAGCTTGGCCAGGATGTAGCGGTCCAGCACGTGCGCCGAATTCGTGCGCCAGGTACCGACTTTCGGCGCATACAACACTAGGAAGGTATACGCGTTCCACAACGGCAGCAGGACCTGCCGCACGCCTTCGCGGATTCCTTGTTCGGTGACGATCAGGTTGCCGCCGCGCAGGATCGGCGACGCCATCAGGAACCACCGCATGGCGTCGGAGCCGTCGCGGTCGAACACCTCGTTGACGTCGGGGTAGTTGCGCAGCGACTTGCTCATCTTCTGGCCGTCGGAACCGAGCACGATCCCGTGCGCCACACAGGTTTTAAACGCCGGACGGTCAAATAATGCGGTCGCCAGCACATGCAGCGTGTAGAACCAGCCACGGGTCTGGCCGATGTACTCGACGATGAAGTCCCCCGGATAGTGACCGTCGAACCAGTCGCGCATTCTCGAACGGGTAGTGCACCTGCGCATACGGCATGGAGCCCGAGTCGAACCACACATCGAACACGTCGGGGATCCGCCGCATCGTGCTGCGGCCGGTGGGGTCGTCGGGGTTGGGCCGGGTCAGCTCGTCGATGTAGGGCCGGTGCAAATTGGTTGGGCGCACGCCGAAGTCGCGCTCGAGTTCTTCGAGACTGCCATAGGCGTCGATGCGCGGGTAGGCGGGGTCATCGGATTTCCACACCGGTATCGGGGTGCCCCAGTAGCGGTTTCGCGAGATCGACCAGTCGCGGGCGCCCTGCAGCCACTTACCGAACTGGCCGTCCTTGACATGTTCGGGATACCAGGTGATCTGCTGGTTGAGTTCGACCATCCGGTCCCGGAATTCGGTGACCGTGATGAACCACGACGACACCGCCTTATAGATCAGCGGGTTGCGGCAGCGCCAGCAGTGCGGGTACGGGTGCTCATAGGTTTCGTGGCGCAGCAACACCGCGCCGTTGGCCGCGGCCGGGCCGCTCTGGTTCTTCAGATCGCGGATGATCTGCGCGTTGGCGTCGAAGACGTGCTGCCCCCGGTAATCCGGGACGGTGGCGTCGAAGCGGCCTTTAGCGTCGACCGGGGTCACCGGCACGATGCCGAACGGGTCGGTGGTGGCCATGTCGTCCTCGCCGTAGGCCGGCGCCATGTGGACGATGCCGGTGCCGTCTTCGGTGGTCACGAAGTCCGCAGGCAGCACCTGAAATGCGTTATCGGCCGAATCGTAGAAATACGGGAACGGCGGCAGGTAGCGCGTGCCCAGCAGGTCGGCTCCGCAGTAGGACCCCAGTACCTCGGGATCTTCACCTAACTCGCGCGCGTAGGCAGCCAGCCGTGCCTCGGCCAGCACGAAACGACGATCGCCGGCCCTGACCCGGACATACGCCACATCCGGATTGACGGCCACCGCGAGGTTCGACGGCAATGTCCACGGCGTCGTCGTCCACACCAGCAGGTAGGCCCCGTCCAGCTCGCCGCCGGTGATCTTGAAACCCACCGTCAGAGCCGGGTCCTGGCGGCTTCGATAGACGTCGTCGTCCATCCGCAGCTCGTGATTGGACAGCGGCGTTTCGTCGCGCCAGCAATACGGCAACACCCGGTAGCCCTCGTACGCCAGGCCCTTGTCCCACAGTTGTTTGAACGCCCAGATCACCGACTCCATGTAGCTGAGATCGAGAGTCTTGTAATCATTTTCGAAATCGACCCAGCGCGCCTGACGGGTCACGTAGGCCCGCCACTCGGCGGTATAACGCAACACCGACGCACGACAGGCGTCGTTGAACGCGGCGATCCCCATGTCGTCGATCTGGGATTTGTCGGTGATTCCCAGCTGACGCTCGACTTCCAGTTCGGCCGGCAACCCGTGGGTATCCCAGCCGAAGCGGCGCTCCACCTTATAGCCGCGCATCGTGCGGTACCGCGGGACGATGTCCTTCACATAGCCGGTGAGCAGGTGGCCGTAGTGCGGGAGGCCGTTGGCGAACGGCGGCCCGTCGTAGAACACGTATTCCGGGGCGCCGTCGCGGTGCTCGATGCTGGCCCGGAAGGTGTCGTCGGCGGCCCAGTAATTGAGAACCTCGAGCTCGAGCGCCGGGAAGTCGGGTGCCCCTCCGGCCAGCTTCGGATAGGCGTTCGGATCGGCTTGGTCGGTCACTTGCGCGTCGTCTCCTGTGCGGCGGTGTCGTCAGGCCGGGGACGACGACGCGCTGTCTGCGCGAGCGCCGCGGTACCACCCCGCTTGCCGCACTGACCGCGCGACCGCTCTAGGAGGCTGTGACGGGCCTACCCCGTTCGGTTCTACTGGGCCGACTGGCTGTTCTTCCGAAGGCTTCCCGGTGATAGCCGGATCGATGCCGTTACGTGCAGACTACGCCTGCACTTCGAGGACCCCGACACGCCACAGCGCCGCGTACACGTGCCGCACCGGAATGCTCAACAAGCGGGCGGTGCCGTCCAGCAGCGGGTCGCCACCGGGGACGAAAATCTGGTTGCCGAGCCGACGAACCACGTTGGTGGACGCGGGGGCGGCGACGGGGGCCTCGGCGCGGTCCGTGTCGCGCACTATCCGCAGCTGGCGGACGGGCGCTACGGCTCCTACTTCATCATGCAGAGCTGCAGTCATGATCGACTCCTGACGGAATTCAAAACGAGCACTTCCAAATGGACTGGGTGTCTCGTCCCGTGCCGATTCCGATCCGAAAACGCCTGGCGGTAAAGCCAATTGGCGCATGGCGACTTAGCGAAGAATGTCGCGCCGGAGGTCGGGTTGGGACGAAACATGGGCCGGATCTCGACCCGGACTATCGCTGGAACTCATGTGTCCCTCACCTCCTCAACGGTCACGATGCGCGCGGCTTCCCGCACGATCTACACGCAGCAAAGGAGTACAGCATCCGGCAAATCGCCGGAAAACCGCACCCCACTCGTCAGAGTTTTGGCACCACACGACGTGATCCGGTAATCCGGAAGCCACCTGGGCTCAACCCTTAAGCCGGGAGGAGCTGTCCTGACCCGGGGCGTCTTTCGACGTTCGGGGTCAGTGGCCTATATTCGCGTGGACGCCTCACCTAACGAGGTGCCTGTCCGACCGATGATGCACGACGGGTGTGCCCTAGGTCAAACCGATCCGCGCCGTGTCTCGCAATCTTTATATGTTCCTTACGTGGCGTAGATCACTTCTCGGTTCACTTCTCAACGAACCCCTCCAGGCGCCCGATGGTGTCGATGAACTCCTCGACCATGTCGAGCACGACCGCGCGCGTCGGGCGGACCCGGTCGAGTGATCCGACGACCTGCCCGACGAAGTAGGTGGCCAGCTCGCGGGCCTTGGCGCCCGGTTGACCGGCGGCTTTGCCGATGCGCAGCTGGGATTCGCTGACCAGCGCGGTCTGTAGCGGCATTCCGAGGGGCCCTGGACTGTCGGGCCCGTCCCACTCGTCGGTCCAGGCGGTGCGCAGCATCCGCGCCGGCTTGCCCGTCAGCGACCGGGACCGCACCGTGTCCGACGAGCTGGCGGCCAGGAACTTGTCCTTGACCGCGGGCGATGTCTCGGCCTCTTCGGTGGTCAGCCATACCGACCCGCACCACACGCCCTCGGCACCCAGCGCCAGGGCCGCCGCGATCTGGCGACCGCGGGCAATACCCCCGGCGGCCAGCACCGGGACCGGTGCCACCGCGTCCACCACTTCGGGCACCAAGACCATGGTCGCCACCTCGCCGGTGTGGCCGCCGGCCTCGGTGCCCTGCGCGACGATCAGGTCGACACCCGCAGCCGCATGCCGTCGCGCGTGTTCCGTCTTGCCGGCCAGCGCGGCCACCAGCACATCGTGGTCGTGGGCACGCTCGACGAGGTCTACCGGCGGCGATCCAAGCGCGCTGGCGATCAGCCGAATGTTGTGTGCGAAGGCAACTTCGACGAGCGGCTCGTAGCCTTTGGGCGAGATGTTGAGCCCGCCCGCGGGCGAATTACGCGCCGGTTCGGTGGACGCTGCGATGCCGTAGCGGGCGAGCAAGTCGTCGACGAATGCCAGGTGTTCGGCGGGCAGCAGCGACCGGGCCTGCTTGGCATCGATCCCGCCCTCCTCCGCGCCGACGTACTTTGGCGGCAAGAGCAGGTCGAGGCCGTATGGCTTTCCGCCGGTCTCCTCGTCGATCCAGGTCAGCTCGTTACGCAGCCGTTCGGGGCTGTGCCCCACCGCGCCGAGGACGCCGAACCCGCCGGCGTTGGTCACGGCGGCCACGACGTCTCGGCAGTGGCTGAAAGCGCAGATGGGGAACTCGACACCGAGCATTTCGGCGACCCTGGTTCGCATTTCACGACGCTAGCTGTGAGCGCGACCAGACGCAAAAGCCCCCAAAAACGCCCCGTTTTGGGGGCTTTTGCGTCTGCTCGCGCAGGCAAGTGATTTTGCGTACGTCCGCACGGTTTCGCCTATGCGGACAATCGATCCGAGCTAGGCTACACAGCTGTTCATCGTCGGTTTTAGGAGATCGGTTTGAACATTTCGCTCAGGTTACTTGGGTGCGATATCGCGGTGTCGCCGCGGCACCGCACGAAGAGGTGGGAAGCGTGCACAAGACGACGCCCGTGACGCCGGTTGCTGTCATCGGCATGGCGTGTCGGCTGCCCAACGGCATCGACTCCCCTGACCGCCTGTGGCAAGCGCTATTGCAAGGCGAAGATCTGATCACCGAAATCCCCGCCGACCGTTGGGATGCGGACGAATACTACGACCCCGAACCAGGCGTGCCGGGCCGGTCGGTGTCGCGGTGGGGTGGGTTCCTCGACGGCGTGGCGGACTTCGACCCCGAGTTCTTCGCCATCAACGAACGGGAAGCCACCGCGATCGATCCGCAGCACCGGTTGCTGCTGGAAACCTCGTGGGAGGCCGTGGAGCATGCCGGCCTGGCACCGAAATCGCTGACGGGCTCGCTGACTGGCGTCTTCGTCGGTGTCTGCCACGACGATTACGCATTTCTCACCAGCGACGCGGGTGCACTCGACGGCGCCTACGGGTTCACCGGAACCGCGCCCAGCATGGCCTCCGGGCGGGTGTCGTACGCGATGGGACTGAACGGCCCCTCCATGACGATGGACACGGGATGTTCGTCGAGTCTGCTTGCGGCGCATCTGGCTTGCCGCAGCCTGCACGACGGTGAGAGCAACCTCGCCCTGGTGGGTGGCGCCATGGTCATCTTGGAACCGCGGGTGTACGTGTCAGCTTCGGCACAGGGCATGCTCTCCCCCACCGGGCGCTGCCACACATTCGACGTCGGCGCCGACGGGTTCGTCCGTTCCGAGGGCTGCGCGGTCCTGATGCTCAAGAGGCTGCCCGACGCGCTGCGCGACGGCGACCGGGTTCTTGCGGTGCTGCGCGGCACGGCAACGAATCAAGACGGTCGCACCGAGACCATTTCGACCCCTTCCCTGGATGCACAGGTGGCGTCATATCGGGCTTCCCTGGATGCCGCCGGCGTCGACCCGGCCACCGTCGGCATGATCGAGGCACACGGCACCGGCACCCCGGTTGGCGACCCGATCGAATTCGCCAGCCTGGCACAGGTTTACGGCATTGACCGGGCCTGCGCACTCGGGTCGGCCAAGAGCAACCTGGGCCATACCGAGGCCGCTGCCGGAACGGTCGGGATGATCAAGGCGATCCTGTCGCTGCAGCATGGCGTCGTGCCACCGATGGTGCACCACACCCGGCTTCCCGACGATCTTGCCCAGATCAAGACCGGACTCTTTGTGCCGCAACAGGTTACGCCGTGGCCCAGCGAGGACGACGGGGCGCCCCGACGGGCGGCGGTCTCGTCGTACGGAATGTCGGGCACCAACGTGCACGCCGTGCTCGAGCAAGCCCCGCAGACCAGTACGCCGCGCAACGGGCCCGACCCAAACGTGTCGGCCCTCCCGCTGATGTTCGCGCTGTCGGCCACCTCGGCCGAGGCGCTGCGCCAGACCTCGCGCCGGTTGGCCGACTGGATCGACGGCCGTGCCGACTCCGAGCCGGTGCTGGCCTCGGACCTGGCATACACGCTGGCCCGCCGGCGTGGGCACCGGCCGGTGCGCACCGGCGTGTTCGCCGCCGACAACACCGAACTGGTCGGGGCGCTGCGTGCGGTCGCCGACGGCGACACCCCGTACCAACCCGCGGTGGGCCAAGACGACCGAGGGCCGGTGTGGGTGTTCTCCGGACAAGGCTCGCAGTGGGTGTCGATGGGCGCGGATCTGCTGGCCAATGAACCGGCCTTCGCCGCGACCATCGCCGAGGTGGAGCCGCTGATCGCGCGGGAATCAGGGTTTTCGGTGACCGAAGCGATGACGGCTGCCGAAGTGGTGACCGGTATCGACCGGATACAGCCGACCCTGTTCGCCATGCAGGTCGCGTTCGCGGCCACCATGAAGTCCTACGGCGTCCGCCCTGGCGCGGTCATCGGCCACTCACTCGGCGAGGTGGCGGCGGCCGTCGTCGCCGGAGCGCTGTCCCTGGACGACGGGGTGCGCGTGGTGTGCGGCCGTTCGCGGCTGATGTCCACGATCGCTGGTTCCGGGGCGATGGCGTCGGTGGAACTGCCGGCCCAGCAGGTCCGCGAGGAACTGACGAGTCGCGGCGTCACGGACGTCGTGGTCGCCGTGGTGGTTTCGCCGCAGTCCACCGTGATCGGCGGCGCGACCCATACGGTGCGCGACCTCGTCCAGGCGTGGGAAGCGCGCGAAATCATGGCCCGCGAGGTGGCCGTCGACGTGGCCTCGCACACCTCGCAGGTCGATCCGATCCTGGATGAACTGTCACAGTTGTTGACCGATCTCACACCGATGGAGCCAGATTTTCCCTACTACTCTGCGACGCTGTTCGACCCGCGCGAACGGCCAGAGTGCGATGCCCGTTACTGGGCGGACAACCTGCGGCACGCCGTGCGATTCTCGGCTGCCGTCCGGGCCGCCCTCGAAGACGGCTATCGGGTGTTCGGCGAGCTATCACCGCACCCGCTGCTGACTCGCGCCGTCGAGCAGACCGCCACGAGTCTCGAGATCCCGGTCGCCACTGTGCCCGCGATGCGGCGCGAGCAACCACTGCCGCACGGGCTGCGCGAACTGCTGGCCGAGCTGCACGGCGCGGGCGCCGCGGTGGACTTCTCGGCGCTCTACCCCACCGGGCGGCTCGTGGACGCGCCACTGCCGGCGTGGACCAAACGGCGCCTGATGCTCGAGCCCGACAGCACGGGCCGGCACTCACACACTGCCAATACCGTTGCGGTGCACCCGCTATTGAGATCGCATGTTCAGCTGATGGAGGAGCCGGAGCGGCACGCCTGGCAGGCCGAGGTCGGCACCGCGGCACTGCCGTGGCTGGGCGACCACCAGATACACAACGTGGCCGCGCTTCCCGGTGCCGCCTACTGCGAGATGGCCTTGGCCGCGGCTCGGACCGTCCTCGGCGAGGCGTCCGAAGTGCGCGATATCCGGTTCGAGGATTTACTGCTGCTGGACGACGACACCACCGTCGGCGCTGTCGCGTCGGTAACGGCTCCCGGCCTCGCCCCATTCGTCGTGGAGACGGCGCAACAAGGCGAAAAGGTGCGGCGAGCCTCGGCGGCGCTGCACGCCGTAACCGACGAAGCCGCGCCACCGACGCGGGACATCGCTGCCCTGCTTTCAGCGCATCCGTGTCGCCGTGCGGGCGATGAGCTGCGGGACTGGTTCGAACAGCGCGGAATTCAGTTCGGTCCAGCCTTCACCGGCCTGGCCGCCGCGCATGTCGCGGAAGGCGCGATCAGCGCGGTATTGGCCGAGGTCGGCCTGCCGAGTTCGATCCGGATGCAGCAAGCCAGCTATTGCGTGCATCCGGCGCTGCTCGACGCCTGCTTCCAGTCCGTTGCGGCGCATCCCGCGGTCCAGCTGCTGGGTAATGGCGGCCTGCTGTTGCCGTTGGGTGTGCAGCGGCTGCGCGCCTACGGCTCCACCCGCAACGCCCGGTACTGCTACACCCGCGTGACCGCGGGCGGCACCAACGTCGAGGCCGATATCGACGTGCTGGACGAGCACGGCACCGTCCTGCTGGTTGTGCGCGGGCTGCTGATGGGCACCGGGTTCTCGGAGAGCGCCGACCGCGATCGCCAACTGGGCGAACGGCTGCTGACCATCGAATGGAAACAAAGCGAGCTGCCCGAACAGGACCCGCAAAAGGCTAAAGCCGGGGCAGGAACCTGGCTGCTGATCAGTTTCTCCGATGCCCTTCCAGATGCCCCGGACCCGCTGGCTACGGATTTGACCTACGCGCTGAAGTTGCACGGGGCGGAATGCACGACCATGCACTGGTCTCTGCGCGCCGACCATTCGGCCAATGCCGAGCGGCTGCGCAATCAGCTCGACGACCGTGGGTTTACCGGCGTGGTGCTGCTGGCATCGCCGAGCAACGGCGGCCCCGATAACGAGAGCGCCGGTCTGGACAGTGATTACGTCCAGCACGTGGTACGCATCGCACGCGAACTGCCGGAGGTCTCGGGCGAGGCGCCCCGGCTGCACGCCCTCACCAGGGGCGCGCAGACAGTCCTGGCCACCGACACCGTCAACCTCGAACAAGGCGGCCTGCGTGGCCTGCTGCGGGTGATCGGCGCCGAGCACCCCTACCTGCGCACCACGCACATCGACGTCGACGAGCAGACCGACGCCGAGCAGCTGGCCCGCCAGCTGTTGGCCGATTCCGAAGAAGACGAGACGGCGTGGCGCGGCAACAAGTGGTACACCGCCCGTTTGTGCCCGGGTCCGCTGCGCCCCGAAGAGCGGGAAACCGTCATCGTCGACCATGGCCAAGACGGCGTGCGCCTGCAGATCCGCACGCCCGGGGATCTGCAAACCATGGAACTGGCTGCGGCAGAACGTATTCCGCCTGGCCCCGGGCAGATCGAAGTCGCGGTCAACGCCTCCAGCATCAACTTCGCCGATGTCTTGGTTGCCTTCGGCCGCTACCCGTCTTTCGACGGACGACTGCCGCGGCTGGGGACGGATTTCGCCGGCGTCGTGACCGCCACCGGACCCGACGTCGTCGATCATCAGGTCGGCGACCACGTCGGCGGCATGTCCTCCGACGGGTGTTGGGGCTCGTTTGTCAGCTGTGACGCCCGGCTGGCCACGACGCTGCCACCGGGCCTGACTGACGCCGAGGCCGCGGCGGTGACCACCGCGCACGCGACCGCCTGGTACAGCCTGAACGATCTGGCCCGCATCAGGGCCGGCGACAAGGTGCTGATCCACTCCGCAACCGGCGGCGTCGGCCAGGCTGCGGTCGCGATCGCCCGCGCCGCCGGCGCCGAGATCTTCGCCACCGCCGGCAGCCAACAGCGGCGAGAGCTCCTGCACGGCATGGGAATTACGCATGTCTACGACTCACGCAGCATCGAGTTCGCCGAGCAGATCCGTCGTGACACGGACGGGTACGGCGTCGACATCGTGCTCAACTCCCTGACCGGCGCGGCTCAAACCGCCGGAATCGACCTGTTGTCCTTCGGCGGGCGGTTCGTCGAAATCGGCAAGCGGGACATCTACGGCGACACCCGGATGGGACTGTTCCCGTTCCGGCGCAACCTCACGTTCCACGCCGTCGACCTGGGATTGATGTCGGTCACCCATCCCGCCCAGATACGGGAATTGTTAACCACCGTCTACCGGCTGACCGCCGACGGCACGTTGCCGATGCCAGAAAGCACACATTACCCACTTGCCCAGGCGCCCAATGCGATTCGGGTGATGAGCGCTGCCGAGCACACCGGCAAGCTCATCCTCGACATCCCGCACGTTGGCCGCAGCAGCGTGGTGCTGCCACCCGAGCAGGTCGAGGTCTTCCGCCCCGACGGCTCCTACATCATCACCGGCGGCCTCGGCGGCCTCGGACTATTCCTGGCCGACAAGATGGCTTCTGCAAATGGTGGAGCCGGCGCCGGCCGGATCGTGCTCAGCTCCCGCTCTCAGCCCAGTCAAATGGCATTGGAGACAATCCAACTCATCCGGGCCACCGGCTCCGACATTGTGGTCGAGTGCGGCGACATCGCCGACGCCGACACGGCTGAGCGGCTGGTCGCGGCGGCAACCGCCAGCGGGCTTCCGCTGCGCGGCGTACTGCATGCCGCCGCGGTAGTCGAGGACGCCACCTTGACCAACATCACCGACGAGCTGATCGACCGGGACTGGGCGCCCAAAGTCCATGGCGCGTGGAATTTGCATCGGGCCACCGCAACCCAGCCGTTGGACTGGTTCTGCTCGTTCTCCTCCGCCGCCGCCTTGCTGGGCTCGCCAGGTCAGGGCGCCTACGCCGCCGCCAACAGCTGGCTGGACGCCTTCACCCACTGGCGACGCGCACAGGGCCTGCCGGCCACCGCAATCGCCTGGGGAGCCTGGGCCGAGATCGGCCGTGGCGCCGGCCTCGCCGAAGGCGGCGACACCACGATGATCGATCCCGACGAGGGCGCCTACGCGTTCGAGTCACTGCTGCGCCACAACCGCGCATACAGCGGCTACGCCCCGATTATCGGTTCGCCCTGGCTGACCGCGTTGGCACAACGAAGTCAATTCGCCGAGGATTTCCGATCCATTGGTCAGAATCGCCCGGACAACACCAAATTCCGCAGCGAACTCATGGAGCTGCCTCTCGACGAATGGCCTGCACGACTTCGGCGCTTGATCTCCGAACAGGTCACTCTGATTCTGCGTCGAACTGCCGACCCAGATCGGCCACTTTCCGAGTACGGACTCGATTCATTAGGTAACCTCGAACTGCGTACGCGCCTCGAAACGGAAACCGGGATACGCTGCGGCTCCACTGACGTCACGACCGTGCGGGAATTGGCTGACTACCTGTGCGAGAAACTGGCGCCCGTTGAGGAGGCGTCCGCGACCTGCTAACCCGCTACCAAAGGATTCAAAACCGGGCCTGAATACGCATTTCAGGACCCCTGGGAGCGACGGGAAGGAGCATGATGGTCGCAGTCGGCAAGGTCGCGTTGGCAACCGTCGATAGTTGGGCGCCGGCCCCGGGCTCAGTCGTCCAGTGGCGCTTCTCGTCCGCATCTTTGGAAAAAGCCCGGCAAGCTCCGATAAGCGCTGTGCCACCTAGCTACATCCAAGCCCGACATCTGCGTAACTATCGCGATCACTTGGCGCGCGGGCTCAATATGTCACGGTTGGGCATTGCCGCCTGGGACATCCCCGGCCAATGCGACGTTCGCGCGATGACCTATGTCATCAACTCCTACCTTCGCCGGCACGACACCTTTCGGAGCTGGTTTGAATTCAACGATGTCGGCGGTATCGACCGGCACACCATCGCGGACCCGCGCGATATCGCACTGGATCCCGTCGGTGTTGGCGAGTTGACACCGAAGGAGTGGCAGAACTACGTATTGAGCACGCCGAGCCCGCTGGAGTGGGATTGCTTCAGGTTCGCCATCATTCAGCGTGGCGACCACTTCACCGTCTGCGTGAGTGTGGACCATCTGCATGTCGACGTGATGTTCATCCTCGGGCTATTCCACGAGATCCAGGCGATGTACGACACGCTGATAGATGGTGGCGCTCCCATTGCACTGCCCGATGCGGGCAGCTATGACGCGCACTGTGTGCGGCAGCATGAATACACGTCTTCGCTGACGTTGGAATCGCCAGAGATTGCGGCCTGGATCGAGTTTTTTGAGAACAACGCGGGCGCGCTTCCGCCCTTCCCGTTGCCACTCGGTGACACAACGTCACCCACTTCCAGTGGCACACTGCGCACCGTGCAGCTGTTGAACGCCGCACAGACCGCCCAGTTCGAAGCCGCTTGTGTACGCGCGGGCGCGCGGTTTTCTGGCGGGGTGTTCGCCTGCGGCGCACTCACGGAGCACGAATTGACCAGCACCGAGACGTATTGCGGGATCACGCCGATTGACATCCGGGCGACTCCCGCGGAGTTCATCACCACCGGCTGGTTCGTCGGCCACGTTCCGCTCACCATCCCGATTCGCCCGTCGTTCGCTGAAACGGTCGCCAGCGCGCAGGCTTCCTTTGATGCGGGTACCGGGCTGGCTAAGGTGCCGTTTGAACGGGTCTTGGAGTTGGCCCCGTGGCTTGATCAGCCGCAGATTCAAGCGGGTTTTCCGATTCTGTCGTTCCTTGACGCGGGTGTCGCTCCCCTGTCCGCCTTCGTCACCGCGGATTTGGACAGGTTGAAAGCCGGGATGTACGAGGACGGCGGGGTCCCGGCGCGCGTCTGCCTGTGGGTCAATCGGCTTCCGGACGAGACTTCGGTGACGGTTTTTCTTCCGGACAATCCCGTCGCCGACGACTCTGTGACGCAGTATTTGGCTGCGATGAAATCCGTCTATGTGCGCGCCGCCGAGGGCCGCAGCGTTGTGCGTACCGCCGCGACGACGTCTCCCTGAAAACCACTTGTCACCGAGCGGAAGCGGGCGGACGGCGGGGCCGCATTTGTTTGCTAGACACCTTTGCCAGACACCGCGGCCGAAGTTCAGTCGTTTCGCCACGGGGATTCGCGTTGGCACCTATGATGGATCTCATTTACATCACCGGCGCATAACCGGCGCCGCGTAGTTAGATGCGCGTTTAATAGCACCTGCCTGGACTTCTCCAGGATAGGCACTTTAGCTATGTGATTTTTGTAACATTCCGGGCGCTATTACCGACAACTCGCTGTTACATTCCCCCATCACGCGGGGCCGGGTCACAACCGGTCCCCAAACCGGCGTACCGCCACCACGCTTCGCCGGAAATAATACCAAAACCGCGGATTGGCCTGGGCGAAAGCCCCTCTACCACTGCCTTTAACGTCCCCAAGACGCTGCCAAGACGCTGCCGCAGCGACCCGAAACTGTTGATTGATCAGTCAGTCACTCCGGGCATCCACCTGCCGGCCATCTGAGCGTTGTTAATTTTTTGTACGTCAGCACGATTTTTCCACGAGGGACGGGCCGAGCGACTACTCTTCTGATCGGCGCCAAGTTCTCAACGGGTGGCTTCGATTGCGGGGGTCGGTGGGTTGTATGTGCGGCGCGAAGTGCGCGGCTCGCACTAAAAATTCAGCGAAGTTTCTCGAAGCACTGATAAGACCTTGGAGCAGTGATAGGACTTTGAGGATAGGCGTCGAGAGGTGAAGGATCTAGTGGGTAGGGCAGGCGTTACCCCGGTTGCTGTCATAGGGATGGCGTGCCGGCTGCCGGGGGGCATCAACTCCCCCGATCTGTTCTGGGACGCGTTGCTCCGTGGGGACGACCTCGTCACCGAGATTCCCGACGACCGCTGGAGTGCCGAAGAGTTCTACGACCCCGAGCCGGGCGTGCCTGGCATGTCGTCGTGCAAGTGGGGCGCTTTCCTGGACAACGTCGCCGACTTCGATGCCGATTTCTTCGGGATCGGTGAAGCAGAAGCCACGGCGATGGATCCGCAGCAGCGCCTGCTGCTGGAGACCTCCTGGGAAGCCATGGAGCACGGCGGGCTCTCTCGGGAGACGCTCGCCGAATCCACCGGCGTGTTCGTGGGTTCGACGCATTGCGACTACGAATTCGTGCACACCGATGCCCACGCTCTCGAGGGGCCCTACGGAAACACCGGCACCAATTCGTGCATGGCGTCCGGGCGGGTGGCCTACGCGCTCGGGGTGCACGGTCCGGCGGTCACCGTAGACACCGCCTGCTCGTCTGGCTTGTTTGCCATCCACCAGGCCTGCCGCAGCCTGAACGACGGCGAAAGTGACCTCGCCCTGGCCGGCGGCGTCTACGTGCAGTTGGAACCGCGGAGATTGGCTTCGGGGTCGGCGGCGGGCATGCTCTCACCCAGCGGCGCCTGCCATGCGTTCGACATCAAGGCCGACGGCTTCGTGTCCGGCGAAGGTTGCGTCGTCCTGTTGCTCAAGCGGCTGCCCGACGCGCAGCGCGACGGCGACCGGATTCTGGCTGTCGTGCGTGGCACCGCCGCCAACCAAGACGGTCACACCGTGAATATCGTGACGCCGTCGGCACGCGCGCAGAGCGCCGTTTACCGCGCGGCGCTGCAGGTGGCGGACGTGGACCCCGGCACCGTCGGGATGGTCGAGGCCCACGGCCCCGGCACCCCCATCGGCGACCCGATCGAATACGCAAGCCTTGCCGAGGTATACGGCAAGGACCACCCCGTCGTGCTCGGGTCGGTAAAGACCAATTTCGGGCACACTCAGGCGACCGCCGGTGCACTCGGGATGATGAAGGCGATCCTGGCCGTACAGCATGGCGTGGTTCCGAAGAATTTGCACTTCACCGAAATGCCTGACGAAATGGCCCAGATTGAAACGGGCCTCTTTGTGGCGCAGGACATTACGCCGTGGCCGACGGACGATGGCCAACCACGACGGGCGGCGGTGTCCTCGTACGGCATGTCCGGAACCAACGTGCACGCGATTATCGAACAAGCCCCCCAGCCGATTTCGCGAAACGGCTCGGACATCACGCCCGGGCTGGACGGCACGCTGCTTTACCCGCTGTCGGCGAGCTCGGCCGACGGCCTACGTGACACCGCTAGGCGGCTCGCCGACTGGGTCGAGGCGCACGCATCGACACTGGCTGCGCCGAGTCTGGCCTACACCCTTGCCCGCCGGCGCGCGCACCGCCCGGTGCGCATAGCAGTACTGGCCGGCGGCATCCCGGAGCTGGTCGAGGCGCTGCGAGAGGTCGCCGGCGACGAGCATCCCTACCAGGAAGCGGTGGGCGGCGACGACAAGGGTCCCGTGTGGGTTTTCTCCGGCCAAGGTTCGCAGTGGGCTGCGATGGGCGCCGACCTGCTGGCCAACGAGCCCGTGTTCGCCGCAACCATCGCCGAGATAGAACCACTGATCGCCGGTGAATCCGGATTCTCGGTGACCGAGTCGTTGACCGCACCGGAGAAGGTGACGGGTATCGACCGGGTACAGCCCACCCTGTTCGCCATGCAGGTGGCACTGGCCGCAACGATGAAGTCGTACGGCGTGCGCCCCGGCGCGGTCATCGGACACTCGCTCGGCGAGTCCGCCGCGGCCGTCGTCGCGGGAGCGCTCTCGCTCGAAGACGGGGTGCGCGTCATTTGCCGCCGCTCGAAACTGATGACCCGTATCGCCGGTACGGGCGCCATGGCGTCCGTGGAATTGCCTGCCCAGCAGGTACTTTCGGAACTGATGTCGCGTGGAATCAACGACGCCGTGGTTGCGGTGGTGGCCTCTCCGCAGTCCACCGTGATCGGTGGCGCAAGGGAGACCGTTCGCGAGATGGTTGCCGTGTGGGAACAGCGCGAGGTGATGTCCCGCGAGATCGCCGTCGACGTGGCATCGCACTCGCCGCAGGTCGACCCGATCCTGGACGAACTCTACGACGCCCTCGAAGAGATCAGCCCGTTGACGCCGGAGGTCCCGTACTACTCGGCAACCCTGTTCGACCCGCGCGAGGAGCCTTACTGCGACGCCGGCTACTGGGTGGAAAATCTGCGTCACACGGTGCGGTTCGCCGCGGCGGTGCAGGCGGCGCTGGAAGATGGCTACCGGGTTTTCGCGGAATTGGCACCGCACCCGCTGCTGACCCACGCCGTGGACCAGACCGCGCGAAGCCTCGACATGTCGGTAGCCGCTCTCGCCGCGATGCGGCGCGAGCAGCCGCTGCCGCACGGGCTGCGCGGTTTACTCGGCGATTTGTACGCCACCGGTGCCGCTGTCGACTTCGCCGTGCTCTACCCCAGCGGTCGGCTGCTGGACGCGCCGTTGCCGACCTGGGCGCACAAGACGTTGTTCCTGACCCGCGACGGTCAGGGTTCGAGCTCAACCGGCACCAGCATCGCGGTGCACCCGCTGATGGGCCCGCATGTGCGCCTGCCCGAGGAACCGGAGCGGCACGTTTGGCAGGCCGACATCGGCACCGACGCGTTGCCGTGGCTGGCCGATCACCTGGTGCACGGCGCGGCTGCCCTGCCGGGTGCTGCGTACTGCGAGATGGCACTGATCGCCGCCCGCACCGTCTTCGGCAACGCGTCCGAAGTCCGCGACGTCCGCTTCGAGCAGATGCTCCTTCTCGATGGCGAAACCGAGGTCAGCCTCGTCGCAACCGCGGAGACGCCGGGCGCCCTCACGTTCGCGGTGGAGACGAATCGGGACGGCGAGCACACGCGGCGCGCCACCGCGGTTTTGTCCGCCTTGACGGACCCCGCCGACGAGGACCAGCCACCCGCGCACGACATGGAGTCCTTGCTGGCGGCGCACCCGAGCGTGATAACGGGCGCCGAGCTTCGAGGCGCGCTGGATGAACGCGGTATCACCTACGGCCCCGCATTCGCCGGCCTGGCCACAGCGCACACCGCCCACGAAACCGGCAGCACAGTGCTGGCAGAGATTGGGCTGCCCAGCGTGATCCGCAAACAGCAAACCAGCTTCTGCGTGCACCCCGCACTGCTCGACGCTTGCTTCCAGTCCGTTGCGGCGCATCCCAGTGTTGCGAACGCAGGCCACGGCGGTCTGCTCTTGCCGCTCGGCGTTCGCCAGCTGCGGGTCTACGGCCCGGTCCACATGACCCACGCGGCCCGCTACTGCTACGCGCGGGTTACCGCGGCCGCAGGCAGCAGCGTCGAAGCCGACCTCGACGTGCTGGACGAGCACGGAACGGTGCTGCTCACGGTTCGCGGGCTGCAGATGGGCACCGGCTTCTCGCCCAGCAGCGACCGCGCCCGGATGATGGGCGAACGGCTGCTGACTGTCGAATGGCAGCAGCGGGAGCTGCCCGACGTGGCTGCCGAGACCGGAACATGGCTGCTGGTCAGCACCTCTGATAACGGTCTGATGGCGACGACGTTGACCGATGCGTTCAAGCTGCACGAGGCCGAATGCACGACCCTGTCCTGGCCTCTGCATGCCGACCACCCGGCCAAAGCCGCACATCTGCGCGATCTGATCGCCGGTGGCAGCTTCACCGGCGTGGTCGTTCTGACCGACCACAATGACGGCGCCGACGATCAGTCACCGGTCCGTGGCGCTGACTTCGTCCATCATGTGGTGCGAATCACCCGCGAACTGCCAGAAATTATGGGCCAAACGCCTCGGCTGTGTGTCGTTACGAGGAATGCTCAGGTGGTGCTGTCCGATGACCAACCAAACCTGGAGCAAGGCGGAATCCGCGGCCTGCTCCGGGTGATCGGTACCGAGCACCCGCACCTGCAGACCACCCAGATCGACCTTGACGACCAGACCAGCGTCGAGCAGTTGGTGCGCCAGCTGCAGCTTTCCGGGCCCGAAGAAGACGAGACCGCTTGGCGAAACGGCGAGTGGTACACGGCCCGCCTGTGCCCCGCGCCGCTGCGGCCCGAAGAACGCCAAACCACCATCGCGGACCACCAGAGCGACGGGGTGCGCATGCAGATCCGCATGCCTGGTGACCTGCAATCGATGGAGTTCGCCGCTTTCGACCGGGTCCCACCGGGTCCCGGACAGATCGAGGTCGCGGTCAGCGCATCGAGCATCAACTTTGCCGATGTCCTGCTCTCGTTCGGCCGATACCAGAGCCTCGAAGGGATTCTCCCGCAGCTGGGCACCGATTTCGCCGGTGTCGTGACGGCTGTGGGATCCGACGTCACCAACCATAAGGTCGGCGATCACGTCGGGGGTCTGTCGCCCAGCGGCTGCTGGGCGACATTCGTCACCTGTGACGCACAGCTGGCCACCACGTTGCCGTCAGGCCTCACCGACGCGCAGGCCGCGGCGGTCACCACCGCGCACGCCACCGCCTGGTACGGCCTGAACGATCTGGCTCGCATCGGGTCAGGCGACAAGGTGCTGATCCACTCCGGAACCGGCGGCGTCGGCCAGGCCGCTATTGCCATCGCCCGCGCTGCTGGCGCCGAGATCTTCGCCACCGCCGGCAGCCCGAAGCGTCGCGACTTGTTGCGCAGCATGGGCATCGAGCATGTCTACGACTCCCGCAGCGTCGAGTTCGCCGACGAGATCCGCCGCGACACCGACGGCTACGGCGTCGATATCGTGCTCAACTCGGTGACCGGCGCCGCACAACTCGCCGGGATCAAACTGCTCGCGCTTGGCGGCCGCTTCGTCGAGATCGGCAAGCGCGACATCTACGGCGACACCAAGCTGGGCCTCTTCCCGTTCCGTCGCAACCTCGCGTTCTGGGGCGTCGACCTGGGAGTGATGTCGGTGAGCCACCCCCGGCAGGTCAGCCAGCTGCTGAGCACGGTGTACCGGCTGACCGCCGAGGGCGTGCTGCCGATGCCCGAAAGCACGCATTACCCACTCGCCGACGCCGCCACCGCGATTCGGGTGATGAGCGCGGCCGAGCACACCGGCAAGCTCATCCTCGATATCCCGCAGGCCGGGCGCAGCAGCGTGGTGCTGCCGCCCGAGCAGGCACCAGCCTTCCGGCGCGACGGCTCCTACATCATCACCGGCGGTCTGGGCGGTATCGGGCTCTTCCTCGCCGAGAAGATGGCCGCTGCCGGCGCCGGCCGGATCGTCCTCAATTCCCGCTCGGAGCCCACTCAAAAGGCGCTGGAGACAATCGAACTCATCGGCGCGATCGGGTCCGATGTGGTGGTGGAGCGCGGCGACATCGCCGACGCGGACACCGCGGAGCGGTTGGTGGCATCAGCAACGGCGACCGGGCTTCCGCTGCGTGGCGTGCTACACGGGGCCGCCGTGGTCGAGGATGCGACCCTGCTCAACATCACCGACGAGTTGATCGACCGCGACTGGGCACCAAAGGTGTACGGCGCGTGGAACCTGCACCAGGCCACCGCATCTGCGGAGCTGGATTGGTTCTGCTCGTTCTCCTCGGCGGCGGCCCTGCTGGGCTCGCCGGGCCAGGGCGCTTATTCGGCGGCCAATAGCTGGCTGGACGTCTTCACCCACTGGCGCCGCGCGCAGGGCCTGCCGGCCACCGCAATCGCGTGGGGAGCCTGGGGCGAGATCGGCCGCGGCGCGGGCTTCGCGGAAGGTAGCGGCGCCGCGATCACTCCGGAGGAGGGCGCATACGCCTTCGAGGAGCTGCTGCGGCACAACCGCGCGTACTCGGGCTACAGCCCGCTGATCGGCACACCATGGGTGACTTCCTTCGCGGAACGCAGCAAGTTCGTCGAGATGTTCAAGTCCGCTGGGCAGAATCGCTCCGGAACAGGCAAATTGCGCGCTGAGCTAGCAGAACTCCCGCTGGAAGAGTGGCCTTCGAGGCTGCGGCGGGTACTTTCTGAACAAATTGGTCTCATTTTGCGACGCAGCATCGATCCGGACCATACACTTTCTGAGTATGGCCTCGATTCACTGGGCAATCTCGAATTGCGCACACACATCGAGGCAGAAACTGGAATACGCATCACCTCGAGTGACATCACTACCGTGCGGGGTTTGGCAGACCACCTGTGCGCGAAGTTGGCACCGAAAGAAGAGGACGCAGCTACACCTGCGTGAGGTAGGTCCTGACGTCAAAGTCGACTGCAGCGCATGGGACGGAATATGAGGAGGGAAACGTGTTAATAGCTGGAGGTTCCGCGCAGGTCGGCCTTGAAGTTGGAACAATTCACGACTGGGACCCGGGTCAGGGTTCAGTCATTTGTTGGGCACCGACACCCGCCTCACTAGCGAAAGCCCGCCAAGCGCCGATAAGCCCGGTACCGCCTAGCTCCATGCAGGTCGGCCATCTTCGCGGATTTGTCGAGTTCGAAGAGCGCGGGCTCGATTATTCACGCCTCGTCATGGGCTCCTGGGACGTACCCGGCCGTTGCGATGTCCGCATTCTTACCTACGTGATCAACGCGCACCTTCAGCGGCACGGGACATACCACAGCTGGTTTGAGTACAAAGACGAAAAGAATGTCATTCGTCACACCATCAAGAACCCCCGGGATATCCGCTTTGTCCCGACCGAGCACGGTGTGTTGACGCAGCCCGAATGGCGCGACCTGATACTGTCCACCCCCGATCCGCTGCAATGGGATTGCTTCAGGTTCGGCGTTGTCCAGCATGACGAGTACTTCTCGCTGTTCGCCGCGGTCGACCACCTGCACTGCGACCCGATGCTGATCGCCGGCATGTACGTGGAGTGCATCATGAACTACCACGCCCTCCTCGAAGGCAAGGCACCCGTCACCCTCGGGCCTACCGGCAGCCATGAAGATTTCTGTGGCCGGGAGGTCGCCCGCGCGGATGCCATGACCCTGGAATCCCCAGAGGTGCGCAGGTGGATCGAATTTGCCAAAAATAACGGTGGATCCCTGCCCGATTTCCCGCTACCACTCGGCGATCAGTCGATTCCGTGTGGCGGCGATATCCATGTGGAAAAGCTCTTGGGCCAGGCAGACACGGCTAAATTCGAGGCCATCTGCCAGCGGGCGGGTGCGCGATTCAGCGGCGGCCTGTTTGCCTGCGCAGCCCTGGCTCAATACGAGTTGACCGGCGCGGAAATGTACTACGGAATGACTCCGATCGATAAGCGCAGTAGCCCGGAAGAATATATGACGGTGGGCTGGTTCACCGGCCAGGTCCCATTCACCGTTCCGGTCGACCCGAACTCGTTCGAAGAAACCGCGCGCGCCACTCAGGCGTCCTTCGATGAGAATTTAGACCTCGCGAATGTGCCATTTGACCGGGTATTGGAGTTGGCACCTTGGCTGCGGAAGGCTTCGCCGCAGTTCACCATGATGAACTACATGGACGCGGGTCTTCCTCCCCTTTCCGCCGTCGTTGCCACCGCATTGACCGGGGTAAATGCCACCGCCTACAACGATGGCAGGAGCCCGGCCTATATGTACATGACGGTGTTCCGTCTCTTTGATGAGATTTCGCTAATGATCTTCTTCCCGAACAACCCGGTGGCCCGGGAGTCCGTGACCCGCTACGCGGAGACGATGGCTTCCGTGTTCGGGCGGGTCGCAGCGGGTAAATTTGCGGAAGCACCAGTTCGCGTATCCAGGTAGAAGTCGCAGCACTTCGTTCCCCCGCCCGGGAGTGGCCGGTATCGCGGAGCCAACGCTCCGCGATACCGGACTGAAAGGCTGAAGTTCGCCGATGAAATTTGTCCTGGCAACACACGGAACTCGCGGCGACATCGAACCTTGCGCCTCCGTCGGACTTGAGCTGCTGCGCCGGGGACACGACGTGCGGATGGCGGTCCCGCCCAACATGATTGGGTTCGTCGAGTCGGCGGGGCTTTCCGCGGTCGCCTACGGGCCGGACACCGACCAACAAATAGTTGCGGTCGCCGACTTCATGCACGACTCCTTCAAGATCCAGAATCCGGTCAACGTGGCGCGCGCCTTGAAGGAGCTGTACGTCGAGGGCTGGGCAGAGATGAGCCGCACGCTCACCTCGCTGGCCGACGGTGCCGACCTGCTGATGACGGGTCAGACATACCACGGCGTGGTCGTCAATGTCGCTGAGTACTACGACGTTCCGGTGGCGGGGCTGCATCACTTCCCGATGCAACCGAACGGCCAGATCGGACTTCCGTTTCTGCCGGCGCCCGCGCCAGTGGTTCGCTCCATAGTGAAGGCGGCCTGGAACCTCTATGCGCAGATAACCAAGGCGGAAGAGCGCGCGCAGCGCCGCGAACTCGGTTTACCAAAGGCCACGGCGTCGGCGCGGCAACGGATGGTCGAACGTGGCTCGCTGGAAATCCAGGCTTACGACGTGGCGTGCTTCCCAGGGCTCGCGGAGGAATGGAAAGGGTTGAGGCCCTCCCAAAGGCCCTTTGTTGGCGCGCTGACGCTGGAATTGGGGGCCGACACCGACGATGACGTCGCGTCGTGGATCGCCTCCGGAAAGCCGCCGATCTACTTCGGTTTTGGCAGCACGCCTGTGCAATCTCCCGCCGAAACAGTGGCCATGATCGCCGCGGCGTCCGCTGAGCTGGGCGAACGTGCGTTGATCTATTCCGCCGACCGTTCCGACTCGATTCGGCACGCCGACCACGTGAAGCTTGTCGGCCAGGTCAACTACACGACGATCCTGCCGACCTGCCGCGCAGCCGTCCATCACGGTGGCGCGGGCACCACCGCCGCCAGCCTGCGAGCCGGACTGCCCACCTTGGTGCTCTGGGACGTGGCCGATCAGCCCATCTGGGGAGCTCAGGTGAAAAGCCTGAAGGTCGGCTCGGCGCGTCGCCTCACCAGAGTTACCCGGAAATCGCTGGTCAGGGATCTTCGCTCGATCCTTTCGGAAGAATGCACGGCCCGGGCCCGGGATATCGCCCCCCGAATGACTAAACCCGCGGACGCCGCCGCCAGCGCCGCCGATCTCTTGGAGCAGACGGTACGCGTCGGCGTCTGATGCGCTGGGATCAGCCTCCGCGCGGACTCGTCGAGGAGGAAAGCGGGAATGGCTTGCACCACTTGCGGTTATACGTTGCCTCGACTTCACGCCAGATTCCGATCGCCGCGGCCAAGCCATGCGTTCTACGCAACCCTCGCACCATTGCAATCTTCCCGCCCCACTGATAGCGGAGACCGCCGTAGCGGTCGTTGGCCGTCTTAGCTCCGAAATGGTTGATGTAGGCCATTTCGGTTGTGTACAAGCCATATCCGGCGTTTCGGGCGCGCAGCGCGAGATCGAGGTCGACCCCCCACCCGTAGCGACCGAACTTGCGCAGCTCCAGCCCGCCGGTCTTCTCCCAGCATGCCGCGGACATCATCAGCGCCGTCCCCTCGACCGCGGGCACAGCCCGATATTGGGGCCGGGGAACGTAGTTCGCAGCCTCCGGCTTTTCGTGCGTCACCGCGTACGGGAACCCGTGGTCGAGCATCGGCCCGACGATTCCCGCGTCGGCGGGCAGGCGCGGGTCGACCAGGGCGGCGACAAATCCTTTCGAGATCCGGGTGTCGTTGTTGAGCGTCATCGCGTGGGAGTAGCCCTCCCCGAACGCGATTCGGAACCCCAGGTCGCTGCCGCCGGCCCAGCCGAGATTCTCACCGGGTGTGGTGACCCGCTCATTGCCGATCTTGGGGTAGTCGCCGCGGTTGTCGACGATCAGATACTCGGCACCCTCGCGTTCCAAGTCGGCGATGAGCGCGTGGGTGTACTCGTGCTGTCCGAACACCGGCACCGTAATGAGTAGTGACACAAGGCAAGCCTACTCCAGCCACAACCCCCTTAAGGGCCAGTTCAGCCAGAACGGCCCCGGCGGGCGGCGTCTTCCAAAAGATCGGCGGTGGCGTTGACGCTGTCGGCGGGTTTGGTCATCCGGCCCGCGATCTCGCGAGCCCGGGCGACATATGGCGGCGCCAGAATTTGGCGCAGGTCCGCCGCCAATGTCTCCCGGGTGGTCGTCGAGAAGCGCCGGGCCGAGCCGACTTTCAGCCGTTTGACCACATCGGCCCAAATGGTCTGATCGAACGCGATCCAGAGAATGAGCGTGGGGATGCCCGCTCGCATGCCCGCGGATGTGGTGCCCGAGCCACCGTGGTGGACCACCGCGCGGCACGCGGGAAAGGTGGCCGCATGGTTGACCGCAGCCACGACTTTCACATTGTCGAAATCTTGGGCGCCGCTGAAGTCAGTCGCCCCGGAGCAGATCAAGGCCCGCTCCCCCAACTCCGCACAGGCCGCGCTGATCATGGCGACGGTGTCGGCGGGCGATTCGACCGGCATGCTGCCAAAACCGAAGTAGATCGGCGGTGTTCCAGCGCCAATCCACGACGCGATCTCGTCGTCGGCGCCCGTCGTCAACTCCATGGTGAGCACGCCGACAAACGGCCGCTGGGGGAGGCTTTGGAGTGGCGTGAGCCTGCCCCATTCTGCGGCCACCTGGGGAAAGCAGAACTCGTCGTAGGTCTGGATTTCCAGCGATCCGCGGTCCACGATCCGTTGCAGGGCAGGGCCTGTTGCCTTTGGCAGGCCCAGTTCACGGCGCTGCGCGTCCTCCACTCGCTTCGTCATGCGCCAATACACCCAATTGGCCAGCCGCATCCCCGAACGGATCAACGGCGAAGGAACAGTCACCGGCAACGGCGGAATCGGAACGACATAGCCGTTGATCCGCTGCGGGAAAGTCTGCAGCGCGGCAAACGGAATGTCGTAATACTCGGCGACGTTCGCTGCCACCTCCTGGTAAGGAATCCCGGTCAACAGCAGGTCGGCCCCCGCCGCCAGCGAGGTCAGCACCGCTCCCATCTCCGCCCACGGCTTTGTCACGGGCTCCATAGCTCTGCGCAGCAACGTGACCGGATTCTGGATCTTCCAGGAGTTCCGGAACAGATCGGGGTCCATCAGCTCCACGAAACCGGGCCCGTAAGCCACGGCGGAAAGCCCGGCCGACTCGACGAAGCCAACCAGGTTGGCCGGGGCCGCCACGCGAACTTCGTGTCCTCGGCGCTGCAGCTCAAGCCCGACGGCAGCGCAGGGCTCGATATCGCCGCGAGTTCCATGGCTTGCCAGAGCAAATTTCATCGACCGAGTCAGCCTTTCACTTCCGGCGCACACGATAACGGATTACCGACATCCGCGGCGGCACATCACACAATGACCGGGCCGGTGTCCCGAGTCACACCCTGACCAGCGGATTTGCCAGGTCACAACGAGGTCACGGTCACCCGCGAGATCGCGATTCAGCAACGCGGCTTAGCCCATTTCTGTAGGGTGAACGGGTGTCAAGTCGCATTGGCGCAGGTGAGGAAGCAGCGCCTGGGGGGTTCTTCGACCGCGTCGGCTCCTTCGTCCTACGACGGCCGCTGATAGTCATCGCGGCCTGGATCCTGCTGGCCGCCGTGCTGGCGCTGGTATTTCCGCCGCTGCCGGCACAGACCAGTAAGCACCCGCCGCAGCCCTTCCCCGACGACGCCCCGACGATGGTCGCCAACCGGGAGATGACCAAGGCATTTGGTGACGACAAGGGGGGCGGCGCCCTCATTTCGATCATCTTGACCGATGAGAAGGGCATTTCACCCGCCGACGACGACGTCTACCGCAAACTCATCGAGAAACTGCGCGAAGACACACCCGATAAACTCTCGGTGCAGGACTTCATCAGTACGCCCCCGATGCGCGAAGTCTTGGCCAGCAAGGACGGCAAGGCCTACAACCTGCCGGTCACCGTCCCCGGCGATATCGCCGCGCCCTCGACAATTGCCGCGTTCAAACGGGTCTCTGCGATCGCGAAACAGGTCACCGCGGGTACCACGCTGACCGCCAATCTTGCCGGTCCCACGGCCACCGTCTCCGATCTCACCGATGTGGGCTTCGAAGACATGGACAACATCGAGATCGGCACTATCGTCGCCGTGCTGCTCATCCTGTTCGTCATCTACCGCAATGTGGTCACCATGCTGGTGCCGTTGCTGCTGATCGGTGCATGCATCGGAACCGCGCAGGGCGTCTTGTCCGGGCTCGCCGAGCTGGGCCTGGCGGTGAATATGCAGACCCTGGTCTTGATGAGTGCGGTCTTGGTCGGGGCGGGGGTGGATTACGCGGTCTTTTTAATCAGCCGTTACCACGACTACGTGAAGAACGGCATGGATTCCGATCAGGCGGTCAAGAAAGCCTTGATGTCGATCGGCAAGGTTATCGCCGCGTCGGCGGCCACCGTCGCGGTCACGTTCCTGGCCATGGTCTTTACCCAGTTGGAAGTGTTTTCAGAAGTCGGTCCGGCAATTTCCGTCTCGATCATGGTGGCGTTTCTGGCTGCGATAACCCTGCTGCCCGCCATCCTGGTGCTCACCGGGCGGCGTGGCTGGATCAAACCACGACGCGACCTGACCACTCGCTTCTGGCGAATCACTGGAACGCGCATTGTGCGCCGGCCACGGATTCATCTGGCCGCGAGCCTGGTCATCCTGTTCACCCTGGCGGCTTGCTCGAGCCTGGTGCGCTTCAACTACGACGACCTCAAGTCGTTACCGGACGATGTCGACAGCTCCAAGGGATACGACGCGATGGGGCGGCACTTCCCGATGAACTCGATGACTCCGCTGATCATGTTGGTCCAGTCCAAGCGAGACCTGCGGACGCCCGACGCCCTGGCCGACCTCGAGCAGGTGGCCAGCCGGGTCAGCCAACTGCCCGATATCACCATGGTGCGCGGCCTGACCCGGCCCAGCGGTGGGCCGCTGGAACAGACCAAGGTGTCGTTCCAGGCCGGCGAAGTCGGCAGCAAGCTGGACGAGGCCTCGAACCAGATCCAGAACCACGGGGGCGACCTGGACAAGCTGGTCAACGGTGCCAACCAGTTGGCCGATGCCTTGGCCCAGATCCGGACTCAAGTCACCGGGGCGGTTTCCAGCCTCAGCGGAGTGGTCTCGGCGCTGACGACCATGGAGCAACTGATGGGCGGCGATGCTCTGATCAACACTCTCGAACAAGCCGGGCAGCTCACCGGGCAGATGAAGTCACTCGGTGACAGCCTGAACGCGTCCACCGCAGACGCTCAAAACATCGCCAGCTGGGCCACCCCGATGGTGCGGGTCCTCAATGCCAGCCCGGACTGCGATGCCGATCCCGGCTGCGTGAGTTCGCGGTCCGGGTTGGCGGCGCTGGTTGCAGCAAACAACGACGGAACCTTGAATTCGATGAAGAGTCTGTCCCGCAACATGCAAGCGACCCAGGGAACACAAACGGTCGGCCAGACACTGACCAAATTGCAGCAATCACTGAACCAGGCCGTCACCGTCCTGAAGACCATCAAGACACTCCAGTCCACGATGAACGAGTTGGAAATGGGGTCGGGTGCGCTCGCCGACGGCAGCCGAGCGGTGGCCGGTGGGGTGAAGTTACTGGTTGATCAGACCAAGCAAATAGGCAGCGGGCTCGGCGAGGCGTCGTCGTTCCTGTTGGGAATGAAGCATGACGCCGATAGGCCGTCCATGGCCGGCTTCAATGTTCCACCGCAGGTCATGGGAAGGGACGAGTTCAAGAAGGGCGCCCAGATCTTCATCTCGCCGGACGGGCACGGGGCGCGTTACCTCGTACAAAGCGCAATCAATCCGTTCAGTGTCGCCGCGATGGATCAAGTCGATACCATCCTCGGCGCCGCGAGGTCGGCGCTGCCGAATACCGAACTGTCGGACGCCAAGATAAACCTGGTGGGAGTCCCGAGTGGGCTTCGGGATACGCGTAACTATTACAACCAAGACATCAACTTCATTATCTTCGCAACTGTCATCATTGTTTTTCTGATTCTGGTGGTCCTCTTGCGGGCCCTTGTTGCGCCGGTGTATCTCATTGCGTCGGTGCTACTTTCGTACATGTCGGCGCTGGGCATCGGCGTCATCGTGTTTCAATTGATACTCGGCAAAGACCTGCACTGGAGCCTTCCCGGACTCTCGTTCATCTTGCTGGTCGCCGTCGGCGCCGATTACAACATGCTGCTCATCTCCCGTATCCGCGACGAGTCACCGCACGGCGTGCGTGTGGGTGTTATTCGCACCGTGGGTTCGACTGGTGGCGTGATCACGTCGGCCGGGCTCATTTTTGCCGCGTCGATGTTCGGCCTGATGACGGCCAGCATCTCGACCATGGCAGAGGCCGGCTTCATCATCGGGGTCGGGATTCTGATCGACACGTTCCTGGTGCGCACCATTACCGTGCCGGCTTTGGCCGCGATGATCGGCCAAAAGAACTGGTGGCCATCACAGCTGGGTAAGAGCACGGCCGAGGTGAGCGCGGCTCACGTCGAAAAGCAGCGCCAACGGATGCGCTTGTTCAGCGAGCTGACCCGGCTCAGGATCGTCCCCAACCGCAAGACCCGGACCGCGTCGGCCGCCCTACCGGCGACGTCCGATAACCGCGGATACGCGGCGACAACGAGGGCCGAACCGTCGGTCGAGTATGTGACCTCCCACTCGCTGCCCCTGTTCGATCTGAGCGGCCTGGAGCATCGGCTGACCGACGACCTACGCAAGTCGAGATCGGTTGCCCCGTCGACCACCAAAGGCCATGCCGACGGCACCAAGTCAGCTGACCGCTACCCGGGCCACGCGCTGCCGCTCTTCGGCGCCAACGTTCTTTCCTATCGGCTTGCGATACCAAACAACGGCCACGCGAAAAGCACCGGGCTCACCAACGGTGACAGCAACGGCAACGGCAACGGCAACGGCAACGGATCAATCGACCACTACGAACACGCACTCCCGTTGTTCGGCTCTACCGGTTTGTCGCACGAGCCAACCAACGGCGACACGACTGACAGCGTTACGGACCGAACCGAAGGCGAACAGGAAGACGATTCTGACGTCACCCATCCGCTGCCACTGTTCGGCCCCACCGCGTGACCGATTCGGTGCGGTTGAGGCGACTCAGGCGTCTAACCGGGCGAACTCTTTTTGTTGGTAAAGCTCGACGCACTGCAGGCGTCTGATCTTGCCGCTTGTGGTGATGGGGATCGCGCCCTGCGGTACCAGGACCAGGTCCGCCACGCTCAGCCCATGAGCCTTCGAAATCGCCGAGGTGACTTCACGTTTGACGATTTCCAGGCGCTCGGCCACTTCTTCGTCGGGGCCGTCTCGTTTTTTTAGTTCGATTATCGCTACCAGCTTTTCAGCACCGTTATCCGGGACCGCGATCGCCGCGCAGCGCCCCGGGGTGACCTCCTGGATCGTCGCCTCGATGTCGTCGGGAGAGTGGTTGCGCCCGTAGATAATCAAGAGGTCCTTGATACGACCCATGATGAACAGCTCGCGCTCGGAGAAGAAGCCCGAATCTCCGGTTCTGAGCCAAGGGCCTTCGGGGGTGTCGCCCCGCGGATCGACGATCTTTGCGCCGAACGTCCGCATGCTCTCTTCGGGTTTGTTCCAATAGGCGTCAGCGACATTGTCGCCGTGCACCCAGATCTCGCCGACCGTTCCCTCCGGGCACTCGCGGCAGGTCTCGGGGTCGACAACGCGCACCTGCATCGAATCCGGGGCACCGTAACTGACCAGCGGTGTGCCGGTTCCGGTCGCGCATCGGATCGCCTGCCCGGCAGGCAGTTTGCCGGAGTCGAAGTGAGCGATTTCGGCCGGCTGACGCACATCACGAGCCGCGATGTACACCGTCGCTTCAGCCATGCCGTATGCCGGCCGGAGCGCCTTTGCGGAAAGGTTGAAGGGGGCGAACCGGTCACCGAATCGCTTGAGGGTCAACGGCTGCACCCGCTCGCTGCCGTTGAGGATGCTGTACACACCCCCGAGATCAAACCCGGCGAGGTCGTCGTCCGATGTCTTGCGCGCCGCCACATCGAACGCGAAGTTCGGTCCTGCCGAGATCGTCTGACCCTCGCGCGCCAGCAAATGCAGCCATCGAGCCGGTCGTTGCAGAAATCCCATCGGGCTGGTGATCACGGTGGGCGCGCCCGCCAGAACCGGCAGGATGATTCCCAGCAGCAGCCCCATATCGTGATAAAGCGGCAGCCAAGTCACCGCAGCGAGGTCAGCCGGAGCAACCCCGCCATCGAGCACAAAGAAATCGCTCATGATCTGCTCGAAATTGGTGAAGACATTTTTGTTCGAGACTCCGACACCGGCCGGCGTGCGGGTGGACCCCGAGGTGTACTGCAGATACACGAAATCCGAGCGGTCACTACCGGCGCCACTGGATCCAGGCCTGGCCGATCGCTGCCGAACATCGAGGTCCAGCGAATCAAGTTCGACGATTGCCGGTGCGGGCTTGCCTTCCTGCGGCTGCACATATTCGCTGACAATGTCGACAACAGCGGAGGTGGTGAGGATGACACTGGGCGACGTGTCGGCCAGCACCGAAATAGTGCGTTCGTCGTGGGCGCCGCCACCAGGCACCGACAGCGGAACCGCGACAAGTCCGGCCTCAGGGCGCCAAGAAAGCCCACGATGTAGTCAAGTCCCTGAGGTGCCAGTATCAATGCCCGGTCACCGGGCGCCCCGGAAAGTCTGAGCTGTGCGCCAAGGTTTACCGCTCGCTTATGCAGCTGCGACCACGTTAGGGATATCTGAGCGCCGTCCCAATCCTGCTCGTAATCAATATATGTGAACGCCGTCTCGTTGGGCTGCAGGCTCGCGCGTTCGCGCAGCACCGCGGGAAGTGAAGACTGAACCACGGATATCAGGTTACCTTCGTCGGGAGCGTTTTTCGGCGGGACCGGTAAGATGCAACCGTATCAATCCCGCGTGTTGCCCAGCGACCGGCCGGAACGCAAAGCGCGACGCACCGCGTCGCCAATAAACTACCGTGGGCTCAGTGGACAATCGACTCGCACACATGGATCAGGCGTCATATCTCGGTGTGCGGGCGCTCGGCTATGGGGCGCTAATGCAGTTCACCTGGATATACAACCGCCCGATAGACATTGACGGGCTGCGGCGTTTTCACCGTAATCTCGGATACGGGTTCTTGGGGCGACGGATCGAACGGTCTCCCCTGGCTTTCGCGCGGGACCGGTGGGTCTACTGCCCGGGGCCAGAGGACGTGGAGATCACTCAAACACCCCGTCCGCGTGCCGATCTGCTCGCCTGGTGCAATGAACGCGGGCGCCTGCCGGTCGATCCCGAACACGGGCCCAGCTGGCATCTTGCAGTGCTTCCGTTAGAGGACGGCGGAACGGCGATCAGCCTGGCGGCTTCGCACACTGTCATCGACGGCCTGGGAATCGTCCACGCGATTGCCGACGCTGCCAGCGGGCGGACCAACTACCTGGGTTATCCGCGTCCGGATTCGCGGACCCGCGGGCAGGCGCTGCTTCAGGATGCCCGGCAAACAATGGCGTCGGTGCCGGAGCTGGTGCAAGCGGTGGCTGCGACAGTGCGCTTCGCTCGAGACCGCCGTGATCACGTCGCCGCCTCGCTCGCATCGGCACCATCGCGCCCGCGGATAGCCGGCGACGATCAGACTGTGCAGGTGCCTTCGGTTCTCGGTTATGCCGACCTGGCGGAATGGGATGCGCGCGCTAAAAGCATTGGGGGAAACGGCAACACGCTGATGGCGGCATTCGCATGCCGACTGGGGGTGCGAATGGGGCGCGTTTGTGACGACGGAACCGTCACCTTGTCGTTTCCGATCAGCGTACGCACCGAAAGCGATACGCGCGGCAACGCATTGGTATTTCCCAGCGTCTCCGTCGAGCCGAAGTGGTTGTCGTCGGACCTCGGGGAAATTCGGGTCAAGCTCAAGCAAGCACTTGCCGACGTGGCAGAGACCACCGACCAGATGTTGGCGCCGCTGCCACTGGCATCGATGACTCCGAAATGGGCGGCACGCCGGGCAGCGGGAATTCAGTTGGGTGCCGCCGGCCTACCCGTCGGTTGCTCCAATGTTGCTGACATGCCCCCGGCTTCGAACCGCCCGGATGGCACGGACGCCGACTACATGTGCGCGCGATTAGTCGAGCCCGGTGTCACCAAGCGCACCCTCGAAAACATCGGTGGCCAGCTGTTTGTGGCTGCGGGCCGGGTGCACGGGAAAGTCATCTTCTCGATCACCGGATACCAGCCGGGCCGGACAACTACCCGAGATGCGCTGCGTGGGATCGCGTCAAGCACGCTTGAGGAATTCGGCCTGACTGCAGAGATACACAGCTAGCGAGCCAGGAAGGCTTAAAGACTGACCAGTCCCTGGACCACCGCGCAAACCCCAAACCCAGTGAATACGAACTGCATGATCTGCCGGATGTGGCCTTGTAGCCAGTGCTGGACCTGCATGATCAACGCTAGCGTCTTGTGCGGCCTCACCAGGTAGCAGACCAACGGGACCTCGATGATCGTCAGCAGCAGCATGGTCCACACCAGGAATCCGCTCACCTGGGTGCCCAAATCGGCCCTCGACGCCATGATGACCCCTAGCGCCGCCAAGCCCTCGACGGGCGGGATAGACGACGAGAGGCCGGCGATGAACACCGGCCACACGTAATTGGACTTCAACATGTCGTGGGTGCGCGCGGCCAGCCAGGCGAGTAAAGCCGACAGTCCGCGCGGCTGCTCCACCACGGTCGTCACACCGCCGCCGCCCACGGCTACTTGTCTGTCAATCCGTGCCCGCTCGCGGACCCTGAGAGCCGCTATGGCCACCAGCGTCACCACGCCAACGGTGATCTGAAGGTGCGCGCCCGTGAAGATCACGACCGAGGACCTCACACCGTCGATGGCGGACGTCACGTGTCTAATAAAGCCCTGCGCAAAGTCGTGCAGGAATACCAGCACGAACACGGCCTCGACCACACCCGCCGCTAAGCCACCCAGCCAGAAGACGAACAGATTCAGCATGGGCCGCGGCCGGGACGTCAAAAGCAGGACGACTCCGAGCCGCACGGGGTCCAGCGCCATCCCAAACCCCATATACAGCACGGCGTTCCACACATTGGGGACGCTACTACGCTGCGACGCATCTCGTAGCGGAACCGGCAAATTGATACGTCGGGCTTCTGACCAGCTACGTCACTGGGGCGTTCTCCTGGAGAGCGTCGCCTCGCGACGTAGCTGGAGAATTGCTACGCCAACCTTCTGACCAGCACCGACGACCCGAAACGGTCATCTCGGGACAATCGTACAGGTTTGCTGGCTGTTCGCTCCGGTGTACGGGTAACAAGCCATGCCAGTGACCGATACCTCACATCACGCGTTGCCGGTAAGCAGCGGCGGACGAGTCGCATCACGACTGATAATCAGCGGGAGGGTGGCATCCAACTCCGCAGCCAGTGTGGCTTGACTCACATAGGTTTCCAGCGCTCGCCCATCCGTCAGTGTGGCTGCGCGACCACGCTTCCGCGAGACGCCTGTCGGACCGGACGGCGAGCGTCGCGCGGAGTTCCATTCGTCGATATGGTCTTTCGAACAGGGGCCGTTCGTCCATTACCACAAGCCGCCACATATCTGTCTGGCCCCGTCTAGAATTCGTACCCATGAAGCGCCTTGCACTGATTACAGGGCGGCTCGTTCGAGGGGACGGATAGCCATGAGCAAGGTCAAAGAACCAAAACCAATGAGTGCCGCTGTGTATTATCGCCGGACACGGCCGGAGATGTTGCGGTTCATACCGACCACCACACAACGCGTGCTTGACCTCGGATGCGGCGAGGGGCATTTCGGCGCCATAGTCAAGGAAACCAGGGGCGCCGAAGTCTGGGGCATCGAGTTCGATGAGCAGGCGGCCCGAGACGCAAGCACCGTGCTCGATCGCGTCCTCGTCGGGGACGCGAGTACACGGATCGCCGAGCTACCCGACAACTACTTCGACGCGGTCGTCTGCAACGACGTTCTGGAGCATCTGGTCGATCCGTTCACGACGCTCAAACAGCTCCGAAGCAAGCTCAAGCCCGAGGGCGTCGTTGTTGCTTCGATCCCGAACGTCCGCAACTTGCCCGCGCTGGGCAAGGTGCTTTTCCGCAGGGACTTCCCGCAGGAGGACTACGGCATTTTCGACCGCACCCACCTGCGCTTCTTTACCCGCAGAAGCATCATCCGGATGTTCAAAAACGCGGGCTTCAACATGCAGCGCATCAAAGGCATCAACCCGGTTTTTGGGCCCTTCGGCGCGCTGGCCATCATTTTGAGCTTGGGATACTTCGCCGATGGCGTCTGGCTGCAGTACGCGTGCGTAGCTTCGCCGGCACGGTGAGCGTTGGGAGCTCCGGGAACTTGATCTCGCGGTCAAGACCAATGATCGTTGCAGCTTTGGCCCGCAGCTTCGGCCAGCCCTTTTTTCTTTTTTCCAAATCGCTCGCGGTCTTCGTAAATGAGTGAGTGATCACCGCCGGGTGCTGCGTACGCCATTTGATCTTTTGTTTCTCCAACTCGATTAAACGCGCTCGCGCGTCGGCTGCATCGCGGCCGTCCTGCGTGAATACCACCAGATTGCCACGAAACGACGGGAAGGTCGAAAGCGACCGCAGCGCCAACGAATCGAAGAGGCTGGGATACCAGCCATTCGAGGCGAATAACTCGAGCCAATGCGAAATCGGTCGAGAATTAATTGGATCGCTTCCCGACTGTCCCGGGCGGGCGCTGGAGAATACTATGCTGTTTTTCGCATGCCCCACGATATTATCGACGAGAACCTTCTCAGACACTGCAGGAATATGCTCGATGACATCCAAGCACAGCACTAGATCGAAGGTCTCTCGCAACTCCAGTGGCTCGGCGGCATCGGCCTGGATGTATTCGCCCGCAGCAAGATACCCAAACTTCTCATCGATGCTGTCGACGCCTCGTATATGTTCCGTCCCGTGCGACGCAAAGAACTTCAGGTAAGCCCCAGGGCCGCAGCCGATCTGCAGTGCGGAACCCGGGCGATCATGCTCCGCGAGATAACGGAAAGGCGGCAGGTCGACACGCAAGTTTTGGTCACGCCTCTTGTGCGCGGCTGCAGCCTGGATCGTGTTGACGGCCGACGACGGGGACACAAAATCTCGCCATGATTTAGCACTATGATTCGGATTTCGCAGAAAACCCGTGGCCGCCGAAAAATCTGGGGTTTCCGGGGCTGGATTAAATATATTGTCGACGCATAGCAGGACCTTCTGCAGCGTCGTGCAGGTGGTCGTCGGTTGCGCCGTCAACCTGGCGTAACCCGGTATGACAGGATCCCGGATCACATCTTGTGGCCAGGTCAATTCGTACGATTGCGCATACTTGAGCGCTTCTACGGTCAGGTCTTCGGCCGTCAGTCCGTCCCCATGGACGATCCGTTCGTACAGCTTTTTCTTGTGATGCCCGTTAGTCGATTTCGGCCATTTCGGCCGGAGTCGATTCCGTTCGATGTTTGTGATCCATCCCACCAACGCCTTGCTGCTCGCCTGGTCAATGGTGCGCACGGGAAAGTGAGCTAGCACCGCATCCTGTAACGCGACATGAGGGAGCGACCTCCCGCCCAATTTCACGAAATGGCCACCTTGCCCGATTATCAGCTTCGCATCGATATCCGGTTTGGTGATGATGATCGACTTAGGTTGGCGGTCCTCTCTGACTCTCCGGTGCGTAATGCTTCTCAATGGATCCGAGACATCGCCTTCCGGGCCTGTGGGTGCCGGGATATAGGTGCGCCAGTAGTATTGCGCCAGGGTGCCGGGTCGCACGGCTCGCAGTTGAGCGTCGAGCACCTCGCGCGAAGGCGCGATGATAAACTCATCCGCATCTAATAAGAATACGAATCGAGGCTTGAATTCCGGCACAATTTGGCGATACATTGCAGTCACTTTCTCCGCCTGGAAGTGACCAACGATTGGATCGTCAAACAGCACGATCGGCAGGCCTTCTTGCTGCAGCTGCACCAGAATTTCGCGCGTACCATCGACCGAGTTATTGTCGGCAATGAACAGCGCATCCATGAATCCCAGATTGTGCCGTACGAAAGGCTCGATGACATCGGCCTCGTTCTTTACGACCGCTATTCCAAGCGATTCAGTCATGCGTAAAACTCCATAGGGCTCCCCGGACAATTCGAGAGAAATTTTACGCTACGCGGGGCTACCTGCGGGCCCGAACGGCGATCGCCCCGTACAGCGGATCCTGTCCAACTTGGTCAATAGCTGAGTAGGCGCACGACGAGGTCCGTATACTCAGCTACCCGTGGGAGGGTTCATGATTTCCAGCACAGAAACATTCGAGTGCCCATGCGGCTGACCGTCCTCGGCCTCGGTTACCTCGGTGCCACACATGCCGCCTGCATGGCCGAACTTGGCCATGAGGTGCTGGGCGTGGAGGTCGACCGAGACAGGCTCACCAAACTCACGAAGGGCGAGCTGCCGTTCTACGAGCCGGGATTGGCTGAGCTACTCGGTAAGCACATTGACTCCGGGCGACTGCAGGTCACGGATTCCTACGAACATGCCGCCGATTGGGGCGACGTCTTTTTCGTCGCTGTCGGGACACCACCGAAGGTGGGCGAAAACAGCGCTGACCTGAGCCAGGTGGAAGCCGTTGTCGACAGCCTCGTTCCGTGGCTGAAGCACGATGCGGTTATTTTCGGCAAGTCGACCGTGCCCGTGGGAACGGCGCAAGCGCTCGCGTCTCGCGCTGCAGACCTGGCGAAAGGCGTCCTGGTAGAGATCGCCTGGAATCCCGAGTTCCTGCGCGAGGGGCATGCAATTGCCGACACGCTGCATCCCGATCGCCTGGTGTTGGGACGGACCGCTGAGGGCACCGCCGAGGCGGTAGCTCGAGAGATCTACGCACAGATCCTCTCCGATGGAACCCCTTTCATCGTTACCGATACTGCGACCGCGGAACTGGTGAAGGTGTCGGCGAACGCGTTCCTGGCCACCAAGATCTCGTTCATCAACGCGATTGCCGAGGTATGTTCGGCTGCCGGTGCCGACGTGCGAGCCGTCGCAGACGCGATTGGCCTCGACGAACGAATCGGACGGCGATTTCTCAATGCGGGCCTTGGCTTCGGAGGCGGCTGCCTGCCGAAAGACATCCGAGCGTTTATTTCGCGGGCCGGTGAACTTGGCGCTTCGGAAGCCTTGGCGTTCTTGCGCGAAGTAGACACCATCAACATGCGCCAGAGGACCCGGGTAGTCGACCTGACCCGCAAGGTGTGCGGGGGTTCGCTGTTGGGGTCGCACGCGGCGGTTCTGGGAGCCGCCTTCAAGCCGCAATCCGACGATGTACGGGACTCGCCGGCCTTGAACGTTGCTGCCCAACTGCAGCTCCAGGGCGCCTCCGTCAAGGTCTACGATCCGAAGGCCATGGAGAACTCCCGAAAGGTTTTCCCCACTTTGCATTACGCCGATTCGGCGGTGATTGCCTGCGACCGGGCGGATGTGGTGCTGGTGCTCACGGAGTGGGAAGAGTTCGTCGACCTTGATCCGTTTGCCCTCGGCAACCTGGTGAACAAGCGCGTCGTCGTCGACGGTCGAATGTGCCTGGACACGGCGAAGTGGAAGAGCGCCGGCTGGGAATATTGGTCCTAGGGATTGATGTGAAACTTGACTTGCAACCGTCCGTACCGGTAAGGGGGACGATGATTTTCGTCATCCTCAGAGGTGGAGTGATCTGATGGGGGAAGCAGGCGCCGTCGCGCTCCCCGAGACCGCGCTGGTGACGTTGTGCTTTCGCGCTAACGAGGCGCGACGCCCGGATGGCATCATCGACGATCCCGTTGCCATCGAGTTGACGGAAACCGTCGACTACGACTTCACGAACTTGCGGCGCTCCAAGCGACAGGACTTGGCACTGCGGGCGTTTGCGTTCGACAGCGAGGCGCGCCGCTACCTTGCCGGCCACCCGGAAGCCACGGTCGTCGCACTCGGCGAAGGAATGCAAACCAGCTTCTGGCGCCTCGACTCCGCCGGTCTTGGCGATAAATTTCGCTGGCTGACCATCGATCTGCCGCCCAACATCGCGCTTCGCGAGCGGCTGCTGCCCCGATCACCGCGCATATCGATGTGCGCCCAGTCGGCACTGGATTTCAGTTGGATGGATCGGGTGGACCCGGGCAACGGCGTGTTCATCACCGCGGAAGGCATCTTGCCCTACCTGGAGCCCGAGCAGGCGCTGGGCCTGATCGCCGAATGTGCGCGCCGCTTCCCCGGCGGCGAAATGATGTTCGACCTGCCGACGAAGTTGCAGGCGGTGCGGAGTCGTCGCCGTATGCGGAAAACTCCGCAAAGTGCTTGGCCGCCAACCCCGTTCGGCCTTTCGGCACGTGAAATCGCCAATCTCAGCAGCATTCAAGGAATCCGGGCCGTGCGCAACCTGCCGGTACCGCGCGGCCGCGGTCCGGGGTTCAATGCGCTGTGGAAGACGCGTGAATTGCCGATCTACGAGCCGCTTCGTTGGCTCGTGGGAATCAAATGGCCCACTCTTGCGTCGCTGACCCTGCTTGAGTTCGACGCGTAGCGTCCTTACAGCAGGTCGATCTCGTAGCCGAGCAGGATCGGATACAGCGCCATGTCTGCCGCAATCGGCAAGCCGATCGCGTCGACCGGGTTCGACAGGTTGTTCAGGAACAGGCTGATGTCGTAGGCCGGAACGCTGGTAACGGCGGCATTGACGATGTCCAGCGTTGGCTGGATCAGGCTGTAGAACCCGGAGGCGGTACTCGAGATTGTGGCGGCGGTGTCGGTGACCCAGTCCGCCAGAGCCACGGCGGGGTTGGCCTCGACAGCCTGCAACCCTGTCAGCGCGTTGGTCGTCAAGCTTGTGGAGCCCCCAGTCCCCGAGGAGGGAGCGAACGACGAGGCGATCGAGCTGAGGGTCGGCAGCGTTACCGGGTTCGGTCCGGTACCGGTGAAGTCGCCGATAAAATTGTGGAAACCCAGTCCGGCTCCGCTTGCCAGCAGTCCGGGAAGCTCTTCGAAGCTCTTCAGGGGCGGGAACAGCCCGATCGGGGTGTTGATATTGGCCGGCGAGGTTGACCAGCCGTAAAGCGGGTCGCCGTAGCCCAGGTTCACCAGATACGTCAGGTCCGGCTGCAGCAGGTCGGCAATCGGGTTCCCGATGATCGGGATCGTACGGAGCGGACCCAACAGCGGCAGTTGATTCGTCGGAATCATGTAGTAGTTGGTCATCGTGGGTCCCGACGTCGGCAGCTGAATGGCGTTCTGAACCTGCGTCGCCGTGAGATACGGGTAATAGAAGTGCGTTTGGCTGGTGATCGCGTTGAGATCCGACAGCAGGTCGAGCGGGTATCGCGGGAAGTCGGCGTTCGAGTCGTATTCCATCGTGTAGATCGTGGTCGGGAAGGAATTAGAGGGAACCGAACCGTCGTAGCTGTACCCCATAGCCGTCAGCACCAGACCGGCGAAACGTTCGCTCACCCCCCCGTTGGGCGTTGGAGCACCGATCAGAACGAAGTTCACCGCCGACGTCGGCACGCCCGCCGCCTGAAGCAACGGCATGACTTGCGAGACGATCGTCGCGCCCTGGGAGTAACCGAAGACGCCGATCGGGTTGGCCACGGAGGGAGCCTGGCTCGTTATCCAGTTGTACAGTTGCGTCACGCCCGCGGCCACCGACGCGTCGGCGGTCATGCTCCTGGAGCCGGTGAACGGGTAAGCCTGCTCGGGCGTGTACAGCTTTGTATACAGGCTGGCCGACGTGAGGTTGGGCTGGATGAACAGGCTGTTCACCGCGTTGACGAAGCTCGTTGGAGGGTAAGAAGCGCCGGTGTAACCCAAGACCACGGTCGTCTCGACCGACGTTGCCAACGACGTCACAGCGCTCGACCCGCCGGCCGCGATGGCAGCGACAGGTGAGCCTGTGCCGCCACCGGTGAGCAGGCTGCCCAGATCCTGCTGCGCAGTCTGAAGCAGGGCCGTGACGTTAGCGCCCTCGGCGGCCAGATACGACCCGGCACTCGCGGTCACGGCCTGCGCAAAACGGTCGTGAAGCTCCGCAAACTCCGCCGCGAGGGCCTGATAGTCGTGGGCGTACGTGCCGAACAAGCCCGCTATGGCCGCCGACACCTCGTCCCGGGCGGCCGGAATCAATCCTGTGGTCAGCGCCGCCGCCGCGGCATGGGCCTCGTTGATCGTTGAACCGATGTTCGCCAAATCCGTGGCCGCCGCGGCCACCGCTTCTGGAGTCGCAAACAAAAACGACATTGCGACTCCTTCTAACAATGGGGGACGATGCGGAACAATGGCGACCGGCTACGCCCGGCCCCCCGGCGGACAAATTCTAGGGATAGATCGTATCGCGACCGGACACGGTTGACCCCAGAACGCTGACAAAGCGGTCGCGACCAGGCAGAGTGGACCGGTGACATCGGCTCCGACCGTCTCAGTGATAACGATCTCCTTCAAAGACCTCGATGGGCTGAAACGCACGGTGGAGAGTGTGCGGGCCCAGCGCTACGACGGAAGCATCGAGCACATCGTGATCGATGGTGGATCCGGTGACGACATCGCGGAATATCTGTCCGGGTGCGAACCGGGCTTGGCGTATTGGCAATCCGAGCCCGACGGCGGACGGTACGACGCGATGAACCAGGGCATTGCCCACGCGTCGGGGGATCTGTTGTGGTTCATGCACTCCAGCGATGTCTTTGCCGATCCCGACACGGTGACTCAGATTGTGGAGTCGATCTCGAGCCAAGGGCCGATACGCGAAATATGGGGCTACGGCATGAACAACCTCATCGGCATGGGGCGCCTGCAGGGCCCGATGCCCTTTAGTATCCGTAAGTTCCGTGCCGGTTGGCAGGTCATTCCGCACCAGGCGTCATTCTTCGGGTCATCGTTGGTGGGCCAGTTAGGTGGCTATGACCTTGATTTCGGGATCGCCGCCGACCAGGAACTCATGTACCGAGCCGCGTTGCTGCGACCGCCAATCACGATCCCGCGCGTGGTATGCGATTACGACACGACCGGAGTTGGGTCGAACCGGCACCCCCGTGAGGTCGTTGCCGACCTGCGTCTGCTGTGGGACTGGCATGGCCACTACCCCCTCGGCGGGCGGCGAATATCGCTCGTTTACCTGCGCTTACGGGAGTATTACATGCACTACATGCTCTTTTGGGAACGCGTCTTTGGACGGATGTCGAGGATATTGCGGCGGTCACCGCGCGACTGACGTTGGATGTCAATCGCTTTCACGGAAGAAGACGCCGTCGGCTTGCAACATTCGACCGTTGCGGGGATCACAGAAACCGGGTACCAATCCGGTGAGCGCGAAGCCCAGAGAACGGACGTGGTCGAGTGCTTCACGAATGAGCATGGTGCCTTCGTACAAGGGCACGAGGGACAGTTCGAGGTGCATGCCGACGCAACGGTCGTTCACCGTTGATTCCGCACCCGCGAGCACTTGTTGCTCGAATCCCTGAACGTCGATCTTGAGGAAAACAACATCGGTCGGCCGGAGAAATTCTGGCGCTACGGAATCGAGTCGACGTATCGGGACCTGTTCGGTTCCGACATAATTCGCCGGAGGATAGGCATCCTGATGGCTCTTCAACATCGGCAGGACGGAGCTGCTCGCGCCCTCGTTGCCCGCGACATTTATCGAGATCGTTCCATCAACATCGCCGATTGCGCAGCGCCGGCATTCCCATAGCGGATCCGTCGAGGACTTGCGCTCTATGCGGGAAAACGGCCCGGATAGGGGTTCGAACGAGACAATCCGGCCCTTGAAGCCCGCGGCGCGCAGACCGCTGGCGAATTGCCCCGAATTGGCGCCGACGTCGACAACCACATCTACCTGATGCGATGTGAGCTGATGGACGAAATTGCGTTCCCAGTTCAGCTCCAACTGAACCTTTTTGGGACCACGATGCAACAAACTCATGTCATTTCCTTACCGCGCCGGCGTTCGCGCGATACCACGCCACCGTTGCCTCGATGCCGTCACGCAGCGCGATTTCGGGCTGCCATCCCGCCTCCCGTAACACCGAAACATCCAACAGTTTGCGCGGTGTTCCGTCCGGTTTGCTTGAATCCCAGCGAGTTTCGCCGCCGTAGCCAATGGATTGGGCCACCATCTCGGCGATCTCACTGATGGTGTGGTCGACGCCGGTCCCCACGTTTACCTGATTTGGCCCGTCGAAGTGCTCCAGCAAGTACAGACTCGCGCTCGCCAGATCATCGACATGGAGTAGCTCACGCCGCGGAGACCCGGTGCCCCAGTTCGTTACTTCCTGCGCGCCACTGCCTTTGGCTTCTTCATATCTGCGGATGAGTGCCGGCAGCAGGTGCGAGCCGGACGGGGAGAAATTATCGCCGGGCCCGTACAGGTTGGTGGGCATCGCCGAGATCCACGACAGGCCATACTGTCGCCGGACCGCCTGCACCTGAAGGATGCCGGCGATCTTGGCGATCGCATATGCGTCGTTGGTCTCCTCCAGCGGCCCGGTGAGAAGCGCGCTTTCCTGGATGGGCTGCGGGCTGAGTTTCGGATATATACAGGAGGAGCCGAGGAACAGCAGCCGCGGCACCCGCGCAGCCACGGCAGCGTCCAGCAGGTTGACCTGGATCTGCAGGTTCTCGGAGAGAAAATCAGCGGGATAGGTGCTGTTCGCCAGAATTCCGCCGACGCGGGCGGCAGCATCGATGACGACCTGAGGCTTCGACTCCAGAATGAAGTCAAACGTCGCAGCCCGATCCGTCAGGTCGAGTTCGGACCGTGACCGCACAAGAAGATTGGTGAATCCCTCCGCCCGGAACCTGCGTAGCAGGGCGGACCCGACCAGCCCGCGATGCCCGGCGATGTACACCGGAGCTGTGCGGTCAAGGACGCCGACAGATCTGTCCGTGCTCATTTCTGACTAGCCAGCATCGGCTTGTCAATCCACGGTTTGCCCTGGCACTCCAATGCCGCGATGTCCGCATCCACCATGATCCGCGCCAGTTCGCCCGTGTGGATGGCAGCCTTCCACCCGAGCGACTCGGCGGCCTTGCTCGCATCGCCAATCAGCGAATCCACTTCGGTGGGCCGCAGATAGCGCTCGTCGAACTTCGTGTGTTTCTGCCAGTCGAGTCCGGCATGCTCGAACGCCGTCTGGGCGAATTCCCGCACGGTGTAACCGCGCCCCGTTGCGAGCACGAAGTCGTCGGGCTCGGATGCCTGCAGCATCCGCCACATCCCCTCGACAAACTCGGGGGCATAGCCCCAGTCACGAACGGCATCAAGGTTGCCCAAATAGACTTCGGACTCGACGCCCGCCTTGATGCGAGCCACCGATCGCGTGATCTTGCGGGTCACGAATGTCTCACCACGCCGGGGTGATTCGTGATTGAACAAGATGCCGTTCACCGCGAACAAGCCGTACGCCTCTCGATAATTGCGCGTGACCCAGTACGAGTACACCTTGGCCGCGCCGTAGGGCGAGCGTGGATAGAACGGCGTCTGCTCGTTCTGCGGCGGCGGAGACGCGCCAAACATCTCCGACGAGGACGCCTGATAAAAGCGGCAGTCCACCCTGGAAAGGCGAACCGCTTCGAGCAGTCGCATCGATCCGATGCCGGTGGTGTCGCCGGTGTGCACGGGTTCGTCGAAACTGACCCGCACATGCGACTGCGCAGCAAGGTTGTAGACCTCGTCAGGGTCGATGGTGCTGAGCAAGGTCACCAGACGGGTGCCGTCGGTGAGGTCGCCGTAATGCAAGAACAGGCGCGCACCCGCTTGGTGTGGATCAACGTAGAGATGATCGATGCGCGCCGTGTTGAACGTCGACGCTCGACGGATCAGCCCGTGAACCTCGTATCCCTTACTCAGCAGCAGTTCCGCAAGATACGAGCCGTCCTGCCCGGTGATTCCGGTTATCAGCGCTCGCTTCACTGGATTCCCGCTTCCGTCGCTGGATGCCGCACCGGCGGGGTATCGCCGTCAGCTTGATGATAGATGTCGAGGGTAATCCGACGTTGAGCCACGGCACTGCTGTTCCACCGCGGAACACCTCGGATCGTCTAGCTCGAAATATTCTCCCCGCGCTGACGATCCCCAGCCGGGGCAGACCACCTCCGCAGGAGACGAGATTTCCAAGACGTCGCACGCTTCTCGACCAAGGTCCAGCTCAGCGCGGCGATCGGCAGGGTGGCTGTGGTCGCAATCACCCAGAACGCAAACGGATTCACAAAGCCGATCCCACAGATGACCAACAACTGCTGAATCGGGAATGCGTAAATGTAGATGCCGTACGACAGATCTGTCCGTAATCTGAAGCGCTTGTGGTGGATGAGAGCACCGGAAACGATCACCGCGTAGGCGAGCGGAACGGCGGCGATCAGCCGGTAATCCGGCAGCAAGCCGGCCGCCAGAACGATGACCGCGCTCACCGCGACGAGTGACCATCTCGCGGGAATTATGTCCTGGTACCGATGTATGAGCGCTCCAGCGAGAAACATCACGGCGAAGCGCGCGGGGTCATGCGCCATGCGAGGTAGGTCGAGGGCCGTCGACAGCAGTAGCGCGGACCAGCACAGTGCCATCGCTGCAGGCAGAAACCATCGGCGGCCAAGCAGTCCGGCTATGCCGAAACACGCAACCCCGATGTAGCAGAGCAGCTCGTATCCGAGGGTCCAGAGTGGACCGTCCCACGCACCCGGGTGTGGGACGCCGGTTGGTGTTCCGCCCACATCGAATTGAAATATCCACACGGTGGCGTTTTTCAGGACGTACACGATGGGCGCGGCGGACAGCAGCAGTTTTGCGGCTTGGCCACCCTGAATCGCCACACCGATCGGAGCGATGACAAAAGCCGTCACGACCAGGCAGACGTAGAACCCGGGCAGGATGCGAAGACCTCGAGCGACGACATAGTCACGGACTCGCGGATGGCGGAGCCAACTCGACGTGATGAGGAATCCTGAGATCGCGAAGAACCCGTCCACGCCTATCTCGCCAAGAAGCTGGCGAGCGGGCACGAACGGCACGTCGCGGCCCGTGAGGGGGAAGGAGTGCCACAGGATCACCGAAATCGCCAGCGCCAGCCGCAGCGCGTTCAGGGCGTTCTTTCGCGGATCGAATTCCTGCTCGAGTTTCATACTCCCCCGGCCGCCGCTCGATACGACTGGACACATACGAAGTAGTTTGGCCCACTTCGCGGGTGTTCGGACGTTCGGCCCACTGGCCCTGTTATCTCGTCAGCGGGCGTCAGCCGGTCAGCCCACGACGGCCGTCGGCGAACGACGAGCCGAACTCGCGCACCGACCCGAAGCCACGCTTGCGGGCTCGCGTCACGCCCAGCCGGACCAGATTGCCCAATGTGGCCACTCCGGAGTGATCGAGGAGCAGGAAGGGCGACAGCAGCCGGTTGTGCACGTAGGCGAATGCCAAGCCGCTCGCGGGATCGGCCCAGCCGAATGAGCCGCCCAGCCCGACGTGCCCGAAGCCCGGCATCACGCCGCCAAACGGCAAGCCGTGGTAACCGAGGTGGAATGACAAGGGCACCAAGATGTTCCGGTCCCTCTTGCGGCTGGGTCGCCCGGTCAGCCCCGCGACTAGCTCCGGCGATAAGAACCGGGTGCCGTCGATCTCACCGGCATTCGCGATGGCACCGTACATCCGCGCCAGCGCACGGGCCGTCACCACCCCGTTGGCCGCGGGCATCTCGGCGTCCAGCAGTGCAATATCACCTCGTACGGCAGCCATGACCCCGTCGAAGTACATCGAGCGGTACCCGCCGGACAGCCCTGCAGCCACCTTGGCCAGCGCATAATTGACCGCCGGAATGCCGGGCATGTTCTGCGGCATGATGATCTGCGCGACCCGCGTCGGCGCCCCAGCGGGCGGGCGTCCCAGATGCATGCCGTCGGTGCCCAACGGCTCGGCCAGCTCCGCACGGATCAGCGCACGCATGCCTTTCCCGGTCACCGCCCTGGCCAGCCCGGACATCAGCCAGCCGAAGGTCAGTGCGTGATAGGCGGGTATACCCAGCAGGCGCCCCGGGGGCGCCGCCGCCAGCCGTTCCTCCATCACCAGGTGATCCAGCAAGTCTTCCTGGGTGGCGCCACGCAACCCCGATAAGCCAGCCCGGTGCCTCATCACCTCACGCACCGTGAGGGCCGACTTGCCGTTGGCCGCGAACTCAGGCCAATACTCGGCGACGGGAGCCTCGTAGTCGATCAGACCCCGGTCGACGAGCCGGTGGATCACGGTGGAGGCCATCCCCTTGGTTGCCGAAAAGACCATCGGCGCGGTGTCAGACGTCCACGGCACCCTGCCAGCTCGGTCCGACCAGCCGGTCCAGATGTCGACGACGGGCTGACCATCGAGGTAGACGGCCAGCGCCCCACCACCGAATCGGCGGCTGGGAAACATGCTCGAGAACCCGCGAACGACGCAGGAAAAGTTTGGGTCCGCCGCACCGAATACGCCATGACCTGCGTCAGGGCCATCATGGGAACGGATCACGCGGAGATCGACCCGGGATTCTGCCGTCACCCTTGGAATTTACTTCGATTTCACACGGCGAAGGGTCAAACCGGAAATTTATTTACCCTTCCGTTAGCCGACGCGGATCTCGGACATCAATCACCCGTACGGTTTGTCTGTACCATTGCGGTACGGTATTACCGTACGTATTCGCTGTGGGGAGGACCGCATGAGCATCAGCGCAAGCGAGGCCAGGCAGCGGCTGTTTCCGCTTCTGGAACAAGTCAACACCGATCACCAGCCCGTACGCATCACTTCCAAAGCCGGGGATGCGGTACTCATGTCTGCCGACGACTACGACTCGTGGCAAGAAACCGTCTACCTGCTGCGCTCACCGGAAAACGCCAGGCGACTGATGGAAGCGGTTGCCCGAGATAAGGCCGGGCAACCTGGATTAACCAAGTCCATCGACGAGTTGCGGGAGATGGCCGGCGGCGAGGAGTGAGAGGCGTCCGCTTCGATCCTGAGGCCTGGGAGGACTTCCTCTTCTGGCTGGCGACCAACCGCAAAATCGCCCGTCGGATCATTCGCCTAATCGGAGAAATCCAACGCGATCCGTTCAGCGGCATCGGCAAACCGGAGCCGCTCAAGGGTGAGCTGTCGGGATACTGGTCCCGCCGGATAACCGACGAACATCGGCTGGTCTACCGCGCTGACAGAGGCGGACTCAAAGACGACGACGAACTCAAGATTCTCAAGGCCCGGTACCACTACTAATGTCGGCGTCAGGCGCTGGGGCACATCGCCGCGCAGTCGCTTCCAGCCCGCCTGCCAACTCGCCAAGCAACCGCCAGCGCCTGCTGATGTCGCACGCCGCCATCAGCAGAGAGGACGCTGTCGGCGGGCACCGCTACGCTCTTATTCATGGATCCCGGAGATCTCGAATCACGCGTCGCTGCCCTTGAGCACCAGGTGCGCGACCTGACCGGGCGGGTACAAGCAGGCCAGCAAGACGCTGCGGCCGCTCCGGTACTCGCGGGAGCCGCCGACCGCGACGTCAGCGGATTTCGCGACGATCTCCGCGAGTTCCGCCAGGCCACAGCGGCAAGCTTCAACGCCTTCCGAGAGGACTTCGTCGATCTTCGATCGAACTTCGGAGCACTCCAAGAGCACGTCCACCAAGGATTCACCGAGATGCGCGGCAAATTCGACGCCGCAGCCGCCGGACAACACCAGATCGTTGACCTTCTTGAGACGATCATCGCGGATCAAGGACATAACCGATCGACCGAATGAGCTCGAGCGGTTTGCGAAACGGCCAAGGGCGGCCGGCCTGTGCGCCTCCCATTCGAATTGACAGCCCACGGTCGAACGCGATTATTTTACCTGTCGGCTAGTCGTCCGCCGCTGCCAGTATTTGCTGCGCTGCCAGCGCCGGGGTCAACTCCCCCGCCTTGACCCGGCGCTCCACGTCGGCGCGAATCGTGCGAACGGCGGGATTGGTGAGTACCCGGTCCAGCACCGCGTCGCGGACCATCTGCCAGGTCCAATCGACCTGCTGGGCCCGGCGACGTGCCTCGAATTCTCCGGCGTCGGTGAGCACCTGGCGATGACGCTCGACGGTATCCCATAACTCCGTCAGGCCCGTGCCTTCAATCGCGCTCATGGTGAGAACCGGCGGACGCCAGAGCATTTCACGCGGATAGATCAGCCTGATCGCCGACGAGAGCTCCCGTGCGGCTTGCCGCGCCTCAGTCAGGTGATTACCGTCGGCCTTGTTCACCACCACGATGTCGGCCAGCTCGAGCACACCCTTTTTGATGCCCTGCAACTGGTCGCCGGTGCGGGCCAGGGTCAGCAGGACGAAGGTGTCGACCATGTTGGCCACCGCGACCTCGGACTGGCCGACACCGACGGTTTCGATGAGGATCACGTCAAAACCGGCCGCCTCCAGCACCACGACTGATTCCCTGGTGGCCTTTGCTACACCGCCCAAAGTGCCCGACGTCGGCGACGGCCGGATGTAGGCGTCCGGGTGTGCGGCGAGGCGGCCCATCCGGGTCTTGTCCCCGAGAATCGATCCGCCGGTGCGCGTCGACGACGGGTCGACCGCCAGCACCGCCACCTTGTGGCCCTGGTCGATCAGATACATGCCCAGGGCTTCGATGCTGGTGGACTTGCCCACCCCGGGGACGCCGGTGACGCCCACCCGATGGGCGTTTCCAGAGTCCGGCAGCAACTCCAACAGCAGTTGTTGCGCCTGTTCGCGATGGTCGGCGCGGGTGGATTCCAGCAGCGTGATGGCGCGCGGCAGCGCGGCGCGGTCACCCGCACGGACGGCCGCAGCCAAATTCATTTGGCTGCCGTCGCGAGAGTGCAACTGGCAACACGTTTCCCGAGTAACACCGTCGGTAGTTGCACTCTCGCGGTCAAAGGTCTGTGTAACCCAGTCGC
>CAVPVJ010000040.1:0-228501 GCA_963709125.1 uncultured Actinomycetota bacterium
CGGCACGCACCTCTTGGTCGCGCCTCCGGTCTGCCAATATCGCCTGCAGCTCTTTAGCGGTCGACAACGGAGAAACGAAATCCCGCCAAGATGTCGATTTATCATTCGGATTCCGCAGAAATCCCGTCGCCGTCGAAAGATCTGAGGACGTCGCAGCCGGATCAAGTATTTTGTCGACGCATCTCATAGCCTTCTGCAGTGGCGTGCAGATGATCGGTCGCGCCGTCAATCTCTCATAAACCGGTACGACTGGCTCACGAACGACATCCTGTGGCCACGTTGATGTGGAGTATTTGGAGCCGGGATTCTGGCAGTATTGCAGCGCTTCGACCGTTAAGTCCTCAGCCGTGAGACCGGCCCCATGGACGATGCGATCGTAAAGCAATTTCTTATGCCATCCGAACCCTCGCGATCCGTCATATCGATTTCGCTCCAAATTTGTGATCCACCCCACCAACGCCTTGCTGGTGGCCTGCTCGATACTGCGAGCGCGAAAATGGGCAAGCACTGCACGTTCCGCAATTTCACTACGGGGGACGGCTTGGACCAGCACATATGACGCCATGGCTCCCCTGCTCGACCTTCAACTTGGTGTCCAATGCTGCGGATCTCTGACGATGATCGACTTTGGCCAAGGCTCCTCATTGGCCCTTCGGTGTGTTATGTCCCGCAATGGATCTGGTGTATCAGGTGCCTGGCTTGTGGGTGCGGGATGTAAGAACGCCAGTAGTATTGGGCCTGTATGCCCGCCTGCATTGCTCGTAATTGGAGGTACAAGGCCTCTCGCGATGGCGCAACGACGAACTCATCGGCGTCTAACAAAAATATAAAGCGCGGCTCGAATTCAGGTACGACGCGTCGATACAACGCAGTCACCTTTTCCGCTTGAAAATGCGCAACAATTGGGTCGTCAAACAAAACTATCGGCAACCCCTCTTGCCGCAGCCGCACCAGAATTTCGCGGGGACCATCTACCGAAGTCATTGCTGCGATGACCAACGCGTCTATGAATTCCAAGTTGTGCCGCACGAAAGACTCGATTATATCGGCCTCGTTTTTCACCATCGCTATTCCGAGGGCTTCAATCATTGCGTATAACCCCGCCATAAAGTATCTCCGGACAATCGCGAGGAACTTTACGCTACGCCGGACGGTCCGCGGGCCAAGGTGGCGACGGCACGGGTGCGCCGCCCTCGCGCACCGTCGCTCCCGGACCGACCTCGCCCGTGCCCAACAGTTCGTCGAAGTTGGCCAATAGCTATGCGGGCTCCCGGCCAGCTCCGTATATTAGGGAACCTGTGGGGAGGGTTCATGATTTCCAACACAGAAACGTTTGAGCGAATATGCGGCTGACAGTCCTCGGCCTCGGTTATCTCGGTGCTACTCATGCCGCCTGCATGGTGGAGCTTGGTCATGAGGTCCTAGGTGTTGAGGTCGACCGAGACAAGGTCACGAAACTCACGCGGGGCCAACTTCCGTTCTACGAACCGGGATTAGCTGAGCTACTGGGTAAGCACATTGGGTCTGACCGACTGCAGGTTACGGATTCATACGAACGCGCGGCCGAATGGGGCGACGTCTTTTTCGTCACTGTCGGGACGCCGCCGAAGATGGGCGAAAACGGCGCTGACCTAAGCCAAGTGGAGGCCGTTATCGACGGCCTTGTTCCGTTGCTCAAGCGCGATGCGGTTATTTTCGGCAAATCGACTGTGCCGGTGGGCACGGCGCAGTCACTCGCGCGTCGGGCTGCAGACTTGAGGAACGACGTTTCGGTAGAAATCGCTTGGAATCCGGAGTTCCTGCGGGAGGGCCATGCCATTGATGACACGTTGCACCCTGACCGCCTTGTCCTAGGACGAACGCCTGACGGTACCGCTGAATCGGTAGCCCGGGAGATCTATGCTCCCATGCTCGCCGACGGAACCCCCTTCATCGTCACCGACACTGCGACTGCTGAGCTGGTCAAGGTGTCGGCCAATGCGTTCCTCGCCACAAAAATTTCCTTCATCAACGCAATTGCTGAGGTCTGTTCGGCGGCCGGTGCGGACGTAAGAGCCGTCGCCGACGCTATCGGGCTCGACGCACGAATCGGGCGGCGATTTCTCAATGCGGGTCTCGGCTTCGGAGGTGGGTGTCTGCCGAAAGACATCCGCGCGTTCATGGTGCGAGCGGGTGAACTTGGCGCTCCCGAGGCCTTGTCGTTTTTGCGCGAGGTCGACACCATCAACATGCGGCGCAGGACCCGCATGGTGGACCTCGCACGCACCGTATGCGGGGGTTCCCTGCTCGGCGCACACGTGGCAATCCTTGGGGCCGCTTTCAAGCCGCAATCCGACGATGTGCGGGACTCGCCCGCACTGAACGTCGCTGCTCAGATACAACTTCAAGGCGCTTCGGTGAAGGTGTACGACCCCAAGGCCATGGAGAACTCCCGAAAGGTATTCCCCACGCTGAATTATGTCGATTCGACGTTAACCGCCTGCGAACACGCAGACGTTGTGCTGCTGCTCACAGAGTGGGACGAGTTCGTAGACCTTGATCCTGAAGTGCTCAGCGACGTGGTAAAAAGGCGCATCGTCATCGACGGCCGGATGTGCCTGGACACTGAAAAGTGGAAGGGCGCCGGGTGGGAGTATTGGTCGTAGGGACTGAGTTGAAACCTGAATTTGAATCGTCCGTATCAGCGACGGGGACTGCGATTTTCGTCATCCTCAGAGATGAGGTGATCTGATGGGGGACGCAGGTGCCGTCGCACTCCCCGACACCGCGCTAGTGACGTTGTGCTTCCGCGCGAACGAGGCGCGACGCCCCGATGGGATCATCGACGACCCCGTTGCCATCGAGCTGACGGAAACCGTCGACTACGACTTCACCGCCCTAATGCTGTCCAAGCGACAGGATCTGGCACTGCGGGCGCTTGCGTTCGACAACGAGGCGCGCAGATACCTTTCCAGCCACCCAGAAGCCACCGTCGTCGCCCTCGGCGAAGGAATGCAAACCAGCTTCTGGCGTCTGGACAAGGCCGGCGTTGGCGATAGATTTCGCTGGCTGACCGTGGATCTGCCGCCGAACGTGGAGCTTCGCGAGCGCCTGCTACCACGATCACCCCGCATTACGATGTGCGCCCAATCGGCACTGGATTTCAGCTGGATGGATCGGGTGGACGCGGGAAACGGCGTGTTCATCACCGCGGAGGGCATATTGCCGTACCTACAACCCGAGGAGGCGCTAAGGCTTATCGGTGAATGCGCTCGCCGATTCCCGGGCGGCGAAATGATATTTGACCTGCCGACGAAATTGCAGGCCGAGCTGAACCGACACGGCTTGCGGACAACGCTGCGCGGCGGGTGGCCCCCAACGCCGTTCGGCCTTTCGGCGCGTGAAATCGCCAATCTCGGGCGCCTGCCCGGAATCCGCGCCGCGCACAACCTGCCGGTGCCCCGCGGCCGCGGTCCGCTGTTCAATCTGTTGTGGAAGACGCGAGGGCTGCCGATCTATGAGCCACTCCGTTGGTTCGCAGGAATCAAATGGCCCACGATTGCAGTGCTGACGCTGCTGGAGTTCGATTCATAGCACGGAAGAAAGCACCTCAATCTCCTGATCGATCAGCATCGCGTACAGTGCCGTGTCGGCCGCGATCGGCAAGCCGATCGCGCTGATCGGGTTGGACAGATTGTTCAGGAACAGGCTGGCGTCATAGGCGGGGATGGTGATAACAGCGGCATTGATGTAGTCCGCCGTCGGAAGCAGAACGCTGTAGTACGACGAAGCACCAGTCGAGATCGAGTTGGCCGCGTCGGTGATCAGAGTTGCCAGAGTCGCCGCAGGATCACTCGAGAAGGCTTGCAATGCCGACAACGAATTGCCCATTGGGCTGGTGACAACCCCCGTCCCGGACGAGGGATCTAGCAACGAGGTGATCGAGCCGAGCGACGGCAGTGTGACCGGATTCGGTCCGGTGCCGGTGAAGTCGCCGATAAAGTTTTGGATGCCCTGCCCGGCGCCGCTTGCCAGCAGCCCGGGGAGCTCTTGGAAGCTACTCAGTGGCGGGAATAGTCCGAATGGGGTGTCAATATTGGCCGGTGAAGTTGACCAACCATATAACGGGTTGCCGTAGCCCAGGTTGACCAAATATGTGAGGTCCGGCTTCAGCAAGTCGGCGATCGGATTTCCGATGATCGGGATCGCACGGATCGGGTCCACCAGCGGCAGGTCATTATTCGGAATCATGTAGTAATTGGTCATGGTGGGGCCCGACGTCGGCAGGTGAATAGCGTTTTGAACCTGCGTCGATCGTGAGATTCGGGTAATCGAAGTGCGCCGAGCCCATGAATCACGTTGAGATCCGACAGCAGGTTGAGCGGGTATTGGGGGAAGTCGGCGTATTGGTCGTATTCCATGCGTGTAAATCGTGGTCGGGTAGGCATTAGAGGGAGCCGCACCCGAGTAGCTGAACCCCAGACTCGTCAGCGTCAGACCGGCGAAGCGTTCGGCCAACCCCCCGTTGGGCGTCGGAGCACCAATCAGCACGAAGTTCACGGCACCGCTCGGCACACCTTCGGATTGAAGCAACTGCATTTCTTGCCCGGCGATCGTGGCGCCTTGGGAGTAACCGAAGACGCCGATCGGGTTGGCCACGGAGGGATGCAGGCTCAGTATCTCGGTGTTCAGGATCTGAAGGCCCTGGGCAACCGAGGCGTCGGCGGTCATACTCCTGACGCCGGTGAACGGGTAAACCTGCTCGGGCGTGTACAGGGTTTGCAGGCTGGATGATATGAGATTGGGCTTGATGAACAGGTTGTTCACCGCGTTGATGAAGGTTGATGAAGGTATGGGTGCGCCGGTGTAACCCAAAACCACAGTTGTGTCTACTGATACAGGCATCGACTGGATCGCGGCCGATACGCTGGGCTTCCGTAGCGGCGACGGACGAGCCAGTGCCGGCTACCGATCAGCGGGTGGCCCAACAGTGCCTCGGGCGGGCGCATTGATCGCTCCGACCAGGTCCTGCTGCGCGGCCTGAAGCAGGGCCGTGACGTTGGCGCTCTCGGCGGCCAGATAGCGACCCAGCACTCGCGGTCACGGCCTGCGCAAACCGGTCATGAAACTCCGCAGCCTGCGCCGCGAGGGCCTGATATTCCCGGCCGTACGTACCGAACAGGTCCGCCACGGCCGCCGACACCTCGTCTTGGGCCGCCGGCACCAATTCCGTGGTCAGGGCGGCCGCAGTCGAATTGGCGCCGTTGATCGCGGACCCGATATTCGCTAATTCCGTAGCCGCCGCGGCGACAGCTTCCGGGCTCGCGAACAAAAACGACACTGCAGCTCCCTCGAACGATGAATGGCGACCACTACGCCCGGCCCCCCGGCGGCAATTTCTAGGAGTAGATGGTATCGCGATCGGGCACGGCTGACCGTGTTAACGGGCAGAATCAGCCTGCAACGGCTCCCGGTTCGGAGTATGGGGGTCCGACATCGGTCACCACAGGAATACGGCCCCGAAATAGAGGAACCGTTGTGCTCCGGCTGTTGGAGCGGCCAGACGGACTTCACCAGCTTCCAGGACGTCGTCATCGCGCTCAAGCCGGCAAGCTAGGAGTCACGCCAAGCGCGTGATCCATCTATCAGTGGACACCGTATTCCGATCGTTTTGCGTGGTCGCGAATCCGATTGAGGTATTATCGGCGGCTGTGAGTGCTGGCTGGCCGCAGTGCAAATTGCCGATTACGCAAGGGGGACGTCGGTGACATCGGCTCCGACCGTCTCAGTGATAACGATCTCCTACAAAGACCTCGACGGGCTGAAACGCACGGTGGAGAGCGTGCGAGCCCAGCGCTACGCCGGACGCATCGAGCACATCGTGATCGATGGTGGATCCGGTGCCGACATCACAGAATATCTGTCCGGGTGTGAGCCAGGCTTCGCGTATTGGCAGTCCAAACCCGACGGCGGCAGGTACGACGCGATGAACCAGGGCATCGCTCACGCCTCGGGCGATTTGTTGTGGTTCATGCACTCCAGCGATCTTTTTTCCGACCCCGACGCGGTGGCTCAGGTGGTGGAGTCGATCTCGGGCAACGGGTCGACACGCGAAGTATGGGGCTACGGTATGAAGAATCTGATCGGCCTCGACGCACTGCAGGGCCCGATGCCCTTTAGCATTCGTAAGTTCCTTGCTGGATGGCAGGTTGTTCCGCACCAAGCGTCATTCTTCGGGGCATCGTTGGTGGACAAGTTAGGTGGCTATGACCTCGATGTCGGGATCGCCGCTTGCCAAGAATTCATTTTCCGAGCCGCGTTGGTGCGAGACCCAATCACGATCCCGCGCGTGGTATGCGATTACGACACCACTGGAGTTGGATCGCACCGGCGCCCCGGTGCGGTCCTCGGTGACCTGCTTCGCCTGTGGGATCTGCATGGACGCTACCCACTCGGAGGGCGGCGAATGTCGCTTGTTTACCTATACGCTCGGTGGTGTTATCTGTATTACATGAAATTTAAGGAATACGTGCGTGGACTGATGCCGGAAATATTGACGCGGTCACGGCGCGACTCACGTCGGCACCCGTCAGTCTGACGTTGCCGCTTCGCCTACGCGATTGATGTAGCGAATGACCTTGGGAGGCAATTTCATTCAATCGCTTTCGCGGAAGAAGATGCCGTCGGCTTGCAGCATTCGACCGTTGCGGGGGTCACAGAAACCGGGCACCAATCCGGTGAGCGCAAAGCCCAGCGAACGCACCTGGTCGAGTGCTTCACGAATGAGCATGGTGCCTTCGTATAACGGCACGAGCGACAGTTCGAGGTGCATGCCGACGCAACGGTCGTTCACCGTCGATGTGGCACCCGCGAGGACTTGTTTCTCGAATCCCTGAACGTCGACCTTCAGGAACACAACATCGGTCGGCCGGAGGAATTCCGGCGCCACGGAATCGAGTCGACGTATCGGGACTTGTTCGATGCCGACATAATTCGCCGGCGGATAAGCATCCTGATGGGTCTTCAACATCGGCAAGACGGAACTGCTCGCGCCCTCGTTGCCCGCCACATTTATCGAGATAGTTCCGTCGACATCGCCGATCGCGCAGCGCCGGCATTCCCATAACGGATCTCTCGAGGACCTCCGCTCCAATCGGGAAAACGGCTCGGACAGGGGTTCGAACGAAATAATCCGGCCATTGAAGCCCGCGGCGCGGAGATCGCTGGCGAATAGCCCCGAATTGGCGCCGACGTCGACAATCACATCTACCTGATGGGATGTGAGCTGATGGACGAAGTTGCGTTCCCAGTTCAGCTCCAACTGAACCTTTTTGGGACGGCGACGGAACAAACTCATGTCATTTCCTTACCGCGCCGGGGTTCGCGCGGTACCAGGCCACCGTTGCCTTGATACCGTCACGCAGCGCGATCTCGGGCTCCCATCCCGCCTTCCGTAACACCGAGACATCCAGCAGTTTGCGCGGTGTTCCGTCCGGTTTGCTTGAATCCCAGCGGGTTTCGCCGCCGTAGCCGATGGAATCGGCCACCATTTCGGCGATCTCAGTGATGGTGTGGTCAACGCCCGTCCCCACGTTTACCTGTGTTGGCCCGTCGAAGTGCTCCAGCAAGTACAGACACGCGCTCGCCAGATCATCGACATGCAGGAGCTCACGCCGCGGGGAACCGGTGCCCCAGTTCGTTACTTCGCGCGCGCCACTGGCTTTGGCTTCTTCGTATCTGCGGATGAGTGCCGGCAGCAGGTGCGAGCCGGACGGGGAGAAATTGTCACCCGGCCCGTACAGGTTGGTGGGCATCGCAGAGATCCACGGCAGGCCATACTGTCGCCTGACCGCTTGCACCTGAAGGATGCCGGCGATCTTGGCGATCGCATACGCGTCGTTGGTCTCCTCCAGCGGCCCGGTGAGAAGCGCGCTTTCCTGGATGGGCTGCGGGGCGAGTTTCGGATAGATGCAGGAGGAGCCGAGGAACAGCAGCCGCGGCACCCGCGCAGCCAGGGCAGCGTCGAGCAGGTTGACCTGGATCTGCAGGTTCTCGGAGAGAAAATCGGCGGGATAGGTGCTGTTCGCCAGAATTCCGCCGACGCGGGCCGCAGCATCGATGACGACCTGAGGTCTCGACTCCAGAATGAAGTCAAACGTCGCAGCCCGATCCGTCAAGTCGAGTTCAGACCGTGGCCGCACAAGAAGATTGGTGAATCCCTCCGCCTGGAACTTGCGTAGCAGGGCGGACCCGACCAGCCCGCGATGCCCGGCGATGTACACCGGGGCTGCGCGGTCAAGGACGCCGACAAGATCCGTCGGGCTCATGGCTGACCGGCGAGCATCGGCTTGTCAATCCACGGTTTGCCCTCGCACGCCAATGCGGCGATGTCCGCGTCCACCATGATCCGAGCCAGTTCGCCGGTGTGGATGGCAGCCTTCCACCCGAGCGTCTCGGCGGCCTTGGTCGCGTCGCCTATCAGCGAATCCACTTCGGTGGGCCGAAGATAACGCTCGTCGAACTTCGTGTGTTTCTCCCAGTCAAGTCCGGCATGTTCGAACGCCGTCTGGGCGAATTCCCGCACGGTATAACCGCGCCCCGTTGCCAGCACGAAGTCGTCGGGCTCAGAAGCCTGCAGCATCCGCCACATCCCCTCGACAAACTCAGGGGCATAACCCCAGTCGCGAACGGCTTCGAGGTTGCCCAGATAGACTTCGGACTCGAGGCCCGCCTTGATGCGAGCCACCGATCGCGTGATCTTTCGGGTCACGAATGTCTCACCACGCCGGGGTGATTCGTGATTGAACAAGATGCCGTTCACCGCGAACAAGCCGTACGCCTCTCGATAATTGCGGGTCACCCAATACGAATACACCTTGGCCGCGCCATACGGCGATCGTGGATAGAACGGCGTCTGCTCGTTCTGCGGCGGCGGAGACGCGCCAAACATCTCCGACGAGGACGCCTGATAAAAGCGACAGTCCACCCTGGAAAGGCGAACCGCCTCCAGCAGTCGCATCGATCCGACGCCGGTGGTGTCACCGGTATGCACGGGTTCATCGAAGCTGACCCGCACATGCGACTGCGCCGCAAGGTTGTACACCTCGTCGGGGTCGATGGTGCTCAGCAAGGTCACCAGACGGGTGCCGTCGGTGAGATCGCCGTAATGCAAGAACAGCCGTGCCCCCGCTTCGTGCGGATCAACGTAGAGGTGATCGATCCGCGACGTATTGAACGTCGAAGCCCGACGGATAAGCCCGTGAACCTCGTATCCCTTGCTCAGCAGCAGTTCCGCAAGATACGAGCCGTCCTGCCCGGTGATTCCGGTTATCAGCGCTCGCTTCACGGGGTCGTCTCACTCCCGTCGTGATGTTGCAGCGGCGGGCGCCGCTGTCGCTTCATAGTAGATGTCGAAGGTAAGTCAGATGTCGAAGCCAAGGCACTGCTGTTCCACCGCGGAACACCTCGGATCGTCTAGCTCGAAATATTCTCCCCGCGCTGACGATCCCCAGCCGGGGCAGACCACCTCCGCAGGAGACGAGATTTCGAAGACGTCGCACGCTTCTCGACCAAGGTCCAGCTCAGCGCGGCGATCGGCAGGGTGGCTGTGGTCGCAATCACCCAGAACGCAAACGGATTCACAAAGCCGATCCCACAGATGACCCTGGCTGACGGGAATGCGTAAATGTAGATGCCGTACGACAGATCTGTCCGTAATCTGAAGCGCTTGTGGTGGATGAGAGCACCGGAAAAACGATCACCGCGTAGGCGAGCGGAACGGCGGCGATCAGCCGGTAATCCGGCAGCAAGCCGGCCGCCAGAACGATGACCGCGCTCACCGCGACGAGTGACCTCTCGCGGGTTACTACCGATAGTATGGCAGCGCCAGCGAGAAACATACACGGCGAAGCGCGCGGGGTCATGCGCCATGCGAGGTAGGTCGAGGGCCGTCGACAGCAGTAGCGCGGACCGCACAGGCCATCGCTGCAGGCAGAAACCATCGGCGGAGTCCGGCTATGCCGAAACACGCAACCCCGATGTAGCAGAGCAGCTCGTATCCGAGGGTCAGAGTGGACGTCCACGCACCCGGGTGTGGGAGCGCTGGTTGGTGTTCCGCCCACATCGAATTGAAATATCCACACGGTGGCGTTTTTCAGACGTACACGATTGGGGCGCGGTGGACAGCAGCAGTTTTGCGGCTTGGCCACCCTGAATCGCCACACCGATCGGAGCGATGACAAAAGCCGTCACGACCAGGCAGACGTAGAACCCGAGGCAGGATGCGAAGACCTCAGCGACGACATAGTCACGGACTCGCGGATGGCGGAGCCAACTCGACGTGATGAGGAATCCTGAGATCGCGAAGAACCCGTCCACGCCTATCTCGCCAAGAAGCTGGCGAGCGGGCACGAACGGCACGTCGCGGCCCGTGAGGGGGAAGGAGTGCCACAGGATCACCGAAATCGCCAGCGCCAGCCGCAGCGCGTTCAGGGCGTTCTTTCGAGCGGATCGAATTCCTGCTCGAGTTTCATACTCCCCGGCCGCCGCTCGATACGACTGGACACATACGAAGTAGTTTGGCCCACTTCGCGGGTGTTCGGACGTTCGGCCCACTGGCCCTGTTATCTGCGTCAGCCGGTCAGCCCGCGACGGCCGTCGGCAAACGACGAGCCGAACTCGCGCACCGACCCGAAGCCGCGTTTGCGGGCTCGCGTCACGCCCAGCCGGACCAGATTGCCCAATGTGGCCACTCCGGAGTGATCGAGGAGCAGGAAGGGCGACAGCAGCCGGTTGTGCACGTAGGCGAATGCCAAGCCGCTCGACGGGATCGGCCCAGCCGAACGAGCCGCCCAGCCCGACGTGCCCGAAGCCCGGCATCACGCCGCCGAAGGGCACGCTGTGGTAGCCAAGGTGGAATGACAAGGGCACCAAGATGTTCCGGTCCCTCTTGCGGCTGGGTCGCCCGGTCAGCCCAGCGACGAGCTCCGGCGATAAGAACCGGGTGCCGTCGATCTCACCGGCATTGGCGATGGCGCCGTACATCCGCGCCAGCGCACGGGCCGTCGCCACCCCGTTGGCCGCGGGCATCTCGGCGTCCAGCAGCGCAATATCGCCTCGTACGGCAGCCATGACCCCGTCGAAGTACATGGAGCGGTACCCGCCGGACAGCCCTGCGGCCACCTTGGCCAGCGCATAGTTGACCGCCGGAATGCCGGGCATGTTCTGCGGCATGATGATCTGCGCGACCCGCGTCGGCGCCCCGGCGGGCGGGCGGCCCAGATGCATGCCGTCGGTGCCCAACGGCTCGGCGAGCTCCTCACGGATCAGCGCACGCATGCCCTTCCCGGTCACTGCCCTGGCCAGCCCGGACATCAGCCAGCCGAAGGTCAGTGCGTGGTAGGCGGGTATACCCAGCAGGCGCCCCGGGGGCGCCGCCGCCAGCCGTTCCTCCATCACCAGGTGATCCAGCAAGTCTTCCTGGGTGGCGCCACGCAACCCCGATAAGCCGGCCCGGTGCCTCATCACCTCACGCACCGTGAGGGCCGACTTGCCGTTGGCCGCGAACTCGGGCCAATACTCGGCGACGGGAGCCTCGTAGTCGATCAGACCCCGGTCGACGAGCCGGTGGATGACGGTGGAGGCCATCCCCTTGGTTGCCGAAAAGACCATCGGCGCGGTGTCAGACGTCCACGGCACCCTGCCGTCTCGGTCCGACCAGCCGGTCCAGATGTCGACGACGGGTTGACCATCGAGGTAGACGGCCAGCGCCCCACCACCGAATCGGCGGCTGGGAAACATGCTCGAGAACCCGCGAACGACGCAGGAAAAGTTTGGGTCCGCCGCACCGAACACGCCATGACCTGCGTCAGGGCCATCATGGGAAGCGGATCACGCGGAGATCGACCCGGGATTCTGCCGTCACACTGTGGAATTTACTTCGATTTCACACGGCAAAGGGCACAAAACGGAATTTATTTACCCTTCCGTTAGCCCGATCCGGCATGCAGCCCGTACGGTTTTTCCGTACTATTGCGGTACAATATTACCGTACATAATCGCCGCCTGGGGAGGACCGCATGAATCAGCGCAAGCGAGGCCAGGCAGCGGCTGTTTCCGCTTCTGGAACAAGTCAACACCGATCACCAGCCCGTGCGCATCACTTCCAAAGCCGGGGATGCGGTACTCATGTCTGCCGACGACTACGACTCGTGGCAAGAAACCGTCTACCTGCTGCGCTCACCGGAAAACGCCAGGCGACTGATGGAAGCGGTTGCCCGAGATAAGGCCGGGCAACCTGCGATTGACCAAGTCCATCGACGAGTTGCGGGAGATGGCCGGCGGCGAGGAGTGAGAGGCGTCGGCTTCGATCCTGAGGCCTGGGAGGACTTCCTCTTCTGGCTGGCGACCGACCGCAAAATCGCCCGCCGGATCATTCGCCTAATCGGAGAGATCCAACGCGATCCGTTCAGCGGCATCGGCAAACCGGAGCCGCTCAAGGGTGAGCTGTCGGGATACTGGTCCCGCCGGATAACCGACGAACATCGGCTGGTCTACCGCGCCGATCAGACGACGAACTCAAGATTCTCAAGGCCCGGTACCACTACTAGATTCGGCGTCAGGCGCTGGGGCACATCGCCGCGGTCGCTTCCAGCCCGCCTGCCAACTCGCCAAGCAACCGCCAGCGCCTGCTGATGTCGCACGCCGCCATCAGCGGAGAGGATCCGGTTGTCGGCGGACACCGCTACGCTCTTATTCATGGATCCCGGAGATCTCGAATCACGCGTCGCTGCCCTTGAGCACCAGGTGCGCGACCTGACCGGGCGAGTACAAGCAGGCCAGCAAGACGCTGCGGCCGCCCGGGTACTCGCTGGCGCCGCCGACCGCGACGTCAGCGGATTTCGCGACGATCTCCGCGAGTTCCGCCAGGCCACAGTGGCAAGCTTCAACGCGCTCCGAGAGGACTTTGTTGACCTTCGATCGAACTTCGGGGCACTCCAAGAGCACGTCGACCAAGGATTCACCGAGATGCGCGGCAAATTCGACGCCGCAGCCGCCGGACAACACCAGATCGTTGACCTTCTTGAGACGATCATCGCGGATCAAGGACATAACCGATCGACCGAATGAGCTCGAGCGGTTTGCGAGACGGCGACAGCTCGCCACAAGGCCAGCGCGGCCGGCCTGTTCCGAGAAGCGTCGGCATCGAGCAGCAGCAGGTCGTCGGTCTTTGGACCCCGCGCCGAAAGAGCCTGGCCCACGATCGCAGCAATTGACGCACCGCACGGTCGGACATCGCCCCGCCGATTATTACGTGTCGGTTAGTCCGCCGCCGCTGACAGTATTTGCTGCGCCGCCAGCGCCGGGGTCAACTCCCCCGCCTTGACCTGGCGCTCCACGTCGGCGCGGATCTTGCGCACCGCGGGATTGGTCAGCACCCGGTCCAGCACCGCGTCGCGGACCATCTGCCAGGTCCAATCGACTTGCTGGGCCCGGCGACGTGCCTCGAATTCTCCGGCGTCGGTGAGCACCTGGCGATGACGCTCGACGGTGTCCCACAACTCCGTCAGGCCCGTGCCTTCCATCGCGCTCATGGTGAGAACCGGTGGACGCCAGAGCGTTTCGCGCGGATAGATCAGCCTGATCGCCGACGAGAGCTCCCGTGCGGCTTTCCGCGCCTCGGTCAGGTGATTGCCGTCGGCCTTGTTCACCACCACGATGTCGGCCAGCTCGAGCACACCCTTTTTGATGCCCTGCAACTGGTCGCCGGTGCGGGCCAGGGTCAGCAGGACGAAGGTGTCGACCATGTTGGCCACCGCGACCTCGGACTGGCCGACACCGACGGTTTCGATCAGGATCACGTCAAAACCGGCCGCCTCCAGCAGCACGACTGATTCCCTGGTGGCCTTTGCTACACCGCCCAAAGTGCCCGACGTCGGCGACGGCCGGATGTAGGCGTCCGGGTGTGCGGCCAGCCGGCCCATCCGGGTCTTGTCCCCGAGAATCGATCCGCCGGTGCGGGTCGACGACGGGTCGACCGCCAGCACCGCCACCTTGTGGCCCTGGTCGATCAGATACATGCCCAGCGCTTCGATGCTGGTGGACTTGCCCACCCCGGGGACGCCGGTGATGCCCACCCGATGGGCGTTTCCAGAGTCCGGCAGCAACTCCAACAGCAGTTGTTGCGCCTGTTCGCGATGGTCGGCGCGGGTGGATTCCAGCAGCGTGATGGCCCGCGGCAGCGCGGCGCGGTCACCGCGCACGGACGGCCGCGGCCAAATTCATTTGGCTGCCGTCGCGAGAGTGCAACTGGCAACACGTTTCCCGAGTAACACCGTCGGTAGTTGCACTCTCGCGGTCAAAGGTCTGTGTAACCCAGTCGCTCGGCGAGCTTGTTCAGCAAGCCGATCGCGGCGTCGGCGATCACCGTCCCGGGCGGGAAGATGGCGGCGGCCCCGGCAGCGTAGAGCTCGTCGAAGTCACCGGGCGGGATGACGCCGCCGACGACGATCATGATGTCGGGCCGCCCCACCTCGGCCATCGCGTCGCGCAGCGCCGGCACCAAGGTCAGGTGGCCGGCGGCCAGCGACGACACTCCGACGACGTGCACGTCGTTGTCGGCGGCCTGGCGGGCCACCTCCTCGGGCGTGGAGAACAGCGATCCGACGTCGACGTCGAACCCGATGTCGGCGAAGGCGGTCGCGATCACCTTCTGTCCGCGGTCGTGGCCGTCCTGGCCCATCTTCGCCACCAGAATCCTGGGCCGGCGGCCGTCGGCCTCGGCGAATTTCTCGACTAGCTCCATGGCGGATGCGATGTTCGGGGCCTTTCCAGCTGCTTCGCGGTAGACGCCGGCGATGGTGCGGATCTCCGCCTGGTGGCGCCCGTACACCTTTTCCAGCGCGTCGGAGATCTCGCCGACGGTGGCCTTGACCCGGGCCGCGTCGATCGCCAGCGCCAACAGATTATTGCCCAGCCCGTCCGTCACCGGCCCGGCCGTGGGCGGCCGCCGCACGGGACAGCTCGGCCAGGGCGGCGTCGACCGCCGACTGGTCCCGGCCGGCCCGCAGCTCCTCGAGCTTGGCCAGCTGTTCGGCGCGCACCCGGGTGTTCTCGACCTTGAGGACCTCGACCTCCTGGTCCTCTTCGACCTGGTACTTGTTGACCCCGATCACCGGCTGCTGGCCGGAGTCGATGCGGGCCTGGGTGCGCGCCGCCGCCTCCTCGATCCGCAGCTTGGGGATGCCTTCGCTGATGGCCTGCGCCATGCCGCCGTGCTCGGCGACCTCGGCGATGTGGGCCCGCGCCCGCTGCGCGAGCTGATGGGTCAGCCACTCCACGTAATACGAGCCGCCCCAGGGGTCGATCGGCCGCGTGGTGCCCGACTCCTGCTGCAGCACCAGCTGGGTGTTGCGGGCGATCCGGGCGGAGAAGTCGGTGGGCAGCGCCAGCGCCTCGTCCAGCGCGTTGGTGTGCAGCGACTGGGTGTGGCCCTGGGTCGCGGCCATCGCCTCGATGCAGGTGCGGGCGACGTTGTTGAAGGCGTCCTGGGCGGTCAGCGACCAGCCGGAGGTCTGCGAATGTGTGCGCAGCGACAGCGATTTGGCGCTCTTCGGGTTGAACTGGGCGACCAGCTCACTCCACAGCAGCCGGCCCGCACGCAGTTTCGCGACCTCCATGAAGAAGTTCATCCCGATGCCCCAGAAGAAGGACAGCCGGGGCGCGAACTTGTCGATGTCCAGGTCGGCGTCCAGGCCCGCCTTGATGTAGTCGAAGCCGTCGGCCAGCGTGTAGGCCAGCTCCAAATCCGCTGTGGCACCGGCTTCCTGGATGTGGTAGCCGGAGATCGAGATGGAGTTGAACTTCGGCATCTTGGCGCTGGTGTAGCCGAAGATGTCGGAGATGATGCGCATCGACGGCTTCGGCGGATAGATGTAGGTGTTGCGCACCATGAACTCTTTGAGGATGTCGTTCTGGATGGTGCCGGCCAGTTTCTCCGGCGGTACGCCCTGCTCCTCGGCGGCCACCACGTACAGCGCCAGGATCGGCAGCACCGCGCCGTTCATCGTCATCGAAACCGACACCGTGGACAAGTCGATGCCGTCGAACAGCTGTCGCATGTCCAGGATGGAATCGATTGCCACGCCGGCCATCCCGACATCACCCTGGACGCGGGGATGGTCGGAGTCGTAGCCGCGGTGGGTGGCCAGGTCGAAGGCCACCGACAGGCCCTTCTGACCGGCGGCCAGGTTGCGGCGGTAAAACGCGTTGGAATCCGCGGCGGTGGAGAACCCGGCGTACTGGCGGATCGTCCACGGCTGGTTGACATACATCGTCGGGTAGGGCCCGCGGACGAACGGCGGCTCGCCCGGGAAGCTGTTCAGCGGGTAGCCGTCGGCCTCGACGGCGGCACGGTCGGCGGCGATGTAGACCGGTTTGACGTCAATGCCTTCCGGCGTCTGCCAGTCCAGCTGATCGGGCGTGTACCAGTGCGCCGACGCGGCCGCGGCGACATGGGATTCCACATCGGCTTCGGTGGGGGGCTGCACCTCACGCTCGCCGTGCAGCGGGACGTCGGCGAAACTGCCAATACCGGTGTGGTCGTCGTCATGGCTATGCCCCCAACCGGGTGAGCAGATTCGACAGGGCTTCGACCGCATTGATTTTCGCGGTCAGGAATTCGTCGGGCCGGTGCTCCGGATCCGTCTCCGCCACCGCCTTTTCCGGGCCGGCCAGGTAGATGCGCGACACCCCGGCACGGCGTGCCGCCTCGACGATCCCGGCCGCCTCGGTGCCGTAGCGGTTGTCGGTGCCGCAGACTACCGCAACGCTCGGCGACCCCGCGTCGGAATCTCGCGACGGCCGCGGCGACGCCGTCGGCATCGACGGTTCCGGGGTTGACCGCCTCGATACCGCCGGAGGCCAGCAGGTTCGAGGCGAACGTGGTCCGGATGTTGTGCTCGGCCAGCGGGCCCAGCGGCAGCAACAGCGCCTTGGGGCGTGAGCCGGTGCGGGCCAGAAAGACGTCCGAGCGATCGCGCAGCGCCTCGAACCCGCCGGCGTAGCGCTGCAGATTCCCGGCGGCAGCGTCCGGCGAGTCAGCGAATCAGTTTGCGGCAGAGCGGGTTCGGCGAGGTTCGGGATACTCGTTGACGCCGGTGACCGCGGTGCGCCGATGCGCGATGTCGTCGGCGCGTCGTGCGGCTACTTCGCCGATCTGGTCGGCGATGTAGTCACGCGCCTCGACGAATCCGCCGCGCGCCTCGATGGCCTGGAAGTGCTGCCAGGCCTGCTGCGCCAGCTGTTTGGTGAGGTCCTCGACGAACCACGACCCGCCGGCGGGATCCAGCACCCGGCCGACGTGCGACTCTTCCAGCAGCAGCAGCTGGGTGTTGCGGGCGATCCGGCGCGCGAAACTTCGCGCCGTGCCGGGAAAGCCGCCCGGGATGGCCACGTCGAACGGGAACACCAGCACGGTGTCGGCGCCGCCGACGCCCGCGCCGAAGGCGGCCAGGGTGCTGCGCAGCATGTTCACCCACGGGTCGCGCTGGGTCATCATCGGCAGCGACGTCTCGCGCGTGCACCACGGCTCGCGCCGTCTTCTGGGTCGCCGACGACCTCGGCGACTCGCGCCCACAGTTGGCGCAGCGCCCGCATCTTGGCGAGCGTCATGAACTGGTCGTCGTCGGCGGCCAGCCGGAAACTGATCTGCCGCAGCGCCGTCGCCGACCGACAGCCCGGATTCGGTGAGCACCCGCAGGTAGGCCACCGCGGCCGCGACTGCTGGCGGCCAGCTCCCACGTCGCGTTGGCGCCCAGATTGTGGAAAGCGGGCCCGTCGACGGTGATCGCCCGCACGCCGCGGTCGCCGGCCACCCGCGCGGCGACAGCGACGACCTCGTCGATGGCCGGGGCGGGACGATCGCTGAGGGCGGCGGTCAGCGGGTCGGCGCCCAGGTCTATCGACAGCGTCGCGCGCTGGTCGGGTTCCACCTCGGCCACCAGCGCCAGCAGGGCGTCGCAGGCCGCGCGAGTAGTCGGCGCCGGCGTCGAGGATCACCGGCGCCATGCTCAGGTACACGCCCGCGAGCAACCCATCGAGCTCCTCGCGGCGCCACACCGGACTCCCCCACCCGGATCAGCAGCGCGCTGACCCCGTCGCCAAGCGCGGCAAGCAGCGCGGAGTTCTCGTCGCCGGCTGAGGTCGCGCCGGACAGGTCGCGCGGAAACGCCTCGGCAACCTTCCAGCCGGACTTGACGTCGCGCAAGGCGTCGCCGCCACGCAGGTAGGGCCACTCGCCCGGCAGCGGCGGCTCCGGCAGCTCGTCGAACGCGGTGTAGAGCGGCCGGACGACGAACCCGTCATAGGTCGGTGAATCCAGCAGCTGCTCGGGTTGGTCCCCTAAATCGGCGGGGTCCTTGCGGGTGCTCTTGGACAGCACGCCGGCGACCGCACTGCGCCAACGCTCGCGAACCTGTTCCAGTTCGGCGAGCTCGGGTACATCAATGGACACCGACTGCTCCTGTTTTCGCAGCAATTGGGTAGTTGCTTGGAAACACCATTTGACTGTCAGGCTAATTGATCAACCACCCCATGATGAAACGCCGTAGCCTTGGATGCCGTGACGGATCCCGCCGCCGGCAAAATCCGCGGCACCCTGCGCGATCTTGCCTTCGCGATCGGCGCCGCCACCCGCCAATTGGCCCGGCCGCGGGTCCTCGCGACAGTGGCCGTAATCACAGTGCTGCTTGCACTGGCGTCGTGGCTGCCGCTGCCCGCGCCGGTGCAGCTGCGGGACTGGGCGCAATCGGTGGGCCCATGGTTTCCGCTGGCGTTTCTGGCCGCGCACATCGTCGTCACGGTGGCGCCGTTCCCCCGCACCGCGTTCACCCTGGCCGCCGGGTTGTTGTTCGGCCCGGCGCTGGGTATTGCGATCGCCGTCGTCGCCAGCACCGTCAGCGCGCTGCTCGCGCTGCTGTTGGTCCGCATGGCCGGGTGGCAGCTGAACCGCCTGGTTCGGCACGGGGCGATCCACACGGTGGACGAGCGCTTGCGGGAGCGCGGCTGGGTGGCCATCTTGTCGCTGCGGTTGATGCCCGTCGTGCCCTTTTCGGCGATCAACTACGCCGCCGGGGCGTCGGCCGTGCGGCTGCTGCCGTACACGGTGGCCACGGTCGTCGGGCTGATCCCTGGCACCGCCGCCGTGGTGGTCCTCGGCGACGCACTGACCGGTCATGTCAGCCCGCTGCTCTACGCGGTGTCGGCATGCACGGGCGCGCTTGGGCTGACGGGACTGATCATGGAGATACGCCACTATCGGCGGCAACACCGCAGCGCTTCACCCGACGGACCCCTAGGCGAAGAGCCCGCCGCCGAGCCGGCCGTCAGCCACTGACCGACACCACGTCGCCTCCGCGCGGAGCATTGAGTCAAGATGGGGGCGACGACGATCGTGCTAGCAGAAAGGCCGTCATGGCAGAGAGTGTCAACGAGTTAGTCGCGGCGGCAAACGCCGTCGTGCCGCGAATCACGCCGGCTCAGGCGCAAGAGTTACTTGCCAAGGGCAACGCCGTGCTTGTCGACGTGCGAGAGGCGGCCGAGGTCCAGCAGAGCGGCAAGGCCGCCGGTGCCATGCACGTCCCGCGCGGATTGCTCGAATTCGCTGCGGACCCGAAAGCGCCGCAGCACGACGCGCGTTTCGACACGGGCAAGACGGTGATCCTGTACTGCGCGGCGGGCGGACGGGCGGCACTGGCCGGGCAGGCGCTCAAGGAAATGGGCTACGGCGAGGTCTACAACCTCGGCGGCTTCAAGGACTGGGCGGACGCCGGCGGAGCGATCGAGAAATAGCGGCGGGCTCGCCGCGCCGGACCCTCACCGCAGTCTCGGCGTTAAGCCGGGTCGGGTCCCTTGACCGTCATCGCCGTGACTAGCGCCAGGAACGAGGCGGCCGGGATGACGTTGACGAGCTTGTCGCGGACGCGCAGATGCGCGCCGACGGCCAGGATGAAATACAACGTCAGCATCGCCGTCGTCAGCCTGGCCAGGGCGGGGAATCGGGTGACCGACAGCAGACCGACCGCGGCGGCGGCCTTGACCACCGGGAAAACGGGGCGAATGTTTTCCGGAATACCGAGGTCGTCCAGGATTTTTACAATGGGAGGCGCTTTGAGTGCGCATCCGACGGCATCGCCGGCATGGAATATGCCAAGCGCGGCATAGGTCTTCGGTGAACCCAATACGCTCATTCCCCGATCCTATTGAGTCAGCTCGGGCGGTGCGCCAGGCGGGCCGTCCACCGGCTGGCGGGCGATCGCCTCGGCCTTGGCCACCGCCTGAGCGATGGCCGGGTCGGTGTCGGTGTTGAACCAGTCCGCGACGTCGGCGTCGTCGTCGGCGGCATGTTTGGGCGGATCTTCCACCGGGGACGGCTGGAACCGGAACACCCCGTCTTCGCCCGGAGTCCCGAGGAGCTTGGTGAAACCCTGCAACGCCGCGCTGAAGTCGCTGGGCACCACCCACACCTTGTTGGCGTCGCCGCGGGCCATCTCCGGCAGCGTCTGCAGGTACTGGTAGGCCAGCATCTCCGGCGTGGGACGGCCGGCCTTGATCGCGGCGAAGGTCTTCTCGATGGCCTTGGCCTGCCCCTGCGCCCGCAGATAGGCCGCGGCGCGCTCACCCTGAGCGCGCAGTATCCGGGACTGCCGGTCGGCCTCGGCGGCCAGGATCACGGATTGCTTGGCGCCCTCGGCGTCCAGGATCTGCGCCTGCTTGGCGCCTTCGGCCTGCGTGATCGCGGCTTGCCGGTTGCCTTCGGCGGTCAGGATCACCGCCCGCTTCTCCCGGTCGGCCTTCATCTGCTTTTCCATCGAGGCCTGAATCGACGGCGGCGGATCGATGCTGCGCAGTTCCACCCGGGCCACCCGCAGCCCCCAGCGGCCGGTCGCCTCGTCGAGCACGCCGCGCAACTGGGCGTTGATCTTGTCGCGGGAGGTCAGGGTCTGCTCCAGCGTCATGCCGCCGACCACGTTGCGCAGGGTGGTGGTGGTGAGCTGCTCGACGCCGACGATGTAGTTGCTGATCTCGTATACGGCCGCCTGCGGAACGGTGACCTGGAAGTAGACCACGGTGTCGATGTTCAGAGTCAGGTTGTCCTCGGTGATGACCGGCTGCGGCGGGAACGACACCACCCGCTCACGCAGGTCAACCCGCGCGCGGACACGGTCGATGAACGGCACCAACAACGTCAGCTGGCCGCTGACCGTGCGGCTGTATCGACCCAGCCGTTCGATCACGGCCGCCTCGGCCTGCGGGATCAACGCAACGGACTTGGCCACCACGACGACCGTGAAGGCCACCAACACGGCCAGAAACAACAGAACAGCAATCGCACTCACCGGAGGTTCCTTTCTCGCAGCTACCCGTTACCGAAGACCACCGCTGTGGCACCGTCGATGCGCAGGACGGTCACCGAGTCGCCGGGCTCGTAGACGTCGCCTTCGTTCAGGGCCCGCGCCGTCCAGACCTGTCCGTCGAGCTTGATCCGACCCTCGTCGCCGGCGACCCGATCCAGCACCACGGCCTTCTTGCCCTCCAGCGCCTTGATGCCCATCTGCACCGCTTTGGGGGTCAGCTGTCGGCGCACCGCGGGCCGAACCACCACCACCAGCAGCACCGAGACAATCAGGAACACCGCGCCGTCGGCCAGGATCGGCCAATCCGTGAGCCAGGCGGTGAGCGATGCCGCCAGCGCGCCGCCGCCCAGCATCAACAGGAACATATCGCCCGTCAGCGCCTCCGCGACGGCAAGGGCCAGCGCGAAGATTAGCCAGCTCAGTGCGATCGGCATGCCGACAGACTACGCGTGATCCGCCTTAGCGGCGGCGAACAACTACACTGCGGGATCATGTGGTGTCCCAGTGTTTCGCTGTCCCTGTGGGCCAACGCCTGGCTCGCCGGCAAGGCCGCGCCCGACGACGTCTTGGACGCGCTATCACTTTGGGCACCAATCCAATCGGTGACCGCCTACGACGCCGTCGCCGCCGGTCACACCGGGCTGCCGTGGCCCGACGTCGACGAGGCCGGGACGGTCTCGTTGTTGCAGACGCTGCGGGCCGCAGTTGGCCGGACATCCGCGTCGGCGCGCGATGTCCCGTTGCGCGGGACGATCAACGTGGTGTTTCCGGTACCGGGCGACGTCCGCGGGCTGGCCGCGGGCAGCCAGTTCGAACGCGATGCCCTGGCCGCCGGCGAAGCGGTGATCATCTCCAACCCCGGGGATCCCCATACCGCTGTCGGACTGGTCCCCGAGTTCTCCTACAGCGATCTCGACGAGTCCGACGGTGACGCACAGGATGGCGCGCAGGAGCTGCCCGAATTGTGTGCACTGTCCTGGATCGTGTACTCGTTGCCCGGACCGCCGGCGTTCGAGCATCACGAGCTCGGCGACGCCGAATACGAGTTGCGGTCGGCGGTGCGATCGGCCGCCGACGCGCTCGGCGAAATCGGGCTGGGATCGGCGAACTGCGACATTGCCGATCCGCGGGGACTCGTCGAGCAGCTGCTGGAATCCGGCCGGCAACACCGTATTCCCGATCATGCGCCGTCTCGGGCGTTGCGGGTCCTGGAGAACGCCGCGCACGTCGACGCGATCATCGCGGTCAGCGCGGGGCTCAGTCGCTTGCCCGATTCTTCCGCCGACCGCTTCGCGGCCCATATCGCCGCCGGGCTGGAGCCGGCCGGCATGCAGTCGGCGTCGGAAGCCCGGATCGCCAGCGATGCGCTGCGCCCGCTCAACACCGTGGTGCGATCCGCCCGGATGGCAGCGGTCGACGCGATCCTGCACTCGGCCTGGAACGACTAACGCGCCACGCAGTGCGGCGGACGGCACGGCTCGCCGCTGATGCTGGCCAGGCAGCCGGGCACCGGATCGGGGCCGGCCACCCGCGCCGGTAGCCGGCCGTCGCGGAGTTCGTCGATCAGGTCTGCCGCCAGCCGGGCGAAGCGCCGATCGGCGTTGGGTGTGGCGACCCGGGCAAACGCGATGCCGGCCGCCTCGGCTTCCGATCGCAGCTCCTCGTCGAGATCCCACACCACCTCGATGTGGTCGGCGACAAATCCGACGGGGCAGACGATTACCGCCTTCGTGCCGGCGGCTCCCAGCGTCGCCAGATGATCGCCGACGTCAGGCTCCAGCCACGGAACCTGCGGCGGCCCCGATCGCGACTGCCAGGCCAGGTCGTAATCGGCGTACCCGGCGGACGCCGCGACCAGTCTTGCGGCATAAGCGACTTGGCGACTGTAGAGCTGCGGACCGCAGCGCTGATCGGCGGCCACCGGGACCGAGTGCGCGGTGAACACCAGTCGCGCGTCGCCGCGCAGCTCGGCGGGCAAGGTGTCGGCGGCCGCGGCGATGTTGCCGGCGAACATCTCAACAAAGAGCGGATGGTCGAAGTAGGTCCGTAGCTTGACCAGCTCGGGCGCGTCCGGTCCGGCCGCCCCGCGCGCCCGGGCAATGTCCTCGACATACTGCGTGCAGCTGGAATATCCGCTCCACGCCGAGGTGGTGAACACCGCCGCCCGCCGAATGCCGTTGTCGCGCATCGTCGTAACGGTGTCTTCGACGTAAGGTTCCCAGTTGCGGTTGCCGAAATATACCGGCAGGTCCAGCTCGGCTTGCAGCTCAGCGATCAGAGCGCGGTTGATGCCGTTGATCGGCGACACGCCGCCGAAATGCAGGTAGTGCCCGGCAACGTCGTCGAGGCGTTCGGGCGGCACATTCCTACCGCGGGTGACGTTCTCCAGGAACGGCCGCACCTGCTCGGGCCCTTCCGGCCCACCGAAGGACAGCAGCAGGACCGCATCGAATTGCATTGCTCGTCTAGAGCAACTGCGTGCTGGCGCCGCCGTCGGCGTAGATGATGGTTCCGGTGGTCGCCGGCAGCCATTCGGACAGCAGCGCGCACACCGTCTTGGCCACCGGCGTCGGGTCCTTCATGTTCCAACCGAGCGGAGCGCGCTGGTCCCAGCCCTCCTCGAGCAGCTGGATCTGGGCGCCCGCCTCGTCGCCGAGCGCGCCGCCCACGATCGCACTCATCGCCAAGGTCCGGATCGGTCCGGCCGCAACGAGATTCGAACGGACACCGACCTTGCCCGCCTCGCGCGCCACAAACCGGTTGACCGACTCCAGCGCGCTCTTGGCGACCGTCATCCAGTTGTACGCCGGCATCGCCCGGGTCGGGTCGAAGTCCATGCCGACGATGCCACCGCCGGGGTTCATGATCGGCAGCAGCGCTTTCGCCAGCGACGCATACGAATACGCCGAGATGTGGATGCCCTTGGCGACATCCTCGTAGGGCGCGTCGAAGAACGGGTTGACGCCCATCCCGCTCTGCGGCATGAAGCCGATCGAGTGCACCACGCCGTCGAGCTTGTTGCCCTCGCCGATCACCTCCGTTACGCGCTCGGCGAGGGTGGCCAGGTGCTTTTCGTCCTGCACATTGAGCTCGAGCAGTGGGGCCTTCTGCGGCAGCCGGTCCGCGATGCGCTGAATCAGCCGCAACCGGTCGAATCCGGTCAACACCAGTTCGGCGCCCTGCTCCTGGGCGACCCGGGCGATGTGAAACGCGATCGACGCGTCGGTGATGATCCCGGAGACCAGGATCCGTTTACCTTCGAGCAGTCCTGCCATTTACGTCCGTCTCTCTTCATTGACTCAATGCCCCATGCCCATGCCGCCGTCGACCGGGATCACCGCACCGGAGATGTAACTCGCATCCTCGGACGCCAGGAAGCTGACCACCCCGGCGACCTCGGCGGCGGTGCCAACCCGCTTCGCAGGGATGAATTCCAGTGCCCCCTGCTGAATCCGCTCATCGAGCGCGCGGGTCATATCGGTGTCGATGTAGCCCGGGGCCACCACGTTCGCGGTCACCCCGGCTTTTGTCAGCTCCCGGGCGATCGAGCGGGCCATGCCGATCACACCGGCCTTGGAGGCCGCGTAATTGGCCTGGTTACCGATTCCCCAGCTGCCGGAGACCGACCCTATGAAGATCATCCGGCCGAACCGCTTCTTGGTCATGCTGCGCGATGCCCGCTGAGCCACCCGGAACGCGCCGGTGAGGTTGGCGTCGATGACCGTCTCGAACTTCTCCTCGGTCATCCGCATGAGGAATGCGTCCGCGGCCACGCCGGCGTTGGACACCAACACCTCGACAGGACCCTGGTGCTCCTCGACCTCTTTGAAGGCGCGATCGACGGCGTCGTTGTCGGTGACGTCGCACTCGACGCCGAACAATCCGTCGGGGGTGCCGGATCCGCGGTGCGTGACCGCGACCTGGTGGCCATCGGCGGCCAGCCGCTGCGCGATCGCCAGCCCGATCCCCCGGTTACCTCCGGTGACCAGAACTGAGCGCGATACGAACGCGGGCCTGCTCCCGGTGGCTACTTCTGTCACACCGCCAACCTATCGCCCCACCGCGGCGCGGCCGAAATCGGCTCGGTCACCTCGCGACCGTAACGCCAGGGTCAAATCCGGCGCTCATTCTCGCAGTGGCGTTACGCTCGCGGCGATTTGTCGGTATACGCCTGCACACTTCGGCCATGACAGACCCGTTCCTGGGCAGCGAAGCCCTGACCGCGCGCACCCTGACCCGTTACGAGCTGCGGAGCCGGTATGTCGCGCTACATCAAGACGTATACGTGCCGAAAGATGCCGCGCTGACGGCGGTGTTGCGCGCGAAAGCGTGCTGGCTCCGTTCCCGCCGCCGCGGCATCCTCGCAGGATTTTCCGCGTCAGCCATGCACGGCGCCAAGTGGATCGATCCGGCACTCCCGGCCGCGATCATCGACACCAACCGCCGCAGATCTCCGGGAGCGGACGTCTGGGAGGAACGAATCGAAGACGACGAGATCGGGGTCATCGACGGCATCCGGCTCACCACACCGGCCAGGACCGCGGTTGACCTCGCGCGCCGGCTCCCGCTGGATGCTGCAGTGGCTGCGGTCGACGCGCTCGCACAGGCGACCGAGCTGAAGATGGCCGACGTCGAGCTTCTGGTTGACCGTTATAGCGGCCGCCGGGGGATAAAGCCCGCCAGAGCCGCACTTGCACTGGTCGATGGTGGGGCCCAGTCGCCGAAGGAAACCTGGCTACGTCTGCTGTTAATGCGCGCCGGATTTCCACGGCCGCAAACACAGATTGCGGTTCGCAACGAATGGGGTTGGGCGGAAGCGTATTTGGATATGGGCTGGGAGGACATCAAAGTTGCTGCGGAGTACGACGGCGACCAGCATCGATCGGATCGCCGCCAGTACGTGAAGGACATCGGTCGGCTTGAGATGCTGGAACAGCGCTACAGGTGGATCGTGGTCCGGGTCGTAGCCGAAAACCATCCAAACGACATCATCCGCCGCGTAGGCGAGGCACGAGCGCGCCGAGCGTAACGCCAGGGTCAAAAATCGAGCGAGATTTCGCCGCGGCGTTACGCTCGCGAAAGAGAGGGTGGGGGCGCGGAGAGGGGGGTTAGGTGGGGAGGCGGCGGTTGATCAGCAGCGCCGCCAAGCCGGCCAGCGCCAGCACCAGGGCACCCAGCCGCAGCCAGCCCACGCTGGCGTCACCCTTGATCGTCTCGTAGCCGATCTGCTGCTGCAGCGACGCGTAGACGGCCTTCAGTTCGGCCAGGCTCGAGGCGTTGTAGGCGTTCCCACCCGAGAGGTCGGCGACTTTCCTGAGCGTCTCGTCATCGACGGGCACCGGCTGGCGCTGGTCGTTGATCTCGACGAACCCGTATGGCGTGCCGAACGAAATCGTCGAAATCGGCACACCCTGGTCCTTCGCGGTGCGGGCGGCGGTAAAGGCGCCCTTGGGGTTGTCCGGGTTGGTCGGCATCGTCTCCTTGCCGTCGGAGAACAACACGATGCGTGCCGGCGGCGGCTTGTCGCCGCCGCCGATCACCGCGCCGACCGTGGCGATGGCCTGCAAGGCGGTGTCGATGGCCTCCCCGGTGGCCGTGCGGTCGGCGAACTGCAACTTGTCCAGGGCGGCCTTGGTCGAGTCGCGGTCGGTCGTCGGCGACACCAGCACCATCGCGGTCCCCCCGAACGCGATCAGCCCGAGGTTGATCCCCGGTGTCAGCTCCTCGGCGAACTGCTTCGCGGCCTGTTGCGCGGCCACCATCCGGTTCGGTTCGACATCGGTGGCACGCATCGACTGCGACACGTCGATGACCAGCATGACCACCGCGCGGTTGCGGGGTATCCGGACGTCGTTCGTCGGGCCGGCCATCGCGATGGTGAACAGCACCAGCGCCGACACCAGCAGGATCGCCGGCACGTGCCGCCAGCGCGAGGGCCGCTTGGGCGCCACGCTCTCCAGCAGCTCCGTGTTGGCGAACCGCAGCACGCGCCGCTGGCGCGCCAACTGCATCAGGACATACAGCGCAGCGAGCGCCAGGACGACGACAAAGAACAGGAAAAACCATGCGTGTTCGAAACCCGACAGCGACATCGGCCCCAGCAAGGGAAGCGTCACCGCTGCCCGTCTTGCGCACCGCGCCGGCGTGAGGCGATGAACCGGACGATATCGCCGATCCAATCGCGATCGGTGCGAAGCGTCAAAAGTGGTGCCCCGCAACCGCGAATCGTGCGAGCCACATCGGCGCGGTGAGCCTCGGCGGCCCTGGCGAAGTCATCGCGCAGCGCAGCGTCGATGGTGAACTCGCGGGTGACCCCGGATTCGGCGTCCTGCAAGACGACGTCGCCGATGTCAGGCAGGTCGACGTCCCGGGGATCGAGCACTTCGATGGCCAGCACCTCATGGCGAGCCGCGATTGCCCGCAGCGGACGCATCCAGTTGATCGGGCCGAGGAAATCGCTGATGATCACCGCCATTCCGCGACGGCGTTCCGGCCGGCGCAGCGCGTCGATGGCAACCGCCAGGTCGCCGCGAACCCCGACGTGCGCCTTGGGCATGGTCGCGATGGTGCGCAACAGCGTCTGCTGGTGCTGACGTCCGGAGCGTGCCGGCACCCGAGTTATGGTTTCGCCGTTGGCGATCAACGCGCCGACCCGGTTTCCGCCGCCACTGTTGAGATAGGTGATGGCCGCCGCGGCGGCAACCGCGAGGTCCCGTTTCTCACAGTTGGCGGTGCCGAAGTCCAGGCTGGCCGACGCGTCGACGACCAGCCAGGTCTCCAGTTCGCGGTCGGCGATCATCTGCCGGACATGCGGGTGGGTGGTGCGCGCGGTGACCGCCCAGTCCATCCGGCGGACGTCGTCGCCGGGCTGATAGAGCCGCGACTCCCCCGGCTCCGAACCCGGCCCCGGGATGAGGCCGAGGTGATCGCCGTGCAGCACACCGTCGAGCTTGCGCTTGACGGTCAGCTCGAGTGTGCGCAGCGCCGCCGCGAGCTTCGGGTCATCGATCTCACCGCGCAGCATCGACGGCGGAGCGGTAGCCGCCTGTGCCGCGGCGGGGTTCGAATCGGTCACCGACCGCTGGCCGCCGCCGCGGCCGGCATTGCGGGAGCGACCGAATGGCCTTGCTGCGGAACGGCATTCACCTGCGGGAGGGCAACCGTCTGCAGGATCCGGTTGATGATGACCTCCGATGAGATCTCGTCGGCCAGGGCGTCGTAGGTGAGCACCAGCCGGTGCCGCAATACGTCGGGAATCACTTCGATGACGTCCTGCGGGATCACGTAGTCGCGGCCCCGGACCAGCGCCAGTGAACGCGCGGCGGCAATGATGCCCAGCGAGGCGCGCGGGGACGCACCGAACGCGATCCAGCTCTTGACGTCGTTCATGCCGAGCTGCTCGGGCACACGGGTGGCGAAGACGACGCGAACCACATAGTCGACCAGCGCGTGGTGCACGAAGCTGTTGGCCGCGAGGCCCTGCAGCCGCAGCAGGTCGCCCGGGTTCAGGATCTGCTTGGGCTGGGGCGGCGTGACACCCATCCGGTAGATGATCTCGCGCTCTTCTTCAGGCGACGGGTAGCCGACGTTGACCTTGAACAGGAACCGGTCCCGCTGCGCCTCCGGCAGCTGGTAGACGCCCTCGTGTTCGATCGGGTTCTGTGTCGCCATCACCAGGAACGGGTTGGGCAGCGGGAATCTCTTGCCACCGATCGACACCTGACGTTCGGCCATGACCTCCAGCAGCGCCGACTGCACCTTGGCCGGTGCCCGGTTGATCTCGTCGGCCAGCAGGAAGTTGGCCACCACCGGACCGAGTTCGGTGTCGAACTCCTCCTTGCCCTGCCGGTAGATGCGGGTACCGATGATGTCGGTGGGCACCAGGTCCGGGGTGAACTGGATGCGCGAGAACGTCCCGCCCACCACCTTCGCGAAGGTCTCCACGGCCAGCGTCTTGGCGACGCCGGGGACGCCTTCCAGTAGCACGTGCCCCTTGGACAGCAGTCCCACCAGCATCCGCTCGACGAGCTGGTCCTGGCCGACGATGATCCGCTTGACCTCGAAGATGGCCCGCTCCAGGGTGTGTACCTCGGCGGCCAGCCCGTCGGCGCCACCTGACGGCGCCTGATGGGCTTCGGGCGCGGAGTGCGCTCCCGAGTAACCACTGGCGCCCGGGGGCAACCCGCCTGCTGATGTCATCAACCACTACCTTCCAAAGCTCAATATCGTCGTGGGGCAGCAACGTGCCCGCGTCCAACTATTCCAGTCCTGCGGGATTCCGTCGACGTCGCTGGCTCAGTACTCGATGATCCTAGTCAGGAACGGTGTCATACCTGCCCTGCGCACCGGGCTCACCGTGACTTTGGCGGCACTGCCCGATGCCTCCAGCATCTGACCGTTGCCCAGGTACATGGTGACGTGCTGACCACCGCTCGGACCGTAAAAGATCAGGTCGCCGCGTCGGGCCTCATTCGGCGGAATGTGGCGGCCGGAGTTGTACTGGTCGCCGGAGAACCGCGGGATCAGCACGCCGACGCCGGCGAAGCCGTACCGCATCAGGCCCGAACAGTCGAAGCCGGTGATGTTGGCGCCGTCGTCGATGCCCTTACCGGGACCCTGCAACGTGCCGCCACCCCACGAATACGGCACGCCCATCTGGGCCCCCATCCGCTTGATCACATACTCGATTGCCTGCCGGCCGTTGGCCCGCGGAATCACGCTTCCGGGGGCGCCCGCGGCGGGGGCGCCGGTCGATGTACCGCCCAAGTTGATCCCCAACCCACCGAGGAATTGCTTCCCCAAATCTAGCGTGGTCTGGGTGGCCTGGGCGGTGGCCTGCAGTGAGGCATTGGCCATGGCCAGCGGATCGCCGGGGGCGCCGGCGCTGATCTGTGCCGGCAGGGTGGGGTCCCACCCGCCCGGGTCGGCACTGGCAAGGCCAGCCGGACTGACCACCGCCAGCAGCAGCCCGGTCACCATCGCGGTGATCCAGGACACGCTCGTCAGACGAAATAGTTTGTTGCGCATCGCTGCTCGCATATGTCCTGTCGCCATCAGTACTCGATATAACGGACCACGTAGGGCGCCATGCCGCCGGTGCGCACCGGCGCAACGCGAACCTTCAAACCGATGTCGGGGGCCTCGAGCATCTGGCCCTGACCCAGATAGATCGTCACGTGCTGGCTGCCGCCCGGGCCGTAGAAGATGACGTCACCGCGGCGCATCTGCGAGGCCGGGATCTTGCGGCCCAAGTTGTATTGCGAACCGGAGTAGTGCGGCAGCTTGATGCCCACCCCGGCAAACGAGTACAGGACCAGACCCGAGCAGTCGAAGCCGGTGATGCCGGACCCGGAGTCGATTCCCTTGCCGGGGCCCGCCGCGGTGCCGCCACCCCAGGAATAAGGCACCCCGACCTGTGACATCCCGCGGCGGATCACGTATTCGGAGGCCTGCCGGCCGTAGACCCGCGGAATCCGACCCGAACCGCCGGCGTTGGTGATGCCGGTGTCGTCGGGCTTGAGGATGCCGAGTTGCTGCAGGAAGCCCTTCCCCATGCCGGCGGTCACCTGCGTCGAGGTGGCAGAGATGCCCAGCACCTGGTTCAACACCACCATCGGGTCGCCCTGAATGTTGGCGCTGGGTACCGCCGGCAGCGTGGGATCCCACACGCCATCCCACTTACGAGGTCCGGCGGGCGGCGCGGCGGCGCCCGGCGCTCCCGGGTCCCACCGATCGCCCGACGGCGGCAGGGCAACGGGGGCGCCTGCAGCCGCCGACCATTGCCGGCCGGCCGCGACCTGGGCCACCTCGAGTTTGGACTGCGCGTCGTCGCGCTCGGCGGCCAGCCGAGTGACCTGTTCGCGCTGTTCGTCGAAATTGCGCTTGGAACCGGTGAGCGCCGCCACCGCGGCATCCTCGCTGCCCTTTGCATCGGCGGCGGCCTTGTCCGCCTTCTGCTTGGCCAGCCGCGCCGCCGACTCCTTGTTCACCTGCTCGGTCCGGGCCCGCTGCAAGTTGGCCATCACGGCATCGGAGCTCGCCGTCAGTGTCCTGGCCGCGGTCTCGGTGGCGATCATGTCCTCGGGGCTCGTCGCGGTCAGGTAGCTGCCCGAGGGACCGTTGATATAGGTGGCGGCCGCGAAGGTGTTGAACCGCTGTCTGCGCCGCCGCAATTGCCGCATTGGCGTCCTTGACCCCCTGCCGGCTGGCCTCCAGGTCGTGCTCGGCCGCGTCGGCGTTGTCCCGCGCGGTCTCCACATCGACCATCGCCTTGTCGACGCTTTGCTGCTCCGTCTCAATAGCCGCACCCAGATCGTCCAGGCGCTGGTTGGCCCTGGCCACGTTGGCGATCAGCGCGGCCATGCTGTCAGCCGCCGGGTCAGCTGTCGCTGACACCGGCACGGACATAAGCAGCGCCAAGCTCAGGACCGACGGCAGAACCAGCCTTGCGATCGGTCGCGCGAAGGAGCCACGGCGGGTGCGTGTCATTCGATTCTGGTCTCCTCCGGCTCGGCGCTGACGGGCGGCGCTAGCCGCACATCTCTCGGAAAGCGCCAAAGACAACACAAGCATCATTCGCACCGTACGTCACATAAGACCCTTGGGAAACGCTCGTCACAAAATGGCTCCTGGACGTGCGTTTAATGTGACCGAACGGTTACCTGCCGTGTTTGCCGAAAAGAATGACCGAGGCCCGCCCAAAAGGGCCGACTGGGCCAGAATAGCGTGGTTAAGCGTCCTCGGCAGGCGCTTCGGCCTGCGTGTCGGCGGACAAATCCGACGTTGCTGGCCGCTTAGCGCGTAGCTGCAGGAATCGGGCGCCGACGGCGGCCGCAAGCACGCCGATCAGCAGAACAATGGTCAACCCGGTCCACGGAAACTCTGGAGCGCCGAGCTCGTTCAAAAAGTGCTGCGCCGAGAGCACCGGATTGCCGGTCTTGGCGATGTCCTCGCCCGCCTCGAGCGTGACACGCGGGAAGTCCGTGCTGTAGCTGCCGACGAAGCTGGGGCTCAGCGTCAGGACCGTGGCATCCGGGTAGTCGGCGCCAACGACGGTCGAGATATCGCGCAAGTTCGTGTCGATCGGGGGGTTGTGGTCGAGCAGCACGATCTTGAGGTTGATGCCCTCGGCGTGGGCGTGGTTGACCACATCGAGCAGCCCCGGCATGGCCGCCGGCGGCGCGCTGACACCGCTGGCGGCGACCTGAGCTTTGACCGCCGTCATGTCGATGTCTTGCGGGATGAATTGCGGCAGCAGGTGCCCGGTCATACAGGCACCGTACGCGACGCCTCGCCTCGCCTCGCGTGCAACCACGGCGAGAATCCGGCCGGTTCGGCGCGCGGACGTACACGGTAAGACCGAAAATTAGGGGTGCCGCGTATAGCAGGACAAGCGTACTGTTAAGCTGGTGACGCACCGTCGACACGGCCCGTCGACGGCAGAATTTAATCCTCGGGAGTTGATGTGACCAGCAAAGATTCGGTGAACTCGTTCGGAGCAAGCGACACCCTCAAGGTCGGCGACAACAGTTACCAGATCTATCGTCTCGACGCCGTCCCCAATACCGAGAAACTCCCCTACAGCCTCAAAGTCCTCGCCGAGAACCTGCTGCGCAACGAGGACGGCAGCGAACATCACCAAGGACCACATCGAGGCCATCGCGAACTGGGATCCCAAGGCCGAGCCCAGCATCGAGATCCAGTACACGCCCGCTCGCGTCGTGATGCAGGACTTCACCGGTGTGCCGTGCATCGTCGACCTGGCCACCATGCGGGAGGCCGTCGGCGACCTGGGCGGCGATCCCGACAAGGTCAACCCGCTGGCCCCGGCCGACCTGGTGATCGACCACTCGGTGATCGCCGACCTGTTCGGCACCGCCGACGCATTCGAGCGCAATGTCGAGATCGAATACCAGCGCAACGGCGAGCGCTACCAGTTCCTGCGCTGGGGGCAGGGCGCGTTCGACGACTTCAAGGTGGTGCCGCCGGGCACCGGCATCGTGCATCAGGTCAACATCGAATACCTGGCCACGTGGTGATGTCCCGCGACGGCGTGGCGTACCCCGACACCTGCGTCGGCACCGACTCGCACACCACGATGGTCAACGGCCTGGGCGTGCTCGGCTGGGGCGTCGGCGGCATCGAGGCCGAGGCCGCCATGCTCGGCCAGCCGGTGTCGATGCTGATCCCGCGGGTCGTCGGCTTCAAGCTGACCGGCGAGATCAAGCCCGGCAGTCACCGCAACCGACGTCGTGCTGACCGTCACCGAGATGCTGCGCAAGCACGGCGTCGTCGGCAAGTTCGTCGAGTTCTACGGCGAGGGCGTGGCCGAGGTGCCGCTGGCCAACCGCGCCACCCTGGGCAACATGAGTCCCGAATTCGGTTCCACCGCAGCGATTTTCCCGATCGACCAAGAGACCATCGAGTACCTGAAGTTCACCGGCCGCAAGCCTGAGCAGGTGGCTCTGGTCGAGGCCTACGCCAAAGAGCAGGGCCTGTGGCACGACCCGAAGCACGAGCCGGAGTTCTCGGAGTACCTCGAGCTCGACCTGTCCACGGTGGTGCCGTCGATCGCCGGACCGAAGCGCCCGCAGGACCGAATCGCGTTGTCGGACGCCAAGTCCTCGTTCCGCAAGACCATCCCCAGCTACGTCGGCGACGACCCCGACAAGAAGGACTACTCGAAGCTGGACGAGGAGCTCGACGAGACGTTCCCGGCCAGCGACCCCGGTCAGGTGGCCAATGGCCACGCCGACGACCGCCCTCCGGTGCAGTCGGCCGCCGCGCACGCGAAGGGCCGGGTGAGCAACCCGGTTCAGGTGAAATCCGACGAGCGCGGCGAGTTCGTGCTCGACCACGGCGCGGTGGTGATCGCCGCGATCACGTCGTGCACGAACACCTCCAACCCCGAGGTGATGCTGGGCGCGGCGCTGCTGGCCCGCAACGCCGTCGAAAAGGGTTTGTCATCCAAGCCCTGGGTGAAGACCACCATGGCCCCGGGCTCCCAGGTCGTCAGCGACTACTACGACAAGGCCGGCCTGTGGCCGTATCTGGAGAAGCTGGGCTTCTACCTGGTCGGCTACGGATGCACCACGTGCATCGGCAACTCCGGCCCGCTGCCCGAGGAGATTTCCAAGGCCATCAACGACAACGACCTCTCGGTGTCCGCCGTGCTGTCGGGCAACCGGAACTTCGAGGGCCGCATCAGCCCCGATGTGAAGATGAACTACCTGGCGTCGCCGCCGCTGGTGGTCGCCTACGCGCTGGCCGGTTCGATGGACTTCGACTTCGAGTCGCAGCCGCTGGGCAAGGACAAGCAAGGCAAAGACGTCTTCCTCAAAGACATCTGGCCGTCGCAGAAGGACGTCTCGGACACCATCGCCTCGGCGATCAACCAGGAGATGTACACCAGGAACTACGCCGATGTCTTCAAGGGCGACGAGCGGTGGCGCAACCTGCCCACGCCGAGCGGCAATACCTTTGAGTGGGACGCGGATTCGACGTATGTGCGCAAGCCACCGTACTTCGAGGGCATGCCCGCAGAACCCGAGCCGGTCGCCGACATCAGCGGTGCCCGGGTGCTCGCGCTGCTGGGCGATTCGGTGACCACCGACCACATCTCCCCCGCCAGCAGCATCAAGCCGGGTACCCCGGCGGCGCAGTACCTCGATGCCCATGGCGTGGACCGCAAGGACTACAACTCTTTCGGTTCGCGGCGCGGAAACCACGAGGTGATGATTCGTGGCACGTTCGCCAACATCCGGTTGCGCAACCAGTTGCTGGACGACGTTTCCGGTGGCTACACGCGCGACTTCACTCAGGACGGCGCTCCGCAGGCGTTCATCTACGACGCGGCGCAAAACTATGCGGCACAAGATATTCCGCTGGTGGTGCTGGGCGGCAAGGAGTACGGGTCGGGCTCGTCTCGGGACTGGGCGGCCAAGGGCACGAGCCTGCTGGGCGTTCGCGCGGTGATCGCCGAGTCGTTCGAACGCATTCACCGCTCGAACCTGATCGGCATGGGCGTCATCCCGTTGCAGTTCCCGGAGGGCAAGTCGGCGCGTCGCTCGGGCTGGACGGCACCGAGGTCTTCGACATCACCGGCATCGACGCGCTCAACAACGGCAAGACGCCGAAGACCGTGCACGTCAAGTGCTTCCAAAGACGGGGCCGGCAAGCGATCGAGTTCGACGCGGTGGTGCGCATCGACACCCCCGGTGAAGCCGATTACTACCGCAACGGCGGGATCCTGCAGTACGTGCTGCGCAACATGCTGAAGGCGGGCTGACCCGCACCCGTGCCAAAAGTCAGCGAGGACCATCTGGCGGCTCGCCGCCGTCAGATCCTCGACGGTGCCCGCCGTTGCTTTGCCGAATACGGCTACGAAAAGGCCACGGTGCGGCGGCTGGAACAGGCGATCGGGATGTCGCGCGGCGCGATCTTCCACCACTTCCGGGACAAGGACGCGCTGTTCTTCGCAGCTGGCGCACGAGGATGCCGAGCGGATGGCCGAGGTCGCATCCCGCGAGGGTCTGATCCAGGTGATGCGCGACATGCTCGCGGCGCCCGACGCAGTTCGACTGGCTGGCCACCAGATTGGAGATCGCGCGCAAGCTGCGCACACGACCCCGCATTCAGCCGCGGATGGGCGGAGCGCTCCGCGGAATTGGCGGCGGCGACGCACGAGCGGCTGCGCCGGCAGAAGGAGGCGCACCGGGTGCGTGACGACGTTCCCGGTGACGTATTGCAGTGCTACCTGGAGCTGGTTCTCGACGGGTTGGTGGCCAGGTTGGCGTCCGGCGAAGACCCGCAGCCGCTCGCCGCCGTCCTCGATCTGGTGGAGAAGTCGGTGCGCCGCAGCTAGTTTCGCGAGCAGACGCAAAAGCCCCCGCACGCTCGGCGTGTCGGGGGCTTTTGCGTCTGCTCGCGCGGTCCAGTCAGGCCAGCTCGATGAGGTCCCGATACTCGTCGGACCAGTAGTCCTCGGTGCCGTCGGGCAGCAGCACGACGCGCTGCGGGTCGAGCGCCTCGGCCGCCCCGGGGTCGTGCGTTACCAGCACCACCGCGCCCTGATAGCTGCGCAGCGCATCAAGCACCTGTTCGCGCGACGCCGGATCGAGGTTGTTGGTCGGCTCGTCGAGCAGCAGCACGTTGGCCGTGGACGCCACCAGGCCGGCCAGCGCCAGCCGGGTCTTCTCCCCGCCGGACAGGGTGCCGGCCGGTTGGTCGAGCTGCGGACCGCTGAACATGAATGCCCCGAGCAGGCCGCGCAGCTCCTGTTCGCCGGAGTCGGGTGCGGCGTGCCGGATGTTCTCCCACACGGTCGCGTCGTCGTCGAGGGTGTCGTGCTCCTGCGCGAAATAGCCGATCCGCAAACCGTATCCGGGCTCAAGCCCTCCGGTGTCGGGCGTCTCGACGCCGGCCAGCAGCCGCAGCATGCGTGGTCTTGCCCGCGCCGTTGAGTCCCAGCACCACCACCCGCGAGCCGCGGTCGATCGCCAGATCGACACCGGTGAACACTTCGAGCGACCCGTACGACTTGCTCAGCCCCTTGACGATCAGCGGCGTGCGTCCGCACGCGGCGGGGATCGGGAACTTGATCCGGGCCACCTTGTCGGCGACCCGCTCCTCGTCGAGCGCGGCCATCATCCGATCGGCGCGCCGCAACATGTTCTGGGCCGCAATGGCTTTGGTGGCTTTGGCGCCCAGCTTGGCGGCCTGCGTGCGCAGCGACGCGGCCTTGCGTTCGGCGTTGGTCCGCTCCCGACGACGACGCTGCTCGTCGGTGGCCCTGGCGTCCAGGTACTTCTGCCAGCCCATGTTGTAGACGTCGACCTCGCCACGAACGGCGTCCAGGAACCACACCCGGTTGACCACATCGGCGATCAGGTCGACGTTGTGGCTGATGACCACCAGCCCGCCGGTGTGTTGACCGCAGGAAATCCCGCAGCCAGCCAAGCGAATCCGCGTCGAGGTGGTTGGTCGGCTCGTCGAGCAGCAGGGTGGTCGAAGATCCCGAACCGGTATCGGAGGCGGCGAACAAGATCCGGGCCAGCTCCACCCGGCGGCGCTGCCCACCGGACAGCGTGCGCAATTGTTGCGTCAGAACCCGCTCGGCCAAGCCGAGACTGGCGCAGATCCGGCCCGCTTCGCTTTCGGCGCTGTAGCCGCCCAACGCGACGAACCGCTCCTCAAGCTGGCCGTAGCGACGGATCGCGCGGTCCCGCGCGTCGTCGTCGGCAACCTCGGCCATCAACGCCCGCTGCTTTTCCAGATCGGTGAGCAGCACGTCCAATCCGCGGGCCGACAGCACCCGGTCGCGGGCCAACACCTCGAGATCGCCCTCTTTGGGATCCTGGGGCAGGTAACCGACTTCGCCGGTGCGGGTGACCGACCCGGCGTACGGCTCGGTCTCGCCCGCAAGGATGCGCAGCGTGGTGGTCTTGCCGGCGCCGTTGCGCCCAACCAGCCCGATGCGATCGCCGGGCTGGATCCGCAGGTCCGGGCCGTCGGGTGAGAGCAGGATGCGCGCGCCAGCGCGGACCTCCAGGTCCGTGGCCGTGATCACGATGCTCTCCTAAGTTATTTGTCGTCTGTGAACGCCGGCGGGCGCTGGTCTGCGCGCGCGGCAACCGCTTCTTCGAAGTTGGCGGTGAGCAGACGGACGTAAAGCTGTCCCAAGCCTTCGGCTTGCATGTGCCCTTCCAGGCTACCGGCGTCCAGTCCACTCCACAGCGTGCGCTTGGTCAACTCGGTTCCCGGCCGCGAGAACGCGCCGATCCGTGCCGCGAGCGCGTAGCAGGTGTCCAGCAGCTGTTCGTCCGGCACCTGGCACGACACCAGTCCGATCCGCTCGGCTTCCTCGGCGCTGACGTCGCGACCGGTCAGCATGATCTCGAACGCGCGCGACGACCCAATGGCCCTGGGTAGCAGATAGCTGAGCCCCAGTTCGCTGGCGGTCAGCCCGTTGTTGATGCCCGCTGCGCGGAAATAGGCGCTGGTAGAGGCCACCCGGATGTCGGCGGCCAGCGCCAGGCACAATCCGCCGCCGATCGCCGCGCCGTTGACGGCGGCAATGACCGGTTGGTGCAGCCGCCGCAACGCCAGGATGACGTCGTCGAGCAGCTCCATGGAGCGCAGCGCAAACGTCGGGCGGGTCAACCCGTCGACGTTCGGCACGCTGCCTGCCGACTTGTGATCGGCTCCTGAGGAAAAGCCCCGACCCGCCCCGGTCAGCACGACCACCCGCACCGAGTTGTCGTAGGTCACTTTTTCCAGAGCCTCTTTGAGCGGGACCATGACGTCGAACGCCATGGAATTCATCCGCTCCGGCCGGTTGAGGGTTATCAGCGCAACCTCGGGCCGCGGGTGATCGACGAGTACCAAACTCACCCGTGAACGGTAGCGTGCCGCGTCAGGCCTGCTCGGTCTGCTCGGCCTGGGCGGCCTCTTGTGCGGCTTCAATGTCGAAGGCGATGACTTGCTGCAGCAGATCCTCGAGGGCTGCCGGCGGCAGTGCGCCCGGCTGGTTGAACAGCAGCTGGCCTTTTTTGAAGGCCATCAGCGTGGGGATGGACTGGATCTGGGCGGCCGCAGCCAACTCTTGTTCGGCCTCGGTGTCGACCTTGGCGTGCACGATGTCGGGGTGCTTCTCCGACGACGCCTGGAACGTCGGCGCGAACTGGCGGCACGGTCCGCACCAGGAAGCCCAAAAATCGACGAGCACGATGTCGTTGCCCTCGATCGTTTCGTTGAACTGCGCAGCAGTGAGGTCTCGTGTGGTCACACCGGCCATAACGCGCCGGGCTGATGTGGTGTTCCCGGGCTGCGTCGTGCCTGGCTGGTCGCGCCGAACCGCGATAAGCTTTGCTCGCCAGCAACGCATTTTCATGGAGGTGCGAGATGTCGTTTGTGGTGACTGACACGGAGTTGGTCTCGGGGGCGGCCGCGGATCTGGCGCGCATCGGCTCGATGATCAGCACGGCCAATGCGGCAGCGGCCGCTCCTATCACCGGGGTGGTAGCCGCAGGTGCCGATGACGTCTCGGCCGTTATCGCGGCGCTTTTCGGCGCCCATGCCCAGGCCTTTCAAGCGCTCAGCAATCAGGCAGCGGCGTTTCATCAGCAGTTTGTCCAGCTGATGAATGGCGGCGCGACGCAGTACGCCAGCGCCGAGGCCACCAATGCCCAAGCGACTCTGCTGGGCCTGATCAATGCGCCCACCGAGGCGCTGTTCGATCGCCCCCTGATCGGCAACGGGGCGAACGGCGCGCCTGGCCAGAACGGCCAGGCGGGCGGAATCTTGATCGGCAACGGCGGTACCGGCGGCGCGGCGACATTCAGCCTGCACGCCGGCAACGGCGGGGACGCGGGGCTGCTCGGCAATGGCGGAGCGGGCGGGTCGGCTAACGGATTCATCGGAAACGGTGGCAGCGGCGGCACCGGCGGGCTGCTGTTCGGCAACGGCGGGGCCGGCGGCGCGGGCTCCTCAGGCCACAGCGGCGGTGCCGGTGGCTCCGCCGTACTGCTCGGCGCCGGAGGAACCGGCGGCGGCAATACGTCCGGGGCAGGCGGCGGCGGCGGCAACGGCGGGCTGCTGTTCGGCGACGGCGGTACGGGAGGCACCGGGACCACCAGCGGTGGCGGCGGGGGCAGGGCCTGGTTGCTGGGTGACGGTGGCGCAGGCGGGATTGTCGAGAATAACGGCGACATTGCCGGCCATGGCGGCAGCGGCGGCTTATTCGTCGGCAACGGCGGGGCCGGCGGGATGGCGGCCAACGGGGGCTTTGGCGGGGTCGGTGGCAACGCCGGGTTGTTCGGCAACGGCGGGATCGGTGGCAGCTCGCCGGGAGGCGCTTCTACTTCCGGCGTCGGCGGCCAGGGCGGCAACGCGTTGCTGTTCGGCAGCGGCGGCCAGGGCGGTGAAGGCTTCGTAAACGGTGGTGCCGGCGGCAACGGCGGCTTGTTCGGCAGCGGCGGCAACGGCGGAGCCAGTGTTGACGAAGCCGCCGGCCATGGCGGCAACGCCGGCTGGTTCGGCACCGGCGGCAACGGCGGATCATCGAGTGTGAACGGCATCGGTGGCAATGGCGGCACCGGTGGCCTAGTGATTGGCAACGGCGGCGCCGGCGGCAGCGGGCATTTCCATGGCGGCAAGGGTGGCAACGCTCAGCTGATCGGCAATGGCGGCCATGGCGGGGCCCCTGACGGTGAGGGCGGCAAGGGCGGTGTGATCGGCCAGGCCGGTGCGAACGGATAGGTTCGCCGCTTTCTAACACCCTGCGCACAGGCATCACTTATTGCCTTCTCAGCACCCTCCCTGATGCTGAACTCAGGGGGTCACCCCTGCCATGAAAACCACGTCCAGGGAGAAACCTTGATATCCGCCAACCCATTCACGCCTCGACTGACGCGATTTGCGATCCTGGCCGCCGCCGGCGCCGCCACGCTGTCGCTGGCTGCGTGTGGCAGCTCGAATACCGCTGCCCCGGCTCAGTCGCCGGGCCCGAGCAGCGCCGCATCGGCGCAAGCCCAGGCGCCATCCCAGGCGCCCACGCCGGGCAATGGCCAGCGAGTCGCCGGCCTGATCGCGTCCGTGTCAGGCAGCACAATCCAGGTGACCCAGAAGAATGGCACCGCCAGCGTGGACTTCACGCCGTCGACCGCGATCAACGAGGTCACCCCGGCTGGGTTGACCGACGTCACCGCAGGCAGCTGCGTCAGCGTGCGGCCCACCAAGGACGACCCGCAGAGCGGCGGCACCGTTGCCGCGCGAATGGTGCGGATCAGCCCCGCTGTGGATGGCAAATGCCCACAACCGAATCAACCGCCGGCGGGTGCGGGCGTCCACGGCACGGTAGCTTCCGTCGCGGGTAACACGATCACCGTCAACGGCGTCGACAGCACTTCCCCGACGACCGTGACCGTCAGCGACAAGACCAAATACGCCAAAGAAGGCGCCGCCAACTCGCAGGCCATCGCTTCGGGTAAGTGCATCAACGCGCAGGGCAGCCAGGACAACGGCGGGGCGCTGCAGGCCACGGCGATCACGGTGCGACCGGCCGCCGACGGCAGATGCCCGGGCGAAGGCGGACCGCACCACGGTCACGGCGGCTGAGCCGCGCCGTGGTTGGCCCGGTCAGACGGTGAAGCCGAGGGCGCGCAATTGCTCGCGCCCGTCCTCGGTGATCTTGTCCGGGCCCCACGGCGGGTTCCACACCCAGTTGATCCGCAGATCGTTGACCAGACCAGTGCCGATCAACGCGCTGCGTGACTGGTCCTCGATGACGTCGGTCAGCGGGCAGGCCGCCGACGTCAGCGTCATGTCGATCAGGGCGACGGTTCCGTCCTCGTTCTGTTCGATGCTCAGGCCGTAGACCAATCCCAGGTCGACGACGTTGATCCCCAGTTCCGGGTCGACGACGTCACGCATCGCCTCCTCGAGGTCGAAGATCCTCTCGTCGTCGGGCGCGGTGGTTTCGCTCATGGTCCGTCGCTTCCATTTGTGTGATTTTCGACGCTGGCTTGGGCCAGTGCATCCTTGAACGCCATCCATCCCAGCAGCGCGCATTTCACCCGCGCCGGGTATTTGGCCACGCCGGCGAACGCCACGCCGTCACCCAGGACGTCCTCATCACCCTCAATGGTTCCCCGTGAGGAGACCATTTCGGTGAATGCGGCAATCGTCTTCAGCGCCTCGCCAATGCTTTGACCGATGACCTGCTGGGTCAGTACCGAAGTGGCCGCCTGGCTGATCGAGCAGCCCTGCCCGTCATAGGAAACGTCGACGACGGTCTCGCCGTCGTCAGACAATGCGACGCGCAGGGTGACGTCGTCACCGCAGACCGGGTTCTTGTGATACACCTGCGCACCGAACGGCTCCCGCAGTCCGCGGTGTTGCGGGTGCTTGTAGTGATCAAGGATCACGTCCTGATACATCTGCTCTAGGCGCAACGTCATTCTCTCCCAAAGAAATCCAGCGCATGCCGCACGCCGGCCACCAAACGGTCGACCTCGTCGGCGGTGTTGTAGACCGCGAACGACGCCCGCGCGGTGGCTGCCACGCCGAACCTGCGGTGCAGCGGCAGCGCGCAGTGGTGCCCAACGCGCACCGCAACACCGTCGTCGTCGAGGACCTGGCCCACGTCGTGCGCGTGCACGCCGTCGACAACGAAAGACACTGGCGAGCCACGGTCTTCCATCGACGACGGGCCGACGATGCGCACGCCGTCAATGCCGGACAAACCCCGCAAAGCCGCGGCAACCAGCTCGCGTTCGTGTGCTTCGACCGCGTCCATGCCAATGGCACCGAGATAACGAGCCGCCGCGGCCAGCCCGACCACCTGGGAGCTCATCGGGGTACCGGCCTCGAACCGCTGCGGCGCCGGCGCATACGTGGAGGCTTCCATGGTCACGTTCTCGATCATCGAACCACCGGTAAGAAACGGCGGTGCCGCCGACAACAGCTCCCGGCGGCCGTACAGCACACCGATTCCATTGGGGCCCAGCATTTTATGCCCGGAAAACGCGGCGAAGTCGACGTCGAGCGCGTGGAAGTCGACGGGCTGGTGCGGCACCGACTGGCAGGCGTCCAGAACGGTCAGCGCGCCCACGGCCTTGGCCCGGGCAACCAGCTCGCTCACCGGAGCCAGCGCGCCGGTCACATTGGAATGGTGGCTGAAGGTGACGACCTTGACGCGCTCGTCGAGCTGCAGCGAGTCCAGGTCGATGCGCCCGTCGTCAGTGACGCCGTACCAGCGCAACGTGGCGCCGGTGCGGCGGGCCAGTTCCTGCCACGGAACCAGGTTGGCGTGGTGCTCGAGCTCGGTGGTGACGATGACGTCGCCGGGCCCGACGGCCCGGTCGAACCGATTGTCGCCCAGCACATATGACGTCAGGTTGAGCGACTCGGTGGCGTTCTTGGTGAAAACCAGCTCGTCGGCGTCGGCACCGACGAACGCCGCGATGTCGGCGCGACCCTGCTCGTAGGCGTCGGTAGCCTCCTCCATCAACTGGTGCGCACCGCGATGCACCCCGCCGTTGGACGTGACCAGGAACTCGCGCTCAGCGTCGAGCACCTGCAACGGGCGCTGCGACGTCGCCCCGGAATCCAGGTACGCCAACTGGTTTCCGCCACGCATGACACGCTTGAGGATGGGGAAATCGGCGCGGATCGCCGCCGTGTCCAGCACGGCCGGCCGACCCAACTCGATCGTCATGGTCAGGCCCCTGCGGTCGCCGCTTGCTGGAAGCGCTCGTAGCCGTTCTGCTCGAGCTCGTCGGCCAGCTCCGGCCCGCCGGATTCGGCGATGCGGCCAGCCACGAACACGTGCACGAATTCGGGGTGGATGTAGCGCAGGATGCGGGTGTAGTGCGTGATCAACAGCACGCCACCGTGTTCGGATGCGGCGTACCGGTTCACACCCTCGCTGACCACTCGCAGCGCGTCGACGTCCAACCCGGAGTCGGTCTCGTCGAGGATCGCGATCTTGGGCTTGAGCAATTCCAGCTGCAGGATCTCGTGACGCTTCTTTTCGCCGCCCGAGAACCCCTCGTTGACGTTGCGCTCCGCGAAGGCCGGGTCGATCTCAAGTGCGGCCATCGAGGCCTTGAACTCCTTCACCCAGAGCCGCAGCTTAGGCGCCTCGCCGCGGATGGCCGTCGCCGCCGAGCGCAGGAAGTTCGACACCGAGACGCCGGGCACCTCGACCGGATATTGCATGGCCAGAAACACCCCGGCCCGCGCGCGCTCGTCGATGCTCATCGCCAGCACGTCCGCACCGTCCAGCGTGATCGATCCCGAGGTCACCCGGTACTTGGGGTGACCCGCGATGGCGTAGGACAGCGTCGACTTGCCAGAGCCATTGGGGCCCATCAACGCATGCGTCTCACCGGATTTCACGGTCAGGTCGACGCCGTTGAGGATCGGGATTTCGCGCTCCCCGTCGCTGGCGTTGGGAGTCTCGACGCTGACGTGCAGGTCCTTGATTTCCAAAGTCGTCATGAGGCTGTTGTTCTCGATTCCGTGATTTCCAGTTCGTGCTCGATGGCCGCGGTCAGGCGGTCCCGGATGTCCGGCACCGCGATCTTGGAGATGATCTCGCCGAAGAAACCGCGCACCACCAGTCGGCGGGCCTGGTCCTCGGGTATGCCGCGGGAGCGCAGGTAAAACAGTTGCTCGTCGTCGAAACGTCCGGTGGCACTGGCATGTCCGGCGCCGACGATCTCGCCGGTCTCGATCTCCAGGTTGGGCACCGAGTCGGCACGCGCACCGTCGGTGAGCACCAGATTGCGGTTCACCTCGAACGTGTCGGTGCCGGTGGCCTCGGCGCGGATCAAGACGTCACCCACCCACACGGTGTGGGCGTCGGGCAACGACGAGGTCGGATCTCCCTGCAGCGCACCCTTGTACAGCACGCTCGACCTGCAGTTGGGTTGAGCGTGGTCGACCAGCAACCGCGATTCGAGGTGCTGGCCGTCGTCGGCGAAGTACAGGCCCAGCAGCTCGGCATCGCCACCGGGCCCGGAGTACCGCACGTTGGCCGACGTCCGCACTAGCTCGCCGCCCAGCGTGACGGCGACGTGCCGCAGCACGGCGTCCTTGCCCAGCCGGGCGTGGTGCGCGCTGACGTGGACCGTGTCGTCGGCCCAATCGGCGATCCACACAACGGTCAGCCGGGCGGCGTCGGCGACGACGAATTCGACGTTGTCGGCGTATGTTCCGCTGCCCCGGTGGTCGATGATCACGACCGCCTCGCCGAGCTCTTCGACCCTGATCTGCAGGTGCCCGTAGGCGACCGCGCCCCTGCCCGGGCCGGTGACGCCGATGTTGACCGGCTCAGCGGCCTGGATGTCTCGCCCGACGGTGACCAGCGTCGCGGAGTTGAACGACGAAAATGCCTGGGCCGCAACCCGGTCGGTGGGCACGCCACCCTGACCGAGCCGCTCGTCGCCGCGGCGCACGGTCTCCACGTGTACGCCGGGCTGTTCGCTGACAACGATCTCGGCGCTGCCGGTGGCACGCGCGGAGCCGTCGTGCAGGCCGCGCAACCGCCGCAGCGGGGTGAACCGCCAGATCTCGTCGCGGCCATGCGGAACCTCGAAGGCGTCGACGTCAAAGGAGGCGAACAACTCCCCTTTATTGACGGCGGCGTTGTAGGGGGCGACGGTCATCCGACCGAGCCCTCCATCTGCAACTCGATCAGCCGGTTGAGTTCCAGCGCGTACTCCATGGGCAGTTCCTTGGCGATCGGCTCGACGAAGCCACGCACCACCATCGCCATTGCCTCGTCCTCGGTCATGCCACGGCTCATCAGGTAGAACAGCTGGTCCGCGCTGACCTTCGACACGGTGGCCTCGTGGCCCATCGTGACGTCGTCCTCGCGGATGTCGACGTACGGGTAGGTGTCGCTGCGGCTGATCGTATCCACCAGCAGCGCATCACATTTCACGCTGGAGCGCGATCCGTGCGCACCCTTGTTCACCTGGACCAGGCCGCGGTAGGACGTGCGGCCGCCGCCGCGGGCCACCGACTTGGACACGATGTTGCTCGACGTATTCGGCGCCAGGTGCAGCATCTTGGCACCGGTGTCCTGGTGCTGGTCCTCGCCGGCGAACGCCACCGACAGCACCTCGCCCTTGGCGTGCTCGCCGGTCATCCAGACCGCCGGGTACTTCATGGTGACCTTGGAACCGATGTTGCCGTCGATCCACTCCATGGTGGCCCCGGCCTCGGCGCGGGCGCGCTTCGTGACCAGGTTGTAGACGTTGTTCGACCAGTTCTGGATGGTGGTGTAGCGAACGCGCGCATTGGGTTTGACGATGATCTCCACCACGGCCGAGTGCAGCGAATCCGACTTGTAGATCGGCGCGGTACACCCTTCGACGTAGTGCACGTAGGAGCCTTCGTCGGCGATGATCAGCGTCCGCTCGAACTGGCCCATGTTCTCGGTGTTGATTCGGAAGTAGGCCTGCAGCGGGATGTCGACGTGCACGCCGGGCGGGATGTAGATGAACGATCCACCACTCCACACCGCGGTGTTCAGCGCGGAGAACTTGTTGTCCCCAGCAGGGATAACCGTGCCGAAGTACTGCTTGAAGATGTCCGGGTGCTCCCGCAGTGCGGTGTCGGTGTCGAGGAAGATGACGCCGAGCTTCTCCAGATCCTCACGGATGGAGTGGTAAACCACCTCTGAGTTGTGCACCACCAGGCCTTCGGCGACAAAGTTGTGCGGCCCGTCGACCTCGATGTCGTACACCGGTTCCACGGCAAAGGGTTCGATGGATCTGACCCGTTCAAAGCCGAGCCATTCGTTGGTGTGCGCCCGGATCGTCGTGCCGTGCGAGCTGCTGGACGAATGCATGTATTGGCGGCGGCCGAAGCGGTCGGTCCGCTTGCGATTGCGGCATCCGAGGCGCTCGAAATCACCGGAAATTCCTAGCCGCCAAGCAGTTTGGATGCGTTCCGGGGCGTGCCGGTAGGGCTGCGTGAACGACCACGGCCCACCCGTGCGGAGTCCGGACAGTTCGGCCAGTTCACGGCCCTGATTAAGCAACGGTTCGTTGGCGCAAGTCAGCATGACCGAACCGCTGCTGTCCGGTTGCACATACCCGTCGGCGTCGACCCAGCCGCCAAGGAAGGCCAGCCGTTGATCGCAAGGCAGCCTGTAGACCCAGTCGGGCACACGCTTCGTCAGCGATAGCCCGGTGAAGCCCAGCGCCACCATCCACTCGGTCAGCGCCTTCGAGTTGACCACGACGCGGTATTCGTCAGCTTCGATGCCGCGCAACCCGAATAGATCCTTGATGACGCGGATCAACTCTTCGCGCAGCTCGACATCCGTTGCGGGGATGGCGAACTGGACGCGGTAGGTCCGCGTCGATAGATGCAGATTGCCGTCGCCAATATAAAGGCCCAGCAGCCACATCAGGTCGACAGAGCTCACCGCAGGAGCGGTAAACCCGGCGATGCCCGGAAGTGCAGCGGCTACACCGAAATCGGGAACGGTCCGTGGCACCGCGATGAAGTCGCCCGGTTTGATCTCTCCCACCGTCACCCACCGTCGCGCATACCGGGCGCGCTGGCGGCCTTCTTTGCGCTCGTCACGCAAGACAAGCATCGGGTGGTTGTCGGTCGCGCGGATACTGCGTCGGGTCGTCTTGACGGCATAGGTGAGCCGGGTGTCGGTCTGCGCGGACGCCTTCACGGGCGCTACAACGAATCGCTCGGCGTCTTCGTCGTAGGAGAACACTCGGTCGCCGAAAGCGATTTCTTTGATCGGGACCTGCCCACGGTTGGCGGTCCACACCAAAGTCTCACCGGCCAAGCATTCGTACTGAGCGGCTACACCCGACACCAGCCGCTGCTTCTCGGCCTCCGGGATGCCCAGCTTGTCGTAGGTGTTTTTGATGTCCGCGGGCAGATCGTCCCAGGTCGCGGCCTGCTTCTCACTGGACCGCACGAAATACTTGATGTTGTCGAAGTGGATGCCCTCCAGGCCGGCACCCCAGTTCGGCATCGGCTTCTTGTCGAACGTGCGCAGCGCCTTGAGCCGGATGTTGAGCATCCACTCCGGCTCACTCTTCTTCGCCGAGATGTCGCGAACGACCGCCTCGGAAAGACCCCGCCTGGCCGAGGCGCCCGCGACATCGGAGTCCGACCAGCCGTAGCCGTACGTACCCAGGGAGGCAATCGCTTCCTCCTGGGTCAACTGCTCGGTAGCCGATCCGGACTTCTCAGGCGTGAGTGTCATATGACGCTCCTTTGGTGCTCGTGGTGTCGTGGCGCGGGCTGGGCGCCGGTGTTAGGGGAACGTGGGTGGTGCAGGCGCAGTCGCCGTTGACGATGGTCGCCAACCGCTGCACGTGGGTCCCGAGCACCTCGGCCATGGCCTCGCGCTCGGTTTCACACAACTCCGGAAACTCCTCGGCGACATGAGACACCGGGCAGTGATGCTGGCAGATCTGCACGCCGTGGATGGGGCCACCCACCTGTGTGGTGGTGGTGACGTAGCCGGCTTTGGTCAACGCGCCGGCGATCCGCTCGGCGGCCGCCTCGATGTCCGCTTCGTCGCCGCTGTCGGCCGCCTGAACGCCGGTCAGGATGGCGTCGATGCGGCGCCGGGCGAACGTGCGAATCGCGTCCTCCCCGCCGATTTCCCGCAGCTGCCGCATGGCCGCCGCCGCCAAGTCGTCGTAGGAATGGTCGAGCTTGGCCCGGCCGGCTGGGGTCAGCCGGTAACGCTTCGCGGGCCGCCCGCGGCCAACCTGCTGCCATGCCGCCGCAGCCACCGACTCGGCGTCGCCCGCCTCGATCAGCGCGTCCAGATGACGCCGCACACCGGCGGCCGACAGGCCCAGCTGGTCACCGATCTCACCGGCGGTGATCGATCCGGACTCCAGCAGCAAGCGCACGATGGCGCGGCGAGTGTGACCATCCGGCACGACGGCAGGCGCCGCCGCGTCGACCGCAGGCGGCTTATCCAAGTCGGGGGCCAAGTCGGTCCGCATTTCCACAACACCAGTGTGACGCAATTCCGGCGATCGGTCTAGGGAGGGTGCCCTGAATCAACGGTTGCGCTGGTCACACGGCGATGATCGGGCGCAGCCGTTCCTGACATGCGGCTACGCTGCTCTGATGGCAGCCCGCCACCACACGCTGAGCTCGTCGATCGCCAGCTTGCACGGCGACGAGCAGGCGGTGGGCACACCGCTGAACGCTGCCGAACTCGCCTCGCTCGCGCGCACCCGCCTGTTCGGTGCCACCGGCACCGTCATGATGGCGATCGGCGCGCTGGGCGCCGGAGCGAGGCCCGTCGTCCAGGACCCCACCTTCGGGGTCCGGCTGCTCAATCTGCCGTCGCGCATCCAGACGGTGTCGTTGACGATGACCACCACCGGGGCGGTGATGATGGCGCTGGCCTGGCTGATGCTGGGCCGATTCGCGCTGGGCAAGCGGCGAATGTCACGCGGCGATCTGGATCGCACCCTGTTGTTGTGGATCCTGCCACTGCTGATCGCACCCCCGATGTACAGCAAGGACGTCTACTCCTACCTGGCCCAGAGCCAGATATCCCGGAACGGGCTCGACCCCTACCGGGTGGGTCCCGCGTCGGGTCTGGGTCTTGGCCATGTATTCACCCTGTCGGTCCCCAGCCTGTGGCGGGAGACGCCAGCCCCCTACGGCCCGTTGTTCTTGTGGATCGGGCGCGAAATCTCCGCGCTGACCGGGGAGAACATCGTCGCGGCGGTGCTCTGCCACCGGTTGGTGGTGTTGGCCGGGGTGGTGCTGATTGTGTGGGCCACCCCGCGGCTGGCCCGGCGCTGCGGTGTCGCCGAGGTCAGCGCGCTGTGGCTGGGCGCGGCCAATCCGCTGCTGATCATGCATTTGGTTGCCGGCATCCACAACGAGGCGCTGATGCTCGGGTTGATGCTGGCCGGCGCCGAATTCGCGCTGCGCGGTATCGATTCACCGCGGCTGAGGCCCACGTCATGGCGACGCAGCCCGGCGACGATGCGGGCCGCTGGCCCGAGGAGGAGCTGGGCAATCAGACCGAGCCCGGACTGGGAACCGCTGGGCATGCTGCTGGCCGGCTGCATCCTGATCGTGCTGTCGTCGCAGGTGAAGCTGCCTTCGCTGCTGGCGCTGGGGTTCGTCACGGCGGCGTTGGCCTACCGCTGCGGAGGCAACCTGCGAACGTTGCTGCTGGCCGGCGGCGGGATGGCGGCGTTGTCTTTGGCGGTGATGGGCCTTGTCGGCTGGGCCAGCGGGCTCGGATTCGGCTGGATCTACACGCTGGGCACCGCCAACGTGGTGCGCAGCTGGATGTCCCCACCGACGCTGCTGGCTCTGGGCACCGGGCAGGTGGGGATTCTGCTGGGCCTGGGCGATCACACCACCGCGGTGCTGGCGCTGACCCGTGCCATCGGCGTGCTGATCATCATGGTGATGGTGACCTGGCTGTTGCTGGCCGTTTTCCGCGGCCGGCTGCACCCGATCGGCGGGCTCGGCGTCGCGCTGGGCATCACGGTACTGCTATTTCCCGTCGTGCAGCCGTGGTATCTGCTGTGGGCCATCATCCCGTTGGCCGCCTGGGCAACCCGCACGGGCTTCCGGGAGGCGGTCATCGTCATCACCCTGGTGGTCGGCATCTTCGGCCCGACGGCCAACGGCGACCGGTTCGCCCTATTCCAGATCGTCGATGCCACCCTCGCCAGCTCCGTCATCGTGGCGTTGATCGTCATGCTGACCTACAGGCGGTTGCCGTGGCGGCCACCCCAGATCAAGAGCCGGCCCACTGACGGCCGAGTCGTCGACGTAGCGCCGGCCCCCGAGACCCCGCGGCCAACGGCAGCGCCGGACGCCTACGCTGATTCCACGTGAGCTCCCCAGACATAGTCGTGCGGCTGCGTGGGGTCTGCAAGCAGTACGGCTCGTTGACGGCCGTCTCGAACCTCGATCTGGATGTGCAGGCCGCGGAGGTGCTTGCCCTGCTGGGACCTAACGGCGCCGGCAAGACGACGACGGTCGAGATGTGCGAGGGCTTCGTCCGCCAGGACGCCGGCTCCATCGAGGTGCTCGGGCTGGACCCGATCACCGACAACGCGCGCTTGCGGGCACGCATCGGGGTGATGCTGCAGGGTGGGGGCGGCTACCCGGCGGCCCGCGCCGGCGAAATGCTCAACCTCGTCGCCGCCTATGCGGCCGACCCCCTGGACCCGCAATGGCTGCTGGACACGCTGGGGCTCACCGACGCTGCCCGCACCACGTATCGGCGGCTCTCCGGCGGGCAGCAGCAGCGGCTCGCGTTGGCGTGTGCGCTCGTCGGACGGCCCGAACTGGTGTTCCTCGACGAGCCCACCGCCGGTATGGACGCGCACGCGCGGCTGCTGGTGTGGGAGCTGATCGACGCGCTGCGCCGCGACGGCGTCACCGTGGTGCTGACCACTCACCAACTCAAGGAGGCGGAAGAAATCGCCGATCGGCTGGTCATCGTCGACCACGGCGTGACGGTGGCCGAGGGCACTCCGGCAGAACTGATGCGCGCCGGCGCCAAAGACCAGCTGCGCTTCACCGCGCCGCCGCGGCTTGACCTTTCGCTGCTGGCCGCCGCGCTGCCGGAGGACTACAGCGCCACCGAGATGACTCCGGGCGAGTATCTGGTGGAGGGGCGGGTTGGCCCGCAGGTGCTGGCGACGGTGACGGCGTGGTGCGCCCAGATCGACGTGCTGGCCACCGACGTGCGGGTCGAGCAACGCAGCCTCGAGGACGTGTTCCTGGATCTGACCGGAAGGCAGGTCCGGCCGTGACGCAGACGAACGAACCGCTGTTCCCCGCGGGGACCTTCACCCCCGACCCGCGGCCAAATGCGGTGCCGCGGATGCTCGCCGCACAGTTCGGCCTGGAGCTGAAGCTGCTGTTGCGCAACGGCGAACAGCTGCTGTTGACGATGTTCATCCCGATCACGCTGCTGGTCGGGCTGACGCTGCTGCCCCTCGGCTCGTTCGGCCAGCATCGCGCCGCCACCTTCGTCCCGGTGATCATGGCGCTGGCGGTGATCTCGACCGCGTTCACCGGCCAGGCGATCGCGGTCGCGTTCGATCGCCGGTACGGCGCCCTCAAACGGCTCGGCGCGACCCCGCTGCCGGTCTGGGGAATCATCGTCGGCAAGTCACTGGCCGTCGTCGCCGTCGTCTTTCTGCAGGCAATCATCTTGGGCGCCATCGGATTTGCGCTCGGCTGGCGCCCCGCCCCGGCTGCCCTCGCCGTGGGGGCGGTGATCATTGCGCTGGGCACCACCGCCTTCGCGGCGCTCGGCCTACTGCTCGGCGGCACGCTGCGGGCGGAGATCGTCCTCGCTGTTGCGAACCTGATGTGGTTCGTCTTCGCCGGGCTGGGCGCGCTGACCCTCGAAACCGGCATGGTCCCGCCTTCGGTCAGATGGTTGTCCCGGCTCACCCCGTCGGGCGCGCTGACCGAAGCGCTCTCGCAGGCGATGACCCTGTCCGTGGACTGGTTCGGGGTCCTCGTCCTGGGCGTGTGGGGTGGGTTGGCCGCGCTCGCCGCGCGGCGCTGGTTCCGCTTCACCTGAGGTTCGCCCGCCCCCCTGCTCGCGACACATAAACCACGCAGACGACTCGCCGACGCGGGCCTGCGTGGTTTATATCTCGGCGCATCCCTACGATCGGTCGATGCCCGTCAGCCTGCGCGTCCAGCGGGTCATCGCCGCGATCGTGATCCTCACCCAGGGTGGGATCGCCGTTACCGGCGCGATCGTCCGCGTCACCGCGTCTGGCCTGGGTTGCCCCACCTGGCCACAGTGTTTTCCCGGCAGCTTCACACCGGTAGCTGTCGCCGAGGTCCCGCGCATCCACCAGGCGGTCGAATTCGGCAACCGGATGATCACATTCGCGGTGGTGATCGCCGCGGTGCTGGCCGTACTGGTCGTCAGCCGTGCGCGCCGGCGCACCGAGGTCCTGGTCTATGCGTGGCTGATGCCGGTGTCGACGGTCGTGCAGGCGGTGATCGGCGGCATCACCGTGCGCACCGGGCTGCTGTGGTGGACCGTGGCCATCCACCTGCTGACATCGATGACGATGGTGTGGCTGTCGGTGCTGCTCTACGTCAAGATCGGCGAGCCCGACGATGGAGTGGTGCGGGAGCGGGTGGCCAGGCCACTGCGCGCGCTGACGGCGCTGACCGCGCTGAACCTGGCTGCAGTTCTGGTGACGGGCACGCTGGTGACCGCGGCCGGACCACACGCGGGCGACCGGAGCCCGAGCCGGACGGTGCCGCGTCTCGAAGTCCAGATCAACACCCTGGTGCACATGCATTCGTCGCTGCTGGTCGCATACCTCGCCCTGCTGGTCGGCCTGGGCTTCGGGCTGCTGGCGGTCGCATGCGCCGCGGGCGGTGCTGGTGCGGCTGGGCGTGCTGCTCGCGCTGGTGTGCGGCCAGGCGGCCGTCGGCACCACGCAGTACTTCACCGGCGTGCCCGCCGCGCTGGTTGCCGTCCACGTGGCGGGTGCTGCGGCCTGCACGGCCGCCACCGCGGCGCTATGGGCGTCGATGCGAGAGCGGGCCGAGCCCCAGCCTGTCCAGGGCTGACTCCAGGCAAACCGCGAACTGGCGCTGAGCAAGGTCGCGGGTGCCGGTATCCAACCGCCGCCAGCCCAGTGACGGGTCCACCAACTGCAGTTCCAGCACCCGGCTGCCGATCAAATGCACCCGCGCATAGAGCAACTCCACCGGATTGGCCGCAGCGGCCAGCGCGGCGGCGCCGGCGTCCCAGATCTCGAAGTCCGGCTCGCCCTGGCGCAGCGCGCCCTCGTGCGTGGTGAACGCGTGCGACGGTGCTCCGCCGAGAAAGACCAGCACGGTTTGCGGATCCGCACCGCCGGGCTGCACCAACACGGGCTGACCGGCTTCGTGCAGCTCCGCGACGTGCGCGGCGGCGGCAGACCGATCGGTGAACCACCGAGTGCCGGTGCCCACGGTCGGGCTGACGAACACGCTGCCGGTGTGCGGCAAGTCCACCCGCTCGCCCGCCGCGTACACCTCGCCGGGAACCGTCGGCACCCCGCGGTGCGCCAGGTCCGCCAGGTAGCGCCGGTTGACGTTCCAGGACACCACCGCCGGCGGGTTCAGCAGGTTCTGCACGCCGGTGGTCCAGGCCAGGAACTCGTCGAGGCGCCCCGGGTAATCGTGGGTGGCCCGCAGAATCACCAGATCAGCGCCACCGACTTCGGGATCGTCCCACGACATCCAACGAGCGTGCAGACCGCGCTGTCGCAGCGCGGCCACCAGTGCCGGCGTCGTCGCCGTCACCGGATACGTGCTGCGGACAACCCGCCAAGCACGATGCGGGGGTGGAAGACGTCAGGCCGGGCAAGCTTCATGTACCGGCATGATATCGACATGCACGCAATCGAAATCACCGAAACCGGCGGTCCCGAAGTTCTGCGCTACGTCGAAGCGCCGCAACCCACGCCCGGCCATGGCGAGCTGCTGATCGAGGCCGACGCCATCGGGGTCAACTTCATCGACACCTATTTCCGCTCGGGGCAGTATCCGCGCGAGTTGCCGTTCGATCATCGGCACCGAGGTGTGCGGAACCGTCGTCGCCCTCGGCGAGGGGGCCGAGGCTGGCGGTATCGGCGTCGGCGACCGTGTCGTCACCGCGACGGCATCAGGCGGCTACGCCGAATTCGCCACTGCACCAGCAATTTTGACCGCCAAGGTGCCGGACGGAGTGAGCTCCGACGTGGCGGCTTCGGTCCTGCTGAAGGGCCTGACCGCGCACTACCTGCTGAATTCGGTGTATCCGGTGCAAAGCGGCGACACCGTGCTGGTGCATGCCGGCGCGGGCGGGGTCGGCCTGATCTTGACGCAGTGGGCGCATCACCTCGGCGTCCGGGTGATCACCACCGTCTCGACGCCGGAGAAGGAGCGAGCTGTCCAGGAAGGCCGGCGCCGACGAAGTGCTCTCCTACCCCGAGGACTCCGCCGGGTTCGGCCAGCAGATTCGTGAGCTCACCGGGGGCGCCGGAGTGGCCGCGGTATACGACGGCGTCGGCGCCACCACCTTCGACGCCAGCCTGGCCAGTCTGGCCGTCCGCGGGACCCTGGCACTGTTCGGCGCCGCCAGCGGACCCGTCCCGCCCGTCGATCCGCAGCGCCTCAACGCGGCCGGCTCGGTGTTTTTGACCCGGCCGTCGCTGGCCCATTTCATCCGCACCGGCGAGGAGTTCAGCTGGCGGGCCGCCGAGCTGTTCGACGCGGTCGCCGGCGGTGACATCACCATCGACGTCGGCCATCGGTACCCGCTGGCCGAAGCTGCGCGAGCCCACGAGGACTTGCAGGGCCGCAAGACCTCCGGCTCGATAGTGTTGCTGCCCTAGTCCACGTCGCCGGCGGGCTCGGCGTCGGGATCCCACGCGCCCGGCACCATGGGCATCGCAGGGCCGCCACCAAACCGGTCACCGCCCAGCACGGCCAATCCCGCCGCCTGCGCAGCGCGCTTCGAGATCGTTCCGGCAAACCCCAGCGGCCCCGCGCCGCTATCCGATGCCGCCGCCTCAGACGGAGCATCCGGGTCGATGTCGGGGTCCAAATCCGCGTATTCGTAGGCGTACTCGCGCCGCACTTCCGTTTGCTTGCGTCGCCGCGCCCGTCGCCGCGCCGCCGTGGACGCCGCCGCCGCGGCCGCGGCGATGTCCGCTTCCGGCGCCTTCATCCTGGTGCCGGCCCTCGGGATCGTGGTGTGTCCCGAGCCGAATCCGACGCCGGGACCCCCGCCAACGGCGAAAGGGATGAAAGCCGGGGCGGCGGGGCTCGGGGCCGGAGGCGGTGGCGCCGACGGACCGGCCACCGTGGCCGCCGAGGAAACCGGGGCCGCACCGGGACCGGCAACCGACCCGACCGCCGGGGTGTGCGCCACCACGCCGGCCGGCAACGCGTGCGACACGGCCGCGGCGGGGGCCGGCACCGGCAACGCGACGGCGGGTTCCGCGGCGCCGGGCGGCGCCACACCGGCCACCACCGTCACGATGGAGGCCGCGCTGTTGACGCTCAGCGGCCCGGCGGTGACCGCGATCGCCAAAACGGGGTGTGCCGCGAGGGTTACGCCGATATTGACCGGGCTCAGGCTGCCCGGGAGGGACTGCAGGGCAGCCGCCGGATTTGTCGCCAACTCTTGGAGAAACGCGCGAACACCGTGGGCATTCTGAACAAATGAGAGGCCCCGGCTCACCCAATAAGCCAGCGTCAGTGGGTCCTGGTAGTCGGCGTACGGCAGTCCATTGATCGTGTATGCCGCCGGGTCCCAATTCAATCCCAGGATCTGCAGGAAATTCTTCACAATAAGCTGCGGGATGGCCGCGATCTCCTGCAAGACGTGCTCAATCTCTTGCACGCCCGACTTCACGATCGGCGGCACCTGGCTGGTTTGCAGCGTCTGCGATGTCGACGCCACCGCCGCGTCCGACGCCGCTTGATAGCTCGTCATCGTCGTTGCGGCCTGGATCCACATCCGCACGTAGTCAGCCTCGTTGAGCGCGATCGGGATGGTGTTGACGCCAAAGAAATTGGTCGCGACCAAGACGGTGCGAATAGCGTGGTTCGCGACCAATTCCGCCAGTGTCGGCATGGCCGCCAAGGCAGCGGTGTAGGCCACAGCCGCCACCTCATGCTGGGCAGCGGCTTGCGCGCTGCCGATGCTCGCTTGCGCCAGCCAGGCTAGATACGGCACGTGGGCGGCGACATACGCCTCCGCGCTGGGCCCCTCCCACGCCCCGGCCTGCACCGAGCCCAGTTCGGCGACGAGTTCGTTTGCCGTCGAGGCATATTCGGCGCTCAACGCGTTCCAGGCACCGGCGGTCGCCAATAACGGCCCTGGACCCGGGCCACTACTGAGCAACGCCGAATGCACCTCCGGTGGCGATGCCATCCAGACGGGAGCGGTCATCGTCAGCCAGTCATGCGTAGCTGGGGCAAGCCGCACCCGCCAGACGCGCGGTCCAAGCCCTTTCCTGCGAACAGGAGGTGTCGAGGCCCTTGGGAACGACGGGCAACGTCATGCCAGAGACTCCTCCCGATACCGATAGACCAGCTGAAATGGGCTGGTATTCAACAGTGATCCGATATCAGACCGCGGCGCCTCGCAAACCGAGCGAGTGTCCGGTCGCGTGGTCCTGGGCGTTCGATTGCGCTGAGTTCACCGAGCTTTGGGCGTGAAAATTGCTGGCAGTGCATGAAATATGCCCGCTACTCACAGCTGGGCCAAGCGCGTGGCGAGTGCCCGCCGGGTTTCGATCGCCCTGGTTCTGAAGGATCCGCCTCTGTCACGCGAGTCGCAGCGGAGAGTTGACACCATCTTTGCCCGGCTTCCAGCGACACCCGCGCGGCACCGTGGACATTGTCGCGGTTAGGCGGACAAACATCGTGCCGACTCCCGGAGAGACGCGCGTTGCGGATGTGGTTTAGCCGGTTCAGAACAGCGTCGGTAAAGAGATCACCGAGTCGACCGCCAACGCGCAGAAGACCACCGCGAGGTAGTTGTTCGACTGCAGGAACAGGCGCAGCGGCTGGACCGGCTCGCCGGCGCGGACCCCTGCGTACAGCTGATGGGCCATCGCGAGGAACCACACCCCGGCCAGCACCGCCACCGCCGCGTACAGCCAGCCCGCCGCCAGCGCCAGCACCAGCGTCGCCAGGACGGTCAGCCAGGTGTAGATCAGGATCTGCTTGGTGACCTGTCGCTCGGTCGCCACGGCCGGCAGCATCGGGACGCCCGCCGCTTTGTAGTCGTCCTTGTACCGCATCGCCAGGGCCCAGGTGTGCGGCGGCGTCCAGAAGAAGATGATCGCGAACATCGCCAGCGCCGGCCAGCCGACGGTGCCGGTGACCGCTGACCAGCCGATCATCACCGGCATGCAGCCCGCCGCGCCTCCCCAGACCACGTTTTGCGACGTGCGGCGCTTGAGCAACAAGGTGTAGACGAACACATAGAACGCGATGGTGGCGATGGCCAGCAGTCCGGACAACAGGTTCGTCGTCCACCACAGCCAGAAGAACGAGCCCACGCTGAGTACCAGCCCGAACACCAGCGCATTGCGCACCGGCACCGCGGCCCGCGCCAGGGGCCGGCGCGCGGTCCGCTTCATCAGCTTGTCGATGTCGGCGTCGGCCACGCAGTTGAGGGTGTTGGCCCCTCCGGCGGCCATCATCCCGCCGATCAACGTATTCAGGATCAGCAGCGGATTCACCGCGCCACGGTGGGCCAGCAGCATCGCGGGGATCGCGGTGACCAACAGCAGCTCGATGACTCGCGGCTTGGTCAACGCCAGATATGCCAGCACCGTGCCGGTTACCCGGCTCGGCGCGACGCGCCCGCGAACGCTCACGCAATAACTCCTCGGGGTCGCAGCAGGGCGCAGCATCTACTACACAAGATGGTAGACCGGGTGCTCGCCTCAGCCTGCCCGCAGGGTCTGTTCAGCCAAATTTTCCCGGGATGACGGCACCAGTTCGCAGAGTTTGCGCCGCCAGCGCGTATTTTCAGGTCGGCCGACGACGGATACCCCGAATTCCGCGCTGCAAACGCTGGCGTTCCGGCACTAGGCTGAAGATCGATCAGTTGACGAGGCAAGGACTGCGTCTGTGACCACACTCGAAGAGATCTCCACGCTTACCCGCCCGCACCACCCGGACGACTGGGCCGAGATCGACTCGGTCGCGGTCGACACAGTCCGGGTGCTTGCCGCCGACGCGGTCCAAAAAGTCGGCAACGGCCATCCCGGGACGGCGATGAGCCTGGCTCCCTTGGCCTACACCCTGTTTCAGCGCGCGATGCGCCACGACCCGAGCGACCCGCACTGGCTGGGCCGGGACCGGTTCGTGCTGTCCTGCGGCCACAGCAGCCTGACCCTCTATCTGCAGCTCTACCTCGGCGGCTTCGGCCTGGAGCTGTCCGACATCGAGGCGCTGCGCACCTGGGGCTCCAAGACTCCCGGTCACCCGGAGTTCAGGCACACCAAGGGCGTCGAGATCACCACCGGCCCGCTCGGCCAGGGCCTGGCGTCAGCCGTCGGCATGGCGATGGCGGCGCGCTACGAACGCGGTCTGTTCGACCCGGACGCCGCGGCGGGCACCAGCCCCTTCGACCACTTCATCTACGTGATCGCCTCCGACGGCGACATCGAAGAGGGCGTCACTTCCGAGGCGTCGTCGCTGGCGGCCGTCCAGCAGCTCGGCAACCTCATCGTGTTCTACGACCACAACCAGATCTCGATCGAGGACGACACCAATATCGCGCTGTGCGAGGACACCGCCGCCCGCTACCGCGCCTACGGCTGGCACGTGCAGGAAGTCGAAGGCGGCGAGAACGTCGTCGGCATCGAGGAAGCCATCGCGAAGGCGAAGTCGGTCACCGACAAGCCTTCGTTCATCTCGCTGCGCACCATCATCGGCTTCCCGGCCCCCAAGCTGATGAACACCGGCAAGGCGCACGGCTCGGCCCTCGGCGACGAAGAGGTGGCCGCCACCAAGAGAATTCTGGGATTCGATCCCGACAAGACATTCGAGGTCCGCGAGGACGTCATCACCCACACCCGCGGGCTGGTGGCCCGCGGCAAGGAAGCCCACGAAAGCTGGCAACCGGATTTCGAGGCGTGGGCCAAGCGCCAGCCCGAACGCAAGGCGCTCCTGGACCGGCTGCTCGCACAGAAGCTGCCCGACGGCTGGGACGCCGACATCCCGCACTGGGAGCCGGGGTCCAAGCCGCTGGCCACCCGCGCCGCCTCCGGTGAGGTGCTGTCCGCGGTGGGACCGAAACTGCCCGAGCTGTGGGGCGGCTCGGCCGACCTGGCAGGCAGCAACAACACCACCATGAAGGGTGTCAAATCCTTTGGTCCGCCGTCGATTACGACCAAGGACTACACCGCGGAATACTACGGCCGCACCCTGCATTTCGGCATTCGTGAGCACGGGATGGGCGCCATCTTGTCCGGCATCGTCCTGCACGGACCCACCCGGGCTTACGGCGGCACCTTCCTGCAGTTCTCCGATTACATGCGCGGGGCGGTGCGACTGGCCGCGCTGATGGATATCGACACCATCTACGTGTGGACGCACGACTCGATCGGTCTCGGCGAGGACGGCCCGACGCATCAGCCCATCGAGCACCTCGCGGCGCTGCGTGCGATTCCCCGGCTGTCGGTGGTGCGTCCGGCAGACGCCAACGAGACGGCCTATGCGTGGCGCACGATGCTGGCCCGCGGCGCCACCAGCGGTCCGGTGGGGCTGATCCTCACCCGCCAGGGCGTGCCGGTGCTGGAGGGCACCAGCCTCGAGGGCGTCGCTCGTGGCGGCTACATACTGAGTGACGCCACCGATAGCGGCGAAGATCCTGACGTCGTCTTGATCGGTACCGGCTCCGAGGTCCAGCTCGCGGTGGAGGCTGCGAAGTTGTTGGCGGACAAGGACATTATCGCGCGTGTGGTTTCGATGCCGTGCGTGGAATGGTTCGAGTCGCAGCCGAGCGACTACCGCGACAGCGTGCTGCCCCCGTCGGTGTCGGCCCGGGTCGCCGTCGAGGCCGGGATCGCGCAGTGCTGGCACAAGTTGGTGGGCGACACCGGGAAGATCGTGTCGATCGAGCACTACGGCGAATCCGCCGACGCCAAGACGTTGTTCCGTGAATTCGGCTTCACCGCTGAAGCCGTCGCTGCGGCGGCGGAAGAAGTAATAGACAACTGAGAAAGGTGATTCAAATGACCAGTCAGAACCCCAACCTTGCCGCGCTCAGCGATGCGGGGGTATCCGTTTGGCTGGACGACTTGTCGCGGGACCGGCTGCAATCCGGCAATCTGCAGGAGCTGATCGATACCAAAAGTATCGTCGGCGTGACCACTAACCCGTCGATCTTCCAGAACGCGTTCGCGCACGGCAAGGTCTACGACGGCCAGATCGCGGAGCTGGCCGAACGCGGCGCCGACGTGGATGCCACCATCCGCACTATCACCACCGACGACGTGCGCACCGCGTGCGACGTCCTGGCCCCGCAGTGGGAACACTCCGAAGGCATCGACGGCAGGGTGTCGATCGAGGTCGACCCGCGGCTCGCCCACGAAACCGACAAGACCATCGCGCAGGCTATCGAGCTGTGGAAGATCGTCGACCGGCCGAATCTGCTCATCAAGATCCCGGCCACCAAGGCCGGCCTGCCGGCCATCACCGCCGTTCTGGCGGAGGGCATTTCGGTCAACGTCACGCTCATCTTCTCGGTCGAGCGGCACAAAGAGGTGATGGACGCGTACCTGGCCGGGTTGGAGAAGGCCGGGAAAGCCGGACATGACCTGTCCAAGATCCATTCGGTGGCATCGTTTTTCGTCTCCCGGGTGGACACCGAAATCGACAAGCGACTCGAGAAGATCGGCCCGGACGTGGCGCTCCAGTTGCGCGGTCAGGCCGGGGTGGCCAACGCCCGGCTGGCCTACGCCGCTTACCAGGAGGTCTTCGACAACGAAGATCGCTACCAGGCGCTCAAGGCCAACGGGGCCCGGGTGCAGCGCCCGCTGTGGGCATCGACCGGCGTCAAGGACCCCGCCTACTCAGACACCCTCTACGTCACCGAGCTGGTCGCTCCCTACACCGTGAACACCATGCCAGAGAAGACGCTTGACGCCGTCGCCGATCACGGTGTCATCAGCGGCGACGTGATCAGCGGCACCGCTACGTCCTCCCAGGCAGTGTTCGACAAGTTGGAGGCGGCCGGGATCGACCTGACCGACGTGTTCTTGGTGCTCGAAAAAGAAGGCGTGGAGAAGTTCGAGGATTCCTGGAATCAACTGCTCAGCGAGACACAGAAGCAGCTGGACTCCGCCAGCAAATGAGCTCCGCCGGCGGCGCTCCCGATGCCGCGCAGTGGCGTAATCCACTGCGCGACAAGAAGGACAAGCGCCTGCCGCGGATCGCCGGCCCGTGCGCCATTGTGCTTTTCGGCGTCACCGGCGACCTGGCCCACAAAAAAGTGGTCCCGGCGGTTTACGACCTGGCCAACCGTGGCTTGCTGCCACCCAACTTCTCGCTGGTGGGCTTCGCGCGACGCGACTGGGATCACGACGCTTTCGCCCAGGTGATACTCGACGACATCAAGCAATACAGCCGCACTCCTTTTCGCCAGGCGATATGGGAGCGGCTGGCCGACGGATTGCGGTTCGTACAGGGCACCTTTGACGACGAGGCCGGATTCACCCGGCTGGGCGAGACCCTGGACAAGCTCGACGCCGAGCGCGGCACCAACGGCAATCATGTTTTCTACCTGGCGATCCCGCCCAAGTCGTTTCCGGTGGTGTGCGAACAGCTGCACAAGTCGGGGCTGGCCAACCCGAACGACGAAAGCTGGAGCCGGGTCGTCATCGAGAAACCCTTTGGTCACGACTTGAAGAGTGCATGCGAGCTCAACCATGTGGTCAACTCCGTGTTCCCGGAGGAGTCGGTGTTCCGGATCGACCATTATCTAGGTAAGGAGACGGTGCAGAACATCTTGGCGCTGCGGTTCGCCAATCAATTCTGGGACCCGATCTGGAATGCGCACTACGTCGACCACGTGCAGATCACCATGGCCGAAGACATCGGACTCGGCGGGCGGGGCGGCTATTACGACGGCATCGGCGCCGCCCGTGACGTCATCCAGAACCATCTGATCCAGCTGCTGGCGCTCACCGCGATGGAAGAGCCGGTCAGCTTCAAACCGTCGGCGTTGCAGGCCGAGAAGATCAAAGTGCTATCGGCTACCAAACTCGCGGAACCGCTTGATCAGAACACCAGCCACGGCCAGTACGCGGCCGGGTGGCAAGGCGGGGAGCAGGTGGTTGGGCTGCTCGACGAGGACGGGTTCTCCAAAGACTCCGTCACCGAGACCTTCGCGGCCATCACACTCGAGGTCGACAGCCGTCGCTGGGCCGGTGTGCCGTTCTACCTGCGAACCGGAAAGCGCCTGGGCCGCAGGGTGACCGAGATCGCTCTGGTGTTCAAACGCGCACCGCACCTACCATTCGACGCCACCATGACCGACGAGCTCGGCGCCAACGCCCTGGTCATCAGGGTGCAGCCCGACGAAGGGATCACCTTGCGGTTCGGGTCCAAGGTCCCGGGCAACGCGATGGAAGTCCGCGATGTGAACATGGATTTCTCCTACGGCTCGGCGTTCGTCGAAGATTCGCCAGAGGCCTATGAGCGGCTGATCCTGGACGTGTTGCTAGGCGAACCATCCCTGTTCCCGGTCAATGCGGAGGTCGAATTGGCTTGGCAAATACTCGATCCCGCGCTCGACTACTGGGCGGAAGTCGGCAAGCCCGATCCGTATGAGTCGGGCACCTGGGGCCCTGAGTCGGCGTTTGAAATGCTGCGCCGAACCGGCCGGGAATGGCGGCGGCCGTGATTGTCGATCTGCAAGACACCAGCACCAACGCTGTCAACAAGAAGCTTGACGAGCTACGCGAACAGGCCGGCGTCGTCACGATGGGCCGAGTCGGGACGTTCATCATCAAGTCAGACAATGACGCCCTGCTCGAGGAATCGATCGAGGCCGCCAACGCCGCCAGCCACGAACACCCGAGCCGTGGCCTCGTCGTCACGACTGGTGACGCGAACGTCGCCGAGGCGCGGCTGGATGCTGAGATTCGAGTCGGTGGCGACGCCGGCGCGGGAGAGATCGTGGTGCTGCGGCTTTCCGGGCCGCTCGCCGGTCACGCGAACAGCGTGGTCACACCCTTCCTGCTGCCCGACATTCCGGTAGTGGTGTGGTGGCCCGACGCCGCGCCGGCGGTGCCCGCCCAAGACCCGTTGGGCAAGTTGGCAATTCGCCGGATCACGGACGCAACCAATTGCACCGATCCGCTGGCGGCAATCAAAAGCCGGCTAGCCGGATACACCGCCGGCGACACCGATCTGGCCTGGAGCCGGATCACCTATTGGCGGGCGCTGTTGACCTCGGCGGTCGACCAGAAGCCGCACGAGCCGATCGAATCGGCGCTGGTTTCCGGTTTGCAGACCGAACCCGCGCTCGACGTCCTGGCCGGCTGGCTGGCCAGCCGTATCGACGGCCCGGTGCGCCGGACGGTCGGTGAGCTCAAAGTCGAGCTGGAACGCAAATCCGAGACCATTACCCTTAGTCGGCCGCAGGAGGGTACGACGGCCACCCTGAGCCGGACCGGCAAATTGGACGCCCTGGTCCCGTTGGCGCGCAGGGAAACTCGCGAGTGTCTCGCGGAGGACCTGCGCCGGCTGGACGCTGACGAGATCTACTTCGCCGCTCTCGAAGGAATCGACAAGGTGCAATACATATGATCACGGTCGTCGACACCTTCCCGACCAGCGACGCCCTGGTTGACGCCGCCGGCAAGCGACTGGTCGAAACCATCCAGAACGCCGTGGCGGCCCGGGGCCGAGCACTGATCGTGCTGACCGGCGGCGGCAACGGTATCGGGCTGCTGCGGTACCTCGCCGCGCAGGGACACCAGATCGACTGGTCCAAGGTGGACCTCTTCTGGGGCGACGAACGCTACGTCCCCGAGGACGACGACGAGCGCAACGACAAACAGGCGCGCGAGGCGTTGCTCGACCACATCGACATCCCGTCCAGCCACGTGCACGCGATGCCGGCCAGCGACGGTGAATTCGGCAGCGACCTGGCCGCCGCGGCGCTGGCCTATGAGCAGGTGCTGGCCGCCAACGCCGCACCCGGCGAGCTGGTGCCGAATTTCGACGTCCATCTGCTGGGAATGGGCCCCGAGGGTCACATCAACTCGCTGTTCCCGGACACCGCGGCCGTACTCGAGACCACCCGAATGGTGGTGGCCGTCGAGGACTCGCCGAAGCCACCGCCGCAACGAATCACCTTGACACTGCCCGCCATCCAGCGATCGCGCGAGGTGTGGCTGATGGTGTCCGGGGCGGCGAAGGCCGATGCGGTGGCCGGCGCCATCGGCGGCGCGCAACCGGTCTCGATACCGGCCGCCGGCGCCGTCGGACTGGAGACCACGCTCTGGTTGCTCGACGAGGAGGCCGCGTCCAAGCTTCCGGGGCAAGCGGGCTAACCCGCATAATGGACCGTCATGGCAGACAGAACGGTCCGCAGCGGGCCAGAGCGAAGCCGAATCAAGACCCTCACCCAAGCCGCATTGAACGCCGACAAGACGGTGGGGCAGGTCGAGGGCGTCCTTGACGGCCTGGGCGAAACGATGAAAGAGCTGAGCAGTTCGCTTGCCACCCTCAATGCCACGGTGGAACGCCTGGGGACCGGTCTGGATCACCTGGAGGGCACGCTGTCCAGCCTGGACGATCTCGCGAAGCGGCTCATCGTTCTTGTCCAACCGGTAGAGGCCATCGTCGAGCGAATCGACTACATGGTCAGTGTGGGCGAGACGGTGATGTCCCCGCTATCGGTCACCGAGCACGCAGTGCGCGGTGTGGTGGGCAGATGGCGGAACCGGGTGGTGCGGTAGTTCGTGCCCAGTCCATGACCGAGTTATTGACCGGAGCCAATCCGGTTCCCAGACCACCGTATGCGCAGGGAACCGGTCTGCCCTGGGACGTCCCCGTCGACGATGCCGTCGCCGCGATCGCCGCCGCCCGCGCGCGACATGGCGACACATTCGCGGTGGAAAGCGGACGGGACCACTACCTGTTCACGTTCTCGGCCACCGGTGTCGAGTCGTTCTACGCCCTTACCGAGGAGACGGCCAGCAAGGCGGTCGCCGATTATTTGATGTTGCGGCGCAAGCTTCCCGACGAAATCTTCGCGGGACGTCGCATCCTGCCCAACGCGCTGTTTCGGCGGGACGACGTGGTCAGCTATCTGACCAACCTGGACCGGGCGCTCGAGCACAGCGCCGCCGAACTCGGGCCCGCCGGTTCGGCGGATGTCTTTGATCTCATGCGGCGGCTTGCCCACCGGATGGGGCTCGCCTCGTGGGCGGGACCCGGATCAGCCGAAGGTGAGGCGTTCAAGCGTCTGGTCCGCGCGTTCGACACACTGGATGGCTCCGATGCGTTCGTTCACCCCGACAGGATGGCGGCCGTAGCGGCCACGGACAAGCGGGCCGAGCGGGCCGCACTGGACGAGGTTGCCGACACTATCGCCGGCGCGGTGCGCCGACTCGATGCCGGCGAGACCGGCGGCCACGCCCTGTTCAGCAGGATCGTGGACGCGTGGTCGTCGGAGGCTGAAGATGTTCGACCGAATGAAGACATTCGACTCCGCGGGATCGCGCTCGACGTCGCGCTGATCCACATCGCGTCCATGTCGAACTTGGCGGCCGCGCTGGGCTGGGCTTTGGTCGACCTCGTCGAGCACCCCGCCCAGCTTGCGCGGATTCGGGCCGGCGGCGCGGACTCCGCTGACCTCGCCCAGCGCTGCGCCCTGGAGTCGACGCGCCTGGCGCAGCGCTCGATCATGACTCGCACCGTGTTGTCGACGGTGGAGTTCGACACCGGTGCGGTTACCTACCAAGTGCCGCCGGGCTGGACCATCGCCACGCTGCTGCCGCTGCTGAACACGTCCGCGGCGCCGGGCCTGCAGCAGTGGGATCCGCACCGATGGACCCGGCACCGTCTGACGGCACAGGACGCTCTGCCGTCGCCAATGCTGGTGACGGCCTTCGGACACGGTCGGCACTCGTGCCCGGCCCAGCCGTTCTCGCTGGCGGCCATGACGGCGGCCAGCACGCATCTACTGCGCAAGTACCAGCTAACGCCGCGTTGGACGTCGCATCCGCAACCCGTCCCGGCCCAGATCGGCGGTGTGGCGCGGGCGGCGGGACCCTGCCTGGTCGACTACGCCGAACGCTAGCCGCTGTTCCTCAGCGCGCTGGCCAACCCATTCATCGTCAGCAGGATGCCGCGCTGTACGAATTCGTTGTCGTCGCCGGAACGGTAGCGGCGAAGTAACTCCACCTGGAGGTGGTTCAGCGGCTCCAGATACGGGAAACGGTTGAACACCGAGCGCGCCAGCGCCGGGTTGTCGGCCAGCAGGTCGTCATGGCCGGTGATGAGCTTGTGCATCGCGATGGTTCGCTGATGTTCGTCGGCGATCTTGCCGAACACCCTGAGTCGCAACGATTCGTCGGCCACCAGCTCGGCGTACTGGGCCGCCAGGCCCAGGTCGCTCTTGGCCAGCACCTGCGCCATGTTCGACAACACGCTGCGGAAGAACGGCCACCGTTCGTACAGGTCGTGCAGTATTCCGACCCGCTCGGTTTCGCCTTCTGGACCCGCCGTGATCCACTGCTCGAACGCCGATCCGGTGCCGTACCAGCCGGGCAACATGACCCGCGACTGGCTCCACGCCAGCACCCACGGGATGGCGCGCAGGTCCGAGATCGCGGTGGTGGGCTTGCGCGACGTCGGCCGGCTGCCGATGTTGAGCGACCCGATCTCGCTGACCGGGGTGGAAGCCTTGAAATATTCGACGAAACCCGGTGTCTCGTGGACCAATTCGGTGTACGCACGCCGCGCCAGGGCGGCTATCTCGTCGAGTACCGCGTAGGCCGGCTCCGCGGCGTCGCCCAGGCCCTCGACATCCAGCAGCGTCGACTCCAGCGTCGCCGCCAGCAGGCTCTCCAGATTGCGCCGCGCCAACTGCGGCTCGGCGTATTTGGCGGCAATGACTTCACCCTGCTCGGTGAGCCGCAGTGAGCCATTCACCGCTCCCGGCGGTTGGGCCAGGATGGCTTGGTAGCTGGGGCCGCCCCCGCGACCGACGATACCGCCGCGACCGTGGAAGAGCCGCAACCGGATTCCCGTCTCGCGGGCGACTTCGACCAGGGCCAACTCGGCCCGGTACACCGCCCAGTTGGCGGTCAGATACCCGCCGTCCTTGTTGGAGTCGGAGTAACCGAGCATCACTTCCTGGGATTCGCCGCGGGCAGCCACGAGCGCCCGGTATATCGGAAGTTCCAGCATGGCGTGCAGAATCGCGGCCCCGTTGTGCAGATCGTCGATCGTCTCGAAGAGCGGCGAGATACCCACGGGGCAATAGGGTTCCGGCCCAGACGCGTCCAGCAGGCCGACCTCTTTCAGCAGGATCGCGGCCTCCAAGACGTCCGACACCGACTGGCACATCGAGATGACGTAGATGGGCACCGCCGCGGGACCGTAGACCTTGACGGCGTGGGCGGCGGCCTCGACGACACCAAGCTCGCGGTACGCCAGCTCGGATAAGTTCGCGCGCTCGGCGAGCAGCGGGCGGCGGGTGCTGAGTTCGCTTGTCAGCAGCTGCACCCGCTCGTCTTCGCGTCAGCGAGCTGTAGTCGGAGTGCACCCCGGCCCAGGCCAGCAGCTCGCCGATCACCTCTTCGTGCACGTCGGAGTTCTGCCGCATATCCAGGCCGGACAGATGAAACCCGAAGACTTCCACGCCTTCTCGCAGCAAGGCCAGCCGATCGTCGGCCAACAGAGTACTGCCGTGGGTTCGCAGCGAAACATCGATGGTGTCGAGATCGGCCCGCAGCTCGGCCGGCGTGGAATACGGCGGCAAACCGAGGTCAAGCTCATCCGGCGGTTGCCGGTCCAGGATCTCGGCGGCGGTCGCGGTGAGCCGCCCGCGGATCACCCGCAACGCCCGCCGGTACGGCTCGTCGGCCCGGGGGGCCTCCTGGCAGCCGTCGGCCAGCGCACCCAGCTCGGGGGTGAAGCTGACCAGTCGCGCCGACATCGACAACTCCTGCTCGAGATCTGCGAGTTCGGCCAGGTGGTGCGCCAGCGCGGTGAACGCGGCGCTGCCGGTGGCCAGGCGCACCACGTCGGCCGTCACGTTCGGGTTCCCGTCGCGGTCGCCGCCGATCCACGATCCGGGTCGCAGGATCGGCTCGGAAAGCAGTTCGGCGTCTGGCCAGCGAGCCCGTAACGCCCCCCGAACATCGGCATTGACCTGCGGGATCACCTCGAATAGCGCCGCCGGGTAATAGCGCAGGCCCACCTCGATCTCGTCGGAGATCTTCAGCCGGGACAACCGGATGAGCGCGGTCTGCCACAGCGTCAGCACCTGACGGCGTAACTCGAGCTCGATGCTGCGGCCGTCGCTGGTCTCGGTGCGCCCGTCCGCGTGCAGTCGCATCAGCTCGGTGATCCGGTGCTGGGTGACGAAGACGGTGCGCCGGCGGGTCTCGGTGGGATGCGCGGTGATCACCGGAGAAACCAGCGCCCCCTGCAGCGCATCGGCCACCGTCGCCGAATTCAGCTCTGCCTGATCGAGCTTCGCGTAGGTCGCGGCCAGGCTGCTGTCCTGCGGCGGCTCGCCCGCGGCGACGTGAATGCCGCGGCGGCGCTCCCGGTGGATGTCTTCGGCGACGTTGGCCAGCAGTGCGAAATGGCTGAAAGCCCGGATAACCGGGATCGCCAGGTGGATATCGATGCCGTCGAACATCCGCGACATCTCGGCCCGATCGATCTCGGAGTGACGTACGCGAAAGGACTCCACCCGGGCGCGTTCGACCAGGTCGAATACCTCGTCGCCGTTCTGCTCGCGCACCGTGTCGCCGAGGATGGTGCCCAGCATTCTGATGTCGGCACGCATCGGCTCGGTCGCCTTGCGGCCGACCTGGGTCCGTTGGACGGCCCCGATCGGCTCCAGCGCGATATCGGAAACCTCGACCATGCTTATAGTATCGGCGCGGATCGCCCGGCTCGCGTGTCGAGACCGCGTCCATGGCGCCGGGCCTGCGCATACGGCCAGGCTTTCGCGATTTCCAACGCCGTCGCCGCTGGCTCGATCTCGGCGCGGGCGGTGACGGACGGCTCAATCACATTCGGTAAGCTGCCCTCATGGAGTTGGCCCTGCAGATCACCCTGGTGGTCACCAGCGTGCTGGTGGTGTTGCTGGTGCTTTTGCACCGCGCCAAGGGCGGTGGCCTGTCGACGCTGTTCGGCGGTGGGGTGCAGTCGAGCCTGTCCGGCTCGACGGTGGTGGAGAAGAACCTGGACCGGTTGACGCTGTTCATCACCGGCATCTGGCTGGTGTCCATCGTCGGCGTGGAACTGCTGATCAAATACAAGCGCTGATCAGGCGGTCAGGGCAGAGGCCCGCCAGCGGCGATGGCCGCCAGCGTCGCGAATTGCTCTCCATCCAGCGAGGCGCCTCCGACGAGGCCACCATCGATGTCACCCTGGGCGACGATGTCGCCGATGTTTTTCGCGTTCACTGAGCCGCCGTAGAGCACCCGGACGGTTTCGGCGATTTTTGGAGAGGCGAGGGACGCCACCTCTTTCCGGATGGCCGCGCATACCTCCTGGGCGTCCGACGAGCTGGCCACTCGCCCGGTACCGATCGCCCAGATCGGTTCGTAGGCGATGACGACCTTGGCGATCTGCTCGGCGGACAGCCCAGCCAGCGAGCCGCGCAGCTGGTTCTCGCAGTGGGGGACGTGTTCGCCGGCTTCCCGGACCTCCAGGTGCTCGCCGATACAGACGATCGGGGTCAGCTCGTACTTGAGCGCGGCGGCGGCCTTGGTAGCCACCAGGGCGTCGTCCTCGTTGTGGTAGGTGCGCCGTTCGGAGTGTCCGACGATGACGAAGGTGCAGCCCAGTTTGGCCAGGAAGGCACCGCTGATGTCGCCGGTGTAGGCGCCCGAGTCGTGCTGCGACAGGTCCTGCGCGCCGTAGGTCAGCCGCAGCTTGTCGCCGTCGACCAGGGTTTGCACACTGCGCAGGTTGGTGAACGGCGGGATCACCGTGACGTCAACCTTGTCGTAGTACTTGTCCGGCAATGCGAACGCGATCTTCTGCGCCAGCGCGATCGCCTCGAAGTGGTTGAGATTCATCTTCCAGTTACCGGCGATGAGTGGCTTGCGGCTCACGTTTCTCCTTTAGGTCGGCTGAACGCGCCCCAGCACCTCGATGCCCGGTAGCGTCTTGCCCTCAAGATATTCCAGTGATGCACCACCACCGGTAGAGATGTGCGAAAACGCGTCCTCCGGGAACCCGAGCTCGCGCACCGCGGCCGCGGAGTCGCCGCCGCCCACCACGCTGAACGCACCCTTGCCGGTCGCAGCGACGATCGCCTCGGCAACACCTCGGGTGCCGGCCGCGTACGCCGGGAACTCGAAGACGCCCATCGGGCCGTTCCAGAAGACCGTCTCGGCATTGGACAGCAGCGCCGCGAACCGCTTGACCGATCCGGGCCCGATGTCGAGGCCGATCAAATCGTCCGGAATCGCGTTGGCGGCCACGAACTGCGGTGGCGAATCGGCGCTGAACTTCTCGGTCACGACGATGTCGCCGGGCAGTCGCAATACGTCGGCGTGGGTGTCCAGCAGGCCGCGGCAGGTCTCGATCATGTCTTCTTCCAGCAGCGATTTGCCCACCGAATATCCCTGCGCCGCAAGGAAAGTGAAGCACATCCCGCCGCCGATGACGATGCTGTCGGCTTTGGTCGCCAAAGACTCGATGACGCCGAGCTTGTCGGACACTTTGGACCCGCCGAGCACCACCGCGTAGGGCCGCTTGGTCGAGCTGGTCAACTGCTCCAGCACCGCTAGCTCGGCGGCCACCAGCGTGCCGGCGTAGTGCGGCAGTAAGGTGGCGACGTCATAGACCGAAGCCTGCTTGCGGTGCACCACTCCGAACCCGTCGGAGACGAAAGCGCCTCCGGGCGAGACTAATTCGGCGAGCTGCTTGGCCAGCGCGAGTCGCTCGCCGTCGTCCTTGCTGGTCTCGCGGGGGTCGAAGCGGATGTTCTCCAGGAGCAGGATGTCGCCGTCGGTCAGGCCCTCGGCGCGCGCCAGCGCGTCGGTGCCGACGACATCACTGGCCAACTGCACGTGCCGGCCCAGCTGCTCTGCCAGCGCCGCGGCGACGGGCGCCAGCGAAAATTTGGGGTCCGGCCCGTCCTTCGGCCTGCCCAGGTGGGCGGTGACCACGACCTTCGCACCCGCATCGAGAAGGGCTTTCAGCGTAGGTACGGACGCCGTGATCCGACCGGGGTCGGTGATGGTGCGGGCTCCCCCAGCATCGGAGCCCAGTGGCACATTCAGGTCGGAGCGCACCAGCACGCCCCGGCCCGAAACACCCTCCGCCAGAAGGTCTTCGAAGTGTGGGACGCTCACGGCTAGAGCGACTTGCCGACCAGCGCGACCAGATCAACGAGCCGGTTGGAGTAGCCCCACTCGTTGTCGTACCAGGACACCACCTTGGCCTGGTTGTCAATCACCTTGGTCAGGCCGGAGTCGAAGATCGAGCTGTGCGGATCGGTGACGATGTCGCTGGAGACGATCGGCGCATCGTAGTACTTCAGGATGCCCTTCATCGGGCCGTCGGCGGCCGCCTTCATCGCGGCATTGATCTCCTGCGCGGTGCCGGCTTTGGCGAGCTCCACGGTCAGATCGGTGACCGAGCCGGTGGGGATCGGCACCCGCAGCGCGTACCCGTCCAGCTTGCCCTTCAACTCGGGCAGCACCAGACCGATCGCCTTGGCCGCGCCGGTGGAGGTCGGCACGATGTTCAGCGCGGCGGCGCGGGCACGGCGCAGGTCGCTGTGTGGACCGTCCTGCAGGTTCTGGTCCTGCGTGTAGGCGTGGATGGTGGTCATCAGGCCCTTGACGATGCCGAACTCGTCGTTGAGCACCTTGGCCAGCGGCCCGAGGCAGTTTGTGGTGCACGAGGCGTTGGAGATGATGTTTTGACTGCCGTCGTACTTGTCATCGTTGACGCCAAACACGATCGTGATGTCGGGATCGGTGGCGGGAGCCGAAATGATGACCTTCTTGGCGCCCGCGTCCAGGTGGCCTTTGGCCTTGGCGGCGTTGGTGAAGATTCCGGTCGACTCGACCACCACGTCGACGCCCAGGTCACCCCAGGGCAGTTCGGCCGGACCCGCCTTGACCTCGAGCGCCTTGATCTTGATGTCGCCCACCACGATGGTGTCGTCGCCCTCGAGGGTGACGTCGTAGGGCAGTCGCCCCAAGATCGAGTCGAACTTCAGCAGATGCGCCAGCGTGGCGTTGTCCGTCAGGTCATTGACCGCGATGATCTCGATGTCGGCGTTCTCGCCGAGGGCCTTTTGCGCATCCAGGGCCCTGAAGAAGTTGCGGCCGATTCGACCGAAGCCATTGATGCCTACTCGGACCGTCACTTGCGTCTCCCTGTCTTCGCTTGGCTGTCCCCTGATGAACCGCTCTTAGCCTAGATCAGTAATAAGCAACGGTCGCGGCGTCGGTGACAGTCCAGAGCCCGTTCGGCGGACGAGAGCTGGGGCAAACATGGTTGAAGGGCACCGACGGGCGTCTGTGACAACCCTCCGCCGATGCCCTTCCTGCCCCAACCATATTTCAATGATCCGCAGCGCCGTAACCAAAAAGACACAACGTTGCGCACATCACAACTTCAGCCGTGCTCGACTGCCGAAACGAATGCGCCGGCCAGCGCGAATCGACAGCCCTGCCGAGGCAGGGACTGCCGGCGGCGGCGGTCCTGACGTGTGGCGTCGCCGTGACATCCATCCCTTTCGGGACCAGGATCGGCCGAACATAACCATTTGGAAACGATGCGGTGCGGCGCGACGCGTGTTCAATATCGGCTCTGCTACCAATGACTCGGCCGTCCAGACACGACATCGGTACGGCTACGTGGTTCTGCTGCACCGGTTGATATCTGAGCGCGAATGAAGGAGTTGACGTTGATGGCGATCTTTGATCGGTTCAACATCAAAATAATTGCCAGCGCTGGGTTGTGCGGAGCTGCTATCGCGTTGTGCCCGGACGCGGGAGCTGCCCCGCTGATAACAGGCGGCGGCGCGTGCATGCGGGGTCAGTCGGGCGAAATTGGGGCACCGGTGCTCGCCGGTGGAGCGCTGGCAGACGCCGGCGCGCCAGTTGCCGGCGGTCCGGCTGCGGCCGGCGCGGTGCCCGCGGCCGCACCTCCGATGTGCACGACTGGTGCTCCGCTCACTGACATGGCTGGTGTTCCAGTGGTTGTGCCCGGGCCATTGGCTGCGATACCGGAGGGTGTTCCGCTGATCGCGCTCGGCCCACCCGTTCCGGCGGCGGTCCCACCGGTGCCCGTGCCCCTCGGCGGGCCACCCGTGCCCGTGCCGCTGGGCGGCCCTCCGGTACCCGTGCCCCTGGGCGTCCCGCCGGTACCCGTCCCCGTCGGCGTCCCGGCGGTGCCCGTGCCGGTCGTGGCTCCGGTGGTGCCGATCGGTGCCCCGCTGGTTGCGTTTGGGCCAGAGGCTGTGCCCGTTGGCGCTCCCATCATTGACATGTCCGGGACCGGCAAGGGCTCGCCGACTGGTCCGGCGCCGGCCGGAGCGCCTGTGTCCGGTCAGCCCTTTTTGCCCGGTCCTTCGGCTGCGCGCTGACGCAGGTCTTCCCCGGGTCGGGATGAAACCCCGACCCGCGATGTATTTCGTATTCCTTTACCGGGCTTGAGTCGTTCTGGATAAAGGCGTTTTGGCGTAGGTCAGAATGATCACGCTCGCTGTACCCAAACGTGACAAAGCCTTGATCGAATTGCTGACGCGTGCCTGCACATGAATTTGCGCGGCGCCCCTAGCATCGCAATGAGAACTTTGCCAGTTAGAAGGAATTGGAGCCATGCGGACGGTAATTCGGTGTGTTCTTTCCGCGGTCGGGATCGCCGCGAGCGTGGTTGCGGCGCCGGCCGGCGTAAGCGGGCGGCGGCGAACCAGTCGTATGGGTTGGCCATCGCGTCGGTTCAGCCAACGCGGGGCCAGGTGGTGGGTGTGGCGCACCCCGTGGTGGTCACATTCAGAGCGCCCGTCACCAACCGGCACGCGGCCGAGCGTGCCATCGAAGTCAAGTCGACGCCCGCGATGACCGGCAAGTTCGAATGGCTCGACAACAACGTGGTGCAGTGGGTTCCCGACCGATTCTGGCCGGCGCACAGCACGATGGCGCTTTCGGTGGGCGGTCTGTCCACGGAGCTTCAAACGGGTCCCGCCGTCGTCGGCGTTGCCAGCATCTCGCAGCACACGTTCACCGTGAGCATCGACGGAGTCCAGGCCGGACCACCGCGTTCGCTGCCCGCGCCGCACCACCGGCCGCACTGGGGAGAACAAGGGGTGATGCCGGCCTCGATGGGTAGGCCGGAGTTCCCGACGCCCGTCGGCTCCTACACCGTCCAGTCCAAGGAACGCACGCTGATTATGGACTCGAGCAGCGTCGGCATCCCCGTCGACGATCCCGCCGGCTACCGGATCCCGGTGGATTACGCCGTCCGTATCACCAATCATGGCCTCTACGTGCATTCAGCGCCGTGGGCCGTCAATTCCCTCGGATATGACAATGTCAGCCACGGCTGCGTCAGCCTGAGTCCCCAAGATGCCGAGTGGTACTACAACACGGTCAATATCGGCGACCCGGTAATTGTTCAGGACTAACCGTTCAGCGCTATCCGCGAGTGACGTGCACGGGGAACTCGTCGCCGGGCTCCGGCCACGGCTGACGGCTCAGCATGTCCGCGACGTCAACGTAGCCCGCCTCGATCAGACCCGTCTTGGCGTCGACGATGCGGTACCACTGCCGTTGGGTGTGGATCGGTTGGCCTTCGAGCACGATGACGCGGACGTCGCCGTCCTCGAAGTGGCAGCGCCGCTGCACCGCTTCCAGTAGCTGCTCGTTGTGCAGGTGGCCTTCGCCGAAGTTCCAGCCGACGAGCGGCCCGGCGACGATTTCGCCCTCGCGCACGCTGTAGTCGGCTTCGTTGTCGTCCACAGCGCGGGGCAGCAGCCCGTTGAGCGCCCTGCCGTGGGTGTGCATCGCCCGGAACGCCGAAGTCTTGTCGCTCATGATTTCGGCGGTCGCCGGGTCGTAGAGCTTGGCCAGCTGATTGACGACCAGCGCAGAGCTTTTGACGATGTTGGCTTCGATCTTGTCTTCGGCGCCGGCGCGGAAGCACCACATGCTGGTGGCCCAGTTGCCGGCGTAGTAGCGCATCGCGGGCAGGAACGAAATCTTCTCCGGGAAAAGGTTTCCGACGATCGGCACCACGGCAAGCGCGACGAGCAGGATGGCCAGCAGCAGCGGCGAACTGAAGGTCGATGGCGCGTATCGCGCCGTAGTGCCCGAACAGATAGAACAGCGAGAAGATGAAAAACACGTTCCACTCCAACGGAACTCCCATCGGGAGGTTGGAAAGGATGTTGAGGTGGAAGATCACCATGAACCCGATGAGGAACCACCGCCACGGTTGACCGCCGGCGACGAAGACCAGAATCGCCGGGACCAGGAATTCCGCCGTGGTGCCGCCGACATGGGCCATCATCTTCGGCAACCAGGAGGGCCGCAGGTCGTTGACCGGGTCGAGGTAGAGCAGGCGCTTGACCGGGTTGAACAGCTTGCTGCGCAGCAGCGCGTTGTTGCTCGTCATCACCGCCACCACGTACGGGAAATGGTGGTTGAGCTTGGAAGTCGCCGCCCCCCACCACAAGGCCGAGCATGATGATCTTGAAGGCCGCGATCTGATCGGTGAACGGGAAGAAGAACACGATCAGCTTCAGCCAGTAATGCTCGCCGCGGGCGGCCAGGAAGATGGTCTTGTCGCGCAGGCCCAACAACGCCAGGGCGACGATCGTCGGCACCACCAGCACGGGGTCGATCAAACCGACATCGCCGGCGGCGGTGACCGGCCCGCCATGGCCGGGTGACAACAGCGCCCATACCCCGCCGATCAACACGATGGCATACAGCGCGACGTCGACGATGCTGCGGGTGTCACCGCTGGTGAACGGAACCTTGTCCGGCCACGCCGGAAGCCGAATGGTGTTGGGCCGCAACCAATACAGAAACCCGCCGATCGGCGGCATGAACCGCCCGGTCAGCGGGCCGGATCCGCAGCCAAAGCCCAGCACCTCGAACAGCAGCGTGAAGACGATGACCTTCTGGTACACGATCGGCTGCGTCCACCAGTCGGCGATCCGGCTCGAGGCCGCCCAGGCCGGGGGTCAGCGAGATGATCGCGGCGGGGGCGGCGACGTACAGGCCGATCTTGATCAGGTAGAGCAGATACGACCGCCGTACGGCGTCCCGAAGCCGTGCTCCACCCAGTGCCGGGTCACCACTTGCAGTCGCGTCGCCCGCGGGCAGGGTGGGCCAGGTGTCGGGGTCGACGTCCGGAAGCTCCGGTGACATGAATCCCATGGCGGCCTCGTTGCTGTCGAAGGTGAAATCAGTTGGCGAATCACTGTATCGCCACGGTGACTGGTTCGAGTCATCTCACCCTTTTGCGCGAGCGTGACGTCAGGGCGTCGCCCTGTTCTTTCCAGAGCTGGCCCCCGCCCTCGATACCATGAGGGGACCCGACGCGGCATCAAGTCTCGATGCAGCCTCGACGGGAACGATCAAGGGGGCCTCAAATGAGCCAAGCGAGCGACACCGACGCCGACGACCTCGAGATCGGCAAGTGGGATCCTGGCCTGACCGAGCGCCTGATGGGTGTGCTGCGGCCAATTTTGAAGACCTATTTCCGGTCCGAGGTGCGCGGCTTGGAATCCTTTCCGCCGGGCGGGGCGCTGGTGGTCGCCAACCATTCCGGCGGCATGTTCCCGATGGACGTCCCGATCTTCAGCGTCGACTTCTATGAGAAGTTCGGTTACGGCCGGCCGGTCTACACCCTGAGCCACGACATCCTTTTCATGGGCGCGACGGGATCGTTCTTCCGGCGGGCCGGCTACATCCGGGCGAATCCGAAGAACGCGGCCATCGCGCTACGCTCAGGCGGCGTGGTGGTCGTCTTTCCCGGCGGCGACTACGACGCGTACCGCCCCACGCTCTCAGAGAACGTCATCGACTTCAACGGCCGGAAGGGATACGTGCGCACGGCAATCGAAGCCGGCGTTCCCATCGTGCCCGCGGTGTCCATCGGCGGCCAGGAGACCCAGCTCTACCTGACCCGCGGTACCTGGCTGGCCGAACGACTGGGCATCAAGCGGTTGCTGCGCAGCGCTATCCTGCCGGTGTCGTTCGGCTTTCCGTTCGGGTTCAGCGCCGCGATCCCGCCCAACCTGCCGCTGCCCACCAAGATCGTCACGCACGTGCTGGAACCGATCGACGTCACCGCGCAATTCGGCGAGGACCCTGACGTCGACGAGGTCGACGAGCATGTGCGGTCGGTGATGCAGGATGCTCTCAGCGAGCTGGCCGCCAACCGCCGATTTCCGATTCTGGGCTGAGGCATGACATCTCGTCTTAGCCAGACCCTCGGCCTGATCGACACCATGCGCCGCTCCGGACTGATCGCACCGATGCGGCCCGACCGCTACCTGAAGATCGCCGCCGCCATGCGTCGCGAAGGCATGGGCATCACCTCGGGTTTCGCCAGCGCGGCGCAGCGCTGCCCGGACCGTCCCGGCCTGGTCGACGAGCGGGGCACGCTGACCTGGCGACAGCTCGACGAGCGGATCGACGCGCTGGCCGCGGCGCTGCAAGCGCTACCGGGAGGGCAGCCGAAGGTCATCGGGATCATCTGCCGCAATCATCGCGGTTTCGTCGAGGCTTTGGTGGCCGGCAACCGGATCGGCGCCGACATCGTGTTGCTCAACACGTCGTTCGCCGGTCCGGCCTTAGCCGACGTGGTCAACCGCGAGGGCGTCGACACCGTCATCTACGACGAGGAGTTCACCGCGACAGTGGACCGGGCGCTGGCCGACAGCCCCGGCGCCACCCGCATCGTGGCGTGGACCGACGAACCCCACGCGCTGACTGTCGAGAGACTCATCGCCGACCACCCGGGGCAGCGACCCGAGCGCAGCGGCCGCAAAAGCAGGATGATCCTGCTCACCTCCGGCACCACCGGAGCACCAAAGGGCGCCAACCAGTCTGGTGGCGGCGCCGGCGTCGGCACGCTCAAAGCGATCCTGGACCGCACCCCGTGGCGAGCCGAGGAGCCGATAGTGATCGTGGCGCCGATGTTCCACGCGTGGGGCTTTTCGCAGTTGGTGTTCGCAGCGTCGATGGCCTGCACGGTGGTCACCCGGCGCAAATTCGACCCCGAGGCGACGCTGGACCTCATCGACCGCCACCGGGCGACGGGCCTGGCGGTGGTGCCGGTGATGTTCGACCGCATCATGGATCTGCCCGCCGACGTCCGAAACCGCTACAGCGGCCGGTCATTGCGCTTTGCCGCGGCGTCCGGCTCGCGAATGCGGCCCGACGTCGTCACCGCCTTCATGGACCAATTCGGCGACGTGATCTACAACAACTACAACGCCACCGAGGCCGGAATGATCGCCACCGCAACCCCGCAAGACCTGCGGGCCGCCCCCGACACGGCGGGCCGGCCCGCCGACGGAACCGAAATACGCATCCTGGACCCGGAATTCAACGAGGTGCCCACCGGCGAGGTGGGCAGCATCTACGTCCGCAACGACACCCAGTTCGACGGCTACACCTCGGGCACTACCAAAGACTTTCACGCCGGCTTCATGTCATCGGGTGACGTCGGCTATCTCGATGAAGCGGGACGGCTGTTCGTGGTCGGCCGCGACGACGAGATGATCGTCTCCGGCGGCGAGAACGTGTACCCGATCGAAGTGGAGAAGACGCTGGCCGCACATCCCGAGGTGGCGGAAGCCGCGGTGATCGGTGTGGACGACGAGCAGTACGGCCAGCGACTGGCGGCGTTCGTGGTCCTGGGTCCCGACAAGGCCGCCTCCCCCGAGACGCTGAAACAACACGTTCGGGACAGCCTGGCCAACTACAAGGTGCCCCGCGAAATCGTCGTCCTCGAGGAACTTCCGCGTGGCAGCACCGGCAAGGTGCTGCGCGGCGAACTGCAAGCACGGGTCAGCGGCTGATGCGCCGAAAAGCGTTACGCCCGAGGCCGCTCGCGCGCGCGGCAGTCGAATTCCTGAATGCGGCCAACGGATTCCGGCCGCTGGCCCGCAAGGGATACAGCACGGTGTTGGTGTTCTGGTTCGGCTGGCCGGCTTCGGAGGTGCCAGGCCTGTACTTGTCGGCTTCGCTGTTGGACGCGCTGCGCCGCGGCCGCCGCGGCGACTTCGCCGGACGGCGGGGAAAGGCGGCGCTGGCCTTGACGGCGGCGTCGTGGGCGATCCTGGGTGTGATCCGCTACCGCGGTGTCACCACCCCGGGACCGGTGCTGGAAGCGGGGCTGTGCGAACAACTGGGACCCGACTACGCCGACGCGCTGACCGCCCTGCCGAAGACGCAGCCGACCCGCCGCGGCCGGCGCAACCTCCCGCTGCGCACTACCGTGGCCCGCAGGCGCTATGTCGAGAAGACGAACATCGTGTCCTACGGTCCGCACGGCCGGGCCAACCTGGCCGACATCTGGCGCCGCCGCGACCTGCCGCGCGACGGGAAGGCGCCGGTGCTGGTGCAGGTGCCGGGCGGCGCATGGGTGATCGGGTGGCGCCGACCGCAGGCCTACCCGCTGATGAGCGAAATGGCCGCCCGTGGCTGGGTGTGCGTGTCGCTGAACTACCGGGTCTCCCCGCTGCACACCTGGCCCGACCACATCGTCGACGTCAAACAGGCACTGGCCTGGGTCAAAAAGCACATCACCGGCTACGGCGGCGATCCCGACTTCGTCGCGATCACCGGCGGGTCGGCCGGCGGCCATCTGTGCGCGCTGGCGGCATTGACTCCCAACGACCCCAAATTCCAGCCGGGCTTCGAAGACGCCGACACGTCGGTGGCGGCCGCGGTCCCGATATACGGACGCTACGACTGGTTTTCCACCGAGGGCGAGGGCCGTCCCGAATTCGTGATGCTGCTCGAAAAGCTGGTGGTGAAACTGAAATTCGCCACCCACCGCGACGTCTACATGGATGCCTCGCCGATCCGGCAGCTGCGCGCCGATGCGCCCCCGTTCTTCGTCCTGCACGGCACCGACGATTCCCTGATACCGGTCGGCGAAGCCCGGGAGTTCGTCGAGGAGCTACGGGCGGTGTCGAAGTCGCCCGTCGCCTACGCCGAACTGCCGCACGCCCAACATGCTTTCGATATCTTCAGTTCCCCGCGGGCGCATCAATCCTCCGAGGCGGTGGCCCGATTCTTGTCTTGGGTGTACGCGACCACCTACCTCAACCGCGAGCAGACGTGAAAGCCCCCAAAAATCCGCTTTTTTGGGGGCTTTTGCGTCTGCTCGCCGCCTACTAAGCGCTCACCGTAGGTCCAGCGCAACCTCGAGTTCGGTCAGCGCCGGCTCGACGGCATTGGCCATCTCGTCGATGTCATTGGCCATTTCGGGCGTGGTCACGAAGCCGAAGTCCAAGTATTCCTCGTAGGAAAAGCAGGTGATGTTGAGGCCGACGTCCATGATCGGCGGCCCGAGCGGCACCAGCGAATCGACTTTGGCGCCTGCCATGTACAGCGGGACGGGTGGGCCGGGCACATTGGACACGACCAGGTTGATCGGCGCGAAGTTCTGCGACAGCCCGCTGGCCGTATACGCGCGGGCGGCCAAATGCAGCAGCCCGGGCGGCGTGGTCTCGGTAAGTCCCATGATCTGGTGCGCCGACAGCGCCTTGGCCATTTCCTTCGCGCTCTGCGTGCTTTCGTGGATGGCCACCAGCCGCTCGACGGGGTCTTCGATGTCGGTGGCAAGCGACGCCGTCATCGAACTGATCTGGTTACCGACGTCACTCTGGGTGTCGCCGGTACGGGTCGAGACAGGGATCTGCGCGATGAGCGGCTTGGGTGGGAGCTCGTCGCGCTTCCGCAAATACTCGCGGGCCGCGCTGGCAACGAGCGCAAGCACGACGTCATTGAGCTTGACGCCGTAGGCATCCTTGACGGCCTTGACGCGGGCCAGTTCGACCCGGGCGGCGGTAACGCGCCGATGCGGCGACACGGGGGCGTTGAAACGGGTCTTGGGAGCGTCGAAGTAGCCCGGCGGCTTGCTGCGCACACCCAGACCGGCGATCTGCTGGCGGATGGTCTGCTCCACGAGTCTGGCGACCCGAAACGGCGTCATGATTCCGACGTTGAACAGAGCGCCGATCGCGCGCCGTTCCCGCCCGGGGAGCCGGAAGCCGACCAGCGAACCGACTGTCTCCTTCTGCGGCGGCCGCGGTTCCGGCGTGACGTCCATGAGGATCTCACCGAGACCGGCTCCGGAGACGCCGTCGACGATGGCGTGATGCATCTTGGTCAGCGTCGCGATGCGACCGCCCTCGACCCCCTCGATTACCCACAATTCCCACAGCGGCCGGGACCGGTCCAGTTTGTAGGACATCAACCGACCGACCAGCTCTTCGAGCTCGCGCCGCCCGCCGGGACCCGGAACACCGATGTGGCGGATGTGGAAGTCGATGTCGAGTTCCTCGTCTTCGACGAACCACGGCCGGTCCAGCCCCAGCGGCGCACCGGCGACCCGCCACCGCAGCTGCGGCAACTCGGGCAGGCGCTCGACAATCAGCTCGCGGACTCGTTGGAAGCTGTAGTCGGGCGCATCGGTGGGATCGCAGATCGCCAGCGCGCCCACCTGCATATGCCAGCCCGCAGTTTCTGCAGACCAGAACGCCGCATCAACACTCGAAAGCCGCTTCATGCGTTGACGGTAGCCCTCGGTCAGGCATCTTCCAATAGGTCCGGCGTCACCGCGGACTCGGTGTCGGGAATGCCCTCGACCTTCGCCTTGCGATCGGCCATCGACAACAAGCGCCGAATACGGCCCGCCACAGCATCTTTGGTCATCACTGGGTCCGCGAGTCGGCCCAGCTCCTCGAGGGAAGCCTGCCGGTGCTCGACGCGTAGCTTGCCCGCCGAGGCCAGATGATCGGGCACCGTATCGCCGAGGATCTCCAGCGCCCGCTCCACCCGCGCGGCCGCCGCGACCGCGGCCCGCGCCGAACGGCGCAGATTGGCATCGTCGAAATTGGCCAGCCGGTTGGCCGTCGCCCGCACCTCGCGACGCATCCGGCGCTCCTCCCAGATCAGCCGGGTGTCCTGGGCGCCCATCCGGGTCAACAGCGCGCCGATCGCGTCGCCGTCGCGCACCACCACACGGTCCGCTCCGCGCACCTCGCGGGCCTTCGCACTGACCCCGAGCCGGCGCGCCGCACCCACCAGGGCCAGCGCCGCCTCCGGGCCGGGACAGCTGACCTCCAACGCCGACGAACGTCCCGGCTCGGTCAGTGATCCGTGCGCCAAAAACGCTCCCCGCCATGCGGCTTCGGCATCACCGATGCTGCCGCCGACGACCTGGGCCGGCAGACCGCGAACTGGACGCCCGCGCATGTCGAGAAGACCGGTCTGACGTGCCAGTGCCTCGCCGTCGTTGGCGACGCGCAGCACGTACCGTGTGCTCTTGCGAATCCCGCTGGCCGACAACACATGCACAACCGCGTTGTAACCGTATAGGTCAAAAATGTCCTTGCGGAGCCGCCGCGCGATGTTGCCCAGGTCGACCTCGGCCTCAACGACCACCCGGCCGGCGACGATGTGCAGCCCGCCGGCGAACCTCAGCAGGGATGTGACTTCTGCACGGCGAGCGCTAACCGACTTCACCACCAGGCGGCTCAGCTCGTCTTTGACTTCGGTCGTCATCGCCACGCGTCGTCACCCCTTGGTCGGCTACCAGCCGGTCCGTTCACGCCGTTTGAAGGGCTCTCACCATCGACCCGAATCTCTGCCGTTGCCGTTTCCGGAGGTGCCCCCGGGCCAGTGTGGCCCGCGCGAACACCGTCCAGAGCCGCCGCGAGCTTGCCCGGGTCATGTAAAGGTGTACCAGGTCTGGCGACATCGGCGAAGTGGACCTCCGCTTGTAGCAATGTGGCGGCGCGGCGCAGTTGCTCGCGTTCCCGCTCGGCCGGCACTCGCTCGGCATCGATGATGATGTCGTGGACGGTGAACCCGGGCGCGTGCTGGGCCAAGACGTGCAGGTGACGCTCCACGGAGAAGCCGGCCGTCTCCCCCGGTTCAGCGACCAGGTTGAGCACCAGGGCACGGCGGGCCGTGGTGGCCCGCAGCGCCGCGGCAAGCCCCGGCACCAATACGTGCGGGATCACGCTGGTGAACCACGACCCGGGCCCCAGCACCACCAAGTCGGCGGCCAGGATGGCGTCGACAGCCTGCCGGGTGGCCGGCGGGTTCGCGGGGTGCAGCCGCACCCGCCGCACCTTGCCCGGCGTGGTCGCGACGGCCACCTGGCCACGGATCAGCCGAAACATCCGAGGGTCGGCCTCCAGGCCGGAGACGTCGGCTTCGATCTGCAGCGCGATCGGGCACATCGGCAATACCCTGCCTTTGACGCCCAGGATGCGCCCCAGTTCGTCGAGGGCGGCAACCGGATCGGCCAGCATCTCGTTGAGGCCGGCGAGCATCAGGTTGCCGATCGGATGTCCGGCCAGCGCGCCGTTGCCGCCGAATCGGTGCTGCAGGATGGTCGCCCACAGTTGGCCATAGGGACTGTCAGATGCCAACGCCGCCAGCGCCATCCGCAGATCGCCCGGCGGCACCACGTCCAATTCGCTGCGCAGCCGGCCGGACGAGCCGCCGTCGTCGGCGACGGTCACAATGGCGGTGACATGGGGAGTCAACCGGCGGGCCGCGGACAGCGTTGCATACAGACCGTGCCCGCCGCCCATCGCGACGATGCCGTCGCTTGTTGGGGCGCTCATTCGCGACCCAGATCCCGGTGCAGCACCCGCACCGACAATTGAGCTTCAGTCTTCTGGGCCTTCAGCAGGCCCATCAATGCCTCCGCGATGGCGACGCTGCGATGCTTCCCGCCGGTGCAGCCGATCGCGACCGTCATGTAACGCTTGCCTTCCCGGCGATAGCCGTCGACAACCAGGGATAGCAGTCGATGGTAAGTCTGCAGGAACTCCGCCGCGCCGGGCTGGCCCAGCACGTAATCACGCACGGCCGGATTTTGGCCGGTGAGCGGACGCAACTCGTCGACCCAGTGCGGGTTCGGCAGGAATCGCACGTCCATGACCATGTCGGCGTCCATCGGCAGACCGTACTTGAAACCGAAGGATTCGACGGTGACGCTGGTGGTCGCGCTGGCAACGTTGCCGAAGGCACCCTCGATGCTTTCCCGTAAGCCGCGCACCGACAGTGTCGACGTGTCGATGATCAGGTCGGCGGTGGCGCGGACCGGCGCCAGCATCGTGCGCTCGGCGGCAATGCCCTCGGCCAGGGTCTGCTCGCCCTGCAGCGGGTGGCTGCGGCGATTCTGTTCGTAGCGGCGCACCAGCATGTCGTCGGAGGCTTCCATGAACACCACGCGGGGGGTGATGTTGCGCGTGGCCAACTCGTTGCGAACCTCGTCGAGGTCGCCGGTGAACCCACGCGACCGCGCATCCATCACCACCGCCAGTTGGGTGATCCGGGACCCGGCCGCAAGCCCGAAATCCACCATCCGGGTGATCAGTTGGGGCGGCAGGTTGTCGGCCACATACCAGCCCAGATCCTCGAGGACCTTGGCCGCGGTGCCGCGCCCGGCCCCGGACAGTCCCGTCACCAGGACGACGTCGATACCGGCCGGGGCTCCGTCGTTAGGGGGGCCCGGGTGGCTGTCGCCAGTCACTCCGAAGCCCCGGGCCGGTGGTCAGCCTCGTTAGGCCGCAGCGCATCGAGGACGGCCGCGGCCGTTGCGACGCCGATACCCGGAATGGCGGTGATCTGGTCGACGGTGGCCTCCTTGAGGCGGGCTATCGATCCGAAGTGAGTGACCAGCGCCTTGCGGCGATGTTCGCCCAATCCCGGCACCGAGTCCAGCGCCGAGGCCGTCATTCGCTTGGATCGCTTGCTGCGATGGTAGGTGATGGCGAACCTGTGCGCCTCGTCGCGTACCCGTTGCAGCAAATACAGCCCCTCGCTGTTGCGCGGCATGATGATGGGGTCCGGCTCCGACGGCACCCACACCTCTTCCAGCCGCTTGGCCAAGCCGATCACCGCGACGTCGTTGATGCCGAGTTCGTCGAGCACGGCGCTGGCCGCATTGACCTGTGGCGCGCCGCCGTCGACGACATACAGGTTCGGCGGGTAGGCGAATCGGCGTGATTTTCCTTCCGGGGAAAGCACATTCGGATCGTTCTGGTCACTGAGGTGACGCAGAAACCGGCGTCGCGTCACTTCGGCGATGGAGGCGACGTCGTCGGATCGTCCTTCGCCGGCGGCCGCCCGGATCCCGAAGTGGCGGTAGTCCGACTTGCGCGGCAGGCCGTCCTCGAACACCACCAGCGAGCCGACCACGTCGGTGCCCTGCACGTGGCTGATGTCAACGCATTCGATCCGCAGTGGCGCTGCGGCCAAGCCGAGGGCATCCTGAATATTCTGCAGCGCAGCTGATCTGGCGTTGAAGTCACCGGCTCGCTTCAGTTTGTGTTGCTGCAGAGCATCTTGCGCGTTGCGCTGTACGGTTTCGGCCAGTGCACGCTTGTCGCCCCGGCGCGGCACCCGCAACGCGACTCGCGAGCCGCGCAGAGCGGACAGCCAGCTGACCAGCTCGTCGGCGTTGGAGGGCAGGCACGGCACCAGCACTTCGCGGGGAACCGGGTTGGTGGCTTCGTCGGCCGCGCCCCCCAGCTCGGCCTGGTCGCCGTAGAACTGCGTCAGGAACTGCTCGACCAACCGCTCTTCGCCGGAATCTCCTGGGTCTGCGGACTTTTCGACAATCCAGCCGCGCTGGCCACGAACCCGGCCGCCGCGGACATGGAACACCTGAACCGCGGCTTCCAGATCGTCGTCGGCGAAGGCAACCACGTCAGCGTCGGTACCGTCGCCGAATACGACGGCCTGCTTCTCCATGGCCCGCTTCACCGCGGACAGGTCGTCGCGAAGCCGGGCGGCCCGTTCGAAATCGAGTTGCTCGGCCGCGGCATTCATCTGCTGTTCCAGGTCGCGGGCAAAGCGGTCGGTCTTGCCGGACAGGAAGTCGCAAAAGTCCTGCACGATTTGGCGATGCTGCTCGGCACTGACCCTGCCGACACACGGGGCCGAGCATTTGTCGATGTACCCCAGCAAGCACGGACGGTCGATCTGCTTGTGCCGCTTGAACACTCCGGCCGAACAGGTTCGGGCCGGAAATACCCGGGTGAGCAGATCCAGCGTTTCCCGGATCGCCCACGCGTGCGAGTACGGGCCGAAATAGCGGACGCCCTTGCGCCGCGGGCCGCGATAAACCATCAGCCGGGGAAATTCCTCGTTGACCGTGACTGCCAACACCGGGTACGACTTGTCGTCGCGGTAGCGGATATTGAAGCGCGGATCGAATTCCTTGATCCAGTTGTATTCCAGTTGCAGCGCCTCGACCTCGGTGTTGACCACCGTCCACTCGACATTGGCCGCGGTGGTCACCATCTGCCGGGTCCGCGGGTGCAGGCTCCCGATATCGGCGAAGTATGAGGTCAGCCTGCTACGCAGGCTCTTGGCCTTGCCGACGTAGATGACCCGTCCGTGCGAATCCCGGAACCGGTACACACCCGGCTCGACCGGGATGGACCCGGGCGCGGGGCGGTAGGTGGCGGGATCTGGCACGTATCTAGGTTAGTAGGCTGCGGCCCCACATTCGCGAAACGGCATTCCACGACGCATTTCGCGAGTAAACCCGTCGGTAACTGCAATTTCGCGGCCCGACCGGCGCACAATCGAGGTGTGGACGGCGTGCTGATCTTCGATGGAAAGTGCGGGATGTGCACCCGCGTGCGAAACGGCTTGCTTCGCCTCAACAGGACTGGCCGACTGCGAACCGAGCCGATGCAGAAGCCGGGAGTATCGGAGCGCGTCGGAGTTGCGGCGGAACGCCTGCCCGAGTCTGTTTGGTGGCTGGATTCGTCTGGGTTGGTGTTCGCTGGCGCGGAGGCCATGAACGCGGCCCTATCGACAGCGTCGGGTAGTGGGCTGCCCATGCTGGTCTACGGTCTGCCTGGCGTTGGTCGGGTGCAGGAAGTGGTCTATCGATGGGTCGCCGCGCACAGGTACCGATTCCGAGGGGTAACGCCGTTGTGCGAAGCTGAACCGCAGCAGTGCGATTCGCCGCTGGGGCTGGCGCCGTCGTAATCACATCGATGGTTCATGCAGGCATGAGAATAGCGACGGGCAGCGCGACCGGGGTAGCGGTCAGCCCCACCGGCCCCTCGGCCGGCGACGTCTACATCACCAACCAAGGCGACGGCACGGTGTCGGTGGTCAGCTAAGAACGTCCGTTTGTGCTTGGCGTGCCATTACGCCGCGGGCAGCTTCAGCAGATGATTGTTGTCGTAGTCGGCGACGTAGAGGGTGCCGGCGCTGTCCACCGCCACGCCGGTCGGGTTGCCGAGGTCGGTGAAGGGCAGCACGGTCTGGGTGTCCGAACCACGCGCCAGTTTCAGCACCCGACGGTTACCAGAGTCAGTCGCGTAGGCGTTCCCGGCGGCATCCACCGCGATACCGTACGGGCGATCCAGCCCGGCGAAGGGCAGCACAACCTGGGTGATCGATCCCGGCGCCAGCATCAACACCCGGTTCTTGTCCGTGTCGGCAACATACACGTTCCCCGCGCCGTCCACCTCAACATCAGTGGGGTGATCGAGGCCGGTGAAGGGCAACGCAGCCTGGCCGCCGGAGTTCACCGCCAGCTCTACTACCCGACCGTTCGCCGTGTCGCCGACGAAGACATGACCGGCGGTGTCCACCGCCAGACCCGCGGGGTGTGCGAGTCCAAAGCCGTACGCCTTATCGAAGGGCAGCTCGATCGGGGTGCTGAAACCAATCGGCAGTTCCAGCACCCGCCCGCCGCGGTAGCTGTCGGCCACGTAGACGCTCCCGGCCCCGTCCACGGCGACGCCGTAGGCACCCTCGAGATCGTTGAACGGCAGCGCAATCGGGTTGGCCGACCCCACAGCCAGCTTCCACACCCGTGAGTTGACACCTTCGTCGGCGACGACGTAGACGTTGCCGTTCTTATCTACCGCCACACCTTCGGGATGATTGAACCCGGCGTAAGGCTGCGCGGTTCGTCCCGGAGCCGTTGTGGGTTTCGTTGCTTGTGCAGAAGGCGTTGTGGTTACCGCGGCCGGAACTTGAGATGCCGGCCGGCGCGGCCACAGCACGTAGGCAATGACGGCGGCGGTCAACAGCACGACGACCATCGCGAGCAACAGCAATATCGGTCCGCGGCGTCGCTGCGGGCGCTGCTGCGGCGGTCCCGGACGCGCGGGCGGAGGCGGATGCCTGGGCGGAAGTTGGTCGGCATTGACCACCAACGCGGTGATGTTGTCGGGTCCCCCGGCGCGGTTGGCGGCGTCGATCAGCGCCTGGCACGCCGCGGCCGGGTCCGGGTAGTCGGTGAGGATGGCGGCCAGCGTCGCGTCATCGACCAAGCCATGTAAACCGTCGCTGCACAACAGAATCCGGTCACCCGGGCGTAGGTCCAGCGCACGGACATCCGGCCGTGCGGGCGGGGCCATCAGCACGTGGCGGGTTACCACCGAGCGACTCGGGTGGTGCGCGGCCTGCTCGGCCGTCAGTTCGCCGGCGTCAATCACCGCCTGCACGACGGTGTGATCGCTGGTCAGCCTTTCCAGCTGGCGGTCTCGGTACAGGTAGGCCCGGCTGTCACCGAGGTGAGCGATCACCGCGCGCGAGTCGCTGATCACCGCGGCAACGACGGTGGTGTCGGCACTGGCGAGCAGGGACTCGGTGCGACTGCGGACGTACAAGTCGTTGCACATCTCCGTCATCGCGCGGCCCAGCCGTTCGGTCGCCTGGGCATCGCGGAGGTCCACGTCGGCGAGGTCGCGCGCCACGTAACCCGGCAGCATCTCGACGACCAGCATGGCGGCCAGATCGCCGTGGCTGGTGCTGCCCACCCCGTCGGCGACGACGTAGAGCCCCAGCGCGGTGTCCGCTCCCCACCGGTCGTCGTTGCGCGCGCGTTTACGTCCAAGGTCGCTGAACCCGGCATAGGGCATGAAGGCCATTGCTATATCGCTTCAGGCAGAGCGCAGACATCCGCGACGACCCAGACGTCCGCAACGTCGATGTGGGACATCCGCACCCTCCAACACGTTTGCCGACTGAACCTACTGCCGGCTGGTCATCGTCGGCCTTGGTGGCACATGCTACCGATCCAGCCTTATCCCGCTATTAGCGCCGCTCAGCGTGCCTGCAGGTCCGGCCGGTGCGACATCAGCTCCCGTCGTACGGTGTCCATGGCGTCCACTGCGCGGTCCTTATCAACGGCCTGGATAGCCAACACCGGGATGTACTCGTCGTCGGGCAAATCGATACGCGCCCAGCGGCGACCGGCGGGAAATGACACCCCGACAATATCTGCCCACGGGACAAGTTTGTCGCCCAATAGATTTCGCACCGAAAGTCCGGTCGGACCCACCAGGAGTCGCGGGCGGGTGAACAACAGCACCAGACCGGCAAGGACCAGACCCAAAACAGCCATGGCCACTTGGTCGGCGGTCTGGAAGAACACCCCGGTGGACTTCATCTTGAGCAGCAGGCCCACCACGATGAGTGTCGCGGCGATCACAAACGCTGCAACGTAGGCAAAGATCCGTGCCCGGTGGGGCCGCAGTTCGATCGCGCGGTCTGGCGGCGCTGTCACGACCGAGTTCGCAAGTCAATCAGGGTCAACGCGGTGTTGAGGGCCGCCCCGGTTGCCTGGGCGCCTTTGTCTTCGGCCGAATCCGGAAGCCCGGCGCGATCGAGGGCCTGCTCCTCGTTGTTGGTGGTCAGCACGCCATTGGCCACCGGCGTCGCGGTGTCCAGCGAGACGCGGGTCAGGCCCTGCGTCACCGCATCGCAAACGTAGTCGAAATGTGGCGTCTGGCCACGGATCACCACACCCAAGGCGACAACGGCGTCGTGGTTGCGGGCAAGCTCCTGCGCCACCACCGGAATCTCGATCGCACCGAGCACACGCACCACCGTTGGATTGTCGACGCCCCACTTGGCGGCTACTTTGCGGGCGCCGGCCAGCAGCGAATCGCAGATCTGGCTGTGCCAGGTGCTGGCGACGATGGCAAGCCGCAGACCGGACGCGTCAAGCGCCGGCACCACCGGCTCGCCGGCACCACCGCTCATAGAGCGCCACCGAATTCGCCTGGCAGATGGACGGATTCGTGGAAGTCGTCCAAGCCGGCCAGGTCGTGGCCCATCCTGTCGCGTTTGGTCATCAGGTAGCGGATGTTCTCGGCGTTGGCCCGCACCGGAAGTGCCACCCGCTCGATGATGTGCAACCCGTACCCGTCCAGCCCGACCCGCTTGGCCGGATTGTTCGTCAGCAGCCGCATCGACCGCACTCCGAGGTCGACGAGAATCTGTGCGCCGATGCCGTAATCCCTTGCATCAGCCGGTAATCCGAGCTTGAGGTTGGCGTCCACGGTGTCCTCGCCGGCGTCCTGCAGCTGGTAGGCCTGCAGTTTGTGCATCAGGCCGATGCCGCGGCCCTCGTGGCCGCGCATGTACAGCACGATGCCGCGCTGCTCGCGCGCGACCATCGCCATCGCGGCATCCAGCTGCGGTCCACAGTCGCAGCGTCGGGAGCCGAAAACGTCGCCCGTCAGGCACTCGGAGTGCACGCGGACCAGCACGTCGTCACCGTCGCCGGTCGGCCCGGCGATATCGCCGCGCACCAGCGCCACATGTTCGACGTCCTCATAGATGCTGGAGTAGCCGATGGCGCGAAACTCTCCGTGCCGGGTCGGGATCCGCGCTTCGGCGATCCGCTTGATGTGCTTCTCGTGCTTGCGCCGCCATTCGATGATGTCGGCGATGGTGATCATCGCGAGACCGTGCTCGTCGGCGAACACCCGCAGTTCGTCGGTCTGGGCCATCGCGCCCTCGTCCTTTTGGCTGACGATCTCGCAGATCGCGCCCGCGGGTTGCAGGCCCGCCATCCGGGCCAGATCGACCGCGGCCTCGGTGTGGCCCGGGCGCCGCAACACGCCGCCGTCCTTGGCGCGCAACGGAACCACGTGGCCGGGGCGGGTGAACTCCTCGGCGATGCTGGTGGGGTCGGCCAACAGGCGCATGGTGGTGGCCCGATCGGACGCCGAGATGCCGGTTCCCACACCGCGTTTTGCATCCACGGTGACGGTGTAGGCGGTCCCGTGCTTGTCCTGGTTCACCGCGTACATCGGGAGCAGGCCCAGCCGGTCGCAGATCTCGCCGTCCAGCGGCACGCACAGGTATCCCGAGGTGTAGCGGACCATGAAGGCCACCATCTCCGGCGTCGCCTTCTCGGCGGCGAAGATCAGGTCGCCCTCGTTCTCGCGTTCCTCATCATCGATGACGACGACGGCCTTGCCCGCCGCTATGTCGGCAACCGCCCTTTCGACGGAGTCCAACCTCGTCATCGTTTGATTCCTTGCTCGCCTGATGTTGCATCCAGTATGAACCACGGCGCCGCGACAGTTATTGCCGCGGCTTTTTAGCGAGACCATCCGCCGCCCGGGCAACCCATCCAGCGGGCTGTTCAGGGGTCAGCGAGCCCGTCGCTAAAACAGGCTGAAGAAGAGCCGGGACAGGTTGAACCCCGACTCGTCATTACCCGTGTTGCCGCCCCCCGAGCTGTTCATGCCCGAGTTTTCGAGGCCCGTGTTGGAGCCGCCACTGCCCGAGTTGAAGAAGCCTGTGTTGAAGTTACCGCTGCCCGAGTTCCCGTAGCCGGTGTCCCACATGCCGCTGCCCGAGTTGAAGAAGCCCGTCTTGTGGCAGCCGGCGCCCGTGTTCGAGTTCGAGTAGCCCGAGTTATCGAGACCCTGGTTATCGAAGCCCGAGTTCCCGGAGCCCGTGTTTCCGAAGCCCGAGTTCGAAACATTTTGATCGACCGAGCTGCCGAAACCCGTGTTGAAGTTGCCCGAGTTCCAGCCGCCGGTGTTGGTGTTTCCCGAGTTTCCCCATCCCGTGTTGAAGTTGCCCGAGTTGAAGCTTCCCGTGTTGTCGGTGCCCGCGTTCCCGAAGCCCATGTTGTACATGCCGGTGTTCCCGGAGCCCATGTTGTAGTAACCCGAGTTTGCAGAGCCCACGTTGTAGTCACCCGAGTTTCCGAAGCCGGTGCTGATGTCGCTCGAGTTCCAGAACCCCGTGTTGGTGGTACCCGAGTTCGAGAAGCCGAAGTTACCGTTGCCCGAGTTGAAAGAGCCCACGTTGTTATTGCCCGAGTTGAAGAACCCGACGTTGTTGTTACCCGAATTCCCGAATCCGATGTTCCCGGTGCCCGAGTTGAGACCGCCGATGCCCACCTGGTTGTTGCCGGTGAGGTTGAAGCCGATGTCGTTGTTGCCGTTGTTCCCAAAGCCGAGGTTTCCGTTGCCAAGGTTCCCGAAGCCCTTGTTGTTGCTGCCCAAGTTGCCGAAGCCGACGTTGTTACCTCCAACGTTCCCGCTTCCCACGTTGGAGGAGCCAAGGTTTCCACTGCCCAGGTTTGCGCTGCCGTTGTTCCCGAAACCGAAGTTTGTGTTGCCGGCATTTCCGCCGCCCACGTTGTTGCTGCCCGTGTTGCCGATACCCAGGTTGGACGCCGCCGCAGCATTGGCGGCCTCGGTGCTCGCATAGGCGGTCCCGGCGCCAGTCAAAGCCCGCACAAATTCGGCATGAAATCCCGCCGCCTGCGCACTGAGCGCGTGAAACTGCTGGGCGTGGCGTGAAAACAGCGACGCGATCGCCGCCGACACTTCATCACCGGCAGCCGCTGCGACCGTCGTGGTCGCCGATGCAGCCGCGGCATTCGCCGACCGCAGCGCCGAACCGATACCGCGCAAATCTGCTGACGACGCCGCCAAAGTCTCGGGAACCGCCACCACGAACGACATGGTTGCCGCCCTCTCCACCGCCGACGCGGCATTGCCCTTAGCCGGGATCGTATCCTGACCCGCGGTATTTTCAAGGGCATTTTTTTATATCAACGATTAGCGTTAGCAGCCGAGCACTCGTCGAGCAGTTTGTGGATCTGCGCAGTCGCCGGTGGCCGGCCTCGGAGTTGCCCGCGATGGTGGCAGCCAATTTGCGTTCGGCCATGAACCACGGCGGCGCCACAGTCATTGCCGCGGCTTTTCAGCGCACCCGACCCCGCCGCCACGCCCTCGGCCCCGCGACATATAAACCACGCACACGACACGCCGCGGAACGTCAACGTGGCTTATATCTCGGCACCGCTAGCTGCTCACATTCCCGTTGAGCTAATTCGAACTGCGCGATACGCTGCGAATCTGCCGTGTGCGCTTCAGCGACCCGGGTCCTGCCCTGGTCATCCCGACTTGGTGGGAGGTTCGGGGATGTCGTTCATCATCGCGGCGCCAGAGGTTGTGGCGTCAGCTACTTCGGATTTAGCGAGCCTCGGCTCGACTCTGTATGCGGCCAATTCGGCGGCCGCGTCGTCGACCACCGGCATCGCGGCCGCGGCGGCCGACGAGGTGTCGGCGGCCATCGCATCGCTGTTTTCCAGCCACGCCCGGCAATATCAAGCGCTCAGCGCCCAGGCCGCAGCGTTTCACGCCGAGTTTGTGCAGGCGTTGTCCTCGGGCGCGAACGCGTATGCGGCCGCCGAAGCCGCCAACGTCTCGCCGCTGCAGACGCTGGAGCAAGACATCCTGGGGGTGATCAACGCACCCACCGACGCCTTGTTGGGGCGCCCGCTGATCGGCAACGGCGCGAACGGTGCGGCGGGAACCGGGCAGGCGGGAAAGCCTGGCGGCCTCTTGTGGGGCGACGGCGGAAAAGGCGGGTCCGGGGCCAACGGAGCGAACGGTGCCAACGGCACGTTCGGGCGCGGTGGAAACGGTGGAGCCGGCGGGGCCGGCGGCTTGTTCGGAAATGGCGGGGCCGGCGGGGCGGGCGGGAAGGGTGGGGCGCTCGGCGGTCAGGGCGGTAACGGCGGTGCCGGCGGTGCCAGCGGGACGATGGGCGGAAACGGCGGGGTCGGCGGGGCCGGTGGGGCCGGCGGCGCTGGTGCCCCAGGTGACGCGGCGACTACCGCAGGCGGTGCCGGCAGCGCCGGCCACCAGGGTGGCACCGGCGGCACTGGCGGCACCGGCGGCACTGGGTTGGCGCCGCTCAGCAAGGGCGGTGCGGGCGGGGTCGGCGGAACTGGTGGCACCGGCGGCACCGGTGGGAACGGCGCTACTGGGCTGGACTTTGGCTTTGCCAACATCGGCGGTGCTGGCGGTGCCGGCGGAGTCGGCGGTAGTGCCGGGGCCGGCGGGCACGGCGGGTCGGGCGGAGCCCTCGGGTCCGCCGGGGCGACGGGCCATACGGGCACCGGCGGTCATGGTGGCACCGGCGGTAACGGCGCTGTCGGCGGCGTCAACGGGACGGCCGGGGCTGGCGGCGGCGTCGGCGGCGTCGGCGGCGCAGGCGGCAACAGCGGCGCCGGCGGCTTCAACGGCAGCGGTGGCACCGGCGGCCAGGGCGGCACCGGCGGTGACGGTGATACCGGCGCCGCGGATATCGGTGGCGGCGGCGGCACCGGTGGCGCCGGCGGCCTGGGAGGCAACGGGGGCAACGGCGGCGCGGTGGGCACCGGCGGGCACGGCGGCATTGCCGGCAACGGCGGTACCGCGGGCGACGGTGGTAACGGCGGTGCCGGTGCGGCGGGTGCGGCCGGCACAGGCGACGACGGTGCCAGCGGCGGTAAGGCCGGCGACGGCGGGGTCGGCGGCAACGCCGGGGGCGCTGGCGCCACCAACGGCAACGGCGGCACCGGCGGCCAGGGCGGTGTTGGCGGTGCCGGCGGCACCGGCACACCGGACATCGGCAACGGACCAGGCAACGGTGGCGACGGCGCCGTCGGCGGCAACGGTGGCGTCGGCGGGGCGGCCGGCACCGGCGGCACCGGGGGCACCCCAGGCAACGGCGGCAAAGCCGGCGCCGGCGGCGCCGGTGGCGACGGGGCGGCCGGCGCCACCTTTGCGTCCTTCTCCGGCAACGGCGGGACCGGCGCGACCGGCGGCGAGGGCGGCAACGCGGGCGGCCTGGGCAGTACCGGCGGCACCGGCGGCACCGGCGGAGCAGGCGGGAACGGCGGAAACGGTGCCGACTTGGCTCCCGCTCCTGCTCTTGCTGATTTACAAGGCGTTCGCGGCGGCGAGGGCGGCAACGGCGGCGCGGGCGGCACCGGGGGCGGCACGCCCCTCGGGGGAACCAACGGCAACGGCGGCGGCGGCGGCGCGGGCGGCGGAGGCGGCAGTGGCGGCGACGAAATCGCCGACGGGACCTATCCCAACAACGACTACATCGCCGGCTTCGAGGGCGGCGGCGGCGGCGGGGGCGGCGCCGGGGGCGCCGGCGGCCACGCCGGCAGCGGCCAGTCGGGTGGTGGCAGCGGCGGAACCGGCGGCAGCGGCGGAGCAGGAGGCGGAGGGGGCGGCGCCCACTTTCAGAAGTCCGCCGGCCTGCCCATCGCCAATGGAGGAGGAGGCGGAGGAGGAGGCGCCGGCGCCGGCGCCATCGGCGTCGCCGGCGGCGAAGGCGGCGGAGGAGGAGGCGGAGGCCAGGCCGGCTTAGCGAGCGACACCAATGGCGAAGGCGGTGGTGGCGGCGGAGGCGGCGGGTCAGCCACAACCATCGGTGCCGCCGGCACTGGCGGCCTCGGCGGGGCCGCCGGTACCGATTACAGCTCAGGCATCAACCCATTCCCAGAGGGCGGCGCCGGCGGGAAAGGCGGCAACGGCGTCGGCGGCGGAGGCGGAGGCGGCACCATCGAGCAGATAATCTACGTGAACGGCGTGCCGGGCACGACTGGCACGACAGGTCAGGCCGGCTCTAGTGGCACCCAGGGCGGCGGAGGCGGCGCCGGGGGCAACGTATTTGAGGGCGTGGACTATAACAATGGCGGCGCCGGCGGCACTGTTCCCGGTCACGGCGGGGCCGGCGGCGGCAGCGGCGGCGCTGGTGATCCCAGCGCGGGTGGGGCCGGCCAATCCTTCAGCTAACACCGGCGGCCACTGCGGCGCGCTACGCCGGCCGAACCAACGGCGGCGGACGCTTGAGGCGGAAAGCAATGAAGCCACTATTCGTCGCGATCGTCGCCGCTGCTGGGGCTCTTACCGCCGGCAGCTTGATATGTCCGCTTCCAGCTCATGCCGACGACCCATGCATTGGTGACCCCAGCTGTCCACACTTCGCGCATCTCGTCTGCGAGCAGGTTGACGGCGGCAGCGGCTCCATCCAGGTCGCCGAAATCACGGCGGTCGCATACAACCTCACCAAAGACTATGCGGCGTGGCTCGTCTCGGGCGCCATCGCCGCCTACTGCCCATGGGATGAGGGGAAGTAGCCACCGCTAGGTAGGCCCAGCGGACCTATTTTGTGGCTATGAGCCGCTCTACATACTTGGCGATGACGTCCACCTCGAGGTTCACCTGCGTCCCTACCGGAGCGCTACCCAACGTGGTCAGCTCCCGCGTCGTGGGAATCAGCGAGACCTCGAACCAGTCGCGCGGCTCGGCGCCCAGCGCGGACACCGTCAGGGAGATCCCATCGACGGTGATCGAGCCCTTCTCCACGATGTAGCGCGCCACCGCGGCGGGCACCTCGATCCGCACGACCTCCCAGTGCTCGGAGGGTGAGCGGGACACCACCTCACCGGTGCCGTCCACGTGGCCCTGCACGATGTGCCCGCCCAGCCGGCTGTTGAGCGCCGCCGCGCGTTCCAGGTTCACCCGACTCCCGGCGCGCAGTTCGCCCAGATTGGAGCGGTCCAGCGTCTCGGCCATCACATCGGCGGTGAATTGGCCGTCGGCCAACAACTCCACGACCGTCAGGCAGACCCCGTTGACGGCGATCGAATCGCCGTGGCCGGCGTCAGCGGTGACGATCGGTCCGCGAATGGTCAGGCGTGCTGCGTCGGCGAGGGCGTCCCGGCCGGTCACTGCTCCGAGTTCCTCGACAATTCCGGTGAACATGACACCAGGCTAATTGACCAGTGCAAACAGCCACGGGTCGTCACCCGACGCGTGCCCCAGGGGCCCCGCATTTCCAAGTCCCGACACCGGCACCCTCTACGATGCAGGGTATGCAGACCCGCCGCCGTCTACTGGCCGTGCTCGCTTCTTTCACCTTCGCCGCCGCCCTGATCGCAGGGTGCTCGTTCAAATCCTCAACGAGCGGCGGGCCATTGCCCGACGCCACGACGTTGGTAAAGCAGTCCGCCGATTCCACCAAGAACACCAAGAGCGCGCACCTGGTGCTGACCGTCACCGGCAAAATTCCCGGATTGCCCGTCAAGACTCTGACCGGCGACCTCACCACCTCCCCGAACACCGCCGCGCAGGGAAACGCCCAGCTCACATTCATGGGGCAGGACATCAGCGCCGATTTCGTGGTGCTGGACGGCGACCTGTACACCAACGCCCTGAACCCGGGTGACAAAGCGATGACCGATGTCGGCCCGGCCTCCCAGATCTACGACCCGTCGGCGATTTTGAACCCGGACACCGGCGTGGCCGACGTGCTGGCGAACTTCACCGACGCCAAGGCCGAGGGCCGCGAGCAGGTCAGCGGCCAAACCACGGTCCGCGTCAGTGGAAACGTCTCCGCGGACGCCGTGAACAAGATTGCGCCCAACTTCAAGGCGACGAAGCCGGTGCCGTCGACCGTCTGGATCGTGGAGAGCGGCGACCACCAGCTGGCACAGGTCAGCCTGCAATACAGTCCGGGCAATACCATCCAGATGACCTTGTCGAACTGGGGCCAGCCGGTCCAGGTCAACAAGCCCGCGGCGAGCTGAGGATGAAGCTGGCAGGACGCCGAGTCGCGATCGGCGCGGGCAGTCTGGCGGTACTGCTGGGTGCCCTCGATGCGTATGTCGTGGTCACCATCCTGCGCGACATCATGCATGACGTCGGCATCCCGCTTAACCAACTGCAGCGAATCACCCCGATCGTCACGATGTACCTGCTGGGCTACATCGCGGCCATGCCGTTGCTGGGCAGGGCTTCCGACCGGTTCGGGCGCAAGCGACTACTTCAGGTCAGCCTGTTCTTCTTCATCATCGGCTCGGTGATCACCGCATTATCGGTGCAGATCGGCAATTTGAATCTTGCCAACTCGACCTTGGAAATCCTCGGGCACCCCATCCAGGATCTGATGATCCTGGGCTTTCCGGTGGTGAACTTCCACGTGCAGAGCCTGCCAGTGCTGATCGTGGGCCGCACCATTCAGGGCATCGCGAGCGGCGCGTTGTTGCCTGTCACCTTGGCGCTGGGCGCCGATTTGTGGTCGCAGCGCAACCGCGCCGGAGTGCTCGGAGGTATCGGTGCAGCGCAGGAACTGGGCAGCGTGCTGGGCCCGCTGTACGGGATTTTCATCGTCTGGCTGCTCCGCGACTGGCGAGACGTCTTCTGGATAAACATCCCGCTGACCTTGTTTGCCATGGTGTTGATCCAGATCAGCCTGCCGTCGCACGATCGCAGCGAGACGCCGGAGAAGATCGACGTGGTCGGCGGTGTGCTGCTGGCCATCACCCTGGGTCTGGCGGTCTTCGGGTTGTACAACCCCAGTCCGAACGGCCAACAGGTGCTGCCCAGCTACGGAACGCCCCTGGTGATCGGGGCGGTCGTCGCCGGGGTGGCGTTCCTGCTCTGGGAGCGCTTTGCACGGACCCGGTTGATCGACCCGGCGGGGGTACAGTTCCGGCCGTTCCTCGCCGCATTGGGCGCCTCGTTCGCCGCTGGCGCGGCGTTGATGGTGACGCTGATCAATGTGGAGTTGTTCGGCCAGGGCGTGCTCGGCAAGAGCCAGAATGCGGCGGCCGGGATGCTGATGTTCTTTATGATCGCGCTGCCCGTTGGGGCGCTACTGGGAGGCGTGATAGCCACCAGGGTCGGCGACCGCGCCGTCGCCTTCGTCGGACTGCTCATCGCTGCCGGCGGCTACGTGCTGATCTCGCACTGGTCGATGGACCTGCCGCACGACAAGCACAACATCTTCGGATTGTTCACCCTGCCCGCGATGCAAACCGACCTGCTGATAGCGGGTCTGGGACTCGGTTTGGTGATCGGGCCGCTGACCTCGGCGGCCCTTCGCGTAGTCCCCTCAGCCGAGCATGGCATCGCCTCGGCAGCGGTGGTGGTGTCCCGGATGACCGGCATGCTGATCGGTGTGGCCGGGCTGGGCGCCTGGGGTTTGTACCGCTTCTACCAGATCCTCAACGAGAAGAACGCGGCGATACCGAGCGATATGACCGGGACGGAGCGCGCGCTCGAACAAGCGCATAACCTCCTGCCCTCTTTCGCAGGGATGTACGGCGAAATATTCACGGCAACCTGGATCGTCTGCGTGCTGGGCGCGCTGTTGGGCCTGCTGATCAGCGGCCGCGAGGACCACGCCGACGAGCCGGAAGTCCCTGCGGAACAGGCCGTTTCGACCCCAACCTGACGCGCCGGCCGCTAACCGGCCACCAGGCTGAGCACCAGGTCAGGGCCGGCCCGCTCGATGCCGTCGAACTGCCAGCGCAACGCCCGGGCAAGAGTGGGCACCCCGACATCGCCGACCGCGGTGTTGGGTCCGCCCAGCAGGATCGGCGCGACGTAGGCCAGGATGCGGTTGATCGCGCCGGCCCGCAGGAACGCACCGGCCAGGGTGGGGCCACCTTCCAGTAACACGTCGGTGCGGTCAGACAACGCCTTGAGCACCTCCAGGGGATCGTGGGAACGAATCATCATGGTGGGCGAATCGTCGTTGAGAACCTTTGCCTCTGGTGGTATTTCGCGCATGCCCACCACGACACGCAGTGGTTGCGCCGGGGCCAGCGAGCCGTCGGGCAGCCGAGCGGTCAGCGTGGGGTTGTCGGCCAGCACGGTGCCGGTGCCGACCACGATCGCGTCGGCGGTGGCACGGCGACGGTGCACGTCCATGCGTGCGGCCGGGCTGGAAATCCACTGGCTGGAGCCGTCGGCGGCGGCGCTGCGGCCATCGATGCTGGCGGCGTACTTCCAAGTCACATGCGGCAGCCCGGTCCGCTCCTTGTGCAGCCACTCGCGCAACGGTCCGGCCGCGACTTGGGCACCCAGCACACCGGAACGCACGGTTACCCCCGCTCCCGAGAGCCGGGCCGATCCCCCGCCGGCGATCGCGTTCGGGTCGGCGACGGCGTAGATCACCGTCCCCACTCTGGCTTCGAGCAGAGCGTTCACGCACGGCGGAGTCTTGCCGTAGTGGTTGCACGGCTCGAGAGTGACCACGGCGATGGCGCCTGCCGCCAACCGGCCGGCCCGGCGCAACGCCACCACCTCGGCATGGTCGCCACCGGCCGGCTCGGTCGCGCCGACGCCGACCACCAGGCCGTCGGGGTCCACGATGACCGCCCCGACCGGTGGATTCGGATAGGTGGTGCCCTTGACCTGGTAGGCCTGTTCGATGGCCAACTGCATTGCCGCGTCCAGGCTCTCGACCGTCTGAGGCTCGTTCATGCGCGCAGATGTGCCGACGCGGCGCCGGCCTGTCGCCGCAGTGCCTCTACCGCAGCCTCCGGGTCGTCAGCGCCATAGACCGCCGAACCGGCGACAAAGCAATCGACACCGGCCTCGGCGGCCTGCTCGATCGTGTCCGCGTTGATGCCGCCGTCGATCTCGATCAGGATCGTCAACTCACCCGCATCGACCATCTTTCGCACTGTACGGACTTTGCTCAGAACTTCCGGGATGAAGCCCTGGCCGCCGAAGCCGGGCTCCACGGACATGATGAGCAAGGTATCGAAGTGCGGCAGGATTTCCAGGTAGGGGTCGAGCGGGGTTCCCGGCTTCACGCTGATCCCGGCTTTGGCGCCGGCCGCGCGGATGTCGCGGGCCACTCCGACCGGATTATCGGTCGCTTCGGCGTGGAAGGTGACGTTGTAGGCGCCCGCCTCGGCGTACGGCGGCGCCCACCGGTCCGGATTGTCGATCATCAGATGGCAATCCATCGGAATGCGGGTGGCGGCCAGCAGGCTTTCCACGACGGGCAGCCCGATGGTCAGATTCGGCACGAAGTGCCCGTCCATGACGTCGACGTGCAACCAGTCGGCGCCGTTCACGGCGGCCGCTTCGTCGGCGAGCCGGGCGAAATCGGCGGCCAGGATCGATGGCGCTATCAGGGGTTCCGCGATGCGGCGAGGCATGAGCGACAGACTACTGAGAGCTGCCGCCAACCTCACTTCAGGCGGCGCAACGCGGCCGCGAACATCGCGTCGGTGCCGTGCCGGTGCGGCCAGAGCTGCGCGTAGGGCCCGTCCCCGAGGCCCGTCTGGACGGGCTCGAACAGCGGCCGGGCATCCAGCGCACTGACCGGATGACGGCGCAGCGCGTCGCCGACGACGCCGACCGTCTCGGCCAGATGCGGCGAGCAGGTGGCGTACAGCACCACGCCGCCGGGCCGGGTCAGTGCGATCGCCGCGGCCAGCAGCTCGCGTTGCAGCTTGGCCAGCGCCGGCACGTCGGTCTGGGTGCGCCGCCAGCGGGCTTCCGGCCGGCGGCGCAATGCGCCCAGCCCCGTGCAGGGCACGTCGACCAGTACCCGGTCGAAACCCGGGTCAAGACCGGTGGAGCGTCCGTCGACCCGCAGCACCTCCACCGGCAGCCCGCGGGTGTTCTCCACCACCAGGTCCGCGCGGGGCGCCGACGGCTCGACCGCCGTGACCCGGGCCCCGGAAGCCAAGCCCAGTCCGGCCAGCAGCGCGGTCTTGCCGCCGGGGCCGGCGCACAGGTCCAGCCATCGGCCACTATCGGCCTCAACTGGGGCCAGCGTCAGCGCGCGGGCCACCAACTGGCTGCCCTCGTCCTGCACCAGGGCCTGCCCGTCGCGCACCGCCGCCAGCTGTCCGGGGTCGCCGCCGGGCAGATACACGGCATAGGGCGAATAGCGGCCGACGGTCCCGTCCGACAGCATCGGCCAGCTCTTCGGCGGTCAGCACTCCCGGACGCGCTGCCAGGTGCACCTGCGGCCGCTCGTCGTCGGTTGCCAGTAACGCGTCGAGCTCACCCGCGGACGCACCCAGGGCGTCGGCGAAGGCCTGGGCTATCCAGCGCGGGTGGGCGTGCACGAAAGCGGCGTGCCCGACCGGATCGACGTTCGGGTCGGGTGCCAGCTCATCGACCCAGGACTTCTCGTCGCGCCCGGCGATGGTGCGCAACACGCCGTTGACGAAACCCGCTCGCACCGAATCGAATTCGAATCCAGCTTGTTCGACGGTGGTGGACACCGCGGCGTAGGCGTCGACCCGGGTGCGCAGCAGCTGATAGGTGCCCGAGCCGCAGTAGGTCGAGCAGCACGGGGTTGATCGCGTCCGGTGGGCGTCCGGCCGCCGAGCCGATGACCGCGTCGAGCAGGCCCTTGCTACGGCAGGTGCCGTAGGTCAGCTCGGTGGCGAATGCCGCGTCGCGGCCGGTGATGCCGCGCTGGCGCAGCAGCGGCGGCAACGCCAGGTTGGCGTACGCGTCGCGCTCGCTGACGGCCCGAAGCACCTCGAACGCCGCGGCCCGCGCGGGGTCCAGTGGCCGGCGTGGACTGCGCCTTTTCGGCCCCCGGTTCTCCGGCCTGCCCGAGCTCACGATGCCCGCACCGCGGAATCGAGCCTGGCCCCGCGGGCCCAGTCGACGGCGTTCATGAGTTTCTTTCCGGGCGGCTGAATTTGGCCCAGCCGTACCGGCTCCGACCCGGTACCGATCCAGACGCTGGTGCGGTCGACGTGAATACGGCCGGGCGGCAACGGTTCTGGGGCGGCCCCGTCGAGGTGCACCGGTCCCAGTTTGACCCGCATGTCACCGATCAGTGTCCAGGCGCCCGGGTTGGGTGTGACGGCGCGGATCCGACGCTCCACGACCTGTGCCGGCACGTCCCAGCGCACCCGGGCCTGCTCGACGCTGATCTTCGGCGCCACGCTGACCCCGTCGGCCGGCTGCGGTCGCGGCGTGAGCGTCCCGTCGGCGACGCCGTCCAGCGTGGTGGACAACAGTGCCGCACCCGAAACCGCAAGGCGCGCCAACAGATCGCCGGCGGTATCGGTCGGCCGAATCGTCTCGGTGACAACGCCGTACACCGGTCCGGAGTCCAGGCTCGGCTCGATCTCGAACGTTGTCGCTCCGGTGATCGCGTCTCCCGCCGCGATGGCGGCCTGCACCGGAGCCGCGCCGCGCCAGGCGGGCAGCAGCGAGAAGTGCAGGTTGATCCAGCCGTGCGGAGGAACAGCGAGCAGCCCGGCCCCCAGCAACGCGCCGTAGGCCACCACCGGGCAACATTCGGGTGCCAGCTCCGACAGTTCGGCCACGAACTCCACCGAGTTCGGCCGCGACGGCCGCAACACCGGAATACCGCGGTCCAACGCCTCGCGCGCCACCGGCGACGGCTCCGGCTTGCCCCGGCGTCCGGAGGCGGCGTCGGGTCGGGTGAGCACCGCGACCACGTCGTGACGGGGTGAGTCGACGAGGTGACGCAGCGCGGGCAGCGCGGGTTCGGGGGTGCCGGCAAAGACGAGGCGCACCGGCCCAGTGTAGGTACCCGGGGCTCACCGCCGAAAAACGATGAGCCACCTACAAATCGATGTGGAGCGTTGCGTCGGGCTCTCCGCCGGCCGCGGTAAACGCCTTCAGGGCCTGCACCAGCCCGCGCCGCTCCCCCGCCTGCATGTTTTGCACAATCCGGGCGATTTCGGCACGCCGGTGCTCGGTGACATGCCGGACGACCTCTCGTCCCCGGCCGGTCAGCGTGGCGAGTAATTCACGCCGCGAGGTCGGGTGCGGCAGGCGGTCGATCAGTTCGGCGGCGACGAGCCGGTCGACCATCCGGCCGGTCGCCGACGGCTGGACACCCAGCAGACCGGCCAGGGTGGCCAGGTTGATCGGACCCTGATTCGACAGGATTACCAGCGTCCGGAACTGCGCCATGGTGATGGTCTCGTCGACCTGCGATATGGAACGGACCGAGATGGCCACCAACAATCGGGACGCCGTCAGCAGGGCATCCGTGATCACATCCAGCGACTCGTCGGCTGCGGTAGCGTTTTCCGCTGGCATCGTGCCCCCCTTGTGTCACTTACGAGCCAAAGAATCGAAAGTGTAGCAGCCCGCTAGTGTAGCGAAACACGATTATTTCCTATAGCTACTGTGTATAGAGGCATGCTCGTGCGCCCGACGCTACACTGCACTTCTCGCGCGCCGGCGGTGTCAGGAGGACGGCAGATGTCTTTTGTGGTCGCAGCTCCGGAGTTCGTGTCGGCGGCCGCAACGGATCTGGCCAACATCGGTTCGGCGATCAGCCAGGCCAACGCGGTGGCGGCCTTTCCAACCGCTGGAGTAATCGCTGCGGGCACCGACGAGGTCTCGACCGCTATTGCGTCGCTATTCGGCACCCACGCCCAGGCGTACCAGGCCCTCAGCGCCCAAGCGGCGTCATTCCACCAACAGTTCGTGCAACTCATGAACGGCGGCGCGGCCCAATACGCCAGCGCCGAGGCAAGCGCCCAACAGAACCTGCTCAACGCCGTCAACGCGCCCGCTGAGACATTCCTGGACCGGCCTCTCATCGGGAACGGCGCCGCCGGAACAGCCGCAAGCCCCAACGGCGGGGCCGGTGGACTTCTGTACGGCAACGGCGGCAACGGCTACTCCCCGACTACCTACGGCGCGAACGGCGGCAACGGCGGAGCGGCCGGACTGATCGGCAACGGCGGCGCCGGCGGGGCCGGCGCCACCGCCGTATTTGGTTCCGGCATCGCCGGTGGCTCGGGCGGCACCGGCGGCCATGGTGGGTGGCTCTACGGGACGGGCGGAACCGGCGGAGCTGGTGGAATCTGCAACGACGTCGGTTTTAACGGCGGCAACGGCGGGGCCGGCGGCAATGCAGGACTATTCGGCAACGCTGGGGCCGGTGGCAACGCCGGCTACGCCTTCCACGGTGACCTCGCGAACAACGTTTCCGGCGGCAACGGAGGGGCCGGCGGCCATGCGGGGCTCTTCGGCGACGGCGGGGTCGGCGGTGCCGGCGGCGGCTCCAACACTCAGCCCGGCACCGGTGGTTACGGCGGCATTGGTGGCGACGGTGGTCGTGGCGGATGGCTGGGCGGTACCGGCGGTACCGGCGGGCACGGCGGCGACGCCGACCACGCCGCCGGTGTCGGGGGTAACGGCGGCAATGCCGGGTTGCTGTACGGCACCGCTGGCAACGGTGGCGACGCAGGCGAGACGCGCGGGACCGGCGCGACGGCCGGAAGTGGTGGCAATGCAGGACTGTTCGGCACCGGCGGTGCCGGCGGCGCCGAGGCTTACAGCCTGGGTGGTAGCGGTGGCAGCGGCGGCAGAGGCGGACTGCTATGGGGCGCCGGCGGCAGCGGCGGCGACGGGACTGGATACGACTCGAACGGCGGCGCGGGCGGCAGCGCCGGACTGTTCGGCGCCGGGGGCGCCGGCGCCGACGGCGGCGCCGGCAACGGCGGCATCTTCCCCCCGACGGCCGGCGGGAACGGCGGTGCCGGCGGCCACGGCGGGTGGCTATTCGGGGCCGGCGGGTCCGGTGGGGCTGGCGGAGCTGCGACGGGCGACGGCTATAACGCCGGCAACGGCGGAGCAGGTGGCAGCGCCGGCCTGTTTGGCGCCGGCGGGGTCGGTGGGGCCGGCGGCAGCAATACCAGCGGCGTCGGTAGCAACGGCGGCAATGGTGGCGCCGGCGGCAACGCGGTGATAGGCCCCGCCGGGGCGGGGGGCACCGGCGGTGACGCCAACAACCTCACCGCGAACGGTGGCGATGGTGGCAACGGTGGCGGCGGCGGTAGGTCCTGGCTGATCGGCGACGGCGGGGCCGGTGGTGCCGGCGGCGGCGGAGACACGGCTGTGGGCAACGGTGGTAATGGCGGGGCGGGCGGGATGCTGGCCGGCGACGGCGGCGAGGGCGGGGCGAACGCCACGACAACGGGGCTCGGCAACGGCGGTGCGGGCGGCAGCGGCGGCAATGCCGGACTAATCGGCCAGGGCGGCGCGGGCGGTGAGGCTTCCGGCGCCAACAGCACAGGTGGCAACGGCGGTACCGGAGGCGTGCTGAGCGGTAACGGCGGCAGCGGCGGGGCCATCACCGGCGGACCGACCGACTCGAAGGCCGGGAACGGTGGCGACGCCGGGTTGTACGGCACCGGGGGCGCCGGCGGAATAGCCAACGGGCCGCAGGGATTTGGCGGTCACGGAGGAAATGGCGGCAAGCTGATCGGCAACGGCGGCGCTGGTGGGGACACCGGGCTCGACGGCACGGGCGGCGACGGCGGCAACGGCGGGGTGATCGGCAACGGCGGTGTGGGTGGGTCCAGCACTGGCGGCGGCACGGGCGGCAATGGCGGCGACGCCCAGTTGGTCGGCGACGGCGGCGACGGTGGCACGCCGGGAGGCCGCGGCGGCACCGCCGGGAAGCTGCTCGGCCAGGCCGGACAACCAGGCTGACCGCTAGCCGATATGCAGCGGGTCAATCTGCACCCGCACCGGTTGATGGGTTTGGCGGGCGCTGAGCACACCCACGCCGCGGCGTATCGCCGCCGCCAGCGCCAGGCCCTGCTCGCGGCGGACCCGCACCAGCATCCTGATCACCGGCACATCGGCGGGGGTCCCCGGCGGGCGGCGCACACCTGGCGGCAGATCCACCGGGCCGAGCAAGTCCGCCTCTTCGGGCAACTGCGCCTCGTCAAGCAGCGCATGCACCGCGTCCGCCGCGCCATCGATGGCGGCCATATGCACGCTGGGCGGCAGGCCGACTTCGGTGCGCGCCGCCAGCTCGTCTTCGGCGTGCCCCACCGGATCCCATCGGATCAGTGACTGCACGGTCGGGATGGAGGAATCGGCGACCACCGTCACCATGCCGCCGTCACCACGCGCCCGAACCAGCGCGGCCGCCGTCATCCAGCGCCACAGCGCGTCCTCGGCCGCGCGCAGGTCCTGCCTGCCCAGCAGCGCCCAGGTATCCAGCAGCAGCGCCGCCCCGTAGCCTCCCGACGCGCGGGGTTCGGCCCCCGGGGTGGCGACCACCAGGGCCGGTTTGGCCCCAACCTCAGCCACGATGGCCTCGCCCGCCGACGTGATCACCGCCGTCCCGGGGAACGCGCGGCCGAGCTCCTCGGCGGTCCGCCGGGCGCCGACGACCACGGCACGCACGGCATCCGATCCGCAGCGCGCGCACCGCAGCGTCGGGTCGACACGGCTACACCAGCGGCAAACCATGCCGCTCCCCCGCTCCTGCACCGACAGCGGCCCGTTGCAGTGCCGGCAACGGGCGATCGTGCGGCAGCGCGCGCAGGCAAGCGAAGGTACATACCCGCGCCGTGGCACCTGCACCAGCACCGGGGCGCCCGAGTCCAGCGCCGCGCGTGCGGCGCGCAGCGCGATGGACGGAAGTCGCGCGGTCCGGGCCGCCGGGTCGCGTTCCTCCGCGTATCCGCTGTCGTCAAGCGCGACCACCCGGGGAGTACGGGCGCGAACCACCGCCCGCGCCGCGACCACGTCGTGCGCCCACCCGCTGCGCACCAGCGCGTGAGCTTCCGCGGTCCGGGCGTAGCCACCGATCAGCGCCGCGCACCGAGCCTGATGCGCGCGCAACATCGCGACCTCGCGGGCATGCGGATACGGTGCCCGCGGCTCGGCCAGGCTGTCGTCGGCGTCGGCCCAGACCATGACCAGTCCGAGGTCGCTCAGTGGCGCGAAAACCGCGCTGCGCGTGCCGATCACCAGGCGCGCGCTGCCGCGCAGCGCCGCAAGCCAGCGGCGGTAGCGTGCCGCCGGCCCCAGGCCGGCCGAGAGTGCCACCACGCTGCGCTCATCGATCCGGGCCGTCGCGGCCTCCCACAACGTGTCCAGATCCCGCTGGTCGGGCACGATCGCCAGCACCGCTCTTCCGGTACGCACGGTTTGCGCGGCGGCCTCGGCAAATCGGTCCGCCCACGGCTCGCCCGGCAGCGCCTGCCAGACGGCGCGGGCGGCACGTGATTCGGACAGGGCGGACAAGAACTGTCCCCCGCGCCCGTAAACCTCCCAGGCCGACGGGTCCACGGGCGAGACCACGGGCATGGCGGGAACGGCCGCGGGTTCCTTCTCCACCCTGGCGTGCCTGGCCGGCACCGCCAGCCGCAGCACATCCGGCCGGGTCCCCGCATAGCGCGCCGCGACCGCGTCGACCAGACGGCGTATTTCACCGGTGAGCACCGGCTCGGCGGATACGACGCGGTCCAGCCAGCCCAGCTTGCCGGTGTGATCGGTGTCGTTGCGGCGCTCCAAGACGAACCCGTCGACCAGCCGACCGTGGAAGCGCACCCGAACCCGCACCCCGGGCTGGGCATCGTCGGACTGCTCGGCGGACACCAGGTAATCGAAGTCGCGATCCAGATGCGGCACCGACAGCATCGGCAGCACCCGCGCGATCGGCTCCACCTCGACAGGCATGCGGGTGCTAGCAGCCGGGGTCACGTCGCCCCCAAGTCACGAGATACGTTGCAAAAAATTAGCTCTCGGCCGCTTCATGGACGCCGGCACGAGCGGCATCGGGTGCGTCACCGACACCCTCTCGGCCGAAGAAGAACCCAGCCGTAATCAGAATCTGCGCGGTGGCGTACATCCACCAGAGCGGCACCGACAACGCTTCATTGTCCAGGATGAACCGTCCGACGGCGATCATCGCGTCCGACATCGCGAAACAAACCGCCCCCACCCCGGCCCAGATCGTCGGCAGCCGCGCCAGCAGCGCCGCACACACCATCACGGTCAGCACAATCATGTAAGCAGTCACCGGGACCGTCAGCCTGTCGCGGCTGAGGTGCGACCAGAAAAACGCCAGCAGCACCGTGGCCGCCAGGCACATCAGGACGACGGCGGCGATGCGCGGCCGCGACGGCAACCGCTTCTCAACCAGCGGGAGGAACGCGGCTATGAAACACACGTGGGCCAACAGGAATGCACCCAGCCCGAAGACGAATGACGCCGCCCACCATGGGATCGCCAGCGCGAAGTCGCCGACGGCCGACAGCAGCAGCGCCGGCATCAGCCATCGCCGCTCGCGGACGATCGGGTGGGCCGCCGCGGCTACGGTCAGCAACAGCGCCATCGATGCCTTGAACAGCGGCTGCAGAAACCAATGGCCGGTCAGTAAGGTTCCCGGTGGCGAGCGCAACGCGAACACGGTCACGAAGACGCCGTAGGCCAGGCCCGCCCAGCCGGCCACCACCCAGCCCGCGGCCACCAGGCGAGGTGCGTACGGTACCTCCATGCCCAGCTTGGACAGAACAGCCGACCAAAGACCCGCTATCGACGACATCCTGCTGAAGGTACTGGATGCGGTTCCGTTCCGGCTATCAATGGACGATGGGATCGACGCGGCGCGGCAGCGGTTCGCCGACCTGCCGCGCCGGCCGCTGCACCCCGAATTGCGGGTCGAAGACCGCGCCATCCAGGGGCCGGCGGGCCCCATCGCTATCCGGATCTATTGGCCGCCAACCGATCCTGGCGATAACGCCGCACCGCCCGTCGTGCTGTATTTTCCACGGCGGCGGCTTCGTCATCGGCGACCTCGACACCTACGACGGCGCTTCTCGCCAGCATGCCGTGGGCGCCGGCGCGATCGTGGTGTCCGTCGACTACCGGCTGGCGCCCGAACACCCCTACCCGGCCGCCATCGAAGACGCTTGGGCCGCAACACTGTGGGTCGCGGGTCACGGCGCCGAGATAGGTGCCGACACCACGCGGTTAGCCGTCGCCGGGGATTCGGCGGGCGGCAACATCTCCGCGGTCATGGCGCAGCAGGCGCGGGATAACGGCGGGCCGCCGATCGCGTTCCAGCTGTTGTGGTATCCCGCCACGCTATGGGACTCGACACTGCCGTCGTTCACCGAAAACGCCTCCGCGCCGATCCTCGATGTCAAGGCCGTCGCCGCGTTCTCCCGTTGGTACGCAGGCGGAATCGACATGTCCGACCCGCCGCCGGGAATGGCACCGGGGCGGGCGACGAACCTGACTGATCTGGCCCCCGCCTACATCGGCGTCGCCGGTTACGACCCGCTGCGCGATGACGGCATCCGGTACGGCGAGCTGCTGGCCGCCGCCGGCGTGGCCGTCGAGGTGGATAACGCCGAGACGATGGTGCATGGCTTTATCGCCTACGCCGGTGTGGTGCCTGCCGCGACGGCCGCGCTGGATCGCGGCGTGGCGGCGCTGCGGGCCGCGCTGCACCCGTAGATTCAAGCTTATGACGGAGCGCACCACCGCAAAACCAGAGATCGATCCGACGCTCAAGGGGCTGCTCGACGCATTCCCGATGACCTTCACCGCCGCCGACGGCGTTGAAGTCGCCCGCGCGCAGATCAGCCTGCTCAAAGCGCCCCCGGAGATGCTTCCCGATCTGCGGATCGAGAACCGTCTCGTCGGGTATGGCGAGCGCACCGACATTCCGGTCCGCATTTACTGGCCAGCCGAGGACACCGGGGCCGCTGGTGACGGTCTGCCCGTGGTCGTCTTTTACCACGGCGGCGGATGGGCGATAGGCGACCTGGACACCCACGATCCCGTCGCCCGCGCACACGCCGTCGGCGGGGGGGCCATCGTGGTGTCCGTCGACTACCGGCTTGCGCCCGAGCATCCGTATCCGGCGGGGATCGACGACAGCTGGGCGGCGCTGCGCTGGGTCGGCGAGCACGCCGCCGAGCTGGGTGGTGACCCGAACCGGATCGCCGTCGCCGGTGATTCCGCGGGCGGCAACATCGCCGCAGTCATGGCGCTGTTGGCCCGCGATAACGCCGGACCGCCGCTGGTCTTCCAGTTGCTGTGGTATCCGTCGATCACGGCCGACCTGTCGCTGCCGTCGTTCGCCGAAAATGCCGACGCGCCCATGCTGAACCGCGACGTCATCGAGGCGTTTGTGGCCTGGTACGTGCCGGGCGTGGACATCAGCGACCCCAAGGCCCTGCCCGTCACCCTCTCCCCGGCAAACGCCGCCGACCTGTCCGGCCTCCCGCCCGCCTTCATCGGCACCGCGGAGCATGACCCGCTGCGCGACGACGGCGCCCAATACGCCGAGTTGCTCAAGGCCGCCGACGTGCCGGTGGAGTTGAGCAACGAGCCGACCCTGGTGCACGGCTACGTCAGCTTCGCCTTGGTGATACCCGCTGCCGCCGAGGCCGCCAACCGTGGACTGGCGGCGCTCAAGAAGACCCTGCACCCCTAGCTCACCCCTCCACCGCGAGCAGACGCAAAATCCCCCAAAACACCGGCGTGTCGGGGGATTTTGCGTCTGCTCGCGGGAAAGAGCGCGGTAGGACTAGATCGCGCGCTTGAGGTCGTCGACCTTGTTCAGCTGCTCCCACGGCAGGTCGATGTCGGTGCGGCCGAAGTGCCCGTAAGCGGCGGTCTGCGCGTAGATCGGGCGCAGCAGGTCCAGGTCGCGGATGATCGCGCCGGGCCGCAGGTCGAACACCTCGGGCACGATCTTCTCGATCTTGACCGGGTCGACCGTCGCGGTGCCGAAGGTCTCGATGAACAGCCCGACGGGGGCCGCCTTGCCGATCGCGTAGGCGACCTGGACCTCGACCCGCTCCGCCAGCCCGGCGGCGACGATGTTCTTGGCCACCCAGCGCATCGCGTACGCCGCCGACCGGTCCACCTTGGACGGATCCTTGCCGGAGAACGCGCCGCCACCGTGGCGGGCCCAGCCGCCGTAGGTGTCGACGATGATCTTGCGGCCGGTCAGACCGGCGTCGCCCATCGGACCGCCGAGGACGAACTTTCCGGTCGGGTTGACCAGCACCCGCGTCGACGAGGAGTCCAGCGTTTCGTGGGCCAGTTCCTCGAGCACGGTCGCGAGCACGTGCTTCCGGATGTCGGGATCCAGCGTCTTCTCCAGGTCGACGTCGGCCGCGTGCTGGGTGGAGACGACCACGGTGTCCAGGCGGACCGGAACGTCGTCCTCGTAGGCGATGGTGACCTGCGTCTTGCCGTCCGGCCGCAGGTAGGGCAGCGTGCCGTTCTTGCGGACCTCAGTCAGCTTCCGCGACAGCCGATGGGCCAGCGCGATCGGCAGCGGCATGAGCTCGGGGGTGTCGTTGATCGCGTAGCCGAACATCAGGCCCTGGTCGCCCGCGCCTTGTGCGTCCAGCGGATCCGCCGCACCCTCGACACGCGCCTCGTGGGCGGTGTCCACACCCTGGGCGATGTCGGGCGACTGCGCGCCGATGCCGATGTTCACCCCGCACGACGCCCCGTCGAAGCCCTTATCCGACGAGTCGTAGCCGATGTCCAGGATGCGTGCGCGGACGGTGTTGGTGATGTCGGCGAACGCCGCTTTCGCGTTCGTCGTGACCTCACCCACCACGTGCACCTGCCCGGTGGTCACCAGAGTCTCGACCGCGACACGTGAGCGCGGGTCCTCCGCCAGCAGCGCGTCGAGGACTGAGTCGCTGATCGCGTCACAGATCTTGTCGGGATGTCCCTCGGTCACCGACTCACTGGTAAACAGCCGACCCTTCTCGCTCACTGTGTGATCCTTCCAGTCGTCTTGACTAAATGTTAGTTAGGCAAATTATTTTAATCGCCCCTGACTCAACCGGCTCAGCCGGGCAAATGCAACCTAGCCGTTATCCGTCGTCGCTGTGCAAAAACGTGACGATCGCATCCACGATGCGACTGGCCATCAGCGTCTTGGAACCGTTCTGTAGCGCCGACTCGGTGCCGTCGGAAGCCAGCAGCCAGCCGTCGTTGTTGTCCACCTCAAAGGCCTTGCCGTCGCCAACCGCGTTGACCACCAGCAGGTCGCAACCCTTGCTTCGCAGCTTCGCGCGCGCATGAAACAGCACATCGCCGTTGGCGTCGCCGGTCTCGGCGGCGAAGCCCACGATGGCCCGCATCTTGGGCAGCTCGCCGTGGGCACGCGCGCGCACGGTGCCGGCCAGCACATCGTCGTTGCGCAGCAGTTCGATCGGCGACGGCCCTTCGGTGCCCTTCTTCTTGATCTTCGCGGTCGCGACCTGCGCGGGCCGGAAATCCGCCACGGCCGCGGCCATCACCAGCACGTCAGCGGCGGCAGCGTGCTTGGAGACCGCATCTCCGAGTTGCTCCGCGGAGCTGACATGAACCACGTCGACACCGGCAGGGTCGGTGAGACCCGCGGTGTGCCCGGCGATCAGCGTGACCTCGGCGCCGCGCTGGGCGGCGACGCGCGCGACCGCATAGCCCTGCTTGCCGGAGCTGCGGTTGCCGATGAAGCGCACCGGATCGACCGGTTCGCGGGTGCCGCCGGCGGTCACCAGCAGCTTGCGGCCGGCGAGGTCGTAGGGCAACGCGTCGTGGCGCTCCAGGAGCAGCTCGGCCAACGTGGTGATCTCTTCGGCCTCAGGCAGCCGGCCCGCCCCGCTGTCGGAGCCGGTAAGCCGCCCGGACGCGGGTTCCAGCACAATCACGCCCCGGCGGCGCAACATGGCCACGTTGTCGACGGTGGCCGGGTGCAACCACATCTCTGTGTGCATCGCGGGCGCGAACAGCACTGGACATCGCGCGGTGAGCAGAGTCGCGGTCAGCAGATCGTCAGCGCGGCCGTGTGCCGCCCGGGCCAGCAGATCGGCGGTGGCCGGCGCCACCACGACCAGGTCGGCCTGCTGGCCGAGGTTGACATGCGGCACCGCGGGAACGTCGTCGAAGACGCTGGTGTGGACCGGCTGGCCGGAGAGCGCCTCGAAGGTGGCGGCCCCGACGAAGCGCAATGCGGCTTCGGTGGGAATGACATGGACCTCATGCCCGGCCTCGGTGAGTTGACGAACCACGGTGCACGCCTTGTAGGCGGCGATACCCCCGGAGACGCCGACGACGATCCGCTTATGGTCCACCGGCCGTGCCCTGTTACTCGCCCTCGGTGTGCTCGAGCAGGTCGGCGTGGATCTCGCGCATCGCGATGGACAGCGGCTTTTCCTGCAGCCCGGGCTCGACCAGCGGGCCCACATATTCGAGGATGCCCTCACCAAGCTGGTTGTAATAGTCGTTGATCTGCCGCGCCCGCTTGGCCGCGTAAATGACCAGGGCGTACTTGCTCGAGACGCGGTCCAGCAACTCGTCGATGGGCGGGTTGGTGATACCGAGCGGGGTGTCGTAGGCGCCATGAACAGCTGCCGACGGGTCGAACTGATCGATGGCGGGCACGGCGGCCAGCGACGCGTCGGACTGCGGAATACTCACTGAAGAAAATCTCCTGGCTGCATAAAGCGGTTGGAAGTGACTAGAAGTTCATGGCCTGAACCGGTTCGGGTCCGGTTCTGGCTGGCGTGTCATGCCGAGCCCGGCGCAGAACCCACCAGCAAGGATACCAATTCCGCGCACGCGGACTCCAATTGCCTGTTCACCACGACCTCGTCGAAGTCGTCTTGAGCCGCCAGTTCGACGCGAGCGGTGTCCAAACGCCGCCTGATCGCCTCGGGTGTCTCGGTGCCACGGCCGACGAGTCTGGCCTTGAGGTCGGCCCAGCTGGGCGGCGCCAAGAACACCGTGATGGCCTCGGGCATCGCTTGCTTGACCGCCCTGGCCCCTGCCAGGTCGACCTCGATGAGCACCGGAAGCCCGGACTCGGTGGCGGCCCGTACCGGCTCGGCCAGCGTGCCCGATCGGTGCAGCCCACCATGGATCTCGGCCCACTCCAGCAGCGCGCCCTCTTCGACTAACTGCCGGAAGCGGGCGGGACTGACGAAGTGGTAGTCGACGCCGTCGACCTCACCAGGGCGCGGCTCCCGCGTGGTCGCCGAGACGCTGAAATGCAGGGTCGGAATCCGCTCACGCAGACACCGGACCACTGATGACTTGCCGACCGCGGAGGGACCGGACAGGACGACAACGCGTCCCCTGTCCGGTCCCCCGCTAGAGCTCACCGGAGCTCCGCGGTCGGCACGCCGACAGGCCATGCGGCCTGCATCGTCGGCGAGTTAGTCGGAGCCGAACTTTTCCAGCAACGCCTTGCGCTGACGGTCGCCGAGACCACGCAGACGCCGCGTTGGCGCGATCTCCAACTCGGTCATGATTTCCTGCGCCTTGACCTTGCCAACCTTCGGCAACGCCTCAAGCAGCGCAGACACCTTCATCTTGCCCAGGACTTCATCGCTCTCGGCATCCTTGAGCACCTGGGTCAGGTTGGTGCCGCCGCGCTTGAGGCGGTCCTTAAGCTCTGCGCGCGCTCGACGCGCAGCAGCCGCCTTTTGCAACGCGGCCGCGCGCTGCTCGTCGGTCAACTGCGGAAGGGCCACGATTCCTCCATATCTGATCAATCCTCGATGGCAATCGATCTATTTTTTTTGTCTCTGCCGGGTACTTCAGCCAGCGCAGACGACCGTACTCACGCTTCCTGACGAAATCTAACCCGACCCCCTGGTTAAGGCGATAAATGCCCTGCATGTGCCCGGCGGTTATACCCGGTCAGGGGTCCGTCAGGCATCGCGGACGGCGCCCGGGCGCGGCTCCGCGATCGTTGTGGCGTGGCGGTCAGGTGGCCGCAAATATGCCTATTTACCTGCGACTTTTGGTTGTCGGACGGCCCGGATAGCCAGCGGCGACCGGCCGCTGCGGACCGCTTCGGTGGACCGCCGCCAGTCCCACTGCAATGGATCTCGGATTTTTCGCGCGTGTCGCGCGTGTCGCCGCGCAGGCCGCGCTTAGGGCACGGAGACTCGCGGGCCCGCGCCGCGGGCCGCCGAGCCTGCGCTGATGGCGCTGAAACCGCGTATAGGGCGTGTCCGGTCAACGTTGAGTGGCCCTGGCGCAGTCTCGATGGCGACCGACGCGACTGGGGCGCGTATCGAGCCCCTGCGGCCCTCTTAGGGCACAGCGAGATAGCTGACGGCGTCAAGCATCCGTTCGCCTGCCGCCCGCAGTTCCGTAACGCCCGGTCCGGCCCGCAGCACCTCGCGCGCCACCGCGGGCAGCAACTGGCCCGGCAGCGCCCCGCCCAGGCCGGCGAGCGCCTCAGGCCTGCCGCCCTGCACTCCGACCCCGGGCACCAGCACCGGTCCGCCGAGGCCGCTGACATCCGGGGGCTGGAAGACCGTCGCCCCGAGGACCACACCGACGGATCCGGACTCTGCCGGATCGACGGACCGATTCGCCTCTCGGTTGACCAGAGCCGCCTGGTCGATGACCAACTGAGCCACCGTACGGCCGTCGAAGGTGGCGCGCTGAACGGTCGCGCCTTCCGGGTTGGACGTGGCCGCCAGCACGAACACGCCACGGTCGTGTGCGGCGGCGGCTTCCAGCAGGGGCCGCAGCGAGCCGAATCCCAGATAAGGCGACGCCGTCACGGCGTCGGCCGCCAGCGGGGAATCGCCCGCCCAGGCGGCGGCGTAGGCGGCCATCGTCGTCCCGATGTCGCCGCGCTTGGCATCGGCCAGCACCAGCACCCCGGCGGACCGCAGGGCCGCGATGGTGCGTTCCAGCACCGCGTATCCGGCGGACCCATATGCCTCGAAGAACGCCACCTGTGGTTTCACCACGGCAAAACCGGCGAACGCCTCAACGCAGGCGTCGCAGAAGGCGGCCAGCCCGTCAGCGCTGGCCGGCAGGTCCCACGCCCGCAGCAGCTCGGGATGCGGGTCTATGCCCAAACACAGCGGGCCGCGGCTCGCCTTCGCCTCGGCCAACCGGGCACCGAACCCGGTCATTTGGCGCCCTTATCGGCCACCCCGGCAGGACTGATGGCGCTGTGCAGCTCTTGCAGCGACCGCACCCCGATGTCGCCGCGGATCCCGGCTTCGATGCCCTGCACGGCGGCGGATGCGCCCTGCACCGTTGTGACGCAGGGAATGTTGGCCGACACGGCAGCCGCACGGATTTCGTAGCCGTCGATGCGCGGGCCCGAGTTGCCGTAGGGCGTGTTGATCACCATGTTGACAACGCCTGCCTTGATCGCATCGACAGCCGACATCTCGGGGCGGCCGGGCCGCGGCGGCTCGAAATGCTTGCGGACCTCGTCGCATGGAATTCCATTGCGGCGCAGCATCTCCGCGGTGCCCTCGGTGGCAAGAACGCGGAAGCCCAGGTCGGCCAGCCGCTTGACGGGAAACACCAGTGACCGCTTGTCCCGGTTGGCGACCGACACGAATACGGTGCCCTCGGCCGGCAACGATCCGTAAGCGGCGGTCTGGCTCTTCGCGAAAGCGCTGCCGAAGTCGCGGTCGATGCCCATCACCTCGCCGGTGGATTTCATCTCCGGGCCGAGCAGGGAGTCGATGGCGGTTCCGTCGGCGCCGCGGAACCGGTGGAACGGCAACACCGCCTCCTTGACCGCGATCGGTGCGTCATGGGGCACGTGGGCGCCGTCGCCGGAAGCCACCAGCATTCCTTCCTTGCGGAGATCGGAAATGGTTGCGCCCAGCATGATTCGCGCGCATGCCTTGGCAAGCGGGATCGCGGTCGCCTTGGAGACGAACGGCACCGTGCGGCTGGCGCGCGGGTTGGCCTCCAGGACGTACAGCACGTCGTCCTTGAGGGCATACTGCACGTTGAGCAGCCCCACGACGCCGATCCCGTGTGCGATGGCCTCTGTCGCGTGGCGCACCTTCTCGATGTCGCTGCGCCCCAGCGTGACCGGTGGCAGCGCGCAGGCCGAGTCGCCGGAGTGGATCCCGGCCTCCTCGATGTGCTCCATGATGCCGCCGATGTAGACCTCGCCGCCGTCGCACAGCGCGTCGACGTCGATTTCGACTGCGTCTTCGAGGAAGCGGTCGACGAGCACCGGGTGCTCGGGGGACAGCTCGGTGGCCCGGGTGATGTAGCCCCTCAACGTCTCGTCGTCGTAGACGATCTCCATGCCGCGACCGCCCAGCACATACGACGGCCGCACCAGCACCGGATAGCCGATGTCTTCGGCGATCCGGCGAGCCTGCGCGAACGTCGTTGCCATGCCGTAGCGGGGAGCCGGTAAGCCGGCGGCGTGCAGCATGTCACCGAAAGCGCCACGGTCCTCGGCCAGGTCGATGGCCTCGGGCGGGGTGCCGACGATGGGAACTCCGGCGTCGGCGAGTCGTTGAGCCAGACCGAGCGGGGTCTGGCCACCGAGTTGCACGATAACTCCGACGACCCCTGGGCCGCCGGTGCCCGATTGCGCTTCGGCGCGGTACACCTCCAGGACGTCCTCGAACGTCAGCGGCTCGAAGTACAGCCGGTCGGCGGTGTCGTAGTCGGTGGACACCGTCTCGGGATTGCAGTTGACCATCACGGTCTCAAAACCGGCCTGCGACAAAGTAGTTGCGGCGTGTACGCAGCTGTAATCGAACTCGATGCCCTGGCCGATCCGGTTGGGTCCAGAACCCAGGATCAGCACCTTGGGCTTCTCGGCCTGGGCCGCCACCTCGGTCTCGGCGGCAGGGTCCATTTCGTAGCTGCTGTAGTGGTACGGCGTCTTGGCCTCGAACTCGGCCGCGCAGGTATCCACCGTCTTGAAGACCGGGTGGATGTCCAGCCGGTTACGCAACGAGCGCACGCCGTTCTCCCCGGCTAATTCCGGCCGCAGCGCTGCGATCTGGCCGTCCGACAGCCCGTTGTTCTTGCCGCGCCGCAGCAGGTCGGCATCGAGCACGGGGGCGTCGATCAACTCGGCGCGCAGCTTGACCAGCTCGCCGATCTGCGCGACGAACCACGGGTCCACCCCGCTGGCCTGGGCCACCCGAGTCACCGAAGCGCCTTTGCGCAGCGCGAGTTCGATGTCATAGAGCCGGCCCTCGGTCGGGGTCAGCAGCCGGGTCAGCACGTCCTCGACGTCGCCCTCGGGATCGGGTTTGGTCCAAAAGCCCGCGCGGGTGGTCTCCAGTGACCGCATCACCTTGCCGAGCGCCTCGACGAAGTTACGGCCCAACGACATCGCTTCGCCGACGGATTTCATCGTGGTGGTCAGGGTCGGATCGGCACCAGGGAACTTCTCGAAGGCGAACCGCGGCGCCTTGACCACCACGTAGTCCAGGGTGGGTTCGAAGCAGGCCGGCGTCTCCTTGGTGATGTCGTTGACGATCTCGTCGAGGGTGTAGCCGATGGCCAGCTTGGCGGCGATCTTGGCGATCGGGAAGCCGGTGGCCTTGGACGCCAGAGCACTTGACCGCGAGACCCGCGGGTTCATCTCGATGACGATCAGCCGGCCGTCGACCGGGTTGATCGCGAACTGGATGTTGCAGCCACCGGTGTCCACTCCGACCTCACGCAGGATCGCGATGCCCAGGTCGCGCATCCGCTGGTATTCCCGGTCGGTCAACGTCATCGCCGGTGCGACGGTGACCGAGTCCCCGGTGTGCACACCCATCGGGTCGACGTTCTCGATCGAGCACACCACCACCACGTTGTCGTGCCCGTCGCGCATCAGCTCGAGCTCGAATTCCTTCCAGCCGTAAATCGATTCCTCGATCAGCACGTTCGCACTCGGTGAGGCGGCCAGACCGGCGCCGGCCATCCGGTCGACCTCGTCGGCGGAATGCGCCATACCCGAACCCAGCCCACCCATGGTGAAGCTGGGCCGCACCACGACCGGCAAGCCCAGCTCCCCAACCGTCTCGCGGACCTCATCCATGGTGAAACACACTCGGCTAAGGGCAGATTCACCGCCGACCTTGGCGACGATGTCTTTGAACCGCTGCCGGTCCTCGCCGCGCTGGATCGCCTCGAAGTCGGCGCCGATGAGCTCCACGCCGTAGCGTTCCAGCGCCCCGTTCTCGTACAGCGCGACGGCGGTGTTGAGCGCGGTCTGGCCGCCCAGGGTAGCCAGCAGTGCGTCGATCTTGTTGCCGCGCTCGGCCTGCTGGGCGATCACCCGTTCGACGAAGGCCGGTGTGATGGGCTCGACATAGGTGAGGTCGGCGTACTCGGGGTCGGTCATGATGGTGGCCGGGTTGGAGTTGACCAGGCTGACCTGCAGTCCCTCGGCGCGCAGCACCCGGCACGCCTGAGTACCGGAGTAGTCGAACTCGCAGGCCTGCCCGATGACGATCGGTCCCGAGCCGATCACCAGCACGTGGCGCAAGTCGGTGCGACGCGGCACTAGCGTCCCCTTCCCCTACTGGCGCGAGAGCGCGCATATGTACGGCGATTACGGCGTGTTGCCGTCCTGACACGCGCGCTCGCGCAATGCGGTGTCATTGCCGGCCTGCCATCAGGTCGACGAATTGGTCGAACAGGTATTCCGCATCGTGTGGACCCGCCGCCGCCTCCGGGTGGTACTGCACCGAAAATGCCCTCCCGTCGCCGAGTCTGACGCCTTCCACCACCCCGTCGTTGGCGCAGGTATGGCTGACGACGGCGCGGCCGAACGGAGTGTCGAAGGACTGCCCCGCCTCCCCTTCCAGCGCGAAGCCGTGGTTCTGCGCGGTCACCGCGACTCGGCCGGTGGCGTGGTCGATGACCGGGATGTTGATCCCGCGGTGACCGAAGACCATCTTGTAAGTCGACAGGCCCAGCGCCCGGCCGAGGATCTGATTGCCGAAACAGATTCCGAACAACGGGATTCCGGCGCCCAGCACCTCGCGGGTGAGCGCGACGATATGATCGGCGGTGGCCGGGTCGCCGGGGCCGTTGGACAGGAACACGCCGTGCGGTTTGATTTCGGCGATCTGCTCGAAGGTCGTCGACGCCGGCAGCACATGGCTGCGGATTCCGCGCCGGGCGAAGTTGCGCGGGGTGTTGGTCTTGATCCCCAGGTCCAGCGCGGCCACGGTAAACCGTTGCAGGCCTTCGGGTTCCACGAGATAGCTGCCCGGTGTGCTGACCTCGCCGGCCAGATCGGCACCCAGCATCGACTGCTGGCCCCGAACCCGCTCCACCAGCTGGGCAGGATCGGCCAGGGCAGCACCGGAGAACACCCCGGCCTTCATCGAGCCCCGGCTACGCAGATGCCGCACTACCGCACGGGTGTCGATGCCGGCGATCCCGACGATGTGCTGGCGAACCAGCTCGTCCTCCAGCGTGCCGGTGGCGCGCCAGTTGGATGCCAGCGGCGACGGGTCACGCACCGCGTAGCCGGCGACCCAGATCTTGTCGCCACGGCTCTCGCCGTCCTCGTCGTTCCAACCGGTGTTGCCGATCTGGGGCGCGGTGGCCACCACGATCTGCCGGTGATAGCTCGGGTCGGTCAGCGTCTCCTGATAGCCGGACATGCCGGTGCTGAACACGGCTTCGCCCAGCGTTTGGCCGATTTCACCAAACGGCGTCCCGGTGAAGACGCGGCCGTCTTCGAGTACCAGTAGGGCCTTACTCACACAACCTCTTCCTGCTCGCCGTACGGCTCGAGCCAGCCTTCGTATCCAGTGCGGTTGCCAGCCCGAAATCCGGTGTCGATCTCGACGCCCGACGGCAGCCGCCACCGGATCGCCAGTATCCCATTGCGGGCGGCGACCTTACCGGCGATGCCGCGCTCGGTGCGAACGGCCGTAATCGATTCCTGCGGAATCCAAATCGGGTTGGCGCGGATGCGTTCCAGCATGATTCCTTCGGGGTAGCGGGTAAGCACCGCTTTGCTGCGGTAGCCGAGATCACCTGCGGTGATCCGGTCGTTCCAGTTCGGCGCGAACGTGGACCCGACGTAAACGCCGCGGATGGTGGCGGCCGCGCCGCCCACCTGGTCGGGCACATCGGGCAGGTTGCCGATCAGCTCGGACTGCCGCCGCGCCCGACGTCGCCACCCGAGCATCATCAGCTGGATCGCGACCGCTATCGCCACCACCAGCACGGCCGCGAAGATCAGCGACCCCACCAGCGTGCCCGAGTTCATGCCGGGCTCTTTCCATTCCGGGCCGTCAACTTCCCGCGCAGCAGGGTCGCGGTCACGGTGGCGGGCAACGTCATCGACTCGTATGGCGTGTTGGCCGACCGGCTGGCCAGTTCGGGACCGGCCACCGTCCAGGTGGCATCGGGGTCCACCACGGTCAGATTCGCCGGCTCCCCCACCTCCAGCGGCCGGCCATGATCGGGCAACCCCACGATGCGGGCCGGATTCTCGCTCATCACCCGGGCGACGTCGCGCCAGCTCAGCAGGCCCGGCAGCACCATCGTCTGGACCACCACCGACAGCGCCGTCTGCAGGCCGAGCATGCCCGGACGCGCTGCGGAGAACTCGACGCACTTCTCGTGTTCGGCGTGCGGGGCGTGGTCGGTGGCCACACAGTCGATTACCCCGTCGGCCAACGCCTGACGCAGCGCGATCGCGTCGGTGGCTTCGCGCAGCGGCGGGTTGACCCGATTCACCCCGTCGTAGCTGGCCAGCCTGCTGTCGTCAAGCAACAGATGATGCGGGGTAACTTCGGCGGTGATCGAAATACCTTGCCCTTTAGCCCATTTCAGGATTTCAACGGTGCCGGCGGTGGAGGCGTGGCAGATGTGCACGCGGGCGCCGGCGTCGCGGGCCAGCAAAGCGTCGCGGGCGACGATCGATTCCTCGGCGGCCCTGGGCCAGCCCGCGAGGCCGAGCCTGGCGGCGGTCGGCCCTTCGTGTGCGACGGCGCCGACGGTCAGCCGGGGCTCCTCGGCATGCTGGGCGATCAACACCCCAAGCCCGGTGGCGTACTCCAGGGCGCGGCGCATCACCAGCGGGTCGTGCACGCAGATGCCGTCGTCGGAGAACATCCGCACCTGCGCGGCACCGGCGGCCATCATGCCCATCTCGGTGAGCTCGGTTCCGGCCAGCCCGACGGTGACCGCACCGACCGGGTGCACGTCGACCAGGCCGACCTGCTGGCCGCGATGCCAGACGTGGTCGGTGACCACCGGGCTGTCGGCGACCGGGTTGGTGTTGGCCATCGCAAAAACCGCGGTGTAGCCGCCTAAAGCCGCTGCTGCCGAACCGGTTTCGATGTCTTCGGCATATTCGCGGCCGGGCTCTCGCAGGTGGGTGTGCAGGTCGACCAGCCCGGGCAGCAGCACATGACCGGTGGCATCGATGACGTCCGCTAAATCAGGGATCCCGAGACCCACGCCGATATCCGCGATCTGGCCGTCATCGACCAGCACGTCGACGCGCTCTCCTTCGCCGTACAGCCGGACCCCGCGAAGCAGCACACTCATGCGGCGCCCTCTCTGCCCTCTTTGTCCGCCGATCCCGTGCCGACCAGCACATGGAACAGCACCGCCATCCGTATATGCACACCGTTGGAAACCTGTTGCAGCACCGCTGATTGCGACGAGTCAGCCACCGAAGACGCGATCTCCATGCCCCGCAGCATCGGTCCCGGGTGCAGCACCACGGCATGGCCGGGAAGCATCGCCTGGCGGCGGTCGGAAAGCCCGTAGCGAGACGAATACTCGCGTACGGAAGGGAAGAAGCCGCCGTTCATCCGCTCGGCCTGAACCCGCAACATCAGCACCGCGTCAGCGGCGGGCAATTCGGCGTCGAAGTCGTTGGACACCGTGACCGGCCAGCCCTCGACGCCGACCGGCAACAGCGTCGGCGGCGCCACCAGCACCACCTCGGCGCCCAGAGTGTGCAGCAGCATGACGTTGGAGCGGGCGACCCGGCTGTGCAGGATGTCACCGACGATCACAACGCGCCGGCCTTCGATGCCGCCGAGTCGCTGCCGGATGGTCAGCGCATCCAGCAGCGCCTGCGTCGGGTGCTCATGGGTGCCGTCGCCGGCATTGATCACCGAGGGCCCGGCCTGGTTGTCTGTCACAGATGAAGTCCAGTCGGCGAGCAGCTGCGCAGCACCCGACGCCGGGTGCCGGATGATCAGCGCGTCGGCGCCGGCCGCGCGCAGCGTCAGCGCGGTGTCGCGCAGGGATTCCCCTTTACTCACCGACGATCCGGACGCGCTGACGTTGATCACGTCGGCGCTCATCCACTTGCCGGCGACCTCGAACGACACCCGGGTGCGGGTCGAGTTTTCGTAGAACATCGTGATCACGGTGCGCCCGCGCAGCGTCGGCAGCTTCTTGATCTCGCGACCGACCAGCGCCTGCGCGAACCGGTCGGCGTCGTCGAGGATCGCGATGGCGTCGTCGCGGCTCAGGTCGCCGGCGGCCAGCAGGTGTCTGGTCATGAGGCGTCGTCTTTCGAGATGTCTCTCGAGATGACCACGCCGTCGCGACCGTCGTGCTCGCTGAGTTGCACATGCACGCTCTCGCTGCGCGAGGTCGGCACGTTCTTGCCGACATAGTCGGCGCGCACCGGCAGTTCGCGGTGGCCACGGTCGACCAGTACCGCCAGTTGCACGGCGCGCGGCCGGCCCACGTCGCGCAGCGCGTCCAGGGCCGAGCGCACCGAGCGCCCGGAGTACAGCACGTCGTCGACCAGGATCACCAGCGCGTCGTCGATGCCGCCGGCCGGGATCGAGGTCGTCTCCAGCGGACGCGGCGGCTTGCTCATCAGGTCGTCGCGGTAGAGCGTGATGTCCAGTGCGCCGCGCGCGACGTCGACACCGCTGTACTCGCCGATGTTGATGGCCAGGCGTTCGGCCAGGATCACGCCACGCGTCGGGATACCCAGCAGCACCACCCGTGGCGGGGTCCGAGCTCGATCGTTTAAAGCGGTCTTTTCGATGATCTGATGCGCGATGCGCGAAATGGTCCGACCGACGTCGGCCGCGGACATCAATTCCCGCGATTCACCGCCAAAAGCGGCATCGCCCACGGCACCCATGCGAGACATGGCTTTTTCCAGACCTCCTTCTCCGCCTCTCCGGACGGATCGTTAAAGGATGTCGACTGCCGGGCAGCGTAGCACTGCGACCTAGCGCGGCGAAAATGACAGGCTCTGATTCTTTCCCAAGAATCCCCTACCCGGGCCGCGATTCCGCGCTGAGGGATTCCAAGGTCTGTGGCAACGGGTGTCCCCAACTAATCTCGATCGGATGAGTGACAAGTCCGACAGCCCGGCCCGTCCACTGATCGGATTCATCACCCGTGATAACGCGCCACAGATTATCCCGGCACCGGTGAGCCGGAAGTGGATGTCAGAGACGCGCGAGGGCTGGCCCAGTCGGTGTTTGCCGATGCTCATCGCCAACCAAAGCGGCTGGGAGCTGCGCAATCCATCCGCGTTCACCGCTACGTGGATGGGTCAGGCAAACGACGTGGATGTGAAGATCACACCCGACAGACGCGATCCGGGTCAGTACTTGCCCCTCAGCCATTTCGGTAACGGCATTCTGACCTGGAAGTTGCCGCTGCTGTTTCGCACTCCGCCGGGCTACAACCTGTTGGTCCGCGGACCAGCAAACTATCCGAAGGATGCCGTGTGCCCGTTAGAGGGCATAGTCGAAACCGACTGGGCAAGTGCGAGTTTCAGCATGAGCTGGAAACTCACCCGCAAACTGATGCCGGTGCGATTCGAGGTCGACGAGCCGATCTGCATGATCGTCCCGCAGCGCCGAGCCGAGCTCGAAGAGTTCGTCCCTGAACTCAGGCTTATCGAGTCCGATGAAGATCTGCAGCGCCAGCATGAGTTCTTTCTTCGCTCGCGTGACGCGGCAAAGCAAATCGAGCAGATAGCCAGGGTCGCCGCGGGAGAGCAAGTGGAGTGGCAAGGCGACTACACGCGAGGCAGGCACACCGATGGCGACGGCCGGGGCACCGGATCACCAGACTCGCCGTCATCTTCGCTCGTTTGCTCCGCCGGCCTCGCCCCAACCCGAGTGACGCGTTGCGAGCCAGGCTCACCAAACCTATGTGGCACTGGCCGCACTGTCGGAGCCGTCGAGATTCAGTGCCCAGTCGCCTCTAGGTGCAGGGATATTGCCCGTTGAGCAGACAATTCGACGGTGGCGAGTAGGTACCGGTCAGCACGCCTCGTAGACCACCTGTGGCTGAACCGCCGGGTGCAATGGTGCGATTCCAATTCGCGGGGGTGAGCACATAGTGCGTGCCAGATTGGGCAAGGGTGCTATTCCACGTGTGCGAGACACCTTCTCCCACCGGCAAGTCGAATTCAAGCTTCCAATCGGTTAGCTGCACCATGCTCGAGTTGGTGATGGAGAATTGAGCGATGAAACCGGTCTGCCACGCGTGTTCCACCGACAACGTCGCGTTGACTGCAGCCGCATGGGCCACGGGGGTGATGCCGAGTCCGAGGATGGCAACTATCAATGCCGACACGGTTACGTGAAGCGCTGAATGCCAGCGCTTCACATAATTGTCCATTCCGGCCATAGCTGCCAACACTAAAGCCAAACAGCCGATATCGGCCTTCGCATCGCGGGTAAGCTGCAGTACCTTTGCTCAACCGAAACCGTCATGAAATCTTAGCCTCAATCCACCGATACCCGCTCTTGGTCTGTGCGGCTAGTGCAGCGGTGAAGACCGTAGGTGCGGCGTGGAGGGTGCTGTGAAGCGCGCCTGACTTCGTCCAATAACCTGAACCAGGTGAGTCGCACGAGCCTCGATGGCAACCAGGCCTCCATCCGCGAGGTATGCGATGCGGGCCTACTGGCCGGCGCGGTCACCATGGTCTGGCAGCGCGGCGAAATGCTGCAGGTCAACGAGATCGGCTATCGAGACGTCGACGCGGGCCTGCCGATGCAACGAGACACGCTGTTTCGCATCGCGTCAATGACCAAACCGGTTACCGTGGCCGCGGTAATGAGCCTGGTGGACGAGGGCAAGCTCGCGCTCAAAGACCCGATCGCCCGCTGGGCGCCGGAATTGGCCGATGTCGAGGTGCTGGACGACCCACACGGTCCGCTGGACCGGACGCATCCGGCGCGCCGCCCCATTCTGCTCGAGGATCTGCTCACCCACACCAGCGGCCTGGCCTACGGATTCTCGGTGTCCGGGCCGATCTCGCGAGCCTATCTGCGGCTGCCTTTCAATCACGGCTCGGACGCCTGGCTGACCGAACTGGCCGCGCTGCCCCTGGTGCATCAACCCGGCGACCGAGTCACCTATAGCCACTCCATCGATCTGCTGGGCGTCATCGCGTCGCGCGTCGAGGACAAGCCGTTCCACCAGGTTCTCGACGAACGCGTCCTGGGGCCGGCGGGGATGCCCGACACCGGGTTCTTCGTATCGGCCGAAGCGCGGCACCGCGCCGCGACCATGTACCGGCTCGACGAAAAAAATCAGCTGCGCCACGACGTGATGGGACCCCCGCACGTCACGCCGCCCGCCTTCTGCAACGCCGGCGGCGGGTTGTGGTCGACCGCCGATGACTACCTGCGGTTCGTGCGGATGCTGCTTGCCGGCGGGACGATCGACGGCGTGCGGGTGTTGTCCGAAGAGTCGGCGCGCCTGATGCGCACAGACCGGCTCACTGCCGAACAGAAGCAACATGACTTCCTGGGGGCGCCGCAGTGGATCGGCCGCGGATTCGGGCTGAACCTCTCGGTGGTGACCGATCCGGCGAAGTCCGCACCGATCTTCGGGCCGGGTGGCCTGGGAACGTTCAGCTGGCCCGGGGCATACGGGACGTGGTGGCAGGCCGACCCGGCCGCTGACGACTTGATCCTGCTGTACCTGATTCAGAATTGCCCCGATCTGAGCGTGGACGCGGCCACGGCCGTCGCGGGCAACACCTCGCTGGCGAAACTGCGCACGGCGCAACCAAAGTTCGTCCGCAGCACCTATCGCGCACTGGGCTTCTAACGAGATGGTCGATTACCCACCCGGGCGCATCGACGGGACTGCGGCTCGTGTTGCGTCCGCCCATGCTCGATGACGCCGGCGCGCTCTTCCAAAGGGTGGCCCGCGATCCCGAGGTCACCAAGTACCTGCTGTGGACGCCGCATCCCGACGTGGCGGCGACGCGGCGGGTGATCACCGAAAAGCTCAATATCGCCGATGACGACCGGACCTGGGCGATCACGCTGCGGAACAGCGACGACGTCATCGGGCTGACCAGCTGCCGACGCCCGGTGCCGCACTCGGTCGAGATCGGTTACTGCATCGGCCGGCGATGGTGGGGCAAGGGCTACATGCCCGAGGTGCTCGACATGCTGCTCACGGCGCTGCAAGCGGACCGGGACGTCTACCGCGTCTGGGGCACCTGCCACGTCGACAACGAGCGGTCGGCGCGGGTGTTGCTGCGCGCCGGTTTCGCGCTGGAGGGCCGGCTGGCCCGGCACGCCGTCTACCCCACCATCGGGCCCGAACCGCAGGACAGCTTGCTGTACGCCAAGGCTCTGCGGTAACTCGGCCACACCGCTCTCGCGTGTGCCTCCAGGGCGGAAAATCGCGTAAATTTCCGCCCTGCAAGCACACTCAACGCCGCCAGCGCACACTCGACGCGCCATCCCGTCAGGCGTCTTCGGCTACCGCCCGCTTGGCGCTCTCGCCGTTCGTGGAACAAGTCAAGCCGGATGCGTCCGACGGGAGCTCGAAGACCGGGGTCGCGGAACCCACCGCGGCGGTCGCCGCACTGCGTTGGGCCTCCATCCGGGTCAGCGCCTCCGCGGTGAACACCGACAACCCGAGTTCCGGGTTGTAGCCGTGGATTTCCTTGACGTCGAGCTGGGCGAGGAAATAGAGGATTTCCTTGGAGACCACCTGACCGGGAACCAGCACCGGGAAGCCGGGCGGGTAGGGAACCACGAATGTGGTGGACACCAGGTTCATGCCCTCGGCCAGCCGGCGCCCGGCCGCGCCGATCTGCACGTACTCGCGGTCGGACTCTTCATACCCCGCGTAGAAGGCCGCCCGCATGTCGCCGACCGAGCAGGCGTCGACGGGGCGGAAGGCGATGTCGAACTCGCTGAAGTCGGGCAGGTGCGGCAGATCCTGGGTGATCTCGTCGACTCGGCGCTCGTGCAGTGCCCAGTCGGCCACGCTGGCCGCCTGCTTCTCGTGGTCGAAATCGGTGGCCACCCTGCGCAGCACGTCGAGCAGATAGTGCACGCTCGACCACGTGACCCCGATCGTGAAGATCAACAGCACGCTGTTGATCGAGGTCTTGTTGATCTGGATGCCGAATCGGTCCATCAGGATCTTCTCGCGGAAGTCGTACCCGTTCATTCCGGTGTCGCCGAGAAACAGGGTGACCCGCGTCGGATCCAGCACGAACTGATCGGACCGCCAGGCCTCGTTCCACTCCTCCAGCGCGCCCTGCCTGACCTGACGGTAGGAGCTGACCGCGGACGCCCGGAACTCCTCGGGCACCAGGTCGGACTCGTCGAGGATGCGGAACCACTTGCTGATCAGCCGGTCTTTGCGAACGCGGTGCCGGAAGACCAGCGCCATGTCGTAGACCTGCCGGACCAGCTGGAAACCCTCGATGTCGACCTGGCGGCGCGCCAGGTCGAGCGAGGCGAGAAGCTGCTGGTTCGGCGATGTCGACGTGTGGGTTAAAAACGCCTCACCGAACTGGTCCCGCGCAAGCGAGTTGAAGTCCTGGTCGCGGACGTGGATCATCGACGCCTGCCGAAACGCCGACAGCGACTTGTGCGTCGAGTGTGTGGCGTACACCCGGACCCGCGCCCGACTGGGGTCGGGCATCAGCCGGTGGTCAACCCACTCCGAACGGGGGATCCCCTCCATCGACGCGGTCCAATTCCGGTATTCCTCGGCGTATTCCGGCGACGCCAGCGTTTGCTCGAGACGCTCCGCCGAGATCATGGCGGTGCGTTGCCGGGCCCACGGCACGGCGGTGGCGAACGCATACCACGCCTCGTCCCACAGAAAGCAGATGTCCGGCTTGATCGCCAGCACTTCCTCCATGACGCGACGGGGGTTGTAGACGACGCCGTCGAAGATGCAGTTGGTGAGCAGCACCATGCGTACCCGGTGCAGCTGCCCGGTCGCCTCGAGATCCAGCAGCGCCTTCTTGATGGTGTACAGCGGCACCGCCCCGTAGATAGCGAACTGCGGCAGCGGATAAGCGTCCAGGTACAGCGGGTACGCGCCGGCCAGCACCAGACCGTAGTGGTGCGACTTGTGACAGTTGCGATCGATCAACACGATGTCGCCCGGCCGGGTCAGGGACTGCATGACGATTTTGTTGGCGGTCGACGTGCCGTTGGTGACGAAGTAGGTGTGGTTGGAGTTCCACGTGCGCGCGGCCTTGTCCATCGCCTTCTTGATGTTGCCGTGCGGGTCCAGCAGCGAGTCCAGGCCACCCGAGGTGGTCGACGTCTCGGCCATGAAGATGTTGCGGCCGTAGAACTCTCCCATGTCCTGCAGCGACTTGGAGTTGAAGATGCTGGCGCCTCGCGCGATCGGAAGGGCGTGGAATTGGCCGACGGGTGCCGAGGCGTAGGCGCGCAGGGCGTCGAAAAATGGCGTGGCGAAACGGTTCCGGAGGCCGGCGAGCACCGTGCTGTGCAGATCGGTGACGTCGTTCAGTCGGTAGAAGGTCCGGTGGTAGACGTCCGGCTCGTCGTCATTGCCCGCCGCGATCGACTCGTCGGTCAGCAGATAGCGGTCGATGTGTGGCCGCAGCTCGCGGATCCATTCGCCGCATTCGACCCAGTCGTTGGCGCGATCATGGATTTGCAGCCCGGCCTCCGAGCCTTCTGCATCACTGGGCCCTAGCAACGAGTTCATCAGCGGCACCCGGTCGCGGGACCGCAACGGGAGGTCGTGGCGGATGATCGCGGCCTGAATCTCGCCGTTCAGGGCAACCGCGGTGATGGCATCTTCCACGCTGGCCACGACGAGGATTTCGAACTGCACGTCGTCGGAGGGATCGCGCAGCTCGCGCAGGCACGCCGCCAGGCAATCGGGCGCCGTGTGCGGCGAGTCGTCCGCGAGTAACACGGTGTAGAACTGTTGCCGTTTGGCCTGGGCCACCAGCTCCTGGTCGGCCAACGGCGTGGACGTATCGAAAAGCCCGGCGCGGTCGCCATATTCGCTCAGCAGGCGCACGGCCAGCGATACCTCTTCGGTGAGCCGCACCGTGGAGAGGATGTCCAGGTGAGCGCGGAAGGTCGCCAGATTCTCCGCGCCGGGATACAACCAGTACCGCTCGTAGGCGCCGAGGCGGTCCATCAGGCGCTTCACCCGGGCCACCTCGTGGGCTTTGTCCTGCCCGGCCAGGTCGACCTCGGCGAGCTGACGGCACGCGTCGTCGAGCAGGTTCCAGGTGTCTATCCGCGTGTACGACGGGTTGGCGACCGCGGCTAGCGCGGAAACCCGAAGGCGCCGGGGCCGGGTGCGGTCTGAATTCATATCGCCACTCTGTACTTATGCTGCGAAGTTCTCAATGACCCAAATCGGGACGCGTCTATTGCTTCGGCTTCCCCGGGTTGTCCAGCCGTTTGACTATTGGGAGCACCGGACGCTCCCAACGCCGCGCCGGCAGCTCGGTGACATCGCCGAGCGCGCGCACCACGGCCTGCGTCAGCGCCATCAGGGCGGCCATCACCGGAAGCAAGGGCTGCAGCGGCTTGGCCGCCGCGCGGACGGTGCTGATGCGGCGGGCCAGGATCAGCCGTTCGACGCAGTGGTATAGCCAGGCGCCGACGCCCAGCGCGTAAATCGACAGCGCCGACGCGACGACGGTCAGCCCGTAGGCGGCGCAGACGACGGCACCGAGCACCACCGTCGCCGCCAGGACGGAGGCGATGACGACGCGCAGCACCAGCCGGGTCAAGACTGCGGCGCCTGATTCTCGGCGGCGGCGGCGGGACGGACCGCTTGAGCGGCCGCCCTGATCTGCGGCGCCACCAGCATGACCTGCCCGAGCACGCCGTTGATGAAGCTGGGCGACTCATCGGTGGAGAGTTCCTTGGCCAGCTGCACAGCCTCGTCGACGGCGACCGGCTCCGGCACGTCCTCGGCGTAAAGCAGCTCCCACACCGCGACCCGCAGGATGGCGCGATCCACCGCTGGCAGCCGGTCCAGCGTCCAGCCCTGCAGGTGCGAGCTGATCAGGTCGTCGATATGCGCGGAGTGTTCTCCGACGCCGCGAGCCACCGTCTCGGTGTACGGGTTCAGCGCCGCCACATCCTGCTTCGCTTCCGTCAGCGCGGTGCGGACCTCCACGATCTCCACCGGGCTCAGCCCGCGGGCCTCGGCTTCGAATAACAGGTCAACGGCACGCTTGCGGGCCTGGTGGCGTCCTTTAACAGGCCTCGCGGGTTTGCTCACGCGTTTACGCGGCCCAGGTAGCTGCCGTCGCGGGAATCCACCTTCAGCTTGTCTCCGGTGTTGATGAACAGCGGCACGTTGATCTGGGCACCGGTTTCCATGGTGGCCGGCTTGGTGCCCGCGCTGGACCGGTCGCCCTGCAGACCGGGATCGGTGTGCGACACGACCAGCTCGACCGTCACCGGCAGCTCCAGGTACAGCGGCGCACCCTCGCTGAACGCGACCTGGACCGGCAGGCCCTCCAGCAGGAAGTTCGCCGCGTCACCGACGAGGGACTCCGGCAGTGCGTGCTGCTCGTAGTCCTCGGAGTCCATGAACACGAAGTCGGTGCCGTCGCGGTACAGGTAGGTGGCGTCGCGCCGGTCGACGGTCGCGGTATCCACTTTCACCCCGGCGTTGTACGTCTTGTCGACCACCTTGCCCGAGAGCACATTCTTCAGCTTGGTGCGCACGAAGGCGGGGCCCTTACCGGGTTTGACGTGCTGGAACTCGGTGATTGTCCACAGCTGCCCGTCGATGACCAGGACGAGTCCGTTCTTGAAGTCGGCAGTGCTTGCCACGGTCGTGAATCTCCTACAGGATTTGCCCGTTATCCAGGGAACAGGATTGCACCCGATCTTGGGTTACCCGGTAGAGGTTACCCGCGCCCGAGTGCACCAATGCGGGGCCGGTGCCCCGCGACCGCCGCGAAACGGCATTCCACTACGCGTTTCACGAGTAGTGGAGTCGGTAGTTGCCGTCTCGCGGCGGTGTCGGGGGCAAAGGGGGGTGCGGTAGCCCTGTCGTCGTGGATTAGGTGAGAATGGCCAGTTCTTTGGGGAACCGGGTGAGCAATTCCGCCGACTCTGGCTCAGAGCCCACCACCAGCGTGTCCTCGATGCGGACGCCGCCGCGGCCGGGCAAATAGACGCCGGGCTCCACGGTGACCACTGAGCCCGCGAGCAGCGTCCCGGTGGATGTGGCCCCGATTCCGGGCGCTTCGTGGATCTGCAAACCCACGCCGTGCCCCAACCCGTGGCCGAACTGTTCGGCGTAGCCCGCGTCGGCGATGATCTGGCGCGCTGCGCCGTCCACGTCACGCAGACCAGCGCCGGGGTGCAGCGCCTCGCGGCCGGCCCGTTGCGCATCGGCCACCAGCGCATAGATTTCGAGCTGCCAGTCGGCGGCCTTGCCCAGCACGAAGGTGCGGGTCATGTCGGAGTGGTAGCCGGCCACCAGTGCGCCGAAGTCGATCTTGACGAAATCGCCTTCCGCCAGCGTCGCATCGGTCGGCCGGTGGTGCGGGATCGCCGAATTCGGCCCGGCGGCCACGATGGTCTCGAACGAGATCGCATCGGCCCCGTGGTCGAGCATCAGCGCCTCCAGCTCGCGAGCCACCGCACGCTCGGTGCGACCGGGCCGCAGCCCGCCGCGCTCGATCAGATCGGCCAGCGCGGTGTCGGCCGCCTCGCAGGCCAGCCGCAGCAGCGCGAGCTCGCCGGCGTCCTTGATCTCGCGTAGAGCCTCGACGGTGCCGGCAGCCCGGACCAGCTTGGTGCTCGCCTCCGGGCCGGATTTGCGTTCGTCCAACTCGTTGTTGAGCGCGTCAAAGCCGTCGACGGTGACCACATTGCTTTCGAAGCCCAGTTTTCGAACGCCGCCGTCAGCGGCCCGGCCGGCCAGGTGGCGCCCGCAGCGCCCGCTCGATGGCGATCTCGAGTTCGGGCGCTTGCTCGGCGGCCTGGGTGCGATAGCGACCGTCAGTGGCCAGCACCGCACCGCGATCATCGGCGAATACCAGCAACGCGCCGTTGGACCCGGTGAATCCGGACAGGTACCGCACGTTGACCAGGTCTGTGACCAGCATCGCATCCAGCCCGCTGGCCCCGATTTGCGCTTTCAGATTGTCTCGCCGCTGGGAATATGTCACGACCCTTGACGGTACTCGCTACTCTGAATGCCCATGAGGTACTTGGATGCTGCGCGGCCTGGTATTCGCCGCGGTCATGGTCGTCGTCCGTTTGATCCAGGGAGTGATAATCAACGCCTGGCAGACGCAGGCCGGACTGGCCAGCCTCGTGCTGCTGTTCTTGTTCGTCATCGGCGTGGTCGTGTGGGGCGTCCTCGACGGCCGCGCGGACGCCGTTGCCAATCCCGACCCGGACCGCCGCCAGGATCTGGCGATGACCTGGCTGCTGGCCGGACTGCTCGCGGGCTCCTCAGCGGCGCGGTCGCCTGGCTGATCGCGCTGTTCTACAACGGCGCTGTACACCGGCGGTCTGATCAGCGAGCTGACGACGTTCGCTGCCTTCACCGCGCTCGCCGTGTTCCTGCCCGGGATCGTCGGTGTGGCTGTCGGCCGCTGGCGGGTGGATCGCAATCCCCCGGCTCCGCGCGAAGGTGCACCTCGGGACGAGCGGGCCGACACCGACGTGTTCGCCGCCGTGCGCGATGACGCTCCAACCGGGGAGGTGGCCCCAGAGCACGAGGGGGCGCGGGCCACCGCGGCCACGGCAGTGGCCACCAAAGAACGCGAGGCCACCGAAGAACGCGAAACCGAGACGGTCGCCACCCCGGAGCGCGAGGCCGCCACCGAGGTGATCCCGACGACCAAGCGCGACGCCCCCACCGAAACGATCGCCACGAGCGACGCGGTAAAAGCAGATGAGGCGGCAAAGACAGAAGTGATCCCGACGCACACCGACCCGAAGCCCTCATGGCCGGGTTCTTCGGCAACCTGGTCGGGCCCGGAATCCGAGAAGGACTAGCCGCTAGTCCCTGGTATCGGCCAGGTAGCGCAGCGCAAGCAGGTAGCCCTGGATCCCCAGCCCGACGATGACCCCGGTCGCAACCGGGCTGAGGTAGGAATGGTGCCGGAACTCTTCGCGGGCATGCACATTGGAGATGTGCACCTCGATCAGGGGCGCGCTTAGCTCGGCGCAGGCATCGCGCAGCGCGACCGAGGTGTGGGTCAGGCCGCCGGCATTGAGGATCACCGGCTCGCCCGCGTCGGCCGCCAGATGGATCCAGTCCAGCAGCTGAGCTTCGCTATCACTTTGCCGCACAACAGCTTTGAGCCCCAAGTTCGGCCGCCTCACGCTCGATCAGCGCGGCCAGCTCGTCGTGGGTGGTGTCGCCGTAGACGTCGGGCTCGCGCCGGCCCAGCCGGCCCAGGTTGGGGCCGTTGATGACGTTGACGGTGACGTCATGACGCGTCCAGCCCCGATACGCCCGCGTAAGCAGCCGCCAGCAGCGCCGGGTCCGGTCCTACCAACCGGCCCGGCTTGGCCAGCCCGTCGAGCACCACGAACCGGAGCACACCGGCCCGGGTTTTCTTGTCCCCGGCCATGTATTCCAGCAATTGCGGCAGCGCGTCGGCGTCGTAGCTGACCGGCAGCCCCAGTGACGTCAGGATGGTGCGGTGCCGTTCGGCGGTGGCATCGTCGAGCCGTCCGGCCAGCCGGCCCAGCTCGGCGGCGAACACCAGGCCCACCGATACCGCGGCGCCGTGCCGCCACTGATAGCGCTCCCGGCGCTCGATCGCGTGCGCCAAAGTGTGGCCGTAGTTCAGGATTTCGCGCAGCTCAGATTCCTTCTCGTCGGCGGCGACCACCTCGGCCTTGACGGCGATCGCGCGCCGGACCAGCTCGGGCAGCACATCACCCGTCGGGTCCAGGGCGGCCTGCGGGTCGGCTTCGATGAGGTCCAGGATCACCGGGTCCGCGATGAAACCCGCCTTGACGACTTCGGCCATTCCGGCACACGATTTCGTTGCGCGGCAACGTTTCCAGCGTCGCCAGGTCGACCAGGACAGCGAGCGGCTGGTGAAACGCGCCGACCAGGTTCTTGCCCGCGTCGGTGTTGATGCCGGTCTTGCCGCCGACGGCGGCGTCGACCATTGCCAGCAACGTGGTGGGCACATGCACGATCGAGACGCCCCGCAGCCAGGTGGCCGCCGCGAACCCCGCGACGTCGGTGGCCGCCCCGCCGCCGAGGCTGACCAGCGCGTCTTTGCGGCCGATTCCGATGCGGCCCAACACTTCCCAGATGAATCCGACGACAGGCAGTTCCTTGCCGGCTTCGGCGTCCGGAATTTCGATGCGGTGCGCGTCAATGCCCTTGTCGGCCAAGTGGCTTCGGATCGCCTCCGCGGTCTGGGTCAGCACCGGTTGATGCAGGATCGCGACTCGATGCCGGCCGGCAAGCAGTTCGTCCGAGCTCGTTCAGCAACCCGGTGCCGATCACCACCGGGTAGGGCGGATCGACGGCCACCGGTCACGGTGACCGGTTCGAAGTGATACCGGTCATTTGGTGAGCCTGCGGCGCGAGGGGTGACAGCGGGCGTGACCGGCTGCGGGGCTCGGCGAACCCTGCGAGCCGGCGACACGATGTAGCGGACCACCGCCCCGGGGTTGCGCCGGTTGGTGTCGACCCGGAGGGTGGCGACCTGCCGGTACAGCGGAACCCGTTTCGCCATCAGGTCGCGATACTTCTCGGCCCGGTCGGGCCCGGCCAGCAGCGGCCGCACGCTGTTGCCGCCGGTGCGCCGCACCCCCTCGGCGGCGCTGATCTCCAGGTAGATGACGGTGTGGCCGGCCAGGGCGCTCGCACACCCCGGAGCTGGTGACGGCGCCGCCGCCCAGCGACAGGACGCCGTCATGCTCGGCCAGTGCCGCGCGGACCACGCCTTCTTCGATGCGACGGAATTCCTGCTCCCCGTCGGTGGCGAAGATGTCGGCGATGGTGCGTCCGGTCTGCTCCTCGATCGCCGCGTCGGTGTCGAGCATGCCGACGCCGAGCGCCTTGGCCAGCCGCCGCCCGATGGTGGACTTGCCGGAGCCCGGCAGTCCCACCAGTACTGCTTTCGGTGCCATGAGCGCTTACCCCGGACGGACCTGAGCTCCGGCGGCCGGCGTTCCCGCTCGGCCACCGCACGCTGGTACGACTCGATGTTGCGGCGGGTTTCGGTCAGCGAATCGCCGCCGAACTTCTCCAGCGCCGCGCGGGCCAGCACCAGCGCCACCATGGTCTCGACCACGACGCCGGCGGCCGGCACCGCGCACACATCCGAGCGCTGGTGGATGGCGACGGCCTCCTCGCCGGTGGCCATGTCGACGGTGGCCAGCGCCCGCGGCACGGTGGAGATCGGCTTCATCGCGGCGCGCACCCGCAGCGGCTGGCCGTTGGTCATGCCGCCTTCGAGGCCGCCGGCCCGGTTGGTCGAGCGGACGACGCCGTCGGGCCCCGGGTACATCTCGTCGTGAGCGTGGCTGCCGCGGCGGCGCGCGGTCTCGAAACCATCGCCGATCTCGACGCCCTTGATCGCCTGAATGCCCATCACGGCGGCGGCGAGTTGGCTGTCCAGCCGGTTGTCGCCGCTGGTGAACGAGCCCAGCCCGACCGGCAGTCCCGGCACCACGACCTCCACCACGCCGCCCAGGGTGTCGCCGTCCCTCTTGGCCGCCTCGATCTCGGTGATCATGGCCTGCTCGGCGGCCTTGTCGAAGGCGCGGACCGGGCTGGCGTCGATCGCGGCCAGGTCATCGGGTTGCGGCGGCGGACCGTCGTACGGCGCCGACGGGCCGATCGCGATGACGTGGGACAGCACCTCGACGCCCAGCGCCTGCCGCAGGAATGACCGGGCGATGGTGCCGGCCGCGACGCGCGCGGCGGTCTCGCGGGCGCTGGCCCGCTCCAGCACCGGGCGGGCGTCGTCGAAGCCGTACTTGAGCATGCCCGCGTAGTCGGCGTGGCCGGGCCGCGGCCGGGTCAGCGGAGCATTGCGCGCTGTCTCGGCCAGCTCTGCCGGGTCGACCGGGTCGGTGGCCATCACGGTTTCCCACTTCGGCCATTCGGTGTTGCCGATCTCGATGGCGATCGGTCCGCCCAGGGTGACGCCGTGGCGCACCCCGGCCAGCACGGTGACCGCGTCGCGCTCGAACTCCATCCGGGCGCCGCGGCCGTAGCCGAGCCGGCGGCGGGCCAGCTCTGTCGGCGATTTCGGTGGAAGTGACGGCCACGCCGGCGACCATGCCTTCGACCACGGCCACCAAGGCGCGGCCGTGGGATTCTCCGGCAGTGATCCAGCGCAACACCTGACTATCTTCCCATGTGGGGACGCACCTAATTTCGAGCACCGCGTCGAGGCAGGTCATGCGACAACCAGACTCACCGCCAGGGCGGTGGCCACACACATCGACGGACCGTGCGGCACGGTCGACGCGCCGGTGCCGACCCGCGCCCCCAGCGCCAGTACCGCGGTGAGCAGCGGCGCGACCAACGCCGCCAGAAACCACACCCCGGCGCCAAAACACCCGGCCAGCCCACCCAGCCCGATCGCCAGCTTCACGTCCCCGGCGCCCATCGCCGCCGGCGCCACCAGATGCACCAATAGATACAACGCGGCCAATGCCGCCGCTCCGGCCAGCGCGGGCAGGCCGCGCCCGGCGAAGCCGGCAGCCAGCAGAATCGCCCCCGCGCCGGGCAATGTCAGCGCGTTGGGCAGCCGGCGCGTACGGATGTCGTAGCAGCTCAACACCACCAGCCAGACCAGCACCACACCGACGGTCGCCCCAAGCCGCATGCGCGGCACGTTAATCCAATGCGTCCAGCGCGCAAGTCATCGCTTCTCGCGGTGCGGGCAGCCCGGTGAATTGCTCCACCTGCGCAAACGCCTGATGCAGCAGCATCTGCAGGCCGCTGATCACCCGGCCGCCGGCGGCGGCCACCGCGGCGGCCAGCGGCGTGGGCCACGGGTCATACACCGCATCCAGCAGCACCGGGATCGCGGCGAAGGTGTCGGCATACCGGGAAGCCACGGCAGCCGGGATGGTGCTGATCAGTACGCCGGCGCCGGCCACCTCGTCGGCCAGCCCGGGGCCGTCCAGGGCGCAGAACCGGGTCGGCACGCCGATCCGCTTGCCAAGGTCGACCAACCGCGCCGCCTTGTCCGGATTACGCGCCACCACGGTGATCCCGCTGACACCGAGTTCGGCCAGCCCCAGCACGGCCGCGGGCGCGGTGCCGCCCGACCCGCAAACCAGCGCCCACCGGGACGCCGTCCCCAGCGCACCCGCCACCCCGTCGACGTCGGTGTTGTCGGCCCGCCAGCCGCCCGGCGTGCGCACCAGGGTGTTGGCCGATCCGACCAGGCCCGCGCGTTCGGTGTGCTCGTCGGCGAATCGCAGAGCGGCGAATTTGCCCGGCATGGTCACCGACACGCCCACCCACTCGGGCCCGAATCCGCCGACCACGCCAGGCAGCTCCTCGGCGCCGCACTCGATGCGCTCATAGGTCCAGTCGTGCAGGCCCAGCGCCCGATAGGCGGCCAGATGCAGTTGCGGGGAACGGGAATGCGCGATCGGCGAGCCCAGAACCGCCGCCTTCCGGGATGCGGCCGGGCTAGCGGACGCTGTCGAGGACACCGTTTCGCTTAGCCAGCTCGATATTCGCCAAATGCTGTTTGTAGTCCTTGGTGAACACGGTCGTCCCCTGCTTGTCGATGGTGACGAAGTACAGCCAGTCACCCGGCTCGGGATGTTCGGCGGCGCGCAGCGCATCGATGCCGGGCGAACAGATCGCGGTGGCCGGCAGCCCTTGCGCCACGTAGGTGTTCCACGGCGTGCGGTCGGCGCGGTCGGCGTCGCCGGTGGCCACCTCGCGCCGATCCAGCGGATAGTTCACGGTCGAGTCGAACTCGAGCGCTTGGTGAACGTGCAGGCGGTTGTAGATGACCTGCGCCACCTTCGGGAAATCCTGCGTGTTGGCTTCTTGCTGTACCAGCGACGCCACCACCAGGATGTCGTAGGGCGACAGGTTCATGGACTTGGCGGTGTCCACCAACCCGGACTGCACGTACTCCACGGCGCCGGCGCTGATCAGATTGGCCAGGATGCTCTCGGCTGAGGCCGACGGATCGACATTGAAGCTGCCGGGCGCGATGAGGCCTTCGATCCGACGATGGTCGGCGCCCAGTTCGGTCACCGGCTGAATCGCCCAGGCCGGCACCGACAGCGCCGCGGGAGTGCTTTTTTCCGCTGCTGCTCGAAGGTCTGCCGCTGCGACGCAACGGTGGTTACCGTCTAGATCCACACAGCTGGCGCGGGAGATCAAAGTCAGGATTCCGGGCGTCACCGCATTCGTCTTCATGTCGGTGGTGTCGTCGAGCTGGCGCCCTTCCGGGATGACCAGCTTCCCCACCCGGTTGTGCGGATCGGTCAGCGACGTGACCGCCGAAGCCGCCGGGATCTCGGTGCGCATGCGGTAGTAGCCGGGCTGGATGGACGAAATCGCGGAGTTGCCGTGCGCGGCGTTGAGGAACGCCCGAACGGTGGCGATCACACCCTGGTGCTGCAGCGTCTCGCCGACCGCGGTGGTCGAGTCACCGGCTTCGATCTGAATCACGATGTCGCTGTTCCCGGTGCCGGTGTAGTCGTCGTCACCGGACCCGAACGCCGTGTGCCACAGCTTGGAGCCGGCGAAGCCGACGACCACGACGACCACGACCAGCAGCCCGATGGCGGCTCCGCCGACGAGGCGCCGCCGCTTACGGCTCTGTTGTGCGCGTCGACGCGCCTTCCGGTCGGCGCGACTCAACCGATGCTTATGCCGGGGCCCGACCGCCTGGGGCTCAGCCCGCTCGCGCCGCGCGCTGTCAACCATCGGCGATTTCCCTCGTCCCCAAAGCCGATGCGGACCGGGCGCGACGTTCATCGAGCCAGCTCTGCAGGATCGCGACCGCCGCCGCTTGGTCGATGACGGCCCGCTGGTCCTTGCTCCCCACCCCTGCCGCGCGCAGTGATCGCTGCGCGCTGACGGTGGTCAACCGCTCGTCTGCGAGCCGCACCGGAATGGGAGCTACGCGGGTGGCCAACGTCTCGGCCAATTCGATCGCGTCCTGGGCCGCCGGGCCGGTGCGATCGGCCAGCGTCCGCGGTAATCCGACGATGATCTCGACCGCCTCCAATTCGGCGGCCAGCGCGGCCAGCCGCCGCACGTGCCTGCCGGAACGGTCACGGCGCACCGTCTCGACCGGGGTGGCCAGGATGCCGTCGGGATCGCTGCAAGCCACGCCGATTCGCACGCTGCCCACGTCGACGCCGAGGCTTCTCCCGGGTCTGGGCCCCCGCCCAGGGTCCTGGTTGGGATCGCCGGGCCGGTCGGGCAGCCGGTGCTGTGCTGGGGCCACTCAACCGACCCGCTTTTTCTCTATCTCAGTGTGTACCGCTTTGAGCGCCGCTTCGATGCCGGTCGGGTCCTTTCCTGAGCCCTGCGCCAGGTCGGCTTTGCCGCCGCCGCGGCCGTCCACCGCCGCGGCAAGCTGCTTCACGAGGTCGTTGGCGCTGATTCCGAGATCTTGGGCGGCTGGATTGGCAGCAACCACGTACGGCACCGTCTCGTCGTCGCCTTCGGCGATCAGCGCGACCACCGCGGGCTCGTTACTGAGTTTGCCGCGGATGTCGCCGACGAGTGAACGCAGCTGGGCCGCGGTCGTCCCCCTCGACTCACGTTGCGCCACCACCCGGACGTTACCGATGTATACCTTCGTCTTTACGGCGAGAGTGCCCTTGCCGGCGAGCTCTGCCTGCCGGGCGCGTTCGAGCTCCTTCTCCGCGGCCTTGAGCCGTTCCACCAGATTGGCCACCCGGGCGGGCACCTCTTCGGACGGCACCTTCAGCGACGACGCCAGCCCGGCCATCAGCGCCCGCTCCTTGGCCAGGTGCCGGAACGAGTCCAGCCCGACGTAGGCCTCCACCCGGCGCACCCCCGAACCGATCGACGATTCGCCCAGCAGCGTCACCGGACCGATCTGAGCTGAGTTGTGCACATGCGTTCCGCCGCACAGCTCCAGCGAGAACGGCCCGCCAATCTCCACGACCCGTACTTCGTCGGGATAAGCCTCGCCGAACAGCGCCATCGCACCCATCGCTTTGGCCTTGTCGAACTGTTCGATGAATGTGTGCACCTCGAAGTCGGCCTGCACGGCCTCGTTGGTCACTTCTTCAATCTGGGTGCGCTGGTCTTCGGTCAACGGCCCCTGCCAGTTGAAGTCGAAGCGCAGGTAACCCGGCCGGTTCAGCGATCCCGCCTGAACAGCGTTGGGCCCCAGCACTTGTCGCAGCGCCCCGTGCACCATGTGGGTACCCGAGTGTCCCTGCGTGGCACCCCGGCGCCATTCCGGGTCCGCCGCCGCAACCACGGTGTCGCCCTCGACGAACTCTCCGGACTCGACGTTAACCCGATGCACCCAAAGGGTTTTGGCGATCTTTTGCACGTCGGTGACCGCGGCCCTGGCGCTCCCGCCCGCGCCGGTTCCGCTGATGGTGCCCACATCGGCGAGCTGGCCACCCGACTCGGCGTAAAGCGGAGTGCGGTCCAGAACCAGTTCCACTCTATCCGCTAGAGCGGCTTCCCCGTGTGAGGAGTGCGCCACCACCGGAACCCGCTTGCCGTCGACGAAGATGCCCAGAATCTTTGCCTCGGAGGTTAATTCGTCGAATCCGGTGAACTCGGTGGGCCCACCGTCGACCAACTCCCGGTATGCGGTCAGGTCCGCGTGCGCGTGTTTGCGCGCGGCGGCGTCGGCCTTGGCCCGCTGCCGCTGCTGCAACATCAACTCGTGAAAGCCGTCCTTATCGACCGTCAAGCCCGCCTCGGACGCCATCTCGAGAGTGAGATCGATCGGGAAGCCGTAGGTGTCGTGCAGGGTGAAGGCGTCCGAGCCGGATACCACCGTGGCGCCGGACGCTCTGGTTGCACCGGCCACGTCGTCGAAGAGCCGCGAGCCCGATACCAGCGTGCGGTTGAAAGCGGTCTCCTCCGCAACCGCGATACGCCGGATCCGGTCGAAGTCGGTGACCAGTTCGGGATACGACGGACCCATCGCGTCGCGCACCGTGGCCATGAGATCGCCGACCATCGGGGTGTCGATCCCCAGCAGTTTGGCCGAGCGGATCACCCGGCGCAGCAGGCGGCGCAGCACGTAGCCGCGGCCGTCGTTGCCCGGGCTGACCCCGTCGCCGATCAGGATCGCCGCTGTGCGGCTGTGGTCGGCGATTATTCGGTATCGCACATCGTCAGCGTGGTTGCCGGCGTCGTACGGGCGCGTGGCGACCGTGGCCACGGTCTCTATCACCGGCCGCAGCAGGTCGGTCTCGTACACGTTGTGTACGCCTTGCAGGATGAACGCGACCCGCTCCACGCCCATGCCGGTGTCGATGTTCTTGCGGGGCAGCGGCCCGAGGATTTCGAAGTCTTCCTTGCTGCTTCCCTCGCCGCGCTCGTTCTGCATGAAGACGAGGTTCCAGATCTCGATGTACCTGTCCTCGTTGGCCACGGGGCCGCCCTGGACCCCGAACTCGGGCCCGCGGTCGTAGTAGATCTCCGACGACGGACCGCACGGCCCGGGGATGCCCATCGACCAGTAGTTGTCGGCCATGCCGCGGCGCTGGATCCGCTCGATCGGCAAGCCCGCGATCTCCTGCCACAGCTGCGCGGCCTCGTCGTCGTCGAGATACACGGTCGCCCATAATTTTTCCGGGTCCAGCCCGTATCCCCCGTCGGCGACGCTGTTGGTCAACAGTGCCCAGGCCAGTTCGATGGCTCCGCGTTTGAAATAGTCGCCGAACGAGAAGTTGCCGGCCATCTGGAAGAAGGTGTTGTGCCGGGTGGTGACGCCCACCTCGTCGATATCGGGCGTTCGGATGCACTTCTGGATGCTGGTGGCCGTCGAGTACGGCGGCGTGCGTTGCCCCAGAAACAACGGTACGAACTGAACCATGCCCGCGTTGACGAAGAGCAGGTTGGGGTCGTCAAGGATCACCGATGCGCTGGGCACCTCGGTGTGGCCGGCCTTCACGAAATGATCAAGAAACCGCTTCCTGATCTCGTGTGTCTGCACTTGTTCCGCTTCTTCCTGTTCGCCTTGGTTCGCCCTGGCTGGGGCGCGACTTGCCCTTGAGGACGCTCCCAGCCTATTCGCCGCACAACAAGGAGGCCGTCTTAAGGACGCGTTTCGACCGCACAGAGTACTGGTCCCGGGCCGTCCATCGCCCGGCGGCTAACCCTCCAGAAAGCTCAGTCGCACCGATCGCCTCGGGTTATCCCGGTTGAGATCGACCAGCACGATGCTTTGCCAGGTGCCCAGCTGCGGATCGCCACTCGCGACCGGCACCGTCACCGATGGCGCGATGATCGCCGGCAACACATGGTCGGCACCGTGGCCATCCGAGCCGTGCGCGTGCCGGTAGCGCTCATCGCGCGGCAACAGCCGTTCCAGCGTGTCAACCAGGTCCTCGTCGGAGCCCGCGCCGGTCTCGATGATCGCGACCCCGGCCGTCGCGTGCGGAACGAACACATTGCACAAGCCGCTGCCGTAAGCGAAGCAGAATCTGCGCACCGCATCGGTGATGTCCACGATGCGGCGAGTGGAGGTGTCCACATGCAGCACGTCGGTATGCACCCAGTCCAGCGTACGGGGCCAACTAAGCGCCCGCAGCGATCACTTATTGATGATTATTGATAAACAGAATCTCAATTGCGCACAATATGCGTGCGGAGATCCGCTTGATATCAGTCAATTTCTGCGGTTAGCCCGAATTCGGCGAACGTGCGCAACGTCAACTCCCGCAGCTCGCTTTTCGAATTCGACTCACCCACCGGATAGCCCGAGACCGTGATGAAAATTTTCCCCCGGACGCGACCACAACCCAGATTCAGCTGTCCACCCATGACGTCGAGGCGACTCTTGGTGATACCGGACTCGAACAATCGCATGGACAGGTAAGCGGCATCGGTGCCGTCCGGGCGGTTGACCGCCGGGCCAATGTCGCCGAGGTTCGAACACACGACCGGCCTTTCGTTGGCGCCCTGCGCCAAGCTCGCTGCCTTTCTCGCCACCCACTTCGGGGTGATCGAGGCGATTGGGAGCGGCGCCAACAACTCGGCGGAGTTCTCCGTCGCCTCGGCGAGCGCCTGCTTGATCTTGGCACGTATCTCCCCGAGGTCGTGCGCCACATGGGCCGGATCGACTCTGACGCGGGCGCGCACCAGCGCATTCGCGCGTGTGTCGTCTTCGGTGCGCTCGCTTACCGGGAACGACAGCGTGACCACGCCGTCGTCACCAACGCGCCCTATCCGCACGCCCAGTCTGGACGCGAATCCTGCTAACAGTGAGTTGCTTGTTCCGCCAAGGCTTCCGGCACGAGCATCCCATTCCGCCACGTCAAGGTATGCCGAAAGAGCGGGCAGCACGACGGGCTGATCGTGGCCGGCCGCGGGTGGGGAAGGTGACGCCGCTGCGATCGACGGCGCCAGGTCTTGGCGCTGACGCCTGGCAAAGCGAGCAGTGGCGGCCAGCGCCCGCGCGAGCGCTGGTATCTCCAAGATGGTGCCCCGGGCGTCCTCCAGCGCAGCACGGGTGAGCGTGCGCGCACCGGGCGGTGGATAGCCCAGGTCGCGCCTCCTGCCCTCGGCCGCATCGGCTATAGCAAGACACACGCCGACCGCGTCGCTGACACCGTGGGAAACCACCAGGCTCACCGCGGTGCCGTTTTCTTCGAGCGGAAGGATTCCGAGATGCCAGGCGGGGCCGAATTCGGGGTCAATGGTTAAGTTTCCGCGTTCGTCGATCCATCCGCCGACGTCGGCGCGTGGTCTCGGAGTCGCAGCGATGTCCAGGTGGTCCGGGTCCTTCGGCCCTCTGTCGAACACCCAACGATCACGCGCGAAAGGCAATGGAGAACGTTCGATCCTGCGCCCAAGTAGCCCATCACCGAGATTGCGTTGAAAACGGCGTAATCCCTCAATATCTACGGCGCCGTCGTAAATCCAAGTCGCTTGAATGAGCGTCACATAACCAAGCGCTCGCAGCCCGAGGAGTGGCACCTGATCCAGGTAGGCGAGGCGGTTGTCCACCAAGGCGTTGTCCACCCAAGCGAAGGTAGCCCATTACGCGAAATTGCCCATTGCCACGACCTGTTGGTCGGAGGAAGGTTGGAGATTGACCGGTAGCGCCACCGGGGCGCGCCGCGACCAGGCAGGGGGCGACCGTGTACGCACGCTCAACCACCATCCAGGCGCAACCCTTGTCGGTCGACATCGGAATTGCACACGTTCGCGATGTCGTGATGCCCGCGCTGCAGGAAATTGACGGGTATGTCGGGTTGTCGCTGCTAGTGGATCGCCAATCCGGCGGCTGCATCGCCACCAGCGCCTGGGAGTCCATACAGGCGATGCGCACCAGCGCCGAACGGGTCGCACCCATCCGCGATCGCACCGCGTTGATGTTCGACGGCAGCGCGAGGATCGAGGAATGGGATATTCCGCTGATGCACCGTGACCACCACTCACGCGACGGGGCCTGCGTGCGGGCCACCTGGCTCAAGGTGGTGCCGGATCAGCTCAGCCGATCGCTGGAGTTCTATCGGACGGCGGTGTTTCCGGAGATGGAGAAACTCGAAGGTTTCTGCAGCGCCAGCCTGATGATCGATCACCCCGCGTACCGGCGGGCGGTGTCGTGCTCGACGTTCGACAGCATGGCCGCGATGGCCCGAAACCGAGACCAGGCGACCGAGCTGCGCAGCAGGCGGGTCCGGGATTTGGGTGCCGAGGTGGTCGATGTGGCCGAATTCGAGCTGGCGATCGCGCACTTGAGGGTGCCCGAACGGGTCTAATGGCGCGGCTCATTGCAAACTCGTCGCAAACTCGTCGCAAAGAGGAAAGCCTGGATTTCAGCTAATGTTCAGCTATGAACGTCGGCCTTCCTGGGAACTGGTCGACGGCCTGCGCGGTCCTGCTGTCCGCCGCCGCGCTGCTCACTGCCGCGCCGGCATCAGCAGATCCAATCGACGATGCGTTCATCGCGGCCCTTGTGAAGGACGGCATCGTCATTGGGGACAGCTACTCCGAGATTGCGATGGGCCATACGATGTGCGCCGGATTCGATGAAAACGCAAAATCAAGCGTTCTGGCGATGAGGCTGCGGAAGGACACTGGCCTCTCGCTGAAACAATCGAGCTTCTTCGTCGGCCTTTCCGTGTCTGCCTACTGCCCGCAGTACAAGGGCCAAACCGACGATTCGCTGAGGTGGATGAACCCGCTTCCCCCACTTATGTGAGGGTAAAAAATCACAGCGTGTGGCTCTCCGAAGTCGTGGCAAATGATGCCGATGTTGCAGAAGTTGTTCGAACCCGGGCCGGGCACGCCATTTTCGCGATTTTCGCGATCCAGCCACGTTTGAGCGTGCCGCCGGTTGGCTATGCCGATTAAGCGCGGTTTAGCCCCCGCCCCATTTGGGCAACCGCTCCAATCGACACGCAAAAGACAAAGGAGCCCATTATGAAATTCGTTACGTCCGCTAAGAAGACCACTGTCAAGACGGCGATCGGTGCCGCGGGAATAGCTGCGGTAAGTGTTTTCGCGGCAGCAACCGCTGCTGCTGCTGGGCCCAACATCCAGGGATTCGGTACCAGCGAATCACTGAACGACGGGCCTATGGTGACCTCCTACACGGTGAGCAACCTGCAGCCCAGCAGCCTGACGATCCCCGGCTTCACCCCGAAGGGAACGCTCTACCAGGCGGACATCACCGCCAAGTCGGACGCCGGAATCGTCACCCCCATGGTGCGAGACTTCAGCGCCCGCGGGCCCAACGGCCAGACCTACAAGCTGATCGACAAGGTTGAGGTCCCGAATGGCCTCAACCCCGCACCTATTCCGCAAGGCAGCGAATCGACGGGCACCCTGTACTTCGACGTGAGCGGCGCGCCGCCCAATAGCGTCGTCTACAACGACGGATTCCAAGACATTCTGATGTGGACGTCGAACGTGCCGGGGGCCTCGGCGCCCGGTGCAGCGCCGAGCACAAGTCCGGCACCGGGTGCGCTTCCCGCCCCGGCGATGCACAGCTAAACCGGTTGCAAATACCTCCCCGCGCCACACGGAGTGGCGTGGGGAGGTTTGCGCATCCGGGAAGAAGCAGTAATTCGCATCATTATCTGGATTATTCGGGATCAGCGCTTTCCTCGGTCATGTGAAAGGACTTTCAATGAAACGAGCAATCGTTGGGTTGGCGACGGCGGTGTTGGCAGCCGGCGGTTTGGGCCTGCCGGGTCCTGCGCCGCAAGACTTCTGGTGCCCGGGGCAGCCCATACCGAACGGAGCCCTGTGGAACATGGCGACCTGCCACACCTACCACTTTGAGACTGGGGCCAACGGCACGCAGGTTGCCGTTCAGGGGCCGCCACCCGCCTGCGGGCCGTATCCCTGCTGAGGCCGCAGAAAAGGCCTTAGAAAAAGCCGTGGAAAAAGCCGTGGAAAAGCCACAGAAACTCCGTCACGGGCGGCGTTTTCGGATGATCGCCCGCAGTCGATCCAACCGTTGCGCAATCTGACGTTCCGCGCCGTGGTCGGTGGGCCGGTAGTAGTCCACGCCCACCAGCTCATCCGGCGGATACTGTTGGGCGACAACGCCATCAGGGTCGTCATGGGCGTACTTGTAGCCCTGCGCATTGCCCAACGCAGCCGCGCCCGAGTAGTGCCCGTCGCGTAACTGGGGCGGCACCAAACCGGCCTTGCCCGCCTTGATGTCGGCCATCGCCGCGCCCAGCGCGGTGGTGACCGCATTCGACTTCGGCGCGGTAGCCAGGTGGACGGTGGCATGCGCCAGCGTGAGCTGGGCCTCGGGCATGCCGATCAACGCCACCGTCTGCGCGGCAGCGACCGCGACCTGCAGCGCGGTCGGGTCGGCCATGCCGATGTCTTCGCTGGCCAGGATCATCAACCGGCGCGCGACGAACCGGGGATCCTCGCCGGCGACAAGCATGCGGGCCAGATAATGCAGCGCGGCATCGACGTCGGACCCACGCACCGACTTGATGAAGGCGCTGATGACGTCGTAGTGCTGGTCGCCGTCGCGGTCGTAGCGCACGGCGGCCCGGTCCAGGGACTGCTCGACGGCCGCGACCGTCAGCTCACCACCCGGCTGCACACTCTCAGCGGCCACCTCCAGGGCCGTCAGGGCGCGGCGGGCGTCGCCGGCCGCCAACTGCAGCAGCAGGTCGACGGCCTCGGGCTGCACGGCGACCCGCCCGCCCAGGCCACGGGGATCGTCTACCGCGCGCTGCACCAGCGTCCGAATGTCATCGGCCGTCAACGGGCGCAGTTGCAGAATCAGTGATCGCGACAGCAGCGGCGCCACCACCGAAAACGAGGGATTCTCGGTGGTCGCAGCCACCAGCAGGACCACCCGGTTCTCCACGGCGGACAGCAGGGCATCCTGCTGGGTCTTGGAGAATCGGTGCACTTCGTCGATGAACAGCACCGTCTGCTCGCCGCGGATGAGCGCTCGCCTCGCCTCATCGATGACGGCCCGAACTTCTTTGACACCGGCCGACAGCGCCGACAGGGCCTGGAATCGGCGGCCCGTGACCTGCGAGATCAGAGCCGCCAGCGTTGTCTTACCGCTCCCCGGCGGCCCGTACAGGATGGTCGAGGCCACGCCCGAGCCCTCGACCAGGCGGCGCAACGGCGATCCGGGCGCCAGCAAGTGGCCCTGGCCCACCACTTCGTCCAGCGACGCCGGACGCATCCGCACCGCCAGCGGTGCACCGGCCGACACGCCGAGATCACCGTTGGTCGTCTGCGGTCCGCCAGGCAGGTCAAACAGGCCGTCGGGCACGGCTTCAGGCATACCATGCCGCCCGATTCGGCTGCCGTCCGATTCACATCGAGCCGGACGCAATCCTCGCTCCTTCGCCCCATCTTTGCTAAGTTCCGGTTTGCCACGTTTCCATGCACCGCCCCGAAGCAAGTCCGACAGCGAGGACGGCATGAGCCAGCCCCCCGAATATCCAGGCAACCCGGCCGACCCCCACTGGGGCAACCAGAACCCGCCGGGCTACCCACCGCCCAATTACGGCGCGCCGCCCCCGCCGCCCGGGTACGGCCCACCGCCTGGCGGCTATAACCCTGCCGGCCCTCCTGGACCGCCGCCACCGGGCTACAACCCACCGGGCGGCCCTCCCCCGCCTCCGCCCGGTTACCCGCCGCAGCCTGGCTACCAGCCCCAGTCTGGCTATCCGCCTCCGCCGGGTTACCCGCCGCAGCCGGGCTATCCACCTCAGCCCGGCTATGGCGTCCCACCGGGTGGCCCAAGCGCGCCGCAGTTCAACATCGGCGAAGCGGTGAACTGGGCATGGAACAAGTTCACCCACAACGCCGTAGCGCTGATCGTTCCGGTCCTGGCCTACTTCGTGCTGCTGGGCATTCTCGGCGCTGTCGCTGGATGGGTGCCCTTCCTGCTCGGCGATACCACCCCTACCACGTTCACCGACAGCAACGGCCTCACCACCGAGTACACGACCGTGCAGCTTGGCGCCGCGTCGATCACCGTCATGGTCATCGGCTACGTTCTGCTCTTCGTAGCGGCGATCTTCATGCACGCCGGATTGTTGTCCGGTTGTCTGGACATCGCCGATGGAAGACCCGTGACCATCGGATCGTTCTTCAAGCCGCGCAATCTTGGAGTGGTGTTCCTCACCGCGCTGCTGATCGCGGTCGGCGTCTGGATCGGAACGCTCGCGTGCGTCATCCCCGGCATCATCTTCGGCTTTTTCGCCCAGTTCGCCATCCCGTTTGTCATCGACCGATCCCTTTCGCCGGTCGAGTCGGTCAAGGCCAGCATCGCGACCAACAGGTCGAACATCGGCGGCTCTCTGCTGTCGTGGCTCGTGCAATGTGTGGTGGTGCTGATCGGCGAACTGCTGTGCGGGGTGGGCCTGATCGCCGCTCTCCCGATCGCCCTGCTGATCCAGGTCTACACCTATCGCAAGCTTTCCGGCGGCCAGATCGTCCCTCAGGATCAGCCGGGATATCAGCCAGGACCGCAGCCCGCATAACCGACCTTTTCGCGCTTTTCGTTGACACGTCGGTAACACGTCGCTGGCGCGGTGCGCTGCGCCCCGCTGGCCCTTGTGATGAGATCAGCGGATATGAGTATCAAAGTTGCGCTGGAGCATCGCACCAGCTACACCTTTGACCGGCTGGTTCAGGTGTATCCGCACATCGTGCGGCTGCGGCCGGCCCCGCATTCCCGCACGCCCATCGATGCCTACTCGTTGCGCATCGAGCCGGCAGACCACTTCATCAACTGGCAGCAGGACGCGCTGGGTAATTTCCTTGCCCGGCTGGTATTTCCGAACCCGATGCGCCAACTGACCATCACCGTCGGACTCATCGCCGACCTCAAGGTCATCAACCCGTTCGACTTCTTCATCGAGGATTGGGCCGAGACGTGGCCCGGCGCGGCGGGCCTGATCTACCCGAAGGAGGTGGCTGATGACCTGAAGCCGTACTTGCGGCCGGTCGACGAAACCGGCGAGGGAACGGGCCCCGGCGACCTCGTACAGGCCTGGGTGCGTAACTTCTCGGTCCCCGACGGCACCCGCACCATTGACTTCCTGGTCGCGATCAACCACGCGGTGAACACCGACGTCGGCTACAGCCTGCGGATGGAACCCGGCGTCCAGACACCGGATTTCACGCTGCGCACCGGCATCGGCTCGTGCCGGGACTCAGCGTGGCTCCTGGTGTCGATCCTGCGCCAGTTGGGGCTGGCCGCCCGGTTCGTGTCCGGCTACCTGGTGCAGCTGGCATCCGACATCGAGGCGCTGGACGGGCCGTCAGGCCCGACCGCCGACTTCACCGACCTGCACGCGTGGACGGAGGTGTACATCCCCGGTGCGGGCTGGATCGGGCTGGACCCGACGTCGGGGCTGTTCGCCAGCGAGGGCCACATCCCGCTGGCAGCGACGCCGAATCCCGCGTCGGCCGCGCCCATCAGTGGCGGCACCGCGGTCTGCAACACGACCCTGGAGTTCTCCAACACGGTCACCCGGGTCCACGAAGACCCGCGCGTCACGCTGCCCTACACCGAAAAGGCATGGCAGACGATCTGCGCGGTCGGCCAGCGCGTCGACGAACAGCTGGCGGCCGCCGACGTCCGGCTGACCGTCGGCGGCGAGCCGACGTTCGTGTCGGTGGACAACCAGGTCGACGAGGAGTGGACGACAGCCGCCGACGGCCCGCATAAACGTCAGCGGGCATCCGATCTGGCCGCCCGGCTGAAGGCGGTGTGGGCCCCGCAGGGGCTGATCCACCGCGGGCAAGGCAGGTGGTACCCCGGAGAGCCATTGCCCCGCTGGCAGATCGGGCTGTACTGGCGCACCGACGGGCTACCGCTGTGGACGAACGACGCGCTGCTGGCCGACCCTTGGAAAACTGATGGCGAACCCGCTACCCCCCCGGATGACGACGCGGCATACCGGGTGCTCGCCGGCGTCGCCGAGAGCTTGCGGCTGCCGCTCTCGCAGGTGCGGCCGGCCTACGAGGATCCGCTGTCCCGGCTGGCGGCCACCGTCCGGCTGCCTGCGGGCGACCCGGTGGAATCCGACGACGACCTCGCTCCCGAAACCAACAGAGACACCGCTGCGGGCCGCGCCGCACTGTTCGCGCGGCTGAATGAATCCACCACATCCCCGGCGGCGTTCGTGCTGCCGCTGCACCGGCGTGACGACGATCTCGGCTGGGCCAGCGCGGACTGGCGGCTGCGCCGCGGTCACATCGCGCTGCTCGAGGGGGATTCGCCCGCGGGCCTGCGGCTGCCGCTGGATTCGATCAGCTGGGAGCCGCCGCGGCCGTCGTTCGAGGTCGATCCCCAGACAGTGGAAGACCCCTTGCCGGCCGAGCCCGACACCGAGGACGCGGTGCTCGACGACGACGAGACGGCGCCGACGACCGCAATGGTCGCCGAGGTCCGCGATGACGGTCGGGGGGCGCTGCTGTACATCTTCATGCCGCCCACCGAGGCCCTCGAGCACTTCGTCGACCTCATTGCCCGAATCGAAACCGCCGCGGCGAAGGCGCACTGCCAGCTTGTCATCGAGGGTTACGGCCCCCCAGCGGACCCACGACTGCAGTCCACGACGATCACGCCGGACCCCGGCGTCATCGAGGTCAATGTCGCGCCCACGTCCAGTTTCGCCGAACAGACGCAACTGCTGGAAACCCTTTACGCACAGGCCCGCCTGGCCCGGCTTTCTACGGAGTCGTTCGACATCGATGGCACGCACGGTGGCACCGGCGGCGGCAACCACATCACGCTCGGCGGCATTACCCCGGCGGACTCACCGCTGCTGCGCCGCCCGGACCTGTTGGTCTCGCTGCTGACCTACTGGCAGCGGCACCCGTCGCTGTCCTACCTGTTCGCCGGCAGATTTGTCGGCACCACGTCGCAGGCGCCGCGGGTTGACGAGGGCCGCTCCGAGGCGCTCTACGAACTCGAGATCGCGTTTGCCGAGATCGCGCGGCTGACTGCGTCTTCCAAGGGCGGCACCCCACCACCCTGGGTCACCGACCGCGCGCTGCGGCACCTGCTGACCGATATCACCGGCAACACCCACCGCGCCGAGTTCTGCATCGACAAGCTCTACAGCCCAGACGGTCCCCGCGGCAGGCTCGGCCTGCTGGAGCTGCGCGGCTTCGAAATGCCGCCACATCTGCGCATGGCGATGGTGCAGTCGCTGCTGGTGCGCTCCCTGGTGGCGTGGTTCTGGGACGAACCGCTGCGCGCCCCGCTGATTCGACACGGCGAAAACCTGCACGGACGATACCTGTTGCCACACTTCTTGATCCAGGACATCGCCGACGTGGCAGCCGATCTGCGCGCGCATGGCATCGCCTTCGAGACCAGCTGGCTTGATCCGTTCACCGAATTCCGCTTCCCGCGGATCGGCACCGCGGTGTTCGACGGCGTGGAGATCGAGTTGCGCGGGGCGATCGAGCCGTGGAACACGCTCGGCGAGGAATCCACCGCGACCGGTACCGCCCGCTACGTCGACTCCTCGGTCGAGCGCATCCAGCTCCGCATCATCGGCGCCGACCGGCACCGCTATGTGGTGACGTGCAACGGCTACCCGGTGCCGTTGCTGGCCACCGACAACGCCGACATCCACGTCGGCGGCGTTCGGTACAAGGCGTGGCAGCCTCCCAGCGCGCTGCATCCGACCATCACCATCGACGTCCCGTTGCAGTTCGAGCTGATCGACCTGACCACCGGAACGTCGCGCGGCGGATGCACTTATCACGTCGTCCACCCCGGCGGGCTCGCCTACGACGAGCCGCCGGTCAACGCCGTGACGGCCGAGTCACGCCGCGCCCGCCGCTTCGAGGCGACCGGTTTCACCGCGGGCAAGCTCGACTTGTCCGGCCTCCGGGAGAAGCAAGCCCGGATCCTGACCGACATCGGCGCGCCGGGCATCCTTGACCTGCGACGCGTGCGTACCGTGCAGCAGTGATGGCGTCCCCGTTTATGACCCTGGGCACGGATGGATCGGCGGGAGCGGCTGGATCGTCCGGGCCGCCCGCCACTGGCACCCACCGCTACGACGCCGACCGTCTGCTGGCCGGGTACCAGGCCGCACGCACCCAGGAAACGCTGTTCGATCTGCGCCCCGGCGGCTCAAAGGGCCCGGGGGTCGGCTTCGACGAATTCTTCGACCGAACGGGGCAGGTGCGGCCGGCGTGGACGGAGCTGGCCGACGCCGTCGCCGAGCGTGGCAGAGCCGGACTGAACCGGCTGCACTCGGTGGTGAACAGCCTGATCGACAACGACGGCATCACCTACACCGAAGTCGTTGCCGACCGCGAAGGGCCTGCCGGCGCATCCAAGCCCCAGGGTCTGGAACCGCGACCATGGAGCCTGGACACCCTGCCGATCGTGGTTTCGGCGCCCGATTGGGAAGTGCTGGAGGCCGGACTGGTACAGCGGTCCCGCGTGCTCGATGCCGTACTCGCGGATCTGTACGGGCCGCGTAGCTTGCTCACCGAAGGCGTCCTTCCGCCGGAACTGGTGTTCGCCCATCCCGGTTACGTGCGTGCCGCCGCCGGAATCGAAGTGCCTGGGCACCATCAACTTTTCATGCACGCCTGCGACATCAGCCGGCGGCCGGACGGCAGCTTTGCGGTCAACGCCGACTGGACCCAGGCACCCTCGGGCGCCGGCTATGCGCTGGCCGACCGGCGCGTTATCGCGCACTCGATTCCCGACCTCTACGAAAGGATTGCGCCGCGACCGACAACGCCGTTCGCGCAGGCGCTGCGGCTGGCGCTGATCAACGCGGCGCCCGACATCGCCCAAGACCCGATGGTGGTGGTGCTCACCCCGGGCATTTACTCGGAGACCGCTTTCGATCAGGCGTATCTGGCCTCGCTGCTGGGTTTCCCGCTGGTGGAAAGCGCGGATTTGGTCGTGCGCGACGGCAAGCTGTGGATGCGCTCGCTGGGCACGTTGAAGCGTGTTGACGTCGTCCTTCGCCGCGTCGATGCGGATTACGTGGACCCGCTGGACCTGCGCGCCGACTCCAGGCTCGGTGTGGTCGGTTTGGTTGAGGCGCAACGCCGTGGAACCGTGACCGTAGTCAACACGCTGGGTAGCGGCATCCTGGAAAGCCCTGGGCTGCTGCGTTTCCTGCCCGAAATAGCCGAACGGTTGCTCGGCGAAGCCCCGTTGCTGGATACCGCGCCGGCCTACTGGGGCGGCATCGCCAGTGAACGGTCACACCTGCTGGCGAATCTCTCGTCCCTTTTGATCAAGTCCACCGTCGGCGGGGAAACCCTTGTCGGACCGTCACTTTCGATTACACAACTGGCTGAACTTGCTGCGCATATCGAAAGCATGCCGTGGCAGTGGGTCGGGCAGGAACTTCCGCAGTTCTCGTCGGCGCCCACCGACCATGCCGGCATGTTGTCGTCGGCCGGCGTCGGTATGCGGTTGTTCACGGTCGCCCAACGCAGCGGCTACGCGCCGATGATCGGCGGCATCGGCTACGTGCTGGCACCCGGTCCCGCCGCATACACATTGAAAACTGTTGCGGCAAAGGATATCTGGGTACGTCCGACGGAGCGCGCACGGGCCGAGACGGTGACGCAGCCCGCTGGGGAGCCCGTGCTGGAGCCGTCGACCAGACCGCCGACGAAGACCGGCGCCGGCACCTGGGCAGTCAGCTCGCCTCGCGTGCTGTCCGAGCTGTTCTGGATGGGACGCTATAGCGAGCGCGCCGAGGCCATGGCCCGGTTGCTCATGGTCGCCCGCGACCGCTTCCACGTCTACCGGCATCGCCAGGACACCGAGGAAAGCGAGTGCGTGCCGGTGCTGATGGCCGCACTCGGCCAGATCACCGGCACCGTCGCCGAAACGGATATCGACCACGCCGAGATGATCGCCGTCGTCCCATCGACGCTCTGGTCGCTGACCGTGGACCCAAACCAACCGGGATCCCTCGTCCAGTCGGTGGAGGGGCTGGCGCTGGCCGCCAGGGCGGTGCGCGACCAGTTGTCCAACGACACCTGGATGGTGCTGGCCGGCGTCGAACGCGCGGTTTTCCAAAGCCCCGACCCGCCGGACTCGCTCGCGGTGGCCGACAGCTTGCTCTCGTCGGCTCATTCCCAGTCGTTGACCGGGATGCTCACGCTGTCCGGGGTGGCCGCCGAGTCGATGGTGCAGGACGTCGGCTGGACGATGATGGACATCGGCAAACGCATCGAACGCAGCATGTGGCTGACCGCGTTGCTACGGGCCACGCTGACCACCGTCCGCAGCACCGCCGCCGAACAAACCGTCATCGAGTCGACATTGGTGGCGTGTGAGTCGGCGGTCATCTACCGGCGCCGCACGGTAGGCAACGTCAGTGTTGCCGCGGTGACCGAACTGATGCTGTACGACACGCAAAACCCCCGTTCGTTGCTGTACCAGCTGGAGCGGCTGCGTACCCACCTCAAAAGCCTGCCCAGCTCGTCGGGATCCTCACGCCCGGAGCGGATGGTGGATGAGATCAGCACCCGCCTGCGTCGGTCAATTCCCGCCGAGCTGGAAGCGTTCACGGCCAATGGGCGCCGCGCCGAGCTCGACGAGCTGCTCACCGCCATCCATGACGCGCTGCGCGACCTGGCCGAAGTCATCACCGAAACGCAGTTGGCCTTGCCCGGCGACATGCAGCCGCTGTGGGGTCCCGACGAACGCCGGCTGGTGCCGTAACCCGCGCTATGCGCCGACGGCCGCGGGCCCGCTCGATTCCGAGGTCACCTCGCCGATGACGGTGTGGATGAATTGCATCTTCTCCAGGACCGCGGCCGGCAGCACGAAGGGATACAGGTCGTCGTGGCCCATCGACCGGTTCACCATGTTCAGCGACCACGACAACGGCAGCCACAACTCGATGATGTTGGGAAAAGCGCTGGGCCCCAAGGCCGGACGGTCGAAGGTCGCCGTGGCCGGTGCCAGACCGCACCAGGCCGAGGTGTCCAGGGTGTCGCGGATATGCAGGTAGTGGGCGAACGTCTCGGCCCAGTCCTCGGCGGGGTGCATGGTCGCATACGACGACACGAACTGTTTCTTCCAACCCCTGGGTGCGCCCTGGCTGTAGTGCCGGTCCAGCGCTTCCTGGTAGTCGGCGTCCGGGTCGCCGAATAGCTCGTTGAACCGCGCCAGATGGTCGGATGACGGGGTGATCAGACGGTAGAAGTAGTAGTGCCCGACCTCGTGGCGGAAGTGCCCGAGCAGGGTTCGGTACGGCTCGTCCATCTCGACTCGGAGCTGCTCGCGGTGGACGTCGTCGCCCTCGGCCAGATCCAATGTGATGACGCCGTTTTCGTGCCCGGTGATCACCTTCTCGTGCCCACTGGACAGCAGCCGGAACGCCAAACCGTAGTCGGGATCCTGGTCGCGTCCGACGATCGGCAGCTTAAGCTCGTGCAGCTCGGCGACCAGCCGCCGCTTGGCCGCTTCGGCCCGGGCGAATTCGGCCAGGCCGACGGTGTCGCCATCGTTGGGCCGCTCCAGGGTCAGCACGCACGATGCGCACAGTGCGCCGCGCTGACCAACGGGAACCAGCCAATTGCATTCGGCGACATGGAGATTGCTGCACAAGTTGATAGTCCGCGGCGGCAACGGCGCCGGCATGGTCACCTTCGCCGCCTTTCGCGATCACCAGCAGCGCCAGCTGCTCCAGAGAAAAGCCGAGCGCGCTGCCGCAGGACAGGCACTCCGAGTTCTCGAACGTCAGGCGCTGACCGCAGTTGGGACAGTGAAAGTCACGCATGCAACACATCGCCTTCGAACGGCACCACGTCGACGGCGACCTTGATGGCGCTCTTCTCCGAGTTGGTGTAGATGATGCCGCGCAGCGGCGGCACATCCGCGTAGTCGCGGCCGCGCCCAACGATGACGTAGCGCTCGATCGACCATCTGGTCATTGGTGGGATCAAGCCCCAGCCACTCGAATTGGCCAGGCTGTTGCGGAGTCCATACCGCGGCCCAGGCGTGGGTCGCGTCGATGCCGATCATCCGATCCTTTCCGGGTGGCGGGTCGGTGGCGAGATAGCCGGACACGTAGCTGGCGGCCAGACCGTTGGCGCGCAGGCAGGCGATCGCCAGCCTGGCGAAGTCCTGGCATACCCCTTCCCGGGCCGCCAGAACCTCGTTGACCCCGGTGGAAATCGTCGTCGACCCCGACCGGTAGGTGAAGTCGGTGTGGATCCGCGTCGTGAGATCCCGCAGCACCTCGATCAGCGGGCGCCCGGGCCCGAAGCTGGGCGCCGCGTACTCGCGCACTTCGTCGGTGATCTCCGGCGGATTCAGGTCCAGGGTGAAGTCGACCGCAAGCGCTCCCCTGAGCCCGGCCGGCCGCGCCGCCTCCCACGGTTCCCGTGCCGGCCCGCTGCGCGTACCGCTCCGGGGGCGCCGGATACACGTCGACGATCGAGTCACTGGTGATCGTCAGTGCGCGATGCGGCTCGGTCAGGTGGAAATACGAGCTGATGTTGCCGTAGGCGTCGATGCTGGTGGAGCTGTCCGAGGGCACCGGATCGATGTCGAGCCGGTGCGCGACGCACCGCTGCCGCTGCGAGTCCCGGGGGGTGAGAAAGCCGCGGCCATAGGAGCTGGTCACAATGTCGGAGTAGCGATACTCGGTCCGATGTGTGACGCGAAAGCGGCGGGCAACCGAAGCTCCGAGGCCTCGGACTTCGGACAGACTCTCTGACAAACGACACCTCCTGACGCTGATCTCATCACACAGTCACCCACAACGCGGGTCCAGCGCACAATCTAAGGCGTGGCCACCTGGAACGACGTCCCCGACCTCGAAGAGCTGATTCGGCCCGGTCAACGGAGCCGAAGGTCGATGACCCGTTGTAGGTCATCGATGCAGACCTGGACGGCGTCGGCGAGCACCACTTCGCGTCGATCGCGGGCAACCGAGTGCAGTTCCTTGGCCAGCAGCCGCGCGGCTACGACGTGCTGGATCGCCGCGATAGGTTCTTTTTCGGCGAGGTCGGCAGCCGCCACGAGCTCGGCGAAAACTGCCGGCACGGTAGGGGGCAGCCAATTGCACCCGTCCAGGGCGGGCGCTAAGTCGTTCAAGACACGAGCCAGCTGGAGCACCGAGACGGCGAGCAACGCCAGGTGCAGGGCCTGATGATCGGCAGCCCGGACGGAGCCGCGCAGCCCCCAGCGCCGCGGTGAAATCCGTACCACCTGAAGGGCCGTGGCACGGGCCCGGATCAGATCGCCTACCTGTTCATGCACCCGATCCACGGCCGACAGCGGCCAGTCGGCCGCGGCCTCCCTGCGCCCGGCGGCGAAATCCGCCGTGCGAGACAAGACTCCATGCAGCGCGACCAACACCGCGATGCGCGCCCGGCGCAACACCGTCAACGGGTTAGCCGGGAACAACACGACGGCGAACACGATGGCCAGGGAACCGCCGATCAGGGCGTCGTAGATGCGTTCATAGACGGCGCCACCCCGATACAAAGCCAAGACCAGAATCGACGAAACGACGGTTTGGTTGACGAACATCATCCCTTGCCCGATGAAGCCGCGCCCGATCATCACCGCGACAGACAGCGAGATCAGGACGATGACAGCGATGGGGACAACTCCGGTGCCGATCAGCCCGTGCACCACTCCGCCCATCCAGATGCCCAGAGAGACACCGATCATCATCTGGACGGCACGCTGCGCGCGTAACACGTTGCTGATCGACAGGCACACCGCGGAGGCGATCGGCGCGAAGAATGGCTGCGGATGATCGAGCACGTCGGCAGCGATATACCAGGCCAGGCCCGAAGCAACCGATGTCTGAATGATCGGGAACCACACGCTACGCAGGCGCTGGATGGCGCCCGGAGAGCGGCATAACCTCCGTCGGCCGCCAGGGTAAGCAGCGAAGTGTTCATGACGATTGCTTACCTGAGCGGGCGCGGGTTTGCCCGGTTAGACCCGCTGCAACTCGAACACCGGAATCACCCGGCTGGTCTTCGCCTGATACTCGGCGAACCCCGGCGCCGCTGCGGTGATTTTCGGCCACAGCTCGTCGCGCTCCGCGGGCGGCAGTTCACGCGCGGTCACGTCGAACGACATCGGTACCGACCTCGATATGCGCCTCCGGCTTGGCCCGCAGATTGTGTACCCAGGCCGGGTTAATGGGGGCGCCTGCGAAGGATCCGATGATGATCAGCTTGCCGTCGATGCGGAAATAGGCCAGCGGCGACACCCGCGGACTCGCCGGACTTGGCGCCCGTCGTGGTCAGCAGGAGCAGATCGGCATTTGCGAATGGTCCAGCTACCTTGCCGTCGTTGGCGCGGAATTCCTCGACGATATTTTTGTTGAACGCGTTGACGGTCGCGGCGTCTGGTGTCTCGGTCATGCCTGGTCAACCTCCTTGGGCTTGGCATCTATTCCGGATTCCTTGCGCTGCTGGGCGGTGATGGGCGCGGGAGCATCGGTAAGCGGGTCGACGCCGCCGCCGGTCTTCGGGAACGCGATCACCTCGCGGATCGAGTCCACCCCGGACAGCAGTGCGTTGATCCGATCCCAGCCGAACGCGATGCCGCCGTGCGGGGGTGCGCCAAAGGTGAACGCCTCCAACAGGAATCCGAACTTCTCTTCCGCCTCGGCCTGGTCCAGGCCCATCATCGCGAACACTCGCTCCTGGATGTCGCGGCGGTGGATACGAATCGAGCCGCCACCGATCTCGTTGCCGTTGCAGACGATGTCGTACGCGTCGGCCAGCACGCCGCCAGGATCGCTGTCTAAGACGTCTACGACGTCAACTTCCTGTCGCTTGGGCGAGGTGAACGCATGGTGCACCGCGGTCCACGCCCCCGAGCCGACCGCGACGTCACCGGCGGCGGTCGCCTCGTCGGCCGGCTCGAACAGCGGCGGGTCGACCACCCAGACGAACGCCCACACATCGGGGTCGATGAGGTCGAGCCGACTGGCGATCTCGCCGCGGGCCGCGCCGAGCAGCGCCCGTGACGCCTTCGGCCGGCCCCGCCGAGAAGAAGATGCAGTCCCCGGGCTCGGCCCCGACATGCCCGGCCAGGCCGTCGCGTTCGGCATCGGTCAGGTTCTTGGCCACCGGTCCGCCCAGCGTGCCGTCATCGTCGACCAGCACGTAGGCCAGTCCGCGGTGTCCGCGTTGTTTGGCCCATTCCTGCCAGCCGTCCAGCGTGCGGCGCGGCTGCGATGCCCCGCCGGGCATCACCACCGCCCCGACGTACGGCGCCTGGAAGACGCGGAATGTGGTGTCTTTGAAGAACTCTGTGCACTCGACGAGCTCCAGCCCGAACCGCATGTCGGGCTTGTCGGAGCCGAACCGTCGCATGGCGTCCGCGTAGGTGATCCGCGGTATCGGCGTCGGAATCTGGTAGCCGATCAGCGCCCACAGCGCGGTCAGGATCTGTTCGGAGATGGCGATGATGTCCTCGGCGTCGACGAAGCTCATCTCCATGTCGAGCTGGGTGAATTCGGGCTGCCGGTCGGCGCGGAAATCCTCGTCGCGGTAGCAGCGGGCGATCTGGTAGTAGCGCTCCATCCCGGCGACCATCAGCAACTGCTTGAACAGCTGCGGGCTCTGCGGCAGGGCGTAGAACGACCCCGGCCGCAGCCGGGCCGGCACCAGGAAGTCGCGGGCGCCCTCCGGCGTGGAGCGGGTGATGGTCGGCGTCTCGATCTCGACGAAGTCCTGACCCGCCAGCACCGAACGGGCCGCCGCATTCACCTTGGAGCGCAACCGAATTGCCGCAGCCGGGCCGTCGCGGCGCAGATCGAGGTAACGGTAGTTCAACCGCATTTCCTCGCCTGCGGGCTCGTCCAGCTGGAACGGCAGGGCCGCGCTCTCGCCGAGCACGGTCAGCGACGTGGCGTTGACCTCGATGTCGCCGGTGGCGATCTCGGCGTTGGCGTTGCCTTCGGGCCGGACCTCGACGACGCCCTGCACCGCGACACAGAACTCGGCGCGCAGCCGGTGCGCCTGGGCCAGCACTTGTCCCTCTTCCAAGGCGTCGCGGAACACGACCTGTGCCACGCCCGAGGCGTCCCGCAGATCGATGAAAATGACACCGCCGTGGTCTCGGCGTCGAGCCACCCAGCCGGCCAGCGTCACCTGCTTTCCGGCGTCGCTACCCCTCAGCGAACCAGCGGCGTGGCTGCGCAGCACAAACACACTCCCTTTTAGGTTTGAATGACTGCTCAGTCTAAAGGGCGGTAATTTCGGTGCTATCACCACCGACATCGCAAACATCGCACTAGTGGGTCCCGGCGCCGTCGGAACGACGGTCGCCGCGCTGCTGTACAAGGCCGGGCATTCGGTAACGGTGTGTGGGCGCACCGCCCGCGACGGCATCGAACTGCGGCCCGACGGCGAGGATCCGATCGTGGTGCCCGGTCCGGTACACACCGATCCCGGTGACGTGACCGGCCCGGTCGGCGTTGTGTTACTCGCGGTCAAAGCCACCCAGAACGACGACGCGGCCGGCTGGCTGGCCCGGCTGTGCGGCGAGCACACCATCGTCACGGTGCTGCAGAACGGCGTTGAGCAGGTCGAACAGGTCCAGCCACACTGCCCGTCGTCGTCGGTGATCCCGGGCATCGTGTGGTACTCGGCCGAGACCCAACCGCAGGGCTGGGTGCGCCTGCGCGGAGAAGCCGCGCTGGTGCTGCCCAGCGGGCCCGCGGCCGAGACGGTCGCCGAGCTGCTGCGCGGCGCCGGCTGCAGGGTGGACTGTGACCCCGACTTCATCACGGCGTCCTGGCGCAAGCTGCTCACCAACGCGCTGGCCGGGTTCATGGCGCTGTCCGGGCGGCGGTCCGGAATGTTCCGCCGCGACGACGTCGTTCGAGTTGTCGCGGCGCTACGTCGCCGAATGCGTGGCCGTCGCGCGGGCCGAGGGCGCCCAGCTGCCCGACAGCGTGATCGACGAGATGGCCGGCCTCTTCCGGCACGCCCCGGAAGACATGGGCACCTCGATACTGACCGACCGGATAAATCGCCGGCCGATGGAATGGGACATCCGCAACGGGGTGATCATCCGCAAGGCACGCGCGCACGGCCTGGCGACGCCGATCAGCGACGTGCTGGTGCCGCTGCTGGCGGCGGCCGGCGACGGCCCGGGTTAGGTTGTTCGCCACTCCCTCGGCGGGTGTGCAAAGCTGGTTGCGTGACCTTTAACGAGGGTATGCAAATCGACACCAGCACCGCGTCGTCGTCCGGCGGCGGTGGGGGGCGCATTGCGCTGGGGGGCGGCCTTGGCGGACTGCTGATCGTGGTGATCGCCATGTTCCTCGGGGTTGATCCCGGTCCCATCGTCAGCCAGCAGCCGGCGGCCACAAGCGACGACGTGGCGCCCGGTTTCGACTTGAACCAGTGCAAAAGCGGGTCCGACGCCAACAAATATGTGCAGTGCCGCGTGGTGGCCACAGGCAATTCCGTGGACGCGGTCTGGCACCAGCTGATGCCGAAATACACCCGCCCGCATCTGCGGCTGTTCACCGGATCGGTCAACACCGGCTGCGGGCCCGCGACGACTGAGGTCGGACCGTTCTACTGCCCGGTGGACCAGACGGCCTATTTCGACACCGACTTCTTCAAGGAGCTGGTCGACCGATTCGGCTCCAGCGGCGGACCGTTCGCGCAGGAGTACGTGGTCGCTCACGAGTACGGCCACCACGTGCAACAACTGCAGGGCAACCTGGGCCGCGCCCAGCAAGGTGCGCAGGGCGCCAACGGCAACGGCGTGCGGACGGAGTTGCAGGCGGACTGCTATGCCGGCATCTGGGCGCACTACGCGTCGACCGTCAAGCAGCAGAGCACGGGCGTGCCCTACCTGCAGCCGTTGAGCGACAACGACATCCGCGACGCCCTCTCCGCGGCCGCGTCGGTGGGCGATGACCGCATTCAGAAGGCCTCGACCGGGCGCATCAACCCGGAGTCCTGGACACACGGTTCGTCTGCGGAACGGCAGAAGTGGTTCACCATCGGTTATCAGACCGGTGACCCGAACAAGTGCGACACCTTCAGCGCCGGGGCCCTCGGCTAGCGCATGGTTGGCCCGGCGCTACGAGTTACCAGGGTCGCGTCGAGCAGGTCACCCCGGTTGTGGCGTTTTGGGTCACCACAACCTGCCCGTCCACGGCGATCTCGCAATGCAGTTCCGGCGGTGCTCCCCGAGCCGCAGTCGGGCCAGTGGCAGCCACCACTGGCGGTGACGATCGCCCACTGGTTCGGGTTTGCCAGTGTGCTGCTGTAGACAAGCGGCTGCCCACCGGTGAACGTCGCCGACACGGTGGTCATGTACTGCGAGGAGTTGGCATCGTAGGCCGCCTGGCTGGGCGGATCGCTGTTCATGTAGCGCACGTTGCCGGTCAGATTGCCGGTGGTGGTGATCGTGTAAGTCACCTGGTGGCCGGCCGGGTCCGCAGTTGCGGTCAACGGCGCTACGGCCGCCGCGCCGCCTCCGCAGGCCGCAGCCAACGTTGCCACCCCCACCCAGGTGGCCACTTTCCGCAGGTTCCTCATGTCGAAAACGCTACCGGATCAATCACCACAGGCCGCCCGGCTCGGGTATGAAGTCATGGATGACTGACGAGCCGGAACAGATCGGCGGCACGCAAACCCCCGCACCGGGCATCACCCGGCGCAGGGTGCTGATCACGGGCGCGGCCTCGGCGGCGCTGGGCGCGGGCATAGCCGGCGGGGCGGTGCTGATCCGGTCGCACCCTCGCGGCCCCGGCCTCTGGTACCAGCCGGACCGGAACGGCGCGCCGCCGGTGGTCGGTGTGCATCTGCAATTCGGCAAGAACGCCGGCACCGAGGCGGTGGTGTCATGGCACACCACCGACGCCGTGAGCAAACCGCGGGTCATGCTGGGCACGCCGACCTCCGGCTTCGGTCAAACCGTGGCGGCCGAGACCCGAACCTACCGAGACGCGAAGTCCCACACAGAGGTTCGCGTCAACCACGCTCGGCTGACCAACCTCACCCCGGATACCGACTATGTGTACGCCGCGGTGCACGACGGCGCCGACCCCATGCTGGGTATCCTACGAACCGCGCCATCGGGACGAAAACCACTGCAATTCACCAGTTTCGGCGATCAATCCACCCCAATGCTGCACACGCTGCCCGACGGCAAGCTAGGCACTGACAACATCGGGTCGCCCGCGGCCGGCGATATCACCGCGGCGATCGAACGCATTGGCCCGCTGTTCAACCTGGTCAACGGCGATCTCTGCTACGCCAACCTTGCGCGAGACCGGATCCGCACCTGGTCGGACTGGTTCGACAACAACACCCGCTCGGCGCGGTACCGGCCCTGGATGCCCGCTGCCGGCAATCACGAGAACGAATTGGGCAACGGGCCGGTCGGTTACGACGCCTACCAAACGTACTTCGCAGTGCCCGACTCCGGAGCCAGCACGGAGCTGCGCGGTCTGTGGTACTCGTTCACCGCCGGCTCGGTGCGGGTGATCAGCCTGAACAATGACGACGTGGCCTTCCAGGATGGCGGAAATTCGTACGTGCACGGCTACTCGGGTGGAGAGCAAAAGCGTTGGCTTGCAGCTGAGCTAGCCGACGCGCGCCGTGATCGCGATGTTGACTGGGTGGTCGTTTGCATGCACCAGACAGCGGTCTCCACGGCCGACCGCACCAATGGCGCCGATCTCGGCATCCGCGAGGAGTGGCTGCCGTTGTTCGACCAGTACCAGGTCGATCTGGTGTTGTGCGGCCACGAACACCACTACGAGCGGTCACATCCGTTGCGCGGCGCGCAAAACACCGATACCCGAACGCCGATACCCGTCGATACCCGCACCGACCTCATCGACGCGACAAAGGGAACCGTGCACCTCGTCATCGGCGGCGGCGGCACGTCCGCGCCGAGCAACGCATTATTCTTCCCCCAGCCCAGGTGCCGGGTGTTGACCGGAGTCGGCGCCTTTGATCCCGCGATCGGACACAAGCCCCCGATCTACGTTTTGGAGGACGCGCCGTGGTCGGCGTTTCGCGACCGCGACAATGCTTACGGTTTCGCGGCTTTCGCCGTCGACCCGGGCCAACCCGGCGGCAACACGTCAATCAAAGCGACGCACTACGCGTCTGAACGGACTCTTCGGCGCGGTCACCGTGGTGGACCAGTTCACCCTTACCAAGCCGCGCGGCGACAAACCCGGCTAGCTCAAAACAGTGCGGGCTGGCAGGGTTCCGGCGCCACAACCGCTTCGGCTGGCGGTGGGAACGGGCGGTGGTCACCGTGCAGCCGGTGCTTCGCGACTAGCGGCGCGGCCCGTTCCCGCAGCATTTCGCGGTAGCTCGGCGGCAGATAGGCTCCGCGCCGGTACAACTCGCGGTAGCGGCCGACGAGTTCGGGATGCGAACGAGCCAGCCACGACATGAACCAGCCGCGGGTCGAGCCACGCAGATGCAGGCCGAAGACCGTTGCACCGCTGGCGCCGGCGGCCGCGATCTGACCGAGCAGCCGGTCCAGGTGCTCGACGGAGTCGGTGAGGTGCGGCAGCACCGGCGCAACCATCACATGACAGTCCAGCCCGGCGTCGCGGATTGCTCTGATGAGGCCCAGGCGGGCCTGCGGTGTCGGCGTGCCGGGCTCGACGTCCCGGTGCAGCTCCGCGTCGCCCACCGCCAGCGACACGGCGACCGACACCGGAACCTGCTGGGCCGCTTGACTGATCAGCGGCAGGTCGCGTCGCAGCAGCGTGCCCTTGGTCAGGATGGACAGCGGGGTTCCCGATTCCGCGAGCGCACCGATGATGCCCGGCATCAGCGCGTATCGGCCCTCCGCGCGCTGGTAGGGATCGGTGTTGGTGCCCAGCGCGACGGTCTCGCGCCGCCAGGACGGCCGGCGCAGCTCCCGGCGCAGGACTTCGGCGACGTTGGTCTTCACCACCAGCTGGGTGTCGAAGTCGTCGCCAGGGTCGAAGTCCAGGTATTCGTGAGTGGGGCGCGCGAAACAATAGCGGCAGCCATGCGAGCAGCCGCGGTAGCCGTTGACGGTGTAGCGAAACGGCAGCGCGGCCGCGTCCGGCACCTTGTTGAGCGCGGACTTGCACAGCACCTCGTGAAAGGTGATGCCCTCGAACTGCGGCGCCCGCACGCTGCGGACGAAGCCGATCCGCTGCAGCCCTGGTAGCGCGCCGTCGTCGACGGGCTTGCCGTTAACCGCGACAGCCTGGTTACCCCATCGCATAACTCTATTCGAACAATAGTTCGAAGGGATGTCAACGTAGTACCGAACTTTCTGGCAGAGTTGCTAGCTGTTGCGAGAAGTGAGGCGTGCGTGTCAACTCGAGGGTACGAAGAAGAACTGCGGTCCGAGCAGAGCTACGTGACCGGGCTCTACGCGCGCCTCGACGCCGAGCGCGCGCGGGCCAAAGACAAGTTCCGCGCCGCGCTGGCGGGCGACGCCGAGACGCTGGCGGATCGGGACTCCGAGGTGCGCGCCGTGGCCAAAGAGGTAAAGCGGCTCAACGTGGCGGACGAAGGGCTGTGTTTCGGGCGGTTGGACGCCCTTTCGGGCGAACGGTTCTACATCGGCCGCCTCGGCCTGTTCGACGCGGAGAACGATTACGAGCCGCTGTTGCTGGACTGGCGGGCGCCGGCGGCGCGCGCGTTCTACGTCGCCACCGCCGCCAGCCCGGAGAACATGCGCCGGCGCCGCCAATTCCACACCCGCGCGCGGCGCCTGGTCGATTTCGCCGACGAGACGTTCGGCCGTTCCGATGGAGCGGAGCCTGGCGGCTCGGAAGATTTAGCCCTGCTCGCGGCGGTCAATGCGCCGCGCGGTGCGGGGATGCGCGACATCGTGGCGACGATCCAGGCCGAGCAGGACGAGATCATCCGGCACGATCACACCGGCGTGCTGGTGATCGAGGGTGGCCCGGGCACCGGGAAAACGGTGGTGGCACTGCACCGCGTCGCGTATCTGCTGTACACCCAGCGGGAGCGGATCGAACGCCACGGCGTGCTGGTGGTCGGGCCCAACACCGCGTTCCTGAAACATGTCGACCGTGTGCTGCCGTCGCTGGGTGAGTCCAGCGTGGTGTTCATCACCGTCGGCGACCTGGTACCCGGTTTGCACGTCACCGCGGAGGATGACCCGCTCGCCGCGCAGTTGAAGGGGTCGCTGAAGATCCTGGATGTGCTCGCGGCGGCGGTCGCCGATCGGCAGCGCATACCGGAGCAGCCGCTATTGATCGAACTTGCGGACGTCACGATGCGGATCGACGCGGAGACGGCGGAGTGGGCCAGGGAGGAAGCACGCGCCAGTGGGCTGCCGCACAACCACGCGCGCGCGGTGTTCACTGACATCGTCACGTGGGTGCTCACCGAACGGGCGATCGCCCGGATCGGCCGGGGCTGGCTGACCCGGGATGATCGGGCAGCCTGGGAAAAACTGCGGACGGACCTGCTCGACGAGCTCGCCGAGAACGAGCAGTTCGTCGCCGCGCTCGACCGGCTCTGGCCGATATTGACACCCGAAACGCTGTTGGCCCCGCTCTTCGCGTCCCCCGAACGGTTGAGTGCCGCAGGCGCCCACCAAGCGCTGTGCCGCGCCGACGGCGAGGCCTGGACGGTGTCGGACGTGCCACTGCTCGACGAGCTGGTCGACCTGCTGGGCGCCGACAAGCAGGCCGATCAAACCGCCGAGCGGGAGCGGAATTACGAGGCCGAGTACGCCGCCGGCGTGCTGAGCCTCCTCGAAATCGCGAGCGAGGACTCGATGGAGGACGAGGAGCAGTTGCGCGCCCAACACATGATCTACGCGGAGGACCTGGCCGACCGATTCCTGGAGCGCGACACCCGTGAACTCGCCGAACGCGCCGCCGCGGACCGGGACTGGACCTACCGGCACGTCGTGGTCGACGAAGCCCAAGAACTCTCCGAAATGGACTGGCGGGTGCTGATGCGGCGCTGCCCGGGCAAATCCTTCACGATCGTGGGCGATCTCGCCCAACGCCGGTCGGCGGCCGGCGCGACGTCATGGGGCGCCATGCTGGAGCCGTACGTGCCCGGCCGGTGGGTCTACCGCTCGCTGTCGGTCAACTACCGCACCCCGGCGGAGATCATGACCGTCGCCGCCGCGCTGCTCGCCGAGTTCGCACCCGGGGTCCAGCCACCGGAGTCGGTCCGCTCGTGCGGTGTCCAGCCATGGTCCAGACAGGTATCCGAGGACGAACTGCCCGCTGCCATCAAGGAATTCGTGCATGACGAAGCCGGTCGCGAAGGCACCAGCATCGTGATCGGCCCACCGGGTGTGCCGGGCACGGTGCCGCCGGCCGAGACCAAGGGCCTGGAGTTCGACTCCGTCCTGGTGGTGGACCCGCAACGGATCCTCGCCAGCGGCCCACGCGGCGCGGCCGAACTCTACGTCGCCCTCACCCGCGCCACCCAGCGCCTCGGCGTGCTGCACCGGGATCCGTTGCCGCAGGCTTTGAACGGGCTCGCCCAGCCCCAGGTATCAGAAGGGCGGGTCGTCGGGTAGTGGCGGTGAGGGGGGTGGGGTCCAGCCCTCGGGGAGCTCTTCGGATTCGCGCGGGTCGTTGATCCAGGTGGCGAACGAGCTAGTGCTCGGGCCACCCTTGGTTGCGAACAGCATGTCACGCATGTGGTTCCGGAATTTGCGGTCTCGGATCTCGCGCTTGCGCCCCTCTTCCAGATTGCGCCAGGCCTCGTTGACGGGCCGCAGCTCCCGGTTTTGCTTACGCGCCTTCGCGATACGCGCGCTGCGTCGCGCCGCCTGACGGCTCTTTTTGAACGTCGGCACCGCGCATGCCGGCCCGCGGGAGTTCGGGAACAGGTCAGCACCGGCCGGCGAGGTCCGATAGATTCGCCCTGTCGGCGAGGTCCACACCACAGTCCCATCAGCAAGCTGACGATCTCGCCATCCGCCGAAGGTTTTGAGCCGATGATGCAGGCGGCAAAGGCATTTCAGGTTCTCCCACACCGTGCGGCCGCCGGCAATGGGATCGGCGTGGTTAAACGGAACGGTGTGGTCGACATCGCAGAGCTCGGCGGGGCGGGAGCATCCCGGGAAGCGGCACGTCAGATCCCGGCACCGAACCGCACGCTCGAGGGCGGCAGGCGGCTGATACGACAACGATTGCGCCCGCGTCGTTTCGGAGTCGACCGCGTGCAGTGAGGCTGCGGCGGCGGCCAGGGCACGGACCTGCTCGGCGTCGATGACCCCGTAGCCCGCCAGATAGCCGGGCGCGCCACTGGTGCCGAGCACGGTGTGCTCGCTGGCCACGACGTTGATGACCACCTTGACGGCGCCCGAGCCTGGGTCGGCGCTGGCTTGTCTGATGTTGGTCGGGCAATCCGAACGTCCACACATGCACGCCAGTTGCCTGCCCTGCGCCAACGCGGTCAACGCGTCGGCGCGGCGCTGATCCATGGTCCGCGGGTCAGCCGCACACACTTCCTTGGCAAGGGCAGACAGTCGCCGGTCGAACGCTGTGGCTGCCGACGCGGCCACCGTTCCGTAGACCTCTGCCATGCCGTTATCCAGCGGATTGATGCCCACGTGCCGCTTATCCTCGGCCTCGACACGGCGCTCGCGGGCGGCATCAGGATCGATGACACGAACCGCTGCGTCGACGGCATTGACGATCCGCTGCCGCGACCACCCGTGCCACTTGCCGATCCGCTCGGCCAGCGACCGGTCCAGCCGAGCGATCAACTCGTCGTCTTGCACTAGATCGGTGCGGGTGATGATCAACCGCACCGTGCGCCAATCGGTGCGACCCTCGGCCAACAGCGCGCCCACCCGAGGCAACCGGGTGGCCAACGCCGCGGCGTCGGACACCACAAAGCCGGCCGCCATTGCAGACAAGTTCATCACGGCGGCCACCTCGGCGGCGGTCTGGTCGAACCCGCTGATCATCCCGTAGCCCTCCGAAATTTTGGGTCCCAGCGCGGATTCCCGCTTGCGCAGCAACACCGCCACCGCCGCCATCCGCCGCGCCATCAGCACCGACTCGTCCCGATGCGTAGCTTCGACCACGGCCAACAAGGCGGAGGGTTCCAGTCGTGGCAATTCTTCGAACATACGTTTGATTGTAGGCGAGCAGGGTGACAACTATCCCGGCCGCGCGAGCACCTCAGGCGTCTGCGGGTTTGCGGGGTTTGGACGACACCGTGATTTTGAACGCGCCGCGCTGGCGACCTAGTCGGACCGGGACTGCTGGGGCCCCGAGGTCCGGCTGGCAAAACGCGACATCGGCGGCGTGTGGACGCGGGTGACGATCCGGCCACCGCGCGCCATCACCCGCGAGATTTGGGGCCAATGCGTTATAACGGGAGCACGCTCGGAGTGATCGGCGCTCGCCGGACAAGAGAGGCAGTGACATGACCACGCTCGACGGAAACACAGTGAGCACCTCGACCAAACCCAAGACTTCCGTCAGATCCAAATCGACTGCCAGCACGGAGCCGGCCCCGGCCGTCCCGGCGGCCAGGCACCCCAGGGCGGATTCCGTCCGACATAAATTGCGGAAGTTAGAACAACGTGCGATCCATTTGCCGGTCGTAGGCAAGCTCCACGCGCCCGACACCCACGACGTCGTCTACGTTTCGGGACTAGCGGCGCTGCTGGTGGTGGGAGTGGTGGAATTGCCGATTGCACTGTTTGTGCTGGGTGGACACGTGCTGGTCAAACAGCACCACCACCGTTCCCTGTCGGCGATCGGGGAAGTGTTCGAAGATTTCCTCCACGTTTAGCGGCGCAATCGCGAAAGCACTTCGGCAACAACCGCATCCAGCGGCACCGACACCTGCTCGCCCGTTGCGAGGTTCTTGATCCCGATCGGTGCCGGCCTCGATGTCACGGTCGCCCGCGACCAGCGCGATAGCAGCACCGGACCGATCGGCCGCGCGCATCGAGCCTTTGAGGCCGCGGTCACCGTAGGCGAGGTCGACGCGCACGCCGGCGGCACGCAGCTGGCCGGCCAGCACCGCGAGCCGCAGCTTGGCCTGCTCGCTCAACGGCACCCCGAACACGTCGCAGCGCGAGGTCTCCCCCACCGTTTTGCCCTCGGCGCGCAACGCCAGCAGGGTCCGGTCCACCCCGAGGCCGAATCCGATGCCGGACAGGTCTTGTCCGCCGAGCCGGCGCATCAGCCCGTCGTACCGGCCGCCGCCGCCGATGCCCGATTGCGCGCCCAGACCGTCGTGCACGAACTCGAAAGTGGTCTTGGTGTAGTAGTCCAGCCCGCGCACCATCCGCGGGTTGATGACGTAGGGCACCCCGAGGGCATCCAAATGGGCCAGCACGGTGTCGAAGTGCTGCTTGGCGACGTCGGACAAATGGTCCAGCAGCACCGGCGCGTCGGCTGTCATCGCCCGCACCGCAGGTCGTTTGTCGTCGAGCACCCGCAGCGGGTTCAATCGTGCGCGCCGCAGTGTTTCTTCGTCGAGATCGAGCACAAGGAGGAACTCCTGCAACAGTTCCCGATACTGCGGACGGCAGCTATCGTCACCCAGCGAGGTGAGCTCCAGCCGGAACCCGTTCAGGCCCAGCGACCGGAAGCCGGCGTCGGCAACCGCGATCACCTCGGCGTCCAAGGCGGGGTCGTCGACTCCGATCGCCTCCACACCGACCTGCTGCAGCTGGCGATAGCGACCGGCCTGCGGACGCTCGTAGCGGAAGAACGGACCCGCGTAACACAGTTTCACCGGCAGCGCGCCACGGTCCAGGCCGTGCTCGATCACCGCGCGCACCACCCCGGCGGTGCCCTCGGGCCGCAGCGTCACCGAGCGGTCACCGCGATCGGCGAACGTGTACATCTCCTTGGACACCACGTCGGTAGATTCACCGACACCGCGGGCGAACAGCGCGGTGTCTTCGAATATGGGCAACTCGACATCGCCGTAACCGGCCCGGCGGGCGGCACCCAGCAGCCCGTCGCGGACGGCGACGAACTGCGCCGAATCCGGCGGAATGTAGTCCGGCACCCCCTTGGGCCCGGAAAGCGCGGTGAACGCGTCGGTCACAGGCTCAGACCTTCGATGTACGGATTGAGCCGCCGTTCGGCGCCGATGGTGGTGGAGTTGCCGTGGCCGGGCAGCACCACGGTGCTGTCGTCGAGCACCAACAGTTTGTTGACGATCGAGGTCAGCAGGTCGCGTCCGCTGCCACCGAACAGGTCGGTGCGGCCCACACCGCGCTCGAACAGGGTGTCGCCGGTAAAAACCAGGTCCTTATCGTCTTTGGTCGCGCAACTCACCCGGAAGATCACCGATCCGCGGGTGTGGCCGGGCGCGTGGTCGACGTTGACGGTCACACTGCCGAGGTCCAGCTTGTCGCCGTCACGGTCCAGCTCAACGACCTGTCTGGGCTCGCGGAAGAACGCTCCCGCCGCCATCTGGGCCAGTCGTGGGCCCAGCCCGTAGATCGGGTCTTTCAGCATGAACCGGTCCTCGGGATGGATGTAGGTGGGACAGCCGTAGGTGTCGGACACCTTCTGGGCCGACCACATGTGGTCGATGTGCCCGTGGGTCAGCAGCACCGCGGCCGGGGTCAGCCGATTCTCGTCGAGGATGTGCCGCAGCTGACCCATCACCCGCTGGCCCGGGTCCACGATGACAGCGTCCGAGCCGGGCCGATCGGCCAGCACGTAGCAGTTGCACTGCAACAAGCCGGCGGGAAATCCGGTGATCAACACGGTTCCAGTTTCCCATCCCAGGCCGCCGGCGACCGATACGGGCCACCAGGGACGATCCGCGGCGCGCTGCCGATCGGTGGATGAAACACTTGACACGGGTCGCGGCGGCCACCTTAGCTAGCCAGGGCTGGCAGCTCAGGCCGAAACTCGGGCAAGACTCGGACAACCAGGGAGGGATACCGGCGGTGCCGACCAACGAACAGCGACGTGCGGCAGCAAAGCGCAAACTCGAACGACAGGTCGAGCGCCGCGCCATCCAGGCCAAACGGCGCCGAATGCTGGTGATCGCGGGCGGCGTGGTCGTGGCAGCGGCAGTCATCGCCGGCGTGGTGATCGCCGTTATCGACGCCAAGAATGACCAGAAGAGCAACACCGCGGCAACGACGACGAACAGCTCGGCCGCGAGCTCTGAGGCCAACTCCACGGCAAGCACCACGCCCCCCGAATCGACGCCGCCGGCCGCACCGATGCCGCCGTTCAAGCCGTCGGCCAATCTGGGCACCAACTGCCAGTACTCGCCCTCGGCCGATAAAGCCGTCAAACCCGTCAATCCGCCACACACCGGCAAGATTCCAACCACCCCGGCAACGGTGAGTGCCAGCATGGTGACCAGCCAAGGCAACATCGGTCTGCTGCTGGCCAACAACGAATCGCCATGCACCGTCAACAGTTTCGCCAGCCTGGCCGGCCAGAATTACTTCAAAGACACCAAGTGCCACCGGCTGACCACCTCCGCGGGGCTGGGCGTCGTGCAATGTGGCGATCCCAAGGGTGACGGGACCGGTGGTCCGGGCTACCAATTCGCCAACGAGTACCCCACCGATCAGTACCCGCCGAATGATCCCAAACTGCAAGAGCCCGTTGTATATCCGCGCGGCACCCTGGCGATGGCCAATGCCGGGCCTGGCACGAACGGCAGCCAGTTCTTCTTGGTCTACAAAGACTCGCAGCTGCCACCTCAGTACACCGTCTTCGGCACGATTCAGGCCGACGGGCTGGCCACTCTGGACAAGATCGCCAAGGGCGGCGTCGCCGGCGGCGGTGAAGACGGAGCGCCTGCCACCGAGGTCACCATCAAGTCGCTGCTCCTGGACTAAGCCGCGGACGTCACCCGGTAGACGTCGTAGACGCCTTCGACGTTGCGCACGACATTGAGTAGATGCCCGAGATGCTTGGGGTCACCCATCTCGAAGGTGAACCGGCTGATCGCCACTCTGTCACCCGACGAAGTGGTGACTGACGCCGACAGGATGTTGACCTTCTCGTCGGCCAGCACGCGCGTCACGTCCGACAGCAACCGGTGCCGGTCCAGCGCCTCGACCTGAATGGCCACCAAGAACACCGACGACGGCGAGGGCGCCCAGAGCACCTCGATGATGCGCTCGGACTGCTGCTCCAGCGATGTGGCGTTGGTGCAGTCGGTGCGGTGCACACTGACCCCGCCGCCACGGGTGACGAACCCCAGGATCTGGTCGCCCGGCACCGGCGTGCAGCACTTGGCCAGCTTGGTCAAGGTTCCGGGGGCGCCTGGCACAGAAACCCCAACGTCGTCGGTGCTGCGCGGACGCCGCAGCATGGTCGCGGGCGTCGACCGCTCGGCGAGGTCCTCCTCGGCCTGGTCGATACCGCCGAGCTCGGCCAACAGCCGCTGCACGACGTGCCGGGCCGACACATGGCCCTCACCGACCGCGGTGTACATCGCGGACACATCGGTGTAATGCAGCTCGTGGGCCACCGCGGCCATGGACTCGCCGTTCATCAAGCGCTGCAACGGAAGTCCACCCCGGCGGACTTCGCGGGCCATCGACTCCTTGCCGGCCTCCAGCGCCTCCTCGCGGCGCTCCTTGGCGAACCACTGCCGGATCTTTGCCTTGGCCCGCGGCGACACCACGAACTGCTGCCAGTCCCGCGACGGCCCGGCGTTGGCCGCCTTGGAGGTGAAAACCTCTACGACTTCTCCGTTTTCCAGCTTGCGTTCCAGCGCAACCAGCCGGCCGTTGACCCTGGCGCCGATGCAGCGGTGCCCGACTTCGGTGTGCACCGCGTAGGCGAAGTCCACCGGCGTCGATCCGGTTGGCAGGGTGATGACGTCGCCCTTCGGCGTGAACACGAAAAGCTCTTGCACCGCAAGGTCGTAGCGCAATGACTCCAGGAACTCGCCCGGGTCGGCGGCCTCCCGTTGCCAGTCAAGCAGCTGGCGCATCCAGGCCATGTCGTCGATCTCGGCGGCGGCGTTCTGGTGCGGAACGCCGTTGCGGCCCTTGGCTTCCTTGTAGCGCCAGTGCGCGGCGATGCCGTATTCGGCGGTGCGGTGCATGTCGCGGGTGCGGATCTGCACCTCCAGCGGCTTGCCCTCCGGCCCCACGACCGTGGTGTGCAGTGACTGGTAGACGCCGTATCTGGGCTGGGCGATGTAATCCTTGAACCGCCCCGCCATCGGCTGCCACAGCGAATGCACCACGCCGACAGCGGCGTAGCAGTCCCGGATCTCGTCACACAGGATGCGAATGCCGACCAGGTCGTGGATGTCGTCGAAGTCACGTCCCTTGACGATCATCTTCTGATAGATCGACCAGTAGTGCTTGGGACGACCCTCGACCGTCGCTTTGACCTTCGATGCGTTGAGCGCGGCGGTGATCTCGGCGCGGACCTTGGCCAGATGGGTGTCCCGCGACGGCGCGCGGCCGGCGACCAGCCGAACGATCTCCTCGTACTTCTTGGGGTGCAAGATCGCGAACGACAGGTCTTCCAACTCCCACTTGACGCTGGCCATACCCAGTCGATGCGCCAGCGGCGCAATGACTTCCAGCGTCTCGCGGGCCTTGCGGGCCTGCTTTTCCGGCGGCAGGAAGCGCATGGTGCGCATGTTGTGCAGCCGGTCGGCCACCTTGATCACCAGCACCCGCGGATCGCGGGCCATCGCGGTGATCATCTTGCGGATGGTCTCGCCTTCGGCGGCGTTGCCCAGCACCACCTTGTCCAGCTTGGTCACGCCGTCGACGAGATGGCCGACCTCTTCGCCGAACTCCTCGGAGAGCGCCTCGAGCGTGTAACCGGTGTCCTCGACGGTGTCGTGCAGCAGCGCGGCCACCAAAGTGGTGGTGTCCATGCCCAATTCGGCCAGGATGTTGGCGACCGCCAGTGGGTGGGTGATGTAGGGATCACCGGAGTGCCGCAACTGAGTGGCATGCCGTTCGTCGGCGACCTCGAAGGCGCGGCTGAGCATCGACAGGTTCGCCTTGGGGTAGATCTCCCGGTGCACCGCCACCAGCGGCTCGAGCACGGGATTGAGCGCACTGCGCTGGGCGGTCATCCGCCGGGCCAACCGGGCGCGGACCCGACGCGATGCGCTGCTGGTCGTCTTCAGCGCCTCGACCGGCTGGGCTTCGGCAGACTCGTCAACGGCTTGCGCCGTGCCCTGTTCGTCCGCCACGTTGGTCACCTCCGATCTCAAGGATAGCCCGGCTAGACGCGGCTCAAGCTGTGTACCGGCAACGGCGCGATCGCCTCGCGACCGCCCAGCGCACAGAGTTCGACGACCACCGCGGACCCGGTGACGTCGGCCCCCGCACGTTCGAGCAGCCGGTTCGCCGCGCACAGCGTGCCGCCCGTGGCCAACACGTCGTCGATGATCACCACGCCGCGGCCCGCCAACTCGATACCTGCGGCGGGGATTTCCAGGGTGGCGCTGCCGTACTCCAGGTCATAGCGCTCGGCGTGCACCGGCGGCGGCAGCTTGCCGCCCTTGCGAACGGCCAGCACGCCGATGCCCAGCCGGGCGGCTACCGCCGCCGCCACCAGGAACCCACGAGAGTCGATGCCGGCCACCAGATCGGCGCCGGACGCGATGTCAGCGAGCGCGTCGGTGACCGCGCCCATCGCGGCGCCGTCGGCGAACAGCGGGGTCAGGTCTTTGAACTGGATTCCCGGCTTGGGAAAGTCGGCTACCTCCCGGGTGAGCGACGCGATGACGCCGGCTAACGACCCCCTTCCAGCAGCGGTCATTCTTGCCTCAGCGCCCATCGGTCCATGTTCCAGCCCGCGCCCCAGCGGGTCGGATTCCTGCTCACGGCATACATCTTCTTCGACATCAGCAACGTGCGCTGCTGCCGGTACAGCGGCAACGTAGGCATGTCAGCCCACAGGATCGGGGCGCCCTCGGCGAGCAACCTGACTCGCTCGGCGGGATCGGCGGATACCGCCAGCGTGCCGATTATGCCGTCGACCTGGCCATTCGTGTAGCCGGGCAGATTGTTTCCGTTGCCGGTATGCAGGTCGTAAGCGTCCATCGCCGACGATCCACTCGACCCGCTGCCGGTGGCCCCGCCGGTGCTGGCCAACAGCACGTCGATCTTTCCGTCCTTGAGCGCCTGCGGGCCCGAGGAGTCCAACGTGACGTTGGTGACGGTGATGCCGGCCGCCGAGCACGACTTGGTGATCGCCCCGACGGTGACGGCCAGCCGCGCATTGGGTCCCTGGTAGCCGATCCGCACGGACAGCGGCGCACCGCCCAACCCATCGCGGGCTGCGGCCGGGTCCGCCTTGCCGAACTGGCCTGCCTCGGCGGCACCGTCGGCCTGGGCGACGGCGTCCTCGGTGGCCGGCGACAGGCGCGAATTGGCGATCGCTGCCCCGGCGTCGTGCGCGATCGAGTCACGCGGCGTGCACAGCGCGAACGCGCGGCGGGCGCGCGGCTGCGACAGCGCACCCTGCGGGCGCGAAAATCAGCTGCTCGATGCCGGCCGACGGCGAGTCGGTGCGTTCGTAGTTGTCCGGGGTGGTCAGCGCTCCCGACGATCCGGCCGCGACGTCGACCACGTCGACGCTGCGGCTGTTGACCCGGTCCTGGATGTCCGGTCCTTGCGGCCACACGGTTACCCGCTTGGTGATCGCCCTGGGGCCCCACCAGCGGTCGTTGGCCACCAGCACCACCGCGCCACCATCCAAGACGGAGTCGATCTTGTACGGCCCCGACGACGGGAAGCGTTTTGCGACTTCCTCGGGTTTGAGGCCGGGCTTGAGGTCCCAGGTGGTGTTCCACAGCCGCGCGATCTGTTCCACCAGCGGCGCGTTGTTGCTCAGCAGCGCGGCCGTCACGTCGATATTCAGCTGGTCGGCGATGACATGCGACGGCATCAACGAGGTTGCGGCGAACAGCTGGGTGTAGTCGACGACGGAGCGGTCCGGGGTGAACGAAACCCGGGCCTTCTTCTGCCCCGGCAGGCACTCGATCTTCGCGATGTCGACGTAGCCGGCCTGGGTGGCGGCATCGAAGCCGGGATAGCGGCCGGATTGAGCTGCCCAGGTGAGCACCAGGTCGTCACAGGTCACCGGCTTGCCGTCGGAGTAGACGGCGTTATCGGCAATCTGATAGTCGAGCACCAGTGGCGCACCGCCCACTTCCGAGACGGTGCCGAAGTCGTGGTCGGCGACGACCTGTCCGTCGGGGCCGTGATACCCGAACCCGGTGAGCGTGCGGGCGAATGCCTGCGCGCCGGCCGATGCGGCGCCGACGACGGTATTGGTGTTGTAGGTGACCAGCGTGCCGTCGACCACGTAGTCGATCCGGGAGGCGGCGCTACCCGAACATGCGGTCAGCGTGGCGGCCGCGGCCAGCATCGCCGCCAAACCTAAGGATGTCCACCTGGCGCGCCTGGCCCAAGAGCCCACCACGCGCCGACACCAGCTGGCCATCTTGGCTACCGCCGGCCCACGTTCCGCTTGCCGGTCGGACGCCGGGTACCGGTGGGCCGCACCGGCCGCGCACCCGGGGCCGGTTTGTTCGGCACGGGTTTGTCGGACGCCGCCAGAGCTTGCGCGTTCTCCTGCGTGGCGTCGGTGACCTGTTCATCTGAGGGTTCATCGGGCGGCGCATCGGCGGGTTCATCGGAGGGTTCGGCTTTTTCGTCGGAGGCGGCTTTCTCGTCGGAATCTCGCGAGCCGGGACTACGCCGTCTGCCGACCCGGCGAGAATGGGCGCGCACCAGCTCGGTGCGCTCACGCAGCGTGACCAGCAGCGGGGTGGCGAAGAAGATCGACGAATAGGTGCCGACCACGATCCCGACCAGCTGCACAAGTGCCAGGTCTTTCAGCGTGCCCACGCCCAGCAGCCACACCGCCACCACCATCAGCGACACGATCGGCAGCACCGAAATCAGGCTGGTGTTGATCGAGCGCATGAACGTCTGGTTGATCGCCAGGTTGGCCTGCTCGGCGAAGGTGCGCCGAGCGGTGTGCTGGAAGCCGTGGGTGTTCTCTTCGACCTTGTCGAACACGATGACGGTGTCGTAGAGGGAGAACCCAAGGATCGTCAGCAGGCCGATGACGGTGGCCGGGCTGACTTCGAAGCCCACGAGCGAGTACACGCCGGCGGTGACCGTCAGGTCGAAAACCATGGTCGTCAGCGCCGAAATAGCCATGTAGCGCTCGTAGCGCACGGTGATGTAGAGGCCGACCAGGACCAGGAAGATGGCCAGCGCGATGAGCGCCTTGTCGGTGATCTGATCGCCCCAGGTCTCCGAAACCGCGGAGTCGCTGATCGCCGCCTTGCTGGGCTTGCCGTCGCCGCCCTTGGGCTGGAACGCGTCGAACAACGCGTTACGCAGCTGCGTTGTCTGGTCGTTGGACAGCGTTTCCGAACTGATCTGTACCGTCGCCGAAGCGCCGCTGCCGACGGTGACCACCGATGCGGGGTCGTGGCCCAGCGTCTTTTTGAAGACGTCCTGCACCTGCGAGGTCTGGACGGTCCCGCCTGCGGCGGGAAATGACATCGTGGTGCCGCCCTTGAAATCGATCCCGAAAGTAAAGCCCCGCACGATGATGCTGACAATCGCGATCGCGACGATCGCGCCGCTGATGCCGTACCACAGCCGGCGCCGTCCGATCACCTCGAACGCACCGGTGCCGGTGTAGAGGCGCGAAATAAAGCTGTGCCGTGGTGGGTCGGCGCTCAGTTTTTCGGCGCCGGCCTCGCCTGCCTTGCTTTCAGGAGCCTTGGAAACCATCAGCGCTACCCCCGTCCCGTCTGCACCTGCGAGGCCCGGCGTTCGCGGGCTACCTGCTGAACAGCCCCCAGCCCGTTGTACGCCGGCTTTGCCAACGTCGGCGACTTAGAAGCCAGGTAGACCAGCGGCCATGTCACCAAGAACACGACCACCAGGTCGAGGATGGTGGTGAGGCCCAGCGTGAAGGCGAACCCCTTCACCTGGCCGATCGCCAGGAAATACAGCACCGCGGCAGCCAGGAACGTCACGGCGTTGCCGGACACGATCGTCTTGCGGGCCCGTACCCAGCCGCGCGGCACCGCCGACCGGAACGAACGGCCTTCCCGGATCTCGTCTTTGATGCGTTCGAAGAACACCACGAACGAGTCGGCGGTGGTACCGATGCCGATGATCAGACCCGCGATACCCGCCAGGTCCAGGGTGTAATTGATATATCGGCCCAGCAGCACCAGGATTGCGAAAACCATTGCGCCGGAAGCGGTAAGCGACAAAGCGGTCAGCAATCCCAGTACCCGGTAATACACCAACGAGTACAACAACACCAGGACCAGCCCGATCGCACCCGCGAACAGGCCCGCTCGTAGCGACGTCAATCCCAATGTCGCCGAAACGGTTTGGGCTTCCGACGATTCGAAGGACAACGGCAGCGACCCGTATTTGAGGACGTTCGCAAGCTGGCGCGCGGTCGATGCGGTGAACGGCGGATCGCCGCCGGTGATCTGGGTCCGCCCCCCGGGTATTGCTTCTTGGATCATCGGCGCGCTGACAACCTGCGAGTCCAGGGTGAAGGCGGTCTGGGTGCCGATGTGAGCGGCGGTGAAATCGGCCCAGGTATTCGACGCCGCGGACTTGAACTGCACGTCCACGACGTAGCCGATGCCGTGCGTGTTCATCCCGGACGAGGCGTCCTGGATCTGGTCGCCACTGATGATCGACGGCCCGAGCAGGTACGCGGCCTTATGGTCGGTCGAGCAGGCCACCAGGGGCAGCGTCGGGTCGTCATTGCCGGCCAGAATGTCCTTTTTGTCACAGCGGCTGGCCTCGAACTGCAGGGCCACCATCTGGATGTACTGGCTGGTGTTCTGCCGCCACTTCTTTTCCTGCGCGATCCGCTCGGCGAGGTCTTTGCGTGGATCCGCAGGCGCCGGCTCGTCGGCCGGCGGCGAGTCCCCCGCGGGCGCGCCGGTCGCGGGAGGCGCCGGGCTGGGCGCGGGAGGCGCGGGCGGGGCCGGTGGCGGCGGGTCCTGCGGGTAGGGGCGTGGTTGCGCCCCGGGCTTGCCGGGCGGCGCCGGTGGGGCGGGCTGCCCCGGTGGCGCCGGCTGGGCCGGGGGCACTTGCTGGCCGGGCGGCGGCGCCCCCGCGGGCTGGTGGGCCGGCGGCTTGGGTTCAGCACCCTGCGCCGGCATCGAGTTGAGCACCGGCCGGATGAAAAGCCGCGCGGTTTGCCCCAGGTTGCGGGCCTCGCTGCCGTCGTTGCCGGGCACCGTGATGATCAGGTTGTCGCCGTCGACGACGACCTCCGAACCGGAGACGCCGAGCCCGTTTACCCGCGCGCTGATGATCTGCTGCGCCTGGGACAAGGCGTCCCGGCTAGGCCGTGAGCCGTCCGGCGTGCGCGCGGTCAACGTGACGCGGGTGCCGCCCTGCAGATCGATGCCGAGTTTGGGAGCGACCCGCTTGTCGCCGGTCAGAAACACCAGCAGGTAAACACCGACCAGCATCAACAGGAAAACCGACAGATAGCGGGCGGGGTGCACCGGCGCCGAAGACGATGCCACGTTCCTTGTATCTCCTTGAGATCGGTTCTTAGCCGCAAGCAGCTCCGGAGAGAGCCTACGTGTCGCTCTTGGTTATCCGGCTCTGGTCGTCCGGCGCAGCGGACTCGTCCAGGTCCTCGTCCAGGTCCTCGATGTCTTCGGGCACGATCTTGTCGCGGATCGCCAGCTTCATCCAGGTCGTCACCACGCCGGGCGAGATCTCGAGGTCGACCGTGTCGTCGGTGATCGCGACGACGGTGGCCTGCAGGCCGGACGTGGTGTGCACCCGGTCGCCCGGCTGCAGCGAATCGTGCAGGTCGATGGTGGCCTGCATCGCCGTCCGTTGACGGCGCGACGCACGCCACATGAGCCCGCCCATGATGAGCAGGAACGGCACGAACAAGACATAGTTACCCATTGACGCGCCTGTCTTTCCTATCGGTTTTTGGCCGGTATTTCGAGGTCTGTGCCAGGGCGACCCGCAGCTCGGACACCTCGCAACGGTCCAGTGTGCCATCAGCGCAGGTCGCGACGGACCGGCCCCGTGCCGGTCGCCTGGTGGGCCTGGCGAAAGTAGGCTTTTATCTGCGGCGCGGCAAGCGCGCCGCGGTGAGGAGGATGCGGTGGCCAGCCTCGAGCAGAGTCGCAAGTTGGTCACCGAAATCCCCGGTCCGGTGTCCCTGGAACTGAACAAACGCCGCGCTGCGGCGGTATCCCGGGGCGTGGGCATCACCATGCCGGTGTACGTGGCGCGCGCCGGTGGCGGCATCGTCGAGGACGTCGACGGCAACCGGCTCATCGACCTGGGGTCGGGCATCGCCGTCACCACGATCGGCAACTCCGCGCCCCGTGTCGTGGACGCGGTTCGGGCGCAGGTCGCCGAATTCACCCACACCTGCTTCATGGTGACGCCCTACGAGCAGTACATCGCCGTCGCCGAAGAGCTCAACCGGATCACCCCGGGTTCGGGCGAGAAGCGCTCGGTGCTGTTCAACTCCGGCGCCGAGGCAGTCGAGAACGCGATCAAGGTCGCCCGGTCCTACACCCACAAGTCCGCCGTGATGGCGTTTGACCACGCCTACCACGGCCGCACCAACATGACGATGGCACTGACCGCCAAGTCCATGCCGTACAAAAGCGGTTTCGGCCCGTTCGCGCCGGAGATCTATCGCGCGCCGATGTCCTATCCGTACCGGGACGGACTGCTCGACAAGGAGCTGGCCACCAACGGCGAACTGGCCGCCGCGCGGGCCATCAGCGTCTTCGAGAAACAGGTCGGCGCCGACAACCTGGCCGCGGTCGTCATTGAGCCGATCCAGGGCGAAGGCGGCTTCATCGTGCCGGCCGAGGGGTTCCTGCCGGCCCTGCTGGAGTGGTGCCGCAAGAACAACGTGGTGTTCATCGCCGACGAGGTGCAAAGCGGCTTTGCCCGCACCGGCGCGATGTTCGCCTGCGAGCACGAGGGCCCCAACGGTCTAGTGCCCGACCTGATCTGCACCGCCAAAGGCATCGCCGGCGGGTTGCCGTTGTCGGCGGTGACCGGCCGGGCCGAGATCATGGATGCCCCGCACGTCAGTGGCCTGGGCGGCACCTTCGGCGGTAACCCGGTCGCCTGCGCGGCGGCGCTGGCCAGCATCGCGACCATCGAGAGCGACGGCTTGATCGAGCGGGCCCAACAGATTGAACGCCTGGCGATCGAGCGGCTGTTGCGGCTGCAGGCCGACGACGACCGCCTCGGTGACGTCCGTGGCCGTGGCGCCATGATTGCCGTGGAGCTGGTCGAGTCCGGCAGCACTGATCCCGACCCCGAACTGACCGCGAAGCTGGCCACCGCGGCACACGCGGCCGGCGTCATCGTGTTGACCTGCGGAACGTTCGGCAACATCATCCGGCTGCTACCCCCGCTGACCATCAGCGACGAGCTGCTGACCGAAGGCCTCGACATCCTTGCCGGGATCCTGGGCGAGCTCTAAACACCAATCGCCGCTGTAGCGACCGCAGTGTGGGATCTCACATATCCGGCCCGGGTTCCGTCGTTGAGAAATACTGTTAGCAAAACTAATGTTCTAAGAGTAAGCGCAACGTTGCGCCGATAGATAGGCCCGAGCAGACGCAGAATCGCACGATTCGAGTCTTCGGAACGCGATTCTCTGTCTGCTCGCAATCGTTAAAAGGGGAACTGTTATGTCGACTACTACTCATGACGAGGCGCTTGAACGCCGCATCGAGAACCTAGACGCCAATGACCCGCAGTTCGCCGCAGCCAGGCCGAGCCCGGCCGTTGCCGAGGCCCTTGACCAAACGGGGCTGCGACTTCCGCAGGTCATCCAGACCGTGTTGCAGGGTTACGCGGACCGCCCGGCGCTGGGGCAGCGCGTCGTCGAGTTCGTCAAGGACCCGAAGACCGGACGCACCGTGCTGGAGCTGCTCCCCCGCTTCGAGACCATCACCTACCGTGAGCTGGGCGACCGCGCCGGCGCATTCGCGCGTGCCCTGACCAACGACTCCGTGCAGGCCGGCGACCGGGTTGCCGTGCTCGGCTTCACCAGCATCGACTTCACCACCATCGACGTGGCACTGAACCTGATCGGCGCGGTGGCGGTTCCCCTACAGACCAGCGCCGCGATCACCCAGCTGCGCCCGATCGTGACGGAAACCGAGCCCACCGTGATCGCGGCGAGCGTTAACCAGCTGCCCGACGCGGTCGAGTTGATCCTGGCCGGCTTTGAAACAGGCCCTGCGCCCGCCCAGCTAGTCGTGTTCGATTACCACCCCGAGGTCGACGACGAGCGCGAAGTCATCGAAACCGCGCGTGCCCGGTTGGCGGACACCGCAGTGGTCGTCCAGACGATGGCCGAGGTCATCGAGCGCGGGCAGACGGTGCTTTCCGGGCCGGCCGGGCCCGTGTCCGAGGGCGATTCTGACGACCTGGCCCTGCTGATCTACACCTCCGGAAGCACCGGCGCACCCAAGGGCGCGATGTACCCGCAAAGCAACGTCGGCAAGATGTGGTCTAGGTCGGCCAAAAACTGGTTCGGCGAGAGCGCAGCGTCGATCACGCTCAACTTCATGCCGATGAGCCACGTCATGGGACGCGGCACCCTCTACGGCACGCTCGGCAATGGCGGCACCGCCTACTTCGCCGCCAAGAGCGACCTCTCGACGCTGTTGGAGGACCTCGAACTGATTCGGCCCACCGAGCTCAACTTCGTGCCACGAATCTGGGAAACGCTCTACGGCGAATACCAGCGCAAGGTCGATCGGCTCGTATCCGACCCCAACGACTCCGCCGCCCGCGCGGCCATCGAAACCGAGGTCATGGAAGAGCAGCGGCAGTACCTGCTGGGCGGCCGATACATCTTCGCGATGACGGGCTCGGCACCCACCTCCCCGGAGCTGAAGGCCTGGATCGAATCGCTGCTCGAGATGCATCTGGTGGACGGATACGGGTCCACCGAGGCCGGCATGGTCTTGTTCGACGGCGAAATCCAACGTCCGCCCGTCATCGACTACAAACTGGCCGACGTTCCAGATCTGGGCTACTTCGCCACCGACCGGCCGCATCCGCGCGGCGAGTTGCTGCTCAAGACCGAGAACCTGTTCCCCGGCTACTACAAGCGGCCCGAGGTCACCGCCGAGGTGTTCGACGCCGACGGCTACTACCGGACCGGAGACGTCGTCGCCGAGGTCGCTCCCAACCGGCTGGTGTACGTCGACCGCCGCAACAACGTGCTGAAGCTGGCGCAGGGCGAGTTCGTGACCGTCGCGAAGCTGGAGGCGGAATTCGGCAACAGCCCGCTGGTTCGGCAGATCTACGTCTACGGCAACAGCGCGCACCCATACCTGCTGGCCGTCGTGGTGCCCACCGAAGAAGCGCTGGCCAACCACGATCCCGCTGCGCTCAAGCCGCTGATCGCCGATTCGCTGCAGAACGTCGCCAAAGAGTCCGGCCTGCAGTCCTACGAGGTGCCGCGTGACTTCATCATCGAAACCACGCCGTTCACCCTGGAGAACGGTCTGCTGACCGGTATCCGCAAGCTGGCGTGGCCGAAGCTCAAGCAGCACTACGGTGAGCGGCTGGAACAGCTCTACACCGACCTGGCCGCAGGCCAGGCAAATGAACTGCACGCACTTCGTCAAAGCGGCGCCGACGCGCACGTGCTGCAAACGGTGAGCCGGGCCGCGGCCGCCATGCTGGGCGCGTCGAGTTCCGAGCTGTCGCCCGACGCGCACTTCACCGATCTGGGCGGAGACTCGTTGTCCGCCTTGACGTTCGGCAACTTGCTGCGCGAAATCTTCGACATCGACGTCCCGGTGGGCGTCATCGTCAGCCCGGCCAACGACCTGCGGGCCATCGCCGACTACATCGAGGGCGAGCGGCAAGGCAGCAAGCGGCCCTCCTTCGCCTCGGTGCACGGTCGTGACGCTGTGGAGGTGCACGCAAGTGACCTCACCTTGGACAAGTTCATCGACGCCGACACGCTGGCGGCGGCACCCAGCTTGCCGCGGGCCAGTGCCGAGGTGCGCACCGTCCTGCTGACCGGCGCGACCGGCTTCCTGGGCCGCTATCTGGCCCTGGAATGGCTGGAGCGGATGGACCTGGTCGATGGCAAGGTCATCGCCCTGGTGCGGGCCAAGACCGACGCCGAGGCGCGTGCGCGCTTGGACCGGATCTTCGATAGCGGCGACCCGAAGCTGCTGGCCCACTACCAGGCGCTGGCCGCGGAACATCTGGAGGTCATCGCCGGCGACAAGGGCGAGGCCAACCTGGGCCTGGATCAGCAGACCTGGCAGCGGCTGGCGGACACGGTCGACCTGATCGTCGACCCTGCCGCCCTGGTCAACCACGTGCTGCCCTACAGCGAGTTGTTCGGACCCAACGCGCTGGGCACCGCTGAGCTGATCCGGATCGCGCTGACCAGCACGCTGAAGCCATACACCTACGTGTCGACGATCGGGGTGGGTGACCAGATCGAGCCGGCGAAGTTCACCGAAGACGCCGACGTCCGGGAGATCAGCGCGACCCGCAAGATCAACGACGGCTACGCCAACGGCTACGGCAACAGCAAGTGGGCCGGCGAGGTGCTGCTGCGGGAGGCCCACGACCTGTGCGGCCTGCCGGTCGCGGTCTTCCGTTGCGACATGATCTTGGCCGACACCACCTATGCGGGCCAGCTCAACGTGCCGGACATGTTCACCCGGATGATGCTGAGCCTGGCGGCCACCGGTATCGCACCCGGTTCGTTCTACGAGCTCGACGCGGAGGGCAACCGGCAACGCGCCCACTACGACGGCCTGCCGGTCGAGTTCATCGCCGAGGCGGTCTCAACCCTGGGAGCCCAGAGCGAAAACGGCTTCCACACCTACCACGTGATGAACCCCTACGACGACGGCGTCGGGATGGACGAGTTCGTCGACTGGCTGATTGCCGCAGGGTCCCCGATTCAGCGGATCGCGGACTATGGCGACTGGCTGCAGCGGTTTGAGACCTCGCTGCGTGGGTTGCCCGAGAAGCAGCGCAACAGCTCGCTGCTGCCGCTGTTGCACAACTACCAGAAGCCGGGCAAGCCCCTGAACGGGTCGATGGCCCCGACGGATCGGTTCCGCGCGGCCGTTCAGGACGCGAAAGTCGGCCCGGACAAAGACATTCCGCACATCACTCCGCCGATCATCGCCAAGTACATCAGCGACCTGCGGGTGCTTGGACTTCTGTGACGTTGTGGCGCCGGCGCCAGCCGCGGGACTTCGGCTCGTCGGCTCTTGGCGCCGGCGTGGTGAGCGCCTCCGGTGACACCTCATGCGGCGGCTCCACCAACCCCGAGTAATACGGCCGGGCTGGCGGCATCGGCCCTGCGGGTTGCATTGGTTGCAGGGGTTGCACGTCGCGAGCCAGTCGCACCGCCGTGCGCGCCAAAGCGACGCCGGCTACGAAGACGATCAGCACACCGAGACCGGAGAAGTAAGAAATCTGCAGCACAGCCTGCTTACGCTCCGTCACAGCAATCGGGTCGCCGGGGGACCCGATCCCCAACAGCGGGGCGAGCTGGCAGCCGACCACGAACCAGGCGCCGGCGAGGGCCGCGAGCCAGGCGCCCAACATCGCGGTGACGCGATGCCCGGCGATGATCAGCAGCAGGCCGCCCAGCATGGCGGCGACTCCCGGGAGCACCTCGAGCCAGCCCCGCGCCGTGCTCCACGCCCAGTCCTGGTCGGGTGTGTAGGCGAAATTGAAGTGGGGGCCGACGAACGGAATCAACGCACCCCACGCACCCAGGACGAGCAGGAGCAATCCGCTGACGGCGCCGCGGGAGCGTGGCATGCCCAGCCCGGCTGGGGCGGTCTATTTCCGCGTCTTTCATGACATCTCCTCGATAGACACCGGCCATACGGACACCGGCTGGGTACCCCGGCGCTGTTGAGATGTAACCCCCGCGCGTCCGGCGTTACCCGGCGTTATGCAACGAAGCCGAGCACCAACAGCACGACAGCGATCAGCGGAAAGGTGCCTTGCGTCAACGCGGCCCGCGCCTTGTCCGGTGACGACAGCAACAGCACCACCGCGGCGGCGGCCATCGATCCGACGCCCGCGAAAATGAGCGCCGCACCAACCGCACAGTGGCCCCTAGCAACCGCGGCGATGCCGATGCCGCTGACGATCGCCAGGAACAGGTTGTAGAAGCCCTGGTTCAAGGCCAGCAGCTTGGTGGTCTCGGCTTCCTCGGCCGTGGTGCCGAAAGTCTTTCGGGTGCGCGGCGAGGTCCAGGTCAGCGATTCCATCGTGAAGATGTAGACGTGCAGCAGCGCGGCCAGCGCGGCGAATACCAACCCGGCGGTGATCATCGGTGTCCTTTGTGGTGTTCCTGAGCAGAAGCGAGGTTCGATCCCGCCAAGTCATCGCACATCCGTCTGCGCATTGCAAGCTTTCAAGAAATATTCATTCCGCGGTGATCGGCTACGTCCTTTACTCTTATCCCTCGGCGCGTAGACATCGGGACAATCGCGGAGGAGTAGCGATGTCGTTTGTGATCGCAGCAAAGGACAGGTTGGCAGCTGCGGCCTCAGATGTGGCGAGTATTGGCTCGTCGCTGAACAAGGCCAATACGACCGCTGCGGCTCCCATCACCGCAGTGGCGGCCGCGGCTGAGGACGAAGTGTCGGCGGCGATTGCGGCACTGTTTTCCGGCCACGGCCAGCAATTCCAGGCGCTCAGCGCGCGGGCCGCGGCGTTTCATGCCGACTTCGTGCAAACCCTGAATAACGCGAGCAGCGGATACGCGGCCGCCGAGGCCGCCAATGCCTCGCCGCTGCAGGCCTTCGAACACCAAGCGCAGGACCTGGCGGCGTTTTCACCGGTGAAGGACCTGACGGGGCGCCCGCTGTTCGGCAACGGCGCCAACGGGGCAGCGGATACCGGGCAGGCCGGCGGGGCCGGCGGGTGGCTGTTCGGCAACGGCGGCGACGGTGGCTCCGGGGTGGCCGGCACCGCCGCCAAGCCCAACGGCGGGGCCGGCGGGGCCGGCGGGGCCGCCGCCCTGTTCGGCGACGGCGGCCACGGCGGGGCCGGCGGGGCCGGTTTTGCCGGAACCGGAGGCGGAACCGTCGCCGCCGGCCAGATGGGCGGCACCGGCGGAGCCGGTGGGAACGGTGGGGCCGGCGGTAGCGGCGGGTTGTTGTTCGGCAACGGAGGGGCCGGCGGCATCGGCGGCATCGGCAGCGTTGGTGGGACCGGCGGGACCGGCGGAGTTGGCGTTTCGGGCACCAGCGACGGCATCGGCGGTCAGGGCGGCACCGGCGGCGCCGGCGGTCAAGGCGGCTCAGGCGGGGCCGGTGGCCAAGGCTCCCTGTTCGGGCATAGAGGCGACGGCGGCGCGGGAGGCAACGGCGGCGACGCCGGGGCAGGCGGAACCGGCGGGGATGGGGCGGCAGGCGTCAGCGGGGTGGCAGGCTCGGGCGACTCCCTCGGAGCCGGCGGCGACGGCGGCACCGGCGGCGACGCCGGCTCCGGGGGTAACTTCGGGGCGGGCGGCCAGGGCGCCCACACCGGGGCGGACGGCCAGTACGGCAACCTGCCCACCGTCGGCGGCAAGGGCGGCGACGGCGGGCTCGGCGCTACCGCCGCTGCCGGTTCCGGATCCGGGGGCGGCAACGGCGGCAACGGTGGTAACGGCGGCGTCGATGGCGACGGCGGTAAGGGCGGCGACGGCGGGGCGGGCGACGGCAGCGGGAGCGGCGGTCAGGGCGGTCAGGGCGGTGTCGGAGCCAATGCCACATCCGGGACCGCCACCGGCGGCAACGGCGGCCAAGGCGGCCAAGGCGGCAGCACCGGTGCCGGCGGGGCCGGCGGAGCGGGTGGGGCCGGCGATGGCTACGCAACCGGAGCTGCCGTCGGCGGGACCGGGGGCGCGGGCGGCCAGGGCACCGCCGGCGGCAACGGTGGCGCGGGCGGTGATGCCAACGCCAACGGGACCGGACAGGTCAACCCGGGCACCGGCGGCGCCGGCGGCACCGGCCTTACCCTCGGCGGCGGCCAGGGCGGTGCCGGCGGCGCTGCGATCATCAATGACTCCGACAATCCGAACGCCGCCCTAGGTGGCACCGGCGGCGCCGGCGGGCAGGGCGTCGGCAACGCCGGCTACCAGCAATATGGGGCCGGCGGCGCCGGCGGCGGCGCGCTAATCAGCGTCAGCGACTCGACGACTAATGCCACCGGCGGCACCGGCGGAGTCGGCGGCGACGCCGGAAGCGGCCAAGGCGGTGCGGGTGGCAACGGCGGGAACGCGACCAACTACGGAAGCGGAAACGCGACGGGCGGCGCCGGTAACACCGGCGGCACAGGCGGCGCTGTCAGCGGCACCGGCGGCACAGGCGGCAGCGCATACAACTACGGAACCGGAAACGCCACCGGTGCCGCCGGCACCGCCGGCACCAGCGGCGGCCTCACCAGTGTCGGCGGCAACGGCGGAGGCGGCGGCTACGCCGAGATCCAGAACTCCAGCTCGACGGCCACCGCCACCAGCGGCGCCGGCGGCGCCGGCGCTGTCGGCACCAATGGCGGCAACGGCGGCGACGGCGGTTACGCATCCACCGCCGGGACCGGACAAGTCACTGCCGGCGGCGGGGGCACCGGCGGCATCGGCTATATGGGCGGCGGCGGCGAGGGCGGCGCCGGCGGCGGCGTGTATATCGCCAACTCCGACAATTCGAATACCGCCGTCGGTGGCACCGGCGGCGACGGCGGGCAGGGCGTGGCCAACAACGGCTCCCACTCTTACGGGATCGGCGGCAGGGGCGGCAGCGCACAAGTCGGCATATTTGCCAACAACACCACTTTTACTGCTGATGCCATCGGCGGCAAGGGCGGGACAGGCGGCTACGCCGAAACGGGCCAAGGCGGCGATGGCGGCGGCGGCGGCGGTGCATATAACTACGGGACCGGAACGGGCCAAGGCGGCACCGGCGGCACCGGCGGACGAGGCGGCGGCGGCGGCAACGGCGGCACCGGCGGCCAAGCCTTAACATTCGTCGCAGAAAACGCCACCGCTGGCGGTGGCGGCTCGTCGGGCGGTCTCCCCGGAACAAATGGACCACCTGGCAGCATCGGGACACTGCCCTGACGAGTCGCCGGGCCCTCTCCTAACTCTGATGGTGGCGACCCGCTTCGCCCGGCTCCGCCGCGCTCCCGATCGCCACTATTCGAACAGCCCTTGTTGCCCTATCCCGACGGCCCCGGCCGGCGGAGTCATGCCTAAGTGCGTCCAGGCCTGAGCGGTGGCGACCCGGCCGCGGGGGGTGCGCGCGACCATACCGGCGCGGACCAGGAACGGCTCGCACACCTCCTCGACCGTTGCGGCCTCCTCGCCGACCGCCACCGCCAGCGTCGAAACCCCGACCGGGCCGCCGCCGAAGCTGCGGGTCAGGGCTAAAAGCACCGCCCGGTCCAGCCGGTCCAGGCCGAGTTCGTCCACGTCATAGACCGCGAGCGCAGACTTGGCGACGTCGCGAGTGATCACGCCGTCGGCGCGCACCTCGGCGAAGTCACGTACCCGGCGCAGTAGCCGGTTGGCGATCCGCGGTGTGCCCCGCGAACGCCGGGCGATCTCGGCGCCCGCCTCGACGCCGAGTTCGATACCCAGAATTCCGGCGGAACGCGTCAGCACCCGCTCCAGTTCGGCGGGCTCATAGAAATCCATGTGCGCGGTGAAGCCGAACCGATCGCGCAGCGGGCCGGTCAGCGCACCGGACCGGGTGGTCGCGCCGACCAGTGTGAACGGCGCGACCTCCAGCGGAATCGATGTCGCGCCAGGCCCTTTGCCGACGACCACGTCGACCCGGAAGTCCTCCATCGCCAGGTAGAGCATCTCCTCGGCGGGCCGGGCGATGCGGTGGATCTCGTCGATGAACAACACGTCGTGCTCGACCAGGTTGGACAGCATCGCGGCCAGATCGCCGGCGCGTTCCAGCGCGGGCCCCGACGTCACCCGCAACGCCGACCCGAGCTCGGCGGCGATGATCATCGCGAGCGACGTCTTGCCCAGCCCGGGCGGGCCGGACAGCAGAATGTGATCCGGTGTGCCGCCCCGGTTCTTGGCTCCCTCGATGACTAGCTGCAGCTGTTCGCGCACCCGCGGCTGGCCGATGAACTCGTCCAACGAGCGGGGCCGCAGGCTGACGTCGACGTCGCTTTCGCCGACCGTCAACGCCGCGGAGACCTCGCGCTCCTCGTGATCTGAGTATTCTTCGTCTTCAGTCATCGGCCCTTACCCAGCAATGACAGGGCGGCCCGCAGCGCGCTCGATGTCGTCGCATCGTGGTCTCCGGCCAGCACCTTGTCGGTGGTCTCTTCGGCTTGCTTGGCGCCAAAGCCAAGGCCGACCAGGGCCTCCACCACCGGATTCCGCACCGCGTGGCCGTTGAGACCATTAAGGGCCGGTGCAGCCCCCGGGGCGCCGACCGGCCCGACTTTGTCGCGCAATTCCAGCACCATGCGTTCGGCACCGCGTTTGCCGATCCCGGGCACCCGGGTCAGCGCGGTCACATCGCTTTCGGCCAGCACCTGGCGCAGCGCCGGCGCGTCGTACACGGCCAGTGTCGCCATCGCCAGCCGGGGCCCGACTCCGGAGACCGACAGCAGCGTCAGGAACAGGTCGCGGGCGTCGCCGTCGACGAACCCGTACAAGGTCTGCGAATCCTCGCGCACGATCATCGCGGTGACCAGCCGGGCTTCGCTGCCCCGGTGCAGCGTCGCCAACGTGGAGGGCGTCGCGTTGACCCGGTAACCGATGCCGGCGGCCTCGATCACCACGTGGTCGAGTGCCACCTCGAGCACCTCACCGCGGACCGAGGAGATCATCGGGCGGCCTTCACTTTCGCCGCATATGCCTGACGATGTTGCGCGGCCAGCGCTTCCGCGGCGGCCATCCGGGCGATCATCGGCGCCCTCCAGCAGTGGCAGATCGCCAGCGCCAGCGCGTCTGCCGCGTCGGCCGGCGTCGGTTTGGATTGCAGCGCAAGGATTCTGGTGACCATGGAGGTGACCTGCGCCTTGTCCGCGGTGCCATTGCCGGTGACCGCGGCCTTGACCTCGGTAGGGGTGTGGAAATGCACGTCGATGTTGCGTCTCGCCGCGGCCACCGCGATGACGCCACCCACTTGCGCGGTGCCCATCACCGTCGACACGTTGTGCTGGGAGAACACCCGCTCGATGGCCATGACATCGGGAACATGGGTGTCCAGCCAGTGCTCGACGGCCTCGCTGATCGCCAGCAGTCGCTGAGGCAGTGGCAAATCAGCCGGTGTGCGCACCACGTCGACATCCAGCGCGGTGACCGTTCGGCCGCGCCCGCTTTCGACGACCGACAGCCCGCACCGGGTCAATCCGGGATCGACTCCCATCACGCGCATCTCAAGCTCCCAAATTCTTCAATACCGAACAGCTGTTCGATAGACTAACCGGCAGCCCCGACACCGCCGGGTAGACACGCGGGCACTGGTCACAGCGAAAACTGTTAACGTAGCGCCCACTTATTTGCTCGAGGTTGCTGCAACGGCAGCCCTGTCGGGAAGGGGTCGGGTGGGAACACTGCTGCTCGTGCTCGCCGCGGTGCTGTTTGCCGCCTCGGTCGTCGTGCTCGTGGTGGCTTTGCGGCGTCCCAAGCAACCGGCCAAGCAACGCGGGCGCCAGGATCCGCTCTCGTTCAACGCGATGCCGCAGTTCGGGCCCCGCCAACTCGGGCCCGGCGCCATCGTCAGCTACGGCGGCGTCGACTACGTGGTGCGCGGGTCGGTCACTTACCGCCAGGGTCCATTCGTGTGGTGGGAGCATTTGCTCGAAGGTGGCGACCAGCCACTCTGGTTCAGCGTGGAAGACGACGACGGGCGCCTGAAGCTGGCCATGTGGGTTGCCCGCAAGGACCTCGGGCCGTTGCAGCCCGCCGCCCAGCACGAGGTGGACGGGGTGACGTTTCGGGAGGCCGAGCGCGGCCGTGCCGGGTACACCACCGAGGGCACGACCGGCCTGCCCGCCGGCGGGGAGATGGAATTCGTCGATTACGCCAATGCCGGCGAGACCGCGCTGCTGTCCTTCGAGCGCTGGGCTCCCGAGATGCCCTGGGAGATATCGACGGGCAAGTCCGTGCTGACCGGCGAGCTCACCGTCTACCCCGCGCCTCCAGCGTCGCCCACCCCGTAAGTCCACGTCGGTGCCGCTTCATCATCTCGCCGTTGCGCCTACGGACGTGTCCGGGGCGCGGCTGGCGCTCGCACTCAACGCGCCCGCACCGCAACCGCTGGCCACTCACCTGCTGAACCATCCCGACGGCGGCGCGCTACTGCTCGGAGTGCTCGGCGCATCGCACGTGGTCTCGCTCGAGCACGCCACGCGCCGATTCTCCGAAGAGGTGTCGTGCAATTCCCGCCAGTATGGTTGCGCGCTGCCCGAGCACGCCGACGAACCCGGATACCGCCTCGAGTCGCGCATCGAGACCCATGACGAGGCGGCGTTCCGTGCGCTGGCGGGTGAACTCCGCGAACGCTGCGCGCAGGAAGCCGGGTGGCTGGGCGGCACGTTTCCCGGCGATGACGCCGCGCTGACCGCGCTCGCCGCCGAACCCGACGGGACCGGCTGGCGCTGGCAGACGTGGCACCTGTACCCCGCAGTGCGGCCGGCTGCGTCCGGCGGGGTTGTAGTCCACACGGCGAGCCGGTGGCATCCATGAGCCGAAAGCGGTTGTTCTGGATCGCCGGCGGGTTGGCCGCCGCCGCCGTCGTGTCACTGATTTTCGGAATGATGTTGCTGCAGAAAGACATTGGCTCCTACATAGCGGGCCACTATCGCGAATATTCGCGCGACGCCAACGGGACGCGCTACGCGTGCAGCGGATCGCCCGAGGACGTTGCCGACGAGCTCGCCGACTATCAGCAACCCGAGGCGCGCGCCGACAACGACAAGAACCAGTACCTGCGCTACAGCAACAACATCGTGACCGTCGGCCCGGACGGCAACCACCCGTGCAGCATCCGGCTCGAAAGTCTGAACGCGGGATACAGCCACGGCTCGTATATCTTCCTCGGCCCCGGATTCAGCCCCGGATCCCCGGCGGGCGGCGCGGGCGGCAGCCCCGGCGGGCCCGGCGGAACGAAATAAGACCCCGGCACGCAAAGGAGATCGCCATGTATCTAGCCCTCGAAATCGGAAATATCGACCTCAATCCCATCGTGGGAGGCGTAGCCCAGACCATCCTGTACTTCCTGGTCGGGATGGCGGTCCTGATCGCAGGCTTCGTCATGGTGGATGTCTTGACCCCGGGGAAGTTGCGCCAACTGGTGTTCGTCGATCGCCGTCCGAACGCGGTGGTCCTGGCCTGCGCGATGTACATGTCGCTCGCGATGGTCATCATCACCGCCATCGTCAACAGCTACAAGCAGTTGGGCCAGGGACTCGTCGGCGTTGCGGTGTACGGGTTGATGGGTGTGGCGCTGTTAGGCATAGCTCTGTTGACGATGCACCTCGTGATACCGGGTGACTTTCATGAGCACGTCGATGACCCCCAGCTACATCCGGCATCGTTCGCGGTGGCCGTGATACTCCTGGCCGTGGGAGGGGTGACGGCCGCGGCGGTGTCATGACCACCACCGACGAGTCGATCCGGTCGACGGAGTTTTCCGGGCGCTGGCGGGCGCTGCTGCTGGCCGCCGTCGCGGCGTGTGCGGCCTGCGGCATCGTCTACGAACTGGCGCTGCTCACGTTGTCGGCGAGCCTGAATGGCGGCAGCATCGTCGCCACGTCGCTGATCGTCGCGGGCTACATCGCCGCGCTGGGCGCCGGGGCCCTGCTGGTCAGGCCGCTGTTGGCGCACGCAGCGATCACCTTCATCGCCGTCGAGGCGCTGCTGGGCATCATCGGCGGTCTGTCCGCGGCGGCCCTGTACGTGGTGTTCGCCTTTGTCGACGGGTCGACGTGGGTGCTGGCCGCGAGCACCGCGCTGATCGGCGGCCTGGTTGGTGCCGAGGTACCGCTGCTGATGACGTTGCTACAACGCGGCCGGGTGGCGGGCCCCACCGATGCCGGCCGCACCCTGGCCAACCTCAACGCGGCCGACTATCTGGGCGCGTTGGTCGGCGGGCTGGTCTGGCCGTTCATCCTGCTGCCGCAGCTGGGGATGATTCGGGGGGCGGCGGCCACCGGCATCGTGAACCTGGTGGCCGCGGCAACAGTGTCGATCTTCTTGCTGCGCCGCGTCGTTTCCACCCGGCAGCTGGCGATGGCGGTGTGCGCGCTGGCCGCGGCGCTCGCGCTGCTGGCCACCCTGCTGGTGCGTGCGCACGACATCGAGACCACGAGCAGGCAGCGGCTGTACGCCGACCCGATCATCGCCTACCGGCATACGGCGTATCAGGAGATCGTGATCACCCGCCGCGACAACGACACCCGCCTCTACCTCGACGGCGGTCTGCAGTTCTCCACCCGCGACGAGTACCGCTACACCGAAACCCTGGTCTACCCCGCCCTCGGTAAAGGCGCACGCTCGGTGCTGGTGCTCGGCGGCGGTGACGGCCTGGTCGCGCGCGAACTGCTGCGCCAGCCCGGCATTGAGAAGATCGTGCAGGTCGAACTCGATCCCGCTGTCATCGAATTGGCGCGCACCACCCTGCACGACGCCAACGGCGGCGCGCTGGACAATCCGCGCGTCCAGATCGTCATCGACGACGCGATGAACTGGTTGCGCGCTCCGGAACGGCGTCCATCCGGCGGCTTCGACGCGGTCATCGTCGACCTGCCCGATCCCGACACACCGGTGCTGGGACGGTTGTACTCCACCGAGTTCTACACGCTTGTCGCGCACGCGCTGGCGCCCGGCGGGCTCATGGTCGTGCAGTCCGGCAGCCCGTTTTCCACCCCGACCGCGTTTTGGCGCGCGGTTTCAACGATCCGGTCCGCCGGCTATGCCGTCACGCCCTACCACGCGCATGTGCCCACCTTCGGGGACTGGGGTTTCGCGTTGGCAAGCCGCGGCGACACCGCGCCCATCCCCACTATGCCGGCCAATGCGCCACCGCTGCGCTTCCTGAACCCGCAGGTGCTGCAAGCCGCGACGGTGTTCTCCGGCGACGTCGGGCCCCGCGCGCTAGAGCCCTCGACGCTGGACAACCCGCTCATCGTCGAGGACATGCGGCACGGATACGACTAGCTCTGATGGCGTCGACCCGCTGCGCCCGGCGCTCTGCGCCGCGCTTGCGATCGACTAGTCCTCGTCGAGAGCGGCCAGCACCTCGTCGGACAGGTCGACGTTGGTGTAGACGTTCTGCACGTCGTCGCTCTCCTCCAGCGCGTCGACCAGCTTGAGCACCTTGCGCGCGCCCTCGATGTCGACCGGCACGCTGACCGAGGGCTGGAAGCTGGCCTCGGCCGAGTCGTAGTCGATTCCCGCGTCCTGCAGCGCGGTGCGCACCGCGACCAGGTCGGTTGGCTCGGCGATGACCTCGAAGCTCTCCCCGAGATCGCTGACGTCCTCAGCGCCCGCGTCGAGCACCGCCGTCAGCACGTCGTCTTCGGTCAGACCGTTTTTTTCCAGGGTGACCACCCCTTTGCGGGAGAACAGGTAGGCAACCGAGCCGGGGTCTGCCATGGCGCCGCCGTTACGTGTCATCGCGATCCGCACCTCACTCGCGGCGCGGTTGCGATTGTCGGTGAGGCACTCGATCAGCACCGCCACGCCGTTGGGCGCGTAGCCCTCGTACATGATGGTCTGCCAGTCGGCGCCGCCGGCTTCCTCGCCGGCGCCCCGCTTCCGGGCGCGCTCGATGTTCTCATTGGGCACCGAGGTCTTCTTCGCCTTCTGGATGGCGTCATACAGCGTCGGGTTGCCGCCGGGATCACCACCGCCGGTTCGCGCGGCGACCTCGATGTTCTTGATGAGCCGGGCGAATTCCTTGCCACGGCGCGCGTCTTTGACGGCCTTCTGATGCTTCGTCGTGGCCCACTTGGAATGGCCGCTCATCGTCTTCCTATCTCATAGTTTCTTGGCCAGACGAGTCTACGTGGACCCTCTTCATCGCCGAGCGTCACGCCAGAGTGGCCGTCGCCGCCGAGCGTCACCCCAGCGCAACGCTGGGCGCACTAGACCCGGCCATTGACGATGTCGACGAACAATTGATGGACGCGGCGGTCGCCGGTCATCTCCGGGTGAAAAGCGGTGGCCAGCACCGCGCCCTGCCGCACCGCGATGATGTGGTCCGCGGCCCGGGCCAGCACCTGCACGCCGTCGCCGGCGCGCTCGACCCACGGCGCGCGGATGAACACCGCGCGCACCGGCGCCTCAAGACCGGCGAACTCCACATCGCCTTCAAACGAGTCGACCTGCCGCCCAAACGCGTTGCGCCGCACCGTCATATCGATCCCACGCAGCGGCAGCGCCGCCCGGCCGTTGGCGCCGGCGTCAAGGATCTCACTGGCCAGCAGGATCATGCCGGCGCACGCGCCATACGCCGGAAGCCCGTCGGCCAGCAGCGTCCGCAGCGGCTCCAGCAGGTCCAGGTCGAGCAGCAGGTGACTCATCGTGGTGGACTCGCCACCGGGAATGACCAGGCCGTCGACGGCCTCGAGCTCACCGCGGCGGCGTACCGGCAGGGCGTCGGCTCCGGCTTCCCGCAGCGCCGCGAGGTGCTCCCGGGTGTCGCCCTGCAGTGCCAAGACCCCGATGCGTGGCACGCTCACTGGACAGACGGGTGGTGACCGTGCGCGAAGCGGGTCAGGCCCTCCTGCATGACCGCCGCCACCATCTCGCCGTACTGATTGAAGATCTTGCCCTGGCACAGCGCGCGACCGCCACACGCCGACGGCGAGGACTGGTCGTAGAGCAACCACTCGTCGGCCCGGAACACCCGCATGAACCACATCGCGTGATCCAGCGACGCCACCTGCAGATGCTCGCGTTGCTCCATGTGTGTGACCTGTGCCGATCCCAACAACGTGAGGTCGCTCATGTAGGCCAGCGCGCAGATGTGCAGCACCGGGTCGTCGGGCAGCGGGTCACGGTGCCGAAACCAGACCTGCTGCTGAGCCGCCTTGCCCGGCACCAGCTGCAGCTGTTCACGCGGCACGATGCGGATGTCCCACTCCGCGAACTGACGGAATCCCGCGTCCTCGAACACCTTGAACGAATCCAACGCCGGCAGCCCATCCGGCGGCGGCGCGGCCGGCATGGCGTCCTGGTGGTTGATGCCCTCCTGGTCGGACTGGAACGACGCCGACATGCTGAAGATCGTTTTACCGTGCTGGATCGCGTTGACCCGCCGGGTACAGAACGAGCCGCCGTCGCGCAGCCGTTCGACGATGAAAACCGTGCGCGTCTGGGCATCCCCGGGCCGGATGAAGTAGCCGTGCAGCGAGTGCACCAGAAAGTTCGGATCGACCGTGCGGACCGCCGAGACCAGCGACTGGCCCGCCACGTGACCGCCGAAGGTGCGCTGCATGAAGCCCGATCCCGGGCTGAAGACACTGCCGCGGTAGATATTGACCTCGAGCTGCTCGAGATCGAGGATCTGCTCGATCGACACTTTCTACCAGCCGCGCTGGGCCAGACGATGCGGTTCCGCGAGCTGTTCCACGTTGATGCCCACCATCGCTTCGCCGAGCCCCCGCGACACCTTGGCCAACATGTCGGGGTCGTCGAAGAACGTGGTGGCCTTGACGATCGCGGCGGCGCGCTGGGCGGGATCGCCGGACTTGAAGATGCCCGAGCCCACGAAGACGCCCTCGGCGCCGAGTTGCATCATCATCGCCGCATCGGCCGGAGTCGCGATCCCGCCTGCGGTGAACAGCGTGACCGGCAGCTTGCCCACCCGGGCAACTTCGACGACGAGATCGTAGGGCGCTTGCAATTCCTTTGCCGCGAAGAACAATTCGTCTTCAGACAACGATGTCAGGCGGCGGATCTCGCCGCCGATGGCCCGCATGTGCGTGGTCGCGTTCGAGACGTCGCCGGTGCCGGCTTCGCCCTTGGACCGGATCATGGCGGCCCCCTCGCTGATACGCCGCAGCGCCTCACCGAGGTTGGTCGCCCCGCACACGAACGGCACGGTGAATTTCCACTTGTCGATGTGATGGGTGTAGTCGGCGGGCGTCAGCACTTCGGATTCGTCGACGTAGTCCACCCCCAGGCTCTGCAGGATCTGTGCCTCGACGAAATGGCCGATGCGCGCTTTTGCCATCACCGGAATGGTGACCGCGGCGATGATGCCCTCGATCATGTCCGGGTCGCTCATCCGCGATACCCCACCCTGGGCGCGGATATCGGCGGGCACCCGCTCCAGCGCCATTACCGCGACGGCGCCGGCGCCTTCCGCAATCCTGGCCTGCTCCGGGGTGACGACGTCCATGATGACGCCGCCCTTGAGCATCTCGGCCATGCCACGCTTCACCCGCGCCGTTCCGGTCCGGTTGGCCTGGCTCGACTGCTTATCCACTACCTTCTTCTCTCGTTCTTCTCTGGTTCGACGCCAGGCTTCAGTCTAGTGGTGGGCGACAATCGGGTTTTGCCCTGATCAACGAATCGACAACGGCGCCCGGATGCTGCGACCGGATGCGTCGCCTGCGTCGCCACCCGAACCGTCGGCCAGTTGGCCAGCTAGTTTGTCTGCAGAAGGCAGCAGCTCGCCAAGCTGCAGCGGATACACCTGCTCACCGGCCGCCACCAACTCCGTGATGTCGTTCGCGTCACACCAGCGGGCCCCGTGAATGTAGCGGCATTCCAGCTCGGTGCGCCCCGAGGTGGACGGTTCGAACCGGCGCGTGCGATGCAACAGGTAGAACTCCTCACTGTCCAGCAGCGCACCGTTGAACTCGAAGACCTCGTCGCGTCGCCAGATGGGTCCGACCATGTCAGCCGGTGCGACCCGCAGGCCGGTTTCTTCGGCCAGCTCGCGGGCGGCGGCCTCGGCCAACCGCTCGCCCGGCTGCACTTCGCCGCCGACGGTGAACCACCATTTGGGCGCGGCGACCCCAGGAAACGCCGTGATCGCGGGATCCGATCCGCACAGCAACAGCACGGCCCCGGTCTCGTCGAGCAGCACCACCCGCGCCGACGTGCGATGGTTGAGCACGCCGTGATCTCCGTGCGCCAACGCATGCGGCCGCTCGACGATCTCGAAATAGCTTGGCAGCGCCGCTGTTCCGCCGAGCCGGAGTGCGCGCACCATGGGTCGCTCGCGCAGCGCAAGGGTGTCGCGGACGGCATCGTTGTGGAATCGCCGGGCCAGCAGCACCCGGGCTTCCGCGTCCCCCAACTCGGCGATCAGGCCCGCGGGCAGCGACGCCGGATTGACGATCGCCAGGGCGGCCGAGAGCTCGTTTTCCGCGTTCTCGCGCGCATTCCGGGGGGCGGTCTCGGCGGCGTCGGCCAGCGCGGCCAGCCGCCTACCGAGTGGGCTGCGTCTTGCCGCACCGCCGTAGGCATCGATGGCCACCGCACGCGCCACTACCGCGCGCCGTGCCAGCGCGCCGTCCAGTGCCTGCCAAGACAGGTCGTAGCGGACATGCAACCGGTCCAGGCGGTTGGCGGTCTGATATCCCCATGCGCCGAAAGCGACCAGCACCACAACCAGCACCGCTGCCAGCCCGATGACCACCACCATCAACGACGTCATCAGCTGGCCACCTCAACCTTGGCGCCCGACCTGGCGACCGTCTCGTATACCCGCATGATCTGGTTGGCCACCACTGACCAGTCGTAGCGGCGGACCGCTTCGGAACCGGCCGCCGCGTAGCGCTCCCGTAGGACGTCGTTCTCCAGCAGCGCGATCAGCGCGTCGCTCAGCGCGTCGCTGTCTCCGACCGGCACCAGGCGCCCAACCGCACCGTCGCGCAGCACGCGACGAAACGCATCCAGGTCGCTGGCCACCACCGGGGTGCCGGCGGCCATCGCCTCCACCAGCACGATTCCGAAACTCTCACCGCCGATGTTGGGCGCGCAGTAGACGTCGGCGCTGCGCATTGCCGAGGCCTTCTCGGCGTCGTCCACCTGGCCGAGCACGCGGATGTGTTTTGCCAATCCGCCTGCCTGGCTGAGCAGTTGGTCCTCATCGCCGTGGCCGACGACCAGCAGCTGCAGATCCGGAAAGCGTTCCACCACCCTCGGCAGCGCGTCGAGCAGCACCGCCATACCCTTGCGCGGCTCTTCGTAACGGCCCAGGAACAGGACCGTCCTGCCCGGCCGCGGATACCCGTCCAGTCGCGGCGCCGAGGACAGCCAACCGACGTCCACCCCGTTGGGGATCTCCACCGCGTCGGAACCCAGCGCCTCCATCTGCCAGCGCCGGGCCACGTCGGACACCGCGATCTTCCCGACGATCTTCTCCTGCATCGGCCGCAGGAGGCCGCCGAACACCGACAGCGTCAGCGATTTGGTGGTCGAGGTGTGAAAGGTCGCCACGATCGGACCCTCGGCCACCCGCAGGGCCCACATGGACAGGCTGGGCGCGTTCGGCTCGTGCAGGTGCAGCACGTCGAAGTCACCGTGCACGAGCCACCTTCGGACTCGGCCGTGTACCGCCGGACTGAACTGCAGCCGAGCGACCGAACCGTTGTAGGGAATCGGGATCGCCTTGCCCGCGGAGACGACGAAGTCGGGCAGCGCAACGTCCCGCGAGGCGGGCGCCAGGACGCTGACGTAGTGCCCCCGGGCCTGCATCACCGCGGCCAGCTGCAAGACGTGCGACTGCACCCCGCCGGACACGTCGATCGAATATGGACACACCATCCCTATCCGCATCAGGGTTCCCTGAGCCGGGCCCGGCGGGCGTCGGATAGATCGGCCAGCCACTGCGGTTGCAGCATGTGCCAGTCAGCGGGATGGGCGGCGATGTTCGTCGCGAACTGGTCGGCCAGCGCCTGGGTGATGGCATTGACGTCGCCGCTGCTGCAGTCCAGCGCCGGGTGGATGGAGAATCCCCAGCCCTCGCCGTGGGTCGTGTCTTCGAACCAGCAGTGCACCGGCAACAGGAGCGCTCCCGTCTCGATCGCGAGCTTCGCGGGTCCCGCCGGCATCCGGGTGGGCTCGCCGAAGAAATCGACTTCCACGCCCGTGCGGGTGAGGTCGCGCTCGGCCATCAGGCACACCACCTTGTTGGCGCGCAGCCGCTCGCACAGCACGTCGAACGGTGGCCGTTCGCCGCCGGACAACGGCAGCACTTCGAAGCCGAGGCTCTCGCGGTAGTCGATGAAACGCTTGTAGAGCGACTCGGGCTGAAGCCGCTCCGCGACGGTGCTGAAGGTGCCGTGCGTCTGCACCAGCCACATCCCGGCCATGTCCCAGTTGCCGCTGTGCGGCAAAGCGAACACAACCCCGCGGCCGCCCGCTATGGCCCGTTCCAGATTGTCGAGCCCGGTGAACGCCTCGTCGAGCTCGCGCGCCAGCGCCCGGTGATTCATCGTCGGCAACCGGAACGCCTCACGCCAGTAGCGGCCGTAGGACGCCAGCGAAGTGCGCATCAGCGTGTCCGGCACCTCAGCCGGGGGCACACCGATGACGCGGGCCAGGTTTTTGCGCAGCTGATCCGGGCCGCCATTGCGGGCCGCGTACCACGCTCCGGTGCCGAACGCGGAGCGGGCGGCGAATTCCGGAAGGGCCCGCACGGCCATCCAGCCGCCCGCATACACCCAGTCGGTCGCGGTACGGGTCACCAGGCGGCGCGGGGCTCCGAGAGCTTTCAGGCCCGGCGGACTGGAGATCACGGTTGAATCTTCCCCTGATCTTCCGATCCGGGCATGGGAGCGAGGCGATCGGTCGCGCCGGGCGAGGTCCGTACCGCGTACAGCCGCTGGCCGCAGGTGACCAGGCTGGCCCCCGCCAGCACCCACATCGCCACGGGCAGTGCGGGCGGCCAGGCAATGAACGGAAAGTCGGACAGGCCGGCACCGGTCAGCACGATGATCAGCCGTTCCGGCCGTTCGATGAGGCCACCGTCGCCGCGCAGTCCACTGGCTTCGCCCCGGGCCTTGATGTAAGAGATGACCTGCGAGGTGACCAGGCAGATCAGGGTCGCGACCACCAGTGGCCGATCCCGCATTCCGAACGCTATCCACCACAGCAGCCCGCAGAACACCGCGCCGTCGCTGATCCGGTCACACGTCGCGTCCAGCACGGCACCGAAGCGGGTGCCGCCGCCACGTTCCCGGGCCATCGCCCCGTCGAGCATGTCGAACAGCGCAAAAAACGAGATCACGCACCCGCCCGCGAACAGCTTGCCCATCGGGAAGAGCGTCAGCGCCCCGGCCACGGCGCCGATGGTGCCCAGGATGGTGACGCCGTCGGGGGTCAAGCCGACCCGCAGAGCTCCCCTGGCCAACGGAGCACTGAGCCGCGCGAACGCCGCCCGGGTCAGGAAAGGGGCCTTACTCATAGCAGCTCACGGCTGCTTCGCCCACTCGGTGGCCAGCAGCTGACGAGTGTCCCGCAGCAGCTGCGGGATCACCTTGGAGCCGCCGATGATGGTGATGAAGTTCGCGTCACCGCCCCAGCGCGGCACCACGTGCACATGCAGATGCTCGGCCAGCGACCCGCCCGCCGAGGCCCCCAGGTTGAGGCCGACGTTGAAGCCGTGCGGGCGCGACACATTCTTGATCACGCGAATAGACTTCTGGATGAACGCCATCAACTCGGCGCTCTCTGGATCGGTGAGGTCCTCGAGCTCGGAGACCCGCCGGTAGGGCACCACCATCAGGTGTCCGGGGTTGTACGGGTAGAGGTTGAGCACGGCGTAGACGAGTTCGCCGCGGGCGACCACCAGGCCGTCCTCGTCGGACAGCCGCGGGATGTCGGTGAACGGTTCTGCGCGGTCGGCTTTGTCCTGCTTCATCGGCGCCTCGGCCAGATAGGTCATCCGGTACGGGGTCCACAACCGCTGCAGGTGGTCGCGCTCGCCGGCGCCCTGGTCGACAATGCTGTCGTCGGCGCGATCGGCCTGTTGGTCTTCACTCACCGCTGGCCACTTTCACCAGTTCGGCTGTGGAGAGGCATTCTCGCGGTCTGCGATCCACTTCACGATGGCCGCTACCGCGTCGTCGCGGGCCACGCCGTTGATCTGGCTGCGGTCACCGAAACGGAAGCTCACCGCGCCGGCCTGCACATCACGATCGCCGGCCAGCAACATGAACGGCACCTTCTGGTTGGTGTGCTGCACGATCTTCTTGGCCATCCGGTCGTCGCTGGCATCCACCTCGACCCGCACTCCGTGCGACTTCAATTGCGCGGCAACGTCTTCTAGATAGGCGATGTGCTCGTCGGCGACCGGGATGCCGACCACCTGAACGGGCGCCAGCCACGCCGGGAACGCTCCGGCGTAGTGCTCGGTGAGGATGCCGAAGAACCGCTCGATGGACCCGAACAGAGCGCGGTGGATCAGCACCGGGCGTTGCCGCGAACCGTCGGCGGCGGTGTATTCCAGCTCGAAACGCTCGGGCATGTTGAAGTCGACCTGCAGCGTGGACATCTGCCAACTGCGGCCCAGCGCATCCTTGACCTGCACCGAGATCTTCGGGCCGTAGAACGCCGCGCCGCCCGGGTCGGGCACCAGCTGCAGGCCGGAGGCCTCGCCGACCTCGCGCAGGATCTCGGTGGCTTCCTCCCACACCTCGTCGGAGCCCACGTACTTGTCCGGGTTCTTGGTCGACAGCTCCAGGTAGTAGTCGTCGAGCCCGTAGTCGGCCAGCAGGTCGAGCACGAAGCGCAGCACCGAGGTCAGCTCGTCGCGCATCTGCTCGCGCGTGCAGTAGATGTGCGCGTCGTCCTGCGTCATGCCGCGCACCCGGGTCAGGCCGTGGATCACGCCGGACTTCTCGTAGCGGTATACGCTGCCGAACTCGAAGAGCCGCAACGGAAGTTCGCGGTACGACCGTCCTCGCGCCCGATAGATCAGATGATGCATCGGGCAGTTCATCGGCTTGAGGTAGTAGTCCTGGCCGGGTTTGCGCACCGAGCCGTCATCGTTGAACTCCGCATCGATGTGCATCGGCGGAAACATGCCGTCGGCGTACCACTCGAGGTGGCCCGAGGTGATGTAGAGCTGCTCCTTGGTGATGTGCGGGGTGTTGACGAACTCGTAGCCGGCCTGCTCGTGCCGACGCCGCGAGTACTCCTCCAGCTCGCGACGGATGATGCCGCCCTTGGGATGGAAAACCGGTAGGCCCGAACCGATTTCGTCGGGAAAGCTGAAAAGGTCCAGCTCCACGCCCAGCTTGCGGTGGTCGCGGCGCTGCGCCTCCTCGATGAGCTCCAGGTGCTTGTCGAGCGCTTCCTGCGTCTCCCACGCGGTGCCGTAGATGCGCTGCAGGCTGGCGTTTTGCTGGTCACCGCGCCAGTAGGCCGCCGAACTGCGGGTGAGCTTGAACGCCGGGATGTGCTTGGTGGTCGGGATGTGCGGACCGCGGCACAGGTCGCCCCAGACCCGTTCCCGGGTACGGGGATTGAGGTTGTCATAGGCGGTGAGCTCGTCGCCGCCGACCTCCATGACGTCCGGATCGCCGGACTTGTCGTCGACCAGTTCAAGCTTGTAGGGCTCGTTGGCCAGCTCTTCGCGCGCCTGGTCCTTGGACTCGTAGACCCGCCGGTCGAACAGCTGGCCGTCCTTGACGATCTGGCGCATCCGCTTTTCCAGCTTGTCCAGGTCCTCCGGGCGTGAACGGCTCGGCCACGTCGAAGTCGTAGTAGAAGCCGTCGGTGATCGGGCGGCCCGATCCCCAGTTTGGCTTCCGGGAACAGATCCTGCACGGCTTGGGCCAACACGTGGGCGGCCGAATGCCGGATGACACTGCGACCATCGTCGGTGTTGGCCGCCACCGGGATGACCTCGGCGTCGGCGTCGGGCACCCAACTCAAGTCGCGCAGCTTGCCGTCGGCGTCGCGCACCACCACGATCGCGTCGGGCGCGCCCCGCCTCGGCAGCCCCGCCTCCCCGACCGCGGCGGCCGCGGTAGTCCCGGCAGGAACCCGGATCGGGGCTGCTGGGACGGGGTGTGCGGGGGCGCTCATCGGGTTGGTCTCCAAGGCTCAAAGGTGTCTGGGCGTGTCGAAACGATCGCGCCCCATGCTATCGGGGCGGGTCTGGAAGGACCCAGGCGATCGCAGGCCGGTCGCCGCCGCAGCTAACGCGACACATAAACCACGCACACGACACGCCGGTGCAGCTGTGCATGGTCTATATCTCGGCGCGCCGGGGCGCCCGCTTGCTCATAGATCCTCACGGCTGGCCAGGCTTAAGCCGCACGAACAGCGCGTCGGCCTCGCTCAGCAGGGTGTCGCCGTCGGTCAACCGGCCCGACACGAAGATTTTGCGGCCGTCGATCCGGTCGACGCCGGCGTCGAACTGCAGCTCCTTTTCGATCGGCACGATATTGCGGTAGTTGATCTTGAGGTAGGCAGTGCGTTGGCGAGGGCTGCCGGTGAGCACCGACGCCGTCAAACCGAGCACGGTGTCGAACAGCATCCCCAGGGACCCGCCGTGCACGGCGCCGTTGCGTCCCAGATGAAACCGGGCGAAGCGTGCCGACCCCTGGATCCGGCCGTCCTCGGTTTTTCGCGACGAGATGGGGACCGTCAGGATGTTGCCGCGCATCGGCAGATCCATCCGGCGCCCCGACGGCGACGCCCATTCGTCGGCGTCGAACGGGCTCAGCAGCGCGGACAGCTTGTCCAGCAGGTCAGCGGCCTCGGTGATCACCTCGTCGGGCGCGTCGACGGCGCGGGCGTGATCCTGCAGCTTGCGCACCGCGTCGATGAACCGGCCGTAGTCAGGGCCGCCCTTGGTCGTCGGTTCGGGCGGGTTGAATCCGCCGCCGGGGTGCGTGGCCTGTTCGCTTGTCACCAGGACACCGTATTCGAGCCGCGAAACTGCGACTACCGACGGGTTTACTCGCGAAATGCGTCGGTAGTTGCCGTTTCGCGGCGGCGGAGGGATTATTGCGCCCCGGCGGCCGCCAAAGTCTCGAACTCCTCGTCAGTGATGGTGATCTCGGCGGCGGCGACGTTCTCTTCCAGGTGCGCCACCTTCGACGTGCCCGGAATCGGCAGCATCACCGGGGACCGCTTCAGCAGCCAGGCCAGCGCCAGTTGCGACGGCGACGCGTCGTGGTTGGCGGCGATGCGTTGCAGCGGGCCGTCAGCGGCGGCCAGCGGTCCAGACGCCAACGGGAACCACGGAATAAAGCCGACGCCCTGGCTGGTCGCGAAATCCAGCAGTGGCTCGGAACCACGGGCCGACAGGTTGTACATGTTCTGCACCGACACGATCTCGGTGATCTGCTGGGCCGCCTTGAGTTGATCGACGTCGATCTCGGACAGCCCGATGTGGCGGATCTTGCCTTCGTTCTTGAACTTGACCAGCTCGCCCACCTGGTCGGCCAGCGGGAAATTGGGGTCGATGCGGTGCAGCTGAAACAGGTCGATGGTTTCCACGCCGAGGCGGCGCAGGCTCATCTCGAGTTCCTGGCGCAGGTAACTGGGATTGCCCAGCGGGATCCAGACGTCGGGGCCGGTCCGCAGAAGTCCCGCCTTGGTCGCGATCACCAGCCCGTCGTAGGGATGCAGCGCCTTGCGGATGAGCTTCTCGGAGATGTAGGGGCCGTAGGAGTCTGCGGTGTCGATGAAGTTCACGCCGAGCTCGACGGCGCGGCGCAAAACCCGGACACATTCTTCTCGGTCGGCGGGCGGGCCCCACACGCCTTTCCCGGTCAGGCGCATCGCGCCGAAACCGAGTCTGTTGACGGTCAGGTCGCCGCCGAGGGTGAACGTTCCGGATGCTTGGGCAACAGATTTTTGTGCGGTCACTTTTACGACCGTACGCCGGAAACACATACCCGCACCTTGGGCGTGGCAAGCTGAGCGGGTGGACCTAGCAGCGCTCAGGGAACTTCCGCTGACGTACCCGGAGGTCGGCGCGACCGCGGCCGGGGAGCTGCCCCCGGGATATGGCCATCTCCGCGTGGAAACCCAGATCGGCACGGGCCAACAGCGTTTCGACCAAGCTGCCGACGCCGTGATGCACTGGGGCATGCAGCGCGGGGCCGGCTTGCGGGTGCGGGCCAGCTCCGAGGTCGCCGTTGTGTCCGCGGTGGTGTTGGTGCGAATGGGCTTTCTGCCCGCACCGTGCCGGGTCGTTTACGTCATCGACGAACCCGACCTGCGGGGGTTCGCCTACGGCACCCTGCCGGGCCATCCGGAGTCCGGCGAAGAACGCTTCGCCGTGCGCCGTGACCCGACAACCTCCGCGGTGTTCGCGGAGGTGTCGGCGTTCTCCCGGCCCGCGACCTGGTGGAGCAAGGCGGGTGGGCCGGTGGTGGCGGTGGCACAGCGCGTCATCGCCAACCGCTACCTACGCGCGGTCTAAGGCCCCCAGCCGGCCAGCAATTTCTCCGCGCCCGCACACATCCGCTCGATGACCTCGCCGACCGACGCGTCGTCACTGATCATCCCGACACCCTGACCGGCCGTCACCGGGGCAATCCGGCGGTCGTCGGCGTCGATCGAGCCGGCCAGCTCGTCGCGGGCCTGCCGATCGGCGGCAAGCTCGTCCTCTTTACCAGTCCAGCGCGCGACGAAGTCGTTTGCCAGCACCCGCGACGGGAAACGCGCCGGCCAGGGCAGGCCCTTGGCGATATCGAAGATCCGGGTGATCGCGGTGTCGGTGGCCCCGGCCGCGATCAGGGCGCGGCGGCTGCCGTCGCCGGTCAGTGCCTCTGGACACGCCGCCAGGCGGGTACCGACCCATGCCCCGCTGGCCCCGGCGGCAAGCACGGCGGCGAGGCTTCGGGGCGAGGCGATCCCGCCGCCGGCGAGCACCGGCACCGGCACCGCATCCAAGACCGCGTCCAGCAGCGGCAGCGTGCCGAGCTTCGCGTCTCCGTGGCCGCCTCCCTCTGACCCGCGCGCGACCACGATGTCGACGCCGGCGTCCACCGCCTGGCGGGCACCGAGACCATCGTATATCTGTGTGACGGTGGTGATTCCGGCGTCATGCGCTGCACTGACCCAGGACCATTCGGTGCCGAAGCTGACCGACAACAGGGCGGGTCGTGCGGCCAGCGCATCCTCCAGCAGGCCCGGCTCCTTACGCATCACCCAGTCCACCAAGCCGATTCCGAACATTCCGTGCACCTGCTCTAGCTGGGTCCGGAGCAACTCCCTCGTCGCGACACTGCCCATACCGACCATGCCCAGGCCGCCGGCCGCCGTGACGGCCGCGGCCAGCCGACCACCTGCGACTCCGCCCATCGGCGCGTTGACGATGGGTAGCCGCAGGCCGAAACTCCTTGACCAGGCTGTCGATAACATCCGGCTACTGATCTGAGGCGATGCTCTTCAGTACGGTCAGCATGATCACCGAATCCTCGACCGCGTTGAGGGCGTGCCGTTCCCGCGGAACAGCGACGTAGTCGCCGGTCTTACCTTCCCAGGCGTCGTCGCCGGTGGTAAGACGCACGTGACCCCGCAGCACCTGCAGTGTGGCCTCGCCCTGGCTGTCGTGTTCGGACAGTTCGTGGCCGGCGAGCAGTGCGAGCACGGTCTGCCGAAGTTCGTGCGTGTGACCGCCGTGAATGGTGTGCGCGGCCCGGCCACTATTGAGTTTTTTGGCCTCGGCGAGCTTTTCGGATGCCAGGCTGGTCAGCGAAATGGATTCCATGGATGAGACCTTTCAGCCAGTCAGTAACAGTATCCCCGCCGTCGACAACGGGAGCGGGGTGCATCCAGGCCTGGCGACACCTTGTCGGAGCGGCGGGTCAGTCGACCGCAACAGCGATCGCCGCTCCGGTGCTCACTTGTCGGTTCCGGTTGGCTTCAGATGGAGTAGGCACAGATCCGGTGCGACGAATGCGTCGAGCCGGTCTGAGCTAACCGGCGCTTCCCAGGCTTCCAGGGCTCCTTGAACGAGCCCGAGGTGGACCAGGCAGACGACATTGCTTCCGCGCTCGGCAAGTTCCAGGAACGAGCAGTGCCGCAGGCCGATCTGTTGCGCGCCGCCTTGTTCTCCGTTGGATTCCCGGCGCTCGGGGGCAAAGCCCAGCTCGTCGAGCACGCCGATCAGGCGTTCGATGGCCTCGTCGACGCTGGCGGCATCCGGCGGCGATTCCAGCTCCAATTCCAGACTCGCCATGCTCCGGCCCCACGCTCGCCCCGCAGCCAGCGCCTTGGCGCCTGGCCGCCGGTCGGTGACTAAGGCCTTGGTCAGGATCTCGGCGAGTAACTGATAATGCCGCGTTCCTCCGCGATCCATCTGCCGGACCGCCCGAAACGTCAGCGGCGGACGCCCCGGGCCTTTGCGGCCGGACTCGACAAGCTCCACCAGGCCTTCGCCGCCCAGGCTTTCGAGGTGGAAGCGAACGGTGTTCGGATGGACGACGAGCTCATCGGCGATCGCGACGATGGTCATCGGATCAGACGATGCCCGCAACACCCGCAAGACCTCACGACGGCGACTCGGTAAGTCTCCGTTCGACAACATACGACTGCTCACGCTCCTTGGGGGATCCGCGTCTGCGGGCTGCGCGGCAGCACACGTGCGGCACGGCACAGCGATCGTGGCGAGCCGTTGCATCGACCCGACGGGTTTCTCGATGAGGACCGCCCCCGTGTCGGTCCGCGCGGGGTTTGACGTTCCTCGGCAAAGTCATCTCGTTAGCATTCGTGCTTAATTATTGCCGACGTTTATAGTTTGGATCAATACCCCCTATCCGTCCAATCGGACGCAGCATGCTCGCCCCAGGGCCCTTCACTTCCACAGCCCTCGAGTCATTCAACGTGTCCGCTACGTGACGAAAGGATTTCGGCGGACCGTCGAGCAAATCAACGGTGAGTCGACTTACCCGACAGCACTGTCGGCTACATCAACGCCTGTCTAGGGTGGTTGGCGTGTCCGGCCTACCGTCGCAGACTGACTACGCGCATGCCTCCCGAGGCCGGCGTTCGGCGCACCACTCCGGTGACGACCGCGAGCAGGCAATCCTGGCCACCGCTGAGCGCCTCCTGCAGGAGCGCCCGCTGGCGGACTTCTCCGTGGACGACCTGGCAAAGGGCGCCGGTATCTCCCGTCCCACTTTCTACTTCTACTTCCGGTCCAAGAACGCAGTCCTGCTCTCGTTGCTGGATCACATGAACGGCAAGGCGCACGCGGCGCTCAAGGCGCTCGGCAGCAAACTACCGGGCAACCGCGCGGCGGTCTGGCGAGACCGTATCGAGGCCTTCTTCGAAGTGTCGGGATCGCACCGTGCGGTGGCCGTGGCCGGTGCGGCGGCCAAAGCCACTAACCCCGAGGTTCGACAGCTGTGGTCGACGCTCATGCAAAGGTGGATCACCTACACGACGGCCGCTATTCAAACGGAGCGCGAGCGGGGTTCCGCTCCCCACACCGTCCCGGCCGCGGATTTGTCGATCGCGCTGAACATGTTGAACGAGCGGGTGATGGCTGCGACGTTTACCGCCGAGGAACCCGCGATTCCCCGCGAGCGGGTCATCGACACGCTGGTCCACATCTGGATAGCCAGCATCTACGACGCTGACGGTGCCTGCGATCAGCTGGCGCCCGGGGCGTCCGGTTCGAATGGGCGGCTTTCCAGTGCGGCGAAGACGCGGAGCGGGTCGAGGTAGTGCTCAGTCAATCGACACGCTCTGTGCTACTTGTACTTTCGCCCACCGGTAGTCGGCCTTTCCGGATGGTGAGCGTTGCACCCGGCTACGGAAGACAACATCTTTCGGTAATTTATACCGCGCAATGTGACGGGCAGCCTCGGCGATGATGCTGTCGGCCAACTCCTCTCGCAAGGCGTCGTGGCCCTCAGCCAACTGGACAACCGCGACGACTTCGTTTCCCCAGCGCGTGCTGGGCCGCCCCGTCACCACGACGTCGTAGACCGCGGGGTGCCCGGCTATGGCAGCCTCGACCTCTTCGGCGAAGATCTTCTCGCCGCCGGAGTTGATGGTCACCGAATCCCGGCCCAGCAGCTCGATCTGGCCGTCGGCGTCCCAGCGGGCCCGATCCCCCGGAACCGAATGCCGGATCCCTTCGATGACGGGGAAAGTCCGTGCCGTCTTCGCCGAATCCCCGAGGTATCCCAGCGGAATCAGCCCTTGCTGTGCCAGCCAGCCGATCTCCTCGTCGCCCGGCGACAAGGTTCGCGTCATGTCCGCGCTGACCACCACCGCACCCGGGTTCGGCACGAATCGGCCGGACGCGCTCTGCACGCGAGTGGACGCCTGGGTCATCTGTGTCCCGGACTCCGACGAACCGCCCGCGTCCAGAATTGTCAGCTGTGGCAGCAACTCGACGAATCGCTGCTTGAGCGGAGCACTGAGCGCGGCCCCGCCGGTGATCAGGATCAGCAGCCCCGACAGGTCGTAATCGCCGGACTCGAGTTCATCGAGCAACGGCCGGCCGAACGCGTCACCGACCATCGACAAGGTCATCACGCGTTCGCGGCTGGCCAGCGTCAACGCTTCGGCCGGATCGAGGTGCGTGGTGGTGGGCGGCATCACGAACGCCCGACCGCTGCATAGGCTGAGGAACGCCGCCCACTGCGCCGCGCCGTGCATCAGCGGTGCGACCGTCATCGAAGCCGGCCCCTCGGACCGCGAACGCTCGACGATTTCCTCCATGCTCGTCACCAGCTCGCCGGTGCCGAGAGCCCGTCCCCCCATGGCGTTCACGTAGATGTCGTGCTGGCGCCACAGCACAGCTTTGGGCATCCCGGTGGTTCCACCGGTGTAGAGCACATAAAGATCGTCGGGCGAAACTGCGATGTCCAGTTGGTCGTCGGATACCGACGCCAGCAGGTCCTCATAGCGGACCGCACCGGGCAGCGGATCGTTTCCGGACCCGTCGTCGACGTGGATCAGTGGGATCGACTGCAGTCGCCCCTTCTCCAACGCCTGGGCCAGCGTCGGGGCGAACCGCGCGTGATACATGACCGCGTCCGCGTGGGCATTGTCCAGCAGATACGCCAGCTCGTCGGCGACGTAGCGGTAGTTGACATTGAACGGGGCGACCCTGGCCTGGTATGCACCGAGCATCGCCTCGATGAACTCATTGCAGTTGGCCATGTACAACCCGAGATGGCTTTGCCCCGATTCGTGGGCGGCCAGCTGCGAGCGTTCACGATGGGCGCCGAGTCCCCAGCCGTGCAGCGCGCGGGCGAATCGACGCGCGCGTTCGTCGCTCTGCGCGAAGGTGAATCGCTGGTCGCCGAACACGATGCAGTCCCGGTCGGGGTTCGCCGCCGCCACCGCCGCGAACACTTGCGCGATGTTGAATTCCACGTTGAATTCCTTTGGCTCTCTCGGACCAACCCATCGGTCGGACGCGGAGGTCACGCTACACAAAGTTTGCAGCCGACCTGGCACGAATCCAATATCTGTCAGGCATCCTTTAACTCATGAATGTGGAGGCTCTGCTGCAGTCGATCCCGCCGCTCGCGGTCTACTTGTTGGTCGGCGGTGTGGTCGGGGTCGAGAGCCTGGGCGTTCCCCTTCCCGGTGAGATCGTGTTGGTCAGTGCGGCGCTCATGTCGTCGCATCACGACCTGGCCGTCAACCCAGTGGGGGTGGGCGCCGCCGCCGTGATCGGCGCGGTGGTCGGCGACTCGATCGGCTACTCCATTGGCCGCCGGTTCGGCTTGCCGCTCTTCGACCGGTTGGGCCGTCGGTTCCCGAAGCACTTCGGTCCCGGGCATGTGGCGCTGGCCGAGCGATTGTTCAGCCGCTGGGGAGTTCGGGCGGTCTTCTTCGGTCGCTTCATCGCCCTGCTGCGGATATTCGCCGGGCCGCTGGCCGGCGCCTTGAAAATGCATTACCCACGCTTCCTGGCGGCCAACATGTCGGGTGCCATCTGCTGGGCGGGCGGCACTACCGCCCTGGTCTACTTCGCCGGAATCGCCGCCGAACGCTGGCTGCAGCGGTTTTCCTGGATCGCCCTGGTCATCGCCGTGGTGGTCGGCATAACGGCGGCAATCTTGCTGCGCGAACGCACATCTCGCGCAATCGCCGAACTCGAGGCCGAGCACCAACACAAGATGGACACCACCGCGGCCGACGCCGCTTGAAATCCCGTGCGGGTCGGCTATTCGGCTGCCGGTTTATGCTGTTCGATGAGGCTGCGGGCCATCTTCTGGGCGCGGCGGGCCGCCTCCAGATCACCAACGGCCGCGAGAATGATGGCGCCCTTCATCAGGATGTGCCAGGACGAGGCGAAGTCCTCGACGTCGGTCAGTCCGGCCGCCAGAGCGCGTTGACGCACGATGTCGCGGACGTTGTCGATGTGAGCGACGCTGGCACGTCCGGCGGGATGATCCGCCCCTAGCTCGAGCAGCACGTTGATGAACGAGCAGCCTTCGTAACCGTCGCGGCTTTGGAACCAGTCGTGCATAACGTCAAAGATCGCGAGCAGCTGCTCCTCAGGAGTGTTGCCGAGCAGTCCTGACTGCGCCTCGATCAAACCGTGTGTCCAGAGTTGTTCCCGACGCTCCAAGACGGCCAGCACCAGGTCGTTTTTCGTCGCGAAATGCCGGTAGAGCGTGGCCTTGGCCACGCCGGCGCGCGCGATCACCTCGTCGGTGCCTACCGCGCGTATCCCGCGACGCCCGAACAGCTCGTACGCAGCGGTGAGGATCCGTTCGCGGGCCGACGGGGTGGGCGGCGCAACGTCGAGGCTGACCATGTCGGGCCTTACCATACTCTTAAGCCGCCCCAGGTAGACAGACCGCCCTGTCTTGTTATGCTATTGAGATTCCGCATCCTTTTTTGGAAGCGAGAAAGTCTGTCTTTAGACAACAGGACGGGCATCCATCCTGGCGCATCTGCGCCAGTCGATTAGGGAGTCCAGATGAGCACCGTCACCACCGAAGTCATTTCATCCATGTCCAGTCCCCACCTGATGCTGAGCACGCGATTGGTCTCCGACCTTGGCGATGAGCACAGCACGCTGAGGGCAACCACCGATCGCAACGGGGCGGCGGTGCTGATCCACGCGGGCGGCGAAATCGACGCCTGCAATGAGGACATTTGGCGCCAGCTGGTGAGCGAGGCGGCCCATCTTGCCACCGCACCCGGGCCATTCATCGTCGACGTCACCGGGGTTGATTTCATGGCGTGCTGCGCGTTCGCCGTACTTGCCGAGGAAGCCGAACGGTGTCAACGTCGTGGCGTCGAACTGCGCCTGGTGAGCCGCCAGCCGATCGTCGCGCGAATCGTCAGAGCTTGTGGCCTCAGCGGCGTGCTGCCGGTTTACTCGACCGCGGACGCCGCAATCGCGACGGCCGCTTAGCCGCCGCGGCGCACCTGACGCTACAAGGCGAGCAGGCGATACAGCCCGATCAGGCCAACCACCACGATCGTGGCGCGCAACGCGTTCGGCGACAGCCGACGCCCATAACGCGCACCGAGCGATCCCCCGATCAGCGAGCCCACCGCGATCACCCCGGCGACCGGCCAACTGATCCGATCGAATGCCACCAGCGTATAGCCAACCGCCGCAACGACATTCACCACAAGAACCAGAAGGTTCTTGGCCGCGTTCATCCGCTGAACCGACTCCGGCAGCAATACACCCATCAGGCCGACCAGCAGGATGCCCTGCGCAGCAGTGAAGTAGCCGCCGTAGACGCCGACGGCAAACGTGCCGATCACCAGCACCGCCATCCGTGCCGGGGTGGTGTGTTCCGGCGACCGCCCGGCATCCTCCGCCCGTCGGCGCGCCCAGGACTGGATCGGCGGACCGGCCACCACCAGCAACAGGGCCAGCACCAACAGCACCGGCACGATCCGGATGAATACCTTCTCGGGCAGGTGCAGGAGTAAATAGGCGCCCAGCGCGGCACCGAGCAGCGAGGCCGGAAGCTGCCAGCGCAACCGATCCCACTGACCGCTCAGCTCAGCGCGATATCCCCAGGTGCTGGACACATTGCCCGCCACCAGGCCGACCGCGTTCGACATGGTGGCCGTGACCGGCGGATAGCCGAGGGCGACAAGCGTCGGAAACGTGATCAGGGTGCCGGATCCGACGAGCGCATTGATGGCGCCGGCACCGAACCCTGCCAACCCGATTAAAAGCAAGTGGGAAATCACCACTGGTGGAACCTTAGTTCGCCGCGGTGTTAGGTCGGCGGCGCCTCGGGACCGCGGTCGACACCGGTGCGCAGCTTGACCGACGCCGAGTAGGCGAGGGTGCGGAATCGAAGCACGGGGTCGTCGGAGGGTTCGATGCCATCGGTCACGCGCATCGGGTCGAACACGACGATGTCGTCGCCGTGCTCGCGCTCGGTGTCGAGGCCGGTGATCTCCAGCGTGCCGACGTTGACTGTCTCGGTGCTGTGCCAGGGCGCTGACGGATCGACTGTCGAGTCGTTCGGTCCGGCGATCTGGACGCGGAGGTAGAACAGCACCGGGCCGCCCGCGAGTCGGTGGTTCAGTTCGTGCAGGAGAAAGTCGGCTCCCTTGCCCTTGGCAGCCGGGCCCGACAGGAATTCCTCGCCCGCTACGGGGTGCAGGTGGTAGCGGACGAATCGGGCGCTGCCGTCGGCGGCGACCCAGCGGAAGGCGTGCAGCCCGTGGTATTCGAGCGTGACGTAACTCACCGGAACTCGGTTGGCGTCGCGAAGTACCGGGAGCGCGCCGAGCAGTCCGGGATGGGTTGCAACGTATTTGGCCATCCGCAGCGGCTTGGTCGGTCCGGGCCGCGTCGCCTTGAGCAGATCGATGAATCCGTCCGGCGTGCTTGAGACAAACAGCCGGGCCGTCTGCGTCGATATGTCGGTGGTGGACCCGTCGGGCAATGTGAGTTTCACCGCCAGACCCCGCACCCCCGGCAACCCGTCACGCTGCGCGGGGTCGCCCGAACCATTGGAGAAGCGGAAGAGCGCCGGGACCGGGGAACCGTCGAGGTGTTTTGCGCGGGAAAGTTGGGCCGCCTCGGTGGTCGCGGTGAACCGGCCGTGGTACAGGGTGCCTTTCGCGTGCAACGCGCGACAACCCGGCTGCGCTCCCCCGGTGCTTCGGATCGCTGCCATTGCGTCGTCTGGAGAAACTGAACCGCCCATGGACGAATCGTAGGCGCGTCAGTCGGGAAAGCCGAAGAGTTGAACCACACCGTGATCGCGACCCGCGGTGTAGCCGCCGTCGACGGCAATGGCTTGCCCGCTGACGAAGGAGGCGTCCGGCGACAACAGGAAGGCCGCCATGGCCGCGACTTCCTTTGGCTGGCCGAGCCGTTGCAGTGCATGCTCCTTGGTGATGGAGGCCAGCGGACCCTCCATCCCGGGCAAGCCGAAGACGTCGGCGGCCATTGGCGTTTCGATGAAACCGGGGCAGATCGCGTTTGCGCGGATGCCGCTCGGCCCGTAGTCGAGCGCAATATTCTTGGTGAGCAGAACCACGCCACCCTTGGCGGCGTTGTATGAGCTGCCGCCCGCCGTGCCTTCGAGGCCCTCGACGCTGGCGACGGTCACGAGTGAGCCGCGTTCGCCGTCGACCCGTTCTTGCTCGATCATCCTGGCCAGGCCCGCCTTGGCCACCAGAAACGTTCCGGTGAGGTTGATCCCGATCACCCTGTCCCATTCGGCCCGGTCGAGCAGATGGACTGGGCCACCCCCGGCTATCCCGGCCGCGTGGAAGACCCCGTCGAGGCGGTCTGGCACGGCGGCGAACACCGCGGCGATGGCGGCTTCGTCGGTCACGTCGGCCGTGACGAACCGGAAGTCCGGGCCCAGGTCGGGTGGGGAGGCCAGATCCGCGCCGACGACGCTGCCGCCTTCGGCAAGCAGGCGTTGTGCGGTAGCCAGGCCGATGCCCGATGCCGCGCCCGTCACGATGAAGGTGCGCGAGCGGGCACGATGGGCGTTCACCATGTCTAGGTCCTTCCGGAACAGCGGGCCGCCGTATCGTACGGGGACGCGACCGCGTATCACAGAGTAGAACCAAGAGCGGCGGAGAACCGAACCATCGGAGAACCGAGTCAGCGAATTCACCGGAGGGGCTATGTCACAAGTCGACGCCACCACCTTCACGACGGAGACGCTCGCCGGCTTCGTCGACCGGCACGCGCAGCACACGCCCGACGGCATAGCGATTCACTACGGCGACGTGCAGTGGTCCTGGGCTGATTGGGCGTCGCGGATTCGTCGCACCGCCGGGGCGCTTCGAGCCGCCGGTGTGCAGCGCGGCCAGTGCGTGGCATTCCTGGAAAAGAATCACCCGGCCTGCCTGGAAATCCTGTTCGCCGCCGCGTCAATCGGTGTGGTGACCACCATCGTGAATTGGCGCGTGATCGGCGACGAACTCCTGCACGTGCTCGACGACAGCGGCGCCCGATTGCTGTTCGTCGGCGCCGAACTGTATGCCACGGTCGAGGGGACCGTGGCGCGCGCCCCCGGTCTGGACCGCATCGTCGTGCTTGGGGGTGACGATGACGAGTACGAGTCCTTGCTTGCCGCGGCGTCGCCCGCAGAGACGGACTCCGACGTCGCCGACAGCGAGACCGCGTTGGTGATCTACAGCTCCGGCACCACAGGGCGCCCGAAGGGTGTCTTGCTGAGCCAGCGCGCGCTGGTCAATCACTCGGCGAATCTCGCTCCGGCGTTCCCGTTCGGCGACGGGGACGCGAACCTGGTGGCGATGCCCTTGTTTCACGTCGGCGGCATAGGCTACGCGCTTTTTGGCATCAGGGCAGGGGTGACGACGTTCATAACCCGCGAACCCGACGCCGCGGCGCTGATCGGGGCAGTGCGGGCCGGTGCGACCCACGCGTTCTTTGTGCCGCCGGTGATCGCCCGGTTCCTTGACGCCGGCGAAGCGGCGTGCGCCGCGATCTCCGACTTGCGCCACATCGTGTACGGGGCCGCACCCATGCCGCTGCCCTTGCTGCACCGAGCGCTCGCAACCTGGCCGGAGACGAATTTCGTTCAGGTGTATGGACAGACGGAATTGTGTGGCGCGGTCACGGCACTGAGTAACGCTGATCACCGTGATGCCGCTCGGCCCGATTTGCAGCTGTCGGCCGGAAAGACGGTGCTGGGCTGCGAAATCCGGATCGTTGACCCCGAATCGGGTGATCAGTTAACTGCCGGGGAGGCCGGCGAGGTATGGGTGCGAAGTAACCAGAACATGACCGGCTACCTGAATCGGCCCGACGCCACTGCCGACACGATTACCGGCGACGACTGGGTGCGCACGGGTGACATCGGGCGTGTCGACTCCGACGGCTACGTCTATATCGAGGACCGGCTGAAGGACATGATCATCACCGGCGGCGAAAACGTGTACGGGCCCGAGGTGGAAAGCGTGCTCCTGGAGCACCCGGACGTCGCCGATGCCGCGGTGATCGGTGTGCCCGACGACTACTGGGGCGAGTCCGTCAAGGCGATCGTGGTGACCAGCGCCGACCTCGATGCCGACGACGTTATCGCATTCTGCCGCCGGCATCTGGCCAGCTACAAATGCCCGCGAACTGTCGACTTCGCGGCGGAATTGCCCCGCAACGCAAGCGGAAAAATCCTCAAAACCCAGCTCCGTCAACCGTATTGGAAAGACCGCAACCGAAATGTGTGACCACCATGAGTGATCAAGTAGGGGCGGAGCGCCGCAGTCGCGCGATCAGCGTGCTGGGTGGCCCGACGACCGTCATAGACATCGCCGGCCGCCGGATTGTGATAGACCCGACCTTCGATCCGCCCGGGGAACACCACTACCTGACCAAAACCGCCGGTCCCGCGGTGAGCGCTGAGGCGCTCGGCTCGGTGGACGTGGTGCTGATCAGCCACGACGAGCATCCCGACAACCTGGACGACAGCGGCCGCAAGTTTGCGCAGGCCGCTCCGCTGATCGTCACCAATCCGGGCGCCGCCGGCCGGTTGGGGCCTCCGGCAGTCGGGTTGCAGCCCTGGCAGTCCTATTACCTGCCCGGTGGGCCGGCACGCCTTGCCGTGCAAGCTGTTCCGGCCGTTCACGGCCCCGCCGACGGACGACGCGACATGAACGGCAACGTGAACTGTGAGGTGACGGGCTTCGTGTTGTACGGACCCGGGCTACCCAACATCTACTTGAGCGGGGACAACGCCTCATTGAGCGCGGTCACCGAGGTGGCCGATCGCGTCGGCGACATCGAGGTTGCCGTGTTGTTCGCGGGCGCTGCGAGCGTGCCGGCCAAGGATCGTGGGCGCCCGCTGACGCTGACCGCGGCGCGCGCGGCCGCGGCCGCCGAGGTGCTGGGCGCCAAGGTGGTGATACCGGCCCACGTCGACGGCTGGGCCCATTTCAGCGAGGGCGTCGACCAATTCGTGGCGGCGTTCGACGACGCAGGCATCAAGAGGCTGCTGCGGGTCGCCCCCCACGGCGACTGGATCAACCTGGACTGAGCGGCGTCAGAGACGTCCCTCGGTGCGGAGCTCCGGGTGCACCCAATCGGGCGAGCGCCGCTCCTTGAAGGCGCGCACACCTTCTCTGGCCTCCGTGTCGCTGAGACTGCTGGTCATGCCGATGCGGTCGTACAAGCCGAGATAGTTGTCGATGCTGGACTTGATGACATTGCGGGCCCGTGGCGCGGTTCGGCAGCTTTGCTTAAGCAGCTCTTGCGCAGTGGCGAGCAGGTTTTCGTGGGGCACGACTCTGTTGACCAGGCCCCAGTCCAGGGCTTCCTGCGCGGTGAGCACCCGCCCGGTGAACATCAGGTCCCGGGTGCGCACCGCCCCGATCAGACGGACGAGCATCTGGCTGTAGTACGTGTCGGCATAGCCGCGGAACAACTCGGGCACGCGGAAAGTGGCTCGCTCGCTGACCACCGACAGGTCGCTGCACAAAGCGATCTGCATGCCGCCGCCCTGGCACAAGCCGTTGACCGCGGAGACAACGGGCTTGGCCGAGGTCCGCACCGCCTCGAACGGCGTGACGTCCATGCCCAGCGCCGAGCCGAAGGTCATCCAGTCATCGGTACCGCCTCCGCCGGTCATGTCGCCACCGGGTGCAAAGACGTCTCCGGTGCCGGTGATCAGCAACCCGGCCAGGTTCGGATCCTCGTTGAGACGGCCGACGGCACAACGGATTCCGAAATACATCGCCGGGGTCATGGCGTTGCGCGCTTCGGGGCGATCGATCGTGCACACGGCGATCGGTCCGTGCCGCTCGAACGATAGGTAGGGCGTGCCCAGCCAATCGCCCTCGGGCGGGCGCGGCGTGCTGTGCGGCGTCGGGGTCTGCGTCACGGGGCTCCTTTTCGCTTCGGCGCCTCTACCGTAACGCTCACAGTATTTCTGGCCGGACGCCCAGGAGTCGTCGGCGCCCACACCCGACTTACAGGTAAGGCAACGTGACCATATCGACGCTCTCGGACATGCTGTCGGCCAGAACGCTGAATTTGCTTCTCAGCGTTGCCGTGGCCTCCCCTACCGGCTTGTCGCAGTGCCTACAGACTGTCTTGAATTGTTGGTGCTCGTCTTCCCCGGGCCAGAAACGGCGTGGTCCGACAGCGACTCCGGGGTCGTACTGAGTCATCTGATGCGGGACGTCCTTGAGGATCCTGCCAACCGGATGGTTCTGCGGACACTCGAGCTTCAACGTGCCGATGCCCTCTACGTTGCCTACCATCGTCCACCGTCCTTAACGGGTCTGGTCTGGTTCTCTCGATTCACACCCATTGTGGCCTGCCCTGGCAGGGCCGGTGACCGATGTGCTGCTTCTCGAGTGGCAATCGTGTGAATGGTCCAAAATGAAGAAATGAACGACTTCCTGCCGCTGACGTTGGCCATCGTCGGGGTTGTCCTGATTTTCGCGTTGCCTGTCCAGCGTGCGGGGATGACGCTGACGCTGCTGCTGGGCATCCTCTTGGGCCTGACCCTTCTCGATCTGGGCCTACACCAGCCGACCAGCTCCGACATCGCCGGTTTCGCGCTGGCATTGATGGTCGGTGGCTTCGCGCTGCTCACGAGGGTTGACACCAAAGACAAGAAGTGACGCTGTCTTGAGTCCGCACCCCGTGCGATCGGAATCCTCTTATGGCTGGCCTATTTTCATTCTGTTGGCTATCGCTGGTCTCATCTACGTGAAGTGGTTTCCGTATTACCACCGCGCCTTCACGGCCGAAGCGACGCATTCGATCGGCAAATCGATCCTGACGGGCGGCAAGGCGAGCCCGCCCGCACCGTCGGTTACCGCCGCACTGGACTATGCGTGGGCATACTGCAAAGCGATCTGGCAGGCGATGGTCCTGGGCCTGCTGGTCGGGTCCGCGGTTCAGGCCCTGGTGCCGGCGCACTGGGTCGCGGGCATGCTGGGCCGGCGCGGCTTCGGCAGCGTCGCGGCCGGCGGCCTGCTGGGGGTGCCCACCATGATGTGCACATCGTGCTGGTGTTGCTGCTCGGCGCGACGCGTGCACGGCTATTTCCGCACATCGGGCCGGCCGTGACGAGCAACATCGGCTGGATCGTCGCGTTCGCGGTGGCAGGCATGTTGTTCGTGATCCCGACGGCCGGCGAAGTGCCGATCATTCAGGCAATGCTGGCGCTCGGCATGGGCGTAGGCCCGGCCGGGGCGCTGCTCATTACACTGCCGCCGGTGAGCGTGCCGTCATTCGCAATGCTCGCGGGCTCATTTCGGCCGCGGGTACTCGCGCTCGTCGGCATCGTGGTCGTACTGTTCGGTGTGCTCGGCGGACTTACGGCGGTTGTGCTGGGGCTTTAGTGCTATCGCCCGAGCTGTCAGAAAAAGGCATGTACCTTGTGGTCCCGGCTGGGATCGAACCAGCGACCTTCCGCGTGTGAAGCTGAGGCGAAGTCACGAACGAACCGTTCGTGGTGGTCGAGCTAGACGAATTGGACCGATCGTGAGGGTTGTGAGAACCCACTATCAACGGCGCGGCGGATACGGAGCGGATGAAGCGGCTTGAGTGCGTCGATCGTCAGCGTGGCGAGACGGTCCGTCTTGGTCTCGTTCTTGAACAGGCTCGCGGTGTATCCGCCGTACTCGGAGCCTACGCAACTCCACTAGCCCGGGTATCTAGTCGTCTCAGGTGACTGACGTTACTTATGGCGAGCAGTGCGCGCGTATCGACTCGAGTGATCGCGCTGCTCGTCTGCGCTAGTCGATTGATTCTCGATGCGAGTTCCAGACCGCGATCCGCGGCTTCCGCGAGGTTCTGCCATCGCCATACCGGCGTCTCTATTCGTCTCAGTTCGCTCAGTCTGCGGACGCGCTGTACGACGGTATGCCCGGGTCCGTTCTCGAGGATTGCCCGACCACCGGCGGGACAGCAATCCGTATCTGTGCAGATCAGACGCGTCCAGATGTCCCGATGGTGACAGATCTCCTCAAGGCTGCGCCTGTCGACGCTTCGACCCAGTGGTGCGACAAATACGGGCCGCCCAGATTGTGGACCACCCGATTGGGCTCGCCGCCGGCTCGACATAGTTGCTCGCAGGTCGCAGCGTTCACGCCAACCGATTCCAGTCTCGTATCCTTGGGCGCCTGCTGCGATACCTAATTCCCCTAGGCGACCCTGCTGCCAGACGACGACTGAGTAGTCGTTTCTTAGTTGTTCGACCATGAGGACCAGGTCCATCGCGCGTTCGTCAGGGTGTGCGCCGTCGTCGACCTTCGATGCCGCCAAAGCGACCTCCCGCGGCGCAAGCTCGGTGAGTGCCCGCATCATCGGGCCAAGCGCGCGTGTTCCGTTGACGGGTCGCAACATCCGCCAGCCGACGGCCATGACCGCTAGAACGGGAAGGGCGATCGCTTCGTTGTCGAGGTATGCCCGTGCGTAGTCCCACATTGCGGCCTGTACGTCGATCCACTCGCTTCCGGGTCGATCGATGTGTACGTATGGCGGGATGATGGCAGTCGCCCCGTGAACTACTTGGTAGTCAATCGCGCGCCGGGTGAGGTCGGACAGAAACACCGGGCGGGCCGCCTCTTCGGGTGTCAGGGCCCGCGGCAAGCCGAAAGGCAAACTGGACCAACGATCACCAACAGGCTGCGCGTCCTGGAAAAGGTAGGTCTGTGGATCAACGATGAACGCAACTCCGGATTGACGAGCGATCCGGGAAAACTCGGGCGTCCGCGCGGGAATGTGGGCGTCCACGACAATGCGGTCAGGCCGCAAGGATGCACGAGGCCGTTGGACGCCGATCCCGAAGATCCCCCGAAGAAGGGCCTGGTCTTGCAAGGACGCCCTGATGAACAACTCGGCCATGACCTTCAACCTCCTTCGTACCGGTATCGTACCATCGGGCGAAACACAACACGCAACTTGACCAGCAACAAAATACGAACCATCATTAGCACGTGGGAAAGAACCCTGGTATGAGTGATATCCGGACATCAACAAACCGAGCCCGCGCGACCAAGCGGGCCAACAACAGTGCGTCGGTGACGTACATGCGCGTAGTGGAGAAGGTCACCAGCTCCGGAATCACCCAAGCGGAGCTGGCCAAAGCGGTAGGAACGGGCCCGCGCTCTGTGCAGAACTGGGCTAGCGGGCACAACGCTCCGCGAGGCAGATCAGCCGAGAAACTACTGGATGTCCACGCAATTGTGGACATCCTCAGTGATTCATACACACGGGAGGGCATCGATATCTGGTTTCACTCCCGAAACCGCAACCTCGACATGCGTCGCCCGATAGACCTGCTCACCGAAGGCGACTTCGACCGCGTCTTGGATGAAGCGAAATGGGTCGCCGGAGGCATGTGAGGAATGGATTCGCTGCCTGCCAGGCTGGCTCACGCCACACCCATCAGCGTGAAGGGCACCTGGCAACGCCACGTCCCCGCCAAATACCTGGCGAATGCCCTTGCAGGTCGATCTGCGACCGGCCGCTGGGGCACAGAAGGCGGCTTTCCAGTTCTTTACCTCGGTCAGCCAACCGATTCGGTTGTAGTCGAGGCGTACAGGCACTTGATTGACCCGATCGCCGACAACCCAGTGCCACCCATCAGCCCGCGTGCGCTCATCACGTGCGATGTCTCGGTTTCGATGATCCTAGATCTACGGTCGGCTGCGAACCGTGTATCGGCCAACTTGACGATGAAGCAATTGCAATCAGACACACGCGACCGTGCGGCCTATTCGGCTTGTCAGAACGTAGCGGCAACAGCCCACCAACTCGAGTTCCACGGTTTGATCGCTCCGGCCGCGACTCACATGGGTGAGACGCTCGTGCTGTTTACGGATCGGCTCGACGACGACGAACAACCTTCGCTTACCGCAGAAGAGCTCTGGACGGCGCTCCCGCCTGATCCGCGGAATCCAGGAGCTGGCCGCCACTTGCGGCTAGTCCCCTAGGCGGAAGCCGGCGAGCGGAACCCGCAAAAGCCCTCGGGGGACCCACCTGGCACACTTGTCCTCCAGTCGGACGTAAGCCGAATTTGACTGTTCCGCAATGCCTTTCGTCTTTGACCGACCAGCGGAAAACGTGTCGACCCGTCCC
>CAVPVJ010000041.1:0-481037 GCA_963709125.1 uncultured Actinomycetota bacterium
CGGACGCTCTCCCACTGAGCCACGGGACCGCGCCGAAGGGCGAACGAGGAGGAAGACTACACGATCGACGGCTACCCCGAACGCGACGCCTGCGTGCGAACAGGGCGTGCGACGGCGCAGACAGCCAACGGGCCGAAGGAAGTTGTGTGCGCCCGCTCGCGTCGACTATTGTCGTGCTTCGCACCGGGCGACGATCTCGCCCGTTGCGCGCGGATGTGGCGCAGTTGGTAGCGCATCACCTTGCCAAGGTGAGGGTCGCGGGTTCGAATCCCGTCATCCGCTCGAAGATGCTTGAGGCATCAATCCCAGCGGTGGAGTGGCCGAGTGGTGAGGCAACGGCCTGCAAAGCCGTGCACACGGGTTCGATTCCCGTCTCCACCTCAAGATTTTCAATCCCCCGCGCGATTAGCTCAGCGGGAGAGCGCTTCCCTGACACGGAAGAGGTCACTGGTTCAATCCCAGTATCGCGCACCAGGCTTTACGCAGGTGAGGCACCATATTTAGGCATACGAACTAGGCTTCGTGACCTAGATGTGACCTGACCAGAGCAACGGTGAGCTGGCTCTCTATCCGAGAGGTAGCCATGCCAACCACCACAACCAACCCCTACCCCGACGTCCCACTGCCGGCCGGCGCCGTATTCGGCGACCTCTGGGAAGGCGACTACCCGGAGCGCGTCATCTGGGGGCCGAACCGCGGCATCACCGACTCAGGCGTCATTATCTGGACGTCCGCGATGCAGCGGACGGACGGCCGAATCTACTCGGAGTCCGAGCCGCCCAGAGTACACATCGAGGGAGACGTAGACCTCAGTAGCGACCAGGCTCGCGAGCTGTCCGCTGTCCTGCTTGAGGCAGCCGCCGAGCTGGACGGGTGGGCCGGGCGATGACCGACACCGACATTCGCTACGCACCACCTGTTGAATGCATGCCGTGGTGCTCTAGCGGCGACGGCCACCCGACCGAGATTCACTACTGCGACCAGAACTGCTACAGCGCGAACGACTACATGTACCTGCCGCTGAACGGGCGGTATAAGCAAATCGGCGGCGAGGATGCGTTCGGGCAGATCGGCATCAGCGCCAAGCGTGAGGTCGGGTTCCTGCCCGTTGTCCATATGCACCTGATGCTGGCTGATGCCCCGTATGTCGATGTCGGCGTGAAGTTCACCGCGGAAGAGGCGCGGTGGCTTGCCGGCGAGCTGCTCAAAGTCGCCGAGTTGATCGGCGGCGGGGCACGATGACCACCACACCAGACGACGCGCGCGACCTCACCAGCGTGCCGACGACAGAACTTAAGGCACGCACGAGGGGGCTTGTCGACGAGGTGTTGAGACGCGGCGTCGGCGTTGACGAACTGTGTAGTCAGCTCGACGTCTCCCAGGACGAGCTGTGGAGGGTGCTCGGACGCTGAAACTTGGTACGCGACTCAACCCGTCATCCGTTTGGGTGGCGGGTTGAATCTTCTTCCACTACCCATCATGTATTTAGCGTTTGGCCTGGCGGCCGACAGTCGCCGATCACCCAGCACGGAGGACGGACTCGACGAAGCGCGCACCGACTACTGACTATGACGGCAGGGATAAAACGATCCACACAGTATATATTTAAGATATTTCGATGACAGTCGGTCCGTAGCGAGCCGCTTGTCTCTACCAGCCAAGCCAAGATCCCCAAGGGCGTGAGCGACCGTGGTCATGTCGAGCCGAGACTTACAGGGTCGGCGTCGCGAGGTGCTGCGGGTGTTACGGGCATCGTCTGATCCGATGAGCATCATCGCGACCGCCGATGTGCTGGTCGTGCATCCGAACACAGTCCGCTACCACCTCGACAGCCTGGTCGGCGACGGCCTGGTGGAGCTTGTCGAGCCCGACCGCAAAGGCCCGGGGCGTCCGCCGCTGATGTTTCGGGCGGTCCGGCAGATGGACCGCGGAGGAACGCGGAATTACCAGGTACTCGCCGAGATCCTGAGCACGCACTTAGCCACCGACCGGCGCCCAGGCGCCAAGGCGCTGGCTGCGGGGCGAGCGTGGGGCCACAGCCTGGCGAGTCTGGAATTGGAGCTGGAATCGCCGCCGGATGTCGCCAGCCCTGACGAGGCCATCGACCGCCTGATCGGCGTGCTCGACGAGCTGGGCTTTGCCGCCGAGCGCCGGGCATTCGATGGAGAGCACGACGGAGAGCACCAGGTCAGCCATAGACACTGCCCGTTCCTAGAACTCGCCGAGAATCACCCTAACGTCGTCTGCCAACTCCACCTCGGGCTCGTTCGAGGAACCCTAGAAGCCTGGGGAACACCGATCACCGCCGAGCGGCTCGACGCGTTCGTGACACCGGATCTGTGCCTCCTCTACCTCAGGCCGACCGCTGCCGCCGAGCGAGCATGACCCTGTAGCCGGACTCGGGTGAAGTGCCGACGCCAGCGCACGGACCAAGCTCCGCGTATGCGCGACCTCGAGGCGATCGACTCCGAACTCCGACTGCTGCTCGCGATTCGCCGCATGGTATGCGAGGTAGAGGGCCGGCCGAGCACCGCGCGGGTGCTGCCAACTCATCCCCACTTGAACAAACGCAACCGACTCGGCCCGCCATCCGTTTGGGTGGCGGGCCGAGTGCTGTTCGCGTCAGTCTTTTGCACACCGAAAAATGTGTGCGCACCCCTAACTACTTTGCTGGGCCGACTGGGATGGTGATTCGGTCATCCCGGTGCGGTTCCCACTCCACACACTCGTCAACGCACTCTGAATTACGAGGAGTTGTCTCTCCGAGCTTTCGCTATTCTTTATATTCGATCTGCTTTGGACCCGCGCACTACTGGCGGCCTTGCTAACGCCAAGAAGAAAGGAAGGGAATCGAATGCCCTCACCTCGCTGGCTGGCCAGACTTACCATCCCCATGACGGCTGGCGCTGCCCTGTTCAGTAGCGCTGCGATTGCGACTGCCACTCCCGCTGACGACGCATACCTCGCACAACTGCACTCCGTCGGCCTCACTTGGCCGCCCAAGACGGACGAGGCACTCATCGCGGTGGGGCACCTCGTCTGCTACGACCTCAGTTGGGGTTGGCAGCCACAACAGATTGCCGACGACATCCACGCCACCTTGACCCCGAAGGGTATTTCGTTGTTCGACGACGGATCCATAGTCAACGCCGCACATTCGAACTATTGCCCCGGTGAATAGTTGCATGCCGTCGCCAAGGCCGGGGCATCGCAGGTTTTTACCGCCTCCGATAAAAACCCCGGCGGGCCGGGCAACCACGGCATTAAAGACCGTGGATGCTGCGCGCGTTAACCCTACTGGCGTGCACCGCGGTAGTTCAGCCCCGGACCGCCCGCTAGCCGGCCGAACGGCGGCTGCTGTGTCGGCTGTTGCGGATCAACCTTGGCCGCGTAAGGCTGAACCGAAAACCACGCCTGAGGCGAGTACTGCTCGACCAACTCACCGGATTCAGTTGAGTAGATATTCAGCACACCGCCGTCCGTGACTTCATGCCTGAGCCGTTCGTCGAGGAATACCTCAGGCTTGCCGTCCCGGAACCACGTAACCGCAAAAGCCATGTCATCGACATTACCCGTGGTCATCTTGCCTACCTGGCCGACTTGCGACATCCAAGGGCGTTCGCGTTCGCCCAATTCCAGGGTTTCAGTTGCGCAGCGCTCGCCAACCGAACAACCGTCTAGCCAGCTCGATCCCGGCTGACCTAGAACGGGCATCATGTCCCGCGCCGGCTGTTCGTCGTCGTTCCGAGTCGATGTGTCCGCGAGCGGTAGGGGTCTACTTGGGCGGTGCCGAGCCGAGCGGCGTGTACGGCGACTACGCGCCAAGCGTGGCGGGCGGCCTACAAGCCCAAATGTTCGACAAGGTCGTCGAGGCTGCAGAAGATTTCGGTGTCGAACTCGACGTCCAGGTGTGCCCGTTTTTTAGTCACGTCAGATGCCGTGACCACGGCATCGCAGTAGGGGATGGCAGCCGAGAGCGCGAGAATGTCCCGTAGATCAATGATCTTCCAGGGCCGGTTGACATCTTTGAGATAGTGAAACTGCATTATCGATGCGATGCGTCTCGAAGGCAATGACATCAAGAAAGCAGTCATCTCCTCCTTACCCCGAAGGCCCACTGGCCAGGACGTCGGGAAGCCGGCGCTGATCCGCGCGCGTGCGAGATGGTCCCCTATTTCGAAGATCAGCTGCCGTTCACAGATCGCGTCAAGTTGTCGCTTTGCGATTTCGGGGTCTGCGCGCAGCGTATTAGCATGACATTAACGTTGTCTAGGTCGATGTCAGCTCTACGACGCCCTGCATACGGGTCATAGTTCGGTATCTGCGCACGCATCACGTCAGGCGTCGCCGCCGCGAGGTATTCCTCTAGCTCGGTGATCTGCGTTTTGGGATCTAGCGTTTCGCCGAACGCGTATCGGACCCCACGTCCGAACTTCGGCACTTTGATCGGAAAGGCTGGACGTCCGCACAGTTTGTTTTTGGGAATCGGTTGGTGCGAAGTCTGAACTGAATTGGGTTGCGAGTCTCATCGGTGCGAGGTTGGTGAACGATATTGATGGGGTGGCGTGTTGATGTTACGTGGATTTGAATTGTTATGTGAGGAGTATGCGATTGGGTTGAGAGTTGAGGTTTTCGAAGCGGTGGTGGAACGGCGAATTGCAAATTTTTGAGCGTATGTTATATAGCGTTGTAGATGGTAAGGGTGGCGTAGGTTTAAGCGGTGGGCGAGCGGTTGCGTTATAGAGAGGTTGAAGTTACGGCGCGATAGACGGAGAAAGGCACATGGTAGCGGAAGCAGGGATATCGGTTATAGAACGTGGGTTGGAGCGCTTTATGCTGAGCTATTAAGACTCGTTTTGCATTATTGCGCGATATGGCAGAGAACGCTAGAAGAAGACTGTGGCGGAACGAGCGTTAGATTTGACTGAACGAGCAGCAGAACGAGCGTTAGACGTGACCGAACGAGCAGCAGAACGAGCGTTAGATTTGACCGAACGAGCAGCAGGTTTGTTCGACGAAGTGCTAAGTTGGTCGATCCGGACAACGGATTGCGATCGATGCTGTGCGCAAGTTCGTTGGCGTGTCGATGATCGATGCTCGCGCACGACACGACACCGTCGAGACGCAAGACTATCGTCGACGCTGCTCTGGAGATGGCGGACAAGCTCGTCAAGACGCAGTACGATTTCATACGAAGCGTCGTTGGCAGCGTGAGCGAGACGCTAAGTAGCAAGCGGGGCGGCACAAAGAAGTAAGCGACCGCAAGTGGGACTCGCTCGGTTGCGGTGCGCCTGATTTAATTTGGACCCGGCTCGTGTGCACGTGCCGGCCGCCATCGACGTGATGTTGCTTGGCCGGTTTCTTCAAGCCACCGTAAACTTCCCGTAGAAGAGCGACCGGTTGACAGCCGGAATAGACTGCCGCTGCTTTACTTTCGCGGTCGGCAACGACCCGTCAAAGGTCGATACCGCAGTTGTCGCTTGCCACGATGAAGGGACCACCGTTTCGCCATGGGGCATGGATCGGGCTTGGTCGGTCGCGTGCCGTGTGCCGATGGTGACCTGAGGTGGGGCTGTTCGTCAATTCGTCGGGAGCGGACCGGCTCGCGCACAAGCAAGAACAACTGCGTCTGGCCAACCGCCCGAAAGGCGTAGGTGACAATGACCCACGTGGTTGGAAGTCGTGTTTTGTGGGCGTACATGACGCGGTGACGTTCTCCCTGTCCGGGTGGGCCGAAGACATTGCCGTGCCCCGGTTCTCGCCAAGCATGTAGTGAGAATCTCGGTCGATCGTCAGGCTGTTTGGGGTGAGCGCGTCGTTGTGTCTGTCAGAAAATCCAGGTCACACCCCTGGTCTGCTTGAAGGACGTGTTGGACGTAGAGCGCCTCGTAGCCCCGGGCGGGATTTGGGTGAGCTGGCCGCGACTCTTGGGCGCGCCGAGCCAGCTCGCCCTCATCTACGTGAAGATCCAGGATGCCTTTGTCAACGTCGAGGAGGATCTCGTCGCCGTCTTGCACCAGACCAATCGGGCCGCCGACCGCGGATTCGGGAGTGACGTGAAGGGCAACAGCACCAAATTCGGTGCCGCTCATCCGCCCGTCAGTGATGCACACCATGTCGCGCACCCCGGCCTGGCGCAGGCTGATCGGAATGGGGATGACACCGATCTCAGGCATCCCAGGAGCGCCCACAGGCCCGGCGTTGCGCACGACAAGCACCGTGTCTGGCGTGGCCGCCAGGTTTGGATCAAGCGAGCGCTGCAGCGCGGTGTGGTAGTCATCGAAGACCAGTGCGGGCCCGCGGTGAGTCCACTTCTCGCGCGGGGCGGCCGAGCGCTTGAATATCGCACCGCGAGGGGCAAGGGACCCGCGCAGAACCACCAAACCCCCGGCGTGCTCGAACGGGTCGTCCAACGGTCGCAGGCAGGGGTGGATGTCCCGGCTTCCGGTCGGGCGACTTGGGCCAGTGTTCGCCCGTCGCCCATCGTGGCGTCGCCGTGCAGTAACGGAGCCAGCACCCCGAGCAGGGCTGGTAGTCCGCCGGCTTCCTGGAAGTCGTCGAGACCAAATGTGCCCGAAGGTCGCACCCCAAGAACCCGCGGTGTCTGTGCGCTGATGCGCTCCAGGCGATCAAGCCCCAACGACAGGCCCAGCCTGCCGGCCATCGCTTCCAGATGAATGACGGCGTTCGTCGAGCCCCCGATCGCTACCAAGACGCGCAAGGCGTTTTCGAAGGCGTCCTCGGTGAGCACCTGGTCGGGCGTGATACCCACGCGAGCGAGCTCGACAGCGCGGGCACCGGTCCGCTCGGCGAAATCGCTGCGCTCGGCGAACACGGCCGGAACGACAGCCGACCCAGGAAGCGCCATACCGAGCGCCTCCGCCATCAGGGCCATCGTGTTGGCTGTGCCCATCACGTTGCACACCCCGACACTCGCGCAGAACACATCCTCGAGGGCGTCGACTTCCCCCTCGCTGATCTTGCCGGCGAAGTACTCCGAGGCTATCCTCCAGCCGTCGTCTGTGACGACCGGCGTACCGCGAAACCGCGCCCAGCTACGAGGGCCAGCGGTCAGCATGATCGCGGGCTTGCCGGCACTGGCCGCGCCCATGAGTTGGGCGGGCACCGTCTTGTCACAGCCGGCCAACAAAACGACCCCGTCGATGGGGCTGCAGCGGATCATCTCTTCGACGTCCATGGACATCAGGTTGCGCAAGAGCATCGTGGACGGCGAGATGAGCTCCTCGTGCAACGAGATAGTTGGGAATACCACCGCCGTACCACCGGCTGCTGTCACGCCTCGTCGTACCGACTCCGCCAGCTGCCGCAGACCGACATTGCACGGCACCAGCTCGCTCCAGCTCGAGCAGATTCCAATGATCGGTCGACGCCGCACCTCGTCACGACCCAGCCCCCCCGCACGTAGAAACGCTCGTTTTGGCCAGCCCTCTACGGGATCTTCGAACGCCGCCCCGGTAAAAGGCGCCGACGTTCCGGGAATATCAGCACGACCACTCATCCTGGTACCTCTTTGTCTTTGTCGTTTCTGTTTGTCGTTTGTAGACATCGGCTGCCTCATGACGCGCCGGCCCGCGTTCGGCAACTGGCTGGTGCCTGCTAAAGAGCCTCTATGACGCCCAACGAAGAATCACGCAGCAGCCTGACACACCACGCCCGTGGACTTCAGATCAGCGACTGCGCGCCGGTCACGTCGGGTGCCGCCCCGCCGCGGGTAGCGGTTCGGGCGTCTCCCTTCGCGGGGTGTCACGTGACTGTCGACTTCAGCGAGTGGTCTCATGGGTAGACAACCGCCAGCCCGGCTTCGGGGATGCGGTGTTCCTCGATGTAGTCCCAGACGATGTGGTAGCCCAGGCCGGGTCCGGTCGGCACGGTAACGAAGCCGTCCGAGTCCATCGCGTCGCTGGCAGCCTTGAGATATCCCGGTGTGGCGTCGTAGTCGACACGCGGGGCGAGAAGGCCGCGCTCGTAGTATTCACACACGTCCTCGCTGGTGGCACCCAGGACCTGGAGATTGCCGAAGCCGCTCATGTGGGGCTCACACCGCACACCGAACGCCTCGGCGACCGCGGCCGTCTTCATGGCACCGGTGATGCCTCCTCGCAACACATCAATCCGGCTGATGTCCGAGGCTCGGCGCGTAATCCAATCGGCACGGGTGAACAACCCTCCTTCGGCGATCTCTGGTGAGCAGATCGGGATGGTGAGCTCTTCGGCCAGCTTGATGTACGACGACACCTTGTGCTCGGGCATCGGATGCTCGTACCAGTAGAAGTTCAGCTCCTCGAGGACGCGTCCCACCCGAATCGCATCGGCGTAGGTGTTATAGGTCCCCCACGGGTCGTACATGAGAACCATCTCGTCGCCGACCGCCTCACGCACCGCGTAGCAGGTCTTGATGTCCCATTCGACATGGGACGGTCGAGGAGGAGCGAACTGCCTGGTGGCTGGATCCCAGTAGTAGTGGGAGTGGATCTTGAACGCGGGGTAGCCGAGATTCCTGCACTCGACCGCGTAGGCGGCGTACTCCTCCGGCGAGCCCAGATTATTGAAGGTACTCGCGTACGGCTTTGACCTTGTTCCGGGCGCCGCCGAGCAAGTGGCGTACCGGAAGTCGGGCGATCCTACCGGCCAAATCCCATAGGGCGAGGTCGATCACGCTTCTGATGTTCTCGGGGATCTTGGCAGCTAATAGCCACTGCCAGATCTTCTCCCTCTCCAGTGGATCCTGACCGGCGAGGAAGGGTCCGATCAGTTGGGTGACCAGTGCCTGCTCGGTTGCTAGGAGACCGTCCTGGTCGCCATGGAAGTGACCGCCGAAGTAGTAGCCATCAGCTCCCTCGTCGGTGGTGATCTTCGTGAGAGTCTGCAGCACCTTCTGCTTGGGATGAGGGTTCGCCATTGGAGAATCGGTCGACGAACGTCTCGAATGGGATGACTTCGATACCGGTGATTTTCATAGTTTCCTCTTTCTTTGGCGCAACGGCTGTCGACCCTTGAAGGCATCCACGGGACCGGTTGAATCGACCCGGCGTTTCCGGTCACTGTGTTTTTGAACTCCCGACCGGATGATGGGGCTGGGCTTCACGGTAGTTAGATGGCCGGGCCGATCCCTGAGGCGAGCCGTTTGCGGGTCAGGCGGAGCAGCCGACACCCGCACCCAACCAGCGTGTTCGGCATCGCCCTCTCACGCCTCACGCTCGTAGACCTGCGGTAGGAAGTTCTCGAAGTTGGCCATCTCTTCGATACCGTGCTTGAGCCACGCTTCGCCCATGGCGCGGGGCCACACCCGCGGCGCAAGCAGCTTGGCCCAGGGTGCGTGGACTCGCCTGGGACGTACATGACATGTCCGAGGCGCGTGCCGCCGGGGACTGCCTCGAGCTCGTGGTCGAGGTGGCCGATGGCGACACCGTTCTCGAACCAGGTGGTGGTGATTGCCTCATCATTGATCTGGTCGATGCGCACCGCTGGGTTGGTGTAGTACTCGGGATTGCGCCCGAAGTACTCCTCGAGCTCAGCGATCGCTCCTTCTGATGCTTCGAAGGGGCGATTCGTAGAAACGTGCCTCGACGTGATCATAGGGATGCCAGACCCGGTACCTCGAAACTTGGCGGCCGTCGATCTCCATGTCTCCGAGGATGCCGCCGCTGAACCACCACACAAGTGGGCGTAATGCCCGTCAGGATCTCGTCGACCCAGTACTTCGTCCGCCCGTCCCTGAGTTCGTCCACGCCGGACTTCGCGGTGAGGTTCTCTTTAAGATCCCAAGGGAGCGTGAGCGGCTCGGGAATCGGCGGTCTCATGACCTGTCTCCTTTCTTGCGTTACCCGATTTTCTTGCGTTACCCGATCGAATCGCTTGTCGCCCAATTCCCGCACCACGGTACGGAGTGGGGCAAATCGGCTTTATCGTGCGACTCTTCGGGGTGAAGTTTAGACGGCAGTTGCCCCGCGCAGTCCGAGGCCTGCTGTACATGGTCTAGCGATGTGGTGTCGTGCTGTTGAGCCAGTCGGCGATCATTGTGAATGCGAGTCCGAGATTGCCGATCTGGCAGTGGTTTTGGGCCTGTTCGGTGTGGGTGAAGATGCGCGCGGTCACCAGATCTTCGCGGGCAGGGTGCACTGCTGGTCGCCGAGGGTCTGCATGTGCACGAGGTGATCTTCAGCGCCGGCCAGCAACAGAACGTTCTGGGTCACGTGGGGTGACACGTCGGGGGTGCGGAATGCCTTAAACGCGTCAAACAGCTGCCGCGGTGCGGTTGTGCCGGTGACGCGCATTCCGAACCCGATGAGCCAGTCGGCGACCGGGTTGAGCTTCCTGGCCTGGTCGGCTGCAGCGTTGACGAGTTCTGCCGGCAGCGTGTCGAGGTTGTCCTGCAAGACGGCCAGTCCCCTTGGATCGGCCTTGCCAAGCAGTTTGTCGAATTCAGTGCAGATGTCCATCGAGATGACGTTGGTGACGCGGGGCTCGTAGGCGGCCGCGCGGATAACCAGACCACCACCGAGGGAAAAGCCGTGCAGGGTGACGTCATCGAGGTTGAAGTAGTCCAGCACGGCCCCGACGGGCAGGTGCCAGTCTCCGGTAAACGGTGTTCCTTCTGCGATGACCGCGCCCTGGCCAGGGCCGTCGAAGGCCACCACATCGAGCCCTGCGTCACGGTAGGCGAGCAGGAACGGCAGCCACTCCTCGATGTAGCTGTCGAACCCACCGAACACCACAATCGAACCGACCGGATCGGCCGGCGTCAGCCGGTAGGCCGATAACCGGGCGCCCTGGTAGGGAACCCAGTGATGAGCCGAGTCGGGGATGCCGTGTTCAGCCAGCACGATCTCGCGGAAGCGGCGCACCGCGCCATCACTGCGGGGATCAGGCTGGGGTCCGTGGTGCATGTAAAAGTCGGCCAGCCGGGCGTAGTAGGCGGCCGGCAGCCGGCGGCCCTGATCGAGGGCGCGATCGCTGAGTTCGAGCAGCTCGCGCCTCCAGTCGTCGTAGGTCAGCAGGCGCGGACCCACCGCGGCCAGTTGGTCGAGCATCTGCTGCTCGCCCACCCAGTTCCAGAAGCGATTGAGCTGAAAGTTGAATCCGATGTCAGGGTGCAACTGGTGGTAGCCGATCGGGAATCGAGTCAGATCCACTTCACGCAGCCCGGTTGCGGACACATTCGACATGGCGGTTCCTTACTATGTAAACCGTTATTGCAACATCCGGTTGCAATAGGCAGTGTGTCATACTGGAAGCGTAAACACAACAGATGGTTGCATTATGGTTGTTGACGGCACGACATCACGGGCACCCGGGACTGTCCGCACGGGTGGGCGCACCGGCAAGGTGCGCGCTGCGGTGTTTTCCGCGACCCTGCTCGAGCTGGCCGAGAACGGTTATGCCGCACTGTCGGTGGAACGCATCGCCGAACGGGCGGGCGTGCACAAAACCACCGTGTATCGGCGCTGGCGGACCAAGGACGCGCTATTGGCGGTCGCGATCGCCGAACTTGTCGAGGACCTGTTCCCGATTCCCAGCTACGAATTGATCGCCGAGGACCTCCGATCGATCGGCCGCTCGCTGGTCGACCTGCTCACCAGCGACGTGCCGACAGTGCGGGGCGCGGTACGTGCACTGTTTTTCGATGCGGCCAACGTCGCTCAGGTCGCCGAGCTCAAGCGCCACCTCTACGCCCAGCGCTACCAGCAGGCCGAATCGTTCGTCAGCGCCGCCATCGACCGAGGGGAGCTTCCCGGCGACACCGACACCCGCGAACTCGTCGGGCTGGTGATGGCCCCGATCTACTACCGCAAGCTGGTCACCAACGAGCCGATCGACCACCGCGTCGCCGACCGCGCCGCCGCCACCGCGCTCGCGGCGATTCGTGCCGGCGCCTGCCGCTGCAACCGGTGACCCTCGTCGACGTGCAAATTAGACGGTGATTGCTGGCGTGGTGGTGGGGTTCTGATCGCTCGGGGTGGTCAGCGCTGCGCGGGATCGGTTGAGCACGTCGAGTCCGAGGTAGCGGCGGCTTTCGAGCCATTCGTTGTGCTGTTCGGCAAGCACGGCCCCGACCAGGCGGATGATGGCGTTGCGGTCGGGGAAGATGCCCACGACGTCGGTGCGGCGGCGGATTTCTTTGTTGAGCCGCTCCCGGGTTATCTTGAGTCCTGCGAACAGCGTCCTCGATGTCCGACACGAGGTGTCGAGGTCCCCGGTTCTGCATGGTGGACGTGGTTATCTGCAGTCGTCCAGGAAGCAGAGTCCGCGGAGGGACGATGCTCGTTCAGCGGGTTATTTCACCGGTCTCGTCGCATGAGTCGTGGACCGTTCTCGCCGTTGACGACGTCCCGGTCGAGCCGATCGAGCGGTATCTGACGTATCTGACCGACATCGAACGATCACCGAAGACGGCCCCGACGTCTTCGCCGTCATGGCTCGATTTTGAGCGGGCAATCAGCATGAAGTCTGGGTTGCAGCCCGCTGTTTGCGGGTGCAGTGGAATCGTATCCGGCGTGCCGAGTTGTCTCGATTGCGGAATCCGCAGCTGACACGCTTGACCTGTTTGACCAGCCGGTTGTAGCCCTCGGTGCGGGCGTTGGTGATGCCGGTCTGCACGAACGCGTTAATCTCGGGCCACCAGTCGTCGACGGTGGCGGCGAGGGTGAGCAGTTCGGGGATCTGGGAGTCGACGCACCAGGTGAGGAATCGGTGCAGTCGGTGCCGGGTCAGGTGGGGGTCGCCGCCGAGACGGACGGTTGCCAGCAGGGTCCGCAATTCTTCCTTGGCGATCCAGGCGGTCAGGATCTGGGCTGGGGTCCTCGGCCTGGATCTGGTTCCACATGTTCGCAAAGCTCTTCTCCGACAAGCGTTCCCGCCCACGTAGCAGGCGGCGCCGGTTCGCCCACTCCGGGTCGATCTTGCGGCCGCGGCGCTCGCGCAGGTCCCAGGTGATGCGGCGGCGGACCTTGGTCAGTGCGTCGTTGGCTAATTTCACCAGGTGGAAGTGGTCGACCACCAGGGTGGCGTTGGGCAACAGCCCCGGCGTGCGGACCGCGGAGGCGTAGGCGGCGGCTGGGTCGATCGCCACGTACTGGATGCCCTCGCGGAAAGGCGCGCTGCGCTCGGACAGCCACCCGATTACCGTGGCACCGGTGCGGCCCTCGCGCTGCCCGAGCAGGCCCTGGGAGCCGGCCAGGTCGACGAAGCCGGTGTCCCAGGGGTCGACCCGCACCCAACGGCCGGTCTCGGTGCAGTGCTCCCAGCGGGGCTTACCGCGGCGGGTCTCGTCGATGCCCAGCACCGGGGTGGGTTGCGGCTCAGCAGCTCCTCGGCGTGGGCAACGAAGGCGCGGTGCGCGGTCGGCCACGACACGCCGTGCGCGATCGCGACCTCGGTCACCGAGCGGGCCGCCTCCCCGATCGCCGCGCCGATCTGGGTGCGCAACCGCCGGGTGGTCCGCGCCCGCGCCGGGATCTGCGCGATCGCCTCGGTGAACGAGCCGCGCTCGCAGTAGTCATCCCGGCACCGCCAGCGGGTCTTGTTCCACCGCACCATGATTCGATCCTTGCCGTACGGGATGTCCCGCGGCGAGGTCGTCACCCGGCCCTTGAGCGAGGTGGAGAACACCCCGCACGACGGACACGCCGCCGCCTTCTCCTCGGCAGTCGCCACATGCACCACACGCATCCCGTCAGTTGAACGCTCGACACGCTCGACCTGCACACCGGGCAACCCGAACAACAATGTCGTACCGTCGGACACGGCCCTTGGTCCCTTCGTTCGCCTGAATGCTTCGCAACTTTCAGACTTCAGAAGGCCAAGGGCCCCCTACTGCAGCGACACGCCCCGTGAGAGCGGAATCACAACTGCCCGTTTAAAATTGAAGAGCTGGTTAAGCGACCTCGCCAATTCTTCGTCAACGATTCGCCCGAGCGGGGCCACGGTGACGAACCGCGACAGGACTGCCATAACGTCTGCGGCTTCCTTTCGTTGGTCGCCGCGCGGATTTTCGGTCAATTCCATGTAATGAATCTCTGATAGGGGGAATTGCAAGCGCCCTTGCTCAACCTCCACGGCAAGTTTGGCCAGTACTTCGGGGTGCGTCGGCTGCCGCGGATGCCCCGCGTTGGCTTCTCCGAGCTCATACCAAAGGCCCAGGTCGAGGTAGACGACTTGGGTGCCTGACGCTGGCAGGCGGCCACAGTACCTTCCGGGCAACACTCACACAGGCACCTCAGAATGGCACCTCAGAACGGCACGGTGAGATACGAAATCTGGTCGCCGTGGCCGTCCCGCTCCCGCAAGCACTGTTGGAAAGGCGCTTGATCCGTCAGGCCTGATCGTCGAGGATTTCGATGATGACCGCTGACGACGACGCTGACGGCCATCCGGCTACAGTCGCGGCCGGCAACGACGAGACCACGGTCGTGCCGCCGCCGACTGAGGCCGCGCCTGACCTGGCATGGTCGTCAGAGGATGAGACCGAGGTAATCCAGCGCCAGTCTTGGAGCCTCACGTGGGGCCGCGCCGCAGTGCTCCTGGCTTGCACCGGCGTGGTCGCGCTGGCGGTCGGGTTGGGTGGCTGGGCGCTGGTAGGAATGCACAACGCCGAGCTGCCGCGGCCGGTGACGAACCCTCCGACATCGTGGGCCGCGCCGCCGCCCCCAGCGTGGATGCGGGCCACCCCCACACCTGAGCCGCCGACTGCCGCCGCCACCACTGCGCAGCTGAGTATCGCCAGCATGCCGGGAACCGATGACCTTGGCTGGACCGCTTACTCCCACGCCCGCTGCGATTCGGGAACTCGGCCAGCGGTCATGGGCCGCACCACACTATCCGTATTGGTGGTGTGCCAAATCCAGCCTGGAAGCTTCTACTATCGCGGCGTCCGTCTCAGCGATGGTGCCGGCATTGAACTGCCCAACGCCGTGCGATCTTCGGGCGGCTTCGACGTCACCAATCCGGTCGACGGAACCCGGTACCAAGTACGACAGACCGGCATTTCGATCACGTCGCCGGACGGCCAGGTGTACCCAGAGCCAATGATTGAGTACTGGGCGAGTTAAGTCCACCCGGCAGCCCTTTCAAGGATCTCCGTTCCTACGAAAACAGCTCGTGAAAAGATCCGCACGTCGCGATACGATCCTCCGCGAAGGGGGTTACGCCGCGTTGAGCGGTGGAGAGCGAGACGGCGATGTCGTTCGTGGTGGCGGCCCCTGAGACCCTTGCGGCAGCGTCAGCAGATTTAGGAAGTATCGGCTCGACTCTGAGCACAGCGAATGCTGTTGCAGCCCAGGCGACTACGGGCGTGGTGGCCGCTGCGGGTGATGAGGTTTCGGCGGCGATTGCGTCGCTGTTTTCTAGCCACGCGCAGGAGTATCAGGCGCTGAGTGCGCAGGCGGCGGGATGGCACGCCGAGTTTGCGCAGGCCTTGACCGGTGCAGGGGGCGCGTATGCGGCGGCTGAGGCGGCGAATGCGTCGCCGTTGCAGGCTGCGGCGCAGGACTTGGCGGCGTTTTCGCCGGTGAAAGATTTGACGGGGCGCCCGCTGTTCGGCAATGGCGCTAATGGGGCTGCCGGAGCGGGGCAGGCCGGTGGGGCCGGCGGCTGGTTGTGGGGCAACGGCGGCAACGGCGGGTCCGGCGGGACCGACCAGAACGGTGGTGCCGGCGGTAGCGCGTTCCTGTTCGGCAATGGGGGCCATGGCGGTGCTGGCGGGGCCGGGGCGGCGGGCAGCGTCGGCCAAGCCGGCAGTGCGGGTGCCGCCGGCGGCCAAGGTGGTGCCGGCGAGGCCGGCGGTAGAGGCGGGGCCGGCGGCAGCGGCGGGCTGTTTTACGGCAATGGCGGTGCTGGGGGCCAGGGCGGTATCGGCGGGACGGGCGGGACCGGCGGGGCCGGCGGTAGCGGTGTGGGCTCTGCGATGGCCGGCGGCACCGGCGGCACCGGGGGCACTGGTGGTGCAGCTGGCGCCGGCGGGGCTGGCGGGGTCGGCGGCTTGTTCGGGTCGGCGGGCCACGCGGGCAGCGCCGGAATCACCAATGGCGCCGGCGGGGTTGGTGGCAACGGAGGCCAAGGTGACATCGGCAGCGGCGGCAGCCAGGGTGGTGTCGGCTTTAGCGGCGGTGCCGGCGGCCAAGGCGGTCAGGGTGGCGCAGCCGCAGCGGGCGGCGCTGGCGGCGAAGGCGGCGATGGCGGCGGCGGCGGAGCCGCCTCAACCGGCACCACCGGCGTTGCCTTCGCCGGCGGTGGCGGCGGCGGTGGCGCTGGCGGGGTCGGCGGAGCCGGCGGGGTCGGTGGCGGTAGCGGTGGCGCCGGCGGGGTCGGCGGTGATGGTGGAGGCGGCGGCACCGCAACCGCGACCGGCGCCAACGGCGCCCCCACCGGCGGCGGCGGGGCCGGCGGTGATGGTGGCGGTGGCGGCACCCCCACCGGCGGCGCCGGCGGCGAAGGTGGCGCCGGAGGCGGAGGTGGCGGTGGCGGCGACGCCTACTTCAACAACGCGGGCCCCGGCCCCGGCCCCGGCGGCTCGATCGCCTTCGCCGGCGGCGGCGGCGGCGGCGGGGCCGCCGGCGAAGGCGGGTCCGGTGGCGGTGTCGGGGGTGGCGGCGGCGGCGCCAGCGCTGCCGGTGGCGGTGCCGCCAGCGGGGGCGGCCCCGGCACCAGCAGCGGAGGTAGTGGTGGCGGCGGCGGCGGCGGCGCCTACGCCATCTACAACGACGACGGCGGCGGCGGCTACGCCGGCGGCGGCGATGGCACCGGCAGCGGTGGTGGGGCAGCTGCCGGCGGCGGCACTACCGGCGATGGGGGCGGCGGCGGCGTTGCCGCTGGCGCCGGCGGCGGCGGCGGTGGCGGCGGCAGCAACGGTGGCAACCCCGCCTCCGCCATGGGGAGCCCCGGCCAGAACAGCTAGCACCGACTAACACCCGCGACGGCGGGCGGCGGCCAGGTGCTCGGCGGCGGCCAGCTCGGCCACCGGGTACCTACCTCGGCGGTGCCGGTTCGATCCTGTCGTCTTTAAGAATTCGGAAGCGGAACAAGTGGGGCGGGAGATCAGGTTCAACCTATCTGCTGCCGAGGCACGCCAACTGGGCGCGCAGCTCGTCGCTGCAGCCGGCAGCAAGGACGGAATCAATAGAGACGGGTGGGCGCGATGAACGTCCTTTTTCGTCACGCCACGAAAAAGGCGCCGAGAACCGTCCGGACCCTATTTACCAAAACAGTTAAAAAGACTGTGCTTGCCGCAGCGGCTGTGACCGCCATGATGGCCACATCGGGTACAGCCGCCGCTGACCCGACACCCGCGCCATCGCCGGGCTATCAGATAGCGGGTCCGGACGGTCCAGAGTTTCCCGGCCTACAGGTCTATCCCCCGGTGTGCGGGCGGTACCCGCTGGCGTGCGGCTTCCACTTCGACCCCGGCACCTGGACTTGGCAACCCCCGAAGGGAGACCAGTAGCCGCCTCAACCACACCGAGAAAGGCCGTCAGGAGCGATTCTGGCGGCCGTTTTCTTTTATGGATGAGCACGCACTGGTAGAGAGCGGACATGAATTGGCGGACCCGTTAATTAATTGCCCAAAAGTGGGTAGCTGACTACTCGTGCAGACAACCGTCACTCCATTAATCTTGACGGCATACCTGTCGAATCAGGGTGGTGGATATGTCGTATGTGACCGCGAACCCAGAGATGATGACGGCAGCGGCATCGGATCTGGCTAGCATTGGATCGAACGTCGACGCGGCCCGTATGGTGGCGGCTGCCCGGACGACTTCGGTGATACCCGCGGCCGCCGACGAGGTGTCGGCGGGTATCGCGCACCTGTTCTCCCAGCACGCTCAGGACTATCAGGCGATGGCGGGAAAGGCGGCGGCGTTTCAAGAGCAGTTCGTGCAGCACTTGACTGCCGGTGCGTTCTCGTATGCGAGCGTCGAGGCCAACAACGCCGCGTTGTTAAATGGCTTGAACGTGGTTTCGGACTGGTTTGTCAACTATATTGCCAACACGCCGCCCCAGCAGTTACTTGCGGACGGTGTTGGGGTCCTTATCGACCTTGGGCTATTAGCCACGGCCCCTGTATGGCTTCCAATTGTGGGCGGAGGGGCGCTCATAGTGCTGGCAGCGGCGGCATTGGACCTCTTCCTAACTGGGCACAGCTTTTTATGGGGGCTTTTCCCGGTGCCTTCCCCTGTTTTCCCCTTTGGTCCCAACTTCAATACATTTGGCACTTGTCCCAACCTTTAGCCTTGCCTATCCAGCCCGCTAGGAGGTGGACGGACATGTCGTTTGTAATCGCGACGCCGGAGCTAATGACATCGGCGGCGACGGATCTGGCAACCATCGGCTCGAACCTCAGCGCGGCTCACGCGGCGGCGGCGGCTCGGACTGTCGCGGTGGTTGCCGCCGCTGCCGACGAAGTGTCGGCGGGCATCGCGGGGTTGTTCTCTCAGTTCGGCCAGGACTATCAGGCGCTGGCGGCCGAGGTGGCGGGGTTCGAGGAGCAGTTTGAGCAGCTCTTGACTGATAGTGCGCGTTTGTATGCCTTCATCGAGGCGTTGGCCGCCTCGTATCTGCAGTCCACGGTCACGCTCGAGGAGGGGCTTGTCGGAGATGTGGTCGCCATGCCGAGCCTGTTGCTCGATCCGGGGACGTACTTTGAGGCTATAGCGCCAATTCTCTTTCCATTTTTCTTGCCAGTCTTGATTCCACTTGCAGTCATATTTTGGCTGCTCGTCTTTTGGCTCGCGGAAATGGGCGCTTTCAGGGGTCTTTTCCCGTATGGCTTTCTCGCGTAGTGAACCGCCCCGGCATGTCCGGAGTCTCCGGACTCACCGGGGCGGTTCAATGAGAAGTCCTGAGACGACTTCGGGCTCGATCGCAAGCACGGTGTCTGCGTGGTTCACCCACGGCTGCAGCAGTCGTTCATAACGCGAGACCTGCTCGGGGTCAGTGATACGGCGCGCCCAGCCGGTGACGACAATGCTCCAGCCGGACCGGCTCCGAGAGTCGAAATCGTCTGCCTCGTAAGCGATGACCACACCGCCAGAGTCAGCGGATGTGACGACAGTGGAGATTGCCCGGGTCAATCGCGTGCGGATGATGATTCTGCCCTCGTCCACCAGATGGTTAACCGGCCGGATGGCCGGCAGTGCGTCCATGGTGAACACCACCCGGCCATAGTCAACGCTGGCCAACAGCCGCATTGCCTCGGCCCGACTCACCTTCTGACTGCCGCTGGCGGGTTGCGCGAGGCCAAGACCGCCGTCATAGTTTCGATCCGGCACGATCATCCCTGCGCTCTCGGTGGGCCGTATTACTTCACGCTTTCGCGCATTTCGCCCAGCATTTACCCGGCGGTGCGAATAGACCTAGTGCCAAAAGCCCCTGTATTGGAGGACAACAGGCACCGAGTTGGTCGAGAGCCTCGGCCAGTGCGGCGCTGGCTGCGGGGCGAGCGTGGGGCCACCGCCTGGCAAGTCTGGAATTGGAGCTGGAATCGCCGCCAGATGTCACCAGCGCCGACGAGGCCGGACTTCCGCGAGCAAGCGAAGGCGCTTGAGGGGCTTCATCGTCTCAAGCTACCCGACAAAGAGGACTCTGCGGTGGGTGTGGTGAAGTGGCACTTCGCGGACCGTGGGCTCGTGTGCACGGAGGACGAGGTGCGGCGGATCCTGCGAGAGGGAACTTTCAACCGTGGCTGAAAGTATTCTCTGGAGCGGCGCGATGTGATTAGGGGGTCTGGGTTAGCACAGTGTTTAGCGTGCGCGGGCGCGGCGAAAAGCTGACAGGCGGAGAGATTGTCGGCAAGTGGCGACAACCCCCGCCTCGACGCCGCCGTGGGTTTGGCAGTGTGTGTCGGTGGTCGGACCCGCTCTACGTGCCGGGCGCAGGCGGATTTCCGGGCGCCGCCGGATTTCCGGGCGCCGCCGGATTTCCGGGCGCAGGCGGATTTCCGGGCGCAGCCGGATTTCCATACAGACACTGCTGAAATTCCTGACTTCCTGGGACGTTGTCAGCGCCGCAGCTGCAATCATGAACTTGCGCGGGGGTGGGAAGCGAATTGCAAAAGTCGCTACCGGCCGAGGCCGATGGTGCGGTCCACATAACACCAGCGGCCAAGGCTGCCGCCGCAGCGCCGACCGTGACCATCAATACTCTCGTCTTCATGTTGGGATTCCTTTTCTCTGGAAGACGACGGCACTCTGCCGCCGCTGGTTACGGCGGTGACAGCATTTGTAGCAGTGCGCGAAGATGAAAGCATTTCGGCAGCATGGCACCCATCGATGCTGCCCGTGTGAATAGCCGTCAGGAGCAATTCTGGCGGCCATACACTCGCGTTAACAATCTTCGCCTAATGTCGGCGCTCATGGCATACGGACACGAGCACAGATGCACGTGGGTTGAGACCGAGAAGATTAACTCAACCCTCGAGGAATGGGTCGCCGCCGGGTGGGAGCTGATCACCGCGTACTGCGTTTCATCCAGCCCGGTCACTCACTATCTCTATTTTCGACGGGAGGTCGGAGGACGTGTGGGCTAAGTCGACGGAGTGAAACGCGCGTGCCCGACATGGGCCAGCTCAAGACGACTCGGGACTCCGATTGCTGCTCGCGATTCACACGATGGCAGGTGCGGCGACGGGAATGGAATCGGTCTGGCAGATGTCTGATTGGTTGATCGGGCCGGCCCCCATCCTCCCCCCAAGAGCGCGGCCGGCCCGATTCGCGTCAAGCGTGAGGCCCACTAGCTCCGGCAATTCGCCGGACGTTCCGTGAGCTGGAGGACCCGGGTGACGGGCAGCAGCGAAAGAAGTCAGCATGAGAATGAACGCACTGGTGTTCACCGGACTCATTTGTGCAGCAGCGACTTTCGCGCCACTGGCGGGCGCCGATCCCACCGCGGGACACGACGCGAAAGTGAACACCCGGATACCGCCGATGCTCTGCGAGATCGGTTCGGATGACGCGACGCCTGGGATCGGCCCCAACGTCATCTGTCAGGGCAGTTTCGTCCGGGCCCCAGCGGACGACGATCAGGCATTCGTGACCGCGTCGGGCCATTTCAGCTACCGGAGTGCGAACATCGGCACCGGCGGCGACCATGCCCCCTATGACACCCTTGTCCCCGGCCAGACCTATCACATTCAGGGTTGGACGGTCGTGGCGGCGGACGACGGGATTCGCTTCACCAACGATGACACCGGCCACGGCATGACCGTCGGCGCCGATCAAAGCGTCGAGCCGTTCTGATTCGGAGCGTGAACCATGCCGCGTCCGATCACGTGGTTGAAGTATGAACGGTGGACGGCCCCAATCTCCGCGTATGCGCAGCATCGAAACCATCGACGCCGACCTTCGGCTGCTATCTCGCGCGTGGCGGGTGGCACGCGAGTTCGGCTGCTCATCGAGCACCGCGCAGATAGATGCCCTGCTGGATGAGCGCTCGACCGCAATTAACCGTGCGCACCGAGGTGCAGGCTCCGGCTGTCACGCCGTTCGGCCGGGGCTAAGACGCGAAGATCGCACCCGCTCAACTCCGTGAGGGCCACGACTGGCGACTGAACTGCCGGCAGATGCCCAATGCGTCAAGGGGTTTGCTGCGCAGGCCAGCTACCCTTGCGCCATGGCACAGCAACCCCCTGCCCGTGACGACGAGCCCGAAAAAGCAGGCATCGACGCGCCACGCAGCCTGAAGGAATACATCAAGACCACGGTGATAAACACCCTCCCACCGCTCGTCGTCTACTACGCGATTCGCGCGTTCGGCGTTACCCCGTACTTGGCGTTGGCAGGCGCGATCATCGCCGCAGTCGGACAGGGCGCACTCGCCATGGTGCGTAAACGCAAATTCGAGCCCCTGAACGCACTCGTGATCCTCGCCGCCGGAGCCTCCCTAACCATCGCGTTCACCACAAAGAATCCCCGGGTGGTGCAGGTCACCGAGCTCGTTCCCGTTTCTCTGATGGTGTGGTCCTGCACGGTCAGCGGGCTGCTACGCAAGCCCGCCTCCAAGCAGGTCACAGGCGTGATCGCCGCCAAACTCGCAGACGGGGCTTTGCCCGAACGCGGCTGGACACCGCAGGACATCCAGGACTGGCACAAACTTCACACCCGACTCTGCCTCTGGCTCGGCCTTTTATGCGGCCTGTTCCCGGCTTTCGCCGTCTATCTGATTTTCACCTTCCCGGTGGACGTCTCGCAGTTCCTCATCACCTCGATCGGTACCGCGGATCTCATCCTGTGTATCGCGAGCGCGGTGGCCCTGCTCCGAAGGTTCGTCCAGCAACGGGACCAAGCGGCGGCTGAGCGCGAAGGCCAACCTGCAGAACAGGTTGCTTAGCCGCATTTCGCATTACCGCAGGTGACAGTGGGTGAAGTGCTAACGGCGCCGCACGGATCTACGCTCCGGGGATGCGCGACATCGAGGCAATCGACCGCGAACTTCGGCTCCTGGCCCGGGCGTGGCGCGTGGCCCGCAAGTTGTGCACCAATCCGCCGGGCATTGCGCACATCGACGAGTTACTGGACGAACGTTCGGCGACGATGGTTTTAACCGCAACGGTTGCCCCAGAAGGCAATAGCTGTTCGCGATCATTTTCGCGGAGCCACGAAACCGGGGCCGGCTAGGCCCGCGCCCGGCGTCGCGGCGCAGCAGCGATGGGGCGCCGCCATGTGGCGGCCGCCTGCAATACCTCTTGGGGCGATACCGTGACCGCCGCTTCGCAACGTCCACACCGGCACTTCAACGGATGCGCCAGCAGCTCGTCGATGAGCTGCCCCACCAGCTTCATGCTGACTGGCTCACCCGTCAGCTGCGCCCGCTCCAGTACGACGGCCGCCAGCCTGTCGACGCCGGACGAGAACTTCTGCACCAATCAACTTTGCTCCCTCGCCGGGATATATCGCGGGAAGCAAGCCGACGGCGGGGAATGCGCCGCCAACGTGTGGTGTTGCTAGCGGCGCCCCTAGATTTGCGAATACTCCGCACAGCCAAAGGAAAACGATGACTCAACAGGTTGTTCTCATTACCGGCGCACTCACCGGCATCGGCCGGGCCACTGCCGTCGCCTTCGCCAATAAAGGTGCCAAGGTTGTGGTGTCCGGCCGCCACGACGACAAGGGGCAAGCCCTGGCCAAGGAGCTGCAAGCGCTTGGCGCCGAGGCGGAGTTCGTGAAGGCCGACGTGACTAAGGAAGACGAGGTTCGCGATCTTGTCGACAAGGCGGTCGCGAGATTCGGCCGTCTCGACGTTGCCGTGAACAACGCCGGCTTCGAAGGCAATCTCGGCCCGATCCAGGACGCCACCGTCGAAAACTTCAAGGCCGTCCACGACACGAACGTCCTCGGGGTATTCCTGAGCATGAAGTACGAAGTGCGCGCGATGGCGGGCCAAGACAGCGGCAGTATCGTCAACATCTCCTCGACGTACGGGCACAAGGCGGCGGCTGGTGGAACAGCTTATGTCAGCAGCAAATTCGCGGTGGAGGGCCTGACCAAGACGGTCGCGCTCGAGCAAGGCAATTCGGGTATTCGGGTGAACGCGGTCGCGCCGGGTCTGACAGACACCGAGATGGCCAACCGCTTCACGGGCTCCGCGGAAGTCAATGATGCGCTGGTGTCGACGATCCCGTTTCTTCGACGGGGCAGCACCGAGGAACTTGCCAACGCCATCGTGTTCATCTCGTCCCCGGAGGCGTCCTACATTTCCGGCACGGTGTTCGACGTCGACGGCGGCATGTCGGCGACCTGATCAGTCCCACGAACCAAGGGTCGCCTCGCAGCAAACTTACGCGCGGCTGCCGATGCCGTCTGGTACAGCATCACTGCCCGCAGAACCAAGCAACCCGAAGAGTTCAAGGCCGACATGGCCACCCTGTTCGGTCTGCTGCGCGACGGCCGGTCGGTGACTCTCGGATCAATCAGCATCGCCCGCGCCGGCGGCGGAGCGCTGGGCGGGAGTGAGTATCTGCCGTCGACGTCGTGAAAGCATGATCCACAGCCCCGTGGCGCGATGTCTCGTCGGCAAGTCGAGGACCACCTCCACGACCGTAGTGGCGCAGTAACCGTTTCGCTTTGTGGACTATGGTGTTGTCCGTTCGCTCGATCAAAGGAGACGAGATGGCTGGGAAGTTCGAACTGTTCAAAGACAAAAGCGGCGAGATCCGCTGGCACCTGAAGGCAGCCAACGGCGAGATCGTCGCCAGCAGCCAGGGCTACAAAACCCGCGCCGCGGCTGAAAAGGGCATCGAGTCGGTCAAGCACAACGCGGCCGACGCCACGGTGGTCGACAACACCGCCTAGCGCCGGGTCACGCTCAGGCAGGCAATCCGGCCTTGATGGCCGCGTCCTGCTTGCGCGCGATATCGAGAACGAAGTCCTGTGGCACCGGATCGTTCGCCGGGCTCTCGAAGTCAATGCTCACGAAAGCCCTACCCTCGGTGAACATTATGCTCGATTTCGACTTGGGGCCGTTGGCCTTGGTCGTGGTTCCGCTAGCCATCGTGCCGCCGGTGCCCACGTCGACCGAAGTGGGCGTTCCGCCCTTCACGCCCAGGTCGGGGTCGGTCAACGTTTGGGCCGTCATGTCGCGCGCCTGTCCCGCCGCCGTGGCGTCGGGATACACGAAGATCTTGTCGCTGATGACGCGGGAGCCGTTCTCATTGATGAACGATTCATCAATGCCGGTGGGGTTGGGAGCCGGCGGAGTCAGCGATGTGAAGGTGTCGCCCGGCACGACGATGTCACTGGATTTGATCAGCAAATTGCTGTAGTCGGAAGGCTGGGCCGCAGCGCTGCTCGATGTCGGTGCCCCAGACGACGCAGAGGCGGACGACGGGGAAGTACTCGATGCCACAGACGACGTGTTCGACGAGGGGGTTGACGACTTGTCGCTCCCACACCCCGTAACCGCGACCCCGACTACCAGAGCGCTCGCCACCAAAGCGGGCGCCACCGTCGATACCTTCAGCAAAATCGGCTCCTTTGCGGTGCGGTCACAATTGGCGACGCTTCGTAACATAGCGGAGCGCTAAATCGGCTGCGTTCCGGGTTGACGAGCCGCGGCCCCCGAACGTAGAACCGCTAGCCCCTGCGGAACCGGTCGCGCAGTTGTGGGTCGTTCTCCCACCACAAAGCCGATGGCACCGCGGTTTCACTCTCGGCCGCCGCCGCGGTGTCCAGTTCGGCATCGACCACAACCGCATGCGCCTTTTCGTCGCGCGACAGCGCGCGCATCAACAGCAGCACGAAAGGTAGCCCGACCACGTCTCCGAGGATCCACAAGACGCCCGCGCCGATGGTCTGATCGAGCCGCGGATCCGGGCCCCAACTGCGGTGTATACCCGCGTAATAGGACGTGGCGATCAATGAGCCCTGCCAGATCACCAACCCCAGGACGCCATCGCCAAGGGTTTCGCCGACGCTGATCAGCAACGAGATCAGCTGGGAATACCTGCGGGGAACCAGGTCTGATTGCAGACGGGCATAGAAATATCCAAAACCAACCACTACCAACAGAAACCGGGTCGGCGCGCCGATCCATTCGCTTTCCAGCGCCGCGGTGTACCAGGGCGTCAGATACAGCAGCCAGGGCGTGGCCAGCATCGCCAGCGAAGTCGTCAGCGGGTGCGCAAGCGCCCGCGCCCACCGGCTCGCCAGTAGCCGATCGATGCGGTCACGGCCTGCCGGGCCCAGCGCAGCGCGCACGACGGTGATCGGCCTGCCCTGCGCGAGGAAGAACGGCACGACGTAAAGCAGCAGCAGCACTTGCAACGCGCGCACCCAGAACAGCACGTAGGCGTAGCTGCCGACGACACTTAGCGTGGCCAGCCCCCACAGCACCATGCCGACGCCAAAGCACCCGGCCTGTGCCGGTTCGACCGGCCGCTCGCCGTTGCGGCCGCGCCGGTAACACCACGCGTATGCGCTGGTCAGCAATGCGATCACCGCCGCGGAGATCAGGTCCAGATGCCAGGTCTGGGCCGCGGCGGCCCCTGTCAACGGACCCGGATCCACGCGCATAGCCACCAGCGTATTGGGACTCGGGATTAGGGGCCCACCCCCCGTCGGTAGGCGGCGCGAGTCCCGATGGTGTTGGCTTGGACGGCGTGGCTGCCATCATCGTTCTCGACGTCTTTATCGGCATCCTTGCTTGCCTTGGGCTGATCGCCATCGTGAATCAGCTGCGAACGCGGCCGGATAGGCCGGGCAGCAAGGGCGTCGTGGTCGCGGTCGATCGGCTCGCGCCGCGCCGCAGAAATCTTGCTCGACTCCAGGTGAACCTGCGGATGGTAGGACCGGCGGTGCGCTACCAGGTCGCACTCGACCTCGAAGCGGACGGCGAGCAATTCGAGGTATCAACACCCAAGCCTGCGGCACGTCCGTCGATGGGCTGCGACGATGAAGAAATGTCGTGGGTTTTCGAGATTCCCGAAGACGAACTCGACAGGGTGTGGGTGATCGCCTCCTGGATCGAGGCCAAGCGCGCCGACCTCAGGATCGCGGCGCTGGCCAGGAACGTGAGCACATCAGAGACCTATGAGTGGAAGTGGGCGGCCGATTGGCGCCTTTCGGGGGCCGGTCACTGGCGGAAACGACGAGCCGCAACGACGCCGGCACGCGCCGTCGCCGGGATGGGCCCGCTGGAATTGGGCCGCGCACCCGGCCCCCGGCGCGCGCCGCGACCCAGCGCCGACAACCCAGGCGCAGGCCCTACGGAGTAGGGGTCGGTTGGCCTATCGCTTGGGGGCAGTAGGCGTCGGCCGCTATTGCGGTGAACCGGGCGGCGTTGTCGCCGTGGAGTCCGGGATTGGCGCCTTGGATGGTGTTGACGACGTCCGCCATCGGCTTGCCCTGCCCGGACAGTTGACACACCAGCCGACCCGCGGCTATCACCTTGTCGGGGGATGGAAAGCCGATGCCGGCCTTTTGCAGTGCGGCAAGGAACTGATCATCGACGGGGTCGGCGTACGCCGGCGCGGCCATGCCGATCACACCGGCAAAGCCGATCAGTATCAGGAGGGGTCTCATAGTTTCCAGATGGTCCCAGAGTCGCGCTGAACTTGCATCCCACATGGCGCGATTTGTCGAGGAGACTATGCGCGTGTGCAATCATGCGAAGGAGCTGAGGAGGGGAATATGCATCGTTGGCTGATCATCCTGTCTACCGTTCTCGTCACCGCTGCGAGCATTACCGCGATCGGCTTCGCCGCTCCCCGCGCCCGCGCCGGCGACGCGCCGATCGGCCACATCGGTGACACGCTGCGGGTTGATACCGGCACCTACATCGCCGACGTCACGGTTAGCAGCGTGGCCCCCTGCGACCCGCCCCCAGGTTTCGGCTATACACGCGAGGGCGTTCCGGTCAAAAGCTTTCCCGGCAGCACCGTCGACCGTGCCGACGTGACGATCCGCGCGATCAGGGTGCCCAACCCCTTCATCATGGCGACCACCTTCGCCTTCGACGGGGTGACGCCGTTCGCCGACGCCTACAAGCCGCGGGCATCCGATGCACCCGATGCGCTGGATAGCGTGCTCACCAATGCGCCGAACGGAGCGATCGTCCGCGGAGGCGTGTACTGGGACGCCTATCGCGATCCGGTCTCCAACGTCGTGCTGCTGGACAGGAAGACGGGCCAGCACCTCGCGCAGTGGAACCTCTGACGCCGGCGGTACACCGCGCCACGGCGGTCTCCGTCGACGCCGACGAACTGGCGGCCATTGCCGCGCAAACTTTTCCGTTGGCGTGTCCGCCGTCGACGCCGCCGGACAACATTGCGTCGTTCATCGGGACCAACCTGTCCGCCAGCAAGTTCGCGGAGTACCTGAGCGATCCGCGACGGGCCATTCTCACCGTCCGGCACGACGGCCGGATTATCGGCTACGCCATGCTCGTTCGCGGTGTCGGCGATGATCCCGATGTAGAGCGAGCCGTCGCCATTCGCCCGGCCGCCGAGCTGTCAAAGATCTATCTGCTGCCCGAGCACCACGGCAGCGGGGCGTCAACCGCGCTGATGCGGGAGACGCTGGCCACCGCCGTGGAATGGGGTGTCCGCTGCGTATGGCTGGGTGTCAACCAGGAAAACCAACGCGCACAGCGCTTCTACGTCAACAGCGGCTTCGAGATCACTGGCACCAGGACGTTTGAAGTGGGCGATCGTCGCGAGAACGACTACGTCATGGTTCGCGCGGTCCGCTGAGGCCCTGGGTCAACGCCAACAGCCGCGAGGTGGCCCGCAGGTATTTCTTTCGGTAGCAGCCGGCCAGCATCTGCCGGTAGTTCGGTCCGGCTATCCGCACGGTGGTGAAAATCAGGCGCCCCACCGCGCCAGAAGCGGACCCGTGCATGAAGGAACTCTAGCGGCGTGCTGCAATCAAACTCATGCCCGAGTCTGAAGCCGCCGGAGCCGCCGAGACACCGCTGACAATGCTCGAATCAGGGCGCACACTCGACGACGGCGAACTCCCCCAGCTCTACAACTATCCGGCCGATCTGGACAGGACGTGGGTGCGGGCCAACTTCATCACCAGCGTCGACGGCGGCGCTACCGCGGACGGCACCAGTGGCACGCTGGCCGGGCCCGGCGACCGATTGATCTTCAACCTGCTGCGCGAACTCGCCGATGTCGTGGTGGTCGGCGCGGGCACCGTGCGGGTCGAGGGCTATTCCGGCGCGCATATGGGGGTCGCCAAGCGCCAGCGCCGGCACGCCCGCGGGCAAAGCGAAATCCCCCCGCTGGCGATCGTCACCAAGTCGGGTCGGCTTGACCGGGATATGGGTGTGTTCACCCGAACCGAGGTGCCGCCGCTGGTGCTGACCTGTACCGCGGCCGCCGACGAGACACGCCGGCTGCTCGGTGATCTGGCCGAGGTCCTCGACTGCTCGGGCAGCGACCCCGGAAACGTCGACGAGGCCGCACTCCTGGCGATCCTGCAAGCTCGCGGTCTGCGCCGCATCCTGACCGAAGGCGGCCCGACGCTGCTCGGCTCGTTCGTCGAGCGCGACATGCTCGACGAGCTGTGCCTGACAATCGCCCCCTATCTCGTCGGAGGCATGGCGCGCCGCATCGCGACGGGACCGGGCCAGCTGTTGACCCAGATGCGCTGCGCGCACGTTCTCACCGACGAAGCGGGCTACCTTTACACGCGTTACGTGAAGGCCTAAACGCGCGGGGTGGCTAGGGTGGTCGGCATGAGTCGGCACATCAGGTCCGCCACGATTCCGGTCGCGGTGACCTTCTCTGTGACGATGCTGGTGGCCGGCTGCGTTCCGGGCCTGGCCGCCGACCCGCGCTTCGCCACCAACTCCGGTGCCCGACCGCAAGGCGTCGCCGCCGCGAAGCCGCCGCCCAGCGGTCCCCCACCGATCGCCGCGCCCAAGAACGATTTGTCCTGGCACGACTGCACGTCTCGGGTTTTCGGAGACGCGGCAGTACCTCCGCCCGCCGGCGTCCAGCTGGATTGCGCGAACTACGACGCCAACCTGGACCCCAACGGCGGGACCGGGACCGTGAGCATCGGCGTGGTCCGCGCCCGCTCGAGTCAGACCCCGCACGATGCGGGACCCCTCGTGTTCACCACGGGCTCCGACCTGCCGTCGTCGATGCAGTTGCCGGTCTGGCTGTCCCGGTCAGGCGCCGACGTGCTGCAATCCCGCCCCGTCGTCGCCGTGGACCGCCGTGGCATCGGCATGTCGAGCCCGATCGACTGCCGCGATCGACTTGATCGGCAAGTGATGCGCGATCAGGCACAATTCCAAACCGGCGACGACCCGGTGGCCAACCTTTCTGACGTCTCCAACACCGCCACCACGAACTGCACCGAAGCCCTGGCACCGGCCGGTGACTCCGCCTACGACGACTCGCACGCCGCCTCGGATATCGAGCGGTTGCGCAACCTCTGGGACGTGCCCGCGATCGCGTTGGTCGGCATCGGCAACGGCGCCCAGGTGGCGCTGTCCTACGCGGCATCCCGTCCGGACAAGGTCGCCCGGCTGATCCTGGACTCGCCCGTTGCGCTGGGCATCAACGCCGAGGCCGCGGCCGAGCAACAAGTCAAGGGCCAACAGGCGGCGCTCGACGCATTCGCGGCGCAGTGCGTGGCGGTGAACTGCGCGCTGGGTCCCGATCCCAAGGGCGCCGTCAACTCGCTGCTGGCCGACGCCCGGGCCGGCAAGGGGCCCGGCGGCGCGTCGGCGGCTGAGGTGGCCAACGCCATCACCGTCGCTTTGGGGTTCCCTTCAGGTGGCCGCGTCAACTCTGCCACCAGCCTGGCGAACGCGCTGGCGACGGCTCGCTCCGGCGAGACCGGCCAGCTGAACGGGTTGATTGCCCGCGCCGATGCCACCCTGGACACCGACGGCCAGTTCGTCAACTCCTGTAGCGACGCCGTCAACCGCCCGACACCGGACCGGGTCCGTGAACTGGTGGTCGCGTGGGGGAAGCTCTATCCCCAGTTCGGCGTGGTCGCGGCGCTCAATCTGGTCAGATGCGTGCACTGGCCTTCCAGCCAGCCACCGCAGCCGCCGAAGGATCTCAAGGTCGACGTCCTGCTGCTGGGTGTGCAAAACGACCCGATCGTGGGCGTTGAGGGAGTCGCGCAGACGGCTGCCATGGTCATCAACGCGAACGCGGCCAGTAGGCGGGTGATGTGGCAGGGCATCGGCCACGGCGCCAGCATCTATTCGCCCTGTGCGGTCCCGCCGCTGGTCGGCTACGTAAACACAGGCAAGTTACCCGGAACCGACACCTACTGTCCCGCCTGAGACTTCGGGGTGGGAGCCGGTGTACGGTGCGCTGGTGACGGCAGCTGATTCGACCCGAACCCGCCTGCGCGATGGCGTGCTGGCCGCATTCGCACCCCGCACCGGCACTCCGAGCGCAGCGACAGTCTTGCGATCGGTGCTGTGGCCCGCCGCCATCCTGTCGGTGCTGCACCGCAGCATCATCCTGACAATCAACGGCAACATCACCGACGATTTCAAGCCCGTCTACCGTGCGGCACTGAACTTCCGGCACGGCTGGGACATCTACAACGAGCACTTCGACTACGTCGACCCGCACTACCTGTACCCGCCCGGCGGCACACTGCTGATGGCACCGTTCGGGTACCTGCCCTTCGCGCCCTCACACCATCTGTTCGTCTTGATCAACACCGTGGCGATCCTGCTCGCCTGGTACTTGCTGCTGCGGTTGTTCAACTACACGCTGGCCTCAGTGGCCGCCCCGGCCCTGCTGCTGGCCATGTTCTGCACCGAGAGTGTGACCAGCACGCTGGTGTTCACCAATATCAACGGCTGCATCCTGCTACTCGAAGTCCTGTTCCTGCGCTGGCTACTCGACGGCAGGGTCAGTCGTCAGTGGTGGGCAGGTCTGGCGATCGGGCTGACGCTGGTGCTTAAACCTGTGCTCGGTCCATTGCTGTTGTTGCCGTTACTGAATCGGCAGTGGCGGGCGCTGGTCCCCGGGATCGCGCTTCCCATCGTCGTCAACCTGGCCGCACTGCCGCTGGTCAGCGATCCGAAGGACTTCTTTACCCGCACGGTGCCCTACATCCTGGGCACCCGTGACTATTTCAATAGCTCGATCGAGGGCAACGGGGTCTACTTCGGCCTGCCGACGTGGCTGATCGTGTTCCTGCGGATTCTGTTCACTCTGCTCGCGATCGGCAGTGTATGGCTGCTGTACCGCTACTACCGCACCCGCGACCCGCTCTTCTGGTTCACCACCTCGTCGGGCGTGCTGCTGCTGTGGTCGTGGCTGGTGTTGTCGCTGTCCCAGGGCTACTACTCGATGATGCTGTTCCCGTTCCTGATGACGGTGGTGCGGCCGAATTCGCTGATCCGCAACTGGCCGGCGTGGCTGGGGATCTACGGCTTTATGACGTTGGACAACTGGCTGCTCTTCAACTGGATGCGATACGGCCGCGCGCTGCAATACCTGAAGATCACCTACGGCTGGTCGCTGCTGCTGATCGTGGCGTTCACCGTGCTCTACTTCCGCTACCTGGATGCCAAGGCGGAGAACCGCCTCGACGGCGGTATCGATCCGGCGTGGCTGCCGACCGAGCGCGCTAGCGTAGAGGCATGACTCCCCCCGATTCGTCCCCCGACCTGTCACGTCCCAAGGTGCAGCTGTCTGACGACGAGTGGCGTAAGAAGCTCAACCCGCAGGAGTTCGACGTGCTGCGTCGCGCCGGCACCGAGCGGCCGTTCGTCGGCAAGTACACCGACACCAAGACGCAGGGCGTCTACCAATGCCGGGCCTGTGGCGCCGAATTATTTCGCAGCACAGAGAAGTTCGATTCGCATTGCGGCTGGCCCTCGTTCTTCGACCCGTCGAACTCCGACGCGGTCATCCTGCGTCCTGACCACTCGATGGGGACGACCCGCACCGAGGTGCTGTGCGCGAACTGCCACAGCCATCTCGGTCATGTGTTCGCCGGTGAGGGTTATCCGACGCCGACGGATCAGCGCTACTGCATCAACTCGATCTCGCTGCACCTGGTCCCGACGGACACTTAGGAAAATCCAACAAAATCGCGAAGGCCGGATCAGTCAGTGCTCGGTTGATGCGCCGCGGCCGCCGCTGCCGTCGGCGATACCGGGTGGCGCCAGCGTCTTGATTCGTCGCCGCCTCGGTCAGCCGGTGCTAACCCGCATCGCCGCCCTGGCCGCCGGTGGCGGCGGCCCCAGGGCCGGTGGCAATGCCTTCGCCGCCGCCCCCGCCGCCGCCTGTGCCACCGTTCCCGCCGACCCCGCCGGTGCCAGGGCTGCCGCTCGCGCCGGTGCCACCACTGTTGCCCGCGGTGCCCCCGCTGCCTTCGCCGCCGTTAGCGCTGCCGCCTTGTCCGCCATCTCCGCCGGTGCCGCCCGCGATACCACCACCACCACCACCACCGCCGCCGGCCGCGGCCGTGCCGCTCGCGGAGCCGCCGTCAACGAATCCGCCCGAACCGCCCTGGCCTGCGCCGGTGCCGACACCGGCGGCGCCGTTACCGCCGGTGACGCTCGCGTTGCCGGCGGCCGCGGCGGAACCCCCGGCACCGCCACCACCGGGACCGCCAACGGTTCCGGCGGCCCCTCCGCCATTGCCCCCGATCACGCCGCTGACGAAGGAGCCGGCGTCCAGGTCGCCGACAACAAAGGCATCGGCGGCGCCGCCGTCACCGCCATTGCCGCCTGCCCCACCGGTGCCGCCGCCGGAGCCGCCGCCGCCCTGGCCTCCGCCGCCACCCGCCCCGCTCCCGGCGGCGGCAACGGAGGCGCCGATGACGGCGTTGGCGCCACGGCCACCATCGCCGCCAAGACCGCCGTCGAAGCCGTTGCCGCCGTTACCACCGTTACCGCCGTCGCCGCCGGTTCCCATGACGCTGCCGCTGCCGACGAAGTTGGTGAAGCCACCGGTGCCGCCACCGCCCCCATTCCCGCCGTTGCCCGCTGCGCCCGCGACGCCGCCGCCACCACCTGCGCTGCCGCCGAGGCCGGCGTTGCCGCCGTTACCACCGTTGCCGCCGTTGCCACCGGTGAGACCATCGCCGCCGCCGCCGCCCACGCCGCCGTCGCCGCCCACGCCGCCATTGCCGTTGGGACCGGCATGGCCGAACATGGCCGAGCCCTGGCCACCGACCCCGCCCGCGCCGCCGCCGCCACCTTGACCGCCATTGGTGCCGCTGGTGCCGTTAGCGCCGAAGATGCTCCCGGGCAAGCCGACTCCACCGGCCCCGCCCAACCCGCCGATTCCGCCGACTCCACCGGCGCCGCCATTCCCGTAAAGCAGTCCCCCATTGCCGCCGGCCCCGCCGACCCCACCGATGCCGCCTATGCCGCCGTTGGTGGCGCTAGCCGACGAACCCGTGGTACCGGTAATACCTGTCCCACCGGCACCACCTTGGCCGCCATTGCCGAACAACCACGCACTACCGCCGGTACCACCGGCCTGACCCGGCGCACCCGAACCCCCGTTGCCGCCATTACCCCACAGCCAGCCGCCGTTGCCGCCGCTTTGTCCGGTCCCGGCTGCCCCGTTGGCGCCATTGCCGAACAGCGGGCGCCCCGTCAGGTCCAGGATTGGCGAAAACAGTCCCAGGCTCTGGGCCCCCCGCGCCGCCGCCAACGGCGAAACATTCGCGGCATCAGCGGCCACATACGCGCCCCCGGCGGCACTCAACGCCTGCACAAACTCGGTATGAAATGCGGCAGCCTGCGTACTCAGCGCCTGAAACTGCTGACCATGAAAAGAAAACAGCGCAGCGATCGCCCCCGACACCTCATCCTCAGCTGCAGCCACCACCAATGTGGTGGAAGCAGCTGCTGCAGTGTGGGCGTGAGTCAGCGCCGCACCGATACTCGTCAAATCCGAAGCCGCCGAACCCAACACGGCCGGCGCCAACACTAGGGACGACACGTCGTCTGCCCTCCTGCCCCCGGAGAGTTGCCCACCGCAAGAATATCCTCACAAACGCGCAAGCAGCACAATCGCGGGCCACAACCTCGCCGAGTCTGGGCCACATTCCGCCCGCCAGTGAAGTCAATCAGTCCACCCGCGTGGCGTGGACTTCCCAGAACGGGGCGTGCACCCGGCCGTTGACCAGCCACGGCTCCATCGCCCGGTAGCGCTCCGCCATGGACGCGGCCCTCTCGGCCATGTCGGGGTTGCGCGCGGCCATCGACTCGATCTGCTCGGCGCTGATGTTGACGTAGTACGTCGTCGGCCCCAGGTATGTGATCTCCCAGCCGGCGGCCGGCAGCACATCGCGAAAGTCGTTCTCGGACAACGAGCGCATCATGGTGAAGCCGTTGACGTCGTGTGCGCCGAACTCGAACATGTACAACCGCGCGCCGGGCTTGGTGGCCCGGTGCAAGGCCTGCGCGTAGGACCTTTGCAGCTCGGGATCGGTGCTGAAGGTGTGGTAGAAGGCGCAGTCGACGACGGTGTCGAACCGACCGTCCAGGCCTTCGAGCTTCGTGGCATCCGCGAGCTCGAAATTCACCTTCACGCCGGCCTTCTGCGCGTTGGCCCGGGCCCGTTCCAGGGCGCTTTCGGACCCGTCGATGCCGGTGGCCGAGTAGCCCTTGGATGCGTAGTAGATGGCGTGATGGCCTGGACCGGTGCCCGGGTCGAGCACCTCACCCTTGATCGCGCCCAGCGCCACCAGCTGCTGGACCACCGGCTGCGGGCCGCCGATGTCCCACGGCGTCGCCGCCGGCAGGCCGTGCGACAACTTGTCGTCGCGGTACATCTCCTCGAAGCGGGTGGGATCGGTCGGGTCGAATTCGGTTGTCACGGGAGCGCATTCACCAGCTGCTCGACGGGAACGCGGGGCCCGGTGAAAAACGGCGTCTCTTCGCGGGTGTGCCGGCGCGCGTCGGTGGCGCGCAGCTCACGCATCAGGTCGACGATGCGGTCCAGTTCCGGGGCCTCGAACGCCAGGATCCATTCGTAGTCGCCGAGCGCGAACGCAGGCACCGTGTTGGCGCGGACGTCCTTGTATTCGCGGGCCGCCATGCCGTGCTCGGAGAGCATGCGGCGGCGTTCCTCGTCGGGCAGCAGGTACCACTCGTAGGACCGAACGAACGGATACACGCAGATGTAGGCACCGGGCTCCTCGCCGGCGATAAACGCCGGGACGTGGCTCTTGTTGAACTCGGCGGGGCGATGCAGAGCCACACTGCTCCACACGGGCGAGCTCGCGCGCCCCAGGGTGGTGGTGCGCCGGAAGTCCGCGTAGGTCGCCTGCAGGTCCTCGACACGCTCGGCGTGCGTCCAGATCATGAAGTCGGCGTCCGCCCGCAGCCCCGCCAGGTCGTAGAGACCGCGCACCACGACGCCGCGCTCCTCCTGCAGCTTGAAGAAGGTGGATGTGTCGTCGATCGTGGCTTCGCGCTCCTCGCCGAGCGCGCCGGGCTGCACCGAGAACACCGAGAACATCAGGTAGCGAAGCGTCGAGTTCAGGGCGTCATAATCGAGTTTGGCCATGAGACCCATCGTGCCACTTCCGCGGCTCAGACTTCCAAGGCCTCGATTGCGCGCCCGGCCGCCCCGATACACGCAGGCACGCCAATGCCATCCAGGTAACTGCCTGCCACCGCGAGCCCCGACGGCAGGCCGGCGCGCACCTCGGCGACCACCTCCGCGTGCCCGGGGCCGTACTGCGGCATCGCCTCGATCCAGCGTTGCAGACGGGCATCCACGGGTTCGACCTCCAACCCGAACACGGCGGCCAGGTCTTGCCGCGCCCAGGCCAGCAACTCCTCGTCGGAGGCACTGGTGGCCAGATCGTCGCCGAACCGCCCAAACGACAGCCGCAGGAACTGCACTTGGCCTTTCAGACCCCACTTGCGTGACGACAAGGTGATCGCCTTGGCCCGCAGCGGTTCTCCGCTGGCCACCAGCACACCCGAACACTCCGGAAACGGGGTGTCGCGCGGCACCGCGAGCGCCAGCACCACCGACGACGCGCTGGTGATCCGCGTGGCGGCGGCGCAGGCGCGCGGGGCCAGACCATCGGACCCCTCAAGCAGGCGCACCAGTTGCGGGGCCGGGATCGCCAGGACCACGGCGTCGGCCTCCCAACGCTCGCCGGTGTCGTCGCGCAACGCCCAGCCGCGACCGGCAGGCTCGAGCCGCTGCACAGCGGCGCGCACCCATCGCGCGCGGCTGCGCCCGACGAGCTCGTCGATCAGAGTCTGGTATCCGCCGGCCAACGCTCCGAACACCGGCGCGCCGGTGACAGGTGGCAATCCCTGCCGGACCGCTTCGGTCAGGCTGGGGGCGCCGCGATCGAGGGCCGCCGCCACGCTCGGGGCCGCCGCGCGCAGCCCGATCGTCGCCGCCGAGCCCGCATACACCCCGCTGAGCAGCGGATCCACCGAGCGGGCCACGGTCTGCTCGCCGAACCGGTCGCCCACTAAGTCGGCCACCGCGGGATCGCCGCCCGGCTCCCAGCTCAGCGGGCGGGCGGGTTCGGCGTCGATGCGCGCGATCGTCGCGTCGTCGACCAGTCCGGCCAGCGATGCCGACGACGACGGGATACCGACGATCGTGCCGGATGGCAGCGGGTGCAGCCGTTGCCCGCTGTAGATCAGCGGGCGGGCGCCAGTGGTGGCCAGTTGCCGTCCCGACAAGCCCAGTTCCGCCAGCAGCGCCGGCATCTCGGGCCGGCGCAGCACGAACGCCTCGGCACCCAGGTCCATCGGCCGCCCGGCGACCAGCTCGGTGCGCAACACCCCGCCCAGCCGGTCACCCGGCTCGAACAACGTGATGCTCGCGTCGCTCGCCAGCGGCCTCCCGCAGGCGGTAGGCGGCCGCTAACCCCGAAATTCCGCCGCCCACAACACAGTACGACCGCGGGGTCATAGCGAGTGGACCAGCGACACCAGGTCGGTCAGCACGCCAGGATCGGTCTCCGGCAGCACTCCGTGGCCGAGGTTGAAAACGTGCCCGACCGCTCCGGCATCGATGGCGCGGCGCCCGTCGTCGACGACGGCCCGGGCGGCGCGTTCCACCACCGGCCAGCCCGCCAATAACACCACCGGATCGAGGTTGCCCTGCAGAGCCGTGCCGGCCTCGACTCGGGCGGCCGCATCGGTGAGCGAGGTTCGCCAGTCCACGCCGACCATGGTGGCCGTTCCCGGTTCGAGGGCCTCCGACATCGCGCCCAGCAGCTCGGCGGTGCCGACGCCGAAGTGTGTCATCGGCACGCCACATTCGGCCAATGCGGCGAAAACCTTTGAACTGTGCGGCAATACGTACTGGCGATAGTCCGCCAGCGACAGGGTGCCGGCCCAGGAGTCGAACACTTGGATAGCGTCTACCCCGGCGTCGATCTGGCCGCGCAGGAACGCGACCGTGAGGTCGGTCAGCTTCTCCATCAACGCGTGCCAGCTCGTTGGGTCCGCCAGCATCATCGCCTTGGTGCGGGCGTGGTTACGGCTGGGACCGCCTTCGACCAGGTAGGACGCCATGGTGAACGGAGCGCCGGCGAAACCGATCAGTGGAACGTCGTCCAGCGCGGCGACCAACAGCGAAACCGCTTCGCACACCGGCTGAATCGCCTGTCGCTCAAGTGGTTTCAGAGTATCGATATCGGCGCTGGTGCGGATCGGATGCGCGATCACCGGTCCGACGTCTGGCACGATATCCAAATCGACACCGGCGGCGCGCAAAGGCACGACGATGTCCGAGAACAGGATCGCCGCGTCGGGGTGGTGGCGGCGGATCGGCTGCAGGGTGATCTCGCAGGCCAGTTCGGGCTCAAAGCACGCCGCCAGCATGCCGTGCCCTTTCCGCAGCGCCCGGTATTCGGGCAGCGAGCGGCCCGCCTGCCGCATGAACCACACCGGCACCCGGCTGGGTTTGCGGCCGGTGACTGCGGCCAGGTACGGCGAGCGCGGAAGGTCGCGACGAGTAGTCATTAGCCTCAATGCTGCCATGGGCTCCGACCGGCCCTTGCGTAACATCGACCCGATGCCGGTCAGTTACGACGAATTTCCGAGCCTGCGCTGCGAAACCGGCGAAAACGGCGTGCTGACGCTGGTCCTCGACGCGCCCGGGCTCAATTCGGTCGGGCCGCAGATGCACCGCGACCTGGCCGACATCTGGCCGGTGATCGGTCGAGATCCGGCCGTGCGCGTCGTTCTGGTCCGCGGCGAAGGTAAGGCGTTCTCCTCCGGCGGCAGCTTCGACCTGATCGCCGAGACCATCGGCGACTATCAAAGCCGGATCCGCATCATGCGCGAGGCGCGCGACCTGGTGCTCAACCTGGTCAACTTCGACAAGCCGGTGGTCTCGGCGATCCGGGGCCCCGCCGTCGGCGCCGGCCTGGTGGTGGCGTTGCTGGCCGACATCTCGGTGGCGGGCCGGACCGCGAAGATCATCGACGGACACACCAAACTGGGGGTCGCCGCGGGTGACCACGCAGCGATCTGCTGGCCGCTGCTGGTCGGTATGGCTAAGGCCAAGTACTACCTGCTCACCTGCGACACGCTGCTCGGCGAGGAAGCCGAGCGCATCGGCCTGGTTTCGACCTGCGTCGATGACGACGACGTACTGCCGACCGCGACCCGTCTCGCCGAGGACCTGGCGCGGGGTGCGCAAGACGCGATCCGCTGGACCAAACACAGCCTCAACCACTGGTACCGCATGTTCGCGCCGGCATTCGAAACCTCGCTCGGCCTGGAATTCCTCGGGTTCAGCGGCCCTGACGTGCAAGAAGGACTCGCGGCGCATCGCGAGAAACGCCCCGCGCAATTTGGTGCCGACGCTGACGCCTGAGGCCGTGCGCTGGCCTATTCCGGGGCACGGCGCGCCTGTCGCGGCCTGTCTTGGGATAGGTCTACCGTCGAATGTTGTGACCCGCGCCGACGACGATCCAGAGCGCAGCAATGGGGAGGAGCGGCGCTCGTGACGTCAGCCGAACCGGCCCCATTCCGCGAGGCGGTGGCGGCCATGAGCGCTGTCACGGCGCGGCCGGAAATCGAGCTGGGCCCCATCCGGCCGCCGCAGCGCCTGGCGCCGTACAGCTACGCGCTGGGGGCCGAGGTCAAACACCCCGAACTCGACGTCGTTCCCGAGCGCTCCGACGGTGACGCGTTCGGGCGGCTGATCCTTCTGTACGACCCGGATGGCGCCGACGCCTGGGATGGCACCATCCGCCTGGTCGCATATATCCAGGCCGATCTGGACTCTGACGAGGCTGTCGACCCCCTGCTGCCCGAGGTGGCCTGGAGCTGGCTGGTCGACGCGCTGGAGTCTCGTACCGAGCACGTCATCGCATTGGGCGGCACTGTCACCGCCACCACATCGGTGCGCTACGGCGACATCTCCGGACCGCCACGCGCCCACCAGCTGGAGCTGCGAGCGTCATGGACGGCGACCACCCCGGAGGTCGGGATCCATGTCGAGGCGTTCTGCGAGGTGCTGGAGCACGCCGCGGGCTTACCGCCGGCCGGGGTCACCGACCTCGGCTCGCGCTCACGCGCCTGAAATGTCCGAACCGGAGGCCCAGGGGCCCGAAGGGCCCGAGAGCACCGAACCCGAGAGCACCGAACCCGAACCCACCCCATTGCTGCACCCGGCCGACGGGCTGCCGAATCTCTCGGTGACCGTCGGTCAGATCGCCGCCGCCGCAGCACTTCTCGACGGAGGCCGCGGACCGTTCGCGGTGGATGCCGAGCGGGCGTCGGGGTTTCGCTACTCCAACCGGGCTTACCTGATTCAGATCCGACGGGCCGATGCCGGCACCGTCCTGATCGACCCGGTCAGCCATGGCGCTGACCCACTGACCGCGCTCAGTCCCGTGGCGCAGGTGCTCGGCAAGGACGAGTGGATCTTGCACGCCGCCGACCAGGACCTGCCCTGTCTGGCCGAGGTTGGCATGCGACCGCCAGCGCTCTACGACACCGAGCTTGCCGCACGGCTGGCCGGATTCGACCGGGTGAACCTGGCGAGCATGGTCCAGCGGTTGTTAGGTGTGGGGCTGGTGAAGGGCCATGGCGCGGCCGACTGGTCCAAGCGCCCACTTCCCATGGAATGGCTCAACTACGCCGCACTCGACGTGGAACTCCTCATCGAACTCCGCGCGGCCATTGCGGCCACGCTTGCCGAGCAAGGCAAAACCGATTGGGCAGCACAGGAATTCGAGTATCTCCGGACCTTCAAGTCAGGAGACGCGATGGTAGAGGCTGCTTCGGCGGTGCGACGAGACCGCTGGCGGCGAACGTCGGGGATCCACAAGGTGCGGGATCCGCGAGGCCTGGCGGCGGTTCGTGAACTGTGGTTGACGCGCGACGTCATCGCCCAGCGCCGCGACGTCGCGCCGCGCCGCATCCTTCCGGATGCGGCCATCATCGACGCCGCCACCGCAAACCCGAAGACGGTCGACGACCTCATCGCGTTGCCGGTATTCGGTGGCCGCCACCAGCGCCGCAGCGCCTCGACGTGGTTCGCGGCCCTGGAAGCGGCCCGGGAGAACCGAAATCCGCCCAAAGACGCCGAGCCACCGAACGCTCCACCGCCGCCGGCACGGTGGAGCAGGCGCAAACCCGAAGCCGCGGTACGGCTGGAAGCGGCCCGGGCGGCGTTGTCGGAAGTGTCTGCGCAAGTGGAGATTCCGGCTGAGAACCTGATATCGCCTGACCTGGTGCGACGGCTGTGCTGGTACTGGGAGATCGCCGCCGATCCCGTCGAGGCTGTCGAGGATTTTCTGCGCACCGGCCAAGCGCGGCCGTGGCAGCGTGAACTGGCCGTAGCCGTTCTTGCCCGGGCGGTACAGCCGCCGGCGGACTAGTTGTTGCCGTATCCGATCGAAACCTCGAGCGGTGCGCGCAGCGGAAACGCGCCGCGCATCTGCTCGCCGACATGCGCAGCCAACGTTTCGCGCTCCCCGTCAGCCACCTCGAATACCAGCTCGCTCCCCACCTGCAGCAACATCCGCGACTTCAATCCGGCGTCCTGGATCGCCCGATGGACGTTGATCATCGCCACCTTCATGATGTCCGCGGCGCTGCCCCCGATGAGGAAACTGAGAGCGGTCCGCTCGGCGCTCTCGCGGACGTGGCGGTCACCGCTATCCAAGTCGGGCAGGTAGCGGCGGCGGCCCAACAACGTTGAGCAGAAACCGATCCTGCGGGCATCGTCGAGGGCGCTACGCAGATAATCGCTGAGATCTCGCCATAAGTCTTGATCTTCGGCCCCGATTGGGGCGGTCGACTCGTAGAACATCAGCTCCATCCGGCGCCGAAACTGCGATGTCACCTCGTCGACAGACACCGGGAACGCGTGGGATGCCAAGGCGTGGTACGGATCCTCCCCCGCGTTGAGGGCTCCGATAAGGCCCGAGTCGTCGGACAGATGGGCGATGACACGCGCTTCAATCTCCCCGTAGCGAGCCGTCATCAACTCGTCCTCGAGCCGGGTCAGATCCACCGCGATGCCTGCAATCTCCATCTCGGATAGCACGCGCAGCGCGGGCAGCTCTATCCGACTGAACAGCGACGAGGAATCGATTCGCGCCAACTCCTCGTCGAGCACGTCGGCGAGGTCCAGCACCGCGCACGCCTGCAGGATGAGATGCTGTCGCTCAGGAGCTTCGGTATCTTCCCTGGGTAGCGCGCAGCGCATATGGCGCACCAACAGTTCATTGAGAGACAAGTTCGGCTGTTCGGGACGCAGCAAGTCGGCGGCAGCCGCGGTATCAGAGGTGACACCGCGAAGCGCCCAGCCGCGGCGCGCCAACAAACGTGTCACCAGCTTTGCGTCGTGCACGGCCTTGGGCGGCCCGGGGTCGCCAAGCCAAGACGCTAACGCCCCCTCGTCGCCTTCGGTCAACGTGGCGATGTCGAGGTAGCGGCCTTCGCCGTCGGGAGCGACAATCGCGAGGGCGACGACCTGAGGATCGTGAGCCGGATCAGTGCCCTGGACGGCCAGACCGAACCGATTCCCCAGGCTATGTTCAGCCAGCCAGGCGGGGAGCTCATCGTCTTCGAGCTTCCGCCCACGTACGTCGAAGCTATTTGGCATGTCCATCATCGTCGATCATCAGCTCCCGGAAGCGGCAGACGGCGGCCCCGAAATCGACGACAGCGCGGGAAAGTCCGAGGCGTCGCGCTGACGTCGATCTCGACGTTGCCAGTTAGTCGAGACGCTGGCGAATATCCGTTTCGGCCTCGCAACTGCCCAGTGCGGCAACCCAACCGGTGACCCGCCGTGCGACGTCCTGATCGGTGAGCCCCAGATCGGCCAGCACTTCACCGCGCGACGCGTGGTCGTAGAACTCTTGCGGCAGTCCGACGTCGCGACAGGGAACGTCGATCTCCGCGCGCCGCAGTGCGGCAGACACGGCCGAACCCACACCGCCGTTCACCCCGTTGTCCTCAAGCGTGACAAGCAATTTGTGCTGCACCGCAAGTTCGAGCACACCGTCGGATACCGGCAACACCCAACGCGGGTCAATCACCGTCACGCCGATTCCCTGGTTGTGCAGCCGCTTGGCCACCGCCAACGCCATCGGCACGAATGCTCCCACCGCCACCAGCAGCACATCGCGGTTCAACTCACCGGCCGGCACCGCCAGCACGTCCACGCCCGAGCGACGTTCCAACGCCGGAATGTCCTCGCCCACATCACCTTTGGGGAAACGCAACGCCGTTGGGCCGTCGTCGACGTCAAGCGCCTCGCCGAGTTCCTCACGCAACCGCGCGGCGTCCCTGGGTGCGGCCACCCGGATGCCGGGCACGATATTCAGCATCGAGAGGTCCCACATGCCGTTGTGACTGGGGCCGTCCGAACCGGTGACCCCTGCCCGGTCGAGTACCAAGGTGACGGGCAGCCTGTGCAGCGCCACATCCATCATGATCTGGTCGAACGCCCGGTTGAGGAAGGTCGAATAGATGGCCACCACCGGGTGCATGCCACCCATCGCCAGCCCGGCCGCCGACGTCATCGCGTGTTGCTCGGCGATGCCGACGTCGAACATGCGATCCGGAAACTCTTGTCCGAACGCCGTCAGCCCGGTGGGGCCGGGCATTGCCGCGGTGATTGCGACGATGTCGCGGCGCCTTTTGCCGTAGCCGATGAGCGCCTCGGAAAAGGCGGCGGTCCAGCCCGGACCCGCGACCTTGGTGATCTGCCCGGTGGCCGGATCGATGGGGGCGGTGGAGTGCATCTGCTCAGCCTCGTCGGCCTCGGCCGGTGCGTAGCCCATCCCCTTGCGGGTGACGACGTGCACGATCACCGGGCCGCCGAAGCCACGGGCGCTGCGCAGTGCGACCTCCACCGCGCGTTCGTCGTGTCCATCGACCGGACCCACGTACTTCAGTCCGAGATCGGTGAACATCAGCTGCGGCGCCAGTGAGTCTTTGATGCCGGCTTTGACGCTGTGCATGAAGTGGTAGCACGCTTCACCCACCACCGGCACCGCACGCACCATGTCGCGGCCCCTCTCCAGCACCTGTTCGTAGGCCGGTTGCAGCCGCAAGGTGGCCAGATGGTTGGCGACGCCGCCGATCGTCGGCGCGTAACTGCGCCCGTTGTCGTTGACCACGATTATCACCGGCCGGTGGCAGGCGGCGATGTTGTTCAGCGCCTCCCAGCACATACCGCCGGTGAGCGCGCCATCGCCGACTACCGCGACCACGTGCCGGTTCCGGTGTCCGGTCAACTCGAACGCCTTGGCCAGGCCGTCGGCGTATGACAACGCCGCGCTGGCGTGGCTGGACTCCACCCAGTCGTGTTCGCTTTCGGCGCGCGACGGGTATCCGGACAGGCCGCCCTTCTTGCGCAGGCTCTCGAAATCCGGGCACCGTCCGGTCAACATCTTGTGGACGTACGCCTGGTGACCGGTGTCGAAGATGATCGGATCGTGCGGCGAGTCGAACACCCGGTGCAGCGCCAGCGTGAGTTCGACGACGCCGAGGTTCGGTCCCAGGTGCCCCCCGGTCGCAGCAACCTTGTGGATCAGGAACTCACGAATCTCGGAGGCGAGATGGCGTAGCTGCTGCTGGGAAAGGTACTGCAGGTCAGCGGGTCCGCGGATCTGTTCGAGCATCAGGCCAGTCTACGCAGCGAACGCCGGAGCACTACTGGTACAGCAGAGCGACGAACACCACACCTAGGACGGATCGAAGATCCGGAGCAGCACCCCGACGTCCAAGAAGCCCGACAGTCCACCACCCCAGTTGAAACCACCCGTGTTCCCGCCCGCGCCCCCGTTGAAGAGGCCCGTGTTGCCGCCACCGTCGCCGTAGTTGAGCAGACCCGAGTTGTGGCCGCCGTCGCCGAGGTTGAAGAACCCGACGTTGTAGCCGCCGTCACCAGAATTGAACCAGCCCGTGCTATTGCCGCCGCTGCCCACGTTGAAGACGCCCGTGTTGAGGCCCCCGCTGCCGGAGTTGAAGAAGCCCGCATTGTTGCCGCCGATACCCGAGTTGAAGAAGCCGGAGTTGCCCCCGCCGCTTCCCGAGTTGAAGAAGCCCGAATTTTGAGTGCCGGTGTTGCCGAAGCCCGAGTTGTCGACAATCCCGGACAAGTCGGCCGAGCTGCCGAAGCCGGTGTTGAAGATGCCCGAGCTGAAGAAGCCCGTATTGGTGGAGCCCGAGTTCCCGTAACCCGTGTTGCCGTAGCCGTTGTTGAAGCTGCCCGTCTCCAGGGCGCCGGAGTTGAAGCTGCCGAAGTTCTCGCTGCCCGAGTTGAAGAAGCCTGCGTTCTGGCTGCCCGCGTTCCCGAGGCCGGCATTCCAGTAGCCGCTGTTTCCGATGCCCGTGTTGAGGCCGCCACCGGCGAACGGGGATCTGCCCGCGTTCGCGATGCCCATGTCGGAGCCGCCCGAGTTGAAGATGCCCGTGTCGAAATAGCCCGAGTTGAAGAGGCCGGTGTCGACGCTGCCCGAATTCCCGATGCCAAAGTTGCCGTCACCGGAGTTGAAGAAACCGATGTTGCCGTTCCCGGAGTTGAACAATCCGATGTTCCCCGAACCCGAATTCAGCAGCCCGGCGAAGTTGATACCCATTTGGTGGTCGCCGACCAACCCGATGCCGACGTCCCCGTTGCCGGAGTTCGCGAAGCCGATGTTGTCGTCGCCGATGTTGGCCAACCCATAATTGCCGCTGCCGATATTGCCGTATCCGTAGTTGTGCGAGCCGTTGTTTCCGGAGCCGACGTTGTTGCTGCCGACATTGCCGTTGCCATGGTTTGCGCTGCCCAGGTTGCCGCTGCCGAAGTTGTCGTTGCCCTTGCCGAATCCCAGGCCCGCGTTGCCGACGCCGATGTTGTTGGTGCCGCGGTTCCCGCTGCCCAGGTTCGAATTTCCGATGTTTCCGCTGCCCTTGTTGGAAATCCCGACGTTTCCGCTGCCCCAGTTGTGGTCGCCGCTGTTGCCGCCGCCTACGTTCGCATTGCCGACGTTTCCGCTGCCCCAATTGCCGTCACCGGTGTTGCCGCCACCCACGTTGGAACTGCCGGTGTTACCGGGAAGCAGGTTGCCGGTGAAGGCGCTGGCCAGCTGGGCAGGCACGCTTTGCAGCGAACTCTGCCAAGAAGACAGTTGCGCCGCGGCCGTCGACGCCCCGGCGTGATAACCCGACATCGCGGCCACATCCTGGGCCCACATCTGCTCGTACTCGGCTTCCGCGGCCGCAATGGCCGGCGCGTTTTGCCCAAACACATTTGATCGGACAAACGACACCAAGTCAGACCGATTAGCCGCCACCGCCAGCGGGTGCACCGTCGCCGCTTGTGCGGCCTCGAACGCACTCGCCACCGCCTGGGCCTGCGTCGCCGACCCCGCCGCCCGGCCCGCTGCCGCGTGCAGCCACCCGACGTAGGGCGCCGCGGCACCCGCCATCGCCAGCGCAGCGGGTCCTTGCCACGAAGCCTCCGTCAGCGCTGAGGTCACCGACCCGAACGAGGCGGCAGCCGAGCCCAATTCGGCCGCCAGGCCATCCCACGCCGCCGCTGCGGCCAGCATCGGACCCGACCCCGCGCCGCCGAACATTCGCACAGAATTAATCTCCGGCGGCAAGACAGAAAAATTCGCCACGCACGTCCCTTCTCCCCGGCCCTTTTGCGTCACCGGACACGCCGGCGGCGCGGGCGCAACAAGAACTTAGCGACCAGTCCGACCACACGTGGCGACTTCGCATGATCTCTAAGAGCAGTCAGATCTTACGGGTCAACAGCGCCACGCACTCGGTGTGATGGGTCAGCGGGAACGCGTCGAAGACCCTGATCTCTTCGACGGTGTAGCCGTGAGCGCGATACAGGCCGACATCGCGGGCAAACGATGCCGCCTCGCAGCCGATGTGCACCACCCGCGGAACCCCGGCGGCCGCCAGCAGGTCGATGACGTCGCGTCCAGCGCCCGATCGCGGTGGATCGAGCACCGCCACATCGGCGCTCACCCGCTGCCCCGTCAGCGCGCGGCGCACCGAATCGGTCATGACGTTCACCTGCGGCAGGTCGGCCAGGGCCGCTTGAGCGGCCCGCGACGCCGCCCGCGACGTGTCGACCGTCAGCACCCGTCCCGACTCCCCTACCGCTTCGCCCAGGGCAGCGGCGAAAACCCCCGCGCCGCCGTAGAGATCCCACGCCGTCATGCCCGCACCGGGCTGTGCCCAGTCGACAACCAGGCGGCTGTAGACCCCTGCCGCGTCCCGGTGCGCCTGCCAGAAGGCTGTTACGGGCACCCGCCAGCTACGCCGGCCTACCCGCTGCATCGCGTAATAATCGCCTTCCAGCACCTTGGATGTGGTCCGCTTGCCCTGTCGCACGCTGCGCACCACATGGCGCGCGTCGTTGTCGTCCAGGGCCACGTGCAGCTGGGCCCCCGGCGGCCAGTCGCCCTCACCCAGTCCGTCCACCATCCCGGACGGGAGCTGAGCACAGCGCAGGTCGGTCACCAGCTCGTCGCTGTGGTAGCGGTGAAAGCCCGGACGACGATCGGCCCCCACCTCGAGCCGGATCCGGGTGCGCCATCCTGTGGGACCCGCCTCCGAAAGCGACTCGGCCCCGCCGTCTGGGCCACTCCACGAGTGGCCGCCCAGCCGTTCCAGCTGATTGGCCACGACTTGGGCCTTGAGCACCCTCGCTGCCGCGGGTACGGCAAACGCGAGGTCACAACATCCGGCACCATCCGCGCCGGCGATCGGGCACAGTGACGCCGTCCGATCGGCCGATGGCTCGATGACCTCAACAACCTCTGCGTGCCAATACGATCCGCGGTCGGCCGTGACGCGCACCCGCACCCGCTCGCCGGGCAGGGCGTAGCGGACGAACACCACCCGCCCGTCGTGGTGCGCGACGCAGCTGCCGCCGTTCGCCGGGGCACCCGCGACCAAAGTGAGTTCCCCGCAGGCCGATTCGGGGTTCGATTCCCGGATCAATCGAAGATTCCGCGTCGGGCATCACCGGGGGCGGCGTGCGCCTCTAGCGTGTCTATTCGCTCCGACGAACTCAACTGCCAGGGAACAGAAGTCACCATCACGCCGGGCATGAACAGCAATCGGCCCTTGAGTCGCAGCGCGCTTTGGTTGTGCAGGATCTGCTCCCACCAATGCCCGACCACGTATTCCGGGATGAACACCGTGACCACGGTCCGCGGCGAATCCTTGCTGACCCGCTTCACGTAATCCAGTACCGGGCGGGTGATTTCACGATATGGCGAGGCGATGACCTTGAGAGGCACGCTGATATTGCTGTCCTCCCACGCGCGCACCAAGGCACGGGTTTCCTGGTCGTCCACGCTGACCGTAAGGGCCTCGAGCGCGTCGGGCCGGGTCGCGCGAGCGTAGGCAAGCGCGCGCAGGGTCGGCAGATGCAGCTTGGACACCAGCACGAGAGCGTGGTTGCGGCTGGGCAACACCACGTCGTGTTGGGCGGCGGCCTGTTCGGCCAATTCCCGGTTGACGGTGTCGTAGTGCCGGCGGATCAGCTTCATGATGAGGAACAGCCCGCTCATCGCGACGATGGCGATCCACGCCCCGGCGAGAAACTTGGTGATCAGCACGACGAACAACACCGTCCCGGTAGAGAGCAGGCCGACCGTGTTGACCACCCTCGAGCGCATCATCTTGCGCCGCACCCGCGGATCGGTCTCGTTGCGCAGCAGTCGGGTCCAGTGCCGAACCATGCCGATCTGGCTCAGCGTGAAGGAAATGAACACGCCGACGATGTAGAGCTGGATCAGCGCGGACAGCTCGGCGCGGAACGCGATGATCGCCGCGAGGGCCGCCGCAGACAGAAACAGGATTCCGTTGGAGAACGCCAGCCGGTCCCCGCGGGTATGCAATTGGCGCGGAAGATAGCTGTGCTGTGCCAGCACCGAGCCGAGCACTGGGAACCCGTTGAACGCGGTATTGGCCGCCAGCACCAAGATCAGCGCGGTCACCGTGGTGATGAGCAGAAACCCGACGTGGAAGCTGCCGAACACCGTCTCGGCCAGCTGGGTGACCAAGGTCTTCTGGTAATAGCCCGCAGGCGTGCCGGTGAGTTGTGCTGCCGGGTCATCGACAAGCTGAACCCCGATTTTCTGAGCCAGCAAGATGATGCCCATCAGCAGGGTCACCGCGATCGCGCCCAGCAACAGCAGGGTCGTCGCCGCATTGCGCGACTTCGGTTTCTCAAACGCCGGCACCCCGTTGCTGATCGCCTCAACACCGGTCAGCGCCGCGCAGCCCGAGGAGAACGACCGAGCCAGCAGGAACGCGAAGGCGAAGCCGATGACCTGACCGTGCTCGGCATGCATGTGGAATCCGGCGGATTCGGCTCGCAGCGGATTGCCCAGCGCGTAGATCCGGAACAGCCCCCAGCCGATCATGATGACGACGCCGACGATGAACGCATAGGTCGGGATGGCGAACGCTGCCCCGGACTCGCGGATTCCGCGCAGGTTCAGCGCCATCACCACCAGGATGGCCGCCACGCAGAACCACACCTTGTTTTCGGCCACGACCGGGAGAGCGGAGCCGATGTTCGACATCGCCGACGCGGTCGAAACAGCCACGGTGAGAACGTAATCCACCATCAGGGCACTGGCGACGATAAGGCCGGCGGTGTCGCCGAGATTGGTGGTGACCACCTCGTAGTCGCCTCCGCCGGAGGGGTAAGCGTGCACGTTCTGCCGGTAGCTGGCTACCACCACCAGCATGACCGCGGCCACCGCGAGGCCGATCCATGGCGTCAGCGCGTACGCGGCCGCGCCCGCCACCGAGAGCATCAGAAAGATCTCCTCGGGGGCGTACGCCACCGAGGACAGCGCGTCCGAGGCGAAAACCGGCAAAGCGATGCGCTTGGGCAGCAGCGTGTGACTTAGCCGGTCGCTGCGAAACGGCTGGCCGATGAGCAACCGGCGCGCAGCGGTTGAAAGTTTGGACACGAGAGCCAAGAGTAAGCCCAGCCGGGCTTGATAGCGTTTCGTAGGCGAGAATGCTCCGGGACTGAATACGCTGGCCAAAGGCCGGCGCGCCGATGGAGTGACATACGCAGAACTCAGCCGAGAGGACCTCAAGTGCGGGTGGTTGTGATGGGGTGCGGCCGGGTGGGCTCGTCACTGTCCGATGGGCTGTCCCGAATCGGGCACGATGTTGCTGTCATCGACCGCGACAGCACGGCGTTCAACCGACTCAGCCCGGAGTTCGGCGGCGGCCGGGTGCTGGGCCAGGGGTTCGACCGAGATGTCCTGCTAAGGGCGGGAATCGAGGGGGCGGACGCATTCGCCGCGGTGTCATCCGGAGACAACTCCAACATCATCTCGGCGAGACTGGCCCGGGAGACCTTCGGTGTACAGCGTGTCGTCGCCCGCATCTACGACGCTAAACGCGCCGAGGTGTACGAACGCCTCGGCATCCCCACGATCGCCACCGTGCCCTGGACCACCGATCGCCTGCTCAACTTGATCACCCGGGACGGCGAGACCGCCAGGTGGCGGGACCCGACCGGCACCGTCGCCGTCGCCGAGGTCGAGTTGCACGAGGACTGGGTGGGGCGCCGGGCCACCCAACTGGAAGAGGCCACCGGTGCACGGGTGGCGTTCTTGATCCGATTCGGCACCGGAGTGCTCCCCGAACCGAAAACCTGCATCCAGGCCGGTGATCAGGTATACCTGGCCGCGATATCCGGCCGCGCCGCCGAGGCGGTGGCCATCGCCGCCCTGCCACCGAATCAGGACTGAGGCACAAATGAAGGTAGCTGTTGCCGGGGCCGGCGCGGTCGGCCGTTCGGTCACCAGGGAGCTCGTGGGGAATCACCACGACGTGACCCTGATCGAGCGCAACCCCGACCACGTCGACGTCGATGCCATTCCGGAGGCGCACTGGGTTCTTGGCGACGCCTGCGAACTGACCCTGCTGGAATCGGCACACCTCGAGGGCTTCGACGTGGTGGTCGCCGCGACCGGGGACGACAAGGTCAACGTGGTGCTGAGTCTGCTGGCCAAGACCGAGTTCGCGGTGCCCCGGGTGGTGGCCCGGGTCAACGATCCCCGCAACGAATGGCTGTTCACTGACGCCTGGGGTGTGGATGTCTCGGTGTCCACCCCACGCATGCTGTGTTCGCTGATCGAGGAGGCCGTCACCGTCGGCGATCTGGTGCGGCTGATGGAGTTCCGCCGGGGTCAGGCCAACCTGGTCGAGATCACGCTGCCCGACGACACGCCGTGGGGCGGCAAACCGGTGCGCAGACTCCAGCTGCCGCGCGACACCGCGCTGGTGACGATTCTGCGCGGGCCGCGGGTGATCGTGCCGGAACCCGACGAGCCCCTGGAAGGTGGCGACGAGTTGCTGTTCGTCGCGGCCACCGAGGCGGAAGAGGATCTGAGCAAACTGTTGTTGCCCAGCGTCGAACCGATCCCCGACTAAGCGCGGCTGGTGTCGATGTCGGTCTCGGCTTCGGCGGTGGCCGCCGGGCCGGCCGTCGGACCGGCCTCGGCGTCGGGAAGGGCACGCTGAACGACCTTGATCGCCGCGTAGGTCGCCAGTGCCGCCACCGCGGTCAGCGGCCAACCCATCCCGAGCCGTGCCACCCCTAGCCAGCCGGTCTTATCCGCGTCGTAGAGCAGCCGCTGGACCACGAACCGGGCGCCGAATACCAGCACCCAACCCAGCGTGGCGATGTCGAACGCGTGCACCGCGCGGGGCACGTCGCGCCAGGCGCGATCAACCCCGCTGGCCCAGCTCCAGACGTAGCCGACCAGGGGCCGGCGGAACAGCACCGACACCGAGAAAGCCACCGCCCACAGCAACGACATCCAGATGCCCAGCAGAAAGTAACCTTTGGACTGTCCCATCAGGTAGGCGATCAGCGCGCAGACGGCGACGCCGAAGAAGCCCGAGAATGCCGGTTGCGTGGATTCTCGCCTGATCAGGCGCAACAGCAATACCAGCGTGGCCACCCCAAGCGCGGCGCCGATCGCGGGCTGCAAACCCAAGAGGCCGTTGGCCATCACGAACGTCAGCACGGGCAGCGACGAGTAGATGACCCCACTCACCCCGCCCAACTGCGCCAGCAGGCGCTCTGGGCTAGTGCGATCGGCGGTTTGGTCGGGCAGACTCAACGCTGAATTTCGTAATGCGGGTTGTAAATGGCTTTACTGCCGTTCTCCAGCTTGCCCAGGCGACCCCGGACCCGCAGGGTACGTCCCGAGTCGATGCCCGCGATCCGGCGCTGACCCAGCCAAACCAGGGTGACGGTGTCGCTACCGTCGAACAACTCGGCGCGGACTCCGCCCGCGCACCCTTTGCCGTTGCACTCCACGCTGCGCAGGGTGCCCACCATCGTGACCTCCTGGCCACGCTCGCAGTCGATCACACGCTGCGCGCCGGTGAGCGCGACCTCGTCGGACAACTCCTCGGAGTCGCGCTGGTCCGGGTCCTCCGTCAAACGACGGGTGAGCCGGCGCAAATAACCTTGGGCCCCCATGGCCACTCCTGACACTGCGTGATGCAGCTATCGGCGCTTCAATATGCCAACGGCCACCGTAGACCTGTTGGTTCCCGGGCGCTACACGGATCACTGTGATGTTGGAGGCAAAAATGTGGTGTGGGAATCGATAATCTGGCGTTTGGATTCGAGCTTGAAAGTTGGAGAAGTCCTGCGCGAACGGCAATATCGAGAGGTGGCTGTCGATCTGCGCGGTGTGAGGACCGTGTTGTTGCCCGGAACCGGATCCGACGACCACTACGTCCGTCACGCGTTTTCCCGTCCGGTGCGCGCGGTCGGCGGGGTGCTGGTGACGCCGCCGCCGGACCCGGACCGGTTGATCGACGGCTACCTGTCCGCCCTGGACGACGCCGCCCGCGCAGGTCCGATCGGCGTCGGCGGCGTTTCGATCGGTGCCGCGGTGGCGGCGGCGTGGGCACTGGACCATCCGGCTCAGGTGGTCGCCGTCCTGGCTGCGCTACCGCCCTGGACCGGGGCGCCCGGATCCGCGCCTGGAGCGCTCTCGGCGCGCTATACGGCCGCCCGGCTGCGTGCCGATGGGTTGACGGCGACGACCGAGCAAATGCGCGCTTCCAGCCCGCCCTGGCTGGCCGGGGAGCTGACCCGCTCTTGGCATGCTCAGTGGCCGAAGTTGCCCGACGCCATGGAGGAAGCGGCCGCCTTCGCCGCGCCGAGTTGCGCCGACCTGGCCCGGCTCGCCGTGCCTCTGGGGGTGGTGGCCGCCGTGGACGATCCGATTCACCCGCTACAGGTCGGTGTCGATTGGGTGAGCGCCGCGCCGCGCGCCGCCCTGCGGACGGTGACGCTGGACGAGATCGGCGCGGACACCGCCGCGCTGGGTGCCGCCTGTCTGGCCGCCCTCGCCCTCGCTTGATCGCTTCTGGACGAGCTAGCCGCCGGTCGTGGTGCGCAACTGCTGCATCGCCGATCCCTCGGCGCTGCGACGGGCGGCCGGCTCGTCGGACGGCTGTTGCTCGGCTTCGGCTGGTCCAGAGGCCTGTTGGGTGGCCGCGGCCTCGCGTAGCTGTTCGGCCATCGGCTCGGGCAGCTGCACCGGCAACGGCGTCCGCACCGGTAGCGGTGTGTCATCACGGCGAACCACGGTGTCAGCCAACGCCGTGCGAGCTTCCTCGTTCAACGCGTCGATGGTTTCGTGCGGCCCGTTTACCACGCAGCGGATCATCCAGCGGTAGCCGTCGACCCCGATGAAGCGCACCACGCCGGAGGCGATGCCGACCACCTCGCGGCCCCACGGACCGTCCTTGATGGTGACTTCGGCGGAGTCTTTGCGCAGCGAGTCGGCGAGCTCGCTGGCCACCTCACGCCACAGGCCTGTCGTCTTCGGTGCCGCGTAGGCGGCAATGGTGAAACGCCCGTTGGGCGTGACAATCCAGACCGCGCTCGGCACCCCGGTCTCGGTCAGCTCGACCTGCAGCTGACCGGCGTCGGGCATGGGAATCAGCACCGAGCCCAGGTCGAGTCTGGCCAGTTCCGCGTCCTTGGGATCGTCGAAGTCGTCGATGTCGAACGGGCCTTCGAACTCTTCGGACTCGCCGGGCTCCTGCGCCTCAGCGACCTGCGCATCGGGGTCTGAACCCTTATCCAATGTCATCACAAACTCGCATGTCCGCCGGAGGAACCGTGACCACCGTCGCCACGGGATGTTTCGGCCAGCCCGGCCTCGTCGAACGACGAAACCTCGACCAGCTCAACCAACTCGACCCGCTGCACCAGCAACTGGGCGATGCGGTCGCCACGCTGCACCACGATCGGCGTCGCCGGGTCGAAGTTGATCAGCGCGACCTTGATCTCACCACGGTAGCCCGCGTCAATGGTACCGGGACTGTTGACGATCGAAAGCCCCACGCGCGAAGCCAAACCCGAGCGCGGATGGACCAGGCCGACCATTCCGAACGGGATGGCGACGGCGACGCCCGTGCGCACCAGGGCGCGGTGTCCCGGCGCCAGTGTGACGTCTTCGGCGCTGAAGAGATCCACCCCGGCGTCGCCGTCATGGGCGCGGCTGGGCATCGGAAGTGCGGGATCGAGGCGGACGATTTTCACTGTAAGGCCAGACTGGTCGACACGGGGCCACAGACTACCCTTGACCGCGTGTCCGGTACCCGCGTCGCGCCGCACGGCGTTCGATATCGCGAGCGACTGTGGGTGCCGTGGTGGTGGTGGCCGCTGGGCTTCGCGCTGGCGGCGCTCATCGCATTCGAAGTCAACTTGGGTGTCAGCGCCCTACCCGACTGGCTGCCGTTTGCGACGCTGTTCGCCGTGGCGACGGGGACGCTGCTGTGGCTGGGCCGTGTCGAGATCCGGGTCAGCGTCGACCCCGCGTCCGGGGCCGGAGTCGAACTCCGCGCCGGGCAAGCGCACCTGCCCGTCACTGTGATCGCCCGGTCCACCGAAGTTCCCCGCTCTGCCAAGTCCGCGGCACTCGGCCGCCAGCTCGACCCCGCGGCCTTCGTGCTGCACCGGGCGTGGGTCGGGCCGATGATTCTGGTGGTCCTCGATGACCCAGACGACCCGACGCCGTACTGGCTGGTGAGCTGCCGTCACCCCGACCGGGTGCTGTCGGCCCTGACAAGCTGAGTGCAGCTATCAGGCTGCGCAGTCGGTGCAGATCATCACGCCGTGCTTCTCGCTGGCCAGCCGGCTGCGGTGTTGCACCAGGAAGCAGCTCGAGCAGGTGAACTCGTCGGCCTGCTTCGGAATCACGCGAACCGAAAGTTCTTCACCGGAAAGATCGGCGCCGGGCAGCTCGAAAGACTCAGCGGATTCGGATTCGTCCACGTCGACAACGGCCGACGCCGCTTCGTTCCGTCGTGCTTTGAGCTCCTCCAGGGAGTCCTCCGAGACGTCGTCGGTTTCGGTGCGCCGTGGAGCGTCATAGTCGGTAGGCATCGTGCAATCCCCTGTCCTGTCCCCTCAAGTGCCCTCTGTACCTCAAGCAACGTGTTGTACCAGCGTCGAACGCATCCACCAAACGATTCGTGCCCTTATCTCGGCCGATTGAAGTGTGATTTACATCACAGCATGGATGGAAACCTCGTCTGCACGCTCAAACAAGGCCTAGATCAGCGAGTCTAACGAGCGACTACAGTGCACTCGTGGTCGCACAAATCACCGAAGGTACCGCCTTCGACAAGCATGGTAGGCCCTTTCGACGGCGCAATCCCCGGCCCGCCATCTTCGCACTCGTGTTTCTGGTGCTCGCGGCCGGTGTGGTGTGGACAATCGCGTTGACGCGACCGGCGAAAGTTCACGAGGCCCAAGTCTGTAACCCACCCCCACAACCGGCCGGATCGGCACCCGCCCAGCTCGGTGAGCAGGCGTCGCGGACGGCGATGACGGACGTCGCACCCGCCAAGCTCAGCGCCACCAAGGTCCGCGTTCTCAACGCCAGCGGCCGAGGTGGGCAGGCGGCCGAGGTCGCCGGCGCGATGAAAGACCTGGGGTTCGCAATGCCGACGGCGGCCAACGACCCGCTGTATGCCGGCGCCCGGCTGACCTGCGAGGGCCAGATTCGCTTCGGTACCGCCGGGCAAGCCACCGCGGCCGCGGTGTGGTTGGTGGCGCCGTGTGCCGAACTCTTCAACGACAGCCGTGCCGACGACTCCGTCGACCTTGCCGTGGGCACTGACTTCACCACACTGGCGCACAACGACGACATCGACGCCGTTCTCGCCAGCCTGCGGCCCGGCTCCACCGGGCCATCGGATCCAATCCTGGTGACCAAGATTCACGCCAGCAGCTGCTGATTCGGCCGGGATCAGTCCCGGATCGGCCCGAGACCGTTGAAGCGCTCGAGTGCCGCCAACAGCTCGTCGGCAATTCCAGGTGCGGCGGCCAGCACCAACCCGGCGCCGCCCGCTGGTCCGCGCTGCGCGGGCAACACCACCCGGGCGCCCGCCTCCGCCGCGATCAGGGCACCGGCTGCGCTGTCCCACACCTGCAGCCCGTGTTCGTAGTAGGCATCTAGCCGGCCCGCTGCGACCATGCACAGATCCAGCGCCGCGGAACCGATCCGACGCACGTCGCGGACCACCGGCAGCAGCTGTGCCAACAGCGTCGCCTGGATCGCGCGGCGCCGCTTGTCGTAACCAAACCCAGTGCCCAGCAACGCCATCGACAAATCGTCGACGTCAGCGCACCGCAACGGGCGCGTCCCTTGCTCGTCGGTGACATGCGCGCCGAGGCCGCTCGCCGCCGAATACACCCGGCCGGCGACGACGTCAACGACCGCGCCGGCCACCGACACACCGTCGACTTGAGCCGCGACCGAAACCGCGTAGGCGGGGATGTCGTAAACGAAGTTCACCGTGCCATCGATGGGATCAATCACCCAGATGACCGCACCGGCGGACGCAGCCGTCGGATCCGTTGGGCCGCCGCCCTCCTCTCCCAGAATCAGGTCACCGGGCCGTAATTGAGCCAACCTGTCACGCAACAGGCGTTCGGTCTCGGTGTCGACCACGGTGACCGGATCGGTCGGAGTGCTCTTCGAGCGCACCACGCCAGCGGCCGGGGCATCCAGGGCGCCCACGTGGGTGCCGAACACCTCGGCACGACGGGAACGCACGAACTCGGCGCCCTCGGCTGCCAACGTTTCGGCCACCACCCGCAGCCGCGCCGGATCTCGCGCGGACGTGATGTCGGGTCGCGTCATCGCTCTATCGCATCACAGTCGGTGCACCTCGTCAGGCTCAAACCGTCAGGCCCCCCAGGCTAAGGTGAGCGGACAGCCCAGCCTCGCCGAGGAGATTCGATGACAACCGATGCCACACCGCAGCGCCGCGGATTCGGCGTCGATGTCGGCGGCAGCGGCATCAAGGGCGGAATCGTCGACCTCGACACCGGGCAATTGATCGGCGACCGCTTCAAGCTGCTTACACCACAACCAGCCACGCCGCCGGCCGTTGCCAAGACGATCGCCGAGGTCGTCAACGAGTTCGGCTGGACCGGCCCCCTCGGGGTGACCTATCCCGGCGTCGTCACCAACGGCATCGTCCGGACTGCCGCCAACGTGGATAGCGCCTGGATCGGGACCAACGCCAGCGAGATCATCGGAGCCAAGCTCAACGGCCAAGAGGTGACGGTGCTCAACGATGCCGATGCGGCCGGGCTCGCCGAACAACGCTACGGAGCGGGCAAAGACAAATCGGGCTTGGTGGTGCTGCTGACTTTCGGAACCGGGATCGGGTCCGCGGTCATCTACAACGGGACGCTGATACCCAACACCGAGTTCGGCCACCTCGAGGTCGGCGGCAAGGAGGCCGAGCAACGGGCGGCTTCGTCGGTCAAAGACAGGAACGAGTGGAGCTACGAAAAGTGGGCCAAGGAGGTGACAAAGGTGCTGGTGGCCATCGAGAACGCGATCTGGCCCGACTTGTTCATCGCCGGGCGGCGGCATCAGCCGTAAGGCCGACAAGTGGATACCACTTCTGGAAAGCCGCACGCCGGTGGTGGCGGCGGCCCTGCTGAACACCGCCGGCATCGTCGGTGCCGCCATGGCTGCCACCGCGGACGTGACGCACTGAATTTGCCCGGTGGGGCAATGCAAGCCCACACTGTCGTTACAATGGTTCATCGGCGGTCGCCCGACCGATCGCGTGCGATATTCACGCTGATATCTCAACGCCGACATTCGACATAGCAGACACTTTCGGTTAACCATGCCCAAGCCCACCGGAAGTGCGTCCAACCGAAGGGGTGTATGTGGCAGCGACCAAGACAAGTCCGGCGACTGACGAGCCGGTAAAGCGCACCGCCACCAAGTCTCCCGGGTCTCCTGCGGCGCCTGCCAAGCGGCCGGCGGCAAAGGCCGCCAATGGCTCTGCCCCCGCAAAGCGGGCCGCCAAGACAGCGCCGCGGGCCGAGGGCAAAACCACAGTGGAGCCTGTGGCCGCTGGAGCCAGTCAGGCTAGCGAGACCAAGAAACCCCGCGCCGCGGCCAAGGGCGCCGCGGCCAAGGCCGCCGCGGCACCGTCCACCCGGACGAAAACGGCCAAGGGCGCCGCAAAGGATCCCGAAGACCCAAAGGTCGACTTGCAGGTCGTCGAAACCGACGACGCCGTCGAGGACCTGGAGGGCGAACCGGACATCGAGGTTGGCGAGGACCTTGAGATCGATGCCGCAGAGCTCGTTCTCGACGACCTGGAGGAAGTGGCGGCCCTCGAGCCCGCGGGCGCCGAGGCAGGCGAGACTCCCGCACCCGCGGTGATCGCCGCCGCTCCCGCCGATGACGACGAGGAGATCGCTGAGCCCACCGAAAAGGACAAAGCCTCCGGGGATTTCGTCTGGGACGAAGATGAGTCCGAGGCGTTGCGTCAGGCCCGCAAGGACGCCGAACTCACCGCTTCCGCCGATTCGGTTCGCGCTTACCTGAAGCAGATCGGAAAGGTGGCGCTACTCAACGCCGAGGAAGAGGTTGAGCTCGCCAAGCGCATCGAAGCCGGCCTCTACGCCACGCAGCTGATGACGGAACTGACCGAGCGTGGCGACAAACTGCCCGCCGCCCAGCGCCGGGACATGGTCTGGATCTGCCGCGACGGGGATCGTGCGAAAAACCATCTGTTGGAGGCCAACCTGCGCCTGGTGGTCTCGCTGGCCAAGCGCTACACGGGCCGCGGTATGGCGTTCCTGGACCTGATCCAGGAAGGAAACCTGGGCCTGATCCGTGCGGTCGAAAAGTTCGACTACACCAAGGGATACAAATTCTCCACGTATGCGACGTGGTGGATCCGCCAGGCCATCACCCGCGCCATGGCCGACCAGGCCCGCACCATCCGCATCCCGGTGCACATGGTCGAAGTGATCAACAAGCTGGGCCGTATTCAGCGCGAGCTACTCCAGGACCTGGGCCGCGAGCCCACGCCTGAGGAGCTGGCCAAAGAAATGGACATCACGCCGGAGAAGGTGCTGGAGATCCAGCAATACGCGCGCGAGCCCATCTCGCTTGACCAGACGATCGGCGACGAGGGCGACAGCCAGCTCGGCGACTTCATCGAGGACAGCGAAGCGGTGGTGGCCGTGGACGCGGTGTCGTTCACGCTGCTGCAGGACCAGCTGCAGTCGGTGCTGGAGACGCTTTCGGAGCGCGAAGCCGGCGTAGTACGGCTGCGTTTCGGCCTCACCGACGGTCAGCCTCGCACCCTTGACGAGATCGGCCAGGTTTACGGCGTTACCCGCGAGCGCATCCGCCAGATCGAATCCAAGACGATGTCAAAGTTGCGCCACCCCAGCCGTTCTCAGGTGTTGCGCGACTACCTGGACTAGATAAGGGCCTGGCGTCCAACAAGTTTCGCGGCTACTGTGACCGCATGTCAGTCAACCGCAAAGTCGTCTCATCCGGATCCGACTTCGAATCGATGGTGGGCTACTCGCGCGCGGTGCGAGTAGGCCCCTTCGTGGCAGTGGCCGGGACAACCGGCACCGGACCCGCGGACGATATCGCCGCCCAGACCCGAGACGCTTTGCGCCGCATCGAGATTGCCCTCGAGGAAGCCGGCTCATCGTTGACGGACGTGGTCCGTACCCGCATCTATGTCACCGACATTTCACGCTGGCGCGAGGTTGGAGCGGTGCACGCGCAGATCTTCGGTGCGGTACGTCCCGCGGCCACCATGGTCGAAGTCTCGGCGTTGATCACGCCCGACCTGCTGGTGGAGATCGAAGCCGACGCCTACTGGCATCCTGAGGCCCGGTCAGTGGCGGAAAGCTGCCATCAGGGTCCGGCGGGTAGGCGCTGACTCTGATCACAGCCCGCACCGGCAGTGCGCCGTACAGATGCGGGAACAGCATCGACTCCGGATCGGTTGCAACGCCCGGCTCCCAACGCACCGGTGCGTCCAACAACGCCGGGTCGACGTGCAGCAGCACCAGGTCGTCCCGGCCGCGGAAGAGCCGGTTGGCCGGCAGGTGCACTTGGTCCGGCGTCGACAGATGGATGAACTGACCGGCGGCGCCGGACGCCGCTGGGTGAATGCCGCCGCTGGCGCGGGCCGCCGACCACTCGTCGATCCCGCAGAGATGAACCAACAAGCCGGGATGAACCGACGGCACGCCATTACCAGGAACCACGTTTGACAGTCTTCCTGAAAAGGCATGCAGAACTCGTGAGAAACGACACACCTGAGAACGATCGGGGAACAACGCGAAAACCCCAAACGTCTGACATTGTGAGTACATCGAGAACGGAGAAGCCATGAATGCAACTCTGACCAGTCCCGACCTGACTAAAGCTGACCGGTGCGACCGCTGCGGTGCTGCAGCTCGCGTGCGTGCCAAGCTGCCTTCCGGAGCTGAGCTTCTCTTCTGCCAGCACCACGCCAATGAGCACGAAGCCAAGCTTGCCGAGCTTGAAGCCGTGCTACAGGTAAGCGAGAGCTGAATTCCGCGAACTCACCCGTCAGCAATGCGGGGTGCGTAAGCAGTTTTCGGCAATGCTGAACAGGTATGAACGATCTGGCCGCAAAGCCGTCCCGTCGCCACGTCTTGCGCATAAGTCTACGGACTTTGTCCAAGAGTTGGGACGACTCGATCTTCTCTGAGTCAGCGCAAGCCGGATTTTGGTCTGCCCTGTCCCTCCCACCGCTGTTGCTGGGATTGCTGGGCGCTCTGGCCTACGTCGCGCCGCTGTTCGGTGCTGACATGCTGCCCACCATCGAGCATCAGGTGATTTCGACGGCGCACAGCGTGTTCTCCCCCAGCGTGGTCAACGAGATCATCGAACCCTCGATTCGAGATATCGCGCACAACGCCCGCGGTGAGGTGGTGTCGCTGGGTTTCTTGATCTCGCTGTGGGCGGGCTCGTCCGCGATGTCGGCGTTCGTCGATTCCGTGGTCGAGGCGCATGACCAAACGCCGTTGCGCCACCCCGTGCGACAGCGGCTGTTCGCGCTGTTCCTGTACCTGGTGGGGCTGGTGGTCGTAGTAGTGACTGCGCCTTTGGTGGTGTCGGCCCGCGCAAGGTGGCCGAACATATTCCGGTCAGCCTGGCCAACGTGTTGCGCTACGGCTATTACCCGGCGCTGCTTTTCGGCTTGATGGTCGGGGTCATGATTTTGTACCGGGTGTCACTGCCGGTACCCCTGCCGTCGCATCGCCTGATCTTCGGCGCGATCCTGGCGACGGCAGTGTTCGTTATCGCCACCCTGGGCCTGCGGGTCTACCTGAGATGGATAACCAGCACCGGCTACACCTACGGCGCGCTGTCCACACCGATAGCGTTCCTGTTGTTCGCGTTCTTCGCCGGTTTCGCGATCATGCTGGGCGCCGAACTCAATGCCGCCATCCAGGAGGAATTCCCGGCACCGGCGACGCACGCCCACCGGCTGCGCAACTGGCTGGTGTGGCGTGCGCGCGCCGTTACGCAGCCCGCGAATCCGGCGCCGGCTTCAGCAGCCGATCGGCCCGATGCCGCCGCGCCGGAACCGCCGGGCTGATCAGCCCTTTTTGAGCTGTTCGTAGATCCTTTTGCAGTCGGGGCATACCGGAGATCCCGGCTTAGCCGCCTTGGTCACCGGAAACACCTCACCACACAACGCGACTACGTGACTGCCCATCACCGCGCTCTCGGCGATCTTGTCCTTCTTGACGTAGTGGAAGTATTTCGGGGTGTCGCTGCCGGTCCCGTCGTCGACGCGTTCGTCGGTCTCGGTCCGCTCGATGGTGTCGGTCTGCATGTCCCCATTCTGCCTCCAAACACGGTCTGAAAGCTGTTTGGGTCCGAATACCTCAGATGTGGAACAGTGGAGGGATGAAGCGCGGCTCCGAACCGGGGTCCGGTGACGGATCCGGAGACAAGTTCGACGACTTCGACACCAGCAAGGGCCGGCCGGTACTCATCACTGCCGCTGCGCCCTCGTACGAAGAGCAGCATCGCGCACGGGTGCGTAAGTATTTGACCCTGATGTCAATCCGGATTCCGGCGCTTCTCCTCGCCGCCCTCGCTTACGGCGCCTGGCACAACGGTCTGATTTCGCTCGCGATCGTGGCCGCCTCGATTCCGCTTGCCGTGGATGGCGGTACTGATCGCCAACGACCGTCCGCCCCGTACCTCGGAGGAACCTCGGCGGTTTGACGATGCCAGGCGGCGCACCCCGCTGTTCCCTACGGCTGAGCGGCCGGCGCTCGAGCCGCGACGTGATCCGATACCGCGACAGGACTCGCCTCCGGACGCGGCGGCCGGCCGGGGTTAGTTCGGCCACGCCGGGTTTCCGGCGATCCCCGCTGATCGCACTTCTCAGGACATTCTCAGGTCGTCGCGACATTTCTGCACGTCAAAGCGTGTGAGATCACGATCGGGTGGGAACTCTGTAGGCGAATCTGTCGTTGTACATCTTGACAGTGAAGCCTATTGGGAGGTCGCTATGGCGAACGCCACCACAAGTCGGGTTGACCGCGATCTGGATGCTCAAAGCCCCGCAGCGGACCTAGTGCGCGTGTATCTGAACGGCATCGGCAAAACGGCGTTGCTCAACGCCGCGGACGAGGTCGAACTGGCCAAGCGTATCGAGACCGGGCTCTACGCCGAGCATCTACTGGAAACGCGTAAGCGCCTCGGCGAGAACCGCAAACGCGATTTGGCGGCCGTCGTGCGCGACGGTGAGGCAGCGCGCCGCCACCTGCTGGAAGCGAACCTGCGTCTGGTGGTGTCGTTGGCCAAGCGCTACACGGGCCGCGGAATGCCGTTGCTGGATCTGATCCAGGAGGGCAACCTCGGCCTGATCCGCGCGATGGAGAAGTTCGACTACGCAAAGGGATTCAAGTTCTCGACGTACGCCACCTGGTGGATCCGTCAGGCCATCACCCGCGGCATGGCCGACCAGAGCCGCACCATCCGGCTGCCCGTCCACTTGGTCGAGCAGGTCAACAAGCTGGCGCGGATCAAGCGGGAGATGCACCAGAACCTGGGACGGGAAGCCACCGACGAGGAGCTCGCCGCCGAATCCGGCATTCCGGTCGAGAAGATCAACGACCTGTTGGAGCACAGCCGTGACCCGGTGAGCCTGGACATGCCGGTCGGTGCCGAGGAAGAGGCTCCGCTGGGCGATTTCATCGAGGACGCCGAAGCGATGTCCGCGGAGAACTCGGTGATCGCCGAGCTGCTGCACACCGACATCCGCAGCGTGCTGGCCACTCTCGACGAGCGTGAGCATCAGGTCATCCGGCTGCGCTTCGGTCTGGACGACGGCCAGCCGCGCACCCTGGATCAGATCGGGAAGCTATTCGGTCTGTCCCGCGAGCGGGTCCGACAGATCGAGCGCGACGTGATGGGCAAGCTACGCAACGGCGACCGCGCCGACCGGCTCAGGTCGTATGCAAGCTAGGGCCGCCAACCAACGCCAGACAGCAGGACAGTATGCCCGCCGCGCCGCGGCGGGCATACTGCTTGCCTAGGGAGCGTTGAAGAGCCATTCACACAGCTGGCCAAGTAGACTGATCGGCAATGGAGGGTGGGTGAATGAACGACCTGGTTGATACCACCGAGATGTACCTGCGGACCATCTACGACCTCGAGGAAGAGGGCGTAACTCCGCTGCGCGCCCGGATTGCGGAGCGGCTCGATCAAAGCGGGCCGACTGTCAGCCAGACCGTATCCCGCATGGAGCGCGACGGGTTGCTGCACGTGGCCGGCGACCGCCACCTGGAACTCACCGACAAGGGCCGGTCACTGGCCATCGCCGTGATGCGCAAGCACCGGCTCGCCGAGCGGTTGCTGGTTGACGTCATCGGGGTGCCCTGGGAGGAAGTGCACGCCGAGGCTTGCCGGTGGGAGCACGTCATGAGCGAGGACGTCGAACGTCGGCTGATGAAAGTGCTCAACAACCCGACCACTTCCCCGTTCGGCAACCCGATTCCGGGTCTTTTGGACCTGGGCGTGGGCCCGAAGTTCGGCGAAGACGAATCCGACCTCGTTCGGTTGACCGAATTGCCCGCCGGCTCGCCGGTAGCGGTTGTGGTCCGCCAACTCACCGAGCATGTTCAGGGCGACATCGATCTTATTGCGCGGCTGAAGGACGCCGGCGTGGTGCCCAACGCACGAGTTACCGTCTCGACCAGCACCCTCGGCGGCGGCGTGACCATCCTGATCCCGGGCCACGAGAACGTGACCCTGCCGCACGAGATGGCGCACGCCGTCAAAGTCGAGAAGGTCTGACGGACAATCCAACCGGGACTACCCCGCCCGTCGGCCGAATGAGCGTCGCGGCGGTAGCCGCACTCCGAGTCGCTTTGCCAGTCGGTAGCCGGTGATCGCGAGGTCGCGGATGTGCTCGGGACGCAAACCGGACTGCAATGCCGTGTCGAGCATGCCAGCCATCCGATGGTCTGGCTCGCAGCGCAGCGCGGCTTCCAGCGATACCCCGGCCAACGGCCCGTCGCCGCGGGCGTAAGCGCTGAACGCAAGCAACACCAGCGCTTCGACCCGCCATGGCTGCGGCAGCTTGCGCGCCAGTACCGCCCACAGCGACTCGGCCGCCCCGGCGTCTTCGCCAACCGCGAGGGCATACAGCGTGTCGCGCACCTGCGCATCGCGCAGCGCGCAGCCCAACTCCGCCAGCTCGGCGTCTGGCAGTGATTGCCCGTTGGCGACCCGTGCGGCCGCGGCCATCGCGCTCTGTACGTCGCGTCGACAGCAACCCGCAGGATCCGCGCGATGAGCGGCCTCGCGGGTAACCGCCTGTTGTTTCATGGTGGCGGCCAACCCGGCACTGTGCGCCGGGTCGTCGACCGCGACGACAGCCTGCAAGTCAGCACGTCGTGGGTAGAGCCGCCGGCCGTCGAGGACCGCCGCGACGGCCAACGGCGACGCCGAGGGATCATCGACCTCGCCGCTGGCGCCACAGCCGTCCGCACAATGCCAGCGCCCGCCGTACGCCACCCGATCCACCACGTGCGCTGCCAACAGCACGATGTCGTTTTGCGACAACGCCTCTCGCAGCATCGTCACACAGCTCCCGATGTTCGTGGTTACACCCCGGACACTGCGCGCCGTCGGCGTCGACGATCACCGCGATCGCGGCATCGGGTACGGCTGCCGCCGCGACTTCCGCGAGGTGCTCGATGCGGTCGACGAGTCCCTCACCGAGGTCGATCCGCATGACCGACCCCAGTTCGCCGCCGTCCAGCGACACCAGGACCAGTGAATTTTCTGGCACAAAGCCGAGAACGGCGGGTAATGCGGCGATCAAAGCTCCGGGGCGATTCAGCTGAAAGTCAGTTCGATGCATGCTCATGGGGGCTAACGCTGACAAGCGTCACCGTCAGAAGGTGCTCACGCGGGGCGACGGAGCGGGCCCCCTGTGCACGAACTCAGCACTGTGCGTTTTGCTGTTCTACTGTCTAGCCCATGGGTTCGATGCAAGAGTACGACATGGTGGTTATCGGTTCGGGGCCCGGCGGACAGAAGGCCGCCATCGCCTCGGCCAAACTGGGCAAGTCCGTGGCGGTGATCGAACGCGGCGATATGCTCGGCGGCGTTTGCGTCAACACGGGCACCATTCCGTCGAAGACGTTGCGCGAGGCGGTGCTCTACCTCACCGGGATGAGTCAGCGCGAGCTGTACGGCGCCAGCTACCGCGTCAAAGAGAAGATCACCCCGGCCGACCTGCTGGCCAGGACCCAGCACGTGATCACCAAAGAGATCGACGTGGTGCGAAACCAGCTGATGCGCAACCGAGTCGACCTGTTGGAGGGGCACGGGCGGTTCACCGACCCGCATACCATCGAAATCGAAGACCCCACCCGCCGGGAAAAGTTGACTATCCGCGGCAAATACATCGTCATCGCCACCGGCACCACACCGGCACGCCCGTCCGGGGTCGACTTCGACGACGACAGGGTGCTCGACTCCGACGGGATCCTCGACCTCAAGTCGCTGCCGGCGTCGATGGTGGTGGTGGGCGCAGGTGTGATCGGCATCGAATACGCGTCGATGTTCGCCGCATTGGGCACCAAGGTGACCGTCGTGGAGAAGCGCAGCGACATGCTGGACTTCTGTCGACCCGGAGATCGTCGAGGCGCTGAAATTCCACCTGCGCGATCTGGCGGTCACTTTCCGGTTCGGCGAGGAAGTGACCGCGGTCGACGTCGGCGCCTCCGGCACCATCACCACCCTGGCCAGCGGCAAGCAGATTCCCGCCGACACGGTGATGTACTCCGCGGGACGCCAGGGTCAGACCGATCAGCTCGACCTGCAGAAAGCCGGCCTCGAGGTCGAGGGCCGCGGGCGGATCTTCGTCGACGACAAGTTCCGGACCAAGGTGGAGCACATCTACGCCGTCGGCGATGTCATCGGCTTCCCGGCGCTGGCCGCGACCTCGATGGAACAGGGGCGGCTGGCCGCCTACCACGCATTCGGGGAAGCGTGCGACGGCATCACCGAACTGCAGCCGATCGGCATCTACTCGATCCCCGAAATCTCGTACGTCGGCGCCACCGAGGTGGAACTGACGAAGAACTCGATCCCCTACGAGGTGGGGGTGTCCCGGTACCGCGAGCTGGCCCGCGGCGCGATCGCCGGCGACTCCTACGGCATGCTCAAGCTGCTGGTGTCCACCGACGATCTCAGGATCCTCGGCGTGCACATCTTCGGCACCAGCGCCACCGAGTTGGTGCACATCGGTCAGGCCGTGATGGGATGCGGCGGCAGCGTCGAGTACCTGGTCGACGCGGTGTTCAACTACCCGACGTTCTCCGAGGCCTACAAGGTGGCCGCGCTCGACGTGATGAACAAAGTGCGCGCGCTAAGCCAGTTCCGGCACTGACCCCGACGTCCGGGGAGCCGGAATCAGCAGGGGTTCGCTGTGTCGTTCGGGACCGTGTCGCCGGGGCCGCCGGCATCCGCGCGGGTCAGTAGTTGCGAAGTGTGTTCATCGAACGGCGCAGAGTACGAGACGTTCTCAGCACACCCACCACCTTCCAACCCGCCGATCAGCCCGGTCACCGTGGTACCGCTTACCCACGGCGCCCCGCTGGTACCGCCGACCAGACCTTCGCAGGCCAATGAGGGAAAGCCGGTGTCGGTGACCCCGGTGCTGGCCTGACAACCGATGGGCGACCCACCCACACCCGACGGATACCCCACCACGGTGACACGACTGCCGGAAGGCGGTGCCATGCCCAGCGACAGGGCCAAGCCGATGTGCGACTCGACCGTGCCTCCGCGGTCGCTGTTGACCCGCGCGATCGCGTAGTCGGCGCGCGGATCCTTACTGGCGACCCAGCGCGGATCGAGGTAGACCGCGTCGGCCGTCCACAGATCGGTGGGCGGCGCGTCACCGCCGAAACCGGGAGCGAAGGATATCTGAGACGCTCCGGCCAGGCAGTGCGCGGCGGTCATCACCAGATTGCCGCGCGCGGAATGCACCACCGCGCCCGTGCAAACATGCAGGTTGCCGCCGTCCAGGAAGATCGCGCCCACCCGCAGATCGGGGTCCACCGGACCCGCTACGGCCTCGTGCTGGGGGTCGCTGAGCCGCTGTACCGGAAAGCTGATCCGCGTCTGGGACACACTGGGATTCGACGCATGAACGCCCGTCCGATCGCACGACGTCAGCAACGTCGCCAGGCCGATCAGCGGGCAGAGCAATAACGTCGACACGCGCATCGATTCCCATCATGCCTGACGGGCCGGCGCCGAGAAGAGTCAAATGACGCTCGGCGCGCCCAACCGCACACCCCCAAATTCGCCGATATCCGACATGTTCCGCGCGGATTACGTTCGTGCGATATTGCGTTTCCATGTGCAGGGCACCGCGGCCTACGTTGTTCAATTCTGGTGCCCGTTGATTCGGGGGTCACTGCTTAGGGCACTCTGGAGACTCCCGAGAGGAGGCAAACCTGATGGCCCACGATCAAGATCCAGACGACGCGTACTACCAGCCAGGGCAGCCCGGCATGTATGAGCTGGAATTCCCGGCGCCCCAGTTGGTAACGTCCGACGGCCGCGGCCCGGTGTTGGTGCACGCTTTGGAAGGTTTCTCCGACGCCGGTCATGCGATCCGGCTGGCCGCGGCCCACCTGAAGGCGGCCCTGGACACCGAGCTGGTCGCCTCCTTCGCGATCGACGAATTGCTGGACTATCGCTCTCGGCGGCCGCTGATGACCTTCAAGATCGATCACTTCACCAATTACGACGATCCAGAGCTGACCCTGTACGCGCTGCGCGACAGCGTCGGCACCCCGTTTCTGCTGCTGGCCGGTATGGAGCCTGACCTGAAATGGGAGCGTTTCATCACCGCAGTGCGGCTGCTGGCCGAGCGCCTGGACGTGCGGCAGACCATCGGCCTGGGCACCGTCCCAATGGCAGTTCCGCACACGCGGCCGGTCACGTTGACCGCCCACTCCAACAATGGGGAACTGATCGCCGATTTCCAGCCGTGGATCACCGAGATCCAGGTCCCCGGCAGCGCGTCCAATCTGCTCGAGTATCGAATGGCCCAGCACGGACATGAGGTTGTCGGGTTCACCGTGCACGTACCGCATTACCTGACCCAGACCGACTACCCGGCCGCCGCCCAGGCGCTGCTGGAGCAGGTGGCCAAGACCGGGTCGCTCGAGCTACCGCTGTCTTCGCTGTCCGAAGCGGCGGCAGAGATACGGACCAAGATCGACGAGCAGGTCGAGGCGAGTGCCGAAGTCGCTCAAGTGGTGACTGCGCTCGAGCGCCAGTACGATGCGTTCATCGACGCTCAGGAGAATAGGTCGTTACTAAATCGCGACGAGGACCTGCCTAGCGGCGACGAGCTTGGCGCGGAGTTTGAGCGGTTCCTTGCCCAGCAGGCCGAGAAGAAGTTCGACGACGACGATCCGGCTTGACCCGTCCCGACAAAGAGGTTGGCGAGATGACCGAGCGGAAACGCAAGAGCAATCTTCGCCCCGTTCGGGAAGTGACGACACCGCAGCTTGAGTTCCGCACCATCCATGGTTATAAGCGGGCGTTCCGGATCGCCGGTTCGGGGCCGGCGATTCTGTTGATCCACGGCATCGGCGACAACTCCACCACCTGGAACACCGTGCAGGCCAAGCTCGCCCAGCGGTACACGGTAATCGCCCCGGACCTGCTGGGCCACGGGCGATCCGACAAGCCACGCGCCGACTACTCGGTTGCGGCCTACGCCAACGGGATGCGCGACCTACTCAGCGTGCTCGACATCGAGCGAGCGACGATCGTGGGGCATTCCCTCGGTGGCGGGGTGGCGATGCAATTCACCTACCAGTTCCCTCAGCTCGTCGAGCGGCTGATCCTGGTGAGCGCGGGCGGCGTTACCAAGGACGTCAACATCGCATTGCGCTGTGCCTCGTTGCCGATGGGCAGCGAGGCACTCGCATTGCTGCGGCTCCCCTTGGTGCGGCCGGCACTTCACGTGGCCGGTCGGCTGGCGGGCATGGCTCTTGGAACGACCGGCCTGGGCAGCGACTTGACAAATGTGCTGCGGATATTGGACGACCTGCCGGAACCGACGGCCTCTGCGGCCTTCAGCCGCACGCTTCGTGCCGTGGTGGACTGGCGCGGCCAGATCGTCACCATGCTGGACCGATGTTATTTGACCGAGGCTGTCCCGGTGCAGATCATCTGGGGCAGCAAGGACGTGGTGGTACCCGTACAGCACGCATTGATGGCTCATGCCGCGATGCCGGGCTCCCGGCTGGAGATCTTCGAGGGCTCCGGCCACTTTCCGTTCCACGACGACCCGGCCCGCTTTATCGACGTCGTCCAGCAGTTCATCGACACCACTAAGCCTGCCGAATACGATCAGGCTGCGCTTCGCGAACTGCTCCGCAACGGCGGCGGCGAGGAATCGGTCACGGGCTCGGCCGACACCCGCGTCGCAGTCCTCAACGCCATGGGTGCCGACGAACGCAGCGCTACCTGACCGCCCCAGTGCGACGATGCGGTGATCGAAACCGCTTGGAACCCTGACGGTTACGTTTGTGGCGATGACTTTCGGTGTAACACCGCGGCGAGATGATCCTGCAGTGGCTGGCCGACCGCGGCCAACCGCACCGAGTAGGAGAGCTCGTCGCCGTCGATACGGAAGGAACGACCAAGCGCGGTAACCTCTTTGGCGGTCGGGGCCAATCCGATCGCGGTGCTGGACATTTCGAGTTCGATGACGTCGCCGGTCACCGAATACGTGCCGACTTCGATTTCGGTGATTCCGCTCGGGTGGGCCAGCACCAGTTCAACGTGACCCGGTCGCGGCACGCGAAGATACCCGGTCTCGGCGTGCAGCGGCTTGCCGTCGGCTGCCGCCCGCGTCTTCTGCGCGTAGGCCAGAAATGGTTTGCCCACATGCGCGAAGACGACTTCCTCGAGATATTCGAAGGGTTGGATCGTCGGATACTTGCCGGCACCCTGACCGGCCCAGCTGCCGAGCATCGGCGCCAGCGCTTCGAGGTCTGGGTGCAGGCCGGGGTTCGTGGTCCGCTCCGTCAGTTCCGGGTGGATACGTTGCGGTGCGCGCGAAGCGCCTCGATTTCGCGCTCGAAATCGTCCGCCGAAGAAAAGGACCGGTAGACCGACGCAAACCGCAGGTAAGCCACCTCGTCGAGGTCACGCAACGGCCCAAGGATGGCGAGGCCGACCTCGTGACTGGGTATCTCGGGTGATCCTGCAGCACGCACGGCGTCTTCCACTTGCTGGGCCAACAGGTTCAGCGCATCCTCATCCACCTGGCGACCCTGGCATGCCCGCCGAACGCCTTTAATGACCTTTTCCCTGCTGAAAGGCTCAGTCACACCACTGCGCTTGACCACGGCCAGGACCGCGGTTTCCACGGTGCTGAACCGCCGCCCACACTCGGGGCACGACCGGCGGCGCCGAATGGCCTGGCCTTCATCGGTTTCCCGAGAATCAATCACCCGGGAGTCGGGATGCCGGCAGAACGGACAGTGCATGACCGCTCCTTCGCCGCGCTGACACCCGGGTTTCGCAAACCACCCTGAGAGTACCTGCGCGCTGCCCCGAAGGGCCAATACTGACGGGATTCCGGGCGCGCTCACCGCCCCGAGAACCGAGGAGCCTTGGCGTAGAGCGATTTTCGCAATACGCGGGCACCCATCAGCCGACCGGCGCGATCAGGGTCTGGCCTGCGACAAGGGCCGGCGAACCCAGGTCGTTGAGTTCGCGGATGCGCTGGACAACCTGGGGAGCGGGCGCATCAGGTGCCACCCGCGCCGCGACATCCTGAATGGATTCGCCCGGTTCGACCCGCACAACGGCGAGGGTGTCGGGCACGTGAGCAGCCGAAGCGACGGCTGGGTCACCGTTGGCCAGCTGCCCGAGATGGGCAACCATGCCGAGCCAGAGGGTGATTATCCCCGCGAGCAGGGCCAGCCCCACTGTCGTCGCGAGCGTGACCGGGCGCCTGCCATGCGGAGCGACCGACATCGCGACGCCGGTGCCACGGTACCGCGATGGCGCTCCGGCCGGCCGCGTCGGACCAGGCCTGCGAGACCGGGCCAGCCCGTCGCGGCCGCCACGGAGCGCGTGGTCCGACACGTTGATCGGGCGCCCGACGGTGCCGGTGCGCGGCGAGACTGTGTGAATGATTGTCATGAGCGTTCCTCCGGTCGACTAATTCTCGCTCGTGTGTTCGATGCTATCGCCCGTGTGTTCGAAATGCGAACATTTGAGCGAAGCGTGTCGCACATGCAAGACGCTAGACCACACCACCGACAAGATTCATCGGTCCTGACCCCCGACAGGGAGCATCATGAGGCACAAATACCCGGTGCCCGCGCGAGTTACACATTTGTGATTCAGCCGGATTGGTTCGGCGCGACACGCCTGTCGAACACATGTTTGATTCTTGGGTCGCGGGCGGCTACATTCAGTGCCATGAGCGACAGCAACGACACTTCACCTGCTAGCGCGGGCGGGCCCTTGCGCCCCGTGAAATCATCGCTTACCGAGCGGCAGCGCACCATCCTGGACGTCATCCGTGCTTCCGTGACCAGCCGCGGGTATCCCCCGAGCATTCGGGAGATCGGCGACGCCGTGGGTCTGACATCGACATCTTCGGTGGCCCACCAGCTGCGCACTCTCGAGCGCAAGGGGTTCCTGCGCCGCGACGCGAACCGCCCTCGCGCTGTCGACGTGCGCAGCGCCGACGACGTGGCCGCAGCGGCACCCCTGACTGATGTCGCGGGCTCGGACGCCCTGCCGCAGCCCACCTATGTTCCCGTCCTGGGACGCATCGCGGCCGGTGGACCGATTCTCGCCGAACAAGCTATCGAGGACATCTTCCCGCTGCCTCGCGAGTTGGTCGGCGAAGGCACGCTCTTCCTGCTCAAGGTGGTCGGCGACTCAATGGTCGAGGCCGCGATCTGCGACGGCGACTGGGTCGTCGTGAGGCAACAGAACGTCGCCGACAACGGCGACATCGTTGCGGCCATGCTTGACGGTGAGGCCACGGTGAAGACGTTCAAACGCGCGGGCGGTCAAGTGTGGTTGATGCCGCACAACCCGGCGTTCGATCCCATCCCCGGTAACGACGCGACCGTGCTCGGCAAGATCGTTACGGTGATTCGCAAGGTCTAGCGCCGGGCGGCTTAGTCGGCCTTGGTGAAGCCGTTGGCTTGTGCGACTTCTTCGCTGGACAACCAGAATTCCGCGATTGTGTCGTCGTAGAGCGCGCTGTTGGGCGTGTAGTACAGACCAAAGCGAGCACTGGCCTTGATCGGATATCCGTCGGGCGCCTGGTATGGGTCGTCCAACGGCGGGTGGATCGTCGGGCGGCGAGCCGGGACCGGCCCGGCGTTCGCAAATTCCGCAGCATCGTCTGGTTCCAGGGCTGCGTGCCGCCCGGCTCTCGCCTCGCTATCGGAAGCAACGGCGTCCGGATCCGGGGCGGTGTGAGGAACGGCGAGATCCCGATAGGGGGCGTCCGCACTCTCCGCGTAGCCCTCATCCGGAGGAGTTCGCGGGACTGCCACATCCCGATAACTCTCGTCCGGATAACCGTCGTCCGGATAACCGTCCTCCGCGTAGTCCTCGTCCGGGTAAACGCCATCCACGGCGGCCTCGGCGTCAGCAAGATCGTCATCTGACACAACGGGAATCGTTGTGGTGTCGACCGCGTCGGGGTCTTCATCGCCGAGCCCGAAATCCTCAGGAGCGACGTCGGTGACCCCAGCTCCCGACCAGCTGATTCTGGCCACGGACTCGGTGTCCCGCGGCAGTTGCGTTTCGTCGAATGGAAGGTGCTCATCGACCAAATCGGCGTCGTCATGTGCCCAGCGCCCGTCGGCTGCCAGCTCGTAGCCACCGTCGATGTCGCGATCAGGGTTGTAGGCGCCATTCCCACGGCTGGCACGACGACGGCGGCGCCAGCCGAACGCCACGAACCCCAGCAGCGCGACCAGCACCAGCAGCGGAATGATGGCTAGCAAGTACCACCAATGCCACGCGAACTCCTTGGCATGCGAAGGCATCGCGGAATTACTCGGTTGGTTCTGCCCCGGCACTTGCAGGCCGGACAGCAACGGCGCCAGGTTGGCCGGGTCGGTGGTGAACGTGTTTTTCGCGCGATTCCACGAGACCTTGCCACCTGTGAACTTCTGCGAAACCACGTCGCCGTCCACAGCCTGATCGCCAACCGGTGCGCCGAGTTTTCCGCTGGGACCGCGGAGTTTGTCCCATGCGGCTTTCATGGCTCCACGCACGACGAATGCACCGTGGTCCGGGGTCCAGAAGATCATCGGCTTGTCGGCCGCCGAGAACGTGACGATCCGGCTGGAAGGTGCGATACCTCCGTCAGCCTCGTTGGCGGCGGGGAAACCGAGGTCGCTGCCGACCGGGCCGCCCAGCGACTCGTACTTCGCCAGGATGTCGCTCTCGACGGCACTCGCGCCGGTGGCCGGGCTGTAATACACCTTGCCGCCGGCGAAGTCCTGAACAACCCCGTCACCGCCGATGGAATACTGCGCACCCTGCTTGAGGCCCAGCGGACCGCCGGCGCCGCCCGCCGCACGCCACGCCATGCCGATGTCCACGGTGGGATCGATCGTTACCTGTAAGCCCTTCAGCTGGTCGGCCAGCGTCGCCGGGCTCGTGGTGAACTCCTTGGATTTCGAGTTCCACGAGATCTGACCGCCGCTGAATTTCTGTGAGATAACGTCGGTGTCGTAGGTTTCATCCGCGATCGGGGCACCCAGTACGCCGCCCGAGCTGCCGAGTCTGTCCCATGCGGCATTCAGAGCGCCGCGCACGGCGAACGCGCCGTGGTCGGGCGTCCAGAAGATCACCGGCTTGTCGCTGGCGGAAAAGGTGGCCACCCGGCTGTCGGGTCCAGCAAGGCCGGGAACTTCGTTGATGGTCGGGAATCCCAGGTCGCTGCCACCGGGACCGCCCAGCGACTGGTATTTGTCCAGGACCGGCCCGTAAGCGTATCTGGCGCCGGTAGCCGTGGTGTAGAACATCCTGCCGCTGTCGAAGTCCAGGGCGAAACCGTCGGCGACGGGGTACACGTCGCCCTTCCTGGCACCGAGCGGTGAGGTGTCGCCGCCGGCCTTCTCCCACGCCGCCATGATGGCAGCCTCGGCGTCGCCGATCGGAGAGGCGAAAGCGGTGGGCGCCAGCAATGCGGCTGCCACCACGGTGGTCGCCAAGCTGACCAGCGCGCGCCTGACCAGCCTGCGCACTTGACCTCCCTGCCCCTTCACCAAGCCTCTGGTCGGACCCAGCGAGTGGTTTGGTATTCCGATTATCGGCGAAGTTACCCCATTGTGGTCCGTATCACCGTCCGACTCGCATAACTTTGCGCTAACCAACGATAATTGCGAAGTGTTTTCGCCCATCGTACGAAAACGGATACCTCGCCGATGTCGAATTGTTGCCGAGCACGACCCGTATCGCGACCAATCACGCCCCAGCCCGTACGAAGTTCGAGTTATCGTGCCGCCGACCACGGTGTTGTCTGCAGCCGTTGACTTGCGCGGAATATTGATGTGCTGACGCTACGCGAGGCCACCCGTCGGCAAGCGATCCACCCGACAATTCGACCATTTCGGCCATTTCAAAGGTTATCGAAATTTGTTTGCCACGGTCTGGGCGGTCGGCGTTGCTTTCGCGATTGTCCCGATCTGCATTGCACGCCAGCTGCATTCCGTTCAGCGGCCGAAAGACCTGCTATCAAGCAAGCTAGACGCCGAGGCTGCGCCCGATGATCTCTTTCATGATCTCGGTAGTTCCCGCCGTAGATCGTCTGCACCCGTGCGTCGAGGTACGCCCGGGCAACCGGATATTCGCGCATGTAGCCGTACCCACCGTGCAGCTGCAGACAGCGGTCGATCAGGTGCACCTGTTTCTCGGTGGAGTACCACTTGGCCATCGCCGCCTGTTCGGCCGTTAGCTTCTTGTCCAGGTGTAATCGGATGAACTCGTCGACCATGATGCGCACCACGGTGGCCTCTGTCGCCAGCTCGGCCAGTACGAAACGGCTGTTCTGGAAGCTACCGATCGGCTTGCCAAAAGCTTTGCGGTCCTTGGTGTATTGCAGCGTCAATTCCAGCACGCTCTCCATCGCCGCGGCTGCCATGATCGCGATCGAGATTCGCTCCTGCGGGAGGTTCTGCATCAGATAGATGAACCCCAGACCCTGTTCGCCCAGCAGGTTTTCGGCCGGAACCTGGACGTCGGTGAACGACAATTCGGCGGTGTCCTGCGCGTCCAGTCCGATCTTGTCCAGATGGCGTCCGCGTTCGAAGCCCTCCATGCCCCGTTCGACAACGAGCAGCGAAAAGCCCTGCGCACCCTTATCGGGATCGGTCTGCGCCACCACGATGACCAAGTCGGAGTTGATTCCGTTGGTGATGAATGTCTTTGATCCGTTGAGCACGTAATGATCACCCTGCTTGACTGCGCGAGTCTTGATGCCTTGCAAGTCGCTGCCGGTTCCCGGCTCGGTCATCGCGATCGCAGTGATCAGTTCTCCGGAGCAGAATTTGGGCAACCAGCGTTGCTTCTGCTCTTCGTTTGCCAGGTCCAGCAGATAGGGCGCCACGATGTCGTTGTGCAAGCCGAAGCCGATCCCGTTGTAGCGCCCGGCGGCAGTTTCCTCGGTGATGATGGTGTTGTACCGGAAGTCGGGGTCACCACCGCCGCCGTACTCCTCCGGCACCGACATCCCGAGAAAGCCCTGTTTGCCGGCCTCCAGCCAGACCCCGCGGTCGACGATCTTCGCCTTGTCCCATTCGTCCTGATGGGGCGCGACGTGGCGGTCCAGGAAGCCCCGGTAGGACTCGCGGAACAAATCATGCTCGGGCTCGAAAAGAGTGCGCTGGTATTTGACGGCACTGCTCATTGACTACGACCTCCGGCTATCCGGCGAGAGAGGGACCCTGCCCTCAAGATATACCAACCGGACGGTTGGTCGGGGCACCTGGCTAGGGAGTGCCGAACTCCCGCAGGCTGGCGGCAAGCGCCGCCGGAACCCGGGCCCTGATCCGGGTGCCCTCGGAGGTGTGCTCGGCCTGTTGCACCCGCCCGTCCGCGTGTACGCGAGACACCAGGTCGCCGCGGCTGTACGGGATCACCACATCCACCGCGGCATCGGTGGGCGCCGCAAGCTCGGCCATCCGCCGCCGCAACGCGTCGATGCCATCGCCGGTGCGTGCCGAGACGAATACGGCGCCGGGCAGCACGTGGCGGAGCTTGGCCAGCGCCAGATCGCTTGCGGCGTCGATCTTGTTCACCACCAGCAGCTCCGGGACCTGATCCGCCCCGTGCTCGGAGATGACCTCCGAGATCACTTGCCGGACCGCGTTGATCTGGCCCAGCGGGCTGGCGTCAGCGCCGTCGACGACGTGCACCAACAGGTCGGCGTCGACGACCTCTTCCAGCGTGGAGCGGAACGCCTCGACCAGCTGGGTGGGCAGATGCCGGACGAAACCGACGGTGTCGGTGAGCACGACCGGCCAGGACGTCTTCGAGCCAGGAAAGAGATCAGCGCGGCGAGTGGTCGGTTCCAAGGTGGCGAACAGCGCGTCCTGCACCAGCACCCCAGCCCCGGTCAGCGCGTTGAGCAGGCTGGATTTGCCGGCGTTGGTGTAGCCGATGATGGCGATGGACGGCACGTCGCTGGCCAGCCGGCGGGTGCGCTGGGTGTCGCGGGCCTGTTTCATCCCCTTGATCTCGCGGCGCAGCTTGGACATCCGCTCGCGGATGCGGCGCCGGTCGGTCTCGATCTTGGTTTCACCGGGACCACGGGTGCCCACCCCGCCGCCGCTGCCGCCGGCGCGGCCACCGGCCTGCCGGGACATCGACTCACCCCAACCGCGCAGCCGCGGCAGCATGTACTGCATCTGAGCCAGCGACACCTGCGCTTTGCCCTCCCGGCTGGTGGCATGCTGGGCGAAGATGTCCAGGATCAGCGCGGTGCGGTCGATGACCTTGACCTTCACCGCCTTCTCCAGCGCGTTCAGTTGGGCCGGCGATAGTTCACCGTCGCAGATCACGGTGTCGGCGCCGGTCGCCACCACCACGTCACGAAGCTCGGCCGCCTTGCCCGAGCCGATATAGGTCGACGGGTCGGGCCGGTCGCGGCGCTGGATGAGGCCTTCGAGCACTTCGGAGCCGGCGGTCTCGGCCAGGGCAGCCAGTTCGGCCATGCTGGCCTGGTTGTCAGCCGCAGTGCCCTCGGTCCACACCCCCACCAGGACCACTCGCTCCAGCCGCAGCTGGCGGTACTCGACCTCGGAGACGTCGGCAAGCTCGGTCGACAGCCCGGCGACCCGGCGCAGCGCCGCGCGGTCTTCGAGAGCGAGTTCGCCGGTGCTCGGTACTGAGTCGCGAGAGTCAGCAGGATCTGGGAAGCCCATATCGGGCGATTCTGGATATGTCATGGCCTGTATCCGATGGTGGCACGTTGTGAGCGGCCGCGCAGCCGAATAATCCCGTGCCGCCTCAAATCTGAACGCTCCACGTCATCTCTGGGTGTTCCACCACGCGTCGGCGAGCTCGCCGCGGGCCACCAGCACCGACGGTCCCCGCAAGTAGCTGGTGGCGTCGGTGACGGTGACGGTGACGTCGCCGCCCGGCACCCGCACGGTCAGCGTGCCGGTGTCGGCACCCGCACTGGCCAGCGCGGCGACCGCGGCCGCGACCGTTCCGGTACCGCACGACCGGGTTTCTCCAACCCCGCGCTCGTGCACGCGCATCCGGACCACGCCGCCTGCCGGCGCGGTGAGAACTTCGACATTGACCCCTTCGGGGAACTGCGCGCGGTCGAAGTGCACGGGTGCGCCGACATCCAGCGCCGCAAGCTCTTCGATAGTCAGCCCAGTATCCACGCAAGCCAGGTGCGGGTTGCCCACGTCGATGGCAATCCCGGTGAACCGCCGACCGCCGATGACGGCCTCCCCCGCGCCCAGCCGGTTGGCCTTGCCCATGTCGACGGTGACGTCGGCGTAGGTCTGCGTCGACCTGGTGCAGCGTGACCAGTCGCGGGCCGGCCAGCGATCCGACGACGAACTCGTCGCGGGACTCCAGGCCCCAGGCACGCAGGTAGTGCGCGAACACCCGCACGCCGTTGCCGCACATCTGCGCGATCGACCCGTCGGCGTTGCGGTAGTCCATGTACCAGTCATCCGCACTGACACCGTCGGGCAGGCGCTCGAGCACCCCGGCCCGCACGCCGGCACCCGCGGTGGTAATCCGCAGCACACCGTCGGCGCCCAGTCCCCGGCGCCGATCGCACAACGCGGTCACCCGCGCAGCGCTGAGCGTCAGCTCGGCATCGACGTCGGGCAGCAGCACGAAGTCGTTCTCGGTGCCGTGGCCCTTGGCGAAGATCATGTGCAGATCACCAGTTCAGGGTACTTGCCGCCACGCCTGCAAAGCGGCGTCGACGATGCGCGCTCGGTTTTCTGGATCGGCTGGGCCTACGTCGAGCCAGTGCACGCGGTGGTCGCGGCGAAACCACGACCGCTGCCGTCGCACGTATCGGCGGGTGCCCACGAACGTCTGCTCCTGCGCCTCACGCATTCGCTGAGGTTCCCCACCGGCATCGAGGTCGGCGATCACCTGGGCGTAGCCCAGCGCGCGTGACGCGGTGACGCCGTCGCGCAGTCCTTCGTCCAGCAGTGCGCTTACCTCGTCGACTAGGCCGGCTTCGAACATCGCCTCGGTGCGCCGCACCAGCCGCTCATCGAGAATCGGAGTCTCGCAGTCTAATCCGACGATCGCGGTGTCCCACCGCGCGGGGCCGATGCGTGGCGCGGACGCGGCGAACGGCTGGCCGGTCAGTTCGACGACCTCAAGCGCGCGCACCGTGCGCCGGCCGTCGGTGGGCAGGATCGCCGCGGCGGCGGCCGGGTCGCGGCGGGACAGCTCGGCATGCAGCCGACTCACGCCGACCTCGGCGAGCCGCTGTTCCCAACGTGCCCGCACCGCGGGATCGGTGGCCGGAAACGACCAGTCGTCGAGCAGCGATTGGACGTAAAGCATCGAACCGCCCACTACCACCGGCACCGCGCCCCGGGCAGCGATCGCCTCGATGTCGGCGGCCGCGGCCTGCTGATAGCGGGCGACGGTCGCGGTCTCGGTCACGTTCAGCACGTCGAGCTGATGGTGCGGGATGCCGCGGCGTGCTGCGACGGGCAGCTTGGCGGTGCCGATATCCATGCCGCGGTAGAGCTGCATCGCGTCGGCATTGACGATTTCCGCGCCAACCACACCGCCGAGTCGCTCCGCGACGTCGAGCGCCAGCGCGACTTGCCGGTGCCCGTCGGGCCGATGATCGCCAGCGGCCTCACGGCTGCCAGACACCGGCGAAGTACCCCACACCGTAGGGCGCTGCCCGGTACAGCTCCTTGGCCGACCGCGGGCCCGGCTCGGTCAGGCCGGCCAGCACCTGGAACGCCACCCGGCCCCGGACCTGCTCGGGCAGCCGGGTCAGCGCCGCGACGTCGCCCGATGCCAGCGCGTCGTCGAGGACCAGCTGCGCGTCGACGTCGTCCGGGCGATAGCCGCCCGGGGCGGCCGGTGTCAGGGTGTTGGCGCCGTCGGCGATGATCAGCACACCGATGAGATCGGGCTCCAGATCGATCTCGGCACGCAGTTTGCGGCCGCAGGCCAGCGCGGTGTCGGCAGCACGGTCGCCGCGGTAGACGCGAACCTGCACGCTGGCCTCGGGTTCGGCTTGGCCGCGCACCCAGCCGGCCATCAGGGCGCAGAGAGGTAAATCGGATACTTCGGGGGGGTGCCGCGCGGCGGTGACAGCCGCACCGGTACGTCCACGCCGAAGCCGGCGAAGGTGCCGACGGCGTTCGAGTCCACCACGCAGTCCACAGACCCCGTGCCGACCGCAATCCAGCGTGGCGGCAACAGACCAGCCACCTCGCGGACCGCCGCTTCCAGGTCGGCCAGTTCGGCGGCTGCCGACCCCGCGAGTTCGGGCACCAGCACCGGCGCGGACGGCATGATCGCGATGGTGCTCAACACGCCATCAAACTAACGTCTCTGACTCCTGGCCAGGCCGCCTGGCCTAGTCGGCGCGCCCCGTCGGCGCCCCCGTCGCTTGCGCTGGTATGCCGCTGCATCCGCGGCAGTGATGACGGGAATGCGGCCGCTTTCGATCGCCTCTTCCGTCACGTTCTCGGCTTCACCACGAGCCAGCGCAAAGGTCGCAACAATCACCAGCACCACGCCCACCGCCACCACAACAAGCTCGGGGCCGCTGGCGTCGAACGTCTCGCCCAGCACCACCATGCCGAGCGCCGAACCGATCAGCGGCTTGGCGACGACCGACGTCGGCAACGAAGCATTCAGCGAACCCACCCGGTAAGACGATTGCTGAAAGATCATTCCGGCCAGCGCCGCGGCCAGCCAGAAGTAGAACTCCGGGGCGAGCAGCAACGCAACGACACCGCCACGGACCACCTCGACCACCGCTTTAGTCAGCACCGCGAACAGCGCCAGCGAGGAACCGGCGACCACCGCCAGCAGCACCGCCGCCACCGAGCCCGTCCAGATCCGCGCACCCAGCACGCAGAAAACCAGTGGTGGACCCATCACCAGTGCCACCACGAGCCAGGTTGTCAGCGAACCCCGCGAAGCGCCGCTGTCCGGGTCGCCGACGGTGACGACCACCGCGAGCGCGGCGGCCAGCAACACCGCCCAGACCCACTCCCGGCCGGTTACCCGGACCTTGGTGAGGTACGCGTAAATCGGCAGCGCGAACAACAGCGCTGTCACCTGCAGCGCAGTCACCAGCACCACCGACCCAAGTGCCAGGGCCACGGCCTGCAGCGCGTAATTGGCGATCGCGCCGCCAGCTCCCAGCCACCACCGGGTGTCGCGCAGCGACAACCGGAATAGCTCGAGGTGTCCCACCTCCCGGTCGGTGATCTCCTGCGCCGAGCGCTGGCGGACCACATTGCCGATCGCGGACGCGAAGGCAGCCAGCAGGGCGAGAACCACCGCGAGATCCGTTCTCGTCATCTGCGGCCTCCTCCCCCAACGTCCGGTCCGCGAGTTACAAGCTAAACGGGCTGTTCACTAACCGTTTCGTGGAGGTTTCCGCGAGATCCGCGCCCTTGCGCCCCGCGTCACCTCGAACGACGCGGTCCCGTGCGCAAACATCCTCCATGCTTAGTTCACCAACCTATGTGCACGCTGTGTTACACGAGTGCGGGGCCGGCCACACCCGACAGGACCGGAGAACCGGTCTCTAATGGTGGCACAGGTACGCCGCGGTCCGCCGGGTGTGCAGCAAGCCGCGAAATCCACGTCCGCCACGGTGACCACCCTTCGAACCACACGAGTAACACCAGCACCACTGGCCTCAGTCACGTTACCGGCCGGCGCGACGTCGCCATATGGGTCGGTTGATGGTGGAATCGTTTCGTTATCCGGCCCAGGCAGCCGGACTGTTGCCGGACTGGGAGCCCGAGCACCGAAGAGACCGGCGAAGGTGGCCGCGCACAGCCCGCCAAGCTGCTTGAATACTCTTGAATACTGTTCTACCGGTTGAGGGTGCTTGGTCCGTACCAGTCCGCTCGACCGCAGGGTGCCGCTGAGCGCGGTGGGTGCGCGGTGATCGACCGCGCGGAGGTGCAAAGGGTAGGTGACGAGCGCATGACAACTGACGAGCAGAAAATCGACGATCCGGCTCCACCTGTTTCGGTGCCGGTGCCACGTCCGGGACCGCGTCCCGGGCCACGGCCGACGGCGGGACCCACCCCCCACCAGGTGACAGCACCGCCGCGCAGTGATCCGCACCGATTCGGTCGCGTCGACGCCGACGGCACCGTCTGGCTGATCAGCGCGGCCGGCGAGCGCATCATTGGCTCGTGGCAGGCCGGCGATCCGGATGCTGCGTTTGCCCAGTTCGGCCGCCGATTCGATGACCTGAGCACCGAGATCACCTTGATGGAGGAACGGCTCACCGCGGGGACCAGCGATGCCCGCAAGATCAAAGCCAATGCCTCCGCGCTGGCCGAAACGTTGCCGACGGTATGCGTGCTGGGCGACATCGATGCGCTGGCGGGCCGTTTGACGGGCCTTCTCGAACAAGCCGGTGCCATGATCGCGGCAGATCGGTCGCGGCGCGACGAGCACCGGGCCGCCCAGACCGCACAAAAAGAAGCGCTGGCCGCCGAAGCCGAGGATTTGGCCGCCAACTCCACCCACTGGAAGGTCGCCGGCGACCGGATGCGGGTAATTCTCGACGAATGGAAGAACATCACCGGCCTGGACCGTAAAACCGACGAGGCGCTGTGGAAGCGCTATTCCGCGGCCCGGGACACCTTCAACCGCCGGCGGGGGTCCCACTTCTCCGAGCTGGATCGGGAACGATCCGGGATCCGGCAGGCGAAGGAACAGCTGTGCGAGCGGGCCGAAGAGCTGTCCGACTCGACGGACTGGACAAACACCAGCGCGGAATTCCGGAAGCTGCTCACTGAGTGGAAAGCGGTGGGACGAGCAAGCAAGGAACTCGACGACGCGCTGTGGCACCGCTTCAAAGCCGCCCAAGATGTGTTCTTCAAGGCCCGCAATGCCATCACAGCGGAAAAGGACGCGGAGCTGCACGCTAACGCGGGGGCCAAAGAGGCGCTGCTGGCCCAAGCGGAGAAGATCGACACGAGCAACCATGACGCCGCCAAGGCGGCACTGCGGTCGATCGCCGACAAGTGGGAGGCGATCGGCAAAGTGCCCCGGGAGCAGTCCGCCGACCTGGAGCGGCGACTGCACGCAATCGAAAAAAAGGTGCGCGACGCCGGCGAAACGGAGCGGTCCGACCCCGAGGCACATGCCCGCGCCGAGCAGTTCAGAACCCGCGCAGAGCAGTTCGAACGGCAGGCGGCTAAGGCGGAGGCGGCCGGCCGGACCAAGGAAGCCGAGGAGGCCAAAGCCAACGCCGAGCAGTGGCGGCAGTGGGCTGATACCGCCGCCAAGGCCCTGACTCGCAGGTCCTAGCGTCCGCCCCCGACGTCCGGGGTCGTCCCGGGCTCGGGACCGTCGGGGCTTTGCAGGCTTTCCAGCAGCGTTCTGGACTGCTCCTCTGCGACGACTCGGCGCCGTTGCTCCTCGGCGGCAAGTTGCACGATGGTTCGCGACCACACCACGCGGGCCCAGTGAAATGTCAGCAACATGATGGTGATCCACGCGACGATCAGGCCCACCCCGGGGCCCGGATGACCCGCGGCCACGGTCTGGCGCGTCCAGATAGCCAGCAGACCGGCGACGCTGGCAATCGATGTCCCCGCCAGCGCGACCCAGGCCAGCGCCCAGCGCCGGGTCATCAACGCCAGCATCGAGAAACCGACGCCGAACACCAGCGCCAACCAGGTGAACACCCGTGAGGGTAGAGCCAGCGCGGCCGCGCCCGCGCCGTGTGTGCCGAACAGCACGTCCCAGCCCCGGACACCGCCGGTGTGCGGCAGGATGAACGAACCCAGCAACACGAATACCAGAATGGCGACCACGAAACCCCTTGGCCCAGGGTCGATCTCGCGGGCGATGCGGCGTTCCGCAGCCTCGATCTCGGCGCGCAAGGCGTCGAGGTCCGGGTGTTCTTCCGTCATCGGGCGCATCCGAGGGGGTCGACCGACCCGGCGGACTGTCCGACACCGGGCATGCCAAGCCCGACACCGCGCGGGCGCCGCTGCGCGGCGTGCGCATCGCCGGCGCGCGTGCGGCGGTGGCTCGCGATGCCGGCGTCCGCGATGAGATGGTGCGGCGCGGCCGCGGTGACCACCGCGGTGATGACGTCGCCGGGACGCACCTGATCATCCGCCGTGAAGTGCACCAGCCGGCCGTCGCGCGCCCGCCCGCTCATGCGTGCCGTGCGGGTGTCCTTGCGTCCTTCGCCGGCGGCAACCAGCAGTTCTACGGTCTGCCCGATGAGCGCGCGATTGCCCTCCAATGAGATCTGCTCCTGCAGCTCGACCAGCCGCTCATAGCGTTCTTGCACAACTGCTTTCGGCAGCTGCCCGTCCAGCTCGGCGGCCGGGGTGCCGGGCCGCTTGGAGTATTGGAAGGTAAAGGCGGCCGCAAACCGGGCTTGCCGCACCACGTCCAAGGTGGCGGCGAAGTCTTCCTCGGTTTCGCCGGGGAACCCGACGATCAGGTCGGTGGTGATGGCGGCATGCGGCATGGCCGCGCGCACCCGGTCGATGATGCCGAGGTATCTCTCGGCGCGGTAGGAGCGCCGCATCGCGCGCAGCACGCGGTCGGATCCGGACTGCAGCGGCATGTGCAAGGCGGGACAGACGTTCGGTGTCTGCGCCATCGCTTCGATGACGTCGTCGGTGAACTCGGCCGGATGCGGCGAGGTGAAGCGCACGCGTTCCAGGCCGTCGACACGACCGCAGGCCCGCAGCAGATCGGCGAAGGCGCCGCGATCGCGGGGAAGGGACGGGTCGGCGAAGGAGACGCCGTAGGCGTTGACGTTCTGCCCCAGCAAGGTGACTTCGAGCACACCGTCGTCGACCAGCGACTCGACTTCGGCCAGGATGTCGGCCGGACTGCGGTCGACCTCCTTACCCCGCAGCGCCGGGACAATGCAGAACGTGCAGCTGTTGTTGCATCCGACGGAGATGGAAACCCATGCGGCGTATGCGGATTCACGCGCGCTCGGCAGTGAGGACGGAAACTGCTGCAACGATTCGGCGATCTCCACCTGGGCGACCTTGTTGTGCCTGGCGCGTTCGAGCAGCGTGGGCAGCGATCCGATGTTGTGCGTGCCGAAGACGACATCGACCCACGGCGCCTTGCGCAGCAACTCGTCCCGGTCTTTCTGGGCCAGGCAGCCACCGACCGCGATCTGCATGTCGGGATTGGCGCGCTTGCGCGGGGCCAGATGGCTGACGTTGCCGTACAGCTTGTTGTCGGCGTTCTCCCGCACGGCGCAGGTGTTGAAGACCACCACATCGGCGTCGGTGCCCTCGGCGGCCCGCTGGTAGCCGGCCGCTTCCAGCAGGCCGGCCAGTCGCTCGGAATCGTGGACGTTCATCTGACATCCGTAGGTGCGGACCTGATAGGTACGCGCGGATGCCGCCGACGGAGCGTCGGCCACCGCGGCGTCGCGCGTCACCATCGAAGTCACCCGGCCATGGTACGGCGGCTAGCTGATTGGCGGACCGGCGCTACGTGCGGCGGCGATCGAGCTCCAGGTTCAGCTGCACACTCACCACGTTGTAGGCCATGGTCTGGTCATAGCCGCGTCGCGCCAGCATCGCCACCAGCCGCCGGGCGACTCGCGCCTGGTCGCCGTCGAGGTTTTCGCGCCTGAGTCTGGCCTGCACCAGCTGTTCGGCGCGGTCGCGCTCGGCACCGGCGTCGATCCCGGCCAGCACCGTGGTGATGACGTCGTTGTCGACACCCTTGGTGTGCAGCTCGGCAGCCAAGGCACGCTTGCCTTTTCCAGCGCTGGACCGGCGGGACTGCACCCATTGCTCGGCGAACTCGGCGTCGTCAATCAGCCCGACCCCGGCCAGCCGGTCGAGCACCACGTCGCTGACGTCGTCGGGGTATCCGCGTTTGGCCAGCTGACCGGATAACTCTGCCCGGGTGCGGGCCCTCGCGGTGAGCAGGCGCAGGCATAACGCCCGCGCCTGCTCTTCGCGAGATGGCTCAGAAGTCGACGGGGGCGGGCAGGACGTCGTCATCGGTCACAACCGCGCCAATGCCAAGCTTTTCCTTGATCTTCTTCTCGATCTCGTTAGCCACATCGGCGTTCTCCATCAGGAAGTTGCGGGCGTTCTCCTTGCCCTGGCCGAGTTGTTCGCCCTCGTAGGTGAACCAGGAACCGGACTTCTTTATGAAGCCCTGATCCACGCCCATATCGATCAGCGAACCCTCCCTGCTGATGCCCTTGCCGTAGAGGATGTCGAACTCGGCCTGCTTGAACGGCGGCGACACCTTGTTTTTGACGACCTTGACCCGGGTGCGGTTGCCGACCGCATCGGTGCCGTCCTTGAGCGTCTCGATCCGGCGCACATCCAGGCGCACCGATGCGTAGAACTTCAAAGCCTTTCCGCCCGTTGTCGTTTCTGGACTGCCGAACATCACTCCGATCTTCTCCCGGAGCTGGTTGATGAAGATCGCCGTGGTGTTCGAATTGCTCATCGCGCCGGTCATTTTCCGCAGCGCCTGACTCATCAGCCGGGCTTGCAGGCCGACGTGGCTGTCCCCCATCTCGCCTTCGAGCTCCGCGCGCGGCACCAGCGCCGCCACCGAGTCGATGACCAGAATGTCAAGCGCGCCAGAGCGGATCAGCATGTCGGCGATCTCCAGGGCCTGTTCACCGGTGTCGGGTTGGCTGACCAGCAGGGAATCGGTGTCGACGCCGAGATTCTTGGCGTAGTCCGGGTCCAGTGCGTGCTCGGCGTCGATGAACGCCGCGACGCCGCCGGCGGCCTGGGCGTTGGCCACCGCGTGCAGTGCGACGGTGGTCTTACCCGAGGATTCCGGGCCGTAGATCTCCACGACCCGGCCACGCGGCAGACCGCCAATGCCCAAGGCCACGTCCAGTGCGATCGATCCGGTCGGGATGACCGAGATCGGCTGACGTATCTCGTCGCCGAGACGCATCACCGAACCTTTGCCGTAGCTCTTCTCGATCTGGGCCATCGCCAGCTCGAGAGCCTTCTCGCGATCGGGGGCTTGCGCCATGGTGCCTCTCCTGTAGTCGTTGTTCAGTGACCGGTAATCGGTCGGTTGGCCGTGACACTAGAGAAGGCCACCGACAAGTCGTCATCTTCGAACAATCACCACAGTAGACGAACACCTGTTCGATTCAAGTTCGACACGCCGCGCCCCACCGCGTGTGGCAACATCGCTCATATCAGCTACCGACTGAGCGTATGAACATCTCTGTGGAGCTGTCCCAGGCTTCGTCCTACGGCGGGTTTTTCGCCCTGACCGTGGGCGGGGACGCGGCGGGATGGCACCCGGTCGGCCAGTCCTACGCCGACGGCTTCCTGGATCTGATCGAGGCCACCCTCCAGCGCTACGGCACCACCGAGTTGCGGGTCGGCGCCTCCCTGGTGTCACCTCGGCCATGCGGCCCGGCTGTGGTCACCCGTGCTCGCCTGCGCGCTGGGCCACGGCGTCGTTCCGGATTTGGCGGACCTGCAGCGTGCGGACGACGGGGCGCAGCTGCGCATGCCCGAGCCGGTGGGAGAGCCCCTAACAGAGCCGCCGTCCCCAGAATTGCTGTACCGCATTGTCGTGCACGACCAGATGGAACCGCTCGCGGCCGGCCTGCCGGTGAAACTCGCACCCGGCCTGCTGTCCGGCAATATCGCGTCCGCACTCGTCGGAGCGGCTCGGGCCTTGCTGTCGGTGCGGCCCGACTTGCGCCAGTCGATCGTCGGGATCACCAAAGCCCTGCTGGACACCGGCGAGCTGACCGGATCCGGTGTCGTCACCGGCGGCGATCTGGACTTCCGGCGTCGCAGTTGCTGCCTCTTCTACCGGACACCGGGGGGATCGCTATGCGGCGATTGCGCGGTTGACGAGCCGAGCATGAGCTGATGGCGCCGAAACTGCCGTGAGGGCGGTCACCACTGGTCCCGGGGCACGTCGAAGTCGACGCACAACGCCCGCCAGACCTCGCGAGGCTCGACACCCTCCTCGATCGCCTGGGCGGCGGTAAGGCCGCCAAAGCCGGTCAGCACATGGTCGGCCAGCACGGACGCGCCGTAGGCGGTGCCGAATCGCAGGACCACTCGATCGTTGAACTCCGTCAGCCGCACCCGATCAAATTTACTGGGCCTTAGGCCTCGTCACCCGGCCAGCGCCAGCGCTTCGTGGCACACCCGCACCGGATCGGCGACCCCGGTGACGCTGGCGGCGGCCCGTTGCGCGGCCGCGCGACAGCCCGACGACGACAGCACCTCGTTGACCGCGGACACCAGTGCGTCGGCGGTCAACGGCCGAATCAGCCGCCCACTCCCCTGCCGCACCACCCGATTGGCCATCTCCCACTGATCACCGCCACCGGGAACCACCACCAGAGGCACCCCGGCCAACAACGTCTTGGACACCAACCCGTGGCCGCCCCCGCCGATCACCAGGTCGGCATGTCTCAGCAGCTCGTCCTGCCGTCCCAGCCCGATTACGGCCCAGGGCGGTATCGGGAGGTCCGCGCCGCCAAGACGCGACACCACGAGCCGCGACCCCGGCGGCAGCGTTTCTCCTGGCGTCAGGCATTCCAACGCAAGTTCTGCCAGCCCAACGGTTCCGGTCAACGCGGTCGAGGGGGCGACCACCACCACCGGCCCCGGACCCGGGGGGATCTCCAGCACCCGATCGGTCGGTTCGAAGTGCAATGGGCCCACTACGACGGCCTCGGCCGGCCAGTCCGGACGAGGCACCTCCAACGCGGGCAGCGTGGCGATCAGCCGGCGCAGCGGCCCCGGGTCGCGGGCCGGCAATCCGATCTCGACCCGCGCGGCCGCGCGCTCTCGCAGTCCCGTACGCAGGGACCGCGCCGTGAACGCCCGCATCGTCGCATCCCGCAGCCGTCCACCGATACCGGTGCCCGGCGCCAGTCCGCTGCCGATGGGCGGCAGTCCCTTGGACGGCAGGTACAGCGGATGCGGGCTGAGCTCTATCCACGGGATACCCAATAGCTCGGCCGCCATGCCGCCGCCCGCGGTGATGACATCCGACACCACCAGGTCGGGTGCCAGGTCGCGTAGCGCGGGCACGTTGAGCACCGCCATCCGCGCGGCACGCCGGTGGATTCTGGCGCCGGCATCGTGGTCGTCGTCGAGTGCCACCAGCCCGTCCAGCGCAACAGCGTCAACCCCGGCGACACCGGCGGCTTCAACCCACTCCGCCCCGGTGAACAACGTCGGCGTGTCGCCCGCTTCGCGGAAGCGTTGGCACAGCGCGATCGCCGGAAACGAGTGCCCGGGATCCGGCCCGGCGACAACGGCGACGCGCACCGCCCTACCCTGCCACAACGCCACGCGCCTACGCTTGCAACATGACCGAGCTGACTGAGACAACCACCGAGAACACTCGCACGGTCGAGGTTTTCCTGACCGCGCTGCAGGACGTGGACTACGAGACCGCGGATGCGTGTCTGGACGACAACCTCGTCTACGAAAACGTCGGATTGCCGACGATCCACGGCCGCAGCGCAGCGATGAAGCTGTTCCGCCGAATGGATGGCGGCAAAACCGCATTCGAGGTGAAGATCCACCGCATTGCCGCCGACGGCGCCGCGGTGCTCACCGAGCGCACCGACGCCCTGATCATCGGCCCTCTCCGGCTGCAGTTCTGGGTGTGTGGGGTGTTCGAAGTCCACGATGGCCGAATCACGCTGTGGCGCGACTATTTCGATTTCTTCGACATGTTCAAGGCGACCGCGCGTGGCGTGGCGGCGCTGGTGCTGCCGTCACTCAAGGCGACCTTCTAGCCTCTGGGGACATCCGCCATCCCGGAATGGCTAATTTAGGGATTACTATCAGAGCCCTGCAACGAGAAATACGCCAAACAGCGCTAAGAGCAATAATATACCAATACCGCTAAGCGACAGTGCAATAACTGCTAGTACGGCAGGTAGTGCTTCCGCAATCGTTATTAATAAACCCGGTAATTGGCTCCAGATAGCATTGAACAAACTGACCAATTGGCTCCCGAAGGCGACGATGGCGCCCCCAATCGCGTCCGCGCCCTCAGTCAAGAGCTGCAACAACGTGACGTTGGCGGCCTCGGTGTTGGCATAGGCCGCCGCACCGGAAGTCAGGCGGTGTACAAACTGTTCATGAAATGCCGCCGCCTGCCCGGCCAGTGCCTGATAGTCCTGGGCATGTAGGGAAAACAGGTGCGCGATACTCTCTGATACCTCATCGGCGGCGGCGGGAACCACCGCTATGGTCGAGGTCGCCGCCGTCATGTGCGCCGCGTCGAGTGTCGAACCGATATTCGCCAAATCCGCTGCCGTGTCGGCCATCAACTCCGGTGCCGCGATCACCAACGACATATCAATCCTCCCAACCGGTCTTCACCGAGGTATCGATACGGCATAAGTGTAGTGCCTTGGGTAGCTGCGTTCCACTCTTCAAGGCTCTCGAAGACACAGTATTCTCCTGGAGTGGCAGTCGCGATTTCGCAGGAAACCCCTTGCTCATCTAGGAGTTTCACAGTAAATGGAGCTACCGGTTCGGCCCAGCGGCACGTCCACTATCAACCTGAATCAATCGCGGACAAGTCGTTAGCTGATTACCGTGACTGCGGAGCGGAGGAAGTTGTGGAGGCTTTCCGCGCGTCGGGTTGATTTCTTTACCGCCGCCAGCTGGCCAACCTAAGCCCCTGAACTGCGTGTTTGTCGCACTGTTTGAACAGCTAACATGAGTTACATGCAGAAACCTGGCTGGTGGCAGTACATCCGCTACTGCTACGGGGCGCGGCTGCCCGACTCGATGCGAGATTGGGTGCGCAACGACCTGGCCGGCAAAGGCGCCACCCGCAGGATGATGCTCCGCGTGGCAGTTCCCGCGGTCTTGGTGCTCGCGCCGTTCTGGCTGGTCCCGACCACGCTGGACGTCCACCTGAGTATGACCCTGCCGATCCTCATTCCGTTCGTGTACTTCTCGCATGCGCTCAACAAGGTGTGGCGCCGGCACATGCTGCAGGTGCACGGTCTCGACCCCAACCTCGTCGACGAACGTGCCCGCAAGCGCGATGCCCCCATGCACCAGGCATACATCGAGCGCTACGGCCCGCGACCCGATTCGACGCCGCCGTCGGGTCCGGTATAGGCAACTAGCCTCCGGTTATCTCCGGGGCAATCCGCCCAGTTCGTCGAACGCCTGCGCCCAACCGAGCAGCCGGTCGGTAGCCTCGACCAACTCGTCGCGGTAACGCTGCTGCGCAGCCGCCGACCCGACCCCAACCCCGGGGGCGGTTTCGCGGTTGGCCGATGAGACTAATTGCGCTGCGGCAGTGACCATTTCGTTGTACTGACGGACTCCGGCGCTCAATTGCGCGGTGAACGCATTGATGGTGGGGGCCAGATACGACCGCGAAGATTCGGAGTGGTGCGCCGCCCGTTCCATCGAGACAACCTCTGTGGCAGTCGCCGCCATCGCCGCGGAGGTTCGGTTGGCCGCGGCTGTCAGGTCACGGATCTCGGCAACCGGCAACATGTCGCCGCGCTCCATCACGCCCAACAACGAGAAGAAGCCTCGTTCGGAAGCTCCCAGCGCGGACATCGCCGGCCGCGCGGCCGAACCCGGTGCGGGCAGCCTACGGACATTGGCCGGCCGCTGCGCCGGCAGCGGCTCCGATCGCAGCCAGCGATAGCGGAACAGCAGCAACGTCGCCGGAATGGCCTGCACGGCCGCGACAGAACCGGTGATCTCGAGCAGCAACGCGAACCAGCCCCACGCCGCCAGCACCGCCGTCACCACCGCCCAAAACAGACACCCGGCGCCGAATATCAAGGCCCACCGCAGCGCGCGGCGGCGGCGGCGCAGCAGCCGTGCGCGTGGATCGGTGGCGGCGCTGATCTTCTGGGCGACCGCAGCGGACAGTTCGGTGGCGGTGTCGAAACCTCGCTGAAGCAGCGCGCGCCAAGGCCCGCGCGCAGTCGCCCTCACCACCACCGCAAGACCGCCCCGCTACTGCCCGAGCGGCTTCTCGGGAATGGGCCCACCGCCGGCCGGGTTGGCCGCGGGAGTTGCGGGGCTGGCTCCTGGAGCGGCAGGCGTTCCGCCCGTCGGCAGGGCATCGCCGCGCATGGACGCGCGGATCTGCTCCAGCCGGGAATGACCGGCCATCTCCACGCCGGCCTGCTGAACCTCGATCATCCGGCCCTGGACCGAACTCTGCGCCAGTTCGGCCTGCCCGAGCGCATTGGCGTACCGACGTTCGATCTTGTCGCGCACCTCGTCGAGGCTCGGGGTGTTGCCCGGCGCGGCGATCTCACTCATCGACCGCAGCGAATTGCTGACCTGCTCCTGCATCTTTGCCTGCTCGAGCTGGCTGAGCAGCTTGGTGCGCTCGGAGATCTTCTGCTGCAGCACCATCGCGTTCTGTTCGACCGCCTTCTTGGCCTGAGCGGCCGCGCCGAGCGCCTGGTCATGCAGCGTTTTGAGGTCTTCGACGCCCTGCTCGGCGGTCACCAGCTGAGCCGCGAAGGCCTCGGCGGCGTTGGTGTACTCGGTGGCCTTGGCGGCGTCTCCGGCGGCGGTGGCCTGGTCCGCCAGCGTCAGCGCCTGGCGCACGTTGACCTGGAGTTTTTCGATATCGGCCAGCTGCCGGTTGAGCCGCATCTCGAGTTGGCGCTGGTTGCCGATCACTTGCGCGGCCTGTTGAGTCAGCGCCTGATGGGTGCGCTGCGCTTCCTCGATGGCCTGCTGGATCTGGACTTTAGGGTCGGCGTGCTCGTCGATCTTCGCGTTGAACAACGCCATGACGTACTTCCACGCTTTGACGAACGGATTGGCCATGCGTTAGCTCCGTTTCTTCTGTGCCGGATGGGCCCCGGATGGGCCCCTGATAGGACCTGGCGCTCACCCTGTCGCTCAATTTAACGGGTTAGAGCCGATCGCCCCACCCCTGGCCGCTCAGGCCACCGCCAAAGACGCGACCGGCGGAATGACGACCTTGGTGCTGGCGTCGATCGTGGAACCACTCGCCCCGTTGCTCGGCGGACTACCGGGAGCGGCAAGGGCCACCCGCTCCTCGCGCGCCATCCGCTCGCCAGCGTCGGTGAGGACCGCCGACAGCGGGACCCGCAAGGCGTCGCAGATCGCGTTGAGCAGCTCGCTGGACGGTTCCTTGCGACCGCGTTCGACCTCCGATAGGTATCCCAGGCTCACCCGCGCTGAATCAGAAACCTCACGCAGCGTACGGCCCTGCGACGTCCGGGCCCGGCGTAGCACGTCGCCGACGACCTCACGCACCAATGGCGGCATCCCGCTCTCCTTTTGGTCAGGCCATGCTCGGCACCTACCACGCACCTCACGGCACCTAATAGGTGAACGCGGGCGGCGGTGGAGTTGGTTCCCGTCTTGAGACAAATCAGGCGACAAAATCCGCGATTAGTTGGGCGCGCGGCGGACTGCCTTCACGGTCGAGACCACGTAGTCGATACCGGTGACCACCGTGAGCACGATCGCGATGCCCATCACCACCGACGCCACCACCAGAAACGGCTCCGACAACTCCGACCAAGGCAGCACGAACAAGCCGATCGCCAGCGCCTGGACCACCGTCTTGAGTTTGCCGCCCCAACTGGCAGGGATGACCCCGCGCCGAATTACGGCCAACCGCAACAGAGTCACCCCGACCTCCCGGGTCAGGATCAGCACGGTTACCCACCACGGCAAGTCACCAAGTATCGACAAACCGATCAGCGCCGACCCGATCAGCGCCTTGTCCGCGATGGGATCCACGAACGCGCCGAACTCGGTCGCCATGCCGTAGTTGCGGGCCAGCACACCGTCCAACCGGTCGGTGATGCACGCAATCGTGAAAATCGCGAAAGCGACGATCCGGCCGGCGAAGTCGTGTCCGGTCTCATAGAACAAGGCGAACATGAAAATCGGCACCAACACCAACCGCAGGCCGGTCAGGAAATTGGCGAGGTTAGCGATGCGGACACGGCCTACCATCGGACTCGTCTGAGGCTGCCCCGACACGGCAACAGAATAACCGTTGACCAGCAAAGCTGGGTCCGATGCCGATACTGTTATCCGTGACCGAAAGTTCGCAGGGCCGCCGACTCGCCGTCCGGCGTGCGCGAACGTCCGACGTCCCGGCGATCAAACACCTGGTCGACACCTATGCGGGAAAGATCCTGCTGGAAAAGAACCTGGTGACGCTCTATGAGGCCGTTCAGGAGTTCTGGGTGGCCGAGCACGCCGAAATCCCGGGCAAAGTGATCGGTTGCGGCGCGTTGCACGTGTTGTGGTCTGACCTCGGCGAGATCCGTACCGTCGCGGTCGACCCCGCGGTGACCGGCCATGGGGTCGGCCATGCGATCGTCACCCGGCTTCTCGAAGTCGCTCGCGAGCTGCAGTTGGAGCGGCTGTTCGTGTTGACCTTCGAGACCGAGTTCTTCGGCAAGCACGGGTTCACCGAGATCGAAGGCACGCCCGTCACCGCCGAGGTGTTCGAAGAGATGTGCCGGTCTTATGACATCGGAGTCGCCGAATTCCTGGACCTGAGCTACATCAAGCCCAACATTCTGGGCAACTCGCGCATGCTGCTGGTGCTGTGACCCTCGCGAGCAGACAGAGAATCGCACTCTTAGAGCCGGCGCGGTGCGATTCTGCGTCTGCTCGGCGGATTACTCGTCGGCGCCGCTGTCTGATTCTTCATCCGAGGCGCCAAGGCCCCGGATCGACCCCAGCGTCGCCGCAAGCTCGTCGGGCTTGACCAATACCTCGCGCGCCTTGGATCCCTCGCTGGGACCGACGATGCCGCGAGTCTCCATCAGATCCATCAACCGGCCGGCCTTGGCGAAGCCGACCCGCAGCTTGCGCTGCAGCATCGACGTGGACCCGAACTGGCTGGACACCACCAGCTCGACCGCTTGCAGGAGGACATCCATGTCGTCGCCGATATCGGGGTCGACGTCGGTGCGTTCGCCGGTGGGCTTGGCGGTGGTCACGCCTTCGGTGTATTCGGGTTCGGCCTGGTTCTTGCACGCGGCGACGACGGCCTGAATCTCCTCGTCGGTGATGTAGGCGCCCTGCAGCCGCACCGGTTTGTTCGAGCCCATCGGCAGGAACAGGGCGTCGCCCATGCCGATCAGCTTTTCCGCGCCGGCCTGGTCCAGGATCACCCGGCTGTCGATCAGCGACGACGTCGCAAACGCCAGCCGGGACGGGACGTTGGTCTTGATGAGCCCGGTGACCACGTCGACCGACGGGCGCTGGGTGGCCAGCACCAGATGGATGCCCGCCGCCCGGGCCTTCTGGGTGATCCGCACGATGGCGTCCTCGACGTCGCGCGGCGCGGTCATCATCAGGTCGGCCAGCTCGTCGACGATCGCCAGCACGTACGGGTAGGGCCGGTACACGCGCTCGCTGCCCAGCGGCGCGGTGATTTCGCCCGATCGCACCTTGGCGTTGAAGTCGTCGATGTGCCGCACCCTGGACGCCTGCATGTCCTGGTAGCGCTGCTCCATCTCCTCGACCAGCCACGCCAGCGCCGCGGCCGCCTTCTTCGGCTGGGTGATGATCGGGGTGATCAGATGCGGAATGCCTTCGTAGGGAGTCAGTTCCACCATCTTCGGGTCGATCAGGATCATCCTGACCTCTTCCGGGGTGGCCCGGGTCAGCAGCGACACCAGCATCGAGTTGACGAAGCTGGACTTGCCGGACCCGGTGGAGCCGGCGACCAACAGGTGCGGCATCTTGGCCAGGTTGGCCGAGATGAAGTCGCCCTCGATGTCCTTGCCCAGCCCGATCACCAGCGGATGGTGGTCGCGACGGGTCGACGGGGCGGTGAGCACGTCGGCCAGTCGGACCATTTCGCGGTCGGTGTTGGGCACCTCGATGCCGACGGCGGACTTGCCGGGGATCGGCGCAAGCATGCGGACGCTCTCGGTGGCCACCGCGTAGGCGATGTTCTTCTGCAGCGCGGTGATCTTCTCCACCTTGACGCCGGGTCCCAGCTCGACCTCGTAGCGGGTGACGGTGGGACCGCGGGTGCAGCCGGTGACGGCCGCGTCGATCTTGAACTGGGTGAGCACCTCACTGATCGCGTCGGACATGACGTTGTTGGCGGCACTGCGTTTCTTGGGCGGATCGCCGGCGACCAGCAGACTCAACGGGGGCAGTGTGTAGGGCCCTTCGACGACCCGGTCCAGCGCTTGGGTGTCCTCTTTGCGGGATTTGCGACGACGGCTGCTGGTGGCGGGCTCCGGAATGGTGGGGGTCTCGTCGACCGGCACGTCCAGCGCATCCAGGGCCGCGTCCGCCGATGGCCATGCCGCAGGCTCGTGCTCGGGGTCGAAGGGCGCGTCGTCGTAATAACCGTCGGAGAAGTCTTCGCGCGCAGCGTCATCGGCTTCCTCGCCATCGCCGTAGTACGCGTCGTATTCGTCGTCATCGGCGTAATCGCGTTGGTAGCGGGTGCCGAACATGGCGCGCATCGCATCGGGCACCTCGCGGATCGTGGTGCCGGTCAGCAACAGCAACCCGAACAACGCGCCGATGAACAACAGCGGCGCTGCGATCCAAGCCGTCAACCCGTCCGACAACGGCCCACCGATGGCGAAGCCGATGAATCCGGCCGCGTGACGCCGCGCTTCCGGGTCTTCCGGCGAACCGGACCACAGGTGGCGCAGGCCAAGAACCGACAGTGCGATCAAGCTCACGCCGAGAATCAACCTGGGCCGCGCATCAGGGTCGGGTTGCGTCCGCATCAGTACCACCGCGATCGCGGCGGTGACCACAGGGAGCGCGAGGACCGCCGGCGCCGATGAACGTCCGCAGCACTTCATCCACCCACGCGCCGACTGGCCGGGCGGCATCGAACCACGAACTCGCGGCGACGATGACGGCAACGCCCAGCAGGACCATCGCGATCCCGTCGCGGCGATGCCCCGGCTCGATGTCGCGGGCGCGACCGATCGACCGTGCCGCGCCCCCGGTGCCCTTCGCCGCCATCAGCCAGCCCGCCCGCACGGCCCGGCCGCAGGTCAGCCCGGCGGCCACCAGCAACGACTGATTACGCCGTTTCGCGGGCTTGCTCACCCTTCTGCGCGGTGGTGCTGGTCGCGCAGGCCGGGACCCACCTCGCGAACTGGCCTTTGACCTGCTCTTTCGGGTACCGGAGCGGGCGGCGGTCTTACTCGGCATGAAGGCAAGGGTAGTCGCAAATACACTCATCTACACCACCCGCCACACTGGTAACGGGAAGGCGCTGTTTCGACTTTTCCGGCTGCGCCGTGAGACCTGGAATACTTCGATCGCCGCTAAGTGCCCTTCCGGCTCTTGGACGGTCCGGCTCTTGATAGATGGGATTTAGATGCGGATATTCCGTGGGGTGTGTGCGGCCGCCCTCAGCGTCGCCTTGCTGGCCGCCTGTGCCGACCGTGGCTCACCGACCGGGTCCTCAAACGGGTCACCGAAGGCAGCCAAGCCGTCCGCGAGCTTCGACGGCACCTACCGGTTTGATTTCGACGGGACCGAGCAACTGGCGGGTGGCACGCCAAAACCCACGAAATCGAGATCCAGGAACTATGCGCTGCGCTCGACATGCACTGATTCGGGGTGCGTCGCAACGGCGACGAAACTGGCGGACGACGACCCCAAAAAGAAGTCGGACCCCCCGGTCGATTTGGTGCTCGACTATATCGATGGGTATTGGCAGATGGCACTCCGCGAGGAGAGCGCGTGCACTGACAGCGAAGCAAAGGGCCCGTCGATCACCGCCTGGATCCTGCAGCCTCAGCCCGACGGCACCCTGAGCGGAACGTCCTACGTGGCCATGAACCCGAGTCCCGATTGCGCAGTGGCGACTCAAACGCCGTTGACGGTGAAACGCCTGAGCGACGTCGACGCGGGTATCTCGGTTGCTGATCCCGGCAAACAGGCTCGGCGTTCACCGTCTGCGCCCGAAGGCCTCACCGGTCACTACGACGAGACAAGCGTCCTGCACGACTCGTCGAAACCCGGGGTGCGGCGCCTCGCCTTGCAGACGATGTGTGTGCGAAACACCGACCAATGCGCGACGTTCAGGTCCTTTGCCGGCTCGGCGACCGCCACTGTGAATTCGCTGATGTACAGCAACGGCAAATGGCTGCTCAACCAGCGCACCGAGGTCAACTGCCCGAACGGCGCGATCGCCAAGACGATAAAAAATGAGGAATATGCACTGCCGCAGCCGGTTTCGCAGCCGCTTTCACGGGTCATCGGAAACGTCCGCTTCGATGCTGCGGATTCGTGCCCGGCTCAAGAACTCGACATCTCGCTAGAACGAACGGGCGACTGAGCCGGGCACCTCCGCAGCGAGGCCGGTCCCGAGCGCTGAGTAGGGTGAGACACGCGTCACCACGCAACCCCTCTCACACACCCTCGGAGCAACCAGGAGGCCCCAACATGCCCGTCGTCGTCGTCGCCACCTTGACCGTCAAACCCGAATCAGTCGACACCGCCCGCGATATCCTCACCCGCGCGGTCGACGAGGTGCACGGCGAACCCGGCTGCCAGCTGTACTCGCTGCACCAAACGGGCGAGACGTTCGTCTTCGTGGAGCAATGGGCCGACGAAGAAGCGCTGAAGACCCACAGCACCGCGCCCGCGGTCGGCAACATGTTCAAGGCGGTCGGTGAGCACCTGGCCGGCGCGCCGGATATCAAGATGCTGCAGCCGGTTCCGGCGGGTGATCCAGACAAGGGACAGCTGCGCAAGTGACCGACGTGTCCCCGAACGGGCCGCTAAACGGCCCGCACGGAGGCCCTCTAAATGGCAAGGTGGCGTTTATTACGGGCGCCGCGCGAGGCCAGGGCCGTGCGCACGCGGTTCGGCTGGCCGCCGATGGCGCAAGCGTGATTGCAGTGGACCTGTGCGAGCAGATCGCCAGCGTGCCGTATCCGCTCGCGACCCCGGAGGACTTGGCGGCCACCGTCAAACTCGTCGAGGACACCGGCGCTCGCATCGTGGCCAGACAGGGCGACGTTCGCGACCGCGCGTCGTTGTCCTCCGCATTGCAGGCGGGTCTTGACGAGTTCGGTCGGCTCGACATCGTGGTCGCCAACGCCGGTATCGCACCAATGCAATCCGGTGACGACGGCTGGCGCGACGTCATCGACGTCAACCTCACCGGCGTCTACAACACCATCAAGGCCGCGATACCGACAATGGTGAAGCAGGGCACCGGCGGGTCGATCGTGCTGATCAGTTCTGCCGCGGGACTGGCCGGCATCGCGAGCCCAGACGCCGGCTCCGTCGGCTACGCCGCCGCCAAGCACGGCGTGGTCGGGTTGATGCGCGTGTACGCGAATTTGCTTGCCAAGCAGAGTATTCGCGTCAACTCGATACATCCGACCGGTGTCGAAACCCCCATGATCAACAACGAGTTCACTCGGGGATGGCTGGCCAAGATGGCCGCTGAGTCCGACTCGCCGGGAAGCATGGGCAATGCCCTGCCGGTGGAGGTGTTGCAGGCCGATGACATCGCCAACGCGGTGGCGTGGCTGGTGTCCGACCAGGCTTGTTACATCACCGGCGTCACCTTGCCGGTCGACGCGGGCTTCTTGAACAAATAGGCGCCGATGGTTCGAAATCCCGCAGCGCAGACCGCCTTCGGCCCCATGGTGCTGACGGCCGTCGAACAAAACGAGCCACCGGGCCGCCGCTTGGTGGACGACGACCTCGCGTATCTGTTCTTGCCCGCCGCACTGCGATGGCTCGTCGCCGCGACCCGATCGGCGCCGATCCGCCGCCTGATGATCCGCGGATCGGAGTTCACCGGCCCCGGGCTGTGGGTCAATCTGGCCTGCCGCAAGCACTTCATCGACGACAAACTCGAACAGGCACTCGAGGGCATCGACGCAGTCGTCATCCTGGGCGCCGGGCTCGACACCCGGCCCTACCGGATCACCCGGCAGCGCCGCATCCCGGTCTTCGAGGTCGACCTACCGGTCAATATCGCCAGAAAGGCGGAGACGGTCCGGCGGGTGCTGGGCGCGCTGCCGCTTTCGGTCCGGTTGGTCGCGGTGGATTTCGAGACCGACGACCTGCTCACCGCCATGGCAGAACACGGCTATCGCACCGACTACCGGACCTTCTTCATCTGGGAAGGTGTGACTCAATACCTCACCGAAGCAGCTGTCCGGCGAACCTTGGCGGGCCTGCGCGCGGCCGCGCCGGGTAGCCGGTTGGTCTTCACGTACGTCCGGCGGGACTTCATCGACGGGACCAATCGGTATAACACCAGGACGCTGTATCGCAACATGCGTGAGCGCCGACAAATCTGGCTTTTCGGCTTGGAGCCGGACGAGGTGGCCGAGTTCATCGCCGACTATGGTTGGCGACTGGTGGAACAGGCGGGGCCCGAAGAACTGGTCCAGCGCTATGTCGAGCCCGCCGGCCGCAAACTCAAAGCGTCGCAACTGGAATGGTCCGCCTCGGCGGAAAAGACCTAGCCGATTCAGACCTCGATGACCGTCGGCACGATCATCGGCTGGCGACGATAGACTTCGCCCACCCACTTGCCAACCGTGCGGCGCACCCCCTGGGCGATCCGGATCGGATCGGTCACGTTGTTAGCGGCCAGCGATTCGAGTTCAGCCTCGACCTTGCGTACGGCGGGCTCGAGCGCCTTGGGGTCTTCGGAGAATCCGCGTGAATACAGTTGTGGCGCAACGGCCGGACGCCCGGTGCCGCGCTTCACCACCACGATCACCGAAACAAACCCGGAAGACAGATGTCAGCCGCTCGCCCAGTGTGATATCGCCGACATCGCCGGTGATCAGGCCGTCGACGAACATCTTGCCGACCGGCACCGCACCGGCGATGGTGGCCTTGCCGGCAACCAAGTCCACGCTGACGCCGTTCTCCGCCAACAGTATCGACTCTTCGGGGACGCCGGTGCTGGCGGCCAGCTTGGCATTGGCCCGCAGCATGTCGCCAGGTGCCGTGCACCGGCATGACATGGCGGGGCCGCACGCCGTTGTACAGGAATAGTAGCTCGCCGGCATACGCGTGGCCTGAAACATGCACCCGCGCTTGGGCATTGGTGACGACACGGGCCCCGATCTTGGATAGCGAGTCGATCACGCCGTAGACCGCCTCCTCGTTTCCGGGGATCAGCGACGACGACAATATGACCAGATCGCCAGAGGTCAGCGTGATGCTGCGATGCTCACCGCGCGACATCCGCGACAACGCCGCCATCGGCTCGCCCTGGGTGCCGGTGGTGATCAGAACCACCCGTTCGGGCGCCATCATCTCGGCGGCGGAGATGTCGATCAGGTCGGAATCGTCTACCCGCAGAAAACCCAGGTCCCGGGCGATACCCATGTTGCGCACCATCGATCGCCCAACGAAGGAAACCCGCCGGCCCAATGCAACGTGCGGCATCGATGATCTGCTGCACGCGGTCCACATTGGAGGCGAAGCACGCCACGATGACTCGCCCGTCGGCGCTGCGGATCAGCCGGTGCAGAGTCGGGCCCACCTCGCTTTCGGATGGCCCGACGCCGGGCATCTCGGAGTTGGTCGAGTCGCACAGAAACAGGTCCACGCCGGCGTCGCCGAGCCGGGACATGCCGGGCAGGTCGGTGGGACGGCCGTCCAGCGGTTGTTGGTCGAGCTTGATGTCGCCGGTTTGCAGAACTGTTCCCGCGCCGGTGTAGACCGCGATGGCCAGCGCGTCCGGGATGGAGTGGTTGACGGCGAAGTACTCGCATTCGAACACGCCGTGCCTGCTGCTCTGCCCCTCGCCGACCTGGACGAACACCGGCTTGATGCGGTGCTCACGGCATTTCGCGGCAATCATCGCCAGGGTGAACTTCGATCCGACAACCGGGATGTCGGGCCGCAACTTGAGCAAGAACGGAATTGCCCCGATGTGGTCCTCGTGCGCGTGGGTGATCACCAGCGCCTCGATGTCGTCGAGCCGGCCTTCGATGTGTCGCAGGTCGGGCAGGATCAGGTCGACGCCGGGCTCGTCGTGGGTGGGAAACATCACCCCGCAGTCGATGATCAGCAGCCGGCCCAGGTGCTCGAAAACCGTCATGTTGCGGCCGATTTCGTTGATGCCGCCCAATGCGGTGACCCGCAACCCGCCCGCGGCCAAAGGACCAGGTGGCGCGAGCTCTTCGTTCACGAGCGGATCACCTGAGCACCGAGGCCGCACGCATGTCGGCGGCCAGCGCGTCGATCTGCTCGGGTGTCGCCGGCATCTGTGGCAGCCGCGGATCACCGACGTCGATACCCTGCAGGCGCAGGCCTGCCTTGGACATCGTCACCCCGCCCAGCCGTCCCATCGCGTCGCACAGCGGGGCGACCGCGACGTTGATCTTGCGGGCGGTGGCGATGTCACCGGAACCAAAGGCGGACAACAACTCTCGAAGGTGACCCGCCGCCACGTGCGAAATCACACTGATGAAGCCGATGCCACCCATAGCCAGCCAGGGCAGATTCAGCGCATCGTCGCCGGAGTAGTAGGCCAGTCCGGTCTCGGCGATGATCTGTCCCCCACTGTGCAGATCAGCCTTCGCGTCCTTGACACCGACGATGTTCGGATGCGATGCGAGCGCGCGGATCGTGTCGGGCTCGATCGGCACCGCTGACCGGCCGGGGATGTCGTAGAGCACAATCGGCAGCTCGGTGGCGTCGGCGACGGCGGTGAAGTGTGCCTGCAGCCCGGTCTGCGGCGGCTTCGAATAGTAAGGCGTGACCACCAGGAGTCCGTGCGCGCCTTCGGCCGCGCAGGCCTTGGCCAGCCGGACGCTGTGTGCGGTGTCGTAGCTGCCCGCGCCGGCGATGACACGGGCCCGGTCACCCACCGCGTCCAGGACAACCCGAAGCAGCTCGAGTTTCTCCTCGTCGCTGGTGGTCGGCGACTCTCCGGTGGTACCCGAGATCACCAAACCATCACACCCGGCGTCGACTAAGTGATTCGCCAGACGCGCCGCCGCGGCGGTGTCCAAAGAGCCATCGGCGCCGAACGGTGTCGCCATCGCGGTCAGGAGGGTTCCCAATCGCGCGGGGGCATCGAATCCGGCGGTGCTCACGGCTCCCAGGTTACCTGGCGGTGCCAAGCTCTTTAGCACCCGCGCCAGCGCGTGTGTCTCACGCTTCGGTAGCTCAGCCTGATTGCCACCTGCAGCCTTCGCCGCCTCCGCCGGCTCAGGCTTCGGTGGCCAAAGGGCTGGTCGCGACCTCAGTCCCGTCGGCCAGGGTGGACACCTCGAAGTCGTCGAATGCCGCAGGCGCTGCCGCGATGAGCTGGCGAAGACACTCGATGGCCAGGCGGCGGATCTCCACATCGGCGTGCTCGCTGGCGCGCATCGCGATGAAGTGCCGCCATGCCCGGTAGTTTCCCGTGACGACGATGCGGGTCTCGGTGGCGTTGGGCAGGACCGCGCGAGCGGCTTGACGCGCCTGCTTGCGCCGCAGAACCCCCATTTTTTCGCCTGCCTGGTCAGTCGAGAACTTGGCTTCCAGCTTGGCCAGCAGTTCGGTGTAGGCGGCGTGGCTGGCGTCGGCGGCCGCGGTCAGGATCTGTTGCAGTTCGGGGTCGTCCTCCATGCCCGGCGGGATCACCACCTGCGAGTCTTTTTCCGGCACGTAACGCTGCGACAGCTGCGAGTAGGAGAAATGCCGGTGCCGGATGAGTTCATGAGTGCACGATCGCGAGATGCCGGTGATGTAGAACGACACTGTGGCGTGCTCCAGCACAGAGAAGTGCCCGACGTCGATGATGTGCTTGATGTAGCCGGTGTTGGTGGCGGTCCGGGGATTGGGCTTGGACCAGCTCTGATAGCAGGCTCGGCCGGCGAACTCGACCAGTGCCGGGCCGCCGTCGGCGTCGCTGGTCCAGGGCACGTCGGGGGGCGCCAGGAACTCGGTCTTGGCGATTAGTTGCACGCGCAGCGGCGCGATCTCGGCCACGGCGCTCACCTTAGACGCTGTGTTTGGCTGACCGCCGCGTCTGGTCGGGATCAACGGCCCTTGGCGAAGGCTGTCGTTCGCGCCAAGCCGGCACCGGGCCGCTACTGGACCCAGGCGTTGCAGCGCATTCCCAAACTTCGGTAAAAACGACGTCTTGGTCAGCGAAGTCCTGCGGTTCTGCGGCGACGTGGTAATCGAAGGGCGCGGGACGCGCATCGTTCCTGCGTAAAGGCAGCAACGCCACACCACTTGTGAACGTGCCGCCAATCAGCGCAACCTGAGGCTGGCCTAGTCTGGAAGCGATTTGGCCATGGGAGGCACGAGTGAGCGAGCACGAAGTACGGATGATCATCTTGTCAACCGACAACCTGGATGAATCGGTCCGGTTTTACAGCGAGACCCTGGGAATGCCATTGAAGTTCCGCGACGGAGCCCACTTCGCAGCCCTCGATGCCGGACCGATCACTCTCGCGTTGGCGACCGCGGTCGACCATCCCATACCCGGGCAGGTCGTCGTCGGTGTCAAGACCGCTGACGTTGACGCCGCGGCGAAGGCTATCGAGGCCAATGGTGGCGGCATCGTGAAAGGCCCGTACGACGACGCACACGAACGCCGTGCTGTGGTCTACGACAACAAGGGCAACGGCTTGGTCTTCTACAGTCCGCTCCCCAGGTAACGGACGCGACCGCCGCGCAGGCTCCGGTCAGCCGATCGCGACTTTTGGCGATTCAGTTCTATTCTGGCCGTTTCGAATCCGTTGATCGATTGATGCGTCCGCGACCCGCACCTTGCCCGACATGAGCAGCGGCAGCAACGCGTCGCGGAAAGCAGACAGCCGTACGCATTCGGTACGTCGCGCCCGACATAACGTACCCAGGCAGGCGATCCTGTGCGCCGCCCGGGGGGCCAAGCCCCGGACATCTCGCACTCGAAAATCGAGTAGGTCACGCGGTTGGATCCTCTGGTGGCTCCCCGAAGTTCCGGCGACCTGCTGCTGCAGCCTCGCAGATACGTCACGCTGTCGTAGCGCCGACCACAGCGCCGACGTATCGACACCCCTTGGCCTGAGCACAACGAACTCCGTGCTGGCCAATGACATTTCGGAGGGCAAACTCACTACGTTCCAGATGCGTGGAATTCTGGGGTTCAGCTTGGCAAACAACACGCACGGTTCCGACAACAAGAACTTGCCGCTCTTCACACATCCAGCGTCGACGAGCTTTGGTTTCGCGCCGTCGTCGAACGCCGGAAGGCTGAAATGGGCAACCACGTCATCGAATTCATCAGGCTCGCGAAATGTTGTCGAGCGGCTCGCCAGGCTCGACAACGGCACGCGAGCGGAGACCGACCCGACGGTGGCCACCATAAGGCTCTCGGCGGCCTCGATCACGCGCTCGTTTGTGGCGATCTTGTCGTCGATGGCGCCGAGCAGTTCCGAAATCCGACGGCGTTCGTGGACTGCTACGGCCCCGACCGAAACGTCGCGCAGAATTCCCTGGTTGAGAAGAGGCTGCCCTGATCCGGTCCGGTGCTCGTTGAGCCGACAGGTCTGCAGCGCGTAGTACCAATACCGCGTCTCGTCGGGGTTCTTGGCCCGGCACACCAGCGCATTGTCGGTAACCCAGACATCGCCATCACAGTAATGCAGACTGCCGCAATATGATCCGACGCGACCGAGCACTATCAGCGGGCCCCGGGCATTGTGTTGCGCCGCGTACCCGATTGCCCCGTTGGCGCCATAGACGGGATAGCGCCCATCCGCCTTTCGCGCCGGCGAGGTGCTGCCATTGCTGAAGTCGAGGTGGTCACCCAGCCTGACTTTCACCGCAGGCGCTCCACTTGCTCGCGGACGACTACGTCCAGTCGGGCTGATTCATCGAGCGCCTCCAGCAGGTCCTTCGTCAGCCGCGCGATCTTGTCGTCGACCGGCTCGGCGTCATCGACAGTCGCGGGCGCACCCACATACCGCCCCGGCGTGAGCGCGTAGCCTCCAGATCGGATTTCGTCGAGCGACACCGACTTACAGAACCCCGGAACATCTTCGTAGTTAACGCATTTCGCGGACGCCGACACCGACCCGCACCACGCGTGATAGGTGTCGCCGATTCGGACTATCTCCTCGTTGGTCAGTGCGCGTTCGGCGCGATCCACCAGGTAGCCAAGCTCGCGGGCGTCGATGAACAGCACCTGCCCCGACCGGTCAGTCTTGTTCATGGACAGGACCCATAGGCACACAGGAATTCCCGTGCTGCGAAACAGCTGCGCGGGCAGCGCGACCATGCACGCCACCAGGTCGGCCTCGATGATGCGCGCCCGAATCTCGCCTTCCCCGCCTGTGTTCGACGACATCGAACCGTTCGCCATCACCACGCCGGCCTTACCGCCTGGTGCCAGCTTGGACAGGATGTGCTGGATCCAGGCGTAGTTCGCGTTGCCGGCCGGCGGAACGCCGAAGCGCCAACGCGGGTCTTGCTCGGCGCGCGCCCAATCCTTGATGTTGAACGGCGGATTGGCCATCACGTAATCCATTGGCAAGTGGGCGTGTTGGTCGCAGACGAACGTGTCCGCCCACCGCTGCCCCAGTCCCGCGTCGTCGATGCCGTGGACGGCGAGGTTCATCTTGGCCATCCGCCAGGTCTCCTCGACGCTCTCCTGTCCGTAGATGGAGACGCCGGTCGGGTCGCCGTCGCGCTGACGGATGAAGTTCTCGGTCTGGACGAACATCCCGCCCGAGCCGCAGCACGGGTCGTACACCCGTCCGGTTGACGGCTCGAGGACCTCCACAATGACCCGCACGACGCTGGGCGGGGTGAAGAACTCGCCGCCCCGCCTTCCCTCCGTGCGGGCGAAATTGCCGAGGAAATACTCGTACACCTCCCCCATCAGGTCGCGGGCGCGACGTTGACCCGGTCCGCTGAATCGCGCACTGCTGAGCAGTCCGATCAGCTCGCCGAGCCGACGCTGGTCGACGCCGTGGTACCGGTGCGGCAGTATCCGCGCAAGCGTGGGGTTTGCGGTCATCACCGCGGCCATCGCCTGGTCGACGAGCTGGCCGATGTTGTCGGCTTTCGCATTGTCCGCCAATGACTTCCAGCGTGCCGCCGGCGGCACTTTGAACGCGTTGCTGGATCGCTCGTCATCAGCGTCAGAGACGTATTTGAGGAATACCAGCCCGAGGATGACATCTTTGTACTGGCTGGCCGGTAAAGTCCCGCGCAGCTTGTTAGCGGCCTTCCAGAGCGTGTCTTTGAGCTCTTTCGTCGTCGCTGGCGCCATCAGCTGACCCGCTTGGCCGCCGTGCGTAACTTTCCGGCCAGATCGCCGCGGCCGGACACGCTGAACCCGCCCAATCCCAGCCAGGACGCCATCGACTCCAGCTCGCCGGCCAACGCGGCGGCAACCCGGGCCCGCGGCACCCGGTCCTCAGCGGAGGCTTCACCGAAGGCGCCCACCACTCGCAGCGTGTCCGCGGCGCGGTCGGCCTTGAGGTCCACCCGCGCAACCAGCTGCCCATCCACCAACAGCGGCCACACGTAATAACCGTATTGACGCTTGGCCGCCGGGGTGTAAATCTCTATCCGGTAAACGAAGTCGAACAGCCGCTCCACCCGCGGCCGGAAGAAGATCAGCGGGTCGAACGGACACAGCAGCGCGGTGCCGCGGTCCAGCCGGGGCACCCCACGGCCGCTCCGCAGATACGCCGGTGCCGACCAGCCGTCGACATCGACCCGCTCGATCTCGCCCATGGCCACCAGCTCAGCGATGGCCGGCTTGACCTGCTGGGCCGACAGCCGGAAGTAGTCGCGGATGTCGGCCTCTGTCCCCACCCCCAGTGCGGTGGCCGCCCGCAGGGTGAGCTCGCGGACGGCCTCGTCGTCGTCGACCTCGCGGGCCAGCACGCTCGGCGGCAGCACACGTTCCACCAGGTCGTAGTGCCGGGCGAAGCCCACCCGGGTGGCCGTCGTGAGCACCCCGGAGGCGAACAGCGCCTCGGCGACCCACTTGGTGTCGCTGCGCCCCCACCAGGGACCTTTCGCCCCGCGCGGTTCGGCCTCAAGGTGTGCCTCGATCTGCCCGGCGGTGCTCGGCCCGAGTTGCGCGATGGCGGCGACAATGTCTTCGGCGAGTTGCGGATTGGCCTTGACGATGTGACTGCCCCAGCGGCCATGGCGGTACTGGCGCATCCGCCAGCGCAGCAGCGGCCAGTCGTCGACGGCCATCAGCGCGGCCTCGTGCGCCCAGTACTCCGCCAGCAGTCGCGATCTCAGTGGGCCCCACGCGGCGCGGTCCAGCACGTCGCGATCGTAGGCGCCGAGCCGGCTGAACACCGGCGCGTAATGGGCGCGGACGGCCACCGACACCGAATCCAGCTGCAGCACTTGAATCCGCGAGATCAACCGCCTGAGGTGTGCGCGGGTGACGGCGCCGGCCGGCTTGGGCTCGCCGAGACCTTGTGCCGCGACCGCCACCCGGCGGGCCTGCGCGACGGTCAAGCTGGTCATGAGCGCCGATAGTTGTGAAACCGGTACCGAAGCCCGGTGCGGCTCACCAGCCACTCCCCAGTCTCGCCCACCCATGCCTCGCCGAGCACGGGGGCCAGCGCGTCGTCGTCGTCGCGCGGCAGGTCGATATCCACTTCGGTGACCTCACACCGGGTGGCGTGCGGCAGCGCCAGCGAGTAGATCTGCGCACCGCCGATCACCCAGGTCTCGGGTTCGGTCCCCGAATTGGCTTCCGAATTGGTAAAGGCCTGGTCAAGTGAACAGACCACCTCAGCTCCGGCAGCCACGAATTCAATCTGGTGGGAAAGTACGACATTTCGGCGGCCGGGCAACGGCCGAACCCCAGCCGGCAGTGAATCCCAGGTCCGCCTGCCCATCACGACCGTGTGGCCAAAGGTCACCTGTTTGAAGCGAGCCAGGTCCTCGGGGACCCGCCACGGGATGTCACCGCCGCGGCCGATGACACCGGACGTCGACTGAGCCCAGACCAGGCCCAAGAGCGTCATACAGCGACGGGAGCTTTGATCGCCGGATGTGGATCGTAGCTCTTCACCACGATATCGTCGTAGGTGTAGTCGAAGATCGAATCCCTTTGGTTTAGAAAGAGTTCCGGGTACGGCCGCGGGTCGCGACTGAGCTGGAGCTGCACCTGTTCGATGTGGTTATCGTAGATGTGGCAGTCACCGCCGGTCCAGACGAAGTCACCGACCGAGAGGCCGGCCTGGGCTGCCATCATATGGGTGAGCAGCGCGTAGCTGGCGATGTTGAAAGGCACGCCGAGAAACAGGTCGGCGCTGCGCTGGTAGAGCTGGCAGCTCAGCCGCCCGTCGGCGACGTAGAACTGGAAGAACGCATGGCAAGGCGGTAGCGCCATTTGCGGGATTTCGCCGACGTTCCAGGCCGACACGATGATGCGCCGGGAGTTGGGGTCGGTACGCAGCAGATCCAGCGCGGCGCTGATCTGGTCGATGTGTTCGCCCGAAGGGGTCGGCCACGATCGCCACTGCACACCATAGATCGGCCCGAGATCTCCTGTGTCACTGGCCCACTCGTCCCAGATAGTGACTCCGTGCTCGTGCAACCAGGCGACGTTGGAGTCGCCGCGCAGGAACCACAGCAACTCGTAGACGACGGATTTTAAATGCACCTTCTTGGTGGTCAGTAGCGGGAACCCGGCCGAGAGGTCGTAGCGCAGTTGCTGGCCGAACAGGCTGCGGGTCCCGGTGCCGGTGCGGTCCGATTTCGCCGCGCCCGTCTCGAGCACCAGGCGCAGCAGGTCCTCGTAGGGCTTCGCAATCGGCACGCGGCCAGCTTAGCGGCGATCGCAAGCACGGCGAAGCCGGGCGCGGCGGGTCGACGCCGATTATTTACGCGGCGATCGCAAGCGCGGCGAAGCCGGACGCGGCGGGTCGACGCCGATGAATTTAGCGGCGATCACAAGGAGTAAAACGGATGCCATGCCGAACACCACCGACACCATCAGCACGCCCGACGGCGCCTGCACAGTGCACCTGTTCACTCCGGAAGAGTCCGGGCCCTGGCCCGGTGTGGTGATGTTCCCCGACGCGGGCGGCGTCCGTGACACCTTCGAGCAGATGGCGGCCAAGCTGGCCGGATACGGCTACGCGGTGTTGCTGCCGGACGTGTACTACCGCGCTGGCGATTGGGCCCCGTTCGATATGGACAGTGTGTTCGCGGACAAGCAGGAGCGCGATCGCCTGATGTCCATGATCGGCAGTCTGACGCCGGACAAGGTCACCGGCGACGCCACCGCGTTCTTCGATTACCTGGCCGCCCGCCCCGAGGTGGCCGGGGAGCGCTTCGGCGTGTGCGGCTATTGCATGGGCGGGCGAATCTCGCTGATGATGGCCGGCCGCCTTCCGGACCGCGTCGCCGCCGCGGCGTCCTTCCACGGCGGCGGCCTGGTAACCGACAGCGCCGACAGCCCGCACCTGCTCGCCGACCGGATGACCGCCACGGTGTACGTCGGCGGCGCGGAGAACGACGTATCCTTCACCACCGAGCACGCCGAGCAGCTGGACAAAGCGCTGACGGCCGCGGGTGTGCAGCACACCATCGAGTGGTACCAAGCGGCCCACGGCTTCGCGGTCCCGGACAACGAACCCTACGACGAAGCCGCCGCTGAACGGCATTGGACGGCGATGACGGACACTTTCGGTTCGGCATTGGTGCGTTGAGTCAGCGGCTCGGGTAGACCCTGAGCGCAACCCAGGAAATTTTGCTGGCGGTTGGTCATACTGACACCTCTTCGAAGATTTCCAATGCTCGAACAACTGGAGGGGGGCTGTGATGTCGTATGTCATCGCGTCGACGGACATGTTGTCCGCAGCGGCAGCGAACGTGGCGGGCATTGGCACATCCCTCAGTGCAGCCACTGCTGCAGCGGCGCCCTCGACCACCTCGGTGATCGCCGCCGCCGAAGATGAGGTGTCGGCGGCCATCGCGTCGCTGTTTCCAGCCACGCCCAGGAGTATCAAGCGCTCAGCGCTCAAGCCGCGGCATTTCATTCGGAGTTTGTGCAGGCCTTGACCGGCGCGGGCGGCAGCTATGGGGCCGCGGAGGCGGCCAATGCCTCGGCTTTCCAGGCCGTGCAGCACGGTGCGCTGGCCGCGGTTAATGCGCCGACCGAGGCAGCGACGGGGCGCCCACTGATCGGCAACGGCACCAACGGCGCGGCGGGGACCGGCCAGGCCGGTAGCGCGGGCGGGATTTTGTGGGGCAATGGCGGCAACGGTGGGTCCGGGGTGGCGGGTACGGCCGCTTCGCCTAACGGGGGGCGTGGCGGCGCAGGTGGGGCCGCCGGATTGTTCGGCACCGGTGGTCGTGGCGGGGCTGGCGGGGCTGGTTTTGCCGGCGCCGCCGGTACCTCCGGCACTTCAAGCACTCCGGCCGGCGCTGGAGGCAACGGTGGTGCCGGCGGGGCTGGCGGTAGTGGTGGGTCGATATTCGGCAGCGGCGGTGCCGGCGGGCACGGCGGTATCGGTGGCATCGGGGGCACCGGCGCTACCGGTGGTGCTGGCACACCCGGGGTATTCGGCACCAACGACGGCACCGGCGGCAACGGCGTTAATGGTGGCGATGGCGCCCCTGGCGGCACGGGTGGTAACGGCGGCCACGGTGGCGCCTCGGGATTGTTAGGGCAGGCGGGCGCCAACGGTAGTGGCGGTAACGGCGGCGCCGGTGGCACCGCCGGGGCCGGTGGCACAGGCGGACAGGGCGCGGCCGGTACGTCGGAGAACCCCGACGGCGGTAAGGGCGGCAACGGCGGTAGCCCGGGTGCGTATGGCGCCGGGGCCAGCGGCGGGGCGGCCGGTGGCGCTGGTGCGAGTGCTGGTGCCGACGGGCTACCCGGTACGACGGCCACCTCCGGCGGTGACGGCGGCGCCGGCGGGTCCGGCTACAGCACCACCGGCCCGACCGGCGGCAACGGCGGCGATGGCGGCAACAGCGGCCTTGATGGCAACGGTGGCGCCGGCGGGGCCGGCGGGGCCGCCGGGGCCGGCGGCACCGGAGGCAGCGGCGGGAAGGGCGGCACTGCAGCTAACGACGGAGCAGGCATCTTCACCGGCGGCAGCGGAGGCGCAGGTGGCGCTGCCGTTGGCGGCACCGGCGGTAGCGGGGGGGCCGGCGGCGCAGGCACCGGGGCGACCGGCGGCGTCGGCGGTGACGCGACCAACATCGGGGTCGGAAACGCCGCCGGCGGCACCGGTGGGGCCGGCGGTTCCAGCTCGACCGGCGCCGGCGGCGACGGTGGCAGCGGTGGTGACGCGTACAACTACGGATTGGGCAGCGCCACCGGCGGGGACGGCGGGGCGGGCGCCGACAACACCACCGGCGGGAACGGCGGCAAGGGCGGCACGGGCGGCAACGCGTCCACCTTCGGCACGATTCCGAACTTTAACCCGATCGCCACCGGCGGGGACGGCGGTAAGGGCGGCGAGAGCTCGATGGGAACTGGCGGCAACGGCGGCAACGGCGGGGACGCCTTGGCGGCTGTGCTGCCAAATGCCACCGCCGGCGCCGCCGGTGCCGGCGGTACGGGTCTGGGCGGCACCGGTTCCACAGGCGACGACGGCACCGCCGGAATAAATCCGTAGGGAGTCGCCTAACTCGGCGGCAGGTCCACCAACTCAGCCAACCGGGCGCGATGCCGATAGGCGGTGCCGAGCGCCAACTGGTCGCTCTTGGCCCGATTGAGATACAGGTGCGCCGGATACTCCCAGGTCATCCCAATGCCGCCGTGCAGCTGAACGCACTCTTCGGCGGCGTGCACGGCGACGTCGCTGCAGTAGGCCTGCGCGATAGCCGCGGCGCTGCCAGCGTCTCCATCACCCCGGGCGCACGTGTCCGCGGCGTACCGGGCCGCCGCGGTGGCCGAGCCGACCTCCAACAACAGATCGGCCAGCCGGTGCTTGATCGCCTGGTACGAGCCGATCGCGCGGCCGAACTGCTTGCGCTGCTTCACATAAGCCAGCGTGGTGTCGAAACACCACTGCGCCACCCCGAGTTGTTCGGAAGCCAGCAGCGCCGCGCCGGTGTCTAGCGCAACCCGGAGGGCAGGTTCCGCCCGGCCGATCCGCGTCGACGCCACCCGCGAGAACACCAGGTCCGCAAGGGGTCTCGTCATATCCAGCGCCAGCAGCGGCGATACCTCAAGACCGACGGCGTCCCGGGAGACGGTGTGCAGTTCGAGTCCGTCCGGACCCGTCACCGGCACCACCAGCACGTCGGCCTCGCTGGCGCCCGCGACGCTGGTGACCTGTCCGGTCAGGCCGTCGGCGCCGATGTCGACCCCGGCGACCGGATCGTCCGGCGCGGTGGACAGCGGTATTGCCAGCGCCGCCGTTACCGCGCCCTGAGCCAAATCCGCCACGGTCGTGGTGTCCCCGGCCCCCAACAGCGCGACTGTGGCCAGAACCGAACTGGTGAAGAACGGCACCGGCGCGACGGTCCGGCCGATCTCCTCCATGACGACCGCGGCCTCGCGCGCGCTGGCTCCAGCCCCGCCGAACGACTCGGGAACCAGCAGCCCGGCCACCCCCAGCTCCGCGGCCAGGGTGCGCCATACCTCCGAAAACTGTTGAGGAGGAGAGTCGTAACACCGTGCGACCAACTCGGGTGGGCAGCGGTCGGCGAACAGGTTGCGGACGCTGTCGCGCAACGCGTCCTCGGTATCCGAGTACAGCAGGTCGCCGAGGCTCATCGGGGAAGGTCCTTCCAGGCGGCGTCCTTGTCGACGCGGTGCTCACCGGGCAGCCCGAGAATTCGCTCAGAAATGGTGTTGCGCAGGATCTCCGAGGTGCCTCCCTCGATCGAGTTCCCGCGTGCCCTCAGATAACGGTATCCGGGCCCGCGCCCGACCAGGTCGACTGTTTCGGTTCTGCGCATGGTCCAGTCGTCGTAGCGCAGTCCGGATTCGGCGTGGAGTTCGATTTCAAATCCCGAAATCGCTTGAGCCAGGCGAGCGAACGTGATCTTCATCCCGGCGCCTTCCGGTCCGGGTTGACCGGTAACAGCCTGCTGTCGCAGGCGCTCACCGGTGAGCCGAAGGACCTCTGTCTCGACCCACAGTCGCATCAGCTCGTCGTGCATCGCCGGGTTACGCAGCGCCGGCTCCGTCCGCCAGGCTTCGGTGACCTTGCCGATATGGCCGGCCTCCCGGGGAGTCCCGGAGCGAGCGCCGATCGCGATCCGCTCGTTGTTAAGCGTGGTGGTGGCCACCCGCCAGCCGCCGCCCTCGGGGCCCAGCCGATTGGCGTCCGGCACTCGGACGTCGGTCAGAAATACCTCGTTGAACTCGGCCTCGCCGGTGATTTGGCGCAGTGGCCGGACCTCGACACCAGGTTGGGTCATGTCGCACAGGAAGTACGTCAGTCCAGAGTGTTTGGGCACCGCCGGGTCGGTGCGCGCCACGAGGATGGCCATCTGCGCGTTTTGCGCCTGCGATGTCCATACCTTCTGCCCGTTGACAATCCATTGGTCGCCGTCACGAACGGCGCGGGTGGCCGCTGCCGCCAGGTCTGATCCGGCGCCGGGCTCGCTGAACAATTGGCAGTAGATCTGATCGCCAATGAATAACGGACGCAGGAATGTCCGCTTCTGCTCATCGGTCCCGAAAGCCGCGATCGTCGGTGCGGCCATGCCCATGCCGATGTAGTTCTTCGGGGTGCCGCCAACCGGGGCCCCGGCGGCGGCCAGCTTCGCCTCGACCTGCTCCTGAGCAGTCCGCGGCAAGTCCAGCCCACCGTATCCCAGCGGCAAATGCACCCAGGCCAGCCCGGCGTCATACCGCGCACCCAGAAAATCGCGCGCCGGGGTGACAGCTGGGTCGTGTTCGTCGAGGAGCGCCTGAATACGTGCGTCAAGGTCGGTTGCAAACGCCTGGGTTCCCACCGCTATCCCCGAAAGCCCTTGGCATCGCCGAGCAGCAGCCCGCCGTCGATGACCATCGTCTCGCCGGTGATCCAGCTCGCGGCGTCGGAAACCAGGAAGGCGACCGCACTTGCCACGTCGACTGGCTCACCGATGCGCCCGAGCGCGATCGACGATGCCAGCGGATCCTCGTTGTCCTTCCACAGCGCCTCGGCGAGCTTGGTGCGGACCACGCCCGGGGAGATCGCATTGACCCGGATCTTCGGCGAAAGTTCCAGTGCCAGTTGCTTGGTGACGTGGATCAACGCGGCCTTGGTGGCGTTGTACATGCCCATCGCGGGCGACTGATGCATACCGCCGATAGAAGCGGTGTTGACCACCGCACCGCCGTGCTCGCCCATCCACGCCTTGACCACAAGCGACGTCCACAGCAGCGGGGCCCACAGGTTGACGTCGAAGATCTTGGTGAACCGAGCGTGGTCCTGATCGATCAGCGGCCCGAACGCGGGGTTGGTTCCCGCGTTGTTGATCAGGATGTCCACGCTCCCGAAGCGTTCCAGCGTGAGCTCCACGCACGCCCGCGCGGCGTCTTCATCGACCGCATGTGCCCCGACGCCCAGCGCCCGGTCACCGACTTGCGCCGCGGCTTCCTCGGCTGCCTCCTGCTTGCGGGCGGTGAGTACGACGTTGGCGCCGGCTTCGGCCAGCTTTTGCCCGATTGCCAGCCCGATCCCCCTTGAGGCGCCGGTGACTATCGCGGTACGGCCAGTCAGGTCTAGCGCCGTCTGAGCCATCGTTGGCCACCGATCCTTTGTGCGATGTTTTGAACACCTGTGTAGGGGTAATCGATTGGAATGTTAGCGAAATTTAACCTCATGAAACCACTGGTGGTGGCCGGGGCCGTCGCTGCAGCTATCGCAGCCGCGCCGTTGGCCTCTGCCGACACATTTGCCGCTGGACCTGCCATGACCGGTCCGGCGTCGACGCAGGTCGTCTTTAAGGACGACCCGGGCGGCGCCGGCTGCGATGGCAACGGCAACTGCGGCTCGGGCGGCGTGAATGGCGGCCCCGGCGGCGGCCCCGGCGGCCAAGGCTGTCTCCCCGGAGTCGGCTGCGGCTCCGGCGGCCAGAACGCCGGTCCCGGCGGCGTGCCGGGCGCCGTTGGCTGTCTGCCAGGCGTGGGTTGCGGTTCCGGTCACGGATAGTTTGAGCAGCGGCGTCATCGGCCCGGCAATCTGGTTACCCAAGTCCGGGTTTCCGCCGGGTCGATGACGTCGTCCAGCTCGAACGTCATGGCTGACCGCAGCGCCTTCCCATGCTCGTAAGCCGCCGCCACGAGCCGGTCGAACAGCTCCTGGCGTTCGATCGGATCTGCGGCGGCGGCCAGTTCCTTGCTGAACCCAAGCCGGACGGCACCTTCCAGACCCATGCCACCGATCTCTCCGGTGGGCCAGGCGACAGTGAACTGCGGCGCGCGGAAAGACCCGCCCGCCATGGCCATTGCGCCCAGTCCGTAGCCCTTGCGCAGGATGATCATTCCGAGCGGAACCGTGAGTCGCGCGCCGAGGACGAACAGCCGGCCGAAACGCCGCACGGCGGCGTCCTTTTCGGCTTCCGGGCCGACCATGAATCCGGGTGTGTCGCACAGCGAGACGAGTGGTAGCCGAAACGACTCGCATAGGGTGAGGAAGTCGGCCACCTTGTCCGCGGCCTCGGCGTCGATCGCGCCGCCCAGGTGGTGACTGCTGTTGGCAATCAGCCCATATGCCACGCCCTCGACCCGGACGAGCGCGGTTACCGCCCCTACGCCGTAGTCGGGCCGAAGTTCCAGGACTGAGCCGACATCGACGATCGACTCGATCGCTCGGTGGACGTCGTAGGCGCGTAGCCGATTCTGCGGGACAACATGTCGGGCCAGCCGTGGATCGGGCGCCTCCCAATCCTGCACGCTGCCCCGGAAATACGACAGATACCGCTTGGCGAGAGCCACTGCGTGGGCCTCGTCACGAGCAACCAGGCTCACGACACCGTTGTGCCGCTGGACCTCGATCGGCCCGATCGCCTCGGGCGGATATACCCCGAGCCCGCCGCCCTCGATCATCGCCGGCCCGCCCATCCCGATGTTGGCGTCGGGCGTGGCGATGATGACGTCGCACACCCCGGCCAGCGCGGCATTGCCGGCGAAACATCGGCCGGAGACGATCGACACCAACGGGACCTGCCCGGACAGGCCGGCCAGCACCCGGAACGTCGAAAGGTCCAGTCCTGCCATGCCGCCGACGTCGGTGTCGCCGGGTCGGCCGCCGCCGCCCTCGGCGAATAAGACCACTGGCAGCATTTTTCGGACCGCAAGATCGAAGACACGATCGGTTTTGACATGGTTTCGCATGCCCTGCGTCCCGGCCAACACGGTGTAGTCGTAGGACACCACGACGGCCTCGGCGGCCGCCGGTCCGAAGCTGTCTGCCCCAATGGTGGCCAGGCCGCAAACCAGCCCGTCGGCTGGGGTATTGGCGATCAGATCCTCTTCCGATCGCCGGCTGCGTTGCGCGGCAACAGCCAGCGCGCCATATTCGACGAAGCTGCCCGCATCGACCAGATCAGCGATGTTCTCCCGGGCAGTGCGGCGACCTCGTCTGTGCCGCTTGGCGACAGCGGCCTGGCGGCCCTCATCGCGGGTGACCAAATGCCGCTGCCGGACCTCGTCGAGGTCGGCGCGCGACCGGTCGAGATCGACCGCAGTGGAGACGGATTCACCGTCGGCGCCGGCACCGGTCCGGACGAAAACCAGCAAGGGATCACCAGTTCCTACGACCTGGCCGGGCGTCACCAGGCTCCGGACGGTCCGCAGCGCGTCCGGCGCGACGAGCACGTGCTGCATCTTCATCGCCTCGAGTACGACGAGTTGATCTCCGGGGCCGAAGTCGACACCGTCGGCCACTACCTCGATCACGGTGCCGGCCAGCTGCGCACGCAGCGCTTCCTCGCCCGGGTAGAGTTCGACCGCCACGACCCGGGTGTCGTGCTGACGAGACAACGCAGCGGCAGCCAACTCGGGCAGTCTGGCGTCAACGAGATCGGTGGTCACGGCGCCCGCTTGAAGATCTAATTGGATTTGACTGTCGGATAGCAGCTCTCGCAAGATTCCGATATTCGTGCGAACTCCGTCGATGCTGAACTCAGCCAACGCGGTCTGTATCTTGCGCACTGCCGCCGACATGGATGCTCCACGCACATGGGTGATGACCTTGGCCAGCAGCGAGTCGTAGCGTGTGCCGAGAACCAGCCCCGACCGGCCGTAGGTGTCGACGCGTACGCCCGGTCCGGTGGGTGGCGAGAACGCCGCGAGGGTGCCCGCCGTGGGAGCAACGGACCCGTCGGCGGCGAAAGTCTCCGCGTTGACCCGGGCCTGAATCGCGATACCCCGTCGTGCGGCAAGCTCACCGATGACTTCCTCACCGTCAGAGGCAATTCCGGCCGGCAGTCCTAGCTCGTAGTGGGACGCGCCGCCCGCGATGGCCAGTTGGACGGCCACCAGGTCCACCCCAGCGGTCTCCTCGGTGATCGTATGCTCCACCTGGATGCGCGGGTTCACCTCAAGGAAGACAAACGCCTCGGCGGTGACCAGGAATTCGACGGTGGCGAGGCCACGCAGCCCGACCCTGGCGCAGAGCCGGACCGCGGCCAGGTGCAGATCACGGCGCAATCCATCCGGAATTCCTTGGGCGGGAGCGATTTCGATGAGTTTCTGATAACGCCGCTGGAAGCTGCAGTCACGATCGCCCAAAGCGAGCGCATGGGTTTGGTGGCCGGCCGGTGCCGCGACGACCTGCACCTCAATGTGCCGGGCGGCGGGCAAGGCCGCCTCGGCGAACGCGGCGGGATCACCGAAGCCCAGCTGCGCCTCCGCTGCACACTGGCGGTAGGCAGCATCGATCTCGTCGGCGTTGACCACCTTGCGCATTCCACGGCCGCCACCGCCTGCGAGCGCCTTGATCATGATGGCGCCGTCATGGGCGGCAAAAAATGCGCGGACATCCTCGACGCTGCTCGGCCCCTCGGTCGCAGGCAACACCGGCACCCCTGCGGCAATCGCGGCAGCACGGGCCGAGGACTTATTGCCGACCAGCTCGAGCACCTCGGCGTCGGGCCCCACGAAGGTATAACCAGCGGTCGTGCAGGCGCGGGCGAACTCGGCGTTTTCGCTGAGAAATCCATAACCCGGATGAATCATCTCCGCGCCCGACGTCTTGGCCGCGGCCAGTATCCCAGCGTGATCGAGGTAGGCCTGCGGACCACTACCCCGCAGGGCAATCGCTTCGTCGGCCGCATGCACGTGCGGACTGTCGGCGTCGTCTTCGGCGTAGACCGCCACCGTTTGGATGCCGAGTTCGGTTGCGGTGCGTATGATTCGAAGCGCGATCTCACCGCGGTTCGCGATCAGTAAGGTCGCGCTCATCGGTTGCTGCCCGAGTTGCGCGGCAGACCGTAGCTACTCGGAACTTCGATCACTGGAGGCATGCCCGGTCCTTACTATCCGGTGTCCTATCGTGATAGCGGTGACGATCGACGACTCCGCCATCATGCCCGAGGCGTTCTTTACTGTCGACGGCGACTCCTATGTGCCCGGCCCGCTGACCCAAGGACCGTGGGGTGCGGCGATGGGCGGTCAGCACGTCGGAGGCTTGTTGGCTTGGGGAATAGAGCGATCCGGTATCGATCCGGACTTACAGCCCGGCCGCCTTACCGTGGATCTGTTACGTCCAGTCCTGCTCGAACCAGTGCAGATTCACACCTCGGTCCAGCGGGAAGGCCGGCGCATCAAGCTCGTCGACGGCACGCTCGTGCAGAACGGACGGACCGTCGCGCGGGCCAGCGCGCTGTTCCTGCGACGAGGCGACCATCCCGACGGGGAGGTGTGGTCCGCCCCGGTGCAGATGCCGCCGCCTCCGGCCGACTTCGACGGCTTCCCTGCTGACCCGCAATTTTTTATCCAGGGGTACGGCGCCAAGCCCGAGGAGGGGGGGAGTCTCGGGATGACCGAGTGGGAACAGTCCCACTCGCAGAAGCTCGCGTGGACACGGATATTCCGCCCGATGGTTCATGGCCACCCGCTCACACCATTCGTCCGGCTGGCATTCGTCGGCGACGTCACCAGTTCGCTCACCCATTGGGGCACAGGCGGATTACGCTACATTAACGCCGACTACACCGTCACCGCGAGCCGACTGCCCGACGGTGAATGCCTCGGCCTGGCAGCCCAGAGCCACTACGGCACAGCCGGCGTCGCCACCGGCGCCGCCACCCTCTTCGACCGGCACGGGCCGATCGGTACCAGCTTGGCGCTGGCCCTGGCTCAACCCGCCGAAGCATTCAAGTTACCGCATTCCTAACCCATCAACTGTGCCGCAACCGTCGCGCCGAGATTCCAGCACCCCTCCAGGTCGGTCTTGCTCGGTTTTCCCGAAACCACTACGTTCTCAGCGGCTTTGACCCAGCCCAGTCCAGTCGTGATGGTGTCGACCGCGCGCTCGGCCCCCTCGGTGCCCTCGTTGCCGTGCAGGTACAGACCGAAGGGGCGCCCGCGCGTCGAGTCAAGGCAGGGGTAGTAACAAATATCGAAGGCGTGCTTGAGAGCGCCACTGATGTACCCGAGGTTCGCCGGGCTGCCTAACAGATAGCCGTCCGCCTCTAGCATTTCGGTCGGTGAGACGGTAAGGGCCGGCCGCCGCACGATCTGCACGCCCTCGATCTCGGGGTCGGTAGCACCGGACAGGACTGCCTCGAACATCTCCTGCGTGTGCGGAGACGGCGTGTGGTGGATGATCAGCAATGTCTTGCTCACTGGCGGACCTGCAACTCGACCGCGGTCTTCATGGCTTCCCGCGCGCGGCGGCGATCCCCCGCATAGTCGTAAGCCCGGGCCAGCCGGTACCAGCGCCGCCAGTCGTCGGGATCGGCTTCCACCTCGGTGCGCACGGTCGCGAACAGCCCGTCGGCAGCATCGCGCTGGACGCGGCCCGACGGACGTCGCGGCAGCGCACTGGCGTCGAGCTCCATGCCGTCTTCGGCAATCAGACGCGCCAGCTTCTGGTGAGCGAATCCTGCTCGCAGGGTGGCGATCATCGCCCACAAACCGATGACCGGCATGATCAGCAGCGCCAGCCCCAGGCCCACGGCCGCGGCCCGGCCTGAGCCGATCATCGCCACAGCCAACCGGCCCAGCAGCACAAGGTACGCCAGCATTGCCACGCACATGAAGGCGATGAGCAGCTGGATGCGCAGGGTGCGGACGGTGTCGTTCACTGCAGGTCGAGCAGGGGCTCAAGGCCCACGGTGAGGCCGGGACGTTCGTGGATGCGGCGCACCGCCAGCAGCACGCCGGGCACGAAGGACGTGCGGTCCAGGCTGTCGTGGCGGATGGTCAGCGTCTCGCCTTCGGTTCCGAACAGGATCTCCTGATGCGCAACGAGCCCGGCCAGCCGCACCGAGTGCACCGGGATGCCGTCGACGTCGGCGCCGCGAGCACCGGGCATACTCGTGGTGGTGGCATCGGGGTTGGGTGGCAGCCCTTTTCGGGCTTCGGCGATCAGCTTCGCGGTGCGTGCGGCGGTGCCCGACGGGGCGTCGGCCTTGTGCGGGTGATGAAGCTCGATGACCTCTACCGAGTCGAAGAATGGTGCGGCCTGCTTCGCGAAATGCATGGACAGCACCGCCCCGATCGCGAAGTTCGGCGCGATCAACACTGACGTTTTAGGGCTGCCGGCCAGCCAGGACTCCACCTGCTCGAAGCGTTCGGCGGTGAAGCCGGTAGTACCGACGACGGCGTGAATTCCGTTCCCGATGACGAACTCCAGGTTTCCCATCACCACGTCGGGGTGGGTGAAGTCGATGACGACCTCTGTATTGCCCTCGGTCAGCAGGCTCAGTGCATCGCCGGCGTCCACTTCCGCGGACAGGGTCAGATCCTCGGCGGCCTGCACGGCCCCCACCATCGTCGACCCGACTTTGCCTTTGGCTCCCAAGACGCCTACCCGCATGGCCTTCACCCTAGACCGGATCGTCGGGCGGCCTTTGTGCACAGTTCAGCTGCGCCAGGTGCTAGAGGCCGCCGCCGTTGCCGCCGTCACCGCCGGTGGCGGTGCCGTCGCCGGCACTGATGACGTCGGCGCTGCCGCCACCGCCGCCACCGCCGCTGCCGACGATGAGCCCGGGGGCGCCGCCGATGCCGCCGATGCCGCCGTTGCTTCCGGTGCCGCTGTGACCGCCGGTGCCGGTGCTGAAGCTGCCGCCGCCGATACCGCCGCCGCCGCCCCCATTGCCGTCAACGTCGCCGCCGCTGCCGCCGCCGCCGCCGGCGCTTGCGGGGCCAGTGCCACCACCGCCGCCCCCGCCGCCGGCGGCGTCGATGGCGCCGTTGGCGGTCCCGGTGACGGTGGCGCCGCCGCCGCCTGCACCGGCGGTGTTCCCGGGAACGATGGAGCCGCCGACACCGCCGGTGCCGCCAGTGATTGTGGTGGTGATGCCGACGTTGACGGCGGCGCCGCCGCCGCCGCCGCCGCCGTCACCGGCCGAAAGCACCAAGGGGGCGCCACCGTGACCGCCGCCGCCGCCGGCGCTGGTGACGTAGCCGCCGCCGATGTTGGAGTCGATTATTTCGGCGCCGCCGCCTTGACCGCCGGCGCCGGCCGTGCCGGCCTCGCCGCCGCCGATCGCGGGGACGCCGCCCCCGACCCCGCCGCCGCCGCCACCACCACCGGCGATGGCACCACTGGTAGCGGTGGTGGTGAGGACCCCGGCGCCGCCGGCGCCGCCGAGGCCGCCGGTGCCGCCGTTGCCGCCGCCGCCGGTGCTGCTGCCTTGACCGCCGATGCCGCCGGTGCCGCCGTTGCCGCCGAGGCCGCCGACGCCACCCGCGAAGCTGGTCGTTCCGCCGGCACCACCGGTTCCGCCGGTGCCGCCGGTGCCGGCTTCGAGCGTGCCCTGGCCGCCGGTCCCACCCGCACCGCCGGTCCCGCCGAGGCCGCCGTTGGGGGAGTCAGCGGTGCCGGCGAAACCGAGGCCGCCGGTGCCGCCGGTGCCCCCGTCGCCACCGATGACGCCGCCGCCACCATGACCGCCCGCTCCGCCGGTGCCGCCGTTGCCGCCGGCGATGGTGGTGGTGCCGCCATCGCCGCCATCGCCGCCGTCGCCGCTGTGGCCGGCTTGCTGCGTGCCGCTGCCGCCAAGCCCACCCGCACCGCCGGCCCCGCCGGTCCCGCCGTTTACAGAGCCTGCGGCGCCGGAGACGCCGGTGCCGCCGGTGCCACCCACGCCGCCGGCTCCGCCGAAGCTCCCCAGCCCGATACCGGCCCCGCCAGCCCCGCCGGCCCCACCAGCCTGGCCCGCAAAGCCGGTGCCGCCGGCCCCGCCGGCACCCCCATTGCCTGAGAGGCTCCCGCTGGTACCGCCGACTCCGCCGTTCGCGCCGGCACCGCCGGCCCCGCCGGTGCCGCCGCTGCCGAACAGGAACGCGCTACCGCCGGCACCGCCGGCCTGCCCCGACGCGCCCGACCCGCCGTTGCCCCCATTACCGAACAGCCACCCGCCGGCCCCGCCGGCCTGCCCGGTACCCGCCGGCCCACTGGCGCCATTGCCGAACAGCGGGCGCCCCGTCAGGTCCTTCACCGGCGAAAACGCCGCCAAATCCTGCGCAGCCGTCTGCAACGGCGACGCGTTGGCCGCCTCGACGGCCGCATAAGAATTCCCAGCGGTAGTCAGCGCTTGCGCAAACTGAGTATGAAACGCCGCCGCCTGAGCGCTGAGCGCCTGAAAAGCCTGGGCGCGGCTGGAAAACAGCGACGCGATCGCCGCTGACACCTCATCGCCAGCGGCGGGGATCAACGCGGTGGTCGAGGTCGCGGCCGCCGCATGGGCCTCGCTGATCTTCGACCCGATATCGACAAGATCCGCAGCCGCCGACGTCACCATCTCCGGTGCTGCGATCACAAACGACATTCCGCACCTCTTACTGAGTCCTCTTCACGAGCCGATGGACTGCGATTAAGACCATTCCACACTAACGTCGCGAACCCCGAGTCCGTGGGGTTTTTGGTGACCATTCGGGCTTTAGGTACATCGGTGCTGTTTCCCCTTGCGATGCGGCGGTGGTGCTGGCGCACCGCCGATGCCTTCAAGACGGCCCTGGCTTTAGGCTTAAATGTTGTGGTGGCGCTTACCCGTGGAGGTGCTCTGATGAAGTCCGGCGACATCAGGATCCGTGCGGCTAAGCCTGCCGATTTTGCGAAGGTCGCAGACATGCACTATCCGGTATGGCGACAATCCTGGGCCGGAATACTGGCGGATTACATGCTTGACATGATCGCTACGCCGAGACGCTGGGCCACCGAGACGTACCCGCACGACCTGGGTCGCCGAGGGTGGGCGATGTGGATTGCCGAATCCGGCGGTAAGGCACTCGGCATGACGATGTTCGGACCGGACTCTGCAAGACCCGATCACGTGCAAATCGACGCCCTGTACACCGCGGAGGAGGGGCAGGGCCTCGGCATCGGTCGCCGCCTGCTTAACAAAGCCGTGCGCTCGAATCCCTCAGGTGAAGCGATCTTGTGGTGCGCAGAAAAGAACCACAAGGGGCGCCAATTCTACGAGAAGAATGATTTCCAGCTCGATGGCCGTACGTTCGTTTGGAAGCCACTGCCTGGCGTGACGGTGCCGCACGTGGGCTACCGGCGCGTCAATCCGCAATGACCACCCGGTCGCCGCTCGCCCGCGAAACGCACAACAGCATCTCGTCAGCGCGCACGGCGGTGCCGCCCCGGTGATCGACTTGTCCGGCAAGCACTTTGACCTTGCACGTGCCGCAGAAACCTTGCCGGCACGAGTACGCGGTGGTCGGGTCCATGTCGAGGATGACGTCGAGCGCGGACCGATTCGCCGGAACGCTGAGCACTCGCCCTGCCGTCACCGGCCTAAATGGGTGCCGCCCCGCGCAGATGCTCGAAGATCAACGACGTCTGGGTCCCCGCGACGTCCGCGTCGGCGTTGAGGTTCTCGACTACGAACGAACGCAGGTCCTCGGTGTCGCGGGCGGCGACATGCAGGATGAAATCGTCTGCGCCGGCAAGGAAATAGACGTCCATCACCTGCCTCCTGCGGCGGATCTGCTGAATGAAATTGCGGATCTTCCCACGCGCGTTGGACTGCAGGTTGACCGAGATCATCGCTTGCAGTGGTAGTCCGATCGCGACCGGGTCGATGTCGGTGTAAAACCCGCGGATGACGCCGAGGTCCATCAGCCGCCGTACGCGGCCATGACACGTCGACGGTGCGATCCCGACCGTTTCCGCCAGGGCGTTGTTGGTGATGCGCGCATCACCATGCAGCAGGCGCAGGATTCTGCGGTCCACATCATCAAGCTCAGCGGGCCGAACATCCTTCGGCGGGCCATCAAGGTGACCCGGCAGGTCCGTTACTTTATCGGTCATATAAGCACTCTATAGAATTATCATCAGTCTGTTTGCCAGCTAGTCGAATGTTCTTCACACTTGAGTCATGCGAGTTGGCATTCCGACCGAGACCAAAAACAACGAATTCAGGGTGGCCATCACGCCGGCCGGGGTCGCCGAGCTGACGCATCGCGGCCACGAGGTGCTCGTCCAGGCAGGTGCCGGAGAAGGCTCAGCGATCGCCGACGCGGATTTCAAGACCGCGGGCGCCCAAATGATCACCACCGCCGAACAGGTGTGGTCCGACACTGACCTGCTGCTCAAGGTCAAAGAACCGATGCCGGCCGAGTACGGGCTGCTCCGACACGGCCAGATCCTGTTCACGTACCTGCATTTAGCCGCTTCGCGGGCTTGCACCGACGCGCTATTGACTTCCGGCACAACGTCGATCGCCTACGAGACCGTCCAGACCGCCGACGGTGCACTCCCGTTGCTGGCACCGATGAGCGAGGTCGCCGGGCGCCTTTCCGCTCAGGTCGGGGCCTACCACCTGATGCGGACCCACGGGGGACGCGGCGTGCTGATGGGCGGGGTGCCCGGCGTCGAGCCCGCCGAGGTCGTGGTGATCGGAGGAGGCACCGCGGGCTACAACGCCGCCCGGGTGGCCGGCGGCATGGGCGCGGCGGTGACGGTTTTCGACGTCAACATCAACAGACTTCGCGAGCTGGACGCGGAGTTCGGCATCGCCATCCGCACCCGCTACTCGTCGGCCTACGAGCTCGAGGATGCCGTCAAACGTGCCGACCTGGTCATCGGGGCCGTACTGGTGCCGGGCGCCAAGGCCCCCACGCTGGTCTCGAATTCGGTCGTCGCACACATGAAACCGGGCGCCGTGTTGGTGGACATCGCCATCGACCAGGGTGGCTGCTTCGAAGATTCGCGGCCGACCACACACGATCAGCCGACCTTCGACGTTCACGACACGCTTTTCTACTGTGTGGCCAATATGCCCAGCGCGGTACCGAAGACGTCAACCTTCGCATTGACCAATGCCACGATGCCGTACGTTCTGAAGTTGGCCGATCACGGCTGGCGCGCGGCATGCCGCTCGGACCCCGCTCTGGCGCAGGGGCTTTCCACCCACGATGGCGCGTTGTTGTCCGAACACGTGGCCAATGATCTGGGTCTGCCGTTCACCGAACCGGCGGCCATGCTGGCCTGATCGTCGCCGACAGCCGACGACGCTGTAGGTTCAGCGGAGTGATTACCGGAGCCTTTATTGCCGAATCGGCTTCCGTGGTGGATAGCAAACTCAATGTGACGGGGGGCGTGCTATCCAGGTTTGTGGTCGACGTCGACCGGTTGGCGGAGCTCCTGCTCGTGGTATTGACGCAGGCCGAGACAGGTAATCCGGACCGTCTGGTCAACGTCGAGATCCGGCCGCCCAGCGGCGACGAGCCCCAATACCTGGAGTTCGAGTTGCCCGAAGCCGCCGCCGGTGGCGAAATCGGATTCGCTTTCTTCAGGATCGAAGTCGTCCTGCCCACGGATGGCCGTTGGGTGATCGTGGTGACTGGCGGCGCTGGAGTGGTATCGCTTCCGCTGATGGTGAGTAGTGACGCACCTGAGTGATTCGCCGCGCTCGGCCTTCGGCAACACCCGGGCTGCCGCGTAAAGCGTCAATAATCAGCGGCGAGGCCGGCGACGATGTCGGCCGCCGGGCCGGTCTGCGCCTCCGCGAACGACGTTCCTGCCCATAGGGTCATCCCGTTCGGGTCTTCGGAGTCGGCCGCCGCCTCCCGGATCGGCAAGGTCATCTGGTGGACCTCCGGATAGCCCAGCGGAGCCACGTCGTCGAGAATGCGGATGAACTCGTTCTCCAGACCGCGCGCATACCGACCCGAGAACGCACGCGTGACGATGGTCTTGCCGAACAGCTGATTCTTCATCGCGGTGCGATGCGCGGGGTGGGTGCCGGCTTCGTCGCTGAGCATCAGCGCCGTGCCGATCTGCGCGGCCACCGCCCCCCTGTGCAGGACCGCGGAGACGTCCTCCGCGGTGCCCAGGCCCCCCGCCGCGATGATCGGGACATTGTGCGCCTTGCGGATCCTGGCGATCAGCTCGTGCAGCGACTCGGTGCCAGGGTCCATGTCCGGTGCGAACGTCCCGCGGTGCCCGCCGGCATCCGGGCCTTGCACCACCAGGCTGTCCGCACCGGCAGCGACGGCCACCCCTGCCTCGTAGGCCGATGTCACCGTGACCATGACCAGCATTCCGAGCGCGCCCAACCGCGCAATCACATCCGGTGACGGCACTCCGAAGGTGAACGACACCAGCTCCGGATGTACATCCGCCACCACCTCGAGCTTGCGTTCCCAGTCGTCGTCGTCGCCTGACTCGGGCTGACCGACCTCGACCCGGTAGTGATCGGCAAACTCTTCGAGTTCGTAGTGGTAGTAGTCCAGCTGCACCCAGTCCGCAACACTGGGTTGGGGCACAAGGAGGTTGACTCCGAGCGGGCCGGTGGTTGCGGCACGCGCGGCAGCGATATCGTCGGCGAGCTGGTCCGCAGCTCAGGTGGCCGCCGGCGACAAAACCGAGCCCGCCGGCATTGGACACCGCCGCCGCCAACGCGGGGGTACCCGGGCCGCCAGCCATCGGCGCACCCACAATGGGCACCGCGATATCCCAAAAGCCGAGCACCATCTGGGCCACTGACATGCGGCTAATTTACCATCGCCCGAAGTTGTTGGGGCAGCGACCGTTTGGAAGCATAAGGACCGAGCACCGCGGCGCCGTAGCGCTTGGTCAGCAGCTGGCGGGCCACCGCGTTGACCTGCTCGACGGTGACTTCGTCGATTTTCTGCAAGGTGTGCTCGATGCTGGGATGCCTACCGTAGTTCAGTTCGCTGCGACCGAGCCGGCTCATCCGCGAGCCGGAATCCTCCAGGCCCAGGACAAGCCCGCCACGTAGCGAGCCCTTGGCGATGCGACACTCGGCTTCGGTGATGCCGTCGCGCGCTACCGATTCGAGCACCTGCCCGGTAACCCGCATGACCTCGGCGAACCGTTCGGGCTGGCAGGCCGCGTATACCGACAGGGAGCCGCTGTCGGCGAAGATGTCCACCGCGGAGTACACCGAGTAGGCGAGCCCGCGCGACTCGCGAATCTCCTGGAAAAGCCTGGAGCTCAGGCCGCCACCCAGCGCGGTGTGCAGCACCGACAGCGCCCAGCGGTGCTCCCAGCCGCGGCCGGGCGTGCGTACTCCCAACAAAATGTGGGTCTGCTCCGCGTCCCGGTTGCCCAGTGCCAATCCGGGGCTGCCGTTCACCCGCCCGGCGCCCTTGCGCGGCGCAATGGGGCGACGCCCGCGGACCAGATGTGGCCCGAAATGCTGACGCACCAACGCGACCACCTGGTCGTGGTCGACATTGCCGGCCACGGCAACGACCATCCGTTCCGGCGTATAGCGGCGCACATGAAACGAGTGCAGCTGTGTCCGCGTCATCGCCGACACCGATTGCGCGGAGCCGATCACCGGTCGGCCCACCGGATGGTTGCCGAACAGCGCCGTCAGGAACATGTCCCCCAACGCGTCCTCGGGGTCGTCGTCGCGCATGGCGATCTCCTCGAGGACGACGTCGCGTTCCAGCTCGACATCTTCGACGGCGCATCGACCGTTGAGGACAACGTCGGCGACCAGGTCGACGGCCAGCTCCAGATCGCTGTCCAGCACGTGCGCGTAGTAGCAGGTGTGCTCTTTGGCGGTGAACGCGTTCAGTTCCCCACCGACGGCGTCCATCGCCTGCGCGATATCCACCGCGGTGCGGGTCGGCGTGGACTTGAACAGCAGGTGCTCTAGAAAATGCGCGGCCCCGGCCACCGTGGCACCCTCATCGCGCGATCCGACACCGACCCAGACACCGATCGACGCCGAACGCACCGCGGGCAGGTGCTCGGTGACCACCCGCAGGCCACCCGGCAGGGTGGTCCGGCGCAGCGCAGCTTGGTGTTCAAATTTCGCCTCGGCGGTCGACTTGCCCCGCCGCAGGGCACCCGCGCGACCGGAGCGCACCCCGGTCGCGGCCGGCTCAGGTGCTGGCTGTCGCGGCATCGGCCGGAGCGTCCACCTGACGAGCCCCCGTATCGCCCGAATCAGCAGGGGGTGCGGCGGCGGCCCCGTTTTCGTCCTCAGCCACCAGGACCAACGAGATCTTGCCCCGCTTGTCGATCTCGGCGATCTCCACCCGCAGCTTGTCGCCGACGTTGACCACGTCCTCGACCTTCGCGATGCGCTTGCCCCTGCCGAGCTTGGAGATGTGCACCAGGCCATCGCGCCCGGGCAGCAGCGACACGAACGCGCCGAAGTCGGTGGTCTTGACCACCGTTCCGAGGAACCGCTCACCCGCGGTCGGCAGCTGCGGGTTGGCGATGGCGTTGATCATGTCGATCGCGGCCTGCGCCGACAATCCGTCGGTAGCGCCGACGAACACGGTGCCGTCGTCCTCGATCGAGATCGAGGCGCCGGTCTGCTCGGTGATCGAGTTGATCATCTTGCCCTTGGGCCCGATGACCTCGCCGATCTTGTCCACCGGCACCTTGATGGCGGTGACGCGCGGCGCGTACGGGCTCATCTCGTCGGGTGCGTCGATGGCCTCGGCCATGACCTCCAAAATGGTCAGCCGAGCTTCCTTGGCCTGTGCGAGCGCACCCGCGAGCACCTGCGACGGGATCCCGTCGAGCTTGGTGTCCAATTGCAATGCGGTGACGAAGTCCTTGGTGCCGGCGCACTTGAAGTCCATGTCGCCGAACGCGTCTTCAGCGCCCAGGATGTCGGTCAGGGTCACGAAGCGGCGCTCAACAACGCCCTCAACCGCCCCTTCCACCTGAATGTCGTCGGACACCAGGCCCATCGCGATGCCGGCCACCGGCGCCTTGAGCGGCACACCGGCGTTCAGCAATGCCAGCGTGGACGCACACACCGACCCCATTGAGGTCGAGCCGTTGGAGCTGAGCGCTTCGGACACCTGGCGGATGGCGTATGGGAATTCCTCGACGCTGGGCAGCACGGGAATCAGGGCCCGCTCGGCCAGTGCGCCGTGCCCGATCTCGCGCCGCTTGGGCGAGCCGACCCGGCCGGTCTCGCCGGTGGAGTACGGCGGGAAGTTGTAGTGGTGCATGTAGCGCTTGGACTTTTCCGGCCCGAGCGAGTCGATCTGCTGGGCCATCTTGACCATGTCCAGCGTGGTCACGCCCAGGATCTGGGTTTCGCCGCGCTCGAACAGCGCGCTGCCGTGTGCCCGCGGCACAATGGCGACCTCTGCCGACAACGCACGGATGTCGGTGATGCCACGGCCGTCGATGCGGAAGTGGTCGGTGAGGATGCGCTGCCGGACGAGCTTCTTGGTCAGCGAACGAAACGCTGCGCTGACCTCTTTCTCGCGGCCCTCGTAGGTCTCGGCTAGCCGCTGCAGGACCTCACCCTTGAGCTCGTCGGTGCGCTGGTCGCGCTCGGCCTTGCCGCCGATGGTCAGCGCGGCTGCAAGCTGCTCGGTTGCCACCGAGGACACCGAGTAGTAGACGTCGTCCTGGTAATCGGGGAACACCGGGTACTCGGCGGTTTCCTTGCCGGCAGCATCAGCCAGCTCCTGCTGCGCGGCACACAACGCGGCGATGAACGGCTTGGCGGCCTCAAGGCCCTCCGCCACAACGCTTTCGGTCGGCGCACCGGCGCCACCGGCGATCAGATCGATGACATTGTCGGTGGCTTCCGCCTCGACCATCATGATCGCGACGTCTTTATTCTCGGCGTCGCCGACTACGCGGCCGGCCACGACCATGTCGAACACCGCGCCTTCGAGCTGCTCAACGGTGGGGAACGCAACCCACTGACCTCCCTGTTTTCAGGAGTAGAGATCAGCGCGACACGCACGCCGCCGACGGGACCGGAGAACGGCAGCCCGGAGATCTGGGTCGACGCCGACGCGGCGTTGATGGCCAGCACGTCGTACAGATCCTTGGGATCCAGGCTCAGGATCGTGACCACGACCTGGATCTCGTTACGCAGACCCGAGATGAACGTCGGGCGCAGTGGCCGGTCGATGAGCCGGCAGGTCAGGATCGCGTCGGTGGACGGCCTGCCCTCGCGCCGGAAGAACGATCCGGGGATACGACCGGCGGCATACATCCGCTCCTCGACGTCGATCGTCAAGGGGAAGAAGTCGAAATGGTCTTTCGGGGTCTTGCTGGCGGTGGTCGCGCTCAGCAGCATGGTCTCGTCGTCGAGATATGCGACGACGGCGCCGGCGGCCTGTTGGGCCAGCCGGCCGGTCTCGAAACGGATAGTGCGGGTGCCGAAGCTCCCGTTGTCGATGGTGGCGGTCGACTCGAACACGCCCTCTTCAATTTCAGCTACAGACATAACGTCGTCCGTACGGCCTCTCTGGAGATATTCATCTTTTTCGCGTGATCACGCGCAACGCGGGAGGGGAGCTCGTAAGAGCTAAATGTCTGAATGCGGCTACGGCCGTCGATCGAAGCGGCCGACCTGCCCCAGATCCGGAAAGCTCGGCAGCCACTACCGAAGACCGCCCGATACAGACAGGGGTGCTCCCCTGGACGTCCATAGTGACACGCTGGAACGGCACGCACGGATCTGCGCGAACCGCACCGTTTGCTCGGGCCGAACCGGCCCAGAACGTCCTCACTCTACACGGGCCGACCAGCGGAGCTACCAGGATTGGATCTGGCGGGATTCAGCGGCGCAGACCCAACCGCTCGATCAGCGAGCGGTAGCGCTCGACATCGATCTGGGACACGTACTTGATCAGCCGGCGGCGACGCCCCACCAGCAGCAATAGCCCCCGCCGCGAGTGGTGGTCATGCTTGTGCACCTTGAGGTGCTCGGTCAGGTCAGAGATTCGCTTGGTCAGCAGCGCGATCTGCGCTTCCGGGGACCCGGTATCGGTGTCATGCAGGCCGTAAGAGCCCAGGATTTCTTTTTTCTGCTCGGCTGTCAGCGCCACGAAAATATCTCCATCAATTGGTCCGCGATCACGAGTTTCAGAGCGCGGCCACCGCGAACCGCAGCACGCGCCGATGTCGCCGGGCAGTCTATCAGCCAGTCATCGCACAACCCCAATCCCGCAAAACCCCGATCCCGCAAAGAGGTGTCAATCCGTGAGCAGGGTGCGGGCCCGGTCGGTGTCCTTGCCCATCGCGTCGATGAGCTCGCGCACCGAGTCGAACTTGAGCTGTCCGCGGATGCGTGCGACGAAGTCCAGTGCCACATGCTGGCCGTATAGGTCGGCGGCGGTGTCAAGGACGAACGCCTCGACGGTGCGGGTGCGTCCGGAGAAGGTCGGGTTGGTGCCGACCGACACCGCGGCCTGGTAGCGCTCGCCGGGAATGACGGTGCCCGTCACCGGGCCGTGCCCGAGCACGGTGAACCACGCGGCATACACACCGTCGGCTGGGATGGCCGAATACATCGGCGGCGCCACGTTAGCGGTGGGAAAGCCCAGTTCGACGCCGCGCCCGTGGCCTCGGACCACGACGCCTTCGACGCGGTGCGGACGGCCCAGCGCCTCGGCGGCCGCCATCACGTCACCGGCATCTACGCAGGACCGGATATAGGTGGAGGAGAAGGTCACCGTTTCGTTGCTGTGGTGCTCGGACAACAGTGACATCGACTCCACCGCAAACCCGAACCGCTCGCCGGCGCGGCGCAGGGCGGCGACATTGCCCGCCGCCTTCTTGCCGAAGGTGAAGTTCTCACCCACCACCACCTCAATCACGTGCAGCTTCTCGACCAGCAGCTCGTGGACGTAGCGCTCCGGCGTGAGCTTCATGAAATCGGTCGTGAACGGCATCACCAGGAACACGTCGACGCCCAACTCCTCGACCAGCTCCGCGCGGCGGGTCAGAGTCGTGAGCTGCGCTGGATGACTGCCGGGGTAGACCACTTCCATCGGGTGCGGATCGAACGTCATCAGTACGGTCGGTACGTTGCGTGCCCGACCGGATTTCACCGCGTGCGCGATCAGTTCGGCGTGCGCGCGATGAACGCCATCGAACACCCCGATGGTCAGCACGCATCTGCCCCAGTCCGTGGGGATCTCGTCCTGTCCCCGCCACCGCTGCACGGTCCCAAGCCTACGGCGAGAAGCGGTTCTCCGGGAGCGGGCGGTACGCCAGATCGGGCGTAGGTGCCTAAACTTTCTGGTTGTGAGGGCGGACGAAGGGCGTGGCGGTCTTACCCCGGTTGCCCAGGACTATCTGAAGGTCATCTGGAACGCCCAGGAGTGGTCGCTGGAAAAGGTCAGCACCAAGATGCTGGCCGACCGAATCGGGGTGTCCGCCAGCACGGCCTCGGAGTCCATCCGCAAACTCGCCGAGCAGGGCCTGGTCGACCACGAGAAGTACGGCGCGGTGACCTTGACCGAGGCGGGGCGGCGAGCGGCGCTGGCGATGGTGCGCCGCCACCGGCTGCTGGAGACCTTCCTGGTCAACGAACTCGGCTACAGCTGGGACGAGGTCCATGACGAGGCCGAGGTGCTCGAACACGCGGTCTCGGATCGCCTGGTGGCCCGCATCGACGCCAAGCTGGGGTTCCCGCGGCGCGATCCGCACGGTGACCCGATCCCAGCGTCCGACGGGCAGGTTCAGCCGCCGCCGGCGCGTCAGCTGTGGGCATGCGGCGACGGCGACACCGGGACGGTGGCCCGTATCTCCGATTCCGACCCCGAGATGCTGCGCTATTTCGACAGCGTCGGGATCAATCTGGACTCGCGCCTGCGCATCGTGACGCGGCGCGAATTCGCCGGGATGGTCTCGGTGGCAATCGAATCCGGCGACGGCGTCGAGTCCACGGTCGAGCTGGGCAGCCCGGCCGCACGCGCGATCTGGGTGGTGGCTTGACTGGCCACCAGCATCAGTCGGCCAAGAGCCCCTTGGCGATGTGAGTCACCTGGACCTCGTTGCTGCCGGCGTAGATCATCAGCGACTTCGCGTCCCGGGCCAGCTGCTCGACCCGGTACTCGGCCATGTAGCCGTTGCCACCGAACAGCTGCACGGCCTCCATTGCGACGTCGGTGGCGGCCTCCGACGTGTACAGCTTGATCGCCGACGCCTCGGCCAGCGTCAGCGGTTTCCCAGACTTCTGCCGCTCAATGATCTGAAACACCATGTTCTGTACGTTCATCCGGGCGATCTCCATTTTGGCGAGCTTGAGTTGGATCAGCTGAAACTGCCCGATGTTCTTGCCCCACAGCGTGCGCGTCTTCGCGTATTCCACGCACAGGCCGTGACATTCATTGATGATGCCCAGGGCCATCATCGCGATCCCGACCCGTTCGGCGGAGAAATTCGCGCGGGCGCTTTCGCGGCCGTCCCCTCCGTCGTGCTGCTCACTCTCGCCCAGCAGCCGGTCAGGCGTCAGCCGCACGTTGTCGAAGAACAACTCGCCGGTGGGCGATGACATCATGCCCATCTTCTTGAACGGCTTGCCCTGCGTCAGGCCCGGCATTCCCGCGTCGAGCACGAAGACGAGCACCGGGCGGTTCCGCTTGTCCACCTTCTTGTCCGGGGAGGCGTCACCGTCAGCGAGTTTGGCGTAGACGACCAGGACGTCGGCGCAGGGCCCGTTGGTGATGAACGTCTTCTGCCCGTTGAGGATGTAGGCCCCGTCTCCGTCGCCAGAGCGCCGGACAGTGGTCTTCATGCCGCCGAACGCATCCGAGCCGGAGTCCGGCTCGGTGATCGCCCAGGCCGCGATCTTTTGCAGCGTCATCAGCTCAGGCAGCCAGCGTTCCTTCTGGGCCAGCGTGCCGCGGCTCATGATGGTCGTCGCGCCCAGGCCGAGGCTGACGCCCACCGTGCTCAGCAGCCCGATGCTGACCCTGGCGACCTCGGAAACCAGCACCGCGACCATCGAACCCTGGGCGCCCATCCCGCCCGAATCATCTGAACTGTCTTGCTTTTCCTGCTTCTCAGGGTTTTCGGGGGCCCGCACACCCGTCTGCTTGGCCCGTTCGCGGTCGAGCATCTTTTTCACGGATTCGGCGGCCATGGCGTCGAGGCCGAACTGGTTGAACAGCTTGCGCGCGATCGGATAGGGCGACAGCTGGCCACTTTCCAGTTCGTCAAGATGCGGACGGATCTCTTTGTCGACGAACTGACGAACCGCATCCCGGACCATCAGGTCGGTGTCGGACCACTCGAACATGGGCTCAGCGTTCGGCGCGCTGGTAGGCCGTGACCACGGCCGCGCCGCCCAGCCCGATGTTGTGTTGCAATGCGGCGGTTACGTTGTCGACCTGGCGCTTGTCGGCGACGCCACGCAGCTGCCAATTCAGTTCGGCGCACTGCGCCAGCCCCGTCGCGCCCAGCGGATGCCCCTTGGAGATCAGGCCACCGGACGGGTTGACCACCCAGCGTCCGCCGTAGGTGGTCTCGCCGTTGTCGATCAGTTTGGCCTGCCTCACCCGGGCCGCACAGGCCGAGAGCCTCGTAGAGCAGCAGCTCGTTGGCCGAGAAGCAGTCGTGCAGTTCGATCACCTGGAAGTCCTCGGGGCCAAGCCCGGACTGGTCGTAGACGCGTTGTGCCGCTTGCACATTCATGTCGTGACCGATGAGTGCCTTGGCGCTGCCGTCGAAGGTGGACTTGAAGTCGGTCGTCATGGCCTGACCGACGATCTCCACCGCCTGGCCGGCCAATCCATGGCTTTCGACGAAGCCCTCCGAGGCCAGGATCGCCGCGCCCGAACCGTCCGACGTCGGTGAGCACTGCAGCTTGGTGAGCGGGTCGTAGATCATCTTCGCCGCGAGAATGTCGTCGAGGCTGTATTCCTCTTGGAATTGCGCGTACGGGTTGTTCACCGAGTGCTTGTGGTTCTTGTGGCCGATCTTGGCGAAGTGCTCTGCGGTGCTGCCGTACTGCTTCATGTGTTCGCGCCCGGCGGCCCCGAACATCCAGGGCGCGACTGGAAAGGCGAACTCGCTGATCTCGGCCATCGCCTTGATGTGCTTGTCCATCGGGTTGGTGCGGTCGTCGTAGGTTGCCGCGAGCGATCCGGGTTTCATCTTCTCGAATCCCAGAGCGATGGTGCAGTCGGCCAATCCGCCGCGGATCGCCTGCGCCGCCATGAAGAGCGCGGTGGACCCGGTCGAGCAGTTGTTGTTGACGTTGATGACAGGAATACCGGTCAAGCCCAGTTCGTAGAGCGCCCGCTGCCCCGCCGTCGATTCGCCGTAGACGTAGCCGACGTAGCCCTGTTCGACTTCGCTGTAGTCGATGCCGGCGTCCTGCGAGCGCTTTGGTCCCCGACTCCCTCGCCATGTCCGGGTAGTCCCAGCCCTCGCGGCGGCCCGGCTTCTCGAACTTCGTCATGCCAACGCCGACGACGTAAACCTTGTTGGACCCCTTGCTGGACATGCTGCGCCCCTTCCCGGACGGCTTGCGAAAGCTGAACCCTCAGCCAGTGTGCAACTCCGGCGCACCGGGGCGTCAGCCGGGGCTCACTAGAGCGTCGCCGGGCGGATAACCACCACCGACCGGGTCCGCGAGCCCTCGTCCCGCAACAGCGCTATCACCCGGCCTTGGGCGTCGCTGGCGGCATAAACGCCGTCGATCCCGGCCGCGGCAAGTGCCCGGCCATTGCCGGTCGCTTCGACTTCCTCGGCTGTGAGGTCGCGACGTGGAAACATCAACAGGCAGGCCTCGTCGAGACTCAAGCTCAGCTGCGGCTGCTCCGCCAGATCGTCGAGTGTGCGCGCCTGGTCCAGCTCGAAGCGTCCGACGCGGGTGCGCCGCAACGACGTCAGGTGTCCGCCCACGCCGAGCGCGACGCCGACGTCGCGGGCCAGCGCGCGGATATAGGTTCCCGATGAGCAGTCGACCTCGACGTCGAGATCGATGAGACCGTCGGGTGCAGGCCGGACCGCCAGCGCCTCGAACCTGTCGATGCGTACCGGCCGGGCTTCGAGTTCGACCTGGTGACCCTCGCGGACCAGCTGATACGCGCGACGGCCGCCAACCTTGATCGCGCTCACCGCCGACGGCACCTGGCTGATCTCACCGCGCAGCGGTGCCATCGCCGCGTCGATCGCCTCGAGTGTCAGGTGCTCAGCCGAAACACTTTGCAGCAGTTCGCCTTCAGCGTCCTCGGTCGAAGTGGTCTGGCCGAGTCGGATGGTGGCGGCATACGACTTCGAGGTGGTCGTGAGCAGGCCCAGGATCTTGGTGGCGCGATCGATACCGATCACCAGCACGCCGGTGGCCATCGGGTCCAGCGTCCCCGCATGTCCCACCTTGCGGGTGGAAAAGATCCGGCGACACCGCCCCACTACGTCGTGGCTGGTCATGCCGGCCGGTTTGTCGACGACGACGATTCCGGGTCCGGTCGGGCTCATAGCACGATCGCGGTGAGCACCAGTCCGCGCTCGACCGACCACCGCCCTTTCAGCGCGGTCAACGGTGGACCCACCAATGCTGCCGGGTCGATCAGGATGCGCGAGACGAACCCACCGGCAGATCCGTGGCCGTCGACAGCGAAAGTGATGTGAGCATCCTCGAAACCCAGCCATCTTTTGGTGAGCGGAAACCACGCCTTGTACGTCGCCTCTTTGGCGCAGAAGAGGATTCGGTCCCAATGCAGACCCGCCGGCATCTCGCGAGGTATCTCGCTGCGCTCCTCGGGCAGGCTGATCGCGTCCAGCACTCCGTTCGGCAACACGTCGTGGGGTTCGGCGTCGATGCCCACCGAGCGCACCGCGGCGCTGCGCCCGACCACCGCGCCACGGTAGCCGGTGCAGTGGGTGAGGCTGCCCACCACGCCGTCGGGCCAGCACGGTTCTCCCTTCTCGCCCTTGAGGATCGGGACCGGAGGCATGCCGAGCTGGCCCAGCGCGATGCGGGCGCAGTGCCGGACGGTGATGAACTCGTTGCGCCGCTTGGCAACCGACTTGGCGATCAACGGTTCCTCTTCGGGCAAGGGTGCGAGGCCGGGCGGGTCGGAGTAGAGCTCCGAGTACGCCAAATCCTGCACCGCGGTGCCGGGCAGCACCGACGAAACCAGCATCTGCCCGGTCATCATGTCTGCCGTTGGCGCAATCGTTCCCGGAACTTCGCAGACTGCTCGCGCATCTCGTCGGTGATCACGAAGTGACCGCCGAAATCGTTGAGATAGCCCGGCGGGTATTCCGGGGCGGGTAACACCTGACGCAGCCAGCTGGGCGGCTTGCGGCGCCTCCACTCGCGCGGGTAACCGACCGACACTTCCTCGAAACGCACGTCGTCATACCAGGTGGTTCGCGGGATGTGTAAATGGCCATAGACCGAACAGGCAGCGTTGTAGCGGGTGTGCCAGTCCGCGGTCTTGGTGGTTCCGCACCACAGCGCGAATTCCGGGTAGAACAACGCGTCGCAGGGGTCTCGCACCAGCGGAAAGTGGTTCACCAACACACTCGGTGTCATCCAGTCGAGCTTTTCGAGCCGGGCGCGGGTGCTGGCGACTCGCTCCTGACACCAGGCCTCGCGAGTGGCATACGGCTCCGATGACAGCAGGAATTCGTCGGTGGCCACCACGTTGCGCTCGCGCGCGATGGCCATGCCCTCGGCTTTGCTCGTCGCCCCTTGGGGCAAGAAGGAGTAGTCGTAGAGCAGGAACATCGGCACGATCGTGGCGGGACCGCCGCGTTCGGTCCACACCGGGAACGGATGCTCGGGGGTAATCACGCCCATCTCGTCGCACATATTGACCAGATACTCGTAACGCGCGCGGCCGAAGATCTGCATCGGGTCGCGGGTGGTGGTCCACAGCTCGTGGTTGCCAGGCACCCAGATCACTTTGGCGAACCGCCGCCGCAGCAGGTCCAGCGCCCAGCGAATCTCATCGGTGCGTTCGGCGACGTCACCGGCGACGATCAACCAATCGTCCGGCGACGACGGGTACAGCGATTCAGTGACCGGCTTATTACCGAGGTGACCGGTGTGTAGATCGGAAACCGCCCACAGCGTCGGCTGTCCCCCGCCAGTCGGTTTTTGCCCAGAAGTCACGACTAACCACCCTAGCGACCCGGCGGAATGGCACGGATTCGCGACCCTTGTGGGTATTGAGCGCGCGAACGCGACTTGTACACTCCGGGCAGAGGGACCGCCGGATGGCAGGGGATGCGATGTTCGCCAAGGTGCGCCTGATCGGGGCGCTCGGTGCGCTGATCACGGCGGTCGCAGCAGGAGCAGTGGGCGCCCACGGTGTCCCGGGCGCACCAACGGCGGGCAAGACCGTCCAGTTGCGGTCGACTGCGGCGCCGATGGAACCGGCGGAAACGACGATGAAGAGCCCAATCGTGGCGACCACCGATCCGCGCCCGTTCGACCCGTGTGAGGACATTCCATTCGACGTCGTGCAGCGGCTCGGATTGGCGTTCACACCGCCCGACCATGAAGACGGGCTGCGGTGCCACTACGACGCGGGTAACTACCAGATGGCTGTCGAGGCGATCATCTGGCGCACCTACGCCCAGTCCCTGCCCCCAGACGCTGTCGAGACCACGATCCAGGGTCACCGCGCGGCGCAGTACTGGGTTCTGAAGCCGACGTATCACAACAGCTTCTGGTATTTCTCCTGCATGGTCACGTTCAAGACCAGCTATGGCGTGATCCAGCAGGCGCTGTACTTCTCGACCGTCTATTCCAATCCCGACGTCGACTGCATGTCCACCAACCTGCAGCGGGCCAACGACCTCGTGCCCTATTACAAGTTTTAGGTTGGCACCGTGAGTACGACATCTGCCCACCCGGCGGCACCCAGGCTGCGCACGCTGGCCAGACATATCGGCGGCGACGCCCTCGGCCGTGCGCTGAGGCTGCAACGGGCGACCAGTGATTACACCGTGAAACGCGTCGAGGTCCCGATGCGCGATGGAATCCGCCTGGTGGCCGACCACTACGAGCCGACCTCGCCCAATCCCGCCGGCACCTTGCTGGTCCGGGGACCCTATGGGCGCAAGTTCCCGTTCTCGCTGGCATTCGCCCAGTTGTATGCGGCGCGCGGCTACCACGTGGTGTTGCAGAGCGTGCGCGGAACGTTCGGGTCGGGCGGGGTGTTCGAGCCGATGGTCAACGAAGCCGACGACGGCGCCGACACGGTGGTGTGGCTGCGCGAGCAGCCGTGGTTCGGGGGTCGGTTCGCCACCGTCGGACTGTCTTATCTGGGATTCACCCAGTGGGCGCTGCTGAAGGATCCGCCGCCGGAACTGGCCGCGGCCGTCATCACCGTGGGCCCGCACGATTTCAACGCCTCGGTGTGGGGCACCGGGTCGTTCGCGGTCAACGACTTTCTGGGCTGGAGCGATCTGGTTTCCCACCAGGAGGACCCGGGTCGCCTCAAGGCCGGAATTCGCCAGGTGCGCGCCCCGCGGCGAGTTGCGCAGGCCCTTGGTGAAGTGCCGATGGGAACCGCGGCCCGGAAGCTGCTCGGCACTGGTGCACCCTGGTTCGAATCGTGGGCCGAGCACCCCGAGCAGGACGATCCGTTCTGGAACCGGCTACGGTTCCCCGCCGCGCTGGAGAGGGTGCGGGTGCCAATGCTGCTCCTGGGTGGCTGGCAAGACATTTTCCTCCGGCAGACGCTGCAGCAATACCAGCACCTGCGCGGCCGCGATGTCGACGTTGCGCTGACGGTCGGGCCCTGGACGCACGCTCAGATGCTCACTAAAGGCCTGGCCATTAGCAGCCGGGAATCGCTGGATTGGCTGGACACCCACCTGGGCGGCGCACGGACGTTACGCCGCCCCAGCAGGGTTCGGGTCTTCGTCACCGGCCAGGGCTGGCGCAATCTGCCTGACTGGCCGCCCGCCACCACCGACCGCGAGCTGTATCTGCGGCCCGGCGGCTACCTGGGCGAGACCGCTCCGACCGATCTAACCGGGTTGGCACCGGCAACGTTTCGCTATGACCCGGCCGATCCGACTCCCACCATCGGCGGTCCGTTGCTGTCTCCGAACGGCGGTTATTGCAACGACGCCCGGCTCGCGCTGCGCGACGACACGCTCGCCTTCACCAGCTCCACCCTGACCCGAGACGTCTGCGCTTACGGAAGCCCCACCGTCGAGCTGGTGCACTCCTCCGACAATCCGTGTGCCGATCTGTTCATCCGGGTCAGCGAAGTGGACGCCAAAGGTCGCTCCCAAAACGTCAGCGAGGGGTACCGGCGGCTAGTCCAGACGCCAAAAGCGAAGCGGGCCAAGCGGACCGTAAGCATTGAACTCGACGCGATTGCCCACCGCTTCCGGTCCGGCTCACGCATCCGCCTCGTGATCGCCGGCGGCTGGTTTCCCCGCTACGCGCGCAACCTCGGCACCGACGAACCAGTGCTCACGGGCCGTGAGCTGAAGCCGACCACTCATTACGTGCACTACGGAAAATCCCGGCTACGGCTACCGGTTGGCCCGTCGGATCTGTCAGCCGACCGCGTCGCGGACCCGGACAGCGACCTGGGTTAGCGCCGCCTGGTCGTGTACCGGCGTCCCCAACGCCGGTCGAACGGGCAGCTGGACCCAGCTGGTACAGCCCGCGTACTCGGGTGTTCGGTTCAGCCGCACCGGTTCCAGCAACGGAACCGCGGATACCACCAGCACCTCGAGTTTGTGCTTGGGCCTGAAGTCGAGCCGGTCGGTGCGAACCGACCCGGCCGTCCAGATATGCAGATCCTCGAGTTGCTCTAGACCATCGGGCCGGTTAACTGGCAGTGCGGCAACAACTTTCGCAGCAGCCCGCAAGAGCAGGTGTTCGGCGGTGCTGTCGGGCGCAGCGAGTTCCAGCAAGTCGCGGTGCTCGGGGCGGACCCGCTCTGCATGGCTGTGGGCGACCGTCGGAAAAAGCAGGAACTCTAGTTCCGCCACCTCGAACCGCTTTTCGCCGATGCCGCCCTTGCGCAGCAGCACCCGCTGACGGCCGTCGAGCAACGCGTGCACCACCGCGCTCCACTCCTTGAGCGCGGGGGTCACTGTCATGTCGTTCCGGCCAGCCGGGCGACCACCTCGGGCCGGCGCAACGGCGGAACGGTCTTCGGCGGTTCACGCCGGGGCGGCAGAGCTCCGAGCAACCGTGTCGTCGTCGCCGTCACCTCGGCGACCGCCTCCTCGAACGCTTCGCCATTGGTCGCCGATGGATGGGTGACGCCGCTGACCTTGCGCACGTACTGCCGGGCCGCAGCCGCGATTTCCTCGGGGGTGGCTGCGGGCTGCAACCCACGCAATTCGGTGATGTTTCGGCACACGCGCTCAACGATAGGCGCCGGTCGCCGGCCGCACTGGCGCCCGAACGCAATTAGTTGCGCAATCCGTTGCGACGGCAGCTTCGTTGCGGCTATTCTCTGCGTCAACCACCTAGACGAAGGGGGTTGTTATCGGTCCTCGAAGTGGCTTGCCGCCGAAAGCATCAGCGGTGGCAGACTTGGGTCCTGTTGCTCCCGGATATGCTACGAACCCAGACCCCTGGCATCTCAAAAGTATCTTCGCGGAATACACGAAAATTACCGGCACGCGAACACGCGTTTACGCACTCGCAGCGGCATGGCTGATCTTATGGGCCGTCATTCACCTGTATATCGTGACGTCCGTCTTCTCGAATGCCGTTTGGTTCTTATCTTACTACGTCGTCAATTATAGATTCGGATTCGTGCGTCGCGGACTAGCCGGCCAATTGATTGGCTTATTTCCCGACAAGCAGTATATTACGGCCGCCTATCTAATGCTGTGGGCATCCATCACCGTCTGGCTCGCCGCCCTGATGTGGCTAAGCGTATCCACGGGCGTCCGGTCGGAACGCAGGATAATGCTTGCCCTGGTCGTACCGGTACTGCCCTTCGCCTTTTCGTACGCCGTGTACAACCCACACCCTGAAATGTTCGGGATGGCGGCCCTGCTTGCCTTCTGCATCTTGCTGACCAGGGCTGGCACAGCTCGATCCCGGATGCTTCTCACCGGCGCGTACGGGGTGACGACAGCGGTGCTGGCTCTCATGCACGAAGCTATTCCGCTAGAGTTTGCACTCGGCGCAATTCTCGCGATAGTCGTTCTGGCGAAGGACGCGACGCGCGCGGCGCAGCGAATCTACGCCGCCTTGGCAATCGGGCCTGGGGTCGTCTCGGTGCTGTTAATCGCCGCGCTGGGGCGTCGCAATATCTCGGCGCAGCTGTGCTCCCAAGTGCCGCACGTGATGGTCGAAGACCCGTTTGCGGTTTCCGCTTCACCTACGAAATTCGTTGACTACTTCCTGAGCGGCACTCGGAGCGTATCAGACTATCACGATTGGGTACGGAAAAATTTGATCCAGGAGTTCGACGTCGACACGGTCAGCGCCGTCCATTTGGTCGGTCAGCGAGGGTTTTTCTGGCTCTCTGAATCATTTGTCATCGGGTTGTTTCTATTCTTCGGGACAATATGGTTGATCCGCTATTTATCGGGCGTCTCGATCAGCGTCTTCATTAGGGAGATTCGGGGGAATCTGCTGCTGCCGGCGCTGGCCTCATTGATGTTCGTTCCACTTTTCGTGGTTGCAGTGGACTGGACCCGATGGTGGACACTGATCAGCTTCGACGTGGCGATCGTCTACATCCTGTACGCCATCGGAAGGCCCGAGATCGAGCAACCGCCAACCCGGCGACAGATTCTCGTGTTCATGTGTGCGATCCTCGTGCTGGCAGTGATCCCGACCGGGTCCACCAACAACGTCGGCACCTACTGAACCCGGGACCGTGCCGTCACCCGGGTGCCCAGGCTGACTACGGTTGCCGTATGCCCAGCGACGACATCCTGCTGATCCAAACCGACGAGCGGGTGCGCACCCTCACGCTCAACCGACCGCAGTCCCGCAATGCACTGTCTGCGGCGCTGCGCGATCAGTTTTTCGGGGCTCTGACCGATGCCGAGAGTGACGACGACGTCGACGTCGTGATCCTCACCGGCACCGATCCGGTGTTCTGCGCGGGTCTGGACCTCAAGGAGCTGGGCGGTCAGGCGGCGTTGCCGGATATCTCACCGCGGTGGCCGGCGATGGCCAAGCCGGTAATCGGCGCGATCAATGGCGCCGCCGTAACGGGCGGCCTGGAGCTGGTCCTGTACTGCGACATCGTGATCGCGTCCGAGCACGCGCGTTTTGCCGACACACACGCGCGAGTCGGCCTACTGCCCACCTGGGGGTTGAGCGTAAGGCTGCCGCAGAAGGTGGGCATTGGCATGGCCCGTCGGATGAGCCTCACCGGAGACTACCTGTCTGCCGGCGACGCGCTGCGGGCCGGCCTGGTCACCGAGGTGGTGCCGCACGACGAACTGCTGGGCACCGCCCGCCAGGTGGCGAGCACGATCGTCGGCAACAACCAGGACGCGGTGCGGGCGCTGCTGGCCTCCTACCACCGAATCGACGAGTCGCAAACCAGCGAGGGGCTGTGGCTGGAAGCCGTGGCGGCCAGGCAATTCCGGACCAGCGGCGACGACATCGCCGCCAACCGCGAGGCTGTGCTGCAACGCGGACGATCGCAGGTGCGTTAGCCAAGCGCTGCGCATAGCGCAGCCACGACATCGTCGATCGAGCCCGTGGTCGAATAGCCCGCGGCAAGTCGGTGACCACCGCCGCCGAACCCGGACGCAACCGCCGCCAGATCCACAGCGGTCTTGGCCCGCATCGAGACCGACCACCGGTTCGGGTCGACCTCCTTGAAAACCGCGGCGACTTCGGCCTGCTGCGTCGTCCGCACGATGTCGACGACGCTCTCGACCTCCTCCGGGCGCGAGCTGGCCACATCCCGATTGTCGACGACGGCGTAAACCAGCCCCCGACCGCCAACCGCGTCGGACAGCAATTTCGCCGAGCCCAGCACCCGCGACAGCATCGGCAACCAAACGAACGGATGACTGTCGATCAGTGTCCGACTGATCGCGGCGTTGTCCACGCCGATCTCGACCAGCCGGGCCGCTAGCCGAAGGGCGCGCGCGCTGGCCCATCGGAAAGACCCGGTGTCGGTGGTGAGCCCGGCGTAGATGCAGTGCGCGACGTCGGGGTCGATCGGTTTCCCCCACGCGTCGAGAATGTCGGCAACCAACAGTGTGGTGGAATCCGCCTCCACGTCAACGAAGTTCGCGGTGCCGAACAGGTCGTTGGAAGCGTGATGGTCGATGACCAACAGCGGCTGGCCGGGACCGGCCAAGTCGCCCAGGCCGCCGAGCCGCTTGACGCTCGGAGCGTCAACGGTGACAGCCAGATCGACATCGCGGCGCATCGCGTCGGGGCTGACCAGCAAGTGGCAGCCGGGCAATGACCGCAGCGAGTCCGGCAACGTCTCAGGTGCGGCGAAACTGACCTCGACCTGCTTGCCGCTCCTGTCGAGCACCGTGGCCAGCGCCAGCCCCGCGCCGACCGTGTCGGCGTCGGGATTGACGTGGCAGATGACCCCGATCGTTTCCGCGGCCGACAGCACCGCGGCCGCGCCGACCGCGTCGACGCGCGTGCCCGTAAGCGGGGCCAGCTCGGCCTCAGGCTCGATCGCCGTCATGGCTGTCCTCGGCGCCGACCCCGTCCAGTACCCGCGCTGGTTCGTCTTCCGACCCCTGGTCGCGGTATGGATCGGCCTCCCCCGCCGGCTTGGCCCCCTCGCGAACTCGCGCCAGTTCGGCGTCCGCCGCGCGAGCACGGGCCAGCAACTCCTCCATCCGCTGCACATTGTCGGACGTGGTGTCCCGGGCGAAGGTCAGAGTGGGAGTGAAGCGCACGCCGGTTCCCGCCCCGACCTTGCTGCGCAACGCGCCCCTGGCCCGTTCCAGCGCTGCGGCCGCAGCCTCCAAATCCGGCTCGTCGTCCAGGGTGGGGCCCATCACCGTGTAGAACACCGTCGCGTCGTGCAGGTCGGCAGTCACCTTGGTGTCGACGATGGTGACGCCGGCCAGCCCCGGGTCCTTGATCTCGCGCTCGATCGCTAAGGCGACGATCGCGTTGATCCGCTTTTGCAGCCGGCGCGCCCGTCCCTGGTCGACCATCTAGGTGCGCTCCTTCTCGACCAGCTCGTAAGACTCGATGACATCGCCTTCCTTGATGTCGGAGTAACCCAGAGTCATACCGCACTCGAAGCCCTCGCGCACCTCGGTCACGTCGTCCTTTTCCCGCCGCAGCGAGGTCACACTGAGGTTCTCGGTGACCACGATGTTGTCCCGCAACAGCCGGGCCTTCGCGTTGCGTCGCACCACACCGGAGGTGATCATGCAGCCGGCGATAACGCCGATCTTGGAAGAACGGAAGAGCGCCCGGATCTCGGCGCGACCCAGCTGCTTCTCCTCGTAGATCGGCTTGAGCATGCCCTTGAGCGCACTCTGGATCTCGTCGATGGCCTGGTAGATCACCGAGTAGTAGCGGATGTCCACGCCCTCGCGGTTGGCCAGCTCAGTCGCTTTGCCTTCAGCCCGCACGTTGAAACCGATGATGATGGCGTCCGATGCCGACGCCAGGTTGACGTTGGTCTCGGTGACGCCGCCGACGCCGCGGTCGATGACGCGTAGTTCGACCTCGTCGTCGATCTCGATTCCCAGCAGGGCCTCCTCCAGCGCCTCGACAGTGCCGGAGTTGTCGCCTTTCAGGATCAAGTTGAGCTGCGACGTCTCCTTCAACGCGGCATCCAGATCGTCCAGGCTGATGCGCTTGCGAGAGCGTGCGGCCAGCGCGTTGCGCTTGCGTGCACTGCGGCGATCGGCGATCTGGCGCGCAATCCGGTCCTCGTCGACCACCAGCAGGTTGTCACCCGCACCCGGAACCGACGTGAAGCCGATGACCTGGACCGGCCGCGACGGCAGCGCCTCGTGGACGTCCTCGCCGTGTTCGTCGACCATCCGGCGGACACGGCCGTACGCGTCACCGGCAACCACCGAGTCGCCGACACGCAGCGTGCCGCGCTGGATCAGCACGGTCGCAACCGGTCCGCGACCGCGGTCCAGGTGTGCCTCGATCGCCACGCCCTGGGCTTCCATGTCGGGGTTCGCCCGCAGGTCCAGGGCCGCGTCGGCGGTCAGCAGCACCGCTTCGAGCAGGTGATCGATGTTGGTGCCCTGCTTGGCCGAGATATCGACGAACATTGCGTCGCCGCCGAATTCCTCTGCCACCAAACCATATTCGGTGAGCTGCGACCGGATCTTGGTCGGGTCGGCGCCCTCCTTGTCGATCTTGTTGACCGCCACCACGATCGGCACATCAGCTGCCTGCGCGTGGTTGATGGCCTCCACCGTCTGCGGCATGACGCCGTCATCGGCGGCGACCACCAGAATCGCGATATCGGTGGCCTTGGCACCACGGGCACGCATGGCGGTGAACGCCTCGTGACCGGGGGTGTCGATGAACGTGACCGGGCGCTCGTTGCCGTCCAGCTCGGTGAGGACCTGGTAGGCGCCGATGTGCTGAGTGATGCCGCCGGCCTCGCCCTCTCGGACGTTCGCCTTACGGATCGTGTCCAGCAGTCGGGTCTTGCCGTGGTCGACGTGACCCATCACGGTCACCACCGGCGGGCGGAACTCCAAATCGTCCTCGCCGCCTTCGTCCTCGCCATAGGTGAGGTCGAAGGACTGCAGCAGCTCGCGGTCTTCGTCCTCGGGGCTGACGACCTGGACGACGTAGTTCATCTCGCCGCCAAGCAGCTCGAGCGTTTCGTCGCCCACCGACTGGGTGGCCGTCACCATCTCGCCGAGATTGAACAGTGCCTGCACCAGCGCTGCCGGGTTGGCGTCGATTTTCTCGGCGAAGTCCGACAGGGATGCTCCGCGAGCCAGCCGGATCGTCTCGCCGTTGCCGTGCGGCAATCGCACGCCGCCGACGACGGGCGCCTGCATCGAGTCGTATTCCTGGCGCTTCTGCCGCTTGGACTTGCGACCGCGCCGGGGCGCACCGCCGGGACGGCCGAACGCGCCGGCCGCACCGCCGCGCTGCCCGGGACGGCCACCGCCGCCGCCGGGACCGCCGCCGGGACCGCCGGGGCCGCCACCGCCGCCGGGACGCCCGCGGAAACCTCCGGGACCGCCTCCGGGGGCAGCACCTACGCCGCCACCGCCCCGATAGTTACCGCCGCCACTGTCCGAGCGGGGACCACCGGGCCCACCTGGCCGGGGGCCTCCGGGTCGTGGCGCGCCGGGACGTGCCGGGCGGCTTGCTCCAGCCGCGCCGCCGGGACGGGGCGGCATGCTGCCGGGTGAAGCGCCGCCCGGACGGGGTGCGCCTGGCCTGGCCGGCGCGCCGGGCCGGGGCGCTTGGGGACGCGGGATGGGCCGGTCGACAGGTTGCGCCGACGAGAACGGGTTGTTGCCGACCCGCGGGCGACCCGCGGGCTTGGGGGTCGGAGGACCCGGGCGCGGGCCGGGCTGGGGTGCCGCCTGGCCGGGCGGCTGGGCCAGTGCCGATGGCGCCCCGGGGGGAGGCGCCGACGGCTGAACGGGAGGCGCCGCGGGCGGGGCTGTCGCTTCGGCGACCGCAGCAGCGGGGGCCGGGGCTGCGGGGTTTGAAGGGGCCGGCACTGCGCGGGGCGCACCGGGCTTGGCCGGCGCACTGGCCGCCTCGCCGTTGCCGACGGCCTTGTCGAGGGCGTTGTCCAGGGATGCGTCCAGAGCGTTGCCGGGCGACTTCGCCGGGCCCCTGGCGGGGCCCTTAGCGGGTGCCGGCTTGCTGCCACCAAACGATTCCCGCAGCCGGCGGGCCACCGGGGCCTCTACCGTCGACGATGCGGATTTAACGAATTCGCCCTGATCATTCAGCCGGGCGAGAACATCTTTGCTGCTGACACCGAGTTCCTTAGCCAACTCGTGTACGCGGGCCTTACCTGCCACTACATCTCCTGTCTAGGAGGCGACGGCAGCGGGCCGCGCCTCGGGTTTAGCTATGACGCATGGTCATCGGGACTTCACGGTGTGCTCATGTTCTTTGCTACCTATCCTGTTGCCGGGTAGATCGGGCGCACCTAGAACCTCAATGTGCTCGACCAGCGCGGATGTGTCCGGTGAACCGGTGATGCGCAACGCTTTGGTGAAAGCCCGCCGCCGAATCGCCTGTTGCACGCACTGCGTTACGGGGTGCAGCCACGCACCCCGCCCCGGCAGGCTAGCGCCTGTGCCAACGATCACGGCGTGTTCACCGTTCCCGATCGGCACCGCCACCACTCGAAGCAGTTCGACGGCCAACTCTCGCTTTCGGCACCCGACACACGTCCGCACTGGTCCAACAGTGCTTCTGTGCGCCTTTCTGGTTTCCCGTCTGGTTTGGGAGGCCGAAGGATCGCGCTGGATCACGGCTAAGTCTAGCGTCACTCAACCGATGGTCAGAACCGCCCGCGGATGTGCCCGGCTCCGGAACGGTCGGGCCCTCAGTGGTCGTGTGCCATCCCGTGGCTGGGATCCTGTTCGGGCTGGTCCGTCGACTGCCCCGGCGAATCGCCCCGGATGTCGATGCGCCATCCGGTAAGCCGTGCGGCCAACCGCGCGTTCTGGCCCTCCTTGCCGATGGCCAGCGACAACTGGAAGTCGGGCACCACCACGCGGGCAGCCCGCGCGGTCTCGTCGATCACCGACACCGACACCACCTTCGCGGGTGACAACGCATTGGCGACGAAGCGGGCCGGGTCCTCGTCGAAGTCGATGATGTCGATCTTCTCCCCGGAAAGCTCGCTCATCACGTTGCGAACTCGCTGTCCCATCGGACCGATGCAGGCGCCTTTGGCGTTCAGACCCGGCACGCGTGACACCACCGCGATCTTGGAGCGGTGGCCGGCCTCCCGGGCCACCGCAACGATCTCCACTGAGCCGTCGGCGATCTCCGGGACCTCCAGTGAGAACAGCTTGCGGACCAGGTTGGGGTGGGTCCTGGACAAGGTGATCAGCGGCTCTCGAGACCCGCGCGTCACACCGACCACGTAGCACCTCACCCGGTTGCCGTGCTCATAGCTTTCGCCGGGAACCTGCTCAGCAGCGGGGATCACGCCCTCGGAGGCCTTGGTCTCGCTACCTATCCGCACGATGACCAGACCACGGGCGTTGGCCCTGCTATCGCGCTGGATCACGCCCGCGACGATCTCGCCCTCCCGGGTGGAGAACTCCCCGTAGGTGCGCTCGTTCTCGGCGTCGCGAAATCGCTGCAACATGACCTGACGCGCGGTGGTGGCGGCGATTCGGCCAAACCCCTCGGGAGTGTCGTCCCATTCACTGATGACATTGCCGTCTTCGTCGACCTCGCTGGCCATCACCTGTACGACGCCGGTTTTGCGGTCGATCTCGATGCGCGCCTCGGTTTGGTGCCCCTGGGTGTGCCGGTAGGCGGTAAGCAGCGCGGACTTGATCGTCTCGAGCAGCTCATTGACCGAGATGCCCCGATCCACCTCGATCGCGTGCAGCGCGGCCATGTCGATATTCATGCTCCGGCCTCCGTCCTGTGGGCTTGGGCCTGGCCTTCGATCGCCCCAGTCGCCAGCTCCAACTCGGCCTGAGCCGGTGACGAAAATTCAACCTGGACAACCGCTTTGACAATTTCGGCGAGCGGGATGGCGCGCAACTCCCATTTTTGGTCCGACCCTCGGCCCGCGCGGACCACCAGAGTTACCGTGTCGCCGCGCGTCTCGCCGACACGGCCAGCGAGAGGCGATCCGTCCGTCAGCTGCAGTTCGACTTTGCGGCCACGCGCACGGCGGAAGTGCTTCGCGCTGGTCAGTGGGCGGTCCACACCGGGCGAACTGACCTCGAGGACATAGTCGTCCTGCACGTCATCCAGGGCGTCCAGCAGAGCCGAGGCCGATCGCGACAGGGCGGCGACGGTGTCCAGGTCGAGGGCGGTGTCGCCGTCGGCGATCACCATGATCCGCGGCGGACGGGCCCGGGAGTCGATAACCACGTCTTCGATCTCGAAGCCGGCGCGCGCGAACTCATCACCGAGCAACTCGGTCACCTGCGTCTGCGAAGGTAGCCCGGTGGTCACGGCGAGCTCCTCATCTTGAGTTGTCCGGTCATCTGGCGGATGTCGCCGCCCACTTGCCTCACCGGCGGCTTCCGGTGATCCCGGCGGGACGCTGAGTTTTTTGAAGCCTTAGCGTTCCGCGAGAACCAGTTATCCACGATACGCCAGGAATGGCGGATGACGACGCGACCTGCGTGGTCTTCAACGTCTCAAGGTCTTCAAGGTCTCCGCATCGTGCCTTCCTCGGTCGCCGAACGCGCTGATGGCAGGATGTTGCTGTGCTTAGCGCAGTGCCCGCAACCAGCCGGCGCGGTGTGCTTGCCGGTGGCGCCGCTCTCGCGGCGCTCGGTGTGGTGGTGTCCGCGTGTGGTGAGTCACCCAAGACCCCCGCGGTCGAAGACCTACTGGAGCCGTTAGACCAGGCCAAACGCGACAGTGCGCTGGCGAGTGCCGCCGCCGCGGCCGCCGGCAATCCACCGCAGATCGGCGCCGCGCTGACCATGGTCGCCACCCAGCGCGCCGCACACGCCCGGGCGTTGGCCACCGAGATCGCGCGGGCCGCGGGCAAGGTCGAGTCCTCGTCGAACGAAACCACCAATCCGAGCCCAACCGACGCGGGAGCGCAGCCGCCGCCACAACCGCCGCCGCTGTCCGACGTGGTCAACGCGTTACGCACATCGGCCGAGAGCGCCAGTCGACTCCTAGCCACGTCGTCGGGCTACCAGGCGGGGCTGCTCGGCTCTATCGCCGCCTCCTGCACCGTGTCCTACTCGATCGCCCTGGTACCCGCGGGACCAACGCCATGACGTCTGACGACGCGTCGCTGAGCGACGCGCTTGCCATCGAGCACTCGACGATTTACGGCTACGGCATCGTGTCCGCATTTTCGCCCCCTGGTGTTAACAACTTGGTGGTGGAAGCGCTGGACCAGCACCGCCAGCGTCGCGACGACGTCATCGCGATGTTGGGCGCGCGCAAGGTGACCGCCCCGGTGGCTGCGGCCGGATATCAGCTGCCCATGCTGGTGAGCAATGCGGCCGACGCGGCGCGACTGGCCGTGCGGATGGAAAGCGACGGCGCGACGGCTTGGCGCGCGGTCATCGAGCACGCAGAGACGGCTGATGACCGGGCGTTCGCCTCGACGGCCCTGACCCAGAGCGCGGTCATGGCCGCCAGATGGAACCGAGTGCTGGGCGCCTCGCCCATCAGCCCGAATTTCCCGGGCGGCAACGAATAACGGTGCTCCCGGCTAACCGGTGACCGCCCCGGCGATATCGCTGGCCAGCGTGGCACCGGCAGCCAGCTCGCGCGTCTGACCGGTGAACCGGTTCCGAAGCTCGACAACGCCGTCGGCCCAGCCGCGCCCCACCACGACGATCCAGGGCACACCGAGCAGCTCCGCGTCCTTGAATTTGACGCCCGGCGATGCCTGGCGGTCATCGAGCAACACTTCGAGACCGAGGCTATCCAGCTCGGCGGCCAAACCGGCGGCCCCGCTGCGGGCCTCGGGGTCCTTGTTGGCGATCACCAGGTGGACATCGAACGGCGCGATCGCCGACGGCCAACGCAGGCCCAGCTCATCAGAGTGCTGCTCGGCCACGACGGCGACCAGCCGCGACACCCCGAGGCCGTAGGAGCCCATGATCAGCCGAACCGGTTTGCCGTCCTCGCCGAGCACGTCGACGGTGAAGGCATCGGTGTATTTGCGACCGAGCTGGAAGATGTGCCCGACCTCGATGCCGCGCGCCATGACCAGCGGGCCCGCACCGTCGGGAGATGGATCGCCCTCGCGCACCTCCGCGGCCTCGATGGTGCCCTCGGCGGTGAAGTCGCGGCCGGCCACCAATCCCACGACATGCCGGCCGGGCTCATCAGCCCCGGTGATCCAACTCGTTCCATCTACCACGCGCGGGTCGACGAGATAGCGAACATCGTTGTCCTGCAATGATTTCGGCCCGATATAACCCTTCACCAGGAACGGATGTCTAGCGAAATCTTGGTCATCAAGCAGGGTGTGTTCGGCCGGTTCCAGCGCTGCGCCCAGCCTCTTCTCGTCGATTTCCCGGTCACCCGGCAACCCGATGGCCAGTAGCTCCCAGTCCTCACCGGGCCGACGGGTTTTGACCAGGACGTTTTTCAGGGTGTCAGCGGCGGTGACCGTGCGACCCAGGTCAGCCTCGTTTGCCCAGGCCACCAGGCCGGCGATGGTCGGGGTGTTGCCGGTGTCGTGGACCACTGGCTCGGGCAGCCCGGCCACGATTTCCGCGGGCAACGCCTCCGGGCGGACGGTGATGACCGCCTCGACATTGGCCGCGTAACCGGACTGGAGGCACCGCACGAACGTGTCCTCACCGCTCGCGCTCTCGGCCAAGAACTCTTCCGAGGCGCTGCCGCCCATCGCGCCCGACACCGCGGACACAATCACATAGCGGACCTGTAGGCGGTCGAAGATGCGCTGGTAGGCCTCGCGGTGAGCATGGTAGGCGGCTTTGAGCCCCGTGCTGTCGATGTCGAAGGAGTAAGAATCCTTCATGACGAACTCCCTGCCGCGCAGGATGCCGGCCCGCGGACGCGCCTCGTCACGGTATTTGGTCTGGATTTGGTACAGCGTGAGCGGGAAATCCTTATACGAGCTGTACTCACCCTTGACGAGCAGGGCAAAGAATTCCTCGTGCGTTGGCCCCAGCAAGTAGTCGTTGCCACGGCGGTCCTGCAGCCGGAACACCCCGTCGCCGTATTCGGTCCAGCGGTTCGTCGTCTCATAAGGCGCGCGCGGCAGCAGCGCAGGGAACAGAATCTCCTGCCCGCCGATCGCGTTCATCTCTTCGCGGACGACACCTTCGATTTTGCGCAGCACGCGCAGGCCCAGCGGCAGCCAGCTGTACAGCCCCGGCGCCACGGGCCGGACGTATCCGGCCCGGATCAGCAGTTTGTGGCTAGTGACTTCTGCGTCGGCGGGATCGTCGCGCAAAGTGCGCAGGAACAGCTCGGACATCCGGGTGATCACAGCGGGCAAGCCTAATGGGAGTCGATCAGCGTGTCCTTAACGGGGATCTTGGTTCCTGAGCGGGAGGCTGATCACCGAGCCGCCAGCCGGTGAGCACTGTGCAAGCCCGGGAGTGATGGTTGATTCCTAAGGCTAGATCGTGCCCCGGCTGGTTGGTGAGGTCACCTGTAGCGCTGATGGGATGTCGTGCCAGTTCGAGCACTGATGCATTAGGTTGCCGCCGGGTGTCCTTGGGCTCGAACGGGTTCCATCCGCACTGGACCAAGGGAGGCCAACCGATGCTGTTCGTCGGAGACGACTGGGCAGAAGACCATCACGACGTGTACCTGATGAACGACACCGGCGATAGGCTGGCATCTCGGCGGCTACCCGAAGGCCTGGTCGGGATCGGACCGTTGCACGAGCTGATCGCCGGGCATGCCGAGGACCCCGCCCAGGTCGTGATCGGCATCGAAACCGACCGGGGTCTGTGGGTGGATGCCCTGACCGCCGCCGGATACCAGGTGTTCGCGATCAACCCGCTGGCCGCGGCCCGCTACCGCGACCGCCACCACGTCTCGGGAGCCAAGTCCGATCCCGCTGATGCCAAACTGTTGGCCGATCTGGTGCGCACCGACCGGCATTCGAGGATCTGGCCGACCGTGACGCGCTGGCCATCCTGGGCCGCGCCCCGACCCCCGCCGACGCCAGGCGACTAAGCCTGGCGAAGATCCGTTCAGCGCTCAAAGCGGCTGGACGTCAACGCAACCTCGACACCCGGGCACTGCAAATTCAGGAAATACTGCGCTACGAGCACCTCGCCGCACCCGCCGCCGTCACCGCCGCCTTCGGGGCCAGCACCCGCGCCGCAGTCGGCATCATCGCCGAGCTCAACCACCAGATCAGCGATCTGGAAGCCGAACTCGCGACACATTTTGAGGCACACCCGGACGCCGACATCTACCGCTCCCTGCCAGGACTTGGTGTTGTGCTCGGCGCCCGGGTGCTCGGCGAGTTCGGGGATGACCCGAACCGGTACACCACCGCCAAGTGTCGCAAAAACTACGCCGGAACATCACCCTTGACCGTCGCGTCGGGCAAGAAACGCGCCGTATTGGCTCGCCATGTCCGCAACCGTCGCCTCTACGACGCGCTCGACCAGTGGGCGTTCTGCGCACTCAACAGGAGCCCCGGGGCCCGCCTGTTCTACGACCAACGTCGCGCTGCCGGCGACCTGCACCACCAAGCACTGCGAGCACTCGGCAACCGCCTCGTCGGCATCCTGCACGGCTGCCTACGCCACCACAGCACCTACGACGAACACCAGCCTGGGCACACCGACAACCCGCCGCAGCGGCTTGACAACTTACAACCCTGGGATGTCTAGCCTTTGCGCCGAACGTCGAGTTGTTGGGCCAAAAACGCGGAATTCCCCGCAACGAGTCGACGCTCGGCGGCTTTTTTCGTGTGGCCGCTACGCGCGGCTTAGAACCGGGCCAGCACTGCTTCGCGGCGACTACAGTTCGCCGGCGTCGATGGCTTCCTTGACCTCTTGCGCGTGCGCGACCTGCTCGGGGGTGTAGCCGATGAACAGCGCCACACCGCCGACTACGACGGCGGCTCCCGCCACCCAGAGCAGGCCGTAGGTGTAGCCGTGGTCGAGCGCATGCAACTGGGCGCCGTTCATGAACTTCACCGGGCCGGTGGTGCCGCCCAGGTACAGCGTGCGCGACGTGATCACGGCCTGGATGACGGCCAGCACCAGCGGCCCGCCGAGGCTCTGCAGCATCAGCGTGAGCGCGGATACCGGGCCGATCCGGTCGAAACCCACGCCGGCGATCGCCGCCAGCGTCAGTGGCACGAACACAATGCCGATGCCGATGCTGCCTACGACGATGGGCACCACCAGGTTCGGGAAGTAGGGGGCGCCGCGGTGCATGAACGCCGAGCCATACAGCATGGCCCCCACCAACAGGATTCCGCCGCCGATCGACAACACCCGCGGTGAAAAACGTGACACCAGCTGTGCGGAGATGCCCAGGCCGATTCCCATGGCGATGACGAACGGAATGAAGCCGACGCCCGCGCGCAGCGCGCTGTAGCCCAGGATGTCCTGCACGTACAAGCCGATGCTCACCGTCAGGCTGAACATGACGCCGCCGGCCAGGAAGATCGCGGCAAATGTGGCCAGCCGGTTGCGGTCGCGGAACAAGTCGAACGGGACGACGGGGTTTTCGGCGGTGCGCTCCACGATGGCGAACGCGATGCCAGCCGCCACGGCCACCACGCCCGAACCGATGGTGGTAATCGAGATCCAGCCCTCTTCCGGGCCTATCGAGAACGCGAAAACGGCGGCGGTGCAAGCCAGCGTCGCCAGCATTGCCCCGGCCGCATCCAGCTTCATTCGCTCTCTATTGGTCTCCCGCAGCGCGGTGCGGGCCAGGTAGATCATCACCAGCCCGATCGGCACGTTCACCATAAAAGCCAGCCGCCACGACACCTCGGTCAACGCCCCGCCGACCACCAGGCCCATCACCGAGCCGATTGCGGTCATCGCGGCGAACACCGCCGTCGCGGCGTTGCGCGCCGGTCCCTTCGGGAACGTGGTCGCTACCAGCGCGAGGCCAGTCGGCGACGCGATGGCCGACCCGACGCCCTGAGATAGCCGAGCGATGACCAGCGTCACCTCGTCCCAGGCCACGGCACACAAGCACGGACGAGATCGTGAACAGAGCGACACCGACGATAAAGGTGCGCTTGCGCCCTATCGTGTCGCCCAGACGGCCGCCGAGCAGCATCAGGCCGCCGAATGTGAGCACGTACGACGGTGATCACCCAACTGCGGCCGGCGTCGGACAGGCTCAGCTCATTTTGAATCTTGGGAAGCGCGACGATGGCGACGGTGCTGTCCATGGTCGCCAGCAATTGCATGCCACCGATCGCGATAACCGCTGCGATAAAGCGACGAGACGGAAGCCACGTGGGGTAATACCTACCGGTCCGGGCTGCTGGGACGGTCTCTACGTGCTCCGGGCGCCCCGGGGCTGGACGATCCGGGCGGGCGGCAGCACTCCAATTCTGGGCAGCCCGCTCTGTGTCGTTGAGAGCCGTCATAACGGGTTACCTTACAGTAATCTTAAGAATCGTTTAAGCCCCGAAGGCCGCCACGGCCCCGATGACGATGATCGCCGGAGGTCGAATACCCTCGGCGCGGATCTTTTCGGGCGTGTCGGCAAGGGTGGCGCGCAACGTCTGTTGAGCTGACGTTGTTCCGTGTTGAACCACCAGCACCGGCGTATCCGCAGTTCGGCCACCTTTTAACAGGACGTCGACGAACAGTTCGATGCGTTCGACCGCCATCAGCAAAACGATGGTGCCTGTCATCGCCGCCAGTGCATTCCAATTCACTAACGATTCGGGATGGCCGGGCGCGATGTGCCCGCTGACCACGACAAACTCGTGATTTATGGCCCGGTGTGTGACCGGGACGCCCGCCAGAGCGGGCACCGCTATGGCACTGGTCACACCTGGCACCACGGAGACGGGAATTCCGGCGTCTGCGCAGGCCACAACTTCTTCGTAACCCCGGGCGAATACGAACGGGTCCCCGCCCTTGAGGCGCACCACAAAACTGCCGGATCGGGCCCGGTCGATCATCACCTCGTTGATGGCGTCCTGGGCCATGGCCCGTCCGTACGGGATCTTGGCGGCGTCGATCACTTCCACATGCGGTGGCAGCTCGGCAAGCAGCTCAGGCGGCGCCAGGCGGTCGGCGACCACGACGTCGGCCTGGGCGAGCAGGCGCCGGCCGCGAACGGTGATCAACTCGGGGTCTCCGGGGCCGCCGCCGATCAACGCCACCGAACCGCGCACGACGTCGGCGCTTTCGGCACTTTCAGCGCTTTCCAGAGCGATGATGCCGGTTTGCAACGCCTCGCGGATGGCCGAGCGGATGGCCGCCGACCGGCGGTGCTCACCGCCGGCCAGCACACCTACTGACAACCCGGCATAACTGAAGGACGCCGGGGTGACGGCCGTCCCCTCGACGGCAATATCAGCGCGGACGCAGAAAATTCGGCGTCGATCGGCCTCGTCGACCACGGCCGCGTTCACCAGTGCGTCGTCGGTGGCCGCGATCGCATACCAGGCTCCGTCGAGGTCGCCGTCGCGGTATTCACGCACTGACAAGGTGATTCCGTCCATCGCCTCCACGGCGCGAGTGGCGGTGCGGGAGATGACGTGCACGTCCGCTCCGCTGGCGATCAGCAAAGGCAGCCGGCGCTGGGCGACGGTTCCCCCGCCGACCACGACGACCTTCTTGCCGGCCAGTCGCAATCCCACCAGGTAGGAGCTCTCGGTCACCCGCCAAGTTTAGTGGCGGGTGATGTTTGCGCCGCGCGCGTACGCATGCGGCTTCACGGCGCGTCCAGCAGGCCGGAGCCGCGCCGCAGCATCGGGACGTGCGGAACGCCGTCGTCGAGGAAATCTTCTCCGTCACGGACAAACCCGTGCTGGGCATACATGTCGGCCAAATAGGTCTGCGCGTTGATCCGGCACGGGTACTGGCCCACTTCGGCCAGAGCCGCACGCAGCAGCCGAGTGGTGTGGCCCTGCCCGCGCGCGCTCCGTTTGGTACACAGCCGCCCGATCCGGAATACCTTCCGGCCGCCGGCGTGCTCTTCCATCAGCCGCAGCGTGCAGATCACCTCGCCGTCATGCCGTTCCAGCCAGAAGTGTCGGGTTTCGGCGAGCAGGTCGCGGCCGTCCAGCTCCGGATAAGGGATCGCCTGTTCGACGACGAACACTTCGACCCGCAACTTGAGCAGCTCGTAAAGGGTTTGGACGTCAAGGTCTTTCGCCCAGGTGCGGCGCAGTGCTTCACTCATGGCGCCGCTCTCCCCTATCGGCGGCGCGGCTCATGACGCACCCAGCTGCAGCATCTTGCTGCCCCATCTCCACACTTCGTCGTACAGCGCAGGCTCCTTTGATAATTCGGCCCCCAACGACGGCACCATCTCTTTGAGGGTGGGCAGCCAGGACTGATAGCGGTCGGCAAAACAGCGTTCCAGGACGTCGAGCATGATTGGTACAGCGGTCGATGCTCCCGGGGAGCCACCCAGCAGCCCCGCGATGCTGCCGTCGGCGGAGCCCACCGAGGTGGTGCTGAACTCGAGCACCCCGCCTTTGCGTCTGTCTCGCCGGACCACCTGGACTCGCTGACCGGCCACCGTCAGCTCCCAATCCGAATCGGCTGCACTCGGTGCGAATTCGCGCAGCGCCCGGACCCGGTCGGCTGCAGAGAGCCGTAGCTGACCGATCAGATAATTGAGCAGTGCCATCTGGGTGACGCCAACGCCGAGCATGGACAGCACATTATCGGGCTTCACCGATCGCGGCAGGTCGGTGAAGTGGCCGTGTTTCAAGAACTTCGGCGACCAACCGGCGTAGGGGCCGAAAACCAACCACGACTTGCCGTTGACGAACCGCAGATCCAGATGCAGCGCACCGAGCGGCGGGGCCCCGGGCGCCGGGACGCCGTACACCTTGGCCCGGTGTTGGGCCGTGAGCTTCTGGTTGCCGGCGCGCAGGAATCTGCCACCGATCGGGAAGCCGGCGAAGCCCCTGACCTCACTGATGCCGGACTTCTGCAGCAGCGGGAGTGCGTCGCCGCCGGCGCCGACAAAGACGAATTTGGTTTTCAGTCTGCGCTTTTCGCCGGTTCGACGATTTGCGATCGTCAGGGTCCAGCTGCCATCGGGCTGGCGAGACAAGTCACGGACCTGGTGACCGAAGAGCACGGTAGTCCCGTTGCGCACCGCGTACCCGATCAGCTGGCTGGACAGTGCACCGAAGTCGATGTCGGTGCCCTCGGCGGCCCAATTGAGCCCAACCGGTCCGGAGAAGTCACGTTTGGCGGCCATCAACGGCAGCCGCCGGGCGAACTCGTCGGGATCCTCGATCAGCTCGGTCCCCGCGAACAGCGGGTTACCGGCCAGCGCCTGCTGTCGGCGTCGCAGGTAGTCGACGCGGTGGGCCCCGCGGACAAAGCTCACATGCGGGACCGGGTTGAGGAAGCCGCGTACGTCGGCCAGGATGCCGTTCTCGACGGCGTAGGCCCAGAATTGGCGGGTCACCTGGAATTGCTCGTTGATGCGCACCGCTTTGGTGATATCGATCGAGCCGTCGGGCATTTCCGGGGTGTAGTTCAACTCGCACAGCGCGGAGTGTCCGGTACCGGCGTTGTTCCAGGGGCCGCTGCTTTCGGCGGCGACGGCGTCCAGCCGCTCGATCAGAGTGATCGACCAGTCCGGTTCCAACCTCCGCAGCAACGCACCCAGCGTGGCGCTCATGATTCCCGCGCCCACCAGCACCACGTCGGTCCGCGCGGTGCTAGCCAGTCCTGACACCGGATCGATGCTTCCTTCCTGCGCTTTGCTGGTCATTAGGTTATCTCGAATGGTGCGGTGCTGGCGGATGGACTGGCCACAGCACTGGCTTCTGACCACGCTCTAAGCTGACCTCGTGACTGGCGGGGCGACTGGCTGGGTACCCGATCTACTGCCCGGCTATTGGCAGTACACGATCCCGCTCGGTCCTGATCCCGCCGGCGAAGGCGAAATCGTCGCCACCCTGGTACGACGGGGGCCTGAAGCAAGGGGTGCTGCACCTGTCGATCGCGCGGTCCTGGCCATCCACGGCTACACCGACTACTTCTTCCACACAGAGGTGGCCGACCACTTCGCCAACCGCGGCTTCGCCTTCTACGCTCTGGACCTGCAGAAGTGCGGCCGTTCGCGGCGCGAGGGCCAGACTCCACACTTCATCACCGACCTCGCCGACTACGACGCCGAGCTCGAACGCGCGCTGGCGATCATCAGCGGCGAGCAGACCGAGTCCCCGAAGATCCTGGTATACGGCCACTCAGCCGGTGGGCTGATCGTCTCGCTGTGGCTGGACCGATTGCGTCGCCGCGGCGCCACGGCACGCGCGGGCGTCACCGGGCTGGTGCTCAACAGCCCCTTCCTGGACCTGCACGGCCCGGCGGTGCTGCGCCTGGGCGTCACCTCGGCGACCATCGCCGCGTTATCGCGAGTGCGCACCAAGGGGGTGGTCCGGGGAAGCAGCAAAGGCGGCTATGGCACCAGCCTGCACCGCGACTACGGCGGGGAGTTCGACTACAACCTGCAGTGGAAACCGTTGGGCGGCTTCCCGATAACCCTGGGCTGGCTGCACGCCGTACGCCGCGGCCAGACCCGGCTGCATCGCGGCCTGGATGTCGGTGTGCCCAACCTGATCCTGCGTTCGGATCGCAGCGTGCGAGAAAGCGCCGACCCGGCGGCCATGCAATGCGGCGACGCGGTGCTCGACGTGACCCAGATCGCGCGTTGGGCCGGCTGTATCGGCAACCGCTCCATCATCATTCCGGTCGCAGACGCCAAACACGATGTGTTCCTGTCGATGCCACGGCCGCGCCAGATCGCTTATCGGGAATTGGGCCGATGGCTGGACGACTACCTGAACACCCACCTGGAAACCAAGGACAACACCGGCGCCTCGGCATCGTCAGGGAAGGGGCTTGGGCCCTAACAAGGCCCTGATAAGATGGAGACCTACGACCTCGCGATCATCGGAACCGGTTCCGGCAACAGCATTCCCGACCATCGCTACGCCGGCAAGCGAGTGGCGATCTGCGAGCAGGGCACTTTCGGCGGCACCTGCCTGAATGTCGGCTGCATACCGACCAAGATGTTCGTCTATGCCGCCGAGGTCGCCAAGACCATTCGCGGCGCGGCGCAATACGGCGTCGACGCCCACATCGATGGGGTGCGCTGGGACGACATCGTCTCGCGCGTCTTCGGGCGAATCGATCCCATCTCATACAGTGGCGAGGACTATCGGCGCGCCGCACCCAATATCGACGTGTACGACCAGCACACCCGGTTCGGGCCGGTGCAAGCCGACGGGCGCTATCTGTTGCGCACCGACGACGGCCAGGAATTCATCGCCGATCGGGTCGTGATCGCGGCGGGCGCACGTCCGACGATTCCGCCGGCAATCCTGGCGTCGGGCGTCAACTATCAGACCAGCGACACCGTCATGCGTATCGCCGGGTTGCCTGAGCACCTGGTGATCGTCGGAAGCGGTTTCGTCGCTGCGGAATTCGCGCACGTATTCTCCGCGCTCGGCGTGCGGGTCACGCTAGTCATCCGCGGTGGCACCTTGCTGCGGCATTGCGACGACACCATCTGCCAAAGGTTCACCCGCATCGCGTCGAGCAAATGGGAACTACATACGCACAGCAACGTCGTGGGCGGCGCCAACCACGGCTCGAGTGTGGCGCTGGAACTCGACGACGGTCGCACGTTGAACGCCGACCTGCTGCTGGTGGCAACCGGGCGGGTGCCCAACGGCGATCTGCTGGATGCCGAGCAGGCCGGTGTCGACGTCGAGGACGGCCGGGTGGTGGTTGACGAGTATCAACGGACGACCGCGCGCGGGGTTTTCGCGCTCGGCGATGTCTCGTCGCCGTATCAGCTCAAGCATGTCGCCAACCACGAGGCGCGCGTCGTTCAGCACAATCTGGACTGCGATTGGGACGACACCGAGTCAATGACCGTCACCGATCACCGCTATGTGCCGTCCGCGGTCTTCACCGACCCTCAGATCGCCAGTGTCGGCTTGACCCAAAGCCAGGCAGTTGCAGAAGGATTCGACATTAGCGTCAAAATACAGGACTACAGTGGCGTCGCCTACGGTTGGGCGATGGAGGACACCACCGGGATCGCCAAGCTCATCGCCGAGCGCGGCACCGGGCGCCTGCTGGGCGCGCACATCATGGGCTACCAGGCATCGTCGATCATCCAGCCGCTGATCCAGGCGATGAGCTTCGGACTGACCGCTGCCGAAATGGCCCGGGGCCAGTACTGGATTCACCCGGCACTGCCCGAGGTGGTCGAAAACGCGCTGTTAGGTCTGGACTGACGGCAGCGGCGTGGGCCGGGAATCCCGGGAATCCTTGCCTTGGCATCGCGGACATAGGCCGTGCAGCGTCAGACCGGCCCGCTCCGACAGCGCGAAGGAACTGCCCGCGATCGCATGCGCCAGCGCCGAACTCAGCTGGCGCGCGGGCACCTCGATAATCGAGCCGCATTGGGTGCATACCGCGTGGTGGTGCGGGGCCGTCGCCAACCCGTAGGTCGTGACCCCGTCGTCAAGGGTCAACGCGTGCAGCACCCCCTGGTCGACCAGGGTGGTTACGGTGCGGTAGATGGTCGCCAAGTCAGGTAGCGGGGCGCCCGAGGGCAGCGCTGCGCGCAGCCGATGGTGGATCTCCGCTACCGGCAAGTGCCCATGGATCGGCTCAAGCATCGCCAACACCTGGATCCGCGACGCCATCCGCCGCAGGCCGCGCGATCGCAGGAACTCACCAAGTCGTTCGGTGACGACCGGGTCCAGAGCCGACAGCTTTGACGTCACCCCTTCAGTGTCTCGCCAGACACCCGGGATTGCCAGTGCCATCCACACTATCGCTGCTGATTCCTGCAAGTCAGTTGCATCAAGCTGATGCACGAACCTACAGTCGTCGCTGTTGCGTTCTACCCAATCTTGGAAGGACCGACTTGACCAGGAGCGAGGTCGCCTCGCGATCATCACGGTTTTCGACGCTGCGCAGCGCCCTGTCGCGCGCGGAGTGGGGGCGGCTGGGATTGATGATCACGGTGATCGTCGCGCTACACCTGGTTGGCTGGATCACCCTGGTATTCGTCGTAGATCCGGCGCGGCTGAGCCTGGGCGGCAAGGCATTCGGCATCGGCGTCGGACTAACTGCCTACACCCTGGGCATGCGGCACGCCTTCGACGCCGACCACATCGCCGCCATCGACAACACCACCCGCAAGCTGATGAGCGACGGGCAGCGCCCCCTCGCTGTCGGATTCTTCTTCTCGCTGGGCCACTCCACGGTGGTGTTCGGGCTGGCGGTACTACTGGCGACCGGGGTCAGGGCCCTCAGCGGACCGGTCGAAGACGATACCTCCTCGCTACACCACTACACCGGCCTAATCGGCACCAGTGTTTCGGGCATGTTCCTGTACCTGATCGCCATCCTCAACGTCATCGTCCTGGTCGGCATCCTGCGGGTGTTCGCCCGGCTACGCCGCGGCGACATCGACCTAGAAAAGGACGGAGCCGAGCTGGAACGGCAATTGGAAAACCGCGGGCTGCTCAATCGATTCCTCGGCCGCTTCACCAAATCGATCACCAAGTCCTGGCACATGTACCCGATCGGGTTGTTGTTCGGCCTGGGATTCGACACCGCGACCGAGATAGCGCTGTTGGTCCTGGCGGGCACCAGCGCGGCGGCCGGGCTGCCGTGGTACGCCATCTTGTGTCTGCCCGTGCTGTTCACCGCAGGCATGTGCCTGCTGGACACTGTCGACGGCTCATTCATGAACTTCGCCTACGGCTGGGCCTTTTCCAACCCGGTGCGAAAGATCTACTACAACATCACCATCACCGGGCTGTCGGTTGCCGTCGCGCTGTTGATCGGCAGCATCGAACTGCTCGGCCTTTTCGCCAGCCAACTGGGGTGGCGGGGCGCGTTCTGGGACTGGCTCGGCGGCCTGGACCTCAACACCGTCGGCTTCGCCGTTGTCGGAATGTTTGTCCTGACCTGGGTCGTCGCCTTGCTGGTCTGGCGATATGGGCGCATCGAGGAGAAGTGGGCCCCGGCGACCAAAGTCAATTAGCGCCCGGTGAGGTTCACCGATAATCCCGCCGCAGGTGTAGAAACGTCTTCATGGGCTTAGCCCTGAGGCCTAGTCGGGCTGCGAGTGGAGGCCGGTGACCAGCGATGCATGAGCTGTCGCTCTGCGAAGCGATCGCCGACGTGGTCAAGACGCATGCCGATGGCCGGCACGTCGACATCGTCCGCGTCCGGATCGGCGCACTCCGCCAGGTCGTTCCTGAATCGCTGTCGTTCTGCTGGACGCTCCTCCGGGAATCCGAGAACATGCCGGACGCCGAGCTGGAACTCGAGTGCGTCACCGCCGAGGTGAAGTGCCGCGCGTGCGGTCAGCAGTCGGAAATCACTTCGAACTGGTCGATCTGGTGCCCGCAGTGCGAAAGTTGCGAAGTCGAGGTGCTACGCGGCAACGAATTTCTGGTGACGTCGTTGGACGTCTCGTGAAAGGTGTCCACCATGGGTAGATTTCACCGGCACGACGACGGAACCGTGCACACCCACGAGCACGAACCCCATGACCACGGCGATCACAGCGGCTATCAGACCGGGACCCAGCGTATTGACGTCTTGGAGGAGATCTTCGCGGAGAACGATACCCGCGCGAATTTCAACCGGGCCGCGTTCGAGAGCAATGGGATCCGCGCGCTCAACCTGATGAGCTCCCCCGGCTCAGGGAAGACGACCGTGCTGCAGGCAACGCTCGACGAGCTCGCGGGCGAGTTCGCGATCGGGGTGATCGAAGGCGATATCGCCACCGACTTGGATGCGGCCAAGCTCAGGGGTCGCGGCGCCCAGGTCTCACTGCTCAACACCAGTAATGGGTTTGGCGGCGAATGCCATCTCGACGCGCCCATGGTCAACCGCGCTCTACCGGGCCTCGACCTTCCCGGACTTGATCTGGTGATCATCGAAAACGTCGGCAACCTGGTCTGCCCGGCAGAATTCGACGTCGGCGAGCACGCCAAGGCCATGGTCTACTCCGTCACCGAAGGCGAAGACAAGCCGCTGAAGTACCCGGTGATGTTCCGATCGGTGGATGTGTTGCTACTCAACAAGATTGACCTGGTGCCCTACTTGGATGCCGACGTCGACGCGTATATCGCCAATGTTCGCGAAGTCAACGCCACCGCGACGATCCTGCCCGTCAGTGCGCGTACCGGCGCAGGCATGGGCGCCTGGTTCGGCTGGCTACGACGGTTCGCGCGCGGCCTCGACAACTGAATGCGAGCTGGATGCAAACGATTTGCATGACAATTCCTGCGAACGACTTGCATCAGGCCATTGCAATTAGTCGTACTCATTGCTTTCCATGCCGGCGCAGCCGCACTAAAATGCGTTGCCGCGCAACGGAAACAGCTAAATGCACATGGCTGTGAAACGCCTGCCCAAAGAGGGAACCGTTGACAACGCTTGAGGGCGGGAGTAGACCCAGACACAGCGCTGCGCAAGTGGGCCGACGGTCGACTCCGGCGGCGTAGGGACCGGCCCGGCCCCGGAAAGCTGCGGCATGCTATCGGAAGCAGCAGTCAAAGCAGAAGAAACGTTGATCCATGTTCTGTGGATCAACGCAGGTCTGAGTTGTGACGGTGATTCGGTGGCGTTGACTGCCGCCACCCAGCCCAGTGTCGAGGAGATCGCGCTCGGCGCGCTTCCCGGCCTTCCCAAAGTCGCCGTCCACTGGCCGCTGATCGATTTCGAATGCGGACCCACGGGAGGAGCAGACGATTTCCTCGAGTGGTTCTTCAAAGCCGATCGCGGCGAATTGGAACCCTTCGTGCTCGTCGTCGAAGGATCCATCCCGAACGAGAAGATCAAAGACGAGGGCTATTGGTGCGGGTTCGGCAACGATCCGGCCACCGGCCAGCCGATAACCACCAGCGAGTGGCTCGACCGGTTGGCGCCCAAGGCCACCGCAATCGTCGCAGTGGGGACCTGCGCCACTTATGGCGGCATCCACGCCATGGCCGGTAATCCGACCGGCGCGATGGGCGTGCCCGACTACCTCGGGTGGGAATGGAAGAGCAAAGCCGGCATCCCGATCGTCTGCGTTCCCGGCTGCCCGATCCAGCCCGACAACCTGTCGGAGACACTGACCTACCTGCTCTACATGGCGACCGATCAGGCGCCGATGATCCCGCTCGACGACGCACTGCGGCCCAAGTGGCTGTTCGGCAACACCGTGCACGAAGGTTGCGACCGGGCCGGCTACTACGAGCAGGGCGACTTCGCCACCGAGTACGGCTCGCCGAAATGCATTGTCAAACTTGGCTGTTGGGGCCCGGTGGTGAAGTGCAACGTGCCCAAACGCGGGTGGATCAACGGCATCGGCGGTTGCCCGAACGTCGGCGGCATCTGCATCGGTTGCACGATGCCGGGTTTCCCGGACAAGTTCATGCCGTTCATGGACGAGCCGCCCGGCGGCAAGCTCTCCAGCACCGCGTCGGGCCTGTACGGATCCGTGATCCGCAACCTGAGGGGTATCACGGCCCGCACCCTCGACAAGGAACCGCGCTGGCGCCACCCGGGCACCCAGCTCACCACCGGAGCCCGCCGCACCTGGTAGGTCGCGGCTCGGTCCAATCTCACCTCACATAGAGAGCCCTCGGGCGGAGAGAGGTATCGCGATGACAACCATCATTCCCGAGCCGTCAACATCCAAGCGGGAACCCGGCCAACTCGTCGAGATGGCGTGGGATCCGATCACCAGGATCGTCGGCAGCCTGGGCATCTACACCAAGATCGATTTCGAGAACAAAGAGGTCGTCGAGTGCCACAGCACGTCGTCGATCTTCCGCGGCTACTCGATCTTCATGAAGGGCAAGGATCCACGCGACGCCCACTTCATCACCAGCCGCATCTGCGGTATCTGTGGTGACAACCACGCCACCTGTTCCTGCTACGCACAGAACATGGCCTACGGGGTCAAGCCACCGCACCTGGGCGAATGGATCGTCAACCTGGGCGAGGCCGCGGAATACATGTTCGACCACAACATCTTCCAGGAGAACCTGGTCGGTGTTGACTTCTGCGAAAAGATGGTCGCAGAGACCAACCCGGGGGTGCTGGCCAAGGCCGAGAAGACCGCCTCGCCGCACGCCGACGCGCACGGCTACAAGACCATCGCCGACATCATGCGCTCGCTCAACCCGTTCAGCGGCGAGTTCTACCGCGAGGCCCTACAGGTCAGTCGCTGGACGCGAGAGATGTTCTGCCTCATGGAGGGTCGCCACGTCCACCCGTCGACGCTGTACCCCGGCGGAGTCGGCACCGTGGCGACCATCCAGCTGATGACCGACTACATGACGCGATTGATGCGCTACGTCGAGTTCATGAAGAAGGTCGTTCCCATGCACGACGACCTGTTCGACTTCTTCTACGACGCGCTGCCCGGATACGAGAAGGTCGGGCTGCGCCGCACGCTGCTCGGCTGCTGGGGATCGTTCCAGGACCCCGACGTATGCAACTTCGAGTACAAGGACATGGAGCGCTGGGGCAACGCGATGTTCGTCACCCCGGGCGTGGTGGTCGACGGCAAGCTGGTCACCCACTCGCTGGTGGACATCAACCTGGGGATCCGGATCCTTTTGGGCAGCTCGTATTACGACGACTGGACCGAACAGGAGATGTTCGTCAAGACCGATCCGCTGGGCAACCCGGTGGACCGGCGTCACCCGTGGAACCAGCACACCAACCCGCACCCGCAGAAGCGGGACTTGGACGGCGGCAAGTACAGCTGGGTGATGTCGCCACGCTGGTTCGACGGCAAGGATCACCTGGCGCTGGACACCGGCGGCGGCCCCCTGGCCCGGCTGTGGTCGACCGCACTGGCGGGGCTGGTCGACATCGGCTACGTCCAGGCAACGGGCCACAGCGTGAAGATCAACCTGCCCAAGACCATCCTCAAGGGTCCGGTCGAATTCGAGTGGAAGATCCCCAAGCACGGCAGCAACACGATCGAACGTGACCGGGCCCGGACCTACTTCCAGGCTTACGCGGCGGCATGTGCGCTGCACTTCGCCGAGAAGGCGTTGGCGGAGATTCGCGCCGGGCGTACCAAGACATGGGAGAAGTTCGAGGTGCCCGACGAGGGCATCGGTTGCGGCTTCACCGAAGCGGTCCGCGGTGTGCTCAGCCACCACATGGTGATCCGGGACGGCAAGATCGCCAACTATCACCCGTACCCGCCGACCCCGTGGAATGCCAATCCACGCGACAGCTTCGGCACGCCGGGGCCCTACGAGGATGCGGTGCAGGGGCAGCCGATCTTCGAGGAGAACAGCCGGGAGAACTTCAAGGGCATCGACATCATGCGCACGGTCCGCAGCTTCGATCCGTGCCTGCCCTGCGGTGTGCACATGTATCTGGGGAACGGCAAAACACTCGAGAGATTACACACGCCAACACAGTCGCCTGCCGGGGACTGACGGATGGCGGATCGCCCGGACAATCCCACGCATACTTCCGAAGGAGACACGCAGTGGCGCACAGCGGGCGATCGGATCCAGATGCTCCTGGATTCGTGTGCGGCGGGTGGTACAGCCGCGCATGAACGCGCCCAGCAGCTGGTCCGCGAGGTGGTCGGGCTTTACGGAGCCGGGCTGGAACGGATCATCCAGATCGCCGGCGACCCCGGCTTAGCCGAGCGGCTGGCCACCGACGACCTGGTGGCCAGCCTGCTCCTGGTGCACGGCCTCCACCCGCACGACGTGCACCGGCGGGTCAACGACGCACTGGACCAGCGTGCGGCCTTACCTCGGCTCCCACGGTGGCGACGTGCACTTGATCGAAGTCTCCAACGAACCGGAAGGGGCCACCGTCTGGCTCCAGTTCGCCGGCAGTTGCAAGAGTTGCCCGTCGTCGGCGGTGACGCTGGAGTTGGCCGTCGAAGATGCGATCCGGGCGGCCGCGCCGGAGGTTTCGTCTATCGAACTCGTGGCCGCCGAACCCACCGCGCCCGCGGTGATCCCAGCCGAATCATTGCTGGCAAGGATCAAGACGGCAGTCATTCCCAAGGCCGATCCCAGCGCTACGGCAACCTGGCATCAGGTGCCCGACCTGACCGACCTGTCCCCCGGCGAAGTCGGCGGCTTCGCCGTGGCCGGCCTCCCCGTGCTGGCGTGTCGCCTCGACGACCAGATCTATGTCTACCGCGACAACTGCCCGGTGTGCGAGAGATCCCTGGCCGGTGCGGCCCTGCACCGCGCCATGGGCGGCACCGCACCGGTGCTGCGTTGTCCCCACTGCCACGCCCATTTCGACGTCGTGCATGCCGGGGCTTGCATCGATCACGACTCCGACTGCCACCTAGATCCCATCCCGCTGCTGACCCGCGACGGGGTGTTGTCGATCGCGGTGCCGGCCGAAGCGATGGGGGCCCCGGCGTGACGAGTCCCTATGAGGTCCTGGCGCGCATCACCAGCAACCGGCGACCGCCCGAGCCGGCCGGCGAGCGCTGCGAGATGTGCAACGAACTGATCGCCGACGAGCACCAGCACGTGGTGAATGTGGCTGGCCGGCAGCTGATGTGCGTATGCCGCGGCTGCTATCTGCTGTTCACCGACTCGCAAGCCGAGCTACGCTACCGTGCGGTGCCCGACCGGTATCTGGCGTTCCCGGACTTCGCTCTCGACCGCCGCGCGTGGACGGCGCTTCAGATCCCGGTCGGCATGGCCTTTTTTTTCACCAACTCCGAACTCGGGCGCACGGTCGCCTTCTATCCCGGCCCAGCCGGTGCCACCGAATCAGAGCTGGACCTGGAAGCGTGGAACGCGATCAGCGGTGCCGACGCGCGGGTCGGCTTGCTGGCCGACGATGTGGAAGCGCTACTGGTCCGGGTACCGGAAGACGAAGACGCCGTTCCGCAAAGCTATCTGGTTCCCATCGATGCCTGCTACGAGTTCGTCGGACGCTTGCGCATGTTGTGGCGGGGTTTCGATGGCGGCCAGCAGGCCAGAGCATTCATCGACAACTTCTTTGCGCAGATCGCCGCCCGGGCCCGGGAGACGAGGCGATGACCGACCAGCCCATGGATGTGACCTTCGCCGTTCTCGATGTGACGCCCGAACCGTATGCCGTCACCCCGGTTCTCACCGCCCACGTCGGCGTCGCCGCCAGTGGTGACGACCCCGTGCACGCCATCGCACTGCGCTGCCAGGTCCGCATCGAGCCGCTGCGGCGTTCCTACTCCGATGACGAAGCGGCCGGCCTGACCGACTTGTTCGGTCCCCGGCAGCGGTGGGCGACCACCCAACGCACCTTTTTGTGGCAGCACTGCACCGCGATGGTGCCGGGCTTCACCGGCAACGCGACGGTGGCGCTGCCACTGGACTGCACCTACGACTTCGAGGTCACCGCCGCCAAGTACCTACATGCGCTGCGCGACGGCGCATTGCCTCTCCAATTCCTCTTCAGCGGGACCATTTTCGTCAAGGCTGAACGCGGGTTCTCCGTGCAGCAGGTGTCCTGGGAGTGCGAGGATCGCTATGACATGCCGGTCGCGGTCTGGCGAGATCTGATCGCCCAGCACTATCCGAATTCCGGCTGGGTTCGGCTCGGCCACGATACCGTCGCCGCGCTGGCGGCGTACAAGTCGGCTCAGGGGCTGCTGGACCTCGATCATGCGGTTACCTCGTTGTTGGCCGCGGAGCGGGAGGTGGCCCAGTGACATCCGGGTCTTCAAGCCGGGACCGGGCCCGCGCCGTCGCCGACGCGGTGCTCTATGAGGGCTACCTGCTTTACCCCTACCGGGGTACGTCGAGCAAGAACCAATCGCGTTGGCAGTTCGGCGTTTTAGGTCCCCCCGGGGCGGCCGACGCCGCCCTTGGCGAGGACGACACCCTCGCGGCACAGTTCCTGGTCGACACGGGGCAGGCACTCACCCTGGTGGTGCGGTTCCTGCAGTTGCAGCGCCGCCAGGCCCAACGCGCTATCGCCGGCGGCTTCGAACCCGTCCACGAACTGGCCACCGCGTCGAAGTCGTGGCTGACCTGGGACGAAGCGGTCGAATGTGAAACATCCTTCGGTCCTTTGATATTCGACGATCTGACCCAACCGTTGACCATGCCGGTACTGGCACCCGCGGGGATCGACATCGAAGTTGTCGACGGCGGTCGCCTGGTCCGGGAACGGCAGGAGGTGGCCGGCGCGCTGACTATCTCCTGGGAGCCGGACGGCGCACTGCGCCGGGTCTCGGTACGGGTCGCCAACGTCGGCGCCCCGGTGGCAGGCCCGGCCGACGGAAAGGACGCCGACGGGAAGGACTCTGTGATCGCGCGGTCCATGATCGGAACCCACGTGATCGCCGAAGTCGTCGGCGGTGAATTCGTCTCGCTGCTCGAACCGTCGCCCGCCGCCGAAGATGCAGTGTCCCGGTGTAGCCGGCACCGCTGCTTCCCGGTGCTGGCCGGTCCGCCCGGAAACCAAGACATACTGTTGATCTCGCCGATCATCCTGTACGACCATCCCGAAGTCGCCGAACAGAGCAGCACCGCTTTATTTGACTGCACGGAGATCGACGAGATCCTGACCCTGCGCGTGATGACCATGACCGACGACGAGAAGGCCCAGGCCCGGGCCACCGATCCGCGGGCCGCGCAGATCATCGACCAGTGTGACGCCATGTCGCCCGAAGCCATGGCGGCCTTACACGGCGTGCTGCGGGATCCGCACGCGCCCGAGATCGCCTCAGCCTTCGGGGGCCTGGTCCCGGAGGTTCCCGAGGGGGTCGACTGGTGGGATCCGTCGGCCGACAGCGCGGTTCGTCCCGAACTCGACGCGGTACTGGTGAACGGGATCCGGGTTGCGCGGGGCAGCCAGGTCCGATTGCGGCCGAGGCGCAACGCCGACGCGCAGGACATCTTTGTTGCCGGCAAAACGGCCCGCGTGACGTCGGTGCATGAGGACGTCGAGGGCAATAAACACGTCGGTGTCGTGGTCGACGACGACCCGGCCGCCGACCTGCACGAGTGGTACGGGCGTTATCTGTACTTCGCCCCCGACGAAGTCGAGCCGCTGGAAACCTCAGAACCCGTTGCACACCAAGGAAGGAATTCGACATGGAAATCTTAGGGTGGATCTTCGTCGGAATCATCGCGATGTTCGCCGCGGTGGCAGTCGTCCTGGGAGTGTCGTCGCTGCCCGATGCCCGCCGCTACCTCAAGCTGCGGCGCATGTAGAGCGCATTCGAAGAACCCGATGACAGAGCGCATCCTGGTGGCCGGAATCGGCAACATCTTCCTGGGAGACGACGGCTTCGGATCGGAAGTGGTCCGGCACGCCACGATCCCGCACGACGATCCGAGTGTCCGCGTCATCGACTACGGAATTCGGGGCATGCACCTGGCCTACGACCTGCTCGACGAGTGGGACACGCTGGTCCTCGTCGACGCAGTGCCCAGCCGCGGCAGCCCGGGCAGGCTGCACGTCTTCCAGGCTGATCACGAATCACATCCTGCACCAACGGGCTTGGATGCTCACAGCATGGATCCGGCCGCGGTGTTCGCCAGCCTGCGGGCGCTGGGGGGCAGTCCGCCCTACACTGTCGTGGTCGGGTGCGAGGCCGGCAGCGTCGAGGAGGGAATCGGTCTCACCGAACCGGTCGCCAAAGCCGTCCCCCGAGCTGTGCGCGCGGTCGAGGAGATCGTCGCGGCATTGCAAACTGCGGCGTCTTCCTTTTCTTCGTCCACATCGGTGCACGAGGAGCGCTGAACCATGTGTCTGGGGATACCAGGTCAAGTGATCCGGGTGCTGGACGGCTACGAAGGACAGCTCGCTCTCATCGACGTCACCGGCGAGCAGCGTAAGGTCAACATCGGCATGCTGCCAGAGGAGACATTCGCGCCGGGTGACTGGGTGATCATTCATATGGGCTTCGTCGTCGAGAAGACGGACCGGGCCGGAGCCGAAGAGGCGATGGCCGGTCTGGAACTGATGGGAAGAGGCCGCATCGACCCGGCGATCAGCCCGGAGGGCGGTTGACATGACCGATACCCCCCTGATGCTCCGGTCGGAGGACGTCCGCCAGCACTTCACCGTGACCGGTGTCGTCCAGGGGGTTGGCTTTCGTCCGTTCGTCCACCGAATCGCGAGCGAGCTCGGTCTCGCCGGGTTCGTCGGCAACGATTCGGGCGCAGTGTTTCTCGAGGTGCAGGGAGAACGCGGGCGTGTCGACGAATTCCGTCGCCGGCTGCGTGCCGAGGCTCCGCCGCTCGCGCGCATCAGTACCGTCTCCGTGGACCACATCGCCGTCGATACCACGCACGGGCACGGGTTCCGGATTGTGGCGAGCAAGACGAACACCGTTGCGAAGACGCCAATCCCACCCGATGTCGCAGTGTGTGAAGACTGTGTTGCCGAGCTGTTCGATCCGCGGGACCGCCGCTTCCGTCATCCGTTCGTCACCTGTACCAACTGCGGGCCGCGGTTCACCATCATCCGCAAGTTGCCGTACGACCGGCCCGCCACCACTATGTCGACATTCGCCATGTGTGACCGGTGCACCGCCGAATACCATGATCCAGCGGATCGCCGGTTCCACGCGCAACCCATCGCCTGCCCGGATTGCGGTCCGTCGCTGTGGTTCTCTTCGCAGACCGGCAGGGTAACCGGATCAGATACCGCGCTGGCGGCCACCCAGCGGGCGCTGGCCGCGGGCGCGGTGGTCGCGATCAAGGGCATCGGCGGTTACCACCTGGCGTGTGCGCGCCGACAACGACACTGCCGTCCGTGCGCTTCGGACGCGAAAGGCGCGCGGTGCGAAGCCTTTCGCGATGCTGGTCCGCGACCTCGACGTCGCACGCCGATACACCTACATCGATGCCACCGAGGCCGCGGTGCTGTCGAGTCCCGCGCGGCCGATCGTGTTACTTCGGCGGCGCACCGGGGCGCCGGTCGCCGACGCCGTTGCTCCGGGTAGTCCGCTGCTCGGCGTGATGCTGCCGTACTCCCCGATCCACCATCTGCTTTTGGCGCCCGTCCCCGGCGACGACGCACAGGTCCCCGACACGCTGGTGCTGACCAGCGCCAACCGTTCCGACGAACCCATCTGCTTCACCGAAGACGATGCCGCCAAGAGGCTTTCGGTTCTCTGCGACGCAGTCCTCGACCACGACCGGCCAATCCACGTGCCGTGTGACGACTCGGTGGTGCGCGTCATCGGGGACCAGGAAGGGGCCCGGGAACTGCCGATCCGCCGGTCCCGCGGATTTGCGCCGCTACCCATCGATATCGGGCGGGACGGCCCGGCCGTGCTCGCCGTGGGCGGGGAACTGAAGAACACCTTCTGCCTCACCGACGGCTCACGCGCCTACATGTCCGGGCATATCGGCGACATGGGCACCTGGGAGACGATGCTGGCGTTCGAACGCGCGGTGCAGCAGCTCAGCGAAATACGTTGCACGCCAGTGCGATTGGCCGCCGATTTGCATCCAGGATATCACACCCGCAGCTGGGCCGAGCGCCGGGCGGGCGATCGCCCACTCGATCTCGTCCAGCACCACCATGCGCACGTGGTGTCGCTGCTGGCCGAGCACGGACACATCGGCGAACCGATCGTCGGAGTCTCCTTCGACGGCACCGGCTACGGCTGCGATCAGACGATCTGGGGTGGGGAGATTCTCACGCTCGGGACCGACAGCCACCGTTTCGTGCGCGCCGGCCATCTGATGCCCGTGCCGCTGCCGGGCGGCGACGCCGCGGTGCGCAACCCGTGGCGAATGGCGCTGTCGCAGTTGTGGATGGCCGGCATCGAGTGGACGCCCGATCTGGCTCCGGTCGCCGCCGCGACGCCGGACGAGTTACGGTTGACCCGCTCGCAGTTAGAGAGCGGGATAGGGTGTGTGCGGTGTTCGAGCATGGGGCGGTTCTTCGACGCGGTCGCGTCGCTGCTAGGGGTGCGGCACCGCATCGACTACGAGGGCCAGGCCGCCATCGAACTCGAGGCATTGGCCGAGTCGGCTCGCGACCGCAGCGCCGTTGCGACTGGTGGTACGGCCCAACGGCGTGATCGATCCGGCCTCCATGGTGCAGACGCTGGTGTCGGGCCTGAACACGGGTACGCCACCTGCACAGCTGGCGGCCGGGTTCCACCAGGCGGTCGCGGTGGCGGTCGCCGAAGTGGTCGGTCAGGTCGCCGGGGCGGTGCGACTGGTGGGCCTTACCGGCGGGGTCTTCCAGAACGTACTCCTGCTGCGCGCATGTCGTAAGCAACTGCAAATGGCCGGATTTGAAGTGCTCACCCATCATACGGTGCCGCCCAATGACGGCGGGCTGGCGCTGGGTCAGGCCGTGATCTCGATGCTGATTGCGCGAGAGGAGGCTGGCGCGTGACGATTCTCTCTGGTGCCGCCGCTGCACCCTCCGCTCTCGAACGCGGGCTGGGCGCCGAACTGGCCGAGGATTTGGCCGCGGCCGCATTCACGTTGGCCAGGCGGTTCGCGGCTGGTGCCACCATGTGGTCCATCGCACCGTCGTGGGAACCGCATGCGCAGCACATCGCGGTCGAGTTCGTGCATCCGGTGATCGTGGGGAAACGCGCCTTGCCGGCAGTGGCGCTGACCGGGCCCGACCTTGTTGATCTGGTGCGGGTGTCGGTGCGGCCCGGCGACATCGTGGTCGCGGTCTCCGGCGCGCACGATCCCGACGTGCGCTCGGTCATGCGGCGAGGCCCGGCCTGGGGCGCCACCACGATTTGGATCGGCAGCGGTGAACGACCGGGGGCCGGTTTGGCAGACCATGTGCTGTGGCTCGACGACGCCGACCCGAGAGTGCCTGCAACGGGTGGATTCGTGCTGTTCTATCACCTGTTATGGGAGCTGACCCACGTGTGTTTCGAGCATTCCGGGCTACTCAAACCCGACCCGGTATGCGCCGACGAAACAGCAGGGGCGTGCGTGACGTGTAGCGACGAAGGCCGGCTGGGCGAGGTAGTGGCGACCTCAGCTGACGGTGTGGCCCCGGTGCGCACCGCGCGCGGTATCGAGGACGTGGTGACGACGCTTGTCGACCCTGTCGCCGCCGGTGAGTTGGTTCTGGTGCACGCCGGCACGGCGATCAGCCGGGTCGACGACGAAGATGCCGGCACGGCCGGGATCGAGGACACCTGATGAGCGACGAACCCACCAACTTCTTGTATCCGTTCATCGATGCGCAGGAAGACGATCCCAGGTCGCTGCTCGCCGACCTGGCCGCGTCGGCGCAGGAAAAAGCGGCCGAGAGCCTGGCGCTGCGGCACGCCACCCTGGAAGCCAACGCCGAACTGCTGGACCGGGCCGCCAACGAGATGGCCCGCCGTTTCGCCGCCGGCGGACGGATGTTCACCTTCGGAAACGGCGGCAGCTGTACCGATTCCGCGACCTTGGCGAGGCTGTTCGCCCGTCCGCCGATCGGCAGGCCCGGAAAATCCCTGCCGGCCTGGTCGTTGACCGCCGATCAGGCGATCATCACCGCGCTGGGCAACGACGTGGGGTTCGAGGTGGTGTTCGCCCGCCAGTTGATCGCCCGCGCGAAGGCCGGAGACATCGCCATCGCCATGTCGACCAGCGGCAATTCACCCAACCTGCTGGCCGCGCTGGCCGAGGCGCGCCGGCGCGGCCTGTACACGATCGGTTTCGCCGGATACGACGGCGGGGCGTTCCTGAACAACCCAGATGTGGACGTATGCTTCGTCGTTCGTTCGCAAAGCGTGCACCGGATTCAGGAATCGCAAGCGCTGCTCGGCTATCAGCTCTGGGTGGCAACCCAGCTACGTTCCGGCGATCAAGGTTTGGGGGCCGCATGAGCCAATCAGCAGGCGAATACCTTTCGTCGGGGCCGCGGTTCGCCGAGGGTGAGGTGATCGAGCGGATCGAATCGTTCCGCAGGCGCCGCCCCCGGTTGCTCGACGACCACGTGACGCTGGCGCACGGAGCGGGCGGAAAAGCCTCGGCGGCGCTGGTGGACGCGGTGTTCGTAGAAGCGTTCCGCAACCCGACGCTGGAGTCCCTCGGCGATGGCGCGGTGCTCACCTTGCCCAGTGGCGAGCGCATCGCGATGTCCACCGATTCTTTTGTGGTGCAACCAAGGCGCTTTCCCGGTGGCTCCATCGGCGAACTCGCCGTTCACGGCACTTGCAACGACTTGGCGATGGCCGGGGCCGTGCCATCGTGGATTTCGGCGGCATTCGTACTCGAAGAAGGGTTCCCCATCACTGAATTGAAAGAGATCGTCGCCGACATGGCGGCCGCGGCCGCCAACGCGGGGGTGCAGATCGTCACCGGCGACACCAAGGTGGTTCCTCGAGGCGCAGCCGATGGAGTATTCATCACCACGACCGGAACCGGTCTCATTCCCGCGGGACGGCGACTGGCGGCGGAATCGGTACGCAGCGGTGACAAAGTGCTGTTATCGGGGTCGATGGGCGATCACGGCATGGCGGTCATGCTGGCCCGGGGCGACCTCGCCATCGAGGCCGACATCAGTTCCGACACCGCGTCGATCAGCCCGCTGGTCGAACTGCTGATGGCGGCCGCGCCGTCCACCAGGTGGCTGCGAGACGCGACCCGGGGCGGCGTGGGCACCGTGTGCAACGAACTCGCACAAGCCTGCGGACTTGGCGTGGTCCTCGACGAGGAACGACTACCGCTGCACCCCATGGTGAATGGCGCCTGCGAGTTGCTCGGCATCGATCCCCTCTACGTCGCCAACGAGGGCAAGTTGGTCGCCGTGGTCGCGCCGGAGGAGGCCGAGGCCGGGCTGGCCGCGTTGCGGTCGCATCCGCTGGGCGCCGAGGCGGCCGAGGTTGGGGAGATCGTCAGCGAACCGGCCGAAACGGTGGTGCTGCGAACCGGATTCGGCGGGACGCGGATCGTCGACATGCTTGTCGGGGACCCGCTACCGCGAATCTGTTAGGGAAGGGGCTTCAGATGTGCCTTGGGATTCCGGGTCGAATCGTTGAGATCACCGATCCGGCGAACTATTTGGCGAAGGTCGACGTCAGCGGTGTGCAGCGCACGATCAGCGTGCGGTTGCTGGAAGACGACATGCCCGAGCCCGACGACTGGGTATTGGTTCACGTCGGGTTCGCGATGGCCAAGATCGACGAGACCGAAGCGCTGCTCACCCTGGCCGCGATCAAAAAGCTCGGCGAGGCCTACACCACCGAAATCGAAGCTTTCGACTCGTCGGCGATTGTTTGAAGGGAGACCGAAATGAAATTCGTTGACGAATTCCGTGACCCGGCGGCGGCCCGCAAACTCTTGGTTGCCATCGAGCATCTGGCCGGGGCAGCGCCCGACCACTTCAAGTTCATGGAGGTGTGTGGCGGGCACACTCACACCATCTACCGGCACGGCATCGAACACCTGCTGCCGGACAACGTCGAACTCGTACACGGCCCGGGCTGTCCGGTCTGCGTGATCCCGATGGGCCGAATCGACGATGCGATGTGGTTGGCCGGCCAACCCGACGTGATCTTCACCTGCTTCGGCGACATGATGCGGGTGCCTGGGTCCGCCGGCAGCCTGCTGGACGCCAAGGCCCGCGGCGCCGACGTGCGCTTCGTGTACTCGCCCTTGGACGCCCTCAAGATCGCGATCGACAACCCCGACAAACACGTGGTGTTCTTCGCCATCGGTTTCGAGACCACGGCGCCGTCGACCGCAGTCACGCTGGTACGGGCTCGTGATCTGGGGCTGCCCAATTTCAGTGTGTTCTGCAACCACGTCACGATCGTTCCACCGATCAAAGCCATCCTCGAGTCGCCGGACCTGCGGCTGTCCGGATTCATCGGGCCCGGGCACGTGTCGGCCGTGGTGGGTAACCGGCCATACCGATTCGTGCCGGAAGTGTACGGAAAGCCTTTGGTGGTAGCGGGATTCGAGCCTCTGGACATCTTGGCTTCGGTTGCGATGCTGCTGCGCCAGATCCGCGAGGGCCGATGCGAGGTGGAGAACCAGTACAAACGAGTGGTGCCCGAAGAAGGAAACCCCGCGGCGCTGGCGTTGATGGCCAAAGTGTTCGCGTTACGTCCGCACTTCGAATGGCGGGGACTCGGGTTCATCTCGCAAAGTGCGTTGCGCTTGCACGACGATTTCGCGGAGCTCGATGCCGAGCTGCGGTTCACAATGCCAGGTGTTCGGGTCGCCGACCCGAAGGCCTGCCAGTGCGGTGAGGTGCTCAAAGGCGTGCTCAAACCCTGGGAATGCAAGGTTTTCGGCACCGCATGCACGCCGGAGACCCCGATCGGGACGTGCATGGTGTCCCCGGAGGGGGCGTGTGCGGCGTACTACAACTTCGGCCGCATGCACCGCGATGCCATCAAGCTCGTAGGGCAGTCCGGGCGGGTGTGAGCAGTTGGTCGACGCTCGCGGCGCCGAGATGTTCGCCCGCTACGCCTATGCGCCCAACGCCTTGGGTTATTGCGGTCCACCGCTGGGTGCGACCTTGCGTGACGGCTCGGTCGACGACGTGCGTACTGCGGCGACAAAGTTTTCCGGGGCCTGGCCGTACTTGCGGGTGCTGTCCGACTTGACCGGTATCGCCGACCCGCTGGATTACCGGCTGGTCGAATCCTATTGGCTCGGCGGTGGTGTTGGCGCCGGCCTCGAGCCGGGCGAACTCTTCAACGCGCTGCTGGCCATCCTCGGACCGCAAGCGGGCCGCTATTGGTCGCATCTGACTCCGGACCTGACATCCGAGGCGGCCGGCAATCACTGCTTTCACGTGTTCGGCGTCTATCCGTGGACCCGATTCCTGGGCCTGAGAAACGGTAGCATGGACGAACATCCGATGGGTGTGCTCGATAATTGCCGAATCACCTGGGGAACAGTGACTTCCCGTACCGGCGGCAATATCGAGGTGCTGTGCCGGCGGCTTTGCTGGGATGGCCAAGGGCTGACGCTGTCCGAACCCTCGGTGCGCCCGCTCGAGGTCTGGGCCGACGGGTACAGCGCGGTGCCCGATGTCGCCGTCGGCGACGAGGTCGCGGTGCACTGGGGCCGCCTGTGCGGGCGGCTACAGCCGGAGCAAGTGCGCGCGCTGGCCGAGAGCACCGACCGCCAGCTTCGCGTGACCAGCCAGCGACTGGCGCGCGTCTGAATTCGTGCCAAACTGACCGCGTGGCCGACCATCTGCCCGGTTCGATCTGCGATGTGCTGCCGGCGGCGGCGGCCCTGCTCGGGGTGCCGGGCGCGATTGACAGGTTGGCCCTGGTGGATCGGATTGGGCACGTCGATCGCATCGCGGTGGTGCTGGTCGACGGGATGGGCTGGCACCTGCTACCGGACTTGGCGAGCGACGCGCCGCTGCTGGCGTCGGTTCTGGGCGGCAACCAACTGGGTCGGCCGGGCTGGCTGGATCAGCTGGCCTGCACGTTCCCGTCGACCACGCCGAGCAGCCTGGTATCGCTGGGAACGGGCGCGCAGCCCGGCGAGCACGGCATCCTGGGCTTCACACTCAACGTCCCCGGCACCGACCGGGTGCTCAACCACATCCGGTGGCGCGACGACCCGTCCCCCAACCAATGGCAGCCGCTGCCAACCTGGTTCGAGCGCCTGCGGCAAGCCGGCATCGATGTGCGCGCCGTACTCCCGGAGTGGTTCATCGGCAGCGGACTGACCGACGCCGCATACCGGGGCGCACAGTTTTGCCCGACCCGCACGGGTGACGACTACGCCCAGCGGATGGCCGACGAACTGCACGCCGCGCCGGGCCTGGTCTACGGCTACACCGCCGATCTGGACACCGCGGCCCATCTGTTCGGCATCGGTTCGACCCAGTGGCACGAGGCCGCGGCCCGAGTCGATGCGCTACTGACCCGCATCGTCGAGGCGCTGCCCCCGAATGCGGCGCTACTGGTGACCGCCGACCACGGCGGCCTCAACGTTCCCGAGTACGCGCGCATCGACATCGACACCGACCCCCGGCTCGCCGCGGGGATACGGGTGGTCGCCGGCGAGCCACGGGTGCGCTACCTGCACACCGAGCCCGGCGCGACAGACGATGTGCTGGCCACCTGGCACGAAGTGATGGACGGCCGGGCGCAGGTCTATGCCCGCGCCGAGGCGGTGGCCACGGGAATGTTCGGGCCGGTGATCCCACGGAACCTGCCCCGAATCGGCGATGTTGTTGTCATCTGCAACGGCGACTTCGCGGTGCTGGCGACCGGCCACGAGCCCCAGGAAACGGCTCACCTGATAGGTTTTCATGGCGCGGCTACACCGGCCGAAATGGCAATTCCGTTGATCACGTTCAGAGCGGAGTGACGTAGGCCGAGCTGATGCCGCCGTCCACCAGGAACGTGGACGCCGTGATGAACGAGGCGTCGTCGCTGGCTAAAAATGCTACGGCGGAGGCGATTTCGTCCGGCTCGGCAAAGCGTCCCAGCGGCACGTGCACCAGACGCCGGGCCGCGCGCTCCGGGTCTTTGGCGAAAAGCTCTTGCAGCAGCGGGGTGTTGACCGGCCCGGGGCACAGCGCGTTGACCCGAATGCCTTGCCGGGCGAATTGCACTCCCAGCTCCCTTGACATGGCCAGCACGCCGCCTTTGGATGCGGTGTAGGAGATCTGCGAGGTCGCCGAACCCAGCACCGCGACAAAGGATGCGGTGTTGATGATCGATCCCTTTCCAGCGGGGACCATGTGCCGCAACGCCGCCCGGCAGCACAGGTACACCGATTTCAAGTTGACGTCTTGGACGCGCTGCCACGCGGGGAGCTCGGTGTTTTCGATCAGGTCGTCATCAGGTGGCGAGATGCCGGCATTGTTGAACGCGATGTCGACCGAGCCGTAGGTTGTGGCCGCGGTGTCGAACAACGCGTTGACAGCACTCTCGTCGGAAACATCGACTGGCACAAACAAACCCGATAGCTCGTCCGCCGCCGCCGCGCCGGCGTGGCCGTCGATGTCGCCGACGACGACGGTGGCACCCTCGGCGTGCATGCGGCGACCTGCGGCCAGGCCGATGCCGCTGCCGCCACCGGTGATGACCGCCACCCGGCCGGACAACCGTCGGGTGAGATCGAACGGAGCCACTAGCCCTCCTCTTTGATCGCGATGAACACGTTCTTGGGATCGGTGAAATGCAGCGGCGCGTCGGGGCCGAGCTCACGACCCAGCCCAGACTGCTTGAAGCCGCCGAAGGGCGTGCTGTAGCGCACCGAGGAATGCGAATTAACCGAGAGGTTGCCGGATTCGACCGCCCTCGATACGCGCAGCGCGCGAGACAGGTTGTCGGTCCAAATCGATCCGGATAGCCCATAGGCGGTGTCGTTGGCCAGCGTGACGGCATCGTGCTCATCGTCGAACACCAGCACGGTGACCACTGGGCCGAAGATCTCCTCGGTGACGGTCCGGTCGGCGCGTCTCGGGGTGAGAACCGTTGGTGGAAACCAGAATCCGCGACCGGCCGGCGCGGTGCCGCGGAATGCGACCGGCGCATCGTCGGGGACGTAGGAGGCCACCTTGTCGCGATGCGCGGCGGATATCAGTGGGCCCATCTCGGTGTCACGCGATCCGGGGTCCCCGACGACGACGCTGCGCACCGCCGGCTCGAACAGCTCCATGAACCTGTCGTAAACGTTGCGCTGCACCAGGATCCGGCTGCGCGCGCAGCAGTCCTGCCCGGCATTGTCGAACACCCCGTTGGGTGCGGTCGCTGCCGCGCGCTCCAGGTCGCAATCGTCGAAGATGATGTTGGCGCTTTTGCCGCCCAGTTCCAGCGTCACCCGCTTGACCTGGGCCGCCGCGCCTGCCAGCACCGACTTGCCGACTTCGGTGGACCCGGTGAAGACGATTTTGCGAACGTCTGGGTGGGTGACGAACCGCGCCCCGACCACCGTGCCCTGCCCGGGCAGCACCTGCAGCAGGTCTGGGTCCAGCCCGGCCTCGACGGCCAGCTCACCGAGCCGCATCGTGGTCAGCGGTGTCCATTCCGCGGGCTTGACCAGCACGGCGTTGCCGGCGGCCAGGGCAGGCGCGATGCCCCAGGAGGCGATCGTCATCGGAAAGTTCCAGGGCGTGATTACGCCGACCACGCCCAGCGGCTCGTTGAACGTGATGTCCAGGCCGCCGGCGACGGGAATCTGCTTGCCGGAAAGCCGTTCCGGGGCACCCGCATAGAACGCCAACACGTCACGAACATGGCCGGCTTCCCACTCCGCCGACGCGATGGGGTGCCCCGAATTGGTCACCTCGAGCGCGGCCAGTTCGTCGATGTGGGCGTCGACGGCGGCCGCGAATGCCCGCAGACCGGCGGCGCGTTCGACCGGCGGCAGCCGTGCCCAGCGCCGCTGAGCCGCCCGCGCACGCTGCACCGCGTCGTCGACCGCGGCGGCGTCGGTGTGGTCGACCGAGCGCAGCACTTCCTCGGTCGCGGGGTTGATCAGCTGCATCGTGCTCATCGGCCGGCGTAGGCCCGTGCGGCGTCGACGATCGCGGTGAACAACCGCAGATCGTCCAGGGACTTCTCCGGATGCCACTGCACCGCAAGCACGAACCCGTCCCCCGCTAGCTCCACCGCCTCGACGACCCCGTCGGGATCCCACGCGCTGACCACCAGGCCCGCACCGACCTTGTCGATAGCCTGATGGTGGTAGCACGGCGCTTCAGCGGACTCCCCAACCAGCGCGGCCAGCCGGGTTCCCGCCACGGTGCGCACCGGCAACCTGGTGAACACCCCGTTGCCCGCACGATGGCCGTTGTGGCCGAGGACCTCGGGCAGGTGCTGGTGCAGCGTGCCGCCGAATGCAACGTTGAGCACCTGCGCGCCGCGACAGATACCCAGCACGGGCAGCCCGCGTGCCAGCGCGCCTTGCAACAGCGCGAACTCCCAGCTGTCGCGGGCAGTGCGAGGCTGGTCGGTCGTCGGATGCGGTTGCTGGCCGTAGGCGATGGGATCCAGGTCATAACCGCCGGTGATCACGAGGGCGTCCAGGCTGTCGAGAACAGAATTGACGACGTCGGGATCCACCGGCTGGGGCGGCAGCAGCACCGCGACACCGCCGGCCATCGTCACGCCCTCGAAGTAATCCGCGGGCAGATAACTCGCCGGGACGTCCCAAATCCCGGTTTGTATCTGCTCCAGATAGGCGGTCAGACCAACGACCGGCCGTCTCGCTCTAGAGGCGCTCAAAGCCGCGTTTCCTCTCCCAATCCGTAACGGCCGCGTTGAATGCCGCCAACTCGACGCGGGCGTTGTTCAGGTAGTGCGCGACAACGTCGTCGCCGAACGCCTCCCGCGCCAGTTCCGAGGCCCCGAACAGCGCGGCCGCCTCCGCCAAGGTGGTGGGTAGCCGTTGCACATCAGAGGCTTCGTACGCATTGCCGTCATAAGGCTCGGGGGGTTGCAGCCCCCGCTCGATACCGTACAGCCCTCCCGCGATCAAGGCCGCTACCGCCAGATACTGGTTGACATCGCCGCCGGGAACCCGGCATTCAAGCCGGATGTTGCGGCCGTGGCCGACCACCCGCAGCGCGCAGGTGCGGTTGTCCAGCCCCCAGGCCACCGCCGTGGGCGCGAAGCTGCCGTCGGCGAATCGCTTGTAGGAGTTGATGTTCGGGGCATAAAACAACGCCAGCTCGCGTAGCGTCGCCAGCTGGCCGGCGACAAAGCTGCGAAATGTCGGCGACATGCGGTGCGGCCCGCTGCCGTCGTCGAACACCGCCGTACCGTGTTCAGTCCCGTCAACAGCCCGCAGTGAGATGTGGATGTGGCAGCTGTTGCCTTCGCGTTCATCGTATTTCGCCATGAAGGTGAGGCTCTTGCCGTGCTGATCCGCGATTTCCTTGGCGCCATTCTTGTAGATGGCGTGATTGTCACAGGTGACCAGCGCCTCGTCGTAACGGAACCCGATCTCCTGCTGGCCGGTGTTGCACTCGCCCTTGACCGCCTCGAACCGCAGGCCCGCACCCTGCATACCCAGCCGGATATCGCGCAGCAGCGGCTCCATCCGCGACGACGCCAATATCGCGTAGTCGATGTTGTAGTCGCTGGCCGGGGTCAGCCCGCGGTAGCCACTGGCCCACGCCTGCCGATACGGCTCGTCGAACACGATGAACTCCAGCTCGGTGGCGACATCAGCGACCAGTCCGCGTTCGCCCAGCCGGTCGAGCTGGCGGCGCAGGATGGCGCGGGGCGAGACGGCGACCGCGCTCCCGTCGGCCCAGCCCAGATCGGCTATCACCAGCGCGGTGGCCGGCAGCCAGGGAACGAGCCGCAGCGTGGACAGGTCCGGCGTCATCACCATGTCGCCATAACCGGTGTCCCAGCTCGACATGGCATAACCGGACACGGTGTTCATCTCGACGTCGACGGCCAGCAGATAGGCGCAGCATTCAGCGCCGTGTGCGGCGACTTCATCGACGAACATCGCGGCCGACACCCGCTTGCCCGCCAGCCGTCCCTGCATGTCGGTGAAGGCGACGATCACGGTATCCACATCGCCGGCCGCCTCCAGCCGTTGCAGCTCGGTCCACGACAACGCCGGAGAAGTCACGACCGTTAGTCAACCAGGGCGGGCGGTCTACCAGCTACTGGTACGCATGACGATCTCGGCGGTCAACTGCGCGGTCGATTCCTGCGTATTGCGGCGTCCGAGGTCGACAATCCGGTAATCCGCGTAAACGAACCGCTGACTGTCGCCGGCCACGGCCCGCGCGGCCGGGGAGCTGACCAGCACGGTGGTGCCGATCTCCACCGGTGGACAGTGGTCGTCGCGGACCACACCGTTGAGGTCGGCCACCCGCGGATGTCCGCGGTCGATGACCACCAGACCGACAAACCGGCCCAGCCTGGTCGCCGCCAGCTCCCAGGCGAGCTCGCCGCCGGCGCGGTCGCCGACCACTACCGCCCAATTGATCCCCAGCACGTCCAGGATGCCGACCACCGACTTTGCGGTCAGCCCCGGCTCGATGCCGATGACGACGGTTCGAAGCGAAGCGGTGTGGAGGCGCTCACACGCCACGTCATACGCGGCGGGCGCACGGTCCTCGTCACCCAAAATGACGACGACAATGCCTTTGTCCGGACCAGTTACGCTCACCGAGACCGGAAACCCGTCGAGCGTGGTCATCATCGTGGGCACTTATGCACGCTACAACCGGTCGGTCTGAGTGCGTGCAGTTTTTGCGGGTTCTCGCAGCCCGATCGCGACGTGCGGTCGCTGAACCGGCCCACCGTCCAACAGGCTCAGCACGGCGTCGACGTCGAGGTGTGCCGCCAGCATCTCAGCGATCAGGTCCAGATGGGCATCCCGCCGCGCGGCGACGTTGACGTCGTCGGCGACCACGAATCCGCGGCGGCCGGCCGCGCCGGCGACAAGGGTGAGCCACGCGCGACGGAAGTCGTCGTTGTCGAGCAGACCGTGCCAGTGCGTCCCGAAAACCGCGCCTCGCAAGATGCCCTGCGGCTCGGAGTGCTCGGAGTTCCCGGAGCCGGTATCGAACCAGCTGGCCTCGGCACACCGGACGAGCCGGCCATGATGGATTTCATACCCGCTCAGCGGCGTCATCCAGCGGCGCAGGACCTTGTCGGCAGAAAAGACGATGTCGGCGTCCAGCAACCCCAGCCCGTCGACCGCCCCGGCACCGGATTCGACGGTGTCGTCGATGCACCGGCAGAGCATCTGAAATCCCCCGCAGATGCCCAGCACCGGCTTGCCGCTGCGGGCGTGATCGGCGATCGCGCCGGCCAGGCCGCGGTCCCGCAGCCACGCCAAGTCAGCGACGGTGGCCTTGGTGCCCGGGAGCACCATCAAGTCGGCGTCGGCCAAATCTGCAGGATCGCTGACCCAGCGCACCAGCACGCCGGGCTCGCAGGCCAAGGCCTCGACATCGGTGGAGTTGGAAATCCGGGGCAGCCGCACCGCACCCACCCGCAGCCAGTCCTCGCCACGCGGTGGTTCCGGCGTGCCGATGACACGGCGCGCAAAGGCCGACAACGAATCTTCAGCGTCCAGCCAGAGCTGGTCGGCATAGGGCAGCACCCCATAGGTTGGGCGGCCGGTCATCGCCAGTAGCTGCTGCAGCCCGGGCTCCAGCAGCGCGGGATCGCCCCGGAATTTGTTGACGATGAAGCCGGCAATGAGGGCCTGGTCGTCGGACTCGAGCACCGCGACCGTCCCGAAGAGGTGAGCCAATAGGCCGCCGCGGTCGATGTCGCCGACCAACACCACCGGCAGGTTCGCCGCCCTGGCCAATCCCATGTTGGCCAAATCCGTTGCACGCAGATTTATTTCGGCTGGCGAGCCGGCGCCCTCACAGATCACCGCATCGAATTCAGCACGTAAGCCAGCCAGTTCTTCGGAGACGATGGCGGCGAGCTGATCGCGATGCTCCACATACCACGCCGCAGTCACCGATTCGGCGACCTGCCCGCGAACCACCAGCTGCGACGTGCGGTCACTGCCCGGTTTGAGCAGGATCGGATTGAACCGCACGCTGGGCTCCAACCCGGCCGCCCTGGCCTGGACTGCCTGGGCGCGGCCGATCTCGCCACCTTCGACAGTGACCACGGAGTTGTTGGACATGTTCTGCGCCTTGAACGGCGCAACCCGGACCCCGCTGCGTGCCAACAGTCGGCACAGGCCGGCCACCACCGTGGACTTCCCCGCGTCGGAGCTGGTGCCCGCGACCAGCAGAGCCCCGCTCACCCCTTTGCGGCGAGCAGACACAAAAGCCCCCGTTTTCGGCCCGAAAACGGGGCTTTTGTGTCTGCTCGCGCCACGAGACTCACGGCAATGTGAGGATCTCGACGCCGGTCTCGGTGACCAGCAGGGTGTGCTCGAATTGCGCAGTCCACTTGCGATCCCGGGTGACCACCGTCCACCCGTCGTCCCAGATCTCGTAGTCCAGGGAGCCGAGGTTGATCATCGGTTCGATGGTGAACGTCATTCCCGGCTGCATCACTGTCGTGACAGAGGGCTGGTCGTAGTGCAGGACGACCAAACCGTTGTGAAAGGTGGTCCCGATGCCGTGACCGGTGAAGTCGCGAACCACGTTGTACCCGAACCGGTTCGCATACGACTCGATGACGCGGCCGACCACCGACAATGCGCGCCCGGGTTTGACGGCGTTGATCGCTCGCATCGTCGCCTCCCGGGTCCGCTCGACGAGCTGCCGATGCTCCTCCGAGACGTCGCCGGCCAGGAAAGTCGCGTTGGTATCGCCGTGCACGCCGTCGATGTAGGCGGTGACGTCGATGTTGACGATGTCGGCGTCGGCGACCACCGTCGTATCAGGGATTCCGTGGCAGATGACCTCGTTGAGCGACGTGCAGCACGACTTTGGGAATCCCTTGTAGCCCAGCGTCGACGGGTAGGCGCCGTTGTCGACCATGTACTCGTGTGCGATCCGGTCCAGTTCGTCCGTCGTCACCCCGGGCGCGACCGCTTTGCCCGCCTCGGCAAGCGCGGCGGCCGCGATCTGGCCGGCGACGCGCATCTTCTCGATCACCTCAGGGGTCTGCACCCACGGCTCGGTGCCCTCCTTTGCGGTGGGCTTGCCGACGTACTCCGGGCGAGGGATCAGGTTGGGCACCGGCAGGGTCGGGGACAACACTCCAGGGGAAAGCGCGGTGCGAGCAGGCATGCAGCTAGTTTAATCGCGCGCCCGGCCACGATGCGGATCGTGTAACGATCCGAGGTGGGGATCCTCAGGTACCGGGCTCGCAGCGAACGCCATCGATCGGTGCCGCCACATGTGGACGCCCGCCGGGTTGGGCGCTCATCCACGTCGACCATTTGCCCTCCGAATACGGGCCCGGCTGGCCGCTCTGCTCGTAGAAGCCTTGCGGGTCATAGATCTTGGCGCTTGGATACGGCCACGGGCAGACCAACGATGTTGCAGCCCCCGACCATCTGGTGACCGCTGTGTACGCCACCCCGTAAATCATGAAAGCAAGGTTGACGACGGCGAGCATCACCACGAACGAAGCCAAGGCCGGTCGGCGAGGGAAGACCCTAACGCGCTGCGCCAGTTTCTCGGCGACGGTTCTTCCGGAGTCGTCGCGGTAGATCATCACCGCAGCGGGAATCATCAGGATGTTAATCAGCGATGATTGCCACAGCAGCGGGAACTGCCAACGTGTTCCGACGAACACCGAGCCGAACGGGATGACCTGAGTGAAGCTGTACAAGCCCAGCCGAACGCACAGTTCCTCCATGGCGAAGTCGTAGACGAACCCGGCGACGAAGACGAAGCCAGACAAGCTGATCAGCGGATGGCGCCACGCGAACGAATCGACGGGGCGGCGGCCCTGAATGCGGCGCAAAGCCCAGATCGCCGGAAAGAACGGGGGCAAAACGAACATCGCAATGCTGGCGATGAACAGTGGTTCGATGGTCGGCGACACCGACACCAACGGCCAGTCCTCTGGCCAATGCCACAGATCAGGGTTGTATGCCGCGAATGTTGCCCAGTTCATGATGGGGTCTAGCCACGCGAGTGTGCTGACCGCCAATGTCATCAACAGGTAGGGGTGCTTGGGATAGCGGCGCCACAGGACAACGACCAGGGTGAAGATGGTGACCAACGCCAGATAGCTGAAGCTCTCGACCAAGACGATCCAGTGTTCAAAGCCGAACAGCGGATCTGATAACCGGTGCTGACCGCCGGTGTCGCTGGGGTTGCGGATACGTGACGACACAGCGCCGTAGCGGGCGTTGTGAACGATCAGGCCCAGCACCACCAGACCGACGAGAATCCCCACCCCCGGCCACGGCGATCGGCGACGAGGCTCAGTCCGCGGCCTGTCGACCTGTTCTGTTGTCATCAGCTGGTCCTCAACGAAGCGCTAAACGAGCCGTCGCCATCCGTCGCGAGAATGACCTAATATTTGTTCAGAGACTAATGACGGCATCCTGCGACGTCAACGGTCGGCGCGAGGACTGGAATCAGGCCCGGCCGCGGCGCAGAAACGACCGCTGCGGTCCCCGGACGATGACCGAGCCGCAGGTCACCTGCCCGGTGAGCACGACATGTGGCGTTCCTTCGCCCGGTGCGTCTTTGCGTCGGTCGCTGGCGCTGCCCACACGGACCTCGACGTCGTCGATGGAGGCGCTGGCGCCATCCGGCAACCTGATTTCCACCGAGCCGAACTTCACGTCGAGCTCGATGACCACCACCGGCCCCGCGAAACGGGCCTTGGTGAGGTCGAGCTCGATCGAACCCAGCCGGCGTACCAGCGCCAGCCGGGTGGGCACCGTCCATTCGCCGTGCCGCTTCAGCGAGCCGGCCCAGCCCCGCAGTTCCACCCGGTCCGTCGCGGATGTGACGATCGCGCCGGGCCCGGGCAGGTCACCGACGAGCCCGTCCAGGTCGGTTCGGGTGCGCGCGTGTGAGACCAGCGACGAGCGCTGCTCGAATTCCCCGATGTCGATCAGCCCGAGCGCGACCGCGTTGTGCAGTCGGCGCATGGTGCCGTTGCGGTCGGCGTCGGAGATCCGCAACGCCACCATGTCCTCGTTTGAGTCCATCGTTCGGCCCACCCTGGCAATTTACCGCTGCCGGCGCCGAATAGCCGTGCTGCGGCCTTAGGCCAGGTAGCCGGGCGGGAGCGATTCGAACATCACTTTGGTCATCCGGACGGCGAACTCGGAGCTGCCGCCCCCGACGATCAGCGCGGCGAACGCCAGATCGCCGCGGTACCCCGCGAACCAGGAGTGCGATCCGCCCGGGAACTCGGCCTCACCGGTCTTCCCGAACACCTCACCGCAGCCGGCGATGTCCTTGGCGGTTCCGTTGGTGACCACCAGCCGCATCATGGGCCTCAGCGCATCGATCATCTTCGGGCTGATCGGCGTGTCGTCGAGCCTTCGACGGTGGTGGGCCGGCCTGCGATCAGCTGCGGCACCGGGGTTTTGCCCGCAGCCACTGTGGCTGCCACCAGTGCCATGCCGAATGGACTGGCCAGCACTTTGCCCTGGCCGAACCCGTCCTCAGTGCGTTCGGCCAGGTCGACCGTCGGCGGTACCGATCCGGTCACTGTGCTGATGCCGTCCACTGTGTAGTCGAGGCCCATCCCGTAGCGGGTGGCTGTCTGGCTCAGTCCGCGGGGCGGCATCCTGCTGCTCAACTCCGCGAACGTGGTGTTGCACGAGCTGGCGAAGGCGCGTGACATCGACACCACGCCGAGATCGAAGCCGCCGTAATTCGGGATGGTGCGGTGCCCGATGTCGATGTGGCCCGGGCAGCCGAGCATCGAGTTGGGCGTGACCATGTCCCGGTCAATGGCAGCGCCGGCCGTGATCATCTTGAAGGTCGATCCGGGCGGGAACAGGCCGTTGGTGGCGATGAGGCCGTCCGCGTCGGCCCCGCCGTTCTGCGCGACCGCGAGAATCTCCCCGGTCGACGGCTTGATCGCGACGATCATCGCTTTGCCGCCGCGGGTGTCCACCGCGCGCTGAGCGGCGTTCTGCACCGCGCGGTCCAGAGTGATCGAAACCGACGGTGCCGGCGAACCTTCGACCTCGTGTAACACGGCGACATCGACACCGTTCTGGTTGACGATGACCACCCGCCAGCCCGCCTGGCCGATGAGTTGGTCCATCACGGACTTCTTCACCTGGCCGATGACTGCCGGCGCGAAGTGCGGGTCGGTCGGCAGAATGTCGGCCTGGGGTGTGACGACGATGCCGGGCAGTCTGCCAATTACCGGGAAGACCTTGTCGTTGTCGTCGGGATGCAAGGTGACCAGGTCCACCTGCTGGGTCGAGGAACTGGCCTGCTCGGCGAGCAACTGCGGGTCGTTCAGTGTGTCGTTAAAAGGATGCAGCACATCGACTATCGCGTGTGCCGTTCCGATCAGGGCGGGCCCAGCCTGGGTGGCATCGAGGGTGTAGTGGTACAGGTAACCCGGCGCCAGCACATCGCTGCCACCCAGTTCGTTCACTGAAGCGCGCCGCGGCGGATCGGAACGCAACGCGAACGTCTGATGTTCGCCCAACTTGGGATGTAGTCCGGTGGTCGCCCAGCGCACCTCCCAGTGCCCCTCGTCGCGGGCCATTCTCAATTGGCCGTCGTAGCTCCAGGTGCGGTTCTTGGGCAGATGCCAGGTGAAGCGGTAGGCGACTGTGCCGGTGTCCTCGGCGTACTTCGCGGTAAGAATCTGGGCATCCAAGTGGGTGGCCTGCAGACCGGCCCAGGCCGCGTTAAGTGATTCGCGGGCGTCGTTGGGGTTGTCGCTGAGTTGGGCGGCCGTCGCGGTGTCGCCGATGGCCAGCGCGCGGAAGAACTTTTCGGCCGTCGGGCCGGGACCTTGGAGCTTGGGAGTGCACCCGGACAGCGCGATGACAGCAACCAGCAGCGCGCCTGTGACTGCTGATACTGCTGATGTCATCGAGGCTTTTGTTGCTGTAGTGGTTTTTGTTGCCATCGTGACTGATGTTAAGACCACGGCACCGACGGCGGCGCAGACACACCGAGACCCGACCGTTACGTCTTCGGTTGCAGAACGGTTAGTCGAGCAGCACGGTCGCGAAGGTGCCGACTTCGTTGAAGCCCACGCGGGCGTACGCGGCACGAGCCACCGCGTTGAAGTTGTTCACGTACAGGCTGGCGACGCGCCCGGTGCCGACGATCACGGCAGCCAGCGTCGCGGTTCCCGCGGCACCGATGCCAAGGCCGCGCCACTCGGGATGCACCCAGACCCCCTGGATCTGCCCGACTGTCGGAGACTGCGATCCCACTTCGGCCTTGAAGACGACCTGGCCATGCTCGAAGCGGGCCCAGGCGCGTCCAGCAGCGATCAGGCTGGCCACCCGCCGGCGATAACCCCGGCCGCCGTCGCCGATCCGGGGGTCGACGCCGACTTCGCCGATGAACATGTCGACCGCTGCCACCAGGTAGTCGTCCAGCTCGTCCGGCCTGACCTGGCGCACCTCGGGGTCGATCGCGCAACTCGGGAAGCTACTGAGTGCCATTAGCGGCTGGTCGTCGCGCACGTCGCGCGCCGGCCCCCAGGCCGGCTCGAGCCGCTCCCACATCGGCATCACCAGGTCGGACCTACCGACCAGCGACGAACAACGCCTCGTCCCGCTCATCGCCTCGTCGGCAAACGCATTCAAGTCAGCCCGTGCGCCGCGCAGCGGGATCAGATTGGCGCCGGCGAAGCACAGCGACTCCTCCGGCCCGCGCCGGGTCCATAGCTCTCCGCCAATCGAATTGGGATCAACACCATGATCTGCGACCCGGGCCGCGACCATGCAAGACCCGACCGGATCGTCATCGAATACCCGCCACGCGGCGGCGGCATCGCGCACCACAGAAACCCGTCTGTCGCCGACGAGGCGAAAGATCGGCGGAGCCGACATCTGGCGAAACTCTCTGTGCTGCGAACCGAAGGCCTAATAAAGACAATTGAAAACAACTGAAGACAGCTGTCCCCTATCAGCTTACGGTCACAACAGGCGGACCGCTCGTCATTGTTTCCGGACCGTGACCACTGGGATCGACGCCTAGTTCCTCAGCGATTCGCATGGCCTCTTCGATCAGGGTCTCAACGATCTGGGATTCGGGCACGGTCTTGATCACCTCGCCCCGGACAAAGATCTGCCCTTTGCCATTGCCCGACGCGACTCCGAGGTCGGCTTCGCGAGCCTCCCCCGGGCCATTGACGACGCAGCCCATGACGGCGACGCGGAGCGGCACATCGAGACCCTCCAGGCCGGCGCTGACCTCGTTGGCCAGCGTGTAGACATCGACCTGCGCGCGACCGCAGGACGGGCACGACACGATCTCGAGCCCGCGCGGCCGCAGGTTCAGCGACTCGAGTATCTGGTTGCCGACCTTGACTTCCTCGACCGGCGGCGCCGACAGCGACACCCGAATGGTGTCGCCGATACCGCGCGACAGCAGCGCTCCGAATGCCACCGCGGACTTGATGGTGCCCTGGAAAGCCGGGCCGGCCTCGGTGACCCCGAGGTGCAGCGGGTAGTCGCACTGTGCGGCCAGCAATTCGTAGGCGGCCACCATCACCACCGGATCGTTGTGCTTGACGCTGATCTTGATGTCGCCGAAGCCGTGCTCCTCGAACAGCGAGGCCTCCCACAGCGCCGACTCAACCAGCGCTTCCGGCGTGGCCTTGCCGTGTTTGGCCATGATCCGCCTGTCCAGCGAACCGGCGTTGACGCCGATGCGGATCGGGATGCCCGCGTCGCCGGCGGCCTTGGCGACCTCGCCGACCCGGCCGTCGAACTCCTTGATGTTGCCGGGGTTCACCCGCACCGCGGCACAGCCTGCGTCGATGGCCGCGAAGATGTACTTCGGCTGGAAGTGGATGTCGGCGATCACCGGAATCTGGCTCTTTTTGGCGATCACGGACAGCGCGTCGGCGTCCTCTTGGCGCGGGCAGGCCACCCGGACAATGTCGCAGCCGGAAGTGGTCAATTCGGCGATCTGCTGCAGTGTCGAGTTGATGTCATGGGTTTTGGTGGTGCACATCGACTGCACCGAAATCGGATAGTCGCTGCCGACCCCGACATCGCGGACCATCAGTTGACGCGTGGAGCGCCGTGCGGCAAGCGTCGGGGCAGGAGCCCCCGGCATGCCCAGGCCAACGGTCACTGTTCTCTTCTTTCTGTTCTCTTCGATGCTTGGTGTTACTGGAAAAGCCTGATCGGGTTGACCAGATCCGCGGTCACGGTCAGCAGCATGTACCCGACCACAAAGACCAGGACCACGTACGTCGCGGGCATGAGTTTGAGGTAGTTCACCGGGGCGGCCGCGACCTTTCCGCGCGTCGATCGGATGAGGTTGCGGATCTTCTCGAACAGCGCGATTGCGATGTGGCCGCCATCAAACGGCAGCAGCGGCACCAGGTTGATCGCACCAAGAATGAGATTCAACTGAGCCAGGAAGAACCAGAACGCCACCCACAGCCCATGATCGACGGTGTCACCGCCGATGATGCTGGCTCCGACCACGCTCATCGGCGTCTGCGGGTCGCGCTGACCACCGCCGATGGCGTGCACCAGCGCGCCGACCTTGGTCGGGATCGTGACCAGCGCCTTGCCCACCTCGCCGGTCAGGTCGGCGGTGAACAGGACGGTGGCGGGTATCGCGGAGGCCACGTTGTAATGCGTCGGCGCCTGCCGGACCGCGCCGACACCGATGGCGCCGACGGTGGCGGCCGAGGGCTGGCCGCCCTGCCCCTCGGTGACGAAGCGTTGGGTCGGCGTGACGTCGACGTACACGGTGATCGGGGTGCCGTCGCGCTCAACGACGACGGGAACGGTGCCGTGCAGCTTGCGTACCGCGGCGGCCATGTCCTCGAAGTTGGACACCTTGGTGTCACCAACTTTGACCACGACGTCGCCAGCGCGAATTCCGGCCTGCGCCGCCGGACCGGGGCCGGTGCAGGTGCCGACCTTGCCAGGCGATACTTCTGGTGCGACGCAGGCAGTTTCGCCCACGATCGCCTGGGTCGGCGGGTGCAGGTTGGGCAGTCCCCAGATCAGCGCGATGACATAGATCAGCACCATGCAGATAACGATGTTCATCGCCGGGCCGGCGAAGAGCACAGCGACACGCTTCCAGGTCTGCTGCTTGTACATCGCCCGGTCACCCTCGTCGGGCGCCAAGTCCTCGACCGGGGTCATCCCGGCGATGTCACAGAACCCACCCAGCGGAACCGCTTTGACCCCGTACTCGGTTTCACCGCGCCGGGTCGACCACAAGGTGGGGCCGAAGCCGACGAAGTAACGACGCACCTTCATTCCAGTGGCGCGGGCGATCCACATGTGGCCGCACTCGTGCAGGGCCACCGAGATCAGGATGGCCAGCGCAAACAGCACAATGCCGATAACGAACATCATCAGGCTGTCAGGACCTTTCTTATAACCATTCCGGAGACCTTCTCGTCAGACTCCTGCGGGGCTCGCTGTGGCTGTTCCTGTTTGGATAGCTCGCTGCGCTCGTTCACGTGCCCACCGCTGCGCGTCTAGTACGTCTTCCACGGTAGCGGGTGGAACGGACCATTGGTCGGCGGCGTGCAGCACGTCGGCGATGGTTCCGACAATCGCGGGGAAGCCGATGCGGCCTTTCAGGAACGCCTCCGCTGCTTCCTCGTTGGCGGCGTTGTAGACGGCGGTCATGCAGCCGCCGGTCTCACCGGCATGCCGGGCCAGCTCGACCGCGGGGAAAACGTCGGTGTCCAGCGGCTCGAACTCCCAGGTAGACGCGGTGCTGAAGTCGCAGTGGGCGGCCACCCCGGGCACCCGCCGTGGCCAGCCCAATGCCAGCGAAATGGGCAGCTTCATGTCCGGGGGGCTGGCCTGGGCGATGGTCGAGCCGTCGATAAAGGTGACCATCGAGTGAACAATCGACTGAGGATGGACGACGACCTCGATGCGGTCGTAGGGAATGCCGAAGAGCAGGTGGGTTTCGATGAGCTCAAGCCCTTTGTTGACCAGCGACGCCGAGTTCAGCGTGTTCATCGGGCCCATGGACCAGGTCGGGTGGGCGCCGGCCTGCTCCGGGGTGACACTCTCGAGGTCGGCGGCGGCCCAGCCGCGAAACGGCCCACCGGAAGCGGTCAGCACCAGCTTGGCGACCTCGTCGGGGTCACCCCCGCGCAAACACTGGGCCAGCGCGGAGTGCTCGGAGTCAACGGGCACTATCTGACCTGGCCGCGCCGCCGCAAGCACCAGCGGCCCCCCCGCGATCAGCGATTCCTTGTTGGCCAACGCCAGCCGGGCCCCGGACTGCAGCGCAGCCAGCGTCGGTCGCAGGCCCAACGCGCCGACCAGCGCGTTGAGGACGACGTCGGCTTCGGTCTCCTCGACCAGGCGGGTGGCCGCGTCAGGTCCGCGGAACGCAACGTCGCCTGCGAGCTGCGCCGCACGATCGTCGGCGATGGCGATGTTGGTCACCCCGGTCTCGGCTCGCTGCCGCAGCAGTGTGTCCAGGTTCGCTCCCCCGGCGGCCAAACCGACCACCTCGAAGCGGTCCGGATTGGCGGCGATGACCTCCAGCGCCTGGGTACCGATCGAGCCGGTACTCCCCAGCACCAGCACGCGCAGGCGGCTGCCGGCACGCGCGTCGACTGTCGGGTTGGTCACTTAACCATTGTGCCGCTTCGGGGCACCTATCGCGGCGCCGCGGACATCAACAACTTTTCAGGTGGCCTTTCCGGTGGCGCGCAAACCGAGCGTTTTCACAGCCATCTCCGACCATCGTGACTCCGAATAGCTTGTGTTGACGGATAGGGCGGCCCGGCCGAAGAGATGCCGTCGAGGTCAACAACGCGGCTTCGGTGTGCGGGAGGGGTGTACACCGCAACCGCGCAGGTGTATGTGATCGACTCGGCGCTGAGCCCTTCGAGTCGATGGCGTTCGCCGCACGCATGGCAAAGTAGCCCAGGCCGGTGGGCTGCCTTGCCATGTCGGCGAATGATGGTTGGACTACCCGGTGTGTGGTGCTAAAACGACTGCGGCCCTGACCAATCCGTCGCCGCGGCGGCAACGGAAACCGGGCTGATGCCGCGAATCTAGACGCCGGTAGCAGCCCGGCAACTATTTGTAGTGGATGACTAGGGCAGGGTCGGTGGCCAACCGGTGGATCGGTCACCCGACCCGGGCCCGCTCCAGCGCCACAACGCACTGGGTGTGTCAGAATGTCGGAGCATCACCTATCAGAAGTCGATCCGATCCGGAGGAATCGCCGTGGCCAGTACAGAGGTGGAGCACTTCGCCGGCGTCGACCCCGCTGAGGTGCCGTCGGCGGCCTGGGGCTGGAGCAGAATCAACTACCGCACTTGGCACGTCGTCGGGTTGTTCACCTTCGGGTTCCTGCTGGCGATGCTGCGCGGCAACCACGTGGGCCATGTCGAGGACTGGTTCCTGATCGGCTTTGCCGCCCTGGTGCTTTTGGTCCTCGTCCGGGACTTGTGGGGCCGACGGCGCGGCTGGCTGAGGTAGCGGTCACACCGTTTCGCGCGCCGAGGTCTCCCGGCGGACGGTAGGGGTTTGACGCCGCACCCGTGCGTACCGAGCGCTCACGAGAGCACCGCTCACTAGCGCAATCAACGCCACGGCCCAGGGCCATGCGCCATGTTGGTGCACCCAGCCGGCGAGCACGCCTTGCAGGCGGCCGGCCGCGGTAATCACCGCGTCCTGCGAAATCGAGTCCGCGCTAGTGGTCGCGCTGAACAGCCGCAGCTCGTAGAAGCCGTAATAACCCACATACAGCCCCACCAGCACCAACAGCCCGCCACTGATCCGATTGACGAGCGGCAAGAGCCGACGCAAGCGGTCGGCCAGTGCCGAGCTGGCCGTCGCGGCGCCGACAGCAAGGACGCCGACGATCAAGGTCAGCCCGGCGACGTACGCGACGTAGATCGCAACGCCCCCGAACACCGAACCGCCTCGAAATCCGGCTCTGAAGCCAGCCGCCGTCACCGCCAAAAACGGCCCGACGGTGCACGACAGCGAAGCGATCGCGTAGCTGACGCCATACCCGTAGGAAGAGCCCAGCCGAACCGTCGGAGCCCATCGCGCGCCGAATGGTCGAGGGGTCAACGCCGTCAGCTCTCGACCCGAGAGCAGCCAAACCCCGAGGACCAACAGCACCAAGCCGATCAGCACAGTCACGTAAGGCAGGTAGCGCTGCACGGTCGAGCCCGCCGATATCGTCAGCGCGCCGAACAGTCCGAACACTGTCAAAAAACCGAGCGCCATCCCGATGGTGGCCGCCAGTGCGCGGCCGATCGATGCCAACGCCCGCGGCGCTGGGGACTGTTCGCCGGTTTGCTGCCCGCGCACCACCAGAAGGAGGTACGCGGGCAGCATGGCAAACCCACAGGGGTTCAGCGCCGCCACCAACCCGGCGGCGAAGGCCAAACCTATGAGACCTTGGTTCACGGGATCAGTGCGTCAAAGCAGACACCCGGCCGGCCAGCTCCTGCTGGGACATGGCCGACGTCGGGTTGTTGACGAACGTCGAGCTGCCGTCAGCGCGGTAAAACATGTATGCCGGCTGCCACGGCACGTTAAAACGCGCCCAGATCGAACCGTCGGCGTCGTTGAGGTTGGTGAAGTTCAAGTTGTACTTGGAGACGAAACTCTGCATCGCAGCGACATCCGAGTGCGCCGCGATACCGACGAAGGTGACCCCCGGATTGGCGGCCGCCACCTGGCTGACGCCAGGAGCTTCTGCGTTGCAGAACGGGCAGAACGGCGCCCAGAACCACAACACCGCGGGCTTGCCCTGCAGGCTGGCGCCATTGAATCCCGCGCCGCTGAGGGTGGTTCCGGTGAACTGGAGACGGTCGTCGGCGGCCTCCGCGCGTGGCGGACTGGCAAGTCCGAATATCAGGGCTGCAGCGCAGACGGCCACGGCAAACAACTTGAATGGGGACAACCAGCGAGTGATCATGCTCTAAAGACGATAGAGCCACCGTTGCGGTTCATCCCGCTGCTAGCCACCCGCCCGCCCTTCGGCGGCCAGCTGTCCGCAGGCCCATGCCGAATCGCCTGCGCTCCAGCTACCCGCCTTCGGCGGCCAGCTGTCCGCAGGCCCATGCCGAATCGCCTGCGCTCCAGCTACCCGCCTTCGGCGGCCAGCTGTCCGCAGGCGGCCCCGATCTCGCGGCCCCGCGTGTCTCGCACCGTGCAGGACACCCCTTTCGACCGAACCCGCCGAACGAACTCGCGCTCCACCGCCTTCGGGCTGGCATCCCAAGCGCTACCCGGGGTCGGGTTGAGCGGGATCAGGTTCACGTGCACCAGCGGCCCGAGCGCGCGATGCAGTTTCTTACCCAACAGATCAGCGCGCCACGGCTGGTCGTTGACTTCGCGGATCAGGGCGTACTCGATAGAGACCCGCCGCCCGGTCACGTCGGCGTAGTACCGCGCGGCATCAAGAGCCTCGGCGATCTTCCACCGGTCGTTGACCGGAACCAGCGTGTCGCGTAGCTCGTCGTCGGGCGCATGCAGCGACAACGCCAACGTCACCCCGAGCCGTTCGTCGGCAAGCTTGCGGATGGCGGGAGCCAGACCGACGGTCGACACCGTCACCGAACGGGCCGAAATTCCGAAACCATGCGGCGGCTGCTCGGTGATGCGGCGCACCGCAGCGACCACCCGGGCGTAGTTGGCCAGCGGCTCCCCCATGCCCATGAAAACCACATTCGACAGTCGGTCACCGAAATCGTCCCGCAGCGCGGCGGCACCGGCCCGCACCTGTTCGAGGATTTCCGCGGTGGACAAGTTGCGGTCCAATCCGCCCTGGCCGGTGGCGCAGAACGGGCAGGCCATGCCGCAGCCTGCCTGTGATGAGATGCACACGGTATTGCGCTGCGGGTAACGCATCAGCACCGACTCGAAGGTGGTGCCATCGACGGCACGCCACAAAGTCTTTCGGGTCTGGCCGCCATCACACGCGATGTCCCGGGCCGCGGTGAGCAGGTTGGGAAACATCGCCTCGGCAACAGCGTCCCGAACCGATGCCGGGAGATCGGTCATCTGCCGCGGATCGGCTGTCAGCCGGCCGTAGTACTGCTGCGCAAGCTGTTTGGCGCGAAACGCCGGCAAGCCCAGCTCGGCGACCGCGGACGCGCGGCCCTGTTCGTCGAGGTCGGCCAGATGCCGGGGCGGCCGGCCCCGGCGCGGTTCGGAGAACACCAACTGTTGGACCATGATCTGTCCAGTATGGGGCCCTATCAGGGCAACTTAGTGAAGCAGTGTGAGCATCGTCCAAGCCGCCACCGCCGAAGGGAGCACCCCGTCGAGCCGGTCCATCAGGCCACCGTGACCGGGAAGCAGACGGCCCATATCTTTGATACCGAGGTCACGCTTGACTTGGGACTCCACCAAATCGCCAAGCGTGCAGGTCAGCACCAGCACAACACCCAGCAGAGCCCCGACCCACGGAGCTTTGCCGGCCAACAAGGTCGCGGTCAGGATCGTCGCGGTGATACCGCACACCAACGAACCGGCAAAGCCCTCCCAGGATTTGTTCGGGCTGATCGTCGGAACCATCGGATGCTTGCCCCACAGCACCCCCACGGTGTAGCCGCCCACGTCAGACGCAATGACGGCGATCATCAGGCAAAACACCCGCCCCGCGCCGTCCTTCGGGTAGACGAGCAGCGCGGCAAAAGAAGCGAATAATGGCACCCAGACCGCCAGGAAAATCGTGGCGGACACGTCGCGCAGGTAATTCGACGAGGGCGGCGGCCCGGCACCAGCTTCCGCGGGATCGTGTCGCTTGGTCTCGTCCGGCATAAATAGCCGCCAGAACATGCAGACCACCACCGTCGCGCCGAAGCCCGACAGCGCGCCCACGGCGTGATACGGCCAGGTCAGCCAGACGGTTACCTGCCCTCCGGCCAGCAGCGGGATCACCGGAATCACGTAGCCGGCTTCACGCAGCCGCCGCACCACCTCATAGCTGGCAACGAAAATGGCGAGAGCGCAAAGGACCACCCAGCCACGCGGAGCGAACACCAGTGTCGCGACGAGAACCGCGCCAATACTGAGACCGACCGCAATCGCGGCGGGCAGGTCACGGCCAGCCCGGGACTTTTTCTCGGCAGTCTGCCGGGGCCCTCCCGCCGGTTCGTCGGGCGGGTTGCCTGCGCCGGCATCGGTAATTGCCACAGACTTGATCGCTGAGCGGTCGCTAGACCTCCAGCAGCTCGCCTTCTTTGTGCTTGACCAACTCTTCGATCTGGGTGACGTACTGCGAGGTGGTCTTGTCCAGATCTTTTTCCGCGCGACCGACTTCGTCTTCGCCGGCCTCGCCGTCCTTGCGAATCCGGTGCAGTTCCTCCATCGTTTTGCGGCGAATGTTGCGCACCGAGACCTTCGCGTCTTCGCCCTTGCCCTTCGCCTGTTTGACCAGCTCGCGACGGCGCTCCTCGGTGAGTTGCGGCACGGCCACCCGGATCAGGGTGCCGTCATTGCTCGGGTTCAACCCGAGATCGGAGTTGCGAATCGCGGTCTCGATGGCGCCAAGCTGGTTGGATTCGTAAGGCTTGATGACGACAAGTCGAGCCTCGGGGACATTGATGCTGGCCAGCTGTGTGATCGGGGTGTTCGTGCCGTAGTACTCGATGACGATCCGCGAGAACATCCCCGGGTTGGCGCGGCCGGTCCGGATGGTTGACAGGTCGTCGCGGGCCACCGAGACGGCCTTCTCCATTTTCTCTTCGGCGTCGAAGAGAGCTTCATCAATCATCTGTGCCGCTCCTCCTCATCGCTACGCTCTGCATCGTCGCCAGCACGAATCATCTGTGCCGCTCCTCCTCATCGCTACGCTCTGCATCGTCGCCAGCACGAATCATCTGTGCCGCTCCTCCTCATCGCTACGCTCTGCATCGTCGCCAGCACGAATCATCTGTGCCGCTCCTCCTCAAGTGGTGACCAGCGTTCCGATCTTCTCACCAGCGACCGCACGGGCGATATTCCCGTCGGTCAGCAGGTTGAACACGAGGATCGGCATGCCATTGTCCATGCAGAGACTGAACGCGGTGGCATCGGCCACCCGCAGCCCGCGGTCGATCACTTCGCGATGGCTGATTGCGGTGAGCAGCTCCGCTTTGGGGTTCACCCGCGGATCCTCGTCGAACACGCCGTCAACGGCCTTGGCCATGAGGACCACGTCGGCGCCGACCTCCAGTGCCCGCTGTGCCGCCGTGGTGTCCGTGGAAAAGTACGGCAGCCCCATGCCGGCGCCGAAAATCACCACCCGGCCCTTCTCCAGATGGCGGACGGCCCGCAACGGGAGATACGGCTCGGCCACCTGGCCCATGGTGATCGCCGTCTGGACCCGGGTGGCGATGCCTTCCTTCTCGAGGAAGTCCTGCAACGCAAGGCTGTTCATGACCGTGCCGAGCATTCCCATGTAGTCCGACCGGGTGCGCTCCATACCGCGCTGCTGCAGCTGTGCGCCACGGAAGAAGTTGCCGCCGCCAATGACCACAGCAACCTGCACTCCGCCGCGGACCACCTCGGCGATTTGGCGTGCCACCTGGGCCACGACATCGGGATCCAGCCCTACCTGGCCGCCGCCGAACATCTCGCCGCCGAGCTTGAGCAACACTCGCGAATACTTGGCCGGACCTGCAGGGTCACTCGAAGATGTCGGCGCGCCTTTGGGGCTGGTCGGCTGGGGTTCCGTCATCAGGCTCCTCGCATGAGAGTGCCATCCCGGCGACCTCACCCGGAACGGCATGTCACATCCTGCCCCATCGTCGCACTACGGCGGGCCCGGGGTGCACACTATCCGCCCAGCAAAAAAATTGGGTTTGGTTCTGGTCGCAATCGGGTACCCCGCCGTGCGCTGAAAAGACATCTCCCTGGAGGTGGCTTGGGGTCGGGGGCGGCTGCGCACCTTCCATGAGGCTTGGAGATGTCGTTGGACGTTCTACTACTTACCGATGAGCACGATTTCGAATCGGCCTTGCCGAACCTGAATTCCTTCGCACACACGACGCGACGCGCGCCTCTTGGCGTAGATGCCGATGGCGACACCGCCGACGTCGCGATAATCGACGCGCGCACCGACCTGGCTGCCGCTCGGAGAGCCTGCCACCGAGTGACCGCCAACGTTCCAGCGATCGCTGTGGTGGCCGTGGTCGCACCCGCGGATTTCGTGGCGATTGACGTCGACTGGGGTTTCGACGATGTGCTGCTGCCCGCCGCCGGGGCGGATGAATTGCGCACACGACTGCGTCTGGCCATCACCCGCCGGCGCAACGCACGGGCGGGCGTACTCAAATTTGGTGACTTGACCCTTTATCCTGAACGCCTCAGCGGGTCGGTCGGCGGCAAGGATCTGGGACTGACGCCCACCGAGTTCAAATTGCTGAGTTTCCTTGTGCAGCATGCTGGCCGGGCGTTCACCCGCACCCGGCTCATGCATGAGGTGTGGGGATATGACTGCAACGGGCGTGTTCGCACGGTCGACGTGCACGTACGACGACTGCGCGCCAAACTCGGACCCGAATACTATTCAATGGTCGACACCGTCCGCGGCGTGGGTTACATGGCGGTGACGCCGCCGCAACCGCAATGGATCGTCGCCGAGCCGACACTGACACCCGTATGGACATCCATGACGACGCCGGCCGCCGAGCCGATCGCCCAATAACGCGAAGCGCGACAAGAAAGAAAGACGATCTCCCCGCGCCGAGTACGACGCGGGGAGATCGGTGAAACTGCTAAACGACGAATCAGGTGTTGCTCGTCCACATCAGGACGTCCTGCATCCCGTCGTTGTAGACGACACCGTTCGGCGGCTGACCGGTCACATCAAAATAGACGGTCCCGCTCGTTTGACCACCCTGGGTGATCGGCGCCGGGTTCAAACCGTTGGGCACCGGAACCAAGTCAACTACCCGATAGCTCTGGCCGTTGGCGGCACGAGCATTGAAATCAGACACTAGGGGCGTCACGATTCCGCCATCAGACCTGGCGGTGATATCCGCTTGGTACAGCTGCCCTTTGGGCGTAAAGCCCGGAATCATCGCGCTGCTGGGCTGCAGACTTCCCACCGTGTAGTTGGTGACCATCGGCCCATCAACGAGTCGCTCGCTAGTGCCGAATCCCTGAATGGTTGCTGGTGCAGCAGAAGCGGTGGCCGCAGCGAAAACGCTTGCCGCCGCTACTCCCCCAGCTGCGATAGCAGTCTTTACAGCAGTTTTGGTGAACTCCATACTAAATCCCTCCCGTGTCGAAAGATGACGCAACGTTGCGCCAGTTAGCCACGCTAAGGGCGCATAGCCCTTCAGCGTCGAGCTCAAACACGGCTATTCCCCAAAATCGTTACGGCGGACCTTCGACCTGCGCTTACTCAGTAGCTTTATTTTGCGCCGCAGGGTGTTTCGGGACCACTTGCTTAACATGGGCATCATTGCCACCACTTCGTCAGTGACATTCAGAGGTACGGCAGGAACTGGCGCGATTCTTCAACGTCCATGAATCACGAAAATGGTTGAAATCTTCATCGTGGTTGTCCCAGTGCGCTTTCGAGAAGAGCTGCGGCCGCTGCACGCGCGCCGAGTGGAGCCGTGGGGTCTCGGTCCATGCGCGCACTGATGCCAGCACCGTCGTAGAGCAGGTGGAGCTGACGGGCGAGCGCACCGGGCTCGGGCGCTCCGGCCTGCTCGGCGAGCCGGGTAAAAAGGGTGCGGATCTCGGTGCGATAGTCGTCGGCCGCCTGTTCGACGCGGCCGCCGGGGGGTGCCTCGGCGCTGGCTGAAATGAAAGCGCAGCCACGGAAATTGGGCTGGGCGGCCAGGTCAGCCTGAGCATCGAAGACTGCGAGCAGTCGGTCTCTAGCGTCCGTGTGCTTTTCGACCGCGAGATTCAGCCGTTCCATGGTCACCGTATGGCGGGTAGCCAGGTAGGCCTGCACGAGTTCTTCTTTACTGCCAAAAGTGTTGTACAGCGAAGCCTTTGCCACGCGGGCTTTTTCGATGATGCGGTCAATGCCGACGCTCTGGATGCCTTCGTCATAGAACAATTCACTGGCGGCGTCGAGCAAGCGCTCCCGGGCCGATCGCCGAGACTCGACCGTCGCCGGTGTTGCGGTGGCCATTTAACGCTCACCGTCCTGAAGCAAATGTGTTTGATCACTGGGTGTTTCGATCGGCTCCAGTAACATCACTGGAATGTCCCGGCCGCCGGCCTTGGCGCGGTACTCGGGAAAATGCGGCCAAAAGGATTCGGCGACGGTCCACCAGCGCGCCTTCTCTTCGCCCTCGGCTTCGCGGGCGCGCAACCGGTGGACGGTCGCGCCGTCCTGCAGCGACACCTCCGGGTGGGCGATGAGGTTGCGATACCACGATGGGTGGCTGGTGGCTCCCGCGGCGGACGCTACGGCGACATAGGTGTCACCTTCCTTGATCCGCATCACCGGGTTCTTGCGGATGTTGCCCGTCTTGGCCCCGGTGGTGGTCAAGATGACCACCGGCCGGTCCTCCAGGGTGCCCCCTTCTCGTCCGTCCGTGGCTTCGTAGAGCGCTACCTGTTCGCTTACCCGATCACTGGGACTGGGCTGATATGTGTTGCTCATGCTCACACCGCCGTCCGGCCGCCGTCGACGGGGATGACCGCGCCGGTGATGTAGCTGGCTTTCGGGGAGGCCAGGAACGCGATGACCTCGGCAATTTCCTCAGGTTGCGCACCACGCTTGAACAGCGTTGTGCTGGCCAGGTTCTCGATGAGGTCCCGCTTGGATTCATCGGTGAAGACCGGCCCCGGGGCGACGGTGTTGACGCGCACGCCCGACGGGCTGAATTCGGCGGCCCAGGACCGGCTCATGGTGGTCAGGGCGGCCTTTGTCGCGCCGTATGCGGCGCCACCGGCCAGACCGACGTGTCCGGCCATGCTGTCGACGCTGATGATGCTGCCATGACCACGCTCGGCCATGCCCGGCGCCAGCGCCGCGACCAGTTGGTAGGCGGCACGCACATTGCTGGCGAACAAGTGATCGAACGTGTCGGTGTCCAGGTCAGCGGTCGGCCCGAACCACGAGATACCGCCGTTGTTGACCAGCACTTCGACCTCGCCGGCGTCTTCGGCCAGGGCGGTCACCGCAGCCGTATCGGCCAAGTCGGCCGCTACAAACCGGGCGTGCCCGCCAGCCGATTCGATCTCCTTCACCGTCGCCTCGCCTCTGGAGGCGTCGCGGCCATGCACGATGACGCTCAAACCTTCGCGGGCCAGCTGCAGCGCGGCCGCTCGCCCGATTCCCGATGTCGCCCCGGTCACCAGGGCGACCGGTTGTTGGTTCGTTGACTGACTTGTCATGACGATCCTTCATTGATTGAGTAGACCTGTCTGTCTAGTAACAAAGATTAGACAGATCTGTCTGCTCGGTCAACTGTGATTTGCGCGGCTCTTGTCCCAGGCCGGATCGTCAGGCATCTAAATAGCGTTTCTTCCGGGCATTCGACCGGGCATGTATGTCAATATGATTGACATGGGCGACTTCGAAGGTGCTCCGCTCGGTTACCTGCTCTACCGAGTGGGAGCCGTTCTGCGGCCAGAGGTCTCCGCCGTGTTGGGTCCGCTGCGCATGACGCTCCCCGAATTCGTTTGCCTGCGCATCATTTCGATGTCCCCGGGTCTGTCCAGCGCCGAATTGTCCCGGCACACCAACGTCACACCTCAGGCCATGAACACCGTGCTGCGCAAACTGGAAGACATTGGCGCGGTGGCACGGCCGGCATCGGTGTCTTCGGGGCGTGCGCTGCCGGCGACACTGACCAGTCAAGGCCGCGCACTGCTGAAGCGCGCCGAAGGCGCGGTCCATGTCGCCGATGCCCGCATCCTGGCCAAACTGACCGCACCGCAGCAGCGCGAGTTCAAACGCATGCTGGAGCAGCTCGGGTCCGACTGACCGATGCCGCGCTCGGGAGATTCCCGACGTCGCCACCGCTAGGCAGCCATACGACAGCTATTACGGCGTTAATCCTTTGGCGCCTGGTGCGCCGATCAATGCGCCACCGGCGCCGGGGCTGCCACCCTTACCCGCGAGGATCGGGCTGGCGCCGCCAGTACCGCCGTTACCACCGTTGCCGATCAGCTGGGCGTTGCCGCCCGCGCCACCCATCCCGCCATCAGCCAGCGTGGCCTGCCCGCCGGCACCACCGCTGCCGCCAAAGCCGATGAGGCCACCGCCGTTACCGCCCCTACCGCCCTGACCCGCAAGAGCTATACCGGCTCCGCCGGCTCCGCCGACGCCGCCATTGCCGAACAGTGCCGCCCCGTTGCCGCCGGCACCCCCGGCGGCGCCGTGGCCGGTGACAGGCAAAGAACCTGCACCACCTGCGCCACCGGCCCCACCGGAACCGAACACAATGCCGGCGCTGCCACCGACTCCGCCGTGACCCCCAACGGCCAGACTGTCCCCGCCGTGGCCGCCAATGCCACCGTCGCCGAACAGGATTCCGCCTCCGCCGCCGGCCCCACCATTACCGCCGATGGCCGAGCCTTCCCCACCATGGCCGCCGGCACCCCCGAAGCCGAGCAACCTGGCGACGCCACCGGCCCCGCCACCTCCACCGTTGTCAATCGCACCACCAGACCCAGCACCGCCAGCGCCTCCGTCACCGACAAGGAAGCCACCGGCCCCACCGGCCCCACCGTGACCGCCGGTAACGCTGCCAGCCCCGCCCAAACCACCGCCGCCACCGTTGCCCAGCAGCCAAGTCCCGCCACCGAGCCCGCCCGCGCCGCCCGTACCGGCAATGTTCGCCCCGCCGGTCCCGCCGATGCCCCCGTTACCGTAGATCAGGCCGCCAGACCCGCCAGCCCCACCGGCCGCACCGCCCGACCCGCCAGCACCACCGTGGCCCCCATCACCGAAGAACGTCGCAGACCCACCGGCACCGCCGGCGTGACCCGCCGAACCAGACCCACCCGCACCGCCATCACCAAACAGGATGCCGCCAGCCTGGCCAGGTGCCCCCGACCCGGCCGGCGCGTTAGCACCGTTACCGAACAGCGGGCGGCCAAAGATCTCGTCGAACGGCGAATTGATCGCGTTTTCGAATTGCTGCAGCCCGCTAGGAGCAGTTCCGGTGCCCCCACCCCCACCCGTCAACGCGCCGAAGCCGAAGTCGCCAAGGATCTGGTTCACACCACCGCCCACACCATTCAGGACCTGGTTCAAACCACCACCCACATTCCCGCTGAAGATGACAGCCACCCCGTTGCCCAAGCTACCCACAGTCGTGGTCAAACCCAGATCCAAGCCACTCAGGATCTGGTTCACGCCAACACCGAATCCACCGCCACCCAGAATCGAACCCAATCCCGGCAAAAGCCCAAACGACCCAGTCCCACCACTACCGAAAAACCCCGTCAAACCCGCAAGCGGATTGGCACCGCCACCAAACAACGCCGTCAACCCGCCAAGCGGGTTGCCACCGGTCCCACCACCGAGCAGTCCACCTAGAACAGGAATCGTCGGAGCACCCCCCGAACCACCACCGAGCAGACCACCAAGCAACGAAGCAGGCGAGACCGCCGCCGCACCCACAGCGCCCGATGCGTTGAACGCGCCGGCCAGGGTCTGCTGAGCATTGGCGGCCTCGGCGGCCAAATACGAAGCCGCGCCGCCGTTCAACAGGCTCACAAACTCCGTGTGATAGGCCGCGACGTTAGCGCCAAGCACCTGAAAATCCTCGCCGAACGTGCTGAACGTCGCCGCGATCGCAGCCGATATCTCGTCCTCCGCCGCGACGACTACCCTCGTCGTCGGCAGCGCTGCCGCGGCGTGAGCTGCGCTCAACTCCGAACCGATATCCGCGAGATTTCCGGCGGCTGCCGACACAAATTCCGGCGTTGCGATGACAAACGACATGGACTTGCCCCCCTGTTATCCGTGCACCCCTGCACGCCCCACCCCTGGAAGCCATCTGGTCGCAACATGATTCACCGCACGAGCCAGATAAGCGTGGCCTGAGACTAATTCCTAATAGCCATTTATGCAAGAGATATTGTAAAACCTCGGGTGGGCGTGTTCCACGCCATTGCTCCCGGTCAGCAGCACGGCGACCGACGATCACCCCGTCCGGCAACCGATCACCGGCGATTCCGGCGACGTCGGCAGCGTCATTTCTGGGCCAATTTCTGGCCGCCTCTGTTAGGGCGAATTCAGGCTAACCGGCAGGGATTTCATGCTTGGATCCGTGCCCACGGCTTGGCCTGTTCAAGTTCGTAAGCCAATTCCAGTAGCAATGCTTCCTGACCAATATCAGCGGAGACCATGATGCCCATCGGCATACCGTCCGCGGATTGGGCCAAGGGCAGCGAAATCGCGGGGTCCCCGCTGACGTTTTGCAATGGGGTGAACGCGACCCAATCGATGAGCCGGTCGATGACCTGTTGATAGTCAGTGGGAGCGAGGTATCCGATCTGCGGGGTCTCCCCGGCGACGGTCGGGGTGAGAAGTGCGTCGTAAATGGTGAAGAACTGCGCGCTGCGCCGCCGCAGCCCGCGCAATCGCGCGATCGCCAGCGGAAGCCGGTAAAGATTTCGGCTGGTATGGCGAGCCAGGCCCAGCGTCAGGCTGTCCAGCCGGGTGCGGTCGAACGTCGGGCCGAACGCGCGCCGGCCCGAGCCCACCTGGGCGAACGCCAGAAAACCCCAATACAGCACGAAATCATCCACGAAACTGGCCGGCGCCGGGGGCTCGTCGACGAGTTCGACACGGTGCCCCAATTCTTCGAGCAAACCGGCCGACTTCAGCGTCAGCTCCCGCATTTCGGGGGCACACTCGCGCCGGACCGAGCGGGTCACCACGGCAATCCGCAGCCGCTGCCGACCGGGCCCGGTGATGTGCCCGATCGGTGCCAGCTTGGGATTGCGCCAGATGCGCTCGGCCTCCCGATAGAAGGCCGCGGTGTCACGCACCGAACGGGTCAGCACGCCGTTGGTGACGATGCGCACCGGCATCCGGCGCAGTTCGGGGTCCAGCGGCAACCGGCCACGCGACGGCTTGAGCCCCACCAGTCCGTTGCAGGAGGCCGGAATTCGGATCGACCCGCCGCCGTCGTTGGCGTGCGCGATCGGCACCACGCCGGCGGCGACGAACGCACCCGATCCCGACGACGACGCGCCGGCCGTGAAGTCGGTGTTCCACGGGTTGCGAACCGGCCCCAACCGCGGGTGTTCGGCGGAAGCGTTGAACCCGAACTCCGACAGCTGGGTCTTGCCCAGCGACGTCGGCCCAGTGGCCAGATACAGCCGGGTGAACTCGCCGTCGGCGACCGCGTTGCGCGGTGACCACGCGTCGGCACCCTGCATCGTCGGCTGGCCGGCGACGTCGATGTTGTCCTTGATGAAGGTCGGGACACCACTGAAAAAAGAGGAAAACCCTCCGCCCGGACCGGCTGCCGCTGCCGCGCGCGCTTGATCAAATGCCTTGTAGGCCAAGCCGTTCAGGGCGGGATTGACCGCCTCGGTGCGGGCGATCGCGGCCTCGACGACCTCGCCCCTGCCGACCCGGCCGGCGCGGATGGCATCGGCGAGGCCTACCGCGTCGCGGTCACCGAGGGCATCGTCGCCGAAAGCATGCACGCGTCGCATGGCAACGACGCTAGCCCAACGCGGGCCGCCCGCTGTCCGCGCTCAGGCCTGACCCACCTCGAACCGAACGAAGCGCGTCACCGTCACGCCGGCCTCGTCGAGTAGCGCCTTCACGGTCTTCTTGTTGTCGGACACCGACGGCTGCTCGAGCAACACCGCATCCTTGAAGAAGCCGTTCAGCCGGCCCTCGACGATCTTGGGCAGCGCCTGCTCTGGCTTGCCATCTTCCTTGGCGGTCTCCTCGGCGATGCGACGCTCACTGGCCACGACCTCTGCCGGGACATCGTCGCGGGACAAATAGCGCGCCTTGAGCGCGGCGATCTGCAGCGCGACCGCGTGCGCGGCCTCTTTACCCGACGCGTCCGAGCTGCCCTTGTACTCGACCAACACACCCACCGCTGGCGGCAGGTCGGCCGCACGTTTGTGCAGGTAGGTCTCGACGGTGCCGTCGAAGAAGGCGACCCGGCGCAGTTCGAGCTTTTCGCCGATCTTCGCCGAAAGCTCGGCAACGGCCTGCTCGACGGTTTTGCCGGTTCCGGCTTCGGCCGCCTTGAGCGCGTCGACGTCGGCGGCCTTGGACTTGGCCGCCGCCGCGACGACTACGTCGGCCAGCGCTTGAAACTCGGCGTTCTTAGCGACGAAGTCGGTCTCGGAGTTCAGCTCGATCAACGCGCCACCTTTGGCCGCCACCAGACCTTCAGCGGTGGCCCGCTCGGCACGCTTGCCGACGTCCTTGGCGCCCTTGATCCGCAGCGCCTCGACCGCCTTGTCGAAGTCGCCGTCGGTCTCCACCAGCGCGTTCTTGCAGTCGAGCATGCCGGCACCGGTCAGCTCCCGAAGTCGCTTGACGTCGGCAGCGGTGTAGTTCGCCAATGCTCAGCCTTTCCTAGGATGCATCTGTGGTTGGTTCTGTCGTTTCCGCGGCAGCGTCGGTCGGGGCGCTGGCGGTAGCGCTGGCCAGCAGTTCCTGCTCCCATTCCGCGAGCGGCTCGGCGGCTTCGGCCTCGGGCTTGCCGTCGGCGCGGCCAGCGCCGGCGCGGGCCTGTAGGCCCTCGGCGACCGCAGAAGCGATCACCTTGGTCAGCAGGGCGGCCGACCGGATCGCGTCGTCGTTGCCCGGGATCGGGTAGTCGACCAGGTCGGGGTCGCAGTTGGTGTCCAGGATCGCGATGATCGGGATGTTCAGCTTGCGAGCCTCCGCGACCGCAAGATGCTCCTTGTTGGTGTCGACAACCCAGATCGCCGACGGCACCTTGGCCATATCGCGGATACCGCCGAGGCTGCGCTCCAGCTTGTTCTTCTCACGGGTCAGCATCAATATTTCCTTCTTGGTGCGACCCTCGAAGCCACCGGTCTGCTCCATCGCCTCCAGCTCCTTCATGCGCTGCAGCCGCTTGTGCACGGTGGAGAAGTTGGTCAGCATGCCGCCCAGCCAGCGCTGGTTCACGTACGGCATCCCGACGCGGGTCGCTTCGGCCGCGACGGACTCCTGCGCCTGCTTCTTGGTGCCGACGAACATGACGCTGCCACCGTGGGCGACGGTCTCTTTGACGAACTCGTACGCCTTGTCGATGAAGGTCAGCGTCTGCTGCAGGTCGATGATGTAGATGCCGTTGCGGTCGGTGAAGATGAACCGCTTCATCTTGGGATTCCAGCGACGGGTCTGATGCCCGAAGTGGGTGCCGCTGTCAAGCAGCTGCTTCATGGTTACTACGGCCATGCTTATGCCTTACTTGTGTCGGTTGTTCGCCTGGCATCGGGTGAAGCCAGTCCCTGGCGTCTGCTGCGATGCCGGACCCGTTACGGGAACCCCGAGGGGAAACCGTCGCGGGACCGCCCGGCATGTGGTGCGATCTCCTAAGAAACGGGAGCCGCGTTGCAGGCGCGCGAAGTCAGCCCACTAATGCGAGCTGCGACCAGCAGTTTACACGTCTTACTCCACAGAATTCGCCACGGTGACTGGCCCCTTCGCCGTAGCGCCGCTGAACTGACTCGATGCGACGGCTGGCGCTGGTTCTGTGGCTAACGCTTTTCGCGGCTGCCCCGGCGTCTGCCGAGGACGCGCGGCTGGACTGGCCGTTGCGTCCACCCCCGACGGTGGTGCGGGGATTCGACGCACCATCGCCGAATTGGCATCCCGGGCACCGCGGCGTTGACCTGTCGGGCACGCCTGGCCAACCGGTCTACGCCGCGGGCGGCGCGACGGTGCTCTTCGCCGGGCTATTGGCAGGCCGGCCGGTGGTGTCGCTGGCCCACCCCGGCGGTTTGCGCACCAGCTACGAGCCGGTTCGCGCCGCCGTCCAAGTCGGTCAGTCGGTGACTTCGCAGACGATGATCGGCCAGCTGATGGCCGGGCACTCTGGGTGCTCGGCCGCGGCATGTTTGCACTGGGGCGCGATGTGGGGTCCGGCGTCGGATGCCGACTATGTCGATCCGCTGGGGCTGTTGCGATCCACTCCGATCCGGCTCAAGCCCCTGAACCGAGGATCCCGCGCCAAGCGCTAAGCCCGCGGGTGGGCCTGGTCGTGCACCGCCCGCAACCGGGCGACCGCGACATGGGTGTACAGCTGGGTGGTCGCCAGGCTCGAATGGCCGAGCAACTCCTGGACGATCCGCAGGTCAGCCCCGCCTTCGAGGAGGTGGGTGGCCGCGCTGTGCCGCAGCCCGTGTGGCCCCATGTCGGGCGCGCCGTCCACGGCGGCGACGGTCTGGTGCACGACCGTGCGCGCCTGGCGCGCGTCCAGTCGGCGCCCCCGGGCGCCCAGTAGCAGCGCCGGCCCGGACTCCGCGACAGCCAGCGCGGGACGCCCGTCGGCCAGCCAGACGCGCAGCGCGTCGGCGGCCGGCACCCCGAATGGCGCAGTGCGCTGCTTGTTGCCTTTGCCGAGAACTCGCACCACCCGGTGGTGGGTGTCCACGTCGTCGATGTCGAGGCCGCACAGCTCGCTGACCCGGATCCCGGTGGCGTACAGCATCTCCACGATCAGCAGGTCCCGCAGTGCCATCGGATCGCCCTGCTCGGCGCCGGATTTCGCCGCGGCCATGGCGTCCAGCGCCTGGTCTTGGCGCAGTACCGCCGGCAGGGTGCGGTGCGCCTTCTGCACTTGCAGCCGGGCGCCGGGGTCCTCCGTCAGCAGGCCGCGTCGCGCTGCCCACGCGGTGAAGGTCTTGACCGCCGATGTGCGCCGGGCCAGCGTGGTGCGGGCGGCACCGGCGCCGGCCCCGGCCGCCAGCCATGAGCGCAGGATCGGCAGGTTCAGCGCGTCCAAGCCTCCGCGTCCGTCCAGAAAGCCGAACAGTGACCGCAGGTCGCCCAGGTATGCGCGCCGGGTGTGCGCCGACCGGAGGCATTGCAGCTCCAGGTACTGGTCGAACTCGTCGAGGATCGCCTGCATTCCCCCACCGTCGCAGGCGGAACCTTCCGTGGCTCAGTCGACGCGCCGAAGCGTTTCCAGGGTGAGATCTTTGAGTGTCGGATATCCGTCGACGGCCATGATCAGGTCCGCTTCGGCGAGCATCATGCGCAGCACATGCACGATGCCGTCGATGCCCCCGAGCGCCAGACCGAAGGCGTACGGGCGGCCGACGCCCACCGCGGTTGCGCCCATGGCGAGCGCCTTGATGACGTCGGCTCCGCTGCGGATGCCCGAATCGAACAGGACCGGCAGTCCGTCGGCCGCCTCGACCACCCCCGGCAGGCAATCCAGCGCGGGTAGGCCGCCGTTGGCTTGCCGGCCGCCGTGGTTGGAGCAGTAGATTCCGTCGACTCCGCCGTCTTTGGCGCGCCGCGCGTCGTCGGGGTGGCAGATGCCCTTGACCAGTAGCGGCAATTTGGTGAGCGAGCGCAGCCAGCCAAGGTCGTCCCAGGTCAGTGGTGATCCGAAGACCTGCACCCAACGCAGGACGGCGCCCTGCGGGTCTTCCTCCGGCGGCCGTTGCAGGCTCGCGCGGAAGACCGGATCGCTGGTGTAGTTGCTCAGGCAGTGTCCACGGAGCTGGGGGAAGTTCGACGTGCTCAAGTCGCGCGGGCGCCAGCCGGTGACCCAGGTGTCGAGCGTGACGACGATGCCCTTGAACCCGGCTTCCTCGGCGCGCTGCACCAGGCTGGCGGCCAGCTCGCGGTCGGTCGGTGTGTACAGCTGGAAGAAACCGGGCGTATCGCCCAGGGCCGCGGCGACGTCCTCCATTGGATCCACCGACAACGTGGAGGCCACCATCGGGACGCCGGTGCGGGCGGCTGCGCGTGCGGTCGCCAGGTCGCCGTGGCCGTCTTGGGCGCACAGCCCGATGACGCCGATCGGCACCATGAACATCGGCCCGGGCACGGTCAGGCCGAACATCTCGACGGAGAGGTCGCGTTGTTTAGCGCCGACGAACATGCGCGGGATCAGACCCCACCGGTCGAAGACCTCGCGGTTGGCGCGTTGGGTGCGCTCGTCGCCGGACCCGCCCGCGACGTAGGACCAGATCGATGGCGGCAGCGCCTTTTCGGCCTTGGCCTCCAGCTCCGGGAAGACCATCGGCAGGGTTGGAACCACACCAGCCAGGCCTTGAAAATAGATCTCGTTCTGGTAATCGCCGAATGACATGCGATCAGAATGCCAGCATGCGGCCACGCTGACGAGCCCCTACGGAGCCGCCGCCTCAGCGGTGGCCAGCTCCTTCTTCCACTGCCGGAACGTTTCTTCGGTGCGCCCGCGGCGCCAGTAACCGGAGATCGACGACGCCCATTTCGCTTCCACACCGCGCTCTTTGCGGATGTAGGGCCGCAAGTTGTGCATAACGGCTTGCGCCTCGCCGTGGATGAAGACCTGCACCTGCCCCGGGAGCCACTCCGCGGTAGTGACGGCTTCGATCAATGGCGCGAAATCGCCGGCATGCTCCTCAGGAACCAGGTCGGCGCGGCCACCGCGGTATACCCAGTTCACCTCGATGCCTTCCGGAGCGGTCAAGGGGATCTCGTCGTCCGGGCTGCCCACTTCGATGAAAGCCTGGCCGATTGCGTTGGCGGGCAGCGCTTCCAGCGCGGCGGAGATGGCCGGCAGCGCGGTTTCGTCGCCTGCCAGCAAGTGCCAATCTGCGGCCGGATCCGGCGAATACGCGCCGCTCGGTCCCATCAGGTAGATGGGCTGGCCGGGTTGAGCCGACCCCGCCCAGGCGCCCGCTACCCCGTGGTCACCGTGGACGACCATGTCGAGCGTGATCTCGCCGGCCGCCGCGTCGACACGGCGAACCGTCATCGTCCGAACCCAAGGCCGCTTATCGGGAGGCACGTCGGCGAAGCTGTCTTGGGTCAACGGCTGCGGCAACCCGGCCACGTCGACGTCGTCGGCGACGAACACCAACTTGACGTAGGAGTCGGTGAAGTCGCTGGGCACGAAGGTGTTGAAAGTACTGCTCCCGAGGACTACCCGAACCATGTGCGGTGCCAGTTTGCGAGTACGCACTACTTTGAAGCTTTGTACAGGTCGACCTGCCACTTGTCCTCCCGTCTAGGTCTAGCCCCACCGACTATACGAGCCGCGCGGTTGCCGCGGCCCTTACGGCTTTGGCGCGAACAATTCGCCACCGACCGCGCGTTCGGCCACCCCGCCAGATCGGCGGTGACCTTTTCGCCATCGCTTGTACGAGTCGCCGCAGGTGAATCCCCTTGCCCTGCGGCCGATTATGTGTCGCGCCGGCCGCGGGTCAACTCGGGAGTTCTTTAGTTCCATCGTGATTGGATACGGCAAGCCATCTTGTTTGCTGCGACAATGCCTCGTGAAAACCCCCGTAGGTCGCGATAGGATCCCTTGTTAAGGGGCAACACCGTGTCGGGCGGTGGAGAGCGAGACGGCGATGTCGTTCGTGCTTGCGGTCCCCGAGACGTTGGCGTCAGCGTCCGCAGATTTGAGCAGTATCGGCTCGGCACTGAGAGCGGCGAATGCTGTTGCCGCTCCGGCAACTACGAGCTTAATTTCCGCCGCGGGTGATGAGGTGTCGGCGGCGATTGCGTCGCTGTTTTCGAGTCATGCCCAGGAGTTTCAGGCGCTGAGTGCGCAGGCAGCCTCGTTTCATGCCGAGTTCACGCGCGCATTGAGTGGCGCGGGCGGTGTTTATACGGCTGCGGAGGGGGCGAATGCCTCGCCGTTGCAGGCGGCGGCGCAGGACCTGGCGGCTTTTTCGCCGGTGAAGGATCTAACGGGGCGCCCGCTGTTCGGCAACGGCGCCAATGGGGCGGCGGGCACCGGGCAGGCCGGCGGGGCCGGCGGGTGGCTGTTCGGCAATGGCGGCAACGGCGGCTCGGGTGCGGCCGGGCAGGCCGGTGGTGTTGGCGGGTCGGCGTTTTTGTTCGGCAGCGGCGGTCATGGAGGGGCCGGCGGGACCGGGGTGACCGGCACCGGCGGCCCGGCCGGCGGGATCGGCGTTGACGGCGGCACCGGAGGTGCGGGCGGGGCCGGTGGGCGCGGCGGACTGCTGTTCGGCAACGGAGGGGCCGGCGGTAGCGGCGGAGTCGGCGGCACCGGCGGGATCGGTGGCCAAGGCGCGGGGTTGGGTGCGGCCGGCACCGGTGGCAACGGGGGCACCGGCGGGACACCGGGTCTCGGCGGCGGCGCGGGATTGTTCGGCACGGCCGGTCACGCGGGCCTGGGAGGAGCCGGCGGTGTCGGCGGGGCCGGTGGTCAGGGTGCCACCGGCGACGCCGGTAGCAACGACCCGACCGCGCCGACCGCGGGCTTGCAAGGCGGCCAGGGCGGCGCGGGCGGCCTAGGCGGCGCGGGCGGGGCCGGCATCGGCGGGGTCGGCGGTGGCGCCGGCGGTGCAGGTGGTGACGGCGGCCAGGGCGGCACCGGCGGTGTGGGCGGCGTCAACACCACCAGCGGGGGCACCAGCGCGAACGGCGGCAACGGCGGCAACGGCGGTGTTGCCGGAGCGGCGGGCAGCGGCACCGACGGCGGTGCGGCCGGTGCCAACGGCACCGGCGGGATCGGCGGCACCGGCGGTGCCGGCGGCCAGGGCGCAACCGGCAGCGCGGGTGACAGCGAGCCGGTTGTGCCCACTGCCGGAAGTCAGGGCGGTCAAGCTGGTGCGGGCGGTCAGGGCGGAGCGGGCGGCGCGGGTATCAGCGGGGTCGGCGGCGGCGCCGGCGGTCAGGGCGGGGACGGCGGGCAGGGCGGCACTGGCGGTACGGGGGGCGACAACACCCCCGGTTCCACGGGCACCGGCGCCAGCGGTGGCGGGATGGGCGCCAATGGAGGTCAGGGCGGGACCGGTGGCACTGCGGGTGCGGCGGGGGCCGGCACCGATGGTGGCAGCAACGGGAGCATCGGTACGGGCGGGGTCGGCGGCAACGGCGGCAACGGCGGTCAAGGCGCAACCGGCGCCGCCGGCAGCCATGTCGCGCCTACCGCCGGCCTGCAGGGCGGCCAGGGCGGTGCGGGTGGTACCGGCGGTGACGGCGGCGCCGGTATCGGCGGGATCGGCGGTGGCGCCGGCGGCCAAGGCGGCGACGGCGGCCACGGCGGCACTGGCGGTGGCGGTAGCGGTGGCAGCAACGCTAGTAACGGCGGGATGGGCGCGAACGGCGGCCAAGGCGGGACAGGCGGTACCGCCGGGGCGGCGGGGGCCGGTACCGATGGCGGCAGCACCGGCACCATCGGCACCGGCGGGGTCGGCGGCACCGGCGGCGGCGGAGGCCAAGGCGTCATCGGAAAGGCCGGCGCGAGCACGAGCGGCTCGGGTGCGGCCGCGGCAGGCGTTCAGGGCGGCCAGGGCGGTGCGGGCGGCCAAGGCGGAGACGGCGGCGCGGGTATCGGCGGGGTCGGTGGCGGCGCTGGCGGCCAAGGCGGGGCCGGTGGCGAGGGCGGTCTGGGCGGTATCGGTGGTAACAACACCGGCGATGCCGGTGGCGCGGGCGGTGCGGGTGCTCAAGGCGGCACCGGGGGCACCGCGGGGGCTGCCGGGGTCGGTATTGATGGCGGGGCGACCGGCAGCATCGGCACCGGCGGCCAGGGCGGCTTCGGCGGAATCGGCGGGGCCGGCGGTCTGGGTGTGGCCGGTGCCGCAAGTTCGAGTGCACCCACCGCCGGTGGTCAGGGCGGTGCCGGTGGTGCGGGCGGCACCGGCGGTGACGGCGGGGCCGGAATCGGCGGAGTCGGCGGCGGCGCCGGCGGTGACGGCGGCTTCGGTGGCACCGGTGGGGCTGGCGGTGTCGGCGGCGCCAACACCGGCACTACGGGTGGTGCGGGCGCTGCAGGCGGTCAGGGCGGCGCTGGAGGCACCGCCGGCGCCGCGGGTACCGCGGGCACCGCCGGCTCCCCCAACGGGACCATCGGTACAGGCGGCATCGGCGGTTTCGGTGGCAACGGCGGCCAAGGCGGCACCGGGACCGCCGGCACAGCTGACCCAAGCTCGCCCACTGCCGGTGGACAGGGAGGCCAGGGAGGTGCGGGCGGCCAAGGCGGTGACGGTGGCGCCGGCATCGGCGGGGTCGGCGGCGGGTCCGGCGGCCATGGCGGGATCGGTGGCAGTGGTGGTGGCGGCGGCTTGGGTGGCTCCAATGAAAACTCGTGGGTCAACTGGGCCAGCGTTGGCGGCGCCGGCACCGACGGTGGCCAGGGTGGTGCCGGAGGCACCGCCGGCGCGGCGGGCAGCGGGACCGACGGCGGCGCCGACGGGTCCATCGGCACGGGCGGCGTCGGAGGGACTGGGGGCACCGGCGGCAGCGGACAGACCGGCGCCGGGGGCGTGCCTGGCCTCCCCGCTTCCCAGGGCGCCGGCGGTCAAGGCGGTCAAGGCGGTCAAGGCGGCATAGGCGGTGACGGCGGTAGTGGCATCGGCGGAGTCGGCGGCGGCGATGGCGGGCAAGGCGGGGGTGGCGGTCAGGGTGGTCTCGGCGGTGCCGGCAGTAACAACGGAGAACTTTTCCCTGGTATTTCAAGGGGCGGCAACGGTGGTCAGGGCGGCACCGGTGGCACTGCCGGGGCAGCGGGCACCGGGACCGACGGCGGCACCGACGGGGCCATCGGCACCGGCGGGGCTGGTGGCACGGGCGGTAACGGCGGTGCGGGGGGCCCAGCCGTCGGCGGGGCCGGCGGCAACGGGGGGCAAGGGGGCACCGGCGGCGACGGCAGTGGCCAAGGGGGCGACGGCGGCGACGGCGGCGGCGGCGGAACCGGTATCGGCGGGACGAACGGCGACGCGGTGCTGGCCGGCGGCGGGGGCGGCGGCGGCGGCGCCGGCGGCGCCGGTGGCATCGGCGAAGGCGGCGCCGATGGCGGCACCGGAGGCGCAGGTGGCATCGGAGGCAACGGAGGCACCAGCACTTTCAGCGCGACCGACATTGAGTCCGTTGGCGACGGCGGCCAAGGCGGCGGCGGGGGCGGGGGTGCCACCGCGACCAGCACGGCGGGCGGCGCCGGCGGCGGAGGCGGCGGCGGAGGCAGCGGCGGTGTGACCTACGGGGACGATGCTCGCTCCGGCGCCGGCGGCGGCGGAGGCGCAGGCAGCGGCGGAGGCGCAGGCGGCAACGGCGGCGCCTCCGGCGAGGCCAGCATCAACGACGGCTCGATCACCATCGCCGAAGGTGGCACCGGCGGCACCGGCAGCCCCGCCGGCACAGGAGGAGGGGGTGGCGGGGGCGGCATCGCGTTCATCGAAGACCAGCCGCCGGGTGCAGTCCCTGGTGGCAACGGCGCCGCAGGTCAAGCGGGCGGTGCTGGCGGCGTCCCCGCCTTCGCAGGCAGCATCCTGGCCGCTGGCGCCGGCGGCGCTGGCGGCAATCTGGCCGGCGGCGGAGGCGTCGGCGGCGGGGCAGGCGACAGTCCCCCCGCCAACGCCGCCACCACCCCCGGGGCCGATGGCCAGGCCGGCTAACCCACCGCGAAAACGGCGACAGCACTGGCTATACGAGCCGCGCCTTGGAAATCTTGGCCCCAGCCCGAACAGCTTTGGCGCGAACAATTCGCCACCGACTCTCGTGACGCTGCGCCAACCCGGCCAGTTCCAGCATCGCCAGCGGTCCCAGCACCTGCTCAGCCACCAGCCCGGACGCGACCGCGATCTCGTCGATCGTCACGGAGCCGCGCCCCGGCAACGCCTCATACACGCGGCGCTCGGCCTCGCTGAGCCCGTCGAGCGCAGTGCTGGGATGCGGTTCTTCGGGCGCCAGCTCACCGATGTGACCGACAAGCTCGACAATGTCCTCGGCCCGGGTAACCAGCTCCGCGCCGTTGCGCAGCAGCGCGTGACAGCCCGCCGACGCCGAGGATGTCACCGGTCCCGGCACGGCAGCCACCACCCGACCCAGCGCCCGCGCCCAGGCCGCGGTATTCGCCGCGCCGCTGCGCAGGCCCGCTTCCACCACCACCGATGCACCTGTTACCGCGGCAACCAGTCGGTTGCGGGTCAGGAACCGGTAACGGGCCGGGCGGACGCCCGGCGGGTACTCGGTGAACACCAGCCCGTGCTGACCGATGCGATGCAGCAGCCCCGAATGCCCGCTCGGATAAGGGACGTCGAGGCCACCGGCCAGCACCGCTACGGTGAGCCCCTCACAGTTCAGCGCTGCACGATGAGCCGCACCGTCGATGCCGTAGGCGCCCCCGGAAACCACCGCGACGTCGCGCTCGGCGACCCCACTCGCCAGATCGGCTGTGACGTGTTCGCCGTAGGTCGTCGCGGCCCGGGTTCCCACGAGGGCGACGGCACGCATCGCCGCTTCGTCCAGCCTCGCTGGGCCCAGCGCCCACAACACCATCGGCGGCCCGCCGCGAAGCTTCTCTCTGCCAACGGCGGCACTCCCGAGAGCAGCGAATGCGGTGAAGGCCAGTACCGGCCACTCGTCGCTGTCCGGTGTGATCAATCGCCCGCCTCGCCGGGCGAGCAGCTCGAGATCATCTGCGGCCTGGTCAATTTCGCGCCTGGATTCGGTGTGACGCGCCAGCTCGTCGTCGACCAGTCCCCGCCGCACGCGCTCGGCTGCCTCAACCGGGCCAACGGACCGCACCAGCGCGGCGAGCTCTAGGCAGGGCGGTTCCGCCACCCGGGACAGGTAAGCCCAGGCCCGCGAATCGTTGGCCGCCGTGGTCATCGCAGCGCTCCCGGCTGGCGAAAGCTCAACGCCGCCGCGACCTCATCCCGCCCTGGCAAGGTCCGGCCGGCCAGATCGCTCAGGCTCCACGCCACCCGTAGCGTGCGATCAACACCCCGGAGGCTGAGCAGGCCCCGGTCGACCGCGGCGCGTAGCGGGGCCATCGCGGCGTCGCCGGGGCGGAACTTCCGTCTCAGCAGCGGCCCGCTGACTTCGGCGTTGGTGCTGAACCCGTGTGGTCGCCAACGCTCAGCGGCCGCTTCGCGGGCCACCGTCACCCGATGGCGAACCTGCGATGTCGACTCGCCGTCGACGGCCGAAAACGCCCCTGCTCGAACCGGATCCATCTGCACCCTCAGGTCCACCCGATCCAGCAACGGCCCCGACAGCTTGCCCAGGTAGCGCCGCTTGACCGCCCCCGGACAGATGCAAGCCTGTGGCTCGGCCGGTGCACACGGACACGGGTTGGCCGCCATCACCAGTTGAAACCGGGCCGGATAACACGCCACTCCGTCGCGACGGGCGAGGCGGATCTCGCCGTCCTCCAACGGAGTTCGCAACGCCTCCAGCGCGCTGACGCTGATTTCGGCACATTCGTCAAGGAACAACACCCCGCGGTGCGCCCGGCTGACCGCGCCGGGGCGGGCCATGCCCGAGCCACCGCCGACGAGTGCGGCGACGGTCGAGCTGTGGTGCGGTGCCACCAATGGCGGCCTGGTGATCAGCGGCGTGTCGGCCGACAGCAGGCCGGCCACCGAATGGATCGCGGTGACCTCCAACGACTCCGAATCCGTCAGCGCCGGCAGTAGGCCCGGAAGGCGCTGCGCCAGCATCGTTTTTCCCACCCCCGGCGGCCCGGTCAACATCAGGTGATGGGCCCCCGCGCCCGCCACCTCGACCGCGAACCGCGCCTGCGCCTGGCCCACCACATCGGCCAGATCCGCGGCGGGTTCCGGATCGTCGCCGACCGCGTTGATCCTGTCGTCCAGGCCGCCGGCCCCGTTGAGCCAGGCCTGCAACTGCCCCAGGGTGCGCACCCCCCAGACGTCGATGCCGTCAACCAGGCTGGCTTCGGCCAAATTACCCACCGGGACCACGACGGCAGGCCAGCCGTCGTGTTTGGCGGCCAGTACGGCAGGCAGCACGCCGCGCACCGGCCGGACGCGGCCGTCCAGCGACAGCTCGCCCAGCAGGACCGTCTTCTCCAGACGATGCCACGGGCGCTTCCGCTGCGCCGACAGCACTGCCGCCGCCAAGGCGATGTCGTAAACCGATCCCATTTTCGGCAGCGTCGCCGGGGACAGCGCGAGCGTGAGCCGGGCCATCGGCCAGCTGTTACCGCCGTTGGTGACGGCGGCACGGACCCGGTCGCGGGACTCCTGCAACGCGGCGTCGGGCAGACCGACCAGGTGCACGCCCGGCAAGCCCGATGTGATGTCGGCTTCGATTTCCACGATGTCCCCGTCCAGTCCGCGCACCGCGACCGAGAACGCGCGCCCCAGCGCCATCAGCCGACGCCCTGCAGGTGGGTGATCTCCGGAGTACGGCGCCGCCCGACCCGCACACCGATGACGTCGATCCGGATAGCCGCCCAGTGCTCGTCCTGACCGGCCAGCCACAGCCCGGCGAGCCGGCGCAACCGGCGGACCTTCCGCGGAGTCACCGCCTGTGCCAGTCCCCCATAACCGTCGCCGGTACGGGTCTTGACCTCGACGAACACCACCGTGCGGTTGGCCTCGTCGGTGGCGATCACATCCAGTTCGCCATAGCGGCAGCGCCAGTTGCGGTTCAGGATCCGCAAACCCATCTTGGTCAGGTGATCCACGGCCAGCGCCTCACCCATGGCCCCCAGCTGGATCCGGGTCGCGATCTTCTCGGTCGTCATGCGGCCACAATGCGTCGGCGGTCCCGACAGCGCGTGCCCGGGCGACCGGGTTATCGACGGCCGGACGGCGAGTTATCCCCAGTGCGGCGCGGATCCACAGCAGAGTGCGTCCGCTACGTGATTCGGTCCGCCCTGGTGTAAACGTTCATCGAGTCCCCCCGCAGGAACGCCACCAGCGTCAGCCCGGACTCCTCGGCCAGCGAAGCCGCCAGCGACGACGGCGCTGAGACGGCGGCGAGCACGGGAATGCCGGCCAGCACGGCCTTCTGCGTCAACTCGAACGACGCGCGCCCGCTCACCAGCAGCACCGACGACCTCAGCGGTATCCGGCCGTGCTCGAGCGCCCAGCCGATGACCTTGTCGACGGCGTTGTGCCTGCCGATGTCTTCGCGCACCACAAGCATCGTGCCGTCGGCATCGAACAGCGCCGCGGCGTGCAGGCCGCCGGTGCGGGCGAAAACCTTTTGCGCAGCGCGAAGTTGGTCGGGCATTGCGCGGAGCGTGGCCGCCGCGACGGTGGCGGGATCCTCGCCCGGCGGAAAACGGCCCATCACCCGTACCGCGTCCAGCGACGCCTTGCCGCAGACCCCGCATGAGGAGGTGGTGTAGAAGTTGCGGGTGATATCGACGTCCGGAAGTTTGACTCCGGGAGCCAGCGTGACGTCGAGAACGTTGTACGTATTGGCGCCGTCCTGCAGATCGGGGTTGGCCCCGGCGCAGTAGCGGATGGTCAGGATGTCCTCACGAGCGGCGATTACCCCTTCGGTGAGCAGAAAGCCTTGCGCGAGTTCGATATCCGATCCGGGCGTGCGCATGGTCACTGTGACTGCCGCGCCATTGACGCGGATCTCCAACGGCTCCTCGACGACCAGGGTCTCCGGCCGGGTGACGGCACCGTCCGCGGTGAGGTGCTGTGCGCGCCGGCGCGCCGTTACGTGCCTCACGAAATCAACGTACATCGGTTGAAGGTGAGCCGATAATCCGCCGCGATCGGCGTTCCGTCCGCCCGCCACCGGATACCGCCTAAAATGGGTTACAACATGGCAGACGATTCGAATGCGGACGCGCAGGGTTCACTACCGGGTGGGGAGAAGGCTGACCCGGCGACGGTCTTCGCGGCACTCGCCGAGATCATCTATCAAGGTTCGGACGCCAACGAGATGTACGCGGCCATCTGCGTCGCGGCGACCCTGATCGTCCCCGGCTGCGACCACGCCAGCCTGCTGGTGAAGCAGAACGATCGCTACGTCACCGTCGGCGCGAGTGACCGGATGGCGCCGCGCATCGATGATTTCGAACGGCGCGCCGGCGAAGGCCCGTGCATCGATGCGATCGAGGAAGAAACACCGCAGATCGAAACGGACCTGACCACACCGAACCAGTGGCCCAAGCTGGCGGCAATCCTTGTCGACGAGACACCGGTGCGCGGGGCCATGGGGTTTCGGATCCTGGTGGACAAGCGCAAAGGCGCTGCGCTCAATCTCTTCAGCCGGACACCCAACCTGTTCGACCTCGAGTCCGCCGGTCGAGCGGCGGTGCTGGCATCGTTCGCCAGCGTGGCGATCAACGCCGTCGCCAGGGGAGAAGATGCCACCACCCTTCGGCAGGGGCTGCTCAGCAATCGCGAGATCGGCAAGGCCATCGGCATGCTGATGATGCTGAACGAAATATCCGAAGATGACGCGTTCGAACTGCTACGACGCCACTCGCAGACCCTCAACATCAAGCTGGCCGACGTCGCGCGGGCAATTATCGAAAGCCGCGGCCAACTATTAACCGACGGCGACGAGGCTCCGAAGGCGCTGTAGCCGGCGATAGCGCGGCCTATTCCGGCAGCCGCAGCTCGGGCTTCTCGACCTCTTCGATGTTGACGTCCTTGAAGGTGACCACCCGCACCTGCTTGACGAACCGAGCCGGCCGGTACATGTCCCACACCCAGGCGTCGGAGAGCTGCAGCTCGAAGTAGACCTCGCCGTCGGCGTTGCGTGGCAACATCTCCACGCTGTTCGCCAGGTAGAAGCGCCGTTCGGTTTCCACGACGTAGCTGAACTGGCCGACGATGTCCTTGTATTCGCGGTAGAGCGAGAGCTCCATCTCGGTTTCATACTTTTCGAGATCCTCAGCGCTCATCTGCCACTCATCTGCTCAGACGTCCCTTTTGCCCGCGAATTCCGTGCGAATACCGTTCTGCTGTCATCTTTCCTCACTGGTATGTCGCCGCGCTCGCCCGGAGGGTCCGGTTTGCATTCGGCCACCATCCGGGCGGCCGAGCTGGTCGCCACCCGCCGGACGTTGATGAACGAATACCGGTGCTCCGGGCAGGGGCCCAGCTGGGTCAGCGCCGCGCTGTGCGCGGCGGTGCTGTAGCCCTTGTGCACGGCGAAGCCGTAGCCGGGGTGGTCGGCGTCCATCGCAACCATCAACCGGTCCCGGCTGACTTTCGCCAGCACGCTGGCCGCGGCGATGCAGGCGGCCGCCGCGTCCCCGCCGACCACCGGCAGCGACGGCATGGGCAGGCCAGGCACCCGAAAGCCGTCGCTCAGCACGTAACCGGGACGCACCGACAGGCCGGCCACCGCCCGGCGCATGCCTTCGATATTGGCCACATGCACGCCGCGCCGATCGACCTCGACCGACGGGATGAAGACCACGTGGTAGGCCAGCGCATACCGGCAGATCAGCGGAAACAGCTTCTCCCGCGCCTTCTCGGTGAGCTTCTTCGAATCGTCAAGGGCTGCAAGGCTTTCCAGCCGGCCCGGCCCGAGCACGCACGCCGCCACCACCAGCGGGCCCGCGCAGGCACCGCGGCCGACCTCGTCCACCCCGGCCACCGGTCCCAGTCCGCTGCGGTACAGCGCGGACTCCAGGGTGCGCAACCCCGACGACTTGCGGATCACCGTCCGCGGCGGCCACGTGGTGGCCACGGCTACTGACCCTGCTGAGGGTTGGCCGAACCCACACCACCCCATCGCGAAGGCGGCCACACGATGAACCTGGCCTTTCCGATGACATTGGAGACCGGCACGGTCCCCGACATCGGATCGCCGGTGCACAGCAGACCCTTGAGCGCGTCGGCCGGGATGCTGGTGCAATGGGCGCGCGAGTCCGCCGAGTGCGTCCGGTTGTCGCCCATCACCCACAGACGTCCCTGCGGGACGGCTGACTGGCCCGAACTCGCTGCCCAGGCACGGGTACACCGCCGGGTCGGCCATCATGGTGGCGGGATCCAGGAACGGCTCGTTGAGCGGCTTGCCGTTGACGGTCAAACCGGTGTCGGCACGGCACTGCACGGTCTGTCCGCCGACCGCGATGACACGCTTCACCAGGTCGTTCTCGTCGGGCGGCACGAAACCGATGAACGACAGCGCGTTCTGCACCCAGCGCAGCGCGGGGTTGTTCGAACGGATCGACTTGTAACCGAAGTTCCACGACGGCGGTCCCTTGAAGACGATGACGTCACCGGGCTGCGGTGAGCCGAAGCGGTAGGTGAGCTTGTCCACCATGATCCGGTCGCCGACGCAGCCCGTGCATCCGTGCAGCGTGGGTTCCATGGACTCCGACGGGATCAGGTAGGGGCGCGCCACGAACGTCAACATGACGTAGTAGAGCACCACCGCGATCACCGCCAGAATCGCGAATTCCCGCAGCGCGGACTTCTTCTTGGGCTCCGACTCGTCGGCCGGCGACTCCTCGGGGGCCACCGCGGCGGCGCGCCTGAGGATCGGGAACGTCGCGGGTAGAGACCTTCGGCTCCGGCTGGCCAGCGTCGGACTGGGGCTCAGGTGAGTCGTGGTTCGGTCACGAGATCAGCGTAGCCAGCACAGATTTGTCGGTTTGGTAAAGCGGCGAGGCGATCCGAAACGGCCGCCAAGGCGCACCTGGTCAGCGCTTTTCCTTGATCTTGGCCTTCTTGCCGCGGAGTTCACGCAGGTAGTACAGCTTGGCGCGGCGGACATCGCCACGGGTCACCACCTCGATATGGTCGATGTTCGGCGAATGCACCGGAAAGGTCCGTTCCACGCCGACGCCGTAGCTCTCCTTGCGCACAGTGAACGTCTCGCGGATGCCGCCGCCCTGCCGCCGGATCACCGCGCCCTTGAACACCTGGATACGCTCCTTGGCGCCCTCGATGACTTTGACGTGCACATTGATGGTGTCGCCCGGGCTGAAGGCCGGGATGTCGTCGCGCAGCGACGCTTGGTCGACGAAGTCCAGGCGGTTCATCTGAGAAGACACTTCCTAGGGGTCGCGGCTGGTGGCGGCTGCCCACACGCAGGCGTGCGGCGGTCACCAAGCCGATGGTTCGGGCTTTCTGGGCGCATCTCGCAGCAGGCGGGAGCGGCACGGACCGGCCGACAACCGCTGGAGACAACTGGTCAATTGTGCCAGATAGTCGGCCTCGCTGTGAAAATCACATGAAATCGGGTGGTTCGCGACGGGCCGAAGACGCTGGTGAATGGTACATATGACGTGGGGTCAAAGCACGTTAGTCCAACCGAACCTCAGCGTGACGCGCGGGGACAGATGGCTTGACTAGCTCAAGCAGGCGCCCAAATGCATGTTTTAGGTCGGAGGCGAGGGATGCGAGCACGGCCGCTGCGAGTACGGCCGCTGACGGTTTTCACCGCCACTGCGGCGGTGACGTTGGTGGTCGTCGCCGGGTGTGAGGCGCTGGTACAGGCCAAGGTGTACAGCGTCCCGGTATACAGCGCGCCAACCTCAGTCGAAGCTGATCTGGCTTCCTCCCCGCCGCCACCGCAGCTGGCCCAGCTGCTGGTGCGGGCCATTACGCCAGCCGAGGCGCCGGAGACGCCGCCCAGCATCGCATTCGGCGGATTGCAGGCGCGCGTCCAGCGGGCATCCGACGAAGCCGCCGCAGGCGGCGCCACCCTCTCGATAGCCATCCTCGATCGCAGAACCCACCAGCTGGTCTCCAACGGCAACACCGCGATCGTCGGCACCGCATCGGTGGCCAAACTCTTCATCGCCGACGATCTGCTCCTGCAGGAATCCCAGGGCAGGGCCACCCTATCCCCAGACGACCACCAGGCACTGGACACCATGTTGCAGGCTTCGGACGACGGGGCCGCTGAGAAATTCTGGGGTCAGGACGGCGGGGCCGCCATCATCACCCAAATCGCGAACCGATACGGGATGACGGCCACCACGCCGCCCAGCGACGGCCGCTGGTGGAACACGATGAGCTCGGCGACCGATCTGATCCGCTACTACGACATGCTGCTCAACGGCTCCGGCGGGCTGCCGGCGGAGCGAGCCCGGATCATCGTCAACGATCTGGCCCAGTCCACCCCGAACGGCGCCGACGGCTACCCGCAGCGCTTCGGCATCCCCGACGGTCTCTACGCCGAACCGGTGGCCGTCAAGCAGGGCTGGATGTGCTGTATCGGAGCCGACTGGATGCATCTGTCGACCGGGGTGATCGGCGCGGACCGGCGCTACATCATGGTGATCCAGTCGCTGCAACCCAGCGATGACGCCACCGCCCGGGCGACGATCACGCAGGCCGTCAAGACGATATTCCCCAACGGCCGGATCTAATCGGTCAAGAGATCAGGGCGGCGTTCACGAGTTCGCTGCAGCGAGACCTCCCTGCGCCAGGCGGCGATTCGCGCATGATCACCGGACAGCAGAACGTCTGGGACATCAAGTCCGCGCCAGCTCGGCGGCCTGGTGTAGCTGGGACCCTCCAGCAGCCGGTCCAGGTCCGGCGAGTGCGAGTCGTCGCGATGCGACGCGGGGTTGCCCAGTACGCCGTCCAGCAGTCGCAGGACGGTCTCGATCATCACTAACGCCGCCGCTTCGCCGCCGGCTAACACGTAGTCGCCGATCGAGACTTCTTCGACGCGCATCCGCTGAGCGGCATCCGCACTGACCCGCTGGTCGATGCCCTCGTATCTGCCGCAGGCGAAAACCAGGTGCCCCTCGGCGCTCCAGCGTTGGGCGGTGGCCTGAGTGAACCGCCCGCCCGCGGGGGTGGGAACGACCAAAAGCGTTTCTTCCGAACAGATTTCGTCCAGCGCTTCGCCCCACACCGGCGCCTTCATCACCATCCCGGGACCACCGCCATAAGGCGCGTCGTCGACCGAGTGATGCACGTCGTAGGTCCAGCGCCGTAGATCGTGCACCCGCAGGTCGACCAGGCCCGACTCAATCGCCTTGCCCGGCAACGATTGTCGCAGCGGATCCAGGTAGGCGGGGAATATCGTGACGACGTCAATTTTCATATCGATGCCCGCTACGTCAGATCCAGCAAGCCCTCGGGCGGGTCGATTTCGATGATGCCCTCGTCGAGCGACACCAACGGCACGATCGCGCCAACGAACGGCACCAATAATTCTGTGCCACCGGCTACTTCACCCATTTCACCGCTGTGGCGACGCACCGCCAGTAGTTCACCGGCCGCGGTGTGCAGTACTTCGGCGACGACGCCCACATCCTGTCCCGCTGTCGTGCGGACCCGAAGCCCCTCCAGCTGGTGGTCGTAGTACGTGTCGGGCTCGTCGATCGGCGGCAGGTCCTCGGAGTCGACGACGAACACACTGCCCCGCAACGCGTCGGCGGCCGTCGCGGTCGGCCACTCCGGCCAGCCGCACCAACAACCGCCCGCTGTGCTCGCGCACACTATCGACGACGTAACTGCGCTCTGGGCCCAAACCACGGGATCCCTTGGCGCGCAACCTACTACCCGGACGCGAACCGGTCAGCGGGATCGTCGGTGCGGACTTTCGACGACCAGTTCACCGCTGATGCCGTGCGCTTTCACCACGCGCCCGACTAGCAACTCCATGAGCCAGCGCTACTGGTCGGTGTCCACCACGTCGACGCGGATGCCGCGGCCACCGATACCGGCGACCAGCGTCCGCAACGCGGTCGCGGTGCGTCCCCCGCGACCGATCACCTTGCCCAGGTCGTCGGGGTGAACGTGTACCTCGACGGTCCGGCCACGCCGACTGGTCACCATGTCGACCCGGACATCGTCTGGGTTGTCGACGATCCCGCGCACCAGATGCTCAATAGCGTCAACGACGACCGTGCTCATTGCGCCCGTCAGCTTTCGGTCGCCGGCTCGGCCTGCTCGCCGGCCTCGGCCGGCTCGGCGGCCGGCTCGGCGACCTCTGCGGCACGGCGGTCTGCTCGGCCTCGGTGTCGGCCGCAGCGCTTTCTTCGGCAGCGGCCTCCTCACCGGACTCGGCGGCCTTGGCGGCCTTCTTAGCGGGGGCCTTCTTCTTCGGTTTGGCGGCCTCGGTGGTAGGCCCGCCGTCCGCGGCAGCCAATGCGGCGTTGAACAGCTCCAGCTTGGAGGGCTTGGCCGGGGCGACCTGCAGGCTGCCTTCCGCGCCGGGCAGCCCCTTGAACTTCTGCCAGTCACCGGTGATCTTCAGCAGCTTGAGGACAGGCTCGGTGGGTTGCGCCCCAACCGAAAGCCAGTACTGGGCGCGCTCGGAGTCGACCTCGATGAGGCTCGGGTCTTCTTTCGGGTGGTACCGGCCGATGACCTCGATTGACCGGCCGTCGCGCCGGTTCCGGGCGTCGGCGACAGCGATGCGGTACTGGGGATTGCGGATTTTTCCAAGCCGAGCCAGCTTGATCTTCACAGCCATGGTTAAGCGATTTCTCCTGTGTGTGTCACGCTGCAATTCAGCGACCCGGGCAGGATGCCGGGATCCGGTTTTACCTCGCGTGTGTGACCGACGCGCAAGCACCCGATAAAGGTGGGTCGCGCGGCAGACAGGCGCCTATTGTGCCAGAACGTGCGGCCCGGACAGAAATTGCCGGAAATCAGCCAGGCAATTTCGCGGGCCGGCCTCATATCACTTTCTGAAAGACCTTCGTCTCGACCCGGCGGGTCATCCGCCATCCCTCGGCAGTGCGCACGAACTCGTCGTCGTACCAAAGCCCGCAGAACAGCACCTGATCCTTGAGACCGGTCGAATCGCCGGCCAGCACCATGGGGTTGAAACAGATCACTCGCGAGGACGCGGTTTCCCCGTCGATGCGGACCGAGAAGTTGCCGAGCATGTGCGCATAGACCGGGAACGTCGGCAGCACCTCCGACAGCCACTTCTTGACCTCCGGATACCGGCCGTCGATGCCGCCCAGCGCCCGGTAGTCGATGTAGGCGTCGGGCGTGAAGACGTTGTCCAGATCGTCGAATCGGCGCTGGTCGATGGCGGTGGAATAGTCAACCAGCAGCTGCTGGATCTCCAGGCGATCGGATATTTCGGCCAGGCTCAACATGCATCGATTCAACACCGCGGCCCGACCGAGCGACGCGCCAGGTCAGCCGCCCGGCGGGGGTCGGCGGGCGGCGGCGGGAATAGGCGTCACACCAGGCGGGAAGTTAAGCTGTGCGCCCATGCGGAAATTTGTGGCTGCAGTCGCCGCTCTGCTGGCGGTCGGCACCTGCGGTGTCACCGTCAGCGCGGCCACCGCCACCCCTTCCTGGGCCGACAGTATGCAGCCCCTCGGCTCGGTGCCGATCCCGGACGGCCCAGCTCAGACCTGGATCGTCGCCGACCTCGACAGCGGCGAGGTGCTGGCCGGCCGCGACCAGGATGTGGCCCACCCGCCCGCCAGCACCATCAAGGTGTTGTTGGCGCTGGTGGCATTGGATCAGCTGACCCTGGACTCCACCGTGGTGGCCGACGTCGCCGACACCGAGGTCGAGTGCAACTGCGTCGGCATCAAACCCGGCCGCACCTATACCGCGCGCCAACTGCTGGACGCGCTGCTACTGGTCTCGGGCAACGACGCCGCCAACACGCTGGCTCAGATGCTGGGCGGCCCGGACGCGGCGGTCGCCATGATGGACGCCAAGGCGGCCTCGCTGGGGGCGACCAACACCCACCCCGCGACACCGTCCGGTCTGGACGGCCCCGCCGGCTCGGGTTCCTCGACCGCACACGACTTGGCGGTCATCTTCCGGGCGGCGATGATGAACCCGGTGTTCGCGCAGATCACCGCCGAGCCGTCGGCGATGTTCCCCGGCGATCACGGTGATCAACCGATCCTCAATCAGGACGAACTGTTACAGCGGTATCCGGGCGCGATCGGCGGCAAGACCGGGTTCACCAACGCCGCGCGCAAGACCTTCGTCGGCGCCGCGGCCCGCGGTGGCCGCCGGCTGGTCATCGCCATGATGTACGGCATGGTGAAAGAAGGCGGACCGACGTATTGGGACCAGGCCGGCAGCCTGTTCGACTGGGGTTTCGCGCTCAACCGAGGGTCCAGCATCGGCTCGCTTTAATCCCGCGAGCAGACACAGAATCGCATTAGATCGCCAGCTAATGTGCGATTCTGCGTCTGCTCGCGCACGGCCAGATCAGCGATGCGTTCTGGTCGGTGCTGTGGAGGTGTCGGGAATTGTCGCGGGATCCGGCACCGTCACGGCCGTCGGCAGTTCGCCGCTGACGGTGGCTAGCGCGGGCGCCCGGAGTACGCCGCCCTTCTGGCCGCACTCATTGCTTTGCACGGTGACCGTCATTTCGCCCACGAGCTCGCCCTGCGGCTGCGGCCGCAAGGACAACACCTGTGTCGTGTCGTGGATCCCCGCCACTCCGCTTGGCCCGACACAAGGGAACGTTGTCTGTTCCGACCGGGACTGCCAACGACCGTCGCGGAAGTCCAGGACGACGGGCTCGCCCCCGGGCGACTTCGCTTGCGTGTGGTCGTTGTCGTCCAGCAGCACGCCGGCCGCCGTGCAGGAACTCGGCGTGCACGACGAGCGAAAGGCCCACCAGGTATTCACGTCGGGTTCCTGGGGGTCGGGCGTGTAGTTGAAGGTCTGCTTAGTGCGCTGGACCTCAAGGCGGTAAGTGCCCTCCAGCGGGAAGGGCGCGGCGACCCGGGGTGCGGCCGTCGGGGCGCCCGCCGCAGTCGATGCGCTGGTCGTCGGGTGTACCTGCATGGCGGTCGTCTCGGTCTCGCGCCCGATTACGAAGCCGAGCAACAGCAGCCCGGCGATGAGCAACACAGTTGCCGCGCCCAACACGATTTTGCGCGGCCGGCGTCGCCTGGGCGCAACTGCCCGGTGCGCCGCAGAGTCTGTCCAGTGCGCTTCGGGCGTCGCGGAGAAATCACCCAGCGGCTTTGCGTACGCGGGGTAGTCGACCACCTCAACGGTCAAGACGGCTTCGGGACTGCGGTCTCCCTTCGAGACGCCGGCCTGTTCGTTGGCCGCGTCGGCGAACTCCCGGCAGCTCTCGAACCGGTCATCGGGTCTGCGGGCCAGAGCTTTGGAGAACACCCCGTCCAGGCGCGCCAGTTCTGGACGCTGATCGCTGAGTCTGGGCGGCGAACTTTTGAGCAACTGGTCGACGGCGGCAACCGGATCGGTGTGCTCGACCGGCGGGGCACCCGTGAGTGAATGAAACGCGGTCGCGGCTAATGCATATTGGTCGGCGCGCCCGTCAATATCGTCGGCGCCCAACAACTGCTCGGGGGCGGAGTAGGCGACCGACCCGGCCGGGGCGTTTGTCGGATTGACTCCGGTTGGTTCGCCGAATCGCCGGGCCACCCCGAAGTCGGCGAGCAGAATCCGTTGTTCGCCCTCTCCCCGACCGGTCAACAAGATGTTGGCCGGTTTGACATCGCGATGCAGCAGGCCGCGCTGATGGGCGTGATCGAGGGCCGATGCGACGGCCGAAACGATCGCAAGCACCTCTCCGGCCGGCGAAACCGCGGGGAACCGCTCGGCCATGAGTCGCGCGGCATTGCTGCCCTCGACGTAGTCCATCGCCACCCACAGCTGTCCCTCGAACTCGCCGCGGGCATGCACCTCCACGATGTGCGGGTGATAAAGGTTCGCGGTAGTGGCCGTCTCCGAAAGAAACCGTTGGCGGAAATCGCTGTCGGTCGACAGCGCCGGCGAAAGAATCTTCAGCGCAACCCAGCGCCCCGCTCGTGGATCCTGGGCAAGGTAAACCTCACCCGTCACTCCAGAACCCAGCCTTCGCGCGACCATGTATCCGGCAAATGTCGCGCCGCTGGCCAACGCCATTACCCGATCCTAACCGCGACCGCGACGCCGCGCCTGTCTGACGTCAAGGGCGAAACGCCTTGCCGCGCAGCATCACCAGATCGGGACGGTTCAACACGCCGGGCCCCTGCCGCGGGTCGCTGACGTAGCACAACAGGTCAGCCGATGCGCCATGGTCCAGGCCGGGCCGGCCCAGCCAGCGACGGGCGTCCCAGCACGCCGCGCCCAGCGCCTCGGTGGGGCTCATCCCGATGCCCTTGAGGGCCTCGACCTCGTCGGCGATGCGTCCGTGCGCGACCATGCTGCCGGCGTCGCTGCCCGCGTACATCGGCACGCCAGCCTCCCGGGCCGCCGCCATCCGGTGCTGGCAGCGGGCATACAAGTCGCGCATGTGGGCGGCGTAGGCTGGATAGCGCGCCGCGGCGTCGGCGATGCCGGGGAAGTTCTCGACGTTGATCAGGGTGGGGACCAACACGGTGCCGTGCTCGAGCATCAGCGCGATCGTGTCGTCGGTGAGCCCGGTGCCGTGCTCGATGCAGTCGATGCCGGCTTTGATCAGCCCCGGCAGCGCGTCCTCGCTGAAGACGTGCGCGGTGACCCGGGCGCCGTTGGCGTGTGCGGCGTCGATCGCGGCCTTGAGCACGTCGTCGGACCACAGCGGGGCGAGATCGCCGACACTGCGGTCGATCCAGTCACCGACCAGCTTGATCCAGCCGTCGCCGCGGCGCGCTTCGGTGGCCACCGCGGCCGGCAGCTGAGATTCGTCTTCGAGCTCGACCGCAAAGCCGGCCTGATAGCGCTTGGGTCTGGCCAGGTGGCGTCCGGCCCGGATGATGCGGGGCAGATCCGCGTGGTCGTCGAGGCTGCGGGTGTCGGTCGGCGAGCCGCAGTCGCGCAGCAGCAGCGCCCCGACGTCGCGTTCGGCCTCGGCTTGAGCGATCGCCTCATCGAGTTCGATCTCGCCGTGGTCACCGAGCCCGACGTGGCAATGGGCATCGACCAGCCCGGGCAGAATCCAGCCGCCGTCGAAAACCGTGTCGGCCCCGGCGACCGGCTCGCAGGCTGATGCGGCCGTCGACAATCCACAGTTCGACCGCTGCCTCGTCGGGCAAGCCCCGGTCCCTCGCACGTGCATCCGCACGGCGCGGCTACTTGCTTCCGGGGTTGCCCGGGAACTTCAGCTTGGACAGGTCGAAGTCGGCCAGCCCGGGCGGCAACTCGTTGAGACCTTGCGGGCATCTGCGACAGATCCGGGAACCCCGGGGGCATCCCTGCCATGCCCGGCATGCCCGCTCCGAAGCGGGCCCCGGACCTTCGGCGGCGTCGGCCCGCGTGCCCCCTTCTTGCCCTTTTTGCCCTTTGCGCCCTTGCTCTTGCGGGTCGCGGACCTGCGGCCCATGCCCGGGTATGCCCATGCCGCCGAGCATGGACGACATCATCTTGCGGGCTTCGAAGAAGCGGTCGACCAGTTGGTTGACCTCGGACACCGGCACACCCGAGCCGTTGGCGATGCGCAACCGCCGCGACGCGTTGATGATCTTCGGGTCGGCCCGCTCCTGCGGCGTCATGCCGCGGATGATGGCCTGCAGCCGGTCGAGCTGTCTGTCGTCGACTTCGGCCAGCGCGTCCTTCATCTGACCCGCGCCGGGCAGCATGCCCAGCAGGTTGCCGATCGGACCCATCTTGCGGATGGCGAGCATCTGCTCCAGGAAATCCTCGAGCGTCAGCTCTCCGGAACCGATCTTGGCGGCGGCGGCCTCGGCCTGCTCGGCGTCGAAGACCTGCTCGGCCTGCTCGATCAGGCTCAGCACATCGCCCATGCCCAGGATGCGGCTGGCCATCCGGTCGGGGTGGAAGACGTCGAAGTCCTCCAGCTTCTCGCCGGTGGAGGCGAAAAGGATTGGGACGCCGGTTACTTCGCGGACCGACAACGCGGCCCCACCGCGGGCGTCACCGTCGAGCTTGGTCAGCACCACGCCGGTGAAGCCGACGCCCTCGCGGAACGCCTCCGCGGTGGCCACGGCATCCTGGCCGATCATCGCGTCCAGGACGAACAGCACCTCGTCGGGGTTGACGGCCTCCCGGATGGCCGCGGCCTGGCCCATCAGCTCGTCGTCGATGCCCAGCCGTCCGGCGGTGTCGACGATGACGACGTCGAAATGTTTGGCCCGGGCCTCGGCGAGCCCCGCCGCCGCGACCGCCACCGGATCACCGGGGCCGGACTCCGGCGACTCGCCCGGGATGCGGCGCGAACACCGGCACCCCGGCGCGCTGACCGACGACTTGCAGCTGGTTGACCGCGGCGGGCCGTTGCAGGTCGCAGGCCACCAGCAGCGGCGTATGCCCTTGGCCGCGAAGCCAGGCGGCCAATTTGCCGGCCAGCGTCGTCTTACCCGAACCTTGCAGGCCGGCGAGCATCACCACGGTCGGCGGCGTCTTGGCGAATGCCAGCTGGCGGGTTTGGCCGCCGAGGATGCCGACGAGTTCTTCGTTGACGATCTTGACGACCTGCTGCGCCGGGTTGAGCGCACCCGACACCTCCGCGCCCCTGGCGCGGTCTTTGATCCGGCCGACGAACGCCCGCACGACGGGCAGCGAAACGTCGGCTTCCAGCAGCGCCAACCGGATTTCGCGGGTGGTGGCATCGATATCGGCGTCGGTCAGCCGACCCTTCCCGCGCAGCCCTTGCAGGGCACCGGTCAACCGGTCAGACAGCGATTCAAACACCTGACCAGCCTAGTGGAGAGCCGGCGGATCCCCCCACCGGCGCGAGTGCCGCGAAGCGCGGCCGCTGCGTCAGCGACACCTAAGCCACGCACGCGACACGCCGATGAGGCACCGCGTGGCTTATATCTCGGCGGATCTCTTGACGCGCATGCGTGGCTGCAGCAAAGGTCAGGCTCATGCTCGAGGTGATCGACAAGGGGTCTTGCAGCCAAGCGCATCCGGTACCGCTGCTTTTCGTGCACGGCGGCTGGCATGGCGCCTGGTGCTGGGACGACCACTTCCTGGACTTCTTCGCCGGCTGCGGGCTACCGCGCGGTCGCCGCTGAGCCTGCGCGGACACGGCAACAGCCCCACGGCGAAGCCGTTGCCAAAGGTTTCCATCGCCGACTACATCGACGACGTCCGTTCGGTGGCCGACGCCTCTGGGTGGCTCCCCCGTGCTCATCGGCCATTCCCTGGGTGGCTTCACGATCCAGCGCTACCTCGAAGACCGAACCGCCCCGGCCGCGGTTCTGGTGGGCTCCCTGCCGCCGCAGGGCGTGCTCGGCGCGGCGCTGCGCGTCTGGCGCCGCCGACCGTCGATGACGTTGGAAGCCTGGACCGACCCCACGCTGCTCAAATTCCTCGCCACCCCGGCGCTCACCCGCGAATACCTGTTCAGCCCCGACACGCCCGAGGCCATCGTGCTGTCGTGCATGCAACGCGCCGGAGCGGAGAGCATTCGCGCCGCCATGACCGATCCGATGATTCGGCGCGTCAAATCCCGGCGGGTAAGCACCCCGGTCCTGGTCCTCGGCGCCGCAGCACGACGGATTCGTCAGCGTGGGCGACGTACGCGCCACGGCGCGCGCCTACGCTACCGAGCCGGAATTCTTCGACATGGGACACAACATGATGCTCGAACCCGGGTGGGCCGACGTCGCAGGACGAATCCACGCCTGGCTCGAAACGCGCAACCTGGCCGCCTAATCCCGGCGATCCGCAAAATCCGGGCCAAGTCGCTACCGCGCCGAAATGCGTTGCCATGCTACATTTCACACCCGCCGTCTCGTACCCCTGCGTGGTGGGCAGCGCGGCCGGGCCACATCTACGAGGGGAGCTGTGTCGATGCAATCGGGCACCGACACGGTCTCTGCAGCGGTCGCGAGCGGGGGCAGCTTGCCCTCGGCGACTAGCCCGCCGCTGCGTGGCTGGCAGCGTCGGGCGCTGGTGAAATACCTGGCTGGCGAGCCGCGCGATTTCCTGGCCGTGGCCACACCGGGATCCGGAAAGACGACCTTCGCCCTGCGGATCGCGGCCGAGCTACTCGCCCACCGCGCCGTCGAGCAGATCACCGTCGTCGTGCCCACCGAGCACCTCAAAGTCCAGTGGGCGCAGGCCGCGGGAAAACTCGGTCTGGCCCTGGACCCGAGATTCTCCAACACCAACCCCCAGACCTCGCCGGAGTACCACGGCGTGATGGTGACCTACGCCCAGGTCGCCGCGCACCCGACCCTGCATCGAGTGCGTACCGAACAGCGCAAAACCCTGGTCATCTTTGATGAAATCCACCATGGCGGTGACGCCAAGACGTGGGGCGACGCGATCCGGGAAGCATTCAGCGACGGCACCCGCCGACTCTCGCTGACTGGCACGCCGTTTCGTAGCGACGACAGTCCCATCCCGTTCGTCAACTACACGGGCGGCGCCGACGGGGTGCTGCGTTCGCAAGCCGACCACACCTACGGCTACGCCGAGGCGCTGGCCGACGGAGTGGTCCGGCCGGTGGTGTTCCTCGCGTATTCCGGGGAGGCACGCTGGCGAGACAGCGCCGGCGAAGAGCACGCGGCACGGTTGGGCGAACCGCTGTCCGTCGAGCAGACGGCACGGGCGTGGCGCACCGCGTTGGACCCGTCCGGCGAATGGATGCCCGCTGTCATCGCCGCCGCCGATCAGCGCCTCCGCCAATTGCGTACCCACGTTCCCGACGCCGGGGGCATGATCATCGCCTCCGACCGGACCGCAGCCCGCGCATACGCCGCCCTGTTGAAGAAATTGACCTCGGAAGCCCCGACGGTCGTGCTGTCGGACGATCCCGGATCATCCGGGCGCATCAGCGAATTCGCCGCGAGCACCAGCCGGTGGCTGGTCGCGGTGCGGATGGTGTCCGAAGGCGTCGACATACCCCGGCTGTCGGTCGGGATCTACGCCACCAGTGCCTCGACCCCGCTGTACTTCGCGCAGGCCATCGGCCGGTTCGTGCGGTCTCGCCGGCCGGGCGAGACCGCCAGCATTTTCTTGCCGTCGGTGCCTAACCTGCTGCAGCTGGCCAGCGAGTTGGAAGCCCAGCGCAATCACGTGCTGGGCCAACCGCACCGCGAATCGGGCGAAGATCCGCTCGACGGCGATCCCGCGGTGCGGACGCAAACCGAACACGGCGATGAGGACAAGGGCTTCACCTCATTGGGAGCCGATGCCGAATTGGATCAGGTCATCTTCGACGGATCCTCGTTCGGCACCGCCACCCCCGCCGGGAGCGAGGAGGAGGCCGACTATCTCGGCATCCCCGGGTTGTTGGACGCCGACCAGATGCGCGCTCTGTTGCACCGCCGGCAAGACGAGCAACTTCAGAAGCGAGCTCTGGCAGGACACCCGCCCGTGACTTCGATGACGTCGGGTTCCAAGCACGGCCAGCTCCGCGAACTGCGGCGCGAACTCAACACCCTCGTCTCGGCGACACATCACCGGACCGGCAAACCGCACGGCTGGATCCACAACGAACTTCGCCGACGCTGCGGAGGCCCGCCGATTGCCGCCGCGTCAAGCGACCAGCTGCAAGAGCGCATCGAAGCCCTGCGCAAGCTGAATGCCGAGCAGTGCTAGTCGCCGACGGGCTCGTCGACCAGCGCCCGCGCTGAGGCGCCCAACACGGCCAACAGGTGCTCCTCTACCGCGGTCCGGGCGGCTTTGTTGCAGTCCTGCGACCCATTCACGGACTCGACCGGCACTGTCACGCAGAACACATCGGTCGCTGTCGATCCGAACGTATTGACCTTCGCCCAGGCGATCTCAGCTCCGGCACCCTCCAGCGCGCGCGTCAGCAACGCCAGCAGACCGATCCGGTCCATCGCGCGGACTTCGACGACAAGTTGGCCTGGAGCGTCGGTTTCGAGCCACAGGATGCGCGGCGGCGCGGTAGAGCGCGTCAGCGGCGCCCCCACATGAATCTCCCCAGCCCGAGCCATCGCCGAGCTGGCGGCCTCGCTGTCGCGCTTCTCCAGCGCGCCGAGGACGTCGTCGCCCTTGATGGCAGCGATGAAGTGCTGACGCAGCAGGTCGGCCGCGGGCGGGGAACCGAACAGCGGCGAAACCACGAACTCGGCGATCGCCACACCCTCGTGGATGTTCACCGAGGCCGAGTGGACTCGCAGCGAGTTCAGCGCCAGCACGGCGGCGGCCTTCGACACCAGTCCCCGCTCCTCCGGCGCCACCATCACCGCATGCAGGCGCTCGCTGTCGCCCGGCGTAATCTCCACGTGCACCCCGTGGTCGGCCGCCAGCGAAAGGTAGTGCGGCGCAGCCGGTTCGGCACGCGGCAGCGGCTCACCGGCCATCACCATGCGGCAGCGACGCACCAGGTCGGCCATCAGGGAGGCCTTCCAATCGCTCCATACGCCTGGCCCGGTGGCCTTCGAGTCCGCCTCCGCCAGCGCGTGCAGCAATTCGAGCAGTTGCGGATCGCCGCCCAGTGCCTCGGATACGGCCTCAATGGTTTTGGGATCGTTGATGTCGCTTCGGCTCGCCGTTATGGGCAGCAAGAGGTGGTGACGCACCATGTTGGAGATCGTGTCGACGTCCTGGGGCGGCAGTCCGAGCCTCTGCGCAATCGGGATCACCAAGTCGGCCCCGAGCACGCAGTGGTCGACGCCCCGCCCTTTACCGATGTCGTGCAGCAGCGCACCAAGCGCAAGCAAGTCCGATCGAGCGACGCGGGTGGTCAGCGGGGCCGCGTTGATGGTGGTTTCGACGATGTGCCGGTCCACGGTCCATTTGTGGGAGACGTCGCGCGGCGGCAGGTCACGGACCGCGTCCCATTCCGGCAGGAGCCGGCCCCACAGCCCGGTGCGGTCGAGCGCCTCGATGGTGTTCAACAATGGCGGGCCGGCCAGGAGCACCACCAGTAGGTCGTCCAAAGCCTCCCTGGGCCACGGAGTTGGCAAGTCCGGGGCGCTGTCCGCCAGCCGCTTCAGCGTGCCGGCGCCGATCGGCAAGTTAGTGTCTGCCGACGCGGCGGCCACTCGCAGCACCAGACCGGGATCGGTTTCGGGTTTGGCCTCGCGGGCAAGCCCGATCTCGCCGTCGTATTCGACCACGCCTTCGTCCAACGGTCGCCGCTTCGGGCGCCCTACCAAAGCCGAGATGCCGCGTCGGGGCAATGCGTTTTGCGCGGTTCTCAGCCCGGTTTCCGAGTGATAGGCGATGGTGCGGCCCGCGCCGGATAGCATGCGCGCCAGGTCGAATCGATCGCCGACGTGCAGGGCTGCGCTGATCTCGTCGGCGAACTGGGCCAGCAGCTGATCCCGGCCGCGCCCAGACACCCGGTGCAGTTCGGTGCGCACGTCGAGCAATGTGAGGTGGGCGTCGTCCAGCGAGCCACCCGGCGAGTCCGGGTTGGCCATGCCGTGGCGGTCGATGAGCTGGGCTAGCGCCAGCGCGTTCAACAACTGCACGTCGCGAAGGCCGCCGCGGCCGTGTTTCAGGTCGGGCTCGGCCCGTTGGGAGATCCGGCCATTACGCAGCCATCGGGCATTCGTCATTTCGACGAGCTCGTCCATCCGGGAACGAATCGCGGTGCGCCACTGCCGTCGGACCCCGGCGATCAGCTCGGCCGAAAGTCCCGCGTCGCCGGCGATGTGGCGCGCTTCCAGCATGCCCAGCGCAGCCGTCATGTCGGAGTTGGCGACGTCCAGCGCCCCGGAGACGGTCCGCACGCTGTGGTCCAGCCGAACGTTGGCGTCCCACAGCGGGTACCACAACCGATCGGCGACCTGTTCCACGTCACCGTCAGATTTGTTGTCGTGCAACAGTATTAAGTCGAGGTCGGAGTATGGCAACAACTCGCGGCGGCCCAGGCCGCCGACTCCGACGATGGCGAAGCCACTGGCATCCAGAACGCCGATCTCGGCCGCCTTGGCGGTCAGCCAGGATTCGTGCAGCTCCAGCCACGCTTGCCGCAACTTGGCCGCATCGAGTTCAGCACCATCAGACAGCAGTTGGCGCCGCGAGACAGCCAAATCGCTGATCCCGCAGGCGCTTTCCGCTTCTCTAGGTTCTGAGCCACCCGATGCAGCAGCCCCGGACGGGTCGGTCAGGTCCTGTGTCATACCCTCGCGGCCCGCCCAGGGCTGGTTGCAGCCTCAATCAGCAATGTGCGGTAAAGGTCATAGGGCATCAGTTCCGCGTTCACCAGTGCGCACTCGCACGATGGTTTCCACGGGAATGACCCAGACTTTGCCGTCACCGATCTTGCCGGTGCGCGCCGACCGAACAACGGCGTCCACCACTTTGTCGACGATGGAGTCGTCGACGACGACCTCGATCCGAACCTTCGGCACAAAGTCCACCGAATATTCGGCACCTCGGTAAACCTCGGTGTGACCCTTCTGCCGTCCATACCCCTGGATCTCGCTGACCGTCATTCCCAGGACGCCCGCCTCCTCAAGGGCGGTCTTGACATCGTCGAGGGTGAACGGCTTCACGATCGCGGTGATGAGCTTCATTTGGGCTCTGCCTCTACTTTCTCGTCCACGCGGTCCTCCAAGCCATTAGAACTGTCCACCAGGCTGCCATGAGAAAGAACCGAGCCGGTCGGAGACAATCCGAAATCGTACGCGCTCTCAGCGTGCTCAGCCTCATCGATACCGTTGGATTCATCCTCAGCGCTAAGACGTATCCCGATGGTGTACTTCAGAATCAATGCCAGGATCAGCGTGACAAACGCGGAGTAGAAGAGCACGGCGAACGCACCGGCCGCCTGCCGTTCCAACTGGTCCCAGCCGCCGCCGTAGAACAATCCCTTTGATACCCCGGTCACGCCATTAATCGCAGTGGACTCCGGGGCAGCGACAAGCCCCACCAGCAGGGTACCCGTCAAACCACCGACCATGTGCACCCCGACCACGTCGAGCGAGTCGTCGAAGCCGAGCTTGAATTTCAGCCCGACCGCCAGCGCGCACACCGCGCCGCCGACCGCCCCGATAACCAGGGCACCCAGCACATTGACCGACGAACAGGACGGCGTGATGGCCACCAGTCCGGCGACGATGCCCGATGCGCCGCCCAGCGTCGTTGCATGGCCATCACGGATGCGCTCGACCAGCAGCCACGCGAGCATGGCCGTCGAGGTAGCGATCGTGGTGGTCATGAAGGTCGACCCGGCGGAGCCGTTGGAGGTAACCGCCGATCCGGCGTTGAACCCGAACCAGCCGAACCACAGCAGGCCTGCACCGAGCATCACGAACGGCACATTGTGCGGGCGGAACAGCGTGGTGGGCCAGCCTTTGCGCTTGCCCAGCACGATCGCCACGACCAGGCCGGCCACACCGGAGTTGATATGGACCGCGGTACCACCGGCGAAGTCGATCGCGTGCAGCTTGTTGTTGATCCAGCCGCCGTGCTCGGAGGCGAAACCGTCAGCCGCGAAGACCCAGTGCGCAACCGGGAAGTAGACCAGCGTCGCCCACAGTCCGGAGAACACCAGCCAGGCGGAGAACTTCAGCCGGTCGGCCAGGGCACCCGAGATCAACGCGACGGTGATGATCGCGAACATCAACTGGAAGGCGACGAACACGGTGGCGGGCATGGTGCCGGCCAGCGGGATGTCGACCGCCGGCGTGCTGCCGGCCGCTTTCGCGGCGTTGCCGCCGATCAGGCCTTTGAGGCCCCAGTAATCGGTCGGGTTGCCGACGATGCCCCATTTGTCGTCACCGAATGCCATCGAGTAGCCGTAGAGCACCCACAGCACCGTGACGACGCCCATCGCGCTGACGCTCATCATGATCATGTTGAGCACGCTTCTGGTACGCACCATGCCGCCGTAGAAAAACGCCAGACCTGGCGTCATCAACAGCACCAATGCGGAACTCGCCAACATCCAGGCCGTATCGCCGGTATCCGGTTGGCCCAAAATCGGGAATGCCACTCGCTATCACCTCCGGTTGAGCATGAATGGCCGTCAGACGTGCGTGCCTGTGGCCTGAGACAGAACCATGCGCAATTGTTGTTTCGGCAATAGAGCGAGCATGTTTCGTCAGGATTAACGTCGCGCTCGGCTTGTAAGGACTCTCAGCCAAGCAAGGCGTCGACGAAGGCGGCGGGTTCGAACGGCGCCAGATCATCGGGACCTTCACCGAGACCGACCAGCTTCACGGGGACGCCAAGTTCTTGCTGGACGCGGAAAACAATGCCGCCCTTGGCTGTTCCGTCCAGCTTGGTCAGCACGGTGCCGGTGATGTCGACGACGTCGGCGAACACCCGGGCTTGAGCCAGCCCGTTCTGACCGATCGTGGCATCGAGCACCAGCAAAACCTCGTCGACGGCCGCGCGCCGGGTCACCACGCGCTTGACCTTGTCGAGTTCGTCCATCAGCCCGACCTTGGTGTGCAGCCGCCCCGCGGTATCGATGACCACGACATCGGCTCCGATCGCAATGCCTTTGTCCACAGCGTCGAACGCCACCGACGCCGGGTCGGCGCCCTCCTCCCCGCAAACGACGTCGGCGCCCACCTTGGCCGCCCAGGTCTGCAGTTGGGCGGCCGCGGCCGCCCGGAAAGTGTCGGCCGCACCCAGCACGACACGCCGCCCGTCGGCCACCAACACTCTGGCCAGCTTGCCCACCGTGGTGGTCTTTCCGGTGCCGTTGACGCCGACGATCAGCAACACCGCGGGAGCGTCGGCGTGCGGCAGGGCGCGGATCGAGCGGTCCATGTCAGGTTGCAGCTCTTTGATCAACACTTCGCGCAGCACGGCCCGTGCGTCGGCCTCGGTGCGCACGTTGCCGCCGGCAAGCGCGCTCCGCAGTTGGGTGACCACCGACTCGGTGACCACCGGTCCCAGGTCGGCGATCAGCAGGGTGTCCTCCACGTCCTGCCACGAGTCTTCGTCCAGATCGCCGCCGCCGATCAGCCCAAGCATGCTGCGCCCGAACGCATTCTGTGATCTGGCGAGTCGCCCGCGCAGTCGTTCCAATCGGCCGTCGGGCGGCGTGATGGCGTCGAGCTCTAGGGCTATCTCTGGTGCGGGCTCAGGTTCGGGAAGTGCTACGTCGGAGATCGTGCGTCTCGGCGCATCGCGCGGGATGGTCGCGTCGTCGCCCACAGCTGGCAGGCCGCTGGTGTCGATCCGGTCGACGGGCGGAGCCGTGGGCTCGAGCGTCGAGGTCTGGCTGAATGTGATGCCGGAGGATGCGGTGTAGCCGCCCGAACGGTCGAGTGCGCCGGGCTCGGGCCGCTGGGATGACGGGGAGAGCCTGATTCGCCGCCGACGGTAGCGCACCAGGCCCAGCACCAGCGCGGCGATCAGGACCAGGACAGCGACAACCGCGATGGCAATCCAAAGACCTTGCGTCACGCTGACATCCTTCCAGGACGCGTTGCGAATCAGACGTGCCCCTTGTTCCCGTCGCGCCGGGGGCGGGCCCTACGAGGAATTGGTGACCAGCTGCTCCACCTGCTGACCGCGCATCCGCTGCGAGATCACCGCGGTGATGCCGTCGCCCTGCATGGTCACGCCGTAAAGCGCGTCGGCGACCTCCATGGTCGGCTTCTGGTGCGTGATGATGATGAGTTGAGACTGGGCCCGCAGCTGTTCGAACAGGCCGATCAGGCGGCGCAGGTTCGTGTCGTCGAGCGCGGCCTCCACCTCGTCCATGATGTAGAACGGCGACGGGCGGGCCTTGAAGATAGCAACCAGCATCGCGACCGCGGTCAGCGCCTTCTCACCACCGGACAGCAACGAAAGCCGGGATACCTTCTTGCCAGGTGGTCGGGCCTCCACCTCGATCCCGGTGGTGAGCATGTCGTCCGGATCGGTGAGCCGCAGCCTGCCCTCGCCACCGGGGAACAGCGTGCTGAACACGCCGCGGAATTCGCGCTCCACGTCGTCAAATGCCTCGCTGAACACCTGCAAGATGCGGGCATCCACATCGGCCACGACGCCGAGCAAATCCTTGCGGGCGGCCTTGACATCCTCGAGTTGGGTGGCCAGGAAGTTATAGCGCTCCTCCAGCGCAGCGAACTCCTCCAGCGCCAGCGGATTGACCCTGCCCAGCTCCGCCAGCTCACGTTCGGCCCGTTTGGCCCGGCGCTCCTGGGTGGCCCGGTCGTAAGGCATCGGGGCCGGTGCTACGACTTGCTCGCCACGCTCCCGGGCCTGTTCGAACTCGGCCATCTCGAGTTCCGTCGGCGGCAGCGCGGCATCCGGGCCGTACTCGGCGATCAAATCGGCCGGCGCCATTCCGAACTGCTCCAGCACCGTCTGTTCGAGCTGCTCGATACGCATCGCCGCCTGGGCGTTGGCCACCTCGTCGCGGTGCAGCGAGTCGGTGAGGGTGGCAACCCGAGCGCCCAGCGTGTTCACCTCGTCACGCACCGCGGCTATCGCCACCGATCGCTGCTGGCGTTCGGTCACCAGTGCGTCGCGAATTCCCGACGCCGCTTCAACCACCTGGCTCAACCGCCCAGCCAGCAGCCGCCCGGAGTCGGCCACCGCGGCGGCTACCCCGGCAGCGCGCAATCGTGCGGCCCGCGCTTGTTCGGCACGCACCCGTGCCTCGCGTTCGGCGGCGGCCGCACGGCGCAACGAATCCGCGCGCCCGCGCACCGCATTGGCGCGCTCCTCGGCGGTTCGCACCGCCAGCCGGGCTTCCACCTCGACGCCACGAGCGGTTTCGGCGGCGGCGGCGATCTGCTGCCGGGCCATTGCGGGACTCGGCTCCCCCGCATCCACCTGCTGGGTCTCTTGTGCGTTGTGTAGCCGGGTTTCGAGTTCGGTGACCTCTTCGAGGGTCGTGGCGCGCCCGGCTTCCAGCTCCACACGCTGCCGCAGCAACGCGTTCCACTCTTCTTCGGCCGCGCGTGCGTCCTGGCCCAGCCGGCCCAGCTGCTCATACATCGCCGAGATTGCGGTGTCGGATTCATTGAGCGCGGCCAATGCCTCCTCGGCGGAGTCCTGACGTGCGGTCTGCTCGGTCAGTGCGCCCGACAGGGCGGCGCTGAGTTGGGCCACCTGCGTCTCTGCGGCGGCCAGTTCGTTGCCGGCCTTGTCGATCTCGGAGGTGACTTCCAGCGTGCTGAGCTTGCGATCGGAACCGCCGCTCACCCGGCCGGCGCCCACCAGATCACCGTCTAGCGTGACAGCGCGCAACTGCGGGCGCGCGGCCACCAGATCCAGCGCCGCGGCCAGGTCGTTGACCACCGTCACGCCGGAAAGCATGGCGATCATCGCGCCGCGCAGCCGCGGGGGTGCCTCGACCAAATCGAGAGCCCAGAGTGCCCCGGCGGGCAGTACGGCGGCCGGGGCGGCATCTGTGGGAGCAGGCCAGTCGCCCAAAACCAGCGCCGCCCGGCCTCCGTCGGCTTGCTTGAGCGCGGCTACCGCGGAGCGCGCCGCTCCGAAGCTTTCGGCGGCCAGCGCGTCGGCCGCCGATCCCAGCACCGCGGCCAGCGCCGCCTCATAGCCGGACCGGACTTTGACCAGCTTGGCGATCGGCCCGAGGAGTCCTGTGCCGGTGTGATTCTCGGCAAGCCACGCGGTGCCGTCCTTACGCTGCAGCCCGACCGAGAGCGCATCGATGCGGGCGCGCAGCGAGGCCACCTGGCGTTCGGCGGCACGCTCGGCCGACTGCAGTTCGGCGACGCGTCCTTCGGCCGACCGCATCGCGGCCACCGTCCGCTCGTGTTGCTCGTCAAGGCCGACCTCGCCCTGGTCGAGCTCGCGGACGCGGGCCTGCACGATTTCGAACTCCGCCCGGGTCTGTTGCGCGCGCGCCACGGCAGCCTCGATGCGCTCGGATAACCGCGCAACACTGTCGTCGATCGATTCGACGCGCGCCCGCATGGTCTCCACCTGACCGGTGAGCCGCGCCAGGCCCTCGCGCCGGTCGGCCTCGGCCTGTACCGCGGCCAGGTGGGCGCGGTCGGCCTCGGCTGCCTGGCGCTCGCGTTCGGCCAACTCCGCACGGGCGGCGTCCAGCCGGGTGCGCGTTTCGGCCAGCACAGCCAGCAGATGCCGCTCGGCGACCGCCATCTGTTCGGCCTCGGCTTCCAGCGCGTCCGGGTCGGTGTCGCCGGCCGGCGCCGGCTCGAGATCGAGGTGCTGAGCGCGTTCGTTGGCGATGCGCACGGTGGCACCGACCCGTTCGGCGAGGGCGGACAGCCCGAACCAGGTGTTCTGCACCGACTCGGCCCGAACCGAAAGCTCAGCCAGCGCCGTCTCGTGGGCAGACAGCTCCTCGGACGCCACCGCCAGCCGCCTGGCGGCCTCGTCGTGCTCGCGGCGCATGGTGGCCTCGGCCTCGAAGATCGCGTTTCGCTCCACCTGCCGGTTCACCAGGTCGTCGGCGGCCAGCCGCAGCCGGGCGTCGCGCAGATCGGCCTGGATGGTCTGAGCGCGGCGGGCCACCTCGGCTTGCCGGCCCAGGGGTTTGAGCTGACGCCCCAGTTCGGTGGTCAGATCGGTGAGCCGGGCCAGATTGACCGACATCGCGTCGAGTTTCCGGAGGGCCTTTTCCTTCCGCTTGCGATGCTTGAGCACGCCCGCGGCTTCTTCGATGAACGCCCGGCGGTCCTCGGGGCGCGACTGCAGGATCTCGTCCAGCTTGCCCTGCCCGACAATGACATGCATCTCGCGGCCGATGCCGGAGTCGCTCAGCAACTCCTGGACGTCCATCAACCGGCAACTGCTGCCATTGATTTCGTATTCACTGGCGCCGTCGCGGAACATCCTGCGGGTGATCGATACCTCGGAGTACTCGATCGGCAGCGCGTTGTCAGAGTTGTCGATGGTGACGGTGACTTCGGCGCGTCCCAGCGGGGCGCGTGACGAGGTGCCGGCGAAGATGACATCCTCCATCTTGCCGCCGCGCAGCGTCTTCGCTCCCTGCTCCCCCATCACCCACGCCAGGGCATCGACAACGTTGGATTTGCCGGAGCCGTTAGGCCCGACGACGGCGGTGATGCCCTGCTCGAAACGCAGAGTCGTCGGCGACGCGAAGGACTTGAAGCCCTTGAGCGTCAGACTCTTGAGGTACACGGCGTGCCAGACTACCGCTCAAATTGCCCGGTCCCCCGCCCCGAGGGGGTGTTGCAGCTCGAAATTTGCAGGCCCCCAAGCCGGACATGCCACAGTGGTCAATCACGTCGCACTGGCCACACAAGCCACATGTGTCTCTGCGTCGAACACCGCGAAAGTGCAGCGGGCAACGCATTTCCCGAGTAGCGGCGTCGCCAGTCGCACTTTCGCGGCGAAGGTCAGCGCTCGACGAAGCCGCTGAACTGCTCCGTTGGCTGCGAAAAGTCAGCGACAACCTTGTCGATGCGGCCCGGCCTTGAAGGCCACGACTCGGCGCCTTCCAGCAGCTGCAGCAATTTCTCCGCGGGCGCACGGGGCCCCTGGGCGACAACCCGTACGCGGCCGTCGGCCTGGTTCGCCGCGTATCCAGTGAGACCCAGTTCGAGCGCCCGGCAGCGGGTCCACCAGCGAAAACCGACACCTTGCACCTCGCCGTACACCGAAGCACAGAGCCGGACGTCAGGTTCCGGCATGGTCTGCTTTGGAGTCTGTGGGCGGCCTTTGCGGCGATCTCGAACTTGACCTCAGTGCCGGACTTCAAGGTGCGTCCGACTGTGCACACCGCCTCGATGGCCCGGTTGACGACCACCAGCAGGCGTTCCCTGTCTTCCGGGCTCAAACCGGACAGATCAAGCTCGAGGGTCTCCTGCAGCAGCGGATACCGCTCCTGATCGCGGTCGGCCGCGCCGGACACCCTGACCACCGCTTTGTAGTCGTCGCCGAGGCGACGGGCCAGTGGCTGGTCGCTGGACATCCCGCTACACGCGGCCAGCGCGATCTTGAGCAGCTCGCCGGGGGTGAACACGCCGTCGACGTCCTCGGAACCGACGAGGACCTGCGCGCCTCGCGAGCTGTATCCCGTGTAGCGGCGCGATCCGGTTCGTTCTACCCACAATTCCGTCATCGGCACTCCCTTTCGTTTCGGCACGGCGCCCGGGACCGTCGAGTGTGCGTCCTGGGCGGAAAAACCGACGAATTTCCGCCCTCTGCGCACGCGCAAAACCCTCCCCGCACACTCAGAGCCCTCAGCACACAGTCAACAGCGCCAACGAAAATTTACCGCCGGGGCCGCGGCTGGCACCTCGGGCAGTAGAACGACGAGCGGTTCATAAACTTCTCCCGGCGCATCACCGCTCCACAGCGCCGGCAGTTTTCGCCTTCGCGGCCGTAGGCGTCCAGGGATCGATCGAAGTAACCGGACTGGCCGTTGACGTTGACGTACAGCGAATCAAACGAGGTCCCGCCCTGGGCCAGCGCGTCACGCATCACGTCGGCGGCGGCCTGCAGCACCGCTCCCAGCTGCTTGCGGGTCAGCGTGGCGGCGATCCGGGCACCGTTCACCTTGGCCCGCCACAGCGCCTCGTCGGCATAGATATTGCCGATCCCGGAGACGACCGTCTGGTCCAGCAGCTGACGCTTGATTTCGGAATGCTTGCCCCGCAACACCTTCACCACGGCATCGGCGTCAAACCGTGGGTCGAGCGGGTCACGCGCCAGGTGGGCGACGGGCACCGGCACCACGCTGCAGTCCACGATCACCAGGTCGGCGAGCATCCAGCCGCCAAAGGTCCGCTGGTCTGCGAAGCTCAGCACGGTCCCGTCGTCGAGTAGCGCGGAGATCCGGACATGATCGGCGCGCGGGACGGCCCCCAGCAACATCTGCCCGCTCATGCCCAGGTGGACCACGAGTGCGGTGTCCGAACCGCCATCAGCAGTGTCCAGCGTCAACCACAGATATTTGCCGCGCCGATCGGTTCCGGTGATCCGCGCGTCGAGCAACCGGGCCGTGAGGTCGGCGGGCCCGGCCTCGTGGCGGCGCACCGCCCGGGGGTGGTGCACCCGCACCGCTGTGATCGTCTTGCCCACCACGTGGGCCTGCAAGCCGCGGCGCACCACCTCGACTTCAGGCAGCTCGGGCATCTAGACGGGTGTTTTTCCGGCGGTGTCCAGCATTTGCCACGTCGCTGCCGCGGCTTTTTGCTCGGCCTCCTTCTTGGAACGGCCCACACCTGTCCCGTATTCGACGTCCATCACGACGACCACCGCAGTGAATTCTCGTTCGTGGTCGGGGCCGGTGGACGTAACCAGATAGGTCGGCGTACCCATGCCGCGCGCCGCGGTCAGCTCCTGCAGGCTGGTCTTCCAGTCCAGTCCGGCTCCAAGCGTGGGAGCGGCGTCCAGGATCGGGCCGAATACTCGCAGGATCACCTCGCGGACCCCCTCGATCCCGTGCTGCAGGTAGATAGCGCCCAGCAGCGACTCCATACCGTCCGCCAGGATGCTGGACTTGTCGGCTCCCCCGCTGGTCTCCTCGCCGCGCCCCAGGAAGAGGTGAACGCCGAGACCCCCTTCGCACAGGCTTCGCGCGACGTCAGCCAGGGCGTGGGTATTGACGACGCTGGCCCGCAGTTTGGCCAGGTACGACTCGGGACGGTCGGGATGACGGTGGTAGAGCTCGTCTGTGATGGTCAGGCCCAGGACCGCGTCGCCGAGGAACTCCAGGCGCTCGTTGGTCGGTAGCCCGCCGTTCTCGTAGGCATAGCTGCGGTGCGTCAACGCCAGCGTAAGTAGGTCGTCGGCCAGGTCCACTCCGAGCGCGTCGAGCAGAATTCGGTTTGAGGTCACCGCTCACCCTCACGGTGCGTCCGGCTCGGGTGGTTCAGCCGGTTCCGGCGGCAACATTTCTGCCAGCTTGGCCCACCGTGGGTCGATCAGGTCATGGTGATGACCCGGTTCGTCCGCCAGTTGAACGCCACACTCGGGACACAGTCCCGGGCAATCCGGGTTGCACACCGGCGAAAACGGGAGTTCGAGTCCGAAGGCGTCGATGATCGACTGCTCGAGGTCGATGGTGTCGTCGACCACGCGCCCGACTTCGTCTTCCTCGGTGGTCGCCTGGGTCGCGCTGTCGGGATAGGCGAACAATTCGGTCAAGCCCACTTCCACACGTCCCTCGAGCGGGGTCAGGCAACGGACGCACTCGCCGGTAGTCGCCCCGGACACCGTCCCGGTCACCAACACGCCTTCCGATACCGACTCCAACCGCAGATCCAGGTCCAGCGGAGCGCCCGGCTCGATCGCGATCGATGCCGAACCGATGCGCACGGGGCTGGGGATGGCGTTGCGCAGCGTCACCATCGATCCCGGGCGTCGGCCCAGCCGAATGATGTCAACCGTCAGCGCCGAGGGCGGGTGTCGCTTTGCTGCGGTGCTGTGCTGCCGCGCCATAGCCGAATCCTACGGTGCCCGTCGCGCAGCGTCAGGGCCCAGCCAGGACGAACGGACCCGCCGGCTACCGCGTCGCGTAGTCGTGCGTGCCGGCCGCGGTGCGGAGTTGGTGGCGGCCACGCCCGACGGACCGGATCGTCCCGTTGAGGAATTCCTCGAATTCGGCGAGTTTGTTGTCGACGTAGATGTCGCACTCGCCACGCAGCCGGTCGGACTCGCCGTGCGCCGTGTCGATGAGACGGGTGGATTCCGCGTTCGCGGCTTGCACCACCTCGTTCTGCGACACCAGGCGCTGCTGTTCCTTGATGCCCTCTTGCACGGCCTTCTCATAGGAGATGTTGCCGTTTTCGATCAGCCGGTCGGCTTCGGCTTGGGCACGGCCGACGCTGGCCTCGTATTCGCGTTTGGCTGCGGTGGCGATGCGAATGGACTCCTCGCGAGCCTCGCCGACCATCCGTTCGCTGTGCTGACGCGCCTCGCTCACCATCCGGTCTGCCTGCGCTTTCGCATCAGAAAGGAGGCGGTCGGCCTCTGCGCGGGAGTGGTTGAGCATCGACTCCGACTCGGTGGTCGCCGAGGACACCATGGATTCGGCGTGCGCCTTCGCGTCGTGCAACATCGAGTCACGCGCATCCAGCACGTCCTGGGCGTCGTCCAGCTCACCCGGGATCGCATCCTTGATGTCGTCGATCAATTCGAGCACATCGCCGCGAGGCACCACACAGCCCGCGGTCATCGGCACGCCCCGGGCTTCCTCGACGATGGCGCCCAGTTCATCCAGCGCTTCAAAGACTCGGTACACGGCCATGCCCTCCTGGCGTTTTGGCAAGAATCCTGTTGTTACCAGTGTGCCTGGTGTTACGTCTGTGACGGTGGTGGCGGCCCGGTGTGTCGGACATTGGCATCACCTACGTCGCTCCGCATTTCGGTGATCGCAAAGCAACATCCCAGGCTGTGCAGGCCGAGGACACCGAGAGGCGAATCTTCCCGTTGTTGGGACTAATGGCGTTGACCAGGTAATTTCTCTGTTGACGCGGGAGCCAATCCACCCGGAGGATTCAATGACGGGAACAGTGGTAGCAGCGGTCGGGCATGCGTTGGCGCTGACGGGATCAATGACGTGGGAGATCCTGTGGGCGTTGATCCTGGGCTTCGGCCTGTCGGCAGTGGTGCAGGCCGTGGTGCGACGATCGACGATTGTGGCCCTGTTGGGTGACGACCGGCCTCGCACCCTGGCGGTCGCAGCCGGCCTGGGAGCGGCATCGTCGTCATGCTCATACGCTGCGGTGGCCTTGGCCCGGTCATTGTTCCGCAAAGGCGCCAACTTCACCGCCGCCATGGCGTTCGAGATCGGGTCCACCAATCTCGTGGTGGAACTGGGCATCATTCTCGCGCTGTTGATGGGCTGGCAGTTCACCGCCGCAGAATTCATTGGTGGGCCGCTGATGATCGTGGTGCTGGCCGTCTTGTTCCGGCTGTTCGTGCGCTCCCGGCTCATCGATGCCGCCCGCGAGCAAGCCGACCGGGGCCTGGCCGGCTCGATGGAAGGCCACGCCGCCATGGATATGTCCATCAAACGGGACGGGTCCTTCTGGCAGCGACTCTTTTCCGCGGAGGGGCTTACCTCGGTGTCGCATGTGTTCGTTATGGAGTGGTTGGCGATACTGCGCGACCTGATCCTGGGGCTGTTCATCGCCGGCAGTATTGCGGCGTGGGTGCCCGAAACATTCTGGCAGAACTTCTTTTTGGCTGACCACCCGGGCTGGGCGGCGGCGTGGGGCCCGATCGTGGGGCCCATTGTGGCGATCTTTTCCTTCGTCTGCTCAATTGGCAATGTGCCGCTGGCTGCGGTGCTGTGGAACGGAGGCATCAGCTTCGGCGGTGTCATCTCGTTCATCTTCGCCGATCTGTTGATCATTCCGATCCTGAATATCTACCGCAAGTATTACGGCAGCAGGATGACGTTGACCCTGCTCGGCACCTTTTACGCCGCGATGGTCACCGCCGGCTATCTTGTCGAATTGCTTTTCGGCACAGCGGATCTCATTCCAACCCAGCGCAGCACCAAGGTCATGGAGACCGGGATCTCATGGAACTACACCACCTGGCTCAACATCGCCTTCCTTATCATCGCGGCGTTACTTCTTGTGCGGTTCTTTACCACTGGAGGAATGCCGATGTTGCGGATGATGGGCGGCTCCCCCGAGCCGACTGATGGTCACCATCATCACAGCCACCAAAGCGACTGAGTGCCTTATAGCCGACCGGTAGCGGTGGGGCTCTGGATTGTTCGAGCCGCCAACCAGTCGTCGCTATTGATTGTGCTTCGCCAGTCCACCGGAAGCGCATTCAGCGCATCCTCGAGACAAACCCATATCGACTCAAGGGGGGATGCACCCGGAGCTGCAGCGGCAATCCGGCTCTCCACTTCGTAGTTCGGCTCGTGTGGCGCATCGCTGTATGGGGCCAGCGCGTTGATGGCGTCCATGACCCGGCGTCGACGGTCGACGTAGGGCCACGCGATCAGTTCGTCGGGCATGATCGGTGGACCGAAAATATAGTCTTGCGCGCCGTGGCGATACGGCACCTCAAGCTTTTGATCCAATGCCTTCTCCGGCAAGCCTCCCGCGAAGTACATCGGCACGATTGGCATCGACATCTCGATCGCCATATCCAGCAGAGTGGAGGTCAGCCTCTCGACGCGCTGGCCGGAGCGAACGTACCGAGTTCCGTCGGCATGCACCATGGTTGACACCCCGCGGGCGGCGGCATCGCCCTTGATTTCTTCAATCAGGCTGAGGAACTGCTGCGGGTTTTGCTGGTCGAAGTATCGAATGTTGTCCAGCTTGCAGCCTGCCGCGACGTCCAGAAGCTGCAAAAGATGACCGATCCAACGGGTTTCATGTTTGGCATGGGCGATCGTTACGACCTGCGTGCCGGTCAGCCACGACGCGATTGACGTGCCCAAAACCGACTCGATCTGCACTTGGTGGTTGCCCAGGAGCAGTACGGGGCGCCCTCGAATCGCGGCCATCGCAGCCGGGTCCGTGACGATGACGTGTCTGACGTAGCGCGACAGCAACGCCCAGTGCAGGAGATTGCCGAATCCGCCCGGCTGCAGTCCCAGCCTGTCGTCCGACCAACTGCGTACCGGCTGCCAGTCCGTCTGCAACAACGCGCTCGCACGGCATGCGCCCTGCGTTGGTTGCTCGACCTCAACCGAGATTCGCTCCAACGGGAGCGCCGGACAGCTCACCTGCCCGTCGACAATCTGAACCTGCGAAGGGTGTATCGCGTTGTTCGCGGCGTCCGCGACGGCTTCTTTGATCGCGATATCAACGATCTGCGACTCTCCTTGGCTTGCGGTGTCGTACAGCACCGCCAAGGTGCCCTTGAACCACTCCTGGGTCGCGGCACGGGCGGAATCGAGGGTGACCACCCCGTGGCTCAGCCGGTCGCTCAGCGACAGCCCGGGCACACCCTTCCGTTCGGCCACAAAAGCGCGTCGCTGTGGGCCACTCGCCTCAGCGAGAGGTCCCTTGTCCAAAAGGATTTCGGCGAGACGGAATTGGGCCCAGGGTTTGCCCGCGACACTGAGCCACAGATCGACGATCGGCAGGCGGTCGTCGCCGTCGTCGAAACCGACGAACCGGGCTTCCGCATCCACCGTCCCCTCCAGGGGAGCATCGGCGTAGAACCGCGCCCAGACCACGCGACTGGGAAATCCCACAGTCAAGTCTGTGGCTTCCGTATACGACGCGACATCCGGGCTGTCCGTGGTCCATACACTCATCGCGGTGTGGGGAACGATGTGCAGCGCACCGTCGAGGAGCCCCGGCTGCTGCGCACCCGCGGGGACGCCGCACCGCCCGACCGCAAGCGTTCCCGACGAACCGTTGCGGCCAATTTGGGCGCCGTCCATCAGGGTCGCGAATGCCGGTCCGTGGAATACCGTGCCGTCATACGGGTTGGCGAAAGGGACAACGTCGTTCAACGGAGCGGGAGTCGTCGGCTCACCCGCGTAGTTGTTGGCGGCGGTGATCACGGCCTGTGCGTGCGTCTCCCAGCGCGACAACTCCGGTCGCGGCGCGTCTCGCCACACTTCCAAGCGGCCCGCAAAGTGTCCCGGCTCGATCGGTTCGACGACCACGCGCAGCCGCTTTGGCGAATCAACCACCACCCAACGGTCCAGTCGCAGGTCGGCGACTTCCACCACTTTGCCCACGCCCACGGCCCGACTGGCCGCCTGCACGAACAAGTCCAGCACCGACATCATTGGTAGAGAAGGGATCAGGTACGACGGACAATGGTCGGTGACCCAGGTGTCCCTGGCGGGATCAAGGGTCGTCTCCATCGTGGTGGCCGGGGTCGTCTCCGGGGCCAGCGCTGTCGGCGGAACCGGCGCCGGGACCGGAACCGGGGGTGTCGAAGGCACCGCGGCCGAATCGATCTCGGGCTCGTGCTGGCCATCCGGCGCACCGGGTGTCATGCGCATGGCGAGGTTGGATGCGCTGTAGATACGTATTCCATCGCACCACAGGTTGGCTTCGGCCACGGCGGTCGCGCCGCCATCGTCGTCGCGCTCGAGGCGGGTAATCTCCACCTCCGCCGTGATCTGCTTGTTCGTCGGCACGATCTGACCGCGGTATCGCCAGCTGATCGCTTCGTGCAGCGCGACCGGCTCGAAGCGCGCCGACGGGCCCATCTCTATGCCGAGCCCACGATCGAGCATCGCGAATTGGATGAGTTGAAGCATCATCTCGATGCCCAACGACCCAGGCTGAACGGGGTCGCGGTAGAAGTGCGCCTTGAAGTACCACTCGTCGGGATTGATGTCCTTGACGGCTCGCCACCGGCCCAGGCCGAAGCTGCCATCGGTGCGCCAGCGACCGGTCACCCGGTCCATCATCAGCAGCATCGGGTCGGCCAGCCGGGCTCCGGGGCCGAAGAATTCCTCCGGCCGGGTGCGCAGGTCGACGACCGGCGACACACAGGGCAGCTCCAGCAGGGAACGCTGTTCTTCGCTGACCGGGAGCCCCACCTGCTGCTGCAACGCTTCGAGGCGAAAATATCCGAAGACGGTGTCGAACGTGTAGACGGGCCCGTCGTCGTCGGAGATTTCGCCGTCGAAGGCCGCGATGATGGTTCCGCCGGCTTGGGCGATGCTCTTCAGCGTGGACCTGATCCGCAACGTCCCGGTGGACGGCGTGATCTCCCGGTGCTGTGTCCCCGTCCCGTCGAGGTTGCGGAAGAACAGGTCCACGTCGAAGTCCAGCGGACAACCAGCGTAGGCGCCGACCCAGCCGCAGGGCTGCAGGGCGATCTCCATGAGGACCGCGTTGGGCATCGTCAGCTTCCCGTTCGCGCCCTTGTTCTCGGCGAAATACCAGGCGTCGCTGGGGATGTCGTATTCCGCGACGACCGATGTGCCAGCCTTCGCGACGCCGAGCTCACCGACCACCTCGGTGACTCGAGACATGAAGTGGTAGGGCGGTCCGGGGAGCCGGGCGACCCTGCGGTGAGTGTCGAACTTCTCGTAGAGCGGCCCGACCGCCAGGGAGGGCTTGGCCACGGCGCAGGCAAGCATCGCCTTCAAGTCGAACTTGACTCCGTGGCCTTCGGCGACGGGCTTGGGCTCGACGTATCCCTCCAGCTCTTTGAGGCCCATGTCCATCGGGCATCCGGGTGAGAGCCGCAATCCCATTCGGCCACAGTGGAACGCCGGTAACCCGTCGACGGTGACGAGTAGGTCGGCGAACAGGGTGGGCTCGGGTCCGGCGATGATCTCACGCACGAAGACCTCGTACACGACCTCGCGCGATTGTGGCGTGACCTGTCCGCGGCAGACCAGTTTGTACGTCTCGAACGGCACGGGTTCAAAGCGCCACCCGTCGTATCCCATCGTCATGCCGAGCGCGGTCATATAGATCGCCATCGTCTGCATGGTGCCCTCGAACATCAGCGTGCCCGGCATGCAGGGGTCATTCTTGAAATGACCGTCGAAGTACCAGGTTTCGGGAGTCACATGCGAAACGGCCCGCAGGTAACCTCGGCCCCAGGGCCCGCCGGTGAAGTCCAGCTGGGTGACTTCGTCGATGAAGAGCATGTCGCCGCCCGAGATGACCGGCGGACGGGTGTGGCTGGCCGCGCGCTCGAAGCCCGAACCGAACGTCTGGAAGACTTCGCCGGCCGCAATCGCTTCCAAATCGGCGCGCTGCAACGAGGTGCGCGACGTTTGCGCCGGTGTGGGTTCCATCGGGCCGTCGACGGTTTCATCCTCGGGGCGCCAGAGGATTCCGCCCGACGCCGCCAACTCCTCGTCGGAGAAGAACCCGGCCTGCCCGTTGCGCATGGACATCCGCTCGATGCCGTCGATGGTGCAGTCGTAGTGGAAGAAGAACAGGCGCACGTCGCCCTGGCGGGCGTGGCCATCGACGTGGATGTCGTACCGCAGGGTGTCGCCGATCTCAGGCAAGCCACCAAGGTAGGTCACTTCGCAGCCCAGTAGGCGATACACCCGATCGCTCTTGTTGGCGAAGTCGGCGCCCATCCAGGAGATGAGCATGAGGTCGGCCTGCCCGGATTCGATCATGATTCCGGCCGGCATCCGCCCCCGATGCAAGTACCACGAGTCGGCGGTGACATCCGTTTCGGTCCAAAGTGTTCCGGTGCCGCTGATGCCCGGCTCGGCGTCGATGCCGAGTAGGCGATCCGCCAGCAACAGTGGCGGCTCGGGCATCCGGACCTGTCGAGGGTAGTTGTCTTGCACGGCGAACGCCGGACCGTAGATCTCGGAGATTTTGCCCGAGGCGTGCACGGCCAGGCCGTCCTTGTCCAGCGTGAGACCCACCGGCGTGCGCTTGACCGTGGGTGGCGGCACCACCTTGTCGACGGGCCGGGAGGGTTGGATCGCCCTGTATGCGCCGCTGGCAACTCCGCCGATTCCATTGTGGGCCGGTACTTTCGGGGAATTCGTCGACGGTGCATGCGTCTGCGACGAGACTCCCCCGGGACCGCCGACACCATTGCGACCGGCGGTTGGCGCGGTGGTATCGCCGGTCGTTCGAGACGCGAGATCATTACTGATCGACAGCGGTGCCGGCGGTGTCTGCCCGACCAGGTCTGCGCCCAGCGGCACCCGCGCTAATGCGTCCGCGGCTTTGGGCAGAGCTGGCGGAACCGGCAGGTGTGTTGTCATGAGCTGCTCCAGTTGAGATGTATCGGTCTGTGGTCGCGCCGCGGCCGTACGAATCGGCGCCGACGGTGGGTCATCGCGATTGGTAGCCCCGGCGGAAACCGAAACCGGTTGCGCTGCGTAGGCCGGCTGGTCTGTCAGGTTTGACGCTGAAGTATGAGGAGCCAGCACGTGATTCGGAAGCCGAACGTCGGGCAGGTGGACCGGAAAAGACAGCCGCGCGGGCTTCCCTGTTTGAGATGCGGCGTCCGAGGAGAACAGCGCGCTGAGTTCGTTGGCGTCACGATGGTCAGCTGTGGGCGGCAGCAGCACGATTTGCTGTTCCTGGTTGGCTAGCGCGGTCAGCTCGACGACGACGGCACGCTTGTCAGACGTCCAGGGCGCACCATCTGGCCATACGCCGAGGAAGCCGTAGAGGGCGCCGGCGGCGACGTAAAGCAGTCCGGACGCGGCATGGGGGTGGCCTAGGAGTGGCGAAAGGTTCAGTGCGCCGGGCGCGGTGCCCAAGTGCAGGCACTCACCCTGCGGTTTCTGGTCTGCGGGCAGGGTGGCGAAAACGGTATCCCCGTCACGCCGTGCGTCGTCGGCGCGTTTGAGGACGAGAACGACGGCGGCGTCGCCGGCTATCTGCTCGCCAGGTCCGAGCAGCGCCCGTGCCGCCGCTTCGTGTACGGGTTCGCAGCTCAGATCCACCGCAGCGACAACCGCGGCGTCGATTTCGCCTCGCCGTAATGCGCGTGCGGCCATCTCCAGAGCCGTGGTACCGGAGAGTTGTTCTCTGGACACCGTGTAACTCGGCCCGCGCAGGTCGAACTGGCTGTTCAACCGGTTTGCCACGATGTTCGGCATGGCGCCAACCACACCGGCGGCGGTCCAGCCTCGCACCACGCCGTCGCGCGCTATCTCCAGCTGTTCGGGATCGTCGATCTCGTCGGCCAGCCGCCAGCGCACTCCGAATCGTGTCACCTCGGCATCGCAACCCATCCCGACAATGACACTCGTCGTGTCCGACGGCAGACCTTTGATCAGCTCGTCGATGTTGAGGGCCGCACCGAGAAGTGCCAGTTGCTGGGGCTGTGTCTGCTTGAGATCGTTTGGCGGGAAACGGGTCTGAGTGAGATCGAGGAAGACTTCGGCCATCCGCGCCTCGAGTACGCCACCGTCGTCGCAGCTGGGAATCGGCTGACATATCATCAGATGATCTGCTACCGAAGCGGTTTCGTGCCCATCTCCCACTAGCAGACTGAGCCCCACGATCGCGATGTCATCGTCGGCATGAGGCCAGATTACCGGCCATCTCGGCTGCGCTTTTTGCTGTTCGCCAGGTGGAAGCCATTCTTCGAGCAGAAGGTGAGCGTTGTTGCCACCGAAGCCGAAGTTGTTGATCGCGGCGCGGCGCGGCCCGCTGCATGCCCAGGGTTCAGCCTCGGACAGTAGACGAAACGGGGAGCCGGCCATAAACGGCAGCGGATCGTCGGCGTGCAGCGTCGGTGGACGCACACCCGCACGCATCGCCGCGAGGACCTTGATGGCGGCAGCGGCACCGGATGCCGTAATCGAGTGCCCAAGGTTGGATTTCAATGATCCAATGGGTATGTCTGTCATGCCGTCGAAGATGCGCGCCATGCTCATCAATTCGGTCAGGTCCCCGCGTGAGGTTCCCGTGGCATGGCACTCTACGAGCGAGATATCTCGCGGCTCAAGCTCGGCCATCTCGTAAGCGCGCCGCATCGCACGCTCTTGCCCCTCTTGCGAAGGTACGAGCAGACCGCGTCCTCGGCCATCGTTGCTGAGACCGACCCCGCGGATGACGCCAAGTATGTTGTTGGCATCGGCGATCGCGTCTTCCAGCCTCCTGAGCACCAGTATTGCCGCGCCTTCGGCCGGTACCAATCCGTCCGCGTCCCGGTGGAAGGGTCGGGACCTGCCTGAACGACTCAGTGCCTGCAGCGCACTGAAGCCAACGTGCAGGAGCAAGTCACTGGCACCGTTGACGCCTCCGGCCAGCATCACATCCGCCGTGCGGTCGTGCAGCCGATCGCACGCCAGCTTCATTGCGTACAAAGAGGAAGCGCATGCTGCATCGAGGGCGGCAGCGCCTCCAGTCAAGCCCAGTGCGTTTGAAATGAGATGGGCAGGCAACCCCGACATGAATCGATTACGCCAGTCGATTCCGTGTTCGCTTCCACGCCAAACCTTTTCAGCCAGGTCGATCATGGTTTTCGTCGGGTAACTCAAGTTACCGAGGACGATCCCTGCCGAGCCTGGGACTTCGCCGGCGCGCCAGCCGGCACTTTCAAGAGCTTGCCGGGCCGCCTCGATGGCCCACAGGTATAGCGGATCGAGGCCGTGCAGCTGATCAGCGTCGAGCAGGAAACCACCGGGATCGAAAACCCCGTCAAAGCCACGCACGTACCCGCCGCGATCGGACCATGTGTGGTCAAAGTAGGGCGCGTCCGTCTGGTCTCGTAGGACGTGTGCCGCCGATACTCCCCAGTAATCCGGCTGCGGCGAGCCGAGCACATCACGGCCCTCGTGGACCGTCTTCCACAACGCCTCGGGGCTCAGGCCGCCGGGAAGAACGCAGCCCTGCCCAACTATGGCAATGGGCTCAAACTTCACGACGACTCCACGGCATCGTTGGATCAGCTGCCGTAGGGGTACAACTCGAGTCGTTTGAAGCTGGCAACCAGCTGATTGTCCGCGTCGAAAAGGTCTAGGTCGCAGACAGCTCGGTTGTTCTTGGCATCGCCGTTGGAGAGCACACACCGCAATCCGTCGCCGAGCGCACCGGCTTGGTAACGCACGACTTCACCCACTTTGAGCGGCAGCACTTTTCGTCCCAGCTGTTCGAAACTCCACACCAATGCAACTTGGAGGCAGCCGTCGAGCGCTGCTGGATCCGTGGCCCAGCCTTCGCCCTGCCAACCTGCCGTTATCAGCCCGTACAAGGATGCCGTGGCGTTCGACTCCTGGCAGTTCACGCTCTCTAGGACCTGGAATGCGGGGCCGTGGAAGAGCGCACCGCCGGTGTAGCAGCTGTCACGGTTGAGCTGGCGACCGCCGAGCGGCGACATCGGCGTGGCCGGTGCAATGGTTGCGCCCGAACCCATCTCGACCGTCGCGGAGTAGTAGACGCCAGATCCCGAGCTCTCGGAGAGCGTGCACGTCAGCCGGTCCGGCTGATCTTCAACCGGCGCGCAGCGCACCAGCATTGGGTCGCCCTGTTGTTCGAAATTGTGCGATGTCACGCCGCGCAGCACCCTGAGATCCAGAAGACGATCCACGCGTTGCCCGGGTCGGCATGCTTCGGCCATTCGCACAAACCACTCCAGGACTTGCACAACGGCCAGCACGACCTTGCCCTGGACGCGGTGATCGAGCAGATAAGGCTGCCGCGTCACGTGAGCCACCACGCGCGCGATCCGGCCTTCGGCAGGCATCGGATGGGTCGGCAGGCCTGCCAATACGCCGTCCCCGAGGATCACCTCGGGCCCCTCGGTTTCCCCGTCCAGAACATCTGCGACGAACGCACGTGCGCCGTCCGCAAGCGGGATCAACGAGATGCCTCGGGACTCGAACATCGCCTTGAGGCCAGGAGTAACCATGCCGGACTCCCATGGTCCCCAGCCCAATGCCCGAACGAGGCAGGACGGGCCACGGCGGGCCTGCTCCGCCAAGGCCACCTTGTTCAGTATCTCGTTGGCCATCGCGTAATCGCTTTGGCCGACGTTGCCACTGCGCGCGGCCACCGATGAGAACAGGCAGATAAGCTTCAGCGCGTCGCTGGCCGTCGCGTCCAGCAGTGCGCATAGACCGCCGACCTTTGTCTCGAAGACACGATCGAATCCGTCCAGCGTCTTCTTATGCAAAGGCGCATCGGCTAATACACCGGCACCGTGCACCAGCCCAGTGATGGGCCCGAAGTCGGCACGGGCGCTGTCGAGAATATTGCCGAGCTGAGACGCGTCCCGCACGTCGGCCGCGGCATAGCGCACCCGGGAGCCGGCGGCGGTCAGGGCGGCGAGGGTTGCCCGCACCTCGCGATCGGCCAGAATGCGCTGTACCTGTTGTTCCAACTGTTTGGGCGTGAGCTTGAGCCCTTGCGCCGCGGCACTGGTGAGCAGCGCCCGTTTGAGCTCGGCATCGCTGGTCAGCCCGCTCGCCTCGGGCGGTTCGTCACCGAGTTCCGTACGCCCGATCAGGACGAAGCTGGCCTGTGTTTCCGTTGCCAACGCAATCACCGAAGCGGCGGTTACGCCGCGGCCGCCACCCGACACGACGATCACGTCACGGTGATCGATGCGACGAAGGCGCGTGCTCACCCGCTTCGGGGCTGCGACGATCGTGACGCGTCCGTGGGTGCTGTCCAGACCGACTTCCAGGTCGGCGCCACCGGCCAATATCTCTTGAGCGAGGTGTTCGGCGACGGTAATCGGGGACTGCGCCTCAAGCGCAATGTCAATTGCCTTGACCTGCGCTTTTGGCCATTCCTGCGCGGCAGTCTTGGCCAGGGCGGCGATGCCCCCCGCCCAGGCACGCGGACCGGGCTCGGTAAGCAGACCGAAGGTGCCGCCAGTGTCCTGGACGGTAATGAAGACGCCGCCGTGTTCCTCAAATTTCGCGGCGATCCGTTGCGCGTCGGCAAAGACCACCCGGTTCACCGCCAACGTGTCTTCGCGGGTAGCTGTTCGCTGCAGACCCCCGAGGTGGATCACCGCCTCGGCATTGGCGCTGGGCTCGGTCACAATCGTGGTCCCGATACCGTGTGTGCGCAGGATCGCGGCCAAGGCCTGGGAGATGGCTTCCTGGGTGTCCCGGCTGGCGACAATCTCCACGTTGGCGGCGGTGTAGAGGCCCGGCATTCCCATCCCGCTAGCCGGAGCAGCGACCGCGCACACCGTGTGGCGCGCGACCGCTGCTCCGGCCAACTCAAAAGGGAGGCGGCCACCTACCGGTATGCCGTTGGGGGGGGCCAGGGTCGGTGGGGGTGCTGGCATGGTCGGAGCGCCGTTGTGCGCAACCGGAGTGATCAACGACTGCAGGTAATCAACAATCTCCTGCAACGTGCCCAACGCCGCCATCGTCGCCGTCTCCACATCAGGCAACGCCGGAATCCGCTCCTGCACCGCAGAAAGAATCTCCACCCGCTTAATCGAATCAATCCCCAAATCCGCCTCAAGCGCCATCGACAAATCCAGCATCTCAACCGGATAACCCGTCTTATCAGCCACCACATCCAACATCTGCGCCACCAAATCCGCACCCGCCGCGGCCGGAGCCAAGGTCACGACCGCCGCCGGCGTCGCCGCGACACCGTTATGGACCGCAGGGGCGGCCAGCGGAGCAGTCGGCGCCACCGGCACCGCCGCGACACCGTTGTGCGCAACCGGAGAGATCAACGACTGCAAGTAATCAACAATCTCCTGCAACGTGCCCAACGCCGCCATCGTCGCCGTCTCCACATCAGGCAACGCCGGAATCCGCTCCTGCACCGCAGAAAGAATCTCCACCCGCTTAATCGAATCAATCCCCAAATCCGCCTCAAGCGCCATCGACAAATCCAGCATCTCAACCGGATAACCCGTCTTATCAGCCACCACATCCAACATCTGCGCCACCAAATCCGCACCCGCCGCGGCCGGAGCCAAGGTCACGACCGCCGCCGGCGTCGCCGCGACACCGTTATGGACCGCAGGGGCGGCCAGCGGAGCAGTCGGCGCCACCGGCACCGCCGCGACACCGTTGTGCGCAACCGGAGAGATCAACGACTGCAAGTAATCAACAATCTCCTGCAACGTGCCCAACGCCGCCATCGTCGCCGTCTCCACATCAGGCAACGCCGGAATCCGCTCCTGCACCGCAGAAAGAATCTCCACCCGCTTAATCGAATCAATCCCCAAATCCGCCTCAAGCGCCATCGACAAATCCAGCATCTCAACCGGATAACCCGTCTTATCAGCCACCACATCCAACATCTGCGCCACCAAATCCGCACCCGCCGCAGCCGGAGCCAAGGTCACGACCGCCGCCGGCACCGGCACCGGCACCGGCACAACACCGTTATGCCCAACAGAAGCAACCACAGGTGCAGCCGGCACCGCCGCGACACCGTTATGCGCAACCGGAGAGATCAACGACTGCAAGTAATCAACAATCTCCTGCAACGTGCCCAACGCCGCCATCGTCGCCGTCTCCACATCAGGCAACGCCGGAATCCGCTCCTGCACCGCAGAAAGAATCTCCACCCGCTTAATCGAATCAATCCCCAAATCCGCCTCAAGCGCCATCGACAAATCCAGCATCTCAACCGGATAACCCGTCTTATCAGCCACCACATCCAACATCTGCGCCACCAAATCCGCACCCGCCGCAGCCGGAGCCAAGGTCACGACCGCCGCCGGCGTCGCCGCGACACCGTTATGGACCGCAGGGGCGGCCAGCGGAGCAGTCGGCGCCACCGGCACCGCCGCGACACCGTTATGCGCAACCGGAGAGATCAACGACTGCAAGTAATCAACAATCTCCTGCAACGTGCCCAACGCCGCCATCGTCGCCGTCTCCACATCAGGCAACGCCGGAATCCGCTCCTGCACCGCAGAAAGAATCTCCACCCGCTTAATCGAATCAATCCCCAAATCCGCCTCAAGCGCCATCGACAAATCCAGCATCTCAACCGGATAACCCGTCTTATCAGCCACCACATCCAACATCTGCGCCACCAAATCCGCACCCGCCGCAGCCGGAGCCGGAGCCAACGCCGCCACCGGCACCGGCACCGGCACAACACCGTTATGCCCAACAGAAGCAACCACAGGTGCAGCCGGCACCGCCGCAACACCGTTGTGGACGGTCGGGGCCACTGGCGGTACTGGCGTTACCCGTGTTCCGTTGGGGTTGGCCGGGGGGGCGGCGGGCGGTGCGGCCACCGCAGCCCGGGGCACGAGACTTTGCAAGGACCTCTGTAGCTGGTCAATGCCTGCCTGCAGGGTTCCTACCGCAGCGATCATCTCCCTCACCACGTCAGCACCTATACCGGGCACGGCCGCGGACGGAGCAACTGATGGAGGCGCCGGCGCGGCCACGGGAACGGATGCCGAAGGAGCGGCCGCCGTGGCGGATGCGTCGACACGAGCCCCATTGCCATTGCCATTGCCATTTCGGGCAACCGGCGCGGATACCGAGGCAGGCGCCGGCGCGACGGTCCGGGCCACCGGAACCGGCGCCGGATGCGCGACGGCGGATCCAGCCCCGTTCACGTGCGCAGCGACTGGGATTGATTGGGATGAAGCCAATTTGGACTCCGATTCGGTCCTGTGTCCGTTGGTGCGGTCACTGTGGTCTGTAGTTGTCGCAATACCGATCGGCCGTTGCAAGGGCTTGTCGCTTATTTGCGGCCTTCCATAGTTAGATCCGTTGATCTTCAGCGTCAGCTTCGACTGCTCCCGAGTCCGCGGATCGTCGCCGGCTCGGTAGTCAGCCCAAAGACTCTCGAAATTCATCGGGACGCCGGCGACCGCGAGTTGGGCTAGTCCAAGCCAAATCGAGCGAATGCCGTTTCTGCCCTTGGCATCCAGCGACACCGCGGAGTGCGGCTGGCCGGCGAGACACTTGCCGACAAGATTTGTCAGCACGCTGCCGGGGCCGACCTCGACGAATGTGCGTGCACCGGCCTGCCACATCGCTTTGATCTGGTCGGCGAACCGCACCGGCTGAGCGATCTGGTTGGCCAGCGTGCTCCGCAGTTGTTGAGCATCGCCGGCGTAAGGCTGAGCTGTCCCGTTGGCATACACAGGGACCTGTGGCGCGCCGAACGGGATCTGTGCGAGGAACGAGGCGAACGGAACCGTTGCCGCGCTGACGATCTCGGAATGAAAGGCGGTAGCGACATCAAGGCGTCGCGCCTGCATGCCCGCTGCGGTAAATCGCTGCACAGCGTCGTTGATGGCAGCGCCGTCGCCTGACAGCACAACCTGGTCGGGAGCATTGTGGTTGGCGATCACCACCGAAAGCCCCCAGCGCTCAATCAGCTCGCTGACCTCCTCGGCCGGTGCCGGCACCGCGCACATCGCCCCGTCGCTGTTGCTCGCGGCGTCGGCCATCAGCGCACCGCGGGCGCGGGCGATCAGAAGGGCAACCTCTTCGCTGAAAACACCAGCGGCACACAGTGCGCTGACCTCACCGAAGCTATGTCCGCCGACGGCAATGGGCGCAACGCCAACAGCGCGAAGCACGGACAGCAGACTCAAGCTATGCGCGCCAATGCCTGGTTGTGCCCACTCGGTCTTTGTCAGTTCGGCCGTTTGCAGCGCGCGCTCGTCCTCGGTGAATGCCGTCTTTGGCCAGACAACCTGATGCAGGTCACGGTCGGCGTTCAAGAGGTCGGCACGGGCAAGTTCCCACGGCGACAATGCCGGCTCGTGGAGCTGCGGGATGTCGGCGCCCATACCGACGTACTGGCTACCTTGTCCCGGAAACAGCAGCGCGACCGGCCCAGCCTGTTGTGCTGAGTAGAAATAACCCTTTGGTGAGCTGAATGATCCTGCGGAATCGGATGTTTGCAGTTTCGCTGCGACTTCGTCGAGCATTGCGCGCAGGTCTGAAACGCTGGCGGCGACGATAGCCAGGCGGTGAGGCTGGGCAGCGTCGTACCCGGACTGTGTGCTTCGCGCGATGTAGCTCAGCATGTCGGGACTTTCCACCAGTGATGCAGACAGCTGAGCGGCTTGATCGGAAAGTACCGCCGCCGATTGTGCGCCAAGCACCACCAGCTCGGTATCCCAGGACCGGAACTTCCACGCACGCTTTCCGGTACCCGTGTACTCCTCGACCGCGACGTGGAAGTTCGTGCCGCCGAAACCGAACGAGCTGACAGCCGCACGCCTCGGCACGCCTTTGTCCGCCAACCACGGCTTGCTCTGCGTCGAAAGGTAGAAGGGTGAATTCTCTATGTCGAGGCTGGGATTGGGCTTATCGACCTTGATGGTTGGCGGCAAGGTCTTGTGGTGCAGCGCCATCACGGCCTTGAACAAGCCCGCGGCACCCGCAGCCCCCTTGGTGTGCCCGACCTGAGACTTGACTGAGCCAAGGGCACACCACTGGCGGTCCGTGCGCCCCGATTCGTCGAAGACCTCTCGCAGCCCGGCGAACTCGGCCGCATCGCCGGCATTTGTGCCCGTGCCATGCGCTTCCACCAGCCCAACAGTTTCCGGTCCGTAGCCTGCGGCGGAATAGGCGCGACGAAGGGCTTTGGCCTGACCGGCTGGACTTGGGGCATAGATGCTCTTCGCCCGACCATCCGAAGACGTACCAAGGCCGCGAATAACCGCGTAGATCCGGTCACCTTCGCGTTCGGCGTCATCGAGACGCTTGAGCGCGAGCATTGCGAGCCCCTCGCCCAGCATGGTTCCATCCGATTTGTCGGAGAAGGGGCGGCAGTCGCCGGAAGGCGACAGCGCGGTGACCCTGGCGAAGCAGGTGAACATCAGAATGTCGTTGAAGGCATCGACTCCGCCAGCGATCACCATGTCTGCTTCACCGAGATACAACTCGTGGAGCCCAACCTCGAGAGCGGCCAACGAGCTTGCACATGCGGCGTCGATGACACAGTTCGTACCGCCGAGATCGAAGCGGTTGGCGATTCGCCCGGCGATGACGTTGCCGAGAAGTCCGGGGAAGGTGTTTTCCTGCCAAGGCGTGTAGCCGGACGCAACACTCTCACTAAATGCCGCCATCTCGCCTTCGGAAAGACCGGCTGCGCGCAGCCCGCGCTCCCAGACCGGCCGTTGGAGGCTGCCCGCCATATAAGTGGTCATTTCGGTGCCGCCAGACGCGCCCAGAATTACGCTGACGCGCTCGCGATCAATCTGAGAAAAGTCACCACCGGCAGCATCCTCCAATACTTGCTGGGCGACCCTCAGTCCAAGCAATTGGGCGGTATCCGTCGCGGGCAGGACGTTCGGCGGAATTCCGAAATCCATCGGAGAGAAGTCGATATCGGGCAAGAATCCACCGCGTCGGGCGTAAACCTTGTCCGGCGTACGCGGAGAAGGGTCGTAGTAGTCGTCAAGGCTCCAATGCGACGCTGGAACGTCGGAGAACAGGTCGACGCCCTCGACGATGTTGCGCCAGAAGCGCTCAGCTTCGGGAGACCCTGGAAACAGGGCGCTCATACCGACAACTGCAACGGGAGGATGTTTGGATCCCATGGGTCTCCTTATGCGTGGGTCAGACGAACAGCATCGTGTGTCAACCTGCGTCACATCAAAAACTGACCGTCGAGCTATTGCCTAATTGACCAGCCGAGACGGGTCAAGCGCTCGCCGGGACAATATCAGAGCAGCGCCTCGCTTACTGACGAATTATCAATAAGCCAAGAAGTACCGATTGGTAACATTATGGCGACTCCGATCCAGCGATTCATGGTTCGACGCGTGCGGTTCCGGCCCCGTAATGCTGGCGGCTTGTCCCAGCAGTTGGACCTTCCGGAAGACCCTGCCTGCACGAACGAGGGCGACCAGGGCGGTGCGCTAACTGCAAGCCAGCATGCCTGCGCGGCTTCGATGAGCGCATACGCCGTGGCAATTCGGTTGCGCCTCGTCGTCGAGGCTCATCCAGAGGTTCGGACCTTCGTCGTTCACGTTACGCGAGAAGACGGTGTCAGCACCGAGGTGTCGCCAAATTGACATGGCATGGCATGTACGGGTTTTTTGCTGACAGCAGCATTGGACCGTCAGAGTATTCCATTTTATCGCAATGCCGGGTCAATCATGACCGCACAATCCGAGCCGAAAATTCAGGACCGCCTTACGGTTTTTTGCGCGCTGCGAGGCCCGATCTTGCTGCGCAAATTCTTGATTATTTAATACAAAACCGCAGGTCAGCCGCCTAGAATTCCCAACCAACGCGATATGTGTCAAAGGGAGCAGAACCGTCAGGTAAATGCTGCGATCTATAATCGTTTACAGGTTACTTCCTGTAATGCGTTACAGAGATAACGGGCGCGGAATGTAACGGAACGCAGTCGCCGGTACGGGTACCCCGCATTTGCGGGCCTCCTGAGCCCGGCTGATGTGGGTGGCACCTTCGAGCAAATTCAGCGCCACCTGGACGACCGTGCGCTGCTCACACTGCTCCAGATAGCTACCAGCCACCCAGCTGTTGAAGGCTCCCATGGATGGACCACACCAGATCTGGTAGTCCAGGACACGACCGGATTCGCCTTCGATCGCCCACCGGCTCGATTTTCCGAGGTACCAGCGGAACACCAGTCCCATCTGATACTTCGGGTCCCGGTTGGCGAGTTCGAGCACGGCTGGGTCGCGCTGCTCCCAGAACTGCTGTGTTTCAGCCCAGACCTCGTCCACGCTTTTGCCCAGGATCTTTTCCAGCTCCGCCCCATGTTTTTCGACGACGGCGGTCAGGTCGGGGTTGCCGGCGTACCACTCGTAGAGCTTCCTCCCGCGTGGGGCGAACATTGTGCCGCGCTTGAGCACCTGCAGATTCACGCCCATCTCGAACATGTCGGAGGCCGGGGCCATCATCACATCCGCCACGCCGGCTTTAGCGAGCATTTCACGCGCCTGCGGCGAAAGCCCGGACTCGACGCACGATTGGTTGACCGAGCCGGTCAGCACGTACGCAGCCCCCATCGCGAACGCACCGGCGACCGCCTGCGGCGTGCCGAGACCGCCGGCGGCGCCCACCCGCACGCGGGCGTCCAGACCGTGCTGCTCCGCCAGTTTGTCGCGTAGTAGGGCGATTTCCGAGAAGAGCGCGGACAGCGGACGGTTATCGGTGTGGCCGCCGCTGTCGGCCTCGACCGTGATGTCCTCGGCCACCGGCACATGTCGCGCAATCTCGGCTTCTCGCGCAGTCAGCTTGCCGGACGCTACGAGCGCCGAAACCAGAGCCGCCGGGGCAGGCTCCATGAACACGCGGGCGACCTCGGGGCGCGACACCTTCGCCATCACGTGGTTCGTGCGAACGATTGCGCCCGACGGATCTGTCGATAGGCCCGACAGCGCGTAGTGCACGACCGCGGGGGTGAGCTTCATGAACGCCGACGCCTCCACGACGCGGACGCCCCGCGCAATGAACAGCTCGGCGACCCGTGCCTCGAGCGCAGCCTCGTTGGGTGAGTGGATCAGGTTTGCGCCCCAGGCCAGTCCCGCTCTGCCCGCCAGCCTCTCCTCGATATCGGCGAGTCCGCGCTCCACAGCGGCGTACGAGAGGCCACCCGCGCCGAAGAAGCCCAGCATGCCGGCCTCCGCCATCGCCACGACCAGCGCCGGTGTCGCGATGCCATTCGCCATGGCCCCGGTGACATAGGGAAAACGGACCCCATGGGCCTCGCAGAATTCACGGTCGCCCAACCACTCCGGGTATGTCGGCGGCAGCGTCCCCACCAGGGATATGTCGGACGCGCCGGCGCCCACCAGCTCGCCCCCCATGGCAAGGCCCAGCTGCGCGGTCGCCTCTTCGCGGACGACGTGGATCGGGTGCCGAACGTATTGAAGGATGTGAGCGATGTCCTGTGCCGCGAACGCCGGCGGCGCCGTACTCGGGCGCCAGCCACCCAAAACCGGGCTCACAGCCGCCTCGGTGCGATGCCCCAATACGGCGGTAGGTCGCTCATTCACTGCCAATTCCCTTCAATCGTCAGCGCTGACGTGTATTGCCTAGGTGGCCATATGCCTGAGCCGAAGAAAGCCAGCAATGAGTTTCTCATGAACCACCATCCTCCGGGTCCAAACTCCCGATCATTGGGGTCTCGCTAAAACTCGAGGTACTTTGCGTTTGTTCGGATCGTGATCTTCGGCCCGTCAGCCGAGTGGAACGTCCGGGCGGAATTCGAAACCTGACAATCCGAAAGCCATGATTCGCCGTGCCAACCCCGCCAGAACCTGTTAACTACCCGCAGCCGCCCGCCGGTGCGCCGCTGCCCGCCGATATCGGTCGGCTGCTGCTTCGCTGCGACGACCGCCCAGGGCTGATCGCCGCGGTCAGCAGCTTCCTGACCCAGGCCGGCGCCAACATCATTTCCCTGGATCAGCACTCCACCGCACCAGAGAACGGAACGTTTCTGCAGCGCGCCATCTTCCATCTTCCCGGGCTGACGGCTGCGATCGACGGGCTGGAACGCGAGTTCGCCAACACCATGGCCGACAAGTTCGATATCGATTACCGCTTTACCGAGGCCGCCAAGCCCAAGCGGGTCGCAATCATGGCATCCAAGGAAGACCACTGCTTGCTCGACCTGTTGTGGCGCAATCGTCGCGGCGAACTTCAGATGTCGATTGCCATGGTTATCGCCAACCACCCAGATCTGGCCGAGCGCGTGCGGCCCTTCGGTGTGCCGTTCATACATATCCCCGCCGGCCGCGACACCCGCGCCGAGGCCGAACAGCGTCAGCTTCAGTTGCTCGCCGGTAATGTCGATTTTGTAGTGCTGGCTCGCTACATGCAGATACTCACTCCGACGTTTCTAGACGGAGTCGGCTGTCCGCTGATCAACATCCACCATTCTTTCTTGCCGGCATTTGTTGGCGCATCCCCGTACAAGCGAGCACGGGAACGCGGGGTCAAGCTGGTCGGCGCAACCGCCCACTACGTCACCGAAGTGCTCGACGAGGGGCCAATCATCGAACAAGACGTTGTACGTGTCGATCACACGCACACCGTCGACGACTTGATCCGCGTCGGCGCAGACGTCGAACGTGCGGTGCTGTCCCGCGCGGTGCTCTGGCATTGCCAGGACCGAGTTATCGTGCACGACAACCAGACCATCGTTTTCTAAGTCGATTCGGGCAGACAAGACATTGATGAGGAACGACCAGGCTCCTGATTAGGTCATGTCCGTCCTGTCCGGCGTGAACAAGACACGCACCACGCAGGCCGGACAAATCAAATGATGGACAGCCCAACAGGGCGTCAGTCATACCCAGAGTCACGACCTACGCGGTGACGCTCTTCCATCATCAATGTCGTACCCCCCTGCAAGGATGAGGTCATGTCTTCGATCGCATCGCCTCCCGCGGCAGCCAGCCCTGCGCAGCGTCTTGAGGTGCTGTTCGAGGAGTTGGCGGAGTTGGCCGGTCAGCGCAACGCGATTGACGGGCGCATTGTGCAGATCGTGGCCGAGATGGAGCGCGACGAGCTCTGTGGGGCGACGGGCGCGCGGTCGGTCGCGGCGCTGGTGGCCTGGAAGCTGGGCTCGTCATCGGGCAACGCCCACACGATCACCACGATCGCGCGTCGGCTTGAGGCGTTTCCGCGCTGCGCGCAGGGCATGCGGGAGGGTCGACTCTCACTCGATCAGGTCGGTGTCATCGCGGCACGGGCCGGTGCGGGATCTGACGAGCATTACGCGGAATTGGCCCGGGTCGCCACGGTCAACCAGCTGCGCACCGCGGTCAACGTGGAACCACGACCCGAACCCGATTCGGGGCCGCCACCGCAACCCTCGATCACTCCCTCGATCACGAAGACCACCAGCGAGGAGTTCAGCTGTTGGCGGATCAAACTGGGCCACCTGGACGCGGCGAAGTTTGACGCCGCGTTGGCGTCGCATCGAGATGCGCTGATCGCGGAGTGGAAGCGCGATCACGGCGATGGCGACCGCGCGTCCGATATCGCGGCGCCGTTGCCGGGCACCCTCGAGGCGTTTATGCGCATGGTCGAGGCCGGATGGGACGCCGAGGCGGCCCGCCGACCGCACGGGCAGCACACCACCGTGGTGGTGCACGTGGACGTGGCCCAGCGCGCCGCCGCGCTGCATCTCGGTCCGCTGCTGACCGAAGCCGAACGTCAGTACCTGACCTGTGATGCCACCTGTGAGGTCTGGTTCGAACGCCACGGCGAGGTCATCGGCGCCGGGCGGACAACCCGCCAGATCAACCGGCGGCTTCGCCGCGCACTCGAGCACCGCCACCCCACGTGCGCGGTTCCCGGCTGCGGCGCCACCCGTGGTCTGCATGCGCACCACATCGTGCACTGGGAAGACGGCGGTCCCACCGAGTTGGCCAACCTGGTGCTGGTATGCCCTTATCACCACCGGCTGCACCACCGCGGCGCCATCACCATCACCGGACCCGCAGACGCTCTGACCGTCACCGACGACGCCGGCCGCCAACTGACCCCGGGATCGCTGGCCCGCCCACCAACTCAACCCCCACCCGCGGTGCCACCCTGCCCCGGTCCCACCGGCGAACGCGCCGACTGGTGGTGGTACGAACCCTTTCAGCCGCAACCACCACCAATAAACAACTAAGTTGGTTAACAGCATCACAAAAGAAGCCGAAACGGGTTCAAGCATAAAGAAATTCCGTTTGCGCTACCCACTGCCGTCGGACCTTGATAATCAAAGCCGACAACGCGGCCCGCACCGCCGCCGACCCCGCTGGCGTGCGCACCAAATTGAGCCAAGTCGGGTCGACGCGCCGTGCTCTCCCGCGAGGTGCTGTGGGACTGCCAGGACCGAGTTATCGTCAACGACAACCAGACCATCGTTTTCTGACGACGCTAGTACGGCGACATCACTTGGGTGACTTCTCACGCAGCCGGCGATTCACCGGTTCGGGCAGTAGCTCCGAGACATCGCCGCCCAGCATCGCGACCTCTTTCGCCAGCGACGATGACACGAACGAATACTGCGGCGCCGTCGCGACAAAGAACGTGTCGACGCCCGCGATGTGCTTGTTCATCTGCGCCATCTGCAGCTCATATTCGAAGTCGGTGTCGGTGCGTAGGCCCTTCACGATCGCCGTCATCCCGCGGGAAGTGACGAAGTCGACCACCAGACCCTGTCCCGCCTCCACCCGCAAATTGGACAGGTGCGTCGTCGACTCCTCGATCATCGCGATCCGCTCGTCGAGGTCGAACATGCCCTTTTTGGCGGGGTTGAATAGGATCGCCACCACCACCTCGTCGAACTGCGCAGCGGCACGTTCGAAGACGTCGATGTGACCCAGCGTCACCGGGTCGAATGATCCCGGGCATACGGCGCCACTCATGACGGACAGTCGCTCATAACGGACCAAGCTACACCCTGCTCAGAGCCATTCGGCCAGCTCCAAGCGGGTGTCGCCGTAAACACGCGCTGGCCATAAAGACCAACCGGCGGGCCACGTCAACTGCGGGCCAGCGGCCGCCCGCTCCACCACCGCGACGGTTCCCTCGTGCGCCCAGCCGTGGGTCGTCAGAGCCAACAAAACCGCATCAACCTCGTCTGCCGCAACGTCGTAGGGCGGGTCGGCAAGGACGAGGTCTGCCGGTGCAGGAGCTCCGGCCGCCAGGACGGCCGTCACCGTGCCCCGGCGAAGCGTGGCACCGGCCAGACCCAGCGCCTCGATGTTGCGCGTGATGATGGCCCCGGCGCGCTGACTGGACTCAACGAACAGCGCGGAAGCGGCACCGCGCGACAGCGCCTCGAGCCCCAGTGCGCCCGAGCCGGCATAGAGATCCAACACCGCCAGCCCGGTCAGATCGCGTCGGGCGCTCAAGATGTTAAACAACGACTCGCGCACCCGGTCGGTGGTAGGCCTAGTCCCGCGCGGCGGGACGACAATGTGCCTACCACTCGCGACGCCGCCAACGATCCTCATTAACTGCGCCGCGCGGTCAGCTCAGCACCACCAGCAGGTCCCCACCCTCCACCTGAGCGGTGCTCGACACCGCCACCCGCACCACGGTGGCGTCTTTGGGAGCGGTGATCGGAGCTTCCATCTTCATCGCCTCTATGGTGGCGACAGTCTGGCCCGCGCTCACCTGATCGCCCTCGGAGACACCCACCGTCACCACCCCGGCGAACGGCGCGGCAACGTGATCGGGATTGCCGCGGTCGGCTTTCTCCGCAGTCGGCACGGTACTGGCAATGTTGCGGTCGCGCGCCAGCACCGGCCGCAGCTGGCCGTTGATGATGCACATCACCGTTCGCATACCGCGCTCGTCGGGGTCGGAGATGGCCTCCAGCCCGATCAACAGCTCAACCCCGCGCTCAAGTTTCACCCGGTGCTCTTCGCCCTGCCGCAGTCCGTAGAAGAACTGGTTGGCCGACAATTGCGAAGTGTCGCCGTAGATCTCCCGGTGATCCTCGAATTCCTTTGTCGGACCGGGGAATAACAACCTGTTCAAGATGGCCTGGCGCTTGGGCCCGGTCAGTGCCAGTCCCGCCTCGTCCTCAGCCGTGAGTTGCTGGGTGGGCTTGGCCGGGGCGCGGCCGGCCAACGCCGCGCTACGCAGAGGTTCGGGCCACCCGCCGGCCGGGTCGCCCAACTCGCCCCGCAGGAACCCCAGCACCGACTCCGGGATGTCGAACCGCGCAGGCTCAGAGGCGAATTCGTCCGCAGTTACACCCGCGCCGACCAGCGCGAGCGCCAAGTCGCCGACCACTTTCGACGACGGCGTGACTTTGATCAGCCTGCCCAGTACCCGGTCGGCCCCGGCGTAGGCCTCTTCAACCTCCTCGAATCGATCCCCCAACCCCAGCGCGATCGCCTGCTGGCGCAGATTGGACAGTTGCCCACCCGGAATCTCGTGGTGGTAAACCCGACCCGTCGGCCCCGGCAGCCCGGATTCGAAGGGCGCGTAAACTTTTCGCAACGCTTCCCAGTACGGCTCCAGCGCGCATACCGCCGAGAGGGACAGCCCGGTGCCGTATTCGGTGTGCGCGGCGGCGGCGACGATCGAGCTCAGCGCGGGCTGGCTGGTGGTTCCGGCCATCGGCGCGGCGGCACCATCGACGGCGTCGGCCCCGGCCTGCCACGCCGCGACATAACTGGCCAACTGGCCGCCCGGTGTGTCGTGGGTGTGCACATGCACCGGCAGGTCGAATCGACTGCGCAGGGCACCGACTAGCAGCTTTGCCGCCTGTGGCCGCAACAGCCCGGCCATGTCTTTGATGGCCAGCACGTGTGCGCCCGCGTCGACGATCTGCTCGGCAAGTTTCAGATAATAGTCCAGCGTGTATAGCCGCTCGCCCGGATCGGACAAGTCACCGGTGTAGCACATCGCGACTTCGGCTATCGCAGTGCCCGTTTCGCGCACGGCGTCGATCGCCGGGCGCATCGACTCGACATTATTGAGTGCGTCGAAGATCCGGAAGATGTCGATTCCGGTAGCCGTCGCCTCATCGACGAATGTCGACGTGACCAGCTCCGGATACGGCGTGTAACCAACGGTGTTCCGGCCCCGCAACAACATCTGCAAGCAGATGTTGGGCAGCTTTTCACGCAACGTGGCCAACCGCTCCCAGGGATCTTCCTTGAGGAAGCGCAGCGCCACATCGTAAGTCGCACCGCCCCAACACTCCACAGACAGCAACTGGGGCATCGTCCGGGCCAGATACGGTGCAACCGCCATCAGTCCGCTGGTGCGCACTCGGGTGGCCAGCAGCGACTGGTGGGCATCACGGAACGTGGTGTCGGTAACGCCGACCGCCGTAGACTCCCGCAGCCAGCGCGCGAAACCCTCGGGTCCCAGCTCGATCAGTCGTTGCTTGGACCCGGCCGGCGGTGCCACCTGCAGATCGATGTCGGGCAGTTTGTCGTGCGGGTAGACCGGTGACGGGCGCGTGCCGTGCGGCTGGTTGACGGTGACATCGGCCAGATAGTTGAGGATCTTCGTGCCGCGGTCGGCAGAGGCGCGCGCGGTCAGCAGCTGCGGACGCTCGTCGATAAACGATGTAGTAACGCGGCCGGCCTGGAAGTCCCGGTCATCTAAAACTGCCTGCAGGAACGGAATATTCGTTGACACTCCGCGAATCCGGAACTCCGCGATCGCCCGGCGGGCCCTGGCCACCGCCGTCGGAAAGTCACGGCCCCGACAGGTCAGCTTGACCAGCATGGAATCGAAGTGCGCGCTGATTTCGGCGCCCAGGTTGGTGCTCCCGTCCAGCCGGATGCCCGCACCACCGGGGGTGCGCAGCGCGCTGATGCGTCCGGTGTCGGGCCTGAAGCCGTTGGCCGGATCCTCGGTGGTGATCCGGCACTGTAGTGCGGCGCCGTGCGGCACGATGTCCTGCTGCCGCAGACTCAGGTCCTCGAGCGTCTCCCCCGACGCGATGCGCAGCTGGCTCGACACCAGGTCGACGTCGGTGATCTCCTCGGTGACGGTGTGCTCCACCTGAATCCGGGGATTCATCTCGATAAAGACGTACCGGCCGTTCTCGTCAAGCAGGAACTCGACAGTGCCTGCGCAGCTGTACCCGATATGGCGGGCGAAGGAAACCGCATCGGCGCACATCTTGTCGCGCAGCTCGCGGGCTAGGTTGGGCGCGGGCGCGAGTTCGATGACCTTCTGGTGGCGGCGCTGCAGGCTGCAGTCACGCTCGTACAGGTGGATCACGTTGCCGAGGTTGTCGGCCAGGATCTGAACTTCGATGTGGCGTGGTTTGAGCACCGCCTGCTCGAGATAGACGGTGGCATCCCCGAATGCCGACTCGGCCTCCCGGCTGGCGGCCTCGATCGCTTCGGGCAGCGCTGCGATATCGCTGACGCGGCGCATCCCACGGCCGCCACCGCCGGCAATCGCCTTGACGAATAACGGAAACTGCATGTCGGCAGCCGCCAACACCAGCTCGTCCACCGAGGCTGACGGTGCCGACGAGGAGAGCACCGGCAGCCCGGCCTCGCGGGCCGCGGCAATCGCCCGGGACTTATTTCCAGTCAGCTCAAGCACTTCGGCGCTGGGACCGACAAAGGTGATGCCCGCCGCGGCGCAGGCCGCGGCCAGGTCCGGGTTTTCCGACAAGAACCCATAACCCGGGTAGACGGCGTCGGCACCCGCCCGGCGTGCCGTTTCGACGATTTCGTCGATGGACAGGTACGCGCGGACCGGGTGGCCAACCTCGCCTATCTGGTAGGACTCGTCGGCTTTGAGCCGGTGCTGCGAATTTCGATCTTCATACGCATAGACGGCGACCGTGCCGACACCCAATTCGTAGGCGGCGCGAAACGCGCGGATCGCGATCTCCCCGCGATTGGCCACCAGCACTTTGGAGATCACCCGTGTCACCCTTAGCCTCGTAGCGCCGCGTCAGTTACCGACACCTAGACAAGTGTCGACCAATAGTTCCAGAACCGCACCATGATCAGCAGAAACACCCCGGTGAACCAGAGCACTGCGATCGACCAACGCCAGTGGAACAACAGCCGCACGACGGCGGTCGAGCCCTCGAGCGACGCGCGAAACGCGATAGACGTCACCACGACCAGCAGCGTGAGGGTGACCACCCAGACCACCATGCAGTATGGGCACAACGCCCCGATGCGGTAGAGGCTCTGAAAGATCAGCCAATGCACGAACCCCGCACCAATCAGGATGCCCGCATCCAACCCGGCCCAATACCACCGCGGCAGAGGAACTTTCGTCGCGGCCAGCGCACCGGTGACCACCACTACCGTAAAGCCGACCAGGCCGAGCAGCGGGTTGGGAAAGCCCAGCACCGACGCCTGCGATGTGGTCATCACCGATCCGCACGACACGATCGGGTTGATATTGCATGACGGCACGTATGACGGGTTGAGCAGGAGTTTGATCTTTTCCACCGTCAGCGTCATCGATGCCACCAAGCCGATTACACCCGCGATCAGCACGCACCACGCGCTAGGGGCGCCAACCCGCACTGCACTCGGGGGAGTCGGTGTCAGGTCGGATTGCTCAGTCGGCAGCGCTGACATCGCAACCGTCACGACGCCGAAGGCGTGACAACCGTGTCGATGCCCGGCACATCGCCCACGATGGTTTTGATCTTGGCGACCAGGGCGGCCGGTGTCGACGGGTCATAGTTTTCGCCGTTGATTTTGATCGTCGGGGTCGCGGTGATATTCGCGGCCGCCGCCTCAGCCGTGACCTTGTCGAGGTACTTCCCGCTGTTCACGCAGTCCGGCACCTTGCCGACCGCACCGGCCTGGCGGGCGATCTCGATCAACTTCGCGTTGTCGGGAAAGGAGGTTCCGCGTTCATCGGGCTGGATGCCGTCATCGAAGAGGTGGGTACGGAAAATCCGGAACGCATCGTTGGATTCGTCGGCGACGCATAAAGCCGCCGCGCCGGACCGCGACGAATAGTTCTGGTTCTTCTGGCTGTCGAGAATGGAGACCATGGAGTAGTCGGCCGCAATGGCTCCGATGTCGATCAGCTTGGCCACCGTCGGCCCGAAAGTCCGCTCGAAATTCCCACAGGCCGGACAGAGGAAGTCCTCGTAGAACGCGACGACAGCCTTGGGGTTGTTCGTTCCGGGCGCATTGACCACCTTGCTCGACGCGACCCGCACCGTATCGCCCTGCCCGGTGGTCGCGCTCTTCTTGTCGTGATGCGAGATCACGATGTAGCCGACGACGGCGACCGCGAAGATCACGACGAACGCGGTACCGATGATCTGGACGAGCCGACCCGATTTGCCGGTGGTCGATTTCAGGTCGAATCGCGGTGGAGGCTTTTTGTCGGCCACAGGTTCGCTGATCCTCACGTGCTCGATTTGTCCCGGCTAGCCGGGTGACGGCGTTTCCAGCGTACCGGCGCGATCGGAGCTGGAGATCAGACCCGGCTCAGGTGCGCACGCAGAGCCGATATCAGCTCGCTGGTCGCGGCAGCGCTGCCGCCACCGAGTTGAAACAAGTTGGCGAAGCCGTGCGTCAGCGAACGCATGGAACGCAGGTCGACCGGCGTCCCGGCGGCACGCAGCGCCGCGGCGTAGCTCTCACCTTCGTCGCGCAGCGGATCGAAACCCGCGACCGCGATCAACGCGGGCGCCAGCCCAGCCAGCGACGCGGCCAGCAGTGGCGACACACGCGGATCTGCCGGGTCGAGATCGGAGTCCCGCAGATATTGCGCGTGGAACCAGTCGATGTCCCGTTTGGTCAGCAAAAAGCCCCTGGCGAACAAGCCCAGCGACCGGGTCCGTGCGGTGCAGTCGGTGCGCGGGTAGATCAACCACTGCAGCACCGGTGCAGAACAACCGGAGTTGCGAGCCTCGTCCCGCGCCAATTGGCACACCACAGCGGCCAGGTTGCCGCCGGCGCTGTCGCCGCCGACAGCGACCCGCCCAGGACTTGCGCCCAGTTCACCGGCGTGCTCCGATGCCCACCGGAAGGCCGCATAGGCATCCGCGACCGCGGCCGGGGCCGGATGTTCGGGTGCCAGTCGGTAGTCGACCGACAACACGTGAATGCCCGCGTCACGACACGTCAACCGGCATAGCGCGTCATAGCTGTCCAGATCGCCGATTGCCCAGCCACCACCGTGGTAGAAGACCAGCAAGTCCGCGCTACCGCCGCTGGCCGGTCGATAGTGCCGCGCCGGGATCTCACCGGCCGGGCCCGGAATCGATAGATCGTTGACCGCGACGTGAATCTGAGGTCCGGGAAACCCCGTCAATCTCTCCCGAAACTGGGTGCGCGACACCGCCGGGTCGTCGTCGACGACCAAACCATCGATGCCGACGAGCCGCATACCCGTCAACATCAGCTGGAGCGTGGGATCAAGCGTGTTGCCGTCGATGATGACCGAACGGCCACCGGACAGCACCCGCCTTGCCGCGGCAGGGATCCACGGAATGACCTTGACGCCAACACCGGTGACTGCGCCCCGCACACGACTGGTCCATCGGGGCTGCGCATGTCCGGGTTGAGGGTGCGGATTCGCTGCGCCTGGCAGACTCTTGGTCATGGGCTGCTCCCTCGAAAGAAACATAGTCACGCTGAACGACGGCAATTTGATCCCCACCATCGGGCTCGGGGTCTTCCAGGTCCCGCCGGCGGACACCGAGCTGGCGGTAAGCGCTGCACTACGCACCGGGTACCGGCATGTCGACACCGCGGCGGCCTACCGTAACGAACGCGAGGTCGGGCGAGCGGTTGCGGATTCCGGCGTGCCTCGTGACCAACTCTACTTGGTGACCAAATTGTGGAATGCGGACCAAGGCTACGACAGCACGCTGAAGGCATTCGACGCCAGCATGAGCCGACTTGGACTCGACTATCTCGATCTCTACCTGATCCACTGGCCGCAGCCCGCGCTCAACAAATATGTAGAGACCTTCAAGGCTTTCACCACGCTGCGCGACCAGGGCCGAATCCGGTCCATCGGAGTCAGCAATTTCGAGCCCGAACACCTCACCGTTCTCATCGACGCCACCGGCATCGTTCCGGCGGTCAACCAGATCGAACTGCATCCGCGATTCCCCCAGACAGAATTGCGGGAGGCGCACGCCCACCACGGCATCGCCACCGAAGCGTGGGCACCGCTGGGGCAAGGCGCGTTACTGACTCATCCGACGGTCACAGCCGTCGCCGAAGGCTGCGGCCGGGCACCCGCGCAGGTGTTGATCAGGTGGCATATCCAGCTCGGTAATATCGTGATCCCCAAGTCGGTGAACCCATCAAGGATCGCGAGCAACTTTGACGTGTTCGATTTTGAACTGAACCCCGATGAAATGGCCTCGATCTCCTCACTGGATGATGGGACCCGTCTTGGTCCGGATCCACGAACCTTCAATTTCACAGGCAGGTGAGAGATGTCGGGCGCCGCTAGCCCCTCTATCCCCTCGATAACGTTCAATGACGAAAACACGATGCCGGTCCTTGGCCTGGGCGTCGCGGAATTGTCGGACGACGAGACCGAGCGCGCGGTGTCGGCGGCGCTGGAAATCGGCTGCCGGCTCATCGACACCGCCGCGGCTTACGGCAACGAAGCGGCGGTTGGCCGCGCGATTGCCGCCTCCGGGATTCCCCGCGCGGAACTGTTCATCACCACCAAGCTGGCTACCAAGGACCAGGGTTTCAGCAAGGCGCCGCAGGCCTGTATCGCCAGCTTGGAGCGACTCGGTCTGGATTACGTCGACCTCTACCTGATTCACTGGCCCGCCCCGTCGCTGGGCAACTACGTTGATGCCTGGGGCGGCCTGATCCAAGCCCGCGGAGACGGATATGCCCGCTCGATCGGCGTATCCAACTTCACCGAGGATCATCTGACGGCGGCCATCGACCTCACCTTCGTCACGCCGGCGGTCAACCAGATCGAGCTGCACCCCTTGCTCAGCCAGGCCGAAATGCGCAATTCTGACGCGCAGCACAACGTGGTCACGCAGTCATACACCCCGCTGGTTCTCGGCAGGCTGATGGACAACCCGACAGTGACCTCGATCGCCGGCGAGTACGGTAAGACCCCCGCACAGGTATTGCTGCGGTGGAATCTGCAACTGGGTAATGCGGTGATTTTCCGGTCGTCCAAAGCCGAGCGCATTGCCAGCAATATCGACGTCTTCGACTTCGAATTAGCCGTCGAGCATATGGAAGCAATCACTGGGCTCAACGACGGCACCCGGGTGCGCGAGGACCCGGAGACTTACGACGGCGTTTAGCTAGCCGGTACGGCCCACGAGGGAGGTTGTGTTGGTCACTTACTATCCCGAGCTCGCTGAGCGAGTCCGAAGCCAGCGCGACTTGCAGCCCGATCTGTACGGGGATTTCGACTTCGATCGACAGCCGGAGCGCTTGGCCACCCAGCCCGGCATCGACTCCGACCTGCCCGAGTGGGTAGCGGACCGCGGACCGATCCTGCAGGACGACCGCGTCACCGAATTGATCGGCACGGCCACCATGCTCGGCGACGTCGTCGCCGACCCGTATGCGGCGCTGATGACCACGCACAGCGTCACGCACCTGATCGACATGCTCAAGACGGCCTGCCGCGAGGGAATCGAGGGGGTGCCCGACGCGCCCCCCGAACTCGCCTCCTTCATTGCCACCATGGAAGCCGCTCCGGAGTGGATCGACTTCGCCCTGGTGCGCGAAGGCGCCCGACAGGAGCGGATCCCCGCGGCGTTGTTGGCCCCCTTCATCACCCGCGGAGCGTTCGTCGCGACCTTCACCAATGCTTATGCCGCGCTACCGATGGCCCTGACCGGCGCACTATCGGGCAAGCGGGCCGCCCGGCGCGTCAACGAGACGGCAAGTTTCTTCGCCGTCACCACCCTGCCCGGAGCGCTGGACCGTTATGGTCCCGGCTTCGAAGCCGCCGCCATGGTCCGGTTGATGCACTCGATGGTCCGCTACAACGCCCTGAAGAAATCCGACAAATGGGATACAGCCATCTACGGCATGCCGGTGCCGCAGGTAGACCAGATGCCCGCCGGAATGATCGGCCAATACCTACTGGCCCGCAAGGTCCGCCAGCAGGGGCGAACCGAGTTCACCGGCGAGGAGCGTGCGGCCATCGAATTCGCCAGGTATCGCTGCTTTCTGCTTGGCCTGCCGGAGGAACTCCTACCCGCGGAACCCGCCGACATCATGCACGTCATGCACGCGCGCTCAGCTCTTCTACGGCACGGATTCGACACCATTTGCGGTGAACTGGTTCGCGGCACGATGGCGGCCTATCTGCGCCCCAACACCACCGTGTTCGACCGTTGCGCCGAAGCGGTCGAGAAGAGTTTCAGCAAGCTCACGTTCGTACGCACGTTCTGCAACGGTGATCGCGGGATCGCCGAGGCCATGGGCGTCTCACTCGGGCCTACGGATCTCGTGCGCATCGCCCTCACCACGCCCTTCATCATCGGGCGTTTGACCGCCGTGACCCACGCCAGCCGTATCCCCGTGCTTCGCGACATCACCGACGCATACGTTATCGGGCTCCTCAAGCTCCGGCTGGCGACCTACGGAAAGCCCGAATTCACCACCGACGCGGCGCATTACACACCGGCCACACATTAGTCTCCGCTTACTACTCGCCTACGTGACTAGCCGGCCGGGCAGGTGGCCGCGGCCTGACGCAGTACGTCCGTGGAAGGCTGGTCCACCGGCAACTGGTAGCCACGCAGCACCGCAATGAACTGCATGGCGTATTGACACCCGAAGGCTTTGTTGGGCGGCATCCATAGAGCCGGCGGCGAATCGCCTTTGTCCTGATTGGCCTGACCCTCGACGGCAAGCAAATTGGCCGGGTCGTTCGCGAAACGAAGCCGCTCAGCGGCGGGCCAGTCGTAGGCACCCATGTCCCAGGCGTAGGAAAGCGGGACGATGTGATCGATCTGCACCGATTCGCCGACCTGGGCGCCGCGCTGGAACGCGATGGTGGTGTTGGTGTAAGGGTCGTGCAGAGTGCCGGTGGCCACCGCATCGGGACAGCGCTTGATCGACACATACGTCTTGTCGACGAGATCGCGATTAAGGATGTCATCGCGTGTGTCGCATCCGTTGTGGCCGCCGGGGGCGTCGTTGTTGTCGTCCCAGGCGTCGCCGAACGCCGGCCTGCGGTAGTCGTAGCGGCGAGCCCGTTGAGGCAGCACGACAATCCCCGCCAGCACATCGGCACCGGGTTGCACCGTCGGGACGTCGGCGAGTGCGGCGGCCTCGCCGCTGTGCCTGGCCGCCGACGATCCCAACGTCTGATAGGCGACCACCACCGCAAGCACCGCGGCAGCCGACAACCACAGCAGGAGCTTTCTGTTCATGACTTATCCAAATATTCGATGCGGTCGGTGTCGGTGAATCGTGCGGCCAGTAAAGCCAATCCGGGGTGCGAGGCCGCATCCTGGTAAGCCTGAGTGCAGAACTCCCGGGCGGCCTCGATGTAGGCCAGGTGGTCGGCCAGCGAGAGCAGCCGCAGGTTGATCGCTCTGCCGGACTGGTTGCGGCCCAGCACATCTCCTTCCCGGCGCTCTTTCAAGTCCAGGTCGGCGAGGGCGAAACCGTCCTGGGTGTCGGCGACAGCGCTCAACCGACGGCCGGCCTGCGATTGCGGCGCAACCCAGCTCGCCAGCAGGCACAGGCTCGGGTGCTGACCTCGGCCGATGCGGCCGCGCAGCTGATGCAGCTGGCTAATGCCGAACCGGTCGGCGTCCATGACCAGCATGACCGTGGCATTAGCGACGTCGACGCCTACTTCGATGACGGTGGTACACACCAGCACATCGATATCGCCCGACCGGAAGGCCGCCATCGCGTCGTCCTTCTCTTCGGCAGGCAACCGTCCGTGCATGAGCCCGAGCCGCAGGCCGGCCAGCTCACCGGAGCGCAACTGGGAGAAAAGACCCTCGGCGGTCGCCGTAGGCCGGCCGCCGTCCTGCCCCTCGGGCGACTCGTCGCTTTCGTCGATCCGGGGCGTTACCACGTAAGCCTGGCGGCCGGCGGAGACCTCTTCGACGATGCGCTGCCAGGCGCGGTCGAGCCACGCGGGCTTTTCCTGGACGAAGACGACGTTCGACGTGATCGGCTGGCGCCCGCGCGGAAGTTCGCGCAGCGTAGACGTTTCCAGATCGCCATACACGGTGAGCGCGACGGTCCGCGGTATCGGCGTCGCCGTCATCACCAGCAGGTGTGGCGTGATACCTGCACGAGCCTTGGCGCGCAATCGGTCTCGTTGCTCGACCCCGAAGCGGTGCTGTTCGTCGACCACCACCATGCCCAGGTTGTCGAACTCAACCGCGTCCTGCAATAGAGCATGCGTGCCGACGACGATGCCGGCGTGGCCGCTCGCCACTTCGGCGCGGACCTGCTTCTTCTGGGCGGCGGTCATCGAGCCGGTAAGCAACACCACCCTGGTGGCGTCATCGGGGCCGCCCAGCTGGCCCCCCATCGCCAACGGTCCCAGAACGTCGCTAATGGATCGGAGATGTTGTGCGGCAAGGACCTCCGTTGGCGCCAGCAGCGCACACTGGTAGCCCGCGTCGACCATCTGTAGCATCGCCAGCACCGCGAGGATTGTCTTGCCGGAACCGACCTCGCCCTGTAGCAAGCGGTTCAGCGGGCGGATCCCGGCGAGCCCGACGGACAGCACATCAAGGACCTCCCCCTGCCCCGCGGTCAGCTCGAACGGCAACTGCCCCAACAGCTGTGCCGCTAGACCATTGGGCCGTGGCGGCGCCGCCGGCCCAGACTCCGACAGCGTGCCGTGCCGACGCTCCACCAGCGCCCACTGCAGCCCGACGGCTTCGTCGAAGGTCAGGCGTTCGCGCGCTCTCAGCCGTTCGCGGTCGTTTTCCGAAACATGGATGGCACGCAGCGCCTCGTCCTCGGAGATCAGGCCGAGCCCGGCGCGCAGTCCGGCCGGCAATGGGTCCTCGACCGGATCGAGGACGTCCAGCACCTGGCGCACGCACGCAAAAATGTCCCAGCTCTGCATTTTCGTGCTGGCGGGATAGATCGCGAAGAAATGGCCCACGAAGGCCGAGGTCACCTCTTCGCTGCTGACGGCATTCGAGGCCTGGGCGATCTTGCTCAACGACCGGGTGCCGTACTTCTTTTTTCCGTCCGCTGATTCGAGGATGAGGAACGCCGGATGGGTCAGCTGCACGGCCTTGTTGTAATACCCGACTTCGCCGGACAGCATCACTTTGGCCTGTTTGACTAGGTCCTTCATGATGAAGTTCGCGTTGAAGAAGGTCGCGGTTATCTTGTTGCGCCCGGATCCGAGGGTGATGCGGTGAACCATCCGATAAGGAGGCTTTCTCGCCTTGAAAGAATCCGTGGCGGTGATCGTGTCGACGATGGTGATGTGCTGACCCTCTTGCAGCCGCTGGTCATTGTCGCCGCGCACGCTCGCGCCCTCGGTGTAGCCACGCGGGTAGTGGCGCAACAGATCGTCGACCGTCCGGATGCCGAATACCTCTTCGAGTAGATCGGCCGCCTTGGCACCGATGACGCGGTCCAACCGATCGGTGAGAGACGCCACGGCTACTCGACCCCGATCAACAGCGCGTCACCGCGATGGCCGGTGTGGTAAATCAGCAGCTCGGTGCCCGGATGGTTGTCATGCACGTGTTCTTCGAGGATGTCGCCGACCGCGGTGACGTCGGCGTCGCCGTCTATACCGGCACCGACCAGCACCGTCACCAGGTCACCGCCCGAAGCCAGTAGCAGATCGAGCAGTCCGATCGCCGCGCCGGCCGCGTCGGCCGCCACGATCAGCACCTCGTCGCCCGAGATACCCAGACCGTCGCCGGGGGAACAGCGACCGGCCCACGTCAACGCGCTCTCGGTCGCGATGCGCACCGATCCGTGCCGGGCAGCTCCGGCGGCGCGGGCCATGGTGTAGCCGTCGTTGACCGCCTGCCCGCCTGGTTCGTGCACGGCCAGGGCGGCCAGCCCCTGCACCATCGACCCAGTCGGTATCGGCACCACGTCGATGCCCCAGCCGATGGCCGCGGTGCAGCCGGCGACCAGCTCCTCGGCGGCCACATAACCGTTGGGCAGAACCATCACCTGCGCGGCCCCGGTGTCCACCAGGGCGCGCACCAATTGGTGTGCACTGATATCGGCGCTTGGATCGCTCGCGTCCGGACCCCGTTGCAGCACACAGGCGCCTTCGCCGGCGAACAACTCGGCCGCGGCGTCGCCGTCGACGACGGCCAGCACCGCCCGCTCCCGCGTCCAGCCGCCCGCCGGCAGTCTGGTGGTTCCGGAGGTCAGCGCCGAGACCACGATCCGGCTGAGCCGCCCGGCCACCAGACCCGCTTCGACCGCGGCGCCGGCGTCGTCGGTGTGCACATGCACCGAGTAACCGCCTTGAGTTGTCGACGGCGCGGCCGTGATCGCCACCGATTCGCCCAGTTCACCCAGCCGGTCCCGGAGCGCGTCCACGGCGGCGGCATCGCAACCGCCGAGCAGGTACATCACCTCGAATTGCGGCGCCGGCCGGTCGGTCGTAGTGGTCAGTCTCGTCGAGGCCGGCCAGTCGGGCAGGGTGCGCGGCGACAGCTCATACACCGCCCGGGCGGGCGCCTGCCCGGTGACGGTTGAGCGCAGCGCGTCCAGCAGGACCAACAAGCCGCGTCCGCCCGCGTCCACCGCACCGGCGTCAGCGAGCACGTCGAGTTGCTCGGGTGTCTTCTCCAGCGCGATCACGGCGGCGTCGCCGGCGGCCGCGATCGCCCCCGCCAGCCCCTCCCCGCTGCTCGCGCACTCTTCGGCGGCACCGGCTGCCGCCCGCAGCACCGAGACGATGGTTCCCGGGATTTCCTCGCCACCCATCGAGGTGATGACCAGCTCGACGCCGCGGCGCAACGCGGCCCCAAAGACGGTGACGTCGATGTCGGATAGCTCACCGCCGGAGCCTGCGGCCGCCGTCGCGGTGACGTCGGCGACACCGCGCAGGATCTGCGACAGGATCACGCCGGAGTTGCCGCGCGCCCCGTTCAGCGCACCCACCGACATGGCGGCCGCGACCCGCGCGACGCACCCGGGGCCCGCCTCCGAGGCGGCTCCAGCGTTCGCCTCGGCCAGCGCGGAGCGCATGGTGAACAGCATGTTGGCGCCGGTATCGGAGTCGGCGACCGGGAACACGTTGAGCCGGTTGATCTCGTCAATGTGAGTGATCAGGTCGCTGACGGCGGTGTGCGCCCAGTCCCGCAAGGCGGACGCGTCCAGCAGACGATCCGAAGTGCCCAGTGTGACCCACCTCCTCCGCGCCAGCCCTCCGGTGGGCGCCAGCGTAGCTCGCCGCCGCTGCGCTGGCCGCCCGCGCGAAACCACACGCCTGCGGGTCGAACCGGCCCAATGAGCCTATCCAGAGCGGGTGACAGCACCGACGTAACGTGTCCGGTGGCCAGTGGCCGTTTTGGTGGTTCCCCACGAGAGTCGGTATCCTTGACGGGCCCGGTATCAATCTGGGCTGTCCCGGCTCCCGATACTCGAGTTGCCGGACCCCAAGCAGGAGATTTGAGGAGCTTCGACATGGCCGCTGTGTGCGATATCTGCGGGAAAGGCCCCGGCTTCGGCAAGTCGGTGTCGCACTCCCACCGCCGCACCAGCCGTCGGTGGGACCCCAACGTCCAGACTGTGCACGTCGTGGCGCGCCCCGGCGGCAACAAGAAGCGGCTCAACGCCTGCGCGTCCTGCATCAAAGCCGGCAAGGTCACCCGCGGCTAACGGCCGGTCGACCATCGGTCAGCGCGCGGCTCGAGTGTGTGTCCTGGGTTTTCACCGTGCGCCCAGGGCGGCGACACGCCGATCGACCCCGCCATCAGTACACAATCGACGCCCTCGGCTACATCACCCCTACATGACCAAGTGGCCGGCGTCCACGGGCACGGTCACGCCGGTCACGTACCGTGACCGCGGGCTGACGAGCCACAGCACCGCCTCTGTGACGTCCTGGGACTCGACCAACGGCACATCGGGCAACAGCATCTGCGAAACGGCCGCGTTCGGATTCTCCAGCATGCGGTTGACGACGAAATCGTTGAGGATCATCGGGGTCGCCACGCCGCTCGGATGCACCGAGTTGACCCGAATCTTATGTGGGCCGTACGCGTTCGCCGCCGAGCGCATCAGCCCCACCACGCCGTGCTTTGACGCCGCGTAGGCGAACATGGCGGCGCTGCCGTCGCCGCCCCGACCGGTCAGGCCCTGCGACGAACTGACCAGAACGACCGAGCCACCCCGACCCTTGCGAATGATCGAGGGAACCGTGGCAAGCAGCGTGTGCCACACACCCTTCAGGTTGGTGTCGACGATCGCGTTGAACACCGGTTCGGTGTGCGCGTCCGGGTCGCCGATCGCGACCACTCCGGCATTTGCGATGACGATGTCGATGTCGCCGAGTTCGTCGATCCCGGCCTGCACCGCGGCTTCCAGCTGGGCGAGGTCGCGGACATCAGCGACGACGGGCAGTACCTTGCGGCCGGCCGCTTCGACCAGGCCTGCGGTCTTGTCGAGATCGGATTTGGTGCCCAACGAGTAGGGAATCGCCTCGATGTCGGCGCAGATATCCACGGCGATGATGTCTGCGCCCTGTTCGGCGAGTGCGACGGCGTGACTGCGGCCCTGGCCGCGCGCCGCGCCGGTGACGACGGCGACGGTGTTATCGAGTTCACCCATGCCCCACCGCCAGGGTCGTGCCGGTTTCTTGCTCTGCGAAAGCCACCAGACGTGCGGCGGCGGCGTAGTCGCAGGCAAGCACCGTACGGCCGATGAGCGCCGGCGCACCAAGCAGGCCCAACCTGCCGCTGACGCCGACATAGCTGCCCGGCGGGATGGGTTCACTGATGCAGTACAGCGTGGGCGCTGCTCCTTGGTCGGCGTCGTTGGCTAACCGGTCGCCAACAGCCTTGACCGTCTTGTGCGCCAGCGACATCAGCGGCGAGTCGGAGATCTGCGACAGATTCGAGGCCACCCAGCCAGGGTGGGTGAGTTGGGTGACCACCGGCGATCCGGCGGCACGCAGTCTGCGGTCCAACTCCAGCCCCCACAACATCACTGCCAGCTTCGACAGCGAATAGGCGCCAAGTCGCGTCCACTTGTTGTTGCGCAGGTGCATGTCGTCGAGCCGCAGCTTCGCCGTCCGGTGCGCGTCGGAGCCGACGTTGATGATCTGCGAACGCACCCGGGGAAGCAGCAGGTTGGTCAACGCGAATGGCCCGAGCAGGTTGGTGCCCAACGTCATCTCGAATCCGTCGACCGTGTCGGTACGGCGGTCGGTAATGGTGCCCGCATTGTTGATCAGGATGTCGATGTCACCGTCGACTAGACCGGGAAAAGCGCGCACCGAAGCCAGGTCGGCGAGGTCTAACTTGACGACGGACGTCGAGCCGCCCACCTCGGCCGCGCGTTGAGCGCCGAGTTCGGTGTTGCGGACAGCCAGAATCACGTGGGCGCCCGCTCGGGCGAGAGCGCGCGTCGTACCCAGGCCGACGCCGTTGGTCGCCCCAGTGACGACGATTCGCTTGCCGGTCAAGTTGCCGAGCCGGCTCGGCGACCAAGGTGAAGTCACGGCGATCAGACTAGTGGCGATCGCGAGCGCGGCGAAGCCGGGTGAAGCGGGTCGCCACCATCGGGCGGGCCTATGCGACCCCGAATGACCGCAAGTCGGGTCAGTTCTGCCAACATGGTCTGCGACCTTGTAGCGGCACGGCCATGAAAAGAGAAGATTCGGCGTGATTCGACATGAGTGACAGTGCACTGGAAATCACCAACCTGATCTACACCTATGCCGAACGGCTGGACGCCGGAGACCTCGACGCGGTGGCCGGGATCTTCGCGCACGGACGTATCTGCGGCGTGGAGGACGGTCCGCCCGAGACGGTGTTCGAAGGCAGCGCCGGGGTGCGGAAGTTGTACGACATGGCCACGAAGATCTACGAGGACGGCACCCCGAAGACCAAGCACAACACGAGCAACGTGCAGCTCCACATCAACGAGGCTGAAGGGACCGCGCGCAGCACGTCCTACTACTGCGTCACGCAGGCCACGCCCGATTTGCCGCTGCAGGTGATCGTGACCGGGCATTACAAGGACACGTTTCACCGGTTGGACGGCGTGTGGTGGTTCGACAGCCGCATCATGTTCGTCGACCAGGTCGGCGATGTCAGCCAGCATTTGAAGTTCTGATCGCGTGGGAAATCCGGGTGTCTTCGACCTGGCAACCGTGTTGGCTGACGCGCAGCGCAAGGAGTCGCTCACCGATTGGGGCCCCAGGGAGTTCGAACGCCCGCTGAGCGTGCTGCTGGCCGACTACACCGATGCTGATCTCAACGCGGTCGGGACGCACATCCTGCGGTCGGGCATCGTGCACAGCCTGCGAATGCGGCTGCGCGCTCAGGAATGGATCCGCCGCCACCCGGAGATCCTCGACGAGCGGATCGCCGCGCCGGTCGTCGTCGTCGGGATGATGCGCAGTGGGACCACTCTGCTGCAGCGCCTGCTGGCCGCCGACCCGCGTTTCAGCTGCGCCTATGGCTGGGAAGTGGTGGAGGTCGCGCCCCGGCTCGACTACCAATTCGCCGGGGTCGACCCACGCATCGCCATCAGCGAAGCACGCGAAGCAAAATCCCGCGAACTGGCGCCGGATCTGTTCGCGATCCATCCGATGTATGCGCGCGAAGCCGAAGAGGAGATCGTCTTTCTGGCGGATGCGTTCTTGTCCCATGTCCCCGAATCCGGTGCACACCTTCCCGACGTACCGATCATGGCTGGACGAACAGGACTTCGCCCCCGCCTACGACTACCTGCACCGCATGCTGCAGTTCCTGCAGTGGCAGAAGCGGCAACGAAATCCGGAGGGGACCTGTTCGCCTCGGCGCTGGGTGCTCAAGTCTCCGGCGCACCTCGGCTATCTGGACCTGCTGCGCGCGCAGTTCGCGGACCTGCACATCGTGCACATGCACCGCGACCCGCGCACCACGATCGCTTCGGGCGCGAGCCTGAACGCGACCCTGCACGCGATGCACGCCGACACCGTCGACCTGAACCGGGTGGGTGCGCAATGGTTGCAGCGGATGGGCTGGACGAATGACCGGGCGATGGCGATCCGCGACGGCTGGTCTGACGGCGCAGCCCGGGTCACCGATATCGCGTTCGACGACGCGGTGGCGGATCCGATCGGACAGGTATCCCGGCTCTACGACGCTATCGGCCTGCCGCTTACGGTCGAGGCCGAAGGCGCGATGCTGCGCTGGCTGGACGAGCGTCCACGCGAGGCGGCGCGCCCGGCCTACGGGCTGGAGAACTACGGCCTGCATCCCGAGCAAGTCGACGAGCGGTTTGCGTTATACAACAAGCGTTTTAGAGATTATGCCGGATAGTGAGGAGCAGTTAATGACTCAGGATCCCGTCGCGACGGCATCCCAGCACGAACAGGAATTGGCGGCGCTCGAACTGATCGAGCACCCCACCGTCAAGGCGGCCTATCGAACAGTGGCGGAGAAGTGGCTGGGCCGCGCCAAGGCGTCGGACGCGATGCGGGAGCGGTTCGACGATTCGTTCGCCGAGGTGATGTTCTCGGCGGCGGTGTGGTCGTCCAACCAGGACAAGCTGCGGCCCAAGGTCAGTTGCATCACCCGGCTCGCGCACCCCGTCGACGGCCACCGCATCCCCGGGATCTCGTTGGGGCATCGACAATCCCGACAGCGTGTACCGGGTGATCCCGATATCGGGTGAGGAACGCTACGAGATCCGACGGCCGGGTTGGCGAGCATCGCATGACCGAGAACTACTTCACGCTGTGGGACGCCAACATGGGCACGGTCGACGTACTCAACGGCAGCACCATGGCCGTCGACTCCGACGGCAGCTTCACCATCTCCGTCGACTCCGAACCCGCCGACGGGCGAGCCTAACCATGTGCAGACTTCTCCGGCGGCGCACGAGTTCTACATCCGCGATGTGCTGCTGGACTGGGGCAGTGACGACCCCAATCATCTGGACGTGCAGCGACTCGGCGGCCCACCGGTGACGCCGGCGCGCACACTCGACGAGCAGGCCGAGGCGACGGCGGCGATGATGGCGTATTTCGCCGACTTCACCGGAAAGCTCAGCCACGGCGTATACAAGATGCCGCCCAACCACTTCAACCTGGCGTGGTCGGCCGACAAAGTCGGCGCGATGCGCAACCAGGTCTATGTGATGGGCCGCTTCGACCTCGCGCCCGACGAGGCGTTCGTGGTCGATCTCAGCGACGGTGGCGCCGAATACTTCACGGTGCCGCTCAGCAACATCTGGGGCACCACGCTGGACATCGTCGACCGCACCGGCAGCCTCAACAAGGCTCAGTCGGTCGCCAACGAGGACGGCACCTACACCTACGTCATTTCGCCGGTCGATCCCGGCGTGACGAACTGGATCGACTCCGGCGGCCTGCGTGAGGGCATCTTGACACTGCGAATGGCTGAGTTCGGTGCGAACGGACCTCGCGAGGACCTCGGCGCCCGCGGACGGGTAGTCAAACTGGACCGACTCGACACCGAGGTGCCGACATTGCGGGCAGTGGGCCCCGACGAACGGGCGGCCCAGCTCGCCGATCGACGGAAGGCGTACCTGCGGCGCCTCCCGGAAGGGACAGATTGAGATGGCCCGCTGGCTGATCACCGGATGCTCCACCGGCTTCGGCCGCGAGATCGCCCGCGCCGCGCTGGAGGCCGGCCACAGCGTGGTGGTGACCGCGCGAAATGCTGAGCGCGGTGCAGGAATTCGTCGACGAGTTCGGTGACCGGGCCGTGGCCGTCGCACTCGACGTGACCGACGCCGGCCAGATCGCCGCCGCGGTTTCGGCGGCCGACGACGCGTTCGGCGGGATCGACGTCCTGGTCAACAACGCCGGTCACGGCTACCTGTCCGCGGTGGAGGAGGGGGAGGATGCCGAGGTCCGAAAGCTGTTCGACGTCAACTACTTCGGAGCGGTCAACATGATCAAGGCGGTGCTGCCGGCCATGCGCGCCCGCGGCTCGGGCCACATCGTCAATATCTCGTCGATGACCGGTCTGGTGGCCAACCCGCCCAACGCGTACTACTCGTCGACCAAGTTCGCGCTGGAAGCGGTGACCGAAGCGCTCGCCACCGAGGTGCGGCCAATGGGCATCAAGGTGACCGCCATCGAGCCGGGCGCCTTCCGTACCGACTGGGCGACGCGATCGATGAAGGAGTCGGGTACCCCGATAGCCGACTATGCCGATGTGGCGGCGCGCAAGGACCTGATCAAGCAGTTCGCCGATCATCTGCCCGGCGATCCGCGAAAGGTCGCCGAGGCGGTGCTGATGGTGACCAAGCTCGACGACCCGCCGCTGCGGCTGCTGCTGGGCCGCGACGTACTCAAGGCGATGCGCGACAAGATCGCCGCAACGACGTCGTCGATCGACGAGTGGGAGTCCGTCACCCGGGACGTGAACTTTCCCAGCTCCTAACGCTCTGCGGCGTCATCTCCCGGCCAGCCAGTCAGCGAAGCGAATCCTGCCCCCGACGACATCGGTGACCAGGGTCCGCTCCTGCAGCGCGGTGCCGAAGTAGCGGGCGTGGGGATCGGTCACGACGGTGCGGGTATCGGCGTAGTGCGCGCACGCGACGCGGATGAATTCCTCGAACGGAAGGTATTGGGGCCCGCCGAGTTCGACGACGGCATTGGCCGCGGCTCGGGTCGCGATGGCCGCTAATTTCGCGGCGACTTCGGTGCCGGCGATCGGCTGAATGAGCGCGGCCGGCACTCGGACGATGTCTCCGTCGGCACAGGAATCGGTTATGCCGGTTGCGAATTCATAGAACTGCGTGGCCCGCAGGATCGTGTATGCCACACCGGAGGCGACGATCCCGCTCTCTTGTGCGACCTTGGCCCGCATGTATCCGCTATCGGGCATGCGGTCGGCACCCACAACGGACAGCGCGACATGGTGAGCCACCTCGGCGGCCCGCCCCGCCGCGAGCAGGTTGGCCGTGGACGTAGTGAAGAAATCCATCAGCGCGGCGTCTTCGTAGGACGGCGAGTCGGTGACGTCGACCACCACTCGTGCGCCGCGCAGGGCTTCGGCGAGGCCGTCACCGGTTAACAGATCGACGCCGGTGCTGCGCGAAGCCGGCAGCACCTGCTGGCCGTTGGCGGTCAGGATGTCGACCACCTTGGTGCCGATCAGGCCGGTGGCCCCAACTACGACGATCTTTCCGACAGCTGTCATAACAGAAGATCCTGACACCAGGCACGTTGTATTCTTCGCGGGCATGCCCCGAAGACACCCCAGACAGGGCCCAGACAAGGAGCACGACGATGGGTGAAAGCAAAGCCGTTGAGGTGGAAAACTTCTCACACGTCTGTGTCGGCGTGTCCGACATGGACACCGCACTCACGTTCTACACCGACATCCTCGGGATGGACGTCGTCTTCGACGTGAACCTCGATGGCGAAGGCCTCGAAAGCGTGACCGGTAGCAGCGGCGCGCACGGCCGGATGGTCGGCGGCCTCATCGGCGGCACGATGGTCGAACTGCTCGATCTCGGCACCGTGCCTGCCAGCCCCGAGGGACCGCACCTGGGATACACCAACATCTCCTTTCGGGTGCGCGACCTCGACGACACCTACAAACGACTAAGCGCACACCTCGACTTGAACTACGGGCCGCCGACATCCATCGCGGGGGTACGCATGCTGTTTCTGTATGACCCGGACGGCACACCGATCGAGTTCATCGAACTACCCGGCGGAGCGACCAGCACCGTTGAGATGTGGCGTCCCACGACCGGCTAAGGCAGCCGCCAATCGATCGGGTCGGCGCCCAGCTGGGCGAGTAACTCGTTGGCTCGGCTGAACGGACGCGACCCGAAGAAGCCGCGCGACGCCGACAGCGGCGAAGGGTGCGGCGACTCGATCGCCACGCAGTTGTCGGCCGCCAGCATGGGCTTGAGCGTGGACGCGTCGCGACCCCAAAGGATCGCCACCATCGGCCTCGACCGCGCGACCAAGGCGCGGATTGCGCACTCGGTGACCGCTTCCCAGCCCTTACCCCGATGCGACGCCGGGTTGCTGGGCCGCACGGTGAGCACCCTGTTCAACAGCAGCACGCCGCGCTGTGCCCAGGGTGTCAGATCGCCGCACGAGGGCTGCGGATAACCCAGGTCGGCGGCGTATTCGTCGAAGATGTTGGCCAGACTACGAGGAAGCGGACGCACCTCGGGTGCCACCGAGAAGCTCAGGCCCACAGCATGTCCCGGCGTCGGGTAGGGGTCCTGCCCGACGATCAGGACCCGGACGCTGTCGAACGGAAACGTGAAGGCGCGCAAAACGTTCGGCCCCGCGGGCAGGTACGTGCGCCCGCCCGCTATCTCGGCGCGCAGGAACTGACCCATTTGGGTGACTTGCTCGGCCACCGGCTCTAGCGCCCTCGCCCAGCCCGGCTCGACGAGTTCGCTTAGCGGGCGCGCGGTCACTGCGACACCCTAACCTTCAAAGGATTGCCAGCCCGCGTATCCCCGCCATTCCTGACCGTCGACCAGCACGCTGGGCGTTCCGTCGAGCGCCCGACCGATGACGCGCCAACCGGGCGGCGCCGCGCCGGCGAAACAGGCCACCAGGGCGTGGTCTTCGCCGCCGCCCAGCACCCACGACCACGGGTCAGCGCCCACCGCGGCGGCGGCCCCAGACAGCGCATCACGGTCTGCGGCCAGCGCCGCGGTGGACAGATCGATCGCTATACCGGACCCCTCGGCGACGTGGCGCAGGTCGGCGACCAGACCGTCGGAGACGTCGATCATCGCCTGCGCGCCCGCGGCCGAGGCCGCCGCTCCCTGTCCATAGGGCGGCCGGGGCACCAGATGACGGTGCCGTAGCTCGTCGAACCCCTCAATTCCACCGAGGCACAGGGCATACCCTGCGGCCGAGCGCCCCAACTCGCCGGCCACCGCGATCACCGAACCGGCTTTCGCTCCAGTCCGCAGCACCGGCGCCCGGCCGTCCAGGTTGCCCAACACGGTCACCGACAGAACCCATAGTGGGCAACTGACCAGGTCACCGCCGGCGATGCCGGCTCCGAGAAGGACAGCTTCGTCCCACATTCCATCGACCAGCGCGCCCACCTGCGCCGCCTGCGTATCACCAGGCGCACCGAAGCCCACCACGAAAGCTGTGGCCCGCGCGCCCATCGCCTCGATGTCAGCCGCGTTCTGGGCGATCGCCTTGCGCCCGATATCGTGCGGTGTCGACCAGTCCAGCCGGAAGTGCCGGTCCTGAACGAGCACGTCTGTCGAGACCACGACGCGGCCGTCGCCCGCGGACACCACGGCTCCGTCGTCGCCGGGTCCGAGCGTGACCGCGGCCGGCTGTCGGCGGCCCCGCACCAACCGGTCGATTACCGCGAATTCACCGAGCTGCTGCAGCGTCTCGGACTTCCCTGATTCCTCGTCTCGCACGCCACCTCCTCGTCGCATCGCGGCCGCACAGGCGCCCCGAACGGTCGCCCGACCTGCGGTAAGTTGGGTCTTTGCCTGCGCGAGCGGACGGCGCCAGTGTATGGCAGGGCAGTGGAATCGAGTGGAGGAGGACGGCCACGTGACAGGCGACTCCGACGGGCCGCCGCGTGCCGTGGTGATTGCCGCGATTGCGCTCGCCGTCGCCGCGATCGGCGTGATCCTGGTCATTGCGGCAACCCGCACTGCATCGCCCCAGGCCGTCGTCGTTCCCGCCGTCCCGGCCCCGCAAGCCGCCAGTGCCGCCTGCCGCGAGTTGGCCGAGGCGCTGCCGCTGCGGCTCGGTGACGCCCAGCGGGCACCGATCGCGGCGCCGGCGCCGGCGGGCGTGACAGCCTGGCGCGCCGGGCCCGACCGCGAGCCGGTGCTGTTGCGCTGCGGGCTCGACCGTCCGGCCGACTTCGTGGTGGGTTCCCCGATCCAGGTCGTCGACCGGGTGCAGTGGTTTGAGGTCGCAGACCAACAGCAATCCGCCGGCGCTGCGGGCAGGTCGACGTGGTACACGGTGGATCGGCCGGTCTATGTGGCGCTGACGCTGCCATCGGGGTCCGGGCCCACTCCAATTCAGCAGCTCTCCGAGGTGATCGACCGCACCATCACGGCGGTCGCCATCGACCCGGCTCGCGGGCCCGCTTAGCGCAAACCCACGCCCCGCGCCAGCGCCGTGTCCACCATGGTCGCCAGCAGGGTGGGATAGTCGACGCCGCTGGCGGCCCACATCCGCGGGTACATCGAGATCGTGGTGAACCCCGGCATCGTGTTGATCTCGTTGATCACCGGACCGTCGTCGGTGAGGAAGAAATCAACCCGAGCCAGGCCTTGGCAGTCGATGGCTTTGAACGCGCGGATCGCCAACTGGCGCACCGCATCCGCGACGTCGTCGTCGACCTTGGCCGGCACATCCAATTCGGCCGCGTCATCGAGATATTTGGTCGCGAAGTCGTAGAACGCATCCTCGCGGCCCCGCACCCCGGCTACCCGGATCTCCCCCAAAGTGCTGGCTTCCACTGTGCCGTCCGGCATCTCGAGCACGCCGCACTCCAGCTCGCGGCCGTGAATGGCCGCCTCGACGATCACTTTCGGATCATGCCGGCGAGCGTTGCTGATCGCGGCCGGCAGCTGGTCCCAACTCGACACCCGGCTCACACCGATCGACGAGCCACCCCGCGCGGGTTTGACGAACACCGGCAGACCCAGCAACTCGCGCTCTTCGGGGTGCAGCGCCGGCCGAGACGGGCGCAGCACCACGTACCGGCCGACCGCAAGTCCGTCGGCGGCAAGCAGTTTCTTGGTGAATTCTTTGTCCATTCCGGCGGCACTTGCCAGGACACCGGCGCCGACGTACGGCACACCCGCGAGTTCGAGCAGCCCCTGGATCGTGCCGTCCTCGCCGTATGGGCCATGCAGCACCGGAAACACCACATCGACGGACGCCAAGACCTGACCGGCACCGGGTGGCAGTGACACCAACTGGCCGCTGCGCTGCGGATCGGCCGTCAGGGCAAGCGCGGTGCCCGATTCGGCGCTCACCCCCGGAAGCTGCCGGTTGGTGATCGCCAGCGCGTCCGGGTTGCCGTCGGTGAGCACCCACGAGCCCTCCGGGGTGATACCCACCGCGACCACGTCGAAGCGTTGCGGGTCGAGGTTGCGCAGGATGCTCCCGGCGGACACGCACGAGATGGCGTGCTCGCTGCTGCGCCCGCCGAACACGACGGCTACGCGCACGCGCTCGGAGGCAGTCACAACCTAAAGAGGCTACCGGGTGAAGCGTTGCGGAGTCGGGTTGGAGCCTCCGACCTGGCGTTTAAGGCCGCCCCGAGACTGGCCCGGCTCATTCGGGCTTGGTGCTGCGCCCCAACAGGAGGGCCATCGCCTCGTCCACCGAGAGTCCCTTATGGCAAACGCGGTGCACGGCGTCAGTAAGCGGCATCTCGACGTCGTAGCTGGACGCCAGCGCGAGCACCGACTCACAGGACGTCACGCCCTCCACGACGTGGCCATCGCGGCCATCGGCGGTGCCTCCCAACGCCGCCTGTATGGACTCGCCTCGGCCCAGGCGCACGCCCAGCGAGCGATTTCGCGAACGCGACGACATACAGGTGGCCACCAGATCACCCACCCCCGCCAGACCGGCCAGAGTGGCGCCCTTGGCGCCGAGCGCAATCCCCAGCCGCATGATCTCCGCCAGACCACGGGTGATGATCGCCGATGCGGTGTTTTCGCCCAGACCAACACCGGCCGCCATCCCGCACGCCAGCGCGATGACGTTCTTGCAAGCCCCGCCGACCTCGGTGCCCACCACGTCGGAATTGGTGTACGGGCGGAAATACCCGCTGTTCAACATCCGCTGCAACGCGACCGCGCGGCCGGAATCGCTGCATGCGACGACGGTGGCCGCGGGTTGGCATTCGGCAATCTCACTGGCCAGGTTCGGTCCCGAGATCACGCCGACCTGCGCCGTGTCCGCGCCTGTCACGGACACGATGACCTGGCTCATCCGCATCAGGGTGCCCAGCTCGATGCCCTTAGCGAGACTGACCAGGGTCGCTCCGTCGGCCAACGAATCCGTCCACCGCTCGAGATTGGCCCGCATCGTCTGGGCCGGCACTCCCAGTAGCACCGTCGTCGCGCCGTTAAGCGCCTCGTGCGCGTCGGCGGTGGCGCGGATGCTCGGTGGCAGCAACGTGCCGGGCAGGTAGGCGGGGTTGTATCGCGTGGCATTGATCTGCGCGGCGACCTCCGATCGACGCGCCCACAGGTTGACTTCTGCTCCTGGTCCCCCGGCGTCGGCGAGCACCTTGGCCAGCGCCGTCCCCCACGCACCGGCGCCCATCACCGCAATGGCGCCCGACGTGCCGACCATCCGTCATCCCCGTCCGTGCTAGCCCATCCAGACGCGCCATCCTGCTGCCGCCACACTAGCGCGACGCTCGGCCAGCACGATCGCGCTGGCGAGTCCCCCACAAGCGGGAGGTGCCCCCAGCTCACGACGGTGCACACACGTCGCTGGCAGGATGACCTTATGAGCGGCACACGGGCCGACGGCGCGGGTGACAGTGCAGCTGATGTTGCCCTGATCATCGCCGTCAAGCGATTGACCGCCGCCAAGACCAGATTGGCGCCGGTGTTCTCGGCCCGTACCCGGGAAAGCGTCGTGCTGGCGATGTTGGTGGACACACTGAGCGCGGCGGGCGGCGTCGCAGCAGTCGGCTCGATCACCGTCATCACGCCCGACGAAGCCGCGAGCGCCGCGGCGGCGGCGCTCGGGGCTAACGTGCTGGCGGACCCGACGCCCGAGGGTCACGGGGACCCATTGAACAACGCCATCGCCGTGGCCGAACAGGAAGTGGCCGGGTCATTCTCCAATATCGTTGTGTTGCAAGGAGATCTGCCAGCCTTGCAGACACAGGAGCTGGCCGAGGCGGTTGCCGCCGCGCGCCATCATCGGCGCAGTTTCGTCGCTGACCGGCTCGCGACCGGAACGGCCACGCTTTTCGCGTTCGGATCCGCGCTCGACCCGAAGTTCGGATTGGATTCGTCGGCCCGACATCGCCGTTCAGGAGCGATCGAGCTGACGGGTGCGTGGCCGGGGCTGCGTTGCGACGTCGACACACCCGCCGACCTGGCAGCTGCCCGACGCCTCGGTGTCGGCGCAGCGACCACGCGGGCCCTCGCGCAGCGTTAGCCTCGCCGCAGTAATCGCGCCCAACCAGCGTCAACAGACCTGCCGAGAGGGTGAACGGCGCACCAACGGCGGATTGACGCGCGTCGTGCGCTGGCAGCACCAAGGGGTAATGAGCAATGATTCCCTGGTGACCGAAATCGAAGCTGAGGCGCGCCCCGAAGAAACTGTTTGGCAACCAGGCGACTCGGATGTGGTGGCACCCCCCGCTGCGACGCCCGCCACGACCGACAACCAGCTTCCAGAAGACCGTTACCTCAACCGGGAACTGAGCTGGCTCGACTTCAACGCGCGCGTGCTGGCGCTCGCGGCCGATAACTCTCTGCCCTTGCTGGAGCGCGCCAAATTTCTGGCGATTTTCGCTTCCAACCTTGACGAGTTCTACATGGTTCGGGTGGCCGGCCTCAAGCGCCGAGACGAGTTGGGACTGTCCGTCCGCTCTGCCGACGGCCTGACACCGCGCGAGCAATTGGCCCGCATCGGCGAGCAGACACAACGAATCGCGACCCGGCACGCCCGAGAGTTCCTCGACTTCGTACGCCCCGCGCTGGCCGAAGAAGGCATCCACATCGTCACGTGGGACGAACTGGATCAAGCTGAGCGCGACCAACTGTCGACCTATTTCAACGAACAGGTCTTCCCGGTCCTCACCCCGCTCGCCGTCGACCCGGCTCACCCGTTCCCGTTCGTCAGCGGGTTGAGCCTCAACCTGGCGGTCACCGTCAAGCAGCCCGAGGACGGCACCAAGCACTTCGCCCGAGTCAAGGTGCCCGACAACGTCGGGCGTTTCGTTGAACTCGAAAAGCGCGATGGTGCGAACGGGGACGGACAGGACGAAGTCCGCTACCTGCCATTGGAAGAGCTGATCGCGGCCTTCCTTCCGGCGCTTTTCCCGGGCATGGAGATCGTCGAGCATCACACGTTCCGGATTACTCGCAATGCGGACTACGAGGTTGAAGAGGACCGCGACGAAGACCTGCTGCAAGCGCTGGAACGGGAGTTGGCGCGCAGGCGGTTCGGTTCGCCGGTGCGACTCGAGATCGCCGACGACATGACCGAAAGCATGCTGGAACTGCTGCTGCGCGAACTCGATGTGAATCCCGGTGACGTCATCGAGGTGCCGGGGCTCCTCGACCTGTCGTGCTTATGGCAGATCTACGGCGTCGACCGGCCCGCTCTCAAGGACCGGGCTTTCGTCCCCGCCACCAATCCCGCCTTCGCCGACCGGGAAACACCCAGAAGCATTTTCGCGACGCTGCGCGAAGGCGATGTGTTGCTCCATCATCCGTATGACTCATTCTCGACCAGCGTGCAGCGGTTCATCGAGCTGGCCGCCGCCGACCCCAACGTGCTGGCGATCAAACAGACGCTGTACCGCACATCCGGTGATTCGCCGATCGTCCGGGCACTGATTGCAGCCGCCGAGGCCGGCAAGCAGGTGGTGGCAATGGTCGAGATCAAGGCACGCTTCGACGAGCAGGCCAACATCCGGTGGGCGCGCGCACTCGAGCAGGCAGGTGTGCACGTCGTCTACGGGTACGTGGGACTGAAGACGCACTGCAAGACCTGCCTGGTAGTGCGCCGCGAAGGTTCGACGATCCGGCGCTACTGCCATATCGGGACAGGCAATTACAACGGCAAGACGGCGCGCCTGTACGAGGACGTCGGCCTGCTCACCGCGTCCCCCGACATCGGCGCCGACCTGACCGACTTGTTCAATTCGCTCACCGGCTATTCGCGCAAGGTGTCCTACCGCAACCTCTTGGTGGCCCCGCACAGCATCCGCAAGGGCATCATCGAACGCGTCGATCGTGAGATCGCCGCCCACCGCGAACGCGGTGACGGGCGGATCCGGATGAAGATGAACGCTCTCGTCGACGAGCAGGTCATCGACGCGCTGTACCGCGCGTCGCGGGCAGGCGTGCAGGTCGAGGTGGTGGTGCGCGGCATCTGCGCGCTGCGCCCGGGCGTTGAAGGGTTCTCGGAAAACATCACGGTTCGGTCAATCCTCGGCCAATTCCTGGAGCATTCGCGGATCATCCATTTCAACCACCTCAACGAATTCTGGATCGGCAGCGCGGACATGATGCACCGCAATCTCGATCGGCGGGTCGAGGTGCTGGTTCAGGTCAAAGACCCCAAGCTCACGGCATACCTGGATGACTTGTTCGTGTCCGCACTGGACCCGTCCACTCGGTGCTGGGAACTCGGGCCCGACGGGCAGTGGACCGCGTCCCCACGGGACGGTCACACCGTGCGCGACCACCAAGTATCGTTGATGGAGCGGCACACCAGCCCCTAGCGATAGGTTTCCTGCGCCACCCCCACGACCGCGAGCGGCCACAGCGAATTAACCTGCAGGAGTGAAGGTGCCGAACCAGAGCCGGCGCGCGGGAAGCCGAATCGTGTACGCCGCTGGCGCCGTGTTGTGGCGGCCAGCCGATGATCCAGCCACTAAGAACGCAGCGCTCGAGATCGCCGTCATACATCGCCCGCGCTACGACGACTGGTCGCTGCCCAAAGGCAAAGTGGACCCCGGCGAGACCGCACCCGTCGCCGCCGTGCGAGAAGTATTTGAAGAGACCGGTAGCCGGTCGATCCTTGGCAGGCGCCTCGCCGCGGTGAGTTACCCGATAGACCTGGGCGTCAAGAAGGTGTACTACTGGGCCGCACGCAGCACCGGCGGGGAATTCACCGCCGGTAACGAAGTCGACGAGTTGATCTGGCTCCCAGTCGCCGACGCGACGAAGAAACTCAACTATGCGCAGGATCGAAAGGTCCTGCGCCAGTTCAAAAAACAACCAGCGGACACACGCACCATGTTGGTCGTCCGGCATGGCACCGCCGGCAGAAAATCGCGTTTCTCCGGGGATGACACCAAGCGGCCCCTGGACAAACAAGGAAGGGCGCAAGCCGAGGCATTGGTCGGTCAACTGCTGGCATTTGGCGCCACAAACGTACGCGCTGCCAGCCGGGTGCGCTGTCAACAGACGGTAGAACCACTCGCCGAAGAGTTGGGCGTGCCGATTCAAGACGAGCCCACCTTGACCGAAGAGGCGTACGCCAAGAGCCCTAAACGCGCCCGCCACCGAATGCTGGAGATTGCCAGGCAGAAAGGCACACCGGTGATCTGCTCCCAGGGCAAGGTGATTCCCGACCTGATCGCTTGGTGGTGTGATCGCGACGGAGTGCGCCCCGACAGATCACGTAACCACAAAGGCAGCACGTGGGTGCTGTCGCTATCGGACGGTCGGTTGACGGCGGCAGACCACATCGGCGGCGCGCTGGCCGCCAACGTGCGGGCCTAACGCGCGAATACCCTTCGGTGGCAACACTGCCACCGAAGGGTATTGCGTGTTGGTTGCTTACCGCCTTACTTGCGGCCCCGCTTGGCTGCGGCCTTCTTGGCCGGAGCCTTCTTGGCCGGAGCCTTGGTCGCGGCTTTCTTAGCCGGAGCCTTGGTTGCCGCCTTGCGCACTGGCGCCTTGGCGACGACCTTCTTCACCGCTTTGACGGCCTTCTTGACGGGCGCCTTGGCGACGACCTTCTTGACGGGCGCCTTCACGGCCTTGACGACCTTTTTGGCCGGAGCCTTTTTGACCGGAGCCTTCTTGGCCACAACCTTCTTGACGGGAGCCTTCTTGGCCGGAGCCTTTTTGGCCGGGGCCTTCTTGGCCGTTGTCTTCTTGGCTGCACTCGCAACGACGCCACGCTTCACGGCGGGTCCTTCCGACGGGAGGCGCTGCGCGCCAGAGACAACCGCTTTGAATTGGGCACCCGGTCGGAACGCCGGGACGGACGTCGGCTTTACCTTCACCGTCTCGCCAGTACGCGGGTTGCGGGCCACGCGCGCTGCGCGGCGACGCTGTTCGAATACACCGAACCCGGTAATGGTGACGCTGTCACCCTTGTGCACTGCACGCACAATGGTGTCGACGACATTCTCGACGGCGGCAGTTGCCTGGCGACGATCCGAGCCCAATTTCTGCGTGAGCACGTCAATGAGCTCTGCTTTATTCATCCAATCCCTCCGAAGCTAGTGGTCCCATTTTTGAACCGACTAGTGGACACGGTAAACCCTTACCTGGCAAATTGCCAAGAGCCACGCGCAATTTCAGGAGCCTGTGATTCGAATTCCCGCAATCCGGTTGCCGCCCTTGACCGGTGGCATGGCCCCAAAATGGGCCCGGCTTAGTTAGATGGCCGAGAGGAAATTTCGTCCCGGACGGCCCCCTTAGGGAGTCGGTAGAGTCCGCGGTTTCCAGTCCGGATAGGCCGCCTCAAAAGCCTCGATCTCGGCGAGTTTCCGCAGCGTAAGGCCTATATCGTCGAGTCCCTCGATGAGCCGCCAAGCGGTATAGTCGTCAATCTTGAACGGCAGCACCGCCGTTCCCGCGGTCACATTTCGATCCTGAAGATTGACAGTGATTTCCAACCCCGGACTCTGCTCGATGAGCTTCCAAAGGAGTTCCACATCGTCTTGGGCGACTTCGGCTGCCAGCAACCCTGCCTTGCCCGCGTTCCCGCGGAAAATGTCACCGAACCGAGACGAGATGACCACCCGGAATCCGTAGTCCATCAGCGCCCACACCGCGTGCTCACGCGACGATCCGGTGCCGAAATCGGGCCCGGCGACCAGGACTGAGCCTCGGTCAAAGGGGCTGAGGTTGAGCACGAATGCGGGATCCGACCGCCAGGTCGCGAACAAACCGTCCTCGAAACCGGTCCGGGTGACACGCTTCAAAAACACCGCCGGAATGATCTGGTCGGTATCGACATTGGACCGCCGCAGCGGCACGCCGATACCGGTGTGGGTGTCAAAGGCTTCCATCGTCGTCCTTTTCTTGAATCTCAGTGGGCTAGTTCAAGTCGGCCGGAGCGGACAGGGTGCCGCGAACCGCGGTCGCCGCGGCGACGGCCGGGGAAACCAAATGTGTGCGGCCGCCTTTACCCTGCCGCCCTTCGAAGTTGCGGTTGGACGTCGCGGCGCACCGCTCCCCCGGCTCGAGCTGATCGGGATTCATACCCAGGCACATCGAGCAGCCCGCCTGCCGCCATTCGGCGCCGGCAGTAGTGAATATCTCACTGAGCCCCTCGGCTTCAGCCTGGGCGCGTACCCGCATGGAGCCCGGGACGACCAGCATCCGCACTCCTCGAGCCACCTTGCGACCACGCAAGATATCGGCCACCACCCGCAGATCTTCGATACGACCGTTGGTACAAGACCCGACGAATACGGTGTCGACGGCGATATCACGCATCGGCATCCCGGGTCGAAGGTCCATGTACGCCAACGCTTTCTCGGCGGACTGCCGTTCGTCGTCGTCCGTCATCATTTCTGGATCCGGCACAGCGGCGGCCAGTGGCACCCCCTGGCCTGGGTTGGTTCCCCAGGTGACGAACGGACTCAAGGATGCCGCATCGAGAAAGACCTCGGTGTCGAAAACCGCCCCGTCGTCGGTGCCCAACTGCTCCCAGTACGCAAGCGCCGCGTCCCACCGGGCCCCTGTCGGGGCGTGCGGGCGGTCACGCAGAAACTCGTAGGTGGTCTGGTCCGGTGCCACCATGCCCGCCCGGGCGCCGGCTTCGATGCTCATGTTGCAGACCGTCATCCGGCCCTCCATGGACAGCGATTCGATGGCGCTCCCCCGGTATTCGATGACGTGCCCCTGCCCACCGCCGGTGCCGATCTTGGCGATCAAGGCCAGAATGATGTCCTTGGCGGCCACGCCAGCAGGCACCTGCCCTTCGACATTGACGGCCATTGTCTTGAATGGCCGCAATGGCAACGTCTGGGTGGCGAGCACGTGTTCGACCTCTGAGGTGCCGATGCCCATCGCCAATGCGCCGAACGCGCCATGGGTAGAGGTGTGGCTGTCGCCACAGACGATCGTCATTCCTGGCTGGGTGAGACCCAACTGAGGTCCGACGACATGCACGATGCCTTGTTCGATATCGCCCATCGGATAGAGCCGGACGCCGAATTCGGCGCAGTTTCGCCGCAAGGTTTCGACCTGGATGCGCGACACCGGGTCGGCGATCGGCTTGTCGATGTCGATGGTGGGCACGTTGTGGTCCTCGGTGGCCAGCGTCAAGTCCGGCCGGCGCACGGGGCGGCCGGCCAGCCGCAGGCCGTCGAAGGCCTGCGGGCTGGTGACCTCGTGCACCAGATGCAGGTCGATATAGATCAAATCGGGGGCGTTGCTTTGATCGGAGCCCTCTCCGGATGCCACAACATGGTCTGCCCATACCTTTTCGGCCATTGTGCGGGGTTTCTTGGCGCCGGCTGTGTTTTCCATCTCGAATCCCATCTGCGCGAATCTCGATTCGGTCTTTCGCGGCTCGCCGATCGATCCAGGCTGTGATCTCAGAATGCGAGACGCTAGTATCTCTTTGTGAGACAGCATAGCGGTATCGGCGTACTCGACAAAGCCATGGGCGTACTGCACACGATCGCGGAATCTCCCTGCGGGTTAGCCGAACTGTGTGATCGAACCGGCCTGCCCAGGGCCACCGCGTACCGACTGGCAGCCGCGCTGGAAGTTCATCGGCTGCTGGCGCGCGACGACGAAGGCCGCTGGCGCCTGGGTCCGGCGGTCACCGAACTCGCGTCGCGCGTCAACGATCCGCTGCTGGCGGCGAGCGCGGCGGTACTGCCGACGTTGCGCGAGACCACCGACGAAAGCGTGCAGCTGTACCGCCGCGAGGGCACTTCCCGGGTCTGTGTGGCCGCCCTGGAACCGTCTGCGGGCCTTCGCGATACCGTCCCGGTCGGCGCGCGGTTGCCGATGACGGCGGGTTCGGGCGCCAAAGTACTACTGGCCCACAGCGACGCGGCCACCCAGAAGGTGGTGCTGCCTGGAGCGAAATTCACCGACCGGACGTTGGCCGAAGTGCGCCGGCGCGGTTGGGCACAAAGTGTGGCCGAGCGCGAACCGGGGGTGGCGAGCGTGTCGGCGCCGGTGCGCGATAGCCGTGGTGTCGTCATCGCCGCCATATCGGTATCTGGACCCATCGATCGGATGGGCCGACGTCCCGGAGCGCGCTGGGCGGCCGACCTACTTGCCGCAGCCGAAGCGATCACTCGCCGCCTCTAAGCGTCGCGGGTGTGGCCTGGGCGGAAGATTCGCGAATTCCCCGGCCTCAGCGCACGCTCGAATCCGCCAGTGCACACTCGGCGCGCAGGGGCGCTAGACCGCCTGAGAGACTGACGCCATGGGAACGAATCAACGCGCGAGCATCGTGATGTCCGAGGATGAAATCGGCGATTTCGTCGTCAGGAGCCGCACCGGCACCTTGGCCACCATCAGCGCCGACGGCCAGCCGCACTTGACCGCGATGTGGTACGCGGTGGTCGACGGGGAAATCTGGTTGGAGACCAAGGCCAAGTCGCAAAAGGCCGTCAACCTTCTCCGGGATCCGCGAGTGAGCTTTCTTGATCGAGGACGGCGACACCTACGACACGCTGCGCGGGGTGTCCTTCGAAGGCGTTGCGGAGATCGTGGACGATCCTGACGTATCGCATCGGGTCGGGGTCAGCGTGTGGGAGCGCTACACCGGCCCCTACAGCGACGACATGAAGCCCTTCGTCGAGCAGATGATGAACAAGCGGGTCTGCGTGCGGATCGTGGCGCGTCGCGCGCGTTCGTGGGATCACCGCAAGCTCGGGATGCCCCAGATGCCGGTGGGCGGTTCGACCGCACCCGCAGCACTGGGGACCGGCCAATAACCGCGTTAGCGGTCGTTTTGTAGCCCCGATGGGATTCGAACCCACGCTACCGCCGTGAGAGGGCGGCGTCCTAGGCCGCTAGACGACGGGGCCAGAACCGATCCGAGCAGCCAGCATAGCTCACCCCGGTTGGCCCGCCTAATCGCTTGCGATGGCGAGATTTTGCTGGGGTACCAGGACTCGAACCTAGAATGGCTGAACCAGAATCAGCTGTGTTGCCAATTACACCATACCCCATCGGCTGCCTAAAACCGCTGGTCAGGGCACATTCCACGGAACAGAACAAACATCTGCGCACGTTCTGGAAGCGCCGCTGCCAGCCATTGTCGGCCGACGTGCAGACTACCAAAGACTCGCCGAGCAATCCGCAGGCCTGGTCTTGCGGTCATCGAGGCGCGCAACCGCGCTCCGCGCCCAGCGGCGGCCTTGTTACGACTCCTGCTTGCGGACTACGGGATTGGTGAGGGTGCCGATGCCCTCGACGGTGATGGAGACGGTGTCGCGGTCTTCGATCGGCCCCACACCGGCGGGCGTTCCGGTGAGGATGAGATCGCCGGGCAGCAAGGTCATCACAGCCGAGATCCATTCCACGATGGCACCGACGTCATGGATCATCAGCGAGGTGCGACTGTGTTGTTTGACTTGGCCGTTGACTTCGGTCCGCAGTTCGAGATCGGCCGGGTCTAGAGGGCTTAAGTCGGTGACGATCCACGGCCCAACCGGGCAGAACGTGTCATGCCCTTTGGCTCTTGTCCACTGACCGTCAGCCTTTTGCTGATCGCGTGCCGACACGTCGTTGGCGATGGTGTAGCCGAGGATGTTTTCGGCAGCCCGCGCGGCCGGAACATCCTTGCACGGCCGGCCGATCACTACCGCCAGCTCGCCCTCGAAGTGCACGGGTGATGCGTTGACGGGCAGTCGAATCGGTACATTCGGCCCGATGATCGCGGTATTGGGCTTCATGAATATCACCGGATCAGCCGGCGCCGGGCCCGTCGAGCCACCCATTTCTGCGATGTGATCGGCGTAGTTCTTGCCGACGCAGACAACCTTGCCGGCCAGCATCGGAGCCAGCAGCCGAACATCGGCTATGGGCCATGAGCGGCCAGTGAAGGTGGGTGTGCCGAACGGATGCTCGGCGATCTCACGGGCGACCATCCCGCTGGGATCTTCCAGCGGGCCTTCGATGCTGACGAAGGCGACACCGTCGGGGCTGGCGATTCGACCAAGGCGCATTCGGTTGAGCCTAGCGGGGCGACGATGCGGGCCGGAACGGCCCGAGGAGGAGCGCGTATGCGAGCATGAGCCGATGCCGCAGGACCCGACCAATGCGGTCCCGCTCAGCATGGGCGCCCGCTGGTCGATCACACTCATCTCGGTGGGAGTGACATCGAGCTCCTTCCTCTTCATCAACGGCGTCGCCTTCCTGATCCCCTCGCTGGTATCCGCGCGCGGAACGCCCCTGACCGAAGCAGGCCTGTTGGCGTCGATGCCGAGCTTGGGCATGGTGGTCACGCTCATTCTCTGGGGCTACCTGACAGACCGGCTGGGCGAGCGGATCGTCATGAGCGTGGGCTCGGCGCTCACCGGGGCCGCGGCCTATGCCGCCGCTTCGGTCCACTCGCTGGTGGCGATGGGCGCCTTCCTATTTGTTGGCGGTATGGCCGCAGCAAGCTCCAACACCGCCGGCGGCAGGCTGGTGTCCGGTTGGTTCCCAGCGAACAAACGCGGCTTGGCGATGGGAATCCGTCAGACCGCCCAACCGCTGGGAATCGCCCTGGGCGCCTTGGTGATACCCGAGCTGACGGAGCGCAACCCGAACGCCGGGCTGATGTTTCCGGCCCTGGCGTGCACGGTGGCCGCAGTGGCCAGCGTGATCGGCATTGTCGACCCGCCGCGGAAACCCCGCGCGGCCGCCAGCGCGAAGGAACTGGCCAGCCCGTATCGAGGGTCCTTCACGTTGTGGCGAATTCACGTCGTTTCGTCGCTGCTGATGATGCCGCAGGCGGTGACGGTCACGTTCATGCTGGTCTGGTTGATCGGACGACCATGGCTGGTCGATCGCAAAGGCGGGCGGTGTGGTGACCGTCTCCCAGCTACTCGGCGCGCTGGGTCGCATCCTGGTGGGACGGTGGTCTGACCGCGTCGGCTCACGCATGCGACCGGTCCGCATCATCGCGCTCGCCACCGCTTCGACGCTGTTCCTACTCGCGCTGGCCGATCACCACGGCTCGCGGTTCGAAGTGCCGCTCATGATCGCTGTGGCGGTATTCGCCGTGCTCGACAACGGTTTGGAGGCGACGGCGATCACCGAGTTCGCCGGGCCGTTCTGGAGCGGGCGCGCGCTGGGCACCCAGAACACCACCCAGCGGCTGATGGCGGCCACCGCACCCCCGCTCTTCGGTGCATCTGATCACCGCGGCCGCCTATCCACAGGCATGGGCACTGTGCGGATTGTTCCCACTGGCAGCGGTGCCGCTGGTACCAATTCGCTTAGTCCCACCCGGAATGGAAACTAGAGCGCGGCGGCGATCCGTTCGCCGACTTCGCTGGTGGCGAGCCGCTCGTGCCCGCGAGTTGCCAGATAACTCGCGACCGCCCGATCCACCCGGGCAGCAGCCTCATCCTCACCAAGGTGGGAAAGCAGCAGCGCCACCGACATGATCGCCGCGGTCGGATCGGCGATGCCCTGACCGGCAATGTCAGGTGCGCTGCCGTGGACTGGCTCGAACATCGAAGGATTGGTCCGGGTGGCATCGATATTTCCGCTGGCAGCCAAGCCAATTCCGCCGCAGACAGCCGCGGCCAAGTCGGTGATGATGTCGCCGAACAAGTTGTCGGTGACGATCACGTCAAAGCGACCAGGGTCGGTGACCAGGAAGATGGTGGCCGAGTCGACGTGTTGATAAGCGACCTCGACGTCTGGATACTTCCGCGCCGACCTCCGCCACGATCCGCGACCACAACGTCCCGGCGAACACCAGCACGTTGTTCTTGTGCACCAACGTCAGGTGCTTGCGACGCCGCTGGGCCCGCTCGAACGCGTCCTTCACCACTCGCCGCACACCGAACGCGGTGTTGACGCTGACCTCGGTGGCGACCTCGTGGGGCGTTCCGACTCGGATCGCGCCACCGTTGCCGGTGTAAGGGCCCTCGGTCCCCTCGCGCACCACCACGAAATCGATTTCGGGATTTCCCGCGAGCGGACTGCTCACCCCTGGATACAGCCGCCCCGGTCGCAGATTGACGTGATGATCCAGCTCAAAGCGCAGGCGCAGCAACAGGCCTCGCTCCAGTACTCCACTGGGGACCGACGGGTCACCGATCGCGCCCAACAGGATTGCGTCGTGCTCACGTAGTTCGCCGATCACCGACTCTGGCAGTATTTCACCGGTGGCGTGGTAACGCCGAGCGCCCAGATCGTAAGTCGTCTTCTGCACGCCCGGCAGAACCGCGTCAAGGACCTTGACCGCCTCGGCCACAACTTCCGGGCCGATCCCATCGCCGCCGACGACAGCTAACTGCATCTACGCCGCTCCTCTCCCCCGCAAGCGGGAGGTGCCCCCACATCGCTCTGTTGCTCTGCATCGTCGCCGGCGCGTTTCACGACAGGTCAACCACCTCGAGCTTGTTGGCGCCCACCGCGTCCGCGATCGCCGACCGCACATCACTGGCCACGTCTTGGTCGAGCCGCAGCAGAATGGTCGCGCTTGGGCCCTCGGCGTCCTCGGACAGTTGCGCGGCTTGGATATTCACCCCTGCGGCACCCAGCAAAGTGCCGATCTTGCCCAGTGCTCCGGGCTGGTCGGCGTAGTTGATCACCAGGTTCGTGCCCCGGGCACGCAGGTCGAAATTGCGCCCGTTGATCTGGACGATCTTCTCCACCAACTGCGGACCGGACAGTGTGCCAGCAACGTTGACGGTCGAGCCATCGTGAGCGACCGCACGCACGTCCACGACGCTGCGGTGGTTGGGGCTTTCCGAAGCTTTGCTGATTTCGGCGGTAACGCCGCGTTCGGCGGCCAGTGCCGGCGCGTTGACGAAGGTGACCGGATCCTCGATGACCGCCGAGAACAGGCCGCGTAGCGCCGAAAGCTTCAGTACCTCCACATCTTCGGCGGCCAGCTCGCCGCGCACCTGCACCGACAACGATGCCGGCAGGCCATCGGACAGCGCCGCGGCCAGCACCCCGAGCTTGCGCGCCAGGTCCAGCCAGGGCGCCACCTCCTCGCTGACGACACCGCCGCCGACGTTGACCGCGTCGGGAACGAACTCGCCCGCCAGTGCGAGCCGCACGCTCTCGGCGACGTCGGTGCCGGCCCGGTCCTGGGCCTCTTCGGTGGACGCTCCCAGATGCGGTGTGACCACCACCTGCGGCAGCTCGAAAAGCGGGCTGTCGGTGCAAGGTTCCTTGGAGAACACGTCGATACCCGCTGCCCGCACATGCCCGCTGCTTACCGCGTCGGCCAGGGCCGCCTCGTTCACCAGGCCGCCGCGAGCGGCGTTGACGATGATGACGCCCGGCTTGGTTTTTGCCAGCGCCTCTTTATCGATCAGGCCGGCCGTCTCAGGCGTTTTAGGCAAGTGCACCGAGATGAAGTCGGCGCGGGCCAGTAGATCGTCCAGGGAAAGCAATTCGATGCCGAGCTGCGCGGCGCGGGCCGGCGACACGTACGGGTCGTAGGCAATGACGTGGGTGCCAAAGGCCGCGATCCGCGCAGCGACCAACTGGCCGATCCGGCCCAGCCCCACCACGCCGACGGTCTTCCCGAAAATCTCGGTGCCTGAGAACGACGAGCGCTTCCAGGCGTGTTCGCGCAGCGTGGCGTCGGCCGCCGGGATCTGGCGGGCTGCGGCCAACAACAGCGCCAAGGCGTGCTCGGCGGCGCTGTGAATATTCGATGTCGGAGCATTGACCACCAGCACACCGCGCTCCGTGGCGGCATCCACGTCCACGTTGTCCAGGCCGACCCCTGCCCGGGCGACGATCTTCAGCTTGGGCGCCGCTGCCAGTACTTCGGCGTCGACGGTGGTGGCCGACCGCACGAGCAGCGCGTCGGCCTCGGGCACCGCGGCCAGCAGCTTCTCTCGGTCGGGCCCGTCCACCCAGCGCACCTCGACCTGGTCTCCCAGGGCGGCGACGGTTGATTGGGCGAGTTTGTCGGCGATTAACACAACAGGCAAGTTCACCCGATCAGGTTATAGCCAGCGTCTCCAGCTGTAATTGAGCGGTGGACGTCACAGTCGTCGGCAGCGGGCCCAACGGGCTGAGCTTGGCCGTGATCTGTGCTCGTGCGGGCCTGAAAGTGCAGGTCGTCGAAGCGCAGCCAACCTTCGGCGGTGGCGCCCGCACCGCCGCCGACCCAGAATTTCCCCGAGTAGAACACGATATTTGCTCGGCGGTTCATCCGCTGGCGCTGGCGTCCCCGTTTTTCGCCGAGTTCGATCTGGCCGCCCGCGGCGTGCGGCTAGCCGTTCCCGAGATTGCCTACGCCAACCCGCTGCCGGGCCGCCCCGCGGCCATCGCCTACCGGGATCTCGACCGCACCTGCGCTGAACTGACACACGGTGCGTCCTGGCGGCGCCTGCTCGGACCGCTCGTGACGGACTCGGCCGCCGTGGTCGGTTTACTGCTGGGCGATAAGCGTTCGGTGCCCGGTTCGTTGCCGACCGCGTTGCACCTCGGGCTGCGGATGCTGGCTCAAGGCACCCCGGCGTGGGGGTCGCTGGCCGGCGAGGATGCCCGCGCCTTGTTCACCGGAGTTGCCGCCCACGTGATTTCGCGGATGCCGTCGATGGCGGCCGCCGGCGCCGGTTTGATGCTGGCCACCCTGGCCCATTTGGTGGGCTGGCCGATTCCAGTGGGCGGCAGCCAGGCGATCACTGATGCACTGATCGCAGACCTACGTGCGCACGGCGGTGAGCTGACGGCCGAAGCCGAAATTGCCGCTCCGCCCGGCCCCCCGGGCTCAGTGGTCGCGTTTGACACGGCACCGACGGCGCTGCTGCGGATCTACGGTGACGCTCTCCCACCGCGGTACGCTAAGGCGCTGCGCCGGTACCGATTTGGTCCTGGCGTCGCCAAGGTCGATTTCGTGCTGAGCGACGAGATTCCGTGGACGGACCCACGGCTGCGGCAGGCACCGACACTTCATCTCGGCGGCACCCGCGACCAGATGGCGCGAGCCGAGGCGGACATCGCGGCCGGGCGCCACGCCCAGTGGCCGATGGTGCTGGCCGCCTCGCCGCACGTCGCCGATCCCAGCCGAATCGACTCCAGCGGCCGCCGCCCGATGTGGACCTACGCTCACGTCCCGTCGGGTTCCACCATCGATGCGACCGAGGCCGTGACCGCGGTCATCGAGCGGTTCGCGCCCGGCTTTCGCGACATCGTGGTCGCGGCCCGCGCCGTGCCCGCCGCGCGGATGGCCGGCCACAACGCCAACTATGTCGGCGGCGACATCGGTATGGGTGCAAACTCGGCCTGGCGCGCGCTCGCCGGCCCCACACCGCGCCTGGACCCTTGGCACACACCGATTCCCGGGGCGTACCTGTGTTCGGCGGCCACTCCACCGGGCGGCGGCGTGCACGGCATGGCCGGTTACTACGCCGCCAGGACGCTGTTGCGCCGCGAATTCGGCATCTCAGATATGCCTTCTCTGGGGCCTGCCTTGAGTCCTAAGCTCTCCCCGTGACGAAACTCGCGATCATCTACTACTCGGCCACCGGTCACGGCACCACAATGGCAAACCGCGTCGCCGCGGCGGCCAAGTCCGCAGGCGCCGAAGTCCGGGTACGACACGTCGCCGAAACCCACGATCCGTCGTCATTCGCCCACAACCCGGCCTGGACGGCGAACTACCAAGCCACCAAGGATCTTCCCGTCGCCACCGGCGACGACATCGTGTGGGCCGATGCGGTGATCTTCGGCTCGCCGACTCGGTTCGGCTCGCCCGCAGCGCAGTTGCGCACCTTCATCGATTCGCTGGGCGGGCTGTGGGCCGAAGGCAAGCTGGCCGACAAGGTGTACGCGGCCTTCACGTCCTCCAACACGCTGCACGGCGGCCAGGAAACCACCCTGCTTGCGCTGTACATCACGCTGATCCACTGGGGCGGCATCATCGTGCCGCCGGGCTACACGGATCCGGTAAAGCTCGTCGACGGCAACCCGTACGGGGCCAGCCTGGTCGTCACCCACGACAACATCACCAAATTCGATGAAGCGACCGAGAACGCCCTGGACCACTTGGCCCGCCGCGTGGTCCTGACGGCGAGCCGGCTCCGCGACACATAACCCACGCACACGACACGCCGAAAACCGCTGCCGTACTTTATATCTCGACGTGCCGCGTGTGCTGGAAAACTAGGCGGTTTCGGTGATCGGGCGGTCGACCCAACTCATCAGGTCGCGCAGCTTCTTACCGGTGACCTCGATGGGATGCTCGGCGTTCTCTTTGCGCAACTGTTCGAGCTGCTTGTTGCCGCCCTCGACGTTGGCGACCAGCTTCTTGGTGAAGCTGCCGTCCTGAATGTCGCGCAGGATGCCGCGCATCCGCTCCTTGGTGTCGGCGTCGATGACCCGCGGGCCCGATATATATCCGCCGAACTCCGCGGTGTCGGACACCGAATAGTTCATCCGGGCGATGCCACCCTCGTACATCAGGTCGACGATCAGCTTGAGCTCGTGCAGCACCTCGAAGTACGCCATCTCCGGCGGGTAGCCCGCCTCGACCATCACGTCGAAGCCGGTCTTCACCAATTCCTCCGTGCCACCACACAATACGGCCTGCTCACCGAACAGGTCGGTTTCGGTTTCGTCCTTGAAGGTGGTCTTGATGACGCCGGCCCGAGTGCCGCCGATGGCCTTGGCGTAGGACAGGGCCAACGCCTCGCCCGTGCCGGTCGGGTCTTGGTCGACGGCGATCAGGCACGGGACGCCCTTGCCGTCGACGAACTGGCGGCGCACCAGGTGTCCGGGGCCCTTGGGCGCGACCATCGCGATGGTGACGTCGCCGGGCGGCTTGATCAAGTCGAAGTGGATGTTGAGTCCGTGACCGAAGAACAGTGCATCACCGGCCTTCAGGTTCGGCTCGATGTCGTTCTTGAAGATCTCGGCCTGGGCCGTGTCGGGCGCCAGCAGCATGATGACGTCGGCCCACTTGGCCACTTCTGCCGGGGTATCGACATCCAGGCCCTGCTCCTCAACCTTGGGCCGGGACTTCGAACCCTCCTTCAGCCCCACGCGCACCTGGACGCCAGAGTCACGCAGGCTCAGCGAATGCGCGTGCCCCTGGCTCCCGTATCCGATCACACCGACCTTGCGGCCCTGGATGATCGACAGGTCTGCGTCGTCGTCGTAAAACATCTCTAATGCCTCGGGTGGCACGTCAATCTCCTTCTTGTTTGGTACTGAAACTTATTTGGCGGTGCCGATACCGCGCGGACCGCGCGACAGCGAGACGACCCCGGATTGAACGATTTCGCGAACACCGAACGGCTCAAGCACCCGCAGCAGCGCCTCGAGCTTGCCGCGGTCACCGGTGGCCTCAATGGTCAACGATTCCGACGTTACGTCAATCACCTTGGCACGGAACAGATTCACTGCTTCGATCACCTGACTTCGGGTACCGGCGTCAGCCCGCACCTTGATCAGCGCCAACTCCCGGGACACCGAATTGTCCTCGTCCTGTTCGATGATCTTGATGACGTTGATCAGCTTGTTGAGCTGCTTGGTGATCTGCTCGAGCGGAGTCTCCTCAGCCGAGACCACGATGGTCATCCGCGACATGTCTTTTTGCTCGGTAGCGCCGACCGCGAGCGATTCGATGTTGAAACCGCGCCGGGAGAACAGCGCCGCCACCCGCGCGAGCACACCGGGCTTGTCTTCGACCAACACCGATAACGTGTGTGTCTTCGGCGATCCACTCATATGCGCCGCTCCTTCTCATTGCTACGCGCTGCATCGTCGCCGGCGCGCATTAGGCGTGCCCTTCGCTTTCGTCGTCGAACAGCGGACGGATGCCGTGGGCGGCCTGGATCTCGTCATTGCTGGTCCCGGCGGCCACCATCGGCCACACTTGCGCGTCGGCGCCGACGATGAAGTCGATCACCACCGGGCGGTCGTTGATCGCCCGCGCCTGGTTGATCACGTCGACGACGTCCTCTTCACGCTCGCAACGCAATCCGACGCAGCCCAAAGCCTCCGCCAGCTTCACGAAATCCGGAATGCGGCGTGAGTGCGTGGCCAGGTCGGTCTGCGAGTAACGCTCCTCGTAGAAGAGTGTCTGCCACTGCCGCACCATGCCCAAATTGCCGTTGTTGATCAGCGCCACCTTGATCGGTATGCCCTCGATCGCGCAGGTGGCCAGTTCCTGGTTGGTCATCTGGAAGCAACCATCGCCGTCGATCGCCCAGACCTCGGCGTCCGGGAGAGCCATCTTGGCGCCCATCGCCGCCGGGATGGCGAAGCCCATGGTGCCCAGCCCGCCGGAGTTCAGCCAGGTGCGCGGCTTTTCGTATTTGATGAACTGCGCCGCCCACATCTGATGCTGGCCCACACCGGCGACGTAGACAGCGTCCGGCCCGGCGATCTCGACCGAGCTTCTCGATCACATACTCCGGGCCCAGGCTGCCGTCGCTCTGCGGCCCGTAGCTCAACGGAAAGGTTTCTCGAATGCCGTCCAGATATGCCCACCAGTCGGTCATGTCTGGGATTGCCGGGGTGCCAGCACCCCGTCCTGGCACAGCATCGCGATGAGATCGGTGATGACGGCCTTGACGTCGCCGACGATCGGCACGTCGGCGTGCCGGTTCTTGCCGATCTCGGCCGGGTCGATATCGGCGTGAATGACCTTGGCCTCCGGCGCGAAGGAGTCGAGCTTTCCGGTCACCCGGTCGTCGAAGCGGGTGCCCAGCGCGATCAGCAGGTCGCTGCGCTGCAGCGCGGCCACCGCGGCGACCGTGCCGTGCATGCCGGGCATGCCCAGGTTCTGTCGATGGCTGTCCGGAAACGCGCCGCGTGCCATCAGCGTGGTGACCACCGGGATACCGGTCAGCTCCGCCAATTCGCGCAGCTGCTCGGTGGCCTCGCCGCGGATCACGCCGCCACCGACGTAGAGCACCGGTTTGCGCGCGGCCGCGATGAGCTTGGCGGCCTCACGGATCTGCCGGTTGTGCGGTTTGGTGTTCGGCTTGTAGCCGGGCAGGTCCATTTTCGGCGGCCAACTGAACGTGCACTGGCCTTGCAGCACGTCTTTGGGGATGTCGACGAGCACCGCGCCCGGACGCCCCGAGGACGCGATATGGAAAGCCTCGGCCATCACCCGGGGGATGTCGTCGCCGGAGCGGACCAGGAAGTTGTGCTTGGTGATCGGCATGGTGATGCCCGAGATGTCCGCCTCCTGGAAGGCGTCCGTGCCGATCAGAGCGCGCCCGACCTGGCCGGTGATGGCGACCACCGGGATCGAGTCCATCTGGGCATCGGCGAGCGGTGTCACCAGGTTGGTGGCGCCTGGACCCGAGGTCGCCATGCAGACCCCGACCTTGCCGGTCGCGTGCGCGTAGCCACTGGCGGCGTGGCCGGCGCCCTGCTCGTGCCGGACCAGGACGTGGCGGAGCTTTTGCGAGTCGAACAGCGGGTCATAGACCGGCAGCACAGCGCCGCCGGGTATCCCGAAGATGACCTCGACGTCGAGTTCCTCCAACGACCGGATCACCGACTGCGCTCCGGTAAGTTGCTCCGGTGCAACGCGTTTCGGCTGGGGCGGCGGGGTCTTTGCCGCGGGTTTCGCGGTGCCCGGCACGCCGTTGGCCGCATCCTGCGACTCCGGCTTGGCAGCCGGTGCTGGTGGCCTGGTGGGTGCGCTCACTGTGTCCTCTTAGTCTTCATTCGATTTAGTGTTCATTCGCTGTGGAAATCTGGACGGTACGCAACAAAAAACCCCCGTCAGCTCAGCTGCTGAACGAGGGTTGCGCGTTGGTGCTGGATCGCTTCAAATGCTGAAGGTCTAGTCAGGCACCAACGCGCCGACTAAGTACTACGAGCATTCCGAACTCCATAGCGTCCGACGGTAGCCTTCGCACAGCTCAGCAGTCAAATCCGGCTGCCCGAGGGCCGGTGCCCGGCGGCGTGAAATGATGTTGGGGTGGCTACCAGCTCGGAGGCTCAAACACCGGCCCGTTCCCCGGTGGTGATCAAGGTGTCGCCGATGGCACACCTCGCCGTCGGGTTCCTGACCCTCGGCCTGCTGGTGCCGGTGCTGGCCTGGCCGCCGGCCGCCCCGCTGCTTGTCATCCCGGTGCTGTTGTCGGCGTTGATCGTCCGGCTGCGCACTGTCGCCGACGCTCAGGGCGTGACCGTTCGGACCCTGCTGGGCAGCCAAACGGTGCGCTGGGAAGACATCGACGGGCTGCGCTTCCACCGCGGCTCCTGGGCCCGCGCCTGCCTCAAAAACGGCAAGGTACTGCGATTGCCCGCGGTAACCTTCGCCACCCTGCCGCTGCTGACCGAGGCCAGCTCCGGGCGAGTTCCCAACCCGTACCGTTAATCAGCCGACCGGATTGACACCGTTGAGCAGCACCCACACGCCCACACCGGCGGCGATACCGCAGATCAGGGCGACGAATGACCCGATGAAGGGTCGATGAGCCCAGCCCCGGCCGGCGTCGAGGCCGTAGCGGCCCGGGGCCGGCCAGGATGACCGCCGCGGCCATCACGATCAGCGTGATCTGGTATTCGTGCCCGTCCGGCAGGAAGTACGCGAAGGTGTGCGAGTGCGGCCGCGCCGAGATGCTGGCGAGCAGACCGTTGATCAGGAACGCCAGCGCGCCCGCGGCCGCTACCGGGGTGAACAACCCCAGGATCAGCAGCACCGCCGCGACGATCTCGCCGCCGGCGCTGACAGTAGGAGAGGATGTCGGCGTGCTGGTAGCCGACGTCGGACAGTGAGTTCTTGAATCCGCTCAGCCCCGAGCCGCCCCACCAGCCGAACAGTTTCTGCAGCCCGTGGGCGCCGAGCACCACTCCCAGTCCGACTCGCAAGATCAGCAGACCGAGGTGTTGGGTGCCGCGCCGGCCGTGCGGCGCGTAGCCGCTCGTCGTCATCACCGGACTCGATCTCAGCAGGCTCGGCAGATGCATGCCGGCCCACTGGCTGCGGCGATTGGGGATGGACGTACGGCAGCGGCTCCTGCTGGTCAAGCAGGCTGTATGACTGGCCATTGGGGCCGGCCGACTGAGCGAGGTCCTGGTACGGGATGACGGTGGTGGTCCCAAAATCGCCTGGGTAGCCGACCGGCGTCAGATCGTCCTCGGGGTCGACCAGCCTTGCCGAGGCGGGGTGTCCGGGCGTCGGTTCCGGGAACTCACCCGGCCGGTGCCAAGGTGCGTCATTCGATTGACTGCTCACGCGAGCCAGGGTAAGGGCAACTAGGGCTTGAATCGGGGATTTGAGCGGCGCTTTCGCGAGACATTCAGTACTTAGCCCGCCAAACGGGCCCGGATTGGCCTCAAAAGGTGGCAAAAGGGCGGCCACGCCGGGGCTACCGCCGACTTCGGCAGAACACCAAGTGCATGCGTGTGGCGACGGTGCCCGCCATGTCCGTAGCCTGTCGATCATGCGAATACGGCGGTCGGTCCGGTGCGGACTCGCTGTGCTGTGCGCCGCAATGCTGGTCTCGAGCGGCTGCGCACGGTTCAACGACGCCCAGTCGCAGCCGTTCACCACCGCCCCCGAACTCAAGCCCCAGCCCAGCTCGACGCCTCCCCCGCCGCCGCCGCTTCCGCCGACGCCTTTCCCGAAGGCATGCCCCGCCCCCGGCGTGATGCAGGGCTGCCTGGAGAGCACCAGCGGCCTGATTATGGGCGTCGACAGCAAATCCGGGCTGGTCGCCGAGCGCACCACCGGTGCGATCAAGGAGATCTCCGTCAGCGCGGAGCCGAAGGTGAAGACGGTCATCCCGGTCGACCCGTCCGGGGATGGCGGGTTGATGGATATCGTGCTGTCACCGACGTACTCACAAGACCGGCTGATGTACGCCTACATCAGCACGCCCACCGACAACCGGGTCATCCGGGTGGCCGACGGCGACATCCCGAAGGACATCCTGACCGGGATCCCCAAAGGGGCCGTCGGGAACACCGGAGCGTTGGTCTTCACCAGCCCTACCACGCTGGTCGTGCTGACCGGGGATGCGGGTAACCCGGCGATGGCCGCCGATCCCAAGTCGTTGGCCGGCAAGGTATTGCGTATCGAGCAGCCCACCACCGTCGGCGCAGGCGCCTCCGACAACGGCACTGTCCGGAGTCGGCTCGGGCGGCGGGTTGTGCATCGACCCCGTCGACGGCTCGTTGTATGTCGCCGATCGCACCCCCACCGCGGACCGGTTGCAGCGCATCACCAAGACCTCACAGGTCTCCACGGTGTGGACGTGGCCGGATAAGCCCGGCGTGGCCGGCTGCGCGGCCATGGACGGGACGGTGCTGGTCAACCTGGTCAACACCAAATTGACGGTCGCGGTCCGGCTGGCGCCGTCGACGGGTGCGGTCACCGGCGAACCCGATGTCGTTCGCAAGGACACTCATGCGCACGCGTGGGCGCTGCGGATGTCGCCGGACGGAAACATCTGGGGCGCAACCGTGAACAAGACCGCCGGCGACGCCGAGAAGCTCGACGACGTCGTGTTCCCGCTGTTCCCGCAGGGCGGCGGCTTCCCGCGCAATAACGACGACAAGACCTAAACTCGGTCAGAGCCCGTCGAGTGTGAACCTCACGCCGCCGTATGGGCGCGTCGCGTCGCGCGGTTCACGGTGGCGCAACCGGGTGTCGGGCTCGTCGTCGTCGTCATCATCAGGTTCGAAGTCATCGAAATCGGAGAGGTAAAGCAAATCATCTGAGCTCTCGGGAGCCCATGCGGCAACGGGCTCCAACAGGTTGCACACGTGATCGCCGATCTCGCTCCAATTCAGTGCCCTGGCGACGAACCACGCGGCCGCTTCGTCGAGGATCGGCATCCCAAAGGGGCCGGCGCGCCAGGAGCAACGCCGGAATTTTTCGAGCTGATCGACGGTGTCGTCGCCGAAGAGTTCGGCCAGCCCATGGCCCTGCCGCGACAGTACGTGCACCGCGAGGTACTCGAATCGGCTCTCCACCCCAAGGTTGTGGCCGCTTTTGGGGATACCAACGAGAAACCTCGCCGGCCGCACGCTGATTTGGGTGGCAAAGCTGACCCGACAACCCGATGGTTGGCCATCGGCCTGGGTGGTCACGACGAGCACCGGGTAGTCCAACATCGCCATCAACTGATCAAACGGTTCATCGTGCACACCAACATCATGCACCGCAGTGCTGGGACGGCCCTGCCGACCGATCAGTCGGCGAACTCGCGCCGAGGGCTAACCCTGCCCGCAGGCGGCCAAGACCAGTTCGCGCACCCGCGCCGCGTCAGCCTGCCCGCGGGTGGCCTTCATCACCGCACCGACGATCGCGCCAGCGGCCGCCACCTTGCCCGCACGAATCTTTTCCGCCACATCGGGGTTTCCAGCCAACGCCTCGTCGACGGCGGCCTGCGTCACCGAGTCGTCACGGACCAATGCCAAACCACGGCCGACCATCACCTGCTCGGGCTCACCTTCCCCGGCCAGCACACCCTCCACGACCTGGCGGGCCAGCTTGGTGGAAAGCTTGCCTTCTTCGACTAGGGCCACCACCGCCGCGACCTGGGCGGGAGTGATGGCGAGTTCGTCCAACGCGATGTTCGCCTCGTTGGCCTTCTGCATCAAAAAGTTTCCCCACCAGGCGCGCGCCTGTTCGCTGGGCGCGCCGTGTTCGACCGTCGCAGTGACCAATTCGATCGCGCCGGCGTTGACGAGATCTCGCATCACCTCGTCGGAAATGCCCCAGTCCTCTTGAATCCGGTTACGACTCAACCACGGTAGCTCGGGGATGGTCTGGCGCAACTGATCGACCAGCTCCCGACTGGGTGCCACGGGCTCGAGGTCAGGCTCGGGGAAGTAACGATAATCCTGGGCGGTCTCCTTGCCGCGACCCGGGCTGGTGTATCCGGCCTCGTGAAAATGCCTGGTCTCCTGGATGATCTGGCCTCCCGACAGCAGGACGGCGGCCTGGCGTTGCATTTCATAACGGACGGCGACCTCAACACTTTTCAGCGAGTTGACGTTCTTGGTCTCGGTCCGGGTGCCGAATTCAGCAGCACCGGTGGGCTTCAGTGACACATTGGCATCACATCGCATCGAGCCCTGATCCATCCGGACATCAGATACCGCCAATGCGCGCAACAGATCTCGCAACGCTGTCACATAGGACCGGGCGATTTGTGGCGCTTGGGCACCGGCGCCCTCGATGGGCTTGGTGACGATTTCAATCAGCGGCACGCCGGCACGGTTGTAGTCGATCAGCGAACCGGTGGCGCCTGTGATCCGGCCGGTCTCACTACCGATGTGGGTCAGCTTCCCAGTGTCTTCTTCCATGTGCGCCCGCTCGATGTCCACCCGCCAGGTAGTGCCGTCTTCCAGTGGCACGTCGAGGTAGCCGTTGATGGCGATCGGCTCGTCGTACTGCGAAATCTGATAGTTCTTCGGCTGGTCGGGGTAGAAGTAGTTCTTCCGAGCGAAGCGGCACCACGGCACGATCTCGCAGTTCAGCGCCAGTCCGATGCGGATCGCCGACTCGACCGCGGCCCGGTTCAGCACGGGCAGCGAACCGGGCAGACCCAGGCACACGGGGCACACCTGGGTGTTGGGCTCGGAGCCGAAGGCTGTCGAGCAGCCGCAGAACATCTTGGTCACGGTGGACAGCTCAACGTGCACCTCGAGGCCCAGTACCGGATCAAAGCGCGCCAGAACGTCGTCGTAAGGCAGCAGTTCAACGCCGGCAGCAACACTCATAACGTCAATCTTAGTGGCGATCGCAAGGCCGGCTTGGCCGGCCGCTGCGGGTCGCCACCATCGAACTTAGTGGCGATCGCAAGGCCGGCTTGGCCGGCCGCTGCGGGTCGCCACCATCGAACTTAGTGGCGATCGCAAGGCCGGCTTGGCCGGCCGCTGCGGGTCGCCACCATAGATCCGAATGAGGCCGGCGCGCCCCGCCGAACCGGCGGCTGACTACCCGAAGAAGGCGGCGGCGTCGTCGTAGCGGCTGTCGGGCACCAGCTTGAGGTGGCGCGTCGCATCCGCCAGCGATACCCGGCCGATCTCCTGGCCGCGCAGAGACACCATCTGGCCGTACTCGCCCGCGTGCGCGGCGTCGGCGGCGTTGATCCCGAACCGGGTGGCCAGCACGCGGTCGTAGGCCGTCGGGGTGCCGCCGCGCTGAATGTGACCCAGCACGGTCACCCGGACCTCTTTGTTGATCCGCTTTTCGACCTCATAGGCCAGCTGCGCGCCCACGCCGGTGAAACGCTCATGGCCGAACTCATCGATACCGCCCTCGCGCAACGCAATCGAACCGGGGATCGGCTTGGCGCCTTCGGCGACCACGCAGATGAAGTGCGAATCCCCACGCTGGAAACGCCCTTTGACGAGGCGGCACACCTCCTCGATATCGAAGGGCTGTTCGGGAATCAGTGTCATGTGCGCGCCAGAAGCCAGTCCGGCGTTCAATGCGATCCAGCCGGCGTGCCTGCCCATCACTTCCACCAGCATCACCCGCTGGTGGGATTCGGCGGTGCTGTGCAATCGGTCGATGGCGTCGGTAGCTACCATCAACGCGGTGTCGTGGCCGAAAGTCACGTCGGTGCAGTCGATGTCATTGTCGATGGTTTTCGGCACGCCCACCACGGGAACGTTCTCTTCTGACAGCCAGTGTGCGGCCGTCAGAGTTCCTTCACCGCCGATGGGGATGAGCACGTCGATGCCGTTGTCGTCCAGAGTCTGCTTGATCTGGTCCAGCCCGGCCCGCAGCTTGTCGGGGTGCACTCGGGCGGTGCCGAGTACGGTCCCGCCCTTGAGCAGCAGCCGGTCGTTGCGGTCGTCGTTTTTCAGCTGCATGCGCCGGTTCTCCAACAACCCACGCCAGCCGTCCTGGAATCCGACCACCGACGAGCCGTACCGGGCGTCGCAGGTGCGCACCACCGCCCGGATGACGGCGTTGAGCCCCGGGCAGTCGCCCCCTCCTGTCAGAACTCCGATCCGCATCCTCTTATCTTGCCTCTGCGGCCAGTCAATAGCGCGAGCAGACACAAAATCGCCCGGAATCGGCAGGTCTGGGGCGATTTTGCGTCTGCTGGCCGCGGTTCGCCGCTAAATGGCCGACGGCAACGGGCCGCGGGCGGCCTCGTAGGCAGCGCCCACCCGGTACAGCCGGTCGTCAGCCAGTGCCGGCGCCATGATCTGCAGCCCCACCGGCAGTTGGTCGTCCGGGGACAGACCCGAAGGCACCGACATGCCGCAATGGCCGGCCAGGTTCAGCGGCAGCGTGCACAGGTCGAACAGGTACATCGCCAGTGGATCGTCGACTTTCTCACCCAGTCGGAACGCGGTGGTCGGCGTCGCCGGCGACACCAGCACGTCGACCGATCGATAGGCTTCGTCGAGGTCGCGGGCGATCAACGTGCGCACCTTCTGCGCCTGGTTGTAGTAGGCGTCGTAATAGCCCGCCGACAGCGCGTAAGCGCCGATCATGATGCGACGCTTGACTTCCGGTCCGAATCCGGCGGCCCGGGTCAGCGCCATGACCTCCTCGGCGCTGTGGGTGCCGTCGTCGCCGACCCGCATTCCGTAACGCATCGCGTCGAAGCGGGCCAGGTTGCTCGACACCTCCGACGGCAGGATCAAGTAGTAGGCGGGCAGCGCGTAATCGAAATGCGGGCAGTCGACTTCGGTTACCTCGGCACCCAGTGCGGTCAACTGCTCGACCGCGGCTTGGAACGACGCCAGCACGCCCGGCTGGTAGCCCTCGCCGCGCAGTTGCTTGACCACCCCGACCCGCACACCGCGCAGATCACCCGCCGCGCCCGCCTTGGCGGCACCGACGACATCGGGCACCGGCGCATCGAGGGAAGTGGAGTCGCGGGCGTCGTGTCCGGCGATCACCTGGTGCAGCAGCGCGGTGTCCAACACGGTCCGCGCACACGGGCCGCCCTGATCCAGCGACGAAGCGCAGGCCACCAGCCCGTAGCGGGACACCGTGCCGTAGGTCGGTTTGACACCGACGGTCGCGGTCAGCGCGGCCGGCTGACGGATAGAGCCGCCGGTGTCGGATCCGATGGCCAGCGGCGCCTGAAACGCAGCCAGCGCCGCCGCGCTGCCGCCACCCGAGCCGCCGGGCACCCGGTCGACGTTCCACGGGTTGCGGGTCGGGCCGTAAGCGGAGTTCTCCGTCGACGAGCCCATCGCGAACTCGTCCATGTTGGTCTTGCCCAGTATCGGGATGCCGGCCGCCCGCAACCGCGCGGTGACGGTGGCGTCATAGGGCGAACGCCAGCCCTCGAGGATCTTGGACCCGCAGGTGGTCGGCATGTCAGTGGCGGTGAACACGTCCTTGAGCGCCAGCGGCACCCCGGCCAGCGCCGACGGCGGCGGTTCCCCGGCGGCCAGCGACTTGTCGACGGCCGCCGCCGCGGACAACGCCTCGTCGGCCGCCACGTGCAGGAAGGCGTGATACCGGTCGTCGGTTGCTTCGATCTGGTCCAGGCAGGCCTGGGTGACCTCGGTGGACGACAGCTCCTTGGCGGCGATCTTGGCGGCCAGCGTCGCGGCGTCGGGCCGGACGATCTCCGTCACTGGCTCTCCCCCAGGATCTGCGGGACGGCGAATCGGCCCTCGACGGCTACAGGCGCCGCGGCCAGCGCCTCCTGCTGGGTCAGGCATGGCACCGCCTCGTCCGGGCGCGTGACATTGACGTCTTTACGGACGTCACTGAGCGGGTTGTCGGTCGCTTCGACACCGGTGACGTCGACCGCCTGGATCTGGCTGACGTGGGTCAGGATGGCGTCGAGTTGGCCGGCGAAGCTGTCCAGCTCGGTATCGGTCAACGCCAGCCGGGCCAGCCGGGCCAGGTGCGCAACCTCGTCGCGGGAGATCTGGGACACGAGCGAAAAGCCTAGCCCGGCGACGATGCGGCCCGCTTCGGGCCGCTGAGGAGCCGGGCAATCAGACCTAGCCGAGCCAGGGAATCTCCCCAGCCACGAGCGTGAAGCTGGCTTCACGTTCGTCGGCAAGCGGCAGTCAGAGCGAGGTCAGCCGAAATGCCGTGGGCGCAACCCTGTGTAACAGTGTTGCGCGTGCCGTCGTATCTGTTGCGCATCCAGCTGGTCGACCGCCCAGGCAGCCTGGGCTCGCTGGCCGTGGCGCTGGGTTCGGTGGGCGCCGACATTCTGTCGCTCGACGTGGTGGAGCGCAGCGCCGGCTCTGCGATCGACGACCTGGTCATCGAATTGCCCCCGGGCGCCATGCCTGACACCTTGATCACCGCCGCCGAGTCATTGCCCGGCGTCCGGGTCGACAGCGTGCGCCCGCATACCGGTCTACTGGAAGCGCATCGCGAGCTGGAGCTGCTGGACCGTGTCGCCGCGGCGGAGGACAAGGAAGCCAAACTGCGGGTCCTGGTCGACGAAACACCCAGGGTGCTGCGCGTGAGTTGGTGCGCGGTGTTGCGCAATTCGCCGGGAGACCTACAGCGGCTCGCCGCCAGTCCGGGTGTGCCGGAGACCCGCGTGGAATCTGCGCCTTGGTTTCCCATTGAGCAGGCCAAGACGCTGGACGCCAACGCCGATTGGGTTCCGCAGGCCTGGCGCGATATGGACACCACGATCGTCGCGGCGCCGTTGGGCGACCCGGACACCGCGGTGGTGCTGGGCCGTCCAGGCCCGGATTTTCGGCCTTCGGAGGTGGCCCGGCTGGGCTATCTGGCCGGAATCGTGGCCACCATGCTGCGCTGAGACCGCGCCGATGGCCTCACTCGGCAGGCTCCTCGACATGCGGAGTTCCCTCCTCGAGCAGCCGGCGGAAACCGTCTTCGTCGAGTATCGGCACACCCAGCTCCAAGGCCTTGTCGTACTTGGACCCTGGCGAGTCGCCGGCGACGACGTAGTTGGTCTTCTTCGAGACTGAGGCGGCAGCCTTGCCGCCGCGCGCCAGAATGGCCTCTTTGGCCTCGTCGCGGGAATAGCCGTTCAGTGAGCCGGTGACCACGATGGTCAGGCCGGCCAGGGTGCGCGGCACACCCGCGTCGCGCTCGTCGACCATCCGTACTCCGGCGTCCCGCCACTTCCGTACGATCTCCCGGTGCCAGTCGACGGTGAACCACTCGGTGACCGCGTCGGCGATGGTCGCTCCCACCCCGTCGACCGCGGCCAGTTGCTCGGTGGACGCCTCCTCAATCAGTGCGAGGTCGGCGAACTCGGTGGCCAGGGCGCGGGCCGCCGTCGGCCCGACATGCCGGATCGACAACGCGACGAGTACGCGCCATAGCGGCGCCGTCTTGGCATTGTCGAGGTTGGCCAGCAGCCGCTTGCCGTTGGCCGACAACGTGCCGCCTTTGGTGGTGAACAGCTCGGTGCGCAACAGGTCGTCCTCGGTGAGCGAAAACAAGTCGCCCTCGTCGGCGATCACCCCGGCTTGCAGCAGCGCGACGGCCGCCTCGTAGCCCAGCGCCTCGATGTCGAACGCCCCGCGACCGGCGACGTGAAATACCCGCTCCCGCAACTGGGCCGGGCAAGACCGGGCATTGGGGCAACGGATGTCGGCGTCGCCTTCCTTGGCCGGCGCCAGCTCGGTGCCGCACTCGGGACAGTGTGTGGGCATGACGAATTCGCGTTCCGAACCGTCGCGCAGATCGACGATGGGGCCCAGCACCTCGGGGATCACGTCGCCCGCTTTGCGGATGACGACGGTGTCGCCGATCAGCACCCCTTTGCGCTTGACCTCGGCGGCGTTGTGCAGCGTGGCCAGCCCCACCGTCGACCCCGAGACCTTGACCGGCGTCATGAACGCGAACGGCGTGACGCGTCCGGTCCGGCCGACGTTGACCCGGATGTCGAGCAGCTTGGTCTGTACCTCCTGGGGCGGGTACTTGTACGCGATCGCCCACCGCGGTGCGCGTGAGGTGGACCCCAGCCTGCGTTGCAGTGCCAAGTCGTCGACTTTGACGACGACGCCATCGATTTCGTGGGCCACGTCGTGGCGGTGCTCGCCCCAGTAGGCGATGCGGTCCAGCGCGCCGGCCACGTCCTGCACCCGGGTGGTGTGTTCGGAGACCGGCAGCCCCCAGGCCTGCAGTGCCAGATACGCGTCGTGCAGCGTCGCCGGCCGAAAACCTTCGAGGTGTCCCAGCCCGTGGCAGATCATTCGCAGCTTGCGGCGAGCGGTGACCGCCGGGTCCTTCTGCCTAAGCGACCCCGCGGCGCTGTTGCGTGGGTTGGCGAACGGCGCCTTGCCGTCTTCGACCAGTGCGGCATTGAGCGCTTCGAAATCGGTGAGCCGAAAGAACACCTCACCGCGGACCTCGAGCTCAGCGGGAATTGGATATTCCTCGCTGGCCGTCAGCCGCTCGGGGACGTCGTCGATGGTGCGCGCGTTCAGCGTGACGTCCTCGCCGGTGCGGCCGTCACCGCGGGTTGCCGCCCGCACCAGCCGACCATCGCGGTAGACCAAAGCCAGAGCGACACCGTCGATCTTGAGCTCGCACAGATACGGCACGTCACTACCGACCTCGGCGCGAATACGCCCAGCCCACAGATCGAACTCCTCGGTACTGAACACGTTGTCCAGGCTGAGCATCCGTTCCAGATGGTCGGCCGATGTGAAATCTGTGGCGAAGCCCGAACCGCCGACGATTTGCGTCGGCGAATCAGGGTGTGCGCAGCTCCGGGTACTGCTCCTCAATCGCGGCCAACCGCCGCAGCAGTAGGTCGAATTCCGCGTCGGAGATGATCGGCGCGTCACGCACGTAGTAGCGGAACTGGTGTTCGCGCACCTCGTCGGCCAGTTCACTCCATTGCCGCCGAACCTCGGGCGGAACGGGGTCAGCGTCGGGCGAACTCACCTTGGCAGGCTATCGGAGGCCACCGACATCGTCCGTTTGTGTCGCCTCAGATGGCGTCGGGGTCCTGGGCGAACGCCTCGGCGGCCTTGCGGGCAAGCCCGATCGCGGTGCGGGCCCACTGCGGCGTCGCTGCGGCCAGACCACATGCCGGGGTGACGCCGACGCGGTCCCGCAGAGCCGACCGCTCGAAACCCAGCCGGTCGGTGACAGCGACAATCGCGGCGGCTACCTCTTCGACGGACGGCCGCTTTTCCGGGGCGGTCGCGGGGACCACACCCAGCACGACGGTGCGACCCGACTCGACGAATTCCGCGATGCTCTCCAAATCCTCGGCGCGCAAGGTGGCCGCGTCCACAGATACCCCACTGATACCGCTGCGCTGCAACAGTTTCCACGGCAAGTCCGGGGCGCAGCTGTGCAGCAACACCTCAGCGCCCGCGGCCGCGACGCAGGTGTCGATCAGCGCGCCGGCCACCGTTTCGTCGAGCGGGGCGACGGGGGACAGCGCAGTGACCCCGGTCAACCGTCCACCCAATGCCGCTGCCAGCGACGGCTCGTCGAACTGCACCACGACCGGTGTGTCGAGTCGCCGGGCCAGCGTCGCGCGGTGCGCGGCAACCCCTTCGGCCAGCGACGCCGCCAGATCACGCAGCGCACCGGGATCGGTGACGGCGCGGTGGCCGTTGGACAGCTCCAAGCCCGCGGCCAGCGTGATCGGCCCGGGCGCCTGCACCTTGACCACCCGCCCGCCACCGCGCAGGCCCGCGGTCTCCCAGGCTTCTTCCAGTGCGTCCATGTCCTCGTCGAGCAGGCTGATTGCCCTGCGGGTCACCGCGCCGGGGCGCCCCACAATCCGGTAGCCCCGTGGCACCGTGTCGATGGCTACGTCGATCAACAGCGCGCCGGCCCGCCCGAGGATGTCGGCACCCACTCCTCTGGCGGGCAGCTCGACGATGTGGGCCAGCGCATCAGCCAACTCGCCGACGACAACCTCGGCGGCCTGCCGCGCTGTCGTGCCCGGCCACGATCCGACACCGCTGCCCTTCGCGAGAACACCAGCGGGAACACTCATCCGGCAACCGTATTCGACGTCACACTTCAGGGCGGTCACCAGGTGTGTTTGCCGCGGGGATGCGCGGGTATTTTCGAAGAAAGAAGGGTGCGAGCCGTGTGGCCGACAGCGAGGTTTATGCGGCCGCTGCTGTTTTGCAGCGCGGCGGTGCTGATGGCGGCGTGCACCCGGGTTGTGGGCGGCGTTGCGGTCCCCGCGGCCGGCATCCCGCCAAGGCAGGGCATCAATGGAGTCAAGGTCGACGAGGTCCTACTGGATCAGTCGCGCATGCGCGCCATCACCGGCGGTGGCGAGCACCTGACGATCATCCCCTCGATGGACGGCGATTCCCCTGTCGACATCGAAGCGCTCGCGCAGACCGCGCCGCGGGCATGCCGGTTCGTCTACGCGGAGACCGCGACCTTTGGGCCCGACATCGCAGAATTCCACAAGACCACCTTCCAGGACCCGCCCGACGGCGCGCTGATCTCCGAGGGCGCCGCGGCCTATCGAGATGTCGCCACCGCGCGGGGCGCCTTCGGGGCCCTGGTGTCCACCGTCGGGGACTGCGCGACGAGTGAGCAGGGCGAGCTGTACGTCGGTGAGTGGAACGCCGACGCCAGCTCGCTGCAGGTGCGGCCCGGCGGGTGCGGACGTGACTACCGGATCGTGTCGCTGGCCCTGCTGGAAGTCACCTTCTGCGGCTTTCCGCCGTCGGTGTCCGACATCGTGATGACGAACATCGCCGCAAATATTCCGAGCTAGCCCCGGGTTGGATTATCGCGAGGTGCCCGCGATGGTGGCACTGCCGATCACTTCGTCGCCATCGGGGTGCGGACGGTACAGCACCAACGTCTGGCCGCACGCCACACCGCGCAGCGGAGTACGCAATCGTACGGAAAGCTCGTCGCCAATCAATTCGGCGACCGCGTCAGCGGTTTCACCGTGCGCCCGCACCTGTACCGCGCACTCCACCGGGCCCGACGGAGCGGTTCCCGCGGTGAAGACCGGCGCCCGTCCCGTGAGCGCGCACACATCGAGGTCGGCCGCTTCGCCCACCCGGACGGTTGCGGTGTCGGCATCGATCGACGTGACGTAGCGGGGGGTGCCGTCGGGCCCCGGGCCGGCGATTCCCAGGCCCTTGCGCTGACCGATGGTGAAACCGTGCACCCCGTCATGCTCGGCCAGCACTGCGCCGTGCGAGTCGACCACGTTCCCACGCCGGACCGCGATGCGCTCACCCAGAAAGGCGCGAGTGTTCCCGGACGGTATGAAGCAAATGTCATGACTGTCAGGCTTTTCGGCAACCGCGAGGCCGCGGCGAGCCGCCTCCGCGCGAATCTGTGGCTTAGGGGTGTCGCCGATCGGGAACGTGGCGTGCCGCAGCTGAGCCGCCGTCAGCACGGCCAGCACGTAGGACTGGTCCTTGTCCGGGTCGATGGCGCGGCGCAGCCGCCCACCGGAAAGCCGCGCATAGTGGCCGGTGGCCACCGTGTCGAAACCCAACGCCAAAGCCCGCCCGGAAAGGGCCGAGAATTTGATCCGCTGGTTGCACCGCACGCACGGGTTGGGGGTTTCTCCGCGCGCGTAGGACGACACGAAATCGTCGATCACGTCTTCGGCGAATCTCTCCGCGAAATCCCAGACATAGAAGGGAATTCCGAGCACGTCGGCGACGCGGCGAGCGTCCGAAGCGTCTTCTTTGGAACAGCAGCCGCGCGAGCCGGTGCGCAGCGTTCCGGGGGCCGACGAGAGCGCCAGGTGCACACCAACCACATCGTGTCCGGCGTCGACCATGCGGGCGGCGGCGACCGACGAATCGACGCCGCCACTCATCGCGGCGAGGACCTTCACCCGGACGCTCCCGCAGAAGCCAGGGCCGCCCGCCGGGCGCGATCGACCGCCCCGGGCAGCACCTGCAGCACCGCATCGACGTCCGCGCCAACGCTGGTGTGCCCCAACGACAACCGCAGTGAACCACGGGCGGCGGCGGCGTCGGCGCCCATCGCGATCAGCACGTGCGAGGGCCGTGGGACGCCGGCGGTGCACGCCGATCCGGTTGAACACTCGATTCCATTGGCGTCCAACAGCATCAACAGCGCGTCGCCTTCGCAGCCGCGGAACGTGAAGTGTGCGTTGCCGGGAAGCCGCAGCGGATCCCGGGCACCGTTGAATCGGACGTCGTCGATCCCGGCGAGCACACCGGCTACCAGACGATCCCGCAGCGCCCGCAGCCGTGCGCTGTTGGCGTCCAGTCCGTCCACCGAGATTCGCGCCGCCGTCGCCATTCCCACGGCACCGGCGACATCGGGAGTGCCGGAGCGGATGTCGCGCTCCTGCCCGCCGCCATGCAACAGCGGCACACAGCTGACGTCTCGACGTAGCAACAAGGCTCCCACCGCCTGAGGACCACCGAACTTGTGCGCGGCAACGCTCATCGCCGACAACCCGCTGACGGTGAAGTCCACCGGCAGCTGCCCCACTGCCTGAACGGCGTCACTGTGCATCGGCACCCCGAATTCGGCTGCGGCGTCCGCCAGTTCGGTGACCGGCAGGACGGTGCCGACCTCGTTGTTGGCCCACATCACCGACACCAGCGCGATGTCGTCGTGGGTCTGCAACACTTCACGCAGCGCGGCCGGCGAAACCGAGCCGTCGGCGGCGGTGGGCAGCCAGGTCACCTCGGCGCCTTCGTGTTCGACGAGCCAGTTCACCGAGTCCAGCACCGCGTGGTGTTCCACTTCGCTGGTGACGATGCGCCGATGGCGCGGGTCCGCGTCGCGGCGGGCCCAGTAGATTCCTTTGACGGCCAGGTTGTCACTCTCGGTGCCGCCGGCGGTAAAGATCACCTCGGAAGGACGCGCGCCCAGTTTGTCGGCGACCAGCTCGCGCGACTCCTCGACGCGCCGTCGCGCCGCACGGCCACTGGTATGCAGCGACGAAGCGTTGCCGACGGCGCCGAGCGCGGCCGTCATCGCCTCGACGGCGGCGGGATGCATCGGGGTGGTGGCGGCGTGATCCAGGTACACCATGACGGACCCCAGGATACCGGCCGGCTCGGCGACCCCAAACTTCCGAGCAGGCCAGACCTGCTCAGGCCACCAACGCGTGCCCGTGACCCGGGTGCTGGCCGGATGGCTGGGACGCCCCCATGTGCACCGCGGACTGGCAGCGGCCGGCCAGGGCCCGGCGATCGGTGCCCGGCAGCTGCAGAGATTCGACGCGCACGCAGGCCACCGTGCGGCGCATGGCGAGCATCCGGCCTATCGAGCGCATCAACGTGTCTTCGCCCACAAAGGCCGGGGCGGTCGACACGCTCCCGTCGACGTGGTGATACGTCAGCCGCAGGGGCTGCACCGGACGCCCGGCGTCGATCGCGGCCTGGAACATCGCGGGGTAAAATGGCCCGCGCCCTTGGTGCGATTGGCCGGCACGACCGCACCAGGTGGTGCCCTCCGGGAAGGCCACCACCGTCTGGCCGGCGTGCAGCCGGCGTGCGACGGCGTCCACGACATCGGGCAGCCGCCGCAGACTGGACCGTTCGATCGGGATGATTTTCAAGACGCGAGCGACGACGCCGGTCGCGGCCCCGGTGAACATATCAGCGCGGGCGACGAAGGATCCCGGCAACACCGAACCGATGGCGAACACATCGAGCCAGGACATATGGCTGCTGACGACCAGGACTCCGCTCAGATTGCGGATGGGGCTGCCGGTGACGGTGATCCGGACGCCGAAGCAGCGCAGCACCAATCGGCAATAGGCACGTTGCACGTGCGTCCGGCCCGGCAGCGGCACCCCGAGCACCGGCAACCCGGGCAATAGCAGCAGCGCCAGCATGATGCGGCGCGTCACCCGCAGGCGCACCAGCGACCGCCGCGACGTCTCAGCGTTGCCAACACCCACGCAGCTGACGTCGCACGACGCGTGCGGTAGCCAAGCGTGTCCGGTGCCAGCGGGCGCGCTCACTGTGCGCCGCCAGCCATTGCACCCGCCATCTCTGAAGCCGCCGACACCGACCGCAGCCTCTTCAGATATCGGGTGTCGGCCTGCCGCTTATCCAGTAGTACGCAGAAGTCGCCCACACCGAAGTCCGGATCGTGCGCGGGCTCGCCGCAGGCCTTGGCACCCAGCCGCAGGTAGCCGCGCATGAGTGGCGGAACAGTGGGTCGCGGTGGCGGAAGGATGTCGTCGATACTTTTCCCGTCGACGGTCACCGGGCGTCTTGGGTGCACCCGGTACTGCGGCGGTGCGGCGTGACGCTTCAGGATGAAGTCGCGAACCCCGCGGAGTTGGCTTCCCGGCGGTTCGTCTGCGGTTTGGCCACCGACCGGAACCGATACGCACCCGGTCACGTAGTCGTAGCCGTAGCGGTCCAGGTAGGCCAGGATTCCAGCCCACATCAGCAGCACGACACCGCCATTGCGGTGACCGTCACGCACCACGGCGCGTCCCATCTCCACCAACGACGGTCGTAGCGAGTCGAACGCGCTGACGTCGAATTCCGTCGCGGTGTACAACCCGCCCGCCGCGATGGCACCCGTCGGCGCCAGCATCCGGTAACAGCCCACCAACTCACCGGTGTCGTCGTCACGGACCAACAAGTGGTCGCAGAACTCGTCGAACCGGTCGGCATCCCGGTCGGTCTCGCCCGCCGCGGGCAATGCGAAGCCGGGCGTGCTGGTGAACACGTCGTAGCGCAGCCGTTGCGCCGCTTCAATGAGGCTTGGGTCGGTGGACAGCAACAGGGAATAGCGCGGCCCGGCGAACGAACTGCTCGCCAGTTCGTCGGGCCTGTCGCTGGCTATCAGGACAGAAGCAATGCTCATGCCACCAAAGTTGCGCAGTCGATCTGCTAGTCGGCATCCGCGCTGTGACATGTCGGTGCACGTGAGATGACGAAATGTCGCGAAGGAGTAACGGCGGGTTGAGTAGGGCGAGCAGACGCAAAAGCCCCCGACACGCCGCGGCGTGGGGGGCTTTCGCGTCTGCTCGCGCCGAAATGTCAGCCTTTGCGGGCCTTGACGGCGTCGGTCAGCTGCGGAGCGACCTTGAACAGGTCACCCACCACGCCGTAGTCGGCGATCTCGAAGATGGGCGCCTCTTCGTCCTTGTTCACCGCGACGATGGTCTTCGAGGTCTGCATGCCCGCCCGGTGCTGGATGGCCCCGGAGATGCCCAGCGCGATGTAGAGCTGCGGCGATACCGTCTTGCCGGTCTGGCCGACCTGGAACTGGCCGGGGTAGTAGCCGGAGTCCACCGCCGCACGCGAAGCGCCGACAGCGGCCCCGAGCGAGTCGGCCAGTGCTTCGACCACGCTGAAGTTCTCCGCGCTGCCGACGCCGCGGCCACCGGAGACCACGATGGTGGCCTCGGTCAGCTCTGGGCGGTCGCCGGCGACCGCGGGTTCGCGGGCGGTGATCTTGGTGGCGTTCTCGGCGGGAGCGGGCACCTCGACGCTGACCTGCTCACCGGCGCCGGCGGCCGGTTCGGCCTCGACGGCACCGGCACGCACGGTGATCACCGGGGTGTCGCCGTTGGCCTGCGCATCGACGGTGAAAGCGCCACCGAAGATGGAGTGCACGCCTATGCCGCCCTCTTTCACCTCGACCACGTCGACCAGCAGGCCGGATCCGATCCGGGCCGCGAGCCGTCCGGCGATCTCCTTGCCGTCGGCAGTGGCGGCCAGCAGAACGGCGGCCGGAGCCGCCGACTCGACCAGCGCGGCCAGCACGTCAACCACCGGGGTGATCAGGTATTTGTCGGCGGAATCGGACTCGGCGACGTAGATCTTGGCGGCGCCTGCCTCCTTCAGCGCGTCCACCAGGGGCGCGGCCGTCCCTGGGGCACCGACGACGACGGCGGACGGTTCGCCCAGCGCCCGGGCGGCGGTGATCAATTCGGCGCTGACCTTCTTCACTGCGCCTTCGGCGTGCTCGACGAGCACCAGTACTTCAGCCATGGGTTATCGCTCTTCCGTAAGTCTGGAAATGGTCGGGGTGGTTGGTCAGGTCGTTCAGATGATTTTCTGGCCCACCAGGTACTTCACGATCTCGTTCCCGCCCTCGCCCTCGTCGGCGACCTTCTCACCTGCGGTCTTGGCCGGCTTCGGCGTCGACGACAGCACGGTCGAACCGGCGTTGGCGAGCCCGACCTCGTCAGCCTCGACGCCGATATCGGCCAGGGTCAGCACCGTGACCTCTTTCTTCTTGGCGGCCATGATGCCTTTGAAGGACGGAAAGCGCGGCTCGTTCATCTTCTCGGTGACGCTGACCACCGCGGGCAGTGTCGCCTCGAGCGTGAACAAGCCGTCGTCGGTTTCGCGCTCGCCGGTGACCTTGCCGCCCTCAAGCGACAATTTGCGCAGGTGGGTCAGCTGCGGCAGGCCCAGGTACTCGGCGATGATGGCCGGCACCGCACCGCCGGAGCCGTCAGTTGCCTCGTTGCCGGCGATGACCAGCTCGGTGCCTTCGATGGTGCCCAGCGCGCGCGCCAGCGCCCATCCGGTCTGGATGACGTCCGAGCCGTGCAGGCCGTCGTCCTTCAGGTGAACGGCCTTGTCGGCGCCCATCGACAGCGCCTTGCGGATCGCCTCGGTCGCGCGCTCGGGTCCGGCGGTCAGCACGGTCACCGACCCCTCGACGCCGTCGGCGGCCTCTTTCTCCCTGATCTGCAGCGCCTCTTCCACGGCACGCTCGTTGATCTCGTCCAGCACCGCATCGGCGGCCTCGCGGTCCAGCGTGTAATCGCCGTCGGTCAGCTTGCGCTCCGACCAGGTGTCTGGGACCTGCTTGATCAGGACCACGATGTTCGTCATGAGTGTGGTTCGTCCTCCTCGAAGGGAGTCCCGCAGCTTAGGACTAGCCCAGCACTGCGGAACCTCGGTCTTGTATTTCGGCACCGCACAGCGCATGTTACTAGTGGGTAACTTTGTGCGGTCCGCCCTCACACCATAGCGGGTCGTAGTGCAGGTTCTTTCGCCTGTCTCTCCGCCAGAAGCAGGGGTACCCTCACGCCCGGTTCGCGAATCGGACACTACGCGTTAGCCTGCCTATTCAATGAGCGCATTCGTCCCCGAGGTTCCCCACCGCGTCCCCGACGACACCTCGCCGGGGCCCTCAGCAGGGCCCCGAGCGGTGTTGACGCTGACGGGCGAGCGCACCATCCCCGATCTGGACATCGAGAATTACTGGTTTCGCCGGCACCAAGTCGTGTACCAGCGCCTGGCGCCGCGCTGCGCGGGCCGCGACGTACTCGAGGCCGGATGTGGCGAAGGTTACGGTGCCGACCTGATCGCCGGTGTCGCGCGCCGGGTGGTCGCGGTGGACTACGACGAGACCGCGGTGGCCCATGTGCGTGACCGCTACGCCAGGGTGCAGGTCATGCAGGCCAACCTGGCCGCCTTGCCGCTGCCCGACGCGTCGGTGGATGTCGTGGTCAACTTCCAGGTCATCGAGCACCTTTGGGACCAGGCCCAGTTCGTCAGCGAGTGTGCCCGAGTGCTGCGTCCCTCGGGTTTGCTGATGGTTTCCACCCCCAACCGGATCACCTTCTCACCGGGCCGCGACACCCCGATCAACCCGTTTCACACGCGTGAACTCAACGCCGACGAACTGACGAAGCTGCTGCTCGACGCCGGTTTCGCCGAGGTGTCGATGAGCGGCCTGTTCCACGGCCCGCGCCTGCGGGAAATGGATGCCCGCCACGGTGGCTCGATCATCGACGCGCAGATCGCGCGCGCATTGGCCGCCGCACCATGGCCGCCTGAGCTCATGGCAGATGTCGCCGCGGTCACCACCGACGACTTCGAGATCGTCGAGGCCGGCAGTGGCAGTCATATGCGGGATATCAGATGACAGCCTGGACCTCATCGCGGTCGCGGTGCGTCGGTGAACGCCATGAATTCGGGGGGAGACCGGGTACCCGGTCTGTTCAGCCTGGTTCTGCACACCCACCTGCCATGGCTGGCCCACCACGGACGCTGGCCGGTCGGCGAGGAATGGCTCTACCAGTCGTGGGCGGCGGCCTACCTGCCGTTGTTGCGGGTGCTGCGCACCCTGGCCGACGAGGATCGGCACCGGCTGATCACCCTCGGGGTCACTCCGGTGGTCAACGCGCAGCTCGACGACCCGTATTGCCTCGACGGCATGCATCATTGGCTGGCCAACTGGCGGCTGCGCGCGGCCGAAGCCGCCAGCGTGCGGTCGGTCCCCGAATCGAAATCGGTCAACTACCAGTCATGCACGCCGGAAGCGTTGCGAGCCTTCGGAGTTCGCGAATCCGCAGAGGCCGATCAGGCACTCGACGACTTCGCCACCCTGTGGCGGCACGGCGGCAGTCCGCTGCTGCGCAGCCTGGTCGACGCCGGCACGGTGGAGCTGCTCGGCGGCCCGCTGGCCCACCCGTTCCAGCCACTGCTGGCGCCGCGGCTGCGTGAGTTCGCGCTACGCGAAGGCCTGGCCGACGCACAGCTGCGCCTAGGGGCGCCCAAAGGACAGGGCCCGACTGGGATCTGGGCACCCGAATGCGCCTACGCCCCGGGTATGGAACACGACTACGCCAGCGCCGGCGTCACGCATTTCATGGTCGACGGCCCGTCGTTGCACGGCGACACCGCGCTGGGCCGGCCGGTCGGCGACACCGATGTGGTTGTGTTCGGGCGCGACCTGCAGATCAGCTATCGGGTGTGGTCGCCCAAGTCGGGCTACCCCGGGCATGCCGCGTATCGCGATTTCCACACCTACGACCACCTGACCGGGCTCAAACCGGCCAGGGTCACCGGTCGCAACGTGCCGTCGGAAGCCAAGGCGCCCTACGACCCCGACCGAGCCGACTACGCGGTCGACGGCCACGTCGCCGACTTCGTCGGCGTGGTGCGTAATCGACTGCTCTCCGAGTCCGAGCGCATCGGGCGACCCGCTCACGTGGTCGCCGCCTTCGACACCGAGCTGTTCGGCCACTGGTGGTACGAGGGGCCGACCTGGCTGCAACGCGTGCTGCGGGCATTGCCCGAAGCCGGGGTGCAGGTAGGCACGCTGAGCGACGCCATCGACCAAGGATTCGTCGGCCAACCGGTCGCGCTGCCGCCCAGCTCGTGGGGCTCCGGCAAAGACTGGCAGGTGTGGTCCGGCGACAAGGTGGCCGATCTGGTCCAGCTCAACAACGAAGTGGTCGACACCGCGCTGAGCGCGGTCGACAAGGCGCTGGAGCCGACGACGTCGCTGGACGGGCCGGTCCCCCGCGATCACGTTGCCGATCAGATCATGCGCGAGACCCTGCTCACCGTGTCCAGCGACTGGCCATTCATGGTGAGCAAGGATTCCGCCGCCGACTACGCCCGTTACCGCGCTCACCTGCACGCCCACGCCACCCGCGAAATCGCCGGAGCGCTGGCGTCGGGCCGTCGCGACAGTGCGCAGCGGCTGGCGGACGGCTGGAACCGGGCCGACGGTCTGTTCGGCGCTCTGGACGCGCGGCGGCTGCCCCGATGAAGTCCTCCTTCCCCCCGCGAGCGTGCGTGTCTGCACAGCGACACGCCGCCGCGGACGGCATTTTGTGTACACCCGCGACCGTGGGGCGTGGCCGGGCATGAAGATCCTGATGGTGTCGTGGGAGTACCCGCCTGTGGTGATCGGCGGGCTCGGCCGGCATGTGCATCACCTGTCGACTGCGCTGGCCGCGGCCGGCCACGACGTCGTGGTCCTATCACGGCGCCCGACGGGCACGGATCCCAGCACGCATCCGTCCTCCGACGAGGTCAACGGGGGTGTCCGGGTAATCGCGGCCGCACAGGATCCGCACGAGTTCACCTTCGCCAAGGACATGATGGCCTGGACCCTGGCGATGGGTCACTCGATGATCCGCGCGGGGCTGCCCCTCAAGAAACACGGCACCGACCGATCCTGGCATCCCGACGTGGTACACGCGCACGACTGGCTGGTAGCTCACCCAGCTGTGGCGCTGGCCCAATTCTATGACGTACCAATCGTTTCCACCATTCACGCGACCGAGGCCGGCCGGCATTCCGGCTGGGTTTCCGGGACGATCAGCCGCCAGGTACACGCGGTGGAGTCGTGGCTGGTGCGGGACTCCGATTCGCTTATCACCTGTTCGGCGTCGATGAGCGACGAGATCACCGAACTGTTCGGCCCCGGTCTGGCCGAGACAATCGTGATCCGCAACGGAATCGATGCGGCGCGTTGGCCGTTCGCGGAACGGCGCCCGCGCACCGGGCCGGCCGAGCTGCTCTACGTCGGGCGGCTGGAATACGAGAAGGGTGTGCACGACCTCATCGCCGCCCTGCCGCGGATCCGACGCACCAACCCGGGCACCACGCTGACCATCGCCGGGGAGGGCACTCAGCAGGACTGGCTCGTCGAGCAAGCGCGTAAGCACCGGGTACTCAAGGCGACTCGGTTCGCCGGACACCTCGGCCACGACGACCTGCTGGCGGCGCTGCATCGGGCGGACGCCGCGGTGCTACCCAGTCACTACGAACCGTTCGGGCTCGCCGCCCTGGAGGCCGCCGCGGCCGGCACGCCGTTGGTGACGTCGAACATCGGCGGTCTGGGCGAGGCGGTGATCAACGGGCAGACGGGCGTGTCATGTCCGCCGTGCGACGTGTCTGGACTGGCGTCGGCGGTGCGCAGCGTGCTCGACGACCCGGAGGCCGCGCAGCGGCGCGCTCGGGCGGCGCGCGAGCGGCTCACCTCGGACTTCGATTGGCACACGGTGGCCAAGGAGACCGCGCAGGTGTACCTGTCGGCCAAACGCCGCGTGCGGCAACCGCAGCCACGGCTGCCCATCGTCGAGCACGCACTGCCGGACCGCTAGCTCTCAGGGATTTTCGATACCGATCGCCTCGGCGCAGTACCGCCAGACCACCTCGAGGTCACGGTCGTCATAGTGAGTCAGCGGCAGGTAGTGCTCCCCACGGGGTCGCCGGTCGTGCCAAAACCGGCCGGTTGGCTGTGCCGGGTTGGTCGCGGCGAGCCACACGGCGGTGTCGGCTCCCTGTTCAGGTGTTCGCAATATCGGGCCGGTAAGGCGCCGAAACCCCGGAAGCGACGCGGCCACCCCGGGAGTATCGGCCCACCCGGGATGCATGGAGTACACCCTGACGTGTTGGGCTGCCCAGCGGCGGGCCAAGATTGGGGTGAGCGCCACCTGTATCCGTTTGGTTCGCGCGTAGGCGGTGGCGCCGCTATATCGCCCCGCGCGGTATTCGGGGTCGTCGGCCGGCAGTGCTTGGGTGTACATCCCGCCCGAGGACATCAGGATCACTCGCGGATCGTCGGATCTGGCCAAGATCGGCAGCAGACACTCGGTTAGCAATACCGGACCCAGCACGTGGGTGGCCAAGGTGACTTCGTGCCCCTCGCCGGTTTCGGTACGGGTGGCCGGCAGCACCCCGGCGTTGTGGATGAGCACGTCCAACGTCGGCACCCGGCTGGTCAGGTCGGCGGCGAAGGCGCGGATAGCCCCCAAGTCGGACACATCGCACACCTCCACCTGCACGTCGGCCCCCGAGTCCGCCGCCACGATCTCCTCCCGGGCCCGCTCACCGCTCTCCCTGTCGCGCACGGTCAATAAAACGGTTGCGCCCAGCCGGGCCAATCCCGCGGCGATCGCCTTGCCGATGCCGCGATTCGCGCCGGTGACCAGCACCGTCCGACCTTTCAATGCGTCCGGCTCCGGATCGTCCGCCCAGCCCAATTGCCGGAGTCGATAGCCAACGCTGCTGTAGCCGGGGACGACCGCCCGATCCAGAACGGTGTCGAAAACCGAACGCATTCCACCGAGAACACTCATGCACACCACTGTGCCCCTAGGCGGACGCTTCCACCGGTAACGTCGAGCGATGGGTATTGAATATTCCAGCGTGGTCGACGCGCCGCGCGACGAGGTGTTCGACTGGCATGCCAGACCGGGCGCGTTCAATCGACTGTCACCGCCCTGGTCACCCCTGCGGGTGATCACCGAGGCCACCTCCCTCAAGGACGGGCGAGCCGAGCTCGCGCTCCCCGGCGGACTGCGGTGGGTCGCCGTCCACCAGCCGGACGGCTACGACCCACCGCGTCGTTTCGTCGACACCATCGGGACCGGTGGCCTGGCCTCCCTGCCGGCACGCGTAGCCGTGCGGTGGCGGCACACCCACGACTTCGAGGACGTCGGCGATAACAGGACCCGCGTCATCGACCGGGTGGAAACGCCGGTACCTGCGGCGGCATTGCGCCCGATGTTCGTTTACCGGCACCGCCAGCTCGCCGACGATTTAGCCGCACATCGACTGGCGGCCCAGCATGGCCTGGGTCCTTCGACGATCGCCGTCACGGGGTCGTCGGGACTGGTCGGTTCGGCGTTGACCGCGTTTCTGCGCACCGGTGGCCACCGTGTCATCGCGTTGGTCCGCCGGCCCGCGAAAATCTCCGATGAGCGCCGGTGGGACCCCGACGCGCCCGCCCCAGACCTGTTCACCGGAGTCGACGCGGTGATTCATTTGGCCGGCGCCTCAATCGCCGGCAGGTTCACCGATGACCATCGAAATGCCATCCGCAGCAGCAGAATCGGCCCGACCCGCCGGCTCGCCGAACTCCTGGCGAAGACCGCCGGCCGGCCTGGCCTACTGATCTCGGCCTCGGCGGTCGGCTACTACGGATCCAACCGCGGGGACGAAACCCTCTTTGAGGACAGCGGTCGCGGAGACGGGTTTTTGGCCGACGTCGTCGCCGACTGGGAGGACGCCACCGCACCGGCTGATCAGGCCGGGGTTCGGGTGGTGCGGGTGCGCACCGGCATCGTCCAATCGCCGCGCGGCGGCACGTTAAAGCTGATGCGTCCCCTGTTCAGCGCCGGTCTGGGTGGCCGGCTCGGCGACGGCCGACAATGGCTGTCCTGGATCGGCATCGACGACCTGATCGACGTGTATCACCGCGCGCTGTGGGACACTGCGCTGTCTGGACCGGTGAACGCCGTTGCCCCGCAACCGGTCCGCAATAGCGAATACACCCGAATTCTCGCCCACGTGTTGCACCGGCCCGCGCTATTGCCGGTGCCGTCATTGGGGCCGCGGATATTGCTGGGCGCACAGGGCGCTCGCGAACTGGCCTGCGCCAGTCAAAGAGTGCTCCCCGGCAAGCTGATTCAGGCGGGGCACCGGTTCCGGCAACCTGACCTCGAACAAGCCCTGCGCCACCTGCTGGGGCGTAGTGCGGACCGTCAGCCGTCGGGCAGTTTGTAGCGGGGCAGGGTGCCCGATGTCGAGGGCATTGACGGCCATCGCCGGGCGGCTTCCTTTCGCCGGACGTGATCCCGCAACAGACACCGCAGTTGCGGTCTTCTGTTCCAGCGCAACATCTTCCGTGCCCATCTGGCGCAGCACCTCACGGCCAGGGCTGCGGACCTCCACGTTTTGCCCCGCTGCACGCAGCTGAGGGGCTCGTTCCAGCACGGTGACCCGGTGGCCGCCCCCTCGCAGCCAGAATGGCAAAGCAGAACCTGCTGTGCCGGCCCCCGAGAGGGGGACGTCTAGACGACTTCCCACGCCGACCTAGCGTAGGGGCGAACAGCGCAGCGGGCGAGGCAGCAAAAAGATTCCATAGCCGTTGGCGCGCAGACTCAGCTTCAACTCCGGGGTCGCGGTATTGCGCTCAAGCCATTTGGCCAGCACCGGACGTTGGTCCAGCGCTGAGTCATGCTGAATGCCCAACTGCCGCAACAATGCTGATGTGGTGTTCGGACGCATTGTGTTCCTCTCGGATGGCGATCAGTGCTGAGAAGTTGGCCTCGGCTTGCCCGCCGGCGCCCGTCCCGCTTGCTGAGGGTGATTCCGAAGACTGATTCCGGGCGGCTGCATTGCCATCCGACTCAACCGTGAATACCCACAGGCTGACGTCTCAAACAGGCCAAACGCCTGTGAACACTAAGAACGCGGTAAGGAAATGGCTACCACGCGTTGGCAGGAGCGAGCCTTGCTAAGAACAACTTCCCGGTGTGCGGCCAAGGGGACGTCGCCAAGTAGCGCAAAACTTCGTCGGGTCCTGGCTCAAGGGCGCCCCTTGATTTAACCTCGCATAGGTTAGCCGTACGCTGGTCGGTGTATCTGCCTAAGGATGCGATTATGTGACGAAGCGCCAAGATCAGGACACAACGCCCCGCCGTGAGCTGGAGCGGACTTTGGGTACTGACTTGCGCGCAATCACGTCACAGTCCGATCGCATCGGCCGTCACTTTGCCCGTATCCATGAGGTCAGCAACGGCGACTTCCAGGCGTTGTTGCACATCATGGTGGCCGAAACCGCCGGAAAGCCTTTGACTTTGGCGCAGCTGCGGCAGCGTGTCGACATGTCGGCCGCCGCAATCACCTACCTGGTCGACCGGATGATCGACTCGGGCCACATTCGGCGCGAAGCCGACCCCGACGACCGACGCAAGTGGTTGCTGCGCTACGAGGATCACGGGATGAACGTGGCGCGCGCCTTCTTCACTCCACTCAGCGCGCATCTCCACTCGACACTGAAAGACCTGGACGACTACGACCTCACTGCTGCTCACCGGGTTTTTACGGCGATGATCGACGCGATGTCAACATTTGAGGACGAGCTTCGCGTCGAGCGTTCCGAATCGACAACACACTAGGGCCCAGCCGCCGAAACCCCACGTCGGCGCGCTAGGCCGCTCGCATAAGCTAATAGTTAACTTGGTTGATGTTTCATTAATTGAAAGGCTTGGCGTCGTGGGGTGGGACCGTGTCGCAGCGACTGTCACGGGCAGACGTTCCTGGCTGCTCGGGTTGGGCGTCGTGCTGCTCGGTATCGGCTTCATGGTGCTGATCGGCGGCAACCCCGCCGCCGACACGGCGCCGCTGCCGATGCCTGTCGGCTCGGATTCCGCACAAGTCGACGCGCTTGCGCGCCAGTTTCCTGGGGGCAACCAAGCTCCGTTGATCGTCGTGGTCAGCCGTGCCGACGGCGCAGTCCTGAACTCTGCCGACGTGAACGCCGCCAACGAAGCACGCGACCGGACGCGGGCCCTCACAAAGCCCGACCAACCGGGCGCCGTTAACCCACCGGTGCTGGTGTCGGCCGACGGCAGGGCGGCCATCGGGGTAGTGCTGATCAGTGCCGACACGTCCGGTCTGCGCCTCAACGACATGGTCGCCGCGCTGCGCACCGCCGCCGGCAACGGGTTACCCATGGGCCTTGTGGCCCATCTCACTGGAGGGCCGGCGTTCGGCGCCGATATCGCCAACGCGTTCACCGACGCCAACGTCACCTTGCTGGCGGTGACGGCGTCGGTCGTGGCGCTGCTGCTGATCGCGACCTACCGCTCACCGGTGCTGTGGCTGACACCGCTGCTGGTTATCGCATTCGCCGATCGGATCTCGGCATCGGTGGGCACCGCGGTGGCGTCGCTGACCGGGCTGAGCTTTGACGGCGAGACCTCTGGGATCACCAGCGTGCTGGTGTTCGGCGCCGGCACCAATTACGCGCTGCTGTTGATTTCTCGCTATCGGCAAGAACTCCGGAGCCATACCGAACATCGAGACGCCCTGCGCCGCGCGGTGCGCACGGCCGGGCCGGCAATCCTTGCCAGCAACGCCACTGTAGTGCTGGCGTTGCTCACGCTGGTCTTCGCTTCCACCCCCAGTACCCGCAGTCTGGGTGGGCTGGCGGCGTGTGGACTGATCGTTGCGGCGGCGTCGGTCCTGCTGGTACTTCCGCCGCTGTTGGCAGTGTGCGGACGGTGGCTGTTTTGGCCCTTCATCCCGCGCCCCGATGACGGCACGGCTCTCGATTCCGGTGCATGGCACCGGGTCGCCGAGTGGGTGGCCCGCCGTCCCGCACTCGTCGCAGCTGTCGCGGTCGCGGCCCTGGCGGTCCTCGCAAGCGGGCTGATGGGAACTCGAATCGGACTGACGCAGACCGAGCAGTTTCGGGTCCGAGCGGAATCGGTGTCCGGCTACCAGATCGTGGCGGCGCATTTTCCCGCCGGCCTGACCGATCCCACGATGGTTATCGCCCCCACAGCACAGGCACCACAGGTGCAGCAGACCATCGGCGCGACCCCGGGTGTGATCTCGGCGACCGAATCCGGCCAGGCGGTCATTGGATCGACGAATTGGTCAAAGTGGTCTGTGGTGATCGACGCCCCGCCATCATCGAACCAATCATTCAAAATAATTGCAGCACTGAGACATTCAACGACGAGCGTCTCCCCTGGCGCTCTGGTGGGCGGCCCCGATGCACAAGCGCTCGACGTCCGTAATGCGGCCACCCACGATCGAACGTTGCTGATTCCGGCGATTTTGGCGGTGATCCTGCTGGTTCTCTATGCGCTGCTACGTTCAGCCCTTGCGCCCCCGGCCCTCTTGGCCGCGACCATTCTCGGCGCGTTGGCCGCACTCGGGCTCGGCAGCTGGGCCAGCCTGCACGTCTTCGGGTTTCCGGCCCTGGACAACAGCACCCCGCTACTTGCCTTCCTGTTTCTGGCCGCCCTGGGTGTGGACTACACCATCTTTCTTGTCACCCGCGCGCGCGAGGAAGCCGTGCAGCGCGGCGCCCGCGACGGCATGATCCGCGCGGTGTCGGCCACTGGCGGCGTAATCACCAGCGCGGGAATCGTTTTAGCCGCAGTATTCTGCGTGCTTGGGGTGTTGCCACTGATCGTAATGGCACAACTGGGCATCATCGTCGGCCTGGGCATTCTGCTCGACACCTTCATCGTGCGAACACTGGTCATCCCAGCGCTGTTCGCCCTCATCGGTGACCGCATCTGGTGGCCGCGCAACCCCGCCGACCCCAACAACGGAGGACAACTGTGAATAGATCGACACTGGCGGCGACCTCGCTCACCGTCGCCGCGGCGGCCGGCATCGGAAGCATCGCCAGCCCGGCCCGCGTTCAGTCCTGGTACTCGCGGCTGCGCAAGCCGGCGTACCAACCGCCCCGCGCGGCGTTCCCGGTGGCGTGGACCGCCCTCTACGGCGACATCGCAGCCACCTCCGCGGTGGCCATCGACCGGTTTCGTGCGACCGGACAGCACGACGAGGCAAACCGATACATCGCCGCGTTGGGCGTCAACCTGTTGCTCAACGCCGGGTGGAGTTGGATTTTCTTCCGGTACCACAAACTCGGTGCGTCCGCGCTCGGCGCCGCAGCATTGGCGGCCAGCAGTGCCGATCTGGTCCGGCGGACCGCCGAGGCCGACACCCGAGCGGGACTGGCGCTGCTGCCCTACCCGCTCTGGTGCACCTTCGCCACCGCGCTGTCCACCCATATCTGGCGGCTCAATCGCTGAGCGCGAGAGCATCGAGTCATGACCGCACTGTTGTGGTTTCGCCGCGACCTGCGGTTGGGCGATCACCCCGCGCTGGCAGCCGCATCCGGTGCGGCCGGTCAGGAGGACGTGCTCGCCTGCTTTGTGCTCGATCCGCGGCTGGAGGCTTCGGCGGGCCGGCGCCGGCTGCAGTTCTTGGGCGACTCGTTGCGGCAGCTGCGAGACGACCTGGATGGCCGACTACTCGTGACCCGCGGCAGGCCCGAAACGGATATTCCGCGCATTGCCAAGACGATCGGCGCATCGTCGGTACACATCTCACACGATTTCGCACCGTTCGGACAGCGCCGCGATGAACGCGTGCGTGCCGCGCTGGATTCGGTGCCGTTGGTAGCGACGGGATCCCCGTATCTGGTTTCACCCGGGCGCGTCGCCAAAAAGGACGGCTCCCCCTACCAGGTATTCACACCGTTTTTCCGTAGCTGGCGCGACGCCGGCTGGCGGGCGCCGGCTCGATCGGGCATTGATTCAGCGCGCTGGATCGATCCCTCACAGCTGCGGATCAGACAATGCACAATCCCCGATCCCGGTCCCGCGCTTGACCTTGCTGCCGGTGAGGCGGCGGCGCTAAAGCGATGGAAGTCGTTCGTCGAAGGCGGCTTGAAACGCTACCGCGAGGACCGCGACAGGCCCGACCTCGACGGAACCAGCGCGATGTCGGCGCATCTGAAGTTTGGCACCATCCATCCCCGTACCATGGTCGCCGACCTCGATTTGCGCGGCGTCGGAGCACAAACGTATTTGCGGGAGTTGGCGTTTCGGGATTTTTACGCCGATGTGCTGCATAACTGGCCGGCCAGCGTATGGCGCAACTGGAACGGCAATTTCGACGCCATCCAAACCGACTCCGGAGCCGAAGCGAAACGACGCTTCGAGTCCTGGAAGGGCGGCGAAACCGGGTTCCCACTGGTCGACGCCGGGATGCGTCAACTGCGCGAGACCGGCTTCATGCACAACCGGGTGCGGATGATCGTCGCGTCGTTTCTGGTGAAGGACCTTCATCTGCCATGGCAGTGGGGCGCCGAATGGTTCCTGGATCAACTGGTCGACGGCGACATGGCCAGCAACCAGCACGGATGGCAGTGGTGCGCGGGATGCGGCACAGACGCCGCGCCGTACTTCCGGGTGTTCAACCCAACCACACAGGCCGAGAAATTCGATCCCTCGGGTGACTACATCAGGCGCTGGATCCCAGAGTTGAACGACACCGACGATATCTATTTGCGGAAAGGTGAACGGCCGCAGGGATATCCAGCACCGATCGTCGACCACGGCGCCGAGCGGGCCGAAGCGCTGCGCCGCTATCAGAGCCTGCGCTGACGCGCCTAGCTGGGCAAATTCTTCTTGATAGCGGCGTCCTGCTGCGCAGCGACGGTTTGCGCGAAATCGGGCGGCACGGGGTCGTTGAGGGCGCTGTCGAATTCCAGCGTGACGAACGCCTTGCCCTCAGTGAACAGCAAGACGGTCACCGCCTTGGACTTGTCCGGCGACGTCCCCGCAACCAGCTGTCCCCCGCCGCCCACCGGGAAAGGTTGCGGGCTTCCACCGACAACCGAGCTGCCGACCGACGCCAGCGAGCCGTTCAACGCCGTCGTCGCACCGCCGGCGTCCGGCAGGATGAGGACGGTGTCGCCGATCCGGTTGGTGTCGTCTTGGTTTTTGAATTGCACCGCGGCCCCGACCAACCCGCCGGGATTCGCCATGGGCGGGTCCACCGTGGTGAAGACGTTTGGCGGCGCACCGCTGATGTCGCTGCCCTGAACCAGCAGGTTGGTGTAGTCGGTGGGCGCGGCCGCTGCCGATGTCGATGTAGCCGTGCTCGCTGAGGACGCTGCGGCTGACGAACTTGCGGCCGTCGATGAGGGGGATGCGGTATGCGAATTGCTGCTACAGGCGGGAAGCAACGCACCCAGTGTCGCCACGCCAAAAATCGCGATCATCGGCCTGTTCATCCGGCTCATCCTCCACTCCCGATTCGTTTGCTCGTGCGGCCTTATCGGCGAAGGACGCGCCTCCGGTACGGTAGCCCAGCCGCACGGCGGTCGCGCGGGCAGCCTGGCCTTCATGAGCTTTGCGGGATCTTTGCCGAATCGCCCCCTTGAAGCTATCTTGCATGTAATTGTCAGCGGATTCACAGTTGTCACTATGCCCGGGAGGCGATATGGCTCACTCGATCGTTCGGACGCTGCTCACGTCGGGTGCTATCGCCATTCTGGCGGCCGGCGCGGGCGCCTGCTCGGTTCAGGTCGGATCGTCGCACGCTGTGAGCAAGAGCGATGTCGAGAACCAGATCGGCACCAAGATGACCGACGCCGCGGGCAACAAGCCGAGTTCGGTGACGTGCCCGGGCGACCTGGACGCGAAGGTCGGCACCCAGGTGAACTGCACGATGAAAGTCAAAGACCAGACGTATGGCGTGAACGTGACCGTGACCAGCGTCAACGGTAGCGACGTCAAGTTCGACATGGTGGAGACGGTCGACAAGGGCCAGATCGCAAACCAGATCACCGCCAAGATGACCGATGCCGCCGGGAACAAGCCGGACACGGTGACGTGCCCGGGCGACCTGCTCGGCAAGGTTGGCGCGCAACTGAACTGCGCGATGAAGGTCAAGGGGGCGACCTACAACGTGAACGTCACCGTGACCAGCGTCAGCGGAAGCGACGTCTTGTTTGACATGGTGGAAACGGTCGACAAGAACCAGGTCGCCAACACCATCAGCGACAAACTGACCGAGCAGGCGGGCCGCAAACCAGATTCGGTCACGTGCCCGGACAACCTCAAAGGCGCTGAGGGAGCGACCCTGCGCTGCCAACTCACCGACGGCAACCAGAAGTTCGGGGTGAACGTCACCGTCACCGACGTCGACGCCGGCACCGTCAACTTCAACATCCAGGTCGACGACCAGCCGTCCTAGCGACGGCTAGTGGGACGCTTTTTTGCGTTCGATGTCGGCCAAGGCGGCGGCCAGTTCCGCGCGCTCCGCGGCCGAGGTTTCCCAGGACAACTTCCGGTTCTTTACCACCTTGGCCGGTGCTCCGACCGCGATCGAATAGTCGGGGATGACGCCACGGACCACCGCGTGCGATCCCAGCACACAACCCCGTCCGATGGCTGTGCCACGCAAAATCGTCACCTTCGTGGCCACCCAGGTGTCCGGTCCGATGCGCACTGGGGATTTGATGATGCCCTGGTCCTTGATGGGCACGTTGATGTCATCCATCCGGTGGTCGAAATCGCAGACGTAACACCAGTCGGCCATCAGCGCCGAATCGCCCAGCTCGATGTCGAGATAGGCGTTGATGACGTTGTCGCGCCCCAGGACCACCTTGTCGCCGAACCGCAGCGAGCCCTCATGTGCCCGGATGGTGTTCTTGTCCCCGATGTGCACCCACCGGCCGAACTCCAGCTGCGCCAACTCGGGCGTCGCGTGAATCTCCACGCCCTTGCCGAGGAACACCATGCCGCGAGTGATGATGTGCGGGTTGATCAGCTTGAACTTCAGCAACCGCCAGTACCGCACCAGGTACCACGGGGTGTACGCACGGTTGCGCAACACCCACTTCAGCGAGGCCAGCGTAAGGAATTGGGCCTGGCGCGGGTCCCGAAGCCGGTTTCCACGCCAGCGCCGATGGAGCGGGGCGCCCCACATGCTCGTCATGGCCGCAGAGCCTACCGCGAGGCGCCGCGCGCTACCCTCACCTGTACTCGATCGCCGCTCTGCGAAAGGAAGACGTGCGCGTCCGACGTCCCCGACATGTACCTATCCTCCGGCGTTTCCTCACGGCGGCTCTTGCGGTTGGGCTGACGGTCGGGACGAGTGGTTGCGGCAACACCGACTCGTGGGTTGACGCGGCGCCCGCGCAAGGCTGGCCCGCGCAATACGGCGACGCGGCCAACAGCAGCTACACCCCCACAAGTGGGGCGACCAAGTTGTCGCTGCGGTGGACACGATCGGTCAAAGGAAGCTTGGCGGCAGGACCGGCGCTGAGCTCACGCGGCTATCTCGCACTGAATGCGCAGACGCCGGCCGGATGTTCGCTGATGGAATGGGAAAACAGCGACAACGGGCGGCAGCGCTGGTGTGTGCGACTGTTCCAGGGAGGCGGCTTCGCCGGTCCGTTGTTCGACGGCTTCGACAATCTCTACGTCGGCCAGCCGGGGGCGATCCTGTCCTTTCCGACCACCCAGTGGACCCGCTGGCGCGAACCGGTGATCGGGATGCCTTCCACCCCAAGGTTTCTCGATAAGGGCCAACTGCTCGTCAGCACGCATCTGGGGCAGGTGCTGGTTTTCGACGCCCACCGCGGCGAGGTGGTCGGCAGTCCTTTGGACCTGGTTGAGGGCGTCGACCCCACGGATGCCACGCGCGGTCTGGCCGACTGCGCCCCGTCCCGGCCGGGCTGCCCGGTCGCGGCTGCGCCCGCCTTCGCGGCGGCCAACGGGACGGTGGTCCTCGCCGTCTGGCAGCCCGGCGCACCGGCCGCCGGGCTGGTCGGGCTCAAGTACCACCCGGGGCAGACGCCCCTGCTTGCCCGCGATTGGACCAGCGATGCCGTCGGCGCCGGTGTAATCGCCAGCCCAGTGCTGTCCGCCGATGGATCGACCGTCTACGTCAACGGCCGCGACCAACGGCTGTGGGCGCTACACGCCGCCGACGGGAAAGTGAAGTGGTCGGTACCGTTGGCGTTCCTCGCTCAGACACCGCCTGCGGTTAGCCCGCAGGGCCTGATCGTCTCCGGCGGTGGCCCCGACACCCGGCTGGCAGCGTTCAGGGACGCCGGTGATCATGCCGAGCTGGCGTGGCGTCGTGACGACGTCACCCCCTTGTCGGCCACGAGTCTGGCCGGCGGCGGCGTCGGCTATACGGTGGTCTCAGGCGGCGCACCGGGAATGTCGTTGCTGGTCTTCGATCCAGCCAACGGCCACACGCTCAACAGCTATCCGCTGCCCGCGGCCACCGGATATCCCCTCGGGGTGTCGGTCGGCAACGACCGACGGGTAGTGACCACCACCAGCGACGGCCAGGTGTACGGCTTCGAACCCGCATGACCGGCCAATCCGGTCGGGCGGTGGACGTCACCGCGACCGTCCTCCTGGCGTCCCGCGCGAGCGTGCGCAAAATGCTAGCCGTTGCGGCGTGTCGGCGGGCAGACACGCACGCTCGCGGCGAGGACGGTGGGCCGGCCCCGGCTAGCCGCTTTAGACGGCCAGCGGTGGGATGGCGTTGCGCGGCACCGCGGCTTGGACGGGACCGGCGACCGCCGGCAGCATCTCACCCTGCGCGAAATAGAAGATCAGCTGGTCGTCGGTGATGGCGAAGTTCTGGTAGTGGGACGAGTCGAGGCCGGTCGAGGGTGGTACGGCGCTACCTAGCGCGGTCTGACGTTCGAGGTCGCGCTGCACCATCGGGAAAATACTGTCCAGCGGCGTGCTGCCGGGCGCGAACAGGTTGTCGAAGGTGATGGGCTGCCTGGTACCGAGGTTGAAGTTGAACGCCTTGTACCAGTTGGACGGATGCGCCCCACCCAGGTCCTGGAACAACTTCAGCACCACGCTGCGGGTGCGCGGCGGCGAACCGGAGCTGTGTTGTTCGGTGGTGGCATCCATTTGGTAGGGCTGGTCGCGCCCCCCGGACCCCGGCGCGACCCCTGGCGCGGCTCCCTGCGCGACACTGACGAATCCGTCGCGGTTCTGCGCGATGTAGTCGGTCAGCGCCTGTTCGTCGGGATAGTCGGCGGGAAACGCCAGGTTGAGCATGTACGTGGGGCTCGAGGCGCGCACGTGGCACATCTGCCCCGTTTCGACGGTGCCGCCCAGCCCGGCACACGAAGCCGGCGCTGCGGCCGCCGGCCCGGCCAACAGAACAGCGCAAACCGGCACAGCGGCCGCTATCAGTAAACGCATTGTCGAATTGTCCTCGCACGCCACAAGGCGGAGCGCCTTGAAAATAACCGCCGTCAGCGTACCTGGGCACTATCGCGGGGCCGGCAAATGAACACCACCGCGTGACTGGCGGGCCCGGAACCCATGCGGGTGATGACCGCCGAAAAGGACCGGCCGCCGCGCAACCGCAACCGTCGCCGCAGCGCGTCGGGGTCGACTTGGACACCGCGGACCAGGATCTCCAGCGCCCCGCAGTCCAGCGCCGCCAAGGCCTGGCGGAGCCGGCGCTCATCGAACGCCAGCTGTTCGATCACCTCGAAACCTCGGAATGCCGGCGGCAGCTGGTCCCCGGACAGGTAGGCGATGTCGGGGTCGAGTTGCCAGAGCCCATGCCGCGCCGCGTAGTGCCGCACCAGCCCGGCCCGCACCACCGCGCCGTCCGGATCGATGATCCATCTCCCTGCCGGGCGCACCGGGCAGTCGTCGGGTTCGGTATCCGTGATCTGGGTGCGCTGATCACCCTCCTCGAGAATGCTGGCCCGCCGGCGCACACCCGGCCCGGTCAACCCGACCGGCCACAGGCACGCCTCTCGCACCGCGCCGCGATATGACGTCACCTCAATCTCGCCGTCGAAACCGAGGCGTCTTACTTGATCGAAATCTATTCCTGGAGCACATTTTACGACGAGGTGCCGGTCACGATAGCTGTCCAACAACTGCGGAAGGCCCGGCTGATAATCGTCCGGACGCAGGCGGCGCCGCCCGCCGTGGCGACGCCCCGGGTCGACGACGACCACGGCGTCACGGGTCACCGGATGCAGCGCGTCGGCACGGCACAGTTCGGCGGTCGATCCCAGGTTGTTGCGCGCCATTGCCAGGCGCACCGGGTCGATATCGCTGCCCAGCGCTCGCACCCCACAGCCGCGCAATGCGGCCAATTCGGTGCCGATCGAGCAGGTCGCGTCGTGCACCAACCGGAGCGAAGCCGCCGCCAGCCGCCCGGCCCGGTGCCGGGCGACCGGCGCCGCCGTGGCTTGCTGCAGCGCCTCGTCGGTGAAGAGCCAGTTCGACGCCTGAAAATCTGGACACAACCGCTCCAGCTTGTCTGCGGCACGACGGCGCAACAGGGTCGTCTCCACCAGGACCGGCGCCCGGTCGCCGAATCGGGCACGCGCCGCGGCGATATCCGCCACCCGGGTGGCGTCGGTCAGCTCGAATTCAGCGACCGCCGCCAGCGCCACAGCACCCTCTGGCGACCGCAGGTATGCTGACGTCGTCCGTGCTGAAGGCGAGGCCAGTGGAGACACTGCTCAGGAGGGTTTGACCCCGGTGACCATCACGTTGTAGAACCAGCTCTTCGGTGCTACGTGCCGCCACACGTTGGCATCCACCCAGCTCAGCGCCTTCCAGCCACCGAACGCGAACTTCGCCCAGTTCCAGCCCAGCCGCCCGGGCGGCACCGTCGCTTCGAAGGTCCGGACCGGCCAGCCGAACATCGCGGCGGTGAACTCCTCGCTGGCAGTGTCGAACCTGCACGGCGCCGGCGTTGGTAGCCATCCGCTCCAGGTCTTTCGGCTCGAAGGTGTGCAGGTCGACCACCCACTCCAGGGCCGCCGCGCGGGAGTTTTCGTCGATCTCGGCCTGCGGACGCCGCCAGCCGCTCAGCCCGGGCAGCTTCACGGCCCGGATGGTGATGTTCCATGTCAGGTCCGCCAGCGCGCGGGCGTAGCCGTTGCCGATGGTGGTCGGCTCGCCGGCGAACAAGAACCGGCCACCCGGCTTCAGCACTCGGATCACCTCGCGCAGCGACAGCTCCACATCCGGAATGTGATGCAGCACGGCATGCCCCACCACCAGATCGAAGGTGTTGTCCTCGTACGGGATTCCTTCGGCGTCGGCCACCCGGCCGTCGATGTCCAGTCCCAGCGACTGACCATTGCGAGTGGCGACCTTCACCATGCCGGGCGACAGGTCGGTGACCGACCCGCGCCTGGCCACTCCCGCCTGGATCAAGTTGAGCAGGAAGAACCCGGTCCCGCAGCCCAGTTCCAGGGCGCGGTCGTAAGGCAGCTCCGCGAGAACCTCGTCGGGCACGATCGCGTCGAACCGGCCACGCGCGTAGTCGATGCAGCGCTGGTCATACGAGATCGACCACTTCTCGTCGTAACTCTCGGCTTCCCAGTCGTGGTAGAGGACCTGAGCAAGCTTGCTGTCGTTGCGCGCGGCCTCGACCTGCTCGGCCGTGGCATGCGGGTTGGGAACGGCGTCAGCGGGGATTTTGGAACTCCTCGTCATGGAGGGCAGCCTAACGGCTGGCTGGGTCGCCCTCACCCCCAGCATCGCGACCGTCATTTAAAACGACATCGAAAGCGGCATTGATACCGGCCTTCGCGGCGGCCAACGCATGTGATGGGCCGTCGAGAAAACGGCGCGCCCACCCGGCGGCGATGTCGTACACATTGTCCGGAGCCACCATCTCGTCGATCAGTCCCAGCGCCGAGGCCTCCTCAGCGCCGAAGAAGCGCCCGCTGAACACCAGTTCCTTGGCCCTGCTCGCGCCGGCGACACGGGTCAGGCGGGCCATTCCGCCGCCGCCGGGGACCAGGCCGGCCAGGATCTCGGTCGCCCCGAACTTCACGTTGTCACCGCTGACTCGCCAGTCGGCCGCCAGGGCCAGGGTGAGGCCGGCGCCCAATGCGTATCCGGTAATCGCCGCCACGGTTGGCTTGGGAATGGCCGCCACGGCGTCGATCGCCTCGCAACGGACCCGGGCGGCGACGCCGGCCTCCGTCGGGGTCAACGTCCTCAGCTCCTGCATATCGTCACCGGCGGAGAAGATGTCGTGGCCGCCGAACAGAATCACCGCGGAAACGTCGTCGCGTTCCCCCAGTTCGGCGGCTGCGGCGGCGATCTCGCGGTAGACCTGCCGGGTCATCGCGTTGGTGGGCGGTCGCGATAGCAGCAGCATGGCCAGGCCGGCGTCCTGCGACCCGTCGCTCACCACGACGTGCACGAACTCGCTCACGGTGGCCGTCATGAAGGCCAGCCCATGGATCCGCCCGCTTTGCGTGCCTGGTGGTAGCGGTCGGAGTCGAAGAACTCGAAGACCCAGTTGTCATCAACGATCTCCAAACGCGGCTGGACAGTGACGATCTGGCGCTCGATCGACAACACGTCGGCGACGGTGCGGCCTGCCAGCGAGTCCAGCTGTGTCCAGGTCGGCGGTAGCAGGATGTTGCGACCGGCCTCGAAGTCGTCGATGGCGGCCTGCGGCGTCGTCCAGCCGGCACGGTCGGATTCGGCGTTCTCCCCGTCGGCGCGCTGACCCGCCGGCAAAGCCCCCACAAAGAAATAGGTGTCGTAACGGCGGGTGCGCTCGGCCTCCGGGGTGACCCAGTTGGCCCACGGTCGCAGCAGGTCGGATCGAAGCACCAGGTTTTCGCGGTGCAGGAAGTCTGCGAACGACAGCGTGCCTTCGGCCAGGGCGCGCCGCGAGTCCCCGTACACCGATGCGTCCCCGACAATGCCGTTCGGGTCGGCCGCCGGACCGGCGAACAGCACCCCCGATTCTTCGAACGTCTCGCGGGCGGCGGCGCACACCAGTGCCTCGGCCAGGTCGGGTTCGACGCCGAACCGCTGCGCCCACCACTGCGGCGGCGGCCCCGCCCAGGCGATATCGGTGTTGCGGTCGCGGTCGTCGACGCCACCGCCGGGGAACACCATCGTCCCGGCGGCGAATTCCATCCGCGAGTGCCTGCGCATCAAGAACACAGAGATGCCGGCCCCTGAACCGGCCTCGGCATCGCGGACCAGCATCACGGTCGCGGCCGGTCTTGGTATCAGAGGTGGCTGATGGCCGGGTGAACTCATAGCTGCCTCCGGTGAGCTGCGCGGGCGCGGACCCGTCGGGCGAAGTATCGCCCGTCTACGATTTCCAGGGCGATCCGCTGCCCGAACGCGGCAGACAGGTTTTCGGCGGTCAGCACATCGGTCAACAAACCCGCGGCCACCACCTGGCCCTCCGACAGCAGCAGAGCATGGCTGAAGCCGGGCGGTACCTCCTCGACGTGATGGGTGACCAGCACCATGGCGGGCGCGTCGGGATCGGCTGCCAGGTCAGTCAGCCGGGCCACCAGTTCCTCGCGGCCGCCCAGATCAAGCGCGGCAGCGGGTTCGTCGAGCAGCAGCAGCTCCGGGTCTGTCATCAGGGAACGGGCGATCAGCACCCGCTTGCGCTCACCTTCAGAAAGCGTCCCGTAGGTGCGCTCCGCGAGATGCTCGGCGCCGACGCTTTCCAGCATGTCGACCGCACGCCGATAGTCGACGTCGTCATAGCGCTCCCGCCAGCGACCCAACACGGCATAACCGGCCGAGACGACGAGGTCGTTCACCAGCTCATCGCCGGGTATCCGCTGCGACAAGGCCGAGGAACTCAGCCCGATCCGCGCCCGCAGCTCGCTCATGTCAACCCGGCCCAGTCGCTGACCGAGCACAAAGGCGACGCCCGACGACGGGTGCTCGGCGGCCGCCGCGATGCGCAGCAGCGACGTCTTGCCGGCTCCATTCGGGCCGATGATCACCCAACGCTCGTCGAGTTCGACCGCCCAATCCACGGGCCCGACCAGTGTGCGGCCGCCACGACGTAGCGATACGCCTCTGAAGTCGATCAGCAGATCAGGGTCGACCGCATCGGGGCCAGTTTCAGGCACCCGATCATCGTGCCGTACTGCGACGCCGCGACGGCTGCCGGGTCACCCCTGCGCGAGCAGACGCAAAAGCCCCCATTTGGCAGCGAAATTGGGGGCTTTTGCGTCTGCTCGCCCCCTAATCGGGCGAGATCTCAACGCGTTGCACGCCAAGGTCACCCGCGTCGGCGGCCTCGATCTCACCGCGTGTCACCCCCAGCAGAAACAGCACGGAGTCCAGGTACGGATGGCTCAGCGACGCATCGGCGACCTCACGCAACGCCGGCTTGGCGTTGAACGCGATGCCCAGCCCGGCGGCCGCCAGCATGTCGATGTCGTTGGCGCCATCGCCGACGGCGACGGTCTGCTCCATCGGTATGCCGAACTTTTGGGCGAAGTCCCGAAGCGCCGCGGCCTTGCCAGGACGATCAACGATCTGGCCGACGACGCGGCCGGTGAGCACCCCGTCAATGATCTCCAGCTCGTTGGCCGCAACGTAGTCGAGCAGCAGATCCTCGGCCAACGGCTCGATGATCCGGCGGAAGCCTCCCGAGACCACACCGCAGCGATAGCCCAGCCGTCGCAGCGTGCGGATGGTGGTCCGCGCGCCGGGCATCAGCTCCAGCTGAGCGGCGACCTCGTCGATCACCGTCGCGGGCAGCCCCTCCAGAGTGGCCACCCGTTGCTCGAGCGACTTCGCGAAGTCCAGCTCGCCGCGCATCGCCGCCTCGGTGATCGCCGCGACCGCTCCTTCCGCCCCCGCCCGGGCCGCCAGCATCTCGATGACTTCGCCCTGCACCAGGGTGGAATCGACGTCGAACACGACGAGCCGTTTGGTGCGGCCCGCCAGGCTGTACTCCTCGACCGCCACGTCGACCCGCTCGTCAGAGGCGACCTCAGTCAGGACGGTCCGCAGCCGGCTGTAGGCCCCCGGCGGCACCGAGACCCGCAATTCCAGGCCGGTGACCGGATAATCGGAGACGCCGCGAATGAGGTCGATGTTGACGCCCAAGGTCGCCGCCTCCCGGGCCACCGCGCCGAACGCGCGAGCCGTGATCGGGCGCCCCAGCACGTAGATGGTGTGGGTCGACGGTTGCCGCATGATCGGCAAGTCGTTGCTGCGCTCGATGCTCACGTCCAGACGCAGCGCCCGGATCGCGGACTCCACGTCGCGCCGCAGCGCGGTGCTGTCGGCGACTTCCAGCGCACAGGACACCAGCACCCCGAGCGTCAGGCGCCGTCGGATCACCACCTGTTCGACGTTGAGCAGCTCGACCCCATGGCTCGACAGCGCCTCGAACAGTGCTGACGTGACACCTGGCTGATCCACGCCGGTGACGGTGATCAGCACCGACACCTTGGGTGAAGTGCTCACCACCCGTAATTGCCGCTATCAGGTACGGACGTCGACGTCATCGAGCCTGGTGACATCGTGGCCCTCATGGCCATGCGCTCGACCCACGTGCGACTCGGCCCGCATTCGTTCCACCATGTGCGGGTAGTGCAGCTCGAAAGCCGGACGCTCCGAACGAATCCGGGGCAGCTCGGTGAAGTTGTGCCGCGGCGGCGGGCAACTGGTGGCCCACTCCAGCGAATTGCCGTAACCCCACGGGTCGTCGACGGTCACGACCTCGCCGTAGCGCCAGCTCTTGAAGACATTCCACACGAACGGGAACATCGACGCGCCCAGGATGAAGGCACCAACCGTCGAGACGATGTTCAGGCCCTGAAACCCGTCGGTCGGCAAGTAGTCGGCGTAGCGGCGCGGCATGCCCATATCACCCAGCCAGTGCTGCACCAGGAATGTGGTGTGAAAGCCGATGAAGGTCAACCAGAAGTGCAGCTTGCCCAGGCGCTCGTCGAGCAGTCGGCCGGTCATCTTCGGGAACCAGAAGTAGATGCCGGCGTAGGTGGCGAACACGATGGTGCCGAACAGCACGTAGTGGAAGTGCGCGACCACGAAATAGCTGTCGGTGACATGGAAGTCCAGCGGCGGGCTGGCCAGCAGCACACCCGTCAGGCCACCCAACAGGAAGGTGATCAAGAAGCCGATCGAGAACAGCATCGGCGTTTCAAAGGTCAACTGACCCTTCCACATAGTGCCGATCCAGTTGAAGAACTTGATCCCGGTCGGGACCGCGATCAGATATGTCATGAACGAAAAGAACGGCAGCAGAACGGCTCCGGTGGCGAACATGTGGTGCGCCCACACCGCCACCGACAACGCGGCGATCGACAGCGTCGCGTAGACCAGCGTGGTGTACCCGAAGATCGGCTTGCGAGCGAACACCGGGAAGATCTCCGAGACGATCCCGAAGAACGGCAACGCGATGATGTACACCTCGGGGTGGCCGAAGAACCAGAACAGGTGCTGCCACAACAGAACCCCGCCGTTGGCCGCGTCGTAGACGTGAGCCCCAAGGTGGCGGTCGGCTGCCAGCCCGAACAGCGCTGCGGTGAGCAACGGGAACGCGATCAACACCAGGATGGACGTCACCAGGATGTTCCAGGTGAAGATCGGCATCCGGAACATCGTCATCCCGGGTGCGCGCATGCAGACCACGGTGGTGATCATGTTGACCGCGCCCAGGATGGTGCCGAGCCCGCCAACCGCGATACCCATGATCCACAGGTCTCCGCCGACACCGGGTGAGTGGATGGCGTCCGTCAACGGCGTGTAGGCGGTCCAACCGAAGTCGGCGGCCCCGCCGGGCGTCAAGAAGCCGGCGGTCGCAATCAAGGCGCCGAACAAGAACAACCAGAACGAAAAGGCGTTCAGCCGAGGGAATGCCACGTCGGGTGCGCCGATCTGCAGCGGCAGCACCAGATTGGCGAAACCGAACACGATCGGGGTGGCGTAGAACAGCAACATGATCGTGCCGTGCATGGTGAACAGCTGGTTGAACTGTTCATTCGACAGGAACTGCAGACCAGGCGCGGCCAACTCGGTGCGCATCAGCAGCGCCAGCAGACCGCCGATGAAGAAAAACATGAAGCAGGCGACGCAATACATGATGCCGATCAGCTTGTGATCGGTGGTCGTCACCAGCTTGTAGATCAGGTTCCCTTTGGGACCGGTCCGGGCCGGGTACGGGCGGATAGCCTCGAGTTCTCCCAACGGGGGCGCTTCGGCTGTCAACAGCTCCTCCAAACATCCGTGCAGGACAGGGGCGCAGTACCCATTACTGAAGGAATCTTAGCCCCCTATCAGGCCGACGGCAGGGCTGGTCCTACAAACTGTCGTAATTGCCTCGCCCGTGTCTGGAAATCGTTTCGACCGACCGCCCCGAGCTGGCCGGATGTTAGCGTCGGACCCGTGCGATTCGGCGGCAGGCGACCCACGCGGCTGCTCATTATGGCCACCGCCGCAGTGGCAACCGCGGTGGTCGCGACCTGCAGCGGATGCGGGTCCGAAAAGCCCGGCACCAATCCCGCCCAAAAGGCGTCGTCGCCGACACGATCGATAATCACCCCCACCACCCAAATCGCCGGAGCCGGCGTGCTGGGAAACGACCGCCGGCCGGACGAGTCGTGCGCGCGGGAGCCGGCGCCGGCCGACCCGGGTCCCCCGACTCGGCCGGCCCACAACCCGGCGGGCATCAGTCCGGACACGGTCCAGGTGCCCGCCGAGCCACAGCGCATCGTGGTGCTCGCCGGGGACCAGCTCGACGCCCTGTGCGCGCTTGGCCTGCAGTCCCGGGTGGTCGCGGCCGCTTTGCCGGACGGCTCCCCGAGCCAGCCCTCCTACCTGGGCAACGCTGTGCGCGGCTTACCTGGCGCCGGTACCCGCAGCAAGCCCGACCTGGGCGCCATCGCGGCGGCCCATCCGGACCTGATCCTGGGCTCGCAAGGCCTGACGCCGAAGCTGTATCCGCAGCTGGCAGCGATCGGCCCGACGGTGTTCACCGCGGCACCCGGCGCGGCCTGGGAGGAAAATCTGCGTGCTGTCGGCGCCGCCACCGCGCGCGGCGGCGCTGCGGACGGGCTGATCGACGGATTCGCACAACGGGCCAACCAGATCGGTTCCAGTCACGACGCGGCCCACTTCCAGGCCTCGATCGTTCAGCTGACCACCGACAGCCTGCGGGTCTACGGAGCCAATAATTTCCCGGCCAGCGTGCTGGCCGCCGTCGGGGTGGACCGGCCGGCGTCGCAGCGGTTCACCGACAAGGCCTACGTCGAGATGGGCACCACGGATGCCGACCTTGCGAAGGGACCGGATTTCTCGGCGGCCGACGCCGACATCATCTACGTGTCGTGCGCCTCACCGGCCGCCGCGGAAAGGGCCGCCACCATCCTGGACAGTGACCCGTGGCGCAAGCTGTCCGCCAATCGCGACAACCGGGTCTTCGTCGTCAACGACGAGATCTGGCAGACCGGCGAGGGTTTGGTCGCGGCCCGCGGCATCGTCGACGATCTGCGCTGGGTCAACGCCCCGATCAATTGACCGTGACCGAGGGCACATGCCAATGACTGGCTCAAAAACGTTACCTTAACTAAGCTTTTCTCAGAAGCATCTAACCGAAGAGGGATTCCCGATGAGCACAGTTTCGGCGTACGCCGCCACGTCGGCCACCGAACCGTTGACCAAGACCACCATCACCCGTCGCGACCCCGGCCCGCACGACGTGGCGATCGAGATCAAGTTCGCCGGGATCTGCCACTCGGACATCCACACCGTCCGAGCCGAGTGGGGCAAACCGAATTACCCCGTGGTCCCGGGCCACGAGATCGCCGGCGTGGTCACCGAGGTCGGTTCTGAGGTCACCAAGCACAAGGTCGGCGACCGCGTCGGGGTGGGCTGTTTCGTGGATTCCTGCCGTAAATGCAGCAACTGCTTGGCCGGAAATGAGCAGTACTGCAAACCTGGCTCGACCCCCACCTACAACGCGATCGGCAAAGACGGCCAGCCGACCCAGGGCGGCTACAGCCAGGCAATCGTCGTCGACGAGAACTACGTCCTGCGCATACCCGACGCGATACCGCTGGACGCCGCGGCGCCGCTGCTCTGTGCCGGAATCACGCTTTATTCGCCGCTGCGGCACTGGAACGCCGGGCCGAAGACGCGCCTGGCGGTCGTCGGCTTGGGCGGGCTGGGCCACATGGGCGTCAAGCTGGGCGCGGCGCTGGGCGCCAACGTGACGGTGCTGTCGCAGTCGTTGAAGAAGATGGAAGACGGACTGCGTCTGGGCGCAAGCAACTATTACGCGACGGCCGACCCCGACACCTTCCGCAATTTGCGGGAGAGCTTCGACCTGGTCCTGAACACCGTCTCGGCGAACCTGGATCTCACCGACTACCTGAACCTGCTCGATGTTGACGGCACGCTCGTCGAGCTGGGCGTCCCCGAGCAGCCAATGGAGGTCCCGGCGTTCCCGCTGGTCTTCAAGCGGCGCAGCCTCTCCGGGTCGTTCATCGGCGGGATCGCCGAAACCCAGGAGATGCTCGAGTTTTGCGCCGAACACGGCGTGACCCCCGAGATCGAGGTCATCGAACCGGATTACATCAACGAAGCCTACGAGCGCGTACTGGCCAGCGACGTGCGCTATCGCTTCGTGATCGACACCTCAAGCCTGTAATCAGGTTTGAGATGACGCGCGCGGGCTCGCGGCGACCACTTCGGCGGCTTCGCCGTCCTCGTCACCGGGGATCAGCTCGCTGACGTCGATGGCGGCCAACGGCCAACCCGCGGCGGCAAGCGTGGCGGCCACCCGGCGAACGTTGTCCGGGCCGGCGTCGTGGTGGGTCACCTCGGAGATCTGGCCGGCGATCGCGTCGCCGTCGACCACGCCGAACGGGCCGGCAGATGCCGGGTGGGTGAGGTTTTGCACCACCTCGTTGACCTGGACGTCAGTGAGCGGCGTACTCCGCAGCAGCTCCAACAACGGAACCTGGTCTGGCCCCGGCACACCCTGGGGGTAGCCGACCTGCAGCCAACGGATTACCGACCGCAAGAAGTGGGGGTGATGGTGAGAAGAATCGGATGTCGTCACCCGATCATCCTCACGGTAGGGGCACGCCCGCGCTACCGTGGCGTCGCGCCATCCCGACAATTCACGTTTCGTTCACGGGCTGGAAGACGCGGGTTCAAGAACCTTGGGCTTGACGACACGCCGGGGCGACACGCCGATTCCAAGACACCCAGCGACGTGCCCTACCGAGGCTGGTTACTCGTCTTCTTCATCGCTACCGGGAACAACCACGCCGATGGTGCCGGCTAGCGGCCAACCGGCGGCGGCCAGCGTGGCAGCTACCCGTTGGATGTTCTCCGGCCCGGGGTCGTGATGTGTCGTCTCAGTGATGAACTTGGCGATCTCTTCGCGGTTGATCGGCTCATCGCCGTCGGATTTCTTGGTGATCTTGTGGACCACCTCTTCAAGCTGTTCCCTGGTCAGTGGGGTGGTCTGCAACAGAGCGAACAGGGCCACCTGGTCCGGTCCGGGGACACCCTGGGGATAACCGACGTCCAGCCAGCGGATCACGGACTTGAGAAACTTGTGGTGCTTATGGGAGGACTGGGGTGAAGTCACCCCCCTAGTCTCAGGGTGGGTCGCTAACGTGACGTCACGCGGTGACCACAATTCATAATCAGTTCATTATCTGAACAACTGGTGCTAGAAATCCCAAGGCGGCCTGCTAGCGGTGTTGCGGCACTTCGATGTCGGAGACAAGTACACGGACGCCGCCGGTGGCGAGTCGCGCCATGGCGGCGAAGAACGCGCCTGCTTCCGGTGTCGTCACCGCCACGCTGACCGCATCGTAAGTCGGGTAGTACAGGTCGATCATGCGGTAAGCGGGCGTCGGAGTCCCGTCTTCTTTCGGCCAGACCTTGGACGCCTCGATCCGGAGATACCCCGGTATTTTCCGAGCGGCCTTCAGTTGCTCCGATTCATAGGCGGCTTCGAACGCGGCCGGGTCGGTGGGGTTGTCGTAGATCACCGTGAGCTTGGTTTCAGACAATGGATTTCCCTCGCGTCGTTGATGAAGTCGAGCCTGCGCTGGACGGCCTGCGACGCTTTTACTTTAGGCCCGCGAGGCCGCTCCTGCGATGGGCTGACCTACCGCTTTAGAAGTCCCAGTCCTCGTCTTCGGTGTTGACGGCTTTGCCGATCACATAGGACGACCCCGAGCCCGAGAAGAAGTCGTGGTTCTCGTCGGCGTTGGGCGACAGCGCCGAAAGGATCGCCGGGTTCACGTCGGTCTCGTCGCGCGGGAACAGCGCCTCATAGCCGAGGTTCATCAGCGCCTTGTTGGCGTTGTAGCGCAGGAACTTCTTGACGTCTTCGGTCAGCCCGACCTCGTCGTAGAGATCCTGCGTGTACTCGACCTCGTTGTCGTAGAGCTCGAACAGCAGCTCGTAGGCGTAGTCCTTCATCTCGGCACGCTTGATGTCGTCGACCAGCGCCAGACCACGCTGGTACTTGTAGCCGATGTAGTAGCCGTGCACGGCTTCGTCGCGGATGATCAGCCGGATCATGTCGGCGGTGTTGGTCAGCTTGGCCCGGCTCGACCAGTACATCGGCAGATAGAACCCGGAATAGAAGAGGAAGCTTTCCAGCAGCGTGGAGGCAACCTTGCGCTTGAGCGGCTCATCGCCCTTGTAGTACTCCATCACGATCTCGGCTTTGCGCTGCAGGTTCGGGTTCTCCTCCGACCATCGGAAGGCGTCGTCGATCTCAGAAGTCGAGCACAGCGTGGAGAAGATCGAGCTATAGCTCTTGGCGTGCACCGACTCCATGAACGCGATGTTGGTGTAGACGGCTTCCTCGTGCGGTGTAAGCGCATCCGGAATCAAGCTGACTGCCCCGACCGTGCCCTGGATGGTGTCCAGCAGGGTCAGCCCGGTGAACACCCGCATGGTCAGCTGCTTCTCACTGGCGGTCAGCGTTCCCCATGACGGAAGATCGTTGGACACCGGGACCTTCTCGGGCAACCAGAAATTGCCCGTCAGCCGGTCCCAGACCTCGGCATCCTTGTCGTCTTGCAGTCGGTTCCAGTTGATCGCCGAGACGCGGTCAATCAGCTTCATTTTTTCGGACACCAGAACCCCACTTCACCAGCCGGTTTGCCTGCGATACGTCAGGCTCCAGACACTACCCCTGGGGTACGACAACGCGAAGCAACACAAGAGCTTGTGTTGCCGTGTCGCACGGCCGCATTGCATCAGCCCAGCCCAGCGTGCCGCAACGTGTGGGTGAGGCCCTCTTCCAGGGCGCTCAGCGCGATGTCGGTCAGGCGACTCAGTTCATCGATGTCTTGTTCACCCAAGCTCATCCACGCCTCCAGCGAGGCGAACACCGCGGTGGCCAAACTATGCGCCGCGATTTCGGCGATCATGGCCCCGTCGGCGGTGGGCGCCGACCGTTCGTGGATGAAGCGCTGGATCTCGTCGGCGACCTGATCGCACATCCGTCGAATGTGGCTGGAGATGATGCCCTGGTCGAGGTCGCGCGACCGGATGGTCGCGGCCTCACGAACCATCGAGAAGTCAAATGGAAACGCGTCCACGGCCTTCCGCACCGACGCGGTGATGGGCTCCCCGTGCGGGCGCATGGCCAATGCGCGAGCAAACCACTCAAAGCCGATGTCGTAGTCAGCGAAGATCACCGCGTGCTTCGACGGGAAGTGCCGGTAAAAGGTTCGCTCGGTGACCCCGACGTCGCCGGCGATGTCGGCGACGCTCGTTTTGTGCACGCCGTCAGCGACAAAGCGTTTCATCGCCGCCTGTTGCAGCGCCTGACGCGTGCGCCGGCTACGAGATTCCACGGTGCCAGCACACACCAAATGTCATCATTGACGCAAATATGTCACTTGTGACATTGTGCGATCAGTCGACGGATTACCAACGGAGGAGTCACCGTGGCGGACTATGACGCAATCATCATCGGGGCAGGTCACAACGGTCTCGTCGCCGCGAATGTGCTGGCCAAGGGCGGCGCCAAGGTGCTGGTCCTGGAACGGGCGCACTTCCTCGGCGGGATGGCCGCGACCCGGGAACTGTTCGACGGATACAAGCACAGCGTCGGTGCCTGGGCGGTATTGATCTGGCGGCAGGAGATGACCGACCGTCTCGAGCTCACCAAGTGGGGCTTCGAGTTGATGGATCAGTGGATGTCCACCTGCACGTTCGGCGACGCCGAGGACACCCCGTTTGTGATGTACAACGACCTCGAGCGGATGGGCCGGCACCTCATGGACGACCACGGGCCCGAGGTCGCGACGGGCCTGGGTGGTCTGTTCGCGCATATCGGTCGATTTGCGCCCTATTTCGTCGACTCGGCGTTCGGTCCGCCCCCGGACATCATCGAAGTGATTGCCGCCCAGCCCACCCCTGAGGACCGCCACGACTTCGCCCAGATGTGGTATGGCAGCACTATGGAGACCGTCCGCCGTTTCCTCGCGCCCGACCAAGGACGCTGCATCCAGGGCTCGCTGGCGGCGATGTCCATCGACGCCTTCGACGGCGGCCCCTGGACCCCGGGTTCGAACGCGTCGACGCTGTACCACTACCTGATCGGCGGCGGCAACGTCGAATACATCATGCCGCGCGGCGGCATCGGCTCGCTGAGCACGGCGCTATGCCGTCGCGCCGAATCATTGGGCGCCGAAGTGCAGATGAAGCAGCACGTCAAGCAAATCCTGGTCACCGACGGACGCGCAACCGGAGTCGAACTACGCGACGGCACAACGATTTCCGCCGACGCGGTGCTCTCGTCGCTCGACCCTTACACCACGTTCGTGAATCTGGCTGGCGCGCAGAACTTTCCGCCCGACTACATCCGCAAGATCAAGGAAATCAATTTCAACCTGGGATACATCCAGGCGCATCTGACCATTGACCAAGCCCCGCAATGGATTGAGCGGCTGCAGCCCTATATGCAGGACAACGGGCAATCGTGTCCGACGGTGGCCTACGCGCCTTCGGCGGAATACATCAGCGACGCGTGGGAGCAATACCGCAAAGGCCAGCTTCCCGACGCCCCGCCCACTTACCTGTACATCCCCAGCATGGTCGATTCGTCGCTGGCGCCCGAAGGCAAGCACAGCGCGACCATCTTCACCCCGTACTTCCCGACCGGCCTGGACGCCGACGAAAACCGAAGCTGGAAAGAGCAATACGCCGACACCTGCGTGCAGATCTTCGACAAGTTCGCGCCGGGGTTCGCCGACTCCGTCACCAACCGGGTCGTCTTCTCCAACCGCTACTTCGGCAGCACCTTCAGCGCACATGCCGGCGACTACTCACATGGCCTGCTGCAACCCAACCAACTCTGGACCGGCCGCGTCGTCGAGGGCGAGGACAAGTTCGCCACCCCGCTCGACGGGCTCTACTTGTGCGGCCAGTGCACCCACCCCGGGCCGGGGGTGACCGGCATCCCCGGATGGAATGGCGCCGAGGCGGCCCTCAAACATCTCAACGCGCGCGTCGGATAGGCCCTGGATAGCTCTTCGAATGAGCACTGTCCAGAGGCCGCCCAAACATGTACCATTTGGTACATGTTTAACGAAGACAGTATCGAGATAGCCGCGCCGCCGCAGCTGGTGTGGGATGTCTTCAGCGACGTCGAGCGCTGGCCCGAATGGACCGATTCGGTGACTTCCCTGGTCGGATTGGACGGATCCGCCCTGGCCGTCGGTAAACGGTTCGCGATCAAGCAACCCGGCATGCAGAAGCTCGTGTGGAAGGTCACTGAAATCGACCCTGGCTCGTCCTGGACGTGGGTGCAACGCTCCCCCGGCGTACTGGTGACCGCCCGGCACTGGGTCATCGCCCAACCGGGCGGCCGCACCCTGGTGCGTCAGCACCTCGAACAGCGCGGCGCACTCGGCGCACTCGTCGGGCGGCTGATGGCTAAGAAAACCAAGCGCTTCCTCGAACTCGAGGCCCGTGGACTCAAGGCCCGGTCTGAGCACCTCAGCCGTGCCAGTGGCCCGCAGTCCTGACTTGGACCGGCGCCAGCAACTGCTCGATGCGCTGATCGAGGAGTTCGCCGCGGGCGGCATCGGCGATCGGTCGCTGCGCGAGGTCGCTGCCGCCGTCGGCACCAGCCACCGAATGCTGCTGCACCACTTCGGGTCTCGCGAGGACCTGCTTGTGGCGATCGTCGAAGGGGTCGAGCGCCGCCAGATGGGCCTACTCACCGAGCTGCCGACGGATCCCGCCGAGGGGTTTGCCGCCATGTGGGCCGACCTGCACCGACCCGAACTACGAAACTTGGAGCGCCTCTTCTTCGAGTGCTACGCCCGCGCCGCCCAGGGCGAGAAACCGTTTGACCGGATGGTCCCCGGGGCGGTCAGCGGCTGGCTGGCCGAGGTCGAGGCCATTGCGGGCGGTGCGTTTGATCCGGCGATGGCGAGGCTCGGGCTGGCGGTAACCCGTGGCCTGTTGCTGGACCTGGTGGCCACCAACGACGACGCCGGCGTGGATGCGGCCGCGAAGGCCTTCACCCAGTTGGTGAGGAGCCGCTGGCCGTAACCTCGCGCTGGGCACCGGCCACACGGGCCTTACCCACTCCGAAGAACTGGTATTCGTCGGGCTGGACCGAGCGCGTGGCCATCCAGTACTGCCAGGTGTAGCCGCCCCAAAGCACCGTGTTCTTGCCGTGCTCGTCGAGATACCAGCTGGCGCAGCCACCGGTGTTCCACACCGAGCCGGTCAGCTTGCGTTGCAGTTCGTCGTTGAAGCGATCCTGCGCCGCGCGGGTCGGCGCCAGCGCCTGCGCGCCGAGCTTGTCGCACTTTTTGATCGCGTCTGCGACGTAGTGGATCTGGGATTCGATCATGAACACCACCGAGTTGTGTCCCAGCCCGGTGTTGGGCCCCAGCAGGAAGAACAAGTTGGGCATGTCGGCGACGGTGATCCCGCGGTGCGCACCGATGCCTTCCCGGTTCCAGCGGTCCACCAGGTCTTCGCCGCGCTGACCCTTGATCTGCACATAAGTGTAGGAATCGGTGACGTGGAAGCCGGTGGCGTACACGATCACGTCGACTTTTTGCAGGGTTTCGCGGCCGGTTCCGTCGGCGGTCACGATCCCGTCGGGCGTGATCCGGCTGATGCGGTCGGTGATCAGTTGGGTCTTCGGGTCCGCGACCGCACGGTAATACTTGGTGGAGTTCAGGATTCGCTTGCAACCGATGCGATAGTTCGGGGTCAGCTTGCGGCGCAACGCGCGATCCTTCACCGAGCGGCGAATGTTGTACTTGCAGTAGGCCTCGATGAACCTCAGTGCATTCGGCCGCTTGGTCATACCGAACGCCAGAGCCTCCTGTCCCCAGTAGATTCCGAGGCGCGTCAGCGCTCGCAGCCCGGGGACGTTCTGCATAGCCCGGCGCAACCCCACCGGGATGTCGGGGTTGCTGCGCGGCACCACCCACGGCGGGGTGCGCTGGTAGAGCTGAAGTTCGGCGACCTGCCCGATGATCTCCGGCACGATCTGGATCGCGCTGGCGCCAGTCCCGATGATCGCCACCCGCTTGCCGGTCAGGTCGACGCTGTGGTCCCACTGCGCGGAATGGAAAGCGGGGCCGGCAAATTCTTCACGACCCTCGATGTCCGGGAAGGACGGGATGTGCAACGCGCCCGCACCCGAGACCAGGAACTGAGCGACGTATTCGCGCCCGTCGGTGGTGAAGACGTGCCAGCGGTACTCGTCGTCGTCCCAATAGCCGCGGTCGACCAGGGAATCGAACTCGATGTAGCGGCGCAGCCCGTATTTCTCGGTGACCCCTTGAGGTAGTCCCAGATCTCGGGCTGATAGGAGAACGGGTTCTTCCAGTCCGGCTTGGGCTCGAAGGAGTACGAGTACAGGTGCGACGGGATGTCGCAGGCGCAACCGGGGTAGCTGTTGTCCCGCCACGTGCCGCCGATGTCGTCGGCCTTCTCCAAGATGACGAAGTCCACGCCCTGCTGCTGCAGCGCGATCGCCATGCCCAGGCCGGAGAATCCGGTCCCGATGATGACGGCGCGGGTGTGGACCGGTTCCTTGGAGGCCGCGTGCTCCACCTCAGTCACGGCGGTGACATCAGTCATCGTGATCGGTCCTCCTATCGGCGCCGGCGCATCCTTACCCCCGCAGCCGGCCTACGCGAATACCCAGTACCCAGAGTATCGGATAAGACGAATGTTATCGATGGCAGACGCTGCTCAGCTGGCCGCGGGGCTGCTCGGCAGCACGTTGTGGATCGGCTGATCAGGATCCAGCCTGATGCCGAGCGTCTCGGCCGTGCCGACGATGACCGCCAGCATGATGGTCGTCAGGTGGGCGACGAATTGCTCGCGCCCCATGCGCCGCGGGCTGTCGGAATCGGGGCCCAACCACCACTCGGTGGCCGACGCGGCCGATCCGAAGGCCGCGTGCGCGGCCAGTTCCAGTGCCGCGTGATCCAGCGCCATCTCGCGCAGCTCGTTGTCGAACATGTCCGCCATGGCCAGCGTGATCTCGCGGCCCTCGTTGAGGGTCAGAATCGTAGCCTCGGAGGTGCCCCCTGACGGGGCCTGAATGAACACGCGCAGCACATTGGGATGCTTGTCGACCAGGGTGACGTATTCCTCGACGCTGCGCCGGACGACCTCTCGGGCCGAGTCCGTCGTCAGGTCGAGCGACGGGAAGATCGCCGCCCACAGCATGTCGCGCAGGCTTTCCCCGATCGCCTGGAACAGGTCGGACTTGTCGTGGAAATGCCGGTAGATCTTGGGCTTGGCGGTGCCGGCCTCTTCGGCGATTTCCCGCACACTCAACTCGGGCCCCAGGCGGTCGATAGCGCGGAACGCGGCCTCAACGATTTCGCCGCGCACCTTGTTGCGGTGTTCGCGCCAGCGCTCGCTGCGCGCGTCGACCTTCACCCCGGGCTTCACGCTGGGGTGGGGTCGGGGAATTCTCACCACGCTAAGCACTTTACCGCGCTGCATTCGCTGACCTGGGCAGACTGGCCACTCAGCACGAGCCTTTTACAGCATGCAGGACACGCAGCCCTCGACCTCGGTGCCTTCCAGCGCCATCTGCCGCAGCCGGATGTAGTACAGCGTCTTGATTCCCTTGCGCCAGGCGTAGATCTGCGCCTTGTTGACGTCGCGGGTGGTGGCGGTGTCTTTGAAGAACAACGTCAGCGAAAGCCCTTGGTCCACATGCTGGGTGGCCGCGGCGTAGGTGTCGATGATCTTCTCGTAGCCGATCTCGTAGGCGTCCTGGTAGTACTCCAGGTTGTCGTTCGTCAGATACGGCGCCGGGTAGTAGGCGCGCCCGATCTTGCCTTCTTTGCGGATCTCGATCTTGCTCGCCACCGGGTGGATCGAGCTGGTCGAGTGGTTGATATAGCTGATCGAACCCGTCGGCGGGACGGCCTGCAGGTTCTGGTTGTAGATGCCGTGCTGCTGCACCGACTCCTTGAGTCGCTGCCAATCCTCTTGCGTCGGAATGCGGATGCCCGCATCGGCGAACAGCTCCGCGACCCGCGCGGTGGCCGGCTCCCAGACCTGCTCGGTGTACTTGTCGAAGAATTCGCCAGAGGCGTACTTCGACTTCTCGAAGCCGCCGAACCTGCTACCCCGCTCGATCGCAATGCGATTCGACGCACGCAGCGCGTGGTACAGCACCGTATAGAAGTAGATGTTGGTGAAGTCGACGCCTTCTTCGGATCCGTAGTGGATCCGCTCGCGGGCCAGGTAGCCGTGCAGGTTCATCTGGCCGAGGCCGATGGCGTGGGACTCGTTGTTGCCCTGCTCGATCGAGGGCACCGACCAGATGTGCGTCTGGTCGCTCACCGCGGTCAGCGCACGGATCGACACCTCGATGGTCTGTGCGAAGTCCGGCGAGTCCATCGTCTTGGCGATGTTCAGCGACCCGAGGTTGCAGGAGATGTCCTTGCCGACCTTGGAGTACGTCAGGTCCTCGTTGAACAGCGACGGCGTGGACACCTGCAGGATCTCCGAGCACAGGTTGCTGTGGGTGATCTTGCCCTCGATCGGGTTCGCCCGGTTCACCGTGTCCTCGTACATGATGTACGGGTAGCCGGACTCGAACTGCAGCTCGGCCAGCGTCTGGAAGAACTCCCGCGCCTTGATCTTGGTCTTGCGGATGCGTGCGTCGTCGACCATCTCGTAGTACTTCTCGGTCACCGAGATGTCGGCGAACGGCGACACCATAGACGCGCTCGACGTCGTAGGGCGAGAACAGATACATGTCGTCGTTGTTCTTGGCCAACTCGAAGGTGATGTCGGGAATCACCACGCCCAGGCTCAGCGTCTTGATCCGGATCTTCTCGTCGGCGTTCTCCCGCTTGGTGTCCAGGAAGCGGTAGATGTCGGGGTGATGAGCGTTCAGGTACACCGCGCCGGCGCCTTGACGAGCACCCAGCTGGTTGGCGTAGGAGAACGAATCCTCGAGCAGCTTCATGATCGGGATGACACCCGAAGACTGGTTCTCGATGTTCTTGATCGGCGCCCCGTGCTCGCGAATGTTGCTCAGCAGCAACGCAACTCCCCCACCGCGCTTGGAAAGCTGCAGTGCGGAGTTGATCGAGCGCCCGATCGACTCCATGTTGTCTTCGATGCGCAGCAAAAAGCAGCTCACCGGTTCGCCGCGCTGCTTCTTGCCCGAGTTCAGGAACGTCGGGGTGGCCGGCTGGAACCGGCCTTCGATGATCTCGTCGACGAGCTTCTCGGCCAGCCCGGTGTCACCGGCCGCCAACGTCAGCGCGACCATGCAGACCCGGTCCTCGAAGCGCTCCAGGTAGCGCTTCCCGTCGAACGTCTTCAGCGTGTAGGAGGTGTAGTACTTGAACGCGCCGAGGAACGTCGGGAACCGGAACTTCTTGGCGTAGGCGCGGTCCAGCAGCGTCTTGACGAAGTTGCGTGAGTACTGGTCGAGAACCTCACGCTCGTAGTAGTTCTCGCGGATCAGGTAGTCGATCTTCTCGTCCTGATTGTGGAAGAACACCGTGTTCTGGTTGACGTGCTGCAGAAAGTACTGGTGCGCCGCAGCGCGGTCCTTGTCGAACTGAATCTTGCCGTCCGCGTCGTACAGATTCAGCATCGCGTTGAGCGCGTGATAGTCCGTCTCTTCGGGCAACGCATGCGCGCTAGCGGTTACAGGCTCTGCAGTGACGGTTGGTGGCACGTCTGTTCCTTCCAGAAGTCTGCGAGACCCGTGCGGACGGCATCCACGTCGTCCGGGGTTCCCATCAGTTCAAAGCGGTAGAGGTACGGAACGCCGCATTTGCGGGAGACCACGTTGCCCGCATAAGCGAATTCGGCGCCGAAGTTGTTGTTGCCCGCGGCGATGACGCCGCGAATCAACGACCGGTTGTGCTCGTTGTTCAAGAAGGCGATGACCTGCTTGGGGACGTAGCCCCCGGCGTTGATGGTCGGGGCCGTTCGCGTGGCCGCCGCCGTAGGTCGGCAACACCAGCACGTACGGCTCGTCGACCTCGATACGGTCGTGCAGCGGTATCCGCGTGGCGGGCACGCCCAGCTTCTGCACGAAGCGGTGGGTGTTCTCCGAGACGCTGGAGAAATAGACCAGGCTGCGCGACTGCACCGCAACCCCCTTACCTATCGCCTACGCCGTCTAGGCGCTCAGCGCGGCACCGGCGAGCGCCTTGATCCGATCCGGCCGGAAGCCCGACCAGTGCTCGTTTCCGGCCACCACGACGGGCGCCTGCAGATAGCCCAGTGCCATCACGTAGTCGCGCGCCTCGGCGTCGAGGCTGATGTCGACCTTGTCGTAGGCGATGCCCTGCTTGTCCAGCGCCTTGTAGGTGGCGTTGCACTGCACGCACGCGGGCTTGGTGTACACGGTGATGGTCATCTGAAGCCGCTCCTTTGCGGAAGTTGCGGAATTGGTAAAGAAATTGTCAACGACTGGCAACTACTTGTAGCACTGCGTATTCAGCGATCCGTCGAGGCCCCAAATTCCCGTCATACGGCTGTCAGGTCGAAACGGCCCTGCTTCGATACTTCAAGCCGATTCCGGGAAGTTCACCAGGCCGGCCAGCTTGATGAACCTGGGATCTGCGGACTGTCGAAACACTACACCTAGTGGCCGACAAGGTCACGAGCTACAACATGTTCTGAATAACAATTCTGAAATTCGCTGGTCGTGAGCCCTGTCGCGCACGCCCGCTCGGCGTGTCGCAGCTCACAAGCGCTCCCTAGTCATGGTCATGCCCCCTGGTATATCAGCGACCACCGACACGGCTGCCGCCAGCTTCGCGGCCGACGGCCCGCTAGCAAAGCCGCCGGCGCTAAGGCCGGCGGCTTTGACTATTCGTTTCTCCAGACGATGCTGATGACCAGCGAGCGAGTCAGCTCACCTCGGCGGCGAGCTTGCCCACAATGTCGCGCACATTCGCCGCGAGCTCCGCGTGCTCCGCGGGAGCCTTGCCTTCCAACGTTTTGAACGGCACCGATAGCTTGATCGACTCGACCACCCGCGCACCGGCAATGCCGAACGACTTGCGGGTCTCGTCGTGCGCCCACACCCCGCCGTACTGGCCAAAGGCCCCGCCGATCACGGCCAGCGGCTTGCCTTTCAGCGCGCCGTTGCCGAACGGGCGAGACAGCCAGTCGATCGCGTTTTTGACGACTGCTGGAATGCTGCCGTTGTACTCCGGGGTGACCACCAGTGCGGCATCCGCCTCGGCAGCCGCCGCACGTAGCGCGGCTACCGCGGCGGGTTCGTCACCCTGCGCGCCGACCGCGGGGTCGATTTCCTCGTTGTAGAACGGCAGCTCCCCCAGCCCCTCGAAGACCGTCACAGTGACGCCGTCGGGAGCGACCTCTGCCGCCAGCTCGGCGATCTGGCGGTTGACCGACGCCGCGCGCAGGCTGCCCACTAATGCCAGGACTTTGATGTTGGTGTTCGACATGTCGCCGTTCCCTTCGCTTGTTGATCTACATCCTTTCACGACCAAACCGGACTATAGTCCGCTTTATTCCGACCACGCTAAAGTGCAAGGGTGAGCGGCGTCGAGCGGTTGGGTGACTTGCCTCTGTTCGCGCCGCAGGGGGCCCCACAAGAGCGAGGTGACGCGGCCCGCAATCGCGCACTCTTGCTCGAGGCGGCCCGCAGCCTGGTCGCCGAACACGGCGCGGACGCCGTCACCATGGACGACATCGCCGCAGCCGCCGGCGTCGGCAAAGGCACGGTGTTCCGCCGGTTCGGCAGCCGGGCCGGCCTGATGATGGTGTTGCTCGACGAAGACGAACGGGCCAACCAGCAGGCATTTCTGTTCGGCCCGCCGCCGCTGGGACCCGATGCCCCACCGATGGATCGATTGGTGGCGTTCGGCAGGCAGCGGATCTGCTTCGTGCACACCCATCATGCGCTGCTTTCGGAAGCCAACCGCGATCCGCAGAGCCGTTTCAACGCGCCCGCGATGGTGCAACGCACCCATGTGCGGGTGCTGATGCAGGCGGCTCACACCACCGGAGATCTCGATGCCCAGACCGATGCCCTGCTGGCGCTGCTCGATGCCGACTACATCGAGCATCAGCTCAACGAGGGTGGCCATACGCTGCAGACGTTGGGCGACGCGTGGGAGAGTCTGGCGCGCAAGCTGTGCGGGCGGTGAGCGTGGGTCCTGCACGTCGACCTCGACCAGTTTCTGGCATCAGTCGAACTGCGCCGCCACCCCGAGCTAGCCGGATTTCCGGTCATCGTCGGCGGCAACGGTGATCCCACCGAACCGCGCAAGGTCGTCACCTGCGCCTCGTACGAGGCCCGCGAGTTCGGGGTGCACGCGGGGATGCCGTTACGTGCCGCCGCCCGCCGCTGCCCCGACGCCACCTTTCTGCCGTACGATCCGGTCGCCTACGACGAGGCGTCCGAACAGGTGATGGGGTTGTTGCGCGATCTGGGACATCCGGTCGAGGTGTGGGGTTGGGACGAGGCGTACCTCGCGGTAACGGCTGATCCCGCCGACGTCGCCGAACAGATCCGCACCGTCGTCTCATCGGAAACCGGACTGTCCTGCTCGGTCGGCATCAGCGACAACAAGCAGCGCGCCAAGGTCGCCACCGGCTTCGCTAAACCCGCCGGGATTTTTACCCTTACCGACGCGAACTGGATGACGCTGATGGCCGGCCGTCCGGTCGACGCGCTGTGGGGCGTGGGGCCCAAGACCACGAAAAAGCTTGCAGGCCTGGAAATAACGACGGTCTGGGAGCTTGCGAATAGCGATGCCGAGCTGCTGACGTCGGCCTTCGGCCCGCGCACTGGACTGTGGCTGCTCCTGCTCGCCAAGGGTGGCGGCGACACCACCGTCAGCGCAGAGCCATGGGTGCCGCGTTCGCGCAGCCACGTCATCACCTTTCCGCGCGACCTCACCGACCGAGCCGAAATGGACTTGGCGGTAACGCAATTGGCCCTGCAAGCACTGGATGACGTGTTGGCGTCGGCGCGGATCGTCACCCGGGTGGCGGTGACCGTGCGCACCGCGACGTTCTATACCCGGACCAAGATCCGCAAGCTGCCCGCGCCCACCACCGACCGCGACGTCATTACCGCTGCCGCACTGAACGTCCTGGACCTCTTCGAACTGGACCGCCCGATCCGGCTGCTCGGGGTACGGCTGGAACTCGAGATGCCCACCTAGCCCTGTGGCTAGCAAACTGTGGGGTGTAGCCGCGCGAGCCTTGCCTGCCTAGTGGGCAACGGTGGGAATGAAATTAATCTGAGTCCGGCGAAATTAACCTCCCAGACAATTAGGCACAAGTAGAGTCGTCGCACTGTCCCAGGACGCTGCTTGGTCGAGTCCACCCTTCATGATGGGAAAACCCTCAGGTGTCTTCATTTTTGATCGTCGCTCCGCAGGATTTCGCCGCAGCGTCGAGGAATTTGACCGGGATCGGGTCGACGATCAATGCCGCGAACGCGGCGGCGGCGGGCTCCACGACACGGGTGCTGGCCGCCGCCGGCGATGAGGTGTCGGCGGCGATCTCGACTCTATTTGGCAACTACGCGCAGGACTTTCAGGCGGCCAGTTCGCAGGCGGCGGGGTTTCATGCCAAGTTCGTGCAGGCGTTGAACGCGGGTGCGGGCATGTACGCGGACGCCGAGGCCGCTAATGCCTCCCCGTTGCAGGTCGCGGCGCAGGACCTGCATAACGTCGCGGCGTTTTCGCCGGTGAAGGATCTGACGGGGCGCCCGTTGTTCGGCAATGGCGCCAACGGGGCAACGGGTACGGGTCAGGCTGGTGGGGCCGGCGGGTGGCTGGTGGGCAATGGCGGCAACGGTGGGTCCGGGGTGGCCGGCACGGTCGCCAACCCTGACGGTGGGTCCGGTGGGGCCGGCGGGAATGCCGGCTTATTCGGCCGTGGCGGTGCCGGCGGCGCGGGCGGGGCCGGCGCGGCGGGCGCGGCCGGCGGTCACGGCGGGGCCGGCGGAGCCGGCGGATTCCTGGGCGGTTCGGGAGGGGCCGGCGGTTTGGGCGGGGCGGGCGGGGCTGGGTCGGCTGGTTTTGTCGGCGGCACCGGCGGTACCGGCGGGGTCGGTGGCGCCGACCGGGCGGTGTTGGGTTGGTCCGCCGGTGCCGGTGGTGGCGGCGGGCTCGGGGGCGCCGGTGGCGCTGGCTTGGCGGGTGCTGTGGGGGCCGGGACTGGCGGTACTGGTTTTGCGGGCGGCACAGGTGGGGTCGGCGGGGCCGGTGGCAGTAGTTACGGGTTGTTCAGTTCGGCGGGGGCAGGGGGCACCGGCGGCATCGGCGGCGGCGGTGGCCTAGGCGGCGCCGGCGGTAGCGGCGTCGGCTTGCATGCGGCGGGCGGCAACGGCGGTGATGGCGGTGATGGCGGTGGGGCTGGCGCTGGCGGCGCGGGTGGGTCCGCCGGATTCCTCGGGTTCGCCGGCCACGCGGGCGGCGCGGGTACCGGCGGTGTCGGTGGAACCGGCGGTGGCGGCGCTCAGGGTGTTAACGGCACCGCGGGCACCGACGACCCGAATGCACCCACTAACGGCGGCCCAGCCGGTCCGGGCGGTGCGGGCGGCGCCGGGGGTAACGGCGGCGCGGGCATCAACGGTAAACACGGCGGGGCCGGCGGCGCGGGCGGGGTCGGTGGCCAAGGCGGTGATGGCGGTAACGGTGGCTCCGACACCGCCACCACCGGTGGTGGCAGCGGCGCTAACGGCGGTCACGGCGGCACCGGAGGTGCCGCCGGGGCGGCAGGTGTCGGAACCGACGGCGGCGCCAACGGCAGCATCGGCACCGGCGGGGCCGGCGGCCTGGGCGGCAACGGTGGTCACGGCGCCGCTGGCGCGGCGGGCATCACCAGCTCCACCACACCCACCGCGGGCAGCCAGGGTGGCGCCGGCGGCGACGGCGGCGCCGGCGGTGACGGCGGCGCGGGCATCAACGGAGTCGGCGGCGGCCAAGCCGGCAACGGCGGCAACGGCGGCGACGGCGGCGACGGCGGCCAAGGCGGGACCAACACCGCCACTACCGGTGGCGGCAGCGCCGCCGGGGGCGGTCAGGGGGGCACCGGGGGCAGTGCGGGGGCGGCGGGTGTCGTCGTCGACGGCGGCGCCAACGGGCACGACGGCACCGGCGGGGCCGGCGGCAACGGTGGCAACGGTGGCGCCGGGGCCACCGGCACCGCGGGCATCACCAGCTCCACCACGCCCACCGCGGGCAGCCAGGGCGGCGCAGGCGGCGCGGGCGGTGCCGGAGGTGAGGCCGGCGCCGGCGTCGACGGGATCGGCGGCGGCCAAGCCGGCAACGGCGGCATCGGCGGTAGCGGTGGCGGCGGCGGTCAAGGCGGTTCCAACATCGCCACGACCGGTGGCGGCAGCGGCGCCGCGGGTGGTCAGGGCGGTATTGGGGGCGCCGCCGGGGCGGCGGGCATCAGAGTCGACAACGGCGCGGCCGGCAGCGTCGGCGCCGGCGGGATCGGCGGCAACGGTGGCAACGGCGGCGCCGGGGCTATTGGCACCGCAGGCAACGACTCGTCCGCACCGACCGCGGGCAGCCAGGGCGGTGCGGGCGGTGCCGGCGGCGCCGGTGGTGACGGCGGCGCGGGCATCAACGGCCAAGGCGGCGGCAATGGCGGCCAGGGCGGCATCGGCGGTGCCGGTGGCGGCGGCGGCCGGGGCGGCACCAACACGGCCACCACCGGCGGCGGCAGCGGCGCAAACGGCGGCCAAGGCGGCACCGGCGGCACCGCCGGGGCGGCCGGCAGCGGAACCAACGGGGGCGCCAACGGCACCATCGGCACCGGCGGAATCGGCGGCCTGGGCGGCAACGGCGGCAACGGCGCCACCGGCACCGGCGGCACCACCAGCTCCACAACACCCACCGCGGGCAACCAAGGCGGCCAAGGCGGCGCCGGCGGACAAGGCGGTGACGGCGGCGCGGGCATCAACGGCCAAGGCGGCGGCAATGGCGGCCAGGGCGGCATCGGCGGTAGCGGGGGCGGCGGCGGCCGGGGCGGCACCAACACGGCCACCACCGGCGGCGGCAGCGGCGCAAACGGCGGCCAAGGCGGCACCGGCGGCACCGCCGGCGCAGCCGGCAGCGGAACCAACGGCGGCGCCAACGGCACCATCGGCACCGGCGGCACCGGCGGCCTGGGCGGCAACGGCGGCAACGGCGCCACCGGCACCGGCGGCACCACCAGCTCCACAACACCCACCGCGGGCAACCAAGGCGGCCAAGGCGGCGCCGGCGGACAAGGCGGTGACGGCGGCGCGGGCATCAACGGCCAAGGCGGCGGCAATGGCGGCCAGGGCGGCATCGGCGGTGCCGGCGGCGGCGGCGGCAACGGCGGCACCAACACCGCCACCACCGGCGGCGGCAGCGGCGCCCAGGGCGGCCAAGGCGGCACCGGCGGCACCGCCGGCGCAGCCGGCAGCGGAACCAACGGCGGCGCCAACGGCACCATCGGCACCGGCGGAATCGGCGGCCTGGGCGGCAACGGCGGCAACGGCGCCACCGGCACTGCGGGCGACGACTCGTCCACACCCAGCGTGGGCATCCAAGGCGGCCAAGGCGGCGCCGGCGGGACCGGCGGCGCCGGCGGCGCGGGCATCAACGGCCAAGGCGGCGGCAACGGCGGCCAGGGCGGCACCGGCGGCACCGGCGGCACCGGCGGCCAGGGCGGCACCAACGCCACCACCGGCGGCAACAGCGCCAACGGCGGCCAGGGCGGCACCGGCGGCACCGCCGGAGCGGCCGGCAGCGGAACCAACGGCGGCACCAACGGCACCATCGGCACCGGCGGCACCGGCGGCCTGGGCGGCAACGGCGGCAACGGGGCCACCGGCACTGCGGGCGACGACTCGTCCACACCCAGCGTGGGCATCCAAGGCGGCCAAGGCGGCGCAGGCGGCGCCGGCGGCACCGGCGGCGCGGGCATCAACGGTGTCGGCGGCGGCAATGGCGGCCAGGGCGGCACCGGCGGCACCGGCGGCACCGGCGGCCAGGGCGGGAACAACACCGCCACCACCGCCACCGGCGCCACCGGCGGCGGGATGGGCGGTCAGGGCGGCGTGGGCGGCACCGGGGGCACCGCCGGGGCGGCGGGCAGCGGATCCGATGGTGGCGCGAACGGCGGCACGGGTACCGGTGGAGCCGGCGGCCAGGGTGGCAACGGTGGCTCCGGCGCCACCGGCACCGCCGGCAACGACTCGTCGTCAACGCCCACCGCGGGCAACCAGGGCGGCCAGGGCGGCGCCGGTGGTCAGGGCGGTGCCGGCGGCGCGGGCATCAACAATCAAGGCGGCGGCGCCGGCGGCGCAGGAGGCAACGGCGGCACCGGCGGCGGCGGCGGCCTCGGCGGCACCAACACCGCCACCACCGGCGGCGGCAGCGGCGCCGCGGGCGGTCAAGGAGGCACCGGAGGCACCGCTGGCGCGGCCGGCACGGGAGCGGACGGCGGCGTTAACGGCGGCATCGGCACCGGCGGGGTCGGCGGCCTGGGCGGCGCCGGCGGCGCCGGAGCCACCGGCACCGCCGGCGAGTTCACGGAGCTCGACGGCTCCCAGGGCGGGACCGGCGGAGCGGGCGGCCAGGGCGGCCACGGCGGCAGCGCCCCCATCGGCGGCATCGAGGGCAACGGCGGCAATGGCGGCACCGGCGGCATCGGCGGCACCGGCGGCACCGGCGGCGACAACGATGGCATCTTCAGCCCCGGCGTGACCGGGACTGGCGGCATGGGCGGCCAGGGCGGCACCGGCGGCGCGGCAGGCGCGGCGGGGGTCGGCTTGAACGACGGCAGCGCGGGCACCGGCGGGCGCGGAGGCACCGGCGGCAACGGCGGCACCGGCAGCACGGGCTACGGCAACAGCCCGATCCTCCCCTCACCCGACGGCGTCACCGAGACCGTCGGTGGACAAGGCGGCGATGGTGGCCAAGGCGGCACCGGAGGCACCGGAGGCGGCACCCCCAACGGCGGCACCAACGGCGTCGGCGGCATCGGGGGCACCGGCGGACACGGCGGAAACGGCGCATACAACGAAAGTGACACGACCAACTACTTCGTCGGCGGTGGTGGTGGCGGCGGTGGCGGCGCGGGAGGCACCGGCGGCGCCGCTGGTACGGGCACTGGCAGCGGCGCGTTCAGCGGCACCGGCGGCACCGGCGGCACCGGGGGCACCGGCGGCACCGCCTCATACACAATCTCCGGGGCTGTAGGCACCGGCGGCACCGGCGGCACCGGCGGAGGTGGCGCCAGCGGCTCGCAGGGCGGACCCGCTGGAGCGGGTGGTGCCGGCGGCGGCGGCGGCGGAGGAGGCAGCGCCTTGCAGGACGCCGTCGGCGGCGGCGGCGGGGGCGGGGGCGCGGGCGCGCATGGTGTCAACGGCACTGCTGCTGGTGGCTCGGGCGGGAGCGGCGGCGACGCGTCCATCGCAGGCACCACCGCAAATGGCGGCGGTGGCGGCTTCGGTCGACTCACCGGCCACGACGGCGTCGGAGGCGGTGGCGGCGGCGCTGCCGTTAACGGCGGCCCCCCTAACGGCTTGGTGGACGGTAACGCGGGCTCAGCTGGTGCGGTCGGCGGTGGGGGCGGCATTACCACTGTAAGTGGGACCTCGTATGTAAACGGGGGCAACGGCGGCACCCTCAGCGGCGGGAGCGGTGGCGGCGGCGGGGTCGGCAGCTGGGAATTCGGTCTAGGCGGCGATGGCAGCTCCGGCCAGCCCGTCTGACACCGCCTCTGCTACGGGCCTCCGGACCGCATCGTCGCCGGGCTGGACTTAATTGCCCGACTCCTCCTCGGTCCGCTCCTCGGTCCGCATCGTCGCCGGACTGGGCCGAAGCGCGCGCATGAAGATCACGTTCACCTGGCGCATCGCCACGCTGTAAGGCCACCAGGCCAGCCGTTTGACCACGTATAAGGCCCGGATGTCCAGCGATGTGTAGATGAGGTATCTGTTCTTTGCGGCCCCGGCCAATATCTTCTCGGCCGCCCTGTCCGGCGAGACGGCGTGGCGAGTGAAGCGGTCGACCCAGCGGCTGACCCTCGGATCCTCGCGGTTGACGCCGGCGATTTCGACCGTGTCGACCAGCGGGGTCTTCACCGCGCCGGGCACCGCGACCGACACTCCGATGCGATGGCTGGCCAGATCGAAGCGAAGTACTTCAGACAGCCCACGCAATCCGTACTTACTGGCGCTGTAGGCGGCATGCCAGGGCAGCGGGACCAGCCCAGCCGCCGAGGACACATTGACTAGACGCCCTCCCCGGCCGGCCGCCACCATGGGCGGTACGAACGACTCGATGACGTGGATCGGTCCCATCAGGTTGATCGCGACCATCTTGCTCCACTGATCGTGGGTGAGCCGATCGACGGTCCCCCACGCCGAGACGCCGGCGACGTTCATCACGACGTCCATGCTGAGATGCCGCGAATGGATGTCGGCCGCGAAGGCGGCCACCGCGTCGTAGTCGGAAACATCCAGCACCCGATGTTCGGGCACCTGTGCACCCAGCGCGCGGGCGTCGGCCACGGTTTGGGCCAAACCCTCGGAATCCCGGTCGGTCAGGTAGAGCTCGGCGCCGTGGGCGGCAAGCCGCAACGCGGTCGCCCGGCCGATGCCGCTGGCCGCACCGGTGACGAAGCACCGCTTGCCTGCGAAATACCGCCCGGGTGCCGTCTTCGCCATGCTCGAGACGTTACCCAGCGCCGCCCCAGAGTGCGTTCAGCCACAACTGCTCGAGCACTCGCACGCGGCGATCCACATCGGAGTCGGGGCCCACAAGGAGTGGGTCACCGGTCAGCGTCAGCGAGGTGGTGCCCGCCAGGGTGCGGACCAACGTGGGGATGTCAGCACTGATCGGATGAGCCGTCCCCGCCCGCATTTCGGCGTCCACGACGCCGACGATCTGGCTGAGCACGGCCTCGAATTGCCGTTCGAGAATGCCGCGGATCTCAATATCGGTGTGGCGGGCGGCATTACAGGCCACCACCACCGGGTCGTTGTTGGTATAGACGGCTGCGGCGCTGCCGACCATCCGTTTGGCGAATTGCTCCGGCGATTCGTCCGGCCGGCGCGGAGCGAAGTACTGCGTGAGTTCTTCGAGTTCCTCGGCGGCCTCGGCCAGGATCTGAGCGAGCACCGCGTACTTCGAGTCGAAGTAGAAGTAGAAACCGGACCGCGCCACCCCGGCCCGGTTGCTGATGGTGCTGACCGACAGCTCAGCGAACGTTGTCTCCTGTAGGAGATCCCGCACAGCCTGCATGATCGCCTGTCGATGCCGGTCACCGCGGCGTCGCGTCGCGGGGGTGCTTTGCACCGGCGCGGCGGGACGGCTATTCACTCCGCTGACCTTGCACCACGCACCTCCAAAAACAAAACTTGACAGCCGTCAAGTTTCTCCCGAATCATAGTCAATGAGTGACGACAGTCACCATCGCGGGACCGCAAAGGAGCGCCCATGACAGCCACCATCAGCACGCCGCACTATCTACTCGACCAGGCGCGGCGCCGGTTGACCCCGTCGGTCAATAACTTTCCCGGCATGGGGCTGGTGGAACGCAGGCTGCTGAACACTCAATTCCCGGAGAGGAAGCTGGCCGACCCGCCGCCGGGCAGCGATCTCAAGCCCGTGCTGGGCGACGCCGGGCTGCCGATTGTCGGGCACCTCATCGAAATGCTGCGTGGCGGACCCGACTTTCTGATGCACATTTACAAAACCAAGGGGCCACTCGTATTTGGGGACTCGCCAGCGTTGCCGTCTGTCTCGGCACTGGGCCCCGATGCCGCGCAGGTCATCTACTCCAACCGCAACAAGGACTACTCGCAACAGGGCTGGACCCCTGTCATCGGGCCGTTCTTCAACCGTGGTCTGATGCTGCTCGACTTCGAAGAACACATGTTCCACCGGCGCATCATGCAAGAGGCGTTCGTGCGCTCCCGGCTGGTCAGCTACGTCGAGCAGATGGATCAGGTTGTGTCGCAGGTGATCGCCAACGATTGGGTCGCCAACGACGCGCGTTTCCTGCTCTACCCGGCAATGAAGGAGCTGACCCTCGACATCGCCTCGATGGTATTCATGGGTCACGAACCGGGGACCGACCATGAGCTGGTCACCAAGGTGAACAAGGCGTTCACCACGACGACCCTCGCCGGCAACGCGATCATCCGCACCGGCGTGCCGCCGTTCACGTGGTGGCGGGGCCTCAAGGCCCGACAACTCCTGGAGCACTACTTCGCCGCCCGAGTCAAGGAGCGCCGCGGCAAGGAAGGCAACGACCTGCTGTCGGTGTTGTGCCAGACCGAAGACGAGGACGGCAACCGGTTCTCCGACGAGGACATCGTCAATCACATGATCTTCCTGATGATGGCCGCCCACGACACGTCGACGTCGACCAGCACGACGATGGCCTACCACTTGGCCGCCAACCCCGAGTGGCAGCAGCGCTGCCGCGACGAATCCGACCGCCTCGGCGACGGGCCACTCGACATCGAGTCGCTGGAGAAGCTGGAGTCGCTCGACCTGGTGATGAACGAATCGATCCGGCTCGTCACGCCGGTCCAGTGGGCGATGCGCCGGACGGTGCGCGACACCGAACTATTGGGCCACTACATACCCAAGGACACAAACGTCCTCGCGTTTCCCGGGCTGAATCATCGGCTGCCGGAAATTTGGACGGACCCTATGAAATTCGACCCGGACCGGTTCACCGAGCCGCGCAACGAGCACAAACGGCACCGGTACGCGTTCTCGCCCTTCGGCGGCGGCGCACACAAGTGCATCGGAATGGTGTTCGGCCAGTTGGAGATCAAGACGATCCTGCACCGTCTGCTGCGCCGCTACCGGCTGGAACTGCCCCGGCCGGGGTACCAGGCGCGGTGGGACTACAGCGGCATGCCGATACCGATCGACGGCATGCCGATCGTGCTGCGCCCACTCTGACTCGCGGCTACGCGGCCCTTTGCTCGCCGCACAGCCGGTTGGCGCAGGCGATCATCGCGCGCAACGCGGACTGGGTGGGATCCGTGGACCAGCCCATTGCCCACTCGGCGCGGACCCCATCGCTGCCGCGGATGAAGGTCGCGGTGTACTCCTCTGATCGCATCTGATGGAAACTCAGCGTCTCCACGGTTATCCCGCGTTCGTGCAGCATCGCGGTGAGAGCCGCAATCGGCCCGCTGGCGGCGGCGGTCGAGGTGCTGATGCTATCGCCGACGGCAATCATGGCCCGGAAGTTGCGAACCTGCGGGCCCAGCCGTCCCTGAGGGCGCTCGGTGTCGGTGCACTCCCAGTGTCCGAGCCGTAGCGGCCCGGTCGTGTGAGCGTACGTCGCGACAAAGCTGTCCCACGACATCTGGTCGGCGAGCTCGCGCAGCCCGCGCGGCAAGGCTGTACCGAACTGGCCAGCGAACCACGCGTTCGCGACCCGATAGCGGATTGGAGTCTGGAACAGGAGGGGTGTTGAGAAAGGCATTGTGTCGGTCTTCTCTGGTCAGCAGGAGCGACCGACGGGTAGTAGCTTTCGACCCACAACGGGGGGTCGGTCTGGATCAGACCCCGCTGCGGGTGCTGGCTACTACAGCTCGTTCAAGAAGACGCACGAGCGCCGAGGTTAGACGCCATGGGGCGGGCAATGCAAATTCACTTCACGTGCTCTGTGCCCCAGAGGCCGCGAAACCTGCGCCAATCCCCAAACTGGCACGCGGTGCCAGATGATGGCGACAGCATGTGCAACGGTTTGAGACAGACGGAAAAGTTACGAGCGAAACGATAGGCGCAATCAATGACCGCGATGAAGACCAGCAAGGGCATGCTGTCAGTTCGGATACTGGGTGCGGTGCTGGCCGCGATGTTCGCGATGTTTGCTGCCGGCTGCACAGAGGCCAGCCCCGGCGCCGGAACCGGCCCTGTGCTGAATACCCCCGCCCCCAAAGGTGCTCCGGCGCCCGGCGTTGTGGTCGTGGCACCGACGCAGACCAACGTCTGAGCTCGTCGATTTAGCTATTCGGCCTCGGCGAGGGGTCAAACCGGAGATATGCCCGGATCGTCGTACCTGTTGTCGTCGTGTGGGTACGCACCAAGTCCGACATGGCATTGACCAAGAACAGTCCGCGGCTGGCTGGGCCGCCGGGTCCGGGGTCCAGGCATCCGGCCAGCGGGTCATCGAGCCGTCCGCCGTCGCGCGCCTCACAGACCAAATGGTCATCGTGGAGCCAGAAGGCCAGCCGGCACGCTCCGTTGGTATACATCAAGCTGTTGGTGGCCAGTTCGGTGGCGATCAATTGCAGATCCTCGATGCCGTCCTCCGAGAGTCCAACCCAGCCCGCGTAGTCGACGGCGAAAGAACGCGCGGGGCCCAGGTCCTCGGACTTCCTGACCATGTATGTAACGGCCCCCGGGTAGGCGGGGAGCGGTTGGTTGCAGCGCGCCAGCACCTCGTCTGGCGCGTAATCGGTGCTGCGGTGGACCGATCCGGATCTCCATAACCGGGGGTGGGTCGCGCGCGCATCCGCCAACACAGCCTCATCCAACCGGTCTGCGTCGTAGAGGCAGAGCTCCGTCACCTGGTGGCCTTCGAACGCGACGTTGGCCAAAGCCTCAAGCTGGGCGCAGGCCAGCGATTCATCCGGGCTGCGTCCGGGCCAGACTAGTTGGCTGACGATCCGCAACCGCCGATTGGCGTGCTCTCGTGCGAAGGAGCCCTGCAGTGCCAAAAACCGGCTCGGGTTGCGCGCGACCTCAGTGATGTCCACCAATCGCAAATCGGCGGGCAATCCGTCGCATGCACGCCACAAGGCATCGCGTAGCGGCGCTAGTCTGTCGCCCGGTACTGCCACCAACACCGGCTCGTCCATCGCCAAGCCGTCGAGCACGAAGCGTGCTACGAAGTCCAGGTATTCCGCTTGGGAGTGGTAAAGCAGCGCGGAATGAACGAAGCCTGCGTGCTCCGCTTCCGTGCTCGTGGTCATCTCAGCGCTCCCGCTTTCGATCAATTCGCCATCCCCCTGCCGGGCCAGCCAACCCCCTGTCGCTTCTTGCATACCCGCGGCGGGCCCCGGCTATGCGCGCCAAGAGGCATTCGGGTGTTACGTAAAGCCACGACGCGGCCGCCGCATCCAGATGCCGCCGGGCCCGATAGCGGGCCAGGCTGTCGTCGCCGGCCTCGATCGCCTCGAGAATCCGCAGGTGAGCATGCTCAACGGCGACGACGTCGCCCCAACTTGGCAGTTCCTGCTCGGTGCTGGTCCAATGCCGGCGGAAGAACTCGACGATGATCCGCAGGAACAGCTCGAGCAGCGTATTGCCGGCTAGCTGGGCTAGTCCGACGTGGAACCGAAACTCCTCGACAGCGGCCGCACGCACATCGATCTCCCGGGAATCTCCGTCCAGGCCCGAGCCGTGCGCGGTCAGGAAGGCCGCGACCTCGGCTTCGGTGCGCCGCTTCACGACTTTGGCGACTACTTTGGCGACATTGTCGATCTCGATGGCATCCCGGACGCAGCGAAGGTCTTCACGACTGGGCTTGCGGTACTGCAGGCAGAGCGCGAAGGTGTCGATGCTGGCCTGCGCCTGGGGCTTTGCAACGACCAACCCGCCGCCGGGCCCGCGGCGCATCTGCGCGATCGAGTGATATTCGAGCAGCCGCACCGCTTCCCGCAACGCGGCGCGGCTCACGCGAAAGCGTTCCAGCAGCGCCGTCTCGGTTCCGAAGACTGAACCGACCTGCCAGCCGCCGGCGGCGATCTCGTCGCCGATGGTGGCCGCGAGCACCTCAGCCAACTTGCCCCGGGGCGCGTCGCGGTTGAGTGGCGCCATTTGGCCTCGGCCGCCTCCGACTCGGTGGTGCTGCTGCAGCCAGGCGGTCACTGCCTCGACATGTCGCTCGCTCAGTGTCTTCGCCCTCGCGGAATCGCCTGCGGTGACCGCGGCGACGATTTCGGAGTGGTCGTTATGCATGTGGTCGACCGCCTCGCTGGCCGCACTTGCGGAGTCCGTCCGCGATTGGCGCGCGTATCGTGCGGTCAGCCTCATCAAGACGTCGATAAATAGTTGCAAAACAGGATTTTTCGAGCGCTCTGCCAGCGCGCTGTGGAATTCATCTCGCGGCGACGGCAGACCGGGCTTCCATTGCTGCTCTGCGCGCAGCACAGCTCGGAGTCGCTCGATTCCGGCCTCGTCGATGCGTTCTGCGGCCAGAGAGGCCGCTAGCGGTTCGAGCACCAGGCGCGCATTGAGCAGGTCGCCCAGCGTCGTACCCAGGTATTCGAGATAGATGACCACAGCGCGAGTCGGGGGTCCCGCGTCGGGTTCGCAGATCAGCAGCCCGCCGTTGGGCCCGCGACGCATTCGGGCCACCTGATGGTGCTCGACCAGGCGCACGGCTTCGCGCAGCACGGAGCGGCTCACGCAAAAGCGTTGCTGTAGAGCGTGTTCCGAACCGAGTGATTCGCCGACAGCCCAGCCGCGGCGAACGATCTCCGCCTCGATCTGCCGCGCGATCATCGAAGCTCGTTTATCCGCTCGGCCGGTGTCCGGCTCGGCACTCATTGCAGGCTCAATTAAGCCCTCCCGCAAGCCGTCTCAACATGTGAGCAGCATGCATCCCGCGATGGGGCCGCCACCCACGGAGACCACGCCGACCTCGGGGCGCTGCGAAACCTGCCGCTCCCCCGCCTCGCCGCGTAACTGCAGGCACGCTTCGTACAGCGTCCAGTAGCCGTGCATTCGCCCGGCTGAAAGTTGGCCGCCGTAGGTGTTCAGCGGCAGGGCGCCGTCGCGGGCGATCCGCGTCCCGCCCTCGACGAATGGGCCGGCCTCGCCGTCGCCGCAGATTCCAAGGGCTTCCAGCCATGCCATGGTGAGAAAGGTGAACCCGTCGTACAACTGGGCGACTTGAAGATCGGTGGGCTTCAACTCCGTGCGTGACCACATCTGCGCCGCCGCGTCTGACATCGCCATCTTGGGGTAATCGTCGCGATGGAACCAGCCGCCGGCGCCGTCGGAGCCGCCGATCGCTTCCACACGCACCGCGCGGTGTGGGCAGTCGCCGGCATAGTCCGCGTTCGACACCACCACCGCGACCGAACCATCAATGGGCACATCGCAGTCCAGCAGCCCGAACGGCGTAGACACCAGCCGCGCGCCCAGATAGTCCTCCATGGTCATCGGATCGCGAAAGACGGCACGGGGATTCAACGCGGCGTTGCGCCTGCCGTTGAGCGCCAGCCAGCCCAACTGCTCTTTGGTGGTTCCGTACAGCTCCATGTGGCGACGGCAATGCAACGCCAGCCAGTTCGCAGCGGAGTAAGCGTGGGCAGCAACCAGATCGCCGACGTCGTCCATCGGCCCGACAGCGGGACGCGTGGCGCCTTCGACCGGATCCAGCATGCGCGCAAGTGCCGGGGCAGGCGTATTCCCTTCCTGCGCTTCCTGTTTCGGCAGGACCGTGCCACCCAGCATCTGGATCGTCCGGTAGACCAGCACGTGACGAGCTCGGCGCTCGGCGACCGCACGGCACGCCGACATCACCGGATTCAGCAATCCGCCGGTGCCGAATCCGGACCCGCAGTCCCCCGCGTCGATGTGAAGTTGGGCGTTGACCTGTTCGGCGGGCGTGTCCCCCAGGGTCGCAATGCCGTCGATGTCGGCTGCGACCAGGCCGGCGTCAGCGATGGCGGCCTGCACAGCCTCCATCGTCAACTCGAGCCCCGGAATGCCGGTGCGGCGGCCGATCCGCGAGATGCCGATGCCGGACAAGATCGCGTCTTTCTCGAAGTACGTCATATGCACCGTCCGTTCGCCGAAACCCGCCACCCGCGCGAATTCTAGAATTAATAGAGTGTACTGTATTGCCCGTGTCAGCCGAGTCGACATCCCCGCTGCTCATCGAGCATTGCGACGATTGCGCGCGCTGGGTGCATCCCTCGTCCGGTGAGTGCCGCGACTGTGGCGCCGCGCTGGTTGCGCGGCCGGTATCGGGAGCCGGCACGGTGTTTACGTACACCGTCAACTACCACCCGTTCAACCCCGACATCCCGACTCCTTACGTGATCGCTCTAGTCGAGCTCGCCGAACAGAGCGGGCTGCGGGTGGCCGCCAATATCGTCGATTGCGAACCGGATTCGGTGACGTGTGGGATGCCCGTCGGCATCCGAACCGTGCAGGGCGCCGGCGGCGCGCCGTTATTTGGGCCAGCTAGTTGATCAGCGCTTCGGCGCGGTGACCAGTAGGTACTCCCAGTCCATCTCCGGAGACCCGGCCACGTACCGGTCGCCGAGTTCAGCCAGTTGCGCGTCCAGCGGTCAATCGCGCATGGCGGCGGTGGCGCGCCCCGATTGACGGGCGGCACCTGCGCGCGACGAACGTGCGCAGAATGCCGGTCCGCGCGGCGTGTCTCCGTACAGACACGCACGCTCGCCGGGAGAAGTCAGTTGATCAGCGGGTCGCGCGGCATGCCGAGAATCCGCTCGGCGATCTGGTTGCGGGTCACCTCGGAGGTGCCGCCGGCGATCGCCATGCCGCGGGACCCCATGATCATCCGGCCCGCGACCGCGCCGACACCGTCGGTGAGCGCGACCTCGGGCCCCAGCAGGGCGGCCGAAATCGCGGCGCCCTCTATCATGTGCTCGGCCAGCTTCAGCTTGGTGACGTTGCCCTCTGGGCCGGGGCCCGCCCCTTCGACGCTGCGGGCCGCACGGCGCAGGTTGAGCAGCCGCAGCGCGTGCTCGTTGGCGGTGAAGGTCCCAACCCGAATCGCCGCGCCCGCCAACTGATCCGACGACTGGGCCATCTGCACCAGCTTCGCACCCAGGCCCTCGTAGAACGTCCCGCTGCCGCCGATGGTGACCCGTTCGTTGCCCAGGGTCGCGCGGGCGACGGTCCAACCCGAGTTAGGCGTCCCGACAACGTCTTCGTCGGGCACGAACAGGTCGTTGAAGAACACCTCGTTGAACTCCGAACCGCCGGTGATCTGCCGCAAAGGCCGCACCTCGACCTCGGGTGCCTTCATGTCGACGATCACTGTCGTGATGCCGGCGTGCTTGGGGACGTCCGGGTCTGTGCGCACGGTGGCTAACCCGCGCGCGCAGTACTGCGCCCCGCTGGTCCACACCTTCTGCCCGTTGATCTTCCAGCCGCCGTCCACCCGGGTGGCGCGAGTCCTGACGGATGCCGCGTCCGACCCGGCTTCGGGTTCGGAGAACAGCTGGCACCAGATTTCGTCCTGCCGAAGCGCTTTCTCAACGAATCTTTCAATCTGCCAAGGTGTCCCGTGTTGGACCAGAGTCAGGATCACCCATCCGGTGATCGAGTAGTCGGGCCGCTTGATGCCCGCCGCACGGACCTCCTCCTCGATGACCAGTTGCTCCACCGCATCGGCCGCAAGGCCCCATGGCTTGGGCCAGTGTGGCATCACGTAACCAGTCTCGATCAGCTTGTCGAGCTGCGCTCTGCCGTCTAGGGCCGCGATCTCGGCGACCTCGGCGTGAATCCGGGTGCGCAGCTCTTCGGCTTCGGGCGGCAGGTCCAGGCTGTTTTCCCGGGTGGCGCCGGCCGCGGTGCGCTCGAACACGTCCCGGGCGGGCGCGTCCCCACCGAACAGTCCGGCGATCACCAGGGACCGGCGCAGATGCAGGTGCGAGTCGTGTTCCCAGGTGAAGCCGATGCCCCCGTGCACCTGAATGTTGAGTTCGGCGTTGCGCGCGTAGGCGGGGAATGCGAGCGCCGCCGCGACCGCGGCGATAAGGCGGAATTGCGCTTCTCCCTCTGACAAGTCCTCGGATGCCGCACGCGAAGCGTCCCAGACCGCGGCGATCGCCGACTCGGCCGAGACCAACATGTTCGCGCAGTGATGCTTGACCGCCTGGAAAGTGGCGATGGTGCGACCGAACTGCTCGCGCACCTTGGCATAGCCGACGGCGGCGTCGACGCAGTCGGACGCCCCACCCACCGCCTCAGCAGCCAGCAGGGTCCGCGCCCGAGCCAGGGCCGATTCCCGCGCTCCCGGCAGGATGTCGTCGGCGCTGACGCTCACATTTTGCAGGCGGACACGGCCAGACCGGCGAGTCGGATCCAAGTTGTCGGGCACCTCCACCGACACGCCGGCACGGCCGCGGTCCAGCACCAGCACGTCGTCACCGGCGGCGATCAGCAGCAGCTCGGCCAGCCCGGCGCCCAACACGATTCCGGCGTCGCCATCGGCTATGCCAGCCTCGAGTTGCACCTGGCCGTCCAAGCCGATCCCCGCTGTCACGGTTCCGTCGGTCAGGCCCGGCAACAGCCGCGACTTCTGATCCGCGGTGCCGTCTTTAGCGATCGCCGCCGACGCGATCACCGTCGGCACGAACGGTCCCGGCGCCACCGCACGTCCGAGTTCCTCGATCACCACCACGAGTTCGGGGAACCCGTAGCCCGAGCCGCCGTACTCCTCGTCGATGTGCAGACCAAGCCAGCCGAGTTCCGCCACGCCCTGCCAGAATCCGGGCCGGCCCTCGTCGGGCGAATCGAGGAGCGAACGCGCGGCCCACCGCGCCTTCTGCGCGGTCAGGAACGCGCGGGCTACCTCGGCGAGTTCGCGGTGATCGTCGGTGAGTGCGATACCCATGAGGGCCCCTCCTGGCGCTGCTGCCCGGCCGGCGTCGTCGCCGCGGGTGACTGCCTGCCCCGCTCCGACGGGGAGCGGGGCGGCTGCCTAAAGAGTGTACTCATTGTGGAAAGGGCCCCTCCAGGGGCTACCAACTCATGCGGGTTGAGTGGTCGGTAGTTGTCGGTGGCGTGCTGTAGCAACGGAAGTGTGAATCTGGCGGTGTGGGCTGAGTGCAATGGTGTTGCGCGGCTGACGGGTATCGCTGGTTTCGTGCTGGACTGTTGCCGGTACTGGCTGGGGCCGCGGCCAACCGTGCCAAGCGGGCGTTCGACGCCGCCGCTGCCGTTGAGGGCGAGGCGGCCTGACTGATGGCGAAATGTGACGTCCCTGACGGCTGGTGTGTGCAGGCGTTTCGGTTCACGTTGGATCCGACCGAGGACCAGGCACGTGCGTTGGCGCGGCATTTCGGCGCGCGGCGTAAGGCATACAACTGGACGGTGGCCACCTTGAAAGCCGACATCGCGGCGTGGCACACGGCGGGGATAGAGACCGCGAAGCCATCGCTGCGGGTGTTGCGGAAACGCTGGAACACGGTCAAGGACGAGGTGTGTGTCAACGCTGAGACCGGTGCGGTGTGGTGGCCGGAATGTTCGAAGGAGGCCTATGCCGACGGCATCGCGGGCGCGGTGAACGCCTACTGGAACTGGCAGAGCTCCCGCGCCGGTAAGCGCGCGGGGAAACGTGTTGGGTTCCCGCGGTTCAAACGCAAAGGCCGCGACCACGACCGGGTGTGCTTTAGCACCGGTGCGATGCGGGTCGAGTCCGACCGCCGCCATCTCACGCTGCCGGTGATCGGCACTGTCAGGGTTCATGAGAACACGCGACGGGTTGAGCGGTTGATCCGTGCCGGGCGGGCGCGGGTGCTGGCGATCTGCGTGCGCCGCAACGGCACGCGGTTGGATGCGAGCGTGCGGGTGGTGGTTCAACGCCCGCAGCATCCTCGCGCCGCGTTGTCTGGTTCGCGGGTTGGGGTTGATGTGGGGGTGCGGCGTTTGGCGACGGTGGCCACCGCTGACGGTGTGGTGATCGAACGGGTCGAGAACCCGCGCCCGCTCGAGGTTGCGTTGCGTGACCTGCGCCGCCTTTGCCGGGCCCGGTCGCGGTGCGCGAAAGGGTCGCGCCGCTACCGTGAGCGCAGCACAAAGCTGTCCCGGCTGTATGGCCGGGTCAATGACGTCCGCACTCATCACCTGCATGTCCTGACAACACGGTTGGCTAAAACCCACGGCGGCATCGTGGTTGAAGGTTTGGACGCTGCCGGGATGCTGCGGCAAAAGGGCCTGCCCGGGGTTCGCGCCCGCCGGCGGGGGCTATCCGATGCGGCCCTGGGCACCCCGCGCCGGCACCTGTCCTACAAGGCAGGCTGGTACGGGTCACAACTGGTGGTCGCAGACCGCTGGTTCCCGTCATCGAAAACCTGCCACGTCTGCGGGCATGTGCAGGGCATCGACTGGGCCGAACAATGGCAATGCGACGCTTGTTCGGCGTCGCATCAGCGTGATGACAACGCCGCGATCAACCTCGCACGCTACGAGGAACCTGTTAGCGTCGTCGGCCCAGTTGGGGCCGCCGTCAAGCGTGGAGCCGACCGTAAGACCCGGCCTAGCCGGGCCGGTGGCCGTGAAGCGCGGAAGGGACGCAGCCCAACGGCTGCCGAACAACCCCGAGACGGGGTGCAAGTCGCGTGACCACTAAAGATCACTCACTTGCAACGGTCTGCCTACTTGGGCGCGAACCGCTGGCCCGCGTCCAACCGCAGGCATTGGCCGTTGAGCATCGGAATCTCCACGATGGCCTGGACCAGCCTCGCGTATTCCTCCGGCCGGCCAAGCCGCTTCGGGAAGGCTGCGTCCTTGGTCAGCGCCGAGGCGAACTCATCCGGAATGCCCTTCGTCAACCCCGTGGCGAACAGGCTCGGTGCGATCGCCAGCACCCGGATGCCCATCGACCCCAGGTCGCGAGCCATCGTCAGGCACATGCCCGCGATTCCCGCCTTAGCGGCGGTGTAGGCGACCTGGCCGATCTGGCCCTCGAACGCCGCGATAGACGCGGTATTGATGATGACGCCGCGCTCTTCGTCCTCGGGCTCGTTCTTAGCCATGTGCGCGGCCGCCAGGCGGCTGATGTTGAAGGTGGCGACGAGGTTGAGATCGATTGTTGATTGGAAGGATTCGAGGTCGTGCGGACCGGATTTGGTCAGCGTGCGCTTGGCGATGCCGCCACCGGCGGTGGTGACTATCACGTGCAAGCCGCCGAGCTTGTCGACCGCGGCCTGCAGCGTCTCTTCGGTGCCGCTGAAGTCGGTGACATCGACCGGATAGAACGCGCCGCCGACCCCTTCGGCAACGACCTTGCCGTCGGAACCCTCGCGGTCCAGCACGGCTACGTCAGCGCCAAGTTCGGCCAGCAGTTCGGCACTCGCCCGACCCATCCCCGACGCGCCGCCGATGACGACGACCTTCTTCCCGTTGATCTCCATCCGGAGCCTCCTTATCAGAATCCTTTAAGTCTGTAACGTTACGTAGGCACGCTAGCGTGTCCGTTCCGGGGAGTTGTCAGCGCGCCATGCCAAGCTGGGTTCGTGCTCCTTCTCGACGTCGCAAGCACATCGCTTAACGTTGGCGGAACCTCGTCGCGCCTCGACAAGGTTGCGCACATCGCCGAGTTGCTGCGTCGCGCCGCACCCGACCCCGAGCAGGTCTCAATCGTCGTGTCGTGGCTCTCCGGTGAGCTTCGTCAGCGCCAGATCGGGGTCGGCTGGGCGTCATTGCGCTCGCGACCGCACGCCGCGTCGGAGCCATCCCTGACCGTCGCCGGCGTCAACGCCGTGTTCACGGAGATCGGCGAGGTGTCGGGCACAGGATCCCAGGCGCGGCGCGGCGAACTCATCGCGAGGCTGTTCGCCGCGGCCACCGAAACTGAGCAGACCTTTCTGGTCCGCCTACTCGGCGGCGAACTGCGCCAGGGCGCGCTGGCCGGGATCATGTCCGACGCCGTCGCCAAGGCGGCCGGTATTCCCGCCGCGGCAGTGCAGCGTGCCGCGATGTTGGGCGGCGATCTGCCTGCGGCGGCGGCAGCCGCGCTGTCCGGCGGAGCGGCCGCGCTGGACGACTTCACCCTGCGAGTGGGCCGGCCGGTCGGCCCCATGTTGGCGCAGACCTCGGCCAGCGTGGCCGATGCACTCGAACGCCATGGCGGTACAACAATTTTCGAGGCAAAACTAGACGGCGCGCGAGTGCAGATTCACCGGGCCGCCGATGTCGTCAGCATCTACACCCGAAGTCTTGACGACGTCACCGCGCGGCTGCCCGAGGTGGTGGAGGCGACGCTGGCACTGCCGGTGAGCACCCTCATCGCCGACGGCGAAGCTATCGCGCTGCGGCCGGACAACCGGCCCCACCGCTTCCAAGTCACTGCCTCGCGATTCGGCCGATCCGTGGATGTCATGGCGGCCCAAGCCCGGCAACCGCTTTCGGTGTTCTTCTTCGACATCTTGCACTGCGACGGCTTGGACCTGCTCGACGCGCCGACCACCGACCGGCTGGCCGCGCTGGACGCCCTGGTGCCGGCGCAGCACCGGGTGGATCGGCTGAGCACGTCTGATCCAATGCAGGCGGCCGCCTTCTTGGATGCCACCCTGGCCGCCGGCCACGAGGGCGTCATGGCGAAGGCGCCGGCCGCGACCTACCAGGCGGGCCGCCGCGGAGCCGGGTGGCTGAAGGTCAAACCGGTGCATACCCTGGACCTCGTGGTGCTCGCTGCGGAGTGGGGCTCGGGGCGACGCCGCGGAAAACTATCCAATATTCACCTGGGCGCGCGAGATCCGGCAACCGGCGAATTCATCATGGTGGGAAAGACTTTCAAGGGCATGACAGACGCCATGCTGGTCTGGCAAACCGCCCGGTTCACCGAACTCGCCGTGGGCGGCACAGATGGTCACGTGGTCGTACTGCGTCCCGAGCAGGTGGTCGAGGTGGCATTGGACGGGGTACAAAAGTCGTCGCGTTACCCGGGCGGTCTGGCACTACGCTTCGCGCGGGTCGTGCGCTACCGCGATGACAAGAGCCCCGCCGAGGCCGACACCATCGATGCGGTGCGCTTACTGTACTGACACTGGCCTGGCTGTTCCCCGTCGTCGTAGGGTTTGACCGTGACCGAGCGCATCGCAGCACCGGAAGACGGCAGCGGCCAGATCAGCTACATCCGCACCGACGAAGACTTGCCGCCAGTCGCGATAATCGACAGCTCCCCGATCACCATCCGGCACAAGATCGTCTTCGGGATAGTCGCCGTCATCGGTGCCATCGCGTGGGCGATCATCGCGTTCGCCCGCGGCGAGACGGTGAATGCGGTCTGGTTTGTGCTCGCGGCGATCTGCACCTACATCATCGGCTTCCGGTTCTACGCCCGGTTGATCGAGATGAAGGTCGTCCGCCCGCGCGACGACCACGCCACGCCAGCGGAAATTCTCGACGACGGCACCGACTACGTGCCCACCGACCGCCGCGTGCTGTTCGGCCACCATTTCGCCGCCATCGCTGGAGCCGGACCTCTCGTCGGACCGGTGCTGGCCGCCCAAATGGGTTATCTGCCCTGCAGCATCTGGATCATCTTCGGCGCGGTTTTCGCCGGTGCCGTCCAGGACTACCTGGTGTTGTGGATCTCCACCCGGCGGCGCGGGCGTTCCCTGGGCCAGATGGCCCGCGACGAGATCGGCGCAGTGGGCGGAGCCGCAGCCCTGATCGGGGCTTTCGTCATCATGGTGATCATCATTGCTGTGCTGGCGCTGGTCGTCGTGCGGGCACTTTCCCAGAGCCCCTGGGGGGTGTTCTCCATCGCCATGACCATCCCCATCGCCCTGTTCATGGGCTGCTACCTGCGATACCTACGTCCCGGGCGGGTGACCGAAGTATCGGTGATCGGCTTTGTGCTACTGATGCTCGCCGTGGCCTCCGGCAATTTTGTCGGCGAAACATCTTGGGGCACATCCTGGTTGAACCTCACGCCCGTAGAGGTGTCGTGGTTGATCGTCATCTACGGTTTCGTGGCGTCGGCGCTGCCGGTCTGGTTGCTCCTCGCTCCGCGCGATTACCTCTCGACGTTCATGAAGGTCGGTGCCATCGCGTTGCTCGCGATCGGCATCTGTTTTGCCCACCCCGTCATGGCGGCGCCGGCGATATCCCGGTTCGCTACCAGCGGCGACGGGCCGGTGTTCCCCGGCTCCTTGTTCCCGTTCCTGTTCATCACCATCGCGTGTGGGGCGCTGTCCGGGTTCCACGCGCTGATCTCATCGGGGACCACGCCCAAGCTGCTGGAGAAGGAAAGCCAGATGCGCTTCATCGGCTACGGCGGCATGCTGACCGAGTCGTTCGTCGCCGTCATGGCGCTGATCACCGCCTCGATCATCAACCAGCACCTGTACTTCACTCTTAACGCTCCGCCCGCGCAGACCGGCGGCACCGCGGCCAGCGCCGCGAAATACGTCAATGGGCTCGGCCTGGCGGGAGCACCGGCGACCGCAGACCAGCTCACTCAAGCCGCGGCCAGCGTGGGCGAAAAATCGATCGTGTCGCGCACCGGTGGCGCGCCGACGCTGGCGTTCGGCATGTCTGAAGTACTGCAGAAAGTATTCGGCGGCGCCGGTCTCAAGGCGTTCTGGTACCACTTCGCGATCATGTTTGAGGCGCTCTTCATCCTGACCGCCGTCGATGCGGGCACCCGGGTCGCGCGTTTCATGCTCTCCGACGCGTTGGGCAATCTGGGTGGCCCACTGGCCAAGCTGCGGAACCCGAGCTGGCGCCCCGGCGTCTGGATCTGCAGCCTGGCTGTGGTCGCGGCGTGGGGCGGCATCCTGCTGATGGGCGTGACCGACCCCCTGGGTGGCATCAACACGCTGTTCCCACTGTTCGGTATTGCCAACCAGCTGCTCGCGGCAATTGCGCTGACCGTGATCACGGTGGTCGTGATCAAGAAGGGCCTACTGAAGTGGGCCTGGATTCCCGGTGTTCCGCTGCTGTGGGATCTGGCGGTCACGCTGACCGCGTCCTGGCAGAAAATCTTCTCCGCGAATCCAAGCATCGGCTACTGGTCGCAGCATTTTCAATATGCAGCGGCCAAGAACGCGGGGAAGACGGCGTTCGGTTCGGCCAAGAACGCGCATCAGCTCAATGACGTCATCAGGAACACCTTCATCCAAGGCACCTTGTCCATTCTCTTTGCGTCGGTTGTCGTCATCGTGGTGGTCGCCGGAATTGTCGCCGCGCTCAGAGCGGCTCGCGGTGGCGGCAGGCCATTGACCGAGGATGACTCGGTGCCGTCCAAATTGTTCGCGCCCTCGGGTCTGATTCCGACCGCCGCAGAGCGGGAAGTGCAACGGCAATGGAATGCGGGCTGAATTTTGGTGCCGAACGCCGAAAACAAGGAGACTCCTATGTCCACCTGGTTCATCACCGGCTGCTCGACCGGGCTCGGCCGCGCGCTCGCCGAAGCCGTGATCGGCAGCGGCCATAACGCCGTCGTCACCGCACGCGACGTCAAGAAGGTCGCCGATCTGGCCGACGCCGCGCCCGAGCGCGTGCTCGCCGCCGCGCTTGACGTCACCAAGCCCGAGCAGGTCAGCTCGGCTGTGCAGCAGGCTCAAGAGCGGTTCGGCGGCGGCATCGATGTACTGGTCAACAATGCCGGCTACGGCTACCGCGCCGCCATCGAAGAAGGGGACGACGCCGAGGTCCGTGCCCTTTTCGAGACGCACTTCTTCGGCACCGTCGCGATGATCAAGGCCGTCCTGCCCGGAATGCGAGCACGCCGCAGCGGGGCGATCGTGAACATCTCCTCGATCGGGGCGCACCGTGACGCCGGTCGGGTCGGGCTACTACGCCGCGGCCAAAGCCGCCATGGAAGGGATAACCGGGGCACTTCGCGGCGAGCTCGCCCCGCTGGGCATCTCCGTGACAATCGTTGAGCCCGGCGCATTCCGCACCGACTTCGCCGGACGCTCGCTCGTCGAATCGGCGACGGTCATCGACGACTATGCCGAAACCGCCGGCAAACGCCGCAAGGAGAACGACACCATGCACGGCAACCAGGCCGGCGATCCCGCCAAGGCGGGAGCCGCGATCATCGCTGCCGTCGAAGCGAGTGAGCCCCCGGCATTCCTGCTCCTGGGGCCGGACGCGCTGGCGCTCTATCGCTATGTCGCCGACGGCCGCGCGAGCGAGATCGCGAAATGGGAGCAGCTCACCAGCAGCACCAACCTCGACTCCTGAACCGACCGCGTCAACTGGCTCCTACACGGTTTGGTTCAGGGATCTCAGTCCAGGTCGGCGAGAGCCTTGCGGGCGGCTTCAAGTTCGGCTTCGAGGGCGGCGACCCTGGCGGCATGCTGGGAGCGCGCCTCTTCGATGACCTCGTTGATCGGGGTGGAGAGGTCCTCATGCAGTTCCTTGGCCGCCCGGGAGACGGCGGCGGCCGCGACCGCGAGGTTGCGGGCCAGGTAGGTGGTGCCCTGCTTGAGCTCCGCGCGCCATTCGCCGTCGGCGGTACCGGTGACAGTAAGGGTCAGCTCGAGAGTCTTGGTCTTTTTGCCGGCCACCTTATTGGCCGGGGCCTTCTTAGGCTCCTCCCCTGCGGAAGCCTCAGCGGTGGGCGCGTCGGGCGCCAGAGTGTCTACAGTCATCGTTGCGGCGATCTCCTCCTGAAACATTGCCCGCATTGAGCGGGCGCGCATTGGGAGTTCATTAGAACACACGTTCGACTTCCGAGTCAGCAAGAACCCGGCCCGATACACGGCGAATCGACTTCTTGGTTTGGTGGATGACGGAATCGGCCGCGGCTGAGAAGGGCTTTGCCATTTCGGAGAAGATTATTCTCCTAGGCCGAGAGACGCATTACTATCGGGGGCATGTCCACCACCCCGACGCCGAGGTTGCCGTATCCGTTGTTCGACGCGGACAACCACTTGTACGAGACTCAGGACTCGCTGACGCAGTTCCTGCCCAAGCAGTACAAAGGCGCGATCCAGTACGTGCAGGTCAACGGCCGCACCAAGATCGCGATCCGCGGCCAGATCAGCGACTACATCCCCAACCCGACCTTCGACGTCGTCGCCCGGCCAGGAGCGATGGAGGACTATTTCAAGTACGGCAACCCGGACGGCAAGAGCCGCCGCGAGATCTTCGGCGAGCCGATGCGGGCCCTTCCGGCGTTTCGTGAGCCCGCACCGCGGCTGGAGCTGATGAACGAGCTCGGGGTGGACCGCTCCCTGATGTTTCCAACGCTGGCCAGCCTGATCGAGGAGCGCATGCGCGACGATCCGGCGCTGATCCATGTTGTGGTACACGCGCTGAACCAGTGGCTCCACGAGGTCTGGGGCTTCAACTACAAGAACCGCATCTTCACGGTGCCGGTCGTGAGCCTGCCGATCGTGGAGAAGGCGATCGAAGAACTCGACTGGGTGGTGGCCCGCGGTGCCCGCGCGGTCCTGATCCGGCCGGCACCCGTGCCCGGCTACGGTGGCCCGCGGTCGTTCGCGCTGCCCGAGTTCGACCCTTTCTGGCAGCGCTGCGTCGAGCACGACGTGCTGGTCGCCATGCACACCTCGGACAGCGGATACGCCCGCTACAACGGCGAGTGGAACGGCGACGGCAAAGAGATGCTGCCCATGAAGACGGACGCTTTCGGCATGTACGCGCAGTGGCGTCCGGTCCAGGACGCGGTCGCCTCATGGGTCATCCACGGCGCCCTGTTCCGCTTCCCCGCACTGAAGGTTTCTGTGATCGAAAGCGGTGCACGTTGGCTGTTCCCGCTGCTGGACAGCCTCGCCGATGTCTACAAGAAGGCGCCGGAGGCCTTCGCCGGCAACCCGATCGAGGAGATCAAGAACCGCATCCACCTCAGCCCGTTCTATGAGGAGGGCGTCAGCGAGCTGATCGACCTGGTCGGCGTTGAGCGGGTGCTGTTCGGTTCGGACTTCCCGCACCCCGAGGGCCTCGCGCAGCCGACGCATTTCGCCGACGCGCTTGGCCACCTGCCGCTGGAAGACCAGGCCAAGATCATGGGCGGCAACCTCTCCCGCCTGGTCACGGTGTGACCGACTCCTGGATCCTGGACGCCGTACGCACACCGCGCGGCCGCGGGCGCCCCGACGGCGCACTACACGGTGTTCACCCGCAGAGCTTGTTCGCGGGCTGCCTCACCGCCCTGGCCGAGCGCACCGGCTTCGACCCCGCCGAGGTTGATGACGTGATCGCCGGCAACGGCATCCTGTCCGGTGACCACGGCGACGACATCGCCCGTCTGGCGGTGCTGTTGGCCGGCTGGCCCGAGACGGTTCCGGGGATGACACTGAACCGCTTCTGTGGGTCCGGCCAGCAGGCCGTCACCGTTGCGGCGTCCGCGGTCGCCGCCGGGGGCGAGGATCTGGTGATCGCCGGTGGAGTCGAATCGATGTCCCGCTGGGGTGTGACGGCCGGGGTTCCGACGATCGACGGCAACAACGCCGAATTCCGGCTGCGTTACCCCACAGTGCCGCAGGGCATTTCGGCCGATCTCATCGCCACGCTCGAGGGCTTCACCCGCGAGATGGTGGACACCTACGCGGCGCAGAGCCAGAGCCGGGCCGCCACCGCCATCGAGGAACGCCGGTTCGACCGATCACTGATCGAGGTGATCACACCGGACGGTTCGGCGGTGGCACGCGACGAGCACCCGCGTCCCGGAACCTCCGCCGAGTCGCTGGCGCGCCTGAAGCCTGCGTTCGCGGCGATGGGCGCGACGCGGATCGACGGTGAGTATCGAACGTTCGACGAGATCTGCCTCGATCGCTACCCGGGCATCGATCACATCGACCACGTGCACCATGCCGGCAACTCGTCCGGGATCGTCGACGGCGCCGCCGCCGTAGCGGTCGCCTCCGCGCGCTGGATAAGCACCCACGGCGTGCGACCGCGCGCCCAGATCCGCGCCACCGCGGCGATTGGCAGCGAACCGATCATCATGCTCACCGCACCCGGACCTGCGGCACAGCTCTGCTTGGGGCGCGCCGGCATGACCGTCGCCGACATCGATTTGTGGGAGATCAACGAAGCCTTCGCCGCGGTCCCCCTCAAGACGATCCGTGATCTCGACCTCGACCCGGACCGGGTCAACGTCAACGGCGGGGCGATCGCTCTCGGCCACCCGATCGGCGCCACCGGCGCCATGCTCATCGGCACCGTTCTGGATGAGCTCGAGCGCCGCGACCTGACAACGGGACTGGTGACCATGTGCACCGGCGGCGGCATGGGAACGGCGACCATCATCGAGCGAGCGTGACCGTGCCGAGCACGCTGATCCTCGAGCGGCCGAGTGAGGGCATTGTCGTCGTGCGCCTGAACCGCCCCGAGCTGCTCAACGCCATCAACGCGACGATGCAGACCGAATTGACCGATGCGCTAGCTGATTTCACGACCGACCGGTCGGTGCGCGCCGTCGTCCTCACCGGCGCGGGGCGCGGATTCTGCGCCGGGATCGACATGCGCGACTTCGGAGCTGACGTGCCGGATGCCAGCGCGCCGGCGCTGGACCGGATGCGATTCCAGGAAAGAATGGCCGCGCTCGCGCAAGCCGTCCGCGCGTTGCCGCAGCCCGTCATCGCTGCGGTCAACGGCCCGTGTGTCGGGGCGGGCTTCGCGTTGTGCCTGGCGGCCGACATCCGGATCTGTTCGGCGGCGGCATCCTTCGGCAATGCCGCCATTCTGCTCGGCCTGTCGGGCGCCGAGATGGGCATGAGCTACCACCTGCCGCGGATCGTGGGCACCAGCGTTGCCGCCGACTGGATGCTCACCGGCCGAACGGTATCGGCCACCGAAGCCGATCGGCGCGGCCTGGTCAGCGAGCTCGTCGAGCCCGATCGATTGAGCGAGCGAGCTACAGAGCTGGCCGCACTAATCGCAAACCTCGCTCCCCTGGGAGTGGAACTGACCAAGCGCGCGCTGCAGGTCAACACCGACGCAGCGAACCTGCCTGCGGCGCTGGAACTCGAGAACCGCAATCAGGTGATCACGCACGCGACCGACGAGGCTGCCGCACGCCGGAAGAAGTGGTCTTCATGACCGGCCCGTTGAACGGGGTGCGCATCGTCATGATGGGCGGACTGGGGCCGGCTCCCTTCTGCGGAATGCTGCTGGGGGACTTGGGCGCCGACGTCATCCGCGTTGATCCCGTCGCGGGTGCTGGTGGTCCGCCGCCCATCGACTACTCGGTGCGACGCAGCCAACGGTCGCTGGCCGCCGACGTCAAGGATCCTCGGGGCAGGGACCTCGTGCACCGGTTGGCCGCCGACGCCGACGCCTTCGTCGACGTGTACCGGCCCGGTGTGGCGGAGCGGCTGGGCATCGGTCCAGATGACTTGCGCGAGCTCAATCCTCTTCTGGTGTATGCCCGCATGACCGGCTACGGGCAGGATGGACCGCTGGCCGGCCACGCCGGTCATGACATCAATTACCTCGCGTTGACCGGTGCGCTGCACGCCATAGGTACGGCCGAATTCCCGGTGCCGCCGTTGAATCTGGTCGGCGACTACGGCGGCGGCGGCATGCTGCTCGCGGTCGGGTTGCTCAGCGCGATCCTCGAGGCTCGCGAATCCGGCGCGGGCCAGGTCGTCGACGTCGCAATGGTCGACGGCGTGGCGACCTTGCTGGCGCCATACTTCGGCATGGTTCCAGCCGGTACGTGGCGTGATCGTCGCGAGGACAACCTGCTCGACGGCGCCGCCCACTTCTACGGCGTCTACGCCACGGCCGACGGGCGCCACGTCGCCGTTGGCGCGATGGAGCCCAAGTTCTACACGGAACTCTGCGATCGCCTCGGCGTCGGCGTCCCGCACGACGACGACAAGCCATCGGCATGGGCCGAGCACCGCAGAATACTGGCGGCGCGCTTCGCCGGGAAAACCCGCGCCGAGTGGGAAGAGATCCTGGATTCACCGGGATGCTGCGCCACACCGGTGCTTTCGTTGGCCGAGGCGCCACGGCACCCGCACCATGTCGCGCGGGAAACGTTCATCGACATCGACGGCATCACTTCGCCCGCGCCGGCTCCCCGGTTTTCACGCACCCGGCCCGAAGCGCCGTCACCGCCGTCGCTGCCCGGCGACCACACACGCGCGCTGCTGAGCGAGTTGGGGTTCGACGGGGACACCGTCGCCGAACTCGAAAGCGCCGGCGTGGTAGCGCAACGCAGCTCGCACTGACAGATCTATCGAGAGGGACAGCGAATGTCGTGGGACTTCACCACCGATCCGGAGTGGGCGCAGCAACTCGAATGGGTGGAAAATTTCGTACGCACCGAGTGCGAGCCGATCGACCTGATCGTCAAGGAATCCCACGATCTCAACGATCCCGTGCGCCAGGCGCTGATCCCGCCGCTGCAGCAGATCGTCAAGCAGCGTGGGCTGTGGGCCACCCACCTAGGGGCGCATCTCGGCGGACCGGGCTTCGGCCAGGTAAAGCTGGCGCTGCTCAACGAGATCTTAGGCCGCTCGGAATGCGCGCCAATCGTCTTCGGCTCGCAGGCACCCGATTCCGGCAACAGCGAGATTCTCGCGCACTACGGCACACCCGAGCTCAAAGCGCGCTACCTCGAACCGCTGCTGGACAACCGGATCATCTCCTGCTTCTCGATGACCGAGCCGCAGGGCGGCGCCGACCCGAAGGTGTTCACCACCACCGCCGTCGCCGACGGTGACGATTGGATCATCAACGGCGAGAAGTGGTTCTCCTCATTTGCGTCGATGGCGTCGTTCATCATCGTGATGGCGATGACCGACCCGGAGGCACCCCCGTACGAGCGCTATTCGATGTTCGTCGTACCCGGCGACACCCCGGGCATCAACGTGCTGCGCGACGTCGGGCTGGGCTATCAGCCCGCGGGCGGCGGCGGGCGTGAAGGATACGTCCGTTACGAAAACGTGCGGGTGCCCAATGATCACATGCTGGGCCCGCGCGGTGGCGCCTTCGTGGTTGCTCAAACCCGTCTGGGGGGCGGGCGCATTCACCACGCCATGCGAACGGTGGGGTTGGTCCGCCGGATCTTCGACATGATCTGCGAGCGGGCGGTGTCGCGTTACACCCAGGGCGAGGTGCTGGCCAATAAGCAACTCGTCCAGGAGATGGTCGCCGATTCCTGGATGGAGATCGAGGCCTTCCGGCTGCTGACTCTTCAAACCGCCTGGAAGATAGATCAATTCAATGACTACAAAGCGGTGCGGGCCGACATCTCGGCGGTAAAGGCGATGATGCAGAAGGTCCTGCACGACGTGTCCGCGCGGGCGCTTCAGTTACACGGATCGCTGGGCACCACCCACGAAATGCCCTTCGTGCAGTACATGGTTGAGTCGTTCGTGCTCGGCCTCGCCGACGGCCCAACCGAAGTCCACAAGGTGACGCTGGCCCGGCTGTTGCTCAAAAACCGCGCCGCCGCGCCCGATCTGTTTCCCTCCGAACACCTGCTGCGGCTGCGCCAGGCAGCCGAGGCCAAGTTCGCCGATCGGCTGGCGGGCATCCCGCGCGGCTAGCCCACGCCCTGCAGCATGGACCGGGCCCTCCCCAGCAGTCCCGGTAGGGCGCTTGCCATGGCCTCTAAGTCGGCTCGCGGAGAACGCCTTCGGCGGTTGTGCTTGACGATCAGCGACCACGTCGCCGCCGACTTGAAACAGGCCAGCGCGGTGAACCAGGGCAGATCGGCAATCTCCTCCCCCAGCTCGCGTCGGTAGATATCGGCGAGCTCGGCGGTAGGCGGTGCCATACCCGCGGAGGCCGGAACGCGCTGGTAGGTCTCCGGGTCGCAATTGATCAAGAACCAGCCCGCATCGATGCGCGGATCACCGATCGACCAGATCTCCCAATCGATCACGGCGTTGACGCGGGCGCCCACAGCCAACACGTTGCCCAGCCGAAAGTCACCATGCACCACGCTCGGCCGCATGGCACGCGGCGCGCACTGCAGCAGCGCATCGCGCACACCCTGCCAGTCGGGTGCCAGTGCCGCATCGACGGTCTGCAAGGTGTGGCACCAGCGGTGCACCTCCGCAACCGGGTCCAGTATTGACTCGCCGCCCACCTCCAGGTCGATAGGCGACACAATGTGCAAGGCGGCCATGATCCGGGCCGCGCTGCGGTAGCGCTCTGGCAGGTCGGGGCTCGGTGGACAACCGTCGAAAAGCGGCTCCACACAGTCGCCTTCGACATGCGACATCACGAACAGCGGTGGGGACTGCGGCGGAGTTCCCGGGTCCTCCCAAAGCACCTCGGGGACCGGGACACGTGTCGCGGCTAGTGCTTTGATGATGAGGGCCTGGCGCAGAACGTCGCGGTGCGCGACCGGTTCGACGCCCGGTGGCGCAACCTTGATCACCACCTGCCGCCCAAACCGGGCACCACGGAAGGTGAGGCTGGATGCACCGCCCGCAAGGGGTGCGACGTCGGCGATCTCGGCCGCGGCCAGGCGCCGCCGCAGCTCGTCGAGGTCGATGTCAACCATTCAGGACCAGTCAGTCGGTGGGCTTGGACCAGCCGACTTCGGCTAGGAAGGTCTGGGTGTGCGCGACGTGCCCGGTCATGGTCTTCGGATCGCCGGTGCACAACCGCAGCGCCGTCTCGGTGATCAGTTCGATGTCCTCGGTGTCGGTCTTGGCCAGCTCGAGCGTGCCCGCTCCGGGGGTCGCCACCGGATTGGACGGAGCGGCGGCGTTGACGGCGATGCCGTCGTTGTAGAGTTCGGCGGCAAGGCTTTTCGTGAGCCGATTGAGCGCCGCCTTGACCGTCCCGTAGATGCCGAAGCCCGCGGTCCGGTCGAACTCCGAGAACGGCGGCCCGGGCGGCAGGTCGCCGCCCACCGAGGTCACGTTCAGGATCCAGCCACGACCGCGGTCGCGCATTGCGGGAATCGCCAACTGACTCAGATGCAACGGCCCCAGCACGTGCATCTCCATCATCAGCCGGACCCGCCGCTCGGGGAACTCGTCCAGGGGCCGCAGGAATGTCACCGCGGCATTGTTGACCAGGATGTCAGGGGCGCCGACGGCACTCACCACCTCACCGAATAGCCGCTCCCGTTCCTCGGCCTGGGACAGATCCGCCTGGACCGCAATGGCGCGACCACCGGCGGCCACGATCTCGTCGAGCGTCTCGCCCAGCGAGCCATGGTATTTGGGGTCCGGCTCCATGGTGCGCGCCGTCAGCGCCACGGTTGCGCCCTGCGCCGCGAGCCGAACGGCGATCGCCTTACCCAGGCCCCGGCTGCTTCCGGTGACCAGAGCCACCTTGCCGTCGCACGAGTGGTCAGCGCTCATCGTCGACTCCTTGGGAAACGGATTAGAAACGGCTTCTCGAAAGCGGAGAATGTCATTATCGTCGGTCGATCCGAAGTATAGGCACGGTGGGTTCCGTGGCCGTCGAGCGTCATGTCCTAAATCGTGGGGAACATGGCGTTCCGGCCACTCCCGCGATCGCGGTCGTGGCCCTAACGTCGGCACCATGCTCCCGCATCTCATCGATACCGACGTCGCGCAGGCCGCGATCCGGGTGGCCCGGTCCACCGAGTCCCCAGCGGTGTTCAACCACAGCGTGCGCAGCTACCTCTTCGGCGACCTGCTCGCCGCACGCGACGGGCTGCGGCCTGGCGCCGATTACGACAGCGAGACATTGTTTTTGGCCTGCGTCATGCACGATCTCGGCGTCGGCACTGCGGCGTCCGGCAAGGCACGGTTTGAAGTCGAGGGCGCCGACCTGGCGGCCACCCTGCTGACCGACCACGGCTGCGAGGGCGCGGTGGTCGACGGTGTATGGGAGGCGATTGCCCTGCACACCTCCTCAGGCATTGCCGAGCGGCGCGGACCACTCTGCTACCTGACGCGCCTGGGCATCGGCATGGATTTCGGCCTCGACGTCGAGTTCATCGATGAGCAGACCGCCGTGGCGATCCACGCCCGCTATCCGCGGCTCAGCATGACGAGTTCGCTGATGGACGCAATTGTGGCCCACGGCCAGCGCAGCGCTGAGGCGGCGCCGCCGTATTCGCTGCCCGCAGAAGTGCTGCGCGAACGGAAAACCGACGGCATCACCCTGCTGGAACTCGCGGCATCGCGTGGCCGGTGGGGCGACTGATTCTCAACCTCGGCGGCGGGAGTCGGAGTCAGCCCTCTAGGCGGAGGGCAGCCGCCGGGCACTGAATGACCGCCTTTTGCATGCGGTCCCGGTCCGACTCGGGCCGCTCGTCGTTGTAGATGAGGACGCTGCCGTCGTCTTGGACTTCGAATACGTCCTCGGCGATCGACTCGCAGATACCGTGTCCAGTGCACTTGGCGAGGTCGACTGAAACGCGCATAGTGCCCTCCCTGAGCCGCGCCAGTAACGGGGCTGACGTCACGAAGTCAGCGTGACAGTCAGGCGAAATTTTGTAAAGTTCGCGTGGCGTCCGCCAGCGATCGATGTGTAACGAATGGCGAGGGGATTTCGAGAATTCGTAGAGACGGAAAGGACGCAGCATGAAGAGCAGCATTGCGGCACGCGCTGCCGCCGTCGGTTCGACGGCCGCAGTGCTGGCCACCGCGCTCCTGCTCGCGATGGGCACAGCTCAAGCGGCTCCCGGCACGCCCGACCCGCCAAGTGGCGCGGGCACGCTGTACGGCGACCCCGCGGCGGCCGCCCCGTTCTGGCACTACCAGGAGTACGACGATGACTGCGTGGAAATGGCGATCGCCGACGTGGTCGGTGAGCTGAGCGGTGACGCGCCATCCGAGCACGCGATCGTCAAGCTGGCCCAATCGACGCCCAGCCCGTCCCACCATGGGCCGATCTACGCCAAGCCCGGGAAACGCAGGGCCGGCAGCGGCACGTCCTTCGACGATGAACCGGCGCTGTTGGCGCACTATGGTATCCAGGCCGTCAGCACGGATAAGGGCAGCGCCAAAAAGACCGGCGTCCCTACCGGCGTGAAGGCACTCGAGCAAGATCTCGCTCAGGGCCGCAAGATGATCGTCGGCCTCAACGCCGAACTCATCTGGCGCGAGCCCGTCGAGGACAAAACCTCAGACGGCGAACCCGAGGCCAATCACGCCGTGGTGGTGACCGGTGTCGACACGGCCGCCGGCGTCGTGCACCTCAACGACAGCGGCAGCGAAGACGGCGGGGACGAGCAAATTCCGATTGGCCTCTTCGTCCGATCCTGGGACACCAGCGACGACCAAATGACGGTCACCAGCTGAGCCGGTCAGTTTGAGAAGTCAGTTCGAGATGTGACGCAGCTGGGCTGCCAGCATCCACCGCTGCTTCTCCAGTCCTTCGAGGATAGCGTGCAGCAGGTCGGCGCTGGTCGGGTCCTGCTCGTCCACCTCGTCGTGCACGGCGCGAATGACGTTGACAGCATTGAGAATTCGCTCAGCGATCACGGCGACGGCGCGATCAACACTGATCTCCCCGGCCGGGAACGCTTCGAGCGTGGTGGTGTCCACGACGGTGCGGGTGCGTCCGTCTGGCACCACCTCCAAGGCGCGCATGCGCTCGGCGATCGTGTCCGCATTCTCGCGCGCCGTATCGACGACGTCGTCGAGTTCCAGGTGGATCGAGCGGAAGTGCGGTCCGACCAGGTTCCAGTGCGCTTGCTTGGCCTGGTTCTGCAACTCCAGCAGGTCGACCAGCACGGCCTGCAGGTCGGCCGTCAGAGCCGGCGAGGCAACGAACTCGGTGTTCGGAAACGCATGGTTGATGGTGGTCATCATTCCTCCTCGATGTTGTTTGCGTGGTCTACACCAGCCACTCTAGCCTTTATTTTGATCTAGTCAAATATACGAGCAACACATTTTTATTGTTAGGTCATGCTAAGCTCAGTGCATGGCTACGACGGAAGTTGCGCAGTACAAGCAGGAGCTGCGTTCCGCGGCGCTGCGCGCGACGTCGGGCCGAGTCGCCGTCCTGCGGGCCTTGGAGTCTGTGCCGCATTCGTCCGCCGAGCAGGTATTCGCGCTCATCAGCGACGACCTTCCGGGTACCTCACCGCAAGCGGTCTACATGGTGCTCAATGACCTTGCCCGCGCCGGTTTGATCCGCAGGTTCGAGCCGGCGGGCTCGGCGGCGCTTTACGAGCGGCGAACCGGCGACAACCATCACCATCTGGTCTGCGAGTCGTGCGGTGAGGTGCGCGACGTCGACTGCGTCGTCGGTCAGGCCCCCTGCCTAACCCCGGACAGCGATCAGGGGTTTTCCGTCCGCGAAGCCGAAGTCACCTTCTGGGGCCTGTGTGCACGCTGTCAGCAATCCTGAGGATCCGGTGCCGGCCCAACCAGTAGTTGGCGAATGACCGGCGCCGCCCAGCGGGTCAGTTCATCGCGGCCGAGGTTGGCGATTGGCGGATTCTTCAAGACGTATCTCGTGGTCGCGAGGCCAATCACGAACGCACCCATCAGCCCGATCCGCTGGACGGGATTGTCCGGGGTGGCAGTGACCAACTTGGGCGCGACCTGCTGTGCAAACACCTTTCGCAGCGTGTCGGCCGCAACCGGGCTAGTCATCGCCGCCCGTAACAGCGCCAGGAACGTCTCGTCCTCTTCCCACACCGCGAAGAACCGCGGCAGCAAGATGCCGGCCACCTCGTCGGGATCGACACCGGACATGTCCGGCAATTCGATCGAAAAATCAGCTGCTTCCGCGAACAGGTCCTGCTTAGAACCGAAGTAGCGGATCACCAGGGCGGCATCCACACCGACGTCGGCAGCGACGGCCCGCAAGGTCGTACGTTCGTAGCCTTCCGCACCAAAGCGGCGCCGCGCGGCCGACAGGATGTCAGCACGCGTTTGGGTGGCGTTGCGAGGCCGCGTCGCAGTCACGAGGGAAACTCTATGCCAGCAGGAGTTGATTTCCGGCAAAACGCGAGGTTACGACGGCGCGGGTCCAACCAGCAGCTGTCGAAAGACCGGGGCCGCCCAGCGGCTGAGTTCTTCGCGACTGAGACTGCCCACAGGCAGATTGCCGATGACGGACCTGGTCGCAGCGAGCCCGATTACGAACGCATCCGTCAACGCGATCCGCTGTTGGTGATTGTCTGAGATCGCGGCCGCCAGGCTCGGTGCCACATGCGTAGCCAACGTCTCGTTCAGGGTGTCCGCCGCAACCCGGCTGGTCATTGCCGCACGCAACAGAGCAAGGAACGAGTGGTCGTCCTCCCACACAGCGAAATATCGCGGCAACAGCATGTCCGCGATGTGGTCGGGGGCCGCCGCCGATAGATCTGGCAGCTCAATGACGAATTCCGTTGCCGTCGCGAACAAGTCCTGCTTGCTACCGTAGTAACGGATCACCAGGGCCGCATCCACCCCGACGTCCGCCGCGATAGCGCGCAGGGTGGTGCGTTCAAATCCCTCCGTCGCAAACCGGCGTCGCGCCGCCGCCAGAATATCGGCGCGCGTCTGTGCGGCGTCACGAGGCCTTTTGGTAGCCATCTCAAGATTCTATGTCAGCCGCTGTTGACTTCAGCGCGCAGGCTCGCGTATGTTCAAGTCACCGATTGTTGACAATAGTCACCGATTGTTGAGATTGAGATCTTTCGAGGGCAGGTGGTCCTTATGACGGTCAGCATTCGGCGGTATCACGGCGGCGTATTGCAACGCATCGCGTATCTGGCCATCACCGCGCCGAGACGGACCATCGCCACCTCGGCCCTGCTGATGGTGGCCGCCGGGGTCTTCGGGATCCCGGTCGCCCAGAGCCTGTCAGCCGGCGGCTTCGGCGACCCCACTTCGCAATCAGCCAGGGCGACAAAGATTCTGACCGACAAGTTCGGCCAAGGCGACGTGCAGCTGCTGTTCGTCGTGTCCGCGCCGGACGGTGTCACAAGCCCGGCGGCCCGCGCCGTCGGCACCGAGATCGCCGACCAGCTGGGCCGGGCAGCGCATGTGACGAGCGTGACCTCGGCATGGACCGCGCCGCCGCCCGCCGCCGCGTCGCTGGTCAGTAAGGACGGCAAGTCCGGGCTCATCGTCGCCGGTATCAGTGGCGCGGATACCGACGCGCAGAAGTACGCCGACGCGCTGTCGCAGCAGTTCGCCCGTGACCGCAACGGAGTCTCCGTGCGCTCCGGCGGAGTCGCGATGGTCAATGTGCAGGTCACCGAGCAAGCCCAGCGCGACGTGTTGACCATGGAGGCCATCGCCATTCCATTGAGCTTCATCGTGCTGGTATGGGTCTTCGGCGGGTTGCTCACAGCCGCGTTGCCGATCGCTATCGGCGCAATGTCGATCCTCGGCTCGATGGCGGTGTTGCGACTGATCGCGTCCACCACCGACGTATCGATCTTTGCGCTGAACCTCAGCACCGCATTGGGCCTGGCTTTAGCGATCGACTACACACTGCTCATCGTCAGCCGGTTCCGAGATGAAATGGCGGGCGGCGCGAGCCGTGACGAGGCGCTGTTGCGCACCATGGCCACCGCGGGCCGCACGGTGTTGTTCTCGGCCACCACGGTCGCGCTGTCGATGGCCGCAATGATCCTGTTCCCCATGCACTTTCTGAAGTCCTTCGGCTACGCCGGAATCGCTACCGTCGCGTTCACCGCGATCGCGGCGGTAGTGATCACGCCCGCGGCCATCGTGCTACTCGGCGACCGACTGAACGCATTGGATGTACGCCGGCTCGTACGCCGCATGCGCAACCGGCCGGCGCCGGCCCAGCCCCCCGTCGAGCAGGAGTTCTGGTACCGCTCAACGAAGTTCGTCATCCGCCGTGCGGTTCCTATCGGGCTGGCCGTGGTTGCGTTGCTGTTGCTGTTGGGTACGCCTTTCCTCGGGGTGCGGTGGGGCTTCCCCGATGATCGGGTGCTGCCGAACTCCGCCTCGGCTCACCTGGTCGGCGATCAGCTACGCAGCGACTTCGCCAGCGACTCCGCAACGTCGGTCAGCATCGTCATCCCGGATAGTGACGGCCTATCAGCGGACGAGATCGCAAGATATGCAGCGGATCTGTCCCGCGTGCCCGACGTGTCGGCGGTCTCCGCCCCGGTGGGCACATTCGCTGGTGGTTCCCTCGCCGGACCGCCGTCCGCGGCAACCGGTCAGGCCCAAGGCAGTGCGTTTCTCACCGTCCGGAGCACGGCTCCGCTTTTCTCCGATGCATCCGGGACCCAGCTGCGCCGCCTGCACGAGGTTGCCACGCCCGGCGGCAGGACGGTCGAACTCGGCGGCACCGCGCAAACCAACCAGGACAGCGTCAACGCCATTACATCGCGCCTGCCGCTGGTGCTGGGACTGATCGCGGCGGTCACGTTCGTACTGCTGTTCTTGCTCACCGGCAGCGTGGTGCTGCCATTGAAAGCCCTTGTCCTCAATGTTCTTTCCCTGAGCGCAGCGTTCGGCGCAATGGTGTGGGTCTTTCAGGACCACCATCTCGGCGGTCTCGGAACGATGTCCACCGGCACCCTGGTCGCCAACATGCCGGTTCTGCTTTTCTGCATCGCCTTCGGTCTTTCGATGGATTACGAGGTCTTCGTGGTATCCCGGATCCGTGAGTTCTGGCTCACGTCAGGACAAACTCGCGCCGACAACGACGAGAGTGTTGCCCTTGGCGTAGCGCGGACCGGCCGGGTGGTGACGGCTGCAGCACTGGTGATGTCGATCTCGTTCGCCGCACTGATCGCCGCACATGTGTCGTTCATGCGGATGTTCGGAGTCGGCCTGACGCTGGCCGTGGTCGTGGACGCCACGCTGGTGCGCATGGTGCTGGTGCCGACATTCATGCACGTGTTGGGCACTTGGTGTTGGTGGGCGCCCAAGCCGCTGGTCCGGCTGCACGAACGCTTCGGCATCAACGAGGGTCAGATTTCAGACGCGGCAACGGTGCCGGCGAGCCACGCATTTCAAGAAAGGTGAGCAACATGAGGGGACCTTTGAGCGGCGGCAACTTTCGCACCCGTAAGGCTGGCGGAATCATTGCGGGTGTCCAGGGGGTGTTGCCGGAACACCGCTATGCCCAGCACGAGATCACCGAGTCACTCGCAGCGTTACCGGCTTTCGAAGGTTGCGGGGAGGCGCTGCACAAACTGCATGCGAGTTCGAAGGTTGACAGTCGCTACCTGGTATTGCCTCTCGAGGAGTATGCCTCGCTAACCGACTTCGGTGACGCGAACAACGTCTTCATCGAGAAGGCTGTGGAACTCGGGTGTGCGGCGCTGGCCGGCGCACTCGACGAGGCGGGATTGCAGCCAACGGACGTCGACGTAATCATGTCGACAACCGTCACCGGCCTGGCGGTCCCCTCGCTGGAGGCTCGCATCGCGACGCGCATGGGGCTGCGCCCGGACGTACGCCGTGTGCCGATGTTCGGTCTTGGTTGCGTCGCGGGCGCAGCCGGGGTGGGCCGGCTCAACGACTACCTGCGCGGTGCGCCGGACGATGTAGCGGTCCTGTTGTCCGTAGAGCTGTGCTCGCTCACCTTCCCTGCGGCCCGGCCATCGATGGCGACCCTGGTCGGCACCGCGCTGTTCGGCGATGGCGCCGCAGCGGTGGTCGCAGTCGGCGGACGTCGCGCCAAAAAGATCCGCGCCGGCGGACCGGAGATCCTGGGATCGCGCAGTCACCTATACCCGGACTCGCAGAGCACCATGGGCTGGAACATCGGCTCGTCGGGATTCGGGCTCGTCCTTTCCGCCGACGTGCCGGCCATTGTCGAGCGGTACCTGGCCGACGACGTCACGGAGTTCCTTGCCGCACACGGGTTGGATATCGCTGACGTCGGTGCATGGGTCAGCCATCCGGGCGGTCCGAAGGTCATCGAGTCGATCGTTGAGTCACTCGGATTGCCCGACGACGCACTCGAGCTGACGTGGCGCTCGCTGAGCGAGGTCGGCAACCTCTCGTCGTCGTCGGTGCTGCACGTATTGCGCGACACGATCGCCAAGCGGCCGCCCGCCGGCAGCCCAGGAGTCATGCTTGCGATGGGTCCCGGCTTTTGCTCGGAGCTCGTCATGCTGCGGTGGCGGTGACCTCGCCATGACCTGGTATGCACTGTTGATCGGCGCAGTAGCCGTGGAGCGGCTGGCCGAAGTTGTTGTCGCCGAATTCAACCGATCCTGGAGCCGGCTGCACGGCGGCGTCGAGTTGGGCACCGGGCACTACCCGGCGACGGTGGCGCTGCACACCGGCCTGCTGGCGGGGTGTCTGATCGAACCAATCGCACTGCACCGCCCATTCATTCCATCACTCGGCTGGCCGATGCTCGCGGTTGTGGTTGCGGCTCAGGTGTTGCGCTGGTGGTGCATCACCACATTGAACCACCAGTGGAACACCCGGGTGATCGTCATTCCCGGCGCGGATCGCATCACCGGTGGCCCGTATCGCATTGTGCCCCATCCGAACTATGTCGCTGTGATCGCGGAAGGGATCGCGCTGCCGCTGGTGCACACCGGATGGCTGACAGCTCTGGTGTTCACGGTGCTCAACGCAATTCTGTTGAGAACCCGGATCAAGGTTGAAAACGCTGCTCTGGCGAGCCTGACGTGATTGACCTACTCGTCGTCGGCGGTGGCCCGGCCGGACTGGCCACCGCCGTCTACGGCGCCAAGGCCGGACTGGAAGTGGTCGTCGTCGAGCGACGCAGCGGACCGATCGACAAGGCCTGCGGCGAAGGGCTGATGCCGCATACCCTGCGCCACCTGGAACGACTCGGCGTGCATCCCTACGGCAGACCATTGCGGGGAATCAGCTACCGCGACGGCAACAGGCACGTCGACGCCCCTTTCCGGCGCGGCTCGGGACGCGGCGTTCGCAGAACGGTGCTGCACAGTGCACTTCTCGACGCGGCCGCCAGCGCGGGCGTGCGGATCTGCCATGGGGAGGTGGGCGAGATAAGCCAGGACGCAATGTCTGTTCGAGCAGGGAACTGGCGGGCACGCTACCTCGCCGGCGCCGACGGGTTGCACTCGCCCATCCGCCGGTCCCTCGGCCTGGAGTGGCCGAGCGCGGGTCCGCGCCGATGGGGCATCCGCCGGCATGTGCAGATCGCGCCGTGGTCGGACTATGTCGAGGTGCATTGGGCCGCCGGGGCCGAAGCGTATGTGACGCCAATCGCCGACGACTGCGTGGGTGTGGCGCTGCTGAAGTCCCGTCGCGGTGGATTCGACACACACCTGGAAGAATTCCCAGCCCTGCGCGATCGGATCGGCGGTCGGCCGCACGAGCCGGACCGCGCCGCCGGCCCTTTGCGTCAACGGGTTTCGGGTCGGACGGCGGGACGGGTAATGCTCGTCGGCGACGCAGCGGGCTACATCGACGCCCTTACCGGGGAGGGGCTTGGCTTGGCGTTCGGCGCCGCGGAATTGCTGGTGAACTCCGTTGTGGCAGACCAGCCAGGCGCCTACGACCGACGGTGGCGCCAGATGACCCGGCGGTACCGATTGCTGACCGCGGCCTTGCTGCAGGCGAGCTCGCACGCAACGGTGCGTTCCGGCATCGTGCCGGCTGCTCAGGCAATGCCCAATGTGTTCGGCAGAGCGGTCAATCTGCTCGCCCAATGACAGCGATACCAGGGGTCGGTGTCTGGGCTCTGCTAGCGTTAACCAAACGTTAGTTCGGTTGTGCCGTTCGGCAAACGGGAGTCGGTAGGCGTGTCGATGTTGTGGAGCGTCCGTCGGTGACGCCGCGACGGGCGGCAGACGATGGAACCCGGCGCGCTGAAGTCTTGGAGATCGCGGCGTCGTTGATCGCCACTTCGGGATTGCGTACCTCGATGCACGACATCGCCAACGCCGCCGGCATTCAGACCGGCAGCTTGTACCACCATTTCGCGTCCAAAGAGGCGTTGCTTGTCGAGCTGCTTCGGCGTTACCACGCCGATCTCGATCACGTCGCCCAACAGGCGCTGGACACTCTGGACGATCCCGGCGCCCGGCCCGGGTTCGCGCGAATCGCCGCTTTGGGGACCGCCACAGCCCAGTGCGCCGTTGCACACCGGGCCGCCATCCAGATCTCGATGTACGAGACCCCGAGCTCGAATCCCGAGCTCATCGAATGGACCCAACGACGCCCGGCGGCCATCTTGGAAGCCATGTTCCAAACGCTGCGGGCCGCGCGGTGGGGGGGTACATTCTGTCGGACATCGACCTACGTGTGCTCGCCGATCGGATCAGCCAGACGATGCTGCAGGTCGGGCTCGACACCCTGCGGCACAACGCCGCCACCGACAGGGTTGCCACGCTCTTCTGCCGAATCATGTTGGAGGGACTGGCCGCTGGTCACCCTTCCGATGCCGAACTCGATCAGTCCGCCGCGTTCCTCGCCGCCGACGAAGTCATCAAGGGCTGGACCGAAGACACCGAGTCCGACGATCGGGCGGCCCATATCCGCGCGGTTGCACGCACGGAGTTCGGGCGCAGGGGCTATGAGGGCACCACCGTCCGGGACATCGCCGCCGCCGCGGGAATGGGCCACGGCAACGTGTTTCGCCTGATCGGCTCGAAAGACCAGCTGCTCGCCTCCATCATGGGTGGCTTCGGCGAGAAAGTGGAGGCCGGCGCGAGGGAGATCCTTCGCTCGAATTCCTCGCCGATCGAGAAGCTGGATGCGCTGAGCTGGGTCAACATCAACGCCCTGGATCGGTTCGGCGACGAGTTCCGCATCCAGCTCGCGTGGATGCGACAGATTCCCCCGGACGCACCGAACCCGAGCATGGAGTTCCCCACCCGGCTGAAGCAAACTAAAAGCCTTCTTTCCCAAGGGATTCAATCTGGTTCCATTAAAGTCGACGACGCGCCAAAGGAGATGCTGGCGCGCTGCGTCATCGGCCTACAGTGGATGCCCGAGAACATCCTGCGCGACATCGGCACCGGCGCGGCCCGGGTGCACCTGCGCGACACCTTGCTCCGCGGCGTCACCAGCGCCGACAGCTAGCCGGTGACGACCGGCAACTTAGCCCACCCGCGCACGCTCGCGGTGTGGGCTTTGCCCGCGTTCGGATAGTCCACTTCCCAGTCGGGCCACCGTTTGACGACTTCCTCGAGCGCGACCCGCGCCTGCATCCGAGCCAGCGCCGAACCCATGCAGAAGTGCAGGCCCTGGCCGAAGCTGAGATGTCCACCGCCACGATGGATATCGAAACTCTCGCCGTCGGGGAAATGGCCCTCGTCCCGGTTGGCGGACCCGTTGAGCAGCAGCATGATCGAACCCTCCGCGATCTTTTCGCCGCGGCATTCTGCGTCATGGGCGACGTAGCGCGCTTGCACCGGCGAGGGCGCCTCGTAGCGCAGCACCTCTTCGATCGCGCCGGGGATGAGCGAGTGGTCGGCGACGATCTCGCGTCGCTGCTCAGGATGATCGGCCAGCAACTGGCCGATGAAACCGATTAATCGCGTCGTGGTTTCGTTGCCGGCACCCGCGACCATGCTCGTGTAGGTGAGTACCTCGGTGCGGGTCAATTGGCGGACCACCCCGTCGTCCTCGATCTCGGCGTTGAGGAGCTGCGTCATGAGGTCGTCGGACGGATGCTCGGCTCGCCAGTCGATGTAGTCAGAGAACAACTGGTAGGCCTGCTCGAAGGCGTCTTCGGCGACGACATAGGACGCGGCGCCATCCTTCAGGCTGATCGCGTGATCGGTCTTGTCCCGAATCGCTTCCTGACCCTGCTCGGGAATTCCCAGCAGGTAACCGATGGTCCGCATCGGAATCAGAGCGCCCAGATCGCCGATGAAATCGAAGCCGCCCGATCCGACCAGCGGATCGAGGGCACGCTCGCAGAACTGGCGTGTCAGCGGCTCGATCGCCTCCATCCGCCGCGGGGTGAAAACCTTCGACAACAACCGACGGTGCAGGTCATGCAGCGGCGGATCCTCGAAGAGGATCACGCCGGGAGGCACCTCGAGGCCACTCTTGATGACGTCCATGGTGGTGCCGCGGCCCGACCGGTAGGTCTGAAAGTTCGGCAACTCTCGCGCGACGTCGTCATACCGACTCAACGCATAGAAGTCGTGCTTCTCGTTGTAGTAGAGCGGCGCTTCCTCGCGCAGCCTCTTCCAGACCGGATAGGGGTCGTCGTCGATCTCGAAGTCGAATGGGTCGTAGTACAGGTCGACAGCGGATGCATCGGTCAAAGTCAGATCCCTTTCAGCTAAATACGTGTCGCGGCAAGGTCGTCGGTATGTCGAGCGAGCTCAATAGCCCCGCCGGCGCATCGACCACGTAGGGGATCGCGTTGACCACACGCATCGCGGTGGCCGCCATCGCGGCGTGGCCGGCGCCGTGGCCCGCGGCCGCTCCCGTCGTCATTTCGCAGTGGATGTCGGGATCGCCGTCAATGTCCACGCGATACGTCGCGTCGTAATCCGATGTCAGCCAGTCGGGGGCGACGTCGCGCGCCATCCGGATGATGTGCTCGACGACGATCGCCTCCCGCCCGTTGACCACGCCGGCCGCCCTGGTGCACACGGCGCCGCAGGTGCCCGCCTCGATGGTGCCGAAAGCGACCTCGATGTCGCGGTCGGTCAGCCGGCGGTCCAGCGACCCGCGGACCTCCTCGACGTCGACGCCGAGCCCCTTGGCGATCAGGTGAATTGGCGCCTTCCATGCCAGCTCGATGAAGCCCGGTGTCTTCAGCATCGGTTCGAAATCCAGCGGCCTACCGAAACCCATCCCGTTCATCATCACGTCGGCCACCGGGTAGTGATCGTTCAGCGCGACCTCGGTGACCTTGATCGAGCGAATGCTCTTCGACTGGGTCGTCATTAGCAGAGCGAGCTGATCCGACGCGAAACCCGGAAAGATGCCCGACACGTAGAACGAGGCGTCCCCGGCCTTGGCCGCCGCCTCGAGTTGGTCGCGCCATTCCAGTGAGTAGTACGACGGCGGATACACCAGGCTGGTCGACGATGTCGAGACGACGTTGATCCCCGCCTCGAGCAGCCGAAGATAATCCGGCACCGCGCCCGCGTCGCGATCCGGACCGCTCGCGGCGTAGACGACGCAGTCGGGGGCCAGCGCGATGAGCTCGTCGGCGTCGTTGGTGGCCCTTATTCCCATGGGTTCGCCGCCCGCGAGTTCGCCGGCGTCCCTGCCCAACTTGTCGGTCGAGTGCACCCACACGCCGACGAGGTCCAAGTCGGGGCGGCGCCGGACGGCATCGATGGCGTTCGAGCCGACTCCCCCGGTCGACCAAACGACGACGCGCAAGGGCTGAGAAAAAGGCACGTCACACTCCTTCGGTCGAGCCTTGTGCCGAGCGAGCACGCTCGCTCGCCGCGGCCGCGAACTCGAGGTACGGCCACGCCACGTCGGGGGCAACACCGCCGCACAGCGGGTGCAGGGGCAGCGGCCGGCCCCCGCGCACGTACTCGGCAGCCTCGTCGACGGTGAAAATCCGGTAGGGGCAACCTATTTCGCGAAGCTCGGACACCGTGCTCGCGCGCGTGATGCTCGCGACCGAATCGTCGCCGTGCCGGTACGACGCCGCCGTCACGGCGTCGTGAAGGAGATACGGGCCCAGCTCATCCCAGGCCCGGTCGACATCTTCGGCGACAAAGGCGGCCGTCGGCGCGCCCGGGACGGGGAACTGAACCGATCCCGGCTCGTGACCGTGATCGCGACAGAGTGTGTCGTAGAGATCCTTCAACGCGGGCGCGTCCGATTGCGAAATGAAACCCAGCCCGTGCCGCGCCGCGCGGCGCGCCGCGGGCCTGCTACCCCCGGCAATCATCATGTACGGACCGTGATCCGACGCCGACCACGGCGTCACGCGAACTCGCCGGCCCCGGAATTCCAAAGACCCGCCGTGCAGCAGACCGCGCACCGCCGCAAGATTCTCGTCGGCGAGCCGGCCGCGAGAATCCCACTCGGTGCCGAAGTGGTCGTACTCCTCACGTCGATGTCCGACCCCAAACGCATAGGACACCCGCCCGTTGCTGATGAGATCCAGGACGACGATTTCCTCGGCCAACCTGACCGGGTCCCAGAGCGGAATCGGCACCGCGGCTAAAAGTATCGCCAGCGTGCGCGTCCTGGCGGCGATCGCCGCAGCCAACACGATCGGTGCCGGGAGGTGGCCGTCCTCGGCCCCATGGTGTTCCGAAAGCACCGCGAGGATGGCCCCTCGGGTTTCCGCCCAAGCGCACATGTCGATGGCCGCCCCATACAAGTCGGCCGTCGGCGCGGCCCACCGCGGGGTGCGCATGTCGAACCTGAGCGTCAGCATCGAAGGACCAACTCCAAGCACGCGGATCTGACGACGGACTCTCTGAACTGTCCGTCATGACGCTACCCACCATAACCTAACCTTTGTTCTCCACGACGAGATTTTTCGGAGTCTATACCGAGATTTGACCCTGCTATCGGTCGTGATGGGCTGACCCTTGACCGGCTCGGTTCGCTACTGCTAGCTTCCGGATCAAACGTTAGGTACCAGATACTGAAGGGGACCCCGTGACCCAGAGCAAGAACCGAGTGGTGGTGTGGGCGACCGGCGGCATCGGATGCATCGCGATTCGAACGATTACGAACCGCCCGGACCTCGACCTGGTCGGCGTGTGGGTGCATTCCGAGGACAAAGTGGGCAAGGACGCCGGCGAACTGGCCAACGGGGACCCGATCGGGTTGGCTGCGACCAATGACGCCGACGCCCTCATCGCCCTGAAACCCGACTGCGTCATCTACGCGGCCAGCGGCCCCGAACGTGACGCGCTGGCCATACCGGATTATGTGAAGCTGCTCGAAGCGGGAATCAACGTCGTCACCACCAGCACCACTCGTCTGGTCAACCCTCATGCCTACGAGCCTGCGATATGGCGGGACCAGCTCGTGGCGGCGGCCAAGCAAGGACAGGCGTCGCTGTACGCGTCCGGCATAGAACCGGGGTTCGCCGCCGACTACCTGCCGCTCGTGCTGGCCACGCAGTCGTCGTCGATCGAGAAGATCCACTCTTACGAAATGGGCTTGTACGACGATTACGGCGTACCCGACATCATGATCAACGGATTGGGCTTCGGGCAGCCTCTCGACTTCGAGCCCTGGGTCGCGATGCCTGGAGCCATCGCCGGCGAGTGGGCGGGGCAGATCCGGCTGATCGGCGACGCCCTCGGAGTCGAGGTGCAGGAAATACGGGAATCCTTCGATCGCGCGGTGACCCATCGCAAGCTCGAGGTCGCTATGGGCACTGTCGAGGCCGGAACCTCCGGCGCACTGCGCATGCAGGCCATCGGCGTCGTCGATGGACGCGAGGCCATCGTCATCGAACACGTCACCCGCCTCGCCCACGACGTCGCTCCGGAGTGGCCGACCGGTATCGGCGATCTGTCCTACCGGGTGGTCATCACCGGCGACCCCGATATCGACTGCACCCTGGCCGCCACCTTGCGCGATCCCCGTCGGGCAGGAATAGCCGGAATGACCTCCGGCGCAGGGGCAATGGTCGCGACCGCGATGCGCGTCGTGAATGCGGTGCCCTATGTGGTCGCCGCCGAGCCCGGGCTGCTCAGTTCGGTGGACCTACCGCTGACCATTCCCAGGAACGCGTTCAGCACACACTGAATCGCTATCCCGTCCAGCGGTACGCCCCGAAGATCTCGGGGACCACCACTCCGGGGGGCGCTTCGAGCACGTAGGGGATCGCGCGCACCGCCGAGATACCCACAGCGACGTATCCTCCGGAGATATTGCCGAATTCGGCAACGGGACCGGTGTCGACACGCACCTCCGCGGCGATGTTGGGGACGCCGTCGACCTGGACTCGCACGACGTGGCCGTCCAGCGCGAGATCCCACTCCGGGATGTCAGCGGTGCACGTCCAATATTCCTCGACGACCAGAACGGGCTCGCCGTCGTGATACGCAGTCCACGAGAGGATCTGGCCGACAACTGTTCCCGCCGGGAGTGTCGCGCACTGCAACTTCACATCCTCTGGCGACACCGCGGTTCGGATCACATGACGGATCTCATCGATAGTCACGCCCAGGGCATCGGCCGCCGCGCCCATAGCCTGCTCGGACTGGGTCGACACCGCGCGGAACGCGGGCGAGTCGATCGAGATTTCCTCCGGTGGCTTGCCCATGCCCATCAAGTCGACAAGCATTCGCTCCTCGGGGACATGGGAACAGTCGACGAACTGCTGGACGGTGATCTTGTCGACGCGCTGCGACAGGGCGGTCAGCCCAACGGCGAGCTTTTCCAGCATGAACCCGGGGTGCTCACCCGCCGGATAGAACCGGGAGTCCCCCGCCTGACATGCCCGCTGCACCCGCTCATAGACGCCGGGTCCCAAAGTGGGCAGATGGGCGTAGGACGTCACGGTGATGACGCTCTTGCCCGATTCGAGAAGCGCGACGATGTCGTCGGTATTGGCCTCGAATCCGTAGGCCTTGCTTGCCGCATGTAGCACCACGTCGGCATCGAGATCGAGAATCGTGTCCTTGTCGTCGCTGGTCAAGACGCCGGTATCAGGGCGTCCAACCAGTGTTCCGGCGTCCACTCCCACTTTGTCCGGCGAGTAAACGAACACCCCGACGAGGTCGAATTCGGGGTTGTCGATGACCTCGGCGAGTTGGATCGACCCGACTGGGCCGGTGGCCCATTGGATGACCCGGATGGTCGACATCTGCGCTTACCCCGCCTCACCAGCTATGCACGTCAAAACGAACACCGAGTCTGGCACAAATGTTAGGTCCAGCCAAGTGTCAACACGACGGGGGTCCGGTGCGGCATCGCCGCAGCGCATCGGCCTCACTGATCCCGGCGCCACCGACCACTGGTGTAACGTCGAGTAGTTGGGAAACCAGCCAGTCCGGGATGCAATCAGCCGATTTCCGCTGATCCTGCAGAGCAACCGCTCACGCCGGACACGCCGGTAACGATCGCACGTCGGGATTACCTTTGAACGCTCTGCCCACCCACCATTCGCTGCTGTCCCCTGCTGCGCCGCAAACACTTTCACGTACCGTGCGTTTCGGCATCGTCGGCCCCTATACGGCTACACCGAACGGCCTGGCGAGGTTCGGCGCGGGCCTGTCGAACGCGCTATGCGCTCACGGATCCCAGTCCGGCGTCATTCGGATGGCCGACGGGCAGAATTCGATGTGCCAAGACCTGTTGAACGAGGTTGACGTCGCGATCATCCAGCACGAGTTCGGCAGCTACGGCGGAGTGGCCGGCGACGAAGTGTTGGAGATCGTCGATGGGCTGCGCGTACCGTCAATCGTCATCGCCCATGAGATCCCGAAAACGCCTACCGCACATCAACGTTCGGTCCTGGAAAAGATCGTGGCGCAGGCGGGTCACGTGGTTGTGATGTCCGACGCCGCACGACAACGCCTCTGCGGCGGCTACGCCGTCGAGCGCCGCAAAGTCACCACGATCCCGCACGGCGCAACGGTCCCCAACAGCCCGCGTGCCAAGCGTCCCAGTAGACCAACCATCTTGACCTGGGGCTTGCTGGGCCCGGGAAAGGGCATCGAGCGGGTCATCGACGCGATGCCTTCGCTCAACGGCGTGCCCGGTCGGCCCCGTTACCTCGTCGCCGGCCCGACGCATCCCAAGGTGTTGGCCGCTGAGGGCGAGGCGTACCGCAACGCCCGAATCGAACAGGCCCGGCGCAACGGCGTAGCGGATTCGGTTTCCTTTGACTCCGGCTACTACGACAACGCAATGCTGACTGCGCTCATCCAGCAGGCCTCCGTCGTCGTGCTGCCCTACGACTCCACCGAACAGGTGACCTCCGGCGTACTCGTCGATGCGATCGCGAACGGCAGACCAGTCGTGGCAACCGCATTTCCGCATGCTGTCGAGCTGCTCAGCAGCGGAGCGGGCGTCATCGTCGGCCACGACGATCCGGACGCGCTGGCCTCAACGCTGCACCAGATCATCACCCAGCCACGCCTCGCCGGCTCAATGGCGGCCGAGGCACGGCAACGGGCACCGGAGATGGCGTGGCCAGTGGTGGCCAGCGCGTATGTGGGGCTAGCGAACCGTCTCCTCGCTCAAGGACGCACGGGCTTCCTGCAGGCCTAGTGAAAGCCGAGCGGCGGAAAGGGCGTAATATCGCAGGCATCGGGCAGCTCGATTGCGGGCCAACATGCTCGACTGAAAAGGAAAAACTGATGGCTTCGCCAACAACAACTCTTCGAACGCCTTACGACGTACGCCTCGACCTCGTCGCTGACACGATCAAGGCTCATTCCAAGCTTGCCGACAAGGCCGCAAGCGAACTGGCCGTGCACGTGTTGCACGCGCTGAATTCGATTCCCGAAAAGATGCGCTGACCAACAGCCGCATTTAGATCCGGCCACTCGAGCCGAGTCCTTCCCTATCGACCCCACCGACGCCGCCGTTTCGTCACCGTCACGTGAACTCGCGTTCACTGTGCTCAAAGACTTCTTCGAGCTGTGGCCGGAGCGGTTCAGCAACAAGACAAACGGCGTGACGCCACGCCGCGACCCGTTCCTGGTACTCGCCGACTACACGTCCTATGTGGACTGCCAGGATCAGGTGAGCGCCGCATGGCAGGACAGGGACTCGTGGACGAAGATGTCCATCCTGAACACCGCACGCAGCGGCAAGTTCTCATCGGACCGCGCCATCGCCGAGTACTGCGACGAGATCTGGAACGTCCGGCCGCTGTCGGTGAAGATCTGAGCGGCGCGAAAGCTACGCGACGCTAACGGGTTTCGCTTGCGACAAAGATAGCGATGTACCCGATCGGGATGCCCGTCCGGGTGGCGATGCATTCCCGCGCCGCCGCCTCGACGGTCGCCCGTCGGACGGCGCGGGTGACGCCGCCGATTTCGGGAATTCGGATCAGCCAGCCGTCGGTATCGCGACTGACTTCAATGTCGAAGCACTGACCGACCGTCGGGAAGTTCACCCGACGAGCGACGCTTGGGGTACGACTGCTGCGCAGCGCTTGTGCGCGTCGCAGTGTGGTCTGAGCAGGCATGAGGAGTTTTCCTAAGTCGACGAATAGCCGCGCGCAAGAATAATGCTCTTCGGGACCAAATACCTAATCCGCCGAGGCCAGGTGTGGCGGGAGAGGCCCGCTGGCGGTCAGCCAGCCCCCGCCGTCGACCACCAGTGTCGCTCCCGTTACGTAGGACGCTGCGTCACTGGCCAGGAACAACACCGCTTCGGCCACCTCGGTGGTTGCACCGGATCGCCCGAGCGGATTCTGGCTGGCGCGGTGTTCGTTGTCGCCGGTGATTCTCTTGACGCCCTCGGTTCCGGCCATCGCCCCGGGGGCAACCACATTTACCCGAACCCCGTCGGGCCCCCACTCGATGGCACTGGTGCGAGTCAGCGCGTCGACGCCGGCCTTGGCCGAAACAACGTGCGCCTGCAGGGCCATGCCGCGGTATTGGATCGCTGCGCTGATGTTCACCACGGCGCCGCCGTGATCACGCAGCCACAGGTCGTACGCCGCCTTCGATACGTTGAATGTCCCCAGCAGGTCGATGTCGACCACGGCTTTGAATCCGTTGGGGCTGAGGTCGCTGATCGGGACCGGGAAGTTCCCGGCGGCATTGTTCACGACGATGTCGAGTTGACCGAACGTTCGCAGCACTTCCTCGATGACTGCCGTCACCTCATCGTGGCGGCGGACGTCGCAGACGCCGTAGGCGGCCTCAATCCCCCCTTGGCGCAACACCTCAACCGCCGCTTGAAGATTGGCTTCCTTCCGGCTGCAGATCGCAACACGGGCGCCATGACTGCCCAGTACCCGGGCGATCTCCAGGCCGAGCCCGGTAGCGCCGCCGGTGATCAATGCCACCCTGCCCTGCAGGAGATCGGCACGAAACGGGCTGCGGCGGGTGGTCACGGCTAACCGGCGCCCTTGCCGTTGTCGACCCGATAGACGGCGCCATGGACGGCGGCCGCGGCATCGCTGGCGAGGAACGCAATCACATTCGCCACATCGAGGGGCTGCATCATGCCGCGCGGCGATGCCGTACGCATGATCAGATCAAAGTTCGCGTTGTCTGGCGCACTGAATTGTTCGATTTGCGGTGTCATCATGCCGCCCGGGCATATCGCGTTGACGCGCAGGCGATCGGCGGTGTATTCGACCGCCAACGCGCGGGTAAGCCCAATGAGCCCATGCTTGGCAGCGCAATAGCCGGCCGAGTACGCCTGGCCTTCGACGCCGGCGATGGAGCTGACGTTGATGATGTTGCCGGCTCGCTCCAGCAGATGAGGCAGTGCGGCCCTGCACAGGTAGAAAGGTCCGTTCAGATTGACCGCCAGATCTTGAGCCCAGTCGTCGTCGGTCATCGAGTCCGTCCGGCGCATCTGGTGCCTTCCGGCGATGTTGACGAGAACGTCTAATCCCCCGAACTCGCCGACGCACTGTTCGACCGCGTCTCTACAGGCCTGCGCCGAAGCGACGTCCACCGTTGCGTAGGCACCACGTTCGACGTCGGCGAATACCTTGGCCAAGCGTCCGGCATCCCGGCCTATCCCGAAAACCGTTGCCCCCTGGCGGGAAAGCAGCCGGGCTGTTTCAGCGCCAAGACCCGACGACGCGCCCGTCACTAGCGTGACCTTGCCCTGCAGTGCTGACATGCCGGTTCTCGTTCTCCCTAGTGCGCAGGAGAGCCGGGTTGGCTCTTGGGAATGCGTTTACCAGGCTGGCACACCTCGATAGGACGATGCCAACCGCCTCGAGCAGCGCGTGCTCGGCACGATAGCTCCGCCGAATGCGGCGTACGGTCGTCAACGCGAGCAGGCTGATCGCGAGCTTCCCAAGTGCCATCCGACTCGTTCGCTGCTTCCAGGTCGGCGGCGTCGAGCCCGCGCGCCGGCCGAAGTAGTAGCCGCCGCAGGTTGCCATCACGAGAGCGGCGATTCCCGCAAGCACGGCCATGGTGATGAGCATCCTTGGTCACCGTCGCGGTGAGATCACATGTGAGACACACCTAGGCCAACAAACGATGGTGCTGAATCCGCAATTGTCGTGGGCCAAAGACTTGCACGGCCCGCACTGCCGCGGCAGTCGCAGCCAACGCAGCGAGCACGAGCATCGGAGTCGCAGCCCCTACTGCCGGCTTGATCGCCACAAAGAGCACGGGCAGTCCAAAACCCAGATATGTCACGACGTAGAACACGCCCGTCAATGTGCCGCGCAACCTGGGCGGTGACATCGTCTCGATATCGATGAGGCCTTCGCGTAAACACAAGCCATAGGCGATGCCGAGCACGACGGCGATGACAAGAAAGACCGCCAGCGACGGAGTGTCGCCTGCGGCGGCGACGGCACCGAAGCCCACCGCGGCGACCGCGGCACCGACGATGCCGGCAGATCGTCTCCACCCGCGGCGTCTGGCCACCATTTGAATGGCCACGCCCGCGGTCAGGGTGACCGCGGCGGCCACCCCCGGGACCCAGGGTCCGCTGAAGCGGTACTGCATACGTTCAGCCATCGTCACTATCGTGACGGTCGCGCAGGAGAACACCCAAAGAGCCATGGGCAACGCCGAACTCAGCGCCGCAAACGTGTTTCCGCCGTGCTCGGCACGCTCGTTATCGGTCTGGATCGGCCGGTACCGGCCTGCCTCGTCGAATGGCACCCGGGCCAAGAAGACACCGACGACCACTGCCGTGGTTGACAGCGCGACTGTGACGATGAACGGCACGTACGCCGCCGAGTCGGCGAACTGCGCCAAAAGTCCTGAAACAAGCGGGCCGCAACCGAAACCCGCGCTCAGGGATACGCCAGCCAGAACCGATCCCGACCCTCCGCCGATCTCGGCACTCCAGGCTGTGCCGGCGCTCATCGCCACCCCCACGCCGACGCCCACGACAAGGCGACCGATGAAGATGCCGGCCTGGTCGTGCACGCACAGCAGAGACAGATTCCCCAGGCCTGCGACCGCCGCCCCCGATAGGAGCAGAGGTCGCCGACCCAGCCGGTCCGATAACGAACCTCCAAACAGCAATGCGGGCAGCAGGCCAACGGCATAGATTCCGAACGCTCCATCCAGCGCCTGGTGCGAGAGGCCTTCGCTGGTGGCGAAAACCGGCAACATGGCCGCAAAGTGGTTGGCCGCCCAGCCCGTGGCGAAAAGCAGGAACAGCACCGCGGGCAGGACGTTTCGCGTCACACCTGCTGAACTACTCGCCGAGTTCTTGTTATTCCCCCACCTCGGGCCCCACCCCGAAGTGGGCGCGGTTGGCGGCGAGTATTTCTGCCGACAGAGCAGGGTCTTCGACAGCCCGCGCGATGAGTAGAGCGCCGACGAGTGTGGACATCGTGACTATCGCCTCGGCGCGTGCGTTGGCCCGCAAGCCCGGGAAGAACGTGCCGCCGATCCGTTCGACCAGCGCACGAACCTGAGCAGAGAACGTGTGGCGCACGGGTCCGCTCGCTCGGCTGATTTCTGATGCAAGCGCCGCCATGGTGCACCCGCTGGCGGGGTCGTCGCGGTGCTGCGTCGAGAGGTATTCCGCGACCAGTGCCACGAGGGGCTCAGCTGCCTCGCCGGCTTGCTCGACGAGATCGAGCGTTTCTGACAAGGAACGCTCGACGCTGGCGGCCACAAGGGCGTCTTTGGACTCGAAATGGGCGTAGAAGCCGCCGTGGGTGAGTCCGGCCGCCTTCATCACCGCCGCGACACTGACACCGTCGAATCCGCTCTGCCGGAACATATGTGACGCCGCATCCAGGATGTGTTCGTGCCGTTCGGCGGTGTCCTCCGCTGGATAGCGCATAGCATTCATGATACCCGTCATGTACAGTCCTAGCCAAGCATGATAACCATCATGGATGGGCGGGTTGAGAGGAATGCCGTGACAGCCAAAGAGCAGGTCGTTCTCGTCACCGGTGCTTCATCGGGCATCGGCAAGGCCACCGCCGAGTACCTCGCCGCGCGCGGGTATCGCGTGTTCGCCGGGGCTCGCCGTCCCGATGCCGTGGGGTTGCTACACGGCCCTGAGCTCGTAGCCCTTGACGTGACGGACGACGCGTCGGTGAGCGCCGCTGTCGCCAGCGTTATAGACAAGGCCGGGCGGATCGACGCGTTGGTCAATAACGCCGGCAGCTCGATCCTCGGTGCGGTCGAAGAGACCTCGATCGACCAAGCCCGGTCGCTGCTGGAGACCAACGTGCTCGGAGTGCTGAGGATGAGTCAGGCCGTGCTGCCCACCATGCGGCGCCAACACGCAGGGCGGATCGTCAACGTCAGCTCGGTGGTGGGCTTCCTGCCTTCGCCGTACATGGCGGTCTACGCGGCCTCCAAGCATGCCATCGAGGGGCTATCGGAGTCGATGGATCACGAGGTACGCGGCTTCGGCGTCCGCGTCGTGCTGGTCGAGCCCGGATTCACCCGCACCAACATCGACGCGGCCTCCCCCCGCGCAGAGAACCCATTGGACGCCTACGCCGTTCAGCGCGAGCGCGTCGTCAACAACATCAACCATCAGATCGCCGACGCCCCCGACCCGACGGCCGCCGCGGCCACCATCGAGCGAGCGATCAACGCGTCGAGGTTCACGCGGCTCCCAGTCGGCGGCCAGGCGGCGCTGCTCAGCCGGCTGCGTCGGTGGATGCCGCCCGGCATGGTAGATCGCTCGCTGCGAAAGACCCTCAGCCTCGACGGCTGAGATCCGATCCAAAGAATCGCCGCGGAATTAGCGGCGCGGTTCTCCGCTCGAATTACGCGGCTCCCGGCGTAATCACTGGGAACTCGATCAGCGGCCGCGGCGGAGGCGGCGGCGCCTGCAACGCAGTCAGATTCCCCAGGTGTCCGCGACAGTACGCACTCGCCGCGATCACGGTGAAATTCGTGGCGGCCGACGGTGCGAAGTCCGGGTTGCTCGCCGACACTTCTTTGACGACGTCAGGTTCGGGATCGCCCTGGTCCATCAGTTGGCACGCCTCTTTGCCGACCGCAACGGCGGCAGCTCTGTTCCGATAGGTGATGCCGGCCGAGTCGAGCGCCGCCAGAAAACTCGCGTCAGGGCCAGAGCCACTACTGCCCGGATCGGCCCCCGCCGGTGCGGCCACGCCGATGACGGCGGCGAAGCCGGCGAGCACTACAAGCATTCGCATCGCTTCATCCTCGTTCGGTCATGGCGTGAGTTCCCTCGGTGCTCCATGACGAAACCGCAGATTCTCGCGGGCCGCAGAAGACGCCGCGGTGCTAGCAGTCGCCTACTTGGTCGATGACTTTCTGCAACGGAGCAACGGGCGAAACATTCTTGACGTAGCCGGGATTGTCGTCGGACCACGCGATCTTGGAACAGTTACCGGGGCCGTTCGGCACGAGGGAACGCCACGTGTCAAGCGCGGGCCTGCAGTTGGCGGAGTCAGTCCCATTAATGGCAGTGGCACTGTCCGGCACTCGCGGTGCGTGTTCCCAGATGAGCAGGCTTCTCGTCGTTTCCAGGTTGCAGGGCGACATGGGTACGGGGGCGACACCGAATTCGCTATGCGCCGTCGGCGCGAACGGCAACGCAAACGCCGCAGCCACCAAAGTCGATGCAGTTATCAAGCGGATGGCCAACGCTTGCCCTCCTTCTCGGAAGATGACGGTTCGATTCACCGTACTACCAGGTCAAAGCGCGAAGCTAACGGGACTCGAACCCCTCCCTTGATCAGGCAAAATGTCGATCTACCGGCGAGGAGACCTGAGCGGCTGCTTGCGATCGCCTTAGCAAGGCGGTGCTACCGGTGGGTCGTTCCGGTTTCGATGAGCAGTACGCCGACGATGACCAGGCCGATGCCCAAGGTCATGACGAGATTCAGTGACTCCTTGAAGAAGACTCGGCTTGCTATGGCCGTCAGCGCTACCCCCGCTGCGGCCCAGATACCGTAGGCGACTCCGAGCCCGATGCCCTGTGCAAGCGTGAGAGACAAGAAGACGAACGCGACGGCGTAACCGGCGGCAACCGCTGCATACCAGGACTTTTGGCCGTTCGCCGCAATTCGGAGGGATAGCGTCCCGGACACCTCGGACAGAATCGCGATCGCAAGGTACAGCCAACCCATCAGGAAGATTTTCCTTCCTGCTTGGCGGGTGTGCCGCGCCCAAGTTCGATGCACACCACCCCGGCGATGACCACCACGATGCCGACGATCATGACGGCGCTGAGCGTTTCGCCGAATATCGCCGCCGAAAGGCCCGCTGTCAGCGCAACTCCGAGTGCACCCCATATTGCGTACGCGACGCCCAGTGGCACACCCGCGCGTAACACCCGGTCAAGAAACACGAACGAAGTGGCGTAGCCGACGGCGACCACGACGTACCAGCCTGGGTGACCGATTGCGGCCTTCATCGACAGCGATCCGGTCACCTCTGACAGGATGGCGCCGGCCAGCAGAATCCATTTCATCATCCGGAGGATTCCTTTCCACTTTCGATCAATAGTGATGCGATCAGATTCGCGGACATTTGCGTGGCGAACGACAACTGCTGTCACCGCCGTGTTCGGCGGCTCTGATCAAGCCGCAGAATTCACGTGTTGTCTAGTCAAACGAGTGGAGTTACGGCCAACACCTCCCGATTCGCCGGTGCTCTGCGCAAAAGAGGGACAATGACCACCATGGATCCCGAACCCCCACCCCCGGCCGCGCCGAAACCGCCGCGCGTGCACGTCACGCCCGAGGACTTGGACAGGTTCGGCGACGAGGATCTGGTGCGGCGGGCCTCGAACGACGACTGGCTGCGGGATGAGGCGCCACCACACCACCGCCCATAGCACGGCTTGATCGTTATCGTGACCTCTATGGAGGCACGTTCCCCGGACCAATCCGACGACAGCCCGAACGTCGTCAGCCGCCGACAGCTGCTCCATTTCGCCGGGAGCGCGGGCCTGGCGATCACCGCCGGCGCCTGCTCACACGGACCTATCGCGAACGCTTCACCGGATCCCACACCCGGCGCGCCTGCCACTTCGGCGAACTTACTGTGCCGAGATGCGTGGGGCGCCCAACCTGCCCGGTCCGGAGGAAGGGCCCACACCATCACCCGGATGACTCTGCACCACGAGGCCGTCGTCCTCGGCGACAACCGCAACGCTCCGGCCCGCTTCCGCCAGGACCAGCACTACCACCAAGACCAGCTGGGCTGGATCGACATCGCGTACCACGTCGGCGTCGACCGCAACGGCAACATTTACGAATTGCGGAGCACCAAGATCGCCGGCGACACCGCAACCGACTACGACACCACGGGCCATTTCCTTGTGCTCTGCGAAGGAGATTTCGACCAAGAGGCTGTATCGGAGGCCCAGTTGCACGGGGCCGCCCTCGCATTCGCATGGGCCGCCCAGAACTTTGCCGTCGCCACCGACACATTGTCGGGCCACCGGGACCTAGCCCAAACTTCGTGCCCCGGCGCAAACCTTTATGCCCACCTCTCCTCAGGTGACTTGAAACATCGCATCAACGAACTGCTGGCCGCAGGCAGGGTCGACCTCCAGCCATTTTGTGGACCCGACGCCGCGGCAAGAGTTGCGGCCATCGAGGCGGGCAATTGACCAAGCGCGCCGTCATCTTCGACGTGAATTAGCGCCTGCCATCAAAGTGCCGGCCAAAGCGATTGCGCCAACAACGATCAGGGGATGCCACCACTGCGTGCCCAGCCAGTAGGCGTTGGCGCCGACGATGCCGGGATGCTTCTCGTTGCCGAACAGCCATGCCCGTACGACGGGGGTCACCAGGGAAAACATCGCGCCCACCAGGGTCAGCGACAGCAGTCGGAAAAACAGCCGGCTCGAGCATTGCCAGGTTCCCAGAACGATGAGATAACCTCCGGTGCCAGCCATGATGAGGCCCGTCACTCCGAAAAGTGTTGCCGATTGGATCGCGGCAGCAACGCCTAGGACTAACAGCCCGGCGCCGGCAAAGATGATCGATCTGGCAACGCCTTTGGTCAACGACACGGCGTGATACGCACTTAGGGTCAGTGCCTGCAAGGTGCTCAGCGGTGGCTTGAGGACGCCGGGTAGCTGTCGGACCGAGCCAACCGCTGCGGATGCCGTCGCGGCGGATTTTGCGAGGGTGCGCGCCATCAGCGGTGAGCCTTTGTCGCTGGCGAAAGTTTCGCTGGCGACTGGATTGTCATTCAGCAGGGCGTATTTGGCGTCCCCCGGGTTTGCGGCCAGCACCTTGTTGGCCCAGGTTCGGCTGGTTGTCGGGCTCCAGTCAGGCTTTTGGCCCGGCTGCGGGTCGATCACTGCGTTGGCGAGCCCGTCCAATTCTTCGTCTAGGACTCGTTGCTGCCACGCTTGTGCCAGCCACAACGACGTCTTCGGAATGCTGGATGGTATCGCTATGGATGGATCATCGAGAAATCCAAGCTCGTCGAGCAGGATGTCCTCAGTCAAATTTTGATCCACCCCACTGGCACCAGTCGACAGGCGGTAGCCTCCACTCGGAAAGTCTGGTGCTCCAAGTGCTTTGAGCTTGCGTAGGAACCACTGCGCTGCGCTCTCGGGCCCATCGCCGCCGTCTCCGCGTTCGTCGGCGCGCGTTTGCGCAATGAAGCGCACGCGGCGCGGGTCGAGTATTGCGTGGACGAGCCATCCTGCTCCGTCGAGCCGGCCCCACATCCAGTCATTGGCTCGCCATGACCGCTTGTAGAAGGCGCCGAAGTGATGGAACTGCATGCCGGTGAGTTTCTGCTGAGCTGTCTGCCAATCGGGTGCGAGCAAACTGCGCGTGTCGGCGCTGACTTGCACAAGTTCCAGGGACTGCTCGATGTCTGCTTCAGCCGGCAGCATCGCGCGCTGCGTCGCGGCCAGATCGAACAAGTTCGTTGCCACAGTCGCCGGACTTTCCGCAGGCCCCAGGTAGGTGAGGTAGGTGGTCAGCTGATTGCTTGCGACGCGGTCCTGCGCGAGCAAGGACTCTGTCTGTGCACCAGCCGCGGATAAACCGTTGGCGGCGAGCCGCGTCAAGGTCTCGTAGCCGTTCACAAAGACCTCGCCAAGGCTGTTCCAGGCTTCCTGTTTGACGGCGGACTGTTTGAGATATTCCTGGGCGAGCAGGTCAGCGGCGTTCAGGAGTGACCCCTGTCGCACCGCCGAGTTGGTGCACACCTTGTGGACGAGGTCACCGAGATCAAATGGCTCCGGGGGTAGGCATGCTCCGGAGATGCCTTCGGTAAGTTTCGCCACCGCAGTCACATCGGTTGCGGATTTTGCGAGCTGGAATGCCACCTGCACGACACTGATCGCAGAGCTCTTTGCGAGGTCGCACGCCGGCTGCCCGTACCGGGCAAGGTCGGCTGCGGTTTCGGGCAGCGGCTGATCGGCGGGTTGCGACCAGCGCGCCTGAATCGAGTTGGTGATCTGTTGCCGGCACGCCCGCTCGACACCGCCGCCGACGGCAAGCTCGGACGCCCAGTTTTCGGGAATGCTTTCAGTCGAAGTGCTCGGCGCCGGCGGCCAGGTGCTGAGCTGACGTAGCAGGGCAGTGGTGAGGGCTTGAGCCTGTTTGGTTGCCTCACGAAAGCCGTAGTCGGTCAGCAAGGATTTGGTGAGGAGCCGCGCGCCTCGAGGCAACCTGGCCGCAAGCTCCGCGAGGCGCAGTTTGGTGTTCGTGCGCGCCGTCATCCGGTCTTGATGCGCCTGGATGGTCCGCAGGTCCGCCGCGATCGACTGTGACGTCATCGCGGCTAGGTCTTTAAGGAGGCCCTCGGCCAGCCCGAGCGGCTGGTTGACGGTGTCGGCCGGAGCCTCCTTCAGCAGGTCGGGTGCGGGTCCGGTGGACGGCACGACAAAGAGCAGGACCCGGCGCACCGGCCGTCGGGCGGGGCGGTCGAAGACACGCTTGAGCAGCACATCGAGGGGCTGATTGTCGAGCAGGCCACCGTCAGCAACCCAGTGGGGGCGGGTGATGTTGGCGAAAGGGGCCATCGCCGGCCGGGCTGGCACGTTTCCCTTCGTGGCAGTTCCTTCGGTGAAGGGGACAAAGGAGGGCTCGAACGCGGCGGGGAACGAAGCGGAGCTGCGAGCCGCCAATGCCAGCGCCGGGACGATGTCGTTATTGGCGAGTTCGGTTTCGGTGAAGGTGAACAGACCGTGCCTGTCGACGTCTTGAACGAGGGTGCCGTATGAGTCGGTGAACCTGCTCGTCTCGCCGGTGAGCAGGGTCGTGGTGATGTACACAGTGGTTGAAGGGACACGGGCATCCCCGCCGAACGCCGAAGGGGGGAAGGGCCCGGTCGCAAGCTTGGGAATCTGGTTCGCCAATACGGCGAACATCCGTTCGTCGCCATAGAGAAGGGACGGCATGTTCTTGTCTCTCGGGTCTCTGAGGAGCTCAGTCAACGCCCCAAGATCCAGCCAGAGGTCACGCAGCCCGCCGAGATCGGAGCCCGTGACTCGCGATGAAGCCAACAAGGCCGCGTTGATGCCACCCGCGCTGGTCCCAGACAAGACGTCGACGTCGACGACGATGTCGAGCAGACCGATGAGTTCCGCGTAGAGCCGTAGCGATGCGGCCGACTCCTTGGTTAGCTGGTTGTGGGTCGGGAAGGTTCCACCCGCCCTACGCCACTGTGACGATTGGGCAAGCAAGTTGATCTCGCGAGCGACACCGGCCATCCAGACCGCGAGACTGACACCGCCGGCCATGGTCGTGGCGAGTCGCAGTTCCTGTGTCGATTCCGTCACTGGTGACGGACTCTCGAATGCCATCGCGCACCTCTGTTGTGCCGGGCCGCTGCACTGCTGTGTAGTTAGCCGTGGCCTACCTTGCCACGATCCCGGCGGCTGGTGAACTGCGAGTTTGGTTTGCCACCTATCCCTCGCCTCCCTCGCCGCCGGCGGCGCAGGTTTGCGACCGCCACCCGGTAGACAAACACGGGGTGGAGCAAGCGCACCAGGGGGTCGATGAGGTCGTTGACCCTGAAGAAGCGTGCGACGACAACGGGGTCGGACTCACCGGCGGCCAGCACCCAGTCCACAAGCCGGGTGGTAATGCGCATCGAACTCGACCGTCGCCCCACCACCCCCGGGAAGGCCAGGTCAGAACCCGCCACCACCCGCCAAGCCACGCTGATCGGTTTCGCCGACGCGCGGAAGTATCGCCGGGGCAGGTCGGTGCCGCCACAGCGCAGACAATCCCGCAGAGCGGCAGCGTCCAGTGCGGCCACTGTCATTCCGTGCCCGTAAATAGGGTTGAAGCTGCAGATCGCGTCACCGCAGACCAACAGGCCGTCGGGGAGGCGAGGCATTTTGTCGTAGCGCCGCCACTGGCTCGACGGCATGCGGTGATATGCCACCTCGCCGATTGGTTGGGCGGCCCGTACCGCCGCGAGCACTTCGGCGGGGCAGTACTCCTGGGCGAATGACAGCATGCCGGCCAGGTCGCGAGGCGGCTCGTGGCCGACCATCCCGAACACCGTGAACATCCACGTGTCATTCTCATAGCCGGACAGAAACATCCCGGTTGGCCGGCCCGGCGCGGGGCCGATGTCGAACAGCATCTCCTTCAGCGTGCCCCGCGGGATCCGCAACAGTTGGCTTACATAAGCCGAATGCATGACGACGTGGTCCTCAACCGGTCGGCCGTACCCGAGGCTCTCCAGAAAAGCTGGCGTGTGGGCACCGCGACCCATCGCGTCCATGACCACATCGGCCATCAACTCCCGTTCGACACCATTGTCGCGGTTGACCACCCGCACTCCGGTGACGTGATTCCGATCCGCCGTCGACTTCAATTCGACTACCTCATGGCCGCCCAGAATCGTGACGTTCCGCATCGCCCGTAGGCGCCGCCGGACATGGCATTCCAGAAACGGCCTGCTCGGCATGTACACCGCCAGTGCCTTGGCATCCGGCGCTATGTTGCCCGACCGGAGTATCAGGTGGCCGCCGAAAGACAAGTGCAGCTTGGACAGCTCCCCGTCGCCCCAAACGGGTGCACCGTCGGCCACCAACTCATTGAGCAACCCGGGGAAGAGCTCATCCATGATCTGCGCACCGCGGGCCAGCAGAACATGGACATGCCGACCCTGCGGTACCCCCCGTCGGACAGCGGGGTCATCCGGCAACATATCCCGCTCGACCACGGTGACGGTCCCGAAGAAATCAGCCAGGACCCTCGCGGCAAGCAGCCCGCCCATGCTTGCCCCAAGAACGACCGCGTGCTCACCGCGTTCTGGCATGGCGAAGTTACTGGGCCGCAGGGTCAGCTTGGGGCGCAATGACGGCGTCTGCAATGGCTATGAGGGGGTCGAAGCCGGCGGCTGCCGCCTTGTCGCGGTGGATTTCCAAGAAGTTCCGGCAGCTGTTTTCGTCGCCACATGCCCGGGCCAGCAGCGCCCGCGACCGCAACACGGGGAATTCGTGGAGCACAAAGCCGGGGTCTGTGGGTACCGCGGCCAATCGGTCGATCGCCGCCCGCGCTTCGTGCTGGTCGCCGGCGGACCCACGTCGGATCAGGAGTTCCACCAGAACTTCGACGGCCCTTCCGCGCCAAATCATGTCACCGCTTTCGTGCGCGCCGTCCACGACTGCCCGCACCATTTCGATGCCACCATCGAGATCCCCGGTACGGGCCTTCTCCCTGGCAAACTCGGGCTCGACAATCGTCAGCGCGGTCAGCGAGAACCGTTCCGTCAGGGCCGCATCGCGGGCTCGGGTGAACAGGGCGAGGCCCGCTTCGCGTTCCGCGCCGTCGCGACTAACCAGAACGAGGCCTCGGCTGAGTAGGGCCATTCCGAGAACGAAGTCCTCGCCGGAACTCTCGGCGATGCGCAGCGCCTCGGCGGTCTCGCGCATCGCGGTCGCATCGGGCGGCAGCGCCCCGAATGGAATGGCGGCAACGTACTTCCACATCAGCGCGAAAACGTAACTCGTCGCGTCGAGAGGAGCGGCCATCGCAATTGAGGTGGCGGCGTCGTCTTGCCAACCCCGGATTCCCAGGCACATCCTGACGTGACCCCGCATGGCGATCGCCCAGCTCAGCGGTGAGCCGAAGATCAAGCCGCCCTTGGTGGGGTCGCCGTCGGCCAGGTCGATGAGGCGATCCGTCATTCGCAGCGCCTCGATCATCTCGCCCGCCTCGCATTTGGCGTAGATCGACGCGAACAACAAGGCCACCGTCAGCGTCGGGTCTCCGATCGATTCGAGCAGGTCGCTGTGCTCCGAAGCCACTCGGGCCGCCTCGCGGAAGCGGTTATGAAAAGTCAACGACGTAACGAACCCGGTCATGGCGATTGCCAGCGACACCTTGTCGTCAGCCGCTGTGCACAGCTCTCGCAGTTCGTCGAAGCCGGTGGCGGCGATGCTGCCACCGACCTGCCACAGGGTGCCACACAGCAGGGTGCGGGGCGCGATCCGCATCGACGTCCGATCCGGGGCGTCGGCCGGCAGCCGGTCGGCGACCTGGCGGGCCCGCTGCCAGCTCGTGCGGGCCGCGCGAATGTCGCGGATGGCCGACCACGCGCCGGCGCGCATATGCCAGCCGAACGCCGCACGCAGATCCCCGGCAGCCTCCAGGTTTTCGGCGATCATGGCGGCGTTCTCATCAACCGAGCCCGGCTCATGTTCCTCGATCGCGACGGCCAACCGCCGGTGCAGCTCAGCGCGCCCGGACTTCAACTGCGACTCGTAGGCCACGGCACGGATCAAGGGGTGCCGAAACGCATACTCGGCGCGCGGAGTGAACATCACCTGATCGATGAGCTCCACCTGCAGCAACTCGTCGAGCGCCGCCGATCCCTCGATGTCACCCAGTAAGGCGGCCAGCAGCTCAGGCCTGAACCGCGCACCGATGACCGACGCGGCATACAGGAAATGTTTGGCCGGCCTACCGAGGCGGTCGACGCGGGCGGTGATGGTGGCCTGCAGTGTGGCGGGCACACCGAGGTCGGCGGTGTCGTCACGGCTTGTGTAGGCGCCGCGGTCGCCGTCGAGGGCACCCCGTTCGGCCAGATCGTGCACGATCTCTTGGGCGAAGAACGGGTTCCCGTCGGCCCACTCGGCGATCTGTGCCGCCAATCCGGTCACCGACGGGTCAGGACCGAGCAGTTCAGTTGTCAGCGCCGCGGTCTCCGCCGAGTTCAGCGGCGCCAACGAGATCGTCTGGGCGCCCGGTGTCCGCGACAGCGCGCCCCGGTATTCGGGGCGGTAGGTGATCAGCACCAGCGAGCGGCTTTGCGGTACCACGGTGACGAACTCAGCGAGCATCGCCTCGGTGGCCTCGTCGATCCAGTGCACGTCCTCGATCACAAACTGCGCCGGTGTGGTCCGGGCCAGAGCGGCGGCGTTCAACAACGCCGCCAACCGGCGCCGGCGGGCATCGGGGTTGATAGCGGGCAACGCGACGTCGGGGTCGCCGACTCCTAGGAGGTCGTCCAGCAGCAGCAGATCTTCGGGGTTGGCGTCGGGGATGCTGGCCCGCACCCGCGCCCGCCCCGCGTGCTCGTCGAGGTCGGCGATGCCGAACACCGTCCGCAGCAGTCGCGCCACTACGTGAAACGGGATCTCGCGGGTATGGGATTCACAGGAGACCGTGAACACCTCGACCCCGCGGCCGGCGGCCAGCGCCGCGGCCTCGCGCGCGATACGGCTCTTGCCGATTCCGGGTGCCCCGACCACCCTGGCCACACACCCGGCACCGGCGATCGCCTTATCGAGGATGCCAGCCAGGGTGTTCAACTCCCAGGTGCGCCCGACCAGGGTCGGCTCGCGCCGGCCGATCGGCCCGCGGTCAGGCGCGGACGCCAGCAGCCGACGCGCGGGTAACGGCTCCTGCACGCCCTCGGCGTGCACCCACTCGGGTGGCCCCAGCACGGTGACTTGTTCGACCAGCCGCGCGGTGGATTCGCCGAGCATCACCCCCCCAGCCGGGGCGGCCGACTCCATCCGTTGTGCCATGCCGACCTGCTCGCCGACCGCGGTGTAACCCATTGGTCCAGAGCCGATTTCCCCGGCGATCACCCGGCCTGAGTTCAACCCGATTCGCAGCCGAAGCACGACGCCATCTCGGCGCTGCACCTCATCGGCCAGCTGCGCGATCTGCTCTTGGATGTCCAGGGCCGCCAAACAGGCCCGAAAAGCGTGATCCTCCAACGCGACTGGTGCTCCGAACAACGCTACGATGCCATCGCCGGTGAACCTATCCACCGTGCCGCCATAGCGCCGAGTAATCGCGGCCGCGCAGTCAAAGACGTCGGCCATCATCTTGCGCAATCGCTCTGCGCCCACCGTCGAAGCGATCGCCATGGAACCCACCACATCGGCGATCAACACAGTCACCTGCTTGAACTCCGCCTGCTCTCCCGGGCCTGGGGCAGGCGCTCCGCAACCGTGGCAGAACCGGGCGCCGTGGCGCAGTTCAGCGCTGCACGTTCGGCACACCGTGTCTGCCGGCGCCATGCGACCCTCCCACTGCTGATCAATGGTGCGGACCATCCGGTGCACCAACCCTAAATCTCCGCAGCCGCAAAAGCGCGGTTATCGACCGCCTGTCGTCGCCGAGGAAGCCAGCTGAAGCCTCAACCATGGTGCGCCTTTTTTCGCCGGCGACAATAAAAACATCTGAATTGATGGTAATCAGGATTGCCGTTGGTGCATTGCGGAATTCATTTCCCCTTTTCCACCCCATGCGAGTAACTTCTCAATGTCGAGTTTCCGCCATGCAAGGAGTTCCGTATGTCCTTCGACGAGGCGTCGGAAGCCCTGAAACGACGTGAATACGAACGCGCCCTGACATTGCTGGAGCAGGAACTCGCCACACGGCCCGATAGCGACGGCAAACTGCACGCGTTGGCGGGCCTCGCCAACTTCCAGCTCCAACGTTACGACGAGGCCGCGCGGCACTACACGGCTGCGCTGGAAGCTGGCGGCCCGCGTAGCGACTGGCGCGAGATGCTCGCCGTCGCGCAGCACAACGCGGCCGCCGGTGTTGACGAGCACGTGCCCGCACTGCAGTACTTCGACCGCGACGCGCTGCTCGCGCCTCCATCGGTGCCCGAGGGGGCGCTGCCCCCGACGCTGCCGGCCGGGCCAGGCCACGGCCACTTCAAGCGACTGCGCCTCTTCCTGGGCAAGTTGCTGGGAATAGTAGCGACGGCGCTAATGGACACCCTCACCGACCTCGTGGGCTGGATCGCCGGCTACCGTGGCAAAGTCTGGACCAACTGGTACCGCCGCCCGTTGGCGCTGGAAGTGCTGACGCTGGCCTACATGCGCGAGCAACTGAACGCGCACAACCTGGACAGCAGCTACCCGGCCGGGACGCTAGTCGGCTTCCAGCCCGCAGGCCAGGAACCGCCACCGGGCGTCACGCACTTCCGCACCGCAGACGGAAGTTGGAACAACCTCGCCAACCCCAAGGAAGGCGCCGCCGGTACGCGCTTTCTGCGCAACGTCGAGTCCTCGGCCACCCGCCCCGAGACCGCGCTCTTGCTCACGCCGAACCCGCGCGATATCAGCCGCCGGCTGCTGACGCGGCCGAGCGATTCTGCTGGCCGGCCAGAAATGACCGAAGTGCCCTTCCTCAATCTGCTGGCCGCATCGTGGATCCAGTTCATGAACGGCGACTGGATCAACCACGGCGAGATCCTGTTCGAAGACGTGATCGAGGTGCCGTTGACCCAGGACGACCCGGCAAGCAGTCGCTACCTGCAGAGCACGATGTTCGTCGGCAGGACCCAGCCTGATCCAACGCGCATCGATGGTCAGGATCCGGTAGCCACGAGTTCGATCAACGAGGTCACGCACTGGTGGGACGGCTCGCAGATCTACGGCAGCGACCAGGCCACGCAGGACCGCCTGCGTAGTTTCCGACTCGGCAAGCTGCGGTTGACCGACGAAGGCACACTGCCGGTGGACAACACGGGCGTCGAGGACACCGGCTTCAGGCGCAACTGGTGGGTGGGTCTTTCGATGCTGCACACCCTTTTCGTGCGCGAGCACAACGCCATCTGCGACATGTTGCACGCGGCCTACCCCGGCTGGGACGACAACCGCCTCTTCAATGTCGCGCGGCTCGTTAACGCCGCAATAATGGCCAAAATCCACTCCATCGAATGGACCCCGGGCATTCTGCCCAACCCAGCGCTCAACACAGCGCTCAACATAAACTGGTACGGGTTGCTCACCTTCGCACTGCGCAGGGGCAACTCGCGCAAAACACTGTCCGAGGTGAAGGTGCGCAACGAAGAGGTCGGCGGCCTCGTCGGCAACCCGATCAATAAGCACGGCTGCGCATTCGGGCTATCCGAGGAATTCGTCGAGGTCTACCGTCTGCATTCGATGCTGCCCGAGACACTGCAGCTCAGGCGGCGCGGCCAGGATGGCATTGCGAAGGAGGTGCCCTTCCCCGCAACGCGCCAGCGCGGCTCGACCGGCATCACGGACGAATTCGCGATGTCGGACCTGTTCTATTCGTTCGGCAACCAACACCCCGGTGCCCTGGTGCTCAACAACTTTCCGCGCTTCATGCAAGAACTCAGTATCCCGGGCAATCCGTTCTTCGACATGGGCACTGTGGATATCGTGCGCGCTCGCGAACGCGGCGTGCCGCGCTATAACGAGTTCCGCCGCCAGCTTGGGCTGAATCCGATCCAGAGCTTTGACGATCTCACTGAAGATACGAATGTCCGGAACGAGCTGAAATCGGTTTACGGCGACGATCCGGAAGACGTCGAGAAGCTCGACCTGCTGATCGGCACGCTAGCCGAAGGCCACCGGCCCACCGGCTTCGGTTTCGGCGAGACCATGTTCCAGATCTTCATCCTGAACGCCAGTCGCCGGCTGCAGGCTGACCGTTTCTACACCGACTCGTTCAACGAGGACGTCTACACCTGGGAAGGCCTGCAGTGGATCGACCGAACCGACCTGAAGACCGTGATCCTGCGTCACTACCCCGAGCTCGCGGAAACTGGCCTGGCCAACATCAAGAATGCCTTCGAGCCGTGGGACGAAGAGCCCAAGCTCAGGCCCGACCGCCATCCGTTGCGCGCAGGCGACGCCGATTTGAAGCATGACCCGTGGCGCGGCAACGCGTACCGCCATGCGTAGCGTCTTCGGGAGCGCAAAATGCTGACATGGTTTCTGCGGCGCGCGTTTTGGGACTTCATCGCCTGGTTCAAATTCACCGTCAATAAGCCGCTGAACATCAAGGAGCCACCGACCAAGTGGGACCGCATTGAACCGAAGCCGATGATCGAGGCGATTCCCGAAGTGCCGCTACGCAACGTAATGGTTTGTCCGCGCGCCAACATCCCGAGGGATGAACGCTCGCTGGTGCAGACGACGTTCTATCGATTCCAGGTATGGCTCTACAGCGCGTTTTCCCCTATGCAGGCGGGCTTGCCGCAAATAGACGCCGACCCGCAGGCGGCGTTGAAGCGAGCTTTCAATGGGCCACGTCGCGCCCGCTTCCGTGCGCCCGAACTGCCGGCCGAGTACCTGGGCAGTCCAGACCTCGGCTCGCTGGCCGTGCGCGGTCCCTACGCCTGCTACACAAAGCGCGTCGACGACGCGACCTGGGAGTGGGATCTGCTCGTACTCAACAACTACGAGCACCACCCCGGGTTAATCAAGATCGGCTCGCGCGTGTTGTTCCGCCTCGATCCATTGCGTCGTGCGCTGCAGGCCGACAGCATCGAATGCGCGCTGGGCACGATCAAGCCGACCGATCCAGAATGGGACCAGGCCTGCAAGATCGTGTTGTGCGCCGCTTCGACGCACCTCTCGCTGGTGCGCCACTTCAACTGGGTGCACCTGGCAGGCGGCGCGCAGTTGGCCATTGCGACGCGTAATCGCCTCTCGGCCGGCCACCCGCTGTGCAGGCTGCTGTGGCCGTATATCTATGGCACCCAGCAAAGCAACGACATGGTCACCCGCGGGCAGATGGCACGCGGTGGCGACTTCGAGACCACCTTCAGCTTTACCTTCGACGGCATGTGCCGGCTGTTTGACGACACGTATCTCGCCTACCCGCGCCTCGTCAATGACCCTGCGGCCGACGGTGACGCGCGCGATGTGCGCGGCGCCCGCTTCGACACGCCGACGCAGACGAACCTAGAGGCGCTGTTCGACGTGATTCACCGCTTCGTGTCCAACTACTTGCAGATTTACTACCCGCGGAATGCCGCAACCGGCGCGAGCGCCGTGCACGACGACACCGAGACACTGGCTTGGCTCGAGGAGCTGAACGCCCGCGTCCCCAATGGCGTGGGAGTAAGCCCCGACGATGTCACCTGGGACAAGCTGGCGCGACTGCTGGCGGGCCAGCTGTACTTGGTGACCGTGCAGCACGAGATCCTCGGCAGTCACTTGTGGGACTACCAGCTTTGGACGCACCGCCAACCGGCGCGGGTGTACTCGGACTTCCGGCGCGAGCCACTGGACGTTTACCAGCGGCTGGTCAACGCGAACTACAACCTGAACGTGCACCGGCGAGCACTGATGGACGATTTCAATCGAGTCGCACTTGACTACCGCGCCAGGGCGGCAATATTGCAGTTCCAAAGCGATCTCGCCGCGCTGGAGGCAGCGATGGACAGCCAACCGGGTGCGGTATGGCGCCTCTACCCACGCGAATTAAAGGTCAACATCAACGCCTAGCGGAACTCCGGTCGGCGCGCCGTTGGCGGTCCGTGGCGGAGCCAAGGGGCTGTCGGGCTCGACGCAGTGGCGCCCCCAGGCGCGCTGGGCGAGGAGTCGCATCCCGTTGAGTCCGACGATGACGGTGGATCCTTCGTGCCCGGCGACGCCGAGCGGGAGGGGTAGGTGTCCCACTAGATCCCAGAGCACGAGTCCGGTGATAAAGGTGGTCGCGATGGCCAGATTGGCGATCACGATGCGGCGGGCGCGGCGCGATAATGCGATCACCGCGGGAAGGGTGGCCAGGTCGTCGTGGACGATAACGGCGTCGGCGGTCTCCAGTGCCAGATCGGATCCGGCGCGGCCCATCGCGACGCCGGTGTGTGCGGCGGCCATGGCGGGGGCGTCGTTAACACCGTCCCCGACGAGCAGCACGCGCCGCCCGGCGCTCTCAATCTCGCGAACCGCAGTGACTTTGTCTTGCGGCAGCAGCCCGGCGCGGACGTCGGTGATTCCGATTTGCGCGGCCAGCGTGTTTGCCGCGCGGGCGTTGTCTCCGGTCAGCAGAGCCGGTGCGGTGCCGGTGAGTGCGGTCAGTTCGGCGACCGTGCCGGCGGCGCCGGGACGCAGTTGGTCGGCCAGCGCCAGGATCCCGGCTGGGACACCGTCGGCGGCGACGATGACCACGGTTTTGCCGGCAGCTTCCAAATTGGCCACCGCGGCGGCCATCGTTGTCGACCTATCAGCGTCGGACAGCAGTTGGCGCGGGCTGCCGACGTCGACGGTATGACCGTTGACAGTGGCACGGACACCGCGTCCGGGCGTGGAGTTGAAATCTTGGGCCGTGGGCAGCAGTAGGCCGCGTTCGGTGGCGGCGGCAACGATCGCCTGACCCAGCGGGTGCTCGCTGGGATGTTCGGCAGCCGCGGCCCAGGTGAGGATGGTGTCGGTGTCGTAGCGCGTGTCGTCGACGGCCTCTGCATCGGTCAGTTGGGGTGTGCCCTGGGTGAGGGTGCCGGTCTTGTCGAATGCGACGGCGGTGATCGAGCCGAGTTGTTCCATCACGACAGCGGATTTGACCAGGACGCCGTTGCGTCCGGCGGTGGCCATCGCGGCCAGCAGCGGCGGCATGGTCGCCAGCACCACCGCGCACGGGGACGCGACGATCATGAAGGTCATCGCCCGCAGCAGCGGCGGCTGCAACGCAGCGCCCAGCGCGAGGGGGACGCAAAACACCGCCAAGGTAGCGGCCACGACCCCGATCGAGTAGTACTGCTCGACCTTCTCGATGAACAACTGGGCTTTGGCTTTGGTGGCCGACGCCTCCTGCACCATGGTGACGATGCGGGCGACGACGGTGTCCGCGGCGGCCCGGTCGACCCGAATCCGCAATATTCCGGTGCCGTTCAGCGTCCCGGCGAACACCTCATCGCCGGGGTTTTTGGCCACCGGTAGCGGTTCACCGGTAATCGACGCCTGATTCACGTCGCTGGCCCCGGAGATGACCTCGCCGTCGCCGCCGATCCGCTCACCGGGGCGCACCACGATCATGTCCCCGATCGACAGAGCAGCCGCATCGACCATCGTCTCGGCTCCGGATTCGGTGATCACGGTTGCGCTTTCGGGTGCCAGATCAAGCAGGCTGCGCACCGAGTCGGCGGTTCGCTGAGTCAGAAACGCTTCCAGCGCACCGGAGGTGGCGAAGATAACGATCAATAGTCCGCCGTCGAGGACCTGGCCGATCGCGGCGGCACCGATCGCAGCCACGATCATCAACAGATCGACATCGAGGGACTTTTCCCGCAATGCCTGCAACCCGGCCAGCGCCGGTTCCCACCCGCCGGTGACATAGCAAGCCAGATAGAGCGACCACCACATCCACGTCGGCGCGCCACCGAACTGGGCAGCCAACCCGAACACGAACAGGACGGTGGCAACGGCCGCCCACCTGACCTCGGGCAGCCTGAACGGACGTGTCCGGGTCCTCGGTTGGCGATCGGCCCCGACGGCGGCGCGGGAGCGGTCCAGGACCGGAGGTGACATCGGGAACTCCACTTGGGGGAAGACGGCGAGACACCGCCACCATACAGGAATGTATGAATACGTCTTCATATAATCATTAGGTAGGATGCGCACATGGGTCACGGCATCGAGGGCAGGAACACCCCGCCCGCGCAACTCGACGCCGACTCCGCAGCCTCGGTCGCAGCGACGCTACAAGCGTTGGCGACGCCGAGCCGGCTGCGGATCCTGACCCGCCTGCGCCACGGCGCTTGCTCGGTCAACGACCTTTCGACGGCAGTGGAGATGGAACAGTCCGCGGTTTCTCACCAGTTACGCCTGCTGCGCGCAATGGGGTTGGTGACCGGCGCCCGCAGCGGGCGCAGCGTGATCTACGCGCTCTACGACAACCACGTAGCGATGCTCCTCGACGAGGCCGTCTACCACATCGAACATCTCGGACTCGGCATCCCCGACGAGCCGACGGGCGCGTCGACAGCGTGACGGTCCCACTGCCGCCAAGCCTGGCCGCGGTGGTGCGGGAGTGGGGCCGCATTGGATGCATCGGTTTCGGCGGACCGCCTACCCATATCAAGCTGCTGCGCGAACTGTGCGTGGAGCGCAGGAGATGGCTGACATCGGTCGAGTTCGAAGACGCCGTCGCTACATCCAACCTGCTGCCCGGGCCCGCTTCCACCCAGCTCGCAATCTTCTGTGCGTGGCGAGTCCGCGGCCGTCTCGGCGCACTGCTGGGCGGAGCCGCGTTCATTATTCCCGGCCTGATCCTCATCCTCGCCCTGGCGGCGCTTTTCCTCGAGAACGCACCCCCGCGCCCGGTTTTGGCCGCTGGGGCCGGCGCCGGATCGGCAGTCGCCGCGGTCGCTGTGCACGCCGCGGGCGGCCTGCTCCCGGCAAGCTGGCGGCGCGCCGCCGACAGCGGCCACAGCCGGCTACGTTGGATCGCCTACCTGGCTGCGGGCCTGATCGCGGCAGCCACCATTGGGCCTTGGCTGGTGCTCGTGTTGCTGGCGTGCGGCGGATTCGAGATCACCGGCCGCCGGCAGCACCGCGACACCGCCGGGCCGGCAGCGGTCGCGCCCATGCCGTTGCTGGCAATCGGCACCCTTGGCGCCGGCACGCTCGTCTCCTTGATCTGGGTGGCGTTCAAGGTCGGCGCGCTGTCCTACGGGGGCGGGTTTGTGATCATCCCGCTGATGCAAAACGACGCCGTGAACCACTACCACTGGATGACCGGTGGACAGTTCCTCAACGCCGTCGCTCTGGGCCAAATCACGCCCGGCCCCGTCGTGCAGACTGTCGCTGTCGTGGGCTACGCCGCCGCCGGGCTACTCGGTGGTGTCGTTGCTGCCGTTGCCGCATTCAGCCCGTCGTTCGCTTTCGTGCTGCTAGGCGCGCGCCACTTCGAGCAGCTGCGCACCAACAGCACCGCGCGGGCGTTCCTCGACGGCGCCGGGCCGGCGGCGATCGGCGCCATCCTCGGCTCGGCAATAACCCTCGCCCGGGCGCTGACCCAACCGTGGCAATACGCCGTGCTCGCCGCCGCAGCCGGCGCGCTGCTCGTCGGCCGCCGCGGAGTCGTACTGACCCTGCTCGCCTGCGCAGTGGCCGGCATCATCCTCGTCACCGCCGGCCTGCCTCTGCCGCACTAACCCAACCCCGGTGGCCGGCATCCGATGTTGATCCCCATCAACCGCCCTCAATCAGCTCGAGGAATCCAGCAGGGCATCTCGGTAGGGTTGAGTCCGATGAACGATCATGCCAAGCGTCGAGTGGACGTCGGAATGCTGACCGGTGTCTCTGAAACGGCATTGCTCACGCTCAACGGCAGGGCCTACCAGGCCAATCGGCAGGACGCGATCATAGAAGATCCGATGGCGATCAAGCTCGTCGACTCCATCGACTTCGACTTCGACAAGTTCGGCCGCAAAGGCCAAGAAATGGCACTGCGTTCATTGGCCGTCGACAAGTGTGCGATTGCCTACCTCACGAGTCATCCCAAGTCCACCGTTGTCGCGCTGGCAGAAGGCTTCCAAACCACCTTCTGGCGACTCAACAGCGCACTACCCAACGCCGAATTCCACTGGGTATCCGTTGATCTGCCGCCGGTCATCGCGCTGCGCGAAAGACTCCTGCCGCCGTCCCCACGGATCGTCAATCTCGCGCAGTCCGCGCTGGACGACACCTGGATGGACAGCGTCGACGACACTCACGGCATATTCATCACCGCGGAGGGCTTGTTGATGTATCTGCAACCCGAAGAGGCGATGGGGTTGATCACACAGTGCGCCAAGCGTTTTCCTGGTGGTCAGATGTTCTTCGATCTGCCGCCCGTAATGGTCAAGAAGGTGGCCCGAAAAGGCCTGCGGTCATCAAAGCACTACCGGGTACCGCCGATGCCGTTCAGCCTTTCCTTGAATCAACTCGCTGATCTGGTTCATACCGTCCCCGGGGTTCGAGCTGTGCACGACGTCCAGATGCCACCAGGGCGAGGGCTATTTTTCGGGACCATCTTCCCCGCGTTCTGGCAATTTCGGTTGACCAAGCAATTCAGAGGCGTATATGCGTTGCTGGAGTTCGCCTGACCGATAGCGATCTGATCCGCCGTGCAATGGCCGCGTGCGGCGCAAAGCCAGCGCCGCTGGCCGCCTAAGCTAGTGGTGCACGTTCGCCACGCCGCTGTCCACACACGCGTGGGCCATCAACCGTCGCTGAGGAACACCCATGCAAATCAAAAAGATTCCCGTTCAGGTCTTCGAATCGGCGTTATCGGTCGTCGGTGTTCGCGTCGGCACCGAAGAGCCGCACTTCATTCGGCGGCCGCTGACGGACGCTGTCGAGATACGCCAATACGGGCCGCGGATCGCGGCGGAAACGACGGTTGCCGACGACGAGGACCGCTCCCGCAATATCGGGTTCCGGCGCCTCGCGCGCTACATCTTCGGTGCCAACCACCGCCACGAGACGATCTCCATGACGGCACCCGTTGGCCAGCAGCCGAACCGGGACGGCGACGAGATCGCCATGACCGCCCCGGTCACGCAGTCGCGAAACACCGGCGGACATTGGACGATTAGGTTCTTCATGCCGTCGAAATGGACCATGGAGACGCTGCCCACACCCGACGATGACAGTGTCAGGCTGGTGACGGTCCCTGCCGAGACCGTCGCAGTGCTGCGCTTCAGCGGGGACCGCAGCCCAAAAGCCGTGGCGTCCCGCGCCGACGAGCTGGTCGCAACGTTGCGGGACAACGACATCGCGCCCGTCGGTCAATCCACCGCGTGGTTCTACGACCCACCCTGGACGTTGCCGTTCCGGCGTCGCAACGAGATCGCCATCCCAGTGGACACTCACAGCTAGCGCATGGTGCGCTCGCGACTCGCGCAGACGCGCCGATGGGACCGTGGGTGAGATGGGCCCGTCCTTTGCGGCACGTGCGGACCAGTCCATGTATGGTACCAGCTGTGGTACCATACATACGTGGAAAAGACGACCGTCTACCTGCCGAGTGACCTCAAGGCCGCGGTCAAGCACACCGCAAAGCAGCGCGGCGTCTCTGAGGCTGACGTCATTCGGGAATCCATTCGGGCAGGGGTTGCTGGTACGAAGCCCCGGCCGAGAGGGGGGCTGTACTCCAGTTCTGAGCCGATTGCTCGGCGTACTGACGAACTCCTGGACGGCTTTGGCGAAAGGTGATCGTCGATACCAGTGCCCTGCTCGCCTATTTCAACGCCCGCGAACCAGACCACGAGGCCGTGTCCGGCGTTATCGACATTAACGACGAGCTACTTGTAGTTTCGCCATATGTCCTGGCGGAACTTGACTATCTCATCGCCAAGCGTGTCGGCGTGGACGCCGAGCTAGCGGTCCTGCGGGAACTATCAAGCGGCGCATGGGAGTTGGCCGTCGTTGGTGTGGCCGAGCTCGAGCTGACTACCTCGATCATCGAGAAATACTCCGATCAGGACATCGGGCTGGCAGACGCATCCATGGTCGCGTTGGCCGATCGGTACCAGACGCGAACGATTGTGACGCTCGACCGTCGTCATTTCGATGTGCTGCGGCCAATCGGCGGTGGACGATTCTCCATCCGGCCCTGACCCGCGGCGTGATTCTGCGCTAAGCCACGGCGGGGCGCTTGTCACTGTCGAACCGCCATCTCGAGTCCGACCGATTCAGTCTGCCAGCGGAATCGTGGCGGCGGCCCGGAACGACGGGACCAGGGCCGCCCAGCCACCAAGATTGGCCTCGCGCCAAATCGGTCCATCGGCGCCGAGTCGCTCCCATCCGGTTTGGACGATGTCGAGCCGGCTCCTGCCTTCGCCGAGGTCGACGAACGTGAGCTCGACTTCGGTGGCCTGCACGGGGTCACGGCCGATGTGCCAGGTGTAGCCAAGTCGACGCGGTGGGCTCCACTGGGTCACGACACCCCAATCGATCTCCGCACCATCGGTGGCGCGCTCGAAAATGCGCCCGCCCAGCCAGGTTTCGAGGACGACAACCGTGCCCGGGGTGCCGGAAACCGAGTGCCCCTTCGGCCACCAAGCCCCTATGCGGGTGGTCCACACCTCGAACGCGTGGTCGGCGGGACATTGCAGCTGGTAGGTCAGTCGAAGCGGCTCGATCACGGCAGCTCGGCCGGCGTGGTGTTCTCGGCGAGCAACGTGAAGCGTCCCACCACGTCGCCCCATACTGCGGTCAGATAGTCCTGCACTGCGGCAACTCCCTGGTCATGCAGCTGGTAGATGCGGCGCGTCCCCTGAGCTTCTTCCAGGACCAACCCTGCTTGCTTCAGCAGGCGCAGATGCCGGGAGACTGCCGGGCGGCTGATTGGCAGGGCATCAGCCAAATCGCTGACCGACCGTCCGCCACGGCCCAGCAACTCGACGATCGCCCGCCGGTTTGGGTCGCCAAGCGCATCGAAAGGGTCACCGACCGGTGCGCTCACGCTCATCGGGTTGTCATCCTTTCCGGATGGCCCGCATACGGTTGTTCCGGGCGTTGTGCTCAACCTCGGCCAGCCCCAATTGCTCCAGAACCGGGGGCACATAATTGCCGAACCGGCCCCGGAGGCCTTTCTTCAGTCCGTACCACCCGCCGACCGGGTTTGCGGCCGCGCGGGCCCAGGCTTCGACCGACCCGTCCGGTGCCGGCTTCTGCTCGTCGGCGTTGCCCAACGGAACCCAGTCCCCCCGCTCCAACAACATCGCATGAAGATCGTCGATGCAACTCAGGTGGTAGCGCAGCTCGGTCTTGCCCACGCGGACGACCAGTGCCGGCAGTTCCAGCGCGGCATCACGGTGCACGGTGAACTCCGAGCCACCGCTCGGGGTCGTCAGCACCCAGGGATCCTCCGCGGTCCCGGTGCCTCGACTCACGACCGTGCCACTGGAGTGTCGGCGGAGTACGCGCCGACCAGTGTGGCCTCCGCGGCAACCGGCAGCACCGAGCAGCGCTCACCAACCCCCTGCAGGAATGCCCCGAACGCCGGCATCGCGATCAGTGGGTTGCTGCCGTCGTCGGTGTCGACCGAGGCGACGTGGATGAAACTCACGCCGTCGGCCAACCGGTAGGACGCGTAATGCAACCCAGCCGGTTTGTTCTCCGCCAATTCAACAAACACGGCCTCGATAAGCGCCTGGTTTTCCTCGGCGCGCTCAGGTTTGGTGGTATACCGCACGACGATGACGCCCATCTGCCCGCACTCCTATGGTAACTGTTTTGTTACCGTAACTGATGGGTTACCGAATCACAATGGTGTCGTCGCTGCTGCAGTCGTCGGAACTGGCGCTACCGCGCCCTGACCTGAAGCGCGATCCGGTCCGGGCAGCTCGTCAGTGCCAGTAACCAGGTCGGTCCCAGAGCGCTATCGCCGTCAAAGCCAGCAGCGCCACGTTCAATACGATCATCCCCGGTTCACGCCGACGCGCGTGTACCACTGCGGCACCTAGCATTACAACAATCAAGCCCGCCGTCCCAGCCGTTGCCGCCAACCGGGACGGAGTACCCAGCGCCGCGGGCAGGACAATCGCCAGACCACCCGTGATCTCTGTCAATCCCACAAATATCACTGTGCCCGAGCTGAAGTCACCGACCCAACTCGCGCCCCGCAGTGCCAGGCGCTCTTTGGAAACGACCAGCTTCATGGCACCTGAGGCGACGAAGGCCAGGCCCATCCCAATGCTGACAACCCATAACGCCACACTCACTTCCACGTTGGTGGCGGTCGTGCGGTTCATTGCGGGTCAGGGTGATCGTTCGGACTCAGTCCCGCTCGTTAACTGCGGTTTCGCTCTCGGGTCTTGACGGCGTCAAGAGCCTATTACCGACCTACCGCCGGCTGCACTATCGATGATCGTCATCACCCGTGGTCGAGCAGGATCTCGATCAGATCGGTGCGGGCTGAGTAGAAAGGGGAATGATCGCTGTCGATCATCTGGAAGGTGGCTCCGGCGCGTTCGGCGAGTACCCGCTGCAATGCCGGTGGGACTGACCTGTCGTAGGTGGCACCGATATACGTCTTCTTGACGGCCGCGAACGATGGCCCCAGCTGCAGGGCTTCGGTTAGCGGTCGAATCGGTTCGCGGCAGATGCGTCGGAGTGCAGCTTGGACGTCGACTTCCTCGCAGCGCCCGTAGAAGCCAGCACGCGCGTGTTCCGGTGGAATAGTGACCGTTTGGTCCTCGGCGACGACGAACGCTCCGTCGGCGAGAAGTGCACTCTCGGGACCTGCTTCCAACAGCGTGGATACTGCGCTTTCACCGTCTCGTGGAACAACTGCGCTGAGGTAGATGACTTCCTTCACATCCCCGGAATGATGCTCGGCGAACTGGCTTGTCGATGCGCCTCCCATGCTGTGTCCGACGAGCACTGGAGCTTCGGGCGCGCGGTCCACGGCGGCGCGAATCGCCATCACGTAGTCGCTCAGTGTGCAGTTGCTGGCGGCACCGGCGGTCGCGGCCCGTCCGGGCAGGTCGATGGCCTGCACGTGATGACCGGCGTCAGCCAACGGGCCGATCACCGTTTCCCAGCACCACGCTGCGTGCACGCCGCCATGAACAAGCACATACGCACTCACCGTTCAGACCTCCTCACCGGGCGATCGCCCATTCCGGATCGAGTAAAGCGCGAGAACCGCAGCGTGCGTGGCCGACAAGCGGGTCATATCGCCGCGACAGGCTGCAAAGCCGCAGTGCGACAGTGCAATTGCGCAGCTCTCCGTCAGCCGTGCGGTGCGTCGGAGATCTTGGTGTCTGGGGTGCCCAACGTCTGGCAGTACGTCAAGGCCGACAGCCGCGTTGCCGAGATCTCTAAATTGTTCGGTTGAGCACCACTCTTGTCCTTCAGCATCTTGGTGACCTCATCGTTCTGCTTGTTCTGGTCCTGTGTAATGAAGTCCTTGCATCGTGTGTCACCGCCGGTGTTGATGACCTGTGAAGCCGAGCATCCGCTTAAAAACAGCATTGCGACCGCGATGGTGGCGACTGCAACTTGCTTCATCGTTGCCTTCCTTGCATAGGAGTCGTGCAGCCCGTCGCTGCTTGAGTCACGTTCGTGCTGGGTATCTGTGCTGTGGCACACATCACTTAGATTAAGGAGAGCACATGCTGCACGGACTGGTGTTAGCGGCACAAGACAATCCCCAGGCAGCCGGTCTCATTCTGAAGGGCATCAAAGGCATTTTTGTGGCGATCGGCAGCATCATCGCCGCCATCGTCTGCGCCCTGGTCGCCGGGATGAAGGGGCGAAACCCCCTCGGCTGGGGCATCCTGGGCCTGTTCTTCAGCATCATCACGCTCATCGTTGTCATCGCCATTCCGAGCAAGAAGTCGTAGCCGACACAGGGAACTCGATTCCCTGCTCCGTCGAGTCAATGACATCGTGGGCGGCGTTCAGCCGAACCTTGAGGTGACTTCGTTGTCGAACGCTTTAACTGCGTTCGCGTATAACGCGCGGACGCGACCGCGCCCCTTAACGACCGGTGGTGCAGGCGGCAGCATAGGCAAGTTCGCCGCGCGCAGCTCTGCATGATCGGAAGCAGCTTCTCGTATGCAATTGGAGCTACGCCGGATCCTATTTTGCGGTTGAACGTAGGGAAGGACAGGGGAACCTGGCAATCCGCGCCTTGGCTGATCAGGTAGTTAAATACCTTCGATGGCAGGAGACTGGCCCTCATGGACAACCCATCGCTCCATACCACAGCTGGTAAGGCGGGTGCCCACACCGTTCTGGCCGAGGCCGACGGCGCCGCTTACCGGTCGCTATTGCAGCGGCCAGTCACGCGCGCGGAACGGTACGCACTGGGAAAGGCGTTGCGGAAGAAGGTTCCCCGACGCACGCTGGCCGACTGGACCCCCCCGGCGGACCGACCCGATCCGGTCGATCTGATCATCGCCAATCACCACGGCAGGGTGGAACGGCTCGTCCCGATCCGTGTGGGCCGCATGGTCGCCTCGCCGTACGGCTTTCTGCGGGGTAGCGCCGTGGTGATGGCCGAGGACGTAGCACACTTGCCGGCGACCGGGATCACGCCGGTGGTCTGCGGCGACGCGCACCTGGGCAACTTCGGGTTCTACGCCTCACCGGAGCAGGACCTGGTCATCGACCTCAACGACTTCGACGAAGCCCACCCCGGCGCGTGGGAGTGGGATCTGCGCCGCCTGGTAGCCAGCATCTGGGTGGCCGGCCGTGAGAACGGGGCCTCCGAACGCCACTGCGCCGACGCGGTGCGCTCCTGTGTCGCGTCCTACCGCCACGAGTTGAGTCGGCTCGCCGAACTGCCTTTGTTCACAAGGTCGTTCATCAGGCTCGACGTCGATCGCCTAACCGATCAGACAACCGGTGCGCTGCAGAAACAGGTGGCACGGTCGGCCAAACGAGCTCGGCAACGCACCGGTGACCGCGCGCTACCGCGGCTCACTCGTGAAGTCGCAGGTGTGCGCAGGATCGTCGTCGAGCCACCGCTGATCACCCGACTGCCCGAGCGTGAGGAGGAACTGCTCGCCCAGGCGCTCGACGACTATCTGGAAACACTGCCGCCATACTGGCGGCGGGTGCTCGGCGGCTACACGGTGGTCGATGTCGCAAACAAAGTGGTCGGGGTGGGCAGCGTGGGGCTGCGCGCGCACGTGGCGCTGCTGGAGGGCTCATCACCCCGGGACGTCGTGTTCCTGCAACTCAAGCAGGCCCGTCGGTCGGTACTGGCGCGCCACGTCCACGGCGAGTCGGCATGGCACACCCACCAGGGGCAGCGCGTCGTGGAATATCAGCAGGCCCTGCAAACGGTCAGCGATCCGTTGTTGGGCTGGACCACCATGGACGGCCTGCAGTACTACGTCCGTCAACTGCGAAACATGAAGGGACGCATCCCCTTGGATGCGTTGACCACGGCCACGCTGACGGATTACGCGACCGTGGTGGGTCAGCTGCTGGCCAAGGGGCACGCCCGGACCAGCGGCGCCTCGATGATCGCCGGGTACATCGGCCGCTCGGATCGCGTCGACGACGCCCTCTGCACTTTCGCCCGGCTCTACGCCGACCAGACCGAAGCCGACCACGCCGGGCTCGTTGCCGCCGTCGATCGGGGCGCCTTGCCGGTGGAACGCGGAATCTGATCCACGGTCGACTGCCCCCGGCAGCTCAGTCCTCCTGGTAGCTCCAGCTGCGCAGTCGTTCTGCAATCTCGTCGGGATCGTGCACTGCACCGGTGGCCACCCGAATCACAAAGTCGAAGCGTTCGTCCTCCGGCGCGCTAATCCACTGAGCGTTGATGGCCAGGAAGGTCCGGCAGGCTGTCCACGCAAGTCGCTTGTTGCCGTCCACCAGCGCGTGGTTCCGTGCCAGCGAGTGCAGCAGCGCGGCGGCCTTGAGGTGGAGATCTGGGTAAGCATCCTGGCCAAACACCGAGGCACGAGGCCGCGCCAGAGCCGATTCAAGCAAGCCATAGTCCCGGACCACGACATCCCTTCCGACCGCCTCCCGTGCAATTTCCAGCAGATCCTCGAGATCCAGGTAGTCAGTCACGCGTCCTTAAGGCGCTCCAAAACCCTGGCCTCCTCGCGGACCACGCGCTGTAGCGCCACGGCGACCTTGGCCTTGTGCGCCCGCCGGGCGATGTACTCGTCGATGGCCGATAGCGCAACAGCTTGCATTGATCGGCCTTCGGCAGCGGCCTGCCGGCGTAACGCTTCTGCCTGCTGCTCACTGGGGCGCAGAGTCATTCCCATGGCTTAGATGATACCTGATTGATACCACGCGCTGCGTGGATGGAGGCATTCACTATGTTGCCGATCGAGGGAATGGCACCGATCTCGGCGAGGCGCGCAGGAATCGCTGATGAGTCGCTCCAACTCGATGGGTTCGGACGGCTCAAGTAACATCACGACCAGCGACGAGGTTCGACGTTCCGCTTGCGTCGAGCGTTACCTACATCGCGAATTCACCCGCTTTGATGTTGCGGCATGAGGACGAACATCTACGAAGCCGAGCTCAAGAATCGGGCCGGCCTTACGCGCGGACTCTTAGCTGAGGGAAGGAAAACTACGCGCACGTCTTAATAGGGCAGATACGGGCAGCGCGGCCTCGACTCGCACATCAAGCCTGCGACACCTCGCTGAGCTTGCGGCACATCGAAGGTTGGCGTCTTTAACTAGAAACGGCCATATGACTGAGCGCTTTCTAGCTGGTGAAGAAATTCGCAAGCTCAATCGCGACCTGCGGATACTTATAGCGACAAACGGCACCCTTACTCGGGTTCTCGGAACGGTCGCCGACGAAGAGATCATTGTGCAGATCATCAAGCAGCAGATCGACCGCGTCCCGCGGGAAACGGCTGAGTCGGGGCAATTATCGGGCGGCAGAATTCTTCAACGTCATGTCCTACTCAAAGGCCGAAACTCAGGGCACCGATTCGTAGCCGCCGAGTCGCTGATTGCCATTGATCTGTTACCCCGCGCAATCACGGAAAGCTTGACTGGAACGGAATATCCTATTGGTGAGATTATGGCAGCTGGTCGCCTTGAAACGTTCAAGGAGCCAGCTGACGTCTGGATAGGAGAATTGCCCGATTGGCTCGCGGTCGCAGGATATCAGACTTCGCAACCGAGAACCGTCGGCCGCCGGTATCGCATGATTACCGGAGGACAACCTGTCATCATCATCACCGAGTACTTCCTCGAAGCTTGTTCCAGAATACGCCGTCGTGATGATTCCAATTCATCGCTGACATTCGAAAGACATGAATACATGGAGTCGGAATGAATTCGCGCCCCATAATCAGTTGCCGACAATTCCGTGAGTCTTCGTTCGCCCGGCAATCCGGAGAGGGCGTCGCCCTTCAATCATCGATGCCCAACGGTGCGGCGCATCTAAGGCGGTCCTAACAATGCGGCGCGGAAATTTAGCAGAATTACTGGCCAAGCGGGCGTCAGAAGCAGGATGGCGTGACAAACCCGCCTACAGCGGGTCGCACGTCGTGACCCATGGCCAAATCCACGACGGTGGCGCACGTCTAGGGGAAGTGCTGAGGAGCCGCGGCCTATCCAGTGGAGACCGCGTCCTGTTGTGCCTTCCGGATTCGCCGGACCTCGTACAGCTGCTGCTGGCGTGCCTTAGCCGTGGGATCGTGGCGTTCCTCGCGAACCCCGAGCTCAATCGCCAAGACCACGCTTTTGCCGAAAGCGACACGGAGCCGGCGCTTGTCGTCACATCTGGTGCACTCCTTGATCGGTTTCAGCAGTCGAGCGTTGCGGAAGCCGGAGAGCTCTTGTCCGACGCCATCCGCGTCGAGCCGGCAGACTACGAGCCGCTGAGTGGTGACGCTCACGCTTACGCCACTTACACTTCCGGCACCACGGGTGCGCCGAAAGCAGCGATCCACCGGCACTCCGACGTGTTGACATTCGTCGACGCCATGTGTCACCGAGCGTTGCGGCTCACTTCCCAAGACACCGGGCTGTGCAGCGCCCCCATGTATTTCGCATACGGTCTAGGGAATTCGGTCTGGTTCCCACTTGCGACAGGTGGTTCCTCGGTCATCAACCAGTGGCCGGTGAGCGCGGAAGCGACAGCCAAGCTAAGTGCGATATTTAGGCCCTCGGTGCTTTACGGTGTGCCAACGTTCTTCTCACGAGTTGTCGATACTTGCTCCCCCGATTCATTCCGTTCGCTTCGCTGTGTGGTATCGGCGGGAGAGGCTCTAGAGGCCCGTCTCGCCGAGCGACTGACGGAGTTCTTTGGCGGTATTCCGATCCTTGACGGAATTGGATCTACCGAGGTTGGGCAGACATTCGTATCGAATACCGTCGAAGACTGGCGGCCGGGAACTATAGGGAAAGCTCTCCCGCCTTATGAGATTCGTGTTGTCGCGCCGGATGGCACGACCGTCGGACCTGGGGTTGAGGGGGACCTATGGGTCCGAGGACCATCGATATCACCCGGTTACTGGAATTGTCCGACGAGTCTTCCCCTGCGAGATGGGGATTGGCTCGACACGCGGGATAGGGTATTTATCGACGGCGACGGATGGGTTACCTACCGTTGCCGCGCGGACGACACCGAAATCGTCGGAGGCGTCAACGTCAATCCGCGGGAGATTGAGCGACTCATTACCGAGGACGACAGCGTGGCCGAAGCCGCGGTTGTCGGAGTAAAGGAGTCGATCGGCGCCTCGGCGCTGCAGGCGTTCCTGGTCCCGACGAAACACGCAGCCATCGACGAATCCATTCTGCGAGACATCCACCGGCGGTTGCTTGTTAGCCTGTCCGCGTTCCAGGTGCCGCATAGGTTTGTCATTGTTGAGCGGCTTCCTCGAACCCCGACCGGCAAACTCTTGCGGGGTGCGCTTCGCGCTGAAAGCCCGGCGAAGCCGATTTGGGAAGTTCTCGCCTTTCAGCCTCCGTCGGACGCGTCGGCACAGCCCGATAACGAGCGCGCATCGGACGACCAGAACGGCAGGAAAAGCGTCGGCGACGTGACACTGAGCGAGCGGCTGGCCGTCTTGCAGCAAGAACATCACCGACTGGTGGTGGAGTCGGTTTGTGCAGAGGTCGCAAAGATGTTGGGTCAGCCTGGTCCACAGTCGGTGAATCGGGATCTCGCCTTTTCTGAACTGGGCTTTGATTCGCAAATGACAGTTGAACTTCGTAATCGATTGGCAGCAGTTACCGGGCTGCGGCTGCCTGACACGATCGGATGGGATTACGGCTCGGTCTCGCAACTAGCTCGCTATGTGGAGGCTGAACTGTCCAAAGGGACCAGCCGAACAGCGCTGCCCTCTTCGGCGACAGTCGATGAGCCGGTGGCGATCGTGGGAATGGGGTGTCGGTTCCCCGGTGGGGTGGATTCGCCGCAGGGACTGTGGAAAATGGTGGCGGACGCTCGGGACGTGGTCTCGGAGTTTCCGGCCGATCGGGGTTGGGATGTGAACGGGTTGTTCGACCCGGATCCCGATGCGATGGGCAAGACCTATACACGCTGGGGCGGCTTTATCGTGGACGTTGCCGGTTTTGATGCCGGGTTTTTCGGAATCCCGCCCGGTGAGGCGTTGGCAATGGATCCTCAACAGCGGTTGATGCTGGAGTGCTCGTGGGAGGCCTTGGAGCAGGCCGGCATTGACCCGGCATCGTTGCGGGGGTCAGCCACAGGGGTGTTCACCGGCATCTTCGGGCAAAGCTACGGGGCCGGGGGAACCGAGAGGTTGGAGGGCTATGGGCTGACCGGTTCGGCGTCGAGTGTGGCCTCGGGGCGAGTGGCTTATGTGTTAGGGCTACAGGGGCCGGCGGTTTCGGTGGATACGGCGTGCTCCTCGTCGTTGGTGTCGCTGCATTGGGCGGTGCAGTCGTTGCGGTCGGGGGAATGCGATCTGGCGTTGGCCGGTGGAGTGACGGTGATGACGTCGCCGGAGATTTTCGTGGGGTTCAGTCGGCAGCGGGGGCTGGCCGCTGATGGGCGGTGTAAGGCCTTTGCGGGGGCCGCTGATGGGACGGCGTGGGGTGAGGGCGCCGGGGTAGTTGTGCTGGAACGGTTATCGGATGCGCAGCGGTTGGGGCATTCGGTATTGGCGGTGGTGCTCGGTAGCGCGGTCAACCAGGATGGCGCGTCAAACGGTCTGACCGCCCCCAACGGGCCTTCCCAGCAGAGGGTGATTCGCGCGGCCCTGGCCAGTGCGGGGTTAACCGCCGCCGATGTGGATGTGGTGGAGGGTCACGGGACGGGCACCAAGTTAGGTGATCCCATTGAGGCGCAGGCGCTTTTGGCCGCCTACGGACAAAACCGCCCGCCGGAACGGCCGTTGTGGGTGGGCTCGATCAAATCGAATATGGGTCATACCCAGGCTGCGGCCGGCGTGGCCGGGGTGATCAAGGTGGTGCAGGCGATGCGCCATGGGGTGATGCCGGCGACCCTGCACGTCGACGTGCCTTCCCCCCGAGTGGATTGGGCCAGCGGTGCGGTGTCGGTATTGACCGAGGCTCGGGCTTGGCCGGCCAACGGGCGTCCGCGCCGGGCGGGCGTGTCCTCGTTCGGAATCAGCGGCACCAACGCGCATGTGATTTTGGAACAGGGCCCGCTCGGGGCGACCGAAACCGCCACGGTGGCGGGCGTACGGGAGGACGAGTCTGGCGACGGCGCGAGCTCGAGCGGTGGTTTGTCGGTGCTGCCGTGGGTGATTTCGGCTAAATCGGCCGAGGCGTTGACCGCGCAGGCGGGCCGATTGTCGGCCCATCTGCGAGCTAATCAGCGGCTGAATCCGGTCGATCTGGGGTACTCGTTGGCGCGGCAGTCGGTGTTCGAGCATCGGGCGGTGGTGGTGGGTGCCGATCGTCAGGCGCTCTTGACGGGGTTGGCCGGGGTGGCCGGAGGTGAGCCGGGTCCGGCTGTGGTGATAGGCCGCGCGGGGTCGGTGGGAAAGACGGTGGTGGTGTTTCCCGGGCAGGGCTCGCAGTGCATCGGGATGGGCCGGGAGTTGTATGACCAATTGCCGGTGTTTGCCAGGGCATTTGACGCGGTGGCCGATGAGCTGGATCGGCATCTGCGGTTGCCGCTGCGCCAGGTTGTTTGGGGCGCCGATAGCCGTCTGCTCGATCGCACCGAGTTCGCTCAGCCGGCGTTGTTCGCGGTGGAAGTGGCGTTGTTCGCGGTGCTGCGGAGCTGGGGCGTGGCCCCGGACTTTGTGATGGGTCATTCGGTTGGGGAGTTTTCGGCGGCGTACGTGGCGGGGGTGTTGACGCTGGCTGACGCCGCGCTGTTGGTGGCTGCGCGGGGCCGGCTGATGCAAGCCTTGCCGGCGGGTGGGGCGATGACCGCGGTGAGCGCCGCTGAACACGAAGTGGCGCCGCTGCTGGGCGAGGAAGCAGCGATCGCGGCAATCAATGCGCCCGAATCGGTGGTGCTCTCGGGTGCGCAAAGCGCCGTGGACGCGATCGCGCAGCAGCTGGCCGCGCAGGGCCGCCGGGTGCACCCGCTCGCGGTCTCGCATGCATTCCATTCGCCGTTGATGGAGCCGATGCTCGAGGAGTTCGCGCGGATCGCGGCCCGGGTTGAGGCGCGGGAGCCCCAGATTGCGCTGGTCTCAAACGTGACGGCCGAGCCGGCAGGCGCTGACGGTGATTTCGGCTCGGCGCAGTACTGGGTGAAGCACATTCGCCAGCCGGTGCGTTTCGCCGACAGTGTCCGTAATCTGCAGACACGCGGAACGACCCACTTCATCGAGGTCGGTCCCGGTAGCGGTTTAACGGCCTCCATCGAACAGTCGCTGTCGCCGGCTGAGGCCGTGGTGGTGTCGCTGCTGGGTAAGGACCGCCCGGAGGTGGCCGCACTGATGGGCGGGGTCGGTCAGTTGTTCACCACAGGTGTGCGGGTGGATTGGCCGGCGGTATTTGCCGGCTCGGCTGGGCGGCGGGTTGAGTTGCCCACGTACGCGTTTCAGCGGCGGCGGTTCTGGTCGACGCCGACCGCCGCCGGGCCCGCTGACGCGGCCGGTTTGGGTCTGGGTGAAGCCAAGCATCCGTTATTGAGCGCGGTGGTCGAGCGGCCCGATTCTGGCGGGGTGGTGTTGACCGGCCGGTTATCGCTGGCGGCTCAACCGTGGTTGGCCGATCACATGGTGGGCGGGGTGGTGCTGTTTCCCGGTGCCGGTTTTGTGGAGTTGGTCATCCGCGCCGGCGATGAGGTGGCTTGCGAGGTCATCGAGGAGTTGGTGCTAGCCGCGCCGCTAGTCATGGACGAGGACGCCGGGACTCAAGTGCAAGTGGTGGTGGGGGCTGCTGCGGAGTCCGGCAGCCGAGCGGTCTCGGTGTATTCGCGCCGCGATGAATCCGAAGCGGAGTGGTTACTGCACGCCGAGGGCACGCTGGCGGTCCCCGCCGCGGAGGCCTCGGCGGATCTGTCGGTGTGGCCGCCGCCCGGTGCGGTGAGCGTGGATATCTCCGACGGCTATGGGCGGCTGGCGGCGCGAGGCTATGAGTACGGCCCGGCTTTTCAGGGGTTGATCGCTATCTGGCGGCGCGGGCCGGAGATCTTCGCTGAGGTCGCCGCGCCCGGCGAGGCCGGTGTGCAAGTCGACAAGATGGGGATCCATCCAGCCGTCTTGGATGCGGTACTGCACGCCGTAGGGCTTGCCGTCGATACCACCGAAACGATGCTGCCGTTTTGCTGGCGGGGGGTGTCGCTGCATGCCGGCGGCGCTGGGCGGGTGAGGGCCGGCTTCACCGCGCTGGATCAAGATGCGATGTCGATAGAGGTGGCCGATGCTGCGGGCTTGCCGGTGCTGACGGTGCGCTCGCTGCTAACCCGCCCGATTACCGCCGAGCAATTACACGCGGTGACCACAGCTGCCGGTGGCCCCGATCACGGACCGCTGGAAGTGGCGTGGTCACCAATACCACTGAACCACACCACTATTGACCAGTCTGGTCAGCTCTCGGTGCAGTCCTGGGAGGACTTCTGCGCTAGTGATAATGGTGGTGTGGGCGCGGAAGCCCATGGCGATGGTGCGGGGACCAGTGGTCGTGGGCGTGTGGTGGTGTGGGAGTGCGGGTCTGCCGGTGAGGATGTGGTGGGCTCGGTATACAACGCCACCCACGCCGCCCTGCAAGTGTTGCAGCGCTGGCTGGTTAGGGATCGGGCGGGCACCTCGGTGGTGTTGACTCACGGTGCGGTGGGATTGGCCGGTGAGGATGTCAGCGATCTGGCCGCCGCGGCGGTGTGGGGTTTGGTGCGTTCGGCGCAGGCCGAACACCCCGGCCGGATCATGCTGATCGACACGGACACGGCGGTGGATGCGGCGGTGCTGGCCGCCGCCGGGGAACCCCAGCTACTGGTGCGGGCCGGTGAAGTACATGCCGCCCGGCTAGCCCCGGCCCCTCCGCTGCTGGAGCTACCGGCGGGGCAGCCGGCGTGGCAGTTGGCGGTCGGCGGTGGCGGAACGGTGGAGGATCTCGTAATCCAGCCCTGTCCCCAGGCAGAAGCACCGCTGCAGGTGGGGCAGGTGCGGGTGGCGGTAGCGGCGGTTGGGGTCAATTTCCGGGACGTGGTGGCGGCGTTGGGGATGTATCCCGGCCAAGCCCCGACGCTGGGTGCAGAAGGTGCCGGGGTGGTGGTCCAGATCGGTCCCGAGGTGTCCGGTGTGGCAGTCGGTGATGCGGTGATGGGTTTGATGGCCGGGACGGGCCCTTTGGCGGTGGTAGACCAGCAACTGTTGGCCAAGATGCCGCGGGGGTGGTCGTTCGCGCAGGCCGCAGGTGTGCCGGTGGCATTTATGACGGCCCTGTACGGGTTGGCGGATTTGGCCGGGATCTGTGCCGGGGAATCGGTGCTCGTGCATGCCGGTACCGGTGGGGTGGGTATGGCGGCGGTGCAGCTGGCTCGCCACTGGGGGGTGGAAGTCTTTGTCACCGCCAGCCGCGGTAAGTGGGCCGCACTGCGCGCCATCGGTTTTGACGAGGACCACATCGGTGATTCACGCACGCTGGACTTTGAGGACAAGTTCCTGGCGGTCACCGAGGGCCGGGGGGTCAACGTGGTGCTGAACTCGCTGGCCGGTGAGTTCGTGGATGCGTCACTGCGGTTGTTGGTCCGCGGTGGGCGTTTCATCGAGATGGGCAAGACGGACATCCGCGACGCGCAGGCGATCGCCACCCACTATCCCGGTGTGTGGTATCGGGCGTTTGACCTGTCGGAGGCCGGACCGCAGCGGATGGCGGCGATGCTGTGCGAGTTGAGGGAGCTCTTCGACACCCGGGTACTGCATCGGCTCCCCGTCACCACCTGGGATGTGCGCTGCGCCGCACAGGCCTACCGGTTCATCAGCCAGGCGCGCCACATCGGCAAGGTGGTCTTGACGATGCCCTCGGCGCTGCCCGATGGGCTTGCCGACGGCACGGTGTTGATCACCGGTGCCACCGGGATGGTCGGTGCGGTGCTGGCCCGCCATATGGTCAATGCCTACGGGGTGCGTCATGTGGTGTTGGCCAGTCGGCGCGGCGACCGGGCCGAGGGGGCCGCTGCGCTGGCCGACGAATTAACGCGGGCCGGTGCCCAAGTGCAGTTGCTGGCCTGCGATGTGGCCGATCGGGATGCGGTAGCGGGGATGTTGGCGCAGTTGGCGCAGCGGTGGCCGCCGTTGCGCGGGGTGATTCATGCCGCCGGGGTGCTCGATGACGCGGTGATCACCTCATTGACCCCGGACCGGCTGGATGTGGTGTTGCGGGCCAAGGTGGACGCGGCGTGGAACCTGCACCAGGCCACCCGTGATCTGGGTTTGTCGATGTTTGTGTTGTGTTCCTCGATCGCCGGCACAGTGGGTGCACCGGGTCAGGGTAATTACGCGGCGGCGAACGCGTTTTTAGACGGATTAGCCGCTCACCGGCGGGCCGCGGGGTTGGTGGGCGTGTCGCTGGCGTGGGGGTTGTGGGAACAGCCCAGCGCCATGACGGCTCATTTGAGCGGCCGCGACCTGGCCAGGATCAACAGTAGCGGGCTGGCGGCGATGAACCCCGGGCAGGCGCTGGAATTATTTGACGCCGCGCTGACGATCGATCACCCCGTGGCGGTGGCCGCCCGCTTGAACCGGGCAGCGCTGGACGCCAAGGCCCTCAGCGGCGGGTTGCCCGCGTTGTTCAGCGGGCTGGCGCGCCGCCCGCGGCGGCGCCTGATCGACGACACCGTTGATGCCGCCCAATCGAAGTCGACGCTGGCCCAACGCCTACACGGGCTCGCCCCCAACGAACAACACGAGCTTCTGGTGGGGATGGCGTGTTTGCAGGCGGCGGCGGTGTTGGGCCACCCCGCCCCGGAGGACATCGACCCGGACACCGCGTTCCAGGATCTGGGGTTTGACTCGCTAACCGCCGTCGAACTACGCAACCGCCTCAAAACCGCCACCGGGCTGACCTTGCCGCCCACCCTGACCTTCGACCATCCCACCCCCACCGCGCTCGCCACCCACCTGGCCGGCCTGCTCACCGATACCGCTGCGCCCGCGGTCCCGGCGGTCCCGGCGGGTCAGGTCGGCTCGGGTGGTGATGAGCCGGTGGACGATAGGCTCGCCTACCTGGATCAAGCGTCATTTCTCGCGCTGCGAGCGGTTCACGGCGCGCTGATTCAGGTGACTTGGATATACGACCGTGCCATCAATGTTGATGGGTTACAGCGTTTTCACCGCAATCTCGGACACGGGTTGTTGGGACGCAGAATCGAACCGTCCCCGTTATGGTTCGCGCGTGATCGCTGGGTCTTAGCTCCGGCGGCGGAGGAGATCGATTTCGCCGCAACGCCGCGGCGGCGCGCCGATGTGAGCGCATGGGCGGACGAACAGGTACGCCTCCCCCTTGATCCCGAGTGGGGACCCGGCTGGCATCTGGGGGTGCTCCCGCTCGAGGACGGCGGGACCGCGGTGAGTCTGGTGGCTTCGCACCTCATCGTCGACGCGATCGCGTTCGGACAGGCGATAGCCGATGCTGCCGAGGGGAAGACGCACGATCTGGGCTATCTGCCCACGGGATCACGCCCTCGCAGTCGCGCGTTGCGTGAGGATCTCCGGCAAACGGTGAAGGATCTGCCCGACATGGCGCAGGCGGTGGCCGCCGTGGCTCGAAGGGCCCGGCGCGACCGCAATGAACTCCGATCATCGATCAAGTCGGCACCCGCGTCCCCGAAGACCTCCGACGCCGATCATGCGGTGGAGATACCTGCCCTGACCGCATCCATCGACCTGAAAGAATGGGATGCTCGCGCGAAAACGCTTGGTGCAAGCAGCAACTCGCTTGTGGCAGGAATCGCGTGCAGACTTGCGCTTCGGGCAGGCCGTGTTCAGGAGGATGGAACAGTCACCCTACGATTTCTGGTATCGCTTCGGACCGAAGGCGATACCCGTGCCAATGCGCTGACGAATGTCGACGTCACAGTCGACCCCACCCACGCCGCGACGGACCTCGGAGAAATACACGCCAAGATCACGCGCACCATCCTCGAGGCGGTGGAGAACCCGGACGACGAGTTCTTGGCGCCGACCCCACTGGCATCGATGACACCGAAGTGGCTGGCCAGGAGGCTAGCCGCGATGGCAACGGGTGGTGCCGTCCTTCCGGTCACGTGCTCCAACCTCGGTGACCTGCCCCCGGCGGCGAACCGGCCCGACGGCACCGATGCCGACTACTCAAACATGAGATCCCTCGAGCCCGATATCAAGAAAAGCTTGCTCGAGGGCATGGGTGGTCAACTGTATCTGGGTTCGGGGCGGGTCCGCGGGAAGATGTCTCTCAGAATCTCTGCATATCTTCTCGGCCGGCCCAACACCAGAGATGATTTGCGGGAGATCGTGTCGCATACCTTGGCCGAATTCGATCTGAACGCAGAGGTCGACTACTAACCTGCTGCCATCCCGAGGGGCTTCACGAGCTATCCCTCAGGGCCGGTCGACGTGGCCTCGGCCCGCTCGCGGGCGGCCCGCGCCACCGGTGAGTGCTCCAAGTAATCCATCGCCAACTGGGTGGACGCCTCGGTGCTGGGGTGATAGCTGGGCAGAAGGTAGCGGATCGGCACCGTCACGATGAGCAGCCATGGTCCCGGCACCCGGTACTGCCGGGCGGCTCGCAACCAGTCTCGCCAGCGCGGCTTGGCGGTGATGGTCGGGTCCTGCGCCATCAAGAACCGCACTCCCGCAAGCCACAAGACCACGAAACCCGGCCCGGTGAACAACATAGTCAACGCCCTCAGGGCGTAGTTGCCGCACAAATTTTGGTAGACGTCGAACACCAGCGAGCGGTGCTCAATTTCCTCCGCCCCGTGCCAGCGCAGCAAGTCAAGCATGGTCTCGTCGGCTCCGGCGTAATCTAGGCCCCGGTTCTGGATCATCCATTCACCCACTGCAGCGTTGAAAGGTTCTAACGCCGCGGCAACCGCGAGGCGCCGGTAGAGCCCCCATCGCTGCAGTACCCGTGGCCATCCCGGGTGCTGGTTACCCATCGCGGACAGCGATTCTTCCAGCTTGTCGGTGTAAGGCGTGGTGTCGATGCCCTGCTCCGCCAGATGCTCGAGGACCATCTTGTGCGCCCAGGCATGCCAGGCCTCCTGCTGAATAAACGGCTTTATGGCCGCTTTCAGCTCCGCGTCGTCGACGAGCGGTTCCGCCTCGTTGACAACCTGAATGAACCAACGCTCGCCTGCCGGCAGCACCAGATGCAGCACATTCATCATGTGGGTGGAAAAAGGGTCGCCGGGAACCCAGTGCAGCGGGGTGTTCGACCAGTCGAAGCGAACCTTCCGGCGATGTGTCGGATATCCGTCGTGGTGGACCTCGACATCAGTCATCCACACGTCCCCGTCCCTGTTGCCCCGACCCTCCAGGCTCCGTAGTACTCCTTGGGTCGTCACTCTGCAACTGAACCGCCCGATCGTCCTTCCCGGAACAATTTTCGCAATCCGTCCTGTTCGAGGATGAGTAGACCGATCCGGGGAAATCGCCGGCGACGACGTAGGCGGTCTTTTTCGACACCGAAGTAGCGTTCTTGCCGATGCGCGCCACGATAGCTGCCTGGCTCTAGCAATACGGAGTTGGTGAGTGATCATGAGCTTCCCGCCGATGCCGCGGACGAGCCGTCTGTGCATGGTTGTCGCGGGTGCGGGCGATGCGGCGGTAGGAGTCGGTGCCGGTTTCGATGATAGAGCTGCCGAAGGTGACGGCGAGAGTCAGTTTTAGTTCTCTGAACTGCTGTTATTTGGGTGGAGCAAAGGGACTCGAACGCCCCTCGTCAATGAATTCGAGCGCTGCCGCCCAAGGCGATCTCGAGGACGCTGCCGGTGACGACGCCCGGATCTGTGACTAAGTAGAGCAGCCCGCGGGTGACGTCTTCGGGCTCAATCCACGGCTGGGGAATCGGATTTGCCTTCATCATCCGGCGGACCAAGTCGTCGGGAACATCGTCGCCGCCTACGGGCTGCACCATTGGCGTGTGCACCGTGGTCGGACAGATGACGTTGACGGTGATGCCCTCCTTGGCGACCTCCAAAGCCAGGGACTTCGCCAGCCCGATGACTCCCCACTTGGTGGCGTTGTATGCCCCCAGCTCCGGGATGCCCATTCTGCCGCCCATCGACGAGGTGACGACGATCCGGCCGAAACGCTGGCGTCGCATCACCGGTATGGCGGCGCGCAATGTGTGAAACACGCCCGTCAGATTGGTGTCCACAAGCTGGTGCCAAATCTCGTCGGTCACCTGTTCCAGCGGTCCGGTGCTCACGACCCCGGCGTTGGCCACCAGAATATCGAGACTTCCTAAGCTGCTCACGGTTTCCTCGACGGCGGCACTCACCGCGGCGGCGTCGCGCACGTCCACCGCGATCGGAAGGCAGCGGCCGCCGAGCTCCTGGATCTCTTTGGCCGTGCGACGAAGATCATCCTCGGTGCCCAGTGGATACGTCAGATTCATCGGACGGGGCGCGTCAGCGACGACGACGTCTGCACCTTCGGCGGCCAACGCTAAGGCATGCGCGCGCCCTTGCCCGCGCGCTCCTCCGGTGATGAACGCGACCCGGCCGTCCAGTGCACCCATGAACAGCGAGCCTAACGCTAATCAGGGTCAACGAAGACCGGCTGCTCCCCCGACATTCCGGCCACGACGGCGGCGACCTGATTGGGCTGGCCAATCAGCCCGGACTGCAGCTCGGATTCGCGTCTCAGGGCAGCGGCGGCGTCGTCACTGACCCATGTCTGGTCGTAGAGGCGCTTGGCGGCACGGACTGCATCGGGAGATTTCTGCGCGATCTCGTCTGCCAGCGCCAGCGCCGCGGCCAGTGGATCGTCACTATTTCGAGTGACCAACCCGAGCGCCACAGCTTCGCTTCCGGAAACGATGCGGCCGCTGAACGTCAACTCCTTCGCGACGTCGATAGGTACCAGGCGAGGGAGTGTCTGCGTGATGCCCATGTCGGGAATGAGGCCCCACTTGATCTCCATGATGGACAGCTTCGCGTCCGGCGCGGCGATCCGGATGTCGGCGCCCAGCGCGATCTGTAGACCGCCGCCGAAGCAATTCCCGTGAACCGCGGCGATGACCGGGGCCGGCACCAAGGACCAGTCGTAGGCCACCCGCTGAGCGAAGTTGGCCAGCCGGTCGCCGTCGCGCTCCAGCAGAACACCGGTGCCACCCCGTCCGGACATGAAGCTTGCAACGTCCAGGCCCGAGCAGAAGCTCTTCCCCTCGCCGTGCAGCACTACCGCGCGAACCGAATTGTCTTCTGCGAGTTGCCCTGCGGCATTCATCAAGCCCTCGAACATGGCTTGGTCAAGCGCGTTGTGCTTGTCGACGCGCACCATCGTCACCGTTGCCACGCCACTGGCGCCTATCTGCACCCGAACTCTGTCTTCGCTCACGGTTGGAAACGTACCGCGACGTCGAAGCTGACCAACCACCGAGCATGGAGCTAACGGGTGTTTCGCGAGCGAGCGCCCGAAATTCGTCACCCCGTGGGACGGGGGTCTCGACGCAGCCTGCTTCTATCCGATTTTAGGCCAGTGAACTGCGGTTATACAGGGGAGCGAAGGGGGCTCGAACCCCTCCTCGACCAGGCAAAATAGCGGCTTACCTGCAGTTTCGGTCCGTCGCGTTCCGGTTCAGTCCCGCTCGTTACCTGCGGTTTCGTTTCGGGTCTTGACGGCGTCAAGACCGGCCCGAGTTCCCGAAACCGGTGACCACCGGGCCTGAGTTGCCGAAGCCAATGATTGCCGTGCTCGTCCACGCCTGGGTAGGGTCGTCACTTCGGCTCGATCAGCAGCAGAGAGCTCCCACGCGTGGCTGTCGTCGCGGCCTTCGGTTCATTCTTGACGACACTGCTGGCCGGGTACTCAGCTGTGCGGACCGGAAACCGGTCCCGGCGTCATTTGGTCCGGGTCGATGGGTAGTCAGGCAGCGCGGGGCAAATCGCGCGGTGGGCGTGCCGCACTGCGTGATATCGGCCGGCTCGCGGCGGGGACCCAGCCGATGACGGTCAGATACACCCCGACCAGGGCGACGCTCACCATGCCAAACTGCCACCAGGGCGAGACGCCAACGGCATTGTTACCCAAGGACATATAGGCGTGAGGGAAGGCCATCAGTGCCACGCCCTTGAAGGCGGTTAGCCATCCCAGCAGCGACACGATGGTCGCGGCAGCACCTCGCCAGTAGGGATGCAGGACGATAACGACTAGACCCATCGGCAGCACGAATGCGCCACTAACCCAAGGCCACACCGAGTCTGCGTCGAACTGCGCCAGCAGTGTGCGCATGTAGGAGCCACGTGCCACCATCGTGAGCGCGGCAACGATGAGATAGGGCCCGAGCACACGGGCGAACAGGCCTGTGCGGGCTTGGATCTGCGGTGACGAACTCATGGATGTATCTCCCTTCGCGGGCGTCATCGGATAGGGATGACACTGGTGTTACATCGTCGGGATCCTGAAATCCCATGAGTTATTCGACCGCTGACCGCGGCCCAGCCATAGGGACTGACGTCCCGCCGCCGTGGGACGTTGGTCACCGGACGCGCGACCTTCTAACCGACGTGGAGGCGAGGACAGCACCGATCGAGGTCAGCCGCTCGGGCAGCTCGGCGTCGACGACGCGTGCGCGATAGTCGTCCATGACACAACTCGCCGTTTTCGACAGACTGCATTCGCCTGCTCCGTCAACCGCGGGCGCTACATCAATATCCAGGCAGTGATCCCGTCAGGAAGCCGGACCATGTCCCCATACCTGAAAAACTGAGGGACACCGTACTGTCGACGCTGGTGAGCGGAATACGGACCTGATCGACGGCGGCACCGAAGCAAAGCCGGCCGGCAATGGACGACCTGGCCCGTCGCGCCCTAAACCAACGCCGAATTCAGCGAGGGCGGAGGTCCGTTCCCGGACACCGTTAAAGCGCCGGATTCCGGCTTGAAATCCACGTCTACGATAGCCTTTAACCGTGCCTCGAAAACCTGTGGTGGATTCTAACCGTGGAGTGACCGCT
>CAVPVJ010000042.1:0-122999 GCA_963709125.1 uncultured Actinomycetota bacterium
CCGTGGGGAGAGCCAACAACGCGCCATCTGCGACATCCTCGCCGAATGCTGGAACGCAACACAGGTGCGCTAGAACCAGGCTCGATACGCAGTCATCTGCCAGCACTGGTCCAGGGAGAGGGCGGGCGCTGGCGGTGCGAGGCGCGGAGAGTCGAAGTTAGGGGGTCATCCCCCATCCTCTTCCCTCGTCCATTCTTGAACCAAATTTCAGTTCCAGGCTAGCCTCGGTCTGTTGCTGTAAAAGCCCACCGGGTTATTCGCGTCGAGATCGCAGTCGACCCCGTGGACGCTCGCAGTACCGACGGCGATTAGCGGGCAGGCTCGGCATGCGGGAGGGGGTTCGTCGTGGGCGGCCAACCGTCGCTTCTGCATGAGATCGTCGCGCTGGGCGCAAAGGCGCTCAAGACGTTGCTGACGCCTGTCGGGGGTGTGCTGGTCATGGTGCCTTACAAGGTCCCCTTCATCACTGATGGAGTTCCGCGCTTCTTCTTCACGCGGGGGGCTGGACGTCGCACACACCGAATTCGAGAGGATGTCAGTCCTGACCTTCACACCGCCTCACCCGACACGCGAAGTCGTCATCGCGATTCACGGCGGTGCATATGTCGGTGAGGCGACCATCTTTCATTGGTGGACCTACACCGCTATGGCCCGTCAAACGGGTGCCACGGTGGTCGTCCCCGACTACACCCTGTCGCCTGCCGGAACCGCCGAGACCGAAGTTCCTCGGATGGCAGACTTCATCTCGCAGATGATCCACGAGCACAGTGCGGAAAAGGTCAGTCTGCTCGGCGACTCAGCAGGAGGCGGCTTCGCGCTCCTCGCTGTCCAAGAATTGGTGCGACGAAACGCAAAGACGCCGGAGCATCTCGTCCTGCTGGCACCGTGGCTCGACGTGTCGATGAAGGACCCACGTAGCGCGACGATCGATGACCCGCTGCTTGACGTGGGAAACATGACGAAGGACGGGAAATTGTGGGCTGGCGAGTTGGACACTCGGAACCCTCTGGTAAGCCCATTGTTCGGATCGCTCGACGGTTTGCCGCCAACCTCTGTCTACAGTTCCACCCGCGACGTGCTCACGATAGACACGCTGCGCCTGCGTGATCGCGTGCTGGCCGAACATATTCCGAACATGACGTTCCGGCTGCGCCAGGGTTTGCTTCACGATTTCGTGATCTATGCGCCGCTTCCTGACGCGCAGGCTGAACGCACCAACCTCTACAGGGATCTGGGCCTCCTTGGGTCGAAGCAGCCACCACCAACGAGAGCAAACCATCGCGGTCCTGCACGGCGAACTCGAAAACGTCAGTAACATCGCCACGTAACCCCCCAATGACCGACTTCTCTCGGACTGCCGTAGCGGTCAGTTAACACACGACCACAAGCTGACCCGCAAACCGCGGCCGAGACGGACAACGTTGACCAAATTTCTGTTCCGGTCTACGTTGTCAGTCGAATCGCCTGAAGCGGTGTCGTTCCTCGCGCCACGCACAGGCCCGTTGAGGCGACTCAATTGAAATGCATTGCTGCCATCCTCATACAACGCCGACGGCAGCGCGGAGACGACCCACCGGAGGCAGCATGGCGATCGACTTCAAGGACCAGGTGGCTGTGGTCACCGGGGCAGGACGCGGCCTCGGTCGGCTTTACGCACTGGACTTAGCCCGACACGGAGCCGCCGTGGTCGTTAACGACCTGGGCGGCACCATCCGCGGCGAGGGCTCGGATCCCAAGGTCGCCGACGAAGTGGTCGCCGAGATCAACTCCGCCGGCGGAGCTGCAGTGGCGTCATACGACTCGGTCGACAACCCCGAGGGAGGCGAGGCGATCGTGCGGGCCGCCGTCGACAATTTCGGCCGCCTCGACGTCGTGATCAGCAACGCCGGCATCTTCAACAGCATCCCGTTCGACGAGCTCACGCCAACCAAGTGGCGTCAAATGCTGTCGGTGCACTTAGACGGTGGGTTCTACGTGAGCCAGCCGGCGTTTAAAGTGATGAAGAAACAGGGCTACGGCAGGTTCGTCTTCATCTCATCGTCGGGCGGCCTGTTCGGACAGCACCTTGAAGCCCACTACGGTGCTGCGAAATCGGGACTCGTGGGGCTGAGTAACATCATCGCGCTCGAGGGATCGGACCACGGCATCTTCTCCAACACCGTTCTGCCCTTCGGCTTTTCACGGATGGTCACCGAGACAGTCGACCCGGACACGCTCAAAAGCATGGGACTGCTTGACCTGATCGGCCCCGACAAGGTTGTGCCGATCGTGACCTATTTGGCCAGCCGCTCCTGTCAATCCAGCCACGAAAACTACTCCGCTTGCGCGGGACGATACGCACGCGTTTTCGTCGGCCTCGGCGAAGGCTGGCTTGCCGACACCGACGCCAACGCCACCGCAGACGACATCGCCGAACACTTCGCCGAGGTCTCAGACACCGAGCCGTTCACCGTCCCGGCCAACATTTACGAAGAACTCTTCGGCGTAGTCGGTCGCCTGGGCATCGACCTATCAGGAAGCGATGCCTCGGCGGATTCCTGAACGCTTTCCACCCAAACCGAGACCTGCCCGCAAGCTGTCGCGACGGGGCCGGGCTGGTTGTCACGCCGGTGTTAGACCGAGGTGGTGTCGCCGACGGGATCGAACTCGACGTGCAGCGCAGTCAGGCCCCGCATGATGAACGTCGGCTCGTATTCATATCGACGATTCCCCGCCGGACCGTGCGACGAATCGGAGATTCTAATGCTGGCAATGCGGTCCAGCACCCGGTTCATCGAGATCCTGCCCTCTGCGCGCGCCAGTGGCGCTCCGGGGCATGAATGCGCACCGCGGCCGAAAGCAACGTGCTCGCGCACATTAGGGCGGTCGTGTTGGAACTGATGCGGATTGTCGAACTTTCGGGGGTCGCGATTGCTGGCCCCGGGAAGCAGCATGATGATCGTGCCGGCCGCGACATCCACGCCGCCAATGGTGGTGTCGGTACGAGCCAACCGGAAGTGGCTCTTGACGGGAACCTCCATCCGCAGCGCCTCCTCGAGGAACCCAGGAATCAGCGCGCGGTTGTCGCTGAGGGACTGTTGAATATCGGGACGCTCAGCGATCACCCGCATGGCGGTGCTGAGCAGCTTGGTGGTCGTTTCCATCCCCGCCGCGAACAGGAAGGTCGACAGTTTGACTACTTCCTCGACCTCGGGCGCCGAACCGTCCGGGTAAGTCGCCGCGGCGAGTTCGGTCAGGACGTCCTTGCGGCGTTCGCGGCGGCGGTCAGTGATGTAGTCGCCCACAACCCACTGGTCTGGCTGGACGACAAGTTCAGGTAGAGTCTGAACAAATATTAGGTCATTCATGGTAGATACGTAGGACGCACATGCGCCGGTTGCTGGACCGCAACGCGGCCGTCTGTTGCGTCGGGTGCTCGGAATGCTACTCAAACGGCTGCTCGCCGAGGCCGAGTTGGAGAAGGCCGCGCTCATCGTCTCGATCGTCGATCAACATACCCGCGAATGCCTCGGTGGCCTCGTTGAACGCAGCATCACCGGCGGGAATCTCATCACAGATCTCGACCTTCTCGCCACCGATTCATCACCGCCGCCACTCGGTCCTAAGCTACCTGCGCCGGCCCACTACGCCGCCACCTGTATCAACCTATGAACGAGTCTCAGGCGCCGCGCCGACGCCCGGGACGCGCCACCGGCTTACGCCTCGTCGAGATGGGACTGAGATCGGACGCCGTTGTGCCCGAGGCGATGACCGAACCGGATGGACCCGCCTTCCGTGTTCGACCATGATGTCGGCTGCTCGTAGGGTTCGCGTTAGGGGCGTAGCTGACCAGTGGGACGAAGGACGAGTTCGTTGATGCACACGTCTTCGGGTAGTCCCAGCATGAATGCGATTGTGTCTACCACCGCATCGGGTTTCGGAGGTGTGGTGACGTTCGCCGCCAAGGATGGCATGGCGCCTTCGTTGACCTCACCGTTGATGGCGGTCGCCCCAACCAGACCTTCGGTGTCAAAGATGCCGGGCATCACCAGGCTGACGTTGATGCCTTCGGTTGCAAGTTCCAGGCGCAGGGTGTCGAATGCGGCCCGCAGGCCGCGCTTGGACGCCGCGTACATTCCGACACACGCCGAGGGAGGTGCACCCGACCGCTCGCCTGCCATCCCGCAGCCACTTAGGGTGCCCTAACCTCGCCGCCTTACCGCACATCACACCTCTTGCATCAAGGCGAAAGCCGCCCAAGCGACACGCAGCAGATACCGGTAACCCGCCATATTCGATCTCGCCGTATTCGGCAGTGAAGCGCTATAGCGGCAAAGACGCCACCCTCCACGACGCACCGCCTGTCCGCTGCGGTCAGCCGGCCGTATCAGCAGCGGGGCCGCCAGGCGGTATCACTTGGTAGCTGTACCGCCACTCGACCTCGGTGTCATGCTCATCGCCGACCGGCCGTGATCCGTGGAGATGCAAAAAAGCGACCATGTCATCGTCGCCGACTTGAGCCTGAGCCTTCCGCTCCGCCAGCGCCCTTACTTGGGCCGGGCTCATCGTCTCGGGCGCCACGATGGTGTCGTGCCGCACGTTCGAGGCATCGGCCATAGCGCCAGGCTGCGGCAAGTGAGGGCTTCCGTTTCCCGACGACCCGCGCCCTCACACAACCGTGATCGACACGTGCTCGACCTGCGACGCAACCACCGCCACTCGCCGTTGACCATGCCGAACGCGCACCCAAGGCAACCGCGAGGACCAGTTGGCGGCGGCTTTCACTTGCTTGCCCGGCGTGACCAACTCTCCGGGGTGGGCGAGATATATTGTGCGACAACATGATACGGAGCAATTTACCGGTAACCCTCCGTATTCGATCTGGCAGTATTCGGTCGTGTCGGGAAACTGGGATGGGCTCCAGAATTGCCAAAGCGGTTGGTGCCCGATCGTCTTGGTTAGGTTCCCGGGGTGGCGTCGATGTCATCACTGTGCGGAGTTGCCGTCCTGTTTGCTGGTGGCGGCCGAAAGCCTTTGCAGCACTGGTTGGATAGGATCGGCGGTCAGGTAGATTCGGCGGCTGTTTTGGTCACGTAGCGGGCCCATGGCTGGGCTGCGATTTCGGCGTGGCGTTGGGTGGTGTTGTAGCTGTAGCCGAGGAGCTCGGCGACAAGGGGTGGTGGTGCCGCCACGACGAGGCTCTGCAAGGCGGTATTTCGTGCGCCAAGCAGATCGATGCCCAGTCGTCCAAGCCTTACCATGATTTCTTGGGGTTGACGATGCCGGCCGGGACGGACACTCGGAAATAGCCACGGGCTGGTTGCCAGTCCGCCTACCGTTCTGAGATGCGGTCGGCTGTCCATGTAGCTAGCGAGCATGTTTGCGAATGGTGGCGGTACGGGGATCGGCTCTTGCCCTAGCGAGATGCGCACGTCGTTTTCTGCGAACGTGATCGCCGATGTCTGGAGAGCCGCGACTTTGGTCACGGGCTGAGCGAACAGGAGCAGAAGGATTCCCGCGACACGGTACGACAGTGATTCGGAGTCACCGTCAAGGAGCTCTCGGAGCCATGCCAGACGCTGCTGTTGGGTGAGCGCGCGGCTGGGAGGGGGCTGCTGATGAGTGATCTTCACCGATTTGTTCAACTGGGCTTTCTTGGCCCAGGCAAGGAGGTTTCGGATCTTTCGTCTCGTGGTGGGTCCCGATGCCAGCCACTCGTCGACGTCTTGTTGCCGGCACCTGGCCAGGGTGCGGTGATGCGCGCTGTGCAGCCAGGTGAGGAACTTGATCGCCTCGGTGATCTCTTGTTTGGCGTATCGCGCGGCCGCAGCGGTGCTTTGTCCGGGAACCGATGTCTTGCGTAACCGACGCAGGTGATACCACGTGGCGAATCGCTCCGCCGGCGCACGCACGACCGGCTCGGTGACCCCCTCGAGTTTCGCGGTGAGCCAACGTTCAAACCAAGCCAGCGGTTCGTCGCGGGCAGCCAAGATACCGGCGTGTTCAAGCAGGCTGCGCAGATGGTTGGTCGCTTTGTCCGTGCCGGCTTCGTCAATGCCCTGATGAGTCAGTGGGATGTCCCCGGATGCCAATCCGGTCAGCAGTTCTTGGACCCTGGGCGAGCGCTTCCAGGTCAGGATGCTGGCGGGCCGCTCGACACCGCACAGTGCCTCGACGATTGGGGCCATGGCTTGAGGGCTGCGGGCGCCGTCGATCATCAACGCGGTTAGATCGTCGCGAAGGGCGCAACGGGCACAGGTTTTGCGACGGTAGAAATCGCCTTCGGCTCCGCACTGTCGACAGGTGAAGTCTCCGGGAATTCCTGCACACGACAAGCAGATTGGCTCGTGGTCGCCATCGGCGGCCAGGCCGGGAAGCACCCCATCGTGACCGCATCGCGGGCAGATTCCGCGGGTACGCATCGCTGCGTAGAAACAGCTGTAGCACAAGTCCTCACCGGGCCAGGACGCCCTGCGCTGGTTGGCCATCCGCTCACACCGGCTGCAGCGGAACTGCTCGCCGGTAACGCGCGGGCGGCCCCGTTTGGTGGAGCGCCGGTTGGGGCTAATCGTCATCGCTGATCACTTTGGCTCGGCGAGGACGCACCGCTTTGTTGAGCTCGACCACGTTGGGCCTCGGCGTTGCCGGCGAGCCGGCGGACGCTTTGCGCCGGCGGACGTCGGCCGCGGTCACGGTGACCAAGTCCTCAACACCGCAACCTAAGATATCGCACAGTGCGGCGATCATTTGAAGCGAAACCCGTTCGGGGCGTTGGTGAACCACGCGATACACCTGTGGCCGTGAAAGCTCGATCCCCCGTTCGACAAGAAGGGGAATCAGATCGGTACTGTTGTGCATCCCACGAGCGGCCATCAGCTCGGCCAACCGCCAGGTGTAGTCGACTCGCCGTCTCATCAGGTCTCCTCGCCGAACGACAGCGCGTCCTTGATAGTGGTGTCCAACACCCGACGCAAAGTGCTGACCCGATAGTCGCTGGACACGCAGGTATACAGCGACGTCGTGCTGGCATGGTCGTGACCCATCTGGTCCTGGACGAACTTGGCATCCCAGCCGTCTTCGATCAAGTGGGTGGCATACGAGCGGCGCAGCGAGTGCAGATCTAATCCGTCTGGCAACTCCAGATCCCGGCAATACCGCCGGAACCGGCGCAGCAGTGTGTTCTCGGCGACCAACGCGCCTCGCTCGCTGGGGAATAGGTCAAGCCCATCAGTCATCGCCGGCTGGCCGTGAGCAAGCCAGTCGGTAATCACCTCAGGAGTCCACCTAAACACCGTCAGGACACCGCGCCGCTTGGGTGGGGATCCCTTCTTGGCCTTGCCGTAACGGACCTGAACAACGCCATAGGAGCCAAACTCCCGGGCGTGAGCGTTGCGGGAGAAATCCACCGTCTGCAGATGGCGCAGTTCGTTAAACCGCAGCCCGTAGGAGTAGGCGAGCTTGAACATCGTCGCGTCCCGGTAGGCCGGCAGCCAGCCCTTACGCGCCGAGGCCGCGATCAGCGATACCCGCTCATCGGCATGGTCGAAGAAATCCTGCAGCTCTCGTTTGGTAAACGCGCGCTTGGTCGGGGACTGCTCGTTGTCCTGCACATGCACCGCGGTGTTCCACTCGAAAAACACCTGAGCGGGATGCGTGCCGAATCGCTGTTCACACACCCGATCCCACCCGTAATCGGGATCGCTGACATACGAGCAGAACAACCGCAACGCGTTCTGGTAACGACGCACAGTCGACTGCTTGCATCTTTTGACCGACCGCAGATCGCCGAAGAACTCCTCCACCAAGGCCGGCGTCCACATCCACGGGAACTCATTGGTGTGCTCGACGAAACGCTCAACCAGCCGGATTCGTCCCGCAATCGTGTCATGGCCCAGGTTGCGGCACATTTGCTGATTGCGCCACCCCTGCAGCATCTCATCGACGGTCTGCACCTCCGGATGCAGCAGCGGAACCGACCCGACGACATGCACGCGGCCACTCTTGTCGAGGGGCAAATCAGCCTCCAAACCGGTCTCATCAGATGCATCATTGAATCACTCACTGAATCAATACCACATCACCACAGCTAGAGGCGTCACGTTCAGAACACTTCGCGCCAGCGTGTCGGCGAACCGAGCCATACCGAAAGCACTCGCCCACATCGCGGCGTTCCAAAACGGTCATTTACCAGGGCTTCTCGGCCACAACGACGCCAACCCGATGGCCGACCGTCAGTCAGCACCGTGATTCATCTGATGAAAACGGCGGGGTTACCGCTGCATACCGCCGGACAGATGCGCCTTCGTCGCGCGTGTTAGGTCGTCGGCGAGGATCTCCGGCTCGCCGGCGAACAAGCCGTCCAGCGCGAGTCGGGCGACGACCGCGGGATCGCTCTTTTGATCTGCAGGCGCGAAGGCGGCCATGTCGGTGTCTATGTAGCCGACGTGCACGGCGGTGACGTGGATGCCGCGAGGCGCAAGTTCCTGCCTGATTGCGTCGGTCATCGCCCACTCGGCCGCCTTGGCTGCCGAATAGGCGCCGGAGGTCGGATCATGCAGCCAGGACAACACCGACAGCATGTTGAGGATCGCTCCCCCGCCGTTGCCTTCGATGATCGGGGCGAAGGTGCGGATGACATTCAGCGTGCCGAAGTAGTGCGTCTCCATCTCCAGCCGGACGTCCTCGAACGCCCCGGACAGCACTGACGCGCGCGTTGCGGTACCCGCATTGTTGACGAGCACGGTAACGTCGCTGGCCACGTCCGCGGCGCGGCGCACTGAGGCCGGGTCGGTGATGTCCAGTTGGATGGGTTCGACGCCGGACACGTCGATCGTTTCGGGTCGGCGCGCGGCGGCGTAGACCTTCGCTCCCCGCTCGATGAGTTGGGTTGCGAACCGCTTACCTAGTCCCCGGTTGGCGCCAGTGACCAGAGCGGTGATCTGGTCGTTGCTCATCGTAGTCTCCTTCGAGTAGTCGAGGACCGAGATGTTCTCAACACGCATTGTTTCGTAATGATCGCAGGGATGGTAGTGCTCTGCGTCCTCGCTGAAGATGCACGCTTAGTCCGAGGTGGAGGTTCGGGTCACGTGGCGCTCGCTGCCTCGTCATGACCTGAAATGGCCGCGTCGACGTCGGCGTCAGCACTGAGGTTCCCAGCAGCAGCAGCTGGTGCGCTCACCGACAGCGGTCCTCCGGGCCAGCGAGAACGGCGCGTGCCCGCCCCCTGGCGGCAGGGCTGGAAGTGATCGCTCACCGCCGCACTGTCCATGCCGTGCGCCTCGGCCTCCACGGCCAGCTCCATGAGCTCACGCGGGGCGAACTGCTCCGCACCTACAGTCTCGCGTCGTCGTCGTCGTTGTTGTCGTCGTCGTTCCCATTAGGTTCTCACCCGCGTGTGGCAGATACCGACTCCCCTACCTGCAGGTTTGCAGAATTCTCATTAAAATGGCGGAGCGGTTTTTCTCATCTTCGTGGCGGATCCTCGAGCCATACGGTTGTCCGCGATTTCGGAGACGATCGAGGTCGGCTTGACGGGCTTTTCATGATGCGTTGTGAAACGTCACGTGTCACACAGCGCCGCCGGCGAAACTTAGTCGGTCGCGATGCCGTGGCGAATAAGCGTTACGCGTTTCCCTGGACGCGCGGATACCGGCGTCGACCGGGGCCGCCACCATCGTGGCCAAGAGTGAAGTCGCCGACCAGATCAGTTCGAAGGTCGCCCAGCAGTCCGGGTAAACCCCGACTCGGTGTCCTGCCCCGACGACCTTAAGGCCACTGTCGGGGCGACACTCGACTACACCGTGACAACCAACGGGCAGAACGACGGCGTCAACGTCACCGTCAGCAGCGTTAACGGCGGCACGGTGAACTTCGACATCATCGAGACGGTCAGCAAGGACGACATCGCCGGCCAGATCAGCAAACAGCTCAACCAACAATTCGGGCACGCACCCGAATTCGTCACGTGCCCGGACAACCTGAAGGGCACCGTGGGTGCCGCGCTGCGCTGTACATTCACCGACTGCAATTGGACGCGAACTGATAGGTACTCAGCACATCCGTGACATCGGGTTTCCCGTTGCCTCTCGCCGGTGAACGGCGCAGAATGGACGCAGCTCGCCAACGTCTCACCATGCCTGTCGCTGACGGATTCAGGAGAGCCGAGACCGATGTCCCATCACTTCGACACCCCGACGGGTCGCGAAGACCCCCGTCTGAATCTCTGCGATTTCTATCTTTTCGCCGGCGACCCCGGAAAGACGACCGTGATGGCGATGACGGTCAACCCGGCGGCCACCGCGGAGACGTCTGCCCCTTTTCGCGATGAGGCTCTTTACGTGTTTCGGTTCGACACAGACAGTGACGCCCATGAGGAGGTGTCCTTCAAACTCAAGTTCGCTGAGGTGGTGCACAGCGCGGCCCCCGCGGGCGGACACGCACAGACCTTCGAGCTGCGCCTCGCCACCGGCGCCGACGCAGCTCAGGGTGGATCTGGCGAGTTGATCGCGTCGGGAACGACCGGCGTCACAGTCGCCGGCGAGAGCGGGGTGCGCGTCTTCGCCGGAGTGGTGCATGATGTGTTCGGCGCTAATGCGGGCCTCAATGACTTCAGGGATGCCTCCGCGGCCGGCGTCTACAAACCCGAGGCTTTCGCCAACCACGTCAACGTCTTCAGGGATCGGACCGTCGCCGGCATCGTCGTCGAGGTGCCCAACCAGTTGATCAGCAGCACGACCAGGGTGCAGGCCTGGGCCACGGTGTCGCTGTACGGCCACGCGCCTGAGCAGCAGGTGGCCCGCTGGGGCCTGCCGATGTTCACCCACCTCCACCTCAACGACGACGAGTTGAGCGAGGCGTTCAACTCGACCGCCCCGTCCGGGGACAATTCGCGGTTCGTCGCGCGCACCATCGACACCGTCACCAAATACGTCACACTCGCCGGCACTTCCGCTGATCCGGCCGCCTACGCGCGCCGCGTGGCCGACCTGTTCGGATCGATGACCCTGCCCTATGAGCTGGGCACGCCCGCATCCTTCGACTACACCGGAATGAACGGGCGCGGGCTGATGGACAACGTGCTGGACAACGTGCTGTCGGTGTTGACCAACTCCCCGCTGGGCGCCGGTGTCGCGCCCGACCCAGCGCGGATCACGGCCGAATTTCCTTACTTCAGCTGTCCGTGACACCGCTGAGCTGCTCCCAGGGGACCTCATCCAGGAAGGTTTGCAACACTGCTTACTCCGCACGGTCAAACCGCCGCTAATTCAGCGTGACACTCGGAGTTACCCCTTCGTGCGGAAAACCGGAAACCGCCTGCCGTGATGCGTAGATCAGCTAATCAGATTCTCATCTTTGTGGCGGATCCGCCACTCGTCCGCCATTACTGTGAGAATTCCGCCATCTTGGATGAGAACCGACAGCGGCGCTGTCGATTCTCAAAAAGCGTAGGGCTCAACAAACTCGCTCCAGGATCGACGGTGCGCGACAACGAGGTCGCATCGATCCGAATCACCTGGCCCACAGGTAACTTCGCCAAGGAGGCATCGTGGAGTTCCTGGTCACCATGACGACCCACGTTCCTGAAGGCACGACCGAGGAAGCAGTGAGCGAGGTGCGGCAGCATGAGGCCGCCCACTCGCACGACCTCGCAGAGCGCGGATGCCTGCACCGTTTGTGGCGTCCCCCATTGCAACCCGGCGAGTGGCGCACGCTGGGTCTCTTCTCTGCCGATGACGCCGATGACCTTGAAAGCGTGCTCGCGTCGATGCCGTTGCGGATCTGGCGCACCGACGAAGTGACGGCGCTTTCGCCGCACCCGAACGATCCCGCGCTGTCCGGTGTCGGGCCAGGCCGGGAGTATCTGATCGCCATGACGATTACCGTCCCGGGCGGGACGCCTTCCATTGCCGTGGATGACAAGTTGGACCGCGAAGCCCAGCGGGCTCGTGAGCTTTCCAGCCGAGGTCACCTCCGGCGGTTGTGGGCGCTGCCCGCAGACGAGTCCGTCGGGCGAACTCTCGGCTTGTGGAACGCCCGCGACCCAGATCAACTCGCCGGCATCATGAGGTCGTTGCCCCTCTACCCGTGGATGACGGCGACGACTACTACGCAACTCTCGCCACATCCCAGCGACCCCGCCACCCTGGCGTGACATCATGTCCGCCTATAACGCCATGGCTCAGCCGTCATCGATGCGCAAGATGCTGATGTTACGCGGGACGCGTCAGATCGCCCGCGGTGCAGCCATTGCCGCCATGGCGCTCTTCGATGGAGCCAATGTCTTCGCTGTGCGAGCACAGCCAACGAAAGCAATCGGCCCGCGTCGCGAGCACCACGGCGGCCCTTACCCAGAGGAACAAAGCAATGGACCTTAAACTCGAAGTCGTAGTGCTTCCTGTGACCGACGTCGACCGGGCCAAACACTTCTACCTGTCACTCGGATGGCGTCTAGACGCCGATATCGCCGCAGGCGACGACTTCCGTGTCGTTCAATTCACACCGCCCGGCTCACCGTGCTCGATCATCTTCGGTGCCGGGATCATCACAGCAGGAACGGCCCCCGTCACAGGACTGCATCTCGCAGTCACCGACATCGAGGCCGCGCGAACCGAATTGATGGCAGCGGGAGTCGAGGTCAGTGAGGTCTTCCACGACGTCGGCGGCGTGTTTCACCACGCCGGCACCAACGGCAGAGTCCCGGGCCCACACCCGGAGCACCAGAGCTATGCCTCGTTCGCTTGCTTCAGCGACCCCGACGGCAACGGCTGGTGGCTACAAGAGATCACGGCTCGGCTGCCGGGGCGAATTGACGCCACGACGTCGTTCAGTTCTGCTGGCGAGCTCGCGAATGCACTTCGACGCGCGGCGACCGCTCACGGACAGCACGAGAACCGGATCGGACAGCCCGATCCGAACTGGCCCGATTGGTACGCCGAATACATGGTGGCCGAATACGCCGGTGCAAAACCACCCCAATGAAAACGCCATCGGCCCGGCGCGTGCACCGCCGACCAGACGTAAGTATCGCCGTGCAGAAGTTCCACTGGCTCGCAAGTAAGACGCCGACGACGCCCAGCGTCGGGGACGGCATAGCCGTTTGAAGATAACTTCCCAAACCACCGGAGGCCACTGAAATGGATTGCCAGGACGAAATCGTCAGTCAGGCGGCCGCGGCAGTAGTCGCGGCGACGCACGGATAATCCGTTGCGCGAGAAGGCCGTAAGGGAACTCAACCGGTTACGACACTACGAATGCAAGGAGAATCCGATGACAACGGTGAACTCACCGACCAACTCCGAACAGATCCGCCTTGACCGACGGTCGCCTGCCTATTGGCGAGTCACCATCGACAACCCGCCGATCAACGTCATGGGCCCGGTAATGGTCCAGCAGTTTCAGGAACTCATCAACGCCCTGGAAGCCGACGAGCACGTCAGGGTCGTGGTCTTCGACAGCGCCGTTGAAGACTACTTTCTCAATCACTCCGACTTCCTGGCCAAGCTCGAAGACTTGACCGCAATGCCGGCCGGTCCGACGGGCTTGCCGCTTGGCCGGACTTCCTCGCGCGTCTGACCCGCCTGCCAGTCGTCTCCATCGCCCTCATCCGTGGGCGTGCGACGGGCAACGGCAGCGAGATCACGCTCGCCTGCGACATGAGTTTCGCCAGCCGGGAAAAGGCGATCCTCTCGCAATGGGAGGTGGGCGTGGGGATGGTCGCCGGCGGCGGCCCCATGGCCCGGCTGCCCCAACTCATTGGCCGAAACCGCGCCCTCGAGGTGCTCTTGAGCTCCGAAGACATCCGGGGAGAACAGGCCGACGCCTACGGCTACGTCAATCGCGCCCTCCCCGACGCCGATCTAGACGCGTTCGTCGAGGCGCTAGCGACCCGCATCGCCGGTTTCGACAAATGGGCGATCGCCAATACCAAGCGCCTCGTCAACACCAGCCTGCCGCCGGACGTCGAACTCGCCGCCGGGTGGGATGCGTGCATCGCATCGCTTGGGCGACCCGCCGCCCAGGAAGGAATCAAAGCGCTCATGGCCAGCGGCTTTCACAAGCCTGGGGACGTCGAAGATCGGCTCGGATACTACGCGGCTCAAGGATGCAGACGCCGGCGCAACTATCGTCAGGGCGGTGTTAGAGCGATTGGGTGTGACCGAACACAACTACGTCACGAAGCACTCAGGTAGCAAGGCTGCCGAGTGATGTTGCCACACAACTGCTTTCGTCGAGCGATATCTCAGTAACCAGCTCGCTCAAGCCCCCTCTTCTGCTGACGTCGATTCTCATCTCCGGTGTCATTTAGCGATCCGCTGACTTTCGGCGATGCGAGTTGTCTCACGTAATGTCATCTGCGTTTTGTCTCAAACTCGTGTCATTTCTTGAGCCGCTGCATCTGGGGTCACTTCGGCATGCCCGGCTGTCGGCGGGCGGCGCCGTCCCACAAGGACGGCGTTGCGTCACGTGACAGCGACTGAAGTTGGCCGTGCGCTAGTGCCTAAGCTGGTAGACGAACTTCTCCGCTCCGAACTGGCGTGTCTGAATCAGGTTGTTCGAGAACGGCTTCAGCAAGCATTACCGGTAAAGCCGCATATTCGATTCCGGCGTATTCGGACCGCCAACCGGGCTCGAGTCGAACACGGTAGAGGGCAGCGCTACTAGCACTGACCGGAACCGGTTGCGGCGTCGGGCACCCACGTTGACACACGTCAGACAACAGGCCTCATGATCGGCGGGCGTTTGCTGGTGAAAGTATGGTGGGCGTAGTGAACGCGCGTCCGTCGGCGAGTACTGGTGGCCCTATAGGTGCAGGCTTACGTCAACGCATGGCGGGCCTCGCTTGGCACGCTCGTCGGACGGGACTGGATGGCGGGCGTCGTAGACTTGCTGGCGATGATCGTTTCGAAACGCAGATCGTCGTCATGGCATCTGATTCGGATGCCGTTTCTTGGTTGCGTCTTGGTGGTCGCTTCGTGTTCGACACACATTGCGTCCGAGGCCGCACCGGCTCTTCTCGTGCGTTCGGGTTCAATACGAACTCGCGGATGCCGGTCAGACCTACGGCGTCAATGTGGCTGTCACCAGTGTGGACCCCCGCAACGTCAAATTCGACATCAAGGTCGACGACCAACCAAAGCCCTGATATGACCCTGTCTCCACCACCACGCGCCGAGGTCTACTTGGTGGAGAACCGCCTCAACCCGATCTCAACGCGAGCCGCGCTCGAACTCACCGATGACAATTTGCGCTGCACAGTCAAGGAGTACTCGAAGTGGGTCGAGAAGGCCTTGGGGATTTCAGATCTCAGGTCTCGGCTTCAAGCAGGCGAGGCGGTTGCGGCGTTTGATTTCCGGCGTGATCAGCTGAAGATCAAGTGGCTAAAGCAATTTCTGAAAGCGGGGTTTTCCGTTAGTGAAGGCAGCTCGCGCCGTTGGCTGGTGTCCCTCGTTTATCCCACTGGAATCATGGCATTGGTGGAGGTGGTGGACGGCTGGGACGTCCACAACGAATGGCGGCGGGCTCTGCCTCCGACCTGACCCGCGGGCTCCGAAACCAACCACGACCCCGCAGCACCGCGTCTACCGTTGCTTGGTGATCGTCGAGCATGCACTACTACCGGTTCGCGCCGGAATGAGCGATGAATTTCGGTCGGAATTCATCCGATGAATCAGGAAGGCTGCGTTTAGGTGCTGAACGGACTACCCCGAAACTGGTTGGGAGAGCCTCGAATCCAAGCGAGCGCGAAATGGTCGGCCCTACAGCACGACGAAACATTCTGCTGCACAACGAGATAGGCAATATGCGGCGAGGTTTACCGGTAACCCGCCATATTCGATCTCGCCGTATTCGGCAGTGAAGCGCTATAGCGGCAAAGACGCCACCCTCCACGACGCACCGCCTGTCCGCTGCGGTCAGCCGGCCGTATCAGCAGCGGGGCCGCCAGGCGGTATCACTTGGTAGCTGTACCGCCACTCGACCTCGGTGTCATGCTCATCGCCGACCGGCCGTGATCCGTGGAGATGCAAAAAAGCGACCATGTCATCGTCGCCGACTTGAGCCTGAGCCTTCCGCTCCGCCAGCGCCCTTACTTGGGCCGGGCTCATCGTCTCGGGCGCCACGATGGTGTCGTGCCGCACGTTCGAGGCATCGGCCATAGCGCCAGGCTGCGGCAAGTGAGGGCTTCCGTTTCCCGACGACCCGCGCCCTCACACAACCGTGATCGACACGTGCTCGACCTGCGACGCAACCACCGCCACTCGCCGTTGACCATGCCGAACGCGCACCCAAGGCAACCGCGAGGACCAGTTGGCGGCGGCTTTCACTTGCTTGCCCGGCGTGACCAACTCTCCGGGGTGGGCGAGATATATTGTGCGACAACATGATACGGAGCAATTTACCGGTAACCCTCCGTATTCGATCTGGCAGTATTCGGTCGTGTCGGGAAACTGGGATGGGCTCCAGAATTGCCAAAGCGGTTGGTGCCCGATCGTCTTGGTTAGGTTCCCGGGGTGGCGTCGATGTCATCACTGTGCGGAGTTGCCGTCCTGTTTGCTGGTGGCGGCCGAAAGCCTTTGCAGCACTGGTTGGATAGGATCGGCGGTCAGGTAGATTCGGCGGCTGTTTTGGTCACGTAGCGGGCCCATGGCTGGGCTGCGATTTCGGCGTGGCGTTGGGTGGTGTTGTAGCTGTAGCCGAGGAGCTCGGCGACAAGGGGTGGTGGTGCCGCCACGACGAGGCTCTGCAAGGCGGTATTTCGTGCGCCAAGCAGATCGATGCCCAGTCGTCCAAGCCTTACCATGATTTCTTGGGGTTGACGATGCCGGCCGGGACGGACACTCGGAAATAGCCACGGGCTGGTTGCCAGTCCGCCTACCGTTCTGAGATGCGGTCGGCTGTCCATGTAGCTAGCGAGCATGTTTGCGAATGGTGGCGGTACGGGGATCGGCTCTTGCCCTAGCGAGATGCGCACGTCGTTTTCTGCGAACGTGATCGCCGATGTCTGGAGAGCCGCGACTTTGGTCACGGGCTGAGCGAACAGGAGCAGAAGGATTCCCGCGACACGGTACGACAGTGATTCGGAGTCACCGTCAAGGAGCTCTCGGAGCCATGCCAGACGCTGCTGTTGGGTGAGCGCGCGGCTGGGAGGGGGCTGCTGATGAGTGATCTTCACCGATTTGTTCAACTGGGCTTTCTTGGCCCAGGCAAGGAGGTTTCGGATCTTTCGTCTCGTGGTGGGTCCCGATGCCAGCCACTCGTCGACGTCTTGTTGCCGGCACCTGGCCAGGGTGCGGTGATGCGCGCTGTGCAGCCAGGTGAGGAACTTGATCGCCTCGGTGATCTCTTGTTTGGCGTATCGCGCGGCCGCAGCGGTGCTTTGTCCGGGAACCGATGTCTTGCGTAACCGACGCAGGTGATACCACGTGGCGAATCGCTCCGCCGGCGCACGCACGACCGGCTCGGTGACCCCCTCGAGTTTCGCGGTGAGCCAACGTTCAAACCAAGCCAGCGGTTCGTCGCGGGCAGCCAAGATACCGGCGTGTTCAAGCAGGCTGCGCAGATGGTTGGTCGCTTTGTCCGTGCCGGCTTCGTCAATGCCCTGATGAGTCAGTGGGATGTCCCCGGATGCCAATCCGGTCAGCAGTTCTTGGACCCTGGGCGAGCGCTTCCAGGTCAGGATGCTGGCGGGCCGCTCGACACCGCACAGTGCCTCGACGATTGGGGCCATGGCTTGAGGGCTGCGGGCGCCGTCGATCATCAACGCGGTTAGATCGTCGCGAAGGGCGCAACGGGCACAGGTTTTGCGACGGTAGAAATCGCCTTCGGCTCCGCACTGTCGACAGGTGAAGTCTCCGGGAATTCCTGCACACGACAAGCAGATTGGCTCGTGGTCGCCATCGGCGGCCAGGCCGGGAAGCACCCCATCGTGACCGCATCGCGGGCAGATTCCGCGGGTACGCATCGCTGCGTAGAAACAGCTGTAGCACAAGTCCTCACCGGGCCAGGACGCCCTGCGCTGGTTGGCCATCCGCTCACACCGGCTGCAGCGGAACTGCTCGCCGGTAACGCGCGGGCGGCCCCGTTTGGTGGAGCGCCGGTTGGGGCTAATCGTCATCGCTGATCACTTTGGCTCGGCGAGGACGCACCGCTTTGTTGAGCTCGACCACGTTGGGCCTCGGCGTTGCCGGCGAGCCGGCGGACGCTTTGCGCCGGCGGACGTCGGCCGCGGTCACGGTGACCAAGTCCTCAACACCGCAACCTAAGATATCGCACAGTGCGGCGATCATTTGAAGCGAAACCCGTTCGGGGCGTTGGTGAACCACGCGATACACCTGTGGCCGTGAAAGCTCGATCCCCCGTTCGACAAGAAGGGGAATCAGATCGGTACTGTTGTGCATCCCACGAGCGGCCATCAGCTCGGCCAACCGCCAGGTGTAGTCGACTCGCCGTCTCATCAGGTCTCCTCGCCGAACGACAGCGCGTCCTTGATAGTGGTGTCCAACACCCGACGCAAAGTGCTGACCCGATAGTCGCTGGACACGCAGGTATACAGCGACGTCGTGCTGGCATGGTCGTGACCCATCTGGTCCTGGACGAACTTGGCATCCCAGCCGTCTTCGATCAAGTGGGTGGCATACGAGCGGCGCAGCGAGTGCAGATCTAATCCGTCTGGCAACTCCAGATCCCGGCAATACCGCCGGAACCGGCGCAGCAGTGTGTTCTCGGCGACCAACGCGCCTCGCTCGCTGGGGAATAGGTCAAGCCCATCAGTCATCGCCGGCTGGCCGTGAGCAAGCCAGTCGGTAATCACCTCAGGAGTCCACCTAAACACCGTCAGGACACCGCGCCGCTTGGGTGGGGATCCCTTCTTGGCCTTGCCGTAACGGACCTGAACAACGCCATAGGAGCCAAACTCCCGGGCGTGAGCGTTGCGGGAGAAATCCACCGTCTGCAGATGGCGCAGTTCGTTAAACCGCAGCCCGTAGGAGTAGGCGAGCTTGAACATCGTCGCGTCCCGGTAGGCCGGCAGCCAGCCCTTACGCGCCGAGGCCGCGATCAGCGATACCCGCTCATCGGCATGGTCGAAGAAATCCTGCAGCTCTCGTTTGGTAAACGCGCGCTTGGTCGGGGACTGCTCGTTGTCCTGCACATGCACCGCGGTGTTCCACTCGAAAAACACCTGAGCGGGATGCGTGCCGAATCGCTGTTCACACACCCGATCCCACCCGTAATCGGGATCGCTGACATACGAGCAGAACAACCGCAACGCGTTCTGGTAACGACGCACAGTCGACTGCTTGCATCTTTTGACCGACCGCAGATCGCCGAAGAACTCCTCCACCAAGGCCGGCGTCCACATCCACGGGAACTCATTGGTGTGCTCGACGAAACGCTCAACCAGCCGGATTCGTCCCGCAATCGTGTCATGGCCCAGGTTGCGGCACATTTGCTGATTGCGCCACCCCTGCAGCATCTCATCGACGGTCTGCACCTCCGGATGCAGCAGCGGAACCGACCCGACGACATGCACGCGGCCACTCTTGTCGAGGGGCAAATCAGCCTCCAAACCGGTCTCATCAGATGCATCATTGAATCACTCACTGAATCAATACCACATCACCACAGCTAGAGGCGTCACGTTCAGAACACTTCGCGCCAGCGTGTCGGCGAACCGAGCCATACCGAAAGCACTCGCCCACATCGCGGCGTTCCAAAACGGTCATTTACCAGGGCTTCTCGGCCACAACGACGCCAACCCGATGGCCGACCGTCAGTCAGCACCGTGATTCATCTGATGAAAACGGCGGGGTTATTCATGGATAACCGCTGATATCCATGCAGGCCTGCCATGCTGGTTTGGTGGCTGGAACTGACCCGCAAAAAAAGTCGTCCGTACTCCCCTACCCGGGCTGGTTCCGCCGAGTTCCTGGCTGATTGTGCGATCCGCAAGCCTTCACCGCATACGGCGAAGGCCTACCGCCAAGACTTCGAAGCCATAGCCTCACTGATTGCCGGCACCGCCGAGGGTGTCCTGAGCCTTCGGACGACCGAGTTGGATAGAGACAATCTGCGTGCCGCGTTTGCCGTCTACGCCGAAACCCATGCGTCCGCCTCGATCCGGCGCTGCTGGTCGACGTGGAACACCCTGTGCACGTTCCTCTACACGGCGGATCTCCTCAACGCCAATCCCATGCCGCACATCGGTCGGCCGAAAGTGCCTAAGTCCCTTCCGAAAAGCTATCCCACCGATACCGTCACCGAATTGGTTGCGGCCATCGACGCCGATCAAGGATCGCCGCGCCGCAGTGACTGGCCGGAGCGCGACCGCGCGATCGTCTTCACCGCCCTGTTGGCCGGCTTGAGGGCCGACGAGCTCATCAATGCCAACATCGGCGACATCCGCCGAACCGAAGACGGTGGCGTGCTGCATGTTCGCGGAAAGGGCAACAAGGATCGCCGAATACCCTTCGGCGGCGAGCTTCTCGACGTTCTCGAGCAGTATCTACAAACTCGCACCACACGTTTTCCGCAGGCCCGCAGGCGATCACCGGGCGCTGACACGCTGAGCAGCTTCTCCCCCAAGGCTGCGTTGTTTGTCGGCGCAGACGGAGAGCGGATCACGCGCGGCACGCTGCAGTACCGGATCCTGCGGGCCTTCAAGAAGGCTGGCATCAATGGCGAACGGTCGTCCGGTGCCCTGGTGCATGGCTTGCGCCACACCTTCGCCACCGAACTCGCCAATGCGAATGTGAGTGTCTACACGCTGATGAAGCTCCTCGGCCACGAGTCCATGGTGACCTCGCAACGCTACGTCGACGGTGCCGGCATCGATACCCGTGCTGCGGCTGAGCAGAACCCTCTGTACGGCCTCCTCTCCACCCAGCGACGAGACTCGTGAATCCACTTGTCAACCAACACTGCACATCACAGAAAATCCACGTTTGTCGTGAAGCGCCGGTGCGTTTATGGCCGCTGCCGTACCGTGACGGTTTCCCGTGGGCCGAGCGAAAGGTATGGCGTTAGTGGCCGCATCGCAGGTCACTGGCTTGGCTAATGAGAGCACGCTGAGCCTGTAGGCGCTAAGTCGGCCGATTAGCGGCGTCGGCGCCGAATCGCTGCGGTCCCAAGGTGTCCCAGAGTGATAAGCAGCCGACGCACTGTGTCCGGCACGTTTTCGTGTGGTCGAATCAACGGGAGAAGGTCCGCCAGCCGCGGAGGGGGTTGGCGAACTTCGGAGCGCTCTGGGGTGACTTTGGAAAGCGCGTGAACGAACACTGCGAGCGTTTTGCAGCCGGGTAGCGCGGCTGCTGGAGCAAGTATGGCGTCGAACCCCGCATCGCGCGCCGCGCCCGCGAGGGCCTGGGTGGCGGCGCAGTCGTCGGACACGAGGTCTGCTTCGTCCACGCCGAGATGCGATCGTGTCGTCTCGTCGGTGAGGTCGAGGATGTGAAGGTCAACAGATACCCGACCGACGCGGCGACGCACCTCGAATGGATCGACTCCTTCGTCGACGAAGTGACGAAAGAGTTCTGCCCATGCGCCTTGTTCCCGGTTGGACGCGTACCAAACCCCCGGCTCCCCGGTTCGGTGGTAGCGGCCTGGCCCTGCGGCGGGGTCTGCGCAGGATATGAGCGTGTGCCGTGTGGGGCCTTGGTGCCAGTAACTGCCGGTCAGCCTTCGTCGCGGTGCGGTGGCGACTGCGTCGCCAAGACTCACACGTAGGAGCCGTCGACGAAGGCGTCGGCCGCGCCGCGAACCTCTTCGTAGTGGTCCTCAGCGAGCAGGTCGACCGGGCGCTGGCCGTCAAGGAGCCGGTTCTTGGCGTGCAGCCACTGGCCGACGCCTCGCGGTGTTAACGAGTCTGAGAGCATTAGGACGAGGTCGCGAAGCTGCGCGAGCCGGTCGTAGCGGTCGGAGCGGATGTCGCCGGTGCGCCACCCGCGTACCGCACGGTCGGAGACATGCGCTACCGCGGCGACGTCCACCTGAGTGACACCGAAGGATTTCAAGGCGTCGACGATCTCACTGGCCTCGACGGCCCGTTCCAAAGTCCCCGCCATAAAAGTTCCTCCTATACTTCCGGTTCTACTACCGCATATGCTACCGGTTGCCGACTGAGGGCGGCAATGGGCGCCTTGCGGCGGCCGCTGGTGGGGTTGGCGGGTCGGGCGGATTGCTTGGAATTGTGGCACGGGTGTCTATGCGGTCTCTCTGTTCGCCGGTTCGGGAACCACTGGTGTTTGTTGGGAGGTGGCGGATCGGTCGGTGTGTAGGTGCCGGAAAACGTGGCGGGCGATTCGGCGTTCGATGCGGCGCAGCGCTCCGGCGTGTGAGTCGCCGGTGTCGCGGCGCCGGCGGTAGTAGGCCTCGGCGGGGCCGTTGCGTCGGATCTGGACCATGGCGATGCGGTACAGGGCGACGTTGAGTTGGCGGTTGCCGGACCGGGTCATTTTTGAGCGCACGTTGTTCGACCCTGACCAGTGCGGGATGGGGGTTACTCCGGCGTGGCGGGCGAACGCTGCTTCGCTGCGGAATCGCGATACCCCGGCGGTTTCTCCGATGAGTTTGGCCGCGGTCAGCTCTGCGCAGCCGACAACGGTCAGCAGGGATGGGGCGGCTTCTCGCACGCGTGCGGCGATGCGTTTGTCGAGTGTCTTGATGTCGGCGGTGAGGGCCATGATGTCGGCGAGTTCGGCGCGGCCCAGCTCGGCGACGAGTCCGGGTTGGGTTTCGAGCCAGACCCGTAGCGCCTCTTGGTGTTTGTCGCGACTGAGCCGGGTGGCTGGTGTGGCGTAGGTGGGGTCGAGTTCGTGCACGCGCCACAGCAGGCGGTTGATCGTCGTGGTGCGGTGTTCTACGAGGTCGTCGCGGCGGTCTACCAGCAGTTTGAACTCGCGCGAGACTTCGTCGTGGCTGGCCACCGGGAGGTCGGGTTCACGCAGGACTGCTCGTGCGACGGCCAGTGCGTCGATCGGGTCCGATTTTCCGCGGGTGCGGGCTGAGGCTCGGGTGCGGGCCATGAGTTGCGGGGGTACTCGCACCACGCGTTGGCCTGCGTCGAGGAGATCGCGTTCTAGCCGTCGGGATAGGTTGCGGCAATCCTCGATGCCCCAGACGATTTCGAGGCCGAATGTGCGCCGGGCCCAGTTGAGGGCTTTGAGGTGGCCGGCGGTGGTGGCGCGCACCGTCAGCTCTTTGAGTTTGCGGCCGCCGGGATCGACTCCGACCAGTGTGTGGGTGGCTTTGTGGGTGTCGATTCCGATGACGACCATGTGTGGTGCCCTTTCGTTCCCAGTGTGGCTGGGGCCGAGGGGTTTCGGCGGTGTCGGTGCGTTGTTTCGCGCACGTCGCGCCGGTCTCGTCCCACCTGGGGTCGGCACCTTTCCGGCGAAGCCAGCCGTGGCGGCAGGGCGACGATAAGCCAGACCCGAGGTGGTGGGTGTCGACCGCTGCAGCAGGCAGCGGTTGGCGCCCTGACGAGCGATGTGACCTACTTTTTTTGTCACGCCGGCCCATCCGTCACGCCGCACGTTGGCACCTTCGACAACAGCACAAACCCGCAGGCGGCAAGCTACTTCAGAGCCACGCGGACGGCGATTAGGACGGCTCCAGCGTAACGCTGGCCGCAAGGAATGTCGTGGTGAGCGGGCTCGTTGACCGGGGCGCCTTGTGATCGCATCACGAAATCACCCAGTGATCGCGGGTGTTCCTGGGGTCGCTGCAGCCTGTCATGGAATGGGAGAACGCTGACGTGTCGTTGAGGCCCAGCGATAATCCACTTAACGGTGAACGGGTGGCGATCTTTCCGCCGCCAGCTCGCTTTGGCATCGTTTGACTCACCACCTTGTTCACAACCCTGGCACCCACTCCCCCGTCACCGGGTAAGCAAGGTGGATGGCCGGTTGTGGTGCGCGGGTTCGGTACTCGCCACCACCTCGCTCATCATTGGCAGCCGACATCTTTCGACGACACGTTTTGCCGACAATCGCGAACTGCCTCGTGCGCAGCACCGCGAGGCCGGTGCAGGCCGCCAATGGCTACGCCACGGCCACCGCGGCCTGTTACGGGGGGTTTCTGCAACGGATTGCGGTCGCGGCACGACAGCTCTCCCAGCGTTCCGACGTCGCCGACGCCGAGATCGTGGGGTTGGTCACCACGATGCTGGGCGAGCGCCCGCGGCGCCGCCGCTAATAGGACTGCGCGTCGCGGCAGGTGCCGGCGCTGCCGACGTTGGGCCGGTTTGACCGCGATAGGTCATGGCCGTGCGCCGCGGAGATATCGCGTCAAAACACGGTTCAGCGCGCGCCATAATTGAGGGGTGTCCCTGACGCAGGTAGCTGAGCAGGCTCTCGCGGCCGTCGAGCGAGCGCGTGCGCTGTTTGCGGGCTCACCGCAAACGCTGCAACCGGCAGCGGCCCTGCAGACGGCGGCACGACAGGCCGCCGCTGCGGGTCAGCATGCGGCGGTGCTGTCGGGACAGCTGCGGGATCGTCACCAAGATTTCGTGGGTGAGGCCACCCGGGTGCTGGCGAGCAAGGACCGCACTGACACCGCGTTAAACCAGCGGCTGAACCTGGCGGCCACAGTGACGCAGGCCGGGGCGGCCCGCCTCGACGCCATCGCCGCGGCGACCCGCACGATCACTCAGGCCGCGGCCGCGGCGGGGACACCGGCCGCCCAGCGCGCGGTCCTGCAGGCGCTGCACAGCCAGGTTTCTCAAGTTGATTCGGTGGTGGCCTCTACTGCGCAACAGGGCAGCGCCTTGGCGGGGGAAATCCGGGCCCTGGACTACCGGTCCGGCGACCGGGTGCAACCAGCAGGGTTGGGCGCTGACCCGCCCACTGACCGATCACCGCAGGCGCCCGCGGACCCGCCGCACGGCACCGACCCGCGGTACTGGATCGATGTCACCAAGATCATTCGGGTGCCCGACGGGCAGCTGCCGCCGTATGGCTCCAAGCAGATCGGTCCTGGCCTGTGGTACCCGTTCGACGACGGCGCGCTGCCGGCCGGGCCGTCACCGGCGAAGTATCCGCTGGACATCTCCAGAATCACCACGCTCAGTCCCGGTGAGCTCGGGCCTTACGGCACCACCGAATTGGCCCCGGGAGTTTTCGCTCCCGACCCGCGCCAGACCTATAGTCCGGACCCGCCGTGGCCGTCACCGCGCCAGCCCGTCGACGTCCGCGACGTCATCGCGGTGCCCAAGGGGCAGCTGGCCCCGTGGAACTACGTCGAGTATCTGCCCGGATGGTATGTGCCGCGGGCACCGAACCCGCGCTAACCACCACGCCTGCAACGATCCGCACCGGTGCCACCGGCGGCAAGCCAGCGCCGCGGGTGGCGCATGCGGCAACACCTGGCTGCGGTTCCCCGGATCATCGCAGCACAGTGCTCGTCAATCATCGAGTCTGGTTGCGCTGCAATGGTACTCGGAGCCATCCGACAACAGTGGCGGCGAAAGGGACGGTTCGGTCTGGTTGCGCCCGGCCAGTGGAGGTGGTGGGGCCGCGGGCGGCGCTGGCGGCGTCGCTGCGGGTTCGGCGCGCCGACTGATCGGCTGGGAAAAGCATTGCGCCCGTGCGCGTTAGCGTCGCCCCCGGGGCGTTCGTTGCGGCGTGTTCGTGGCGCGAGATTTCTGCGGGCGGAGGCAGAACGTGGCCATAGGCTAGACAGATGAGAGCGGAGCTGGCCCAGGGCATCAGGACGATCCGGATGGGTCGGACTCGCTGTGTGCGGGTGGGCTGGCCTGGGGGGAATCGATGACGGCAGACACGGCGGTCAGCGATGCGTCGACGCGCGGGGCGACCCGGTTTTTCTGGATCTGGTTGATCATGGCTACCAGTGTGTCGGTCGCGGGCAATGTCGCGCATGCGGTGTTGACAGCCCCTGGTGGCACAGTGCGGCTGGCGGCCGCGGCGGCGGTGGTGCCGCCTGCGGTCTTGTTGGGCTCGACGCATTCGGTGGCTCTGCTGGTGCGGGCTCGTCGGGTCGGGTTCATGTATTGGTGTGCGCTGGCGATGACGATCGCGTTGGCCGGTTGTGCGTTCGTGTTGTCGTTCGACGCGCTGCGGGATCTGGTGGTGGCGTTGGGGATGTCGCCGGATCGGGCGTGGTTGTGGCCGGTGGCTATTGATGTGTCGATCGCGAATTCGACGTTGTCGCTGTTGTCGCTGGCTCCGCCGGCTACCGGTGCGGATCCCGCGAATCGCCCGGACGGTAGGAGACGACACACCTCGACCAAGAGGGCGCCACTGGCGCCGGCGCCCGACCGCGGGGCGGGCGCGGCTACCGTCTCGGCGGCGGGCGCCGATGGTGCATCGGCACGGTCGGTCGACGGTGGCCCGCGTGGTGATGCGCCGCGACGGGCGGGCCCGCTGCCGGCGTCGCCGACAGCGTCAGAGCCCGGCGAGCGTGCGCTTGCTGCGGTGCCCGGCGCGGTCACTGGGCCCGCCGTGGCGGCGGCTCGCCGGTGGCGCCCGGCCGCCGATCAGTTGGTGCGCAGCGGGGTGACGTCCAAGGACCCGGCGATTGTGGCCGCGGTGTTGGCCGAGCATGCTGCCGGTGCCCCGCCGGGGGCGATCAGCCGCCGGCACCACGTGCATCACAGCACGGTGGGGCGGATCCTGGCCGGCGCGGCGGAATTGCCCGGCTGATCCCGGTCGATTAGGCGCTGCGCGCTTCGTCGGGCAGCGGGGTGGCCAGCAGGTCGGCCACGGTGGCTTCGAACAGTGCTGCAATGTTGACGCCGCGGTATTGGGCCAGTTGGGTGAGCCGCTGGTGGTCTTCGGGGCGAACTCGCAGGCCGACCATCTTGGTGCGTTGCCGCGTTTCGGAGCCCGTCCTGGGTTGGCGCCGGTGTTCGGTGTGAGTTGCCACTACTGTTCCCCTCAACAATGTCGCTGTCGTCCTCGGTACCGCGATGGTGCAGGAGGCCTGCCGCTATTCTAGGGCATGAATGTCACTAATTAGCAGCATTGTTGGCCGCGGCGTGTGCCCGATGTGGCTATGATGGCCTTAATTAGCCGCATCGTGTCGTTAGGAGGCAGCGCTCCCGCGCGTGGATCGAGACGATGAGCCAGGAACCCAAACAGGCGCCCCCGGGTGTGGAGACCACACCTGCGGGCCCTTATGTGTTGCTGCAGGAGGCCGCTGAACGTTTGGGTAAGGACCCGCGCACGCTGATCCGTGCGATTACGGCCGGCGAGTTGCGCGGCGGCGCGATGCCGCGCCCGCAGCGGCTGCGCTGGTATGTCTATGAAGACGCGCTGCCGGCGGGTGGCCCCTCCCCCACGCCGGCGTCAGGCACTGAGTTGGCGGATCTGCGGGCGCAGCTGGTGACTCAGACTGAGGTCAACAGGCTGCTGATCGCGGCGCAGCAGAACATTTTGGCCGCCGGGGATGCGGCCGAGAAGTATCGGGAGGCGGCGCAGAAATATTTGGATGCGCTGGCCCAGTTCGTCACGCCGGGCCATTTGGGCGAGTTAGCCCGCGATCTGTAGCTGCTCGCCCCGGGGGTTCGGGGTGGGGAGCTAGCCGGTTGCGGCCGCGTCGGCGCTGTCCAATTCGGGTTGCAGGACTGCGGCTAGCCGGCGGATGCCGTTGTGGCCCAGCGTGGTGCGTAGCGCGTCGACGAGCAGGTGGGGTTCGGTGTCGAATTTGGCCAGTGCGGTGGTGATGGCCCGTGATCGGGATGGGGCCGGTTTCGGGGTTTCGGTTTCGGGGTTGGTGGGGGTGTTGTTTTTCTCGAGGGTGGCGCGCCAGCGGGCGACTTGCTGTTCGTGGGGAACGCGCGCCAGTGAGCGGGCTTCGCGGATGGCCAGTTCGCCGCGGCGCAACTTGGTTTGAAGCTCGGGTGCGAGTTTGAGTAGGGCGCGCCGTTGTGACACCCAGCCTTCGGTGCGGTGTAGTCGTACGCCGGCGAGATCGGCGCGGCCGCATTCGAGGACCAGGGCCTCCACGGCGCGGGCTTCTTCGATGACGTCGAAGTCTTGGCGGTCGACGTTTTCGGTGATGGCCGCCGAGATGAGGGTGATCCGGTCGCGGGCCAGGGCGTCGTTGACGACGATATCGAGGTTGCTCAGGCCGTATTTGTGGGCGGCGGCCAGGCGCCGGCATCCGTTGATCACAACGTAGCGGGTGGCGATCGCGTCCTCGGGGTACAGCGCGCGGTAGGCGTCGGCGGTGACGACGACGGCGGGCTGTAGCTGCATGTCGGCGATGGATGCGAGGTCGGCCAGGTCCCCGAGGTCCTCGCGGGGGTTGCGCGGGTTGGCGGTCAGCTGGGATAGCGGTGCGCCGCGCGCCGGGCCGGCGCCGGGCTCGTCGACGGGTGAGTTGTCCCCGACGTCGCCGGCCAGGGCGGCCAGGCTGGTTCGTTTTCCGCGGGGGGCCATCAGTTGCCTCCGCCGATGTTGAGCTCGAGCGCGAAGCGGTAGAAGTCCTCGCGGGCTTGCAGGGCCACCCGGTTGGTGGGGTATTCGGTGACCACTTGTCCGTCCGCGCTGGCGCGGGCGTGCAGTTTGTAGTGGCGGATCACGGTGTTGGCCAGTGGCCAGTTGTTGAGCTTGATGAACTCTTTGGTCTCGTTGAGGTCGTGGGCGCCGTCGCGCGGGTCCCAGTTGTTGATGACCACGATGTAGGGCACGCCGCGCGGTTTGACCACTTTGGTGATGGTGCGCGCGGTCGGGTCGAAGGACAGCGGTTCGGTTTCGATCGGGATGATGACTTTGTCGGCGACGTCGAGCACGGTGCGTAGCGCGTCGGCGGCCGGCCCACGCCCGAGCGGGTCGGCGCCGTTGTTGCCGGCCTCGAGGTCGATCCAGCCCGGGGTGTCGACGTAGACGTGTGTGATGTTGGGCAGCTGATTGAGCCGGGCCAGGCCGGCCAGATCGTCATGGGCCTGCACGATGTGAAACGGCAGGTCGTTGATCCGCGACGCCCACCACACCGCCGAGCCTTGTGGGTCAATGGAGACCGCGGCAACGGGCGAACTGGCGCCGGGCTGGTCGTGGCGGTTGAGGACGTCGGCGGTCACGGCGGCCAGATTGACCGCAATGGTGCTTTTGCCGACGCCGCCCTTCTGATTGAGAACGACATGCACAGCCATGAATGGCCTTCCGTATGCTTCCCCCGCGCAGCGGAGTACTTCGGATGAGGTGGTCTCAGTGTACTGGCCGGCGGGAGCCTGGCGTGGCAGCGAAACGCGCAGGTGGTGCGGGGGTTTTCGGGCGCCGACGGTGCGCAGTCCCCTGCGGTGAGGGGTTTGCCACTTTACCGCGGTAAAGTGGCACAGCACTGGGCGATGGGGCTTGAACAGGCACTACTGCTGGTATCGCAGCGTCAGCTGGCAACTGTCGTCTTTGCCCGATCGTCGGGCATCGGGATAACCCGCCCAACCAACGGCAGGTATCCGAGGCGCACTGTTGTTGCCGCAAGCCGGGTTTCCCGGACTCCCCCGCGACGATGCGGGCTCATCCGTGCGTCGATGCCGACTCCGACGCTATTCGCGCGCGGGCATCCGTCGACGTCCCGGGTGAGTCGATCTTGCAACGGCCTCCGCGCGATCGCCGCTCGACGCGGGCACACCTGATCGGCACAAGACGTGACACGATCACTCGGCGACTCGGTGATTGGCCGGTTAGGTGATTGGGTGATTGGGTGATTCGCCCACGAGGTGAGCTCCTCAATCCCGGGGCCTGATCACTGCGCGACGCGGTGATTTGGTGATGGTGCGACGTGATCCGCAAATCACTGCGTCGCCAGGTGAGCCGATCACCCCGCGACCGCGTGACCGGCGGTGAGCCGGTGAGCCGGTGACGCCGTCACACCGTTTTGGGATCACCGTGTCTCGGGGCGATCACGTGACCGGGTGACCCGATCATCGGATTATCGGGTCATGCGGCGATCTCGTCATCGCGTGATTCGGAAATCCGGTGATCGAGAAATCGGGTGATCCGAGATACCCGGTGATCCGGTGATCCAGCAATCCGGTGATTGAGCAATCCGATGATGCAGTGGCCATGTCACGCGGTGTTGGGCTCACTGGGTGACCGCAACACGCCGTCACGGCGTCGCGCAAACACCACGTCACACCGTGTTCTAATGGCGCTGTGACAATTGGGACGTAAGGGGTAGAAGTGAAAGCTGAAGTGATTGCCATCGCCAACCACAAGGGTGGCGTGGGGAAGTCGTTCACCGCGGTCAGTTTGGCGGCCGGGCTGGCTCATGGTGGCTGGCGCACGCTGTTGGTCGACTGCGACGCTCAGTCCAACTCGACATCGATGTTCGATCCCGACGACGATGTCGAGCTCGATCTCTATGACTTGATCGCCGAGCAGGCGCCGATCGCCCAGGTGATCCGCAAGACCCGGATCCCGAATCTGCAGCTGGTGCCCTCGACCCTGGCGGTGGCCAAGCTCGATCAGCAGCTGGTGACGATGCATCGCCGTGAGTATCAAATGGCGATGCGGTTGCAGCCCGTCTACGCCGACTATGACGCGATCGTGTTGGACCTCTCGCCCAATTTGGGCCAGCTGGTGATTTCGGCGCTCAATGCCGCTGACTGGATGATCATTCCGACCGACGCCAGTAAGTGGGGGAGACGGGGTGTGCACATGTTTTTGGAGTGGGCGGCCTCGCTGCGCGAGCATCAGGTGCTTTCGGCCGAACTGCTCGGTGTCTTGTTGACCAAGTACGAGCCGAACACCGTCATCAGCCGCGAAACCTTGGCAGCCATGCAGGCCGACGGGGTGCCGATGTTTGACACGCCGATCCCGAAACGCACGGCCGCCGAACGGATGGTCAGTGGGTTGTTTGTGCTCGGCGATGCTGAGGCCGATCCCGACCTGGCGCAGGCTTATGCCGCTTTCACTGTCGATGTGATGCGCCGCGTCGACGAGGGTCGCCGTAATCGAGGGAGACATCATGGCTAAGAAAGTGTCCGACGTGGTGATGGGGATGTTGTCGGATGCAGGCTCGGCTACCCGGGTCGCGATCGACGTCGATGCGCCCGTTGCCGAACCGCCGGAGCCATCCTGCGGCCCCACGTGCCGGCACCGGCACCGGCACCGATCGAACATGCGACGGTGGCTGCGCCCCAGGTTAAATCCGTCGAGTCGGTGGCAGCGACCCAGCACCGCGGAGCCTGAGGCTCCTCGCACGTTGCGGTTGCGGCCCGAGGCGGCGACCCGGCTGCGTGCGGCGTGGTTGGAGGCCAAACGTGACGATGTGTTGTTGACGGCCCAGGACTTCGCCTCGGACCTCGTGATGGAGGCGCTGGTCTCGCGCCGTCGGCGCCGCGCCGCTTCGGCCTGACGTTCGGGCTTTGCCAGCAACCCGCCCGTTGAGCGGCGGAACGGCGCTGGTGGCGGTGGCTGGCGTTATGGCTCGTCGCGCCCGCGCACTTTACCGCGGTAAAGTGGCAAACTTCTTGTGGCGACTTCTTGTCGGCACGTGCGTATCGGCGCGCAGCCGTCGCGGATTGGATCCGCCGACAACGCGTCATTTTCGGCATGTCGGCGCCCGGTACTACAGTGCCTGCCCAAGCCCGTATCTGAAGGGCACCGCGCCGGTTGCGCTCACTGTCGAAGCCGAATGCGGTAGGCTGGCTCATGAGACACCCGATGGTTCGCCGGGGGCAATCCGTACGGCGACGAGCTTTGACCCGTACTGCGTCGGTGACCCGCGGAGTTGGCGAAGCTATCTCGGTTGCGGGGCGGTGGGGTCTTGCAGTCGATTTCCAGGCGCCGCATCGGGGGCTGGGATCCGCGGAGCGACGCCGGACTCGGTACGCTTCGGTGTCGCCGCAACCTAGCTACCGCCGGCAGCAGAGCTCCGAGCGCAGAGCGCATAGCTGCGCTGCGCCCTGGTCTCGCCGCGCACTCGACACTTGCGCATTCGCGGCGCACCCGAATTGGTGGTCAACGGCGCCCGCCGAGCCGATCCTGTTGGCTGGGACTCGACGAAAGCTGTGATATCGCTTGCGCGGCGATGTCGACGTTTCTTATCCGTCAGTGAAATACTGATGAGATGGCCACTCGGCCCAAGGTGCATCGATCCGAGCTGGAACGCGCCGTCGTGATGATCGCAAAACGCCGCGCCAAAGTCGATGACCCTGACCGCGAGTCGTTGCCCGATTCCCTGGATGCGGATCCGCGTGAAGTGCTCGATTACCTGCGCAAACACAGCGGGCCAGGGATTGCCCGGTGGGTGTTGCAAGCCGACGTGTGCGATGCGTTGACGCTGAACAACTGGTTGTGGTGGGAGGATCGTCGCCGGGAGTTGCATTTCCTGAAAGCTGGCCGGGATCGTGGTCTTTTCCTTGCTCAGTTGGGTGCGCAGGTCGGCGTCGGTAAACAGGGCGTCTTGGATCGGATTGACCGCCTCGAGGCGCTGCTGCGCTATGACCGCCCTGATGAGAAGATCATGCGCGCCGCGCGCAGTTCTGCGCGGGAGGCCCGCAGCGCCGACCGGCCGAAATCGCTTGGCTACAGACGCATCACGAGGATCTGCTCGCGGTGATCGCGGGGCTTGTCGGGCAGGCCGACCAGTACGGGCTCGACGACGAGGATCGCGAGTGGGTCGACCAGTTGGCTATCGATGCTCGCGACGACGATCTGCGGCCTACCACCATGGTGATCCTGGGGTTGGCTGTGGCTGAGTTGCGGACGGCGCCGGCGATCTTGGCGTTGGGCAATAGCCGCCCGCGGACTGTGCATGCGTTGCTGGCCCGTGCTGACGGGCTGCGCAGGCAGTTCGCCGAGTTGGGCAGCAAGCACGCGCTGGCCGGGTCGGCGGACACTGCTGCCGGTACCTCGGGCACCGGGTGACCGGTCTGCCTGCCGCGCGCCCGTAGCTGCGGTTGCCCGTACAGATGCCGCCTGGGCATTGCGCTGACCTCGGCAGCTTGGTGGGCTTTGGCGCCTCAGGACGTGGTGATCACCGCGTTGTGACGGCCACGATGGTGGCGCCCACGAGGTCGGCCAGCAGTTCCAGGGCGTGTTGTTCCTCGGTGGCCTCGGGTGGCCCGGTGGCCAGCACGGCGGCGAGGTATTCATCGCGGTGGGGGTCGGCGGGCTCGGTCATGGTGGCCATCGGAGCGCTGGGGTGCGGGGATGGGTGTGCGGGCGTCTTCGCGGGTGGTCAGCCAGTCGTGCCAGGCGCTGCGTTCGCGTTGGTGTCGTTGGATGCGTTGGGTGCGTTGCTCATCGAGATGGTGGGCGGCGGCGATGTCGTCGAGCCTGACCGGTCCGGCGCTGAGGTGTCCTCGTCGCCGGGTGATGAGGCCGGCGGTGGTCAGGGCGGCCAGGGCGGCGTAGCCGGTGCTGGTGGCGATGTGGGCGGCGGCGAACACGTCCTGCGGGTCGTTGAGTTGGCGGTGCACGATCGCCTCGTAGACGCGGCGGTGGCGGTGTCCGATGATTTTCCAGGCCGGGTGGACGTCTTCGACGCGGGTTGCCGCGATCACCGGGCGGGCGGTTTCGAGTTGGTGTTGTCGGGTCAGTGCGTAGTAGTCGGGTTGGCGGCCTTGGGCGATGCGGGTTCGGACCAGGGGAGCGCCGGGTCGGTCGCGGGTGTCGCGCAGGAATTGCCACACGGTTGTCTCGCTGAGCAGCCCGGTCGCCAGTGACAGTGACCGTCCGCCTACGCCGACGACGGGTACGCCGTTGATGACGTCGCCGGATCGGACCGCGTGCACTGCTAGGGCTTGGTAGACCGCGGCGCCGATCCATTTGTAGCGGTGCCCGCGGAATTCTTGGTCCAGCCAGGCGAGCGCGTTGGCCAGCCAGCTGCGGTGGAGCTCGGGGCCGTAGCCTCCCCCCCGTGTGTGTAGTTCTTGTTCTTGTGCGCGGATAGGTCGGAAAAACTTGGTGTTGGCCGCCGCCCAGGTCAGGGCTTTGTGAAAGTCGCGTTGCAGGGCTTTGTCGGCGTTGCGGTGGTAGCGGGTGTAGGCGGCGCCTAGTCCGCGGTGCCAGGGCCGGCCGGGGGCGATGAGGGCGGTGATGGTGGCCAGGCTGTGGCCGTGCAGGGCGGCGTGGGCGAGCACGGATTGGCGTGCTTCGGAGTGGCTGGGCCAGGTGGTGTCGGCGGGGAGCTGCCCGGTGGTGGCGTAGGCGGTGATGCGGCGGGGCATTTCGGTGGTGCGGGTGTAGTCGGGGCGTAGCCGGGTGTGGGCCCCGGTGCCGGTGAGGGCATCGTGGGCCGGCGGTGTGCAGTCCTGGCCCGTCGTTGGGTGGTTGTCGGGGCCAGCTGGTTGGAGCGCGCCGAGCATGGCGTTGAGGCGGGGGAGTAGGGCGGGGTCGGAGCGTCGGGTGAAGGCGTCGATGGCGGCGGGCAGTGGCCCGTCGAGGAGGCGGTGTCCGCCTTCGCGGCACGGTGATCCGGGCACGGTGATGCAGCCGGTGGCCGGGTTGGTCATCGGGGTCTTGTCCAGGCGTGGGGAGCCGGGCTTCGAGCAGGCGCATGAGTCCGGTGATTTCGGCGGTGGTGGCGCTGGTTCCGATGGCCAGGGGCACCAGGATGTGGCGCCCGCCGCTGCTGGATCGGTCGGTGACGGCCAGGCCACCGGCTTCGGTGATCCAGGTCAGCGCTTGGGTGAAGTCGGCGTCGACGACGTGTTGGCCGTGGCGTTTGGTGTCGAAGTCCAGGGCCAGGACGTGGGTGCGGCCGCGCAGGTAGAGCAGGACGGCGGCGGGTAGCTGCGGAAGGCGGCTGGTGAGGTCTCGGGTGCGGTCGAATTTGTTGGTGGCGGGGTTCCAGGTCCGGATTTTGGGTCGGGCGGCGACCAGGTGCGCCAACGCTTTCCAGGTGGCGGCCGCGTCGGCGGGCCGGGCTGCTGCGGTCGTGGTGGGCATGGTTTAGGAGGCGTGGTGGGTGATCGAGGGGTGGCCGGTGTGGTGGATGCGGCCGTGGGTGTCGAGGAAGACCCAGCGGTGCTGGCGCCACAGCATGGCCGTGGTGCTGGTGCAGCTGCGTGGGTCGACGAGGTATCCGAGGTCCAGGGCGGTGGGGGTATCGGTGTGTTCGATGAGGTCGATGCAGTTGGGGCAGGCGGCGATGGCGTCGGCGGGGCTGCTCAGCGGTCGCGGGGCGGCGCCGCGGCGCCGGCTGAAAAGGGCGGCCTGCTGGTAGGTGCAGGCGGGCGCCATGATTTCGCAGTTGCCGCTGGCGCGTGCGGTGATCTGGGCGGCGATGGCCGGTGTTGGGGCGGCGATAACCAGTGTGCCGACCCGGCTTCGGCGGCCGGGGTGTCGGCGGGGAGCCGATGGTGGTCGCCGGCGCCGTGATCGCTTGGCGGTGACTGTGTTTCGGGCCGGTGGCGGGTGCGTGGGTGGTCTGGGGCAGGAGGTGTTGTTTGTCGGTGAAGTCGCCGTCGATCCAGATTCCGGCCCACATGCCGTGGGAGGGTCGGTGGTGGCGGGCGGATTGGCCGCAGTCGCGCAGGATTGGGCAGTTCAGACATTGTTGGCGGGTGAAGGTTCGGCGTTTGGGGTCGAACCAGTCGCCGGGATGGTGCAGGCAGGGGGTGTCGCCGGGGTGAATGTCACTCTTGTGGTTCACGAGGGTGTCCTCTATCGTGAAACCAGCCCGGCAAAGGCTTGGTTTCTTGTTTTGAGAGACCATGACCGGAGTTGATGGCTCCGGTTGCAGTTATCCCCGCCTTTGGCGGGGATTTCTGTGTTTGGCCCATGTGAAGTTATGGGTTGGCGCTGTTGTTGTGCGTCAACGGGTTTGGGCTGACCTCAGCTGGGCGGCGCCCCTTTCTGTAGTGACGGGTGGGTCTGGTGTGCAACTACAGTGACATACGTGCGCGGCTTAACCGCTCCGACACGCCGCGCGGTTAAGCCGCGCTGGGTGCCGTGGCGTTTGGGGGCTGGCACGCGCCGGGGCTAGGGGATGACCGGCTGGCTTGCGTAGCCGCCGAAAGCGGCCAGCGATTGCAGTTGACGCAACGCAAAGTCCCGTGCTCGACCGCATTTGGGGATGTATACCCCAGCGACCATGCCTTCGATGCCGGGAGTGTGCACGGCCTCGTTGGCGCAGCGCCAGCGACGCGGACAGCCGCGACAGAGCGCTTTGAGTGCAGGGTCATCGCCGTCGGCGGTCCAGCGATCTGGGTCGGCCGCGCACGGTGTCATCGTCGGGGTTGGTGGTATGTCGAGTGTCACGGTCACAATCGCTCCTCCCGCGGGCGTCGGTGACATCATTGATGCGCTAACGTTAGCGCTCTTTCGTAAGCAGTGCAAGCAATAAACGTAAGCAGAGGATCGGTAACCGTAAACGCTCTGTTGGGTTGCGTGCGCACCTGGCGGGAGCTCGTGACGGGGCGCGCCGCCGGCTGCGGTTGCGTGAGGACTAGCGCGGTACGGCCGATAGACTGGCGCGATGCACGACGACGCGGACGCGCTCGGCGTGGCTCGCGCGGGTGCGGCTTTTGCTGCCCGGCGTGAGGAATTGGGCATCTCGCAGCGGCAATTGGCGGCTATGAAGATCATCGGTGCCCCGAACCTAATCGCGTTCGAGAAGGGCCGGTCCTGGCCGCGTGAAAAGACGCTGGCCAAGCTCGAGCAGGTGGTGGGGTGGCCGCCGGGGACGTTGGCGAAGGTGCGGGCCGGCGGTGGCGTCAACGTAAGCGGCGCTACCGGAACGCGCCAGCCGGAATCCGAGGCGGCTGCGGTTGTGACGGGCGCGGTGGCGGTGGCAGTGGCCAAGGTCCTCGCCGAAGCCGACGATCTGCCCGATGATCGCGACGACAGGTTCCCCGAGCGGGTGCGCGGCGTGTTGGCCGATCTGCGCACCCTGGAGTCGATCACGGCGCGCGCGGTGCGCAGCAGCCAGGGCTCAACGGAGGTGATCAAGTCGCTGCGGCTGATCCGACACCGCTACGAGGATCTGATGACTCGCGCCGCGGGGGCTGCGGGAGCCACGCTGGGCCAGCGCCTGTTCGCCGCCCGCACTGCGGCCGCGCTCACGGTTGGCGAGGCGGCGGGGGCGATGGACATGGCGCCGATGGTGGTGGCCAGCGCCGAGGCCGAGCAGCCGGTCAGCGAAGAGGATCGCCGCCGGATCGAAGCGCTGATTGCCGACCTCGACGAGTCATAGCGGCCAACTCCTGGCCTGGCGTGGGGCACTGGTGCGGAATCGGGTTGCGCTGCGATGGCTCGGGTGAGCCGGTGCGCCGCCGTACGCGCGCCCCGATTGTCGCGGTCGGGTCAGGTCCGGTCGGCGACCGGATTTTGTGCACGGCGCGGCATCGGGTGACGTGATACTTGACGTGTGTCGGTGGATGCGTGGGTTGGTCAGGTCCACGAGGTGTTGGGCCGGGCCCATGCGCTGTTCGGGGGGCCGGCGGCTCGTGCGCGAAAACTGGGATGGCGCTGCGGGCTTGCCCGGTGGGGGGATCTGCTGCAGCAGAACGCGGCGGCAGATGACGAGTCTGGCGGGGGCATTGCCTGCGCACTACCGCGGGTTCGCCGATGATGCTGTGCGGGCCTTGGATGCGGCCGCGGGCACCGACGCCGGGCTTGGGGGTCGGGTGCGCGATGCCGGCCGCGCTGATGGCAGCGGGTGGGCGAGCTCAGGGGCGGTGCTTGACCGGCGCACAGGCCGATACCGCCGCCTTGGCCCCGGTGTCGGGCACACCGGCGGCCCAACGCGCATTGATCACTACCCTGCACGCTCGCCTGGCCCAGCAGCAGCACCTCGTCAACATCTATCACGCCCGGGACGTGCGGTTGGCCGCGCTACTGCGAGCGACTCACCTACCGGCGCAGCGGCGGCGAGCAGATCTGCCGCAATGCCGATGGGAGCCAGGCTATTCGGGGCGTCCTCAGCCGGGAGTTATGCCGGTCGGGCTAGCGCACCGAGCCGCGTTGCGCGGGGTGGGTAACACGGCGGCGGGCGGCGTCAACTCCGGGACCTACGTCAGGCCGGACGTGCGTCGTCAGGGCTGGGCGCGGGGGCGCCGTTAGGGGCGTTGACACCGGATTCGGGCCCCCGCGAGGTGGCGGCGGCCATCATCGACGAAGCGCACCGGCGCGGATACTCGCCGAATCAGACCGTGGCGATCCTGGCCGACGCCCTGCAGGAAAGCAATCTTAATCCGCGCGCGCAGAGTCCGAACAAGCTGTGGTTCAGCATTTTTCAGCAGGACGCGTCCTACCCGGGCCGGCACAACCCGAACCTGGCGATCGCGGAGTTCTTCAACAGACTCGACCGCCATGGCGGGCCGTCGTCCCGGACATCTGGAAATCGATTTTTTGGCTCCAGCAACGCCCCGGCGAGCCGTCGGCAGCGGTGGCCTACGCCCATGGCCGGCAGGCCTACCTCAGCGAGATACGGCACCAAACGCGCCGCGCTGTCGCGATGTATCGCGCCATCGTGGGCAACTGATGTGCTGCCCGGGCCGGGCAACCTCGAGCCTGCACAGTCACTCAATTTGTGGGGCCCAGCGGATTCGAACATCTCTTGGGTCCGCTGAGTCATGCGTGGCCATTATATCAATCTGGTTGATATATATCAATATGGTTGACATCGGTGGACGCGACGTTGCACTCTGTCGTGACACGGAGTCGCACGGCTGCGGTGCTGGTTCCAAATTCGTGCGTTGGGCTCGTGCGGGCGACGTGATACTGGATGTGTGTCGGTCGATGCGTTGGTGGGTCATGTCTACGAGGTACTGGGCCGGGCGCACGCGCTGTTCGGGGGGCCGACCTCTGGTGGTGTGGCAGCGATGGATGCCGGTGCGGGTTTGGCTGGTGCCGGGGATCGGCTGGGCAGAACCCGGCGGCAGATGACGGGGCTGGCCGGGGCATTGCCGGCCCACTACAGCAGGTTCGCTGGCGATGCCGTCCAGGCCCTGGATGCTGCGACGGGCACCGACACCGGGCTTGGTGACAAGGTGGGGGATGCCGGTCGCGCTGATGGCCGCGGGTGGGCGAACTCGGGGGCGGTGCTCACTGGCGCTGCGAGCGACACCGCCGGCCTGGCGCCCGTTTCGGGCACACCGGCCGGCCAACGGGCCCTGATCGCTACACTGCGGGCCCGGCTGGCCCAGCAGCAGCACGTCGTCAACGCCGCCCGGGCCCAGGATGCGCGGTTGGCGGCGATCGTTCGGTCGTTGGCCTATCAGCGGCGCGCGGGCAGCTGGCGGTATTACGTTGGGTGCCATGCCGTTTGGGGGAGGTGCTTTTGGTGGCGGCGCTGGGTCGCCGTTGGCGGTGTTGTCGGGTCTGTCGAGGCTGGGTGGCCTGGGCGGGGGTGGCGGCGGGCGTACTCGGCGTGGGGCGTTTGTCGATTGGGGGGGCGGGCCGGGCAGGATGCCCGCCGGGCCTGGCCAGGGCGCGGCACAGGCGGCACTGAGTAAGCTGGGCTGCCCGTATGTGTGGGGAGCGAAGGGCCCCAGTCGTTTTGACTGTTCGGGACTGACGCAGTGGGCGTGGCGCCAAGCCGGTGTGCAGCTGGGCAGCGATACGTATGCGCAGGTCACCCAAGGCGTTGCGGTGCCGCCCGGCCAGGTGCGTGCAGGGGATCTCATCTTTCCGCTTGATGCCTTCGGGCGGTCCGGCCCCGGGCATGTGCAGTTGGCTATTTCGGACCATCAGGTGGTGCACGCGCCCACCCCGGGCGATGTGGTGAGAATCGCCTCCATGCCCAGCCGCTACATCGCTCGCCGGCCGGTGCGCGCCACGTTGGCCTAGCGGCTCTAAATTTGTGCACGAAGCGGTTTTGGGCGGCATTAGGCTGAAATCACGTTCAGGAAAGGACCGCCGGTGAAATCGTTGCTCGAGCAGCAATCCAAGATGGTGTTGGGGCTTGTCGCCCGTGCGCAGAACGTCTTTGGCGGGACCACCTCACCGGCGGAGCCACCGCAATTCGCGGCCCCGCTCGATCTTGAAGACGACCTCGGTAAGGGCTTTTTCGGCACGCCAACGCGATTCGATCCGGGGCCGCGACCCGCGCGATACAGCCCGGTCGGACGGCGACAATGATCCCGCTGATAGCGGGGATGGTTTCGCCAACGATATCGGCGATCGCCTGATTCTGCGGGGGCGGCGCCTTGGGCCCGGGTGGCGGCGGATCTGGGACGCGGCGGTGAGTGGATCGAAGCGTTTCGGCGACGTCACGCATTGGGATGTCTGGAATCCGAATACCGGGACCGAAGGGTGGTCGCAGCCGGGGTGGGCTTTGCCGTCGGACCCGACTCGTTACATTTCGAAAAACGATGCGTACTGGAACCGCATCCTGGATGACGCTCGACAAGCCTACGGCGACCCGAGCATCCACTACAGCTCAGACAGCATCGGAGACGGTCGCCGCCTGGTATTCGGTGACGGCACCCATCTGCCCGCTGATGGCATGATCGTCTACCACGACGCGGCGAGCGGGCAGAACTGGGCCCAAAACGACGACGGCACAATGTCTTTGCTGAGCGCCGACGGGCAGCCCGGACCGCCGATCACGGCGGCCGGCTACCGCAAGATCGGCGATCGCTACGCTCCGGTCAACGACAGCGGTCAACAGATCGCACCGCAATTGGGTGGAGTTCCCAGCAACGACAACGGTTTTCACACCGATCCGACGACCGGGGCGTTGACGCCGAAAAACACCCGCGGCGACTATTACACCCTGGGATCTGACGGCAAGAAATCGTTTTTTGACGACAACGGTGCGCCGATCACCGCAGAGCAGTTCAACACCCCGTCGAAACCGAGGGATCTCGGACCGCGGCCACCCGATGCGGGGTTACCCACCGAGGAGCAGCAGTCGGGCAAGGCCGCCGAGGCGGTCTCGAAGTTGCAGCGCGAACTCACAAGCCACTACAGCAAGATCAGCGACGCAGAGGAGAAGCTGTCGGAGGTTTTGCTCACCGTTCATGCGACGACAGTCGAGGGACAGCAGAAACTCAACGAGATTCAGAAGAAGATTGTCGATGCGGTCAACACCCCGACGATGGCGGTGGATACCCCGGCCGGGGAGCGTTCGTTTGTGACGTTTCTGCGTAATCAGGTCAGTGACATCGACGATCTGCTGGCCTCGGGCAGTCTGAGCGCGCAGGATCAGAGCAACGCTGCTGCGGCGCTTGCGGCGTTGTACACCGCCGATGCCGGGGCGCCCGCCGATCCGCCCGCGGCGCCCACCCGGCAGCCTGTAGCGCCGGCGCCGGATCCGCCGCCGAGTGCCGATCCCGGCTTGGGTGGTCCCGGGTTCGGGTCAGCACCGCCAGCACCGGATCCGGGCTTGTCTGACCTGTTGGGCGCGGCTCCGATGGGGGCCAATCCGATGTCCTCGCTGGCCTCGATGCTGCCCGCGTTGGGTGGTCTGGGCACCGGCGCTGCCACGAGCCCACTGGACGGGCTGGCCGGGCTGGGGGGCGCGGCAAGCCCGCTGGCCGGGTTGGCGTCGCAGCCGAGTGAGCACGGCAGCAATGACCGGGCTGCGGATAATTCCGATGACTCGCCGCCGCGAGCCAAAGACAGCAAGGCCGATAAGGACGACCCGGCCAAGGCCGACACCACCGCGCAGGGGGCGGGTGGGCAACAGCAGCCAGCCGCCCTCCAGGGCCAGAACCCCAATGCGGGCGGGGAGCCGCCTAGCCCGGTGGCACCGCCGGCGGCTCCGTCTGCGGCGGTGAAGTTGCCCGATGGTTCGACTGCGACCGCCCGCAACCCGCAGGCGGCCGAAGCCATCCGCGACTACCTTGCCGGTGAGACGGTCGACGCGTCGTACCGCAAGAACGGCATTGAGCTTCCCCCGCCGGGCACACCGATCACCCACCCGGTCGACCCAAGTCGTTTAACCTGCGGTGATCTGGCGATGTTCAAAGATCACTATGTGCCGGCGTTGAGTTCGGTGAAGGCCTTCCTCAACGGGCAGGTGGTGCCGCTGGGGTCGGTGGCTTCCAGCCCGGATTTCCTGGGCTGGATCGACCCGACCGCGGCTGCGACCGCCACCCTGGCCCCGGTAGCACTGTCGCCGACCCCGCCGGCTGGGGCCCCACCTGTAGCCGCGCCGCCGGCGGCTGCCGGGCTGCCCGCACCGGCGCCGGCCGGTTAAGCCGTCGAAGTCGACCACGCCGGTCGGCGTTACCGTCGACAATGAACTGATAGGGAAAGGAATCACCGCCATGACGGAGCCGATTCACATCAACCCGCAGGTGTTGCGGGAGGTAGCCGGCGGCCACGACGAAGTGGCCCGCATCGTGGACGCCGCCCGGGAACGTAGCGGGGACATTCTGGCCGCCGTGCAAAGCTATGGGCCGATCATGCACGAGGTTAAAGCGGCCGTCAGTGATCTGTTGGTCGATCGGGACAACGCGCTGTCTGAGCATGCCTCCCGGCACCGTATCGCCAGCGCTGACCTGCAGCGGGCCGCTCACATTTACACTGACGTCGACGACCAGAACTCCGAGCAGATCAGGCAAGTGTGAGCGCATCACGATGACCGCGGCCGACCGGGAGTACACCGCCAACACCGTCGATGAGACGGTGTGGGTGCGTGTTGCGGGGTCGGGCCAGGTGTTGGGTGTGCAGCTTGAGCCGCCGGTGATGATCCGCTCGGGCCACGAGATCGCCGAGCGGATCCAGGCATGCGCCGACGTCGCCTATTTTGAGGGGCAGGTCGATCTGCGGGCGGAATTCGAGCGCCGCGGGGCCCCCGCTGATGCGGTCGCTTGGATGGCGACCCGCCAGGATCTCGAGCAGGCACGCGCCCGGCTCGAGGAACTGTAGGAATTTGCCTATGAAGGTCGACGCGCCGGGGTTGGTGGCGGCCGCGCAGCGGCTGATCTGCGCGCTCGAGGTGGTCGGCGGCAGCGGGGTGCCTCATCCGCCGCTGGGCGCCGATCCCGTTTCGGTCGGCGCCGCCGCGCGGTTGACGACGGCCGGCGCCGAGCTGACCGCGGCTCTGGTCGCGCACATGTCAGCGCTGGTGGCATCCGTGGAGCACCTGACCGGTGCCGCGTTCACCTATTTGGAGGCCGACAACCAGAATGCGGCGGCGATCGCCGCGCTGCGCGGCGGGGTGGCCGGTGTGGTGAGCGGCCTGGGTGATGCGCCGCCGGCCCCGCCGCGGCCTGCAGACGTGCGGGCTCCGATGCCGCCGCCGGCGGGGCTGCTGCCGGAGATGATCTCAGCGGGCGTGCATTCCGGTACATCGGGGGCCGGGGAGGGCTTTGTCAGCGCCTGGTCTCAGGTGGCGGCCGAAGCGCGAAACTCTTCTGCCACACTACGATCCGCGGTCGCCCAGCTGCCTGACGTCTTGGATTCGCCGGTGTCCACCCCGGCGGTGAGTCGGCATCTGTTGTCGTTCGCCGATGGACTCGACCGCTACGCGGAGCGTGCCCAGAACCTCGCCAATCAGGCAAATGCGTACGCGTCCAACCTGGTTCAGGCCCGCGCGGATATTCCCACGCCGCAGGAACTGACCGCTGCTGACGACAGAGTGCGGACGATCGCGGCCGCCAACGCCGCCTCGGGCGGAATACACGCGGCGGCGCTGGCTAACGCGGTTAGCGTGAAGAATCACCTCAACGAGCGCGCGGTGACCGGCTATGCGCCCTACCATGCGCGCACCGACGCAGACACCGACGGCGACGAGCAGGACACCGGCGGTCAGGGCTTGCCGGCAAACCCCACGACGGGCGATCTCGGGGCCACGGGCCCGGGGTCGCCCGATCCGGACGCTGCCGATCCCATTGTCGCAGGGCCCTTCCCGGCGTCCGGCGATCAGATGGCCTCGATGTTGCCGCAGCTGGTGCCCTCACTGTTGAGCGCGGCCGGTGGCATGGTGGGTGGTGTGATGGGGGCGGTCACCAAGGTGCCTGAGTCGTTGATGCAGGCGGGTTCGCAGGCTCTGGGCGCGGCCACGCAAGGGCTTTCGGGACTCGGGCAGCCGAAAGCGGATTCCCCGGGCAGCGGTGGACCCAGCCCGAATAGTGGTGGTGACCCCGCCGGCGCGGGCGGCGGTGGTGATGCGCCGACGACTCCCGCTGGGGGTGAAGGCGCACTCGATTTGCCGGTGGCCCCGTCCACGGGTGCCCCTCCGACGCCGATGATTGCGCCGGTCGGGGCCAGCGAAGGACCGGGCGCCGGTGGCGCGCCGGCGGGCGCATCGGGTGTGTCCCCGATGGGAATGCCGATGGGCGGCCTGGGCGGTGCCCCAGGAGCCGGCGGTACTGAGGGTAAAGGCGAGGCGGGTCGCAAACGCAAAGTCGTCGTCCCCGACATCCCGCATACCGAAGATGTGACCGGACGGGTGGACACCGATCGGTTGGCGGCGGCCGCGGCCGCCAACCACCGTGCCCGCAACACCGAGCCGCCCGATGACGAGGGGCCGCCAGATCCAGCGCAGCCGGTCGTTCGCCGTCTGGTGACCCGCAGTCCGCGGGAGCCGTCGTGAACGTTTCTGGCGGTGAGGGTTTCGACGATCTCGGTGACGCGGAGAAGGTGAAGTTCAGCCAGAACGAAACCGCGGCGACGCTGGCACATCTGGATAAGCTGCTCAGCGAGCTGGACGGCCTGCGCGCAGGTGTTGATGACCCAAATGGCTTGATCTCGTTGACTCTTGGTTTCGATGGCCGTCTGCTCGAATTGCGGATCGCTGAATCTATCGGCCAGGTGATGACGAATCTGGAGCTGGAGAAGAGGCTCAACAGCCTGTTCGCGGCGGGAACCAAGGGTGTCGACGCGATGCGCACTGACTTGCTCTGAGTCTGTAAGTCGCCATTCACCGCCGCACATCGCGAGGGCTTGCGAAGTTCCGCGCAGATGCCGTCGCATGGAGCACAAAGCAACCAACGTGGTCGCGAGGAGACCACAAACACAAGCCCCCTCCGGCATTTGGGCTGCCGGGGTTGTGTCGCTTCACTTCGGTTGTGTCCGGTCGAATTAGGTCCGGTCGTCCTCCGTTGGTCGAGGTCGGCCAGTCCGCGGTATCGCTGTAGCAACAGCAATCCCACAGCCACCAACAGCCCCTTGCCGCGTCCGAAGCGACGACGGTTGCCTGCGCTCGACACGCCGACTAGCTGCGTAAACACCCGCCTGAGACTCGACAGTTAGCATTGCAGGGTGCTTCGTGGAACGCGTAGTGTGAAGGCATACGAAGTTCATGGTCTGACTCGGTGGCGTCGGGAGCGCGTGTGAGCGAGAATGGTGCTCTGCCATCACTGCGAGGCGTCGGTTTATTCGGTTTGCTATCGCGACGATGACATACAACACGGATGTGAGGTTTGACGTGGCTGAAGAACCACGCACGGCAAGTTATTCGCGCCGCGAGACCGTTGGACAGTCGGCGGTCGTCGTTGGGCCAGCGCCGATCCATGGCAAAGAGGAATTCAGACAGTACCTCCAGGACCAGGCGCAAGAGCGGGTTGCGGTGGGGCAGCCGCAATAACGCGGATCCCAATCTTCAGAAGCAAAGCGGTGAGCTCGTCGAAGGTAGCCGTGTACATCGCTGACAAGATCGAACGCTGATCATCGCGTTGCCAGCTCGGTTGCGTCGCAAACATCGTGGAGTTCAGGCTGATCACTCCGACGGGGACATCGTCGAGATACCTGCCGTCCTCCCCGGAGGTGAGGTCGGCCATGTTGCAGTTAATGGGAACTGCGAGAACAGATCTCCACAATTGCCAGTCAACCGACTTCTCTTCGTCCTGCCATGCCCAGTTGCCGCCGAACGCGGCGTGGGCAACTGGGAAACGAGTGATCGACCGTATGTCTGCTGTTCTATCCAAAGACCACTCGTATCGGTGTTGGTAGACGGATGTACCGATAAGTCGTAAGAGAACGAGTAATTGGCTTGAGATCCAGTGATGACCGGTGACCGCAGCCACAAGAAGATGCCGAAACGCTCATCCTCAAACGACTGGTGAAACTCTCGGTAGATCTTGCGATCGCGTAGTGAGTGCGACTTGCGAAGCTCGTCCCGCGCTCGGAGCAATAGTTGCTGAGGTCCCCGCCTTTGTCCAAGGGTGCAAAGAGGCGATCGGACAATTTCTTGGCGCTATCCCCTGTCGGGAAATCATCAGACGACAAACAGCTGACGTTCGTGTAGGCCTTCTCCAAGACCCGGGTCAAGCGGTGCCCGTACCGTTCCGAGGTCGTCGGGTCATTGTCTTTCATATAGGCGTCGTCCCGTTCGTTTTGGGCGAGCTGCAAGAAATACGCCAGTTCGTTCACCAGTTGCATCTGCTGGCCATAGGACTTCAGCAAGATCGGAGTCACCGGCAATACCGTCGCCAGTGCGTCGACCTTTTTAATCTCATAGGCCTCGGCAGTGTCGAGATCGATGCCGTTCTTACCCGCTGCGTTCTGTGGTGTGCAGACCGAGAAGACGAACGTCTTAGGGCCTTCGGCTTTCTCATCTTTGAGTTGCCACAGCGGACCTACCAGATTCGGATCGGTCAGGCTGACGCCGATGAAGATCGTGACCGATTCACGCATTCTGTTGAGCAGGAAGCGTTGGACTACAGGGCCGACTTCAAGAAAATTACGCTCTGTGAGGACGAGTTTTCCGGCCTCTTTGACACCAGGTGCGAGAAGTCCATGCAGGTGCATGACAGAACTGCTGGTATCCCAGTTCGCGTCCCGACCGTCGTCGTCCAGGGTGTCTGAGAGCACATGGGGGGTGACGGTCGTTTCCTGCGGGGGCCCGTAGCCGTTTATCGCTGTTTCGAGCACGGTGTCGAAGTTCGTCGTCACCAATCCGACGCTGCGGTGGGTCTCCTTGAGCATCATGTAAAGACGCGCGATGGCATCAGCGAGGCGCCCCGGGGTGATCGGTATGTCGGTACCACCGCGGTCCATGTATAGGGCTTCTCGGATGATGTCGCCGGGAGTCGATGCACGCGCCGCCATGATCATCTGCAGCACAGTCTCCGCTTTGCGGATCAGGTCTGCGCCATCGTTGAGCGCCGCCTCCCGCCAACGCTCGTCAAACTGAGGCAAATTCACCATATTCGCGATGAGCTGTCGCCAGCTCGGAAGGCCGGCATCCAGCGAGACGCCTGCGCCGATGACGAGCGTAAAAGGGGTATCCGGGTTGAGGAAGAGCGCGAACAGCGCCTGCAGTTGGTCCTGAGACCGAAACGACAACGCGGGCGATTCGAAGAACGAATCGCCTTTGTCCTTCTGCATTCCATAGGCGCGGGGCATGGCAGCTGCTCCTAGAAGGTGGGAGTGGAATGGTGTCGAGCACGTACCCGCCTAGGTTAACGTCTTTGGACTATGAGGAACATGATCAAGATCGATCCTGCGTTACTGCTCTGACGAAATGGATATTGGTTCTCGATGAGCACCGAGCGGACACAACCATCGCGTCGATCGTTCACACCCATCGCTCAGACTTTCTTGGGATGCGTCGTGAGATAAACTGCGCAGCATCTCTGACCGCGTCATTGAAACCATTCGATGGTAGAGGCGTGCAATCAGCAGAGAATCAGAATTCGCCATAGGTTCAGATGATTTCCGCTCACCCGCAACCCTTTATCGTGATCGGAACAATTCTATTTGACTAGTGCGTCAATTCTGTTGATTGGCGCGCCGCTCGCCGAGAATGAGTTATAAGGTGCTGTGTTTCAGGAAGCATTGGCGGTAGGCTCGCATTTCTGACTGCGGACCACACCCCTTGAATAGGTGATATATGCGCACCGTGTTTTCGCACCGGCAGGTCATGCCGAGTCGGGCGAGCGATGGCGACACGACCCAGGCCTTGACGCCAACGATCGTCGCCGGCGTTACCGCCCACACCGCCGAGCTCGCCCGTCCTGCGGATACGCCACCGCTACTGTTTGCGTTTCAACACGGCAAGGACAACCAACCCCGGCCGATGAGCGAACATGAAATCCGCGAGCTCGGTGATGCTTTCACGCAACGAGTTCTGCTCACCAGCGCCACTATCCCAGTCACGCTTGGTGATTTGATTACCGCGATTGAGGCCTCCGCGGGCCCGGCCAAGCTGATCCGCAAGATGTTTCTTGTGGACGAGGGTGCTATGCCCCACCAAGTCAATCCTGACTTCGCGCTGAATACCCGGCTGGTGTTCAGCTGGCAGGAAACCAGCCAGACGGCGCCCGACATCCTGTTGAGCACAGTACCCAGTACTGATGACCCGACGGCGTTGCTGCAGCTCATCGCGTGGAGCGACACCAACCAAGCGTTTCACTTCTTTGAAAGGGACCACGAAAGAATCGCGTGGGGATGGGCTGGCAGCTCCTTCGATGCTCTCGTGTCGCCGACACGCGGTAAGGGGCCGTTCGACAGTCACATCAACGGCGGGCTTGTCATGAAAGAGCTCAAAGCGCCGTGGACGCATGGAGCACCCAGGACAACACCATCCCGCTTGCGCTTTATGGCCCGTCGAGCGAGTTCCAAACCAAAACCGTCTTGCAGCAGGTCACCGGCGCCGAACAACTTGAACCCCTCATTGAGGGCGGGGTTCGGCGATGGACGGCTGGACGCGTCAAGCGCGACCTGACCAACGGCCGGTTCACCCACTTCCCCGAGTATTTCCGTCAGCTGGTGTGGTGCACGTCGCAGTTAACTTGGTTAGTTCTGCAGACGCGTTCGACGATGACAATGTCATCCAATTCCGTTTGCCATCAACATTTTTCTTTGACGCCGATGCCCTCGACAGTCTCGCGCAGGCAATAGCTCCTCAAGCGCAAGTCGTACCGCCGCAACGTATCACGATCGGTGCGAAGCTCTATAAAGACGCAGTACGTAAACTTGGCATTCATGTCATCGACGATGCCGACCCCGCGCATCGTGTCGAGGGCGATACCCACTTTGCGTTCCTGGTTCCTGAGCGCGCCTTCGAAGACCAAGCGGTCCTGAATGCGTTGATCACAAACCAGGTGATCAGTGCACGCCTGGCGATGTGCTTACTGCTGGTCGACTTCAGCAATCCGGTGTTCTCCCCCGAGCGCGCGCAGCTGCTTGCTTACGCACCTGAATCGCGGCCGCGGGCGCGGCTGGCGCAGAACTCGATTCGCGATTCGTCGCGGCGGTTCAGGCCAGAAAAGCCTCCTGGCTCGCCTGAAGCCCAGTTCCTTGACCTCTGGAATAGGCAGACATCGTCGCGTGGGCCACGCAACAGCTGAGCGCCTACCAGCTGCGATTCAAGCGAAGCTGCAAACGTCTGAGGGTGTGGAGGGCATCTTGGAACTCGCGGGAGTCGCGGCGGCAGGCTGTTAGAGGCCGACAGTTATTCGAATTCAATCCGAACTCTGGCAACTGATCAGGCTCCGCCACATCTCGCCATGGCACCCGACGCATCGATCTTCACCAAATGATCCACCGAGGGAGAAGACGAGAAAGTGACCGCATTCGCTGCTCCTGGCAACATTGTCTCGAGCTCACCCAACCCAGCCTTCAAGGCTGGAGCCAGAAGCTTTCCCAATTGTTCGACGAGGGCATCACCGAAGCTCAGCACGAGGTTAGTCCGCCGACAAGCCATGCTTGGTTTTACAACCCGATCACCAGCCCTGCCACCAGCCAAGCGGCCAAAAACATCACATGGACCGCATTTCCCAAGCTCGTGTCCGACGCAGCAGCAACACCGAGGGCAGCCTGGGGGATCGCTGAACTCGACCGCGAGACCCAATCGGAGTATTGCGAATGGGAGACACTGCGCGATCCAGCGCGAAACAACAAGGTCATCCGAGTCACGTTCAGCTCCGAAACGCCTGACTATTACACGTACTTGGCTGACGCCGCTACAGACGAATTGCTCGCCGTATACCGGAAGCATGTCTCCGCGCAGGTGCAGCTGGCTGACCTGTTCGCTGACAACCAATACAACCCGCGCAACCGGTGGAATTGGCCGCAACAGTCGGCAGCTAACGGCGCGTTCATGCATATGGCGCAGACAAATAACAGCCTCAGCGCGGCGGTGATCTTGGCCGCGGTCGCACCCTGGCCGACGCGTCCACGATCAGGGCCTACCGATCACCCAGGAACAACCACTGATCGCCTGCGCGCGTTTCGGTGAAGCCGGCCGACACAGTGACCCGCACATTGGCGCCCAAGTCAACGAGCTCGTTCGTGCCGGCAACACGGTGTCACTTGCCGATCCAGCCGGCCTATATATCGATTCGATCGACACCACGAGTTGGCAGACACCTGATGGCAGTTCACCCGACGAGCTAATCCGCATCGTGCGGCCCGACGTGGGCGGACGTTCAGGTATTGGCGCGTCTGATCTCGCGTTGCGGGTGATCGTGGAGGGCCTAGCCGCAGCCGGCTTTGTCCTCGGTGACGTGCAGATCTACGGCAAGCCCGTCGCGTTCGGCGGCCAGATCGCCGAAAAGATGCTCATCAGGCTTCGGGGATCGGCTCAGGCCGCCACGTCGGCGGCCCCAAGTCTTGGGTGCGGCGGCCCAGACGCCGCACGACACGCTCGGGATCACCAGCACAGTCCGCCCCTTTTTAGCCCTCTCGCATCGAGGTTGGCGCACGTGACAAATCTGATGTCGCCCGAGTGACATCAGACACCATCTCGGTCACGTGCAGTCAGGACCATCCCGTGCCGAAACCGAACGAATCAGCTTGCCTTAGGGCGCCAATACACAACGAACACCTGATGAAAGGCGCGCCGGATGGCGGTCGAAGACCTGCCCACGGAAGAGTTCTTTGCCGAATGGGTCCACCGCAATCAGATGGCGCTTCGGAGCTGGGACTTTCCGACGTCACCGGCATGGAATACCGCACCCCATGCGCTGAAAGCCGCCACCGTGCTAGCACCCGCGATTGGCGACATCGGAGGATCCGTTGTTGAAACAGACTATTCGGCCGTGCTTCATGCGGCAAGCCCGTGGCACGCTGCCCTGTACTGCCAGCTGCTCCAATATCGCTACTCGTCGTCGGGCTCCCGACTGCTGTTCCGCGGGCAAAGAAATTATTCGTGGGAGCTACAGCCGACGATTCTTCGCACAACAGACATGGCGGCCGAAGAGGCCCGCAACGAACTTTTCGCGGCAATACTCTCGGCGATGTCATTTAACACTGTGATGTCTTTTCACCCTTATTCGAATACTCGAGTATTCCTCAAGATGAGCAAAGATGCCTACCTTGCTGCAGCTCAGCACTACGGCATGAAGACCTATTTCCTCGATTTCACCACCGATCCCGATGTAGCGGTGAAATTCGCGGCCGCAGAAGAAGATTCCGATGACCGGATCGGCGTCGATACTGATCCTCACCCTAGACAGCGCGGAGGAACATGGGTTATCAGTTGTTCTGCCCCCGCCGTTTGTTCGCAGGTTGCATCTACAGCGAGGCCTGTTCGTTGAGGCCAAAGCGACCCTCAGCAAAGAGGACTTAAAGATCGTCGAAGTAAGATTTCCTTACCAGCCAAGTACTCGAACTCCCAGGCCGGCGAGTTTCGAAGTTCTCCGCGGAGGCGACCCCGTCGACATTTTTCCTGCGTCGAACGAGCTAAACGAGGTTATCCGCGCCACCGACGAAGCACTCGCGAAGGGCTTAGCCGCGGACAACGTCGAGGAGGTTCAAGGGTCGCACAGGCCTCTAAACCGCATTTTGATTCGATCAATCATGATCCCCAGAAAACATGTACGAATACGTCGACACTTTTGAAGATATGCTATACGCGTTAGCCTACAACATCAATGCTAACCATCAATTGACGCTGGACATCGAGAGATTTTCAAAGATCGTGGCAACAAATTTGGAAGTGACCTGCAGCATTGCATCTCTGTATCGAGCAGTCCCGCTGCAATACCCTGGAGAAATCGATGACGAAAAGGTCGAGCGCATGACGTTGATGGCGGATCTTATCGACGAAATCGCAAAAGCGCACGACTATGACCACGCAGTCGCGGCAACTGAGTATGCGGAGCATTTAGGTCTTTCCTAGGCCCCAGCTCCATCACTCCCGTTGCCGGCTCACCGGATCCGTCGCCGGCCTTACCGGATTCTGCCCCAACCGCTCGTTGAACTGGGATGCATGGTCTACGCGATCGTGTCCGGACACCATGTGGTGGGTGTCGCCGGCGATGAAGATCTCGTCGGGAGCCTCCGCTACTGCAACTCGGAGAAGTCGCCAGTGGTCTGGGCTGAGGTCTTGTGCTTCGTCAATAACGATGTGGTGAAAGCCGGCGTGGCCATCCGTCGCAGCCGCTGTGCCAGATGTCCCACGCTCGCTCGATGCGGCAAAGCGAGGCCTTACCCCAATTCTTACCCCAATCAGCTCGGCGCGACCATCAGCGCCGACGAACAAACCAGCAGGTCAGCGAGTATCAGCGGGTACCCAAACAGCAGCGCCGGTGACTGGGGGTCAAGTGGTCGCGGCGGCGAAGAGCCGATGGCCGGTGCGCCGGAATTTTTAGCTACCGCCCGTTGCAGCGGCCTTTAAGCTTGATGAATGACGGTCACACAGCCCGGAGTGCCCGGTCCGCAGCCCGGGCCGCCGCCTGGCGCACAGGCACCGGGCGGTCTTCCCGTGCCCCCGGGCGCGCCGCCTGGATACGACTGGCGCTATGCACCTCCACCGCCACGCCGCAGCAGGGGGATGGCTATCGCCGTAGCCGCGGCCATTGTGCTGGCCGTTGCGGCGCTGGTCGTGAGCGTTGTCGACTTGACCCGCTCTTCCTCGACGTCGGCCCCCGTCGCATCAAGCCCTACCGCACCCGCACCGACAACCGCGCCAGCAGATACGACCGCCGCCAACCGCGCGCTGTGCACCGCCATCTCCCCGCTGATGGCCGACAGCAACCGAGTGGCAAAGACATTATTCGAGCCTGGGGCCGGCGGGGTCGCCCGGCTGGAATGCGGCAATGCCGAAGTTCGTCAGCGATACCAAGGATTGGGTGGGGCGCATTCAGCCCGTTATTGACAGCCACCCGGATGCTGACCCGTACTTCCGCCGGTCGCTTCAGCGCTTCGTTGACGACCGCGATTATTTGATTCGCTGACCTCGAGGCCCGGGTCCGTGGCAGCCCTACGACCAGACCATCTGGGATGACAGCTTGGCGCGCTGGCAGCGGTCCGTTGAACGTCTGTTGGGATCTCGGGGTCAAGTGGTAGCCACGGTCGCGCCGGCGGGCATGCCGACCCGGCAATTCTCGTCTGCAATCGTGGCTGGCTCCTGGCCACTCACCGATCCGCAGAACTTTCACAGCGCGGCAGAGGCGCAGCATGAAAAGGGTGCCCAGCTGATCAATAGTGGCGACGAATTGCGCCGGCAGGCGAGCACCGTTGCGGCAGATCAATCCGGGCACTTTATCGACGGGTTTTGCGGCTGGTGCACTTCCACAGCGGGTGAGTATGTCGATGCGGCGGACGAGTTTTTCGCCATGGCACGGGTGTCGGAAGAGGTTGGGCGGCTTTTGTACGGCCTCCGGGAGGACCTCGACGAGATTGACCTGCGGGCACACGAAGAGATCCAACAAATCCAGCAGTCAATGGGAGTGGGTAAGGCGCTGCTGGCGGGCGCGCAGATCATGGCGGTAGTCGCCAAAGCCCGCGCGGAAGCGACGGCCAAGGCCGCTCAAGCCGCCGCCGCGATCGCCAAGCTTGGCCCGCAAATCGGAATCAACCCCGCTTCAGGTTCGGGGAGGACCGGCGGTCCGCCGCACTTGGGCACAGACCCGGCTAGACCCAAAGCTGCGCGGGCTGCAAAACATGGGGTCCGGTGGTGGCCGCCGCGACGGTGGCATGTCGCTGGGCGGCAGCCAGAATGCCCCGGAATCACCGGCCCAACCGACGAACCCGCCACCGCCGCAGATTGGCGGTGAGCAAGGTGTAGAAGGCCACGATGCCAGGAGATCAACACGCCGGACCAGAGGGGCAAGGGGGACTCCCCGGGAGAGGCGACCGGAGCAGGTGATGGGCTCCCTCGACCCGAACACCAGCACGCACCGAGATTCGGGGCATGGTTCAAGGCGCCGAAAACGGGGTGCACGTGCAAGGGCTCATTACCGTTCGGCGGCGCGGCGGCTCGAGTGGATGCTCGCGCCATGCAGACTTCGGGTGGCGGCGGTCTAGGAGGGTTCAAGATGCCCGAGGCGCCGGGCGGTATGGGTGGCTTGGGTGGGCGGTGGTTTGCCGTCGCAGGGTTTGACGTCGGGTGCGGGTTTTTCTCCGGGCGCTGGCGGGATGCCGCCTGCGGCGCCCCCGTCGGATTTTTCGCGCGGTTTGGGGTCGGGCTTGGGCGGTGGCGGGGGTCCTGCCCCGTTCGCGCCTCCGGTTTCGCCGTCCGCGTCGTCGGCGGCGACGAGCGGGGGGCCGGCGGGGGCGTTGCCGTCGAGTCCGGCGCCGGTGGCTGCTGCGGGTGGATCTGCGGTGTCGGCGCCGCCGGCGACTCCGATGGCAGCGCCTGCAGCTTCGGGTATGGGCGGGGCGGCTGTGCCGGCGGGTCCGGTTGGGCCGTTGCCGCCGTTCGGGTCTGATGTTCCGCGCTCACCTGTCGGGTCGACTGCGGCGGTAAGCGCGGCGTCGGGGCCGCCGGCAGCGCCTGCGGTCGCCGGGGGTGGTGGTGTGGGGTCGTCGCCGGTGGCACCGCTTCCGCCGGGGGTGGTCGGTTCTGGGGTGGGTGCTGCAGCGGGTGCGGCGGCTGAAGGCATTAGGTCTTCGTTGCCTGATCCGCTGTTGGAGTCCGCGTCGCAGTTGGTGTTTCAGTTGCTGCATGACTCGCGGATGTATCCGTATATGGATTGGTGTGTGGGGGTTTTCCGTACGGCGTCGGGTGTGGAGACGGTGATCGTCAATAGCGACGGCGCGGGCTATATCCCGGTGGGTGTGTTTGTGCCGCGTTCGGCGCGGATGTTGTTCGCTGATGCTGGTTTGAGTGCGGAGTTTCGTGCGCGCTGGTTTAGCTGGGCTAATCCTGCGGAGACGATGCTGGCTTATGCGGAGCTGGCGTCGAAAAACAATCCGAATGTGGAGCTGTGGGCGTTGGCGGTCTCCATTGACCATGGCGGGTCGTCGGTGCCGGCCCGGGGCGTGGTGCCGCATTTCGAGGACTGTGCGCGTGGTTTGTCGCCGATCGTGGAGACGGCACCGGCGTCGTCGCTTGATGACAGCCATATGCATCGGCTCGAGACGCTGGATCGGGCTTTGTATGCGCGGTTGACGGGGTTTGGGGATGGGCCGCCGCCGGATCGCTCGGAGGGGTGGCGGGCAACGGTTGCTTCGGCGCAGAGGGTGCTGGGTCGGGTGGGTGCGATCCGGGATATCGCTGTGGCACCGGTGATTCGGCAGGTCATCGATCTGTTGAGTAACGGGTTGCCGGTGCTGCAGGACAAGTGGCAGGCGCTGGAGGCGGCGCATGTGGATGCCCTGATGTACACGGCGGGGTTGCGGCCGGGCCGGATGGTCAACGACGGTGCGGCTTCACCGCATGTGCTTGCTTACCATGATTTGTCGCGGTTGACGGAGTTGCTGTTGCTGTGGCGGCTTGACAGTCCGAAGTATCCCGAAATGTCTTATCTGGCAGGCCAAATCGATCTCACGCCGCAACTTTCGGTAGTTGCCTAAGGGACGTGGTGTGCGGTGACCTGAGTGTGCTTCGCGACACGACACCCCCGCTGGCGGTCTGGTTCTGCTGTGGTGCGGCGATGGCCGGCGCAGGCTTATGTATCTACGGTGAGCAACCACCACGTGAACCTGGCCAGCAGGCAGTCCCGGACTCGGCGGACTAGAAGATGCTCATGCGTCGCAGCGCTGCCGCGTCGACGAGCGGTTTCGTGTGTCGTCCGATGGTTGAGATGTCCACCTCTATCAGGGGATCAGGGCCGGTGCCGTCGTCTGTGCGCCGCAACCACATAGCGCAATTGTCAAGCGTACGTCCCCATTTCGACGGGTAGAGGATCCCGTGTGGACGCTCTCCGTCGTGCAGGACCACTGTTTCTCGGATCCACGTTGCGATGCCCGTGGTGAGCTTCTTGAGATCTGCAGAGGAGCTGGTCAGTTCGCTGACGGTGAGTTGTTCGATGCCGCAGTCGGCCAACAGGGTGGAACCCAGCTGATCTGACACGACCGATATCGAGTTGGCGCCGGTGATGTCGACGAACCAACCGGTATAGGGCAGCTGCAGTTCGTAGAGGGAACGTGCTTGCCGCCAACCCTGCGAGATTGATCGGTACGACATCCCGCCGCACGCGGGCAGCTCTCGTGCGATCTGGTCGGCGAGGGTATCGGCGTCGCCGGCGACGACATCATCGAACAATTCGGTCAGTGGTGTCGCCGGCGGGTCTGGGGTGATGTATTCGAGGACTTCGACGAAAGCCCCCGCCGGCGTGGAGCCTCCGTAGACCGTTCGTCCAGGCGTGTCCCACCGTGACCAGCCTTCTACGGGGTGTTCGCCCAGTACGCGGGGCGGCGGGTTGACTGGCCCATATGTCGTTTGCGCCACTCGAAAGATGTGCCGCCCAGAGCTGGCGACGATATTCAGGCCTGTTGACGCGCAGATGGTCGCACCGGTGAACGACACCCGCACCTACTTCCCTGTACACAGCGATCCGGCTGAGTATAGGGAGACCCCCAGGTCAGGAGTAGTACGTATCGGTGACGAATGCGTCCGCGGCGCGAAAGACAGCTGGAAAGTTGTCATTGCGGACGAGTTCAGCGGCAGTGATGCCATCGAGGCGAGGGTTCGCCGAGACTAGCCAATTCCGGGCAACTTGGTCATTCTCCGCGTTCTCGATCAACAGGAACACTGTGTGCGCAGCCTGGAGGCGCCGGGCCTTCTCCGGCGAGGGCTCCACGTGTGCGCTGTCCCCAGGAGGGGCGGCCCAGCGGGCTGGCATCGAACGGCTCTTTGAACCCGCAATGTAGGCAGTCAGTGTGGGCCCGAGCCGGGCCAGGAGATACGCGACGACCTCGTGGGTATCCAATCGCGCGGTGTCGTCGCCAGCCTTGACCAGCAGGTCAGACATTTCCGAGCACCCCCTTTAATCTGCGACGAGTCTAACAGCATCAACCGTGCATGCGGCGAAAATCATCCGCAAAGTGATCCTGTAATGATCGCTTAATGTACCCCGGTCTCGGTCTACCTACACCTCGGTTTCGTCACATCGGCTAAGTGCCTGGTCAGCACGGAGCGTGTCCTCACACCCAGCGCTTGCCTACGGCAATTCCGGTGCCGTACCGGGGCAAGCTCTCGCGTTAAAGGGGTGCTCGGGGCGCGGGCTGGGATGGGTTGGGGAGCGCAGTTCGGCAGCCGGTGCACATGTCGGGGTGGGTGGATTTAGCGCGGATATCGGCGTGGGGGCGGGGTTAGGGTGGTTTGGTGACGACGCATAGTTTCGTCCGTCCTGGTGAGCCTGTTCGGGCGCCGCAGACCGGTGGCGGGAAGATGAAGTTGGATGCGCCGATCGTGGCGCCGGTGCCCCCTCCGCGCAGTATTTGGGGGATTGTGTTGCCGGTGGCGCTGATTGTGGGCGTGATCGGTTTGATTGTGGTGATGTATGCCTCGGGGGCGCGTCAACTTGCGGGTGGATTCGGGCTTTTCGGTGGGATGGCTGCTTTTAGCGCGATCGGGCTGGTGGTGCGCAACCGTGGGGCGTCGCGCAAGATGTCGTGGGGTGAGCTGACTGCGCGGCGGCGCAAGTGGTTTGCCGATCTTGACGATAAGCGCGACATGATTGATGTGCAGCGACGCCAGCAGTGGCAGCATCGCCGCCATTTCCATTGGGATCCCATGGATTTGATGGGTGTGGCGGGGTCGGCGCGGATGTGGGACCGCGAGCCGGGCAGTGAGATGTTTTCGGTGGTGCGCGTCGGTGTGGGCAAGGTGAAGTTGGCGATGACGTTGGAGCTGCCCGAGATCGCGCGTGCCGCCGATCTTGAGCCGGCGACTGGGCATGCGCTGCGTAAGTTCCTGAACGCCCAGGAGTACGTTGAGGGTGTTCCGAAAGCGATTTGGCTGCAACGTTTCTCGGGTCTTGGGATCGTGGGCGAGGTGGAGCAGGGCCGCGCGTTGGTGCGGGCGATGCTGTGTCAGTTGGCGGCGTTTCATAGTCCGTCGGATTTGCAGGTCATGGTGGTTACCGCGGCGCCCTCGCAGTGGGAGTGGGCGAAGTGGCTGCCGCATTTTCAGCATGAGTCGTTGCGTGATGGGTGTGGTGAGCGGCGGATGCTGTTTTCCTCGCCGGCGGAGTTGGAGGTGTTTTTCGACCAGGACGCCGGGGGTGCGCGGGCGGCGTGGTCGCCGCCGTCGAGCGGGATGAGCGCCGGCGGGGCGGTGTTGCCGCTGCGGGTGATTGTTGATGACCATTGCGCGACGCCGGAGGATTGGGCGGGTCTGACCGGTGCGGTGGGTTATGCCGGGACGTGTTTTATCCGGGTGGCCGACGTGGTGCCGCCGCGCCCTGCGGCACCGCCGGCGGGGGGCGCGAGGTATTGGGTGGGGTTTGCCCCGGAGACGACGTATCGGATCAGTGAGGCGGTGTTGCGCAAGCAGGTGGCGCTGTCGGACCGCCAGCAGCAGTCGGCGGCGTTGTATGGGGCGGGCGATGCGTCTTCGGATGAGTTGGAGGAGGCGTTTTACGCGGTTGCCGATCAGCTCAGTGTGGCTGAGGCCGAACGGTTTGCGCGCACGCTGGCCCGGTATCGGGTGGCGGGGGCGGCGAGTGTGACGCTGGCCGCCGACGAGCAGCGAACCTTGTTGGATGTGTTGGGGATTGCTGATCCCCGCCATTTGGACACCGACCGGCTGTGGGCGGCCACCCGGGCTCAGGGCGGGCAGTGGATGCGGTTTCCGGTGGGGTTGTTCGCCGATACCGGGGAGACCGCGGAGGTGAATCTGCGGGAGGGTTCCCAGGGCGGCATGGGGATGCATGGGTTGTTTATCGGCACGACGGGGGCCGGTAAGTCCGAGGGTTTGATTACCGAGGTGGCTGCGGCGTGTTTGACGCATTCCCCGGAGGTGCTCAACATCGTGTTCACCGACTTCAAGTTGCGGTCGGCGGCGGGCATGATCGGGCGTTTCCCGCATGTGGTGGCCGCGGTGAGCAACTTGGCCGAGGAAAGCCATTTGGTGGGCCGGCTGTATGAGACGTTGGATGGGGAGTTGGATCGGCGCGGGGAAATGCTTGCCGCAGTAGATGATTGCCCGGATGTGACCGCCTATAACCAGCGCCGGTTGGCGGATCCGTCGTTGCCGCCGATTCCGGCGTTGTGGGTGATCACCGATGAGTACAACGAGGTGTTCGCCGATCCGATTTGGGGGCCGAAGTTTCGCCGGCTGTATCTGCGTATCGCCCGGGTGGGGCGTTCGTTGCATGTGTTTTTGAAGTTGGTGGGTCAGACCAAGGACACCCAGAATCTGCGGGATATCACCAAGTTGCTGGGGTATAGCATCGCCGCGCGTACCGGCACCGAGGAGGAGTCGCGTGCCGCGATCGGCGACACCCGCGCCGCGCATATCGCTCCGGTGGGTGAGGAGGGCACGGCGTATCTGCGGGTGGCGTTGAAGGAGCCGCGCAAGTTTCGGTATTTCTTTTCGTCGACCGATTTCGTGGCACCGTCGGATGCGGGCCCGGCGCAGGAGCCCACGCGCACCGGGGCGGTGTTTGCGCCGCGGTTGTTCACTGCTGCGCAGAGCAGCGATATCGACGGGCGGCTGACGGCGCACCCCGAGCCGGCGCAGCCTGAGGCGGCCCCGGTGGTGGCCGAGCCAGCCGACAAGCCGATCAAGCTGGTGGCCGCGATTGCCGACTCGTTGCAGGCCGCCCGGGAGCGGCCGCCGCGGGCGATCTGGTTGCCGGTGTTGGGGGAGCCGTTAGCGGTCGATGAGTTGGTGGGCCGCTGGCGCGGGCGGCCGTGGTTTGTCGATTACGGCGACAATCCGGGGCTGTTCATGCCGGTGGCGTTGGCGGACTTTCCGCGTGGGGCGCGCCAGGAGGCGCACTGCCTGGACCTGTTGCGGGATAACGCGCTGATTTTGGCGGCCCCGAACCGGGGTGCCACCACGGCGGTGATGACGATGGTGAGCGCGGCCGCACTGCTGTATCGGCCGGATCGGGTGCAGTTTTACTGCATCGCGGCCAGCGGCCCGCAGTTGGCGCGGGTCGCGGATTTGCCGCATGTGGCCACGGTGGTGGCCGGCTCTGACGGTGAGGGGGCGGCGCGGGTGGTGGCCACGGTGGAGGCGATCGCCACCGAGCGCGACCGGATTTTCACCACGCAGCGCCTGGATATGGATAAGGTCCGGGCGGCCAAGTTCGGGTTGACGCAGTTTGGTGGGGCGCTGTCGGCCGCTGAGTTGTCGGCGGCCGGGGCGGTCTCGGGTGGGGAGGTCGTGTTGGTCATTGACGGCTGGAAGAACTTCAGCGAGACCTACCCGGAGTTGGCGACCCGGGTGGCGGGGTTGATGCGGGCCCGCAACTATGGGGTGCGGGTGGTGTACACGCACACCAGCTCAATCTCGGGGATCTCGACGGCGGTGAAGACCGAGACGGGTCAGACGCTGGAGTTGAAACTGGTCAACGAGCACGACACGAGCGTCAAACGCAACCCGGCCGATCCCGAGCGCAACCCGGTGCGCGAGGTTCCCGATATCCCTGGCCGGGGGTTGACCCAGACTGGGCATCATTTGATGGTGGGGGTGCCGGTGCTGGCGCATCCGCCGCACGCCGCGGGGGAGCCCGAGGTCGCGGGTGCGCGCCTGCAGGGCGATGAGCTGGCCGCGGTGGTGCGCCGGGTCGCCGGGGTGCAGAGCGCCTCGACGGTGGCGCGGCTGCCGGAGAAGGTGGCACTGACCGAGGTGTTCGACCGGATCGAGCAGCCGTTGGCCCCGGGTGTGGTGGCGTTCGGCCTGGCCGAATCCAATCAGGCGGACTCGCCGCTGGTGACCGCGTGCATCGACTTCACCGACAACCCGCATGTGGTGGCCACGGGCCTGTCGGGTGCGGGACTGACGTCGTGGGCTCGGGCGATGATGCTGGGGATTATGGCTTCGTATCGCCCCGAGGACGCCACCATTATTTTGATCGAGCAGCGCCGCGCCAATATCGGTGTGGTTCCGCAGAATTGGTTGTCGGCCTATGCGCAGAACCCGACGCAGATCGAGGGTCTGGTCAAGGAGTTGTGCGGGGTGCTGCAGACAAGGCGCCCGCCGGCGTCGGCCACTCCCGAAGAACTGGCCACCCGGCGGTTCTGGGAGGGCCGGGAATTCTTTGTGGTGATCGATGCGATCACGTCGTGGGGCACCAACATGAGCCCATTGGCGGAACTGGCGCCGTTTGTGGGTGACGGAGAGGATTTGGGGTTGCACATTGTGGCCACCGCCGACATTCGCCAGTTCAGTTACCAGTCGCAGGGCTTGAGCGTGTTGGGCCGCACGATGAACATGGCGCCCCCGGTGCTGGTGATGAACGGTCACCGCTCCCATGGTGCGGTGGTGCCGGGGGTGTATGCCGAGCCGCAGCGCGAAGGCAAAGGCCGGCTGGTGACGCGCCGGGGTGTTGAAGGGGTGCTGGTGGGATGGTCGGAGCCGCCGGTGTTGGCCCGGCGCCGCTAGGGCGTTTAGTGCCACTCAATTAGTGGAAATCGGCGGCCAGAGCGGCCTTACAGTGGTAGAAACGCTCTAATTGATCTCGGGGGAGGTTGTAAAAAAAGTGACGATTCCATTGATGGTGAATTCGCCGTTGCTGGCGGCGGCGGCGGCGGCGGAAAATTCCGGTGCGGCCACGATGGGTGGCACGATGGCCGGTGCGGCCGGGCCGGTGACGGCGGTGCTACCGCCGGGTGCTGAGGACGCCTCGGCGGCGGCGGCGGCCGCGTTCGTGGCCCATGGTGCGACCACCGACGCGGTGTTGACCCAGCTGACGGTGATCAGGTCACTGTTCGCCCAGACCATCGCCAGTAGCGGGGCCGCGTACGCCGCGGCCGATGCGCTCAATGAGGCCACGCTTGCGCTGTAGCCGCGCGTGAGCGGGTAAGGACGTTATGTCGGGGTTTGGGGACGCTGCGGCGGTCACGCCGGAGCTCAATCACGCCATGATGGCGGCCGGGGACCTGGGCGAAAGTCTGGTGCAGGCTGCCGCGGGCTATGAGTCGGTGGCGGACATGCTGATCGCGGAGTTGACGGCGATGAGCTTGAACACGTCGACGACGGCGATGGTGGCGTGGCAGGGCCCGGGCGGGGCGATCTATGAGATGACCGCCGAGCAGTTCTGTGCGGTGTGCGGGGAAGCCTCGGCGTGGGTGCGGGTCGGGCAGATTCAGGCTGCGGAGGTGGCAGCGGCCCATACTGCGGCGTTGGAGATGATGATTCCGGCGCCGGCGTGCCTGGCTAATCGTGCGAGTCAGGCGGGGCTGGTGGCGAGCAATGTGTTCGGCCAGAACACCCCGGGGATCATTGGGCTCGACGCGCAGTATTACGGGCATTTCTGGGTGACCAACGCGACGGCGCGCACCGGGTATGGGCAGGTGGTGTCCACGGCGCTGGGGGCATTGTCGGCGCCGCCGCCGCTGTCACCGATTGCCCCGGATCCGGCGGCCCCGGCTGCGGGTGCGGCCGAGGATGCCGCGCAAAGCGGCGCCCAGGGTGGGTTGCAGGTCAGCGCTCAAACCATGAATCAGACGGCCGGCGGTTCGACCCAGGCGATGTCGACGAGCGGCTCGGCGGGGGGTGCGATGGGATCGATGGGCAGCCAGCTCAGTGGCGTGTTCGGGCAGGCGGGCTCGGCGGTCGGGGAGCTGTCCTCGGTGGGGCAGGGGTTGCCGTCGATGCTGGGCCAGGCGCCGTCGATGTTGTCCGGGATGTTGGGCCCGCTGAGTTCGATGTCGGGTGCTAACGGGGTCCCGGCCGGCGCCGCGGGGGCCATGGGCCCGGAAGCGGCCGGCGCGCTGAGCGGGCTGGCCGGCGGCGGGGGCGCTTTGGCTGGCGGCGGGGGTTCGTTGATGAGCGCGCCGTCGGTGGCCAGTAGCTTTGTGCGCCCGGCGAATAGCTTCAGCTCGCCGAATGCCCCGACGTTGCCGGGCGGCTGGCAGGGCGGCCCCGAGTCGGAGTCCCAGACCCGGCCTGCCGGGGTGGGCGGCGGTGGGCTTTTCGGTGCGCCGGGCGCGATGGGCCGCGAGGGGACCGCTAGCGAGTCCGCGGAGAAGTCGAAGCGGACCCTGCAGGTGAGCACCCGCTCGGGGGCCGGCAGGGGGGAGCGACAACGAATCTGACGGACGCAAAATTAGCGGAAAAGCAGCCCTGGGGGGCTTTTAGACTCGATTCATTGAAGGCAACGCAGCACTTCACGCACAGGAACAGGGGTACCGATGTCGCAACCAACACACGTTAATCACGGACAGGTCGTCAGCCTGGCCAACCAGATGGACGAACTGAGCCACCGCGCGCAGGACGTTTTGCAGCGCTACGAGGATGTGGTGACCCACGCGCATGCGGGCGGCTCACTGGTGGGCGCGGCCGGCTCGGCCAACCTGGTGTCCTCTGCGCAGATCAAAGAGGCGCAGCTCAAGATCCAGCACCGGTTCCAGCAGGTCAACGATCAGCTGCGCAGCGGCGCCAACATGTACAGCAACGCCGACGATCACAACCACCAGCAGATCGCGTCGATACCGGGCCAGATGCGCTGGACCTGACGCACGAACCTACGTCGAAGCGTGTCTTTGCTTCACTGACCGAAAGATTGGAGTTCTCATGAGTTTTGACGGAATGATGCAGTACAACCCGGCGGGGTTGTCGGATATGAGCTCGGCGATGATCACGTTCAGCCAGGAGCTCGACCAGATCGGCGAGGAGGCGCACAACTTGTTGGCCAACTCGCAGGAGTTTTTCCAGGGTCCCCACGGTGCGGTGGCCTACGCGCAGGCCCAGAACCTGATCAACCAGGGCATCCAGGAGGGCAAGCAGGTCCTGTACAACCAGGGCGGTGTCATCGAAGATGTGTCGTCGAACATGACCGGCACCGACACCAGTGTCGGCAACGGCTTTATGAGCATTTAGCGCCGTTGGGGATCGGCGCGCTCACGTCGCGTCGCTTCGGCACAAAAAAGGGGGGCCAGGGCTTGGGCGGCTCTCCTTTTTTGCGTCGCGAGATCGGTTGGGGGAGAGACCATGTTGACGACTTCGGTGGAATGTGTGTGGGCGTTGCAGGCGTTGGTGGGTGTGGAACGGATGCCCACGGCGTTGCATCTCAAGCCGTTCATCCCGTCGGCGCACGCGGATTTGATCGTGGAGACCACCGCGGGCGGGACCCCGTTGTCGGGCACCGCGCAGTACCACAGCCTGGTGAGCGCGGGGGTGATTGATCACCGCGGGCAGGTGGACGCCGCGGTGCGGGATTGGCTGACGGTGCTGGGCCGCCCGGATCGCGAGGTGGTGCTCACGATCCGGCGCCCCGATCAGCCGGGCACCGCCGAGTCGGGCCCTACGGTGCACGAGCGGGCGATGGTGGTGTGCCGGCATGGCCGTTTTCTGGCGATGGCCGCCCGTGACGGTGCGGAGATGGTGATCGGCGGGGTGGGGGAGGCCGACGACGCGTCGCACCAGATCGAGTTGATCTGCCAGATGCTGGTGCCGGCGCTGGGGGATCATCCACCGGCCGACATCGACGGCATCAACGTGGCCAAGGACGTGCTGGAGCTGGCGCTGGACGGCGTCGGGGCGAACGTCGATGCCATGTCGGGGGCGCTGCGCCGCGCTGGTCTGGGCCCGTGGGAGGTGGAGGTGGTCGCCGCGGTGACCCGGTTGGACGCCTCGGCGATGGCGGTGGTGGCCGTGGTGGATCACGGTCTCGAGATCCGCCCCCACCCGCAGGTGTTGAGCGTGGCCGACACCGAGTACGGCCGGATCAGTTTCACCACAATGACCGGTGCTGACGGCAAGGAATGGCTCAGTATTTTTCCGACCACCCCGACAAGTCTGCGGCAGGATCTCGGTGATCTGTTATCGGCCCCGCAGCTCCTCTGAGCACCGAAAACAGCACTGGGACAACAATGTCGGGGGTAGCAAAAATGGCGCGGATATCGGGCCGCGGACGCCGGTAGGGTAAGCCATATGGCCTTGAACCTGACCAGCCGGCTGCAGGTGACGGCGCATTATTTCTGGAATCGCCGCAATTCGGCCGCGCTGAGCCACCACGGGGTGCGCCTGGACTACGACCCCGAGCAGCGCCGCATGTCGGCGTTGATTCTGGGCTACACGCTGACCTTTTTAGCGATCGGTCTGGCCGCGTTGATGGCCTACATCAAGCCGGCCGGGCAGGTGGGCAAGTCCCAGATTCTGGCCGACCGCGACACCGGCGCGATTTATGTGATGGTCGACGGGCGGCTGCATCCGGCGCTGAATTTGACCAGCGCCCGGCTGATCACCGGTGAGGCCACCAACCCGACCTTCGTTAAGGCCGCCGAGCTGGAGAAATATCCGCAGGGCCCCACCGTCGGCATTGTCGGGGCGCCCACGCAGATGCCGGTGCGCACCGGCGCCGATTCGGCGTGGGCGGTGTGCGATACCGCCCCGGCGGCGACCGCGACGACCTCGGCGGGCCAGGCGCCGGTGGTGACGGCGATCGCCGGTGCGTTGACGCTGGGGCGGCGCTCGGTGCCGTTGGCGATGCCGGGCGCGGTGTTGGCTCGCCACAACGACAAGACGTTCGTCGTCTGGGATGGTCACCGCTCCGAGATTGACCTGGCCAACAAGTCGGTGGCGTTGGCGCTGGGGGTGGATTCGGCGGCCCCGAAACCGGTGCCGATGTCGACGGCGCTCTTTGATGCGATCCCGGCTACCGATCCGCTGATCATTCCGGCCATCGCGAACGCCGGCGGGCCTTCGCCGTGGGATTTGGGCCCGGGCGCGGTGATCGGCTCGGTGCTGTCGGTGCACGACGTGACCCAGGGCGGCGCGGACCAACTTTTCGTGCTGCTGCCCACGGGGGTGCAACACATTTCACCGTTTGTTGCCTCGCTGCTGCGCTCGGCGAACTCGTTCGGCGATGTCGCGCCGGTGGCGGTGTCACCGGATCGGCTGGCCCCCATCCCGGTGGTGGACTCGTTGCCGGTGTCCTACTACCCGGCTACCCGGCTGCATCTGGTCGACACCGCCGTCAACGGCACGACGTGCCTGGCATGGTCGAAGGGCGCCACCGACAAGGCCGCCCGCGTCGCGGTGTTGTCCGGTCAGGGGCTGCCGATCACCGCCCGACGGCGATGACCGGTTGGTGCATCTGGTCAAAGACGCCCGCAACGATCCCGCCGCGGTCGAAGCCGATCAGGTCTATCTGGGTCACGCGGCGACCAATCTGGTCATGACCACCAGCGCGGACCCCGCTTCGGTGAGCCGTGATGCGCTGTGGTGGATTTCTGACCAGGGGGTGCGGTACGGCATCGCGTTGGATGACTCGGCGCTCAAACCGTTGGGCATCGCGACCGCCGCAGCCCAGCAGGCCCCGTGGGCGCTGATCCGGGTGTTCGCCCCGGGCCCGGCGCTGTCGAAGGAGGACGCGCTGACCCAGCACGACACCTTGGCGACGGTCTCGGGGGCCGAAGCGCTGCCGACACGCACCGCTGAACACTAAATCCGGGCATGAAAATATAGTGCGGATACCGTGCATTTCCGCTGATAGGATGGCATTATGACCGAACGCGAAGGCAAACATGTGGCCGATCAGACGCCGCCGCCTGCGGGTGGCGAGCCGCTTGATCGCGTCGCCGACGCGTCACCGCCGTTGCCGGGCGGGTCCGACGGCGACCTGTCCGGGCCGCCCGCGGCGGGGCACGACCCGTGGGGTGGTCCGCCGCCGGGGCTGGGGCCCGGCGGGGGTTCCCAGCGACGCTCCGTTTCAGTGGCCAGACCAGCCCGCGTCGCCGCCCGTCGGCCCGTCGGAGGATGTCACCGCGGAGTTCGACCGCTCCACGGCGCTGGGCCGGGACTGGGTGCCCGGACCCGAGGACGTCCCGGTTCCGGGGGCGCCGGACTGGGGGGCACCCCGGGAGCCTTACGGCCCCACCCCGTCGGCCGCACCGGATCGATTTGGCCCGCCGCGGGGGGCCTTCGACGGCCCACCGTGGCCCAGCGCGCAACCCGTCCCACCGGGTGGCGCTGCGGGGCTACCGCCGCGCGGTGGCTACCCGCAGCAGCCCGGCCCAGGGTGGCAGCAGCCGCCGCCGGCCGCAGCCGGGGAGCGGGCGGCCCACCGACGATCACGGCTTTGCCCACGCCCAGGGTTCGGCGGCTAACTGGAATTACGTCGACAACATCCGCAGCAGCGAGTTGGTGCCCACCCGGCGTATCCCGCCGGGGCGGGGCTGGCGCAAAGCTGTCTATCTGGGCAGTTTCAAGCTGATCAATTTGGGCCAGTCACCCGACGAGCGGTATCAGGGCGAGCTGGAAACCAAGATCCGGTCGCTGTTGCGCGGCCAGTACAAGATCGGTGTGCTGGGCAAGGGCGGGGTCGGCAAAAGCACCATTGCGGCCGGCGTCGGTTCGGTGTTCGCTGAACTGCGCCAGGACGACCGGGTGGTGGCCATCGACGCCGACACCGGGTTCGGCAAGCTGGCCAGCCGGATCGACCCGTCGGCTTCGGGCTCGTACTGGGAGTTGGCTGCCGACAGCGAGCTGTACACGTTCAGCGATATCCGCCACCGGGTCGGCAGCAATAAGTCCGGCCTGTTCGTGTTGCCGGGGGAGGCGGCCACCGCGCGCCGGCGCATCCTGGACGCCGACATCTACCGCAAAGCGACCACCAAGCTCGACCGGCATTTCACCTTGTCCATCATCGACTGCGGATCGACCCTGGATTCGGCGGTGACCCGTGCGGTGCTCGATGATCTGGATGCGCTGATCGTGGTGTCCTCGCCGTGGTACGACGGCGCGTCGGCGGCCGGACAGACCCTGGAATGGCTGGCCAACGGCGGCTACACCGGGCTGCTGCACCGCACCGTGGTGGTGGTCAACGACTCCGACGGGCACGCCGCCAGGCGCGATGTTGCGCTACTGGTGGAACGCTTCGGTGGGCGCGGGCAGAAGGTGATCGAGCTGCCCTACGACGAGCACCTGCGCCCGGGCGGGGTGATCGACGTGCAGGTCGAGCTGGGCCGGCTGACCCGGCGCCGTTTGATGGAAGTGGCCGCGGCCTGCGCCGAGCATTTCGCGGCCACCGCGGACCGAGCCCGGGGGGCGTGATGACCGCGACCGCCGACAAGTCGATGTCGACCGGCGCCGAGACGATGGTCCCGGCCTCGAGCCGGGTGTCGCTGCTGGTCGGTGAGAGCCATCAGATCGATCTGCTGCTGCCGGCCGCGGTGGCGTTGAACAAGCTGGCCGAACCGACCCGCGATGCGATCAACCAGCGGCTGCGCTCGATCGGCGCCGAGGAGCTGCCGGCCGGGGCGTTCGTGTTCGCCCGGGCGGCGGGAATGACGATGCTGGCCGGCAACCTGTCGCTGGCAGCGCAGGGGGTCAACGACGCGGATCTGTTGGCGTTCGTGCCGGCGGCCTCGGCGCAGCGTTATGAACCCAACATCGAAAACGTCTCCGCGGCGATCGCCTCGTGGGCGCGCCAACACTTTCCGGCGGTGAGCACCGCCGATGCCGCCCGGGTGGCGGTGGTGTTGACCGTGGTGGCGCTGGCGGTGGCCGGGCTGCTGGTGTGGCGGTTGCGTTGGGCGGGCTCCGGTGGCTGGCCGGCCCCCACGGTGTTCGGTGTCACCGGCGTGGTGTTGGCGGTGAGCGCGCTGCTGGGCTCGCGGATGGGTGCTGACCGGTTCACGATCGGCGCCACCCGGTGGGCGTCGCTGGTCGCGCTGGTCGCCGCCGGCGCCACGGCCCCCCCGGGTCCGCATCCGGGGGCGCCGCACGCCTTTTTGGCCGCCGGGGTGGCCCTGGTTGCGGCGGCCGGGTTGGGCAAGCTCACGGGCCGCTATTGGACGGCGACGACCGCGGTGGTGGCGGTGGCGACCGCGGTGGTGGCCACCGCGGTGGCGCGGATGTTTTTCGACGTGGCGGGTCAGCGCATCGCGGTGGTGGTGCTCGTCGGTGTGTTGACGGTGTCGTTGGCGGCCCCGGCGATCGGGCGCCGGCTGGCCAAGGTGCCGCGGCAGGGCTTCGAGTCGATCACCGGCAAGGACATGTATGAGCGCACCGCGGCCGATCCCGAGGACACCATCTCCCCGGTCGCCGACAGTCCCCGTGACATCACGTTGTCCGGCGAGCTGGTGGGCGAGGTCGCGCGGCGCTCCAACCGGGTGCTGACGGGGCTGCTGTTGGGGACCGCGCTCATCGAGGTGGTCGGCTCCTGGTGCGCGATTCATCCCGCGGTGGGCACCCAGTGGACGTTTGTGGTGGTGGTGGCCTGCATCGCATTGATCGGGGTGCTGCGGGCCCGCGCGTTTCGGGACCGCCGACACGCCATCATCGTGGTGGCCGGCGCGGCGCTGTCGTTGTTCGCGGTGCCCGCGCACTACGGTTTGGCCGCTAACCCCGCGTCGAGCGCGCCGATTCTGTGGGCGGCGGCGGTGGTGGTGGCGATCGCGCTGGGCGCGCTGGTCGCCGGGGCGGTCGTGCCGACCCGGGTGTTTTCCGAGCCGGTTCGTGAGGTCGCCGAATATCTGGAATACGTGGCCACCGCGGTGGTCGTGGTCTTCGCGGCGTGGGCGATCGACCTGGTCCAGTTCGTCAGGTACCACTGATGCGTGCCCGGGCCGCGGGCTGCGCGTTGGCTGCGGTCGCCGTGTTGGCTGCGCACGTGCTGGCCGCGCCGGCGGCGATGGCGATCGCGCCACCGGTGATCGATCCCGGTGCGCTGCCGGCAGCCGGAACTCCGGGCCCGGCCGAGGAAATGCGGCAAAGCGAAGCCTGCATCACCCCGGTGGTGATCGCCGATCCCAATGTCACCCAGCCCGCCCCGGGCAACGCGATGCTCGACGTGACCCAGGCCTGGCAGTACTCGACGGGTGCGGGGGTGTTGGTGGCCATCATCGATACCGGTGTCACCCCCAACCCACGGTTCCCGGCGTTGTTCGCCGGCGGCGACTATGTGCAGGGCCTGCCCAACGGCGGGCTGACCGATTGCGATAACCACGGCTCGGTGGTGGCCAGCATCATCGCGGCCGCACCGTGGAACCCCGGCGCGCGCCCGGCCCCGCAAACCCGCCGGCGCGGGCGCACCGCCGCCGCCGCCGGGCGTGCCGGCCAATCCCGCACCGACCAGCGCACCGCCGCCACCACCACCGGCGTCGACGGTGACGGTGACCGCGCCACCACCGCCGCCGCCACCGCCACCGCCGGGCGATGGCCCCGGCTGACGGCGCCGCGGATGCCAGCACCGGCCAACCGTTGGTGCCCGGTCCACCGCCGGGCGCCCCGGACGGGGTGGTGGGGGTGGCCCCTGATGCCACCCTGATCTCGATCCGGCAGTCCTCGGCGGCGTTCGCACCGGCCCACCCCACCCCCGAGGAAGCCGAACAGCACCGCAAGGCCGGCGATTTGCTGTCGCTGGCCCGCGCGATTCGCACCGCCGCGGACCTGGGCGCCAAGGTGATCAATGTGTCGCTGGCGTCGTGCACCAATGCCGCGGCCCCGGTCAACCAGGACCCGCTGGGGGCGGCGGTGCGCTATGCCGCGGTGGATAAGGACGCGGTGATCGTGGCCGCTGCGGGCAACCGCAACGACCCGCTGCAGCGGGACTGCGGCCAAAACCCGGCGTTTAATCCGCTCAACGTCGATGATCCCCGGGACTGGGCTGGGGTGCGCACCATTGTGAGCCCGGCGTGGTTTTCCGACTATGTGCTGTCGGTGGCCGCGGTGACCCCGCAAGGTTTGCCGATGCCGGATTCGATCAACGGCCCGTGGGTAGGGGTGGCCGCGCCCGGGTTCGCGGATCATGGGGTTGTCCAGCCTCAACGGTGCGGCGGTCAACGCCTCACCAGGTAAGGATCCGGGCACCGGCAACGGGATCTGTGGGGACGAGTTTTTCGGCCGCCTACGTCTCGGGGGTGGCTGCCCTGGTTCGGGCGAAGTACCCGAATTTGACGGCGCACCAGGTGATCCGACGCATCATGGAAACCGCCCATAACCCGGCACGCACGGTCGACAACCAGGTCGGTGACGGGGTGGTCGATCCGGTGGCGGCACTGACGTTTGATGTGGCTGCCGGTGACCCGAAGCCGCCCGAGCATCTGTCCTCGGCGCTGCACGTGCCGGCGCCGCGACCGGGCCCGGATCTGCGGCCGCGCACCGTGGCGCTGCAGGGCGCGGGCGCGGTCGTGCTGGCAGCCGGGATCATTGCCGGGGTCGTCGCGATCCGCCGGAGGATGCCGTGAAAGCCCCTGTGCTGAAAGTTGATCCGGCGCTGGGGTCGGTGGTCGGCGCCGAGGCGGTCGGGATCGGCCGCGTTCGCCGCGCTGCCGACCTACCGGTTCGGTTGGTGGCCGGCCACGGTGATCACGGTGGTCGCGTTGGTGGTGCTGCTGGTGACGGTGCATCGCCGCAACGTCGCCGCCGTGGGTGGCGGCGCGGGCGCGCTGGATGCGGGCCCGGCGCTACACCACGGCGGTCGGTGCGGCCGTCGACATCAGCCACGGCGGGGAGGTGTATGGGGTGCGCACCGCCGGCAACGAGGCCGTCACGGTGGTCGAGGTGGATGGTCGGGCATATTCGCCGACGTTTCTGCGCGGCTCGACGGTGTCGCGCACCGACAACGTGCTGCCGCTGGGGGTGTTGACCGGGCTGATGGAACAGCCCGGCGGGCTGCTGCTGGGCATCGACATCGTGTGCACGGGGCATCGGGTGCGCCCAGGCACCGGGTACCCGCAGCTTTACAGCACGCTGCTGGCTGATCGCGGAGCCGCCGGGCAGCGCACCACGTATCTGGTTGTGCGCCTGGACATCCGAGAGTCCACCAGGGGGCTGGTGTATCGGCGCTCGATCGGCAGTGCCGCCGCGGCGGCCACCGAGCGCATCATCAACGCACTGGAGCAACACGATATTCGCGCCGCAGCGCTCGGCGCCGAAGAACACGACGCTGTCCTCGATGAGCTCAGCGTCGGTCTGGCGCACCCGCCGCCGCGCCCGGTGGTCGTCGATGACGACATCGATGAGAGCCTGGACCGCGGCGGGCAGTTGGTGGCGCTGGGGGGCCCGCGCCGCGTCGGCGGCCGCGTGCCGCAGTGCCACGGCGACGGCCCGGCAGCGGGTGCGGCCCAAGGCCGACGTCGGATGGCACACCATCAACGCCAATCCCGGGCTATGTGACGTCGTATTACTTTTCGCCTGAGGACATCACCGCCGATTCGTTTAACCAGATGTGGTCGCTGCGCAGCGATCACATCGTGCATGTCGACGATGCTGCGCAAACGGCCCGGCGGGCCGGTGACGGTGTCGGCGCTGGTGCGCACGACCGACCCGCGCCGCCCGGAACAGCCACCGACGATGTTCCTCAACCCGCTGCCCGGCGACCAGTACGCCGCCGCGTCTGCGCGCCGCGCCCACCAGTGCGCCGCGGCTCTGCAACTGCCCGCCCGGGTGCTCGACCGCTGCCGAGGATTTGCAGATCCCGATCGGCTCGACCGGCATTCTGGTGGGCGCGGCACTGCGTGACGACACAACCGGATCCCCGGAGATCCAGCGCGACGACTTGGTGATGTGGGCGCTGACCGACCCGCAGCGCCCGACCCGCATCGTGATGGACGCCTCGGATTTCTATGTGCGCCAGCTGCTGATCCGCGCGGCGGCGGCCGGGGAGCGCATCGCCATCTATTCTTGCGACCCGCGGCGCTGGTATTCGGTGTCGCAACCCAACATCGCGGTCGTCGAACCGGGCCGCCCCGCGGAGTTCGTGCCGACGATCATCGTCAACGACCGGCCCCACATCGCCCCGGCGGCCGGCCCGGGCTCGTCCTCACGGTGATCACGTTGGGCCACAGTGCTGCTGACACCGCGCCACCCGACATCCGGTTCGAGCAGATCTCACAGTCGACGGTGCGGATCACCACCGCGACCCGAAGCCTCGATGTGGCCATGGTGGTATTCCGCCAAGAACAAACCTGGACCGGCTAAATGACACGATCCCGGCGATAGCTACCGAGCGCCGACGGCTGAGTCAGATTCACTAAGACGACGGGTATCTATGGCAACGATTACCTAAGCGGCCGGCGAACAGGCTGATGCGATTGGGCGCCGATCGCGGTGGGCTCAGCTCGCCCAGTACTCGATGGCTGGCTCTGAGTGCACTTGGCCGTCCGGCGATGTGATTGAGATGCCGGTGGGTCGCACCTGGTATCGGGTTCCGTCGGCTGGATTGGTGATGTCGAATCCGTTCGAGGATCGCACCGCGTTGGCCAGTTCGATGCCGGCGCCGTCGCTGAGTCGAAGACCGCGGTAGCAATAGTTGGCAGGCCCGATTTCACAGATCACCACCAGTGATTGGGTGGTGCGTTCCATCACCGCTGGCGTACTTTCGGGGTCGCATCGAGCGGCGGGATAGCTCAAAAACCCCTGCGCGTCGGTACCGGGCAAGCCTGGTTGAGCTTGCATCGTGGTCGAAGATATTCGGGTGGTCGGCGATTCCGTCGCCACATCGCTGGTAGTGCGGGTCGGCCCTGCCGTCGCGTCGGAACTGCTTGGTGAGGCTCGGTTCTCGCGGAAGATCAACAGCGCCGCAATTAGCGCTGCAGCCAAAAACGTCGCCGCAGCTGTAGCAACCAGCACCAGGCGCCCACGCCCGAGTTTGCGCTGCCCTGGTTTAGGGACGCCACTACTTTCGGAGTAGAGGGTGTTTCCGGTTCCGCCGGGGGTGGGCCATTGGGCTGAGAACTGGCGGGGGCCGGCGGACGACGCCGCGGCAGCGTTTGCTGCCCTCGCGAGTTCGCCCGCTGAGGAGAAACGTGCCATCGGCTGTTTCGCCATGCCTCGGGCGATGACATGGTCGAACGCCGCTGGCACGGCCGGGTTGAGGCTAGAGGGTTTCGGCGGGTCGATAGTCAGGTGCCCGGCGATCTGCTGTTCGGCGCTGCTACCGGGATAGGGCTGGGTGCCGGTGAGGCATTCGTGCAGCGTGCAGGCCAACGAGTAGACGTCAGCCCGGGCATCTGCGACGCCGGTACTGAACCTCTCGGGTGCCATGTAGGCGAAGGTCCCGATGATGGTGCCGGTTTTAGTCACTTGGGTGGCTCCGGCGTCGCGGGCGATGCCGAAGTCGATCAGATAGGTGAAGTCGCTCTTGGTCATCAGCGCGTTGGAGGGCTTGACGTCGCGGTGCACGAGCCCCGTGGCATGCGCGGCGTCTAGCGCGGCGGCGAGCTGCTCGATCACCTGCACGGCGCGTCGAGGGCTCATCGGCCCGTCACGTTGCAGCAGACTGTGGACGTCAATGCCGGCGATGACCGGCATCACGAGATACAGCCGGCCGTCGATTTCGCCAGCCTCATGAATCGGGATGATGTGCGGTTCGGTGAGCCGGGCGGCGGCGGAGGCTTCGCGTCGAAATCGCAGCTCATACCCTGGTTCGGTGGCCATCTCGGGCGGCAACACTTTGATCGCCACATCGCGATCCATCACAGTGTCGTGGGCTTTATACACCTTGCCCATGCCGCCTTCGCCGATCAGCGACAGCAGCCGATAGCGGCCGAACTCCACCTCATCCACCGGCCGACCTTCCTCGCCCAACCCCGACGGGGATGCTACCGATCGACCCGTCTCTCCATCATCTATTCGCCGGCCAGCCGGGTGATGGCTGGACGCCGCCTTTATCTTGCCGCGCCGGACCCTAGGCGAAAATTAGTGATTTGACACCGCCTGGGCGGCCTTAGCGTTGATACATGGCGGTGGCGTGCAGTACCGACGGGTATCGGCGGCCGGTTACGCCGTTCGCGGGGTGGACCCGTGACGGTAAGGGCCGGCTGGTGCCGCTCGAGTCGGCGCCGCACGTGGGTGGGTTCGCCCCGCCTGGCACCGGCAAGACGCGTAGGTGGCTGGCGCAATCGGCGGTGTTGTGGCCGGGTCCGGCGTTTGTGTCGTCCAGTAAGGACGATCTGATGCAGATGGTGGCCTCGCGTCGGGGGGGCCCAATCGCGCTGCTGGATCTGCGGCCGGTCACCGCGCCGTTCTACCCGAATGACTTCGTGGGCTATCGGTTTGACCCGACAGCGTTGATCGCCGGTTTGGACGATGCTAAGGCGACGGCCCAAAGTCTGTTGAGTACATCGGCGGTGGCGCTGTCAGGCAGCGCGTTTCGCAGTGGCGCCGATCCCGGCCCGTGGGATCAGTTGGCTTTTGCCCCATTGACGTGTCTGTTGTTTGCCGCCAGCCCCGCGGCCACGAGGCTCGGGATGGACTGGACGCTGGAGGCCTCCGAAAACCTCGACGCACCCGGCCTCAATGGCCGCTATCAGACCACGTTTGACCCCGGGTGGGCGGCTGCGGCGGCGTGGACCGGTGATCGGCTATTTGAGGCGCGGGTGCGCGCCGTTCTGGGCATGGATGCCAAGCAACGAGATTCGGTCAAAATGACTGTCACTAAGGTGCTCACGGCATGGCTGTTGACCGCCCAGCGAGACCGCTCGTTGCCGGCGTTGGACTTGTCATTCTTCGATGACGCCGATGCCACGCTGTACCTACTCAGTCCCGCCGACGGCACGGTGGCCGCGCAGGCGATTGTATTGATGGACCAACTGATTAACCGGCAGCGCACCAAAGTCGCGCAGTGGGAGGAGTTCAGCCGCATCGGGCTGTTTCTCGATGAGATCACCAACACGCCGATCCCGCGGCTGCCACAGTATCTCGCCGAATCGCGTGGTTTGGGTTGCGCAATTTGCTTTGCAGCACAGGCTGGTTCACAACTGGACGCGGTTTATGGGCCGTTACAGGGAAAAGCGATCCGCGACGTCACCCCGGCAACTCTGATCATGTACGGTTCCCACGAACGTGACGTGATGGAGTCAGCCGCGTTCTGGTCGGGCAAAGCCACGCGAAGCCACCAATCCTACGATCACAACTCGGACAATAAGAACACCAACCGGCACTTCGGCAACGCGCTGGAGCCGGCAGAATTACTGCCGCGCAACACCGGTGAGGCCCGCCTGATCCCGCGGGGCACTCCCGGTGAAATGGTCGAGCTCATCGACTTCGACGAGTTCGTGCAGTATTTGGACGAATTGCGCGCCGCCCGCCTGCGAATTGGTGGTTCGCAAATTCCGCATCGCGGCGGCACCCATCATGTCGTTTGATGGCGCAACATTACGCTGCGACAGAGACAAGTATTGAATCAAAAGTGCATCTGCCGGGCGGGATTCCGGTTTCGACTGGCACAGCGCCGATGCCTGCGACCATTGCTTGCCACTTCGACCGCTGCCCGCCGTGGCACCTTTCGCCGGCGGCCGGCAGTCGCGCGGACGGTCCGCAAAAATAGTGCACGAGGCTGTGTTTGGTGGCCTTAGGCTCGATCCATGGCCTCTCTGATCCCTCCGGACCGTTTCGACGAGGTGCGCCGGGAATGGATCGCCTTCCATCAGGGGTGGTCGACGATTCAGCGGCGCCGCGCCGAGCAGCTGGGCCGAATCGTGCGCAAGCGTCAGCGAATCCGCACCGCTGCGGTCCCTGACCCGCACGATGACACCGCTTTGGATCCGTTGTGGATTCGCGCCACCAAATCCCGGGCCTCCCAGGTGGAATTCGTTCTGGTCCTGGTGGTTGCGGCGCTGGCCCCGATCGGTTGGCCGGCCGGCCGGGTCCTCAGCGCGAGGATCACCGGGTTGATCCCGCAGACGTTGCGCGGGTATCCGATCGCTGCGCTGGCGTGGTCGGGGGCCGGGCTTGGGGTGGTGACGGTGCTGGTGTACCAGGCCGTCTACGACCCGGCCGGATCGCTAGTCCAGGTCGCGGTGGTGCCGTGGGTGTGTGTGCAGTTGACGACGATCCCCATGGTGGCCGGGGTGTACGGCGTCGCCGAGGGCTGGTTGGCCGTCGAGGGCTCCGATCAATGGTGGCCGCTGACCCCGGTCACGGGGCCGTTGACTGCCGAGGACGCGGCGGCGATCCTGGGCGGCTACGACTTGACCGGGCCTGGCGTGGTGGATACCCGCCCCCTTCGCGAGCCGGGGGAAAGGACCCGACCGTGAGCACCGATCCGTGTTGCTGGGGCGGGCTGGCCGTCGGTTCGTCGTGGCCGGCCGGCTCGGCAACGAGGACGCCGCGCGACGCTGCCGCTGACGGGCGCAGCTTAGCCGGCGACCGACGAGGGATTGTCGGCGGCGCTGTATTCGGCGGCCAGGTCCTCGTCGACGGTCAGTTCGGCGAGGAAGCTGTGATAGATGGTGCGCAGACGCTGGATTCGCGCATCGACTGCGTCGCGGTCACCTTCCAGGCGGGCGATCTCGTCGTAGAGCTGGGCGGCGAGGCGCTGCATGATTTCTCGCTCACCCATGGGCTGCAGGGCGTGCTTTTTGGGTCGCGTCACCGCACGGCTGCGGGCGGTCAGGCTCAGGGGTTGGCCACCGAGCAGTGTGACCGCCGCCGAGCCGGGCTGCCACCCGAGGGCGGCGTCCAGCCGCAGCAACGTCCCGACCATCGGGGTCTGTTGGTCTCGGCGCCCGCGGATTTTGGTCAGTGTGTCGCGGGCGGGGCCGCCGCGGCGGGCCACTTCCTCTTTGGACAGGTTCAGCTGCGCGATCCGCTCATCGGCGAAGTGAATGAGTCGGTCAACCCCGTCGACCGGAACTGTCATATATCCGACCCTACCCCAGCCGATGCACCATATCCGGTACCGAATTTTCGGTGGGGATATGCGTCACACCCCGCAGATAGGTTGGCCGCATGCAGATACTGATCGCCGTTGTGGTTATGGGTTTGATCGGCGCGGTCGCGGTGGTTTTGGCGGCCACCGCGGCGCTGGTCAGGGTGGCGCCGCTGCTGATCACGGTAGTGGTCGTGGTCGGCGCGGTCCGGTGGTGGGAGCGCCGCCCCCCGCGTCCGGGGCCGCGCGCCCCGGCGCCGCCGCGCCCGCCGGCCGTGTCGGCACCCGTTGCCCAGCCTGCGTCCTCGTGGCGCCCGGGTGGTTGGGTGTTGGTTCCGGTGTGGGTGGACTCCCGCGGGCGAGCCCACCGGCAGCCGGTGATTGACGCCGAGGTGATCAGCACCGAGGGGCATCATGGCTGACGCCAGCGCAGGCAGGCAACCAACCACCCGGGATTGGATGCTCGAGGCCGTGGGGGATGGGCCGGCGGTGATTGTCACCGATCGGCACCGCGCCGGCGGTGACGAAAGTGTCGGGCAGCCAGAAGCTGCCGTCGGTGACCGCGAGCGCCGGGACGGGCTCGATGAGCCGGCGGCACAGCGCAACTGCGACTCCGACCGGGAGTACTCGCACGACCTCGATGATCCTTTGCCCGGCGACCGACTCGAGATATCCGGCCCGGACATCAATTCGGGGGCCAAGCGCACCGCGGTGTGGCTGGGGGCGGCTGTGCTGGCGGCGGCGGCGGCGATCGTGGCGGTGTTGGTGCTATTCGGCGGGGGCCCTGACCCGGTGTCGGCACCGACGCACCATGCGCTGAGTCCGGCGCTGGTTGCGGTGCCGACGACACCGACTCCTGTTCTTTCCCAACATGATCAGTCGGTACCGTTCGCCGCGCGCACCGATAGTTGCACCCCCGATGGTGGTGCCACCGGCGCGCTGGCGGCCCGCTCACCGCAGGCGCTGAGCGACACCGCCAGCGACTCGGCGTGGGTCTGCGGCCGTGGACCGCAGGAAAGCCTGTTAGACGGCCAGATTCTGCACGTGGGGTTCAGCTGCGATGCGTCGCGCCCGACCTCGGCGTGCAGTTACATGCTCAACTCGGTGTCGGTGACGCCGGGCTGGGTCGCCAAAACCCCTGGCGGCAGGGATGAATGGTTGCAGCACCGGGTGGTGACCCGGCTGCAGTTCAATTTCTTCAACGGTAGCCAACTGGTGGCCGACCCGTTTTTCGTGGATACCGGAAGCGTTCATGGCCCGGTGACCACGGCACTGCCGGGCAAGGTCTTGGCCTCTCACGTTGACGTGATCATCTTGCACACCGAGCGCCCACCGGCTGCGCCCCTGCCCGCCAGCACCGGACCCGGCCGCGCGCCGGACGTCACCGAACTGACCCCTCCGAGCGGGCTGGTGGATTCGGTGCTGGGGCCCGCCAGCGCGGCGCCGGGCGCACCACCGCCCGCTGACCCCGGAAGTTCTTCCACCGCAAGCGATCCGGTCGACGCCACCTTCGCGATGAGCCAGCTGCAGTTCTTCGGCCATTCACCCAGTTAGGCAACAGGAACCCTGATGAGCACGATCATGATGTCCACGACATGGCAGCAGCGGATCCACCGCGGCTACCGCGCCGCCCGCAGGGCGGGGCTGTGCGTGGTCGCAGCCTGTGCGGTGCTGGGGTCCGCGGCCGCGGTGAAGGTGTTCGCGCTGGCCCCACACCCCGATGACGGCGATGTGGCGGCGATCGCACATCGCATCGACAATCAGCGTGATGCCGCAGGGCAGTTCGCGGCGGATTTCGTCGCGGCGGTGTTGACCACCCCGAGTGCCAAACACGCAATTTTACAACGGTTTATCAGCATGCCTGACGCGCAGGCGGCTCCTGCGGCGGCCGGGTCGGCGCCGCCACCCGCAGTGATCAACACCCCGAAAGTGTGGTCGGTGATACCGGCGGGCTCAGCCGGTGAGGTGGATCTGTACTCGGCGACGGTGGTGGTGCAGCAGCGCCCCTACGTCTCCGCGGAGCCCTCCCGCGCGTTCTACCGGGTGCCGGTGTCGATCTGGCATTTTGCGCCCCGGGCGATGGACTGGCCGGTGCCTGTGAGCGACCCAGGCCCGGGAGCGGACGTCAAGATCGGCTACGAGCACCCCCTGAGCCCGACCAGCCCCGTGTACGCGGTGGTGAACGGGTTCATCTGCACCTATCTCACGGCCACCAGCGGCCTGGACCGCTATGTCGTGGCCGACTCGTGGATCAAGCCGCTGGGCGGTTATCAAAGCGCGATCATCACGACCGCCGACACCGACGCCGAGATCCCCGACACGCCCGCGCCGGGCATCCGAATTCATGCGCGGGCAACGGTGATCGCGCAGACGCCGCAGTTCGCCGCCATCAATTTCGCGTTCCCGCTCACCGTAGAAAACAGCGGCGGAACCTGGATGATCACGACCATCGACCCGATTCCGCTGGTAGCAGCCAACACTGACACGGTCCCGATCGCAACTCATAGCTGAAAAAACGAAGGAGAAAATCGTGAATGCCGCACCGATTGCCGCCAAGATCGTCACCGGCACGCCGCATGCCCTGGTGCTGGCTGCTGGCCTGTTCACCTCGGGCACCTCCATGGCCTACATGCTTGAAGGTCTGCTGGCCGCCGTCGCCCTCGTGGTGGGCACCATGGCCACATTGGGCAAAGCGTCCAAGGAGGGCGCCGGTGCGGGCATGACGCATCAGTTCCTGGTCATCGGGCTGTCGGTCACGATCTTCTTGTCCGCGGGTATCGCGGCGCTGATCACCCACGAGTTTCAAAGCCACGGTGTCACCAACCATGTGAACGTGCCCAACCCCTGGGGTCAGTGATGGTGGACGAGTCCCCGGCCAAGGTCTGGTCGGATCAGCGCGACCTGCCGATCCATCTCGGGGATTCCGGCGACGGGTTCCGGTTGCCGTTCAAGCAAACATGGCGACTGCCCGATGCGGTGGCCCTGCTGGTCGGCTTCGTCGTCACCGCCGCACTGGTGACACTGAACCTGGAAAGCGGCGACGCCCTGGTGATCGCCGTGATCGGGATCGCGCTGACTGCCGCCGCGGTTTGGGCGCTGGCTAAGCTGCCCGCCACCCGGCCCTCGATCAGGACCCGGCTGCACTGGTGGCTGGCCGACGCTCGGCCCCGGGTGTCGTGTTCACATCAGCTGTCACGACGGGAGGCCCCGCGGCGCAATGTCACTGACTCCTGACCACGGGCCCACAGCGGCGATCGGCAACCTGCGCTTCACCACCAGCGGGGTGTATGCCGACTACTTGCTGTCGGGGTTACCGTTCATCTTTTTGCCCCAAGAATCTCAAAATCGGGTGGCCGACGTACACGCCGAGCTGCTGCGCACGCTGCCCTCCGGGGCGCTGCTGCACGGGCTGACCGTTCCGGTGGCCACCCGCAACATCACCCGCCGAATGATCTACGCCCACCCCGATCTGCACCCTGACACCGCAGCCGCAGGCGATCCCATGCCGGGCCACACCGAAGGCTGGGTCGAACACTGCCGACGCTGGGCGCCCGCACTGGCGCGCAGCAGATCGCGGCGGCGCATCCACTGGCTGAGCCTGCCGCTGGACTACGGCCTCACCGGGGCCACCACAGCCGGCCGCTGGCAGCGTCGCCTGGACTCCATCATCGGACACGATAAGGACAGTGACACTTCGGTGGCGCACTACCGGCAGGTGGCCGCGACCATGGCCGCCAAGCTGCCCTCGGCGCTGTTCGTCAAACCGGCAACGGTGGAACAGATTTGGTGGCATTGGAACTACACCGCCAGCCGCCACACTTTCCAGCAGCCGCTGCCCGGCCAACCCTATGACCCGCATGCCCGGCTGCCCGGCTCGGCGTTCACCCCGGTGTGGCAGGACCCGTCGGCGGCCGCGCTGCGGGCGCGGCGATGGCGGGCCGCGCGCACCGACGCCGACATCTTCGTGCGGACCTACCGCGACGCCCGCGACGGCGTGCCCGACTCCTATCAAGTGATCGTCGGGCTGGAAAAATACCCCGACGCCGGCCTGCGCTGGCCGCACGCGACGATCTTCAAGGTCCTCGACGACCTCACCACACCGGACACCACCCTGGATTGGACGATCCACTTCACCTTCGACACCGCAGAAGTCGCGGTCGCCACCGCCCACAACGTCATCACTAACATCAAAGACCAGGCCCGCCAACGGGGCCGGCACGCCGACAGCGACGACGAGTTGCACCGCAAACTCGTCTCAGGCCGCCAGCTGGCCTCGGCCCTCAAACAGGGCAGCGCCGAACGCGGCGTCAACGCGGCGGTGCTGGTGACAGCGGCCGCCGCCGACGCCCAGGCGGCCGACACGGCGATCACCGAGGTGATCCGCCGATACCGCAGCCAAAAACTCGAACTCACCCGCCGCCGCGGCAGCCAAGTGAGCCTGTGGCGGGCGTTGAACCCCGGCACCGAAACCACCGCAGCCTTACACGAGATACGCAACCCCTCTACCACCAACGCGTTCGCCAAATTCGTTCCCCTGCTGGCGAGCAGCCTGGGCAACAACGTCGGGGTGCCGCTGGGGGAGACGATCACCAGCCCAGGCCTACGTGAGATCGTCCTCAACGATCTGCTCGGGGCACCCGGACGCGACAACCCGGGCAACCTGGTCATCGGCGGATCTCCAGGGCGCGGAAAGTCCCAGTGCGCCAAAAATCTGATCCGGTCCTGGCTGGAACTGGGTGCCGGCGTACACCTCATCGACCCCACCGACGCCCGCGAACATCAAACCGCGCTAGCGACATTCGACGACGACAACAAAGTCATCATCGACGCCGCAAATCCGCGCTTCTCCCTGGACGGGTTACGGATTTTCCCTTTCGAAGAAGCCGCACAACGCACCATTGATCATTTGTTGCCGCAAATGGGCTATTCCCCGGTCAGCCCGCAGGCGGCCCGGCTCAAAGGGCTACTGGCGCCCTCCTCGCGCCACACCAACGGCGTCGGCAGCCTCAACCAGCTGATCGGGTTTCTGCAGGTTCGCCGGCCAGACCGGGTCGCCGTCGACGACGACCTGCTCATCGCCCTGGAGGGGTTGCGCGCCGAGCGGCTGCTGGCGCCGATGTTCGATGACACCCTGGAGCGCCCGGATCTGTCCAGACAGCTCGTCATCTGGAATTTCGGGGGCCTGAAGCTACCCACGGTCAGCGAGGAATACCAAGCCCACCGCCACCACCAGACCACCCCGAGCCAGCGCGCCGCCCAGGCCCTCTACGGCATGGCCGCCGAGCTGGCGCAATCCCTGTTTTTCTCCCGCGACACCCAACCCGACATCCTCGTGGTGGAGGAGTGTGCGGCGTGGACGCATTCCCCCGGCGGGCAAAAGTGCGCGAACACGATCATCCGGCAGGGCCGCAAAGCCTGGACGCTGTTTATGGGGATCAGCCAGTCCCCGCGCACCGACTTCGGTGTCCTTGAAGACGAATTCATCGAGCAGCGCATCTGTTTGGGGTTCAAGGACGCCGCCATCGCGGCGGACACGCTGCGCTGGTGCAACCGCGACCTGGACCGCCACCCCGGGCTGCTGACCGACTACGTCACCAACACCAGCCCCGCGGCGATGCCCAACTATGGCGACGACGCGATCGACTCCCGCCACGGCAAGGTGATCGCCGGGCGCGAGGGCGAAGCCTGGGTGCTCGACGAGTTCGGCGGCTGGGGAAAAGTGCGGCTGTTCTCGGCCCCAACGGGTGAGCTCGCGCAGCTCTATGACACCAACCCGCAACGCAAACGCATGCGGATGCAAAGCAGCTGCGCCCATGACCGCCCGCGCCCACTACTGGCTGCTGTGCCACCCACGGGTGGGCAGGCCGCTGCTGGTCCTGGCGTGGCTGCAGCTGCTGGCCGCCACGGCCGTGTGCACCGCGCCGGGAGCGACCGCGGCCAGCAACGCGGCGGTGCTGAATTGGACTGGCCTGCATGACAATGACGGCGTCCCGATCGGCGACTTCTACCTGTCGCTGGCCAGCATCCAAGACCAGCTCTCCGAGGGTGGACCCGACGCGAGAGTCTGGGACCCGGCCACGTGGGCGCCGTGGATGATGCACACCTTGATGGTGATGTATACCAATTTGACCGCCGCCAACATCTTGACTGCTGAGGCGGGGATATTCGTCGGGATCATCGCCATGTCGCTGTGGGTGATGCGGCTGACCATCTCTACCTACTGGTTGACCGTGTTCGGCGAGATCGCCAAAGCCGTCACCACCGCGGTCATCACCGTCACCACCAGGTGGGGGCTGGTCGCGATCACGGTGCCGCTCGGGGTGTTTCTCGGCGTGCTGGCGATCCGCCGCGGCGAGGCGGGCCGCGGGGCGACGATGATCCTGCTGGCGATCATGATGCCGGCCCTGGCGCTGACGGTGTTCTCAGATCCCGCTGCCTTGATGTATGGCCCCGACGGACTGCTCATGTTCGGGCGGCGGATGGGTTTTAGTACCGCAGAAGCTTTCACCCATAATGGGGCGATTAGCGGGGGAGGATTCACCGGCCAGGTCGACACCTTGACGGCGAGCCTGATCACTCATGTGGTGCGAGAGCCGTTGCAGGTGTTCAACTTCGGTCATGTGGTCGACCGCGTGGCGGGGTGCGGGGCAGAGTACTCGGCCGCCCTCGCTCAGGGCGCGCCGGCAGCTTCACTACAAGGCAGCAACGATGGGCCGGTCAAAGCCATGGCCCGCTGCGGCGATATCGACCGCGGTGCACTACGCGCAAAACCTGGACGGCACCAACGTTTTCGTCGGACTGGTCCTGGTCGTTGCCGCGCTGCTGTTCGGCTGGTTCATGATCTCTGCGGGCGCCTCGGTGTTCATGGTGTCGGTCAAGGCGATCTACACCACCGCCAAACTGCTGCCCAGTGTGTTCGCCGGCGGCATCTCCGGTGCCGCCCAGCGGCACGCCAAGGCCACGGTGTGGCGCTGTTTCAAGCACTCCCTGGAAGCCATGGTGTTGATCACCTTCGTCAGCGTCATGGTCCTAGCCATCGAACGCCTCATCTCGCGGCCCTTGCCGGCTGAACTGGGCGGCGCGAGCCCGTTTGCGCACATCCTCGCGATGGGTGGGGCCTCGATGACCGCGTTGTATCTGTTGCGCCACATCCGCGCCGACCTTGACGGACGCGCCCCCGGGAACGGATTCCTCAGCCGCGCAGCCGATGTCGCGGCGGGCATGGGCATGCACGCCGCCCTGGGCGGGACCGGAAAAGCGGTGCTGGGCGGGGCGCACGGGCTGCGCAACTCGCTCGGCGGGGGCAAAACCCCGTGGGAGCGCCTCGATGAGCAGGCGGCCGCCAGCCCTGACCAGGTGCTGGGGCCACCGCAGGAAGGTTTTGCCCCGGTGCCGACCGAGTCCGGCGGGCCTGCAGGTGCCGCAGGTGAAACGTCGGCCGGCGGTCCCGGTGATCGGGGTCCTGCCACGGGCGGGGTGCAGACGGTCTCCGCGGGTGACCTGGTGGCGCCCGGGGTTGATCCGCTCACCCATACCGCCGGCGCTAACGCCGCCGCGCGAGGCCCACGCCGAGAACGCCGACGCTCCGCGGCGCCCGCGGCGGCGCACAGTGCGATCCGGCCACTGGTCTCCGCGGCCGATTGGGTCACCGCGGAGGCCGGTGCGGCCGCAGACGTGCCGCCGATCAGCGACACCCCTATGGGTTCGGCACCCGAGCGGTGGAACGGTGAGCCGCCACTGGCGGCCTACGCCGATCACACCTTCACCGATGTCCCGCTGCCCCCGGAACCAGCTGAGGACCTGGGGGCGCCTGCGCCACCGGAGGACCCCGGGCCGCGGGCGGCTAGCGTCGATTCCATCACCACCGCCGGCGGCGGTAACAAGAGCGAATAGTGGAGAGCAGGCCCAGGAGATCTTTTGACCTCACCCACCGAACAACGTCGCGCCTTCGATGCCGCGATCAACCGCTATAAAAGCGGCGACCCCGCTGGTGCCCGGCATGCGTTCGCCCAGATCACCACCAGCAATGCGGCGATGACCGATGCCTGGCTGGGTCGGCTGGCCTGCGGTGATCACAGCCTTGACGCGCTGGCCGGCGCGCACACGAACTCACGCGCTCTGTACCGCGAAACGCGGCGCATCGGCCTCCAAGACGGCCAGCTCCAAGCCGCTGTCCCTGCTCCGCTGTATCTGCCGATCCAGGTGTGGTCGCGCGGCACCATTGCCGTCGCCTATGCCAGCGGTCTGATCCGCGACGGCGAATACGAAGGGGCGCACAGCGTGCTCGATGATCCCGATCTGGTCGCCGACACCCAGGCTGCGTCGTGGCGACAATTCGTCCTCGCCAGCCTGTATCACCGCACGCAGCGCTGGCCCGATCTGTGTACCGTCACCGATGTCTGTCCGCCGGCGACTGCCACCTACGTGCCGGGCGAGGTGCTGGCGGCGACCCAAACGCTGCGCGCGATGGCGTTGGCGTCACTGGGGCAGGCCCCGTCTGCGCTGGACCTGATGGCGCAAGTGTCGACCACTAACGTCTACATCGGGGCGGACCTGGCACTGACGAAAGGGTGGTGCCTGCGCGAGCTGGGCGACCATGATGCCGCCAATGATGCGTTCCGCAGCGCCACCGTCGACGGCCTGGTGATCCCGCAAGCCCGCAAGGCCCTCGATGAGCCGGGATATCGCATCGTCACCAGCGACGCGGAAACGATCGCCACCCGCACCGACAAGTGGGATCCGGGCACCGAGACCAGCCGCGACTCTCGCGCGGCGGCGGCCCTGGCCACCGAACGCCAGGAGGTCCTCACTCGGGCGCAAGCGCGGATCGACGAACTGATCGGTTTGGAAGACGCCAAGGAACAGATCGCGGTGTGGCGCACCGAGATTCAGATCGACCAGCTTCTTGCCGAGCAAGGCGACGCCGTCCCTGCAAGCAACGAAAACCATATGGTTTTCCTCGGCCCACCAGGCACGGCGAAAACAACGTTCGCCCGGGTGGTCGGCGAGGTGCTGTTCGGGTTGGGCAAGATCGCGCGCCCGGACGTCAAAGAGGTCACCGAAGAAGACATCGTCGTCGGCTACGTCTCGCAGACCGCCGCGAGAATGAAGGAGGTGTGCGAGGAAGCGCGCGGCGGGGTGTTGTTCATCGACGAGGCCTACCGGCTGGTCCCGAAAACCGAGGGTCATTCCTTTGGTGTCGACGCGATCAACACGCTGCTGAAGTACATGGAGGATTACCGCGAGGAATTCGTGGTGATTGTTGCCGGCTATCCCGCAGAGATGCAGGACTTCCTCAAAGCCAATGCCGGCTTGGCGTCACGGTTTCACTTCACCCTCACCTTCGCCAGCTACACCCCCGATGAGATCGTGGCGATCGGACGTCACCTCGCCGGCAGGGACCGCCTGGTCGTCGACGACGCGGCGTGGGAGCTGTTACACGCCGATGCAACACAGCTGCGGTCAATGCCGTATGAAAGCGGCACGATGCTCGACGTCGCCGGTAATGGCCGCTACGCACGCAAAGTGACCGTCGCCTGTCGGCGTGAGCGTGCCCGCAGACTGCACAGGCTGGCGCCGAGTCCGCAGGACCTCGAACAACTCGTGCGGAAAGACCCGTCCGTGCTCAAGGTCAGCGTCGAGGACATGCAGCGCGCGGCTGCTGAATCGCGGCCAACCGCAGAAACGTGAGACAGGACCCGCCAGCCGCCCTCCGCCCGTAACGGCCGCACCACCAGCGGCGCAACCGTCCTACTGCAAGCGGAAGGTCGGCGGTTCGATCGCCCTGGACACCAAGGTATCTATTGGGGTCAGGGCGCTGATGTACGGTCTTGGCGTTGCACCGATCCGGGGAGGTGTTGAACGTGATGCGGTCAACGATGGCGGCGACCAGATGGGGATCGGGAAATATCACGTCAACCTCGACGCCAGACCAGGGTTCGTTATTAACAGTGACCTAAGTGCAAGAGGTGTGTGGTTCGTGGGCGGGTCGAAATGGGTTGGTGGAGAGGTGTACTGGTGAGGGGTGTTGGTGGGGTGGATCGGGTTGTGTTGGTGGGCAGAGGGACTGGGAAACGGGAGATGTGGACAAATGAGGACGTCGTTATGTTATCGGTAGTGGTAGAGACGCGGGCTGACCGCGCCGTATGGTTCGGCCGGAGTGATGTGCCCCGGGATGTCCGGGGCACATCACTCCGGACCCACCGGGGCGGTCCAGTGTAGGTATGGGTTGGGCGATGGTGACGGGCATGTCGCGGCGGCCGCGCGGCGCGGCTGTGTGGCACGATGGTTGTCGTGGTGTAGTTCGGTCAGGCGGCGCCGAGGTAGCCGTTGGGATCCAGTACGTATTTTGTGGCCGCGCCGGCGTCGAACTCGGCGTAGCCGCGCGGGGCGTCGTCGAGGGTGATCGGCGTAGCATTTACCGCTGCGGCGATGTGTATCCGGTCGTGCAGGATCGCCTGCATGAGCTGGCGGTTGTAGCGCATCACCGGACACTGACCGGTGGTGAACGACACCGACTTTGCCCAGCCGGTACCCAGACTCAGCGATAGCGAGCCAATCTTGGCGGCGTCATCGACTGCTAAGGGGTCCCCGGTGACATAGAGGCCGGGAATGCCGATAGCGCCTCCTGCGGCGACGATGTCCATCAGTGAGTTCAGCACAGCGGCTGGCGCTTCAGCTGCCTTGGCTCCGTGTCCTTGGCCGCGCGCCTCAAAGCCGACTGCGTCGATGGCGGCGTCCACCTCAGGCACCCCCAGCAGCTGGTCGAGTTGTTCTTCGATCGAGCCTTGGCCCACGTTGATCGTTTCGGCGCCGAAGCTGCGGGCCTGCGCCAGGCGTTTTTCGTTCAGATCGCCAACGATCACCACCGCGGCGCCGAGCAGCTGTGCGCTTGCGGCAGCGGCCAACCCGACCGGTCCTGCGCCGGCTACGTAGACCGTGGAGCCGACCTGGACACCGGCGGTCACCGCGCCATGGAAGCCCGTCGGAAAGATATCCGAAAGCGTTGTCAGGTCAAGGATCTTGCTCAGCGCCTGATCACGATCAGGGAAGACCAACACGTTCCAGTCAGCGTAGGGCACAAGCACGTATTCAGCTTGGCCGCCGACCCAGCCGCCCATGTCGACATAGCCATAGGCACTACCGGGACGATCAGGGTTTACATTCAGACAGATTCCAGTCCTTCCCTCCTTGCAGTTACGGCATCGGCCGCACGAAATGTTGAAAGGTACCGAGACTAGGTCGCCGATTTTGACGAATTCGACATCCGGGCCAACCTCGACCACCTCGCCAGTGATCTCGTGCCCAGAATCAACCCGATAGGAGCGGTCGTTCGACCGCGGACCATGTGCTGGTCGGATCCGCAGATGTTTGTCGCCACCGTACGCACGATGACCGCGTGCGGAAGTTTGCGCCCTACGTTGGCCGGATTCACGCCCGGGCCGTCCGTGAGTTCGAATGTCGGGTAGTCGGTTTCGATCACTTCAACCTTGCCAGGACCCTGGTAGGCGACCGCACGATTCGTCGACATTCTCGTCTCCCTTTCCAGCGAGGTTGCACCGCGCCAGCGGCGATATGCCACTATAGGCTCGTCGGAGTTCTCCTCATCTACTCCCGATCGGTACGGGTATGGGCTACCCCAAGGGGTAGGCGATCTCCACGCGACAACACCTACGATGCGAGCTGTGCCTGATTACGATCCCGCGGCGCCAGCGGGCGCCGACAGGCTTCAATCGGCGTTGCTCGATGGTGTGCTTGCAGTACTGAGCTCTTCGATCGACGACATGATCAGGGGCTCGCCGGCGGTGCGCCCGACGTTCTCCTCGCGGTTCACCCACACCCCGACAACGTCGAACGCCGGATCCTCGAGCAGGAACCGCAACGTGTGCGCCCCGGTTTTGCCGGTACCCCATTGGATGACTCGATGCGGCACGGTGGGAACCCCTCGTCGACTGGTCACAGAACGTCACGATCCAGCGGCAGCGGTGTCCGGGGCATCGAACATCTTGGTCAGGTCGAGCTGGCCGGACTGCACCGCGCCGAAGAATCCACCGTCGGTAGCCAGTGCTTCGCCGTTGATGTAGCTCGACCGGGGGCTGTTGAGGAAGATCAGCGGCCAGGCCTGTTCCTCGGCCGTTGAGCGCCGCCGGATCGGGCCGACGAAGGCGTCGATGATGTTTTCCCCAGCGAATTCCACGAAGTGGGGCAGCATAGCGGTGTCCGTGGGGCCGGGGTTGATGCAGTTGAGCCGGATGCCATCGGTGATCAGCGTGGCCGCCCGGGACGCGACCCAGGCGTTGATCGCCTTCTTCGAAAGCGGGTACGCGCCGACCGCCCCCATCTCGTCATTGGCCTCGCACCACTGCTTGCCCTCGTCGAATCCGTCGGTGGACACCAGTCCCATCAGCTGCTCCAGCTCCAGCTGCCACCCCATGGCGGCATTGGACGCGACCACTGCGATCGCACCGCCGGCAGGAATCTTGGGCAGCACCAGATTCACCAGATGCCGCGCCCCCACGAAGTTGACCAGCATCACGTCCAGACCGGAAAACGGCGGGCCCGGCAGGCCTGCGCAGCCGAAATAACCGTCCACCGGTCCCTCGACAGATTCGGCTGCCCGCTCGATGGATGCCCGGTCGCGCAGGTCCACCTCGAGCACCCGGTCGACAGCAACCTCGGTGGGCCGGACGTCGAGCGCGGTGACCCGCGCCCCAAGGTTGGTCAGGATGGTGGCGGTCGCGGCGCCCATCCCGGACGCCGCGCCGGTGACCACCACATGGCCACCCGCGTATCCCAGTACGTCTTCCATGTGTCCTCCGAACAAGTTTTTGGGCGAAGATGATGTACGTCCGAACGAAGATACAACAGCTGCTCTAGAGAAGAACAATATCCTCACCAAAGGAATATGCTGCTAGCGTCATCTGACATGACCACCTCCGCTGCAGTTGGCCTGCCCCGGCGGTGCAGCGGGTATCAAATTCGTGGGAGAAGGAGGTAATGCGCGGTGAGTTACCGGTGGGATTACGACAAGATGTTCATCGACGGCGCCTGGACGGCGGACGACGTGGTGGGGGTCATCGAGGTCATCGACCCGGCCACCGAGGAAGTCATCGGCTCGGTTCCCGACGCGGGCGTCAAGGCCACTCACGCGGCGATCGCTGCGGCCAGGCGGGCCTTTGACGATGGGCCCTGGCCACGGACGTCGCCTCGGGAACGCGCCGCGGTGCTGCGCCGGTTCGCCGGCATCCTCGATGAGCGCCACGATCTCCTGAAGAAGTTGGTGATGGCCGAATCGGGATCAGTCGGCTTCCTCGCCGACATCATTCAGGTCCGCGGCACCATCAATATCGCCGAGTGGATCGCTGAAGCTATGGAACTCGCGGTGCGCTGGACGGAGGTGTCTCCGCCCGCCGGCGGCCCGACAGGCATGGCCGGACACGCCGTCGTGCGGGAACCGGTCGGGGTGGTGGCCGCCATCACCCCGTTTAACTTTCCGTTCTTCCTCAACATCGTGAAGGTCCTACCGGCGTTGGCGGCCGGCTGCACCGTGGTACTCAAGCCGCACCAGTGGACGCCGCTGGATGCTTTCGAAATCGCCAAAGCAGCTCAAGATGCCGACCTTCCGCCCGGTGTGCTCAACGTGATCGCCGGCGGGCCCGAGGTCGGCGAAGAGATGACCACTCACCCGATGGTCGACATGGTGACGTTTACCGGTTCCACCGCGACCGGGCGGGCGATCATGGCGCCGCGGCGCCCACCGTCAAGCGGCTCCAACTCGAACTCGGCGGAAAGAGCGCGTCGATCGTCCTGGACGACGTCTCTGAAGACCACGTCGCCAACATGGGCATCATCACCTCGATGATCCACGCAGGGCAGGGCTGCGCCATCCAGACCAGGATGTTGTTGCCCGAGCATCTGCTGGACGCGTACGTCGACGGGGCCAAGAAGTCGGCGTCGTCTCTCAAAGTGGGTGACCCCCGTGAGCCCGACACGCTCATCGGCCCGTTGATCCGGGAGCAGCAGCGAGCCCGGGTGGAGGGGTACGTGCAGTCCGGCCTCGACGAGGGAGCCGAACTGGTCTTCGGCGGCAAACGCCCCGCGCACCTGGCCAAGGGCTTCTTCTACGAGCCGACGCTGTTCATCAACGCCCGCAACGACATGCGGATCGCCCAGGAGGAAATCTTTGGACCCGTCCTCACCGTGATCACCTACAAGACCGAAGACGAAGCGATTCGGATCGCCAACGATTCGATTTACGGACTCGGTGGCGGCGTCATCGCCGGCAACACCGCGCGCGGCTTCAACGTCGCCCGCCAGATCCGGGCCGGAAACGTTTCGGTGCAAACGGCGGGGTTGCCGACCAGCAACGCCGAAGCGCTCGGAACCTCCGGTCCCGGCTGGTCAGCCGATCAGCCCAACGGCGTGGGAATCACCGGTGTCTTCGGCGGATTCAAGCAGAGCGGGGTGGGCAGGGAATGGAGCCACCACGGAATCGAGGAGTTCACCGAACTTAAATCCATCGCCTGGAGCTGAGCCAACAGGGGTGAACGCGGGCGGCGTGCGCGCCGGGACCCGACCGGATCACAACCCCGCTTCCGGCCGCGTCGTCGCACGCTCAGCTGGTGGCACCGTCTGCCGACGGGGCGACTAAGTGCTGCAGGCGTCTTCGGAGTTCGTCCTTGCGTACCTTGCCGGTGGCCGTTCGGGGTAGGTCGTCGACGATCTCGAGGCGTTCCGGCGTTAGCTGCCGCGCGCTGCCGGCGGCGGAGAACTGCGCTTGGACGTCGGTGAGCGACAACGCGGCTGCGGGCCGCAGCACGACGAAGGCGCATACCCGTTCTCCGTAGAGGGGATCCGGTGCTGCCACGACAGCGGCTTCGGCTACGGCCTCGTGTTCGGCGAGGATGTCCTCGATCAACTTCGAGGACAGGTTCTCCCCGCCGCGGATGATGAGGTCTTTTTGGCGGTCGGTGATCGTGAGGTAGCCGTCGGGGTCGAATACGCCGATGTCACCGGTGCGAAACCACCGGCCAGGTAGGAAAGCGTCGGCGTCCAGAGCCGAATCCCGATAGCCGACGAACAATTCGGGGCCGCGGCTGAGGATCTCGCCGGGAGTGCCCGCGGGCAGTTCTTGCAGCGCGTCACCCACGATCCGGATCTCGACACCGTCGATGAGCCGCCCGTCGGTGTGTGCGCGTTTGTCCAAGGCGTCCTGCGACGAGCCCCCGCTGATTGTGGGGTGCTCGCTGGAACCGTAGGCGCGAAAGGCCATGATTCCGTGCCGGTGGGCCCGCTCGATGACGCTCGGCGGCACACTGGCGCCGCCCACCCCGTACTCACGCAGGCAGGACAGGTCGACCTCGTCGGCGAGATCGAGCAACGTGGTCAAGAAAAATGGTGTTCCGCCCGTCGCGGTGACTCCGTGCTCGTTGATGAGACGGGCTGCCGTGGCGGCGTCCCAGGTGTCGATGACCACATGCGACACTCCCTGGAGAAGCATGCGCAACAGCCCGAGGGTTCCCGCGACGTGGCCGGACGGGAACGCCGCGAGGATGACGCTGTCGGCGGCGTTGCCGGTCAAGCGCGTGCGCAGCTCCGCGAGCAGGGTGGTGTGGGTGTGCTGCACCCCCTTGGGCTGCCCGGTCGTCCCTGAGGTGTAGACCAGCAGGCAGACGTCGTCCGGTGCGGCAGCCGTCGGCGTGAAACGCGGGTCGCTGCCGTTCACCAACTGTCTGAAGTCGATATATTTCTGGGGTACCGAGTCCGCGATGACGGCCACCCACGACAGATCCGGGCAGTCGCCGACGCGATCCAGGTCGGCGAGGTAGTCGCGCCGGCCCCACCGGTCCGGCGTCACCAGCAGCCGGGCGCGCGACTCCCGCAGGATGAAGCCCAGTTCGCGCGGGCCATAGATGGGCACAACAGGCACCAATACCGCCCCCGCGAGAACCGCGGCGGCCTGCGCGATGACCCCGTCTATCCGGCTGGGTACCTGGACGGCGACAGTGTCGCCGGGCTGCACGCCGAGGTCACGGAAAGCCGCCGCGCAGCGAGCCGCCCGGTGCACCAGGTCGGCGACCGACATCGTCTCGCTGTGCCCGCCGCCGTGGAAGATGACGGGCACATCGGGGTGGGCACTAGCTGCGGCCATGATGGCGTGGGGCAGCGTCTGGGGATCATCCGACGACACCGTCACGGCCACCCGACCGCGAATGCCGCCGCGCCCGCGGCCACCACCACGCCGTCGCGGCCCTCGTCGACAAGCGTGAAGCGGACCGCCACCCGCCCATCGGGCCCAGCCCACCCCTCCGAACGCACGAGGAACGGACCGACGCGGCCGGGACTGACAAAGTGAACGTCCCAGTCGCGGACCTGGACGGTGTCGGTCCCGGCCAGCTCGGCGGCCAGTTCCGTGGCGGCCGCCTCGAACACCACATGGATCGGGCCCAGATGCAGCGACGCCGAGGTCGAGGCGTGCCGGGAGGTCAACGCGGGCAGCCGCCAGCCATCGGCCGTGCGCTGCGCCCCGAACACCACGTGCAGTGGGGGAAGTTCGGCGGTGTCGGGTAATCCCGGGGGCACGTCCACCGGCCGAAACGACGGCGGCGCGTCGCCCAGAGTGACGCCGACCCCGGTGGTGACGGCAATGACCCGGGACGAGTCGGCGGCGTCGGTAATCAGCGACCGGCTGAAGCCCATCTTGGCGCCCCGGCGTACCGTACTGCGGGCCACCCGGATCTCGGCGACGTCGCGAGCGTCGTCGAGGATGTGCAGCCCGTAGGTGACGGGTGCGGGAATCACCTCGCGATCGCGCCAGCCGCCGGTTTCGGGGGCGGCGATCGCCAACGGCGCTGCCATGATTCCGCCGGCGTGGTTCCGCATATCGCGGCGTAGCCGCACCGTATCGGGATCCACGATCTGGTTGAATGCCCGGCCGAGATACCAATACGTGATGAGACCGCCCGAACCCATCATCTCCCGCAGACGATCCCAATATTCCTCGACCGGACCCTGGCGAATGTCTCGGACCACGCTTCGGTACCTCCTTGCCTTTTGCCGTTCTGCGGTGGTTACCACCGCGACACGCGAGCGATGATCCGCCGTCCCTACATCGGCGACGGGGAGCCCTTCATGCGGAACGCCATAACCGTGATGTGCAGTGAACGTGTTGTTTTATGAACACCAGTCATACTAGTTTGGATAGAATGATGTTATCGATTGGGGATCCTGCACGGTGTGCGCCCGTCTGCGGGCGGGCGCTGTTTGTCGACGGCGCGGTGATCGAGGGCGACTGTGGATCTTGATCTGACTCCGGATCAGGAGTTGCTGCGGGACACCACCCGCAAGTTCCTGCGCGCGACTGTCCCGTTGACCGAGGTGCGGGCGCTGGCCGAGAACGCGGCAGGGTTTGACCGCGACTGGTGGCAGCGCGGGGCTGAGCTCGGCTGGACCTCGCTGCTCGTCGACGAGCGACGAGGCGGAGGAAGCGTTTCGGGCGAGGGACTGGGTGACCTCGCACTGGTCGCCGAAGAGATGGGCGCGATGGTGTCCCCGGGCCCCTGATCGCGACCAACGTGGTCGCACAGGCCCTGTCACGCGATGCCTCCGACGAGCTGGCATCGCACGTCCTGCCGGGCCTGCTCTCGGGCGAGTCGATCGCCGCGTGGTGCGTCGCGGAGCCGGGCCGCGACATTACCCCGGACGGGATGACCCTGCAGGCGCGACGCGACGGCGCCGAGTTCGTCCTGGACGGGGTGAAGCGACCGGTAGAGGCCGGCGGGCAGGCCGACTGGCTGCTGGTCACCGCGACCGGGTCCGAGGGCCTGTCCCAGTTCCTCGTCCCGTCGTCGGCACCCGGTCTGCGGATCACCCCCCTGCGCGGGCTCGACCTGGTCCGCCAACACGCCGAGATCAGATTCGACGGCGTGCGGGTGCCGTCCTCGGCGCTGGTCGGTGTCCTGGGTGGCGCCTCGCTGTCGTTCGAGGCACAGCTGCAAACCGTCCTGGTACTGCAGTGCGCCGAGATCGTGGGTGCGACCGACCGGGTCTTCGACTTCACCGTCCAATATGCTTTCGACCGTTCGTCTTTCGGTCGCGCGCTGGCGTCCTATCAAGCCCTCAAGCACCGCTTCGCTGATATGAAACTGTGGCTCGAGTCCGCCCAGGCCATCACCGTCGACGCCACCAGGGCCGTCCAGGACAGCGCCCCCGACGCCGCAGAGGTGGCTCGCATCGCCAAGGCCTACGTCGGCGAGCGATGCCCCGAGCTGATCCAAGACTGCATCCAGATGCACGGTGGGATCGGGGTGACCTGGGATCACGATCTGCATCTGTATCTGCGTCGGGTCGTCTTGAATCGGCAGACCTACGGCGATCCAATGCACTTGCGCGATTCCGTGGCGATCCTCGCGAATCAGATGGGCGGACGATCATGACCGTGACGGCGACAGCATCCGGGGGGCTGGCCGAGGACCTCGGCACCTTCCATGCGCGGGCCAGGGAATGGGTGACCGCGAATCTGGAGCCCCTCGACGGCGCCGACCCCTTTCTGGGACACGCCACCGACGACGCCGATCAGGTGGTGCGCGCCAAGGCGATCCAACGCAAACTTTTCGACGCCGGGTTCGCCGGGTTGTGTTACCCGATCGAGTACGGCGGGCGAGGGCTGCCGGCGGAATATCAGGACGCGTTCATCGATGTGAGCTACGGCTACGAGCTGCCCCGGCTGTTCAATAGCCCGACTTTCACCATCATCTTGCCGACCATCCTGGACTTCGGCACCGAAGAACAGAAGAAGCGGTTCATCCCCGCCGCGATCAAGGGTGAGGAGTTATGGGTCCAGTTCCTCTCCGAACCGACCGGCGGCTCCGACTTGGCGGGGGCCCTGACCCGCGCTGACCGTGACGGTGACGTTTTCGTGCTCAACGGGTCGAAGATCTGGAGCACGTATGCGTGGAAGTCGGACTACGCGTTGTGCGTGGCCCGCACCGACTGGGACGTTCCCAAGCACAAGGGCCTCAGTGTCCTCATCGTCAAGGTGCATCAACCCGGGATCACCATTAACCAGATCAAACACGTGGACGGAAGCGACGAATTCTGTCAGGAATTCTTCGACGACGTCGCCGTCCCCGCCGATCAGGTCCTCGGCGATGTCGACGATGGCTGGAACGTCGCGTCCCGGCTGCTGCTGCACGAACGCGAGGCGATGAGCGGATCCTCGCCGTATGCGATGGCGCCGCGAACCGCCGCCCACGAGAATGACCGGGTCGGTGCCGCAGCGCTCGCACAAGACTCCGGCGGCGCCACCGATCCCCGAGTGCGACAGCTAATCGCGGAAGCGCGGGTGCTGACGCGCGTGCACACGGCGCTCGTCGGGCGCATCGCCACATCCATCCGCACCGGACGTCTCCCGGCCGCTGCCGGATCGATCCCTCGGCTCTCCAACGGGATGATGCGGGTCAGGCTGGCCAGCATTGCGCTGGAGATCGCCGGCGATCGCGCGGTCGCGTGGAGCGACGACGATCCGACCGGCGAGCTGGGCGTGGCCTACCTCGGCCGACAAGGACCCTGCATCGGCGGGGGCACCACCGAGATCACCCGCAACATCATCAGCGAACGCGTACTCGGGATGCCGCGCGAGCCTGCCGAGGACCTGAACCGCCCATTCCGGGATGTGCGGACCAATGCAGCAGCCCCCAGACCCCGATCATGAACACGACAGGAGCGATCATGGGCAAACTCGACTTTCCGGTATTCGACGCCGACAACCACCTCTACGAGACGCAGGACGCCTTCACCCGGCACTTGCCCGCGAAGTACGAGGGGCTGTTCAAGTACGTCCAGGTCAACGGGCGCACGAAGATCGCCGTCGACAACGTGATCAGCGACTACATCCCCAACCCGACGTTCGACGTCGTCGCTCGGCCAGGAGCGTTCGCCGATTACTTCTCCGGCAACAATCCGGACGGCAAGTCGCTGCGGGAGCTGGCCGGCAAGCCGATCCGCACCGGCGAGGAGTACCGCACCGCCGAACCGCGTCTTCGGTTGCTCGACGAACTCGGACTCGATGCGGCGCTGATGTTCCCCACTCTGGCCAGCCTGCTCGAGGTCCGCCTCGCCGACGACCCCGATCTGACCTGCACGGTCATCCACGCGTTCAACGAATGGCTCTATGACGAGTGGACGTTCAACTACCACAACAGGATCTTCGCCACCCCGATCGTGAACCCGTCGATCCCCGAGCGCGGGGTTGCCGAGCTGGACTGGCTGCTCGAGCGCGGCGCGAAAGTCGTGTTGATGCGGCCGGCGCCGGTCGCCGGTCACCGCGGCACCCGGTCCCCGTTCCTGCCGGAATTCGATCCGTTCTGGGCCCGAGTGGCCGAATCCGGCGTGCTGGTTGCCCTGCATGCGTCGGACTCCGGCTACCAGCGGTACATCAACGACTGGGAAGGCACCAACCGGGAAACGCTGGCGTTCAAACCCAACCCGTTTTATGACGCCGTCTCACCCGGACGTGCCATCAACGACACCATTACCGCGGCGATCTGCCACGGCATGCTCAGCCGATTCCCCACCGTCAAACTCGCGAGTGTGGAAAACGGCGGCAGTTGGGCGATCTCCTGCCTCAAGGCGATGGAGAAGACATACCAGAAGATGCCGCGCGAATTCGCCGAACACCCCCGCGAAGTATTTCTGCGCAACCTGTACATCAATCCGTTCTGGGAAGACTCCATCGAAGATCTGGTGAACCTCATGTCACCCGATCACATCTTGTTCGGTTCTGATTACCCGCACCCCGAGGGGATGGCCGACCCGCTGCACTGGGCGAAGGAAATTGGCGACCTATTCCCCGCTGACGACGTTCAAAAGATGATGGGCGGCAATATGTTTGAACTTCTCGGCCTGACCCGCCCGGCCAATGAACCGCCGCCGCCGAAGCCGATCGCAAGGTGGTCTGCGACGGCCGGCAGTGCACCGTGGTGCTAAACCATCCTCCGAGGTGACATCGGCGGAGAAATCGGCTACGACTCCGCGGTCGGCGACGACTGTCACGCCATTGATAGGTAGGCCAGCTTAGCTTTAGCGTGTTAACCTCGTTAAGACGGCACCTGAGCGTTTCGTACCGGTAGAATACCGTGGGCGCTACACAAGAATTTGGTAGACATCAAAGGAGGGCGTGAGGAGACAAATGAAGGCTCAATCGTGGTCGTCTGTCTCTGAACGGCCCTGCGATCTGTCAGTAAACGAGAACCACGTCATTATTTGAGGGACATCATGACTGAGCAGCCGGGCGCGGCTCGTGCCTTCACCTATCAACACGATGGGTTGACGCTGGCATATGCGGTGATCGGCGACGGACCGCAGCCGATCCTGTTCGTTCACGGCGCGACCGCGACCGGCGAATTCGAGTGGGCCCGACTGGCCGCCGCCCTGGGGCCAGGCTATCGCTGCATCCTGCCCGATCTGCGCGGCCACGGCCGATCGGAATTCCGGGCGACGGCCACGACTGGGGACGCGATCCGCGCGGACCTGCGCTATCTCATCGACCACCTGGACCTGGGCCGCCCGCATATCGTGGGTTTCTCCTACGGCGCGGAGATCGCGCTGACGCTGGAGCTGGACAACCCGGGAACGGCGCGATCTTTGGTTCTGATCTCACCCGGGACGGGGCGCCCCAGCGACTACCGCGTTCCGCGGCTGGAGCATCTGCACCGCACCTGGCCGTTCGCGCTGCGACGCCTGCACGAGGCTACCCATGGGCCCGAGCACTGGCGCGACCTGGTCACGGCGCTGCACGAGGACAGCGTGTCGTGGCCCGAACTGACCGATGACACGTTGGCCGGCATCGAATGCCCGGTTCTGTTGATGGCGGGTGAGCGCGACGAGTCGACGCGTCAGCAGCAGGGTCGGCGGTTCGCGCAAGTCAATCCGCGGGCACGGTTCGTCGAAATCGCGGGCGCGGCGCATTCGGCCCACCAGAAGTGCCCAGATACGGTCAGCAGGGTCATCGGTGAATTCCTGGCCGAAGTCGACCTGGAGAGAGCGGGGAGTCATGGCGCGGTCAACTGAGGTGAAGGCGAAGAAGAATCACCAGCCGGCGGAGGCGCACGTACCGGGTTGGCAGCGGGACAGCGTCGACCGGTCGCTGCGCAACGCCCGCGCACGTGCCCAGGAGCGCAGCGACCGCTTCGTCTCGGCGGCGATCGAGCTCCTCGGGGAGCGCGACGAAAGCGACTTCACCATCCAGGACGTCGTCGACAAATCCAACATGTCGCAGCGGACCTTCTACACCTTCTTCGACGGCAAAGACAGCCTGCTGCTGGCGGTGTACGAGACGATCCTGCGGACCACCGCGATGCCGATGATGCGGGAGCGGTGCGAGGGCATCACCGATCCGGTGCTGCGGCTGCGGACCCTGCTGGAAGCGCTGTCCGAAATGACCGCGATGCCGGCCCGACTGGCGCGCGGGCTCAGCGTCCTGCACCTGCGGCTAGCGGAGTCGCGCCCCAACGACCTCGCTCACGCCCTGGAACCCCTGCACTCCTTCATCGTCGAGTTGCTCGACGACGTCGCTGAGGCCGGCCTGCTCCGCGACGACGTCCCACTGGCCACCCAGGCCGCGCTGCTTCAGGAACTACTGCTGGCGACCTCGCACTCCGCGGTGTTCTCCGGTGGGCGGTCGACCAGCGTCGATCACCTGTGGGCGTTCTGCTCGGCAGCCATCCTGCGCACGACGACCTGACCCGCCCTTCTCCTCAGGTCACCGCGCCACTGATCTTGAGATCGATCAGTTCGTCGTCGGACTTGCCGAGGGCGCGCAGAATGTCGTCGGTGTGCTCGGCAAATTGCGGCGCCCGGGTGATCTGGACCGGCTTCTCATCGAACTGAACCGGGTTGGCGACCAATTCCCGGGGAGTGCCGTCGATGTCGAGTACTTCGGCGATCATTCCGTTGGCCCGCAACGCCGGGTCCTGGCCCACTTCCCACGGATCCTGCGCGATGGCCCATTGGCCTTCCATGCCGGCGAACCGGGTGATCCATTCGGCCAGCGGCCGCGCGGCGAGTACCTCCTGCACGATCTCGGCCGCTGCCGCCGCATTGCCCATCAGTGCCTCGGCGGTGGCGAATCGCTCGTCATCGATGAGGTCCTCACGGCCGATGTGCCGACAGAACTCGGGCCAATAGCGCCCGGGTTGGAGCATCGCCAGGACGAGCCAACGGTTGTCGGCGGTTCGGTAGTTGCCCACCAGCGGGTTCGTCCGCGCCGAGTTGCCGGGTGCGCGGCGCTCCGGTGGGCCGCCCTCGAGAAGCGCGAAACCCACGGAGAGCGCGCTGGCCCAGGCACCGACCCCGAGCAGGGACACATCAATGACCGATGTCTCACCGGTGCGCTCCCGGGCGTACAGAGCGCCGGCGATACCCCCGGCGATGGTCATCCCGCCCAGTGAATCACCGTAGGCGCCAGCAGGCATCACACATAGGCCGTCGTAGTCCACGGGGGTGGTCCCCACCGCGCTGCCGGCCCGAGCCCAGAAGGCGGTGCTGTCATAGCCGCCCTTCTCACTGTCGGGGCCGTGGGCGCCGAAGCCGGATCCGCGCACGTAGATGATGTCCGGATTGATCTTGCGGACGTCGTCGAGTTCGATGCCCAGGCGGCGTCGCGCAGCCGGGCAGGAAGTTCGTCAGGAACACGTCGCTGCTGCGGATCAGCTCGTGCAGGACCTCTATCGCCCCTGGCTGCTCCAGCGCCAGGCCGAGGCTGCGCTTGCCCCGATTGGGGTGTTCCATCAAGGGTGCGAAGGACCCGCTGCCGACCGGCATGCCCATCAGGGCGCTCAGGCCGCGCTGGGCGTCTCCGGTTTCAGCGTGTTCGACCTTGATGACGTCGGCGCCCCAGTCGGCCAAGACCGCACCCGCGGACGGGACAAAGGTGAATTGCGCCACCTCCAGCACCCGGACGCCGTCCATCGGTCGGATCACTGTGTCTCCTTTGCAGTTTCAGCTTTGGCCCGGAAGGAGCCCGTTAGTGTCGGCGGCGGGTCAGCTGCTCGCCGGGCGGACGTGGATCACGTCCATCATCAGTTCACGGGGCCGGGTGATGACGTCGTGCAGCACGTCGGCGACGGTGGCTGAGGTGAGCAGGTGGGTGCCACTCATTCGGGTCAGGTAGCCGTCGGCTTCCCACAACGGCCACGCCCTTTCCAGGTCGCCCGGGCCGAAGTTCTCGTCGATTCCGGTGTCTCCGACCGCGCCGAGAACGACCAGGGTCACCCGGATGCCCTCGCGTCGGAGCTCCTTGCTCATGGCCCCGGTGAAACCGTTGAGGCCACGCTTGGTGGCGGCGTAGAGGGTCATCATCGGCATGTCGTCGAGGGTGATCTCCGACGAGATGTTCATGATGTCGCCCCCGCCGGCCGCGCGCAGCAGCGGAATGGCTGCGCGCGTGGTGTAGATGGGAGCCACCAGGTTGGTGTTGACCGTGACGGCGATATCTTCGTCGCTGGCTTCTTCTATCAGCCGAATTCGGCTGGCGCCTGCAGAGTTGATCAGGACGTCGATGCGGCCGAACTGCGTCGCGATCTGATCGAAGGCGGCCTGCACGTCGTGGCTGTTGGTGACGTCGGTGACGATCGGGATGGCACTGGGCCCGACGCTCTCGACGATCTCGTCTAGCAACAATTTGCGGCGGGCCAACAGCACCACCGTTGCGCCATCTTGGGCGAGGCGAATCGCCGCGGCCTTGCCAACGCCCCGCGATGCGCCGGAGACAACGGCGACCCGGCCTTCCATGCCTTGCGACATCACGCTCCTCAGTGTCTGTGTGTAATCTAACGGAATACGCGGATCAGGGTGCATCGACGGCGCACCTATTACTTGCAATGGGCGCAGATATCGTTCTACCATGACGCGCACATGATAGTCATCACCTGGCCCGAGAAACTCGCGTCCGGCAACAGTGCAAAAAGGAGTCGGTTGTGGTCACAGGTGTCACCGGCAAAGAAGCCAAGGACTGGGCCTCGGAACACCTGCGCGGCAACTGCAGTTCGCTCTACACCCCGTTCTGCGGTCTCGACGGCGACGACATCGACTACGACGCGCTGCGGGCACTGGTACGGCACTGCCTGGTCGAGCTGGACCAGGACGGTCTCTGGCTGACCGGCGGCATCGCCGAATTCTGGTCACTGACCACCGACGAACTCAAAGAGGTGACCCGGGTCGCCATCGAGGAGGCCCGACGAGTCAAACCGGACGCCCTGATACAGGTGATGTCGAGCACCGACACGGCCAAACAGGCCGCCGAGCTCACGCTGAACGCCCAGGAGTTGGGCGCCGACATCTGCTACATCCTGACGCCCTACTTCGAATGCTCCGGAAAGCCCGGGGTGCTGGAGTACCTGCGCTACGTCGCCGACCGCACCGACATGCCACTGGGCTACTTCAACTCCCACTCGACCGGGCTGATACTGACCCCGGAGGAATGCGTCGAGCTCTACCACGAAGTCCCCGCACTGTGCGGGCTGAAGAACGGGTTACTGGACGCCCAGCACAGCCTGGCCGTGCACAAGCTGGCCCCCGACATGGTGCTATGGGAAGCCGCCGACGAGGCCGGAATCCGGTTGGGGATACCCCATCCAGGAGCCCTCGGTTCGGCGCTCTACCTCTACGAAAAGCCAGGTGCACCACTGTTCAGCGAGTGGCGAGAATTGTTGGTGCAGGGCGACTTCGACGGCGCCGACCGCTTCGCTGCCGACACCGGTCTGACCGCCATGCGTGAGGCGAGCCGCCGCTACCAGTCCCATCCCGCCCGCCCCGGAATGTTCACGCACTGGGGAGCCGGATTCAAATTCGGCGCGTCACTGCTCGGACTACCCATCGGCGACCACCCCGCCCGGCCCCCACAGACAGCGTTCCCGGACGAGCTGAAGCCGCCGATCCGTCAGGCCTACGTGGCCTCTGGGTTCATCGAGTCCTAAGAACGGGCGGTTGTCGTGGAGGTGCGCGAATTTCGCGCGGGGGTACAGGCCTGGATCGACGAGGTCGGAGAGTCGCTGATCCCCGCGTTAGAAGAGCAGAGTGGCCACAGTGTGGGTGCCCAGCTGAACCACCAGCGCCGCGTACAGCGGCTGTTGTTCGACGCCGGCTGGATGCGCTGGGGATGGCCGACGCGCATCGGTGGTTTGGGCGGCCCGCCGATCCTGCGCGCCATCCTCGGCGAGGAACTCACCAGTCGGGCGCTGGTACACACCACGTCCTGGTCAATGCATGAAGTGCTCGGCCCCGCGGTGGCCGAATTCGGCAGACCCGACCTGGTCGAGGGCATTTTCCCGCTGCTGCTGCGGGGAGAGGAATTCTGGTGTCAGGGGTTTTCGGAGCCGGACGCGGGCAGCGACCTGGGATCCATGCGCACGACTGCGCGTTCTCACGGCGACGGTTGGGTGATCAACGGCGAGAAGTTGTGGACCAGCTGGGCTCACCACGCCACCCGTTGCATCGTGCTGGCCCGAACCGGAGGCCCCGGTTCGCGAGGTATTAGCGCCTTTCTGGTGGACATGGACACACCGGGCGTGACCGCGAGCCCGTTGGAGACGATGGGCGGCGTGGACGAGTTCTGTTCGACGTCGTTCGTCGACGTCGAAGTGCCCGCCCAGCGTCTGCTCGGTGAGCTCGAAGGCGGCTGGCGGGTCGCTCAATTCATCCTGTCGTGTGAGCGCGGCCCAATCTTCTGGCAGCGCGGCGCCTGGCTCGCCCACCATCTCGGTCTGCTCTTGGACATCGCGGGCGGGGGAGGGGCGTCGGCGCTCGGCGAGGCCTACCAACTGTTGTGGGCATTCCGCGCCACCTCGAAGAGGACGCAGGACCGCATTGCAGTTACGGGTGATCTGCCCGGCCCCGAAGCCTCGGTGGACAAGATCATGATCGCCGCCGCCGACCAGGCCGTGTTCGACCTGGCGCGGGACCTGCTACGCGGCGATCTGGAGACCGACGACAGCGCGCGCAGCCAGGCGTGGCGCCGAGAGTGGGCATACTCGCGGGCTGCCACCATCTACGGGGGCACCAGCGAGATCCAGAAAGACATCGTGGCGTCGCGGCTGCTCGGATTGCCGAGAAGCGCGTGACTCGTATTTCAGACAAGGCAAACAGCATTGACGCCGCGGAGCGGGCGTTAATGGCGACGACGCTGCGCGGACTCGCCGAGGAGCTGGATGGAACCGCACTTAATCACGCACTCGATGAGTTCGGGTTTGCCGACCTGCTCGCCGAGGCACCCCTCGATGCGGTGTCGGCATTGTTCACCGCACTCGGTCGTACCGGATCGATGTCGACGTCGCTGCAGGATGTCCTGCTGCAGCCGCTGGCCGAATACCTGCCGATGGCGACCACAGAATGCAACGTCGTCCTGCCGGGGGTCGGAGCCGCCTGTGTCGGCGCGGCCGACAGCGAGCCGCTGGCGGTACGCGGCCTCGTCATCGGGATACGCTCGGCCCCAACGTATCTGGCGCCGGTAATGATCAATGGCGAGCTGTCCTGGATCGCCCTGCGGGAGTCCGCGGGGATCTCGGCGCGGCGGGTCGGCGGCCTTGATCCGGCCTTGGCGATGACCGAAATCACCGGCGTCGGCGTAACGGCCGACGTGATCGTGGCGGGCAAGCAGGCCGTCGCGGCCTGGGATGCGGTTGCGACGGCAGGCCGACTGGCACTTGGGTACCAGATCCTCGGAGCAGTCGGCCAGATGATCGACCTTGCCGTCGAGCACGCCCGCAGCCGTGTGCAGTTCGGCCAGCGCATCGGGTCGTTTCAGGCTGTCCGCAACCGCCTGGCAGACGCGCATGTGGCGCGCGAGGGCGCCGCGGCGGCCCTCGCGTCTGCCTGGGAAGCCGACGACGCCGTCCTGGCGGGTCTGTTGGCGAAATCGTTGGCCGGGCGCGCCGCCCGGATCGCCGCCACTCAGTGCCAGCAGGTGCTGGCGGGCATCGGCTTCACCGCCGAGCATCCTTTTCACCGCTTTCTAGCCCGCGCGCTGGTGCTGGATTCGGTGCTGGGTTCGGCCGCCGAACTACCGGCGGTAATCGGTGCCCACCTGATCTCTGCCGGGACGATCCCGCGGCTGGTGGAGCTGTGAGCAGCAACCCGTCCAACGCGCACCCGGCCGTGGTCGTCGAGCGGGACGGACCGGTGGCGTGCGTGACCTTGGCCCGGCCCGAGAAAGCCAACGCCATGGACGCCGAGATCACCGACGCCCTGCTCGGGACCGTCCTTGGTCTGCGTGACGACGCCGACGTGCACGCGATGGTTCTCACCGGCCAAGGCCGCGCGTTCAGCGCCGGCGGGGACTTCGAGACCATTCGCGCGATGCGCGAGGACCGCCAGATGCGCGACGCGGTGCTAGAAGCCCACCAGGAGCTGTTCTGGGTGATGAGGCGGCTGCCGTTCCCGACGGTCGCCGCCGTCAACGGGCCCGCAGTGGGCGCCGGCGTCACCGTGGCGCTGCTGTGCGACCTGGTCGTGATGGCCGAGGACACCTTCCTCAGCGACCCACGGGTCTCGCTTGGACTCCTCGACGGGGCAGGCGGTTTCGTGCTCTGGCCGCTGCTGACCAGCTTGTCCGCCGCCAAGGAACACCTACTGCTGGGAGACCGGGTCAGCGGCACCGAAGCCCACCGCCTGGGCCTGGCGAACCGGGCAGTCCCCGCATCCGACGTGCTGCCGGAGGCGCTCCAGCTGGCCAAGCGGCTGGGCGAGCTCCCCGCGCAGGCCGTCCGGCAGGCCCGCCAGTTGCTGAACTCCCACATCGATCGGGCCGCCGCGATCCTGCCGGATTGTGCCCGCGCCGAAAGCGAGTGCTTCGACACCGAGGAACACCGAGTCCGTCTCGAGGTCCTACTCGAGCGGCTGAGTGCGCGGGTGGCCGCCAAGACCGAGAGCGCCAAGACAAACCTCACGACAAAGAGGGTCCCGTGATGGCCACCGGCGCCCGGGTCGCGCTCGTCACGGGCGGAACCCGGGGGATCGGACGCGCGATCACCGATCGGCTGACGGAATCGGGTGTCACGGTGGCCGCGGCGTACGCCCGTGACGCCGTGGCGGCGAACGCGGTGCGGGACGACGCCGCCCGGCGCGGGGTCGCCGTGACCCTTCATCAGGCCGATGTGGGGGAACCGACTGGTTGTCAGGGGCTGGTCGCCGAGGTTCTCGAGAAGCACGGCCGGCTGGACTATCTGGTCAACAACGCGGGGGTGGTCAACGAGCAACGGCTCAGCGATGTCAGCCCCGAGGACTGGCACCGGCAGGTCGCGGTCAACCTGTCCGCGGCGTTCTTCCTGAGCCAGGCCGCCTTGGCGCACATGACTGAGCAGCGTTTCGGGCGGGTGGTCAATATCGGCTCGGTCACGGCCCTGCTGGGCAGCCCCGTGCAGATCGCGTACGGCGCCGCCAAGGGCGGCATCATCGGCCTGACCCGGTCGTGCGCGCGCGCCGTCGCCCGCAAGGGCATCACCGTAAACTGTGTGATCCCCGGCAGTTTCGACACCGAGCTGGCGGCGGAGCTGGTGTACACCGACCGGGATGCGGTGACGGCAATGATCCCCGTCGGCCGCTGGGGCCGTCCAGAGGAACTGGCGCATGCGGTCGCGTACCTGCTCGACGACCTGGCGTCCTATGTCACCGGTGCGGTCCTCACGGTTGACGGCGGAATGAGCATGGGCGGATGAGCGAGGAACCGAACCCGGCTCACCGCGAGCCGATATCGTCGCGCCGCCGGTGGCCCCGGACCGCCTCGCGGAATACCGGCGTTTCGGTTACGTCAGCGACCTGACGATCTCCGCGTCGGTGGAACGGGCGGCCCGGCAACACGGCTCGCGGCCGGCCATCGTCGAAGGCGGTCATCAGCTGACCTACCGGGAGCTACTCGAGGTAGTCGAACGCGCCGCCGGCTGGCTGGCCGCCGCGGGCGTCGGGGCCGGCGACGTGGTGTGCTGGCAGACACCGAACTGGTGGGAAGCCCACGCGCTGGGCCTGGCGATCTGGCATGCCGGCGCGGTGAGCTGCCCGATCGCCCCGTTCTACCGGGAACACGAACTGCGACAGGTCATCGAGCAGGTCCGACCGGCCGCCGTGGTTACCGCCGAGACGTTCCGCGGCTTCGCCCACGCCGAAGCGTTCGACGACCTACTCGCCGGGGCCGGTCTCGGCGACATCGCCCGCATCGTGCTGCGCGGCACCCGGCCGGGCTGGTCGCCGTTCGACGCGGTGGTCTCGCACGGCGGCCGCCGGCGGTCCGCCGATGTCGGGGCCGACGAACCCTGCCTGATCCTGTTCACTTCCGGGACCACCTCGGGCGCCAAGGCCGCGGTGCACTCCTCGCGCACGTTGCTGGCCGAAACCCGCCAGCTCGCCGACGCGTGGGGGCTGTCCTGGGAGGACGTCGCCTACATGGCGGCCCCGCTGCAGCACATCACCGGCGTGCTCAACGCGATGACGATCCCGCTGTTGGTCGGCGCCTCTGCGGTGCTGTCCGAACGGTGGGACGCCGACGCCGCGGTGGCCGACATCATGCGCCACCGGGTGACCTATTCGGCCGGGGCGACGGTGTTCCTGCAGGAATTGACCGACGCCGCCCGCTCCGCGCGCGTGCACCTGCCGCTGCGGATGTTCGCCTGCGGGGGGGCGGCGGTGCCGCGCGCGGTCATGGAACGCAGTGAAGAGCAGGGATTCCGGCCGCGCGCGGTGTATGGCATGACCGAGCTTCCAACCGTGACGGTGATGAACCGCGCCTATCCGTTCGACCTGCGCGCCGAGACCGACGGCGCGATCGCGCCGGGGGTGCAGGTCCGGGTCGTCGGGACGGATGGCGAGCCACTGGCCGCGGGATGCGCGGGCGAGCTGCAGGTGCGCGGACCCGAGCAGATGCTGGGCTATCTGGATGCCGCGGCCAACCGGGCCGCCCTCGATGACGCGGGCTGGTTCTCGACCGGGGACGTCGGCGTCATCGAAGCTGGGCGGCGCCGGCTTCGTCACCATCACCGGCCGGGTCAAGGACGTGATCAACCGCGGCGGCGAGAAGTTCTCCGCGCGCGACATCGAGGACCTGCTCGTCGCGCATCCCGCGGTGCGCCAAGCCGCCGTGGTGCCCGGTCCCGACGCGAGGTTCGGTGAGGTCCCGGTGGCGTTCGTCGTGTTCGACAGCCGGGCCAGGCATCGGCCGAGGACCTGTCGCGCCACCTGCACGCCACCGGACTGGCGCGCCAAAAGACCCCCGTCGCATGGCATTTCGTGGACGCCCTGCCGATGACGCCCTCGGGCAAGGTCAAGAAGTTCGAGCTGGTCGCAACCTGGACGAGACAACAGTAGAAGAGGCAACAATGAAACTCGATCAATTTCGCGCCATGCTCACCCTGGGCGAGGACACCGAGGGCCGCACGGTGCTCCGGTCCCGGACCCGGGCGTCGAGCGGATCTTCGGCGGACAAATCATGGCGCAACTCATCGCCGCCGCCGCACCGCCGGGATCGCCCAAAGTGGTTAAGTCACTGCAGATTGCGTTCCCCCGTGCCGGACGCGCCGCTGAGCCGCTGTACCTGGACCTGGAGCAGACCCACGACGGGCGCTCACTGGGGCATCGACGTGCCGTGGCGTGGCAGGGCGAGGAGTCCGCCCGCCGGGTGATCGCGACCGCGTCGATCCTCGTGGACCACGCCGATGACGGGCACGACTATCAGTACAACGCCGCTGAGGCAGGTGATCCGATGGCGGCCAAACCCGTTGACTTCGCTGTCGTTCCCGGCGAAACCCGGTGATCGGCGAGGGTCTGGATGTCGAGGACGCCGTCCCCGCCGAGCTCGCGTTCTGGATGCGCTGCCGGACTTCACCGACACCGCGCTTGCCCAACCAGTCATCGCCTACATCTCGGACTGGCCGCTGATCGGCACCTTGCTCAAAGCGGTGCCCGGCGTCAGCCAACGCGATGCCCACGTCAGCGTCCAAACCGGTGTAGTGACCCACTCGCTGTGGTTTCACCAGCCGTTCGACGTCGCGCAGTGGTTGCGGGTGCAGATCCACGGCGTGCGATTGGTCGGTGGCCGCGGCTTCGGCACCGGCGACGTATACACCCAGTCCGGACACAGTTCGCGTCCTTCGCGCAGGAAAGTGTCATCAGGACCCCACCGAAAGGAATGCAGCCATGACAGCTGAGCACTTCGTCCGCTACGAGGTCGACGACCGGGTCGCGGTCATCACCTTGGACCGCCCCGAGGCCGCCAACGCCCAAACACCGGGCGTCCTCAAGGATCTCGATGACGCTGGCGGCGCGCCGACGAAGACCCCGATGTCCGGGTCATCGTCTTTAAAACGACCGGTAAGCACTTCTCCGCCGGACACGACATGTCGGGCAACGATCCGTCGGCCGACGGGCGCAACCTGCGCCCGCAGCGCACCGACGGCAAGCTCCTCGCGGACACCTACTACGACTGGGAGACCCGCGGCTACCTGGAGTATGCGAAGCGCTGGCGCGACATCCCCAAGCCGTCCATTGCCGCGGTGCAGGGCAAGTGCATCGCGGCCGGGCTGATGCTGTGCTGGCCGTGCGACCTCATCGTCGCCGCGGACAACGCGCAGTTCTCCGACCCGGTGGGTCTGATGGGCATCATGGGCATCGAATACCACGCCCACACTTGGGAACTCGGGCCCCGCAAAGCCAAGGAGATGCTGTTCACCGCCGGTTCGGTGACCGCAGAGGAGGCGCTGCGCACCGGATATGGTCAATCACGTGGTGCCGCTGGACGACTTGCAGTCGGCCACCATGACGCTCGCTCACCGCGTCGCCCAGACCGACCCCTGGGCGCTGCGCCTGGCCAAGCGGGCCGTCACACAAACACCGGCGGCTCTTCCGCCACCGGCCGGTGATAAACCCCCTCTGCAGGAAGAGAGAATGCAGGTGCGTGTTGTGCATGAGGCCGTCACCGAAACGCTGCACAGCGACGATAGATCCTGGTCGCGGGTCCGTGATGCCCTGCGCTTTGGCCACCCGGCACAACAGCCCGAACACCACCCCCACAAAGATCCGCACCACCCCACAAAGCAGCTCCAGTCCCGCGCGATCACGAACCGGTAGCGATGCGGCAGCGATAGCACCCATTGGCGCACGGGCACGTCCTGCGGGATCACCCTGTCTACCAGGTGCGCCGAGCCCCGTGTCGTTCATGCGCCGCCCGCCGCAGCTGGGGCACACGCCGCGGCCTTTGCACGAAAGCGCGACGACGATGCTGTGGCGGCAGTCCGCGCACGACAGATGTATCGCGCCCTTGCACAATAATCCACAATCCAGGTACCCCAGCAGCTCCTTCTGCACGAAGCCGGGCAACCCCGGCCCCTCGTGCTCGGCCTGGGCCAGGAACGTCAGCAGGTGCGCAGACAAGATTCGGTGCAGCGGATCCAGCTCAGGACGGCGGCGGGAGTAGACCCGGGGAGCACCGGCAGGCATGCACATGGGTCACTACCCCCCGCACCGCCCATGCCAACCCCCCGCAGGCCCCTGTCACCGACGGACAGGGCGACCACACACGCGGCGCCCTCGCAGCGCCGCCGTCCGATTCCCGGACCGGATTCCGGAATCCAGACCCCTCCCAGCTTGCCCCGTGTCAGCCCACGCGGATGGTCTCGCCGCCGGCCCACACGGCGCTGGGCCGCAGCCGCACCCGAAACGCACGCCCCCGCAGCAGCGGATCGCTCACCCGCTGAAACCCAAAGTACGCCTCCCGATCCGGCAGCCCCCCGATCACCGGAAACGGCACCCCACGGAAGCTCTGGAACAACGCCTGCACCCGGTGATAGTCCTCGGGCTCACCCCACGGCTGTGGATGATCCCCGTCGCCAGCGACACCAGCGCCTTGGGCATGAACTGGATCTCCTGCGTCTCGAACAGGTGCGAGCACACGTCGTGCCGCACCTCGGCCCCCCGCTCGATCAGGTACGGCGCCACGATGTCATGCAAGAGCTGCTTGACCATCTCGTGGAAGATGTACCATCGCAACGGGTTCCCCCCGCTGCGCAGCCGCTTGCTCAACGCCGCCAGCATCGCGATCTCCAGCGGCAAGATCTGCCCCGGACCCAGGTCCTCGCTCTCCAGCAGCACCGCCCACGGCATCGGGTCCTCCAGAAAGTCGATCAGGTGCCGCCCATTCTTGCTGGTGAGCAGCCGGATGAACTTGATCTGCTCGGACACCGCCCCCACCCCCTGCAGCTTGGCCCTCTTGAACTCCGCCAGCACCCGCTCCGGATCCCGCCCCACCCCCAGGTTGGCGATGATGCTGTCCAGCACCGCCCGCGACTGCGTCCGCACCTTGCCGCCACCCTCGGTCCCCACCGACAACAGCAGCCGGTAGAAGAACGCCGTCTGCTCCTCCTGGTGAAACCCGATTCCGTGCAGCCGGAACCGCCCGGCCTCGACCAGCTCGGGGTAGCGCTCGCGGTAGCGCTGGGACTTCCCCGGCAGCACCGCGATGTTCACGTAGGGAAACGCTGCCAGCGCCTCTGCCAGCCGGACCCCGTAGACCTGCCGCAGCACCTGCCACTGCTCAGGGTAGGGGTTGGGGTACAAACCGCACAGCAGCGGGATCCGCCCCTGCCCCTTGTGGCAGTCCGGCATCAGCGTCACCGTCCGCACCCGCTCCCCCATGGTCGTCACGCCGGCCAGCTCGGGCAGGTGGGCCCCCTCGCGCATCAGCGTCGAGCCCTGGGTCTTGCCGGTCCCCACAGCGCCCACCAGGATCACCGTCTGCGCGCTGGACTGCGTCCCAGCCACCAGGAGGCCCTCTGGCGTCTTGCCCCACACCGTGTACTGCTTGGGGATGTGATCCTCCCCAGTCACGACGAGCTGCTTTTGCGCCAGCTCCTGCTGCTTCCGGCCCTGCTCCTCCTGCTCCAGCCACTCGTCCACGTCCACCGAGACCTGGAGCAGATCGTAGTCGAACCAGCCCATGACCTGGCCCACCGTCACGACGGATTGTCTCCTTGACCAGCGGGCCCAGCTCTTCCACCACCGCGGCGGGCACGCCCAAGAGCTTCAGCCCGCGCCCCAGCAGCGGGCCCAGCACCGCCACGATTGCCGTCACCACCGGCACCCAGTCTACGCTCGGCGCCGCCGGCGCTGGCTGCCGCTCCGGGTCCATCGCCTCGATGGCCGCCTCCAGCGCCTGCTGCTCCGTGCTCTGGTCGTTCTTGAGCACCTTGCGCGCCGCCTTGATCCCCTCGTCAATTCAGCCGCGCGCGCTCCCCCTCCAGGATTGCCTGGCACAGCATCGACCGGCACCGGGGCGAGCGGAGCTGCCCCACCCGCCCCATCATCTTGATGCCCGCCCGTCCCGACTTCAGCACCGCTTCGGGGACGTGCTCCGCCGTCTTGGTGTAGTAGTCCCGCATCTCCTTGGACATCTCGCCCCCGGGCCACCTGACCCCCTGGCTGGCCAGGTAGCTCTCCGGTTCGGCGTGCCCCTCTCGTCCTGGGCGCGCATCAGCAGGACCTCGAAGTGGACCCGGTCCCGCGTCAGCGTCTGCGTGTTGCTCTCGATCTCCTTTTGGTCCTGGGCGCGCAGGTCCTGGTTCACGCGCAGCTCGGACTGGGTCTGCGCCGCCGAGCGGCACAGATCGCCGGCCAAGGCGATCAGGCGGGCAGTGCGCGCCTCGGCAGTTGGCTCGGCGTCCACCTGGATGAGGACGGCAGGGCAGCCCCCGAGATGGCGACCGGATCACCAGCGCCACCCTGCTCAGCCGGCCTCGCTTCATGCGCACCGCCAGCGCCCAGCCCAGCGGGTTGTCGCCCTCCAGGTACTGCTCGGCGCTGAGGCTCTTGACCGAGCAGCGGTAATACTTGAGCGACAGCCCGCAGCCCAGCGCCTCGTAGCGGAACACGTCCACGGCGATGGGCTGCTCGTGCGTGGCGAACTGGATCAGCGCCGACACCAGCGGCTCGGGAAGTGCCGCGCCTGGAGCACCAGGGCATAGCGGAACAGGAACCGATGGCTCCTCAGCTCCTCAAGGCAGGCAGACCATATCGTTTCAAGTCACTAATTCTCGTTTGGTTTGACAGCGCGGACAAGTAACGGTGATTTCACCCCGTTCCCTCGGCACACGCATTTTTTGCGAACAGGATCGGCAACTCAATATCAATTGAGGAGAGACTCGCTTCCGTAGTTCGATCAAGATCTGGAAATCCTGATCCGCGTCTTCCAGATGCTTCTTCGAAGCGTTCTGGTCTGTCTATCTCCTCTGATCGTGACGATCTGATCCGCAACGGTTGCGATGAGCCGCAGCGTTCTTACGATCGAAGGTGGGAGTTGATCTGCGACACTCGTGAGCTTCTCGTGCAACCCTTTACCGGACGCCCCGAAGCGCTCTTCCAGAATGCGCTCAAATTTTCTGCAGCTCGATACGGCAAATTCCAGTGTGCTCATATCTTGCGATCAATTATAGTCGAGAATGGCGGACAATGTCCATAGATCAGTGAGAGGACGTTACCAGCGTCCAGAAGATTATCAGGGCCAAATCAGCCCATATTAGAGCAATTGAGCGGCATGCTGGTCAGCATCCCGCTGCTCGTGCTGCGACGACGCGCAGAGCGCCGGACACAGGCCGGCACGACCACGACAACCCCGGAACCGGCAGACCAACCCTCGCTGCGCCACATCGAGGTCCCGTTCGGACCATTCCTGGCAGTGGGCGCGCTGGTGTATATGTTCGTATTCGCTGGGCGCGACGACGAGACCGTGCTGCTGCACCTGTTCAGCGGGTTCTAGCGCACGAGAAAACTCCCCATTTCAGCGTGCACGACGGCCAAAGTGGACTATGCTGAGCGTAGGAGCATCGAAGGCCGGTTTTGAGCCCCCGAGGCTGGGCAGGATCTCCGCCGATCGCCCCCCCTCCACAACGGACCTGATCGCTCACCTATGAATCTGTAAAGAATCTAACGAATTCTCGTCTGCTAGTCGTCATCAAGGCACTCCCTCCCTGAAGTGCCGCCAGCCTACGCTTCGGCAGCCCCGCTCTATCTATAGATCATGTCCGCTCCGCCACCCGTCCCTCCCTGTCAGTCCGGCGGAGCCGGGGGATCTACCGCGTCCCACTGGGGGGGCGCCTCGCCTACAAAGTCCCCCTGAGACCCACGAGTCGGCGGCGCAGCCCCGAAATCCCACTGCGTCTGCACCCGGTAGCGCGAGGGCTGTACCACCGGAGCCTGCGCCGGCTCACCCAGGTGGTTGCACAGCCGCACGATCTGCTCAGGGTCCATCACCGCGGCCCTCATCTTCAGCCGCCCCCCGCACTTCTCGCAGCGCAACACGTCCAACCCGAATGTGCGCTGCAGCAGCGCAGCCCAGCACAACCGGCGAGGCCGCTGCGCCGCCAACTCCGGCTGCGCCCCCGCAGCCTCGTCTGTCGCCGCCTCCCCCTTGTCCGCCGTCCCCATCCCGCCTGGAATCACTTCTTTGCGCCAAGCCGCTGCCGACGAGAGTACTCCGTGGTACGTGATCAAGTGCCGCCCAGGCGGAGGCACCAGTACTGCAATTTTCTCCAAGAACTCCGTCGGAGAAAAGACCAGCGCCTGCGTCCCATCCGACCATGTGCGCTTGAGTTTGAACATCACGTCCCCCGACGGTAGCACCGACAACCGCTGCCCGCTCAGCGCGGGCCGCAAGATGTACCGGCACAACCGCTCCAGCTCCTCCTTGTGCCCCGCCCCCACAGAAGTGTGCGCATGCACATTAAACCCATCAGCGTCCGCGCACAGATGTCGCTCCCCGGGCGGCAAGAGCACCGGAGCCCCACCCACCCGCTTCACCCTCCACCCCTTCTTGGTCCCCAGCTCGATCCGCCCCTCAATCGACGCCGCGCACAGCCTCTCCCACAGACTCTGATCCCCCTGGTCCGGGTCGGCCCCCTCCCCAGGCAGCTTCCCCCGCTTGCGCAGCAACCGCTCCACCTTCTTCTTGACCTTGATCGCCACCTGCGCTACCTGTTCCTGCGTCGGTGCCGGCAACACCACAAACACCGGCGGCTCTTCCGCCACCGGCCGGTGATAAACCCCCTGCAGGAAGAGAGAATGCAGGTGCGTGTTGTGCATGAGGCCGTCACCGAAACGCTGCACAGCGACGATAGATCCTGGTCGCGGGTCCGTGATGCCCTGCGTTTTGGCCACCCGGCACAACAGCCCGAACACCACCCCCACAAAGATCCGCACCACCCCACAAAGCAGCTCCGAGTCCCGCGCGATCACGAACCGGTAGCGATGCGGCAGCGACAGCACCCATTGGCGCACGGGCACGTCCTGCGGGATCACCCTGTCTACCAGGTGCGCCGCGGTGTCGTTCATGCGCCGCCCGCCGCAGCTGGGGCACACGCCGCGGCCTTTACACGAAAGCGCGACGACGATGCTGTGGCGGCAGTCCGCGCACGACAGATGTATCGCGCCCTTGCACAATAATCCACAATCCAGGTACCCCAGCAGCTCCTTCTGCACGAAGCCGGGCAACCCCGGCCCCTCGTGCTCGGCCTGGGCCAGGAACGTCAGCAGGTGCGCAGACAAGATTCGGTGCAGCGGATCCAGCTCAGGACGGCGGCGGGAGTAGACCCGGGGAGCACCGGCAGGCATGCACATGGGTCACTCCCCCCCGCACCGCCCATGCCAACCCCCCGCAGGCCCCTGTCACCGACGGACAGGGCGACCACACACGCGGCGCCCTCGCAGCCCCGCCGTCCGATTCCCGGACCGGATTCCGGAATCCAGACCCCTCCCAGCTTGCCCCGTGTCAGCCCACGCGGATGGTCTCGCCGCCGGCCCACACGGCGCTGGGCCGCAGCCGCACCCGAAACGCACGCCCCCGCAGCAGCGGATCGCTCACCCGCTGAAACCCAAAGTACGCCTCCCGATCAGGCAACCCCCCGATCACCGGAAACGGCACCCCACGGAAGCTCTGGAACAACGCCTGCACCCGGTGATAGTCCTCAGGGCTCACCCCACGGCTGTGGATGATCCCCGTCGCCAGCGACACCAGCGCCTTGGGCATGAACTGGATCTCCTGCGTCTCGAACAGGTGCGAGCACACGTCGTGCCGCACCTCGGCCCCCCGCTCGATCAGGTACGGCGCCACGATGTCATGCAACAGCTGCTTGACCATCTCGTGGAAGATGTACCATCGCAACGGGTTCCCCCCGCTGCGCAGCCGCTTGCTCAACGCCGCCAGCATCGCGATCTCCAGCGGCAAGATCTGCCCCGGACCCAGGTCCTCGCTCTCCAGCAGCACCGCCCACGGCATCGGGTCCTCCAGAAAGTCGATCAGGTGCCGCCCGTTCTTGCTGGTGAGCAGCCGGATGAACTTGATCTGCTCGGACACCGCCCCCACCCCCTGCAGCTTGGCCCTCTTGAACTCCGCCAGCACCCGCTCCGGATCCCGCCCCACCCCCAGGTTGGCGATGATGCTGTCCAGCACCGCCCGCGACTGCGTCCGCACCTTGCCGCCGCCCTCGGTCCCCACCGACAACAGCAGCCGGTAGAAGAACGCCGTCTGCTCCTCCTGGTGAAACCCGATCTCGTGCAGCCGGAACCGCCCGGCCTCGACCAGCTCGGGGTAGCGCTCGCGGTAGCGCTGGGACTTCCCCGGCAGCACCGCGATGTTCACGTAGGGAAACGCTGCCAGCGCCTCTGCCAGCCGGACCCCGTAGACCTGCCGCAGCACCTGCCACTGCTCAGGGTAGGGGTTGGGATACAAACCGCACAGCAGCGGGATCCGCCCCTGCCCCTTGTGGCAGTCCGGCATCAGCGTCACCGTCCGCACCCGCTCCCCCATGGTCGTCACGCCGGCCAGCTCGGGCAGGTGGGCCCCCTCGCGCATCAGCGTCGAGCCCTGGGTCTTGCCGGTCCCCACAGCGCCCACCAGGATCACCGTCTGCGCGCTGGACTGCGTCCCAGCCACCAGGAGGCCCTCTGGCGTCTTGCCCCACACCGTGTACTGCTTGGGGATGTGATCCTCCCCAGTCACGACGAGCTGCTTTTGCGCCAGCTCCTGCTGCTTCCGGCCCTGCTCCTCCTGCTCCAGCCACTCGTCCACGTCCACCGAGACCTGGAGCAGATCGTAGTCGAACCAGCCCATGACCTGGCCCACCGTCACGACGAAGTCATCCAAGGCCTGCGCCAGCTGGTAGGCGGGGAGGCCAGGTCCGCCGCCAGCGGCTCGCCCCGCGGAAAGCGCGCCTGGAACCGCAATAGGAGCAGGTGCGCGCAATTGATCAGCGCGATCAGGCAAAACACCTGCCTGCGAAGGGGGCTGATCTCGGTGCGCTCAGGGTCGTGATAGGGCGGGACGCTCGCGATGGTCAGCCAGCTCATGGGGCGATCGGTCTGCTCGCCGGCAGCCAGCGGCAGCCAGGGCAACAGGTGATGCGGCGTGAAGGTCTCCAGCGCGGGGGCCTCCGCGGCGGCGGGATCGTCGCCGCTGTCGCGGGACATCTGCTCCAAAAGGGCCAGCCCCTGCTGGGCGCGAGCGGTGATCAGCGGCCTGACCTCCTCGGCGGTGCCGCGCAGAGCGCAGTAGACGCGCATGCAGTAGTGCTGCAGGTGGTGGTCCAGGTGGTCGTCCACCAGGGGCAGGTAGCGGATCTTTTCGACCGGGACTGACAGGCGGATCGCGGCGTCCATGGCGCAGATGGCCTCGCAGGCCAGGCGCTCGGTCGGGGACGGATTGGGGTTGTCCACCGGGTAGGGGACCGCCAGGAACTCCTCTTCGGGGCAGCGCTGCGGCGGACGCGGCGCTGCAGGCGGCAGGGGCTGCTCGTCCTCGTCTTCGGAGCTCCTCGTCCTCGTCCTCGTCCTTCGTCCTCGTCTTCGGAGTCCTTCGTCTTCGGAGTCTCTCGTCTTCGGAGTCCTCGTCTTCGGAGTCTTCGTCTTCGGAGTCTTCGTCTTCGGAGTCCTTCGTCTTCGGAGTCCTTGTCTTCGGAGTCCTCGTCTTCGGAGTCTTCGTCTTCGGAGTCTTCGTCTTCGGAGTCCTTGTCTTCGGAGTCCTCGCGGCCCTCAGCGTCAGTGTCACCGCTCTCGTCGTCCTGCGAATGCGCTTCTACAGCAGCAGTGTCCTTTTCGCCGCCCTCGCCGCCCTCCAGCTTGTACTCCGCGTACTCGCCATTTTCTGCCTTGTTACCGTCGCTGCCAGCGCCATCATTCACCTCAAAAAGCGCTTTTTGATCAACCGCAGCTTTGCCGTCCTCCCCACCTTCATCTGGGCCGCCATCGTCATCCGGGCCGCCATCATCATCATCATCATCCGCCATCATCATCCGGGCCGCCATCATCATCCGGGCCGCACCATCATCATCATCCGGGCCGCCGTCGTGTTCGCCCTCGTCTTCTGCGCCCTCGTCTTCTGCTGCCCTCGTCGTCGTCTGCGCCCTCGTCGTCGTCTGCGCCCTCGCTGTGCCCGTCCTGCCCGCCACCTTCCGGCGCCACCGGCTTGGCATCCTCCGGCGCCACCGGCTCTATGCACCACCACCGGGACCATCTCCGCCATCCTCCGGCGGCACCGGCCCCCCATCCTCACTCCGATCCGTCGCCCGCTCCTCTTCATCACCGTCCAGCCAGTCGATGATCCACTGCAACCGCGCCCCCGCGTCCCCCTCAAGCTGGTCCCGCACCCCCCGCAACCGCTGCCGAATATCCTGCCGCAGCGCCGCCATCGCCTTCTTCCCATACCGCGGCTGCTTCCGCACCAGCTCCGCCCGCGCCCGCCGCATCACCTCCGTCTCGCTCTTGTCGCCCCTCTCCGCTTCGCGCGCCGCCTCCGTGGCCCGCTTCAGCACCGCGTTGGACACGTCCCCCAGATACCGCAGCAGCATCTGGCGGCACGCCCTCCCCTGCACCTTGGCGATCCGCCACAACAGCTCGATCGCCCCGCTGGCCAGCACCTTCTTCTCGCTGATCGGCCTCCCCACATCGAAGTACTTCTTGATCTGATCGGCCTTGATCTCCACCTGCTTCTGAAGCTTGATCAGATCGAGAAAGTGCTCCTCCTGCGTCTTGCCGCGGAGCACCCCCAGCGCCATCATCATCGTCACCAGGCACGCCGTCTGGTAGTACAGCACGAACTGGGTCCGCATCTGCCCCGGCAGCTCCCGCTCTCCGATCCTCGATCCCAAGGATGGCCTTGATTTGGGCGCGGTCTTGTCGTGGAACCGCCGGAGCTGCTCCTCCGGCGAACCGCTCAGCTCGGCCAGGAACTCCTTGACCTCGCTGGGCAGCGCGATCCCCGGCAAACGCCTTCTTGACTAGCTCTCTTTCACGCGGCTGTACTGGCTGCAAGGTCCCTTCTCCTCTGGCTCGACGTTAAACGGCGAAGACCCAGAGCTGGGACAATGGCGGCACAGCAGATCAGTGATCGTGAACATCAGTATTACCCAGACTATGTCGATCATAGGTAATTCGTGATGTGCGCCCAGTCAACCAGGATAAAGAGAATATCTGAGACGAAACTACGCGCTGAACGGATAGGCATGTGAAAGATCTATACGAGTACGTGCAGGCTTTATACGGCTATCACATTCGCCCTGGGGCAGGCGGCTACTTCTGCGCCGGCTTGACCGCGCCGGGGCCCGCGCTGGCCGGCGTGTACGCTGGGGGCTTGCTCACTGCGACCGCGCTCGGCAAAGCCGGAGCCGCCGCCAAGGACCTCTCCGCCGCGCCTGGGCCGGCGCCCACCGGGTCCGCCCTCCGCGCAGGCCCAGCCTCGCCAGCGGCCAGCGCCTCCCGCAGCATGTTCAAAAAGGCCGGGTTGTCCGCCAGGCCGCGCGCCACCTGCTCGCCGAGCTGCGGCGTCAGCTTCGCGCCATCCCCGCCGGTCACCTCGGCCAGCGCCGGGCGCAACAGCTCGCCGATGTCCCCCAGCAGCCCCGACAACCCATCCCCACGCCCGCCCCCCGCAGGAGCCCCCAGGAGCTCGCCCGACCCGCCGGGGCCCCGCAGGAACCCCTCGATCATCGACCGCACCCCGAACCCAGACGCCATCTTGTCCAGCATCGCCGACGCGGTCTCCGGCGTCCCATACAGCGTCATGTGCCCATTGGTCAAAAAGCTCGCCAGCGCCTTGGCGAACTCCACCTGCACGTCCCGCCCCGCCTGGATCGACAGCTTCCGCACCTCAAGCTGAATGCCGGCCTCGGCGAACTCCTGCCGGTTCTCGAGCTGCTGGCGCTCCACCGCCACCTTGGCGCCCTCCACGCCCACCTGCTCCCGCGCCACCTCCACCGCCACCATCTGCTGCGCCTTCTCACCCCGCGCCACCAGCTCCTTGGCCTGCGCCTCCGCCTCCGCGAGCTGCAGCCGCGCCTCGGCCTGCTTCTGTGCAGCGTCCCGATCGCCCTCGGCCTGCTTGGTCCGCGTGTACGCGTCCACGTCCGCCGCGGTCTGCAGCTTCAGCTTCTCCTGCTCGATCTCTTGCCGCGCGGCGATCAGCTTCTTGTTCGCCTCACGCTCGGCCTCGGCGAGCTGCACCACGCTCTGCACCTGCTGCCCGGCCTGCTCCCGCTCCGCAGCGGCCCGCAGCACCGCCGCCTCGGCCCGCGCCCGCGCGGCCTCCTGCTCCGCCACGGCGATCTGCTTCTGCCGATCCGCCAGCGCCACCGCCTTGTCCCGCTCGACCGCCGCGGTCTGCACGTGCTGGTCGCGCACGATCTGCGCCGCCTGCACCGCCTGCTCCTGTTGCGCCCGCGCGATCTCCACCGACTGCTGCCGCGCGATCTGCCCTCCTGGAGCTTCTGCTCCTTCTCGATCTTGGCCAGCTCGATCTGCCGCTGCTGCCGGATCTGCGCCTCCTGCGACTCGCGATCCTTGTCGGCCCGCACCTTGGCGATCTCCATCGCCTGCTCCGCCTCAGACGCGGCCTGCCGCCGCTCCAGTTCCAGGATCTGCTGCCGCGTCTCGACATCCCGCGTCTTGCGCGCCCGCTCGGCCTCGCGCTCCAGGTTGTTGCGCTCGACCGCCGCCGCCGCGGTGATCTCGGTGATCTTGCGCTTGCCCTGCGCGTCAAACACGTTGAGTCCGACAGTTCGCCCGGATCGGTCTGATCCAGCTCCGAGATGGTCACAGACTCCAGGAGCAGGCCGTTGGCCTCCAGGTCGGACTTGACGTGCTCCTTGACCCGCTCGGCGAAGTCGTCGCGCTTGGTGTGGATCTCGAACAGATCCATCTGCGACGAGATCGCCCGCAGCGCCGAGACCAGCTTCTCGCTGACCAGCTCCTCGACCGCCTCGGCGTTGACGCTGCTGTCGCCCAGCGACCGGGCGGCGCTCAGGATGTGCTCGCGATCGGCCTGCACGCGGATGTAGAACTGGGCCAGCACGTTGGCGCGCAGGTTGTCGCGGGTGATGAGGGCGTTCTGCCCGTGCGGGTTCACGCCGAGCTTCATGGTCTTGAGGTTGATCTCCAGCGCCCGGTGGAAGAACGGCAGGACCGTGGTGCCACCGTCGAGGACCACGTGACTGCCGCCCAGGCCGGTGCGGACGAAGGCCTGGTCGGCGCTGGTGCGCCGGTAGAACGACAGGAGCGTGACGACGACCCCGCACAGGGTGGTCAAGCCGCCGACCACGCCAGGATCACTGCAGCGGCTGCGGGCAGGTGGGCCCCCAGCAGGTTGGCGAGCAGGCTGGTCAGCATCATGGCGATCCCGAGGACAACGATGATAAAACCCATGAGGTGCCTCCTCCTTGGAGGCGGGCCGGCGTGGTCCGGCGGCGAGAGTTCCATATACCGCGGCGCTTCGCGCTTCGCGAATCAGGCCACGGGGGGGCTGGTCTCTTCGACGATGAACCTGCCGGCGCTGTCGATGTCTACGATCAGCGCGTGGCGCCCCTTGGCAATCGGCAATCGGCCCGCAGCCACCCTGCAGGTCTCGTCGTGCAGGGTGCCGTGGTGGTCATAGATGTGGATCCGGCCTCCGGTCTCGCTCGTGGCAAAGGCGATGCGGCCCACGCTGCCGAGCAGCTCATCGCGCGAGACGATGGTGGACTCGTCCCGCGGCAGGACCCGGCGCATCACCGCTGCCGCGGCGCGGGATCCCAGGAGGCCGCCGACAAGGGCAATCCCCAGGATCGGCAGCATCTGCCGCAGCGAGGGAGCAAGGACGTGGAGCAGCAGCCGGTGGGCCCAGTAGCCGCAGAAGCCCCACGAAACAAAGAAAGACGCCAGCGTGAAGGGCAGCGCGCCCCGGTTCACGCCGGCCTCGCGCAGGGAGTTCGCCAGCAGGCTGCCGTGGTCCGGCGCTGCCTCCGGGGCCTTCGGCTGTGCGTGGGCGCGAGGGGCGGCGTGGGCGCGCGGGCGGCGTGGGCGTGCGGGGCGGCGTGGGCATGTGGGGCAGCGTGCACGT
>CAVPVJ010000043.1:0-178529 GCA_963709125.1 uncultured Actinomycetota bacterium
AAACCAACATGCTTTGTTTGCAACGGCGGCGTGGGTGTCTTGCCCTCGCATCTCCTTGATAATCGCACTTCTGGTGTCCGGTGTCCAGAGCGGTTTTGGACACCTTTTTTTTCTTCGCTGTGGATATCGGACTAGATTGTTGGACACCTTATTAGAGGCGTTCTCTGGTTAGCGTTTTGGACGCTGGTAGAGACTTTTTCTTGCTAGGTTTTTGGACACCTGATTATTGTGGGACTCGGGAGCGGTTGCGGGCCGCTCCCGGAATTGCGTTCGCTTGCTCCCTGATTAACCTTGGGGTCTTTGGCTACGGGTGTGCTCCTCGGGCTGGGGTTTGTCGATGGCGTCGGGCGCTATTGTACGTACAAATGTTCCACGTGGAACATTCTGGCGCTTTCGGGCTGCCGCGTGGGATGGGGTGGGGGTGGGGTGGTCTTTTTTTCGAATCGCGCGCGGCGCGGCTGCGGGACGTTTTAGATTCCGCTCTGGGCGGGTGGTTTCGGTGGTTTTATTGGACCTGAATCTGGCGGAACTCGTTCGCTCTGCGGATTAGGTCGGGTGACGGACGTTGTCCCGGATCGGGGGGCAAGAATATCTCGCCGAGGGGCGCTCTAAACGACTCGATGCCCACCGCAAGATTAAGCGCTTGCAGAACCTGCAGCCTTGCTTCGTTGAGTTGCATTTTGAAATCTTCGTCCAGGTAGATCAATCCCGCGTCATAGGCGCGATGATAGGTCGGCGAGAGCGACAGCCCGTTGTTGACGGTGTCCGAGCTACCCGGAGCGCCGACGGGCAGTATATGTGCTGCGTCGACGAGGCGAAGCTGGACTCGGGTCACCGCGCAGCGATTTCCGTAGGCGAAAAGAACTCGCTGTTTGAAACGGGCGTCCCTGCTTAGCCGACTGACCTCTGCCACGATGCGTTGGCGATCGGCCGGCAGGTTTTCGACTTCCTGTTTCGGTATTGGCTTCTCGACCACAGCTTGATCTAGCAGTTTTCGGATGTTCGCGTCCCTCCCGTAGCGATGCAGCAATGCGGCGTTCATCGCGTAGGCCATGAACATGTCAGGACGTATGCCGACACCGATTTCTTCGTTGCTCTTGCGATAGAAGCTCAGTCCGTTCTTTTCGGCCTCGCGCAATTCAGTGATGCCGATCTGGATCGATGGCGAGCCGGTAGTGAATTGGCGGCGTGCTGCGCGCCTGCTTTGCTCCGCGCAGAGGGCCCTTATGTCGGCATAAGGTGCCATTTCTCGCCGTCGAACGAAATCATTCCCTCCCGCTTTAGAGCCTGCTGTGCTGTTCGCACGTGGTGTTTCCATTTCTTTCCGAAGCTCAGGCCGTCGATCACTCGGTCGATGCTGTCATCGCATATGTCGGGGTGTATTTGCTGGATGAGTGGGTGAAGCTCGATGGTTCGCAGTGGTCCCCTCGAGAGAAGATATTGGATAGTGCTGCAGAAGATTGCGTGATTGGATTTTCCCTTTGCCCGGAGCCGAAGAACTCGATCCTGGGCGGTGCGCAGTTGACCTGCGAATTTCCGTCCCGCGACGGTGATCGCTTCGCGCTGGCGGGCTCTGTATTCTTTCCTTAGGCCGCTTACCTCGTTCGCAAGGGACGTGATCTCTTCCACCGATACCGGCGCGCCCAGCCGGGCGTAGGCCTCAAAATCTCGACGAATCTCCCTGACGCGTTCTGGGGCACGTATGCCCACCCCGTACTCGTAGTTGCCTCTCAGTCCCCCGCCGGTTAGGTTGCCGGAGGTGATGATCGCGAACTTTTCGTCGGCTACATACACCTTCGCATGAAGCGAGGGCATATGGACAAGACATAGGCGAGTAAACGCGCGCCCGAGTTGCGCCAAGCCTTCGAGCTCCAGGACTCCGGCGAGGACGCTTTCCATTCGAATGTTTGTCAGAAGTAGGATCTGTACTTGCCGTATGGATGCGTTCTCGGCTAGGCGTTGCGAGACCCAATCCGCCACGGGCTTAGTAATGAAGGGACACGCTAGGAGGAGGGTTTGCCGCGGGAGTGATAAGAGTTCTGAAAGTTGCGACTCCCAAGGGTTCTTCAACAGCGAGATCGGGAGGTCCTCGGTTCCTTGCATGGGCTCCATACTACCCTTGCCCTGTAGTAGCGAGCTACTCCACCTAGGACCTTCGCAAGCCACAGTGCAGCGGCCTCATCGGATGTGAACCGCCGACATGTATCGCATCTCTCCACAATCCGCCGTCCCGAAGTATCTGGCGCGCCAGCCAGAACGCCCCTCACGCCGGAGCGAACCACTCCGCTATGCTCGCAGCAGCATCTCATGCGAAAGCCTCCACTCTCCGATTGCTCGCCTTCGGCCAAGGTGTCACCGAGAACCACCACACCAGGTTAACGGCGTCCTTCACTCGCATGCGGCGGACCGTCACCCACTCAGCGGGGCTTGGGAGTTTTGAGGGATTCCACCAGAAAAACTCCTGTGCGAGGTAAAAGCCGAGTTCCCTGCACAGCATTATCGCGAGCTCGAAGTGGTAGAGAGAGCGCGTCGGCTGACCCGGAAGCCATGCACCTCCGATGTCGATGACTAGCGATCCCGATGATTTCAGGAGGCGTTTAAACTCACGGCCGAAGGGCTTGAACCACTCGATGTACTCCCCGCTCTCAACGTTCCCGTAATCCTTTTTCCTCAGGAGGCCGAACGGTGGGCTGGTAACTATGAGGTCAACGGATCCAGCCTTGAGCTTGGCCATGTGCTCAAGCGAATCGCCCAGAATCATCTGGCCGAGTGGTGTCCTGTGATATGGGGGCATTTGCCCTTCTATATTCCCACAGTTCCCTGTGCTTTGGGCGCTCAAAAGGACGAAGAGAAATTTTGAGGAGGTTCGACATCACGTTTGGCGTGGAGGGTTGGACACCTCTGTTTGCTGCTTCGACTCTGGCTCAGTTGGCGGCCACGGTTGAGGCGAAGGCAAACATCATCGCGATACCGCCGAACCGGATTCCCGCAGGGTGTACAGCTCGCACCCCAGAGATGCTGCCACTCGCAACGCTTACCCAGGATGAAATTGATCAAGTGGTTGAGAGCGTGCCGGGGGGAGTAGCGAACGTGCAGGATATCTATTCGCTGGCCCCGCTTCAGGAAGGGATTCTCTTTCATCACCTGATGAGCGGCGAAGGTGACCCCTACCTGTTGGCCACTCTTCTCAGCTTCGACACGCGGGAGCGATTGGATGCATATCTGAAGGCGATGCAGTCGGTGTATGGACTGAAACTATATCCTGCGCACGGCGGTGATGGGGAAGGTCTCACCCAACCGGTGCAGGTGGTCCAGCGCAGGGCATTGTTACAGGTTCAAGAGATTGAACTCCATCCGGCTGCCGGCGATGTGGGCGAGCAGTAGTAATGGCTGACTCCATCTGCTGGCGATACCGCATCGACTTGCGCCAGGCGCCGTTGCTGCGGGCTTTTATTGCATTCGATAAAGGCCAGAATCGCTGGCACAGACCAAACTGAACCAAGTACGTGACAATAAACATAACCGTTACGCATTGCTATGGCTGGACGGGAGCCGGCGGGAGCGCGGGCGGCGCCGGGGAAACCGGAGCGCTGCTCACGCCCGGTGCCGGTGTGGTCGCCGGTGTGTCGTCGGAGCCGAACCCCATGGCCACCGCCATGCCGACCAGTAGCACCGCCACTGCCGTGCCGATGGCCAGCACCGCCGGCAACCGGTACCAGGGCATGACCGCGGGCTTTGGCTCGCGACGCGGCCGGGCGGTGCGCTGGAAATTCAGCGCCGGGCGGGCTGACGTATAGCCGGACCCGCCGCCCGGCTTCGGATCCTGGCCCGCGTGGACCGGCGGCACGCGCGAATCGTCGGCTGTCTCCGACCAGGCCAGCGCCGGCATCGATCGCAACACCGGCTCCGATAGCCGAGCCTCGGCCCACCCGGGCGGTTCCGCTGCCGCCTGTTCCCTTGCCTGTTCGTGTGCCGGCCCGGGGGGCGATGCGGCCGGGGTCAACGCGGTGGCAGTGCTATCGCCAGGTCCGCGGGACGCCCGCAGCGCCGCGCCGATCGCCGCCGCGAGTTGCGGACGCGGCGTCGTGACGACCGGGACGCGCAGCGTGCCCGACAGCATGGTGGTGACCGCCGGGATGTTTGCGCCGCCGCCGACCGAAACCACCGCGACCAGATCGGGTCCGCGAATTCCGTTGCCCCTGATCGTTTCTTCCAGGACGGCCATGAAACCGTTCAGCGAATCGCGGATCGCGTCGTCAAGCTCGTTGCGGGTGAGTCGGACGTCGCCGTCGGACAGTGTGGTCACCGTGCTCGACGAGAGCTGCTCCTTGGCGCTTCGGCATCCGGCCCGCAGCCGGCTCAGCGAGTCGATCGCCGAAGTGCCGGACGGATCGACCGTATCGCCGCTCGACGTATTGGCCAGCACGGCCCTCAACAGCGCCTGATCGATCAGGTCGCCGGAGAAGTCGGGATACCGAACGGTGGCGGCCAGCGGCTGATACTCGGCGGCGGCATCGACCAAGGTGATGCTGGTGCCGCTGCCGCCGAAATCGCACACCGCAACGACCCCTCGGGTCGGTATGCCCGGGTTGGCCCGCGCGGCGAATAGGGTCGCTGCGGCGTCCGGGATCAGCGCCAGTGGTCGGGACCGTTGAGCCACCTGGCTCACCGCGGTACCCAGCGCGTCTATTGCCTTGAGCCCCCAGTGCGCGGGATAGGTCACCGCGACGCTTTCGCTTAAGGTGCGCCCGCCGACGGCGGAGGCCAGCGCACGCAGTCCGTCGACGACCAGTGCCTCGCTGCGGTGCACCGAGCCGTCGGCGGCCACGATTCCGATCGGGTCGCCGACGCGGTCGACGAAGTCGGTGATCACCAATCCCGGCTCGTCCAGCCGGGGGTTCTCCGACGGCACGCCGACCTCTGGCGGACGTTGCCGGTACAGCGTCAGGACGGGTTTGCGGGTGATGGCGTGATCTGTCGTCACGGCTGCCAGGTTGGTGGCACCAATCGACAAGCCCAGCGCGGGCCTAGCTTCCTCGACCATCTGTCAGTCCCCGTCTTCAGCCCGCGTCTTCGGTCGGCACGCGCCCGCATCCCGCCCGACCCTGATATTGCCGCTACAAGCTATAGCCATTCAGTGCGTCGGCTATGCGTGAGCTGTACAACGACATAGCCACTTCTATGCCAGGGGGTTAGCGAATGTTGCCTGCGCCGGCGATCAGCGGCAGATCCAGCGGGGTGACCCAGCCCGGCGGCAGGTCGTTGACGGCGGGGACCGCGTTGAGCGCCCGCAACCCGGTCGACAGGCACCCGGCTGTGGCCGGGTCCCGGCCTGAACCATCGGTGAAGCGGAACGCGGTTTCCTGGAAGATGCTCGGGGTCCCTTCGATATCCACCCGGTAGACGTCGTCGTCCTGGCCGGAGGGCCAGTCGGGGGCGGCGTCGTGCCCGATCCGGTTGACGTGCTCGAGTTGGATGCGTGTCTCGCCCTGGTAGATCCCATTGATGGTGAACCGCACCGCGGCCACATGACCCGGTTTGATGATGCCCTTGACGGTCTTGCGCTCGGTGGGAGTCACCCACTTGTCCCAGGTGGTGGTCATCTTGTCGAGCGTGATTCCGGCGGCGTGCGCGATCATCGGCACGGTGGCGCCCCACGCGAAGATCAACACGTCCTGGTTTTCCAGCATCGGGCTGTACTCGGGCTCCCGACCGATCCCCATTTCGACTTCGTAGTCGCCTTCGTAGTTGGTGTAGTCCAGCAGCTCCGAGGCGCGCACTCGGCGCACCTCGGAACACAGGCCCATCAGCGTCATGGGAAACAGGTCGTTGGCGAAGCCCGGGTCGATGCCGGTGGTGAAACAGGATGCGCCACCCTGTTCGCAGGCCTCGGTGATGGGTTCGATCCAGTTGGGCGGGTTCACCGACATCGTCGGCCACACCCACGGCGTCATCGCGGTGGAGCACACGTCGATCCCGGCCCGCAGGAAGCGGGTGATCAGCGAGATGTTCTCTTTGGCGTGCATCGCCGTCGGGCCGTAGTGCACCAGTGCGTCGGGCTTGAGCGCGATCAGGGCGTCGACGTCGTCGGTGGCGGTGATTCCCACCGGCTCGGGCAAACCGCAGATGTCGCCGACGTCGCGGCCGACCTTGTCCGGATTGCTGACGCCGACACCGACCAGCTCGAACAGCGGATGCTTGACGATCTCGGCGATCACCATCCTGCCCACGAAGCCAGTGCCAAAGATTACGACTCGCTTTGCGCCACTTTGCGACATGCTCACCTTCCGATCGCCGAACCCCCGACTCACACTAAGCGGGGCGCGCGGGCGCATCCAAAGCGGCTTCGAGGTTTTCGGCGCAGCGAAGCAGCAGGGAGGCGAGCTGACCCTGCGCCGAGGACGAGATCCCGTGCAACATCTCTGATTCGATCCCCTCAACCGCGGCGTGACTGCTCTTGAGGCGCTGCAGTCCATCCGGCGTCAACTGCAGTGCGCGGGCGCGCCCTCGCCTCGACGCCGCCGACGGGCCGACCAGGCCGGCGGTACGCAACCCGGTCAAGACGTCACGCAGCGACTGGCGTGTGACGAAGCAGAGCCGGGCAAGGTCGGCGGCCGACGCGTCGGGATGGTCGTGCAGGGCACGCAGCAGCGCGTACTGCGCCATCGACAGCCCGGTCGGCTTCAGCGCGGCATCGCAGCGGCGCCGCAGCCCCTGCTGCACCCTTTTCACCAGATAGCCCGCAGCACGCTCGATGTCCGGCTCACCCATGACAGGAACTTTACATCGTGCTACGGTCGAATATGTAAGGTTCCTGACATAAAGGGGGTTCTCCCGATGACTGAAATCCAACCGCACGCCCCACTCGCAACCCTGATCAACGTCTTCGCCGTTGCGCCCGAGCGGGCCGCGGAACTGGCCGAACAGCTGCGCCTGGCCACCGAAGAGACGATGCAATTCGTGCCCGGCTTCATCTCGGCCAACATCCACATCAGCACCGACAGCACCCGCGTCGTCAACTACGCCCAATGGCAGAGCGCCGAGGCATACACGGCGATGTTCGAAGACCCGAGCACTCGTGAACACATGGCAGTGTGCGCCGCGATTGCGACAGGCTTCGAACCGCACCTGTACACAGTGGAATCGGTACACCCGGCGGCAAAGGTCTAAGCAGAAACCGCTTCCGTGTCGTCGCGCGCAGTGACAACATGGGAAACCATGACGAAGCATCTCGGCGGACCCTCGATGTTGCTCGCTATCGGTGTCGCGTTCGGTGGGACAGCCGCTGGCGTGGCCAGCGCGCAGGACTTTCCCACGATCCGCTACGAAATCAGCGGCAGCTCCCCTGTCGCCGAATACATCTCCTACGAAACCGACACCGGCCAGCAACGTGCGGTAAACGCGAAACTGCCGTGGTCGATCGAGTTCCCCGGCTACGGTGGCGGCGTGTACGTGATCAGCGCCCAGGGGCCGGGCACCTTGACGTGCAGGATCCTCATGGACGGTCAATCGGTGAAAGATGCGACGGCGACGGGGACGCCCGCCAGAACCGCATGCACGCACTGACCCCACTGCCGCGAGCAGACGCAAAAGCGCGCGACACGCCGAGAGTACGGGGGCTTTTGCGTCTGCTCGCGGCACAGGTCAACGCTAGGAAGGTCTAGATGGGAGTCAAGACGGGTTCCAAAAGGGGATTGACCTCGCGGGCGAACGGGGCGGCGCCGCCTGAGATCCCGCTTGCCGATATCAATCTCAGCTCATTGAAGTTCTGGGGGCTCGACGACGACGTCCGCGACGGCACCTTCGCCACCCTGCGTCGCGAGGCCCCCATCTCGTTCTGGCCCCCCATCCAATACGAAGGGTTCGCCGGAGGCGACGGGCACTGGGCGCTGACCAAATTCGACGACGTCTTCTACGCCAGCCGGCATCCGGACATTTTCAGCTCGGCCGGTGGCATCACCATCAGCGACCAGACGCCGGAGGTCGCCGAGTACTTCGGCTCGATGATCGTGCTCGACGATCCGCGCCATCAGCGACTGCGCGCGATCGTGAGCAGAGCGTTCACTCCGAAAGTAGTAGCCCGCATCGAGGCGTCGGTAAGGGAACGGGCCCACCGGCTGGTCGCATCGCTGATCGCCGATCATCCCGACGGGCAGGCCGACCTGGTCAGCGAGCTCGCCGGGCCGTTACCGCTGCAGGTCATCTGCGACATGATGGGAATTCCCGAGGAGGACCACCAACGGATATTCCACTGGACCAACGTGATTCTCGGCTTCGGTGACCCCGACCTGACCACCGATTTCAACCAGTTCATGCAGGTTTCGATGGACATCGGCGCCTACGCCACGGCGCTGGCGGAGGATCGCCGCGTCAACCACCACGACGATCTGACGAGCAGCCTGGTAGACGCCGAGGTCGACGGCGAACGGCTGTCCTCGCAGGAGATTGCCTCGTTCTTCATCCTGCTGGTGGTGGCCGGCAACGAGACGACCCGCAATGCCATCAGCCACGGCGTGCTGGCGCTGTCTCGGTTTCCCGACCAGCGGGAAAAGTGGTGGTCCGACTTCGACACCCTGGCACCGACCGCGGTCGAGGAAATCGTGCGGTGGGCCTCGCCGGTGGTCTACATGCGACGCACCTTGACCCAAGACGTCGAACTCAGCGGCACCAAGATGGCGGCCGGTGACAAGGTCACGCTGTGGTACAACTCGGCCAACCGCGATGAGTCAAAGTTCACCAATCCGTGGGCCTTTGACGTGTCGCGCAACCCCAATCCGCACGTCGGCTTCGGCGGAGGCGGCGCCCACTTCTGCCTGGGCGCGAACCTGGCACGCCGCGAGATCAGGGTCGCGTTCGACGAATTGCACCGCGAAATACCCGATATCGCCGCGACGGAAGAACCCGCGCGACTGCTGTCGCAGTTCATTCACGGCATCAAGACCCTGCCGGTCGCCTGGACACCGAGGGCATGATCTCCTGCCGAGCAGACGCAAAAGCCCCGCACGCCGCGGCGTGTCGGGGGCTTTTGCGTCTGCTCGGCGATAGGAAGTAACCCGTGACCATCCCCGCGTTTCCTGCTCCGGGAGTGCTTGCCGCACGCCAGAAACTCGTGCTCGACCACTTCCACGACGAGGTCCGCCACGCCTGGGACGACGTGTTGTCGACCTTCCCGCATCCCCGCTACGAGCTGATCCCGCAAATGCTCGTGCACGACGGCGACGAGGCGGTGCGTGACTACTACACCTACACGCGCACCGCGTTCCCCGACCAGGACCACGAGATCATCGCGTTGCGACACAGCGCCGACGCGGTGATCGTCGAGTTCTGGTTGATGGGTACTCATCGGGGATATCTGGGTAAGGTCCCGCCGACCGGCAGTCGCTTCCGGGTCCGGATGACCGCGTACTTTGTCTTCGATGCCGCGGAAACGCTTGTCTGCGAACGTATTTACTTCGATACGCTGACCATGATCAAGCAACTCCTGGGCGGCCTGGATATGAAGAAGCCGGCGAACTGGTTGCTGGCCGCTCGCTGCGTGCTGGGCCTACTGTCGATGTCCTCAGGGAAACCGGATCCGGCGCTGACCGACACCGTCGCGCCCGCGTTCAGTCCCACTGACTGTCATCCTTAGCAGTCGCTACCCACCATCGCCGCCCTGGCCGCCGGTGGCGACGGCCTGGGCGGAGCCGGTGGCAAAGCCGACGCCGCCGCCCCCGCCGCCGCCGGCGCCGCCTGCCCCGCCGGCCCCACCGATCCCGCCGGTGCCAGGGTTGCCGTCAACGGTAATGGAGTGGCGATGGTGTGCACGAGTAGTCCGCTACTTGACTTTTGGGCATTTAATTGACGGGTCAGCCAATTCATCTCCACTCTTCGTCAGCTGCTAGCCCTGGCAGAAGACCGGCTGAACAACACGGGCGAAGTCCGTCAACCGCCACATCACCGCAAGGGCAACTAGATCGCAGATTTTCAGACTCCACTGCGTTCTGCATTCGCGAAAGTTCGCCGGTTAAATCCCAGTCTCGCGCACCAGAGTTGTTGCAGTTCAAGTGCAGTATCGTAAGCCCAAATCGGTTCGCATAGGCCAGATATGGGCCAGTCGATTATGGCGCTAGCAAACCCAACCCAGGGATTCGCACGTGGCATGGACGACGGCAACTGCCCGGCTTATGCCGTGCCAGCTGCCACGGCCTCGTCGACTGTAGTGCCGTTCAAACAGGCGTCGGGGCCGGTGAGCGCGGGACTGAACTTCAGGGCGTCGGCGAGCTCGTCGATGGCTGTCGCTCCCCGACCGGCTAAGACTGCTTGCGAGAAACAGGTCTCTAGGTGGTTATGCAGCATCACCCTGTTGGTGCGCTCTAGCGCGGATTGCGCCGCTGAAATCTGCTTCATCACATCCACGCAGTACGCATCGGTTTCGAGCATGCGAATAATCCCGTCCAGATGACCCCGCACCGTCTTGAGCCGGTTGAGCGCCGCACGCTTCTTAGCTGTCAGTTCCTGAGTCATCAACCGTCTCCTTCTGGCTGCCCACGAGTAACCCGGCCGTGATTGACCTAACTCATTTGCCAGTTTATCCCACCCCACCCAGGGTGGGGTAGCATGGCGCCTATCAAGCCATTCACGACTGGAGGTTCAAGCCATGACCAGCACGACCGACGCCCCTCAACCGACAGATGATTCCGCCGTAACCGAACCACCCCAGCCTCAGCCGAGCCGTCTGAATCAGGCATCGGCGTGGGTGGGCATAGTCGCTGGAGGCTTGTTCATCGTCGCAGCGATTTTCTTTTCGGGGTTCTTCCTGAGTTGGAGCTTCGAAGGTCGTGGGCACGAACATATGGGGCCGGGGACGATGGCCTGCTGCAGCGAGATGAAACCGGGTGACCACATGGGACAGGGCGGAATGATGGGGCCCGGCATGATGGGGCCTGGCGGGAAGATGGGACCGGCTTCACCGTCGCCCACTACCACTGCGCCAAGCGCTCCTCGGCCGTAGCGTCGAGCCGCCAAGGTGCTCCATGCCCATCAGGTAGGTCAGATGCAACCCGATTTGCGGCAACCACACGGGGACTCCCGGTGGCGGGGTTAACGCGCCGCACTGCACTCGCGGCACTGGGAGCAGGCGGTGGTGTGCTCGCGCTTGGCTATGCCCTAAGAGGCGCCTTGGGGTGGCGAGCGCCGGACGTCGGTCTCGTCGACCACGGCGGCATGGGCGTCGATGGCGTGGACATGAGTCGCTACACCGAGATGTTCAACCGCCACAACGAAATAACCCGCGCCGTCGAGGAAATCCCCGGCGGGATACGCACTACGACCCAATCAAATTCACCTGACCTCGTCGCGCAACTCCAAGCGCACGTGTCGAGCATGTACTCCCACCTCGACCAGGGCGCAGAAGTCATGTGCATGAGCGCCAGCCTGCCCACGCTGTTCCGGCATGCCAACGGCTATCGGCGACAGTTGACTTTTACCCCCACCGGAGTCATAGCCGAGGAAACCGCAGACGATCCGGCCCTCACGCAAGCCATTCGCGCGCATGCCCTGGAGGTCACAGGTTTTGTCCACGATGGCATGCCGGCGATGATGAGAGGAATGATGGGGCCCGGAATGATGGGCCCCCACTAAGTCCTTGAACTGACAATCTTTGGGGTGGCGAGCACCGAGAAGAATGCGACCACTTGACCGCGTGGACCCTAGCCGCGAACGATGGGTTCCGCCCACCGCTAACGCTTTAGCAGCCGAGCTGGTCGGCAAGGTCCAGAAAATCAGCCGCGTTGATGTCGAACTCGTTCGAATAGTCCACGTCCGCCTCGCCGTCGACCCCGAATTCCAGCGGACGCGCGACGAAGGCCGTTCGAAAACCAAGGTCGCCCGCAGCGCGAATGTCATATTTGTGGCTGGCCACCATCATGATCTCGGCGGGATCCAACCCGAGATAGGTCGCGGCCATGCGGTAAATCGCCGGATCGGGTTTGAACACCCCCGCCATTTCCGCGGCAAAAATGGCATCCCAGGGCAGGCCCGCCCGCTTGGAGATGTTGACCACCGCGGATACGTCGGCATTCGACAGGGTCGCTAACGTGAACTCAGGCTTCAGCCGGCTCAGTGCGGGCAGCACATCCGGCCACGGCCGCAGGCATTCCCAGGCCAGGGTGAGCTCCTCGCGTTGGGCATCCGAAAACCCCGCGATGCCGCACTCGTCCAAGACCGGACCGAGGGCGTCGCGATACACCGAATGCACCGAAACCCATCCCCGCTGGCGACTCTGCGCGGCATCTAACCCGGCGAAGTAGCCTGCGCGCCAACGCCGCACCACATCGGGCCAATCGACGCCGGGGCAGCGACCCGCACTGATCCGTTGCGCTTCGCCGCAGACGGTTGAAAGAAAATCCGTCGCGGTCCCCTGAACGTCGAACAACAGCGCCTTCACCACAAGCCTCATCATGCAATCGTCTCGACGCGTGGTTCAGCCCGCCCCCGAAGCAAGGGAGGCGGGCGTAACGTTACTTAAAATCTCGGCCGTCGAAATGCTTGTCCCGATACGACCTGCGAGGTATTAGTGGCCAGTCACACCAGCGAGACCAGAACCGACGTCGGCGAGCTCGACTACCGCTTCACTCTCGCCAACGAGCGGACTTTCCTGGCCTGGCAGCGCACCGCGCTGGGGCTGCTCGCCGCGGCGGTTGCCCTGGTACAGCTGGTTCCGGAACTGACGGTCCCTGGCGCACGCCGTTTTCTCGGGGTGGTTCTGGCGGCGCTGGCAATCTTTACCAGCGGAATGGGGCTGCTGCGCTGGCAGCAGACGGAGCGCAACATGCGCAACGGCGATCCGATGCCCCGGCAGCCGTCGCCGGCCTACCTCGCGGTGGGTCTGATCCTGGTCGGGGTTGTCGCGCTGGGATTGGTCATCGCCAAGGCGGTCGCGGGTTGAGCCAGCCCAGCCGGTTGCGAGCAGTTGCGAACACCCTGCCCGCGGAACGTACAACACTGTCCTGGAGCCGGATGTCTTTCGCATTGATGGGCAACGGCGCGCTGCTCGCGATCAAAGACCTGCACGGGGCCCCGGGGCTAGCGGGGCTGATCCCGTGTATGTTCGCGGTAACGGTGGCCATGGGTAGCTACGTGATCGCCTTGCAACGCCAAAGAACACTCCGGCAGCACCCACTGCCGACATCAATCTCCCCGCATCGCCAGGTGTACATCATCGGGATCGCTGTGCTGCTGCTCATCGTCGTGACCGCGGTTACCCAGCTGATCTAGCGAGCCAGATGGTGTGGTCTCCACAGGTGGGGTCTTCCACGACGTGGGTCACCACGTCGAACCCGTTGTCGTGCAGGAGCATGCGATATTCGTCGCTGTCCAGGCTGGCATGGAACAGCGGCTCGCCCTGGAAGCTTCCTATCGCCTCACCGGCCGTTGGACCGCTCGTGAACATCAGCGTCGCCCCCGCTGCGGCGTGAGACCTGAAGATTGGGAACATCCGGCGTTGATCATCCTGGGATAGATGAAAAAAGCTGTCCCAGGCCAGAATTCCATTGAACCTACGATTGAGCGCCAGCGTTCGCATGTCGGCGAGGTGCCATGTGCGCTCGGGGAACCGATCCGCGCATCGGGTGATCATTGCGCACGACGCGTCAACCCCGGTCACCGCGCAGCCGCGGTCGATGAGGTAGCGGGCAATCGGCACGCCGGTTCCGCAGCCGATGTCGAGCACCGTGGGATCGGTCGGCAGCAAAGCCAGAAACGAATCTATCCAGGCCTTTTCGTACAAGTGATCGCCACGGTCGCGGGACCAAGCGCCGGCGTGGCGTTCGTAGATGTCGATGATCCTGGCCGCGGCGGATTCAGGCACTGCACTGTTCGCCGTCAACGCGGCCTCGGCGACTGTGCAATCGCGCGGTCGACGAAGGCGGCAAGGCGCGCCCTGGTGAGCCCACCGATACCGAAAAGCGTTCTGAGGTAGATCGGCGCCAGGACGCAGTCGTAGACGTCGGTCTGGTTCAGGGCCGGCTCGCCGCGGTCCCGAGCGCGGTCGAGCATGGCCTGCATCTGCGCGCCACGGTCCCGCAGCGGAGCGCTGCGCAGTGGATCGCCTTCTTCGCTGACGCTGAGTACGGCCTGCAAGAAGGCCAATCCCCCGGGGCGGCTCAGGTCCTTCGCCACACGGGTGGCATAAGCGAGTAGGTCGCCGCGCAGCGTCCCGGTGTCGGGAATGGGTGAGGTGACCCGCAGCCGGGCAGCCTCCACGTCCAGGACCAGTGCCTCGAGCGTGCCCCAGCGCCGGTAGATGCTCGTTGGGTTCACTCCTGCCCGATCGGCGATCTCGGCCACCGTGACCTGGCGTGGGTTTCCCTGCGCGACAAGCTCGTTGACCGCGTCATGGACCGCCGCAACCACCCGCGCGCTGCGCCCACCCGTACGCCGCCGCGCTCCCGCTGCACTGGTCATGACTCAGATATTAACGCATTCTCTCTTGCTTTAGATGTAGGACTACCCTACCGTCATTAAAGCAAGAACTAATGACTTAGGAGTTACCGATGAACCCACTGCTGTTTCCCGAGGACACCTCGTTTTGGTACGAGACCCAGCGCACCCTGGGCCACACCGCCTACGGCGGCGCCGACATCGGCGAGGTCCTCGCCACCGCCCAGGCAATCACCGGGGGCGATTACGACAGCTGGCACGACGAGTGGTTGGCCACCGCCGACTGGGTTGCCGCCGAAGCCGAGAAAATGCTCGCCGGCGGACACCGCATCAGCGCGCGCGACGGGCTCATGCGGGCCAACAATTACTACCGGACCGCCGAGTTCTACTTGCACGGCAATCCCGACGATCCCCGTATCGACCACGCCTACGACCGGGCGCGGGAGTGCTTCCACACCGCGGCTGCGCTCTTCGACCCCCCGATCGAGCCGGTCGAAATCCCTTATGAGAAAACGGTTTTGCGCGGGTACTTCTATCGGGGCGCCGGAAGTGACCAAGACACCACCGCACGCCCGACGCTCATCATGCACAGTGGGTTCGACGGCACGTGCGAAGAGCTGCACTGGATCGGCGCCGCCGCCGCACAAGAACGTGGCTACCACGTGCTCACCTTCGACGGACCGGGGCAACCCGCGGCGCGCCGCTTCGACGGCCTGGTCTTCCGCCCGGATTGGGAGAACGTCGTCACCCCGGTGCTCGACTGGCTGCTCGCCCGTCCCGGCCCTTCCGTGATAGACCCAACACGGGTCGCCCTTTTGGGTCTGTCGATGGGAGGCCTGCTCGCGCCTCGAGCCGCCGCCTTCGAGCACCGCCTGGCCGCGTGCGTGGCCATGGACGGCGTCTACGACCTCGGCATTCCGGTCACCAACTACATGCCCGGCCCACGCGCCGACGCCGAGGCCGTCCTCCGCGCCGCATCGGCCCCGGAGGCCGACGCCATGATCGAACAGCTGATGGCGTCCAACCCGAACATCCGGTGGGCAGCCACGCACGGCCAATACGTGATGGGCGTTCACAGCCCTCGCGCGTTCCTGGCGTGCTATCTCGACTACACCCTCGCCGACGGCATCGCGGAGCAGATCAGCTGCCCCACCCTGGTCTGCGACGCCGACGAGGACATCTTCTTCGACGGTCAGCCAAAGATGCTGTTCGACCACCTCACCTGCCAGAAGGCGCTATTGGGCTTCACCGCGGCCGAAGGCGCCGGAGCACACTGCCAATCGGGCGCGCAGCGCCTGGCCTTCGGGCGCATCTACGACTGGCTGGACGACATTCTTCGGGTTGGCTAGCCGGCTTTGGCGTTCAAGTAGGCGACGATCCCCTGGGTGACGGCGGCGGCATACTTTGCCCGACCGTCGGCGCTTTCCATCCGGGCGGCCTCGTCCGCGTTCTTCATGTTGCCGAGTTCGACGAGGACCGCCGGGTACTCGGCCAGATTGAGGCCAGCGAGGTCACTGCGGCCGTACAGGCCGTCGGATCCGACATAGGTGGACGGGTGAAAACCCGCTTGCACCAGGGCATCACGCATCGCATGCGCCAACTGGATGGCGCCGACGGATTGCGCGTCGTTCAGCGGCGGGCTGGAGTAGTTGACGTGAAATCCCGAGCCGGATGGCGGCCCGCCATCGGCGTGGATGCTCACGATGGCGTCCGGGTGCATCGCGTTGGCCAGGGCGGCGCGTTGATCGACACAGGGTCCGGTGGAGCTGTCGTCGCCCCGGGTCAACCCGGTGCGTACACCCATCTCGCTGAGCGCACCGTTGATCAGGCCCACGACGGCCCAATTGAACGCGTGCTCCGGATAGCCGTCGTCGGTGGCCGTACCCGAGGTGTTGCACGGCTTTGTGCCTCCCCGACCATTGTTGACTTGCTGGTTTATTGAGGCGTCGTTGACGGCGTTGTGGCCGGCGTCAAGGAAGACGGCCGTCCCGGCGACACCGGCGGCCGCGGGTGCGGCGCCAAGTGTTGCGCCGATGGTCAGGATCGCCGGTGCCGCGCCGCCGTATTTCAAGACGCGGCGCCGCGAAACAGTCACCGCGCGATGGTAGCAATCGGGCGGCTACCCGCCGCGCCGTCGACCGATTCTCCGGGGCAGATCCAATGCCGGATACAAGTAGTGCATGAGCTCGGCGCCCTCGGGGCCGTAGATTCCACGGTCGTCGCCCCGCAATACCCAATTGTGCTGCTGATCGGCGCGAGCGGCGACGGCGCCCCGTTGGGCCGCCTCGAGATCGGCACGCCCGCGGCTATCCCGCACGATCGCCCGCACCAGGAAGAACAGGCCGGCGAGGACCGCGGCGCCGAGAATCCACCAGATGAGTTTGATGATGATCCAGATGATCACCGCCAGGCCCAACAGCCCAGCGAACCCGCCACCCGAGCTCGACTTCGAAGTACTCATGCCGGCAAGCTACGCACACCCTCCGACAAGAACTGCCGAGCTTCGGGTAACCCGATCGAACTGGGGTAGCGGACTACGCGTGCACACCATCGCAATTTCATTACCGTTGAAGGCAAGCCGGTAACGAAGAGGTGGTGGTTATCTCGTGTTGATCACGGACCCGGTCATGCTGGCGGCAGCGGCGGCGGACGTGGCGAATATCGGCTCGACGCTTAGCGCCGCCAATGCGGCAGCGGCGGTCCCGACGGCGAGGGTGCTGGCCGCGGGCACTGATGAGGTGTCGGCGGCCATCTCGGCGCTTTTAAGTCGGCATGCCCAGCAGTTTCAGGCATTGAGTGCACAGGCGGTGGAATTTCATAGCCGGTTTGTGCAGCTCCTGAATGCTGGCGCAGCGCAATATGCCAGCGCCGAGGCGGCCAATGTCGCACCGTTGCAGACCCTTGAGCAAGACGTGCTGGGGGCGATCAATACGCCGACCAATGTGTTGTTGGGTCGCCCGCTGATCGGTACTGGCACCAACGCGGCGCCGGGGTCCGGCCAAGCTGGTGGGGCTGGCGGGATTGTGTTCGGTAATGGTGGCAGCGGCGGGTCGGGGGCAGCCGGGCACGCCGGTGGCGCCGGTGGGTCCGCGGGCCTGTACGGCAACGGTGGTAACGGCGGGATGGGCATGGTCGGGCAACCGGGGGTATCGGCGGGGCCAGCGGGAACGGCGGCCTCGGCGGTTCCGCGGGTACGCCTGGACCCGGCGGTAACCACGGTTCACCCGGCGGCAACGGAACAACCACCCGATACAGACGCCCGAAATCACGACCGCCGCTAAGACGGGTGGGCGCGGTGGCGTAGTGCTGTCAGCGCCGCAACGTCCTAAACTCCCCTCAAATGATATTCGAGGCCCCGAAGCTGACAAAGCTTGCGACTGTCGTGGCAGCGACAGCGGCGTCAGCAATCGCGCTACCTGCAACCGCACGCGCAGATGATCACAATTTTCAATCTCCCTCGGGCAATATCTACTGCGTCATCGACACCGGTGGAGTTGCCTGCGATATCAGTTATTTCACCTATCAGCCACCGCCGCCTCCGGAATGCGGCAAACACTTCCCCTGGGGCAGCCGCTTCACCCTGGCACCGGGCAAACCTTCGGCCATCGAGTGCCATGGCGACACGCTGCGCGTCCCAGGCGAGCCGATCCTCGACTACGGCCACACGATCTCGGCCGGCACGCTCACGTGCGATAGCGAGCCGTCGGGTATCAAGTGCACCGACACCAGCTCGGGGCACTTTTTTGAGGTATCGCGGGATGCGTACAACCTGGGCTGAGGCCTCAGGTCGTCGGCAGATTCGGTAGGCGGGCGGTTTCATCGAGGTCGACGTCGAGCGCGTTGAGCATCAGCGCCAGCCCGGCGTATCGGCCGATGATCATCAGCACCTCAACGGTGGCCTCGGAACCCAGCTCCGTGTGCACGTGATCGACAAGCTGGGCCGAGGCCCCACGCTCGGTTACCAGTTCGGAGGTCAATTGCAGGACCGCGAGTTCGACGGAGTCGAAACCGGCTGTCTGCCAATCGGAGTCGGAGACAACGGCCTTGATCTCGGTCTCCGTCAACCCAACCGTGCGCGCGATGTCGTTATGCTGGCCCAGCTCGTAGGCGCAGTCCATCAGGTAAGCGGTGCGCAGGACGACCAGTTCACGCAGCCGTCGGGACAGTACCGGGCTGGTCAGGGCGGCGCGCCCGGCCAGCATCCAGCCGGGGTAGACCTGCTCGGCGTTGGCCAGCGCACGGTAGACGTTGAGGTTGCCGCGCTCCATGGTCAATTCGCGGGCCCGTTCGGTCATGTCTTCGGGCCGACGGTAAGGGATTCGAGTCATGTGGGTTCTCCTGTTCGAAGCGTTTCAGGGCCGGAACCGAACGGCGACGTCGACGTCGAGGTCGGCCGCGTTGAGCACCAGCGCCAGCCCGTAGTAGCAGCTGATGATCATCAACAGCTCGGTGAACGCCTCGTCGCCGAAGACGCCGTGCGCCGCGGCGAAGGAGTCGTCGGTCAATCGATGTGTGCCGCACAACTCGGTGACGACGTCGAGGGCGACGCGTTCGGCGCGGTCGAAGCCGGCGTTGTCGAGATCCCCGGCATCCAGGATGGCGTCGATCTGTTGGTCGGTCAGCCCCACGGAGCGGGCGAGGGGCACATGCTGGCCGAGCTCATAGGGCGAGGCCTGCAGGTGGGCCACTCGCAGGATGATCACTTCCCGCATCCGCGCGTCGAAGGTCGGGCTGGCGAACAACTCGTCGACCATGTCCGTCCATCCACCAAAGACCCTGGGGGCGTTCATGAGCAGTCGGAACACATTGAGGTTGCCGCGACGGGCGGCCCACTGGCGAATAGATTCGGGTTGCTGCTCGAGGTTGGCGAGCGGGATTCGTGACATTGGATTCCTTTCACCGCGAAAGTGCTACTACCGACGGCTTCACTCGGGAAAAGTGTTGCCAGTTACAGTCTCGCGGCACTGGACGAGCGGGTCTACTTGGCGGCGAGCGTGAATGTCCAGTCGAGCGTCACGAAGGGCTCCTCGACTGCCGTTCCGTCCGGGGCGATGCCGGGCTCATGGCGCACGAAATCCGCTTGCAGCGAGGTCTGATCCGCGAAGACCGCGTCACGGCCGATGTAGGGGTCGTCGCGCAGAAACAGCTGCGTGATCAACGGTTGGTAACCGTCGGCGTGGAACCAGAAGTGCACGTGCTGGGGCCGCATGACGGATCGGTTTGCGGCGCGCATGATTTCGCCGCAGGGACCGTCGGTGGGAACCGGGTAGTAGCGGGGTGTGATGGATCGGTACCAGAACTTGCCGTCGCTGTCGGTGGTCAGCAGCGCGCGCATGGCAAACTCGTCATGCAGCTTCTCGGTCTGCTGGACGTCATAGAACCCTTCACCGTCACTGTGCCAGGTATCCACGTGGGCGCCGACGATCGGCTTGCCGTGTTCGTCGACGAGCCGACTGGTAACGAACATCGGTGTGCCCGCAACGCCATTGGAGATGTCGTCCCCGTTAGCGGCCGTCGGACGGCCCTCGACGTAGAACGGTCCCAGCAGGGCCGAGTCTGTGGCCGATCCGCCGGCATGCTCGTTGATCTTGTCCAACAGCATGGACAGGCCGAGGAGGTCGGACAGCAGCACGACCTCCTGCCGGGTGGGGCTGGATATCTTGCCCATCCGTTCGATGAAATCCATTGCGGTGAGCCACTCGTCGCCGGTCAGCCGTACCTCCCGCGCGAAATCATGCAGGTGCTGCACCAGGCCGACGAACAGTTCCCGGAAGCGGTCATCGTTCGAGGTGTCAAAGGTCCGCTGCACGGCCTCGGTGATCGTCTGTTCGGTCAGATTGTCCGACATGTCCTTGCCTTTCTCACGGGTTGATCACGATGCGGCCGGCGACGCGGTGTGCGACGGCTTGGTATGCCGCCACCGCCTCGTCCAGGGGATAGCGGGCGGCGATGGGAAGCGGCTGTGTCTGCTCGCCACCACCCCCCCGCGAGCAGACGCAGAATCGCACTACGCGGGGCACCCGCGTGCGATTCTGCGTCTGCTCGCCAGGTTACGGGCGAGGGGGCAGCACCGAAAGCCAGCCATCAGCAAGCAGTTCCAGCAGTTGCCCGTCGGGATCCCGGACCATCGCCGAGCGCGCGGACGTCGTCCCGTCGACCACCGCTCCCCCGAAACCGTCAACCTGGGACAAGACGCCAGCGAGGTCGGCTACCGAGAGCGAGATATGAGTCAGCCCAACCTGATCCATCACTCGCTCGGAACCGGCATGGACTGCACGCGCCGAGTAGTCGAGAAGTTCGAGCACGAACCCGTCGCGAACCAGATACGTCGCATGCAGTCCGACGGGCTCTTCCAACTGCAGAAGCTCGGCGGTGCCTTCGTCGGGCGCATCGAGTTCCCACCAGAACTGGAATCCCAGCAGCCCCTCGTAGAACCGACGTGACCGTTCGCGATCGGCGACACACAATCCAACGTGATTGAAAACTGATTGGTTGCTTGTCATTACAGCCTTCCGTAGCGAGTCAGTGGCAACGCGCCCCCCCTTTCGATCACGACCGTGGCGCGTTCCAGGCATCCCCCGGTTCCTGGAGCGGCCACCCAGGATTGAACGCTCAACACCATGCCTTCCTCAAGCGTGGCATCGCCTCCCCTGCCCAGACCAATCACTGGCGGCTCAGCACCGAGCCCGAGCCCATGAGCCAACGGCACCGGCGACGCTGGGTTGCCGGCGTCCTCCCACGCCCGATACAGATCGGCACCCGTGTTGCCCGGCCGGCAGACCGCCAGCAGCGCATCGATTCCCCGAGCACACCGCGATGCCAGATCCGCCGCCCCCGGCGGAGCCGAGGCCCCGGCCACCCTGGTGCGGGCCAACCCCGACTCGTATCCGGCATACAGGGCGCCCGGTGCCAGCACCACCAATTCGCCGTCTCCGACCGGGCGGTCGGACGCCAGATGCCGAAACCTCACCGGGCCGTGGAAAGGGGTAGCGAAGCAGACACTTTCGGACGGTGGATTCGGCGCTCCGAGCGTGGCCACCTGCTCGTGGTAGATACCAAGCAGCTCACGCTCGGTGATCCCCGGCTGCAGGGCAGCTTCCATTGCGCTCAATGCCGATTCCGCAATCGCCGACGCCACATCCAGGCAGGTGATTTCACCGGCGGTCTTGATCCGGCGCGCGGCCGCCGTCACCGGGGCGGCATCCACCAGCTGGGCGCCGTCAACCAGCCCCGAAATGAGACCCGCGAACATCGGCGTCAACCCGTCGGTGCCCACCCGCCGCGACTCACGCAAGCCGGGGATGGCCCCCAGGGCGGCCACCAAGTTGGCAGGATTCCAGCTCAGCCCGTACAGGTCCTCGCGGGCGATCTCGGGTGGCACCCCTTCGTCCCACGTCGAAAGCAGGTGCACCCGCCGGGTCGACCCCACCACGACAGCGACGGGAGCAAAAGAAAGCACACCGGCCCGCCCGAGTTGCCGCGCTCCTGACACATACCGCACGTCACCGGAACCCCCGAGCATCAGCGCGTCGATACCGTGAGTCTCCATTCCGGAGAAGATCTTTGCGCGCCGCCCCGCACGCAGCTCAGAGAAGTCGACCCGCGAGCCGTCTTCGAGGCTCATCATTCCGACGAGCACACCGCGGTCACGAGGAGCGGGGCTCATGCGGCGAAGCCGTACGGGTCGTAGGTGGAGCCGCTCAGCTTGATGAAGCCGGTATCTGTGACGGCAACAATGTCTTCCGCGCGATAGCCGGCCGCACCTTCTTCCCAGATGATCGGCTCGAAGACCGCTACCATCCCCGGCGCCAAAATCAGTTTCTCGTCGAACTGCTCGCCGAAGTCTGTTCCAATCAAAGGCATTTCGGCGCTGTCGGTGCCCACTCCGTGGGCCAGATAAAAATGCTCAATCCAGGGCCGGACCCCGTCGTTGGCCTCGATGGCAACCCGGCCCAGCTGCAAAGCCGACACCCCCGGTTTGAGAATTTCCAGGCAAGCATCCACCACCGCCCGCCAACGCCGAAACTGGCTCATCTGGGCCGCATTTGGATCCGCGCCAACAACCCAGGTGCGGCCATAGTCAGAGGCGTACCCCTGCCACATGATTCCGGCGTCCACCCAGATGACGTCATCGTGACGCAGGAACCGGTCGGTGGTCACGGTCGGGTAGGCCAGATCGCCGTGCGACGTCCACGGCCCCAGCTCGCGGTAAGGCGCCATTACCTGCCAGATCGGATCGATCCCGCCCGCGGACGCCCCCAGTTCGAAGACCCGACGAAGAAAGACTGCGCTCAAATCCGTCTGCCGCACCCCGGGACGCAAAACGTTCAGCGCGTCGAGCATTGCGAGCTCATTGACACGTTGCGCATGCCGGATACACGCCACCTCATCGGGCGTTTTCAGAATCTTGGCGGCCCCAAGAACCCCGGAAGCGTCCACCCAGTCATATCCAGAAAGCCCACGCAGCATCGCATGCGACTGGTGGTCCACGCCGATGCGCGCACCCGCCCCGAAGTGCTCGGCAACCGCCTTCGCGAAGACGTCCATGCCGTCGTCAAGGTCGGGAAACAGCGGCCCATGCAGCTGGACTTCGGGCGGCGCGCCGTCGGCGTGCAGGGTGTAAAGGTGCGGCGCCGATTCCCCCCTGACCACAATCGCCACCGCGCGGAACAGCGCGGCGCGGTCGCCGTCTTCGGCCGGCATGGCCGCACCCGTCGCATAAACGACCGAGCTGGTAGCGAGCAGCACCAGCCCGTCGATCTCGCGCGCCTCGAGCTGATCCTGCAATCGCTCGAAGCGCTCTCGGCGCATGCGAGCGAGATCGGGTAGATCCGGGATCACCACTCCGCCGATCGTGGCTTCTGCCGACCAATGTTCGATGGTGTTACCTAACTTCTCCGCGGGCCTCAAAGGCGTAATATTACAAAGATAGCGTAATTAGCCGACGGCGGGTCGGCTGGTAACCCAGATATCGTTGTGTTGGAGGACTTTTCGATGGCTACACGCCCCGACGTCAGCGCCGACGCGGTTGTCGACTTCGATCACCATTCCGACCAGTTCAACCTCAACCAGTCCGTGATCAACGCCGAGCTTCGGCAGAAGTGTCCGGTCGCCTGGAACGAGAATTACGGCGGTTTCTGGTTCCTGAGCAGCTATGACGCCGTGTCCCACACCGCCCGAGACGACACCACTTTCTCGCACAAATACGAACCGAACGCCGCCGACGGCGTGGACTACCAAGGCGAGATGGGCGTTCCCCGCCCCGAAGGCCAGCCCGCCCTGGGCATCGGCGAGGTCGACGGTCCCTATCACCTGGCCCTACGGCACGCCCTTGCCCCGTTCTTCTCCCCTGGGGCCGTCCAGAAGATGCAGCCGTTCATGGAGCAGTCCGCGCACTGGTTCCTCGATAAACGCATCGGCGGCGGGCAGATGGACCTGGTACTCGACTACGCCAGCCCGGTTCCGGCCATCCTCACCATGAAACTGATGGGCCTGCCCCACGACAACTGGCAGCTCTACGCCAACCTCTTCCATTCGGTGATGGCCGTGCCGCAGAACAGCGACGAGTACGCGACCGCAGTCGCCGCGGTCCCCGCCATGATGGCGGACGTCATCGAATTCGCCTCGACCCGACGGGCCGAGGCTCGCGACGACCTGACCAGCTTCCTCATTCAGTTCGAATTCGACGGCAGGCGCCTCGACGACGCCCAGCTGCTCAACATCCTCTGGAATCTCATCGCCGGCGGCGTCGACACCACCACGTCGCAGACCGCGCTGACCCTGCTGCACCTGGGTACCCATCCGAAGCTGCGGCAACAGCTCATCGACCACCCTGAGCTCTACCGCACCGCCACCGACGAATTTCTGCGCTACTTCTCGGTCAACAAGTCACTGAGCCGCACGGTGACCCGCGACGTCGTCGTCGGCGGCCAACAGCTGAGGCGCAACGACCAGGTCATCATCAGCTGGCTGGCCGCCAACCACGACGAGCGGGAGTTCGAGCGAGCCGACGAAGTCGTGCTGGATCGCGCACCCAACCGCCACCTGGCCTTCGGGCTAGGGCCGCATCGCTGCATCGGATCGCATCTGGCCCGTCTGATGTCGGAGGTCATGGTCAGGGCGGTGCTCGACCGGATTCCCGACTATCAGGTCGACCTCAGCGGTGTCGATCAATACCAGTGCAACCCGAGCATGACCGGGTTGGGCAAGCTGCCCGTCAGCTTCAGCCCCGGAATGAGCCGCGAAACGTCACGTCCGTGGTGATCGGCATTAATTAGCCCAGCCCGTTGCCTATTGCACCGTCACATTGGCCGTATAGGTGCACGTTGGTTTTGGATCGTGGCCGACGAAACTCGCGTAGTTGGTGGATATCGTTGTCGCCCCGGTCTTTAGAGCCGTGAACGTCCACACCTCGGTTCCAGGCGCTCCAAGAGTGTCGGACGTCGGTTGCACAAACTCGTGACCGGTTTGCTTCACGATCCCTGAGTCGCCGACCTTGGTGTTCGGCGCCCACCGGTACGGGGTGCTGTAATTCGAGGCCAACTGCACTTTGAGCGTGTTGCCGACCGCCAGCGTGACGTTCTGCGCGATGGAGCGCTGCTTCAACACATCATCGAACGGGACCTGGAGGGTCTTGATCGGCGAGGGATTCCTGCCTTCAAGAGTGCAGCCCAACACCGTCGATGAAACGAGGATCGCGACGCCCACCAAGGGCCTGATCTTCATGAGAATCATTTCCTCCATTGTCGCTCAGGGCCATATTCGCCGTGAGCATTGCGGCCGCTGTTTGCAGTTGCCGCGCTGCAATGCTGACTGGTACGGGAAGATGGGCAGGTGTTTGGGCTTGTCGTCGTCGTTGTGCTGGTTTCCACGGTCATCGTGGGCACGATCCTGGGCCGCCGCTATCGCGTGGGTCCCCCGGTTCTGCTCATCCTGCTCGGCGGCCTGCTCGGTCTGAATCCCACCTTCGGCGGGATTCGGATCGATGGCGAGATCGTGTTGCTGCTGTTTCTACCAGCAATCCTCTACTGGGAGAGCATGAACACCAGCTTTCGCGAGATCCGCGCGAACGCACGTGTCATCGTCTTTCTCAGTGTCGGCCTGGTGATCGCCACCTCGGTGGCGGTCTCGTGGACGGCGCGAGCGCTCGGCATGGAATCACACGCCGCGGCCGTCCTCGGTGCCGTGCTCTCCCCGACCGACGCCGCCGCCGTGGCCGGCCTGGCGAAAAAGCTGCCGCGCCGCGCGCTCACCGTGCTACGCGGCGAGAGCATCATCAACGACGGCACCGCGCTCGTCCTGTTCGCCGTCAGCGTCTCGGTCGCCGTCGGCGGAAACCCGGTCAGCCCGGCGGCTCTGACCGGCCGCTTCATCGGCTCGTACCTGGGCGGCATTGTCGCCGGATTGCTGGTCGGCTGGCTGGTGACGCTGATTCGGCGCAACATCGACTCACCGCTAGAAGAAGGGGCGCTGAGCCTGCTGACGCCGTTTGCCGCGTTTCTGCTCGCCCAGTCCTTCGATTGCAGCGGCGTGGTTGCGGTCCTGATGTCCGCGTTCATGCTCACGTACTTCGGTCCGACGGTGATCCGGGCCCGTTCGCGGCTTCAGGCGTTTGCCTTCTGGGACATCACCACCTTTCTGCTCAACGGGTCACTGTGGGTGTTCGTCGGAGTCCAAATCCCTGGCTCCATACGGCGTATCGGTCAGGATCACGTCGATGGTGGACTTCGGCACGCCGTATTCATCGCTCTCGCCGTCACCGGCGTCGTCGTCGCGTCTCGGTTCTTCTGGGGAGAAGCCACCACCGCGTTGCTTCGCGTCATCGACCGCCGCGAGGTGCAGCGCAGCCGTCGCGTCACCTGGCGTCAGCGGATGGTGACCGCGTGGGCGGGATTCCGCGGCGCGGTATCGCTGGCCGCGGCATTGGCTATCCCGCTGACGACCCACGACGGGCGGGCTTTTCCCGACCGGAGCCTCATCATCTTCGTGGTGGTCGTCGTCATTCTCTTGACCGTCATCGTCCAAGGGACCACGCTGCCCGCCGTCGTCCGCTGGGCCCGGATGCCCGAGGACGTTACCCACGCTGAAGAACTTCAACTGGCCCGCACTCGGGGCACTCAAGCCGCCCTGGACGCCCTGCCCTCGGTCGCCAGCGCGCTGGGCGCCGACCAGGACTTGCTGCTCCGTATCCAACAAGAATACGAAAAACACGCCGCGCTCGTCGCAGCCGAAGAGTGTCCAGACGGTCAGTTGGCCGACCGCAAGGATCTGGTTCGGCGGGTACATCTGGGCGTGCTCGACCACAAGCGCCGGGAAATCACCGCGCTGCGCAACCAAAACCTCATCGACGACATCGTGCTGCGCGAACTGCAGGAGGAGATGGACTTCGAGGAAGTGCAACTTCTCGACCCTTCGGACGATTAGTGTGACACGACTGACGAACACGCCCCAGTCGTCATCGCCGGCGCGAAGGCCAACGGCCCTGTCAGGCAGGTCGTTCGGCTGTTGGACATGCAGGGCCTTTATCAGGGGTTCACCGGCGACGACGAGCCGCCCCAACCCGTCGACGCATGGTTATTCGCGGCCATGCCGCTGAACTTCTCAGGCCTGTCCGACAACCCGATCTACGCGCTGCGCATCCCACAACCCCGGCCTGCGGGCCGCGCTGCTTCGCTGGTTCGGGGGCGAATCGCGGGGATAGCGGATGGCCGCGCAAGCGACCAGACTGGGCGACATGGAGTCCGCCAATCGCGTTGCACCCGCGCGGAGCGCGCAGAAGGTCGTCGACGTGTTGACGGCGCAAGGTGTCGAATACATCTTCGGGGTGCCCGGCGCGAAGATCGACGCCGTGTACGACGCGCTTGTCCATGACGGTCCGCAGGACCGCCCGCAGCTGGTGGTGTGCCGTCACGAACAGAACGCGGCGTTCATGGCCGGGGCGATCGGCCGGCTGACCGGTATTCCCGGGGTCGTGCTCGTGACGTCGGGTCCCGGCACCACCAACCTGGCCACCGGCCTGCTGACCGCCAACACCGAACAAGATCCGGTGGTCGCACTGTGCGGCGCGGTAAGCCGGATGGACAGGCTCAAGCGCACCCATCAGTCGATGGACGCGGCCGCGTTGCTCAAAACGGTCACGAAGTACACCGGAGAGGTGAGCGACCCCGACAACGTCACTGAGGCCGTCGTCGGCGCATTCCGCGCCGCGGTCAGCGAGCCCCGAGGGGCGGCAGCCGTGGTGCTGCCCGCCGACGTGCTCGCCGCGCCGACCGCGGCATGCATCACGGCGCGAATGTCGGTCCCTCCGTTGGCGGCTGCCCCGACGGCGGCACTCAATCGAGCGCGTGAGCTGATCCGCGGCGCGCAGCGCCCGGCGGTCCTGGTGGGAATGCGCGGCGCCGACCCGGACAGCTGCCGGGCACTGCGAGCCCTGGTCGCCGCGACGAAGCTACCCGTCGTCGAGACTTTCCAGGCCGCCGGCGTGATATCCCGCGAGTTGGAAGACAACTTCTTGGGCCGGGTGGGCCTGTTCCGCAACCAGCCCGGCGATGTCATCATCGACCACGCCGACGTGCTGATCGCGATTGGATACGACGCCGTCGAGTACGACCCGGTGCTGTGGAACCACACCGCTCATTGGAAAAACGATGTACAACGCACCATCGTGCACATCGACTCGATTCCCGCGCAAATCGACAATCATTATCAGCCGACCGTCGAGCTGATCGGCAATATCGGAGCCACCCTAAGCGCATTGACTGACGGTCTGGCCGGCCTCACGCTGACGGCCAGCTATCAGGCCGAGATCGCCACCCAGCGAAATGAATTGGCCGACATAGATATCGCCGCCCAGAGTCATCAGCCAGCTGGCCACGGGCTTGACCCCGTCGCGGTCGTCTTGAGACTTCGCGAGGAACTCGACGACGACGCCACCATCGCCTGCGACGTCGGCTCGAACTACATCTACATGGCCCGGCACTTCAGGGTCTACGAACCCAGACGACTGCTGTTCTCCAACGGCCAACAGACCCTGGGCGTCGCCCTACCCTGGGCCATGGCCGCCTGCCTGGTGCGACCGGGCACACCTGTCGTATCCGTCTCCGGTGACGGCGGATTCCTGTTCTCCGCCCAAGAACTCGAGACCGCAACCCGGCTGGGCTTGACGTTCACCCACATCATCTTTCGGGACAACAGCTACGACATGGTGGCCTTTCAGGAAATGCTGAAGTACGGGCGCACGTCCGGCGTGCAGCTCGCCGACTACGACATCGTCTCTTACGCGGCAGCATTCGGTGCCCGCGGTTACCGGGTGAAGACCCTGGACGAGTTCGGTGTCACGCTGCGGCAAGCGCTGGCCGAGGACGGGCCGTCGCTGATCGATGTCCCTGTCGATTACAGCCGCAACGTCGACTTGGCCGCACACCTGCACGAAGACTCCTTCGAATAGCCGAGAATCCGCCATGAGCAACAGATCCGCCGCGTACGAACACTTCCGCCATTGGGCCGCATCGCTTCTCGCGCATCATGACACCGAGGTTTATCAGTTCTCCACCATCAGCGCCCTTCTGGACGGCGTCTACGACGGAGATGCCACCATCGCCGACATCCTGCGGCATGGCGACTTCGGCCTGGGCACTTTCAACCACCTGGATGGCGAGATGGTCATCTTCGACGGCGTCTGCTATCGGTTGCGGGCGGACGGCAGCGCTACTCGCGCCGCACTGACCGATCGCACCCCATTCGCGGCGGTCACCCGGTTCCACACCGACTTCGAGATCGCGATCGAAACCCGTACTGAACAGGCCGAAGTGACCGGCGCGATCGACCGCCGGATCGAAAGCTCCAACTTGATCTACGCGATTCGGATCACCGGGCACTTCGCCGAGCTGCATACCCGCACGGTGATGGAGCAGGAAAAGCCGTATACAACGTTGACGCAGGCCACTGAAGGGCAGGCCGAAACGCGATTCAGTGATGTGACCGGCGTGGTGGTCGGCTTCCGCACCCCCGACTACCAACAGGGCATCTCCGTCGCGGGATACCACCTGCACTTCCTCAACAGCGACCGCACCAGCGGGGGTCATGTGCTCGATTTCAGCCTCGAGCGCGGTCAGGTCGCGGTCAGTGGCGCGTCGCAGCTGCATCTGAGCCTGCCCACTTCTGGCGCGTTCCTCAAAGCGCAACTGTCCGGACCCGACCTCGCCGAGCGGGTCAGCAAAGCCGAAGGCCCGAAGGGCGAGTAGGCACGTTGGTCACACAGGACACATCAGCCTCTAGCGGAGTTGGTGGGCTCTTTGACCGCCTCTCAGCGACAACTTTTTTCGCCACTCAAGCAAGGGCACAGTCGCTGAGAGGCGGACATTTAGGGTGTCGTCTGCGCCAAGGAAACTGTGCGACACATGAGGCCGCTGTGAATTCGGCGGAATTCATGGACTGTTCAGGCACGCGTTCAGCCCACATTGTTGAGTGCACACGAGCGCCGCGTCTTCTCACGGTATGCGTGTTGTACAGGTCGCCAACTTCTACGGCCCTCGCTCTGGCGGCCTTCGCACCGCGATCGACCGGCTGGGCGCGGAATACAGCGCGCTGGGCCACGAGGTGTTCCTGCTGGTGCCGGGTCCGCACGCCGACCGCATCCCGTTGCACACCGGTGTGGTGCGAATCACATTGCCAGCCAAATTAATTCCCTTCACCGGTGGCTACCGCGCGGTGATGCCGGGTCCGGTCAAGGCAATGCTGAAGGCTCTGCGACCCGACGCACTGGAGGTTTCGGACCGGCTTACGTTGCGGTCAATGGGACGATGGGGACGCGAGCACGGCGCCACCACAGTGATGATCTCCCATGAACGCCTGGATCGCCTTGTCGGCCAAATACTTCCGCCGGGGCCCGCGCAGAGGTTCGCCGATCTCGCCAATGCACGCACCGCCGCCAATTACGACGCCGTCGTGTGTACCACCGGGTTCGCGCGCGAAGAATTCGACCGCATCGGCGCGACGAACGTCGTCACCGTCCCACTGGGTGTGGACCTGCAGACGTTCCATCCGCGCCGACACTCTTCGCTGGTGCGGCAGCGATGGGCCACACCGAAGCAGCTTCTGCTGGTGCACTGCGGGCGGTTGTCGGTGGAAAAGCGCGCCGATCGCAGTATCGACGCCCTGGCCGCGTTGTGTGATGCCGGCGTCGACGCCCGGCTGGTGGTCGTGGGTGAGGGCCCAATGCGGGCCAGGCTGGAACGGCAGGCTGCGCGGCTGCCGATCGACTTCACCGGTTTCGTCTCCGATCGGCACACCGTCGCCGGCCTGCTGGCCTCGGCCGACGTCACGCTGGCACCCGGACCGCATGAGACCTTCGGCCTGGCCGCACTGGAATCGCTGGCGTGCGGGACGCCGGCCGTGGTATCGCGCACATCGGCGCTGACCGAGATCGTCACACCGGAGAGCGGCGCATTGGCCGACAACGACCCGGCGGCCATCGCGAATGCCGTCAGCTCCATCGTCAGCCGACCGGAGTGCCACCGCCGCAGCTCAGCAAGGCGCCGCGCCGAGAAGTTCACCTGGCAGCGGGCAGCGGCCGGCATGATGGCCACGATGGGATCCGGGGGTTAGACCCCTATCCGGGACCTGGGGGGCTGGGCTGGTGCTTGCCCGGGCAGTAGTCCGCGGTGGCCGCGCCGACGAAGAACTCGGCTTCGTCCTGGGTCAATTTGTGGGAATTCGTCAGCTCCGCGACCTCGTCCTTTTGGGTGTTGCCGCCCTCGAGATCCTGGCACAGGGTGCGCGCGAGACTCACGACATGAGAGGGCGACCCAAGGTTCACGCCGTGCGCCTGCAGGTAGGTGGCGAATTCAGCGTCCGTTTCATCGGCCGACGCGACGCCGGCGGGTGCCAGCATGACGGCCAGTGCCGCGGCGAACGCGCAGGCATACATCTTCTTGGTCTTGGTCATTTCACTCATCACTCTCGAAGTGCTCATATCAAAGCTCGGATTACCATTGAGTCCGACTGACACGTCGAAATGGCTCCGGTTAACTAATTTTGGCGCGCGAGAGGGTTACCGGTCAATAGCGCACTCGCTGTGGTGGCGCGGAGATTCAAACTTCAACCCTTCGTTCATTTTTAATTCGGATAGAGTTTAATTCCGTGAAAGTCCGCGATCGGGTGCTGATCACCGCCATCGAGTTGGCCGCGCTCATCCAGGCCGACGATCCGGTGACTGTCCTTGATGTGCGCTGGCGCCTCGATCAACCCGACGGGCGTGCCGCCTACCTGCAAGGCCACCTTCCGGGCGCGGTGTACGTGTCGCTCGATGACGACCTCAGCGATCACACGATCTCCGGCCGTGGCCGTCACCCGCTGCCGTCAGGGCGCAGCCTGGAGGCAGCCGCGCGCCGATGGGGAATCCGGCAGGACGTGCCGGTGGTGGTCTACGACGACTGGAATCGCGCGGGTTCGGCGCGAGCGTGGTGGGTGCTAACCGCGGCCGGGCTGGCGGATGTCCGCATTCTCGACGGTGGCCTGTCGGCGTGGCGGTCAGGCGGATGCAGTCTCGAGACGGGCCAGGTCACGCCGCAGCCCGGGAATCTGACTGTGCTGCAACATGATTTGTATGCCGGAAGCCGGCCAACGTTGACGGCACAGCAATGCGGCGCGGGCAACGTCACACTGCTCGATGCTCGGGCGCCCGAACGGTTCCGCGGCGAGGTCGAACCTGTCGATCCGGTCGCCGGGCACATCCCAGGCGCAAAGAACCTGCCGAGCGGGGCTCTGCTGACCGATGACGGCGCATTTCGCGGCGAGGACGAATTAGCCCAACTGTTGTCCGGTATCGATCCTGACGGCCCTTTGGCCGCGTACTGCGGCTCGGGTGTTACCGCTAGCATCACGATCGCGGCGCTGGCCGCGATGGGCCGCGAGGCAGCGCTGTTTCCCGGGTCATGGTCGGAATGGAGTTCGGATCCCACCCGCGCCGTCGCCCGCGGTCCGGAATAGCTCGCAGATGGAGGGGTATTGATGGGTGTGTTCCGAATTGCCTTGGCCGTCATCGGGACCGGGCTTGCGGTAGCCGCGTGCGCGTCCACCACGACCGACACCTCGAAAGGATCCACCAGCGCGACGTCGAGCACGTCGACGACGACCACCAGCGGAGCGCTCGCGGGGGTATCCGTACCCGACGCGTTCACCCCATTGACCATCCAGCCGATCAGCCGGCCGACCTTCCCCGTCCCCGGCAGCGACGGCAAAACCCACTTGGCCTTCGACGTGCAGATCACCAACGCCACCGGGGTGCCGGCCACCCTCGATGCCGTCGACGTGGTCGACGCCCAGGATCCGACGAAGGTGCTGGTCTCGTTCTCTGGCAAGCAATTGGTGGATCCCGCCTGCAACTACGGCGACTGCAATCGGCTGCGACTGCTCACTCAAGCGCCCTCCCCGGACAATTTCATCCCCCCGCAAACCTCGCGGGCGCTGCTGCTCGATTTCGCGCTCGACACGCCGGCGCAATTCCCGAAAGCGGTGATGCTGCGCCTGCACGGCACCGGCGCGACCAATCCCGGCGCAACGACACCACCGAGCCCGATCGACACGTTGGGCGCACCCTTTGATATTTCGGCGGGCACGCCGCGGGTGATCGGTCCGCCGCTTCGGGGCAGCAACTGGGTCGCGCTGAACGGCTGCTGCGATCCGGGGTGGCCGCACCGCGACGCCATCCTTCCAGCGAACATGCGGCTCAACAACTCCCAGCGCTTCGCGATTGACTGGAAGCGCACCACCGAACAAGGCGACTTCTACACCGGCGACAGGACCTTCAACGAGAGCTACGCCGACTACGGGACGCCGGTATACGCGGTAGCCGACGGCACCGTCACCTCGACGGAGGACGACATGGACGCCAATGTGCCGGGCATCCTGCCCGCATCCGATCCGGTCCTCGCCGCGAAGCTGACGGTAGAAAACATCGACGGCAACCACATCATCATGGACATCGGCGACGGTGTGTATGCCATGTACGCCCACTTCGTCAGGGGCTCGCTGCTGGTGAAACCCGGTGACAAGGTCAAGAAGGGCCAGCAGATCGCGCAGCTGGGCAACACCGGCAACTCCAATGCCCCGCACCTGCACTTCCAGCTGATGAATGGCCCGTCATTGCTCGAGGCCGACGGCATCCCCTACGTGCTGGACGCTTTCGGATACCAGGGCCAGCTGGACCCCGCATTGATCTGGGACGCCGACAATTACCTCAGCGGCTCGTATTTCGGCCCTGGCCGGCTACCGGTAGCGCAAGGACGGACGAATCAACTGCCCGTTTCGTTGGCGCTGGTGAATTTCCCGAACTAATTAGCCGGTGCTGCATGGCAGTCGTTTGATGCCGTGGAAGAACGAGGAGCGCAGCCGGTCGGGTGGCCCGACGACCGTCAGGCCGGGCACCTTCGCGTACAGCTCTTCGAGCATCACCCGCAATTCGAGCCGGGCCAGCTGCGCCCCGAGACAGAAGTGCACGCCCCCGCCCCCGAATGCCACATGTCCGGCGCCCAAACCGGCATCAGTGCGGGTGACGTCGAACTCGTCGGCCCGCTCGAACACCTCCTCGTCGCGGTTGGCCGACAGGTAATGCAGCAGAACCCAGTCGCCGGCGGGGATCTGTTGGCCGCCGATTTCGACGTCGCGGGTCGTGGTGCGACGGAAGTGCATCACCGGGGTCGACCAGCGCAGCAATTCCTCCACTGCGGGCTTGACCGCTTCGGGGTCACGCGCCAGCAGGGCTTGTTGTTCGGGGTGCTGGGCCAGCGCCAATATGCCGTGGCTGAGCGTATTGCGGGTGGTTTCGTTGCCGGCGATCGCCAGCAGTAAGAAGAACTCGTTGAGCTGGTCACGGTTGAGCTTTTCACCGTCGACCTCCGCGGCCAGCAGGGCCGACAAGATGTCGTCGGTGAGGCCGTGCTTGCGCCGATGCGCGACCAGTTCGCCACAGTAGGAGAACATTTCGGCAGCAGCCTGTCCCAGAGCCTCCGGACCCGGAGCGTAGTCGGGATCCTCGATACCGAGGCTGCCGATGGCGTTGCTCCATCGGAACACCTCCATGCGGTCCTCGGCGGGAACACCGAGCACGTCGGCGATCACCTGCAACGACATTTCCGCGGAAATGTCTGGTACCGCGTCGAATTCACCCTTGGCAGTGATGTCGGCGACGATGTTGCGGGCAACCTGGCGCATATGCGGTTCGAGACGCTGCACATTTCGGACGGTGAAGCCCTGGTTGATCAGCTTGCGGTAGTGCGCATGGCGAGGTGGGTCGATGCCGGGCAGCAGCGCCGAAGTCGGCGCCGCCTCCACCTCTACCAGGGTGTTGCCCTTGCTGCTGGTGAAAGTGTCCGTGTCTCGGCTGACCAACCGCACGTCGGCGTGCTTCGTCAACAGCCACGCTCTCGGCAACCCGGGCAACTGCACCGGATGCACGGGCGCGTTGGCTCGCAGCCGGGTCAACGCCGCGAAAGGGGCGCCGGCAACAAAGGTGTCCGGGTCCAGCACCGCCGCTGCGTCGCGGTCGGCCACGCTGTCCTGATTCTCCGGGACCAACGATCCGACCAGCCCCGGCTTCGGAATGTTCGGGGTTTGCGGTGTTTGCGGGGTTTTCACTGATCCGCTGATCCTTCCTGCAAGGATGCCTTGATCCCGGCAATGATCACGTCGAGTCCGGCGCGAAAATGTTTGACGCCGGGATTGTTGCCGCGCTGGTCCTCGGTGAGCTGACGTGATTCCTGCAGACTTATCGATCCCAGTAGGTAGGTGTACAAGACCGAGTGTGCAGCGGCTGCAATGGGATTCGCCAGTCCGGCCTCAGCCAGCAGGGAGCGGCTCAGCCCGTCGAGACGGCGGGCGGCTGCACCGCCGCTGCCGGTCTGCACTATGCCGGCGATGCCAGGCACGGTAAGGACCACTTCGCGTGCGGCGCAGAAGAGCTCGATGAGCCGGGTATCCCACGGGCCGCTCTCCGGCGTGGGGATTTCAGCGAGCATGGACTCGGCGAGCAAGTCCAGAGCGGCTTGCTTCCCCTGGACGTGGTAGTACACCGAGGGCACAGCGGCGCCCAGTTCGGCGGCGAGGTCGCGCATGGTCACGCCCTGCACCCCGACGCGGCGAGCCAGGTTGTGCAGAGATTCCACCACCTGGGCGCGGTCAAGTTCACCGTAGGGGCGCCGGGCCTCGGCCGTCATTGCGGAGATTCTACCCTTGTTCGAATCTCCTCGTGAGATGCTGACATCTTGGACATCTTTCAAGAGTGGAAAAGCGGCGGCACGGAACTTCGCTGGCGGTCGACAACCGCAGCCAACGAAGGACGGGAACTCACGATCTTCAGCCGCCGCTGCGGCACACCCGGAGCGCCCGCGCTGGTGCTGGTGCATGGTTTTCCGACGTCGAGCATCGACTATTTCGCTTTGGCGCGTGAACTCAGCTCCGAGTTCGACATCTACCTGCTCGACTTTCCCGGCCACGGATTGTCCGACAAGCCACCGGAACCGTACGTCTATTCGTTGTACGACGACGCGCGTCTGCTCGTGAACGCGATAACTCGGGTCTGGCGGCTGAGCGAGTTCCGGATGCTCACCCACGACCGCGGCAGCAGTGTCGGCATGATCGCGGTGGGCATGCTGGCGGCCCAAGATCCCCCGGTCGCACCCGTTGACCTCATCCTGACAAATGGCAACATCTACCTTCCGCTCTCGAATCTCACCGCGTTCCAAACCGCGCTGCTGGACCCGGCAACGGCCCGGGCCACCGCGGCGGCGACGACGCCAGAGATGCTGGCGGCCGGGATGGGAATGAGCACCTTCATGCCGCGGCGGACGCTGCAAGACCCCGAGATCGCGGCGTTGGCCCAGTGCTTCGCCCACAACGACGGAATCCGCGTGCTGCCGGACGTCATTCAATATTTGAACGAGCGCGCGGCCGACGAAACCGGTTGGCTTGAAGCGCTTTCCCAGAGCGACGTGAACACCACGGTGGTCTGGGGAGTGCATGACAACGTCGCGCCGGTTCGCGTCCCCAACTATGTCTGGGAGACGTATCTGAAGAACAAGCCCGGCCGAAACCGCTACTGGTTGGTGCCGGGCGCCGATCACTATCTGCAGTGCGACGCCCCCGAGCAGTTGGCGCAGATCGTCCGCCTCACGGCCCGGGGCGAGGACGTCTCGCTGCAGACTCTCGGGAACCAGCCCAACGGCGCGGTGCTGGTGGACTTCAGCGACCCCGACACCCCCGACGCGCCGAACGTCACGCCAGCGTGACGCTCAAGTCCGGGCGCCACGCTGGCGTGACGCTCGCGGACTGCGCGGCTTCTGCGCGCGGGTCGCAGGACCTATCCGGTGAATACGGGCAGCTTCGCCCATCCCCGCACGCTGGCAGTGTGCGCCTTGCTGGCGTTGGCGTAGTCGACGTCCCACTCCGGCCAGCGCTGGATGACCTCCTCGAACGCCACCCGCGTCTGCATCCGCGCCAAGGCCGAGCCCAGGCAGAAGTGCAGACCGTGTCCAAAGCTGAGATGGGCGGCGCCGCGATGGATGTCGAACCGTTCGCCGTCGGCAAACTTGCGCTCGTCGCGATTGGCCGATCCGTTGAGCAACAACATGACCGACCCCTGCGGGATGGTCGTGCCCCGGCATTCGGTGTCGTGGGCGACATACCGCGCCTGCACCGGTGAGGGCGCTTCGTAGCGCAGCACCTCCTCGATCGCCCCGGGAAGCAGCGCCGGGTTGTCCACGATCTCGCGGCGCTGATCGGGGTGTTCGGCCAGAAGTTGCCCGGTGAAGCCGATCAGACGGGTCGTGGTCTCGTTTCCCGCACCGGCGATCGTGCTGCAGTAGAGCAGCACTTCGTTGCGTGTCAGCCGCCGAGTGGTCCCGCCTTCCTCGATCTCGGCGTTGAGCAGCTGCGTCATCAGATCGTCGGAGGGATGGTCCGCCCGCCAATCGATGTACTCGCTAAACAACTCAAGTTGTCGCGCGAATAAGTCTTCCGTGACGACTTGCAGGGACCCCTCTGTGAGGGTGAGGTTGTCGTCGGTGCTGGCGCGGATCGTTGCCTGGTTTTCTTCCGGGATGCCCAGCAGGTAGCCGATGGTGCGCATCGGAACCAACGCGCCGAGATTCTCGATGAAGTCGAACCCACCGGAGCCCACCAGTGGGTCGAGGGCCCGCGCGCAGAACGCCCGCGTCAGCGACTCGATCGACTCCATCCGCCGCGGCGTGAAAACCCTTGAGAGCAAACGGCGATGCAGATCGTGAATCGGCGGGTCCTCAAAGAGGATGATGCCCGGCGGAACCTCGACACCGCTTTTGATGATGTCAATGGTGGTGCCGCGGCCCGACCGATAGGTCTCCCAGTTCGTCAGCTCGGGGGCGACGTCCTCGTAGCGGCTCAGCGCGTAGAACTCGTACTTCTCGTTGTAGTACAACGGCGCCTCGTCGCGCAGCCTCTTCCAGATGGGGTACGGATCGTCATCGATATCGAAATCGAATGGGTCGTAATAAACCTCGGTAGTGCTCGCCCCGGTCACGGTCACGCCTTCCGCTGCGCGAGCGCCTCGGGCAGCACGACCTCGCCCACGCGCTTGAGGTACGGCCAGGCGACTTCTGGCGGCAACCCACCGCACAACGGCGACAAGTTGAGCACCTGGCCGGCGCGCACCTGCGAGATCGCTTCCGGAACAGAGATAATCACATGCGATGCGGGTTTGGCGCGCAATTCTTCAACGGTGTTGACGTGGGTGAAGCCCGCCGTCGTCTCGTCCCCGGGATTCCACGCGGCATACGTTCGCACGTCGTGCAGTAGATGCTCGCCAAGCTCCGCCCACGCCTGGTCCACGTTGTCGGCGACGAAGGTGACCGAGGGAGTGTCACGACCGGGAAACATCGTCGGGCCGGGCTGGTGGCCGTGCTGGCGGCACGCTTCCTCATAGGCCTCCTGCATGCCGGGGGTATTGGCGTTGCCCAGCATGCCGAGGCCGTAGCGGCCGGCGCGGCGCGCCGCCGCCAACGTTCCACCACCCCACATCAGTCCCGGCCCGCCCGGGGTTAGCGGTTGCGGCGTCACCGTGATCCGGCGTCCGTCCTCAACGACCGTCTCTCCGGCGAGCAATCGGCGCAGCAGTGCGATCTTCTCGTCGACAAGCCGGCCACGATCGCCGAGTTTCAGGCCGAAGTGGTCGAACTCCTCGGGCCGATAGCCCAGCGCCAGGGTGTAGGACGCGCGCCCGGCACTGAGGATGTCGAGGACCGCCATGTCCTCGGCCAGCCGAACGGGTTCATAGAACGGCAGGATCAGGATCAGGTTCATGGCCAGCCGCCGCGTGCGCGCGGCAATCGCCGGCGCCAGGATCAGCGGCGACGGCAGATACCCGTCCTCGGAACCGTGGTGTTCGCACAACACGGCGGCGAGCGCGCCATGCTCTTCGCCCCAGGCACAGATCTCGGGCACCGCGGCGTACAGCGCAGCGGGGGGCGCCCCCCACGACGGGGCACGCATGTCGAAGCGCAGGGTGAACACGGCGACTCCTAGCCAACCTAATCTTTGTTTGACGTACGCTACGTGCGGCCCGCGAGCCGCGTCAACGCAGGGTCGAAGACGTGGTGCGGCAGCGTCATCGGGATGTCGAGTATCCGAAAGTTCGGTGCTGGCCGCCACCGCATAATCTGGCGGAGTGATGTTTAATCCCCTCGAGGAACTCACGCTGCCGCAGCTGCAAACCCGCACCAGCATGAAGTGGCGTGCCCACCCGGCCGATGTGTTGCCGTTGTGGGTCGCGGAGATGGATGTCAATCTCGCGCCGACGGTCGCCGAGGCCCTTCACGCGGCTATCGATAACGGTGACACCGGCTATCCCTCGGGTACCGCTTTAGCAGAGGCGGTCAGCGAATTCGCTTCGCGGCGTTGGGAATGGCACGACCTGGAGGTCGGCCGCACGGCGATCGTCCCGGACGTGATGCTGGGCGCGGTGGAGACGCTACGCATGGTCACCGATCGCGGTGACACCGTCATCGTCAATCCGCCCGTGTACGCGCCGTTCTATGCCTTCGTCTCACACGACGGGCGCCGAGTGATCGAAGCGCCGCTTGGCGTGGATGGCCGAATTGACTTGGACGCGTTGGCGGAAGCGTTCGCACGTGCACGTGCTTCGAGTGGCAAGGTCGCCTACCTGTTGTGCAATCCGCACAATCCGACGGGTTCGGTGCACACCGTCGACGAACTGCAGGGGGTTGCCCAGCTTGCCCGCCGCTTCGGTGTCCGGGTGGTATCCGACGAGATTCACGCGCCGGTCATCTTGTCGGGGTCGCGATTCACCCCGTATTTGACGGTGCCCGGCGCGGAGGACGCATTCGCCCTGATCTCGGCGTCCAAGGCGTGGAACCTTTCGGGGTTGAAGGCGGCCTTGGCTATCGCCGGTCCTGAAGCGGCCGCCGATCTTCGCCGGATGCCCGAGGAGGTCAGCCACGGCCCCAGCCACCTCGGCCTGATCGCGCACGCCGAGGCCTTCAGGACCGGTGGCGACTGGCTCGATCAGCTGCTGCGGGGTCTGGACGAGAACCGAACGTTGCTGGGCGATCTGGTCGCCGAGCACCTGCCCGCGGCGAGTTATCTGCGACCCCAGGGCACCTACCTGGCGTGGCTGGATTGCCGGCGACTCGGCCTTCAAGACGAGGCGGCCGACGTGGCCCAAGACGGGCTCGCGGTGGTATCCGATCTGTCCGGGCCGGCCCGCTGGTTCCTCGACCACGCCCGCGTCGCGCTCAGCTCAGGCCATGTCTTCGGAACCGGTGGGGCCGGGCACGTACGGTTGAACTTCGCTACCTCGCAAGCCATTGTGACCGAAGCGGTGTCGCGAATGGGCCGGGCGCTCGCCGACTCCTACCCCGGCAGCTGATCCTCGTTTCGGCGGCCCAGGTTGCGGAAGCCCTCGGCGGGTTTTTTGACGCCTACCAGAAACGGCAGCGAACTCGACCCGAGTTTCACCTTCAGCCATAGCCGGCCGGCGGAACTGCGCTCGGGTACCTGCACAGGTGTCACATCAGACGTGGCGAGGTCGATGTAGTGCGTCGACGTTTCTCCGATGCCCTCGAAGTCGTGCATCAAGGGCTTCGACCGCAGCCGCATCGCCTCGTCGAGGGAATGCGCTACCGGGTCGGTCATCAGCACGTATTCCGGCACCGGCACCGTGTTCTTCAGCATCCGGTGCACCAGGATGACGTCGATGCCGGCCAACTCGACGTTGCGTTTCACCTTCTGCTCCGCCACTTCGCCCTCGTGCGCGACGAACTTGAGCGACAGAGCGTCCAGCTGTGAGCAACTGGCGCATCCGCAGGAGTGGTCTTTTTTGATCCGCTCCTTGCGCGCGAGGAAAGACTGGCGCATCCGCGATAGCCGCTCGGGCACCAGCACATTGGGATTGCCGTCGGGTGCCCAGAAGAAGGCTGCGTCACCTTCCAGTTTCGCCAGCTTGAGCCCTTTGCCAGCGTCGATGACCGATTCCAGCAGCTGCGCCACCGTCAGCTGCGCGTGTGTCAGGTGGGCCCGGTTCCAGTTCATGTAACGCGTGTATCCGCCGATGTCGGCAATGAGGAGTACCGCGCGCCGGATGGCCATCAATTCGTTAGTTTAGTTGCCTGTCGGGCTCTACCTCAATGGAATCTCACACTGAACTAATGTGGCACCTCAGATAATCTCAGCGAGAGGCTAGCGGGGGCGGCCGCCCACCGGAGGAGCTGAATTGATGGATGTGCTGCGAACCCCAGACTCCCGATTCGAAAACCTGGAGGGTTACCCGTTCGTAGCGAACTACCTCGACGTGACCGCGAGCGGCACTCCGCCGGTGCGCATGCACTTCCTCGACGAGGGGCCCGTCGATGGCCCGCCGATCGTGCTGCTGCACGGCGAGCCCACGTGGAGTTACCTGTACCGCACCATGATTCCGCCGCTGACCGAAGCCGGGAACCGCGTGTTCGCGCCCGACCTGATCGGCTTCGGCCGTTCCGACAAGCCCAGCCGCATCGAGGATTACACCTACCAGCGGCATGTCGACTGGGTGACCTCGTGGTTTGAGCGGCTGAAACTGAAGGACGTCACGCTGTTCGTGCAGGACTGGGGATCACTCATCGGCCTGCGCATCGCCGCCGAGCAGGATGCCCGGGTGGCCCGGCTGGTGGTGGCGAACGGTTTCCTACCCGCGGGCCAGCGGCGCCCCTCTCCCGCCTTCCTGGCGTGGCGGGCCTTCGCCCGCTACTCCCCCGTGCTGCCGGCCGGCCACATCGTCTCGGTCGGCACCGTCCGCCGAGTTTCCCCCAAGGTGCGAGCCGGCTACGACGCACCTTTCCCGAACAAGACCTATCAGGCCGGGGCCCGCGCGTTTCCACAGTTGGTGCCGACCTCGCCGGACGATCCGGCGATTCCGGCCAATCGGGCGGCTTGGGACGCCCTGGGCCGATGGGAGAAACCGTTCCTCGCGGTCTTCGGACGTCGCGACCCGATCCTCGGGCAAGCGGACCGTCCGCTGATCAAGCACATCCCAGGGGCGACGGGCCAACCGCACGCCCGCATCAACGCGAGCCACTTCATTCAGGAAGACAGCGGACCAGAACTCGCCGAACGCGTCCTGTCTTGGCAGAAGGCCCTGGGCCAATAGCCCCTGCGGGTGCAACGATCGAACGATGGACATGGCAATGATGGGCCTGATGGGAACGGTCGTCGGCGCTTCGGCCGTCGGCATCGCCGGCATTGCCCGGTCTGCCACCGACACCTTGCTCCCGGGGATGGTGGAAAAGACCAACCACCGGCATCAGATGAAGTTCCACCTGCATTCGCAGCGCCACGAAGCAGTCAAATGCTGGCGGACCGGCTTGGCGGAAGCGCGGGACGTTTACCGGCAGTGGGCGGCTGGCCCGCGCACCGGTGATCCCCCCAACGTGGTCGGCGACGAGTGGTTCGAGGGCTTACGGCCGCACCTGCCGACCACCGGGGAGGCGGCGACGTTCCGCACCGCCCACGAAGTCCACTGCGACAATCCGACGGTCATGTTGCTCTCGCTGGAGATCGGACGCATCGAGCACGAGTGGACCGAAGAAGCGAAGGGCCGTCGGCGCAAGCGGACGAAGTAGCTGGATTAATTTGACACCACTACACTCGCCGTATGATCAGCGTTAGGTCCGCTCGTCATGGGTAGAAAAGGTTGGGGCGGAGCGCCACCGGCCGACGATGAAGAGGCGCGCAAGCGCATCGTCGATGCGGCCCTTCGGAGCATGGAGCGACGCGGTCCGCAAGGCACGAGTCTCTCCGTCATTGCGGGCGATCTTGGGATCACCCGCCCCACCGTCTACCGCTACTTCGCGACCATCGACGAGCTCATCACGGCAGCAGGCGATGTCGCGCTCGGCGGGTGGACCACCCGGATCAGTGATCTCACGTCGGGCATTAGCGATCCGGTCGATCTGCTGGTGGAGGCCGTCGCCTATCTCGTCGAGCGGCTACCAGAAGAACCACTGTTGATGATGCTGCTGGAAACCGATCGAACGCGTTTCATGAGCCAGCAGATGGTAGGGGGCGAATCCACCGCGCGATCGCGAGTGCTGTTGGAGCACACGGACATCGACTGGGGCGCCCTGGGATATCGGGGCAAGGATTTCGACGACCTGGTCGAGTACCTGCTTCGCATCATCCAGTCCATGGTGCTGGTGCCGCCGAATCCGCCACGGTCCGCGCGCGAGTTGCGGGCCGTGCTGCGGCATTGGATCGGGCCGGTGGTGACCACCCCACCCCGCCCCGCGAGCAGACGCAAAATCGCACGCACGCGCGGCGTGTCGTGAGATTTTGCGTCTGCTCGCGGGGTTAGGACACCTCTCGGGGCGCTTCGCCGGCCGCGACAACCACCGTGGCCGGCTGTTCGGGGAGCTCGTCGGCGTGGAACCAGCGAAATGACATCAAACCTTCCGGGTGGTCTTTGGTGGAGATCGCGTTGGGATGGTCGAGTTGCTTTCGACTGATCACAATGGTGACGGTCCCGTCGCTATTAGCAACCGCCGAACCGGAATTGATGCCGCCTCGACCGTATTCGAGATCGGGCGCAGCCATATATTGGTTCCACAACGTCAGATTCCAGAACCGGCATTTCGGATGGCGCGAGGTGATCACCAACGCCTCACCGGGCTGCAAGGCGTACGCACCGAGGCTGTAGACGGCGTTCTGCATCGAGTAGCCGTGGGTAGCGGCGCCGGCGCGGTAGGGTGGTGCCAAGACATTGTGGGACAGGTTTTGGCCGTCGGCGAGCTCGGTGGGCTTGCGCTCCTGCAGCACCAGCGGCACCAGGGCGAACATGTCCTGCGCGTAACGCAGCGCCGCTCGCAACGACTTCGCCACCGCCTCATCGGTTTTCAGCGGCGCCGAAGGCTGACCGCCGTGGTCGATGACCTCGATCGCCCAGTCCACCCGCCGACTGCGGGCAGGATCCTCGTGATAGTCACGGGTCAGCACTCCGTGTGCGTCATCGTCGAGGGCGATGAAAGGCCCGTCATATCCCGTCGGCCGGACCGGGCCCAGGACGCAGGAGAACTGACCGTCATCGTCGAGCGCCATGTCGTCGTCGTAGAGCACGCCGATGGTGCGATTGGGCCACGCTCCAGGTTCGGGTTCGTTGTACACCGCAACCGAGTACATCGAGCTGCCATTCGGGGTGCCGCTGATGCGATACGTCCGGCGCGGGTCGACGACGACGTAGCTGTAGTACGCGTCGGTGTTGTCGCCGCCCCAGCGACGATCGTGCCGAGTCGGTGTCAGCAGATCGTGGAATCGCGGCGCCACCGGGTCGGCGAAAAGGGTCACGTCCAGCGACAAACCCAGCATGGTGGCAAGGAACTGATAACCCTCGGCGACGGCCAACTCACCGCGCACCGCCTTCGGGCCCTCCAGGAACTGCTTCTCGAAATCAGTGAAGGCGCTGAGTAGTTCGCGCCACGCCTTGGAGCTATCGGGGCTTTCCGGGTTGACCACGAGCAGCATCATAAACCGCACTAAGATACAGCACAACGTCTCTTGTAAAATGCGTAACGCCGTAGGTATGGTCCGTTTGTGACCGACACGATCCGCCTGACCGACCTCGCCAAGCCGACGTTCACGCCCGAGGCGCAGATGATCATCGACGGCATGGCCGCGATGGCCGACTACTGCCCGCTGACCACCGAGGCCCTGCACGAGCAGGCGACAGCGCAGACCGGGTTGAGCGATTTCGGCGATCAGGATTACCGCGAGCGGATGGCGGTGCTGCTCGAGGCGTTCCACGAGTTGCCACGATTCACAGCGTTCGGTCGCACCTACGCGTTCTCCCTGATGTTGACCTTCCTCAAAGGCAGGCTCCGCGTCATCGACCATCTCAAGAACCACCCCGAAATCTTCGATATCAACATCGAGGCGCCGCTGGTCATCGCCGGCCTGCCGCGAACCGGAACGACGCACCTGCACAGCCTGCTCGCGGCCGACCCTGCCCTGCGGTCACTTCCGTATTGGGAGGCGCAAGAACCGCTGCCCGCGCCCGGAGAAGAAGGCACCATCGAACCCCGGCGTCAGCGCACCGGCGACGCCCTGAACATCTCCAACACCCTGATGCCGTACTTCACCCTGATGCATGAGATGACGACCGACCACATCCACGAAGACATCGGGCTGATGGTCCAGGATTTCGCCAGCGGATTCTTTACCACGCTCACCCATCTCCCCCGGTGGTCGGACTACCTGCGCGGCAACGACCAGACTCCCGGTTATCAGTTCCTCCGGATGATGCTGCAGGTGCTGCAGCATCAAGACGGCTATCACCGCCGCTGGGTGCTCAAGTCGCCGCAGCATCTCGAGCAATTCATCCCAATTCTCAAGGTATTCCCCGACGCGACATTCATCGTGACGCACCGCGACCCCGTCGACGTCGCGGTGTCGATGGCGACGATGATGACCTACACCATGCGCATGAGCGTCGACGAAGTCGACGTGCACACGGTGGCCGAGTACTGGATCAGCCGGATCCACGAGATGCTCAGTGCGTGCATCCGCGACCACGATCGGCTACCGGCCGAGCGCACCATCGACGTCCGCTTCGACGAATTCATGGCCGACGACCTCGCGATGGCGCAACGCGTCTGGGACGTGGCCGGTTACTCGCCGTCGCCGGAATCCAGAAAGGCCGTCGCCTCCTACGTGGCCGACCACGAACGCGGGCGGCTCGGCCGCGTCGAGTATCACCCCGAGGATCTCGGGCTGGACAAGGCCGAACTGCGCAACCGGTTCGCCCCGTATGTGGAGCGGTTCGTCAACCAGACCAACAGTGCCGCCGCCACCAGGCACACTAAGGCGTAGAACACGTTGCCGGTGGGCGTTCCGTCGCCGGTGACACCGCCTTTTGCCGAGACGTACTCGGGAAGTGCAGTGAGCCAAAGGAATCCGAGCACCGCCAAGTAGACCGATCCGAAGATCAGGACGAACCTGTTTGGCGATGCGTCGGCGCCGCCGTTGATCAAGGCCGGAACTGCGATGAGCGCGAATGCCGCGAGTTCGATGACGAACACGACGGCCTGGGCGGTGGTGTTCGGGTGGCTGCCGCCGAAGATCGACGACGGAATGCTCAAGATCGCAACCCCGACCGGCACGAGCACACCGGCGACAACCGTGCGCCATACCAGACCCGCGGCACTCAGACGCGCGCCGGCTTCGGCTTTGCGGCCGACCAACAGCATCACCAGCAGCGTGAGCACAGCCGGTCCGAGGGTGGCGAAGATGACCATGCTCGTCATTGGCACCGAGGCGAACATCGGGCGGTTGAGCGGGTTCTTGGTGTTCCAAGCCCACCAACGCAGCTGCGGGCCCAACTGGTCGAACACCTCATAGCAGCAGTGGTGCACGAAGCCGACGCACACCGAGCCGATCAATATTCCTCGCACCCGGAAAACCCCTATTGCGCGGACGATCTCGAACGCCAGTGTGGTGACGGCCGGATACAGTGCGACGATGTAGAGCGGCAGCCGTTCATACATGAATTGAACGGTGAAGACGTTGTGGTCGAAGACCACACCGATCTGATCCTCCACCATGAAGATGTTCGGGAAGTACAGCGGGATCTCGGTGACGAGCAGGTAGACGATGGACGCGAACCACAGCACCAGGTTGGTCGGATCGCCGTCGCGACGCAGCCGCCGTACCGCCCACCAAAGGGCGAACACCGCACCGCTGACCATCAGCAGTTCCAACACCGGCAGGGTCCAGTTGGACAGCATCAACGGGTTACGGATGTGCACGAACCCGGGCGCATCCATGCACGTGAAATCGCCTAATCTTGCTGCGATCTCGTCGAATGTCACGTTGCACTGAGACATTGAAGAAAGCGACGACACCGAAGACACCGAATCCCGTTCCTCTCGTCAGCCGGCTGCGGTGGCGGTGTACCAGCGGGTGACGTCATCGCCGCGGTCCCAGCGCCGGAACCACTGGTCCGCGAATTGTGGCAGCGGTTCGTGCTCGGGATTGTGAAATGGGGTTTGACTCAGCAACACCCGGCCTGCCGCGACCAGGATCTGCTTTCGCGGCACGCCTTTAAAGGGCGGCGGCACCGTCCGATCGCGACCCAGCAGCTTGTGCTTCAGATTCTGTCGGGCTCCGTAGCCGGGCAGCAGTGTTCGTGCGTCAACCTCGCGATCGGCCAGCGGCACATGGGCGTTGACGCCGTCGGCGATCACCGACATGACTTGCAGCAGATGCCTGACTACTGCGGGAAGGATCCGGATGCGATACCAGCTGTCGCCGACCACGGCATCGTAGACCAGCAATGCCGAGCTGCGGTGCTCGACTTCTTCGACGAAGTGCCACAAGAACAGTGACGCCACGCGGTCATCTCCGGGGCGAAACAGGGTCGCCTCGTTGTCGAGCATCAGCTTGAACGACGGCGTGAAGGTGGCCTCCAGGTCAGCGACGTAGGCCAGCCGGAACTCAACCGATCTGGTGGCGGTGAGCCTGTCGAAACAGGCCATCGCGTTGTCCAAGGTCTGCTGCAGGCCCGGATAATGCCTGATCAGCGCGTTGACATGCTTGCGATGCGAGCTGGAATGCTGAGCCTCCTGGCGTAGGAAGGCCGTGGCTTCTGCGGCCACATCGGGGTCCGTCATGCGCGGCTTGGCTTCCTGCACCGCCGCGACGATCATCTGCTCGAAGCAGATCGCGATGATCGACGTCGCGTTCATCAAGAACGAGAAAGCGGGGTTCTGCGGATGCCAAATCCACGGAACGTCGTCCGCGAAGTCGAACTTCGGCCGCCGAACCTGCAGTTCGGTCAATGATCCACTCCCAAGCCGAGTGATAATACAGTGCTACATCAGATGTAAATTCTGATTGTTGCCGCCTCAGCGGTATGAGTCAAGGCCTCACCCCGCCCCGCGAGCAGACGCAAAATCGCACGGACGCGTGGCGTGTCGTGCGATTTTGCGTCTGCTCGCGGGGGTTACGCGGTTACGGCGAGTACGGCCCGGGCCAGCTCGGGACGGCAGACCACCAGGTCTGGCAGCTTCGGGTCCGGCTGGTTGTAGGCCAACGTCGACCCGTCGATGCGGGAGGTAAACAGGCCGGCGGCCCGGGCCACCGCCACCGGCGCCGCCGAGTCCCATTCGAACTGGCCGCCGGCGTGCACATACACGTCGGACAAACCCTGGACGATCGAGGCCACTTTGGCTCCGGCGGAACCCATTTCCACCAGTGTGCCGTTCAGCGCGTCACGCACGGCCAGCGCGATGGCGGGCGGGCGGGTGCGTGACACCACGATGCGCGGCTGGGCCGGTGCGGAGGGAGGCGCCGCGACGTCGGGTGTCGCCAACGTAACTCCCTGAGCCGGTAGCGCTACCGCACCGGCAACGAGCTCGCCGGCCTGCCAGAGCGCGACGTGCACCGCCCAGTCGTTGCGCCCCAACTCGGAGAATTCGCGCGTACCGTCAAGCGGATCGACGATCCAAACCCGCTCCGAGCGCAACCGCACCGGATCGTCGGCGCCCTCCTCGGACAGCACCGCATCGTCCGGGCGCTGCTTGGCGAAGGCCTCCATCAGAAAGTCGTGGGATCGTTTGTCCCCCGCCGCTTTCCGCTCGCTGGCGTCGGCGTCGGCGAATTCGTCCCGCACTCCGAGTAGCAGCTGCCCCGCCTCGGTGGCCAGCCGGGCAGCCAGTTCGTGGTCATCCACCGGCTGTGCTCAGACCTCGATGACGACTGCGCCGCCCTGGCCGCCACCCGCGCACATGGCCGCGACGCCGATGCCGCCGCCGCGGCGGCCCAGCTCGTAGGCCAAGGTGGTGATCATGCGTGCGCCCGAGGCCGCGATCGGGTGGCCCAGGCTGCAGCCGCTGCCGAAGAAGTTGACCTTCTCCTCGTCGATGCCGAACTGCTTGACGGCCGCGATCGGCACGGAGGCGAACGCCTCGTTGATCTCCCACAGGGTTACGTCCGCGACCGACAGTCCGGCCCGCTGCAACACCTTCTCGATCGCCTTGAGGGCACCCAGACCGCAGTCGCGGGCAGGCACACCCGCAGCGGCCCAGGCCCGGACGGTGCCCATCACGTTGAGCTTCTCGGCGGTGGCGTAGTCGCGGTCGACGATCGCAACCGCCGCCGCGGCGTCGTTGGTGCCGCTGCTGTTGCCCGCGGTGATCGAGAAGCCCTCGATCTCGGGGTGCAGCACTTTGAGGCCGGCGAGCTTCTCGACGGTGGTGTCGCGCCGCGGGAACTCGTCGACCGCGAACTCGATGAGCGACCCGTCTAGCTGGGCGATCTTCAGCGGCAGGATCTCATCGACGAACTTGCCCGCATCGATGGCCGCGATGGCGCGCTGATGCGACCGGGCCGCCCAGGCGTCCATCTCCTCGCGGGTGATGCCGGCCGACTGCGCGGTGTTCCAGCCCACCGTGATCGACATGTCCTTGGCCGGCGCGTCCGGGGTCTCGACGTGGGTCGGCGGCATCCAGCGCTCTTCGAACTTCAGCTCGGGGCCGGGGATCCGCCAGTTCGTCAGCGGCGTCATCGACAAGGACTGCACCCCACCGGCGATGAGCACGCGCTCCATCCCGGAACCGATCTGGGCCGAGGCATTGCCGATGGCGGTGAGGCTGCCCGCGCAGTGCCGGTTCACCGACTGGCCGGGAACGTGGTCCAGACCGGTCGCGCTGGCCGCGTAGCGTGCCAGGTCGCCGCCGCCGTAGTGCGATTCGGCGAAGATGATGTCGTCGATGTCTGCCGGGTTGACACCGGACCGACGGACCACCTCCGGAAGTACCGCGGTGATCAGCGTCTCGGGCGGCGTGTTGACCAGCGTTCCCTTGAAGGATCTGCCGATCGCCGTCCGGACGGCTCCAACGATTACGGGTGTTCCCATGTTTTCAACCTCGAACTGTTCTGGGCGCTGTCGGCCGCGGCGAATCGTATCAAATACTGTATTGACAATAGTATTGGTCTAAGTTCGCTCCAGGCCCGGCTGTGACGGCGCTAACAATTAAGCGGTTGGTACAAGATGGAGGGCATTCCTTGAAAACCAAAGGCGCCCTGGTCTGGGAGCTGAACGGTCCCTGGTCGGTCGAAGAGATCGAGATCGGCGATCCGCGGCGCGGCGAGGTGACGGTCCAACTCGAGACGGCCGGGCTGTGCCACTCCGACCTGCACCTGCAGACGGGCGACTTCCCCATCCCGAGCTATCCCGTCCTGGGCGGCCATGAGGGCGCCGGCGTCATCATCGAGATCGGCGAGGGCGTCGAGAACCTGTCCGTCGGCGATCACGTGGTCATGTCGTTCATTCCGTCCTGCGGAAAATGCATTCCGTGTCAGACGGGGCTGCGCAACCTCTGCGACCTCGGCATGGGCCTGCTGTCCGGTCAATCGGTTTCCGACGGTTCGTTCCGGGTGACGGCCAACGGCAAGAACGTCCTGCCGATGTCGCTGCTGGGGACGTTCGCTCCGTACGTGGTGGTGCACGAGACCTCGGTGGTCAAGGTCGAACCCGACATCCCCTTCGATGTGGCCTGCCTGGTGGGCTGCGGCGTCACCACCGGATACGGCTCCGCTGTGCGCAGCGCGGCGGTCACCCCGGGTAACGACGTGGCGATCATCGGTATCGGCGGCGTCGGGATCGCCGCGCTGCAGGGCGCCCGCCTCGCCGGGGCCCGACGCGTGTTCGCCGTCGATCCCTACGAATGGAAACGTGAGCAGGCGATCAAGTTCGGCGCCACCGAGGCTTTCGCCAGCGTGGCCGAGGCCGCCGAATACATCGCCGGGGCCACCCGCGGCCTGATGTGCCACAAGGTGATCGTCACCGTCGGCCGCGCGGAGGGCAGCGAGGTCGACTCCTGGATGGGGCTCACCGCCAAGGGCGGTGTCTGCGTCCTGACGGCCATGGGGGGCGTGATGGACACCGAGGTGACGCTCAACCTCGGCGGGCTTTCGCTGCTGCAGAAGAGCCTGCAGGGAAGCCTGTTCGGCGGCGGCAATCCGCAGTACGACATCCCGGAGATCCTTGCGCTCTACAAGCAGGGCCAGATCAATCTCGACGACATGGTCACCCGCGAGTACACGCTCGAGCAGATCAACGATGGCTACCGCGACATGCTCGAGGGGCGCAACATCCGCGGCATCATCCGCTTCACCGACGCCGACCGCGGGTAAGACACAATGGCTCCATGACCACAGTCGTAGCTCAGCGTGACGCCGTCCAGACCACCGCGTATCGAGTCGCGGCGATGTTGATGGGCATCGGCACCGTCCACTTCCTGGCACCCAAGCCGTTCGACGACATCGTCCCCGCCGAGCTGCCGGGCGACGCCCGGTTCTACACCTACGCATCGGGCGTCGTCGAAATAGCCACCGGAGCGCTGCTGGTGCCGCGACGCACCCGGCGGTTGGCGGCGCTGGCGTCGGTCCTGTTGTTCGTCGGGGTCTTCCCGGCCAACGTCAACATGGTCCGGTTGTGGTGGGGCAAACCCTGGCCGATGCGTCTCGTCGCGCTGGCCCGGCTGCCGCTGCAGATTCCGATGATCACCACCGGGCTCAAGATCTGGCGCAACAGCTAGCGCACCGAGTGCTCGTCGCATCCGCCACACGCGCCTCGGCCTGAGCGGCCGCGACACATAAACCACGCACACGAAACGCCGCTGAAAGGCCGCGTGGTTTATGTCTCGGGACACCGCGTGCCGGGGCTCGCCACTCACGCGCGGGGGTTGAAGACCACTGCCGAGGCTCTCTACCTGCGAGACCACTTCGTCGAGCAACTCGAGCTGGCCAATATCGAGGACGACCCGAGCGTGGTCGCGGCCCGGCGCACCGTCGTTGTGGTCGGCGCCTCCTATTCGGGTACCGAACTGGTCGTACAGCTGCGCGCACTGGCCGACGCGGCGGCCAAACAAATGGGCTTCAATGCCTCCGACGTCAAGTTCTTATTGCTCGATACGGCCAAGCAGGTCATGCCCGAGGTGGGCGAGAAACTCGGCAATGCCGCACAGAAGGTGCTCCGCCGCCGCGGCATCGATGTCCGGCTCGGTGTGACGCTCAAAGAGGTCCACGCAGATCATGTTGTGCTCAGCGATGATTCGCGTGTCGATACGCACACGCTCGCCTGGGTCAGAGGGGTGACCGGCGCACCGTTGATCGAAAAACTGGGATTGCCAATCGAGAAGGGGCGGCTTACCGTGCAGACCGATCTGCAGGTACCCAATCATCCCGAAGTGTTCGCCGGCGGCGACGCTGCGGCGGTTCCCGACCTGACTCAGCCCGGAAAGATCACACCACCCACCGCACAACATGCGACCCGGCAGGGAAAAGTGCTCGCTCGCAACGTGGCCGCAAGCCTCGGCTACGGCACGAGCAAGCAATACCAACATCGCAACCTCGGTCTGGTCGTCGACCTGGGACCTTGGCAAGCGGTGGCCAACCCGCTCGGTCTGCGATTGTCGGGGTTTCCCGCGAAGGTGGTGACGCGCGCGTATCACCTCTATGCGATTCCACGCCCGGTCAATCGGTGGGCGGTCGCGCTGGCCTACCTCACCGACACACTGTTCGACCGCTCAGTGGTTTCGATCGGACTGTCTACCCAAGAGGACGCGCAGTTCACGGCCAGTGAAGGCATCCCTATGCCGAAGACGGGCTGACGCGCTGTGTAGCGCGATTCTCCCGTCGGGCAAGCTGGCGTGGTGGGAAACGACGAGAACGACAACATGCTGGATCAGTCCGAGAGCCTGGACTCCGACGAAGTACGCAACGACGACGGCGACGAGGTGGTCGATCCGCCCGACCATTGGATCGAAGCCGAAGACCATGACACGCTCGACGAGAAGTTGGCGGCGGAGATTTCGGACGACTCGCGCGACGACGGGCCGTCCAGAGAAGCGCACGACTCGAACGAGGGCGGCGCACTGGAGGTTCTCAGTAATTACGACCTAGACCGCATTGATCCGGAGGAGCATGGCCGGACCGAGGGCCAGATCGACGGGACGCCGGAGGACGGCGACTCGTTCTACAACATCGAACGGTGATTTTCGTGGTCCGCGCTGGTCGGACTGCGCTGCGATAGGTCATGCTGTTCGTCGGCTGGATAACTCAGTGCTGAGGAGAGACACGTGACGACAGCGAATACGGCTAACGGGGATGGCAGCGGGCGGCCGGAAATCCATCTCTCGCAGCTCTTGCGCTCGCCTGTGCTGGCACCCTCCGGCGAGGCCGTTGGCCGGGTCGAGGACGTCATCGTGCGGCTACGCGGCAACGACGAGTATCCGTTGGTGACCGGGATCGTCGCCGGGGTCGGCGGGCGGCCGGTGTTCATCGGCAGCAAATCCATTCGCGAGTACACCCCGACCCGAGTTGTGTTGGCCAAGAATAAAATTGACCTTCGCGGTTTTGAACGTCGCGATGGTGAGGTGTTGCTGCGCGCCGACGTGCTGGGACACCGGTTGATCGATGTGGCCGCGGTGGAGCTGGTCCGCGCCTACGACGTCGAGCTGGAAGATACCGGCGCCGGGTGGGCGCTGACGCGGTTGGACACCCGCCGACCACCAAGGTTGTTCGGGTTGCTCAAGAGCTCCGGTGGGCACGCCGCCCGCGATTGGAAGGCATTCGAACCGTTGATCGGCCACGCCCACACCGACGCGGTGCGCCGCCTGTCGGGTCGATTCGGCGGCTTCAAACCCGCCGAAATCGCTGACCTACTGGAGGAAGCCAGCAAGGCCGAGGGTGGCGAGATCCTCGATCGGGTACACAGCGACCCCGAGTTGGAAGCCGACGTATTCGAAGAACTCGAACCGGAAAAGGCCACCCGGCTACTCAACGGCATGCCCGACGGCGAGGTCGCCGCGCTGCTGGGCCGGATGCGCGCAGACGATGCCGCCGACGCGCTCGCGGACCTGCGCCAGTCGCGGCGCCGGCGCGTGCTGGATCTGATGCCCGCCCCGCAACGCACCAAGGTGATCACGTTGATGGGGTTCAACCCCGAAAGCGCAGGCGGGTTGATGAACGTCGACTTCGTCTCCTGCGCCCCGGGCGCAACCGCGGGCGAGGCGCTGGCGCTCATCGCGGGCGCCCACGCCGTGCAGCCCGAGGCGCTGATCAAGATGCATGTTCTCGATGAGGATAAACGCCTCGCGGGCGTGGTGTCGGTGATGGACCTGTTGCATTCCGAAACGGGTGAAAGCGTTCGCGCACTGATGGATTCCGATCCTGTTCGGGTCAGTGCCGACGCCGACCTGACCGACATCGCGCTGTTGATGGCCGACTTCAACCTGTATTCCATCCCCGTTGTCGATGAGCAGGACCGCGTGCTCGGGGTGGTCACCGTCGACGACGTGCTGGAGGCCACCATCCCCGAGGACTGGCGCCGCCGCGAACCCGCCCCGCGCCCGGTCCGCGAAATCTCCGCATCCGACGGTGACCGGAGCGGGCCCGTGCCCGGCGGTGACACGCCATGACCGCGGCCGACGACAACGCCGCCGGCGCCGTGGCGCCGGCGGAGCACGCCTCGGCTCCGGCCACCGCGGTGCTGGACTCCGCCCACGTGGGCGATATCGAGGGCGCGTTCGGGCGCATCAGCCTCGGCGAACTCGACCGTCCCCGCACCTTCAAGGTCCGCCTGATGACCTTGCTGGCCATCGTCGGCCCCGGGATCATTGTGATGGTCGGCGACAACGACGCCGGCGGGGTGGCCACCTACGCCCAAGCCGGCCAGAACTACGGCTACTCGCTGTTGTGGGTGCTGCTGCTGCTGATTCCGGTGCTCATCGTCAACCAGGAAATGGTGGTGCGGCTCGGCGCGGTCACCGGGGTCGGGCACGCGCGATTGATCAACGAACGCTTCGGCCGGGGCTGGGGCTGGTTTTCGGTCGGCGACCTGTTCCTGCTGAACTTCCTGACCATCGTCACCGAGTTCATCGGGATCAGCCTGGCCGCCGAATACATCGGCATCTCCAAATACGTTGTGGTGCCGGTCTCGGCGGCGGCGCTGGTCGCGATCATGGCGAGCGGCAGCTTCCGGCGTTGGGAGCGGGCCATGTTCGTCTTCATCGCCGTCACCCTGGCGCAGATCCCGATGCTGTTGATGTCGCACCCGCAGTGGGTGCATGCGGCGAAGTCGTTTGTGGTACCCAGCATCTCGGGGGGCGTCAGCTCGGATGCGGTGCTGCTGATCATCGCGATCGTCGGCACCACCGTGGCGCCCTGGCAGCTGTTTTTTCAGCAGTCCAACATCGTCGACAAACGCATCACTCCCCGATTCATGGCCTATGAGCGCGTCGACACCGTCCTGGGCGCATTCGTCGTGGTGGTCGGCGCCGCGGCGCTGCTGATGACCGGTGACTGGGCGGCGCGCTCGACGGACAGCGCGGGCAATTTCACCGACGCCGGTGCCATCGCACACCTGCTCGGCCAGCACAGTTCGACGCTCGGCTGGATGTTTGCGATCGTGCTGATGGATGCCTCGATCATCGGCGCGGCCGCGGTGACCCTGGCCACCAGCTACGCCTTCGGCGACGTGTTCGGTCTGAAGCACTCGCTGCACCGCGGGTTCTCCGACGCCAAACAGTTCTACTTCTCCTACACCGCGATGGTGGTACTCGCCGCGGTGATCGTGCTGATTCCCGGCGCCCCGCTCGGGCTGATCACCACCGCGGTGCAGGCCCTGGCCGGGCTGCTGTTGCCCAGCGCCAGCGTGTTTCTGCTGCTGCTGTGCAATGACCGGGAAGTGTTGGGGCCCTGGGTCAATCGGCGGTGGCTCAACTGGGTCGCCGTGCTGATCGTCGGTACTCTGCTGCTGCTCTCCGGGATCCTGATGGCCACCACCATTTTCCCGCACCTCAACGTCGTGGCGGTCGCCGGCTACCTGGCGCTGGCCATGGTCATCCTCGGTGCCGCGGCGGGACCGGTGCTGCGCTGGCTGGCCCGCCGCCAACCCGCAGCACCGGTCGCACCAACCCCGGTACGCACCGTCGACCGCAACACCTGGCGGATGCCGCCACTGACCCTGCTACAGCCGGTCACCTGGTCGGCCGGTACCCGCCTCGGCATGATCGCGCTGCGCGCCTACCTGGTCATCGGCGCGCTGCTGCTGGTGGTCAAGGCCGTTCAGATCAGCCGGGGCTAATCGCCGGTGCGCGTGAATGTTTCGTCGAAATCCATGCTTACCGCGCAGGATCCGTTCTGCTGCCAGTGACCGTGCCCATTGAGCACCGGGATCGGATCCCGCCGTGGTTGCGGCAGCGGATACTGACCGGTGGTGCTCAGATGTGCCGGGCCGCCGTCCGGGCACTTGCCGTCGGTCTCTTCGTTCCACGTCCAGTTGCCGCCGGCGAACAACAGTGGCACGTCACCCGATTTCGCGTGGAAGTAGCTCATGCACCGATCGCCGGTGCGCAAACAGTCGGTCTCGATGGATGAGCTCCCCAGCTGTTGTGCGGCCTGGTTCGTGAACGTCCGCGCGAGTTGGTAGTGGCCGCCCAACCCCTGGGCCTGCGACACCACCCGCGGCGGCAGGGTCGCCGGGTCCGGCAGGCTGGCGAGATCAACGCCTCCGGTGCGGGTAAACGTCACGGTTCGTTTTTCCTGGCAGTTGTTGAGGGCGGTTCTGGTGTGTACGCCGCCGAGGCTGCCGTCGGGGCGTTGTTGCAGCGTGAACACCTCCCAGACTTCGCCGGTGGCGCCGCGGCATTCGTTCGCGGACAGCGCCACGGCCACCCAGCGCCCGCCGATCTCGTCGAACACCATCGACGCCGCGAAAAAGGTTTCGCCGGTTAGCCGTGACGCGGTCGCCAGACACCCGGAACCCCCACACGCCGAGCGCAGGCCGTAGGTGCCCGTTGACGGCTTTTTGCCCGGGACCTGGTTATCGTCGAGATCGGTGGCCGGGCCGAAGTCGGCCCGGTACGTGCCGGTGAATGGGCCCAGCGCCGGGGTGGGCGCCGCGGCGGCGGGCTTGGGCGCGGCGGCAGCCGGCTTGTGTGGCTTGGCGAAGTTCACAATCGCGAACACACCGGCAACGATCAGCAATGCGACGGCCACCAGGGCGCCCATCAGGACGCCGGGACGCCGGCCCAAGCTCTTCCGGTTCGGCGGTGGCGGCGCCGGCACGGCGTAGGGAATCTCGCGGCTGTGCGAGGATTCGGGGCCCCACTGCCGGCTCAGTCGGTAGGCGAACTCCGCACAGCTGCCAAACCGGTCGGCCGGATCTTTGGCCATCGCCACGGCAAACACCGGATCGAGCGCCGCCAAGTCCGGGCGGCACGCAAGGATCGACGGCGGTGGGTCATTGACGTGCTGGGTGATCACCACCCCGGGATTGGCATGGTCAAACGGTGGCACCCCGGTCAGCAGATGAAATGCGGTGCAGGCCAAGGCATACTGATCGGCACGCCCGTCAATCAGCTCTGCCTTCAACTGCTCGGGTGCCGCGTAGGCCACCGTGCCCACCGTCGCGTTTTCCGCAGTCAGCCCTGTCGAATCGTTGATGTGCCGCGCGACGCCGAAGTCAGCCAGATAAATTCGCTGCGCCTGTCCATCCGGATCGGTCAACATAATGTTGGCCGGCTTGACGTCGCGGTGCAACATCCCGCGATGATGGGCATAGTCCAGCGCCGAGGCGACCGCGGTAATGATCGACGCCACCCCGGCAAGAGGCATCCCGTTCGGGTGGACCTCGCGCAACAGGCGTGCCGCGTCGGTGCCGGCCACATAATCCATCGAGATCCAAAACAGGCCCTGGTGTTCGCCGCGGTCATGAATTCCCACAATGTTCGGGTGGGACAGGCGGGCCGCCAGGTCTGCCTCGCGCAGGAACCGTGCCCGAAACTCCGGATCGTCAGTCGAATCGGCCGGCAATACCTTCAGCGCGTCCTCGCGCGGCAACCGCGGATGCGAAGCCAGGTACACCTGACCCATGCCACCTCGGCCCAATACCCGCAGGATTCGGTATCCCGCGAACACTTGGCCGACCTCAAGGGACATGGCCAAATCGTAGACCGGCTCAGGCCAACAGCGCCGCGACGGCGGAAGGATCCTTGTAGTAAACGTCGAGGTCGACTATCAGTCCGTCGTGAACTTTATAGAGCTCGACGAGGTCCATCTCGACGCTCTCGCCGGACGTTCGCGCAGTGAACGTCAACCGGAAGCGCGACACCACCGTGTCGTCCGACAGGCAATCGCGAGTGATCGGTCCGGCAGTGAGCTGCAGGCTCTCGTCCATCGTTGCCAGGAGCTCGCGAAAGCCTTGCGGCCCATGATATTCGCCGCTATACGGAAGGCCGCCGGCTTCATGGACGACGAGATCGTGGTGCAGCAGAGCGCATGCCCGGTCCAGATCCTTCTCCCCCAGTGCTTTGCTGAATTGGCCCACCGTGAACAAGGGTGTCTGACTCATCCCAAGTCCTCGAAACGCCTGCCCGTCGGTGTAGCACCCGGGCTCACGTACTGCTGGATGCGTGGCATGCCGGTGATGAGACTCAGGGATTTCGGTACCGACTCCGTGACCCACTCGGTCTGGCCGTGAGCGTCACATGCGTCCTGGTCGCGGTAGACCTCGACGACGACGTAGGTCTGGGGCTCGTCAACGCTTTTCGCGAACGCGTAATGGAGGACCCCGGGTTCACGCTCGAGCGACGTGGCAGCGACATAGGTCATCAGCTCCTCGAACGCCCTGGAGTTCTCCGACGGCACATCGAGATGGACGATGAACATGATCATCGTCTACACCTTGGCCGGTTCGCCGATGACGTGATGCGAGGTGTTGAGCCGGTCCTGGGCCGCTTCGATGGTCCGGCGTATGCCTTCGCGAACGGAGATCCTGTTGGGACCGAGAAGCTCGACCATCTTGGTGGTGTCGGCCCAAATGGGCCACGCCTTGCTGTTCTCGGCGAAAGTGGGCTCCTTGCCGAGGATCTCCCCGGCGATCTGACAGTACTCCTGCGTCGTCACCGGCTCAGTCCCGCCGACGTTGATGATCTCGGCCCCGACCTTGGCGATACTTGCTGCCGCAGCCGTCTTTTCGACGTAGTCGTCCTGATACAGCGGCGTGTGAACGTTGCGCACACCCGGATATACGCTCACCGGCTCGTCACGGATGATCTGGTCGATGCGCTGGGTGACTCCCCCGCCGCGCGGACCGTAGAAGGAGAAGATCCGCACGATCACCACCGGCAACTGGTAGTCCACGCTGAGATGCTTGAGCAGCATTTCCGCGGCGATCTTGCTGGCCGCGTAGTTCTCCGCGGAGGCATGCAGGCCGTACGGGTCGTCCTCGCGGAGGGGCCGCTCACCCTCGTATTGATACAGCGACCCGGTGCTGCCATGCACGAAGGCCTCGCAATCCCGGTAGCGCCGGGCAAGCCGTCCGGTGGTTCCCGCGTTGACCTCGTAGGCGTCCTTATGGGTCGGCGGCAGGACCGCGTAGTTGATCACCACGTCGACCGACTCGGGCAGCGGCGACAGATCCGGGTTGGCGAGGTCGAAGGCGATGGTGTGGGCGCCCGCCCGCTCCAGCAGCTCCTGCTGGTGCGGATCGGAGAACCGTGCCACCGCATAGACGTCGTTGTTCTTCGCGAGCTCGGCGGCCACCGGGAAGGCCACCACCCCGCTGGCACCGGTAACGAGCACGCTTCGGCCTGAGAGTCCTGTCATGTCAATTTCTTTCGTTGTTCGTGCGGCGACGGATCTTCGCTATGCCGACGCGCAAGCGGGTGGCGAGAGGCTGCGGAAGCAGCCGGGTGACGGGGGTGGCGATGTCCTCGCGAAGCCTGGTCAGCTTGGAGGATTTGATCCGCCACTGCTCGCCGAGCTTCTCGTAGGTTTCGTGGTAGTGGCCGTAGCCGTAGAGCGTCACCGCCGGGGCCAGCCGCACGACGTCGTTGAGCGCCCAGACGCCTCGCCCGGTCGTCGGGGACGTCAGCGCGATCTCCGGTGCGTGCACCTGATGCACGGTGGTCTGGGACGGCCGACCGAGGGTCCGACGGGTGTAGACCACGAACTCGTCGGCGCCGACGATCGTCGTGCCACCTATCTTTGTCAGGTCACTGACGAAGTCGTCGGTGAACAGCTCGCGCCACGCTGTCCAGTCCTTGGTGTCGAGGTAGCGGCAGTAGCGAGCCTTCAACAGCTTGATCGCTTCGATGTCCTCCACCGGAACTTAGGAGCCCTGTTGGCTGGCCGCCTGCGCGGCGTCGGCTTCATAGCTGCCCATGAACTCCATGGGCACGCCGCCCATGGTGCAGACGAACAGATCGACGCCGGGCACGCCGGCGTCCACCGCCGTGACGTCGTCGGCGAACGTACGGGCTTTGGCTTCGGTGTCCTTATAGTCGTCGGCCATGAACGACAACGCGGTGAGTCCCTCCGGTTGCACCGAACGCACCGCCTCGGGGACGTCGAGCACCTCGACCAGGCCGGCCATCCCGGATCCAAGGATGGTGATGGTCGCCCCATCAGACGGCGGCCATCCCAGGGTGGTCTCGAAGACGTGGCCGGGGACCGGGAATTGGTGCTGGGTCTCCAGGCCGACGACCTCGGTGAAGAATTTGATCAGCGTGTCGGCCGAATAGCTGCTCATGACCACGTGGTGGAGTTGCTTCGACAAGGTCGGGCCCCCATGACTGTCGCCGGAAATGAACTCTGTGTCCAGCAGCGATAGTAATCGGTCTCTCGTCTGAGGAGAATAGCCTTCTCGCCCAATGCGAAGCTCTTCTCCACGGCAGAGTCGATGGGTAAAGTGCGTCCGAGATGATTCGTTTACGCTCCATGACGCACGCGGACATCGATGACTGCGCCCGCATCTGCTACGAGGCCTTCTACGCGATCGCTACTCGGCATGACTTCCCGCCCGATTTCCCCTCTGTACAGCCGGCGCGAGAGTTGGTTGCCGCGTTGCAATCTCACCCGGATTTCTTCAGCGTTGTCGCGGAATCCGACGGTCGGATCGTCGGCAGCAACTTCCTCGACGAACGCTCGGCGATCTTCGCCGTGGGTCCGGTCACCGTGGATCCCGACGCGCGCGACCGCGGTATCGGCCGCTCGCTGATGCAGGCGGTGCTGGACCGAAGCGTCGAGCGAGAGGCTTCGGGGGTGCGACTGGTTCAGGTCGCATACAACACCAGGTCGATGAGCCTGTACACCAAGCTCGGCTTCGCGACCCGCGAACCGCTCGCCGCGATCCTGGGCGAGCCACTCTTAAAGCGCTTCAATGGATTTGATGTGCGCGCCGCTGCGGCCGCCGACATGGATGAATGCAACCGGCTCTGTTCGCAGGTGCACGGCCACGATCGAGGCGGTGAACTGCGCGACGCGATTGCGCTCGGGTCTGCCAAGGTCGTCGAACGGCGCGGGCGAATCACCGCCTACACGACCGGGATTGGGCTTTTCGGTCACTCGGTGGCGGTGAGCAACGAGGATCTCATGGCGTTGATCGCGAGCGCTGAGGAGATCTCCGGGAACGGGTTCCTGGTGCCGTTACGCAACGCCGAGTTGCTGCGGTGGTGCTTCGAGCAACGGCTGCGGATGGTTTACATGCTGAACCTGATGGCGCTGGGGTTCTATCAAGAACCTCGCGGACCCTTCCTGTCGTCGATCGGCTACTGAGGCCGTTGGACCCATCGCGCGTCTCCTGTTGGTCCGGGTGAACGACCGAGCGTCGAACGTAACCCCACGGCGAAAATCCAAGCTGGATTTCGCAGTGGGGTTACGCTCGCGCCCAAGATGACTCGACCACCGGCGAGCCCCACCCGTTGTCGCTCGGAGGCGGACAAATGTGACAACCGCCAATACTCCTACACGGTGCGGGTCAACCGATCCGCGAGCAGTTCGGCGAACCTCGCCGGATCCTCCAGTGCGCCACCTTCAGCGAGCAGCGCTGTGCCGTAGAGCAATTCCGCGGTCTCAGCGACCGAGGGATCGTCGCTGCGGTCCTGGTGCGCTTGGCGCAGGCCGGTGACGAGCGGATGGTTCGGATTGAGCTCGAGGATCCGCTTGGCAAGCGGAACGTCCTGCCCGGACGACCGATACAAGCGCGCGAGCGCCGGTGTGATGCCGAATGCGTCGGTGATCAGGCAGGCCGGCGACTCGGTCAGTCGGGTGGACAACCGCACTTCCTTGACGTGCTCACCCAACGTCTCCTGCAACCACGTCAGCAGGTCCGCGAAGTCCTTCGACTGTTCCTCGCGCTCCGCCTCGTGCGCGGTCTTTTCCTCCTCGGAGTCAAGGTCCACCTCGCCCTTGGCCACCGACTGCAGCGGTTTGCCGTCGAACTCGTTCACCACGCCCGCCCACACCTCGTCGACCGGGTCGGTGAGCAGCAGCACCTCGTAGCCCTTGGCCTTGAACGCCTCGAGGTGCGGCGACCGCAGGATCTGCTCGCGCGTCTCGCCGGTGGCGAAGAAGATCTGCTCCTGCCCCTCCTTCATCCGCTCGACGTACTCGGCGAGGGTGGTGGATTCCTCTTCGCTGTGTGTCGAGACGAACGAGATGATGCCCAGCAGGGCGTCCCGGTTGTCCGGGTCCGACAGCAGCCCTTCCTTGAGGACCTTGCCAAACTGAGTCCAGAGGGTGCGGTAGTCCTCGGGACGCTCGGACTGCAGCTCCTTGATCGTGGAAAGGACTTTCTTGGTCAGCCGGCGACGGATCGCCTTGATCTGCCGGTCCTGCTGCAGGATCTCGCGGGAAACGTTGAGCGACATGTCCTGTGCGTCAACGACGCCCTTGATGAAACGCAGGTACTCGGGCATCAGCTGGTCGCAGTCGCCCATGATGAAGACGCGTTTGACATACAGGTTTATCCCGACGGTCGCGTCCCTGCTGAACAGGTCGAACGGTGCGTGCGACGGAATGAAGAGCAGGGCCTGGTACTCGAAGGTGCCCTCGGCCTTCATGGCGATGACCTCGAGCGGGTCGTCCCACACGTGCGCGATGTGCTTGTAGAACTCCTTGTACTCCTCGTCGGAGACCTCGTCCTTTGGCCGGGCCCACAGCGCCTTCATCGAGTTGAGGGTCTCGGTCTCGATGGTGACGACGTCTTCGCCACCCGCATCGGTGGCCGGAGTACGCCGCTCGACCTCCATCCGGATCGGCCATGCGATGAAGTCGGAGTACTTCTTGACCAGGTTCCTGATCTTCCATTCCTGCGTGTAGTCGTACAGCTCGTCCTCGGCGTCTTCGGGCTTCAGATGCAGGGTGACCGACGTTCCCTGCGGCGCCCCTCCTTTTGATGAGTCGACGGCCTCAATGGTGTAGGTGCCGTCACCGCTCGACTCCCACTTGGTGGCCTCGCTCTCGCCGGCCTTGCGGGTCAGCAGCTCGACCTTGTCGGCCACCATGAAGACCGAGTAGAAACCGATACCGAACTGACCGATGAGGTCCTCCGACACTGCGGCGTTCTTGGCCTCCCGCAGTTGCTTACGCAGCTCGGCGGTGCCTGACTTGGCCAGGGTGCCGATCAGATCCACGACCTCGTCGCGCGTCATGCCGATCCCGTTGTCGCGAATGGTCAGCGTGCGCGAACTCTTGTCGACGTCGATCTCGATATGCAGGTCGGAGGTGTCGACCTCCAGGTCCTTGTTCTGGTACGCCTCGAGCCGCAGCTTGTCCAGCGCGTCGGAGGCGTTTGAGATCAACTCCCGCAGAAAAGAATCCTTGTTGGAGTAGACCGAGTGCACCATCAAATCCAGCAGTTGCCGGGCCTCCGCCTGGAACTCCAACTGCTCGACACCTGCATTCATTCGATTTCCTTGCCCTTCGTAACGTCCGTCCTAAAGCCCGTCATAACGTTCAAATTTACCGAGCCGGGATTCGCTGATGCCCCGGGGCGTTGCGCCCGCCGGAATTTTTCGCGCACAGCGCATTCATAGACAGTCTATCTAGCGTGTGGATGAGTCGGGGGGCGGGTACTCGACCATTCCACTAGTAGACAGGCGATGAACTATGAAATTCAGGCAACTGGCCGGGGGGGTAACCATCGCCGGCGCTCTTGGCGCCGCGGCGCTGGGCGTGGGCGTGAGTTCGGCAAACGCCGCTCCGCAGCAGCCACCGATGGCTCCGAGTGCCACCCACATCCCGAACGCTCCTGGTGAACCGGGCGGGCCGGGTGGCCCGGGCGGGCCCGGCGATCCGGGTGGACCCCCACCGGGCGGGGCCGGCCAGCACGGTCCCGGCGGACCCCCGCCCGGTGGACCCGGCGGACCGGGCGGACCCGGTGGGCCCGGCGGCCCCGGCGAGCATGGCCCCGGCGGGCCTCCGCCCGGCGGGCCTGCTGGACCGGGCGGCCCGGGCGGACCGGGCGGACCTGGTGGGCCTGGTGGACCCGGCGAGCACGGTCCGGGCGGACCCCCGCCCGGCGGACCCGGCGGCCCCGGTGGCCCCGGTGGCCCCTGGCATGGAGATGACCAGCGCGGCTACTTCCACGGCGCCCCGTGGGGCGAGGGACCCGCACCCTGGGGATACGGCGAGCCGCCCAGGTCGGGTTGGGGCGGACCAATCCCGCCACCGTATGGGCAATGGAATGACGGCCCAATCAACTACTGGGGCTACCAGGAGAACCCCTATTGGAATCAGGGTTTCAACCAGTGGGGCTTTGACTTCTTCGGAGTCTGGATCCCGCTGTAAAGGCTGACTCGGACGGCGCCCGCTTCGCCTCTGTGGCGAGCGGGCGCCGTGCTGTCTCGACCACGACGGTATGCTGCGTCCACACCAAGCGAAGGGCGATTTGACTCATGCGCCACCTAAAAGCGGCCGTCGCCGTTGCCGCCATCGGGTTGTTGGTCGCGGGCTGCGACAGCAACAAGAGCGGCCCCGCATCGTCGACCACGACCACGACCACGACGACGACCACGACTTCGTCGAAGCCGCCCGTCGCACAGGCCGCGCTGGGGAGTTTCTTGCTCAACCCGGACGAACTCAACGGCGTGATGAGCAGCACCGGCATGGCAAGCCAGGAAAAATTTGACAAGCCGCAAGATGACAACGCCAAGCAGCACTGGCCGCAGGGCTGGACGTGGCCGGCCGAATGCCTTTACGCCCTCGGCCCTGCGGAGGGCCCGGTTATCACCGACGGCAAATACACCGCGATCAGTGGTGACGATTCCGTTGCACCCTTGCCCTCCGGCTCAACAGATATCAACCCCGAGGTGACCCAGGCGGTGTTGTTATTCCCCTCCGCGGACGACGCGAAGGCCTTCTTCACCACCTCCTCCCAGCGTTGGCCGGCCTGCGCCGACCACCAATTCACCACCCCCGGCGACGCGGACACTCCCGAATTGGCGTGGAAGGTGGGACCGGTATCCACCGCCGACTCAACTTTGACCGCCACCTTGAGCATGACCGGGACCAAGAACGGCGTCACCCACACCATGAGCTGTCAGCGGGCCCTGACCGTCCGCAACAACGTTGCGATTGATGTCTCCGCCTGCCGCAACGATGCGGCGGACTTGGGCGTCAAGGTCGTCAACCTGATCGCCGGCAAAGTCGACAAGCAGTAGGTCTTAGCCGAACGCTTCGCGAAGGTCTTTCTTGATCACTTTCCCGAATTGATTGCGCGGTAGGGAATCGACGATCACCAGACGCTCGGGGTGTTTATAGCGGCTCAGGCCTCGCGAACGGCAGTGCTGCACTAACGATTCCAGCGACACGCCATCGCGCGAAGTCGCTACCACCACGGCGCAGACCCGCTCGCCGGCGCTAGGGTCGGGGACCCCGATGACCGCGACGTCGGCGACCGCCGGATGGGTGGCCAGTACGTTTTCGACCTCAAGGGCCGAGACATTCTCCGCGTTGCGGATGATCGCGTCCTTGATGCGACCGGTGACACGGACGTTGCCGTTTGCGTCGATCAGCCCGAAATCGCCGGTGCGCAGCCAGCCGTCCTTGTCGAACGCGTCGGCGTCAAGCGCGGCATCGGCATAACCGAGGAAGCATTGCGGTCCCTTGAGCCGCAGCTCCCCTTCGTGTCCTACCGGCATTTCCACTTCCCCGTTGTCAACCACGCGGACGCTTACCCCAGGCACCGGCGGGCCAACGGTGTGGTCGAGCACCTCCGGCCCGGCGTCAAGTGGCGGCGAAGTGGCAACCGGAAACTCGGTAAGCCCCCAGGCGTTGGCGATGCCGGCCACTCCGAGGGTCTCGCGGACCTGACGTCCCAGTTCGGCGGTGACGGGTGCCCCGCCGGCCAGGCAACCGCGCAGGTGCGGAAAGAGCCGCCGATCACCGTGAGCTCGCTGAGCCTCGAGGAATGCCACGAAGAACGGCGTCGCGGTACCCAGGAAGGTGGGGTTGTGCGTCGCGATGGCAAGCGGCGTCGTCGCCGGATCGAATGCCTCGAACAGCGCTAGTCGCATACCGGTCCGAAGTGCGGCGGCCAGCATCGCGGCGCCACCGATATGCCCGATCGGAAACGCGATCGGGTTCACGTCGCCGCTGGTGGCACCGACCATGCCCACCACCCCCGCCGAGCCGGCGATCACCGAGGCGTCGGAATGACGGATCCCTTTGGGGGCCGCGGTGGTACCCGACGAGTAGTAGATCCACCGGGTCCCGCTGGTGGGCGCCGGTGGCGGGGTGAGCCCATCGACGCTTCCGCGGGGCAGCCGAAGCTCACCGTCGACCGGGGGTGTGGCGAGGTCAACGGTGATGACCTCAAAGCCCCCGACCGAGGACAACGCCCGAGCCATGCCGCCGTGGTCGAAGCCACGCCAGAATTCGGGCGCCACAAGGAATTCGGTTGCCAGCTGGCCAGTGATGAAGCCGACCTCGTGTTCCCGCAGTATCGGGATGATCGGGTTTTGCACCGCGCCCAGTCGGGACAGCGCCGCCATCACGACCACGGTCTCTAGCGTGGTCGGCAGCTGCCAGGACACCACAGTTCCCGCGTCGATCCCCCGTTCGGCGAACGCGGCGGCCGTCTCACACGCCGCATCGTGCAGCTGACGCGCGGTCAGGCTCCGGCCATGCTCATCGGCGAGAATCGGCCGGTCCGATCCGCGCTGTGCCGCGTCGGTCACCAACGCCCAGTAAGTCACCGCTCTAGCTGGCGGGGGGCTTGACCGATGGCGGATTAAATCCGGAGTGTGCGATCGCGACGGATACGGCGTTGCCTATCGGGCCCCTGCGATCGACCAGGACGGCCGAGCCGGTGGCCACCCCGTCGTTGCTGTAGTGCGTGAGTGAGGCCAGCCCGATGTGGGGCCCTTCGGGCAGCCGGCTCAGGGTGAGGGTGTAGTCGGCATTGATGAATTGCAAAGCGCCGCTGCCCCAATTGGCGATCGACGCCGTGATGTCGCCGGCCATCGCCGCGCGGGTGAAGGCGGTGAGCGGTTCGTCGTCGATCAACGAGCGCGTTTCGTGCAACCAGGTGTATTTCGGTCCCGACGTGTGGGCCCAGTCCGGATCCGGATTCTGCACCCCACTCCCCCAACCGTAGGTCCGCATGAAAAGCGACGGGGCACCCTCGTCCTCGACACGCAGCGGCGGCATCTGCACCGGTTGCGACCACACCTGCCCGTCGGGCTGCGGGCCGCGCCGCAGAAACAGCGCACTGGCCCGCGCCACCGGGGTGCCCTGCTGGGTGAGAACGGCCTCAACGAGCCGCAGTCGCCGCCGGTCGTGATGCACGTTGGTGTGCACCTCGATCGGCTCCAGCAAGGTTGGCCGGGGAAGATCGATGGTCAGCCGGGCGGGTAGCAGCTCCGGGTCGTCGACCGCGCGTTCGACCGCCCAGCCCAGCAGTCCCCCGACGACGTGCCCGCTGAGCGAGGGGCCCCACCCACCACGCGCAATTTTGGTTGGCACGTAATGGTTTCCGTCGCGCAGGAAGTATGGTGTCGGCCCCGATAAATCAATGTCATCCGGCACGATGTTCGGTTCGATCACCGGATGATCTTACAGTTCGGCTTCCAGTCACTCCCGCGAGCAGACGCAAAAGCCCCCGACACGCCGGGCGTGCGGGGGCTTTTGCGTCTGCTCGCCATAGGGCGGCGGGCGGCGGTATTAGTCGCGGTCGTGATGACACACGGCCTCGAGCTTGATGCCGAAGGGGTCATACCAAAACGTGGCGTAATAGTGGCCGGGGTACTGCGGGAAATGCTGTGGCGGGTGGATTACTGTGCCGCCAATCTGAATGACGTGGTCATACACGATGTGCACCAGGGATCGGCGTCGCACGATGAACGCCAGGTGCTGCAGACCGCTGCGCTGCGCTGAGTACCCGCCCGACTCGGTGGCCGGGTAGAAGAACAGGTAGGTGCCGGGCTTGTTATCGGCAGGCTTGAAGGCAAATTCGTCGTCGGCGTGCAAGAACGGCTCGAACCCGACGAGTGGCATCAGCGCGTCGTAGTAGCGCTTCGCTACGGAGAGGTCGGGCACGTTGATGCCCAGGTGGCCCAGCATGGCGACGCCAGCTTAATCTGCGGCGGGTTTTGGCTTCCACCCACTGCCGCGAGCAGACGCAAAAGCCCCCGACACGCCGGGCGTGCGGGGGCTTTTGCGTCTGCTCGCGGGAGGCCGGTCACTCGGCGGGTACGGCTTGCAGCACCACCGCGGTGTGGGCGTCGACGGTCAGCTCTGCCGCCGCGCCCAATTCCTCGGGGTGTTCGGTGTCCTCGGCCCCGGTGTGCACCAACACGCGCCAGTTTGCGCCGAAATCGGCTGGCGGAAGTGTGAATTCGATCGGCTCGTAGTGGGCGTTGAAACACAATACGAACGAGTCGTCGAGCACTCGCTGCCCGCGCGCGTCTCTGTCGGGGATGCCGCGGCCGTTGAGGAATACCGCGACCGATTTTGAGAAGCCCGCACCCCAATCCTCGTCGGACATCTCGGTGCCGTCGGGGGCGAACCAGGCGATGTCGGGCAGGCCGTCCTGGCCGCGGCGGCCCACCGGCTTGCCGTTGAAGAACCGGTGCCTGCGGAACACCGGATGGTTGGAGCGCAGTGCCGAGACAACGCGGGTGAACTCCAGCAGTCCGGTGTCGGCATCGGCCCAGTCGATCCAGGTGAGCGCGTTGTCCTGGCAGTAGCCGTTGTTGTTCCCGTCCTGCGTGCGACCGAGTTCGTCGCCGTGACAAATCATCGGAACACCCTGCGACAGAAGAAGAGTAGTGATGAGGTTGCGCTGCTGGCGAGAGCGCAGCTCGTTGATGGCGATGTCGTCGGTCGGCCCCTCGGCACCGCAGTTCCACGATCGGTTGTGGCTCTCGCCGTCGTTGTTGTCCTCGCCGTTGGCCTCGTTGTTCTTCTCGTTGTACGACACCAGGTCGCGCAGCGTGAACCCGTCGTGGGCGGTGACAAAGTTGATCGAGGCGACCGGCCTGCGCCCGGTTTGCTCGTAGAGGTCGGCCGATCCCGACAACCGGTAGGCGAACTCGTCGAGCGTGGCGGGCTCGCCGCGCCAGAAGTCCCGGACGGTGTCGCGGTATTTTCCGTTCCACTCGGTCCACTGCGGTGGGAAATTGCCCACCTGGTAGCCGCCCGGCCCTACGTCCCACGGTTCGGCGATGAGCTTGACCTGGCTGACCGTCGGATCCTGTTGCACGAGTTCAAAGAACGTCGCCAGGCGGTCCACGTCGTAGAACTCGCGGGCCAGCGTCGAGGCCAGGTCGAACCGGAAGCCGTCGACGTGCATCTCGAGCACCCAGTACCGCAGCGAGTCCATGATCAGCTGCAAGGCGTGCGGGTGCCCGACGTTGAGGCTGTTGCCGGTGCCCGTGTAGTCCATGTAGTAGCGCTTGTCATCATCGACCAGCCGGTAGTACGCGGCGTTGTCGATACCGCGCATCGACAGCGTCGGGCCCATGTGATTGCCCTCCGCGGTGTGGTTGTACACCACATCGAGGATGACCTCGATGCCCGCCTCGTGCAGGTCGCGCACCATCGATTTGAACTCCTGCACCTGTCCCCCGGCCGACGTGGCGCTGGAATACTTCGGGTCGGGGGCAAAGAACGAGATCGTGTTGTAGCCCCAGTAGTTCGACAGGCCCTTGTCGATCAACGTGGAGTCGTTGGCGAAGTGATGCACCGGCATCAGCTCGATCGCGGTGACGCCGATGCTCTTGAGGTGCTCGATGATCACCGGGTGCCCCACCGCACCGTAGGTGCCGCGTAGCTGCTCGGGGATGTCCGGATGGGTCTGCGTCAGGCCCTTGACGTGTGCCTCGTACACAACCGTGTTCGCGTACTCGTGGCCCGGCGGGCGGTCGTTGCCCCAGTCGAAGAACGGACTGATCACCACCGACTTGGGCATGCTGGCCGCGGAGTCGTCGTCGTTGCGGCCGTCGGGGTCGCCGAACGGGTAGCTGAACAGTGACTGGTTCCAGTCGAACATGCCGTCGATGGCCTTCGAATACGGGTCCAGCAAGAGCTTGTTCGGATTGCACCGCAGACCGGCGGCGGGATCGTATGGGCCGTGGACGCGGTAGCCGAACCGCTGGCCGGGTTCGATGCCCGGTAGGTAGCCGTGCCAGACGTAGCAATCGACCTCGGGCAGCGTGATCCGCGTCTCGGTGCCGTCGGCGTCGAACAGGCACAACTCGACCCGCTCAGCCACCTCGCTGAACAAGGTGAAGTTGGTACCCGCGCCGTCGTACGCCGCGCCTAGCGGATAGGCCTTGCCCGGCCACACTTCGCGCGTGGGCGTGGGCGTGGGGGCGGGAGCGTCCACGATGGTCATGGCGCTGCTGATACCCGACCGGCGCCCCCGTCAAACGGTCAGAGCTGGGCGCCTTGCCTTGCGCACCGAGACTGCGCCTATGGCGTGGTTCCTCAAGCGCGATCTGTGCGCAGTTTCGGCGCCAAAGTTTCAGCCTCGACGCCCGCCAGCCTGACCAACAGCGGCGTCGAATAGCCAAATAGTTAACGCGTGCCGATTGTGCTGAGTAAGCTCTGCTCTACCTTGACGACCGTCGGGTGCGGCAACGAAGCCGGAGGAATGCGCCATGTCATTCGTTAGCACTGTGCCGGACCTGATCGAAACGGCGGCCGGAGATCTGGCGGGCATTCGTTCAACGTTGAGTGCGGCAACCGCGGCGGCGGCCCCGTCGACGACAGGCGTTGCGACTGCGGCCGCCGATGAGGTGTCGGTAGCAATCTCGGCGCTGTTCGACACGCATGGCCAGCAATTTCAGGCCCTTAGCGCGCAAGCGGAAGCGTTCCATAGCGAGTTCGTCCAGTTGCTGAATTCGGGCGCGGCGTCTTATCTCAGCGCCGAGGCCGCCAACGTTCGGCAAGGTCTGCTGAGCGCGGTGAGTGGGTCCACGCGGGCAACGGGCGCTGCCTTCGGCGCGATCGCCGCAAGTGGTACCGGCGATATTGCCGGCCCCTACCAACAGCTCTTCGCCAATACGAGCGCCAACCTCCAAGCACTGGGCAGCGAATTACGAGCCAATCCGACGCCTTTCTTGAGGCAGTTCCTCGCCAACCAGAGGGTCTACGCGCAGACCACCGTCGCGGAAATCCAAAGTGCCATCCAGGGTTTTCCGGGCAATGTGCGGCCGGCCATCCAGGCATTCATCCAGAGCCTGAAGAACTTTGATCTGGAGGCGTTCCTGCAGACGGTCGTGCAACAGCAGATCGGCTACGCGCAGACGATCGGGGCCGCGCTGCAAAACGCCGCGATGGACTTCGGCACCGGGCTGCAGGCGCTGCCCGCGAGCTTCCAATCGGCCTTCCAGGCCTTGCAGACGGGCAACGTCTCTGGGGCCGTGAACGACATCACCAGCGGCTTCGTGAATCTCTTCTACACCGGCATCGACGTCCAAAGCACGGGTCCGATAACCGCCATCGTCGCGACCCTTACGCCAGAGGGAACGATCGGCTCCCTGCTGCCCATACTCACCGTGCCCGTCGAAATGGCGCAGAACTTCACCAACTTTCTGCCCGCGGGCTGCGTGCCTGAGCTGATCTCGCAGAACTTCACGAACGTGCTCGCCACCGGCCTGGACACTTCGTTGGTTGCCAACGCCGGGGTCTTCATCAGGTTCCTTCCAACGCCCGCCGTCGGTTTTACGGCCTCGGTCTTCTCCGGGGTGCCGGTGACCATATTGCTGGGCGCGGTAGGCGCGCCGGTCAATGCGCTGACCGCATTGGGTACTAGCGTGAGCGCGTTCACGGACGCAGTGCAGACCGGCAATGCGGCAGGTGCCGTCGGCGCACTCATCGACGCGCCGGCCGTCGTGACAAACGGATTGCTCAACGGTCACATGTATCTGCCGATAAACTTCGACATTTCGGGTTACCCCACGACCATTGATCTACCGTTGGATGGGCTCCTAGTTCCGCCCAGCACCTACCCCGCGACGATATCGGTTCCCGTTCCCCCCTTTGGGACAATTGTCGTGACGAGCCAGGTCGGTGGTACGCCCTTCGGTGGCCTGATTCCTGCCCTGTTGACTGATATTCCTGAAGAGTTCGCAGAGGCAATCGGAAAGCGCTAACCGATCGCGCTCGAGACTGCGCGTGGGGCGTGGTGTCGCGATCAACCGCGATCTGCACGCAGTTTCGGCGCCACGGTTTCAGGCTCGACGGCCGCCCGGTTTTCCTAAAGGTCCACAGAGGCCTGTCATAGCCGATTCATAGGCACATTACATAGCTTGTCTATTGGGTCCGAGAGTGTCGCGGAACTCAACGAGCAGACAGGGGAAGACCATGAAACTAAAGCAACTGGTCGCGGGGTTATCCATCGCCGGTTCGCTTGGCGCAGCCGCGCTCGGTATGGGTGCCGGATTGGCAAACGCCGCTCCCGGGCCGAATCCGCCCGGCCCCGGCGGTAACCACGGCGCGCCCGCCCCCGGCGGGGACCACGGCGGACCCGGCGGTCCCGGCGGTCCCGCCGGTAACCATGGCGCACCCGCCGGCGCACCCGGCGGTTTCCACGGCGCCCCCACGGGCGGCGACCCCCACGGCCACGGCGGTCCCGCGGACTGGCACGGCGGCCCAGGCGGCCCCGGTGGCCCGGGTGCATGGCACGGGGATGCGCAGCATGGCTACTTCCACGGAGCCCCGTGGGGCGACGGCCCCGCACCCTGGGGCATGGGCCCAGCGCCACGGTCCGGCTGGGGCGGACCGTACCCGCCTCCCGGAGGCCGGTGGATGAATGGCCCGATCAACTACTGGGGCTACCAGGAGACACCCTATTGGAACCAAGGGTTCAACCAGTGGGGCTTCGACTTCTTCGGAGTCTGGATCCCACTGTAAGAGACCAGTTCACACGACGGCCGCTTTGCCACTTGGCGAAGCGGCCGTTGTTCTCTGTCCGTTATCTGACCGCACCCTCCTCAGCAAAGTCTCGAATTGCTAACGCCGCCAGCTGAGTCGGCGGGGCCGCACAGCATCAGCAAGCCTTGTGGCCACCGGCTCGTTATCACCTTGCCGTTGCGAACGGGTATCAACATTCCTGACATCTAGGTGATTCGGTGGTTCTGCTGTTACGCATGAGACGTGAAAAACATTGCTCGCGTTGCAGTATCGGCAATTATCATTTCTTCGGGGCTGGGGCTGGTCGGTTTGGGGGCAACTTCTGTGGCTCAGGCGGCGCCTGGGCCGTTCCCGCAATGGTGTCCCGGTGAATTCTGGGACCCGCTGTGGGGCTTCAACCCGGACGGTTTCAACTGCCACGACGGTTTCCCAGGCTGGGACCGCGGCGGCTACGACCGTGGCGGCTGGAACCACGACGACCACGGTGGCTGGAATCACGACGACCACGGCGGCCCGGGTCACGACGATGGCCACTACGATAACGGCCACGGCGGCTACCACTAGACGAACACACGGGTGATTCGGGGCTGCGCACGGTGCTGTGGAGCCCCGTAATCGATAGCGGGAGCGAATTATTCGCTTGACTCCCGCAGCCTGCAGGCGCAGGAGGCGAGGATCGGCACGTCAGCGTGGGCCTTGGCCAACTCGAGTTGTTGGCCGATCGAGGCGGCCTCGGCTGTGCGGCCCAGGCGCTGTAAGCATTCGTGGTATCCGTGCAGGCTCCACACGTTGCCGGGGTGCTGGCAAGCCCGGCTGAGCGTGCCGTCGACGCCGAGGTCGGCGGCGTACACCTCGGCGGCAACCTCGACGCGCCCCTGCTCGAGCAGTAGCGCGCCGTAGGCGTGCCGGGGCGGCTGCATCCAGCCCCACGGCTCGTCGTATGGCAGAGCGTCACTGAGTTCGATGGCGCGCCGAAGGTGTGCGAACGCCTCGTCGAATTTGTTTTCCCGGTAGGTGATTTCGCCGTCCAGCATGGTGCCCGCGACGGCCAGGATGTCACGGCTGGTGTTGTTGAACAGGTAGCGCGACTCGGGGATCCGGGCGTAGGCCGCGGTGAACGCTTCCCGCTCCGCACGGGCCTGGGCCAGCTGTCCCTTCGCGGCGTGCGCGACGCCGCGCCCGTAGTGGGTGGTGGCCGCGGTGGTGCAGTACAGATCGACGTCGGCGGGCGGCGGTTCGGCGATCAGGTCGTCCCAGCGCCCGAACCGAACCAGGACGTGTATTCGTAACGGCACGAACGCTTCCAGCCAGTCGGCCATCGGCGGGGATGGAACCGACAGCAGCTCGGGCATGAGCTGCCCTGCCAATTCGTCGGCGGCCCGCAGCGCAACCTCCGACCGTCCCTGGAACATCGCCGAGTACACGACGAAGTGCAGATTGTGCGCCCGGTACAGGGAGTAGAAATTCAGCGGTCCCTCGCGTTCGACGAATCGTCGATCGGCTTGCACCGCAGACAGATTCGACGCCACGGAGCTGCGATAGTCCCCGCAGAGCACGTCGATGTGGCTGGGCATGTGTTGCAGGTGACCCGCGTCGGGGACCAGGTCACGCAGCAGGTTCGCGGCGGGCAGCGCATCCTCGGGCGCGGCCGACATCTCCATGGCGTGCAGGTAGAGATGCAGCACACCGGGGTGCCCGCGTCCGGCGGGCGTGCGCAGCGCGTCTTCGAGGATCCGTTTGGCCTGTAGCACCCGCGAGCCCGGCGCCGGCTCGCCGGTTCTGGTGTTCCAGAGCGCCCATGCGGTGACGTTGACCAACGCGTCTGCCGCCAGGGCCGCCACGTCGACGTCATCCGGGTAGGCCCCGGCCAGCGCCGCCATGGCGTCGGCATAGTCCGAGTTCCCGGCCAGCAGCGCGTCGGTGTCGTCCGGATCCGCGGTTGGGTAGCGGGCTTGCAGCGCCTCGATCAGGCCGCGTTCCACCGCCGAGGCGCGGCCGTTGGCCGCCAGGGCGAGTTCTGCGCGGGCGCGGGCCAGCGACGCCGACAGGTCGACGGGGTCGAAGGCCTCCCACGCCTTGTTGTAGTTGGGACCGATCGAATACGCGATGCCCCATCGTGCGATCGCCAGGTCGGGGTCTAGATCGAGGGCTCGCTCAAAGCACGCGATGGCCTCGTCGTGGTTGAAGGCGTAGGCCCAGATCAGCCCGCGGTCGAACCACAGCTGGGCTTGCGGCGCGGGCGTGCCGACGGGCCGGTGGTAGCCGCCCAGCTGGTAGTACGGCTGGGGGTGCACGTTTACTTGGTGGCCAACTCAAACACCGGGATGACGCGGTCGGTGCTCTTCTGGTACTCGCCGAAACCCGGGGCGCGCTCGACAATGGTCTGGTAGATCGAATCGCGCTTCTCGCGCGGCAATTCGTGAGCGGTCGCGGGCTTGGCGGCGTCCGCGCCGATCTCGACGGTCACGCCGGGATGGGCGCGAATGTTGTGCACCCATGCGGGATTGTTTTCCCTCCCCGCCGCGGAGCCGACGATGTAGATTCGGCCGTCGACGTCGAAGTAGGCGACGGGGTTAACCCGCTGCGCAGCACTTTTCGCGCCGGTCGAGGTCAATAGCAGCAGCGGGACGCCCTCGAACTGCCCGCCGACTTTGCCCCCGTTGCGGCGGAACTCCTCGATGTTGTGCTCGTTGAATTCCTGCTCTGATCGCGTCGCGTCGTCAGCCATTGCTCCATCCTGGCACGCGAGAAGCCGGGCGCCCAGACTCCTAGCTCTTGGTGCCGACGGTTATCAGGTCGGACATGAGCTGGGTCCACACCGGTCGCTGGACGCGGTGCTGGTCGGTGATGGTGAACCCGGCGCCTTCGAACAACGCCCGCACTTCGTCCGGCGGCGGGTTGTGCTGAGGTTTCCAGTTGATGGCCGACGGCACTTGCAGCAGAGATTTGCGCGAACTCAACGTCGCGACCGCCGCCAGTCCGCCGGGCGCCAGCACCCGATGGAATTCCCGCAATGCCGCCGGCTGGTCGAAGAAGTGAAACGCCGAGGTGGTCACGACGGCGTCCAGCGCCCCGTCGTCGAAGGGCAGTTGCTCCGCCGGGCCGTGCAGATACTGCACCCGGCTGGATCTGGCCCGAGCTTGGTTGAGCATGCCGTCGGACATGTCGACGCCGTAGATCTCGTCGGGGTCCAATTCACGCTCGATCCGGTCGCTGAGAATTCCCGTGCCGCAGGCGATGTCAGCGATCTTGCGCGAACCGGCGGCGCGCAGCTGCGCGATCACCTCGTCGTGCGGAGGACGGTAGATCCACTGCTGCAGAAACGGCTGGTCGTAGAGGGGCGCCAGGACACTCCACATCCGGGTGATCGCGCCATTGAAGGCCCGGCCTTGCGCCGTCGTCATTTGTCCAGCACCGAGCTGTAGTAAACGGTGTCGGCCACCGACACCCCAGCGCTATTCTGCGGGATCGTCAGCAGCTGATGGTCGGCCAGCAGCTGTCTCATCGGGGTACCGACCGTCCGCCATCCGAGGTCCTGCAGATGGGCGGCCGCGTCGTTGCGCTCGCCCTGGAAGCCGAGCTCGGTGAAGTCCAGCTCGAGGCCGTGCTCGCGCCACTTGGCGCTGGCCTTGCGCATGGTCTCCCGCGCTTGTTCTTTGTCGATCTCCGGCCTGGCCGGGACGGCTTCGCAGGCAAACCGGCTGCCCGGCGCACTGAGCGCGGTGATGTTTTCCAGCAACGCGTCCTGGGCCGCCGGCGGCAGATACCCGAAGAGCCCCTCGGCGATCCACGCGGTCGGGCGGCTCTTGTCCAGACCGGCATCGAGCAGGGCCGTGGGCCAGTCCTGCCGCAGGTCGATGGCAACCGTGCGCAGGTCGGTTTGCGGGGCGGCGCCGAGGCCGGCCAGCGTGCTGGTCTTGAACTCGATCACCTCGGGCTGGTCGATCTCGAACACTGTCATGTCGGCGGGCCACGCCAACCGGTAGGCGCGGGCGTCGAGCCCGGAAGCCAGGATCACGGCCTGACGGATTCCGTCCTTCGTCGCATCTTGAAAGAATCCGTCGAAGAACCGGGTCCGGGCGGCCATCGTGTCCGGCATGTGTGCAAGCTTCCAGCTGGACTCGTCGTAGTCGACGTCGGCCGCGTCGAGCTCGCCGCCAGCCCAGCGGGTGAAGAAGTCCACGCCGACGGCGCGCACCAGCGGTTCGGCGAATCGGTCTTCAATCAGGGGATTGTCGGCCTTGGTGGCGATCGCCCGGGCCGCGGCCACCATCGTGGCCGTCGCGCCCACGCTGGTCGCCAAGTTCCAGGTGTCGTTGTCTGTGCGTGGCATGCGCCTGTTCTCCAATGTCGGCCAAAACTCGATACTTAGATAGTGTAACAAATATCAGCGGCCCGACGGATGCGTTTCGCTCAGACTGGCAGCACCTGAGCGGCGTCGACGGCAGGGGCGGGACGCCGATACACCACGGCTCGCCCGCCGCGACGCGGCGCGTTGGCGATACCGCGGGAATGATTCGACTCCCCCGCGGCGTCGGTGGTGGCGAACTCGAAGCGGCGCAACAACGTCCGCAGCGTCACCAGCATCTCCATGTTGGCGAACGCCGCGCCCACACACCGGTTCACGCCCCCGCCGAAAGGCACCCACAGCGAGGTATCGGGCGGGTTGCCGACGAACCGGTCGGGATCGAAGGCATCGGCGTTGGGAAAATTGCTCTCCGCGGTGTGCGCCAGCACAATGCTGACGACCACGATCTCCTTCTCGGGAATCACCCACTCCCCCAGCCTGATCCGGGTCCGGGTAACCCGTCCCGTCCCCTCGATTACCGGGTGGGTCCGCTGCACCTCCCACACGGTGGCCTGCAGCAGCTGCGACCCCTCGCCGTCGGCCTCGGCCTTGAGTCGGCTCAGCAGCTGCGGGTGCCGGCGCAGGCGCTCCACCGCCCAGGCCAACGTGGTGGCGGTGGTCTCGTGCCCGGCGGCCAGCAGGGTGAGCAGCTCGTCGGCGACGTGGGAATCACTGATCGGCCGGCTTTTGTCCGGACCACTGTCGTAGCGGGCCGCCAACAGCATCGACAGCACGTCGCCGCGCTCGGCGGAGTTCGGGTCGCGGCGCGCGGCGGCGATCAGGCGTGCGATGACCTCGTCGTAGCGGCTCCGTAGCAGGGCCAACCGCCCCCCGGGACTGAACCGCCCGAAGTCACGCCGGGCCCAGAACGGCAACCGTGACATCCGTGAACCCAAGAGCACGATCGAGGGCAACAGTTCGCGCAGTTCGTCGAATTCGGCGCCCTCAGCGCCGAAGACCGCGCGCAGGATCGCATTGAGCGTGATCCGCATCATCGACGGCAGCGTGGCGAACTCTTGCCCCTCGGGCCAGCTGGCCGTTTCGCGCAGCACCTCTTCCTCGACGATGGCTTCGTAAGTGTTCATCCGTTTGCCGTGAAAGGGTGGCACCAGCAGCTTGCGGCGCTGACGGTGTTCGACGCCATTGAGGCTGAAGGTCGAGCCCGGACCAAAGATCCTGCCCAGGTTGCCCGGCCGTTTCACCAGGTCGCTGCCGGCGGTGAACAACTCTTTGATCAGGGCCGGATCACTGATCATCACTGCCCGCCCGACGACCGGCAACGGCACGGTGAAAGCGCTGCCGTAGCGACGCCGTAGCGCCTTGAGGGAGCGGCTACCGGCGGCCAGAAACGCCACGGCCGTTACCGGTTTGGGCAGTGGCACGGTGGGCGGGAGCCGCACTGGATCGGTCGTTGCTTCAGCCACTGGTTCGACCCCTCCCGGTCTGGTACCTCTGCGTACCGACCCCAAGGTACGCGAACCCGCGATATCTACGCAGGGTCAGCCCCGACTCGCCTGCCGCGACACATAACCAGCGTAGAAGACACGCCGCACGAAGTCCGCGTGGTTTATATCTCGGCGCGAGCTCGGGCCGCAGGGCCCGCCGCGAGAGCCAGGCGGCTCGTCTGCCGCGACACATAACCAGCGCAGAAGACCCGCCGCACGAAGTCCGCGTGGTTTATATCTCGCCGCAAAGCTTCTGGCGCATCAGGGCGTTTCCTCGAACTCGGTGTCCGCGCCGGGGCGCTGAACATAGGCCGCTTGGCGCACCGCATCATCGGGTTCCAGCGCCGCGCCCAGGGCGCCGCCGATCATTGCTAACGAGCAAGTCATCCACGCCAATTCGAAGTAATCCCGGAGTGAGACCGAATGACCGACCGTGTCCCGGAAAACTTTCGGCACCACGAACCAGAACGCCGCGACCAACGCCAGCAGGTATAGCGCGCCATACAGCACGGTCACACCGATGACCACCGTCACCAGAGTGGCGATGTTGAACAACACCACCTGCTTGCGCACCGCGCGCGACACTGTCGGCTCCCACAATTCGGCTCCGATGATCAGGGTCGCCGCGGTAGCTCCGATCGATACGATCGCCGTGCCGACGAGCCGCTGCCAGCCAAACGCATCGGACAGCCGCCAGACATCGGAGTACACCAACGCAAATATCCCGACGGCCACCGCGCCGGTCAGCGCGCGCGACAATCGCAGCGAGAGCCGCCACGGCTGGTTGGCCGCCACCATCCCGCCCAGGAGCACCAGATTGCCCGTCAGCACGCGGGCTGTGTACGCAAAAGCTTCATCGCTCGGGTCGGTACCCAACTCCCGCACCCGCTCCACCAACAACCGTCGCGAAGGGCTGGCCAAGCCCTGGTGGTCGTCGTCGCGATGCTGCTCGTCTAATCCGATCAGCCGCTCAAGCAAGCGCACGATTGTCGCGCGAATCCGTTGACGTGGCCATACCGCGCCAACCGCGGGCAACGACACAATCGCCACGTTGCGCACCGGATTGGCGTGGGCCACGACCGGGCGCCGCTTCACGTGCAACGGGAGGTCGGTCAGACAAACCACCACGTCCCAGCCGCGGTTCAGCAGCATTTGCCGAGCGGCGTCCACCAGCGCAGCGTCCGTGGCGGGCGGGTGCACTAGGCGGCTCTCCATGACGTCAACGACCCACCGGGCACCCGGTAACCGCTGCTCGAGCTCCTCACCCAAACCCGAATCGACGAGCTCCCTGGCCAGCGAAAACGCCGCACCGGGCGCCCCGACGAGGCCCAGCACGATGTGTGGAGCACGGTCGTCGAGCGGAAGATCTGCTGCAGGCGCCATGGGCCCTTCATACCCGACTTCAGCGATGAGGTGCCGCGGGGACGGTCGCATGTTGGGCTTATTTCGCAGTGCGACCGAAGTCATATCCGCGTGGTCGACATTGAGTCGGCCCTAATGCGCAGCCGTCAAGGCAGGACCAGCGAACTCGGCGATCGCAGGTGTGAAGGTCGGCCGTTCGTGGCGCACCGGTTGTGTACCGCCGCAGACCAAGCACACCGTGCGTTCGCATCTCGAGGATTGTGCGGAGTCACTGCGGCTTTCAATGGGCTGCGGCGCACGGTGAGGCTGGCCTTGAACGGTGGCCATCGCTGCCTCGACCGTGCAGACGGCCGGCAGCAAGCCCTGTGGATCGCAGATCCGCAGCACCCGGGAGACTGTGTCAGCGGGTACTACTGCCCAGCCTATGCCCACGCGCGCGCAGCGGACAGAGACCCTGTGCAGCGCCGAAAACCCGTCGGTTCCAAAGAAATCCAGGCCGCGCAGATCGAGGATCAGCCCGCGGCAACGCAGCACATGCCCCAGCGCGTACTCGGTCAGAGTGTCAGCGTTGGATGCGTCGACGCCGCCATGGGCGCTGACAACAACTACCGACGACCTGTGCCGACGGCTGGCTAACCGTACGGTGCGACCCTGCCAGGGCTGGGAAAGAAAGCCACCCTCCGGTAGCACGGAGGGGGCGAGCGGAGCGTTCATGGTGATCCCCGAGATGCGGTTGTCACCGGTCTGTTCGGCGTGAGTTACTGCTCTGCGAGGACAGCGGCGGACGGCTGACCCCATACCGGACTGGTTGAGAGTCCCAACTAGGTTGACGTTCCACCCCGCGGAAGAAATTGTCAAGCGCTGGGGACCGGATCTTGGGATGGCTCGACAATTAACCGTCGCCGGCAGTGGCGTACGTCGGCCGTGCGACACCCGGCGGTGGTGACAAACCGGGGTAATCAGATTCTGCGGCAACCGAATTCCCGCCGGAAGGTCCCAGTAGCCGAGCTGTGCACGTCGCGCAAGCTGACCCGCACCCGGCGGCGCGTAGTCTGGACCGCGATGGCCGAGCCCATGCACCACGCGTCGTCGTCCCCCGCGACACAGATCGCCCAAAACAGTGTGTTCGAACGATTCGCCCGCGCCGGGTATGTCGTGAGCGGCCTGCTGCACGTGATCATCGGCTACCTCGCGATCCGTATTGCGCTCGGCGTGGACGGTGGCAGCGCTGACCAGTCCGGGGCGTTAGCGGCGTTGGCGGCCAAACCGGGTGGCATCGTCGCGCTTTGGGTTGTCGTGGTCGCGCTTGTGGTGATGGCGCTGTGGCGCCTCGTCGAGACAGCACTCGGTCGGTCGACCGACCCGAAATCCCAAGGCGCAACATCGGAAGTGCTGGACCGGGTGAAGGCATTCGCCTTAGCAGTGGTCTATTTCGCGTTCGCATACTCCGCGTTCGGATTCGCCCGGGGTGCCGGGAAGTCCACGGGTAAGCAGAATTCCGCGATGAGCGCACGCCTGATGCAGACCGGCGCGGGCACGATCGCACTCATCGCCGGCGGCGTCATCATCGTCGCGGTGGGCGGATATCACGTCTACAAGGGAGCCAGCCGCAACTTTCTCGACGACCTCAAGGGCAATTCCAGCGACTTGGTGCGACGACTGGGCGTGGTGGGCTACATCGCTAAAGGCCTGGTTATCGCCGGTGCCGGGGTGCTGGTTGTCGTCGCGGCGGGTCGTTCGGAGCCGAACACGGCCACCGGACTCGACGGAGCCCTCAAAACACTCGGGGCCCAACCCTACGGAGCAGCACTCCTTATCGCCGCCAGCCTGGGAATCATTACCTACGGCCTATACAGCTTCGCCATGGCCCGATACACCAAAATGTAAGTGCGTCCGGCCGGCTCGCTCGCTAGCCGACCCGATGTCGCGATCCCCGCCGGGCCGCACGGTTGCCGCCGCCGAACGGGTATTCCCGACGTAGGGAGTCTCAGGCTTTTCGATTCGTCAGATCGACATCCCGCCCTGTGGTGGCGTTGAAATCGTCAAGGATGTGCACCACCGCTGTCGGGGACTCGACATGCGGGAAGTGCCCGACACCGGCGATCACCTCGAGTCGACTAGCCGGCGCGGCATCGTGGGCGAGCGGTCCCGACGCCATTGGCGGACCGCTGCGATCGCTGTCTTGAGCCCGCGGCGCCGCCCTGTAACTAGGTCGGTCCCGGCGAAACCGGGCTCCAGTTCGGCGAACATCAGCTCGCTGCGGGTCTCCGGAGCGTCGTCGACGGTGTCGCGCAGGTACTTGTTCGGCAGCGACAGTTTGGCGATGGTGCGCCACGTCTTGCCGTACTGCATCAGGAATGAGCCTGTGGTGTAAGGCACGTCGTACTTATCGCACACCGCGCGCACCCGGACCGAGGTCTCGTGCAGCCGGTTGCTCGGCAGATCGGGATAGAGGTGATGCTCGATCTGGTAGCACAGGTTGCCGCTCATGAACCGCAGCACCGGCCCGGCGTCAAAGTTGGCGCTGCCCAGCATCTGCCGCAGGTACCACTGGCCCTTCGTTTCACCGATCATGTCGGTCTTGGTGAATTTCTCTGCGCCATCCGGGAAATGCCCGCAGAAGATCACCGCGTTGGCCCAGATGTTACGGATCACGTTGGCCACCGCGTTGGCCTTCAGCGTCGATTTGTAGGTCGCCGCCGGCGACAGCGAGGTGAGCGCCGGGAACGCGACGTAGTCCTTTAGCACCTGCCTGCCGGCCTTGGCGGAGAACTCGCGCACCTGCAGGACGGTAGTTTCGCGGTCCGGACCGGCCTTGAGGGTCTTACTCAGTTCGATGGGCTGGAAGCCAATTCCCCACTCGAATCCAAGCGCGAGGATGGTGTTGAACAGCAGGTTGCCGATGTTGTAGCCCTGCCAGGGCTGGTCACGGGTGACTCGTAGGATGCTGTAGCCCACATCGTCATCCATGCCGAGGATGTTGGTGTACTTGTGGTGCCGAAAGTTGTGGGTGGAACGCCAGTGTTTTGACGCCGCACTCATGTCCCACTCCCATGTCGTGGAATGGATCTCGGGATCGTTCATCCAGTTCCACTGACCGTGCATGACATTGTGGCCGATCTCCATGTTCTCGATGATCTTGGCCAGACCGAGGGTCACCGTCCCCGCCCACCATGCCGAACGTGTCGAGCTGGCGGTCAGCAGGAGCCGGCCGGCTACATCGAGGGCACGTTGCGCGGCGACAGTGCGGCGGATGTAGCGAGAATCGCGCTCGCCAAGGGAATCCTCGATGTCCAACCGGATCGCGTCCAGCTCAACGGCCAGACTCTCGATGTCGGCGTCAGTCAGGTGAGCGAAGGCCGGAATGTCAGTGATCGCCATCGTCTTCTCCCCGTCGAGCTTCTATGTTCAGGCTTCCCAGCGTTCTTCGGCAACGAAGCACGCTGGGACCACGGCAGCCGCGACAACCGCGTTGAGTAACTTTGGCCGGTTTAGTAGTAGTGGCGGCGGCCGCCGACGGCGTGTCCCGTCCGTCCCACCAGCATCAGTATCAGGCCGACGACAAGGAGCAGAACCCCGATGACCAACGCAACATGGGCGTAGACGGCGAAAGCAGGGATCAGGATAGGGAGGAGGAAGCTGAGGACGATAAGGACGATTCCGAAAACGATCATGACGTATACCTAGTTTCTGTGTAGACGTTTGAGAGAAGGGCTGCTCGGGGCAGTGCTGAAGTCATTATTTAGCCTGCCCCCCAGCTGATTTAGCTCTCCGACGAGCACAGGAAGAGTGAACGCGGAGTTGGCGGTTCCCCGGATTCCGGGGTCAACGGGGGGAATGAGCGAAATGTGCATGCTGCCTCGATCGCAACGGGCAGATATCGGAATGTGCGGCGCGAGCAACGCTCATCAAGTTCAGCGGCGTGCAGCCAAACTCGTTCCGGACTGGCTGAAAGGCTCAGCAACGACAAGATTACACCTGCCCGGGGACCCCCTGCCACTCGACCGCTGAGCGCGGTGTGGCCGCCGTCGTGACTGTAGGTGTACAGCCAGATGGTAAGGGCCCCGGAGGCGTTCGGTGTCGCCCGTAAACGGCCAGCGCGTCGATGACCATCTCGCGGGCCGCGCACTATCAGCCCTCGTCTGACTTGTACCAATTCCCAATAGTTGGCGGGTCCTCAGAACCGACAGTGAGATTCGTTACCCCCTCCTGAGCGCCTGGGCCGTCACCGCTTGCCGCCAGTTGCGCGAATCCCAAACCCCAACCCCTGAAGCTGAAACTCTCACCGGTGGTGACGTCGGTGACCTCGAGCTCCGCCGGATCGAAGAGGATCGAGCTGTTGCCTACGAGGTCCAGTCGCCAGAGTGGGAGCTTCGCGATTGCCTGGAGGTGAGCACGAACCTCCTCGGTAGTCGCGAACCTGGGGCCGCTGGCGACAGTCTGGTCTAGCCGATGAACCGTAAACTCCTGCGCGGATTGGTCCTCGACGCTCGTGGTCGCGGTGACCGCATACCCCAGCAGTTGCGATATCTCGTTGAGCCGATTGCACTCGCCGGCAACATCAGTCATGTGCTGCGCTTTGTCGATCATTCAGTCCCTCTCTGCGATGTATCCACCGGCCCCTGTTCATGATGAACTGGTGACCGTGATCGGAGCGGATAAGTTCGTCAAACAGATTCCGTTGGCGGAGAAGGTCATCCAGCACAGCACACGTCGGCAGCAGGTGCAGGTGGTCGTTGTCGAATTGTCTGAGTTAGAGAACCATGCGCAGATACCGTAGTTGCCGGTGCGCGCGATCGTGACTGACGTTTGGGGGCCCTCGCGGGGGCTCACCACGCCGGGCTTCTGCACCACGATGTCAAAACTGCAAAAATTTGTTTCGCGACCTTCGGCCGGACATCTCGTTCATCTGAGGAGCGATCAGGTCGTGTCGGTTGCCGGTGTCGTGTTGCTGGCAGACCCGGATTGCTTCGCCGCGGGCGCATTGGTCGACGTCATCGATCAGCCGGCCGATCCGCGCGAGGGGTTCACCGGTCTCGGCGAGATCCACGACGAGCACGGCTTGCAGCGGATATGCCGGTAGCGGATGTCCTCCCCGGAGGAGTAACCAGATGGAAGCCGGCCACGCGTCGATCGATTGCGAGCAGCGGCGATCCGGGCAGTCGTGCCCAAGCCAGCGCAACGCCGAACCAAGCGTAAAGACCGGTGCGGTTGGCACAGCGGGCGAGCGGATGGTACGTAAAACGTTCATGGTGATTCCCGACATGTGCGGTGGTCACCGGAGTGTGCGGCGCGAGCTTTTACTCAGCGAGGACAGCGGCGGACAGCCGACCTCGTCCCGGACTGGCTGGTATTCAACATCGCTAACGCTACACGGCGCGGCACCGGGTGACTTTGCCGACGAACCAACTCGTGACACTCTCGGACACGTGTGGCTCGCTGACTGAACACACACTAGGCATCCAGGTCGAACTGCGCCCGCACGACTCGGGCGGGGCGGATGATTCCGTCGGCACCCGGCCGGCCGTACGCGACAGCCGTGTAGCCGCCGTCAGTGGTCACGTAGGCGACGCGGCCGTAGTCCGCGGGACCACGCGCCCAGGCCGCGCTCGACGGTCCGACCAGCTGTTCGGTGAAGGGCTCCCCCGCCACGACGCTGCGGGCGCCATCTCGACCATCGGGGCCGATCGGCACGGCAACGATGGTGTTGTCAGTGTGTGTCGTCAGGTAGGCCACATCGGCGTTTTCGTCGAGGCACAAGTCGTCCGCCGTGATGTCGGCGGCGACGACTTCGGGCTCGCGAACCGCCGCATGTGTCCTGGGGTCGACAGCGACTCGCATGAAAAGCTTTTGCGCCGTGGCCGTGTAGTAGACGACGTGGGTCCGTGCGGCGTAGCGAATACCGTTGATCCCCGGCTGCGGTCCCATCACCGACGTGAGTCCATTGTCGGGATCGGGTGCCATGGTGGGGTCTTGTAGCCAGACCGAGGCGGTCGCGGTGAGGCCGTCATCGGCCAGGTCGACGCGCCAGATCAACCCCGTAAGCGAGTCGGCGAGCAGGATGACGCGCGGCGCGATCACACACGAGCCGTTGAGACCGGCCGGCTGGTCGAAGGTCAGGACCCGGGTCGGCTGCAGGGGCGTCCCTGGGGTCCAGCCGCGAAAGTCGAAGCGTTCCAGGCTGGCCTGGGCGGCGGTACTGACGTAGAAGATGTCGGGCTCGGTTTCCGCGATGCCCGTCGCACATTGGTCGAAGGTATGCACCAGTGCCGGTGTGACGGGCTTGCCGCCGTCAGGGGCGGGCAGATACCAAAGTTGCTTGTGGTTAAGAACGCTCACCAGGATCGACCCGTCGGCACGGACGGCGAGGTTTTCCAGGAAGAAGCGCTCGGGAAAGCTGGCGACCGTGGAGATGTGGGCTGGTGTGGTGGTCATGGCGCGGGTACCTCGAACAGGTTCAGCAGCGTGCACACGGTGTGGTACTGGCCCATCAGGGCAACGAGGTCGAATAAACCCGTTCTGCCGAAAGCGTTTTCGGCCTCACGGTAGAGCTCGTCGTCGATGCGGTGACGGGTCGACAGTTCGTGCGCAACTCGTGCGGCGATCTTCTCATCGTCGCTGAGGTCCTCGGGAATACCGCCGTTACTCAGGGTGGTGACGGCGTCGTCGGGCAGGCCGGCCTGGCGCGCCATCGCGGTGTGAGCGTAGAGCTCATACTCCGCACCCCAGACGGCGCCAACCGCGACAATCACCACCTCGCGTACCCGCGGCGACAGCGTCCGATGGTCCGCCGCGGCGGCCGTGAAATCCAAGAACTTCGCAGCCACTTCGGGTTGCAGCAGGAAGCCGTTGAACGGCCCGATCAGCCGACCGTCTTTGCTGGTTACCCGAACGCCGGCCTCGCTTGCCCACGGCACCCGCGTCGCCTGCACTCTCTCAAACAGTTCGTGCTGTGCGCCGGTCAAGGTCGCCGGATCGGCGAGCGGTAGCCGTCCGCCCAGGGCTTGAGTTGGTTTGGTCATGCTTCGAGTCAACGCGCACCACGACACTTTGGCAGCTGCGATAGCTTTATTGTTTCGCCACGATACTTTCTGGATATTGCGATGAGGGTGGATATCCACTCGCCAGGACACCTGGGTGTTCGACATTCGCCCCAGGACCGAACTACCCAGCCTGACGCTCGCATTCCGGCCCGAGCACCAATCGCCGAGTCTGAGCGCGCTGTTGGGCGTAGTCGGCAAGGCCTGGCCCGTGGCACGCGCTGCGCTCAAATCCGCACTGGACGACGCTGACCCAGGACCGCCGCGATCGCCGTCTTGAGCCCGCGGTGACGCCCTGTCGCCTGGTCGGTCTTGCCAAAACCGGGTTCCAGTTCAGCGAACATCAGCTCGCTGCGGGTCTCCGGAGCGTCGTCCGCGGTATCGCGCAGGTACTTGTTCGGCAGCGACAGTTTGGCGATGGTGCGCCACGTCTTGCCGTACTGCATCAGGAATGAGCCTGTGGTGTAAGGCAAGTCGTACTTGTCGCAGACCGCGCGCACCCGCACCGAGATCTCGTGCAGCCGGTTGCTCGGTAAATCGGGATACAGGTGATGCTCGATCTGATGGCACAGGTTGCCGCTCATGAACCGCAGCACCGGCCCGCCCTCGAAGTTGGCGCTGCCCAGCATCTGCCGCAGATACCACTCGCCCTTGGTTTCGCCCGCCATGTCCGTCTTGGTGAATTTCTCTGCGCCATCAGGGAAATGCCCGCAGAAGATCACCGCGTTGGCCCAGATGTTGCGGATCACGTTGGCCACCGCGTTGGCCTTCAGCGTCGATTTGTAGGTCGCCGCCGGCGACAGCGAGGTGAGTGCCGGGAACATGACGTAGTCCTTTGCCACCTGCCTGCCGGCCTTGAGGGAGAACTCACGCAGCCGTTGGCGGTTGACGTCACGGTCCGGGCCGTGCTTGAAGGCCTTCTCGACATCGACGGTCTGCAAGCCAATTCCCCACTCGAACCCCAGCGAGAGTGCGGCGTTGTACAGCACGTTGCCGACGTTGTAGCCCTGCCAGGGCTGGTCACGAGTGACGCGGAGGACGAAGTAACCCACATCGTCATCCATGCCGAGGATGTTGGTGTACTTGTGGTGCCGAAAGTTGTGGGCGGCAACCCAGTGTTTTGACGCCGCGCCCATGTCCCACTCCCACGTCGTGGAGTGGATCTCGGGATCGTTCATCCAATTCCATTGGCCGTGCATGACATTGTGGCCAATCTCCATGTTCTCGATGATCTTGGCCAGACCGAGGGTCACGGTCCCCGCCCACCACGCCGAGCGTTTCGAGCTGGCGGCCAGCAGGAGCCGGCCGGCCACTTCCAGGGCACGTTGCGCGGCGATGGTGCGGTGGATGTAGCGAGAATCGCGCTCGCCGACAGAATCCTCGATGTCCAGCCGGATCGCGTCCAGCTCAACGGCCAGACTCTCGATGTCGGCCTCAGTCAAGTGGGCGAAGGCCGGAACGTCAGTAATCGCCATATTTTGCTCCCCCTTTTGGACCCTTGGAACTTCCCCTAGATCGTTGAACGCGGCCAACCGTTCTGCCGTTCCATCCGGGTGGCGGACTTACGTGATTCATAGGTGTGCGAACGGGATCCGGTTTGCTTGCATGTCAACACTGTTTGTTGACGTGGTAGCGGATCCTCACGAGATGAGAGGCGGCTTAGCGCGGCGCGAGCGAACGCTCATCAAGTTCAGCGGCGGACAGCCGAACTCGATCCGGACTTGCTGAAAGGCCCAGCAACAATAACTTTACACGCGCGGGACCCCTATGACCGCCGCGCGATACGAGCAGGCCAACGGGGGTAGTCTAAGCGTGCTGAGAATTTCAGCTGGTCCGGGATGAGTTCGGCCGTCCGCCGCTTAACTCAAGGAGCATTGGCTCCGAGCGCCTTCCACATGCGCTTGCTGGTTTACCGGCGCGGCCGAATTAAAAGAACGGCAGAGCGATTGATGAGACCGTACCGTGTGGCAATGTTCGACCTCGACGGTACGCTCGCGGCGTCAAAGAGTGAGATTTCACCAGCCACGGTTCACATGCTGCGCACCCTGCTCTCAGCTATCGATGTTTGCATCATCTCTGGCGGCCGTTTCGAGCAGTTTGATGCGCAGGTACTACGGCATCTCGGCGAATTCTGTGACCTCAAACGCCTGCACTTGATGCCCACGTGCGGGACGCGTTATCTGCGATGGCAAAGAGGCGTCTGGGACGAGATATATTTTGAGAAACTGTCTTCCGACGAGAAGAATCGCGCGATCGAAGTCCTTCGGGACGGGGCCGAAAAGCTCGGCTTCTGGACGAACGCTACTTGGGGTCCCGCACTTGAGGATCGCGGCAGCCAAGTCACATACTCTGCCCTTGGCCAGGGCGCTCCCGCTGACGTCAAATTAGCGTGGGATCCGGATAATTCAAAAAAGGAAGCGCTCCGCAAGTTTGCAGCAGACAGACTCCCAGATCTCGAGGTCAAAAGTGGCGGCTCGACCTCGATCGATGTAACCCGGCGGGGTATCGATAAGGCCTACGGAGCGAGGAAGCTCATGTTGGCACTTCGTGTGACCGAACGTGAGATTCTCTTCTTCGGTGACCGCCTGGACCCAGAAGGCAACGACTATCCCATTAAGGCCATGGGTATTGATTGCATCGAGGTTCATGGTGCAAGTGACACGATTTCGAAGGTCGCGACGGCGTTTCGCGCGTGCGGTCCGTTCCGAACCCCTGCGAAGTAGCGAAATCGACCGTGCCGGCAACGATCTGCTGCGCACCGCCGCCTGGTGACATACCGGACGGCAGCAACTCGGCGTAGCGTCAAGGGGCTGAGACTTTCAGCTAGTACGGGATGAGCCAGCTGTCCGCTGCTGACTCGCTGGAGCGTCAGCTCTGAGCCGTGCATCCGCCGAGCCTGAACACCGGATCGATCCTAATGACTCGTCTGCCTCTCGATCCGAATATTATTTGCCTACAAGGATATTCGGAGAAATGGTGACTTCAGCAGTAGGCAACGGAGCCGAGACCGTGGTCAGCGACCTCGCCGATTTCCTGGACATGCCGTGATCACGCACCCGGCGTACACGGTCGAGCCCTGGTGTCTGCGCGAGACGGGCTTCGATCTCGAGGTGATCGCGCAGAGCGAGTCGCTGTTCGCCCTGTCGAACGGTCATGTCGGTTGGCGGGGAAACCTTGACGAGGGGGAGCCGCACGGGCTGCCGGGCTGCTATCTGAACGGTGTGTACGAATCGCACCCTTTGCCCTACGCCGAGGCCGGTTACGGCTACCCCGAAGCTGGTCAGACCGTCATCAACGTGACCAACGGCAAATTGATCCGCCTCCTGGTCGATGATGAGGCCTTCGACGTCCGCTATGGGCGACTTATCGCCCACGAGCGGGTGCTGGATTTCCGCAGCGGGCAACTGCGCCGTGAGGCCGAGTGGATATCGCCGGGCGGGAAGGGTGTGCGGGTGAGTTCGAGCCGGCTGGTGTCGCTGGTGCAGCGGTCCGTCGCCGCCATCTGTTACGACGTCGAACCGCTCGATCAGACGGTGCGGGTGGTGTTGCAGTCCGAACTCGTGGCCAACGAGACGTTGCCGAGCAGCGGTGGCGACGACCCGCGGAAATCGGCGGCGCTGCTGGCACCACTGGTCTCGGAGGAACACGCCTGCGGTGGGACTGGCGCATCGTTGCTGCACCACACCGCCCAAAGCGGCCTGCGGCTGGGCGTGGCCATGGAGCACCACATCGATGCTCCGCCGTCGATGCAGGTGTCCAGTGAAAGCATGCCCGATCTGGGCCGGGTCACGATCACCGCGACCCTGGAACCCGGGCAGCGGCTGCGCGTGGTCAAATTCGTGGCCCACGGGTGGTCGGCGGCCCGATCGCAACCAGCGGTCCGCGATCAGGTCGCCGCCGCACTCGCTGGCGCGGTTCAATCGGGCTGGGACGGGCTGATCGCCGAGCAGCGCACGTATCTCGACGATTTTTGGGCCGGTGCCGACGTCGAGGTCGACGGTGACCCCGCTGTGCAGCAGGCGGTGCGTTTCGCGTTGTTTCACCTCCTGCAGACCGGTGCCCGCGCCGAAGGACGCGCGATCGCGGCAAAGGGGTTGACCGGCCCGGGCTATGACGGGCACGCGTTCTGGGACACCGAAACGTTCGTTCTACCGGTACTCACCTACATCGCACCGCAGGCCGCCGCTGACGCGCTGCGCTGGCGGCATTCGATCCTGCCGGACGCGCTGCATCGGGCCGTCCAGCTCGGTTTGAAAGGCGCGGCGTTTCCGTGGCGCACGATCGCCGGACCGGAATGCTCGGGATACTGGCCGGCGGGCGCCGCCGCGTTTCACGTCGCCGCGGATATTGCTGACGCGGTCGTCCGCTACGTCGAGGTCACCGCCGATGAGGCCTTTGCCCGCGACGTGGGTCTGGAGCTGTTGGCTCAAACGGCGCGACTGTGGTGCTCGCTCGGGCACTACGACCCGCACCGACGATTCCGCATCGATGGCGTAACCGGCCCCGACGAGTACTCGGCCGTGGCCGACAACAACCTGTACACAAACCTGATGGCCCAGCACAACCTTGTCGCGGCCGCCGACGCCGCCGCGCGCCACCCTGACCGCGCCCACACCCTGGGCATCGACGCGCAAGAGGAACAACGGTGGCGCGACGCGGCGGCCGCGATGGTGATCCCTTATGACGACGCGCTGGGAGTGCATGCCCAGGCTGAGGGGTTCACCAGCCACGAGCTTTGGGACTTCGCGGCGACCACCGCTGCGCAGTATCCGTTGCTGCTGCACTTCCCCTACTTCAACCTGTACCGCAAGCAGGTCGTCAAGCAGGCCGACCTTGTCCTGGCAATGCACCTGCGCGGCGCGGCGTTCACCACCGAGGAGAAGGCCCGCAACTTCGCCTATTACGAGGCCCTCACCGTCAGGGATTCCTCGTTATCGGCCTGCACCCAGGCGGTGCTCGCCGCCGAAACCGGCCATCTGGACCTGGCCTATGACTACCTGACCGAAGCGGCACTGATGGACCTCGATGATCTGGAGCACAACACCCGCGATGGGCTGCACGCGGCGTCGCTGGCCGGGACGTGGATCGCCTTGGTGCAAGGACTCGCCGGACTGCGCGAACGCGACGGCAGTGTCACCTTTTCCCCGCGGCTGCCGAACGGGATCACCGGGCTGACAGTCACGATCTGCGTGCAGAGCAGGCGACTTCACGTCGAGATCACTCGCGACACGACGACGTACCGACTCCATGACGGCGAACCGCTGTCGGTGCAGCACGACGGGCGACCCCTCACGGTGACCACCGCGGCGCCGATCAGCGCGCCCAACCGACCGACGCCGATCCACGAGGCGCCCGCCCAACCACCGGGCCGGGCACCCCGGCGACACAGATGAGACCAATAGCAGAACACGCTGTGACCCGTCTGAGACATCTAGTTCCGTGGCCGACCTCATCGGCCGGCTTTCGCAGCCCCGCGCGGTGTTGGGTGATGGTGCCCGCCGAAAAATAGCGGTGGGCGGGGCGTCAGAGCTGGCTTCGGAATGACTCCAATTCCTGGTGACGCGCGGGTGTGGTTGTGGGGTAGGCCATCTTGAGGTCGGCGAGGCTGTCGAGGACGATCTGGGAGACGATGAGTCGGGCGTTGTCTTTGTCGTCGGCCGGCACGATGTACCAGGGGGCATGATCGGTGCTGGTCGCTCGCAGGCAGTCACCGTATACCGCCATGTAGGTGTCCCAATAGGATCGTTCGCGGATGTCGGCGAGGCTGAATTTCCAGTTTTTTTCGGGTGCGTCGATGCGCGCGCGGAACCGTTGGGCCTGTTCATCTTTCGATAGGTGCAGGAAGATTTTGACGATCTGGGTGCCGTTGCGGTGCAAGTGATCCTCGAGGTCGCGGATCGACCGGTAGCGCTGCTTCCAGAGGGCCTTCCGGTCGATCAGCTCGTCGGGCAGGCCGTGTCCGTGCAGCATCGTGGGGTGGACCCGGGCGATGAGGACGTCCTCGTAGTAGGAGCGGTTGAAGATGCCGATCCGGCCGCGTTCGGGTAGGCAGCAGGTGGTGCGCCAGAGGAAGTCGTGTTCGAGGTCCTGATCGGTGGGCTGTTTGAAGCTGAACACCTGGCAGCCTTGCGGGTTCACCCCGGACATCACATGGCGGATCGCGCCGTCTTTACCGGCGGCGTCCATGCCTTGAAAGATCAGCAGCAACGCCCATTGGTCGGAGGCGTAATGCAGCTGCTGCAGTGAGCTCAGTTTCTTGACGTGTTTCTTCAGCTGCTTCTTGTAATTCTTGTGCGACGTATAGAGGGCTTTCACCGCCGTCGGCAGTGTGGCCAGGTCGACGTGGCGTCCGGCTTCTACCCGGAAATCTGTCGAGTCGATTGCCACAGTCGGTCCTCTCTCAGCGCCTCGGCTGGCGCGACCTTGTCGCTGGCGGCAGTCCGGTTGGCACTGCCGTCGAGCAGCGCGGCATCCACGTTCCACCGCCCGATGCAGCGTTCACCGTGGTAGTCCTCGATCACCGAGATCGAGGCGGTGACGCTGGCGAACAGGCGCCCGTTGTCCGCGGCCAGCCCTAGCGCCCGCGCGGCCAGGATTCGGGAGAAGTGCCCGTGGGTGAAGACGACGACCGGCTCGTCGCACCTCACGACGTGCGCGTCGAGAAAGGCATCGGCCCGCATACCGACGTCGTCGGTGGATTCACCGTTGGGGCATCCGTCACGCCAAATGTCCCAGCCGGGTGCCAGCTGGCGGATCTGGTCGTCGGTCAGGCCCTCGTAGTCGCCGTAGTGGTATTCCGCGACAAGCGGATCCACTGTTATCGGCCGAGCGGGGAGGGCGAGGGCAGCGGTTGCGGTGGCGCGTCGGCGAGGGCTGGAAAACGCCCGCGCACCGTCGCCGGACAGCACGCGCTCAACCAGCGGCGCCAGCAAGGCGGCCTGACCGCACCCGTGCCGCGTCAGCGGCAGATCGGTGGTGCCGGTATATCGCCCGGACAGGGTCCATTCGGTGCCGCCGTGCCGGATGATGACGAGCTTCATCGTGGGTCACCGTCGTCCCGGCCCCGCGGCCCGGTGGTGATCGTCATGACGAGGTTGGCCGGTCGTGTTCGGTGCACCAATTGCATCGGCGGGGGTACGCGGCGCCGGGAAGGTCGTCGTAGCTGGTGGTCCTCGCCTGGTAGGGACAGTCCCTACTGTCGTGGAAGGTGTGATCCTCACGGGTGCTGGGGGTCAACAGAAAATCGCGCGTTGGTGCGGACACGCCCAAATTCGGTATCGGCCCGCGGCTGATCGTCATGCGGGAGCCAGGATGGCGGTCTGGGCATACTCGCCGCGGCGGGCGTCCCGATTGGCTTTGGCCCGTTGCGCAATAGCTTGTTGGGCGCGGCCCGCATTCGTGTGCCGGCCGTCCCAGATGCTCAGGGCGGGTTGCTGGATCGCTCTGCCGTAGGAGAACGCCACCGGCCACGGCAAGGGCGGGCGGCCTGCGGCGTTGATGGCATTGAGCCGGGCCGTGGCCAGGTCACCGGACTGGCCACCGGACAGGAACACGATCCCGGCGACAGCAGCGGGCACCGTCCGGCGCAGGCAGCAGATCGTGGCCTCAGCGACCGCCTCGACGGCCGGCTGGATCCGGCACGTCAACGCGGGTAGAACCATGTTGGTTTTGAGCAGCATGCCCTCCAACAAGACGCCTTGGGTGTGCAGCTCGGAGAAGACTTCCCGCAGAACATCTTCGGTGACCCGCCCGCATCGAGTAAGCGTGTGCTCGCCGGTCATGAGGACTTCGGGTTCCACAATGGGAACCAGGTCGGCTTCCTGACACAACGCCGCGTAGCGGGCCAGGGCGTGGGCGTTGGCCTGAACGCAGGCACGGCTCGGAACTCTCTCGCCGATGGTGAACACGGCCCGCCATTTGGCGAACCGCGCCCCCAGCGCGGCGTACTCAGCGAGGCGTTCACGCAGCCCGTCGAGGCCCTCGGTCACTTTCTCTCCCGGGTGAGCGGCCAGCGGTTTGGCACCTAGGTCCACCTTGATGCCGGGCACGATCCCGGCCCCGACGAGGACGGTCGCGAATGCGTGACCGTCCGTGGTGTGCTGACGAATCGTCTCGTCGCACAGGATGACACCGGTGATGCTGTCGCCGAGGCCGGGCGTGGTCACGATCAGTTCCCGATAGGCGCGGCGGTTGTACTCGGTCTGGGCGATCCCAAGCCGGGCGAATCGCCTGTTGCAGGTGGGAATTGACTCATCGATGGCGAGTAGGCCCTTGTCGCCGGTGACCAACGCGTTCGCACCGGCTACCAGGCGCGGCAGGCCCGACGCAGCAACCGGGGTGGCCGGCACCCGGGCAGTCGATGTTGTCAAGGCGTGGGGTTCCATGTCCAGTTGCGGATTTCGGGCAGGTCTTGGCCGTGGGCGTTGATGTATCGGGTGTGTTCGACGAGTTTGTCGGCCATGGTCTGTTTGAGGTAGTCGCCGGTGGCGCCGAGTTGGGGCAGCCGCTCGATGACGTCTGCGACGAGGTGGAAACGGTCGAGTTTGTTTTGGACTCGCATGTCGAAGGGCGTGGTGATGGTGCCTTCTTCGTTGTAGCCGCGCACATGCAGGTTGGGGTTGGTTCTGCGGTAGGTGAGTCGGTGGATCAGGGTGGGGTAGCCGTGGAATGCGAAGATGATGTGTTTGTCGGTGGTGAACAAGGCGTCGTAGTCGGGGTCGCTCAGGCCATGCGGGTGTTCGCTGGCCGACTGCAACCGCATCAAGTCCACCACGTTGACCACGCGGATCTTCAACTCGGGCAGGTGTTCCCGCAAGATCGACACGGCCGCCAGCACTTCCAGGGTCGGAGTGTCCCCGCAGCAGCCCAGCACCACATCCGGTTCGGCGCCCTGGTCGTTTCCCGCCCATTCCCAGATGCCGATGCCCTCGGTGCAGTGCACTTCTGCTTGCTCGATGTTCAGCCACTGCGGCATCGGGTGCTTGCCGGCGACGATCACGTTGACGTATTGGCGGCTGCGCAGGCAGTGGTCGGCCACCGAGAGCAGGCAGTTGGCGTCCGGCGGCAGGTAGACCCGCACGATGTCGGCTTTCTTGTTGACGACATGGTCGAGGAAGCCTGGGTCCTGGTGGGTGAATCCGTTGTGGTCCTGCTGCCAGACATGGGACGCAAGAAGGTAATTCAGTGATGCGATGTCGCGGCGCCACGGCAGTTGCGCGGTGACCTTGAGCCATTTGGCGTGCTGGTTGAACATCGAGTCGACGATGTGGATGAACGCTTCGTAGCAGTTGAACAGCCCGTGCCGGCCAGTCAGCAGATAACCTTCCAGCCAACCCTCGCTTTGATGCTCACTGAGCATCGAATCCAGCACCCGCCCTCGTGGCGCGAGGTATTCGTCGTTGGCGGCGGTGCGGGCCTCCCATTGCCGGTCGGTCACCTGAAAGACTGCCCCGAGCATGTTCGACAGGGTTTCGTCGGGGCCGAAGATCCGAAAGTTGCGCGCCTCGTCGTTGAGCGTGATGACGTCGCGCAGAAAAGTGCCGAGCACGCGGGTGTCTTCGGCCTGCACCGCGCCGGGCGAGGCCACCGCCACCGCGTGGGCGCGGAAGTCGGGCATCCGCAGATCGTGCAACACCCCGCCGTTGGTGTGCGGGTTGGCGCCCATCCGCTGCTGCCCTTGGGGAGCCAGCGCAGCCAGGTCGGGCAGCAGCCGCCCGGCCTGGTCGAACAACTCGGTGGGTTTATAGCTGCGCATCCAGCTGTCGAGCTGCTCGACATGTCCCGGATGGTGCTCGTCGACCAGCAACGGCACCTGGTGTGCGCGGAAGGTGCCTTCGATCTGCTCGCCGTCGACTTTTTTGGGCCCGGTCCAGCCTTTCGGGGAGCGCAGCACGATCATCGGCCAGCGCGGACGGGTGGTGTCGCCCTCGGTGCGCGCCTTGCGCTGGATGCGGCGAATGCCCTCGATCACCGTATCCAGGACGGTGGCCATCAGCTCGTGCATGTCCTCGGGGTCGTCGCCTTCGACGTAGTGCGGTTCCCAACCACAGCCGCGCAGGAACTGGTCGAGCTCCTCGGGTTCGATGCGGGCCAGCACGGTGGGGTTGCTGATCTTGTAGCCGTTCAGATGCAGGATCGGCAGCACCGCCCCATCACCGACCGGGTTGAGGAATTTGGTGGAATGCCAGGCGGTGGCCAGTGGCCCGGTCTCGGCCTCACCGTCACCGATCACGCACGCGACAACCAAGCCGGGATTATCGAACGCCGCGCCGAACGCGTGACTCAGCGAGTAGCCCAGTTCCCCGCCTTCGTGGATCGATCCCGGCGTCGTCGGTGCCACATGGCTGGAAATACCTCCGGGAAAAGAGAATTGGGTGAACAGCTTCTTCATCCCGGACTCGTCCTGGCTGACGTCGGGATAGATCTCGCTGTAGGAGCCCTCGAGGTAGGTGTTGGCGACCAGGGCCGGACCCCCGTGGCCGGGACCGGCGACGTAGAACATGTCCAGGTCGTACTTCGTGATCACCCGGTTCAGGTGCACGTAGATGAAGTTTTGCCCCGGCGTGGTACCCCAATGCCCCACCACCAGCGGTTTCACATCCGAGAGCGCCAGCGGCCGCTTCAACAACGGATTGTCATACAGATAGATCTGACCGACCGACAGATAATTCGCCGCCCGCCAATACGCGTCCATCTTGTGCAGCAGCTCAGGTTCCAGTGTTCGGGTACGCGCCATGGAGTGTCCTTTGCTCGACACGTCGTTACTGCTTTGTTTGATTGAGTTCGTGGCTTGTCGGTGTCATGGCGCGGAGTCGGTGAGCAGCCGGATCAGCTGGCGCTCGTCCAGTGCGGTCCAGGAGCCGTGGGCGGCGAGCCACTGAACGGGATCGTCCTCGAGGCCGAGCACCGCAGCCGCGTGGGGTGCGCGCTGTCCCGGTGCGGCAACCGGCATCTTCGCCTGGGCGGATCGCACCGCGCGATACATCACCCAGCAACTGCACCCAACCCACGACAGGAGCATCAACGCGGCGATCATGGCCGGCTACCCGCGGGCGGCGTTCCGTTGCCCACCGCTGCCGGGACGGGAATTGGTGGCTGTGGCTCCGGCCTGGACGCTGCACCGCTTTCCCGGGCCAAAAAGGTTCCGAGTTCGGCGATGGTCGACATCAACGGCGCCGGGAACACCACGGTGGTGTTCTTGTCGACGCCGAGCTCGACCAGGGTCTGCAGATTGCGTAACTGCAGCGCCAGCGGGTGGGCCATCATGGTGTCCGAGGCGTCGCCCAAGGCGGCAGCGGCCATCGATTCACCCTCGGCGGCAATGATCTTCGCGCGTTTCTCCCGCTCCGCCTCCGCTTGGCGGGCCATCGCCCGTTTCATGCTGTCGGGCAGTTGGATGTCTTTGAGCTCCACCAGGGTGACCTGCACACCCCATTCGATGGTGGTGACGTCGAGGATGGCGCGGATGTCGAGGTTGATCTTGTCGGTCTCCGAGAGCGTCTCATCCAGGGTGTGCTGACCGACCACCTTGCGCAGCGTCGTTTGGGCGATCTGATCAATCGCGGCGTAGACGTCCTCGATCGCCACCACCGACTTCACCGCGTCAACAACCTTGAAGTAGGCCACCGCCGAGACATCGACAGTGACGTTGTCGCGGGTGATGATGCCCTGGGATTGGATCGGCATCGTCACGATCCGCAGCGAAATCCGGTGCAGCACGTCGACGAACGGAATGATCAGCCGCAACCCGGGTTGGCGTTCTCCGATCACCCGGCCCAGCCGGAACAGCACACCGTTCTCGTATTGTTTGACGATCCGCACCGCCATCGCCAGCACCAGCAATGACAGCACGACCAGCACAAAGATTACGAAGACCAGCGCTTTCATCGACGTGCGCCTGTCAGTGAGCTGTGCGCAGGAGTGCCGGCGGCCACGTCATGCGCAACCGTCGTTGTGCGCGGGTGTTGTAAGGGGGCCGATCGAGCCGAGAAACTCTGTGGAGCAGTCATGGTGATCCTGATGTGCAAACGATCACCGGCGCGTAGGGGCCTCGGAGCCAATGCTCCTCAAGTTCCGCAGCGGACAGCTGAACTTATCCCGAACTAGCTGAGATTCTCAGCACTCCCAGGATACACCCGTGGTGACTAGCCCGTCGAATCCCGTGCGGTGTCGACTCGCCCGTCGGACCACTGACTCCGGTGCTCTGTGTGAAGCCGAGTGTTAACGAAAAGGCTTCTGCGCGAGCTACAGCGGAGACCGTCCAGTCCTCAATCCTAGGTCGCTGAGCCTTTCGGTGCCCGCTGCGGGGCGGGGACGACGACCACGGGACACCGCGAGTGGGACACCACGTGTTGACTGATAGAGCCCAGCATCGCCTCGACGAATCCTCCGTGTCCGTGCGAGCCGACTACCATGATGTCGCTTTCGCCGACGCTCGCGAGCAACACGTGCGCAGGCTGACCTTGCACCGTCTCCTGCGTGATTGGAACGGGATCCGTCGCGCTGTCCGGGTCGGATGTGGTGGCCTTACGGATGGCTGCGTCCAGCAGATTGTTCACCGCGGCAGCGACGTTGGCGAAGTCGTCCTGTGGTGCGCCGTCCTGCGGCTGATAGCCCAACGGGAACATGCTGCCCATTCCTGGGTCGACCCACGGCTCGTGGTACTCCCACGCAAGGACGGCGTAGATGGGCACCTTGCGAGCCCGCGCCTCTCCGAATGCCCATAGCAGAGCGTTCGTCGATCCCTGCGACGCGTCGACGCCGACGACAATCCGCGCGCTTTCGTGCGGCCCATCAGCGGAAGCAAGCGACTCCGAAGTTGATCGTCCAGTACCGGCCATAGGCTCAGTATGTGCTACGTCGGCACCGCTCCGTGACGACAACGCTTGCGCCCGCGCAGTGGAGTTCTCCGGTATCGGTAGCTTCCAAGATGACAGTCGCCGTCCTCATCGGACGCACTTGCACCCCCGGCAAGCCCACTGGCAACTTGACACTGAAACCAACCGCGGCAGGCCAAACCCGCAGCGTGTAACGTCAACGACGTTGGGAAGCTCAACCAGTCCGGGATGAGAGTGGCTGTCCGCTGCCGCCTCTCTGAGCAGTCGCTCGTGCCGAACGCTCCGGTGAAAACCGCACACCCGGGAATCACCATGACCACCGCAGCCACTCCGCAGACGCCGAAACCGGTTTCTGCGCAATATTTTCCCATCGACAGCGTCATGTGCCTTGTCCGGCATTACGCTAAAGATCGCGCACGGCGCGAACCGGCCGCTGACACACGGCAAACGGACCCCGCGCCATGACCACCGACACACCGCATACCACGCCGTCGCCCGCTGCTGGCGCGGCCGGCCCGGATGCCGGTTTGAAGTCAGCGCCGCTAGCCCAGGTCGAGACAGACCTGGGCTACTCGCCGGACGGGCTCAGCACGGCCGAGGCAACACGACGGCTGGCACAGTACGGGCCGAACGAGATCGCCGACCATAAGACCAACCCGCTGCTGAAGTTCCTCAGCTACTTTTGGGGCCCGATCCCGTGGATGATCGAGATCGCCGTCATCTTGTCCGGCGCGGTCGGGCACTGGCCGGATTTCTTCATCATCCTGCTGTTGCTGGTGGCCAACGGGGTGGTCGGCTATACCGAGGAACGGCAGGCCGGCAACGCAATTGAGGCCCTCAAAGCCAAGCTGGCGATCAACGCGCGGGTGAAACGCGACGACACTTGGATCAGCGCACCGGCCCGCGAATTGGTGCCCGGCGACGTGATCCGGCTGCGCCTGGGTGACATCGTGCCCGCCGACGCCCGGCTGCTGGACGGCGACGAGATCGAGGTCGATCAGTCCGCGCTCACCGGGGAGTCGCTGCCCGCGACCTGCACAAGCGGTGACGCCGTGTTCTCCGGCTCCATCATCAGGCAAGGCGAGATCGGCGCCCTGGTCTACGCCACCGGCACCGGTACCTACTTCGGCAAGACCGCCGAGCTGGTGGCCGACGCGCACACCGTCAGCCACTTCCAGCGCGCCGTGCTCAAGATCGGCAACTACCTGATCATCCTCGCGGTCGTGCTGGTCACCGTCATCGTCGTCACCGCGATCCTGCGCGGCGACGCGATCCTGACCACGCTGCAGTTCGCCCTGGTGCTGACCGTCGCCGCGATCCCGGTGGCGATGCCCACCGTGCTGTCGGTGACGATGGCCGTCGGCGCACGGCTACTCGCCAAAAAACAGGCCATCGTGAGCCGGCTGGTCGCCATCGAGGAACTGGCCGGCGTCGACGTGCTGTGCGCGGACAAGACGGGCACCCTGACCCAGAACTCGCTGACGTTGGGCACCCCGTTCAGCATCGACACTTCCACCCCCGCCAATGTCATTCTCGCTGGCGCGTTGGCCTCCCGCGCCGACAACGACGACCCCATCGACCGCGCGGTGCTCGGCGGCCTCGAGGACACCAAGGTCCTGCAGGCTTACACCGTCACGCACTTCAAACCGTTTGACCCGGTGCATAAACGCACCGAGGCCACCGTCACCGGAGCCGACAAGAACACCTTCCGGGTCACCAAGGGCGCCCCGCAGGTCATCCTGGCGCTGGCCGCCAACGCCGCGCAGATCAAACCTGCCGCCGATAGGGCAGTCAACGATTTCGCCGCCCGCGGCTTCCGGTCTTTAGGCGTGGCCCGAGCCGACGGGGACGGCGACTGGCAGTTCGTCGGTGTGCTGCCGCTGTTCGACCCGCCCCGCGACGACGCCGCAGCGACCATCGCCACCGCGGCAGCGATGGGCGTCTCCGTCAAGATGGTGACCGGCGATGCGCTGGCCATCGCGAAGGAGACCGCGGCCAAGATCGGCTTGGGCACCGACATTCTCGACGCCGCAGCCTTGGGCGATGCGAAGAAGGACGAATCGGCAGCGGTGGCCGAATCCATCGAGACCGCAGACGGTTTCGCCCAGGTATTTCCCGAGCACAAATACCACATCATCGACGTCCTGCAGCAGCGCAGCCATATCGTCGGGATGACCGGCGACGGGGTCAACGACGCCCCCGCGCTGAAGAAGGCCGACTGCGGCATCGCCGTGTCGGGCGCCACCGATGCCGCGCGCGCGGCCGCCGACATCGTGCTGCTGACCCCCGGCCTCTCGGTGATCATCGAGGCGATCAAACAGAGCCGCAAGATCTTTCAGCGAATGAACAGCTACGCGATATACCGCATCGCCGAGACGCTGCGGGTGCTGTTATTCATGACCGTCGCCATCCTGGTCTTCAACTTCTACCCGCTCACCGCCATCATGATCGTGATGCTCGCGCTGCTCAACGACGGCGCAATCCTGTCCATCGCCTACGACAACGTCCACTACAGGAACGAGCCCGAAGCGTGGAACATGCGCCTGGTGCTCGGCATCTCCACAGTCCTGGGGGTGATCGGACCGATCGCCGCTTTCGGCTTGTTCTATCTCGGTGACCGTGTCTTCGACCTCGGCCACCCGCGCGTCCAGACCCTGATGTATCTGATGCTGTCCGTCGCGGGCCACCTGACCATTTTCTTGACCCGAACCCGCGGACCGTTCTGGTCCATCCGTCCCGCGCGCATCTTGTTGATCGCCGTCCTCGGAACCCAGACCATCGCCACACTCATTGCCGTTTACGGGCTGTTCATGGCACCGCTCGGCTGGAAGTGGGCGGCGCGCGGTATGGGGATACGCCCTCATCTGGTTCCTCGTCAGCGACCGCATCAAACTTCTCGCCTACCGCATCCTCGACCCGGCAAAGAAGGCGAAGAAAAAGTCCGAACCAGTTCACCACCTAGCCCCCGCGCGTGCGTGACAACGAATGATCCAGTGGGACAACAACGAGAGGAACAACCAGTGAACTCGCACTTGAGCAGTCACCATCGGCTGACGATCGAGAAGATCTTCAGACACCCGGCGGGCGGGAACATCGAATGGCGCCAGGTCGTCTCTCTGCTCGAGGACCTCGGGTCCGTACACCACGAACACAACGGCAAGTTCACTGTGACCCTGGGAACCGAGACAGAAGTATTCGAGGCTCCGCGGGACAAAGACGTCGATCAGCAGGTGATCGTCGACCTGCGCCGGATGCTCAGGCAGGCCGGGTGGGCGCCAGATGACACAACGCCGTTCGGTGCGTGACCTGTGGTGTCGATGCGGATCGTGATCGCCCTGGGGGGCAACGCACTGCTGGCGCGCGGGGACAAGCCCGACGCCGCGATCCAGTTGGCGCACCTGCGGACTGCCGCCGAGGCGATCGCGCCGTTGGCCGCGCAGCATGATGTGCTGATCTGTCACGGCAACGGACCGCAGGTCGGCATGCTCTCGCTGGAGAGCGAAACCGACCACGCCCTGACCCGCCCCTACCCTCTCGATGACCTCGTCGCACAGACCCAGGGCATGATCGGCTACTGGCTGGCCCAGGAACTTCACAACGCAGGGGTCAAAAAGCCGGTCGTGGGCTTGATTACGCAGACGCTGGTCGACGCCGCAGACCCGGCGTTCGCCGCCCCGACCAAGTTCGTGGGGCCCGGCTACGCACAGGACCGGGCCCAGCTGCTGGCCCACCGGCATGGCTGGACCATCGCGGCCGACAATGGTCGGTGGCGCCGGGTAGTGGCCTCACCCGAACCGCTGCGCATCGTCGAGCAGGATTCCATCACCGGGCTCCTGGACGCCGGTTCGGTGGTCATCTGCGGCGGTGGGGGCGGTGCGGCAGTGACCGAGAACGCCGCCGGCCAGTTAAGCGGTATCGACGCGGTCGTGGACAAGGACTACGTCGCATCGTTGTTGGGCAGCGTCCTTGGAGCCCAGCATTTGCTGGTGCTGACCAACGTGTCCGCGGTCATGCAGCATTACGGCACACCGGAGGCCACACCGCTGACGGTCCTGCATCCAGATGAATTGGGGGGCATGAGATTTCCGGCCGGATCGATGGGACCCAAGATCGAGGCCTGTCGCCGGTTCGTCACCGCGACCGGGCACCCGGCCACCATCGGCGCCCTGGCCGACGCGCAGGCACTGCTCGCGGGCACCGCCGGGACCACCATCACCCCGACAACGCCACCCCACAGCATTACCCACCCAGGGAGTCGGCGGCCGGCGAAGGCTCAATAGCGCTCGCACTCGAGAAGCAGGAACTGGAGGTTGATCATGCAGGGCACGTTGATTAATACCGATATACTCGGGGCCGCAGTACAATTGGCCTGTCGGGCCCCGTCGTTGCACAACAGCCAACCCTGGCAATGGGTTGCCGAGGGTGCGGGGCTGCACCTCTACGTCGATCACAGCAGGATTCTTCCCTCTACAGACAAGTCGGGGCGGGAGGCCTACATCAGCTGCGGCGCCGCGCTCGACCATCTGTGCGTCGCGATGGCGGCGGCCGGGTGGACAGCCAACGTCGACAGATTTCCCGACCCGCAATACCTCGATCATCTCGCGTCGCTCGATTTCAGCCCACTGGGCCTCGTCACCGATGGCCAACGCCGCCGGGCCGACGCGATCCTGCACCGACGCACCGATCGGCTCCCCTTCGCCAGACCGAGGAACTGGGAGTCCTTCGAACCTCTACTGCGCAACGCCGGCGATGCTGGAACAGTTCACCTCGACGTGATACCCGACGAGCGTCGCCCGGAACTGGCGAGGGCGTCACGACTTACTGAAACGCTGCGCATCTACGATTCCTCATATAATATCGAAATAGATTGGTGGACTGGTCATTTCGAGAATTCCGATGGGATTCCGCGCAGTTCACTGGTGTCGGCGGCCGAAAGTGGTCGGGTCGACGTCGGACGTAGGTTCCCGATTAGCGCTCACAGCGAGCGGCCCGCCGGCATTGGGCGAGACCAGTCCAGGGTGCTGGTCCTGTCCACCGACGAGGACACCCGCGAGGACGCCTTCCGGTGCGGCGAAGCATTGTCCGCCGTGTTATTGGAGTGCACGCTGGCCGGCATGGCGACCTGCACACTGAGCCATCTCACAGAGCTGTGGTCCAGCCGCCACCTCATCGGCACCTTGACCGGAAGCGCGGCCATGCCGCAACTTGTAATCCGCGTCGGCGAACCCCGGGTCCTTGGCGAGCTACCTCCCATGACGCCGCGGCGGCCACTTCGCGACGCTTTGCGGTTTCACTGCGATGTCGGCCGACAATGACTTCCACCGACATACGCGGGGCCGACGAGGCCTCGACGACAGCTGATCCCAGGCAGTCGCTGATCACGTTGTATCGGGATCTGCGCACGTGTGCATCGGGGTTGTCGGGCCGCGAGGCGCAGCGGCGGCTACTGGTGTACGGGCCAAATGAGCTTCCGCAGCCCTCCGGCCGACAGTGGCCGGGCCAGCTACTCAAGCAAGTCACCCACCCGCTGGCCCTGGTGCTGGTCGTCGCCGCCGTGCTGGCCTGGTTGACGGGAACCCCGGTCCTTGCGGCGGCGATCGTTGCAGTGATCGCGTTGAACGCTGGTTTTGCGTTCGTCCAGGAACTGCAGGCCGAGCGCGCCGTGGAGGCGCTGGCCGCCTACCTGCCCACCCACGCCCATGTGATGCGGGACCGTCAGCGGGTCGAAATCGAGGCCCGCACTTTGGTGCCCGGCGATGTGCTGGTGATCTCGGAGGGTGATCGCGTCTGCGCCGACGCGCGAATGATCGACGGCGACTTGGAGATCGACCTGTCCACGCTCACCGGTGAGTCGCTTCCCGCGGCCCGCTCGGCTAATCAGGTCGACGCCGCCGGGCCCAAGCTGCAGGCCCGCAACCTCGTGTTCAGCGGCACCGCTTGCACGGAGGGCGAGGCCCGGGCGGTGGTCACCGCGACCGGTGCACACACCGAGCTCGGCCGGATCGCGGCGCTGACCCAGCGCACCACCCGTGAAGACAGCCCACTCGAGCGGCAGGTCAAGCGGGTGGCCTGGTTGATCGCACTGGTCGCGGCCGGAGCCGGGCTAATTTTTGTCCCGGCGGGCATGGCGGCCGGCTTGGGCTGGACGGCCGCGGCGACATTCGCGATCGGGCTGATCGTCGCCAATGTGCCCGAGGGGCTGCTGCCCACCATCACCCTTGCGCTGGCGGTCGGCGTGCGCGATCTCGCCCGGCGCGGCGCCGTCGTCAAGCGCCTGTCTGCGGTGGAGACGCTGGGTTCGACGACGGTGATCTGCACGGACAAGACCGGCACGCTGACCGAGAACAAGATGCGAGCCACCAAAGTTTGGCTGCCCGGCGGTGAGGTCGACCTCGAAACCGGCTCCGACGCAGCCGGATTCCCGGAATTGCGCGTCCTCGCCTCCACGGCGGCCGCGTGCACCAGCGCCGAACTGGCCTCTCAGCCACTGGGGACGGCGACGGGGGATCCGACCGAACTTGCGTTGCTGGAGCTCGCCCGCACCGTGGGTGTATCCCTGGATCCACACGACCGCGACGGCGGCCGTCGGGCAATCTTTCATTTCGACCCTCACCTGCTCCGGATGTCCACGGTCGACGTCGAGGGCGATGGAACGGTCGCCGTGCATACCAAGGGCGCACCGGAAACAGTGTTGCCATGTTGCACCGGTATCGCCGAGATCGGCGGCGCGCAGCGCGAACTCACGGATCTCGACCGGACCCACCTGACCGGGTTGATCGATCACTACGCCGCGCAGGGCCTGCGAATGTTGGCGATCGCCCGTCGCCGACTCGGTGACGACGCCGTGATCGGCCCCGACCGTGCGGACATCGAGAAGAGGCTGTGTCTGCTCGGGCTGGTCGCGTTGTTCGACCCGCCCCGGCCAGAGGTCGCCGACGCGATCACCCTGGCGCATCGGGCCGGGATCCGCATCCACGTGGTGACCGGGGACAACGGTCTTACCGCGGCCCACATAGCCCGCTGCGTCGGGATCGGCTCGGCGGGCGCCCAGATCGTCACCGGGGAACAGCTCGACGCAATGAGCGAACCCGAACTCGACCACCTGCTCTCCGGTGACGAGGAGATCATTTTCGCCCGCAGCTCACCGGAAGCGAAGCTGCGGATCGCCGACGCGCTACGGGCGCAAGGGCAAGTGGTGGCCATGACCGGCGATGGCGTCAACGATGCCCCCGCTCTGCACCGCGCGGACATCGGCGTGGCCATGGGCCGCTCCGGCACCGACGTGGCCCGCGAAGCGGCCACCATGGTTCTCACTGACGACGATTTCGGCACCATCGTCGTCGCGGTCGAGGCGGGCCGGCGGGTCTACGACAACATCCGCAAATTCATCCTCTACATTTTCACCCACGCCGTTCCCGAGGTCGTGCCCTTTCTGGTGTTCGCCCTCTCCGGCGGGGCGATACCACTGCCACTGACCGTGTTGCAGATCCTCGCGATCGACTTGGGCACCGATATCCTGCCCGCGCTCGCGTTATCCCGGGAGCCAGCCGAACCGGGACTGATGGACAAGCCACCGCGCCCACGCAAGGAAGGGATCATCCGTGGGGCAATGCTGCTGCGCGCCTGGGGATTTCTGGGCGCTATCTCAGCGGTGTTGGTCATGGGCGGCTTCCTGTTCGTCCTGCAGCAGGCCGGTTGGCACCCCGGTGACCCCACCGGAGTGGGCGCGCCGCTGCATCACTCGTATCAACAGGCCACCACCGTGGCGTGGCTCGGCATCGTCGCCTGCCAGATCGGCACCGCCTTCGCCGCCCGCACAGAACACGCATCGCTGCGCGCGATCGGGGTATTCAGCAACCCGGCGCTGCTCGTGGGCATCGCAGTGGCAATCGCGTTCGCCCTGACACTGGTCTACACGCCATTCCTGCATCCGGTCTTCGGGACCGCCGCGCTGCCGGTTAACCAACTCATGCTGGTGATCCCCTACCCGTTCATCGTGTGGGGCGCCGACGAATTACGCCGACTGTGGCGTCGACGCCGCGAAGCACTGCAATTGGAGAAATCGACATGATTGTCATCGTTGGATTAGTCGTTCTACTCTTCGCCGTCATCGTGGGGTTCACCGGCGTGCTGAACAATGCGGGGGCCGCTCACCCATTGAGCGAGAACTTTTCGGTGTTGGGCTACCACGTCACCGGGTCTACCGGCACCCTGTTCCTCTTCGGGATCGTGATAGGCGCGCTGGCGATGCTGGGCATGAGCGTCTTGCTGGCCGGTGCACACCGCACTGCTAGCCGCGGGCGCGAAGCCCGCCGTGAACTTGAAAGGTCCCAGCGCGAAGTGGAGTTTGTGAAAGACCGCGACTTCGAACACCAGCCCGTCGACGCGGCCACAGACTCACCGGTGAGCTCAAAATTGACCACGACCCGGCCGAGGTGGAAGTGGGGTTCCTTCCTCGGTCGGCGGTCTTAGGGCCCGCCACTCGGCCTGCACCGGTCTCTCGCGCTTAGCTGTGCAGAAGTTGGGTATTCCGCAATCGCTGGGCAAACACGCCGGGCATGTCGGGGGGGCCGAGAGGAGAAGTTTGATGATTGTCATGGCAGCCACCGAAATTCTTGCCCGTTCAACCACCCTCACCAGCGTGGGCTGGATCGGCTACATCATCATCGGGGCATTGGCAGGCTGGATCGCCAGCAGGATCATGAAGACCAGAGAAGGCCTGCTCTTGGACATCGTTCTCGGTGTGGTCGGCGCGTTGATCGGCGGGTTCCTGCTGAGCTTCGTCGTCGATACCGCCGCCGGCGGTTGGTGGTTCACCCTCTTCGCCGCGATACTGGGAGCGGTTATTCTGCTCTGGGGGCTGCGGCTCGTCCGCCGCACGTAGAACCTTCCCGGCGTTAAGCAGTTAGCGCATAGATCAGCGTCGTCGATCGGAGCGCGAGATGACGGTAGACGAGAACCACACGACCGAGCAGGACAGCGCCGCCGAGGGTCATGGCGATCTGGTCGGCCAACCTCATCCTGACGAGGAAGGCCCGATCGCCGAAGCGCAGTTACTCGCCGACGAGATGAGTTCCGACGAGCAACCCCTCGGATCACTCGGTCGTCGGTTCAATCGTCGATCCCCGTTCTACATCGGGCTGACGGCATCTGCCGGCGTGGCGGTGACCTACGGGGCGGTCCGGGTACTCGGGTCGCTCTCGTCGGTGCTGGTGCTGATCGGTGTCGCGTTCTTCCTCGCGCTCGGGCTCGAACCCGTCGCCTCGTGGCTCGTCAACCGCAAACTACCCCGGTGGGCAGCCACGACGATCGTCTTCGCCCTTTTCCTCGCGATGCTGGGGGCCTTCGTCGCCGCCGCCGTCCCCCCGCTTGTGCAGCAAGCGACCGAGCTCATCAAGCAGGCGCCGCATTATCTTCAGCAGGCCCAGGACCACTCCTCGACCATCGGTCGGCTCAACGATCGCTTCCATCTGCAACAGCGGATCACCGACACGGTCAAAGGCTCGGGAGGATCGGTGGTCAACGATGTGGTCAGTGCAGGAAGCGCGGTCTTCGGCGCGGTAGGCGACTCCTTGGTCGTCATTGTCTTGACCGTGTACTTCCTGGTCGACATGCCCCGTATCCGCACCAACCTGTACCGGATGGTGCCCCACAGTCGTCGGCCGCGCGCCATCTTGATCGGGGATGAAGTGTTCGCCAAAGTCGGCGCCTACGTGCTGGGCAATGTGTTGATCTCGGTGATCGCCGGGGGCGCCACCTTCATCTGGCTGCTGGCATTCGATGTCCCGTACCCCTTGTTACTGGGTATTTTCGTTGCTCTGTTCGATCTGGTGCCTGTCGTCGGATCGACCATCGCCGGTATCGGTGTCGCCGCTGTCGCGTTGACGGTCTCGCTTCCGGTCTGCATCGCAACGACGGCGTTCTTTGTCGTCTTTCGCCTGCTTGAGGATTACCTGCTGGTGCCGAGAATCATCGGCCGGGTGGTGAAGGTGCCCGCCCTGATCACCGTTGTCGCCGTGCTCATCGGCGGCGCACTGCTCGGGATCGTCGGGGCGCTGGTGGCGATTCCGATTGCCGCCGCGCTGCTGTTGCTCACCCAGGAAGTTCTCTATCCCCGCCTTGACGGGGTCTGACTGGGCCAGCGCTAGTTGGGCGCAGGCGGTTCCTGTTGCGGCTGCGGTTGGTTAGCAGACGGCGCGCGGCTCGGTGAAGTACGTGGGCAGTCGGGCGTGAAAATAACGGTGTGCCCCACCATCGTCCAATTGATCGTGCATGCCAGCGGCACCACGGCAGGTTTACCAGCCATAGCAATCAGAGCCGCCACGACTGCGGTAACCACCGTCGGACAAATGAGACGGGCGACGACGTTCAACGCGCCCCAACCCGGTGACAGCCGGACGATCATCGACCGTCTCGCGATCGGTTCGGCCATTTCGTCTTCCGCTCCCCCAAGGAAAATTGATCCCCGAAGTGTTGAGGCTACCCGGTCGCGCCCGATGCGGCTTGCCTCAGCTGCTGCGGGTAGTGGCGTCCTGCAACTTGGCCAGCACCTGATCCAGGCTGAAGCTCGCGGACTTCTGTCGCTGCGGAAACTCGACCAACGTCTGCAGCATGTCCGCGACGTAAGCCTGGGCCGGAACGAACAAGAAGATGTGGTCCATCATCCAGTCGAAGTAGGTGTTCGACGTGATGTCGGCCCGCTCGTACGGATCGGTCTTCAGGTTGAACAGCTTGGGCACCCGCAGTTCCACATACGGCTCCGCCCAGATCTGCAGGGTGCCCACGCAGCGCTGCTCGAGGAAGACGAATTTCCAGTTGTCGAAGCGCAATCCGGTGAGGTCGCCGTCGTCGGAGACATAGAAGAAGTGCTTGCGTGGGCACTCGTCGGTCTGTCCGGTGATGTACGCCAACTGGTCGTGCCCGTCCAGGTGCACCTTGTACTTGGTGCCGTTCAGGTCGGCTCCCGCGCGCAGTTGCTCGGCGATGTCGGGCACACCGGCCGCCGACAACAGCGTGACGAACCAGTCGTTGTGGCTCACGATTCCGTTCAGCACCGAACCGGCCGCAATATGTCCCGGCCAGCGCACCAGCGCCGGAACGCGGTAGGCGCCTTCCCAGTTGGAGTTCTTCTCGTTGCGGAACGGGGTCATGCCGGCGTCGGGCCAGCTGTTCATATGCGGGCCGTTGTCGGTGGAATACATGACGATCGTGTTGTCCGCGATGCCCAGCTCGTCGAGCAGATCCAGCATGCTGCCGATCGTGTCGTCGTGATCCATCATCGTGTCGTGGTAGCGCGACTGCCAGCGTCCGGAGCGGCCCACGCTTTCGGGCCGGGTGTGGGTGCGGAAATGCATGTGCGTGGTGTTGAACCATAAGAAGAACGGGGTTCCGGCTTCGTGTTGGCGCTTGATGAAGTCGACTGCGGCGTCGCGGAATTCGTCGTCGCAGGTTTCCATCCGCTTCTTGGTGAGCGGGCCGGTGTCCTCGATGCGCTGGGTGCCGTCACCGTTGGCCCAGGTGTGCAGCACGCCGCGGGGCCCGAACTTCTTGCGGAACTCGGGATCCTTTGGGTAGTCGGGCAGTTCGGGTTCCTCTTCGGCGTTGAGGTGATACAGGTTGCCGAAGAACTCGTCGAAGCCGTGCATGGTGGGCAGGTGCTCGTCGCGGTCGCCGAGGTGGTTCTTGCCGAACTGGCCGGTCGCGTAGCCGTGCGCCTTGAGCGCCGTCGCGATAGTCGGATCCCCGGCCTGCAGACCCAACGCCGCCCCGGGCAGGCCCACCTTGGTGAGGCCGGTGCGGTACGGGTTCTGGCCGGTGATGAACGCCGCCCGCCCCGCGGTGCAGCTCTGCTCGCCGTAATAGTCGGTGAACAGCGCCCCTTCGGCGGCGACGCGATCGATGTTGGGGGTCCGGTATCCCATTAGCCCGTTGCTGTAGCAGCTGAGGTTGCTCTGCCCGATGTCGTCGCCCCAGAGGATCAGGATGTTCGGCTTGTCACTCAAAGGATGGCCTCTCGCCGGCGAAGCACCGATGCCCCGCACCCCGGCCAGCCTAGACCTCGTTTCCGTCACCCCTTGTCCAGCAAGTTTCGGAACGCACGGCGTGGGCTATATTTCCCCCGTGGCTGTCACTGAGTCCCGCGAAATCATCATCGAGGCAACGCCCGACGAGGTCATGGACGTGTTGTTCGACCTCGAATCGCTGACCGAGTGGTCCTCGGCGCATCAGAAAGTCGAAATTCTCGAGCGGGACGACCAAGGACACCCAAGCAAATCTCGACAGGTCGTCAAAATCGTAGGCATCAGCGATGAACAGGTGCTGGCCTATACCACTCACGAAGATGGCGTGAGCTGGACACTGGTCAGTGCCAAACAACAACGCGCGCAGGACGCCCGCTACACGCTGACTCCCGAAGGCGATTCCACCCGGGTCCACTTCGAGCTCACCGTCGACCTCTCCGTGCCCCTCCCGGGATTCGTGATCAGGAGGGGGTCCAAGGGACTGATGGACACGGCCACCGACGGCCTGCGCAATCGGGTGCTCAAGATCAAGAACGGCGGAAAGTAGCCGCTTCAGTCGCGGTGAGGCCGTGCACGGTGGCTTGGCCGCCTGACTCAACCGGCGGGTACCTCGTCGGTCCATACCCTGAAGCTCGTCAACGTGTTGCGGCCGAACGCGTTGCTCAACGCGACGTCGGCGGCATCGCGGCCACGCGCGATCAACACCCTGCCGATGCGCGGCATGTTGTTGCGCGCGTCGAAGGTATGCCATTGGCCGCCGAGGAACACCTCGAACCAGGCAGCGAAATCCATCGGACCGTAGGGCGGCGGCATACCGATGTCGCCGAGGTACCCGGTGCAGTAGCGCGCGGGGATGTTCATACAGCGGCAGAAGGCAACGGCAAGATGCGTAAAATCACGGCATACGCCGGTCCGGTCGTTAAATGCTTCCAGCGCCGTCCTTGTCACGCTCGCGTACTCGTAGCCGAAAGTCAGATGTCGATGGACGTAGTCGCAGATTGCCTGAACTCGGGCCCATCCCTTCGGGGCGTGCCCGAAAAGATCCCACGCCGTCTCGGACAGCCGATCGGTTTCGCAGTATCGGCTCCCGAGCAGGTAGACCAGCGTGTCGCTAGGCAGGTCCTGCACCGGAATCTGTTGCGCCTGAGGAACAATGACGTCGGGGAGCCCGGTGTCGTTGACGAGCGCATCGGCCGAGATACGCATGCGGCCCTTCGGGGCAACGATGCGGGTGCACCAGTTGCCGAAGTCGTCACGATAGGCTGCCATCGGGACCGGCGGGTCGACCACCAGGCTGTCACGCCCGACGAGATCGGACACACGCGTGAAGTGGACGTTGAGGTTGAAGATCATCGGGGTTGGCTTCGGGCAGTCGTAGATCATTTCGAAACCGACGTGAATTTGCATCGTAAATCTCCGGTATCCGCCAAGTCAGGTGTGGCATGGCTGGCGCGATGGGTGGTGAGAAGTCTTGTCAATAGTGCTATTTGGCGCTGGCCGCGAAATATGGCGCGCTCAGTAAGCGCACGCCATGCGTAACGAATCGATCAGCACGCGCCGTAAGACCGTCCAGCGCCGGCCCGCGGCGAAAACTATGCTTTGGTTGAGCTCCAATTCGATTCCGACGTAGTCGCTCTCCGCGAAGCGCAGGCGCAGGTGCGAAGTCAACCCGTCTGCTTTGCCAGCATACGGGTAATTGCGGCGCACGCGAAGTTCGGGAGCCAGTGCCGACAGCGATTCCTTCCAGCGGGCGCACACCTCGGTCTCTGCGTGCCGACCAGGGTGATAGAGCAAACCCACGTCGGCCGAGCGCACCTTTCCATCGAGCTCCGGGGTAAAGCTGTGCGACGAAATATGGATCACGCGATGGCCGCGCGACACCGCTAGCTCGACGAGATGTTCGACCTGCGCGCGATAGGGCTGGTAATGCTGTTTGACGATGTGCGCCCGGGTCTGCGCCCCGGCGCCGCGTGTCGCCAATGAAAAGAGTTGTGGGTGGCCGATCGAGCGATTGAGATCGATGAGCAGACGGCTGATGGTCGAAGCCACGAGCGGCGCCCGGCAGGCCCTGGCGAGTGCCTTCGCCATGACCAGCGAACCGGGGTCGTACCCGCGGTGGGAATCCAGCAGCGCCTCTTGTCCGTGAAACAGCCGCCGATACGGCGCGGGTATCCGGTTGCCGCCGTGCTCACAGGTGATGATGAAGGTATCCGTGGGGACGACCCGTCACCACGGCAGCTCGGGCAATTGCCGAAACACCTGCCGCGTACCTTCGCCCCATTCGTTGCTGAGCGCAGTGAAGTAGGCGTCGCCCTCGTCGAACCGGCGCCGCTGGTGCACTTCGAGGCTGTCGCGCTCGTAGCAAATCAGGTCGATCGGCATGCCCACCGACAAGTTGCTGCGCATGGTCGAATCGAAAGACACCAGCACGCACTTGGTGGCGTCTGCAATCGCCGTATGGGGCGAAAGTACGCGGTCGAGGATTGGCTTACCGTACTTGGTTTCACCGGTCTGAAAGAAGGATGTGTCGGCTCCTGCTTCGATGAAATTACCCTCGGCATAGATCCGGAACAGCCGCATCGGCTCGCCGTCGATCTGCCCACCGACGATGAAGGAGGCATTGAACTTAATCTTGTTCTCTTGCAGGTACTCGCCGTCGCGTTTCTCGATATCGCGCATCGCATCCGCGACCAGCCTCGCGACGTCAAACATGGTCGCGGCGTTCAAGATGTTCGTGGCCCCGCCCTTATCAGCGCAGCGCTGCGTCAAGACCCCGATGACGGCCTGAGTTCCGGCCAGGTTCCCCGAACTCAGCAGAACGATAACGCGGTTGCCGCGACGCTCGAACACCGTCATCTTGCAGAATTTGGCGAAGTCGTCGACGCCGGCGTTCGTACGGGAGTCCGAGGCGAAAATCATCCCCTTGTCCAGCATTACGCCTATGCAATACGTCATGTGATGAGCCTTCTATGCATGGCACCCCCGTGTTCATAGTGTCACGTGCCTCCAAACCGACAACGCGGTCGAACATATTGACCACCTTGAACAGATATCGCTAAGTTGTTCAAATGCGTGCCAACGGCGTGACCAGACCGGTGCCGCCGACACTGTTGGCCGCGGTCACCGACACGCTGCGGCACCTCGGTCCGCGGCGGTTCAGCCTGACCGCGGTGGCAGAGGCCGCCGACGTCTCGCGCGGCACCGTGCACAACGTGTTAGGCAGCCGCGACGACGCCATCGCCATCGCGCTCAACCACCTGACGACCGGGTTCGTCGAAACGATGGCCGCCGAAATCGCCAAGGAGCGGAGCCTGGCCGAGCAGGCGGCGGCCGCCGCCGTGCTGGTCTGCGCGCATCGCCAGCAGTCGGCTTACACGCCGCGTGGCGTCAATCAGAGCATCTTGGTGTTGCTGCTGGAACACGACGGCGACGTGCTGATGCGGCGCGCGATCGACCTGTGGAAGCCGCTGGTCAAAGACGCGCAGGTCTCCGGGGAGATCCGGGCGGACATCGACGCGGCGCGGGCCAGTGAATGGATTGTGCGGGTGCTGTTCAGTTTCGAGTTATTGCCGCCCATCGGCGTGAATCTGGACAATCCCCGGGCGGTGCGGCGTTTCGTGTGCGACCACATCGTCACCGGACTGGTAGGAGTTGTTCGTGACTGAACCGGACTACGAAGTGGCGATCATCGGCGCCGGCCCGGGCGGCATCGCCACCGCGAAGCTGTTACGCGACAAAGGCATCACCGACTTCGTGATTCTCGAGCGCGGCCACGACTTCGGCGGCACCTGGCGCGACAACCACTACCCCGGGCTGGCGGTCGACATCCCCGTGCTGTGGTACCAGTTGTCGTTCGCGCCCAACCCGAACTGGACGCGGTTGTTCGCCCCGGGCCCGGAGATCTACCGGTATCTGCGCGACACCGCCCAGGGGCTGGGGTTGTACGAGTATTTGCGCGCAAATTGCGAAGTTGTGCAGCAGAAGTGGGATGCGGCGGCGGGCGTGTGGCGGCTCGGGATCGACGGTTCCGAACCGGTGACGGCGCGTTTTGTGATCAATTCGGTGGGCGGCTACGTGAACGCCAAGAACACCGTGAGCATCGACGGCGTCGACGACTTCGAGGGCACCATCCTGCGACCCAACGCCTGGGACGACGACTACGACACCGCGGGCAAGCGCATCGCGGTCATCGGCACCGGGTCCAGCGGTGTGCAGATCGCCGCCGCGTTGTCGGCGGATGCCGCGAGTCTTGAGGTCTATCAACGCACCCCGGCGTGGGTGTTGCCGAAGATCGACTTCGACCTGCCGGGCTGGCTGCGTGCCCTGCTGCGGGTGCCCGGGGTGTTCGGCGCGATCAACGTCGCGGGCCGGGCGGCCATGGACGCTTTCATGGTGGCGCCGCTCGTGCATCTTTTTCCGCGTCTGCCGGTCGGGCTGCTGGTGCGGGCGATGCCGTTGTATGACAAGTGGTGTCGTTTCCTGTACCGGCTGCTGCTGCGGGGGGTGGTCCACGATCCGGCGACGCGACGGGCACTGGTGCCGCGGTATGGGCTGATGGCAAAACGGCCGGTGATCTCCAGCGCTTTCCTGCCGGTGTTCAACAACCCTCATACGCATCTGGTCACCACGGCGATCGAACGGATCGCGCCGTCTGGGGTCCGCACGGTCGATGGTGTTGATCACCCTGCCGATCTGATCGTGCTGGCCACCGGCTACGAGCTGTGGACCGATCCGGAAACGTACCGTCCCGGAACCATTTTGGGTTCCGATGGTTTCGACCTGGCTGATGATTACCGTGCCAACGGATTGCGCGCTTACGCTGGCACCGCGCACCCGCGGCTGCCCAACCGGTGGGAGATCGTCGGCCCGCTTGGCTTCGTCGGGTTTGCGTGGCCGGACTTCGTCGAGACCATGGCGGCCCACGCGGTGCGCATCATCGACGAGACCAGGCGCCGCGGGGCCTCGGCGGTCGCGGTCAACCAGGAGGCGTTCGAATCCTGGCACGACCGGATGCTGACCCAGGGAAAGGCCGTGCACCTGTATCTGACGGCGTGTAACCCCGGCCTGTCCACGTACTTCATCAACTCGCAGAGCGACACCGTCTATCACCGGCCCCAGACCATCCTCGGATCCCGGCGGTTCGCCCGTCAATCCCCGTTGACGGACTACGACTTTCAGCGCCGGCCCGCTGTGCCGCGGCCGGCACCGCTAGCAAAGGAGCTATCCGCATGACCGAATACCCGTTGGCCGGCAAGGTCGCCTATGTGACCGGGGCCGCCCGCGGCCAGGGCCGGTCGCATTGTGTGCGGCTGGCCCGTGCCGGCGCCGACGTCATCGCGCTGGACGCGTGCGCGCCGGTGACGGAGTTCAACGGCTATCCCCCGTCGACGCCGGAAGACCTCGCCGAGACCGTCGGGCTGGTCGAAGGCGAGGGCCGCAAGATCCTCGCCGATCACGTCGACGTCCGGGACCTGGAAGGCCAACAACGGTTGGTGGCCAAGGCGATCGAGCAATTCGGCCGGCTGGACATCGTCGTGGCCAACGCGGGTGTGCTCAATTGGGGCCGCCTGTGGGAGATTTCGGCCCAGCAGTGGCAGGACGCCATCGACACCAACCTGACCGGGGTGTGGAACACCATCAAATCCACGGTGCCCGCGATGATCGCCGCGGGCAACGGCGGATCGATCATCAACATCAGCTCGGCGGCCGGGATCAAGGCCGTGCCCGGCTGCGGGCACTACTGCGCTTCCAAGTTCGGCGTTGTGGGCCTGACCAATTCACTGGCGGTCGAACTCGGCGAGTTCGGCATCCGCGTCAATTCCGTGCACCCCTACGGCACCGACACCCCGATGGGCAACGACGTGGCGATGTACCAAATCTTCGCGGACAATCAGACCTACATCCACAGCTTCTCCCCCGGCGCGTTGCCGACGGACTCGCTGGCCGCCCCCGACCTAGTCTCTGACATCGTGGTCTTTCTGGCGAGCGACGCTTCGTCGCTGATTACCGCCGCTCAGATTCCGGCGGACAAGGGGTACTTGAAGATCTGAGCTACGCGTCGACGCCAGTTGATATCAGTAACGAATGTTCTCACCCAACATGAGCGCTGTTGGTTTCGGCAGCCCTCATGGCCGCAGAAGCATTAGCTGGACACAACTTCGAGCCACACCTTGGGAGTCACCGACTATAGCAAGCCATGCTATAGTCGGCCTTATGCTCGGCCGGAGCGAATTATTGCGCCAAGTGATGTCCAAAACGGGCACTACCCAAGCGGAGCTGGCCCGCCTCAGCGGCGTGCATCAGCCGAGCATTAGCCAATTCCTCTCCGCCAAGGTCGATCTCAGCGACGACCAACTGGATCGGCTGCTGTCGTGCATGGGTTATCGCCTCGAAGTAGTCCGACGTGCCGTCATCCCCGACCTGACGCGCGCCGAACGGCGGTCGTGGAAGTTGCACCGCCGACTGTCGACCCACCTAACGCTATCGACTCTGTCGCAGTGGCGGCCGATTATCCTCGCCAACATAAACCGGCTGCGCGACGCTGTTCGAGGCCAACCGCACATCCGCAACCTTGACCGATGGGAGGCATTGCTGGATGGAGAGGACGTGGTTGGCCTGCATCGCGTCCTGACCGGACTTGACCGCGACTCCATCGAAATGCGCGAAGTAACGCCGATGAGCGGACTGCTCTCCGACCAGGAGCGCATCGAAGTGCTCGAGAAGATAAATTGATGCGACGCGATCAGTTGGAACACGCCATCCGAGCCGCCTGCCAGATTACGGGCCAACTCGAGGTCATTATTGTCGGCTCACAGGCGATCCTCGGGACCTACCCCGAGTACGAACTTCCGATACTCGCTACAAGATCACTCGAGATCGACGTGCTCCCCATTGCCGACGACAACGGCGAGACCATTCGACTTGCCGACCTCATCGTTGGCGTCGCCGGCGAATTCTCTCCGTTCGAGCTACAACACGGCTTCAGCATCGACGGAGTCGACCTGACAACGTCAGCACTACCCGAGGGCTGGCGAGCGCGACTAATTAAGGTGCAGAACGAGAACACCGCCGCACCCAGCGGTCAGCCGCAGTACATCGGCTGGTGCCTGGACAAAGAAGACCTCTGCGTAGCGAAGCTATGCGCATTCCGAGAAAAGGACCGCAACTTCGTTGACGCGCTCATCGCCGACGGGCTTGTCGACCCTGCATTGATCGGCAACCGCATTGCGACCGTCCCAGCGCGCTACCGCTCAAACATTGAGCGTGCAACCGCATGGCTCGCATTCCGGACACAAACCGATCGATGACACCTGTGCCGCTGGTAACTAGGCGGCCATGATCGAGATGCGCGAGTAGTTGGCGTGCACCTGCAGCGGCACTCCGACGGCGGCTGCAAGGTGTCGGACCCCCGGAGGAGACTCGGCTTAGTCGACGCGACGTTGGATATCGCGTCAGTGGGAGTGGGTGCGGCATGGGGAACAGGGCGAACTTCGTCATTGTGAAAGATCAGGATTGGCAGCTCTATTACTCACACTGGGCGGGCTGCCGGATACTTGATGCGCTGATCGGTGGGCCGGAACTCGCGCTGCGGTATGCGGAGTCGCTGCGGCAACGCGCGAAGGATCAGTGGGTTGACCCGGTATGGGCTGACGGTGGCGTGCTAGTGGATCTCGATCGTCGCCGGGTGTTGTTTTTCGGCGACGAACTGATGGTGGAGATGGCCGAACGCCGAGCCCTGATGAGTGCCCTTCCTGACCTATGGAGCGGGTGGCAGGCGGAGTGCTGGCAGGATCGCTTCGAGGAACAGGCCCTTCGATGCAGGGGCGCTCTGCGGATTCCCGAATTGGACTTAGCCGCCGGTGTCGAGAGCGCTCAGGCGTGGATCCGCACCAGGGTGTTTCAGAGGTCCGCGGATGGTCCGACAGGGCAGATTCTCAAACTGGCGAAGCTGCTGGCGCCTGTAGGACCCGGTCTCGTGGTGAGTGGCGATGCTGTCGCCGACTGTGCAGTCCGTCCACGCGGGGCCGAGTGGGCCCGCTTCGTCGACGCGTGCAATTTTGCTACGGACAGTCTGTGCTGAGTCGGCCTGAACAAGCGCACCCCATCCTAGCATCACTGCATCATGATGCAGTGATGCTAGGATGGGGTGTGCGCACCACCATTGATCTCCCCGACGACCTGCACAAACAGGCGCTGGCGATTGCGCGGGACACCCACCGCACGTTGAGCGAAACTGTCGCCGGCCTCATCCGACGCGGTCTGGGAGTCGGCAGCACCACCACGATCTCCACAGACCCAAGGACGGGGCTGCCTCTGGTGAGCGTTGGGACAGTCGTGACCTCCGAGGACGTACGCTCATTGGAGGATGAGGGGTGACGGCGCTGCTCGACGCCAACGTGCTCATCGCACTGGTCGTCAGCGAGCATGTGCATCATGACGCCGCCGCGGAATGGCTATCGGCATCCGACGCCGGATTTGCGACGTGCCCGATCACACAAGGCAGTCTTGTTCGATTCCTGGTGCGGACGGGGCAAACCGCGGCAGCTGCGCGGGATGTCATCAGTGCAGTCGAGAGTGCGAATCGCCACGAGTTCTGGCCCGACAGTGTCTCTTTCATCGATGTAGAGGTCGGTGGCGTGGTCGGTCACCGACAGGTGACAGATGCCTACCTTGCTCAGCTGGCACGAAGCCGCAAAGGACAGTTGGCGACTCTCGATAGCGGTCTGGCGCACCTGCACAGCGACATCGCGGTTCTGATACCCACGGCAATCTGATGTCCGACGGTCCAGCGCATGGCCGCCGCTCAGATTCCCGCGGACAAAAGGTATTTGAAGATCTGAGCTAAGCCGAGCTCTGGTCAGCGCGGGACGCTCGCGGGAACCACTTGGCGCGTAGCACGCGCGCGACGAAGTAGGTAACCAACGCCAGCACCGCCAGCACCGGTATCCACGGCAGGAGGAATCCCACCGCCACCACGACGCCATGGATAGTGGAGATCAACGACTGCCATCCGCGTTCGACCGAGCCAAGGAAACCAACGCGGGTCACCGTCGGTTTGACCGAGAGGTTGACGTTGATCGTCGAGTAGGTGATCTCGTCGTGAAGTGCGGTGCGCTGCGCCCGGAGCGAGTCCAGCTCGGCCTGCCGTTCGGTCAGCGACGACTCCGCGGCAAGTAGGTCGGAGGTGTTGCCCGCCCGGCCCATCAGTTCCAGCAGTCGATTGACCGAGGTCTGTAACGCTTCGATGCGGGCATCGACGTCGACGCGCTTCGAAGTGACGTCGGCATGGCTGATCGACATCGACTCCACGGCGCCGAGTTTCTTGGCGTCGGCCAGAACCCCGTCGACCTTGTCCGAAGGAATGCGCAACACGAGATCAATCACCGGCGAAGACGATCCGGATTGCTCGGATCGCGAGTCCACTCGCCCTCCGGCATCGGTGACCGCGGAGATGAGCCGGTCGGCCACCTGGGTGGGCTCGGTGACGACCATCTGCAGCGATCCGGTGGTAACGATGTCGCGCGGGGCGGTGGCGGGCGGGGTTTGTGGTGGTACGGGAGGGCTCTCGGGCAGGCCGCCGCGAATCGTGGCGTCGCTGGGAGCCTTGTAGTTCGGCACGACAGTGCCACTGGCGTCGACGCCGTTCGTCACTCCGCGGTCACGCGTCGCGGTGGAGACACCGTCGCGGTTGAGCGACCAGGCCCAGCCGGAGCCCAGCAGCAATAGGCTAACCACGGCCACCGTAATCACATTGCGCAACTTGACCGTTCGTGACTCTCCACACTTCGGACCCGGTGATGTTTTTCGGGACGGCGTGGGTGGACTCGGCTTCGCGGGCACCGCGGGGGCCGGAGCCGGGGCCTCGACGGGTTGCATCACCCGATGCCGCTGCGCGCCCTCGGCAACTAACCGGTTGTCGACGGCGACGTATGCCGTGAACCTGCACAAGACGCCGAACCGCAACGACGTGTCGACGATCCGCCTCTCCAAGTCCTCCGTGGAACCGCCGCCGTCGCAACCTGATGCCGAGACGTAGCGGTCTTCGAGGTCGCGCAAGTGGGCCCGCGCCCACTGAGCAGTCACTGCCGGAGCCTCGTGGCGCTGTCCGGCGACGGTGGCCGACCAATCCCCGCCCTCGGGCGTCGTGCCGCGCAGGGCGAGCGAGCCGGTCGCGCTTCCCCGATACCGCCCCGTCACTACCAGCGGCACCCCCGGGAACAGGTCGGGTAGCCGAGCCGGGGTCGTGGTGTCCTCGATGATCGCCAGCCCGTCGGCGCGCAGTGAAAGCGATTGTGCGAGCGGCGCGCCGATGCGACGGTGAATGGCCTGCATTGCCTCGTCGAGGCGCTCCTCGCTTTCGACCAGCTCGCAGCGCCCCCCGCTGAAACCGGCGAGGCGGCCCAGGAATCCGGCGTTGACGACCTGGTCAATGCCAACCGTGTGCACCCGTACCCGGCGCAGGTCGCTGGACAGCTCGCGCAGGAGCTGGTCCTCGTTGCCGACCTGCCCGTCGGTGACGAGGATGACCACGGCGTCGCGGGCATCGCGGGCGTCGCCGTCCCGCGCCCCGCACACTAGGGCGAGTGCCTCCCGCAACGGCGCGAGCAGCTCCTTGCCGCCCCGTGCGTCAACGCGGGCGAGGTGCTCGACGGCGCGGTACCGGTGCCTGTCGCTGGCCTCGACCAATCCGTCGGGCAGACCGGCGGGGCGGTCGATCCGGTCGTCGAAGGTCAGTACCGCAAAACGGTCACCGCCGGTGAGCGTGTCGACGATGCGCGCCGCGGCCCGCCGGGCGGCCACCATCTTCCAGCCGCCCATGCTGCCGGATCGGTCCAGCAGCAGCACCAGGTCTCGAGGGCGCGGTGTCGCACTTGACACCGGCGGCAGCACGGTGAGCTGATAGGTCCCCTCGCCGCCTTCGGCATCGGGAACCAGCACGAGCGAGTTGGTGACATCGTCAGTTCCGTAGGGCAGCCGCAGCACGAAATCCCGGTCGGCCCGCTCCCCGGGTTCTACCCGTATCCGGCCTTCCCCGTAGGACACCGCGTGCAGGCTTGACCGCACCTCCGACAGAGTGAGGCCGGCAGGGTCAATGCCGACGTCGATGGCCAGTGCAACCGGATAGGGGAAACCGGGCAACAGCACGGGCGGGGTGATGCGCGATGCGTCGGGGACCGCATCCGTGTCGTCGGCGTAGCCGTCGCCGACCGCGACATCGGTGCGAGGGCCGCCCGGGATGTAGCGCGGCGCAACCACAAGCGGGAAGCGGAACGTCGCCTCGCCATCCTCGTAGGCCAAGGGGTAGACGAGGGTGAGCGCGACGCTGACCCGTTCACCGGGCAGGATGTTGCCAACCCGAATGGTGAAAATGTCCGGCCGCTCCTCCTCGGCGATGGAGGCTCGCCGGCCCGACGCGACGGCCTCGTCGTATGCCTGGCGGGCAGCCTCCCGCTCCCGTAGCTCGGCCTCAACAACGCGCCCGTCGGCGGTCATCTGCAGTCCGGTGACCGCACCCCGGTCCGGCAAGGGAAACACGTAGCTGGCTTCCAGAGGTACGTCAAAGGCGTTGACAAAGTCCTGCGTCAGCTCAACCCGGCTCGTGAGCCCGGTGATCTCCGCTCGCACATCGATGCGGTCGAGCGGCAGATTGCCCCGCTTGGTGCGCAGGGCGCCCAGCCCCGCCTCGTCGTCCGGGGCGGCCACGCACGTCGCCTCCGCGTCGGTCATCGACGTGATGCGGATGGTCATGATGGGCTCCGTTCATCGAGAGATAGCAGGCCGCGCTCGGCCAGCAGTTCGAGCAGCGGTAGAGCGGCCGTATGGATCGCGTGGATGTCGTCTACGTCGGGTCGGCTGCTCTGATCGGGCTGGGCAGGCAGCAGCAGAAGTGCCCCACCGGGCAGGCTGACGGCGGCCAGTCTTGTGGCGGTGTCAGCGTTGTCGCTCCACGAAGTCACTTTCGCGGCGGCCGGCGGATCGGCCCAGAACCGGCTCCGGCGACTGCGGGCCGCCGGCCGCTCCTGAGGCCCCGACGGCTCCGCCTCGATGAGTTCATCGGGAACGGCGGCGACCCGGCGCAGTGTTTCGTTTGTCGCTCCGGCGAGTTCGGCCTGGATCTCCGCGAGTGAGCGGCCCTCGGTCTGGAGACGTTTCACGGCGACGATCTGGTGCAGGTGCCGGGTGCCATATCGCGCGGTGCGTCCTTGCATGACTGGCCGGTCGACGAGTCCGGTCGTCGTGTACCACCGCACCGCCCGACGATTGGGCAGCTCCCGGACTCGCCCGTTGGGCGCTCCTGGGTACGCGGGACCCTCCAGCGCGGCGGCGACCCGTCGCACGAGCTCGTCCAGCGTCCACGACGCCTGTTCGGCCATCCCTAACAGTGACACTGTAACAATGACACTGTCAATGTTTGAGCTTATCGGCCACGCAGTGATGATGATCCGGCGCGACGCAGCCGAGGCCGCTCTTGGGCTATAACGACCACCGGGCCGGGCGCGGTCACCGCTGATTCGTCGCGGCGGTTTGCAGCGTCACAGACAGATGTCCCCAGGAAAGCGATAGATTTGGGAATGAACAGTGCGGGCCAGTGCGGCGTGAAGGGGACGGACGATGAGTGAAGCTGGAGCCCAAATGCAAGAGCCCAGCGAGGCTCAAGGGCAAACGCAACAGTCCGGCGAGGCCGGGACGTTTCACAGATTCTCTTACGAGGCCACCGGGCTGAGTGGTCGCCGGATGCGCCTGCTCACCGACATACCCACGAATGATGCCGGCGTCCCGCAGGATCTGCCGCTCGGGATTACCGACGTGATTTCCAGCGACGAAGTGGTGGGGCCGAACCTAAGTTTGCGGGTTCATCCCGTTGGTGAGCCCAGCCAGATTGCCTATGTGGCATTCGATCAGCTGGCGATCTACGACAACGAGTGACTATCACAAATCCCTCCGGTGCCGACAACTCTGATGCGTTAGCGGCAACCTGGCGAGAGCTGGTCGCTGCTTACACCCAGTCTCCTCGGGTCGACGAAGTCGGCCGAGCGCTGCTCGCCTCGTGGGGCGAACCCCGTCGTCGCTACCACAACATCGCGCACCTGCGCGACGTGTTGTCACATGCCGATGAGCTGGCCGACCACGCGGTCGACCTCGCGGCGGTGAAGCTGGCGGCTTGGTACCACGACGCCATCTACGCGGGTCGAACCGACGACGAGGAGAACAGCGCGCGGCGCGCCGAAGCGGAACTCGCGGCCTTGCGATTTCCGGCGGAGCTGATCGCTGAAGTCGCTCGGCTGGTGCGACTCACCGCCACCCACGATCCCATGCGTGGCGACCGCAACGGTGAGGCGCTGTCGGACGCCGACCTCGCCATCCTCGCCGCGCCGACCGACAGATACGCCGCGTATGCGGCGGCTGTCCGGGGCGAATATGCCCATCTATCCGACGAGGTGTTTGGCGCCGGCCGGGCCCGCATCCTGCAGGCACTACTCGAGCAAGCCGCGGTGTACCGGACGCGCTACGCCCGTGAACGGTGGGAAGCCAAGGCCAGGCGCAACCTTGGCGCGGAACTACGGGGCTACGTTTGGTAAACAACATGCTGCCCCTGTCGGGCACGGCGCTGCGTCGGTAGGCGACGAAGGAAGCACCCGTGGCAGCGGCGGTAAATCCGTTGGGGGAATCTTAAGTAACTCGTTCACACTGGCGCGGCTGGCCTTGGCACCTTTGATGATTCTCTCGTAGCGTTTATCGCCCGTGACCTTCTTGTTTTCCCATTTGGTAAGCAGCTCGTCGAAGGTCGGGTTCGGGTCCCCTGCTCGAGCTTGGCTGCCTCACGACGATCACTCATGAGTGTTCTTGTCCAAGAGCGCAGATCGGTGCGGAGCCTGCACAAACGGCGAGCGATTTCTTCAAGGGCCACGCCCTTTTCGCGCAACTCGCGTTCGCGCTCCTCAAGGACCAGCTCTCCGTGCAGGTAGACGATCCGGGTTTCCCGCCAACACAGCGAGGCTTCGTTGTAGTCGGGCAGACCGAGCATGCTCATCGGATCCGCTGTTTCGACGATGTCGCGCAAACGTCGGGGGCCGGCGCCCCGTCCGGATAACAAGCTTTCATCGACTGCCCGGCGTCGGCGCCCTCGACGTAATCCATTGCGATCCAAAGGTGGCCATGGAACATGCGCGGATATTACCGCCGCCGCAAGCGACCGTGCCCGATTTCGTCGACGCTAGTTGCTCACCCGGCGCCCAACGGACCGCAGCGGATCCCGAAACGCTCCCGGACCGTGTCTAGAACGCGGCCCTGACGCTCGCGTTCCCGGCGGTGCGTGAGCACGAACCGCGTCATACCCGGCACGCGGCGCGGCAACGGGTACCACTTCTCGAAATCAAGGCCGTTGTCTTTGAATACGCGACTAGGCACGTTGTCGTAGATCAGGCTGAGGTTGTGCTGGATGAGCGCGAAAAGAACGTACGGGAACGCCAGCGGCGATTTGTTCCTTAGTTGCTGCCAGTCGACTTCATAGAGCGGGATCCCGCTGAGCTTGTCCAAGAACAGTAGGTGCCCCAGGAAGTACCCGGCATACGAAGGTAAGTGCAGTGTGGCCGAACGCATGTTGACGGAAACGACCGCGCCACTGGGCGAAACGTACGGCTCGTGCGGGCGATCTTCGGTCATTCCGACGTATCCGGTGCAGTTGACAACCCAGCTGCCCGGTGGTGACACCCCAGGCTCGACGAGGTGATGCTCGAGTTGCCTCGCGCCATGACCCCGCCTCTTCGGCTTCCAGCTCATCGCTGTAGGCCAACGGAGGTGCAGTCTCAGTCGGCGGCGGCACGACAGTGGTCTCGTCGTTACCCGCCGCGGCGGTAGCGGGCTGAGTCGTCGTCGGTCATTGTTCGCATCTCCTGTACACCCAGGCCCCCGGGATGTCCGTAGTGTGCCCCGGGGTACGACAGTGGCCCAGAAGCCAGCGCCCACGGTCTTGGGCAACACGAGGACACATGACGTCGAACGGCCGTCGGTGCATCTCTGTTTTGTGAATGTCTGAACGGGCATACGGCTTGAGAACACTGAAAGCCCCAGGAGGCCCCAGCAGATGACCACTGTCCCGTCGATCACGCTCAACGATGGCAACACCATCCCGCAGCACGGGTTCGGCGTCTTCCAGATCCCGCCCGAGGAGACCGCCGCGGCGGTGCGCTCGGCGCTGGACATCGGCTACCGCCACATCGACACCGCCGAGATGTACGGCAACGAGGCGGGTGTCGGCGCCGGCATCGCGGAATCGGGCGTCGACCGGGCCGAGGTGTTCATCACCAGCAAGCTCAACAACGGATCTCACCGGCCCGACGATGCGCGCCGGGCCTTCGACTCCACGCTGGAAGCGCTGCGCTCCGACTACGTCGACCTGTTTTTGATCCACTGGCCGCTGCCCACCCTCTATGACGGCGATTTCGTCTCGACCTGGAAGGTGTTGGAGCAGTTCGCAGCAGGACGGGCGCGCCCGCAGCATCGGCGTGTCGAACTTCCAGCCCGCACACCTGGACCGGCTCGCCAACGAGTCGGACACGACGCCGGCGGTCAACCAGATCGAGGTGCACCCGTACTTCGGCAACGAGGACGTCCGCGCCTACGGCAGCGAGCATGGGATCGCGACCGAAGCGTGGTCGCCGATCGCGCAGGGCAAGGTGCTCGGCGATGAGGTGATCACCCGTATCGCCGCCGCGCACGGCAAGACGCCGGCGCAGGTGGTGCTGCGCTGGCACATCCAGCGCGGCGACATCGTGTTCCCCAAGTCGGTGTCACCCGAGCGGGTGAAGTCGAACTTCGAGATCTTCGACTTCAGCCTCGACGGTGACGAGATGACCGCGATCACCGGCGCTTGATCGCGGCGAGTCCGGCCGCACCGGCCCCAACCCGGACGTGTTCGACTACGTCCCAGACAAATGAGTCCGTGATTTCGACGACGTGTCAATGCGCCGCGTTACCCTGTGGCGATGCACTGGGATGCCATGCGAGAGCAGACGAACAGTACTGCCGATTGACGTTAGTAACGCTGAGCGTTAGCATTGAGGCGTGATCCGCTCGTTCAGTGACGGCGACACTCAGAAGATCTGGGAACTGCTCTGTCCGAAGGGGATCAGCAAGGAGATGGCGAAAGCGGCTCGCCGGAAGATGCAGATCCTCGATGCCGCGGAGAACATCAACGACCTACGGGTTCCTCCGGGCAACCGCCTGGAGAAGCTTCAACCGCCCCGCGAAGGACAACACAGTATCCGCGTCAATGACCAGTACCGCATCTGCTTCAAATGGAGCAACGGCGGCGCGGACGATGTCGAGCTGGTCGACTACCACTGAGAAGGAGGAGAAAATGGCTGATTTCGCGCCTACCCACCCCGGCGAGATCCTCGCCGAAGAGTTCCTCGCGCCGATGGAGATCACTCCCTACCGTCTCGCTAAGGAGATCGGGGTATCGCAGACGCGTGTGGGTGAGATCCTCGCTGGCGAGCGCCGGATTACCGCCGACACCGGGCTGCGGCTGTCGCGGGCACTGGGGCTCAGCGACATGTTCTGGATCAACCTGCAGGCACGCTACGACGCCGACCTCGTTCGCATCGAGAAGAGCGAAGAGCTGGGGCACATCCACCCACTGACTGCCTGCGGCTAGTTACAGATACGGAAAGCCCCGTGCTCGACCCTCGGGCACGGAGAGAGCACGGGGCCTCTTTTGCGATGCTCCTATAGATGGCAGGGCATGGCGGCCGCGGCGGTCACGGCTGCTGTTCGGCGCGACGGGGACAACGGGGTCCTAGCCCGCCGTACGGATGCACACCGTCACGCCGGACTATCGTCGTTTTCGATGAGCGCACACTTCGAGGAGTTGGGCTGGCGGCAGACTCCGATGGGTGTGATCAGCTTGCGGCGCAGATTCGATCTCTCGGTGCGCGCCGATCTGTATGAGATCAAGCTCGATGACGAGTACCTGATGTCGAGCCTGTTCACCGTCGCCGAACGGGAGCTGGCGCGGCTGGCACTGGCGAGGACGCCGGGACCGGGCCTGGACGTGATCGTCGGCGGTCTCGGCCTCGGCTATACCGCTCAAGAAACGTTGGAGTGCAAACGGGTTCGGACACTGACAGTTATCGAATACTCCGATGCTGTCATCGACTGGCACGAACGCGGCCTGCTACCGGATACGGTTGGCCTGGCCGCCGACGGCCGCGTCGCCCTGGTGTGCGCGGACTTCTTCGCCGCCGCCACAAGCGTGGCGGGATTCGATCCGGAGCGCCGTTGCCGAACCTATGACGCGATCCTGCTCGACATCGACCACTCGCCCCGCCACCTGCTCCACGATCCACACGCCGACTTCTACGCCCATGACGGTCTACGAGCCGCATCCGCTCATATCGTCCCGGGTGGAACGTTCGCCATGTGGTCCGACGATGCACCGGACGAGGACTTCACCGCGGTCCTGGAAACCGTATTCACCGACGTCGAGGCCCAGCAGGTCTGGTTCGACAACCCACTCACCGGGGGCCGGTCGGCCAACACCATCTACCTTGCGACCCGGGCATGACGTGCGGGGCAACGCGGACGGCGGCAACGGCAAGCCGGCAGGTCACGGCGGCCACGGCGGCCACGGCGGCTTGCTGTTCGGCACGACGGGCACAACGGGGTCCTAGCCCGCCGCGCGGGCGACTCACTAGTCCCCCGCGCGCCGCGTGACGCGCCGCGCCGCCTCAAGCAAGGTCAATGACGCCCGGCTCGCCTTCTTATGGTCGCCCGGCGTCACCGACTGATGGGTATATGCCACTTTCGATTTCATATTCAATAGAGTGCCCAGGTGCTTGGCCATGTCGGGCTCGGCCTTTTTCAGTAGCGCGATCGCTTCATTGTGGCTCTCGCCGGTCGCGTGCACACCCAGTCGAGAACAACATATGACGTCCGCAGCGGCGATACCGGCGAGGACGAAGAGATTAACCGCAGCGTCGGGAGCATCGTCAACGACCACAGCGGCGTCATGGAACTGTGTCGCCTTCCTCAACCTGCCCGCTTGGATGCCTTCGGAGCATTCCCTGGTGCGTCCGGTCATCGTGTGTGCCTTTCGGCCGGCCTCGCACGGACCTGCTTGATGAGCCAGGCTCGAGAACCGGCCACAGTGAGGCCATGATCCACCACATCGCGGACCATCGGCTCGGCGCCGGCCGCGCGCAGCTCGTCGACCGTGTACTCAACAATCCGCGCGTCGTTGCCCGTCCACCCGCTGACGGCGGTGGCAAGCTCGCCGACTTGCGGTGCCCAGACGCTGTCGGAGGAGTCATGGTCGCGAACCAGGAAGATGTCCACGTCGCTATGCAGCGTCATCGCCCCCGTCGCCGCGGACCCGAACACGGCACCGTATGCCGGCCGCTCTGGCCACTTTTCCAGGTGATGCTCGAGGCGGGTGAAGAATGTGGTTGTCAACCTGGCCAGCGCTTGGATCGGCTCTGCCGCGAGGTGCTCGGTGTTGAGCCGGTACGTGAAGGCGTTACCCACCCGGTCGGCCACCACCACGCCTTGTGCAGCCAGTCGGTTGAGGACCTTGCGGATGCCTTCCTCCGAGAAGCCCTTGAGGATGCGGTGGATTTGGCCGGTAGTGAATGTGACGTCGTGCGTCGCCAATACCGCAAGAACATCGCCGTCGAGGGTAGGTGTGACCGTCGCAAAGGGCCGGTTCAACTGCATCACGGACCTCCGATATACTAACTATAGTTGGTTTAACCGTACTATAGTTTAGTTTTCCGTACTATAGTTGCAGTAGACCAACCGTAGGAGTACTGCTGTACCGGTCGGTCAGCGGCTTTGCGGCTCGTTAAGTCGACTCCCGACGGCGGCTTCGTACTCTGGGTACATGACAACGCCGAGTTCCGCGTGACGATCCAGCCGAAGCCCATCACACCCGCCGCCGGGCAGGAATCGGTGTGGGACTACCCCCGCCCGCCCCGCTTGGAGCGTTTCGCGGGCTCGGTCACCGTGCAGCTGGGCGGCACCACCATCGCGTCAACCGACCATGCCTGGCGCGTGTTGGAGACCAGCCATCCCCCGACCTATTACCTGCCCCGCGAAGCCTTCGCCGAGGGGGTGCTGCGCGAGACCTCGGGTTCCTCGTGGTGCGAATGGAAAGGCCAGGCAACGTATTACGACCTGGTGACCGACGCACGCACCGCGCCACGAGCCGCCTGGACCTACCTGAACCCCTCCCCCGGCTTCGAGCCGATCGCAGGCGCCATCGCCGTCATGGCCGCGCTCGTTGACCGCTGCACGGTGAACGGCGAACAGGTTGTTCCGCAGCCCGGCGGCTTCTACGGCGGCTGGGTCACCAGCTGGATCGTCGGCCCGTTCAAGGGAATCCCGGGCTCGATGAACTGGTAGTGGGTTGCCAGCTACTCGAGCCACCGCCGTGGATCCCCATCACTAACATCATCGCCATGGTGCGAGCCAGGTGATGCGATCACGGCGTGGGATGCAGATTCGCCGGATGCGCGAGTGGCTGGCGCTCAGCGCCGCGATCGCGTTGATCCCGTGGACCATCTATCTCGGGCTGACCCTGCCACAGAACTACACCGCCCAGCATTGGCAGGCGACGTGGGTCGGCTTCGATATCTTGTTGCTGGCGTTCATGATTGCGACCGCGGTGCTCGGGTTCATCCGCCACCAGTGGCTGACGCTGTTCGCGTTTTCGACCGGAGTTCTGCTGGTGTGCGACGCCTGGTTCGATGTGCTGACCGCCAGGCGCGGCGACTTTGCTGTGTCTGTCCTGACCGCTGCGCTCGGGGAGCTGCCGCTCGCGGTGGTGCTGATCGGGGGCAGCTTGCGCATCGCGCGCCTGCAGGGTCACACCGTCGGCCGGGTGAGGTGGCCGTTCCCGCGGCGCCGGCCCCGATAATCAATCGCAACCTGGCGTGGAGCTAAAGGTGTAACACCTCTGTATTAGGTGTTACACTTGGTCATGCCGACGACCAACCGGCGCCACGCCATTACCGAAACCGACGATATTGCCAGCGCATTGGAAACAGCCGCGGAAACCTGGCCTGAACTCGCCGATAAGCCGGGAGCGTTGCTGCGGCGACTTATCCTGCTGGGCCGAAACACGCTGATGCACGATCGTGTGACGGTCGCCGATGCGCGCGAGCAGGCTGTCGACGCGACGGCCGGAGCGTTGGCCGGCGTCTTCGGGCCTAATTACTTGCACGTGCTCCGTGAAGACTGGCCCGCGTGATCGTGCTTGACGCGAGCGTGCTTATCGGGCACTTCGAGCCCGCCGACTCGCATCATGCTGACGCGACGACACTATTGAAGGCGCACCTGACTGATTCGTTCGTTTCTAGTGTCGTCACTCTTGCCGAGGTTTACGTCGGCGCGTCCCGCGCCGGCCAAGCAGATCGCCTCGACCAACTGTTGGCGCAGTTGGCAATCCGAAGCCTGGAACTACCTGCCGACGCCGCGCACCGACTGGGTGAGTTACGCACGACGACCGGCCTCAAGCTGCCTGATTGCTGCGTCTTGTACACCGCCGAGCGGCATCACGCCGCAATTGCCACCTTCGACGAGACAGTTGCTGAACGCGCCACGAACATGGGTCTGACCATCGCGGCCACGGCTGGTCGAGTGCTGCCGCCCAACCCGTTTCGAGCACCGGGTTTTCAATAGTAGACGTCGCGACATATGATCTGCTCGGCGGTTGTCCGGGCCAGCGGGAGCGGCGCAGGAAACCATCGCTCCCGTAATGGAAGGACCACTGATGTCGTTTGTTGTCACAAACCCGGAATTTGTCGTCAATGCGGCCGGGGATTTGGCCAATATCGGCTCGGCGATCACCACGGCTACTGGCGCGGCGGCGGCACCGACCACCGCGGTGGCGGCCGCCGCCGGCGACGAGGTGTCCGCGGCGATTGCCTCGTTGTTTTCCAGCCACGCCCACGAGTTTCAGGCGCTCAATGCGCGGGCGGCGGCGTTTCATGCCGAGTTTGTCCAGGCGCTGAGCGGCGCGGGGAGCGCGTATACGGCCGCCGAGGCGGCTAACGCGTCGCCGCTGCAGACCCTCGAACAGAACGTGCTGACGGATATCAATACCCCCACCGAGCAGTTGTTCGGGCGTCCGCTGATCGGTAATGGCGCCAACGGGGCGGCGGGCACCGGGGCTGCCGGTGGGGCCGGCGGATTTTTGGTGGGTAACGGCGGTAACGGCGGGTCGGGGGCGGCCGGACACATCGGCGGCGACGGCGGCAGCGCGGGGTTGTTCGGCAACGGCGGGGCCGGCGGGGCCGGCGGAGCCGGTGCGGGCGGTGGTACCGGCGGCCACGGCGGGTGGGTGTTCGGCAACGGCGGAGCCGGCGGCGCCGGCGGCGCGGGCGTTACCGGCAATCCTGGCAGTCCCGGTGGCACTGCCGGTGACGGCGGCGGTGCCGGCCTATTCGGAGACGGTGGAGCGGGCGGCACCGGTGGCGCCGGTGGAGCCGGTGTGGCAACGACCGACAGCACCGCCGGGGCCGGTGGTAACGCCGGGGCTGCGGGGGCCGGTGGCAACGGCGGCCTGATCTACGGCAACGGCGGCGCCGGCGGGGCCGGCGGGGCCGGCGGCATCGGAGGCGACAGTGGTAACGGGGCCAACAGCACCGGCGGGGCCGGCGGGGCCGGCTCAACGGGCGGCGCCGGCGGAACGGCCTACCTGTTCGGCAACGGCGGCTCCGGTGGGGCCGGCGGGGCCGGCGGCGCGGGCGGCGAGGGTGGCTTCATGGCTGGCGGGGCGGGCGGGTCCGGTGGGGCCGCCGGGCACGGCGGTAACGGCGGGTTACTCTTCGGCGGCGGTGGGGCCGGTGCGGTCGGTGGGACCGCCGGGGCCGGTGGGATCAGCTTCGGCGAAGCCGGCGGGGCCGGCGGGGCCGGCGGGGCGGGCTCTAACGGCGGCGCCGCAGGCCTGTTCGGCAACGGCGGCGATGGCGGGACCGGTGGGGCCGGTGGGGCCGGTGGGTATGCGGGCGGCGACATCCCTCCCGACGATAACGGCGGGGCCGCCGGGAACGGCGGAGCCGGCGGTAGCGGCGGCAACGGTGGTCTGCTCGTCGGCAACGGCGGCCTCGGCGCGGCCGGCGGGACTGGCGGGCTCGGCGGGTTCACCCACCTCGCAGCCGGCGGGGTCGGCGGCAACGGCGGTGCGGGCGGGACCGGCGGTAGTGCTGGTCTGCTCCTCGGCAACGGCGGGGCCGGCGGTACTGGCGGGGCCGCTGGGATTGGCGGCGGCGCAAGTAACGCCGGCACCGCCGGGATTGGTGGGGTCGGCGGGGCGGGCGGAACCGGCGGTAACGGCGCCGGGCTGGTCGGCAACGGTGGGGCCGGCGGGGCCGGCGGCGACGGCGGAGCCGGCGGTACCGGCGTCTACGGGACCGGTGCGGCCGGCAACACGGGTGGCGCCGCCGGGCACGGCGGGAACGCCGGCCTGATCTACGGCGCCGGTGGCGCCGGCGGCGCTGGGGGCACGGGCGGGGCCGGCGGGGCCGGCGGGAACGGCGGTTCTAGCCACAACGACAACGGCGGTAACGGCGGGGACGGTGGAGCCGCCGGCTACGGCGGGAACGGCGGATTCCTCTATGGCACTGGCGGTGCCGGCGGAGCCGGCGGCACCGGTGGGGCCGGCGGAACGAGCTTCGACGGAGCCGGCGGGGCCGGCGGGCTCGGTGCGGCCGCCGGGCACGGCGGCAATGGTGGTCTGCTCTTCGGCGACGGCGGCGCCGGCGGGACCGGTGGAACCGGCGGGGCCGGTGCTACTGGCCTCTACGCCAACGGCGGCGCCGGCGGTGACGGCGGCAATGGCGCTGCGGGCGGTTACGGCGGTTGGTTGTACGGCAACGGCGGCAGCGGCGGCGCAAGCGGGGCCGGCGGCGCCGGCGGGGTCGCTATTTACCAGGGAGCGGGCGGCGCCGGCGGGTCTGCGGGCATCGGCGGTAACGGCGGCAACGGCGGGTTACTCGTGGGCAACGCTGGGGCCGGGGGTATCGGCGCGGCCGGCGGCACCGGCGGCGCGACTGGCGGGGGTCCCGCCGGCGCCGGCGGGAATGGCGGAGCCGGTGGAATCGGTGGTTGGGGTGGCCTGCTCATGGGCAACGGCGGCGACGGCGGAGCGGGCGGGACCGCGGGGATTGGCGGGTCCGGTAACTCCAGCGTGTCCGGCAGCACGGGCGGGGCCGGCGGGACCGGCGGCGATGGCGGGTCCGGTGGATCCAGCGGGTGGTTCCTCGGCAGCGGCGGAACCGGCGGGGCCGGCGGCAACGGCGCGGCCGGCGGGACCAGCTTCGTCGATGTCGGCGGCAACGGCGGCGGCGGCGGCAACGGCGGCGACGGCGGTGACGCCGCCGCGCTGCTCGGAAATGGCGGACCCGGCGGGGCCGCCGGGGCCGGCGGCCCCGGCGCCTACGGGGGGACCAACTACGGCACCGACGGGACTGGCGGGACCGTCGGTAGCGGCGGTCAGCCCGGACTGTTGTAGCGCCCGAGTGTCAACCTATGTACGCCAGTCGCGCACGCCGCTCCCAGTCCGGGGCCTGACGGTCGATCCAGGCCGCGGTTCACCGCCGCCCGGCCGTGTGTGACAGCCGGAAACAAGCAGCCCACCCGCGGCCAGCGCCCCACCCAGCACGCGCCGCCGATCAACGATCATCGAATCCACCATCGCAAGAGCGCTCCGGTACTGACATAGCCATTCCACTCAGCATGCATGGGAAGTGGTGAAGTCTCATTCGAGCTTGGCTGTACCCCCTGAAATCCGAGCAAGTCTTGCGATTGTAAGTGTGCATTTTATAGGCTAATAGCCTAGTATTTGCATACTTAAGGAGCGGTTATGGCGCCAAAGCACAGCACAGCTGTCCCTGCCAGCCTCGCCGCGAGCCCCCTCAGAACCTTCCGCACCGGACAGGCCGATCGAACCTACGCCCATCCAGCGCCCGAGATCGCTCGACTTCACGAACGTGGGCTTCTGCACCGCCTCGCCAGCGGCTACTACGTCGTTGTCCCCCAAGATGTAGTGGACCGCAGTTGGAAACCTGAACTGGAAGCGGCGGCCGCAGGCATTGCGTCGGCAATCTACGGCCCCGACGACATCGTCCTGATGGGCGTGAGTGCCGCACGACTGCATGGGGTTATTCCCCGCGCGCTGGCAACCTCGGTCGTTGCGGTACCCCGCCAGCACCGCCCAATCACGCTGAGCGATCGGTCGGCGGTCGTGAAGTTCGTCAAACGCGACACACGCGGCCTGGACGCCGAACGTATTGAAACCCCGCTTGGGCCAACGTTGGTAACCACGCCCGAGCAGACCATCCTCGATCTCGCAAACCGCCCGACGCTCGGCGACAGCGACTCCGACGTCCCTGCTGCCGTCGCCGCACTCTTCGCACGCAGCGACACGAAACGGTTGCAGGCGCTCGCGACGCAGCAGCGACGACTAGCATCCCTGCGCCGCGCCGAGGCATGGGCCACGGAACACAATGGACGCTGACGAACGCACCTCGATCGCAGCACAATTCGGCGTTGTCGCCGAACAAGTCGAGCGCGACCACCTGATCTCCCATCTATTGGCGTTCCTCGGCCAACACTTCGGCGACCGAATCCACTTCATCGGGGGAACCGCGCTCGCACGGACTCACCTTCCGGCCGGACGGCTGAGTGAGGACATCGACCTGATCGCGGTCGGAGGACGCAAATCGGTTGCGGCCGACCTCGATGCCGCACTTCCGCGCGCGCTCGCCCGCACCCACGGCAGACTCACCCTCGAGCCAGCGCTAAGCGGCAGAGCAGATACCCTCCCAGCCGTTCTGCGATCAGGCGGAGGTCTGTCCGTGCGGCTTCAGCTGCTATCCAACCGGGACAGGGTGGTTTGGCCGGTGGAGCGCCGCGCGTTAGTCCAGCGCTATGCCGACGCGCCGCCAGCAGAGCTGATGGTGCCTACACTGCCCAGCTTCGCCGCGTCCAAGACCGCGACGTGGGCGGATCGCAACGCCGCCCGCGACCTCTGGGACTTATGGGCCCTCAGCGAACTCGGCGCTATCGATGCTGTAGCCGCGAGCGTCTACTGCCGCTTCGGTCCAACCAACCGGCCGCCGGCGCCGTACCTGTTCGCAAAAGCGCCAACAGACGCGCAATGGCAGGCGCAACTCGCTGGCCAGACCCGGATCACCGTCTCCGCACAAGCGGCTCTCGAAGCCGTGGGGGAGGCGTGGCGACAGGCCGCCGAAAACCGCCAGTGACCGGTCACGTGCGGCTTCGCTCCGCTGGTCGTAGCCAATAAGAGATATGAAAGTTCACCCCACGCGTCCGGCCCAACATTAAAGTGCTGTTCATGGGGAGAAAGCTGTTAGCCAACGGCGGCGGCCGCTGGTTGGCGATCGCGGCCTCGCTCGCCGTCTCTGCCGCCTTGATCTACGCCCAGGGAACACCAAAGCACCATCCGTGCTGTGTCCAGACTCCGGCGGCGACGCCGACGGTGACGCAGACCGAACCGCCGCACCCGGCGCCCGCGCCGGACGCCGGGCCGCACGTCGCCACCCCGGAGGAGGCGCAGTCGTTAGCCGCATTGGCGGTCAACGCGCCCATCGGCGCCCAGGGTTTCCAATTCCCGTTGCCGCCGAGCATCGGGTCCGAGGACAGGTTGCAGGTCAAAACCATCTGGGCGGCCCGCGTCATCAGCGTGCTGTTTCCGGATATCAAGACCATCTTCGGATGGCGGGAGGATCCGTTGCCATGGCACCCCAAAGGGTTGGCGATCGACGTGATGATCCCGAACCACGCCACCCCCGAGGGCATCGAGCTCGGCAACCAAATCGCCGGGTTCGCCTTAGCGAATGCGAAGCGCTGGGGAATCAACCATGTGATCTGGCGGCAGAAGATTTACCCGGGCGTCGGAGCGGGAAGCTGGACGGCCGACTACGGCAACGAAACCGCCAACCACTATGACCACGTCCATATCGCCACCGATGGCGGCGGATACCCGACCGGGCACGAAATCTATTACATCGCGTCCATGACCCCGGCGCCGTGATCAACGGCGAATCGACGGGCGGCTTTCGGCATCCTGCATTCGCGGCCCCAAGAAGAAGCGGAGTCGCGGCCGTCGCGTCGGGCGAGGTTTCGTACGTCGTTGTAGGCCCGGCCGGCGGGAGTTTCCCGAGTGGGTGCCGGCGTCACTGCAGCGCCTCAAGAGCGTTCCGAAGCCGTGGGAGCGCTTTGGGAAAGCCTCGCGCGATCCGGAGCAGCGACGACTGTGAGTTTCCTCGCCGGCCTACCCAACGCCGCAACGCGGTGTATGCGACGTCGCCGCCTTCTCGATGCATCAGGCGAAAGCTGTCGACGAGGGTCCGCTCTGCCGAATAGACCCAGAGCTCCATTCCTGGTCCGCCAGCCATTGCGGTTCGGCCGACCTCGAAAGTCGCGACATCGAAGCTGTGCCAGGTCACGTGCGTAAACCCAGCCGGATGCCGCGTCCCACGAGGCAGCGCAATGTCCGTCGTGAACGGAATCGCATCACTAAGATCGTGAAAAACTAGTGCACTAGTTAGGCACATCGTCGCCGCAGGCTTGACGACAGTCGCCGCAGCCAGCGCCGCCACCGTCGGGTCGATCATGTCGGGGCGAACATAGACACCGCGTCCTACGCGGTCGATCTCACCGGCTTCGACCATCCGGTACACCTGATCTTTGCTGAGGCCGGCCGCTCGCGCCGCTTCCAGGGTAAACACCGGGGCTTGTTCTGGAGCCACCACGATCGACCTCCTAACTGCCTACAGATATAGACTACCTGTAGACAGTTAGACGAGCAACTACAGGCCGGACTTGCGTAAAGGGTGAGTCGGTCGGCGATGCGCAACAGCTTGAGCGATTCCCTACGGATTATGAGTCCACGCAATCAGCACCCATGCGAACAGGCGAAACGGTCACCTACTTCCGCGGGAAATTGGCCGACTGATCACGCGGCGGATACCTGTTCGTGGGACGGTAGCCGTGTGCAGCCCGAATTGCGCACCGGAAAATCGCGCCCGGTCGACCGATTCCACCGGATGTGTGAGGCCGTCGTCGATCGGCTTCCGTTCGGGCTGGGCAAAATCGTTGCACCGACATTTCTTGGCTTCTGCCTGATCAATGGCCTCACCTTCGGCATTGATCTGACGCTCCTCACGTGCCTGCACAGCGGTCTGGGCGTTCCGGTGCCGGTTGCCGTCACGATCGCATACGCGTGCGCGTTCGCGCTCAGCTACGCGCTCAATCGCACGTTCAACTTTCAATCGCACGCGCCGGTCGGACCGCAGGTTGCCATCTATGTGGTGGTGGTGATCATCAACTACCTGGTTTTCATCCTCGGGGTCTCCACCGTGCTGTCGGCTATCGGAGTGCAATACCAGCTGTCGCGCATCGTGGCGGGCACGTGTGAAGCCGTCTATATGTACTGCGCCATGCGGTGGTTGGTCTTCCGGACTCGATGAACATCCCGTTTGTTAAACGGAATTACCACCGCTGTTCACGAACAAACCTGGGGCCGGCGTGGGCTTCGAATCGCATTGCGGCCGCGTCGGATTCGGGGATAGTGTGGGTTCATGACTGACACGAGCAACGCACAAATGATTCTCGGCGGTGGCGGCGGCAAGCCCGGAGGCGGGGGCGGCAAGCCCGGAGGCGGCGGAGGCAAGCCCGGAGGCGGCGGCCGCTAAGGCCAAAAAACCGCTTTCCCCTAACCGGCGACTACCCTGAGTGAAGCCCCCGGCAACTGCGACGGCTATCGGCGTGCAACCGGTGAGCCGCAGTGTGCGTCCGGCTTCCTCCGACGATGCCGTCGCGTGCGTCGCGATTTACCGCCCCTACGTCGAGAACAGCGTGATCAGTTGGGAAATCGACGTCCCCAGCGTCGACGAGATGGCGTCGCGTATCACCTCGGCCCAAAAGGCGCACGAATGGCTGGTTCTCGAACAGGACGATCAGGTGATCGCCTTCGCCTATGGCCACGCGTTAAATCGCCTGCCGTCCCATCAGTGGTCGGTTGAGACAGGGATCTACGTCAGCGGCGACCATCATCGTGGCGGCCGCGGCCGCACCCTCTACGCGGAAGTGCTGCGCCGGCTCGCCGAGCGCGGCTACCGCAGAGCCTTCGCCGGCATCACCCAACCCAACGAGGCCAGCAACAGTTTTCACCGGTCGCTCGGATTTGAGGACGCCGGCCTGCACCGGCGCGTCGAATGGAAACACGGCAGCTGGCACGACGTCGCCTGGATGCAGCTCGACCTGCAGGGCGCTGCCGACCACGATGGACCACCTGACCCAATCAGCTGATCGGCGAGGCAAACTCAGCGGGGCACGCGTTTGGCGAGGTAGTACTGGTGCTGCCGGGCGTTGTCGACGGTGTAGCCGATGGCCTTCGTGACGCCGTCACTGTCGTAGTCCAGCCAGCGTTCGGTGCGCTGGCGCTCAAATTCGCTCCAGGACGCGACGGTGAACCTCTCCAGAAACAAGTCGGGTTGTCCGACATTGTGATACAGCCGCCAACTGTGGCCACCCGTCCTTAGCCGCGATCGCCGGACATCGCCCATCGCCTGGACGAACTTTTCGAGGTTCTCGGCCGATACCCGGTAGCGGACGGCGACCAGCACCGGTCCGTCGTCAGGACAGGGTTCAAACATGAGCGTCGGCGTCGGCCACGCATTGGAAACCTCGACATTGATGTTCGCGGCGGACGGCGGCAACGGCAGCACAGCAACGCTGAGGACAACAACGCCCAGCGCCACCGCCGACCCGAGCAGCGCGACGTCGAGTCCCGCCCGGGTGGCAAGAGCACCCCAGGCGTAGGAGCCGATCGCCTGAGATCCGGTGGCAACCAACAGATACACCGACAGCGCGCGGGCGCGAACCCAGCGCGGCAACGACAGCTGAGCTGCGGCGTTCAACGTGGTCAACGTGATCAGCCAGGCCATCCCCGAGATCACCAGGAAAGGTAGCGCAGCAACGAACGGCAGCCAGGCGACCGCCAGCGTTGCGACACCGTAGGCGGCAGCGGAGGCCGCCAGTTGAAGAGTGTCCGACAGTTTCAGGCGTATCAGTGCGGCAACCGCGACAGCGAGTACGGCGCCCAAACCGACGGCCGCCACCGCCACGCCGTAGCCACTGGCTCCCAGGTGCCAACTGCGGGCGGCGGCCACCGGTAGCAGTGCCAACAGGGCCGAGGCGGGGAACAGGAAAAGCGCCGCGTGCAAGAGGATCCTGCGGAATACAGGGCTGTTATTGACGTACAGCAGTCCGCTGACGATGGCCTGGTCGAAGTGTTCCCGTTCGAGCGGCGCGATTTGCTTGGGTCGTTTCCACACCCGCAGGGCAACGATGATTCCCGCGAACGAAATTGCGTTGATCGCGAAGACCGCTGCGGGACCGGCCAACGCCAGGATGACTCCGCCGATCACCGGTCCGATCGCGCGGGCGGCATTTCCCGAGACGCTGCCCAAAGTCGCGACGGCCGGTATCTGCTCGCGCGGGACAACCTCGGGCTGAATCGCCTGCCAGGCCGGTGCGGTCAGTGCAGAAGCGCAGCCAATGGCCAGGGTGAACATCAAAAGTGATGTCGGGCCAACGCGACCGAGGTAGGTCAGCACCGCCAGCGCCAGCGCCACCAGCACCGCATACGTCTGCAGAAAGATCAGTAACCGCCGCCGGTCGAACAAATCGGCCAGCACACCGGCGAACAATCCGAAAACCAGCGTCGGCCCAAGACTCGCCGTCTGCACCAGCGCGACGACGGTGTCACTGCTGTGCTTTTCCACCAAAAACCATTGGGCCGCCACACTTTGCATCCACGTCCCGATGTTGGAGACGAACTGCGCGATGAACAGGTTGCGATAAATGGGATTGTGTAACGGCGCCCATGGCGACCGTTGTTCAGCGTCGGCGTGTTCCTGACTCTGAGTCACGGCCGATGCCCTTTCGCGCTGTGCAGCGATACGCAGTCTAAAACAGACGAACCAAGGGCGCGCACCCCAGATTCCCACCCCGGGCGTAGGCATCCGGGCAGCGGGTCATAAAGTCGTCAACTGAATGCCCATAGATTGACGGCATCGCTTGTCGCCGAAAGGAATTAAGCACTGTGAGTAATACCGCGACCATTCCGGTTTTCAACCCGTCCACCGAGGAGCAGATCGCGGAGGTCGACGATTCCAACCAGGCGACCGTCAACGACGCGGTGGCCCGGGCACGCGAAACATTCGAGTCAGGCGTCTGGCGCAAGGCGCCCGCCGCGCACCGCGCGAACGTGCTGTTCCGCGCTCACGCCATCATCAAGGAACGCACCGAGGAACTCGCCGAGCTCGAAGCCCGCGACAACGGCATGAACACTACGGCCGCCAAACACATCATCTCGGTGGCCAACGGCATCCTGCACTACTACGCCGGCTGGGTCGGCAAGATCCACGGCGAATCCAGCAGTGTGGTATCCGACGGCCTGCTCGGCGGGTACGACAACTACCACGACTTCACCCAGCTCGAGCCGATCGGCGTCGTCGGCCTCATCATCCCCTGGAACGGGCCCTTCTTCGTCGCGATGCTCAAGGTCGCACCCGCGCTGGCGGCAGGCTGCAGCGCCGTCCTCAAGCCCGCCGAGGAGACGCCGCTGACCGCGCTCAAGCTCGAGGAGATCTTCCGCGAGGCCGGCCTGCCCGACGGGGTCCTGAATGTCGTCACCGGCTACGGCCACACCACCGGCGCGGCGCTGACCGCGCATCCCGACGTCGACAAGATCTCGTTCACCGGGTCCACCGAGGTCGGAAAACTGATCGTCAAGGCGGCCGCCGGCAACCTCAAACGGCTGACCCTCGAACTCGGCGGCAAGTCACCGCTGATCATCTTCGACGACGCCGATCTCGAGAAGGCAATCATGCTGGGCGGCATGGGCCTGCTGGCCGGCTCGGGGCAAAACTGCTGCTGTACCTCGCGGATTTATGTCCAGCGCCCCGTCTACGAACAGGTCGTGGAAGGCCTCGTCGGCCTCGCCCAGATGATACCGATGGGTGGCAGCGAAGAGCCCGACTCGATCATCGGGCCGCTGATCAGCGAGAAGCAGCGCCAACGCGTGCACGGCATCGTGACAGACGGCGTCGCCGGCGGCGCGCAGGTGATGACCGGTGGCGACGTGATGGACCGCAAGGGTTACTTCTATCAGGCGACGATCTTCACCAACACCACGCCCGACATGCGGCTCATCCGTGAGGAGATCTTCGGGCCGGTCGGCAGCGTGATCCCGTTCGACGACGAGGACGAGGTGCTGGCCGCTGCCAACGACACGGACTACGGGCTCGCCGCCGCCTTATGGACCGAGAACCTCGGCCGCGCCCACCGCATGGCGAACGAGCTGCGCGCCGGCCAGATCTGGGTGAACTGTGCCATCGCAACGGACCCCTCGATGCCGATCTGCGGCCACAAGCAGTCCGGTTGGGGCGGCGAGCGTGGCCGCAAGGGCATCGAAGAGTACTTCAACACCAAGGCGGTCTACATCCGCCACTAATCTCGCCGCGAAACTGTATTCCACTACACGTTTCGCGAGTGACGCCGTCGCCAGTTGCAGTCTCGCGGCGAGGCGGAGGCGGCTCAGGCGGAGGCGGCTCAGGCGGAGGCGGCTCAGGCGCTGATTGCGGCCAGTGTGACTGGTTCCGCCGTGATCTCGTCGATGACGGAATGAATGAAGCGCATTTTCTCCAGGACCGGGGGCGTCAAGACGAACGGGTAGAGGTCGCCTTTACCCATGGAGCGATTCACCATGTTCAGCGCCCACGCCAGCGGCAGCCACATCTCGATCAGGGTGTCGAAACCGCTGGGCCCCAGTGTCCGTCGCTCATAGGTCGCCCCCGCCGGGGCGAAGCTGAACGCCGCCGAGGTGTCGAGCGTGTCGCGGATGTGCAGGTAGTGGGCGAACGTCTCGGCCCAGTCCTCGGCGGGATGCATGGTGGCGTAGGACGAAACGAAGTCCCGCTCCCATCCCTCGGGCGGTCCTTGGCTGTAGTGCCGGTCGAGGGCGTCTTGGTAGTCCTCGTCGGGGTCGCCGAACAGCTCGGTGAACTCCTTGACGTACTCACCTGACGGCCCGACGAGCCGAAAGAAGTAGTAGTGGCCGATCTCGTGGCGGAAGTGACCCAGCAGGGTTCGGTACGGCTCGTCCATCGAGATGCGCAACTGCTCGCGGTGCACGTCGTCGCCCTCGGCCAGATCCAGGGTGATGACGCCGTCGTCGTGCCCGGTGAACACCTGCTCCTGCTCGCTGGAGAGCAGGTCGAACACCAGACCGCGCTCCGGGTCGGCGTCGCGTCCGATGATCGGCAACTTGAGCTCGTGCAATTCGACGATCAGCCGACGTTTGGCCTTCTCCGCGGCGGCGAACGCGGCCAGCGCTTTGGTGTCCGCGTCGTTGGGACGAGTACGGGTCAACACACAGGACGGGCAAAGCCTACGGACGGGCTCCACCGGCACCAGCCAATTGCATTCGGCCAGAAGCAGGTTGGCACACAGTTGATAGTCACTGGCCGCGACCGCGCCCGAGTGCTCGTCGTCGTCGGCGATCACCAGGAACGCCATCTGCTCCAACGAGAACCCCAACCGGCTTTCACACGACAAGCACACCGAATTCTCAAAGGCCAATCGCTGCCCACAGTTCGGACAGATGAAGTCCCGCATCGCAGTCCCTTCGCTTCAGCTCGTCATGAGCTAACTACCCCGGCCGATGCGGGGTGAAACGCCCGTCGTGGTTCGCCGCGAAACGGTATTCCACTACGCGTTTCCCGAGTAACACCGTCGCTAGTTGCCATCTCGCGGCGGGGCTGGGAGCTGTCCGCGCCCGTCCAGCGAAATGTCTTTGGTTTCGCGCATCACCAACAACGCGACGAAGGTCAGAATCGCCGCCACCACCAGGTAGAGCCCGACCCACCCCACGCCGTATTCGGTGGCCAGCCAGGTCGCGATGAACGGCGCCACCGCGCCCCCCAGAATGCCTGCTGCGTTGAAGGAGAGCCCGGCGCCGGTATAGCGCACGTTGGTCGGGAAGAGTTCGGGCAGCAATGCGCTCATCGGGCCATATGACAAGCCCATCAACGTCATTCCGATCACCAGGAACAGCAGAGTGGAGGCCGTCGTCGCGTGGCCGGGCGCCAGCAACAGATCGAATGACGCACCGTAGAGGATGATCATCGCGGTGACGATCAACAACGTTCGGCGTCGGCCGAATCGGTCGGCGAGCGCGCCCGCTATGGGCACCGTCACCGCAAAGAACAACACTGCGATCAACTGAAGGTGCAGGAAGTTCACATAGCCGTAGCCCAGACCGGTACCGGCCGGTGGGCGCTTGGTGGTGCCGTAGCTCAGGACCCACGTCGTAACGATGTAAAACAGGGTGTAAGTCACGAGCATCACGAACGTGCCGATGATCAATTCTCGCCAGCTGGTACGGAACACGGTGGTCAGCGGGGTCCGGACTCGCTCGCCGCGCGCGAGTGCTCTGGCGAACACGGGCGTCTCCGCCAGTCGCAGCCTCACATACAGCCCGATCGCCACCATGACCGCACTCAACAGGAACGGGATCCGCCATCCCCAGGTCAGGAACGGACCGGCCGTGTCGGTTCCGGCGGTGCTGTGGCCCAGCCAGCCGATCAGTATCAGGAACAGCCCGTTGGCAAGCAGGAAACCGAACGGTGCGCCCATCTGTGGCCAGATCGCCGCCCTCGCCCTCTTGTCGGGTTCGGCGGTCTCGGTGGCCAGCAGCGCCGCTCCGCTCCACTCCCCGCCCAACGCGAAGCCCTGAGTGAACCGCGTCACCGCCAACAGCACCGGCGCCACGATGCCCACCTGCTGGTAAGTGGGCAGCAACCCGACGACGAAAGTGGCGATCCCCATCAGCAGCAGCGAGCTGACTAGCGTGGCCTTGCGCCCGATACGATCACCGAAGTGCCCGAACAGGATTGAGCCCACCGGGCGCGCCACGAAAGCCAGACCGAATGTCGCCAGCGAAGCCAGTAGCGCGGTGGTGGGGTTGCCCTTGGGGAAGAACAGGTAAGGAAAGACGGAAATCGCGGCCGTGGCGTAGATGTAGAAGTCGTAGAACTCGATCGTGGTGCCCGCCATCGACGCGACCAGGATGCGGCGCCGCGGGACGCCGTCGACCATCTTGGTGTCTGTGGCACGCATGGGCGACATCATCTCAGTCGACTTCGCCGTACTCGTCGAACCAGTGCGCGAGTTCGCCTCGCCGACTAACGGCGCGACGGCAATTTTCGTGGCTGAAATCCATCAATGACCGCAACCAGCAGCGGGTAGAACCTCTCGTCTAAACGGTGAGAAACGACTACTCTCAGACTGGCGTACCCATAGCTGTCTTACCGACAGGTTCCGAGAGCTCTTCGCACGAGAAGGGTGACGCTGATGTCGTATGTGATCACAATACCGGAGTTGGTGGGGACTGCAGCCACCGACGTGGCGGGGATCGGATCGTCGCTGCGCGCCGCACATGAGGCGGCGGCCGCCTCGACGAACAGCGTGCTGGGCGCGGCCGAGGACGAAGTGTCGGCGGCGGTCGCCGCACTGTTTTCTGGCTACGGACGCCAATATCAGGCCCTTAGCGCCCAGGCAGCCACATTTCACGACCACTTCGTGGCGACCCTGACAGGGGCCGGGGCCGCCTACACCGCGGTCGAGGCCGCCAACGCCAACCCGCTACAAACCCTCGAGCAGGACCTCCTTGGCGTGATCAACGCCCCCACCCAAGCACTGTTGGGGCGTCCACTGATTGGCAACGGCACCAACGGCGCCGCCGGCACCGGACACAACGGCGGCGCCGGCGGCATCCTGTTCGGCAACGGCGGCAACGGCGGCTCCGGCACATCCGGAGGAGGCACCGGCGGAAACGGCGGCGCCGCAGGACTATTCGGCAACGGCGGACGCGGTGGGGCTGGCGGAATCGGAGGGGTCGGCAGCGGCATCGGCATCAACGGCGGCAACGGCACCACCGGCGGTCACGGCGGGGCCGGCGGCACCGGCGGGTTGTTGTTCGGCAACGGCGGGGTCGGCGGCACCGGCGGCACCGGCGGCACCGGCGGCAACGGCGTCAACGGCTCAAGCACCCTCCTAATGAACGGTGGCAAGGGTGGCGACGGCGGCTCGGCAGGTACGGGCGGAGCCGGTGGCGCCAGCGCGTCGGTGTTCGGTCACGCCGGCGCCACCGGTCAGACCGGCACCGGCGGCACCGGCGGCAACGGCGGCTACGGCTACATGGGCAGCGCCGGTGGCACCGGCGGCAACGGCGGCAACGGCGGCACGGGCGCCACCGGCGGCACCGGAGGCAACGGCGGCCAAAGTACCACCGGCTCGTCCAACACCAACGTCACCAGCGGTAACGGCGGCCAAGGCGGCACCGGCACCGCGGGCGCCGGCGGCCTAGGCGGCAACGGCGGGTTCGCTTACAACGCTTCGGGATCCGGAAACGTCACGGGCGGCGTCGGCGGCAACGGCGGCACCGGTACCACCCACGGCGGCAACGGCGGAGTCGGCGGCGGGGCAGAGAACGAGGGAAGCGGCTACGCCCTCGGCGGCAACGGCGGCAACGGTACTAATGGCGGAACGGGCGGTTACGGCGGTTATGGCGCCGACTACCGCGGGACGGGAAGTGCCACCGGCGGCAACGGCGGCAGCGGTTTCAATGGCGGTCACGGCGGTATTGCCGTCACCTATTTGGGGATCGAGGATGCCACCGGCGGCACCGGCGGTGCGGCCACCAGCGGGTCCGGCGGCGTCGGCGGCGACGGCGGATCGGCGGAGATCGGCACCGTCGGCGCCGGTGGCGGCTCCGGAAACGCCTTTGCCGGGACCGGTGGTCACGGCTACAACAGCTCGGCCGGCAACGGGGGCAACGGCGGCTACGGCGGCTACGCGTCCGACTATGGGACCGGCCAGGCCGTCGGCGGGACCGGTGGCGTCGGCGGCACTGGCTTCGGGGCCGGAAGCATCGGCGGCAATGGCGGCGGCGGCGGCGACGCCGGCGCGGCTACCCTCGCCCACGCCACCGGCGGCGACGGGGGGGCCGGCGGTGTCGGTTCGGGCGGCGCGGCCAACGGCTCAAAGGGCGGTGACGGAACGGCCAGCCAGATTTAGCGGGGTGGGCAACGAGCCACAGGGTCGCCGGATTTGTTGGGCCGCAAAGCGATTGCGAATCGCTGCCAAACACGACATCGTCTCAGTCGACTTCGCCGTACTCGTCGAACCAATGCGCGAGCCTGCCTCGCCGGCTCACTGCCCGAAGCCTGGATTCGGCCGCGGCCCGCGTTTTGCTGGTGGTGACGATCAGCAATTCGTCGCCGGTCTCGATACGGGTGTCGGGAATGGGGACGAACGTGTGGCCGTCACGGATGATCAGCGTGATCACGGCCGGGTCGGGCAGCCGGAGTTCGAGGATGGTCACGTTGTGCAGCCGCGACGGCGCTTGCACGGTCATGGTCAGCAGTTCCGCGTCGAGCATGTCCAGGGGCGCGGCCTCGACTTGGATCTCGCGGGTGGCTTCGCGGGAAATCAGGCCCAGCCGGTGCGCGATCGGGCGAAGGCTGGGGCCCTGCACCAAGGTGAACACCACCACCAGCATGAACACGATGTTGAGTAAGCGATGGCTATCGGCGACGCCCGCGACGACCGGAAACGTCGCCAACACAATGGGAACCGCGCCCCGCAGACCTGCCCACGACAAGAAGACTTGCTGGCGCCACGGAACGCGAAACCAGACGAGCGAACCCACGACCGACAGCGGTCGGGCGACCAGCAGGAGGACCAGCCCGACGACGATCGCCGCGACCACGTCGCCCGCCAGTTCGCTGGGGTTCACCAGCAGCCCGAGCAGCACGAACAGGCCGATCTGCGCCAACCAGCCGACTCCTTCGGCGAACGACCGAGTCGCCGACCTATGCGGCAGCCCTGAGTTGGCCAGAACCACCGCGGCCAGGTAGGCGCCGATGAAACCGCTGGCATGGGCGCTGCCGGCGGCGGCGAACGCGACCAGCGCCAACCCGAAGGTCGCGATCGGATACAGGCCCGACGCTGGCAGCGCGATACGGCGCAGGGCGAGGGCGCCCAGATACCCGACCGCCAATCCGATCGCGGCGCCGCCGACGAGCTCGTACACCGCAACGGTGACGGCACTCGCTGGGTGGAATACGAAGGGCACCACACTGAACATGAGCACGAGAATCACAGCGGGGGCATCGTTGAAGCCGGACTCAGCCTCAAGCAGTCCGGCAACACGCTGGGGCAAGGGCAGCACCCGCAGGACCGAGAAAACCGCCGCGGCATCGGTGGAGGAAACAATGGCTCCCAGCAACAACGCGAGCCGCCAGTCGATGCCGAGCAGCAGGTGCGCCCCAACGGCAGTAACCAACGTGCTGATGACCAGGCCGATGGTGGCCAGTGCCGTCGCCGGTGCCAACACCTTGCGGATGTCACTGAACCGCGTGGTCAGGCCGCCTTCTACCAGGATCACGGCCAGCGCCGCGGTGCCGATGTTCCTGGCCAGTTCCACGTCGTCGAACCGCAGACCGAAGCCGTCCTCGCCGACCGCGACACCGATCAGCAGGAAGAGCAGCATGCTGGGAAACCCGACCCGGCTTGCCACCCGAGTACCGACAATGCTGACCAGCAGCACCAGGCCACCGATCAAGAACGCCAGATACAGCTGCTGCAAGCTCAATTCGTTCCCGTTCAGACATCATCTCGACGAGGGCGCCGACTTCGGCGTGCTGTCAGTTAATCAGCCCGGCGGCGCGCAGTGCTCGACGTAGGGCCGGATGAGACAAGATGGATGGGTGACGAAACGGAAGACGCGAGTCGGGATTGCCGGCGCGGGCAAGGTCGGCCGTTCAGTCGCGCGAGAGTTGCTCGATCGCGGCCACAAGGTCTTGTTGATCGAACGCGAACGGAGCAACTTCGAACCAAACAAGGTTCCCGATGCGGACTGGCTGAATGCCGATGCCTGCGAGCTGGCCGCGCTGCAGGAGGCGGGGCTGCAGACGTGCGATGTCCTGATCGCCGCAACCGGAGATGACAAGTCCAATCTCGTGGTGGGCCTGCTGGCCAAGACCGAGTTCGGGGTGCCCAGGGTGGTGGCCCGGATCAACGATGTCCGCAACGAGTGGATGTTCACCCCGGCGTGGGGTATCGATGTGGCCGTTTCGACGCCGGGCGCCATGGTTGCGGGAATTGAGGGCGCCATCGACGTAGGCCACCTGGTGCGCTTGATGGGGCTGCACGAGGGCCGTGCCGCGCTGACGAAACTCACGCTGTCCGAAGATAATCCATTCGTGGGGCAACGTGTGGGCGAGTTGGTTTTGCCGGCGAATACCGCTTTGGTCACCGTGGTCCGAGGGAACAACGTGATGGTTCCGCAGCCTGACGACGTGCTCGAAGCCGGCGATGAGGTGTTGTTCGTCGGCGATAGCTCCGCGGACCAGTCGAGCAGGGCCTAGTAAGGGGCCCAGCCTTGTGACCGCGAAACTGCAACTGGCGACGTGTTTCTCGAGATGACCCGTCGCTGGTTGCAGTTTCGCGGAGGTGGGTTTGCTCTCAGAGCCCGGGTAGGCAGATGGGCTGCCCGAGGCACGGGCCTGGGCCCCACCCGGGGTCGCCCTCAAGGATCATTGGAGCGACTTGGACGTCCTGATCGAACCAGGGCGGCGTGCCTGGGCCTTTGTTTCCAATCATGAAGTCATGGCAGACACTCATATCCCACTTCGGATATATGGTGCCGGGATACACGGCGGTGGCACCGCAGTTGGTGCCGCACGGTAGCGGCATGCCGGGGCACCATTGATTGCTACAGGCCTCGTTGGTGCACACGGCTTTCGGATAGATGAAATCCCTGCCGGATGAGTTCGGCATGGCTTGGGCAGCAGCTGCGCCCTCGACCGCACCGGCCACCCAACACACGACTGACAGTCCTGCCGTCGCCGCTATTGCCAAAATCCGTTCGCGTTTCATACCGCTGGTACCTCATCTAGGGGCTTCGCTTCTCAACAAGGGCCGAAAATGGTTGCCTTGCCGATCCATTCGGCAAGGCAACCATTGAAATTCAATCGCTCAAACGCATAGGAGGAGGAAACAAGGCATTTGCTGCCCACCCCAGCCACCGCCAGGTCCACCCCAACCAGCGCCACCCCGGCCATGATCGCCCCAGCCGCGGCCACCCTGCCAGCCACCGCCGCCGCCACCGCCGCGCCAGCCGCCACCGCCACCGCCACCGCCACGCATGCCATCGCCGCCACGCATGCCATCGCCACCGCGCATACCACCGCCGCCGCGCATGCCACCGCCATCGCCACCGCCGTGCCCGCCGCCGCCGTGCCAGTCCGTCAATTGCGCTTGCTGGACCACGCCAGAATCAGCCTGTGGCGTCGGAGCGGCGTTCGCGAACCCGGCTAGGCCAATGGCCGAAAAGCCAAGCGTGCCGGCGATTGCGCCCGCGCCAACAATCTTTTTCAGGATCATGCGATCCCTCTCTGATCTGTAACTCGTGGCCGGAGCAATTGTCCGGTTGGTAGATGCTGGACGCTATATAGGGTTTCTATGAATTAGCTATGCCGAGGCCCTGCGTCACGTGTGGGCGCCGGCTCATACGGCAATGGCGGATCAGCTGGCCAGCCATAACAGAGTTTGGTGGATGCGTTGTATGACCGTTCGGGACGCCAACTGGGATGGAACTGTCGCGTCGTGTCCCAGCTCATGACGTCGACGTGCTACAGGTCGAGCACAATCCGCAGAGCCGCGTCGACGCGACGCATATCTTCGAAGCTCAGGTAACCCACGCTGTTGCCGAGTCGACCGGGATCGATCGCCGCGGCTTGTTCAGCCAGCACGCGTGTGACACGGCCGTCGATCTCGACTTCGGGCCGAAAGCTTGCAGCTCGAGCTGAGGTGGATGTCGGCGCTACGAGCCACGTCGATAGAGGCAGCTGGTCGGATTGGACCACGATGGCATATCGCGAGCCGGACTGTTCGTGACCCTGGGTGCGCCGTGGAGCGTGGAGCCGGAAGACCTCACCACGCACGCAGCGTCTCCATGTCGCGAAGCACCTGCATCGCTTCGGCGCGGTCTGCCCCGTCCGCAGCGAGCTCCTCCGCTTCAGTGCGAATGGCTGCCGCAGCCTGTCGGCGCGCGGCTTCGATGAGGGCCACCCGAACCGCCGTAGATACTGACGTCCCGTCCCTGGTCAACACAGCAAGCGCCCGAGATGCATCCTCGTCGGGCCGAAAGGTGATCGTGTCAGCCATATTCGTAGCGTACTACAGAATGTAAGACAGCGGCCAGTGGAAACGCGCCACGAGACGAATAGCCTTAGATCATGAGCGACAAGGGATTACTGAAGATGGAGCTGGCGTGCCCCGAAGGACACGTCGCCGGCCACCTGATCCGGCAAACCGAAAACCAGCCCATCGAGATCGACCGGCCCGACACCGAACGCGAGGAATGGCCGCGAGGCGGCGACAAGCTGTACACACACCTGACTTGCCCCGGCTGCAACCGTCGCATCTACGGGTCGACGGAGGCGATCAACGAAAAGGCCACGTGGCTGTCTAATAGTGAGACCGCGCGGGAGGGTCGGCACTCGCTGCGCTTCATCGAGGACGGCCTGACGTAGGGCCTTTGCGCACCGCTGCGTTACCAGATGCCAAACCGTTGGTCGCGGTTCATGCGCTGTCTCCACTGCTCCGTGCGGCGGGCCTCACGCTGGTCCTGCCACCTAAGCTACCGGTCGAGAAACCGGTCGAGAACTCTGTCCATGCCTCCACGGTGCGACGACTCACGACCGCTGTCCAAGACTGGCCTTTGATCGTTCGATAGGCGCTGGCTTTCGAACTAAGAGGGCGAGCCAGGCGAGCCTGGGCTGCCGGCGGTGCCGTCGGGTGAACGTCGGTCAGAGCGGTGGGACACCCTGAGCTCAGGCGGTGCGACTGCGCCGCAGGAACGGGTCGTCGAGCGACGGCGGTTGATATCCGACGTCGGAACGCACGACCGTCACACCGGGCGGCACGATCTCGTCGATCCGGTCGAGGATGTCGGTCGACAGTGTCACCTCGGCCGCTCCGATTTGCGACCGGAGATGCTCCATGGTGCGCGGGCCGATGATCGGTGCAGTGACGCCAGGGTGCTGCATGACGAAAGCCAATGCCAAGTGAATCAGCGATAGGCCGGCTTCGTCCGCCAATTTCCCGAGCGCATCGGCCGCCTCGAGTTTGCGCTGGTTGTCCGGGCTCGACATGTCGAACCGTCCCGGTATCCGGGTGCGGCGCATGGACTCCGGCAATTCCTTGTCCTTGCGGTAACCGCCGGAGAGCCAGCCACCGGCCAACGGGCTCCATGGCAGCACGCCCATCCCGTAGTCCTGCGCCACCGGCAAGACATCGGCCTCGATCCCGCGCACCAGCAAAGAGTAGGGCGGTTGCTCGGTGACGAACCGGCCGAGACTGCGCCGCTCGCTGACCCACTGCGCCTGCACCATCTGGTGAGCGGGAAAGGTCGAGGAGCCGAAGGCCCGGATCTTGCCTTGCCGCTGCAGATCTGTGAGTGCGGACAGCGTCTCCTCGACGTCGGTGTGCGGATCTGGCCGATGCACCTGGTAGAGGTCGATCCAGTCGGTGTCCAACCGGCGCAGGCTGTTGTCGACTTCCCGTACGATCCAGCGGCGCGAGTTGCCCTCCATGTTGGGGTTGCCGCCCTTGGCGCCCATCGGAACACCCATCTGGCCGTGGACCTTGGTGGCCAGCACCACATCATCGCGCCGGGACCCGGCCAACGCCTTCCCGACGATCACCTCGGACTCGCCATGAGAGTAGACGTCAGCGGTATCGATGAAGTTGATCCCGGCGTCCAGCGCCGCATGGATCGTCGCGATCGACGTTTCATGGTCCGGCTCGCCCCACGCCCCGAACATCATGGCGCCCAGGCAAAGCGGGCTGACTTGAATTCCGGTCCGTCCCAAGCTCCGATATTCCACGCCCTGAGTCTAGGCCGCCTAAGTTACCGCGTAGCTGCGGTGCCTCGACGTCGTGGCGTGCGGTGCGCCGCCAGCACGTCGGCGTTGGCCAGCGTTTGCGCCTGAGCGGCCAGCGTCGATGCCCAGTTGGCATAGGCGATCGCTGCGGCGTCATTGCTTGCTTCCTTGCCGTGCGCCGCTGCCAAATTTCGTTTGGCCTCTTCGAGTCGGGCCTGGGCCTGGGCGCCGATGTTGGCGTGATATTTGGTGACGTAGTCGGAGATTTGGCGCAGTCTGGCGTCCGCGGTGGACAGCGCATTCTCGCGCCCTCCAATGCTCACCTGCCCATCGCTGGCGGCACGCCGAGCGGCATGGCGGCGGCGACGCGCACGAAAGAGCAAGAAAATCACCACGAGCACGACCACGACGGCGACGCCGATCGCGATCGGCAGCCAGACCGGCCTTGGGGCGCTTGCCGATTTGTTCAACCCGTCGGCCGCAGCGACAGCAGCACCACTCCAGTCTTTAGCGCTTAGCGCGGGTTCAATTTGCTTGTCCCCCAGATTGTTTAACTCGTCTGCTGTGATGCCCTGCGCCTTCGGCGGCCCGGTGAGCGTGTACGCCTTGGTGTTCGTGGCCACGGCCAGCAACGCGTCGTGGTCGCCCATCCCGCTGGCGCTGCGGGTTTGGTAGGCCCAGTTGTCGGGCTTGAACCTGTTGAAGTTGTCGACGTAGACCACCCACAGTTGGATGTGCCGATCCTGATAGAGCCGGTCGATTGCCGAGGTGACCGCCGCTCGACCGGAATCCGTCAACACCCCGGTGCTATCGGTCACGTGCGCCGTGAGTTTGGACGGCGGTTGCGCGCCGGCGGGGGTGGCCAGCAGCAACCCCGCTGTGAGGATCGTCAGGACTACACCGAAGAGGCGAACAGTGCGCATACGGGTAATCTAGCTGGCCGCCGGTCTGGCCGCCGGACGTTCGGTCGCCTGGTGTCACGGTCGGGCTCGGCGGCGGCGGCTGCACTGTGACGGTGATCAGCTAAGCGCGCCCATCATCCTCCCCGCGGACCGCATTACCTCCCATATTTCAGGTACGCCGACAGCGCCAAGAGAAGGAGGAACACCACAAGCCACGCCAAACCCATGAGCATGTTGCGTCGGTCTTGTCGCGTTATCTGCCCGGACTCATGGTCGTCGACAACGCGGCTGCTCAAGCCGAATCTCTGAACCAGCGCAAGCCAATCCGCCTCCGTGACTCCATATGCGGGTTGATCCGCATATGGGGGGCGCTCGGTGCCACCGTCGATGTCGCGCCAGCTATACCGATAACTACCCTGAGAATATTTCACCCCATACTTCATTGGGCTAGGCCTAATTCTCAGGGGTTGCAGACCCGGAACAGCCACGATCAGCAGGGGGTCGGTGTACCCTCCCATAGGCGGACCCAGTTCGCGGTGTTTTGTTCCCAAATCTGTTCGCAATCTTGGGGTCAACGCCGCTGAGCACCAGTTGTCACCGGGAGAATTGGGCGGCGAGGAGCTCGATGCGTTCGGAGTCGTATTCGGGGCGTAACCGTTCGCCGCGTGCGAGGGTTGTCAGTCCATGCAGCGCTGCCCAGAACACCTCGGCGAGAGTGTCGGCGTCCGTTTCGTGAGCAACCCCGCGGAGTCCCTCACGAAGCTCAGCGAACGCCGCTGACAATTGTGGCGGAGTGTCGTCGGCGCCGAAGTGCAACGTGGTGGTGCGGGCGAACATCGCGTCGTACAGGGCCGGATTATCCCGGGCAAAGTCGAGGTAGGCGTGTGCCATCAATGTCAGCGAGCGGTGCGGCGTCTCGGCGGCGGCGCAGGCCGCGCGGAGTTGGTCGGCGAGTTCGCCAAATCCGTCGATCGCGACCGCCGCGACGATCCGATCCATGCCCGAGAAGTGCTTGTAGAGCACGGGCTGGCTGTAATCGATCTCGGTGGACAGCCGCCTCGTGGTGACGGCATCCCAGCCTTCTGCCTCGGCCAACTTGCGGGCGGTACCGATGATCAACCGGCGACGGGCGGCGCGTTCTCGCGTTGCGGCGGTCCTCGATGCTCATCCCCCGATGGTAGCATCGCTAGTCATTATAGCGCTGCTATTGACACTCGAACGCCCTGGGGTTAGCATTGCTAGCATGAACGCACTAATCCACATCGCTGCGTTGATCGCGGTGTTGGGAACCGCGGTGGTCTACGGCACAGACGTGTTCTGTGCGATGGTCCAACGACCTGCCTTGGCGGCCATCGATGACCGCGCCCTGGTGGCGGTGATGGGCAACGTCCACCGTTACGGCGACCGGCGAATGCCGCTGCCCGGCGCGGTCGGGATTGTCGCCGCCGCCACAAGCGCCGCACTCGCCGCTGCTGCCGGAAAATGGACCCAAGCCGTGCCGGCGGCGACTGCTCTTGCCCTGCTGGTGGTTTGGCTCGTGCTCTACGCGCGGATAAGCAAGCCGATCAATCGGCAACTCACCGCCGCGGCCGCCACCTGCGACATCCCACCGGATGTGCGCGCTTTGCAGGGCAAGTGGGACCGAATCATTAATGCTCGGGCCACCATTCAGGGCCTCGCAGTCGCCTCGCTGTGCATCACGCTGATGGTCTGACCGGCAGCATCAGGAAATCCGTTTACAACCAAAGGAACACAGATACCATGTCTCAGTTCACAAATTTCGGCAGACTACTGATGCGCGCCGCTCCGATCATGAACGCGCCGGTGGCCGCCTTGGCGAACTCCCCGCGCTTCGGCCGATTCCTCAGGAGCAACATCACGATGATCACCTATACGGGACGGCGCTCCGGAAACACATTCAGCATCCCGGTGGCATACCGGCGCAGTGGCGACGAAATCGAAATCACGCCAAACATGCCCGACGCCAAGACGTGGTGGAGAAACTTTCTGGGCGATGGCGCTCCCCTGACGCTGAGTCTTGACGGAACGCAGCGCCCAGGACACGCGGTAGCGCAGCGAGACGAAAACGGCCATGTCACGGTCACTGTCCGGCTTACCAACTCATGACCGACGAAGATGATCTTTTCCCTGGATGATTCGAACGACTGGGCAGCTGTGGAGTTCGGCTCTGGTAGCGGATAGCTTCGTGTCATGAGTGGCGTCCCCCGGATCAAATCCGGATAGCGACAGGAGAAAAGTGACCGTGGTATTGCGGAGACTTGCTGTGGTCCCGTTCATCTTGGCGCTGGCAATGGTGTTCGCGCCGTCTGCGTGGGCCGACACCTACACAGAGCAGGTGGCGGGTAAGTTTCAGGCCCAGACACATGTGGTGGCTGACCCTGCCGCGAAACCCCCGTTGGACAACTCCGACGCAATCAACCAGCAGATCCTGGCCGGCTCGTGGACGTGGAGTTCCCGCCCGCCGATCTGGGTGGCGGCGGTCGCACCGGACCAGACTGGCGTGACGACACCGGACGCCATCCACGACATCATCTTGGGCCGCCACCCGGCGTTCAGCGGGGTCATCCTGGTAATCGACGCCAAGGGCTACCACGTGCGCGCCTATGACGTGCCGAAGGCGATCGCCGACAACGTGGACCCCATCCTGGGTCAGGCGGCCAGGAATCACCACAATGACCCATACGGTGCGACCAGCGAGTTCGTCAGCAAGCTGGCCGCCGTGAACGTGGCTCATGGTGCACCGGCGACCACCTCTCCCACCGTCAACGCGAAGCACACCAACTGGACGTGGATGTGGATAATGCTGATCGCCATTTTTGCCCTGGTGGTTGGCCTGATCTGGTTGCCCGCACGAAATCGTAAGCGCCGCAAGGACGCAGAGGCGCGAGAGCAGGTCAAGCAGGACTTGATCGCCGCCGAATCCGACGTCAGCGATCTCGATAACACGATGGTCACCACGAGCGGCCCAGACATCAGCGCTGAGACGCTGAAGGCCAACTCCAGCCTGAGCGCCGCCCGCAAGGCGTACCAGGCAGGCGACTACGCCGCAGCCCGGGCACACCTCGGGGTCGTGCGGTCCACCGTGGCCAAGGCGAACCGGAAGCTGAACATCGTTGCCGTGACCTCAGTCCCGGAGGAGGACCGCAAGCAGGCCTCCGTGCAGACGAAAGACCCTGACACCGGTAAGACGGTGACGATCAACAACAACAACTACGCCACCGCGCAACAGCCGGGTTATCAGCACTATTACGGGGGCGGCTACTGCAACGGGATGTTCTTCTACCCCGGCTTCTATCCCTACCCATTTTGGGGTCTTGGTTGGGGTTGGGCCCTCACAGATGTCCTGTTGATGGATGCGCTGCTGGACGATCACTGGGGTGGCGACTACGAACGCGGCTTTGAGGCGGGCCAAGATTCGGCGACGGCGAATGCGGGCTATGACAGCGGCCAGGGCAACGACTACGACAGCCAGCAGGGAAACGTCGGCTTCGATGGGAGCTACCAGGACTCATCCTCCGGCGGCGGTTATGACTCCGGTGGCAATGTCGATTTCGGCGGGTTCGGTGGATCCGATTCCGGCGGTAGCTTCGACTTTGGTGGGTCCGATTTTGGCGGCGGTGGGTTCGACTCGGGCGGGGGCGGCGACTCCGGGTTCTGACCGAATCGGCTCGCACCCATAGGACCAGGTGACCGGATTTTCCCGCGTCAGTCGACGGTGTACGTCACCCCGGCGCAACGGCGGGCCGCCTGATCGGGCCTAGAGCACGGCCCGTTCGATGCCGTCGAGCATGTCGCGTAGGTCGTCAAGGTTCGCGTTTGAGTGAGTGGCTGGATCGGTTGTCTCGTGCGTGATGCGCCGCAGGACGTAACTGCATGGGCGATAGCAGACGATCTCGAAACCCAGCCCTTCTGCTCGCGCGGTCAGATCGGCAAGTTCTTTCTCGTCAACGACGCACATTATGTCTCTCCGGGTGTTCGTTGGCCCCAATATATCCTTCGGCGGCCCGCGGTAAGTCAACAACTGTTTCACCCGTAAGTCAACAACCGTTCAACTCCGTGCGGCCAATCAGAGGCCCCCCGGCAGAGCACCGCCCGTCGCCACCCACGGATTGGTGCCTCCTGCAGTTCGGGGCTAACTAGCGATTCCAGCCAGTTCGTGTGCCACCGCATCGAATGCGCGCAGCGTGTCGAACAGCGTCTGCGGGTCCTGAGAGTGCGGCTGGGTGGATAACTTGGCGGCGACCATCTCCGCGGCGCGGTTGACGTAGATCATCTGACCACACATGCCCTGGCACAACACGACGTTGCTGCCCGGGTAGGGGAACCACACTTGGTTGCGGTACATCCCGCCGGGCAATTCGGTGTCATCGGGGCTGGCGGCGAACGCCTGACGCGAGTCGGGCCCGCCGTCGAGAGTGTCGGCGATCCACGCCGCCGGCACCACTTGCTGGCCGGTCAACGAGACACCGTCGCGCAAGAACAGCGACCCGAACCGGATCATGTCGGTAAGACAGGCGTTGATGCCGCCGTCGAATAGCCCGGTGCCGGCCGTGTCTACGCCGATGGTGGCATCGCATTGGGCGCCGATGCGGCTCCACAGCAGTTCCGACATCAGTTCGGGCATCCGCTGGCCGCCTGCGACCTCGCAGATCCAGCCGAGTACATCGGTTTCACACGAGCGATATTCGAACGGGCCGCCATGAGCCGACTTCTGTCGCAAGGTCAGCAGGAAGTCGCACAACGTGGCGGGGACGTCCGGACTGCTCTTGGGCGCCCAGCCCGATCGACTCGTCGAGGAGGTGTATCTCCGCGGTCGGGTGGAGGTAATCGTCTGAGAAGGCGATACCCGACCTCATGTCCAGCAGGTGGCGCACCGTCGCACCCGCGTAGCCGCAGTTCGCCAAGGCGGGAACGTATGCCGTGACCGGGGCGTCAAGCTCGATCGCACCGGCCCCGTGCAGCGCGCCGACGACGGCCGCCACCAGCGACTTGCTCACCGAGAACAGCAGGTGCCGGGTCTGGGCCGTCAGTCCGTCGAGGTACTCCTCGGCCAGCATCGACCCGCGGTAGGCGACGGCCCACCCGTCGGTAGCGGTGGTGGCCATCACCGCGCCAACGGTGGTGGCCGCCCCGTCAGTGCTGGTCACCGGAATCTCGGCCACCGGAGCACCGGCTGCGGGCAACGTCGCGGCCGGCCCGGTCCCGCGTGAGATTACCGCGGTCGGCACGAAGTCCTCGACGTGCTGGAATGACCACTGCGAATACGGCGCCGACAGCCAGTTGTCCAGTGAGATGCCGTCCGGGAGCGGCGGTGGATGCAAGCTCAAGCTCGTGCGACGAGCCGCGAGACGATCGGCGTGGCCGGCGCCAGGGGTGTTGAGGTGAACTTCGCCTTGAGGCCCGTGAGCCAGCGCCGGCAGCGTTCGGTGAGTTGGTAGTCGTCGGTCTGCAAGTGCCCGCGCGTGATGAGCACGCCGAGTTGGGCGCCCTCGCAGCGTAAGTCGCCAGGCGCCGCGACACGCATGTAGAAGGCCTCGGACTCGTCGAGCAGCGTGGCCGAGTCGTTGGCGAAGCGCGCAAAGGAGACGCGCCCTTCTTCGTCGAGGCGCCACACACCGGTGCGCGGCGTCGCGGTGAAAAGCTCGATATCCGGCGAGGTCTCCGAAATTATCAGCTGACCCCAGACCTCGTCCTCGCCATATCCCCGCTCCCAGCGCGAGTTGATCTCCTCGATGTCGAGCTCGTACTCCACGTCCATGTACTCGAGCAGGTGGAAGAGGAACAGCGGCATGTCGGCGTAGGCCTCGGTGGTCAAGTTCGTCATCGGGCTGGCGCCGCTCAGGCGCGGGTTCACCTCGCCCAGGTAGAGCTCGTCGGAGTCCAGGTCGTGCAAAAGGTCCACCTCGAAATACCCGCGATACCCCTCACGGCTCAGGATGTCGCCCAGCTTTCGCACCATTTCTCGCGCGGCGTGCGTCTGTGCCGGCGGCAGCACCTCGCGCCAGATGTCATTGCCGCACCAGGCGCCCTTGCTCGTAGTCAGCTCCGGGTAACCGACGAGACTCGTCATCGCGGGGCCGATCACGGTGCCGTGGCGGGTCACGGTGCCCTCGAGGCATACCTCGACATTGCGGATGCGCTTCATGACTTTGACTTCCTGCTGGCCCACCACGCCCGGGGCGCAGTGCTCCCAGTCGCGCTGACCGCGTACAAAGAACGTCCCGCTGCCGGCGTTGCCATAAGCGGCCTCGACGACGAGGTCGTCTCCCAGCCCGGCGTTTTGCGCAAGCGCCTGCAGCTCGTCGTAGGAGCCGGCTCGCCCGATCACGTGCGGCACGCTCGGCACGCCCGCCTCATCGGCTAGGCGCGTCATGATGGTCTTGGAGCCCAGGCGATTGCGCAACTCCGCCGGGGGGGCCATGACCTCGAGGCCCGCCTGATCCGCAAGGGCCTGGGTGTGCTCGTCAAGCATTACAAAGCAGGCCTTGCCACCGGGCCCTCGTCGCGCGATGAACTCGAGTGTCTCGGGATCGCACAGGAGGTGGTTGCACACATCACCCATGCAGTCGAAATCAATGCGGTCGCGCCGCCGGGGCACGAACACCCGCGAATGTGCGCCCTCGAAAGAGTCAAAGTAGTTCAGGTAGAAGAAATTCCGTACCCAGCGGTCGACGCCTAGCAGGTTGAACGGCGTCGGCGAGATGAAGTACAGCGGCGTGGCGTTGGTGTGAAAGAACGCGCGTATGTCCGAGAGGCCATTCAGCGAGCGGCGCGGCGCGGGTCCCGGCCCTCCATCGTGCGCGATCACGCCGGCCACGGTGACGTCGACGCCTGGGGCGCTACGGTCGGCACGATGGCGGTGAGCTCAGATGCTTGCATGCCACAAGTGTGCACCTGTCTATGGTCGTGTGGGAGATGCGATGTTGGTAACATCGGCTGCACACTTCGTCGTCAGCGGGGTGTGGGTCCCAATCAGTGGAGATACCAGATGGCCGAGCTCCCATCGCACCCCAAGGGAATTGTGCTGGCCCACTTCATCGTCTCGAACGATGTCGAGCGCTCTCGGCGCTTTTACACCGAAGTACTCGGCGGCAGGGTGGCTTTCACCGGCGAGGGAGGTGACGAGGTGACATACGTCGCACTAGCCAACAGCTTCATCATCATCAACGGCGGCGGGGGCCCGACCGACGACAAGCCGACGGTCACCCTGGAGGCGCCGCGCGATCCCGACCGGGTCAGCAGCTTCCTCAATATCCGGGTTGAAGACATCAAGGCCGTGTACGCCGAATGGAGCGCCCGGGGTGCTCAATTCCTGACGCCGCCGAAACAGCATCAGTACGAGATCCGTTGCTACATGCGCGATCCCGACGGTCATCTGATCGAAGTCGGGCAAACCACTGACCCAAAGGGTGACTGGGCGCCCACGCATTGGCCATCGAGCACGTCGGAGTGAATGCCGAGATAACTATAGGAACGCGGCCCGGCAATGCCCTGGGCCGCCGTTGTTGGTAGTACGACGCCGAGGAGGTTTCGGTCATGACCACCGCGATCATCGGCACTGGAGGGCTCGGATCGGTCATCGCCCGCCGGCTCTCCTCAGGCGGCGAGACCCTGCGGCTCTCCAGCGCCAATAATGAGTCGGCACGACGGCTGGCCGCGGAGATCGGTCGGGCTGCCGTCGTCGCCATCGACAACCGCGACGCGTTGCAGGGCGCCGACGCCGTCGTCCTCGCGCTGCGCTTTACCGCGCTGAAGAGCGTCATAGACGAGATCGCCGACGGGCTCACCGACAAGATCGTGGTCGTGCCGAGCAACCCGCTCACCGTCGACGCACAAGGCAACGTCTTACGCCTCCTGCCGAAGGGCCAATCCTCGGGCGAGGTTGTAGCCGGATGGTTGCCGGCTGGGACGCGCTTGGCCATGGCGTTTGGCACCCTGTCGGGCGCTCTGTTCGAGTCCTCCAGCAACCGGTCACCGGAGCCAGCGGTCCTCTTCTACGCGACCGACGACGACCACGCCGGCGCGGAAGTCGAGCGGTTGATCCGCACAGCCGGCTTCGACCCGGTCAAGATCGGTGGGATCGAACAGTCGGGTCGACTCGAGGTTGGCGGCGACCTTCACGATCTAGTAGTCGGCGCCACGGAGGCGCGGTCGTTGATCTGAGTAGAGCGGTGCCTGCTCTTCCTTCGTTTGACCTGTCGGCGCATCGTGTGGGTGCCTGAGTTAGCCGGGCCCCCCCGAGCCGCCGGCGCCGCCGACGCCACCCGTCGCGCCGGTGTGCGCGGTGCCGGGGCTACCCGCGCTGCCGGGAGTGCCGCTCGGATCCCCGGGACCACCTTGGCCGCCGGTACCGCCGTCGCCGCCGGAGACGGTTAGGCCGCCGCTGCCGCCTTGGCCGCCTTGACCGCCGGTGCCGCCGTCGCTGTGGTTGCCGAAACCGCCTTGGCCGCCGTCGCCGCCGGTGCCGCCCGAGATGCCGTTGACGCCGGCGCTGCCACCGGTGCCGCCGACGCCACCGGTGCCGGCGGGGGCGCCGTAGATGCTGGCGGTGCCGCCTAGGCCGCCGTCGCCGCCGGTGCCGCCGGCGTCGGTGGCATCGCCCGTGCCGCCCTGGCCGCCTTGGCCGCCGGTGCCGCTGTGATGGCCCGATCCCAAGTCCAAGTCGGTGCCGCCCTGGCCGCCGTCGCCGCCGGTGCCGGCCGCGCCGCCGTTGGCGGCCGCGCCTTGGCCGCCTTGGCCGCCTTGGCCGCCGTTGAAGCCCAAGCCACTGTCGCTGAGGCCGCCTTCGCCGCCGTTGCCGCCGTTGCCGGCGGTGCTTCCCTCGCCGCCACCGGCCTGGCCGCCCGCGCCGCCGGAGCCGCCGATGCCGGGGGCGCCGCTGAGGCCCTCACCGCCGGTGCCCCCGTTGCCGCCGTTGCCCCCGTTGCCGGTGCCAGCGCCGTTGCCGCCGACGCCGCCGGTGCCGGCGGTGCCGCCGACGCCGCCGCCGACGCTGGTTTGGACGCCGCCGTCGCCGCCGGTCCCGCCGTTGCCGCCGCTTTCGCCCGCGGTGGTGGGGCTGTAGCCGGCGCCGCCGTTGCCGCCGTGACCGCCGTTGATGGGTGCCGTGCCGGTCTTGCCGTAGCTGCCGATGGTTAAGCCGTCGCCGCCGGCGCCGCCGGTGCCGCCGACGCCGGCGATACCGCCACTGCCGCCTGCACCGCCGTCGTAGCCGTAGAGGCCGCCCGGGCCGCCGGCCGCGCCGTTGCCGCCGTTGCCGGGCGTCCCGCCGATGCCCCCGGTGCCGCCATCGCCGCCGCCGCCGGTGCGGCCGAGCAGGCCGGCGGCCCCGCCGTTGCCGCCGTTGCCGCCGGTGCCGCCGTCGCCGCCGTAGCCGCCATCACCGCCGGAAAACCCGACGCCATGGGTGTCACCGTCGTAACCGTCCGCACCGGCGCCGCCGTGCCCTCCGACCCCGCCGGCCCCGCCGTGCCCGCCGGTGCCGAGCAGCCCGCCGCCGCCCCCGTTGCCACCAGTGCCGCCCGTCCCGCCCACGCCGCCGGTGTCGCCGGCAGCCGAGGCGCCGGTGCCGGCCGCGCCGGCCCCGCCGGTGCCGCCAGCGCCTCCGGTACCGAACAGCCCCCTGGCATCGCCACCGGTGCCGCCGGTGCCGCCCGGGATGCTGCCGTAGCCGGCCCCGCCTTGCCCGCCGACCCCGCCGCTGCCAGACCACTGCCCGCCCGTGCCGCCACGACCGCCGGCGGCAGCGGACCCGAAGCCGCCGTTGGCCCCGCCGGCCCCGCCGGCCCCGCCGTTGCCGATCAGCCCGGCGGCCCCGCCGGCCCCGCCGGCCCCTGGGGCTGTTGAGGCCGTTCCGGGCGTGCCGGATCCCCCGTTGCCGCCGTTGCCCATCAAGATCCCGCCGGGGCCGCCGTTCTGGCCGGTGCCCGCTGCCCCGTTGCTGCCGTTGCCAATCAGCGGGCGGCCCGCCAGCACTTCGGCGGGTGCGTTGATCGCCCCCAACACGGCCTGCATAGGGTTAGCGTTGGCCGCCTCCGCGGCCGCGTACGAGCCCCCGGCCGCCGTCAAGGTCTGCGCGAACTGAGAATGAAACACCGCCGCCTGCGCACTCAGCGCTTGAAATTCCTGCGCGTGGCGAGAAAACAACGACGCGATCGCCGCCGACACCTCATCACCAGCAGCGGCCGCCACCGCAGTCGTCGGGGCCGCGGCCGCCACATTGGCCGCACTCAGCGACGAGCCGATGCGCTCCAAATCCGTTGCCGCCAAAGCCAGCATCTCCGGTACCGCCACCACACCCGACATCGCTGTCCTCCAACCCGCTCATCATCGGACCCTCGGCAAACACACCCGTCGTTCTGGCCGCCACTGCGCATGCCGTGGTGATCGGCGAACGGACTCTGACCAAACCCGAAGCCGCAGCCTGAATGACATCATTGCGCCGCGTGCTCAGGAACAGCTGTATAGGACTTATGAATTACGTTTGCTTGCCGCGGCGGCGTCCGTTGACCAGCAGCCGCTAGGTCGATCAGCGAGCCTTTGATGGGTTACAACCCTGCCCAAGGGAGGTGCCTTGCGCTGTCGTATTGCCCCCTATTTCCCTGTCAGACAGAGCATCTGGCACTCCCGGCCTCCTCATGTCAGTCATTGGCGAGGAAGATCAGATGGTCTTGAAATGACCCAAGAAATGACCCGCACGCCGAAAAGGCGCGTGGCGAGTCAAGACACAAATACACTTCATGGGCATAGGGGTCGGTTGATTGGTACGGAGGCAGCGGCGTGTCACTTCTGGTGGTGACTCCTGAGGTGTTGACTTCGGCAGCAGCGGATTTGGACGGCATCGATTCGGCGCTGAATGCGGCGTACCGGGCGGCTTCTGTTCCGACCACCGGGCTCGCCGCGGCCGCGGCTGACGAAGTGTCGGCGGCGGTGGCCGCGCTGTTCAACGGGTACGGGAAGGAATATCAGGCGCTCAGCGCGCGGGCCGGCGCGGTTGGCCAGCGGTTTATGCGGGCGCTGAGCTCGGCAGCCGGCTGCTATGCGACGGCGGAGGCGGGCAGCGCCTCGATCTTGCGGCAAGTGCAGAACGATGTCCTGGCTGCGGCCAATGCGCCTGGTGGCACGGGCGTGGCTGGTACGGCGATCAACGACCTGAATCAGCTCGTCGCTCGTGAGCTGAGCATTTACGACTTTCGCACCTGGCGTGGCTGGGCCGCCTTTCTCCTGGATTACACATGGGGGCTCCCCGGCACGATCCTGGGCTACGGCGTGCAAATCATCAATCAATTCGAACCGACCGCGGTCTACGATCCCGCCCTCAGCCAGCGCGTCGGCTGGCAGGTCTACCACGGCGGCATCGGCCTGCCGGGCTTTGTCACCACGATGGGCAACGTCACGACCCATCTCGGCACGGGCCCGCGCGCCATCGACGTGCTGGTCAATCACGAACAGGTGCATGTCTGGCAGAGCAGGATCTTCGGCCCGCTATATCAGACGACCTACGTCGGATGGATGGTCGGCGGTGCCGTCGTCGGGACGGGCTACTGGCTGCTGCACCCGGACCAGAACTGGTTCAGCCTGGTCGAGACGGCGGCTTACTACGACAACCCTTGGGAGGTGTGGGCCTACGCCAACGACAACAACTGGCCGCCCCCCGGGGCGAACCCGGCCCTGCTCTTTCAGCTGCCGATTCCCTTGCCGCTTCAGCCGTTTCCTCCCGTGCTTGAGTCCATAGCGTTGTAGTGGGGCGGGCGGGGCTCGAACCCGCGACCTACGGATTATCAGTCCCTAGCGCCGTAGATGCTGGCGGTGGCTTGCAAACCCGCACCGGCACGCGACGATGAGACCATGCATCCCAGGTTGACTGCGCGGGTGGAACAAAGTCGGCCGATGCCGGTGTTGCTCTGGCAATTCGCCGAGCCTCGACTGTGCATCTCGTCGGGCCCGCTCGGCGGCGGCATCGGCGCCCGGGACTGGGTGGTCAACGCAACGGTCCCCCTCGATTACGACCGGACCGACCCGCGCAGCCACCTGACCGAGATTGGTACCGCGCTCAACCTCGTCGGCACCGGCTGCGGGCTGCTCACCGCAGTCGACGTGACCCGGCGCCACCTGGCCACCGACAGTGGCGTGCATGCCGCCGCAACCGTCGGACTCTCCAGCCCGGCCTGGGCGGCCGCGCCCGACCGGCACTTCCGCCGCGAGTTGCCGTCCGGCGTCCGAACAACCGCGTTCGCCGACTACCAGACGGTCGAGTACCGACCGCTCACCGACGGTGACGAGTATCGGGTGGGGACCATCAACATCGTGGTTGCGGTGCCGGTGCGGCTGTCTGAGGCGGCCCTCGTCAACGCGGTGGCCACCGCAACGGAAGCGAAAGTGCAGGCGTTGTACGAGACCGGGGTACGGGCCACCGGAACCGCCTCGGACGCGATCGTGGTGCACTGCCCGACGGACGGGACTGCGGAGACATACGGCGGGCCGCGCTCGGCGTTCGGCGCCCGGATCGCACGAGCGGTGCACGCGGCCGTGCTGACCGGCGCGCGGTTCTGGATTTCAGGTCCTCCCGACCTGTGAACGCGAAAACTCGGTGGAACTCAGCCCGACAGTCGGATCCGCGCCGCGAACTTCCATCCTTAGCGCGTCACCAATGTCTTGGCCAGCTCGGCTGCGGCGCGGGCAGTACATTTAGGGAGCGTCAAGCATCAGCCGAAACACTGTCAGGCAGCGCTCGTTTGAGCATCTTTGATCAGCAGCATCAAGTGCAGTGGGTCGGTCGGGGACGGTTCGAAGTTGTAGCGGGCGTAGAAGCTTCGCGCCTGGTCGTGGAGTGCATGCACGAGGATGGCACGGACTCCGATCTGCTCGGCGACTTGCACGGCCCGGGCGATGGCGTCGCGGAGCAAGCTCTCCCCCAGTCCGCGGCCTTGGTATTTGCGATCGATGGCGAGGCGGGATAGCAGGATCACCGGTATTGGGTCGGGCATGTTGCGACGCAACTTGCCTGTCGAGTTGGAGTGCGAAACGGCACCGGACGCGAGGGCGTAGTAGCCGGCGATGTGGCCGTCTTGACAGGTGACGTAACAGCGGGATGCGCCGCCGACGTGGTTTGTCAGTGCGCGCGTGCGGAGGTAGTCGTCAAGCGTCGGCTCGCCGCTGTCGAACGTGGCTGCGTCGTCTGTCTCGCTGATGGGCCGCGGGGAACTGTACCCGCTCACGCGTCCGGATCGAACAGGGATGGCTTGGCGAACAGCTTGGCCAAGGCAGGCTTGTATCGGACAGGCCGGTCGAGAAGGGCGTTGAACTCGGTCCACGCGGCGTCATCGAGTAGGAAGTGCCGCCGGTCGGCGAGTACGTCCCGAGCGCGGGCAACGGTGGCGCTCACGGTGAAGGTGGTGAGGTCGGTCCCTTCCACCTCGGCGGCACGGCGAATCAATGCATCCTGTTCGGGAGTCAGGCGCACCGCGAAACGCTCAGATTTCGTAGCCATGCATCCATTGTGTGCCTGACAGGCGTACACGTCAAGCATCGTCGGCCGTAACCAGCCAATCCGGGCAGGGCAACTGGTCTCGTCCTGCTCGCCGATCAAGACTTACCTACGGCGCTGTTCGAGGATGCTTGTGTCTACGTCACAAAACTATCCACCCAGACCAACGTTCCCGATATCGCCGGGAAGCCAATTTGTGGCGGTGCCGGTCGCCAAACCGGCCACGTACCGTAGATCGTTCTGCTGCTTATGATCCACGACGGAAGCGAACCGAATAGGACGTACGGATTACTGGGCCGCGCCGTTTCTGGAGCCACAAACCACTGCCATGACAGCAGCCTCACGTCATGACGTTCAGTAGCGGGGTTGCATTCGGGATCTTTGCCCAAACCGCTTGCCAGCTGGGGACCGACGAGTTTCAACACATCAAATAGATACTGGTGCGGTTGTCGATCACATCCGGATACGACTTAGGTTCTTTGGAAGGGTGGCAATACACCACGTCGGTAGTAATGAGGTGTCGCAGGTGTTGCTTCCGGCCCTGTCTAGACTCTGGTTGATACGACGCCCCCTACCTCTGGCGACGGAAGTTTCCGTCGCCACGCACGACGGAACAACACGCACGCTTCCGCTGCCTTAGGCGCGTTAACAGTCCAGCGATGGCGCGAATCGCCCAAAGGCACCCGAGACCTCAGCACTTGCGGTCCTTTGGTGCTTGGCTTTCGTGCGTCCGATCCATACAGCGGCACAGCGCGGAATGCCGGACAATGCTAGATCGCCTATTTGTAGCCTCACCAGATACGCAACCCCGCCAGCTCGACGGCTTGCAAAAACTGTGTCGGCGCAGAACGATAGCGCCAGCGCACAACACGCGCGAACGGCGCAAGTTTTCGGCGCGGTCCGATAGTGCCTATATATACCCCGACGACGTTGGAACCGCAATTTTTGACTCGAACGCAGATTTTTCTTGCCGGAATCGGGAAGCGCTTCTATGGTTTTCAATTGTCCTTGGTGATTGTTTAGGCGGTAGCCGAATTATCGGGAGGTACGCAATGTCTTTTGTGATTGCAACGCCGGAAATAGTGGCAACGGCGGCGACAGTTCTTGCGGACGTCGGGTCCACGATCAACGCGGCCAACGCGGCCGCGGCACGCCCGACGACGCAGGTGTTGGCGGCGGCCGCCGATGAAGTGTCGACTGCCATCGCGGACTTGTTCGGCACGCACGGCCAGGCATATCAAGCACTCAGCGCCCGGGCGGCGCTGTTTCACAACCAATTCGTGCAGGCCCTCAATTCTGGAGCGGGAGAGTACGCGGCCACCGAGGCCGCCAGCACCTCGCCGCTGCAAACCCTGCAACAGGATGTGCTGGGTGTGATCAACGCACCCACCGAGGCGCTAGTGGGGCGCCCACTGATCGGCAACGGCGCCAATGGGCAGACCGTCAACGGTGTGGGTCAGGCGGGCGGGCCCGGCGGGATCTTGTTCGGCAGCGGCGGTCACGGCGGCGCGGGCACCAACCCGGGAGCGCCCGGGGGTGCCGGCGGGTCCGCCGGCCTCATAGGCAACGGTGGCATTGGCGGGCAGGGCGGGGCAGGCGGGCTCGGCGGTGCCGGCGGCCGTGGTGGGTTGCTGTTCGGTGCCGGCGGCAACGGCGGAGCAGGCGGGGCCACCCTCGCCGCGGCGGCCTCGGGCGGCTTGGGCGGTGTCGGCGGCAACGCCCCATTGCTTGGCCACGGGGGCGCGGGCGGAGCGGGCGGAACCGACGCCAACGGTTACGGCGGCTACGGGGGTGCCGGCGGCAGTGGCGGGCGGTTGGTGGGCTTTGGCGGCGCCGGCGGGGCCGGCGGGGACGGCTCTAGCGGCGGCGGTGGTGGCGGCATTGGCGGCAACGCCCCGACGATCGGATTCGGCGGCGCCGGCGGCGCTGGTGGAAGCGCTTCAATTGTGGACGGTTTCGGCGGTTTCGGCGGTGATGGCGGCAAGGGGGGGGCGCTGCACGGCAGCGGCGGCGCCGGCGGCGCGGGCGGCGCGGCTCCGGGTATGGATGGATTCGGAGGCCACGGCGGCGCTGGCGGCACCGCCGGGCTGATCGGCAGCGGCGGTGACGGCGGCCAGGGTGGCCAGGGCGCCTTCGGGGACGGCGGGAACGGCGGGAGGGGCGGCAACAGCGGGATAACCGGCAGCGGGGGGGCCGGCGGCACAGGTGGGGCCGGGACGGTCGGCGGCAGAGGGGGTGACGGCGGCAACGTCAAGCTATTCGGCGTCGGCGGTGACGGCGGCGCCGGCGGCGTATCAGGTGGCGGCGACGGAATCGGCGGGGCCGGCGGAAACGGCGGCGGCACTGGAATATTCGCTAGCGGAGGTGCCGGCGGCATCGGCGGCGGCGGATACGGCACTGGCGCCGGCGGGGCGGGCGGCAACGGCGGCGTCGGAGGGGTCTTCGGCAACGGCGGTGACGGCGGTGAGGGCGGCCAAAACATCGCGGTTGCTGCCTTCACTGGCGCCGGCGGGTCCGGTGGCAACGGCGGCACCAGCGGGCAGTTGTTTGGGAACGGCGGCAACGGCGCCAACGCCGGCGACGGCAGCAATGCCACGATGCCGGCCAACGGCGGAAACGGCGGCACCGCCGTGTTTATCGGCAACGGCGGGCACGGCGGGAACGGCACGGGCGGCGGGCAAGGCGGCAGCGGTGGCTCTGCCGGGCCGATCGGCCACGGCGGGATGCACGGGTCGCCGTAGCCGACGACCGCGACACCGACTCTGCGACGAGCACCCCGGCCCGGTCGGCCCAGGCTGGCCACGGCCACGGCGGTCTTCTTTACTCACGAATTGATGAGCCCCGATTGGACGAGTGCGGCGTCGATGAACCGTTGCACCGGCCGTGACTGGGAGAACCCGGTGTGTCCGCCCTTGTACCAGACAATCTCGGGTCTGCCCCAGTGTTCCCAGAGGCGAACGACTTGCTCGCGTGGATGCACGAGTTGGTCGGCGATCCCGGCGTAGATGAACCGTCCCCGCATCGGAACCCGGGGATTCAGCGACAGTGGCGACACCATCCGACCCAGCGGTTCCGCCAACGTCATGGTCTTTCGGCGCGGGTCGGTGCGGCCCATCCCCGCGTGGCGGCTGAGCAGTTCGGTCATATCGGCAACTGGGACTCCGAGGATTGCGCAGCTAAGACCATCCTCAAGGCTGGCGACGAGCGATGTGATGTAGCCGCCGAGGGAGATGCTGTTCAGGCCGATCGACGAGGCGGGTTCGTTCGCGCGGATCCAGGACAGCAGACGTCGCACGTCCCACACCGCCTGAGCCGAGGCGTGGATGTCATCGAGCACGTCCTCGCCGGGGAACACCGCGCCCTGTGGTAGGCCGCGCGCACGCGGGCCGTGCATTGGAAGAACTGGGAGGACCACATTCAGTCCGAGGTCCTGGTGAAGGTGCCAGGCACGGAACAGCGTGAGGTCGAGCCAGCCTCGGCCCATCACGGCACCGTGGACACACACCAGCCAGGGTCGTGGCTCCCGGTGTCGCAGTAGCAACGCATACTCGCGGTTGTTGGCGGTATAGCCCAGCCATCGTTCACGGCCCGGTTCGCGAACTTTCGGCTCGTACCCGCTGTCGAAGACCATGCGTTCGTAGGACCGTCCGCGCGTCTTGACCGGCCGGACCGTGACGTCGGACAGCGGCGGCGGGGCCGCGAAGAATTCTTCGGGCTTGTCCAGATACCCTTGCTGGCCGTAGAACTGGAGCGCTGCCCGCACTTCGCCGTTGATTCGGTCAAACACATCCGTATCGCTGAGGGGCCGGAACATCCGGAAGCCGGTAAGGACGATTTCGTCGCGGAACGCTTGCGCAGCGAGCGCGAGAGTGGGCCGCGCAACGGGGAGTTCAGCCGGCTGATGGTCGAGATAGTCCCGCCATGATCGAGCGTAGTAACGGCCGGTCCGTCGAAACGGCCTGACGAAGTAGTCCAGTGGGCCGGAATCGCGAGGAGGCCGTTCAGATGCAACCGCCGGCGGTTCGCCATCGCTGTCGGGTGCTGCCATGTCGGGGGACGCTAGCTTCACGCCTGCCGGGCGGCATAGAGACTTAGGTCCTGCTCGAGGGGGCCGCTCGCCATTTGTGGATGTGGGTAGCAAGGGGCAACGATTGTGATTTCGACCAAGTGAAGGGGTTGGGTCTGGCCGATGGACCCGCTGGAGCCGTTGGACGCGGCGATGATCACGGCGGAGCTGCTCTCCGACCCGCTGCACGTCGCCGCGTTGCTGATCCTGTCCCCGCCCGCGGACGCCGGGCCGGGGTATGTCGAAGAGCTGTATCAGGAGGCGCTGACCGACACCGCCGAACTGGATCCGCGATTTCGCCGGCACCCACACGTGGGCGTCGACACCGCCGGTATCTGGGTATGGCGTGCCGACGACCGCATTGACATGCGCGAGCATCTACAGCGCCGCACGCTGCCTGCGGGCGCGGATCGCGAAGTGCTGTGGAAGCTCATCAGCGAGTTGCACAGCGAACCGCTCGACCGATCCCGACCGATGTGGATGGCGTATGTGATCGACGGTCTGGCGGGCGGTCGATTCGCGTTCTATATCAAGGTGCACCACACCGTGGTCGACGGAGTCGCCGGATTGAGGATAATCACCGATGGGCTGATCACCGATCCGGCGAGCCGGTCAATGCGGCCGATCTATGCTGTCGGACCAAAGCAGCCGGCGCAGCCTGCAGATAACTCACGCGGACTGATCCGCAACCCGTTGTCGCTTGTGCGCTCGGCGCTGAACGGCGTCACCTCGGGCCTGGGTTTTGTTCGCCAACTCGCCGTAGGCGAACTATCGACAGTGGTCGCCAGCCTCGGGGCGGGGACGACCGTTCTACCGTTCGGCGCCCCCTACACAAGGTTCAACGGCCGGCTGGGCCGCGAGCGCACCTTCGCGGGGGCCAGTTGGTCAAAGGCGCGCATCCGCGCGGTCCAGAAGGCGGCCGGGGTGACCGGCAACGACGTGCTGACCGCGCTGGTAGCAGGAGTGCTGCGGGAGTGGCTCACCGCCCACGACGAACTGCCGAACAAGTCGCTGGTGGCCATCTGCCCGGTAACGGTGCGCAGCCGCGATCACGCGACTGACGAAGACCAGCACGGAAACTTGTTCGGTTTGGCGTTGTGCCCGTTGGGCACCAACCTGGCCGACCCAGTCGAACGGCTGGCCCACATCCATCGCGCGATGACGTGGGCGAAGCATCAGGTGGCAAGCCGCGGGTCGAACGCGACGATGCTGCTTCTTGCGGCGAGTATCGGCCCCACGGTCCTGTTGCCGATGGTGCCGTTCGCGCCACGGCTGCGTCGCGGCTACAACGTGTCGATCTCCCACGTTCCCGGCCCGCAGGCCGAGATGTACTGGAACGGCGCGCATCTCGAGGAGATCTACCCCGTGTCGACCGCCATCGACGGGCAGGCACTGAACGTGACGATGTGCTCCTATGCCGACCGGGTGACGTTCGGCTATGTTTCCGGCCGCCGCGTGATGCCCGACATTGGGCCGCTTATACCGCTGACCGAGCGGGTCCTCGTTGATCTGGAGACTGCACTCGGAGTAGCGACGTGAAGCCGCTACCCATCAGGAGGAAGGAGAAGCACTCATGAGTGTCTACGCGGTCACCGGATCGGCCTCGGGGATGGGGCGCAAGGTCGCGGACAAACTGCGCGACGCCGGCCACACCGTGATCGGAGTGGACATCAAGCACGCCGACATCGTGGCCGATTTGTCGACCGTCGAGGGACGCCGGACGGCGGCCGACAGCGTTCTGGCGGCGTCGGAGGCCAGACTGGACGGCGCCGTTCTCGCAGCCGGTCTCGGCCCCGGCCAAGGACCTGAACGTCTGCGCTCGATCGCCCAGGTCAACTACTTCGGCGTCGTTGACCTCCTTGACGCGTGGCGCCCCGCACTGGCTGCTGCCGGCCGCGCGAAGGTCGTTGTTTTCTCCAGCAACTCCACAACGACAACACCCGCGGTTCCCGCGCGCACCGTGCGGGCATTCCTTGCGCATGATGCCGAGAAGGCGGTTCGCTCCACCCGATTGTTCGGCAAGAATGCTTCGGCGATTCTGTACGCCGCATCCAAGATCGCGGTGAGCCGTCAGGTTCGACTCAAGGCCGTAAAAGACGAGTGGGCGGGCGCAGGCATACGCCTGAATGCGCTCGCGCCGGGCGCGATCATGACGCCACTTCTGGAGGAACAGCTATCAACGCCGAAGCGCGCAAAAGTCGTTCGTTCCTTCCCTGTCCCGATAGGCGGTTTCGGCGACGCCGGGCAGCTGGCCGACTGGGCGCTCTTCATGCTGTCGGATGCTGCGGACTTCCTCTGCGGGAGCGTCGTATTCGTCGATGGCGGATCGGACGCGTACTTCCGGGCCAACGACTGGCCGACGCCCGTGCCGGCGTATCGCCTGTTGTCGTACTTCAAGCGGTTCAGAGCCGGGGGTCGCCGGGCATAAGGGTCAATTGCGAGCGGCGTGCCGCTTTGGGCCGGCATCTTATGTGGACACCTCAACGGTCGATGCGAACGATCCCTGACAACTGTGATCTTCAAGATCGCCGTACGGGCCGCACCGTGACGACCGCAGAAGTGTGAGCAGCCGCCACCCTCCGTCGGATCCAGCAGCGCCGCACGGTCAAGCGCGGAGCGATGCTTCATCCAGTTCGATCCCGATCACCTCGGCGACGCGGAACATGTCAGCGTCCCAGGCGAGCAGCGCGAGAGCGCGACGGTACGCCACCGCTGCAATCATGCAGTCGACCATCCCGCGGGGGGTGACGCCCGCTTGTCGACACCGACGATAGATTCTCGTCGCGGCGTCGAAATCGGTAACTGCATCGAAATGCGCTAAACCGAACCGCAGCAGCATGCGCCGTAGATCCACCTCCCGCGCATCACTGCGTGCGCCGGCCAACACCTCCATCAGAACCGGCTCGGTGAACATCAGCGGCCCATCGGTGGCGATCAACTCGGCAACGCGCTGGTCCGCTTTACTGCCCGTGGCCCGGTCGTACTCGACCCACGCAGAGGTATCGGCGAGGATCACGCGGAGCCGCGGGGACCGCTATCGGCCGGAACCTCACCCATCGCGTGCGCACCCCGCATTTCCAGCGCCTGCTCGCGCGTCATCGGCTGCCCCGCCAGATGCCGCAACGCAAGCTCCACGGCCTCGGTCTTGGTGTGGACCCCGTAGCGGTCCTTGATCGCATCGACGTAGACGTCTTCAATTTCGATATTGGTGCGCACCTTTGCCATACACGTACTATACACCTAGCGTGTACCGTAGGTGTACTCCCAGCTGCCCAATCGTCTCACCAATTGCGCCGCCGAAGTGTGGCAACTGCAGACCTTCGCCGTTGGCTAATTCCTTTGTAGCGCCCAGGTATTGAACAAGGCACCGACGCGACGGGAGAGGCAGTGTTGCCGGCTTACTGACGGGCCTGCGCGCGTCGGGGCCTGAGGTCCTCGATGCGATCGAGGACCTCATCGAGTGCCGTTTCGAGAGGGGCAGGGTCGCGGCGAACCTGCGCGAGCATGATGCCGCCTTCGACCGCGGCCAACAGCGCGGTCGCCAGGCGGTCGGGGTTGGCCTTGCGGCGGAGATCGCCCCGGTCGCACATGGCCTGTAGGCCCTCGCGGATCGCCGCTTCCCACTGGTCGAATCCACCGGCGAGGTCACCCCGACACTCCGGGAAGGGCTCGGCCAGCTCCCCGACCAGCGACCCGAGCGGGCAGCCGCCTTCGCAGTTCCGCTGGCGATACGTGTCGACGACGAAGTCTCGCCAGGCTCGCAACCCTTCCATGCTGTCCAGCCCGCCGAGCGTTGCGAGGAGAGCGTGGATGCGGTGGGCGATGACGGCCCTGATCAGGGATTCCTTGTCCTCGAAGTAGTGATACACCTGCGAAGGACCAACGCCCGCCGCCTTCTGGACGTCGCCGAGACTCGTGCCGGCGACACTGTGGTCGTACATCAGTTGCGCTGCTGTTGCTACGATCCGCTCCCGCGTGGCCCGTCCCTTGGGGGTGAGCCGTTGCGGCTCGGTGACCGATTCGTTCGCTGCCATCACTTTGGCCAGGTCTGGCGAGATCCGTCGTTGCGGGCCCCGCTGCCCTGATCCCCCTTCCGATTCGTCTCATGCTGTCCGGCGTTCTCGTGGCGCCGCGAACCCGACATGGACTTACCCGGCGTTCTGCGCGGACCTGCTCGCGGCAACCTGGAAGTCAGTGTAGCCCCAACGCGACACAATTATGAAGCCTAGACTACAGAAATAGATACAATATCTGCTGCAAGCTGCTACGGCGTTGCTTCGCCGCGGTGCGTCTAGTCCTTGTGAAGGTTCATCGAAATATGCTCCAGTACGGCGTATTGAATCGTAGTAACAGCCATCTACGCCGGACGACCTAACGGTTGACATCAGTATATTAAGCATGATTATGTAGCAGCTGATACATAATATGTGTACGCCAGTGAAGCTTCCCATACAGAAATGACGAAGCCGGGTGACCAGCTTTGGCCGCCGGGCCAGCCCTCTCCTGGGCTGCCGGTGCGAAGTCTTTATCGAAAGGAATAACAGCATGGCTGCGACGTCTTCCAAGGCGGTTCTGATCACCGGTGCCAACGTTGGGCTCGGCAAGGAGGTGGCGCGGCAACTCGCTCTTGCCGGCGATTTCGACAGGATCTATCTGGCGTGTCGCAACGCAGACAGCGGGCGGTCCGCCGCCGCCGAGCTGGAGCGCATCACGGGCAGGTCCATCTTCACGGTAATTCGAATGGACCTGACCGACTTGGACTCGGTGAGGTCAGCGCTGAGCACGTTGGATGGCCAACTGCGTTCGGTAGTCATGAACGCCGGCGGCACCGGCGGCCCAACACCGCTGGCGCTCACCGCTGATCGCGTCACGCATGTCTTCGGTTCCAACGTACTGGGCCACGTTGTACTGCTTGAGAATCTCATCGACGCCGGGGCATTAACCAACACCGCGGTCCTCGTGGGCAGCGAAGCCGCGCGCGGTGTTCCCATGATGCGGATGCCGCGGCCCACGTTCGCGAACCACTCGGTGGAGGAGTTCGTCAGCGTCATCGACGGTTCGTTCTTCGAGCAGCGGAAATTCAACACGTTTCTCGCTTACGGACAGGTGAAATACCTTGGTGCGTTGTGGATGTCGGAACTGGCACGAAAGCATCCCGGCCTGCGGCTGCTCACCGTGAGCCCGGGCAACACCGCGGGGACGGAAGCATTGCGCGACATGGGCCTCCTCACTCGGACCTTGATGAATCATCTTCTGTTGCCCTACGTCCTTCCCGCGCTGGGGGTCGGACACCAGTTGGAGAAGGGCGCCCAGCGGCTGGTCGATGGACTCACCGACGAACAGTTGTGCAGCGGCGTTTTCTACGCCAGCCGACCGGGCGCCGTTACCGGGCCCCTAGTGGATCAGTCGGAGATCGTCGCCGACTTCTGTGACCCCGCAATACAACGGCATGCCGACGAAGCGATTCATCGCTTCGCGGAGAAGCTACGCTCACACTAAGAACCGCCTCCTCGCGCTATCGCGTCTGCGCCCGGCGGTCACCGGAGAACCCACCCGCTTCTACGAGCTATGGTGGGTTGCCGCCGCGAAACATTTTGCGGTGCTGGTGATGTGGCGCCACGCCAGTTCGCGGGCGTTGCCGCTCAGCGTTCAGCAGCCGGGCGAAAATCACGCATGAAGCCCACCGATGGCACAGGGTTCCATCCCACAGGGTTTCGAGTAAGCACATCAAGGTGTCCGGTTAGTGGGGCGGGCGGGGCTCGAACCCGCGACCTACGGATTCGACATAGCTTTTAGCGCTTTTTGACCAGTCCGCC
>CAVPVJ010000044.1:0-175943 GCA_963709125.1 uncultured Actinomycetota bacterium
CCTGGAATAAAACGTTTCGTAAATGTGGGTAGCCACCTCTCTCGGGCATCCTCACCGACGCATTCTCCGGGGGCATCCTCGGGCATCGTCTTGGCGATCAAGCGGGCAAGCGCTTGGCACCGGCCGTTCACCAATGAGCGCACGCGGATAGTGCTCGTCGGTCCCTTCGCCCGAGGCCCCATGACATGACGCACATTTCTGGCGGTAGATCTCCGGCACCGGTCAAGACCGGTCCGTCAGCCCGTCCAGTAATGAAACCCGGTACCGAAATGAAAATCGCAAACCACGCCCCGTAACAACAAGATCGCTTCAGGTACTTGTGTTCGAGCATATTCATCCATTCCTGAGCCTGATTCTCGCAAGCCACGGAAGTGAGAGGCCAGTATGGCGACCCTCCACCTTGACCTCACTTCTTCGCCTTCTCGGACAGACAGTATGACTCGTCCATCACGATGCGATCGGGCTTATCACCTGCGTAGACCCAGATCATGGCCATTGGGTCAAGGGTCAAGTTGATGAAATAATGGCAGAGACCCTGCGGCACCAGCGCAGTCGCATTACGCGAGAGCTCGTGGCGCCGTCCTTGAACGACGCAGGTCGCCGTGCCCTGAACGATGGTGATCGACTCGTCGAACTCATGGCGATGGCACGGTAGCCGATGACCAGGATTAAAAATGCCGTAGCCGCCGCAGATACCCGCCTGGCCGAGCTCCCCACCTAATAGATCCTGGAAAAGGGCTCGCGGGGCTAGCTCGAACCGTCCCGCGGGATCATTACGGCAAAGTCGTTCTGCTCCCGAAAGACCCGTTCAAGTAACCGGTTGCTCGACCGGATCTGAATCGGCCGTTCACCCAGGTTTGCGCGGGATTGGAGGCGGCTAGCGAAACGTGAAGCAGGGCAGGGCCGGCTCGCCGAAAGATTCACCAGCCGCCGTGGAAAGCTCGTCGGGATCGAAGATCGCATCCTGTCGTCCCCAATCGGTACCGCCGATCTTCGACGTCCACCGCAATCTCACCCTACGACCACGATCGTTGCCTCAGTGCAGGTTCTTGTATAAACCGGGGTACGAAGCATCCGGCGCCATGGTCAAGAGACCCGTGAACAAATTAGGCTCGCCATGTGTGTGCCAACTAAGGAGCAGTCAACTCGATCCCTGGCCCACGATCCCCGTGGCCTTCGCGCTTGCCACTCTCCTGGATCGCCTCGTGCCGGTCCAGAAGCTCCAATCCAGGCGGCGATTCAGGTTGTCACCTGGACGAGACCCTTATGCCGGTCGCTTGTAAGAGGTGAAGACCGCCGTGCGCGACTGGGTCTTGTCTTCGAGGCGCATTGCGGTTCGTCGAGCGGTTGAAACTCGCGGGCGATGCGGGCGTTTTCGTCGACCTCCTCCGGGCTGGAACAGCCGATGATAACGGTCGAGACACCGGCAGGCTCAGGACATAGCCCATCGCCTCGGCCGAGGTAAGCGAATGCGCGCCGCCAGAAGGACGCCGCCGCATAGACCTTCATGCCGATGACGCCCATGCCGCCGCGCGGCCTCAGGGAGCACGGTCTGGGCGAATGACAGCCGGTGCATATCGGCCGCATTAAGGGCGATCAGAACGGTATCGAAGTCGAACCGCCGCATGGCTTCGAGCAGGATGGCCGGATCGTGATGCCCGGTAAGGCCAAGGAACCGGACACGCCCTTGCTCGCGCCTACGAGTGCCTCGAGCGCGCCGCCGGGCCGAAAATCATCTTCAAATCGCCAGGCTGCGCAGGTCGTGAAGCTGCCAGAGGTCGAGGTGGTCGGTGCGAGCCGCTTAAGACTCTCATCGAGGAGCCGGAGCGAGCCCGTCGCGAGTGCGTCGTGCGTCTTGGAGGCGAGGAAGACCTGGCTTGGCGCTATCCAGAGCGGCGCCGTAGTAGTCAAGACTCCCGGCATAGGCCGGCGCGGTGTCGCAGTAGGTCACGCCTGGTCGAGGGCGCGGTGGATCACGGCGACCGCCTCGGGCGGCCGTGGGTCCGCAGCACACCTTCGCCCCCCAGCGCGAATTGCGTCACCTCCCGGCCCTTCGCCCAAGTAGCCGACGCGGAATCGGCCCGGGAACTCTCGCCCTGGAAGGTATGCGTCCGGATACTGGTGTGGTCATGGGCGATGTCCTCTTGGGACAAGGGACTCTTCAAAAACTGTGAAGCATCACTCAGGCGAATTGCAGCTCGACGATCGAGAAGTCGTCAACGAACTCGTCGCGGCCCTGGAGCTCCCGGTCGTGGGCGATCAGGCGGTCCATCTTCGAGTCGTCTCCGCGTCGTGCGGGCCCTGTCCCATGAACTCGACGAACTCGCTGAACGGCCACATGTCTTGTCGGTCCGCTCGATCTCGTAGGCGCCGTCGCTGTAGATATAGAGCTTGGCGAACGGGCCGAGCGAGGTGCTGGCCGACTCGTATTCGAGGTCGGGGACCGCGCCGATCATCGGGCCCTTGGACTCGAGGATCTCGAGCGTGGCCTGGTCGGCGGACGGGCCCGTTCATGAGCAGGACGGGCGGATGGCCGCCGCCGGCGTAGTCGATCCGGCGCGTCGGCTTGTTGAAGACGCCGTACCAGATGGTGAAGTAGAGGCCGTTCTGCTGGTCCATCTGGAACGCGTTGTTGAGGGCGCGAGCACCTGGCCGGGCTGGCGGAAGTCGGTCTGGGGCAGGGCCTGCGACCGCAGCGCGTTCATGGCCGAGACCGAGAGCAAGGCCGAGCCGACCCCGTGGCCGCTGACGTCCAGCAGGTAGAAGGCGAAATGGTCGTCGTCGAGCCAGTGGTAGCCGAACGAGTCGCCCCCCAGCTCGGCCGAGGGGACGAACCGCCAGTCGGTCCGGATGGCGCCCTTCTTGAGCTTCTCGGGCAGGAGCGACTGGACGTACTGGGCGGCCTGCTCCATCTCGTTGGCCAGCCGGTTCTGGCTTTCGAGCAGGGCGTGGTAGGCCTCGTTGCGCTGGAGCAGGGTGATGTAGCCCTTGGAGTGATAGCGGATCCGCGCCAGCAGCTCGAGCCGGTCGGGGAGCTTCACGATGTAGTCGTTGGCCCCCAGGGCGAACGCCTCGGCCTTGACCGTCGGCTCTTCCTTGGTGGAGAGCACGATCATCGGCGTCTCGCGGGTCGGCTCGTTCGCCCGGAACTTCTTGACCAGGGTCAGGCCGTCGATGTCGGGCATGACCAGGTCCTGGAGGATGACCGTGGGCTTGACCCGGGCCGCCTCGTCGAGGGCCTTGGAGGCATCGCGGCAGTAATGGAAGACGATGTCGGGCTCGCCGGCGAGCATCCGGCGCACGGCCTCGCCGATCATCGGCTGGTCGTCGATCAGCAAGACCGTGACCTTGTGCTGGGTCAAGAGGGGCTCGGTGCTCATGCGGCAGGCTCCCAGCGGCTCTCAATTCAGAGTTCACTTTGATCAGCTAGTTCACAGCGTCGATCAATGTACGATATCTTCACCCTGGCGGGCTTCGGCGATCGAACTCGGCACCAGCTGGGCGATCTCCTCGGCGATCTGGCGGAGGGCAAGGACTTCTTCGGCGGCGCCGATCTCGACGGCCGCCTTGGGCATCCCCCAGACGACGCTGGATGACTCATCCTGGGCGATGGTCCGCCAGCCCTTGCGGCGAGGGAGAGCAGCCCCTGCGGCGCCGTCGCGAAACATGCCGGTCAAGAGCACGGCGACCCCGGGCTGGGCCAGTTCCGGGCCACGCTGTTGAAGAACACGTCGACCGAGGGCCGGTAAGAGACGCCCTGGGTCGGCGGAGTAGCGGAGCCGCCGGTCCTCGCCCAAGACGAGATGATCGTCGGTGCCCGAGAGCAGGACCTCGCCGACTCGGGCCGATGCCCTTCCTCGGATAAGCCTGACGGGCCGTGCGCGCCTGCTCGGCGAGCCAGTGCCCCAAGCCCGGGGCGAACGCCGCATCCACATGCTGGACGATGATCACGCCGACCTCGAGCCGGCGGGGAGCCGCGAGGATCGGCCGCCAGCGCCTGCGGGCCGCCGGTCGAGGCCCCCAGGACGACCAGCGGATCGAGCGGCGGCTCGACCGGCGACGACCAGGCCGGTGAAGATGCGGTGTCCGCACCTCGGACCGCCCAGCCCGCCTTTCCCGGCTTGCCGCAGAGCTTCCGATCAGCTCGATCTTGTGCAGGAGCATCGCCGCGCCGGTGATCTCGCCGCGCGGCCCAGCGTCGGCGTGTCGATCGCGTCGAGTGCACCATAGCCCATCGCCTGATAGACCTTGCTCAGATGCCCGGAGACCGTCGCCGTCACCACCAGGATCGCGCACGGCGACTCCCCCATGATCCGCCGCGTCGCCTCCACGCCGTCAGTCCCCGGCATGAACAGGTCCATCAGGATCAGGTCGGGCGGTCTGCCGCGCCATCGCGATGGCCTGGGCGCCGTCGTCGGCCATCCAGACGACCTCTTCTCCGGCGACGACAGCACCACGCGGCGCAATGCCTCGCGAGCCAGAACGGTATCGTTCACGATCCCGATTCTCATGGTCGCAGATTCTCGCACGAAATTCATACTCGCTATGAAATGAGCTCGGGCCACTGTAATTGAGACACCCCGGCGATGCCACAAGCCCCGCCCGTCGTCAGCTCCAGCGGCCGTGGGGCTCCTGCTTCCACAACCAGATGATCCAATCCACATTCTGGGGCTCACCGCCAAAATCCTTGAGCCGGGTCATGCACGTCCCCGGTGATGTTGGGAGTGCATCGCCACTTGCACCAGCGCCTCGGCACCCGTGATGACACACGGAGGGTCGGGAAACCACGGGACTTTCACCGTCTCGCGATAGTTTATCGTCTTCAATGACCCTCCTGTGAAGTCGCGAATCCGGTATGTGTGAGCATCGCTCGACTCTGGATGTCGTCAAAAGACGGCGGCGCTCCACTCGGTGGGGTCTCCGGTCGTCTCCCCTGCGCAGGATTGATAAAGTTGCTGGGTGCACCCCGACGATATGACCGACCCGTCTTCGCATCTCTTCAAGTTCGCGGCAGGGAAAATCGTCCATGCCTTGAAAAAAACCGCGTTGGCCCATTCGGCATGCGCGATGAGATCGCAGAGAAAACTATTCATCGGCAATACCTCCATTCGCGTGTCAAGCAATACGTGCTCAACCAAGAAGATGCATATAACGGTGGGGTGGCTGGACAGCCATCCGGGGTCGCCGCGGCTGATCAATATGTATGGCATCACCGAGACGACGGTGCATGCGTCGTTCCGGGAGATCGTCGCCGGCGATGTGGACAGCGCGTTCAGCCCGATCGGGGTGCCGTTGGCCCATCTGGGGTTCTTTGTGCTCGATGGCTGGTTGCAGCCGGTGCCGGCCGGGCGTGGTCGGGGAGTTGTATGTGGCCGGCGCCGGGCTGGCGGCCGGCTACGTGGGTCGGCCCGGGCTGAGCGCGACGCGGTTTGTGGCGTGCCCGTTCGGCGGCCCGGACGCCCGGACAACGGATGTATCGCACCGGGGATCTGGTGTGGTGGGGCGCTGATGGGCAGTTGCGGTATGTGGGGCGTGCTGACGAGCAGGTCAAGATCCGCGGCTATCGCATCGAACTCGGCGAAATCCAGGCAGCACTCATCGGGCTGGACGGTGTCGAGCAGGCGGTGGTGATCGCCCGTGAGGACCGTCCCGGCGACAAGCGCCTGGTGGGGTATGTGACCGGGACCGCGGAACCTGCCGGGATACGCGCGGCGCTGGCCGAGCGGCTGCCGGCGTACATGGTGCCGGCAGCGATCGTGGTGTTGGCGGCGCTGCCGTTGACGGTCAACGGCAAACTCGACACCCGCGCCCTGCCGGCGCCGGAATATCAGGATGGCGATCATTACCGCGCCCCGGCTAACGCGGTCGAGGAGATCCTGGCCGGCATCTACGCCCAGGTGCTGGGTGTCGAGCCGCCCCGGCTCGTCGGAGTGGACGACTCGTTTTTCGACCTGGGTGGGGATTCGCTGTCGGCGATGCGCCTGGTCGCGGCGGTCAACGCCGGCCTGGATGCCGGCATTTCGGTGCGGGACGTGTTCGAGGCGCCCACGGTTGCCCAGTTGGCGCCCCGTATCAGTGCCGATCAGGGCCGGCTGGAGCCGTTGGTGGCCTTGGAAGAAGGACGCGGCCCGACGGTGATCCCGTTGTCGTATTCCCAGAACCGGTTGTGGTTCCTTCATCAGTTGCAGGGGCCCTCGCCGATTTACAACATGCCGGTGGATTTCCGGCTGCGCGGGCGGCTGAATGCCGAGGCGCTGGGTGCGGCGCTGGCCGATGTGGTGGGCCGCCATGAGAGCCTGCGCACGCTGTTTGCGGCGCCCGAGGGCATACCCCGGCAGCTGGTGGTGCCCGTCGAGCGGGCCGACTTCGGTTGGGCCGTCGTCGATGCCACCGGCTGGTCGGAAACCCAGCTGGCTGAGGCCATCGACGCCGTGGCGCGTCACCCGTTTGACCTGGCGGCCGAGATCCCCCTGCAGGCAAGGCTTTTCCGCGTCACCGACGACGAACACGTGCTGGTGGCCGTGGCGCACCATATCGCCGCCGACGGCTTGTCGGTCGGCCCGCTGGTGCGCGATCTGGGTGTCGCCTATCCGAGCCGGTGTGCGGGGCAAGCCCCGGATTGGGCCGATCTGCCGGTGCAGTACGTCGATTACACGCTGTGGCAGCGCGCGCAGTTCGGTGATCTGGACGACAGCGACAGCCTGATCGCCGCGCAGCTGGCGTACTGGCAGGATGCGTTGGCCGGGATGCCCGAGGGTGTGCAGTTGCCCACCGATCGGCCGTACCCGCCGGTGGCTGATCAGCGCGGCGCCAGTCTGGGCCTCGACTGGCCCGCCGAGCTGCAACAACGGATCGCTCAAGTGGCTCGCGCGCACAATGCGACCAGTTTCATGGTGGTCCAGGCCGCCCTGGCGGTGCTGCTGGCCAAGCTCAGCGCGAGTTCCGATGTGGCGGTGGGGTTCCCGATCGGAGGGCGCCGTGATCCCGGCCCTTGACGAGTTGGTGGGCTTTTTCGTCAACACGTTGGTGCTGCGGGTCGACGTGGCCGGCGATCCCACCGTCGCCGAACTGCTGGCCCAGGTGCGAGCGCGCAGCCTGGCCGCCTACGAGCACCAGGATGTGCCCTTCGAGGTGGTCGTGGACCGGCTCAACCCCACTCGATCGCTGGCCCATCACCCGCTGGTCCAGGTGATGTTGGCCTGGCGGAACCTGCATCTGAAGGTCGGCGACGCCGCCGCCGCGTCAGCCTTGGGTGACCTGCAGGTCACTCCGATGCCGCTCGACACCGGCACCGCCCGGATGGACCTGTCGCTTTCTTTGGCCGAATGGTGGGGCGAGGCCGGTGCGGCCGCCGGGATCGCCGGGGTGGTGGAATTCCGCACCGACGTGTTCGACGCGGCCAGCATCGAAACCCTGATCGAGCGGTTGCGGCGGGTGTTGGTGGCGATGACCGCCGATCCGGCCCGGCGGCTGTCGTCGGTGGATGTGCTCGACGAGGCCGAGCACGCCCGGCTCGATGAGGTGGGCAACCGCGCGGTGTTGACCCAGGCCGCGCCGGTTGCGGTGTCGGTTCCGGTGTTGTTTGCCGCGCAGGTGGCCCGCGCCCCGGAGGCGGTGGCGGTGACCTTCGGCGATCTGTCGATGACCTATCGCGAACTCGATGAGGCCGCTAACCGGTTGGCGCACTTGCTGTCTGGCCATGGTGTCGGCCCGGGTGCGCGGGTGGCGTTGCTGTTGGAGCGCTCGGCCCAGGCCGTCGTGGCGATGCTGGCGGCACTGAAAACCGGGGCGGCGTACCTGGCGATCGACCCGGCGCTGCCGGCGGCCCGGATGCAGTTCATGCTCGATGACGCCGCGCCCGTCGCCGTCATCACCACGGCGGGCCTGCGGTCGCGGCTGGACGGCTGCGATCTGGCGGTCATCGATATCGAGGTTATTGACGGCTCGGCTGTCGAGACCCAGCCCAGCACCGCACTATCGGCGGCCGGCGCCCGACGACATCGCCTACCTGATCTACACCTCGGGCACCACCGGTACTCCCAAGGGGGTGGCGGTCACCCACCGCAACCTGGCCCATTTGGCGGAGTCAACGCCCGCAGACCTGCCGGCGGCGCAGGTGTGGACGCAGTGTCACTCGTATGCGTTCGACTTCTCGGTGTGGGAGATCTGGGCTGCGCTGCTGGGTGGCGGGCGGCTGGTGGTGGTGCCCGATTCGGTGGTCGTCTCACCGGACGATTTCCACGACCTGCTGATCCGCGAACGGGTCAACGTGCTCACCCAAACCCCGTCGGCGGTGACCGCACTGAGCCCGCAGGGGTTGGAGTCGGTGGCGTTGCTGCTCGGCGGCGAGGCGTGCTCGGCCGAGGTGGTGGATCAGTGGGCGCCCGGGCGGGTGGTGATCAACGCCTACGGCCCCACCGAGGCCACGGTGTATGCGTCGATGAGTGCGCCGCTGACGGCGGGGTCGGCGGTGCGGCGCCGATCGGTGCGCCGCTGTCGACCGCGGCGTTGTTCGTCCTCGACGAGTGGTTGCGGCCGGTGCCGACCGGGCGTGGTCGGTGAGTTGTATGTGGCCGGCCGCGGCGTGGGCGTCGGATATGTCGGCCGGACCGGTTTGACCGCGTCGCGGTTTGTGGCCTGTCCGTTCGGCGGCGCCGGGAGACACGGATGTATCGCACCGGGGACCTGGTGCGGTGGCGTCGCCGATGGGCAGCTGCAATATCTCGGGCGCGCCGATGAGCAGGTCAAGATCCGCGGGTATCGCATCGAGCTCGGTGAAGTCCAGGCGGCGCTGGCCGGGCTGGACGGGGTGGAGCAGGCGGTGGTGATCGCCCGCGAGGACCGCCCCGGCGACAAGCGCCTGGTGGGGTATGTCACCGGGACCGCCGAGCCGGCCGAGATACGTGCCGCGCTGGCCGAGCGGCTGCCGGCGTACATGGTGCCGGCCGCGGTGGTGGTGATCGATGCGCTGCCGTTGACGGTCAACGGCAAACTCGACACCCGGGCCCTGCCGGCACCGGAGTACCAGGACGCCGGTCAGTACCGCGCCCCGGCCACGCTTACCGAGGAGATCCTGGCCGGCATCTACGCCCAGGTGCTGGGTGTGGAGCGGGTCGGCGTGGACGACTCGTTTTTCGACCTGGGTGGGGATTCGCTGTCGGCGATGCGCCTGATCGCCGCGGTCAACACCGCCCTGGATGCCGGTCTTTCGGTGCGCGTCGTGTTCGAGGCGCCCACGGTTGCCCAGTTGGCGCTCCACATCGGTGAGGATGAGGGTCGGCTGGTGCCGTTGGTGGCCGGCGAGCGGCCCGCGGTGGTTCCGTTGTCGTTTGCCCAGAGCCGGTTGTGGTTCATCGACCAGTTCCAGGGCCCCTCACCGATCTACAACCTGGCCGTGGCGTTGCGGCTGTCCGGGCACCTCGATGCCGACGCGTTGGGCGCGGCGCTGGCCGACGTGGTGCAGCGCCAGGAGAGCCTGCGCACGCTGTTCCCGGCGGTTGAGGGGGTACCCCAGCAGGTGGTGGTGCCCGCCGAGCAGGCCGACTTCGGTTGGGACTTCGTCGATGGCACCGGATGGTCGGACAGCCAGCTGGGTGAGGCCATCGACGCCGAGGTCAGTCACCCATTCGACTTGGCAGCCGAGATCCCGATGCGGGCAAGGCTTTTCCGCCTCGCCGACGATGAACACGTGCTGGTGACCGTGGCGCACCACATCGCTGCGGACGGCTGGTCGGTGACCCCGCTGGTGGCTGATCTGGGGGTGGCCTATGCCAGCCGGTGCGCGGGGCGGGCCCCCGACTGGGCCGATCTGGCGGTGCAGTACGTCGACTACACGCTGTGGCAGCGCGCGCAGCTTGGGGACCTGGCCGACAGCGGCAGCAGCATCGCCGCGCAGCTCGGCTACTGGGAGGATGCCCTGGCCGGCATGCCCGAGCACCTGCAGCTGCCCACCGATCGGCCCTACCCGCCGGTCGCCGATCAGCGCGGCGCCACCGTGGCGGTGGACTGGTCGGCCGAGCTGCAGCAGCGGGTTGCCCAGGTGGCCCGCGAGCACAACGCGACCAGCTTCATGGTGATGCAGACCGCCATGGCGGTGCTGCTGGCCAAGCTCAGCGCCAGCAGCGATGTGGCGGTGGGATTCCCGATCGCCGGACGCCGCGACGCCGCGCTGGACGAGCTGGTGGGCTTTTTCGTCAACACCTTGGTGCTGCGGGTCGACCTGGCCGGTGATCCCACCTTCGCCGAGCTGCTGGCCCAGGTACGCCGGCGCAGCCTCGCCGCCTATGAGCACCAGGACGTGCCTTTCGAGGTGCTGGTGGAACGGCTCAAGCCGACCCGAAGCCTGACTCATCACCCGCTGGTGCAGGTGTTGCTGGGCTGGCAGAACTTCGACTGGCAGGACAGTGACGTCGCCGGGCTTGACCCTGGGTGATCTGCAGGTCACGCCGCTGCCGGTGGACACCCACAGCGCCCGCACGGATCTGACGTTTACCCTGGCCGAACGCTGGAGCGAGACCGGCGAGTCCGCCGGAATCGCCGGGGTGGTGGAATATCCGCACCGACGTGTTCGACGCGGACAGCGTCCGCACCCTGATCGAGCGGTTCGAGCGGGTGATCTTGGCGATGACCGCCGACCCGACCCGGCGACTCTCGTCGATGGATGTGCTCGATGAGGCTGAGCACGCCCGCCTGGATCGGTGGGGTAATCGGGCGGTGCTGACCCAGCCGGCGAGCACGCCAGTGTCGATTCCAGCCGCGTTCGCCGCGCAGGTGGCGCGGGTTCCGGAGGCGGTGGCGGTCAGCTGCGGGCAGCGTTCGTGGACCTACCGCGAACTTGATGCGGCCGCCGATCGGTTGGCGCACGTGCTGGCCGGCCATGGTGTGGGACCCGGGACAGCGGGTGGCGCTGCTGTTGTCGCGGTCGGCTGAGGCGATCGTGGCGATTATGGCGGTGCTCAAGACCGGGGCGGCGTACGTGCCGGTCGACCCGCTGGTGCCGGCGGCACGGACGCAGTTCGTGATCGCCGACGCCGCGCCGGTCGCCGCGATCACCACCGCCGAGTGGCGCCCGCGACTGGACGGCGACGACCTCTTGGTCATCGATCTCGGGGATATCGGCGACTCGGCCGTCGACACTGAGCCCAGCGCCGCACTACCGGGGCCCGCCCCGGACGATGTCGCCTACATCATCTACACCTCGGGCACCACCGGAACGCCCAAGGGGGTGCCGGTCGCCCACCGCAACGTGACCACGCTGCTGGAGTCCCTGGATGCCGACCTCGAGTTCTCGGGTCAGGTGTGGACGCAGTGCCATTCCCTGGCCTTCGACTACTCGGTGTGGGAGATCTGGGGTGCGCTGCTCTACGGCGGGCGGGTGGTGGTGGTGCCCGACTCGGTGGCGCGTTCGCCGGAGGACTTCTACGCCTTGCTGGTCACCGAACAGGTCAATGTGTTGAGCCAGACCCCCTCGGCCTTTTATGCGCTGCAGGCCGCCGAAGCTCTACACGCCGAGCTCGGACGTCAGCTGAAGCTTGAGACGGTGGTGTTCGGCGGTGAAGCGCTGGAGCCGCAGCGTCTTCGGCCGTGGCTGGACAATCACCCGGAATCACCGCGGCTGATCAACATGTATGGCATCACCGAGACGACGGTGCACGCCTCGTTCCGGGAGATCCTGCACGGCGATGTCGACAGCACGTCCAGCCCCATCGGGGTGCCGTTGGCCCATCTCGGCTTCTTTGTGCTGGACGGGTGCCTGCGGCGGGTGCCGGCGGGCGTGGTCGGCGAGTTGTATGTGGCCGGCGCCGGACTGGCGTACGGGTATGTCGGCCGCTCGGGTCTGACCGGGACGCGGTTTGTGGCGTGTCCGTTCGGCGCAGCCGGGATCACGGATGTACCGCACCGGGGATCTGGTGTGTTGGGGCGCCGATGGGGAGCTGCGGTACCTGGGGCGGGCCGACGAACAGGTCAAGATCCGCGGATACCGCATCGAGCTCGGCGATGTCCGCACCGCACTGGCCGAGCTTGATGGGGTGCAGCAGGCGGTGGTGATCGCCCGCGAGGACCGCCCCGGCGACAAGCGCCTGGTGGGCTACGTCACGGGGACAGCGGACCCGGTCAAGGCACGCGTGGCGCTGGCCGAGCGGCTGCCGAACTACATGGTGCCGGCCGCGGTGGTAGTGGTGGACGCGCTGCCGCTGACACCCAACGGCAAACTCGACACCCGAGCCCTGCCGGCACCCGAATATCAGGAGGCCGACCACTACCGCGCTCCGGGCGACGCGGTTGAAGAGATCCTGGCCGGCATCTACGCCCAGGTGCTGGGACTGGATCGGGTTGGGGTCGACGAGTCGTTCTTCGAGTTGGGTGGGGACAGCATTTTGTCGATGCAGGTGGTGGCACGCTCTCGTGCCGCCGGCCTGGTGTGTCGGCCGCGCGACATTTTCGTCGAGCAGACCGTGGCCCGATTGGCCCGGGTGGCCGGACTGGTCGACGGTGAGGCGGGCGTCGTCGACGAGGGTGTTGGGCCGCTGGAGGCCACCCCGATCATGCACTGGCTGCAGGGCGTGCAGGGCCCGGTCCAGCAGTTCAACCAGACGGTGCTGATGCAGGCGCCCGCAGGCGTGACCGAGGCTGACGTCGTGGTGGTGTTGCAGGCGTTGCTGGATCGGCACGCCATGTTGCGGCTGCGGGTGGATGACTCGAGGGTTCAGGGTCCGGAGGGATGGTCGTTGACGGTGCCCGAGCCGGGGTTGGTCAATGCCCGCGACTGCTTGCAAGTGGTGGAAGCGTTGTCCGATGAGGCCGTGGTGGACGCGCGTGCGCGGTTGAACCCGGCCGCGGGGACGATGCTGAGCGCGCTGTGGGCGGCCGAGGCCGGACAGTTGCTGTTGATCATTCACCATTTGGCCGTCGACGGGGTGTCGTGGCGAATCATGTTGGAGGACATCAACATCGCCTGGGCCCAGCAGCACAGGGGCCAACAGGTGGCGTTGCCGGCGCCGGGCACATCGTTTGCCCGATGGGCGACGCTGCTGGTTGAGCACGCGCACCACCCCGATGTGGTGCAGCAGGCGGAGGCCTGGCGGCAGATCGCGGCGTCACTGCCCACCGAATTGCCGGCGGTGCAACCCGCGCTGGATACCTATGCCAGCGCCGGGAACTTGTCGGAGTTGCTGGATGCCGACACCACCCGGATGCTGCTCGGCGAGGTGCCGGCGGCGTTCCATGCCGGCGTGCACGAGATTTTGTTGATCGCCTTCGCCGTGGCGTGGGCGGAATTTCTAGGGGTTCTGGGCAACCCGGACGCGCCGATCGGCATCGACGTGGAGGGTCACGGGCGCCACGAGGAACTGGCCGCCGATATTGACCTGTCCCGCACAGTCGGATGGTTCACCACCAAATACCCGGTGGCTTTGAGCGTTGGCGGGCCCGGCCTGGACTGGGCGCAGGTGGTGGCCGGCGACGCGGCGCTGGGGACGCTGGTCAGGGACGCGAAGGAGCAGCTGAGGGCCCTGCCGGAGGCACTGAGTTACGGTCTGCTGCGCTATCTGAACGGCGACGTCGATTTGGCCGGGTCCGATCCGCGGATCGGGTTCAACTACCTGGGGCGCCTAGGTGGGGGTGCCGAGTCTTCCGATGATGTGTGGCGGATCAGTCAGGAAGCCGGGACGGCTACCGCCGTCGCCGCGGCCATCCCGATGCCGCTGATGCACACCGTCGGGCTCAACGCGGGCACCGTGGACACCGACGCGGGCCCGCAACTGCTCGCCGGCTGGACGTGGGCGCCCTCAACAGTCGATCAGGCGCAAGTCAGCCGGCTGAGCGCGTTGTGGTTTGACGCCCTGGCCGGCATCTGCGCGCACGTCCGAGGCGGTGGGGGCGGGTTGACACCCTCCGATATCGCGCCCGCCCGCCTGAGTCAGCCGGAGATCGACGAGCTCGGCCGGCAATACCGCATCGCCGACATCTTGCCGATGACCCCCCTGCAACAGGGGCTGCTGTTTCACGCCAGCACCGCGCAGGTCAATCACGACCACGTGTATGCGGTGCAGCTGGATATCACGTTAAGCGGTGCTCTCGATGAGCAACGTCTGCGCGACGCCGTGCACGCCGTGGTGACCCGGCATCCGAACCTGGCGGCCCGATTCTGCCGGCAGTTCGACGAGCTGGTGCAGGTCATCCCGGCCGATCCCGTGACTCCCTGGCGGTATGTCGACCTCAGCGGCGACGTGGACCTCGATGAACAGGTCCAGCGGGTGTGTGCTGCCGAACGCGCCGCGGTGTGCGACCTTGGTGACCAACCGGCGTTCCGGGCGGCTTTGATCCGCACCGCGGCAGACACGCACCGGTTCGTGCTGACCAATCACCACATCCTGTTCGATGGCTGGTCACTGCCGATCCTGCTGGGAGAAATGTTTGCCAGCTACTACGGGCAGCGGCTGCCCGCTGCCGCGCCCTACCGCAGGTTTGTCACCTGGCTGGCCGGTCGGGATCGCGAGGCGGCCCGCGCGGTCTGGCGTGAGGTGTTGGCCGGCTTTGACACCCCCACATTGATCGGTCCGACCGGACCGGTTCGGGCTGGGGCGCCGCGACGTTGCATCGTTTCGGGTGCCTGAGGACACCACGCGGGCCCTCAGCGAGCTGGCGCGGTCAAGTCACAGCACCGTCAACGTCGTGCTGCAGGGCGCCTGGGCGGTGTTGCTGGCGTCGCTGACCGGTCAGCATGATGTGGCCTTCGGCACCGTGGTCTCGGGCCGGCCGGCCGAGTTGGCCGGCGCGGAATCGATGGTGGGCCTGTTGATCAACACGGTGCCGGTGCGGGCCCGCATCACAGCTGCAACCACCACCGCCGAACTGCTCGACCAGCTGCAACGCAACCACAACGACACACTCGAGCACGAGCACCTGGCGCTCAGCGAGATTCACCGCGTCACCGGTCAGGAAAGGCTGTTCGACACCGTTTTCGTGTACGAGAACTACCCGACCGACACCGCCGCGTTGTCGGGTGACCATGAGTTGGCCATCACCGAGCTCAACGGCCGCGACTACTACCACTACCCGCTCGCCGTCCAAGCCGGGCCGGGCAACGAACTGGACCTTCGCGTCCAATATCGTTCGGACGTTTTCGACGTGGCCGACATCGAAGCGCTGATCGAGCGATTCACCCGGGTGTTGGAGGCGATGACTTCCGACCCGGCACGGCCTCTGTCGTCAATCGATGGCTGGGGCAACCCGACGGTGCTGACCCAGGGTGCTGCCTCCGGTGGCGTCAGCGACCGAAAACAACGGCAACGGCAACGGTCATCATGCCCCGGCTGCCGGGGTCGAGCAACTGCTGACCAGCATCTACGCCCAGGTGCTGGACGTAGACCGCGTCGGGATCGACGAGTCGTTTTTCGACCTGGGCGGCGATTCGCTGTCGGCGCTGCGGTTGATTGCGGCGATCAATAGAGCGCTTGATGTCAACCTCGCGGTGCCGACCCTGTTCGACGCGCCGTCCGTCAGAAGCCTGAGCCGGCAGTTAGGCAGACACGCCAATTCGGTGGAAGAAGTTCGCGCCGTGAGCCCCGCCATCGACCTCTAAAGGCGCGGCTGCTACCAGATTGCCGGCACTAGGCGATGGCGAACTTTCTCCGAGTACTCCTGATATCCGTCCAAATCCTGTCGCAGCAGTTTCTCCTCGTCACGGATGCGTGAGGCGAGCACGATCAGCCCAGGAACGACGAAGACGAGTCCCCAGTACGAACCAAGGGCGAGGGGGATGCCGAACATCATGATCACGTTGCCGGTGTACATCGGGTGTCGCACCAACCCGTACAGACCCGTGGACACGACCGTCTGGCCCGACTCCACCTGGACTGTTGCGGCCGCATAGCTGTTCTGAACGATCACCAGCGCCACCACCCCCAGTCCAATGGCTACCAGAACATCACCCACCAAGCAGACCGCAGTTGGTACCGGCGACCAGCCAAAGCGATGGTCAAGGACGCTCACCACGACCATTGCTGCCAGCGACAAGTACAAGCCGGCAATCACGACCTTCTGCGCCGTCCGGGCCTCGGCTGTTGGGCCGCCCCGCATCCGCCTCTGCAGCGCAACGGGGTTGGTGAGCAGCAAGTAGACGCTCGGGGCCGACGCCGAAACGGCAACCACCACCAGGAAAACCCATGCTTGCCAATAATTGAATGTGCCCGCCGGGACAAACAGCAGCACGCCAAACAAGACAAGCTCGACAAGAGTGAATACCAACAACTTGGAAACGGTTTTCACTGACCCTCCTTCGTCCGACTGAAACTACCGCCGCCTTCCCGCGAAGGACGTGTGTGGGGGAGGCCATCGACGAAAATCGGCGAAATGCAGATATACATGTGTGGAACGGGTTAGGTTTTACTCGCTAGCAATGGTGACCGTGGCGCGGGGGCGTCCCACCCTGCAACGGTCTGCGGAGGTCAGCAATGTCGTACATGAACGTAGTGCCGGACGCCCTAGCGGCGGCGGCTGCGGACGTGGCGGCAATTGGCTCATCACTCAACGCGGCTCATGTGGCCGCGGCGGCCCCGACCACCGCCATGGCGGCCGCCGGCTCTTGATGAGGTGTCGGCGGCGGTCACGTCGGCGTTTTCCCAGTATCGGCGCGGCGTTTCAGGAGTCCGGCACCCAGGCCGCGGCGTTTGCGGCCCAGTTCTCGCAGGGCATAACTCAGGCAGAGGCCGCGTTTTTGGCCGCCGAGACGAGTGCTACGGCTGCTCTTTCCTCCGCCGCGGCGAGTCTCACGTCTGCTACTTCGAGTCTTTCGTCTGCTCTTTCGATTCTTTCGACTGGCAATTTTTCCCAGTCTGTTCCGACTGCGGTGGCGGAGGCCTCTGGGGCGTCCGCACCGAACAGGTCGGACGTGTTGGCGACGCTGATGTATGAGTTCAATCAGACCAGCGAAAAGTTGGTCGGGCAGCCGCTGTTCTACAACGGCGCTAATGGGACGTCGCAGACCAACGCGATGGGCCAAAACGGTGGCTTGTTGCTCGGTAACGGCGGCAACGGCTGGAACTCCACCGTCGCCGGCGTCAATGGCGGCACCGGCGGCCAGGCCGGGTTCTTCGGCGGCTCCGGCGGCAACGGCGGGACCGGTGGGTCCGGTGCGACCGGTGGGGCCGGTGGGGCTGCCGTTTTGGCGGGCAATGGCGGTGCCGGCGGTGCCGGCTGGAACTCCACCACCGATGGCGTGAACGGCGGCAACGGCGGAGTCGGCGGTGCCGCTGGGTTCTTCAACGGTATTCCCGGTGTAGGTGGGGCCGGTGGGTCGGCGACCACTGGTATCGGCGGTACCGGCGGGGCCGGCGGCAGCGTCGGCTTTCTCGGGGGCTCCGGCTTGGGCATCGGCGTTCCCCAAGGCGGTACCGGCGGGGTCGGCGGTATCAGCGTCAGCGGTACGGGCGGCACCGGTGGGGCTGGCGGGGCGGGCTTTGTGCTCGGCGGTACCGGTGGGGCCGGCGGCGAGGGCGCCATCGGCGGTACCGGCGGCGTGGGCGGTGTTGGGTTCAATTCAGGGTGGGGATCTATCAGTGGCGGGGCCGGCGGCGTCGGCGGCGTCGGCACGGTCGGCCCCGGCGGGGCCGGCGGCCAAGGGGGCGGCGCGATCATGGGGCCCGACAACTTTGCTGTTGCGAACTTTGACGGCCTGCTGAAATTCCCCGCCGGCTGGGGTACCGCCGTCGGCGGCGTCGGCGGCACCGGCGGCGTCGGGGTCACCATCGGCGGTACAGGCGGGGCCGGCGGTTCTGCGTTAAACCTCTTACCGGGCGGATCGGCCTTCGGCGGCACCGGCGGCACGGGCGGTGGCGGCGCCACCGGCGGCAACGGCGGCAACGGCGGCAACGTGTACTCGCTTTCGGCCGGCCCTATCACCGTCGGGACCGGAGGGGCCGGGGGGACCGGCACCACCGTCGACGGTGGCACCGGCGCTCAGCGGCAACGTCGAAACTTTCTAGCTGCGATCACCTCGGCGTTGGTCGAGGCCGCACAACTCGTAGGCTGAACGCCGATGAAGGCACCGATCGAGACATCACCGCTGGCGTGGCTGGACGCGGTGGCGGCCGAGCGTCGTCAGGCCGGGCTGCGCCGCTCGCTGCGACCGCGTCCCGCGGTCGCCGTCGAACTGGATCTGGCGTCCAACGACTACCTCGGTCTGTCGCAGCATCCCGACGTCATCGACGGCGGGATTCAGGCCCTGCGGGTGTGGGGCGCCGGGGCTACGGGTTCGCGGCTGGTCACCGGGGATACCGAGCTGCATCAGGAATTCGAGGCCGAGCTCGCCGACTTCGTCGGCGCCGCATCTGGTCTGGTGTTCTCCTCGGGATACACGGCCAACCTGGGGGCCGTCGTCGGCCTGTCGGGTCCGGGTTCGCTGCTGGTTTCCGACGCCCATTCGCACGCATCCCTGGTGGACGCGTGCCGGCTGTCGCGCGCCCGGGTGGTGGTGACGCCGCACCGCGACGTCGATGCCGTCGACGCGGCCCTGGGCTCCCGCGACGAGGAGCGCGCCGTCGTCGTCACCGACACGGTGTTCAGCGCCGACGGCGCACTGGCCCCCCTTCGCGAATTGCACGACGTGTGCCGCCGCCACGGCGCGCTGCTCATCGTCGACGAGGCGCACGGCCTCGGGGTGCGCGGCGGCGGGCGCGGGCTGCTCTACGAGCTCGGGCTGGCGGGTGCGCCCGATGTGGTGATGACGACGACGTTGTCCAAGGCGCTCGGCAGCCAGGGTGGCGCGGTTCTGGGCCCCGCGCCGGTACGTGCTCACCTGATCGACGCGGCCCGGACGTTCATCTTCGACACCGGCCTGGCACCGGCGGCCGTGGGCGCCGCGCTGGCCGCGCTGCGGGTGCTGAAAGCCGAGCCGTGGCGGCCGGACGCGGTGCTGCGACATGCACGCGAACTGGCCGAGATTTGTGACGTGCCCGAGGTACCGCAATCGGCCGTGGTGTCGGTGATCCTGGGCGATCCGGAGGTGGCGCTGGCCGCCGCGACAGCCTGCCTGGATGCCGGCGTCACGGTCGGCTGCTTCCGGCCCCCAACGGTGGCCGCCGGGACATCGCGGCTGCGGCTGACCGCCCGCGCGTCCCTGGACGCCGACGAACTGGCGTTGGCGCGGCGGGTGCTGCACGGACGTTCTTCGTGGCCCTTCCAAGGTGCGCCGTTGACCGTCCTGGTCATCACCGGGACCGGCACCGGGGTCGGCAAGACAATCGCCACCGCCGCCCTCGCGTCGCACGCCCGTCAGGCCGGCATCGACGTCGCGGTGTGCAAACCCGTTCAGACCGGCACCGATTCCGGTGACGATGACCTCGCCGAGGTGGGGCGGCTGTCCGGGGTGACCGAGCTCGCCGGCCTGGCGCGCTATCCGCAGCCACTGGCGCCGGCCGCGGCCGCCGAGCAGGCGGGGATGGCGTTGCCCTCGGGCGACCAGGTGTCTGGGGTCATCCGCGGCCTGGACCGCCCGGGACGGCTGACCCTGGTCGAAGGCGCCGGCGGGCTGCTGGTCGAGCTCGCCGACCCGGGCGTGACGCTGCGCGATCTGGCCGTCGACCTCGGCGCCGCGGCACTGGTCGTGGTCACCGCCGAACTGGGCACCCTGAACCACACCGCGCTGACGCTGGAAGCGCTTGGCACACAAGGGATTCCATGCGCCGGCCTGGTGCTCGGCAGCTGGCCGCGGCACCCGGATGTGGTGGCGACGTCGAATCGGTCCGAGCTGGACCGGCTGGCTCCGGTGCGGGCAGTGCTGCCGGCCGGCGCCGGCTCGCTGGACGCCGCGGAGTTCGCGTCGATGAGCGCGGCGGCGTTCGACCGGGACTGGGTAGCCACAGTGGTTGGCTGAAGGCGCGCTGATGGTGCATTCGATCGAGCTGGTCTTCGACCCCGACACCGAATCGGCGATCCGTCGCATCTGGGACGACCTGGCCGGCGCCGGCATCCCCAGCCAGCCGCCGGCCAGCCGCCCACACGTGACGCTGGCCGTCGCCGAACACATCGCCGCCGACGTCGACGAACTGCTGAGTCCGGTCAGCCGGCGGCTGCCGCTGGACGCAACGATCGGGGCGCCGGTGCTGTTCGGCCGGGCGAACGTCGTGTTCGCGCGGCTCGTGGTGCCGACCGGTGAGTTATTGGCCTTGCACGCCGAGGTGCACCGACTGTGCCGTCCGCACCTGCAGCCGGGCCCGATGGCCAACAGCGTGCCCGGCCACTGGACCGCGCATGTCACCTTGGCCCGCCGCGTCGGCGACGCCCAACTCGGGCGGGCGCTGCGCACCGCGGGCCGCCCGTCGCAGATCGAGGGCCGCTTCGCGGGCCTGCGCCGCTGGGACGGCAACGAGCGCGCCGAATACCCGATCGATACTGACCGGCTACCCTAACGTGAGCTCAGGACGCATTTAGACATTGAAGGAGTACGGGGTGACTCAGGCGGTAACTCGGGAAAGCACGGACATCTTGGTTCAGGCCCGCGAGCAGGTATTGGAGCGTGGGGAGGGACTGACCAAGGACCAGGTGCTGCGGGTGCTGCAGCTGTCCGACGACCACCTCGAGGAACTGCTGGCGCTGGCCCACGAGGTGCGGATGCGCTGGTGCGGGCCCGAGGTCGAGGTCGAGGGCATCATCAGCCTGAAAACCGGTGGCTGCCCCGAGGATTGCCATTTCTGCTCCCAGTCCGGGCTGTTCGCCTCGCCGGTGCGCAGTGCCTGGCTGGACGTGCCCAGCCTGGTCGAGGCGGCCAAACAGACCGCCAAGTCGGGTGCCACCGAGTTCTGCATCGTGGCCGCGGTACGCGGCCCCGACGAGCGATTGATGTCCCAGGTCGCCGCGGGCATCGAGGCGATCCGCGACGAGGTCGACATCAACATCGCCTGCTCGCTGGGGATGCTGACCGCCGAGCAGGTCGAGCAGCTCTCGGCGATGGGTGTGCACCGCTACAACCACAACCTCGAAACGGCCCGGTCGTTTTTCACCAACGTCGTCACCACCCACACCTGGGAGGAGCGCTGGCAGACGTTGTCGATGGTCCGCGACGCCGGCATGGAGGTGTGCTGCGGCGGCATCCTCGGCATGGGGGAGACGCTCGAGCAGCGCGCCGAATTCGCCGCCGACCTGGCCGAACTCGACCCCGATGAGGTGCCGCTGAACTTCCTCAACCCCCGGCCCGGCACGCCGTTCGGCGACCTGGAGGTGCTGCCGGCCAGCGAAGCGCTCAAGTCGGTGGCCGCCTTCCGGCTGGCCTTGCCGCGCGCCATGCTGCGCTTCGCCGGCGGCCGCGAGATCACCCTCGGCGACCTCGGCGCCAAACAGGGCATCCTGGGCGGTATCAACGCCGTCATCGTCGGCAACTACCTGACCACCCTCGGCCGCGCCGCCGAAGCGGATCTGGAACTGCTCGAGGATCTGCAGATGCCGATCAAGGCGCTCAACGCGAGCTTGTGACCTACAACGTCTACACCGGGGAGCTGGCGGGCACGGCGATGCCCGCTGAGCCCATAGGGGCCCGGCTGGGTCTCGAGCCGCCACGGTTCTGCGCGGAATGCGGACGCCGGATGATCGTCCAGGTTCGCCCCGACGGCTGGCGGGCGAAATGCTCGCGGCACGGACAGCTGGACTCGGCCGACTTGGAGGCGAAGCGGTGACTCGCACACTCGGCAGGGTGGTCCTGGGCCTGACCGTCGCCGGCGCTTTGATCGGCGGGCTGTGGGGATGGATTGCTCCGCCGATCCATGCCGTGGTGGCGCTCACCCACTCGGGTGAGCGGGTACACGACTACCTCGGCAGCGAATCCCAGCACTTCTTCGATGCGCCATGCCTTCTGTTGGGCCTGCTGAGTTTTGTGGCGATAGTGGCGCCGATACTGGTGTGGCAGTGGCGCGAATCCCGGGGGCCGGGGATGGTGATCGGCCTCGTCGTCGGCCTGCTGACCGGCGCCGCGGCGGCCGCGGCGGTGGGGGCCGGGTTGGTGCGGCTGCGCTACGGCGCGCTGAATTTCGACACGGTTCCGCTGTCGGGCGGCGAGCACAAGGTGGCTTACGTCGTCGAGGCGCCGCCGGTGTTCTTCTCGCACGCGTGGCTGCCGCTGGCGGCCACACTTATCTGGCCGGCGGGCATCGCCGCGTTGGTGTACGCCGTGATCGCGGCGGGGAGCGCACGCGACGATCTGGGCGGCCGTGCTTTAGCCGATCAGCCGACGGACGCGCTGCCGATGGAGCCGGAAGCTTCCGTCCCGTAACTCTCGTCACATCTGCAACATCCGTCTCTCCGGAAGTCGGCAGGATGTTTGTCCACCTTCCCGCGACAACCGAGCTGCGGCACGAAGATCGAGCACCCGCTGGCGTATCCGGTACTCCGTCGAGCGCGGCATCCCTGCAGGTCCGTAAAGGCCTCGGCCCAGCCGATTAACCCTGCCGCGTTCGATCTCCCATCGCAGTGCATCCGATACGGCCTTGGATGCGCGTCCGCGGACCGAAAAGTTCCGCGCGCGAAGATCTTCGATCATTTCGTTGACGCTGGCATGCCCGTGGTCCATGAGGTAAATCGTCAGGGCGTAGCGCAGCTCGATGCCTCGGAGTACGTGGTCCATGCCCGAACGGTCGCACGCGGGTATGACACCAACGGAAGTTGTCGCTGGAAGGCGGACAAACACCCTGCCGACTTCCGCAGAGACGCGTGGGGCGGAAGTGACTAACCCGTCACAGTGGGCGGCGGGAAACTTTCCTGCCGGTGATGACCTTGGCGGCGATCACGGCCAGCCGGGCCATGCCGACGTAGGTCGCGGGGTTGAACATGGTGGGCCACACGGTTCGAACGAGATGGTCGGTCAGCGGTCGGCCGGCGAACCGGTCGGTGAGCCAGCGCAGCGCCATCGGGGCCGACAGCGGGTGCAGCAGCATGTGTTCGTTGAACGCGTCGCGGTGGTAGCTGACGTCGGCGCCGCCTGCCGAATACGCATCGGCCAGCTCATCGATGTCCTTGACGTCGATGAGGTAGTCGTGCACGGCCTGCACGATCAACACCGGCGGCGCCGGTACCGCGGCGCCCAGCTTGATGTTTTCGAACACATGCGAGACCTCGGGCGTCGAGAGGATGTCCTCCAGCGGCTCGTCGAGATAGTCGCCCATGTTCTTGCCGGCCATCCGGATCACCGCGGCCACGGTGGTCATCGTCTTCAACGAGTCGAGCAGGGCGCGCCCCTCTTCGTTGGTGTGCTCTTTGATCACCCGGTCCAGGCCGGGGTAGGCGTGCACGAGCGCGGCCACCACCATCGCGGGCAAACCGGACAGGACGCCGCCGTTGAGCCGGCGGAAGGTGTTGCCCAGGTCGCCGACGGGCGAGCCCAGTACGGCCCCGACGATGCTCAGCTCAGGCGCGTAGTCGCCGCACATTTCGGCGGCCCAGGCGCTGGCCAGTCCACCGCCGGAGTACCCCCACAACGCGATGGGCGCCGTCGGTGACAATTCAACGCGTTCCGAACCCAGGGCGGCCCGGATCCCGTCCAGCACCCGGTAGCCGGGTTCAAACGGCGCGCCCCAGGTGCCCAGGAGACCTTCGTGATCGGGTATCGATACCGCCCAGCCCTCGGCGAGGGCGGCGACGATCAAAAACAGCTCCAACTGGGCCACCGAACCGAGGGCCTTCGCCCTGCGGCGCAGCGCGTAGGACGGAAAACAGCGCGAGGACACGGCGTCGATCGCGCACTGGTAGGACAGCAGCGGGCAGCGCTGCCCCGGCGCAAGGTCTGCCGGGACGAGCACCGTCGTGACCGCCGCCTCGGCGTTGCCGTGCATGTCCGTCGTCCGGTACAGCAGCTGGGTGGCGGTCAGGGGCTGCGGAATCAGGCCCAGAAATGCAACTTCCACGTCGCGTGAGCGCAGTACTGTCCCGGGCGCGGCGTGCTGAAAGCCGGCGGGTGGCTGGTAGAAGGGATCGTCGGTGGGCAGCAGTGGGCGCACCTTGCGCTGCACGTCCTCGTGCGCAGGCCGGCCGATCCACTCGGCGCCAGTTGCCTTAGCCAGATTGCCGAGTTCAACCATTGAGGATCCCTCCTAGGCCAGCGGGCCTGGCCCACTGGTGTTAACGCTCAATTTACCCATAACGAGACCCGCTCATCCCGGAAGCCCTCGTGCGCCCCGTCAGCAAGTCAGTATACGTGACTTGGGTCGATGTCTGGTGCCATGGCGTCGGGCTTGCCCTGGTCCAGCTCGGCCGGTGTAAGCTGATCTGGAGCGCTTTAACCCGGGCGGCCGGAGCGCGGCAAATTCGTCGGTGACCCGCAGCCGGGAGTCGGTGAAGTGATACAGCGCTGCCGGGCGGCCGCCGCTGCGCCCGGACTGCGCGATGGTGCCGGTCTGGGTGATGACGCCGCGACGGACCAGCACTCGTTGCAGATTCGTCGCGTCGACCTGATAGCCCAGCGCGGCGCCATAGATGTCACGCAGCGTCGAGAGGGCGAATTCTTTTGGCGCCAAGGCGAATCCAATATTCGTGTACGACATCTTGGCGGCCAGTCGGGCCTGCGCGTGGGTCACCATGGGGCCGTGATCAAAGGCCATCCGCGGCAGCGCAATTCACCGGATGCCAGCGGGTGTCCGGCGGCAGCTCGGGGGTGGCGGGGGAGGGCACCAGGCCGAGGAAGGTCGAGGCGATCACCCGCGTGCCCGGCAGCCGGTTGGGGTCGGAGAACACCGCGAGCTGCTCGAGGTGTGCCAGCTCTTGCAGGTCGACCTTCTCGGCCAGCTGGCGCCGAACCGAGGTGATCATGTCCTCGTCGTTGCGCAGCCGTCCGCCCGGCAGCGACCACGCGCCCTTCTGCGGATCCTGCGCACGCTCCCATAACAGCACGTTAAGCTGCGGTTTTTCTGTTCGGTGGCCCTTCTTAACCTGCTGCTGTGACGTGCCGAACCTGGAACACGACCGCGAGCACTTCATGCGCGGTGCTAGTATTGGGCATGTTTTCGATTATAAGTCGAAAACCTCTGCGCCGAAAGGAGCCGCCATGACGGTGCTGAATCGCATGGACAGCTGCCGGCGACTGGACGACCATGGTCGCTCGAATCACGAATTCACCCACCGGCTACGGCGGTGTGGACGGCGACCAGCAGTGGGCCGCCGAGATGCGCCGCCTGGCCCGGTTGCGCGGCGCCACCCTGCTGGCGCACAACTACCAGCTGCCCGCCATCCAGGACGTGGCCGACCACGTGGGGGACTCGCTGGCGCTGTCGCGGATCGCCGCCGAGGCGCCCGAGGACACCATCGTGTTCTGCGGTGTGCACTTCATGGCCGAGACCGCCAAGATCCTCAGCCCGGACAAGACCGTGCTCATTCCGGACCAGCGGGCCGGCTGCTCGCTGGCCGACTCGATCACCGCCGAGGAACTGCAGGCCTGGAAGGACGAGCACCCCGGCGCGGTCGTCGTCTCCTACGTGAACACGACCGCGGCGGTCAAGGCGCTCACCGACATCTGCTGCACGTCGTCCAACGCGGTCGAGGTGGTCGAGTCCATCGATCCCGACCGCGAGGTGCTGTTCTGCCCGGACCAATTCCTCGGGGCCCACGTCCGTCGCATGACCGGACGCAAGAACGTGCACGTGTGGGCCGGCGAATGCCACGTGCACGCCGGGATCAACGGCGACGAACTCACCGACCAGGCCCGCGCGCATCCCGATGCCGAGCTGTTCGTGCATCCGGAATGCGGTTGCGCCACTTCGGCTCTGTACCTCGCCGGCGAGGGTGCCTTCCCGGCGGACCGGGTCAAGATCTTGTCCACCGGCGGCATGCTCGACGCGGCCCGTGAGACGCGCGCCCGCGAGGTGCTGGTCGCCACCGAGGTCGGCATGTTGTATCAGCTGCGCCGGGCCGCACCGGAGGTCGACTTCCGCGCGGTCAACGACCGCGCGTCGTGCAAGTACATGAAGATGATCACGCCCGCGGCCCTGTTGCGCTGCCTGGTCGAGGGGGCCGACGAAGTTCACGTCGATCCCGAGGTCGCGGCGGCGGGGCGGCGCAGTGTGCAGCGAATGATCGAAATCGGGCAGCCGGGCGGCGGCGAATGATGGCCCGTCCCAACTGGACTCACGCCGCCGACGTCGTCGTGATCGGCACCGGCGTCGCGGGATTGGCCGCCGCGCTGGCCGCGCACCGGGCCGGCCGCCGCGTCGTCGTCCTCAGCAAGGCGGACCAGGCGTATGGGGCGACCGCGACGCATTACGCGCAGGGCGGGATCGCCGTCGTGCTGCCGGACAACTGACGATTCGGTCGACGCCCACGTCGCCGACACGCTGGCCGCGGGCGCAGGCCTGTGCGATCCCGACGCGGTGTATTCGATCGTCGCCGACGGCTACCGGGCGGTCACTGAATTGGTCGGTGCCGGAGCCCGATTCGACGAATCGGTCCCCGGCCAGTGGGCGCTGACCCGCGAAGGCGGCCACTCGCGGCGGCGCATCGTGCACGCCGGCGGCGACGCCACCGGCGCCGAAGTCCAGCGCGCCCTCGACCACGCGGCCGGCATGCTGGACATCCGAAGCGGCCACGTCGCGCTGCGGGTGCTGCACGACGGGACGGCCGTCACCGGGGTGTCGGTGCTCAGCCCGGACGGGTACGGCATCGTCAGCGCCCCCTCGGTGATCCTGGCCTCCGGCGGGCTCGGTCATCTCTACAGCGCGACGACCAATCCCGACGGCTCCACCGGCGACGGGATCGCGTTGGCGCTGTGGGCCGGTGTCGCGGTCACCGACCTCGAGTTCATCCAGTTCCACCCGACCATGTTGTTCGACGGCCGAACCGGGGGCCGGCGACCGCTGGTCACCGAGGCCATCCGCGGCGAGGGCGCGATATTGATTGACCGCAACGGCGATTCGGTGACCGCGGGGGTTCATCCGATGGGCGACCTGGCGCCGCGCGACGTCGTCGCCGGGGCCATCGACGCGCGGCTGAAGGCCACCGGCGACGCCTGCGTCTACCTGGACGCCCGCGGCATCGACGGCTTCGAGACCCGGTTCCCGACCGTCACCGCCGCGTGCCGGGCGGCCGGCATCGACCCGGTCCGGCAGCCGATCCCGGTGGTTCCCGGAGCGCATTACAGCTGCGGCGGCATCGTCACCGACGTGTACGGCCAAACCGAGCTGCCCGGGCTCTACGCGGCCGGCGAGGTGGCCCGCACCGGGATGCACGGCGCCAACCGGCTGGCGTCCAACAGCCTGCTCGAAGGTTTGGTGGTCGGCGGCCGCGCCGGAAAGGCCGCGGCAGCACATGCCTTCGGGGCCGGCCGTTCGCGCCCGACCATGCCCGAGCCGATCGTCCACACCGCGCCGAAGCGCCGCGACCTGCAGCGTGCGATGAGCCGCGACGCCTCGGTGGTGCGCAGTGCCGCCGGGCTGCAGCGGTTGGCCCAGGCGCTAGCCGCGGCGCGGGTTCGCGACGTGGCGGATCGTCGCGGTTTCGAGGACGTGGCGTTGGCGCTGACCGCCCGGGCGGTGACCGCTGCGGCCCTGGCCCGCAACGAAAGTCGCGGTTGCCACCACCGGGCGGAATACCCGGGCGCCGTGCCCGAAGAGGCACGCGGCATCGTGGTTCGGCTCAACGACGATCATCAGGCGGTGCGTGCGGAGGCGTTGGCGGCGGTGTGCTGATGACGCTCTCCGACAGCGAGCTGTCGGCCGCTCGAGACATCATTCGGCGCGGTCTCGAAGAGGATCTGCGCTACGGCCCCGACATCACCACGTCGGCGACGGTGCCCGCCGGGGCCGTGGCGACGGCGTCGATGGTGCCGCGGGAGCCCGGCGTGATCGCCGGGATCGACATCGCGCTGCTGGTGCTCGATGAGGTGCTCGGCGCCGGCGGCTACGAGGTGCTCGACCGCGTCGAGGACGGCGCCCGGTTGCAGCCGGGTGAGTCGCTGCTGACGCTGCGGGCCGAAACCCGCGGCCTGTTGACCGCGGAGCGCACCATGCTCAACCTGATCTGCCACCTGTCCGGGATCGCGACCACGACGGCGGCGTGGGTGGACGCCGTCGAGGGCACTCACGCCAAGGTCCGCGACACCCGCAAAACGCTGCCCGGCCTGCGTGCGCTGCAGAAGTACGCGGTGCGCGTCGGCGGCGGCGTCAACCACCGCATGGGGCTGGGCGACGCGGCCTTGATCAAGGACAACCACGTCGCGGCCGCGGGATCGGTGGTCGACGCGTTGCGGGCGGTGCGCGACGCCGCTCCCGGGCTGCCGTGCGAGGTCGAGGTGGATTCGCTTGAGCAGCTTGATGAGGTGCTGGTCGAAAAGCCCGAGCTGATCCTGCTGGACAACTTCCCGGTGTGGCAGACGCAGATGGCCGTGCAGCGCCGGGATGCGCGCGCACCCGCCGTGCTGCTCGAGTCGTCCGGCGGGCTCAGCCTGGAGACCGCGGCGACCTACGCGGCGACGGGCGTCGACTTCCTGGCCGTCGGGGCGCTGACCCACTCGGTGCGGGTGCTCGACATCGGTTTGGACATGTAGCTCAGTTTTCCTCTGGCGGCGTCCCCAGCCCCGGCCGGAGCTGCCAGCCGCGCCACTGGGCAAGCAGGCGCAGTGCCCCACCGACGCAGGTTGCGACCACCGTGCCGATTGGCGCGTGCCCGTAGTGGTTGAAGATCACCACCACCACGCTGGCAGCGACGGCGCAGGTGGCGTAGAGCGTGTTGACGGCGAAGATCTGCGGGATCTGCCGGACGGTCAGATCCCGCAATGCTCCACCGCCGACCGCGGTGATGGTGCCCAGCAGCACGGCCGGCAGCCAGCCCAGGCCGACGTCGAGGGTTTTCTGCGCGCCGGCGGCCGCCCAGCAACCCAGGGCCAGGGCATCGACCACGGGAAATGTTGCGCCCCATACCCGGCCGTGGATTGGTGTGAGGAAGGCGACGACCGCCCCGGCGAGCGCGGTCGTGACATACAGATAGTCGGTCAGAGCGACCGGAGGGCCGTGCTGCAGCAGCGTGTCGCGGATGACGCCGCCGCCCAGCCCGGACAAAATGGCCAGCGCGACAAAGCCGATCGGATCCATCCGTTGCTCGCGCGCCACGATTCCACCGAGCAGGGCATTACCGAAGACCCCGGTGAGGTCGATCACCCGGAGAAACTCGTCAACCGTGCCGCTCACCCGACAACGTTTATCACTACTTGCCCGGTTAATGTCGCAGGCGATGACTACTTACGAGACACTCACGTTCGAGCAGGCCGGCCCCATCACACGAATCGTGCTCAACCGGCCGGATGCGGCCAACGGCATCGACGACACGTTGGCCGCCGAATTGGCGGACGCCGCGGTGCGATGCGATGTGGCCGAGACGAAGGTCGTGCTCCTCACCGGCGCGGGTCGGTTCTTTTGCGCGGGGGGCGACTTGAAGGCGATGGCGGCGTCCCCGCTGGGTACCGGCCGGTTCGTCAAGGGCATCGCCGACGACCTGCACCGCGCGATCTCGACTCTCGCCCGGATGGACGCCGTGCTGATCACCGCGGTCAACGGCGTGGCCGCGGGGGCGGGTTTCAGCCTCGCGGTGATCGGGGATCTCGTGCTGGCCGCCGAGTCCGCGTCGTTCACCATGGCCTACACCAAGGCGGGGCTGAGTCCCGACGGCAGCTCGTCGTACTACCTCCCGCGACTCGTCGGCGTACGCCGCACCCAGGAATTGATGCTCACCAACCGGCGGCTGTCGGCTCCGGAGGCATTGCAATGGGGACTGGTCACCGAAGTCGTGCCCGCCGACGAGCTGTCCACCCGCGCTGACGCGCTGGCCGCTGAAATGGCCTCCGCGGCGGGGGCTTCCAATGCGGCGGTGAAGAGACTTCTGCTGATGAGCTCCGGTAATGGCCTCGAGGAACAAATGGAGATCGAAGGCCGGACCATCGCGGCCTGCGCCGATGGTCCCGACGGCCGCGAGGGTATCGACGCGTTCCTGAACAAGCGCGCGCCGAAGTTCGCCTGACGGCTTTGGGTGTGCGTCCAAGGCGGAAAAACAGCCCAGATCCCGCCCTCAGCGCACACGCTAAGCCGTCAGCGCACAGCTAGCCGCGCAGCAATGTGCGCGCCGCCGGCTTGGCGGCGTTGAGCGCGGCCGGATCGCCCGCGATTCGGGACAGGATCAGCGCCCCCTCGATCAGCGAGATGACCGCGATCGCAACAGTTTCCGCGTCTTTATCGGACCAGCCTTCCGAACTAAGCCGATCCTCGATGGCCGCGCACCAACTCTGGAAGGCGCGCGCCGAGGCGGCGCGCACCAACGGACTGGCGTTCACTGATTCGGTGGCGATCGGCTCGATCGGGCAACCGTCGCGCTGATCGCCGGCCAGCCCGGCCGCCAGCAGGTCGATCCACCGATCGACGATGTCGGCCACTGGCCGCCCGCCGGTGAGGAATCTGCGCAGGAGTTGCTCGATGCCCGCTCCGGCGGAGTCAACGACCGCTGCCGCCAACTGCTGCTTGCCCTGCGGGAAGTGGTGATACAGCGAACCGGCCTTGACGCCGGCCTCGTCCAGGATCTGGTTGAGTCCGGTCGCCGCGTAGCCCTGACGCCGGAACAGGGTGGCGGCGCTGTCGATGAGTGCTGCGCGGCTGCGGTCCGGTCTCGGCACGGTCTTGACAATACTTGAATGATCACTCAAGAATGCTGAGATGAGGCAGCTGACGTTCGAAGAGGCCGGGCGATACGCATGGCGCGAGGTGCCAGACCCGGAGATCGCCGCGCCGGAACAGGCGCTGGTCAGGCCTTTGGTGGTGGCGTGTTGCGATCTCGATGTCGCCGTCGCCCACGGCTACGCACCGTTGCCGCCCGGGTACGCCGTCGGTCATGAAGGCCTGGCGGAGGTCGTCGCGGTGGGCGACGGCGTCACTAGCGTTCGGCCGGGCGACCGGGTGGTGGTGCCTTTTCAGATCAGTTGCGGCGACTGCCGCGAATGCCGGCGCGGCGCGACGGGCTCCTGCGGATCGGTGCCGCTGATGGCGATGTACGGCCTGGGCCCGTTGGCCGGCCTCAACGGCGGCGGGTTCATGTCGGATCTGGTGCTCGTGCCGTACGCCGACGCGATGCTGATCGGCGTCCCCGATGCGGTGGACGTTGCCTCGATCGCTTCCCTGTCGGACAACATTCCCGACGGCTGGCGGGCGATCGGGCCGTTTAGCGAGGAGTTGGCCCAGCTCGATCCGGCCGATCGCCGCGTCCTGGTGGTGGGCCGGCTCTCGATCGGGCTGTACGCGGCGGCCTTCGCCGCCGCACTGGGAGCCCACGTCGACTACGTCGACACCGACGGCCGGCGCCTGGCGGCCGCCGAAAAGCTGGGCGCAGTAGTGCACGACCTGCCGAAGCCGGACAAGTCCTGGGATCCCTATCCGGTGACGGTGCACACCTCGGGCGATCCGTCGCTCGCTGGCCGCGACGCTGCGGGCAACCTGGCCCGACGGCGTGTGCACCGACACCGGGATCTATTACCAGCCCACGGTCGAGATGCCGTTGCTGCCGATGTACACCCGCGGCGTGCGGTTCGTCACCGGCCGCGTCAATGCGCGGGCCGTCATCCCGCGTGTTCTGGAGCTGCTGGCGGCGGCTGCGACCTATCGCCGGCCGTCGACCGCGTCGTTTCCTGGGAAGACGCTCCGTCGGTGTGGCCGACGATGACCGGGAAAACCGTCTTCACCAGGGCCTGACGGGCTTGATCGCGTCACACGTGCCACACGTGCCACACGAGTCACCGCGCCGGCGGGCGCACCACTTTTGCCCGGCTCGCAGCGACAACTGGCGCCGCGCCACCCGGAGTCGCTCGTAGGTGGACAACAGTGTTGCCGGCTCCGCCAGAGACGCGTGTGGCGGATGTGACTACTGAGCGGAATCAGGCGATATCGGCGACGAAGACCCCCATGCGGCCCACCTGGAGCCGGGCCATCAATGGCAGGCCTTCGGCCGTCGGAGCCGGCCGGCAGAATCCGCGGGTTGACGAGGTGCACCTCGCGGCGGGTGAAGCGCACGTCGGCCTCGCCGGCGGCCAACACGTTCTTGACCCAGTCCGTCTTGCCGTGGGCCAGCGCGATGGCCAGCACGTTTCCCTTGCGGTAGGCGGTCACGATGGTCTCGTACGGCTTGCCGGACGTGCGGCCGCGATGCTTGATGGTCGCAGTTCCGGGCAGGTAGCGCGCGATCGGTTTGACCGCCGGGTTGAGGTATTTGATCTGGAGGTTCTCGAACCAGACCGGGAAAACCATCGGGACGCCCGGGGCATTGTTGGTGTGGGTCTTCCTAGACATGAGGCGCACTGTACCGGTCGGATATTAACTTGAGCTGCTCTGGGACAATGGGTGCTGTGACCACCACGCGACTTGCTGGCCCGCATCGACTTGCGGGGCGCGGAGTTGACGGCTGCCCGGCTGCGGGCGGCGCTGCCGCGCGGTGGCGCCGACGTGGAGGCGGTGCTGGCCACGGTGCGTCCGATCGTGCAGGCGGTCGCCGAGCGCGGGGCCGAGGCGGCCCTGGAGTTCGGTGCGTCGTTCGACGGCGTGCGGCCCGCGACGGTCCGGGTGCCCGACGCCGCGCTGGACGCCGCGCTGGCCGGACTGGACCCCGACGTCCGGGACGCGCTGCAGGTGATGATCGAGCGGACCCGCGCCGTGCACGCCGACCAGCGCCGCACCGACGTCACGACCACGCTCGGCCCCGGCGCGACCGTCACCGAGCGGTGGGTTCCCGTCGAGCGGGTGGGCCTGTACGTGCCCGGCGGCAACGCGGTGTACCCGTCCAGCGTGGTGATGAACGTGGTGCCGGCGCAGGCGGCCGGCGTCGACTCGCTGGTGGTGGCCAGCCCGCCGCAGGCGGATTTCGGCGGCCTGCCGCATCCGACGATCCTGGCCGCGGCCAGGCTGCTGGGTGTCGACGAGGTGTGGGCGGTGGGCGGCGCGCAGGCGGTGGCATTGCTGGCCTACGGCGGCATCGACACCGACGGCGCCGAGCTGGCGCCCGTCGACATGATCACCGGACCCGGCAACATCTACGTCACCGCCGCCAAGCGGCTGTGCCGCTCCCAGGTGGGCATCGACGCCGAGGCCGGCCCCACCGAGATCGCCATCCTGGCCGACCACACCGCCGACCCGGCGCACGTGGCCGCGGACCTGATCAGCCAGGCCGAGCACGACGAGATGGCCGCCAGCGTGCTGGTGACCCCAAGCCTGGACCTCGCCGACGCCGTCGACAGCGAAGTGGCCGCCCAGCTGCAGACCACGGTGCACGCCGGCCGGGTGACGACCGCGCTGAGTGGACGGCAATCGGCGATCATCCTGGTCGACGACCTGGACGCCGGGATCAAGGTCGTCAACGCCTACGCCGCCGAACACCTGGAGATCCAGACCGCCGACGCGGCCCGGGTGGCCGGCCAGATCCGTTCGGCCGGGGCAATTTTCGTCGGCCCGTACTCGCCGGTCAGCCTCGGCGACTACTGCGCCGGGTCCAACCACGTGCTGCCGACCGCGGGCAGCGCCCGGCACTCCAGCGGCCTGTCGGTGCAGACGTTCCTGCGCGGCATCCACGTCGTCGACTACACCGAGGCGGCGCTCAAAGACGTCTCCGGACACGTGATCACGCTGGCCAAGGCCGAAGACCTGCCGGCGCACGGTGAGGCAGTGCGGCGGAGGTTCGAGCGATGAACCGGCCCACGCTGGACGACCTGCCGCTGCGCGACGACCTGCGCGGCAAATCGCCCTACGGCGCACCGCAATTGGCGGTTCCGGTGCGGCTGAACACCAACGAGAACCCGCACCCGCCCACCCAGGCGCTGGTCGACGACGTCGTGCGCTCGGTGCGGGAAGCCGCCGGCGACCTGCACCGCTACCCGGATCGCGACGCGGTGGCCCTGCGCCGCGACCTGGCCGCCTACCTCACCGCGCAGACCGGCAGTCAGGTCGGTGTCGAAAACGTCTGGGCCGCCAACGGTTCCAACGAGATCCTGCAGCAGCTGCTGCAGGCGTTCGGCGGCCCGGGCCGCAGCGCGATCGGGTTCGTGCCGTCCTACTCGATGCACCCGATCATCTCCGACGGCACCCGCACCGAGTGGCTCGAGGCCGCCCGCGCCGACGACTTCAGCCTCGACGTCGACGCCGCCGTCGCCGCCGTCACCGAGCGCAGGCCCGATGTGGTGTTCATCGCCAGCCCCAACAACCCGTCCGGGCAGAGTGTTTCGCTGGCGGATCTGCGCCGGCTGCTCGACGTGGTGCCGGGGATCTTGATCGTCGACGAGGCCTACGGCGAGTTCTCGTCGCAGCCCAGCGCGGTGACGCTGGTCGAGGAATATCCGACCCGGCTCGTCGTTACCCGAACCATGAGCAAGGCGTTCGCCTTCGCCGGCGGCAGGCTCGGCTACCTGGTCGCCACGCCGGCGCTGATCGAGGCGATGCTGCTGGTGCGGCTGCCGTATCACCTGTCGTCGGTGACTCAGGCCGCCGCCCGGGCCGCGCTACGGCACGCCGACGACACCTTGGGCAGCGTCGCCACGCTGATCGCCGAACGCGAACGGGTGTCAACGGCGTTGAGCGGCATGGGTTTTCGGGTCATCCCCAGCGACGCAAACTTCGTGCTGTTCGGCCACTTCGCCGACGCGCCGGCCGCTTGGCAACGTTACCTGGACGCCGGCGTCCTGATCCGCGACGTCGGGATTCCCGGCTACCTGCGCGCCACCACGGGCCTGGCCGACGAGAACGACGCGTTCCTCAAAGCGAGCGCGCAGATCGCTGCCACCGAACTGGTCCCCGTCACCCCCGTAGGAGCATCGTGACCCGTCAGCAGCGCGCAATCGAGCGCACCACCAAGGAATCCGACATCGTCATCGAGCTGGACCTCGACGGCACCGGGCAGGTGCACGTCGACACCGGTGTCCCGTTCTACGACCACATGCTGACCGCGCTGGGCAGCCACGCCAGCTTCGACCTGACCGTGCGCACCAAGGGCGACGTCGAGATCGAGGGGCACCACACCATCGAGGACACCGCCATCGCGCTGGGCCAGGCGCTCGGGCAGGCCCTCGGCGACAAGAAGGGCATCCGCCGGTTCGGGGACGCCTTCATCCCGATGGACGAGACGCTGGCGCACGCCGTGGTCGATGTGTCCGGCCGGCCCTACTGCGTGCACACCGGGGAGCCGGATCACCTGCGGCACACCACCATTGCCGGTAGCTCGGTGCCCTACCACACCGTGATCAACCGGCACGTGTTCGAGTCGCTGGCGGCCAACGCCCGCATCGCGCTGCACGTGCGCGTGCTGTACGGGCGCGACCCGCACCACATCACCGAGGCGCAGTACAAGGCCGTGGCCCGCGCGTTGCGTCAGGCCGTCGAGCCCGATCCCCGGGTGTCCGGCGTGCCGTCCACCAAAGGCGTTCTGTGACAGCGAAATCCGTGGTGGTGCTCGATTACGGCTCGGGCAACCTACGTTCGGCCCAGCGCGCGCTGCAGCGCGTCGGCGCCTCGGTCGAAGTGACCGCCGACGCGGGGGCCGCATGGCCGCCGACGGACTGGTGGTGCCCGGCGTCGGCGCGTTCGAGGCGTGCATGACCGGCCTGCGGAAGATCGCGGGCGAGCGGATCATCGCCGAGCGGGTCGCCGCCGGACGCCCGGTGCTGGGGGTCTGCGTCGGCATGCAGATCCTGTTCGCCCGCGGCGTCGAGTTCGGCGTGGAGACGAAAGGCTGCGGGCAGTGGCCCGGCGCCGTCACCCGGCTGGACGCCCCGGTGATCCCGCACATGGGGTGGAACGTGGTGGATCCCGCGCCGGGCAGCGCGCTGTTCAAAGGGCTGGACGCCGACACGCGTTTCTATTTCGTGCACTCCTACGCCGCGCAGCGATGGGAAGGCTCACCCGAGGCGCTGCTGACGTGGGCGACCCACCAGGTGCCGTTCTTGGCCGCGGTCGAGGACGGGCCGCTGGCCGCGACCCAGTTCCACCCGGAGAAGAGCGGCGATGCCGGTGCGGCCGTGCTGAGCAATTGGGTCGAGGGGCTATGAAGGGCGTCGCGAAACTGTATTCCGCTACGCAAACGTCGAGAGGATGCGTCGCTAGTTACAGTCTCGGCGCGAAGGAGAACGCGTGTTGATCTTGTTGCCCGCCGTCGACGTGGTCGAGGGCCGGGCCGTGCGCCTGGTGCAGGGCAAGGCCGGCAGCGAAACCGAGTACGGCTCAGCGCTGGACGCCGCGCTGGCCTGGCAGCGCGACGGCGCCGACTGGATCCACCTGGTCGACCTGGACGCCGCGTTCGGCCGCGGCTCCAACCGCGAACTGCTGGCCGAGGTCGTCGGCAAGCTCGACGTGCAGGTCGAGATGTCCGGCGGGATCCGCGACGACGACTCGCTGACCGCGGCGCTGGCCACCGGCTGCGCTCGGGTCAACCTGGGGACCGCCGCGCTGGAGAACCCGCAGTGGTGTGCGCGGGCGATCGCCGAACACGGCGACAAGGTCGCGGTCGGATTGGACGTGCAGATCGTCGACGGCGAGCACCGGTTGCGGGGCCGCGGCTGGGAGACCGACGGCGGCGACCTGTGGGGCGTGCTGGAACGCCTTGACAGCGAAGGGTGTTCGCGGTTCGTCGTCACCGACGTCACCAAGGACGGCACACTGGGCGGTCCCAATCTCGAACTGCTGGCCCGCGTCACCGACCGCACCGATGCCCCGGTCATCGCGTCCGGCGGGGTGTCCAGCCTGGACGACCTGCGCGCGATCGCGACCCTGACCGGACCGCGGGGTCGAGGGCGCCATCGTCGGCAAGGCCCTCTACGCCGGACGATTCACCTTGCCGCAGGCGCTGGACGCGGTGCGGGAGTAGACGCCGCAATGGATCTGGACGCGCTGGTTGCCAAGGCATCGGCGATCCTGGACGCGGCGGCGCAGCCGTTTCTGGCGGGCCACCGCGCCGATTCGGCCGTCCGCAAGAAGGGCAACGACTTCGCCACCGAAGTCGATCTTGCGATCGAGCGCCAGGTTGTCGCCGCGCTGGAAGAAGCGACCGGAATCGGGGTGCACGGCGAAGAATTCGGCGGCGCGGCCGTCGACTCGCCGTGGGTGTGGGTGCTGGACCCGATCGACGGGACGTTCAACTACGCCGCGGGCTCGCCGATGGCCGCGATTCTGCTGGGCCTGCTGCACGACGGCGATCCGGTGGCCGGCCTGACCTGGTTGCCGTTCACCGATCAGCGCTATACGGCCGTCGCGGGCGGACCGTTGATGAAGAACGGTGTCCCGCAGCCGATGTTGCCGCACACCGAGCTGTCCGACGCCCTCATCGGAGTCGGCACCTTCAACGCGGACTCGCGTGGCCGGTTCCCCGGACGCTATCGGGTGGCGGTGCTGGAGAAGCTCAGCCGGGTTTCGTCGCGGCTGCGCATGCACGGGTCCACCGGCATCGACCTTGCCTTCGTCGCCGACGGAATCCTCGGCGGGGTAGTAAGTTTCGGCGGCCACGTGTGGGATCACGCGGCCGGGGTCGCGCTGGTGCGGGCCGCCGGCGGCGTCGTCACCGACATCGCGGGAGAACCGTGGACTCCCGAGTCGCGCTCCGTGCTGGCCGCAGCACCCGGCGCGTACCTCGAGATCCTGGAGATGCTGCACAGCGCCGGCAACCGGAGGACTACTGAGATGTACGCCGGTAACGGCCTTGCCGTGCGGGTGATCCCCTGCCTGGACGTCGACGACGGCCGGGTGGTCAAGGGGGTCAATTTCGAGAATCTGCGGGACGCGGGCGATCCGGTGGAGCTCGCCGCCGCCTATGACGCCGAAGGCGCCGACGAGCTGACCTTCCTCGACGTGACCGCGTCGTCGTCGGGCCGGGCCACCATGCTGGATGTGGTGCGCCGCACCGCCGAGCAGGTGTTCATCCCGCTGACGGTCGGCGGCGGGGTGCGCACCGTGGCCGATGTCGACATGCTGCTGCGCGCGGGGGCCGACAAGGTCTCGGTCAACACCGCCGCCATCGCCCGCCCGGACCTGCTGGCCGAAATGGCAACACAATTCGGCTCCCAGTGCATCGTGTTGTCCGTCGACGCCCGCACTGTGCCAATCAGGCCCGACGGGCCTAAGCCGACGCCGTCGGGCTGGGAGGTCACCACCCACGGCGGCCGTCGCGGCACCGGCATCGACGCCGTCGAGTGGGCGGCCCGCGGCGCCGAACTCGGCGTGGGGGAGATCCTGCTGAACTCGATGGACGCCGACGGCACCAAGGCCGGGTTCGATCTGCCGATGCTGCGGGCGGTGCGCGCCGCGGTCACGGTGCCGGTGATCGCCAGCGGCGGCGCCGGGGCGGCCGAACACTTCGCGCCCGCGGTTGCCGCCGGCGCCGACGCGGTGTTGGCGGCCAGCGTCTTTCACTTCGGCGAGCTGACCATCGGGCAGGTGAAGGCCGCGATGGCCGCGGAAAAAATCACCGTAAGGATCACCGCGCGATGACCCTCGACCCAGCTATCGCCGCCCGCCTCAAGCGCAACGCCGAAGGTCTGTTCACCGCCATCGTGCAGGAGCGCGGCACCGGTGACGTGCTGATGGTCGCCTGGATGGATGACGAGGCACTGGCCCGCACCCTGGAAACGCGTGAGGCAACCTACTATTCGCGATCCCGCGACGAACAGTGGATCAAAGGCGCGACATCCGGGCACACCCAGCGTGTCCATTCGGTCCGGCTGGACTGCGACGGCGATGCCGTGCTGTTGACGGTGGACCAGGTCGGCGCCGCCTGTCACACCGGGGACCACAGTTGCTTCGACGCCGACGTGCTGCTGGAACCGAAGAACTAACCGGGCGCTAGCTGGATCAAAGGTCCAATCCGTTGGCCGCGGCGATCGCGGCGCGGGTCCATTCCCGATGGAAGACCGCGGGCTGGATGCGGTCGCGGCGAATGGCCTCGACGTCGATGGCTTTGCCCGCCGTGACCGCGGCCGGCACCCGGAAGGAGTAGGCCGGCTCGTCGGTGGCGATGGCAAGCAGGGCGTCGGTGTCTGTGAAACTGTTGGCGCGCATGACGTCTGTTGCCCATACGGACGGCTTGAGGCCACCGAAGGTGTTGACGTAGAGCACCCATAGCCGGGTGCCGCGCAGGTTGAGAAGCTTGGTGACCGCTCTGTTCACCGCGTCGCGCTCAAGGGGACCGAGCACGCCGGATTGGTCGGTGACCTGGCTGGACAGCGTGATCGCCGGCGGCGAGGCGGTGCCGCTGGTCGGGGCTGTCACCGACGCGGACGACGACTTGCTCGCAGGGTGCTTGGATTTGCCGCCGAAGATGTGGACGCCGACGAGTATCGCAACCCCGGCCAGGGCGACGGCGACGATCGCCGCGATAACCGTTCCCGTACGCCGCCGGCCGCTGGGGGCTTTCGACGGTGACGCAGCCAGCAATGTGGTTGGCGCGTCGATGACTTCGGTGCGACCCGCAACCTCGGCCGGCTCGGTGTTCAGCTGGCTACCCAACGCGGCCGCGAAATCCGCGCACGTCGCGTAACGGTCGGCCGGGTTTTTGGCGAGCGCTTTGGCGATGGCGCCGTCGAGGTCTGCCAATTCGGGTCGGCGCTCACTGATGTGCGGCGGTGGCGCGGACAGGTGCTGGGTGATGACCACCGCCGGGTTGGAATGCTGAAAGGGAGCGGAACCGGTCAGCAGGTTGAACGCCGTGCAGGCGAGCGCGTACTGGTCGGCCCGCCCGTCGAGATCGGCGCCCTGAAGTTGCTCCGGCGCGCAGTACGCGGTGGTGCCCACCAGCATGTTGGTCGCGGTCAGACCGCTGATATCGCCCAGCTCGCGGGCGATGCCGAAATCCGCGAGCAGGACCCGCCGCCGGGGGCTGGCATCTCCCAGCAGGATGTTGGCGGGTTTGACGTCGCGGTGCAGCAGTCCGCGCGAGTGGGCGTAGTCAAGCGCGTCGGCCACGGCCGAGACGATCGCGACGACGTCGGCTTTGGGCATACCGGACGGGTACTGATCGCGCAGCAGTCTCGCGGCGTCGGTTCCCTCGACGTAGTCCATCGAGATCCACAGCTGTCCTTCGTATTCGCCGCGGTCGTGGATGCCGACGGTGTGCTCGTTGTACAGGCTGGCCGCCAGGTCGGCCTCTCTGTTGAAGCGCTGGCGAAACTCGTCGTTCGCCGTGAGCTCGCCAGGCAAAATTTTGAGGGCATCGCGGCGCGGTAGCCGCGGATGCTGCGCCAGATACACCTGACCCATCCCGCCGGCCCCCAACCGCCTGACGATGGTGTATCCGGCAAACACCTGTCCTGCTTGCAGGCCATCGCTTTGCGGCATGTGAGCATGCTACTGAGCTGGCTGCGCCGCCACCGCGAGCAGACGCAGAATCGCCCGAAATCCGACGGTTTCGGGCGATTCTGCGTCTGCTCGCGCGAAGGGGTGGCGCTAGGCCGAAGTGTGCGCCCGCAGTGTTTCCAGGGCTTTGTCGGCGTGAGAGTCCATGCTGATTTCGCTGGAGATCACGTCGAGCACCATGTGGTCGGTGTCGATGACAAAGGTCGTGCGTTTGACCGGCATGAACTTGCCGAGCAGACCGCGCTTGACGCCGAACTGGGTGGCGACGGTGCCCTCGGTGTCCGACAACAGCGGGTAGTCGAAGTTGCGCGTATCGGCGAACTTGGCCTGCTTGTCGACGGGGTCCGTGCTGATGCCGACCCGGTTGGCCCCGACCGCGGCGAACTCCGAAGCCAGGTCGCGGAAGTGGCAGGCCTCTTTGGTGCAGCCGGGCGTCATCGCGGCCGGATAGAAGAACAAGACGACTGGTCCACTCGCGAGCAGGGCGCTGAGCTTGCGTGGGGTTCCGGTCTGATCGGGCAGTTCGAAGTCGTCCACGACGTCACCAGGTTTCATGGCCGTCAGGCTACGCCGGTCCGGCCCGCGGGCCGCGCTGGTCGGGCTCGATCCGCCTATCTGCGAGGATGGTTCGGTGCAAGCCCACCTCGCCGCAACCACGTCACGGGCGGACTTCCGCGTGCTGGCGGCCGAGCACCGGGTGGTGCCGGTGACCCGGAAGGTCTTGGCCGACAGCGAGACGCCGCTGTCGGCCTACCGCAAACTGGCCGCGAATCGCCCGGGGACGTTCCTGCTCGAGTCCGCCGAGAACGGCCGCTCGTGGTCGCGGTGGTCGTTCATCGGTGCGGGTGCGCCGTCCGCACTGACCGTGCGTGACGGCCAGGCGGTGTGGCTGGGTGCGGTGCCCAAGGACGCGCCCACCGGAGGCGACCCGCTGGATGCGCTGCGGACCAGCCTCGAGCTGCTCGCCACCGCCGCCATGCCGGGTCTCCCGCCGCTGTCGGGCGGCATGGTCGGCTTTTTCGCCTATGACCTGGTGCGACGCCTGGAGCGGCTGCCCGAGTTGGTCGTCGACGATCTGCAATTGCCGGACATGCTGCTGCTATTGGCCACCGATGTGGCCGCGGTCGACCACCACGAGGGCACCATCACGCTGATCGCCAACGCGGTCAACTGGAACGGCACCGACGAACGCGTCGACGGCGCCTACGACGACGCGGTCGCGCGGCTGGACGTGATGACCGCGGCGCTGAGCCAGCCCCTGCCGTCGACGGTCGCCACGTTCAGCAGGCCCGAGCCTCGGCCCCGGGCGCAGCGCACCGTCGAGGAATACGGCGTGATCGTCGAGTACCTCGTCGAGCAGATAGTGGCCGGGGAAGCCTTCCAGGTGGTGCCGTCGCAGCGCTTCGAGATGGACACCGACGTCGATCCGTTCGACGTGTACCGGATCCTGCGGGTCACCAATCCAAGCCCGTACATGTATCTGATGCATGTGCCGAATGCTGATGGGGAAACCGACTTTTCGATCGTCGGATCCAGTCCGGAGGCGCTCGTCACCGTCAACGACGGCTGTGCGCGGACGCATCCGATCGCCGGCACCCGGTGGCGCGGGGAGAACGAGGAAGAGGATCAGCTGCTGGAAAAGGAGCTGCTGGCCGACGACAAAGAGCGAGCCGAGCACCTGATGCTGGTCGACCTGGGCCGCAACGACCTCGGCCGGGTCTGCACGCCGGGCACTGTTCGGGTCGAGGATTACAGCCACATCGAACGCTACAGCCACGTGATGCACCTGGTGTCCACGGTGACCGGGATGCTCGCCGAGGGGCGCACCGCCTTGGATGCGGTGACGGCCTGCTTCCCGGCCGGCACGTTGTCGGGCGCCCCGAAAGTGCGGGCCATGGAGCTGATCGAAGAGGTGGAGAAGACGCGCCGCGGCCTGTACGGCGGCGTGGTCGGTTACCTGGACTTCGCCGGCAACGCCGACTTCGCGATCGCCATCCGCACCGCACTGATGCGCGGCGGCACCGCGTATGTCCAAGCCGGCGGTGGGGTGGTGGCCGACTCGAACGGGCTTTACGAACACAACGAGGCCAGTAATAAGGCCCGGGCGGTGCTGAATGCGATCGCCGCGGCTGAGACGCTGGGCCCCCCGGACACGGCTGATTCCCGGTGACGACCCGGATAGCCCAGCTGCTGCTGGTGGTCGCAGCCGGGGCGCTGTGGGCGGCGTCGCGGATGCCCTGGGTGGTAATCCGGTCGTTCGACGGGCTGGGTCCGTCCACCGCGGTGACACTGTCCGGCGCGACGTGGTCGACGGCCCTGCTGCCGTTGGCGCTGCTGATGCTGGCAACGGCCGTCGCCGCGCTGGCGGTGCGCGGCTGGCCGCTGCGGGCGCTGGCGGGGCTGATGGCGCTGGCCAGCTTCGCGGTGGGCTATCTCGGTGTGAGCCTGTGGCTGCTGCCGGACGTGGCGGTACGCGGAGCCGATCTCGCGCATGTCTCGGTGGTGTCGCTGGTGGGAAGCGAGCGGCGCTATTGGGGAGCAGGGGTCGCGGTGGCCGCCGCGGTGTGCACTGTGGTCGCGCGCCGTCCTGCTGATGCGGTCGGCTTCAACATCCGGAACATCCGGGTCAAACCGCCTGGCAGCGACGAAATACGTGGCACCCGCGGCCCGGCGTTCGATCGCCCGGGGCGATGACGCGCAGGAGGCGACGGCGGCGACGGCGGAGACGCCGCAGATGTCGGAGCGGATGATCTGGGATGCCCTTGACGAGGGCCGCGACCCGACCGATCGACCCCGCGAGTCTGACACCGAGGGTCGGTGAAGGACCGCGAGCGCACGGTCGCTACCCTTCATTGACGTCGGCGGAATCGGCCGGAAGCGGCAGGGTGACGATGGCGACGCAGAGTGAGAGTGTGAGAGGAACGACAGGCATGAGCCCGGCAAACGTGCTCGACTCCATCTTGGAGGGAGTCAGGGCCGACATTGCCGTGCGAGAAGCCCGCATCAGCCTGTCCGAGATCAAAGCGGCGGCCGCGGCGGCACCGCCACCACTGGACGTGATGGCCGCCCTGCGCGAGCCCGGTATCGGCGTCATCGCCGAGGTGAAGCGCGCGAGCCCGTCCGCGGGTTCGTTGGCGACCATTGCCGATCCGGCGAAGTTGGCCCGCGCTTACGAAGATGGCGGCGCCCGGATCATCAGCGTGCTGACCGAGGGGCGACGTTTTTGTGGCTCGCTCGACGACCTCGACGCGGTGCGTGCCGCTGTCTCGGTGCCGGTATTGCGCAAAGACTTTGTGGTGCAGCCATATCAGATTCACGAGGCGCGAGCGCACGGCGCCGACATGTTGTTGCTCATCGTTGCGGCCCTGGAGCAGTCGGCGTTGGCGTCGATGCTGGACCGCACCGAATCGCTCGGTATGACAGCTCTCGTCGAGGTACACACCGAACAGGAGGCCGACCGGGCATTGAAGGCCGGCGCCAATGTGATTGGTGTCAACGCCCGCGACCTGACGACGCTGGAGGTGGACCGGGATTGCTTCGCGCGAATCGCTCCGGGCCTGCCCAGCAACGTGATCCGGATCGCCGAATCCGGTGTGCGCGGCACCGCGGACCTGTTGGCGTACGCCGGTGCGGGTGCTGACGCCGTCTTAGTTGGTGAAGGCCTTGTCAAAAGCGGTGACCCGCGTTCGGCGGTTGCCGATCTGGTCACCGCGGGCACCCATCCGTCCTGTCCGAAACCGGCTCGCTAGTCGGTGAACGACCCCGACGCCGAAACGTTGAACCAGATGAGTCGTCCCCGCGTTGAGCATTGGTGATGGCAGAAGCAACCCGTCCGCACTCCCGTCCGGATCTTCCGCTTTCCAGTGCGGCCATCGCCGAGCCCACCCGCCACGACCCCGACGCGGGCGGTCATTTCGGCGTGTACGGCGGGCGCTACGTCGCGGAGGCGCTGATGGCGGTGATCGAGGAGGTCACCGCCGCCTACGAGAAGGAACGGGTCAATCAGGATTTCCTGGACATCCTGGATGACTTGCAGGAGCATTATTCTGGCCGGCCGTCGCCGTTGTACGAGGCAGCCCGGCTCAGCGAGCATGCGGGGTCGGCGCGAATCTTCCTCAAGCGAGAAGACCTGAACCACACCGGTTCTCACAAGATCAACAATGTGCTCGGTCAGGCCTTGCTGGCCAAGCGAATGGGCAAAATGCGGGTGATCGCCGAGACGGGTGCCGGTCAGCACGGGGTGGCGACCGCGACCGCGTGCGCGTTGCTGGGCCTGGATTGTGTGATCTACATGGGCGCCGTCGACACCGCGCGCCAAGCGCTCAACGTCGCACGGATGCGACTGCTGGGTGCCGAGGTGGTCTCGGTGGAGAGTGGCTCGCAGACGCTCAAGGACGCCATCAACGAGGCGTTCCGGGATTGGGTTACCAACGCCGACAACACCTACTACTGCTTCGGCACCGCGGCCGGACCGCATCCCTTCCCGACCATGGTGCGTGACTTTCAACGAGTCATCGGCTTGGAGACCCGGGTGCAGATCCAGGCACAGGCGGGCCGGTTACCCGACGCGGTGGTGGCCTGCGTCGGCGGCGGATCCAACGCCATCGGGATCTTCCACGCGTTCCTCGATGACCCCGGTGTGCGACTGGTGGGGTACGAGGCGGCCGGCGATGGCGTCGAGACCGGCAGGCATGCAGCCACATTCGCCGGCGGTTCACCCGGCGCGTTCCAGGGATCGTTCTCCTACCTGCTGCAGGACGAGGACGGCCAGACCATCGAATCCCATTCCATCTCAGCGGGTCTGGACTATCCGGGTGTCGGACCCGAGCACGCGTGGCTGAAGGAAACCGGGCGGGCCCAATACCAGCCGATAACCGACTCCGAGGCGATGGAGGCGTTCGGTCTGTTGTGTCGCAGCGAAGGCATCATCCCGGCCATCGAGTCCGCGCATGCCGTCGCCGGCGCCCTCAAGCTGGGCAGCGAGTTGGGAAGGGGCGCAGTGATTGTGGTGAACCTGTCGGGTCGCGGCGACAAGGACGTCGAGACGGCCGCGAAGTGGTTCGGACTGATGCAGCCGGATCCGGGCAACCGATGAGCAGGCTCGGTCCGGTGTTTGAATCGTGCCGCAAGGACGATCGCGCCGCGCTGATCGGCTACCTGCCTACCGGTTATCCCGACGTGCCGACGTCGGTAGCGGGGATGGTTGCGCTCGTCGAATCCGGTTGCGACATAATCGAAGTCGGTGTCCCGTATTCGGATCCGGGGATGGACGGCCCAACGATAGCCAAGGCCACCGAGGTTGCGCTGCGCGGGGGAGTGCGAGTCCGGGACACGCTGGCCGCGGTCGAGGCGATCACCCTGGCCGGTGGCAGCGCCGTGGTGATGACGTACTGGAATCCGGTGTTGCGCTACGGGGTCGACGCGTTCGCGCGGGACCTGGCGGCGGCCGGCGGATACGGCCTGATTACGCCCGACCTGATCCCGGACGAGGCACAGCAGTGGCTGGTGGCGTCCGAGGAGCACCGGTTGGACCGGATCTTTCTGGTGGCGCCGTCGTCGACTCCGCAGCGATTGGTGACCACGGTCGAAGCATCGCGCGGGTTTGTCTACGCGGCGTCGACGATGGGTGTCACCGGGGCGCGCGATGCGGTGTCGAATGCCGCCCCCGAGTTGGTGGCCAGGGTGAAGGCGGTGTCGGACATACCGGTTGGGGTTGGCCTCGGCGTGCGGTCGCGAGAGCAGGCCGCACAGATCGGCGGTTACGCCGACGGCGTCATCGTCGGTTCGGCGCTGGTGTCGGCGCTCAGTGACGGTTTGCCCGCTTTGCGTGCGCTGACGGAGGAACTCGCGACCGGTGTGCGCCAACGCGTGTCCGCCTCATGACCATGGCGCCGACCTATTTCCCCAGCCCGCCACAGGGCGTCTGGTACCTCGGGCCGGTGCCGATTCGCGCCTACGCGCTGTGCATCATCGTCGGCATCCTGGCCGCATTGTTGATCGGCGACCGGCGCTGGGCAGCCCGGGGCGGCGAGCGCGGCGTGATCTACGACATCGCGCTGTGGGCGGTGCCATTCGGATTGGTCGGCGGCAGGCTCTATCACCTGGCCACCGACTGGCGGACCTATTGGGGTCCGGGGGGCGCCGGCTTCGCCGGGGCGGTGCGAATCTGGGATGGCGGATTAGGCATCTGGGGCGCGGTAGCCCTCGGTGGCGTCGGGGCGTGGATCGCCTGCCGTCGGCACGGAATTCCGTTGCCGGCCTTCGGTGACGCGCTTGCTCCGGGGCTGGTCTTGGCGCAGGCCATCGGTCGGCTCGGGAACTACTTCAATCAAGAGCTTTACGGCCGGGAAACCACGCTGCCATTTGGTCTTGAGATCTTCTACCGCCGGGACCCCTCGGGATATGTCGACCCGCATTCGCTCGACGGTATCTCCACCGGGCAGGTCGCGGCGGTGGTGCAACCGACGTTTCTGTACGAATTGATTTGGAATGTTCTGGTATTCGTCGTACTGATCTACCTCGACCGACGGTTCAAGCTGGGCCACGGGCGAGTATTTGCGGCCTATGTCGCCTTGTACTGCATCGGGCGGTTCTGCGTCGAGTTGCTCCGCGACGACACCGCAACGCACATCGCCGGAATCCGGATCAATTCGTTCACATCGACTTTCGTGTTCATCGGGGCCGTCGTCTACCTCATGGTGGCGCCCAAGGGCCGCGAGGATCCCGAGAGCCTGCGTGGCAACGATGACGTTGACGACGAAGAGCCGGAGCCAGAGGCAGAGCCGGAACCGGAACTGGAACCGGAGTCGGAAGCCGCGGAAGCTGAAGACGCCGCCGAACCGGAGGCCGACGAGGCGCCCGAAGTCGAGGACGCCGAAGAGCCGGAAGTCGAAGACGCCGACGAGCCCGAAGCCGACGAGCCGGAAGCCGAAGACGTCGAGGCGCCGGAAGCCGACGAACCGGAAGAGCCTGACGCCGCTGAAGTGGAGACTGCGCCGGACGACGACAGTGGGGCAACGCGGCGACGTTGGGGTCGACGGCGCAGGAGCAGCAAGCCGCAGTAGGGCCGCCGGCACGCTGGATCTGGCATGCTGAAAATGTGACCGATCCGACAGCTCGGCACGGCCCCGATCGACGTCGCGCATACGCCGCCGCCGGTTCGGGCGTTTTGGTTGCCGGGGCGCTCGGCTACGTCGCGCTGGTGGATCCGCACAACACCAACTCGGCATATCCATTCTGTCCGTTCAAGTTGCTAACCGGCTGGAATTGCCCTTTCTGCGGTGGACTCCGAATGGCGCATGACCTGCTGCATGGCGACCTGGTGGCCAGCGTCGCCGACAACATCTTCCTGCTGGTCGGCATCCCGCTGCTGGCCGGATGGGTCTTGATTCGTCGTCGTTACGGCGAAACAGCGCTGCCGATACCGGCGTTGCTGACGATCATTGCAACGGCGGTCGCCTGGATGGTGTTACGCAATCTGCCCGGCTTTCCGTTGGTGCCCACTGTCCTGAGCGGGTAGTCGGGCGGCTTATCCGCGTTCCCGCAATCTTCGAGTCACCCCGATGGCCATCAGCACGACTATGCTGAGGCGTCGTGACGAGACGCGGGAAGATCGTCTGCACCCTTGGCCCTGCGACCCAGTCGGACGAGATGATTCTGGCACTGGTCGAGGCCGGAATGGACGTCGCCCGAATGAACTTCAGCCACGGCGACTACGCGGATCACAAAGCCTCCTACGAGCGGGTGCGTGCCGCCTCTGACGTCACCGGCCGCGCGGTCGGCGTGCTCGCCGATCTGCAGGGCCCGAAGATCAGGCTGGGCCGCTTCGCCACCGGGCCCACCTACTGGGCCGACGGCGAAACGGTACGGATCACCGTCGCGGACTGCGAAGGCAGCCACGACCGGGTGTCGACCACCTATAAGAGGTTGGCCCAGGATGCGACGATCGGCGACCGGGTTCTGGTCGACGACGGCAACGTGGGGTTGGTCGTCACGGGCATCGAGGGCGATGACGTCATCTGCACCGTCACCGAAGGCGGCCCGGTCAGCAACAACAAGGGCATGTCGCTGCCCGGGATGAACGTGTCGGCTCCGCCCTTGTCGGAAAAGGACATCGAGGATCTCACGTTCGCGCTCAGCCTGGGCGTTGACCTGGTTGCGCTTTCGTTCGTGCGTTCGCCCGCGGATGTCGAGCTGGTACACGAAGTGATGGATCGGGTCGGCCGGCGGGTACCGGTGATCGCCAAGCTGGAGAAGCCGGAAGCCATCGATAACCTCGAAGCCATCGTGCTGGCCTTTGACGCGATCATGGTGGCCCGCGGTGACCTGGGTGTTGAGCTGCCGCTGGAAGAGGTTCCGCTGGTGCAAAAGCGGGCCATCCAGATGGCCAGGGAGAACGCGAAACCCGTGATCGTGGCCACCCAGATGCTCGAGTCGATGATCGAAAGTTCCCGGCCGACCCGCGCCGAGGCCTCCGACGTCGCCAACGCCGTGCTCGACGGCGCCGACGCGCTGATGTTGTCCGGGGAAACCTCGGTGGGCAAGTATCCGCTGGCGGCCGTGCGGACGATGTCGCGAATCGTGTGCGCGGTCGAGGAGAATTCCACCGCCGCTCCGCCGTTGACGCACGTGCCCCGCACCAAGCGGGGCGTGATCTCCTACGCCGCCCGCGACATCGGCGAGCGGCTCGACGCCAAAGCTCTGGTCGCGTTCACCCAATCCGGCGACACCGTCAAGCGCCTGGCGCGCCTGCACACTCCGCTGCCGCTGCTGGCCTTCACCGCATGGCCCGAGGTGCGCAGCCAGCTCGCCCTGACCTGGGGCACCGAAACGTTCATCGTCCCGATGATGACATCCACCGACGACATGATCCGCCAGGTCGACAAGTCGCTGCTCGACCTCGGCCGCTACAAGCGCGGAGACCTGGTGGTCATCGTCGCCGGCGCACCGCCTGGCACAGTAGGTTCGACCAACCTGATCCATATCCACCGGATCGGGGAGGACGACGTCTAGCCGCGAAGCCGAATCCGAAGGAGAGCGAGCCCGTGCCAGCAGGCAGTGAGCCGAATGCGCAAGATTTCGACGAACTGCTGGCGGTACTGGACCTCAATCGCATCACTGACGATCGGTTTGTCGGAACCCACCCCAGCAAGAACCCGATGCGAACATTCGGCGGGCAGCTGATGGCACAGTCCTTCGTCGCGAGCAGTCGCTCGCTCGACCGTGACGACCTGCCGCCCAGCGCGCTTTCGGTGCACTTCATCAACGGCGGTGATATCGCCAAAGACATCGAATTCCACGTGGTGCGCCTGCGTGACGAGCGGCGCTTCGCCAACCGGCGCGTCGACGCCGTCCAGGACGGGGTGTTGTTGTCCTCGGCGCTGATCTCCTACATGTCCGGCGGCGCCGGCCTCGAGCACGGCATCGAGCCGCCCGTGGTGGCCAAGCCAGACACCGTGCCGTCGATCCGCGAGTTGTTGCGCGGCTACGAGGAGACCGTCCCGCACTTCGTCAACGCACTGCAACCGATCGAGTGGCGCTACACCAACGACCCGGCCTGGGTGATGCGAAACAAGGGTGAGCGACTCCCGCACAACCGCGTCTGGCTCAAGGCTCTGGGCGCGATTCCTGATGACCCGGTGCTGCACACCGCGATGATGGTGTATTCCTCGGACACCACCGTGCTGGATTCGATCATCACCACCCACGGCCTGTCCTGGGGTTTCGACCGCATCTTTGCCGCGTCTACCAACCATTCCGTGTGGTTTCACCGTCAGGTCAAATTCGACGACTGGGTGTTGTATTCGACATCGTCACCGGTGGCCGCGGCCTCGCGTGGGTTGGGCACCGGGCACTTCTTCGACCCCGCCGGGCAGATCATTGCGACGGTCGTCCAAGAGGGCGTGCTGATGTATTTCCCGAATAACTGACACGCCGAACGTCGACATTTCGGGGCCAGACTGGGCTTTTCGGCCCGTGAAGTCGACGTTCGGCCGTGAGAGACCTGCGTAACGATCGTGCAAACTTTGCGCGTACCAGCCCACGCAAAGCGGCACTGCAACTTTACTCGATACACCAAGCGACTCTGCGGTGGTTCGAGAAAAGGACACCCATGACCAGCACTTTGCGGGCCAAGCTCGGCGCGGCCAAGCGCGATGTCGGCCTTGTAACTCTGTTGGGCGCGGCCATCGCTGCGTCGGCGGTCCCATTGGCCGCCGCGTCCGACAACACGGACGCTTCCACCCCTACTGCCAATCACAGCGTCGGAATGTACGGCGATCCCGGCGCCGCCAGACCCTACTGGCGCCGGCAGCGCACTTCCGACTGTGGGGAACTGGCGGTGGCTGATGTTGTCGGCGAGATCACCGGCAATGAACCCACCGAGCTGGATGTCACCTTGTTGGCCGTAAGCACCCCCAGCGCAGCAGGTCCCGGAACGATCTGGGGCCACGACGGCAACACCAATATCAGGAACCTGCCGATCCTGCTCGCGCACTACGGCATCCACGCCGACAACGTCCACACCACGACCAGCGCGTTGGAGCAGGATCTGGCCGCTGGGCGGAAAGCGATCGTTTTGCTCAATGCCGAAACCATCTGGAACCGGCCGGGGCAGCGCAAGGCCGCGGACCACTTCGTGGTTGTCACCGGCATCGACGCCAACGCCGGTGTAGTGCATCTCAATGACAGCGGCATCATGAGCGGCGGCGACGAGCAGATTCCCATGGCGGCTTTCGAACCGGCGTGGGCCACCTACCACAACTCGGCAGTGGTAACGGATTAACGCTCGCGCCTATTCGATGCGCAGTTCGGGACAGCCAAGACCTTTGGGCAAGTGATGAGTAGCCACCACCACCGTCCTGTCGGAACGCATCAGCCCTGAGTCCGAGGCCAGAAGGTCACGCAAGGTCTGCTCGGCGTCGATCGCGTCGAGATGCTCGGTAGGCTCGTCGAGCAAAACGATGCGGGCGGGCGAGACCATCGCCCGGGCCAGCAGCAGCCTTCGACGCTGGCCCGCCGAGACCGCTTGCGCGCCACCGGTCAACACCGTCGACAGCCCGTCGGGCAGGCTGGCGAGCCATTCGCTGAGGCCGACCGCAGCGAGGGCCGCCGTCAGTTCTTGGTCAAGGCAGTCGCCACGGGCCACCAGCAGGTTGTCTCGAACGGTGGTGCCGAAGATGTGCGCATCCTCGGCGAAAAAACTGAGGGTGCTGTGCAATTCGGTATCGTCGAACTGGCTCAGGTCGGCCCCGTCCAGCATCACGCGTCCGTCCAGCGGCGGCAGCAGCCCGGCCAGCGTCATCAGCAGCGTCGTCTTGCCGGAGCCGCTGGCGCCGGTGATGGCGAGCCTGCTTCCTGGTGGCAGGTCAAGCGTCACCTGAGTTGATCGATTCGCGGTCGGGTGACCGAAGCGCACGTCGGCGGATAACCGGCCGGCACCTGCGGGTCGTGGCGCGGGTCTCGTGGACTCCGCCGGGTGGTCTGGTGGAGCCAGGTCGAGCAAGCGGCGCGCTGCGATCCGCGACCGTGTCAACTGGACGGCGGCCGCCGGCAGGGGAGTTGTCGCCTCGAACGCCGCCAGCGGCAACAACATCAGAATTGCCAGTGTGGTGGGCGCGACGATGGGTGCCAGTGCGATGCCCGCGACAACCGCGCCCAGCACACTGACGCCGACGGCCGCGGTGGGCATTGCCTCGCTGATCGCGGCTGGCCTGGCGGCGGCGTCGAGGGCAGCACCCCAAGTATGTTGGCGGCGTTGCGATTCGGCGATCACATCGGGCAGCGCCCCGGCGACTCGAAGCTCGGGCGCGTGTTCCAGCGCGATCATCGCCGAGGTGTCGCGTTCGGAACGGTGTTGGCGGGCGAGCGCTTCCTGGGTCGCGGCGGCCCTGCCGGCCAACGCGGGCGCAACAACGCCGGCGATAAGCAAACAGATCGCCAGCACGGCGGCAGCCGGCGGCGAGATCGCGGCGATCACCGCGGTCGCCGCGATCGCCAGTACCGCCGCGACGCCAATCGGTACCACCGCACGCACCAGCACATCGGCCAATGCGTCGACGTCGGCGCCGACCCGTGCCACCAGCTCGCCGCTGTTCAGCCGGACGGCGGCCGCGGCCGGTCCGTTCGCCAGGCGGTGATAAACCTGCGCGCGAGCGGTACCGGCCGCGCGCAGCGCCGTGTCGTGGGTGGCCAGCCGCTCGCAATAGCGCAGCACGCCACGCGAAATGGCGAACATTCGCACCGCCACGACGGCGATGGACAGGTCGAGCACCGGTGGCATCTGCCAGGCCCGGGTGATCAGCCACGCCGACACTCCGGCCAGGGCCAGCGCGCTGCCCAGCGACAGCGCCCCCAGCGCAATGGCCGCCAGGATCCGGGACAGCCGCGGGCGCAACAGGTCCAAGGCGCGTTTCAGACGGACGCATTAAGTACCTCAGTGTCTGAGGTCACTTCGACGACCTGGTCGCCGATTGCGCGGATCTGTTCGCGATGGCCGACCACGACCACGGTTGCGCCCGCGCGCGCACGCTCGACGATGGCGCGCAGCACCCGGTCCTCGGTCTGGGCGTCCAAATGCGCGGTGGGTTCGTCGAGCAGCAGCACCGGGGCCGACGATCCGAGCGCTCGAGCGAGGCCCAGGCGTTGCCGCTGCCCCAAGGACAGTCCGACGCCGCCGCGCCCGAGCATGGTGTTCATGCCGTCCGGCAGCTCGGCCAGCACCGTGTCGAAGCCGGATGCGGCGCAGGCGCTTTCCGGATCCTCGATGCCGCCCAGTAGGGCGAGATTGTGCTGAACCGTGCCCGGGACCAGCACCGGGCGCTGCGGCAGCCAGGACAACTGCGGCCACCAGGCGGTCAGGTCCAGTTCGGCGACGTCGACGCCGGCCACCGTGGCCCGACCCGACGAGGGCGTGGTGAGTCCGGCGATCACCTGCAACGTGGTGCTCTTGCCGGCGCCGTTTCGTCCGGTCAGCACGGTAACCGCGCCGGGTTCGATGACCGCGGTGAGATCGCGCGGCGAACGGCCGTCTCGGCCCGTCACGCTGAGGTTTTCCAGGTGAATCTGCGCTCCGCGCGCGGCTATCTTTCCTGCCCGCACCGTGGCGGCGGCCGGCGTGCCGATGAGCGCGAACGCCTTGTCCGCAGCGGTTCTACCATCTTGGGCGGCATGGAATTCCGCGCCGATGCGACGCAGCGGCCAGAAGACATCCGGCGCCAGCAGCAGGGCGGTCAACCCGGCCGTCAGGCTCATCTCGCCGAACACCAGGCGAAGTCCGATGCCGACCGCGACCAGCGCCACGCCCAGCGTGGCCAGCAATTCCAGCACCAGCGCCGACAGGAAGGCGATCCGCAGCGTCGCCATCGCCGAGCGCCGATGGGCGGCACTGAGTTCGGCGATGCGGCGCTCGGGGCCCCGGGCGCGGCCCAGCGCCCGCAGGGTGGGGATGCCGGCGATCAGATCGAGCAACCGCGCTTGCAGGGTGGTCATGGCTGCCAGCGCGGCCGCCGATCGTTCGGCGGTCGCCAGCCCGATCAGCACCATGAAGACCGGAATCAGCGGCAGCGTGATCACCACGAGCACCGCCGATTTGAGGTCGTAGAGCGCGATGACGACAACGGTTGCCGGGGTCAGGATCGCGGCCAGTAGCAATGTCGGCAGGTAGCCGGTGAAGTACGGGCGCAAGCCGTCCAGGCCATAGGTGACCACTACCGCGGCGTCGTCGCGCTGTGCTGCAAGTTCATTGGGCTGTCGCCCGGTCACCGCCTCGAGCACCTGACCGTTGAGATCGGCGATGACTGCGGTGGCTCCCCGTTGGCCCAGGCGCGCTTGAAGCCAATGCGTCAGCGTGCGGACAACCCACAGCGCCAACAGGATTGATAGCGGAGCCAGAAAGCCGCGCACGTTGCGGGCCGAGGGATCGGTGATGACGTGCGCGACGACGCTTGCCAGCACCATCGCCGAGCCGATTGCGCATCCGGAGATCACCACTCCGCAGCCCACGGCGGCGGCCAGGTAGCGGCGCAGCGCGGGCGATGACCGCCACAGTCGCGGGTCCAGGGGAGCTCGGGAGCCCCGGGATTCTGCGGGGCTCAGGACGAGCGCCTCGCCAGACCGATCGACGGTGGGATCTGCTCAGCCGAGATCCGTTGCCGGAAAACCCAATACGTCCATCCCTGGTACACCACCGTCAATGGGGCGAAGAATGCCGTCACCCACGTCATGATCTTGAGGGTGTAAGGCGTCGACGAGGCGTTGTAGATCGTCACGTTCCATTCGCTGTTCAACGTCGACGGCACCAGGTTGGGATACAGCGAGCCGAACAGCAGAACCACCACGGCGGCGACGACCAACGCGGTGCACGCGAACGCCAAGCCGTCCGACATCCGGCGCCATACCGACAACACGGCCACCAGCTGCGCGACGACCGCGACGCCGAGCACCGGCCCAGGTCCAGTCCTTGCCGTGAGCGAGCTGCGTCCAAAGCCCAAAGGCGGCAACCAGTACCGTCACCGGCAGCGATAGCCGCACCGCGAATCGGTGCGCGTCGTCGTGGATCGCGCCGGAGGTTTTCAGCGCGACGAACACCGCGCCATAGAACAAGAACAGCCCGGCGGTGGCCAAACCGCCCAGCAGCGTGTACGCGTTGAGCACGTCACCGATGGACAGGTTGACGTGGCCATTGGACGTCCACCGGAAGTCCGCGGACCAGGATGGCGAACGCCACCCCCCACAGCATCGCGGGCAACCAGGACCCGGCGGCAATGCCGAAATCGGCCCAGGCCCGCCACTTTGGGTCGTCGACCTTGCCGCGCCATTCGATGGCCACGACGCGCACGATCATGCCGAACAGGATCGCCAGCAACGGCAGGTACAGCGTCGAGAACACGGTGGCGTACCAGCCGGGATAGGCGGCGAACATCGCCGCGCCGGCCGTGATCAGCCAGACCTCGTTGCCGTCCCAGACCGGGCCGATGGTGTTGAGCGCCGCCCGCCGGTGCGAGCTCCCGATCGCCGGTGCTGACCCGGGCGAAGGGCTCCATCAACATGCCCACGCCGAAGTCGAAGCCCTCGAGGATGAAGAAACCGAGGAACAACACCGCGACGACACCGAACCACAACTCTTGGAGGCCACCGGTCAGCTCCTTTCCGAGCGGCGCATCAATAGGCGAACGACAGCGGCGCCACGTCGGCGTCGTCGGGGCCGGGTGGGGCAGCCGGCTCTGCGTCGTGTTCCAGCGGTCCTTCGACGATGTAGCGCTTGAGCAACCCGAACCAGATGACCGCGAGAACCGCGTAGAGCAAGGTGAACGTCACCAGCGAGATGACGACCATGCCGGCAGCGTGGTCCGAGACGCCCTCGGCACGGTGAGTCGAACGTGCTGGTCGCCGGTCGGGATTCGGCACGACGATCCAGGGCTGGCGGCCCATCTCGGTGAACACCCACCCGGCGGTGTTGGCCAGGAACGGGGTGGGGATGGTCAGCAGCGCAAACCAGGAGAGCCACTTTTGATTGGGGGTACGGCCGCCGCGGGTGAGCCACAGCCCGGCCAGCGCGAACAGCACCGGAATCGCCATGAACCCGATCATCGCGCGAAACGACCAGTAGGTGACGAACAGGTTGGGCCGGTAGTCATTCGGCCCGAACCTGATTTGGCTGTCCCGCTGAAGGTCGCGCACACCCTGCAACGTCACGCCGTCGAATCGGCTTTCGGCGAGGAAGGGCAGCACATAGGGGACCTCGATCACGCGGGTCAGGCTGTCGCAGTTGTTCTGCGTGCCGACCGTCAAGATGGAGAAGTCCGGATCCTTCTGGGTGTCGCACAGCGATTCCGCCGACGCCATCTTCATCGGCTGCTGCTGGAACATCAGTTTGCCCTGATGGTCGCCGGTGAAGAACAGGCCCACGGTGGCGATCAGCGCAACCCAACACCCCAGGATGGCGGCCGGGCGATACAAGGCGGCAACACCTGAATCGGGAGCCTTCTGGGACCGGACCATCCACCAGACGCTGACGGCGGCCACGAACGTGCCCGCAGTCAGCAAGGAACCGGCGACCGTGTGTGTAAACGCCGCGCGCGCAGTGTTATTGCCGAGCAGGGCGGTGATGCTGTTCAGCTCGGCGCGGTGGGTCTCGAGGTTGTAGTGCACGCCGACGGGATGCTGCATGAACGAGTTGGCCACGATGATGAAAAACGCGGAGATGTTGACCGAGATCGCGACGATCCAGATGCACGCCAGGTGCACCAACCGGGGCAGCCTGTCCCAGCCGAAGATCCACAATCCGAGGAAGGTGGATTCGAAGAAGAACGCGGCCAGGCCCTCCATCGCCAGCGGTGCGCCGAAGACGTCGCCGACGAATCGCGAGTACTCGCTCCAGTTCATGCCGAACTGGAACTCCTGCACGATTCCGGTCGCCACGCCGATGGCGAAGTTGATCAGGAACAGCTTCCCGAAGAACTTGGTGAGGCGATACCAGGTGGTGTTACCGGTGGCGACCCACACCGTCTGCATGATGGCGACCAAAGGAGCCAGGCCGATGGTGAGGGGCACGAAAATGAAGTGGTAGACGGTAGTGATACCGAACTGCCACCGCGAAATGTCAACGACATTCATGCCATCTCCCGAGGCTGCGGGCCTGATTAGATTTACGACGTAGTGTAGTAAGCGGGTGCGGCCAGCGCTAGTGACTTAGGGCTCTAGGTGCCGTGGTGTTGCGTCGCCTTGCGAATGCCGAACGACGAGATGACCTCGAACACCCCGATGACGATGAGCCACACGCCGACCACCTCGACCAGCAGCACGATGGTGCCCAACGGCGACCCGAGCATGATCAGTCCGGCAAGCAGGCTCGTCACTCCGACGAAAATCGACCACCCTCTGCCCGGGAGCTGCGGGTCGCTGATAGCGGAGATACTGGTGGCCACGCCACGGAAGATGAACCCGACACCAATCCAGATCGCCAGCAAGTAGACGGCGGTCGCGTCGTCGCCCCAGCTGAAGTGGCGAAACGCCAGCATGGCCAGGACCAGGCAAGCCGCCCCGCTGATGAACAACAGCACCCGGCCGCCGGCCGAGACATGCAGGCCGAAGGCGAAAATGACCTGCGCGACACCGGTGATCAGCAGATAGACACCGAACGCGACGGCAGCGAACAGCAGGGTTTTTTGCGGCCAGGCCAGCACCACGACGCCGACGATCAGCGACAGAATTCCCGATACCGCGGTGGATTTCCACAGATGCGGCAACAAGCTTGGAACGTGGGTGGTCCCAGGAGTGTGCGTGCTTTCAGGAGTGGATGTCATGGCCGCAGTTTGACACACACCGAGATTCCGGTGGTGACTAGACGCGGGCCGAGTGCGTTTCCAGGTGTGATTCCCGGGCGACCGAATCGCTGGACTCGTCGGCCGTCGCCTTGCGGCCGACCAGGTACCAGGTGCGCATGATGCCCTTGCCCTTGACGGCGATGCGGCCGCGCTCCTGCAGCACGAAGTCGTCCTTGAGGCGTTGGTAGACCTCGTCGGGCACCTGGATCCGTCCCACCGAGTCGGTGGATTCCATCCGGGACGCGACGTTGACCGCGTCGCCCCACACGTCGTAGAAGAACCGCCGCGAACCCACCACGCCCGCGACCACCGGGCCGGTGGCCAGGCCGACCCGCAGCGTTACCGGGTGCCCGTGCGGGTCCTTCAGTCCGGCGGCAGCAGCCGTCATCTCGAGGGCGAAGTCCGCCAGCGCCTCGACATGGTCAGGCCGGGGCCGTGGAACGCCGCTGACCACCATGTAGGAGTCGCCGCTGACCTTGATCTTCTCCAGCCCGTGTTTGTCCGCCAGCGCGTCGAAGGTGCCGTAGAGGCGGTCCAGGAACAGCACCAGGTCGCATGGCGTGGTGCCGCTGGCGCGCTCGGTGAACCCGACGATGTCGGCGAACAGAACCGAGGCTTCTTCGTATCGGTCGGCGATGACGTTGCGGTCGGGTCCTTTGAGTCGTTCGGCAACGGTGGCCGGCAACATGTTTGCGAGTAGCGCCTCGGAGCGGTCGTACTCGGCTTCCATGACCGCCTCGGCACGCGCGGTGTCACGCAGCGCAAACCACACCGTGACGACCACCATCGCGCAGGCGGAGATGGTCGTGATGACGAAGCTCATCGATTCCGCCCACGGCTGTTCGAGTCCCGTTGAGCGGGGGACGACGAACTGCAGGGTGATGACCAGTGTGGCGCCGATGGTGGCCAGCAGTGCCGCCAGGCCGATGCGCTCGACGCCGAACTGCAGCACCACCAGGCTGGCGATCGTCACGAGAAAGTACTGCCCACCCGAGCCGGTGCCCATGTCCCAGCAGATGACGAAGATCGCCACGTAGGCCGTGGCGATAAAGATCAGTGGCGCAACGACTTCCCCGAATCGGTGCAGCCACGGGACGGTGGCGAAGATCGCCGCAGCGATGAGATTGACCACCTCGGTCGGTCGCGCCCCGGGCCCGGCCCACAGGCCCAGAACCACGAAACTCAAGCACACCACCACGCCCATGATGGCGTTGATGTTGAGCACCCGGACGCGGCGTGCGTGACTGTCCGCGTAGTGCTCGTTACGGGCGCGGTTTTTGGCCCGCACCGCTGCTACACAGTCCGGCCGCGTCGAGGAGACGTCGTCCTCGCTCGGTGGGGCACCGCATTTCTTAGCCACCACAACTTAAAGCGTACCGCTGAGCTGTGTATTCCCGCAGTGTTGCGGACAGGCCGACGGTGGCGACTTACGAGCCTTGGGTTGGCAACGGCTTTGTTGTTGGGATCGGTGGCGGCCTGGCCTTTGTGTAGCTGCTACGACAACGCCGCCGGACCCCTTCGCTGGTGCCCGGGGGACCCGCCGCCGAATGTCCTACTACCGAGTGGCGGCGGCTGGGCGCCGGATCCCGTCAACCCAGCCTGGATAAGACGGTCTGTCACAACTACACCATGGGGGACCACCACCACGCCAGACAAGCTGATGCCGATCACCTCGAATAGGTAGTTGGCCCAGCCTGTTTGAGCGTCTTGCGGCCCTGAAGCCCGGTTCGCGCGAAGCGCCTCATAGCGCCGGGATACGGCCCGATTTAGTTGGCCAGCTGGCTAATGCGTTGTGGTGAGACGTGGAGAAGTTCGCCGGCATCGCGGACCGGAACTCCCGCGGCGGTTAGCTCCTGCACGAACTCAGCTGCCATTTTTTGGGCTTTCCTGACGGCTTGCGCCGCCTGGCCGCGCGCGTTGATGAGCCCTTCGGCATTGGGTTGGATGTTGCCCATACCGGGCACGGTGATACCGATGACGCTCACAGCAACATCATCCAGAGGCGTGCCGGTGGTGACTGCGATCCACTCCCGGCCCATTAACTCGGCTTCGGCAAGGCGGCGCGCTTGGGTAAGGCCGTCGAGCTCGGGGATGTGAACCATCCACCAGCGGCCCTCGCGTTCGATCTCGATTTTGTATTCGTGCATCACTTGCTTTCCTCCCCGGTCAGCTTCTCGGCCTCGTTAATGGCCTTGTTGACCTGGCGAACAACTCCCGGTGAGATCCTGCGGTGGCCGTCGGGGATGACGACAGCCGGGCCGAGCGGGTGAATCCATTTGGTGTGGCTGCCAGCCGCATCCGTGGGGCTGAAGCCCGCTTTGCGGAGCCGCTTGGTGACCGTGCGGGTGGATTCTTCGCCGACCACAAGAATAGTCTAGCGATCTAGACAATATCTAGTCAATCAGGCTAGACAAAATAAGCTGCCCTATCGGAACGGGTTTTTGGGCGCGAGTGCTAAACCGCGAACCTTCGGTTCATGGGTGGTTTGCTATCCGACAATTTGTGGGTGGCAAGAACGGGGGGTCGCAATACAGGGCAGGCTGAGGTGGAGGCGGCGCTGGCGGATTCTCGCCATCCCAAATCATGCTGGATACATTGCCCTGCCCCGGTAGGACGTAGTAATACGTGTGGCAGATGCTGCTGTCCCAAATCACTGGGTTGACACGAAGATTACCGGTCTGCACCGGGGGATCTCCCGGGCACCAGTGGCATGGGCCTTTAGGGTCACCTGGGCAGCCGGGCCATCCCTGTTGCGGCAGGGGACCGGGCCCCGCCTCGGCGGTGCCTGCGGCCAGGCCCAAACCGGCGACCGCCACGCCGCCCGACACCAGCGCCCCGACAATGAACCGTTTGAGGTTGTGATTGGTCTTCATGGTGGTGTCTCCCGGGTGTTCGTCTGCCGCCTTCGGGCGGGGCCGTGCTGGAAGCACACAGGGGCCAGTACGCTACCGATCCCAACAAACACTGTCCTCCGTTGTGCGTGAACAGAAAAGAGCCGTGACGCTGGCGTCAAAAACTGAAACCGGCGGCGACCTGGAAGCGGCATGGTGTTGGTGACCTGCGGATACTTCCAGGTATCCGAAATGTCACCTCGATCCGAGCAGCAACGACGAAATCATCCCGGATGTTAGTAATCATTAATGCAGTAGTCGATTACTCATGTCGGCGCCACGATGCAGCGGGCACAATAATCGTCAGCTGCGAGAAAAGGTGGTCCGATGTCCGCACCCCAGCCCCCGCCGGTGGAAACTTGCGACGTTTGCATCGTTGGAGCCGGCATCGCCGGGCTCAATGCCCTGTTCGCCGCGAGCCGATACTTGTCGCGCGACCAAAAGGTGATCCTGATCGACCGTCGGACGCGCGCAGGCGGCATGTGGGTCGATGTGTATTCCTATGTGCGCCTGCATCAACCGCACCCAATGTTCACCGCGGGCAACATCGAGTGGACCCTGGGCAAGGATCGCTCCCACTTAGCGACCAAGGGCGAGGTGCTCGACCATTTTCAGCACTGCGTCGACGTGATCAAGGAGCGCGTGCGGGTCGACGAGTACTTCGGCTGGGACTTCGAGTCGGAGGAAGAAGTGAACGGAATCGTGCGGGCTACGTGTAAGGCTGCCGACGGCCGGACGCTCGTCGTCGAGGCCAAGCGGCTAATCAAAGCCTCCGGCCTGGGAGTCACGCCGAACGAACCGCTCGACATCTCCAGCAAACGCGTACATTCGGTGTCGCCCGACTACTGCGACTTCCGAGCGGGCGATATCCGGGAAAGCGACGCGCCGGTATGGATCATCGGCGGCGGAAAAACCGCGATGGACACCGCACACCTGCTGATCACTGAATGCCCCGGTCGTCAGATAAACCTCGTCGCCGGCCGGGGAACGTTCTTCTCCAGCCGCGACAAGCTGCTACCGCGCGGCGCTCGGCGCTGGTGGAAGGGCGTACCGACGACCACGGTCGCCGCACAGATCAGTCGCCGGTACGACGGAACGAACGAATCAGAGGTCCAACACTGGTACCGCGACACCTATGGCACGTTCTTGACCCCCCACGCGGACAACTTCGTGTTGGGAATTTTGTCTGAGGCCGAGAACCAGACGATCTCCGCCGGCCTCAACGACCTCGTCATGGACTATCTCGAGGACGCAGTCGATCTCAACGGCACGACCGAGTTGGTGTTCCGGAGCGGATCGACGAAGACGATCCAACCGGGCAGTTGGGTCATCAACTGCACCGGATACGTCGGACTCACCGAAGAACGCCCCTACGAGCCGTACGTTTCACCAAGTGGCGCAATCGTTTCGATCAACATGCGTTCGGCCACACTGCACTTACCTTCATACGCAGGGTACTTCCTGGCGCACCTTTTGTTCATGGACAAGCTCAGCGAGATCCCGCTCTACGAAGTCGACTGGCAGCAACTAAGGCACAAGTCGCCGCTGGCATTTCCCTGGGTTCTCTTCGCGCTCATCCAGCACAACATCAGCCTGATCTACGACAACGTCCCCAGTCGCGTATTCAATGCAAACGGCCTCGATTTCGATAAGTGGTACCCGTTACCGCGCCGCTTGCCGAGTATGACGCGTTTCGTGCTCACGCACCGCCGGGAACGCGAGCGCCAGCGCCGTGTTCTTGACACAGCCCGGGAGCGTCTCGGTATCCGTTGCGGTCCGTTGGGCGAACGAGCAAGCAGCTAGCTCCGTACGTAACTGGTCGCGGCAGCGTAAGAGTTCTCGGAAATTCGAGATATCTGGCAGACTCCCTAGATTTTTGGGCCCGAAGCGCGATACTCAGACGATCGTCTATTTCCGATGGCCTAAGGGCCTGGGATGGAGAGGACAACGATGTCCTATCTGAGCGCTATACCGGGGATTGTGCAGGCGGCGGCCGCCGATGTGGCGGGCATCGGTTCGTCGCTGAGGGAGGCATCCGCTGCGGCGGCGGCTCCGACTACTGCGGTGGCAGCTGCTGCTGGAGATGAGGTGTCGGCCGCGATTTCGGCGCTCTTTTCTAGCCACGGCAAGGCATTCCAGATGCTGAGCGCCCAGGCGGCAGCGTTTCATTCCCACTTTGTGCAGGCCCTCAGCGCGGGTGCGGGAGCCTATTCGAGCACCGAGGCGGCCAGTGTGGCGCCTTTGCAAGGGCTGGCGCAGGCCCTGCCGACTCGAAATCTAGCCATCTCGGTCGGCGGGGCTACGTTGGTGCAGTCAGGCAGCGCGACCGCCAGTTCGGGCCGCGGCGACTTCGCGATCGCGTTCGGGGCGAATAGCAGCGCGACGGCTACCGGGGGCCTCCTCAACACGGCAACTGCTTTCGGCGCTCACAGCACGGCCGTGAGCCAAGGCGGCTTCGATAACCTCGCCAGGGCCATGGGTACCAACAGCTCCGCCCAGACCAGCGCCGGCCACTTTAATGAGGCCAGCGCCTTCGGCACCAACAGCGCAGCGGAAGCCAGCCAGGGCTATCTCAATTCGGCCCGCGCCTTCGGCACCAACGCCGCGGCGTCTGCCGGCGGAGGCAACACTGACACCGCCACCGCGCTCGGCAATAACAGCACCGCTCAAGCCCTCAATGGCACCTCCAACTTCGCCGACGCGTACGGGGCCGGCAGCAGCGCCTCCTGCGGCGGCACCAGTCCAACCGCGCCCGGCAGCTTCACCGTCGCCTCCGTCGTGGGCGCGAACAGCACAGCCCACGCCAGCGGCAACCTCACGGTTTTCGGCACCGGTGGCCTGGCGGTCGTCCTCGGCAACACACTGGACGCGGACGCCACCGGCAACGTCGTGATCAACATCGTGACCCCCCTCTTCAACCTGGTGGCCTCGCCCTTCCTGGCGTAGCCTGGGCCCACGACTGGGAGCAAGACGCACGGAACGGGAATCCTGATCCCCACACGAGTTTGCAGGGTGAAGGGAACTCGCGGCTCAATCCAGCGACAGGCCCCAACATCAATCCTGAACTGATAGAGGGCGAACCCTTGGTCGATCACCCACACCGTGTCGCTGCCGCCGTTGGTGACGTAGATGTCGCCTGCTTCGGGGCCGGTGGGGCTGACCGCTATGCCCCACCCATCGGCGTCAGGGACGGTGGCGATGACGGAGTTGGTCGCGGGGCTAATCACCGCCACCGTGGAGTCGTTAACGCCGGGTTCGAAGTTGGTGATGTAAACGTTGCCCGCCTGGGGTCCTGCGGGATTGACTGCCACTCCCCATGCGAAGTTTTCGATGATGCCGGTGCTGACGGTGTTGGTGGCGGGTGCCGTCCGGCGAAAGCATGCCTTGATCTGGGCTCTATGGTGCCCTCGGTGAGATTCGAACTCACACTGGACGGGTTTTGAATCCGTTTCCTCTGCCAGTTGGGATACGAGGGCCTGCGGTGATCTGTGTCCAGCCACCTACCTTAAAGACGGCTCCCACCATAGAGGATCGGTGTGGGTGTGCGTTCTCACCGCCCCCGACGTCGCCGGTCGCAGCTGCTCACGAGACAATGGGGTCATGACAGGCCCCACGACCGCCCCCGACACCGCTGTGCCGCACCGGGTCCTGATCGCGGAAGACGAAGCGCTCATCCGGATGGACTTGGCCGAGATGCTCCGAGAGGAGGGGTACGAGATCGTCGGCGAAGCCTCCGACGGCCAGGAGGCCGTGGAACTCGCCGAGCAGCACAAGCCTGACCTGGTGATCATGGATGTGAAGATGCCCCGCCGCGACGGCATCGACGCAGCCGCCGAAATCGCCGCCAAGCGCATCGCCCCGATCGTGGTGTTGACCGCCTTCAGCCAGCGCGACCTGGTGGAACGCGCACGCGACGCCGGTGCAATGGCCTACCTGGTGAAGCCGTTCACCATCAGCGACTTGATCCCGGCCATCGAGTTGGCCGTCAGCCGCTTCGGCGAGATCAGCGCGTTAGAGCACGAAGTTGCGACATTGTCTGACCGGCTGGAGACCCGCAAGCTGGTCGAACGCGCTAAAGGCATCCTGCAGACCAAGCAAGGCATGACCGAGCCCGAGGCGTTCAAGTGGATTCAGCGTGCCGCCATGGACCGGCGGACCACCATGAAACGAGTCGCCGAAGTGGTCCTGGAAACTCTCGACACTCCCGAGGACGCGGCCACCGAGTAGACGCGAAAGCTCCCGAACGCTCGGCGTGTCGCGGGCTTCTATGTCTGCTCGGCAGACGTCTGGGCCGCGCCTACCGCGCGACGATCACCGACGAGCCGTGGCCGAACAGCCCCTGGTTCGCGGTGACACCGACCGTGGCGCCCTCGACCTGACGGCCGGTGGCCTGCCCGCGCAGCTGCCAGGTCAACTCGCAGACCTGGGCGATCGCCTGGGCGGGAATGGCCTCGCCGAAGCAGGCCAGTCCGCCCGACGGGTTGACCGGGACCTTGCCGCCGATGGTGGTCGCGCCGCTGCGCAGCAGCGCCTCGGCCTCGCCGCGTGCGCACAGCCCCAGGTGCTCGTACCAGTCGAGTTCCAGCGCCGTGGACAGGTCGTAGACCTCGGCCAGGCTGACGTCTTGGGGTCCGATGCCCGCTTCGGCGTAGGCCGCATCCAGGATCTGGTCCTTGAACACCCGGTCCGGCGCGGCGACCACCGCGGTGGAATCCGTTGCGATATCGGGTAATTCGGGCAGATGCTGCGGGTAACGCGGAGTGACGGCGCTGACCGCGCGCACCGACGGCACCCCGGCAAGTGAGCCCAGGTGCTTTTTCGCGAACTCGGCGCTGGCCACGATCAGGGCCGCCGCGCCGTCGGAGGTGGCGCAGATGTCCAGCTGCCGCAGCGGGTCGGACACCACCGGGCTGGCCAGCACGTCCTCGACCGCGGACTCCTTGCGGTAGCGCGCATTCGGGTTCTGCAGGCCGTGCCGGGAGTTCTTCACCTTCACTTGCGCGAAGTCCTCGCCCGTCGCGCCGTAGAGGTCCATCCGGCGCCGCGCCAGCAGCGCGAAGTACACCGGATTCATCGCACCGATCAGGTGGAATCGCTGCCAGTCGGGGTCATTCTTGCGCTCGCCGCCGACCGGGGCGAACGCCCCCTTGGGGGTGGTGTCGGCGCCGATCACCAGCGCGACGTCGCAGAAGCCGGCCAGGATCTGGGCGCGGGCGCTCTGCAGTGCCTGCGAGCCGCTGGCGCACGCCGCGTAGCTCGAGCTGACCGGGACGCCGTTCCAGCCGAGCTTCTGCGCGAACGTCGACCCTGCGATGAAGCCCGGGTAGCCGTTGCGGATGGTGTCGGCGCCGGCGACCAGCTGGATCTGTCGCCAGTCCAGGCCGGCTTCGTTGAGCGCCGCGCGCGCTGCCACGACGCCGTACTCGGTGAAGTCGCGGCCCCACTTGCCCCACGGGTGCATGCCGGCGCCGAGGATGTACAGGGGTTCGGGCGGCGTCGTCGTCGTCATCGCCGCTCCTCCTCATCGCTGCGCTCTGCATCGTCGCCGGCGAAAGCTATCCTCCACGCGTAGACGAGGCGCTGCACGCCGTCGTCGTCGGTGTACAGCGGCATAGTGGCCAGCTCCATCTCCATGCCGACCTTCAAGTCGGCGGCCAGCGTGCCTTCGACGACCTTGCCCAGCACGATGATTCCTTCGTCGGCCAGCTCCACGGCGGCGATGGCGAACGGCTCGAAGGGGTCCGGCGCCGGGTAGGGCGCGGGGGGCGGGTACCGGTTTTCGGTGTAGCTCCACAACGTTCCCCGCCTCGACAATGCGACGGCCGCCAGCGTGTCGCTGTCGCAGGCCGGATTGGGGCAGTTGTTCTCGCGGGGCGGGAAGACGTAGGTGCCGCACTGGGGGCATTTACTGCCGATCAGATGCGGCTTTCCGGCGTCGTCGGTGGCGAACCACCCGTCGATCGCGGGTTCTTGGCTGGTGACCTCTGGCACCAGGCCAGACTACCCAGCCCGGACACAGAACTGAAACGTGTTGCAGTTTTGCCGAGCGCGGACCGCGTCGGAGGTGATGCCTAGAGTAGAGCCGTGCCCGCCGCCAGTCAGGAACAAGCCAAGCCGACGCTGATGCTGCTGGATGGCAATTCACTGGCTTACCGGGCCTTCTACGCGCTACCCGCGGAGAACTTCAAGACCCGCGGCGGGCTGACCACCAACGCCGTCTACGGCTTCACCGCGATGCTGATCAACCTGCTGCGCGACGAGGCGCCGACGCATATCGCCGCGGCGTTCGACGTGTCACGGCAGACGTTCCGCTCCGAGCGCTACCCGGAGTACAAAGCCAACCGGTCCTCAACGCCCGACGAATTCCACGGCCAGATCGACATCACCAAGGAAGTGCTCGGCGCGTTGGGCATCACGGTGCTCGCCGAGGCCGGATTCGAGGCCGACGACATCATTGCGACGCTGGCCACCCAGGCCGAAAACGAGGGCTACCGGGTCCTGGTGGTCACCGGTGACCGCGACTCGCTGCAGCTGGTCAGCGACGACGTCACGGTGCTCTACCCGATCAAAGGCGTCAGCGAACTCACCCGCTTCACCCCGGATGCCGTCGTCGAAAAGTACGGCCTGACCCCGACGCAATATCCCGACTTCGCCGCTCTGCGCGGCGATCCCAGCGACAACCTGCCCGGCATCCCCGGGGTGGGGGAGAAGACCGCTTCGAAGTGGATCATCGAATACGGCTCGCTGCAGGAGCTGGTCGACAAGGTCGACACGGTGCGCGGCAAGGTCGGCGACTCGCTGCGGGAGAACCTGGCCGGCGTGATCCGCAACCGGGATCTCACCGAGTTGGTCCGCGACGTGCCGCTGGCGCAAACGCCGGACACGTTGCGGCTGCAACCGTGGGACCGCGACCAGATTCATCGGCTCTTCGACGATCTCGAGTTCCGGGTATTGCGCGACCGGTTGTTCGACACCCTGGTGGCCGTCGAGCCGGAGGTCGACGAGGGTTTCGACGTGCGCGGCGGCGCACTGGAACCCGGCACTGTCGGGCAATGGCTGGCCGAGCACGCCGAGGACGGGCGGCGGTCCGGGCTGGCCGTCGTGGGCACCCACCTGCCCTACGACGGGGACGCCACCGCGTTGGCGATCGCCGCGGCCGACGGCGATGGCGGCTACGTCGATACCGAGACGTTGACACCGGCCGACGACAAGGCGCTGGCGGAGTGGTTCGCCGATCCGGCGAAACCCAAAGCGCTGCACGAAGCCAAGCTGGCCATCCACGACCTCGCGGGCCGTGGCTGGACGCTCAACGGCGTCACCTCCGACACGGCGTTGGCGGCCTATCTGGTGCGGCCGGGGCAGCGCAGCTTCACCCTCGACGACCTTTCGCTGCGCTACCTGCGCCGCGAACTGCGCGCGGATACGCCAGAGCAGCAACAGCTTTCGCTTCTCGATGACATGGACGGGGTGGACGAGCAAGCGGTCCAAACGGCGATCCTGCGGGCCCGGGCCGTGGCGGATCTGGCCGATGCCCTCGACGCCGAGCTGGACCGCATCGACTCCACCGCATTGCTCGGTGACATGGAGTTGCCGGTGCAGCAAGTTCTGGCCGACATGGAGGCCGCCGGCATCGCCGTTGACTTGCAGCAGCTGACCGAGCTGCAAAGCCAATTCGGCGATCAGATCCGCGACGCCGCCGAAGCCGCGTACGCGGTGATCGGCAAGCAGATCAACCTCGGCTCGCCCAAACAGCTGCAGGTCGTGCTGTTCGAAGAGCTGGACATGCCGAAGACCAAGCGGACCAAGACCGGCTACACCACGGATGCGGACGCTGTGCAGGGGCTTTTTGAAAAGACGGGCCACCCGTTTCTACAGCACCTTCTGGCCCACCGCGACGTCACCCGGCTGAAGGTCACCGTCGACGGGCTACTGCAGGCGGTGGCCGCGGACGGCCGGATTCATACCACGTTCAACCAGACCATCGCCGCGACCGGCAGGTTGTCGTCGACCGAACCCAATCTGCAGAACATCCCGATCCGTACCGACGCCGGCCGGCAGATCCGGGACGCATTCGTCGTCGGGAACGGCCCCGACTGCTCCTATGCCGAGCTGATGACCGCCGACTACAGCCAGATCGAAATGCGGATCATGGCGCACCTGTCCAAGGATGAAGGCCTGATCGAAGCGTTTAACACGGGGGAGGACCTGCACACATTCGTCGGGTCGCGCGCATTCGGCGTGCCGATCGAAGAGGTCACCGCCGAGCTGCGCCGCCGGGTCAAGGCGATGTCCTACGGGCTGGCCTACGGGTTGAGCGCATACGGGCTGGCCGCCCAGCTCAAGATCTCCACGGAGGAGGCGAAGGTCCAGATGGACGCATACTTCGCCCGGTTCGGCGGGGTCCGCGACTACCTGATGGATGTGGTCGAGCAGGCCCGCAAAGACGGCTACACCTCGACGGTGCTGGGCCGCCGGCGCTACCTACCCGAGCTGGACAGCAGTAATCGCCAAGTGCGCGAGGCGGCCGAGCGAGCGGCGCTCAACGCGCCCATCCAGGGCAGCGCGGCCGACATCATCAAGGTGGCGATGATCGAGGTCGACAAGGCGATCAAAGAGACCGGGCTGGCCTCGCGAATGCTGCTGCAGGTGCACGACGAGTTGCTGTTCGAAGTCGCTGCCGGCGAGCGCGAACAGCTCGAAGCCATGATCCGCGACAAGATGGGCGGCGCGTATCCGCTCGACGTCCCGCTGGAGGTGTCGGTGGGTTACGGCCGCAGCTGGGACGCTGCAGCGCACTGACCGGCGCTTTCGGGCCGACGCGCTCAATGCCGGCACGCAAAATCAGCCAAGAATTCGCCGTGCCGTTACGCTGGGCACAGGCTTCGAGCCGGGTCGCGCACTGCGTGGCCAGGTCGAGTTTGTCCAGCGTGCGCCCAGTCGAGTAGCCTCGACTCGTAATTCCCGTTTTATCCCTACGACCCAACCTGTCCGGAGCACCCCAACAATATGTCGAGTCCCGCCGTCACCTCGCCGCAAGTAGCCGTCAACGATATCGGCTCCGCCGAGGACTTTCTCGCCGCAATAGATAAGACGATCAAGTACTTCAACGATGGCGACATCGTCGAAGGCACCATCGTCAAGGTTGACCGGGACGAGGTGCTCCTCGACATCGGCTACAAGACCGAAGGGGTCATCCCCGCCCGCGAGCTCTCCATCAAGCACGACGTCGACCCCAATGAGGTCGTTTCCGTCGGTGACGAGGTCGAAGCCCTGGTCCTCACCAAAGAGGACAAAGAAGGCCGGCTCATCCTCTCCAAGAAGCGCGCGCAGTACGAGCGCGCCTGGGGCACCATCGAGGCGCTGAAGGAGAAGGACGAGGCCGTCAAGGGCACCGTCATCGAGGTGGTCAAGGGTGGCCTGATCCTCGACATCGGGTTGCGCGGCTTCCTGCCCGCCTCACTGGTGGAGATGCGACGCGTCCGCGATCTGCAGCCGTACATCGGCAAGGAGATCGAGGCCAAGATCATCGAGCTGGACAAGAACCGCAACAACGTGGTGCTGTCGCGCCGGGCGTGGCTGGAGCAGACCCAGTCCGAGGTGCGCAGCGAGTTCCTCAACGGGCTGCAGAAGGGCACCATCCGCAAGGGTGTGGTCTCGTCCATCGTCAACTTCGGCGCCTTCGTCGATCTCGGCGGTGTGGACGGCCTGGTGCACGTCTCCGAGCTGTCCTGGAAGCACATCGACCACCCGTCCGAGGTGGTCACGGTGGGCGACGAGGTCACCGTCGAGGTTCTCGACGTCGACATGGACCGCGAGCGGGTTTCCTTGTCGCTCAAGGCAACGCAGGAAGACCCGTGGCGGCACTTCGCCCGCACCCACGCCATCGGCCAGATCGTGCCGGGCAAGGTCACCAAGCTGGTTCCGTTCGGCGCATTCGTTCGTGTCGAGGAGGGCATCGAGGGCCTGGTGCATATCTCCGAGCTGGCTGAGCGGCACGTCGAGGTTCCCGACCAGGTGGTTGCCGTCGGCGACGACGCGATGGTCAAGGTCATCGACATCGACCTGGAGCGTCGCCGGATTTCGTTGTCGCTCAAGCAAGCCAACGAGGACTACACCGAGGAATTCGACCCGGCGAAGTACGGCATGGCCGACAGCTACGACGAGCAGGGCAACTACATCTTCCCCGAGGGCTTCGACCACGAGACCAACGAATGGCTCGACGGCTTCGACACCCAGCGCAACGAGTGGGAAGCCCGCTACGCCGAGGCCGAGCGCCGGCACAAGATGCACACCGCGCAGATGGAGAAGTTCGCCGCAGCCGAGGCCGAGGGCCACAGCAATGGCGACCACCAGACACAGAGCAACGGCGCTTCAACGGAGAAGGCCGCCGGTGGATCGCTGGCCAGCGATGCCCAATTGGCTGCCCTGCGGGAAAAGCTCGCCGGCAACGCATAACCCGCACTCACGTAATGCTGCGCATCGGGTTGACCGGTGGCATCGGGGCCGGGAAGTCGGCGCTGTCCAGCACCTTCGCGAAATGCGGTGGGATCATCGTCGACGGCGATGTCATCTCGCGTGAGGTGGTCCAGCCCGGCACCGAAGGGCTGGCGTCGCTGGTCGAGGCATTCGGCGACGACATCCTGCTGCCCGATGGCTCGCTGGATCGGCCGGCCCTGGCCGCCAAAGCGTTCACGGATGACGAGGCGCGCCAGAAGCTGAACAGCATCGTTCATCCTCTGGTGGGTCAGCGGCGCGCGGAGATCATTGCGTCGGTGCCCGAAGATTCCGTTGTCGTGGAAGACATTCCGCTGCTGGTGGAATCCGGAATGGCACCGATGTTCCCACTGGTCGTGGTGGTGCACGCCGACGTCGAAGTGCGCCTGCGGCGACTGGTCGACCAGCGCGGCATGCCCGAGGAAGACGCCCGCGCCAGGATCGCCGCGCAGGCGACGGACGACCAGCGTCGTGCCGTCGCCGACATCTGGCTGGAGAATTCGGGCAGCCCAGAGGATCTGGTCGAGCGAGCCCACGATGTGTGGAACAACCGGATACTGCCCTTCGCCCACAATCTGAGCGAGCGTCAGCCCGTCCGCACGCCCGCGCGGTTGGCGCCGGCAGATCCGACCTGGCCGGACCAGGCGCGGCGCATCGTCAATCGGTTGAAGACCAGCTGCGGCCATCGGGCGTTGCGGGTCGACCACATCGGGTCGACGGCCGTCCCGGGATTGGACGCCAAGGACGTCATCGACATCCAGGTCACCGTCGAGTCGTTGGCGGTGGCCGACGAACTTGCCGAGGTGTTGTTGCCCGCCGGCTACCCGCGCCTCGATCACATCACCCAGGACGCCGCCAAATCAGATGCCCGCAGCACAGTGGACAGCTACGACCACAGTGACGACCCGGCACTGTGGCACAAGCGGATTCACGCATCGGCAGATCCGGGTCGGCCGACCAACGTGCACATCCGGGTGGATGGTTGGCCCAACCAACAGTTCGCCCTGCTGTTCGTGGACTGGTTGACCGCCAACCCCGATGTGTGCGCCGGCTACCTGGAAGTCAAGCGCACGGCCGACGCCAGCGGACGCGGCGACGTCATCCGCTACGTCACGGCCAAGGAGCCGTGGTTTTCCGACGCCTACCGGCGCGCGTGGGAGTGGGCCGACTCGAGCGGCTGGCGGTCGCATTCACCCTGAGCTCGTTTCCCGCGCCGATCCGGCTATAATTGGTTGTTACCTCCGACAAGTGTCAGCGGATATTGCCTTTTCTTCGGACCGCTGTGGTGGAAAAACCGTCAGGCCATGCAGCGCAACGGCTTCCACCCGATAGACAGCACTGACACGAAATTGAGGAGCCCTGATGGACATATTTGCAGACGCTGGCCGTTTGCCGCAGATCTGCGGATCATTCCGTCGCTCGGGGCAGTGACCTCACCCAAACCACCATCTTTAAGGAGCACTTCATGACAGCAGCCACCAAACGCCACCCGCTGATCTTCATCCACGGCCTGTGGATTCACTCCACCGCTTGGCAGCCCTGGCTAGAGCTGTTCGAGAGCCACGGCTACAGCGTGTCGGCGCCGGGGTGGCCCGGTGATGGGCCAACCGTCGCCGCCACCCGGGAAAACCCCGAGGCGCTCAACAACGTCGGCATCAGCGAAATGGTCGACCACTATGCCGAACTCATCGGCTCGCCGGAGATCAAGCCCATCGCGATCGGGCACTCGTTCGGGGGTCTGATCGCCCAGGAACTACTGGCCAAAAATGCGGTTGCCGCTGCCGTCGCCATCGACCCCGCTCCGATCAAGGGCGTCAAGGCGCTGCCCTACGCGCAGCTGAAATCGGCCTTTCCGGTACTGAGCAATCCGGCGAACCTGCACCGCAACGTGTCGTTGACGGCCAAGCAGTTTCACTACTCTTTCGGCAACACGCTGACCGAAGAGGAATCCGACGCACTGCACGCCGAATGGACCATCCCGGGTCCCGGCCGTCCCCTGTTCCAGGACGCGGGAGCGAATCTCTTTTCGCACTCACCGGCCAAGGTCAACACTCATTTGGTTGCGCGCGGGCCGCTTCTGCTGACGTCGGGAACCGAGGACCACGTCGTCCCACTGACGGTTACCGAGGAGGTGTTCGCGATGTACTCAAAGGGTCGGTCGGACACAGAATTACATACTTTCGAGGGCAAAGGCCACTCCCTGACGATCGACAACGGATGGAAAGACGTCGCCGATGTCACTCTGAACTGGCTTGCCGCCAAGGGGTTCTAGCCTCACGAGCCACCGCGAGCAGACACAGAATCGCACGCCGCCGCGCGCGTTCGTGCGATTCTGTGTCTGCTCGCCAGGGATCCTAAGCCCCGCGCCAGGTGAGTTTCATGTCGTGCCCGGCCAGCCAGCGGGCGAGGTCATAGTCGTTGCGGGCGAGCCCGTCGACGGTGTCCACGGCCCGGCGCACCGCCTGCTCGGCGACTTCGGGTGTCAGCAGGCCGAGGCGCGCGGCGTCGAGCAACTCGTCGACATCGGCCAGCTCCGCGCCAGTGCCGGTGCGGACCGCGATGTCGAGGTAATGGTCTTCGGAACGCCACACGTCCGGCCCCGGCGTGTATTCGCCGACATCCAGGTAGTAGTCCTGATCGCGTTCATGGCCCGGATTGAAGTGAAAGATCGTGGCGCGCAGGCCAATCGACGGCAGCAACCACGACTCGAGGTAGTGGAACTGGGCCCGGCCGGGAGTGGGCCTGGCCAGGTAGAGCCCCCACGGGCGCACCGCGTACTCGTCGACGGCCCGCACAATGCCCTTGGGATCGGTGTTGGTGCGAGCGACCAGATCGAACGTCTCGTGCTTGGGCGGATGAATGGCGTCAGCCTCCTCGAATTCCTCCTCGAGATATAAACCACGCACGGCCATCTCGGCGCGTCGTGTGCGTAGTTTATGTGTCGCGGAGAGGGTACGTGCGAAACACAATCACCGGCGCAGCCGGATCTTCCACCGCACAAAGCCCAGGTAGAACAGGGAAAGCCCGGCCAGCATGCCCATGTCGAGTAGCCAGATCTTGGTCGTGTGTTCCCAGAACCGGTCGCGGGGGACCTCGGCGCCGGGCACCAGGGTGCGCAGGTCGATCGTCGACGCCGCCGCGGCGTACCCCCAACGTGCGGGCATGAGAACGGACAACTGGTCGAGGCCGAGCCGGCCGGTGACCGGGACCATTCCGCCGCACAGCACCAACTGCGCCATGACCGACACCACGAACAGCGGCATGATCTGTTCACTGGATCGGACCAACGAGGAGATGACCAGGCCGAGCACCGCGGAGGCCACGCAGGTGCCGGCCACAGCCAGAAACAGCTCGGCGGTGGCCGCGACGTTGCCGTGCCCGAATACGGTGCCGCCGCGGGCGGGCGCGCTCTTACCCACCACCACGATCGCGGTGATGATGGCCGACTGCACGACGGCGAACCCGCAATACACGGCGGTCTTGGCCAGCAGGTATGCCGAGGTGGACAAGCCGACGGCCTGTTCGCGCTGGAAGATGGCGCGTTCGCCGACCAGGTCGCGGATGGTAAGCGCGGTGCCCATGAACGCCGCCGCGGGTAGCAGCAGGTTCAGTATCTGGACCGATTCGTCGGGAACACCCGAATGCGGCACCGGGAGGTGGAAGCCGTTGGTGCCGGGAACGGTCAGGGACAGCACGCCCAGGATGAACGGCAACAGCGCCAGGAAGATGAAGTAGGCGCGGTCGGCGACGACAAGGCGGACTTGTCGTCGGGAAATCGTCGAGATTTGGCGCCGCACGCTGGTGTGCACCGGTTTGCCCAGATCGCCCTTCTCGACATCCTTGTCCGGCAACCGCTTCTCGGCCCCGGCCTGGGCCAGGAAGCGGCGGTTGGCTTCGTCGGGGTCGGCGCCCACCTTGGTAAAGATCTTGGCCCAGTTGGTGGTTCCCATTGCCTCGCCGATCTGGTCCGGCGAGCCGTAGTAGGCCGTCTTGCCGCCCGGTGCCACCAGCAGCAGCTGGTCGCACATGTCGAGGTAGGACAACATGTGCGTCACCACGATCACCACCCGGCCGGCGTCCGCCAACTGGCGCAGCATCAGCATCACCTGGTGGTCCAGAGCCGGGTCCAGGCCCGACGTCGGCTCATCGAGAATCAGCAGCGACGGCCCGGTGAGCAGCTCCAGTGCCACCGAAGCGCGTTTGCGCTGCCCGCCGGACAGCTTGTCCACCCTGGTCTCGGCGTGCTTGGTCAGGTCGAGTTCCTCGAGCACCTGGGCGACGACCCGGGCACGGTCGGATTTGCTGGTGTCGGGTGGCAGCCGTAGTTCGGCGGCGTAGCCCAGCGCCTGGTTAACGGTCAGCTGACGGTGCACGACGTCGTCTTGCGGGACCATACCGATCCTGCTGCGCAACGACGCGTATTCGGCGTGAATATCGTGGCCCTCGAAGGTAACCGAGCCGGAACTGGGGCGGGTGTAGCCGGCGATCAGCCGGGCCAGCGTGCTCTTTCCAGCGCCCGATCCGCCGATGATGGCGGTCAGCGTGCCGGGCCTGGCGGTCATCGAGATGTTGTCCAGCAGTTGTTTGCCGTTGTCGACGACGTAGCGGACCCCGCGCACCTCCAGACCGCCGGTGCGCGGCGCGGCCTCGCTGCGGGGGAGCAGGGTGCTGTTGCTGAACACCAGGTCGACGTTGCCGATGGTGACCACGTCGCCTTCGGTCAAGATCGCCGACCCGACCCGGGTGCCGTTGACAAACGTCCCGTTGATGCTGCGGTCCCGGATCTCGGTGCCGAGCGGCGTCAAAGCCAGCGTCGCGTGCTCGCGGGAGGCCAAGACGTCGGGGACGACGATGTCGTTGTCGCTGGCGCGACCAATCGTCACGGTGCCGGCCGTGCTTGCGGGTCTCGAAGCTGTCGGCGAGCGCTGCGACAGGAACTTCACCATTCTCGTCGCGAGGTTCGAGTCGTCGCCCGCCTTCGCGCCGACGACGGTGAACTCGGCCGGCGGCGTCGAGCCCGGCGGGGCAACCGAACCGGTGTTACTCCCGGCGCGCGGTGTCAGGTGCGCCGGGGGTTCCGACCCGGCGTGGACCACGGTCAGTTCGTCGGGCGGCGTCGCACGTGGCGGTACCCGCGGCGAAACGGGACGCCGCGGAGCCTGCTGGCGTGGCGGCGGTGGGGCCGGCCCAGGATTCACCGACCAGGAAAGAGTCGGCGGCCCGGAACCCGGGGTCGACCTGGTGTGGGGCGGCCGGTTGCTGTGGCCTTGCTGCGGGCCGATCGCGAAGGTCAGCCGTGGCCCCTGCGGATTCCCCACGTTGATGCTCTGGCCGTCGTGGATGTCAATGACCGGCATCCGGTAGCCGTTGACGTAGGTCCCGTTCAACGAGCCGTTGTCGATGGCCAGCCAGCGGCCCTGATCGAAACGCAGGATCAGATGCGCGCGCGAAATCCGTGGGTCCGCGATCCGCAAGTCGGCGTCCTGATCACGTCCCACCACAACCTCATGACCAGCGGCGAAGGAACGTTGGGACCCGTCGTGCCGAATTGTCAGCACGGGGGGTGCGGGTCGGCTCACTACTCAAGTATCGGTGAGCCGTCTGAGTGCTCTCTGTGGGACTCGCCTGTGACTTCTGCTTTATTTCGTTTTGGCCACTCATAGCCGTTTCATAGCCTGCTGCGACGAATCGCCCACCCGGGTCCGGCATGATTCGAAATGTGAGCGGGATCTGAGAGATATAGAGGCATATGTCCTGACCTGCGGAGCAAACGAGGGGGCAACTTTAGATGGACGAGGGCAAGGGCATCACCAGGCGACTCGATGGCCGCCGACGGCTGCTCAGCAACCCGAGTCTGCCTCGTGGGGCCGCGCGCTCGGGCTCTCAATCTCTTCCGCCCGCCACCGCGCACTTGCTGCGCCGCGTCCCGCCGGTCAGCTCGACTCCGAACGCGGACTCGGCGGAGTTGGACTACCGGGTTGACGCCACTGGGCCGCGCCCTTCGATCTCGAGCGGCGCGCCGTTCGCCGGCTACACGATCCTGCGCCCGCTGGGCGCCGGTGGGATGGCCGAGGTCTATCTGGCCTTGCACCCGAGGTTGCCGCGGCGCGATGTGATCAAGGTCCTCGCCGAGGCGATCACCGCGGATCGCGAGTTTCGCGAAAGGTTCAATCGGGAGGCAGATCTCGCCGCAACGCTGTGGCACCCGCACATCGTCGGCGTGCACGACCGCGGCGAATTCAACGGTCAGCTGTGGATCTCCATGGACTACGTCGACGGCACCGATGCCTCCCGGCTGGTGAAGGAGCGCTACCAGGGCGGCATGCCGATCCGCGAGGTGTGCGCCATCGTCCAAGCCGTCGCCGGCGCGCTTGACTACGCCCACGACCGTGGCCTGCTGCATCGCGACGTCAAACCCGCCAACATCCTGCTCACCCACCCAGAAGAGGGCGAGCGCCGAATCCTGTTGGCGGACTTCGGTGTAGCTCGACACCTTGGCGACATCAGCGGCATCACCGAGACCAATGTCGCGGTCGGCACGGTTGCCTACGCCGCGCCAGAGCAATTGACGGGCGCCAACATCGACGGGCGGGCAGACCAATACGCCTTGGCCGCAACGGCTTTCCATCTGCTTACCGGCGCGCCGCCGTTCCAGCACTCCAACCCGATCGCGGTAATCAGCCAGCACCTGCACGAAGATCCGCCCCGGCTCAGCGACTATCGTCCCGATCTGGAACACCTCGACGAGGTGTTCTTCAAAGCCCTCGCCAAAGATCCCGAGGACCGATTCGCACGGTGCCGCGCATTCTCGGCCGCCATCAGCGAGGAGTCCGGCGTCGACTCCGACTTTGGCCGGGGTCTACAACTCGGTGCGGCCCCGGCCGCGCCGGCCCGGCGGCGCGGGGCCCGCGGCGTTCTCGCGCTCATGACGCACAAGTTCTCGTCAAGGACCCGGTGGTCGGTGGCGCTGGTTCTCGCGGTGCTGATCGCCATCGCGGTGACCTGGTCGGCGCTGTACACCTTCCAGCCCGACGGCTCTGTGCCCCCCGCCCTGGCCTCGAAGCCCTCCGCGCCCGCCCCCAGCGCCACGCCCACTAACAAAGGACCGGTACTCAACGGCACCTACCAGCTGACCTACGACCGCAGTAAGCAGACCACCAACGGCATCCCGATCCGCCACGACGGCACCACCGCCAACTGGTGGGCCTTCCGTTCGGTCTGCACCACCAACGGATGCGCGGCCACCGGGACACAGCTTGACGACGCCACCCACCAGACGGTCAGCACCACCGACGGGGGCCAGGCAGACACCCTGCGCTTTGTCGCCGGCTACTGGCAGGGCACCCCGGTGCAGGAGCGGGTGGGCTGCCGCCTGCCGAACGGGCAGGTCACAGCCACCGAGCAGGAGACGGTTGCGTGGTCGCTGGCGCCACAAGCCGACGGCACGCTGCGCGGCACCGAGACCGAGACCGTGCTCAGCAACGAGTGCGGCGCTCAAGGCGCCGTGGTGCGGGTGCCCGTGGTGGCCAACCGGGTCGGTGACGTGCCCGCCGGCGTGAACTTGGCCGATCCCGCCCAGGTGATCAACTCATCGACGGCGCCGTCGCGCCCGGTTCCGCCCGTCCTCGGGGGGACGTGCAGCGACGTCGACAAGCTCGCCTACGACCCGACCAATAACGAGCAGGTCGTGTGCGAGGGCAACACCTGGGACAAGGCCCCGATCGCGACGGGGGTGCACGCCGTCGGCAGCTCGTGTGACCTGCCTGACGTCCCGGTGTTCGCGATGTCCACCTCCAGCGACGGCTACCTGCTGCAATGCGATCCGTCCAGCCGGATGTGGACCCGCCACTAGTTGCGCGAGCAGACGCAAAAGCCCCCAAATCGGGTCGATTTTGGGGGCTTTTGCGTCTGCTCGCGGGAGGGTGTCGGTAGGTCGCTCTACCCTGGGGGCATGGCTTTCGCCACCGAGCATCCGGTCATCGCGCATTCGGAGTACCGCGCGGTCGACGAGGTCGTGCGCGCCGGCGCGCGCTTTGAGGTGGTCAGCCCGCACCAGCCGGCCGGCGACCAGCCGGCCGCCATCGACGAGCTGGAACGTCGGGTTCTGGCGGGGGAGCGCGACGTGGTCCTGCTCGGCGCCACCGGCACCGGGAAGTCGGCCACCACCGCATGGCTCATCGAGCGGCTGCAGCGGCCCACCCTGGTGATGGCGCCCAACAAGACACTGGCCGCCCAGCTGGCCAACGAGCTGCGAGAGATGTTGCCGCACAACGCAGTCGAGTACTTCGTCTCGTACTACGACTACTACCAGCCAGAGGCGTACATCGCGCAGACCGACACCTACATCGAAAAGGACAGCTCGATCAACGACGACGTGGAGCGGCTGCGGCACTCCGCGACGTCGTCGCTGCTGTCGCGCCGCGACGTGGTGGTGGTGGCGTCGGTGTCGTGCATCTACGGCCTGGGCACGCCGCAGTCCTACCTGGACCGCTCGGTCGAGCTGCAGGTCGGCACCGAGGTGGCCCGCGACGGCCTGCTGCGGCTGCTGGTCGACGTGCAGTACACCCGCAACGACCTGTCCTTCACCCGCGGCTCGTTCCGGGTGCGCGGCGACACCGTGGAGATCATCCCGTCCTACGAGGAGCTGGCGATTCGCATCGAGTTCTTCGGCGACGAGATCGAGGCGCTGTACTACCTGCACCCGCTGACCGGCGAGGTGGTCCGCCAGGTCGATTCGCTGCGCATCTTCCCCGCCACCCACTACGTGGCCGGCCCCGAGCGGATGGCTCAGGCGATCTCCACCATCGAGGAGGAACTCGCTCGAGCGGCTCGCCGAATTCGAGGGCCAGGGCAAGCTGCTGGAGGCCCAGCGGCTGCGGATGCGCACCAACTACGACATCGAGATGATGCGCCAGGTCGGGTTTTGCTCGGGCATCGAGAACTACTCGCGGCACATCGACGGCCGCGGACCGGGCTCGCCGCCGGCGACCTTGATCGACTACTTCCCGGAGGACTTCCTGCTCGTCATCGACGAGTCGCACGTCACGGTGCCGCAGATCGGCGGCATGTACGAGGGCGACATGTCGCGCAAGCGCAACCTCGTCGAGTTCGGATTCCGGTTGCCGTCGGCCTGCGACAACCGCCCGCTGACCTGGGAGGAGTTCGCCGACCGGATCGGCCAGACGGTGTACCTGTCGGCCACCCCGGGGCCCTACGAGCTCAGCCAGGCCGCCGGCGAGTTCGTCGAGCAGGTGATCCGGCCCGACCGGCCTGGTCGACCCGAAGGTCGTGGTCAAGCCGACCAAGGGCCAGATCGACGACCTGATCGGCGAGATCCGCAAACGCGCCGCCGCCGACCAGCGGGTGCTGGTGACGACGCTGACCAAGAAGATGGCCGAGGACCTCACCGACTACCTGCTGGAGATGGGCATCCGGGTGCGCTACCTGCACTCCGAGGTCGACACGCTGCGCCGGGTGGAACTGCTGCGCCAGCTGCGGCTCGGCGACTACGACGTGCTGGTCGGCATCAACCTGCTGCGCGAGGGTCTGGACCTGCCCGAGGTGTCGCTGGTCTCGATCCTGGACGCCGACAAGGAAGGCTTCCTGCGGTCGTCGCGCAGCCTGATCCAGACCATCGGCCGCGCCGCCCGCAACGTCTCCGGCGAAGTCCACATGTACGCGGACAAGATGACCGACTCGATGCGGGAGGCCATCGACGAGACCGATCGGCGCCGCGCGAAGCAGGTCGCCTACAACGAGGCCAACGGCATCGACCCGCAGCCGCTGCGCAAGAAGATCGCCGACATCCTCGACCAGGTCTATCGCGAGGCCGACGATACTGAAGCCACCGAGTCCGTACCGATCGGCGGGTCGGGGCGCAACTCGTCTCGCGGCCGCCGCGCGCAGGGCGAGCCCGGCCGCGCGGTCAGCGCCGGGGTGTTCGAGGGCCGCGATACCGCCAGCATGCCGCGCGCCGAACTGGCCGACCTGATCAAGGACCTGACCGCGCAGATGATGGCCGCCGCCCGTGACCTGCAGTTCGAGCTGGCCGCGCGGTTCCGCGACGAGATCGCCGACCTCAAGAAGGAACTGCGCGGGATGGACGCCGCCGGCCTGAAGTGACCGCATACGGTGGTTCTGTGACCGACGCGGCACGCGACACCGGCACGTGGCGCGAGCTGCTGGGCGCACGTATCTGGGGACGTCAGCGGTGCTGGCCGGCGGGGTGGCGCTGTACGCCACCAACGAGTTCCTGACCATCAGCCTGCTGCCGAACACGGTCGCCGAAATCGGCGGCAGCCGGCTCTACGCGTGGGTGACCACGCTGTACCTGGTCGGCTCGGTGGTCGCGGCCGACCATGGTCAACCCGATGCTGTTGCGGATCGGGCCACGCTCGTCGTACCTGGTGGGACTGGCGGTGTTCGGCGTCGCCAGCCTGGTCTGCGCGAGCAGCTCCGAGCATGGAGGTTCTGATAGCGGGACGCGCGCTGCAGGGAGTGGCCGGCGGCCTGCTGGCCGGTCTGGGCTACGCGGTCATCAACGCCGCTCTGCCGCGGTCGCTGTGGACGCGGGGCATCGGCGCTGGTGTCGGCGATGTGGGGCGTCGCGACGGTGGTCGGGCCCGCGACCGGCGGGCTTTTCGCCCAGTTCGGGTTGTGGCGTTGGGCGTTTGTCGCGATGGCGATTCTGACCGCTCTGATGGCGCTGCTGGTGCCGGTGGCGCTGTCCGGCCGCCGCTTCGAGCCGAGCACCGAGACGTCTACGACCGAAAGTGCCGGTCTGGTCGTTGCTGCTGCTCGGCGCCGCCGCGCTGGCGATCAGCGTCGCCGCAGATTCCGCACAATCTGATCGGCCGACCGGCGGGTTGCTCGCCGCCAGCGTGGTGCTGGTCGGACTGTTCGTGATCGTTGACTGGCGGACGCACGCAGCGGTGTTGCCGCCCAGCGTATTTGGCCCTGGACCGTTGAAGTGGATCTACCTGACCATGGCGGTGCTGATGGCCGTCGCGATGGTGGACACCTACGTGCCGCTGTTCGGCCAGCGACTGGCGCATCTGAGTCCGGTGGCGGCCGGGTTCCTGGGCGCGGCGCTGGCGCTCGGCTGGACGGTCAGCGAGATCGTCAGCGCGTCGTGGAGAACCCGCGGACGATCGGACGGTTGATCACGGCCGCTCCGGTGGTGGCGGCGGCGGGCCTGGCGGTGGGTGCGCTCACCCAGCGCGGCGACGCGTCGGCCGGGATCGTCGCTTTCTGGGCGGCGGGGCTGCTGGTGGCCGGGACCGGGATCGGGATGGCCTGGCCGCATCTATCGGTGCGTGCGATGGATTCCGTTAACGACCCGGCCGAGGGGGGTGCCGCGGCCGCCGCGATCAATACCGTGCAGGTGATGTCGGCGGCGTTCGGCGCCGGGCTGGCCGGCGTCGTGGTCAACACGGCCACGGGTGGCGACGTAGGGGCGGCCAGCTGGTTGTTCACGGTGTTTGCCGTGTTAAGCGTTGGCGGCGTGGCGGCGTCTTATGCCGCGACCCGGGGTTCTGCCCGTGCGCGCGTCAGAGCGTTAACCTGACGACCTGTGAGTAGTGGAACTGCCACCGTTCGACGATGCGGAACCCGAGGTAGGCGGGGAATCGATACGCCGGTGCGCGCCCGAATGCGGATCCCGGCGGCAACGATTGTCCGGTCTGATGATCGGGCAGCGATTTGTCGTGGTCGGTAATGGTCCACAGCGACGGGCACTTGTTGATCTTGGCCGTCACCAGCCACACCGCGACGTGGCCGTCCCACAGCGAGCCAACCTTCGGTCCGTACACACCGCGCCCGACGTCGATCAGCGATCGGAAGGCCGCCGGCCGGGAGGCAAGCAGCGCGCGGACCGGGCCGGGTTTCCAGGACACGGTGTTGTCCACCATCAGACAGTCCCCGGGCGTGGCATGAGCGCTGATCACGTCGGCCACCTGGCTGTAATCCCAGCCTTCCTTGGCGTACGGCCAGCGTTGCGTGAAGAGGTAATCCGGCACGGCGGCAACCGCGAACAGCAGCACGACGCCCGCAATGGGCCACGGCTTTCTGGCCACGGCGACGATGCAGACGGCCAGGATGACGGCCATGGCGGGGGTGGTGAGGATCAGGTAGCGCGGGTAGTAGACCGGTTCGCCGATGGCCGAGTAGCCGACGAGCAGCGCGGTGGGAATGACGATCCACGCCGCACACATGATCAACAGGCCGCGCGTCTCGTCCATCGGGGCGCGCAGGCCGGTCAGCCGGGCGGCGATCGCGCCGACGACCAGCGCGGCCGAAAGAATGGCGAACGGGACGCTGTGGTCGAAATACTGCCGCTGGATGACGTCGAAGGCGTAATGCCAGCTGATCGGGTCGATCCAGTCGACCTGCCGCACCTGGCCATGGGCGAACGCGACGAACGGCCACATGATCGCGAGCGCGACGCTCGAACTGAGCACCCACCGGCGGACCGGAGATTTACGAGATTTCTTCGTGGTGAGCCACGGCAGCATCGCGGCGTGCACCGGCACCAACAGCAGCAAATTGAGGCTCAGCAATACCGACACCATCAACGCCGGCACGTAGCACAGCCAAAGTCGCGCCTTGTTGCGCCGGACAGCGGTGACAAACAACACCGTCAGCCAGATGGCCGCGGCAACCGCGAACGCATACGAGCGGGCCTCCATACCGGCCCAGGTGGTGCGCGGCAGAATGGCGAAGACAACACCTGCGCACACCGCGGTGGCGCGCCCGGTGAACAGCTTGGTGAACACCGTGACGCCGGCGGCAGCGACCCCGATCGCCACACAGCTGGGCACCCGCGACCAGAACTCGGTCGGCGGAAACAGCGCGAACCAACCGTGCATCACCAGGTAGTACAGCCCGTGCACGGCGTCGATGTGGGTCACCGTCCGCCACAGTTCAGGCACCGTCCGGTTCGCTGACGCCGAAATCGTCGCGCCCTCGTCGAACCACAGCGACGGCCGGCCTGCCCATGCGCTGCTGATGACGCAGGCCAGCACGGCAATCGCCCACGGGTCGAGCAGCCGGCCGCGGGGGGGCGCAGGGGCAGGCTCGACAACGACATCCGCCGAGAGCTGCTCAAGTGTTGATAGAGACATGATGCTTGTCAGCTTAAGGCGCACCCGGTCAGCCCGCTCACCAGCCAATTCAGCACGCGGGGGGTCAGGGTGGTTTCGCTGGGCCGTCCTGGCCGGAAAAAGGCTGGTGGCGCCACGCTGTGCTATGTCGCTAAGTTTCTTAACGGAGTCCGGCAAACGCGATACTGTCTTGTGGCGGATCAACCGACACTTGGAGGGTAAATGAGCGCCTATCGGACCGTGGTGGTAGGGACCGACGGCTCGGCTTCGTCTATGCGTGCGGTTGCCAGGGCAGCCAGTATCGTCGGACCCGAGGCCAAGTTGATTATCGCTTCGGCGTACTTACCACAGCATGAGGACACCCGGGCCGCCGACGCTCTGCGAGAAGAAAGCTATAAGGTGTCGGGCACCGCCCCGATTTACGCGATTCTTCAGGACGCCAAGGACAAGGCGCACGAAGCCGGCGCGAAGAACATCGAAACGCGGCCGATCATCGGCGCTCCGGTCGACGCGCTGGTCAGCCTCGCCGAGGAAGTCGAGGCCGATCTGCTCGTGGTCGGCAACGTCGGTCTGAGCACCATCGCCGGCCGGTTGTTGGGCTCGGTGCCGGCCAACGTGTCGCGGCGGGCCAAGGTCGACGTGCTGATCGTGCACACGAGCGGCTAGCCCTGCTAGCCGCTACCAGCCGCGTTCGCGCCACTCGGCCAGGTGCGGGCGTTCGGTGCCTAACACGGTGTCGTCGCCGTGTCCCGGGTAGATGACGGTCGAGTCCGGGTACACGTCGAACACCCTGGTGCTGACGTCGTCGAGCAGCTGCTCGAAGTCGCCGGGCTGCCATGTCTTGCCGACGCCGCCCGGGAACAGGCAATCGCCGGTGAACAACTGCGTGACCCCGCCGGTCGCGGGCCCGCCGAGGGCCAGCGCGATCGATCCAGGCGTGTGCCCGCGTAGGTGGATCACGTCGAATGTCAGCTCGCCGATTCGCACGGTGTCGCCGTTGGCGAGCAAACGGTCCGGCTTGACCGGCAGCGGTTCGGCGTCGATCTCGTGCGCGGCGGTCGGGGCGCCGGTGGCATCGGCCACCGCTTCCAGCGCCTGCCAGTGATCGAAGTGCTGATGGCTGGTCACGATCAGCGACACCTTCGGCGCGTAACGTCGGGCCAGGTCGATGAGGAATTCCGCATCGTTGGCGGCGTCGATCAGCAGCGTTTCTCCGGTCGCGGAACATGTGACCAGGTAGGCGTTGTTGTCCATAGGGCCGACTGACGCCTTCAGGATGGTGGCGCCGGGCAGGGTGCGGCGGGCGGCCGAACCCGGGTCGACGTGGCCGGTGTAGTTGTCGTCGACGACTGTCATGCCAGTCACGTTACTGGCCACCCGTTGCTTGTCGGTATGGGCACATAGCATGGGATACGTCTTGTCTGTATTAGCAATTTGCGTGAGAGGGGCAGCGTGGCTGACCGCCTGATCGTCAAGGGCGCCCGCGAGCACAACCTGCGCGGCGTCGACCTCGACCTGCCGCGCGACGCGCTGATCGTCTTCACCGGGCTATCCGGATCGGGCAAGTCCTCGCTGGCCTTCGACACGATCTTCGCCGAGGGCCAGCGGCGTTACGTCGAGTCGTTGTCGGCCTACGCGCGCCAGTTCCTGGGGCAGATGGACAAGCCCGACGTCGACTTCATCGAGGGCCTTTCGCCGGCGGTGTCCATCGATCAGAAATCGACCAACCGCAACCCGCGATCGACGGTCGGAACCATCACCGAGGTGTACGACTACCTTCGCCTGCTGTACGCCCGTGCGGGCACGCCGCATTGCCCGATCTGTGGTGAGCGGATCGCCCGTCAGACGCCGCAGCAAATCGTCGATCAGGTGCTGGCTATGCCCGAGAACACCCGATTCCTGGTGCTCGCCCCGGTAGTGCGGACCCGCAAGGGTGAATTCGCGGACCTATTCGACAAGCTCAACGCCCAGGGCTACAGCCGGGTGCGGGTCGACGGCGTGGTGCACCCGCTGACCGATCCGCCGAAGCTGAAGAAGCAGGAAAAGCACGACATCGAGGTGGTGGTGGACCGCCTCACCGTCAAGGCCAGCGCCAAGCAGCGGCTCACCGACTCGGTGGAAACCGCGTTGGGCCTGGCGGACGGCATCGTGGTGCTGGAATTTCCCGACGACCACGACGAACACGACCGTGCCCGCGAGCAGCGGTTCTCGGAGAAGCTGGCCTGCCCCAACGGGCATCCCCTTGCCGTCGACGATCTGGAGCCGCGGTCGTTCTCGTTCAATTCGCCGTACGGCGCCTGCCCGGAGTGCACCGGCCTGGGGATCCGCAAGGAGGTCGACCCCGACCTGGTGGTGCCAGATCCGGACCGCACGCTCGCCGACGGCGCGGTGGCGCCGTGGTCGACGGGTCACACCTCGGAGTACTTCATCCGGATGATGGCGGGCCTCGGCGAAGCGCTGGGATTCGACGTCGACACGCCGTGGCGCAAGCTGCCGGCCAAGGCCCGCAAGGCGATTCTCGAGGGTTCCGACCATCAGGTGCATGTGCGGTACCGCAACCGGTATGGCCGCACCCGCTCGTACCACGCGGATTTCGAAGGCGTGCTGGCGTTCCTGGAACGCAAGATGGCCCAGACCGAGTCCGAGCAGATGAAGGAACGCTACGAAGGATTCATGCGTGACGTGCCGTGTCCGGTGTGTGAGGGCACTCGTCTCAAGCCGGAGATTCTGGCGGTCACGCTGGCGGCCGGCGACCGCGGTGTGAAGTCCATCGCCGAGGTCTGCGAGCTGTCGATCTCCGACTGCGCGGACTTTCTGAACGCGCTCACCCTGGGTCACCGCGAGCAGGCGATCGCCGGGCAGGTGCTGAAGGAAATACAGTCGCGTCTCGGCTTTTTGCTCGATGTGGGGCTGGAATACCTGTCGCTGTCGCGCGCTGCGGCCACGCTGTCCGGTGGTGAGGCCCAACGCATCCGGCTGGCCACCCAGATCGGGTCCGGCTTGGTGGGCGTGCTCTACGTTCTCGACGAACCGTCCATCGGGCTGCATCAGCGTGACAACCGTCGGCTGATTGAAACGCTCACCCGGTTAAGGGATTTGGGCAATACGCTGATCGTCGTCGAGCACGACGAGGACACCATCGAGCACGCCGACTGGGTCGTCGACATCGGCCCGGGGGCCGGTGAGCACGGCGGCCAGATCGTGCACAGCGGAACGTATGAGGAACTGCTGCGCAACAAGGATTCGGTTACCGGCGCCTACTTGTCCGGCCGGGAGAGCATTGCGACGCCCGCGCTGCGGCGCCCCGTCGACCGCCGGCGTCAGCTCACCGTCGTCGGCGCCCGGGAACACAACCTGCGCGGGATCGATGTGTCTTTTCCTCTTGGTGTGTTGACTTCGGTGACCGGAGTGTCCGGTTCGGGCAAGTCGACATTGGTCAACGACATCCTGGCCGCGGTGCTGGCCAACCGGCTCAACGGCGCTCGGCAGGTCCCGGGCCGGCACACCCGGGTGACCGGGCTTGATCACCTGGACAAGCTGGTGCGGGTGGACCAGTCGCCGATCGGCCGCACACCGCGATCCAACCCGGCCACCTACACCGGGGTGTTCGACAAGATCCGCACGCTGTTCGCCGCCACCACCGAGGCCAAAGTTCGCGGCTATCAACCCGGCCGGTTCTCGTTCAACGTCAAGGGCGGCCGCTGCGAGGCGTGCACCGGTGACGGCACCATCAAGATCGAGATGAATTTTCTGCCGGACGTGTATGTGCCGTGCGAGGTGTGTCAGGGGGCCCGCTACAACCGGGAAACCCTTGAGGTGCACTACAAAGGCAAAACGATCTCCGAAGTGCTGGACATGTCGATTGAGGAAGCGGCGGAGTTCTTCGAGCCGATCAGCGGCATCCACCGCTATCTGCGCACCCTGGTCGATGTGGGCCTCGGTTATGTCCGGCTCGGCCAGCCGGCGCCGACGCTTTCCGGCGGTGAGGCGCAGCGGGTCAAGCTGGCCGCCGAGCTGCAGAAGCGCTCCACCGGGCGCACCATCTACATCCTCGACGAGCCCACCACCGGTTTGCATTTCGACGACATCCGAAAGCTGCTGACCGTCATCAACGGACTTGTCGACAAAGGCAATTCGGTGATCGTGATCGAGCACAACCTAGACGTGATCAAGACGTCGGACTGGATCGTCGACATGGGGCCAGAAGGTGGCGCCGGGGGCGGAACCATTGTCGCCGAGGGCACTCCGGAAGAAGTCGCCGCGGTGCCGGAGAGCTACACCGGGAAGTTTCTCGGCGAGGTTATCGCCGCCGCAGCGCCGGCCGACGCGCCGCAGCGGCCGAAGCGGCGACGGAAAGTCAGCGCTTGATGTTCGCTGCGACGGCCCGTTGTCGCCGCGACATATAAACCACGCTGACGACACGCCGGGAAGCCAAGGCGTGGTTTATATCTCGCGACAGCCGGGGGCTTTGGCCGCGCTTGGTGTGGCCGCGACATATAAACCACGCTGACGACACGCCGGGAAGCCAAGGCGTGGTTTATATCTCGCGATAGCCGCGGAGGTTCAGGGCTTCGCGGACAGCGCGCACGACGTCGTCAGGACGATCTTCGGCGATTACCCGGATCACGATCCAGCCAAGCCCCTTGAGCATCTTCAGCCGACGACGGTCCCACACGTATTGGCTTCTGCTGGTGCGGTGTTGGTCACCGTCATATTCGGCGGCCACTTTAAATCGCCCCCAGCCCATGTCCAGCCGCGCCACAGTTCGGTTCTGCAGGACTACCGGTATCTGCGTTTGCGGCGCGGGCAAGCCCGCGTCGATCAGCAACAGCCGCAGCCAAGTCTCCTTGGGCGATTCGGCACCGGCGTCGATGCGGGGAAGCGCCGCACGCAGCTGCCGCAGGCCGCGGGCGCCCGAGTGTCGCTTGGCCAGCACCTGCACATCCTCAGCAGAGAACGGCGTTGCCCGTTTGAGCGCGTCGAGCCGCGCCACCGCCTGGCCGATGGGGGGCCTTCGGGCGAGGTCGAACGCAGTGCGTGCGGGTGTGGTTACCGGCAGCCTCTCGACGTAAGTGACTTCGTCGTCGTCCAAGCGGTGTTTGCTGGTCAATATGCCCGCAGGTGCATGTTGATTGCGCCAAAGCAGCTCGATCGGCTGGTCGCCGTCGATCCACTCCGCGCCGTGCAGCGCTGCTGCTGCGAGCCCGCCCAGCACGCCGCGCCGGTCGGACCAGAGCCAAGCAGCAGCTGATCGTGTGCGCAGTGTTGGAGCCGCATGGCGCGCCAGATAGACGTCGGGATAGATGGCGCGGAAGTTCGTCTCGAGCTGATACCGGTTCAGTATCCCCTCGCGCAGGGCCTCGCTGCCTCTGAAGACATCGTCCATGCGCGTAGGACGGGATCGCGGTCTGTTCGGTGCCGCCGCGACACATAAACCACGCCGGCGACACGCCGGGAAACGCAGGCGTGGTTTATACCTCGCGTGGCCGGCGCGTCGGGCGGCCCCTCCGTCTCGCGCGACACATAAACCACGCACACGACACGCCGGAAAGCGTAGGCGTGGTTTATATCTCGCGGGGGAGAGTCAGCTCTTGTCGGAGCGCATCGCCTCGCGGATCTGTGCGAGCCGCTCGGCCGCCGCACGCTGGCGTTCCTCATACTGCTTCTCGACGTCCCGGCCTTCCGGCGTCTCGGCGTCGAGTTCGGCGCCACCCAGAGCGGTGGTGTACCGGGATTCGATCTTCTCCCGCACCGACTCGAACGTGGGCACACCCGCGCTGTCGTACCCGGGGTCGGGCGGTGCCGAATCGGGAACTGTCGGTTCGTCGGGCATGCCGCCAGGCTATCGCGTAGCGATCTTCGGATGCTCAGCGTGGACCACCGTCGGGCCCGCGGGAGGCGACGGGTCGGGGAACGGAATCCGTGGAATCGTCGGAGTGCCCAGCTGGCCGGCGAGCCAGGGCAGCGCGGTCGCGAAGGCACGCTCCGCGAATGGCCAGTCGTGCTTGCCCGGCTGGGGGACCACAGCGCAGTCGATGCCGTTGGCACGACCAAGCGCGCACAGCGAATAGGCAGCGGCGGTCTGGTTACTCGGGTTGGTGGCGGCGTCGCGGCCGGCCAGGCGCATCGTGCCGGTGTCGGCGGTCCCGATGTCATGGCGTGCGTCCGAAGAGATCGCGAACCAACCGGCCACCCCGGTGTACGGGCCGTGCCGGTTGATCACCGTGGTCGGATCGAATGCGGCCCACGCGTCGGCGTTTCCGCCGAACAGCCGGGCGATGGTTTGCGCCTTGTTTCCCGCATTCGGGAAATAGTCGCCGGACACGTCGACGAATGCGCTGAACATATCGGGATGCATGACGGTCAGGTCGACCGCGCAGGTCCCGCCCATGGACCAGCCCGCAGCGCCCCAGCCCGACCGGTCGGGGCTGACGCCGAAGTGCGAGATCATGTACGGAACGACGTCTTTGGTCAGATGGTCGGCCGCGTTGCCGCGGGCGCCGTTGACGCATTCAGTGTCGTTGTTGAATGCTCCGCCGGAGTCGACGAACACGAGTACCGGAGCCTTGCCCTGGTGTGTGGCGGCGAACCCGTCGAGGGTCCGGACCGCGTCGCCCGCCCGCGTCCAGTCCGCGGGTGTGTTGAACTGGCCGCCGATCATCATGATGGTCGGCAACCGCGGCGGCGGATTACTGGCAAACCACTCTGGCGGCAGGTACACCAGTTCGCCGCGATGCTTGAAGTGCGACGCGTCCGCCGGGATCGACACCGGCACGACGCTGCCGTGCGGCGGCCGGGCTCCACTGGCCACCATCGCTGCGACGGTGGCTTGGTCGGTCTGATCGGGCAGGGGACCGGAAGTGAGCTGGTTCCACGCGGTCTGCACCGTCGGGAAATAGCCAACCCACAGGTTGAGCACGAGCGCCCCACTGAGCAGGCACGCGGGCACGGCCAGCAGCATTGCGCCACGCCGCCAGTTGCGCGCGCTGTGCCAGCCCAGGATCAACACGGCCGCAGCCATGCCCGTCAATGCGATCCAGAGCCACAGCGTGGACGGAGCCGGTTCATCGGTCAGACCGCGATCGACGATGTACCAGCGGGTGCCGTAGGCGGCAGCTCCACCGACCAGGGCGGCCAGCGGCAGACGCACCCGCCACCAGTGCCGCGTTCGCCCGCCGAGCGCAGCCGCCAGCACGATCGCGGTGGCGAGCTGGACCGTCAAGGGCACCCAGCCATGCATGAGAGAGGTGTGGCTACCGGCCAAAAACTGCGCCGCGGCATCGGGCGGCGCGGCAGTCACGCGATCCATTGTGATCCATTGTTAACCATCCCGGAACATATTGTTCCGAATGTTAGCTGTGGGGCGGGTGTGACACGCCGACGGGCGGTTAGTGGGGTTTGGCGAGCGGGAACGGCAGCGTCTCGCGGATGCTGCGGCCCGTGATCAACATGACGAGCCGGTCTATGCCCATCCCGAGGCCCCCGGTGGGCGGCATCGCGTATTCCATCGCCTGCAGGAAGTCCTCGTCGAGCTCCATCGCTTCGGGGTCGCCGCCGGCGGCCAACAGCGACTGCTCCTGCAGCCTGCGCCGCTGTTCGACCGGGTCGGTGAGTTCGCTATAGGCGGTGCCCAATTCGACACCCCACGCCACCAGGTCCCACCGCTCGGCAACGCCCGGCTGACTGCGGTGCGGGCGGGTCAGCGGCGACACCGAGGTCGGGAAGTCGATGTAGAACGTCGGTTGCTCGGTGCGGTCCTCGACCAGCTGCTCGTAGAGCTCCAGGACCACCGCGCCGGCATCCCAATGTGCCCGATAAGGAATGTGCGCGGCGTCGGACAGCCTGCGGAGCCTGGACAGGGAGGTGTCGGGGTCGATCTGTTCGCCAAGCGCTTCGGACACCGCACCGTAAACCGTCTTCACCGGCCAGACGCCGGAGATGTCGACCGGCTCGAGCCGGTGGGCGCCGCCCGACTCGTCGTCGGCGCGCGGCCGGAGGACGGTCTGCGCGCCGTTAGCGGCCTCGGCCGCGTTCTGGATGAGCTCGCGACAGCCGTCAATCCACACCTTGTAGTCGGCGTGCGCCTGGTAGGCCTCCAGCAGGGTGAACTCGGGATTGTGGCTGAAGTCCACGCCCTCGTTGCGGAAGGCGCGGCCCAGCTCGAACACCCGCTCCACACCGCCGACGCACAACCGCTTGAGGTAAAGCTCGGGCGCGATACGCAAGAACAGGTTCATGTCATAGGTGTTGCTGTGGGTGACGAAGGGCCGCGCGCTGGCCCCGCCGTGGATCTGCTGCAGGATCGGCGTCTCGACTTCGATAAATCCCTTGGCGAACAAGGTTTCCCGGACGGAGCGCAACACGGCGCTGCGGGCCGTGATCAGGTTGCGGGACTCGGGATTGACCGCCAGGTCGACGTAGCGAGTGCGCACTCGCGCCTCCGGGTCGGTCAACCCTTTCCACTTGTTCGGCAACGGCCGCAGGCACTTACCGATCATCCGCCAGTCGCGCACTATCAACGAGCGGGTTCCGTTTTTACTGAAGCCCATGTGTCCGGTCACCTCGATCAGGTCACCGAGGTCGATGGCCGCGGTGAAATCCGCGATTCGGCCGTGCTCCAGGCGCGAATTATCAAGCAACACTTGAATCTCGCTCGTCCAGTCGCGCAACTGGGCAAACAACACGCCGCCAAAGTCGCGTATCCGCAAGATGCGACCGGACACCGAAACCGTGTCCTGGTCGTTTGTGTTCAGCGCCTGGGCGATGGTGTGACTGGGCGGGGTTCCCACCGGGTAGGCGTCGACGCCGATGCGCTGCAGCGTCTTCAGCTTGGTCAGCCGCACTCGCACCTGTTCGGGCAAGCGGGCATTCGAGCTCTTCCTTGTTCGTCGCCTCCGCCCGCTGCTGCAGCTGGCTGACATCCGGAGTGCTCCCGTCAGGATGCAGCAGCCCGGATTCCGCCAGCCTCGGTGGAACGGCGGGGTGACGGCCGGTCTGCACCTTTTCGCGCCTTTTGAACGGCAACACGAGAAAACCTTCGGCCAGGGCCGAGGCGACCCCCACCCGCGGAATCAGCCGGGCATCCTCGTAGCAGGCGTACCGGGGCACCCATTCGGGCTGGTATTTCATGTTCGAGCGGTACAGCGTTTCCAGCTGCCACCACCGCGAGAAGAACAACAGCAACCCCCGCCACAACCGCGCGATTGGGCCGGCGCCGAGTTGGGCACCTTGCTCGAACGCCGAGCGGAACATCGCGAAGTTCAGTGAAATGCGGATGATTCCAAGGGTTTCAGCGTTGAGGGCGAGCTCGCTGACCATCAGCTCGATGGTGCCGTTCGGGGATTGCGGGGAACGGCGCATCAAGTCCAACGAGACGCCGGTGGTGCCCCACGGGACCAGCGACAGCATCGCTATTACCTGGTCGTCGCGGTCTAACGCCTCGACCAGTAGGCAGTCCGCGTCGGCCGGATCGCCGAGCCTGCCCAGCGCCATCGAGAAGCCGCGCTCGGACTCGGTGTCGCGCCATTTATCGGCACGACCGATGGTTTCGGCCATCTCGTCCTCGGAGATGTCGCGATGCCGGCGGATGCGCACCGTCAGCCCGGCCCTGCGCGCCCGGGTTACCGCCTGCCGCACCCCGCGCATGTCCGGGCCGGACAGTTTGTAGTCGCCGGCAAGCAGGATTGCCTCATCGCCCAGCTCGAGGGCGTTGAGTCCGGCCTCGCGATACGCCTGGGCTCCTTGTGAACTGGCGCCCATCACACCGGGCGCCCAGCCATAGGTCTGGCACAGGGCCAGCCACGCGCCGATGGCCTGGGGCCACGTCCTGGGATCGCCCACCGGGTCGCCGCTGGCCAGGCAGACGCCGACCTCGACTCGATAGGTGACGGCGGCGCGGCCGCTCTGTGCGAACACCACCGACTTGTCCCGACGGGTGGCGAAGTAGCCCAGCGAATCATTCTTGCCGTACAGCTCGAGCAGCCCGCGGATGGCGGACTCGTCCTCACCGGTGAGCGCGTTGTCGGCGCGCTGGGACTGGAACAGCACGATCGCCGCCGCGATCAGCGCGAGCGCGCCGAACAACCCGAAGGTCGCGTTGAGCAGGACGTGCGGGCGGCCGGTGAACTCTTCAGGATCAACGATCGAGAACCCGACCACCCGGTTGACCACGTACCAAAAGCGAGAATCCGGCGCCAGTGTCCCGGGGAACACTTCGACCAGCGCCCACGAGATCAGGATTCCAATTACATCTGCGGTGACCAGCACCGCTGCCGCCTTGAACAGTGCGCCTCTGCGGACTTTGGCCCAGAACTCGCGGTAGCTCAAGACCAGCCCCACGACCACGACGACGTGGAATGCGAACCCGAGGTACTCGCCGAACTCCTCGGCCGCGGTGTTGCCGCCCTCGGCGAGCTCGGCGACGTTCAAGACCGCGGCAAGGATCATGTTGGCGAGCAACACCACCCAGGCGATGCGTTTGCGCGCGGTCAGGGCCGCGGCCACCAACGCCAGCACGAACGACCACGCGATGCTGGTGTCAGGGAAGTTGAACAGATAGCTGTTGATGAATTCCCGCGGCACCTTGATGAGCCAACGGATCAGCGGGGAAACGCTGGCCAGAAGTGACAGGGTGGCGATGATGCCCACGGTCCAGCCGGCCGCCGCCGGTACCCAGCGATACCGGGAGTTCGACCGGTTCAGCGAACGAGGCATTGCGATTGTCACAGACCGCGAGGATATTCCCTCAACCCGTGAAATGCCTGGCGAAGCGCCAAGACCAGTCCATAGTAGTTTGTGAGGAGATCTGACCGGTCCGATGTGTGCCGGACCGGGTCCGGCCGCCGCGGTGCTGAGCAGTGCCTAATGGCTGGTAGACTTGCTGCCACGACCATCCCGGCGAAAGCCAGGGACAGTTAAGTGGAGTCCCACTCCCACCGTTTGCCACGAGAAGCCGTCAAGGCAGTTCAAAGGTAATACGGTCCCGGTCACAGGCATCTTGTGATGCCTGTTCCGCGCATGGCGCGGGCGGCTCAGGCCGCGATCGGTCGGCATTGGGCCCTGCTTATGCAGGGCTTTTTTGCTGATGGCGTGGTGTTTCCCTTGGCTGACCCCGGACGGGCTCCGGCTGGTCGTGGTCTGGATGACTTCGCAACAAAGACTCCAGACCGACCCAGGAAGCCAACAAGGGAGGCCCCATCAGCACTGAGACCCGCGTCAACGAGCGCATCCGCGTACCTGAAGTCCGGCTAATCGGCCCAGGGGGGGAGCAGGTAGGCATTGTGCGTATCGAAGACGCACTTCGCGTCGCCGCGGACGCCGATCTCGACCTTGTCGAAGTTGCGCCAGACGCCAGGCCGCCGGTCTGCAAGATCATGGATTACGGCAAGTTCAAATACGAGACGGCGCAAAAGGCGCGCGAATCCCGCAAGAACCAGCAGCAGACCGTCGTCAAAGAACAGAAATTGCGACCCAAGATCGACAGTCACGACTACGAGACCAAAAAGGGTCACGTGATTCGGTTCCTGGAAGCCGGATCGAAGGTCAAGGTCACGATCATGTTCCGCGGCCGCGAGCAGTCGCGACCCGAACTCGGCTACCGATTGCTGCAGCGGCTGGGCGCCGACGTCGCCGACTACGGCTTCGTCGAGACTTCCGCCAAGCAGGACGGGCGCAACATGACGATGGTGCTGGCACCGCACCGCGGCGCCAAGACCCGCGCCAAGGCGCTGCACCCGGAAGAACAGCGGGACGAGCCGGCACCTGAGACCGACACGGCCGAAGGCACCACCCCTTCGCCCAACTGACCTAACGACAACAGCGAGAACCGCAGAAGTAGATAGTGAGGAATCATGCCCAAGGCCAAGACCCACAGTGGTGCATCGAAGCGGTTCCGGCGCACCGGAACCGGGAAGATCGTCCGCCAGAAAGCCGGTCGCCGGCACCTGCTTGAGCACAAAGCGTCCAAGCGCACCCGGCGGCTGGACGGCCGAACGACGGTTGCCGCCAACGACACCAAGCGTGTCAAAGCGTTGCTGAACGGCTGAACGGCTGAACGCCGAACCCGGCCCCCGACCAATTACGTCTGAACGAGAGTAGGAATTTTCATGGCACGCGTAAAGCGGGCAGTCAACGCCCACAAGAAGAGGCGCACCATCCTGAAGGCCTCCAAGGGCTATCGCGGCCAGCGGTCTCGGCTCTACCGCAAGGCCAAAGAGCAGCAGCTGCATTCGCTGGGTTATGCCTACCGGGACCGCCGTGCGCGCAAGGGCGACTTCCGTAAGCTGTGGATCTCGCGGATCAACGCGGCTGCGCGCGCCAACGACATCACCTATAACCGGCTGATCCAGGGGCTGAAGGCCGCTGGTGTCGAGGTGGACCGCAAGAACCTCTCCGAAATCGCGATCAGCGATCCGGCGGCGTTCACCGCGCTCGTTGACGTTGCCCGGGCGGCACTGCCCGAAGACGTCAACGCGCCCAACGGAGAGGCTGCCTGACGGCGCTCAGCGGGCAAGCCGGGCACGATGCTCCGGTGCTCACTGAACGCTCGGCCAAGGTGGTCGCGGCGGTCAAATTGCATCGTCACGTCGCCCGGCGGCGTGCGGGATGCTTTCTCGCTGAAGGCTTTAACCTCGTCTCGGCCGCGTCAGCGCGTGGGTTGGTCCGGGACGTTTTCGTCACCGAGTCCGCTGCGGCCCGACACCAGGCGTTGCTCACATCTTTAGCCGATGGCCAGCGCGCTCCGGTCCACCTGATGACAGAGCGGGCCGCAAAGGTGTTGTCCGACACGGTTACTCCCGCAGGTTTGGTCGCGGTGTGCGACATGCCCGAGACCCCGCTGCCTGACGTGCTGGCCGGGTCGCCTCGGCTGGTCGCGGTCGCTGTCGAGATCGGCGAGCCGGGCAATGCGGGCACGCTGATCCGCATCGCGGACGCCATGGGTGCGGCGGCGGTGATCCTCGCGGGACATAGCGTGGACCCCTACAACGGCAAATGTCTGCGTGCCTCGGCGGGCAGCATCTTTTCGGTTCCTGTCGTCGTCGAAGCCGACGCCAACGCCGCCGTCGCCGCGTTGCGCGCAGCCGGACTACAGGTTCTGGCCAGCACGCTGGATGGTGAGAGGGCGCTCGACGAGGCCGAGGGACTGCTCGGCAGGCCGACGGCGTGGTTGTTCGGGCCCGAATCACATGGCCTGTCAGACGAGATAGCCGGCCAGGCGGAGCACCGGGTGCGGATTCCGATGTCCGGCGGCGCGGAGAGCCTGAACGTGGCCGCCGCCGCGGCGATCTGTCTCTACCAGAGCGCGCGGGCGCTCGGCTAACTGCTACGCGGCCCGGCCGCGGCCGTCGGCGGGCCTGAGACCGGCCAGCGACAGCGTGGTGTGCATGAGCGATCCCGCACGTTCCATCAAGACCTTTGCCGGGCGCAGCGAGGGGTGGGAACCGGAGGGAAAGTAGTGCATCGGCAGGCCGCGCCGGTCGCTTGGCGGCGCCGTGAATCCAGGTGCCTGCACCAACGGTGCGTCGCCCGGTATGCGGCCCTCGGCGCGGCGGTAGGCGGCGAGTGCGCGCGGGTGCAGCCGGATTTCGTCGGGGACCGCCAAGAACGTCAGCTCGACCAACTTGCCGAATAAGCGCAGCAACACCTCGTCGCCCGGAGTCCAGCGCATCCCCGCCTTCTCGCGCACCGCGGGCTCAAACAGTCCGGCCGCGATCCAGCGCTGACCGGCGGCCAGCGGTTTGAACAACTGGTCCCAAATCGGGGTGGGCATCAGCACGAACCTGGGCTTGGGGATGCGCAGCTGGAAGATGTCCAGCGTCGCCCGGTTGATCTCGAGTTCCTCGCGGCCGACCCGTTCCCAGTATTCCAGAAATTCCTCCCACGATTTGGGCACCGGCTGCATGCTCATGCCGTACATCCGGTACCACTGCACATGCTCGTCGAAGAGCTGACGCTTCTCGGCCTCGGTGAGGCCTCCGCAGAAGTACTCGGCCACCTTGATGACCATCATGAAGAACGTGGCATGCGCCCAGTAGAAGGTCTCCGGATTCAGCGCGTGATAGCGACGCCCGGAAGTGTCCACTCCCTTGATGGTCTTGTGGTAGCCCTTGATCTGGTCGCCGGTCTGCGCCGCGCGATCACCGTCGTAGACCACGCCCATGATCGGGTACACCGAACGGGCCACCCGCTGCAGCGGCTCGCGCAGCAGGATCGAATGTTCCTCGACGCCGGCGCCCAGCTCCGGATACATGTTCTGGATCGCCCCGATCCAGACGCCCATCATCCCGGTGCGCAAGTCGCCAAAGTACTTCCACGTGAGTGAATCTGGTCCCAGCGGATCGGCTGGTGTCGTCGATCTGGCTGTCATCGCGGCCCCCCACTTCCCACTGCGCCCACGATAACTTTGACAACGCACGTTGTCTAGAATTTCGGCTGGCGCGTCGCTCGAGTGCCGAAGTTTCGCCGCGGTTCCGTCACGACGACCCTGCGTGCATACGGACTTTTCAGGTGGCGGGATGACGTTGCAATTCACTAGTGCGGCGGGCAATCCAATCGCTGCAGGCGGAGTAAGTCTAGAAGTGCACATTCGGTTTGGCGGGGTTTTCGCTTCCCCCGAACCCATATCGACGACCTGGCCGCAATATAATTATTACGACCCGTACGCGGAGACGACCACGACTATTTCGGGTGCTGAATTTTCTATCGAGGCACGCAATTCGCCGACATCGTTCCGAAATTGCTGAGTGCGTTCGGCTTTCGTTTATGTTCGCAAGCGTCGCTGCGACGAGTCCTTGCGCTAAGCGGATCGACAGACTGAATTTGACAAGTACGTTAATTAACTGCGGCGCAGCACAGCGTCGGCGAAGTTGAAATCGTTTATTCCCGACGGGGGCGCTGGCTGTTACGATTTGTCTCCCGATGATCGGCTCGGCGGTCCGTGTCACGGTTTCGGCCAGGGAGGAAAGCAATGTCGCTTTTGAGTCTGATACCCGACAGCGTGGTCTCCGCCAGCGGGAACCTTGAGAGCTTGGGCTCCGCGCTGCGCGCCGCGAATACCGCGGCGGCGAGCCAGACGACGGCGATCGCCGCCCCGGCCGCCGATGAGGTGTCGGTGGCCATCACGGAACTTTTCGGTACGCACGCCCAAGAATTCCAAATCCTGAGCGCCAAGGCGGCGGCCTTTCATGAAGGGTTTGTGAACCTGCTGAATGGCGGGGCCGCTCAGTATGTGAGCACCGAGGTCGCTAATGCCGCGCAAACCTTGGTGAACGCGTTCACAGGAAGCGGCCTCGTCGCCGCTGCGACCAACTCGGCTGCGGCCGCCGTCAGCACGACCAACAGTTATTACCACCTCGGTCCCTTGGGGTTATCGCTGCACCAGTCCACAACTCCCCTCGCCGGCGGCGGGTCCCGGCAAACCGCGAATGCAGTTGTGGCACTGAACACCCCGGTTGGCCGCCTCGTGTTGGGGTCCGTGGGCGGGTCGGCGACCCAGACCACCAACGCCTTTTCGGCATCCGGGTATGTAGGCAATGCGGTTGGCGCCGTGGAGTTGTGGGCGGGAGGGACCAGCGTTCCGCCGCCCGGCGGCGGGTTCTCTGGAACCTTGCATGCAGGTGCGTCGCTAAACACCGCGTTTGGTCGCGTGGGATTGCTTGGCCCCTTGAACTTGTCGGCGACTGGGACCCCGCTTTCCTTTACCAACAACGAGTTCAGCGGAGCATTGAACTTAAACGGAACCCTCAACACTCCGGTTGGTCCGGTGAGCTTGTTGTATGCGGGCGCGACGGCGAACATACCCGCCAACGGCCCGGTGTTGTTGGCCGCGCATGGCAGTGTTACTGGGTTGGGGCCCTTCGATTTGTCGCTGAGGGGGATCTCTTCGACCGGTGCTGGCGGGGTGGTACTCCAATTCACCGGGGCGACGCTCTTCGCACCCGCTGCCGTCGCGCTGCTCGTCGGTCAGGCGGGTCCCGTCGTCATCGGCGGTACCGCGATTGTCAACAACACCACCGAAGTCCTTGCCGCGCTGGGCAGAGGGAATTTGGCGGGAGCCGCGAGCCTGTACTTCTCCTCACCCTTCACCTTCGCTAACGCCGTGCTGTTTGGCCAAGAAACAATCACCATTCCGCTCGGAAGTGGGACAAGCGTAGGTGCCGTGGATATTCCCATTGGCGGGGTTTTCGCTCCACTTCGGCCCATCTCCGTTACGGTTCCGCCATACAGCTATAACGACCCCTCCACAAACACCACGCTGACCCTCCTCGGTTCAGAATTTTCAGTTGAGGGCACCCAGTTCGGTGGCATCGTTCCCACATTCCTGACCTCACTCGTTCACAGTTTGTAGCCGCGCACCCCCAGGTTCGGGATCGGTCGGGACGGCCCGCGTTCGTTCGCACCGCCTACCCTTGCCACGTGGATGTTGGACATCGCGAGAACACGGAGTCCGCCGAGTCCGACGAGCTGAGGGGCTCCCCGATCGCGACGCCGCGTCGCGGGAAGTCAGCTTGAGGACCTGATACCGCAAAGTGAACTGCACGCCCTCGGCGTGGTCGCCAAACGTGCACGTAAACCGCTTTTTGCGAGCAAACTCACCGGGATCCCGCCGGACTTGGCGATATATCGCCTGAAGACTGTGAGGGATTTGACAGCTTCCGATGACACGGCCGAAACAAATTAGCAGACATAATGGATATTGATGAGTGGGGGCACATTTTCCCGGCTTGGCCGGGTCCGTTTCACCGTGGGGTATGTGGCGGTGCTACTTGTCGTCAGCTTCGCCATCCTGATGCTCGGCCCGCACGCACGCGACGTCATCATTCAGCGCGCCAGCACTAACCTGCACAACCTGGCCCACGGGCACATTGGAACGCTGTTAGGCAGTGCGTTCGTCATCGATGCTGGTCCGATCTATTTCTGGCTGCCCTTCCTGACCTGTCTGCTGTTACTCGCGGAACTGCAATTACGCACCATCCGGCTGATGGTGGCGTTTCTGGTCGGACATGTCGGCGCGACGCTGCTGGTTGCCGTTGCTCTTGCCGCGGCGGTCGAGTTCGGCTGGCTGCCGGTCTCCATTGCCCGAGCCAGTGATGTCGGGATGAGCTACGGGGCCCTCGCGGTGCTCGGTGTGCTGACCGCGACCCTGCCGCGGCGCTGGCAGCCGGCTTGGGTCGGTTGGTGGATAGCGGCTGGCATTACCGCGGCGATCATGGGCGACGATTTCACGGATGCGGGCCATACCGTCGCGGTGATCCTGGGCCTATTGGTGTCCGCCAGGTTGAGTCGGCCGGTGCACTGGACACCGCTGCGCCTTTTCATGCTGGTGAATTCGACGGGCTTCGGTTTCCTGCTCCTGGCTCACCACTGGTGGGGGATGGCTGCGACGCTGGTGTTTGGTCTGCTGGGCGCGGTTGCGGCCTACACGATCGCCCGGTTCCGTTCGCTGCGCAGTTCAGCTGTGCTCTCGCGGCTGGACGGCGAAGACACCCTGACCGGTCGACGGCCGGTCGCGACCGGCTAAGCACCGTCCAGACGGGCACGGCACGCGAGTGCATGTGCGCGCCGAGCCGAATGCGCCTAATCGCCTATGATCGGCACTTGCGTCACGCTCGTGGTGCAAATCCAGCCAGCCCGAACAGCCTCGTCAGCAAGGAGAGTGTCGCCGCGTGGGCGCCCAACCCGTCGACCTGTCGCCGGAAGCATTAGCCGAAGCGGTCAGCGCTGCCCGGCAGGCCATCGCGCTCGCCGACGGTCTTGAGGCGTTGTCGCGCGTCAAGACCGAGTACCTCGGAGACCGCTCGCCGCTGGCGCTGGCCCGGCAGGCGCTGGGCAGCGTGCCCAAGGACCAACGCGCCGACGTCGGTAAGCGCGTCAACTCCGCTCGCGGCGAGGCCCAACTCAGCTACGACGAGCGACTGTCCGCACTGCGCGCGGAACGCGACGCGGCCGTGCTGGTCGCCGAAGGCATCGACGTCACGTTGCCGTCAACCCGGCAGGCGACCGGGGCCCGGCATCCGATCACGATATTGGCCGACCACGTCGCCGATACCTTCATCGCGATGGGGTGGGAACTGGCCGATGGGCCCGAGGTCGAGGCTGAGCAGTTCAACTTCGACGCGCTCAACTTTCCGCCCGATCATCCCGCACGCAGCGAACAAGACACCTTCTATATCGCGCCGGAGGGTTCCCGACAGCTGTTGCGCACACACACCTCGCCGGTGCAGGTGAGGACCCTGCTCGAACGCGAGTTGCCGGTCTACATCATCTCGATCGGCCGAACGTTTCGCACCGACGAACTCGATGCCACCCACACGCCGGTCTTCCACCAGGTGGAAGGCTTAGCGGTGGATCGCGGGCTGTCCATGGCGCACCTGCGTGGAACGCTGGATGCCCTGGCGCGCGCCGAGTTCGGTCCGTTAGCGCGCACCCGGATCCGGCCGCACTTCTTCCCGTTCACCGAACCCTCCGCCGAGGTCGATGTTTGGTTCGCCAACAAAAAGGGTGGCGCCGACTGGGTGGAGTGGGGCGGCTGTGGCATGGTACATCCAAACGTGTTGCGGGCCGCAGGAATTGACCCCGACGACTACTCTGGTTTCGCGTTCGGGATGGGCTTGGAACGCACTCTGCAGTTCCGCAACGGCATTCCGGACATGCGCGACATGGTCGAAGGAGACGTCCGTTTCTCGTTGCCGTTCGGGGTGGGTTCCTGATGCGTGTGCCGTATAGCTGGCTGCGCGAAGTCGTTTCGGCGGGCGCGCCGGGGTGGGACGTCACCCCCGCCGAACTCGAGCTGACGTTGGTACGCATCGGCCACGAGGTCGAGGAGGTGCTGACTCTCGGCCCCGTCGACGGCCCACTGAGCGTGGGGCGCGTGACAAATATCGAGGAGCTCACCGAATTCAAGAAGCCGATCCGAGCCTGTCTGGTCGATGTCGGCGAGAATCAGCAACGCGAGATCGTCTGCGGGGCAACCAACTTCGCCGTCGGTGATCTGGTGGTGGTCGCGCTGCCGGGTGCCACGTTGCCCGGCGGCTTTGTCATCGCAACCCGCAAGACCTATGGTCGCACCTCCGATGGAATGATCTGTTCGGCAGCCGAACTCGGTTTGGGGGCCGACCATTCCGGGATCCTGGTGTTGCCGCCCGGAACCGCAGAACCGGGCGCCGACGGCGCCGAGGTGCTGGGGTTGGACGATGTGGTCTTTGACCTGGCCATCACCCCGGATCGCGGTTACTGCATGTCGGTGCGCGGCTTGGCCCGCGAGATCGCGTGTGCCTACGATCTGAACTACGTAGATCCAGCGGACGTGAAACCGCTGCCGGCCGACGGCGAGGCATGGCCGTTGACAGTGCAACCCGAGACCGGGGTGCGCCGGTTCGCGCTGCGGCCGGTCACCGGGATCAACCCCGCTTCCGTGTCGCCGTGGTGGCTGCAGCGCCGGCTGCAGCTGTGCGGCATCCGGGCGACTTCGCCCGCGGTGGACGTCACCAACTACGTGATGCTGGAACTGGGCCAACCCATGCACGCCCACGACAGCAACCGGATCAGCGGCGGACTCGGCGTGCGGTTCGCCCGGCCTGGCGAGACCGTCGTGACCCTCGACGACATCGAACGCAAACTCGATCCCGCCGACGTCCTGATCGTCGATGACGTCGCGACCGCGGCAATCGGCGGTGTGATGGGCGCGGCAAGCACCGAAGTGCGCGCCGGCTCCAACGACGTGCTGCTGGAGGCCGCGGTGTGGGACCCGGCCGGAATATCGCGCACCCAGCGGCGACTGCATCTGCCCAGCGAGGCCGCACGTCGGTACGAGCGCGTGGTGGACCCGGCCATATCGGTCGCCGCCCTGGACCGCTGCGCCACGCTGCTCGCCGACATCGCCGGGGGGAACATTTCGCCGACGTTGACCGATTGGCGGGGCGACCCCCCGCGTGAGGATTGGTCACTGCCGCCGATCCGGATCGCCGCCGACCTGCCCGACCGCTTCGCCGGGGTGGCGTATGCCGAAGGCACGACGGCCAGGCGGCTGACCCAGATCGGTGCCTTGGTGGCAGGCATGGTGGCCGGCTCCGGAGACACATTGACCGTGACCCCACCCAGTTGGCGACCCGACCTACTGCAGCCCGCCGATCTCGTCGAGGAGGTGCTGCGGCTGGAAGGGCTCGAGGTCATCCCGTCGGTGCTACCGTCGGCGCCCGCAGGCCGCGGACTCACAGCGGTGCAGAAGCGCCGCCGCGCGATCGGCAAGTCGCTGGCACAGTCGGGCTACGTCGAGATTCTGCCGACACCGTTTCTGCCAGTCGGCGTCTTCGACCTGTGGGGGTTGCCATCCGATGACCCCCGACGTACGACGACGCACGTGCTCAACCCGCTGGAGGCCGATCGCCCGCAGCTGGCCACCACACTGCTACCAGCCCTGTTGGAAGCGTTGGCGCGCAACGTATCCCGAGGACTTGTTGACGCCGCGCTGTTCGCGGTTGCGCAGGTGGTCCAGCCCAGCGAGCAGACCCGCGGGGTCGGGCTGATCCCCGTCGACCGCCGGCCGACAGACGCTGAGATCGCCGTGCTCGACGCCTCCCTGCCCCGGCAACCGCAGCAGGTGGCCGCCGTGTTGGCCGGGCTACGTGAACCGCGCGGTCCGTGGGGTCCCGGCCGCCTGGCCGAAGCGTCAGACGCCTTCGAGGCGGTTCGAATCATCGCGCGCGCCAGTGGATTTGACGTAATTCTGCGCGCGGCACAACAGCTACCGTGGCATCCGGGCCGATGCGCCGAAGTGTTCGTCGGGCAAACCTCCGTCGGTTACGCCGGGCAGTTGCACCCCGCCGTCATCGAGCGCTCGGGACTGCCCAAAGGCACCTGCGCGCTCGAGCTGAACCTCGACGCCATTCCTGTCGTGGAGGCGCTTCCGGCACCCAGGGTGTCGCCGTTTCCCGCCGTGTTCCAAGACGTCAGCCTGGTGGTGCCTGCACAGGTACCGGCCCAGGCGGTGCAGGACGCCGTTCGCGAGGGGGCCGGCGAACTGCTGGAGGACATCGCGCTGTTCGACGTCTTCACCGGCCCGCAAATCGGTGAAGACCGCAAATCGCTGACGTTCGCGCTGCGGTTCCGCGCCCCGGATCGCACGCTGACCGAGGCCGACGCCAGCGCGGCCCGGGACGCCGCGGTGCGGCACGCCGCCGAACGCGTCGGCGCCGAATTGCGCGCCTGACGCCTACTCCGCTCCGCGAGACTGTAACTACCGACGCATTTCCCGAGAGACGGCGTCGGTAGCTGCAGTCTCGCGGTCGCCGGCTCCTGGCATTCTAGGCGCATATTGCCTGGTGACAGTGGTCACTGCCGCCGTGAGTGAGCCGAGCGGGCCCCACGGCATCCAAAACGCCTCTTGAACACGTGCACAACGGTTATTACTCTGCGGTCAGTTCCACTTACTTATAAGTAAGTTACTGGTCAGTCAGTGCCTTGCGTCGAAGGGATTTTGGATGTCGTATGTGATCGCCGAGCCGGAGTTGGTGCAGAGTGCAGCTCATTCCCGGGTTGCTGAGCTTCGGCTCCGAGCTCGCGGCGGCAATCACACCTCTCGGTTAGTTGAGGGGCAGGAGTCGGGTCCGCCGGCCTATAGAATTGATTTGCAAACATCTGCATAATCATGCAGAATCGTCGGAATGGCCGATGCACTGAGGGTGGCGGTTGCCGGGGCCACCGGCTACGCGGGCGGTGAGATCCTGCGGCTGTTACTCGGGCATCCCGCGTACACCGACGGCCGGCTCACCATCGGTTCGGCGACCGCCGCAGCGAGTGCCGGCAGCATGCTTGGTGAGCACCACCCGCACCTGATTCCATTGGCACAGCGAGTGGTTGAGCCCACCGAGCTTTCCGTCCTGGAGGGCCACGACGTGGTTTTCCTCGCCCTGCCGCACGGGCATTCCGCCGCACTGGCCGAACAGCTCAGCCCGCAGACCCCGATCATCGACTGCGGCGCCGACTTCCGGCTCACCGATGCCGACGCGTGGGAGCGGTTCTACGGATCCCCGCATGCCGGTAGTTGGCCGTACGGGCTGCCGGAGCTGCCGGGCGGCCGCGAACGGCTGCGCGGGGCTCGCCGCATCGCGGTTCCGGGCTGCTATCCGACGGCGGCGCTGCTGGCCTTGCTGCCCGCGGTGGCCGAGGACCTCGTCGAACCCGCCGTCACGGTGGTCGCCGTCAGCGGCACCTCCGGGGCTGGCCGTGCGGCCAAGACGGATCTGCTCGGTTCGGAGGTAATCGGATCGGCGCGCGCCTATAACATCGCCGGCGCCCATCGGCACACCCCGGAGATCGCCCAGGGGCTGCGGGCGGTCACCGACCGCGATGTCACGGTCTCGTTCACCCCGGTGCTCATCCCGACTTCCCGGGGCATCCTGGCCACCTGCACCGCGCGCACCCGAGCCCCATTGTCGCAGCTGCGGGCGGCTTACGAAAAGGCTTATGATGCAGAGCCGTTCATCTACCTGATGCCCGACGGGCAGCTGCCGCGCACCGGCTCGGTCATCGGTAGCAACGTGGCGCAGATCGCCGTCGCGGTAGACGAGGCCGCACAGACGTTCGTGGCGATCGCGGCGATCGACAACCTGGTCAAGGGGACCGGCGGTGCCGCGGTGCAATCGATGAACCTGGCGTTGGGCTGGCCTGAGACTGAAGGCCTTTCGGTGGTTGGGGTGGCGCCGTGAGCGAGCCGCGGCTGGTGCGCGCGCAAGGCGTCACCGCGGCCGCCGGCTTCCGGGCCGCCGGCATCAAGGCCGGTCTCAAGAAATCGGGGGGACGCGACCTCGCACTGGTTTTCAACGAAGGGCCCGACTACGCGGCCGCAGGAGTCTTTACCCGCAATCAGGTCAAGGCGGCGCCGGTGTTGTGGACGCGGCAGGTGCTCACCACGGGTCAGCTGCGGGCGGTGATCCTGAACTCCGGCGGGGCCAACGCCTGCACCGGATCGGCCGGATTCCAGGACAGCCATGCCACCGCGGAGGCGGTCGCCGCCGCGCTGTCGGACTGGGGGACCGAGACCGGTGCCATCGAGGTCGCGGTGTGCTCCACCGGGCTGATCGGCGATCGGTTGCCGATGGACAAGGTGCTGGCCGGTGTCCGGGAAATCGTGCAGGAGATGGCCGGCGGCCTGAACGGCGGGGAGGACGCGGCCCACGCCATCATGACCACCGATACGGTGCCCAAACAGGTTGCGCTGCATCACCGTAACAATTGGACGGTGGGCGGCATGGCCAAAGGTGCGGGTATGCTGGCGCCGTCGTTGGCCACCATGTTGTGTGTCCTCACCACAGACGTGGTCGCCGAGCCGGCAGCACTCGACCAGGCGTTGCGCCGCGCCGCCGCCCGCACTTTCGACCGGCTCGACATCGATGGCTGCTGCTCCACCAACGACACGGTGCTGCTGCTGGCCTCGGGTGCCAGTGGGATCGCGCCGCCTCAGTCCGACCTCGACGATTCCGTGCTGCGGGTCTGCGACGACCTGTGCGCGCAACTACAAGCCGACGCCGAGGGCGTCACGAAGCGCGTCACCGTGACGGTGACCGGGGCCGCCTCCGAGGAGCAGGCGCTGGCAGCGGCCCGGTCGATCGCGCGCGACAGCCTGGTCAAGACCGCGGTGTTCGGGTCGGACCCCAACTGGGGCCGGGTGCTTGCGGCCGTCGGCCTGGCCCCGGGTGTCACCCTCGATCCCGATCGAATCAATGTGTCGTTCAACGGTTCTGCGGTGTGTATCGGCGGCATCGGGGCTCCCGGCGCGCGCGACGTTGATCTGTCGGCGAGCGACATCGACATCACCGTCGAGCTCAGCGTCGGCGACGGCCAAGGCCGCCATCCGGACCACCGATCTGTCGCACGCCTACGTCGAAGAGAACTCGGCCTACAGCTCATGACGAACACCGACACATTACCCACCCAGGTCAAGGCGCAGGTGCTGGCCGAGGCCCTGCCGTGGCTCAAGCAGCTGCACGGCAAGATCGTCGTGGTCAAATACGGCGGCAACGCCATGACCGACGACGCGCTGCGGCAGGCGTTCGCCGCCGATATGGCGTTTCTGCGCAACTGCGGAATCCATCCCATCGTCGTGCACGGCGGCGGACCGCAGATCACCGCCATGCTGCGCCGTCTCGGCATCGACAAGGGCGACTTCAAGGGCGGGTTCCGGGTCACCACACCAGAAGTACTCGACGTGGCACGGATGGTGCTCTTCGGGCAGGTGGGCCGCGAACTGGTCAACCTGATCAACGCGCACGGACCCTACGCCGTCGGCATCACCGGTGAAGACGCGCAACTGTTCACCGCCGTGCGGCGCAGCGTCAACGTGGACGGCGTGGCGACCGACATCGGCCTGGTGGGAGACGTCGAGCGGGTCAACACCGCAGCCGTGCTGGATCTGATTGCCGCAGGCCGTATTCCGGTGGTGTCGACGCTTGCGCCCGACGTCGGAGGTGTGGTGCACAACATCAACGCCGATACCGCCGCGGCGGCGTTGGCCGAAGCTCTGGGAGCCGAAAAGCTTTTGATGCTCACCGATGTGGAAGGCCTGTACACCAGCTGGCCGGACCGGGGCTCGCTGGTCAGCGAAATCGATACCGCCACACTGACGCAACTGCTGCCCACGCTGGAGACGGGCATGATACCCAAGATCGAGGCGTGCCTGAGGGCCGTCACCGGGGGTGTTCCCAGCGCGCACGTCATCGACGGCCGGGTCGAACATTGCGTGCTGGTGGAACTGTTCACCGACGCGGGCACGGGCACCAAGGTGGTGCCGGCATGAGCAACACCGAGACGCTGCAGCAGCGGTGGGAATCCGTGATGATGAACAACTACGGCACCCCGCCGGTGGCGTTGGCCAGCGGTGACGGCGCCGTCGTCACCGACGTCGACGGCAAGAGCTATCTGGACCTGCTCGGCGGCATCGCGGTCAACGTTCTGGGCCACCGCCACCCGGCTGTCATCGAGGCCGTCACGCACCAGCTGGCGACGCTGGGCCACACCTCCAACCTGTATGCCACCGAACCCGGTGTCGCCCTGGCCGAAGAGCTGGTTGCGCTCCTCGGCGCCGAGAACCAGGCCCGCGTCTTTTTCTGCAACTCCGGCACCGAGGCCAACGAGGTGGCGTTCAAGCTGTCCCGGCTGACCGGCCGCACGAAACTGGTTGCCGCTCAGGAGGGTTTCCACGGGCGGACGATGGGTTCGCTGGCGTTGACCGGTCAGCCGGCCAAGCAGGCACCGTTTGAGCCGTTGCCGGGCTACGTCACCCACGTGCCCTACGGTGACGCCGATGCGCTGGCGGCCGCGGTGGACGACGAGACCGCGGCGGTATTCCTGGAACCGATCATGGGGGAAAGCGGTGTCGTCGTCCCGCCGGAGGGCTACCTGGCCGCAGCACGGGACATCACCGCGCGGCACGGCGCCTTGCTGGTGCTCGACGAAGTGCAGACCGGAATGGGCCGCACCGGAACATTTTTCGCCCACCAGCACGACGGCATCACCCCGGACGTGGTGACCCTGGCCAAGGGACTCGGCGGCGGACTGCCGATCGGGGCGTGTCTGGCCGTTGGTCCTGCCGCCGATCTGATGACGCCCGGCCTGCACGGCAGCACCTTCGGTGGCAACCCGGTCTGCACCGCGGCGGCACTGGCCGTGGTGCGGGTGCTGGCCGCCGAGGACCTGGTCGGGCGGGCCGCGATGCTGGGCAAGTCGTTGCGGCACGGCGTTGAATCACTCGGCCATCCGCTGATCGACCACATGCGCGGCCGCGGATTGTTATGCGGAATTGTGCTGACGGCGCCGCGCGCCAAAGACACCGAGGCGGCCGCGCGCGACGCCGGATTCCTGATCAACGCCCCCGCCCCCGACGTCATCCGGCTGGCGCCGCCACTGGTGATCACCGAACCCCAAATCGACAGCTTCGTCGCCGCCCTGCCGGGCATCCTCGACACCGCCGGGGGGGCGTCATGACTCGACACTTGCTCCGCGACGACGACCTATCGCCCGATGAACAGGCCGAGGTTCTCGCGCTCGCGGCCGAACTGAAGAAGGATCCGTTCAGCCGCCGTCCCCTCGAGGGGCCGCGCGGAGTCGCGGTCATCTTCGACAAGAACTCCACCCGCACCCGGTTCTCGTTCGAGGTGGGCATCGCGCAGCTCGGTGGGCACGCCGTCGTGGTCGACGCCCGCAGCACCCAGATGGGCCGCGAAGAGACCCTGCAGGACACCGCAAAAGTGTTGTCCCGCTTCGTCGATGCCATCGTGTGGCGGACCTTCGAGCAGGACGGGCTGAGTGCCATGGCGTCGGCCGCGAGCGTGCCGGTGGTCAACGCCTTGTCCGACGATTTCCATCCCTGCCAGGTGCTGGCCGACCTGCAAACCATTGCCGAGCGGAAGGGGTCGCTGAAAGGCTTGAAGCTGGCCTACTTCGGCGACGGTGCCAACAACATGGCCCACTCCCTGGTCCTCGGCGGGGTCACCGCGGGCATCCACGTCACCGTCGCCGCGCCCGACGGCTTCGCGCCCGGCCCGGCGGTGCTGGCCGCCGCCCACCACCGCGCCAAGGCCACCGGCGCCTCGGTGACGGTGACCGCGGACGCCGCCGCCGCCGCGAAGGGGGCCGATGTGCTGGTGACCGACACCTGGACGTCAATGGGGCAGGAGAACGATGGGCTGGACCGCGTCAAGCCGTTCCGGCCGTTCCAGGTCAACGCAGATTTGCTGGCCCGGGCCGACGCCGAAGCCATTGTCCTGCATTGCCTTCCGGCCCATCGCGGGGACGAGATCACCGACGAGGTGATGGACGGCCCGGCCAGCGTGGTGTGGGACGAGGCCGAAAACCGGCTGCATGCGCAGAAGGCGCTGCTGGTGTGGTTACTGGAGCGGTCCCGGTGACGCGCTCCAAACACGCGGCCGAAACGACCCGCGTCGGCCGTCAGGCCCGCATCGTGACGATCCTGTCGTCGGCGCCGGTACGCAGCCAAAGCGAGCTGGCGACGCTGTTGGCAGAGGAAGGCATCGAGGTCACCCAGGCGACGCTGTCGCGGGACCTGGAGGAGCTGGGCGCGGTGAAACTGCGCGGGGCCGACGGCGGCGTCGGCGTTTACATCGTCCCCGAGGACGGCAGCCCGGTGCGCGGAGTATCGGGTGGCACAGACCGGTTGTCGCGCCTGCTCACCGACCTGCTCGTGTCGACCGACGCGAGCGGCAACCTGGCGGTGCTGCGCACGCCGCCCGGCGCCGCGCACTACCTGGCCAGCGCCATCGATCGCGCCGCACTGCCCCAGGTCGTCGGCACCGTCGCCGGTGATGACACCATCTTTGTCGTTGCCCGCGAGCCGATGACTGGCGCGGAACTCGCCGGCATGTTCGAGAACATTCAATAAGGAGATTGGTTCATGTCAGATCGCGTCATCCTGGCGTATTCGGGCGGCCTGGACACCTCGGTGGCCATCAGCTGGATCGGCAAGGAGACCGGCCGCGAGGTCGTGGCGGTGGCAATTGACCTCGGCCAGGGCGGCGAGGACATGGAGGTGATACGCCAGCGGGCGCTGGACTGCGGCGCCGTGGAGGCCGTGGTCGTCGACGCCCGCGACGAGTTCGCCGAGGGCTACTGCTTGCCCACCGTTTTGAACAACGCGCTCTATATGGACCGTTACCCACTGGTCTCGGCGATCAGCCGGCCGCTGATCGTCAAGCATCTGGTGGCGGCCGCCCGTGAGCACGGCGGCGGCATCGTCGCGCACGGCTGCACCGGCAAGGGCAACGACCAGGTCCGGTTCGAGGTCGGATTCGCCTCGTTGGCACCGGATCTGGAGGTGCTGGCGCCGGTGCGCGACTACGCGTGGACGCGAGAGAAGGCCATCGCCTTCGCGGAGGAGAACGCCATCCCGATCAATGTCACCAAACGCTCGCCGTTCTCGATCGACCAGAATGTGTGGGGTCGCGCCGTGGAGACCGGCTTCCTGGAACACCTGTGGAATGCGCCGACGAAAGATGTCTACGACTACACCGAAGACCCGACCGTCAACTGGAACACCCCCGACGAGGTGATCGTCGGGTTCGAGCGCGGCGTGCCGGTCTCGATCGACGGCAATCCGGTGTCGATGCTGCAGGCGATCGAAGAACTCAACCGGCGCGCGGGCGCGCAGGGCGTCGGGCGCCTCGACGTCGTCGAGGACCGGCTGGTGGGCATCAAGAGCCGCGAGATCTACGAGGCGCCAGGGGCGATGGTGCTCATCACCGCACACACCGAACTCGAGCACGTCACCCTCGAACGCGAGCTGGGCCGGTTCAAACGCCAGACCGACCAGCGCTGGGCCGAGCTGGTCTACGACGGGCTGTGGTACTCGCCGTTGAAGGCGGCGCTGGAGACCTTTGTCGCCAAGACCCAAGAGCACGTTTCGGGTGAAGTCCGAATGGTGTTGCACGGCGGCCACATTGCGGTGAACGGCCGGCGCAGCGCGGAGTCGCTGTACGACTTCAACCTGGCCACCTACGACGAGGGCGACACCTTCGATCAGTCGATGTCGAAGGGCTTCGTCTACGTGCACGGCCTATCGTCCAAGCTCGCCGCCCGCCGGGACCTAGGGTGAGCCCTTCCCGGCGAGCAGACACAAAAGCGCCCGACACGCCGGGCGCTAGGGAGCTTTTGTGTCTGCTCGCGGAGAAAAGGTGAGCACCAACCAGGGGTCGCTGTGGGGCGGGCGCTTCGCCGACGGCCCGGCAGAGGCGCTGGCCGCACTGAGCAAGTCCACCCACTTCGACTGGGCGCTGGCTCCGTACGACGTCACCGCGTCGCGGGCCCACACCATCGTGCTGTTTCGGGCTGGGCTGCTCACCGAAGAGCAGCGCGACGGGCTGTTGGCCGGCCTGGACAGCCTCGGCGAGGACGTCGCCGACGGCAGCTTCGGCCCGGTGGTCAGTGACGAGGATGTGCACGCGGCGCTGGAGCGCGGACTGATCGACCGGGTGGGACCGGACTTAGGTGGCCGGTTGCGGGCCGGACGCTCGCGCAACGACCAGGTGGCCACGCTGTTCCGGATGTGGCTGCGTGACGCGGTACGCCGGGTCGCCACCGGTGTGCTCGACGTCGTCGGTGCGCTCGCCGCCCAGGCCGGCGCCCACCCGACGGCCATCATGCCCGGCAAGACCCATCTGCAATCCGCCCAGCCCATCCTGCTGGCGCATCACCTGCTCGCGCACGCGCATCCGTTGCTGCGTGATGTGGACAGGATCGTCGACTTCGACAATCGCACGGCGGTGTCCCCGTATGGCTCCGGCGCCCTGGCCGGCTCGTCGCTGGGCCTGGATCCCGACGCGATCGCCGCGGATCTGGGTTTCGCGAGCGCCGCCGACAATTCCATCGACGCGACCGCCGCCCGGGACTTTGCCGCCGAGGCCGCGTTCATCTTCGCGATGATCGCCGTCGACCTGTCCCGGCTCGCCGAGGACATCATCATCTGGAGCACCACGGAATTCGGCTACGTCACCCTGCATGATTCGTGGTCCACCGGCAGCTCGATCATGCCGCAAAAAAAGAACCCCGACATTGCGGAGCTGGCCCGCGGCAAGTCCGGCCGGCTGATCGGGAACCTGGCCGGGTTACTGGCGACGCTCAAGGCCCAGCCGCTGGCCTACAACCGCGACCTGCAGGAAGACAAGGAGCCGGTGTTCGATTCGGTGGCTCAGCTGGAGCTGCTGCTGCCGGCGATGGCGGGACTGGTAGCCAGCCTGACGTTCAACGTCGAACGGATGGCGGCCCTGGCCCCGGCCGGCTATTCGCTGGCCACCGATATCGCCGAGTGGCTGGTGCGCCGGGGCGTGCCGTTCCGATCGGCGCATGAGGCCGCCGGCGCGGCGGTGCGGGTCGCCGAGGATCGCGGCGTCGGGCTAGAGGAGCTGACCGACGACGAACTGGTGGCGATCAGCCCGGAGCTGACGCCGCAGGTCCGCGACGTGTTGACGATCGAGGGGTCGGTGTCATCCCGCGATGCGCGGGGGGGCACCGCGCCGACCCGGGTCGCCGATCAGCTGAATGCGGTCCTGGCCAGCGGTGACGCGCTGAGGGGCCGACTGCGTCGCCCTTTGCCGGGTAGTGGCGGCTCGGACTAAACTCATGTTGGACCGATTAGGTTGAGCTTTTCGACCTAAATTCTCGTCACCAAAGGGTGGGACCAATGAGCGTCATCGCGGGTGTTTGCGGTGCGTTGCCGCCGCATCGTTATTCCCAGCGGGAGCTAACCGATTTTTTCCTCAGCATTCCGGAATTCCAGGAATACGAAGACATCGTCCGGCAGCTACACGCCAGCGCCAAGGTCAACAGTCGTCACCTGGTCCTGCCGATGGAGGCGTATCCGGCGCTGACCGATTTCACCGCGGGCAACCGAATATTCACCGAAAAAGCCGTGGACCTGGGCTCTGAGGCGCTGATGGGTGCCCTGGACGAGGCCGGACTGCGACCGCAAGACGTCGATGCGGTGATCACGACGACGGTCACCGGTCTCGCGGTCCCGTCTGTCGACGCCCGGATCGCGGCTCGGGTGGGCCTGCGCGACGATGTGCGGCGGACGCCGTTGTTCGGACTGGGCTGCGTGGCCGGAGCGGCGGGGGTGGCGCGACTGCACGACTACCTGCGCGGCGCGCCGGACTCCGTCGCGGCCCTGATCTCGGTCGAACTCTGCTCGATGACCTACCCGGGATACAAACCGTCGCTGGCCGGTCTGGTCGGCAGTGCCCTGTTCGCTGACGGCGCGGCAGCGGTGGTGGCCGTTGGCGACCGTCGCGCCGAACAGCTCAATCCAAGCGGCCCGGACATCCTCGACTCCCGCAGTCACCTCTACCCCGACTCGCTGCGCACCATGGGCTACGACGTGGGCAGCGGCGGGTTCGAGCTGGTGCTCTCCAAAGACGTGGCGGCGGTGGTCGAGCAATACATCGCCGACGACGTCAACACATTTTTGGCGGCGCATGGCCTGACGACCAATGACATCGGCGCCTGGGTCAGCCATCCGGGCGGTCCCAAGGTCATCGAGGCGATCGTGGCCAGCCTTGAACTGCCACCGGAGGCCCTCGAGCTGACCTGGCGTTCGCTTGGCGAGATCGGCAATCTTTCGTCGGCTTCGGTACTGCACGTGCTGCGTGACACCCTCGCCAAGCCGCCGCCCACGGGAAGCCCGGGCCTGATGCTCGCGATGGGTCCCGGATTCTGTTCCGAGCTTGTGTTGCTGCGCTGGCATTGATGCGTGCCGGTGGGGCCGCCCGGTCCGGTCGAACATCGCCGTGACTACCGCGCAGGCCCCACCCGTTCGCTTGAGTAACACGGAAGGCCGGGTTGGATGAACAGCACTCAGGTAGAGCTCGTCGATGCCCTCCGCAAATCGCTGAAGGAAAACGAACGGCTCAAGCGGGAGAACCGGCAGCATCTGGCTGCAGTGAGTGAGGGACCCACCGAGCCGGTGGCGGTGGTGGGGATCGGTTGCCGGTATCCGGGTGGGATCGATACCCCGGATGGCTTGTGGGAGATGGTGGCCGAGGGCCGCGACGTGGTGTCCGAATTTCCGACCGACCGGGGCTGGGATACGGCTGGGCTGTTTGACCCGGATCCCGACGCGGTGGGGAAGTCCTACACCCGGTCGGGCGGGTTTCTGAAGGATGTGGCCGATTTCGATGCGGCGTTTTTCGGGATCGCGCCCAGCGAGGCGCTCGCGATGGATCCACAGCAACGCCTCTTGCTGGAGGTGTCGTGGGAAGCGCTGGAGCGGGCCGGGATAGACCCGTTGGGATTGAAGGGTTCGGCGACGGGTGTGTTCGCGGGGGTGTTCCACGGTTCCTACGGGGGCCCGGGGCGGGTGCCCGGCGATCTGGAGAGGTATGGCCTGCGTGGTTCGACGCTGAGCGTGGCGTCGGGTCGGGTGGCCTATGCGCTCGGTTTGGAAGGTCCGGCGGTGTCGGTGGATACCGCGTGTTCGTCGTCGTTGGTGGCGATGCATCTGGCGGCGCAGTCGTTGCGCTCCGGGGAGTGCGATCTAGCGCTGGCCGGCGGGGTGACAGTGATAGCGACGCCGGCGTTTTTCATCGACTTCAGTCGGCAGCGGGCCGTATCCGCCGACGGTCGGTGCAAGGCCTACGCGGGCGCCGCCGACGGCACCGGGTTTTCTGAGGGCGCCGGGGTGCTGGTGCTGGAGCGGCTGGCTGATGCGCGGCGGTTGGGGCATCCGGTACTGGCGGTGCTGCGGGGATCCGCGGTCAACCAGGATGGCGCCTCCAACGGGCTCGCGACACCCAACGGTCCTTCGCAGCAACGGGTGATTCGGGCGGCGTTGGCCAGTGCCCGACTGACGGCGGCCGAGGTGGATCTGGTGGAGGGGCACGGCACCGGGACGTCGCTGGGGGATCCGATTGAGGCGCAGGCAATCTTGGCGACCTATGGGCAGGACCGGCCCGCGGATCAGCCGTTATGGCTGGGATCGATCAAATCGAACATGGGTCACACATCGGCCGCAGCTGGGGTGGCCGGGGTGATCAAGATGGTGCAGGCGATGCGGCATCAGACGATGCCGAAAACATTGCACATCGATACGCCTACGCCGCACGTGGATTGGTCGACGGGCGCGGTGTCGTTGTTGACCCAATCGCGACCGTGGCCGGTCGGGGACCGACCGCGGCGGGCGGGAGTGTCGGCATTCGGCATCAGCGGGACCAATGCGCACGTGATCGTCGAGGAGCCAGCGGCGTTAGAAACCGTTTTCGCTGAACGTGACTCCTCCGATGCGTTGACGGCATGGGTGGTGTCGGCCCGTTCGGAAGAAGCGTTGCGGAACCAGGCGGCTCGCTTGCTGACACATCTGACCGCCGATCAGAGCCTGAGCGCGGTGGATGTGGGGTGGTCGTTGGTTTCCACCCGCTCGGTGTTTCGAGCACCGGGCGGTGCTGGTGGGCGCGGAGCGCGCCGCCTTGACGGCGGGGCTAGCCGGATTGGCCGCCGGTGAGCCCGGCGCGAACGCGGTGCTGGGTCGGGCTCGGTCGTTGGATAGGACGGTGTTCGTATTCCCCGGCCAAGGATCGCAGTGGGTCGGCATGGGAGCCGAGTTAATGGATACCTCAACGGTATTCGCCGACCACCTACACCGTTGCGACAAGGCGCTCGGTCAGCACGTCGACTGGTCGTTAATCGACGTGATCCGGGGGGCGGCAGATGCGCCCGGACTGGAACGGGTGGACGTGGTGCAGCCGGCGCTGTGGGCTGTGATGGTGTCCCTGGCCGAGCTATGGCGCTCGGTGGGGGTAGTCCCCGATGCGGTGATCGGGCACTCGCAAGGTGAGATCGCCGCCGCATATGTCGCGGGAGCGCTGTCGCTGGAAGACGCCGCACGCGTGGTCGCACTGCGAAGCCGGCTGCTGGTGCAGCTGTCGGGTGCCGGCGGCATGGTCTCGCTGGCGTGCGGACGGTCGAAAGCCTCGGAGCTGGTGGCACCATGGGCGGATCGGTTGAATATCGCCGCGGTCAACGGTGTTTCAGCCGTGGCGGTCTCAGGTGAAATCGGTGCTCTCGACGAGCTGATGCTGCGTTGCGAGGCAGACGACATTCGCGCCCGCAAGATCGACGTCGACTACGCGTCGCACTCGGCGCAGGTCGACGCGATCCGCGAACCTCTTGCCGAGGCGCTGCACGGCATTGAACCCCGATCTTCATCCGTCGCCTTTTTCTCCACGGTCACCGGTCAACTGGCCGACACCGCCGGGTTGGACGCCGAGTACTGGTACCGAAGCATCCGGCAGACCGTCGAATTCGAGCGGGCGATACGAAGCGCACGCGACGCCGGATACCGGATGTTCATCGAATCCAGTCCGCACCCGGTGTTGATCGCCGCCATCGAACAAACACTGGCCGATCATGACCCCAACCTGGCGGAGGACGCGGTCGTCATCCCGTCATTGGGCCGCGATGACGGCGGCCTCGACAGGTTTTTGCTGTCAGCCGGCCAGGCCCATGTCGCCGGTGCGCGGGTCGACTGGCGGGCGGTGCTCGCCGGTACGGGTGGACGCCGAGTGGAGTTGCCGACGTATGCGTTTGTGCGGCGGCGGTTCTGGCTGCCATCCGAGTCGATCGGGCCGGAAAATGTGGGCAGTTTGGGGCTGGAACGGGCTGCACATGGGCTGTTGGGCGCCGTCGTGGATCGGCCCGATTCGGGTGGAGTGGTGTTGACGGGCCGGGTATCAACGGTAGCCCAGCCGTGGTTGGTCGATCATGCGGTGGCCGGGGTGGTGTTGTTCCCGGGCGCGGCCTTTGTGGAGCTGGCCGTCCGGGCCGGCGATGAGGTCGGTTGTGGCGTGGTGGAGGAGTTGACGTTGTCGGCCCCGCTCATCGTGCCGGCGGCAGCCGGGGTTCGGGTGCAGGTGGTGGTGGGTGCCGCCGGCGAATCAGGGCGTCGGTCGGTATCGGTGTATTCCCTTGGTGCTGCTACCGGTTCAGGGAGGGTTTCGGAGTGGATGCTGCACGCCGAGGGCACGTTGGCCGTCGGGTCCGTTGGTCCGGCCGCTGACTTGTCGGTGTGGCCGCCGGCCGGTGCGACGGCGGTGGATGTGACCGACGCGTATCAGCAGCTGACCGGGCGAGGTTATGAGTATGGACCCGCGTTTCGGGGTCTGCGGGCGATGTGGCGCCGAGGGGATGAGGTCTTCGCCGAAGTTGCCGTCCCAGCGGACGCTGGTGTGGACGTTGGCGGGTTCGGGATACACCCGGTGCTGTTGGACGCGGCGTTACATGCCGTCGGGGTGACCGGCGAGCAGGCCCAGACGCTGTTGCCGTTCTCCTGGCAGGGAGTGTCGTTGCACGCCGCGGGCGCGTCGCGGGCCCGCGTCCGGATTGCACCGGCCGGAGCGGGGGCGGTGTCGGTGGAGATGGCCGACCCGGGGGGTATGCCCGTGTTGTCGGTGCAGTCGTTGACCATGCGCCCGGCGTCGGTGGAGGGACTGTCAGCGCCGAAAGCAGCCGCCGGTGACGGTGGTCTGCTGGAGGTGGTGTGGTCGCCGGTGGAGTCGCGGGACGCCGGGATTGGCGATCAACAGAGCGAGAACTTGGTCGTCTGGGAACTGGGCTTCTGGTCGTGAGAGTTCGGTGGAATCGGTGTACGCGGCCAGCCATGAGGCGTTGGGAGTGTTGCAGTCGTGGCTGGCCGGTGATGGAGCCGCGGTGTTGGTGGTGCTGACTCGTGGGGCCGTCGGGTTGGCCGGTGAGGATGCCCCCGACCTGGCCGGTGCGGCCGTGTGGGGGTTGGTGCGTTCGGCTCAGGCCGAGCATCCGGACCGCATCGTGTTGGTGGACTCCGACGACTCAGTGGACCTGGGCGCGGCAATCGCTTGTGCTGAGCCGCAGTTGGTGGTTCGCGACGGTGTGGTGTACGGGGCCCGGTTGGCACCACCGAGTTCGCAACCGGTATTGCGCCTGCCGGCGGCGGACTGGCGGCTGGCTGCCGGCAGCCAGGGGACGTTTGAAGACGTGGTCGTCACGCAGTGCCCCCGCGTGGAGTTGGCGAACGGGCAAGTTCGGGTGGCGGTGGCCGCGGTGGGGGTGAATTTCCGGGATGTGTTGGTGGCCTTGGGGATGTATCCCGGCGGTGGGGAGTTGGGGGTCGACGGTGCCGGGGTCGTTGTCGAGGTGGGGCCCGGTGTGTCCGGTGTCGCCGTCGGCGACGCGGTGATGGGGTTGCTGGGAGTGGTGGGCTCCGAGGCGGTCGTGGACGCGCGCTTGGTGACCGCCGTGCCGACAGGATGGTCGTTGGCCGCCGCCGCCGGTGCGCCGGCGGTGTTCTTGACGGCGCTATACGGGTTGTCGGTGTTGGCGGGGCTGCGAGCCGGAGAGCGGGTGCTGGTGCATGCCGCAACCGGTGGGGTGGGGATGGCTTCGGTGCAGTTGGCGCGGCATCTGGGGGCCGAGGTTTTTGCTACCGCGAGCCGCGGTAAGTGGGATACCCTGCGCGCAATGGGGTTTGACGACGACCACATCGGCGACTCGCGGACGTTGGAGTTCGAGGACAAGTTCTTGGCGGCCAGCGGCGGGGCCGGGGTGGACGTCGTGCTCAACTCGCTGGCAGGTGAGTTCACCGATGCCTCACTGCGGTTGCTGGTTCGCGGTGGGCGCTTCATCGAAATGGGCAAGACCGATCCCCGCGATCCGGCGGACATCGCCGCACACCATCCGGGAGTGCGGTATCGGGCGTTTGATCTGATCGAGGCCGGCGAAGACCTCATCGCTCAAATGCTCGGGCGAATTAGTGGATTTGGTTGCGGCCGGGGTGTTGGCCCCGTTGCCGGTCAAGACTTTTGATGTGCGCCGTGTCTCGTCGGCATATCGATTTGTCAGCCAGGCCCGCCACACCGGAAAGGTGGTCTTGACCCTGCCCGATGGGCCCGGCGACGATTTTGCCGGCGGCACGGTACTGATCACCGGTGGGACCGGGATGGCCGGCTCGGCGGTGGCTCGGCATCTAGTCGGCCATCACGGGGCGGCGCATGTGATGCTGGTCAGTCGCAGCGGCTTGCAGGCCGACGGCGTGGCCGAGCTGGTGGCGCAATTGCAGAACGCGGGCGCACAAGTGTCGGTGCTGGCCTGTGACGTGGCCGACCGCGAGGCGGTAGCCGGATTACTGGCCCAAGTGCCGGCGCGCTACCCGCTGCGGGCGGTGATTCATGCCGCGGGTGTCCTTGATGACGGGTTGATTTCCTCGCTCACCCCGGATCGGATGGATTCGGTGTTGGGAGCCAAGGTAGATGGCGCCTGGAACCTGCATGAGCTGACCCGGGACATGGATTTATCGGCGTTCGTGGTGTTTTCGTCGATGGCCGGGATTGTCGGCACCCCGGGTCAGGGAAATTACGCGGCGGCCAACAGTTTCCTGGACGGACTGATCGGGTATCGGCGGCGCCGTGGACTGCCCGGTCTGTCGATGGCATGGGGGCTGTGGGAACAGGCCAGCGCGATGACCCAACACCTCGGGGACCGCGACAAGGCCCGGATGAGCCGGGTGGGGCTGTCCCCACTGTCAACCCGACAGGCCCTCGAGCTCTTCGATGCCGCCATAGCTCGCCGACCGCGAGGTGGTGGTGGCCGCTCGGCTGGACCAGAGCGCGCTCAGTGACAACAGCGCTGCACTGCCCCCGTTGCTGAGCCGGCTGGCCACCCGCCCCGTCCGACGCGTCGTCGATGAAACCGACACCGCCGCATCGATGACCGGCCTGGCCGCGCGCCTGCAGGGGCTGACTACTGAGCAGCGTCACCGCCAGCTGGTGGACTTGGTGTGCGTCAACGCCGCCACGGTATTGGGTCGCCCCACCGCGGCAGACATCGACGCCGGGCGCGCGTTCCAAGAGCTGGGCTTTGACTCGCTAACCGCGGTGGAACTGCGTAACCGCCTCAAAACCACTACCGGACTCGCTCTTTCGCCAACCCTGATCTTCGACTACCCGACGCCGGCCGTCCTCGCCGAGCACCTTGACACTCGATTGGCCGTCAGCACAGACCAACCCGACTTGTTGCTCCGTTTCAATGAGATAACCCGCGAACTCCAAACGCTGCTCGACCGACCCGATTGGAAACCCGAAGACAAAACGGAACTGGGCACCCACCTGCGAGCCCTGCTGGACACGCTGGGCACCCACCCCGACGCCGACCTGTCCTACGACCCCCGCGACGAGGACATCCACAACGCCACCGAAAGCGAACTCTTCGCCATCCTTGACGAAGAACTCGGCTCCTAAACACCACCACGAGGACCCACCAGTGCCGAGCACCCCGAAGCAACTCGATTACCTGAAGCGCCTGACGGCTGATCTACGGCAGGCCCGGCGGCGTCTTTCGGAGTTGGAAGGCAAGCTGGCCGAGCCGGTGGCGGTGGTGGGGATGGCGTGCCGGTATCCGGGTGGGGTGGACTCACCGGAAGCGTTGTGGGAGATGGTGGTTGAGGGCCGCGATGCGGTGGGCGAATTTCCGGCCGATCGGGGCTGGGACCTCGCGGGATTATTCGACCCGGACCCCGACGCTCTCGGCAAAATGTACGTGCGCAATGGCTCATTCCTATCCGACGCGGGCGATTTCGATGCCGGATTCTTCGGTATCGGACCCAACGAGGCGCTGGCGATGGACCCACAGCAGCGGTTGATGCTGGAGGTCTCATGGGAAGCCTTGGAGCGGACCGGAATTGACCCGGCCAGCGTTGCGCGGCACGGCGACGGGAGTATTCGCCGGGGTCATCCACTCCAGCTATGGCGGCGAGGTGGAAGGCGAGCTGGAAGGCTACGGGCTCACCGGCTCGACGTTGAGCGTGGCCTCGGGCCGGGTGTCCTACGTGCTGGGTTTGGAAGGCCCGGCGGTGTCGGTGGACACGGCGTGTTCCTCGTCATTGGTGGCACTGCATTTGGCGGCGCAGTCGCTGCGGTCGGGGGAGTGCGATCTGGCGCTGGTCGGCGGCGTGACGGTGTTGACGTCCCCCGTGCCATTCGTGGAGTTCAGCCGCCAGCGGGCGTTGGCAGCGGACGGTCGGTGCAAGGTATATGCCGGTGCCGCCGACGGGACCGCATGGTCGGAAGGCGCGGGCGTGCTCGTCGTCGAGCGACTGGCCGATGCGCGGCGATTGGGGCATCCGGTGTTGGCCCTGTTACGGGCGTCCGCGGTGAATCAAGATGGTGCTTCAAACGGACTGACCGCCCCGAATGGGCCGTCGCAGCAGCGGTTGATCCGATCGGCACTGGCCAACGGCGGCCTGACCGCGGCCGACGTGGACGTGGTCGAAGGGCACGGGACGGGAACCACGCTGGGGGACCCGATCGAGGCGCAAGCGCTGTTGGCAACGTACGGACAGGACCGGCCGGTGGATCGGCCGCTGTGGTTGGGGTCGATCAAATCCAATATCGGGCATTCGTCGGCCGCGGCGGGCGTGGCCGGGGTGATCAAGATGGTGCAGGCGATGCGGCACGGGGTGCTGCCGAAGACGCTGAACGTGGATGTGCCGACGCCGCATGTGGATTGGTCGGAGGGCGCGGTTTCGTTGTTGACGGAGCCGCGGCCTTGGCCGGTACTGGACCGGCCGCGGCGCGCGGGAGTGTCGTCGTTCGGCATCAGCGGCACGAATGCGCATGTCATTGTCGAGCAATCCCCGGACCCGGAAAGCGTTGTAGCTCAACACGATGACACCAAGATAGCGACGGCGTGGGTGCTCTCCGCGCGCTCGGGCCAGGCACTGACCAATCAGGCCACGCGGTTGCTGGACCACGCGGCCGGCATCGAGGCCAGCGAGGGCGGTCTGAGCCCAGTGGACGTGGGCTGGTCATTGGTCTCCACGCGGTCGATTTTCGAGCATCGCGCGGTGGTGGTCGGTGCCGATAGGGATGCTCTGCTGGCCGGGCTGGCCGGGCTGGCGGCCGATGAACCCGGCGCGAACGTGACGGTGGGCCGGGCGAAGTCGGCGACCAAGGTGGTGTTCGTCTTTCCCGGCCAAGGCTCGCAGGCGCTGGGGATGGGCGCGCAGCTATACGAGCGATTCCCGGTGTTCGCGAAGGCTCTGGAAGAGGTGATGCACGCGCTGGACGGTCATCTGCGGGTGCCGCTGCGGCAGGTGATCTGGGGCGACGACGCGGAACTATTGGAGAACACGGAGTTCGCCCAGCCGGCGCTGTTCGCGATCGAAGTGGCATTGGCGGCCTTGTGGCGGCACTGGGGTGTGCTGCCCGACGTGGTGATGGGGCATTCGGTGGGCGAGATCGCCGCCGCGCATGTGGCAGGCGTGTTGACACTCGCCGATGCCGCGCGACTGGTGGCGGTTCGAGGCCGGCTGATGGCGGCGTTGCCGCCCGGTGGCGCGATGGTTGCAGTGGCCGCCAGCGAAGACGAAGTGACACCCCTGCTTACACCGGATGTCAGTGTTGCGGCGATCAATGGCCCGAACGCGGTGGTGATTTCCGGCGACGCGGCGGCGGTGAACGGTCTGGCGGATCAGTTCACCGCGCAGGGTCGGCGGGTGCATCGGTTGGCGGTTTCGCACGCGTTTCACTCGGTGTTGATGGAGCCCATGACCGAGGAATTTGCCCGGCTACTGGTCGGGGTGGCGGCGGAGGAGCCGCAGATCAGCCTGGTGTCCAACGTGACTGGGCAGTTGGCCGGTCCCGGCTATGGCTCGGCGCAGTATTGGGTTGAGCATGTGCGTCAGCCGGTGCGCTTCGCCGACGGCGTGCGGTTGGCCGAGTCGTTGGGGGCCGGGGTCTATCTCGAAGTCGGCCCCGGTGCCGGCTTGAACGCAGCCGTACAGCAGTCGTTGGCAACCGAGCAGGCGGCCTCGATAGTCACGCTGGCCAAGGGCCGACCCGAAATCGATTCGCTGCTAACCGCTGCCGGGCAGCTGTTCACCACAGGCGTGGGGGTGGATTGGCAGGCCGTCCTGGGTGGTTTGGGCGCCCGTCGGGTCGAGCTGCCGACCTATGGCTTTGTGCGGCGCCGCTATTGGCTGGGGGCGGTTGGGTCCGGTTCGGGGGCCGGGGTGCGTGCGGCCGGTTTGGTGGGCGGCGATCATCCCTTGCTGGCCGCAGTGGTGGAGCGACCCGATGTGGGTGGGGTGGTGCTGACCGGCTGGTTGTCCCTGGACGTCCAGGAATGGCTGGCCGATCATGCCGTCGGCGAAGCGGTGTTGTTTCCCGGGGCCGGGTTTGTGGAGTTGGTGTTGCGGGCCGGTGATGAGGTCGGCTGCGGGGTGGTGGATGAGCTGACCTTGTTGGCTCCGTTGGTTTTGCCGGCCGCCGGCGGCGTGCGGGTACAGGTGGTGGTGGGCGCGGCCGAGGAGTCGGGTACGCGGGCAGTATGGGTGTATTCGCATGCGGGGGAGCCTGATTCGGTGTGGGTGCTGCATGCGCAGGGTGTGCTGAGTGCAGGCTCGGTGGCCCCGTCGGCTGACTTGTCGGTGTGGCCGCCGGTGGGGGCCTCGCCGGTGGATGTTGCTGATGCATATGACCAATTCGCCGAGCGGGGCTATGGGTATGGCCCGGCATTTCGGGGTTTGCGCGGCATCTGGCAGCGGGAAGCTGAGATCTTCGCCGAGGTCGCCATTCCCGACGACGCCGATGTGACCGTGGACGGCTTCGGGATTCATCCGGTGGTGCTGGACGCGGCGTTGCACGCGATGGGTGTGGTCGGTGAGCACGACTCGATGGTGTTGCCGTTCTCGTGGCAGGGGGTGTGTTTGCATGCGGCGGGGGCGTCGCGGGTTCGGGTCCGGATAGCGCCCGCCGGCGCCGGGGCGGTTTCGGTCGAACTGGCCGATGCAGGGGGCCTGCCGGTCCTATCGGTGCAGTCGTTGGTGATGCGTCCGGTGTCGCTTGAACAGTTGTCTGCTGTCGCGACTCCCTCTCCTCGTACCGGTGGGGGATTATTGGAAGTAGCGTGGTCTCCGGTCTCGTTAGACGCCAACGACGTTGGTGCCGTGTCGGTGCGGGCGTGGCAGGAAGCCGAGATCGACGGGGGCGCCGCCGATGCGGTGGTGTGGGAGTTGGGGACTGACGATGCCGGTGTGGTGGGGTCGGTACATGCCGCCACCCACGCGGTGCTGGCGGTGTTGCAGTCGTGGTTGGCCGGTGAGCGCAGCGCGCTGTTGGTGGTGCTGACCAGCGGTGCGGTCGGGTTGGCGGGTGAGGATGTTACGGATCTGGCGGGCGCGGCGGTGTGGGGGTTGGTGCGTTCGGCGCAGGCCGAACACCCGGGCCGAGTCCTCTTGCTGGATTCTGATGGGTCGGTCGATATCGGCGCTGTAATCGGCTGTGGTGAGCCGCAATTGGTGGTGCGTTCCGGTGTGCTACATGCCGCTCGGCTGGCACCGGCGAACTCCCCGCCGGTATTGCGGCTGCCTGAGCCGCCGTTGGTGTGGCGGTTGGCCGCCGGCAGCGGGGGAACGCTGGAGGATTTGGTGGTCCAGTCGAGCGAACCGGTGGAACTGGCTGCCGGCCAGGTGCGGGTGGCGGTCGCCGCGGTCGGGGTCAATTTCCGGGATGTGTTGGTGGCGTTGGGCATGTATCCGGGCGCGGCGCAGCTCGGGGCCGAGGGTTCCGGGGTTGTTGTCGAGGTCGGTCCGGGTGTGACCGGGCTGGCCGTTGGCGATGCGGTGATGGGCGTGCTGGGGGTCGCGGCCTCAGAAGCGGCGGTGGATGAGCGGTTCCTTACGCGGGTGCCGCAGGGTTGGTCGTTGGCGGAGGCCGCGGGTGTGCCGGTGGTGTTTTTGACGGCCTACTACGGCTTGTCGGCTTTGGCGCAGGTGCGCGCGGGCGAATCGGTGCTGGTGCATGCCGCTGCCGGCGGGGTGGGTATGGCTGCGGTGCAGCTGGCTCGGCATTGGGGATTGGAGGTATTCGCAACTGCCAGTCGAGGCAAGTGGGACACGTTGCGCGCAATGGGGTTTGACGATGACCACATTGCGGATTCACGGACGCTGGAGTTCGAGGAGAAATTCTCGTCCGCCACCGGGGGTCGTGGGGTAGATGTGGTGCTCAACTCGTTGGCCGGTGAGTTCATCGACGCTTCGCTGCGGTTGTTGGCGCCCGGCGGTCGCTTTCTCGAGATGGGCAAGACCGATCTGCGGGATGCGGAATCGGTCGCCCAGGATCACCAGGGGGTGAGATATCGGGCGTTTGATCTGATGGAGGCCGGCCCGCAACATATTCAGCAGATGTTGGCCGAGTTGGTCGGGTTGTTCGACTCCGAGGTGTTGCACCGCCTGCCCCTGAAGACCTGGGATGTGCGTCGTGCTGCGGAGGCATACCGATTTATCAGCCAGGCTCGCCATATCGGCAAGGTGGTCTTGACCCTGCCTGATGGACCCGGCGGTGGATTTCGGGCGGGCACCGTGTTGATCACCGGCGGCACCGGGATGGCCGGCGGCGTGGTGGCCCGCCATGTGGTGAATCGGTATGGGGCCCGTCATGTGGTGTTGGCCAGTCGTCGCGGCCAAGATGCTGAGGGCGTCGGCGAGTTGGCGGCCGACTTGGCAGAAGCGGGCGCGCAGGTGCACGTGGTGGCCTGTGACGTCAGTGACCGTGCGGCAGTGGCGGCGTTGTTGGCAGACCTGCCAACCGAGTACCCGTTGACCGCGGTGATTCATGCTGCGGGGGTGCTCGACGATGCGGTGATTGCGTCGCTGAACGCTGAGCGCATCGATACGGTCCTGCGGGCAAAGGTGGACGCGGCGTGGAATCTGCATGAGCTGACCCAGGATCGGGATTTGTCGGCGTTTGTGGTGTTTTCGTCGATGGCCGGGATTGTGGGCGGTCCGGGGCAGGGCAATTACGCGGCGGCCAACAGTTTTCTCGACGGGCTGGCCACGCATCGGCATGCTCGCGGACTACCGGGACTATCGGTGGCCTGGGGACTGTGGGAACAAGCTTCGGCGATGACCGAACACCTTGGGGAACGCGATAAAGCCAGGATGAGCAGAGTGGGCCTGGCCCCGTTGTCGAACAACCAAGCCCTCGAATTGTTCGATACCGCGATGCTCGGTGAGCGTCCGGTGGTGGTGGCCACCCGCCTGGATCAGGCCGCACTCGCCGCCAACAGCGCCGCCCTACCGCCCCTGTTGAGTCAGTTGACTACCCGCCGCACTCGGCGCGTTGTCGACGACACCGCCAGCACGATGGCGTCGTTGACGGGCCTGCGGGCGCGGCTGGAGGGCCTGAGCCCCGAGCAGCGACACAGCGAACTCGTCGAATTGGTCTGTACCAACGCCGCAGCCGTTCTCGGTCATCTCAACGTTGCGGACGTCAGCGCCGACGCCGGGTTTCAGGACCTCGGCTTTGATTCACTGAGCGCGGTAGAACTGCGGAACCGGCTGAAAAACGCTACCGGACTGACGATGTCGCCCACGGTGATCTTCGACTACCCGACGCCCTCCGCGCTGGCCGGGCACTTCGATACCGAACTCGCGGCCGCCGCTTCCACTATTGGCACCGCAGCCGGCACGACCGGCAGCGATCAACCCACCTCGATGGCCCGGTTCAACGACATCACTCGTGAACTGCAATCCCTGCTCAGCCAGCCGCATTGGAACCCAGACGAAAGAACACAGCTCAATACTCGCCTGGAAACCCTGCTGGCTACGGCCAGCGTCGCACCCCTGAGCACGGACCTATTCCAGCCACAGCACCCCGACGACCTGTACAACGACGACATCGGCACCGCTACCGAAAGCCAGCTGTTCGCCATCCTCGACGAAGACATCGGACCCTAGCGTCGGTTAGCCAGGGCTGCCATTGCCGCCATCGGAGCCCTTGGAGCCGTTCTGGCCGCCGGGGGTCCCGCCGGTTCCCAGAGCGCCGCCGGTGCCGCCGGTGCCGCCGGTGCCGTTCGTCGAGCCCAGCAGGCCCTTGGCGCCGCCGTTGCCGCCGTTGCCGGCGTTGGCACCGTTTCCGCCGGTGCCGCCGGTGCCACCGGTTGAGGAACCTCCGGTACCGCCCGCGCCCCCGCCCCCGCCGTCGCCGCCGTTGCCGCCGTCGCCGGCAAGAAGGCTGCCGCCGCCGAGGCCTCCGCCAAAGCCTGCGCCGCCGTTTCCGCCCAAGCCACCATTACCGGTACCAGTGGAGACGCCGCCGTCACCGCCTGCGCCGCCGGCGCCGCCTGCGCCGCCGTTACCGCTATTGCCGAAGAGCAGGCCGTTGACGAGGCCGGCGCCGCCGGTACCGCTGGCACCGCCGCCGCCGCCGGTGCCGCCGTTGCCGGCCGTGCCCCCGTCAGATGCCGCACCCCCGCTGCCGGCTGCGCCGCCGGTAGCGCCGTCACCGCCGTTGCCGCCCTCGAGGAGACCGATGACGCCGTTGCCGCCGTTCCCGCCGGCGCCGCCCTCGCCGCCGCTGCCCCCTAGGCCGCCATTGCCGCCGTTGACGCCGTCGACGCCGGCCCCGCCGGCCCCGCCCTGGCCGCCGCTGCCACCCGTCGTGCCGTTGGCGCCGTTGTTGTTGAGGTCGAGGATGCTGCTGGTGCCGCCCTGACCACCGTTGCCGCCTTGGCCGCCGTCGGCTCCATGCCCGTTAGTGCCGGCGCTGCTCAAGCCCACAGTGCCGCCGGTGCCGGCCGCCCCACCGGCTCCGGCCGCACCGCCGCTGCCGCCGACACCGCCTTTACCACCGTTGGCGGTGTCGGACAGGCTGGCTGCGCCGCTACCCGCGTTTCCGCCGAGGCCACCGGTGCCGCCAGCGCCGCCGCTGCCGTTGGTGCCGCCGTTGCCACTGTTTCCGCCAGTGCCGCCGGCCCCGGCGTTGCCGCCGCTGCCGCCATTACCGCCGTCGAGAGAACCGATGTTGAGCGGGTCGCCAGAGGTGCCGAAACCGCCCGCACCGCCGTCGCCGCCTTGGCCGCCGTGGCCGCCGTTGCCGGCGATTCCCGCGGTGGTGCCGCCGGTGCCGGCCGCGCCGCCTGCTCCGGCGTTGCCGCCGGTGCCGCCTTTGGCGCCGTTGCCGCCGGTCTGGCCTGGCGTCAGTGGGTCGGATCCGCCGTTGCCGCCGTTGCCGGCCAGGCCGCCGTTGCCGCCCAGGCCGCCGCTGCCGCTGGTGCCGCCGGCGAAGCTGTTCCCGCCTTGGCCGCCGGTACCACCGGTGCCGCCGCCGCCGCCGACGGTGCCGTTGCCGGTCAGCAACGCCGAGGTGCCGGTAGTGCCTGCCCCGCCGTTACCACCCTGCCCGCCGTGGCCGCCGAGGCCGGCGTTGCCCGCCACCCCGGCGGTGCTGCCGCCGGTGCCGGCGGCCCCGCCTGCTCCGGCGTTGCCGCCGGTGCCGCCGTTGGCGCCGTTGCCGCCGGTCTGGCCTGGCGTCAGTGGGTCGGATCCGCCGTCGCCGCCGTTGCCGGCCACTCCGCCGTTGCCGCCCAGGCCGCCGCTGCCGCTGGTGCCGCCGGTGACGCTGTCACCACCGGCACCGCCTTGGCCGCCGACACCGCCGTTGCCGCCGATGGTGCCGTTGCCGGTCAGCAACGCCGAGGTGCCGGTGGTGCCTGCCCCGCCGTTGCCGCCCTGCCCGCCGTGGCCGCCGAGGCCGGCGTTGCCCGCCACCCCGGCGGTGCTGCCGCCGGTGCCGGCGGCCCCGCCTGCTCCGGCGTTGCCGCCGGTGCCGCCGTTGGCGCCGTTGCCGCCGGTCTGGCCTGGCGTCAGTGGGTCGGATCCGCCGTTGCCGCCGTTGCCGGCCAGGCCGCCGTTGCCGCCCAGGCCGCCGCTGCCGCTGGTGCCGCCGGCGAAGCTGTTCCCGCCTTGGCCCCCGTTGCCGGCGGTGCCGCCGCCGCCGCCGATGGTGCCGTTGCCGGTCAGCAACGCCGAGGTGCCGGTGGTGCCTGCCCCGCCGTTACCGCCCTGCCCGCCGTGGCCGCCGTGGCCGGCGTTGCCCGCCACCCCGGCGGTGCTGCCGCCGGTGCCGGCGGCCCCGCCTGCTCCGGCGTTGCCGCCGGTGCCGCCGTTGGCGCCGTTGCCGCCGGTCTGGCCTGGCGTCAGTGGGTCGGATCCGCCGTTGCCGCCGTTGCCGGCCACTCCGCCGTTGCCGCCCAGGCCGCCGCTGCCGCTGGTGCCGCCGGTGACGCTGTCACCACCGGCACCGCCTTGGCCGCCGACGCCGCCGTTGCCGCCGATGGTGCCGTTGCCGCTCAGGACTGCTGAGGCGCCGGTGTTACCTGCCCCACCGTTACCGCCCTGGCCCCCGCCGCCACCGACCCCGGCGTTGCCGGTCGCGCCAGCGGTGCTGCCGCCGGTGCCGGCGGCCCCGCCTGCTCCGGCGTTGCCGCCGGTGCCACCAGTGCCGCCGGTGCCGCCATCGCCCGTGATCAAGTTGGTGATGCCGAGGCCGCCGCTGCCGCCCAGTCCGCCGCTGCCGCCCAGTCCGCCGCTGCCGCTGGTGCCCCCGGCGAAGCTGATACCGCCCTGACCACCTCCGCCGCCGTTGCCGCCGATGTCGCCGTCGGTGCCGTTTCCATTCAGATCGGTTGTGCCCAGCAGCCCCAATCCTCCGTTGCCGCCCTGACCGCCGCCGCCACCACTGCCGGCGTTGCCGGTCGCGCCAGCGGTGGTGCCGCCAGTGCCGGCTTGGCCGCCAGCCCCGGCGGTGCCCCCGTTGCCGCCGGCGCCGCCGTTGGCGCCGGTACCGCTCAGCAGCGTGCCGCCCGTCCCGCCGTTGCCGCCCAGGCCGCCGTTGCCGCCGGCGCCGCCGGTGCCGCTGGTGCCCCCGGCAAAGCTGTTACCGCCCTGACCGCCGGCGCCGCCGGTGCCTCCGTCGTCGCCGCCGGTACCGTCGGTGCCTAACCCTGCGACGCCGGACAGGCCTTGGCCGCCGTCACCGCCTTGACCGCCGGTGCCCCCGTCGCCAACCTTGCCCACAGCGCCGGCCGTGGTGCCGCCGGTGCCGGCCCCGCCGCCAGCCCCGGCGGTGCCCCCGTTTCCGCCGGCGCCGCCGTTGGCGCCGGTACCGCTCAGCAGCGTGCCGCCCGTCCCGCCGTTGCCGCCCAGGCCGCCGTTGCCGCCGGCGCCACCGCTGCCGCTGGTACCCCCGGCGACGCTGTTGCCGCCCTGGCCACCGGCACCGCCGGTGCCTCCGGCCGTGCCGCTGACGCCGTCGGTAACTAAGCCGTTAGTGCCTTGGAAGCCGGTTCCGCCATCGCCGCCTTGGCCGCCAGACCCGCCGGTGCCCGCGCGGCCGACGACTCCACCAGTTCCTCCGGTACCGGCCGCACCGCCGGTGCCCGCATTCCCGCCGGTCCCACCGCTACCGCCGTCGCTACCGTTTGCGCTCGGCAACAGGCTGTCCACGCCGGTCGCACCAGTGCCACCTGTGCCACCTGTGCCGCCGATCCCACCGGCACCATTTACCCCGCCGGCAGTGGTGTTGCCGCCGGCGCCACCATTGCCGCCGACTCCACCAGTTGAGCCGGCACCGAGGCTGAGAAGGGTTCCGGTGGCACCCTTGCCGCCGGTGCCGCCAGTACCGCCGGTCCCACCGCTGCCGACATGACCGGTTCCGCCGGCGAGGCCCAGCAATCCGCTTGCACCGCCGCCGCCGCCCACGTCGGCATTGCCGCCGACCCCGCCGTTGCCACCGTTTCCGCCCGCGACGCCCGAGACAACGCTGTCGGCGCCGACCCCGCCTTGTCCGCCGGTACCGCCTTGGCCGCCGTGGCCGCCCCAGCCGCCTTCGCCGATGAACGAGTTGGCACCGCCAACGCCGCCGTGTCCGCCGTTGCCGCCGCCGCCTCCCGTACCGCCTTGGGTTACGAGTCCCGAGCCGCCGGTGCCCGTGAAGCCAACGCCACCCGCGCCCCCGGTGCCGCCAGCCCCGCCTCGACCAATCAGTCCGTCTACGCCCCCGGCACCCGCCTCACCGCCGTTGCCGGCAGCTATCGCGATCGTCCCGGTACCACCTTGACCGCCCGTGCCGCCGTTCCCGCCAGCGCCGAATATCAGACCGCCGGTGCCGCCGGCCCCGCCGGCACCGCCGACCTGGCCCACTCCTGCGGTCCCGCCGGATCCGCCATGGCCACCCCCGCCGAACAACCCGGCAGCACCCCCGATACCACCGTGAGCGCCAACGGCTGTGCCTGCCAAGCCGGATCCGCCGGCGCCGCCGTTCCCGCCGGTGCCGTATATCAGACCGCCGGTGCCGCCGGCCCCGCCTGCTCCGCCGACCTGGCCCGCTGCAGCGGCCCCGCCCGACCCGCCATGGCCGCCCCAGCCGAACAAGCCGGCAGCCCCCCCGCCCCCGCCGGCGCCAGCGGCTGTGGTGGCTGTGCCGGCCACGCCGGATCCGCCGCTACCGCCGCTGCCCCACAAGAAACCGCCTGCCCCGCCAGCATGTCCGGTGCCTGCCGCCCCATTGGCGCCATTGCCGATCAGCGGACGTCCGAAGAGAACGTCGGTGGGGAAGTTGATGACGTTCAAGATGTCTTGTTCGACGGTCTGCAGCGGCGACACGTTTGCCGCCTCCGCGAGCGAGTACGCGCCGCCCGCGCTGCTCAGCGCCTGGGTGAACTGATTATGAAAAGCTGCGGCCTGCGCACTGAGCGCCTGAAATTCCTGGGCGTGCCTGCCGAAGAGCGCCGCGATCGTGGTCGACACCTCGTCTTGGGCGGCGGCCAGCACCGTCGTGGTCGGTAAAGCCGCTGCGGCATTCGCCGTTCGGATCGTCGAACCGATGCCGTCCAGGTCCGCGACCGTGGCTGAAAAGTTCTCCGGCGATATGAGCACGTACGACATCGGTGGTCCCCCTGACCTCACGAGCGCTTACCGCCCATTGTGACGAGGATCACAATCGGTAGCGGCTTCGGAATCGTAAGGCGCCGCTTCGCGGCAGCACCAGGGTTTTCGCAAAATGCATCTATTCTTTTTGGTACCTGTCCGGTTAGGCCCGTTGAACGAGGGTTGCGCCGGGCGACGCGGCGGGGGCAGTTAGCTTGGTTGCAGGCTTGGTAGACCGTGAGGGGTGGAGGACGCCGTGCAACCGGCAGACGTGGCGATTATCGGGCTCGCGTGCAGATTTCCCGGCGCTGCCGATCCCGGGGGCTTGTGGCGCGTTATCCGTGACGGGCTCGAAGTCACCCGGGCACCGGGCGAAGACGCCGAAGCGGAGACGCGGATCAGTCGACAACGAGAAGGGTTGTTGGACAACGTCGCCGAGTTCGACGCCGATTTCTTCAACGTATCGCCGCACGAGGCCCGCGCCATGGACCCCCGGCAGCGACTGACGCTCGAGTTGACGTGGGAACTGCTCGAAGACGCTTTCGTCGTTCCGGAAACCCTTCGCGGAAAACAGGTTGCCGTTTACCTCGGAGCGATGACCGATGACTACGCTGTGCTGACGCTGCGCGACGCTACCGACAACATCGATCACCACTCATTCACCGGCCTCAGCCGGGCAATGATCGCCAACAAGATCTCATATGCCTTCGGTCTGCATGGCTCCAGCATGGTCGTCGATTCCGGCCAGTCATCTTCCCTGGCGGCCGTGCACCTGGCATGTGAAAGCCTTCGCTCAGGCGAATCGGCTCTGGCGATCGCGGGTGGGGTGCACCTCAACCTGGCAACGGAAACCGCATCGTTGGAAAGGGAATTCGGCGCCCTATCCCCGTCCGGTCACACCTATGCGTTTGATTCCCGCGCGGACGGCTACGTGCGCAGCGAGGGCTGCGGCCTTGTTCTGCTCAAGCCGCTGCGCACCGCTCTCGACGACGGGGACCGCATCCGGGCAGTCATTCGCGGCAGCGCGATCGGTAATGCCGGACACAGCACCGGCGGACAGACGGTGCCGTCGGTATCCGGGCAGGCCGACGTTATCCGGCGTGCCCTGTCGAGCGCCGGCTTGGACAGCGACCAAATCCACTACATCGAGGCTCACGGCACCGGCACCGAAATCGGTGACCCGGTGGAGGCGCGAGCGCTGGGCGAGGTATTCGCCAAGCGCCAACACCGTCCACTGAGTGTGGGCTCAGTGAAGACCAATATTGGCCACGCCGGCGGCGCCGCAGGAATCGCCGGCTTGCTGAAAACCATTCTGGCAATCGAAAACGCGAAGATTCCGCCGAGTCTCAACTATGCCCGCGAAAGCCCCGCTATTGATCTGGACGGCCTGGGGCTGCGCGTCAATACCACACTGACACCGTGGCCGGTGGGGGATGAGCCCCGGCGGGCGGGGGTTTCATCGTTCGGAATGGGCGGGACGAACGTCCACGTGATTGTCGAGCAGGCCCCGGCGGAGCTGGACAGTGTTGCGGCCGAACGTGATGACGCGCCGCTGGCCTGGGTGGTGTCGGGTCGTACGGAGCAGGCGTTGACCAACCAGGCGACGCGACTGCTGGCGCACGTCACCGGCGATCCCGGGCTGGACCCGGCGGAGGTGGGTTGGTCGTTGGCGACGACGCGCTCGGTGTTTGAGCATCGGGCGGTGCTGTTGGGTGCTGATCGCGAGGCTCTGCTGTCGGAATTGGCGAGCTTGGCTGCGGGGAAGCCGGGTGCGGGTGCCGTGCTGGGCCGGGGGGGATCGGCGGGCAAGACGGTGTTCGTATTTCCCGGCCAGGGGGCGCAGTGGCTCGGTATGGGCGCTGCGCTCTACGCCAGATTTCCGGTGTTCGCGAAGGCTTTCGATGAGGCCGCCGGGATGTTGGAGGGTCATCTGCGGCTTCCGCTGCGCGACGTGATGTGGGGTGATGATGCCGAGCTTGCCGACAACACCGAATTTGCTCAGCCGGCAATATTTGCCGTCGAAGTCGCAATGGCGGCGTTGCTGCATTACTGGGGTGTGGTCCCGGATATGGTGCTCGGCCATTCGGTGGGCGAGATCACCGCGGCCTATGTGGCCGGGGTGATCTCGCTAGGCGATGCGGCACGGATCGTCGCGGGGCGGGCCCGGTTGATGGCCGGCTTGCCGGCCGGTGGGGTGATGGTCGCGGTGGCAGCCGGCGAAAGTGAAGTGGCGCCGTTGCTCACCGAGGGGGTGGAGATTGCTGCGATCAACAGCCCGAACGCAGTGGTGATTTCGGGTGCCGCGGCGCCGGTGGGCGCGGCGGCGGATCTGTTCGCGCAGCGGGGCAAGCGGGTGCACCAACTGGCGGTCTCGCTTGCCGCTCATTCGGCGTTGATCGACCCCATACTGGATCAGTTTGCTCAGCTGGTGGCCGAGGTAAAGCCCGGTGAGCCGCGGATTGGTTTGGTGTCCACCATGTCTGGGCAGTTGGCCGGGCCCGGATATGGGACGGCACGGTATTGGTTGGAGCACGTGCGTCAGCCGGTGCGTTTTGTGGACGGGGTGCGTACCGCCGAGTCGTTGGGGGCCGGGGTGTTCGTCGAAGTTGGCCCCGGTGGTGGTCTGAGCGCGGCGGTGGAGCAGTCCCTGACAACCCAGCAGCCGGTGGCTGTTGTCACGATGGCCAAAGACCAACCTGAGGTGGACTCACTCCTGGCCGCGGCCGGCCGCTTATTCTCCAGCGGCGTCGGGGTGAAGTGGGATGCGGTCTTGGCGGGTTCGCGCGGGCGCCGGGTTTCGTTGCCCACCTACGGGTTTGTTCGCCGACGGTTTTGGGTGGGCGCCGCGGCGGACCAGCAACCCCGGGTTGCGAGTCAGCCGGTCGACTGGGCCGACCGCGTGAAACAACTGAAACCCGCCGAGCAGCGCCGCCGGCTGGTCGAATTGGTATGCGGCCATGTGGCAATTGTGTTGGGGCATAAAAGCGGCCATGACGTCGATGCCGGGCGTGCCTTTGAAGACCTCGGATTTGACTCGCTCACCGGTGTCGAACTCCGCAACCGTCTCAAGACCGATACCGGGCTGGCTTTGTCGCGCACCTTGATCTTTGACTATCCCACTCCGGCAGCGTTGGCCGATCACCTTCTCCAACAACTTCTTTACGACCGTAACGCCGAATCCGACGATGAGAAGATCTGGTCATCACTGAAAAAGATTCCACTCCAAGAGCTTCGACGCGCCGGATTGCTTGACCAGCTATTGCTCCTTGCCGGCGAGCCCGAAAAGCCGCTTCGCGATCCAACAGTCAGTGATGACGTCATCGACACTTTGAGCCCTGAGGCATTGATCGCGATGGCACTTAACCGGGTTAACCCAGAAAATGACGTTGAATAGCGAAATGCTAGCTGGCGGAACTAATTACAGGAGCTTAATACGACACGTGTCGAATAAGGGTGCCTTTGCCAGACGGTGTCAAACAACATAAACTCGGGCACAAGGGAGTTTCGGTTGATCTTTGACCTATAGGGCGGGTAATGAGCGTCATCGCGGGAGTGTTCGGTGCGTTGCCTCCGCATCGTTATAGTCAGAGCGAGATCACCGACCAGATTGTCCAGTTCCCGGCTTTGCAGGAGCACGAGGGGATTGTGCGGCGTCTGCATGCCGCCGCGAAGGTCGACAGCCGCCATTTCGTCCTGCCGCTGGAGAAGTATGCGTCACTGACCGACTTCACCCAGACGAACGAGATCTTCATCGAACACGCGGTGGACCTCGGCTGCGAGGCTTTGCTGGGCGCGCTTGAAGAGGCGGGCCTGCAGCCACAAGACATCGACATGATCGCCAGCACGACGGTCACCGGGATCGCGGTGCCGTCGCTGGATGCCCGGATCGCCGGACGGCTCGGCCTGCGCCCGGACGTTCGCCGGGTGCCGCTGTTCGGCCTGGGCTGCGCGGCCGGGGCGGGGGGAGTGGCTCGGTTGAACGACTACTTGCTCGGTGCTCCCGACGACGTTGCTGCGCTGGTGTCGGTCGAGCTTTGCTCGCTTACCTTCCCCGGGGTCAAACCAACCGTGTCGGGCCTGGTCGGCACGGCGATGTTCGGAGACGGAGCCGCCGCGGTCGTAGCCGTCGGGGACCGTCGTGCCCAACAAGTGGGCGCCAACGGCCCGGACATTGTGGATTCGCGCAGCCGCCTCTACCCCGGATCGCTGCACATCATGGGCTGGGACGTCGGGACCGACGGCATGCAACTGCGGCTTTCCCCAGACCTCACGAAGCTGATCGAGCAGTACCTGGCCGGGGACGTCAACGGGTTCCTGGGCACGCATGGGTTGAGCAATGGCGACATCGGCGCCTGGATTACCCATCCCGGCGGTCCCAAGGTCATCGACGCGATCGGCAAGACCCTCGAGCTTCCCCCGGAGGCGCAGGAGCTGACCTGGCGATCGCTGGGCGAGATCGCCAACCTCTCGTCGGCGTCGGTGCTGCACATCTTGCGGGACACCATCGCCAAACCGCCGCCCAGCGGAAGCCCTGGGCTGATGCTCGCGATGGGTCCCGGATTCTGTGCGGAACTCGTGCTACTGCGCTGGCACTAGGTCAGCGATTTCGACGGTCAGCCCCGGCCGCGGGGCCAGCGCGGCGAAGTGCCCTGCACGGATGCGCTGAGCGGGCAACCGGAGCTTCGTCCTGGCGATTAGCCGGGCGAGCATCACGGTCATCTCGGTGGTGGCCATGGCTGCGCCGATGCACCGGTGCAGCCCGCCGCTGAACGGGATGAATTCGTGCGGTGCGGGCTTGCGGTAGTCAGGCGAGTCGGGATCCCAGCGCGTCGGGCGGAATTCGGTTGGTTCGGGCCACAGTTCGGGGAGTCGGTGGGTGACGTACGGACTGAAGATCAGCAACCGGCCGGCACGGATGCGGCGCCCGTCGAACCAGAGGTCACGCATCACCCGGCGGGCGGAGATCACGCCGGGCGTGTACAGCCGAAGCGTCTCGTGCACAACGCCATTGAGATAGCGCAGTGAGTTGACATCATCGGCGTCAGGCGGTCGGCCGCCGAGCAAGCGAGCCACCTCGTCGGCGGCGTTGTCCCACGCGTTCGGGACGGTCAGCAGCGAGTAGATCGCCCAGGCCATGGCGGCGCTGGTGGTTTCATAGCCGGCGGTGATGAGCGAGATGACCGAATCACGAATCTCGTCGTCGCTCAATGCATAACCCTCCTCGCCGCGGCCATTGATCAACATCGTCAACATGTGATCGTCGGGTCTGGGTTGAGCGCGGGCTTCGGCGATCTGGCCGTCGACGAACTCGTTGATCCGGTTTCGGGCGGCCATCGCCTTCCGCCATGCCGGTGACTTGGCGCGCCGGTGCAGCTGCACGACTTGCGGCAGCTGGTGGGTGAGGTCCAGCAGGGGCTGGAGTTGTTCACCAAGAAACTCGGAGTGCACGGCTATGCGCTGGCCGAACAGGCTTTCCGCGGTGCTGCGCCGGACCGCGCGGCGGCATTGTTGGTAGATGTCGAGCCGCTGCCCGATCCGCCAGCTATCGATGACCGTGTCGATATTGGACACCATGGTCTGCACGTAGTCCTGGATCTGTCGGTGCCGTAGCCCGGGCGCCACCACGCTGCGGCGGCGGCGGTGGTCGTCCCCGTCGCTGACGATCAGCGCGGTGGGGCCATCGACCAGAGCCAGGCTCTCAAATGTCTGTTGCCAACTGAACGCGTCGGCATTGGCGAACACGAACTTGTTCGCCGCGGCGCCCAAAAGGTACGTGTTGCCGTGCCGGCCGACACCGGAATTGATCACCGGACCGCGCCACCGGTACAACGCGAGCAGCGCCTCGCCGGGCGGGTAGGACACCGTGTTTATTCGAGCACCTCCGACAGCTCCATCCAGCGGCTCTCCGTCGCGGTGACCTCGGTTTCCAGAGCGCGTAACTCTCCCGTCAGCTTCGTGATGCCGACATGGTCGGACTGGTCATGTTCGGCGAGTTCGCTGTGTTTGGTCGCGATCCGCTCGGCGAGCCGCGCGAGCTGGCGATCCGTCGAGGCCAGCTCTTTCTCAGCGGTGCGACGCTGCGCACCGGACATTGCTTGCGCTTCGGCCGGCGCCGCCTCGGCAGTCCCGGCGGCTGTCGGACGGCCGACCAGCCGCAGATATTCGTCAATGCCGCCGGGCAGATGCCGCAACCGGCCGTCGAGAATGGCGTATTGCTGGTCGGTGACACGCTCGAGCAGGTAACGGTCGTGCGAGACGACGATCAACGTGCCCGGCCAGGAGTCGAGCAGGTCCTCGGTGGCCGTCAGCATGTCGGTGTCGACGTCGTTGGTCGGCTCGTCGAGAAGCAGCACGTTCGGCTCCGACAACAACGTGAGCATCAGCTGCAACCGCCGCCGTTGGCCGCCGGAAAGTTCGCCGACCCGCGCGGACAGCTCGTCAAAACCAAGTCGCTCCAGCAGCTGGGCCGGAGTGACCTCGCGGCCCTCGACCTCGTAGCCGCCGGGCAGCCTGCCCAGCACATCGGCGATCCGGTCACCGGCCAGTGCGGCCAGCTGATCGCCCTGCTGATCGAGCACGGCCAACTTGACCGTCTTGCCGTGCTTGACGCGGCCGGTGTCGGGCTGCACCGTGCCGGCGATCAACCCGAGCAGAGTGGACTTCCCGGCCCCGTTGGCGCCGACGATGCCGGTGCGCTCACCGGGGCCGATCCGCCATTCGACGTCCCGCAGCACCGGGTGGCCATCGAATGAGACCGACACGTCGAGCAGGTCGACGACGATCTTGCCCAGCCGGGCGGTGGCCAGCTTGGCCAATTCGACGGTGTTGCGCAGCGGGGGCACGTCGGCGATCAACTGGTTGGCGGCATCGATGCGGAATTTCGGCTTGGAGGTCCGCGCCGGCGGGCCCCGACGCAGCCATGCCAGCTCTTTGCGCATCAGGTTCTGCCGCTTGGCCTCCGAGGTGGCGGCCAACCGGTCCCGTTCGACGCGCTGCAATACGTACGCGGCGTAGCCGCCTTCGAACGGTTCGACGATCCCGTCGTGCACCTCCCAGGTGGTGTTGGCGACTTCGTCGAGAAACCAGCGGTCGTGCGTCACCACCAGCAGCCCACCGGTATTGCGCGGCCAGCGTTGTTTCAGGTGTGTGGCCAGCCAGGTGATGCCCTGAATATCCAGATGGTTGGTGGGCTCGTCCAGGGCGATCACGTCCCACTCGCCGACCAGCAGTTTGGCCAGCTGCACCCGTCGCCGTTGGCCGCCGCTGAGGGTGCCCACCGTGGCTTCCCAGGCGATGTCAGACACCAGTCCGCCAACAACGTCGCGCACACGCGCGTCACCGGCCCACTGGTGTTCGGCTTGGTCGCCGACGAGTATCCAGCCGACGGTGTGACTCGGATCTAGGTTGTCGGCCTGGCTCAGCGCGCTGACCCGCAGTCCGCCGCGCTGGGTAACCCGACCGGAGTCCGGCCGCAGCTGGCCGGTCAGCAGCCCGAGCAGGCTGGATTTGCCGTCTCCGTTGCGTCCCACGATGCCGATGCGCGCTCCGTCATTGACCCCGAGCGTGACCGACTCGAATACCACTTGATTCGGGTATTCGAGGTGTATCGCCTCGGCTCCCAGCAGGTGCGCCACGGGGCCGAGGCTACCGGCGTTTGGCTTACACCTTTGAGAGCGTGACGGGCAATCCACCTTTGACGGTGACCGGGAAGGTGAAAAGGCTCCGGCTGCCAGCCCTGGGGCACGCACAGCCGGTACCGCTGAAAGAGCGTCGTCAGGAAGAACTGGGCGGTCATATAGGCCATGTTGGTGCCCATGCAATAGTGCTGGCCGGAACTGAACGGCATGAACGCGAGCTTGGGCCTCGCCAGCACACGATGAACACCGAACTCGGGAGGTCGGCGGTCGGATCGATACCAGGCGAGTCTTTATGGTGAGCCGGGCGACCCGGTTGAGCCTTGGCTACCGCCGGGTCCGCCCGCGCCGCCACCGCCGCCGGCGCCGCCGGCTGCGGTTCCGGTTGTAGCAACGGCGTCGCCCCCGGTACCGCCGTCCCCGCCGTCGGTTGAGGCTGCCGAGCTGGCACCGCCGGTGCCGCCGGTGCCGCCGGTGGCGTTTCCGATTGTGATGGCGGTTGCGGCGCCGCCGTTGCCACCGATGGCGCCGGCGGGACCGGTGCCGCCGGTGCCGCCGGTGCCACCGGTGGCGTTTCCGTCGCCGTAGGTGACTACAGCACCACCTGTACCGGCGGTGCCGCCGGTGCCCGTAGTACTGGCGCCGCCCGCCCCGGCGTTTCCGCCGGTGGCGTCTCCGTTCCCGTTGTTCCACGCAAAGCCGCCGTCACCGCCGGTGCCGCCGGTAGTGCCAGCACCACCGGTGCCGCCGGTGCCGCCGGTGCCCACACCGGTGGAAGTGGTGCTGACGACATGCCCGATGCCGCCGGTGCCGCCGTTGCCGCCGGTGCCGCCGGTGGTGTCGCTGGTGCCCGCGGCACCGGCGCCGCCGGTGGCGTTGCCAGTGCCGTAGTTATTGCCGTCGCCGCCGGTTCCGCTGTTGCCGGCGCCGGTGCCGGGGGAGCCGGTGCCGCCGGCCCCGCTGCTGCCGCCGAAGGAGTTTCCGGATCCGGTGGCGCTGACAGTTGCAGCACCGCCGTGACCGCCTTGACCGCCGATGCCGGCGGTGCTGCTACCGCCAGCTCCGCCCACTCCACCGGTGGCGTCCGCGCTTCCGCTGGCGATTGCGTTGCCGCCGGTGCCACCAGTGGCGCCGGTGAGACCGGTGCCGCCGGTGCCGCCATTACCGGCGGTGGCGCTTGCGTTTCCGGTTCCGTTCGCGGTTGCGTCGCCACCGGTACCGCCGGTGCCGCCGGTGCCCGTGGTGCTGGCCCCGCCCGTTCCGGCGTTGCCGCCGACGGCGTTTCCGTTTCCGGAGTTATTCCCGTCGCCGCCGTTGCCGCCGGTGCCGCCGGTGGTGCCGGCGCCTCCGGTGCCTCCGGTGCCTCCGGTGCCCACAGCAGTGGAGGTGGTCTCGTCGATTTGCCCGTAGCCGCCGTTGCCGCCGTTGCCGCCGGTGCCGCCGCTGGTGTCGCTGGTGCCCGCGGCACCGTTGCCGCCGGTGGCGTTTCCGCTGCCCAGGTTATCGGCGTTGCCGCCGTCCCCGCCGTTGCCGGCGCCGGTGCCGGGGGAGCCGGTGCCGCCGGCACCGCCGGTGCCACCGACGGCGTTTCCGGATCCGGTGGCGCCGACAGTTGCAGCACCACCGTCACCGCCTTGACCGCCGATACCGGCGGTGCCGGCACCGCCGGTGCCGCCCACTCCACCGGTGGCGTTTCCGTCGCCGTAGGTGACAACAGCACCACCTGTACCGGCGGTGCCGCCGGTGCCCGTAGTACTGGCGCCGCCCGCCCCGGCGTTTCCGCCGGTGGCGTCTCCGTTCCCGTTGTTCCACGCAAAGCCGCCGTCACCGCCGGTGCCGCCGGTAGTGCCAGCACCACCGGCGCCGCCGGTGCCGCCGGTGCCCACACCGGTGGAAGTGGTGCTGACGACATGCCCGATGCCGCCGGTGCCGCCGTTGCCGCCGGTGCCGCCGGTGGTGTCGCTGGTGCCCGCGGCACCGGCGCCGCCGGTGGCGTTGCCAGTGCCGTAGTTATCGCCGTAGCCGCCGGTTCCGCTGTTGCCGGCGCCGGTGCCGGGGGAGCCGGTGCCGCCGGCCCCGCTGCTGCCGCCGAAGGAGTTTCCGGATCCGGTGGCGCTGATAACAGCCCAACCGCCGTCACCGCCTTGACCGCCGATGCCGGCGGTGCTGCTACCGCCAGCTCCGCCCACTCCACCGGTGGCGTCCGCGCTTCCGCTGGCGATTGCGTTGCCGCCGGTGCCACCAGTGGCGCCGGTGAGACCGGTGCCGCCGGTGCCGCCATTACCGGCGGTGGCGCTTGCGTTTCCGGTTCCGTTCGCGGTTGCGTCGCCACCGGTACCGCCGGTACCGCCGGTGCCCGTGGTGCTGGCCCCGCCCGTTCCGGCGTTGCCGCCGACGGCGTTTCCGTTTCCGGAGTTAATCCCGTCGCCGCCGTTGCCGCCGGTGCCGCCGGTGGTGCCGGCGCCTCCGGTGCCTCCGGTGCCTCCGGTGCCCACAGCAGTGGAGGTGGTCTCGTCGATTTGCCCGTAGCCGCCGTTGCCGCCGTTGCCGCCGGTGCCGCCGCTGGTGTCGCTGGTGCCCGCGGCACCGTTGCCGCCGGTGGCGTTTCCGCTGCCCAGGTTATCGGCGTTGCCGCCGTCCCCGCCGTTGCCGGCGCCGGTGCCGGGGGAGCCGGTGCCGCCGGCACCGCCGGTGCCACCGACGGCGTTTCCGGATCCGGTGGCGCCGACAGTTGCAGCACCACCGTCACCGCCTTGACCGCCGATACCGGCGGTACCGGCACCGCCGGTGCCGCCCACTCCACCGGTGGCGTCTTCGGCTCCGCTAGTAGTCGGGCTGCCGCCTTGGCCGCCGGTGCCGCCGGTGATACCGGTCCCGCCGGTACCACCAGCGGCGCCCGTGTCACCGTCACCTGAAAGGCCACCTTGGCCGCCGGTGCCTCCTTGGCTCGAATAACCGGTGCCGCCGATGCCTCCTTGGCCGCCGGCGCCTGCGGTTCCCGCCGAACCCGCCGCGGCGCCGGCGCCGCCCTGCCCGGCTTCCCCGCCGGTGCCGCCGGTTCCGCCGCTGCCCGCGGTGCCTGCGGTGTCATCGCCGCCGTCGCCGCCGCCCCCGCCGGTGCCGCCGTTGCCGCCTTGGCCGCCGCCGCCTTGGCTGCCGGCGGTGCCGCCGTTGGTGGCTCCGGCCGCGCCGCCGGTGCCGCCGGTGCCGCCTTGGCCGCCGCTGGTGCCTTGGCCGCCTTGGCCGCCGGCGGCCGCGGTGGCGCCTTGCCCGCCGCCCCCGCCGGTGCCGCCCACGCCGCCGAGTCCGCCGTTGCCGGCGGTGCCCGCAGCCCCGGCGGAAGCCCCGCTGCCGCCCACGCCCGCCGCACCGCCGGCCCCGCCGTCTCCGCCTGCTGCGCCTTGCCCGCCAGCGGTAGAGGCATCGCCGGTAGTGCCAACCCCGCCTTGACCGCCTTGACCGCCTTGGGCGCCGTTGCCGCCTTGGCCGCCGCCGCCTTGGCTGCCGGCGGTGCCGCCGTTGGTGGCTCCGGCCGCGCCGCCGCCCCCGCCGGTGCCGCCATCGCCGCCGATACCGCCGGTGGCTCCGGTCAGGCCCGCGTCGGCGATGGTGGTGTTCGCAGCGCCGGCCCCGCCATTACCGCCCAGGCCGCCGGTGCCGCCGTTGCCGGCGGTGCCGGCCGTGCCAGTGGTGGAGCCGGCCCCGCCGAGACCGGCCGCGCCGCCGGTGCCGCCAGTGCCGCCCGCACCGCCGGCGGTGCCGTTGGTGGCCGCGCCGCTGCCCGCGACGCCCGCGATGCCGTCACCGCCGTCGCCGCCGCCCCCGCCGGTGCCGCCGTTGCCGCCTTGGCCGCCGCCGCCTTGGCTGCCGGCGGTGCCGCCGTTGGTGGCTCCGGCCGCGCCGCCGCCCCCGCCGGTGCCGCCATCGCCGCCGATACCGCCGGTGGCTCCGGTCAGGCCCGCGTCGGCGATGGTGGTGTTCGCAGCGCCGGCCCCGCCATTACCGCCCAGGCCGCCGGTGCCGCCGTTGCCGGCGGTGCCGGCCGTGCCAGTGGTGGAGCCGGCCCCGCCGAGACCGGCCGCGCCGCCGGTGCCGCCAGTGCCGCCCGCACCGCCGGCGGTGCCGTTGGTGGCCGCGCCGCTGCCCGCGACGCCCGCGATGCCGTCACCGCCGTCGCCGCCGCCCCCGCCGGTGCCGCCGTTGCCGCCTTGGCCGCCGCCGCCTTGGCTGCCGGCGGTGCCGCCGTTGGTGGCTCCGGCCGCGCCGCCGCCCCCGCCGGTGCCGCCATCGCCGCCGATACCGCCGGTGGCTCCGGTCAGGCCCGCGTCGGCGATGGTGGTGTTCGCAGCGCCGGCCCCGCCATTACCGCCCAGGCCGCCGGTGCCGCCGTTGCCGGCGGTGCCGGCCGTGCCAGTGGTGGAGCCGGCCCCGCCGAGACCGGCCGCGCCGCCGGTGCCGCCAGTGCCGCCCGCACCGCCGGCGGTGCCGTTGGTGGCCGCGCCGCTGCCCGCGACGCCCGCGATGCCGTCACCGCCGTCGCCGCCGCCCCCGCCGGTGCCGCCGTTGCCGCCTTGGCCGCCGCCGCCTTGGCTGCCGGCGGTGCCGCCGTTGGTGGCTCCGGCCGCGCCGCCGCCCCCGCCGGTGCCGCCATCGCCGCCGATACCGCCGGTGGCTCCGGTCAGGCCCGCGTCGGCGATGGTGGTGTTCGCAGCGCCGGCCCCGCCATTACCGCCCAGGCCGCCGGTGCCGCCGTTGCCGGCGGTGCCGGCCGTGCCAGTGGTGGAGCCGGCCCCGCCGAGACCGGCCGCGCCGCCGGTGCCGCCAGTGCCGCCCGCACCGCCGGCGGTGCCGTTGGTGGCCGCGCCGCTGCCCGCGACGCCCGCGATGCCGTCACCGCCGTCGCCGCCGCCCCCGCCGGTGCCGCCGTTGCCGCCTTGGCCGCCGCCGCCTTGGCTGCCGGCGGTGCCGCCGTTGGTGGCTCCGGCCGCGCCGCCGCCCCCGCCGGTGCCGCCATCGCCGCCGATACCGCCGGTGGCTCCGGTCAGGCCCGCGTCGGCGATGGTGGTGTTCGCAGCGCCGGCCCCGCCATTACCGCCCAGGCCGCCGGTGCCGCCGTTGCCGGCGGTGCCGGCCGTGCCAGTGGTGGAGCCGGCCCCGCCGAGACCGGCCGCGCCGCCGGTGCCGCCAGTGCCGCCCGCACCGCCGGCGGTGCCGTTGGTGGCCGCGCCGCTGCCCGCGACGCCCGCGATGCCGTCACCGCCGTCGCCGCCGCCCCCGCCGGTGCCGCCGTTGCCGCCTTGGCCGCCGCCGCCTTGGCTGCCGGCGGTGCCGCCGTTGGTGGCTCCGGCCGCGCCGCCGCCCCCGCCGGTGCCGCCATCGCCGCCGATACCGCCGGTGGCTCCGGTCAGGCCCGCGTCGGCGATGGTGGTGTTCGCAGCGCCGGCCCCGCCATTACCGCCCAGGCCGCCGGTGCCGCCGTTGCCGGCGGTGCCGGCCGTGCCAGTGGTGGAGCCGGCCCCGCCGAGACCGGCCGCGCCGCCGGTGCCGCCAGTGCCGCCCGCACCGCCGGCGGTGCCGTTGGTGGCCGCGCCGCTGCCCGCGACGCCCGCGATGCCGTCACCGCCGTCGCCGCCGCCCCCGCCGGTGCCGCCGTTGCCGCCTTGGCCGCCGCCGCCTTGGCTGCCGGCGGTGCCGCCGTTGGTGGCTCCGGCCGCGCCGCCGCCCCCGCCGGTGCCGCCTTGGCCGCCGCTGGTGCCTTGGCCGCCTTGGCCGCCGGCGGCCGCGGTGGCGCCTTGCCCGCCGCCCCCGCCGGTGCCGCCCACGCCGCCGAGTCCGCCGTTGCCGGCGGTGCCCGCAGCCCCGGCGGAAGCCCCGCTGCCGCCCACGCCCGCCGCACCGCCGGCCCCGCCGTCTCCGCCTGCTGCGCCTTGCCCGCCAGCGGTAGAGGCATCGCCGGTAGTGCCAACCCCGCCTTGACCGCCTTGACCGCCTTGGGCGCCGTTGCCGCCTTGGCCGCCGCCGCCTTGGCTGCCGGCGGTGCCGCCGTTGGTGGCTCCGGCCGCGCCGCCGCCCCCGCCGGTGCCGCCATCGCCGCCGATACCGCCGGTGGCTCCGGTCAGGCCCGCGTCGGCGATGGTGGTGTTCGCAGCGCCGGCCCCGCCATTACCGCCCAGGCCGCCGGTGCCGCCGTTGCCGGCGGTGCCGGCCGTGCCAGTGGTGGAGCCGGCCCCGCCGAGACCGGCCGCGCCGCCGGTGCCGCCAGTGCCGCCCGCACCGCCGGCGGTGCCGTTGGTGGCCGCGCCGCTGCCTGCGACGCCCGCGATGCCGTCACCGCCGTCGCCGCCGCCCCCGCCGGTGCCGCCGTTGCCGCCTTGGCCGCCGCCGCCTTGGCTGCCGGCGGTGCCGCCGTTGGTGGCTCCGGCCGCGCCGCCGCCCCCGCCGGTGCCGCCTGGCCGCCGCTGGCGCCGTTGGCCGCCTTGGCCGCCGGCGGCCGCGGTGGCGCCTTGCCGCGCCGCCCCCGCCGGTGCCGCCCACGCCGCCGAGTCCGCCGTTGCCGGCGGTGCCCGCAGCCCGCGGCGGAAGCCCCGCTGCCGCCGACGCCCGCCGCACCGCCGGCCCCGCCGTCTCCGCCTGCTGCGCCGTTGCCGCCAGCGCCGTAGCAGGCGATCGCCGGTAGTGCCAACCCCGCCGTTGACCGCCTTGACCGCCTTGGGCCGCCGTTGCCGCCTTGGCCGCCGCCGCCTTGGCTGCCGGCGGTGCCGCCGTTGGTGGCTCCGGCCGCGCCGCCGCCCCCGCCGGTGCCGCCATCGCCGCCGATACCGCCGGTGGCTCCGGTCAGGCCCGCGTCGGCGATGGTGGTGTTCGCAGCGCCGGCCCCGCCATTACCGCCCAGGCCGCCGGTGCCGCCGTTGCCGGCGGTGCCGGCCGTGCCAGTGGTGGAGCCGGCCCCGCCGAGACCGGCCGCGCCGCCGGTGCCGCCAGTGCCGCCCGCACCGCCGGCGGTGCCGTTGGTGGCCGCGCCGCTGCCCGCGACGCCCGCGATGCCGTCACCGCCGTCGCCGCCGCCCCCGCCGGTGCCGCCGTTGCCGCCTTGGCCGCCGCCGCCTTGGCTGCCGGCGGTGCCGCCGTTGGTGGCTCCGGCCGCGCCGCCGGCCCCGCCGGTGCCGCCTTGGCCGCCGCTGGTGCCTTGGCCGCCTTGGCCGCCGGCGGCCGCGGTGGCGCCTTGCCCGCCGCCCCCGCCGGTGCCGCCCACGCCGCCGAGTCCGCCGTTGCCGGCGGTGCCCGCAGCCCCGGCGGAAGCCCCGCTGCCGCCCACGCCCGCCGCACCGCCGGCCCCGCCGTCTCCGCCTGCTGCGCCTTGCCCGCCAGCGGTAGAGGCATCGCCGGTAGTGCCAACCCCGCCTTGACCGCCTTGACCGCCTTGGCCGCCTTGGCCGCCGGTGCCGCCATTGCCCTCGGCGCCCGCGTGGCCGAACAACGCCGAGCCGTGGCCGCCGACCGCGCCGTTGCCGCCGTTGCCGCCGGATCCGCCGATACCACCGGTGGCACCGGTCAGGCCCGCGTCGGCGATGGTGGTGTTCGCAGCGCCGGCCCCGCCATTACCGCCCAGGCCGCCTTGACCACCGACGCCGCCGTTGCCGTACAACACTCCGGAGTTGCCGCCGGTTCCGCCATTGCCGGCGGGGCCGCCCCCGAGGCCGGTCGCGCCGACCGCGCCGGTCCCGCCCATACCGCCGGCGCCGCCGCTACCGAGCAGCAACGCACTGCCACCCCTGCCGCCGGTGCCGCCTACGCCGCCCATACCGCCGGCGCCGCCGTTGCCCCATAGCAACCCACCGGTGCCGCCGATACCGCCGTTCGCGCCGGACCCGCCCGTGCCGCCCGTGCCGCCCGTGCCGATGAGCCCCGCAGCACCACCGGCACCGCCGGTCCGCCCGTCCGCCCCGGACCCGCCGGTGCCGCCGTTGCCCCATAAGATCCCGCCGGCACCGCCGGCCTGTCCACTCCCCGCCGCCCCATTGGAGCCGCTGCCAATCAGCGGCCGATTAAACAGCAGTTCGGTGGGTGCGTTGATCACTCCGAGCACGTCTTTTTCGATAGTCTGCAACGGTGAGGCATTCGCCGCCTCGGTGACCGCATACGTGTCACCCGCCCCGCTCAAGGCCTGCAGAAACTCGGCGTGAAACGCCGCGGCGCGAGCGCTCAGCGCCTGATATTGCTGGCCGTAGCTGGAAAACAGCGACGAGATGGCTGCCGACACTTCGTCGCCGGCGGCGGTAACGACCCCCGTTGTTGACGCCGTTGCCGCTGCGTGGGCCTCGCTGAGCGACGAGCCGATCCTCGCCACATCCGCGGCCGCAACCGAGAGTGTGCTGGGTGCTGTAATTACGTACGACAAGACGGTCTCCTGGGCTAATTACATACCGATAGTATCGCGCAAGTTGAAATTATCATGCTTGGGAGCCGCTATCGCCAGGCTTATCTGAACCTTCATACAAAACCGCGAGGCTTGCACTCGGGGTTGGGCGTCCGCTGTTCGTAAAGAGGGCGGGCCCGCACCTGTCGCGCGGGGCCCGCCGCGCATAGGCTCTAGCCCCGCGCGCGGCGGCATGCAGCGGCATATCCGCGTCCGGCAAACAGCCTGATCAAACCTGCTCGGCAAACCGATGTGCCATGATGTGCACGCTGTCAAGAGTCAGGGAGCAGCGGTGGATCTGAATTTTTCGATGGTCACACGACCGGTCGAGCGTCTGGTGGCCACGGCGCAAAACGGCCTGGAAGTCCTGCGGTTGGGGGGCCTCGAGACCGGAAGCGTCCCGTCGCCGTCTCAGATCGTCGAGAGCGTATCGATGTACAAGCTCCGACGGTATTTTCCACCGAAAGGCCGGCCCGTTGGGCCGCCCGTCCTAATGGTGCATCCGATGATGATGTCGGCGAACATGTGGGACGTCACCCGCCAGGACGGCGCGGTAGGGATCCTGCACGCCAGTGGTCTGGATCCGTGGGTCATCGACTTCGGGTCGCCCGACAAAATCGAAGGCGGCATGCGCCGCAACCTGGCCGACCACATCGTCGCGCTCAGTGCAGCGGTCGACACCGTCAAGGACGCCACCGGCAGCGATGTGCACCTGGTCGGTTATTCGCAGGGCGGGATGTTCTGCTACCAGGCTGCGGCCTACCGGCGATCCAAGGACATCGCCAGCATCGTGACGTTCGGTGCCCCGGTGGACACCCTGGCCGCACTGCCGATGGGTATCCCGGCCAACTTGGGCGTAGCCGCGGCCAATTTCATGGCGGACCACGTCTTCAGCTGGATGGATATCCCAAGCTGGTTGGCGCGCGCCGGTTTCCAAATGCTGGACCCACTGAAAACCGCCAAGGCGCGAGTCGACTTCGTGCGCCAACTGCACGACCGCGAAGCGCTGCTACCGCGCGAACAGCAGCGCCGCTTCCTCGAGTCCGAGGGCTGGATCGCGTGGTCGGGCCCAGCGGTCTCCGAGCTGCTCAAGCAATTCATCGCGCACAACCGAATGATGACCGGCGGCTTCGCCGTCAACGGGCAAATGGTCACGCTCACCGATATCACCTCCCCGGTACTGGCGTTCATCGGCGAAGTCGACGACATCGGCCAGCCGGCGTCGGTGCGCGGCATCCGGCGGGCCGCGCCCAACGCCGAGGTCTATGAACACCGCATCCGGACAGGGCATTTCGGTCTCGTCGTTGGATCTAAGGCGGCGGAGCAGGGCTGGCCGACGGTCGCCGAATGGGTGCACTGGCTCACCACCGGGGGTGACAAGCCGGACAGCGTCGACCTGATGGCCGATCAACCGGCGGAATACGCCGAAAGCGGTGTCGCGTTCAGTTCGCGGCTCGTGCACGGTGTCGGGGAAGCGTCCGAAGCCGCGCTGGCGCTTGCCCGCGGCGCGGCCGACGCCGTCGTCGGCGCCAACAAATCGATGCGCACATTGGCCGTGGAAACGGTCCGGACGCTGCCGCGGCTGGCCCGGCTGGGACAGCTCAACGACCACACCCGGATCTCACTGGGGCGCATCATCGAAGAACAGGCACACGACGCCCCGCAGGGCGAGTTCCTGCTGTTCGACGGGCGCGTGCACACCTACGAGGCCGTGAACCACCGTATCGACAACGTGGTTCGCGGCCTGATCGAAGTCGGGGTGCGGCAGGGCGACCGGGTGGGTGTGCTGATGGAGACGCGGCCCAGCGCGCTGGTCGCCATTGCCGCGCTGTCCCGGCTGGGTGCGGTCGCCGTGGTGATACGACCGGATGCCGATCTCGCCGCGTCGGTCCAGCTCGGAAGAGTCAGTGAGATCCTGACCGACCCCACCAACCTCGAAGCCGCGTGCCAGCAACCCGGGCATGTCCTGGTGCTGGGTGGGGGCGAGTCTCGCGCCCTGGACCTGCCTGAGGAGGCCTCCGAGCGGGCCCAAGTCATCGACATGGAGCAGATCGACCCGGACGCCGTCGATCTGCCCGCGTGGTACCGGCCGAATCCGGGATTGGCGCGCGACCTGGCCTTCATCGCGTTCAGCACCGCCGGCGGCGAGCTGGCGGCCAAGCAGATCACCAACTACCGGTGGGCGGTGTCGGCTTTCGGAACCGCTTCCACGGCCGCGCTCGACCGCTCGGACACGGTGTACTGCCTGACACCGCTGCACCACGAGTCCGCGCTGCTGGTCAGCCTTGGCGGCGCGGTCGTCGGCGGTACCCGGATCGCGCTGTCGCGCGGTCTGCACCCGGACCGGTTCGTCCACGAGATACGGCAGTACGGGGTCACCGTGGTCTCTTACACCTGGGCGATGCTTCGCGAAATCGTCGATAATCCGGCGTTCGTGTTGCAGGGCAACCATCCGGTGCGGCTATTCATCGGCTCGGGCATGCCGACCGGATTGTGGGACAGGGTCTGCGATGCATTCGCGCCCGCGCACGTCGTCGAATTCTTCGCCACCACCGACGGACAAGCCGTGCTGGCCAACGTATCCGGCGTCAAGGTCGGCAGCGAGGGTCGTCCGCTGCCCGGTGCCGGGAGGGTCGAGCTCGGCGCCTACGACGCCGAAAATGACCTGATCCTCGAGAACGAGCGCGGCTTCGTGCAGCTCGCCGATGTCAATCAGGTCGGGGTGCTGCTCGCGCAGTCCAGAGGGCCGATCGATCCGACCGCGTCGGTCAAGCGCGGTGTCTTCTCCGCCGGCGACACCTGGATATCGACCGAGTACCTGTTCCGCCGCGACGCGGACGGGGACTTCTGGTTGATGGGCAGGCGCGGCTCGACGGTTCTGACTGCGCGCGGATTGGTCTATCCCGAGGCGGTTACCGATGCCTTCGGCTTCATCGACGGTGTCGACCTCGTGGCGACCTACAACGTGCCGGTCGGTGATCGGGAGGTGGCGGTGTCGGCGGTGACGTTGCTGCCGGGAGCCTCAATCACGGCTGCGGACTTGACCGAAGCCGTCGCCCGAATGCCCGTGGGGCTCGGGCCCGACATTGTGCATGTAGTGCCGGAGATGGCGCTGAGCGCGAGTTACCGTCCCACCGTCAGCGCTTTGCGCGCGGCGGGGATTCCCAAGCCGGGCCGTCAGCGTCAGGCATGGTATTTCGACGCCGGCGACAGCACGTTTCGCAAGCTGACTGCGGGAGCGCGGTCAGCACTGAGCGGCGAGCAGCGACGCAGCGATGCTTGACGATTCGCTGCTGAGCATCCTGGTGTGTCCGGCGGACCGGGGTCCGCTGGTGCTGGTGGCCCCGGACGACCTGCTCTACAACCCACGGTTGCGGCGTGCCTATCGGATCGAGGACGGCATCCCGGTGTTACTGATCGACGAGGCCCGAGACGTCGACGACGACGAGCACGCCCGGCTCATCGCGCGAGGCCGTCCGGCAGATCCCCAGTGAGGTAGCGCTGCAGGTTGGGCGCGATGGTCTGCGCGATCTGTTCGGCCGGCAGCGACGCGAAAGGCTCCAATCGCAGGATGTAGCGCGCCATGATCACGCCCACCAGCTGCGACGCGACGAACTGAATGCGGATCGTTCCACTACCCGGTGGATTGTCGACGCGTGCACCCATTTCGACCGCGATTACGTCCTGAATGAACGAACGAAACAGGTTCACCTCTGATCCGGCCAAGATCGACCGCAGCGTGGCGATGATCCCCGCTCCCATCTCGGAGTCCCACAGAGGCAACAACATTGACGGCAGTTTGTAGCCGAGTTCCTCGACGGGCCCTTCGCGCAACGGGCCGATGATGTCCATCGGGTCGATCGGGATGCGAATGGCCGCGGCGAACAGCTTCTCTTTGGTCCCGAAGTAGTGATGTACCAAGGCCGCATCGACGCCCGCTCCCGCCGCCACCGCACGTATTGAAGTATTGCCGATCCCATTGCGAGCGAAGAGTTCTCGAGCACTGCTCAGGATCCGCTCCCGGGTGTCGGAGTTCCCGGCTGGTCGCCCGGGCCGCCTGCGCCCCGTGTTCGTGGTCGTCACGTCAGGGCGTCCGTCGCCGCAGCGTCGCCGCGGCCAGACACAGCGCCGCGACCGCAAAACCCAACACCACGAAGATGTCGCGCAGCGCGATACCGGTTAGTTCTGTATGACTTCCCACCTGCTGGAGAGCTTCCAGCGCGTAGCTGGCCGGCAGCACATTGCTGATCCACTGCAGCCAGTGAGCCATCAATGTGCGGGGCACGATGATGCCGGCCAGCAGCAGCTGCGGCACCATCACCAGCGGTATGAACTGGACCGCCTGAAACTCGGTGCGGGCGAATGCGCTACACAGCAAACCGAGACCGACTCCCAGCACGGCGTTGACGACCGCGATCACGAATACCCACACCGGGCTGCCCGCAGTGTTGAAGCCGAGCAGCCAGAACGACACGGCGCACGCCAAAATGGCTTGCGCCGCTGCGGCAATCGAGAACGCGGTGCCGTAGGCCATCAGCATGTCGAGGCGGCGCAGCGGAGTGGTCAGGATGCGCTCGAGCGTGCCTGAGGCTCGTTCACGTTGCATCGTTATCGACGTGATGATGAACATCACGAAAAGCGGAAAAAGGCCCAGCAGGATCAGGCAGGCATTGTTGAACGGCGTTGGGCCGCCCGGGCGGTGCGGGGCATTTTCGAACATGAAGTACATCAGCGTTATGACCATGACCGGCACCACCATGATCAACGCGACGCTGCGGTGATCAGCGGCCAGCTGGCGCAGGATGCGCGTCGTGGTCGCCGTGTAGGCCCTAAGCCCTATCCGGCCTTGCGCTCGGTGGTGTGCCTGATGATGGACAGGAACGCTTCCTCCAGTGACGTGCATCCGGTGTCCTCTCTTAGTCGGTTCGGGCTGGTATGGGCGACGAGCCGGCCGTCACGCATCAACAGCAGGTCGCTGCAATGGTCGGCCTCGTCCATGACATGGCTGGAAACCAGCAGCGTGATGCCGGCGCGGGCGAGCTCGGTGAACTGTTCCCAGAGGTCCACGCGCAGAACGGGATCCAGGCCCACCGTGGGTTCGTCGAGCACGAGCACGGCGGGCTGGCAGACCAAGGCGCATGCCAGCGACGCCCTGGTGCGCTGTCCGCCGGAAAGGTTGCCGCAGTATGCGGTTCGGTGATCTGTAAGACCGACGCGTTCGATGGCGTTATCGGTGGCCCGGCCGTCGTAGCCATAGAGTGAGGCGAAATACCGCACGTTGTCGACGATGCGCAGGTCGTCATAGATGGCGGGGTTTTGAGGCAGGTATCCCACCTGGTGGCGCAACGGCGCTGAGCCTGCCGGATGGCCCAGCACGGTGACAGTGCCCGACGTTACGACCTGGGTGCCCACGATGCAGCGCATCAGTGTGCTCTTGCCGCATCCGGACGGACCGAGTAGGCCGGTGATGGTGCCCCGGGCGATCTCCACCGAGAAGTCCTGCAGTGCGGGGCGTTTGCCGCGGATGACCCGTAGATGGCTGATGCTCACGGCCGGGCCCGCGCCGCCCGACGTTAATTCATCTTGTGATGAAATCATCATGTGATGAATTCTGCCCCTCAGCGCGGGATTGTCAAGAGGCGGGGTTCGGCCGCGTTCGGCGCAGCGCTCGCCAGTTGTCACATCCGCCACAGGAGTCTCTGCGCCGGCCGGCGGCACCGCTCGTGCCCGGCTACGAGCGACTGCGGGCGGTTGGGTGCCGAATGGTTGCGTGCCCACGGCGTTGTCGCTCGAAGGTGGGCGAACTCGAAACCGAAATCTCTAGAGACTCCTGAGGCACATGTGACCACTGGGACTTCGCTGGAGTTGTGCCAACGGGGCACAATCTGTCGAATGGGCGCGGAAAAACTGGCGGTTGACCCGGTCGCTGCCGCACATCTTTTGCTTGGCGCCACGCTGACTGCACGGGAAGCGAGCGCCACAATCGTCGAGGTCGAGGCCTACGGCGGCGTGCCCGACGGCCCCTGGCCGGATGCCGCGTCCCATTCGTACCGCGGTCCGGGTGGTCGTAACCTCATTATGTACGGGCCGGCCGGGCGGCTCTACACCTATCGCAGCCACGGGATTCACGTCTGCGCGAACGTCACCTGCGGGCCCGAGGGGGTTGCTGCGGCCGTCCTGTTACGGGCCGCGGCTATCGAGGAGGGCACTGACGTCGCCCAATCCCGTCGCGGTGCGGCGGTCCCCACCGTCGCGCTGGGACGCGGCCCGGGAAACCTGTGCTCCGCGCTGGGAATCACGATGGCCGACAACGGGATGGATCTGTTCGATCCGGACAGTCCGGTGACACTGGCACTCAACGAGGCGCACAACGTGGTGTCGGGCCCACGCGTCGGGGTCAGCCAGGCGGCCGATCGGCCATGGCGGTTGTGGCTTGCCGGGCGACCTGAGGTTTCGGCCTATCGCCGCAGTCCCCGGGCGCCCGCACCGGGCGCCAGCGACTAATCCCGATCGCGCCGTACCTCGAGTCGTTGGGCTCGGATGGCCCAAAATCGCACAACAAGTCGACGCTGGCTACGCCCCGCGGAGCGATCCTGGAAGGATCTTGCAACATGATCCTCGACGAGCTGGGCTGGCGCGGCTTGATTGCGCAGTCCACCGACCTCGATGCGCTGGCCGCCGAAGCGCGGCGCGGGCCGATGACGGTGTATGCCGGCTTCGATCCGACGGCGCCAAGCCTGCACGCCGGGCACCTGGTGCCGCTGCTGGCGTTGCGGCGTTTTCAGCAAGCTGGCCACCGTCCCATCGTGCTCGCGGGCGGGGCTACCGGCATGATTGGTGACCCGCGCGACATCGGGGAGCGCAGCCTGCACGAGGCCGACACCGTCGCTGACTGGACGGAACGGATCCGCGGGCAGTTGGAGCGCTTCGTCGATTTTGACGGTTCGGCCACTGGAGCGATCGTCGAGAACAACCTCGAGTGGACCAGCGCCATGTCGGCTGTCGAGTTCCTGCGCGATATCGGTAAACACTTCTCGGTCAATGTGATGCTGGACCGCGACACCATCCGTCGGCGTCTCGACGGGGAGGGGATCTCCTACACCGAGTTCAGCTACATGCTGTTGCAGGCGAATGATTACGTCGAATTGCATCGGCGGCACGGCTGCGCGCTGCAGATCGGCGGTTCGGATCAGTGGGGCAACATCATCGCCGGGGTCCGCCTGGTGCGCCAAAAGCTCAGTGCGACAGTGCATGCGCTCACGGTCCCGTTGGTGACCGCCGCTGATGGCACTAAATTCGGGAAATCCACCGGCGGCGGGAGTTTGTGGCTGGACCCGCAACTGACCAGTCCATATGCCTGGTATCAATACTTCGTCAATACCGCCGACGCCGACGTGATCCGGTATCTGCGGTGGTTCACCTTCCTGTCCGCCGACGAACTGGCCGAACTGGAACTCTCGACTGCCGAGCGGCCGCAACAACGTTCCGCCCAACGTCGGCTAGCCAGGGAGCTGACCGTTCTGGTGCACGGCGAGACGGCCACCGAGGCGGTCGAGCATGCGAGCCGGGCGCTCTTCGGTCAGGGCGATCTGGACCGCCTCGACGAGGCGACGTTGGCGGCGGCATTGCGCGAGGCGTCGGTCGCCGAGCTGAAAACCGGCAGTCCCGACGGGATTGTCGACCTCTTGGTGGCAACGGGATTGTCTGCCAGCAAGGGCGCGGCGCGGCGCACAATCGGCGAAGGTGGCGTGTCGGTCAATAACATTCGGGTCGACAGCGATGAATGGGTGCCGCAGGCATCGGATTTCCTGTACGGCCGCTGGCTGGTGCTGCGCCGCGGCAAGCGCAACATCGCCGGGGTGGAGAAGGTCTAGCACCTGGGCTCGTGCCCGTACAACTCGTCGCACACACCGCGCCGCCGCGAAACGCGTTAGTGCGTAACCTTTATCCCACCGTGTTGTAGATGTGATTTTAGTTCGTCACTGTTGTCACAGTGTTTTGCGCGGACAGGTGCCGCGACCAGCTGATGAGAAATGAGATATGACGGCGCAGCCAATCGGTTACAGGTGGTCTTTGCGACTGGCCGGACAGGCGACGCTGCTGCGGTTTCTGGGCGCAACCGGGGGTCTGGCCACCGTGGCCGCGACGCTGGCCGCACCCATACACGCCGACATGATGGGCAATGCATTCCTGTTGGCCCTCACGAATGCCGGCATCGCCTACAGCCAACCGGCCAGCACCATGGCGCTGGGTCAGTCGGTCTGTCCGATGCTCGTTCAGCCGGGCGGTACGTTCGACTCGGTTACTTCCAGAATGGCCGACGGGAACGGCATGTCTTACCAAGTGGCCGGGGCTTTCACCCTCGTCGCGATCGCGACATATTGCCCGGCGGTAATGGCGGGACTGCTGCCGAACCGGCTACAGGCCTGATAAATACGTCGCTGGTGGCGGAGCTTTGGAATAGGGAAGGAATAGCGAATCGCCTGCCGTATCCTCTGCAGAAAACCCCAAGCAGCAACTGAGGTGAACGGCACGCGTGGTCGACGACAGGCAAAAGCACGACGGTGAGCGACGAACCCGGCCGGGATCTGGCGGCGCACCGCGGCGCGGGACACGCCCCGAGCGCTGGTCGGGCCCGGACCGTGCGCGCCAAGCTCAGCCGCAGAGCTCCGGCGATCGCCCGCAGCAGGACGGGCCCGCGATACCTCCCGGCGTGGACGCCAAGCAGCTGGCACCCGACATCCGCCGCGAACTAAGCACGTTGGACCGGGCCACCGCGGATGCGGTGGCCCGTCATCTGGTTGCCGCCGGTGAACTCATCGACGAGGACCCCGAGGCGGCGCTGAGTCACGCCCGCGCGGCGCGGGCCCGGGCCAGCAGGATCGCCGTCGTTCGCGAGGCGGTGGGAATCGCCGCCTACCACTGCGGCGACTGGGCCCAGGCGCTGGCGGAATTACGGGCCGCCCGCCGAATGGGCAGCAAGTCTTCATTGCTTGCGCTGATCGCCGATTGCGAACGCGGTCTGGGCCGTCCGGAGAGGGCGATCGAACTCGCCCGCGGTCCCGAGGCGGCGCAGCTCAGCGGTGACGACGCCGACGAGCTGCGCATCGTCGCCGCCGGGGCCAGGGCGGATCTCGGGCAGATCGAGCAGGCGCTGACGGTGTTGTCCACGCCGCAGCTGGAACCAGGCCGCACCGGCTCGACCGCCGCGCGGTTGTACTACGCCTACGCCGACACGCTGCTGGTGCTCGACCGCAAGGACGAGGCGCTGGAATGGTTCCTTCGCTCTGCCGCCGCTGACACTGAAGGCGTCACCGACGCCGAAGACCGCGTCAGCGAACTCGGCTGAAGCGAAATAGCAGCGCTAGATATGAAAACCATTGCGCAGGAATATGATTGCCTGCTGATCGATCTGGACGGGACGGTGTTCCGCGGCCACGAGCCCACTGACGGCGCGGTCGAGTCGTTGGATCAGGTGGACAGCCGCAAGCTGTATGTCACCAACAACGCATCCCGCAGTGCCGACGAGGTCGCGGCCCACCTGCGCGAACTCGGCTTCACCGCCACCAGCACCGACGTTGTGACAAGTGCGCAGAGTGCCGCGCACCTGCTCGCCGAGCAGCTGCCGTCCGACGCGCGGGTGCTCATCGTCGGCACCGAATCGCTGGCAAACGAGATCGCCGCGGTCGGACTGCGTCCGGTGCGACGGTTTGACGACCAGCCGGTCGCCGTCGTCCAGGGGCTTTCGCTGACCATCGGGTGGCCGGACCTTGCCGAGGCTGCGTTGGCCATCCGGGCGGGTGCGTTGTGGGTGGCGGCGAATGTCGACCTCACGTTGCCCACCGAAAGGGGACTGTTGCCCGGCAACGGGTCGTTGGTGGCCGCGCTGCGAGCGGCCACCGGCGCGGAACCACAGGTGGCGGGCAAGCCGGCGCCGACGCTGCTCAACGACGCGGTGGCGCGGGGCGATTTCCGCAACCCGTTGGTCATCGGCGACCGCCTGGACACCGACATCGAGGGCGCCAACGCCGCCGGGCTGCCCAGCCTGATGGTGCTCACCGGGGTCAGCACGGCCCGTGATGCGGTATTTGCCGGACCCGCCCAGCGGCCCAGCTACATCGCGCGCGACCTGCGCTCGCTGCACGAGAACGCCGAGTCGCTGGCCGTCGGGCCGTGGACGGGTTGGCAGGTCGCCATCGGTGCTGAGGGGATAACCGTCAGCACCGCGAAAGGCGACCGGCAAGGAGACGAGCTGTCCATCGTGCGTGCCGTCGCCAGCGCGGTATGGGGCGCGGGGCGGGATGGACAGCGACCGCGCATCGAGGCTGGCGACGATCACGCCCGCGACGCCCTGAACCGCTGGTCTCTGATGCACGGCGACTAGCGGGTGACTAGCCTGCGGGCTCATCGGCAACATAGTCGTACCGGGGTCGACCGAAACACCCCACCAGCATTACCCTGGGGCATCCCTCGACACAACCGCTTCACCCACCAACCCCAACCGACGCCGCCAGGCAATTTTCGTTCACCACGGAGGAGCGAAGCCCCTGAGAAGCTAGCCTGGGAACGCAATGACTATCGATCCTGATCAGATTCGCGCAGAAATCGACGCACTGGTTGCCCAGCTGCCAAGGCCCACCGACCTGCAAAATGCAGACAACCCGGAGAACGGGCCGTCGCTCGTCGAGCTCGAAGAGATAGCACGCCGGCTTTCCGAGGCACATGACGTGCTGTTGGCCGCTCTGGAGTCGGCGGAGAAGGGCTGAGTGCGCGGTGGCACGGCGTGCCCGCGTTGACGCCGAGCTGGTCCGGCGTGGTCTGGCGCGATCCCGGCAGCAGGCCGCGGAGTTGATCGGCGCCGGCAAGGTGCGCATCGACGGCATGCCGGCGGTCAAACCGGCCACCGCCGTCGCCGTCACCGCGGCACTGACCGTTGCCGCAGAGGGAGAACGCAGCTGGGTGTCGCGCGGCGCGCACAAACTGATCGGGGCGCTGGACGCCTTCGGGATTCCCGTCGCAGGCCGTCGCTGCCTGGACGCCGGCGCGTCGACGGGTGGGTTCACCGAGGTTCTGCTGGATCGCGGGGCAGCCGAGGTGGTTGCCGCGGATGTGGGGTACGGCCAGCTGGCCTGGTCGCTGCGCAGTGATCCGCGGGTGGTGGTCGTCGAGCGGACCAATGCTCGCGACCTGTCACCCGAGGCGATCGGTGGCCGGGTCGATCTAGTGGTCGCGGACCTGTCCTTTATCTCGCTGGCCACCGTGTTGCCCGCGCTGGCTGGATGCGCCGGGCCGGACGCGGATATCGTTCCCATGGTGAAGCCGCAGTTTGAGGTAGGGAAGGGCCAAGTCGGTCCCGGCGGGGTGGTGCACGACACCGGCCTGCGTGCCGATTCGGTCCTGGCCGTCGCGCGCCGGGCCGGGCAGCTGGGCTGGCACACCGTCGATGTCACGGCCAGTCCGCTGCCGGGCCCGTCGGGCAATGTCGAATACTTCCTGTGGCTGCGGAACCAGACCGATCGGGGACTGTCCGCCGACGGAATGGTGGACGCCGTCCAGCGTGCCGTGCTGGAAGGCCCGCAATGACCGCGCGGACGATTCTGCTGGTAGTGCACACCGGGCGCGAAGACGCCGCGGAGACCGCACGGCGCGTGCAGAAAGTATTGGGCGACAACGGAATTTCGCTGCGCGTGCTGTCCGCTGAAGCGGTCGACAGGGGATCGCTGCACCTGGCCCCCGACGACATGCGGGCAATGGGCGTCGAGATCGATGTGGTCGATGCCGACTCGCAAGCCGCCGACGGCTGCGAACTCGTGCTGGCACTCGGTGGCGATGGCACCTTCTTGCGGGCGGCGGAGCTGGCGCGCAACGCCAGCATTCCGGTGCTGGGCGTCAACCTGGGCCGGATCGGATTTTTAGCCGAGGCGGAGGCGGATGCCATCGACTCAGTGCTGGAACACGTCGTCGCGCAGGACTATTGGGTGGAAGAGCGCCTGACGCTCGACATCGTGGTGCGCGAAGGCGGCCAGGTCATCGATCAGGGCTGGGCACTCAACGAAGCCAGCCTGGAAAAAGGTCCGCGACTGGGCGTGCTGGGGGTGGTCGTCGAAATCGATGGGCGGCCGGTCTCGACGTTCGGCTGCGACGGGGTGTTGGTGTCTACGCCGACCGGATCCACCGCCTACGCGTTCTCCGCTGGCGGCCCGGTGCTGTGGCCGGACCTCAAGGCGATCCTGGTGGTGCCCAATAACGCCCACGCGCTGTTCGGCCGGCCGATGGTTACCAGTCCTGACGCATCGATCGCGATCGAGATAGAGGCAAGCGGCAACGACGCACTGGTGTTCTGCGACGGCCGTCGCGAGATGGTGATACCGGCGGGCGGGCGCCTCGAGGTGACCCGCTGTGGCACACCGGTCAAATGGGCGATCCTGGACAGCGCACCGTTCACCGACCGACTGGTGCGCAAATTCCGGTTGCCGGTGACCGGTTGGCGCGGACAGTAACGGCGCTGCTGTGTTGCTGACTAAGTGGTGACCGAATGCTGACAGAAATCCGCATCGAGTCGCTGGGAGCGATCAGCGCCGCGGTCGGGGAGTTCGGCCGCGGCCTGACGGTGCTGACCGGCGAGACCGGCACCGGCAAGACCATGGTGGTGACCGGGCTGCACCTGCTCGGCGGTGGACGCGCCGACGCCGAACCGGGTGCGGTCGGGAGCCGACCGTGCGGTTGTCGAAGGTCGCTTCACGACAAGCGATCTCGACGACGCCGCGGCCGCGCAGCTGGACGAGATTCTGGACGCATCGGGCGCCGAGCGCGACGAGGATGGCAGCGTGATCGCGCTGCGCTCGGTCAGTAGTGAAGGACCTTCGCGGGCCTATCTCGGCGGCCGCAGCGTGCCCGCCAAGTCGCTGGGCGACTTCACTGCCGAGTTACTCACCCTGCACGGGCAAAACGATCAGCTGCGGCTGATGCGGCCCGAGGAGCAACGCGGCGCGCTGGACCGATTTGCGAAGACCGGGCCCGCGCTCGAGCGCTACCGCAAGCTCCGCGACGCCTGGTCGTTGGCGCGTCAGGACCTGTTCGACCGCCGGAGCCGCATGCGGGAACTCACCCTCGAGGCCGACCGGCTGAAGTTCGCGCTCACCGAGATCGACGCCGTCGACCCGCAACCCGGTGAGGACGGTGCCCTGGTCGCCGACATCGTGCGGCTCTCCGAGCTGGACACGCTGCGCGAAGCCGCGGCCGCGGCCCGCGCAACGTTGTCGGGTGAGCTCGACGACCTGTCCGGCGGCAGTGCCGCCGACGGCCTGGGACGGGCAAGGGCCGCACTGGAATCGACCGATGACGCCACGCTGCAAGCGTTGGCCGACCAGATCGGCGAGGCGCTGACTGTGGTCGTCGATGTGGGCCATGAGCTCGGCAACTACCTGGAAGAGCTGCCGGTCGATGCCAGCGCGCTGGAATCCAAGTTGACCCGGCAGGCCCAGCTGCGGGCGTTGACCCGCAAGTACGCCGCGGATATCGATGGGGTGCTGCGATGGGCAGCCGAATCGCGCGACCGGCTCGCCCAGCTCGATGTCTCCGAGGAAGGGCTCGCGGCGCTGGAACGCCATGCTGACGAGCTGGCGGGGGAATTGGCCTCAGCAGCAACAGACCTCAGCAAAATCCGGAGCAAGGCCGCTAAGCGGCTGGCCAAGGAGGTCACCGCCGAGCTGGCCGGGCTCGCGATGGCCGACGCCCAATTCACCATCAATGTGACTATCGATGTCGCATCCCTGGACGACGCAGCCGCCCTCACTCTTCCTTCGGGCGAGCTCGCTCGGGCCGGCGCCGATGGCATAGATGAGGTCGATTTCGGTTTCGCGGCGCACCGGGGGATGACGGAGCTGCCGCTGGCCAAGAGTGCCTCCGGCGGCGAGTTGTCCCGGGTGATGCTGGCGCTGGAGGTCGTGCTGGCCGGGTCTGCTGCGGGCACCACCATGGTGTTCGACGAGGTCGACGCCGGCGTCGGTGGCCGGGCGGCCGTGCAGATCGGACGACGGCTCGCACGGTTGGCGCGCACCCACCAGGTCATCGTTGTCACACACCTGCCGCAGGTCGCGGCCTACGCCGACGTGCACCTGGTGGTGCACGGCGCCGGACCAAAGGGGACCAGCGTGGTGCGGCGGGTTGCCGACGATGAGCGGGTCGCCGAGCTGGCCAGGATGCTTGCGGGTCTCGGCGAGTCAGATAGTGCTCGCGCGCACGCCCGTGAACTGCTCGACGGCGCCCAGAACGACGAGATCTGACCAACGTCCGACACGCGAGACCAGACCGCTGTCGACTTGTGACAGAAGTGACGCAAGATAACTTCTGGGGCAGATGTTACGGCGCGCCTCCACGCGCTTACCGCGCTTCACCGACAGAATCCCCCCATGAAGATGTCAGGACTTCTAACACGTAATGCCTCTCGGCCGGGGCTAACCGGCACCGCCCGCGTCGATAAGAACATCGACCGGTTGCTGCGCAGGGTCTGCCCCGGCGACATCGTCGTGCTCGACGTCCTGGATCTGGACCGCATTACCGCCGACGCATTGGTGGAGGCCGACATCGCCGCCGTCATCAACGCGTCGCCGTCGGTCTCGGGCCGCTACCCCAATCTCGGTCCGGAAGTGCTGGTGAACAACGGCGTCACTCTGATCGACGAGACCGGGCCCGACATCTTCAAGAAGATCAAGGACGGCTCAAAGATCCGCCTGTACGAAGGCGGGGTGTATGCCGGGGACCGTCGGCTGATCCGCGGCACCGAGCGCACCGACCACGACATCGCCGACCTGATGCGCGAGGCCAAGAGCGGACTGGCCGCTCATCTAGAGGCGTTTGCCGGCAACACAATTGAGTTCATCAAAAGCGAGAGCCCGCTGTTGATCGACGGTATCGGCATACCCGATATCGACATCGACCTGCGCCGCCGGCATGTGGTGATCGTCTCCGACGAGCCCAGCGCCGCCGACGACCTGCGCTGCCTCAAACCATTCATCAAGGAGTACCAGCCGGTGCTCATCGGCGTCGGCAGTGGCGCGGATGTGCTGCGCAAGGCCGGGTACCGCCCGCAGCTCATCGTCGGTGACCCGGAGCAGATCAGCACCGAAGCCCTCAAATGCGGGGCCCAAGTCGTATTGCCGGCCGACGCCGACGGCCACGCACCCGGCCTGGAGCGAATCCAGGATCTCGGCGTCGGCGCCATGACGTTTCCGGCGGCGGGCTCAGCGACCGATCTGGCCCTGCTACTGGCCGACCACCACGGTGCCGCGCTGCTGGTGACGGCCGGCCACACGGCCAACATCGAGACGTTCTTCGACCGCAACCGCACCCAAAGCAACCCGTCCACCTTCCTCACCCGACTGCGGGTGGGAGAGAAGGTGGTGGACGCCAAAGCGGTTGCCACCCTATACCGCAACCACATCTCTGCTGGCGCCATCGCGCTGCTGGCGCTGACGATGCTGATCGCCATCATCGTCGCGCTGTGGGTGTCGCGCACCGACGGCGTAGTTCTGCACTGGATCGTCCAATATTGGGATCGATTCTCCGTGTGGATTCAGCACTTGGTCACCTAATTTTCTCGGGAACGGTGCGCTCATGATCTCGTTACGTCAACACGCGTTCTCACTGGCCGCCGTTTTCGTGGCGCTGGCTATGGGAGTTGTGCTGGGTTCGGGCTTTCTGTCGGACACCCTGCTGTCCAGCCTGCGTGACGAGAAGCGCGACCTGTACACGCAAATCAGTGGGCTCAACGACCAGAAGAACGTGTTGAACGAAAAGCTCAGTGCGGCAAATAATTTCGACACCCAATTGGTTGGCCGAATGGTGCACGAAACGCTCGGCGGCAAGACGGTGGTGGTGTTCCGTACCCCGGATGCCAAAGACGACGACGTCGCGGCCGTGTCGAAAATCATCGGGCAGGCCGGCGGCTCGGTCACCGGAACGCTGTCGTTGACCCAGGAGTTCGTCGACGCCAACTCCGGGGAGAAACTGCGAACCGTGGTGAGCTCGTCAATCCTGCCCGCCGGTCAGCAGCTGAGCACCAAACTGGTCGACCAGGGTTCGCAAGCCGGGGACCTGCTGGGCATCGTCTTGCTGATCAACTCCAACCCCGCTGTGCCGCCCGTGGACGACCTGCAGCGAGACACCGCGCTGGCGGCTTTGCGCGACACCGGTTTCATCACCTACCAGGCCGGCGATCACATCGGGGCGGCGAATGCCGCCGTGGTCATTACCGGCGGTTCGCTACCCCAAGACGCCGGTAACCAGGGCGTCAGCGCGGCCCGGTTCTCCGCCGCGCTGGCGCCGCATGGCGCCGGCACCCTGCTCGCCGGACGGGACGGTTCGGCGACGGGAGGCGCGGCGGTCGCCGTGGCCCGCGCCGATCCCGGCATGGCCTCGGCGATCAGCACCGTCGACGACGTCGACACCGCGCCAGGACGGATCACCGCGGTCCTGGGCCTGCATGACTTGATCAACGGCGGCCACATCGGGCAGTACGGCACCGGGCACGGCGCGACGTCGATCACCGTCCCGCAGTAAGGGGCGTGTTCTCCGGGCTCGGGCGTGTTCGGCGCGCCAAAGCGGACTGGGTGTTAGGGTTGATTTCCGTGGGTCGGCAGGCCCAGTTTGTACCGACGAGAAACGTCAACGCCCTGCCCGTCTTCACGGAGGTCGCTCAGTGCGCAAGCACACGCAAACCGTCACCAAGCACCTCTTCGTCAGCGGCGGCGTCGCCTCCTCACTGGGTAAGGGGCTGACCGCCAGCAGCCTCGGACAGCTACTGACCGCCCGCGGTTTGCACGTCACGATGCAGAAGCTCGACCCTTACCTCAACGTCGACCCGGGCACCATGAACCCGTTCCAGCACGGCGAGGTCTTCGTCACCGACGACGGCGCCGAGACCGACCTCGACGTCGGCCACTACGAGCGATTCCTTGACCGCGATTTGTCCGGCTCGGCGAATGTCACTACCGGGCAGGTGTATTCGACGGTCATCGCCAAGGAACGACGTGGCGAATACCTAGGCGACACCGTCCAGGTGATTCCGCACATCACCGACGAGATCAAACGGCGCATCCGCTCGATGGCCCAACCGGACGCCGACGGAAACCGCCCCGACGTCGTCATCACCGAAATCGGCGGCACCGTCGGCGACATCGAATCGCAGCCGTTCCTGGAGGCGGCGCGGCAAGTCCGCCACGACCTCGGCCGGGAGAACGTCTTCTTCCTGCACGTGTCGCTGGTGCCGTACCTGGCCCCGTCGGGTGAGCTCAAGACCAAACCCACCCAGCACTCGGTCGCCGCGCTGCGCAGCATCGGCATCACCCCCGACGCGCTGATCCTGCGCTGCGACCGCGAGGTGCCGGAACCACTCAAGGACAAGATCGCGTTGATGTGCGACGTCGATATCGACGGCGTCATCTCCACCCCGGACGCGCCGTCGATCTATGACATCCCCAAGGTGTTGCATCGCGAAGAACTCGACGCGTATGTCGTGCGGCGCCTCAACCTGCCGTTCCGTGACGTCGATTGGACCGAATGGGACGACTTGTTGCGCCGGGTACACGAGCCCCATGACACCGTTCGAATTGCCTTGGTAGGCAAATATATTGAGCTTTCCGACGCCTATCTGTCGGTCGCCGAGGCGCTGCGCGCGGGCGGGTTCAAGCACCACGCCAAGGTCGAGATCCACTGGGTGGCGTCCGACGACTGCGAAACGCCCAGCAAAGCCGCGGCGGCCCTGGGCGACGTGCACGGCGTGCTGATCCCCGGCGGGTTCGGCATCCGCGGAATCGAAGGCAAGATCGGCGCCATCCGGCATGCCCGGGCGCGCGGGTTGCCGGTGCTGGGGCTGTGCCTGGGCCTGCAGTGCATCGTGATCGAGGCCGCCCGCTCGGTGGGTCTCACCGAGGCGAACTCGGCCGAATTCGAGCCCGCCACACCGGATCCGGTCATCTCCACGATGGCCGATCAACAAGACATCGTGGCCGGCCAAGCCGACCTGGGCGGAACCATGCGGCTGGGTGCCTATCCCGCGGTCCTGGAGCCGGGTTCGATCGTGGCCGAAGCGTATGGGACAACCCAGGTGTCCGAAAGGCACCGGCACCGCTACGAGGTCAACAACGACTACCGCGATCGGATCGCCGAAAGTGGCCTGCGGATTTCCGGAACTTCGCCGGACGGCCATCTGGTGGAATTCGTCGAATACCCACCAGAGGTGCACCCCTTCATCGTCGGCACCCAGGCACACCCCGAGCTGAAGAGCCGGCCCACCCGGCCGCATCCCCTGTTCGTCAGCTTCGTCGGGGCGGCCATCGACTACAAGGGGGGCGAGCTGTTGCCCGTGGAGATGCCCGAGCACTCGTCCAACGGCAACCAGCATCGGGAGAGCGCGCAGCGGCCGTTACCTGAGCCCGCGGCCCGTGGCTGAACACCTATTCGAGACGGCGTCAACCGAAACGCTGCACGTCGGCAAGATTTTCGCGCTGCGCTCCGACAAAGTGCGGATGCCCGGCGGTCGCACCGCGACACGTGAGGTCCTCGAGCACTACGGCGCGGTCGCCATCGTGGCGATGAACGACGACCACAGCATCCCGATGGTCTACCAGTACCGCCACAGCTACGGCCGACGGCTATGGGAGCTGCCCGCCGGGCTCCTGGACGTCGCCGGTGAGCCCCCGCATCTCAGCGCCGCCCGGGAGCTCAGGGAAGAAGTCGGCCTCGGGGCGAGCACCTGGCAGGTGCTTCTCGATCTCGATACCGCGCCGGGTTACAGCGACGAATCGGTGCGGGTCTATCTGGCCACCGGACTCAGCGAAGTCGGCCGACCCGAGGCGCATGACGAAGAAGCCGATATGACGATTCGCTGGTATTCCATTGAGGATGCGGCGCGCAGGGTGTTCAGCGGCGAAATCCTCAATTCCATTGCCATCGGCGGGATTTTGGCCGCCCACGCAGTAACCACGGGATTCGCCGAGCCGCGACCGCTAGACAGTCCGTGGATCGATAAGCCGAAGGCCTTCGCGGCGCGAAAGGCCGCGCGATGACGGCTGCCCTGGAGACGCAACTGCAGGGCTACCTAGATCATCTGACCATCGAGCGGGGGGTGGCGGCCAACACGCTGAGCTCCTATCGCCGAGACTTGCGCCGCTACTCCAAGCATCTGTCGGACCGTGGGATTCACGATCTGGCCAAGGTCGGCGAGGACGATGTCAGCGAGTTCCTGGTGGCGCTGCGGCAGGGCGATCCCGATGCGGGGGCCGCGGCGTTGTCGGCGGTGTCGGCGGCGCGGGCGCTGATCGCCGTGCGCGGCCTGCATCGGTTCGCCGTCGCCGAAGGCCTGACCGACCTGGATGTGGCGCGAGCCGTCCGACCGCCCACTCCGGGCCGTCGGCTGCCCAAGAGCCTGACGATCGACGACGTGTTGGCCCTGCTGGACGGGGCGGGCGGCGACAGCCCGGCCGACGGTCCGCTGACGTTGCGCAACCGGGCGCTGCTGGAGCTGCTGTACTCCACCGGATCGCGGATCTCCGAAGCCGTGGGTCTCGACGTCGATGACATCGACACCCAGGCAAGGTCGGCGCTGTTGTCCGGCAAGGGCGGTAAGCAACGGCTGGTGCCGGTGGGACGCCCCGCCGTGGCGGCGCTGGAGGCCTACCTGGTGCGCGGTCGCCCCGAGCTGGCTCGTCGCGGGCGCGGCACGCCGGCCATTTTCCTCAACGTGCGCGGCGGCCGGTTGTCGCGGCAAAGCGCATGGCAAGTGCTGCAGGACGCCGCCGAGCGCGCCGGGATCAAGTCGGGTGTCTCGCCGCACATGCTGCGGCATTCTTTTGCCACGCACCTGCTCGAGGGTGGCGCCGATGTGCGGGTGGTGCAGGAGTTACTGGGTCATGCGTCGGTGACGACGACGCAGATCTACACGCTGGTCACGGTGCACGCGCTGCGCGAAGTGTGGGCCGGAGCCCACCCCCGGGCTAGATAGCGCGAGCAGACGCAAAAGCCCCCATTTCGTGCCGAAATGAGGGGCTTTTGCGTCTGCTCGCGGGGGAAGCTAGCTCAGGTAGTCGGATTCCAGCACCAGGTCGGGCACCAGTGACTGGTACTCCGCGTGGGTCTTGTGCTCGACGGTTTTCCACAGCTTTCCCTGTTGCTGACGCATGTACTCGCGGTACTTGGGGGCGCCGGGAAACCGGACGTTGTCGGCGACCACGATCGAGCCCGGGTGCAGCCAGCCCCGGTCGAGGATGCTCTGCAGGTCGTTTAAGTAGGCGTCCTTGTCGTGGTCGAGAAACACGAAATCTAGTGCACCAGAGGTGAATCCGTGCTGATCGGCCAGCCCGTCCAGAGTGCGCCCGCCGTCCCCGATGGTGCCGACGACGCAGGTCACCCGGTCAGCGACCCCGGCATGCGCCCAGATCTGCCGGGCGTTGCCGGCGTTGGCTTCGGCGAGTTCGACCGAATACACCTTTGCGTTCGGAGCGGCCCGCGCAATCCGCAGCGCGCCGTAGCCGCAATAGGTGCCCAGCTCGAGGACCAGGGCGGGATCGGCACGGCGCACCGCGGCATCGAGGAGTTGTCCCTTTTCGTCGCCGACGTTGACCAGGATCGACTTCTCGTAGGCGAACTGGTCGATGGTGGCGATCACGTCGTCGATGTCGCCGGCCCGGGCGTTCTGCAGGACGTAGTCGACCGCGGCCGCTTCGCGTCCATCACCGACCTGGCCGGTCGTGAAGAAGTTGCGGTTACCGGTCACCAGCCGCCAGACCGACCACCGCAGCAGTGGGTTGCGTCTCTTGAGATCCATAAAGACCACGATAGTGCGGCCACACCGCCCGATATCGCGCTTGAGAATCACCTGCACTGGCCGACCAATGATGCTGGTGAGGCAGGTGTTACTCGCCGAGGGATTATGCCTGCCGTCACGCCGTATTCGCTGGTTATCTTGCCTGCGGGTCGTCCAGATCAGGCGCTCGAACCCGTTAGACTTCACCCCGATGTTCACCTCTCGAACACACCGGCCATGACCGATCACGCCGACGGCGACGTCGAGGTCGGCCTTACTGGGCGCCCGCCGCGGGCGATCCCCGAGCCAAAGCCGCGCACCTCGCACGGCCCGGCCAAAGTCGTCGCGATGTGCAACCAGAAGGGCGGCGTCGGAAAGACCACGTCGACGATCAACCTGGGCGCAGCGCTGGCCGAATACGGCAGGCGGGTGCTGCTGGTGGACATGGACCCGCAGGGCGCGCTGTCCGCGGGCCTCGGCGTACCGCATTACGAGCTGGACAAGACGGTGCACAACCTGCTGGTGGAGCCGCGGGCGTCCATCGACGAGGTGCTGATGCCCACCCGCTTCAAGAACTTGGACCTGGTGCCCAGCAACATCGACCTCTCGGCCGCCGAGATTCAGCTGGTCAACGAGGTGGGTCGGGAACAGACCCTGGCCCGGGCGCTGCACCCGGTGCTGGACCGCTACGACTACGTGCTGATCGACTGCCAGCCGTCGCTGGGCCTGCTGACGGTCAACGGGCTGACTTGCTCAGACGGCGTGGTGATCCCCACCGAGTGCGAGTACTTCTCGCTGCGTGGCCTGGCGCTGCTCACCGACACCGTCGAGAAGGTGCGCGATCGGCTCAACCCGAAGCTGGAAATCAGTGGGATCCTGCTCACCCGCTACGACCCGCGCACCGTCAACGCGCGCGAGGTTATGGCCCGCGTCGTGGAGCGGTTCGGTGACCTGGTGTTCGACACCGTGATCACCCGGACGGTCCGTTTCCCGGAGACCAGCGTCGCCGGCGAGCCCATCACCACCTGGGCACCCAGATCGGGGGGCGCGATGGCCTACCGCGCGCTGGCCCGCGAGTTCATCGACCGATTCGGCGCGTGAACCCCCAGAAAGACGGCGAAGCGGCACAGCAGAACGGCTCCTCGGCTGGTTTTCAAGTCCGGCTCACCAACTTCGAGGGACCGTTCGATCTGCTGCTGCAGCTGATCTTCGCCCACCGGCTCGATGTCACCGAGGTGGCGCTGCACCAAGTCACCGACGACTTCATCGCCTATACCCGCGAGATCGGCTCGCAGCTGGAACTTGAGGAGACCACGGCGTTTCTGGTGATCGCCGCGACTCTGCTCGACCTCAAGGCTGCCCGGCTGCTGCCGGCCGGACAGGTCGACGACGAAGAGGATCTTGCGCTGCTCGAGGTGCGCGACCTGCTGTTCGCCCGGCTGCTGCAATACCGCGCGTTCAAGCATGTTGCGGAGATGTTCGCCGAGCTGGAGGCCACCGCGCTGCGCAGCTACCCGCGTGCCGTGTCGCTGGAGGATCCCTTCACCGAGCTGCTGCCCGAGGTGATGCTGGGCGTCGACGCCGAGCGGTTCGCCCAGATCGCCGCCATCGCGTTCAGCCCCCGGCCGGTGCCGACGGTGGCCCTCGGGCATCTGCATGAACTGCAGGTTTCGGTTCCCGAGCAGGCCAAGAAGTTGCTGGCGATCCTGGAGGCGCGCGGCAGCGGCCAGTGGGCGTCATTTTCTGACCTGGTCGCCGACTGCACGGCGTCAATCGAGGTCGTCGGGCGCTTCCTGGCGTTGCTCGAACTGTATCGATCGCGGACGGTAGCATTCGACCAGTCAGAGCCGCTTGGCGTGCTCCAGATTTCGTGGACCGGGGAACGTGCGACCAGCGAAGCTTTGGTAGAGGTGCGGGACCAATGAGTGAAGAATTATCCGACGTCGATCTCGATGTCGATCTTGAGGGCGGGATCCCGGATATTGCCGAGGTGGCGCCGCTGGATCCCGAGGAACTGGGGTCGGTACTCGAGGCACTGCTATTGGTGGTGGACACCCCGGTGACCGTCGACGCGCTGGCCGCGGCCACCGAGCAACCCGTGTACCGGGTGGCCGCCAAGCTGCAGCTGATGGCCGACGAGCTTCGCGAACGCGACAGTGGCATCGACTTGCGGGAATCCGGCGAGGGCTGGCGGATGTACACGCGCGCCCGGTTCGCGCCCTACGTGGAGAAGTTGCTGCTGGACGGCGCGCGATCAAAGCTCACCCGGGCCGCGCTGGAGACGCTGGCCGTGGTGGCCTACCGGCAGCCCGTGACACGGGCGCGGGTGAGCGCGGTTCGCGGCGTCAATGTCGATGCGGTCATGCGGACCCTGCTGGCGCGGGGCTTGATCACCGAGGTTGGTGCCGACGCCGACACCGGCGCGGTGACGTTCGCCACTACTGAGTTGTTTCTGGAGCGACTGGGTTTGACGTCGCTGGTTGATCTTCCCGACATCGCGCCGCTTCTTCCCGACGTCGACTCGATCGACGAACTGACCGAATCTTTAGACAGTGAGCCACGTTTCGTCAAACTCGGCGGCGCGCCGGCACCCGAGCAGGCACTGTCGTTCGACGTGGACCAGGATTGATGACCGAGACCCGAGATTCGGATGCGCCCGAGGGAATCCGCCTGCAAAAAGTGTTGTCCCAGGCCGGGATTGCGTCTCGGCGGGCCGCCGAGAAGTTGATCATCGAAGGCCGCGTCGAGGTGGATGGGCAGCTGGTGACCGAGTTGGGCACCAGGGTCGACCCCGAGTCCTCGATGATCCGGGTGGACGGCGTCAGGGTCGTTCTCGACGATTCGCTGGTGTACTTGGCGCTGAACAAGCCGCGCGGAATGCAGTCGACGATGTCCGACGATCGCGGGCGGTCGTGTATCGGCGACTTGATCGAGCGCCGGGTGCGCGGCAACAAGAACCTGTTTCACGTCGGGCGGCTGGACGCCGACACCGAGGGGCTGATCCTGCTGACCAACGACGGCGAGCTGGCGCACCGGTTGATGCATCCCTCCCACGAGGTGCCGAAGACCTATCTGGCGACCGTCACGGGAAAGGTGCCGCGCGGGGTGGGTAAGAAGTTGCGGGCCGGGGTCGAGTTGGAGGACGGGCTCGCCCGCGTCGACGATTTCGCGGTGGTGGATGCCATTCCGGGTAAAACGTTGGTGCGGGTGACGTTGCACGAAGGGCGCAATCGCATTGTGCGCCGGATGCTGGCGGCGGTCGGCTTCCCGGTGGAGGCGCTGGTGCGTACCGACATCGGCTCGGTGTCACTGGGGGAGCAGCGGCCGGGCAGCATCCGGGCGTTGAGCCGCGACGAGATCGGGCAACTGTACAAAGCGGTGGGCCTGTGAGCGGCAGTCGTGGTCGCCATCGACGGCCCGGCCGGAACCGGAAAGTCCTCGGTGTCAAGGGGATTGGCGCGAGCGCTGAACGCACGCTACCTGGATACCGGGGCCATGTACCGGATCGTGACGCTGGCGGTGCTGCGCGCCGGGGTCGATCTGACCGATCCCGATGCCGTCGAGTCGAGCGCGTCAGGGGCGCAGTTGTCGGTGAGCTACGATCCCGAGGGGATCAGCAGTTACCTTGGCGAAGAGGATGTTTCGAGCGAGATTCGCGGCGACGAGGTGACCCGGGCCGTGTCGGCCGTGTCGTCGGTTCCCGCCGTTCGTACCCGGCTTGTCGCCCTGCAGCGACAACTGGCCGAGGGGCCGGGCAACGTCGTCGTCGAGGGCCGCGACATCGGCACGGTGGTGCTGCCGGACGCGCCGGTGAAGATCTTCTTGACCGCGTCGGCCGAAACCCGCGCCCGGCGTCGCAACGACCAGAACGTCGCCTCGGGTATGGCCGACGACTACGACGGCGTGCTGGCCGACGTGCGCCGCCGCGACCATCTGGATTCCACGCGGGCGGTGTCGCCGCTGCGAGCGGCTTCGGACGCGGTGGTCGTCGACACCAGCGACATGACCGAGGCGGAAGTGATCGCCCACCTGATGGATTTGGTCAAGCAGCGAAGCGGGGCAGTGCGGTGACTCAGGATGGCACCTGGACCGACGAAAGCGACTGGGACGTCGTCAATTCCGAGCTTGCGGACGCAGACGAACCTGGACCCGCGCCGGTGGTGGCGATCGTGGGCCGGCCAAATGTCGGCAAGTCGACACTGGTCAACCGGATCCTGGGCCGGCGCGAAGCGGTGGTGCAGGACGTTCCCGGCGTGACGCGGGACCGGGTCTTCTACGACGCGCTGTGGACCGGACGCCGGTTCGTCGTGCAGGACACCGGGGGATGGGAGCCCGACGCCAAGGGCCTGCAGCAGCTGGTGGCCGAGCAGGCGTCGGTGGCCATGCGTACTGCCGACGCGGTGGTCCTGGTGGTCGACGCCACCGTCGGCGCGACCGCCGCAGACGAGGCCGCCGCGCGGATCCTGCTGCGCTCGGGTAAGCCAGTCTTCCTGGCCGCCAACAAGGTTGACAACGAAAAGGTCGAATCGGATGCGGCGGCACTGTGGTCGCTGGGACTCGGTGAGCCGCATGGGATCAGCGCGATGCACGGCCGCGGCGTGGCCGATCTGCTCGACGTGGTGCTGGCCGCGCTGCCCGCAGCTGTCCGAAGTAGCACCGGTGGCCGGCGGTCCTCGGCGGGTGGCGCTGGTCGGCAAGCCGAACGTCGGCAAGAGCTCGCTGCTCAACAGGTTGGCGGGCGATCAACGTTCGGTGGTCCACGACGTCGCCGGAACCACGGTGGACCCGGTGGACTCGCTGATCGAATTGGACGGCAAGGTGTGGCGGTTCGTCGACACCGCAGGGTTGCGCCGCAAGGTCGGCCAGGCCAGCGGTCACGAGTTCTACGCCTCGGTGCGCACCCACTCGGCCATCGATTCCGCCGAGGTGGTGATCGTGCTGATCGACGCGTCGCAGCCGCTGACCGAACAGGATCGGCGGGTGCTGACCATGGTGATCGAGGCCGGGCGGGCGCTGGTCCTGGCATTCAACAAGTGGGATCTGGTCGACGAGGACCGGCGCGAGCTGCTGGAACGTGAGATCGATCGCGAACTGGTGCAGCTGCAGTGGGCGCAGCGGGTCAACATCTCCGCCAAGACGGGCCGGGCGGTGCAGAAGTTGGTGCCGGCGATGGAGGGTGCGCTGGCGTCGTGGGACGCCCGGATCGGGACCGGCCCGCTGAACACCTGGATCAAGGAAGTGGTGGCGGCGACGCCGCCCCCAGTGCGTGGCGGCAAGCAGCCGCGCATCCTGTTCGCGACCCAGGCCACCGCGCGGCCGCCGACGTTCGTGCTGTTCACCACCGGTTTTCTGGAGGCCGGCTACCGGCGCTTCCTGGAACGGCGGCTGCGCGAGACGTTCGGATTCGAGGGCAGTCCGATCCGGATCAACGTGCGAGAGCGCGAAAAGCGCGGGCCCAAGCGCCGCTGAGAGCGGACACGACGCTCGCGCGTCGAGTGTGTACGTACGGCCTTGAGTGTGCATCCAGGGTTTTCAGAGTGTCGTCACGGCGGGAATCCGTCGATTTCTCCGCCCTCAGTACACCGCCGCCGCCAAGGGCGCAGTGGGATGTCGGGTCGGCTGCGGTAGGCTTTCCACCGCTGCTGGTGGACCCACCGGCGAGCGGGCTGTGGCGCAGCTTGGTAGCGCACTTGACTGGGGGTCAAGTGGTCGCAGGTTCAAATCCTGTCAGCCC
>CAVPVJ010000045.1:0-275682 GCA_963709125.1 uncultured Actinomycetota bacterium
GGAAGCCGCTGGCCCCGATCACTAGTTTTTTCATGGCTCCATGGGTTCCTAGCGGTCGATCCATCCCATTTGCGCTTCGGCGTGGTGGCCACCGACAGCCGGGGTGAGTTGGTCGAGCCTGGCCAGTTGTTCGGGGCCAGCACGACGGCGTCGGCGCCGGCATTTTCCTCAAGGCGCGCAACGCGTTTAGTTCCCGGAATGGGCACGATGTCGGCGCCCTTCGACAGCAGCCACGCCAAAGCGACTTGGGCGGGCGTGGCACCGATGTCGGCGCTGATTTCGCGCAGCTCGTCTGCGCTGCCGAGGTTGTGTCGGAAGTTCTCCTCGAAGAACCTGGGGATGGTCTTGCGGTAGTCGCTGTCGGGAAACTCGTCCGTCGACCGGATTGCGCCGGTGAGGAAACCGCGGCCCAACGGCGAGTACGCGACGAAACCGATTCCCAGTTCACGCAGCAGCGGTAACACCGCTTCTTCCTGATCGCGGGTCCACAGCGAGTATTCGGATTGCACGGCCGTGATGGGATGCACGGCGTGGGCCCGGCGGATAGTGTTCACGCCGACTTCGGAAAGGCCGATGTGCCGGATCTTCCCGGCTTCGACTAGCTCGGACAGCGCTCCGATGGTGTCCTCAATCGGGGTGCCGCGATCGAGGCGATGCTGGTAGTAGAGGTCGATGTAGTCGGTCGCGAGCCTCTTCAGGGAGCCGTCCACGGCGACCCGGATGCTGGCGGGGCTGCTGTCCAGGCCGTCGCGTCCGGTATGGGACATCAGGCCGAACTTCGTTGCCAACACCACCTGGTCGCGTCGACCCTGCAAGGCGCGGGCGAGCAGTTCCTCGTTGACATACGGGCCATAGACCTCGGCGGTGTCGATCAGCGTTACGCCCAGGTCGATGGCGCGGTGAACTGTGCGGATGGATTCCGCATCGTCAAAACCGTCTCCGACATAGGCCACCGACATACCCATGGCACCAAGACCGAGGCGGCCTACCTCCAGGCCGGCCAGGTGAGCGTGTTGGATGGTACGTCTCCTTGTTCTGGTTGAGATTCTGCGGCAGGATCTCAACGCTCAAGGACCAATGACCCTGGCGCCGTTTGCCATCCTGTTCCAGGATTGACCTTAGACTGGACCCGGGAGGGTGGATCATGCCGGATGTATTGCTGGATGCCGACGTACTCAGGGCAGCTGTGCAGTTGGCGTGCCGGGCCCCGTCGTTGCACAACAGCCAGCCCTGGCAGTGGGTCACCCAGGGCGCCGGACTGCACCTCTACGTCGATCACAGCCGGATTCTCTACTCCACCGACAAGTCGGGCCGGGAGGCCCTCATCAGCTGCGGCGCCGTGCTCGACCATCTATGCGTTGCGATGGCCGCAGCCGGGTGGACAGCGAACATCGAAAGATTTCCCAATCCGAACGACCTCGATCATGTCGCGTCATTTGATTTCAGCCCAATGAGCCTCGTCGCCGATGGCGATCGTCGCCAAGCCAACGCGATCGCGCACCGCCACACCGATCGGCTTCCGTTCGCCGCGCCGAACAATTGGGAGTATTTGGAACCTGCGCTGCGTAACGCCGTCAACGCCGGGACGGTTCACCTCGACGTGATAGCCGACGAGCTGCGCCCGGAACTGGCCAGGGCGTCACGACTCACTGAATCGCTGCGAGAGTACGATTCCTATTACCATACCGAATTAGACTGGTGGACAAATCATTTCGAGAATTCCGATGGGATTCCGAGTAGCTCACTGATATCGGCGGCCGAAAGTGATCAGGTCGACGTCGGACGCCCATTCCCGGATAGTCCGCACACCCAACGGCATGCCTACATTGGACACGACCAGTCCACGGTGCTCGTTCTGTCGACCGACGGGGACACCCACGGCGAGGCCGTGCGCACTGGCGAAGCGTTGTCCGCGGTGTTGTTGGAGTGCACGTTGGCCGGTATGGCGACGTGCACACTGACCCATCTCACCGAGCTATGGTCCAGCCGCAACCTGATCGGCAACCTGACCGGACGGACCGCTATGCAGCAAGTTCTCATCCGCGTCGGCGAGGCGCCTGTGCTTGGCGAGGTACCCCCCATGACGCCGCGGCGGCCACTTGACGAGGTTCTGACGTTTCACCCCGATACATCTGGGTGAGCGGCTTTACCTGCGGGTCGCGTCACCCGGTTGCTTCACTGATCGCAACCAAGCGGGCCACCGCGGCTTCAATACCGCTGGCGAGCTCATCGACGTCGGGTACCGCGTCATAGTCGGCGGTGATACCGAACACCAGATCTTCGCCGTAGCTGAGCATGGCGATGCCCGTGCGGAGGTGAAGTGCAATCGGCGGGATAGGTAGCAGGCGCTGCACATCTCGGCCCATCATGCTTAACCGATGACGGGGACCGGGCACGTTGGTTGCCAAGGCGACGATCCCGAGTTGGGGAAGCCGGGTCAGTAACCGAACCGCCCAGGCCGTCAAAGCGAAGGGGATGTAGTTGGCTGCCGAGAAGATCGCAGATCCGGCTTGTCGTTGCCCGCCGGACTTGGCTCTTGTCAATCGGCGGTGCACCGCTTGCAGCCGTTCTATGGGGTCCTCGAGCTCGATGGGAAGGTACGGCAGCATCAGAGAGACGCGATTATCGAGTTGGTTCGATGCGTCGGCCGACCGCACCGACACGGGCACCAATGTGCGCAGTGAGTTTCGTTGCGGCTGTTCGCCTCGGTGCATCAGCATTTCCCGGAAACTATCGGTAATCGCAGCGAGTGCAACATCATTGATGGTCACGTCAAACTTATGGCAAATCATGGCCACATCGACGAGGAGGACTTGGGCTGCGCTGTAGCGACGCAGATTGCTGACCGGGCCGATCAGCGAGGAATCCGCCGGACTCAGGATACCGGCGGCGATTTGAACAGCCCCGGTCGCTATGCGGGCAGCGGCACTCGTGACGGCGGTAGAAAGGTGCCAGATGCCGCCGGCCCAGTCCAGCGGATTCAGGCTCGGCCAAGACGGACGAAGCGCCGGCGACTCGGCGGCGGCACGGATCCGGTTTGCGAACGTCTCTCCATCCGCGCCGTCGCACAGCCCCGCGAGCAGGCGCGTCGCGGAGATTCCATCGGCGATGCAGTGGTGCAGCTTGGTCAGGACCGCCCAGCGATTCTCGGCCAGTCCTTCGATAATCCAGCTTTCCCACAACGGTCGATCTCGATCGAGGCGTCGTTCCATGATATCGGCGACAACCCGGAACAACGCTGTATCGTCGCCGGGCTCCGGCAGCGCAATTCGATGCACATGATGGGCGAGATCGAACTGAACATCATCGACCCATTCCGGCGCCGCGAGGTCGAGCGGATGCGTGTGCACCACCTGCGTGAACCGGGGAATCTCAGACACTCGCTCGGCCAGCACCGAGACAAGCGCCGCGTAGTCGGGAGCCGGTCCTTCCATGACGGCCAAGCCGCCGATCGCCAGACTTACGTGCCGGTCGGAATCTTCCGCCTCGAGGAAGCCCGCATCAAGGGTTGTCAGGTGCTCCACCAGCAGCCTCCAAAGTTGTTTCGGCCCAACCACTTTCCGCCTCGTGCAGGCGTCCCGGCAGAGTCGGAAGTCCCACGGCCGATGCGGCTCAAAGAGTGGACGCCACCAGGCCGGTCAGGTCGGCGAGGCGGTGAGAGTATCCCCACTCGTTGTCGTACCAGCCAACAATCTTCACCAGATCACCCGTGACTTTGGTGAGCCCGGAGTCAAAGATGCACGACGACGGGTCGGTCACGATGTCGGAGGAGACGATGGGATCCTCGGTGTAGGTGAGGAAGCCCTTCAGCTCACCGTCGGCCGCTGCCGCAAACGCGGCGTTGACCGCCTCGGTGGTTGCCGGCTCGCGGACGATGACGGTCAGATCGGTCGCTGAACCGGTGGGCACCGGCACCCGCAGCGCGTACCCGTCGAGCCGTCCCTCGAGCTGGGGCAGCACCAGACTGATCGCACGGGCGGCCCCGGTGGAAGTGGGCACCACATTGATCGCCGCGGCGCGGGCCCGACGAAGGTCGCGGTGCGGACCGTCCTGCAAGTTCTGGTCCGGGGTGTACGCGTGGACGGTGGTCATGAGCCCGCGCTCGATTCCGAACACTTCGTCAAGCACCATCGCCATCGGCGCCAGGCAGTTGGTCGTACAGGAGGCGTTCGAGACGACGGTCTGGGTGCCGTCGTAGTCGCGGTGGTTGACACCCATCACAACGGTGAGGTCCGCACCCTTGGACGTCGCGGACACCACCACCTTCTTCGCTCCGCCGTGCAGGTGACCGCGAGCCTGCTCCGCGGCGGTGTATCGACCGGTGGACTCGACGACGACATCCACACCGAGATCTCCCCACGGCACCGCCGCCGGCCCGTCGGCGATGGACCAAGCCTTGATCCGCTGGTCTCCCACCACAATGTCCTCGTCGTCGACCGACACATCGTGCGGCAAGCGTCCCAGGACGGAATCGTATTTGAGCAGGTGCGCCAGAGTCTTGTTGTCCGTGACGTCATTCACCGCGACAATCTCGATGTCGGTGGTCCCTGCTGCGCGTTGTACGTCCACGGCACGGAAGAAGTTTCGCCCCACACGCCCAAAGCCGTTCACGCCCACCCGGATAGCCATAGTGATCTCCTCGTAGTTCTGTGGTCTTGGACGCAGCATCGATTGCACGCCACCTTGAGTCTGACCACGCTTCGGGCCGAGCAGCAGAGGACAAGGTCCTCGCTTTCCTGCCCGCCCTTCTTCCCAGTTCATTCGAGTGACCTTCGGCCCTGGCACCGTGCGTGCCGCTATGGGAGGTTGGCATTTGTGGCGCTATCGCAGGTACACGCGTGAGCCGGAGTGCTCGACCGACTAGGCGTGAATTTGTGCGTCCCTCAGGCGGCGCGCACCCCGGATTCCTGACGCAGCCTGCACGACCAGGACGGCGGTGTCGGGCAACGACACCGGGCGAGTTCGACGCCGCATGACATGTGGGTCGGGCTCGACGCTGCCGACTGCTTGACGCGCTACGAGAGGAGAAGTCATGAGTACATCCGGGTACGTCCGCTTTTTTGAGGAGTTCGGCATCGACGACGTGCCGCTGGTCGGCGGAAAGAACGCGTCGCTGGGCGAGATGTTCCAGAAGCTGTCCGGGCAGGGCGTCCGCGTCCCGCACGGATTCGCCATCACCGCCCAGGCCTATCGCTACATGTTGGACAAGGCCGGCGCGTGGGACCGTCTGCATGCCGAGCTCGACGAGCTCGACCCCGCCGACGTCGCCGCGCTGGCGCGTAAAGGCAAGCGCGCCCGTGAGATCGTCTACGGCGCCGGGCTCCCCGACGATCTGGCCGCCGAGATTCTGGATGCCTACCGCAAGCTTCAGCAGGAGTACGGCGAGGAGGTGAGTCTCGCTGTGCGGAGCTCGGCGACCGCCGAGGACCTGCCGACGGCGAGCTTCGCCGGCCAGCAGGATTCGTATCTCAACATCAAAGGCGAAGAGAGTCTCCTCGACACGTGCCGGCGTTGTTTCGCCAGCCTGTTCACCGATCGCGCCATTCATTACCGAGTCGACCAGGGCTTCGACCACTTCAAGGTTTCGCTGTCGATCGGCGTGATGAAGATGGTGCGCTCCGATATCTCTTCGTCGGGTGTGATGTTCTCCATCGACACCGAGTCGGGCTTTCGCGACGCCGTCTTCGTGACGGGCGCCTACGGCCTTGGCGAGAATGTGGTTCAGGGCGCCGTCGACCCGGACGAGTTCTACGTCCACAAGCCGACCTATCTCGCCGGCCACCGCGCCGTGTTGCGCCGCCTCATCGGCGACAAGGCGGTGAAGATGATCCTCGTCGAGGGCGAGACGAAGAACACGACGCGAAACATCCCCACACCAAAGTCCGACCGCGCTCGGTTCTGCCTCACCGATGAGGACGTCCTGGAGCTGGCCGGCTACGCGTGCACCATCGAGGCGCACTACGGGCGGCCGATGGACATGGAGTGGGCCAAGGACGGTCTGGACGGAAAGCTCTACATCGTCCAGGCCCGCCCCGAGACGGTGGCCTCCCAGCACAGCGCGACGGCGCTGGAGACCTATGTGCTCGAGGGCCGAGGCGAGATACTCGACCGAGGGCCGATCGGTCGGCGAGAGGATCGCCTCGGGTGCGGTGAGACGGATCGAGAACCTCACGCAGCTGGCCGAATTCAAGCCCGGCGAGGTACTGGTCGCCGACACCACCACGCCCGACTGGGAGCCGGTCATGAAGACCGCCGCGGCGATCGTCACCAACCGCGGCGGTCGCACCTGCCACGCGTCGATCATCGCCCGCGAACTCGGCATCCCCGCCGTGGTTGGCACCGGCGACGCGACCACCTGCGTGCCCGATGGCGAAGTCGTGACGGTGTCGTGTGCCGAGGGCGACTCGGGCCGCGTGTACCGAGGGGCGGTGGGTTTCCATGTGGACCGCACCGAGGTGGCGGACCTGGCGCGGCCGCGCACCCAGATCATGATCAACCTCGGGAACCCCGACCTCGCCTTCAAGACGTCGTTCCTGCCGAACGACGGCGTGGGACTCGCCCGGATGGAGTTCATCATCAGCGAGTACATCCGGGTCCACCCGCTGGCCCTGCTGCACCCCGAGAAGGTCGACGACGCCGAGGCTCGCCGGACGATCGATCGGCTCACGCAGGGCTATCCCGACGGGAGCGCCTTCTTCGTGGAACGCCTTTCCGAAGGGATCGGCACCATCGCCGCCGCCTTCTGGCCCAAGCCCGTGGTGGTACGGATGTCGGACTTCAAGACCAACGAGTACGCCAGCCTGATCGGCGGAGCAGCCTTCGAGCCATCCGAAAGCAACCCGATGCTCGGTTTTCGCGGCGCCTCGCGCTACGCGCATCCCGCCTACGCCGAGGGTTTCGCGCTGGAGTGCCGCGCGATGCGACGTGTGCGCGACGAGATGGGTCTGACGAACGTCATTCTGATGCTCCCGTTCGTGCGCCGAATCGCCGAGGCGGACCTCGTCCTGCAGACGATGGCCGACCTCGGTCTGCGCCGGGGCGAGAACGGGCTCAAGGTGTACGCGATGTGCGAGATCCCCAACAACGTGATCCTGATCGATGAATTCGCCAAGCGCTTCGACGGCTTCTCCATCGGCTCCAACGACCTGACTCAGCTCACCCTCGGCGTCGATCGTGACAGCGAGATCGTGGCGTTCGACTACGACGAACGCGACGAGGGCGTCAAGGAGATGATTCGCCTGGCCGTCGAGGGCTGCCGCCGCAACGGAATCCACTCGGGGCTGTGTGGACAAGCGCCTTCGGACTACCCGGACATGGCCGAGTTCTTGGTCCGGCTCGGCATCGAGTCGATGAGCCTGAATCCCGACACGGTGATCAAGACCACCCGCCAGGTCCTCCAGGTGGAGAAACAGCTCGTGCCCGCTCGATGAGCGACGACGCGTTCCATCGGCCCGCAGCCGGACCTTCGGAGGATGTCACGCCGCTTGCAGACCTGTTGCATGGGCGGTCCCGGGCCGGGCCGGTGCGCGAGCGCCGACCCGTCTACGTCGATTTGCTGCCGCCCTGCAATGCCGGTTGCCCCGCCGGGGAGAACATTCAGGCCTGGCTTGCCCATGCCACCGCCGGCCGGCACGAGCAGGCCTGGCGTCAGCTCGTTGCGGACAACCCTTTCGCCGCGATCCACGGACGGGTGTGTTATCACCCGTGTGAAACCGTCTGCAACCGTGCCCATCTCGACAGCTCGGTATCGATCCATTCGGTGGAGCGGTTCCTCGGTGACCTTGCTCGCGAGCGGGGCTGGATGTTCGAACCACCGTCGACCCGCACCGGCAAGCGAGTCCTGGTCATCGGCGCGGGGCCGAGCGGACTGTCCGCCGCCTACCATCTGGCACGCCTCGGCCACGAGGTCGAGATCCGCGACGCGGGCGCGGCGCCCGGCGGGATGATGCGGTACGGCATTCCGAGCTACCGGCTGCCCCGTGACGTGCTGGATGTCGAGCTGAACCGGATCGCGGCTATGGGCGTCCAGTTGACCAGCGATCATCGGGTCGATGACCTCGCGGCCGAGCGCGACGAGGGCGGCTTTGACGCGGTATTCGTCGCGGTCGGTGCGCATCTGGCCAAACGAGTCGACATCCCCGCCCGCGACGCCGGCACGATGGTGGACGCGGTGTCTTTTCTGCGCAACGTCGCCTCCGGCGAAAGGCCGGCGGTCGGGCGCCACGTGGCCGTCTACGGCGGCGGCAACACCGCGATGGACGCCGCCCGCGTGGCCCGCCGCCTCGGCGCCGAGGACGCGGTCATCGTCTACCGCCGCACTCGCGAGCAGATGCCCGCCCACCAGGAGGAAGCCGAGGATGCCGAACGTGAGGGCGTGCGGATCAACTGGCTGCGCACGATCAGCGCCTTCGACGGCCCCGAATTGCGGGTCGAGGTCATGGAACTCGACGACTCGGGTTACCCGCAACCGACCGGACGCTTTGAGACGCTGGCCGCCGACACCCTGATCATGGCGCTCGGTCAGGAAACGGAGTCGGCGTTCATGCGGACGCTGCCGGGAGTCGAGTTCGATGACGACGGCAGCGTGCGTGTCTCGGAATCACTGATGACGGGCTGTCCGGGCGTCTTCGCCGGCGGTGACATGGTGCCCAGTGAGCGCACCGTCACAGTCGGTGTCGGGCACGGGAAAAAGGCGGCCCACCACATCGACGCCTGGTTGCGCCGCGCGCCGGGCGCACGCCCGACCAAACACCCGACGGCGGAATTCGACTCGCTGCACCTGTGGTTCTTCGGTGACGCCGCGCGACGTCAGCAGCCCGAACTCGAGCCGGCACAACGCGTCGAGAGTTTCGCGGAGGTCGTCGGCGGTTTGTCCGCCGAGGAAGCGACCTACGAGGCGGGGCGTTGCCTGTCGTGCGGGAACTGCTTCGAATGCGACGGCTGCCTCGGCGCATGCCCCGAGGACGCGGTGATCAAACTCGGGGTCGGGCACCGCTACAAGTTCGACTACGACAGGTGCACCGGCTGCGCCGTCTGCTTCGATCAGTGCCCGGTCCACGCCATCGAGATGTTTCCGGAGCCGACGATGACACGTGTGACGGTGGATGGCAACGAGGCCGCCGTTTCGGTCGCCTACCGGCTCAACGAGGTGTGCTGCATTTACCCGATCACACCGTCCTCGCCGATGGCCGAGTTGGCCGACGAGTGGTCCAGCGCGGGGCGGCCCAATGTGTGGGGCACCGTCCCGACGGTGGTCGAAATGCAAAGCGAGGGTGGAGCGGCGGGCGCATCTGCACGGCGCCCTGCAGAGCGGCGCGTTGACCACGACCTTCACCTCGTCGCAGGGCCTGCTGTTGATGATCCCGAATATGTACAAGATCGCCGGCGAACTGACCTCGGCCGTCATCAACGTGGCGGCCCGGTCAGTGGCAGCGCAGGGATTGTCGATCTTCGGTGACCATTCCGACGTGATGGCCGTGCGGCAAACGGGATTCGCCATGCTCGCGTCGGCCTCCGTGCAGGAGGCACAGGACCTGGCACTCGTTGCGCAGGCGGCCACGCTGGCGACCCGGGTACCGTTCGTGCACTTCTTCGATGGATTCCGAACCTCGCACGAACTCAACACGATTCGAGACGCTTTCCGACGACGACCTGCGGGCGCTGGTGCCCGAGGAGTTGGTATGGGCGCATCGCGGACGGGCGCTGTCTCCCGAGCGCCCCTTCATTCGCGGCACCGCGCAGAACCCGGACGTCTTCTTCCAGGCGCGGGAAACGGTGAACCCGTTCTACGCACGGGTTCCGGGTGTGGTCGAGGACCTGATGGCCCGCCTCGGCGAGCGCACCGGCCGCAAGATGCACATCGTCGACTACACCGGAGACCCGCAGGCGCAGCGAGTGCTGGTGGTGATGGGCTCGGGCGCCGAGACCGTAGTGCAGACCGTCGCCGCTCTCGTCGAACGCGGCGAGCGGGTCGGCGTGGTGCAGGTGCGGCTGTACCGCCCATTTCCCACCAGAGCGTTCCTCGATGCGCTGCCGGCGACGGTGCGCACGGTCGGCGTTCTGGACCGCACCAAGGAGCCGGGGTCGATCGGCGAGCCGTTGTATCTGGACGTTGTCGCGGCGCTCGCCGAGGCGCATTCAGACGGAGAACGACCGGTCATGCCGCGCGTGACGGGTGGACGATACGGACTGTCCTCGAAGGAGTTCACGCCCGCCATGGTCGCCGGGGTGTTCGCCGAACTCGCCCGCGAGCAACCGCGGCGCCGTTTCACCATCGGTATCGACGACGACGTCTCCGGGACCAGCGTCGACTACGACCCGTCCTTCGACATCGAGTCACCCGACACGTTCCGGGCGGTCTTCTTCGGGTTCGGTTCGGACGGCACCGTCAGCGCGAACAAGAACACGATCAAGATCCTGGGGTCCGAAGAAGGGCTGCACGCCCAGGGCTACTTCGTCTACGACTCGAAGAAATCGGGTTCGCAGACCGAGTCGCATCTCCGCTTCGGGCCGGATCCCATCCGCGCCCCCTACCTGGTAACCGGCGCCAACTTCGTTGGCTGCCATCAGTTCCGGTTTCTCGACAAAATCGACGTGCTCGGTCGGGCCGCTCCGGGCGCAACGCTGCTGCTGAACTGTCGGCAGCCTGCCGCGAAGGTCTGGGACGCGCTGCCCCGGCCGGTTCAGGAACAGATCCTGGCCAAGCGGATCACGCTGTACACCGTCGACGCCGACCGGATCGCTCGTGAGGCCGGGCTGGCCGGGCGGATCAACATCGTGCTGCAGACATGCTTCTTCGCGATCTCGGACGTGCTGCCTCGCGAGCAGGCGATCGCCCGCATCAAGGAATCGGTGGAAAAGATGTACGGAAACCGCGGCGCCGACGTGCTGGAGAAAGAACTGGCCGCAGTGGACGGCGCGGTGGCCGGGTTACACCGGATCGAGGTGCCCGCCCTGGTCACCTCCACCCGCACACCGGCACCGACAGTGCCCGATTCCGCGCCGGAGTTCGTCCGCACCGTCACCGCGGAGATGATGGCCGGACGCGGAAACGCCTTGCCGGTCAGCGCACTTCCGGTGGACGGCAGCTACCCGAGTGGCACGACCGCATACGAGAAGCGCAACATTTCCGAGCTGGTTGCGGTCTGGGATGCCGACAGCTGCATTCAGTGCGGCAACTGCGGCTTCGTCTGCCCGCACAGCGTGATTCGCTCCAAGTTCTACGACGAGTCCCAGCTGGCAGGGGCGCCGAAGCAGTTCGACTCCGCTCCCCTGGATGCCGTTGGCCTCCCGAACGCCAGGTTCTCGTTGCAGGTGTACGTCGAGGACTGCACCGGGTGCGGCCTGTGCGTCGAGGCCTGCCCGGTCGTCCTTCCCGGCAACCCCGTCACCAAAGCGATCAACCTCGCTCCGGCCGAGCCGCGGGTGATCGCCGAGCGAGAGAACATCACCTTCTTCGAGACCCTGCCGACCAATGACCGGTCCCGGGTGGACTTCGGCACCGTACGCGGCACCCAGTTCCTGCAGCCGCTGTTCGAGTTCTCCGGCGCCTGCGCGGGTTGCGGCGAGACGCCGTACCTCAAGCTCCTGTCACAGCTGTTCGGCGACCGGCTGATGATCGCCAACGCGACCGGCTGCTCTTCCATCTATGGCGGCAACCTGCCCACCACGCCCTGGGCCACCGACGCGGACGGGCGGGGTCCCGCCTGGTCGAACTCGCTGTTCGAGGACAACGCGGAGTTCGGGCTCGGCCTGCGGTTGGCCAGCGACGGACACGTCGCCCTGGCCCGGCGTCGCCTCGCCGAGTTACGCGGCACGCTCGATGCCGGACTCGTCGACGACATTCTCGCGGCTCCGCAGCTGCGGGAGTCGGAGTTGGCGGCCCAGCGTGAACGGGTGGCCGAGCTCCGGCACCGCCTCGACGGCCTCGATCCCGCCCTGACCGCGGACCTGCGCAGCGTGGTGGACAGCCTGGTCCGGCGCAGCGTGTGGATCGTCGGCGGTGACGGCTGGGCGTACGACATCGGTTCCGGTGGGCTCGACCACGTGTTGGCGACCGGGCGCAACGTCAACGTGCTGGTGCTCGACACCGAGGTCTATTCCAACACCGGCGGTCAGATGTCCAAGTCGACACCGCTGGGCGCAGTCGCCAAGTTCGCCGCCGCCGGCAAGACGGTGCCGAAGAAGGATCTCGCGCTGCAAGCGATCGCTTACGGAAACGTCTACGTCGCCAAGGTCGCCATGGGTGCCGACCCGCAGCAGACTCTGCAGGCCTTCCGCGAGGCGGAGGCTTACGATGGCCCGTCGCTGGTGATCGGCTATAGCCAGTGCATTGCGCACGGCATCGATATGCGTCTCGGGATGGATCAGCAGTACCGCGCGGTCGCCAGCGGACATTGGCCGCTGCTCCGTTACGACCCGGTGCTCCGTGCCACCGGCCACAATCCGTTCCTGCTCGATTCGCACCGTCCGCGGATTCCGCTGGCCGACTACGTCTACCGAGAGCTGCGGTACCGCTCACTGGCCAACGCCGATCCGGTCGAAGCCGAACGGCTGCTCGGCCTGGCAGAACAGGCGATCGAACAGCGCTGGAATACCTACGAGGAGATGGCTTCTCGCGGTCCCGAACACTTTCACGCCGACGCCCGCAGGGAACGCTGATGGAACTGTCGACCCGCTATATGGGCCTCACATTGCGCAACCCACTGGTGGCGGCGGCGTCCCCGCTGTCGCAGACCGTCGACGGCGTCCGGCGCCTCGCCGACGCCGGCGTCGGCGCGGTGGTGCTCTACTCGCTGTTCGAAGAGCAACTGCGCCGCGAGGCGGAGCAAAACGCGCGGCTGGTCGAGGCGGGCGCCGAAAGCTTCGCCGAAGCCCTGTCCTACTTGCCGGCCGGAGCCGACGAGGACCACGGCCCACGCCGGTACCTGAGCCTGCTCGAACGCGCGGCCGGCGCGGTCTCAGTTCCGGTGATCGGCAGCCTCAACGGCAGCACGCCCGGCAGTTGGGCCCGCTACGCCCGGTCGATGCAGGACTGCGGTGCGGCCGCAATCGAACTGAACATCTACTACCTGCCCGGCGATCCGCACATCCGCGGCCGCGACGTCGAACAGCGTCACCTCGACATCCTGGCGCGGGTCAAGGACGCGGTCACCGTACCGGTGGCCGTGAAGCTCAGCCCGTACTTCAGCGCGACCGGCGAGATGGCGCGGCGCCTCGACGAGGCCGGTGCGGACGGGCTTGTTCTGTTCAACCGATTCCTGCAACCCGACATCGACCCCGAGACCCTCACCGTGGTGCGCGCGGTGTCGTTGTCCACCCCGGCGGAAATTCGGTTGCCGCTGAACTGGATTGCGCTACTGCGCGGACGGGTCGGCGCGTCGCTCGCCGCGACGACCGGCGTCGAGAGCTCCATTGAGCTGATCAAGTACCTGCTGGCCGGCGCGGATGTGGTGATGACCGCGTCAGCACTGCTGCGCCACGGCCCGCAACACGCCGCCGTACTGCTCGACGGCTTGCGTGAATGGATGCGGCGCAAGGGATACACCACGGTCGAGGAACTGCGTGGGCTGCTCGCCACGCCCGTCGGCGCCGACGAGACCGCACGCGAACGCGGGGACTACGTCAGCGCACTACGGCAAGCCAACAGCACCGACTACGGCCCCTGGTAACACTAGAGGCTCGCATCATTCGACGGCGATTGACAGCTACTCAAGGTCTTTCGACCCTTACCGAGGGGCCGCCGCAGGCGTTCAGTGATAGTTGCGAGCAATAGCCATCGGCCCTCGGCGGCGGGTAACTCGTGGCCACGGAAGAAGCTGACGAGATGAGCGCACTTACGGTGGGCGCGGTGGCCGAGACGGCACCCGGGGAGCGACGGGTCGCGTTGAGTCCGGACGGCGCGGCCCGGCTGCAGACCGCTGGGCAGCAGGTGATCGTCGAGGCGGGCGCAGGCGCTGCGGCGTGGTTCCCCGATACCGACTACACCGACGCCGGCGCCCGCCTGGTGACCAGACGCGAACTGTACGAGCAGGCCGACATCGTCGTCTGTGTACACCCGCCGGCTGAGGCGGACGTCAGCCAGCTGCGCCCGGGTCAGGTCCTCATCGGGCTGTTGGCGCCGCTCATTGATCCGCACCTGGCTCGCAGCCTGGCCGAGGCGAAGGTGACCGCGATCAGCCTGGACGGTCTACCTCGGACCCTGAGCGCGGCCCAGTCGATGGACGCGCTCAGTTCGCAGGCTAACGTCGCCGGATACAAAGCCGCCTTGCTCGCAGCCGACAGCTATGGCGGTTACCTGCCGATGTTCATGACCGCCGCCGGCACGACGCGCCCGGCACGGGTCCTGGTGATCGGCGCCGGCGTCGCCGGGTTACAGGCGATCAGCACCGCCCGCCGACTCGGCGCGGTCGTGACCGGCTACGACGTCCGGGACGCAGCCCGCTCCGATGTGTTGTCCACCGGTGCGCATTTCCTCGACCTTTTCGTCGACCTCCCGACGGCCGTATCCGCCGCAGGAGACGGTGGTTACGCCCGCGTACTGACCGACGACGAGCGTGACGCCCAACAGTCCGCGTTGAACGCCGCGATCGGCGGGTTCGACATTGTCATCACCACCGCGCAGGTCCCCGGCAGGCGACCGCCGTCACTCGTCTCGGCGAGTGGGCTGGCCGCAATGCAACCCGGCTCGGTGGTAATCGACCTCGCCGCAAGCGGGTTGGGCGGCAACGTCGAAGGCTCAGTGCCGGAGACCACTACCATCACGGACAACGGCGTCACCGTGATCGGTGCCGGCAACCTGCCGTCCGGCGTCCCGAAGGCCGCCTCGACCGCCTACGCCCGCAACATCGTTGCGTTGCTGGCCCACCTCGTGCGTGACGGCAGCGTCGTGCTGGAACCGGACGACAGCATCACCGCCGGTGTGCTCATCACACACGACGGCGACATCGTCCGCCCGGCGGTCCGCGCCCTACTGGAAGGACCAGACCTATGACTCCCCTGCTGTTCGCCGACATCACGATCTTCGTGCTGAGTCTGCTCGTCGGGGTCGAGGTGATCAGCAAGGTCCCCGCTACCCTGCACACCCCGCTGATGTCCGGGTCTAACGCGATCCACGGCGTCGTCGTGGTCGGGGTGATGGTGCTCGCCGCGACGGTCAACACCCTGCCCGGCTATGTCCTGCTGATCGTGGCGGCGACGTTTGCAGCGATGAACGTGGTCGGCGCCTACGTCGTGACCGACCGCATGCTGCAGATGTTCCGCCCTCGCCCGGTTGCGGTGCGCGCAGCATCAGAGCAGAGCGCGGGCACGTCATGAGTGCCTTCGACACCCTGATCCACATCCTGTACCTGCTCGCTGCGGCCAGCTTCGTGCTCGGTCTGCACCTGATGACCTCACCGGCCACGGCGCGAAACGGAAATCTGCTCTCCGCGGCCGGCATGGCCGTTGCTGTGTTGAGCACGATCGCGGTCCTCACCCACGACCACGTGATCACGGCCCTGGCCACAATCGTGCTGACTGTGGGCCTGCTGGGCGGCGGTCTGGCTGGGCTGCTCACCGCCCGCCGGGTGAAGATGACCGCGATGCCGCAACTCGTCAGCCTGTTCAACGCGGTCGGCGGCGGTGCAGCCGCGCTGATCGCATTCGGTGACGCGATCAAACACGCCGGATCCCTGCACCTGGATCAACTGCCCGTCAGTGCCACCCTCACCATATTTCTGGGCTTGCTCATCGGCGGCATCACCTTCTCCGGTTCACTGGTCGCCAGCGGTAAGCTCGCCGGCATCATTGCCGGGAAGCCATTGACCTTCCCCGGCGGTCGGGCGCTGAACCTGATCCTCGTAGCCGTGGCACTCGCCAGCGGCGTCACCTACACCGCCGGATATGGCGGTCTACCGATCCTCTGCGCGCTCATCGCAGCTGCCCTTGGCTTGGGGGTCCTGGCCACGCTGCCCATCGGCGGCGCGGACATGCCCGTCGTCATCTCGCTGCTGAACGCCTGCACAGGCGTCGCCGTCGCCATGGCCGGCTTCGTCATCAACAGCACCCCGCTGATCATCGCCGGAGCCCTGGTCGGCGCCGCTGGTGGCATCCTCACCAAGCTGATGGCCGACGCGATGAACCGATCGTTGCTCAACATCATTGCCGGCGGTTTCGGCACCGGCGACGATAACAACAGCGGCCAGCCGACTGCGGTAACCGGCACAGTCCGCGAGATCGCCGTCGATGATGCCGCCCTCCAACTTGCCTACGCCGGCAAAGTTGTGATCGTGCCCGGCTATGGCCTTGCTGCAGCGCAAGCGCAACACGAAATCGTCGAACTCGCCGCGGCCCTCACCGAGCACGGGGTAGAGGTCAGCTACGGCATCCACCCAGTCGCCGGGCGGATGCCCGGACAGATGAACGTCCTGCTCGCAGAAGCCAACGCCCCCTACCAACAGATGAAAGACCTCGAGGAGATCAACCCCGAATTCGCCCGCACCGACGTCGTCCTGGTCGTCGGGGCCAACGACGTCACCAACCCCGCCGCCCGCAGGCCCGGCAACGCGGTGTCCGGGATGCCCATCCTCAACGTCGACCAGGCCAAGAGCATCATCGTCATCAAACGCTCCCTCGGCCACGGCTACGCCGGAATCGACAACGAGCTCTACACCGATCCCAAAACCGCAATGCTGTTCAGCGACGCGAAAGTGGGTCTCACCGCGCTCCTCACTGGGCTGAAAGCCTACGTCCATTAACTAATCCAGGCTGGGACTGCGCCAGATCCCCCAGTCGCAAATGCGGCCTGAGGCGCCCGCCGGGCGGGCCTGTAATGGGCGAAAATCGGCGACACAGCCAACATGTCGGCGCAGGCCCGGGTGGGGTCGCGCGCACCGCGGTGCATTTCCGACTCGGGATACTTGCCGATGACAGATGCTGTCGGTACTACGCACTCTCGCAACCATTTTCGAGTCCCCCCTCCGGTATCGCGTAGTGGGCGGAGCCTAAGCCAGTGTTGTACCGACCGCCATTCCGAGCCCACCGCCCATTGCAATACGGCAGGATCGAATATGCAGGGTTGCCAGTAGGCTGCTCCCCAATATATTTCGACATCGTTCTTAGCTGCAGAAATGCGTCCGATGATGCATCAAATTGAATCAACGTGAGCCTGTGGCGGACTGCGCAGGACAACCTGCCGCGCACTTGCCACTGCGGCCCCTGCGTTGGCCGGGGCCTTACGATGTAGCAATCTGCTACAATTGCTACAAAGTGCTACGTAATGGGGTGGTTATGGCTGATGCCGCTGATCGCGTGACCCGTGTCGCCGCGGACCTGCTGGACAGCGCCGCGGCTGAAGGTCGACGGCAGAGTCGTTCTGCGAAGCAGCAACTCGACCACTGGGCAAGGGTTGGGCGCGCGGTGTCGAGTCAACACACCGCTGCGCGCCAGCGCGTCGAAGCCGCGCTGGCCGGGCAGCTCGAACTGCGCGAGCTCTCCGTCGAGGAAGGCGTGGTGTTCAACGCCGAGATTTCCGCGGCGATCCAGGAGAGCCTCGCGAACGCGAACTACGGCCAAGTGCTTTCCAAGCGCGGCGTCACCACCGTGGCGCTCAACGACGCCGGTGAGCTCGTCGAGCAGCGGCCCGACGGCATCTCCATGACCGTGTCCCCCACACGTCGAGCGGCTCGGCTGGGAAAGTGAATATTGCGTCGGCCACCCGATGAACCGGCTTGATCTCGTCGTCGGACCCAACGGGGCAGGTAAGTCGACGTTTGTCGAGCTAACGCTGGCCCCGCTGCTTGTGGGCAGCCAATTCGTCAACGCCGACGAGATCGCCAAACAACGGTGGCCAGATGACCCAAAATCACATGCTTACGAGGCCGCCGCCGTTGCCGCCGCCACCCGGGCCAGGCTCATCGAGCTGGGTCGATCCTTTATTGCCGAAACCGTGTTCTCCCACCCGTCCAAATTGGAGCTCATCGACACCGCCCGCGCAGCGGGCTACATCGTGGTTCTTCACATCCTGCTTATCCCCGAGGAACTGGCCGTGCAGCGCGTCGAATACCGGGTGCGCGCCGGCGGTCACGATGTCCCCGAAGCCAAGATCCGCGAACGCTACCAACGCCTTTGGCAGCTCGTTGCCGCGGCAAACACTCGGTCAGACACAGCGACTGTCTACGACAACAGCAAGCGGGAAGGACCGCGCGTCGTTGCGCAGATGAGCAACGGTATCGTGGTTGGTGCCCCCGACTGGCCGGAATGGACCCCGCACACTTTGGCGTCACCCTGGCGGACCTAGCACGATAGGCTGGATTGCAGCTCCCGCGGGCTGCCCATATCACCTCGCACCGCAATGTGTTCGCAAGAAGGACGGTGCGGTGTCGTTGGACAATAGCGCTCTCGGCTCAGCTTGTCACCGGCACCGTGGTACGCCGTTCGTTGAGAGATTCGACAACTGCACCGGCTGAGGCGACAGGTACGCTCTCACACGCAGTTTCGTCATATGACGCTTCGGCGAGCCCGGATTAGCGCCTACCGCGCAGGGGCACTGTCACGTTGCTGGGTGTCGGCGACCTGAAATGATCGGTGGGGTGAGTATCGCGACGGCGTCGTACAAGGGCCACCGCTACCCGGTGGAGATCATCAATCACCGCGTGTGGCTGTACTTTCGGTTCTTCGCGGTCTGGGATGAGATCATGCCGCCGCAGCGGCATGAAAGACACAGTTAGCCACTACTTTTCACCACACAGTCCACTCACATCGACTGCACCACAAGCATTCTCAAATAAATTGACGATGCCTCCAAGATCCTGGCCATCACTACCGCGGCCGCAGCCAAAGCCCGGCCGTCACCCCGATTTACGTGGTGACGCAGCACTTACTTTTTGAAGATGTCCGTAACCTTCTCGCCGGCCTCCTTAAGCTTCTCGCCGGCTTCCTTGAGCTTCTCGCCGGCGTCTTTGAGGTTGGCCTTCGCCTGGTCGCGCTTGCCCTCATTTTCAGTGCTCTTGTCGCCTGTGACCTTGCCGATCGCTTCCTTGGCCTTACCGCCAAGCTCTTGGCGCTTGTTCTTCGCCTTATCCGTACCGCTCACAATGTCTTCTCCTACGTTGGGGCCCTCAGGCCAGGTGTCTGATCAATCTGAGTTCGCGGGCACGGGCGACCGCATCGGCGCGATTGTGCACACCCAGCTTTTTGTAAGCACGCTCGGCGCGTTCTTTGGCGGCGGAGCGAGAGATCCCAAGCTTGTCGGCCACCAGCGCAAACGTCATCTTGGTCGGCAAGTAGCGCAGGACTTGCAGCTCGACCGCGCTGACCGAGGCGGCCACCGCGGCCTCGTCCGCCTTATGCGCAGCCGCCTCGATCGCCGCGGTCGACGCCGCCACCGCCTCGGCTTGCGCGGCGTACGCCTCGTCGATCACCCGAGCGGTGTCCTCCAGGGCCGCGAGTTGCACACCGACGAGCTTCTCGGTCTGTTCTCCGATGAAACCCTCACTGAACACCACGCCACCCAGACCCGCGATCGAATCGAACAACGGCTTGGCCCACCGATGCTCCACCAGGATCAGGGCCAGGCCCGAACCCGGAACCAGCGACTGCACCAGAGCCTGGGCTCGCACGCTCTGCAACACCTCGACGCCACGGCCCTCGAACATGGCGAACACATCGAAGGGGTCGAATTGGGCGCCGGCGATCAGCAGGTCGCCAAAGTCCTCGTCCGCGATCTCCACGCGCGTCAGTGATCCATCATCGTCCATCGTCAGCACGAGCACGTCGAGCAGGCGAAGCACGCCATGTCCTTGTAGCTTGTCGATCTTCTCGATGATGGCGCCGACGAAATCGACCCTCGGTTTGAACCCGACCGCGATCAACTGCGTCGGCCCAATCGTACTGACGTCTGTTCCGGCGTCCACCGCGTCCTCGTTCCTCTGCGGGCTGAGCGGTCCCGTTGGCATGACCATCGCTAAGCCGCAATCGTCCTACAGCGGTGGACCGAACGATAAGAGCAAAAAGTCACCGGATAGCTCGTTGACGTCGGGGTTTGACAATGCCGGCTCGGCGCACAGATCGGCACCCGCACACTCCCCCCGGCTATGGGGTTCAGGTTCGTTTTCGGCGGCCGTCCCGCATGCCGCGGCGCCTCTCAACATCCGGGCGAGCCGTCCGGTCCGCCGTTAATGAGTCCGTGGAGTCAGTAACGGGGACTCGTCACGGTCGTTGTCGTCGGTTCTCGCTGTCGTCAGCGGGTCAACCCGAACGGGTGCTTCGGTGCCGAGGCCGCGATTTCGAGAAGTCGGTTGTACTTAGCGACGCGCTCCCCTCGCGCCGGTGCACCGGACTTGATCTGGCCGCATCCCGAACCGACGGCCAGATCCGCGATGAACGTGTCATCCGTCTCCCCCGACCGATGCGAGATCATCGCGGCGTATCCGGAGTCCCGGCATACCCGAAGCGCCTCGAGTGTTTCGGACACGGTCCCGACTTGATTAACCTTGATCAGGGCGGCGTTGCCGATGCCGGCACTGACGGCGCCCGCAATCAACTCCGGGTTGGTGACGAAGTTGTCGTCGCCCACCAATTGGACGCGGTCGCCAAGCGTGCCGGTGAGCTTCTGCCAGCCTGCAGTGTCGGTCTCGCCGAGGCCGTCCTCGATGCTCCAGATGGGGAACTTGTCGATCATCTGCGCGTAGCGCTCGATCATGTCCTCGCTCGACAACGACTCGCCGCCAACGGCGTACCGGCCGTCATGGTGAAATTCGCTTGAGGCCGGATCGAGGGCGATCGCGACACCGTCGCGCCCGGCGGTGTAACCGGCGTCGCTGATGGCGTGCACGATCAGCCCCAAAACCTCCTCTGGCAAGGCGATCTCGGGCGCGAAGCCACCCTCATCCCCCAGCCCCGTTTCGAAGCCACGCTCCGCAAGTACCGCGCGCAGCCGTTGATACACCTCGGCGCCGGCACGGACCGCTTCGGGTAGCGACGGCGCCCCGATCGGCGCGATCATGAACTCCTGAAAATCGAGGGCATTCTTCGCGTGCACACCTCCATTGACAACGTTGAAATGCGGCACCGGCAGCCGCGGAATCACACCCGTCAGGAGTCAGCCACCGCCACAGGGGCTGTCCCGACTCGAGAGCAAATGCCTGGGCGACAGCCATCGACGCACCCACTATCGCGTTGGCGCCCAACCGCGACTTGTCGGCCGTGCCGTCCAACCCACGAAGGGTGTCGTCAAACTGATCAAGCGAGGCGAACGAACGACCGGTCACGGCGTCGGCGATCGGTCCATTGACGTGCGCAACCGCCTGCTGCACGCCCAGCCCCGAGTACCGGTTCTGGTCGTGGTCTCGCAGCTCGACCGCCTCGCGGCTGCCGGTCGATGCGCCGGAGGGCACCCCCGATCGCACGCTGCGACCATCGGACAGAGTCGCCCGCACCCGCAGGGTGGGTCGACCACGCGAATCAAGAATCTCAATCGCCGACATCGACGAAAAACTTACGTTCACCTGAACTCCTCCGAGTCATGTAGCTCCGTTTGCAGAACCGCGTCACAGATCCGGCAGCGGAAAGGTCCAGTGCACCTCAGTGCCGCCGCCTCGGGGCGTTGCGAGGCGGCAGTTGCCGCCGATCTGTTCGGCGCGTGACGCCATGTTGGCCAAGCCGCTGCGGCGCCCATTGTCGGCGCTGATACCGCAGCCGTCGTCGGCGACCATGATGTCCAGCTCATCGGCAACGGCCACCTCAACGGTCAATTGTGTTGCCCCAGAGTGTCGGACGGCGTTGCTGACCGCTTCCAGAATGACCGACTCCGCGTGTCCGGCCAGGTCGTCGCGGATCACGCTCATCGGTCCGGACATCCGCAGTGTCGTGACGAATGCGCCGTTTTCGGTCAGGTCGGCGACTGCGGACTGAATCCGCTGCCGAAAGCCGATCCGCTGTCTGCCCGTGGAGTGCAATTCGAAGATGGTCGTGCGGATGTCCTCGATCGTGGTCTGCAGGTCGGTGAACGTGCGGTTCAGTCGGTCGGTGATCTCACTCGATCGGGACCGGGCAATGGTCCCCTGCAGGTCAATGCCCGCGGCGAACAGCCGTTGAATGACGTGGTCATGCAGATCGTGCCCGATCCGCTCACGGTCGGCCAGCACGGTCAGGTCGCGGGCGTCCTCCAGGGCGCCGGCCAACGTGAGCGCCATTGCGGCGTGGTCGGCGAAGTCGCTCATCAGGTTGAGGTGTTCGGTGTCGAACGGAGGCTGGTCGCTGTTGCGGACGACGGCGATGACGCCGAGAAGGGTGTGTTCGGATCGAAGCGGTATTACGATCGCGGGCCGCCGGCCGATGTCGGTGAGGGCCTTTAGCGGGTGGCCAAACGCCGCGGTGATCACCGGCTCGCCGGAGCGGAACACTGCGCCCGTCGTGGACCCGTCAACCGGAACCCGTTGGCCCAGAACCTCATCGGAGTAGAGACCAACGGCGGTGGAAACCACCAGGGTGTCAACTTCATCGACGGCCAGGTCAGCCTCGCTGGGAACGAGGACGATGGCCTGTTCTGCCTCGCTCAGTTCACAGGCGCGGGCGGCGATCAGTTGCAGCCGGGCGTGCAGGTCGACAGCCGACAGCAGTGCCGTGGTGATCATCCGACTCGCCTCCGTCCACTGCGCGGTCGAGCGGACCCGGTCGAACAGTCGCGCATTGTCGATCGCGACGGCCGCGGCTGAGGCCAACTCGCGTACGGCGATCTCGTCAGCTTCGCTGAACGCCGCTCGCCACGTCGGTTCGGTCAGGTACAGGCTGCCGAACACGTTCTGCCGAATGATGATCGGCACGCCCAGCAGAGCGTCCATCGAGGGGTGGTGCTCAGGAAACCCGACCGCCGCGAGGTGAGCGGTCAGATCATCGAGCCACAGCGAGCCAGAGCGGCTGAGCAGCAGACCGAGGACTCCATTGCTAACGGGGTGGTGGCCGATCGTGTTCACGGCAGCCTCGTCGATTCCCGAATACACGAACGAGAGGCTGTCGTCGGGTCCGCGGACGCCCAGCGCGCCGAACCGTGCACCGGTTAATTCCATGGCTGCGGTCACGATCCGCTGCAATGTCGCATCGAGATCGAGATCGGAGGCGATGTCGACGATCACACGGAGGAGGATCTTCCTCCGATCCCGGCCGGCGAGCACTTGGTCGCGTTGTTCGCCCGTCCCGCCAACCAGTGTCGGCAGTCCCAGCGCAGTCAACGCAGGCCCGGTCTCATCGGTGACGGACGCGACCCCTAACACTGCAGATACCGGGATCCGTTGCGATGCAGCGCTTTCAAGATGAGTGCCCTGGGGTAGCCGAAGGCGCGGACCCCGGCCTGTGTGTTGTCGGGCTCGATGTGGGCAAACGGATACCGGGCGCCCTGGAGGACGATCACGCTTTTGACGGGGTGCTCCGCCATATCAGTAGCCGATCGCTTCCGAGCAGCATCGATCCGGGCAGTCATGCCCGGGCCAGCGGAGAGCGGAACCGAGGGTGAACACCGGTGCGGGAACATGAGTGGGGTTGAGCACGGTGGGTGCGTTCATGGTGATTCCCGGTGTGTGCGGTTATCACCGGAGCGTTCGGCGCGAGCAGGGAGCTCAGCGGGGGCAGCGGCGGACAGCTGCCCTCATCCCGAACTGGCTGGGGTTCTCAACGTCACTTACGTTACACCCCGAAGCTCCTAGACGTCATCGCTCTACGGGCGCGATGGACTCCCGTGCAGGGTCGCTGTCGGCGCTACCGCGGTGTCGACAAGAACTCCAGTGAGTGGCTGAGGTTGTGTTGCGCGGGGCTGGTCAGTCCCTCCTGGAGTTCCCATTCGTAGCCGCGGATAGCCAGCAAGTAGGCGTCGGGGACGTGTTCGAAGCACTGCTGGGTGGTCGCCAGGATGGACGGCACTGAGATTGCGTGCGAGGTGAAGCTGAAGTCCAACTTCGGCTCCGGACGGCTCACGGTGAACGATTCGACCGCAGGGTCTTTCGTGGCATCCACGAACAACACTCGCGTGTATCGGCTGATCAGATCGGCGTCTTCGAGGCTCAGCTGATAGGTACGGCGTAGGTGCGCGCGAGGCAAAGGACGGATTTGTTCGAGCCGGTCGATAAAGGCCCAGCCCAATCCGTCGTCCTGACGTCCGGAGTTGCCGATGCCGTAGATCAGCGACGTCGGGGTCGTCGAGGAGCTCAAGAGGGACACGGTGCGGTTCAGCGCGCGCGCTCATCGACCACCCGCCCCTGCGCGTCCACAACGGTGACGGTCAACGGCATCTGCCCCAGGGCGTGGGTGGCACAGCTCAGGCAGGGGTCGTAGGCGCGGATCCCCACCTCGATGGCATTCATCATGCCCTCGGTGACCTCAGCCTGGCCGCCGAGATAGTCCTCGGCGACGCTCCGTACCGTCCGGTTGAGCACCTGGTTGTTCTGGGTGGTGGCCACAATCAGGTTGGCGAAGGTGACATTGCCTTCGCGATCGGCGCGGTAGTGGTGCAGCAGGGTTCCCCGGGGCGCTTCCACCACACCGACCCCTTCCCCGATCCAGGCGTCCGCACCGGGTGACACCACGAGGTCATCCTTTTGCAGGTCGGGGTCGTTGAGCAGGTCCTTGACAACCTCGGCGGCGTGGATGATTTCGATGGTGCGCGCCCAGTTGGTGTGCAGCGTCATGTTGTTGGCGCGTCCGCCGGTGTAAGCGTGGAACTTCTCCAGCGCTTCGGCGGCGATTGGGGTCGACAGCGCCCGTGTGACGTTGAGTCGGGCCAGCGGGCCCACCCGCACCGACCCCGCGTCGCGCCCGAGGTCGGTGAGGAACGGGAACTTCATGTAGGTCCACTTCTCGACACCCTCGGAGAAGTGGTCGAGATAGTCGCGGTAATCAAACTCACGGACGAGCTTCTTCTGCTCGTCGACGACTCTGAGCCGCCCGTCGTAGTAATCGACGTTGCCGTCATCGTCCACCAGACACATGTTCAGCGCCGACACATTGGCGAAGCCGTCGACCTGGCCGCGGTGCTCCTCGTGGAAGTCGTAGAACATCTGCAGACCCAGCTGAGCGTCGTCGATGACCTCGTCGATGGAGGACAATCCGTCCTCGCCGTGCAGGAAGCGGTCCACGTCGGCCGCGGTGAGGCTCTTGTTCACGCCGCCGGGCACCGAGGAGACGCCATGCATGCGCCTTCCGAAGACGGCCTCGATGACCTCCTGGCCCCACTTACGCAGCCGAACAACACGTTTGACGAGACCAGGGTTGGCTTCGATCAGCCCGATAAAGTTGCGCTGCTCGGGTGCGGCGTCGATCCCGAACAACATTTCGGGCACCACCAGGTAGAAATAGGACGGTGACGTGTGATTGCAGCATCTGTGCGTAATGACCCAGCCGGCGCATCTTGACTGCGGTCGGGGTCAGACAAGTGCCTGATGCCGGCCCTACCCCGATCATGTCGTCGAGGGCCTTGGCCCCGCCAAGGTGGTGGCTGACGAAGCAGATCCCACAGATCCGCTGCATGAGAACTGGCGCTTCCCAGTAGGGGTGTCCCTGGATGAACTTCTCATAGCCGCGAAACTCCACCACGTGCAGCTTGGCGTCGGTGACGTTGCGGTCGTCATCGAGTTCGATGACCACCCTTCCGTGTCCCTCGATTCGGGTGACCGGATCGATTACCAGTGTTTTCGCCATACCGGCCATTCCCCGATCAGTCGAACTGGTTAAGAGATTTGGGCAGATTCACGGGACGTCCGTTGACCAGGTCCTCCAGGACGTCGAGGATTGCGTCCGCCTTCGGCGGGCAGCCCGGAACGAAGTAGTCCATCTGCACGACCTCGTGGCACGGGTAGACGTTGTTGGTGAGGATGGGGATCCGACGGTCGTAGGGCACCACCGGGCTGGAGGCGGGCGGCAACGTCGGGGAGTTCGTGTAGGCCTCCGCCAGACAATCCTTGAGCCCGACCAGGTTACGCAGCGACGGGACACCACCCCAGATCGCGCAGGCGCCAACCGAGATCAGAACGTCGCAGTTGTCCCTGAAGTGCCGCAGGGTCTCGATATTGTCCTCGTTGGCGACCCCGCCCTCGATGAATCCAATCGCGCACCGCTCCGGAATGCGCTTGATGTCGGTGAACGACGATCGCAGTATGGTGATTTTGTCCAACAGGTCGATCATCCGCTCGTCGATGTCGAGCAACGACAAGCTACATCCCCAACAGCCGCATAGGCTGATCATCGAGACCTTGATCTTCGCGGCGCGGCTTGGCGGCCAGTTCCGGGTCGAGCGGGGTGGCCGGAAGTTCGTGCGATGCAACCTCATTGGTGTCCGACTGGGAATGGATACCTTTGGTCACTTTCCATGCCTCCGTGATGGTTCGAGTGCCCGGTCCTTCACCGATTCGACGTCGTAGCGCCGCTCGCCGATGGGCTCGTCGTAACCCACCCCTTTTTCGAGGATCGTTCCAACGGGACAGATGTCGACGGCCTCGCGGACCTGTTCGGGGGGCATCTTGTTGGCGAGTTCGACATCGATCTCGATGCGGGCATCCGCGCCGCGGCCGCTGATGCTGAAGATCTTCTTGCCGGTCTCGCGATCCCGGACGAACTCCACACAACGCTGGCAGAAGATGCAGCGGTCGCGCTCCAGCCAGATCGTGTCCGCCGCATGGTCGGCGACCCGCTCGAGGGAACTGGTACGGGAAACGCGACACCATCATGTCCACCTCGTAGCCGACCGCCTGCAGCGTGCACCGGCCGGCCTTCTCACAGCTGGGGCAGTTGTGGTTGCCCTCGGAGAACAGCATCTCCACCAGCGCCTTACGCGCGTCGGTGGTCTCCGGTTCGTCGACCTCCACCCGCATCCCGTCGCTGACCTCGACCGCACAGGCGGCGGCGACCGCGCCGTTGACCTTGACCGAACACACCCGGCAGGTACCCAGGGCAGGATGTTCGGGCAGATAGCACAAGGTCGGGATGTAGACGCCCGCCTCGGCGGCGACATCGACGAGCGTCCTGCCCTCCTCGCAGGTGACGGTTTTGCCGTCGATCTCGATCCGGATGGTCACAGCGACTCCTGTGGTGCGAGCTCGGCGACGGCTTGGGCATAACCGGTCAGCTCAGCTTCCGCGTCGAAGGACGGCAGCAGGTCGCCGTTGCGCTCACGAAGTCGGGCCGAATAGATGTCCGGGAACTTCTTCAGCGTGGTCAGAATCGGATTGGGCGAGGTGGCCCCCAGCCCGCATCGGCTGGTTTGAGCGACGATCCCACCCCAGGCAACCATGTCGTCGAGATCGGATCGGACCGCCCGACCCGCGGCTACCAGGCCGACCTTCTGTCGCAGCAGCACGTTGCCCGCTCGACAGGGCACACAGATGCCGCAGGACTCGTCGACAAAGAACTGCATGAAGTCGCCAACGATGTCGATCAGGTCACGTTCGTGGTTGAACACCATGAAGGAGCCGTTGCAGGACAGATCGTCATAGGCGAGCCTGCGGTCGGCGTCGGCGGCCACCGAGAGCATCTCGCCGGAGGGACCGCTGATCTGCACGGCCCGGGGGTTGTCGGCGGCGACCATGTCGAGCACGTCACGCAACGTAACCCCCCACTCCACCTCATAGATCCCGGGGGCGGCGCAGTCGCCGGCGACGCTGATCAGCCGGGTGCCGGTTGACCCTGGTACCCCCAGTGCCGCGAACCACCCGGCACCCTCCTGCATGATCCGGCTCGCCGCGGCGAATGTCTCGACGTTGTTGACCACCGTCGGCTTGCCCAGGAAATCCGTGCTCGACCGGGAAAGGCGGCTTGAGTCGCGGCGTTCCCCGCTTGCCCTCACAGGACTCGATGAGCGCGGTTTCGTCGCCGCAGATGTAGGCCCCGGCGCCCAACTGGATACGGATGTCGAACCCGTCGCCAAGTACTCCATCCTCGCGCAGCTCCACCAGCTGCCGTGCGAGGTAGTCGCGCAGATATGCGTACTCCGCGCGAAGGTAGAGGATGCCCTGCCGGGCGCCAACGCCGTGGGCCGCGATCGCCATGCCCACGAATACCTGCTTCGGGGAGTAGGTCAGCAACGCCCGGTCCTTGAAGGTCCCCGGCTCGCCCTCATCGGCGTTGCAGATGATGTACTTCTCGTCGCCGGTGGCTGCGCGGCAGAACTTCCACTTGTTGCCGGTGGGGAAACCCGCGCCGCCTAGCCCCCGCAGGCCGGACTCGGAGATGGTGGCGATCACGTCCTCGGGTGTCATCGCCAGGCAGCGGTGCAACAACGCGCTGTAATCGGTGTCACCGCAGAAGAACACCGGCCCCGCCGTATGCACGGTGGTACGTGTCAGCGCATCGACATACGCCACATCGTCGCGTGGCAGGCCAGCCGGATTGGCGATCTGCGCCGGAGAATCACCCCTTTTCAGTCCCTCGATGATCGCGCCGACCGAAGCCGGTGTCAGGTCTGTGAAGACGACATCGTCGATGAGCATTGCCGGTTCGTGGTCGCTCAACCCGACGCACGCGGTTTCAAACAGCCCGAAATCGGCCGAGCCGGGCCCGCCGAATCGTGTCCCGGTGTGAGCCTTCCAGGGCCTCATACACTTCGCGGTAGCCGTGCATTTTCGCGATGACGGTGTTGCTCAGATAAATCCGGTGACGGCCCGACGGCGTGGTGTGGAAGAAATGGTAGAACGTCGCGGTCTCCAGAACATCCTCGACGGACATCCCGAGCCAATCGGCTATCCCGGCGGCGGCTTCAGCGGAAATGTAGCCGGATTCGCGTTGCACATCCCACAAGATGTCGATGAGCTTAGTGCGGTCTGGCTCATGCCCAATGAGAATCGTCGCGATACCGGAAGTCATCGTTGCTGCACCACCCAGTCACTCAGAGTATCGGGTTCGTCTCAATCAGAACGGGGGAATTACGGCGGCAGCGATGGCGCATCATTTGAGATCTTCTCACCCGCCCGGCTTGGGCCCGCGGCCACGTCCTGCGCAACCGTCGTTGTTCCGGGGTGTCGTAATGGGGCCGATCGAGCCGAGAATCTTTGTGGAGCAGTCACGGCGATCCTGATGCGCCGACGATCACCGTTGCGTAAGGGCCTCGGAGCCGATGCTCCTCATGTTCGGCAGCGCACAACTCAACTCGTCTCGAACCAGCTGACATTCTCAACACCTCGAAGGCTACACCCGTGGGTTCTGAGCCGCCGATCCCGTTCGGGGCGGCCCCTTTGCAAGGCTTGGCAGCGTTGCTGGTGGTCGACGGATTCAGGCGCGAGGTCGCGTTCCCAGAGCCCGGCACGCGGTCCAGAACTGCCCGCGGCGGCGCTCTTGGTGTGACAAATCGTCTGATGGCGGTTTCGCCGCGAGCAAGTCAGCGAATTCCGTTGAGGAATAAGGGTTCCGGGCTACTCGAGTGAGCGCAGTTAACAGTGCTGTCCCAGTAGTTATCTGGTCTGGATGCAGCATCGCTTGCCCGCCACCTCGAGTCCGACGCCGCCTCGGGCCGAGCAAACGCCGCGAACTGGGTCCAACCGTATCGGGGATCGGGGACCAATTCCTCTAGATGCCCTTGCCGGGGTCTCCGTAACGTCGGGCTGGACAAAGGACCGGACGCCATCGGAGTCGGCGCAGCCTCCCACTGGCGAGGTCACCACGCGCACCACCGTCGCGACCGCCGGGGAGTCTCACGGGTTTAAGCCCCCCACTAGCTACCGTCGCCGGATGTCGGCGCTATCGAATACTTTGGAGCGCCAGTGCCGAATACGAAGATCGACGTTGAACCCGCGAGCCGGCAGTTGGGCCGATTGCGCGACGACGTGGACGACCTCCTGGCGCGATTGTCCACAGCTGAGTCACTGTGGTCCTGGTGGCTCACCGGTGTGGCGACCCAGAACCGATCGAGTGCTCGGAACATGTTGCACTATTGGGCAATTCGGCAACGCGATCTGCGTGACCTGCAGGCAGGGCTCGCCGCCTACGGGCTGTCCTCGTTGGGCCGTAGCGAGCCCCATGTCGAGGCCACCTTGCTCTTGGTGAGGTCGGCGATCTGTGCCATGCTCGGTGACACCTGGCAACAGCCGCCGCTGACCGGCCCCGGCGTCGAGAACGGCCCCGAACTGCTCCGCCACCGAACTCAGCAGCTGCTGGGCCCGGAGCCCGTCGATCGCGTAACCCGCATCATGGTCACACTGCCCTCTTCGGCTGCGACCGACCGCGACTTGGTTCGCCAGTTGGTGGAACGCGGCGTGAACATCGCACGCATCAACTGTGCGCACGACGATGCCGAGGCATGGCGCGCCATGGCACAGCATGTCAAGCAAGCGGCCGAAGCGACTGGCCGAACCTGTTTGGTCGCTATGGACCTTGGGGGACCAAAGCTGCGGACTGGACCGCTAGAACCCGGGCCGCGCATCGTGAAACTCAAGCCATCCAGGAACGCACTTGGGCAGGAAACCGCCCCGGCGCGGGCATGGTTGACTGCGGCGGAAGATCCGATCGACCCGCCCGAAACCGGCATGCTTTCACTGCCGGTGTCCGGGCAATGGCTCAGCCGCCGCCATGACGATGACGTCCTGCACCTGCACGATACCCGCGGCTCGAAGCGCAGGCTGGTGCTGAAAGCCGTCGGTCAGAAACCAGGCGCCCCCAGTGGATTCGTCGTGACTGCCGACAAGACCACCTACCTCGCCACCGGCACCCTGTTGCACGTCCACGGCATCGAGGATTCGACACACCTCGGAGAACTCCCGCAAACCGAACAGAGCCTGGTCCTGCACCGCGGAGACATCCTCGAACTGACCAGAGATTGCTCGCCGGCGCCGCTGGCCGCCGAGGGCGTAGCGCGCATTGGTTGCACGCTGCCTGAGATCTTCGATCATGCTCACATTGGGCACAAGGTGCACCTCGATGACGGTCGGATCAGCGGCGAGGTAGTCAGCGTAGGTGCTGGCGTGCTGAGGTTGCGGATCGAGCACGCCGCAGACACGGGGTCCCGCCTCCGCGCCGGCAAGGGGATCAATGTGCCCGATGCCAACCTCCCGATTTCCGCACTGACCGAGAAGGACCTGTCTGACCTGTCAACGGTCGTCGAGCTGGCCGATCTGGTCGAGATGTCTTTCGTGCGAGACCCTTCCGATGTAGAGCAGTTGCTGGACGTGTTGAGCCGCCGCGGCGGCGACTCATTGGGCATCGTGCTGAAAATTGAGACCCGGCAAGCATTCGAACACCTTCCGCAACTGCTGCTTACGGCGATGCGGCATCCGCGCGTCGGTGTGATGATCGCGCGGGGGGACCTTGCCGTCGAGTGCGGATACGAACGCCTGGCCGAGTTGCAGGAAGAGATTCTGTGGCTGTGCGAGGCGGCGCACCTGCCGGTGATCTGGGCTACCCAAGTACTCGAACAGCTCACCAAGACGGGCAATCCCTCGCGCTCAGAGATCAGCGATGCGGCAATGAGCGAACGGGCCGAATGCGCGATGCTCAACAAGGGGCCCTATATCAACGAGGCGGTCGTCGTCCTCGACAGCATCCTTCGGCGAATGACGGATCACCACTACAAGAAGAACGCACTGTTCGGGTCCCTGCACTCCTGGCACTCCGGCTCGCACCCTGACCAGCGGTGAAGAACGTGACCTCATTGCAATCAATCGCTTCTTAGGGTCGAAATCCTCTGGTGACCGGTGCCGTGGCGCCCCATCCTGGGAAAGCGAAGGAGGTCGACGAATGCCCAAGAACTGGCTGGTGATGGAGGGTGACGGACCCCCGGCGCCGCATCGCGCCCGGCTGGCCGGGGCTGGGCGGCATCTGCCTCCCACCCATCTCACAACCGATGAACTGATGGCGACCACGCGTCATCACACGCACATAGATCTGGAACGCCTGACCGGCATCCATGAACGCCGGGTCTCGATTGGCGACGAAGACTCCTACAGTCTTGCCACCGCGGCCGCACAGGATTGCCTGACCAAGGCAGACCAGGATGCGGCGTCGCTCGATGTGGTGATCAGCTGCAGTATCACCAAGTTTCGCGGCGGCCTGACGCAGTGGGTGGAGCCGACGATGAGCAGTGCGGTCGCCCACGCGCTTGGGGCAACGAAGGCGATGACCTTTGACCTCTCGAACGCCTGTGCCGGAATGCTGACCGGTGTCACGGTGCTCAACAATTGGATCCGGCAGGGAACCGTCGAGCGAGGGTTGGTGGTCAGCGGCGAGTACATCTCCCAACTCGGCCAGAATGCGGCCCGGCACGTTCGCAACATCATGAGCAAAGAACTCGCGTGCCTGACACTCGGCGATGCGGGAGCCGCGCTTCTGCTCGAACGTGCCACTCCCGGGTCTGGCGGCATCAGCCTTGCAGGCTTTACCACGGTTGCCGACTACAGCCGGCTGTGTCTTGCCTATCCGAAGGGGCATGATCCCGGTGCCCGGATGTTCACCGATTCTCGCGGGATCCAACGCGCAGCCATTGCCGACACCCCGCTATTGCTCCACGAAGTCCTCGATGCAGCCGGCATCGCGATGCACGACATCGATCACGTGATCACCCATCAGACCTCGGCCCGCGCAATACGCAAGGGGATGGCCGCGGTGTCGGCTTCATTCGGTGACAGTCCGCAACACGACGCCGTGATCACCGTCGATCGCTACGGAAACACGGCGTCGACGACCCACACGGTGGCCCTGGTCGAAGAACTCGAAGCCGGGCGGATCCGGCCGGGCGAAACCATCGCCTTGATTGCCCTGGCATCAGGTCTGGAGATCGGCGTCGTTCTCCTGACCGTGGACGAGGATTTGGTGGGCCGCTATGGGCACAGTAATTGAGCGCCTCGACGTCACTCGAGGAGGTTGGCGCACCCGTCATAGCGCACTGCATCTGGCGGTCGCGGCGGCCAAGAGCTGTCTGGAAGGAGCGAGCCGAGAGGCCGACGACGTTGACCTTCTGATCAACACCGGCGTCTATCGTGACAAGAATCTGGCCGAGCCTGCCCTCGCGGCGCTTATCCAGGAGGACGTCGGGGCTAACCCCGAGGATCCACACGACGACGCGCACGGCACATTCTCTTTCGACATAGCGAACGGAACCTGCGGAATCCTCACCGCATTGCAGATCGTCGACGGTTTTCTGCGGTCACACACCATCGATTGCGCCCTTGTCGTCGCCAGTGATGCCAACCCGGGGCGCGGAATGAGCGAGCACTTTCCGTTCTCCCCCGTCGGGGCGGCAATGTTGTGCGACTGGACCGAGGACGACTCCGGACTCGGCCGTGTGCACTGGGTGAACATCCCCGACGACGGTGAGAATTTCCGCGCCACCGTCGGGCTCGAAGACTCGCGCAATGTGCTTCGATTCAGCGCGTCGGCCGCGATGGACGAGCAATACGCCGCTGCCGGCGCCCAGGTGGCCCACAACTGCCTCGAGGAAGCCTCGCTCGGCCTTTCCGACATCGACGTCATCGTCGCCGCGCCGGCCCGGCACGGCTATCGCGCGGCACTGGCCGCCCAACTCGCGGTACCGGTGGAACGGATCGTCGTCGCCGACGACGAGAGCATGCATACCGCCTCGCTGGTGGCGGCACTCCGTGATGCGGCCGAAGAACTCTCGCCAGGCGCCCGCGTTCTGCTCATCGCCGCCAGCGCGGGAGTCACCGCCGGTGCCGCTCTCTACCGCCAGGCGCCTCATCCGGTGTAGCGGTCAAAATAAGGAGAATGTCGTGTCCAAACTCAATACGGACCCGGGGGTCGTCGTCGGCGTCGACGGCTCGCCGGGCTCTAAGGCCGCGGTCCAGTGGGCCGCTCGCGACGCCGAGTTACGCAATGTTCCGCTGACGTTGGTGCATGTTGTTCCGGCGACCGCGGGGACATGGCTGGAATCGTCATTGGTCCCGGCGTGGATGCGTGGGCAGCGCGAGCGAGGGCGGCAAGTGGTTGACGAAGCGCTCAAGATCGCGGGCGAAAGCTGTCAGCGTGGCTCAGTAAAGATCAACTGCGAAATGCCTTCTGCTATGACCGTTCCAGCTCTAGTCGACCTGTCTAAAGACGCCGACTTGGTCGTGGTGGGCTGCCTCGGTGCCGGCACGTTGCGGGGTCGTCACATGGGTTCGGTGAGCTCCGGGCTGGTCCATCACGCGCATTGTCCGGTCGCCGTCATCCATGATGGCGTCCAATTGAATACCGATGCCGCACGGGCCCCGGTGGTGGTGGGAATTGACGGGTCGCGGGAGTCGGAGTTGGCGACCGCGATCGCGTTCGATGAAGCTTCGCGCCGGAAGGTAGGGCTGACGGCCTTGCACGCGTGGAGCGACGTGAGTGTGTTCGACACCATCGTCAGTTTGCCCGGTCCCGGCTGGCCGGCGCTGAGGGCGGTAGAGGACGAGATACTGGCCGAGCGTCTGGCCGGCTGGGGCGAACGCTACCCCGATGTGCCCGTTTGCCGACTGATCGCGCGCGATGAGCCGGCAAGTGGAATCGTGCATGCATCCAAGTCGGCTCAGCTTGTGGTGGTCGGCGGTCATGGCCGCGGCGGATTCGCCGGAATGTTGTTGGGCTCGGTCAGCGCGGCAGTGGTGCTGTTGGCCCGCGTGCCGGTCATTGTTGCCCGCGAACCGCTGGGCTAAGCGTGCTGACCTGGACGGCCGCCGAGTTCAAAGCCGACGAACGGCCCACGCGGCGGGGGACTTCCGTCCCTACCGTCGGCGTCCGTCAAATGGTCGGATTCAGGTGTCGCTCGAGACAACCCCGAGAGAGTTGAGCCAATAGCAATGACGCCACCGACGAGGTCGGGAACCACGATTGTGACCCTGACGATGAATCCGGCGCTCGACATCACCACGGACACCGATCGGGTCATTCCGACCGATAAAATGCGGTGCGGGCTGCCCCGTTACGATCCCGGCGGAGGCGGAATCAACGTCGCGCGAATCGCCCATGTGCTCGGGGCGTCTGTTACGGCGCTCTTTCCCGCGGGTGGCCACACCGGCGACAAGCTGACTGATCTTGTCGCCGACTCAGGGGTTGCGGTGCAGCGGATCACCGTGGCTCGCTCCACCAGGGAAAGCTTCACCGTGGACGAGTGCAGCACCGGGAAGCAGTACCGGTTCGTGCTCCCGGGTCCGCGGCTCACCGACGCCGAGCAGACCGAGTGCCTCGAACAACTCAGCGCCGCGGCAGGATCCGCGGAATTCGTCGTGGCGAGTGGCAGCCTGCCGCCCGGGGTGCCTGCCGACTTCTATCAGCGGGTCGCCGACATCTGTCGCGAGAGCGGTGCGCCGCTGATTCTCGACACGTCCGGGGCTGCTCTGCGGCATATCTCTTCCGGCGTCTTTCTGCTCAAGCCGAGCGTGCGAGAACTACGCGAATGTGTCGGACGGGAACTCATCAGCGAGTCCGAGCAGCTCGCCGCCGCCCACGAACTCATCGACCGCGGCTGCGCTCAGTTCGTCGTCGTGTCGCTTGGCTCCGAGGGGGCTCTGCTTGCTACACCGCATGGAAGCCAACGCTATTCGCCCGTAAGGGTGCCTTCCGGCAGTGGCGTGGGCGCCGGGGACGCCATGACCGCAGGCATCACCGTGGGTCTTAGCCGTGGTTGGCAACTCGACAAGGCGGTGCGGCTGGGGATCGCTGCCGGTTCGGCCATGCTGCTGACTCCCGGCACCGCGCCCTGCGCCCGTGAAGATATCGAGCGGCATTTCGAGATGGCCGCCGAACCAATAGATGTCGACGGAGATCAATGGTCGTCCACTCAAGCAGAGATATCGTCATGACGCTGCCCGTCACCGTCGACCCGCGCTACCACGACGCCGTGATCTTCAACCTCGACAATGTCTTGACCGACACTGATGGTGTTCAGCTGTTCGAATCGACGATCAACCTTGTCCGAAAATTACTCGACGTCGGGATCGCCACGGCGGTCCACTCGTTGCTCCCGGGCGGCCAACAGCTCTTGAAATCCGCTGGGATTGACGAGCTTTTCGGCATCTGTCTCGATGGCTTACCCGCCGCTGTTCTCGTCGAAGCCGCCCGCCGACTCGGTGTGCGTCCCCAACGGTCTGTCGTCGTCGATGACGCCGGTGCCACGATAACCGCAGCCCGGGACGGCGGTTTCGCACTTGCCATCGGTGTCGACGGCTCGGGCCATACCGACCGACTTCTGGGTTGTGGCGCCGACGTCGTGGTTACGGATCTGGAGGACGTCGCTGTACGCACAGGCGCCAGGCGGATCTCGGAGCTCCCCGATGCGGTGGAGTCATACGGTCAGATCATCGGTGTTCTGGGCGCTCGAGAACCGGTGTTGTTCATCGACTACGACGGAACCTTGTCCCCAATCGTTGCCGATCCCAGCGCCGCCAAACTGGTTGACGGAGCGGACACGGCGCTGCAAAGCCTGGCGTCGCAATGCCCCGTCGTCATACTGAGCGGCCGCGACCTCGCCGATATCCGTACCCGGGTGGCGATTCCGGGTATTTGGTACGCGGGCAGCCACGGCTTTGAGCTGACCGAACCGGACGGCACCTATCACCAAAACGAAGCGGCTGCCGCCGCCGTCGGTGTCCTCGAGCGCGCGGCGGCTGAGTTAGGCGAGATCCTGGCGGAGGTTCCCGGAGTGCGGGTAGAACATAAGCGCTTCGCCGTCGCGGTTCACTACCGCGAGGTCCCACCAGAGCACGTCGGCGAGATTGTCTCTGCCACACACAAACTCGGACAGCGAGATGGCCTACGCGTGACGAGCGGGCGCATGCTCGTCGAGCTGAGGCCTGACATCGACTGGGACAAAGGGACCACGCTGACCTGGATTCGTGATCGCATCGACGCCAGAGGTTGCCTGTTACCGATATACATCGGCGACGACCTCACTGACGAAGACGCTTTCGATGCAATCCGATTCGACGGCATCGGGATTATTGTCCACCATGACGAGGATAGCGACCGTAAAACGGGCGCCCATTTCAATCTGCAGAGTCCCGATCAGGTCCGGGAGTTCGTCCAGCGCGGATCGAATTGGCTTGTGAACAAGCACGAGACATCCTCTAAGGCTTGGGATTTCAGGTATGAAGGGTATGACCCGCAGAGCGAGAAGCTTCGTGAATCGTTGTGCACTTTAGGAAATGGCTACTTCGCCACCCGGGGCGCGGCGCCCGAATCGAAGGCCGACCAGATGCACTATCCGGGCACTTATGCCGCCGGTGTTTACAACCGTCTCGTCGACGACGTGTCGGGCACCGCGATCGACAACGAGAGTTTGGTCAACCTGCCCAACTGGCTTGCCCTGACCTTCCGGGTCGACGGCGGCAGCTGGTTCGACATCGACGCGGTCACAGTGCTCTCCTACGGGCAAACCCTCGACCTTCGCGGCGCGGTACTGACGCGAGAGGTGCGCTTCCGTGACGACGCCGGACGCACCAGTTCGCTGACCCAGCAACGATTCGTCGCGATGCACATGCCCCACGTCGGTGCCCTTCAGACGACGATCGTCGCCGAGGATTGGTCAGGGAAAATCGAGATTCGATCGACGCTGGACGGCAATGTCACGAACTCGCTCGTCGAGCGGTATCGGGATTTGGCCAGCGATCATCTTGGGTTGGTGGAAAAGCGGGAGATCAATGACCACTCGGTGGTGCTGACGGTTCAGACGACCCAATCGCGCATTCCCATTGCCATGGCGGCGCGAAGCATCGTGTGGCGTGACGGGACTCCGGTGCCGGCCACCTATCGCCTGGTCGACCAGGCAGCAGAAATCGGGCACGATATCGCCGTCGAGCTGTCACTCGGTGATGCGTTGACGATAGAGAAGGTCGTGACTCTCTTCACCGGCCGCGATGCCGCGACGTCCGAACCGGCTGTCGATGCTGAGCGCTCGCTGAGCCGGCTCGGCCGGTTCGCCGAGTTGCGTGACGGGCACGAAACTGAATGGGCACATCTGTGGGAGCGCCTGTCCATCGAATTCGACGACTTCACAGACGAATTACGCGTCCTCCGACTGCATCTCCTGCACCTGCTGCAGACGGTTTCACCCAACACTTCCGATCTCGACGTCGGGCTGCCCGCCCGCGGTCTGAATGGTGAGGCATATCGCGGGCACATCTTCTGGGACGAGTTGTTCATCTTCCCGGTACTCAACTTACGGCTGCCCATGATCACCCGGTCGCTGCTGGGATACCGCTACCGGCGCCTGCCGGAGGCACGTCACGCCGCGAAGGCGGCGGGTTACTGCGGTGCGATGTTCCCGTGGCAATCCGGCAGCGATGGACGCGAGGAAAGCCAACGCCTGCACCTCAATCCGCGCAGCGGCCGCTGGAACCCCGACTCGAGCGCTCGTGCGCACCACATCGGCATCGCCGTCGCCTATAGCGCATGGAAGTTTTATCAGGTCACCGGAGATCTCGCCTACCTGATCGACTATGGCGCGGAAATGCTGGCCGAGGTCGCACGCTTCTGGGTGAGTAGGTCCACCTACGACCAAGAGCGCAACCGCTACAGCATCCGAGGGGTCATCGGGCCCGACGAATTCCACTCGGGCTATCCCGACGCGCCTTACGACGGCATCGACAACAACGCCTACACCAATGTGATGGCAGTCTGGGTGATCATGCGGGCTCTGGATGCACTGAGTCTGCTACCCCTACCGAACCGACTTGACCTGTTGGAGAAACTCGGGCTGCACAATGCGGAACTGGCGCACTGGGATGACGTGAGCCGACGCATGTTCGTCCCGTTCCATGACGGGGTCATCAGCCAATTCGAGGGATACAGCGAGTTGGCAGAACTGGACTGGGACCGGTACCGGCGGCAATACGGCAACATCCAACGCCTGGACCGCATCTTGGAGGCCGAGAGCGACGACGTCAACCGGTACAAGGCCTCCAAGCAGGCCGACGCCCTTATGCTTCTCTACCTGCTGTCAGCCGATGAGTTGCGCGAATTGCTCGACCGGCTCGGCTACCGATTCACGCCCGACCAGATCCCGAGGACCGTCGACTACTACCTGGCGCGCACCTCGCATGGGTCGACGCTGAGCGGCGTGGTGCATACCTGGGTGCTTGCCCGCGCCAACCGGGATCGCGCATTGGAGTTCTTCAAGCAGGCACTGAACTCGGACGTTTCCGACATCCAGGGTGGCACCACGTCGGAAGGCATTCACCTGGCGGCCATGGCCGGCAGCGTCGACCTCATGCAGCGGTGCTTCACCGGGATGGAAACCCGATCCAACCGGATCATCCTTTCCCCGCACTGGCCGGAAGCACTTGGCGTGCTGGCATTCCCGATCCGCTACCGTGGTCTGCACCTGCACCTGCGGGTCAGCGGAAAGGGCGTGATCATCAGTGTGGATCCACGCGATGCCGCCGGCGTCGAAGTGGAATGCCGTGGTCAAGTCGTTCAACTGATGCCCGGGACCACTGTCCGCTTCCCCGGCTGACCGTTACCATCGACTGTTGCGTCATGTCACCAGGCCCAGGAACACATCGCTGAATCGAGCGTCGGAAAGAACACATACGTGTCATCATGCCCGGCCGTGGTGAACGGCCACGTCGACCGGTGATCGTTCGTGCGGTTAAATCCACCGACTGGCTGACCCGCAATGTCTGGGTGTTATCCGCTGTGTCGTTCCTCCAAGACGCCGCCAGCGAATTGCTGTACCCGCTGTTACCGATCTACCTGACCGCAGTTCTGGGTGCACCCCCGGCCGTCGTAGGAGCCATAGAAGGCGCGGCCGAGGGAGCGGCGTCGCTGACAAAACTGACGGCTGGACCACTCGGGGATAGGTTTGCCCGGCGTCCTCTGATCACGGCGGGCTACGGTATGGCCGCGCTCGGCAAAGTGATCGTTGCGGTCGCCGGCGCGTGGCCCGGGGTGCTGACCGGACGCGTGGTCGATCGAGTCGGCAAGGGTATCCGGGGAGCGCCGCGCGACGCACTGCTCGTAGACGGAGTCGATGAAACCAACCGCGGCCGCGTGTTCGGGTTTCACCGCGCTATGGACACGCTCGGCGCGGTTGTCGGACCGTTGATCGGGCTTGCCGGGTACGAATTACTCGACCATGAGATTCCGCCGTTGCTATACATCGCGATCGTTCCGGCCGTCCTGAGTGTGGCCCTTGTCGCGTTGGTGCGGGAGCGCCCCCGAACGGTTGAGCGCGCACAGCGACCGCCGGTGTCGGCGGCTCTGCGTGCGCTGCCGGGTGGATATTGGCGGGTGGTCGTGCTGCTGGCGGCTTTCGGCGTTGTCAACTTCCCCGATGCCCTGATTCTATTGCGCCTCAACGAGATCGGATTCTCGGTAACTGAAGTGATCCTGGCCTACGTGGGATACAACGTGGTATACGCGTTGGGCAGTTACCCAGCCGGATCACTCGCTGACCGCATCCCGAGACGCACGGTGTTCGGGATAGGCATGGTCTTTTTCGCGGCCGGCTACATCGGGCTCGGACTCACAACCGACAAAGTCTGGGCCTGGCTGATCCTCGGGCTCTACGGACTGTTCGCCGCGTGCACCGACGGCGTCGGAAAGGCATGGATTTCCGGGCTGGTGCCCGCCGAGCAGCAGTCGAGCGCGCAAGGCATATTTCAGGGCGCGACGGGTTTCGCGGTTTTGTCGGCGGGTGTGTGGGCCGGACTGCTATGGGGGGCAAGAGGCCAGCTGCCGCTGCTGATCTCAGGAATCGCCGCCGCCTTTTTTGCGGCGATCCTGCTCATCCTCCCTGTCGGTGCGTGGATTCGCGCTAATTCCACCGCCGGATCGATTAGCTGACTGCACAGCAAAAGCATCCGTGAGCAGAGAATATGCTTGCTGAAGTGACGAGTAGCGTTGCGCGAGTGCGCCAAGTCGAACTTTCCGCGATCAGTACGACCGCCGCGCCGCTGGCCGCCCACCGACCGCCCACCTTCGACATGTTGATGGTCCCCCGCTGATGGACGACGTCGACTCCACGGGGCCGGACCGCAATCTTGCGGCGGACTTCTACCGCGTATCGGGTGTGGTCCTCATAGTGCTGGGGCATTGGTTGGCCGGATCGGTGACCTACCACGACGGATCTTTCGGCCGGCAGAACCCGCTGGTCGACCAGCCGTGGACGCAGTGGCTGACCTGGCCATTCCAGGCCGTCCCCACCTTCTTCCTGGTGGCAGGCTACGCCGGCGCCGTGTCCTGGACGCATCGGCACGACACCGACGGTGTGTCGCGCCCGACCTGGCTTCGCCATCGACTGGCCCGAGTCCTCGGGCCGACAGCGGTTTACTTCGCCTTGGTGTCGGTCGTTGTGATGGTGCTGGGCGTCTACCGAGTTGCCGGTTCGGTGCTGGAGTTCGCCGGCTGGGCGGTGGCGATGCACCTGTGGTTTCTCGCCGTGTACCTGGCGGTAGTGTCGCTGACTCCTATTGCGATTGCCGCACAACGCCGATGGGGCCTTTTGGTGCCGGCGGTGCTGGCGGCCGGCGTCGTGGCGGTAGACGCCGCCACTCTTGGCGGCCACGTGCCCTACCTGGGCCAACTGAACTACCTGCTGTGCTGGGGAGCGTTTTATCAGCTCGGGATCGCTTGGCATGGCGGGCTATTGGCCGGTCGCAGACCCCCGTTGATCGCCGTCGGATCGGCAGCCACGCTGGCGCTGCTGATCTGGCTGGGACACTATCCGGTCAGCATGATCGGTGTTCCCGGCCAGACCGTCGACAATACGACGCCGCCCAACGCGGCATTGTTGGCGTTTGGCTGCGCGCAGGCCGGAATAGTGCTGGCACTCGCGCCGGCGCTCAACCGCGCATTGCGCGCCGGCGTTGTCCGGCGAGTGCTTTCGGTAGCCAACAGCAATGTGATGGCCTTGTACCTGTGGCACATGATTCCCGTCGTCATCGTGGCGATCGTCGGCTATCCGGCCGGCCTGTTGCCGCAGCCGACCGAGGGAACCGCCGACTGGTGGCTGGCCCGGCTTGAGTGGGTAGCAATCCTGGGCCTCGTGACGGGATGCGAGATGATGCTGTTGTGGTGGGGACGGCGCTTTTTCGGTGCTCCGCTGCCCACGCTCGGCATCCCGCTCGCAGAGCGCTGGGCCGAACCGGTCATGCTGGCCGGCGCCGCGATGGCGGCGTACGGGCTGGCTTTCATTGCCGCCGAAGGGTTCGCCCCTGACGGACACCTCCCGTGGGTCATCGCGCTGGTCTTCACCGTCGGGGTTGTCCTGGTGGCGTTTCGTCCCGCGGGACGTGCTTTTCGGGTACGCGACATATAACTCAGGAACACGACGCGCCGGGGAACGTGATCGTGGTTTATATCTCGGCGAGAGGAGGGCGCGCTAAGCCCGGGGCGAGGGTCAGCCGCGCGCCGTGACGAAGTCGATGAGCTCTTCGACCCGGCTGATCAGCTCCGGCTCCAGGTCGGTCCAGTTGCGAACCCGCGAGCGAATGCGCCGCCAGGCACTGGCGATGTCCGCCTGGCTGGCGTGCGGCAACGCGAGCGCCTGACACGCGCCGTGCTTCCACTCCATGTGCCGTGGCACGTTAGGCCAGGCCGCCAGGCCCAGCCGCTGCGGCTTCACCGCCTGCCAAATGTCGACGTAGGGGTGACCGACGACCAACGTGTCGGGCCCGCCGGGTCCCCGGCGCACGGCCTCGGCGATCCGCGACTCCTTGGAACCCGCGACCAGGTGGTCAACGAGAACCCCGAGCCGGCGCCCCGGACCGGGCCGGAATTCCGCCACGATGCCCACCAGGTCGTCGACGCCGCCGAGATGCTCGACGACGACGCCCTCGATGCGCAGGTCCTCGCCCCACACCTGCGCGATGAGCTCGGCATCGTGGCGGCCCTCGACGTAGATTCGGCTGGCGCGGGCGACCCGGGCGCGGACACCCGGAACCGCGACCGATCCAGACGCCGTTCGGCCCGGCGCGGCAGGCGCAGCGCGCCGCGGTGCGGTGAGGATCACCGGACGGCCCTCGAGCAGGTACCCCGGACCCAGGGGAAAACCGCGGGTGCGACCGTGTCGGTCTTCCAGGTCGATGCGGCCATATTCCACTCGGACCACCGCGCCGACGTAGCCACTTTCTACGTCCTCGACGACCATGCCGAGTTCAACCGATTGCTCAGCCGCGAGAGGCTTGCGCCGACCCGGGGCGAGTACGTCGGTTCCATAGCGATCGACCACTCCACAATTCTAAAGAGCCTTCCGGCCAAAACTGTGACGGCACGCTGAAGGCCACGCAGTCGGTCATGCCTCACTGTCACTTAGCGGCGACCGTTTGGGCGGCGAGCCGCAGGCCTTCAGATAATCCGCAAAATTCCAGGTCTTCAAAAAGTTCTGGCCGGCTTTTAATCCCTGTTGGTATAAGGCCTCGCGTTGTTCATCGGTGATATTGAAATCGATTGGGCTCACGTCGTCGGCGGGCACGAAGATGGTGCGCCGCACGGTGCAGGGATCGTCGATATAGGAGTTGTCCTGATTGCTCACCAGCGTCTCGATCGCAGCGAGACCCAACGACACCGGCCCGTGCACCGGGTGGGTGGGCGGAATGCCGGGACGAGCCGACAGCCGGATCCCGAACGTCGGCCAACGCGGCTGGGCATCGGTCCGGTCGAACAGCTCGACCGGAAAATTCGACAGCAACCCACCGTCGACCCAGGTGGCGCCACCCACCCGGACCGGCTCGAAGACATAGGGAATCGCCGACGATGCATGCACCGCACGTGCCACCGAGAAGCTGTCCGGGTCGATGCCGTAGGACTCGAGGTCCCACGGGATGCGGACCAGTTGGCGTCGCGACAGGTCACTGGCGGTCACGACCAGCGACCAGGCGAACTGGTCGGGCTCTTCGCCGGTGCGCAGGTCGCCGAAGGTGCGCACTCCCAGGTCGGCGAGCAAGCCGGTGAGCAGCTGTTCGAGATAAGCGCCCCGATAGACACCGTCGGATACCAGGAGCGAAAGTCCCCCACCGATCAGCGGGACGTGTCCGATCAGGTTGCGGTCCAGGAACTTTCGATAGTCGATGGTGCGCATGATTTCGGCGAGCCGGGTCAGTGGTTCGCCGGCAGTCTGCAGGGCGGCGACCAGTGCGGCGACGATCGCGCCCGCGCTGCTGCCGGCGACTCGGGGAAACCGATAACCGGCCGCGGCCAGCGCGTCCACCGCTCCGACCAGTCCGATGCCCCGGACGCCACCGCCCTCGCAGACTAGATCGACCGATTTCGAAGCGGCAGGGCTCACACCTTCAACTTACCTGCGGCGAAACGAAAACGGTCTCGGCCAGCATGCGCCGTAACCATGCGCGGTATGCCGCCACGCTCCATCCGTCGCGGTGGGTGAACCGTAGGTACGTTTCCTCGCTGCGGAGCACTGCGGTCGTCTCGACGAGTTCGTCGAACGGAGCATCGCCCCGGAGCCAGCCCCGGTCGCGGAACATTTCCAGTACTCGTCGAGCCTGCAGGTTGACGCCCGCGATGTGATCGCTTTGGTACCGCTCCAGCTCAGGGTCGGCACTTCGGCAAGCCAGCCGGCTGGTCGCAACCGACGTGGCCACGGCGCCCGGCTTTGTCGGTTTGACTGAGATTGTCGACTGGCTGGTCGATGGCAAAGCCGCGGCCAGTCGAAGCGCTCAAGAAATCCGTTGACCGTCGACCCGAAAGAAATGCACGTGCCCGGGTTCGGGATGCAGACGGACCCGACTGCCCTTTTCTGGTGGGTGCCGGCCGTCGGCGCGCGCGACGACGTGCTGATCGATTACCTTTCCGGCGTCGGTGATTTGGCCGTATAGGTAAGCATCCGCCCCGAGTTCTTCGACCACGTCGACCTCCATTTCAACGCCGAGGCTGCCCAACTCGAAATGCTCGGGCCGGACCCCGACAACAACTTGACTCGCCGCACCCGCGATCTCTCGTGGCAGCTGGATCGGCCAATCCCCCAGCAACACGACGGAATCCACGACCGGAAGGGTGAACAAGTTCATCGCCGGCGATCCGATGAACCCCGCGACAAACACATTGCCGGGGTTGCGGTAAAGCTCGCGAGGCGCCGCGAACTGTTGCAGAACGCCGTCGCGCAACACCGCGACTCGATCACCCATGGTCATCGCCTCGACCTGGTCGTGGGTGACATAGACCGTGGTGGTGCCGAGTCGGCGTTGCAAGGCCGCGATCTGGTTGCGGGTTTGCACCCGCAGCTTGGCGTCGAGATTGGACAGCGGTTCGTCCATCAGGAACACCTGCGGGCGGCGCACGATCGCGCGGCCCATCGCCACCCGCTGGCGTTGCCCACCGGACAGATCTTTCGGTTTGCGGTCCAGGTACGGTTGCAGGTCAAGCAATTTCGCCGCGTCCAGTACCCGTTCGCGGATCTCGGCTTTCGGGATCTTGGCGATCTTCAGCGCGAAGCCCATGTTCTGCGCGACCGACATATGCGGGTACAGGGCGTAGTTCTGGAATACCATCGCCACGTCGCGATCCTTGGGATCGACGTCGGTGACGTCGCGGTCGCCGATCCGGATCACGCCCGGAATCCACCGTTTCCAGTCCGGCCAGCATCCGCAGCGACGTCGTCTTGCCGCATCCGGACGGCCCGACCAGCACGACGAACTCGCCGTCGCCGACGGCCAGGTCGAGGTGATCCAGCGCGGGCCGATCCGCGCCCGGGAATTGGCGTGTCGCTTGCTCGAAACTCACCGAAGCCACTGCGGAGCACCCCTGCTTTCGAAGTCCACGATCACGGCGTCACCCATTGAGCCCGGTGACGGCGATGCCGCGGACGAAGGAGCGTTGCGCGATGGCGTAGATGAACACCAGCGGCAGCATGATGAGCATCGACATCGCCATGATCAGCGGCCAGCGGGCGACGTACTCGCCCCGCATCCGGACCAGGCCCAAGTGTCAGCGTGGCCAAGCTGTTGCGCTGAATCATCAACAGCGGCCACAGGAAATCATTCCAAACGTTGACCCAGGTCAACACGGCAAGCACCATCACCGCGGGCCTTGCGTGCGGCAACAGGATCCGCCAGTAGATCTGCCAGGGCGAGCAGCCGTCGAGGATCGCCGCCTCCTCGAGATCGGTCGGCAGGGTGCGGAAGAACTGCCGCATGAGATAGGTGCCGAATGCGCTGCCGAACAGACCGGGCACGATCATCGCCCACGGAGTGTCGGTCCAGCCCGAGCGACTCGCATCAGGATGAACTGCGGGATCACCGTGACGGTCAGCGGCACCATCAGCGTGCCCAGATACAACACGAACAACGTGTCCCGCCCGCGAAATCGCAGGCGTGCGAAGGCATATCCGGCCAGCGAGCAGAAGAACACCTGCCCGGCCGTGATGCATCCGGCATACAAGCACGGTGTTGAAGAACATCCGCCAGAAAGGCATCAGCGCGAATACCTCGCGTGTAGTTGGACCACCGCGGATGCGCGGGAAACAGTATCGGTTCGCTGATCTCGCCGCCGCTTTTCAGCGAGCCGGACACCGCCCAGGCGATCGGGAATAGCGCAGCACCAGGCGATGGCGAGTCAGCGCGGTGTAGACCAAGACAGCGCGGAACACACTGCGCTTGAACACACGCTCAACCGGGCCCACTGGCGCCTCCATCGACCGTTGCCGGCGACGAGCCGCAACTGCAACACCGGTCAACACCAGCAAGATGCGCGAACATCACCCATGCCAGCGCCGACGCATAGCCGAATTCCAGGAAGGAGAATGCGTGCTGGAAAAGCATGATGCCCAGAACATAGGTTGCGGTTTCCGGGCCGCCATTGCGCCGTTGAGGACGTAGACCATGTCAAATGCCTGGAACGCGTGGATGATCGAGATGACGACCACGAACGACACGGCGCCGCGGATCAGCGGCACCGTGATGGAGACGAACTGCCGGATCTCGCCCGCGCCGTCGATCTTGGCCGCTTCGTAGAGGGTCTCCGGAACGCCTTGCATCGCGGCCAGCAAGATGACGGTCGGCGAACGGCACGCTGCGCCACACGCTGACCATGCACAGCGAGGACATCGCCCATCGGGGTTCGACCAGCCACGGGATCGGGCCGATCCCGATCCAGCCGAGCATGATGTTGAGCAGGCCGTTGTCGGTGTTGAAGACGAACTGCCAGACGACGGCCATCACCACCGACGAGATGGCCAGTGGCAGAAAGACGATGGTCCGAAAGATGCCGATGCCCTTTATTTTCTGGTTGAGCACGCCGGCGACGACCAAGGCTGATCAGGACGGTCGGCACGACGGTCCCAACGGTGAAGACCGCGGTGTTGCGTATCGCGATGAGGAACAGCGGATCGGATGTGAAGAGCTCCCGGAAGTTCCTCAGGCCGACGAACTTCGGCGGGTTGAACACGTCCCACTGGTGAAAGCTCATGTACAGCGAGAATCCGAGGGGGAACAGCATGAACACCGTCGACCGCGGCCAGGTTCGGCGCAACGAACAGGCGACCGGCCCAGGCGCGTCGCCGCGCCAGAGGCGCGGGGTCGCTGCGGAGGTGTCGATCGACGTCATGGAGAGTCGCAGCACCTCGTCGACGTCGTGCGCCAACCCGGCCAGCGATGTCGCCGGACGGGATCCGCGCAGCACCGGTCCGAAATTGCGGTCCATCAGGGCCACGACCTTTTCCCATGCCGGCGTGACCGGTAAGGCCTCGGCGTGGTCGGGCCCGGTGGTGAGCACGGCCAGGTTGCCAATCCGGTGGTGGGCTTTGGCGAAGCCGTCCGAGTTGAGCGCGGACCGCAGAGCCGGTACGAACAGGCAGGATTCCCCGATGATCTTCTGCCCGACCGGTCCAGCGGCGAACTTCACGAATTCCCAGGCCTGCTCTTTGCGTCGGCTGCTGGCCGCGATGGCGAGCCCGGTGGCGCCGATGTTGGAGACGGCGGCATGCCCGTCCGGGAGCGATGGGCCGATCGGCAAAGAGGTGACATCGAAATCCAGGCCGTCGGCCCGCATCGAACGTCTGGTATCGCCAATGCCCGCCGAGCGCCATCGCCGCTTTGCCCGCCGCGAACAGGTCGGGGGTGGACATCGACTGCGTCTCTGACGCGTTGGGCGCCGCCTTGTGCTTGTTGGCCAGGTCGGCGTAGAACTGCACGCGCCTCGATGAACGCTTGGTCGTCGAAATTGAGGTGGGTCGGGTTCTTCCGCGGCGTGGACCACGGCACGCCGTTGTTCATGGCGAACAAGCCCGCCGCGTAGTACGACCACCAGGTGTTGACGAATCCCCACTGCGTCGACCCGCCCGGATCCGTCCCGCTGGGTCAGAGCGTTGGCGGTGTCGAGGAACTCGGCGAAGGTCCACGGCTTGTCCCATGTCGTGGGCGGCGGCGGCACGCCCGCTTCGGCGAATAGCTTTTTGTTGTAGAACAGGAAGTTTCCGGCCCATTGCTCCGGAAAAGCGTACTGCCCGCCTTTGGAGCCGGCTTCGTACGCGAAAGTGTCGTATAGCGGCCCGATGCTGTCCGACTTCAGCTCCGCGGCGAACGCGTTGTCCTGCGCCAGCATGGTGTTGAGGTCCAGCAACACCCCTCGGGCGGCGAGTTCGGCATAGGTCAATTCCCAACTCATGAGTACGTCCGGACATTTGCCGCCCGCGCAGAATGTCGATAGCTGCTGCATCACACCCGGCCCGGACAACACCGGGCGAACCTTGATGTCGGGATGCTGGCGCTGGAATTCGTCGACGACGCGCATCCGAGCATTGGCCTCGTCCGGATTGGCCGAGAAAAAGAAGGTCAGCGCATTTTCGTCGTCAGAAGTGCAGCCGGCGGCCCACGGTGCCAATGATGCCGCGGTCAGTGCACCAGCCCCGCGAAGCAGGGTTCGCCGTCCGAACGGCTCACCGACCATGCTGCTCCTCATTTGCCCAGCCGATCTCGTTTGTCCAGCCGCCGTCACCGGGAGCTCCGCACCAACTCGATGCCGGCCGCCCGCATCTCCGCCAGAGCCCGCGCCGTCGAATCCGCTTCCACACCCGCTGTCAGGTCAACCAGCACCCTGGTCGCCAAGCCTGCCCGCGCCGCGTCCTCGGCAGTCCGCCGGACGCAATGGTCGGTGGCGATGCCGATGATGTCGACCGCGTCGACTCCCCGCTGCCGCAACCACTCAAGTAGTGGGGTCCCGTTCTCGTCGACGCCGTCGAAACCGCTGTAGCCCGCGGTGTAGGCGCCCTTACGGAAGACCGCCTCGATCGGGCCGGTGTCGAGGCCGGGATGAAAGTCCGCACCCCGGGTTCCCGCGACGCAGTGCGGTGGCCACGACGACACATAATCCGGCTGGACGGAGAAATGATCACCGGGGTCGATGTGGAAGTCCTGGGTCGCCACGACGTGCGGGTAGCTCGGGGCGGCGGTCAGATAGGCGGTGATCGAGGAAGCCAGGGCGGCGCCGCCGTTTACCGCCAGCGTGCCACCCGCGCAGAAGTCGTTTTGCACGTCGACGATGATCAACGCTCGCACCGGTCCACCCTATCGTCGGGCCAACGCCGGGGCGAGTTTGTTCGCCGGTACACCGGGTATGCCCCAAGGCATGTTGATCCGCAGAATCGCCCGGCCCCTGTTATCTATTGCATTTATCGGCCAAGGGGTTGACTCGCTGCTCAACCCCAAATCAGCGGCGCAAGCCGCGGCGCCGGCGGTGGACGGCCTGCGGGCGTTGCCGGATCCGGTCGGCAGCAGCATTCTGAGCGACCCCGAGACGTTCGCGCAGGTCAACGCCGCCGTTCAGATCGGGGGCGGCCTGCTGCTGGCCACCGGGAAACTGCCCCGCGTCGCCTCGGCCGCGCTGGCGTTCACCGTGCTACCGGCCAACCTCGGAGCGCACATGTTCTGGAACGAGATCGACCCCGAGGTCAAAGCCCGGAAGCGCCAGCAATTCCTGACCGATCTGAGCCTATTGGGCGGATTGATGATTGCGTCCGCCGACACCGCGGGCAAGCCGTCGCTGGGATGGCGCGGCCGTCGGGCCGCCGAGCGAATCTCCGAACGGGTCTCCTCAGCGCTGCCGGGCTCTGATGACGCGGCGTTTGATCCGACTTCGGTGAGCTCGGCGAAAAGCTGGTGCACGGCCTGCAGGCCGGCGCCGAGCGCGGCCGCGAACTGGCCAGCACCGCCGCCGAACGAAGCGCGCCGTACGCCGAGGCCGCTCTCGAACGCGGCCGCGAACTGGCAAACACCGCCGCGGAACGCGGCAAGCCGCTGGCCAAGAAAGCGCGCAAGCGCGGCGAAAAGCTGGCCGACACCGCACGGGTACGTGGGGCGGAATTCGCCGACACAGCTTTGGCGCGGGGTAGTTATCTGGCCGACGAGGCAGTCGCGCGCGGCAGTCACCTGGCCGATGTCGCGCGCGAACGAGTCGGCGAAGGGATGGACGACGCCCGCAAGGGCAAATGGAGGCGCTAACGTGCCAGGAAGATGTCGATGATGGCGTCAACGCCGTGTCCGACGTCAACCGTGACACCCGGCTCGTCAATGTCGAGGGGTTCTAACGTGTCGAACTGCGACGACAGTAGTGCAGCCGGCATGAAATGACCGGACCTGCCCGCCGCCCGGCGGCCGATTTCCTCCGGTGAACCATCGAGGTGCAAGAACTCGACGCGCGGGCAGTGTGCCCGCAGCTGGTCACGGTATTCGCGTTTGAGCGCCGAACAACTGACCACGCCGGCGGGGTGGCCGGCTAACCACCCACCGACCCTTTCCAGCCAGGGATAGCGGTCGTCGTCGGACAGCGGTTCACCGGCGGCCATCTTGGCGACGTTGGCCGGTGGGTGCAGCGTATCGGCGTCCACGAACGGAACCCCTAATCGTTGTGCAAGGGCCGCACCTACCGTCGACTTGCCGGCTCCCGAGACACCCATCACCACCACGGGCGGTGGTGCGCTGTGCGCCACCACCTCTATGCCCGTTGCTCCAGGTTGCGGTTCCATTCGATCCAGCCGACGCCGGTGCGACCGTCCGCGGTGTTGACGCTGACCCAGGCGCGCGCGAACTGACTCACTCGTCCGTCGGTGGCGGTGAGACGAACCGGCGCATTCCCTTGCACCTCGACGTTGGCGGTGAGCTCAGCTGGATCCAGGACCAGCGTCGCGTCCAGCGGTAACCCTTTGGCGTCGAATGCTTCCCGGGTATTCACCGCGTCCAGCTCGATGACATTGCCCGCGGAATCTTGCACGTAGCCGACGCTGACACCCGGAACGCCCGGAATTCGTATGTTGACGCCGTGCACGTGCGTCCCGTCGTCGAGATGCAGCGCGCTCCACACCCAATCCATGCTCCACCAGTCGCGCACACCCCAGGAGTGGTCGCGCTGTCCCGCAACCGAGTCGAACCGGTAGCTCTTACCATCGACGGTCACGGTCCCCGAGACTTTGCACGGGATCTCGTAACGCGTCGCGAGGCGGTATTTGTATGGCGTCCCGTCGGTGGTCCACTCTAAATTCATGGTCAACTCGACAGGAATTCCCGGCTCGCCGCGTAACAGTGCGGACGGGTCCGAATACGACTGACCCTGCCCGCGCAGATCGACGCGATAGCGCTGCAACGGCGTACTGGCGACGTGGTCGAGCTCTAGCTCGTCGGTGCGCACCACCCACGGATCGGACGGCAGCGGGACGTCGACAGCGACGGCCACCGTCGGCAGGTCGGGTCCGCACAGCAGCGCCTGAACCCACGCCGTCTGCTGGTTGGCTACCAGGCCGAGACGAAACCATCCGCCCAATCCCTGTGCCGGGTCGGCGAAGTCGGCATACCAGCTCTCACTCCACAGCGGTTCGGCGGTCCGGGTGTGTGAAAGTTCGTCCTCCTGCGTTGGTTGCAGCGGCTCTTGTGACGACGCTCCGGGCAGCGTCGCCAACGCATCGGTGTCCAGCACATGCTGGCAGTGCCGTTGCAGCATCGTCATGAACATCCGGTCGCCGCGCTCGGTGCGCTCCACCAGCATCGACGAGACGATCGCCATCATTACACCGAAAAAAGCTTGCCTGCGCACGCCTTCCCTGACATCGGCGAGGGTGATCGGCGCCCCCGGCCCCAGCGCTTCGTGGTAAGCCCGCAGCAGTGCGTCGTATTGCGCAGGACGATCTTCGGTCCGTAGCGCGCCACCGAGGAAGTACGCGAGGTCGGTCATTGCCGGGCCCCAGGAAACGGTCTGCCAATCGACTACCGTCAGCGCGCGGTCTGCTCCGTCGGCGCCGAACAACATGTTGTCCAGCCGGTAGTCGCCATGGACCAGGCCCTGGATCCGGCCTGGCTCGGACAGGTCCGTTTCTTGGGCCAGGTAGCCGTCGAACGCGGCCACCAGGCGTTCGCAGACGATTCGGTGCTCCGGGGCGATCTGGTCACCGAAACGGTCGATGAAACCGGCGTACAGCGGGGTGATCATCGCCTGGCTGAGTGGTGCCGCACGATTGAGCCACGGCACTTCGGCCAGCGACGTGTCACCGAGCAGAGGACCGTGGAGCCGTCCCAACTCGACGACACCAAGTCTGGCCTGTTCGATTGTGGCGCCCGCGATTTCGTCGCCGACGACCGCTCGGCCGGCATCGCCGAGCAACAGGTCAAACACCCCTGCCGCATCGACCGAGGCGTGATAGCAGGGCGCGATCGGGCCGCCCAGGCGTGGTGCGACGTCTTGATAGAAGCGGACCTCGCGCTCGTAAAGGCCCATAGCTGCCCCGGTCTGCCGGCTCATCGGATCGGTGGCCGCGACCTTGAGTACCACCGACTCCGGCCGGGCGCGTCCAGCAACCTGGTCCTGGTAGTTCAGCCGGACCCGGTAGCACTCGCTCATCTGACCAGTGCCGATGCGTTCGACGGCGAAATCGGAAATGACTCCGGCTCCGATCGCCGCGGCCAACCAGGAGGCGGTCAGATCGCTGGGTTGCTCGATGACTTGTTCGGTACCTGGCTCGGTCGTGGGGCCCATGAGGGTCAGCCTGCCAGGTCACTGCGCCAGTGAGAAGCCGTCCCAGGCCATTCGCCGCTGCGGGTGCGGATCGAACTCGACGCGGCACTTGCGGTCGAGCACGAAGACGGCACGATCGGCGGCGGTGTAGACGGGCCAGTCGTCGCCCGGCACCCCGGTGCGGCTGAACGACCGCCACCGCCGTTGCACCTGGTTGCTGACGCGTAGCGCGGTGCGCTGGTCGGCCGCGGCGGTCAGCAACGCGCCGAACCTGGTGCGATAGAAATCGAATACAGCAAGCAACTCGGTGGCATGGGTGGCTCCCAGACCCGACCAGCGCAGTGTCCGCGGCGCATAGTCGTACCGGTACAGGTAGGTCGGCGCGTGGCCGCTGTGGGCCTCAGCGATCTGCCAGGCGGCCGAGCTGAAGGCGAAATCGCCGCCAAGCTGAATGCATGCCGACGACGCCGGGTACCCCGGGTAGGCGGCGGTAATCCGTTCGCGAGTAGCCGGTTCCGTGTCCGCGAGCAGATCCTCGATCATCGCTTTGTTTGTCGGTAGCATTCGCAGGAAGCGGGTGAACAACCGGCCCTCGTCGGCGTTGGTGCCGACGATGAGCGGTACCCGTTGTGCCCGGCCGCACCGCATCGCCTCGATGGGGTCCATTGGCAGGCAATCGTCGCCGACGACCGGGCCAATTGGGAAGGCGCCCAACCTACTCTGCATGCCCTCGTCGATCAGGCTGTGCTGGGCCTCCACTAATTGCGCCGGGGTCGCCTGCAGCAGCGCACTGGCGGCGTCCTGGGTCCGCGCGCCAAGCAGGTTGGCGTACCGCTGCGCGAACTCGGCGGCAATCTCTTTCGACCGCACCAGGCCCGCCGCGGGGCTCTCTGAGATTGCTCGGGCGAACAGGCCTTCGGCGGCGGGCACCGTCAACAACGTGGTGGTGATGCACGCACCCGCACTTTCGCCGAAGATGGTGACATTGTCGGGGTCACCACCGAACTCGGCGATGTTGTCTTGCACCCACCGCATAGCCAGCACCAGATCACGCAGGTACAAGTTGCTGTCGATGGTGATCTCTGTCGTCGAAAGTGACGACAGGTCCAGACATCCCAGCGCGCCGAGGCGATAGTTCACCGACACGTATACGCAACCGCGGCGGGCCAAGGCGGCACCGTCGTACAGCGGGGTTGCCGAGCTGCCCATCATGTACCCGCCGCCGTGCACGAAGACCATGACCGGCAGCGGATCCCCAGCAGGTCTTTCGGGTGTGACGACGTTTTCGGGTGTGACAACGTTGAGGGTGAGGCAGTCCTCGCTCATGGGCTGGTATTTGCCGATCCCGAGCATGGTGTAGCGGCTCTGCTGTGGCGCACAGTTGGTGAAACCGTGGCAATGCCGCACACCTGACCAGGGCTGGGGCGGCTGCGGCGCTCGGAATCGCAACGAGCCGACCGGCGGCCGGGCATACGGGATGGATCGCCAGCGGTTCACCCCGTCGCGGGTGAATCCTTCGACGATGCCGGCGGTGGTGTGGGCGCGCAGAGTGCGCTCATGCATAACCCGACGGTAGTCGACACTGAGCCGAAATGACGGACATGAGGCGCTGCCCTGCGCATGAATCCAACATCGGCGGCTAGCCTGACGGAATGCGGATCGCCGCGCTGATCACAGTGTCTGTCCTGGCTGCCGGGCTGGTTGCCGGGTGCTCTCACGCCGGCAGGAGCCAGTCGGGGCAGACGCCGACCACCACCCAGACCTCTTCGGGTGCTGCCGCCTCGCCGTCGGTCAGCAAACCTTCGGCGGCATCGACGCCGCCGGCTGCCGGGGCGGCGATCTCAGACGTCATCGCGTGGATCGAGGCCGGTCACCCCGCCGATCCCGCCCGCTACCACGCCGTCACGCGCGACGGCGTTACCACCCCGTTGGGTAACGACCTCGCCTTTACCGTCCCATCCGGCAAAGTCGTGTGCATGACTGATTCCAAGCACACCGGCGGCGCGTTGACCTGTCTGGTCGATCTGGCCAGTCCCCCACCCCGGCCCGAGACGGCCTACGGCGAGTGGAAAGGCGGCTGGGTCGACTTCGACGGCGCGAAGCTGCAGATCGGGGCGGCTCGCGGCGATCCGGGTCCGTTCGTCGACGGCAACGGATCCCAGTTGGCGAACGCGGACTCGTTGTCGTACGACGACTACCGTTGTCGCGCCGACCAAGTCGGCCTGTTCTGCGTGAATTACGCCCACCAGTCGGCGGTACGGTTGAGCAGCGCCGGAATCGAGCAGTTCGGTTGTCTGCGGTCGGTTCCGCCACCCGATGGCGTCGGCACAGCGTTCAGCTGCTGATCTCCCGGTGATTCCGTGCAGACAACGGCCATTTCGCCGTGCGACCATTTGCCGATGGACTCCGACGACCCCGAAGAGCGCATCGCCGAGCTGGAACGTCAGCTGGCCCAGCAGAAGCGCATCGCCGAGCTGGAACGCCAGCTCTCCGAGGCAAAGGCGACCGCCGGCCAGCAGGATACGGTCGGGCAGCAGACCGCCGAGGTGTTCCAACGCCGTCTAGAAAACGGAAATGTCACGATCAGAGTGGGCCACTCTGCGGTAAATCCGAGCCGGCAGGCCTCTCGACAGCGGCCACAACGCAAGCGCGCTGGATCTAATTACGGGATGCTCATCGGGATAATCGTCGGTGGGGGCGGAATCTGCGTCGGTGGCGCGGCCGCACTGATCGCAGTTTTCCCGTCAAGCGCGCTGTGGACGAGCGCGATCGTGTGCAGCAGTTCGTATCAGCTGGCGTACAAGACCGCCCATTACAGCTACAAGCCGGGCCAGTCGGGGCGCACCGTGAGCTTCCAATGTGTCGACGGTGCCAACGCGTACGCCGCCAACGACCTAGCGATCGGCGGGCTGCAGACCCTGGCCATCGCTCTCGTGCTGGGTGGCATCTTCGTCGCCGTCAAGCTGTTCCGGCGCGGATTGCGCAAGTCCGGCTGAGCTCAGTTGGCCATGATCATGGCGAAGAGTTCGGTCATCTCGTCGGCGGTCCCGCCGGGCACGGTGTAACCGGCTTCGTCCCGAATCGTGTCCAGATGATCGCGCACATCCTCGATGGATAGCGCTGGACTGTAGAAGCCCTTTGTCCTGCCGATGAAGAATCGCGAGACGTGCCCCGCGCCAACGGTATAGATCTCGCCAGAAACCGGACAGTCGCGGTGTGTCAGGAAGGCCGCCACCGGCGCCACCAGCACCGGGTCCAGCTTCTGAAGATATTGGCTCACAAGATCATCCAATACGGCCTGAGCCGCCGGATCGTCCTGCTGGCCGGCGCCCTCAAGAGAGTGCGTCAACATTCGCGTATATGCGATCGGGGCGATGGCATTGATTTTGATGTTCTCGCTGGCCGCTTCCGCGGCCAGTACACGAGTGAGGCCGATCAACCCGGTTTTGGCGGAGCCGTAGTTGGTCATGCCGGGGGAGCCCAGGATTCCAGCCGCCGAACAGGTATTGAGTATCCGGCCATACCCTTTGTCGCGCATCAGCTTCCAGGCCGGCCTAGTCACGTGGAACGCGCCCCTCAAGTGCACATCCAGCAGAGGTTCGAACCGGTCGGCGGTCATCTCTTCGAACGGCGCATCACCGACGATGCCCGCGTTATTGATCAGGATGTCGACTCGTCCCCAGGCGCGAAGGGCCGTGTCGATGATCGCCTCTCCCCCTTCGGGACTCGTCACGCTGTGGCTGTCTGCGACGGCCTCGCCACCGAGCGCGCGGATTTCGGCTGCGGCAGCATCCGCCGCTTTGGTGTTCGAGCCATCGCCGGTCACCGACCCGCCCGTGTCGTTGACCACGATGCGTGCGCCGCGCGATGCGAGCAGCAGCGCGTACTGCTTGCCCAAACCGCCGCCGGCGCCGGTGATCACGGCGACCTGTTCGTCGAAGCGCAAATTAGTTGAGGTCATTGCATCCTAAGGTTGGCCGATTTTCCCGTCACCAGGTGACGGGAAGCTCCTTCATTCCGTAGATCTCCGCCTCTTTGAATCTCAGCTCGTCCGGCGGTACTGCCAATTTCAGCCCGGGTAGCCGGCGCGCCAAAGTGGCGAAAGCGACCTGCATTTCCACTCGGGCCAGGTTCTGTCCAATGCATTGGTGCACGCCGTAGCCGAAACCCAAGTGTCCTCGCGTGTTTCGGTCGATGTCCAGGGACTCTGGGCTGTCGACGAACTCGGTGTCCCAGTTGCCTGCAGGAAGATTCATCACGACCATGTCCCCGGCCCGGATCAACTGACCGCCGAGCGTGAAGTCTTCGGTTACCACACGATCCACTTGGCTGTGCACGATGCTGAGATAGCGCATGAGCTCTTCGACCGCGTTCGCGATGACGGCTTGATCGCCTGTCTGGCCCAGCCGCTCGAAGACGTCACGATGCTGGATCAGCGCGAGCGTTCCCAGCGAAATCATGTTGGCGCTGGTTTCGTGGCCGGCCAGCATCATGACCACGGCTGTCATGGCCGCCGTCTCGCGCGTGAGCTGACCGGTCATCACGTAGTCGGTGACGAGGCGGCTGATCATGTCGTCGCCAGCATCGTGTTCCCTGCGACCCACCAACTCTTGGATGTAGCCATACATGGCGCCGAAGGATTGCGCCCTCTCCTCGTCGGTCGTGCTCGTCTGCAGGCCAACGGTGGAGTGGTGCTGGAAGAGGCTCAGGTCGTCGGACGGCACACCGAGTAGCAGCGCGATCACCAACGATGGCACCGGCAAAGCGAAGTCATTGACGAGATCGGCCGGCGGGCCGTTGCGGATCATTTCGTCGAGGTGATGGTCGACCATTTCCTGGATCTTGGGTCGCATCGCTTCGCAGCGCCGGAATGTGAAGTCGCGGGTGATCATGCGCCGCAGGCGATTGTGTTCTGGATCGTCGACCCGCGCGAACATCACCGGTGTGGCGCTGTCGGGGCTCGTCGGTTTCAAGGACGCCGGAATAGTATCCGCGGATAGGCGCTCATCGAGCAGCGCCGTCCTGATGTCCTGGTAGCGGCTCACTATCCAGGCGGGCTGTCCGTGGTATATCGCCCGTCGCAGCCCCGGCTCCTCTCGCCACTCCGAGAATTCGGCGGGAGGATGCAGCGGGCAGTGCGCCGCACGAGGGACAGGTATGACCGGAAGGTCCGTGTCGGGGTGGAAATCGGAAGTTGTTGACATCAGAGGCGTTTCCCAAAAGTCGAGTTGACATTTAACTGCGAGTACACGGTCACCAGCTGACGGGAAGCTCCTTCATGCCGTAGATGTCGGTCTCTTTGAAGCTCAGCGATTCCGGCGATGCCGCCAATTTCAGCCCGGGTAGCCGACGTGCCAAAGCGGCGAACGCCACCTGCATTTCGACGCGGGCGAGGTTTTGCCCGATGCATTGATGGCCGCCGTAGCCGAAACCCAGATGCCCGCGGTTGTTTCGGCCGATATCGAAGGATTCTGGGTTGTCGACGAACTCGGCATCCCAATTTCCCGCGGGCAGGTTCATCATGACGAACTCCCCCGCGCGGATGAGCTGACCACCAATCGTCAGATCTTCGGTCGCCACGCGATCGACTTGGCTTTGCACGATGGTCAGGTAGCGCATCAGCTCTTCGACGATGTTCGCGATGACGGCAGGGTCGTCGGTTTGGCCGAGCCGCTCGAATGCTTCGGGATGTTCGAGCAGCGCAACCGTTCCCAACGAAATCATATTGGCGGTGGTTTCGTGGCCGGCCTGCATCATGATCACACTTGTCATCGCGGTGGTCGCGTGGTCGGTCTGGCCGGTCGCGACATATTCCGTGACAAGGCGGCTGATCAAATCGTCTCCAGGCTCGCGCTCTTTGCGCTGTACCAACTCCTCTATGTAGGTGAACATTGCGCCCATGGCTTGCGCCTTTTCCTCGTCGGACGACTTTTGGTCCAGCCCAACAGTCGTCTGGCGCTGGAAGAGCCCGAGATCTTCGGGCGGTACCCCGAGCAGCAGCGCGATCACCAGTGACGGCACCGGCAACGCGTAGTCGCGCACAAGGTCAGCCGGCGGCCCATTGCCGATCATCTCGTCGAGGTAGTGGTCGACCATCTCCTGGATGTACGGACGCATCGCTTCGCTGCGGCGGAAGGTGAAGTTGCTGGTCAGCATGCGCCGCAGCCGATGGTGCTCGGGATCGTCGGTCCGCGCGAAGATGACGCCTACACCCGATGGCAACATGGAGTCCGGAATGGTCTTCGCGCTAAGCCGCGGATCGACCAGCGCTGCTCGGATGTCTTGGTAACGGCTCACCACCCAGATCGGATTGCCGTGGAACATCGCACGTTGCAGCCCGGGTTCCACACGCCAGCTCGCGAATTCGGGCGGGGGCGCGAGCGGGCAGCGCGGGGCGCGCGGGACGGGGAGCACCGGAAGATCGATGTCACTGTAGGACTCGGGGACCTTGGAAGGGATTGACATAAACCGCGTTTCCCGTTAAGTGTCAGCTGGCTGCCAGTTATACTAACCTAGAGCCGCGGCTTGTGGCAGTCAACTGTCAGTTAAGCTACGACGATGACGGCGGTTGAAGATCGGCCGTTGCGAGCGGATGCGGCCCGCAACGTTGAGCGCATTCTGCGCGCCGCGCGCGACGTCTACGGCGAGCTGGGGCCCGATACGCCTGCGGAGGCCGTCGCGCGCCGCGCAGGAGTCGGTGAACGAACGCTTTACCGCAGATTTCCGGCCAAGGCCGACTTGGTCCGGGCAGCCCTGGATCAAAGCATCGCCGAGCATCTCACTCCGGCCATCGGAGCGGCGCGGCGTTGTGAGGACGCACTGCGTGGTTTGGAGCAACTGATCGAGGCGGCGATATCGCTCGGCGCGCGCGAGCAAAACCTCTTGATCGCGGCACACCGGACCGGATCGCTGACCGCCGACATCTCGGAATCGCTGAATGAGGCACTCGACGAACTTGTCCGCAGGGGCCAGCGGGCCGGCGTCGTCCGTGCCGACCTGGTCACTGATGACCTGCCGCGCCTGATCGGGATGCTCTATAGCGTCCTATCGACGATGGAGTCCAGCAGCGATGGCTGGCGACGCTACGTCGCACTGATTCTGGACGCGATATCGACCAACGCACGACAGCCACTGCCCCCGGCGGCTCCCTTCTGTTATGCCTCCGAACCGAACAGCTGGCCCCTCTGAAAGCGTTGGCATCGCACGCTCAGGTACCGCAATAGGTTCGGTATGTGCCGAAGTCCTCGGGGGCCGCAGACGCATAGCGCTCGAAGCCCGGGCGTTCGTCATACGGTGCGTTCACAGCATCAAGCAACGGCTGGAGCGGACCGAGGTCACCAGCCGTCGCGGCGGCCAGAGCCTCCTCGACGAGATGATTGCGCGGAATATAGATCGGGTTGACCCGGTCCATCAGTCCCGTATCCGGATCCAGCGCTCGCCAGCGTGATATCCAGTCGGCGAACGGTTCGGGCAGCGATCCGGTGTCGCCCCGGGCCGCTTGGCTGAGCTGCCGAAAGAACGAGGTGTAATCAACGTGGTTCTCGTGCAGCAGGACGAGCAGATCGCCGATCAGCGGCGCGGCGACTTGAGCGGCCACAGCCGCGGACAAGCCCAGCTTGGCGCGCATGCCCGACAACCAGGTGGTCTCGTACTGAGCGCGAAATACGTCGAATGACTGCTCCGCCAACGAGATTGCTTCATCCTGGTCAGCGGAGAACAGCGGAAGAAGCGTCTCGGCGAACCGCGCGAGATTCCACCCGGCGATGGCCGGTTGATTCCCGTAGGCATAACGCCCCCAGGAATCAATCGAGCTGAAAACCGTCTCGGGATCGTAGGCCTCCATGAAGGCACACGGTCCGTAGTCGATGGTTTCGCCAGAGATCGTCATGTTGTCGGTGTTCATCACCCCATGGACGAAACCGACAAGCATCCAGCTAGCCATCAGCCATGCCTGGACGCCGGCCACGGCTTCAAACAGCGCCAGGTAGGGCCGCTCGGCGTCCGCGGCGGTGGGATAGTGGCGGGCGATCGCATGGTCCGCGAGCCGCCGCACCAAATTGACATCCCCGGTGGACGCGGCATATTGAAAGCTCCCGACCCGCAGATGACTGCTCGCGACCCGAACGAGCAATGCGCCGGGCAAGGGCGTCTCGCGGTATACCTGGCGCCCCGTGCCCACCACGGCCAGGGATCGTGTGGTCGGTATGCCGAGCGCATGCATCGCTTCGCTGACAATGTATTCGCGCAGCATCGGTCCCACCGCGGCCAGGCCGTCACCGCCACGCGCGAAAGGCGTGGCCCCCGAACCTTTCAGATGCAGGTCGTGAACCCGGCCGCTGCCGTCGAAGAGCTCCCCCAGCAGCAACGCACGCCCGTCACCCAGCCGCGGCACGAAGTTGCCGAACTGATGCCCGGCGTAGGCCTGAGCTACCGGCGCGGCACCGCCCGGCAGCAGGTCGCCCACCAAGAACCGCAACCCGTCGGCGCTTCGGAGCCAGGAGGCGTCGAAACCAAGGTCGGCGGCCAGCGGCTCGTTGAGCGCCAGCAGCTGCGGGTCGGGCGCCGGCTCAGCCTGCCAAGGGACGGCCATCTCCGGCAACTCCCGGAAGAAGCGATCCTGCAGCACGATGCTCACTTCTCCCACCCTAACGCCGCGAAACTGTAACTACCAACGCATTTCCCGAGAGACGGCGTAGGCAGTTACAGTCTCGCGGCGCCTCACAGTTCAATCACCTGTATTTCGCCCGTAGACCCGTCGACTTCGATAAGCGCCCCGGTCGGCAGAGACCTCGTCGCCCCGTGGACGTCCACCACACAGGGAAACCCGAATTCGCGCGCCACCACTGCGGCGTGTGACATCGGGCCCCCGAGTTCGGTCACCACGGCCGCGGCGTAACAGAAAGCCGGCGTGTAGCCGACATCGGTAACTTCTGCGACCAGAATCTCGCCGGGTTGCAGATCATCGATGGTCTCGGGCCGGACGATCCGCACCCGGCCGCGCACCCGTCCCCCGCACACGCCGACCCCGCGCAGGGTGTCCCCCGCGCGAAGATCCGTCGACGACATGGTCGAGGGCTCCCAGCTGCCGCTGAATACCGTCGGCGGCACGACGCCGGTCAGCCTGCTCTGTTCGGCTCGGCGCGTGGCCACCAGCTTCGAAACGTCTTCGGGGAGCGCGTCGAGTTCATCCACCAGCAGATAGAACACGTCGTCGGCGCTGTCGAAGACACCGGTCTCGACCATCCGGCGCCCGTACTCACGCAACAGACCGCGCAGCACCCAGTTGGCGCGCACCATCTTGTCCCGGCGGGCTTCGCGGTCGCGCAGTTGGCGGGTCGCCAGCAGCGCCACGGGCCGCGCTCGCAACGGAATCCGGCGAGGCGCAGCCACGGAAATAGGCTGCGCGGGCGCAACGCTCAACGTCTTAGCCACCATCCGGACCAGCAACTCGGGGTCATCGGAGTAGCTGGTCGATGCCATCTCGAGTTCCGCCGGACCACGGTGTCCGATCAGCGCCAGCTCAGCCAATATCGCCGCATAAAACTCCGGCGCTTCAACGGCCAGCTCGCCAAGGCGCTCCCCCGGTTCCGCCAATAGCCGATGCACGTTCGGATCACGTTGTGCGGCAACCACCAACCGATGCACCGCCTCCACCGATCGCGCGCTGACCAAACCCGGCCCCGCCGGCGGTGCGGTGTCGCGCCCACACAGGCCCCGCAGCATCACGTTGAACACGGCGGCCAGCATGAACGAGCCGGACGCCAGCACCCACCCGTGCACCACAAGGTCACGCGCCAGCAGGATCAGGCTTGTCAGCCGGGAATCGTCGAGCTCGGCAAGATCGCCGCCGGCAAGTTGCTCCAGACGATCGATATCGCCGACGAAGTCGTCTGTGTCGCGCGGCGAGCCTGCGGTCAAACAAATCTGGTTGACGCCGAGCACGCCGATGTTGCGCATTGTGCGCAGGTGCCTGCGAGCACCAACGGAATTGGTGTGCGGGCGCTCATCGCCGAAGATCGGCAACGACGCCATGCTGGGCCCGAAGAACCCGCTGTTGCTGACAACGGTGGCGGGCTTGACGAACGGCACGGTTTCGGCCATGAAGTGCGCCGCGGTGATCGCCCCGTACAACCGATGGGCGAAAACCGCGACGGTTCGCACCGCGATCTCGCGCTGGACGATCCCGCCGGGCCGCAGCCGTTCGGCAATCCCCACCCCCGAGGCACGCAGACCGCGCACGGTCACCGAGGCCGACGACGGCGAGAATGGGCCGGGCAGCGCCTCCGACAAATTGGTGGCCAGGAAGGTGGGGAACCGCGGGTCGATCGGAGTGTCGAATTCGCCGTTATCGCCCTCCGGACCGGCCAATCTGGGAACCACCCCGTCGTCCGCGGCCACGTCGACGGCCGGCACGTCCGTCACGCCGGGCACCCGCCAGGGCAGCGATATCACCCGCCTGCCGAGAGCTACCCGCCCTCGCATCGCGCGCACGAAGTCTTCGAGGCATTCGTCGGCGCTCCACGCGGGTGCGAATCCCCACGTGTCACGCAGCCCCGAAGTGTTCAGGATTGGCGCCCCCTGCACCACCTCCAGCCCGGCGAAAGAGGCCCAGCGCCGAGCCAGCCAAGCGGGCAAGGGCACGATCGGGCGCCCGAGCGCTTTGGCGATGCGGCGCAAGGTCAGCTCGCCCGGTGCGGCGATATCGACCGTGCTGCCGTCCATTTCGGTGTTCAGGATCGCGCGGATCAGCAACCGCAGCGTGTCATCGAGATGCACCACCTGCACCGGGCGATCCACCGACGAGCCAGCAAAGGCCGGTTGCGCCAGCAGGTGGCACACCCGATCGTCGACGCTTCGCCCGATAACCAGCGCACAGCGGATCACGACCCACTGCGCGCCGGAGTTCGCCAGCATTTCCTCGGCGCGGGCCCGATCCGTGTACACGGAAGAGGCGAAAACGATTCGCCGGGTTCCGGCCTCGGCCATCGCATCGAGGACGGTGCGCGTACCCGCTGTGTCTCCTGCGTCCCACGCTAAGTCCCATGCGCAGTGCGCGACGACGTCCGCTCCCGCGACAGCCTGCCCGACGGAGACCGAGTCCCGGATGTCGCCGGCGACGAAGTCCGCTGCGCTGGGCCAGCTATCGGGCCGGTGCCGGGAGATCCCGACAACGTCGTGGCCCTGGCTGAGTAACCGGGCCACGAGCCCGCGGCCGATAACTCCGCCGGCTTCGGTGACCGCAATTCTCATCGTTAATCGTCGTCGTCGTTCATGAACGCAGCGTTGACCAGGTCATCGAGGTTCATGTCCGCGAGGTCCTTCTCGGCCGCCGCCGGGGCGACCGCCGGGCTTGCGGTGTCTGCTTCGTTGGCCAGCTCGAGCAACAGCTCCAGCACTCCGGCCTGCCGGAGGCGCTTGACCGGAATAGACGCCACGACGCGTTGGATCTCGGCCTCTCCGGGCACCGCCGTGGCGGACTGCGCCACGGTGCCGATCAGCTCCTGGCGCATGTAGCCGGCCAGCGCGGCGGAGTTCGGGTAGTCGAAGATGATTGTGGCTGGGAGCGCAAGACCGGTCGCCGCTTTGAGCCGGTTCCGCAGCTCTACCGCAGTCAGCGAGTCGAAGCCCAGTTCCTGGAACGCCCAGTCCGGATCGATGGCCTCGGGGCTTCTGCCGCCCAGCACGGTGGCGATGTGGGAACGCACCAGGTCAAGCAACACCGCGTGTTGGTCATCTTCCGCCAGCCCCTCGAGGCGCTGCACCAGAGCCGATTTCGACCTCGCCGCCACCAATGAATCCTCGACCTGACGCCGGCTCGGCGCATTGATCAGATCGGCGAACATCGGCGGGAGGGTGCCGCTGTCGAACTTGACCTGAAGGGCGTCGGTGTCAATGTGGGCGGGCACCAGGAAAGGCTCGTCGACGACGAGCGCGGTGTCCATCAGCTCCAGCGCTTCGTCCGCGGACATCGCGACGACGCCGTCCCGGCGGAACCGGGCCAGATCGGCGGCGCCGAGTCCGCCGGTCATCGAGCTGGCCTGATCCCACAGGCCCCAACCCAGCGATATCGCCGGCAACCCCTGGGCACGCCGGTGCACCGCCAACCCGTCCAGGAATGAGTTGGCGGCCGCGTAGTTGGCCTGCCCCGAGCCGCCGGCCAACCCGGCCATCGACGAAAACATGATAAAAGCAGAGAGATCCAGATCGCGCGTCAGCTCGTGCAGATTCCATGCCGCGTCCACCTTGGCGCGGAACACCGATTCCACCCGCTCCGGGGTCAACGACGAGATCACCGCGTCGTCGAGTACGCCCGCCGCGTGAATCACGCCGGACAGTGGCCTTTGAGCTGGCCCCTGCACCGGGATGTCGGCGATCACTTTTGCCAGGGCATCCCGGTCGGCCGCGTCGCAGGCGACAGCGTGCACCCGAGCCCCGGCCGCGCCCAGCTCGGCCACCAGCTCCGCAGCGCCCGGCGCGTCCAAGCCGCGCCGGCTCAGCAGTATCAGGTTGCGGACCCCGTGGCGGTTCACCAAATGACGAGCCAGCGCCGAGCCCGCCATCCCGGTGCCGCCGGTGATCAGCACCGTGCCGTCGGCCCAAGCGTCGGGAATCATCATCACGACTTTACCTACATGGCGGGCCTGGCTCAAATACCGCAGCGCCGCGCCCGCCCGCCGAACGTCAAATGTCTTCGCAGGCAAGGGCCGCAGCACCTCCTCGCCGAAAAGCCCGGCCAACTCTGCGAGGATCGCTTGAATACGATCCGGTCCCGCCTCGAAGAGATCGAACGCGCGGTAGCGCACACCCGGGTGCTCGCGTGCAACCACCTCGACTTCGCGGATGTCGGTCTTGCCCATCTCCAGGAACACGCCGCCGGGTGCCACCAAACGCAGTGAAGCGTCGACGAATTCACCAGAAAGGGAGTCGAGCACCACATCGACTCCGCGTCCGGCGGTGACCGAGCGGAACTTGTCCTCGAAGTCCAGGCTGCGCGAATCCGAGATGTGGTCGTCGTCGAAACCCATGGCCCGCAGCGTGTCCCACTTGCCGTGGCTGGCGGTGGCGAATACCTCCAACCCCAGATGCCTGGCCAGCTGCACCGCGGCCATGCCGACGCCCCCGGCCGCCGCGTGTACCAAAACCCGTTGCCCCGGCTGGACGCCGGCCAGATCTACCAGTGCGTAATGGGCGGTTGCGAAAACCACCGACACGGTGGCCGCGGCGGTGTGCGACCATCCCGCCGGCACCTTGACGAGCAGTCGGTGGTCGGTGGTCGCGACCGTTCCCGTGCCTTCGGGGAACAGGCCCATGACCCGGTCACCGACCACGAAACTTGTTGCAGACGAGCCGGACGAATCCGTTTCCAGAACGACACCGGAAGCCTCGATGCCCATGACCGCATCCTCGTCGGGGTAGAGGCCCAGCGCGATCATGACGTCACGGAAATTGGCGGCGATGGTCGACAAGGCGACCCGAACCTGCCCCGGCCGCAACGGCGCATCAGCGTCGGCAATTCGCTCCAGCCGCAGATTCTCGAAGGTGCCGCGACTGCTCATGCCCAACCGCCACGGTCCATCCGCGGGAGGCACCAGCACGCTGCTCAGTTCGCGGCTGCCGCGCACCCGCGCGGTGTAAACCGTTGCGCCGCGCAATAACACCTGCGGCTCGCCGGGCGCCAAAACCGCGGCCATCGCGTCACCATCGAGCGGCCCGTCTGCGTCGACGAGAACGATCCGGCCGGGATGCTCGGTCTGCGCGGACCGCACCAACCCCCACACCGCCGCACCCGCTAAATCCGTCACATCCTCGCCCGGCAACGCCATCGCACCACGGGTGGCCACCACCAACATCCCCGCCCGGTCGCTGGCCAACCACGACTGCAGCACCGTCAGCGCCGCATGCGTGGCCGCGTACACCTCCGCCACCACATCGCCGACCACGGGCGCCGATTCGAAAACCATCGCGGCGGCTTCTGACTCCCCTGACCCCAACGATTGCTGTGCCGACCAAATCAACTCGAAGATCCGGTCCGGACCCGAACCCGACACCGCGGCCAGCAATTGCCGGTCGCTTACCGGCCGGGCCACCATCGACGCCACCGACAACACCGGCAGGCCCAACCCGTCAGCCAGCTCGATCGACACCGCCGACTCGCTTACCGGCACGATCCGCGCCCGAACCGCCGACGCACCCGCAGCATGCAAAGACACGCGCTGCCAGGAGAACGGCACCAGCACCGAACCCTGCGCAACCTCGGCACCATCGGCTGCCAGAACCACCGCGTGCAGCGCCGCGTCCAGCATCACCGGATGTACCCCGAACCCGGCCACCGAGACCCCGGCATCTGCGGGCAGCGTCACCTCGGCGAATACTTCATCGCCGCGGCGCCACATCGAGGTCAAGCCGCGGAAGGCGGGCCCGTACCCATAGCCACGCTCGGCCAGCCGCTCATACCCGCCGGCGACGTCTACCGCGACCGCACCGAGCGGCGGCCACACCGACAGATCTGCGGTCGGCTCCACCGAACCCGCGCTGACTGCGCCCTCCGCATGCAGCTGCCAGCCGGAGCCGGCCTCACCGCGCGAAAAGACCGACACCGCACGGGCACCCGACTCGTCCGGGCCAGCAACCACTACCTGCACCGCGACCGAGCCGGATACCGGCAGTACCAGTGGCGCGGCCAAATTCAACTCGTCGACAATTCCGCAGCCCACCTCGTCGCCGGCGCGGATCGCCAACTCGACGAAGCCGGCCCCGGGGAAGATCACCACGCCGCCAACGGCGTGATCGTTCAACCAGCTCTGCACGCTGGGAGACAGCCGACCGGTAAGCACCACCCCACCCGACGCCGGCAGCTCCATCACCGCACCCAGCAGCGCGTGCTCGCTGGCCGCCAATCCCAAACCGGCGGCATCGACGGCGACGTCGTCACTCGCGAGCCAAAACCGTCGCCGCTCAAACGCATACGTCGGCAACTCCACATAATTCGCTTCGCCGAGCACACCCCGCCAGTCCACGTCCATACCGGCGACAAAACCCTGCGCGATCGCATTCGTCAGGGTTGCCGGCTCCGGGCGGTCTTTGCGCAGCGCGGACATCGCCGACACAGAAGATGCCGCCGCTTCTGACGCCAGCGATTCCTCAATCGCCGCGGCCAGGCTGCTCGGCCCGACTTCCAGGAATCGGGTTGCCCCGGCCGCGTGTACGAAGCGGACACTGTCGGCGAACCGCACCGCGTCCCGGACGTGCCGCTGCCAGTAGGCCGCGGTTCCGAAGTCGTCCTCCGCCTGCTGTCCGGTCAGGTTTGACACGATCGGGATGCTGGGCCTTCCGACAGTGAGACCGCGGGCGACCGTTCCGAATTCGTCGATCATCGGATCCATCAACGGGGAGTGGAACGCGTGCGAAACCGCCAGCCGGTGGACTCGGCGCCCTTCGGTGCGCAGCCGGTCCGCGATCGCGGTCACCTCGTCCTCGGAGCCCGAAATCACCACGGAGGCCGGCCCATTAACAGCGGCGATACCGACGGCGTCGCCCAGCAGCGGCCGCACCTCATCCTCGGTGGCCTGCACGGCGAACATGGCCCCGCCCGCCGGCAGCGCCTGCATGAACCGGCCGCGGGCAACCACCAGGACCGCAGCGTTCTCCAGGGAGAGCACGCCGGCGACATGTGCGGCGGACAACTCGCCGACCGAGTGGCCCATCACGAAATCGGGACGCACACCCCAGGCGTCCAGCAGCCGGAATAACGCAACTTCGAGCGCGAACAGCGCCGGCTGCGCGAATTCGGTCGTGTTCAAAAGGTTTTCGTCGTGGCCCCACATCACGTCGCGCAGCGGGCGCAGCAGGTGGCGGTCCAGTTCGCCCACCACGGCGTTGAACGCCTCGGCAAAGACCGGATAGGCGGCGTGCAGGCCCGCCCCCATGCCGAGCAGCTGGGAACCCTGACCGGGGAAGACGAACGCGGTCTTGCCACCGGCTCTAGCGGTGCCCTGAATCACCGAAACCACTGCGTCGCCGGCCACCCCGTCGAGCCCGGCCAACAGCCCCTCGCGCTCGCCGCCGAGGACGACGGCGCGATGTTCGAAGGCCGAACGGCCCGCCAGCGACCACGCCACGTCCGCGGGGTCGAGGTCTCGATGGGTCCGCACGTGTTCCGCGAGCCGGGTGGCCTGCGACGCCAGCGCGGTCGACGATTTCGCCGACAACACCCACGGCACGACCGGCACCTTGGCGCGATCTGTGACGTCCGGGGCTTGCCCTGCCCAGGTGGGCGGAGCCTCCAGGATCACGTGCGCGTTGGTGCCGCTGATCCCGAACGAGGACACCCCGGCCCGTCTCGCCCGACCGTTGGCCGACTCTGCCGACTGTGCTTTCCAAGGCCGCGGTTCGGTGAGCAACGACACCGAGCCCGCGGACCAATCCACATGCGGGCTGGGCTCGTCGACATGCAACGTGGCCGGCAGCATCTCGTGGCGCATCGCCAAAACCATCTTGATCACACCGGCTACGCCCGCGCCGGCTTGCGTATGACCCATGTTCGATTTGATCGACCCCAACCACAGAGGCTCCGCGCGGTCCTGCCCGTACGTGGCCAACAACGCCTGAGCCTCGATCGGGTCGCCCAGCGTCGTGCCCGTCCCATGACCCTCGACCACGTCGACCTCAGCCGCCGACAACCCGGCATTGGCCAACGCCGCGCGCACCACCCGCTGCTGGGACGGGCCATTCGGAGCGGTCAGCCCGTTGGACGCGCCGTCCTGATTGATCGCCGAACCCCGCAATAGCGCCAACACCGGGTGCCGCAACCGCTGCGCATCCGACAATCGCTCCAGCACCAACATCCCGCCGCCCTCGGCGAACCCGGTGCCGTCGGCGGCTGCCGCGAAGGCCTTGCACCGGCCGTCCGGGGACAACCCGCGCATGCGGCTGAACTCGACAAAGATGTCGGGCGTGGCGTTGACGGTGACACCACCGGCCAGCGCCAGGTCGCACTCACCCGAGCGCAGCGACTGCGCCGCCATGTGCAACGCCACCAACGACGACGAACACGCGGTATCCACCGACACCGCCGGGCCCTCCAGCCCGAGCACATAGGACACCCGCCCCGACGCCACACTTGACGACTGCCCGGTCAGCCGGAAGCCTTCCAACGCTTCGGAGGAGGACACACCTCCGGACATGCCATAGCCCTGCGCGATAATGCCGGCGAACACCCCGGTGGCGCTGCCCCGCAGCCTGCCGGGCTCAATTCCCGCTCGTTCCAACGCTTCCCAGGACAGCTCGAGGAACATGCGTTGCTGGGGGTCCATCGCCAGCGCCTCACTGGGCACCACACCGAAGAAGGCGGCGTCAAAGTCCGCAACGCCGTCCACGAAGCCGCCGGTGCGGGTGTTGCACGCACCTGCAACGTCGGGATCCGGGTTGTACAGACCGGCCAGGTTCCAGCCGCGATCGCTCGGGAATTCGGAGAGCACGTCGCGACGCTGCGACCAGCATGTCCCAGAGATCGTCGGGAGAATTTATCCCGCCCGGGTAGCGGCACGACATGGCGACGATCGCGATCGGATCGTCGCCCGTGACACGAACCGCTGCGGCGTGGCTGATTTCTTGGGGAATTCCCGCGAGTTCGGTGCGGATGTAGCCGGCCAGGCCGTTGGGTGTCGGGTAGTCGAAGATAAGTGTCGGCGAAAGCGCCAGTCCGGTAGCAGTTTTGAGCCGGTTGCGCATTTCGACCGCGGTCAGCGAGTCAAAGCCCAACTCCTGAAACGCCTTCTCCGGGTCGATCGCCTCGGGAGTGGTGGTGCCCAAGACGGTGGCGATGTTTGCGCGCACCAAGTCCAGCAGCACGGCGTGCTGTTCGGGTTCAGGAAGCCCGTGCAGACGCTGCGCCAGAGCCGATTTCGACTTCGCGGCGGCCAGCGAATCGTCGACCCGGCGCCGGGTCGGCGCGTTGACCAGGTCGGCGAACATCGGCGGCACCGCGACCGCATGGGCCCGCAGCGCACTGACATCGATGCGGGCGGGCGCGATGAATGGCTGGTCGACAATCATTGCGGTGTCGAACAACTCCATCGCCTCGTCGCTGGACAGCGCCAGGATTCCGTCGCGGCCCAGGCGGGCGCGGTCGGCGGCGTCCAGCCCGCCTGTCATGGCGCTGGCCTGATCCCACAGCCCCCACCCCAGCGAGATCGCCGGCAGCTGATGCGCCCGCCGATGCGCCGCCAAGCCGTCGAGGAAGGAGTTGGCCGCCCCGTAATTACCCTGGCCCGACGACCCCACGAGCCCGGCCATCGAGGAAAACATCACGAACGCCGACAGATCCAGATCGCGGGTCAACTCGTGCAGGTTCCACGCCGCGTCCACTTTGGCCCGCAACACCGCATCCACCCGCTCGGGAGTCAGTGACGTGACCACCGCGTCATCAAGCACGCCGGCCGCGTGAACCACACCCGACAACGGGAATTCCGCTGGGATATCGGCCATCACCTTGGCCAGCGCCGTCCGGTCGGCCGCATCGCAGGCGACCACCCGCACCCTGGCGCCGGCCGCTTCCAACTCGGCAATCAATTCGGCGGCCCCCGGCGCATCCGGACCTCGCCGGCTCAGCAACACCAAATCCTGAACGCCATGCTGCGCGACCAGATGTCGTGCCAACGTCGAACCCGCCATGCCGGTCCCGCCGGTGATCAACACGGTGCCCGAAGCCAGCCCGGCACCGGGCTCACCCGGCCCAGAAGGCAAAGTCATCACGACCTTGCCGATATGACGCGCCTGGCTCAAGTACCGCAATGCCGCACGCGCCCGCCGCATATCAAACGTTGTCACCGGCAGCGGTCGCAGCACGCCGGCGTCGAACAGTTCGGCGAGATCGAGCATGTACTGGTGCAGCTGGGGACGGCCGGGTTCGAAGAGGTCGAAGGCGCGGTAGCGCACGCCCGGGTGGTCCCGAGCGACCACATCGGGGTCGCGGATGTCGGTCTTGCCCATCTCCAAAAACACTCCGCCGGGGGCGACCAGGCGCAGTGACGCATCCACGAATTCGCCGGCCAGCGAGTCCAGCACCACGTCCATGCCGCGGCCACCGCTGACGGTCCGGAATTTGTCCTCGAATTCCAGGCTGCGCGAGTCAGAGATGTGGTCGTCGTCGAAGCCCATGGCCCGCAACGTGTCCCACTTGCCGTGGCTGGCGGTGGCGAACACCTCCAAACCGAGATACCTGGCCAACTGGACCGCCGCCATCCCCACGCCACCAGCGGCGGCATGGACCAAAACTCGCTGCCCCGGCTTGACCTCAGCCAGGTGTACAAACGCCATCCATGCGGTAGTGAAAACCGCTGATATAGCGGCGGCTTCGGCGTATGACCAATCGGCAGGCTTCGGAAGCAACAGGCGGATGTCGCCGGGCACCAGGGTGCCGCTGCCGTCAGGGAAGAATCCGTATACCGAATCGCCGACCGAGAATTCGGTGACTCCCGGGCCGACTTCGACCACCACGCCGGCACCTTCGCCGCCGAGCATCGCGTCGTGAGTGAATATGCCAAGGGTGACCATGATGTCGCGGAAGTTGGCCGCGACGGCACGAAGCGCCACCCGCACCCAGCCCGGCTCCAGCGGCGCGCCGGCGTTGGGAACCGGCTCCAGCCGCAGGTTCTCGAAAGTGCCCGCGCTGCTGAGCCCCAGCCGCCACGGCCCGTCGCCAGGGGGTACCAACAGGTCGTCGACCGCGCGGCTGCCGCGCACCCGCGGGTGTGTAAACCGCGCCGCCCCGTAACAAAGCCTGCGGCTCGCCGGCCACCAGCACCGCGGCGATCACGTCCTCGTCCAGGGGCGCATCGGAATCGACGAGCAGGATGCGGCCGGGATGTTCGGTCTGCGCCGACCGCACCAATCCCCACACCGCCGCCCCCGCCAGATCGGTGACGTCCTCCCCCGCCAGACCCATTGCGCCCCGGGTGGCCACCACCAGCACGCCGGAGTCGCGTTCGGTCAGCCACGCCTGCACGGCGGCCAGCACCGAGCGGGTCCGCCGATGGGTTTCCGCCACCGGATCATCCTCGGTTGCAACGGATTCAAATACTTCGTAGGGCGTGTCTTTGTACTGCGTATCGAAGCCTGACCCCGAGTGCCCGGGCGCCAGCGACCACGTCACCTCGAAGAGCCGGTCCGGACCGGATGGAGAGAGCGCAGCGGCCCGCAACTGCTGCCCGTTCACCGGTCGGGCCACCATCGCGCTCACGGACAGCACCGGCAACCCCAGCCCGTCGGCGAGCTCGATCGAGACTGCCGAATCGCCCCACCGGCGCGATCCGCGCCCGCACCGCCGATGCACCCGCCGCGTGCAACGACACGCCTTGCCACGAGAACGGCACCATGATCTCGGCGCTTTCGGCCTGGTCGGCCACTATCAAGGCGTGCATCGCCGCGTCCAATAGCGCCGGATGTATCCCGAAACCGGTGGCGCCGCCCGCCGCGTCCGGCAGCTTCACCTCGGCGAACACCTCGTCGCCGCGGATCCATGCCGCGGTCAATCCACGAAACGCGGGGCCGTAGCCGTACCCGCGCTCGGCAAGCCGCTCGTAGCCGTCTGCGGTGTCCACCGCGATCGCGCCCGCCGGCGGCCATACCGACAGGTCCGCGGCCGGGTCGACCGAGCCTGGGCTCAACGTCCCTTCCGCGTGGCACACCCACGCGGACGCAAACTCCGCCCGGGAAAAGACCGCGACACTACGTTGACCGGATCCGTCCGTCTCGTTCAGGGGACCGACCACCACTTGCACCGCAACCGATCCCGAATCGGGCAGCGACAACGGCGCCTGCAGCGTCAACTCGTCGACCACCGGGCAACCCACCTCGTCGCCCGCGCGGATCGCCAGCTCCACCAAGCCCGCGCCCGGGAAGACCGCCACCCCCGACACGGCGTGATCGCGCAGCCAGCCCTGCAGGCTGGGCGACAATCGACCCGTCAGCACAACTCCGCCCGATGCGGGCATGTCGACTACCGCGCCCAGCAGGGCGTGCTCGCCGGCCGCCAGCCCCAGCCCGGCCACATCGGCTGCGATGCCCCCACCCGAGAGCCAAAAGCGGCGCCGCTCAAAGGCGTACGTCGGCAGCTCGACGAAGGCCGGCCCCGTCGAGCACGCCGCGCCAATCCACTCCCACACCGGCGACGAACGCGGTGGCGGCCGACGTCAGGAACCGCTGGAGCCCGCCGTCGTCGCGCCCCAGGGTGGGGACGACGATTGGCCCACTACTGGCGTCAGCGGCACTGGATCCGACGCAGTCGTTGAAGGTGTCCTCGATGCCGGCGATCAACGCTGGATGCGGGCTGGATTCGATGAACGTGCGGTAGCCGTGCTCGCACGCGCTGCGCACCGCCTCATCGAATTGCACGGTCTGACGGATGTTGCGATACCAGTATTCGGCGTCCAAACCGGCAGTGTTCAAACGGCTTCCGGTCACCGTGGAGAAGAAAACGGCACGCGCGGAACGCGGCTCGATGCCGGCCAGAACCTCGGCGAGCTCGCCCCGGATCGCCTCGACCTCCGCCGAATGCGAGGCATAGTCGACGTCGATCCGGCGGGTGCGCAGGTCCAGCTCGGCGCAGAAGCCGATGAGTTCGTCCAGTGCGGCGACCTCCCCGGACACCACCACGGCCGACCGCCCGTTGACGGCGGCGATGGCGAGCCGATTGCCGTAGGGCGCCAGCAATTCCCGCGCCCGGTCGACGCCGCAGGCGATGGACACCATGCCGCCCGGGCCGGCCAGCGGCCGCAGCAACTTGCTGCGCAACGTGACCACCTTCGCGGCGTCCCGCAGCGACAGCGCGCCGGCGACATAGGCGGCCGCGATCTCACCTTGCGAATGGCCGATCACCGCGTCGGGACGCACGCCGACCGACTTCCACAGCTCCGCCAGCGACACCATGATCGCGAACAGCACCGGCTGCACGACGTCGACGCGATCCATGCCCGGGAGCATCCGGGGCGCCACGCAGGACGTCAGTCAGCGACCAGTCGACGAATTCGGCGAAGGCTTCCGCGCACGCATCGATTTGCCGCGCGAATACCGGTGCGGTATCGAGCAATTCGATGCCCATGCCCAGCCACTGGGAGCCCTGGCCGGGAAACACGAAGACGTTCTTGCCCGTGGGCCCGGCGGTGCCACGAACTACCGCGGCGTCGTTGCAGTCCCCGGCGGCCAGATCGTCCAGCCCTGCCAGCAGCCGAGCCCGATCGTCCCCGACGACCACGGCCCGATGCTCGAAGGTCGCGCGGCCGGCCAACGACCAGCCGACGTCGGCAATGTCGACTTCGGGATGCGCCCCCACATGTTCGGCCAACCGGGCCGCCTGCGACCGCAACGCCGTCGCCGACTTGGCCGACACCACCCACGGCACCACCGGCACGGTGGATCCACCCGTGGCACGTTGCTCGGCGGGCGCCTCCTCCACGATCACGTGCGCGTTGGTGCCGCTGATCCCAAACGACGAAACCCCGGCCCTTCTGACCCGACCCCCCGCAGGCCAGGGCTGTGCGTCGGTCAACAGCGACACGGAGCCGGCCGACCAGTCAACGTGCGGGCTGGGCGCGTCGACATGCAGCGTCGCCGGCACAGTACCGTGGCGCATCGCCTGCACCATCTTGATGACGCCGGCGACGCCGGCGGCGGCCTGCGTATGACCCATGTTCGACTTGATCGACCCCAGCCAGAGCGGCTCAGCACGATCCTGCCCATACGTTGCCAACAACGCCTGAGCCTCGATCGGGTCGCCCAGGGGGGTTCCAGTCCCATGGCCTTCGACCACATCCACCTCTGCAGCCGACAACCCGGCATTCGCCAGGGCCGTGCGCACCACCCGCTGTTGGGAGGGACCGTTGGGCGCGGTCAACCCATTGGAGGCGCCATCCTGATTGACCGCCGAACCCCGCACCAACGCCAACACCGGATGACCCAACCGCTGCGCATCCGACAACCGCTCCACCGCCAGGATCGCGCCGCCCTCGGACCAGCCGACCCCGTCGGCCGCACCCGCGTACGCCTTGCACCGGCCATCCGGCGCCAGCGCCCGGTGCCGGCTGAACTCCACAAACACGGTCGGCGTGGCATTGACCGTCGCACCGCCGGCCAGCGCCAGGTCGCACTCACCGGAGCGCAGCGATTGCACCGCTAAGTGCAGCGCCACCAACGACGACGAACACGCCGTGTCCACCGACACCGCCGGGCCCTCGAGCCCGAGCACGTACGACACCCGCCCCGAGCCGACGCTCGACGTCGTCCCGGTCAGGCGATAACCCTCGATCTCCTCGGCCAACATGCCGTAGCCCTGGACGACGAGCCCGGCGAACACACCGGTTGCGCTGCCCCGCAGTCCGCTGGGATCGATCCCGGCGCGTTCGAGTGCCTCCCAGGACAGCTCGAGCAACATCCGATACTGGGGATCCATCGCCAGCGCCTCGCTCGGTGCGATGCCGAAGAAGGCCGGGTCGAAGTCGGCGACCCCGTCGACGAAACCGCCGGTGCGCGCGTAGGTCTTGTGCCGCGCGTCGGGGTCGGGATCGAACAGCCCCTCGACGTCCCAGCCGCGATCGCCCGGAAACTCCGAAATCACGTCGCGCCTGTCGGCGACCATCTGCCAGAGGTCCTCCGGGGTTTCCACCCCACCCGGGAACCGGCAGGACATCCCGACGATGGCGATCGGCTCGCTCGAGCGCTCCAGCAGCGCACGGTTGGTGCGCTTCAGGCGTTCCACCTGGACCAGCGCTTTCCGCAGCGCTTCGGTCGCATGCTGGAGCTGATCAACCATTGCTAACCTCGACCCTCGCCTAGCCGTCTATCACTGCCGGGATGCGGCCCTTGCCGAGCCGCGCGAGTTCCAGCGGCGCGCAGCTGTCCGACCCAAGAACGTTGCAGGTGAGTATCGCTAACTCCGGCAGGATTTCAAAACGTTCGCTATCCCCACGACTGTACCCAGCCAGCCATTACTGCCGGTCAGGCACTCACTCGGCGCCAGCCGTCGGCGGCTCGTGCGGCCTGCACCAGCGCGTCGCACAGTTCGCGCAACTCGGCCTCCCCGGCTCCCTCTTGGAGCGCGGTAGCGACATCCTCCGCCGCACATCGCACCTGGTAGACGCGATCCGATAGGTCAGCGGCATCGTCGGCCGACAGCACCACCGCGTCGGCCGGCAAGGCCGCCAATCCACCGGCCTCACCCCTGGTCATCGAGGCCCGCTGCTCGTACGCCCGCTGCCGGCAGGATTGTCGACAGTATTGGCGCCGACGGCCCATCCCGATATCGGTCACGTCTCGACCGCACCACCGGCACGGCTGGGGGCGGGCACGGCGGGTCACGTCTGCCGACTTTAGTCCGCTGGAGTCTTTTTGGGCCCACAACACCGCGTATCATTAAAGGTCGTACCACGTACGCAGCGTGTCTGGCCGGGAACTACACGAACGGCCGTACCGTTTGCCATGCGGAGAGAATCAAGAGCCAGAGAGCTCGCAGAACCAAAAGGAGTAGCGCCTAATGGCCGATCGCGTCCTTAGAGGCAGTCGCCTCGGCGCCGTGAGCTACGAGACGGACCGCAACCACGACCTGGCGCCCCGCCAGATAGCGCGGTACCGCACCGAGAACGGCGAGGAGTTCGAAGTCCCCTTCGCCGACGATGCCGATATCCCCGGCAACTGGCTGTGCCGCAACGGCATGGAAGGCACCCTGATCGAGGGAAACCTGCCCGAGCCGAAGAAGGTCAAGCCGCCGCGTACCCACTGGGACATGCTGCTGGAGCGTCGTTCGGTCGAAGAGCTGGAAGAGCTGCTCAAGGAGCGCCTGGACCTGATCCGTTCGAAGCGCCGCGGCTAGCTGCGGTTATTGGCGCGCAAACCCCGAGCGCGCGCGGTGCGCCCCTGGACGCCCCACCGAGTGACCTTCACCAGCGCCTCGCGAATGTTGGAACCACTCATCTTGGACACGCCGAGCTCGCGCTCGGTGAACGTGATCGGCACTTCCGCGACGACGAAACCGTTGCTGATCGTGCGCCACGTCAAGTCGATCTGGAAGCAATAGCCCTTGGAATCCACGGCGTCGAGATCAATCGCCTGGAGAACTTCGCGACGGTAGGCGCGGTAGCCGGCAGTGATGTCGTGGACGCCGACGCCCAACGCCGTCCGCGCGTAGGTATTTGCCGTCCAAGACAGCGCCCAGCGCCGCCACGGCCAGTTTTGCACCTTCCCGCCGTCGACATAGCGCGATCCGATGGCCAGGTCCGCCCCGGCATCGACCGCGTCCAGCAGAAGGTGCAGCTGTTCGGGCGCGTGGCTCCCGTCGGCGTCCATCTCGACGAGCACCGAGTAGTCCCGGCTCAAACCCCAGCCGAAGCCTGCCAGGTACGCCGCACCCAGGCCGTCTTTGGCGGTGCGGTGCATCACGTGCGTGCGGCCGCCGTCGGCCGCGGCCAGCTCGTCGGCGAGCTGGCCGGTGCCGTCCGGGCTGTTGTCGTCCACGATGAGCACATGCACATCGGGGCACGCGTCCTTCAGCCGTCGATGGATGATCGGCAGATTCTCCCGCTCGTCGAAAGTCGGGATGATCACCAAGACGCGCTGGCTGGGCCGGTTGCCCGGGATTCGGGGCGCCTGCTGGCCGGTGGTCATTTAACTCCTCTGTATCGCCCGCTCCTGTGGAGCGGAGTTCTAGTCACCCTCCGCCGGCACAGCTGACTCGTCGGATTCCTCCGGAGTCACTCCGGAGTCGTCCGATTCGTCCGGGGGCCTGGACCTGAGGCTGATCGGACGGGGGAACCATCCATTGTGCCGTATTGCGACCAAAATGGCCGCCCCCGCCAGCGCGACCAGGATCCATTGCAGGATCGGGCCCCAGCGGGTGGCCGGTGTCAGCGTCGTTTTGAGGCGCACTTGGGTGTCTAGATAGGCGGGCTCGAAGAATTCCGTGCGGGCCAACTCGCGGCCGTCTGGCGCGATCACCGCACTGATCCCGGTGGTACCGGCGACCACGACGTAGCGGTCGTGCTCAACCGCTCGAACTTTCGCGAACGCCAGCTGCTGCTCGCTCATGGTCTTGTTGAACGTGGCGTTGTTGGCGGGCACGGCCAGCAACTGAGCGCCGTTGAGAATCGCTTTTCGCGGCTCGCGATCGAAGATCACTTCCCAACAGGTGGCCACCCCAACCGGCACAACCCCGACCTGGACCACGTCGCTGCCGACGCGCGGCACAAAATGGCCGGCACGGCTGGCGTACCCGGAAAGATGCTTGAAGAGCCAGGGCATCGGCAGGTACTCGCCGAACGGCTGCACGATTTCCTTGTCATGGCGGTCCGCCGGTCCGGTGACCGGATTCCAGACGATCACCGTGTTCGTGTATTCGGGGTTTTCTTCCATTCGCCCCGGAACGCCGAGCACGGTGCCGATCAGGATGGGTACGCCGATCGCGTCGGCTGCTTTCGTGATCTGTTGCCCGGCGTCGGCGTTGACGAACGGATCGATATCCGACGAGTCCTCGGGCCAGATCACGAATTGAGGCTGGGCGGCGGTCCCCGCTCGCACGTTCTCGGCGAGCCGCATCGTCTCGCTGACGTGGTTGTCGAGTACCGCGCGACGTTGTGCATTGAAGTCGAGGCCCAGCCGGGGCACATTGCCCTGCACGGCCGCGACGGCGACGCTGGGCTCGCTGCCCGATCCCGCACCTGCGCGTCGCACCTGCGGCCAGACTAGGACGGCGGCGAGCAGCACCAGACATATGCAGACGGCGGGCAGCACCACCGCGGGCGGCCGATGCGCGGAGGTGCTCCCGGTGTGCCACCACTTCGCGATTTCCACTGCAATCGCTGTCAGGCCGAATCCCAGTAACACGGTCGCCGTCGACAGCAGCGCAGTTCCGCCGAGCTGAACCAACGGCAGCAACGGACCATCGGCTTGACCGAAGGCCACCAACCCCCACGGAAACCCGCCGAACGGAAAGATCGACTTCAACCATTCCTGCGCCGCCCAGACCAGCGCGAACCAGATCGGCCATCCCGGTAGCCGGCGCACGACAACGGCCAGCAGGCCGAAGACACCGGGAAACAACGCGCACACGATCGCCAACGCCACCCACGGAAACGCGCCCACCAAGTTGCTGATCCAGGGCAAAAGCGGCAGATAAAACGCCAGGCCGAACAAAAATCCGTAGCCGAAACCACCCGCCGGTCTCGTATCGGGATGGATCAGCACCCAGGCCAACAGCGCAGCAGCGACGACGGCGGCCCACCACCAGTTCAGCGGCGGGAAGCTGGCGTAGAGCAGCGACCCGGCCACGATGCTGACTGCCAATCGCACCAAGCGGGGCACCAGCGCAGCCTGTGCGCCCGGCAGCCGGGCTGCCGCCGCCACCAGCGCCCGACGTGCGGTGGCGCCCAGCCGGTCCGCCAGGCTCGGGGCTTGCTCGGCTTCGTCCCGAGGCTCCTGGTCGAGGTTGGCCTCGACCTGCTCCTCTTCCCTCTCCGATTCCTGCTCCCATTCCTCAGCCATAGATAACGGCACCTCGATGCACGGTTTGGCGGCACCGCGGCACCGCGTCGGTCGGACCCAGCCGCGGCAACGCCGGCACCCGGGAACGTGGATCGGTAGACCACCGCTGGACGGCGTCACGCGGCGCGTGGACGTCGAGGGTGCCGGCGTCCCAGACGGCGTACGAGGCCGGCGCACCGGGCACCAGGGTCCCGGCGTTGCCGTCACCGACGCCGGCCGCCCGCCATCCGCCGCGGGTCGCGGCACCGAACGCCGCCCGCGCCGATAGCGCACTCCCGGGAGTGTGGTGATTGACCGCCGCGCGCACGCTCACCCACGGGTCGATGCCCGTCACCGGGGCGTCGGAACCTAGGGCAAGGGGCACGCCTTGGGATGCTAACAGCGCAAGTGGGTTGAGTTCGCTGGCTCGCGCCATCCCAAGACGGCGGGCATACATACCCGCCCGGCCTCCCCACAGCGCGTCAAAATTGGGCTGCAAGCTGGCGATGACGCCCCAAGCACCCAACTTTTCGGCCTGCGCCGCGGTCACCATCTCCAGGTGTTCCAGGCGGTGCCCGCACCGGGCCACGGCAGCTACCCCGAGGTCGGCCACGACCCGTTCGAAGCCATCGACGGTGGCCGAGACCGCGGCATCGCCGATGACGTGGAAGCCGGCGGTCACCTGCGCCTCGGTGCAGGCCCGGACGTGCGCTTGGACGGCGTCGGGGTCGAGGTGGCACGTGCCGGTGCATTCCGGTGCGTCGGCGTACGGCTGGTGCAGCCACGCCGTGTGGGATCCGAGCGCGCCGTCCACAAACAGGTCCCCTGCCAGCCCGCGAGCCCCGGTCTCCTCCATCAGGGCAAGCGCCTGTGCGGGTGTGCTGACGGCTTCACCCCAGTAGCCGATCACCTCGACGCCGTGATCGAGGGCACGAAGCTGCAGCCAATCGTCCAGACCGCCGATCTGAGGGCCCGCGCATTCGTGCACCGCGACGATCCCGGCCGCGGCCAGGGCGTCAAGTGCCGTCACGCGGGCTTCGGTCAGCTGTTCGGTGGTCAGCAAGGCGCGAGCGACAGCCCGGACCAGGTGGTGAGCATCGCCGGCCAGCGGCAGCTGATCGGCGAAACCCGCCGCCCCCGGTAACTCTGGCACCAGCCGCCGCAGCCCAGTCGAGGCCAGCGCGGAATGCACGTCGACGCGCGCCAGGTAGGCGGGCCGATCACCGAGTACCGCGTCTAGGTCGCTGGTGGCCGGCGGGGTGTTCTCGGGCCAGGCCGATTCGTCCCAGCCGTGCCCCCACACCGGCTGGTCTGGGTATGTGGCCGCATAGTCGGCGACCAGTTGGATGCACTGGGCGCGCGATGCGGCCGAGCGCAGATCCAGGCCGCTCAATGTCAGGCCGGTCGCGCTCAGGTGGATGTGGCTGTCCACGAATCCCGGTGCCACAAAGCCGCCGTCAAGATCCTGCACCTCGGCGTCCGGGAACTGGTTGCGGCCGACGTCGTCGCGGCCCAGCCACGCCACGACGTCGCCGCGCACCGCCATGGCGGTGGCATCGGGATGGGTCGGGCTATGGACCCGGCCGTTGACGAGCAGCTTGGTGGACGTTGGCGTCACACCGCCAAACTAGGGCCTAGTAGCGCCGGTCCGGTAACTCCCGCGGCTCGACGTCGATGACATCGATGACCTCACCGTCGATGTAGTCGCCGTGGCCGGCCCTCTCAGGTGAGCCGACCCCGTCAGTGATCAGCGGTATACGGCGCTGAACACCACGCACCGCCATCGCGGCCAAGCCGGGACCGGCGACGGTTCGTAGCGGCGGCACCAACAGCAACATCCCGAGAGCCGTAGTGACAAACCCGGGAACCAGCACCAGCACCGTGGCCAGGGTGATCATCGCACCGTCATTCAGTGCGCTGCGCGGCTCCTTCAGGCCAGCCCGCAAGGGCCCGAGTTGGCGAATGAGATGCGACCCAGCCATCGGGGCGAACAGACCCCAGCCCAGGATGAAGGTGGCCAGCAGCGCGAGCAGGGTCCAACCCCATCCGATCGTCGATACCAGCGCGATGATTACCGCGAGCTCAACCACGGCGTAGACGAGTAGCAGTCGGCGCACCATGTCAGGCCAACGTCTGTGGGACGCGCCCGAGTTCCCCTGGCCGCTGGCACCGCGGCTGCAGTTAGATGACGGTATGACCACGATTGAGATCGATACTCCCGCCGGCCGGATCGATGCTCTGCTGGGCGTACCCGCAGGGGAAGGCCCGTGGCCCGGCGTGGTGGTGATCCATGACGCGTTCGGCTACCCGCCGGACAAGAAGGCGATCTCCGAACGCATCGCGCGGGCAGGTTATCTGGCGCTGACGCCGAACATGTTCGCCCGAGGCGGCCGCGGCCGGTGCGTCGCCCGAGTGATGCGCGAGTTGCTGACCAAACGTGGCCGCGCACTTGATGACATCTTGGCTGCGCGCGATCACCTGCAGTCGATGCCCGAGTGCACCGGGCGCGTGGGCATCGCCGGCTTCTGTATGGGCGGTGGTTTCTCACTCATTATGTCGCCCAAGGGTTTTGGCGCCTCCGCGCCGTTCTACGGAACGCCACTTCCGCGTAAACTGAGCGAGACACTGGATGGGGCTTGCCCGATTGTGGCCAGCTTCGGGGCCCGCGACCCGTTGGGCATCGGTGCCGCCAAGCAACTACGCAAGACGACGACGGCCAAAAACATCCCCGCCGATATCAAGGTCTATCCCGGTGCCGGACATGGCTTCGCCAACGAACTCCCCGGCCAACCACTGCTCCGCGTCACAGGTTTCGGCTATAACCGGGCGGCCACCGACGACGCCTGGAGCAGGGTCTTCGCGTTCTTTGGTGAGCACCTGGGAACAGCGTCGGGCTAATATATGTCGTCGCGCTGGTTTTATGCCGGGGCCAGGTGAGGAGAGTGCGATGCGCGAGTGGGTCACTCGACAGCGTCCTCGGTTGGTCCGTGCCGGTGGGGCATTCGCAGTGTTGGCCGCCCTGCTGGGCATCGGTGCTGCAGTGGTTCTGTTCGACCGGGACGAACCCGGGTCCACCCAATCTGTGACCGGCCTTGCGACGCACACCGCTTCGGCAAGCGAATTCAGCCCGGCCGAGAAGCAGATCGTGGGGCTGCTTCCCCCCGGGTATGTCGCCGGCGCCTGCACTAGGGCCACCGACCCGTTTCCGAACGCGGTCGCCAGCCTGGACTGCACTGAAAACGCTAAGTCAGACACGCCGACCTACGCGCGGTTCACCCTCTACAACGACTTGGACGCGCTGACTGCCGACTTCCAATCGACCGCCCAGCGCATGGTGTTGTCGCCGTGCCCCGGCGGAGGTGTGTCGCCGGCACCGGGCACCTGGACTTCCGGCTCTAACACCAACCAGATCAGCGGCTGGGTCGTCTGCGGAAGCGTCGAGGACCGCGCGAATGTCGCATGGACCCGCGACGCTCAGCTGCTACTTGCCACCGTCAACGGAGGACCCGACCTCAATACCCTGTACCAGTGGTGGCACCGCTTCGGGACCCGGACACAGCACTGAAAACCGTTGTTGTGGTGGGGCACTGGGCTATGCCGTCAGCCCCTTGAGCTTGTGCGACAAAACGGTCGCGAAGGTGTGTGTATCGCCCGGCCAGCGTGCCGACACGTAGTTGCCGTCGTCGACGACGAATGCGGGTCGCGAGTCGGTGGGCGTGTCCCGCACCATCCCGGAGCTCTTGCGCCGCCGGTGCGGCGTTGCGCGGGTGACGTCGCGGAAATCCGACGGGTCTTTGAGGGCGCGGGTGACCTCCGACTGCACTGACATGTAGCCGGCGGGCTGGCCAGGTTGCTCGGGGTAGGTGCGGTAGTAATCGGGATCCCAGAATCGGGTGACCCGGGTGAGCCTCCAGGCGGTGCGCTCCAATGCCCAGGTCAACGCTGTGGTCTTGCGTCCGTACAGCACCGAGTGGCCGGTGCTGGGATCAACGCTGCGAGCGGCGAGCAGCACACCGTGACAGATCGCGGCCACGATCAGTCCTCGAGTAAAGGCGTCCACGACGAGCCGCTGGAGTGTGCTGCTGTCGATGTAGCTGCGCATCCCGCGGGCGCGATGTCCGCCCGGCAGCAGCAGCGCGTCGACGCCATCGAGGCTGGCTTGGGCCCAGCTGACCGGATGCCGATACTCAGCCGAACGCAGCATGCCCGCGTAAGCGTTGCGGCCGTCCTTGTTTGCCCGCAGCATCAGTCCGACTATCGGGATCGTGCCCAACACAGGCAACGCAGACCAGACGTCCAGACCTCGACCGGTCACCATGATGTCGTCCGCCACCCCGGGCGTTCCGCTTTCGGTCGCAAAGATCACCCGGTGCCCCTCCCCGGTCAAGACGCGCCAGCTCACCGCGACCTCAGTGGGGTCGAAGTCGCGATCCGGGATCGGGACCAGGACGGTGCTCATCGCGTTAGCCGGGCGCCACTCTCAGCTCGAGACCGACGTTGTTTTCCATGCCGCCTCGCAACTTACTGAATAAGTTGAACAGCCAGCCGAGGATGCCGTACCTGCTGCCGATCGCGTCGTAGACGGCGCCGGTTTGCGACTTGTCGAGAACCGCCGCAGTTCCCTCGACGGCCTCGCTGGTCGGGCGACCACGCATGGTGCAGGTGGCCAGCGTCACGCGGGGGGTATTGCGGATCCGCTTGACCTTCCACGACTTTCCCTCGGTGATGACCAGCAATCGGTCCCCGTCAACCGCGGCCCAGATCGGCGTCGGCTTGGACCGGCCGTCTTTGGTGAAAGTCGTCAGCAGGATGTATTGCGCCTTGGCGAGCTCGGCGAAAGTAAGGGTCACGCTGCCCAACCTACCGGCCCGACGCATCCCTCGAACCTGAAGTGCCTTTGCAGAAAACATCACCAAGCCAACACACTCGGAAGCGGCCGCCTACTTTTTGGATGGTCGAGGTGCGGATTTTTTCTGAACCCACCTCCAGCCGCCGCATGTAGGTCATCGTGGAGTAGGTGATCGAACTCCACTACGACGGGAAAGTGACCTGCGAATTCGGCGAGGTGGCGACAGTGTTCGGCAGCAGTAGGACGCCGGGCGTCGTTCACGATGTAGCGCCGCTAATCCTTGTCGATGGAAATCGCGGGTGGGATGACATTGCTCGTGGTTGGGCCGTCGTCGGTGTCGATGTGAAGTGTGATGGCCGCTACCTCCGTGTGAGCGCTGACAATGGTTCGTGGGTGTGGGAGCTGGTGCCTGCCCGTTGGGATAGTGGCTGGTCACCGTTGCCAAATTGGAGCAGTAACGTTCTGGTCGGAAGGTGGCGTGACTGATGGTTGATTCCGTCGCCGCCGCAGATGGTCCGCTGGTGCGGGTCCGGTTGCCCGGCGGCATGATCGCCCCCGCCCAGTTGGCGACGCTTTCCGGCGCCTCAAGTGAATTGGGCTCGGGAACGCTGGAGTTGACCGGCCGCGGCAACGTGGCGCTGCGCGGGATCACCGACGCGACAGCGATCGTCCCCCTGCTCACCCAAGCCGGGCTGTTGCCGTCGGCCACCCACGAGCGGGTCCGCAACATCGTCGCCTCGCCGCTGTCCGGGCGGGTCGGCGGCAACGCGGATGTGCGGGCGTGGGTCGGTGAACTCGACGCGGCGATCTGCGCCGAACCCCGACTCGTCGAGTTAGGGCCACGATTCTGGTTCAGCCTCGACGATGGCTCCGCCGACGTGTCCGGGCTGGGCGCCGACGTCGGCGTGCACGTCTTCGAGGATGGCTGCGCGCTGCTGCTGACGGGGCGGGACACCGGCATCCGGCTGGCTGTCGGCGACGTGATCAAGACACTGGTCGCAATTGCCTTGCGGTTCAACGAGATACGCGGAACATCCTGGCGGATAGACGAATTGGATGATATGCGGCGTCTGGTGCCCGGCGCCGATTTGAGTGCCACACCCTTTGCGCCCCGCACCAAGCCCCCGGTGGGCTGGATAAGTCAGGAAGACGGCCGGGTCGCGCTGGGCGCCGCCGTGCCGCAGGGCGTCCTGCCCGCACGTGTCGCCGAGTTCCTTGCCGCAATCGAAGCCCCGCTGGTCATTACGCCCTGGCGATCGGTACTGGTCTGTGATCTAGACGAGGCCGTTGCCGACGTTGCATTGCGGGTGCTGGCGCCGTTGGGCTTGATATTCGACGAGAACTCGCCCGAGCTCAACGTCCCCACGGCTGTTCGCCGCCGTTGAGGGCCATCGCGAGAAAATCGAGACGCCACAGCGACTCAAATAGCTTGCGGCCAAAGCTCTCCAGGTCGGCCACGTTGGGTTGCGGCGTGCTGCCGCCGGCTTGCGCCACGCGCTGAGCAATCTCTCGTATGGTGCGCTTGCCGTCAACGCTCTGCACGAATGGCAGCTGAGCAGAGTTGAGAGCCATCCGCCACGTCGGCCGAAAAATCTCGTTGCCGTTGAGACCGCAGCGCATGCGCATCTGCGGGGTGTAGTCGAGAGCGGCATCGGTCGAAAAATCGACCTTGTAGCTTTCTTTCGGTCGATCGTCACGGCACACCATGAAGAAATGGCACGCGCCGAATACCCGGAGACGCTCCATCACAGACCAGAGTTTGCGCTCGGGCAATGAGTTTATGATCCGGTGCGGCTCGGTCCCCGGTGTAAACCAATCGTGCGGGTAATAGGGAGCGTTGAGAAGCCAGCCCTGGAACGTCAATCCGGCCGAGTCGACGAGGTGGAGGACATCATCGACCGAGTAACTGCGGTCACGGCCGTGCAGGAACGTATCGACGACTGCGCCGTCGTAGGCCAATTCCTCGCCCTCGATGTCGATGTAGCTCTGTATCGAGTGCCCCTGCGGTAGCAACGCCAACGTCTCTTTGGCCATCTGGACGCCAAGCTCGTCCTGCTTGAGTTCCAGGTCGCGGAAAACGGATTGCAGCATCTCGACGCCGATCCGACCGTATTTCGCGTACATCGTCAGGCCGATCGCGCCATGTTGCCGCAAGACGCTGCCCAGTGCCTTGAGGCTGACTTGCGGGTCCGCCGTATGGTGCAGAACACCTGTCGAGACAATCAGGTCGAAATCTTGCCCCAGCGTTGGCAACTCCTCGATCGGAAGCAGGTGCAACTCCAGGTTCCACAACCCGTGCTTCTCTTTGAGGTATTGCTGATGGTCAAGTGAGGGCTGGCTGATGTCGACGCCCACCACCTTCGCCGTGCGGTTCTTGAACGCAAATGCCGCCGCCTGGTTGGTACCGCATCCCGCGATGAGGATGTCCATATCGGGCTTGAAAGACCGATCGGGAAACAGCACCCGGTGGAAGTTGCTCGGGTCGTACCAATGCCAGACTCCACTACCGATTGCTTCGAGGTCCTGGATCGGTAGCGGGTACCTCCACCGTTGGTACTGACGGGAGACAACGTCCTCACGGGGGTCGGCGGTGACGTCTACGCGGTCAACTTCCACCGGGGGATTATGAGTTACCGCGATCGCAGTCCGCAAGCAATTCGTCAATCGCACTGCCGCCCAGTTTTCCCAGCTCTTTGCGCGCGGGGCGGGCATGCGCGACGATGCAAGCATGAGGTGTGACGTAGCGCGTGAGGCGTTGTCTGCGCGGTTGGACGGTGAGCGTCCCCAGGTGCTCGCGCAGCAGGTCGATGCCCACCTGGAATCGTGCCGCGGTTGCCGCACCTGGCTAATCGGTGCGGCGGTCCAGACTCGCCGGCTGGCGTCGTTCGGGCCCGGCCAGGGACCGGACCTGGTCGACAAGATTCTGGCAAGCGTCCGCGAGGAGTCCGCCACGCCCCGTGACCGCTGGATGCGCGGGCTGCGGTCGCACTACCGGCGGTGGGGACTTATTGCTGTAGGCGTGTTTCAGGTAGCGATCGCGGCTGCACAAATTAGCGGAATCAATTTCGGCATGCTGTCGCCCCACATGCACGGGGCGACGTCCGGCGAGCATTTGATGCACGAGTCCACCTCGTGGTTGCTGGCCTTAGGGGCAGCGATGATCGCCGCCGGCATCTGGCCCGTCGCCGCAATCGGCGTCGCGGCGATTGCGGGGGTCTACGCGCTTGCGCTGGTGGGCTACGAAGCCGCGGATGCCCTTGAAGGCGAGGTGACCGCGGCACGCGCGGCCAGTCATCTGCCCGTGCTGCTGGGCCTGATGTTCGCGCTGTTGGTGGCGCGCGAACGCTCCGGGACACGCAGGCCCAAGACCTTCGAGGCAGACGCCGACACTGCCGACCGGCCGACGGAATCCTCCGTTGGTCGACGACGCGGTCATCTCTGGCCAATCAACCGTTCCCCGCTCGCAGCCTCTACGACAGCCCGTCGTAGACTGGCCGAGTCCGCGCAACTAAGGTGGTTGGCCATGACCGCGTCAATCGACGACGAGGCGGTTACCAAGCTCGCCTTGGCAGCTGGCGGCGGGAACGAGCGAGCGCTCGAGGCGTTCGTCAAAGCTACCCAGCAAGACGTCTGGCGGTTTGTCGCCTACCTATCCGACGCAAGTAGCGCGGACGATTTGACTCAAGAAACCTTCCTCCGGGCTATTGGCGCCATCGAGCGCTTCTCCGGACGCTCCAGCGCCCGCACCTGGCTGCTGTCCATCGCGCGCCGCGTTGTGGCCGATCACATCCGCCACCTGCAAGCCCGACCCCGCGCGGCCACCGGCGCCGATCCCGAACGAGCGCTCAGGGGCAACCGTCATGCCCGCGGGTTTGAAGACCTCGTCGAAGTGACCACGATGATCGCCGGCCTGGCCACCGAACAACGGGAGGCCCTGCTTCTCACCCAGCTGCTCGGGCTGCCCTACGCCGACGCCGCGGCGGTGTGCGGGTGCCCGATCGGCACCATCCGCTCCCGTGTCGCGCGCGCCCGCGACGCGCTGCTGGCCGACGTAGAACGCGACGATCTGACCGGTTAGCGGGGCATCCTGCGCCAGACGAACTGCGGCAACAACCGCATCGCGAAGAACATCGGCCGCAACGCCCAGGGAATCCAGACCGAGCGCCGCCCCTTGGCCAGAGCCCGCGCGGTTGCGTCGGCCACCTGTTGCGGCGTGCTGGACAGCGGTGCCGGCGTCATGCCCTGGGTCATGCGGCCGATGACGAATCCCGGGCGCGCGATCAGTAGTCGCACGCCCGTGCCGTACAGCGCGTCGGATAACCCGCTGGCGAAACCGTCCAGGCCGGCTTTGGCTGAGCCGTAGACATAGTTGGCGCGGCGCACCCGAACGCCGGCCACCGAGGAGAACACGATCATGGAACCACGGTCGGCGGTGCGCATCGCGGCAGCCAGATGGGTGAGCAAGCTGACCTGTGCGACGTAGTCGGTGTGCACGATGGCCACGGCGTGGGTGGCGTCGATCTCGGCGCGCGCCTGATCGCCGAGGATCCCAAAGGCCAGCACCGCGGTGCCGATAGACCCGTGATCGGCGACGATCGAGGCGACCAGCGGACCGTGCGAGGCCAAATCGTCGGCGTCGAACTCCCTGGTATGCACCGCCGCGGCACCGGCAGCACGGCAGACCGATACCTGCTCGTCGAGCCGGTCGGCGGCGCGGGCCGCCAGGATCACCGTCGCCCCAGGGGCCAGCCGCTGCGCAAGTTCAATACCGATCTCGCTGCGGCCACCCAGAATCAGTACCGGACCCGCGCCCGTGTCGTCCACGGCTGCGATTATCACCTGAGATAGCGTGAGTGACGATGGCAACTACCACGGCCCGACTTACCGATGACGCGCTGGCGTTTTTGTCCGAGCGCCATTTGGCCATGCTGACCACGCTCCGTGCCGACAATTCACCGCATGTAGTGGCGGTGGGATTCACTTTCGACCCCAAGACGCATATCGCGCGGGTCATCACCAGCGGCGGCTCCCAGAAGGCCGTCAACGCGGACCGTGCCGGGGTGGCGGTACTCAGCCAGGTCGACGGCGCTCGGTGGCTGTCGCTGGAGGGCCGGTCCAAAGTGAGCAGCGATGCCGACGCCGTGCGGGACGCCGAGTTGCGCTACGCGCAGCGCTACCGCACGCCTCGGCCCAACCCTCGACGGGTGGTCATCGAGGTTCGGGTGGAGCGGGTGCTGGGGTCCTCGGATCTGCTTGAGCGCGACAGGTAGTTAGGCGCTTAGCGCCACTCGGCCGACAAAGCTGAATAACCCGAATCGCAAATCGCCGATACCATCGGCTAAAGCCGGAGACGTCACCCACGTGGGGTCCTTGCGCGCAGATCCCCCGGCGTCTCCTCTCGGCTCCGCTGAGCCGGACAACAGCGCGTGGGGAGGACGTAATGAGTGGGGACGACGACCAGCTAAAAATAATTCTGGACGACCTTGCGCGGTTGACCGGGCAGCCGCCGCCGCCGCAGATACCGCCCGATCAGCTAGCCACCGGGAAATCGGCCATCAGCCAGCTGCTGGCGCTGCTTGGCATTGCTTCCAATGGGGGCGATCCCAACGACGCCCTCGACGCCCTGACCGGACATGCCGAACGCGGGGCAAAAACCGGCGACGCGCTGACCAAGTTTCCCGCCAACGAAGAACAGTCGTCGGCGAAGCTAGCCAGCGTCGGCGGTCAAGATCCAATGGCTCAGATGGTTCAGCAGCTTCCGCAGCTGGCGTCCGGCATGGCTGGTGCCCTCGGCGGTTTGATGCAACCGCTCAGCCAGATCCCGCAGCAGGTTGCGCAGATCGGACAGCAGGCGATGCAAGCCGGTATGGGCGCGCTGCAGCACGGCGCAGGTGGCGCTGCGACAGCTGGCGAGGCCATTCCCGGCGAACTGCTGGGGGCCACCAGCGGCGACGGTGAGCTGGGCGGCGGTGCCGGCGGCGGTGCGGGCGGCGGTGGTCTGGGCGCCACCACACCGACCGCGATGCTCGGGCCGCTTCCCGCTCCGTCTCCCGGTACTGAACCCGCATCGGCGCATACCGCTTCACCCGCGCCAACCAACTCACCGGCGCCGGCGACCGGATCCCGCGGCGCGATGGGTGGGATGCCGATGATGCCGCCGGGCGCGATGCAGGGCGCCGGAGGGGCGGGCAGCGATGCCAAGCCCGATACCAAACGCATTGTCGCGCCGGCGGTCAAGAATGGCGCCCCGGTCCAGGGGCGTATCACGACACCGCCGCCAACCCCCGAAGTGACCAAACGCGTTGATGGCAAACCGATTGCGAGTCGGCGCATCCTTCTTCCGGACCAGAAGCGCGATGATGACGATGCGGGTGCGAGCCGCTGAGGGCAATCACTCGGCGGCCGGTTTACCACCGTAACAATGCATTACAGCGGATTACGGTGCAGTTATAGGGCGGCGCCGCCGCGTGTGCCGCCGCAGGGTGACTACCAATAGCGCGGCTGGACGATACGATTGAAGGCGTGTCGGACCTACCCCCGCCTCGAACCGCGCCGCCTGGCCCACCCCCATGGCCGCCCGCGCCGCCGCCCGCGCGGAGACGGCAGTGGCGGATGTTCGCACTCCTGGCGGTTGGCCTTCTGGTGACGCTCGTCGTCGCAATTGTCGGGTGGTTTCGGCCCGTGCCGGCCAAACCTCCGCCGGCGCCCGTTTACTCCAGTCAACAGGTCGCTGACGCCAAGACGAAGGTGTGTGCTGCTTATAAGCAAGTCCGTAAAGCACTCGATGCGGCTGGTGCCCGAGAAGTCGGGAACGACCCAACCGCGAGTCTCGCCGTGGCTACGGCTTCGCGCCAAGCGCTCGATGCCGGCAGCCGATATCTTCTGACCAAACTTACTGAAGAGCCAGCAACCAATCCTGACCTCGCAACGGCGGTCCGGAAATTAGCCGACATTTACCAAGAAATAACCGTCAGTTACCTCGCTAATTCGAGTGACTCCGAAATAAACCCGTTGCGACAGGAAGCCGAACAACCAACGGCCGCAATAGACGACTTGTGCAAATGAGTAGCCGACTGGGCAACTTTGCGCTTTCCGGTTGGTTCGTGGCTCGATGATTGAAGGCTTTTGCAAATGAGCGAATTCCCTCCCGGAGAATGGTCATTGGTACTTGTCGGAGATCAATGGCCTGATGACTCAGACCTAATGGCGCTTTCGCATGGCGAGTTCAATCGCGGACAGATCAAAAACGCGTACACAAATTTTGCGGCCGTCCTGCGCAACGCCCAAACCGGCGCGCTCGGCGGACAACAGGGGCATACAGCCGATGATCTTCGCGACGCCTTCCGCCAAGGGGAGGATCAAGCGCGACGAGTCGCCGACAAGAACGGCATAAAGCAAAGGGCGTATAGCACCGCCTACGACAGCACCCTTGGCCTTCAGCAGGATCTGACAAGTCTGGCCCAAGAGGGCAACAACCAGATCAAAGAAATCCAGAGCTCGAAGCAACCCGTAGAGGCCAAGGTGACGCAGATCGTTGCATTGATACACCAGTGCCGAGCCCTTGCCAGTCTGGCCGCAGCGAAGTATGGCGGTAACGTGCTCGACGCGATGCAACAGATCCTCGACGAGGAGGGGACCGGCGCAGTCTGCTCGCCAGTTCGCACATGCCCACGGCATCGATGTCGCGCAGATGTTCCGACAACCAAACGATCAAACAGACCTCGAGAAAGATGTGCGAGGCATTCTCGACCCCAACGGCTCCACTTTCGGAATCCCCAACAATGCCGGCATATCACCAGCGAAATTCGAGACATCGCACGCCGCCGGCGAACCGCCGAAAGCAATCCCTAATAACCTCGCAGCGGAGCCGGGAGCTTCGCGCGTCGCGGCCCCAGCACCTCAGCCCGGCCCCAATAACGGAATCCCTCTTAATTTACGTCCACAATCGGGTTCGAACCCTGTGCCCACTACGCCAGCAGTACCTGCCACAGTCGCGGGGCCAACGCCCTCCGCGACAACGTCATTACCTGGCGCCGCCCTGTCACCGCCGGGATCATTAGGTGGAAACCCCACCTCAGGGCTACCCGCGCCAGCGGCGGCACCCCCATCTGCCGCACCGCTCACACCAGCCAGCCCCACCCAAGCCCTAACCCCCGGGGACTTGATCCACAGTTTCGACAAAGGCATGGAGAATGGCGCGCCGTTCACGGCACCCACTACCGCAATCCCACCGGCTGCGATGTCACCGACCGAATCGCAAGTGCCGCAATCCGTACCCACTGGCCCGGCCGCCGACTTTAGTGCCCCAGCCCACGCGCCCGTCTACGATTCGCCACCCCCCGTCACTCACACGCCCGTCCCCGATGCATCGGCGCCGCCGCCCATGATGGCAGGGCCAGCCACGCCCGCTGGTCCGGTCTCAGCCACCCCGCCGACGGGCCCGCTGCCTGCCTACGCCTCCGATCTGCGGCCCACAATTTCAGCAGCCACGACGCCCGCCGCGCCGCCGAGCTCGCAGCTATCGGCGACGCCGGGCTCCGCGCCGGTACACCCGTCGGCCGGGCAAGGCAGCCCAGCTCAACCCGCCGTCGTGCGCCAAACAACCGCGCCGGCGCAGCCCTCAGGTGCGTCGAGCCCTGGAACCCAAGCCGCCGCCGCCACCGCCACCGGGGCAATTGCCGGCGCGGCATCGGCTAACGCCACCGCGCGAGCGCGCCTGCAGCGGCTGGTGGGCGCTGTTGCCCGACAGCAGCCCAGGTTGGCTTGGGCGATCGGAGACCGCGCAGACAACACCACTGTGATGGCAACCGATCTGGCCAGCGGATGGATCCCGCCCGGCATCGACCTGCCGGCCGGAGTCACGCTCCTGCCCCCGGAACGACGCCGCGGCGGTCTGGAAATCCTGCTCGGCGACGTCAACGTTGCCGCCGGCTACACCCCGATTCACCACATCCCAGACGAGGACGAGCCCGTCCCCACGTCAGCGCGGCCTCGGCACGTACCCGAAATCGACGAACTCGGTTGGGAACTCAGCCAAGCTGTCCAGTGGCGTGACGGGCTGCCACGGTTGGCGCTAACGCTGGCCAAAGCGGCTTCGGGTGGTACCGGAGTACTGGACAAAGAAGTCGAACTCCTCCACGAACACCTCGCTGCCATCACCACCCGCGTTCTCGACGCCTATCCCGACGACGTCGATACCCACGAGGTAGGCAATTGGCAGCTGCTGGCCGCCATCGACGCGCTGGTGGCCGGCGACAAGTCAGCCGCCACCTATCACCTCGCTTGGTTCCAGGCCTGCAGTGTGACGGCCGGACAAGCCCAACCTCGCTGACCACACGGTGAATTGACGGGCAAATCTGCGGTAGTAGTCTTTGTCTTCAGCTCGGAAAGGGTCGCGATGTTTGTCAATACTGAATTGCTGCACTCGGGGGCGGCCGAGTCTCACCGCGCGGGCGCGCACGCTCAAGACGCGGCCGATCACCTGTCGCGGGGACCGCTGTTGTCGGGGATGTTCGGTGGCTTCCCCGCGGCCGAGGCGTTTCATGACGCGGTGAGCGTGGCCCACGCTAAACACGTGAAAAGCTTGCAGGCCCACCAGGAAACACTGACGGCAATCGGCGGCCAGGCGCAGCGCGCCGCCGCCGAATTCACCGACATGGAGCAGCACAACGCCGCAAAACTGCGGGCGCTGCGATGCAGCAGCTCCGGCGCATAAGCCTCCCGCAGCTAATTGCCGAAAGCGGCGGTAACCCCTGGATAATCAACAAGAGTCTGCAAAGTGGTCGCCCAGCACAGATTTCCGACTTGGCGCAGGCTTTTCGTCATGCCGGCCGATACACCAGCGACTCCAGCGCCGCATTCGCAGAAGCGCGCCGCCGCTTTGAAGCGTCATGGGATCGCGAGACTGACGACCATCCGATCAGCGGCTCCGCTGAGGTGCGTCGTGCCGCCCGGTCATTGGAGACGCAGTCCCGCCAATTGCCCAAGATCGGGCTGGATTTGCACAACATCGCCGCCGCCTTGGCCGAGGTTCAACGAACCGGCGCGGTCCTGATTTCGGCTTTGGAGACCGAACTCCCGCGCCTCGACTGCCAACTCGGTGAAGCGCTGGATCTAGAGAGCGACAGCCACCTCACCGAGGCCGAGAAATCCGCACTTGACCACCTGATCTCTGCACTTGAGCAGCGAGCCGTCGACTACACCAGATCGGCGCTGGACCAGCTCACGTCAATGCGAAGTGCCTACTCCGACCACCTGCAGAATTCTCTGGCAACACTGCACGACGGCCGTACAAGATCCACAGAGCCCCTTGCGATTCCACCAGCCGATACGAGCCCCCAGGACGTCGAGAAGTGGTGGGATTCACTCGGCCAGGACCAAAAGGACCGGTTGATCGCTGAACACCCGCCGGAGCTTGGCAACCTCAATGGCGTCAGCGCCGTCGTCCGTGACGCGGTCAACCGGGCGGTGCTCAACGACGACATCAACCGGGCCCAGAACGCCGCGCGGCTTTCGGGCACCGATGCCACCCGGTACCGAAACGCCCTGCGGACGCGCGACGGCCTGAAGTACGACACAGGATCAGAGGGTCCCAACCAACGGCCCGTCATGCTGTGGGCCTACGACCCGTTGGCTTTCAACGGTTTAGGCAAGGCCGCGATCGCGATCGGCAATCCCGACTACGCGCGAAACACCGCGGTCATAGTTCCGGGCAACGGCAGTAGCGTTGCGCAGGGATGGATGATGCGCCACGTCGACGCGATCAACCTCTACGACCAATCCCTGGCCGCGGATCCCGAAGGCCACTACACCTCGGTGATCGCCTGGATGGCTTTTGAAGCGCCGCACGGCGCATCCGATCTGCGGGTCAGTGAGCCTGGACTGGCGCGCAGGGGCGCTGCCCTGTTGGCGGCAGATGTCAACGGTCTTTGGGCGACCCACAACAGCCTGACGCCCCAGCACATCACCGTCATCGGGCATTCCTACGGCTCGACAACGGTCGCCGACGCGTTTACCCATAACAACATGCGTGCCACTGATGCGGTCCTGCTCGGTTGTCCCGGAACGGATCTGGCGCACAGCGCTGCCGACTTCCGTCTCGACGGCGGACACGTCTACGTCGGCTCGGCCTCGACCGACCCGATCACCTGGATCGGGGAGTCCAGCGGGGTACCGTTCGAATGGCTCAAGGGCAGGCTCGGGCAATCCGGCATACATCTCCCGCCTGATGCCGGTTTGGGGCGTGATCCGGCGGCCGACGGTTACGGCTCGATCCGCTTCCGTGCTGAGGTTCCCGATACTGAATCCGTCAACGAACGCCATCATTCGCACTACTACATGATGGGCAGCGAGGCGCTGCGCGCCATGACCGACATCGCCACTGGCCACCCCGAGCGGCTTGCAACAGACGGACTGCTCGCCGACGGCAGGCGCCAGCCGCACGTCGGCCAGTTCCGGATACCGGGCTTACCCGCCTATGTCGATCCCGAAGGAAGCCGACCGCGGAATACGATTCGCGATGATCACGAATACTAGGGAACTGGCACCACAATCAGATCGTGCGGCCGGCTGTTGACACTCAGCGCGCCGTCCTCGGTCACGATTACGATGTCTTCGATTCGCGCACCCCAATGGCCCGGGAAGTAGATGCCGGGCTCGACGGAAAAGGCCATGCCCGCCGCCAGTGGCAGGTCATTCCCCGCGATGATGTAGGGCTCTTCGTGAACTGAGAGCCCGATGCCGTGTCCCGTGCGGTGCACAAAAAACTCCGCAAGCCCGGCCTCTGCCAGCACGTCGCGGGCAGCGGCATCGACCTGCTCGGCCGTCACCCCGGGACGGACCGCTTCCAGGGCCGCACGCTGGGCTCGTTGCAGTACCGAATACTGTTGGGCAACATCAGGTCCGGGTTCCCCGATGCTGTAGGTGCGCGTCGAGTCGGAATGGTATCCGGGCTCGTACGCGCCTCCGATGTCGACGACGACGATGTCACCGGCCTGCAGTTCACGATCCGAATAGCTGTGATGCGGATCGGCGCCATGCGGACCGGAGCCGACGATGATGAATGCCACCTGCGAATGACCCTCGGCGACAATGGCTTCGGCGATGTCGGCGGCGACGTCGGCCTCGGTGCGGCCCGGAATCAAAAACTCTGGCACTCGGGCGTGTACCCGGTCGATAGCCGAGCCGGCCTTGCGCAGCGCGTCGATCTCGCACTCTTCCTTGACCATCCGCAGCTTGCGCAGCACGTCGGTGGCCAGCACCGGCAGCACCCCCAACACATCGGCCAGTGGCAAAAGGTGCAGTGCCGGCATGGAATCCGTGACGGCCGTCGCCGCAGGGGCGCCGCCCAAGGCGGCGCTCACCAGCTGGTAGGGATCGTCGCCGTCGACCCAGTCCCGCACCGTCAGACCCAGCTCAGCGATCGCCGACCCCTTGAGCGAGGCCAGCTCCAGCCGCGGGACCACGACCGTCGGCTTCACCGGAGGCCGGCAACACCAGCGCCGTGAGCCGCTCGAAGGTCTGTGCACGCGAGCCGGTGAGGTAGCGCAGGTCATAGCCCGGCGTGATCACCAGGCCGGTCAGCCCAGCGTCACCTGTGGCGGCGGCCGCCGCTGCCAGCCGGCGCGCATACACCGTGGCGTCGAATCGGTCGGAGTCCATGCCAGCCAGGCTAATCGTGCGGGCGCGACGCTGGCAGGATAGCCCGCATGCCCGCACCCGTGTTGCTGCTCGACGGGGCCAGCATGTGGTTCCGCTCGTACTTCGGGGTGCCTTCGTCGATCACCTCACCCGACGGGCGGCCGGTCAACGCCGTGCGCGGGTTCATCGACTCGATGGCCACGGTGATCACCCAACAACGCCCACACCGGCTCGCGGTCTGCCTCGACCTGGACTGGCGGCCGCAGTTCCGGGTCGATCTCATCCCGTCCTACAAGGCGCACAGGGTGGCTCAAGAAATCAGCGGGCCGGGGCCCGCTGGCCAGCCCGACATCGAGGAAGTGCCCGACGAACTGACCCCGCAGGTCGACATGATCATGGAGCTGCTGGACGCGTTCGGGATCGCGACGGCGGGCGCACCGGGTTTCGAGGCCGACGACGTGCTGGGCACGCTGGCGGCCCGGGAGAAAAGCGATCCGGTCGTCGTGGTCAGCGGCGACCGCGACCTGTTACAGGTGGTAGCCGACGACCCTGTCCCGGTGCGGGTGCTCTACCTGGGCCGGGGGCTGGCCAAAGCCACCTTGTTCGGTCCCGCCGAGGTGGCCGAGCACTACCGGGTGCCGGCGGATCGGGCCGGAGCAGCCTACGCCGAACTCGCGCTGCTGCGGGGCGACCCGTCCGACGGCCTGCCGGGCGTGCCCGGCGTCGGTGAGAAGACGGCGGCCACCCTGCTGGCTGAGCACGGTTCGCTGGACCACATCCTGGCCGCCGCCCACGACCCGAAATCCACCATGGCCAAGGGACTGCGGGCGAAACTGCTGAGCTCCATCGACTACATCGAGGCCGCCAGTCAGGTGGTCCGGGTGTCCACCGACGCGCCCGTCACGCTGTCGACGCCCACCGACGTCTTGCCACTGGTGGCCGCCGATCCGAAACGCACCGCCGAACTGGCGACCGAGCTGGGCGTCGGGTCGTCGATCGCCCGTCTGCAGAAAGCGCTCGACGCCTACTGAGGCCGGCCGACCTCGTAGGTGCCCTTGCTGTCCTGGAAGGTCACTGTCACGTGCTTCGGGGCGCCGTCGATACTGACGCTGCAGTCGAACGTCGCCCCCTTCTTGACGGTGGGGTCGGTGCCGTTGTTGCACTTGACGTCTTTGACGTTTTTCGCGCCGTAGCCGTTGGTCTCGTCGGTGAGGACCTGCTGCACGCCGGACTGGGCCTTGTTCACGTCCAGTTTGGTGGTGACGAAAAAGCCGGGCGCCCAGAAACCGGTCACCAGCACGATCGCGACCAGGACCAGGGCAGCCGCGGCGATGATGCCGATGATCAGCGCGCTCGGGCGCTTCTTAGCCGGCTGCTCGTAGGTCGGGTACTGCTGCGGGTACTGGCCCGGCTGACCGTATTGCGCGGGCTGGCCGGGCTGGCCGGGCTGACCGGGCTGACCGTACTGGGGAGGCTGGCCGTACTGGCCGGGCTGCCCGTATTGGCCGGGCTGCGCGTACTGGCCGGGCGCAGGCTGCCCGTAGCCGGGCGCGGCCGGCGGGTACTGCTGCGGGTAGGCCTGCTCGGCCGGCTGTTGGTACCGCGGGTACTCGGCAGGCGGCGTGTACGCCGGGGCCGCCCACGTCGCATCTTGGGGTGGTTGCTGCTGCTGCCAGGGCGATCCCAGCTGGGTCGGCTGCTCCGACGATGGTTGTTCGCCACCGTGGCCGGGCGGCTGCCACTGCTGGCCCGAATCCGATCCGTGCGGTCCGCTCATCGTTTCTCCTCAGTCCCCTTGTGTAACCGTAGCTGCGGCCTAGCCTACCCGGCGTCAACTGCAACGACGCCGCGCCGAACGTCAGCGATGGCGCGTTTTGCGGTAGCTCGCAGCTCAGCATCCGGGGCCGCGTTGCGAACCTGGTCCAACAGGTCGAGCACCTGCCGGCACCAACGCACGAAATCACCCGCCGTCAGAGGTGAGCCGCTCGCCGCGTCGCCAGCGGCCAGAGCCGCGGACAGATCTCCGGTCCGGGCCCAGTGGTAAATGACCGCGACAAAGCCGTCGTCGGGTTCGCGATTCGGAGCGATCCGGTGCCTTTGCTCGTCGGCGCGCAGCCCGTTGGACAGCTTCGACGTCTGACGCAGCGCCTGCCGTAGCCGCGGAGTGGGCGCCTCGGCGGCGAATGGGGCGCTGGGGCCGTCGCGACCGCGAGTCTCATAGAGGACCGCGGAAACCACCGCCGCCAACTCGGCCGGGTTCAAACCCGCCCACGCGCCGGTGCGCAGGCATTCGGCGACCAACAAATCGCTCTCGCTGTAGATGCGCGCCAACAACCGGCCGTCGTCGGAGACTTTGGGATCGGTGGCCGGGCCTTGAATGAACGCACGCTCGGTGAGCAGCCCGAGGATCCGGTCGAACGTGCGGGCCAGCGAGTTGGTGGCGGTCGCAACCTTCTTCTCCAGCTGTGCGTTCTCGCGTTCCAGCCGCAGATAACGCTCCGCCTCGCGGATCTTCGGCTCCAGGCCGGCGCTGTTATGGGCGGGATGCCGACGCAATTCAGCCCGAAGCGACGTCAGCTCCGGATCGTGGAACGCGTCATCCTCATCCGCGGCACCGCGGCGGCGGCCACTCGGAACAGCCAGCCCCGCCGCGGCCGATCGCAGCGCTGAGGCGAGGTCGCGCCGCACCCGCGGCTGGCGGTGTTCGACCCGTTTGGGCAAGGCCATCGATCCGACCGGCGCCGTCGCGCCCGAGTAGTCCGCCGACGAAATCCGCCCCGCCCAACGATCTTCGGTCAGGACCAGTGGGCGCGGGTCGTCTCGGTCGCGGGCCGGCTCCAGCACCACCGCCAGCCCGCCGCGGCGGCCTTGGGTAATGGTGATGATGTCGCCTCGGCGCAACGCGGCGAGCGCATCGCTGGACGCCTGCCGCCGCTGCAACCGGGACGCGCGCGACTGCGCGCGCTCCATCTCCGAAATCCGCGCGCGCATCCGGGCATACTCGAGGACCGGCGCGTCAGCCCCACCGAGTTCGGCAGCGATCTCGGCGAGGATCGTCTTGCCGCGCTCGATTCCACTGACCAGGCCGACGACGGAGCGGTCGGCCTGATACTGGGCGAACGACTGCTCCAGCAGTCGGTGTGCCTGCTCAGGGCCCATCTGCTGGACCAGGTTGATCGTCATGTTGTACGACGGCGCGAACGAACTACGCAGCGGGTAGGTACGGGTGGAGGCCAGCCCGGCCACCGCGGCCGGTTCGCTGGTTTCCTCGGCGGGATGCCAGAGCACCACCGCGTGACCCTCGACATCGATGCCGCGCCTGCCGGCACGCCCGGTCAGCTGGGTGTACTCCCCCGGCGTCAGCGGCATGTGCTGCTCGCCGTTGAACTTCACCAACCGCTCAAGCACGACGGTGCGAGCGGGCATGTTGATGCCGAGCGCGAGGGTTTCGGTGGCGAACACCGCCTTCACCAGGCCGGCGGTGAACAGCTCCTCGACAGTGTGGCGAAACGCCGGCAACATCCCGGCGTGGTGGGCGGCCAAACCCCGCAGCAACCCTTCCCGCCACTCGTAGTAGCCGAGCACCTCCAGGTCGGAATCCTCGAGGTCACCGCAGCGATGGTCGATCACCTCGGCGATCTGGGCGCGCTCCTCCTCGTTGGTCAGTCGCAGCGGCGAGCGCAGGCACTGCTGGACCGCGGCGTCACACCCGACCCGGGAGAACACGAAGGTGATGGCCGGCAACAGGCCCTCGGAGTCAAGCGTCGCGATCACGTCCGGCCGCGCCGGCGGTCGGTAGAACCTCGGCCGGTCGGGTCGTCCGTGCCCGGACCGCCCGGAGCTCCGGCGAGGCTGCCAGTCCGACATCCGGCCCGCTTCGCGGCGATTAGCGATATGGCGCACCAACTCCGGGTCCACCCGTAGCTCCCGGGCTGCCGCGGCGGGCGCGTCTTTGTTCCGGTAATCGAACAAGTCAAAGAGCCGCTTACCCACCAACACGTGCTGCCACAGCGGCACCGGCCGGTGTTCGTCGACCACCACCGTCGTGTCGCCCCGCACGGTCTGGATCCAGCCGCCGAACTCCTCGGCGTTGCTCACCGTCGCCGACAGGCTCACGACCCGCACCTCGTCGGGCAGGTGCAGGATGACTTCTTCCCACACCGCGCCCCGCATCCGGTCGGCGAGGAAATGCACCTCATCCATCACCACATGGGAAAGCCCTTGTAGCGCAGGAGAATCGGCGTACAGCATGTTGCGCAGCACTTCGGTGGTCATCACCACCACCGGCGCATCGGCGTTGACGGACATATCCCCGGTCAGCAGTCCGATCCGGTCGCGGCCGTAGCGCGCCGTCAGGTCGTTGTGCTTCTGATTGCTCAGGGCCTTCATGGGCGTGGTGTAGAAGCACTTGGTGCCGGCCGCCAGCGCCAGATGCACGGCGAATTCACCCACCACGGTCTTGCCCGCACCGGTCGGCGCACAGACCAATACCCCGTGGCCCCGTTCGAGCGCCGCACAGGCCCGCTGCTGGAAATCGTCGAGCGCAAAGGGCATTTCCGCGCTGAACAGGGCCAGCTCGGCCAGCGGGCTAGGTGACGTCGTCATGAGACCCGGCGATGAACGATGGTTCCGGTATCGGCTCGGGCTCTTCGATAACCGACGCCTGGTCGTCGGGGATCTCGGTTCGGGCTTCGCGCTTGGCTTTTCGCCGGTCGTGGAAGCGGGCGATCTGGATGGCGAACTCGAGGAGCACCGACAGCGCGAGCCCCAGAGCGGTCATCGAAAACGGATCCGATCCGGGCGTGAACACGGCCGCGAACACGAACATCGAGAAGATCAGACCCCGTCGCCACGACTTGAGCCGCTCATAGGTCAGCAGCCCCGTCATGTTGAGCATGACGATCAGCAAGGGGAACTCGAAGCTGACCCCGAACACCACCAGCAGATTGATCAGAAAGCCGAAATACCGGTCCCCGGACAGGGCGGTGACCTGCACGTCGCTGCCGACGGTCAGCAAGAAGTCCAGCGCCTTGGCCAGCACGAAGTAGGCCAGCAGGGCACCGCAGATGAACAACAGTGCGGCCGGGATGACGAACGCCACCGCGAAGCGGCGCTCCTTGCGGTAGAGGCCGGGCGTGATGAAGCTCCAGAGCTCGTAGAACCACACCGGGCAGGCAAGCACGATTCCGGCGGTCATGCCGACCTTGAGCCGCAACATGAATTGGTCGAAGGGCGCTGTCGCCAGCAACCGGCACTGCCCGTCGGCGGTGATTTCGGCCCGCGCCGACTTGGGCAGGGAACAGTACGGGTGCCGAAGCCATTCGCCCAGGCTCTCCACCCCGAAGATCGGGTGTGAATACCAGACGAACCCCAACATCGTGGTGACCAGGATCGCCGCCAGCGAGATCAGCAGCCGGGTACGCAGCTCGGTCAAGTGGTCGACCAGCGACATCGTCGCGTCGGGATTGGTGCGGCTGCGCCGCTGGCGAGGGTTGAGCCTTTTCAGCGTTTTAACGACGTTCACGACGCTCGGTCAGGGCGCTCGGGCACCGCGACGGTAACGCGGGCCTAAGCCGGGCGTGCTTCGGTGTGACCCTGCTCGCTGGCCGCCGGCGAGTCGGCTCGCTCCGACTGGACCGGCTGGGGGGCGGCCGCGGCGGTGTCGATGGACGGTGTTTCCGCCTTGCTGTCGGTCTGCATTTCACGGATCTCGGACTTGAAGATGCGCATCGACTTGCCCAACGAGCGCGCCGCATCGGGAAGCCGCTTGGCACCGAACAGCAGGACCACTACGACAGCGAGGATCGCCCAGTGCCAGGGACTAAGACTGCCCACTTTGATTACCTCCAGATCTCCACCCGATGTTACCGCAGCACGGCCGAACGCCGGTGTGCGCGCGTCACGGCGTGGCCTGCACCGCCCGGTAGGCCTCGATGGCCGTCACCGCGGCATCCCGTACACGCTGAGCGAGCGCCTTGGGTTCAACCACCTGCACGGCAGAACCGAAACCCAGCACCAGGCGAGTCATCCAATCGTCAGAGGCATACGTCATGACCGCCTCACACGACCCGTCGGGCAGCTCACGCAGCTCCCGCATCGGGTAGTACTCGAACATCCACGACGCGGAGGGCGCCACCCGCAGTGTCGCCGCCGGCAGTGCCGGGTCGCCGTCGAACAACGACGTGTCCGGTGGCGCTTTGAGTACCGGTGCGGGCGGCGCGGCCGGCTCACCCAGCTCGGTGGCATCCACGATGCGGTCGAAGCGAAACAGCCGAACCCCTTCGGCTTCGCGCGACCAGGCCTCCAAATAGCTGTGCCCGCCGATCAGTAGCACCCGGATGGGGTCGACGATCCGGCTGGTCAGGGTGTCGTGTGAGGCGGCGTAGTAGTCGATGGCCAGCGCGTGTTTGTACTGCACGGCCGCGCGGACCGCGGCCGCGGCCCGGCTTTCGACAGGCGCCGGATCATCGACGGCCGCCGCCGAGCCCGTGGCATCCTGCCCGACGGCACCGGCGGCGGACTCGATCTTGGCGATCGCGCTGCGCGCCGCCGCCGGATCGACCACACCCGGAATGTCCGCCAGCGCGCGCAGCGCCACCAGCAACCCGGTGGCCTCGGGCGATGTGAGCTTGAGCGGCCTGTCGATGCCCGCCGAAAACGTCACCTCGATGGTGTCCCCGGAAAACTCGAAGTCGATGAGATCACCCGGGTAATAGCCGGGAAGGCCGCACATCCACAGCTGGTTGAGGTCCTCTTCCAGCTGTTTGACCGACACCCCCAGCCCGGTGGCGGCCTCGGCCCGGGTGATCCGCGGGTTGGCCTGGAAGTACGGCACCATGTTGAGCAGCCTGACCAGCCGGCTCGATACGGGTGTCATGAGGACCCCGCGTGGCCACGCAACCGGGCCAGCACATCCTCGCGCAGGGATTCCGGCTCAAGCACGACGGCATCGGCCCCATGGCCGGCGATGTCACGCGCCAGCCGGTCGGCGGATCCGATGTCGAGCTCGATCACCTCGCCGTCGCGGCCGGCCAATTGCCGCGCAGCTGGGGGCTCTAGGGACCTTCCATCACGTCGCAGCGCGGTGGCGCGCCCCTCCGCGACCCATACCCGGGCGGGGCCGCCGGCCGGCGCCGCTACGACTTCACTGACCGTCTGGGCCACGATCCGGCGCAGATCGACGTTGTCGGGCACCGTGATTGCCCCCCTCGGCCCGACGGCTGTGACGTCGGCACCGATCCGGGAGAGCCGGAAGACGCGGGTGTCGTCGCGGTCGCGGTCGTGGCCCACCAGGTACCAGCGGCCCCTCTCGGTTATCACGCCCCACGGCTCGACGGTGCGTTTGGTGTAGGGCTCGGCCCGCGATGGCCGGTGCGGGAACTGCACCGCCTGCCGGGAATCGATGGCCGACAACAGGATCCCGAGAACATCCTCTGACCCGCGCAGACCCGGCACCCCGGCCGGAGAGGCAATGGCCAGTAGGGTCCCTTTGTCGAAGGGATCGACGTCCACTCCGGCGGCCCGCAGCTTGAGCAGCGCGCCCTGGGTCGCGGTGATCAACTCGGGCGACTCCCACAATTGCGTAGCGACGGCCACCGCGGTCGCTTCATCCGGGGTCAGTTCGACCGGGGGCAGTGCGTAGGCGTCGCGGTTGATCCGGTAGCCCTCGGTGGGGTCCAGGACCGACACCCTGCCAACCTCAAGGGGGATGCCGAGGTCGCGCAGCTCGTTCTTGTCGCGCTCGAACATCCGGGAGAACGCCTCAGCGCTGGGGCTGTCGGAATAACCCGCGACGCTGGACCTGATTTTGTCCGCCGTGATGAAGCCGCGGGTGGACAGCAGGGCGATGACCAGGTTTACCAGCCGTTCGACTTTCGAGGTCGCCACCCGTACAAGTTACATGCTGGCGATCAGCCGCTTGACCCGCTCGTCAACCGATCGGAACGGGTCCTTGCACAGCACGGTGCGCTGCGCCTGATCGTTGAGTTTGAGGTGCACCCAGTCGACGGTGAAGTCGCGCCCCGCCGCCTGCGCGGCGCTGATGAACTCGCCGCGCAGCCTCGCCCGGGTGGTCTGCGGCGGATGGTCCACGGCCTCGGCGATGTCCTCGTCGGTGGTGACGCGCGTCGCCAGACCCTTGCGCTGCAACAGATCGAAGACGCCGCGGCCCCGCTTGATGTCGTGATAAGCCAGATCCAGCTGGGCGATCTTCGGGTCGGACAGCTCCATGTTGTAGCGGTCCTGGTAGCGCTGGAACAGCTTGCGTTTGATCACCCAGTCGATCTCGGTGTCCACCTTGGCGAAGTCTTGGCTTTCGACGGCGTCGAGCTGGCGGCCCCACAGATCGATGACCTGCTCGATCTGCGCGTCGGGCTCGCGGGTCTGCATGTGCTCAACGGCGCGGGTGTAGTACTCGCGCTGGATGTCCAGCGCGCTGGCCTGACGCCCACCGGCGAGCCGCACTGGCCGACGCCCGGTGACGTCGTGGCTGACTTCGCGGATGGCGCGGATGGGATTGTCCAGCGAGAAGTCCCGGAACGGGACACCGGCTTCGATCATTTCCAGCACGAGTGCGGCGGTGCCCACCTTGAGCATGGTGGTGGTCTCGCACATGTTGGAGTCGCCGACGATGACGTGCAGCCGCCGGTACTTCTCGGCGTCGGCGTGCGGCTCGTCGCGGGTGTTGATGATCGGACGGCTGCGGGTGGTCGCCGAGGAGACACCCTCCCAGATGTGCTCGGCGCGCTGGGACAGGCAGAACGTCGCGGCCTTGGGCGTCTGCAGCACCTTGCCGGCCCCGCAGATCAACTGGCGGGTGACCAGGAAGGGCAGCAGCACGTCGGAGATCCGGGAGAACTCGCCGGCCCGCACGATCAGGTAGTTCTCGTGGCAGCCGTAGGAGTTGCCGGCCGAATCGGTGTTGTTCTTGAACAGGTAGATGTCGCCGCCGATGCCCTCGTCGGCAAGCCGCTGCTCGGCGTCGACGAGCAGGTCTTCCAGCACCCACTCACCGGCGCGGTCGTGGGTAACCAGCTGCACCAGGCTGTCGCACTCGGCGGTTGCGTACTCCGGATGGCTGCCCACGTCGAGGTAGAGGCGCGCGCCGTTACGCAGGAAAACATTCGAGCTGCGGCCCCACGACACCACCCGGCGGAACAGGTAGCGGGCTACTTCGTCCGGGCTGAGCCGTCGGTGACCGTGAAATGTGCAGGTGACACCGAACTCGGTCTCGATGCCCATGATTCGCCGCTGCACACAATCGAGGGTACTGGTTGTCTGACGGTGGCGGTGGGCAGCCGCGCCTAATCGGCCGATTCGCCGTTAGATTCGGGCTCCCCGGAATCGGGTGACTCCGGTTCCTCGAGCAGCGTTTCCAGGGTGGCGCGGTTGATCCGCCGAAACGCTCGCCGCGGCCGATTGGCGTCCAGAATGGCGACTTCGAGGCTGGCCACCCCTACCGACGATTGACCGTTGCCCGCGGTATCGGCACTGCCCGCGCGCAGCGCTTCCACCGCGATATGCAGAGCGTCGTGCAAATCGGCGTTCTCGGCGTAGGAGTCCTTGAGCGCGGTGACGATCGGCTCCGTGGTGCCGCCCATGACCACAAAATGCGGCTCGTCGGCGATCGATCCGTCATACGTGATCCGATAGAGCTCAGGTGGTTTCGTCTCGCCGAAGTGTGCGACCTCGGCCACACACAGTTCGACCTCGTACGGCTTGGCCTGCTCGGTGAAGATGCTGCCCAGCGTCTGCGCATACACGTAGGCCAGCTGCCGGCCGGTGACGTCGCGGCGGTCGTAGGCGTAGCCGCGGGTGTCGGCGAATTGGATGCCACCGCGGCGCAGATTGTCGAATTCATTGAACTTGCCCGCGGCGGCGAAGCCCACGCGGTCGTACAGCTCGCTGATCTTCTGTAGTGACCGCGACGGGTTCTCGGCGACGAACAGCACACCACCGGAGTAGGCCAGCGCGACCACACTGCGGCCCCGCGCGATGCCCTTGCGCGCGAGCTCGCTGCGCTCCCGCATGGCCTGCTCGGGCGAAATGAAATACGGGAAGCTCACTTCTCACCCCGCGGCTCGCCGTCGGGGCCGAACGTTTCAGGGCGCGTGCGGCTTTCGATGACTTCACGAGCCAATTCGGCGATCCGGCTTTCGGGCACCTCGGCCGCCCCGTCGGCGCCGATGGTGACCGCCGTGGGATAGATACCGCGGACCAGGTCCGGTCCGCCGGTGGCCGAATCGTCGTCGGCGGCGTCGTAGAGCGCCTCGACCGCGACCCGCACCGCGGAATCGGCGTCGCTGACTTGCGAATACAACTTCTTGATCGACGACTTGGCGAAAATCGATCCGGACCCCACCGACTGGTAGCCCTCTTCCTCGATGTTCCAGCCGCCGGCCGCGTCGAACGAGACGATGCGGCCCGCGTTATCGGGATCCGATGCGTGGATGTCGTAGCCGGCCAGCAGCGGTACCGCCACGAACCCCTGCAGCGCGGCCCCCAGGTTGCCGCGCACCATGATCGCGAGCCTGTTGACCTTGCCGGCAAAGGTGAGCGGCACGCCTTCGAGCTTCTCGTAGTGCTCGAGCTCGACCGCATACAGGCGGGCGAACTCGACGGCGATGGCCGCAGTGCCCGCGATGCCGGTGGCGGTGTAGTCGTCGGTGATGTACACCTTGCGCACGTCGCGCCCGGCGATCATGTTGCCCTGCGTCGAGCGCCGGTCACCGGCGATGAGGACACCGCCGGGGTATTTCAACGCGACGATCGTGGTTCCGTGCGGTAACTGCGCGCTAGCACTGCCCGGCTGTGCGCCGCCGCCGAGGTTTGGTGGTAGCAACTCCGGCGCCTGGCGGCGCAGGAGCTCAGCGAATGAGGATTGGTTTATGTCGGGGGCACCGGGAAATGCCGAGTTAGTGGCCAGGCGATCAGAGAACGACCAGGTCACTGTCCGCCCTTTTGGACATACGCGCGGACGAAGTCTTCGGCGTTCTCCTCAAGGACGTCATCAATCTCGTCGAGCAGATCGTCGGTCTCCTCGGCCAGCTTCTCGCGACGCTCCTGGCCCCCGGCCGCGACATCAGCGAATTCGTCTTCATCGCCGCCACCACCGCCACCCTTGGTCTGTTCCTGCGCCATCGCCGCCTCCTGCGTCGTCCGGTCTGTGTGTCTACCCTACCGGTCAACCCCGACGTTTCCCGGCGAACGCTGCTCACCGGGTCAGTTGTTCTACCAGCTCCACAGCACTGTTAACCGAGTCCAGCAGCGCTCCCACGTGTGCCTTACTGCCACGCAGCGGCTCCAGCGTGGGGATGCGAACCAGCGAATCGCCACCCAGGTCGAAGATCACCGAGTCCCAGCTGGCTGCGGCGATGTCGGCGCCGAACCTGCGCAAACATTCGCCGCGGAAGTACGCGCGAGTGTCCGTCGGTGGGTTGTCGACGGCACTGAGCACCTGTTGCTCGGTGACCAGACGCTTCATCGAGCCGCGCGCGACCAGCCGGTTGTACAGACCTTTGTCCAGCCGGACATCCGAATATTGCAGATCAACGAGGTGCAAACGCGGCGCCGACCAGCTCAGGTTCTCCCGGTGCCGGAAACCTTCGAGCATTCGCAGCTTGGCCGGCCAGTCCAACAGCTCGGCGCACTCCATCGGGTCACGCTCAAGCAGGTCGAGCACATGTGCCCACGTCTCCACGACGTCGGCCGCGCGCGGGTCTGGGTCGCGGCTGTCGACCAACTTCGCCACCCGGTCAAGGTAGATCCGTTGCAGCGCAAGGCCGGTCAGTTCGCGACCGTCAACCAAGGCAACGGCGACCCGTAGCGACGGATCGCGACTGATCGCGTGGACCGCACTCACCGGCCGCGCCAACATCAGATCGGACAGGTCGATCCCGTGCGCGGGACCTTCCTCGATCAGGTCCAGTACCAGTGCCGTGGTGCCCAGCTTCAGATAGGTCGACGTCTCGGCGAGGTTGGCATCGCCGATGATGACGTGCAGCCGCCGGTACCTGTCGGCATCGGCGTGCGGCTCGTCGCGGGTATTGATGATGCCGCGTTTAAGTGTGGTCTCCAGCCCCACCTCGACCTCGATGTAGTCGGAGCGCTGGGAAAGCTGGAAGCCGGCCTCGTCGCCGGAGGGCCCGACGCCCACCCGGCCCGAGCCCGTGATCACCTGCCGGGACACCAGGAACGGGGTGAGCCCGGCGATGATGGCCGAGAACGGCGTCTGCCGCGACATCAGGTAGTTCTCGTGCGTCCCGTAGGAGGCGCCTTTGCCGTCGACGTTGTTCTTGTACAGCTGTAATTTCGCTGCCCCGGGAACGCTGGCGACGTGCCGGGCCGCGGCCTCCATCACACGCTCGCCCGCTTTGTCCCAGATCACCGCATCCAGCGGGTCGGTGCACTCGGGCGCGGCGTATTCGGGGTGAGCGTGGTCGACGTAGAGCCGGGCGCCGTTGGTCAGGATCATGTTGGCGGCGCCGACCTCGTCGGCGTCGACCACCGGCGGCGGGCCGGCCGAACGACTCAGGTCGAATCCGCGGGCGTCCCGCAACGGCGATTCCACCTCGTAGTCCCAGCGGGTGCGTTTGGCGCGCTGAATGCCGGCGGCGGCGGCATAGGCCAGCACCGCCTGCGTCGAGGTCAGGATCGGGTTGGCGGTCGGGTCCGACGGCGACGAAATGCCGTACTCGACCTCCGTCCCGATAATCCGTTGCATGCCTTAAGACTAGGCCGGTCAACGACGCGGCCCGCCCGCGGCCCGAACCCCGGAGATTCTGCGGGCGACGGCTGCAAGACGCCCCCGTCGCCGCGAAACTGCAACTAGCGACGCATTTCGCGAGTAAACCCGTCGGTAGTTGCAGTTTCGCGGCTCAAATACGGTGTCTTGGTGAGCGCTGTGCGCGCCGCGGTCCTGAAAGGAACCCATCGTGGGCGAGCTCGCGCTCGTTACCGGAGCCACCTCGGGGATCGGCGGGGCATACGCCGAACGGCTGGCCGCCGACGGCTATGACCTGGTGGTCGTGGGCAGGCGCGAGGAACGTTTGGCGGAGTTCGCCGACACGCACCCCGAAGTGAAGGTCCGAACCGTGGTCGCGGACCTTTCCACCAGCGACGATGTCGACCGGGTTGCCGAAATCTGTGCCCTCGAGCCGCTGACTCTGCTGGTGAACAACGCCGGGGTCGCGCACTACATGCCGCTGGCCGATCTGCCGGCTGGCAAAGCCGCGGAACTCGTGAACGTGAAGGTCCTCGCCCCCACGATGCTCGCTCGCGCCGCAGTCGGCGGGATGCTGGAACGCGGCGCAGGCACGATCATCAACGTGGCGGGCATGATTGCCTTCAGCGGGCCGGCCCCGCACTCCCAGCTGCCTCGCCGCGTCGTCTACACAGGCACCCTGGCCTACCTCGTCGCGATGTCTCAGACCCTCAGCGCGGAGTTAGAAGGGACCGGGATTGCCGTGCAGGTAGTTTGCCCCGGCGTGGTGGCGACCGAGTTCCACGAGCGTCAGGGCCTGGACCTCAGCGCGGTACCCCGGATGAGCGCCGACGACGTCGTCACGGCCAGCTTGCGCGGCCTGCAGTTGGGCGAGACCGTCTGCGCTCCCGGCGTCGAGAACGCGAGCCTGCTGGACGCAGTCTTTAGCCGCCTTCGGGGCGCAAAGCCCCGAACTGGCCCAGCGCTACCGCGACTGAACCACCACGCGGCCTCGCCCCGCTGATCGATGACCTGCGCACCACCTTGGTCGCGCGCAATCGCTACCGCGGTGTCGTCGCGGCAGGCGCGTCCGACGTTGACGCCGCCGTGGTCGGCGATTAATTTCACCCCGGTGACCGATCAGACGACCGACCTGTCGGGGAAGCGTTACGGCGAAGTGCTTCTCGTGACCCCGGGCGATGCGGGTCCCCAGGCGACGGTCTACAACAGCTTTCCGCTCAACGATTGTCCCGCCGAGCTTTGGTCTGCGCTCGACCCGCAAGCGATCGCCACCGAAAACGCGGCGGCCGCAGCGTTACTCAATGGTCCCCGCTACTGGCTGATGAACGCCATCGAAAAAACGCCCCAAGGCCCGCGGGTGACGAAGACCTTCGGCGGGATCGAGATGATCCAGCAGGCCACCGTCCTGCTGTCCTCGATGAACCCCGCCCCCTACAGCGTCAACGAAGTGAGCCGTCATACGGTTTTCGTCTTCAACGCCGGCGAACAGGTCTACGAACTCATCGATCCCGACGGACAGCGCTGGGTCATGCAGAGCTGGAGCCAGGTCGCGGACCCCAAATTGTCGCGCGCCGACCTGCCCGGCCTTGCCAGCCGGCTCAACCTGCCGACCGGATGGACCTACCGGCCGCGCGTGCTCACCGACACGCTGCGCGTAGACACCACAACCCGCCCGGCCCACGTCACCCAGGACGACTTGACGAACAGCTACTCGCTGGAGGTCTGAACGCGATTCGATATCCAGCTGCGGTGCCGGACGGCGGCCTGCGCCGAAACATAAGCCACGCACACCGCCAACGGCGTGTCGTGTGCGTGGTTTATGTGTCGCGCTGGCGGACCAGCCCTACAGGTACTGACCCAGGTTCGATTCGGTGTCGATGGCCCGCGAGGCGCTCGACGACTTGCCGGTGACCAGCGTGCGGATGTAGACGATCCGCTCACCCTTCTTGCCCGAGATCCGCGCCCAGTCATCGGGGTTGGTGGTGTTGGGCAGATCCTCGTTCTCGGCGAACTCGTCGACGATCGAGTCGAGCAGATGCTGAATGCGCAAGCCATGTTGACCGGTTTCCAGCACCGACTTGATGGCGTTCTTCTTCGCCCGGTCGACGACGTTCTGGATCATCGCCCCGGAGTTGAAGTCCTTGAAGTACATGACTTCCTTGTCACCGTTGGCATAGGTGACCTCCAGGAACCGGTTGTCGTCGATCTCGGCGTACATCCGGTCGACGACCTTTTCGATCATCCCCTGGATGCACGCCCCACGGTCACCATCGAACTCGGCGATGTCATCGGCGTGCACCGGCAACGTCTCGACCAAGTACTTGGAGAAGATGTCTTGTGCCGCTTCGGCATCGGGCCGCTCGATCTTGATCTTCACGTCCAGGCGGCCGGGCCGCAGGATCGCGGGGTCGATCATGTCCTCGCGGTTCGAGGCGCCGATCACGATGACGTTCTCGAGTCCCTCCACCCCGTCGATCTCGCTCAGCAACTGCGGGACCACGGTGGTCTCGACATCCGAGGAGACCCCGGTGCCGCGGGTGCGGAAGATCGAGTCCATCTCGTCGAAGAACACGATCACCGGCGTTCCTTCCGACGCCTTCTCACGGGCGCGCTGGAAGATCAGCCGGATGTGCCGCTCGGTCTCACCGACGAACTTGTTCAGCAGCTCAGGGCCCTTGATGTTCAAGAAGTAGGACTTGGCCTCGCGGGCGTCGTCGCCGCGGACCTCAGCCATCTTCTTGGCCAACGAGTTGGCCACGGCCTTCGCGATCAATGTCTTACCGCAGCCGGGCGGGCCGTAGAGCAACACACCTTTCGGCGGGCGCAGCGCATATTCGCGGTACAGGTCCTTGTGCAGGAAGGGCAGCTCCACAGCGTCGCGGATCTGCTCGATCTGCCGGGTCAGGCCGCCGATGTCCTGGTAGCTGACATCCGGCACCTCTTCCAGCACCAGGTCTTCGACCTCGGCCTTGGGGATGCGCTCGAAGGCGTAGCCGGCTTTGGTGTCTACCAGCAACGAGTCGCCGGGCCGCAGCCTGCGCGGCTTGGTGTCATCGTTGTTCGGGTCGCGCACACCCTCCGGCAAATCCTCGGCCACCAGCGGCTCGGCCAGCCAGACGATGCGTTCCTCGTCGGCGTGGCCGACGACCAGCGCCCGGTGACCGTCGGACAGGACCTCACGCAAGGTGGATATCTCGCCCACCGATTCGAAGGTGCCAGCTTCGACGACGGTCAGGGCTTCGTTGAGCCGGACCGTTTGCCCCTTCCGCAGCGATGCCAGCTCGATATTCGGCGAGCAGGTCAGCCGCATCTTGCGGCCAGACGTAAACACATCGACGGTTTCGTCGTCGTGCGCGAACAGCAGAACGCCATACCCACTGGGCGGCTGCCCAAGCCGGTCGACTTCTTCGCGGAGCGCCAACAGTTGCTGACGCGCTTCCTTAAGAGTTTCCATTAATTTGGAATTGCGAGCCGCAAGTGAGTCGATTCGCGCTTCGAGCTGATGTACATCGCGCGCCGACCTTGCGCCACCGTGCGACTCGGCCACATGCTCGATTTGCTCACGCAACACTGCTGCCTCACGGCGCAGCTCTTCCAATTCGGCAGCATCGTCGCTGGACATACTCGATTCGCGGGGGGTACCGAATGCTTCAGAACGCTCTGAGTCACCCATGGTTGCGCTCCTTTCCCACACCAGGAATTGGTGCGGCGGATGCTTCAACGCTACCGGCGATTGGCGATTCATGTGCGCAACCAAATGCTCTGGAAAAGTTAAGATCGTGATCTCGCTGGTAACCTCCCCTTTGAGTCGGAGTGATCGAAAGGGCAGGCGTGATCGGAAAATCCCACTCCACGGGTCGGTCCCGATACCTGTTCTTGGCGTTGAGTTCAGCCGCAGCCGCGGCCGCGATCGGACTCTCGGGATGTTCGCCAGGCGAGTCGAAAACTTCGCCGCCGGCCGCACCAGCAGCGCCAGGCGCCGCAAGTCCGGTGGCGGCTCCCCCGACCGTTGCCCTGCCCTCGCCTGACGCCCTCACCGACGTGCTGACTCGACTGGCCGACCCCAACGTCCCAGGCATCAACAAGTTGAACCTGGTCGAAGGCGCAACCCCGGAAAGTGCTGCCACGCTGGACAAATTCATCAACGCGTTGCGGGATAACGGCTACCTGCCGATCGCCTTCGTGGCAAACAACGTCGCGTGGTCGGACAAGAGTCCCCCCGATGCGGCGGCCACCATCACGGTCAACACGGCCCGCGGGAATAGCGGCAAATTCACCTTCCCGATGGAGTTCGTACCGTTCCAGGGGGGCTGGCAGCTTTCCCGGAAGACCGGGGACATGTTATTGGCCCTGGGCAACTCACCCGCTGCGAGTGCTCCCGCCCCCGAACCGGCTCCGCCCACTTCGGCTCGCCCTGGCGGCTGACCTGCGGGATGTGGATTGGCTGGCTCGAGTTCGATGTGCTGCTGGGCGACGTGCGATCGCTCAAACAGAAGCGATCGCTGATCCGCCCTGTGGTCGCTGAGCTGCAGCGCAAGTTCAGCGTGTCCGCCGCCGAGACCGGCTCGCAGGATCTGTTCCGGCGCGCGGGCATCGGCGTGGCCGTGGTGTCCGGCGAACACGGCCATGCCGTCGAGGTTCTCGATGCGGCCGAACGCCTGGTAGCCGCGCACCCCGAGTTCGAGTTGCTGTCCGTGCACAGAGGCCTGCGCCACAGCGACGACTGAGGGTGACGACTGAGGGTTCCGGCCTTAGTCGTCGCGGCCCACGCGCTTGCGGCCCAAGGGCGCCGGGGCGATGGCACCGGGCGCCAGCCGTCGCGTCGCGATCAGGAACGCGGTGTGCCCGCGCATCGAATGCTGCGGCCGAACGGCCAGGCCGACGACGTTCCAGCCCCGCTGCAGCGTCTCCCACGCGCGCGGCTCGGTCCAGCACTGCTGAGCCCGCAACGCCTCCACCACCTTCGACAGCTGGGTGACGGTGGCCACATAGATGATCAGCACACCTCCGGGGATCAACAGCCGCGCCACCGCCTCCAGTACGTCCCATGGCGCGAGCATGTCCAACACGGCTCGGTCGAACGAGCCGTCGGGCAGGTCGGAGTCGGCGAGATCGCTGACGATCAGCTGCCAATTGACCGGCACCCCGTCGTAAAAGACCGTGACATTGCGGCGAGCGTGTTCGGCGTGGTCGGCGCGCTGGTCGTAGGAAGTCACTTGCCCTTCTGGCCCGACCGCACGCAACAACGAGCAAGTCAGCGCACCGGATCCGGCGCCGGCCTCCAGCACACGGGCGCCCGGAAAGATGTCGCCTTCGTGGACGATCTGAGCGGCATCCTTGGGATAGATCACCTGCGGCCCGCGTGGCATCGACATCACGTAGTCGAGCAGCAGCGGGCGCAACACCAGAAAAAGGGCGCCATTGCTGGATTTGACCACGCTGCCCTGTTCCAGCCCGATCACCGCGTCATGGGGGATCGCGCCGTGATGCGTGTGGAACTCGCTGCCAGGTGTGAGCGTGATCGTGTAGTGGCGTCCCTTGGCATCGGTGAGCTGGACGCGTTCACCAGCGGTGAACGGACCGGTTGCGGACACGCCGTATAGCGTGCCAGCCGACTCGCCGTCATCAGTGGTCGGGGTTGTCGGCACCCAGTCCTAGGCTCCACATATGAGCCGGGAGATGGCGCTGTCGCCGTCGCGGGCGGCCGACTTCAAGCAGTGCCCGCTGCTGTACCGGTTCCGGGCGATCGACCGGTTGCCCGAGGCACCGTCCACGGCACAGCTGCGCGGGTCCGTCGTGCACGCCGCGCTGGAAAGCCTCTATGGCCTGCCCGCTGTGCAGCGCGGCCCTGACACGGCGCTGTCTCTGGTGGAGCCCGCGTGGGACCAGGTGATAGCCGCGGAGCCGGACTTGGCCGCCGAGTTGGAACCCGGGCAGCGAATCCAACTGCTCGAAGAGGCGCGTGCCTTGCTCTCCGGCTATTACCGGCTCGAGGATCCGACTCGATTCGACCCGCAAAGCTGCGAGCAGCGCGTCGAGGTCGAACTCGCCGACGGCACACTGTTGCGCGGCTTTATCGATCGGATCGACGTCGCCGCCAGTGGCGAGCTACGGGTGGTCGACTACAAGACCGGCAAGGCGCCGTCCGCCGCGTGGGCAGCCGCCGAGTTCAGGGCAATGTTCCAAATGAAGTTCTACGCGGTGGCTCTGCTTCGGTCCCGCGGTGTGCTGCCCGCGCGGTTGCGGCTCATCTACTTGGCCGACGGACAGGTACTGGACTACTCGCCGGATCGCGACGAGCTGCTGCGATTCGAGAAGACGCTGATAGCGATCTGGAGTGCCATCCAATCCGCAGGCCAGACAGGCGATTTCCGCCCCAACCGCTCGCGGCTGTGCCAATGGTGCCCGCACCAGAAACACTGCCCGGTTTTCGGCGGAACGCCCCCGCCATACCCCGGCTGGCCGTGATCGGTCAGCTCAGCGGATCGCCCTATTGCCCGGGCGCATCGTCGTGCGGTCGCAAATTGAGGTAGTCCACTACTCAATCGCATTTGCCACCGCGTCAATTACGGTTTTCGTCGAACGGGAACGCAACGGAACCGCTTTTGGCGGTGGTCGAAAGGGGTCGCGATGGCACAGCCTCAGTCGATGTCCGGGTGTCTGATGGATGCCCCTGAGGAACTCCCTGATTCTGATTCGATGTGTCGGCCCACGCCCAGCTCGGGCCGTTCGGTGCTCGACGGCGCATTCGCGGTTCTGGATGCCCTGGGCCACGCGGACGCCGGTTTGGGTCTGAGCGACCTGAGCCGGGAAAGCGGGCTGGCCAAGGCCTCGGCGTACCGACTCGCCGAGCAACTGGTCAGCCTCGGCGCGGTCCGGCGTCACGACCGCCGTTATTACATCGGCGCGCGTCTGGGCCGCATCGGCCAGCGCTGGGAGCCCGATCCACCTCTGCGGACCGCGGCACGGCCATGGGTGCGCGCCCTGGCTGTACAGTCCAAAACGATCGTGTCGATGTCGATCCTGGTCGAGGGTCGACTACACCTAGTTTGCGGCACCGCGCTCCGCGGGCACCCCCGTATTTCCGCGCCCGGTCCCGACGTCATCGGCCGCACCGCCACCGGCCAGGTCCTCTACGCCGCCCGGCACGCGGGCGCCTCCGTGGACCCGGACTGCCTGACCGCGGCGGAGTGGAATCGGCTGCGGTCGTCCATCCGTGAACTCCACACGGCTGTCGTCGATCAGCAAGCCGTGCTGGCGGGAATGTGTTGCGTGTCCGCACCAGCGTGGTATCCGAACGGCCGCTGCGCCGGTGCCGTCACCGCCCTCGTCGAGTCGGCCACGATTCCCCCAGCGCTGCGCGATCTCGTGGTGCGGACAGCCCGCAGGATTGGTGCTGCCTTAGCCTGATTCGTCGAGCGGCGACATCTCTTCCAGCATTGTGGGAATGAGCTCGCAGACCGTGGGATGGATATGCACGGTGCGCGACAGCGTGGTGTAGGGAGCTTTGGCTGACATGATGTCCAGAATGCAATGAATCGCCTCGTCGCCGCCGACTCCAAAGATGGCCGCTCCCAAGATCTCGTCGGTCTCGGCATCGACGACCACTTGCATAAAGCCTTGCGTCTCACCCTTTTCCACGGCCCTGCCGACCTTGGTCATTGGTCGCTTGCCGACCAGCGCCTTGCGGCCCGACGCGCGGACCTGGGCGACGGTCATGCCGGCACGACCCAGCGGCGGGTCGATGTAAAGCGCGTAGGTGGTGATGCGGTCACTCACCCGCCGCGGGTCATCGTCGAGAAGATTGGCGGCGACGATCTCGAAATCGTTGTAGGAGGTGTGGGTGAAAGCGCCCTTGCCGTTGCAATCGCCCAGCGCCCAAATGTGATCGACGTTGGTTTTCAGTTGATCGTCAACGACGACGTAACCGCGGGCGTCGGTCCGCACACCGGCCGCGTCCAGGCCAAGGTCGTCGGTGTTGGGTCGCCGGCCCACCGCCAGCAGCAGATGACTCCCCCGGACCGCGGCGGCGCCGGCGCGGGGTGTGAGGTCGAATCCCTTATCGCGCTTGCTGACCCGGACATCGTCGGCGCCGAGGATGATGTCGATGCCCTCGGCCTCGAGGATCTCCTTGATGGTGGCCGAAACATCCTCGTCTTCGCGGGATGCCAGCCGTGCGCCCCTTTCCACAACGGTCACCTGAGCGCCGAAGCGGCGGTACATCTGCGCGAACTCCAGCGCGATGTAGCTGCCGCCGACGATGACGAGATGTGAAGGCACCGTGTCGAGTTCGAGGATCGAGACGTTGGTGAGGAACTCGACATCGTCCAGGCCGGGGATATCCGGCACCACCGCGCGGCCACCGACGTTGAGGAAGATCCGGTCGCCGTGCAGGAGCTGCTCGCCGACCCGCATCGTATGGGGATCCTCGAAACGGGCATGGCCGCGAAAGACGGTGCAGCCGTCCATCCCGTTCAGCCAGTCCTCGACACCCTTGCGGTCGTCGAGCATGACCTTGTCTTTGCGTGCTTTGACTTTCGCCATGTCCACGCTGATCGATCCGGTCCCGATGCCGTAGTCCCCGCCGCGCCGGGCCAGGTGCGCGGCGTGGGCGCTGGCCACCAGCGTCTTGGTCGGAATGCATCCGGTGTTGACACAGGTGCCGCCGAACAGTTTGCGTTCGACTATCGCGACGCGCTGCCCGGCAGCGGTCAGCCGACCCGCGAGCGGGGGCCCGGCCTGGCCGGCACCCACGATGATCGCATCGAAATGCGTTGTCACCAGTTATAAGCCGACCAGGCGATCGCGAGACCGCCCAAGATCGCGACGGCGTCTTCCAGCAGCGCGATCGGCAGGTCCTTGCCACCGATGGCGGCCACCAGTCGCTTGCGTGCCTGATAGCCGCCCAAGGTGCCGAGCACCGCGCCGACAATGCCGGCGCCGACCGCGGTCCAGGGATGACCGAATGGGGTGCCGATGACGGCGCCGGCAAATCCGCCCATGAGGATCCGGGCGCCGAACGCCGGCGGCGCGGTGCGCGGCGGTGTCTTGGGGAGTTTGTCAGAGACCAGTTCAGCGACCGCGAGGATGGTGAGGATCACCACTGTGACGACGTTGCCCACCCACGATAGCCCAGTTGCCACTCAGATCGATCCAATCGAACAGGGAAGGGCAGGCCGCCCAGGCGACCACGGCGGGAGCGGTCAGCGAACGCAATCCGGCGACAACACCAATCAACAGAGCCAGCAGTAAAGCGGGGAGCAGTAAATGTGTATGCGTCACGGAGATCCTCCTAAGAAGATGAACAGTCCGGACGTTAACACAGCAACGCTCGGCCGGCGCCGAGCGTGCAGTCAGAATCGGCAAAATCTGATGTCGGATGCCAAGATCGCTTTGGCGCCGATGGCGGCGAGTTCGTCCATGATCTCGTTGACACCCCGGCGAGGTACAAGTGCCCGGATCGCGACCCAATCCGGGTCGGCGAGCGGGGCGATGGTCGGCGACTCCAGTCCAGGCGTGATCGACGTGGCTTTGTCCAGCGCCGAACGCGGGCAGTCGTAATCCAGCATCAGGTACTGCTGGCCGAACACCACACCTTGCACCCGGGCAACCAGTTGATCGCGCGCGGCTTTGGCAGCGCTCTGGTCCTGGGTCTGGTCACCGCCGCCCTGATCAGTGCGCTCGATCAGGACCGCCTCCGAATCACAGAGCGGATCCCCGAAAGCGACGAGATTGTGCAGACTCAGGGTGCGGCCAGACCCCACTACGTCGGCGATCGCGTCGGCGACCCCGAGCTGCACCGAGATCTCCACGGCACCGTCGAGCCTGATAACGGTGGCGTCAATGCCTCTGGCGGCCAGATCTTTTCGAACCAGGTTGGGGTAAGCGGTGGCGATCCGCATTCCGGCCAGGTCGGCCGTCGTCCAGTCCCGTCCGGCGGGACCTGCGTAACGGAAGCTGGACGAGCCGAAGCCCAGCGCCAGACATTCGCGCACCGGCGCGTCGGAGTCGCGCACCAGATCCCGTCCGGTGATACCGAAGTCGAGTTCTCCCGAACCGACATAGATGGCAATGTCTTTGGGCCGCAGGAAGAAGAATTCGACGTGGTTGACCGGGTCGATGACGGTCAGGTCTTTGGGATCGGTGCGGCGCCGGTAGCCGGCCTCCGAAAGGATCTCCGAGGCCGGCTCGCTCAATGTGCCTTTGTTGGGAACCGCGACCCTTAGTGTTACCTTGGGCATGCTCACAGCTTTCGATAGATGTCGTCGAGGGACAACCCGCGCGAAACCATCAGCACCTGCGTCCAGTACAGCAGCTGGCTGATCTCGTCGGCCAGCGCGTCGTCGGATTCGTGTTCGGCAGCCAGCCACACCTCGCCGGCCTCCTCCAGAATCTTCTTACCCAGCATATGGACCCCAGCGTCCAGGGCGGCGACCGTGGCACTGCCGGCCGGCCGGGTGCGGGCACGTTCGCCCAGTTCGGCGAATAGATCCTCGAAGGTCTTCACGGCCAGCGATTGTTTCACGTGGTGGAGAGCAAAGTCACGGCGGTTTAGCCCGCGTCGATCCGATCCGCGAACCGGACCGGGCACCAGCTAACTATGAACGTTGATACTGAAGCGCCCGAAGCTCCGTTTCAAGCCCTGCCGCGGTCTTGTCTCACCCGTGAGGCGGTCGTGACTTTGGCCTCTACGCCGGGATGCCGGGCCAGGAGACCCTGACGGGCAGGGGATCCTGCGTCGTTCAGGAGGACATCGTGATCGAGTTGCTCAAGGACTTTCCCGACAACGTCACAGCGTATGCGTGCCATGAGCGCCTGACGAAGGCCGACTATGAAACGGTGCTGCGCGACATCGAAGACAGACTCACTCGGCACGAAAAGCTGCGGATGTACTGCGAGGTCTGGCCCGATTACGTTGGCGCCGATCCCGACGCGATCTGGGAGGATTGGCAGGTCAGCTTCAGTACCTGGTTCCACTGGCAACGCGGCGTGATTGTCACTGACGTGCAATGGATGATCTGGGCGACGAAATTCTTCGGCCTCTTGGTTCCTGGGGCGTGGCGTGTATTCCCGATGGATGAAGCCAGCAAAGCCCGCGACTGGATCGTAGAAGCGCAGGCCGGTTGGCGCTAGCCCAGGGAGGCTTGACTGAGACCGCCGTAGCTGGTCACGAGGGGTGAACCCGATGCGTCAAGACAACACGGCAGACGTGGGAAGCGCTCCGTTCAGATCGTGGTCAGTGCCGTCGTCTGATCCGCAGTGGCACCGACACCGGGCCCCGCAGGGACGGCGTCGTCCCCCAGCGCACCGGCCCGGCCAGTTCCAGTCCGTCGACTTCGTCGAGCAGGTGATCGACGGCGGTCGCTACTTCGAGCCTGGCCAAGTGAGCACCCAGGCAGAAGTGCACGCCGTGGCCGAAGGCGAGATGTCCTGTCACGTTGCGGTGGATGTCGAAGCGGTCGGGGTCCTCGAACTTGCGCGGGTCCCGGTTGGCCGAGCCGTAGAGCAGTAACGCTTTGGCCCCCTTGGGGATTACCGTGTCGTCGATCTCGTAGGGGCTGGTGACGGTGCGCGTCACCCACTGCACCGGTGAGCCCCAGCGGGCGGTTTCCTCGACCGCACCGCGCAGCAGGCTGCGGTCGGCCTTCAGTTCGGCGAACAGGTCGGGGTCCTGGGCAAGTCTGACCAACAGCATCCCCAGCAGGTTGGTCGTCGTCTCATTGCCGGCGACGAGCAGGATCAGCGAGTAGAGGAAGACCTCGTGGTCGTTGAGTTCACCGCTTGCGAGCGCCGCGTGCAGCCGGCTCAGCAGGTCGTCTGCCGGTTGGTTTGCGCGACGGCGTATTTCGGTGTCGATGTAGCTGCGCATCTGTACGTAGCCGTGAAGGCTGGCGCTGATCATCCGCACCATCTCCTGCACCGATCTGGGGCCGAAGGCCTGCGCGAACCGGTCCGACACCGCGCGGAACGCCGGCCACTGGTCACGCGGAATGCCCAGGATTCTGGCGATCACGTTGATCGGCATCGGGATCGTCAGAGCCGGCACCATGTCGACGACTTCGCCGGTGTTCAGTGCCGCTATACCCTCGGCGGCGAGCTGCTGGATATCCGCGGTGAAGTTCTGGACCGCCTTCTTGGTGAATACCGGCGCGGCGACATGACGTAACCGGGTGTGGTCGGGGGGATCGGAGAACAGCACGGTGCTGGCCACGAACGAGCGCAGCACGATGCCGTCTCGCGACGAGAAGGTGAGGCTGTCGCGGACCGCGGTGTGTACGTCGTGGTGCCGCCCGAGCATCCAGACGCCGAGTCGCTCGTTGACCACGACGGGATGCTCCCGGATCCGCTCGAAATCCGGGTACGGGTTGGCGATACTGTCTGGGCGGGTCGGGTCGAAGGTGCTGCGCGGCACCGCGGCCGGGGCGGAGCGGGTCCGCGGGCGGCGCAGGTCGCGGTAGGCCCCGGTGGCCACCGGTCGCCACAGATCGGTGATGGAGCTGCGTGCCGCCGAGACGAGGGCCCTCGGCGGCGGCCTGCGCAGATCAGTCGGCATGTCGATGACGCTAGGACAGGACCGCCCCCGTCGGGAATGCGCGATTCGGACATCTTCTTGATATTTTCAGACATGTGGCGGCGAACTCCGGCGTATCGATGTGGGAGGTCGCCCGCTCTGCCGCGACCAGCCGGCACCTCATCGAGACCGCGAACCAGCACGGACTGGACGCTGCGACATGCCTGGCCGGAACCGGCTTGTCGCTGCGCGATCTGGCCGATCCACACATCGAGGTACCCGCCGCCCAGGAATTGGCGATCATCCGCAACATGATCGGCCGACTGGGCAACCTGCCCGGACTGGGCATGGAGACCGGGGCACGGTACAGCCTGGCCGACACTGGCATCCTCGGCTACGCACTGATGGCAAGTCCGACGTTCGGCGAAGCTGTCGATGTCGCCTGCCGGTACACCGCGCTGACCGCCTCATATCTCAACTTGGCCGCCCCGCGGCTCAGCGATACCGAAGCGGTCGTCGCCTTCGACGCTGCCCACGTTCCCGCTGACGTCCGGCAGTTCCTGGTGGAGCGTGATTTCGGCGTGCTGTTGCGGATCCTTCCGATGCTCATCGGCGCCGACGCCCCGCCGATGGCATTGCGGCTGGAGCTCTCCGAGGTGCAGTTGCCGGCCAGCCTGACGCAGGTCGAGAACCTGTCGATCACCATCGAGAAGGCATCCCGCGACGCGCTGATCTTTCCCGCCGATCTGGTCACCCGGCCGATGCCTGCGGCGGACCCGCAGACCGCGGCGATCTGCATTCGCCAGTGTGAGGAATTGTTGAATCGGCGGCGGACGCGCCGAGGTGTTTCCGCGGCGGTCCGCATGCGGATGATCCAGGACTCGGCCAGGATTCCGTCGATGGCCACCGTCGCGCGGGAGCTGTGCATCACCGAACGGACACTGCATCGCCGCCTGGCCGCGGAGGGCACCAGCTATCGCGCGTTGCTCGAAGAGGTCCGCGCCACGCTGGCGGCCGAACTGCTCAACTCTGGTTTCCGGGTCGAGGAGACAGCGCGCCGGTTGGGCTACTCCGAAACCGCGGCGTTCACCCATGCCTATACCCGCTGGAACGGACACCCGCCGAGCCGGGCGCTTCGATGACCAGTCGGCAGGCGATAAATACCGGCCGTGATGTGTCGCCGACATCCGTCGCGGGTCTGCTCAGTCCTCCGGGTTATAGCCGAGGTTGGGGCCGAGCCAGCGCTCGGCTTCCTGCAGGGTCCAGCCCTTGCGCTTCGCGTAGTCGGCGACCTGGTCCTGGGCCATCCGGCCGACCACGAAGTACTGCGACTGCGGGTGCGAGAAATACCAGCCGCTGACGGCAGCACCGGGCCACATCGCCATCGACTCGGTCAGCTCGATGCCGGTCCGCTCCCGGACGTCCATCAACTTCCAGAGCGTCGCCTTCTCGGTGTGCTCCGGGCAGGCCGGGTAGCCGGGGGCAGGGCGGATTCCCACGTACTTCTCATCGATCAGCGCCTCGTTGTCCAGCTGCTCGTCAGGCTGGAATCCCCAGAACTCCTTGCGGACCCGTTGGTGCATCCGTTCGGCGAACGCCTCTGCCAGCCGGTCGGCGATCGACTCCAGCAGGATCGCGCTGTAGTCGTCGTTGGCTGCCTTGAACTCGTCGATCTTGTGATGGCTGCCGAGCCCCGTGGTGACGGCGAAGGCGCCGACGTAGTCGGCCAGACCGGTGTCCTTGGGCGCGATGTAGTCGCCCAGCGACCGGTTCGGGATGCCGTCCCGATGCTCGCCCTGCTGGCGCAGGTTGTGCAACGTGGTCAGCACCTCGGTACGGGTGTCGTCGGTGTACACCTCGATGTCGTCACCGACCGCGTTCGCCGGAAAGAACCCGATCACCCCGTTGGCAGTCAGCCACTTCTCCTTGATCAGGGTGTCGAGCATCTCCTGGGCGTCGTCGTACAGCTTGCGGGCGGTCTCGCCCGAGACCGGGTTGTTGAGGATGTCGGGGAACCTGCCCTTCATCTCCCAGGCGTTGAAGAACGGCTGCCAGTCGATGTACTCGCGGAGCTCGGCGATGTCGTAGTCAAGAAACTCCCGCACGCCGATCCCCGCGGCGGGCACCGGCGGCGTGTAGCCGTCCCACTCGATCGGCGTGCGGTTCGCGCGGGCCTTCTCCAGCGTCAGCATCGGCCGCTCGTTCTTCTGGGCGTGCCGTTCGCGCAGGGCTGCATAGTCGGTCTCGGTGGCCTCCAGCAGGGCTGGACGCTGCTTGTCGTCGAGGAGCGCAGCAGCGACCGGCACCGAGCGGGACGCGTCCTTGACCCAGACCACCGGACCACTACGACGCGGCGACACCTTCACGGCCGTGTGGGCGCGTGAGGTGGTCGCGCCACCGATCAGCAGCGGGATCTCCAGCCCCTGACGCTCCATCTCGACGGCGAAGTTGACCATCTCGTCCAGGGACGGGGTGATCAGGCCGGACAGCCCGATGATGTCGGCGTTGTGCTCCTTCGCCGCGTCCAGGATCTTCTGGGCAGGCACCATCACACCGAGGTCGATCACTGTGTAGTTGTTGCACTGCAGGACGACCCCCACGATGTTCTTGCCGATGTCGTGGACGTCGCCCTTAACAGTCGCCATGATGATCGTGCCGTTGGTGCTGTCCCCAGCTGCAGAGGCGCCCGACAGTTCTTTCTCCGCCTCGATGTACGGCAGCAGGTACGCCACAGCCTTCTTCATCACCCGGGCCGACTTCACGACCTGGGGCAGGAACATCTTGCCTGCGCCGAAGAGGTCACCGACGACGTTCATGCCGTCCATCAGCGGGCCCTCGATCACCTCGATCGGCCGACCACCTGCGGCGGCGATCTCGGCCCGCAATTCCTCGGTGTCGGACTCGACGTCGGCGTCGATGCCCTTGACCAGGGCGTGCGTGATCCGCTCGCGGACCGGGAGGCTGCGCCACTCGGCTGCCACCGGATCTTCGGCCTTCTCCGAGCTGTTGAACCGTTCAGCGATTTCCAGGAGCCTTTCGGCCGCGTCCTCGCGACGGTTCAGGACGACGTCCTCGATCCGGTCCCGCAGCTCGGGGTCGATCGAGTCGTAGGGCACCAGCGCACCGGCGTTGACGATGCCCATGTCCAGGCCGGCCTTGATGGCGTGGAACAGGAACACCGCGTGGATCGCCTCGCGGACAGGGTTGTTGCCCCGGAACGAGAACGACACGTTCGAGATACCGCCGGAGATGTGCACCCCGGGAAGGTTCTCCTTGATCCAGGCGCAGGCCTCGATGAAGTCGATCCCGTACGTCGCGTGCTCCTCGATACCGGTCGCCAGCGCGAAGCAGTTCGGGTCGAAGATGATGTCCTCGGCCGGGAAGCCGACCTCTTCGGTCAGGATCCGGTAGGCGCGCCCGCAGATCTCCTTGCGGCGCTCCAGGTTGTCGGCCTGACCCTGCTCGTCGAAGGCCATCACGACGACGGCGGCGCCGTACTTGCGGCACAGCCGCGCCTCGCGGATGAACTTCTCCTCGCCCTCCTTCATGGAGATCGAGTTGACGATCGGCTTGCCCTGCACGTTCTTCAGGCCCGCCTCGATGACCTCCCACTTGGACGAGTCGATCATCACCGGGACGCGGCTGATGTCCGGCTCGGCCGCGATCAGCTTGGTGAACCGGTCCATCGCGGCGATGCCGTCGATCATGCCCTCGTCCATGTTGATGTCGATGACCTGCGCACCAACCTCGACCTGCTGCAGGGCGACCGACAGCGCGGTGTCGTAGTCCTCGGCCTTGATCAGGTTGCGGAACCGGGCGGACCCGGTGATGTTGGTGCGCTCACCGATGTTCACGAACAAGGAGCCCTCGGTGATGTTGAGCGGCTCCAGGCCCGAGAGCCGGGTCGCCTGCGCGATCTCCGGCAGCTCGCGCTGCGGCTTGCCCTCGACGACCTTGGCGATCTCGGCGATGTGCGCCGGCGTCGTTCCGCAGCAACCACCGACCAGGTTGACCAGGCCGGCCTCGGCGAACTCGGCGATGTAGCTGGCCTGACGCTCCGGGGACTCCTCGTACTCGCCAAAGGCGTTGGGCAGGCCGGCGTTCGGGTAGCAGGAGACGAAGGTGTCCGCGATCCGCGCCACCTCGGCGATGTAGGGCCTCATCTCCGGCGCGCCGAGGGCGCAGTTGAGGCCGACCGCGATCGGCTTCGCGTGCCTGATCGCATTCCAGAATGCTTCGGTGACCTGACCGGACAGCGTCCGCCCGGAAGCATCGGTGATGGTGCCCGAGATGATCACCGGCCAGCGGCGTCCGCGGTCCTCGAACAGCGTCTCGACGGCGAACACCGCCGCCTTGGCGTTCAGCGAGTCGAAGATCGTCTCGATGATGAGGAGGTCAGCACCACCGTCGACCAGGCCGTTGGCGGCTTCGAGGTAGGCGGCGACCAGCTGGTCGTAGGAAACGTTGCGGGCTCCGGGGTCGTTGACGTCCGGCGAGATCGACGCGGTCCGCGTCGTCGGCCCGATGGCGCCTGCGACGTAGCGGGGCTTCTCCGGGGTGCTGAACTCGTCGCAGGCCTCGCGGGCCAGGGCAGCGCCGGCGTAGTTCAGCTCGTAGCTCAGCTCGTGCATGTCGTAGTCGGAGAGCGAGACCGCGTTCGAGTTGAACGTGTTGGTCTCCAGGATGTCGGCGCCCGCCTCGAGGTACTCGCGGTGGATCCCCTCGATGATCTGCGGCTGCGTCAAGGTGAGCAGGTCGTTGTTGCCCTGAAGAGCCGTCGGCCACTCCATGAACCGGTCACCGCGGTAACCGGCCTCGTCCGGCCGGTCCCGCTGGATCGCCGTGCCCATCGCGCCGTCGATCACCATGATCCGCCGGCCGAGAGCAGCCGTCAGTTCGTCGGTGCAGTCGGGGCGGATGTTCGGCACGAAGTCCGACGCCGAGGCTTTCACGGTGGCGTTCACGCACGTTCCTTCCATAACGGAAGGCGTCCTTAACTCTGCCGAGCGTGGCGGCTACCCGGGGGGACCCAGGCCCCCCAAAATAACCGTTGCAACGCCTCTCGACCAGAAAAGTCTACGTCGTCACCCGACGTCTGGACGCCCAGCTCGACCCGACCCGCTTGGCGATCGCGGTGCCCTTAAGCGCCAGCTCGCGGACCTAGTCGGCAATGTCTTAGTCATCACGGTCAACGAAATTGCAGCTGCACGTATTTCGTCTCTACCGCGTCGAGTGTCAGCGGCAGTCACCCCACAAGCATAGTCCGCCTATGCAAACAGCCCGGTGCTTTCCAGCTTCGTCGCCCGCAGGCCGTAACCTGATCCTGTGACCCCGTCGGATGGCAGCGCCGCGCTGCCCGAATTGCACAACACCGTCATCGTGGCGGCGTTTGAGGGCTGGAACGACGCCGGCGACGCGGCGAGCGACGCAGTGGAGCACCTGGACGCCATCTGGGAAGCGGACCCGATCATCGAGATCGACGACGAGGCGTATTACGACTACCAGGTGAATCGGCCGGTCATCCGCCAGGTTGACGGCGTCACCCGGGAGCTGGTGTGGCCGGCGATGCGGATCTCGCACTGCCGCCCCCCGGGCAGCGACCGCGACGTGGTGTTGATGCATGGGGTGGAGCCGAACATGCGCTGGCGCACGTTCTGCGCCGAGTTGGTGGCCATCGCCGACAAGCTCAACGTCGACACCGTGGTGATCCTCGGCGCATTGCTGGCCGACACCCCGCACACCCGGCCGGTGCCGGTTTCGGGCGCCGCCTACTCCCCCGAGTCGGCAAAGCTCTTCGGCCTCGAAGAGACCCGCTACGAGGGCCCAACGGGCATCGCCGGGGTGTTCCAGGACGCCTGCGTGGCCGCCGGGATCCCGGCGGTGACGTTCTGGGCGGCGGTCCCGCACTATGTGTCACACCCGCCGAACCCGAAGGCGACCGTTGCGCTGCTGCGCCGCGTCGAAGACGTTCTCGACATCGAGGTTCCGCTCGCTGACCTGCCGGCGCAGGCCGAGGAATGGGAAGAATCGATCAGCGAAATGGCCGCCGAGGATGAGGACCTGGCCGAATACGTGGTGTCCCTCGAGGAGCGCGGCGACGCCGAGGTCGATGTGAATGAGGCGCTGGGCAAGATCGACGGCGACGCGCTGGCCGCCGAGTTCGAACGCTATCTGCGCCGGCGCCGCCCGGGCTTCGGGCGCTAAGGCTTGCCTAGTTCCTCGTTGTAGGCGCTGGTGGAACGACCCAGCGCGGCGACTTCGGCGTCCATTTGCGGCATCAGCTCGGCAGCCGCCCTGCGGACGGGAAGTTCGCCGAGCGGGGTGGACAGCACCGGCTTCAGCCAGCGCATCAAGCCCACCCAACGGGGGCAGTAAACGCGGCTCTTGCGGCCCTCGATTCCCTTGACGAACGCCGACGCGCACTTGTCCACCGAGGTGGTCTTGCTCAACGGCCAGGGCAGCGCGGCGAGCAATTTGTCGAACGCGGGCAGGTCGGCTTTGGAGTCGCGAACCAGCGCCGTGTCGATCCAGGACATGTGCGCCGAGCCGACGCTGACCCCGAGGTGGGCGACCTCGAGTCGCAGCGCGTTGGCCAGATGCTCGTTGCCGGCCTTCGACATGTCGTACGGTGCCATCCCCGGAGCCGCCGCGAACGCGGCCAGCGACGAGACGATCAGCACGTAGCCGCGGCGGTCGATCACCGCGGGCAAGGTGGCGCGCACCGTGTGAAAAACACCGAGCAGGTTGACATCCAGTACCCGCTTGAGCGCCTCCGGATCCACCTGCAAGACCGACCCGTAGCTGGCGATGCCCGCGTTGGCCACGACGACGTCGATGCCGCCGAAACGTTCGACGGCCTTGGCCGCCACGGCCTGCATGGCGGGCAGGTCACGCACGTCGGCGATCGCGGTGAGCACGTGCTCGTCGCCGCCGAGTTGGCCGGCCAGCGTGGTCAGCGCGGCTTCGTCGAGATCGGTCAGCACAAGTTTGGCGCCTTTATTGCGCAGCCGCTGCGCGACCTCCGCGCCGATTCCCCGGGCGCCGCCGGTGATGAAGACGATTTTGTCCTGCATTTTGTCCTGTATCACAGGTCCACCCCCAGTAGTGCATCGATTACGGTTGCCATCGATCGCGGCGTGGACGTGTCGTGACCGCCGTACTCAAGCGCGTCGGTGGTCCAACCATCAAGTGCCGCAATCGCTTTAGGAGTATCGAGGTCATCGGCCAAGTACTGGCGCACCCGGGCGATGGCGTCGGAGGCGTCCGGGCCGGCCGGCAGGGCGGTCGCGGCACGCCAGCGGGCCAGCCGGGCGGTCGCTTCGTCCAGCACCTGTTGGCTCCAAAACCGGTCCGCGCGGTAGTGCCCGGCCAGCAGACCCAGCCGAACGGCAGCCGGCTCAACGCCTTCGGCGCGTAGCCCCGAGACCAGCACCAGGTTGCCCACGCTCTTGGACATCTTGTGCCCTTCCCAGCCGATCATTCCGGCGTGCACGTAATGGCGGGCGAATCGCCTTTCGCCCCTGACGCATTCGGCATGCGCGGCGGTGAATTCGTGGTGTGGAAAGATCAGGTCACTGCCCCCGCCCTGAATGTCGATCCCGCTGCCGATCCGGCTGAGCGCGATCGCCGCACATTCCACGTGCCAGCCCGGTCGCCCGGGGCCGAACGGTGACGGCCAGCTGGGCTCCCCGGGCCGTTCGGCCCGCCACAGTAGGGCATCGAGCTCGTCAGTCTTGCCGGGCCGGTGCGGGTCCCCGCCGCGTTGCTCGAACAGCCGCAGCATGGTCTCTCGGTCATAGCCGGACTCGTAGCCAAACTGCGGCGTGGCGTCCGCCCGGTAATACACGTCCGGGTATTCGTCATCGACGACGTACGCCGCCCCGGAAGCCAGCAGTTTTTCGACGATTTCCACGATTTCGGCGATCGCCTCGGTCGCCCCGACGTACTCACGCGGCGGCAGCACCCGCAGCGCCGTCATATCCTCGCGGAACAGGGCGACCTCGCGTTCGGCCAGATCGCGCCAGTCGATACCGTCGCGGGTCGCGCGCTCGAACAACGGATCGTCCACGTCGGTGACGTTCTGCACGTAGTGCACGTCGTGACCGAGGTCGAGCAACAGCCGATGTATCAGGTCGAACGCCAGGTAGGTGGCAGCGTGACCCAGATGGGTGGCGTCGTACGGCGTGATCCCGCAGACGTACATGGTCGCGGTGGATCCGGGCGCCAACGGGCGCACCTGCCGGTCAGAGGAGTCGTACAGCCGGAGCTCGGGGCCGCGTCCCGGCAATGCCGGAACCTCAGCGGATGGCCACGATTGCATCCCTCGACTCTAAACGCGCGAACTCAGCGCCATTCCTGCCGGATGGCTCCTAGCAGGATCTGCGCCAGTTCGGCACGACACATCACGAAGTCGGGCAGGTACGGGTCGGGCTGGTTGTAGCGCAGCGGCGAACCGTCCAGCCGGGACGCGTGCATGCCGGCGGCCATCAGCACCCCGGCGGGCGCCGCTGAATCCCATTCCCATTGGCCGCCGGCGTGCACATAGGCGTCGACGTAGCCGTCGATGACGGCCATCGCTTTGGCGCCCGCCGAGCCGATCCCCACGGGCTGGATGGACAGTGTCTGCCGCATGCGGTGCAGCACCGTGGGTGGCCGGTTGGCGCTGACCGCTATCCGGATGGTGTCGGGAACGCCGACGCGCGCGGCGTTGGCGGTGACGGTGTCGCTGCGGTACACCGTGTTCCCGCGGGCCGGCAATGACACTGCCGCGTCGGTGATTTCGCGCTGTCCGTCGGTGGGACGCTGCCAGAGCGCGATGTGTACCGCCCAGTCGTCGCGCCCGGGCGTGGAGAACTCACGGGTGCCGTCCAATGGGTCGATGATCCACACCCGATCGGACTTGAGCCGAACCAGATCGTCGTGCGCCTCTTCGCTGAGCACCGCGTCACCGGGACGCTCGGCCCGCAGCCGCCGCAGCAGTAGCTCATTGGCCAGGCTGTCGCCTGCGTCGCCGAGCGCCCATGGGTGGCCGAAGCCGATCTCTTCGCGCACTTTCAGCAGCAGTTCCCCCGCATCTGCGGCGAGATCGGCGGCCAGTGCCGCGTCTGTCACGTCGTACGCGGCCCGGCTCACCGGTTCAGTATCGCCGACGACAGTGCTTCGCCTAGAACGCCGGCCACGGAATGGGACGATGGCGGTTCGGTCCGGGCATCACCGGATTGTCCAGCAGCGTGCACGCGCGCCGGCGCAGCGCCTCGACTTCTGCGCGGGTGATCTGCTCGCCCAGTGCGTCGCCGAACTGGCCGGTGAGCGCGTCGGCCAGGACGGCCACCCCCACCAGCGTCTCATCATCGACCGGCTTGCCGGCCCACCCCCACAGCACCGTGCGCAGTTTGTTCTCGACGTGCAGGCACACACCGTGGTCCACCCCGTACACGCAGCCGTCGAGCCCGCACAAGATGTGGCCGCCCTTGCGATCGGCGTTGTTGATCAGCACGTCGAACACCGCCATCCGCCGTAACCGGGTGTCGTCGGCATGCATCAGGATGACCTCGTCACCGGCGTAGTCGTAGGCGCGCAGCACCGGCAGATAACCTCGCCGCAGCTTGCCAGCGGGAAACAGATCAACCAAGTCGGGGCCTGGCTCAGCGTCCGAGTCCGCCGTGTCCTCAGGTTGTTGCACCCACAGCTGCAGCATGCCGGGGCCCGCGGGCCCGTCACGAATCATCGTGTACGGAACGATGTTCCAACCCAACTCGGTCGACACCAGGTACGCGCCGAGTTCGCGTCCGGCCAGGGTTCCGTCGGGGAAGTCCCACAGCGGCTGCTCACCCGAGACCGGCTTGTAGACACAGTGCACGCTGCGTTCGTCCAGCGTCGATTCGCACAAAAAGGTGGCGTTGCTGGCTGAGCGGATGCGTCCGATGACCGTCAGCTCGCCGGCGCGCAACACCTCGCGGTCGTCACGCTCGTCACTCCTGGGCGTCATCGTGGGGCCCGAGCAGCTCGCTGCGCCTGTAGCCGTTGGTGCGCGCGCAGATGTGGCCCTCGGGGTCCAACGGTTCGTCGCACAGCGGGCACGGCGGACGTCCCGCCGAGATGACGCGGGTGGACCGGGTGGCGAACTGCCGTGCCGACTCGGGCGTCAGGAACACCCGCACCGCGTCGGGCCCCTCCTCGGTGTCGTCGAGCACCACCGATGCGTCGAATTCGGCGTCGGTGACGGCCAGCAATTCGACGACCACGGTCTGGGCCTCCGAGTCCCAGCCCAGGCCCATCGTCCCAACCCGAAACTCCGCGTCGACGGGCGTGACCAGCGGGCTGAGGTCGTCGATCTCGGCGGGCTCCGGCGGGACCGGTGTGCCGAACCTGCGATTCACCTCGAGCAGCAGCGCGCCGATGCGTTCCGCCAGCACCGCAACCTGTTGCTTTTCCAATATCACCGACACCACCCGGGCGTCGTGCACCGCTTGGATGTAGAAGGTGCGGTTTCCGGGTTGCCCGACGGTCCCGGCCACGAAGCGGTCGGGTGTGCGGAAGACGTGGATAGCGCGGGCCATGGCAATTCCAAAATACCGGCTAGTCGGTGGAGCCGCCGACCACCGCGTCACCGGACTGAGCCGTGGGCCCAGCCTTGGCGTCGTCAGCCTCAGCCTTGGCCGCGGGCGCGGCGCGCAGCGCGGCGGACAGCCGCGCGCCGGTGTGGTTGACGTGCACCACGAACGGCCGCAGCTGGGTGTAACGGATCACACTCACCGACGCCGGATCAGCGTTGACGCGCTGAAAGCTATCCAGGTGCATGCCGTATGCGTCGGCGATCACCGACTTGATGACGTCGCCGTGGGTGCAGGCCACCCACAAAGCGTCGCCTTGCTCTCCCCCATGTTCCAAGGCCAGCCTGCGGTCGTGTTCGCGCACAGCGGACACCGCACGCGCCTGCACCTGGGCCAGGCCCTCGCCGCCGGGAAACACCGCCGCGCTCGGGATGGGCCTGGACCACCCGCCACAACGGCTCGCTTGCCAAGTCGCCGAGTTTGCGGCCCGTCCATTCGCCGTAGTCCACTTCGGCCAGCCGGTCCTCGATCACCGGTTGCAGGCACAGCGCTTCGGCGAGCGGTTCCAGAGTGCGGCGGCAGCGCAGCATTGGCGAGCAGATCACCGCCCGGATCGGCAGCTCACCAATCCGATCGATCAGGCCCACAGCCTGCTCGCGGCCCTTGTCGTCGAGGTCGACGCCCTCGGCGCGGCCCGCCAGAATGCCCGCGGTGTTCGAGGTGGATCGGCCGTGTCTTAGCAAGATGACAGTCATGTCGCCGCCACCGTACCTGGTGCGGGTAGCTGCTTGAGGATGCGACTAACGCGAGACCGGCGCCGCGTTCGCGACGGAGTCACGCACCGCGGCGGTCAGGCTGCGCTCGTCGGTGAGGTCGATGTCGACCAGGCTGCGGACCGACCTCGCGACCACATCCTCAGCCTGCGGAACCGGGCCGGCCAGCCGCGGCCGGTAAACCTCGACTACCAATGATCGGTGCTCGATATGGAAGGAAAAGCTGCGTCCATCACCGACTTGACCGTATCCGCTTGCAAAAATGCCAGTCGAGATGTCTTCGACAGCAAACTCGCGGTCTGCGGTATACCTGTCAACGATGACGGTCATAATTCGACCATACCTCGCCAGTGCGACTCAATGGAGGCAACACGGCCATATTGGCTACGGAGCCGTTAAATGGCCAGTTCAACAGCGTTTTGTTGGCCTGGTGGTTTTGCTGGCACTGATGACGGGATGTTCCTCAAATCCGCTCAGTGTCAAGCCGCCGACGATCGAGCCCGCGCAGGCGGCCGAGTCGCCGCCGGCGTCGGTAAACCCAGCAGGTGCGGTGCGGCCGCTGGGCGGGCACCCACAGGCAGCGGTCTTCGACAGCGCCACCCACCAATTGGCGGTCCTGAGCCCGGGCAGCGACCCCGCGGCACCGGCCGGCATCTCGATTTTCGGCGATACCCAGGTCACCGTTACCCTGCCCGGGCCCGCAACCGCATTGGCCGCCGACGACCGCGGCAGCGTCTACCTCGCCGCGCGCGGCTGCTACTTCGTGGTCGATCTCGCCGCCGCCCATGCGACACAGGTCGATGTCGCCGAAGCCCAGCAGGTCCAATTCACCGCGATCGCGCGCCGCGCCGACGGCAAGCTGGTGCTGGGCAGCGCCGACGGCACCGTCTATACCCTGGCCTCGGCTCCCAAAACCGGCTCAGCCACCATCGGCAACCGAATCAAGATCTTCGCTCGCGTTGATTCACTTGTGACGCAGGGTAATACGACAGCGGTTCTGGATCGCGGACAGACTTCCCTGACTACGATCGGCGCCGACGGTCATGTCGAGCAGGCACTGCGGGCCGGCGAAGGCGCAACCACCGTGGCCGCCGACCCGCTGGGCCGGGTCCTGGTGGCCGACACTCGCGGCGGAGAACTGCTGGTGTACGGGGTCGACCCGCTGATCTTGCGTCAGGCCTACCCGGTGCGAGAAGCGCCATTCGGCCTGGCCGGGTCGCGCGGATTGTCCTGGGTATCCCAAACCGCATCGAACACTGTCATTGGTTACGATCTGTCGACCGGAATTCCCCTCGAAAAGGTGCGATACCCAACCGTGCGGCAACCCAACTCGCTGGCCTTCGACGAAGCGTCGGACACCTTGTATGTGGTGTCGGGGTCCGGTGCGGGAGTCCAGGTCATCGAGCACGCAGCGAGCCCCCATTGAGCGCTCGGCTGCCGGTCGGGTGGGATACCGACATGTCCGACGAATACGAGTGGGTGCCGTTGCGCCTGCCGCCGGACGTGACCAGGCTCAGCGCGTCCACGCGGTTGTCGATTGAGGCCGAGTATCGGGGTTGGGAGCTGACGCGGGTGCGGCTCTATACCGACGGAAGCAGGCGAGTGTTGTTGCGCCGCAAAAAATCTCGCATACACAGCCAACGGCCCGACCAGCCGGAACTGTGAGGTTTTACGGCTTGCTGCGCCGGCTGCTGTTTTTGGTGCCGCCCGAGCGCATCCATACGCTGGTTTTCGCCGTGCTGCGCGGCCTCACTGCTGTCTCCCCGGTGCGCCGGCTGCTACACCGGCTGCTCGGCCCGGCTGATCCGGTGCTGGCCAGCACGGTGTTCGGGATTCGTTTTCCCGGCCCGCTCGGGCTGGCCGCCGGATTCGATAAGGACGGCGTGGGATTGCTCACCTGGGGTGCGTTGGGTTTCGGGTACGCAGAGGTCGGAACCGTCACCGCGCATCCGCAGCCCGGCAACCCGGCGCCGCGAATGTTCCGGCTGCCCGCAGACCGCGCCCTGCTGAACCGGATGGGGTTCAACAACCACGGCGCCGGCGCGCTGGCAGTCCAGCTCGCGCGGCACCGGCCCGAAGTGCCGATCGGGGTGAACATCGGCAAGACAAAGACAGCCCCGGTTGCCGACGCCGTCGACGACTACCGCGCCAGCGCCCGCCTGGTCGGCCCGCTGGCGTCGTATCTGGTGGTCAATGTCAGCTCGCCGAATACGCCGGGGCTGCGCGATCTGCAGGCGGTCGAGTCGCTGCGGCCCATCTTGTCCGCCGTGCTCGCTGAAGCGGCAGGCACGCCGGTGCTGGTGAAGATCGCGCCCGACCTTTCCGATGCCGATACCGACGAAATCGCCGACCTGGCTGTCGAATTGGGCCTGGCAGGCATCGTGGCGACCAACACCACGGTGTCCCGCGACGGCTTGGTGACACCGGGCGCCGACGAACTGGGTGCCGGCGGCATCTCCGGTCCGCCGGTGGCGCGGCGCGCTGCCGACGTGCTGCGCCGCCTCCACGGCCGGGTCGGCGGTCGCCTCGTGCTGATCAGCGTTGGCGGCATCGAGACCGCCGATGACGCGTGGGATCGCATCACCGCCGGGGCGTCACTACTGCAGGGCTACACGGGCTTCATCTACGGCGGGGGCATGTGGGCGAAGCACATTCACGACGGCATCGCCCGCAGGCTGCACGACGGCGGGTTCACTTCGCTCAGCGACGCCGTAGGGTCGGCGGCCCCTAATCCGGGAAAGCCCGATTAACTCGCCGCTTATTTGGGAACATGGTCAGGTAACCGGGTTGGGGAGGGGGACATCGTCATGTCGTTCGTCATCGCTGTGCCGGAGGTGATGACGGCGGCGGCCGAAGACCTGGCGGGTATCGGCTCGACCCTTGGGCAGGCCACCGCGACGGCGGCGGCCCCCACGACCAGCGTCGCGGCGGCGGCGGCGGATGATGTCTCCGTCACGATCTCAGAGCTGTTCGGCACGTACGGTAAGCACTTTCAAGCCCTGAGCGCCCAGGCCGCGGCGTTTCATGGGGAGCTTGTGAGCTCGCTGAACGGTGGCGCGAGGGCATATCTCGATACCGAGTTCGCCAATCGCGCAAGCATTGCCGCGGCAACGGATCCGATTCTCGGCCCGATTCTGGGCCCGATTCTCGGTGGCGGGACCGGGGGGGGGATCCTCGGTGGCTTGGGTTCGCTCCCCGGCGGGGGGACCTTGGGCCCGATTCTCAACAGTGTCGGACAGCAAATCGGTGCCGCTCTGACCGCTAGCTTCGATGGCTTCGAGGTCTCCCTGCTGCCGAGCCTGTTCGCGGCAGGCACAACCGCCTCCGCTGCCGGCGCCCCATGGCAGACCCTCTTCGCCAATACCGGTTCCAACCTGCAAACCATCTACAGCACCTGGGCCGCTCACCCGTTCCCGGTCCTGCACCAGATCATCAGCAACCAGACGGGTTACGCGAATACGGTCGTCACCGGGATCACAACCTCGCTGCAGAACTTCCCCACCACGCTGGCGAACATACCGGCGAATATCGAACTCAGCATCCAGGGCGCATCGGGCTTCGTGCCGGCGATGCAGACATTCATCAACGAGCAGATCAGCTACGGCGACGCGGTCGGCGCGGTGCTGCCGGCCTTCGGCGCGGATTTACAGAAGACATTCCCCGCCTTCGAGTCCGACCTCGGGATGGCAGGCCAAGCGCTGATGACCGGTGACTTCCACGGTGCGGTGCGGGACATTCCGCGCGCCGCGCTTCGCCTCTTCCTGACCGGGGTCGACATCAGCAACCTGTCCTCAGTGAAGGTGGAAGGCCCGATCGGAGATCTGATCCCCCTAAGCTCACTACCCTCAGAGGTGGAGCAGAGCTTCGTCAACTTGTTGCCGCCGGGCTCTATCCCCGAACAGATTGCGCAGAACTTCGTCAATGGGATCAACACGTCGGCGCTGCCGTTGGGCTTTGCGCTTATCGGTCCACCGATCGCCGGAATGGACGGACTCGCAACCGGCGCAACGGCATTTGGGGCGGCGGTGCAGACCGGCAACGGTGTAGCGGCGCTCGGCGCACTGGTCGATATGCCCGCCTACGGGTTGAACGGGTTCCTCAATGGCGAAACCATCGTCGATCTGACGGTTCCGGTGACCGAGACAGTGGATCTCCCCGGTATTCCCCCGCTCCTCCCCCCTATCAGCATCGGTCCCAACACACCGGTCGTGATCCATTTGCCGTTCGACGGGATTCTCACTCCGCCGCAACCGATTACGGCGACTTTAGACGTCTCCGCACTTGGTTATCCTGTCCCATTCGTCGACGTCACCTTCGGCGGAACGCAATTCGGCGGTTTTCTTCCCGAGCTGCTGAACTACATCCCCCAACAGATCGCCTCGGCGATTACACCGCAGTAGCGGAAACATCTGAGGCCCGTTAGAACGGCGTCGGGCTGGGGTGGGGCCGGGTTGCGCGCGGGCACCTTTTGTTTCCCCGGCCCCGGCCTGTAGGTGGAACCATTTCCCGATGGACCAGGACGACCCCGAGAAACGCATCACCGAACTGGAAAACCAGCTTGCTGAGCAGAAGCGCGGGTATTCGGACGGCAATCCCGCGGCCGCGCTCGACCAATGGATGATCCTGGGGTTCGTCTTCTGGTTCGTCGTCCTGGCCATCTTCTCGTTCGTCGCCGCATTCGGGCCGACAGTCATCGTGGACCCGTCGAGCGCGGAGTGGACGGGCGGGATCATCTGCGCCAACGGGTATCACCTGGAGGGGCGCGAAGAGGCCACCATGTCCACTCCCGACTTGCAATACAACGCCCCCTCCACCACGGCCTACACCGCTGCGTTCACATGCGTCAACGGTGATCAGCGGTATGCCATCAGCGATAGTGGCGCGATCGTCGTGCTGCAGGCATTGGCCATAGTGGTTGTCGTCGGGCTCCCACAGTTGTGTGTGGCCGCCGTCGGGGCGCTGCTCTTCGTGCCAGACACCCTGCGCACCGCTTTACACACCGACTAAAACGGTGGTGGTTCGTCGTCTGGTGAAGGTGTGTGTTGTGCGGCTTGGTAGGCGGCTTGTCTGCGTTTCCTATTTTGGCTTCGTTCGGTGGCGACGCGTTGGGCGCGGTCTTGGGCGCGGGTGCGGCGGCGTTTGGGCATCATCGCGGCCCGCTCGGGGCTGTAGGCGATGCGGTGATGGGTGTGGAGGGTGGGCATCCCACCCACCGGGGCGCACAAGCTGGGGAACAGCAGCGCGCTGCCCGGGGTGCTGACATAGGTGTGCCCGGTCGGTGAGGTCAGGATCAGCGTCCCGTCGGCCAGTTGCTTTTCTTGCCAGCCAAAAAAAGTCTTCACCAAATGATGCGTACGGCAATAACATTTCAGATTGCCGGCATGCGTGGGCCCGCCCTCAGAGTAGGGAACCGTATGGTCCACATCGCAATCGCTTGCGGGGTGGTCACAGCCGGGCCAGCGGCACGTCAGGTCGCGGCAGCGCACGAAATCAGCCAACGCCTTCGACGGGGTATAGCGAGGTTCGGGCGGGCTGTCGCCGGGATGGATCAGGGCGATCTGGCGGGAGGTGCCGGCCAACTCGGCGATCACCTCCGGCGGGATCAGCCCGTCGGCGCCGATCTCGGAGGCCGGTGTGGAGCCGGTGCCGTTGACGGTGGCCTGCTCGGCGATCACATGAATCACCACCGGGGAGGCCGGCGGGCGGGCCCACGCCGCGCAATCCGCCCGACCACAACGGCACCCGAGCCGGTCCGCGCCCGCGGCCAGGGCACCCAGGGCATCGGCGCGGCGCTGATCGCGGGTCCGCGGGTCGTGCGGGCACACCGTGGCCGCCAACGCATTGAGCCGTTCGTCGAGGGCCATCCCGTCGGGCTGCAGCAGACTGCCCGACAGCTCGCACAGCCCGTCGGTCCGCACACCGATATACACCTCACGATCGGCCTGGTACTTGGTACGCACGCGCAGCGCGTCACGGTCGGCTTTGACCACGATCTTGTCGATAGCACCGGCAAGCCGCCCGCGGCTCATCGACGGCCAGCGCGCCACATTAGCGGCCAACTGCGCATCCACGGTGGCCATCAGCGCGGGATCCTCGATCAGATCGGTGCGAAACACAATCGTCTGAAACATCCGGAAATCGATATCCCCGGCGCAAAAGACCTCACCCACCTTCGGTAGGCGTTCGCGCATCGCCCGGGCATACCGCACCCGAGACGCCGCCAACCCCTGACTGATCCGCAACGCCGCACCCACCTCGGCGGCGACGGCCTCCATGGTGTCAATCGCCCAGTCCTCGGTCTCCGAACACCGCGACAACCGATACCCGAACAACTCCCCGACCGCGACCAACTGCGCCGCCGCCGCCCGATTCTCGGCCCGGGTGGCCGCACAGATCCGCTCCACCATCGCCGCCGACTCTTCAGTCTTCGTCGGACAATGGTGCTCCAACCGCTCGTCTATCATCGCGACGAACTCATCCCGATCGAACATACATTCGATTATGCCACGACCCGGTGACACTGACTCCGACAGAGCGGGACCGCGGCCAGGGGCTCTAGTTCTGCTCGTAAGTCCCGTAGATCACCGCGCGCGCGATGGCGTGCTGGAACAGATTGAATCCCAGAAACGCCGGGCTGGCGTCCTCGCTGAGATCGAGCTTGTCGACGTCCACGGCGTGCACGGCGACGTAGTAGCGATGCGGGCCGTGGCCGGCGGGGGGCGCGGCGCCGACGTAACGACGCATGCCGGCGTCGTTGACCAGCTGCAGCGCACCGCCCGGCAGCTCACGGCCGTCACCCGCGTCGTCGGGCAACTCGGTGACATCGGCCGGCAGGTTGGCCACGGCCCAGTGCCAGAACCCGGACAGCGTCGGGGCGTCGGGGTCATAGACGGTGACGGCGAAGCTGCGGGTCTTGTCGGGGAATCCCGACCAGCTCAGCTGCGGGCTCACGTCCTCGCCCCCAGCACCCATAATCCCGCTGATCTGCGGCGTACCGAGCGGTTGACCGTCGGTAATCGAGTTCGAGGTCAGGCTGAAGCTCGGCAGCTTGGGCAGCGCCTCATACGGGTCGACCGGCAAGCTCATGGGTAGTCCTCTCGTTAGCAGTGCGTTAGGAAGTGGGCGAGCACATCGGTGCCGAACTTCAGCGCATCGATGGGTACCCGCTCATCGACGCCGTGGAACAGCGAAGCGAAATCCAATTCCGGCGGCAACCGCAGGGGGGCGAAGCCGAAACAGCGAATACCCAAGCGGGCGAAGGCTTTCGCATCAGTACCACCGGAAAGCATATAGGGCACCGTGCGGGCGTCGGGGTCCAGGGCCAACAACGCGGCGTTCATGGCGTCGACCAGATCGCCGTCGAAGGTGGTCTCGTACGACGGCAAATCCTTGATCCACTCCCGAGTCACGTCCGGGCCGATCAACTCGTCGATCTCGGCCTCGAACGCCGCCTGCCGACCGGGTAGCACGCGGCAGTCCAGCACCGCTTCCGCAGTCGCCGGAATGACGTTGGCCTTGTACCCGGCCTTGAGCATCGTGGGGTTTGCGGTGTCGTGCAGTATCGCCTTCAGCATCCGAGCCATCGGGCCAAGTTTTTCGATGGCGCCCGCCAAATCCGAAGTCTCGGCGTCGAACGTCAGGCCGGTCTCCTCACTGATGGCAGCCAAGAACTCCACGACGGTGTCGGTAAGCACCAGCGGAAACTGATGCCGGCCCACCCGGGCGACGGCCTCGGCGACGGCGGTGACCGCGTTGTGATCGTGCACCATCGAGCCGTGCCCGGCCTGGCCGCGGGCGCTCAACCGCATCCACTGCATGCCCTTTTCGGCCGTCTCGATGAGGTACAGGCGGCGCTCACCCCCATCGGGGCGGGGCACCGTCAAAGAAAAGCCGCCGACCTCGCCGATCGCCTCGGTGACGCCGTCGAACAGATCGGGCCGATTGTCGACCAACCAGTGCGACCCGTAGCTGCCGCCGTTCTCTTCGTCGGCGACGAAGGCAAACACCAGGTCGCGTGGCGGCACGATGCCGGCCTGTTTCAGCTGCCGGGCGACCACGATCGTCATGCCCACCATGTCTTTCATGTCGACCGCGCCGCGGCCCCAGACGTAGCCGTCTTCGATCGCACCCGAAAACGGGTGCACGCTCCATTCGGCCGGTTCGGCCGGCACTACGTCGAGATGCCCGTGGATGAGCAGGGCGCCACGGGACTTGTCGGCGCCCTCCAGGCGGGCGAACACGTTGCCCCGGCCGGGCGCACCGGATTCGACATACTGAGGGTGGTAGCCGACTTCTGCGAGCTGGTCGGCGACCCATCGGGCGCACTCGGCCTCGCCTTGCGTGGTCTCGGGTTCACCCGTGTTGGTGGTATCAAATCGAATCAATCTGCTGACAACCTGGACCACGTCGTCGCTGGGGTTGCCTGGGACTCCGGCCTCAACTGTCACAGTCACCAGTCCTACCACTGCCCGACCGGCTGGGCTCGGCGCCAGTTGGGTTGGGCGCTCGCGGGCCGATCCGCTAGCCTTAGCTGCCGACCCATGCGGTTTGGTCTTGTCCGAGTGGCGGAATGGCAGACGCGCTAGCTTGAGGTGCTAGTGCCCTACTAATGGGCGTGGGGGTTCAAGTCCCCCCTCGGACACCCATGCGCACGTAGGCTAGATAGGGGCCCTAGCCGGGAGCGCGAGTAATGAACCCACCGAGTGGCTTTCTGCGGCGAACAGCGGGACGCACGTTCCGCGACCGCCGCGAGGCCGGTCGCGCGCTGGCCGAGGAGCTGACGTCCTACCGCGGCAAGGACGATGTGCTGGTGCTGGGCCTGGCTCGCGGTGGTGTTCCGGTCGGCTGGGAAATCGCCTCGGCGCTGCATGCCGCGCTGGATGTATTCCTGGTGCGAAAGCTCGGGGTACCGGGGTGGCCCGAGCTCGCGATGGGCGCGTTGGCCAGCGGCGGTGGGGTGGTGATGAACGACAACGTGGTTTCCAGCTTGCACATCACCGACGAGCAGGTGCGCGCGGCGATCGACAGCGAGACCGCCGAGCTCGAGCGCCGCGAGCAGGCTTACCGCGGCGGGCGAGCCGGCGTCGATGCGCGGGGCAAGATCGTGATGATCGTCGACGACGGCATCGCCACCGGGGCCAGCATGCTGGCGGCCGTCCGAGCCGTGCGAGCGGTCGGCCCGCAATCGATCGTCGTCGCGGTACCTGTTGGGCCCCAATCGGTCTGCCGTGAACTAGCGCGTGAGGCCGACGACGTGGTGTGCGTGACAATGCCGCCCGATTTCGAAGCCGTCGGGCAGGTCTACGCCGACTTTCACCAGATCACCGACGATGAAGTGCGCGAGCTGCTCAACACGCCAACCGGCTGAACCGGTTACTTGGCGGAGTCCTCGCCATTCCCGTCGGCAGGTACCGCCGATTCCGCCTCTTCGGATGGCTTCTGCTCTTTGTCGGGCTCGTTGTCGCCTTCGTCCGCGACTTCCTCCGGGTAGTCGACGAAGGCCTCCGCGTCGTCCCCGGGCCCCTCGGCGGTTTCTTCGTTGCTGTCTGGGTCGCTGTCTGGGACGGCCGCGCCGCGGCCCTGGCGCTCCCGCAGCGCGTCGACGATCAGCAACACCACGCCCAGCACACTGGCGCCAATGCAAACCCAGGCCACCAGCTCGTTACTGGTGACGACGGCGAATACCAGCGCAATAAGCCCTATCAGGGCTAATACCAGGGCAATGATCAGCATTGATCCTCCAGCCGACGAAGAGCGACTGCCAAACCTACCACTGCATGCACAGCGTCGGTTCTGGCAAGGTGTCGGCTAGTTGGCACCCCGGTTGAATTGGTCGAAGCCACCAGCGTCTGCGCTGGAATCGACCGGCGCCGCCGATCCGCGCTGGCCGAGCTCCTCGAGCTGGGATTCCAGGTAGGTCTTGAGCCGGGTGCGGTACTCGCGTTCGAAGGTACGCAGCTGCTCGAGGCGGCCTTCCAGCACGGTGCGCTGCTGGTTGATGGTTCCCATGATCTCGGAATGCTTGCGTTCGGCGTCGGCCTGCAGGGCATCCGCCTTCTCCTGGGCCTGGCGCAGCTGGGTCTCGGACCGGGTCTGGGCATCGGACAGCAAGGCGTCGGCGCGTTGCCGGGCCTCCGCGACCGAAGTCTCGGCGGTGTGCCGGGCCTCGCTGAGGATCTGGTCGGCGTTGGCGCGGGCATCGGACAGCATCTTGTCCGATTCGGCCTGGGCGGTGCTGGTGAGCCGGTCGGCGGTGTCTTGAGCCAGACTCAGCACCCGAGCGGCCTTGATGGCCTGCTCCTCGTTCATCGTCGACGAAACCGGCGCGGCCACCGTCGCGGCTACGGGGCCACCGGGGCCGGCTTGACGGGCTCCGGTTCGGGCTCGTACACCGGAATGGCCTGGGTGGGCTGAGCGGAAGCAGCGGGGGCACCGGCGCCGCCACCGGAGGCCAGCTCGTGGTCCAGCTCCTCGATCCGCTGACGCAGATCGGAGTTCTCCTCGATGAGCCGCGTCAGCTCGTTCTCCACCAAGTCGAGGAAGGCGTCGACCTCGTCTTCGTTGTAACCGCGCTTGCCGATTGGCGGCTTACTGAACGCCACATTGTGGACGTCGGCTGGTGTAAGCGGCATTGTTCGTCCCCTCGAGTTCTGTCAAACGATCAGGAAAGTGTAGAACGGAGTGGTAGCCATCGCGCAACTGCCGTCCATCCTGTCACACCAGACTCGGCGGTTGCCGATTACTCCAATGAAAAATGAAGATCGAATTTCAAAGAGCAAGACCAAATAAAACCTATTCCTTGGATATTGGAAATCGCGCGGAGCGAACCGACGCCAAACCGTGGCCGAAATGTCGCTCAGCTCTACCCGGATGGCGGAAGCGGTGGGTCACGCCGCGGCGCTGAACGCCAACTGCATACCGATGAACGCGACCAGCAGCAGCACCATGATGGACAGGTCGAAACGGACCGCGCCGATGGTGAGCTGCGGGATCAGCCGACGCAGCAGCTTCACCGGCGGATCGGTGATCGACATGATGATCTCGAGGATCACGACGGTGATACCGGTGGGATGCCAGTCGCGGCTGAACGAGCGGATGAATTCAACGACGACCCGAGCGATGAGCAGCAGCCAGAAGATGAACAGCGCAAACCCAAGGATCTGAAAGAACACCACAACTAGAGCCCCGACCTAACCGATGAGGATGCCAATACGCGTCTGTGCGCAGGTCACCCACGCGCGCAGCACTCACCAGCGTACCGACCCGAGGCCGGCCAGTGCGTCTACTGGTAGGCGTAGAAGCCGGTTTCGGCGATCCGGCGACGCTCCTCCGGGGATACGTCGACATCGGCGGGTGACAGCAAGAACACCTTGGTCGCGACCTTGTCGAACGAGCCACGCAACGCGAAGGCCAGGCCGGCCGCGAAGTCGACCAGCCGTTTTGCGTCGGCGTTGTCCATCGAGACCAGATCCATGATGACCGGGGTGCCGTCGCGGAATCGCTCGCCGATGGTGCGGGCCTCGCTGTAGTCCTTGGGCCGCAGCGTGGTGATCTTCGACAGCGGGTGGCCCTCCTCGAACATCATCGCCATCCGGCGCGGATCCATGGCCAGCGCGCCGCGGGTGGAATTGCGCAGCCACGAGCCGAAGCGCGGCCGGGCCATGTCGGGCCGGTCGAACTCGCGGCCGCGGAAGTGGGGTTCTTCGCCGTAGCCACCGCGATAGCTGCTGGACGGCGGGTAGTCGGCCGGCTCGCCGCGCGGGTCGTCGTAGTCGCGTCCTTCGTAGCGCCCGTATCCGTCGTCGAATCGCTGCCGCGGGAAGCCGCGTGAGGGAGGGCGGTCGTCGTAGTACTCGTCTTCGTACTCATCCATCGGAGCCATCCCGAAATAGGCCTTGACCTTGTGCAGTGTGCTCATTGCATTGACCCCTTCAAGCCCCTGGAAGTTCTGGTGTCTGTGATGAAGATGTGACTAAAGTGACTATTCAGGGTGACGGTAGCCGTCTCGGACCCAATAGCGCGGTACCGACACGCACACACGTCGAACCATGTTTGACGGCCGCTTCGAGGTCGTTGGACATGCCTGCGGAAAGGCCGACCGCATTCGGGTGCGATTCGAGCACCCGCCGGTGCTCGGATTGCAGCCGCCCGAAGGCCGTATCGGCGTCCCAGCCCAGCGGCGGGATGCCCATCAGCCCGACCAGTTCCAGGCTCTGCGCCTCCTCGACCTGCGCGCAAACCCGTCGACCGCCCCGGGCGCCAGCACGTCGACGCCGCCGCGGGACACGTCGCCGTCGAGGCTGACCTGCACATACACCCGCAGCGGGTGCGCCCGATGACCCTCGGCCCGGGCCGCCGTCACCGCCCGGTCGAGCGCGGCCACCAGCGGCGGGCTGTCGACCGAATGGGCGGTGTGCGCCCAGCGGGCCAACGCGCGGGACTTCTTGCGCTGGATCTGGCCCACCATGTGCCAGTGCAACTCCGGAAGCACCCCGCAATCGCGCGAGTTCGGCCATCTTCGCCGACGCTTCCTGCTCTCGTGATTCGCCAACGGACCGACAACCCAATCGAGACAAAATCGCGACATCGGTTGCCGGAAAGAATTTGGTAATTGGTAAAAGTTCAATTTCGCCGACATTGCGCGCCGACGCTTGTGCGGCGATCGCAAGTCGCGATCGAACGCAGCCAACGCGTGCGTCAATTCCGATTCGCGGTCGCGCTGGTTGCCACCGTTTTCAAGGGCCGGCGCTCCTGCCACCACGGCGCTCACTCCATCCAGACCAGCGAGGCCAGGCGCCCGGTCGGGGCACCGCGGCGATGACTGAACAACGACTGATCGGCCACCGTGCAGCGCGGATCGACATCGATCGACGTGACACCCAAATCCCTTAGCTGGCAAGCGATTCCGGCTCGAAGATCGAGACCGGGAGTGCCGGCCGCAGTGGTGGTGCGACTGCCCGGCAATGCGGCCTCGACCTCGTCGGCCATGGCCGCGGGCACCTCGTAGTTGCGACCGCTGACCGCCGGGCCGAGCAGCACCGAGATGTCGCCGACCTGCGCACCAAGGCCCAGCATCGCTTCCACCGCGCGAGTCACCACGCCCCGCTGGGCGCCGACGCGACCGGCATGGACCGCCGCGATCACCCCGGCGCGGGCGTCGGCCATCAACACCGGCACGCAGTCGGCCGTCACCACCGCCAGCGCCAGTCGGGGTGTGCTGGTCACCAACGCGTCGGTGTCGTCGACCGCGCTATCCCGCGGCTCGTCGACTACCTCGACCCGGTCACCGTGCACCTGGTTCATCCACACCACCCGATCAGCCAGACCGATCGCGCCGGCCAGCCGGGCGCGGTTGGCGGCCACCGCGGCCGGGTCGTCACCGACGTGGTCGCCGAGGTTGAAGGTGTCGAACGGTGGCGCCGAGACACCACCCGCTCGGGTGGTGCTGACTCGCCGGATGCGAACGCTCACGTGTCCAGTATCCAGCGCATCCGGAACTGAGCGGCTGGCCTCAGCGGCGCATGAACGGCGGCACGTCGACGTCGTCGTCATCTCCGCCAATGTTCAGCGTCGAGCCGTTGGTGTGCACCGGCACACTGAGGGCGTCGACGGGCTCGAACAGCGTCGAGGTGAGCTTGCCGGCCTTGGCCGACTCGATTCTGTGCGCGCCGACTTTCTCCCCGGCAACGCCACCGACGACCGGCTTGCGGCCAGCGCCGCCAGCGTCGAAGCCCGCTGCGATGACCGTGACGCGCACCTCGTCACCCAGCGAGTCGTCGATCACGGTGCCGAAGATGATGTTGGCGTCCTGATGAGCGGCGTCCTGCACCAGCGAGGCCGCCTCGTTGATCTCGAACAGTCCCAGGTCGCTGCCGCCGGCGATCGACATCAGCACACCCTGTGCGCCTTCCATCGAGGCTTCCAGCAGCGGCGAGTTGATGGCGATCTCTGCGGCTTTGAGCGAACGACCCTCACCACGGGCCGAGCCGATACCCATCAATGCCGTGCCCGCACCGGACATGATGCCCTTGACGTCGGCGAAGTCGACGTTGATCAGCCCCGGTGTGGTGATCAGGTCGGTGATGCCCTGCACGCCGTTGAGCAGCACCTCGTCGGCGCTGCGGAAGGCATCCATCAGGGATACCGCAGCATCGCCCATCTGCAGCAATCGGTCGTTGGGGATCACGATGAGGGTGTCGCAACTCTCCCGCAACGACGCGATGCCGTTTTCGGCCTGAGTGCTGCGACGCTTGCCCTCGAACGAGAAAGGCCGGGTAACCACACCGACGGTCAACGCGCCGAGCTTGCGGGCGATGCTGGCCACCACCGGGGCCCCGCCGGTGCCGGTACCGCCGCCTTCGCCCGCGGTGACGAACACCATGTCCGACCCGCGCAGCAACTCTTCGATCTCGTCCTTGGCGTCGTCGGCGGCCTTGCGCCCGACTTCCGGGTCCGCTCCTGCGCCCAGGCCACGAGTGGAATCGCGGCCGACGTCGAGCTTGACGTCGGCATCGCTCATCAACAACGCCTGCGCGTCGGTGTTGATCGCGATGAACTCGACGCCCTTGAGGCCCTGTTCGATCATCCGGTTGACGGCGTTGACGCCGCCGCCACCGATACCCACAACCTTGATGACGGCTAGGTAATTGTGTGGGGGGGTCATCATTCGTCTTCCTCCCTGGTGGGACCTCGTTTGCGGGGCTCCGTTAGTTGGCTCGGGAACCTGGCAAACCCTCAACCTCAACTAAGGGTTAGAGTTATGTCAGGTAGTTCCTCGCAACCAGAACGGTATGGGTACGCGCGCACGCTAGCGGCGCAGGCGCGCCGACACGCGGCGCGCAAATTTTCTCGCTATTTGACGGTCGGCAGATCCGGGCTGGACACGTCGTAGGTGTGTCCGGGCTGGGTCAACAGCGCGCCTAGCTTTTCGGCCTTCTCGTCGGTACGGTCGGTGGTCCCCCAGATCACCACCCTGCCGTCGCCCAGCGTGAGGGTGATCGAGGCCACCGACGGGGCCGCGATTCGGCCCACCTGACTCAACACCTCCGGACGCAGCGCGATGAGTACCTGCAGCACGGCCTTGGTCGCCGGGTCGGTCGGGCCGGGATCGGCGACATCGATATACGGCAGCGCCGGTGGCGGCGGCCCGGTCGCGAAGTCGACGCCGTCGCGGTCGAACAGGTGCGGGCCGTCCGGAAAATCCTTGACCACCAGGGGGACTCGCTCGACGATGCTGATCCGCAGCGCCGAAGGGTATTGACGTTGCACCCGCGCGCTGGCTACCCGCCGGATCGCCGCCACCCGGTCGGCGACCTGGCTGGTGTTGATCTGCAGCAGCGGCGTGCCGGGCCGCACCTGCGCCGCGTCGAGGACCTCTTCGCGGGTCACCGCCCCGATGCCGGTGACGACGATCGTGCGCGCCGACATCGCCGGGGTGAAATAGAGCACGAGCGCCAGCGCGACCCCGACGATGGCCACCAGCACTGCCGCGAGCAGCATTCTTCAAACCCCGGACAACGCCACGCGCAACGGGTTTGGGCTCGCTGACGATACGGCCGCTGGCCCGCCGCTTGGCCTCCCGGCGGGCTTGCTCGATCGCGGTGGCGCGTTCCTGCGCGGCGCGGCGCTCGGCCCGTTCGCGGCGGGCCCGTCGGCGTGGCCCCTCGAAATCGGCCGGATCCTCAGGGTCGTCTTGCGCGTCGGTGCGAATCGGGACCGTGATCGCAGTGTCCGGGGAGATCCTCGGCCGCCGTCGGGCTCGGTCATCACGACACCCCCGGGCGCCCGGGGGCGCTGCGGTTGGCCCGCACCCGCAGCGCGGTCACGATCTCCGGCCCCAGCAGGGTCACGTCGCCCGCACCCATGGTGACGATGACATCGCCCGGACCGGCGGCCGCGGCCACCTCCTCGGCGACCGCCGAGAAGTCCGGCAGGTAGCGCACCGGCACGCTGACGTGCTCGGCGACGCTGGCCCCGCTGACACCGGCGAGCGGTTGTTCGCGCGCGCCGTAGACGTCGAGCACGAACACCTGGTCGGCGGCATCAAGCGCTTGACCGAACTCGGCAGCGAAAGCCTTTGTCCGCGAATATAAATGGGGCTGAAACACCACCAGCAGACGGCCATCGCCGCTTTGCTCGACGACGGTGCGGACCGCCGCCAGCGTCGCGCTGACCTCGGTCGGGTGGTGGGCGTAGTCGTCGAACACCCGCACCTGTGAGTTCGAGGCCCTGCCATCGGCTTGCTAATTTCCGAGGTCCCGACCAGCTCGAATCGGCGACGAACACCCTCGAACCCGGCCAGCCCGTCCAGCACATCATCGACCGGGGCGCCGATCTCGATGGCCGCCAGCAGCGCGCCCAGCGCATTGAGCGCCATATGCCGTCCGGGCACCGACAGTCGCATCACGCGCGGGTGAACCACTGGGTCCAGTTCCGAAGCCAACTGGATGTGCGCGACCGCCTCGGTGCCCTGTTGCTCCCAGGACAGCAGCGTGCCGGCCAGTGCCTCTTTGCCGGCATGTTCCGAGCCTTCGAGGGAGCCGTATCGCAGTACCCGGATTCCCAGCTCGGCGGTGCGCTGGGCCAACGCCGCCGCTCCGGGATCGTCGGTGCAGACCACCAGCGCTCCGCCGGGGGCGAGTCGCTCCACGAATGAGTCGAACACCCCGATATAGGCGTCGAGGCTGCCGTAGAAGTCCAGGTGATCGGACTCGATGTTGGTGACCACGACGACGTCGGGCGTGTATTCCAGCAGCGAGCCGTCGCTTTCGTCGGCCTCGGCGACGAAGCAGTCGCCGCTGCCGTGGTGCGCGTTGGTGCCGGCCTCGCCCAGCTCGCCGCCGACCGCGAAGGACGGGTCGCGACCGCAGTGCTGCAGGGCCACGATCAGCATCGACGTCGTCGTGGTCTTGCCATGTGTGCCGGTGACCATCAGCGTGGTGCGCCCGTCCATCAGCTTGGCCAGCACGGCGGGCCGCAGCACCACCGGAATCCCGCGACGCCGGGCTTCGACGAGTTCGGGGTTGGTCTTCGGGATAGCGGCATGGGTGGTGATGACCGCGGTGACGCCACCCTCGAGCAGATCGAGCGACGATGCGTCGTGCCCGATGCGGATCTGCGCCCCTCGGGCCCGCAGCGCATGCAGGCCGCGCGATTCCTTGGCGTCCGACCCGGACACCAGTGCGCCACGGTCGAGCAGGATGCGGGCCACTCCCGACATCCCGGCTCCCCCGATGCCCACCATGTGCACCCGCCGCAGCTCGGGTGGCAGCTCCTGGGCGGTCACCGTGGGCCCCCGGCCAGGTCCAGCGCCGCCTGGGCGACTTGTAGGCCGCATCTCGATGCCCCACCCGAGCCGCGGCCGCCGTCATCGCCGCCAACCGGGGTGGGTCGGTGAGCAGCGCGGCCACCTGCTGGGCGACCAGGCCCGGTGTCAGCTCCGCGTCGGCGACCAGCATGCCGCCACCGCCGTTGACCACAGGCAGCGCATTGAGCCGCTGCTCGCCGTTGCCGATCGGCAGCGGGACATAGATGGCCGGCAGGCCGACGGCAGACACTTCGGCGACCGTCATCGCTCCGGACCGGCAGATCACCAGGTCGGCGGCGGCGTAGGCCAGGTCCATCCGGTCCAGGTAAGGCACCGCCACGTACGGCGGCTCACCCGGCTCGGGGGTGCGCAGCTCGAGGGTGTTCTTGGGTCCGTGGGCGTGCAGTACGGCCACACCGGCGGCGGCCAAGTCGGCGGCCGCAGCCGAGACGGCGCGGTTGAGTGCGACCGCGCCCTGCGAACCGCCGAACACCAGCAACACCCGCGCGTCGTCGGCGAAACCGAAGTGCGCCCGCGCTTCGGCCCGCAACGCCGCGCGGTCCAGCGCGGTGATAGCCGCCCGGACCGGTACCCCGACCACCTCGGCACCGCGGAGCCCGGAGTCCGGAACCGCGGCGAGAATCCGGTTCGCGGTGCGGGCACCGACCCGGTTGGCCAGCCCGGCGCTGGCATTGGCTTCGTGGATCAGCACCGGGATGCGACGCCTTGAACCTATGCCGCGCGCGGCGAGGTAGGCCGGCAGCGCCACATATCCACCGAAACCGACCACTACGTCGGCGTCAACGGCGTCGAGCACCGCCCGTGTCTCCCGGACCGCACGCCACACCCGGCCCGGCAGCCGGGCCAGGTCACCGCTGAGCTTGCGCGGCAGTGGCACCGGCGTGATCAGCTCGAGATGGTAGCCGCGCTCGGGCACCAGCCTGGTCTCCAGCCCGCGCCGGGTACCCAATGCGGTGATCCGGACCTGCGGATTCAGCGCAGAGAGCGCGTCGGCGACGGCCATCGCGGGCTCCACATGGCCGGCGGTACCGCCGCCGGCCAGCACGACTGACAAAGACGCGCGAGCCGGCTCCCTGACCGTGTCGTTCACCCGTAACGCTGACCTTCCAATGCGCGAGCGCGCCGTGTTTGACGCTGGCCGGCGTGCCGCTGGCCAGATCCATGATGCCTCCCCCGCAAGCGGGAGGTACCCCCAGAGTCGTGGGGCGGCCGATCAGCTGTTCGGGGCAACGCAGGCTGCAAGGGCTTCTTCGACCCTTGCTTGGGCCCTTGCTTGCGGTCGCGGAACGCCTCGAGGCGGCTCGGTAGGTACGGCTCGGGCAGCGGCAGCCGCAGCAGCCGGTTCACCTTGTCGTCGCGCCCGGCCCGTAGCGCGGCCACCGCCTCCGGCTCATGACGAGCCGCGTTGGCCATGATGCCTATCATGAAAAGTGTTGCAGCCGTTGATGTTCCGCCAGCAGAAATAAGTGGCAGCTGCAGACCGGTGACCGGCAGAATCCCGATCACATAGCCGATGTTGATAAACGCCTGCCCCAGCACCCACATCGTCGTGGTGGCGGTCACCAGCCGCAGGAACGGGTCGGCCGAGCGGCGCGCGATCCGCATCCCGGTGTAGGCGAACAACCCGAACAGTGCCAGCAACCCGAATGCGCCGACGAATCCGAGCTCCTCGCCGATGATCGCGAAGATGAAGTCGTTGTGCGCGTTGGGCAGATAGTTCCACTTGGCGACACCCTGGCCCAGCCCGTCGCCGAAGATGCCGCCGTGGGCCAGCGCGTACTTTGCCTGCCGCGCCTGGTAACCGGTGTCCTGAGGGTCGTTCTCGGGGTCCAGCCAGGACCGCACCCGGTCGGACCGGTAGCCCGCGGACATCGCCAAGATCGCCCCCGCGACGACGACCGCGAACAGCGAGGCGCCGAAGACGCGCAGCGGCAGCCCGGCGTACCACAACAGGGCCAACAGGATGATGCCCAGCGATACCGTCTGCCCGAGGTCGGGCTGGGCCACGATCAGCCCCAGCGCGATGACGGCGGCCGGCACCAGCGGGACCAGCAACTCCTTCAGCGAGGCTCGCTCCAGCCGCCGGGCCGCCAACAAATGCGCACCCCAAATCGCGAACGCGATCTTGGCCAACTCAGACGGCTGCATCGAAAAGCCCGCGATCACGAACCACTTACGGGAGCCGTTAGCGAGGTTGCCGATCCCCGGAACGAGCACCAGAACCAGCAAGATGATGGTGATCACGTAGCTGGCGAAGGCAACACGGCGAATGAACCGCACCGACATCCGCAGCGCCGCATAGCAGCCCAGGAGACCGATGATCGTCCACATCACCTGTTTGCCGAATATCACCCAGGCCGACCCGTCTGCGCCGTAGGAGCGCACGCCGGAAGCCGACAGCACCATGATCAGGCCGAGCGTCGTCAGCAACCCGGCAACGGCGACGATGAGGTGAAACGAGGTCATCGGCCGGCCCAGCCAGGCGGTGAACCGGGCTTTCACGGCCTCGGGGGCCGTCCGGACCTCTTTCACCTCAGCCTCTGCGCCCGCCGCTCCGGCCGGTTCGTTCTCTCCCTTGGCCCGGCGCAGCAGCCGGGTCAGTGCGTTAACCACGCCCGCCTACCGGAGCGCGGCGTGTACGGCGGCAGCGAATGCGTCGCCACGGTCGGCATAACCTGCGAATTGGTCGAATGACGCCCCGGCCGGAGCCAACAGCACCGTGTCGCCGGGCTTTGCCAGGTCACGGGCGGCGGCAACGGCCGCCGTCATCACGCGAGTGCCGAGACTTTTCCCCGCATCATCAACTTCTGTCACTCTAGTCCCAGAAACCACAGCAGTCGCATGCATATCAATATCCTCGCCTGTCACAACCTGGACGACGGGGACATCGGGCGCGTGTCGCGATAACGCTCTGGCAACCTCTTGGCGATCCCGGCCGATCAGCACCGCGCCTACCAGCCTGGACGCGATTCTGGCGACCTCCGCGTCGACGGACGCGCCCTTGAGTAACCCGCCGGCCACCCAGACCACCCGCGGATAGGCCAGCACCGACGCCTCGGCGGCATGCGCGTTGGTGGCCTTGGAGTCGTCGACGTACCTGATCCCGTCGGCCACCGCCACGACTTCCGACCGATGCCGCCCCACCTGGAAGGTAGCGACGGCGTCCGCGATGGCAGCGGCGGGCACATCGACGCAGCGAGCCAGCGCAGCCGCCGCCAGCGCGTCGAGCACTCCGACCGGGCCAGGCACCGGTATCGAGGTCGCCGGCAATAACGCCAGGTCGTCGGCGAAGGCGCGGTCGACCAGCTGCCCGTCGCGCACGCCGAGTTCGCCCGCGGCCGGTTCGCCGAGCCGGAAGCCGACCCGCACGGGCGCAGCCGCGGAGTCCAGGAGCGCGGCGGCGCGGGTGTCGTCCAGTCCGACCACCGCCACCCGGCCGTTGAGCGCCCGGGCCTTCGCCGCGGTGTACTCGGCCATCGTGGAATGCCAATCCAGATGATCTTCGGCGATGTTGAGCACCACGCCCGCCTCGGGCCGCAGCGACGGCGCCCAGTACAGCTGGAAACTGGACAACTCGACTGCGAGGATGTCTGAGGGCTCGACAGACTCGTTTAAGACATCCAGCACCGGGCTGCCGATGTTGCCGCACAGCACACTTCGCCGGCCCCCGGCGGTCAACATGGCGTGCAGCATCGACGTCGTCGTGGTCTTGCCGTTGGTGCCGGTCACGACCAACCAGCGGCGCGGTGGCCCGTAGTGGCCCGACGCGTCCAGTCGCCAGGCCAACTCCACGTCGCCCCAGATCGGCACACCGGCCGCCGCCGCGGCGGCCAGCACCGGCGTGGTCGGCTGGAAACCGGGACTCGTGACCACCAGCGCGTATCGCTTTCCGGGTTCGGCCAGTTGGCGCACCGCGGCCTGCGGATCCACGGTCGAGACGCCGCTCTCCGCATAAGGGCGCAGCATGTCCGGATCGTCGTCACACAGCGTTGCCACGGCGCCGAATCGGGTCAGCGCCGCCAACACCGCCCTGCCGGTAACCCGGGCGCCGGCGACCAGCACGGGTGCGCCCGGCACCAGCGCGTCAAGCACGTCAGGCGCCGATCGTGGCTAGCCACTCACCGTAGAACAAGGCGACGCCCAGACCGCAGGTGATCGCGGTGAGCAGCCAGAAGCGGATGATCACCGTGGTTTCGGCCCAGCCGAGCAACTCGAAATGGTGGTGGAACGGCGCCATCCGGAAAACCCGGCGCCCGGTGGTGCGGAAGGCCACGATCTGCACCACCACCGAGCTGACTTCGGCGACGAAGAGAGCGCCCAGCACAACGGCGAGGATTTCGGTGCGGCTGGTCACCGACAAACCCGCGATGATGCCGCCCAGCGCCAGCGAACCGGTGTCACCCATGAAGATCTTGGCCGGCGCGGCATTCCACCACAAAAAGCCGATGCACGCTCCCGCGGTCGCGGCCGCGATGAGAGCCAGGTCCAGCGGATCACGCACGTTGTAGCAGCCCAGACCGGGCGACGTGACACACGCGTTGCGGTACTGCCAGAAGGTGATCAACACGTAGGCGCCGGTGACCATCGCCATGCTGCCCGCGGCCAACCCGTCCAGGCCGTCGGTGAAATTCACCGCGTTCGACCAGGCGCTGACGATGATCACACAGAACAGCACGAACAGTGCCGGTGCCAGCGCGACGGTGGCGATCTCACGCACGTAGGACAGGTCCGCGCTGGCCGGGGTCAGGCCGTTGGCATTGTGGAACTGCAACACCAGTACGCCGAACAGCACCGCGGCGCTGAGCTGACCGACCGTCTTGGCCGTCTTGTTCAATCCCAGGTTGCGCGACCGGCGGATCTTGATCAGGTCGTCGACGAATCCGACGCCTCCCAACATGGTGGCCAGGCCGAGCACCAGCAGACCCGACGCGGACATCCCTTCACCGTCGAACGCCAGCCCGGCCAGGTGAGTGCCCAGGTAGCCCGCCCAAATGCCGGCCAGGATCGCCACGCCGCCCATCGACGGGGTGCCGCGCTTGGTCTGGTGGGTGGGCGGCCCGTCCTCGCGGATCTGATGGCCGAATCCCTGCCTGGTGAACAGCCGGATCAGCGCCGGGGTCAACAGGATGGACACGGTCAGCGCGATGGCGACCGCGATGAGGATCTGTCTCATGGGCGGACTCCGGCTTCGGAAGCCAGGGCGTCCGCAATCTCGCCAAGCCCGACCGAGTTGGACGCCTTGACCAGGACCACGTCGCCGGCTTGCAGTTCGGCCCGCAACAACGCCAGGGCCGCGGCTCCGTCAGCGACGTTGACAGCTCCCCTATCGGAATCAGCGCCCCACGAGCCCCACGCCCCTTCTAAGACCGCTCCGTGGTGCATGGCGCTCATCGACCTCCCACTTCCCACGACAACGAGTCGAGACACATCTAAGCGCACCGCCAGTCGGCCGATGCGATCGTGCTCGGTTATCGCGTCCGCGCCCAGCTCGGCCATCTCTCCCAGCACCGCCCAGCTGCGCCGGGGGCGCGCGCCCTGATCCCCCCCGCCGCGGGCGATCCAGGCCAGCGCCTGCAGGCCCGCCCGCATCGAATCGGGGTTGGCGTTGTAGGCGTCATCGATCACGGTGACCCCGTCGGAGCGGGTGGTCACCTGCATCCGGTGCCGCGACACCGGCCCGGTGCCGGCCAGTGCCGAAGCCACCTGGTCGACGCCGGCTCCGCACTCCAGAGCGACCGCGCCGGCACACAGCGCATTGGTGACTTGGTGGTCGCCGTACACGGCGAGTTGGACCTCGGTTGCCAGGCCTTTTGCGTGCATCGTGAACCGCGGCCTGGCCAGTTCGTCCAGCGACACCGGTCCGGCCCAGACGTCCGGGGCGGCACTGGAGGCGCGACTGACCCGAACCACCCGCGCGGAGGTTACCTCGGCCATGGCGGCCACCACCGGGTCGTCGACGTTGAGTATCACTACCCCTGATTGCGGAACCGCCTGTGGTAGCTCGGATTTGGTCTTCGCGATGGCCTCGCGGGAGCCGAACTCACCCAGATGCGCGGTGCCGACATTGAGGACCACCCCGATCGCCGGCGGGGCGATGTCCGCCAGCGCGGCGATATTGCCGGGGTGGCGGGCCGACATCTCCAGAATCAGATAATTGGTGCTGCGGGTGGCCTGCAACACCGTCCAGGGGTGGCCCAGCTCGTTGTTGAAGGATCCGGGCGGGGCCACCACCTCACCCAACGGCTGCAGGACGGCGGCCACCAGGTCCTTGGTGGAGGTTTTGCCCGACGAGCCGGTGATCCCGACGATGGTCAGCCCGCCCGCCACCAGTTCGGCGGCTACCGCCCTGGCCAGCTTGGCCAGCGCGGCCAGCACCGCCGCGCCCGAACCGTCGGCATCGTGCTCGAGCACTCCTGCCCGGATATCCGATGCGGACGGCGTGGCCCGAGTTACCAAGATGGCGGGCACGCCGACGGGGCGCGCCGCCAGCACGGCGACCGCGCCGGCCGCCACCGCAGACTGCGCGTGGTCGTGCCCATCGGAGCGCGCGCCGGGCAATGCCAGGAACAGCCCGCCGGGCCCGATGGCCCTCGAGTCGAATTCGACGGTCCCGGTGACGCGGCGCTGTGCGGCGTCCGCCGGCGAGATGTCGGCCAGGGAACCGCCGACGATCTCGGCGATCTGGGCGACCGTGAGGTCGATCATCCGCACGCCCCGAGTGCCTCCAAGGCCAGCGCCAGCTCGACCCGGTCGTCGAACGGGCGGACCTCGGCGCCCGCCCGTTGACCGGTCTCATGGCCCTTACCGGCGATCAGCACCACGTCACCCGGTGCCGCCCAGTCCACCGCGTGCCTGATCGCGGCCCGCCTGTCACCGATCTCGACCACCTGAGCCGCGCCGCCCCGTTCGGCCGCCCCGGCCAGAATTTCGCGCCGGATCGCCGCGGGATCCTCACTGCGGGGGTTGTCATCGGTGACGACGACCAAATCGGCCAGCTCGGCGGCGACCCCGCCCATCGGCCCGCGCTTGCCCGGGTCGCGATCGCCACCGGCGCCGAACACCACCGCCAGCCGGCGGCCCGGCCGCAGCAGGGTGGTCAGTACCGCTCGCAACGCGCCCGGCTTGTGCGCGTAGTCGACCAGCGCGAGAAAATCCTGGCCGCGGTCGATCTCTTCCAGTCGCCCGGGAACGCTGGTCTGCAAAAGCCCCTGCGCGGCTTGCTCCGGTGAGACCCCGACCGCGTCGAGAATTGCCAGCGCGACAAGACAATTGGCGACGTTGTACAGGCCCGGTAACCGGATGCCGACCCGGTGCTGCACCTCGTCGGGGCCGACGACGGTGAACTCCTGTCCCCCGGCGCCCATCGGCACCACGTCAATCGCACGCCAATCGGCGGGTCGGCCTTCGGCACTGACAGTGATCGCCGCACCGGCCCGGGCGGCCATCGCGCGCCCGGCGTCGTCGTCGACGCAGACCACGGCCCGGCGGGCGCGCAGCGGAGATTCCGGGTCGAACAACAACGCCTTGGCGTCGAAGTAGTCGGCCATCGTCGGGTGGAAGTCGAGGTGATCGCGGGACAAGTTGGTGAAGCCACCCACCGCGAACTGGGTGCCGTCCACTCGGCCCAGCGTCAGTGCGTGGCTGGACACCTCCATGACAACGGTGTCGACTCCGCGTTCGGCCATCGCCGCGAGCAGAGCCTGCAGTGCCGGAGCTTCCGGAGTGGTCAGCGCGCTGGGGAGGTCGGCGCCGTCGATGCGGATGCCGATGGTGCCGATCAGCCCGGCCACTCGCCCGGCAGCGCGCAGACCGGACTCGACCAGATAGGTCGTAGTGGTCTTGCCCGACGTTCCGGTGATGCCGATGACGCTCAGTCGCTCGGACGGGCGCCCGTACACCGTCGCCGCCAGGCCGCCCAGCACGCTGCGGGGGGCCGGGTGCACCAAAATCGGCGGCGCGCCGGTCACGTGGCCCATCTCGGCGACCCCTGCCGCGTCGGTGAGCACCGCCGCCGCGCCGCGCTCGATCGCGTCACCTGCATACCGGGCGCCGTGGGTGGTCGAGCCCGGCAGGGCGGCGAACAGGTCACCGGGTACAACGTCCTGGGCACGCAGCGTCACGCCGGTGATCGGCAGGTCCGGGATGCCGGCACTTTGCTGTGGGCCGCCTGCCAGCACCGCGCCTATCTCGGCCGCCAGCACGGGCAGCCGCACGCCCGCTCCGGCGCGGGGACGCAGCGCGGTGGGCACCGACCACCACCTCCCGTTCGACGCTGCGTGATCCCCATGACCAGCGATAACACCCTACCTAGCCCCGCCGGGATGTGACGGGAACGACAGACTGGGCCGCCGAACCTGCGGGCATTGCCCAGGTCGGCACGTTACGATGCGCTGGGGCATTCAGGGCCCCCAGGGCCTTCGGCTGCTGAAACAGGAACGAAGGTGCAATGTCGAAACATTTGACTGATCTGGAAATCCTCCACGAGCTGGAGCCGACCGCTGAAGCCAATCTCAATCGACATTTATCGGTGGCAGTCGAATGGCATCCACACGATTATGTGCCCTGGGATTGTGGCCGCAATTTCGCGGAAATGGGCGGCGTGGACTGGGCGCCGGAGCAATCCCAGCTAAGCGAGGTCGCGAAAGCGGCGATGATCACCAACCTCCTGACCGAGGACAACCTGCCGTCGTATCACCGCCAAGCGGCCGAGTTTTTCTCCCTCAACAACGCCTGGGGGACGTGGGTGGGCCGTTGGACGGCCGAGGAGATGAGACACGGGATCGCGATCCGTGACTACCTCGTCGTCACTCGTGGCGTCGACCCGGTGGCGCTTGAGCGTGCGCGTATGGAGCACGTGACAAGGGGATTCGCAGCCACCGCCGAGGAAGAGGCGCGGCACAAGACCGACTTTCTGCTGTCGGTCGCTTACGTCACGTTCCAGGAACTTGCTACCCGCATCAGTCACCGCAATACCGGCAAGGTGTGCGACGACCCGGTCGCGGACCGGATGCTGCAACGCATCGCCGCCGACGAGAACCTGCACATGATTTTCTATCGGAACACGTGCGCCGCGGCGCTTGATCTCGCACCCGATCAGACCCTGGCAGCCATTGCCGACGTCGTAGAGAACTTCCGGATGCCCGGTCAGGGCATGCCCAATTTCCGCCGCAACGGCGTGCTGATGGCCAAGCACGGCATCTACGACCCGCGCCAGCATCTCGATGACGTCGTGACTCCGAACCTACGCCTGTGGCGGATCTTCGAACGTGACGACTTCAGCTCCGAAGGTGAACGACGCCGTGAGCAACTCGCGGCCTTCCTGGAAGACCTTCAGCGCCAGGTCATCAAGTTCGAGGATCAACGCGATCGCCTGTTCGCCCGTCAGGCGCTCAAGAAGGAAGTCCAGACCGTTTAACGGTCGGTTTGTTCAGCCCTGCAAGGTCAGCAGTGGCCCCGGATCCGGTGACAGCGGCACGTTCTCCCGCTGCATCAGCCAGCCGGCGATGTTGTGGAACAGCGGGGCCGCCGAGTGTCCGGCCGTGCCGTCCGCGTTGCGCTCCGGGTTGTCCATCATCAGGCCGATCACGTAGCGCGGATCGTCGACGGTGGCCATCCCGGCGAAGGTGATCCAGTAGACGTTGTCGAAGTAGCAGCCGCATGCAGGGTTGATTTGCTGGGCGGTCCCGGTCTTGCCGGCCATCTGATATCCCGGAACCGCGGCCGCCGGCCCGGTGCCCTGCTGGTAGCCCATCGGGTCGCGCTGCACGACAGCCCGCAACATCTGCCGCACGGTCTGGGCGGTCTGCGCTGAAACCACCCGAATACCTTCTGAACGCGGTTCTTCGGTCCTGCTGCCATCGGGTCCGATGGTGGCCTTGATGATCCGCGGCGGCATCCGCAGTCCGTCGTTGGCGATCGCCTGGTACATTCCCGTCATCTGCAGCAGGGTCATCGAAAGACCTTGGCCGATCGGCAGGTTCGAGAAGGTGCTGCCCGACCATTGATCGATCGGCGGTACCAGCCCGGCGCTCTCACCAGGCAGCCCGACGTTGGTGCGCTGGCCCAGCCCGAACTTGCGGACCATGTCGTAAAAACGCTCCGGGCCGACGCGCTGCGCCAGCATCAGCGTGCCGACGTTGGATGACTTCCCGAACACGCCGGTGGTGGTGTAGGGCATCACGCCGTGGTCCCAGGCGTCATGGATGGTGACACCGCCCATCTGGATCGCGCCGGGTACCTGCAACACCTCATCGGGGTTGCTGAGCCCGTATTCGATCACCGAGGACGCGGTGATGACCTTGTTCACCGAGCCCGGCTCGAAAGGCGAGGACACCACCAGGTTGCCCAGCTGCTTGTCGCCCTGACGGCCGATGTCCTGGGAGGGGTCGAAGGTGTTGTCGTTGGCCATGGCCAGAACTTCGCCGGTTTTGGCGTCCAGGACGACGGCCGAGACATTGTGGGCCCCGGACAGGTTCTTGGCCTGCTGCACCTGCTGCTGCACGTAGAACTGGATGTCGTCGTCGATGGTGAGCTGAACGGTCGAGCCGTTGACCGACCGGTGCCGGTTGCGGTAGCTGCCCGGAATGACCACGCCGTCGGACCCGCGGTCATAGGTGACCGACCCGTCGGTTCCGGACAGCACCGAGTCCAGCGAATCCTCCAGGCCCAGCAGCCCGTGTCCGTCCCAGTCGATGCCGCCGACGATGTTGGCCGCCAGCGATCCGCCCGGATATTGGCGCAGGTCCTGCCGCTCGGAGCCGACTTCGGGATACTTTTCCGAGATCACGCCCGCAATGGCCGGGTCGACCGCGCGCGCCAGATAGGCGAAATTGTCGTCGCTCTGCAGCTTCTTCAGCACGGTCTGGTAGTCCGGTTTGTTGTTCAGTTTTCCGGAGACCTCTTTGGCGATATCCCGCAGCCGTTGCTGCGGATCAGGAGCGGCCGAGTTCTTCTTTTTCGCCTCGTCCAATTGCTGGCGGATCCGCTTGGGCTGAAACGTCAACGCGCGTGATTCGGTGGTGAATGCGAGTTGCTGATTGTTGCGGTCGACGACGCTGCCGCGGACCGCTTTTTCGATGTCGGTCACCTTGAGCTGTCCGGCCGCCTGCGCGCGCAGGGTCGCCGCATCAGATATCTGCAGGACGAACAACTGCGCCGCTGCCACCGCCAGCACCAGGAAAATGACCGCGTTGCCGGCTCGGTGCCGGAAGACAAATGAGCCGCCGCGCGTCCCCACCTCCACGATCTTGCGGGTGCGCCGGTCTCGCGCTGAGTGGGCCGCGCCGGTCTGCAAGGCGTCGGCCCGGACGGCCTTGGCCTGCTGAGGTTTCCGAGTTTTCCGCCGAGCACGCGACGGCGGGACCGAGGTCGACCGGCCAGTGCGCCCGGGGGCAGTGCGGCTCATCGGGCAGCGCCCGCCGGTAGCGGGACCCCCGGTTGCGGGACTGGAGCGAGCAGCGGGGCCTGCAGCACCGGAACCGGCACTTCGGCCGGTAGCGGCGCGGGCACCTGGCCCGGCAACGGAACGGGCAATCCGCCGATTGGAATGGGCACTTCGGCGGGTACCGGGGCGGTCACCGGGGCGGCCGGAGCAGGCAGCCCCGGCATCTGCATCGTTCCCGGGACCGGCCCGACGAGCTGACCGCCGGGCATGGCGGGCAGCTGGGGAACGGTCTGTGGCAGGTGCTGCCCGCCCACGGTCGCCGAGCCGTCCGGAGCCCGGAGCAGCGCCTCCGGCCCAGAGCTGGCGGGCGCTGGCGGGGCACCGGGGACCGGTTGCAGCCGGACCGGGACCTCCGGCGGGAGCACCGCCCCTTTCGGCGGCGGCGGGCTGTCTTCAGGCAGTTTGGCGTTCAGCGGCGGCGGCGGAACGCCGTCGGCCGGCTTGGGCGTGCCGACGACCACCCAGCTGCCGGCTGGGTCCTGGACCAGGTGAGCGGTGTCCCTGGTCGGGATCATCCCCTGCTTGCGGGCGGCTTCGGCCAGGGCGGGAGCGGCCTCCGCCTCGCGCACATCACGTTCCAGCGCCTCCTTCTGCTGCTGCAGTATCCGGTTCTTGTGGCGGGCGTGGCTGAGTTGGTACGAACGCTCGGCGGAGGCAGTGGATAACCACAGCGTCAGGCCCAGACCGAGGGCGAGTGAACCGATGATCAGCACGACGAACGGGACCTTGCTCGCCAGCGTCCGGGGCCGCAGATCAATCAAGGCCAGCCGAGCGGCCAGACGCTCGGTCAGCCGAGGACGGATAGCCTTGGGCGCCTTAGCCTTCCGCGCTTTGGCGCGGGCCTTTGCCTGGCTCCGACTGTTCGGCCGGGCCGGCCGTTCGACCGGCCGGGCGATCGGGCTGGTCTGCGGACCGGACTTGGGTGCGCGGGCCTCCCGGGCCGGCGCCGAGATGTTGCCCGGCCGGGTGCGGCGGGACGAACCCGAATCGGAGGTTGTACGCCGGCTCTTGACAGAACCGCCGCGGCGTTTCGGCGCCTCAGCGTTTCGCCTTCATCAGTCGCCTTTCTGCACTCGTTGCAGGGCTCGCAATCGCACCGCGGCGCTGCGCGGATTGCGTTCGATCTCGGCTTCGTCGGCACGCTCGGCACCGCGCGTCAACGACCGGAATCGCGGCTCGTGGCCGGGAAGCTCCATCGGGAGCCCTTCGGGCGTGCGGGAGGCGACCGCGTCGGCGAACACGCGTTTGACGATCCGGTCCTCCAGCGACTGGTAGGCCAGCACCACGATGCTGCCGCCGACGGCGAGCGCGTCCAGAGCTGCGGGGATGGCGCCTCGCAGCGAGGTCAGTTCGTCGTTGACCGCGATCCGCAGCGCTTGGAACGTGCGCTTTGCCGGGTGCCCGCCGGTGCGCCGGGCCGGAGCCGGAATCGCCTGGTACAGCAGCGCAACGAGCTCTGCGGTCGAGGTGAACGGGGTGCGGGCCCGCTGCCGGACGATGTGCGCGGCGATGCGCCGGGCGAAACGCTCCTCGCCGTACCGGTGCAGGATGTCGGCCAATGCGGCAGCGTCGTAGGTGTTGACGATCTCGGCCGCGGTCAGCGGTGACGTCGGGTCCATTCGCATGTCCAGCGGCGCGTCCTGGGCGTAGGCGAAGCCCCGCTCGGCGCGGTCGAGTTGCATGGACGACACGCCGAGATCGAACAGCATGCCGTCGACCGATTCTTTTGCGGCGTAGCCGGATTCGGCCAGCGCTTCAGCGATACCGTCATACCGGGTGTGCACCAGCGTGAGTCGGTCGGCGAATCGCGCGAGCCGAGTCCGCGCGATGTCCAGGGCGCTGGGGTCGCGGTCGAGCCCGATCAGCCGCAGTCCCGGCAACTCGGTCAGGAACCGCTCGGCGTGCCCGCCCGCGCCGGTGGTGGCGTCGACGAGGACCGCGTTGGATCCGTCGGAGTGGTGGCGGGTCAGCGCGGGGGTGAGCAGATCGACGCAACGTTGCAGCAGGACGGGCACATGGCCGAAATCAGCCTGGCCGAAAGGGGTTTGACCGTCAGCCATCGCGACACCTCCCCAGGTCCGGCGGTACCGTTTTCGCGCAAAGAGGTCCCTGTCCGAAGGTACGAACCTGGCGTCGGGGAAGTACGCCAGGGTCGGTTCGGACAGAGGCCACGATGCACGGGCACGCGCCTCAGATAATGTCGCCGAGTGCTTCATCGCTGGCCGCGGAGAAGTTCTCTTCATGGGTCTGCTGGTAGTCCTGCCAGGCCTGCGCATCCCAGATCTCGAGGTAGTCGATCGCTCCGATGACCACGCAGTCCTTGGAGAGGTTCGCGTAGCGGCGGTGATCGGCCGACAGGGTGATGCGGCCCTGGGCGTCGGGATGCTGCTCGTCCGTGCCGGCGGCGAGGTTGCGCAGGAACGCCCTGGCTTCCGGGTTGCTTCGCGACGTCTTGCTCGCCCGGCGCGCGAGCTGCTCGAATTCCGCTCGCGGATATACGGCGAGGCTGTGATCTTGGCTCTTGGTGACCATCAACCCCCCTGCCAGCGCGTCGCGGAACTTGGCGGGCAATGTGAGTCGCCCCTTGTCGTCGAGTTTGGGCGTGTAGGTGCCGAGAAACACCCGCTCACCTCCCGCTCAACCTCACCCAAACACTTCGGCCACCATACCCCACAATCCCCCACTCTTCCCCAACATTTGGGCGTCGTGGCGTGGTTTTGCGGCTTATCTGCCACTCCACGTCGCCCTAGGGCCGTCAGCCGTGACCTTGCGGCGCGTTCGTAGCGCCGAGAAACCGCATTTCAGGAGGCAAAAGCCAAGAGTGGGGCTAAGTGGGGCGAGGCGGTGGGGCCCAGTGGGGCTCAGCTTGGGCGCTATTTGGCCTCGAATTGGGCTCGGTCAAAAAGCTGAGCCTGCGCAGCAGGCGCCGAGACCGCGCACAGGGCGCGGGTAGAAGATTCGCGCCTTCACCGCAGGGTTCGGGCGATTACCGGGCGCTACTCGTCGAAGCGGCGGCGGAACCGATCTTCCATGCGGCTGGTGAACGAGCCGCCACCGCCCTTTGTGCGACGCTGGCGCGCCGGCCCGGGCGCGGATCCCGGCTGGTCCGTCCGGCTGGACAGCCGGGGACCGGTGATGGCGAACACCACACCGCCGAACATCACGATGAAGCCGAAGACGCTGAGAATCGGGAAACTACCGATCATCGTGGCCCTGAAAGCCACACCCGAGACCAGCATCCCCAGTCCGATGACGAACAGCGCCGCGCCCTGCAGGCGCCGCCGCGCCGTCGGAGCGCGCAACCCCCCGCCGCGGACGCTCGACGCGAATTTCGGGTCTTCGGCGTAGAGAGCGCTCTCGATCTGGTCGAGCATCCGCTGCTCATGATCGGAGAGTGGCATTCGTCCCTCCTTGCCGACAGTTTGACACGTAACTATCGATAGCACGCGGATGCCCTTCGTGGGGGCAACTAACTCAAATGATACGAGGTCAATCTGCGCCGTACCACTGGTTCGACGGCGATTCTATCTTTGTTGCGCTCCGGCGACGAGGCGGATCGCAAGGGCGCTGCGCGGCAACCGGCTTGCCGAACCGGCCCGCGTCGTCACCTTGTAGCCGCGGCCGGTCGTCGATCGGGACCGTCGGGTCCGATAATGGCGATGGAGGCAAGGGCCTTTGGTAACCGGATGAGCCGAATGATCCCGATGATCCGATCGACCCGAATGAGGAGGACACCGCGAGTTGGCGATATTCCTCATCGATCTGCCGCCGAAGGATATGGAGCGCCGCCTCGGTGACGCCCTGGGGGTGTACGTCGACGCGATGCGGTACCCGCGCGGCACCGAGAACCAGCGCGCCGCGATGTGGCTCGAGCACATCCGGCGACGCGGCTGGCAGGCCGTGGCCGCCGTCGAAGTCAGGCCGCCGGCCCGGAAGCTGACACCGCCGTCCGACGAACTGGGCGACGCACCGCTGCTGGGCGTGGCCTACGGCTACCCGGGCGCACCCGGTCAGTGGTGGCAGCAGCAGGTGGTGCCTGGGCCTGCAACGCGGCGGCTCGCCACCCCAGGAGATCGCGCAGCTGATGAACAGCTATTTCGAGTTGACCGAGCTGCACATTCATCCCCGCGCGCAGGGCCGCGGGCTTGGCGAAGCACTGGCCCGCCGGCTGCTGGCCGGTCGCAGCGAAGAGAACGTCCTGCTCTCCACCCCGGAGACCAACGGGCGAACCCAACCGCGCCTGGCGGCTGTACCGGCGGCTGGGCTTCACCGACATCATCCGCCGCTACCACTTCGCCGGTGACCCACGAGCGTTCGCCATCCTGGGGCGCGCGCTGCCTTTATAGGGACGTGTAACCGCTGAATGCGGATCTGGCACGATGACCTGGTGCGAGGATTCACTGCTCGGCGGCGCCGCGTGCTGGCCATCGCGATGCTGCTGCTGATCGTGCCCCTGGCTACCGGATGCCTGCGGGTCAGGGCGTCGCTCACCATCTCGCCCGATGACCTGGTGTCCGGGGAGATCATCGCTGCGGCAAAGCCCAAAACCCCAAGGACACCGGGCCCCAGCTCGACAGCAACTTGCCGTTCAGCCAGAAAGTGGCGGTCTCGAACTACGACAGCGACGGCTATGTGGGTTCGCAGGCGGTCTTCTCCGATCTGACCTTCGCCGAGCTGCCGCAGCTGGCCAACATGAACTCCAACGCCGCCGGCGTGAATCTGTCGCTGCGCCGCAGCGGCAACCTGGTTATTCTGGAAGGCCGGGCGGACCTGACCTCGGTGACCGATCCCGATGCCGACGTGGAGTTGACCGTCGCCTTCCCCGGGGTGGTGACGTCCACCAACGGCGACCGCGTCGATTCCAACGCAGTGTCGTGGAAGCTCAAGCCCGGCGTGGTGAGCACGATGACCGCGCAAGCCCGCTACACCGACCCGAATACCCGCTCCTTCACCGGGGCCGGCATCTGGCTGGGCGTCGCGGCCTTGGCGGCCGCGGGCGTGGTGGCAGTGCTGGCCTGGCTCAGCCGTGACCGCTCCGAGCCGCTTACCCCGAGCGAGACCAACAACCGCTGAGCTAATTCGGCGACCCGCTGGGCTAGATCTGCGCGGGCGACCAGTAGGCAAGCATCTCCGCGAAGGTCGCAAAAGCCGGCCCGGAAACGCCGTACGTCGCCTCTAGATGGATGCTCACCGGAAAGCCGAGGTCGGCAACGCCGTCGAGCACCCGCTTGTACAGGTCAACCAAGAGCCGGCGCTTCTGATCAGGTTCGCTGGCCGCCAATCGCTTGACGAACGCCTGCTCATCAGCCACCGCGGCGTTTCCCGGGTCCTGGATGAGCCAGTTGATCAGTCCGATGCGGCTCTCCATCGCGGGCACGAATCCGAACGACAGCAGGATTTCCGGCCGGTGATCGGTGTTCTTGGCGAAATCGGCCAGGAAGCCGACGATCGCGTCGGAGTACAACAGCTGGGTCATGCCGTAGGTCGCGCCCTGATTGCACTTGAAATTGAGCCGGCCCTGCTCGCCGTCGCGCGTTGGGATCAAGATCACGCCGCGGTTGGCCAGCAGTTGGCGATAAATCGACAGGGCGTCGGTCGGCGCGACGCCGGAGCCCTCGCCGTCATTCATCGTGCGCGGGACACCGACGAACACGACGCCTTCCATCCCGGCAGTCGTCAGCTCCGTGAGTCGCTGGCGCAGAGTCGGTTCGTCCATGAACGCGGTGACCTGCGTGCACAACCCCTTAACTCCCGGCAGCTCGGCTTTGATGATCGACCAGAAGTCCAGCACGTCGAGCTTCGGCTCCATCGGGATAGGACGGTCGTCGTCCTCCGCGATCATCCCTGGAATCATCACGTGCCGAACCTGGCCGTCCAGACCAGATTGCGCCGAGTAGCTGGACCACTTTGCGCGCATCTTGCAGTGCCCGCTCCCCGCCGTCGTCCACATTCGGTGGCACCAACTCGAGCGCGATGGTGTTCAGGGTCACGCGACTCCTCTTCGTCAGCGGCCGGCCGACCGGCGCAGTGCACTCTCCGGTCTCGAAGCAAGCATAGGAGCGAGGCGAATACACTTGTCGGGCCAGGGACAGGCCAAGGGAGAAAGGGGCGCCGCGCTGAGCGTCGAAGCAGCGGCAACCATCGAGTTGACCGGCGCCATCACCGACCAACTTCGGCGGTATCTGCACGACCGCCGCGAGCGGGCGGCCTACATCGGTAGCGACTTCGACGTGCTGATCGCCGCACTGCAGGAATTCGTGCTCAGCGGCGGCAAGCGGTTGCGGCCGGCGTTCGCCTATTGGGGCTGGCGCGCGGTGGCAGCAACGGAACCCGATCCTGATGTGCTGCTTTTGTTTTCCGCACTGGAACTGCTGCATGCCTGCGCGCTGGTGCATGACGATGTGATCGATTGCTCTGCCACCCGCCGCGGCAGGCCGACGGCCCACATCCAGTTCGCGGCGCTGCATCGCGAACGGAACTGGGGCGGCTCGCCCGAGGATTTCGGCACGTCGGCTGCCATCCTGCTGGGCGACTTGGCGCTGTCCTGGGCCGACGACATCGTTTTCGCGGCCGACCTGTCCCGCGACGCCCGGCGGCGGGTTCAGCCGGTGTGGGCCGATATCCGCACCGAGGTGATGGCCGGGCAATACCTCGACATCGTCGCCGAGGCCAGCGCGGCGGAGTCGATTGCTTCGGCGATGAACGTCGACATCTTCAAGACCGCCTGCTACACCGTCACGCGTCCGCTTCAGCTGGGGGCGGCCGCCGCCGCTGACCGACCCGACGTCCAAGCCGCGTTCGGTCAGTTCGGCACCGACCTCGGCGTGGCCTTCCAGCTACGTGACGACGTGCTCGGCGTGTTCGGCGACCCCGAGGTGACGGGCAAGCCGTCCGGTGACGACCTGCGATCCGGCAAACGCACCGTGCTGCTGGCCGAGGCGGTGGAACTGGCGGACAAGTCCGATCCCCGCGCGGCCAACCTGCTGCGGACCTCGATCGGCACCGCGCTGACCGACGCGCAGGTGGGCGAACTGCGCGACGTCATCGAGGCGGTGGGCGCGCTGGCCGCGGCCGAGCATCGCATCGACACCCTGAGCCGGCGGGCGCTGGACACGCTGGCGGCCGCGCCTATCGACGCGGCGGCCAAGGCGGGGCTGTCCGAACTGGCCAATGTCGCCACGAACCGGTCGGCGTGAGCTCATGACGAACCCTTGTATTTCCCAGTACTTTTCACGCATGATCGCCTTCGCGGCGGCGCCGGAGTCCGGCCCGGCCAAGCTGGGTTTCCTGGGCTCGGTGCTGATCACCACGGGCGGCCTGGGAGCCGGCAGCACTCGCCAGCACGACCCGCTGCTGGAGGCGATTCACATGTCCTGGCTGCGGTTCGGCCACGGGCTGGTGCTGTCGTCGATCCTGTTATGGATCGGCGTCGGTCTGATGCTGATCGCATGGCTGGGCCTGGGCAGACGTCTCCTGACCGGCGATGTCAGCGAGTTCGTGATGAGGGCCACCACCGCATTCTGGTTGGCCCCGTTGCTGCTGTCGGTGCCCATCTTCAGCCGGGACACCTATTCCTACCTGGCCCAGGGCGCACTTCTGCGCGACGGCCTGGATCCCTATGCGGTTGGCCCGGTCGGCAATCCAAATTCGTTGTTGGACGACGTGAGTCCCATCTGGACGATCACCACTGCGCCCTATGGTCCGGCGTTCATTCTGGTTGCGAAGTTCGTCACGATGATCGTCGGCAACAACGTGGTGGCCGGGACCATGCTGCTGCGGTTGTGCATGCTGCCCGGACTCGCGTTGCTGATCTGGGCCGCTCCCCGACTGGCCCACCACGTCGGCGCGAACGGCTCGATTGCGTTGTGGATCTGCGTCCTCAACCCGTTGGTGCTTATCCACCTGATGGGCGGGGTGCACAACGAGATGCTGATGGTGGGGTTGATGGCCGCCGGTATTGCGCTGACCTTCCAGGGCCGTCATGTCCTGGGCGTCGCGCTGATCGCGGTCGCGGTCGCGGTCAAAGCCACCGCCGCAATCGCGCTGCCCTTCATGGTCTGGGTATGGATGCGTCATCTGCGCGACAAACGGGGCTACCGGCCCGCCCAGGCGTTCCTGGTCGCGACAGCGATATCGCTGCTGATCTTCGGCGCGGTCTTCGGGATATTGACCGTGGTGGCCGGTGTCGGCCTGGGATGGCTGGCCGCGCTGGCAGGATCGGTCAAGATCATCAACGCGCTGAGCCTGCCGACCCTCGCGGCGAACCTGATCCACGCACTCGGCAGCGGATTCTTCCCGGTCAACTTCTACCCGGTGCTCCGAGTCACCCGCTACATCGGAATCGCGATCATTGCGGTGTCGCTGCCCGTGTTGTGGTGGCGGTTCCGGCGCGACGACCGGGCCGGATTGACCGGTATCGCCTGGTCGATGTTGATCGTGGTGCTATTCGCCCCCGCCGCGCTGCCGTGGTACTACTCCTGGCTGCTGGCGGTGGCGGCCCCGTTGGCGCAGTCCCGGCGGGCGATTGCGGTCATCGCCGGGCTCTCGACATGGATCATGGTGATTTTCAAGCCCGATGGAGCGCACGGCATGTATTCGTGGCTGCATTTATCGCTGGCCACCGCATGCGGGCTGGCCGCCTGGTACAGCCTGTACCGGGTCCCGGACGCGCACACCGAAGAGCCTTCTGAGGAAACGGAAACGCAAGCCGCGGCTTAATATGCCATGGCCTGTGCTCGGCGCACGACTTCGCGGGCCTGGTGGGCGTGCAACGCATCGACGGGACGTGCGTTGCTGATGGCATCGCGTTCGCCATCGCGGGTGATCGTCAGCGACGGGTCGGGGGTGAACAACCAGCGCACGATCTCCGTCTCGTGATAGCCGCCGTCGTGCAGGATCGTCAACAATCCCGGCAGGCTTTTGACCACCTCGCCGGAATTGCTGAAGAAGACCTGTGGCACCACTACGCCACCTGCGCGCCGCACCGCGAGCAGGTGACCCTCCCGCAGCTGCTGCGCAACCTTGCTGACCGGAACACCGAGTAGCTCAGCGACCCGGGACAACTCATAGGTTGGCTCGTCGGGTTCCAAAACGTCGTCGCCGGCCGGAATGCTGCCCACCACGCAATCCTAAGCCCTTGAGCGCAGCCGAGTCCGCACAATCGCGGTCGCCGCACACCTACGATGGCCCGGTGGCCAGAGCTGGGACGGGGGACCCCTCGGATAGCACGTTGCACGGCACGCTGCTCGATGGCCGTTACCTCGTGCAGGCCAAGATCGCCAGCGGCGGTACGTCGACGGTCTATCGTGGCCTCGACGTCCGGCTCGACCGGCCCGTCGCACTGAAAGTGATGGATTCTCGCTACGCCGGCGACGACCAATTCCTGACCCGCTTCCAGCTCGAAGCCCGCACGGTCGCCCGGCTGAAGCACCCCGGCCTGGTCGCGGTCTATGACCAGGGCCTGGACGGCCGGCACCCGTTCTTGGTGATGGAGCTCATCGAGGGCGGCACCCTGCGCGAGCTGCTGGCCGAACGCGGTCCGATGCCGCCGCATGCCGTGGTGGCGGTGCTTCGCCCGGTGCTCGGCGGGCTGGCCGCCGCGCATCGGGCCGGGCTGGTGCATCGCGACGTCAAGCCGGAGAACGTGCTGATCTCGGACGACGGCGACGTGAAAATCGCCGATTTCGGGCTGGTGCGCGCGGTCGCCGCGGCTGGAATCACCTCAGCCAACGTCATTCTGGGCACCGCCGCCTACCTGTCCCCCGAGCAGGTCCGCGAGGGCAATGCCAGTCCGCAGAGCGATGTCTACTCAACGGGAATCGTCACCTATGAGCTGCTGACGGGGCGCGTACCGTTCATCGGCGACTCGGCGTTGTCGATCGCCTATCAACGGCTGGACAACGACGTGCCGCCGGCCAGCGCCGTGATCGGGGGCGTGCCCGCGCAGTTCGATGAATTCGTGGCACGCGCAACCGCCCGTGACCCCGCCGATCGATACGCCGACGCGATCGAGATGGCCGCCGAGATGGATGCGATCGCCAAGGAATTGGCGTTACCCGACTTTCGGGTACCGGCGCCGAGCAACTCGGCGCAACATCGATCCGCGGTGTTGCGTCACAGCCAGCTGAGCGCGGCACCGGTACATCGCCCCACCCGCCAGATGACCCGCGGACCGGGCGACTGGTCCGATCCACGACACCCCGCTGACCCGGACGCCGAACCCGATGACCACGAATACGACCCGATCTCAGGCGAATTCGCCGGTATCGCGATCAGCGAATTCATCTGGGAGCGGCAACACGCCCGGCGCATGGTGCTGGTCTGGGTGGCGCTCGTGCTCGCCATCACCGGACTGGTCGCAACCGCGGGATGGACGATCGGAAGCAATCTGAGCGGCCTGCTGTAGGCCGTATACGAAGGCGAATGCGGCTGATTACCACAGTGCCTTGTAGTGGATGAGGGCGTTGGTTACGAGTCCGACACCGAACACCAGGAACAGGATTCGCACCGATATCGGGCCATATTGGGTGACGACACGCACGAGCCTGCGATGAATGCGTACCGCTCGCGGAGTCCTTCTTGTCGACAGAGCAAGGATCAGCAGCGGTGGCAAAAGCACGACCGCGCAGTAGGTTATGAGGATCAACGGCCAGGCCGGTGGTCGCGGATGCAAGGCGGAGAGCATCGCCAAGCCGGTGAGGTATGGCACCGAGGTCGGCGCCTGCCCGATCCCCACCGCGAGTCCAAGGAATCCGAGCAGCCACGGCTTTTCCCGCATCGCCGCCATCGCCCAGCCGGGCGCTGATGACTGGGCTGTCAAGGGGAAGAAAGCGAGACAGATCAGCACTCCCCCGAGTAACAGCTCGCCCCGAATCCGAATGGCAGCGGTGATGTGAAAGTCGACAAGACTCGCCAGAAAGTCGAGACCGAGAACCGTGCACACGCCAAACGTGGTCGTCACGGCGAAAACGCCGGCAATGAAACTCAGGGCGCTCGAAATTGGTGATCTGCGACGGAGCCGGCTATCGAAAATGACCGCCGAGACGACTCCCACATTCAGGACATTCATCGAGTCTATCAGCGCAAAGCCAGCAAGCGCGAGCACGAGGGCTGCCATGAGTGTGGACTTGACCTACTGCGCAAACCTGGCGGCCGGCAGCCGACGGGCCTAGTCGCGCAGCATCTCCGCGACCAGGAACGCCAACTCCAGCGACTGCTGCGTGTTGAGCCGCGGATCGCACGCCGTCTCGTAGCGGCCGGCCAGGTCGGTGTCGGAAATGTCCTGTGCGCCACCGAGACACTCGGTGACGTTCTCGCCGGTGATCTCGACGTGGATACCACCCGGGTGGGTGCCCAGCGCCCGATGCACCTCGAAGAAGCCCTGCACCTCGTCGACAATCCGGTCGAAGTGCCGGGTCTTGTAGCCCGTGGACGACTCGTGGGTGTTGCCGTGCATCGGGTCGCATTGCCAAATCACCTGGTGACCGGTGGCTTGCACCTTCTCGATGATCGGCGGCAACACGTCGCGCACTTTGTTGTTGCCCAGCCTGCTCACCAGAGTCAGCCGACCCGCCTTGTTGTGCGGGTCAAGCCGCTCGACGTATTCCACGGCCAGTTCCGGCGTCATCGTCGGGCCGATCTTGACGCCGATCGGGTTGGCGATCACCTCGGCGAACGCGATGTGTGCGCCGTCGAGCTGGCGGGTCCGCTCGCCGATCCAGACGGTGTGTGCCGACAGGTCATACAGTTGCGGATCACCGTCTTCTTCAGTCGACAACCGCAACATGGACCGTTCGTAGTCGAGCACTAAAGCCTCGTGGCTGGCGTAGATTTCGGCGGTTTGGAGGTTTCGGTCGGCCACGCCGCAGGCGCTCATGAAACGCAGCGCGCGGTCGATCTCGGCGGCCAGCGCCTCGTAGCGTGCGCCCGCCGGTGAGGTCCGGACGAATTCCCGATTCCAGTCGTGCACCCCGTGCAGCGAGGCCAACCCCGACGACGTCAGCGCGCGCATCAGGTTCATGGCCGCGCTGGCGTTGGCGTATGCGCGCACCAGCCGCGACGGGTCATGCTCGCGCACTAGGGCATCCGGGGCGAAGCCGTTGATCATGTCGCCGCGGTAGGACCTCAGGCCCAGCGCGTCGAGGTCCGCCGACCGCGGCTTGGCGTACTGGCCGGCGATGCGGGCCACTTTGACCACCGGCAGGCTGGCGCCGTAAGTCAGCACCACCGCCATCTGTAACAACGTGCGGACGTTGCCCCGGATGTGTGGCTCGGTGTTGTCCGTGAAGGTCTCCGCGCAGTCACCGCCCTGCAGCAGGAACGCTTCGCCTCGGGCGACCTGGGCCAGCTGTTCCTGCAACCGGATGATCTCGGACGGCACCGTCACCGGCGGCACACTTTCCAGGACCTTGCGCATCTCCGCTGCCTGGTCGGCGGGCCAGCTGGGTTGCTGAGCGGCCGGCTTGGCCAGTGCGGCATCCAGCCGGGCCCGCAGCTCGGAAGGCAGCGGTGGCAGCGACGGCAGCTGGTCGATCGGGATGTCGACGGTCCAGTTCATCGGTCTATGGTAACCGGGGCTGGTCGGGTACTGATCAGGGCGAACGCCGCCGCGAACTCACCGGAGCTCGCCTTCGGACGTGATGATCCGGAACCGGCGCAGCTGATCGCGGGCGTCCACCAGCGCATCGTGGACGTCGCGCGGGCGCGACGGCATCCGGGGCGATCCGCGGTCTTCCCACAGCTGTCGCAGTTCCCGGGTGAAACGAGGTATCGCTTGCGGCAGGCCTGGCATCGTTCCCCACAGCTGACACAAGGCGACGTGGTCGTAGGCGCCCACCCACGCCCACAGCTCAATCGGATCAGTGCGATCGGCGTTGAAGACACCGAAGAACTCCTCCAGATCCGCGCGGATCTGGCGGCGCGAGCGCCACAGCTGCGAGGCCGGGGGTGGCAGCTTGGGCAGCACGTTGGCGCGCACCCAGCTGCCGGCGCGCTCGGGATCGAATTCGGTGGACACGGCGTAGTACTCGCGGCCATCCTCGGCGGCCACCCCAATCGAGATCAGCTCGATTGTGCGGCCATCCTCGATGAACTCGGTGTCGTAGAAGTACCGCACTTGGGCAGCCTAAACGCAGGGTAATCCTGGTCAGCCGGTCGGACCGGTGACTGGCGGAGCGGCGCTGTTTCCCGCGGGTGTGTGCGGGCACCGATTAGGCTTGGGTGCGACATGACTAAATGGCGGGCGCCCAGCGTGGGCAGTCGACCCGGGCGAGTGTTGTTGTGGTGCTTGCTTTGGCTGGTCGCCGCCGCGGCGCTGGGCTGGGCGGCCTGGCATTTATTCGGACACACGCCGTACCGCATCGACATCGACGTGTACCAGATGGGCGGCCAGGCCTGGCTGGACGGACGCCCGCTGTACCGCGGAGACGTGTCGTTCCACACACCTATCGGGCTGGACCTGCCGTTCACTTATCCCCCGCTCGCCGCCATCGTGTTCAGCCCGTTCGCCTGGCTGCAGATGCCGTCCGCCAGCATCGCGATCACGCTGATAACGCTGGTGCTGCTGATTGTGTCAATGGCGATCGTGCTGACCCGCCTCGACGTGTGGAACAACCCGCGAATATTGCCCGGACCCGCCTGGTTGGGCCGCTTGTGGCTGTCGGTGATCATCGTGGCCCCGGCCACGGTCTGGCTGGAACCCATCAAAGCGAACTTCGCCTTCGGCCAGATCAACGCCGTGCTGATGACCCTGGTGATCGCCGACTGCGTGCCGCGCCGCACGCCATGGCCGCGCGGGCTGCTGCTGGGCATTGGAATCGCGCTGAAACTGACCCCAGCGGTGTTTCTGCTCTATTTCCTGTTGCGCCGCGACAATCGCGCGGCGCTGACCTCGCTGGCGTCTTTCGTGGCCGCGACGCTGGTCGGTTTCGTGCTGGCATGGAGCGACTCGTGGGAGTACTGGACTCACACTTTGCTGCACACCGACCGGATTGGAACCGCGTCGTTGAACACCGACCAGAACATCGCGGGAGCACTGGCCCGAATCATCGGGCTTGGCGAGCACGGACGCCGCCTGCTGTGGCTGGCGGCCTGCCTTCTGGTGCTCGGGGTGACCATCTGGGCAATGCGGCGGGTGCTGCGGGCCGGCGAACCCACGCTCGCGGTCATCTGCGTCGCCCTGTTCGGCCTGGTGGTGTCGCCGGTGTCGTGGTCACACCACTGGGTATGGATGCTGCCGGCGGTCCTGGCGACCGGGATACTGGGCTGGCAACGTCGCAACGTCGCACTGGCCGCGCTGAGCGCCGCCGGGGTAGCGCTGATGAGGTGGACCCCCATCGACCTGCTTCCCGAGCACCACGAGGCGACCGCGGTCTGGTGGCGCCAACTCGCCGGGATGTCCTACGTGTGGTGGGCGTTGGCGGTCATCGTCACGGCCGGACTCACAGTCACCTCGCGCACGACGTCGCACGATTCGACGACGCCCGAGCGCGCGCCGGTGCCGGCCGCCAGTTAACCGGCGGCGGTCTCGGGGATCCGGGCGGCCGCACCGCTCGACTCCCCGTCACCACGTTCCTTCACGGTGGCCGCGTAGATGTCCACGTACTCCTGGCCGGAGAGTTCCATCAGTTCATAGATCACTTCGTCGGTGACTGCCCGCTCGATGAAGCGATTACCGGCCATGCCTTCGAAGCGGGAGAAGTCCATTGGCTTGCCGAAGCGAACGGTGACCCGCCCAAAGCGCAACATTGTGGTGCCCGGCGGATTGACGACATTGGTACCGATCATCGCCACCGGGATCACGGGAACACCGGCCTCTAGGACCAGCCGGCCCAGACCGGTCTTACCCTTGTACAGCCTGCCGTCGGGCGAGCGGGTGCCCTCCGGATACATGCCCAGCAATTTGCCCTCGCCCAGCACCCGCCCGGCGGTGTCCAGCGCGGCCTGGGCGGCATCGGAGTCGTTGCGGTCTATCGGCACCTGTCCGACGGCGGTGAAAAACGAGCGACTCAACCAGCCCTTGATCCCGGTGCCGGTGAAATATTCGGACTTCGCCAAGAAAGTGATACGGCGTCGCACCACCAGCGGCAGGAAGAAACTGTCCATCACGGCCAGGTGGTTACTGGCCAGGATCACCGGCCCGGAACTCGGAACGTATTCCAGGCCTTCGACTTTCGGTCGGCCGATCACAGTCAGCAGCGGACCCAGCAAGACGTACTTCAGCAGCCAGTACCACATGGGGCCCCCTCTCGTCCGCGCCGATGACCTTCCGCGCCAACTGTACCCATCTGTGACGGATGGGACCACCTTCGGCGTCGGCGGGTCACTCGTCGACGGTGACGGGGATGGGTTGGTAGCGAGTCTTCGCAGGGTCCGGCGGGTCGGGCGGCTCGTCTGGTGGCGGTTTAGCAGACCGGTCGGCATCGTTGACATCACTGACGATGGCGCGGATGACCTCCAGCAGACCGATGCTGTGGTCAGCGATGATAGTGAGCAACGGGTGCTGATCGCCGGTTGCCAGCGCGGCCAGTGCACAGACGGGACACCACACCTGCTGGCATTTGCCGGTCCCGACACCAGCACCCCCGGTCATCGCGGCCGCCGCGCGCACCGCGGGGTCGATGCCGTCCAGAATGGTCTGGGCCAACCTCCGCAGCTCGGGACCAATGTCGGGGTGAGCGCCACTCACGTCGGCCACACCTCCGGATCTGGTCGAAAACGAATTGTCAGCTCACCGCCCCGCAGATGTGCGTCCAAGACGATGCACCGCCGCAGTACCGACGCCAACCGAACCCTGCGCCGCAAGCCGCCGGCGCTGACGATCAGGTCGTCGTCGACCCGGCCCAGTGTCAGCGCCGCAGGATCGAGCTGGGGCAACGCTAGCCGCAGTCGGTATACCGACTCCAGCCCCGACCCCGATTCCAGATCCACAATAGGGCGCAGCGGCCCAGGCGGCGATGTTCCGAGCCGAAGGCGGGCACTGTCGAGCAGACCTGCCAGCGCCTTGGGACCGATCGGCTCGCCGGGTAGGTGCGGAGTCAGCACCAGCGCCACGTCGCCGATGGCGGCGTCGAGTTCGTCGAGCACAACACGCTGCCCGGAAATGCGTTCGGCATACCAGAAGAACGCCGGGTGCTCAGGCAGGTTGTGGTACTCGTAGGACTCGTCTTCGGCCAGAACCTGGTTGACGATCAGCTCCTCGACGGTGACCCCCATCAGCGCCAGGGAACCCAGCGTCCGGACCGCTTCGGCCGCGACCACCCGCTCGGGGGTCAGCACCAGGTAAGCACTCACCAACTCACCGTCGGTCAGCAATGCGCTGAGCCGGTCGACGCCGGCACTGATGCGCTCCAGCAGTTCCACGACCGCGGCCGACCTGGCGTCGTCGGCGCCGACGTTGAGCCTGCGATGACGGGGCCAGGCGCGCTCCACATACAGCGCAAAGGTCGCAGGCAGTGTCAACATTCGCAGCGCATCGGCCGTCGACGCGCAGTCGACGACGATGCGATCCCAGCGCCCGCTCGCGGCGAGCTCGCCGACCTTGTACAGCCCGAGCACTTCCTGGATCCCAGGCAATGCCGAGAGTTCTTCGGGGGCAATGCTGCTCAACTCGGATTCGGGAAACCGCCGATCCAGGGTTTCGACCACCTCATGCCATCGGTCCTCGAGCAGCGCCAGGGTGTCTAGCGCCAACGCGTCGAGAAAGCCGCCGTTTGGCTCGGCCTGCCCGGTGTCGAGGTCGGTGAACACCCGCACCGGTTCACCCTGACCGCTCGGCGGGACCGGGACGCCCAGCACGTCGCCCAACGAGTGGGCCTGGTCGGTGGACACCACCAGCACCCGACGTCCCTCACTCGCATCACAGACGGCGGTAGCGGACGCCAGGGTGGATTTTCCTACCCCGCCTTTGCCGACGAAAAGACTGATCCGGGCCGGGGTGGGCGCCGCGAAGTCACTGGATTCACTCAGCCCTCGACCCGTTTCTTGAGATCCTTCAATGCGGTATCGGTCAATCTGCGCTCGGCTTTGCGTTTGAGCAATCCGATCATCGGGACGGCGAGATCGACCGAGAGCTCGTAAGTGACGTCTGTGCCAGAGCCCTTGGCCGCCAAGCGATATGTGCCATCAAGGGAGCGTAGTAGCGAGCTGGAGACCAGAGTCCAGCTGAGCGAGCGGCCGCTTTTCGGCCACTCGTAGGTCATTACCAAGGTGTCTTTGATGACGCCCGCGTCCATGACGAATCGCACGACTTTCGGGTAGCCGTCTGCGCCTCGTTCTTGCACTTCGGCTTCCTTGTACTCCGATATCCACTCCGGGTAGGAATCGATATCGGCGATCACGTCCAACACCGTGCCCGGATCCGCTTCGATGTAGATCGTCTGGGACGTCTTCTCCGCCACCTGGCTGCTTCCCTCTCTCCCGCGCGCGGGTCTACCCCAGGCTAACGGCTAAACTACCGGAGAGACCCCGACCGGGCGTGACCGTTCCAGTGTCGTCTTGACCTCAAAGGCCATTATCTTGCCCGCCACCCGGCGGCGGTGCGTCATTTTCGCCAAGTTCAGCTTCGCCAGCTCCCAGGCCGGGAGTCCGGTCGGTTCGGCGTGCAGGAAATAGTGCAGCACAACCCCGTCCAGCCCCTCCATCATGGGCTCCAGCCAGACTTCCATCGTGCCGGTCAGGGCACCGGTAACCGTCCACCTGATCCCTTTTTCAGCGCGATCCTCGACGACCTGCAGCCGCAGATCCGGCCACCAGCGGCGCCAACTGGACCGATCGGCGACCGCCGCGCCGACCCGTGCACCGTCGGCAGCGACAAATGTCTCGTCGGCGATTTGGATGCTGTTCATCGGCTCAGCTTCACACATGTGGCCCTCGCAACCTCGGCGAGGCCCGACCGACCGCCTCCGTCCTGCGGGAATGCTCGGATTAGGCTGGGTGGCAGCAAGCCAGCGCATCGAAGTATCAAGCAATGTCATGAGGACAACGAGGTCAAACAGTGCGTGAGTACAGTTTTCCGGCCCGCTTTTCCGTCGGCGAGCACGACAATATCGCGGCCGTGGTCTTCCAGCATGAGGGCGACGATCCCAGCCAGGTGATCTTCCAGCGCCAGATCGACGGTGTCTGGACTGATGTCACGTGCGCCGAGGCGGCCGATCAGATCCGTTCTGCGGCACTTGGTTTGATCTCGCTGGGCGTCCAGGCCGGCGACCGGGTGTCGATTTTTTCGGCCACCTGTTACGAGTGGGCGATCCTCGACTACGCGATCCTGTCCGTGGGCGCCGTCACTGTACCGATTTACGAGACGTCATCGGCCGAGCAGGTGCGCTGGGTGCTGCAGGACTCAGCGGCCGTGCTGGCGTTCGCCGAAACCGACGCGCACGCCGCGACGGTGACCGAGCTCACCGGAGAACTGCCAGCCCTGCGGCGGGTTCTGCACATCAACGGTTCGGGCCCGAAGGCGCTCGACCAGCTGGTCGAGGCCGGCGCGTCGGTGGACCCGGCTGAGCTGACCATGCGGCTTGGGGCGCTGCGTTCCGAGAACCCGGCGACACTCATCTACACCTCGGGCACCACCGGACGGCCCAAAGGCTGCCAGCTCACGCATTCGAACCTGCTGCACGAGATCCGGGGCACCCAGGAGTGCCTCCCAACGCTGCTGAACAAAGGTGAGCGGCTGCTGGTCTTCCTGCCCCTCGCCCATGTGTTGGCCCGCGCACTCACCTTGTCCGCCTTCGCCAGCAAAGTGACCGTCGGATTCACCAGCGACATCAAGAATCTGGTGCCGATGTTCGCGGTGTTCAAACCGACGGTGGTGGTGTCTGTGCCACGCGTCTTCGAGAAGGTTTACAACACCGCAGAGCAGAATGCCGCCGACGACGGCAAGGGGCCAATCTTCAAAACTGCTGTACAGACTGCGGTCGACTGGAGCCGCGCCCACGACGATGGCAAGCCGGGGTTGGTGCTGCGCGCCAAGCATGCGGTGTTCGACCGACTCGTCTACAGCAAGCTGCGCGCGGCGCTCGGCGGCGACTGCCACGCGGCCCTCTCCGGTGGCGCACCGCTGGGGGCACGGCTCGGCCACTTCTACCGCGGGGTGGGCATCACCATCTACGAGGGCTACGGGTTGACCGAGACCAGCTCGGCGATCACGGTCAACCAAGTCCAGCCCGGCGGTCTGAAGATCGGAACCGTCGGGATACTGGTGCCCGGCAACAGCCTGCGCATCGCTGAAGACAAGGAGCTGTTGGTGCGCGGCGGCGTGGTGTTCGACGGCTACTGGCACAACGAGCAGGCCACCCAGGACGCGTTCGCCGACGGCTGGTTCAAGACCGGCGACCTCGGTGCGATCGACGAGGACGGCTTCTTGACCATCACCGGCCGCAAGAAGGAACTCATCGTCACCGCGGGCGGCAAGAACGTCGCTCCCGCCATGCTGGAAGACCAGCTGCGATCGCACCCGCTGATCAGTCAGGCGTTGGTCGTCGGCGACGCCAAGCCATTCATCGGCGCGCTGATCACCATCGATCCCGAGGCTTTCGTCGGCTGGAAGGAACGCAACGGCAAGCCGGCCACTGCATCGGTGGGCGATCTGGCGACCGACCCCGACTTGGTCGCCGAGATAGACACGGCCGTCAAGAGGGCCAACCTGACGGTGTCGCACGCCGAATCGATCCGCAAATTCCGCATCCTGCCGGTCGACTTCACCGAGGACACCGGTGAACTGACGCCGACGCTGAAGGTCAAGCGCAGCGTGGTGGCCGAGAAGTTCGCCTCCGATATCGAGGCGATCTACGAGAAGGACTGACCCGGCTAGCCGCGCAGAAGCGCCGCCAGCCGGACGGCCAGCGTGTCCCAACGCCATTGGGACGTTACCCAGGCGCGGCCGGCCGCGCCCATCGCGGCGGCCCGGTCGCGATCGTTCAGCAACTCGGTGACCCCGTCGGCAACCTCATTCACCGAGTTCCCGTCCACCACCAGCCCGGTCTTGTTGTGCTGCACGGCTTCCGGAGCCCCGCCCGATTCACCGGCAAGTACCGGCACACCGGTGGCCGACGCCTCCAGGAATACGATGCCCAAGCCCTCGACGTCCATCCCCGCACCCCGAGTACGGCACGGCATCGCAAAGACGTCGGCCAGCGCGTGGTGGGCGGGCAGCTCGGCCGCCGGTACGCCGCCGGTGAACGTCACGTGGTCGGCCACTCCGCACTCCCGGGCCAACTTGCGCAGCGCCCGAAGGTACGGACCGCCGCCGACGATCACCAGCGCGGCGCCGTCCACCCGCTGCCGAATCGACGGCAACGCCCTGATCAGCATGTCCTGGCCTTTGCGTGGCACCAGCCGCGACAGGCACACCACGGTGGGCCGTTCGCCCAGCCGGTAGCGGACGCGGAGCTCGGCGCGGGCGGCCGGATCGGGCCGGAACCGGTCGGTGTCCACGCCGGGCGGCAGGTATTCCAACGCGGCCGACGGCCCGAAGGCCGGCGCGAAACGCGACCTGGTGTAGCGGCTGACGAATGTCACGACGTCGGTGTCCTCGCCGATGCGACGCAGCACCGATCGCGCTACCGGGAGCATCGACCAGCCCACTTCGTGGCCGTGCGTGCTCGCCAGCACCCGGGCCGCCCCGGCCTGGCGGGCGCGCCGGGCCAGCAGGGCCAACGGTGCGGCCGCGCCGAACCAGACGGTGTCGATACCGTGGTCGCCGATCAGCCGGCACATCCGGGCATCGACCCCCGGGCCCGGCAGCATCAGCGTGGTGGGATGACGCACCACCCGATAGCCCGCCGAGTCGGCTGAATCATCGAAGGCCTCCGCGCCCTTCCACCGCGGCGCGTACACCGTGACCGAATGCGACCCGTCGTCGACCAGCCAGCCGACGAACTCACCCAGGTAGGACTGGATACCACCAGGTCGCGGAGGAAAGTCGTTGGTTACCAGCAGGACCCGGCTCACGTGCGTCAGGCTAGCCCAGAACGGGCCGGCTTAGCGCAGCATCCATTGCTTCCAGCGCTCCAGCACGCCGGCATAGTCGGTGCCAAGCACGTCGCGGACAGCGGTCAGCACATCAGTGTGCCCGACACCGCAAGCGGCCAGATAGAAGGCGCGCAATTTCGCGGCCCCGTAGCTATCGGCGACGAAGCGTGCGAACCACCAAGCGCGGTCATAAGCCAACGAGCGCTGCGGCCCGGGTGTGTCCATCTCGATGTCCGACGGCAGCGTCAGTGCGATGGACAGCGCGTCGGCGGGCACCGGGGTGGCGGGGCGGGCAACGAAATCGGCTACCCCTTCGGTCAGCCAGTGCGGCGCGTCCAGCGCAGTGTCGACGCGCGCCGCGTAGTGGAAAAGTTCGTGCGTCAACACTATCCGTAATGCCGACTCGCTCATCTCGGCCGCTCCCGGCGCGAAAACGATCCGTTGGCCAAACGCGACCCGGTGGGTTGGATCGACGCTGTCGAAGACGGTAACCGCCGCGATATCAGCCCATTGTCCTGGCGGACCGCCGCCGGCGGCCGCGCGGAACTGTTCATCAGAGCCGGCGGCCAGCACTGAGATATCGCGCGACCAATCATGCCCCCAGAAAGCCTCGACCTGGTCGATCGCGGCACCGATGTTCGACGCAACACGGGACAGCAGTCGGTCGGTGGCCGGGCCACCAAGCAGTCGAACCGAGCGGTCGCCGACGACCAACGGCCGCGCCACCGCACTCGCCTGGTGATGAGCGGGCGCGACCAGCTGCGCTGGCCTTGCCGAATCTTCGCGTTGCTGGTTGAACGGCACAGCCGCCGCCACCATCAACTCAACAACAAACACCCAGGCCAGCAGCAGCGGAATCCACCGGCGTGGCCGGCCAGTCCGCCCCGCGCCGCGGCGTTTAGTACCGGCGGGCGTCGTAGATCGGGCCGGACGAGTTCATCGGCACCACGCGCACCGGCACACCGTAGGTGGAGGAGTGAATCATCATGCCGTCACCGACGTAGAGGCCCGCGTGCGACGCGTCCGAGTAGAAGGTCAGCACGTCGCCGGGCTGTAGGTCCGACAGCGCCACCGGCTGACCGCCCTGGGCCATCGCCTGGCTGGAGTGAGGCAGCGCAACACCGGCTTGTTGGAAGGCCCACATCACCAATCCGGAGCAGTCGAACCCGCCTGGTGCGGCGCCGCCCCACACGTAAGCCGATCCGACCTGGGTCAAGGCCGCCTGCACAACGGTCGCACGGTCACCGCTGCCACCGGGCGGCGGCGCCGGGAAAAACCCGGGGAATCCGCCGGGCGGTGGTGGCGCATCAGCGGGTGCACCGTTCGGCGGTGCACCGGGCGGCAACGCGTCCGGCCCGGGAAGCCCTGCCGGGGCCGGTCCGGGATCGGCGAGGGCGCTGCGCTGTCCGGGCGACAGCGACACGTACTGAGATTTGACGACAGCGATCTGCACTTGCAACTGGCTCTGCTTGGACTGCAAGCTCGCCCGTACCGCGGCCGCCTGATCGGCCGCGCCCTTCGCATCGGCAGCGGACTTGGCGGATGCTTCCTCAGCCTTGATGGCTTGTGCTCCGGCGGTCCGGAAGCTCACCATCTGCGTGCTCATTTGATGCGCCATCACGCGCTGCACAGCCATGTTGTCGATCAGCTGCTGCGGTGAATCCGCTGTCAGCATCGCGTCCATGCCGTCAACGCGCCCACCCATATACGTCGCGGCGGCGAGTTTGTTGACCGCGGTCTGGAAGGTACCCAGGCGATCCTGCGCGGCCTGGACAGCCGCCTGGTCGTCCGTGTGCTTCTTGTCCGCGGCCTGCTGGACGGCCAGCTTTTGATTCAGGTCGAGTTGCGCACTGTGCATCGCCTCGGTGGTCTGCTCGGCCTGCCGCGATAGCTCGTTGAGTTTCGCCATCGCGTCCTCAGCAGGGTCGGCCGCGACATTCGCGGCAAGACCACCGGCGAATACAACCAAACCCGCGAGCATCCCGACGAGAGAACGTGTAGCGAAACGCGTGACCGGATGCCTAGCGGGGAGCCTCAAAGTATCTCTTCCTTAAACTGCATCGACGTTCACCGGGGTTCAGGTCTCAAATAGGTTACGAAACGATATCGCCGTTTGTCCAAATAGGGCCGTTAAGAAAATGGAAAGATTTCTGGCATAACTATGTGAGTGACGGCGGCGCCAACCGTTGCGATGCAAGAAAACTCCAAAGCGCAAGGCGATCAGGCGACACCAGATCCGCGATCCCGCCGGATCGGCACCAATCGCAATCTCGGCGCCAATCCGACCTCGGCAAGCACTTCCAGCGCGGCACGTTCGTCCTGCAATAACGTTTCCGGTACCCCGAGTAAGACGCTGACGACGCAGTCGCGACATCCAGGGCCTCGCACCGCGCAGTCGTCACAGTCGATAACCACCGGTGCATCCGGTCCGGGCGGCGCGACGCCATTGAAATGGGGTCTGCGGTCGGGTCTGCCGCTTTGTGCCATCAGAATCGGTCCTCTCGGTCGCGCTCGGTTCGAACTTCCCGAACGCTAACCGCAGCCACCGACACGTTTCCGTTGCGAGTGAGTGATCTTCAGTGATCACGCGACTCGCACCCCATCTCGGGGTTGTTCCCCAGCCGGTTGACTGGTTCCCTTCCGCGCTTCACGGCCACCAGCCGGACGAGGTCCGGTCTTACGGTCGGCTCCACGCTTGACGGCGGCCCCAACTGGGCCGACGGCGGTGGATGGTTCCTCCCACCGCGCGAGGTTGATGGCGGCGTTGTCATCACGCTGATGCGATACCGAACACGCCCCGCACTGCCAATGCTCGGCCCAGCCGATGTCCTGCACATGCCCGCAGGCATGGCAGGTCTTCGACGACGGGAACCACCGGTCGGCGACCACCCGTTGTGACCCGTACCAGCCTGCCTTGTAGGACAGCTGCCGGCGCGGTGTCCCCAAGGCCGCATCCGAAAGTCCGCGCCGCCTGGCGCGGGCGCCGGCCAGGCCCTTCTGCCGCAGCATCCCCGCCACATCCACACCTTCAACAACGATCCCGCCGTGAGTTTTAGCCAACCGTGTTGTCAGGGCATGCAAGTGATGAGTGCGGACATCGTTGACCCGACGATGCAGCCGCGACATTTGAGTGGTGCGTTCCCGGTAGCGTCGGGAACCTTTCACACAGCGCGAGCGGGCACGCGAAACATGCCGCAACTCAAGCAGCGTGGTCTCCAACGGGCGCGGGTTCTCGACACGTTCGATCACGGTGCCCGCAGCGGTGGCCACGGTCGCCAAGCGTCGCACCCCGACATCAACACCAACTCGTGAACCAGGAAGCGCGACGCGGGGCTGCGGCGGACGTTGAACCAGCACCCGAACACTCGCGTCCAGACGCGTGCCGTTGCGGCGAACCGAAATCGCCAACACCCGCGCCCGCCCGGCCCGGATGAGGCGTTCGATTCGGCGGGTGTTCTCGTGGACGCGCACGGTGCCGATCACCGGCAGTGTCACATGGCGGCGGTCAGGCTCCACCCGCATCGCCCCAGTCGTGAAACACACCCGATCAGCGTCGTGGCCCTTGCGTTTGAACCGCGGGAACCCGACCCGTTTCCCCGCGCGCCTACCAGCACGGCTGTGCTGCCAGTTCCAGTAAGCGTCCACCGCACCGGCGATGCCATCCGCATACACCTCCTTCGAGCATTCACGCCACCAGGGCTGACCAGTCTCGGCGTTAACGCACACCTCGCTCTTGATCTGGTTCCAGCGTTTGCGCAGCACCCGCAGCGATGGCTTCTCCGTCTCAACCCCACTGGCATGCCATTGCGCAATATCAGTTTTGAGGGCGGCCACGGTCCAGTTGTATGCCTTGCGGCGGCACCGAAATGCCTCGCTAACGCGCGGGCCTGACCATCGGTCGGGTCGAGGGTGAACCGAAACGCCTGCACGCACAAGCCGTCGGGAATCTCGAACGTAGCCATCACGCAGCCTGCCCGTCTTCGACGCCAGCAGCGGCCGCCGATGCACGTTTACCCCGGCTCTCCGCGACCCGAGTGCCATACCGACGAGCCCACGTCGAGGCCATGATCTCCGTCATATCCCGCACCAGGTCGTCATCGATGTCGCCCGAATCGACCACCACCAGCTCCCAGCCCCCCCGCGGCCGCGCGTTCAGCCCCCCACGCCAGATTCACATAACCGTTGCTACACCACACCTCCGACAACTACCGACCACTCAAAACGCAACGGCTGGCAACCCTTCGAATTCGCAGCGACGCTTGTCGGTGCTGGTGTTTAACGTCGCCGTCATGGGTGTGACCGGTGCGACTCAGCTGAGTTTCGCCGACCTGAAACCAGACGATGGATCCAGCTGGGCGTCAACCGATGAACTCTCGCTGCGTGAGATCACCTTCGTCGTGGTGGATCTCGAGACCACCGGCGGACGCGCCAGGAGCACCGACGCGACACCCCCCGATGCGATCACCGAGATCGGGGCCGTCAAAGTCTGCGGCGGTGTCGTGCTCGGCGAGTTCGGCACCCTGGTGGACCCGCAGCGCAGCATCCCGCCCCAGATCGTGCAGCTCACCGGCATCACCACCGCGATGGTCTGTGACGCCCCGACGATCGACGCCGTGCTGCCGATGTTTATGGAGTTCGCCGGCAACTCGGTGCTCGTCGCGCACAATGCCGGGTTCGATATCGGATTTCTGCGGGCGGCTGCCGAACGGTGCCAGATTCCCTGGCCGCGGCCGCAGGTGCTGTGCACGGTGCGGCTGGCCCGGCGGGTATTGAGTCGCGAGGAAGCGCCCAGCGTGCGGCTGGCGGCGTTGGCGCGGCTGTTCGCCGTCTCCACCGAGCCCACCCACCGCGCCCTCGACGACGCCCGGGCCACCGTCGACGTGTTGCACGCACTCATCGAGCGAGTGGGCAATCAGGGCGTACACACCTATGCCGACCTGCGCGCCTACCTGCCCGATGTGACGCCGGCCCAGCGCCGCAAGCGGGTACTCGCCGACGGCCTGCCGCGCCGCCCCGGCGTGTACCTGTTCCGCGGTCCGTCGGGCGAGGTGCTCTACGTCGGCACGGCGGTCGACTTGCGGCGTCGAGTGAGTCAGTACTTCAACGGCGCCGACCGCCGCGCCCGGATGACCGAGATGGTGGCACTGGCCAGCGCGGTCGACCATGTGGAATGCGCGCACCCGCTGGAGGCCGGTGTGCGCGAGCTGCGGATGCTGGCCGCCCATGCCCCGCCGTACAACCGCCGGTCGCGATTCCCGCGGCGCTGGTGGTGGGTCGTGCTGACCGACGAGGCGTTTCCACGGCTGTCGGTGGTGCGGGCGCCCCGACACGACCGCACCGTCGGCCCGTTCCGGTCCCGCGCCGAGGCCGCCGCGACGACGGCCCTGCTGGCACGCTTCACCGGCATCCGAACCTGCACGGCGCGGCTGGCGCGTTCGGCGCTGCACGGGCCGTCCTGCCCCGAGCGCGAGGTGTCGCCCTGCCCGGCCGCCCGCGAAGTGACGGCCACTCAGTACGCCGCCGCGGTGGGGCGCGCCGCGGCTTTGATCGACGGCCTGGACAACAGCGCATTGGGCGCGGCCGTGCAACAGATCGCTACGCTCGCCGAGCACCGTCACTACGAGAGCGCCGCGCGGCTGCGTGACCACACGGCGGCCGCCGTCGAGGCGCTGTGGCGCGGCCAGCGGCTGCGTGCGCTGACCGCGCTGCCCGAGCTCATCGCCGCCGCCCCGGACGGTGCCGGCGGATACCACCTGGCCGTCATCCGGCACGGCCAACTCGCCGCGGCAGGCACCGCCAGGCGCGGCGTGCCGCCGATGCCGGTGGTCGACGCCATTCACGCTGGCGCCCAAGCAATCCTGCCGATGCCGGCCCCGCTCGGCGGCGCGCTGGTCGAGGAGACCGCGCTCATCGCGCGCTGGCTGGCCACCCCGGGAGTGCGCATCGTCCGAGTCACCGAACCCGACGCCCCCGACTCCCAAGGCTGGGCCTCGCCGCTGCGGTCGGCCGGCGCATGGGCCGGCTGGGCGGCGCTGGCGCGCTCGGCGCGACTGGCCGGCGAACAAGCGGCAGGTCCGGGCTCAGACCTGCTGGCCGAACCGCACCCATCGCGCGAGCAGCTGTTCGGCCGCCCCGGAGTCGATGGCCGCGCCGGCACGCCGCAACCCGTCCTCCCACGCCGGCAGCCATTCAGCGCGGCTGGATAGGCCGGCGTGGGCGACGATCGCGCCGGCGGCGTTGAGCACGACGGCGTCGCGAACCGGGCCCTTGGCGCCGGCCAGAACCGCGCGCGCCTCCGCCGCGTTGGCTTCGGCGTCGCCGCCTACCAGCTCGTCGAGGTCCGCGCGGGCGAAGCCGAATCCGGCCGGATCGAAAGTCAGCTTGTCCACCGTGCCCGCCTGCACCCGCCAGATCGTGCTCGTCGTGGTGGTGGTCAACTCGTCGAGCCCGTCGTCGCCGTGCACCACCAGCACGCTGGCGCCGCGCGCGGCGAACACCTCCGCCATCACCTCGGCGAGGTCGGCGAACGCGCAGCCGATCAACCCCGCCCGCGGCCGGGCCGGATTAGTCAGCGGCCCAAGCAGATTGAATACCGTGGGCACCCCGATCTCACGGCGCACCGCGGATGCGTGCCGGTAGGACGGATGGAACAGCGGCGCGAAGCAGAACCCGATCCCGACCTCGGCAAGGCTGCGCGCGACCTGTTCGGGTCCGAGGTCGATGCGCACTCCGAGCGCTTCCAGCGTGTCCGCGCCACCGGCCAGCGACGACGACGCCCGGTTGCCGTGTTTGACCACCGGCACGCCCACGGCCGCAACCACGATCGCGGCCATGGTGGACAGGTTGACGGTGTTGACGCCGTCGCCGCCGGTACCGACGATGTCGACGGTGTCTTCGAGTGCCGGCGGGCATCTGCAGCGCGTGACTCAGCATGACGTCGGCCAGCTCGCCGACTTCGGCCGCGGTGGGAACCTTCATCTTCATCGCCACCCCGAAGGCAGCGATCTGGGCCGGCGTCGCGGTGCCGGCCATGATCTGGTCCATCGCCCAGGCGGCCTGACCCCGCGCCAGGTCCCGCCCGTCGGTCAAACGGCCCAGAACCTGCCGCCACGACGACGCCGGCACGCCGGCAGAAGCCTCATCGCCGATGCGAGATGACAGAGCCACGCGCCGATGGTCGCACGAGGCCGGAAACGACGCGAACAACCGAATTTGCGCCCCGGGTAGACTTCGACAACTACAAAGCGTCATACTTGCGGATGTGACGAGCGCTGTAGGCACCTCGGGGACTGCAATCACGTCGCGAGTGCATTCGCTGAATCGGCCCAACATGGTCAGTGTTGGCACCATAGTGTGGCTTTCCAGCGAGCTGATGTTCTTTGCTGGGCTGTTCGCGATGTATTTCACCGCGCGTGCGCAGGCCGGCGGGAAGTGGCCGCCGCCGCCGACCGAGCTGAATCTGTACCAGGCGGTGCCGGTGACGCTGGTGCTGATCGCGTCGTCGTTCACCTGCCAGATGGGCGTGTTCGCCGCCGAGCGCGGCGACGTCTTCGGGCTGCGCCGCTGGTACGTGGTCACCTTCCTGATGGGCCTGTTCTTCGTCCTCGGGCAGGCCTACGAGTACTACCACCTGGTGAGCCACGGCACCACGATCCCCGGCAGCGCCTACGGCAGCGTGTTCTATCTGGCCACCGGCTTCCACGGGCTGCACGTCATCGGCGGCCTGATCGCCTTCATTTTCCTGCTGGCCCGCACCGCGATGAGCAAGTTCACTCCGGCGCAGGCCACGGCGAGCATCGTCGTCTCCTACTACTGGCATTTCGTCGACATCGTGTGGATCGCGCTGTTCGCCGTGATCTATTTCATCCGATAGCTGGCGCAAGACGAACAGGAGTGCTCGGTTGAAGAAACTGAGGTTCACCCGATCCGGTGGCAATGGTGATCGGTCGCGCCGGCGCCTTCGCCGCCGATTGTCGGGCGGCCTGCTGCTGTTGATCGCGCTGACCATCGCCGGCGGGCTGGCCGCCGTGCTGACCCCCACGCCGCAGGTCGCCGTCGCCGACGAGAATTCCTCGGCGCTGCTGCGCACCGGCAAGCAGCTGTTCGACACCTCCTGCGTGTCCTGCCACGGCGCCAACCTGCAGGGTGTGCCCGACCACGGGCCCAGCCTGATCGGCGTCGGCGAGGCGGCGGTCTACTTCCAGGTGTCCACCGGCCGGATGCCCGCCATGCGTGGCGAGGCCCAGGCCCCGCGTAAGGACCCGATCTTCGACGAGTCGCAGGTCGACGCGATCGGCGCCTACGTGCAGGCCAACGGCGGCGGCCCCATCACGGCGCGCAACCCCGACGGCAGCCTCGCAGATGCACTCGCTGCGCGGCGACGACTTGGGCCGCGGCGGCGACTTGTTCCGGCTCAACTGCGCCTCATGCCACAACTTCACCGGCAAGGGCGGGGCGCTGTCGTCCGGCAAGTTCGCGCCCGACCTGGGTGAAGCCAATGAACAGCAGATTCTGACCGCGATGCTGACCGGCCCGCAGAACATGCCGAAGTTCTCCGACCGCCAGCTTTCCTTCGAGGCCAAGAAGGACATCATCGGCTACGTGAAGACCGCCACCGAGGACCGCCAGCCGGGCGGCTACGGCCTCGGTGGCTTCGGACCCGCGCCCGAGGGCATGGCGACGTGGATCATCGGGATGGTCGCCGCCATCGGGCTGGCACTGTGGATTGGGGCACGATCATGAGCGAGCCGGACGAGGCGGCGCTGGCCGCGATGTCGCAGCAGGAGCTGCTCGAGCTCGGCGGCAAGATCGACGGCGTCGAGACCGTCTACAAGGAGCCGCGCTGGCCGGTCGAGGGCACCAAAGCCGAGAAGCGCGCCGAGCGAGGAGTGGCGCTGTGGCTTTTGCTGGGCGGTGCATTCGGCTTGGCGCTGCTGCTGGTCTTCCTGTTCTGGCCGTGGGAGTACAAGCCGACGGGGGCCGACGGCAACTTCCTCTACTCGCTGGCCACCCCGCTCTACGGGCTGACCTTCGGGATGTCCGTGCTGTCGATCGCGATCGGCGCGGTGCTGTTCCAGAAAAGGTTTATCCCGGAAGAGATTTCGATCCAGGACCGGCACGACGGCGCATCGCGCGAGATCGACCGCAAGACGGTGGTAGCGAACCTGACCGACGCCTTGGAGGGCTCGACGATCAGGCGCCGCAAGCTGATCGGACTGTCCTTCGGCATGGGCATGGGCGCATTCGGCCTCGGCACCCTGGTGGCGTTTGCCGGCGGCCTCATCAAGAACCCGTGGAAGCCGGTCGTGCCTACCGCCGACGGCCCGAAGGCCGTGCTGTGGACGTCTGGCTGGACCCCGCGCTATCACGGCGAGACGATCTATCTGGCACGGGCCACCGGTACGAGCAACTCGGCGCCGTTCGTCAAGATGCGCCCCGAAGACATCGATGCCGGCGGGATGGAGACGGTCTTCCCGTGGCGGGAGTCCGACGGCGACGGCACCACGGTGGAATCACACGAAAAGCTGGCAGTGATCAAGATGGGCGTCCGCAACCCGGTGATGCTGATCCGCATCCGGCCCAGCGACATGCCGCGGGTGGTCAAACGCCAGGGTCAGGAGAGCTTCAACTTCGGCGAGTTCTTCGCCTTCACGAAGGTCTGCTCGCACCTGGGTTGCCCGTCATCGCTGTACGAGCAGCAGTCCTACCGAATCCTGTGCCCTTGTCACCAGTCGCAGTTCGACGCATTGCATTTCGCCAAGCCGATATTCGGTCCGGCGGCCCGAGCGTTGGCGCAACTGCCCATCACAATCGACACCGACGGGTATCTGGTCGCCAACGGCGACTTCATCGAGCCCGTCGGACCGGCATTTTGGGAGCGCACGACAACATGAGCCCGAAACTGAGTCCCCCGAAGATCGGTGACGTCCTGGCCCGCCAGGGCGAGGACGTCGACACGCGTTATCACCCGTCGGCGGCAGTGCGCCGACAGCTCAACAAGGTCTTCCCGACACACTGGTCGTTCCTGCTCGGCGAGATCGCGATGTACAGCTTCATCGTGCTGCTGCTCACCGGCGTGTGGCTGACGCTGTTCTTCGATCCGTCCATGACAGACGTCACCTATAACGGCGTCTACCAGCCGCTGCGCGGGGTCGAGATGTCACGGGCCTACGAATCGGCGCTCGACATCACCTTCGAGGTCCGCGGCGGCCTGTTCGTCCGCCAGGTCCACCACTGGGCCGCGCTGATGTTCGCCGCGTCGATCATGGTGCACCTGGCGCGCATCTTCTTCACCGGCGCGTTCCGGCGGCCCCGTGAAGCCAACTGGGTCATCGGTTCGCTGCTGCTGATCCTGTCCATGTTCGAGGGCTACTTCGGCTACTCGCTGCCCGACGACCTGCTGTCGGGCATCGGCCTGCGGGCCGCGCTGTCCTCAATCACGCTGGGTATGCCGGTGATCGGCACCTGGCTGCACTGGGCGCTGTTCGGTGGCGACTTCCCCGGCGAGATCATCATCCCGCGCCTGTACGCCCTGCACATCCTGCTGCTGCCGGGGATCATCCTGGCACTGATCGGGATGCACCTGGCGTTCGTCTGGTTCCAGAAGCACACCCAGTTCCCCGGCCCGGGCCGCACCGAGCACAACGTCGTCGGCGTGCGCGTGATGCCGATCTTCGCGGTCAAGTCCGGCGCGTTTTTCGCGGCCATCGTCGGCGTGCTGGGCCTGATGGGCGGCCTGCTGCAGATCAACCCGATCTGGCAGTTCGGCCCGTACAAACCCTCGCAGATATCGGCGGGCAGCCAGCCCGACTTCTACATGATGTGGCCCGACGGCCTGGCCCGGCTCTGGCCGGCGTGGGAGTTCTACTTCTTCCATCACACCATTCCCGCCTCGGTCTGGGTCGGGTTGCTCATGGGCCTGATTTTTACCGTGCTCATCGTCTACCCCTTCCTGGAGAAGCGGTTCTCCGGCGACCACGCGCACCACAACCTGCTGCAGCGGCCGCGGGACGTCCCGGTGCGCACCTCGATCGGCGCCATGGCGATCGCGTTCTACATGGTGCTCACGCTCGCGTCGATCAACGACATCATCGCGTTGAAGTTCCACATCTCGCTGAACGCGACGACGTGGATTGGGCGCATCGGGATGGTGGTCCTTCCGCCGTTCGTGTACTTCATCACCTACCGGTGGTGCGTCGGGTTGCAGCGCAGTGACCGGGAAGTGCTCGAGCACGGCGTCGAGACCGGCATCATCAAGCGTTTGCCACATGGCGCTTACATCGAGCTGCACCAGCCGCTCGGCCCGGTCGACGACCACGGCCACCCGATACCGCTGGAGTACGCGGGCGCGCCGACCCCCAAGCGAATGAACAAGCTGGGCTCGGCCGGATCGCCGGGCAGCGGCAGCTTCTTGTTCGCCGATCCGGTAGCTGAGGATGCGGCCTTGCGCGAGGCGGCGCACTCCGCTGAGCATCGCGCCCTGACGGCACTGCGCGATCACCAGGAGAGCAACGGCGACTCCCCCAACGGCGAGCACCACTAGCCCCGCTGTCACGCAGGTCCGCCAGCGTAACGCCAGGGCGACTTTCCGCGCGAGATTTCGCCGCGGCGTTACGCTCGCGACGGGAAGACCCGGCTATTGCGCGGCAACCACGCGGCGCAGCTGCCGAACGTGATACCACTCGAGCACCGGCATCGCCGCGGTGACGAGCCCAGCCAGGCCGTAACCAACCCACGACGGGCCCTCGTGACCGACGGCCATGAGGTAGGTCGCTGCCCCGACCGCAATCAGCGCGACCCCCATCGTGGCCGTCAGTAAGGTCGTGCCGCGCAACCAGACTCGATCCACCGCCTCGCCGGACCACTCTGGGACCGGTCCCGACGCTTGCGTCTGCTGCTGGCGTGCCCGGTCGGCCGCGCTGCGCGCTGTCGGAGACTCTGACCCCACCAGCGGCCGGCCGGCCACCCGGGCACCCGGCTCGGCGTCCGCCGCGCGGCGCGCCCGCAACAGCACCGGGATCGCTCCGGCGATGATCAGCGCCGAAACGATGATGACGGCGTACAGCACCCAGGTGGTGTGCGGATTCCCTGCCGCCTTGCGAAAGCCCCGGCCCAGATCCGCGAGAGCGACCGCTGGCGGCCACGCTGACGCCCAACACGACCAGCCAGATGGCGGCACACGCCCCCAGCAGAATGCGATCGATAACGTCCGGCGGGATGGTGTCGGAACCGCGCCGATACGCGGAGTATCTGCTTGCCATCAGCAGTTCGTCTGCGGTGCGTCGTTGGTGTTCGACGCGAGCACCGCTCCGTCGCTGGTGGTGATCGTGCAATTGAGTCGGCTCACCCGGAAGAGGCTCGACGCCTGGACCGATCCGACATCGGAATTCGAGATCGGTGTCACGGTCATCGACCACGGGATGTACACATTGTGCTGCGTGCGTGATCGGCCGGAGGAATCGACGTAGGTGACCGAGATGATGTCACCCGGCGCTTTGGTGCCGGTCACCGAATAGGTGACCTGACGCGGGCCGGCCGGTGTGGTGGTCGTCGGCGGCGGAGGCGGCACCGTCGTCGTGGTTGCCGGCGGCGGCGCGGGGGCCGGCGCGGGCGGGGGCGGTGGTGGCACAGGCGTCACCGTCACTGTTTGGGTCTCCGTAGCTGTTGGGATCTCGGTGGGCGGGGGCGGCGGGGGCGGCGTGGTGGTGGTGATCTCGTCCTGTATCGGCGGCACGGACGGTGGCGGTGGTGCCGGGGTTGGCCAATTTGTTGGTGTCGGTGCGCGCAACGAGCAGCGAAACCGAGACAACGAGCGCAACCGCGGCCACGATGGCGGCCACGCCGATCACCCACGGCCACCGCGGCGCGCCATGTTCGTCGCCTGAGTCGGCCGACTCCTGGTAGGAGTCGTAATCGTAGAGCCTGGGATCGGCCGGCACGTACGGGCCGCTGGTGAAGTGTTCGACTTCCGGGGCCGAGTAGGCCCGCGAGTATGCATCCGTCTGACCGGTTTGATCTGCACGCGCTATTTCGGCGCTGTCGTCGAGGGGCTCCAATGCGTCATAGGGACTGATTTCCTCGACTTCACCGTGGGGATCCGGTTTGTCGCCGGGATCGCCACCGGAATCCGGATCGCGGCTGTGCTCGCTGACGGATTCGGGTTCTTCAGTTTCCCGCCCCGGGGGATTCGGCCCACTCATGTTTCGCCTCGCGAGAGATTCTTGTTTTTGCCTGGGCAAACCCTACAGAACCAAGTGGGACAAATCGGTCAAGGCAAACTGGCCACTGATCAACTGATGCTCTGATTGTGACCTTCGGGATGCCGATCAGTGCTTCTCCGGCCCGACGTAGTACTCGAAGACCAGTCCGGCCACCGAAGCGAGGATGAACACCACCCCGGCAACGATCAGCCACGGCAGCCACAGCGCAATACCGATGGCGGCCGTCGAGCCGGACAACGCGACCAGAATCGGCCACCAGCTGTGCGGCGAGAAGAACCCCAATTCCCCCGCGCCGTCACTGATCTCGGCGCCCTCGTAGTCCTCGGGCCGAGTATCGATGCGACGGGCGACGAACCGGAAGAAGGTGGACACTATCAGCGCCAGCCCAGAGGTCAGCGCGAGCGCGGTGGTGCCCGCCCACTCGACTCCCCCGGTGGCGTATAGGCCAGTCAGCACCCCGTACAGCACCGTCACGAAGACAAAGAACGCGGCGATGAACTCGAAAAGCCTCGCTTCGATATGCATGGACTGTCCTAACCTCTGGCTTCCGGCCATTTCACCGCGGCGGGTTTCGAACGGGTGGGTGGTTGTCGCCACCGGGGATTGGGCGATCGCCTGCAATGCCTCCGCGTTGGTCTTTCCGCTGATCCGCTGCTGCAAGTAGGCCTTGAAGTCGTTGGGTGACACCACCCGAACCTCGAAGTTCATCATCGAGTGATACGTGCCACACATCTCGGCGCAGTGGCCGACGAACGCCCCGGTCTTGGTGATCTCTTCGACCTGGAAGACGTTGACGGAGTTATTTGCGATGGGGTTGGGCATCACGTCGCGCTTGAACAAGAATTCCGGCACCCAGAACGCGTGGATGACGTCGGCCGATTCCAGCTGGAATTCGATCCGCTTACCGGCGGGCAACACCAGCACCGGAATCTCGGAGCTGGTTCCCAGTATCTCGACCTTGTCGAAGTTCAGGTAGGTCCGGTCCTCTTTGTTGCGCCCGGCCACCGCCCCGACGCGCTCCTCGCCGTGTTCGTCCTTGCCCTCGGGCTTGGAGAGCATGGCCTTCTTGCGATCCGGGTCGCTGCCGTCGTAGGGCGCGGTGCCGTCTTTGAGATCGACGCGCTGGTAGCCGAACTTCCAGTTCCACTGGAAGGCCGTGACGTCGACGACGACGTCGGGATTCTTGGCCAGGTGCAGCATCTTCTCCTGCACCACCACCGTGAAATAGAACAGCACCGAGATGATCAGGAACGGCGTCACGGTGAGCACCAGCTCCAACGGCATGTTGTAGCCGAACTGGCGGGGTAGCTCGGTGTCGGTGGCTTTGTGCCGGTGAAAGGCGGCCGTCCAGAAGATCAGGCCCCACACGATGACGCCGACCACCAGCGAGGCGACCACCGCTCCGACCCACAGCTCGCGGTTGAGGTGAGCCTCCGGGGTGATGCCCTCCGGCCAGCCCACGCCCAGCGCTTCCGACCAACTGCAGCCGCTCAGGCTGACCGCCAGCACTCCCAGCATCGCGGCCAACGCCAGCGGCCGAAAACGACGGGACAGACGTTGCGAACGGACCTGCTCGCGAGGTGTCACGCTGGCGCCTCCTGTATCACAAGCTGGGCCGACTCGGGGGCTAGCCCCGCTTACGGCGGGAATCGTCGGCTAACTCGGATCGAATACTACGCAGCGTAGACCACGCGGGTCACGCCGGCGACGAAACCCCGCCCGGTGCGCCATCCAACTGGGCCGACCACCTAAGCCGCCCGAGTGCGGCATACTGGGGCGCCGTGTGTGGACTGCTGGCGTTCGTGGCGGCCCCGGCGGCCGCTGAGGGCCCCGGGGCGGGCGAGGTTTCGGCCCGGGCCGACGGCGCCATCGCCGGCGCGTTGCATCTGATGCGCCACCGCGGGCCCGACGAACCGGGCACCTGGACCGACCCTGGAGCCGAGGGCTCCCAGGGCGGCGCCGTATTCGGGTTCAACCGGCTGTCCATCATCGACATCGCGCATTCCCATCAACCGCTGCGCTGGGGGCCGCCGGAGACACCGGGCCGCTACGTGCTGGTGTTCAACGGCGAGATCTACAACTACCTGGAGTTGCGCGACGAGCTGGCCACCCGGCACGGCGCCGCCTTCGCCACGGACGGTGACGGTGAGGCGATCGTCGCCGGATACCACTACTGGGGTTCCGGCGTGCTCGAGCGGCTGCGCGGAATGTTCGCTTTCGCCCTGTGGGACACCGTGACCGGCGAATTGTTCTGCGCCCGAGACCCCTTCGGTATCAAGCCGCTGTTCATGGCGACCGGCCCTGGGGGCACCGCGGTGGCCAGCGAGAAGAAATGCCTGCTGGATCTGGCTGGACTGGTGGGCTTCGAAGCCGGGGCCGCCGGAATCGACCTTCGGGCGCTGCAGCACTACACCGTGCTGCAGTACGTGCCGGAGCCAGAGACGCTGCACCGCGGGGTGCGCCGGCTCGAATCGGGCTGCTACGCCCGGATCCGCCCCGGGGCGCCGCCGAAGGTCACCCGCTACTTCGTGCCGCGGTTTGCCGCCACCCCGATCACCCGCGACACCGAACAGGCCCGCTACGACGAGATCACCGCGGTGCTCGAGGACTCGGTGGCCAAGCACATGCGCGCCGACGTCACCGTTGGCGCATTCCTGTCCGGCGGGATCGACTCCACCGCCATCGCGGCGCTGGCCATCCGGCACAACCCCCGATTGATCACGTTCACCACCGGTTTCGAGCGGGAGGGATTCTCCGAGATCGACGTCGCAGTGGCCTCGGCCGAGGCCATCGGTGCCCGTCATATCGCCAAGGTGGTGAGCGCGGACGAGTTCGTCGCCGCCCTGCCCGAGATCGTCTGGTACCTCGACGAACCGGTTGCCGACCCCGCGCTGGTGCCGCTGTTCTTCGTCGCCCGCGAGGCCCGCAAGCACGTCAAGGTGGTGCTGTCCGGCGAAGGCGCCGACGAACTGTTCGGTGGCTACACGATCTACCGGGAGCCGCTGTCGCTCAGGCCCTTCGACTATCTGCCCCGGCCGCTGCGGCGGTCGGTGGGCAAGATGTCCGAACCCCTGCCGGAGGGCATGCGGGGCAAGAGCCTGCTGCACCGCGGATCGCTGACCCTCGAGGAGCGGTACTACGGCAATGCCCGCAGCTTCTCCGACGCCCAGCTGCGCGACGTGCTGCCGGGGTTCCGCGAGGACTGGACGCACACCGACGTGACCGCATCGGTGTACGCCGAATCGGTCGGCTGGGACCCGGTGGCCCGCATGCAGCACGTGGACCTGTTCACCTGGCTCCGCGGCGACATCTTGGTCAAGGCCGACAAGATGACGATGGCCAATTCGCTGGAGCTTCGGGTGCCGTTCCTGGATCCCGAGGTGTTCGCCGTCGCGTCCCGGTTGCCGGTTTCCGCGAAGATCACCCGCACCACCACCAAGTACGCGCTGCGGCGCGCCCTGGAGCCCATCGTCCCGGCGCACGTGCTGCACCGGCCCAAGCTCGGGTTCCCCGTCCCCATCCGGCACTGGCTACGCGCCGGCGAACTGATGGAGTGGGCGTACGCGATGCTGGACTCGTCGCAGGTCAACTACCAGGGCGACCTGATCGACATCGCCGCCGTGCGCCGGATGCTCGACGAGCACCGGAGCGGCACTAACGATCACAGCCGCCGGCTGTGGACGGTGCTGATCTTCATGCTCTGGCACGCGATCTTCGTCGAGCACTCCGTTGTGCCGCAGATCAGCGAGCCGCAGTATCCGGTCCAGTTATGACGGCCAGCAGACGCAGAATCGCACGCGGGAAGCTTCCCGCGTGCGATTCTGCGTCTGTTCGCGCAACTGGGCGCGCCAACTAGGTGAGCACCGCAGCGATCTCGGCGGCAGCGTCCTCGCCGTAAGCGCCGGCCAGCCGGGTCGTGGCGACCTGGCGATCCCACGTCCACTCCTGGGTCCCAGTCGATTCCAGCACCAGCACGGCGACCAGTGAGCCCAGCTGCGCCGAACGCTCCAGACTCAGACCCGAGCTGCGCCCGGTCAGGAAGCCGGCCCGGAAAGCGTCGCCGACCCCGGTGGGGTCGACCTTGCTGGTCTCGGGTACCACGCCGATATGGATTTTGCTGCCGTCGCGGTTCACGATGTCCGCGCCGTCGGCACCGAGCGTGGTCACTCGCAGATCGACCTGCGCCAAGACGTCGGCCTCCGACCAGCCGGTCTTGGATAGCAACAGGTCCCATTCGTAATCGTTGGTGAACAGATAGGTGGCGCCGTCGATCAGCTTGCTGATCTCTTCTCCGGACAACCGGGCCAGCTGCTGGGACGGGTCAGCGGCGAACGGCAAGCCGAGCTTCCGGCATTCCTCGGTGTGCACCACCATGGCGTCCGGGTCGTTGGCTCCGATGATGACCAAATCCGGCGTCCCGATGGATGACACCACGTCCGCTAACTTGATGTTGCGGGCCTCCGACATGGCGCCCGGGTAGAACGACGCGATCTGGGCCATCTCGAGGTCCGTGGTGCAGACGAAACGTGCCGTGTGCGCGGTCTTGGAGACCAGTACATGGTCGCAGTTCACACCGTGGCCTTTCAGCCATTCGCGGTAGTCGCCGAAGTCGTCGCCCGCCGCGCCGACCAGCGCGACGTCACCGCCCAGCACACCGATGGCGTAGGCGATGTTGCCGGCCACACCCCCGCGATGAATCACCAGGTCGTCCACCAGAAAGCTGAGCGACACCTTCTGCAGATGGTCGGCGAGTAGCTGTTCGGAGAACCGGCCGGGAAACCGCATCAGATTGTCGGTCGCAATCGAACCTGTCACCGCGATCGTCACGAAAACTCCACCCTTCATTAGTAAGGTCATCTATCTTACTCATGCATTTCGGCCCCGCTGCGTCCGCTGCCGGCTAGTGGTCGTGCGCTAGCCTGCCTAGGGAGCTCACTCAAGTCGCCGGGACCCGGATAGCGGGGGGTTACCGCTCGCAGTCCCGTCTACCACCGTAGGAGAACCACGATGGCCGGTCCGCACACGCCGAACCACACTGTCGGCGCCGACGGGCCAATCCCCTACCCAGAATCCCGGCCGCTCGAGTTCCCCAACGGCTCCACCGCCGGCGCTGCGCCGTTCGGCCCAGCGGCCCCGGCGCCTGCCCCGACAAGAAAGTCCAGGCGGGGCCTGATCGTCGGCCTGCTGGCGGTCGTCGCGGTGGCGGCCGCGATGACGATGGCGATCGTGTACGGGGTGCGCACCAACGGCGCCAATACCGGCGCCGCGTTCTCCGAGGCGTCGGCCAAGACAGCGATTCAGGGGTACCTGGACGATCTGGACCGCCGCGACATCGACGGCATCGTCCGTAACGCGTTGTGTGGCATGTACGACGGCGTGCGCGATAAACGGTCCGACCAGGCCCTGGCCAAGCTCGGCAGCGACGCGTTCCGCAGGCAGTTCTCCGCGGTCGAGCTAACGTCGATCGACAAGATCGTGTACTTGTCGCAATATCAGGCGCAGGCCCTGTTCACCATGCAGGTGTCGCCCGCGACCGGTGGCCCGATGCACGGGCAGGTGCAAGGCGTCGCACAGTTGCTGTTCCAGCGCGGCCAGATCCTGGTGTGCTCGTACGTGCTCCGCAACGGAAGCTCGTACTGACGATCCGGCCAACGGATCAGTTGAACGAATCTCCGCAAGCGCATGAACCGGTGGCGTTGGGGTTGTCGATGGTGAAGCCCTGCTTCTCGATCGTGTCGACGAAATCGATTGACGCGCCTTCGATATAGGGCGCGCTCATCCGGTCCACCGTCAGGCGCACACCACCGAACTCCGCATTCAGGTCACCGTCCAACGTCCGGTCGTCGAAAAAGAGGTTGTAACGCAACCCGGCGCAACCACCCGGCTGCACGGCGATGCGCAGCGCGAGGTCGTCACGACCCTCCTGGTCCAGCAGAGACTTCGCCTTGATGGCGGCGGCCTCGGTCAGTATCGCGCCGTGGGTCTTGGTGACCGACTCGTTCTGCACCGTCATTGCTTCTCCTACGTGCCTCATTGTTCGGATGGATCCGCCCTGAGCTCAATCCACTACATCAACGGTACCTTGCAGGACCGCTATTCCCGAGTCGAGCCGCGACCTGTGAGGCCAATCCCATCAGCTGATTCGCCGCGTCGGCCTGCGCCAACCGCACCGAACCACTGTAATCGGCGATGGACAAGGCGGACATGATCCCCGACATGCGCGTCGCGGAATTGTCCAGGCCGACCTGTCCGGCCAGGACGATCACCGGAATTCCCAGCGGACGTGCCGCCTCCGCGAGAAAACCGACGACCTTGCCGTGCAGGGACTGCTCGTCGAATCGACCCTCACCGGTGACGATCATGTCCGCGGTCTCGAGTTCGTCATCCAAGCGGGTGTGTTCGGCGATGATTTCCGCGCCCGACGCGGAGCGGCCGCCGAGCGCCAGCAGCCCGGCGCCGATACCGCCGGCGGCGCCCGCGCCCGGTTCGGCGCTGACTGCCCGTCCCGCGGCGGCATCCATTTCGGCGGCCCACTCGGTGAGGCGGGACTCGAGCGCGATGACTGTGGGCGGATCCGCACCCTTCTGCGGCCCGAATACCCTGGCCGCACCCCACGGTCCCAGCAGCGGGTATTCGGTGTCGGAGGCGGCGATCAGGTCGACATCAGCCAGTTGCCGGCGGGCGACGTCCAGGCCGCCGAGCTGGGTGATCATTCCTTTCCCGCCGTCGGTGCACGCACTTCCGCCAAGGCCGACCACTATCTGCGCCGCCCCGGCCCGCAGCGCCTCGGCGATGAGCTGCCCGACTCCGCTGCTGTCTGCCGACATCGCGGTCTCCGGTGTCGGTGGGCCGTCAAGCAACGCCAGCCCGCACGCTTGCGCACACTCCAGGTACGCGGTCGCCGAGCCGGGATCGAACACCCACTGCGCTTCCACGGTGGCGTCCAGCGGCCCGCGCACCCGCAGTCGTCGGGTCTCCCCCAGCTGGCTGCCGAGCACCTTGACGAAACCCGGGCCACCGTCGGACTGCGGGGCGACGATGAACATGTCGCCCGGACGTGACCGGGACCAGCCGGTCGCGATGGCGGCGGCGGCTTCCACCGCCGAAAGGCTGTCCCCGTAGCAGTCCGGTGCCACCAGCACCCGCATGGCCGGCATCTGGATGCGGCCGGGAGCCGGGCCGGTGGGCTCGTCACCGTCGTCGTCCATTACCGGTAGCCGTTCATTACCCGTAAGCGTAGGGCCAACGCGCTCGCCTCCGGGGCCGTTCACGTCCGCCGCAACGGCGAAGTAACCTGGCGACTGTGAAGCTGCTGGGCCGAAGCAAGGGCCATGAAGAGGACGCCGAAGGATCGGCGGTCCTCGATACGGCCGGTTCTATGGACACCACATCGCAAGGGACGCGCAAAACCGACCCCAAGGGCCGCCCCACGCCCAAGCGCACCGAGGCCAGGCGCAACACGAAAAAAGGGCCGGTCGCGCCGGCGCCCATGACCGCCTCTGAGGCACGAGCCCGACGCAAATCGCTGGCCGGTCCCAAGCTCAGCCGCGAAGAGCGCAGAGCTGAAAAGACCGTCAGCCGTGCCCGGCTCACGGATCGGCGCGCGCGCATGATGGCCGGCGAAGAGGCCTACCTGCTGCCCCGCGACCAGGGCCCGGTACGGCGCTACGTTCGTGATGTGGTGGACTCCCGGCGCAACGTGCTCGGCTTGTTCATGCCCTTGGCGCTGACGCTGATGTTCATCACGTTCGGTGTTCCGCAACTGCAGGTTTACATGTCTCCCGCGATGCTGTTTCTCATGATTCTGATGGGTATCGACGGGTTCGTGTTGGGCCGCAAGGTCGGCGGAATGGTCGATGCGAAATTCCCGGACAACACCGAAGGCCGTTGGAAGATAGGTCTTTACGCGGCCGGACGGGCTTCCCAAATGCGCCGGATGCGCACGCCTAAGCCGCAAGTCGATCGCGGCAGCAAGGTTGGTTGAGAAGTAGGTTGAGAAGTGTGGTTGAGAATCGCCTGAAAGCGGGCTGACCCCGGTGCGCACCCTGGTGCTCGGCGGGATCAGATCGGGCAAATCCCGGTGGGCGGAGGAAGCCATCACCAAGTCGCTGGCACCCGGCCAACCGGTCCGGTATCTGGCCTCCGGGCCGGCCGGTCAGGCCGATGCCGCCTGGACGAACCGGGTCGCGCAACATCGCAACCGTCGGCCGGCACACTGGTCGACGGTCGAAACCGACGACATCACCAGCGAATTGCGGCACTCACCGCACACCCCCACGCTTATCGACGACCTCGGCGCCTGGCTGACCGGCACGATCGACCGCCACCGGGCATGGGAAAACGAATCGGGAGCGGCTCCCGTCCAGCAAACGATCGACGAAATGCTCGCGGCGGTCGGCGCTTTTCCTGCCACACTGGTGCTGGTCAGCCCCGAAGTCGGGCTGACCGTGGTGCCGCCCACCGCGTCCGGCCGCCGGTTCGCCGACGAGCTGGGCAGCCTCAACCAGGGCATCGCGGCGTTGTGCGACCAGGTGGTGCTGGTGGTGGCCGGACAGGCACTACCGATCAAGCAGTCGGGAAACTGATGGAATTCCCGCCGGTGTTGCCGCCCGATGTGGGCGCCGCTGTGGCCGCCCGGGCTCGTCAAGACACCCTGACCAAGCCGCGGGGCGCGCTGGGCCGGCTCGAGGACCTGTCGATCTGGATCGCGTCGTGTCAGGGCCATTGTCCGCCAAGGCAATTCGAGCGCGCCCGGGTGGTGGTGTTCGCCGGCGACCACGGTGTCGCCCGTTCCGGGGTGTCGGCGTACCCGCCGCAAGTGACCGCCCAGATGGTCGCCAACATCGACGCCGGCGGAGCGGCGATCAATGCGCTGGCCGGTATCGCCGGCGCGACGGTTCGGGTTGCGGATCTGGCGGTGGATGCGGACGCGCTGTCAGAGCAGATCGGCGCCCACAAAGTGCGGCGCGGCAGCGGCGATATCGCCGTCGAGGACGCGCTGACCCACGACGAGGTCACCCGGGCCATCACCGCCGGCAAGCGGATAGCCGACGAGGAGGTCGACGCCGGCGCTGACCTGCTCATCGCGGGCGACATGGGAATCGGAAACACCACCGCGGCAGCGGTTGTGGTGGCGGCGCTGACGAACGCCGAGCCCGTCGCCGTGGTCGGTTTCGGGACGGGAATCGATGACGCGGGCTGGGCACGCAAGACCGCCGCGGTGCGCGACGCGCTTTTTCGCACCTGTCAGGTACTGCCCGACCCGGTGGCATTGCTGCGCTGCGGTGCCGGTGCGGACCTCGCGGCGATCGCGGGCTTTTGCGCGCAGGCCGCCGTCCGGCGCACCCCGCTGCTGCTGGACGGCATGGCGGTGACGGCCGCCGCGTTGGTCGCCGAGCGAATGGCGCCCGGCGCCCGGCTGTGGTGGCAGGCCGGTCACCGGTCCACCGAACCGGGTCACGCGCTGGCCCTGACGGCTCTCGATCTGGACCCGATTCTGGACCTACGCATGCGGCTGGGCGAGGGTACCGGCGCGCGGTCGGCACTGCCGGTGCTGCGCGCCGCGGTCGCCGCGCTGACGTCGATGGCGACGTTCTCACAAGCCGGGGTAGCGGCCGTGGCTGAGTCGTGATGCGCGCTCTGGCAGCGGCTTTCACGTTCGAAACGGTGCTGCCCGTCCCGCGTGCCCGGGGCACCCCGCTGGGCCGCGGTGCCATGACCGCGCTGCCGCTGGTCGGCGCCGCGTTGGGGGCTTTGGCCGCGGGCGTCACCTGGTTCGGCGGGCTGGCCTTCGGCTCGTCCAGTCCGCTGTCCGGGTTGCTCGCGGTGACGGCGCTGCTTCTGGTCACCCGCGGCCTGCACATCGACGGTGTTGCCGATACGGCCGATGGGCTGGGCTGCTACGGGCCACCGCCGCGTGCACTTGCGGTGATGCGCGACGGATCAACCGGGCCGTTCGGGGTGGCGGCCGTGGTCCTGGTGATCGCGCTGCAGGGGCTGGCTTTCGCGGTTCTGCCCGCGGCGGGCATCTTCGTGGCGGTGTTCGCCGGCCGAGTGACCGCGGTGCTGGCATGTCGCCGGTCGGTGCCGGCGGCCGACGGCAGCACCCTGGGCGCCGGTGTTGCCGGCACCCAACCGGTGCCGGTGGTGGCGGCGTGGGGCGCGGTGCTACTCGGCGTCTCGGCACTGGCGGGTGCGTGGCAGGGGCCGGTTGCGGTGCTGGTCGCGGTGTCGTGCGGCGCGGGCCTGGTCGCGCACTGCGTGCGCCGCTTCGGCGGCATCACCGGCGACGTGCTGGGTGCCGCGATCGAACTGACCACAACGGTTGGTGCGGTCACCCTGGCGGGCCTGGTCCGGCTCTAGCGCGAGCAGACGCAAAAGCCCCCGACACGCCGGGCGGGCGGGGGCTTTTGCGTCTGCTCGGCGGGCTAACCCAGTCGGACCATCCAGCCGTGCGTGTCGGCGAAGGTGCCCCGCTGTATCCCGGTCAGTGTGTCGCGCAGCGCCATCGTCACTTCGCCGGGCTCTCCGTCGGCGATGGTGAATTCGCTGTCGCCGTACTTGACCTGTGAAACCGGGGTGATCACGGCGGCGGTGCCGCAGGCGAACACCTCGGTGATCTCGCCCGCCGCGGCTTTCTTCTGCCACTCATCGATATCGATCTTGCGCTCTTCGACGCTGAAACCCGCATCGATCGCTAACTGCAACAACGAATCTCGCGTAATGCCAGGCAGCAGTGAACCCGACAGCTCCGGAGTGACCAGCCGGGCCGATCCGCCGCTGCCGAGGACGAAGAACATGTTCATCCCGCCCATTTCCTCGACGAAACGGCGCTCGCTGGCGTCCAGCCACACCACCTGGTCGCAACCGTGCTCGGCGGCTTGGGCCTGAGCCAGCAGCGAGGCGGCATAGTTGCCGCCGAATTTGGCCGCGCCGGTGCCGCCCGAGCTGGCCCGCACGTACTCCGTCGACACCCAGACGGTGACGGGGCTGATACCGCCCTTGAAATACGCGCCGGCCGGCGAGGCGATCAGCAGGTAGCGGTATTCCTTGGCCGGACGCACCCCCAATCCCGGTTCGGTCGCGATGATGAACGGCCGCAGATACAGCGCCTCTTCACCGCCCGCCGGGGGCACCCAGGCACTGTCCAGAGCGACGAGTTGACGCAGGGATTCGATGAATAACTCGTCGGGAAGCTCGGGAATCGCGAGCCGCCGGGCCGACGAGCGCAACCTGGCGGCGTTGGCGTCGGGGCGAAACGACACGATCGACCCGTCCGCCCAGCGATAGGCCTTGAGCCCTTCGAAGACTTCCTGCGCGTAATGCAGCACGATTGCCGACGGATCCAGCTGAATCGGTCCATACGGGAGCACCCGCGCGTTGTGCCAGCCGGGGCCTTCGGTGTAGTCGATCGACACCATGTGGTCGGTGTGATATTTGCCGAAACCCGGTTCCTGCAGAATCGATTCACGTTCGGCGTCGGTGGCCGGATTTTCCGAGCGCAAAATTGTGAACTCGAGGGAACCGCTGGACATGGGGCCGATTGTATATGCGCGTGCCAAAGGATTTTTGCCGCTCGAACCTGCGGTCAGCGCGTTTTCAGTTGCACAAAGGGCGGACGCACCACTTCGCAGTCCACCGTCCGGCCCCGGACGTCGACGGTGAGTTGCTGGCCGTCCTGCACGCCCGCATCGGTATCGATCAACGCCAGCGCGATCCCCGCCTGCAGCGTCGGAGAGAACGTTCCCGATGTGGTCACCCCAACAGTGGAGTCCCCGGCCAGCACCGTCAATCCGGGACGCAGCACGCCGCGGCCCACCATCCGCAGACCCCGCAGCAGCCGGCGCGGGCCGGCGGACTTCTCGGCCAGCAGCGCTGCACGGCCGAAGAACGCGTCCTTTTTCCATCCGATCGCCCAGCCGCATCGGGCCTGCAGCGGGGAGATGTCCAGCGAGAGTTCATGCCCGTGCAGCGGATAGCCCATCTCGGTGCGAAGAGTGTCGCGGGCGCCCAGTCCGGCCGGCTGGCCGCCCGCGGCGGAAACCGCGGCCACCAGCGCATCGAACACCACACCCGCAGACTCCCAGGGCGGCAGCAGCTCGTAGCCGTGCTCACCGGTGTACCCGGTGCGACAGACCCGCACCGGTACTCCGGAGAACGAAGCATCGGCGTAGCCCATGTAATCCATCCCGGTTGGCAGCCCCAGCTCACTGAGCACCGCGGTTGATTGCGGCCCCTGCACCGCCAGCACGGCGTAGGAACGATGCTCGTTGGTGATCGTCAGTCCGGCCGGTGCGGCGGCCTGCAACGCCTCGACCACCGCCGCGGTATTGGCGGCATTGGGGACCAGAAAAATCTCGTCGTCGTCGACGTAGTAGGCGATCAGGTCGTCGACAACCCCGCCGGATTCGTTGCAGCACAACGTATATTGCGCCTCGCCGGGTCCGATTCGGCCCAGATCATTGGTCAGCGCGGAGTTGACGAACGCGGCAGCGCCGGGTCCGCGGATCAACGCCTTGCCGAGGTGGCTGACGTCGAACAGTCCGACGGTGTTGCGTGTCGCGTTGTGCTCGCTGACGGTGCCGGCGTATGCCACCGGCATCAGCCAACCGCTGAACTCGGCGAAGCTTGCACCCAACTCGCGGTGGCGGTCTTCCAGCGGTCCCTTTAGCAGTTCCGGCGCATCGCTCACGACGTTTCACCCTAGTGGCAGACTTGGGAGGGTGTCCGACTCCCTGGACTTCGAGGCGCTAGAGGCCGGCGGGGTGGCGAACGCGCGCGAGCGGGCCGACCTGATCAAATACCTGGACGACCTTGGCTTCACCGTCGACGAGATGGTTGAAGCCGAACTCCGCGGCCGGCTGTTCGGCCTTGCCGGCGATGTTCTGTCCTGGTCGGGCCGCCCGATCTACACGTTGGAGACCGCGGCCGAGAGACTCGGGATACCAGCCCACGACGTCGCGCGGGCCTGGTCGTTGCTCGGCCTGACTGTCGCCGGTCCCGATATTCCTGTGCTGAGCCAGGCCGATGTCGACGCCCTGGCAACCTGGCTCGCGCTCAAGGCGGTCGTCGGCCAGGACGGCGCATTGGGCTTGTTGCGGGTACTGGGCGCGGCCATGGCCCGGCTGGCTGAAGCCGAGTCGACAATGATCCGCGCCGGGACGCCGGACATCCAGATGACCCACACCCGCGACGAACTGGCCACCGCGCAGGCGTACCGCTCAGTCGCCGAATTCGTCCCCCGGATCGGAGCATTGATCGACATCGTGCACCGCCATCATCTGATCAGCGCTCGGACGCACTTCGAGGGCGTCCTTCGCGACACGTCGGCGGCGGTGGTGTGCGGCGTTGGTTTCGCGGACCTGTCTGGCTTCACCGCGTTGACTCAGACGCTAACGCCGGCGCAGTTGTCGCATTTGCTCAATGAGTTCGCCGGCACCGTCTCCGACGTCGTACATGCCGACGGCGGCCGGGTGGTGAAGTTCATCGGCGACGAGGTGATGTGGGTGAGTTCGGCGCCCGAGCGGCTGGTGCGGGCGGCGGTTGATCTCGTCGAGCACCCCAAGGCGCGCGAGGAGGGACTGCAGGTCCGCGCCGGTCTTGCGTACGGCACGGTGGTGGCCATCAACGGCGACTACTTCGGCAACCCGGTCAACCTGGCTGCCCGACTCGTGGCGGCAGCGGCGCCCGAACAGATCCTGGCCACATCCGAGCTGCATGACGAGTTGCCCGACTGGCCCTCGGTCGCCCAGTGCTCGTTGACACTCAAGGGTTTTGCTGCCCCGGTCACCGCCTTCGATCTGCACACGGAGACGCTGCCGAGCTAGGAATCACCCCCGTTGACTAGGGTAATTGCCCGTGAGTACCCAACCGGCTTACCAAAGCCCCTCCGTTAACGTCGCCACATCGCTGCCGAAACGTGGTGTGGGTTCCTCGGTACTGGTCGTACCGGTCGTCTCGACCGGTAGCGGCGATGAGTCGGACGACCGGCCGGGCGCGGTTGTCGCCGCCGGCGAACCGTTCCTGCCCGCCGACGCGGTCGCCGAAATCGAAGCCGGTCTGCGCGCACTGGACGCCACCGGTGGCAGTGAAGAGGTGCACCGGCTGGTGGTGCCGTCGCTGCCGGTGGGCAGCGTGCTGACTATCGGCCTGGGTAAGGCGCGCCCCGAGTGGCCGGCTGACACTATCCGTCGCGCCGCGGGTGTGGTGGCACGATCGCTTGGCAGCGCCGAGGTGGTGATCACCACCCTGGCCGATCTGCCCGGCGCCGGCGTCTGCTCGGCCGTCGTCGAGGGGCTGATCCTGGGCAGCTACCGGTTCACCGCCTTCCGTAGCGCCAAGAGCGCGCCGAAAGACATAGGGCTGCGCAAGATCACGGTGCTGGCCAGCTCACAAGACGCCAAGAAGCACGGCGCGCACGGCGCCGCCGTCGCGACGGCGGTCGCCACCGCCCGTGACTTTGTCAACACTCCGCCGAGTCATCTTTTCCCCGCCGAATTCGCCAAGCGGGCAAAGGACTTGGGCGAATCGGTCGGTCTCGAAGTGGAGGTGCTCGACGACAAGGCGCTAAAGAAGGGCGGCTACGGCGGGGTGGTCGGCGTCGGCCAGGGCTCATCGCGCCCGCCGCGGCTGGTGCGGCTGATCCACCGGGGTTCGCAGCTGTCGAAGAAGCCAAAGCAGGCAAAGCGAGTGGCGCTGGTAGGCAAGGGCATTACCTTCGACACCGGCGGCATCTCGATAAAGCCGGCGGCGTCAATGCATTACATGACCTCGGACATGGGTGGCGCCGCCGCGGTCATCGCGACCGTCGTACTGGCAGCACAACTGAAGCTGCCGATCGACGTGATCGCGACCGTGCCGATGGCCGAGAACATGCCGTCGTCGACGGCGCAGCGACCGGGCGACGTGCTGACGCAGTACGGCGGAACCACGGTCGAGGTGCTCAACACGGACGCCGAGGGCCGGCTCATCCTGGCCGACGCCATCGTCCGCGCGTGCGAGGACAACCCGGACTACCTGATCGAGACGTCCACATTGACCGGTGCCCAGACGGTTGCGCTGGGCGCTCGCATACCCGGAGTGATGGGCAGCGAAGAGTTCCGCGACCGGGTGGCAGAGATCTCGCAGCGGGTGGGCGAGAACGGCTGGCCGATGCCGCTGCCCGACGAACTCAAGGACGACCTGAAGTCGGCGGTGGCCGACCTCGCCAATGTCAGCGGGCAGCGCTACGCCGGCATGCTGGTGGCCGGGGTCTTCCTGCGCGAGTTCGTCGCCGACGGGGTGAGTTGGGCGCACATCGACGTCGCCGGCCCGGCATACAACACCGGCAGCCCGTGGGGATACACCCCCAAAGGCGCCACCGGCGTGCCCGCCCGCACCATGTTCGCGGTGCTCGAGGACATCGTCGAAAACGGTTAGAAAGTTTGCTGGGTTTAGACACCCGGCCGCGCGGATAACCTCCCATCGACTCGTATTCGACGGAAGGCAAATTGTGACTACGCGACGGTTGATCATTGCGGTGGGGGCAGTGCTGTTGCTGGCCGGACTGATCGGGCTCCTGGTGCCGGTATCGGTCTCGGACGGCAACGGCAATTCCGTTGCATGCGGAAACGGGATCGCCTCAGACCTTTCAGCGGCCAGGAGCGCCAACGACAAGAACGGCGCGAACATTCCGGTCCTCAACCAGGTCATCCCGCACAACGACTATGTCGCCCTGTGCGAGTCGTCGCTGTCGGGCCGGCGCTCGTGGACCCTACCGTTGACGCTCGTCGGAGTCCTCGGGATCGGCGGTGCGCTGCTGATGCGACGCGCCGAAGGAGCGCCAGCCGTCTAACGCGCCAGGTCGGCGAGTTCATGCACCGCGGCGGCCATAACCGCGGGATGCGACATCGGCGAGAAGTGACCGGCTTCGATGTCGCGGCGCCATAACCGCGGCACCCAGCGCGCGGTGTCGTCATACCCGTACGGCCGCACGTACTTGTCTTTGGTGTTGACGATCAGCTGCACCGGAACGTCGATGACGCGGATGCCGTCCCCGCGGCGCGAGAATGACCGAAAGTAGTTGGCGGGGTAGGTTTTCACCGAACGGGCGGCGTCCCTGGCCAGGTCCGGCGAATGATGTATCTGTTCGGCGGGGATATTGTCGACCGCGTTGCGCCGCAGCGCGGCGACCGACAGCGTCAGCCGCAGAAACATCGGCGCCACCACCGGTATCGAGAAGAACAGCATGTAAGTCAGCCGCAGTGTTTGGCTGACTGACCGCGCAAACCTGCGCAGCCGCCAGGGCCGGCGCAGGCCGCTGAAGATGTACTCGACCAACTGGTCCTGACTTGGACCGGACACCGACGTGAACGAGGCGACCCGGGCGCTCGCGCCGGGGCGCTTCAGGTACTCCCACATGCCCACCGAGCCCCAGTCGTGGGCCAGCACATGCACCGGCCGCCCGGGGCTCAGCTCACCCGCGACCGCGGCGAAGTCGTCGGCGAAGCGGGCCATGGTGTATGCCGAAACCGGCTTGGGCGCCGACGACAGGCCGACACCGCGGTTGTCGTAGCGGATGATCCGGAATCGCTCGGCGAGCAGCGGGACGACCCCGTCCCACAACACGTGCGAATCGGGGAAACCGTGCACCAGCACGACCGCCGGGCCGTCGGGGTTGCCCTCCTCGTACACCGCGATACGCACGCCGTCCGCGCTGTCCACAAACCGCTGGGGCACGTGCTGAGCTGCCGGCATCGCCACACCGTAGCAATCGCGGCCGGGCAGCCCTGCGCGCCCTGGATGTATGCCCGCTCAGGCGCAGTGACAGGATGGTTTCGGACATCTACCGCAGTTCCACGGCGGTACACAAAGGTGTGGTAAGTCAGATGTCGACCTACGCCGACCCACGAGTAATCGAGGAGTCAAAAGAGATGGCCTTCTCCGTCCAGATGCCGGCACTCGGTGAAAGCGTCACCGAGGGGACAGTAACCCGCTGGCTCAAGCAGGAAGGCGACACGGTCGAACTCGACGAGCCTCTCGTCGAAGTCTCGACCGACAAGGTCGACACCGAAATCCCAGCGCCCGCCGCGGGTGTGCTCACCAAGATCGTCGCCCAGGAGGACGACACCGTCGAGGTTGGCGGCGAGCTGGCCGTCATCGGCGACGCTTCCGAATCGGTTTCCGAGTCCGACACGGCACCGCCTGCCCCGCGCGAAGCGGAGACCCAGCCCGAACCCGCCGCGCCACCAGAACCGGAACCGGAACCGGAACCAGAACCGGCCGCGCCGGTGCAGCAGTCTTCCGGTAGCGGCACCACGACTCCGGTGCTGATGCCCGAACTCGGCGAATCGGTGACCGAGGGCACCGTGACGCGCTGGCTCAAGAAGGTCGGGGATTCGGTACAGGTTGACGACGCGCTGGTGGAAGTGTCCACCGACAAGGTGGACACCGAGATCCCCTCACCGGTGGCCGGCGTCTTGGTCAGCATCACCGCCGACGAAGACGCCACCGTCGCGGTCGGCGGCGAGTTGGCACAGATCGGTGCGGGTTCCGACGCCAGCGCGGCGCCAGCACCCGCGCCCAAGCCCGAACCCACACCCGAAGCCTGAGCCCAAGCCCGAGCCCAAACCGGAGGCCGCCAAGCCGACCCCCGCACCCGCAACCCAAGCCGGAGCCGGAGCCGGAGCCGAAAGCCGAACCCGCACAGGCCGAGCCGGCGGCGGAATCCGGCGACTCGGGCACAGAAGGCGCGCCGTACGTGACCCCGCTGGTGCGAAAACTGGCCAACGAAAACAGCATTGACCTTGCCCAGATAACCGGCACCGGCGTGGGTGGTCGCATCCGCAAGCAGGACGTGCTGGCCGCAGCTGAGGAAAAGCAACGCCAGAAGGCGGACGCCACGAAGGCGCCCGGGCCGCCGGCGCAGGCCCCCGCCGCCGAGCCGGCCGCGAAAGCTCCCTCGGCCACGCCGCTCACCCCGGCGCCCGCGCTGGCGCACTTGCGCGGTACCACGCAGAAGGCCAGCCGGATCCGCCAGATCACCGCCAAGAAGACCCGCGAATCCCTGCAGGCGACGGCGCAACTCACGCAGACCCACGAGGTCGACATGACCAAGATCGTGGGGTTGCGGGCCAGGGCCAAGGCCGCGTTCGCCGAGCGCGAGGGCGTGAATCTGACCTTTTTGCCGTTCATCGCCAGGGCCGTGATCGACGCCCTCAAGATTCATCCCAATATCAATGCCAGCTACAACGAAGACACCAAAGAGATCACCTACTACGACGCCGAGCACCTCGGCTTCGCTGTCGACACCGAGCAGGGTCTGCTCTCCCCCGTCATCCACAATGCCGGCGACCTGTCGCTGGCCGGGCTGGCCAGGGCGATCGCCGACATCGCCGCACGGACTCGGTCCGGCAACTTGAAGCCCGACGAACTGTCGGGTGGCACCTTCACAATCACCAACATCGGCAGCCAGGGCGCATTATTCGACACCCCGATCCTGGTTCCGCCACAGGCCGCGATGCTGGGCACCGGGGCCATCGTCAAGCGACCGCGGGTGGTCGCCGATGACAGCGGCAACGAATCGATCGGGGTCCGCTCGATTTGCTATCTCCCGCTGACCTATGACCATCGGCTCATCGACGGCGCCGACGCCGGACGCTTCCTCACTACCATCAAACACCGACTCGAAGAGGGCGCGTTCGAGGCCGATTTAGGACTCTGAGAACGTGGCTCGAGCTGGTCATAAGGCCGTCGTCGCGATAGCGGGTTCGTCCGGCCTGATCGGATCGGCCTTGGCCGCGGCGTTGCGTGCGGCCGACCATCCGGTACTGCGCATTGTGCGCCGGGCCCCGGCGAATTCCGAAGAACTGCACTGGAATCCGGAGAGCGGCGAGTTCGACGCCGACGCCCTGAGCGGTGTCGACGCCGTGGTGAACCTGTGCGGCGTCAACGTCGGTCAGCGTCGGTGGTCGGGCGCCTTCAAACAGAGCCTGCGAGACAGCCGCATCGCTCCCACCGAGGTGCTGGCCGGCGCCGTCGTCGACGCCGGGGTCGAAACGCTGATCAACGCCAGCGCGGTCGGCTATTACGGAAACACCAAGGACCAGGTGATTGACGAAAACAGCCGGACGGGAAGAGGTTTCCTGGCCCAACTGTGCGAGGACTGGGAGGCCGCCACGCTGCCGGCCCAATACGGCGGTGTCCGTGTCGTGCTCGCCCGCACCGGCCTAGTGCTGGCGGCATCGGGTGGTGTGGTGCGCCGGATGCGGCCCCTGTTCTCGACTGGCGTCGGCGCCCGGCTGGGCAGTGGCCGCCAGTACATGTCATGGATCAGCCTGGAAGACGAGGTGCGGGCGCTGCTGTTCGCCATCTCGAACCCGTCGCTGTCCGGCCCGGTCAACTTGACCGGACCGGCACCCGTCACCAACGCCGAGTTCACCACCGCGTTCGGCCGCGCGATCAACCGCCCGACGCTGTTGACTGTGCCGGGCTTCGCGGTGCGGGCCGCCTTCGGAGAGTTCGCCGACGAGGGGCTGCTCAGCGGGCAGCGCGTCATCCCGTCGGCTCTTGAGCGCGCCGGTTTCCAGTTCCACCACAACACCATTGGCGAAGCCCTCGGGTACGCCACCGCCCGGCGCGACCACGATTAGTCTCCGGGGCCGCACGACTCACGGCGTGGCGACGGTATACGGGCGGCTTGGTCGTCATTTAGTTGAGCGTCGGAAAAACACGAGTAGTGGACTACTCATCCCAATTGCGTTGTCGGGTGCCACCCTCGAAGGCAGCCAATGGCAAAAGAAGTCAGGGCGGGTAAACCCCTCCTGAACTAACTCTTGTCGTCCTGTGGTTCGTTGACGCGGAAGGAGGACAGCCATGTCGAGTGTGATCGCAGCGCCGGAGTTGATCTTTGCGGCGGTAACGGATGTGGGGACTATCGGGTCGACGTTGAATGAAGCGCATGCGGCTGCTGTGGCCTCGACCGTCACGGTGCTGCCCGCGGCCGCTGATGAGGTATCGGCTGGTGTCGTGCAGATGTTCTCGGGGTATGCGCGGGATTACCAGGCACTGGCTGCGCACGCGGCGGCGTTTCATGCCGAGTTTGTGCAGGCGCTGACCAGTGCGGGGCATGCGTATGCGGCTGCGGAGGCGGCGAATGTGTCGCCGTTGGCGGCGGCGGTACAGCAGGCCCAGAGCCTGGGACTGTTTTCGCCGGTCGAGGATCTCACGGGGCGCCCGCTGTTTGGCAACGGCGCCGGCGGCGTGGCGGGCACCGGACAAAACGGCGGCAACGGCGGCTGGCTGTGGGGCAACGGCGGCAATGGCGGCTCCGGCGGGCCCGGCGGCCACGGCGGCAAGGGCGGCAGTGCCGTTCTGTTCGGCAACGGCGGGGCTGGCGGGGCTGGCGGGGTTGGCGCGACGGGCATGACCACCACGGGGGGCATGCCGGGCGCGAACGGCGGCCATGGCGGTGTCGGTGGCGCCGGGGGCACCGGTGGTTTGCTGATGGGCTCCGGTGGTCACGGCGGTGCTGGTGGCACCAGTGGGAATGGGGGCTTCAGCGGTAACGGTTCGACCGGCGGCAGCGGCAGCGCCGGGGCTGCCGGGACTGGGCCTAGCGGTCGCATCGGCGGCACCGGCGGCACCGGTGGGACCGGTGGGAGCGGCGGGGAGGGCGACCTCTACGTGGCCAACTACAACAGCGGCTCGGTGTCGGTGATCGACCCGCTCAACAACACTATTGTCGGCACCATCGCGGTCGGCAGCGCCCCGGATGCGTTGGTGGTCAACCCCTCCGGCAGTGCCGTCTACGTCGCCAATTACGGCAGCAACTCCGTGTCGGTGATCAACACCGCCTTCAATGCCGTCTCCGCCACAGTCCAGGTTGGCAGCCAACCGTACGCGTTGGCGGTCAACCCGACCGGCAGCGCGCGTCTACGTCGCCAATTACGGCAGCAACTCCGTGTCGGTGATCAACACCGCCTTCAATGCCGTCTCCGCCACAGTCCAGGTTGGCAGCCAACCGTACGCGTTGGCAGTCAACCCGACCGGCAGCACGCTCTTCGTCGCCAATTACGGCAGCAACTCGGTGTCGGCGATCAACACCGCCTTCAATGCCGTCTTCGGCACAATCCAGGTTGGCAGCCAACCGGATGCCTTGGCGGTCAACCCCACTGGCAGCACGCTCTACGTCGCCAATAACGCCAGCAACACTGTGTCGGTGATCTACGCCACCAGCGACACGCTCACGCAACAAGGCATAGTCCAAGTCGGGATCAATCCAATTGCGTTGGCGGTCAACCCCACTGGCAGCGCGGTCTACGTCGCCAACCTTAACGGCAGTTCAGTGTCGGTGATCAGCCCCTCCGGCACCACCGATGTAATCTCCGGCACACTCCAAGTTGCTGACGAACCGTACGCGTTGGCGGTCAACCCGACCAGCGGCGACGTCTACGTCGCCAACCTTAACGGCAGTTCGGTTTCGGTGATCAGCACCAACGGCACCGCCCATGTAGTCTCCGGCACAGTCCAAGTTGCCGAAGAACCGCGCGCGTTGGCGGTCAACCCGACCGGCGGCGAGATCTACGTCGCCAACAGCGGCAGCAACACTGTGTCGGTGATCAACACCGCCACCGACTCCGTCGCCACCGTGGCGGTCGGCCTCGACCCGTACGCGCTGGCGCTGGCATGACCAGCCACTGAAACGCTGTGACACAAGTGATTGCAACCCCGGAGACGGCCAATCGTCGACGCGGGAAGCGACGGTCACGATCATCCGAGTAACCTCGCGACCATGAGCTCCATCCGATCGCAGTCGACCGCGATCGACGTCCGCCAGCTGGGAACGGTCGAGTACCTGGCCGCGTGGCAACTGCAGCGCGACCTGGCCGAAGCCAGGGTCGGGGGCGGTCCCGACACCCTGCTGCTGCTCGAACACCCACCTGTCTACACCGCCGGTCGGCGCACCCAATCGCACGAAAGGCCCCTCCAGGGCATTCCCGTCATAGACACCGACCGCGGCGGCAAGATCACCTGGCATGGGCCGGGGCAATTGGTCGGCTACCCGATCATCGGACTGTCCGAACCGCTGGACGTCGTCAATTATGTCCGGCGCCTTGAGGAATCGTTGATCAAGGTATGCGCCGACGCGGGCTTGGAAGCAGCCCGAGTCGACGGCCGGTCCGGGGTCTGGGTGCCGGAAAGAGAGGGTGTGCCGGCGCGCAAGGTCGCGGCCATCGGCGTGCGGGTGTCGCGTGCGACCACACTGCACGGGTTTGCGCTCAACTGCGATTGCGATCTGAACGCATTCACCACCATCGTGCCGTGTGGCATCAGAGATGCCGGCGTGACGTCGTTGTCCGCCGAGCTCGGACACAGCGTCCGTGTCGATGACGTCCGATCGGCGGTCGCCGACGCCGTCTGCGACGCCCTGGATGGTCGGCTGGCCCTTACCTGGCAGCCCACCGCTGCCCGCGTAACATCGAATTCGTGAGTGTCACACCCGAAGGCCGCCGTTTGCTACGGCTGGAGGTGCGCAACGCGCAGACGCCGATCGAGCGCAAGCCGCCGTGGATCAAGACGCGAGTCCGGATGGGACCGGAATACACGCAACTGAAGAGCCTGGTCCGGCGCGAGGGTCTGCACACGGTCTGCGAGGAGGCCGGCTGCCCCAATATCTTCGAATGCTGGGAAGACCGCGAGGCCACCTTCCTGATCGGTGGTGACCAGTGCACCCGCCGTTGCGACTTCTGCCAGATCGACACCGGCAAGCCCGCCGCCGTGGACCGCGACGAGCCGCGGCGGGTCGCCCAGAGCGTGCAAACGATGGGCTTGCGCTATGCCACCGTCACCGGGGTCGCCCGCGATGACCTGCCCGACGGTGGGGCCTGGCTGTACGCCGAGACGGTGCGCGCCATCAAGGAACTCAACCCGCAGACCGGCGTCGAACTGTTGGTCCCCGACTTCAACGGCGAGCCCGACCGGCTTGCAGAGGTCTTCGAGTCCCGTCCGGAGGTGTTGGCGCACAACGTCGAAACCGTGCCCCGCATTTTCAAGCGGATCCGGCCCGCCTTCACCTACCAACGCAGCCTGGACGTGCTGACCGCGGCCCGCGACTTCGGCCTGGTCACCAAGAGCAACCTCATCCTGGGCCTGGGTGAAACCCCCGACGAGGTGCGCACCGCGCTGGCCGACCTGCACGATGCCGGCTGCGACATCGTCACCATCACCCAGTATCTGCGTCCGTCGACACGTCACCACCCCGTCGAGCGCTGGGTCACGCCCGAGGAGTTCGTCGAATTTGCGCGGCACGCCGAAGAGCTTGGGTTCTCAGGCGTGCTGGCCGGCCCGCTGGTGCGGTCGTCGTACCGGGCCGGCCGGCTCTACCAACAAGCCGCGCTGGCGAGGCCGGAGGCCCTGCGTCGGACTGGCTCCAGTGCCTAGGCATTCCCGCTCGCTCGCATATACGTATCCTTAAGGCTTATGGCTAAATCCCGCACCACCGCCGAGACCAAGGCCGCGAAAGCGCAGGCACAAGCCGCGCGCAAGGCCGCCGCGCGGGAACGCCGCGGCCAGTTGTGGCAGGCGTTCAACATCCAGCGCAAGGAAGACAAGCGTCTCTTGCCGTACATGATCGGCGCGTTCGTGTTGATCGTGGGCGTGTCGGTGGCGGTGGGTTTGTGGGCCGGCGGGTTGACCGCGCTTACGTTCATCCCGCTTGGTGTGGTGCTGGGCGGTCTGGCGATGTTCATCATCTTCGGTCGCCGGGCCCAAAAATCGATCTATCGGAAGGCCGAGGGCCAAACCGGCGCGGCGGCGTGGGCATTAGACAACATGCGCGGCAAATGGCGGGTGAGCCCGGGCGTCGCCTCGACCGGCCACTTCGACGCGGTGCACCGGGTGCTCGGCCGGCCCGGCGTCATCTTGGTCGGCGAAGGATCGGCAGCGCGGGTGAAGCCGCTGCTGGCCCAGGAGAAAAAACGCACCGCCCGGCTGATCGGCGACACACCGATCTACGACATCGTCGTCGGCAACGGTGAGGGTGAGGTTCCGCTCGCCAAATTGGAGCGCCATCTCACCAAGCTTCCGGCCAATATCACCGTCAAGCAGATGGACTCGCTGGAATCCCGGTTGGCCGCGCTGGGTTCGCGGGCCGGCGCCGCCATCATGCCTAAAGGTCCACTCCCCAACGCCGGCAAAATGCGGGGCATTCAGCGCACTGTGCGCCGCAGGTAAGTCGCGCGCTAGCGCCGAACTACAGCCGTGCCGGTCACCCGATCGTGCAACCCGCGCCCGTCGGCATCGGTGAACAGCGGCGGGATGACCAAACCGATGAGCAGCCCCCGGGCCGCCACCCGACCAATCCCCAGTCGGCCGTCCAGCGCGATCACCCCGAGACCCAGCGCAAACTGGCCGGGCGTGAAACCAAACAGCCGCAGCGCAACCACACCCAGCAGAAACCAGATGACCAATACCGCGGTCGACAACGCCGCTACAGGGATAACGCCGAACCCCAAGGCCAACGCCGCCAGGCCGTAGCCGATCAGCCAGTCGATCAGCAGCGCCGCCAGCCGGCGTCCCATCCGGGCCAGCGATCCGGGCCCGTTCTCGGGCAGGCCGAGCATCTCACCCGGGTAGGTGGGGCGCGATCCCGATGTCATCGGCCGATCTCCATGGCCCCAGGATAGAACCCAAGGCTCCGGGCGACCCGGCGTCGCCCGTGCACGGCGGGGTCATAGAACCTGTGCGCACCAACGCGCTACCGGCAACTATGCTCCATAGCGCAGGCCGTTGATCGCCAAGCAAAGGAGCCTTCTGTGACCGAAAAGACGCCCGACGATATCTTCAAACTCGCCAAGGACGAGAAGATCGAATACGTCGACGTCCGCTTCTGTGACCTGCCAGGCACCATGCAGCACTTCACAATTCCGATTTACGTCTTCGACGAGAGCGTGTTTGAGGATGGCTTGGCCTTCGACGGCTCCTCGATCCGCGGCTTCCAATCGATCCACGAATCCGACATGCTGCTGCTTCCCGATCCGGAAACCGCATTCATCGACCCGTTCCGTGCCGCCAGAACGCTGAACGTGAACTTCTTCGTGCACGACCCGTTCACCCTCGAGTCGTACTCGCGCGACCCGCGCAACGTCGCCCGCAAGGCCGAGAACTACCTGATCAGCACGGGCATCGCGGACGCCTGTTATTTCGGCCCAGAAGCCGAGTTCTACATCTTCGACTCGGTGAGCTTCGACTCGCGAATCAACGGCTCGTTCTACGAGGTGGACGCGGTCTCCGGGTGGTGGAACACCGGCGAACCGACCGACCCTGACGGCAGTCCCAACCTCGGCTACAAGGTCCGTCCCAAGGGCGGGTACTTCCCGGTGGCCCCCACCGACCACTACGTCGACCTGCGCGACACGATGCTCACCCACCTGACCAACGCCGGCTTCTCTCTGGAGAAGGGCCACCACGAAGTGGGCACCGGCGGTCAGGCCGAGATCAACTACAAGTTCAACACCTTGCTGCACGCGGCTGACGACCTGCAGACGTACAAATACATCGTCAAGCAAACCGCTTGGCAGGCCGGCAAGAGCGCGACGTTCATGCCCAAGCCGCTGTTCGGCGACAACGGCTCCGGTATGCACTGCCACCAGTCGCTGTGGAAAGACGGCAACCCGCTCATGTACGACGAGACGGGCTACGCCGGCCTGTCGGACACCGCCCGCCACTACATCGGCGGTTTGCTGTACCACGCGCCCTCGTTACTGGCCTTCACCAACCCGACGGTGAACTCCTACAAGCGCCTGGTTCCCGGCTACGAGGCCCCGATCAACCTGGTCTACAGCCAGCGCAACCGCTCGGCCTGCGTCCGCATCCCGATCACCGGGAGCAACCCGAAGGCCAAACGGCTGGAGTTCCGCTGCCCCGACTCCTCGGGCAACCCGTACCTGGCGTTCGCTGCCATGCTGATGGCCGGCCTGGACGGCATCAAGAACAAGATCGAGCCGCCACCCCCGATCGACAAGGACCTCTACGAGCTGCCGCCAGAAGAGGCAGCGAACATCCCGCAGGCCCCCACCCAGCTGTCCGCGGTGATCGATCGTCTCGAGGAAGACAGCGAATACCTCACCGAGGGGGGCGTTTTCACGCCCGACCTGATCGAGACGTGGATTCAATTCAAGCGCGACTACGAAATCGCCCCGGTTAACCTCCGGCCCACCCCGTACGAATTCGCGCTCTATTACGACGTTTAGGCCAGCTAACCCGCTGACCAGCCACTTCGGGTGAACTAGGACCGTTTCGCCCGCAGGCCGCCCGCAGGATCCTCGCTTGATGCCGCCATCCGCGCCGCGATCACACCACCGATAGCGGCGCTGGTGGTTTCGTCTTTGTCGGGCCACATGTGCCCGTACACGTCGAGCGTCGTCTTGGCTGAGCTGTGCCGCATGCGGGCTTGAACAGTCTTCACGTCGCAGCCGCTCAAGTTAGAGAGAAGGGTATTTGCACGGGGTGTCCAGGCCGGTCGCGGCGCGGGGCCCACCCCCAGGCGATGGCCAGCAGCTCGCTGACCTGTGGCGACAGCATCAACCTGGTTGACAACCAGCCTGCGATAGCTGACCGGTCACTGTCGGAGCACGGCGACCGTCCGCCCTGGCTCGCGAGGCTCTCTTAACGGACGACGCGTCGCCGCAGGTGAGCCATGTTCGCTGGACGGGGTCTACTGTGGCCCGTCGTCCCTGCGCTGTGCCAGTGCTGGCGCGTGGCACAGGTGGCACAGGTGGCAGTCAGCGGTACGCGCTGAGACTCCTTGCTGTCGAGGGTATATCGCGTCTCAGCGGTCCTGCGTCGTGTTGAGCATCCATTGGCCACCAGCGGGGCGGGCTTAGTGGCTCAGCGTGGCTCCCAGCAGCCCGAAATGGCCGTCTCGCCGTCATGGCATCGCCTCGGCCCACGTTATATGTCCTTCGAAGCCAAGCGATCTCGCCATGTCGCGGTAGCGGTCCCGATAGTCGCAGTATGCAGTCTCGTCCCCGTGCGCTCGCGCCAGCAGCGCCCGCAGCCGCAGCAGCCAGATCTCGCGTATCACCAGACCCTCATCGGCTGGTGCGGCCGCTAACCGCTCGATTGCGGCCTCGGCTTCGGCCACGTCACTCTTTGTGCCGCAGTCGAGCAGTGTCTCCACCAGAACACCCGTCGCTGGTATGCCCCACCCCAGCAGTTGTCCCTGGCGGACGAGATGGTCGACGGCGGCACGCATGAGCGGTATGGCCTCATCGGGCTCTCCACGCCGAGCAGTCTCACGCGCCAAGTAGACATTGATGGCCGGTAAATGGCACAGCAAGGATTCCCTACGGACGAACTCTTCGTTGACCTCAGCCAGGAACTTGTGTCCGTGGTCACGCTCGGCATCCGTTGGGCGGTGCACCAGCGCCAGGCCCAACGTCATCCGGGTCAGGGTCACCGCGTGGTCATCAGCGGATCGTTCGGCAATCCGTAGGGCATCCTCGATCTCGCGCATCGCGGAATCGTCGGCCCTCAGCACGCCCATCGGTATCCCCCCGGAGTAGGCGAAGGTGGCGACCCCGGCGTATGAGAACGGGTCGGCGCTGCGGACCATCTCCAGCCCGTGCTCCAGGTCGTCTCGCCAGCCGGGACGACCCAGGGAGTACCGGGCCATAGCCCGCGTCGTAAGGGCGAGCGCTAAAGGAGACCCGATAATGAAGTTGCCTTTCGACGGGTCACCGTCGGCCAGGTCGATGACCCTTTGTGACCACCGCAGCACGTCAGACCACTCGGCGCTCTGAACCTTGGGGTAGGCCAGCGGCAGGGACAGCCCCACCATGAGGGTCGGGTCGCCGAGCGACTCGGCGAGTGCCCAGGCTTCCGATGCCAGCTGCGACGCCTCACGTATCCGGTCCTGATATGCGTGATCCATCACAAGCCCGGCCATGGCGATGGCCAGTGACGCCTTGTCCCCGGCGGCGGTGCACAACTCCCGCAATTCATCAAAGCCCTCGCTGGCAACATTCACATCGACTCGCGAGGCGGTCCCGCACAACATGGTGCGCGGGGCGATGCGCATGGCTGCCCGGGCTGGGTCCTCGGCGGGTAATGCGTCGGCGATCTTCTGGGCGCGCTCCCAACTTAGTCGCGCCGCGTTGATGTCGCGGTTGGTCGCCCATCCTGCAGCCCGCATGTGCCAGCCGTAGGCGGCGCTCAGATCACCGGCGGCCTCCAGGTGTTCGGCGAGTAGGGCCGCGTTCTCCTCAGCCGCTGCCGGGTCACGCGCTTCGATTGCGGCCGCGACGCGGCGGTGCAGCTCAGCGCGATCCGATTTGAGCTGTGATTCGTAGGCCACCGTGCGGACCAGTGGATGGTGAAACACATACTCGGGTCGTCGGGTAAATGTGATCTGATCGATGAACTCGCCGCCCACCAAGTCTCCAAGGACAGGATCAACGCCCAACGTTTCGAGAAGGCCCCGGCTGAACCGTGAGCCGATGACAGCGGCTGCGCTCAACGTGCGCTTGGCCGCCGGATCAAGCCGGTCGATGCGCGCGGCGATAGTCGCCTGCAAGGTGGCAGGCACACTTACCTCGCCAGCATCGGCGGTCGATTCGTAGGCGCTGCGGTTGCCCCGTAGGACGCCGCGCTCGGCTAGGTCGCGAACAATCTCCTCGGCGAAGAACGGGTTCCCGGCGGCCTTCTCGGTGATCATGGTTATCAACCCGGCGACCGAGGGGGCGGACCCGAGCAGCCCGGTGATTAGTGTCGCAGTCTCCGAATTATTCAGCGGTGCAAGGGCGATGGTCTGCGCACTGGCCACTCGGCTCAACGTGCCCTGGTAGTCGGGGCGGTAGGTGACCAGTACCAGCGAGGGCGTCTGCGGGATGACCGTGAAGAACTCGGCGATCATCGACTCGCTGACCTCATCGATCCAGTGCACGTCCTCAACGACATAGACCGCTGGGACTTGGCGGGCCAACGAGGCGGCATTGACCAGCGCGGTCAATCGTCGCCGCCGGGCATCGGGATCGATCTTGGGCAGCGCGACACCAGGATCAGCGATGCCTAACAAGTCATCGAGCAGCAGCAAGTCCTCGGGGTCTGCCTCGGGCACCCGCGAGCGCACTCGGTCACGAGCGGCCGGGCCATCCAGGCCACGCACACCGATGGCTGCCCGCAGCAGCCGCGCCACCACGTGGAAGGCAACGCCAGTGGCATGCGATTCGCAGTAGGCGCTGAACACCTCCACTTCGCGCCCGGCAGCCATTGCCGTCACCTCACGCACCAGACGGCTCTTGCCGATACCTGGTGACCCGACCACGGTGACCACCGCACCGTGGCCTTCGACTGCGCGGTCCAAGAGGCTCTCGATGGCGGAGAGTTCCCAGCGCCGACCCACAAGAGCCGATTGAGAAGCGGCAACAGAGCGATCCCGGTCCGACACACTCAACAGCCGCCGGGCAGGTGCGGGCGCGTCGGCACCCTTGATCTGAACCAACTCAGCGTCGCCGAGAGTCGCCACGCCCTCGACCAGTCGTGCGGTCGACGCGCTGAGCATCACCGCACCCGGCGGTGCCACCGATTCCATCCGCTGCGCCATCCCGACTTGTTCACCGATTGTGGTGTAGCCGAACGAGCCTGAACCGATCTCACCGGCGATCACCTGCCCGGAGTTCAGTCCGACGCGCACCCACAAGTCGATACCGTCGCGGTCGTGGATGTCGACGGCAAGCCGCTTCGCCTCCCCCTGAACACCCAAGGCCGCCAGACAGGCCCGGATCGCGTGATCCTCCAACGCTATCGGTGCACCGAATACCGCCATGATCCCGTCGCCGGTGAATTTGTCGACGGTGCCGCCGTAACGCTGCACCACTGCCGCTGAATGCTCGACCAGGTCGGTCATGATCTCGCGCAGCCGCTCCGGCCCCACCGCCGCAGCGATGTCCATCGAGTGCACCACGTCGGCGAACAGGACGGTTACCTGCTTGTACTCGGCCGGTGTCGTGGCAGTCGCAACCGCTGCACCGCACTCGTTGCAGAACTTCGAGTTCGGCGGCAGCTCAGTACCGCACGACCCGCACACCAAGGCTGCCGCCGTCATGTCACGCGGCCAGCCCACTGTTGTTCACGTGGCTATCGTGTCACCGCTGGCCAGTCAATGTGTGAAGCGGGAGCGGGTCTGCTGTGAGATGCTGCGGGGGTGCCCGCTCCTGCGGTGGCTGCTCCTTCGGGGGTGGTGACGTTTTTGTTCACCGATGTTGAGGGTTCGACCCGTCGGTGGGAGGCCGACGCGGATGCGATGCGGGTGGCGCTGGCCGCGCACGACGAGGTGTTGCGCGGGGCGATTGAGGCGCACGGGGGCTGGTTGTTCAAGCACACCGGGGACGGGGTGTGCGCCGCGTTCGCCTCGCCGCGCTCGGCGGTGGATGCGGCGGTGGCCGCGCAGCGGGCGTTGGAGTTGCCGGTGCGGATGGGGCTGGCGACCGGGGAAGCCGAGCTGCGTGACGGGCGACTATTTCGGAGCGGTGTTGAATCGGGCGGCACGGGTGATGGCCGCCGGTCATGGTGGTCAGATCCTGGTGGCCGATTCGACGGCGGGTCTGCTCGGCGGGGTGGAGCTACTCGATCTGGGTCAACGGCGATTGCGTGACTTATCGACCGCTGTCGGGGTTTTCCAGGTCCTTGCCGAGGGACTGCCGACCGCATTCCCGCCACTGCGGACCCTGGATGCGACGCCGGGGAACCTGCGCCCGCAGTACAGCAGCCTCATTGGTCGCGGGCCCAGAGCTCGTCGAGGCCGAAGCGGCGCTGCGGGGACATCGCTTGGTGACCTTGACCGGTGTGGGCGGGGTGGGCAAGACCCGACTGGCGCTGGAGTTGGCTGCGCAGGTGGCCGATAAATTCCCCGACGGTGTCTGGGTTTTCGAACTGGCCAGTGTCGGGCGATCCGGGTGCGGTGCCGGATGCGGTGGCCTCGGTGCTGGGCATCACCCAACAGCCCGGCAAGAGCGTGACCGAGAGCATCGCCGCCGCGCTGGAGGGCAGGGTGCGGCTGTTGGTGTTCGACAACTGCGAGCACGTCCTTAATGCTGCCGCTGATCTGATCGAGGCCATCTTCGCGCACTCGGCGACAGTGAGGATCCTGGCCACCAGCCGCGAAGGGCTGGGAGCGGTCGACGAGCAGGTGTGGCCGGTGCCCTCGCTGGAGGTGGGCGCGGGCATCGATTCGGCCGCAGTGACCTTGTTCGTCGAACGCGCCCGCAGCGCGGCCCCGCGCTTCTCGCTGGCCAAGGCCGATGAGGCGGGCGCGGTGGTGGAGATCTGCCGCCGACTGGACGGGATTCCGTTGGCCATCGAGCTGGCGGCCTCACGCATGTCGTCGATGACGGCCAGCGAGGTAGCGTGATCGTCTCGATCAGCGGTTCCGGCTGCTGGTCGGGTCGCGGCGCGGATCTGGAACGCCACCAGACCCTGCGCCACGCGGTGGCGTGGTCCTACGAACTGCTCGGCGATGCGGAGAAGGCGCTGCTGGAGCGGTGTTCGGTGTTCGCCGGGGGATTTGACCTCCAAAGCGCCTGCGCCGTGGCCGGGTCCGACGACCCCGACGACTACGCGGTCCTTGATCTGCTCGATGCCTTAGTGCGCAAGTCGCTGCTGGTGGCTGACCGGTCGTCGGGGCGGACCCGGTTTTCGATGCTGGAGACGATCCGCCAGTTCGCCGAGGAACAACTCGTCGCCGGTGGGCTGGCCACCGAGGTGCGGGCCGCGCATGCCCGCTACTTCGCCGGACGCGAAGCCGACATCCTGGCCCTGTGGGACAGCCCCCGCCAGCGCGAGGCCTACGACTGGTTCACTATCGAGTTGGCAAATCTGCGCACCGCGTTTCGTTGGGCCGCCGACCACGGCGATCTTGGATGTCGCCGCCACCATCGCCAGCTATGTGGGGTTGCTCGGCATCGCGGTCGAAAACTTTGAGCCGATAGCCTGGGCTGAAGAGCTGATCAAGCCCGCCCGCGCCGCCGACCACCCCCGGCTGGCGTTCCTGTACGTGATTGCGTCGCAGTGCTTCACGACCGGACGGATCGAGGCGGCTGTCGGCTACAGCGACGCCGGGCAGATCGTTCTCGGCAGGAGCCGCGATGGGCTGCCGGGCGGCATCGAAGCCTGGCTTGGACTTGTATACCTAGCCATCGGGCAGCCCGAGCGGTTGGCCGAGTTGTGCCGCGCCCAGCTCGCACGCCGCCGCGACACCCACGTCCTCATCCGGGCATGGCTGGTTGTCGCCCTTTCATTGGCCGGTTCCGGTGGGGAGGCGATGGATTGCGCGGATGGCCTGATCGAGGCTGCGGAGGCAACAGGCAACCCGTCCGTGCTCGCGTTCGCGCTTCGGTGCCTACGGTTTGGCTTTCCGTGACGCAGATCCCGTCGGGGCGCTTAACGCCTTGGGCCGGGGTCTGGTGATCGCCCAAGACAGCGGCAACCGCACCGTCGCAGTCATCCCTGGCGCCGTTTCTGGCGCGATTTGAGGCCGAGCACGGCGACACCGTGTCCGCGTTCGATCACCTCACTCTGGCGATCCGCAACTATCCACAATTCGGGCAACACTAGCGCGATCCGCGTCCCGCTGGCCGTCCTCGCCGCTCTTTTCGACCGGCTCGGACGCTACGAACCGGCGGCCACTATCGCCGGGTTCGCGCTCAGTCCTTTCTCTGCGGCGGCGGTCCCCGAAATCACCACCGCGATCACCCACCTCCGCGATGTCCTCGGTGAGGCGACCTACGAATCGCTCGCCCACAAGGGTGAGACGATGACCACCGCCGCGATGGCGACCTACGCCTACGACCAAATCGACCAGGCCCGAGCAGAACTCGAACACCCCAGTTGAGTTGCGCGAGTCGCGTGTCCAATGCGAGAGCGGCGCAGCATCGTCTCAATCGCCTTCAGCAGTCTGTTCGGCCAAGACGCGATACACCGTCGCCCGACTCACGCCTAGAGCAGTCGCAATCGTGCTCGCAGACTCACCACCCTTGTGCATGCGCTTGGCCAGAGCGGCTTTGGATTTATCGAGTGCCTTCGGTCGTCCGATGTGCTGCCCACGCGAGCGACGCGCCTCGCGGGCAGCGGCGCGGCGTTCGCGGCCTAACTCCAGCTCCAACTCGGCCAGACTCGCAAGTACGCCCGCAATCATCCGACCCGTTGCGTTCGTCGTATCGATGCCTTCCCACAGTGAGCGAAGCACGATTCCGCGCTCACCCAGGTCGCGAATCGTGGTCATCACCTCAGCGGCGTTGCGGCCCAAGCGGTCGATGCCGACTACGACGATGGCGTCTCCGGGGCGGGCGTAGTCTGCCACCGGCAGCAGTCATTCGCCGATAAGACGAAGATTTCCGCGCGGATACCCGAACCATCGACGGCGCAATATAGATTCGCGTTCAAACACGGATGACAAGCTGGCCCAGCCGTTTAGTCTGCCTGCATGGATCGCCTTTGGCAGTGGGTGTGGGATCGGTATGGGCCGAGATACTCGTGGGCGCTCTACGCCGTCGCGGTGCCGCTGGCGCTGCCGGTCAACCTTCTTTGGTCGTTTCTGATTGTTGCTGTCGAGAAATCTGGTGCATACGCCGAAGCTGCCGCGATCACCGTGGTCGTCGCGACGCCGCTGCAGTGGGTGACCACTTTTCTAGGTTCGGGGGAGCGTCGCGTCGTGGAGCGGTGGGCGGCAGGTCAGGAGGTCGATCGGGCGAATGCACTGGCCGCGACCTACGGCTTGTCCCGGAAAATGGCTGTTCGAACGGTAACGCTCAACGCTGTCTTGGTCGGCGTGTTATCAGCCGTTGTTGGTCCTATCGCCGGGGTGACCGGTTCGCGGCTAGTCCAGTACGTGGTCCTGGGCGTCGTCGTAGCAGCGGCCCTCGCGCTGATAACAGTGCATTCCCTCCCGCAAAGGGCGCTGCGGCCCGCCAGAATCGCGATGGCCGGTGATTCGGCGATTGGTGATTCCCTTCCCCGGTCACATCCGACCTTCGCCACATGGTCAAACATGCTCCTGCTGGCGGTCATCTTCGTGTTCGCTGTTTATGGCGCGATGGTGGCGGCGGCGCTCGATCGGGCACCCAGGGAGCCTGTCGTCTTCGGTGTGATCGGGCTTGGGTTGTTGCTGGGTGTCGGGGTGCCGATCACCGTCGGGGTCTTGTTTTCACCGTCGCTGCAACCCATTCGCGACCTCGCCCACGCAACTGAACGTGTGACGGCTGGCGACTACAGCCAACGCCTACCGGTGGTTCAAGACGACGATCTCGGTGCGCTGGCGGCGTCGTTCAACCGCATGCAGGCGGGATTGGCTGAGCGGCAACGACTTCAGGCGGCGTTCGGGACCTACGTCGACCCAGTCTTGGCGGCGCGGCTGCTTGAGCAGGGCGACGATGTCTTCACCGGTGAGCGCCGCGAAGTCATCGTGATGTTCGTCGACGTGCGCGACTTCACCCCTTTCGCCGAGGCCAATACCGCCGAGGACACGGTCTCCCGCCTAAACGCGTTGTTCGAGATTGTGGTGCCTGCCGTCGTCGACGCCGGTGGGCACGTCAACAAGTTCCTCGGTGACGGGGCGCTGGCCGTCTTCGGCGCTCCGAATGACCTTGCGGATCATGCCGATGCCGCTATCGCCGCCGCTGTGCTGATTCACCGCCTTGTCGCCGAGCGATTCGGCGGGCAGCTTCGCATTGGCATCGGGATCAACACCGGGGTGGTGATCGCCGGCACCATCGGCGGCGGCGGCAAGCTCGAGTTCACCCTCATCGGTGACACCGTCAATGTCGCAGCCCGCGTCGAGCAACTCACTAAAACCACCGGCGACACGATCCTTCTCACCCAGCAGTGCGTCGACACCTTGGCGTCTCGACCGCCCGGACTCATCGACCGGGGATTCCATGTCCTGAAGGGAAAGTCAGCCCCCGTGCAGGTCTTCGGCCTGGACCAAGAGATCGACGCGCGGCTTGACCTCACCCGCAAAGTGTAAAGATGAATCAAGCATCGGCCCGCGTCACCGTCGCGGCCCCAGCACTTTGGCTGCGGCTTTCGCAAACCTCACAACGAAAGTTTCGAGATAGCGTAGCGACGCCTAATTGAGCCACAGGAGTGACCCGCCCGCAGGCCGCCCGCAGGATCTCCGCGTAATGCCGATTCCAACCAACGGCCCCTTGAAGCATTTCCGCAGGTCAAGTGTGGTACGGCCAAGGGTGCCCAGACCAGCAAACACCGACAAACGCGCTGGACGTAGTTCGCGCTCTATTACGACGTGTAGCCCAGCTAACGCGCCGATCAGCATCGGAGCTACTTATCAGAGCCTACGGTGCACCTGGTGTTCGACTGGTCGACTCCACCGTCGCTCAGTGGCCGCATGCGGGGGTTCGGGCGGCGGCCTTCTTCCTTCAACGGACCATGCGGCGAAGCGCCGGCAGCCGCCATCGCCTGGTCACCTAGGCTTCGCAAGTTGCTACGCCTGGGCCGGCGGTGGACTTTTGGTCCCTGATCGATCCATTGACGTTGATCTCGCAAGACACTTGCTGACCGGTCGTCTGCACAGTCAGTGCGAGTTGTGCGTTAACGGCGTGGCTCGTAAACGTGAGGTACCAGTGTGAAGATTGATTATGCAGCTGCTGCATGGTGTTCATTCCGTCGTAGTACGTCACCAACGACAGCGGGGCGTCCGAGTTGGCGCTGTATGTCACGGTATCGCCAGGATCGGCGATGGCGACCGGGGCAGCGATGAGGGAGGCTGCAACCAATAGCACCGGTGCCGCAGCAATTCGCATGCCCACTGGCCAATGGTAAATCGCGGTATCCGGGTGTCGATCCGTGCGGTTATCGCCGAGCCCCGGCCCGCAGGGAGCCGGGACAACTCGATCAGTCGAATTTGCTCTTGTATTGCGGGCAGTAAACCCCGGTCCCGACACCCATGATCTTGGCGATGGAGGTGTCCGCCAACTGCGGGGTCGCCGTTTTCACATCGGCGAGGGTCTTCTCAAACGTAAACCCGTTAGAAAAATCCTTACAGACCGAATGCGCGAGTTCGATCATCGCTTGGTCCGAGCCACCTGCCCAGGTGATCGACGCGTCTTTGAGCCCTTGCAAGTAACTGTCGTCCGTCGCGTCGGCATTTGCGATGGGGGCGGCGCTCACGGCGATAGCGCCCAGAACGGCTGCGAGCGTGGCGGTCAATCGTGCGGTGTTCGTCATTAGTTGGCTCCTCAGGGTGAACTGCATTCTGCAGGCCCCCCGGTGCTGATGCGGCAGGACTCTAGCACGTCAAACCGCCCGGCGGCTTGTCTAGCCGCATCGCGATGGGCACCAGCCGATGTAGGGCGCTCAGCATTCACCGCCCCAACACTGCTGGCCGGGGCAATAGGTCGAATGCGCGATCCTCACCATGTTTCCGACGTTTCCGAACGTGACGTTTCTCGAGTCCAAGTTGGCGTGGATGCTCTGGGCGATCGAATCGTAGTTCCAACCCCAGGAGAGATCGTCGCAGACGAGGCGCCCCATCGCGACCAGGGCCTCGTCGTGTTCGGGCGGCCAGCTGAAGCCGGAGCCCCGCAGTTGGGAGAGGTATGCGCCATCTGCGGGATCGGCGGTCGCAATCGCAGCGTTAGCAACCAGGGCGGCGCCAACCATCGCGGGGACGGTCAGTCTGGCCAGCCAGCGGGGTGAGGGCATGTGATGCGCTTCCTATCTTCTTGGCGTTCACGAAGTCGTCAGTATGGGGCTCCAAAGCGGCACGAACATGAAGAATAGGTAAGCGCCGAACGTCGATTTGTCGGGCCCCAAAACCAAAAAGCGCGCAATCAAGTCGACGCTCGACGCGCTAAGGGTCGGTGTCAATTACCGGCCATACGATTTCGGTATGCCATTGGGCGCTGTCGGCCGTGTGGCTGTGGTCTCGGTGCTAGTACTCGCGCAGCTGCCACCCCGTGCTGGAGTGTCAAGTGCCCGCAGCGCCGAACGCCGAAATATAAACCAGGGCGTGCCTCGCCGGCGTGTCGTCGCCGCCAGTTATGTGTCGCGACGTGAAGCCGGCCTAGCGGTCCAGCCCAAGGTCCTTGAGGAAGCGCTGCATACCGTCGATCTTGTCGGCCAACGTGGCGTCCGGTCCGGCGTAGAACATCCACGGCATGGTGATGATGCCGGTGATGCCGCCATCGGCGGCGCGCTGATAGTCGGCGGCGGTGAAGGCGTCGGTAAGGGGCGTGAGGACGGTGAATTCGTCCATTGACAGCCCATTTTCGGCTGCGCAGTTCCCGCACCCGGCCAACCGCGTCGATGGCACGGTCAGTGTTGATCAGGTCGCCGATCCAGCCGTCGTTGCGGGCAGCGCGGCGCAGGGCGACATCGCTGAGCCCGCCGACATAGACCGGTATCGGCGGCGGCGTTGGCTGCATCTCCAGCCGCGGTGCCTGGAAGAACTCGCCGTCGAACTCCGTCCAACCCGGTTCCCACAGCGCGCGCATCAAGCCGATGATCTCGTCGGTGCGCTTGCCGCGGGCGGCGAATTGCTCACCCATCAACTCGAATTCCTCGCGGCACCAGCCGACACCGATGCCGAGTTCCACCCGGCCGGACGCCAAAACCGCGGCGGTGCCAATGGCTTTGGCCGCCGAATAGGGATTGCGCATCGCCGGTATATAGACCGTGTTGACGAACCGCAGCCGCGACGTCACCTGCGCGAGGGCGCCGATCAGCACCCACGGATCGGGCCAGTCGGTGAACGGCTGCCAGCGGCGTTCCCCGTCTTTGGTGTACGGATACGGGGTGTCGAGGGTTTCCAGGTTGACGACGTGGTCCGGGATCGCCGATCCCGTCATAGCCGAGTTCGTCAGCGGCCTTGGCGATCTCGATGATCTCGCGGGTATTCAGGAATGCGCTGCTGACGTAGAACTTCATTCGGCTTCTCGGGCCCACGACGGCTCGATGAAGACGCCCTCGGCCTCTACAGTGATCCCCGCAGCGTCCGAAATAAATCCGCGTGCAAAGACTTTGACGCCTTCCGTGCGTTCGATCCAAGCTTCGGAACGAAGCGGACCCAGCGGCGTGGCGCGCAGATATTTCACGGTGATGGTTCCGGTGAAACGCGCCTTGGACAACCCTTCGCTGGCCGCCTCGCCGAGCATGTGGTCGAGTACCAATGCGCTGACGCCGCCGTGCACCCGGCCGGGCGGGCCTTCGTATGCCGTACCCAGGACGAACTCGCTCCGGCATCGCCCGTCGTCGTCGTGGTGGACGACGACCGGCGGGGCGATGGGATTGCACACTCCGATCACGGCGTTACCCAGCGGCAGCGGGCGACCGTCGAAGACGAAGCTCCCTCCGACCGGCCTGGTGCGTTGCCGAAGCGACCGGGTGACGGCCTCGATCGCGGTTCGCGCGTCGCTGACGACGTCGTCGTCGGCCTCGGTAAGGATGGTGGCGTCGATGAGTTCCCGGACGGCGTCGGCCAGCGGGGCGTACAGAGCCGTCACCCGACCAGCGTCCGCCGCGCTGAGCACCTCGAACGAGGCGTCGGAGAGGGGATTGGATGCGCCCGCTGCCTGACTCACGTCCCGAACACCTTGCGCACGACAGCTTTTGCGCGCCGTGTCACCCGCAGGTAGTTATCCAGGAACTCGCTGCCGTCGTCGTTTGGCCAGCCCGCGGCGACCGCGACGGCATTGAGCTGGCGTCCTGGTCCGGGCAGCTGGTCGGTGGGCTTGCCGCGAACCAGCACCAGCGCGTTGCGGGCCCGGGTCGCGGTCAGCCACGCCTGCCGCAGCAGGTCCACCTCCTCGTCGGTAACCAGCTCGGCAGCGGCGATCACGTCCAGGGACTCCAGCGTCGAGGTGTTGTGCAGGGCCAGGATTTCGTGCGCGTGCTGCAGTTGCAGCAGCTGCACGGTCCATTCGATGTCGGCCAGTCCCCCGCGACCCAGCTTGGTGTGGGTGTTGGGGTCGGCGCCGCGCGGCAACCGCTCGGACTCGACGCGGGCTTTGATCCGCCGAATCTCGAGCACCGCCTCGGCGGACACGCCGTCAGGCGGGTAGCGCGTCTTGTCGGCCATCAGCAGGAACCGTTGACCCAGATCCGCGTCGCCGGCCACGGCATGCGCGCGCAGCAGAGCCTGGATTTCCCACGGCTGCGCCCATTGCTCGTAGTAGGCGGCGTAGGCCGCCAACGTGCGGACCAGCGGACCGTTGCGACCCTCGGGCCGCAGATTGGCGTCGACTTCCAGCGGCGGGTCGACGCTGGGCGTCCCCAGCAGCGTCCGGACGTGCTCGGCGATCATCGTCGACCAGCGCATCGCCTGGGAATCATCGACACCGCTGGCGGGCTCGCAGACGAACATCACGTCAGCGTCGGATCCGTAGCCCAGCTCGGCGCCGCCCAGCCTGCCCATGCCGATGACCGCGATGGCCGCCGGCGCTTTGCCGCCTTTGGACAGGTTGGCCCGGATCAGCGCGTCCAGGGCGGCCTGCAGCACGGCGACCCACACCGAGGTGAGCGCCTGACACACAGCTCTGACTTCGAGCATGCCGAGCAGGTCCGCGGAGCCGATGCGGGCCAGCTCGCGGCGGCGCAGCGCGCGCGCGGCGGCGATCGCCCGCACCGGGTCGGCGTGCCGGGCGGCCGAGGTGATCAGCCCGCGCGGCCACCGCGGCCGGTTCGGTCTCGAGCAGCTTCGGGCCGGCCGGCCCGTCGCCGTAACTCTGAATGATCCGGGGCGCGCGCATCAACAGGTCCGGCACATACGCGGAAGTCCCCAGCACCTGCATGAGCCTCTTGGCCACCGCGGCCTCGTCGCGCAGCGTGGCCGGGTACCAGCGTTCACGGGCCAGTCCCTCGCTGAGTCGGCGGTAGGCCAGCAGCCCGCTGTCGGGGTCGGGGGTGTAGGACATCCAGTTCAGCAGCCTGGGTAGTAACACCGACTGCACCCGGCCGCGCCGGCCACTCTGGTTGACCAGCGCCGCCATGTGTTTCAGCGCCGTCTGCGGGCCCTCGTAGCCCAGCGCCGCCAGCTGCCGTTCCGCGGCCGTCGACGTCATACCCTTCGATGTCATTCCCCCGGCGGTTTCCAGGCTGGCGGGCCCGATCGACTCCAGCAGCGGCTGATAGAAGAGCTTGGCGTGCAGCTGGGACACCCGCAGGTTGTGGTGCTTGATTTCCTCGCGCAGTACCCCCGCCGCATCGTGCGATCCGTCCGGACGCATATGCGCCGCGCGCGCCAGCCAGCGCACCGCCTCTTCGTCGTCGGCCTCGGGCAACAGGTGGGTGCGCTTGAGCCGCTGCAGCTGCAGTCGGTGCTCGAGCAACCGCAGGAACTCGTAGGAGGCGGTGAGGTTGGCCGCATCCTGGCGGCCGATGTAGCCGCCTTCGCTCAACGCGGCCAGCGCGTCCACCGTGGAGGCAACGTGCAGCGAGCCGTCGCTGCGGCCGTGCACCATCTGCAACAGCTGAACAGCGAACTCCACGTCGCGCAACCCGCCGGTACCGAGCTTGATCTCGCGGGCGCGGACGTCGGCTGGGACCAGCTGCTCCACCCGCCGGCGCATGTCCTGCACTTCGACCACGAAGTCCTCACGTTCGCAGGCGACCCAGACCATGGGCTTCAACGCGGTCAAATAACGCTCGCTGAGTTCCGCGTCGCCAACCGCCGCCCGGGCCTTCAGCAACGCCTGGAACTCCCAGGTCTTCGCCCACCGCTGGTAGTAGGCGACATGCGACTCGACCGTCCGGACCAGCTCGCCGCTGCGACCCTCGGGTCGCAGCCCGGCGTCCACCTCGAAGAACGCCGCCGAGGCCACCCGCATCATCTCACTGGCCACTCGGGCGCTCACCGGGTCGGCACGCTCGGCGACGAAGATGACGTCGACGTCGCTGACGTAGTTCAGTTCGCGGGCACCGCATTTGCCCATCGCGATGATCGCAAGCCGCGGCGGCGCGTCGTCACCGCACACGGTCACCTCGGCCACCCGGAGCGCGGCCGCCAACGCGGCGTCCGCGATATCGGACAGCTGGGCGGCGACCTCGGTGAACGGCAACACCGGCTCGTCTTCGACGGTCGGGGCCACATCGAGCGCGGCCAGCACCAGCAGGTGGTCGCGGTACAAGTTCTGCAGCTTTGCTATGGCCGAACCGGGGCCGGCCGAATCGGTCAACACTTCGTCAACGCACGCGTTGAACGTCCGGCGCAACTGATCCGCCGAGGGCAGTTTGACCTTGCCCCGCAACAGCTTCCAGGACTGCGGGTGGGCAATCAGGTGGTCCCCCAGGGCCACCGACGAGCCCAGTACCGCGAACATCCGCCCACGCAAGCTGCGTTCGGCGAGCAGGGCGGCGTCGAGCTCGTCCCATCCGGTCGTCCAGGCTCTCGGACAGCTGAACCAAGGCCCGCAGCGCGGCGTCGGGGTCCGGTGCGCGCGCCAACGACCACAGCAGGTCGACGTGTGCCCGGTCGTCGTGGTCGGTCCAGCCCAGCTGCGCCAGACGCTCACCCGCGGGGGGGTCGATCAACCCGAGCCGGCCGACGCTGGGCAGCCTCCGACGTTCGATCCCGGGTTTGGTCACGACCAAGACGGTAGCGCAACCTGCCGATCACCCGGACCGGCCGTCAGAGGATGTCCGTCACAGAGATGTCTATAAAGACAGGTAGGTGCTCAGCTCGTAGGGCGTGACACGACTGCGGTAGTTCTCCCACTCCGTGCGCTTGTTGCGCAAGAAGAAGTCAAAAACGTGCTCTCCCAGAGCTTCCGCGACCAGCTCGGACGCCTCCATGGTGCGAATCGCACTGTCGAGGCTGGTTGGGAGCTCGCGATAGCCCATCGTGCGGCGTTCGTCGGGCGTGAGTTCCCAAAGGTTGTCTTCGGCCTGCGGCCCCAGCACGTAGCCCTTCTCCACCCCACGCAAGCCGGCGGCCAGCAGCACAGCGAAGGCCAGGTAGGGGTTGCACGCCGAGTCGGGGCTGCGTACCTCTATCCGGCGCGACGACGTCTTGTGCGGGGTGTACATCGGCACCCGCACCAGGGCGGACCGGTTCGCCGCCCCCCACGACGCGGTGGTGGGCGCCTCACCGCCCTGTACCAGCCGCTTGTAGGAGTTGACCCACTGATTTGTGACCAAGCTGATCTCGGCCGAGTGTTCCAGGATCCCGGCGATAAACGACTTGCCGACGTCCGACAGCTGCAGCGGATCGTTGGCGCTGTGGAACGCGTTGACGTCGCCCTCGAACAAGCTCATGTGGGTGTGCATGGCCGAGCCGGGATACTCCCCGAACGGCTTGGGCATGAACGACGCCCGCGCACCGTTCTCCAGCGCGACTTCCTTGATGACGTAGCGGAAGGTCATGACGTTGTCGGCCATCGACAGCGCGTCGGCGAAGCGCAGGTCGATCTCCTGCTGGCCGGGCGCGCCTTCGTGGTGACTGAACTCCACCGAGATGCCCATGAATTCGAGGGCCTCGATCGCGTGCCGGCGAAAGTTCGAGGCGGAATCGTGCACCGCCTGGTCGAAATAGCCCGCATTGTCCACCGGAACGGGCACCGAACCATCCTCGGCACCGGCCTTGAGCAGGAAGAATTCGATTTCGGGGTGCACGTAGCAGGAGAAACCGAGATCGTTGGCCTTCTGCAGCTGACGCCGCAGCACGTGCCGCGGGTCCGCCCACGACGGCGAGCCATCCGGCATGGTGATGTCGCAGAACATCCGCGCCGAGTGGTGGTGGCCGGAGCTGGACCAGGGCAGCACCTGGAAAGTCGAAGGATCCGGGTTGGCTACCGTGTCGGATTCCGAAACCCGCGCAAAGCCCTCGATCGATGAGCCGTCGAACCCGATGCCTTCCTCGAAAGCGCCCTCGAGCTCGGCCGGGGCGATCGCAACCGACTTGAGGAACCCGAGGACGTCAGTAAACCAGAGCCGCACGAAGCGGATGTCCCGTTCCTCCAGCGTGCGGAGGACGAATTCCTTTTGTCGATCCATAACCCGCACCCTAGGCAACCGCTGTTAATTCGGTGTTACCGATGCCAAGCCAGAAGCGTTGCGGACGTTCCAAACAGGTTCGCTCACAGCCGCCTTGCGACCGCCTACGCGTGGCACTGCAACGACGCCGGCGGCAACGTCCCCGCGTCGAAGTAGCGCACCACAGCGGTGTCCACACACTCGTCACCGTTGAACACCGCCGTGTGCTGGGTGCCGTCGTAGGTGATCAGCGGAGCACCCAACTGGCGGGCCAGGTCCACCCCGGCCTGATACGGGGTGGCCGGGTCGTGGGTGGTGGAGACCACGACGACCTTGCCGGCGGCGGCGGGCGCCGCGGTGTGCGGCGTCGACGTCGCCGGCACCGGCCACAACGCGCACAGATCCCGCGGTGCGTTCCCGGTGAACTGCCCGTAGCTGAGGAACGGAGCGGCCTGACGGATCTGTTGGTCGGCCGACACCCAGCTCGCCGCGTCCGTCGGCGTCGGCGCGTCGACGCAGCGGACCGCGTTGAACGCATCCTGATCGTTGGTGTAATGCCCGTTCTTGTCGCGGCCGTCATAGTCGTCGGCGAGCATCAACAGGTCGCCCGCATCGGTGCGGCGCTGCAGCCCGAGCAGACCACTGGTCAGATACTTCCAGTGCTGCGGGGTGTAGAGCGCGTTGATGGTGCCGGTGGTCGCGTCGGCGTAGCCCAGGCCGCGCGGATCCGATGTCTTGCCGGGCTTGGTGGCCAACGGGTCGACCAGGGCGTGGTATCGGTTGACGAACTGGGCCGGGTCGGTGCCCAGCGGGCAGGCCGGCGAGCGGGCACAGTCCGCGGCGTAGTCGTTGAAAGCCGTTTGGAATCCGGCCATCTGGTTGATGTTTTCCTGAATCGGGCCGACTGTCGGGTCGATGGCGCCGTCGAGCACCATCGTTCGCACGTGGTCACCGAATTCCTCGAGGTAGGCGGTGCCCAACTCGGTGCCGTAGCTGAAGCCCAGGTAGCTGATCTGCTCGTCGCCCAGCGCTTGCCGGACAACGTCCATGTCGCGGGCGACAGACGCGGTTCCGACGTTGGCCAGGAACTCGGCACTCATTCGATTGACGCACTGCTGTGCCAAATGCCGGTTGACCTGCTCGATGTGCGCCACCCCGGCCGGGCTGTAGTCGACCATGGGGTCGCGCCGGAAAGCGTCGAACTCGGCGTCGTTGCGGCACCGCACGGCGGGCGTCGAATGGCCGACCCCGCGCGGGTCGAATCCCACCAGGTCGAAATTGCGTCGTGATGTCGGTGTTCGCCAGGTCCGCCGCCATCCCGGCCACCATCTCGACCGCCGATCCGCCTGGTCCGCCTGGATTGATCAGCAGCGATCCGATCCGTCGGCCGGTCGCGGGCACCCGGATCACCGCCAGCTTGGCCGCGACCCGCCGGGTTTGCGGTAGTCAACCGGCACCGAGACCGTGGCGCACTGCGCGGTGGGGACGTTGCTCGTGTCGTGCAGGAACGGATCGCAGCTGCCCCAGTTCACCTGCGCCGCCGGTGGTGGCGGGTTGGGAGTCTGCCCGGAACCGGGTTCTGGAGTGGCGCCGGCAAGTGGCCCGGCAAACGGCAAGGCCATCGCCGTTGGCAGCAACAACACGACTGAAAGCAGCGCCGAGCTCAAGGATCTCAGGCGCGACATGGCAGACATCGTCGCATCTTTCGCACACCCTTAAAGGCCCTCAGCAGCGCGAAAAGGTCACGCCTTGGTCTCGTATCTATAGCCGGGGCGCCATTGTCGCTGAACATGTCGCCAAACATGTCGCCGAACGTGCGGGAGTTGCCCCGAGCCGGTTTTCAGGTCAGCACTTTGCGCCGCTGCGCGGCGTGGTGCCATCCATCAGATACGCCGTCGCGTAGTCGTCGACGCAGCTGTTGCCCTGGAAGACCACCGTGTGCTGGGTTCCCTCGAAGGTGAGCAGCGAGCCGTGCAGCTGGCTGGCCACCTCGACACCGGCCTGATACGGAGTGGCCGGATCATGGGTGGTGGAAACCACCATGATCGGCACCAGGCCGGGCGCCGAGACGGCATGCGGCTTGCTGCTGGGTGGCACCGGCCAGAACGCGCAGGTGCCCAGCGGCGCGTCACCGGTGAACTTCCCGAAGCTCATGAACGGGGCGAGCTCGCGGGATCGGCGGTCTTCGTCAATGACCTTGGCGCGATCGGTAACCGGCGGCTGGTCAACGCAATTGATCGCCACCCGCGCGTCGGTGGCATTGCTGTAGTGGCCGTGCGGGTCGCGGCGCATATACATGTCGGCCAGCGCAAGCAGAGTGTCTCCATGGTGGTCGACCAGCTCGGTCAGCCCGTCTGTCAGGTGGTGCCAGAGGGTCGGTGAGTACAGCGCCATGATGGTGCCCACGATGGCGTCGCTGTAGCTCAGCCCGCGCGGGTCGTTGGTCGGCGCCGGCCTGCTGAGCATCAGGTTGTTCGGGTCGACCAGCGGGTCGACCAGGCTGTGATAGACGTCGATGGCTTTGGCCGGGTCGGTGCCCAGCGGGCAGGTCGGCTGCTTCGCGCAATCGGCGGCATAGTCGTTGAACGCATCCTGAAATCCCTTGGCCTGGCGGAGGTCGGCCTCGACCGGATCGGCGTTGGGGTCGACGACGCCGTCCAGGATCATCGCCCGCACGTTCTGCGGGTAGGCCTCGGCGTAGGCGGAGCCGATCCGGGTGCCGTACGAGTAGCCGAGATAGGTCAGTTTGGCGTCACCCAGCGCCGCCCGGATGGCATCCATATCCCGGGCGACGTTGACCGTCCCGACATTCTCCAGGAAGTTCTTGCCCATCTTGGCCACACAGCGACCGACGAATTCCTTGGTCTCGTCCTCGATGTGCGCCACACCCGCCGGGGTGTAGTCGACGTTCGGTTCGGTTCGCAGCCGGTCGTTGTCGGCGTCCGAGTTGCACCAGACCGCCGGCCGAGACGACCCGACCCCCCGCGGGTCGAACCCCACCAGATCGAATCGCTCGCGCATTTTTTTCGGCAACGTCTGAACCACACCCAGGGCGGCTTCGATACCGGACTCGCCGGGGCCTCCGGGATTGATCACCAGCGAGCCGATTTTATCCCCCGTAGCCGGAAAGCGAATCATTGCCAGTGCTGCCACGTCGCCGTCGAGATGGTTGTAGTCGACCGGCACCGCGAGCTTGCCGCACATTGCGCCGCCGGGGATCTTGACCTGCGCACCCGTGGTGCGACATAGCGTCCACTCCAGCGGTTGACCCAGTTTGGGGCCGCCCATGACGGCACGGCCGACCACCACGTGGACGCATCCCGCGAGGACCAGCGCCACGGCACCGATCGTCGTCCAGATCAGCGGCGTGCGCGCGCTCTTGGCGCGGCGAATCAGGCCCATGCCCACCTATGCTGCCAGAGGGCACGGGATGGCAATTCTCACACCGATCCGACCGTGCAACCGCGCGAAAGAAATGGCACACTGTCAAGAGTCAGACGAACCCGGGGACCTGCAAGGCCACGAGGATCGACCAGACCAACACTAGGGACAATGATGTCTGAGCAGACCGTTTATGGGGCTGATCCGTCGGGCCCACGGAACAAGATTCGCACCCACCACCTGCAGAAGATGAAGGCCGAAGGCCACAAATGGGCCATGCTGACGGCCTACGACTACTCGACCGCCCGGGTCTTCGACGAGGCCGGCATCCCGGTACTGCTGGTCGGTGACTCGGCGGCCAACGTCGTGTACGGGTACGACACGACGGTGCCGATCTCGATCGACGAGCTGATCCCGCTGGTCCGCGGCGTGGTCCGGGGTGCCCCGCACGCCCTGGTCGTTGCCGACCTGCCGTTCGGCAGCTACGAGGCCGGCCCGGCCGCCGCGCTGGCGTCCGCCACCCGATTCATGAAGGAAGGCGGCGCTCACGCGGTCAAGCTTGAAGGCGGTGAACGGGTGGCCGATCAGATCGCGCACCTGACCGCGGCCGGCATCCCGGTGATGGCGCACATCGGTTTCACGCCGCAAAGCGTCAATACTCTGGGCGGCTTCCGGGTGCAGGGCCGCGGTGACGCTGCCGAACAGACCGTCCACGACGCGATCGCCGTCGCCGAAGCCGGAGCGTTTTCCGTCGTGATGGAGATGGTGCCGGCCGAATTGGCTACTCAGATCACCGGCAAGCTGACCATCCCGACGGTCGGGATCGGCGCGGGTCCGAACTGCGACGCCCAGGTGCTGGTCTGGCAGGACATGGCCGGCCTCAGCGGCGGCAAGGCCGCGCGTTTCGTCAAGCGGTTCGCGGATATCGGCGGCGAACTACGGCGTGCCGCAGTGCAATACGCAGAAGAAGTCGCTGGCGGGGTTTTCCCGGCCGAGGAACACTGCTTCTGAGCGCCACCCTTCGTGTTTGCCTCCGAGATTGCCGCCAGGGCTGCGATCCGGGTCGACCCAACGACCAGCACGGCAAACTGGGCGCGGGATCTGCCGGCCGAAACCGTTAGCCTCACTAAGGGCCGCGATGCGCTAATCCAGCGCCGCAGCAACTATCCTCGGCAAAATACTGGGCGATCTATCCCGAAGCCCTGATAAGAGCCCGCGACAGTGATAAGAACTTAGGCATTCAGGCAAGATAGAGGTAATGGCGTTGGACCAAACACGCGTGACTCCGGTTGCTGTCATCGGCATGGGATGCCGGCTGCCGGGTGGCATCGACTCCCCTGAGCTGTTGTGGGAGGCGTTGCTACGCGGTGATGATCTGATCACCGAGGTGCCCGCCGACCGCTGGGACGTTGACGAGTTCTACGACCCCGAGCCGGGGGTGCCCGGGCGAACGGTGTGCAAGTGGGGCGCGTTCCTGGATGATGTCGCCGACTTCGACCCCGAGTTCTTCGGGATCACCGAAAAAGAAGCGACTGCAATGGATCCGCAGCACCGCTTGCTGCTCGCGACCTCCTGGGAGGCGATGGAACAGGGCGGCTTCAGTCGAGAGACGCTGGCAAGCTCGCGAACCGGGGTTTTTGTGGGGCTGATGCACGACGACTACCAATTCGTGCATGCCGAGGCCGAGACCTTATCGGGGCCATACGGATATATGGGCAACAGTTTCGCGATGGGATCCGGGCGCGTCGCGTACACCTTGGGACTAAATGGTCCGGCGATCACGGTTGACACCGCCTGCTCGTCCGGCCTGGCCGCGATCCACCTGGCCTGCCGCAGCCTGCACGAAGGCGAGAGCGATCTTGCGTTCGCGGGCGGCGCTTCGGTGATGTTCGAACCCCGCAAGGCCGCTTCGGGGTCCGCCATCGGCATGTTGTCGCCTACCGGTCACTGCCACTCCTTCGACGTCGACGCGGACGGTTTCGTCGTCGGCGAGGGTTGCGTCGTGCTGCTGCTCAAGCGCTTGCCGGACGCGCTGGCCGACGGCGACCGGATCCTGGCCGTGGTGCGCGGCACTGCCGTCAACCAGGACGGCCACACGGTGAACATCGTGACGCCATCGCGTCCCGCGCAGGTCGAGGCGTATCGGGCGGCATTGGCAGCGGCGGATGTGGACCCCGGCAGCGTCGGGATGGTGGAGGCGCACGGTCCCGGCACACCGGTGGGTGACCCTATCGAATATGCAAGCCTTGCAGAGGTTTACGGCATCGAAGGCCCTTGCGCGCTCGGATCGCTGAAGACCAATTTCGGGCATACCCAGGCGGCCGCCGGAGCGTTGGGGCTGATGAAGGCGGTGCTCGCCGTGCAGCATGGTGTGGTCCCGCGCAATCTCCACTTCAACCGGCTGCCTGATGAATTCGCCGAAATCACGACTAATCTCTTTGTGCCGCAATCGACCACGCCGTGGCCAAGCAACAATCACCAAACGCCACGACGGGCGGCGGTGTCGTCTTACGGGTTCTCGGGAACCAACGTTCACGCGATTGTGGAGCAAGCTCCCGACCCGGTTGCGGCAGCCTCGCCGGCCACCCCCACTGCGCACGCCGTTGACGGCCCGCTGATGTTCCCGCTGTCAGCCACCTCGGCCGACGGATTGCGGCTCACCGCAAGGCGAATCGCTGACTGGGTCGACGCAAACGCGGCGGACCTGTCGGCAACGGATCTGGCCTACACACTCAACCGCCGGCGTGAGCACCGGCCAGTACGCACCGCGGTGTTCGCCGACACTCTGGAGAAGCTGTCCGCCCGTTTGCGCGAGGTCGCCGATGGCGACTTTCCGTATCAGGCCGCGGTGGGCAGAGACGATCGAGGCCCGGTGTGGATTTTCTCCGGGCAAGGCTCGCAATGGGCGGCGATGGGCGCCGAACTACTCGCCACCGAGCCGGTGTTCGCCGCGGCCGTCGCGGAAGCTGAACCGCTGATCGCCGCGGAGTCCGGGTTTTCGGTCACCGAGGCGATCTCGGCGCCCGAGACGGTGAGCGGCATCGAGCGGATTCAACCCGCGCTGTTCACCATGCAGGTCGCGCTGGCCGCCACCATGAGGTCATACGGGGTGCAGCCGGGTGCGGTGATCGGCCACTCGATGGGCGAGGCCGCGGCGGCGGTCGTGGCGGGAGCACTATCGCTGGAGGACGGCGTGCGGGTGATCTGCCGCCGGTCCCGGTTGATGTCCACGATCTCTGGTTCCGGCGCCATGGCATCGGTGGAATTGCCTGCCCAGCAAGTGCTTACGGAATTGATGGCACGAGGGGTTAACGGCGATGTCGTGGTGGCCGTGGTGGCATCGCCGCAATCCACGGTGATCGGTGGGGTCACCGAGACGGTGCGCGAACTCGTCGCGGCATGGGAGCAGCGCGAGGTGATGGCCCGTGAGGTGGCCGTAGACGTCGCGTCACACTCCCCGCAAGTCGACTCGATCCTCGACGACCTGGCCGATGAGCTGGCCGACCTCAACCCCATGACGCCAGAGGTGCCCTTCTACTCCTCGACCATGTTCGACCCGCGGGACGAGCTGGAGTGCGACGGCTGGTACTGGGCGGACAACCTGCGTCACACGGTGCGGTTCGCCGCGTCCGTACAGGCGGCGCTGGAGGACGGCTACCGGGTGTTCGCGGAGCTGGCACCGCACCCGCTACTGACCCACGCCGCCGAGCAAACGGCGGACAGCCTGGGTATTCCGCTCGCCGCTCTGTCCGCCATGCGCCGGGAGCAGGAACTGCCGGAAGGTTTGCGCGGCTTCCTGACGGATCTGTACAGCGCCGGCGCCGCGATCGACTTCTCGCTGCGCCACCCCCAGGGTCGGCTGGTGGACGTGCCGCTGCCGGCCTGGAGTAACCGTCGGCTGTTCCTGGAACGCAGCGATCAGCATTCGCCGGCCAGCGGCGGTCGCACGGTTGCGGTGCATCCGCTGATGGGGGCGCATGTGCAAGTGCAGGAGCAGCCAGAGCGGCACGTTTGGCAGGGTGAAGTCGGTACCGGCGCGCAGGCTTGGCTGAGCGACTACCATTTACATGATGCGGCCGCCCTTCCGGGCGCCGCCTATTGCGAGATGGCGTTGGCCGCTGCTCGCGCGGTTCTCGGCGAGGCGTCCGAACTGCGCGATATCCGGATCGAGCAGACGCTGCTGCTCGACGAAGAGACCCCGATCGGCGCCGTCGCGTCGCTGGAGGCTCCTGGCGTGCTCAGATTCGCCGTGGAGACGCTCAAAGACGGCAAACACACCCGGTGGGCCACCGCGGACTTGCGCGCGGTCGAGGACGCAGATCAACCACCTGCCATCGACATCGCTGAGTTGCTGGCCACCCATCCCCGCCGGGTGGACGGCGCTGCGGTTCGAGAGTGGTTCGACCGGCGTGGTGTTCATTTCGGTCCCGCTTTCACGGGACTAACGTGCGTACACACCTCCGAAGGGGCCGACGAGACGGTACTGGCCGAGGTCGCACTGCCCCTTCTGCTCCGTTCCCAGCAATCCGGCTATCTCACGCACCCGGCATTGCTGGCCGCCTGCTTCCAGTCGGTGGAAGCGCATCCCAGTGTGGAGCAGGTCGTAAACGGCGGTGCGCTGTTTCTTCTGGGTGTGCGTCAGCTGCGTGCCTACGGATCCACCCGCAAGGCCCGCTACTGTTTGACGCGGGTGACCAGCGCCGATACCACCGGCGTCGCGGCTGATCTCGACATCCTGGACGAGCATGGGGCGGTTCTGCTGACGTTGCGCGGGCTCGAGCTGGGCATCTCCCAAACCAGCGAACGCGATCGCGTGCTCGGCGAGCGGCTGCTGACCATCGAATGGCAGCAGCGAGAGTTGCCCGAAACGAGCCACGCCGACCCCGGATCCTGGCTGCTGATTGCCGCCTCCAGCTCCGCGGATGTGATGGCGGACAAGCTCACCGACGCGTTGAAACTCGGTGGCGCGCAATGCACGTCGATGTCGTGGCCGCTGTCCGCAGACGCGACGGCGACTGCGTCCCGGCTTCGGGATTATCTTTCCTCGAACGTGGTCGACGGGTTGGTCGTGCTTACCGGATCCGAGCATGGCAAACCAGACCGGGAGTGCGCGGTCCGCGGCCGCGAGAACGTACGGCACCTGGTGCGAATCGCCCGCGAGCTACCGGATATCCCGGGCGAGCCACCTCGTCTGTTCGTCGTGACCGGGGGCGCCCAGGCGGTACTGGCCGGCGACCCGATCAACCTGGAGCAAGCTGGGCTGCGCGGCCTGATGCGCGTGATCGGTAACGAACACCCCGAGTTGCGGCCTACCCAAATCGATCTCGGCGAGGACACCGACGTCGATTACCTGGCACGGCAATTACTGCAGCGTTCCGACGAGGACGAGACCGCGTGGCGAGGTGGCGTCTGGTACACCGCCCGCCTGAGCCCCGCTCCCCTACGCCCCGACGATCGGCAAACCGCCGTCGTGGACCACGCACAGGACGGTGTGCGCCTGCAGATCCGCACGCCTGGTGACCCTGAATCAATTGAGGTGACCGCGTTCGACCGCGTCCCGCCGGAACCGGGAGAGATTGAGGTCGCGGTCACCGCGTCCAGCATCAACTTCGCCGATGCCCTGATCGCGTTCGGTCGATACCCCACTATCGACGGGGTCGCGCCACAGCTCGGTATGGATTTCGCCGGAATCGTCACCGCGGTGGGACCCGACGTGACAACTCACCAAGTCGGTGACCATGTCGGCGGCTTCTGCAAAACCGGCAGTTGGGCGAACTTCGTCACCTGCGACGCGCGCGTCGCCGTCACCCTTCCCCCCGGCCTGACGGACGAGGTGGCGGCCGCGATCCCCACCGCGCACGTCACCGCCTGGTACGGACTGCACGAACAGGCCAGGATCGACGCCGACGACCGAGTGTTGATTCACTCCGCCACCGGCGGCGTGGGTCAGGCGGCGATCGCGATCGCCCGCGCCGCGGGGGCCGAGATTTTCGCTACCGCCGGCAGCGAGAAGCGTCGGCAGTTGTTGCGCGATATGGGAATTACGCACGTTTATGACTCACGCAGCACCGAGTTCGCCGAGCAGATCCGCCGCGATACCGACGGCTACGGCGTCGACATCGTGCTCAACTCCCTGACCGGCGCCGCGCAACGAGCCGGGCTGGAATTGCTGTCCGTCGGTGGACGATTCGTGGAGATCGGCAAATCCGACGTCTACGCCAACACCCGGCTGGAGCTGTCGCCGTTCCGGCGCAACCTCACCTTCCATTACGTCGATCTGGCGCTGATGGCGGAGAGCCACCCGCGCCGGATCGGCGACCTGCTGGCCACGGTGTACCGGCTTGTCGCCGAAGGCGAACTGGCACCGCCGGAAATCACTCACTACCCGCTTCGCGATGCGAACACGGCCATCCGTGTGATGAGCGCCGCGGAACACACCGGCAAGTTGGTGCTCGACGTGACCCACGCGGGGCGCAGCAACGTCGTGGTGCCGCCGCAGCGTGCCCAGGTTTTCCGGCAGGATGGCTCCTACATCGTCACCGGCGGTCTGGGCGGTCTCGGTCTCTTCCTCGCCGAGAAGATGACTTCAGCAAACGATGGAGCCGGCTGCGGCCGCATCGTGCTCACCTCCCGCTCGCAGCCCACACCGAAGGTGTTGGAGACGATCGAGCTCATCCAGGCCATGGGCGGCGACATCGTCGTGGAGTGCGGCGACATCACCGCACCCGGCACGGCAGAGCGGTTGGTTGCGGCCGCCACTGCCACCGGACTCCCGCTGCGCGGTGTCCTGCATGCGGCGGCGGTGGTCGAGGACGCCACGCTGGAGAACATCACCGACGAGCTGATCGACCGGGACTGGGCGGCGAAGGCCAACGGCGCTTGGAACCTCCATAGGGCCTTGCAAGAAAGGGAAGCCGAGCAGCCACTGGACTGGTTCTGCTCATTCTCCTCGGCGGCCGCCCTGGTGGGGTCGCCCGGCCAGGGCGCGTATGCCGCGGCCAACAGCTGGTTGGACGGGTTCAGCCACTGGCGGCGCACTCAAGGACTGCCGGCGACGTCCATCGCGTGGGGAGTCTGGGGCGATATCGGCCGTGCCGCGGCTGTGGCAGAAGCCGCCGACATCGCGATTACTCCGAACGAAGGCGCGCATGCGTTCCAGGCGCTGCTGCGCCACGATCGCGCGTACACCGGATATGCGCCAATAACGGGAACACCTTGGGTGACCGCTCTCGCGCAACGCTCCAAGTTCGCCGAGTTGTTCCGGGACACGGGTAAAAAGTCAACGGGCACTAGCAGACTCCTTACCGAATTGCGGGCGTTGCCGAAGGAGGAATGGATCCCCCGGCTGCGTCGGCTGGTTTCTGACAAACTCTCCAAGATCTTGCGCCGCTCCGTCGATCCGGACCGTCCGCTATCCGAATACGGCCTGGACTCGCTGGCCAACCTCGAGCTGCGTAACTATTTCAAGGAAGAAACGGGGATACGTATCACCCCAAGCGACATCTCCACGGCTAACGGTTTGGCGGAAGCACTATATGAGTATTTGACCGCCGAAGGAGACGGGGGTACCCCGGAGCCGGTCAAGCCGGTCCAAATCAGGCGGAAGAAGACCCAACCGGATCCGACCTTGGCCACCGTTAAAAATGATTGAGAGATCGGTTAACGGAAGGTGAATGATCGGGGTCAAGCGCGCCGTCGCCGTATGGCACCCTATGGGGTGACGCACGACCTTTCATGACCGTCCGCGACCGCGTCACGCGCCCTAATCGGAGCCGAAAATGCCTTCAAAAGCGCCAAAAACCTCGCGCCATCTGGAGGTGGAGCGCAAGTTTGACGTAGACGAATCGACGGTGACCCCTTCCTTCGAAGGCATCGCTGCGGTGGCCCGGGTCCAGAAAACGCCAGTCGAGTCGCTGGACGCCACCTACTTTGACACCCCCAAGCAGGACTTGGCGCACAACAAGATCACCCTGCGCCGCCGCACCGGCGGCCACGACGCCGGTTGGCATCTGAAGCTGCCGGCCGGACCGGACGCACGCACCGAGGTCCATGCGCCGCTTGACGCGTCAGCTGAAGACAGCGTGCCGAACGAGTTGCTGGATGTGGTGTTGGCGATCGTTCGCGACCGTCCCGTTGTGCCGGTCGCGCGCATCACCACCAAACGCGAAAGCCAGGTGCTGTACAGCGCGCTGGATACAGCGCTGGCGGAGTTCAGCAATGATCACGTGATCGCCTGGGCCGCTGATACCTCGCAGAGTTCCGACTCGGAACCAGAGGAACAACAGTGGCGCGAGTGGGAGCTGGAGCTCGTCGAGACAAACGGGTCTCCGGACACCGAACTATTGAGCCGGTTGGGCAATCGGCTGCTCGATGCCGGTGCCGCACCCGCCGGGCACGGCTCCAAACTGGCACGGGTGCTCGGCGCAGCGGTGCAGTCCAATGGCACCCCGCCAACACCCAGGGATCCCCTACACCGCGCGGTGGCCGAGCAGGTCGACGAACTCTTGGTATGGGATCGGGCGGTACGCGCCGACGCCTACGATGCGGTACACCAGATGCGGGTAACGACCCGCAAGATCCGCAGCCTGTTGCGTGACTCCCACGATTCATTCGGCTTGTCCGACGGCGACTGGGTGCTCGACGAGCTGCGCGAGCTTGCCGGTGTCCTGGGCGTCGCCCGCGATGCGGAGGTGCTCGCCGAGCGCTATCAGCACCACCTGGACCAGCTGGCACCGGAGCTGGTGCGTGGGCCTGTATCGGAGCGCCTGGTCACCGGCGCCCGGCGCCGCTACGAGACCGGGCTGCGGCGGTCGCTGATCGCGATGCGGTCGCAGCGCTACTTCCGCCTGCTGGACGCCCTCGACTCGATAGTGGCCCACGTTCCTGACGCCCAGTCGGACGAGGAAGCGACGCCGGTCACCATTGATGCCGCCTACAAAAAGGTGCGGAAGGCCGCAAAGGCCGCCGACAGCCTGGGGCAAGGCGACCGACCGGATCGGGACATCCCAGAGGACGATCACCGTCACGACGAGGCGCTGCACCTGATCCGCAAGCGCTCCAAGCGACTTCGCTACACCGCGGCCGCCACCGGGGAGGACGAGGTATCCAAGCAAGCCAAGGCCATCCAGACGCTGCTCGGTGATCACCACGACAGCGTCGTCAGCCGGCAGCATCTGCTTGAGCAGGCCGAAGCTGCCCGCGCCGCCGGCGAGGACACCTTCACCTACGGTCTGCTCTACCAGCAGGAGACCGAATTGGCCTCCAGCTGCAGTGACCAGCTCGACGGCGCGCTGCGCAAACTCGACAAGTCGGTGCGCACAGCGCGGGACTGATCCCCAACCCTCCGCGAAAGTGCGACTGGCGACGGCGTCACTCGGTAAACGCGTAGCTGGACGCACTTTCGCGGCAATGCGGGGCGGGCGAGTTGGCCTCTAAGCCGGATTCTGTTCCGCATCGCCGTGGCGTAAGCAACGGCGGCACGGCGGCGACCATCCATCTGGACACACCGTTGCCGGGTGCCTCAAGCGGCCTACCCGCAGGCTCGGGCGAGCAGCCCTCGAACGCCTGCGCGACCGCACCGCCGGTGCGGCCTTCTTGGCCTTGCTTCGGGTGGGGTTTGCCTAGCCACTCCGGTCACCCGGAATGCTGGTGCGCTCTTACCGCACCGTTTCACCCTTACCACCACGCGGGTGGCGGTCTGTTTTCTGTGGCACTTTCCCGCGAGTCACCTCGGATTGCTGTTAGCAATCACCCCGCTCTGTGAAGTCCGGACTTTCCTCGACTCTCGCCACGTGGGAGCGAGCCGCGGCCGCCCGGCCAACTCGTCCGCGTCGAACACGGTACCCCGTCGCAGCCGCTTTTCCGCGAACAGACGCAGAATCGCCCTCAGATGCCATTCCTGGGGCGATTCTGTGTCTGCTGGGCGGGGCGAACCATTGCCCAAGCGGGGCCGTTGGTGTCAGGCTGACCGAGTGACAGAAACCGAAGGGTTCATCGACCAGGCGGCGACGGGGCTCGCCGAGCCGCAGCCCATGTACAAGGTGTTACGCGAATCGAACCCGGTGTTTCGGTCACCAGGCGTGGTGGTTCTCAGCCGCCTGACCGACATCGAGATGGTACTCAAACACACGGAGCTGTTTTCGTCGAACATGGATGCGGTCGATCTGGGCACCATCCGGCCACTCATTCCGTTGCAAGTCGATCCTCCCGAGCACGCCAAGTACCGTCGCATCCTCGATCCGCTGTTCACCCCGCGGGAAATGAACCGTCGCGAACCACAAGTCGCCGCGCTGGTGAACGAGATGATCGACCGGTTCGCCGATCGGGGCGAGTGCGACTTCCACGAAGAGTTCGCGGTGCCACTTCCGTGCACGGTCTTCCTGCAATTGCTCGGCCTGCCGCTGGAAGACCTCGGCAAGTTCCTGGAGTGGAAAGACGCCGTGATCCGCCCGGAGGGCGCCACGGGCTACGACGGCCGGCACGACGCCTCAGCACCCGTGGCGCTAGAGATCTACGACTACTTCGAGAAGGCCATCGACGACCACATCGCCAGCCCGCGCGACGACGTGCTGTCCGCGATGATCGAGGCGAACCTCAAAGAGGAGGGGCGGCCGTTATCCCGCGAGGAGTTGCTCGACATCTGCTTCCTGTTCCTGATCGCGGGGCTCGACACGGTCACCGACTCGCTCGACTGCTTCTTTGTGTACCTGGCACGACATCCCGACCACCGTCATCAGCTGGTCGAAGACCCCGATGTGCTGCCGCATGCGATCGAGGAGTTGTTGCGCTGGGAGACGCCGGTGCCCGGTGTCGCTCGGGTGGCCATGCAGGACGTCGAGGTGGGCGGATGCCCGATCAGCAAGGGCGAACGGGTCAGCCCACTACTTGGTGCGGCAAACACGGACCCGGCCGAATTCCCCGATCCCGAACTGGTGGACTTCAACCGCAACCCGAACCGGCACCGCGCGTTCGGCGGAGGTCCGCACCGCTGTCTGGGATCCCACCTGGCCCGCATGGAGCTGCGGGTGGCGATGCGTGAATTCCATCGGCGCATACCGGATTACCAGATCAAGCCCGGCACCGAGCTGGTCTTCACCGCCGCGTTGCGCTCGGTGGAATCATTGCCCCTGGTGTTCCCGGTGCCATGACCCACGTGTCCGTCGATGTCGACCGCTGCACCGGCCACGGGCGTTGTTACACCCTGGCGCCCAACGTCTTCGACGCCGACGAGGTCGGCCACGCGATCGTGCTCGTCGGTGAAGTCTCCGATGAGCTCCAGGCGCAGGCCGTCGTCGGTGAGCGGAACTGCCCGGAGCAGGCAATCACCCTGTCGACGAGCTAGACCCGATTGCCCGCCTCCTCCTCGGCCCGCACGGCGGCCCGCATCGTCGGCGGGCTATAAGTAACTGGTCTGGTTCACCAGATGCACCGAAGATGCTCCGTCGGAATAGAACTCAGCGATGCTCAGTGATGCCAAGTCAAGGTGCAGCCGGTACAGGATGCCGGGGCCGGCGTCCAGCGCGAGCCGCAGCAGCATCTTGATCGGCGTGACATGTGACACCAACAGAACCGCCGCGCCTTGATGTCCCGCAACGGTCCGGTCGCGTGCCCTGGATACTCGCTCAAGCACTTCGTCGAAGCTTTCACCGCCCGGCGGCGTGGTCGCGGTGTCACGTAGCCAGCGGCTATGCAGGTCCGGATCCCGTTCGGCGGCCTCGGCGAAGGTCAACCCTTCCCATGCCCCGAAATCGGTCTCAATCAGATCATCGTCGACGGTGACGTCCAGACCCACCGCTTTGGCGGCCGCCGCCGCGGTGTCGTACGCGCGTTGCAACGGTGATGAGATCACGGCGGCGATCCCGCCGCGCTGCGCCAGATATCTCGCCGCCGCCGTTGCCTGCCGCCGTCCCAATTCGGTCAGTTCCGGGTTGCCACGTCCGGAATAACGCCGCTCCACCGACAATGCCGTCTGCCCATGTCGCAGCAGCAGCAGCCGAGTCGGCGTACCGCGCGCACCGGTCCAGCCGGGCGCTGTCAAGGGTTGCTTCGCAGTGGCTTTCGCGGACTCGGCACCGGGAGCGACGGAATTCTCTGCCCCACCGTCAGTCTCCGCTGCGGCGTCCATCGCCTCGTTGGCCAACCGATCGGCGTGCGTGTTGCGCTCCCGCGGGATCCACGTGTACCTGATCCGGTCGAACCGCGCCGCCACCTTCCGGGCCTCGGCATGCAGCTCGATGAGGTCGGGGTGTTTGACCTTCCACCGCCCGGACATCTGCTCGACCACCAGCTTGGAATCCATGAAGACCGCGACCTCGGTGGCACCCAGTCGCACGGCAGCGTCCAAACCCGCTATCAAGCCATGGTATTCGGCAACGTTGTTGGTCGCTCGGCCGATCGCCTGCTTAGCCTCGGCCAGCACGGTCATGCGGTCCGCGGCGAACACCACCGCGCCGTATCCGGCCGGCCCGGGGTTGCCCCGCGACCCGCCATCGACTTCGATGACCACATCCACTAGTCGAATCCCTTGACCCGCAACAGGATCGCGTTACATTCCGGGCAGCGCACCACCTCGTCTTCGGCGGCCGCCGTGATACCGGCCAGGTCGCCGCGGCCGATCTCGATCCGGCAGGCACCGCATCGATGTCCCAGCAGTGCCGCGGCGCCTGGCCCTCCCCCGGCGCGCTGGCGCTCGTAAAGCGCAGACAGGGCCGGGTCCAGCGTCGCGGTCAGCACGTCGCGCCGCGATAAATGCTGTTGGCGGGCCTGCTCGATTTCGGCAAGTGCGGCGTCGAGCGCTTGTTGTGCGCTGACCCGGTCGACCTGAAGCGCATCGATTGCCTGCAGCTCGGCGTTCAGCTGGGCATCCACTTCCTCGCGACTCTCCATCACCTCCAGCAAGGAATCTTCCAGGCTGCTCTGGCGTCGTTGCAGGGTCTCGAGCTCGTGCTGTAGATCCGACTGGTGCTTGGGGTCCGTCGCCCCCGAACTGAGTAACTTGCGGTCTCTGTCTTCGCGCTGGCGCACCGCGTCGATCTCCGACTCGAATCGCGACACCTGGGCATCCAGATCTTCCAGCGTGATGCGCGCCGTGGCCAGCCGGTCGTTGACCGCATTGTGCTCAGCCTGTATCGACTCGTAGGCCTCCCGCTCCGGCAGGTGGGTGGCCCGATGCGCGATCTGGGACAGTTCAGCATCCAGCGTCGCCACCTCCAATAGCGACCGCTGCTGTGCTACTTCGGCTTTCATGACTGATCTCTCCAGGGTTCGACGTGCTCGACGTTCCAGGGGTCGGTGCGGATGGTGCAGACACGCACCGGCAGGGCCGCGAACCGCGACCTCAGTACGTTGGCCGCCTGTTCGCACCACGGGAATTCGCTGGCCCAATGTGCGACGTCGACCAAGGCCACGTCCGAAGCCCGGCGATGCTCGTCGGCCGGGTGGTGTCGCAGATCTGCCGTGACGTACGCCTGCACGTTCGCTGCCGCCGCGGTGGCCAGGAGCGAGTCGCCGGCGCCGCCACAGACCGCAACCCGCGACACCGGCATGTCGGGGTCGCCCGCGGCGCGCACACCCCAGGAGGTTCGCGGCAACGCGGCGCCCACCCGGGATACGAAGGCGCTCAGCGGTTCGGGTTGAGGCAGGGTGCCGATGCGGCCCAGCCCGGCGTCGCTGGGCACCGGCACCATCGAGAAGATATCGAACGCCGGCTCCTCGTAGGGATGCGCGGCGCGCATCGCCGATAACACATCGGCCCGCAGTCGCGCGGGTGCGACGACCTCGAATCGGTCTTCGGCGACCCGCTCGACGGTTGCCGATGCTGCCTATTGCGGGCGATGCCCCGTCATGCGGCAAGAACTGCCCGATGCCTTCCACGCTCCAGCTGCAATGCGAATAGTCGCCGATCTGGCCGGCGCCGGCCGCAAATACCGCCGCCTGCACCGCCGCTGCGTTCTCGCGCGGCACATAGACGATCCACTTGTCGAGGTCGGCCGCGGCTGATCGTGGCTCAAGAACGGCCTCCACATTGAGGCCAAGGGCGTCAGCCAGTGCATCGGAGACACCGGGTGAAGCCGAGTCGGCGTTGGTGTGCGCGGTGAACAGTGAACGCCCGGTTCGGATCAGGCGATGCAGAAGTGCGCCCTTGGGCGTGTTGGCCGCGACGGTGTCGACGCCGCGCAGTAGCAACGGGTGATGGGCGAGCAGCAGACCGGCGTCGGGAACTTCGTCGACCACGGCCGGCGTCGCGTCTACCGCGATGGTCACCGAATCCAACGCATCGTCGGGGTCACCGCACACCAGGCCAACCGAATCCCACGATTGGGCAAGGCGAGGCGGGTAGGCCTCGTCCAGCGCCTCGATGACGTCGGCCAGCCGAACACTCACCGCAGCACCTCGGCGATCTCCTGAACCAGCAATGGCCATTCCGCACGGACCGCCGCCCGCAGATAATGACCGTTCAGACCCACGAAGGTGTCACACCGGCGGACAGCGATTCCGTTGTTCAGCAGGCCTTTTCGGATACCCTCGGCATCACGCATGCGGAACAGCACAAACGGGGCCCTGCCGTCGACCACATGGGCGCCCACCGATGCCAGGCCGGCCGCCATGTCGGTTCGCAACGCCGCCAGTCGCACCGCGCCGGCCGCGGCTTCGGCGACGGCTTCGGCGGCGCAGCAGGCTGCAATGGCCGCCAGTTGCAGCGTCCCCACCGCCCAGTGCGCGCGCTGTCCGGTCAACCGGGCCAGTACATCTGGTGAGCCGAGGGCGTAGCCCACCCGCAATCCCGCCAAAGACCACGTCTTGGTCAAACTGCGCAGCACCAGCACGTCGGGAAGTGAGTGTCCGGCCAGCGAGTCCGGCTCACCGGGAACCGAATCGGCGAACGCCTCGTCGACCGCCAGGATTCGCCCCGGTCTGCGCAGCGCGAGGATCTGCTCGCGACGGTGCAGCACCGACGTGGGGTTGGTCGGATTGCCCACCACGACCAGGTCGGCGTCCTCGGGTACACCGCCGCTATCCAAGACGCCATCCAGACCGAACGGCGGATCGAGCACGACATGATGTACGGGCACGCCGGCCGCGGTGAGCGCCGCCGCCGGTTCGGTGAACGCGGGCGCGATGACCGCCGCCCGCCCCGGCCTCAGGTTGGGTAGTAAAGCGAACCCTTCGGCCGCCCCAGCCAGCGGCAGCACCTCGTCGCGGGCCCGGTTATGCCGCTCGGCGACCGCGTCTTGCGCCCGGTGCACGTCGGCGACGCTCGGGTAGCTCGCCAGATCCGGCAGCCGTGCCGCGAGCCGTTGCACCAGCCAATCCGGCGGTTGGGCCGCACGGACATTAACGGCGAAATCCAGCATGCCGGGCACGACGGCCTGGTCACCGTGATAGCGCGCCGCTGCAAGCGGGCTCGGGTCCAGAATCGCCATCAGTGAAACACTAGTGCGCCTGCACGTGGCCGCGGTATCGCACTCCAGCTCCATCGCCGACAATGGGATCGTGACAAACACGCTCTCGGTGGCGGGGAAAGCTCCGCAACTGGTGATCTTCGATCTCGATGGCACCCTCACCGATTCCGCAGAAGGCATCGTTGCCAGCTTCCTGCATGCGCTCAGCCACGTGGGCGCCCCGGTGCCAGAGGGCGACCTGGCCGCCCGCATCGTCGGGCCGCCGATGGATGACACCTTTCGCGCGCTGGGACTCGGCGAGTCCACCGATGCGGCGATCGCGGCGTTCCGCGCCGAATACGGCACCCGGGGCTGGGCGATGAACACCGTGTTCGAGGGGATCGTTGCTTTGCTGGCCGACTTGCGCGCCGCCGGTGTCCGGCTGGCTGTGGCCACGTCCAAGCTGGAGCCGACGGCACGGCGGATCCTCGCCCATTTCGGGCTCGAACAGCATTTCGAGGTCATCGCGGGCGCGAGCCCGGACGGTTCGCGCAAAACCAAGGAGGAGGTGCTGGGCCACGCGCTGGAACAGCTGCAGCCGCTGCCCGAACGCGTGCTCATGGTCGGTGATCGCAGCCACGACGTGGACGGGGCGGCCACACACGGTATCGACACCGTGGTCGTCGGCTGGGGTTACGGGCAGGACGACTTCGCCGACAGGCGCAGCAGCACCGGCGTGACACACGCCCCGACGATTGATGAGCTCCGGAGGGCGTTAGGTGTCTGATCCGCGCGAAGCACTGCACGTCACCTTCGTCTGCAGCGGCAACATCTGCCGGTCCCCGATGGCCGAGAAGATGTTCGCCGACCAGCTACGCCGGCGCGGCCTCGGTGATGCGGTCCGGGTGACCAGTGCGGGCACCGGCAACTGGCACGCCGGCGAGGGCGCAGACGTGCGGGCAAAGCGGGTGCTGCGCGCGCACGGTTACCCCACGGACCACCGCGCCGCGCAGGTCGCCGATGACCACTTGGCGGCCGATATGGTGGTGGCCTTGGGCCGCAACCACCTTCGGCTATTGCGGGAGCTCGGCGTCGACGATGACAGGGTACGAATGTTGCGGTCGTTCGATCCGCGCTCGGCCGCTCATGCCCTCGACGTTGAGGATCCCTACTACGGCGACCACGATGACTTCGAGGAGGTCCTCACCGTCATCGAGGCCGCGTTGCCCGGTCTGCACGACTGGGTGGACAACCGACTCGCGCAGAACGGACACGGTTGATGCCCCGTTTCCTGCCACGTCTGACGTTCCTGCTGCGGCCGGGCTGGATTGCACTGGCTCTGGTGGTCGTCGCTTTCACCTACCTGTGCTTTACGGTGCTCGCGCCGTGGCAGCTGGGCAAGAACACCAGAACATCGCGAGAGAATCAACAAATCGAGTATTCGCTGAGCACACCGCCAGTTCCGCTTAAAACTATCCTGCCACAGCAGGATTCATCAGCGCCGAACGAGCAGTGGCGCAGAGTGACGGCGACCGGCCATTATCTGCCGGACGTGCAGGTGCTGGCCCGGCTGCGGGTGGTCGACGGAGATCAGGCGTTCGAGGTGCTGGCGCCATTTGCCGTGGACGACGGACCGACCGTGCTGGTCGACCGTGGCTACGTGCGTCCCGAGCCGGGCTCCCACGTCCCTGAATTCCCGCGACCACCGCAGCAGGCCGTCGCCCTCACAGCGCGGCTGCGGGACTCCGAACCGCGCCTCAAAGACAAGGAGCCTTTCTCCAGGGACGGTGTCCAACAGGTGTATTCGATCAACACCGATCAGGTTTCGACGCTGACCAAAGTACCGCTGGCCGGGTCGTATCTGCAGTTGGTCGAAAACCAGCCCGGCGGGCTCGGCCTGATCGGCGTGCCGAACCTGGACGCCGGGCCGTTCTTGTCCTACGGCATCCAGTGGATTTCGTTCGGCATCCTCGCGCCCATCGGGTTGGGCTATTTCGCCTTCTCCGAGATCCGCGCCCGCCGCCGCGAAGCGGATCAAACGCCGGCACCGGAAGCTCCGAAAACCGTCGAGGACAAGCTCGCCGACCGCTACGGGCGGCGTCGATAGGGGCACTTCAGTGTGCACGTAGGGCGGGAAAATCGCGATTTTCCCGCCCTACACGCACGCTCGACGCCGCTGACGCACACTCGATGCCCCGGAGACCCCGGCAAATAGCGCGGCCGCCGCCTGCACGACCCGGGACAGCACCACTGCCCTGCGTAGGTCGTCCACCGTCGGCTGCGCCCCGTTGCCCAGGGTCGGCCGGATCTGCAGCTCATGGTGGTACTGGGTGGGCCCGCCGAGTCGCACTCCGAGCGCCCCCGCGAAGGCCGCCTCGACGACGCCCGCGTTGGGACTGGGATGCCGGCGCGGCGTCCTCCCGCCAGGCCCGCACGGCACCCGATGGTGATCCGCCGACGACCGGCGCACACACCACCACCAGCGCCGCGGTCGCCCGCGCGGCGACGTAATTGGCTCCGTCGTCCAATCGCGCTGCGGCCCAGCCGAACCGGAGATACCGCGGCGAGCGGTGGCCGATCATCGAATCCAGGGTGTTGATGGCGCGGTATGTCAGCGCCCCGGGCGTTCCGCCTACCGTCGCCCACAGCATCGGCGCCACCTGCGCATCCGACGTGTTCTCCGCGACCGACTCCAATGCCGCGCGCGCCAGGCCCGCACCGTCCAGCCGTTCTGGATCGCGCCCGCACAGCGACGGCAGCAGTCGCCGCGCGGCCTCGATGTCGTCGCGGTCCAGCAGCTCCGCCATCTGCACACCGGTGCGCGCCAACGAAGTTCCACCGAACGATATCCAGGCCGCCGTCGCGGTGGCCGCGATCGAACAGAGCCGTCCCTCACGTCGGGCCGCGCCCTGCGCAGCCACGCCAAACAAGCCCACCGCACCGACCAGCAGGCCGACGTGGGCCGCGCCGGCGATCCTGCTGTCCCGGTAGGTGAACAGCTCCAACGTCGCTGCCGCGCGGCCGAACAGCGCAACCGGATGCCCCCGTTTCGGGTCGCTCAGCGCGAGGTCGGCCAGGTAGCCGCCCAGCACGCCGACCATGCGGGTGTGCCGTGTCTTGGCAAGGATTCCGGCAAACACTCCGGCAGCGTCTCATACGTGGTCTACTCGATCCCATGGAGTCTTGTGCAGCGAGGCCGCGATGAAGCGGCCCGCTACCCGAGTCGCCGACCTGCTGAATCCGGCGGCAATGCTGTTGCCCGCCTCGAACGTGATCATGCAGCTGGCATTGCCGGGCGTGGGCTATGGGGTGCTGGAAAGTCCGGTGGACAGCGGAAACGTCTACAAGCATCCGTTCAAGCGGGCCCGCACTACCGGGACCTATCTGGCGGTCGCGACCATCGGGACCGAATCCGATCAGGCTCTGATCCGCGATGCGGTGGACGTCGCACACCGGCAGGTCCGATCGACATCGTCAAGCCCGGTCTCTTACCACGCATTCGACCCCAAGCTGCAGCTATGGGTGGCCTCCTGCCTGTACCGCTACTTCGTCGACCAACACGAATTCCTGCACGGCCCACTCGATGACGCCACCGCCGATGTCGTCTACCGCGACGCCAAACGATTGGGCACCACACTGCAAGTGCAGGAACGCATGTGGCCACCGGACCGGGTCGCGTTCGACGAGTACTGGAAACGCTCGCTCGACCAACTGCACATCGACGCACCGGTGCGCGAACACCTGCGCGGGGTCGCCTCGATGGCGTTTCTCCCTTGGCCCCTGCGGGCGCTGGCTGGACCATTCAACACGTTCGCGACGACGGGATTCTTGGCACCCGAATTCCGGTCGATGATGGGACTGAACTGGTCGGAGGGTCAGCAGCGCCGGTTCGGCTGGCTGTTGTCCGTCCTGCGACTGGCCGACCGGCTGATTCCGCAGCGCGCCTGGATTTTCGGCTATCAGCTGTATCTGTGGGACATGCGGTTTCGGGCGCGCCGCGGCTGGCGGATCGTCTAGGCCGCCATTCGCGTCGCGAGACTGTCACTAGCAACGCATTTCGCGAGTGCGGGTGTCGCCAGTTACAGTCTCGCGGCAGAAAAGAACGCGCGGACGTCGTCGACGAACAGTTCCGGCTGTTCGAACGCGGCGAAGTGCCCGCCGCGCGGCATCTTGGTCCAGTGCGTGATGTTGTACATCGGCTCGCACCACGACCGCGGCGCGCCCAGCACCTCTTTGGGGAAAGCGGCGATACCCGTGGGCAATTCGACCCGGCTCATGTTCCCCCAGGCCTTGAAGCTCTCCCAGTACAACCGGGCCGAGGAAGCCCCGGTACCGGTCACCCAGTACAGCATCACGTTGTCGAGGAGCTCGTCGCGGGTGAGAACCTTTTCCGGGTGGCCGTCGCAATCCATCCATGCCCAGAACTTCTCGACGATCCACGCCAGCTGCCCCACCGGCGAATCGGCCAGCCCGTAGCCGAGCGTCTGCGGCCGGGTGGACTGCTGCTTGGAATAACCGGTGCCCGTGCTGCGGTGCTCGGCCAGCGCGGCCAGGGCCCGCTTGTCTTCCTCGGTTGGGTTGGCGAGCGATTCCTTCGTGGGCCTGCCGATCGGCATATTGAGGTGGATGGCCGCGCAATGCCCCTCGTTTCGGCCGATCTGCGTGGTGACGGCCGAACCCCAGTCCCCGCCCTGGGCGCCGAAACGGTCGTAGCCGAGGCCCACCATGAGCGTCTCCCACGCGTTGGCGATCTTTTCGACACCCCACCCGGTGCGGGTGGGTTTCCCGGAGAAGCCGTACCCCGGCAGCGACGGACACACGACATGGAAGGCGTCCTCGGCGCGTCCGCCGTGCGCCGTGGGATTGGTCAGCGGCTCGATCACCTTGTGGAACTCCACGATCGAACCCGGCCAGCCATGGGTGATGACCAGCGGGAAGGCGCCCTCGTGCGGCGATCGTTGGTGGATGAAATGGATGTCCAGTCCGTCGATCTCGGTGGTGAACTGGTCGAAGCGGTTGAGCGCGGCCTCACGTGAGCGCCAGTCGTATTCGTTGGCCCAGTAGTCGGCCAGGTCGCGGGTGTAGCCCAGCGGAATGCCCTGGCTCCAGTCGTCCACGCATTCCGCTTCCGGCCACCGGGTGCGCGCCAGCCGCGCTCGCAGATCATCGAGCACGTCGTCGGGAACATCGATACGAAACGGCTTCACTCGTTCATACTGCCGCCGAGTCTGCGGCCATCTACACGCACCCCGACTGGTTAGGCAAATGCTTTGCGGACGGGCGCCGAGATAAACGCCGTCCGGACCGACATCCCGAACTCCTGATGCCGCAGCGTAGTGATCCGGCGTCCAGGTTGCACCGCGTCCTTGACCGGTGCCGTGCATTCGCCGAAGAACGAGGCAGTTGCGTCGATGTCCGTTACGACGTAAGTCATCCCCCAGAGAGAGGACGGACCCTCCCCGGCCGTAACCGGCGAACCGACGACCTCGACGATCACTTCCCCGAGCCGGAAGAAGATCTGGCGGATCGGTCGCCCGCCGAGTTCGCCGTCCCGCTCTCGGCGCGGGTCAACACCGACAGCGGCCAACGACTCGACCGTCCGGCCCAGGTCAGGTGACAGCAGCACGACGTGGTCGACCGCGATGACGCCATTCGGGTGCAAGGCCGGTGCTGCAGAGACCTCTGAGACCTCTCCCGACCTCGCCGTCGTGATCCCGTCGACGTCGTGGACAGAGCCGTCTGGCGGCAGCCCGCGCAACGACCAACCGACGATGCCGGCGCCCCGGTCACGTCCGACCAGCCGGATTCCGACACCGCCGATCCGGCATACGGAATCGGAGCCGACGCTGAAGCCGGCCCGCGTCCAAGCCTCCGTTGGATCAGCCACCTCGAACTCGTCGATGGAGACGGTCAGATCCACGCCATCAGTATGGCCTCGCGAGTCGCTGAGCCGATCACCGAACGCAGTGCCTATCCTCGGCACATGGACGAGCACGCCGTAGTCATCCACACCGACGGGGGGTGCCGGCCCAACCCCGGGCCCGGCGGCTGGGGAGCGGTGCTGCGCCACCGTGAGCATGTCCGCGAGATGTGCGGGGGCGAGTCCGGCCAAACCAGCAACAACAGGATGGAACTCACTGCGCCGATCATGGCGCTGGAGGCGCTCACTCGATCGGTGGTGGTGCACCTCTACACCGATAGCACCTACGTCCGTAACGGCATCACCAAATGGATCCTCGGCTGGGAGCGGAACGGCTGGCAGACCGCAGCGAAGCAACCGGTGAAGAACGTCGACCTCTGGCAGCGGCTCCAAGCAGCGTGCGCACGGCACCGGGTCGAGTGGTTCTGGGTCAAGGGCCACGCAGGTATCACGGACAACGAACTTGCCGACGAATTGGCAACGCGGGGTATGCAGGAAGCGATCGGGTCAACACGAGTGGCTCCAACCTGAGAACGGTGACGATGGGCGCAAGTCTTGCAGTCGATCGGCTCGGCCAGTTCGTGGTCGACGCATCCTCATCGGATCTGGGATCGTCGCTGCCGATGCTCAAACGCAATGTGCTCGACAGCATCGCGTGTGCGCTGGGCGCACTGGACGGCGAGATGATCCCGACCATTCGTGCTCACGCCGAACAGTTCAGCAGTCGACCCACCGCCACCTTCATCGGCGGCGGACGCGCCTCGGTCGACCAGGCCGCGTTTTTCAACGCCGTGCTTGTGCGCTACCCCGACCTGCTCGACACCTTCCTGACCCCCGGCGGTCTATGCCATCCGGCAGACAACTTCGGGGCCGTGCTGGCCGTGGCCGAGCACGTCGGGGCCACCGGCGCGGACTTCCTGCTGGCCTTGGCGGTCGCCTACGAAGTGCAGTGCCGCTTCAGCGCGCAGGTGCCAGTCATGGCGCGCGGGCTCAATCACGCACTGCAACTGGCCATGTCAGTTGCCGCCGGAGCAGCCAAACTGCTCGAACTCGATGCCGAGAAGACGGCGTCCGCCATCGCCGCGGCCAGCGCCGACAATGTGTCCCTGGCCGCGATCCACGCCGAGCCCGTGTCGACCTGGAAGGGAATCTCCCCGGCTATCACCGGGATGCGTGCGGTATACGTGACGATGCTCGCCGGGCGCGGAATCGGCGGGCCACGCGCCTTGATCGACGGACCCAACGGTCTGGTGCAGCTGTTCGAGCAATCCATCGACTTCCGCACCGACGACCCTCGGCTCAATGCGGTGCAGCAGACCTACCTGAAGCAATACTGCTCATTGATCCACGGGCAGAACATCATCGACGCCACCCTGGCCATCCGCGACCGGCATCGCCTCACCGGCGACGACGTCGCACATGTCACGCTGGAGGTGTTCGAGGCTGCCTATGACTTCGCCGGTGGCGGACGCTACGGCAACAAAGACCACCCACAGATCAAAGAGCAGGCCGACTACAACCTGAAATACCTCTGCGCCGTCGCGCTGCTCGATGGACAGGTCGGACCCGAACAACTCGAAACCGAACGTGTCCGCCGCGCCGACGTGCAGAACCTGCTACAGCACGTCACCGTGTCGCCGGCCGCTGACCTCAGCGCCGGCTACCCCGAACGCACCTCCATCCGCGTGCAGATCACGCTCACCGACGGACGCACCCTCGAGCGGGAGCAATCCGATTTCGAAGGCTCCCCCACCCGCCCCATGTCGTGGGACCGGGTGGTCGAGAAGTTCCACTGGCTGGCCGAGCCGTTCGCCGACGAGACACTACGCAGCGAGATCATCTGCGCCGTACAGCGACTCGACAGCATTCCGATCTCTGAGCTCACCGGCATGCTCGGCGCGGTCAGTCCCACACCGACGCGGCCGCGTAGCCGTGGCCGGCTCTGAGGCGTCCGCGATCCGACGGGCTAGATATCCTCGACGGCGACTCTGAAGACTTCTATTGGGCGCACCGGCTCCAACATCACCACCGGGATGTGACGCTCCGTCGACACCTGGTAGGCCAGGTAGGGCGGGTACAGGTGCGACATGTGCGCCCACACCCGGTGCCGCTCTTCGCCTTCGGGCTCGCGCCAGGTGGCCTCGAACGCCTGCGTAGCGACCTGGACGCCGATCGTCTCGCTCTGCCGGATGTTCAGGTACCACTGCGGATGGGTGTCGGCGCCGCCTTTTGACGCCACGATGACGATCTCGCCGCCAACGTTGCCGTAGATCAACGGTTTCACATAACCCTTGCCGGAGTTGCGCCCCGGCACCTTGATCAAGCAGTGCGTCGTCACTGCGTGACCCCCAACGGAGCGAAGGTCCAGGATGTGTCCCCGCGCGCCGCCCGAGATCAGGTACTGCTCGAGGTGTTCTTTTGTCCAATCCGCTCGGGCTGCCCGAATTGCTGCGGCGTCCGCGTCGCTCATAGACACAACCGTATTCGACGTACAGATAACTGGGCGCGGCGAGTGCATCGCAGGTTCGGCTGCCGTCGGCGCGCACCAGCCGTTGGCTAGCTGCGGTACAGCGCCGGGAACAACTGCTTGAGACCGTCCAGCTTGGGTATGTCGTTCGCCACGATGTAGGGGTTCGACGGGTTCAAGTTGAAGAAGTCCTGGTGGTATTGCTCGGCGGGGAAGAACCCGGCCCTCGGTGGTAAGACGCGTGTGACGATCGGACCGGGAAAGACAGCGGCCTGGGTCAGCTGAGCGATATAAGACTGCGCGACTCGCTGCTGAGTCGCGTCCTGCGCGAAGATCGCGGATCGGTACTGAGTGCCCACGTCGGGGCCCTGGCGATTGAGTTCTGTGGGGTCTTGCGCAACGGAGAAGTAAATCTGCAAAAGTTGGCCGTAGGTCACCTGGGTCGGGTCGTAGGTGATGCGCACGGACTCGGCGTGCCCGGTGGAACCGCTACTGACCATCTCGTACTGGGCCGTCGCTGCGTCCCCTCCGGCGTAACCAGACTCCGCCTGGGACACCCCTTTGACGTGCGCGAAAACCCCCTGGACGCCCCAGAAGCATCCGCCGGCCAGTACCGCCGTCTCGGGTCCGGAGGCCGACGTCGGCTCATCGACACTCGGCGCCGGAACCACGACCGACGTTGCCGCGCCGCTGCGCGGCTGCATCGCTGGATCGACGACGGTGAACACCGCCGCGGCGAGGACAACGAGTCCGAAACCGGCTGCCAGGATCACCGCCCAGCGGGATGTCATGATTCGCACATCACCCTCCAACCGCTTTCGAAAGTGCCGTTGACAGCCCCTCCTGGCCACAGTCTAGTCAGCAATCGGTAAGTGGGCTCCGACGGCCGAAGGTCGTTGTGCCTGAGTGGCTTTCGTTACAGCCGCCGGGCATCACGCACAAGCGGGTTATCGTTCAGATCGCCGCGCCGGCATCGAAGTGGCCGCTTCATTGCGGTAGAGGCAAACCGGCGTTGACGAGGATGGCGCCAGCAATTGCAGAGGCCAGCAGGGTCAACACGATGCTGCGGCGGCCGACCGATCCCTCAGCAGCGTGATGTGGGTGGGCGGACCGCCAAAGCCGATACACCCGATGCGCCCCACTCCCGCACCACCGCGGCTAGACATCCCAGGGTTGTAAGTTGTCAAGCCGCTGCGGCGGGTTGTCGGTGTGCCCAGGCTGGTGTTCGTCGTAGGTGCTGTGGTGGCGTAGGCAGCCGTGCAGGATGCCGACGAGGCGGTTGCCGAGTGCTCGCAGTGCTTGGTGGTGCAGGTCGCCGGCAGCGCGACGTTGGTCGTAGAACAGGCGGGCCCCGGGGCTCCTGTTGAGTGCGCAGAACGCCCACTGGTCGAGCGCGTCGTAGAGGCGACGGTTGCGGACATGGCGAGCCAATACGGCGCGTTTCTTGCCCGACGCGACGGTCAAGGGTGATGTTCCGGCGTAGTTTTTGCGACACTTGGCGGTGGTGTACCGGTTCGGGTCATCCCCGAACTCGCCGAGCACCCGGGCGCCGAGCACAACACCAAGTCCTGGCAGGGAGCGGTAGATGTCGGCGTCCGGGTGTGCCTCAAAATGTGTCGCGAGTTCGGCTTCCAGATCGCTGATCTGGTGGTTGAGCTCGGCGATGATGCCGACTGCGGCGCGGGTGCTGGCCCCGAAGGCGGCGGTGACGGCGGCGGGTGCGGCGAGGTGCTCGTAGCGCAGTATTTCCTGAATTTGCAGTGCCCGGGTGTCGAGGTTGCGTTGACGTCCAGCCGCTTTGAGCGCTGAACGGATCTTCGCCAGGCTTAGTCGCCTTCCGGCGACCCCGGCGGGAACGCTGGGAACGGCGGGAACGGTGGGAACGGCGGCAGCGGCGGGGCCGGGGGAGCTGCCCTGGAGTCAGGTAACGGCGAGACCGGCGGGAACGGCGCCGCCTCCGGTCTAGGCGGGTCAGGCGGCTCCGGTGGCGTCGGCGGCCGGCCCGGCGAACTCTCGGCCGGTACAAATGGCGGGACTGGCGGTACCGGCGGCAACGGCGGTAGCAGCGGTGTCGGCGGGGCTGGCGGTGCCGGCGGCGCGGCCGATGGGGCAGGCACCGGCGGTAACGGCGGAATTGGCGGCCTCGCCGAGGCCGGCGGTAACGGCGGCGCGGGCGGCACCGGCGGATCCGCCCAGCCGGTCAACACCCCAGGCGACGGCGGCACCGGCGGCAATGGCGGCGGCGGCGTCGTCGGCGGCGTCGGAGGCGTCGGAGGCGACTCCGCCTCTGGCCCGGCCGGCAACGGCGCCAACGGCGGCGGCGGCGGCGCGGGCGGTAGCCACGGCACCGGCGGGACCGGCACCGCGCCCGGGGCATCCGGGGCGGGTGGCGCCGGCGGGATTGGCGGCGACGGCAGCCTCGGGGGCGTAGGCGTACCCGACGGCAGCGACGGCGCCGACGGCGCCGACGGCGCCGACGGCCAGCCTGGCACCGACGGCACGTGATTATTCGAATAGTTGGCTGTGTCTGCGAACGACACCGGTGGCGCCGCCGTTCGCCGCTGGTGGCACGATCCTAGCGGCAGCAGTTCGGGTCGAGCACCGTGCACAGTGCCATCAGGGACTCCCGGCGTGGGCGGTGGTAGACGTTCATGCCCCGCCGTTCGGAATCCACCAACCCTGCCCGCCGTAACTGCGACAGATGATGGCTCACGGTCGACTCGCTCAGATCGAGCGCTACGGCAAGGTCGCAGTTACAAACCTCCCCCACTTCCGAGCTGAACAACAGGGAGACGAGTTTGACCCGTACCGGGTCGGCTAACGCCTTGAGTCGCAATGCAATCTCCAACGCGGCATCGTCGTCAACGAGGCCAGCAGCTACCGGCGAGCAGCAGACCGGCGCAGACATATCCACCACCGGCAACGTCTTCGGCATGCGCACCATCTTGCCACATAGATTGACATATATCGAAGAGGTGGCATCATCGGGTCTAGACAGAAGTTCGACATAAGCCACAGAGGTTGGAGTCGCCATGACCCGCATACAGCTTGCCCTCAACGTCGATCACTTGGACGAGGCGATCACGTTCTACTCGAAGTTGTTCAACACGCCGCCGGCGAAAGTCAAGCCTGGCTACGCCAACTTCGCAGTCGCCGAGCCACCGCTGAAGCTCGTGCTCATCGAAAACCCCGGCCAGGGCGGGTCTCTCAACCACCTCGGCATCGAGGTCGAATCCAGCGATGCGGTGCAAGCCGAGATTGGCCGCCTGACAGACGAAGCAATGTTCACCGAAGAGGAAATCGGAACGACATGTTGCTTCGCCACCCAGGACAAGGTGTGGGTGACCGGACCTGGCGGCGAGCGGTGGGAGGTGTACACCGTGCTGGCCGATTCGGAGACTTTTGGCACCAGCCCCCAACACCTAGACAGCGCTGCACCGGGCCAGGTCGCCTGTTGCGGTACCAGTGCACAAGATTCGGCTGGTTTGTCAACACCGTCGTGCTGCTGACCACTAACGGCGCTAACCACATTGGGAGACCGCGGTGACGAGACGCTCTGACACGCAGACACCGGCTTCCACGCGGCTGTCAACGCTGGACCGGTTGCTGCCGTTGTGGATTGGGCTGGCGATGGCCGCCGGGCTGCTGCTGGGCCATTGGGCGCCCGGCTTCAACACCGCCCTGGGCAAGATCCAAGTCGACGGGATTTCGTTGCCGATCGCACTTGGCTTGCTGATCATGATGTACCCGGTTCTGGCCAAGGTCCGCTATGACCACCTCGACACCGTCACCGGGGACCGCAAGCTGCTGATCAGCTCGCTGCTCATGAATTGGGTTCTGGGGCCGGCGTTGATGTTTGCGTTGGCCTGGCTGCTGTTGGCGGATCTGCCGCAATATCGCACGGGCCTGATCATCGTCGGACTGGCCCGCTGCATCGCGATGGTGATTATTTGGAACGATCTGGCCTGCGGGGACCGCGAGGCCGCCGCGGTCTTGGTCGCGTTGAACTCCGCCTTTCAGGTCGTCATGTTCGCTGTCCTGGGCTGGTTTTACTTATCGGTGTTGCCCGGCTGGCTTGGCCTTCCGCAGACCACCATCACCACCTCGCCCTGGCAGATCGCCAAGTCGGTGCTGATCTTTCTGGGCATCCCGTTGTTGGCCGGCTATCTGTCTCGCAGGCTGGGCGAAAAGACGAAAGGCCGCGACTGGTACGAATCCCGGTTCCTGCCAAGGGTAGGGCCGTGGGCTCTGTACGGGCTGTTGTTCACCATCGTAATTTTGTTTGCGCTGCAAGGAGATCAGATCCTCAACAGGCCTCTGGATGTGGCCCGCATCGCGCTACCTCTGCTGGCCTACTTCGCGATTATGTGGGGCGGCGGTTACGCGCTGGGCTACGCCATCGGCCTGGGCTACGAACGCACGACCACACTTGCTTTCACGGCCGCCGGCAACAACTTTGAGCTCGCCATCGCGGTCGCGATCGCCACCTACGGCGCCACCTCCGGCCAGGCACTCGCCGGCGTAGTCGGGCCCCTCATCGAGGTGCCGGTGCTGGTCGCCTTGGTGTACGTATCTCTGGCACTGCGAGAACGTTTTCCGCATCCGCTAGCACCGCTCAGGCAGGATTAACCATGACCAGGCCCAGTGTGCTGTTCGTCTGCGTACATAACGCCGGCCGATCCCAGATGGCTGCCGCGTTCCTGAGTCACTTCGCCGGGGACCGCATCGACGTGCGTTCCGCCGGAACAGAACCCGCCGAAGCGGTCAACGCCGCGGCCGTCGCTGCGATGGCGGAAATAGGCATCGACCTCTCCGCCGCGACCCCGAAGGTTCTCACCGGTAAGGCCGTGCAATCCAGCGACGTCGTGATCACCATGGGGTGCGGAGACACCTGCCCCTACTTTCCTGGATTGTCTTACCGCGATTGGAAACTCGACGACCCCGCGGGCCAACCCCTGCACGTCGTGCGTCGCATCCGCGACGATATCGCTGGACGTGTCCGCGCCCTCGTCGACGAACTCCTATCGAAGAGTCGCAGCACCTAGGGATAGGCATCGACAGATTGGCGCGGCCGTCGGGCCTACGAGTCTGAGGGGATCAGCCGTCGGAGCCGTCGGGCAGTGGCGCCACCGGAGATGCCTCCGGTGGCCCGCGTACCCATCGGGCGCACCCACCCCGACCCAGCAGCCCGGCAAACCGCACAAATTAGCCGCAGAATCGGGCTATTATCAGCATCTCTGAAGGTCGCGCGACTGATGCAACTTACGGGAGGCTGACGTGTCTTTTGTGATTGCGGCACCGGATGTAGTCGCAACGGCAGCAACAGATCTGGCGAATATTGGCTCGACGATCAACGCGGCCAGTACTGCTGCGGCGGCCCGAACCACCGGATTGCTCGACGCAGCGTCCGACGAAATCTCGGTGACCATCACCGCCCTGTTCGACGGGCATGCCCAGCAGTACCAGGCCCTCAGTGCCCAGGCGGCGGCATTTCACGAGGAGTTCGTGCAGGCCGTGACCGCGAGCGGGAATCTTTATGCCGGCACCGAGGCCGCCAGCGTGTCGCCGCTACAGACTGTCGAACAGGCGGCTTTGAACGTCATCAACGCGCCCAGCGAGGCGCTCCTGGGGCGCCCGCTGATCGGCAATGGCACTAACGGCACGGCGCCGGGACAAGCCGGCGGCGCGGGCGGGCTGCTGTGGGGCAACGGCGGCAACGGCGCGACCGGCGGGGCCGGCCAGCGCGGCGGCAACGGCGGGGCCGCCGGACTACTCGGCAACGGCGGCACCGGGGGAACTGGCGGGGGCGGCGCGCCCGGTGGTGCGGGCGGCAATGGCGGACTGATGTTCGGCAACGGCGGGGCCGGTGGCACCGGCGGGGCCGCCACGATCAACGGCGGCAACGGCGGCCAAGGCGGTAACGGTGGCGATGCCGGGGTGCTGTTTGGAAACGGCGGTGCTGGCGGGGCAGGCGGGCACGCAGCGACCGGTACGAGCGGCAATCCCGTCCCTGCGACCCCCAGCGGCCAGGCGGCCGCCGGCGCAGACGGCCTCCAAAACTTTGGAGCTCCCGGGACCGGCGGGCAGACCGGCGCTCCGGGTGCCGTGTCCGGCGAGACCGGCGGCAACGGCGGCGTGGGCGGCAACAGCATCACTGGTTCCGCGTCCATTGGCCAGGGCGGTTCCGGTGGCGCAGGCGGAACCGGCGGCACCGGTGCACCCGGCGGTACCGGGGGCGACGGAGGCGCAAGTTCAGGCAACGGCGGACAGGCTACAACCGGCACTGGTGGAACCGGTGGTCCCGGTGGAACTGGTGGCGCGGGCGCGCAAGGCGGAGCCGGCGGTGGTGGGGGATTCGCCAACGCCAGCTCCGGCGCTGCCGGCACCGTGGTTATTGGTGGCAACGGCGGTAATGGCGGAACCGGCGGAATCGGTGCTACCGGCGGCGACGGCGGAACCGGCGGCTTCGCGTCAGCGCCCGGCCAAGCTATCGCCGTCGCCGGTAGCGGAGGCAATGGCGGTACCGGAGGTGTCGGCGCCGCCGGCGGTACAGGGGGCGCCGGCGGCGACGGCGGCGCGGGTGGTCGCGGCGGCCTCCTGATCGGCAACGGCGGTCACGGCGGCGTCGGAGGCGGCGCTGGCGACGGCGGTGCCGGCGCTCTGGGTGGTCCCGGCGGAAACGGCGGCACAGGCGGTACGTCGAACGACGCCAACGGCAACGGCGGCAGCGGAGGCGACGGCGGTGCCGGAGGCGACGGCGGAAATGGCGGCGACGGCGGAAATGGCGGCGCTGGCGGCGCCGGAGGACTGTTCGGCAACGCTGGCGGTTCCGGATCCGGCGGCGGCGCAGGTAACGGCGGGGCCTTGGGAGGCGGCGGCGCCGCGGGCAGCGGCGGTGCGGCGGGCGGGACCGGAGGCCTGGTCGGCACCGACGGCCAGGTCGGCGCAGACGGCACAACCGGTTCGTCCGGCAAGCCCGGCATCGACTGACGTAACCGTTTCGGCGAACGCAACCCCCGCCTACAGTCGAACGACGCATCCGCTTTGCCGTCGAATCGTTGGGAGAGCCGCTGATGAGTTGGTGGATCGTGAACTACATCCCGTCATGGGTGCTGCTCATCGGCCTCATCGTGCTCGTCGCAGGGGCAGCAGCGTTAATTCAACGGTACGTCCGTCGGCGATTCCCAGTCCTCAACGGTGACGCGCACAACGACGCCACCAAATTCACCTACGGCTTCATCGGGTTCGTCTATGCCTTCTTCATCGGATTCGTCGTCTCCTCGATGTGGGGTCAGACCAATGCAGCCGACGCCAACGCACGCACCGAAGGCGCGGCAGCGGCGCAAATGGCCAGGGATGCAGTCATTTTCGACACTGCGGATCGAGACCGCATCCGGCAGAGTCTGCTGACGTATGAACAAGCCGCCATCGTCGAATGGCCCCAAACCCGGAAGAGTCGATCACCAGATACCGACGCCGCGCTATCTCACCTTTACCGGGCCTACGACGGGGTCGCCGCAAAGACGGACACCCAGAAGACTCTGCTCGCAACGTCGTTCTCCAACCTGGACAAGATCAGTCAGGCGCGCACCGTCCGATTGCTTACCGCCCGCGAAGACGCCGGACTCCCGTGGCCTTTCTGGGCGGTCATATTCCTGACCAGCGCCATGGTCGTGGGCACCGCGATCATCTACGGCGTCGAAAAACCCAGCTTGCACTACCCGATGGTGGGCATCGTGGGCGTCATCGTCGCCACCAACCTCTTCCTGATCCTTGAACTGGCACACCCCTACGTCGGCGCGGTATCGACAAGTTCAGACCCCCTGCAAGAGGTGCTCGCCGTGTTATCCCAACCGGTTCCATAGTGGGCGAGTCGTCACCCCGCCTCGAAGCCCAACACTTCGCTGAGTTGAGCGTTCAAAACCTATTGGACACGCGTAGCGTTCGTCGCGCACGGTGGTCAAGATTTACCTGAGGTTCGGTGCCCCCTAGCGATCGGAAACCGCGGAGGTCATCTTTTGTGATCGCAGCGCCTGAGGTTTTGACGGCGGCGTCGGCGGATTTGACCACGATTGGGTCGGCAGTGCGGTCGGCGACCGCGACGGCGGCGGGCGGCGTGGGCGGCACCGGCGGTACCGGGGGCGCGTCCCTAGGCGGCGGCGGTTCGGGCGTCTCTAGCACGTCGTGACACACGGCCCGCGAGCGTGAGCCCACTGCGAAAATCGGCGCCGGTTTTTCGCAGTCCCGTTACGCTCGCTGCAC
>CAVPVJ010000046.1:0-150908 GCA_963709125.1 uncultured Actinomycetota bacterium
AAAGGAGTTCGCGGCATTCGCCACCAACAAAGCGCGGCCGGTGTCGTTGTTTCTGCGCGCGCTGGCCCGCGACTTGAACGCGTCGACGCCGGGCAAGGGGGTCGGGGTGATCGGCCAATGCTTCACCGGCGGCTTCGCATTGGCCGCCGCGGTCGACGACAGCGTGCTGGCGCCGGTGCTCAGTCAGCCGTCGGTTCCGCTGTTCCTGGGACGTGCGCGGCGCCGCGATCCGGGGCTGAGCGAGTCCGAGCTGTCCACCATCGCCGATCGCTGTGCCAACGATGGCTTGTGCGCCATGGGCTTGCGATTCAGCGAGGACAAGTTGGCGCCAGGGGAACGGTTCACCACCCTCAAAGAGCGGCTGGGCGACGCATTCGAGGTGATCGAGATCGACTCGCGCCCCGGCAATGAACACGGCTTCAGCAAGGGGGCCCACTCGGTGCTGACCCTCGAGGTCCGTGAGGTCGACGGCCAGCCGGCTTACGAGGCGCGCAAGCGGGTGGTCGAATTCCTCAGGCAGAGGCTGACCTGAGGGCAGCCGCGGGCGGTCTGGCGGTGGCGTTGTTTGCGGGGAGTTGGCTTTTCATCTGCCGGAACAGCGCTACGTAGTACGGCAGGCATTCCGCCAACGCCTGCTCGGTGGTGAACAGGGGTCGATAACCGAGGTCTCGGGACGCCTTGGCGACCGAGAAGTAGTTGTCCAGATACAGCCGCTCGACCGCCAGCGGCTCGAGCAGCGGCGCGGGCAGGCCGAACCGGAAATGCAGCCGCTGCCAAACCGTCATCGCCGCACGGACCGTGGGACCGTGAACCCGCAGGCGCGGCCAGGGTTCCCCACAGGCCTGCACCACCGGCCGGGCGAACTCGAACATATTGACCGGCTCGGCGTCGTTGATGAAGTACGCCTGACCGGGCGCGGTACCGCCAGGAACCAGATGCTCGGCGGCCAGGATGAAACCGTGAATCAAATTGTGCACGTAGGAGTTGTCCAGCCGGGCCGACTTGCGGCCGACCAGCACCTTGACGTGCCCGGCGAGCACGCTGTCGAACACCCTGCGGAACATGGTCTGATCGCCGGTGCCCCAGATGCCGCTGGGCCGGATCGCGCATGTCAGCATCTCGTGAACGCCATTCTGCGACAACACGAATCGCTCGGCGACCACCTTGGTTTCGGTATACAGGTCATTGAACCGGGTGGTGTAGGGCAGCGTCTCGTCGCCGCCGACGATGTTCTGGCCGCCCACCACCACGCTGTTGGACGACGTGTAAACGAACCGCCGCACGCCGGCCGTTTGCCCCGCGCGCACCAGGTTCTCGGTGCCGCCGACGTTGACCGAGAAGCTGCGCTGCCGGTATTCGTCGGTCACCGACGCACCGCCCATCAAATCGATGACGGCTGCGGTATGGAACACCGTGTCGATGCCGTCCACCGCCGCGGCGCAGACGGCCGAGTCGCAGATGTCGCCCTGCAGCACCTCTAGCTGCGGATGCTGCGGTAGTGGTGACGGAGCGCGGTCGAAGGAACGTACCCGATATCCGCGGTCGAGCAACGTGGTCACCAGATTGGCGCCGACGAAACCTGAGCCGCCGGTGACCAGGATCCGGCCGAGTTCGGTCGTCAGTGCCTCATTGCCCATAGCGGCGCAGCATAGTCGAGAAGAATTGAACGTGTTCCAGTTCTGAAAATGATCCCGCTATCCGGCGGTCGTCAGGATTCCTCGGCCTGGCCGGCCGCGAGCGCATCCGCCACTCGCTGGCGGGCGCCAGCTAAGTGCTCTTCGCACCTTTTCGCCAGCTGTTCGCCCCTTTCCCAGAGTGTCAGCGACTCGTCGAGGTCGAGTCCGCCTTGCTCGAGAAGCCGTACGACTTCGATCAGCTCGTCGCGGCACGCTTCGTAGCCAAGTTGACTAATGGGTGTAGCAGACTTGTCTTGTTCAGTGGCCATTTGTGGTTCCTTCGCTTACTGCCGTCACGGCGCCGTCGGAGACGCGCACCCGCAGCCTGGTGCCCGCCGGAGCATCGTCGACCGACCGCATTATCTGGGGTTGTGCGATCGTGTCGGCCGCAACCGTCTGCACCACCGCGTAGCCGCGGGCCAGTGTGGCCGCCGGGCCCAACGTGGCGAGCCGGGCAGCCAGGTGACCGACGCGCTCGCTCTCGGCGCCGACCAGCCGGGTGATGTCACGGCGAACCGCTGAGCGAGCGCGGTGGATCTCTTCGCCGCGCGCCGTGAGAGCCGTCAGCGGCTCGGCCAACACCGGGCGGCTGCGCAACTGGGCCAGGGCGCGTTGTTCCCGGGAGACCCAATTGCGTAGCGCCTGCGCGCTGCGCCGGCGCGAGTCGTCGATCAGCCGCTGTTCGGCGGCGGTATCAGGGACCACCTTCTTGGCCGCGTCGGTGGGAGTCGCGGCACGCAGATCGGCGACCAGGTCGCACAGCGGATTATCGGGTTCGTGACCTACCGCGCTGATCACCGGCGTCCGGCAGGCCGCGATCGCGCGGCACAGCGTCTCGTCGGAAAACGGCAACAGGTCCTCGACGCTGCCGCCGCCACGGGCCATGATGATCACGTCGACGTCGGGGTCGCGATCGAGCTCGTCCAACGCCGCAACGATCTGCGCGACGGCGTTGGTCCCCTGAACGGCGGTGTTACGCACCGCAAAACGTACCGCGGGCCACCGCGTGGTGGCCACTGTCGTGACGTCGCGTTCCGCGGCACTGGCCCGGCCGGTGATCAACCCAACCATGTTGGGCAGGAATGGGATCGGCCGTTTCAACCTGGGATCAAACAGGCCCTCGGCATCGAGCAGCCGGCGCAGTCGATCGATGCGTGCCAGCAGCTCGCCGATACCAACGGCGCGAATCTCACTGAGGCGCAACGAAAATGTTCCACGTACGGTGTAAAACGAGGGTTTGCCGCATACGACGACCTGGGTGCCCTCGGCCAATTTCACCGGTGCGTTCAGCACCAGGTCCCGCGAACACGTCACGGTCAGCGACATGTCGGCCGCCGGGTCACGCAGCACCATGAACACTGTCTTGGTGTCGGGCCGCAAATTGATCTGGGCCAACTGCCCCTCTACCCAGACCGCGCCCAGCTTGTCTATCCAGCCCGCAACCCGGATCGCCACCGCGCGAACCGGGAACGGGTTCTCCGCCGAGTTCGCCTGCGAATTCGCCGCTCGGGTCACTTCGCGGTCGCGCGGGTGATCCTGTTGGCAAGCAGGGTCTGGAAAGGAGCACGGGCCCGGGTGGCCTGTTCGTAGGCCAGCAGGGCCTCCAGGTCCTCGACACCCAACGATTGCAGCCTGGCTCGCAGCTGGGCCAGCGTCAGCGCCGGATAGCCGATCTCGGCCGCCACCGCCGGCTCCGGGGTTGCGGTGCTCGGCGCCGACTTCTTCGATTGCCGGGCTGCCTTGGGGTTGGTCGGGGAACCGGAGTCCGCCGGCTCGGCCCCATCGGCGAGCGAGTAGAGGGCGAACCGTCCTTCGGCCCGGCGATCGCCGTCGACGCCATCGGCCAGCGCAAGGGGATTACCGTCAATGATGCCGGGCAGGTCTTCGTCGAACGTTGCCCATTCCGGGTTCTCGTCCTTGGGCGGAAAAATGGACTCTAAAGTGCTGTCGCCCTTGATGGCCAGCTCCGCCAGGTTCTGTTGAAAACGCATCACCAGGTGGGCCGCCTGGCTGGCTAACGTCATCGGATACATCAGGATGGTATGCGGCAGTTTGATGGTTTCCTCGACGGCGAGCGTCGCCGCACCGACCAGCAGCCGAAATCCATATGGTGCGTAAGCCATGATTCCAAGACTGCCTCAAGCGGCGGCTAACGCCAAGCTGGGGCTCCCAAGATGTGCGTGAGGCGACGGCGCCAGGTGCCCTATAGGTCGGTGGAAAGTACTCTGAATATCATGCCGCCGACAATCGACATGGGATTTCCCGGTGCTGTGGGACCGGGGAGGTCGGTCGCCGACGACCCAACTCGCAAACGAGTGTTGCTGGCGGAGCCGCGGGGCTACTGCGCGGGCGTGGATAGGGCTGTGGAGACGGTCGAACGCGCGCTGGAAAGCTACGGCGCCCCCGTGTACGTGCGGCACGAGATCGTGCACAACCGGCACGTGGTGGACACGCTGGTCAAGGCCGGCGCGGTCTTCGTCGAGGAGACCGACGAGGTACCCGAGGGGGCCATTGTGGTGTTCTCGGCGCACGGGGTCGCGCCGACGGTGTACGCCGAAGCCGCCGCACGCAACTTGCGCACCATCGACGCCACGTGCCCGCTGGTGACCAAGGTGCACAACGAGGCCCGGCGATTCGCCCGCGACGACTACGACATCCTGCTGATCGGTCATGAGGGCCACGAGGAGGTCATCGGAACTGCGGGGGAGGCGCCTGAGCACGTGCAGCTGGTCGACGGGCTCGCCTCGGTGGACAACGTGACGATCCGCGACGAGAACAAGGTGGTCTGGCTTTCCCAGACCACGCTGTCGGTCGACGAGACCATGGAGATTGTCCAGCGGTTGCGGCAGCGTTTCCCGAAGCTGCAGAACCCGCCCAGCGACGACATCTGCTACGCGACCCAGAATCGTCAGGTCGCGGTCAAAGCGATGGCGTCCGAATGCCAGCTGGTCATCGTCGTCGGATCGCGCAATTCGTCAAACTCGGTGCGGCTGGTCGAGGTCGCGTTGGGGGGCGGCGCTAACGCCGCACACCTGGTCGACTGGGCAGACGACATCGAACCCGGGTGGTTGGACGGTGTCACCACCGTAGGTGTCACCTCGGGTGCATCTGTTCCCGAAGTTCTGGTACGGGGCGTGCTGGACCGGCTGGCGGAGTGCGGTTATGGCATGGTCCAGCCGGTGACGACGGCGCAGGAGACGCTGGTGTTCGCATTGCCCCGGGAGATCAGGAAAGCGACCTAAGAGTCGTACTCCCGAGATTCAGCCGGGGGTCGGCCCTGGGACCGGCCGGGAGCCCGTGTGCGACTGCCGCGTTCCGCGCGAGGCTCGTCTCGGTGTTCGTCTCGGGTGTCTGAGCCGCGGTAGCGGACCCGCGAGATCGGGTGGTGCGTCGGGTTGGCGCCGTTCGACCCGTTCGATCCGTTCGATCCGTTTGGCGCGGGGCGGCGGCGCGGCGGCTCATAGGCCTCATACGGGTTGAAGTGATCTGGCGCCGCCGGCTCGTACCGGCTGCCGCGAGTCGGCCGTTCGTAGGGGCTACGGCGTGCGCGTGGCTCTTGACGCATATCCCGAGGCGGCGGGGTGCGTAAGTCCGGGTCAGCGTCGGGCCTGGGTCGGCGCGGCCGGCGCGGCGGTTCGGCGGGGTCGAAGTCCCGCGGAGGTGCCTGGCGCCTGCGCCGTGGGCGCTCGGCCTGAGGTTCGTGCTGGTCTTCCAGCGGTGGCCGGGCATGCCGGGAGGCGGATCGGGCGGTGCGCGGGGTGGAGCGACTGCTGCGCGGCGCGCGCGCGGGTTTCCGGGGCGTGTCGGCGGCCCCTTCAGCGGCTGGATCGTCGTGGCGGCGCGAACCGATGCCCAGTAGCGCTGCGATGCCGCCGAAGAAGGACTTCGCCTCGGCGGTGTTCGCGGCGGCCGCGTCGTCCCCGGCGTTCGCCGCCACGGTCGTTCGCTGCGATCCACCGAAAAACCACCTGACCAGGCCGATCAGCAGCACGCCGCCGGCCGTGCCCAGCATCAGCGGGAACCGCTCGATCAGCGGATAACCGCAGTTGATCAGCAGGTCTTTGACATTGCCGACCTTGGCTCCGTGGAACAACCAGTAGGCGCCCGGAACCGCGCAGAAAAGTATCAGCGGCGGCTGGATGACCGCGGTGAACACGCCCGACTGCTGCACAGCCAGCACCGCCGCCACGCAGCCGGCTATATAGAGGCCGGCGAAGACGTGTGTCAGCTCCTTGTGGCCGGCGTCGATCCCATACCCGATTGCGGTGGCGGTCACGGCGATGAGCAGGGCCGTCCACCACGGCACGCCCGGGATGTTGGGGTGGATCGAGCGATGGGTCGGCGCTACCGCCGACCTTCCCCGCTGTGTTGACACATGTAGACCGTACCGGGAATGAGCCGAAAGGCTTGTAAATACCTCGTGGCGTCGCGGCTCTTGCCACGCGATTCACACCCGGGTGCCACCAAACGCACGGCCGTCGCCAGGCATCGCCGACGAGCCCTAGACTTGTCTCCTCGTGAGCCTGAGCCTAGGAATCGTCGGTCTGCCCAATGTCGGCAAGTCGACACTGTTCAACGCGTTGACCCACAACAATGTGTTGGCGGCCAACTACCCATTCGCGACCATTGAGCCGAACGAGGGTGTCGTCGAGCTGCCCGATCCCCGGCTGGGAAAGCTGGCGGAGCTTTTCGGATCGGAGCGCATCATCGCGGCGCCGGTGACCTTCGTCGACATCGCCGGCCTGGTCAAGGGCGCGTCCGAGGGCGCAGGTCTGGGTAACAAGTTCCTGGCCCACATCCGCGAATGCGACGCCATCTGCCAGGTGGTCCGGGTGTTCTCCGACGACGACGTGACGCACGTCACCGGGCAGGTGGATCCCAAATCCGATATCGAGGTCGTCGAAACCGAGTTGATCCTGGCAGATATGCAGACCTTGGAGCGTGCGCTGCCGAGGTTGGAGAAGGAAGCCCGCACCAACAAGGAACGTAAGCCGGTCTACGACGCGGCGCTCAGCGCTCAGCAGGTGCTGGACGGCGGGACGACGCTGTTCGGCGCCGGTGTGGAAAGCGCCGTTTTGCGCGAGCTGAACCTACTGACCACCAAGCCCTTTCTGTACGCGTTCAATGCCGACGAGGCGGTGCTGACCGACGCCGCGCGGATCGCCGAGCTGCGCCAGCTCGTCGCGCCCGCGGACGCGGTGTTCCTGGACGCCGCCATCGAGTCCGAACTGGCCGAGCTCGATGACGAATCGGCCGCCGAGCTGCTCGAATCGATCGGCCAGGCCGAACCTGGGCTGGATGCGCTGGCACGGGCGGGTTTTCACACCCTCAAGTTGCAGACCTACCTGACGGCCGGCCCGAAAGAGGCGCGGGCGTGGACCATTCATCAAGGCGATACCGCGCCCAAGGCCGCCGGCGTTATCCACACCGACTTCGAGAAGGGCTTCATCAAAGCCGAGATCGTGTCCTACGACGATCTGATCGCCGCCGGGTCGATGGCGGCGGCCAAGGCGGCCGGCAAGGTTCGGATGGAAGGCAAGGACTACGTGATGGCCGACGGTGACGTGGTGGAGTTCCGCTTCAACGTGTAGTGGTGCACGAAGCTAGCCCGGGCTTGGTGGGGTTAGGCATTCCGTGTTGACGCTGGCTGAACCGATGGCTTTGCGGGCAGCGACGGAGCCGTACCAGGGACAGTAGGCGGGGCGAGGGAGCCGTACTGGGAACAGTAGGCCTGGATGGCGGCTCCAGTGAAATACGCAGCATCAACTGCCGGCCAGTTGGTGGCGCTGACGACCTTGGCGACCAGATCGGCGTTGCTGGTCTTCGGGTTATTGCTGAGAGTCCCGCAGACGACGGTCTTCGCGACCTGGATCGCTTTATCGGGTGCGCCGTAATTCATGCCGGAGGTGCTGAGGTTGGTGATGAATGCGTCGTCAGTGGAGTCCGCGTGGGCGGGCGCAGCCAGCCCGACGGCGAGAACGATCAGCGCTACGGCTTTTACCGCCATGACATCCTCCTGGTTGACTTCGGTAGCGTCCGGTGACCAGCCCTAGGTTCGTCCACGGATTTCCACTGCATTTTAGCCAACAGCCGAGGCGCGGTCCCGACGCTCCATTCAGTAGTTGCGCTGCCCGAGTGCCATAACACGGGGAATCTGTACCAGATTCATGGTACATGTTTATGGTACAATTTTGGGTGTGGCCGTCGGCTATGAGGTAGAGATCGAGACCAGCGCCGCCAAGCAAATTCAGCGGTTGCAGCGGCACGACCAGGCCAGGGTAATGAGCGTCATCATGGCCCTCGCGAACGACCCACGCCCCGCAGGCTGCGCGAAACTCGCCGGCACAGACTCCTCATACCGTGTCCGTGTCGGAGTGTTCGGCATCGTCTACGTCATCGACGACGGACTGCTCGTTGTCACAGTGACTCGCGTCGGCCACCGCAGAGAGGTATACCGATGAGCGTGCTAGTCCCAATCAGCAAGGCTCGCGCCAAGCTGTCTGAACTCGTCCGTCAGTCCCGCGACGTCGACGTTGTACTGATGAACCACGCGACGCCAGCCGCGGTGATCGTGTCGGCCGAACGCTACGACGCGCTACTCGACGAACTTGAGGATCTCAAGGACCGGTTGAGCGTCCATGAGCGGACCGGGGTCACGGTGTCGGCTGAGAAGCTGATGGCCGAGCTGGGACTGCCGGCTGTGGTGTCCTAGACGCCCTAAACGTCGATGACACGAGGATCGCTCGCGCGCAGCGCTAGCGCGGCCTGAGCCTGAACATGGGAATCTCCCGGCCCACCGGAGCGGTCTTGGCGCGGTAATCGCCGTACCCGGCGTAGACCCGCTCGGCAAGTTCGAACAGCCGCGCGTATTCGTCGGCGTCGGTCACCAGGGCGGCCGAAAAATTCGCCCCACCGAATTCGCATTCGGGATGGGCCTTCAGGTTGTAATACCACTGCGGATGCTTGCTTCCCCCGTAGTTCGAAGCGAGCAGGATGACGTCGGGTCCATCGTGGAAGTAGGTCAGCTGCGCTTCCCGCGGCTCACCCGACTTCGCCCCGGTCGAGATGAGCGGCGCATTGATGATCGCGCCCATATTCACCCGGCCGCCGGTTAGCCGGAACAAATACGGATCGGTGTGACGTGCGATATGACGCGCGATGAACTGGCCGGCGCGGGACCGCCCGAAACGGACGTTGGCCCTGTACAACGGGCCTCGCATCTTGTGGGGATCGACGTAGCGCGGCGGCACGGACCGAACCGTACCTCGTGCAGGTTGGCCCGCCGGATTTTGGTCAACGATACGCAACGACACGCCCATGCCGCAGCTGGGAGACGGGTCGGCGTCGAGCTGCGGCTTCGCCTGGCCCGGGGCGCCGGTGGTTAGGTAACCGGTGTCGTTGCTGCCAAGATCGTGCTCTGTGATCAAATCGTTATCTGGCTAGCTCAACAGCATAATCGCGGACGCTCGCAGACTTATCCACATTTGCTGGGAACGCCAAAATCCCTTGTCCGACCACCCCGCATATGTGACCCATGCTATTGTCGAATTAATGCGTGACAAACGCCACAAAGCTTAAGTCCGTGTGGATGCGACGTTTACTTTTGGTAAAGTCCCTCCGCATGATTGCTTTAGCAACGTTGTTGTCGCTCGTCAATCAGGTCTCCGGGACGCCATATATTCCGGGTGGAGATTCCCCCGCCGGGACCGATTGTTCAGGGCTGGTTTCGTGGGTCGCGAATGCGGCAAGCGATAGGCCGGTATTTGGAAGTAGGTTTAATACCGGGAACGAAGAAGCGGCTTTGTTGCAGCGCGGCTTTCAGTATGGAACGGCACCCGATGCCTTGGTGATCGGGTGGAACGGTGGTCACACGGCGGCCACTTTGCCAGACGGGACCGCGGTATCCAGTGGCGAACGTGGTGGGGTGCACATCGGCGGTCCGGGCGCCTACCAGGCCGGATTCACCCACCACATGTTCTTGCCGGTGTCGCAGGACGGCACTCCGCCTCCGCCCGACGCACCTCCCATTCTGGTCGATGCGGTGGCTCCCGCCCCGCCTGCGCCGGACGCCCCACCGCCTCCGGGAATACCCGCTCCGCCGCCACCGCCAGTTGGCGATCCGGGACCACCTGCGAATACGTAAGGGTTTCCACGCAAATAGCATTTTGCGGCTTGGATCACTTTTAATCGCTTTGCGATTGCGGTCGCGCCTGCGCCCTCAAACGGTTTGTGGGATAGATCACATTATCGCGGGGCGGCTGTAAAACCGATTAGTACACATTGCTTATTTGGTTTTGCGGAGACGCGCATTCGAGTCACGCCGAGGTGATCCGGGGTGGCAGGTTGCGGGCGCTCCTTGCGATTGCTGGAACGATAAGCGGACGCAAGGAGCACTGCCATGACAATTTCGAGGACCGGCTCGTCTGGCCATATGGGCAGCGCCGTCGCCGCGGTCGCCAGCACGGTCAGGCTGGGCGCGCATCGGGCCGAGGTCGACGAGCCGCCGCCCCTCGGTGGGGAAGGCAAGGCCCCCAACCCGGCCGAGTACTCAACCCAAGTCGACAGCGATCTCCGCGCCCAGCTGATAGCCCGGCGCCAGCGGAAGCGCATCACCGCTCCAGAACGAGCCCGGGTCGAACCAGTTCCAATCCTTATCCGTCACAATCAATCCCATCTCTTCATAAGTGATCGCCACGGTCTCAGCGCAATACGCCGTCTCCAACCCCATCTTGCGATCCTGTGCCTTGCGTCGCTGCGTCAACTCGTGAACCTTTTTGTCCACGAACGGAATCCCTAGTGTCAAGTCGCTGAGATTCGGCAGCCGGCCGCGCAGCCACCGGCCGGTCAGTCGCATCGTGGTGGGGAATGCGGTGCCGTCCATCCGCGCGATCACCCGCAGCACCTCGTTCTCCTGCTTGCGGGTGGCGTAGGGCGTCAGCTGCCGCAGCCAGCACCGCTGGTGGTAGCGCTCGTTCCACTGCAGAACCACTTGCCGAAGATCGTTTAGCTGCACGCCGCGGTGGTTGCTTCCGGTCCACATATCGACAAGCTTGTCGCCCAGTTCGGCGTGCCAGATCAACGGCGGCAAGTCATCGATGGCCACCGTCATGCCGACGTGGTTCACCGGACTATTCGTCAGCGTCTGGATGGCTCGGTCGGGTCGTGAACCGCCGCGGAACAGCCACAGGTCGCCGGTCCGGGTTTCGTTCAACGCTTGGTCCAGGGTCAGCATCTGCGGGCCCCCTCGGCAGCCGGTGCGATCATGACCGGGTAAGTACTTGGCTGCCGATGTTGCGCGCGGCGGCGGCCGCGGGGAAGCCGGCATAGCCGGTCATGTGATAGACCACCTCTTCGATTTCCTCGACGGTCAGGCCGTTTCGCAACGCGATCTGAAAGTGGATCTTCAGTTCGTCGGTGGCCCGCAGGGCGATCAGCGCACCGAGGGTCACCAGGCTGCGGGAGCGACGATCCAGGCCGGGCCGGGTCCACAATGCGCCGAAGACGTGATCGACGCTCAGCTCGCCGAGTTCGTCGGCGAAGCCGTCGCCCCGCAGTGTGGTGACTCCGTCCGGGATCAGTCCGGGCATCATGTCCTTGAAGAGGTTCAGGCCCTCGGCGTGGAGATCAGCCATCGATGTGTGCCTTTCTTACCTGGTTTCCAGCGGGGGTTCGCGCGAGATCTGATAGTCGATATAACCGTCCCAGTCTTCGGCGCGACGGCGCAACTCCTCGCCGACGTGCGGGTGGGTGGGCACGAAGAATCGGTTACGCAGGATCGCGTCAGCGACCATCTCGCCGACGGCCGCGGGGTTGAGCAGCTCGAACTGATCGCCGGGAATCCGCAGCGGCGCGCCGCCGCCGAATCTCGGAACGGCCGCCGCGATGTTGGTCAGAACCGGCCCCGGGCACAGCAGGGTGACACCGATGTTCTTGGGCCGCAAATAGATTGCCAGCCCCTCACTGATCTGTACGATTGCGGCCTTGCTGGCCGCGTACGGCAAGCGGTCGTAGGAATAGGTGAAAAGCCCGGCGAACGAGGCGGTATTGACCAGATGTCCGCTGCCTTGATCGAGCAGCAGCGGTAGGAAGACGGCGTTGCTGCGCACCAGTGACATCAGATTGATGTCCAGGATGCGTTCCCACTCGGTTACCGGAATGTCTTGAGGCAAGCCGTTGGTCAGCACGCCGACATTGTTGACCACGATATCCACCCTGCCGAAGCGCTGCAGCGCCGCGCTCCGGATGCCTTCGAACGCATCGGGATCCGAGACGTCGGCATGCTGCGGCGCTACGGTGGCTCCCCGGCTACTCAGGTCGGCGGCCAGGGCCGCCAGCCCGTCGTCGTCGACGTCGACCGCGACTATGTGAGCGCCCCGGTCGGCGAGGGAGCCGGCGATGGCGCGGCCGATGCCGCTGGCCGCTCCGGTGATGACGGCGACCTTGTCGCTCAGCGTGTCCATGGCAGGTAATAGCCTGTCAACTATGCGCAGCATTTGGAAGTGGATCGGCCTGGCCGGTGTCGCCGGAGTTGTCGCCGGCGGTGCGGTGGTGGCGCGGGATCAACGCAAACGACGCGCCTACACCGCCGACGAGGTCCGCGACCGGCTGCATCAGAGATTGGCCGAGGACGGGTTTCAGTCCAGATCCGCGTCGGGCGCCGCTTCGACCGCGACCAAGCGTTAGCTACCCGAAAAGCCTTTCAACTTGAGGACCTCGCGGCCCCCGGAAAGTAACCAGTTGCGCGCGTCGGCGACTACGGGTGAGCAGTCTCCACAACACAACGACTGCGCCACCTTCGAGCACGGCGACGCCGGCCAAGGCGTAGAGCGCAATGTGCAGCGCATCCCTCACCTCACGCATCCATCCCAAGGCTGGAATGGCTTCCGGTTGTCGGGCCTACCGGCAGTGTCTAGGGTTGAGTGCGATCGCCCCGGATAGCGCACGCCAAGTGAGCCGATTAGGTGACTTTTGGGAGGTTCGGACTTGGCCGACGACGGCGGTGGTGCGTCAGATCTGCTGGTAATCTTCGGAATTACCGGCGATCTGGCCCGCAAGATGACGTTCCGCGCCCTGTACCGCCTGGAGAGCCGCGACTTGCTGGACTGCCCGATCTTGGGGGTGGCCAGTGACGACATGCCCATCGAAAAATTAGTCGAGCGGGCGCGGCAGGCCATCACAGACTCCGGCGAGAAGATCGACGATGCGGTGTTCGACCGCCTGGCCGGCCGGTTGTCGTACCTGCACGGCGACGTCACGGATGGCAAGCTTTACCGTTCGTTGGCCGACCGGATCGGTTCCGGCCATAGTCCGTTCTATTACCTGGAAATGCCCCCTGCACTGTTCGCGCCGATTGTCGAGAACCTCGCGAAAGTCGGCCTGCTGGAACGGGCGCGCGTCGCGCTGGAAAAGCCTTTCGGCCACGATTTTGACTCGGCGTGCGACCTCAACGCTCGGCTGCGGGCGGTCCTCGCGGAAGACCAGATCCTGCGGGTGGACCACTTCTTGGGCAAGCAGCCCGTCGTCGAGCTGGAGTACCTGCGGTTCGCAAATCTGGGGTTGGCCAAACTGTGGGACCGCGACAGCGTGTCCGAGATCCAGATCACCATGGCCGAGAACTTCGGGGTGGACGGTCGCGGCAAGTTCTACGACGCCGTGGGCACCTTGCGTGACGTCGTGCAAAACCATCTGCTGCAGGTGCTGGCCGTGGTGGCGATGGAACCTCCGGTCGGCCCGAGCGCCGACGATCTCGATGACAAGAGGTCCGAGGTGTTCCGCGCCATGCCCGCACTCGATCCGAAGCGTTGTGTGCGCGGTCAGTACCGCGGCTATACCGATATCGCTGGCGTGGCAAAAGATTCCGAGACCGAGACCTATGTCGCGTTTCGGACTGAGATCGACAACTGGCGCTGGGCAGGTGTGCCGATCTTCCTGCGGGCCGGCAAGGCCCTGGCCGAGCGGGTCACCGAGGTTCGGTTGTTTCTGCGCCGCACTCCCAGTTTGGCCTTTCTGCCCGACCGCCGACTGGCGGAACCGAACCAGATGGTCTTGCGCATCGACCCCGATCCGGGGATGCGACTGCAGTTGTCCGGCCTGCTCGGAGACTCATGGCATGACATTCACCTGGACTCCTCGTTCGCCGCGGACCTCGGCGAACCGGAAGTGCCCTATGAGCGCCTGCTCCATGCCGGGTTGACCGGCGATCGCCAGCTTTTCGCCCGAATCGATGGCATCGAACAGACGTGGCGAATTGTCCAGCCCCTGCTGGACAACCCCGGCGAGATCCACCAATACGACTACGGCTCCTGGGGGCCGGACGCCGCGCAGTCGCTGCTGCGCGGTCATTTCAGTTGGCAAGAGCCATGGTTGCCGCCTAACTCGCACGAAGAAAACTAAGGAGACAACGCAGATGCAGCTAGGGATGATCGGCCTGGGCCGGATGGGTGCCAACATCGTTCGACGCGTGGTCGCGGGCGGGCATGAATGTGTCGTGTACGACCACGACACGACCGCTGTGAAGGCCTTGGCCAGTGAGGAAAGGACGACCGGGGTGTACTCGGTCGCCGAGCTGGCGGAAAAGTTGTCCACGCCGCGGATAGTCTGGGTGATGGTTCCGGCGGGCACGATTACCCAGACGGTGATCGAGGGGCTGGCCGACACGCTCGAGGCCGGCGACATCGTGATCGACGGCGGCAACTCGTACTATCGCGATGACCTCAGACACTCAAAGTTACTGGGTGAAAAGGGAATTCACTTGCTGGACTGCGGTACCAGCGGTGGGGTGTGGGGCCTGGAGCGCGGCTACTGCCTGATGATCGGCGGCGACGATAAATCTTTCGCCCACGCCGAGCCGCTGTTCGCCACCATCGCACCCGGAGTGGGCACGGCGGAGCGCACCCCGGGCCGAACCGGCGACATCGCGCAGCCTGAGAAGGGCTACCTGTACTGCGGCCCCTCCGGGGCGGGTCACTTCGTCAAGATGGTGCACAACGGGATCGAGTACGGGTTCATGGCCTCCCTCGCCGAGGGACTCAACATCCTGCGCAACGCCGACATCGGCAAACGCGTGCTGGACGGCGATGCCGAGACCGCCCCGCTGTCGAGCCCGGAGTGCTACCAGTACGACTTCGACATCGCCGACGTCGCCGAGGTGTGGCGCCGGGGAAGTGTCGTCGGTTCCTGGCTGCTGGACCTGACCGCGATCGCGTTGCATCAATCGCCCGACCTGCACGAGTTCTCCGGGCGGGTCTCCGACTCGGGAGAGGGCCGGTGGACGGCCATCGCGGCGATCGACGAGGGTGTGCCCGCGCCGGTGCTGACGACCGCGCTGCAGTCCCGTTTCGCCTCGCGCAGCCTCGACGACTTCGCCAACAAGGCGCTGTCGGCGATGCGCAAGCAGTTCGGCGGACACGCGGAGAAACCGGCTGACTAGGCAATGACGGCTGTCACCGTTTGACGAACGCCACCACCGCGTCGCTGAAGGCGTCGTTATCGTCGCCGGCCGCGGTGTGCCCCGCATTGGACAGTTCGACGAACTCCGCGCGGGGCACGGTGGCCAGGAAATGCTTGACGCCTTCAGGGCTGACGACGTCGGAAAGCTTGCCGCGAATCAACAGGACCGGAATCGTCAGGCTCTTGGCGGCTTGCTCGAAAGTCTCGGTGCGCAGTTCAGGGTCGTCCCCGGGCTTGGTCATGAACGCCGGATCCCAATGCCAATGCCAGCGCCCGTCGCGCTGCCGCAGGTTCTTTTTCAGCCCCTCAGGGCTTCGCGGCTTGGCTCGATGCGGTAGGTAGGCGGCAACGGCGTCTGCAGCGTGATCCAGCGTTTCAAAACCGTCCAAACCGCTGAGCATGAAATCACGAATCCGGGCGCTACCGTTCTTCTCGAATCGCGGCACCACGTCGACGAGCACCAATCGGGTCACCTTCACCGGGCCGGCCCGGTGTGCCGCGAGGATGCCGGTCAGTCCGCCCATGCTGGCGCCGATGAGCACCACCGGTCGGCCGATGGCATCGAGGACGCGCATCACGTCGGCGGTCAGCGTCTCGATGGCATAGTTCGCGTCGGGCGCGCGGGCACTGTCACCGTGACCACGACTGTCGAGCGCAACCACGTGGTACCCCTCGTCCGCGAGGATCTGACCGGTGCTTTTCCAGGAGAACCTGTTCTGCCCGCCGCCGTGCAGCATCAGGATTGCCGGCCGGGTGGGCGCAGCCGAGTCGCGGTTCCATTCATCGGCGACCAGGGTGATGCCACCGACGCCGGAATACTCGACCGTCTGGGGGCTGCTGCTGTTCACGGTGCTCATCGTCCTGACGTTACCCAGGTGGCATAACCACTGTTACGAGTGCCCGCACGAGGCGGGCTCCATCCAAAATTCTTTGAGCATCCGCAAAGGCGGTCCGGCTCTACCGGTGCAGGACCCGGCGAACCAGGTCGGGCCGTGTCAGGCACTTTCGTGTTGGACGGCACCCGGTTCATTGGCATTAGCGTATAGCTGAGGTATATATCCAAAGGTTGTCGCGGCGCATCCTAGTTCCAAAGCCGTTGCGGCCGAGAGGAGAAACCGATGGCCCCAGACCGTCTGAGCAGTCTCGTCGGTTTGTGCGCCGCGCCGCTCACGATCGCCCTGTCGCTTCCCCCAACTGCCTTCGCCGACACTCCGTCCTGGAACGGCGAGTACGCGATCACGTTCATGGTTGGTCCAAAGGCCGGGACCAGCATGGCGGTAGGTGATCCTGAGGGCCAGCACACCGAGACTTACGGATTACGATCAAGCTGTACGAGCGGAAAATGCGTCGCCACGATCGTCAGCGGCCCTCCGCCGAGCAATCCGACGGTTCCGCAACCGGTGCAATTCACCTGGGACGGGTCGTCCTGGAAGCAAGTCAGCGATTTTCAATGGGACTGCATGATGCCCGACACCACGATCCAATGGAGTCCGGCCCGATCCACTGTGCGCTATACGCCCGAAGCCAACGGAACACTTGCCGGCGTCATGCACACCGACATCTTGAGCGGCCCGTGCCAGGGCTGGATCGAGATGGACATGACGGCGGAGCGCGCAGGACGGTAGAGGTAAGACCCATACGACGTTCTCGGTAAGGAACTTCGGCGGCTTGTGTGTTCAAGATCACATGATGACCGAAACGCCACGGGTTGCAGTCCACCTGCTGTCGCCGAGCCGCGAGCCGGCTTCCGCCATGCCGATATCCCCGTGAATGACATTGCTATTGAACAGAATTAGTCGGTGCTGCCGCATCGCTGGGTGACCGGATCGGTAGCTGTATCCAACGCAGTCCTCGTGACTCGTCGGCAAATTTGGTAAATGAGGTAGTGCAGTACTCGTGCCTACCGGTAGCCCCCGGCTCCAACATTCTCGCCATGGAACGACAAGCCGATCACATAGTTCTGAGAATGGAGTGCTCAAATGTCTTCTACGCCTGATAGTTCCGATTCGGTGAAAGCTGCAGATGCCAAGGAGAATTCACCACCGTTTGTCATTATCAGCGAACACGAGGTTGCCCTCGGTACGGCCGCTGCGAAAAAGCCTCCGGCCCCGCGCGGGAATCGCTGGATCGCCACGTTGGCGCGGCTGGCCACGCCCTCGGCTGAGTGGCGGCCGCGCCCGCAGCAGCCCGGTCGTCGGCGTGCCGACTACCTCGCAGGTGCCTGCATGGCCCGCGAAATGCGCCGGCTGTGAGATCGGGGTGTCATCCGACGGTCTCCTGAAGCGGTTGCGACTCCACCTCGGCCGGTTCGGGTTGCCCTGCCCGCGTTAAGTTGGTCCCTGCCTACTTAGCGGAACAGCAGCCGAACAGCAGGGAGCATGGCGGATGACGGAACCACGCTGGATCGACATTCCCGGCCCCCCGGTAAACCTAAAGGCCCTGACCTGGGGATCGCCCGACGCACCGATCGCGCTGTGCCTGCATGGCTTCCCCGACACCGCCTACGGCTGGCGCAAGATCGCACCTCGGCTGGTCGAATCGGGCTGGCGCGTCGTCGCGCCGTTCATGCGCGGGTACGCGCCGTCAACGATTCCGCTCGACGGCAGTTATCACATCGGTGCGGTGATGGACGACGCCCTGAGAGTGCGCTCGGCCGCGGGTGGCACCGAGCGCGACGTGGTGATCGGTCACGACTGGGGCGCGCTGGCCGCTACCGGCCTGGCCGCAATGCCCGACAGTCCGTTCGCTAAGGCGGTGATCATGTCGGTGCCGCCGCCGGCGGCATTTCGTCCGTTCGGCCGGATCGCCGACCGCGGCAGTCTCATCCGCACGCTACCGCGCCAGTTGCTGCGCAGTTGGTACATCATGTACTTCCAATTGCCTTGGTTCCCTGAACGTTCCGCTTCCTGGATAGTGCCGCGGCTATGGCGGCGGTGGTCGCCGGGATATCGTGCCGAGCAGGATCTGCGGCACGTCGACGCCGCGATCGGGACGCCGGACAGTTGGCGCGCGGCGCTCGGGACGTACCGGGCCACGATCCGCAACACCCGGCCGCCGGCGCGGTATGCCGAGCTGAACCGGTTGCCGAACGAGGCGCCCATTTTGCCGAGCCTGTATCTCCACGGTCGCGACGACGGTTGCATGACGCCGGCTTTCACACACTGGGTGGAAAAGGTGCTCCCCCCGGGCAGCGAGGCCGCCATCGTCGAACACGCCGGGCATTTCCTGCAGCTCGAACAGCCGGACAAGGTCGCCGATCTGGTGCTTGCGTTCATCGGCTCGGCCGGCTGAGCCGTGGCAAGGTCGTTTTGAAGCACCGGATGGCGGCCGTCGACGCGCAGTTCTATTGGATGTCGCCCAAAGTCCCCAGCGACGAGTTCCTGCTGTACGCGTTCGACGGTGCACCTGCAGACCTTGAGCATGCCGTTGAGCAGGTCTGTCGCCGGGCTCGCGCGTGCCCGGCTCTGACGATGCGGGTCGAAGATGGCAGTGCCCTTACCTATCCGCAGTGGATGCCCGCGGCCGTCGGCCCCGAGAACGTGGTCTGCCACGATCTGGCCGATCAGAGCTGGGACGGTTGTCTGGCGGCGTTGGTCGGCCTGGACGGCGACCAGCTGGACCTGCGTCGACTGGCCTGGCGACTGCACGTATTCACCCCGGTGCTCGGCATTGCGGGCGTCCCCGGGCCGGGCACGGTCGCGGTCGTTCAGCTAGCGCACGCGCTGGCCGACGGCGTACGCGCTACGGCGATGGCGGCGTGGCTGTTCGGCAGGGCGGTGCCGGTGCCCGAGGTGAAACCGCCACGGGTGGGCTTTTTGCCGTGGCGAAGTGTCGACGCGGCGCGCACCCACCGCCGGCTGGTTCGCGATACTCGGGCCGGGTTGCTCACGCCCGGGGTCGGGTTGCGGCCGCCGCTGGCCATCAACGCCGGGACGGGTGGCGCTCGCTCGATGCGCTCGCTGGTGCGGCACCGCTCGCAGCTGCCTGGTGCCACGGTCACGATCGCGGTGCTGGCCGCGGTGTCCGAGGCGTTGTCCCGTCTGCTCGGGGATGCGGCCGATTCACTGGGCGCCGAAGTGCCGATGGCTAAATCCGGTGTGCCACAGGGCCACAATCATTTCGGCAATGTCACCGTCGGGCTGTATCCCGAGCTCGGCCGGGATGCCCGCATTGAGCGGATCGCAGCCGATCTGGCCAACGGGCGCCGCCGTTTCGAGCATCCGGCCACGGCTTCTGCGGACCGGGCCTTCGCTTCGGTGCCCGCGCCGCTGCTGCGCTGGGGTGTGTCAAAGTTCGACCCGGATGCCCGGCCGGCCCAGGTCGCCGGCAACACCGTGGTGTCCAGCATTTACAGCGGAGCCGCCGATCTGAGCTTCGGGAACGCCGGGGTGGTGCTGGCGTCGGTCCACGCGAACCTGTCGTCGTTGATGGGACTGACTCACGGGGTGCACGGCATTGGCGAGACGGTCGCGATCGTCGTCCATGCCGCCGAGTCGGCGTTTGCCGACCTGGATGCGGACATCGACGACTACGTGCAGCTCCTGGACGAAGCGCTATAGCGAACTTACTGTGCGTCACCGGATCTGGCGGCCTGCTCGCGGGTCAGCCCGCTGGCAAGGATCAGCTCCTCGTGCAGTTCGAACCAGACGGTGTGATACGAGTCGACGAGCGGCCTAGTCAGCCAGGCGGTATCGCCGGCTTTAATTTTTTCCAGCGCTGCAAGTAGTTTCGCTTGATAGGCGTCCAGTCGCGGCAGCTGCGCCGCGGCGGCCGCAATGATCGGCAGCACCCGCTCGTGCACACCATCCATGCGGGCCAGTGCCGCGGCGTCGCGGTTGAGCTGCCAGTCGGTGACCAGCATCTTGAAATCGGTGTTCACGGAATGGAAGTCGTCGTAGGCTGCGGCCAGCGCGGCCGCGTCGATGCCCGCGCGCTCCTCGGTGAGCAATTCGTCCAGCCTGACTCGGCCGCTCGGGCTGATCCGCAGCGTCGTGCCCTCGATCAGTAAGCCTGACTTGACCAGCCGCTCGACGGTGTTCGTGACGTCTTCGGCTAGTGTCGCGGCCAGGTCGTGGGCGCTTACCCGGCCCTTGAGGCGGACCGCCTGCAGCACAGCCAGTTCGCTCACCGGGCCGCCAGCCGCGTTTGACATGCCCACGCGGGCGCCTTCTGAGGCACCCTGCCTCGCGCGATACGAGCCGTGGCGCAACCCCCTCCGGGTTCAGCTACTTTTCGGGCGAACGCGCGAACGCCCGCCATGTTCCCACGCGGATCACCGGACACAGCGGGTCGCCGCTTCTGTTATCCCATGCCTCCGATGATCTAGGTTTGCACGTATGACTCCCTATGACCATTTCCATGATGTTGGGGTACTGATCCTGCGGCTCGTGTTGGGCGTGACGTTGGCCGCCCACGGCTACAACAAGTTCTTCGGTGGCGGCCGGATACCGGGCACCGCGCGGTGGTTCGAGAGCATCGGCATGAAGCCGGGCAAGTTTCACGCGACCGTAGCTGCTACGACAGAGATGGCTGCCGGGCTCGGGCTGGCGGCCGGGTTGCTCACACCGATCCCGGCGGCGGGCTTTGTGTCACTGATGCTGGTTGCGGCCTGGACCGTGCACCGGCACAACGGCTTCTTCATTGTCAAAGAGGGCTGGGAATACAACCTGGTGCTGGCGGTCAGCGCCGTCGCGGTGGCAACGTTGGGTGCCGGCAGACTCAGCCTGGACTGGGCGATCTTCGGGCACAACTGGATGGCCGGCTGGCCGGGTCTCCTGCTCTCGCTGGGCCTTGGCCTTGCCGGGGCGCTCGGCCAATTGCTGATCTTCTTCCGGCCGCCGGCAAAGCAAGCCGGCTAAGGTTCTTCGCCGTCGTCTTCCACCAGGAGCTTTTCGGGGTGGTGGAAGGTGTTGGTGCGGGGTTGGCCGTAGTCGAGGTGCGCTGGCGGGATCCATTCGGTGGCGCCGTCTTTGCGTTTTCGGGTGGTCCAGCCTTGTTCGGCTAGCGGGTGATGGCCTCCGCAGCCGAGGGCGAGGTCGTTGACGTCGGTGGTGTGGCATTTGGCGTAGGGGGTCAGGTGGTGCACCTCGCACGAGTATCCGGGCACATCGCAGCCCGGGCGCCGTGCAGCCACGGTCTTTCGCGTAGAGCACGATGCGTTGGCCCGGTGAGGCGAGCCGTTTGGTGTGATACAGCGCAATGGCTTTGGCGTTGTCGAAGATGGCCAGGTAGTGATGCGCGTGGCGGGCCAGCCGGATCACGTCGCTCATGGGGAGTCGGGTGCCGCCGCCGGTGAACCCGTGACCGGTAGCGGATTCGAGGTCCTTGAGGGTGGTGGTCACGATGATGGTGGCGGGTAGCCCGTTGTGCTGGCCGAGTTTTCCTGAGGCCAGCGTCGCGCGGAGGGCGGCGTCGAGGGCGTCATGGTTCCGTTGGGCGTCGCTGCGCGTGTCGCGGGTGGCGGCGTCCTCGGGCGGTGGGCCGTCGACGGTGGGTGTGTCGTCGTCGGGGTTGCACAGGCCCGGAGCGGCCAGTTTGGCCAGCACCGCCTCGATGGTGGCGCGGACCTCGGGGGTGAGCCAGCCGCTGAGCTTCGACATGCCGTCGGGGCCTTGGTTCCCCAGGGTCAGCCCGCGGCGCCGGGCGCGGTCCTCGTCGGTGTAGTTGCCGTCTGGGTTGAGGTAACCGTCGAGCTGTCGGGCGACGTCAGCGAGGTGGTCGGGTCGAAATTGGGTGGCCAGCCCGGCCAGCTGCTGTTCGGCGCATTCTCGGGTGCCGAGGTCCACGGCGCTGGGTAGCTGGTGGAGGAACCGCCGGATCACCGCGACGTGCGCGGGGCCGATCTTGCCGCCGCGTTGTGCGGCCGCGGTCGCGGTCAGCAGCGGCGGCAGCACTTCGCCCGTGATCGCGCGCCGCGGGCCCAAATCGGCGGCCTCGGCGACCCGGCGGGCCGCCTCGCCGGGGGTGATGCGCAGCCGGTCGGCCAGCGCGTGGGACAGCTTGCCGCCCAGCTCTTCGGGCGGGGCCTGCTCGGCGAGCTGATTGATCAATTCATGCCCCGGGACCCGCAACCGTCGAGTCTCTTGCTCGAGCCGATCCAGCAACGTCAGCCGCTCCGGGGTGGTTAACGCGTCGTAGCAGTGCTCGAGGATCCGGGACACCGCGCCGTGCAGTGCGTCGAAGTCCTGCTGGACCTGCTCACGATCACCCGAACGCATGTTCGAATTCTATGTCGACCCACCGACATAGATTCCGGGCTGGTTACTAGCTCGCAGGATCTCCCAGGCAGTGGTCCTGGCCTGGTTGCAGGGTTCCGCCACCGGAGTTAGCTATTGCCGCCGCCTCGGCTTCGCCGCTGGTCGGACCCCAGCCTCCGAAATATCTGGTGTGCGCAGGGGCCAAAGCGAGCGCCATGCACCCACCTGCGCCGCTGGTCAGAAGACGACAGTCGCTGATTGTCGCGCGACACGCCTTCATCGCCGACTGTTCGGCGGCGGTTTGGCTGGCTGATCCAGTGTTGGCGATCGAGATACGCCCGGTGGAATCCGATATCACCATCGCGATCCAGTTGCCATCGGCGTGCGCGACGGGCGCGGCTGCGAATGCCACGCTGATCGCGATCGTTAGGGTTGCCAGTTTCTTCATGGGATCCCCGATCTTATTACGTGGGATTACCGGACGCGACCGGACCAAAGCGATTTGACCGGTTCAGCGGCGGGATGTGGCCTCGTGTGACATCGCTTCGGCCGCGGCGCGCTCGCCGGAGCGGATCGCACCGTCGACCCACCCGCACATGATGGCCGAACTCTCGGTGCCGGCCCAATGGACGCGCCCGCACGGCTCACGCAGGGTGTAGCCGAATTGGGTAAGCACGCCGGTGGGGGCGTGGCTGATCATCCCGCCGCCGGAGTAGCGCTCGGTGGTCCAGTTCTGCTCGTGGAATTCCAGCGGTGCACTGGCCTTGCTGCCGAACCTGTCCACGAGTTCGGCAATGACCGCAGCTTTACGCTCGGCCTCATCGAGTTGTCCCAGCCGGCGCGCTTCGACTCCCTCGGTGATCACGCACATGACCCCCGGGTCACCGGTGTCCGTGCAGGCATCGATGGTCAAGGTGGCCGGAGATCCCGGTGCGGCCGACTGGCCGGATAGCCCGTCGGCACGCCAGAAGGGTTCGTCGTAGATGACCGAGATCTTGAACACCGCGCCGCTGGGCATGCGCTGGTGCAAAAAGGCTCTATCCACCGGCAACATCGGCTCGTAGCCGATTGAGCTGGCGATCGCCAGCGGAATCGCCACGATGACCCGTCGGGCCCGCACCGTCAAATCGCCCGCGTGAACCGTCACGCCGTCGGCGTTCTGAGTGATCTGCCGGACCGGCTGGCAGAGGTGCAAGGCGTCGCCGAGTGCGGCTGCCATCGGACGGTAGATGGCCCCCATCCCGCCAACCGGGCGAGCATCCTGCGACCCGCCCTTGCCCGAGATGACAAAGGTAGGGCCGCCGGCCGACGCCATCTGCAGCAGCACCCACAGCATCGAAACCTCGGAGGGCGCCGACGTGTAAGGGCCGGCCAGCGCCATGTCCAGCATCTCGCGCGCCGGCTTGGACATGGTGTTCTTGTCGATCCACTCCGCCAGGCTGATCCGATCCCACTCGGCGGCTTCCTTTGCCTCCCAAGGGGCTTCGCGAGGAATCGCTTTGCACATCTTGTCCACCGCCAGCAAACCAAAGCCAAGGTTGGTGACCGCCCACGGGCTCATTGTCCACGGGATGGTGCCGCCGTAGCGGTGCTTCTTGCCCCCGACGACCATCATCGCGTCGCCGTCGTTGTGCTGCTTGTACTCGGGCACGCCGAACTCGTCCATCAGCGCATAAACCCTGTCCTGGCCCGGCCCGATCCACGCGCCGCCACGGTCGACCCAGCCACCGTCGTCTCGAGTTACGGTGAACGTGCGGCCGCCTACTCTGTCTCGAGCCTCGAGCAAGGCCACTGAGCGACCGGCCTGCCGCAACCGCAGCGCGGCCGTCAAGCCCGCGAATCCCGCACCGACCACGCAGTAATCGACGTCTGCCATGAACCGCTCCTGGGCTGCCTTACTCCCTCAGCGGCAAACTACACCGATCGCGCCATCGGCAGTCGAATTCCAGTGGAATTCGTCGTGTTCAAACGGATTTATCAGCGCCGCCCGGACAAGATTGAAGACTGCCGACGCCGGCCACTAACGCACTGGCAAAGAGTTCCTGGCCGAGCCCAGGCGCGCCGGCCCCGAACACGTTCTAGGGTGTGGAGCCATGGGATTTCTGAAGCCCGAACTGCCGCAGCTCGACGTAGCCGAGTGGAGCAAAGGCACCCGCAGCGAAAAGATCCGCCCGATGGCGCAACACTGGGCCGAGGTGGGCTTTGGCACGCCGGTGGTGATGCATCTGTTCTACGTGGTGAAAATCCTGCTGTACATCCTGGGCGCCTGGTTGTTCGCCGTGTTGACGACCAGAGGCATCGACGGACTCGCGTATGTCACGTCGTGGTATTCGGAGCCGATCGTCTTTCAGAAGGTCGTGCTCTACACCATGCTGTTCGAGGTCATCGGTTTGGGCTGCGGCTTCGGGCCGTTGAACAACCGGTTCTTTCCACCGATCGGGTCGATCCTGTACTGGCTGCGGCCCGACACCATTCGGCTGCCCCCGTGGCCGAATCGCGTCCCGCTGACCAAGGGAACCAGCCGCACCCTGGTGGATGTCGCGCTGTACGCGGCGCTACTGGCGATGACGTTCGGGACGCTGTTTGCGGACGGCACTGGCCCGGTCCCGGCGCTGGGCACCCATGTTGGATTGCTCCCCGAGTGGCGGGTGGTGCTGATCCTGGTACTGCTCGGGGTCTTGGGGCTGCGCGACAAGGTGATCTTTCTGGCCGCCCGCGGTGAGGTCTATGCGACGCTGACGGCGACTTTCCTATTCGCCGGTGTCGACATGATCGTCGCCGCCAAGTTGGTCTTCCTGGTCATCTGGATGGGCGCGGCTACCTCGAAACTCAACAAGCACTTCCCGTTCGTGATGTCGACGATGATGTCCAACAGCCCGGTGTTCCGGCCACGCTTCATCAAACGGTTGTTCTTCGAGAAGTTCCCGGACGACCTGCGGCCAGGACGTTTATCGCGGCTCTTCGCCCATGTGAGCACATTCGTTGAGATGTGTGTACCCATCGCGTTGTTTTTCTCGCACGGAGGCTGGCCGACCGCTGTGGCCGCGACGATCATGGTGATCTTCCATCTCGGGATCCTGACGGCCATCCCGATGGGGGTGCCGCTGGAATGGAACGTCTTCATGATCTTCGGCGTGCTGTCGCTGTTCGTCGGCCATGCCCATCAGGGTCTGGGTGCCCTGAAAAACCCTGTGCCGGTGGCGATATTCATCGCCTTCATCGTCGGAATCGTGATCGCGGGCAACCTGTTCCCGCGCAAGATCTCGTTTCTGCCTGCCATGCGCTACTACGCCGGCAACTGGGACACCACGCTGTGGTGCATCAAGCCCTCGGCGGCGAAGAAGATCAACCACAACATCGTTTCGATCGCCAGCATGCCGGAGGCCCAGCTGGCACGATATTTCGGCGAGGAGCAAGCGCAGACCGGGATGTATCTCGGATATGCGTTCCGCGCCATGAATACTCACGGCCGAGCGCTGTTCACTTTGGCGCATCGGGCGATGGCCGGCCAGAACGAGGACGACTACGTCCTTACTGACGGAGAGCGGCTCTGCAGCACCGCCATCGGCTGGAATTTCGGCGACGGCCACATGCACAACGAGCAACTGATCGCCGCGATGCAGCGGCGTTGCCGGTTCGAGCCGGGCGAGGTGCGCGTGGTGCTACTCGACGCGCAGCCAATCCACCGGCAGACGCAGGCCTACCGGCTGGTGGATGCCGCTACCGGTGAGTTCGAGCATGGGCTGGTAAAGGTCTCCGACATGGTGACCCGGCAGCCCTGGGCCGACGATGTGCCGGTCGAAGTGCTATCGGGGGACACGCCAGCGTGACCGTCGGGCGGTGGGCAGTCACGAATCCCACCATTTCGCGCGCCCGGCTTGGCTACACTCACCGTGCATTTCCTGACTCGAGTCATCCCGAGCGTTGAGCGGAGCCGATGGTGTCGTCGCATGTGATCGCGGTCCCGGAGTCGCTAGCGGCCGGGTCCGCCAACGTGAGTGGCATCGGATCGGCGATCGGACGGGCCAATGCGGCGGCGGCCGCCGCGACGACTGAGTTGCTGCCCGCGGCGGCCGACGAGATCTCGGCGGCCATCGCGAAGCTATTCGGCAGCTACGCCCAGGACTATCAGGCGTTCAGCGCCCAGGCCGCGCTGTTTCACGACCAGTTTGTGCGGTCGCTGACCGCGGGCGCGGGAGCGTATGCCTTCGCCGAAGCCGCCAACGCGTCACCTCTGCAGACCCTCGAGCAGGGACTGCTGGGTGTGATCAATGCGCCCACCGAACTGCTGCTGGGCCGCCCGTTGATCGGCAATGGCACCAACGCGGCTGCCGGGAGTGGGGTGTCGGGAGGCGCCGGTGGCATCTTGGTCGGTAATGGCGGCAATGGCGGGTCGGGCGCGGCCGGCAAAGCCGGCGGCGCCGGTGGGAGCGCGGGCTTCTTCGGCAACGGCGGCCATGGTGGCGCCGGTGGCGCCGGGGCCGCCGGTCAGAACGGCGGCAATGGTGGTGCGGGTGGCGCCGGTGGGCTGCTGTCCGGCAGTGGTGGCACCGGTGGGGCCGGCGGTGCCGGCGGGGCCGGCGCAACCGGAATGGCCGGCGGCCATGGCGGGGCGGGCGGTGCCGGGGGCCGCGGAACGGCACTGATCGGCGGGGCCGGCGGTGCCGGCGGTGCCGGTGGGGCCGGCGGGGCCGGTGGCGGCGGCCAAGCGGGTGGCGCCGGCGGTGGAACCGGCAGTACCGGAATGGCCGGCGGTGCCGGTGGGGCCGGCGGTGCCGGCGGCGCCGACTTCGCGTTGGCGCTTGGGGCCGGCGGGGCCGGCGCGAACGGCGGGGCCGGGGGTCTTGGCGGTGGTGGCGGACTGGGTGGTGTCGGCACGGTCGGTGGTAATGGCGGCGGTGGCGCTATCGGCGGTAACGGTGGGGCCGCGGGCGCCGGCGGCCAAGCATTGCTCGGGACTTCCGGCCACTCGGGCGCCGGCGGCGTCGGCGGCCAGGGCGGAATCGGTGGCGACGGCAATCAAGGGGCCGGCAGCACCACCGGCGGAGTCACCGGGTACGCGGGCGGCGTAGGTGGTGTCGGTGGACAGGGCGGCCAGGGCGGCGCGGGCGTGGGCGGTTCTCAAGGTGGCGTCAACGGTAACGGCGGGGCCGGCGGCACCGGCGGCAAGGGCGGCCAGGCCGGCGCCGGGTATGCCGACGACGGCACCAACGACGCCACCGCCGGCGGCAACGGCGGCGCCGGCGGCAACGGCGGTCTCGGGGGAGTAGCGGGTGCTGGGGGCAGCGGCGGCACCGTGGGTGCCGCGGGTACCGGCGGCGACGGTGGCGCCGGAGCTGCTGGCGGCGCTACCGCCACCAGCGGTGACACGGCAGGTGCTGGCGGCAATGGCGGGGCCGCTGGAACCGGCGGCCAAGGCGCCGCCGCGACCGTTGGCCACGCAGCGGGCACCGGCGGTGCGGGCGGTGTCGGCGGGCTGGGCGGCCAGGGTGGCGCCGGCAGCAACGGCGGCAACAACGGTGACGGCGGCCTAGGTGGACAGGGTGGCCAGGGCGGCCAGGGTGGCGCCGGGTATGCCGACGACGGCACCAACGACGCCACCGCCGGTGGCGCCGGTGGCAACGGCGGCGGCGCCGGTCTCGGCGGGGCAGCGGGCGGTCCTGGAGGCACCGCGGGCAATGCGGGCACCGGTGGCACGGGTGGCACGGGCGGCACCGGTGGGGCGGGCACTACAGGCGCCGCCGCGACCGCCGGCAACGCCGGCAGCACCGGCGACGCGGGCGCCGCGGGCGGGCAGGGTGGCCAGGGCGGCGCCGGCAACGGTGGCACGAACGGTGACGGGGGTGCCGGAGGCATAGGCGGTGTCGGTGGGCAGGGTGGTGCCGGCTTCGCGGGCAGCGCCGGCAACGCCGCCACCGCCGGTGGCGCCGGCGGCAACGGCGGCGGCGCCGGTCTCGGTGGGGCAGCGGGCGGTCCTGGAGGCACCGCGGGCAGCGCGGGCACGGGCGGCGGTGGTGGCACGGGCGGCACCGGTGGGGCGGGCGCCGCGGGCGCCGCGGCGACGGCCGGGCATGCCGGCACGGCTGGCGGTGCGGCCGGGGCCGGTGGCGCCGGCGGCCAGGGTGGCGCGGGTAATGGCGGCACCAGCGGCAATGGCGGCGCGGGTGGTGCCGGTGGCTTGGGTGGCGCCGGTGGTGCCGGCTTCACGGGCAGCGGTAGCAGCGCCGCGACGGCCGGTGGACAGGGTGGTGCCGGCGGTAATGGTGGCACCGGTGGAGCGGTCGGCGCTGGTGGGACCGGCGGGACGGTCGGCAATGGTGGTAATGCCGGTGGCGGTGGGGTCGGTGGCGCCGGGGGTGCGGGTGTGGCGGCGACGGCCGGCAAGGCCGGCGGTGCGGCAGGTGCTGGTGGCGATGGTGGTCTGGGTGGCGTGGGTGGCAACGCGGGCGGTGCGACCGGCACGAGCGGTAATGGCGGCACGGGTGGCGCCGGTGGTTCTGGTGGCGCGGGTGGTGCCGGCTTCAACGGCAGCGGCAGCAAGGCCGCCACGGCTGGTGGTGAGGGTGGTGCCGGCGGTAAGGGCGGTGGCGGTGGCGCAGCTGGCACTGTCGGCGCCACTGTTGGGACGGTCGGCAACGGTGGTAATGCCGGTGGCGGTGGGGTCGGTGGCGCCGGGGGTGCGGGTGTGGCGGCGACGGCCGGCAACGCCGGCGGTGCGGCAGGTGCTGGTGGCGATGGTGGTCTGGGTGGCGTGGGTGGCAACGCGGGCGGTGCGACCGGCACGAGCGGTAATGGCGGCACGGGTGGCGCCGGTGGTTCTGGTGGCGCCGGTGGTGCCGGCTTCAACGGCAGCGGCAGCAAGGCCGCCACGGCTGGTGGTGAGGGTGGTGCCGGCGGTAACGGCGGTGGCGGTGGCGCAGCTGGCACTGTCGGCGCCACTGTTGGGACGGTCGGCAACGGCGGTAACGCCGGTGGCGGTGGGGTCGGTGGCGCTGGGGGTGCGGGTGCCGCGGCGACGGCCGGCAACGCTGGCGGTGCGGCTGGCGCTGGTGGCGATGGTGGTCTGGGTGGCGTGGGTGGCAACGCGGGCGGTGCGACCGGCACGAGCGGTAATGGCGGCACGGGTGGTGTCGGTGGTTCTGGTGGCGCTGGCGGCGCCGGCTTCAAGGGCAGTGGCAGCTCCGCCGCGACGGCCGGTGGCCAGGGCGGCGTGGGCGGTAACGGTGGCGACGCCGGTGCGGCTGGCAGTGTCGGCACCGGCGGGACGGTCGGCACTGGCGGCAATGCCGGTGGCGGTGGGTCCGGTGGTGCCGGGGGTGCGGGTGCCGCGGCGACGGCCGGCAACGCTGGCGGTGCGGCCGGTGCTGGTGGCGATGGCGGTCTGGGTGGCGTGGGCGGCAACGCGGGCGGTGCGACCGGCACGAGCGGTAATGGCGGCACGGGCGGCGCCGGTGGTGCTGGTGGTGCCGGTGGCGCCGGCTTCAAGGGCAGCGGCAGCATCGCCGCCACGGCCGGTGGCCAGGGCGGCGCCGGCGGTAACGGTGGCAACGCCGGCGCGGCAGGCGTCGCCACCACCGGCGCGACGACGGGCACGGGCGGCAACGCCGGGGCCGGTGGAGCCGGCGGCGCGGGCGGCCAGGGCGGCGCAACCACCCAAACCACTGGTGCGGCCGGCAACGGCGGAGCAGGCGGCGCGGGCGGGCAGGGCGGCCAGGGCGCGACCGGGAAGCCCGCCGGCACGGCATACTCCGGCGGCGCGGGCGGCCAGGGCGGCAAAGGCGGGGCCGGCGGCACCGCCGTCTCCGGGTCGACCAACGGCAGCGGCGGCGCGGGCGGCCAGGGCGGCGGCGGTGGACAGGGCGGCGCGGGCTTCGCCGACGACGGCAGCAACGACGCGGGCATCGGCGGCCAGGGCGGTCAAGGCGGCGGCGGCGGTGTGGCCGGGGCGGCCGGCACGGGCGGCACCGGCGGAGCTGCGGGCGCCGCGGGCGTCGGCGGCAGCGGCGGTAACGGCGGCACCGGTGGCGCGGCCAGCGGACTCGGTGACACGGCGGGAGCGGGCGGCCTAGGCGGCGCCGGCGGGGCCGGCGCCCAAGGTTCGGCCGGCGTTAAAGGCAGCGTGGGCGGCACCGGCGCGGCCGGCGGTGCCGGCGGCCAGGGCGGTCTGGGTGGCGCCGGCACCGGCGGCACCGACGGTAACGGCGGTGCCGGTGGTACCGGTGGGGCCGGAGGTCTGGGCGGTGCCGGCTTCGCCGACGACGGCAGCGGCAACGCGACTGCAGGCGGTACCGGCGGCGCCGGCGGAGCCGCCGGTACCGGCGGCGCGGCCGGCGGCAACAGCGCCGTTGCGGGCGCCGCAGGCACCGGTGGCGTGGGCGGCCAGGGTGGTGCCGGCGGGGCCGGCGCCCAAGGTTCCACAGGCACTATCAGCAATCCCAGCGGAGCTGGTGGCATCGGCGCTGCCGGCGGCCAGGGCGGCCTGGGTGGTGCCGGCAACGGTGGCACCAACGGCAACGGCGGCGTCGGCGGTACGGGCGGGACCGGTGGCCAGGGCGGTACCGGCTACGCCGATGACGGCACCGACGACGCCACCGCAGGCGGGACCGGCGGCATTGGCGGCAACGCCGGCGCGGGCGGCCACGCCGGCAGCGGTGGCAGCGGAGGCGTCACGGGCGCCGCGGGTGCGGGTGGGGCCGGCGGCCAGGGCGGCACCGGTGGGGCCGGCGCCCAAGGCGCGGCCTCGCAAACGTCCGGCCTCAACGGTGGCACCGGAGGCAGCGGCGCGGCAGGCGGTAGCGGCGGCCGGGGTGGCACCAGCAGCGGCGGCACCAACGGCAGCGGCGGCGTCGGTGGTGTCGGCGGGGCCGGCGGCCAGGGTGGCACCGGCTTCGCCGGCGTTAGCAACGTCGGCGCCAGCGCGGGTGGCACTGGCGGCGCCGGTGGTAATGGTGGCAGCGGCGGTGCGATCGGCACCGGCGGGACCGGCGGCACCGTGGGCGCCGCGGGCAGCGGCGGCAACGGCGGGATCGGCGGGACCGGCGGCGCAACCAACATCAGTGGGTCCGTCGCCGGTGTGGGAGGCGCGGGCGGTCAGGGCGGCCAGGGCGGCCAGGGTGTCGTCAGCGCCGCCGGGGGCACCGCTTCCGCCGGTGGCCAGGGCGGTCAGGGCGGCCAGGGCGGGGTCGGCGGCGCCGGCGCTTCGGGCGCAACAAACGGCAGCGGCGGTGCGGGCGGTCAGGGCGGCCTCGGCGGTGGTGGCGGCGCCGGCTTCCACGACGACGGCACCGGCGATGCCGGGAGCGGCGGAGGCGGCGGAACCGGTGGCACTGGTGGCGCGGGCGGAGCGGCCGGCACCGGCGGCACAGGCGGCAACCTGGGGGCCGCGGGCGTGGGCGGCACCGGCGGCGCCGGCGGGTTCGGTGGCGCCAACGCCACCGCCAACGACACCGCAGGCGCGGGCGGCCAGGGCGGTCAGGGCGGCCAAGGCGGAGCGGGTACCGGCAGCTTCGGCGGCACCGGCGGCCGCGGCGGCGGCGGTGGCCTGGGCGGCGCTGGTGGTGCCGACACCAGCACCAGTGGCGGCAGCGGTGGTCTCGCCGGCGCCGGCGGCGTGGGCGGCGTGGGTGGCGCGGGTGCCACCAGCAACACGGCCGGCGTCGCCGGTGGCTCCGGTGGAGCCGGTGGCACCGCCGGCAACGGCGGCCAGGGCGGAAACTCCACCCACGGCACCAACGGCGCCGGCGGGGCCGGCGCCGTCGGCGGCCAGGGCGGCGCGGGTGGCAACGGCGGCGCGGCCAGCGGCTCGACCGCCGCGGGCGCTGGCGGCGGTGGCGGCGCGGGTGGCAACGGTGGCCAGGGCGGCCTCGCGGGCACTGGCGCCGGCGCCGCAGGCAGCGTGGGTACCTCCGGCAGCGGCGGCTTAGGCGGTACCGGCGGCACCGGCGGGGGGAGCGCCAGCTCCACCACCGCCGCGGCGGGTGGCGCCGGCGGCGCCGGCGGCCAGGGCGGCGCCGACGCGGGCAAGGGCGCAGGCATCGGCGGGCAGGGCGGCACCGGCGGCCAGGGCGGCACCGCTACGACCGGGACCGCCGGCGTGGGCGGCATCGGCGGCATCGGCGGCACCGGGGGTAGCAGCTCACCTCAAATCGGCGGTACCGGCGCTACAGGTGGCATGGGCGGTACGGGCGGTGTGGGCGGCACGGCCATCAGCACCGGCCAAGGCGGCAGCGGTGGCGCAGGCGGTAACGGTGGCACCGGTGGCGTGGGCCACGTCGGCAATCCAGGCAGCGCCGGCGGTGACGGTAATGCCGGCCAGGGCCACAGTGGGGTCACCGGCGGCGGCGGGGGATCGGGCGGCACCGGCGGTGCCGGCTCCCCTTAAACCCCAGCTAACCGGCCCGCACTTGCCGCGCTGCCGTCGCGCTAGTCACACCCACGCGCCCGCGTTGGTCGTCGAAATGAAGAGCGGAACAAACATCGCCGACTCGGCTGAAAAGCCAATGCCACGCGCGTAAAGTTTTCGACCTGCCCTTGAGGTAGATCGTTGTCGCGCTCGGTGATCGGAGCCGCACATGTCGCCATATGTGATCGCAGCACCTGAGGCTTTGGGGGCAGCGTCCGCGGACTTGACCGGGATCGGGTCGACGATCAGTGCGGCGAATGCGGCGGCGGCGGCCTCGACGACGGGAATTGCGGCTGCCGCCGGCGATGAGGTGTCGGCCGCTGTCGCGGCGTTGTTCGGCACCTACGCGCAGGATTATCAGGCGCTGAGCGCGCAGACGACCCTGTTCCATGAGCAGTTCGCGCAGGCGTTGACCTCGGGTGCGGGAGCCTATGCGGCGGCCGAGGCCGCCAACGCCTCGCCCCTGCAGACCCTGGAGCAAGACGTGTTGGGGGCGATCAATGCGCCCACCAACGCGGTGTTGGGGCGCCCGCTGATCGGTAATGGCGGCAATGGGGCGGCAGGGACCGGGCATGCCGGCGGCGCGGGCGGGATTTTGTGGGGCAATGGCGGTAACGGCGGGTCGGGGGCGGCGGGGCAGGCCGGTGGTGCCGGCGGGGCGGCGGGGTTGTTCGGAAATGGCGGCCATGGTGGTGCGGGTGGGGCCGGGGTGGCGGGCACGGTCGGCCAAGCCGGAGGCACAGGTGCCATGGGTGGTCAGGGCGTTGTCGGCGAGGCTGGGGGTCGGGGCGGGGCCGGCGGTAGCGGCGGGCTGTTCGGCGCTGGTGGGGCCGGCGGCCAGGGCGGCTCCGGTGGGGTCGGCGGTACCGGTGGCGCCGGCGGCACCGGCGTGGGGCACCTCGTGGACGGCGGCATGGGTGGTACCGGCGGCACCGGCGGTGCCGCCGGGGCCGGCGGCGCGGGCGGGTCCGGCGGACTCTTCGGGGCCGCGGGCCACGCGGGTGGCGCGGGTACCGGCGGCGCCGGCGGGATGGGTGGCAACGGCGGCCAGGGTGACGTCGGTGGCACCGGCAGTGCTGGTGCCCAGGGCGATACCGGCTTCAGCGGCGGCGCGGGTGGTCAGGGTGGTCAGGGTGGCGCGGCCGCGGAGGGTGGCATCCAGGGTGTGGGCGGGCAGGGCGGTGACGGTGGGGTCGGCGGCCAGGGCGGCACCGGGGGTGCGGGCACCGACAACAGTGCCAACCCCGGCGCGGCCGGGGGTAACGCGGGAGCCGGCGGAACTGGGGGCAGTGGCGGTAATGCGGGGGCGGGCGGCGCCGGGTCGAGCACTGGGGCCGCGGGCAGCTCGGGTAACGGCGGAACAGGGGGCACCGGCGGGAACGGCGGCAACGCCGGCCAAGGCGCCCTCGGCGGTACCGGCAGCCAGGGCGGGCCGGGCGCCACCGGCGGCAACGGCGGCCAAGGCGGCACCGGAGGCAGCGCGGGCACCGGCACCGGCGGCATCCAGGGCGCTGGCGGGCACGGCGGTGACGGCGGAGTCGGCGGCCAAGGCGGCACCGGAGGCGCCGGCATCGGCGGCGTTCCCGGCGCGGGCGGTGGCGACGCCGGGACCGGCGGTACCGGGGGCAGCGGCGGCAATGCCGGGGCCGGCGGCGACGGCTCGAGCACTGGGGCCGCGGGCAGCTCCGGTGACGGCGGCATCGGTGGCACCGGCGGGACCGGCGGCGGCGGTGGCGAGGGCATCGCGGGCCTCCAGGGCGGTCAAGGTGGAAACGCCGGCCAGGGGGGTACCGGGGGCGCTGCGGGTACCGGCACCGGCGGCAGCCAGGGCGCTGGTGGGCACGGCGGCAACGGCGGGGTCGGCGGCCAAGGCGGCACCGGGAGCGCGGGCACCGACAACAGCGCCAACACCGGCGTGGTCGGCGGCACCGGTGTTGACGGCGGAAGCGGGGGCAACGGCGGCAATGCCGGGGCGGGCGGGGCGGGCTCCACCCAGGGCAGCGCGGGTATCGGCGGCCAGGGCGGTATCGGGGGCACCGGCGGCGTCGGCGGCAACGGTGGCAATGGCACCAGCTCCGCGACCGCGCCCACTGCAGGCAGCGAGGGTGGCCAGGGCGGCGCGGGCGGCAACGGAGGTTTCGGCGGTGCCGGCATCGACGGGGTCGGCGGTGGGGCGGGCGGTCAGGGCGGAATCGGCGGTCAGGGTGGCCAAGGTGGCAGCGGCGGCAACAACACCGGCGGCGGCGACGGCGCGGCGGGCGGCATGGGTGGCACCGGCGGCACCGCCGGCGGGGCGGGCACCGGAACCGATGGCGGCGTGGGCGGCGGCGTCGGCACCGCCGGAACGGGCGGCACCGGCGGCACCGGCGGCACCGCGATCAGCTCGGGCAACGGCGGGGTGGGTGGCCAGGGCGGCGACGGCGGGGCCGGCACCCAAGGCGCCACCGGCACTATCGGCCATACCGGCACCGCTGGCGGCAATGCCGGGGCCGGCGGGCAGGGCGGGGCGGGAGGCAACGCCGGTCCCGGCGGTATCAACGGCTCCGGCGGGGTAGGCGGCACTGGCGGGGTGGGTGGCGAGGGTGGCACCGGCTACGCCGACGACGGCAGCAACGACGCCACCGCCGGTGGTGCTGGCGGCGCCGGTGGGGCGGCTGGCGCGGGCGGGGCGCCGGGCACCGGCGGCATCGGCGGCAGCACGGGCCACGTGGGCACCGGCGGCCAAGGCGGCACCGGCGGTACCGGTGGGGCCGGCACCCAAGGCGCCACCGGCACTATCGGCAATACCGGCGGCACCGGCGGCGCCGGCGCGGCCGGTGGGCAGGGTGGCTTGGGCGGCAACTCCGGCAACGGCGGCACCAACGGCTCCGGGGGCGCCGGTGGCCAAGGCGGCACCGGCGGCCATGGAGGCACCGGCTACGCCGACGACGGCAGCAACGACGCCACCGCGGGTGGCATCGGCGGGGCCGGCGGGGCGGCCGGCGACGGCGGGTCGGCGGGCAGCGGCGGCAGCGGCGGCATCGTGGGCGGCGCGGGCACCGGCGGGGCGGGCGGTCTTGGCGGCACCGGCGGGGCCGGCGCCCTAGGCGCCACTGGGACCACCGGCAACGGCACTGCGGGCACGGGCGGCAACGGCGGGGCCGGCGGGCAGGGCGGCGCGGGCGGCAACTCCGGCAGTGGTGGCACCGACGGCTCCGGCGGGGCCGGCGGCACCGGCGGCCATGGCGGGCAGGGCGGCCTCGGCTACCCCGACGACCCCCAGGACCCAGATCCTGATGACCCTCATTACAACCCCTACCCCGGCGACACCGGCTTCGGTGGCATCGGTGGTAACGGCGGCCAAGGTGGTGCCGGCGGCGCGTCCGGCTCCGGCGGCACCACCGCCGGGACCGTGGGCGCCGGCGGCCTGGGCGGCCGTGGCGGCACGGGCGGCACCGGCGGCGTCGCCTCCCCCGCCACGGACGGCGAGATCGGTGACGAGGGTGGCTGGGGCGGCACCGGCGGCAACGGGGGCCAGGGCGGCATTACCAACGGCGGAATCAATGGCAGTGGCGGCCAAGGCGGCAACGGCGGCTGCGGGCGTCGCCGGCGGGACCGCGGTCACCGGTGGCAGCGGCGGCCAAGGCATCACCGGCGGCCTCGGCGGCTACGGCGGCGACGGCGGCACCGGTGGCTCGATCGGTACCGGAGGCACCGGCGGGACCCCGGGAGCCGGGGGCATGGGCGGCGCAGGCGGCGCCGGCGGCGACGGGGCCAACTTCGGCGGCGGCGCCGGTTACGGAGGCAACGGAGGCAACGGCGGCCAAGGCGGCGCCGGCACCACCGGCACCGCACCCTTCGGCAGTGGCTCGGACGGCGGGGATGGCGGCCGCGGTGGCCAAGGCGGCCAGGGCGGCCTCTTCCCCGGCGGCCTCTCCGGCGGGGGCGGCGACGGCGGCCTAGGCGGCACGGGCGGCATCGGCGGCACCGGCTTCGCCGACGACGGCACCAACGACGCCGGCGCCGGCGGAACCGGCGGGGTCGCCGGCGCCGGCGGTCAAGGGGGCCTGGGCGGCTTCGCCAGCCTCTACCCGGGCACCCCCGGCGACGGCGGCCAAGGCGGCCAAGGCGGCCAAGGCGGCGCTACCGCTGCCACCCACGGCAGTGATACCGCCGGTACGGGCGGGCAAGGCGGCCAGGGCGGAGGGGGCGGCACCGGGGCCGAGAGCGACCCCGGTGCCGACGGCGCCCAAGGCGGCCAAGGCGGCCAGGGTGGCACCGGCGGTACCAACACGCAGGGAACCGGTGGCACCGGCGGCCCCGGCGGCATCGGCGGCCACGGCGGCATCGGCGGCACCGGCACCGGCGGCGGCGACGGCGGCACCGGCGGTGGTGGTGGCACCGGTGGCACTGGCGGCACCGGCGGCACCGGATCCACCGGCACCGGCACTGGCGGCACTGGCGGCACCGGCGGCGGCCCCGGGACCGGCCCGTCCGGTCCCGCCGGCGGCCCCGGCGGCACGGGCGGCCCGGGCGGCACCGGAAGCGCTGGCTTCCCGTAGGTTTGGTCGAGGACGCGCACGTCTTGGGACGTCGAGTCGATGACGGCGCGAACCGGGCTGCGCGCTAGTGACTAAAGGACTTGTTGGGTGCCCTGCGCTGCCTCAAACGCCGACTCGCCCGCGTCGTCTTTCACCGCCTACGCACCGATCACCAAAACCGAATCCAGCCTTGCCAACCGGCAGCGGCTTGACATGGGAGAAACTCATGAACGACGCGCCCGCACGGATTGGGATGATGGCCACCGAGGCGATCGGCCTGCTCATCGACGCCGTGGACCAGATTCCGCCGGATAGCTGGGACCAGCCGTCCAACCTCGAGGACTGGAGCTTGCGTGACCTAGTGGGTCACGCCACCGGCAGCGCGGCAAAGATCGTGACGCTCGTCGAGGATGGCGAGGTTTGGAGCGGCCCCTCCCGGCCGGCCGACTGGGTATGCGAGGACCCGGCGGCACGGCTTCGCGAGCTGGCGGACCGGCTGCGGGACGCTCTGCCCCGCGCCGATGTGGATGCGATGCGGGCGTCGCCGGAGGGTGAGGTTGCGCTGCACCGGGCGCTAACCTATCCCGTCTCGGACCTGGCCCTGCACAGCTGGGACGTTCATCGTTCACAAGGCCGCCTGGTGGACCTGCCCGAGGACCTGCTCGCGCTGTGCCGTGGGCTTGTGGAGTCGGTGCCGGGGGACATGCTGCGGCGGCCGGGGGGCTTTGGGGCGGCCCAACCCGCGCCCGAGGACGCGACGCCGACTGCCCGGCTCATGGCCTACCTGGGGCGCTCAGTCGACGGCCAGACCTGAGTTGATCTGCATGGTTTCGCGCGTGGCGCGACGTGCACGTGCCAAACGCCACCGTGTCGCTCGGCAGTGACGCGCAGTTGTTGAGCTATACCGTCATGACACCCGGGTCGCGGGGTTCGGAGTTAGGCAGGTCGCACTCGAGAAGGTCCATTGCTGCCTGCAGGCCGGCGTTTCCCTGATTGATATAGGTCACCGCGTGCTCAATGTCGTTACCGTCCTGGTTTTGCGCACCCGTGATGCAGTAGCCCAACCCGACGCGATAGGTGTTCATGGCCCGTTGCAACGCGGCGGTCAGTGCAGGATCCGGACTCGGCAGGTGGTGCTGCACGCTCGTGACGGCGCCGTCGGCGGTTTGGCACGCTGCGCCCGTCCCGTCGATGTCATCGATGGCGGCAGCAGAGGTGATTTCGTGTCGTGCGGTGAGTAGCGCATTAATCGACGGCTGGGCTGGCGTCAGCCAGGTGCGCATTTGCGCGCGCATGGGAGGGGATGCCAGGGGCGTCGCAGCGCTCGCCTGTGTCGTCGCAGCGGTGTTCGCCAAAACCGGCGGCGCAGTCGACAAGCTGTAATGGGCCCACCCCGACAGCACCCCGATGACCACCAATAACATGGCCCCCGCCGCCGCGGCGATTAATTCGTGGCGTTGGTAGCCGGCCGGCTTGTCGGGTGTGCCGTCCTGCGGCCAGGAACGCATTGTTGCGCGGTGGCGACTGGACATGGCCATGACGGGCCTCTCTGGATCAAGCGGACTGGGAAGCTCGCAAGCTGTCTACGATGTTGCGCTTCCGGCACCATTGCCGACGAGGGCCATAAGGTTAGAGCGCGGGCACCGTAGGGACCGTGATCAGGAGTCCAAAGACCCTTGAAACCCGGGCCGCGTCCAGATCGACCAGTCGGATGCACACAACGCGGTTTTATTCGTTTGGTGCCGAGCACCCTTCGAGTCAGCGCACCCCGGGAACGGGCACAACGATCTCGGTCCCCGCATTGAGGGTCTTGCCGCGGAAGAAGTCCCGGCTACCGAGTGCGCTCAGCGCCGCGACTGGTACGCCGAGCAGCAGTAGGCCCATCCCAAGGATGAACACACCACCGACCGGGCCAAAGTGGGTCTTGCCGTAGTCCGGCGCATACATGTCGGTGGCGCTCTGCACGAACGCCCACGTCATAGCGACCGCGCCGATGAACGGAAAAGCGCCACGCAGCCAGAAGTCGCGTGCCGATCGCCGCAGCGTGCGCCGGTAGGTCCACACGCACGCATACGCTGCGGTGGCGTAGTAGAAGGTGACGGCCAGCCCCAGCGACGCCACCATGTCCGCCAACGAGTTCTGGCTGACCAGCGTCATAACAAGATAGATCGTGAACCCACCGACACCGATCACGAGGACGGCGAACCACGGTGTCCGGTATTGCGGGTGCACCCGTGCGAAGCGCTGCGGCAGGGCCCGGTAGACCGCCATGGCCAACATGACCCGCGCGGTCGGGGCCAAACACGTCATCACCGACGCCAATGAGGACGAACTGATCGCAAGTAGCAACACAACGGCCAGGCCCCTACCGACCACCGGATCTCCCAGAATGCTGAGGGCGTCGTTGGCGTTCTGGGAATTGTTCAGGCCGATTCCCGTCGTGCCGAACCCGGCGAAGGCTTGAATCGCAAAGCTCACCAGCACATAGCAGCCGAGCACGAGGATCGTTGCGAGCACGGCGGCCTTGCCCGGGTTCTTGTACGGCTGCTTGGTTTCCTCAGATATCGCCAGGCACGCATCCCACCCCCAGTACGCGAAGACACACAGGATGGCCCCGTGGGCAACGGCCGCGGCCGATAGTCCCGCCGGAGACAGCCAACTCCACTGCGGCAGCACCGCTTGCGGACCCGCGTGATGGCCGAACACCTTCACCAACGCGACGATGCTGACCAGCGCGAGCATCGCGAACTGCACTGTTACCAGCACAGCCTGTGTGCGCTCGGTGACGTCGATTCCCCGCAGACACAGCAGCAGCAAGCCGACGACGGCCAACCCGCCCACCGCGACCTGGGCCGCCGTTGAATGTGCCAATGTGCTCAGGTGCAGTGCCTTCATCAAGTAGATCGCCGCGATCTGTGCACCGTTGCCAACGGCGACCGTCGCGGCGATCACCGAAGCCCAGCCGGTCAGCCAGCCAACCCACGGGCCGAACGCGCGGGTGGCCCATGTGAAGGCCGATCCGCAGTCCGGCGTCTCGCTGGCAAGTTCGCGAAATGCGAAGGCGGTGAGCATCATCGGCAGAAATCCGATGACGAATAGCGCGGGCGTCTTGGCGCCCACCACTGCCACCATGCCGCCTATCACTGCCGCCAGACTGTAGGCGGGTGCAACCGACGAGACCGCGATGACCACGCTCCCGGTCAGGCTGACGGTTCCTGCCCTCAGCCCCTTTCCGATGGCCATCACCACGGACAACCCCTAGTTCGCTAGTGCGATGATCGCCAGCATGAATAGCACGCCGCCGATCGTGCACACCAGCGTCAGCGGAGTTCGATGCCCGGTATGCGCCTTGGGCAGGATGTCAGCGCTCGCGAGATACATCAGAAACCCGGCGAAAAACCCCAGGTATAGGCCCAATATCTGGTGAGGGATCGTCATTGCCAGGGTGAGGGCCGCGCCGGCAACTGGCGCCACAGCATCCGCCGCGAGCAGGGTTATTGCCCGTCGACGATCATTTCCGTACAGCGATGTGACGGTGTAGGTGTTGAACCCGTCCGCGAAATCGTGACCGATTACGGCCACCGCGACCACCGCACCCACATGGTTCCCTACTTGAAATGCCGCACCGATCGCGAACCCGTCCATCACGCTATGGCCAACCAGGCCCGATGCCGCAAGCAGCCCAACGCTGGGCGCATGGAACTCCTCCGCGTCGCCGGCCACTGGGCCGCGATGGATGCCGACGGTGTGCTCGATGACGTGCAACACGAGGAAACCCAATACAAAAGCCAATAGTGGGGCGGGAATGCCCGCTAGTGAGCGGGGTTCTTGACTTAATGCCTCAGGCAGCAGATCGAAGCCCACTACACCGAGCATCAATCCCGCGGCCAACCCAAGCACCAGGTTGCGATACGGACCGATCCGCACAGCCGCGTACCCGCCCAGCAATGTCGTCAGGAACGAGCCAAAGGCAACGAAGACAGCCACCCTTTGGACCCCTCTACTGCTATTCGGGCCGAAGGGACGACCCTACCCTCCCGCCCGGACCTCCCGCGCCGCCGCAACCATGTTCTTCAGCGACGCTGCCACCTCGTCGGCGTTGCGGGTCTTCAGACCACAGTCGGGGTTGACCCAGAGTCGGTCAGCGGGAACGGCTTTCAGCGCGGCCCGCAGCGATGTGGCCATCTCGTCGGTGCTCGGCACCCGCGGCGAGTGGATGTCATAGACGCCCGGGCCCACGCTGTTGGAGAAGCCGACCGAGTTGAGGTCGTCCAGCACCTCCATGTGCGAGCGTGCCGCCTCGATGGAGGTCACGTCGGCATCCAGATCGGCGATGGCCCCGATGACCTCGCCGAACTCCGAGTAGCACAGGTGGGTGTGAATCTGCGTGGAGTCGGCGACTCCAGAAGTAGCCAGGCGGAAAGACCCGACGGCCCAACGCAAGTAGTCGTCCTGGTCGGCGCGACGCAGCGGCAGCAGCTCACGCAACGCCGGCTCGTCAACCTGGATGACCGCGATACCGGCGGCCTGCAGATCCACGGTCTCGTCGCGAATGGCCAGCGCCACCTGGTTGGCGGTGTCGGCCAGCGGCTGGTCGTCACGGACAAACGACCACGCCAGGATCGTGACCGGGCCGGTCAACATGCCCTTCACCGGCTTGTCGGTCAGGGACTGCGCGTAGGCAGCCCAGTCGACCGTCATCGGATGCGGGCGGGACACGTCGCCGTAAAGGACAGGCGGACGTACGCAGCGGCTGCCGTAGGACTGCACCCAGCCGTTGCTGGGTGGCGAAGAAGCCCTCCAGCTGCTCGGCGAAGTACTGGACCATGTCGTTGCGCTCCGGCTCACCGTGCACCAGCACATCGATCCCGAGGTCCTCCTGCAGCTTGATGACGTCGGCGATCTCCTGCTTCATCCTGTTGTTGTATTCCGCCTCGTCGATCTCGCCGGCCCGCAACGCCGCTCGCGCTTTGCGGATCGCCGTGGTCTGCGGGTAGGAACCGATGGTCGTGGTCGGCAGCGGTGGCAGATGCAGCCGCGCATCCTGGCTGGCACGGCGGTCGGCCGCGTCGCCCCGATGCGTACCGGAGGCGGCGATCGAGTCGATGCGGGCCCGGACCCGGTCGTTGTGCAGGCGTGGGTCGCTCTTGCGCGAGGCCACCGCGGCATTGGACGCCGCGATCTCGTCGGCGACCGTGTCGCGTCCCTCGTGAAGTGCGCGCGCGAGCGTCACCACCTCGGCGACCTTCTCCTGTCCGAATGCCAGCCAGCTGCGCAAGGCGTCGTCCAGGTCGGTCTCTGGCTCCAGCGAGTACGGCACGTGCAGCGTGGAGCACGACGTCGACACCGCGACTGTGGCCGCCGAACCCAGCAGGGTCGCCAGCTTGCCCAGCGCGGACACCAGGTCGGTACGCCAGATGTTGCGTCCGTCGACTACGCCGGCCACCAGGATCTTGCCGGCCAGCTCCGGAACTGCGGCTATGGCGGTGTCCGCGCCGTACACCAGGTCGACGCCGATCGCCTCGACCGGCGTGCGCGCCAAGCCTGCCAGGGCAGCGCCCGGGTCACCGAAATAGGTGGCGACGTAGATGGCGGGCCGGTTCTTCACCGCGCCCAGCGCGTTGTAGACAGCCTCGGCCAGTGCGGGCGCGTCGGCGGAGATGTCGGTCACCAGTGCGGGCTCGTCCAGCTGCACCCACTGCGCGCCGTTGTCGGCGAGCAGCGACAGCAGCTCGGAGTAGATCGGCACCAACTCCTGGAGCCGCTCGATCGGTGCGCCACCGCCGTTGACGGCCTTGCTCAGCAGCAGGAAGGTGACCGGCCCGATGACAACGGGCCGAGCGGGAATACCCTGTCCGAGCGCTTCTTTCAGCTCAGCGAGGACCTTGGCCGGGTTCAGCGCGAACTTGGTCGCGGGCTCGATCTCGGGAACGATGTAGTGGTAGTTGGTGTCGAACCACTTGGTCATCTCCAGCGGCGCGACGTCCTTGTTGCCGCGCGCGGCGGCGAAGTAGCGGTCCAGATCGTCGGAGACGGACATGGCCCGGGCCGGCAGCGCGCCGAGCATGACCGTCGGTGTCGAGCATCTGGTCGTAGTAGGAGAAGGTGTTCACCGGAATCGAGTCGAGGCCGGCGGCGGCTAGGCCCGACCACATATCGTGGCGTAGCTTCGCGGCGACGGATTCGAGCTCCGATCGGCTGGTGCGTCCGGCCCAGTAGCCCTCTGTCGCGCGCTTGAGTTCGCGTTTCGGGCCAATGCGTGGGGAGCCGGTAACCGTAGCGGTAAATGCTTGTGGGGTCACTGTATTTCTCGTCCTTCAATCGGCGTAGTGGTCACCGCCGCCGGACGTGCAGCCGATCCAGTCGCGGTGTGCACTTACTGCATAACCGCAACGGCTGCAGCCAAACGCCCATTCCTCGAGGCGATGAGCCGCCGGACGCGGGCGCGCCCGGCGCAGCTGGCAGGTCTTCGGACTCAGCAGGCGCGCACCGGGTGGTGCTCCTAATGGCCGTCGCTTCCCAGTCGTCTTGCGACCAGTGCTCTAGACGGCGTTCGTTCCTGCATACCGCTGCGGGACAGTCCCGGATTCTCACCGGGTTCCCTCTTACGAAGCACTACCAACATTGCTTCGCTCGATGCCCGCGCCACGTCTTGCGGCGCAAGCAGACCAGTTGCGCGACCAAGGTTACTCCGCCGCCCTGGAACGGCGGATATGGTGTGCGTCATGTTCAACGACGACTCCACTGCCACCGGCGTGCCAACCCGCCTGGCGCGGCGTCTGACGCGTTCGGCGAGCGCCCTTGCGGTAACCCTCGTGCAGCGGTGGGCCTGGTCGACAGTGGTTGTGCCGGTGGCGGTGGCGGTCGTGGCGGCGGTGGCTTACCTGGTGTATCGCCGCGGCCGGCACGCCCGCCTCGGCGCGACGCTGGACTCCGTGCTGGTCACTGCCGAGACCGTGCTCGACCCCGAGCAGCCCGGAGCTGCCGCGCCGCGCAACCCATTACGTCGTGGGCGGCACGCAATCATCCACTTGCTTACCCGCGGAGCCGTCGCCCGCCAGCGGTCAGCCGCCTAGAGCTTGACCTTGCCCATGATCAGGTCGATCAGGGGCTTGCCCGGCGCGTACGACCCGGTCACGGACGCCATCGTGTGCCCGGTGTCCACGAGCAGGGTGATCCCGCTGATGCCGCTGGCCGCGTCGCTGTTGAGGAACGCCATCACATCGCCCATCTGCTCCGGGGTGTGGACCTTGGAGCCCGTCTCGTCCCGGTAGTCCTGCGCGAAGCTGAGCCACAGGTCCGCATTGGCCTGCGCCAAGGGGGTGTCGGTCGGCCCCGGGCAGATCGCGTTGATGCGAATCCCCTTCTTGAGCAGCGGATAGCCCTGCATGGCGACGTAAGTGTTGATGATCTTCTTGCTGGTGCCGTAGTGGATGTAGCCCTCGGCCTCGTGCGCCTCGGACCAGGCCGTGGCCGCCGCAAAGTCCGGGGTGGCCAGGAACTCCGTGATCTTGTCCAAGTCGTTCTCCCAGCCCATGCCTGCGACCGAGGAGATGAAGCAAATCGCCGAGCCGTTCGGAAGCTGGTTCTTTTCCAGCAACCGGTCGATGAGGTGGCGGTGGCCGATGAAGTTGATCTTCAACAGGTCGGTGGTTCCGTCGGCCACTCCGGCGGCCGAGAACACGGCGTGGATGGGCCCTTCGACCTGCTTGAGGGCGGCGTCGATCGAGGCGGGGTCGCGCAGGTCGACCTGTACCGCCTGGGCGACTTTGAAGTCCACCGGCGCATAGTCCAGCACGATGACTTCGGCGCCGAGCTCGCCGACCGCTTTGGCCGCCGCCGCGCCCATGCCGGTCGCGCCTCCAACAACGAGCGCACGCTTACCGTCGTAGCGCAACCGATCGACAATAGACATTGGGTTCCTCTCGCGGCGGCCAGTCGGCCTTTACTCGGCTATTACTAACTGCCCTACTGTATGAAGAACAGTTATTTGGTTCAAGACCGGGTCCCAGATAACGGGGTCTTACTCGGCGCGAACCGCCACACCGCGCAGGACGGTGTCCCTGGCGTGCAGCAGCGCCGCCCGTTTCCCGACGGCGCGCAGAATGTTCTCCGGTATCCACTGCAGGCCGATGACGCATCGCGCCAGCATCGCGGTCGACGGGGTGTCGATTTGTATTTCGGTGGACCGGATGCCCTCGGAGAGCAGTGATTTCATCTGCCGTAGTCGCGTCGTGTACGACCATCCTGGGTCGGCTGTCGGCGGAGATTGCCGCATCCAGGCGAGTTGAATCCTGAATTCGTCAGAGAATTGGTCCAACGCGTTGACGTTGACCCAGCTCAGCGCGTCCAATTTCTCGATCGACGTCGCGTCCGAACGCAGCACGCTAACCCATCCCGCTTCGACCTTTCTCCCGAAAGATTCCATGATCGAGGCGAGGAGTTCGTCCTTGGATCCGATCACCCGATAGACGGTTCCGGTGCCAAGGCCCGCCGCCGACGCGATGTCTCTGATGGTGGTGACTTCATACCCTTTGCGGCCGAACTCCGTTCGTGCCACCGCGCGGACGTGTGCCGCTTTGTCGCCGGGTTCGGCATCGCGGTCGTCGGCCCATGTCTCGATGACGTCGTTTGCGGCTGTGAAGGCGTTGGACCGATCTAATGCCGAATCGGTGGTTGGTCGGGATGCCAGTCCCTGCAAGATGATCCGGCACAGCAGCTCTGCCACCTGGTCGGCGGAAGAATTGTGGCGCATGACGTTAAGCCCGACTTGGAACATCGTTTGGCAGATACGGTCGGCCAGCGTGGGAAGATCGATGTCGGGTTTGATGTAGCCGCTCCACCTCCCGGCGCGCAGGGTTTGCAGCATCGCCTCCTGGATCGCCGCTGGCTGTTGCCTGGTCAGCTTCATGAGCTCGGGATCTGAGCTGGGTCCTTCGTAGAACGACATCTGCAGTGCGGCCCCGTGCCGCACCGCGCAGTTGGCGATCGCCGAGCCCAGGTCGATGATCTTCTCGGAAGGCGGCCGCGGGTCGGGCTCGTCCAATCTGGACAGGGCGGCTTGCCCGATTCGATCGAGATCGTCCTGATAGCGGCGGATCAGCTCGACCAGGATCGCTTCCTTGGAATCGAAATGGTGATACAGGCTGCCGGGGAGAATACCGGCCGCGTCGGCGATCTCCTGCAGGGATGTCCGCAACCCCGAGGAGGCGATCAACGATGCTGCGGTCTGCAGGATCTCGTCGCGGCGCGTGCCAGAGTCATCTGCGCCGCCGGCATGATCCGACCGATCGGCTGCCGACCGCCTGCCCTTAGCCAATGCACCGGATTTGGCCATGGCTAGCGGAGCGCATATCCAGAGGACTGCGGCTTAGCGAAGATATGCATCGCCCTCCCACCGAAACTCCTGCCGAACCAAATCTTTGTTAAAGGCTATCAGATTGGATTGCCGGAAACCCGCGCGAATGCGCTGCGAACAGCGGCGACAACAGCCTCGGCCATTCTAAAGCCCGGGCCCATCCCAACGGTCGAGCTTGGCCACCTCGTCGACGGGTCGTCGAACGGCGGGCCGGAATTTGTACCCGGGCGCCAGCCGGCCCACGGGCAGCAGGCAGCCCTGGACATAGGTTTCCGGGATTCCCAGCAGCCGGCGCACTTCCTCTTCACGGTGCAGGTGCAGCGTCGTCACGCACGTTCCGTAGCCGCGGGTGTGCAAGGCCAACTGAAAGTTCCACACCGCCGGGAAGATTGAACCGTACAGCGTCGCCTGTTGAAACGACTCGTCGCCTGCGATGTGTGGGAGGTACGGCTGATAGCAAGGGATTACCAGCAACGGAACCTTCGCCATGTTCTCGACTAACCACTCCGTCGACGACATCAGCCGGTGCTCCGGGGTGCCGGCGGGCATCAGGTCGGCAACCAACTGCCCCCCGACGCGCAGCAGATAAGCTTCGCGGTATAGCTTGGCGACCTCTTTCCGGAGCTCCGGGTCGGCGATCACCAGCCAGCGCCAGGCCTGTGAATTCGAGCCGTTGGCGGCCTGCAACGCGATGCGCAGGCAATCCCGGATGTCCCCGAGGTCGATCGGCGCGTCCAGGTCGAGCGACTTACGCGCCGAGCGGGTGGAGGTGAGCAGGTAGTCGATATCCATTGGGTCCAGGACGGTCACCGGAGACCTCTCTTCGCAAGGCGCGCACCGATTTCAGTGAGGTACTCATCGGGTCCTCCGAGAAGCCCGCTCCAGCTCAGCAGGCGCTTGAGGTACAGATGAGCGTCGTGCTCCCAGGTGTAGCCGATGCCGCCGAACACTTGGATCGCGGTGTCGCCCACGGCGGCCAGCCGCCCGGCGAACGCCTTCGCCCGCACCGCGGCCAGGTGCCGCTCGTCGCCTTGAGTGCCGTGAGCATCGGAGGCCCACAGCGCGTGGATCACGCCGCTGCGGGCCAGCTCGACAGTCTCGAACATGTCCACGCACAGGTGCTGGATCGCCTGAAACGATCCGATAACCTGGCCGAATTGTCTTCTGACCTTTGCGTATTCGATTGCCATGGTCATGACGGCCCGTGCGGCGCCAAGTGCGTCGGCGGCATTGGCGATGAGCACGTCATCGATCACCGCCGCAACGGCGTCCGGAGGAGCCGTCGCCAGCCGGTGTGCGGGCGCGTCGTCGAGCGTGACGCGAAACCGCTTGCGGGTCTGGTCGATACCGCGCTCGGGTAGCACCGATACCCCGGAGGTGTCGGTGCTTATCGCGAAAAGCCCCGTGCCTACTGCGTCCGGCGCGAGCACCAGCAGGACGTCGGCCGCGGCGGCGTCGGGGACTGCGGCGATCTCACCCCGCAACGCGACGCCGTCACCCTCGCCAGCTGCTTCGACCACGGAGGCGGTGTTCCCGAAATCCAGGAAGCCGACCGTGGCGATCGTGGTCCCGTCGGCGATTCCGGCCAAAATCTTTCCGGCAGTCTCGTTATCGCCGATGCGCGTCAGGGCCCGCGTCGCGGCGACCGCGCTCGACAACCAAGGCCCCGGGTGCAGGGCGGCGCCCAGCTCTTCGGCGACAATTCCCGCCTCGACCATCGTCATGCCTGCGCCGCCGTATTCCTCGGGCACCAAGAGCCCCGTTGTTCCGAGGTCGGCGAGGCCGCGCCAGACGGCTTGGTCGACACCGGTGGGATCGTCGAGCAACTCGCGCACGTGGCCCGAAATGGGTGCCTTCTCGGCGAGGAAGCGCCGGGTGGTGTCGCGGAGCGCGACCTGCTCGTCGGTGAGTTCGAGGTTCATTTTCGGGGCAGCCCCAGGACGCGCTGCGCGGTGATGTTCTTGTTGATCTGGGTCGTGCCGCCCGCGATGGTCAGCGAGCGCGACGTCAGGCGGTAGTCGCCCCACCGGCCTTTTCCACCCTCGGTGCCAAGCACATCGAAGGCCAGGGCTGCCAGGCCTTGCCCGATCTCACCCCATACGGTCTTGGCGAGGCTGGCCGACCCAAAGGCCGCGTTTTCTGACCCACCGTGCAAAGTCGCCGAGATCGACCGCTGGCAGAGCACCTCGAGATATTTGACGCGGAGCGCGATTTCGCCAAGGCGTCGCAGCGTCACGGGATCGTCTAGGGCACGGCCGCCATCGGCCGTGGCAAAATCGTCCACCAGCTCTTCGAGCCTTACCTGCATCTCTGCGTACAGCCGGGCGGCCCCGGCGCGCTCGTGGCTGAGCGTGGTGGTGGCCACCTGCCAGCCCGCGTTCAGAGGTCCGAGTAACGCGTCGGCCGGCACCCGCACGTCGTGAAAGAACACCTCGGCGAAGTCAGTGTCGCCGTTGAGTGTGACCAGCGGACGGGCCTCGATGCCGGGCAACGTCATGTCGACGATCAGGCAGGAGATGCCCTGGTGCTTCGGCGCATCGGGATCGGTGCGCACGTACAGCTGACACCAGTGTGCCTGATGCCCGAGTGAGGTCCAGATCTTCTGGCCGTTGACGACGAAGTGGTCACCGTCCCGCACCGCACGGGTGCGCAGCGAGGCGAGGTCGGACCCCGCTTCGGGTTCCGACATTCCCTGGCACCAGATGTCGTCGGCACGCATCATCCGGGGGAGCAGCGTGAGCTTCTGGGACTCGGTTCCGTACTGCATGATGGCGGGCGCGATGTTGTTCAGCCCGATGATGTTGAGCGGCATCGGAGCCCGAGCACGTGTGGTTTCCTCGGTGTAGACCAACTGCTCGAGAACGCTCGCCCCGCGGCCGCCGTACGCGGGGGGCCAGGAGACGGCCGCCCAGCCCGCATCGGCCATCGTTCGGCTCCAGCCGCGCAGCAGTTCGAACGCGGTGTGGTCGCGATCGGCAGGGCGGCGTGCGGCCATCAGCTCATCGGTCAGGTTCACGGACAGCCACTCGCGCAGCTCGGCGCGGAACTGTTCCACTTCCGCTGGATAGGCGAAGTCCACGTATTTGACCCTATTGCCCTGAGTCCTGACCCGTTTGGCCGGACCCCAAACGTTGCGGTTCGGGGAATGCGACGTCAGCGTCGTTCGGCATCGCGTTGACGCCGCGTCGCTCGCACACTTCCAGTACTTCGTCGACGATCGATGTGGGCACGAAGAATCTGTCCGTCGACGACAACTGGTCGAGGTGTGCCTCGATGTCCTCGGCAGTCGGTTCGCTGTCGGCGTCGGCCAGCCAACCTTCGCTCAGGCCGACGAACACCCGGGCGTAGCGTCCGGCGGACGCGGAATAGTTGCGGTGGGTGAACGTGCAGGCACTGCTCGCGAGAAAGGTCACCAGCGGCACCACGAGCTCGGGCCGAATGGCCCGCATGAAGCCGGATTCGGTGAGGAACTTCTCGTCGCCGACTGTCTCTGTGACCATCCGCGAGAAGCCGGTTGGCATAACGGAATTAGCGACGATTCCATGTGCCTCGCCTTCGATCGCGATCACGTTCGTCAAGCCCACCAGGCCGGCTTTCGCCGCGGCATAGTGGGCTTCCATCGGCTGACCGAAGATCCCGGCGGAACTTGAGATAAAGACGAATCGTCCGCCCCCGTTCTTCTTCATCGCACGATACGCCGGCTGAGACACGAAAAAGCCGCCGTCGAGATGCACTCGGAGCATGCGGGTCCACTCGTCGGCCGAGAGATCCTCGAAGGGCACACTGCCGAAGATTCCCGCGTTGCTGATGACCGCGTCGAGCCGCCCGAACGCGCCCACGGCGGTGTCGATGATCGCTTGGCCGCCCGCGGGGCTGTCGACCGAGTCGTAGCAGGCGATTGCGCTGCCGCCCGCCGACTTGATCTCGTCGACCACGTCGTCGGCCACGCCGGAGTCGGCGGCCTCACCTGGAATGCCACGCATTCCGCAGCCGACGTCGTTCACCACCACAGCGGCGCCGCGGCGGGCCAGGTCCAGTGCGTAGAGTCGCCCGAGTCCGCGGCCGGCTCCCGTGACCACCGCCACCTGGCCGGTGAAGTCAATCATGAACTGCTCCTGACACAATATGGCCGACGGCCGAGCTCATTGACTGCAGTAAAACCGGACCCTACGGTGGAACAGATATTTGGTCAACAAGCTCCCGAGGTGTGGAGGTCGAGGGTGGCAGACGACGCTCCTGGCGAGCGTTTGCAGGCCCTTGGCATGTTTGCTTCCGCGCTGGCGGGTCGACCGGTGGCGGTTGCCGAACTGCAACCGGGTGAACCTCCGTGGACGGACGGCCAGACGATCTACGTCGAGGTTCCTGCGCGGGCGAGCGCCAAACTCAAGGCCCTCGAGGCCATCGCGGTGCAGGCGTCGATGATCGCGGCCGGCAGCTTGGAGCCCGATGTCGTCCGTCCCCTGATCCGGCATCCCCGGCTGGCCCGGCGCTATCTGACGCTCGAGGGCCACCGCGCACTGGTCGCCAATGCCGGCCTGTTGCCGGGCTTCCTGGTGGCGGCCGGCGACCGTGAGATCGCCAGTCGCAGCGACTCGGCGGCCGCTTCGCTGAATATCGCCGCCGGACGGTTGGACCTCGACGACCCGGCGCCCGGATTCGGCGTGATCCGTGCGGCGAAGGTGCTGGCCGCCTGCTCCCGAGCAGCCGAACAACAGGATCAGGCGAAACCGCAACATGTCCCGCGGGGTGGTGGCGCGCAGCAAGAGGAACTCCAGGAACTTGATGACGGCGAGATCGACGACTCCGACGATCCGGACCTGTTCACCAGTCCGGTTGGTGGGGGTGGTTTCATCGGCAAGTGGCTGAAGAAGATGCTGTCCTCCGCCCGCAAAACCGGTAGTGGTGGCGGCCCGCCCGGGGCCGACAATCCGACGCACCGCACGCATTCCGGGAGGCGCGGTCCGCACGCCGTGTCGTCGCTCGCGTCAGCGTCGAGCGAGGATGTGGACGACAGGGCAGCCCAAAGCGACGGTGCGACTTACCCGGAATGGGACGTGACGCGCAGGAGCTACCGGCCCGGGTGGTGCACCGTGCGCGAGGTAGAGCCGACCATCAAGGCCCCTCTTAGATCACAAGCGACACTTCCAATCGACGACGCCATCGGCCTGCGGCGGCCGCTGTCACGACTTGGAATGGGTCTGCACCGCCGCCACCGTCAGCCGCAGGGCGACGACATCGATATCGACGCGGCCGTTGAAGCCCGCGTCGAGGTGCGGGCGGGGTCGGTACCCGACGAGGCGGTATACCTCGACAGCCTGCGGCGCCGGCGCGACTTGTCGGTGCTGCTGCTTCTCGATGTGTCGGGTTCGGCGGCCGAGCCCGGAACGCTGGGGCGCACGGTGCACGAACAACAGCGTGCGGCGGTCGCGAACCTCACCGTCGCGTTACACGATTTGGGTGACCGGGTCGCGCTCTACGCCTACTACTCGCAGGGTCGGCGCGCGGTGAGCATGGTGCCCGTCAAACGGTTTGACGATCACCTTGACGCCCGAATCATGAGACGGCTCAACAGCTTGGAACCCGGCGGGTACTCCCGCCTCGGTGCGGCTGTCCGGCATGGCTCGGCGGTCTTGGAGGCACGCGGCGGCACGTCGCGCCGGCTGTTGGTGGTGCTGTCCGACGGACTTGCATACGACCACGGATACGAGCGGGCCTACGGTGCCGCGGACGCACGCCGCGCGTTGACCGAGGCCCGTCGCCGCGGCACTGGCTGCGTATGCCTGACCATTGGCGCGGGGACCGGTGAAAGCTCCGCGCAATCGTTGCGCAGGGTGTTCGGCAACACCGCGCATGCGACGATCGCACGCCCGGATCAACTCGCCGGCGTCATCGGACCGCTATTCCGGTCCGCGCTGCGCTCAGCAGAGGTCCGCCGGAGGATTTCATGACAATTTCATGATAATTGAAACAAACATCTGTTCCGGATAGGCTGCGTTCACCGCAGTGCAGCGGGTGACAGAAGGGTTGCGATGGCCAACGAGTTCAGGCTCGCTTCGCCGAACGGCGCGACCCCGGAGGCGGACCGGGTACGGCCGTACTACCAAACCGTCGGCACCGAGGAAGCCGTCTTCAAGGCGGCCTACCGGCAGGGTCTCGCACTCGTCCTCAAGGGGCCGACCGGTTGCGGCAAGACGCGCTTCGTCGAGGCGATGGCTCACGATCTCGGCCGGCCGCTGATCACCGTCGCCTGCCACGACGACCTCACCACGGCGGACCTCGTCGGCCGGTTTCTGCTGCGGGGCGACGAGACGGTATGGACGGACGGTCCGCTGACCCGGGCTGTGCGCGAGGGTGCGATCTGCTACCTGGACGAAGTGGTGGAGGCCCGCCAGGACACCACCGTCGTGCTGCATCCGCTCGCGGACCATCGGCGGCAGTTGCCCATCGAACGGCTCGGAATCACGCTGGACGCCGCGCCGGGATTCGGCCTGGTGGTCTCGTACAACCCCGGCTACCAAAGCGTGCTCAAGGACCTCAAGGATTCGACACGTCAGCGGATGGTCGCCATCGAATTCGGATTTCCCCCAGCCGATGTCGAAGAGGGGATCGTTGCACGGGAAGCTGGGGTGGACGGCGCTATCGCGGCCGAACTGGTGCGCTTCGGCCACGCCATTCGTCGCCTGGAAACCGCCGGGCTGCGTGAGGTCGCATCGACCCGTGTGCTCATTGCGGCGGCCAGGCTTATCGCCGAGGGGCTTTCCATGCGAGACGCGGCCCGGGCCGCGATCGCGGGACCGCTCACCGACGATCTGGCTGTGGGCCGGGCCCTCAACGAGATGGCCGAGGTCTATCTGGGCGCGGGGGATGGAGCCGACGATTGACGTTGTATACCGCCCCCGATACGGTCTGAGCTAGGGTCTGAACAAATATTAGGTTTTCCACGGATTTGTGCGATTGAGTGCGAGTGAGTTTGTCAGCCGGGAGGTCGAATGTCCTACGAAAGCACCGCAGAGCCGATCAAGGTCGGCTATCTGATGGACTTCAAGCTTCCGCCGGGCTTCCCCGAGGAGCTATTCGCCTCGTTCACCCAGACTTTCGACCTCATCTTCGAAGAGGCGGTCGCGCAGGGCCTGATGGACCGTCCCGTACAGATGATCTATCGCGAAGTGGAGGGTCTGCCCAAGGGCTCGGTCAAGGCGGTGATCGACGCGTATGGAGAACTAGTCGACGAGGGCTGCCTGCTGGTCTTCGGTCCGAACATCACCGACAACTGCGTGCCGTTGCGGGAAGCGATCGAGGAACGATTCAAGGTTCCGGCGATCAGCGTGACCGGTACCGACGACTGGTTAGGGGAGTGGACCTTCGCATTCCCCCAGGGATCCATGACCGATGAGCCGATCTTTCTGGCCGATCTCATCGCCAAACGAGGACTCACCGAGATCGGTGTGCTGGTCGAACAGAGCCTGATCGGTGAGAGCTACCTGAAGAACCTGCGAAGTGCCTGTCGGCGCAAGGGCATTCGGATAGTGGCGGAAGTTGCGATCGCTCAGACGGCTCAGGACATCAACGCAGCGGTGCATACGCTTCACGAGGCAAAGGCCGAGGCGATCGTCCATCTGGGCTTCGGATTCGGAATCGTCTTCATCAACCCGGCGCTCGAGTCCCTCGGCTGGGACCCGCCGCGCTTCACCACCACCGCATGGCAGAACGCGTGGGTGAACCCGATCATGTGGAACGCGTTCATGGGCTGGATCGGTGTCGATCAGTACGACGAAGCGAATCAGATCGGGCAGGACTTCCTCGACACCTACGCGAAGAAGTACAACGGTAGTCGCCCCGAATTCTGCGTGACCGTCGTCAACCGCGACGTCGCCGCCACACTTGTGCGGGCGTTCACCGACGCCCATCCACTCAGCCCGCGCGGCGTCAAAGAGGCGCTGGAGCGGGTCAAGATGTTGCCGGCGGCATCGGGTGCGCCCGGCACCCGAGTTTCGTTCGGCAAGTGGACCCGGCGGGCCTGGATGGGCGCCGGCTATCTGGTGGCGCGGACCCTCGATGCCGACGGCATCAACTCGCGTCTGGTCGATCGGTTCGGAGAGGAAGGCTGACGCATGTCTACAGAACAAGCAACACCACTGCCGGCAGAGCAGAAGGCGGCCGGCGTAGGCGATAAGCGGGGCTGGGGCGGGTGGGTTGCAGGCGCGGCACTGGCTGCGTTCGTGCTCTTCTTCATCGCGAACTGCCGCACCGCGCTAGACCCGCGCGTGGCCAACCCGAACGTGCAGGGCCGCCCGCGCCCGGTGAGATTCATTTTTGGGTTGGACTACATCACTTTCCTGCACATCTCCACCGTCATCATGCTGCTCGTCCTGCTCGCCGTGTTCATCAGGGGCTGGCGCCGCAATCCGGGCAGTCCGGTGATGCTGATGTTCCTGTGCACCACGCTGATCGTGTGGCAGGACCCGATCATGAACTGGTCGCCGTTCGCGGTCTACAACCCCGACCTCATCCACTGGCCGGAGTCGTGGCCGCTGGTGTCGCTGTCGCCGACCGTCGAACCGTTCGTCGTGTTCGGTTACGTGATGTTCTATTTCGGGCCGTACTTCCCGGCGGTCTGGATCCTGCGCAAACTGCAGGCCAAGTACGGACCCGAGGCCTTCGTGTCGCGGCGCCCGTTGGTGAGCCTGGGCCTGCTGACGTTGGTGATCGGCTTCATCTTCGACGCGTGGCTGGAGATCCAGCTCGTGCACGCCGGCATGTACATCTACTCGCAGGTGATTCCGTGGGGCTCGGTATTCACCGGCACCACATTCCAATTCCCGCTGATCTGGGAATCGCTGTCGGTGACCTTCGTGATGATCCCGGCGGCAATCCTGTGCTACCGCGACGACACCGGTAAATCGGTGGCCGAAAAGCTCACCGCGAAAGCCAAGATCCTCCCGAGTCGGCCGGTACTGGGCACGTTCCTGGTGATGTTCGCCATCATGAACGTGTCCTACTTCGCCTACGGGGCATGGTTCGCCGCGATCAAGGTGAGTGGAGCGGCGACCTCTGTTGCCTGCCCGTGGCCTTACCCGGAGGCCAAAGTCTATGATCCCCAGGGGTATTACGAAAAGGCGGGCGCGCAAGGCCCGTACTCCGTCGGGATTTGGTCGACCCGGGCGAGCGGGGAGCCGAATGGGCGGCCGCACGTCGACCCGCCGCCGCCGGGTCAGGGTGCCTGTGCGAGCAAGAATGGCTGAGCCGCGCACAGTCGTCATCACCGGTGCGTCCCGCGGGCTGGGGTTCGCGTCCGCCGTGCGCCTCTATCGTGAAGGGTGGCGCGTGGTTGCGGCGATGCGGACACCCGACGTTGGGATGCCCCTGCTACGGCAGGGCAGCGGGGCCTCTGACGACGACGACCGGCTGATCGGTGTGCAGCTCGACTTGCTGGACGCCGCGTCCATCTCGTCGGCCGCCAAGGCAATCGAAGAGATCGGGACGCCGTACGCGCTTGTGCACAACGCCGGAATCTCCTCCGCTGGAATGGTGGAGGAAGCCGATATGGCGTTGTGGCAGAACATGTTCGCCACGAGCGTCCTGGGACCCGTCGCGCTCACCAAGGCTTTGCTGCCGTCGATGCGGGCGGCGGGAGAAGGGCGCGTCGTGCTGGTGGCCAGCGCGGCCGGGGTGCGTGGTCAGCCGGCCACCGCGCCGTACTCGGCAGCCAAGGGAGCCCTAGAGCGGTGGGGTGAGTCGTTGGCGCTGGAGATCGCACCGTTCGGATTGGGCGTCACGATTCTTGTGGCCGGCATGTACGACACCGACATCATCACGGACGCCGGCACCACCGACGATCGCAATTTCGGCGGACCCTACGCCCGCCTGCACAACACGATGAACACCCGAGGGCGGTTCGCGATGCGGTTGGCCCGGCCGCCCGAGCGGTTCACGGATGGCGTGCTCAAAGCGCTGGCTGACCAGAAGCCGTTCCGCCGCCGCGGTGTAGGTCCGGACGCCGTCATGCTTCTGGCCGCCAACCGAGCACTCCCCGCGTCGAGCATGCACCACATGTCGCGACTCGTGCTGGGGATACCCAAGCAGGGTTCCATGCGGGACGGGGCGTGGCCGTTGACGACGGCTCAGAAAGCGATGGTTTTTGCCGCGAAAGTCCTTCCGCAGCCGGTGCTGCAACGCCTGGCCACTCTCGCGGCCCGGCGTGCGCCACAAAAGAATACGGAACAACAGGGGGAGTAACGACTAATGGAACAGCTTTTCGATGACCTGGAGGACTTCGGTTCCTTCGACGACGCGATATCCGGTGATGTGCGTGACCCGTACACCGAACTGGCGCGGCTGCGCCGCGAGGAACCGGTGCAGCGGCTCGAGACGTCGGGAGCGCTTCCGCACGAGGAATCGCTGCCGATGTTCATCGTGTATCGCCACGAGGACATCCAGCAGATGCTGCGGGACAACGAGACTTTCTCGTCGGCCGCGGTCATCGCGGCGTTCGGTCCGGTGCTGGGCGAACGCGTGATGCTCGGCATGGACGAGCCGGTCCACGGCCGACTGCGATCATTGGTGTCAAAAGCGTTCTCGCAGAAGTCATTGGCGCGGTGGCAAGACGAATTAGTCGGTCGGGTGGCCAACAGCCTGATCGACAACTTCGCGCCCAATGGCAAAGCAGATCTGGTGAAGGAATTCACCTTCGACTATCCGAGCCAGATCATCGCAGGCTTGTTGGGCCTGCCGGAGGAGGATTACCCACAGTTCCAGCGGTGGTCGATTTCGCTGCTGAGCTGGCTGATGAACCCGGAACGAGGGCTTGCGGCCGCGGCGGCGTTGTGCGACTACTTTGCCCCAATACTCGAGGCCCGTCGCGCCGAGCCGAAGGACGACCTCATCAGCGCCCTTGGTGCGGCCGAGATCGACGGGGAAAAGCTCGCGGACGAAGAGATCTTCTCGTTCCTTCGATTGCTGCTGCCCGCCGGCGTGGAGACGACCTATCGCTCGTTGGGGAGCCTGCTTCTCGCACTGTTGAAGGATCCGGAGCAGTTGGAGGCCATCCGCGCGGATCGGTCGTTGCTGCCGCAGGCCATCGAAGAGGGCGTGCGGTGGGAATCGCCGCTGCTGACAATCACTCGGGTGGCGACTCGCGACACCGAGCTCGGTGGGGTGGCGATCCCGGCCGGGGCCACGGTGATGCCGATGTTGGGTTCGGCAAACCGACAGGAAGATCGCTACCCGGACCCCGACACGTTCAACATTCACCGGCAAGCCAAGGCAAATCTAGGCTGGGGGCACGGCGTGCACGTCTGCCTTGGGATGCACCTGGCTCGGCTGGAAATGCGCACCGCCGTCAATCTCCTGCTGGACCGGCTGCCGAATCTTCGGCTGGACCCCGACGGCGACGACCCGCACGTTCGCGGGCAGGTTTTCCGATCGCCGACCTCGCTACCGGTTCTGTTCGATCCCCAGTAGGAGATGCCCATACGAAGACAGCGCTACGTTGGATATTGCCAATCGGCTGCGTTCCGGTAAGGCTCTCCATAGGGCCACCCGTCTTGCGACGGGCATCCAGTATTCTGGCGCTCTACCGCAGCGCCGCGTCTAAAGAGAGTGACAAGTATGGCTGACACTGTAAAGGTTCGGTTCGAGCCGAAGATGATGATCGACGGCAAGCTCGTCGATGGCCAGGCCGGCACGTTTACCGTCCTCAACCCGGCCACCGAAGAGTCGCTCGGCGAGGTCGCCGACGCGTCGAAGGAAGACATGCACCGGGCCATCGACGCCGCCCGTCGCGCCTTCGACGAGACCGACTGGTCCACCAACCGCGAGCTGCGCAAGCGCTGCCTGCTCCAGCTGCACGACGCGATCGAGTCGGAGAAGGAAGAGCTGCGCGAGGAGCTCATCCTCGAGGTTGGCGCTCCTCGCGCCATCACGTTCGGTCCGCAGCTGGACGCCCCGCTGGAAGACGGATTGAAGTACCCCGCCCGAATGATCGACGAGTACGCCTGGGAGACCGACCTGGGTGACAAGGTGATCAGCCTCACCGGCGCACTGACCACCCGCAAGGTGTGGCGTGAGCCGGTCGGCGTGGTCGGTGCGATCGTGCCGTGGAACTTCCCGTTCGAGGTGTCCCTCAACAAGCTCGGCCAGGCCCTGGCCACCGGCAACACGATAGTGCTGAAGGCCGCGCCCGACACACCCTTCAACGCAACTCGCCTGGGCCGGCTGATCGCCGAGAACACCGACATCCCAGCCGGAGTCGTCAGTGTCATCACCGCGTCGGATCACCTGGTGGGCGAGGAACTCACGCTCTCGCCGAAGGTCGACCTGATCTCGTTCACCGGCTCCACGGCGGTCGGCAGGCGCATCATGGAAAAGGGCGCGGCCACCATGAAGCGGCTGTTCCTGGAGCTGGGTGGCAAGTCGGCCAGCATCGTGCTGGAGGACGCCGACTTCGGGTCGGCATGCATGGTCGGCATCGCGCCGTGCATGCACGCCGGTCAGGGTTGCGCCAACCCGACCCGGCTGCTGCTGCCGCGGTCCCGCTACGACGAGGGCGTGGCGATCCTCAAGGGCATCTACGAGAACGTCACGTGTGGCGACCCGCAGGACCCGGGAACGCTTTGCGGCCCGGTGATCTCGAAGAGGCAGTTCGATCGGGTGACGGGCTACATCCAGAAGGGCGTGGACGAGGGTGCCACTGCGCTGGTCGGCGGCCCCGGTGCGGCCACCGGCTTCGACAAGGGGTATTACATCCGGCCAACGCTTTTCATCAACGTCGACAACAAGATGACGATCGCTCAGGAGGAGATCTTCGGCCCGGTGCTGTCGGTCATCCCGTTCGATGACGAGGAGGATGCCATCCGGATCGCCAACGACAGCCCGTACGGGTTGGCGGGCAACGTATTCTCTGGCTCCCTCGAGCGTTCGCTGTCGGTGGCCCATCGGATCAGGGCCGGCTTCATAGGCGTCAACGGCGGCGCGCCGTACGGCGCCGACACGCCCTTCGGCGGCTATAAGGACAGCGGGGTCGGTCGGCAGAACGGCGTGGCCGGCTTCGACCAGTACACCGAGGTCAAGTCCGTGGCCTACCCGGCCGTCTGACACCCAACTGACCACGCCGGTTGCCGTGAGCGTGCGTGTCTGTCCGCAGACACGCCGCGCGGCGCGGCATTTCGTGCACGCTCGGCGGGGAGCAAGGCTGAGCCGACCCCGCTCCACAGCCTCCCAACGCGTTGGTTGACAATCGTCCTAACGACCGACTCGAAGAGGAGACATACCCATGGCCGAAGCAGTCATCGTCGAGGCAGTGCGCTCACCGATCGGTAAGCGCAACGGCGGGCTGTCCGGGGTGCACCCGGCCGACCTGTCCGCGCAGGTGCTCAACGGATTGGTCGACAAGGCCGGCATCGACCCCGGAATTGTCGATGACGTGATCTGGGGCTGCGTCATACAGGCCGGTGAACAGGCCCTCGACATCGGCCGCACCGCGCTGTTGACTGCCGGCTGGCCGGAAACCGTTCCGGGCGTGACCGTCGACCGCCAGTGTGGGTCGAGCCAGCAGTCCATCCATTTCGCCGCCGCCGGTGTGGTGGCCGGGCACTATGACGTCGTCGTCGCCGGCGGTGTGGAGTCGATGTCGCGGACCCCGATGGGGTCGTCGCTGGCCAACGGCGGGCGGCCCTACCCGGAGTCTTTCATTGCGCGCTACGACGGCAAGATCCCCAACCAGGGCATCGGTGCCGAGATGATCGCCGAGCAGTGGGGGCTGGACCGCACCGCGCTCGACGAATTTTCCCTGGGATCGCACGAAAAGGCTGGAGCGGCACAGGATTCCGGTGCTTTTGACGATCAGATCGTGGGCATCAAGGATCAAGACGGAAACCTCCTGCTCAAGGACGAAGGCATCCGCCGTGGTACCCCGATGGAAAAGATGGCGTCGCTGAAACCGGCGTTCAAAGAAGACGGTGTGATCCACGCCGGCAACTCGTCGCAGATCTCCGACGGTTCGGCCGCGCTGCTGTTCATGTCGGCCGAGAAGGCCAAGTCGTTGGGGCTTAAGCCGCTTGCAAGGGTGCACACCGCGACACTGGCCGGAGCCAATCCGGTGATCATGCTGACCGCACCCATCCCGGCAACTCAGAAGGTACTCAAGCGTTCCGGGCTGAGCATTGACGAGATCGGAGCGTACGAAGTGAACGAGGCGTTCGCGCCGGTCCCACTGGCTTGGCTCAAAGACATCGGTGCTGACGAGAAGAAACTCAACGTCAACGGCGGGGCCATCGCGCTCGGCCACCCGCTCGGCGGTTCTGGAGCGCGGTTGATGACAACACTGCTTTACCACATGCGGGACAAGGGAATTCGTTACGGCCTGCAAACGATGTGCGAGGGCGGTGGCCAGGCCAACGCGACCATCGTCGAGTTGTTGTGACGGGTGCCACAGACCAGCCGGCGGTGCTGGTCGACCGGGCCGGCGACGTCACGGTGATTACGATCAACCGGCCGGATGCCCGTAATGCCATCAACAGCGCCGTCAGCATCGGCCTCGGGGACGCGCTGGAAGAAGCGCAGCATGACCCCGACGTGCGGGCGGTGGTTGTCACCGGTGCCGGCGACAGGTCGTTTTGCGCCGGAGCCGACCTCAAGGCGATCGCGCGCCGCGAGAACCTGTACCACCCCGATCATGCGGAGTGGGGTTTCGCCGGTTACGTGCACCATTTCATCGACAAGCCCACCATCGCCGCGGTCAACGCCACCGCGCTGGGCGGCGGCACCGAGCTGGCACTGGCCAGCGATCTGGTGGTGGCCGACGAGCGCGCCAATTTCGGGCTACCGGAGGTCAAGCGCGGACTGATCGCCGCTGCCGGCGGCGTGTTCCGGATCATGGATCACCTGCCGCGCAAGGTGGCGATGGAATTGCTGTTAACCGGGGAACCGCTCACCGCACGCGACGCCTTGGCGTGGGGCCTGATCAACCAGGTCGTCACGCAGGGCTCGGTGCTGGACGCGGCCCTGGCGCTGGCCGCCCGGGTCACCGTCAACGCCCCGCTGTCGGTGCAGGCCAGCAAGCGGATTGCCTACGGGGTCGACGACGGCGTCATCACCGGCGACGAACCGGGCTGGGAGCGCACCCGAAGCGAGATGAGAATCCTGATGAGATCCGAGGACGCCAAGGAGGGACCCCTGGCGTTCGCCGAGAAGCGGGAGCCGGTCTGGAAGGCGCGCTGACTCCCAGCACCGTCGAGTCAGCTCGCCAAGATGTTGACCCCGTACCGGAACGCGCCGGGCAGCAGCTGGCCGGCCGGCACGACGACACGGCGGATCGGCCGCGGCGTGGTAGCCAACACCAGCCCGCGGGTGAGCAGCCGGTAATTCCGGGTAACTCGGTGCCACGAAGCCTCATATGACGCCGGTCCGTCGCCGATGATGGCGTTGACCGCCGCACCGGCTTGTTTGACGGCAAGGCTGACGCCTTCGCCGGTCAACGCGTCCTCGTATCCGGCCGCGTCGCCCACCAACAGCACCCGGCCCTCGACGCGGCGGGAGACCACCTGCCGCAGCGGGCCGCAACCGCGTGCCTGCCCCCGCTCGGCGCCCCGCAGCTGCCGGGCCAGCCGCGGAAACCAGGCGAGGTCGGGCTGGCCGCGAGAAAGGATCGCCACGCCGACCAGATCCGGTTCCACTGGAGTCACGTACGCCTCACCCCAGCGTGACCAATAGACCTCGACGAACTCCGACCATGCCGGCACCGTGTAGTGCCAACGCACGCCGTAACGCCGTGGTGTTCCGGCCGTTGCCTTGATTCCGACCGCGCGCCGGACCGCCGAATGCAGTCCGTCGGCGCCCACCAGCCATTTCGCGCGTACGCCGGCGGCCGTCACGCCATGAGCATCCTGCTGGACGCTGGTCACCTTCGTCCGGATCCAGTCGGTGTCTTGCTCTTTGGCCCGCGACGCCAGCGCTGCGTGCAACGTGGTGCGTCGCACACCCAGGCCCGGTCCGCTGCGAAATGTTGCCTCGGCCCGACGCCGTTCACTCACGTAGGCGATCCCGCGAAAAGGCATGCCTGCCGGGTCGACATCGAGGGATTTCAGTTCGGCGAGGCCGCCGGGCATCAGCCCCTCGCCGCAGGCCTTGTCGATGGGGTCGGGCCGCGGCTCGGCCACGATCACCGACAGGCCGTGCCGGCGAGCGTGCAACGCCGTGGCGAGGCCGCCGGGACCGCCACCGACGATGAGCAGGTCTGCGTCGTAGTTGCTCATGCGTACCCCAAAGCGGCGTTTTCCACCTGCAGGCGCACTCTCAGCAACATGGCATTGGCCACCGTGAAAATAGCCGCGGTCAGCCACGCCGTGTGCACCAGCGGCAGCGCGAACCCCTCGGCCACCACCGCCACGTAGTTCGGGTGGTGCAGCCACCGGTAGGGCCCCTTTCGCACCAGGGGCGCCTCCGGCAACACGATCACGCGGGTGTTCCACCTATGGCCCAGCGTCGTGATGCACCACCACCGCAGCCCCTGGCTCAGCGCCGCCACGACCAGCATCGGCCAGCCCAGCCACGGGATGAACGGCCGGTGCAGCACCCACGGCTCAACGATGCAGCCGAGCAGCAGGGCAGTGTGGATGGCGACCATCACCACGTAATGCGGGCGGCCAAACTCCTTGCCGCCCTGGGCGAAGGACCACTGCGCGTTCCGCTTGGACAACACCAGCTCGACCAGGCGTTCGATCCCGATTGCCAGGATCAGTAGGTAATACATGACTCCACTACCCCCTGAAATCCCATGATATCCCTCATCGAGGTTTACCAGGCCAGCAGAACGAGTTCGCAGCAGAAAGCCGGGCCCATCGCGATCATCAGCCCAATCGAGCCAGCCGGCGGCGGATCGGCGATGTTGGCCCGAAGCACATCCAGGACAGACACCGAGGACATGTTGCCGTTGTTGCGCAACGAGGTTCGGGTGTGGTCCAGGGCGTTGCCGGGCAGGTCCAAGACGCCCTCGACAGCTTCGATCACCTTGGGACCACCGGGGTGGCAGACCCAGGTCGACACGTCTTGCGGGGTTAGTCCATGGTCGGCGAGGAACTCGCGGACGTCGTCGCCCAGGTACTTCTCGACGACGGTCGCGACGTCGACCGACAAGACGATTTTGAAGCCGTCGCTGCCGATCCTCCAGCCCATGACTTCTTCGGTGTCGGGGTAGATCCGACTCTTGGTTGCCAGCACCTTGGGACCGCTACTACGCCCGCTGGCCGCGTTACGTCCGCTGCGTCCGCTATGTGCGTGACGTCCGCTCTGTGCGCGAGAATCTGCGGCGGCGCGGTTGGCGCCCTTGGCGATGACGACTGCGGCACCGTCACCAAAGAGGCTGGCAGCAACCAAATTTGCCACCGAATTGTCCTTGCGTTGAATGGTCAGCGAGCACAACTCGACCGCCAGCAACGCCCCCACGTGGTCGGGGAATGCCAGCAGGTAGTCGTGCATGCGCGCCGTCCCTGCCGCACCGGCGACACAGCCCAGGCCGAACAGCGGGACACGTTTGACGTCCGCGCGCAGTCCGATGCGCGCGGCCAGCCGCGCCTCCAGTGTCGGCACCGCAAGCCCGGTCACCGTTGTCGAAAAGACGATGTCGACCTCCGACGGCTTGAGCTTCGCCTGGTCAAGTGCGGCTAGAAACGCCTGCTCAGCCAAGTCGAGGGCGACCTCGATGTAGAGATCGTTCGCCTCGGTGAAGCCGCTCAGCTCGCTGTACCGCGGTAGCGGCAGCGCGGTGTTTCGGAAGTCGACCCCACTTTTGAGAGCGAACCGCCGAAATTCCGGGCCGGCGAAGTCGGTCAGTGCGCTGATGGCTTCGTTCTGGGTGTACCGGTTTGGCGGAAACTTCACAGCCACAGCTGCGATGGACGGATGAGTTGTCGAAATGGCGGTCGGTGATTTCAGCTCGAGGCATCCCGAACGGCCCCCTGAGATGTTGGTCATACCCCCCGTCACGACGCCGCCGCCGGATCGGTTCAATGCGCCGGTAGGTTGGACTTATGCGACGGCAATTAGAGGAATGTCAAATAGGAGCCCTTCGTACCGTCCTCGACATCTCGCTCACCCTGACTCCGAAAGTTCGTGCCACATGAGCGAGGTCAGGCCATACGATGCGGGCGTGCTTCCCGAGTTGCGCCGCGCGGTCACCAATGTTGCAGTGCCACATAATGAACCGCCGGTAGTCGTGCGCCGCCGTCGCATCGTCGTCGGCATCACGTTGGTGATCGGCGCTGCGGTGCTGGGGCTTTCGTTGCGGCGGGCTCCGGGTGAGTCGATCTTCTACTGGCTGACGCTGGCGCTGGCGGCCGTGTGGAGCGTCGGTGCGTCGGTTTCGGGGCCGCTGCACCTGGGCGGCATCAACTGGCGCGGCCGCAATCAGCGTCCGGTCATCACCGGGACGGCCACCGGTCTACTGGTTGGGGGCGCCTTTGTGCTGGGCGGCCTGATCGCCAGGGAGATCCCGGTCGTGTCGGCCTTGATCACCCGGGTGCTGCTGTTCGCCCATCAGGGATCCTTTTGGCTGGTGGTGGTGATCACCGTGGTAAACGGCGTGGCCGAGGAAGTGTTCTTTCGCGGCGCGCTCTACACCGCGCTGGGCCGGCACCATCCGGTGGTCATTTCGACCATTCTGTACACCTGCGTGACCATGGCCAGCGGGAACCTGATGCTTGCATTCGCCGCGATCATCCTCGGGACGGTGTGCGCCTTGGAACGCCGGGCCACCGGCGGTGTTTTGGCACCGGTATTGACCCACTTCGTCTGGGGTCTGATCATGGTGCTCGCACTGCCCCCGCTTTTCGGCCTGTGACCTGGCCGCTCGATCTGACGACCTTGCGCGCCAGCCCGGACAGCGCGGTCGCGTGCAAGGGCCGCAACAAAAACCAGTACAACCGCCCCACGATGCCGCTTGGCATGAAGATGGTCCGTTGTGTGTACATACTGCCGCCACCGTCTTGCGGTGTGATCGTCACTTCCAGCCACGCCTTCCCCGGTAAGCGCACATTGGAGCGCAGCCGCAGTACGCTGCCGGGTTCGCGCTCCGCCACGCGCCAACGCCTGTTGCTGTTGACGGCGTCCTCGGCCGCTTTCCAGACGACGTCGGGTGCCGCGCTGGTCGACGCCTTCCGCACGTCGGTGTAGACGGCCTTGCCGGCCCAGTCCGGGTCGCTGGGCAGCAATGCGGCCGGCTCCGAGCGGAACGAAGCCCAGGAGGCATCCGGTGGGCCCTGCGTCGCGGGGTCGAGCGCCAACTCGACGGAGTGCCGATAGCCGGTGAGGCCGCCCGGCGGCGGCGCGATGACGGTGTCGATGTCGGCGTTGTGCATCACCGCGTCGCACCCCAGCGATTCGATCAGCGGGCGCGCCAGACCGGGGGGGATCGGGGTCACCGTCCCAATCCACAAGCTGGCAATCGTGGGCGTCAAGAATGGGAGCACGATCAAGCGGCGCCGGCGCAGCCCCGCGACCTCCGCGTAGACCCGCATCATGTCGCCGTACTCCAGCACGTCGGGGCCGCCGATATCCCACGCGCGCGACGACGGCACGACTGCCGTCGCCGCCGCGACCAGGTAGTACAGCGCGTCGCGCACCGCGATGGGCTGAATGCTGTTGTGCACCCACTTCGGTGTGGTCATCACCGGTAACCGGTCGGTGAGGTGCCGGATCATTTCGAACGACGCCGAGCCCGATCCGATTACCACTCCGGCCTGCAGCACAACGGCCTCGATGCCGGAGTCGATGAGGGCCTCGCCGACGGCCTTGCGTGACTCGAGATGCGGCGAAAGCTTGCTATTTTCCGGGTGCAGCCCGCTGAGATAAACCACCCGCCGCACCCCGGTGCGGCGAGCGGCCGTCACTACGTTGCGCACAGCGCGGGTTTCCTCGGCGGTGAAGTCCTTCGAGGTGCCCATCGAATGCACGAGGTAGTAGACGACGTCTATCCCGTCGAACGCCGCGATCAGCGAATCGAGCTCAGCCAGGTCCCCTCGGGCCACCTCGGCGCGCTCTCGCCACGGCACGCCCGCCAACTTGTTCGGGTCGCGGGCCAGCGCGCGAACTCGGTGACCTTCGTCGAGCAGTCGCGGGACCAGCCGTGCGCCGATATAACCGGTCGCCCCGGTCACCAGGCAGTGAACCTGTCCAGTCGACATCTGTTTTCCTTTCGCGCGTGTCAGTCATTCGGATCTGACGCAAGAAAGGATTGACAGCAACGCTTAGCGGTCGGTGAAGTCAGCGGTCCGGCGCTGCTGAAATGCTGTTGCGCCCTCGATGAAGTCGGGTGATCGAACTAGGACGGACTGCCCTTGGAATTCGCGCTCCAGGGCCGGATCCAACTCGGTCAACGCGGTCGCGTTGATCGCGTCCTTGGTCTTGGCGAATGCCACAGCGGGACCAGCCACTAATTTCGACAACCACCTTGTCCACCTCGGCGTCGAAGTCGTCGGCCGGGTAGACCGCGGTGGCCAGACCCCAGGCCAACGCCTCGGCGGCGGGCAGCCGCTCGGCCAGCAGCGCCATCCGCATCGCGCGGATGCGGCCGACCGCGGCGGCGACCAATGCCGACGCGCCGCCGTCGGGCATCAGCCCGATCTTGGTGAACGCGAGCATGAAAAACGCTTTCTCCGAGGCCAATACGACGTCGCAGGCCAGGGCCAGGGACACGCCGACGCCGGCCGCCGGTCCCTGGACGACGGCGACGACCGGGCCGCGGCAAGCGCGGTGATGGCCAGGATCGGCGCGGTTGGCCGCCATGATGATCTCAGACCCCAGGGCGCCGCCGAAACGTCGTCGGCGCTCATGCCCGCTCCGGAGCAGAAGCCGCGGCCCGCACCGCCCAGGCGCACCACCTTGACCTCCGGGTCGGTGGCGGCGCGCTCCATCGCCTCGGCGAGTCCCGTTCAGCAACACCGGTGGTCAGCGAGTTGAGGCTGTCCGGCCGGTCGAGGGTCACCGACAGCACGCCGTCGGAGAACGCGACGGCAAGACCGGCGACGGGTGCGAGTGTGTCGATCGCGGAATGCGGCATGGACTCGACACTAAGCGACCGGGGTGCGCGGCCGTCCAGGGCGGCTGCGAAGATGCGAACGGAACTCGGGGCATCAGAGCGGACGAAAGGTCGGTAGGTCATGGCGGGACCGCTGAGCGGATTACGAGTCGTCGAACTGGCCGGTATCGGGCCGGGCCCACATGCCGCGATGATCCTGGGCGACCTGGGCGCCGACGTGGTGCGCGTCGATCGGCCCGTCCTCTCATCCGGCCGGCGTGGTCAGGGACTCCATGAGCCGCAACCGACGCGTCGTGACCGCCGACCTGAAGTCCGACGAGGGGCGCGAGCTCGTGCTCAAGCTCGTCGCCAAAGCCGACGTGTTGATCGAGGGCTACCGGCCCGGCGTCACCGAGCGGCTGGGTCTGGGCCCCGAGCACTGCGCCAAGGTCAACGACCGGCTGGTCTACGCCCGGATGACCGGCTGGGGACAAACCGGCCCGCGCAGTCAGCAAGCGGGTCACGACATCAACTACATCTCGCTGAACGGGATCCTGCACTCCATCGGCCGCGCCAACGAGCGGCCGGTGCCGCCACTGAACCTGGTCGGCGACTTCGGCGGCGGCTCGATGTTCTTGCTGGTCGGCATCCTCTCGGCGCTCTGGGAGCGGCAGAGCTCCGGCAAAGGGCAGGTCGTCGACGCGGCGATGGTCGACGGTTCCAGCGTTCTGGTCCAGATGATGTGGCAGATGCGCGCCTCCGGCATGTGGTCCGACGAACGTGGCACCAACATGCTCGACGGCGGCGCGCCCTACTACGACACCTACGAATGCGCCGACGGCCGCTACGTCGCGGTCGGCGCCATCGAGCCACAGTTCTACGCGGCCATGCTGGCCGGACTGGGTCTGGATGCCGCCGACCTGCCGCCGCAGAACGACCAGGCCCGCTGGCCCGAACTGCGGGCCGCGCTGACGGCTGCGTTCGCCGGTCACGACCGTGGCCATTGGACCAAGGTGTTCGCCGATTCCGATGCCTGCGTGACGCCGGTGCTGGCGTTCGGCGAGGTGCAGACCGAGCCGCACATCACCGAGCGGAACACCTTCTACGAAGTCAACGGCGGTCTGCAGCCGTTGCCGGCTCCGCGGTTCTCCCGGACCGTGCCGGAGCAGCCGCGGCCGGCGGCGCCGGCGAGCCGACGCCGAAGCCGTACTCAACGACTGGGTATAGGCCCGGAGGAGTAAGCCGGATCGAACGAAAGGGAAAGGTTCGCGTGGAGATCAAAGACGCCGTAGCCGTCGTCACCGGAGGCGCGTCGGGGCTGGGCCTGGCCACCACCAGGCGGCTGCTCGATGCCGGGGCGCAGGTGGTCGTGCTGGACCTCAAGGGCGAAGACGCGGTTCGCGAACTGGGCGATCGCGCACGCTTCGCGCAGGCCGACGTCACCGACGAGGCCGCCGTCACCCGCGCGCTGGACACCGCGGAGGCGTTGGGCACCGCTGCGCATCGTGATCAACTGCGCCGGCACCGGCAACGCCGATCAGGACGCTGGGCCGGACGGCGCCTTCCCGCTGGACGCCTTCCGCAAGGTCGTGGAGATCAACCTGATCGGCACCTTCAACGTGCTGCGGCTGGCGGCCGAGCGGATTGCCAAGACCGACCCATCGGCCCCAATGGCGAGGAGCGTGGTGTCATCGTCAACACCGCCTCGGTGGCGGCGTTCGACGGCCAGATCGGGCAGGCCGCCTACTCGGCGTCCAAGGGCGGCGTGGTCGGTATGACGTTGCCGATCGCGCGCGACCTGGCCAGCCACCTGATCCGGGTGGTGACGATCGCGCCCGGCCTGTTCGACACCCCGCTGCTGGCCGGCCTGCCGGAGGCGGCCAGGCAGTCGCTGGGACAAGCAGGTGCCGCACCCGTCGCGGCTGGGCAATCCCGACGAGTACGGCGCCCTCGCGGTGCACATCGTCGAAAACCCGATGCTCAACGGCGAGGTCATCCGCCTGGACGGCGCGATCCGGATGGCGCCGCGTAGCAGCTGACAGAAAAAGCCCCCCGCAATGGCGGGGGGCTGCACTGGGAAACGGGGATGTGCGTTACCGACGGAACCATCGGGTGATGGCGGAATCGGCCATGAGCAATCGCGCTAGCACGCTCATCGTCGGTCAGCTGGCCGTGGGTAGGTGTGTTGCCAGTCTTCGAATTGCTCCGAGGTCTCGCCCTCCACCAACACGTCGCCGTGGTAGAGGGCCTCGAAGTCAGCTTTGATCACGTCGGCACTGGAGTCGTCGATCCACATGTAGACTGAGCGTAAGAGCCAGCATTAAGGAATCTTTGAGCTCACGATTCGGAAAATGGTGGCAATTTACTGCGCGAGTAGGTTTGCCGGACGTCAACGTCCGGATATTGCCCCTGAACGGCGCAACGGCGACCGCATTTTCTGTCCAGACTCTTAGCGTCGCGCGGGTTTGATTGCGTGTTGAACCATCTGGGTACCCACGCTCGTGTTCAGGGGCGGGTACCGGGTCGGGCATCTGTAAGTTATCGCTGTTAAGTTACCGCCGGGTACGGTGGCACCCGATGACGTATCAGCACCGACGGCGGAAGGACCCCACACATGCTGCAGAGGATTGCCCGACTGGCCATCGCGGCGCCCCGGCGGATCCTCGCGGTTGGGGTCCTGGTGTTCATCGCCGCCGCGGTCTTCGGCGTCCCCGTCGCCAAGAGCCTGTCTCCCGGCGGTTTCCAAGATCCGACCTCCGAGTCGGCGCATGCCATCGAAGTGTTGGGCGACAAGTTCGGGCAGAGCGGCCAGCAGATGGTGATCGTGGTGACAGCACCCGGCGGGACCAAGAGCGAACAGGCCCGCACGGTCGCCACCGACCTCGTCGGCCAGGTGCAACGGTCGCCGTTGGTATTACAACGTGTCCTCGGCCTGGACGGCTCGCCGCCGCAGGCCGCCGCGGACCTGATCAGCAACGACGGCAAATCGGGGTTGATCGTGGTCAACCTCAAAGGCGGCGAGAACAGCGCGCAGAAAAATGCCCAAGACCCTGTCCGCAGGAGTTCGTCCACGATCGTGACGGGGTCACCGTGCGCGCCGGTGGCTCGGCGATGGAATACGCACCAGATCAACAAGCAGAACCAGGAAGACCTGTTGTTGATGGAGGCGCATGGCGATCCCGCTCACCTTCCTGGTGCTGGTCTGGGTGTTCGGTGGGCTGCTGGCCGCGGCGTTGCCGATGACCATCGGGGCGCTGGGCGTCGTCGGCTCAATGACGGTGTTGCGGCTGATCACGTTCACCACCGACGTATCGATCTTTGCGCTCGACCTGAGCATCGCGCTGGGCGTGGCGTTGGCCGTCGACTACACGCTGCTGATCTTCAGCCGCTATCGCGACGAGTTGGCCGAGGGCAGTGACCGAGACCAGGCACTGATCCGCACCATGGCGACATCCGGTCGCACCGTGCTGTTCTCCGCGGTCACCGTGGCACTGTCGATGTCGTCCACGGCGCTGTTCCCGATGTACTTTCTGAAGTCGTTCGCCTACGCCGGGGTCGCCACTGTGGCCTTCGTCGCGACCGCGTCGATCGTGCTGACACCGGCCGCGATCGTGCTGCTGGGTCCGCGGCTCGACACGTTCGACGTGCGTCGGCTGTTGCGGCGGGTGTTGGGCCGCGCCGAACCCGGTGCACAAGCCGGTCGAGCAGCTGTTCTGGTACCGGTCGAGCAAGTTCGTGATGCGGCGCTGGCTGCCGGTCGGGGTCGCCGGCATCGCGTTGTTGCTGTTGCTCGGACTTCCGTTCATGTCGGTGAAGTGGGGTTTCCCGGACGATCGGGTGCTGCCGGTTTCGTCGTCGTCGCATCAGGTCGGTGACCGGTTGCGCACCGGTTTCGCAAACGATTCCGCGACGGCGGTGCCCGTCGTCGTCCCCGATGCCCGTGGCCTGAGCCCGGCGGACCTCGACAGATATGCCGCCGACTTGTCACGGGTTTCCGACGTGTCGGGGGTGACGGACCCGACCGGGACGTTCGTGGGCGGAAACCAGGTGGGACCACCGGCTGGGCCAACCGGGTTGGTCGGCGGCAGCGCATTGCTGACGGTCAGCAGTACGGCGCCGCTGTTTTCGCCGGCGAGCGGCACCCAGCTCGACCGGTTGCACGAGGTGACCGGACCGGGCGGCCGATCCGTCGAGATGGGCGGTGTCGCGCAGGTCAACCGGGACAGCGTCAACGCCGTCACAGACCGGCTTCCGCGGGTGCTGGGGCTGATGGCCGCCATCACCTTCGTGCTGCTGTTCCTGCTCACCGGCAGCGTGGTGCTGCCGGTAAAGGCACTGGTGTGCAATGTGCTCTCGTTGACCGCGGCGTTCGGCGCGCTGGTGTGGATCTTCCAGGACGGCCATCTCGGCGCGCTGGGAACAACCCCGAGCGGGACACTCGTGGCCAACATGCCGGTGCTGTTGTTCTGCATCGCTTTTGGGTTGTCCATGGATTACGAAGTGTTCTTGATGTCCAGGATCCGCGAGTACTGGCTGGCTTCCGGAGCCGCTCGACCGGCGAAACTGAGCGCGACCGAGGCGCACGCCGCCAACGACGAAAGTGTGGCGCTGGGAGTGGCCCGCACCGGCCGGGTGATCACTGCCGCGGCCTTGGTGATGTCGATGTCTTTCGCCGCGCTGATCGCCGCTCATGTGTCGTTCATGCGCATGTTCGGCCTGGGCCTCACACTCGCCGTGGCGGTGGATGCCACGTTGGTGCGGATGGTTTTGGTACCGGCATTCATGCATGTCTTGGGCCGGTGGAATTGGTGGGCGCCCAAGCCCCTGGCGTGGATTCATGACCGGATCGGGATCAGCGAGGGGCCGGCGCCCGTCAAACCGGCTGAGACGGTGGAGCACGAGAGCCTCGAGGAACCGGCGATCGCGACTCCGGTGACGCACCATGGTTGACGTCTCGGTTGAGGGGCTCCGTCGGCCCCGGGCCCCCCGTGGGTCCGGTGATCGGCTACGCGACGAGATCCTGGACGCCGCCACCGACCTGCTGCTGGAAACGGAGCACGCCAGGGCGGTTTCGATCCGCTCGGTGGCACAACGCGTCGGCGTCACACCGCCGTCGATCTACCTGCATTTCGCGGACAAAGACGCGCTGCTGGACGCGGTGTGCGCGCGGTACTTCGAAAAACTCGACCAGGAAATGCAGCGGGTAACCGGCGAGTTTTCCTCGCCGGCCGAGGTGCTTCGCGCCCAAGGATTGGCCTATATCCGGTTCGCCACGCAAACCCCGGAGTTGTACCGGATTGCCACCATGGGGGAGTGGAGGTCGGGAAACAGCATCGACGTCGCGCTGGAAACCACTGCGTTCAAGCACATGCTCGCCACGGTGCAGGCGCTGATGGACGACGGTGTCTACCCGCCAGACGATCCGACAACCGTTGCTCTGGAAATCTGGACCGCCGCGCACGGTGTTGCGGCTATGCTGATCGCCAAACCGCACCTGCCGTTCGGCGACGCCGAGGTATTCGCCGACAGGGTGTTGTTCTCGGTGTTCTGTGGGCGCGTGGTAACCGGTCCAGCCGGCCCCGGCCCCGGCGCCGCGGCCTGGGGGATTGCACATCGACCTAACTGAGGAGTTTCGACAATGACGCGGGCTGTGGCTCAGACGATCAACAACCCGTTCTTCGCCCGCGTCTGGCCGGTCGCCGCCACCCACGAAGCCAAGGCGATACCGATCCTTCGCCGGGAGAATCTTGTCGGCCTGTCCGGCCGGGTGCTGGAGGTCGGCGCGGGCATCGGGACCAACTTTGCCTTCTATCCGCCGTCGGTCGAGCAGGTGGTCGCCATCGAGCCCGAACCGCGGCTGGCCGCTCGGGCCCGCGTCGCGGCGGCCGCTGCGCCGGTTCCGGTGGACGTGATCGGCGAGACGGTAGAGGCATTCGGCAGCGGAGAGCAGTTCGACGCGGTGGTGTGCTCGTTCGTGTTGTGTTCGGTGCGCGACCCCGCCGCGGTGCTGCAGCAGCTGCGTTCGCAGCTACTCCCGGGCGCAGAGCTGCGTTATCTCGAGCATGTGGCCAGCGCAGGAGCCCGGGGCCGGTGGCAGCGGTTTCTCGACGCGACGGTATGGCCGAGGTTTTTGGGGAACTGCCACACGCATCGCGACACCGAGCGCGCCTTCGTCGACGCCGGATTCGAGGTGCACGCTTCCCGCCGCGAGTGGTCGCTGCCGGTCTGGTCGCCGATGCCGGTGTCGGAGTTGGCGTTGGGTCGCGCGCGCAGAGGTTTTGTAGGTCTTACGCCGAAACTGCACTGAGGGCGTGGGTTTGGCGTGCGGACGCGATCTGTGCGCAGTTTCGGCGCCACTATTTCAGGTTCGATCCTCGAAACTCGAGCGCATCGCGAACTCGGCTAACGATCGAGGGCGGACGGTCTGTTGCGATCACCCGGATGACGATCCAGCCCAGCCGGTCCAACGCCTCTCGTCGGCGAAGGTCCCACGCGTACTGCCAGCGATCGACGCGATGATGCTCGCCGTCGTATTCGGCCGCGACCATCAGATTCTCCCAACCCATGTCGAGGTAATACACCTGCGCGCCATCCGCGGTCACCACCCGGATTTGAGTGGTCGGTCGCGGCAAGCCCGCGCGGATCAGCAACAACCGCAGCCAGGTCTCTTTCGGCGACTGTGAACCGGCGTCCGCCAGGTCGAGTGCAGTTTCCAGTTGCCTGAGTCCGCGCGCACCTGGATACCGCTCTGCCACCTCGGCGGTTTCATGGACCGTAACGCCGGTTGCGCGGAAAAGGGCGTCGAGCTGGGCAATCGCGAAACCCACCGGCTTGCGGCAGCCGATGTCGAACGCGGTGCGGGGCGGCGTCGTCACCGGCACGCTCTCGACAACGCTGGATTCTTTCGGGTGAATCCTCATGTCGTAAGTTCGCAAGCCGCGAGGCGGCCGCGCGTTCGACCAGATCAGCTCGACTGGAAGGCGTTCGTCGACCCATTTTGAGCCGTGCCACCCAGCCGCGGTCAGCCCGGCGAGCACCCCTTGCCGGTGTGACCACAGCCAGCCCGCGACGGCAAGTTGTCGCGCCGTCAGTTGCTGGTCCCGCCGGACGTAGACGTCGGGAAACACTGCGCGGAAGCGAGACCGCAGCTGATGGCGTCGCAGTGTTCCGTCGGCCACCGCCTCACTACCGAGAAATGGTTCGTTGCGGGGTTCGTCGGTTGCTGTCACGACGGCAGATTCGCTCAACGCCTCGACGCGGCCCCGCCGAAACTGAGGCCACGGCGCGGATTTGTGGACCAACCGCGATCTGTGCGCAGTTTCGGCGCCACCAGCGCAGGCTCGGCGCGCGAGGAACTTACTTCAGCAGCGCGGGCAGTCGCTGCAGCAATCCGGGCAGCGCCCGGCTCGCCGTCTCGCGGATGCAGATCGTGGCGCTACCGGACAGCGGCGTGGGTTCCGGGTTGACCTCGATGACGACCGCGCCGCGCGCCAGCGCCAAATCGGGTAGCCCGGCCGCCGGGTAGACGATCGCGGAGGTGCCCACCACCACCATCACGTCGGCGGCCTGCGTCGCCTCGACCGCGCGCTGCCAGGGCTCCTCGGGCAAAGGCTCACCGAACCATACGATGTCGGGCCGGATCAGCCCGCCACAGTGATGGACCGGCGGTTCCACCTCGAGCGCCGGTTCTGACATTTCGGGCAGCGGGTCGGTGTAGGGCAGACCGCAACGCGCACAACGGAATTTGAAAAGGCTTCCGTGCAGGTGGTGCGCCGGGTTGCTGCCCGCGCGTTCATGCAAATCGTCGACGTTCTGGGTGATGACGCTAACCTCGGCATGGTCCCGCCAGGCCGCGATGGCGCGGTGCCCGTCGTTGGGGTCGACGGTGGCCACCAGATAATGGCGCCACAGATACCACCCCCAGACCCGCTCGGGGTTGTTCAGCCATCCTTGTGTGCTGGACAGCTCGTAAGGGTCGAAGCGGGCCCACAATCCGTTCTTGTCATCGCGGAACGTCGGCACGCCGCTCTCCGCGGATATTCCCGCGCCGCTCAGTACCGTCACTCGCATTCCACCAAGATAGTCGGGTGACGGTCGGGTGATAGTGGGCGATACTGGGCACGTGGAGCTGCGGGATCTGTTGCGGGTCGACGCGTCGGCGAGCACGCCGTTGTTCGATCAGCTCAGAACGGGAGTCATCGACGGAGTCCGAGCCGGTGTGCTACCCCCTGGCACGCGTCTCCCCACGGTGCGTGAGCTGGCCGGGCAGCTCGGTGTGGCCACCAACACCGTGGCCCGCGCCTACCGTGAGCTGGAGTCGGCGGCGATTGTCGAGACACGTGGGCGCTTCGGCACTTTCATCTCCCGCGTCGATCCGACCGACGCTGCGATGGCGGCTGCGGCCAAAGAATACGTCGATGCGGCTCAAGCGCTGGGACTGACCAAGTCCGACGCGGTGCGCTACCTCACCAACGTGCCTGACGAATAAGGCTTAGCCGAACTCCAGCAGCGTCATGCATGGACGCAGCGGATCAAAGAGCCGGGTGCGGTAGACGAACGACGTCGCGGCGTTGAATAGCATGCCGCGGCCCAGTGGCAGCTGCATCTCGCGGACCGCGCGGATACCCGGCACCGTGTTCGTCAGGTCCGCGGCCTGCGCAGCCGACAGGCTGAACGGCATCGGCGGCACCTTGTAACGCCGCGAGGTACGCAGGCCGCCGAAGCGGCTCACCTGAGAAAACCAGGCCGGGGGCAGGTCGAAGAGCATCTGGCCGCCGGGAAATCTCTTGGCGCACTCGGTGATCAGCCTTAGCGCCTGCTCGGGCTGCAGGTACATCAGCAATCCCTCAGCAGTGATGAGCACCCCGCCGGAGGTGTCGACGGCGTCCATCCAGCTGTAATCCAGCGCCGACTGCGCGCAGACCGATGCCCGCGGCGACGGCGGCAGCAGTCGCGTCCGTACACCAATGATGGGTGGCAGATCAACCGTGAGCCAACGGAATTGGCCGTTCGGAATGGCAGCGTCCAGACGCCAGAAGCTGGTCTGTAGCCCCTCGGCCAACGCCACCACGGTGGCCGCCGGGTGTTGCGTGAGAAAGGACCGAGTCTCGATGTCGAAGGCCCGCGCGCGCAGCGCGATGCCCTGGTGTGACGCGCCGAACTTGGCGAAGTCGAAGTGGATCGAATCGGCCAGGGCTATCGCCATCGGGTCGTCGATGACGCTATCGGGGCGGCGGGCTTCGGCGGCCCGGGCGTTCAGCGTCAGAAGGGCGGTCTCGGAAACACCGGTGAGGGTGACTCTCTCTTTGGTGGACTGTCTGGTGGGCTCTTTGGCGACGCTCATCGGACCCAACCTACCGACGGTCTGTTACCGCAGGACTTTGGCCAGCGTGCGCAGGTTGCGGGTGGTGCTCGATGACTTGTACCGCGGCTTGCCCATCGTCTTGCCGATGGTGCTGTCCAGGGTGGCGCCTTCGGGCACCTGCCAGTAGACGACGCCGTCACCGCGGCTGATCTTCTCGCCTGGGCCGGTGCTGTCAGCCAGCGCGGTCAGCTCATCCAGCACTGCGGCGTCGGCGACGAAGGTGACGTAGGACTGGTATCCGTCGACCTCGCGTTCGAACGGATAGGCCTCGTCGATGTCGCGCAGGGTATCGATGTCGTAGGCGAGCACCCACGCCTCATAGCCGAACCTCTCGCGCAACGTGGCTTCGGCTTTCTTGCGCACGGCCGTCACCCCGGAGGCCGACTGCAGCAGCACGTTGCCGCTGGCCAGGACGGTGCGCACCTCGCTGAATCCGGCATCGGTCAACGCCGACGCCACGTCGGCCATTTTGAAGGCCATTTTGAGGTTGACGCCGCCCACGTTGACGCCTCGCAGGAATGCCGCGAACCGGGTCATGATCCGATTCCACCAGTCCGGCTGTGCAATGCGCGAGCCGGGACCGGCGCGGTTGGCGCGCGACGTAGGCTTTCGACATGGGACGCCAAGCCTTCGACGACAAGCTGTTGGCCTTGATCAGTGGGAACTCCCTGGGGGTGCTCGCCACGATCAAACGCGACGGGCGGCCCCAGCTGTCGAACGTCAGTTACCACTTCGACCCGCGTCAGGTGGTGGTGCGGGTATCGATCACCGAGCCGCGGGCCAAGACGCGTAACCTGCGCCGCGACGCGCGGGCGTCGATCCTGGTCGATTCCGATGATGGCTGGTCGTATGCCGTCGCTGAGGGTACGGCCGAATTGACGCCGCCGGCGGCTGCGCCCGACGACGACACGGTCGAGGCGCTGATTGCCTTGTATCGCAACATCGCTGGCGAGCATCCGGACTGGGACGACTACCGGCAGGCGATGGTCACCGATCGGCGGGTGCTGCTGACGCTGCCGATCTCCCACGTCTACGGCATGCCCCCGGGCATCCGGTAGGCACGCTAGGCTGCCGGTATGGCTGAATCGAACTCCTCGCAAGAGGCGAAGTCTTCCGGGTCAGAGGGGTCAGCGGAACCAGAGGAAGACACCAAGCGCAAGTTTCGTGAAGCTCTCGAACGCAAGACGGCCAAGTCCGCGGGCGGATCCGATCACAAAGACAGCGGCGGTAAGCAGGCTCGGGTGCACGGCCCGCTGGAGAACCGTCGGGAATTTCGCCGCAGGAGCGGCGGATAGCACTTAGCGGAACAGGTCGATCGATGGATCGGCTTGCCCTGGCTTGCCGCGCAGGCTTCCTCGGGTGCTCGGGTGTCCGAAGTTCACTTGGGACGGGTCGTTTTGGTATGCCCAGTCCGCCACGATGGTGCGTTGACTGAACTTCCAGCGGCCGTCGTGCTTGGTGTACTCGTCTAGGTACCGGCCGCCGATGATGACGTCAATGTCGTGTTCGGGGCCGGTGAAGGTGTGAAACACCAGGCAGTAGATCTCACCGCGACCCTTTTCGCCTTCGATCACGAAGTTCGTCGTGGTGATGTTGTGTTGGGAGACAAGCACATACGGCTCCGCGGCCTGTAGTTGCGCGATGAACTGTTCGACGCCGCCCGTCGAGAACGAGCCGTGAGAGTCGGTCGCGTCGGGGTGATACAGGCTCCGCAGGGCTTCATAGTCAGCGCGGTCGACGGCCCGGCAATAGGCATTGACGAGCTGATGCAGTTCGTCCCGGTCCAGCACCAGTGCCAATTTGGCCTCATCCACCACCAGGCCACGATAACTCGGTGGTTATGTGCTGGCCGTTAGCGCCGTTCCGGTCATCGGTCTTAGGGTGTTCAAGCGGAGGAAGTTCAAGAAAGGTCGAAGACATTGAAGCTTTGGCTCGCCCAAGATCCTGAGGCCGATCAACTGCTGGACGATAGTCCATTCGCGTTGCTGGTCGGGATGGTCTTGGATCAGCAGATTCCACTGGAAGTGGCCTTCCGCGGGCCTAGGAAGATCGCCGACCGCATGGGCGGGTTCGATGCCGCCGAGATCGCCGACTACGATCCGGACAAGTTTGTCGCGCTGTGCTCGGAAAGGCCTGCGATACATCGCTTTCCGGGGTCGATGGCCAAACGTATCCAGGCGCTCGCGCAGATCGTCATGGACCGCTGCGACGGGGACGCGGCCGCGTTGTGGGTGGCCGGGGACCCGGACGGGAACGAGCTGTTGCGGCGGCTGAAGGGGTTACCCGGGTTCGGTGAGCAGAAGGCGAAGATCTTTCTGGCGTTGCTGGGCAAGCAGTACGGCGTGACGCCGAAGGGCTGGCAGGCGGCGGCGGGGGAGTTCGGCAAGCCCGGCACGCACGTTTCCGTTGCCGATATCGTCGATGCACAGTCGCTTGGGCAGGTGCGATCCTATAAACAGCAGCTGAAGGCAGCAGCCAAGGCGTCCAAACAGAAGTAAGGGAAAGGCGACAACGTGAAGACACACATAACGTGTCCGTGTGGCGAGGCCATCACCGGTAAGGACGAGGACGAGCTGGTTGAGCTGACCCAGGCGCACCTCGCCAGCGTGCACCCGGGCCTGGACTACGACCGCGACTCGATCTTGTTCATGGCGTACTGATCCGGGTGGTGCCCGGCTGGCGTTAAGGCACCCCCGCCTTAAGGCACCACCGTCGAGCCGATAGTCGGCATGAACTGGCACTGCCGTTCCTTGGTGGTGACCTGGCCGAAGATCGTCGACATGATGCTGCCCGAACCAGTGTCGGCAATCGCGGTCAACGTCGTTGGCCCGTCCGCATTGATATCGGAGCGCGGCTTGAGCGTCACGCTCCCGGACTTGCCGGTGGTCAGGTTCACCCAGGTGACATTCAGCGGCAGCTTCTGCACCTCGGCCGGCCCGGGGGTTCCGACGGCGGTGAACACGTACGCCGTCTGGCCGGGACCCGGACCGGGAGCCGGAATAGCCGCAGGCCCCGCCACCGAGAGGGCGGCCGCCAGGGCGCTACTGCCGTCCGCCAGGCAGTTTGTCCCGATCGAGGGGTACATGAAGTCCTGCGTTGTCGGGGAATCGGGGCCGAAACCGGGAGCTGCCGCAGGGGCAGGTGCCGGCGCGCCGGGCGATGGCGCCGGGGCCGCCGGCGCGCCGGGCGATGGCGCCGGGGCGCTGGGCGCCGGTGCAGCCGCAAGCGCGGGACCCGCCGCGTGGGCCGGATCGATACCCGCCGGCAGGTGCGACTGCAGGCCCGGCTCGATGCCCGCTGCGGGCACGTGCGGCGCGGGCGCGGTCGCGGCATCGGGCGCCGGAGCCACGAACTGGTTCACCGACGCGGCCACGTTCTTGGACTCGGTGGGTGCCGTCGGATTATGGCTGGTGAACGCTTGCGCGGCGGCCATCAGCAGCTGCGTTGCCTGCTCGGGGTTGCCGGCTGCTTGCTGAATTATCGGGCTCAGCTGCGACAAGGCCGGTAGGCCCGGTAGCTGTTGGGTGGAATTCGGCTGCGGTGTCGGCTGCGCCGCCACCGGGTCGGCTGCCGCGCTCGGGCAGAGCCCGAACGCAACAGCCGACGCCGTGACGACTGCGGCCAAACCTTTGGACAGTTCCCAAGTGTTCGACATCGTGTCCTCTGGTTGGTCGTAGTGGATCGTTGGTAGTGGATCAGCCGACTAAAACGCTGCTCAAGGAATCGCGGAAAGCAGCGACGGAGCCGAGGCCGGCGCGGGGGCAGCGGGGCTGGCCGCCGCACCCGGGATGGCGCCCGCGGCCAGCGCAGGCAGGTCGCCCGGAAGCGAAAGCTGCGACGGCACGCTAAGTGGCAGGCCCGGCAGACCCGGCAGCGCCGGCATGGCGACCTTCGCCTGTGGCAGCGCCGGAGCGGTGGCCGCGGTAGCAGGAGAGGCGGGGGCGGCCAGGCCAGGAATGGCCAGTGGCAATCCGGGGACGGCCGGGGCCGCCGGGGCGGCGGCCGCTGCCGGCGCCTGTCCCGTCAACCCTGGGATCGCCGAGAGCCCCGGGATGCTAGGGGTTGCCGCCGGAGCAGCCGGTGCAGCAGCTGCCGGCGTCAGCCCGGGAATGGACGGGATCGCCGCCGGAGCGGAGGCGGGTGCCGCCGCACCGGCCGGGGTCAGTCCCGGAAACGTGATGCCGGGAGCGGCCGGCGCGGCGGGCGGCGTGGCGCCGAGAGCCGTCGCGAGGTTTTGCAGAATCTGCGGTGCGTTGGCCGCCGAAGCGATCAACTGTTGCGGAATGTTCTGCAACGGCCCCGTCAGATCCGGCGTGGGGTCAGCGTGGGCGATACCGCCCGTCAAAAGGGCGGCGGACGAACCGACAACGACGGCGGTTGCTCGCAAGTAGGTCCAGATGGTTGGCATGACTCTCCCTGGGTTAGCGACGATTAAGGTCTGGCGCCGAAGTTACGTTGATACTGATGGGACTCAAGTGACACGTGTGGCATTTATGCGATCGTTATCGATATGAGTGACACCGGTGACCCGGGCGCCCGATCGCTAAAGTCGGGCGGATAGACGTCACTTCGGCCGCCCCGGCGGCACCCATCACCCGGCGGTTGGCGGGTGCCGCGCCCGCTGTTGCTGATCCTGAGCGTCGCGGCGAGGCTCGCCTGGACGTACCTGACGCCCACCGGCGCAAACTTTGTTGACCTGCACGTCTACCTTGGCGGCGCGGCCGCGATCGACCATCCCGGCACCTTGTACAGCTACGTGTACGCCGACCAGACGCCCGACTTCCCGCTGCCGTTCACGTATCCGCCGTTTGCGGCGGTCGTCTTCTACCCGCTGCATCTGCTGCCGTTCGGGCTGGTTGCTTTCGTGTGGCAGGTGGGCACGATGGTTGCGCTGTACGGCGCGATCCGGATCAGCCAGCGCCTGTTGGGCATTCCCGCCGACCGGCGCGTGGCGATGGTGTGGACGGCGGTCAGCATCTGGATTGAACCGCTGCGCAGCACATTCGACTACGGGCAGATCAATGTTTTCCTGATGCTCGGGGTGCTCTGGGCGGTCTACACCACGCGTTGGTGGCTATCGGGCCTGCTGGTCGGCATAGCGGCCGGAATCAAGCTGACGCCGGCCATCTCCGGTATCTATTTCGCCGGCGCCCGGCGGTGGCGCGAAGTGGTGTTCTTCGGCGGTCGTGTTCGCTTGCCACCGTCGGCGTGTCGGCACTGGTCGTCGGCGATCAGGCCCGCTATTACTTCACCGACCTGCTGGGCGACGCGCGCCGGGTTGGGCCCATCGCCACCTCGTTCAACCAATCCTGGCGCGGCGCGATCTCCCGGATCCTCGGCCACGATGCCGGCTTCGGTCCGCTGGTGCTGGCCGCGATCGCGGTCACCGCGGTGGCTGGCCGTGCTGGCCTGGCGGGCGCTGGACGGGCTCCGATCGGCTGGGCAGGTTGCTGGTGGTCGAGTTGTTCGGGCTGCTGTTCTCGCCGATCTCGTGGACCCACCACTGGGTGTGGCTGGTGCCGCTGATGATCTGGGCCACTGCACGGGCCGTTGCGCGAACGCCCGGGCGCCCGCATTGTGGGCTGGGGCTGGCTGGCGCTCACCCTGATCGGTGTTCCGTGGTTGCTCAGCTTCGCTCAACCGACCATCTGGCAAATAAGCCGGCCCTGGTATCTGGCCTGGGCCGGTCTCGTCTACGTGGTGGCCGCACTGGCGACCTTGATCTGGATCGCGACGACCGGAAGACGTGCCGCTTCGGTTAGTTAGCGGCCTAGTCCGCGATGATCCCGTCGATATCGCGCGCCATCGCGACGTCCTTGTCGGTGATACCACCTTCGGAGTGCGTAACCAGCGCGAAAGTCACTGTCCGCCAACGGATATCGATATCCGGATGATGGTCTTTGCTTTCGGCGTGTTCGGCCACCCGGCGCACAGCGTCGATGCCGGCCAGGAAGCTCGGAAACTTGATCGACCGGCGCAAGGCGCCGTCGGCGCGCTCCCAGCCGTCAAGGTCGGGCAGTGCGGCGTCTACTTGATCATCTGTCAACACGGCCTTACCCATCGCTAAACGGTATAGGTAAGAAGGGATTCCGAGCAATCTCGCACGTAAAAAGTCGGCGGCGCAGCGCAGCCGTCAAGCGATGCGAGTATGGCGGCCGGCTGCATGGCTCGCCGACCTTGCCGTCGGTGTCATCCACGTACAAGGGCGGGCTGGCGTACTCCATGAAGTGGACGCCCCGGCTCCCGCAAGTACCGATCGATCGCGTCGTCCAACGCCTGGGCGACGTTTACTTTGCTGGGCTTCTCCGCGGCGGGTTGCGGTGCGTACTCCGGCTTGTCCTGGACGTTTTCACGGCTTATTTGACGCCGCCGTAAGGGTTTATATGAGCATCTTATGGGTTTGGTGGAATCGCGATACGCTGCGCGTCTGCCGTGTGCGCGACAGCGTCCCGGGTCGCGGGCCGGGTCGTCCCGACTTGGTCGGAGGTGCGGGATGCCGTCTGTGATTGCGGCGCCGGAGTTGGTGGCGTTAGCGGCTTCGGATTTGGCCGGTGTTGGGTCGAGGATTAGTGCGGCGAACTCGGTGGCGGCGGCGTCGACCACCGGGATCGCGGCTGCGGCCGCCGATGAGGTGTCGGCTCAGATTGCGGCGTTGTTTGGTACGCATGCTCGGGAGTTTCAGGCGCTTAGCGCACAGGCCGCGGTGTTTCATGCCGGGTTCGTGCAGGCGTTGAGCGGGGCGGGTAGTGCGTATGCGGCAGTGGAGGCGGCTAATGCTTCGGCGGTGCAGGCCGTGGAGCAGGGTGCGCTGGCTGCGGTGAATGCGCCTACCCAGGCGTTGTTGGGGCGTCCGTTGATCGGCAACGGCGCCAACGGGGCGGCGGGGACCGGCCAGGCCGGCGGGGCGGGCGGCATTTTGTGGGGCAACGGCGGCGACGGCGGGTCGGGTGCGCCGGGCGGTAACGGCGGTAACGGCGGGAGTGCCGGGCTGTTCGGTAACGGCGGCGCTGGCGGGGCTGGCGGGATTGGCGCCACCCAAGTAATGGCGGGTGCCACCGGCAACCTCGGCGGGCACGGTGGTAACGGCGGCAATGGCGGCCTGTTGTCCGGCACCGGCGGGGCCGGCGGGACAGGCGGCACCGGCGGCACCGGTGGCACCGGCGCGATAGGCGGCACCGACGCCAACGGCAACGGCCTCACCGGCGGCGCGGGCGGTACCGGCGGCACGGGCGGCACGGGCGGCGTCGGTGGTCAGGGCTCGGTCTTGTTCGGCCACAACGGCGTTAATGGCAACGGGGGGACCGGCGGCACTGGCGGTACCGCCGGTGCCGGGGGTAACGGTGCGACGGGCAGCGCCGGCACATCCGGCAGTCCCGACGGCGGGGCCGGCGGCAACGGGGGTGACCTCGGTTCTCCGGGTGCCGGCGGCCAGGGCGGTGCGGCTGGTGGTGCGGGCGCCCAGGCCGGCGCCGGCGGTTCGACGGGTTCGACGGTCACCAGCGGCGGCAACGGCGGCACCGGCGGGCCCGGCTACAGCCCCACCACTGCTGGCGCGGCCGGCGGTAACGGCGGGGTTGGCGGCAACGGTGGAGTCGGCGGTAACGGCGGTGCCGGTGGGGCGGGCGGCACGGGTGCGGCTGGCGCAAACGCTGCCAACGCAGGCGGCTCCCCTAACGGCATGGCGGGTGGGGCGGGTGGCCAGGGTGGGGCGGGCGGCAACGCCGGCATCGGCGGCACGGGCGGGGCCGGCGGGACCGGCGGGGCGGGCGGCCAGGGCGGCGCGGCGGTCGCGGCCGGCACCGGTGGTGCGGGCGGCAACGGCGGCACGGGCGGCCAAGGCGGCACCGGTCATGCTGATGACGGCAGCAACGACGCCACTGCGGGCGGCGTGGGCGGGGCCGGCGGCACCGCGGGTACCGGTGGCGCGGCCGGGACCGGGGCCGGGGCGGTGGGTGTTGCGGGCGCTGCGGGCACCGGTGGGCAGGGCGGCGCCGGGGGTGCTACTGCCACGTCTGGTGATGTCGCCGGGAGTGGTGGTCAGGGTGGTCAGGGTGGTCAGGGTGGCGCCGATATCGGTGCGGGCGCCGGTCAAGGCGGTGTGGGCGGTGCCGGGGGCATTGGCGGTGCTGACGTCAGCGCGGGCGGCGCTACGGCGGGTGTCGGCGGGGCGGGCGGTACGGGTGGCACGGGTGGTAGCGGACTTGCGAGCGCGTCCGCTGGTGGCACCGGCTCGACGGGGGGTCTGGGAGGTGCCGGCGGTGTTGGCGGGGTGGGTGGTAACAGCACGGCCGGTATTAATGGCGCGGGTGGGGTGGGTGGTACCGGCGGTTCGGGTGGGCAGGGTGGGGCCGGGTATGCCGATGACGGCAGCAATGACGCCGGCACCGGCGGTATGGGTGGTAATGGCGGGAATGCGGGCGCTGGCGGCGCGGCCGGCACCGGCACCGGTGCGGCAGGTGTTGCGGGTAGCGATGGTACGGGTGGTCAGGGCGGGACCGGGGGGACTGGCGGGGCGGGCGCCCCAGCGGCCGCGGGCACCATCGGTGGTGCGGGCGGTGTCGGCGATAGCGGCGGGGCGGGCGGGACGGGCGGCCAGGGCGGGGGCGCCGGTGCGACGGGTACCAACGGTGTCGGCGGCACCGGCGGCAGCGGCGGGGCGGGTGGGGCCGGTGGGGCGGGTTACGCCGATGACGGCAGTAATGACGCGACCGCTGGTGGTGCTGGTGGGGCCGGCGGCAATGCGGGTGCGGGCGGGGCGGCGGGTGCCGGCGCGGGTGCGGCCGGTGGTGCGGGCGCGTATGGCACGGGTGGTCAGGGTGGTCAGGGCGGTGCTGGTGGTGTCGGTTTTAGCCCGGCCACTCCGGCGACGGATGGTGGTGCCGGTGCGGCCGGCGGCGCGGGTGGTGCGGGCGGCAACTCCGGCGTCGGTGGTACGAGCGGTGCGGGTGGGGCGGGTGGTGTCGGCGGTGCGGGTGGTGTTGGTTCTGACGGTACGGGTGCCGGTGGTGTGGGTGGTGCGGGCGGTGCGGGTGGTGCCGCGGGTACGGGTGGGTCGGCGGGTTCGGGTGGCAATGGCGGCAATGCCGGTGCCGGGGGCAATGGTGCTGGCGCCGGCACGGGTGGTGTGGGCGGGCATGGCGGCAATGCGACGTCGGCGGGTGGTCATGGCGGCAATGGTGGTCATGGCGGCAATGGTGGGCCGACGGGCACCGGCGGCGCCGGGGGTGCAGGCGGTATCGGCGCGGCGGGTGCGGCCGGCTCCAAGGGTGTCGCCGCTGGCGCATCCGGCGGCAATGGTGGGGTGGGCGGGTATGGCGGTAATGGGGGTGCTGGCGGGGCGGGTGGAGTGACGTCGGGTGCCGGCGGGGCGGGCGGGGTCGGCGGGGCGGGTGGTGCTGGTGGGGCCGGCGGTACGGGCAACGCCGGCGCCACTGGGGTGGCGGGGGTCAAGGCCGGGGTCGGTGGTAGCGGGGGTAACGGCGGCAAGGGCGGGGCCGGTGGTCACGGCGGGACGGGCGGGGCCGGCGGCACGGCCGCCCACGGCAAGGCCGGCGTCAACGGCAATGGTGGAGCCGGCGGGGCGGGTGGTAAGGCGGGCACGCCGGGTAACGGCGGCACGGGCGCGGCGGGTACCACGACCTTTATCACTGGTGGTGCTGGCGGTAATGGCGGTAACCCGGGTGCGGTCGGTGCTGGGGGTGCCGGTGGGGCGGCTGGGCATGGCGGCAGCGGCGGCACGGCGGGCGCGAAAGGCGCCAGTGGGGCGGCGGTCAGTGGTGCGGCGGGCAATGGGGGCACCGGGGGTGCGGGTTATAGTCCGCCGGCTCCCAGTGTCAACGGCGGAGTCAGCGGGGTGCCCGGTAATGGCGGGGCTGGGGGTAATGGCGGATCGATCGGCAATGGCGGGATCGGCGGCAAAGGCGGCAGCGGCACCCTGGGCGCGACCGGCACCACCGGCGCCGCGGCCACCGGCGCGGGTGGTACGGGTGGCGCGGGCGGTCAGGGTGGTGTGGGCGGGACGGGTGGCGCCGGTGGGGCGGGCGGTTTGGGTGGTTCGAAGTCCGGTAATGGCGGGCAGGGCGGCCAGGGTGGCACCGGCGGCACCGGGGGTACGGGTGGTAATGGTGGCAATGGTGGGGCTGGTGATCCCACGGTCGGCGGGGTCGGGGGCACCGGTGGTGTCGGCGGGACGGGGGGCACCGGCGGTGGCGGCGGCACGGGTGGGGCTGGTGGTGGGGTGGCTGCGGGCGGGAAGGGGCATACGGGTGTCGGCGGGAACGGCGGCACGGGTGGGGGCACCGGCAAAGGCGGCACCGGCGGGGTGGGCGGTGTAGGGGTGGCTAGTGCCGCTGGTGATCCCGGTGCTGGTGGGGTTGGTGGTCAGGGCGGTAATCCGGGTGCCATCGGCGGTCAGGGCGGCCATGGTGGGGCGGGTTCCAAGCAGGGCGCGACCGGGGCGACGGGTGCTGTGTCGACCAGCGGCGGTACCGGCGGGGCGGGCGGTACCGGCGCCAGCGCCACCACAGCCGGCGGTACTGGCGGTACCGGTGGGGCCGGTGGTGGCGCCGGGCAGTACGGCAGCGGTGGGGCCGGCGGCAACGGTGGTGCCGGCGGTAACGGCACGACCGCGGTGTTGCCGGGCGCCGGCGGTGCCGGTGGGGCCGGTGGCAATGCGGGGATGATCGGTAATGGGGGTGGCGGCGGTCAGGGCGGGGTCGGTGGGTCCGGCGGGGCGGGTACGGCCGGCACCGACGCCGCCGCGACCGATCTGGGTGGCAGCGGTGGTGGCGGCGCCGCCGGCGCTGTCGGCGGGGCGGGCGGGGCCGGCGGCACCGGTGGTTTGGGGGGTTCGGAGTCGGGTAATGGTGGCGCCGGCGGCCAGGGCGGCCAGGGCGGGGCCGGCGGCGTCGGCGGTAACGGCGGTAAGGGTGGGGCGGGTGATCCCACCGCCACCGGTGATGGCGGTGCCGGAGGTACGGCCGGTGCTGGCGGTACCGGCGGTACCGGCGGCCAAGGCGGCACTGGCGGTGGTGTGGCCAACGACGGTCCGGGCACGGTGGGTGCCAGCGGGGCCGGCGGTGCCGGCGGGACCAGCGGCGCCGGCGGCACGGGTGGGGCCGGCGGTGCCGGTGTGGTGGGCGCCAGTGGCAGCCCGGGGACGGGCGGTGCTGGTGGTCAAGGCGGCGATCCGGGTGCCGGTGGGGCGGGCGGGCTGGCCGGCACCGGCTCCACTAGTGGGGCGGCCGGTGCGTCGGGCGCCACGGCCACGAGCGGCGGCACCGGCGGCTCGGGTGGGGCGGGCGGTAACGCCAGCACCCCGGGCGCCGTCGGTGGCAGCGGGGGGGCTGGCGGGGCTGGCGGGTCGGTCGGCAACGGTGGTGCCGGCGGCCAGGGCGGCACCGGCGGGATCGGCGCCACCGGCGGGATCGGCGGGGCGGGCGGCAACGCCGGCTCGACGTCGGGCAACGGCGGTGCTGGCGGCCAGGGCGGTACGGGTGGGGTCGGCGGTCTCGGGGCGGCGGCGTCGGCCGGCGCTACCGGCGGTCAGGGCGGGGTGGCCGGGGATGGCGGTGCCGGTGGTGTGGGTGGTGCGGGCAGCAGCAACACCGGCACCAGCGGCGCCGGCGGCGCCGGCGGTACCGGCGGCCAGGGCGGCCAGGGCGGCGCCGGCTACACCGCGGACGGCATCAACGATGCCACCGCCGGCGGGATCGGCGGTACGGGCGGCAATGGGGGTGCGGGCGGGGCGGCCGGGGTCGGGGGCACCACCTCGGGCGGTGCGGGCGCTGCCGGTGGCGGCGGTGCGGGCGGCACCGGGGGCACCGGCGGTACCGGGGCCAACGCGCTGACCGCCGATGACACCGGCGGCCAAGGTGGCGCGGGCGGTCAAGGTGGTGCGGGTGGTCAGGGCGGTGCCGCGCTGATCGGCGCGGCCAGCGGCAGCGGCGGTGCGGGCGGCCAGGGCGGCCAGGGCGGCACCGGCGGGATCGGCTACACCGATGACGCCACCAACGACGCGACCGCCGGCGGGACGGGCGGGATCGGCGGGGCGGCCGGGACCGGCGGTGCGGGCGGGACCGGCGGCACCAGTGCGGGTAGTGCGGGCGCGGCGGGTATCGGGGGCACGGGTGGGACCGGCGGGGTCGGGGGTGCGGCTAATTACGCCGGTGATGTCGGGGGTGCGGGCGGTGCGGGCGGCGATCCCGGGGGCGGCGGCGGATCCGGCGGGGTCGGCGGGGCCGGCGGGGCCGGCGGCACCGTTGGTGACGGCGGTAGCGGTGGGGCCGGCGGGGACGGCGCGCCGGGCGGTAATGGCGCTAATGGTGTCAGCCCGGGTGCCTCGGGCGGTAATGGTCAGGCCGGCGGGGCCGGTGGGGCCGGTGGGGCCGGCGGGGCGGGCGGCACGACGTCCGGTGACGGCGGGTCGGGCGGCAATGGCGGCGCCGGCGCGGGCGGCGGTAATGGCGGCAACGGTGTCTCGGGTGCCGCCGGTGTGGCCGGTGTCAACGACGGCGCCGGGCAAAACGGCGGGTCCGGCGGTACCGGCGGGGCGGGCGGGGCTGGTGGGGCGGGCGGGGTCGGCGGGGCGGCCACGACCGGTTTGGCGGGTGGCTCCGGTGTCGGCGGTAACGGCGGGAACGGCGGGAACGCCGGCACGCCCGGTGACGGTGGTGACGGTGCCCCCGGGGTCAATGATGTGGCCGGTTCCGGCGGCAATCTCGGGGCTGGCGGCAACGGCGGCAATGGCGGCAACGCCGGCACTGCCGGCGCCGGTGGCGCCGGTGGCGCCGGCTCGAGCGCCGGCAGTAGTGGTATGGCCGGCGCCCTGGATACCAGCACCGGCAACGGCGGCAACGGCGGTGACGCCTGGTCGGTCGGCAACGGCGGCAACGGTGGCGCCGGTGGGGCCGGCGGGACCGGGGCCACCGGGGCCACCGGGACGCCCGGCACGTCGGGTGGGGGTGGCGGCGGCACCGCCGGTACCGGCGGCACCGGCTACACCGGCGGGACCGGCGGCCACGGTGGTCTGGGGGGGTCGATCTCGGGCAACGGCGGTAACGGTGGGGCCGGCGGGGTCGGCGGGGCCGGCGGCACCGGGGGCACCGGGGGCATCGGCGGCAGCGGCGACCCGACCTCCGGTATCGGCGGGGCCGGCGGCCAAGGCGGGGTCGGCGGGACCGGCGGCCTGGGTGGCCCGGGTGGGGCCGGTGGTGGTGTGGCCGCGGGCGGGTCGGGCAGCGCGGGCGTCGGTGGGGCCGGCGGTGCCGGCGGCACCAGCGGGCAGGGCGGTACCGGTGGGGCCGGCGGTAACGGCGTCGTCGGTACCGTCGGTGGCCCCGGGACCGGTGGGGCCGGCGGCCAAGGCGGTGACCCCGGTCCTGCCGGCGGGGCCGGCGGTGTCGGCGGTACCGGGTCGACCATTGGTGCGACCGGTGTCACCGGCGGTACCGCCACCAAGGGCGGCAACGGCGGTGTCGGCGGTACCGGCGCGAACGCCACCGCGGCTAGCGGCGGGGCCGGCGGGACCGGCGGGGCCGGCGGTAACGGCGGCCAGTACGGCAACGGTGGCGCCGGCGGCAAGGGCGGCACCGGCGCTAACGGCACCACCGCCACCACCGACACCGCCGGCACAACCCCTGGCGCCGGCGGGACCGGCGGGGCCGGCGGCAACGCCGGGTTGACCGGCACCGGCGGGGCCGGCGGTCAAGGTGGTACCGGCGGAAACGGCGCTACCGGCACCGCGGGCACCGACGCGCTGGGGCCGCTCAATACCCCCGTCGGCGGCGGTTTGGGTGGCACCGGTGACAACGGCGGGGTCGGTGCCGCCGGTGGGGCCGGTGGGGCCGGCGGCTTGGGCGGCTCCATCTCGGGCAACGGCGGGGTCGGTGGGGCCGGCGGTCAAGGCGGCAACGGCGGGGTCGGCGGCCAAGGCGGTAAAGGCGGCAACGGCGGGGTTCCCGCCGTGCCCTACGCCGACTGGCCCGCCGGGATCGGCGGCACCGGTGGCAACGGCGGGGCCGCTGGTGCCGGCGGCCAGGGCGGGGCCGGCGGCGCCGTGCCCAACGGCGGGTCGGGCACCGCCGGCGTGGCCGGCGCCACCGGGACAGTCGGCAACGGCGGCACCGGCGGTAAAGGCGGCGCCGGCGGCCAGGGCGGCACCGGCACGGCCGGCACGGTCGGCGTTACCGGCGGCATCGGCGACGCCGGCGGCCAAGGCGGCACCGGCGGCCAAGGCGGCACCACCAGTACCGGCGGCACCAACGGCACCGGCGGTGCCGGCGGTGCGGGCGGCCAGGGCGGCACCGGCGGCATCGGCTACGCCGACGACGGCAGCAACGACGCCACCGTCGGCGGCCCCGGCGGCCCCGGTGGGGCGGCGGGCGCTGGTGGGGCGGCCGGCACCGGCGGCACCGGCGGTACCACGGGTGCGGGCGGCACCGGCGGCCAGGGCGGCACCGGCGGTGCTGGCGGGGCCGGCGCCCAAGGGACCCAAGGCGCGGCCGGCACCAACGGCGATGCCGGCGGCAACGGCGGCAACGGCGGAAATGGCGCGCCCGGCGGCCAGGGCGGCCCCGGCGCTGCGGGTGGCGCTGACACCGGCGGCGGAGCCGGCGCCGGCGGGGAGGGCGGCACCGGCGGCATCGGTGGGGCAGCCGGCGCGGCGGGCATGGGCGGTGCGGGCGCCACCACCGGCACCGCGGGCTCCGCGGGCGTCGCGGGTATCGGCGGTATCGGCGGTACCGGCGGCAACGGCGGCGCCACCAGCACGGTGGGTGACACCGCCGGTGCGGGCGGCCAAGGCGGCCAGGGCGGCCAGGGCGGCCAGGCCGGCCAAGGCACCGTCGGCAATACCGGCGGCACCGGTGTCAGCGGCGGTCCCGGCGGCCAAGGCGGCCAAGGCGGCGCCGCCGTGATCGGCGCCACCAACGGCACCGGCGGCCAAGGCGGCACCGGCGGTACCGGCGGCACCGGCGGCACCGGCTACAACGACGACGGCACCGGCGATGCCACCGCCGGCGGTATCGGCGGCACCGGCGGGAGCCCGGGCAACCCCGGGGCCGGCGGCACTGGCGGCACCGGCAGCAGCCTCACCGGCGCTGCGGGTACCGGCGGTACCGGCGGCACCGGCGGCCAAGGCGGTGCCGCCAACTCCGCCGGTGCTACCGGCGGTAACGGCGGTCAGGGCGGCAACCCCGGCAACGGCTGGGGCGGGGGCGGCGGCAACGGCGGGGCCGGCGGGGCCGGCGGGACAAACGGCAACGGCGGCACGGGCGGTAACGGCGTGGCCGGCGCGCCCGGCTTCAACGGCACCAGCTATGTCAGCCCGGGCGCCTCGGGCACCAACGGCCAGGCCGGCGGGGCCGGCGGTAACGGCGGGGCCGGCGGGGCCGGCGGGTCCACCTCCGGCAACGGCGGCAACGGCGGCAACGGCGCCACCGGCGGTGACGGCGGCTACGGCGGCAACGGTGTTACCGGCGCCACCGGCGTATCCGGCGTCAGCCAAAACGGCGCCGGCCAAAACGGCGGTAGCGGCGCCACCGGCACTACCGTCACCAACTACGGCACCGGCCAAAACGGCGGCAACGGCGGCAACGGCGGCGCCGGCGGGGCCGGCGGCAACGGCGGCAAAGGCGGCACCGTGCCCACCGGAGGCTCCGGCAGCCCCGGCACCATCGGTAACGCCGGCAACGGCGGCAAAGGCGGTGACGCAGGCATACCCGGCGACGGCGGCGACGGCGCGGCCGGCGTGGACGGGGTGGCCGGTTCCGGCGGCAGCCTCGGCGCCGGCGGCAACGGCGGCAACGGCGGTAACGCCGGTAACGCCGGGGCCGGCGGCACGGGCGGCACCGGCAGCCCCGGCACCGGCACCAACGGGCCAGCGGGCACCAGGGCCACCGGCGGCAGCGGCGGTGACGGCGGGGCCGCCGAGTTCGTCGGTAACGGCGGTAACGGCGGTAACGGCGGCAAAGGCGGCACCGGTACCACCGGCACGACCGGTGCGCTCGGCGGCGGCACCGCCGGCAACGGCGGCACCGGCTCCACCGGCGGGCTCGGCGGGGACGGCGGCACCGGCGGATCGATCTCCGGTAACGGCGGCAACGCCGGCAACGGCGGGGCCGGCGGCGCCGGCGGCGAAGGCGGTAAAGGCGGCACCGGCGTCGGCTACGGCATCACCGGCGGCAACGGCGGTGTCGGCGGTGTCGGCGGGGCGGCTGGCGCCGGCGGGGTCGGCGGCACCGCCATCGGCGTCGGCAACGCCGGCACCAGCGGTGTCTACGGCGCCGGCGGCCAAGGCGGCCAAGGCGGCCAAGGCGGCCAAGGCGACGTCGGCGCCACCGGCACGCCCAGTGGCGGCACCGCCGGCACCGGCGGCACCGGCTACACCGGCGGCCAAGGCGGCCAAGGCGGCCAGGGCGGCACCACCGGCGCCGGCGGCACCTACGGCAACGGCGGCAAAGGTGGCACCGGCGGCACCGGCGGCACCGGCGGCAACGGTGGCACGGCCAGCGCCGGCTCCGGCCTCATCGGCGGTAACGGCGGTATGGGCGGCACCGGCGGGCAGGCCGGCGCCGGCGGCGCGGCCGGCACCACCGGCATCAGCGGGGCCGGCAAAGCCGGCCAAGCCGGCGTCTACGGCACCGGCGGCACCGGCGGCCAAGGCGGCACCGCCGGCCAAAGCGACATGGGCACCTCCGGCACATCCGGCGGCCAAGGCGGCACCGGCATCACCGGCGGCCAGGGCGGCCAAGGCGGCCAAGGCGGCAACACCGGCAACGGCGGCACCAACGGCAACGGCGGCAAAGGCGGCACCGGCGGCCAAGGCGGCCAAGGCGGCGCCGGCGGGGTCGCCGGCTTCGGCGCCGCCCCCCCGGGTGCGGGCGGCACCGGCGGTGCCGGCGGGACCCCAGGTGCGGTGCCTCTGGCCGGTGTGGGGCCCCCCGTGGGCGGCAGCACCGGCGGCACTGGCGGTAACGGCGGGGCGGCGGGCGCCGGCGGCGCACCAGGCACCGGCGGAACGGGCGGCAACTTCGGCAACTCGGGCACCGGCGGCACCGGCGGAACCGGCGGCACGGGCGGCAACGGCTCTCCCGGTGCCACCGGCGCCGGCACCGGCTACAACGGCGGCGCCGGCGGTACCGGCGGCCAAGGCGGTGACGCGGGACCCGGCGGCACCAACGGCAACGGTGGCCAAGGCGGCACTGGCGGCAACGGCGGCAACGGCGGTCCGGGTGCCAACGGTGCCATCGGCGCCGACGGCGACATCAACGACACCGGGCTCCCCCCCTTCACTGGGAGCGGCGACCCCGGCGCCGGCGGCGGCTCAGGTGGTATCGGCGGCACCGGCGGCAATGGCGGGGCCGCGGGTGCCGGCGGCGCGCCCGGTACCGGCGGTATCGGCGGCAGCATGGGCAACACGGGCACCGGCGGCACCGGCGGCAACGGCGGCGCCGGCGGCTATGGCGGGGCCGGCGGCGCCGGTGACCTCGGTGCCTCTGAAGGCAACGGCGGTGACGGCGGCCAAGGCGGCCTCGGCGGCCAGGGCGGGCAAGGCGGCCAAGGCGGCCCCGCCAGCGGCCCCGGCGGGACCGCCGGCCAAGGCGGCCAAGGCGGTGGGGGCGGCACCGGCGGTCTCGGCGGCAACGGCGGTCAGGGCGGCATCCTCGAGCCGCTGGCGGAATCGAATGATCCCAGCGTGGGCCAAACCGCCGGCGGCACCGGCGGTACCGGCGGTGACGGCGGGGCGGGCGGTGTCGCCGGCCAAGGCGGTGCGGCGAGTTCCGGCGCTACCAACGGCAACGGCGGCCAAGGCGGTGGCGGCGGTGTCGGAGGCGGCGGCGGCCCAGGCGGTGACGGCAATCAATCGGTCCCCACTGACGCCGGCCCCACCGGCGGTACCGGCGGCAACGGCGGCAACGGCGGCAACGGCGGGCAGGCCGCTGCCGGCGGCTTGGCCGGCACCGGCGGAACCGGTGGCAGCGTTGGGCCCGCCGGGGCCGCCGGTGATGGCGGGGCCGGCGGTTCCGGCGGTACCGGCGCCATAGCCGGCAATCCAGATGGATTGATTGTCGGCGATGTCCTCGTGGGCACCAACGGCGGCAATGGCGGGAATGGCGGCGATGGCGGCAATGGCGGCAGCAACGCGTTACCTGGCGGGGCCGGCGGTGTCGGCGGCCCCGGCGGTGCCGGCGGCGCAGGCGGGCCGGGCGCTCCATTTGCTTTCTACGAACCCCCCAGTAACGGCGGAAACGGCGGTGCCGGCGGCTCCGGCGGCTCCGGCGGAGCCAGCGGAGCCGGCGTCACCACCATCATGGGCAGCACTAGTAGTGACGGCGGCCCCGGCGGCCCCGGCGGCGACGGCGGCACCAGCGGTGGTGCCTACCAGAGCGTCGGCGGCACCGGCGGCGCCGGCGGCCCCGGCGGCGCCGGCGCCTCACCCGGCGGCACCAGCGGCAACAACGGCAACAACGGCGCCCAGGGCGCCAATGATTCGTGGCCCTATCCGTACCCCACTCTTGAGGGCCCATAGGAGTATGACTCTGTCCGGGCCAGCGGGCAGAGCCGGCGAACCCGGCGCCGACGGAACAGGGCGGCCGGTGTCAGTCGGGGGTCAAGCGTCGCGCGGGGCGTCTCCCTCGATGAATTCAACTCCAATGTAGCGACATTCGAGATGGACCCTGACCTCTGCGAACGGTGGACCGGTCCCGACCGCTCCGGTAAATTCCGGGGAGTGCCGATTAATCGTCGCAAGGTCTTGGGTGGAGCGGGCCTGGCCGGCGCCGCGGCCGCGACCGGAGTAGGCGTTGACCGCGTTATCTCCGACGGCACTCCCGGCTATCCCACCGACAAGGTAGAGCCAATGACCGACGATGCGGCGCGCTTTGGTAACCCCCGCCTGCCCTCCGAGACGATCACGTCGCAAACGCACCTCTTCCATCTCGGCGCGCAGCCCCCCAGCACGCATGACGGGGGCTCGTTTCAGCAGGCGAGCGAGGATAATTTTCCGATACTCAAAGGCCAAGAGGCCAGCGTCTTGCTGCTCACGTTGCAGCCAGGAGGCATCCGCGAGCCACACTGGCATCCCAGTGCGTGGGAGATCAACATTGTCATCAAGGGAGTCGCGGCGTGGGTCGTCATCGACGGCAACGGCAACCACGAGAGTTTCGACCAACATGTCAACGACGTCGTGTTCGCACCCCAGGGTTCCTTTCACTACTTCGAGAACCGGGGTCCGGACGACATGACGATAGTGATCATCCAGAACACCAGTGCGCCCGAAGACAAAGACAACATCGGCATTGGTGAGTCCCTCAGCAGGCTTCCACCCCGGGTGTTGTCCGCCGTCTTCGGCGTTCCCGCGGAGACGTTCAACTCCTTCAAAAAGATCGACAGCGCGATCACCATCCTGCGATCGCCCTAACCAACACTGGCCATGCCGACGCAGATCGTCGTTGCCGGGGCGGTCATCTGCGGTTCCAGCGTGCTGGTGGCGCAACGGATGCGACCGCCTGCGTTGGCGGGCCGCTGGGAACTGCCCGGCGGCAAGGTTGCGGAGGGCGAAACCGAACGCGAGGCGCTGGCCCGCGAGCTGGCCGAGGAACTGGGCCTGCAGGTCGGCGACGTCCTAGTGGGCGATCGCCTCGGCCATGACATCGCGCTTAACGACGCGATGACGCTGCGCGCGTATCGGGTGGCCTTGATCCGCGGCGAACCGCAGCCGCACGACCACCGGGCGGTGCGTTGGGTGACCGTGGCCGAGTTGGATGACCTGGACTGGGTGCCCGCCGACCGGGGCTGGCTGGAGGATCTGGCGGAGGCCATCGGTAAGGCCCGTTGAACCAGCCCGGTTCGCTATCTAAGGCCCCCACTGCCACAATCACCGACGTGCTATTTCGAAATGTCGCGATTGTCGCGCACGTGGACCACGGCAAAACGACGCTGGTCGACGCCATGCTGAGGCAGTCCGGCGCCCTGACCCACCGTGGTGACGACGCCGTCGAACGACTGATGGACTCCGGTGACCTGGAGAAGGAAAAGGGCATCACCATCCTGGCGAAGAACACCGCCGTCCACCGCAAGAACCCGGACGGAACGGTGGTCGTCATCAATGTGATCGACACCCCGGGTCACGCCGACTTCGGTGGCGAGGTGGAGCGCGGGCTGTCGATGGTCGACGGTGTGCTGCTCCTCGTGGATGCCTCCGAGGGGCCGCTACCCCAGACCCGGTTCGTGCTGCGCAAGGCGCTGGCGGCGCATCTGCCCGTCATCTTGGTGGTGAATAAGACCGACCGGCCCGATGCGCGCATCGCCGAGGTCGTCTCCGAGAGCCACGACCTGTTGCTCGACGTCGCCTCCGACCTGGATGCCGAGGCGCAGACGGCCGCCGAGCACGCTCTCGGATTGCCGACGCTCTATGCGTCTGGACGCGCGGGCATCGCCAGCACCACCCAACCCGCCAACGGTGAGAACCCCGACGGCGACAACCTCGACGTGCTGTTCGACGTGCTGCTGGAGCACATCCCGCCGCCGCAGGGTGACCCCGAGGCCCCGCTGCAGGCGCTGGTGACCAACCTCGACGCCTCGGCCTTCCTCGGCAGGCTCGCACTCATCCGCATCTACAAGGGCCGGATCCGCAAGGGTCAGCAGGTCGCCTGGATGCGCGAGGTGGACGGCCATCCGGTCATCACGAACGCCAAGATCACCGAACTGCTCGTCACCGAGGGCGTGGAGCGGACGCCCACCGACGAGGCCATCGCGGGCGATATCGTCGCCGTCGCGGGCCTCCCGGAGATCATGATCGGCGACACCCTCGCGGACCCCGACCACGCCCACGCGCTGCCGCGGATCACGGTCGACGAGCCGGCCATCTCGGTGACGATCGGGACCAACACCTCGCCGTTGGCGGGCAAGGTGTCCGGACACAAGCTGACCGCCCGCATGGTGAAGTCACGGCTGGACTCCGAACTGGTCGGCAATGTGTCGATCAAGGTCGTCGACATCGACCGGCCCGACGCGTGGGAGGTGCAGGGCCGAGGCGAGCTCGCACTGGCGGTGCTGGTGGAACAGATGCGCCGGGAGGGTTTCGAGCTCACCGTGGGCAAGCCGCAGGTGGTCACCAGGACGGTTGACGGCAAGCTGCACGAACCCTTCGAGGCGATGACGATCGACTGCCCCGACGAATTCGTCGGCGCGATCACCCAATTGATGGCGGGCCGCAAGGGTCGCATGGAGGAGATGGCCAACCACGCCGCGGGCTGGGTCCGGATGGACTTCATCGTGCCCAGCCGCGGGTTGATCGGCTTCCGCACCGACTTCCTCACCCTCACTCGCGGCACCGGCATCGCCAACGCCGTGTTCGACGGCTACCGGCCGTGGGCCGGTGAGATCCGGGCCCGCCACACCGGGTCGCTGGTCTCGGACCGAACCGGCAAGATCACGCCATTCGCCTTGACCCAACTGGCCGATCGTGGGCAGTTCTTCGTCGAACCGGGCGACGACACCTACGAGGGCCAGGTCGTCGGGATCAACCCGCGCGCCGAGGACCTCGACATCAATGCGACCCGCGAGAAGAAGCTCACCAATATGCGCTCGTCGACGGCCGACGTCTTCGAGACGCTCGCCCGTCCGCTGGAATTGGGCCTTGAGCAGGCGATGGAGTTCTGCGCCGACGACGAATGCGTCGAGGTGACTCCGGAGATCGTCCGGGTCCGCAAGGCGGAGCTGGACGCCACCTCCCGTGCGCGCAGTAAGGCGCGGGCGAAGGCCAGGGGCTAGCAGTTTGGCGCGCCGCGGCCGCGAGCGTAACGCCACTGCGAAATCCGGACCCGTTTCTCGCCACCCCGTTACGCTCGGCAGCCGACTGCTTACCCTGGTGGGCGTGCCGAGATCAGCCCGCCGCGTCTTCATGACGACCGGCGTGCTGGTCGCACTGATGGGGCTGGCGTTGGCCGCGTGTACGGCCAACCCGCCGCCGGCGCCGCAAAGCACCGATACGCCGCACAACTCGCCGCCGCCGCCGCAGCGAATCAGCCAGATCATCATGGGCATCGATTCGATCGGCGCCGGGTTCAACCCGCATCTGCTGTCTGATCTGTCGCCGGTGAATGCGGCCATCAGCGCGCTGGTGTTACCCAGCGCGTTTCGGCCGCTGCCCGACGCGAATACGCCGACGGGTTCGCGCTGGGAGATGGACCCGACGCTGTTGGTGTCCGCCGACGTGACCAACCAGAACCCGTTCACGGTGACCTACAAAATCCGGCCCGAGGCGCAGTGGACCGATAACGCGCCCATCGGCGCCGACGACTTCTGGTACCTGTGGCGCCAGATGGTCAGTCAGCCCGGGGTGGTCGATCCGGCCGGTTACGACCTGATCACCGGCGTGCAATCGATCGAGGGCGGCAAACAGGCCGTCGTCACCTTCGGGCAGCCCTATCCGGCGTGGAGGGAGTTGTTCAGCAATCTCGTGCCTGCGCACATCGTCAAGGATGTGCCGGGCGGTTTCGCGGCCGGGCTGGCCCGGGCGCTGCCGGTCACCGGCGGCCAGTTCCGGGTGGAGAACATCGACCCGCAGCGCGACGAGATCCTGATCGCCCGCAATGACCGCTACTGGGGGCTGCCCGCCAAACCCTCGCTGATCCTGTTCCGCCGCGCCGGCGCGACGGCCGCGCTGGCCGATTCGGTGCGCAACGGCGACACCCAGGTGGCCCAGGTGCACGGCGGCTCTGCGGCTTTCGCCCAGCTGTCCGCTATCCCCGACGTGCGCACCGCCCGGATCGTGACGCCGCGAGTCATGCAGCTCACGCTGCGCGCGAACGAGTCCAAACTGGCCGATACCCAAGTACGCAAGGCGATTTTGGGGCTGCTCGACGTCGACCTGCTCGCGGCGGTGGGCGCCGGCAGCGACAACACCGTCACGCTGGACCAGGCCCAGATCCGGTCGCCCAGCGACCCGGGTTATGAGCCCACCGCGCCACCGGCGATGACCACGCAGGCGGCGCTGGCGTTGCTGGCGTCATCCGGGTACCAGATAGACAGCAACGCGTCGGCGACGCCGTCACCGGCGCCCGATTCGCCGCCGTCGCCGCCGACTGGGCCGCCGGAAGTCACCCGCGGCCGGATCAGCAAGGACGGCCAACAGCTGTCGCTGGTCATCGGCGTGGCGACAAACGACCCGACCTCGGTGGCCGTGGCCAACACGGCCGCCGACCAGTTGCGCAACGTCGGGATTGCCGCGACCGTGCAGGCGCTGGATCCGGTGTCGCTCTACCGCGACGCGCTGGACAACAACCGGGTGGACGCCATCGTCGGCTGGCACCAGGCCGGTGGGAATCTCGCGACGCTGCTGGCCTCGCGCTACGGCTGCCCGGCGTTGCAGACGACGTTGCAGCCAACAGGGGTGCCGCCCTCCAATGTGCCGGTCTCCACACCCGCCGGCGCCCCGCCGCCGGCCGGGCCGTCCAGCCGCGCCCCCGAGCCCGGCGCGCTGGTGCAAGCGCCGTCGAACCTGACCGGAATCTGCGATCGCAGCATCCAGTCGAACATCGATGCCGCGCTCAACGGCAGCAAGAACATCAACGACGTGATCACCGCGGTCGAACCGCGATTGTGGAACATGTCGGCGGTGCTGCCGATCCTGCAGGACACCACGATCGTCGCGGCCGGCCCCAGCGTGCAGAACGTCAGCCTGTCGGGTGCGGTACCCGTCGGCATCATCGGCGATGCCGGGCAGTGGGTTAAAACCGGGCCATAAGGCCGGGCCATAGCGCGAGCAGACGCAAAAGCCCCCAAACCGGGTCGGTTTTGGGGGCTTTTGCGTCTGCTCGCGCCGCGTGCGGCAGCGTCACTCGCCGCGCGTCGCCGCAGGCCGCGGCGGGATCACCGTGTCGACGATCAGCGCCAGCTCACTTCGGTTCGGCGGTGCCCCGGTAAGCATGAAGTGCTGGTTGATCAAGGCCGATCCGATTCGTGCGGTCAGCGGGGTGAGCCCGGCCGGGTCGATGTCGCCGGCGTCGACAGCCGACCGCAGGATCGACTCGACAATTTCCAGGCGAGGGCCCACCACGGCGTCGGCGAAGATGGCACGCATTTCAGGTTCGTGAAGAAGCTGGTGGATGGTGTGCAGGCCGGGGAAGGCCGTCTTTCCGGCCAGAATGTCACGGTGGGCGATGAGCATGGACAGCAGGTTCTGTCTGGCGGATCGGCCCGAAAGCGGCTCGGGCACCGGCGGCAGCGCGAAAACCAAAGCGGCGTGCACCAGATCCTGCTTGCTGGCCCAGCGCCGGTACAGCGCCGCCTTGCCGGTGTGGGCGCGCGCCGCGATGCCCTCCATGGTCAGCCCGCCGTATCCGACCGAAGCCAGCTCGGCCAACGTGGCCTCGTAGAGCGCATGTTCAAGCACCTCGCCGCGCCGACGGCTCCGGCCGCAATTCGGGGCGGCGTCGGTGCGTGGCGGCATTCGTCGATAGTAGCCGTCAGCGTTCCTATTCGCTGCGATCTGCCGCAACGGCGTCGACAGCACCCGGCGGGTACGGTGCACAATGGCTGAGACTCCGCGGCTGTTGTTCGTACATGCGCATCCTGACGACGAGAGCCTCGCCAACGGCGCCACCATCGCGCACTACACCGCCCGCGGGGCACAGGTGCGCGTGGTCACCTGCACGCTGGGCGAGGAAGGCGAGGTTATCGGCGATCGGTGGGCCGAGCTGGCCGTCGATCGCGCGGACCAACTTGGCGGCTACCGAATCGGCGAGCTCACCGCCGCATTGCATGCGCTGGGCGTCGAAGGGCCCATATACCTCGGGGGCGCGGGCCGCTGGCGCGACTCGGGCATGGCCGATGCGGAAACGCGGCCTCGCCGGCGGTTCGTCGACGCCGAGGAACGGGAGGCCGTCGGCGAGCTGGTTGCCATCATCCGTGAGCAGCGACCGCACGTGGTGGTGACCTACGACCCCCAAGGCGGCTACGGCCACCCCGACCACGTGCGCACCCATACCGTGACGACGGCCGCAGTGGCCGCCGCCGGCACCGCCGACTACCCGGGCGAGCCCTGGACGGTGCCGAAGTTCTATTGGACGGTCTTCGCCCTCAGTGCGTTTGCGGCGGCGGCGGAGGCGCTCGACGACGACGACCTGCAACCCGGCTGGGTGATCCCGCCGAGGGAAGGGTTCACGTTCGGCTATTCAGACGAGGACATCGATGCCGTCGTCGAAACAGCCGAAGAGGCTCGCGCCGCGAAGGCGGCGGCCCTCGCCGCACATGCCACCCAGGTGGTAGTCGGCCCGACCGGTCGGGCCTGCGCCCTGTCGAACAACATGGCGCTGCCGATCGTCGGGCAGGAACACTACGTTCTGGTCGCCGGCTCGGCGGGGGAGCGCGATGAGCGTGGTTGGGAGACAGATCTGCTCGCGGGACTCGGTCTCGACGGGTAGGTCAGGCGGTAGGCTGCCCAGTAGGCAGCCACGGAAGGAATTCGGATGGACCCTGACATGGACCCCAACATGCAGCATTGGCAGGATCGGCTGGACAGCCTGCAGTGGGTTATCGGCTCCATTCTCTCCCAAGTCGACAGCGTTCCGACCTGACCGACGGCGCGACGCACCCTGCTATTCGCGCCGTCGTCCTGGCGCTGTTGGCCGTCGACGGGGTGCTCTCCGCAATAGCCGGTGCCCTGCTGCTGCCCTTCTATATCGGTTCGATTCCCCTTCCCATCAGCGCACTGATCAGCGGATTGGTCAACGCGGCCCTGGTGTGGGCGGCCGGGCGCTGGACCAGTTCGCCGCGGATGGCCGCGTTGCCGCTGTGGACCTGGTTACTCACGGTTGCGGTCATCAGCATCGGCGGCCCCGGCGGCGACGTCATCCTGGACGGCCGTGGCGTGCTGGCCTACGGGGCTTTATTGCTGGTCGTGCTCGGGGTAACACCACCGGCGTGGGTGCTGTGGCGGCACAGCCGGAATGACAGCGCCGGGCTGGTTAAAGCGGCGGAAGCGGCGGAAGCGGCGGAAGGAAGCCGCGCACCCAGTTGATCTCGGTATAGATGAACTGGTTGATCGACGCCGTGGTGGCCGCCCAAAAGTTGCTCAGCCCCTGACTGAAGCTGATTGTTCCGGTTAACCAATCGAGCGTGTTGAACAGAGCGCTCTGCACCATGGGCTCGAAGAGGTAGTAGAGGAAGTTGATTTGCTGGCCCAGGATGCCCACCCAGGGCAGCCACCCCACCGCCCAGGCGGCCAGGTTGAAGACGTATTGCACGTAGGGCTCGGCGTAGTTGTAGAAGTTCTCGATGGCGGTGGCGATCGAATTGAATGCCGCCGGTATGGCGTGGGCGTTGGTCAGGCCGCCGGCGTGTAGCAGCGAGCCGACCGCGGTGGCAGCGGTGGCCCCGCCGGTGGGCCGGCCGAGCAGCGCGCTGGCGTTGATGCCATGGAACGGACTGGAGCCGTTGCCGAAAAGCGCGCCGGCGTTGCCCGCGAAGACGGCCTCGACCCGGCTCACGGCATTGGACAAGGCGCCGCCCACCGGGTGCCCGAGTACCGCCTGGGCCGGGGTGCTCACCGCGTTCACCAGGGTGCGCGCGGCTGCCGTCTCCGCCGCCGCATAGTTGCTCGCGGTCGCGGCCAAAGCCGCGACGAACTGCTCGTGAAATACGGCTGCCCGCGCGCTGAGCTGCTGATAACTCTGCGCATGCTGGGAAAACAGGGCGGCGATCTGTGTCGACACTTCATCGGCGGCCGCAGCCAGCACGCCGGTCGTCGGGGCCGCCGCGACCGCGTGGGCCGTGCTCAGCGTCGAACCGATACCGGCCACGTCCGAGGCCGCCGAAACCAGCGCCCCCGGCTCCGCGAGCATGAAAGACATCGCGCACCTCCCCGTGTTTCATAACAGCGCACTATCGGCCCCACGAGCGATAGCTCGAAATGGATGGTATCGCGATCCCGGCGCTGATTAGCCGAAATGCGCCGCAAACAGTCAGCCGAGCGTCGACGGCATGCCCGACGGGGTGTGCCGCTAGTGTTGCGTATGGCACCCGCCATGGTCGCCAAGCTTTGTCGTTTCAGATGCTGGGACGCGCGGATGAAATTCGATTGTGGGGAAGTTACACCAACGTGCCGCTGACTCCGGGCCAGAAGCCCACCGCTCTGCCTAGTCCCGTCGTTCCACCCATTGCCAGCGCGTCGGCGCTGCGGCGGGTGTTGCGGCGGGCTCGAGACGGCGTTGCGCTCAACGTCGACGAGGCGGCCATCGCGCTGACCGCGCGTGGCGACGACCTGGCCGATCTTTGCGCAAGCGCGGCGCGAGTGCGCGACGCCGGTCTCGAGTCGGCCGGCCGGCGCGGCGTGGCCGGAGGGTTGCCGATCACCTATTCGCGCAAGGTCTTCATCCCGGTCACCCATCTGTGCCGCGACAGCTGTCACTACTGCACCTTCGTCACCGTGCCGGGCAAGCTGCGTGCCCAGGGCATGGGCATGTACATGGAACCCGACGAGATCCTTGACGTCGCCCGCCGCGGCGCTGAACTCGGTTGCAAGGAAGCGCTATTCACTCTCGGCGACCGCCCCGAGGACCGTTGGCCCGAGGCGCGCGAGTGGCTCGACGAACGGGGCTACGACTCCACGCTGTCGTACGTGCGGGCGATGGCGATCCGGGTGCTGGAGGAGACCGGGCTGCTGCCGCACTTGAATCCCGGCGTGATGAGCTGGTCGGAGATGTCGCGGCTCAAGCCGGTGGCGCCGTCGATGGGCATGATGCTGGAAACCACGTCGCGCCGGCTGTTCGAGACGAAAGGGCTTGCACACTACGGCAGCCCGGACAAAGACCCGGCGGTGCGGCTGCGGACCCTGACCGACGCGGGCCGGCTGTCCATTCCGTTCACTACCGGTCTGCTGGTCGGCATCGGCGAGACGCTGCCCGAACGGGCGGACACCTTGCACGCGATTCGCAAGTCGCACAAGGAATTCGGCCACGTCCAAGAAGTGATCGTGCAGAACTTCCGGGCCAAGGAGCACACCGCGATGGCCGCGGTGCCCGATGCCGGGATCGAGGATTACCTGGCGACGGTGGCGGTTGCGCGCCTGGTGCTCGGCCCGGGCATGCGGATCCAGGCGCCGCCAAACCTGGTGTCCCGCGACGAATGCCTGGCGCTGATCGCCGCCGGGGTCGACGACTGGGGCGGCGTCTCGCCGCTGACGCCCGACCACGTCAACCCGGAACGGCCCTGGCCCGCCTTGGATGAGCTGGCCGCCGTCACCGCCGAGGCCGGTTACGACCTGGTGCAGCGGTTGACCGCCCAGCCCAAATACGTGCAGGCGGGTGCGGCGTGGATCGACCCGCGGGTGCGGGGTCACGTTGCTGGCGCTGGCCGATCCGGAGACCGGCCTGGCCCGCGACGTCAACCCGGTCGGGCATGCCCTGGCAGGAGCCCGACGATGTGGAGTCGTCCGGTCGGGTGGACCTGCACGCGGCGATCGACACCGAGGGCCGCAACACCGAGGCCCGCAGCGATCTGGACAGCGCCTTCGGCGACTGGGAATCGATCCGCGCACACGTGCACGAGCTGGCCGCGAACGCCCCCGCGCGCATCGACACCGATGTGCTTGCCGCGCTGCGCTCGGCGGAACGTGATCCCGCCGGCTGCACCGACGACGAGTACCTGGCGCTGGCGACCGCCGACGGTCCCGCGCTGGAAGCCGTTGCCGCACTGGCGGATTCGCTGCGCCGCGACGCGGTCGGCGACGACGTGACCTTCGTGGTGAACCGCAACATCAACTTCACCAACATCTGCTACACCGGCTGCCGGTTCTGCGCGTTCGCCCAGCGCAAGGGTGACGCCGACGCGTACTCGTTGTCGGCCGACGAGGTGGCCGAACGTGCCTGGGAGGCCCACGTCGCACGGTGCCACCGAGGTGTGCATGCAGGGCGGCATCGACCCCGAGCTGCCGGTCACCGGCTACGCCGAACTGGTGCGCGCCGTCAAGGCCCGGGTGCCGTCGATGCACGTGCACGCGTTTTCGCCGATGGAGATCGCCAACGGTGTGACCAAGAGCGGGTTGAGCATTCGCGAGTGGCTGATCAGCCTGCGCGAGGCCGGCCTGGGCAGCATCCCCGGCACCGCCGCCGAGATTCTGGACGACGAGGTGCGCTGGGTGCTGACCAAGGGCAAGTTGCCGACGTCGATGTGGATCGAGATCGTGACCACCGCGCACGAGGTGGGCCTGCGGTCATCCTCGACGATGATGTACGGCCACGTCGACAGTCCCGCGGCATTGGGTCGGCCACCTCAATGTGCTGCGCGGCATCCAGGACCGCACCGGTGGATTCACCGAGTTCGTGCCGTTGCCGTTCGTGCACCAGAACTCGCCGCTGTACCTGGCCGGTGCGGCGCGGCCCGGGCCCACCCACCGCGACAACCGGGCCGTACACGCGCTGGCGCGGATCATGTTGCACGGCCGCATCTCTCACATCCAGACCAGCTGGGTCAAGCTCGGCGTGGAACGCACCCAGGTGATGCTCAACGGTGGCGCCAACGACCTGGGCGGCACCCTGATGGAGGAGACCATCTCGCGGATGGCCGGTTCGGAATACGGGTCGGCCAAGACCGTCGCCGAGCTCGTCGCGATCGCCGAGGGCATCGGCCGTCCGGCGCGTCAGCGCACCACCACGTACGCGCCGCTGGCCGCGTAGCTTTTCGTTCGCGAGGGTGCGTGTTTGTACGACGACACGCCCTCAGGGGCGGCATTTTGCGCACGCTCGCGCCTGGGTGGGTACTGACGCACCGAGTTGCGGCGGGACCGCGGGCCTTAGCCCAGGTGCATCGGTTGCTCAGCGGCTACTGAGCGTTCGGGCCTGGCTCAGTAGTTGTTGCAGCTGCCCGCTACCGCTACCACATCGTTGAAGTAGCCCGCAGCCTGCGGCATCGCCTGAATCTGCGCCGCCATCTGCACGCGCTTGGGCTGCGGCGAGCTGAGGAACTGACGCAAGTAGGACTGCGCCACCGGCGATGCGCTGAATTGCGCGGCAGCTCCCGGGTCCGTCGCGTTGAGCGCGGCGATGACCTGCCCGTAGTTGCAGGTGGTATTGATAACCGGATCCAGGGGATCAGCCGATGCGATCCCGGCGCCAGCGGTTAACGCGAATGCCACGCCGCCAACCGCGGCGGCCAATTTGGTCAACGACAGCCTCACCATTTGTTTACACCTTCCAAGCTAACTAATGCTCCGGCGAAATCTCGACGGCGACGACTTCTGCCCCGCGGGTTGCCGTCTGCGGTCAAGGTTACCAGGCCCCGCGGACTTGCTCCCCTCACATCGATTATCGGCACAGCCGCTGCAAACGTAACTACGTGCAGCTCAGAGACTCAGTGAGGCTAGCTAAGTTGGGCCAAAACCGGCCCGGAATCTACAGCCTGAATGCCACCTCGGTGCCCTGTTTGATTGCACGCTTGGCGTCCAGCTCGGCGGCAAAGGCTGCTCCGCCGATGATGTGTGGGTCGATGTGGTTGCTCCGCAGTTGGGTCTCCAGATCGCGCAGCGGCTCCTGGCCGGCGCACACCACCACGTTGGCCACGGGCAGTAATTGCGGTCGTTGCCGTTCCGGCCCGAAGCTGATATGCAGGCCGTCGTCGGCGATCCGCTCGTAGTTGACTCCGGAGAGCTGCTGCACGAGTTTTGCCTTCAACGACGCCCGGTGCACCCACCCGCTGGTCTTGCCCAGGTGCTTGCCCTGTGGGCCGTTGCTGCGCTGCAGCAGGTAGACCTCGCGGGCGGGCGGCGTGGGAAGGGGAGCGGTCAGCGCGCCGCGGGCTTTTTGGTCGGCTTGTAGGTCCGCTGGCAGATCTGCAATGCCCCACTCGGCTTTCCACTCTTTTAGGGCTTTTTGGCCTTTTGGTTCATGCGTCGGCGAGCGCTCGGTGACCAATAACTCGCTGACGTCGAAGCCGATGCCCCCGGCTCCGATGACCGCGACCGAGCGCCCGACCGGTTTGACACCCGTGATCGCCTCGCCGTACGTCAGCACCGTGGGGTGGTCGATGCCGGGTATGGCCGGCACTCGCGGTACCACGCCGGTGGCCAACACCACGTCCTGGTAGCCGGTCAACTCATCGGCGCAGGCGCGGGTGCCCAACCGCACCACGACGCCGTGCTTGTCGAGCATGGTGGCGAAGTAGCGGATGGTTTCGCCGAACTCTTCTTTACCGGGAATGCGGCGGGCCAGATCGAACTGGCCGCCGATGAAGTCGTTGGCCTCGAACAGCGTGACATGGTGGCCACGCTGGGCGGCGCCGAGGGCCGCGGCCAGTCCGGCCGGCCCCGCCCCCACGACGGCCACCTGCGGGCGCGCCGGGTGGGTGACAACACCAGCTGCGTCTCGCGCCCGGCCCGGGGATTGACCAGACACGACACCATCTTCTTGGCGAAGGCGTGGTCCAGGCAGGCCTGATTACAGGCGATGCAGGTGTTGATCTCCGCGGAACGGTCGTCCTGCGCCTTGCGCACCCACTCCGGGTCGCTCAGCAGCGGACGGGCCATCGAGATCAGCCGTACCCGGGTCTCGGTCAGGATCTGCTCGGCGGCCTGCGGCATGTTGATCCGGTTGGACGCCACCACCGGAACGCTGACGTGTTCGGCGACGGCGTCGCTGATGTCGACAAAGGCGCTGTTGGGCACCGATGTGACGATCGTTGGCACCCGCGCTTCGTGCCAGCCGAAACCGGAGTTGATGATGGTTACCCCGGCACCCTCCAGTTCGGTTGCCAGTGCCACGATTTCGTCCCAGCTCTGGCCTTCCTCGACATAGTCGGCCATGGACATCCGGTAGCAGATGATGAAGTCGGACCCCACGGCGGCGCGGACGCGGCGGACGATCTCGACTGGGAACCGCCGGCGGTTGGCGGGTGTGCCACCCCAAGAGTCGGTGCGTTTGTTGGTGCGCGGTGCCAGGAATTGATTGAGCAAGTACCCTTCGCTGCCCATGATTTCGACGCCGTCGTAGCCGGCTTCGCGGGCCAGCCGGGCGCACTGGGCGAAATCCGCGATGGTCGCCTCGACGCCTCGCGACGACAGCGCGCGCGGCCGGAACGGGTTGATCGGCGCCTTGATTGATGAGGCGCTCACTGAAAGCGGATGGTAGGCATAGCGTCCGGCGTGCAGGATCTGCAGTAGGATCTTGGCCCCGTGTTCGTGCACCGCCCCGGTAACCCGACGGTGCCGGCGGGCTTGTGCCGAGAAAATCATCTCCGAGGCGAACGGCAGCAGCCAGCCGGTGCGGTTCGGCGCGTAGCCGCCGGTGATGATCAGGCCGACGCCCCCACGTGCGCGTTCGGCGAAGTATTCGGCGAGCCGATCGATGTGGCGAGCCCGATCCTCGAGCCCCGTGTGCATCGAACCCATGATCACCCGGTTGCGCAGGGTGGTGAAGCCAAGATCTAATGGGGACAACAGATTTGGGTATTGACCCGTCATGGCTTCTCCCGCAGTGCCGCAGTGACCTCGTCAAGCCAGCTGATCGCGCTTTCTTCGGCCCGGATGCCGCCGCGCAGCACCAGGTATTGGTGCAGCGCTGCACCGCGCAGCACCGATGGATCGGGGAATGAGCGCTTCTCGAGTTGACGATAGGTGTCCAGCGAGTCGGCGCGTTGGGCCCGCAGCGCGGCGACCTGGGCGGTTACCGAGGCGACATTCCCGGTTACGGAGCCGTAGACGGCACCGCGCAGCTTGACCGCCAGATCGCGAGTGCTGTTGTCGCTCAGCGCGCTTCCGCGGCCAGGTCGCGAGGCGCCGAGCGGCTCGGCTATCCAGCGGGTGAGCTCGGCCCGGCCCTGCCCGGAGACCGCGTAGACCTTCTTGTCGGGTCGGCCGCGCTGTTCTACCGTCGTCGCACGCACCCAACCGTCGTCCTCCATCACCCGCAGCGTCCGATAGATCTGCTGATGGGTGGCGGTCCAGAAATATCCGATGGAGCGATCGAATCGGCGCGCGAGCTCGTAGCCGGAGCCCTCCCGTTCGCACAGCGACACCAAGATCGCGTGGGGGAGTGCCATCCGGGCAGCATAAAGGGGAGGCCGCGCCGCTATGCAACTAGGTGCATAGGATCGGTGCCGGTGCGGGCGTGCCACGAGTTGACGTGTATGTGCAACGTCTAGTATCAGTAACCGAAACGCTTTGCCTTAAAAGCCCAAAGAGGCTACGAATAGGCGAGCAGCAGCCCACACTGACCACTACAGACACCACTACGAAACCACTACAAAGAGGAAACGTTGAGGAGACGTCCGTGACGTACACGATCGCCGAACCCTGCGTCGACATCAAGGACAAGGCATGCATCGAGGAGTGCCCGGTCGACTGCATTTACGAGGGCGCTCGGATGCTGTACATCCACCCCGACGAATGCGTCGACTGCGGGGCCTGCGAACCGGTCTGTCCGGTCGAAGCGATCTACTACGAAGACGATGTGCCAGAACAGTGGGGCCAGTACACCCAGATCAACGCCGACTTCTTCGTTGAGCTGGGGTCGCCGGGTGGCGCGGCCAAGGTCGGCCTGACCGAAAACGACCCGCAGGTGGTCAAGGATCTGGCGCCACAGGGCGAAGGCGACTGAGCGGGCCGGTGCCGCAGAAGCCCGGGATGGGCCGGCCGTCGGTGGCGGCCTCCCTGCCGGAGTTCCCCTGGGACACTCTGGCCGACGCTAAGGCGCTGGCCGCGGCGTATCGGGACGGAATCGTCGACCTGTCCGTCGGAACCCCGGTCGATCCCGTCGCGCCAGTGATCCGGGAGGCTCTGGCGGCGGCCAGCTCCGCTTCGGGTTATCCCGCGACGGCTGGGACCGCCAGGTTGCGCGAGTCGGCGGTGGCCGCCCTGAATCGGCGGTACGGCATCACCGGGTTGCCCGAAGCGGCGGTCTTGCCGGTGATCGGCACCAAGGAGCTCATCGCCTGGTTGCCGACCCTGCTCGGCCTGGGCCCGTCCGACGCGGTCGCGGTGCCGGAACTGGCGTATCCGACCTATGACGTCGGCGCCCGGCTGGCCGGGGCGCAGGTGCTACGGGCGGACTCGCTGACGCAGCTGGGTCCGCAATCGCCGTCGCTGGTCTACCTGAATTCCCCGAGTAACCCGACCGGGCGCGTGCTGGGCGTCGATCACCTGCGCAAGGTGATCGACTGGGCGCGGGACAGAGGCGTGCTGCTGGCTTCCGACGAGTGTTACCTGGGGCTGGGCTGGGAGGCCGAGCCGGTATCGGTACTGCATCCCTCGGTCTGCGGCGGCGACCACACCGGCCTGCTGGCAATCCACTCGCTGTCGAAGAGCTCGTCGCTGGCCGGCTACCGGGCCGGCTTCGTTGCCGGAGATCCGGGCCTGGTCGCCGAACTGCTGGCGGTGCGCAAACACGCCGGGATGATGGTGCCGACGCCGGTTCAGGCGGCCATGGTGGCCGCCCTGGATGACGACGCTCACGAGAAGCTGCAGCGCGAGCGGTACGCGCGGCGGCGGGCCGCGCTGGCGCCGGCCTTGCGCTCGGCGGGTTTCGCTATCGACTATTCGGACGCCGGCCTCTATCTGTGGGCTACTCGCGGCGAGCCATGCCGGGACAGTGTGAGCTGGCTGGCCACCCGCGGCATCCTGGTGACGCCCGGTGATTTCTATGGTCCGGGCGGCGCACAGCATGTGCGGGTGGCGCTGACCGCGACCGACGAGCGTATTGCCGCGGCGGTTGATCGGCTCACTACAGCTGTGTCGTCCTGATGGCATCCTGATCGCCGAAATGGCATGCCCGTCGGCCGCGGCATCGTTTAACCGGCAGAATGCATCGGGGGAGGTATTGCCCAGGTGTCGCTCAGGTGCTTGCTGAAGCGCTCAACTTCGGAATTAGGAGTGTGGTCGTGACAACTACGGCCGGTACGGCTGGCAAACTACGCATCCCGTTGTCGATCGGGGACATAACCAAGCGCGTGTTTCTTGGAAAGCCGCTCATCACCGAAGAGCTGGAAACGGAGAAACTGTCGAATCCGGTTGCGCTTGGCGCGCTTTCGCCGGATGCGATCTCGTCGACCGCCTACGGCACCGAGCAGATCCTGATCGAACTCCTGCCGGCCGCCGGGCTGGCGGCGTTTGCTTTGTTGATCCCCATCACGGGGGTCATCTTGGTGATCCTGGTGCTGGTCGCCGCGTCGTATCGGCAGGTCGTCATGACCTACACCCGGGCGGGCGGGTCCTACATCGTCGCGCGGGAGAATTTCGGGCCCCGGGTGGCGCAGGTGGCCGCCGCAGCGCTGTTGATCGACTATGTGGTCACCGTGGCGGTGCAAGCGGCGGCCGGGACGGTCGCGGTGGTGTCGGCGGTCCCCTCGTTGGGTCCGTACAGCCTGCAAATCACTGTCGGCGTGGTGCTTGTCATCTGCTTCGCGAACCTGCGCGGATTGAAGGAGGCGGGCTGGCAGTTCGCCTTCGCCACCTACTTCTTCGTGATCATGGTCGGCGGGATGATTGTGTTGGGCTTTGCGCGAATCATGTTCGGGGATTTGCCGGTATACGACCCGACGCAGATGGCCGGAACCGTGCGAGTCCACCAGGGGAATGGTTTGGTGATGGGCGCGACGATCCTGGTGTTGCTGCGCTCGTTCGCGAACGGGGGTTCGTCACTGACGGGGGTCGAGGCGATCTCCAACACCGTCGATCTCTTCCGAAAACCACAGGGCCGCAACGCGCGCCGGGTGCTCACCGCGATGGCCTGCGTTCTCGGATTTCTGCTGGCTGGGGTGGCCTACCTGACCCACGTCACCCACGCCACCCCCTATGCCGCCGGTTATCCGTCGGTGCTATCCGAGATTGCCCGTACCGTCTTCGGCCACGGGGTGGCGGGCAACGTCTGCTACATTCTGGTCCAGGTGTCAACGGCTGCCATCCTTTTCACCGGTGCGAATACCAGTTTCAACGGATTCCCGGCGCTGGCCAGTTTCGTCGCCGAGGACCGCTTCCTGCCGCGCCAGTTGATGAAACGCGGTCACCGACTGGTGTTTTCGAACGGCATCATCGCGCTCGCGGCGCTGTCGGTGCTTTTGCTGTTAGCCACCGGCGGCTCGGTCAACGCGCTGGTTCCGTTTTACGCGATCGGCGTGTTCACCGGATTCTCGATGGCCGGGTACGGGATGACCAAATACCATCTGACGCACCGGGAACAGGGCTGGCGCGGCAAGCTCGCGATCAACCTTTCCGCGGGCATTCTGTCGACAGTCGTGGTCGGTATTTTCGCGGTGGCGAAGTTCACCGAGGGCGCGTGGCTGGTGGTGGTCGTCTTTCCCGTGCTGGTGTTCATGCTGATGCGGCTGAACCGGGAATATCGGGCCGAGGCCGCCATCCTCGAGATGTTCCGCACCGACCGCCCCGATTTGGTGAAATACGCGCGGCATCGGGTGTTCGTCTTCGTGAACTCGGTCGACCTTGCGGTGATCGAAGCGCTTCGCTACGGCAGGGGATTGCGGGCCGACGAATTGATCGCGGTGCACTTCATGGTCGATGCGGCCTATGCCGCGCAATTGCGAAAGCGCTGGGATCATTTCGAACTCGACACCAGGCTACGGGTGGTGGACTGCCCGGACCGGCGGATCATCCGGGCCGCGCAGTTGTTCATCGCCAAGGCGCGCGACGAACATCGGGATACCAACGTGACGGTGCTGTTGCCACGTCGAACCTATGCGCCGCTAATTGGGCGACTGTTACACGACCGCACCGCCGACAAGATCGCCCGGGCCGTCAGCCTCATCCCAGATGCCGCGGCGACCATCGTGCCTTACGACGTTCAAACGCGGATCCAGGAGGCATATCCCGAACGTTTCGAGCAGAGGATCACGCGTGAACTCGACAGGGTGGAAACGTGGGTTTCCCGGGGTGAGGATCAGGACATCGAAGCCTACGAACATCCCGACCCGTCGCGATCGGTGATCACGGTGGCGGGCTTGATCTCGGGCCAGCGCGCCACCTTCGAAGGACGCGTCAGCGAAGTCGAGGACACCGAAAAAGGCAGACGCACGCTCCGCTCGATCGTCGTGGGCGACAACAGTGGCGACATCACTGTCACCTTCCAGTCCGGGCGCGGCGGCGCCGATATTCAGCCCGGTCAGCTGCTGCGGATCACCGGCAAGCCCCGACAGACCGGAAACCGGCCCATGTCGATGAGCGATCCGGCTTACCACATCGTCGAGGACCCCGCGGCGACCGGCAAGCTCGGGAAAGGAAAATCCGGGTAAGCCGGCGAGCGTCGAGTCGTCGGCTGGAATGTGTGGCGAGATCGCGCAACAGCTCGACGTTGGACACCTAAGAGAGCGAGAGGGCAATGAAGCGACTGGCAGCGGTGTTGGTGTCGGCGTTGGGTTTGGCGTTCACCGCGAACGGCTACCGGCCGTTGACCAAGCACGGGTACGGATCGGTGTTCGCGTTCGCCTGCGGGGTATTCGCGTCGGAGCTTCCGGTGCAGACGCTCGGCGTCCAGCTCACGGCGCTGGCGGCCGTGTCGCGCCGGCTGCCCCCGCGGCTACGCCGATTCAGCTGGCTGGTGTCGGGGTTGTCATGGCTGGGACTGCTGGGCCTGCGCCACATCGGGCACAAGGCCAACGAGCCGCTGACCGCGGCGCTGGACGCCGGCCTGGGGCCCGACCGTCGCACCGAGTCGGGTGACCTGTGGAAGCGGCCCGCACCCGGGGGCGCCACCGCGAAGAAGCCCGGTGCGGCCCGAATGCTGCGGGTCTACCGCGACTATGCGCACGACGGCGATATCAGCTACGGGGAACACGGCTCCCGGAACCACCTGGACATCTGGCGACGTCCCGACCTCGACCGCGGCGGACGCGCGCCGGTGTTGCTGCAGGTTCCCGGCGGCGCATGGATGGTGGGAGACAAACGTGGCCAGGCGCACCCGCTGATGAGTCATTTGGCCGAGCTCGGCTGGGTCTGCGTCGCGATCAACTACCGGCTCAGCCCGCGGTCCACCTGGCCCGATCACATCGTCGACGTCAAGCGAGCGATAGCGTGGACAAAAGAGCACATCGCCGAATACGGCGGCGACCCGAACTGGATCGCGATCACCGGAGGCTCGGCCGGCGGGCATCTGTCTTCGCTCGCCGCGTTGACGCCCAATGATCCGCGGTTCCAGCCGGGTTTCGAGGAGGCCGACACCCGGGTGCAGGTGGCCGTCCCGTTCTACGGGGTCTACGACTTCACCCGATCGGACAACGCGATGCATCCACTGATGGTGCCGATGGTAGCCAAGAATGTATTCAAGGTGAGTCGCACGGACATCGCTGAACCCCTCCGAGTGGCCTCGCCGATCACTCACGTGTCCGAAGATGCGCCACCGTTTTTCGTGCTGCACGGCACTAACGACTCGTTGGTCCCGGTCGAACAGGCACGCAGCTTTGCCGCGCGCCTGGCAGAGGTCAGCCGCCAGCCCGTCGTCTACGCCGAATTGCCCTACGCACAGCACGCTTTCGAAATTTTCGGGTCCGCTCGCGCGGCGCACGCCGCCGTGGCCGTCGAGCAGTTCCTCGCCGAGACGTACGCACCGACCCGGTAACCGGTCCCGCAAGAGCGTCAGAGACCACGTACGCCGACCGCGAGCAGCACGCAGCCCACCACGGCGAGCAGGGTGGCGACTTCGGCGCGGCGCCGTGACCGTATCCAGTCGTTCAGGGCGCCCATCGACGCGCGTGTCTTGTCGGGTGCGAGCAGATAGGCGACGAGCGGAATCTGCACCAGCGCGAAAGCCACGACATTGAACATCAGCAGCGCCCCGACTTGTGTCGGGGCCGCCGCGCCAGAGGCCAAGATGAGGGCCAGCGCGGCCAGATAATCCACGGACGGCAAAGCGATCCCCATGCCGGCCAGTCCCGAGACCCACAGCGAATGCCGGCCCAGCAGCCCCCGCATCCGTGTCGACAGCTTGGCCGGGCCGGCAACGCGACCGGCCCCCACAGCCAGCGCGGCAGCGACCAGCAGGGCCAGCGCGCCAATCAGAATTTGCACCTTGGGCAGCGTGAAGTACGCGGACCCCAGCAGCCTGCGCCGAAAGACGAACAAAACGATCAGGCCCACGGTCATGCCCATCGCGTAACCGCCACAAAGGAATACGAGCAGTTGCAGCATCGGTCTGGGTCGGTTCAGCATCAGCACCGTCATGCCGATCCGGAACGGTTCGAGGCTGACGGCGACGGCCATCACCAGGATGGTGATCCACATGGCGGTGCCTAGTACCGGGCGCCGGTCACGTCAGGCATGGGCGCCACGCTACCGTCCTGCGTGGAGGCCGCCCCGCTTCAGGCGCGTTTAGACGCCTTTAGACACCTACGCCCCAATGGAACACGCGCGAAGTCAGCAACACGATGCCCAGTGAGACCGATGCGACGACGACGAGCCCGATCACCGCGACGACGAGCGGCCGCCACCCGGTGCGGGCGATTTGGCGGATGTCGGTATTGAGTCCGACACCGGCGAAGGTCAGCAGGAATGCCCATTTCGATACGTTGGCGAGGTTGGCCGTCTGCCCCTTGCTCAGCCAGTGTGCCGTCGCGATCGCCGAGACCGCCAGGAAGCCCAGCACGAACTTCGGGAATTTGTCCCAGATGAACGCCGCTTTGGCCTTTGCGCCGGGTGCGATCTCGTCGGCCTGGCCGCGCCCGGCCCAGTACACCGCGAAACCGAGCACGACGAACCCGATCAGCGCGTTGCGGACCGACTTGACCAGCACGGCGATCTTCCCGGCGTGGTCGGAGTACAGGTAGCCGGTGGCCGTGGTTTCGGCGGTGTTGTCCACCGCCAGGCCCGCCCATAAACCGAATTCCCGATCGGTCAGGCCGATCGCGTGTCCCAGCGGCGGCAACACGAACAGTGCCACCGCGCCCAATGCCAGGATCGCCGCGATGGCATAGCCGACATCTGAGTTGCGGGCCCGGATCGCGCCCTTGGCGGCCACGATGGCCGACACCCCGCAGATCGAGGTGCCTATCGCCAGCAGCGAGCCCAGCTTGCCCGACAACCCGAATGCGCGCGCAACGAGAATGATGACGGTTCCCGCGACCGCCATGTCCAGCAAAATCTGGACCAGGCTGAGCCCGCCGAGCTTGACTATGTCACCGAGCACGAATCGCGCTCCGAGCACCACGATCCCGACTTTGAGCCAGAACTCATAGGTCAGCACGCCCGGCCGAAATATCCGGTGCAGACCGATGGTGTTGGTGATGAGGAGCCCAATCACAATGGCCCACAACACGTATTCGATATCGGGCACCCGCCAGTGCTCGTGTTTGGCGAGGGCATTCCACCAGATCTGGGCGTACTTGCCCAAGACCCCCACGGCGATCAGCAGCAGAATGCCCGGCACGTAGTCGAGCGGCCGGCGGCTCGTGAAGGTCGGCTCCTCCAACGTTGCATCTGAGTCAAAGGGCTCAACGCGAGTGGTACTCACGCGATCACCACGGAATCTTCGGGAGCACGTCGGCCACCGCCAACGCGACGATTACACCGGCGACCGCCGTCGCCCACCAGTCCACCGATACCGAGCTGACTCGCTTGCCCAGGCCGCGCGACTGCGGCACGTCTGCACGCGACTCCGGCACTTCTTCAACCATGATGATTGGTCCTCACGCACCCAGGGTTGCGTGGACGTCCCTGCGGGCCAAGTGATTGGATCGCGGTGAATCTAGGTTTACGACCCGCGCGGGCTGCGCTTCTCGAGCAGATCGATGACCTGTGCAGCGAGATCGTCGATGTCGGCGCCGGTGGTGTCGAGCACCAGGTCCGGCGTTCTCGGGTGGCTCGTAGGGCGCGTCGACACCGGTCAGCCCTTTGAGTTCGCCGCTGCGCGCACGTGCGTAGAGGCCTTTGGGGTCACGCTTTTCGCATTCGGCCAGCGACGTGGCGATGTGCACCTCGATGAAGGGCAGTTTGGCGGCATCGTTGAGGGCGCGGGCGGTCTCGCGGTCCGACTTGAGCGGCGACACCAGGGACGCCAGCGCGACCACGCCCGCGTCGGCCAGCAGCCGAGTCAAATGCCCGACCCGCCTGATGTTCTCGGTGCGGTCGCCGGGGGAGAAGCCCAGGTCGTCGGACAGGCCGTGGCGCAAGTTGTCGCCGTCGAGCAGATACGCCACCCGCCCTGATTCGACGAGCGCGCGTTCCACCGCCACGGCAACGGTCGACTTGCCGGACGCGGGCAGGCCGGTGAACCAGATGGTCGCGCCCGGCTGGCCGGTGGCCTGCCAGCGGTGGCTGCGGTCCAGCGCGGAGGGATGCCAGCGGATGTCGCTGCGCGCATGGGTGCCGGGCTTGACCTCGCGCGCCTCGAGGATGGTTCCGGCGCCGATGGTGTCGTTGGTGGTCTCGTCGATCAGGATGAACGCGCCGGTGTCGCGATTGTCGGCGTACGGGTCGGCGAGGATGATGGAGCTGGTTCGCAGTGTCACGGTGCCGATGTCGTTGAGCGTCAACTCAACTGGCTGGTCCAGCTCGTCGAGCGTCTCAGGATCCAGCCGTGCGTGCAGCTCCTGAACGGTGGCGCGGACGGTTTTGCTGGTTTGTTTGAGGGCCAGCCGGGCGCCGGCCCGCAGCGGTGCGTCGACGAACCAGCAGACGGTCGCATCGAGCTCCCGGGCCAGCACCGGCAGAACCGCGTCCTCTGCTCCGCTGACCAGTACGTCGCCGCGGCCCACGTCGATGTCGTCGGCCAGCTCGATCGAAACAGACAGCGGCGCAACACCTGTCGTGCGTTCGTCATCGAGAGTGTCCAGCGCCGTCACCGTCGAGGTGGTGCCGGCGGGCAGCGAGACCACCGGGTCGCCGACACTGAGTGTTCCAGCCGCGAGCCGCCCGGTGTAGCGGCGGCGCACGTCGGTGGTCGGCCGCGACACCCACTGCACCGGCAGCCGTAGCCGCGACGCCTCGGCATGCGGCGCGCCCAGCTCGACGGTTTCGAGATACTCGAGCAGCGTTGGGCCGCCGTACCAGGGTGTGCGGTCCGAGCGATGCACGACGTTGTCCCCGTGCTTGGCCGCGACCGGGATGACGGTGATTTCCAAACCGCCAAGGCGCGCCGCCAACTGCTGCAGCTCTTCCTCGACCTCGGCGAACCTGGCCTGGTCGAAGTCGACGAGATCAATCTTGTTCACCGTTGCGACAAAATGCTTGATGCCCAACAGCTTTGCGATCCGGGCGTGCCTGCGGGTCTGGCGCAGCACGCCGGCCCGTGCGTCGACCAGCAGTATCGCCACGTGCGCATTGGATGCCCCGGTGAACATATTGCGGGTGTAGCGCTCGTGGCCGGGTGTGTCGGCCAGGATGTAGCTGCGGGTTTCGGTGGAAAAGAAGCGGTAAGCGACGTCGATCGTGATGCCCTGCTCGCGTTCGGCGCGCAGACCGTCGGACAGCGCCGCCAGGTCGGCGACGCCCTCGGAGTCGGTGACGGCTTCCAGGTGGTCCAGCGGCAGGCTGTCGGTGTCGTGCAGTATCCGGCCGATCAGGGTGCTCTTGCCGTCGTCGACTGAACCGGCGGTCGCGATGCGCAGCAGCTGGCGCGTCACAGGCCTTGTCGAGGTCATCGGCTCAGGCCTTTTCGTTCTTCTTCGCTGGCGCTCATCAGCTCAGGCCCTTTCGTTCTTCTTCGCTGGCGCTCATCAGAAATAGCCCTCTCGCTTGCGGTCTTCCATCGCGGCGGCCGACGTACGGTCGTCGGCGCGGGTCTCGCCGCGCTCGGAGACCGTCGCCGCCGAGATCTCGGTAATGACTCGGGCGATGTCGGTGGCGGTGGAACGCACCGCCCCGGTGATGGTCAGGTCACCGACGGTGCGATACCGGACCCACTCCACTGCGGCGGTTTCGCCATTTTGCGGGCTGGTGTAGTCCGACACCGCCAGCAGGATGCCGTCGCGCTCGAACACCTCGCGCTCGTGCGCGTAGTAAATCGACGGTATCTCAAGGTCTTCCAACTCGATGTAGCGCCAGACGTCGAGCTCGGTCCAGTTGCTCAGCGGGAACACCCGCACCTGCTCGCCCTTCTTGATCCGGCCGTTGTACAGCGACCACGGCTCCGGGCGCTGAGCCCGTGGATCCCATTGGCCGAACTCGTCACGGAAACTCAGGATCCGCTCCTTGGCGCGGGCGCGCTCCTCGTCGCGGCGGGCACCGCCGAAGGCGGCGTCGAAGCCACCGGCCTCCAGCCCGTCGAGCAACGTGCGGGTCTGGGCCCGGTTTCGCGAAGCCGTGGGGCCGGGGTCGGGGACGCGGCCGTTGTCGATGGAATCCTGAACCGACGCGACGATCAGCTTGTGGCCGTGGCCAATGACCCTGCGGTCGCGGAACTCGATCACCTCGTCGAAGTTGTGGCCGGTGTCGACGTGCATCACCGGAAAAGGCAGTGGCAGTGGCCGAAAGGCCTTTTCCGCCAGGCGAAGTAGCACGATCGAGTCCTTGCCCGCCGAAAACAGCAGGACGGGCCGCTCCAGCTCGGCGACTACCTCGCGGATGATGTGCACCGCTTCGGCTTCCAGCAGCCGCAATTCGTCGACGCGCAGCGTGTCGGGCAGCGCTAGTGTCATGAGCGCCACTCCTCCTCATCGCTTCGCTCTGCATCGTCGTTGGCGCGTGTCATGTTGGTAATCCCTCTCTTTCGGCATCTGCCCGGTAGCGGTCCACCCATTCGTCGGAACGCTGGTCGGCCTGCCGCTGCAGCACTGGCTCCGGTGCCAGCCGCGGGTCGAGCCCCAACGCCGCGAGGACCTCGCCCACCACCTGAGTCAGGTTGCGCCACAACACCGGATAGGACACCTCGATCGGTTTGACGGTTTCTTCGGAGAACCAGGACTGCCAGCCCTCTTCCTGAGCTCGCAGCATGGTGACGACGTGGGCGATCGCTCCCGCGTGATACGTGGCGCGCGCGTCGCGGACCGGATCGGGCCTGCCGCGCCACACCCGGGTCTGCACCGCTCGCCAGAACGACACCGCTTGCGAGATCACATCGGGCCGGTGGATATGAATGAGCAGCGGGTCCTCGCCGACAACGTCGCGGATCGCGGCGAGCAGACCGGGACCGGATCGATCGGGTAAGCCGGCCGCGCGGTCCAACAGCAGCGGCGTCTGATTCCACATCAGCTTGCCGCCCCAGACGCCGTTGGGCGTTCTGCCGACCGTGCGGATGTAGTCCCGCCAGATGTGGGCCGGCGCGAGGTCGGGTTTGCCCGCGTCGAGCGGATCGAGCAGGCTCAGGATCGACTCGTCCTCGGTGTCGGCGAACCACTCCCGTGGCTGCGGAGACTGGCTGGTCGTGGGCAAGTACTGGAAGAACTCCTGGGGCTCGCCGGCCACGCCGGTCGCCCGCAGCGATTCGACCAGCAGGGTGCTGCCGCTGCGCTGGGATGCCAGCACCAAATACGACGACGGGCTCACGGTCACCAACGAAGCCTAGCCGGACGGAAATCCGCTGCAACACATCGAATTGCCATCACGTTGAACATAACCATTGTGCGGCACTGGCTTCTGCTCCGCGGCAACGTGCTGCGAGCAGCCGCCGAATGCGATGACAACCGCGAGTATGCGCTCATTGGTACCGGGTGCACAGTGAGCGTCCGCGCAGTCTTCGAGCGGCGTGGCAGCTGGTAAAAGCTGGATCCATCATCTTCGCGTGTGAGGTGTCCGCTGCGGGACTGCGAAGCCCCAGCGTCCAGCGTGCCGGCTTTGCATTAGTTTGTCCCGGCTTTCGCTAGTCTTCATATCTGCGCCGCTTTGAACCCGCACACTGACGCATCCTCAACGCCGAAGAAAGAAGCGCATCAAATGCCCTCACCCCGCTGGCTGGCCAGACTGATCGTCCTCATGATGGCGGGCGCTGCCCTGGTTACTGGTGCGCCGAGTGCGGCTGCCAGTCCTCTTGATGACGGATACCTCGCTCAACTGCGCGCCATCGGGTTCACCTGGCCGCCGGATCACGACGACGCCCTCGTCGGGATGGGGTGGCTCATCTGCGACGATCTCGGGTGGGGTTGGACCTATGAGCAGATCACCGATCAGGTCCACTCCACCCTGGACGGGAGAGGCGTTTCGGTCGGACAGGTTCAAGCGATGGTGGGCCTCGCACATTCGACCTACTGCCCGAACCAGAGGTGCTGGGCCGCGCACTGCTGAGCGGTCGCCAGTCTCGCTACGGTCTCTCTAAGACGCGAAGCCCCAGCGAAAACAGCAGCCGCACTTCTGGATCGCCCAGTGAGGTCGACAGCAGCTTCTCGATCCGGCGCACCCGGTAGCGCACGGTGTTGGGGTGTACCCGCAGCGACTGCGCGGCGGCGCGCGATGTCGCCGAAGCTGTCCAGGTAGACCCGCAGGGTTTCAGCCAGCACTGGATCCTGCGCGCGCAGGCCAGGTATCCGCGGATCGACCAGGCGCTCGTCGCTGCCGACCAGGGTGACGATCTCGTCGAGCAAGACGGTGGTGCGCGCTTCGGCCAGCGATGTCACCTGAGCAAGAAGCCGGGTGGCGCTCGGCGCTGTCCAGTACCCGGTCCACCTCGGCGCGTGCCGCGGCGACCCCGGCCAGGCCCGCGACCGGCGCGGCGATGGCGGCGCGCAGCTGGACCCCGAGTTCGGTGCGCAGGGCGCTGATCGTGCCGCGGACCCAGGATGTGACCGACCGGGTCGTCGCGGTCTTGGGCAACAACACATAGATCCGTGAGCCGTTCGTCGCGACCTGCGCATCACGTCGAAAAGCGCTGGCGCTCAGCGCCAAGACCTCGGCCAGCCGAGCGGGCCGGGAACCCGGATCTGTGGGATCCATTGTGTCCCAACCGATCAGTGCGGCGGTGCCGTCGGCGGCCAGGCCGAGTTCACGGGCGATGACGGCCACGTCCGCGGGTCCCTCTGTGTCGGCCAGGCCCAGAAGTTGCTGCAGCCATCGCGTGTGCCGGGACGGCCTGGCGGCCAGTCGGGACATGATCCGGGCGGCCAGCACCGCCGCGCCTCGCAACATCTCGTCGGCGTCTTCCGCGAGGGGCCGTGAACCTTGCTGAACCCAAATGGAGCCGCCGAACAGCCGTGGTTGGCGTGCACCGGCCGCCGGCTGATGGATTCCGATCGCCAGCCGAGGCCGCAGCCCCAACTCCGGGCGCTCGGCGACGCGCACCACCTCGCCACCGGCCCGCAGCGCGTCGAAGATGCCCCACTGGCCGATCCACTTCAGATGCTCGGGCGGGCCGGCTCGGCCCAAGATGGACAACCTGCGCAGTTCGTCGGCCTCGTCGTTGGACGCCGAATAGGCGAGTACATGTGACTCGGCATTTTCGATGCTGACCATGCCGTGGATGCGGTCGGCCAGCGACTGAGCCAGACCGAATAGGTCGGTGCCCGACTCATGGTCGCCGCGGTCCTGCGACGGCTGGTGGTGCTCGAACACATGGTTGACCAGCTGATAGAGCCGCTCCCAGCGGGCGCGTGGCTCCACGGCCACCACCGCGGACCCGGCCGCGACGGCCTTGGCCACCACCGCGTCCGACGGCTGCTTGACGAAGATCGCCACCGGCGCCTGCCCGCGTGCCCGCCCGTCGATCCACCGCGACGCCTCGTCGTCGGTGACGCCCAGCAGGAAGAAGACGTCGACGGAACCGGCTGCCGGTGCCAGGCCCAGCCGCACGTCGTCGCTATCGATCAGGGCGGCCGACCCCACCGCAAGATCCAGCCCACGCGGAGCCGTCGACCAGGGTCACCACGGTCGCGTCCAGCGCCAGCAACAGCTGGCCCAGTCCAACGGCAGCCACGTTGTCTGATCTTACTAGCAAGTGTGCAAGTTCTTGTCTGATCGGCCAATTATCTGGAGCGCCGTGCCGGGCATCCTGGGAGCATGGACGCGATTACTCAGGTGCCACTGCCAACCAACGAGCCGGTCCACGACTACGCGCCGCAATCCCCAGAGCGAGCCCGGCTCAGCGCCGAACTGGCCTCTCTGCAGAACACGGCGATCGACCTTCCGCACGTCATCGGCGGCAGCCACCGGATGGGCGCCGGTGCACCGATCGACGTCGTCCTGCCGCACCGGCACGCCGAGAAGTTGGGCACTCTGACCAACGCCACGCAGGCGGACGCCATCGCCGCTATCGAAGCCGCCGAGAACGCCAAGAAGGATTGGGCGGCCATGCCTTTCGACGAGCGCGCCGCGGTGTTCTTGCGAGCAGCCGATCTGCTCGCCGGACCGTGGCGAGAAAAGATCGCCGCCGCGACGATGCTCGGCCAATCCAAGTCCGTCTACCAGGCCGAGATCGACGCGCCGTGCGAACAGGTCGACTTTTGGCGGTTCAACGTGGCATTCGCCCGTCAAATCCTGGCCCAGCAACCGATCAGCGGACCCGGGGAATGGAACCGCAGCGACTACCGTCCGCTGGACGGCTTCGTCTATGCGATCACGCCGTTCAACTTCACGTCGATCGCGGGCAACCTGCCGACGGCGCCGGCGTTGATGGGCAACACCGTGGTGTGGAAGCCGTCGATCACCCAGACCCTGTCGGCCTATCTGACCATGCAGTTGCTCGAGGCCGCCGGGTTGCCACCCGGGGTGATCAACCTGGTCACCGGCGACGGCTTCGCGGTTTCCGATGTGGCACTGGCCGATCCGCGGCTGGCCGGCATCCATTTCACCGGCTCGACGGCCACCTTTCAGCATTTGTGGCAGCAGGTGGGCGCCAATATCGGCCACTACCAGAGCTACCCGCGGCTGGTCGGTGAGACTGGCGGCAAGGACTTCGTGGTCGCGCACGCCTCGGCGCGCCCGGATGTGCTTAGCACGGCGTTGATTCGCGGGGCGTTCGACTACCAGGGCCAGAAGTGTTCGGCAGCTTCGCGGGCGTTCGTCGCGCGTTCGGTGTGGGAGCGGATGGGGGACGGCTTCCTGGGCGCGACGGCCGCGCTGCGCTACGGCGACATCACCGATCTGAGCAACTACGGCGGCGCGCTGATCGACCGGCGCGCCTTCACGAAGAACGTCAACGCCATCGAACGCGCGAAAAGCGCGCCCGGCGTCACCATCGCAGTGGGGGGCGAATACGACGACAGCGTCGGCTATTTCGTGCGGCCAACCGTCTTGCTGTCCGACGACCCGACCGACGAGGCATTCTCGACCGAGTACTTCGGTCCGGTGCTGTCGGTGCACGTCTACCCCGACGAGCAGTACGAACAAATCCTCGACGTCATCGACACCGGAACGCGCTACGCGCTGACCGGCGCGGTCATCGCCGATGACCGCGAGGCCGTGCTGACCGCGCAAAGCCGGCTGCGTTTTGCCGCTGGAAACTTCTACGTCAACGACAAGCCGACCGGCGCGGTGGTCGGACGCCAGCCGTTCGGCGGTTCGCGTGGCTCGGGCACCAACGACAAGGCCGGGTCGGTGCTGAATCTCTTGCGCTGGACCTCGGCACGGACCATCAAGGAGACATTCGTGCCGGCGACCGAGCATACTTACCCGCACATGGGGTCCGACTGATGGCCGGGATGTTCGCGCACACCGTGCGCCCGGCGATGCTCGCGGCCAGCCGGGCCGACAGGCTGCGCCACACCGTCGAGCGGTCGCCGGTCACCCGCCGGGTGGTGCGCCGTTTCGTGCCGGGCGACACGCTTGAAGGCGTCCTGGACGTCGTTGTCGGGCTGCGGGATTCGGGTCGCTACGTCAGCATCGACTACCTGGGCGAAAACGTGACCGACGCCGACGACGCCGCGACCACCGTGCGGGCATACCTGCAGCTTCTCGACGCGCTCGGCCAGCGGACCGAGGCCGCGCGCGATGGCGCGCGGCCGCTTGAGGTGTCCTTGAAACTTTCGGCGCTGGGTCAGGCGTTGGGTCGCGACGGCGAGAAGATCGCCCTGGACAACGCCCGCACTATCTGCGAGCGAGCCGAGCGGGTGGGTGTCTGGGTCACGGTGGACGCCGAGGACCACACCACCACCGATTCGACGTTGTCGATCTCCACCGACCTGCGGGTCGACTTTCCCTGGCTGGGCACGGTTTTACAGGCCTACCTGAAGCGCACGCTCGGTGATTGTGAGCAGCTGGCTTCAGCGCGGATCCGGTTGTGCAAGGGTGCCTACGACGAGCCGGCATCGGTGGCCTACCGAGCCGCCGCTGCCATTACTGACTCGTATCTGGGGTGCTTGCGGGTGCTGATGGCTGGGCCCGGCTATCCGATGGTGGCGTCGCATGACCCGGCGATCATCGATGCCGTGCCTGCTATCGTCTGCGAAACGGGTCGTGGGGCGGGCGGTTTCGAATACCAGATGCTGTACGGCATCCGCGATGACGAGCAGCGGCGACTGGCCGACTCCGGCAACCAGATGCGGGTGTACGTGCCGTTCGGCACGCAGTGGTACGGCTATTTCATGCGACGGTTGGCCGAGCGCCCCGCGAACCTGACCTTCTTCCTGCGGGCGCTGGCCGAACGCGGTCACTGAGCCCGCCGAGACGGCGGGCGCGTTGAATGTGCACTGGGGGTTGAAAATTCGCCTCATCCTCGCCGTAGCTACACGCCCGCCGCCAGCAGTGCACACTCGACGCGGCGCGTCCGTCAGGCGTCAAAGACTGTCGCACCGACTCCGCTGGGGCTGTTCGAGATGTAGATCGGCTCCTGCGAGAACGGATAATCACCGGTGTTGAAAATGCCGCTTGACGACACGACATCGGGCGCGTTCGCGCTGGTGATTGTCTCCGAGTACAGCTCCTGGTCGCTGCTCGTATAGACGGTCAGAGTTGTTCCGGCCGGCAGGGTACCGCCGACCGGAATGCTTGGGACTTCGTTTGAGGTGATGTCTCCGGTCAAACCACCGGAATCGATGAACGCGCCACTAGCGGTTTGCAGAGGACCGTTGTTGATCTGTACTTGCAGAGTGGTCATCGGTGCTCCGCTAACCGAGGCAACGGCGGGTAACGGGTTGGGGCCGAACTCCAGCAGACCTTGAGGTTCGTCGATGAGCACACCCTCATTGAGGCTGCCCGGCAATGCCGAGGTCAACGGGGCGGAGATTGGGTTTCCGTCATTGGGCCCGACACCCAGAACGGTGATTATCGAGGCGACCGGAACTGGGGTTGTCACACCATTGATCGTTTGGGTCGCGGACATGGCGACGTCGACACTGGTCGGCTGCGTGACGATGCCGTTTCCGAGATTCACCGTGGTGAGAAACGTTTCGTAGTGCACGGTTTCAGAGTTGAGGTCGTCGCCGTAGACGACCGCGCCCTGACCGGTGGACGCCCCGAGGCTGGCTAGGTTGACGTCTGCGCGTGAGACCAGAAGACCGGTGGATCCGGTGTCGACTATCGCGCCAAACGAGGGTCCGCCGGCGACGGAGATGTTGAGAATCGCGTCGCCGTATTGATTGACAGAAATCACGGTTTCGTTGGCCGCCAGAGGTGTGCTCCCGCCGGTGGCCCCGGCTTGGCCCGACAGCAAGCCGCCGCGGCCTCCCGTTCCGCCGACACCGCCCGGCCCGCTGGCCCCGCCGCTACCACCATTGCCGATCAGACCCGCCGCCCCGCCGGCGCCCCCGGCCGCCCCGCCATAGGTGCTGGTGCCGCCGTCGCCGCCGTTGCCCGACAACCAGCCGCCACCCCGGCCGGCCGTCCCTACGCCGTGCGAGTTGGTGTATCCGTTGGCGCCGTTACCGATCAATGGGCGCCCGGTCAACTGCTGGACAGCTCCGTTGAGCAGCTGCTCGACGTTGGCGGCTTCGGCGGCCGCATAGGAATTCGCGCCGGCCGCCAGGGTGCCGGTGAACGAATCATGAAACGCCGCGATCTGCCCCGCAAGCGCCTGGTACTGCCGCCCGTATCCGGCAAATAGCGCAGCAACGGCCGTCGAAACCTCGTCGGCGCCCGCGGCCACAAGCTCACTGGTTGGAACGGCCACCGCCGCGTGCGCCGCATCCAGTGCCGAACCAATGTTTTCCACATCGACTGCCGCCGAAGCCAACAGCCCGGGATCCGCAGCCAGAAGTGGCACGCCAGCTTCCCCTGTCATCTCGGCAGTCATTCACAGTCGTTGTCCAGGAGGTTCAGCATACGAGCAGCATGCTCGACGCGTGGCGTTATCAACGCCGCGGGCGTGGTCGATCCCCGCCAAAACCACGCACCACGTGCGCGCGCACGAACTCGGCTGCTACCTCGGGATCGTCCATGTTCATTGTCGACGACGGCGTGCTGAACAACGAGAACAGTATGCGGGCAAACCATTCGCCAGCGGCCACGACGTCGAGGTCTTTTCGAACCTCGCCGGTGAGCTTCGCCGCGGACAGGTAGGGTGCGAAGAAGTCGACGCATTCGCGCAACAACACGGCGGCGTCCTTGGTCAGCAGTAGGCTGACCGCGTCTTCGTCGAAATACTTCTCGGACGTGATGGCCCGGCGCGCTTGGGTCACGAATATGGCCGCGTGACTGAGCTTTTCTTCTAAAGAACTGCCGCGGGCCATCGCTTTGGACATCTGCCGGTAGAACAGTTCGGAAGCGTGCTCGGCGCACGCTTCGACAATGGCAGCCTTGTCGCTGAAATACTCATAGATCGTGCTGCGCGAGATACTGGCTGTCCTGGCGATGTCGACGACTGTCGTCTTCTGCAGTCCATGCTTGCGGAAGCAGACATTGGCGGACTCGACAATGTGGTCGCGGGTATCGGTGGCTGTAACCTGGGTCGTCACGGAATCAAAGCGCCTCTGGGCACCAATCCGGCGTCTGCGGACGCAAAAGCGTCGTTGACATCGGCGAGGTGGAACGGATTGGGCATCAGCCTGTCGAAGGGAAAGCTGGTGTGCTGCAGGAAGGACAATCCGACCGCCAGTGTGACCGGGTCGTAGAGCATGACGCCGCGAACCGACTTGTTGCCGTACACGAGTGCGCTCGGATCGAGCTCGAAGGTACGGCCCATACCGACATTGCCGACCTCGAGCAGGGTGCCGCCGTTGTTGAGGAAACCGACGCCGTCGGGAATCACCCCCGGCACGCCGACAACCTCGAGCACCCAGTCGGCGCCGATGCCGTCCGTGTGTTTGCGGACCTGCTCGGTAACCTCGAGCGTGGAGATGGCGCTGGCGTCGATGCAGTGCGTGGCGCCGAAATCTGTCGCGAGGTGCAGCCGTTCGGCAATCTTGTCGATGACAATAACCTGCGCGGCGCCTGCGGTACGCGCGACGGCGGCCGCGTTGATGCCCAGTCCGCCGGCGCCCTGAATCACGACGGTGTCGCCGAGCCGCATATCCCGAAACGCGAACAACACCTGGGCCAGAGCGCAATTGAGCGGCGCGACGGCTTCGTCGGACAAGTCCTCGGGCACCTTGTACAGGGGTTGCCTCCGGCTGGTGTAGTAATACTCGCCGTAGGCGGCGACGAAGTGTGGCGCCTGCTCGTGGGTTCGATACTCGCCCGCCATCAGATTCTGGCACGCGTGGGGCCGGCCCCGCGCGCACGCGTGGCATTGCCCGCAGAACCAGAAGTACGGCGTCACGACGCGATCACCTACCGCGAGCGTCTTGCCGGTCGCGTCGGTGGTGAGCCCATCACCGAGCTCGGCAATCTCGCCGACCATCTCGTGGCCCATCGCGTATGGACAAGGCAGTGGCAGCTCACCGCGGAAAATGTGCAGGTCGGATCCGCAAATCCCGGCCATCCGCAGCTTCAATGCAGCGGTACCCGGCGCCGGGGTGGTGAGTGGAAACTCGGCAAGTTCGATCGGACCTCCAATCGCACTCAGCAACGCGAGCTTTGGCATGATGCTCCTCCGTACCAGCTAGTCCGCGGGCGCGAGAATCAGGCCGCTGGTGGGCACCCCGGTACCGGACGTGACCAGTACGTGCTCGACGTTGTCCACTTGGTTATAGGACGTGCCGCGTACCTGACGCACCCCCTCGGTGATGCCGTTCATCCCGTGGATGTAGGCCTCGCCGAGCAGCCCGCCATTGGTGTTGATCGGCAGTTCACCGCCGAGCGAAAGCCGCTCGACGGTGGCGAAGTCCTTGGCTTCGCCGCGCCCGCAGAAACCGAGCTCCTCGAGCTGGGTGAACACGAACGGCGTGAAATGGTCATAGATGAAAGCGGTTTGGATGTCCGCAGGCTTGAGGCCCGAGTCACGCCACAGCCTGTCGGCAACCACGCCCATCTCCGGGAGCCCGGTGATGTCCTCGCGATAGTAGCTGGTCATCATTTCACCGTCGGCCGCCGCGCCCTGCGCGGCCGCGGTGATGATCGCCGGCGGCTGCCGGAGGTCGCGAGCGCGTTCGGCGCTGGTCACCACCAGCGCGACACCGCCGTCGCTTTCCTGACAGCAGTCCAGCAGTCGCAGTACGGGTTCGACGATCCATCGCGAATTCTGGTGGTCCTCCAGCGTGATCGGGCGCTCATAAAACCACGCGTCGGGGTTCCGGGCCGCGTGCGCGCGGTCGACGACGGCGATCCTCCCGAAGTCTTCGTTAGTCACGCCATACGTCGACATGTAGCGCTGGGCGTGCATCGCGACCCAGGCCGCGGGAGTGAGCAAGCCGTACGGCGCGTAATGCGCCATGAACAGCGGAGTCTCTGCGCTGGTGCGACCGCTACCGCCGAAACGGAATCCCGAACGTTCGTTGAAGGCGCGCCAGCACACCACCACGTCGGCGACGCCGGTTGCGACGGCCATCGCGGCATGCACCACAGTTCCGGCGGCCGCACCGCCGCCATGATGCACGCGGCTGAAAAAGCTCAGGTCGCCGATTCCCACGTTTCGGGCGATGTCGATTTCGTCGTTGGAATCCATGGTGAAAGTCACCATGCCGTCGACATCACTGGGGGCCAAGCCGGCGTCGTCGATCGCCGCACTGACTGCCTCGCAGGCCAATTGCAGTTCGCTGCGCCCGGAATCCTTGGAGAATTCGGTCTGGCCGATCCCGGCGATAGCGCAGCTTCCGGGCAGCGAGCCACTCATGCTTCGTCCTTTGCTTCGTCCTTTTCTTCGTCCATTTGAAAGGCCCCATCGAGCAGGCTGAGGACCGCGGTGCCGGAGACGTGATCGCCCAGGCTGTTTGAGCCCTTGAAGGTCACTTCGACGAAGTTCTCGCCGCCTGCGCCTTCCTTCTTGCCGGTCACGGCACCGGAGAAGCGCAGCGGATCATCCGGAAAGGATGGGACACCGAGACGAATCGACAAATTCTTGACCATCGCTTCGGGCCCCGCCCAGTCGGTGAGGAAGCGAACGCAATACCCGTTGGTGGTCAGGATGTTCATGAACAGATTGGGTGAGCCTTGCTTGTTGGCGTATTCACGGTCGTGGTGCACCGGCATGAAGTCACGTGACGCGATCGCTCCCGCGACGATCATCGTTGTGGTGATGGCGATCTCGAGAGGCGTCACCTCGTCTCCGACTGCTATGTCGCTCCACTTCAGGGTCGTGCTGCGGGCGGTGGTGGCGGTCATCGGTTTCCTTCCGAGTCAACGTAGGTGCTGCCGAGGCGGGCCAGCTGCGCAGTTGCGGAGCCGAGGGTGAGCTCGTTGTGCTTGGCCCACAAGAAGTAGCGATGCAGGGGATAGGTGGTGTCGATGCCGATTCCGCCGTGCACCTGTTGGGTGGCGGCGGCAATTCGAGCGCCGGCCTCCGCGGCCCAGAACTTCGCGATGCGGGCGGCGCGGGAAGCGGGCCTCCCCTCTGCGATCAGCCAGGCTGCATGCCAGGTGGTCCACCGGATCGCCTCGACGTCGATGAAAGCGTCGGCCAACCGCTGCTGCACCGCCTGAAAACTGCCGATCGGACGCCCGAATTGTTCACGCCCGCTGGTGTAGTCGGCGGCGATCCGCAATGCCCGGTCAGCCACGCCGAGTTGGATGGCGCACAGCCCCACCAGCGCGCGGGTGTAGAGCGAACCGATCAGATCGCTGCCGGGATTGCCGAGCTTGTCCTCATCGGAAACCTCTGCCCCGTCGAGGAATACGTCGGCGTGCGGTTCCCCGTTAGTGGTCTTTGCGGGCCGGACATCGACGCCGGCGGCGTCGGAGGGCAGCAGGAAGACGCCGATATCGCCCGTATCGAAGGTCGCGGGAATCAGCACGGTGTCCGCGAGCTGGCCGGCCGGCACCAGCTCTTTGACCCCGTCGAGTCGCCAATTCGGGCCATCGCGGCGCGCGGTCGTCGCCGGGGCCAGCGGATCGGAGCGGCCGGGCTCGGCCAGGCCCGCGGTGAGTATGCGGCTTCCGCCGATGACGCCGGGCAGGAGGCGCTGCTGTTGCTCCGGACTTCCACACCGGGCAATCGGATCGGCCCCCAGGACCAGCGTCGCGTAGACCGGCACCGGAGCAACGCTGGATCCCAGCTCGGCAAGCAGCACCCCGAGTTCCACGAAGCCACCGCCGTTCCCGCCCAACGATTCCGGTAATGCCGTGCCGAGCAGGTCGGCTGCCGCGAGTTCCTGCCACAGCGCGGCGTCGAAGCGGATGTCGCCCGATTCGAGTTCGGTGAGCCGTTCCGGCGTCGCCCGGCGCTCGAAGAGGTCACGGGCAAGTTTGGCGATCGTCTCTTGATCTTCGGTGAACGTGAAGTCCATGCCGCGCTACCTAGCTGCCGGGCCGGAACTGGTGCAGCACCAGGTCGTTATCGAAGGTCTGGTAGTAGACCTCGACCGGCATTCCGACCGTGACCTCGGCCGGGTCGATCTCGCACAGGTTCGAAACCAGTCGTACCCCCTCGGCGAGTTCCACCAGCACAACGATGTAGGGATACTCGAAGAAGGGGAATTTCGGCTCGTGTGGCATCACGTAGCTGTAGACCGTTCCGCGTCCGGACGATTCGATGGTCTCCCAGGCCAGGGAGCGGCACTTGGGACACATGGGCCGGGGCGGATGACGCAGCGCTCCACATCCACTGCAGCGCTGGATCAGCAGCTTGTGCTCACGGAGCCCGTTCCAGAAGAACTCGGTGTCCGGGCTGATGGCCGGCGCCAGTCGGGTCGCCATCAGCTTGCCGGCCTGAATCGCAGCACCCGGAATCGCTGGCGCCCCAGCACTTCGCCATGCTGATCGGTGTAGGTGATCACCCAGGTCAGGAAGAAGCCGGTGCCCTTGGCCGTCTTCTTTTCCGCCGAGACCTCCTCGAACACGGACGTCGCGCTGATCACGTCGCCCAGCCGCGGATAGCGTTCGATCTCGAATTCGGAGTTGGTCGCAACGGTGCTGCTGTAGCCGGCCTCGTCGAGGAATGCCGTCGGGTTGTCTTTGATCTCGATGGGGGCCCCGCCGCGATCCCCGATCCCCTCTAGCTTCGGCGACGGCATCGTCCACGTCTGCAGCATGACCGGTGGTGACACGATGCCGCCGAACCGGGATGTGGCCGCGAACTCCGGGTCGAGATAAACCGGATTCATGTCATCGAGCGCGTACGCCCAATGCCGGATCATCGGTTGGTTGACGGGGTCCGGCGCCACCGTTGGCTTGTCGGCGCCGCCAGTGGGCTGGTTGACGAGTGCACGCAGCTTGGCGTGGAATTCGCTGTCCTGATCGGTCAACTGGTTGATCCTCCTGACTTGTCTTGACCTTCTGCTGGTGCCCGAAGGTCACGAGGCGCGCGCGGCATGCCCAATCCGGCCATGGCGATGATGTCACGCTGAATCTCGTTGGCGCCGCCGCCGAACGTGTTGATTACCGCGCTCCGGTACGCGGATTCCAGGGCCCCGCGCAGGGGGGCGTCGGCGCCGCGGCGTACCCCGTTATGGTCGAGCACTTCCAACAGCTGCCGGGCGACCTGCTGGGTGAGCTCGGTACCGAACACCTTCGCGGCCGAGGCTTCTCCCATGTTGAGCACGCCCTTGGCCATCGCGGCGTTGATCCGCGTGTTGACCAGTTTGTACGCGGCGACTTCGGCTTCGACCCGGGCGAGCGACATCTGCACCCACGGCTGATCGATGACACGTCCGCCATCGAGCTCGGCGGTGCGGGCCCAGTCCAGGGTCTTCTCGAATAGTGGCTCGAGCGCGCCGAGATTACCCATGGCAGCGCGCTCGAAGTTCAACTGGGTGGTGATCAGCTGCCAGCCTTGATTCTCGCCGGCCACAATCGCGCTCGACGGAACACGCACGTCGTCGTAGAACGTGTAGAAGGTGGAGATGCCCGGCATGGTGTGCAGCGGCTGCCAGGAGAACCCGGGAGAAGAGGTGGGCACAATGAGGATGGAAATTCCCTTGTGCTTCTTGACGTTGGGGTCGGTTCGTACGGCCAGCCAAATGTAATCGGCGTACGCGGCGCCGCTGGTGAACATCTTCTGTCCATTGATGATGAAATCGTCACCGTCGCGAACCGCGGTGGTGCGCAATGACGCGAGGTCGCTGCCCGCTCCCGGCTCCGAATAGCCAATCGCGAACTCGACGCTGCCGTCCAGGATCGCGGGCAGAAACTTCCGCTTCTGCTCCTCGGTGCCGTACTGCATGAGGGTGGGCCCTACCGTGTTGAGCGTGACAAAGGGGATGGGAGCGTTGACGCGCTGGGCCTCTTCGGCGAAGATGAACTGCTCGATTGCCGAGAAACCCCGTCCGCCATACTCTTTGGGCCAGCCGACGCCGAGGAGGTCGGCCGCGGCCAACGCACGCACGCACTCCCGCAGCTCTGGTCCACCCTCGAGGCGGTCGCCGATCGCGGCGATGCGCTCCGGGGTCATCACCTTTTCCAGCGCGACGCGGATCTCGCTGCGCAGTTGCTGCTGCTCGGGCGAGTATTCCAAGTCCATGGTTCAGGCCCCCAGCCGCACTGGCATGCGCTTCACCCCGGGAACCATAGTGGCGCGCATCCGGTCTACCTCGCCGACCAGCTCCAGCTTGGGGAACCGCTGCAGCAGCTCCTCGAACAGCACCGTTGCCTCCAGGCGCGCCAATTGTGCACCGACGCAGGAATGTTCACCACATCCGAACGCGATGTGCGGGTTCGGATTCCGGGTCACCTTGAACTCTTCGGAGTCGGGACCGAAAATCTCTTCGTCGCGGTTGGCGGACTGGTAAAGCATCACCACCACGTCGCCCGCCCGAATCAGTTGGCCGCGGATTTCGACGTCGGTCGTTGCTGTGCGCGCCATATGGACGACGGGGCTGTTCCAGCGCAACATCTCTTCGACGGCGCCCGGGATCAGGGCAGGGTCGTCGACCAGCAGCCGGCATTGGTCGGGATGCGCGATCAACGCGAGGGTGCCCAACGCGATCAGATTGCGGGTTGTCTCATTGCCGGCGACCAGCAGCAGAAACGCGAAGTTGAGCAGGTCTTCGTCGTCGAGCCGGTGTCCGTCGATTTCCGCTTCGGCAAGCACCGACAGCAGGTCGTCGCGCGGTTCGGCGCGCCTGGCCGCGATCAGCTTCTGGAAATACTCAAAGAGCTGGCCCATCGCTACCAGCGAATCGAGTTCGATCTCCGGGTCGGCGTTTCCGGTGGCCGCGTCCGACCAAACCCGAAATTGCTCCCAGTCGTCGGGCGGGGCGCCGATCAGCTCGGCGATCATGCGGGTCGGTAGCGGAGCGGCGATCTCTTCGGCGAACTCGTGCACGGAGTCGGGTTCGATGCCGTCGAGGATCCCGGCGACGATCTCGCGGATTTTCGGTTCGAGCACGGCTACTTGCCGTCGGGTGAAGCCCGCGTTGATCAGCTTTCGCAACTGCCGGTGCCGCGGCGGGTCGCTGAAGATGAGGTTGCCTTCCTGCACCGGGCTTGGAATGGCCGGATCCGGAATCGTGATGCCCTTTGCCGACGAGAACAACGCCGGGTTGCTGGACACATAGCGGATGTCTTCGTATTTCAGCAGCGCCCAGAAGTCGGTGACGTCGTTCCAGCACACCGGCGATGTCGCGCGCAGCTCGCGGTAGGCGGGATACGGATCGCCGGCGTAGAAATCGGGGGAGTGCAGTGGAAATGTAGTGCGCACGGCACGCCTCCCGGCTAAGTTTGATCCGACACATTGGCTGAATGTGTCCGCGGAATACTGTCTACTCCGGGCGGGGCGTCACTGTCAATCCACTCGCAACTTAGCGAAAGTGACCGGGAATTCGCGATATAAGTGATTGACGCGCGATGAAGACGGGTGAACACTGACTGTTGATCTGACCGACGTTCTGGTGAGGAAGCAGATGGCTGAGATTCAACCCGCAGGACCTCTTGGCGACACCTACCAGCTCTACATCGACGGGAAATGGGTCGAACCCGAGGACGGTCGCTACGACGACGTCTCCCCGGTCACCGAGCAGACCATCGCCACCGCACCCAACGCCAGCGTCGCCCAGGTCGGCGACGCGATCGGGGCCGCGCGGCGAGCTTTCGACGGCGGGCCCTGGGGCCAGATGAGCAACGAGGACCGGGCCGGCTGCCTCAACCAGCTCGGCGACGCGCTGATGAAGCACTCCGACGAGTTCTTCGCCCTGGCGCAGGCCGAGTGGGGCTGCATCGCCAATGTGCGGATGATGCAAATCGACGGCGCCGGGTTCATGTCCATGCACGCGGCAAGCCTGGCCGCGCAGCTGGGCGACCAGTCGGTCACCGGAATCGGCGCGGGAACGACGCTGCTACGCCACGAACCCGTCGGAGTCGTATCGATCCTGACGCCATGGAACTTCCCGCACACCCTCAACGTCATGAAGCTGAACAACGCGCTGGCCGCCGGCAACACCGTCGTGCTCAAGCCGTCACCGCTGACGCCGCTCACCGGACTCGCGTTGGCCCGAGTGATCGACGAGCACACCGATATCCCGCCGGGTGTGGTCAACGTCGTTACGCCGTCGGGCATCGAAGCCGCCAAGCTACTCACCACCGATCCGCGGATCGACATGATCAGCTTCACCGGCAGCACGGCGATCGGCCGGGAAGTCATGTCGGCCGCCAGTGACACGCTCAAGCGCATCTTGCTGGAGTTGGGTGGCAAGTCGGCGAGCGTCATCCTCGACGACACCGTGGTGACGGACGAAATGCTGCAGCAGATGCTGTTCGAAAGCTGCTCGCTGCACTCCGGGCAGGCCTGCATCCTGCACAGCAGGCTGTTGTTGCCCGACTCGCTGCACGACGACGTCGTCGACCGCCTCGTCGCGCTGGCCCGCGACGTCAAGGTCGGCACCCCGGCGGACCCGGACGTGCAAATGGGGCCGCTGATCAGCGCCGCGCAGCGGGACCGCGTCCAGGCGCACGTCGATGGCGCGATCAACGACGGCGCGAAACTGGCAACCGGTGGCGGTCGTCCGGCCGGTTTGGAGGTTGGCTACTACTTCGAGCCGACCATTCTCACCGAGGTGGAGCCGGATTCGACCATCGCGCAAGAAGAGGTCTTCGGTCCGGTGCTCACCGTGCTGCGCTATCGCGACGACGACGATGCGGTGGCCATCGCGAACAACTCCAAGTACGGGCTTTCGGGTGCCGTCTGGGGCACTGACGTGGACCGCGCGGTCGGCGTTGCCCGCCGCATCCGGACTGGCCAGATCGCGGTCAACGGCGTCGGTCCCGGCGACGCGCCGTTCGGTGGCTTCAAGCTGAGCGGGTTCGGCCGCGAAGGCGGTGGACTAGGCGGCCTGCACCAGTACATGGAGCCGCAGGCCATCGGGGTACCCACGTGATACCTGCGTGACGGGACCCCTGACCGGGCTGCACGTCGTCGAAATCGCCAACGAGATCTCGGGTCCTTACGCGACAAAGCTTTTCGTCGACCTCGGCGCCGAGGTGATCAAGATCGAGCCGCCGGCCGGGGACCCGCTGCGTCGCTGGGGCCCGTTCCCCGGAGGGATTGCGAACCCGGAGCGCAGCGGCTTATTCGAGTACCTCAACGCCGGCAAGCGCGGCGCCACACTTGATTTGACTCGGTCGGACGACGTGGCGGCCGCCCGCGAACTCATCGCGCAAGCGCACCTCGTTGTCGAGGGCTTCGCGCCCGGCACGCTGGAGGGCTGGGGGCTGGGCGTCGGCAGCTTGCAACAGGTCAACCCAAACCTGGTGCTGCTGCGCATTTCTGCGTTCGGTCAGTGCGGACCGCTGAGTGGCCGGACGACGACACCGCTGACCATGCAGGCCGCATCGGGCTGGATCAGCGCCAGGGATCCCGAACGCCCCCCGGTGCAAGTCGGCGCCCGGATCGCCGAGTACGTCGCCGGCGCGTACGGCGCACTGGGTGCGCTGACCGCGTTGCTGCTGCCGCCCGGCGGTGAAGTAAGGCAAGTCGACGTCTCGCAGTTCGAGGCGCTGATCGCGACACTGCCGTATCCGATGTTGATGGCCGAACGCATGCAACGTCTCGGGTTGCCAACCAACCAGAAGGGCGGCCCCTTGCTGGGTGTCGTCCAAGCGGCCGACGGCTGGGTGGGAATCAACTGCCTGACGGGTCAGCACTGGCTGGACGTGTGCGCGATGCTCGGCCTGCCGGAGTTCGGCGAGCACCAGATCTCGATCATGATGGGCGGTCCCGAGCGCGCTGAGTTCTTCGGCAAGGCCGAGCCGCTGCTCGCTGAACAAACCGTCGCCCAGATCGTCGAACTGAGCCAGGCCATGCGCATCCCGGCCGCGGCGGTCAACGACGGCGGCACCGCGCTGGACTCTGCGCAATACGCCGAGCGTGGGTTCTTCGTCGAATCGGGGAGCGCAGGAGGCTGGTCGTTCCGACGCCCCGGTGCGCCGTTTCGGTTCTCGAAAACCCCGGTGGCAGCACCGCGTCCGGCGCCTCGGCTGGGGACGAGGCCGACGCCGTGGGCCACTGGCGGCGAATCGCTTTCGACAGAAACGTCGCTGCCTTTTGCCGGACTGCGGGTACTCGACCTGACCACTTTTTGGGCGGGCGCGTATGCGACGTGTTATCTCGGTGCATTTGGCGCCGACATCGTCAAAGTCGAATCCATCCAGCGGCCCGACGGTTTCCGATACTCGGGAGCCTTTCCTTTCGAGGGCGACGACTGGTACGAACGCGGCCCCTTATGGCAGGCCACCAACCTCAACAAGCGGGACCTCACTCTTGACCTGACTTCGCCGCGTGGCCTCGACATCGCCCGTCGGCTGGCCGCGCAGGCCGACGTGGTCATCGAGAACTTCTCGCCGCGGGTGGTCGAGCATTTCGGTCTGGATTACGAGTCGTTGGTGTCGCTGAAGCCCGACCTGATCGTCGTCCGGATGCCGGGGTTCGGCCTGCGCGGCCCGTGGCGCGACTACGTCGGTTGGGCACTGAACATCGAGCAGATCTCGGGCATGTCGGCAGTCACCGGCTATCCGGACGGGCCGCCGTGCAATCCGCAGGGGCCCGCTGATCCCGTCGTCGGTGTGCACACCGGTGTCGCGCTGCTGGCCGCGCTCGAACATCGGCGCCGCACGGGGGAGGGTCAGCTGATCGAGATCGCCCAGATCGAGGTCGCCGCGTGCGTGACAGCCGAACCGGTAATCGAGTACTCGATGAACGGGGCGGTGCAGTCACGCGCAGGTAACCGCGCCCGCGGCTACCTGCAGGGCGTCTACCAGACGCTCGAGGACGACGTATGGGTGGCGCTGTCGGTCTCGGAGCAGCCGAAGCCCGTCGACCACGATGTTTTCGATGAGATGGTCACGGCGTGGACTCGGACGCAGACGGCGGATGCGATCATTGAAACCCTTCGAGCACAGAACATCCCGGCAGAGCAGGTCGCCATCGGCGAGCAGATGTATCACCCTGACTTCATGGGGGGCCAACTCGATGCGCGCGGATTTTACGAAGAATTCGACCACCCGGTCACCGGGCCGCACCGCTTTCCCGGCTGGCCGTTTCGCATCGTCCCGGGGCCGGTCCGGCACCACCGCACCGCCCCGCCGACACTCGGCCAGCACAACGACGAGATCCTGCGGGGCTTGGGTTTCTCGGAAGGGGAGCTGGCAGCCCTTCGCGACGAACGGGTCATTGGCGAACGGGTGCTCAACGCCTGACGGGCCCGGTCACTCGGCGTGGCCTGGTTTACCGCGGCTTTTCCACATGGGAAGCTGCTCGATATGGCCGTCGCGAGCGCCCGCCCCAAGCTCGGGGGGAACATCCCGGTGGGGCCGAGCCGTCACATCGGCTTCGCCGAGTTCGGCGACCCGCTGGGACGCCCGGTGTTCTGGCTGCACGGCACTCCCAGCTCGCGCCGCCAGATTCCGCCGGAGGCCCGGCTGTATGCCGAACAGCACAACATCCGGCTGATCGGTGTGGACCGGCCCGGCATTGGGACGTCGACGCCGCATCAGTACGAGACGGTCTCCGACTTCGCCGACGACCTGCGGATCATCGCGGACACGCTTGGGATCGACAAAATGGCCGTCGCGGCGCTGTCCGGCGGCGCGCCCTACACGCTTGCGTGTGCCGCGCTGCTGCCCGACCGTGTGGTGGCCGCCGGCGTTCTCGGGGGCGTGGCGCCGACGCGAGGGCCCGACGCGGTTACCGGTGGCGCGATGAAGGTCGGTTTGTGGTTTGCGCCGCTGCTGCGGTTGGGCGGCCGACCGCTGCGGGTGCTGTTGAGCCTGCTGATCCAGGCCGCCCGACCCGTCGCCGCCCCAGTGCTGGACATGTATGCCCGGTTCGCCCCGCAAGCCGACCGGGAAGTCCTGGCCAGCCCCGCGTTCAAGGCGATGTTCCTCGACGACCTGCTCGGCGGAACCCGCAAGCAGTTGGCCGCGCCGTTCTGCGACGTCATCGTCTTCGCCCGCGACTGGGGCTTCCGGCTCGACGAGGTGAAAGTTCCCGTCCGCTGGTGGCACGGCGACCGCGATCACATCATTCCGTTCTCGCACGGTCAGCACGTCGTCTCCCGGTTGCCCGACGCGGAGCTGATCCAATTGCCCAGTGAAAGTCACTTGAGCGGGCTGGGTCGGGGCCAGGAGATCTTGTCGGCCGTGATGAAGATCTGGGACGAGCAGGACGTACGCACGTGTTGCTAGCCTCGCTGAATCCGTCGGACGTTGCGGCCGCCGACTTGGGAGACGCCGTGCGGATCGACGGCGTCTCGCTGAGCCGCAGCGATCTGGTCGGGGCCGCGACGTCGGTGGCCGAGCGGGTCGCGGGCGCGGGTCGGGTCGCGGTCTTGGCCACACCGACAGCCTCGACCGTGTTGGCGATCACCGGCTGCCTGATCGCCGGCGTGCCCTTCGTTCCGGTGCCCGCCGATGTCGGCGTGGCCGAACGCCGGCACATGCTCACCGACTCCGGGGTCCGGGCCTGGTTGGGCCCGGTGCCGGACGATCCAGAAGGGTTGCCGCACATCCCAGTGCGATTACACGCCCGCTCCTGGCACCGCTATCCCGAGCCGTCGCCCGACGCCACCGCGATGGTGATTTACACCTCGGGCACCACCGGGTTGCCCAAGGGTGTGCTCCTGAGCCGCCGGGCGATCGCCGCCGACCTGGACGCGCTGGCCGACGCCTGGCAGTGGACGGCCGACGACGTTTTGGTACACGGGCTGCCGCTTTTTCACGTGCACGGGCTGGTGCTCGGTTTGCTCGGGTCGTTGCGGGTCGGAAATCGCTTCGTGCACACCGGAAAACCGACACCGGCCGGCTACGCGCAGGCCCGCGCCGAAGCGGGCGGGACGCTGTATTTCGGGGTACCCACGGTGTGGTCGCGGGTGGTGGCCGACGAGGCGGCGGCGCGGGCGTTGCGACCGGCGCGGCTACTGGTGTCCGGGAGCGCCGCGCTGCCGGTGCCGGTGTTCGACCGGCTGGCCGAGCTCACCGGCCACCAGCCCATCGAACGCTACGGTGCCTCCGAATCGCTGATCACCATCTCGACGCGGGCGGACGGCGAGCGGCGCGCGGGCTGGGTGGGTCTGCCGGTGGCCGGCGTGCAGACCTCGCTGGTTGACGACGACGGCGCACCGGTGCCGCACGACGGGGAAACCGTTGGACGGCTGCAGGTTCGCGGTCCGACGCTGTTCGACGGCTACCTGAATCGACCGGATGCCACCGCCGACGCATTCGACGACGACGGCTGGTACCGCACCGGTGACGTCGCGGTCGTCGACAGCGCGGGCATGCATCGCATCGTCGGGCGCGAGTCGGTCGATCTGATCAAGTCCGGGGGATACCGCATCGGCGCCGGCGAAATCGAGACGGTGCTGCTGGGGCATCCGGGTGTGCAGGAAGCGGCGGTCGTCGGGCTGCCCGACCAGGATCTGGGCCAGCGCATCGTCGCATTCGTCGTCGGCTCCGAACGTAACCCCGATGAGCTGATCAACTATGTCGCCCAAGAGCTTTCCGTGCATAAACGCCCGCGTGAGGTGCGTTTCGTGGATTCGCTGCCACGCAACGCCATGGGCAAGGTGGTCAAGAAGCAGTTGCTGGACGGCTGACGACGGCTTTCGCTCGCCGCGACACGCAGCGTATTGCCAGGTTTCCTGAGGAGCGCAACCGCGAACCTTCACCTACCGTCGTAATCGTGTGCAGACGCAGCCGAACACGGAAACCCCATGATGGGTGAGCCGAGGGTTGACGCCGGCCCAGGGGCTGCGGCGTTGAGGCGGGTGGCGGCCTCGTGTTTTGTCGGCTCGGCGATCGAGTTCTACGACTTCCTGATCTACGGCACCGCGGCGGCCCTGGTGTTTCCCACCGTGTTCTTTCCGCAGCTAGGTTCCACGGCGGGCACGATCGCCTCGTTGGGGACGTTCGCCACGGCGTTTATTTCCCGGCCGATCGGCGCGGCCGTCTTCGGGTACTACGGGGACCGGCTGGGTCGCAAAAAGACCCTGATCGCCACGCTGCTGATCATGGCCGTGTCGACCGTGGGCGTGGGTCTGGTTCCCAGCCACGGCTTCCATCGGTGTGGCGGCTCCAGTGATCCTGATCCTGCTGCGACTACTGCAAGGTTTCGCCGTGGGCGGCGAATGGGCGGGATCGGCGTTGCTGAGCGCCGAGTACGCGCCCTCCGGGCAACGGGGTCGGTTCGGGATGTTCACCCTGCTCGGTGGGGGAGCCGCGGCGGTGTTTTCCAGCCTGACCTTTCTGGGCGTCAACATCACCATCGGCGAAAACAGCCCCGCATTCATGGAATGGGGGTGGCGGCTGCCGTTCCTGATCAGCGCGGGGCTGATCGGTATCGCCCTGTATGTGCGGGTCAATATCGACGAGACCCCGATTTTCGTGGAGGAAAAAGCCCGCAACTTGTTACCTGAAGCGCCCCTCTCAGAGGTGCTGCGCCTGCACCGCCGGGAGATCCTGCTGGCCGCGGGCAGCATCCTGGGCGGGATGGCGTTCGTCCACATGGGCAACACCTACATGACCGTGTACGCCCACAACCACCTGGGGTACACCCGCACCTTCATCTGGTCCGTCGGTGCGCTCGCCGGGCTGGCAAGCATCACGTCCGTGGTCCTCTCGGCCACCCTGTGCGATCGAGTGGGGCGCCGCCGGATGATGTTGCTGGGGTGGGCCGGGTGTCTGCCGTGGGCGTTTGTGGTGATGCCACTGATGGACACGCGCAACCACCTTCTCTACGCGGTGGCCGTCGTCGGCATGTTCGCCATCGCCGGGGTCGGCTCCGGACCGACCGGGGCCTTCATCCCGGAGCTGTTCGCCACCCGGTACCGCTACAGCGGATCGGCCCTGGCGGTGAACCTGGCCGGCGTCCTCGGTGGCGCGGTGCCCCCGCTGGTCGCGGGAACGCTGCTGGCGACCTACGGCAGCTGGTCGATCGGTCTGATGCTGGGCATTTTTGCCTTCGCCAGCCTGGTGTGCACCTACTTGCTGCCGGAGACAAAAGGAACGACCCTTGGCGCTACTGAAGACGTGAACGTCAGGGACGTGCCGGCAGACGCGTAGCTAGTTCAGTTGGCGTGCAGGTCCTCGTTGAGTGCGATGCCCTGACCATCGCGGGACACCACTTCAACGGCCCCGGTCACCGAATTGCGCCGGAAAAGAAGGTTGTTGGCGCCGGAGAGGTCACGGGCCTTGACGGACTTGCCATCGGACGTGGTGACTTTGGTGCCCGCGGTGACGTACAGGCCGGCTTCGACGATGCAGTCGTCGCCCAGCGAGATGCCCACCCCCGCGTTCGCGCCGAGCAGGCACCGTTTGCCGATCGAAATGACCTGGGTGCCGCCCCCGGACAGCGTGCCCATGATCGATGCTCCGCCGCCGATATCCGACCCGTCGCCCACCACCACGCCCGCGGAGATGCGGCCCTCCACCATCGACGTGCCCAGGGTGCCGGCGTTGAAGTTGACGAAGCCCTCGTGCATCACCGTGGTTCCCGACGCGAGGTGGGCGCCCAGCCGCACCCGGTCCGCGTCGGCGATGCGCACTCCGCTGGGCACGACGTAGTCGACCATTCGGGGGAACTTGTCGACGCCGAAGACGGTCACCGGTCCGTGCCTGCGCAGTCGCGCCCGGACGGCCTCGAAGCCGTCGACCGCGCACGGCCCGCGGCTGGTCCAGACCACATTGGTCAATACCCCGAACAAGCCGCCGGCGTTCAGCCCGTGCGGCGCCACCAGCCGGTGCGACAACAGGTGTAGCCGCAGGTAGGCGTCGTACGCGTCGGCGGCGGTGTCGTCGAGTGAGCCGATGACGGTGCGGACCGCGATGGTCTCGGTGACGCGGTCGTCGTCGCGGCCGATCAGCGCGGCCAGTTCCGGCGGAACATCGGACACCGCCAGACGGGATGTCGAGCTGGCGCCCGATTCGGTCAGTTCCGGTGCGGGAAACCAGGTGTCGAGGATCGATCCGTCGGAGGCCAGTGTCGCCACGCCGATGCCTGCAGCTCCAGTCACGTCTCGACACGCTACTTCCTCCGCCGAGCAGACACAGAATCGCATCCCCGCGGGTGGTGGAGTGCGATTCTCTGTCTGCTGGGCGGAGAGGGTGACTACCCTGGATGCGTGCTGGACTTGCGTGGCGATCCGATCGAGCTGACTGCGGCGCTGGTCGACATCCCCAGCGAGTCGCGGGACGAAGCGCGGATCGCCGACGAGGTGGAGGCCGCTCTGCGCGCGCAGACGTCGGGCTTCGAGATCATCCGCAACGGGAACGCGGTGTTGGCGCGCACGTCTCTGGGCCTGCCGTCGCGGGTGCTGCTGGCCGGCCATCTGGACACCGTCCCGGTGGCCGAAAATCTGCCGAGCCGGTTGGCCGATGGGGAGCTGCACGGCTGCGGCACCGCGGACATGAAATCCGGCGACGCGGTCTTCCTGCACCTGGCGGCCACCGTGGCCGAGCCGGTGCACGACCTGACGCTGGTGCTCTACGACTGCGAGGAAATCGAAGCGGCGGCAAACGGTTTGGGCCGCATCGAGCGCGAGCTGCCGGACTGGTTGGCCGCCGACGTGGCCATCCTCGGGGAGCCCACCGCCGGCTACATCGAGGCCGGTTGCCAGGGCACGCTGCGGGTGGTGATCGGCGCGACCGGCACCCGCGCGCATTCGGCACGTTCCTGGTTGGGCGACAACGCAATTCACAAGCTGGGCGCGGTGCTGGACCGGCTGGCCGAATACCGGGCGCGCACCGTCGATATCGACGGTTGCGAGTATCGCGAGGGTTTGTCGGCGGTGCGCGTTGACGGCGGGGTGGCCGGCAATGTGATTCCCGACGCGGCCGCGGTGACGGTCAACTATCGCTTTGCCCCGGACCGTTCGGCGGCCGCGGCGCTGCAGCATGTGCACGACGTCTTCGACGGGCTCGACGTGGCGATCGAGCAGACCGACGCTGCGGCGGGCGCGCTGCCCGGGTTGTCCCAACCCGCCGCCAAGGCTCTCGTCGAGGCTGCCGGCGGGCAGGTCCGGGCGAAGTACGGCTGGACGGATGTGGCCCGGTTCGCCGCGCTGGGGATTCCGGCGGTCAACTTCGGGCCCGGTGACCCCAACCTGGCGCACACCCGCGACGAACGGGTGCCGGTCGACAACATCACCGAGGCGGTGCAGATGCTGCGCGCGTTACCTCGGCGCGTAGCCCTTCGTAGCACTATTTGCTACAGTTGTGGAATGGTCCGGACTATTGCCCAGCGCGAACTGCGCAACGAGAACGCCAAGGTGATCGAAGCGGTCACCGTGGGGGAGACTTTCGTCGTCACCCGCAACGGTGAACCGGTGGCCGAGCTGCGCCCGATTAAAGCCGGTCGTCGCTCCTTTATCTCCCGCGATGAAGTCGCGGCGCTGGCGGCGGCCGCGGTGCGTATCGACCATCGTCAATTCCGTGCCGATCTGGACCGGTCGATCGACCAAGGACTCTGAGGTGGCCTCCGGTCTTCTCGACACCTCCGTCGTCGTCGACTGGCATGACCCGACGGTGATCGCCGCGCTGCCCGACGAGGTGGCGATATCCGCGATCACCTTGGCCGAGTTGGCGGCGGGTCCACAGCTGGCCACGAGTCGCGGTGGAAGCCGCGAAGCGGCAGGCTCGATTGCAGGAAGTTGAATCGATACTCGAGCCGATCCCGTTCGATGCGGCGGCGGCACGCGCTATGGACTCGTCGTCCCTGTGGATTTGTCGAGCTACGGCGCTGTTCTTGGGAGCTCTTAGCTAATCACCGACACCGTATCGTCTTGAGAATTGGTGACATAGATGTCGCCGGCGTCGGGGCCAATGGGGTTGACCGCCACACTGCTCGGTTGGGAGCCGACGGCGATGGTGGCGATGACGGTGTTGGTGGCGGGGTTGATCACCGATACCGTGTCGCTGCCAATGTTGGCGACGTAGATGTCGCCGGCGTTGGGGCCGGTGGGGTTGACCGCCACCCCGCCCGGTTGGGGGCCGACGGGGATGGTGGCGATGACGGTGTTGGTGGCGGGGTTTATCACCGACACCCAGCCGTTACCGCCGCTGTTGGCGCCGCCGGCGACGTAGATATCGCCGGCGGCGGGGCCGGTGGGGCTGACCGCCACCCCTTCGGTGAAGCCGCCGGTTTGGATGGTGGCGGTGACGGTGTTGGTGGCGGGGTTGATCACCGAGACCGTGTCGCTGCCAATGTTGGTGACGTAGATGTCGCCGGCTTCGGGTCCGGTGGGGCTGATCGCCACCTGGATCTGGGGAGCGCCGACGGTGATGGTGGCGATGACGGTGTTGGTGGCGGGGCTGATCACCGACACCGAGCCGCCCGAGCTGCTGCCTAAGTTGGTGACGTAGATGTCGCCGGCCTCGGGCCCGGTGGGGCTGATCGCCACCCCGGTCGGGGCAGTGCCGACGGGAATGGTGGCGATGACTGTGTTGGTGGCGGGGTTGATCACCGAGACCGTGTTGCTGACGTAGTTGGTGACGTAGATGTCGCCGGCGGCGGGGCCGGTGGGGCTGATCGCCACCCCGCTCGGGCCGGCGCCTACGGTGATGGTGGCGATGACGGTGTTGGTGGCGGGGTTGATCACCGACACCGAGTCGCTCAAGCTGCCACCGAGGCCGGCATTGGCGACATAGATGTCGCCGGCGTCGGGGCCGGTGGGGCTGACCGCCACCCCTTGCGGACCGGTACCGACGGGGATGGTGGCGGTGACGGTCTGCCCGCCGCCGCCGCCGCCGGTGCCGCCGGTGCCGCCATTGCCGCCGGCGCCGCCGACGGTGCCGGCGGGGCCGGTGCCAGCGCTGCCGGTGCTGCCAGGAACACCGGTGCCGCCGGCGCCGCCGGTGCCGCCGGTGCCGCCTTGGCCCCCCGCACCGGAGCTATCACCGGCGACTGCGGTGTAACCGCCGTCGCCGCCGGTGCCGCCGTCGCCGCCGGTGCCGCCGGCGCCCGCGGTGGCGGGGCCGGGGATGCCGCCCGTGCCGCCCGTGCCGGCCGCGCCCCCGCCGCCGCCGGTGCCGCCGGTGCCGCCGGTGCCACCCGCACCGGCGTTGTTGGTTCCGTCGTCGGTGAAGCCGGTGCCGCCGCTGCCGCCGTCGCCGCCGGTGCCGCCTTGGCCGCCGCTGCCGTTGGTTGCGCCGGAGACGGCGGAGCCGCCTTGGCCGCCTTGGCCGCCAGTGCCACCCTGGGCGCCGGCGCCGCCGGCGGCGCCGGGTACGCCCTCACCGACGTAGTCGGGATACCCGGATACGCCGCCGTAGCCGCCGTAGCCGCCGGTGCCGCCTTGGCCGGCTTGGCCGCCCTGCCCGCCCGTACCGGCGGTGTCTCCGACGGTGGTGGTGGCGCCGCCGGTGCCGCCGGTGCCGCCGGTGCCGCCGGTGCCCGCGGCGCCCGCGGTGCCGTCCACGCTGCCGAAGCCGGCGTAGCCGGCGGTGCCGCCTTGGCCGCCGGCCCCGCCGGTGCCGCCGGTGCCGGCGTCGTTGCTGCCGTCGTCGGCGTAGCCCGCACCGCCGGTGCCGCCGGCGCCGCCCTGGCCGCCGGCGCCGCCGTTGCCGTTGATTGCGTGACCGACCGCGGCCGCGCCGCTGCCGCCGCCGCCTTCGCCGCCCGGACCACCTTGACCGCCCTGGCCGCCGCTGGAGCCAGTGCCGCTGGCCGGGCCGATGCCGCCGGCTCCGCCGACGCCGCCTTGGCCGCCTTGGCCACCCGCACCGGCGCTGTCACCGGGGACGGGGGTGTAAGCACCCTGGCCGCCGAAGCCGCCGTTGCCGCCGTTGCCGCCGACGCCCGCGGCGCCGGTGCCGAGGGTGCCGCCCGTGCCGGCCGCGCCGCCGGCGCCTCCGGTGCCGCCAGTGCCGCCGGTGCCGCCGGTGCCGGCGTCGTTGCTGCCGTCGTCGGTGTAGCCCCAGCCGCCGTCGCCGCCGTCGCCGCCGGCGCCGCCCTGGCCGCCGCTGCCGTTGGTGGCGCCGGCCACGGCGGAGCCGCCTTGGCCGCCTTGGCCGCCAGTGCCGCCTTGGGCGCCGTTGCCGCCGGCGGCGTAGGGCACGCCGGAGCCGGCGCCGCCGGCGTAGCTGCCGAAGCCGCCTTGCCCGCCCTGGCCGCCCTGGCCGCCCTGGCCGGCGGTGTCACCGGGGGTGGTGGTGGCACCGCCCTGCCCGCCGGTACCGCCGGCGCCGCCGGTGGCCGCGGCGCCGATGCTGCCGCCCGTCCCGCCGTAGCCGGCTTCGCCGCCGATCCCGCCAGTGCCGCCAGCGCCGCCCTGGCCGCCGTTGCCGGCGTCGTTGGTGCCGTCGTCGGTGTAGCCCGCACCGCCGGTGCCGCCAGCGCCGCCTTGTCCGCCGTTGCCGCCGCTGCCGTTGGTTGCACCCGCAGCAAACGCGTTGCCGCCGGCGCCACCCCAGCCGCCTTGGCCGCCTTGGCCTCCGCTGGAGCCGGTACCGCCGGCCGGGCCCGTGCCGCCGGCGTCGCCGGCGGCGCCTTGGCCGCCTTGGCCACCCGCACCGGCGGTGTCACCGGGGGTGAAGGTGTTACCACCGGCACCGCCGTTGCCGCCGTTGCCCCCGTTACCCGAGGCGCCGAAGGTGTCCGTGCCGAGGACGTAGCCGCCGGGGCCGCCTTGGCCGCCGGCCCCGCCGGTGCCGCCGGCGCCGGCGTCGTTGCTGCCGTCGTCGGTGTAGCCGGTGCCGCCGGTGCCGCCGGTGCCGCCGGTGCCGCCGGTGCCGACGGTTGCGCCGGAGACGAACGCGGGGCCGCCGTCGCCGCCTTGGCCGCCTTGGCCGCCAGAGCCGGTGCCGCTGGCCGGGCCGGTCCCGCCGGCGCCGGTGCCGCCTTGGCCGCCTTGGCCACCGGCACCGCCGCTGTCACCGGCAGTGAAGGTGTAACCGCCGCTGCCGCCCAGGCCGCCGGTGCCGGCGGTGCCGCCGGTGCCGGCGGTGCCGGTGCCGAGGGTGCCGCCCGTGCCGGCAGCGCCGCCGGTACCGGCCGCACCGCCGATGCCCCCGGTGCCGCCGGCACCGGCGTCGTTGCTGCCGTCGTCGCCGTAACCTTGGCCGGCCGAACCGCCGGTGCCGCCCTGGCCGCCCTGGCCGCCGCTGGCGTTGGTTGCGCCTGAGACGGCGTAGCCGCCTTGGCCGCCGGTGCCGCCGGCGCCGCCCTGGCCGCCGGTGCCGCCGGTACCCGAGGGGTTGGCGCTGTCGTAGCCGGTGCCGCCCTGGCCGCCCTGGCCACCTTGGCCGCCCGCACCGGCGGTGTCACCGGGGGCGGTGGTGGCTCCGCCTGTGCCGCCGGTACCGCCGCTGCCGCCAGCGCCCGCCACGCCGCCCGTGCCGCCGTAGCCGGCGTAGCCGCTGTAGCCGCCTTGGCCGCCGTAGCCGCCTTGGCCGCCCGCACCGGCGGTGCCACCGCCGAATGTGGCTCCGCCTGTGCCGCCGGCCCCGCCGGCGCCGCCTTGGCCGCCCGTACCGGCGCTATCACCGGGGGTGAAGGTGTAACCGCCGCCGCCGGCCAGGCCGCCATTGCCGCCAGCGCCTCCGGCGCCGCCGTTGCCGGAGATCGAACCGCCGAAGCCACCGGCGCCGCCGTTGCCGCCGTTACCGCCGGCTGTGCCGTCGGTGCCGTTGCCGGTCACCCCGTTGGTGCCGGGCGCGCCGTTACCGCCTTGACCGCCGGTCCCGCCGTTGCCGTAGAGGCCGCCGGCCCCGCCGGCCCCGCCGTTGCCGCCGCTGGTGCCCGGGGCGGCGCCCGGGTCGTGGAGGCGTCGTAGCCGTTGCCGCCGGCCCCGCCGTTGCCGCCGGCGGTGACCGCGGCACCGCTGCTGCCCGACGCCCCCGTGGTGGCCCCGGGGCCACCCACACCACCGGCCCCGCCGTTACCGGCTGCGCCGGGGTTGCCGCCGTTACCGCCGGCGCCGCCGTTGGGATCGTCGGCGGTACCGGCCGCGCCAGCCCCGCCGTCACCCGCGATTCCCGCGTTGCCGCCGATGCCGCCGTTGCCGCCATCACCGTTTGCGCCCGCAGTTCCCGCGCCTTGAGGCGGCACCGCCGATGCCGCCGATGCCGCCGGCACCGCCGGCCCCGCCAGTGCCACCATTGCCGCCGGCGCTGCCGGCGCCGTTGTTGACACCGGCCACACCGGCCGCGCCGTCGCTGCCCTCACCGCCGTTGCCGCCGGCCCCGCCGGAGCCGCCAAAGCCGCCGTTTCCGCCATTACCGGAGATCGCGCCGCCAAGGCCGCCGTTGCCGCCCGCGCCG
>CAVPVJ010000047.1:0-10442 GCA_963709125.1 uncultured Actinomycetota bacterium
GAAGAAATCGCTCTCGGAAACGTAGGCGGCGGCTTGGGGTGCCACCTTCAACAACTCGGCCACTCTTCGGTTGACGGCGTCGGCCCCGCGGTGGCCTGCGCCGTAATCGGGCTCGTGACCGGGAACACCGGGAAATGCGGGTTCGCTCGCTTGGGCCATCATCACCAGGGCGAACGCGTCTGCGACCGCCGGATTGACCGCGGTGGCGCGGGCCTGCGAACGCACCTCCTCCGGCGCGTTCGCGAGCCCCTTTTGCAGGTGCAACTCGAATGCGCTGTCGCAGCGGGCGGCAACCAAGCTGTCCACCAGCGCCCCCTGCCGGTCGCCGTTGAGAAGTGCTGCCGGGCAGTCATTCCGCTTGGAACCCGTAGAAAAACCAGCCTGCCTGTACGGGGGGAGCTCCGCCAGGAGACGTTGTCTTCAGGTGCAGTCGGCGGGTCGTCGCGCCCGATCGTGTCGGCGCTGTTGGCCGCTAGGTGGTCCGCGTCCCACTTGTGCCTGGCGGGATAAACGTCAATCGCGAACGGTATTTGGTAGCTGTAGTCCTGGGGCGTACTTACGACCCAATCTGTCAACGGTCGCCAGACATCGTTGGCCTGCTGGGAGGTCAGGCCTTGCACCCCCATGCCGAACCGGACCGTGTTGTCGGAGGAAAGAACGATCGTATCTCCCCAGTGCGGGTTGGAAAGGCTCCGCTGATAGAAGCTGATGATCCGGGCCACGAGGGCGCGAAAAGCGTTGTCGGAACGCGCTTTCACGGTTCCCGTGACAAGATCGCTGAAGTAGTCGGGCAAATCATGGGTGCGCAGGGTCAGGCGAGTCATGACCCGAAGGTTCCCCCGCCGCCACCCTTGAGCGCCCAGAACAGCTCAGGAGTGGTGCACGCGTTGGCGATGCGCAGCCGCCCGTCGGCGGTGACGACTTCGGCTTCGATGAGTTTGGCCGCGGCGAGGCCGAAATCCTTGGAGAAGGTGCCGAACCCACCGCTTTGGACCAGTCCGGCGACGCCGACGGTGATACAACCCCCACCCTGAACGTAGCGGCCCGCCCTGGTGGTCACCGCGTCGTAGACGTCCATCCAGGTTGCGCCGGCACCAACGCTGACCGCGGGAAGCGGCGACCCGGGCAGCCTTGCCGGGGAACGAAGCCGTCGTGCAGGCTGATATCTTCATCGCGCGCGGCCAAATCAACAAGGAGTCCGGCGCATTCGAGGTGCCCTGGTAGGCGTGACCGCCGCCTTTGACGACCAGTCGCAGGTTGTGCTCACGGGCGAAGTTGACGCCCGCAACGACGTCGGCCGTCCGTGTGCCGCGACCGCGTACACGCTGGGTGCGACGTCCAGGCGTCGAGCAATCCCGATTCCTGGGTCAAAGCCGGTTGGTTGCCGACGTAGTACGGGTCTTTCAGCTGAGCAAAAAGCTTGTCGCACTCGGGGTTTGGTGCTGCCGAGCGGCAGGCATCCAGCGGTGAGTGCAACTCGATCAGCCGCCCCTCGACGTCATCGGAAAGTTTCGCCCAGGTCGCGGGTGAGGGCCAGCCGGGTTGTCCCGGTCGCACTCGTGTCAGCGGTGGCCGTTCGCTGCCACCGCCGGGCCCCGAGCACGCCGCGAGTGCGGCTCCCGCCACGGCCCCGTCAGCAATCGCCGCCTGCCTATCGGATTCACCTGGCCGACCTCCCTGCATTGAGACGCACTGAAAGCTACTCCGGCGCAGCGGGAGGCGCGCGGTTGTGCGGGAGGTGCGCCCAGTTCGGCATCGAGGGTGCTGCCGGTTCACCCGGCAGCGCGCTCCGGCTGTCTGGCTCCGCCACTAGACTGGCCGACGTGCTCATCGGTTCACATGTCAGTCCACAGGATCCACTGGCCGCAGCGGCCGCCGAAGGCGCTGACGTGGTGCAGATTTTCCTCGGCAACCCGCAGAGCTGGAAGGCGCCCAAGCCACGTGAGGACGCCGCACGCTCAAAGCCGCGGCGCTGCCGATCTACGTGCACGCGCCCTACCTGATCAACGTCGCGTCGGCGAACAACCGCGTGCGGATCCCGTCGCGCAAGATCCTGCAGGAGACCTGCGACGCGGCCGCCGACGTCGGCGCGGCGGCGGTGATCGTGCACGGCGGTCACGTCGCCGACGACAACGACCTGGACGAGGGTTTCGAGCGCTGGCGCAAGGCGCTGGACCAGCTGGAAACCAACGTCCCGGTGTACCTGGAGAACACCGCAGGCGGCGACCACGCGATGGCCCGCCACTTCGACACCATCGGCCGGCTCTGGGATGTCATCGGCGACAACGGGATCGGCTTCTGCCTGGACACCTGCCACGCCTGGGCCGCGGGTGAGGCGCTGATCGATGCGGTGGACCGGATCAAGGCCATCACCGGTCGCATCGACCTGGTGCACTGCAACGACTCCAAGGACGCGGCGGGCTCCGGCCGCGACCGCCACGCCAATTTCGGCGCCGGCCAGATCGATCCCGAGCTGCTGGTCGCGGTGGTCAAGGCCGCGGATGCGCCGGTCATCTGCGAAACCGCCGACGAGGGCCGCAAGGACGACATCGCCTTCCTGCGGGAAAAGACGAACGGCTGATTGCAGGCCCATGCTCGTCGGATCGCCACGCTGTTCGGGCATCGTGTCTCCTGATTGCGGCGTGCTCGTCGTGGCGGCCGAGCTGCCGTCGGGCTTCGTCACCGGCACCAGCATCCACACCATCAACGTCGGCGGGCTCGACCGCAACTACCGGCTCTACAAGCCCGCCGGACTGCCGGCGGCGGCCCCGCTGGTGGTCATGCTGCACGGCTGGTTCCGGCAGCGCCGAGCAAGCCGAAAGAGCTTACGGCTGGGACCAATTGGCCGATTCGGCGAAGTTCGTCGTCGCCTATCCCGAGGCCTCGGCCGGGCCTGGAACGTCAGGCAGGCTGCTGCGGGCGGCCGGGCCGCGAAGGCGTCGACGATGTCGGCTTCATCACCGCGGCGGTCGCCGACATCGCCAAGAACGCGGCATCGACGCCGCCCGCGTCTATGCCACCGGGATGAGCAACGGCGGCATCATGTCCTACACGCTGGCGTGCAACAGCGGCATCTTCGCGGCGATCGGTCCGGTCGCCGGCACGCAGCTGAACCCGTGCCGGTCGCCGCACCCGACATCGGTCATGCACATCCACGGCACCGCGGACCCGCTGGTTCCCTACGACGGCGGGCAGGGGCTTCGCGCCATCAACGGCCCGTCGATGGCTGACGTCAATGCGTTCTGGCGCAACGTCGATCAGTGCGGCGACCCGGCCGCCACGACCAACGGCCCGGTCACCACATCGACCGCCGGATGCGCCGACAAGCGCAGCGTCGTGCTGATCACCATCGACGGCGGCGGCCACCAGTGGCCGCGCTTCGCCACCTGGACGCTGTGGGATTCTTCGCTGCGCATCCGCGCTAGCATTACACCTCTTGTGCGGCTGTGGAAAAATGTAACATTGGTGGCATGCCAGATACCCATGTCGTCACCAACCAGGTTCCGCTCCTGGAGGACCACAACCCCGCGACCTCCCGGTGCTTGTCGAGGCGCTGATCCGCGAGGGCGGGCAGTGGGGCCTGGAAGAGGTCAACGAGGTCGGGGCGATCTCCGGCGAGCCGCGAGGCCAGCGCTGGGGCGAGCTGGCCGACCGCAACCGGCCCATCCTGCACACCCACGACCGCTACGGGCACCGCATCGACGAGGTCGAATTCGACCCGGCCTACCACGAGCTGATGCGCACGGCGATCGCCCACGGCATGCACGCCGCGCCGTGGGCCGACGACCGGCCGGGTGCGCATGTGGTGCGGGCCGCCAAGACGTCGGCGTGGACCGTCGAACCGGGCCACGTGTGCCCGATCTCGATGACCTACGCCGTCGTTCCCGCGCTGCGCTACAACCCCGAGCTCGGCAGCCGTCTACGAGCCGCTGCTGACCAGCCGCGAGTACGACCCGGAGCTGAAGCTGGCCACCACCAAGGCCGGCATCACCGCGGGCATGTCGATGACCGAGAAGCAGGGCGGCTCCGACGTGCGTGCCGGCACCACCCAGGCGACCCCCAACGCCGACGGCACCTACAGCCTGACCGGCCACAAGTGGTTCACCTCGGCGCCGATGTGCGACATCTTCCTGGTGCTCGCCCAGGCGCCGGGCGGACTGTCCTGCTTCATGCTGCCGCGGATCCTGCCCGACGGCAGCCGCAACCGGATGTTCCTGCAGCGGCTCAAGGACAAGCTCGGCAACCACGCCAACGCGTCGAGCGAGGTCGAATACGACGGCGCCACCGCGTGGCTGGTGGGCGAGGAGGGCCGCGGCGTCCCGACCATCATCGAGATGGTCAACCTCACCCGGCTGGACTGCACGCTGGGCAGCGCCACCAGCATGCGCACCGGCCTGACCCGCGCCATCCACCACGCCCAGCACCGAAAGGCGTTCGGCGCCTATCTGATCGACCAGCCGCTGATGCGCAACGTGCTGGCCGATCTGGCTGTGGAGGCCGAGGCCGCCACCATCGTCGCGATGCGGATGGCCGGCGCCACCGACAGTGCGTTGCGCGGAGACCAGACCGAAGCGCTGCTGCGCCGGATCGGCTTGGCGGCCAGCAAGTACTGGGTGTGCAAGCGCGCCACCCCGCACGCCGCCGAAGCGCTGGAATGCCTGGGCGGCAACGGCTATGTCGAGGAATCCGGAATGCCGCGGCTCTACCGCGAGGCGCCGCTGATGGGCATCTGGGAAGGCTCGGGCAATGTCAGCGCGCTGGATACGCTGCGCGCCATGGCAACTCGGCCCGAATGCGTCGAGGTGCTGTTCGGCGAACTGGACCAGAGCGCCGGCCAGGACTCCGCGGCTGGACAGCCACGTCGAACGGCTGCGGCCGCAACTGACCGACCTGGACACCATCCAGTACCGCGCCCGCAAGGTCGCCGAGGACATCTGCCTGGCGCTGCAGGGCTCGCTGCTGGTGCGGCACGGCCATCCCGCCGTCGCCGAGGCGTTCCTGGCGACCCGGCTGGGCGGCGCGTGGGGCGGGGCGTTCGGCACCATGCCGACCGGGCTGGACCTGGCGCCCATCCTCGAGCGCGTCCTGGTAAAGGGCTGAGCGCAAGATGACTCACGCGATCAGGCCGGTCGATTTCGACAACCTGAAGACGATGACCTACGAGGTCACCGACCGGGTTGCGCGCATCACCTTCAATCGTCCGGAGAAGGGCAACGCGATCGTCGCCGATACCCCGCTCGAGCTCTCGGCGTTGGTGGAGCGCGCCGACCTCGACCCGGCAGTGCACGTCATTCTGGTGTCCGGTCGCGGCGAAGGGTTCTGCGCGGGCTTCGACCTGTCTGCCTACGCCGATCGCACCGGCTCGGCCGGCGGCACCGGCGCATACGCGGGCACCGTGCTGGACGGCAGGACCCAGGCCATCAACCACATGCCGGACCAGCCGTGGGACCCGATGATCGACTACCAGATGATGAGCCGGTTCGTGCGCGGGTTCTCCAGCCTGATGCACGCCGACAAGCCCACGGTGGTCAAGATTCACGGCTACTGTGTGGCCGGCGGCACCGACATCGCGCTGCATGCCGACCAGGTGATCGCCGCCGCCGACGCCAAGATCGGCTACCCGCCCACGCGGGTGTGGGGTGTGCCGGCGGCGGGCCTGTGGGCCCACCGGCTCGGCGATCAGCGCGCCAAACGCCTTCTGCTTCACCGGTGATTCGATTACCGGCGCGCAGGCCGCCGAATGGGGCCTGGCGGTCGAGGCGCCGGATCCGAAAGACCTCGATGAGCGCACCGAGCGACTGGTGGAGCGGATCGCCGCGGTGCCGGTCAACCAGTTGATCATGGTGAAGCTCGCGCTGAATTCCGCTCTGCTGCAACAGGGTGTGGCCACCAGCAGAATGGTCAGCACCGTGTTCGACGGCGTCGCCCGGCACACGCCCGAGGGTCACGCCTTTGTCGCGGACTCAGTCCAACACGGCTTCCGCGAGGCGGTACGGCATCGCGACGAACCGTTCGGCGACTACGGCCGCCGGGCGTCCGAGGTGTAGACCATGCCGAACATGACGGCGCCGGTCCGTGGTGCTCAGCGTCCTGCTCGGTGCCCACCCGGCCTGGGCCAGCGCGAGCGAATTAATCAGGCTGACAGCCGATTTCGGCATCAAAGAGACGACGTTGCGGGTCGCGCTGACCCGCATGGTCAGCGCCGGCGACCTGATCCGGTCCGACGACGGCTATCGACTCTCGGATCGGCTGCTGGCCCGCCAGCGCCGGCAGGACGATGCGATGCGCCCGCGGACCGTGCCCTGGCGCGGAGACTGGCACATCCTGGTCGTCACCAGCGTGGGCACCGATGCCCGCACTCGTGCCGCACTGCGAACCGGCATGCACCACAAGCGTTTCGGTGAATTGCGCGAAGGTGTCTGGATGCGGCCGGACAACCTCGAACTGGAGCTGGAGCCCGACGTCGCGCACCGGGTGCGGGTACTGAGGGCGCGCGACGACGCACCAGCCAGCTGGCCGGTCAGCTGTGGGACCTGCCCGAGTGGTCCAGGCACGGCCACCGTCTCCTCGACGAAATGGCCGAAGCCGCAGACATTCCCGCCCGGTTTCTGGTGGCCGCGGCGATGGTGCGCCACCTGCTCACCGATCCGACGCTGCCCGCCGAACTATTGCCCGCCGGTTGGCCCGGCGCTCGGCTGCGCGCCGCCTACCATGACTTCGCCATTGAACTGGCGCAACGACGCGACCTGACAGCCAACTCCTGGAGGCGACATGAACGAGCCGGTGCGAGTGGAGCGTAACGGCCCGGTGACCACGGTGATCCTGAATCGCCCGGCTGCGCGTAACGCCGTCAACGGCCCGACGGCCGCCGCGCTGTACGCCGCGTTCGAGGAATTCGATCGTGACGACAACGCGTCGGTCGCCGTGTTGTGGGGCGACAACGAAACATTCTGTGCAGGAGCAGATTTGAAGTCATTCGGCACGCCGGATGCCAACGTCGTACACCGCGAGGGCCCCGGCCCGATGGGGCCAACCCGGATGGTGTTGTCCAAACCGGTGATCGCGGCGGTAAGCGGTTACGCGGTGGCCGGTGGCATGGAGTTCGCCCTTTGGTGCGATCTGCGGGTGGCCGAGGAAGATGCCGTGTTCGGCGTGTTCTGCCGCCGCTGGGGAGTACCGCTGATCGACGGCGGCACGGTGCGGCTACCGCGGCTGATCGGCCACAGCCGGGCGATGGACCTGATCCTTACCGGCCGCGCTGTGGCCGCCGATGAAGCGCTGGCGATCGGGCTGGCCAATCGGGTGGTGCCCAAAGGTCAGGCCAGGCAAGCCGCCGAGGAGCTGGCGGCTGAACTGGCCGCCCTGCCGCAGCAGTGCCTGCGCTCGGATCGGCTGTCGGCGCTGCACAGTGGGGGATTGCCGGAATCCGAGGCCATCGACCGCGAATTCGCCAGCATCTCCAAAGTCGCCGCGGAGGCGATGGAAGGGGCGGGACGGTTCGCCGCCGGCGCCGGGCGCCACGGCGCGCCCGCCGGTGAGCCTAGAGCCGGCGGTCAGCTTCCTTGTTGATGGTGTTGCCCGAGCCGAGGTTGTCCACCTTGGGGTCGCCGTCTTTATAGGTGATGGTGTTGCTCAGGCCCAGCACCGTGATGCGGGTTTCGACCTTGTCGAAGGTGATCTTGTTGTTGGTGCCGCCGATGGACACCGTCGCGCAGGTACCGGTGACGGTCAGCGTGTTGTCCGAGCCGGCCACGTTCAGCGATTTGCCGCTGGCGCAGTCAAGGGTGGCCGTGGTGCCCATCGATCCGTAGTTCAGGGTGTTGCCGATTTCGACCGAAGCGGTGGTGCTGGCGCTGCTGCCGGTGGTCGGCGAGGCGGCGGCACTCGTCGTCGCGGTGGTGCTGCTCGACGTGGCCGTGGTGCCCCCGGCGGGTTGGCTGTCGAGCTGCAGCCGGCCAGCGCCAATGTCGCGATAGCCGGGGCCAGCGCGACCGCGGCCAGTCTGGACGAACGGTCGATGATGTCGGCGCGCAACGTTCCTCGATTCCCTCGGTTGGACGGCAAGACAGCGGTCGTGGCGCCTCAGCCGGCTACCTGCTGTAGCCGATTGGTCATGCCCAGTTCGCGGCCGCGGTCCCAGATGATCGGCGAGCCGCCCTTATAGAACACCGTCTGGTCATAGCCGTACACGGTGATGTCGTGCGAGACCGAGTCGGCGACGACGGTGTTCGACGAGCCCATCACCGTCACGGCGTAGCAGTTGCCCAGCGCGATGACAGTGTTGTTCGTGCCGTTGACGATCAGGGTGGCGTCGTTGCAGTCCAGCACCTGCTCGAGGCCTTCCCCGATGACGTGGGTGTCGCCGTTCTTGGCCTGCGCGGCCGGCGCTGCGGCGACAGGTGACGGCGACGGTGATGACCAGGTAGCCAGCGACCCGGCGACTGCTCGTCCAATGCACTGCGGGCCCCCTTGCGACGGGTGAAGCTGCTCGACTGAGCCTGAATGAGACTACGTGCATTTGCCTGCTCGATGGCAGGCTTCGTTCCGCATCCCAAGGTGCCGCCGTCCGGCGCGGCGGAGTAGTTTCGCGACTGCGTCAACTAGAGTCATTAGTTGACCTGCATCCGGTCACCGCAATCGAAGGGCGATCGCCATGGCAGCTCAGCCGGAACCGCCACCAGCGGCCGGGCGCCAGCGTGCGAGAAGTCGCCGGTCGCGCCCCGCCAAGCTCAGTCGCGACGGCATCGTCGAAGGCGCGCTGACGTTCCTGGACCGGGAGGGCTGGGATTCGCTGACCATCAACGCGCTGGCGACACAGCTCGGAACCAAGGGGCCGTCGCTGTACAACCACGTGGACAGCCTCGAAGACCTGCGCCGGCGGTGCGGATTCGGGTCATCGACGACATCATCAAGATGCTGAACAGGGTCGGTGAGGGCCGCACCCGCGACGACGCGGTGCTGATGATGGCCGGCGCCTACCGCAGCTATGCCCATCACCACCCCGGCCGGTACTCGGCGTTCACCCGGATGCCGCTGGGTGGCGACGACCCCGAGTACGCCGCCGCCACCCGGGCCGCGGCCGCACCGTGATCCCGGTGCTGTCGTCCTACGGTCTCGACGGCGACGAGGCCTTCTACGCGGCGCTGGAGTTCTGGTCGGCGCTGCACGGGTTCGTGCTGCTGGAGATGACCGGCGTGATGGACGACATCGACACTGACGCGATGTTCTCCGACATGGTGTTGCGGCTGGCGGCGGGCATGGCGCAGGCGCAGCCGCAGGACGGCACCGGTGCTACGGAGATCGCCGGCTGTGGCGCACCGAGATCGACTCAGCTGCCACTTTGACCTGCCAGACCGCGACGGGTATCGTGGTGGCTCGTGCCTGGCGGCTTACGGCGCCTGACGTAGGAAGCGCGATGCCGGGCAAATTCGCATGTCCCCGACGCAACGGATGAAGTCCGGTGCTGAGCGGATGCGACACACCCGGCCGCGGGGTACGGCGGCGGGGCATAACTGCAGTACAGAGACTTAAGACCGCCGAACAGAAGACAGTGAACACAGAAAGCCGGTAGATGCCAACCATTCAGCAGCTGGTCCGCAAGGGTCGCCGCGACAAGATCGCCAAGGTCAAAACCGCGGCCCTGAAGGGCAGCCCGCAGCGCCGTGGCGTATGCACCCGCGTGTACACCACCACTCCGAAGAAGCCGAACTCGGCGCTTCGCAAGGTCGCGCGCGTGAAGCTGACGAGCCAGGTCGAGGTGACGGCCTACATCCCCGGCGAGGGCCACGACCTGCAGGAGCACTCGATGGTGCTGGTGCGTGGCCGCCGAGTGAAGGACCTGCCCGGTGTGCGGTACAAGATCATCCGCGGCTCGCTGGACACCCAGGCGTCAAGAACCGCAAGCAGGCTCGCAGCCGTTACGGCGCCAAGAAGGAGAAGAGCTGATGCCGCGCAAGGGTCCCGCGCCGAAGCGCCCACTGGTCAACGACCCGGTCTACGGATCGCAGCTGGTCACCCAGCTGGTCAACAAAGTTCTGCTGGACGGGAAGAAATCGCTGGCCGAACGCATCGTTTATGGTGCGCTCGAACAGGCTCGCGACAAGACCGGCACCGACCCGGTTGATCACCCTGAAGCGCGCTCTCGACAACGTCAAGCCCACACTCGAGATGCGCGCCGCGCGTCGGTCGCGCCACCTACCAGTTCGGTCGAGTTTCGTCCGGAACGCTCGGTGACTGGCCCTGAGTGGCTGGTCAGCTTCTCCAGCGGCGCGCGAGAAGACCATGATCGAGCGGCTGGCGAACGAGTCCTGGACCCCAGCAATGGCCTGGTTGCCGCCGTCAAGCGACAGCAGACCCACAAGATGGCCAAGGCGGACCGGCCTTCGGGACGATCGCTGGTAGATCACCGCCGCAGTCCAGCCGGGGCGATCGACGACGCGAAC
>CAVPVJ010000048.1:0-6198 GCA_963709125.1 uncultured Actinomycetota bacterium
ATGCCAACCTAGGTGCCGGCGAGATCGGCACGGAATTATTGGTCGCTGCGGTCAAGGCCGCCTGCGCGCCGGTCATCTGCGAAACGGCCGACGACGGCCGCAAGGATGACATCGCGTTCCTGCGGGAAATGACCAGCAGCTGACGCCAGAGCGGCGCGCGCCGCGTAGCTTAGGCACCATGCTCCGTCGAGCCGCCGCGCTCATCGGGGCAGTTCTGATGGTCGCGGGTTGCTCGCCGGCCGACGACAAGCCGCTGCCGTCCGGGTTCGTCACCGGCACGAGCGTCCACACCATCAACGTCGGCGGACGCGACCGCAGCTATCGGCTCTACCAACCCGCGGGATTGCCCGCATCGGCCCCGCTGGTCGTCATGTTGCACGGCATAACTGGCAGCGCCGAACAAGCCGAAAGTTCCTACAGCTGGAACGAATTAGCCGATTCGCAGCACTTCGTGGTCGCCTACCCGGACGGCGTCAGCCGGGCTTGGAACGTCAACGGCGGCGGCTGCTGCGGACGGCCTCAACGAGAAGGCGTCGATGACGTTGCCTTCATTGGCGCGGCCGTCGCTGACATAGTGCGCAACGTCAGCATCAACCCTGCGCGGATCTATGCCACCGGGATGAGTAACGGCGGCATCATGTCCTACACCCTGGCGTGCGACATCGGCATCTTCGCCGCGATCGGTGCGGTCGCTGGGACTCAACTGGACTCGTGCCGGGCGCCGCACCCAGCCTCCGTCATGGAGATTCACGGCACCTCGGACGAGCTCGTTCCCTATCAGGGTGGGCAGGGCGCGAGCATCATCAACGGGCCCTCGGCTCCGGACGTGAATGCGTTCTGGCGCAATGTCGATCAGTGCGGCGCCCCATCCGTCACGACAACTGATGACGTCACCACATCAACCGCGAGATGCGCCGACAACCACGGCGTCGTGCTCATCACCATCGCCGGCGGCGGCCACCAATGGCCGGACTTCGCCACCCAGGCGCTATGGCAATTCTTCGACGCGCAGCCACACTAGTATTACGACTCTTGTGCGGTTGTCGAAAAACTGTAACATTGGTCGCATGTCAGATACCCACGTCGTCACCAATCAGGTTGCTCCGCTGGAGAACTACAACCCCGCGACATCGCCGGTGCTCGTCGAGGCACTGATCCGCGAGGGCGGCCAGTGGGGCCTGGACGAGGTGAACGAGCTGGGCGCGATCTCCGCCAGCCGCGAAGCCAACCGGTGGGGTGAACTTGCGGACCGCAACCAGCCGATCCTGCACACCCACGACCGCAACGGGTACCGCATCGACGAGGTGGAATACGACCCCGCCTACCACGAGCTGATGCGGGTGGCGGTCCGGCACGGGCTGCACGCCGCACCGTGGGCCGACCAGCGGCCTGGCGCGCACGTGGTGCGCGCGGCCAAGACCTCGGTGTGGACGGTAGAGCCAGGCCACATCTGCCCGATCTCGATGACGTATGCCGTCGTTCCCGCGCTGCGGTACAACTCCGAGCTTGCGGCGGTCTACGAGCCGCTGCTGACCAGCCGCGAGTACGACCCGGACCTCAAGCTGGCCACTACCAAGTCGGGCATCACCGCCGGCATGTCGATGACCGAGAAGCAGGGCGGCTCCGACGTGCGTGCCGGCACTACCCAAGCGACCCCGAACGGCGACGGCACCTACAGCCTGACCGGTCACAAGTGGTTCACCTCGGCGCCGATGTGTGACATATTCCTGGTGCTCGCGCAGGCCCCAAGTGGGCTGTCCTGCTTCATGTTGCCGCGGGTGCTCCCCGACGGCACGCGCAACCGGATGTTCTTGCAGCGACTCAAGGACAAGCTGGGTAACCACGCCAACGCTTCGAGCGAGGTCGAATACGACCATGCCACAGCGTGGTTGGTGGGCGAAGAGGGTCGCGGCGTCCCAACCATCATCGAGATGGTGAACCTGACCCGCCTGGACTGCACTCTGGGCAGTGCCACCAGCATGCGTACCGGGCTGACCCGCGCCATCTACCATGCTCAGCACCGAAAGGCGTTCGGCGCCTATCTTATTGACCAGCCGCTGATGCGCAACGTGCTCGCCGATCTGGCCGTGGAGGCCGAGGCGGCGACGATGGTCGCGATGCGGATGGCGGGCGCAACCGATAGCGTTGTTCGAGGGGACCAAAGAGAGGCAATGCTGCGCCGCATCGGCCTGGCGGCCAGCAAGTACTGGGTGTGCAAGCGCGCCACCCCCCATGCCGCCGAAGCGCTGGAATGCCTGGGCGGCAACGGCTACGCTGAGGAATCCGGGATGCCGCGACTGTACCGCGAGGCGCCGTTGATGGGCATCTGGGAAGGTTCGGGGAATGTCAGCGCGCTGGACACATTGCGCGCCATGGCAACTCGTCCCGAGTGCGTCGAGGTGCTGTTTAGCGAACTGGCCGAGAGTGCGGGTTCCGATGACCGGCTGGACAGCCACGTCGAGAACCTGCGGCCGCAACTGGCCGATCTTGACACCATCCAGTACCGCGCTCGCAAGGTCGCCGAGGACATCTGCCTGGCGCTGCAGGGGTCTTTGCTGGTACGCCACGGGCACCCGGCGGTGGCCGAGGCATTCCTGGCCACACGGCTCGACCGACGGTGGGGTGGGGCGTTCGGCACTATGCCGGCCGGGCTGGACCTCGCTCCCATCCTCGAACGGGCCCTGGTAAAGGGCTGAACCGCAACATGACTCATGCGATCAGACCGGTCGACTTCAACGACCTGAAAACGATGACCTACGAAGTCACCGACCGGGTGGCAAGGATTACCTTCAATCGGCCTGAGAAGGGTAACGCTATCGTCGCTGACACTCCGCTGGAGCTGTCGGCACTGGTAGAGCGCGCCGACCTCGACCCCAATGTGCACGTGATTCTGGTGTCCGGTCGCGGCGCGGGTTTCTGCGCCGGCTTCGACCTATCCGCCTATGCCGACGGGACCGGCTCGGCCGGCGGTACCGGCGCCTACAACGGTACCGTGCTCGACGGTAAGACCCAGGCCATCAATCATTTTGCGAATCAGCCGTGGGACCCGATGATTGACTATCAGATGATGAGCCGGTTCGTGCGCGGGTTCTCCAGCTTGATGCACGCCGACAAGCCGACGGTCGTCAAGATCCACGGTTACTGCGTGGCCGGCGGCACCGACATCGCTTTGCACGCAGACCAGATGATTGCTGCCGCCGATGCCAAGATCGGCTATCCACCGACTCGGGTGTGGGGGGTGCCGGCGGCGGGTCTGTGGGCGCATCGGCTCGGCGACCAGCGCGCCAAACGCCTTCTGCTCACTGGTGATAGCATCACCGGTGCGCAGGCTGCCGAGTGGGGACTGGCAATCGAGGCGCCGGAACCGCAAGATCTCGACGAGCGCACCGAGCGACTGGTGGCGCGCATCGCGGCGATGCCGATCAACCAGCTGATCATGGTCAAGCTCGCGCTCAATTCTGCTCTGCTGCAACAGGGTGTCGCAACCAGCAGGATGGTCAGCACGGTGTTCGACGGTGTCGCCCGGCACACTCCCGAAGGGCACGCATTCGTCGCCGACTCGGTTGAGCACGGTTTCCGCAACGCCGTGCGGCATCGTGACGAGCCGTTCGGCGACTACGGCCGCCAGACGTCGTCGGTGTAGCCACGTGTTGAACATGCCCAACATGACTGCCCGATCCGTGGTGCTCAGCGTGCTGCTCGGTGCCCATCCGGCATGCGCCAGCTCCAGTGAATTAGTCCGACTGACGGCCGATTTCGGAATCAAGGAGCCGACGCTGCGAGTCGCGCTGACCCGGATGGTCAGCGCAGGCGACCTGGACCGGTCCGCTGACGGCTACCGGCTCGCCGATCGCTTGCTAGCCCGCCAGCGTCGCCAAGACGGTGCTATGCGGCCACCGGTGCGTGCCTGGCACGGGGATTGGGTGGTGCTGGTCGTCACCAGCGTAGGTACCGACGCCCGCACCCGGGCGGCGTTGCGAACCGCCATGCACAACCAGCGTTTTGGCGAATTGCGTGAGGGGGTTTGGATGCGTCCCGACAACCTCGATCTGGACCTGGATTCCGATGTGCACGCCCGGCTGCGAATACTGAAGGCGCGCGACGACGCACCAGAGCAGTTGGCCCGCCAGCTCTGGGACTTGCCCGGCTGGGCTTCGGCCGGCCATCGGCTGCTCGACGGGATGGCAGCCGCCGCCGACGTTCCCAGTCGATTCGTGGTTGCCGCGGCGATCGTGCGGCACTTGCTCGCTGACCCGATGCTGCCTGCCGAATTGCTGCCCGCTGATTGGCCGGGTGCCCGATTGCGCAACGCCTATCACGAATTCGCCACTGAATTGGTACAGCGACGTGAACCAGCCCAACTCGTGGAGGCGACATGAGCGATCCGGTGCGAGTGGAGCGCAATGGCCCGGTGACCACAGTGATCATCGACCGGCCGGCTGCGCGTAATGCCGTCAACGGCCCGACGGCAGCCGCGCTGTATACGGCGTTCGAGGAATTTGACCGCGACGCCACCGCGTCGGTGGCCGTGCTGTGGGGTGATAATGGAACATTCTGCGCGGGAGCAGACTTGAAGGCATTCGGCACACCCGAGGCCAACGCCGTGCACCGGACCGGCCCTGGGCCGATGGGGCCGACGCGAATGGTTTTGTCCAAACCGGTCATCGCCGCGGTGAGCGGCTATGCCGTTGCGGGTGGTCTGGAGTTAGCCCTCTGGTGCGACCTCCGGGTGGCCGACCAAGACGCTGTGTTTGGGGTGTTCTGCCGGCGCTGGGGGGTACCGCTCATCGACGGCGGTACCGTGCGGTTGCCCCGGTTGATCGGGCAAAGCCGCGCGATGGACATGATCCTGACCGGCCGCTCTGTGGCCGCCGATGAAGCACTGGCGATGGGGTTGGCAAATCGAGTCGTGCCCAAAGGTCAAGCGCGCCAGGCGGCAGAGGATCTGGCGGCGCAACTGGCAGCGCTGCCGCAGCAGTGCATGCGCTCAGATCGACTGTCGGCGCTGCACCAATGGGGGATGCCAGAGGCAGCGGCGCTCGACGCCGAGTTCGCCAGCTTGCAGCGGGTCGCCGCCGAGGCTGTGGAGGGAGCCGGACGATTCGCCGCGGGCGCGGGCCGGCACGGTGCGCCCGCGGGCCAAGACGGGCAGCGACCTTAGCGGGTCAGCCCTTATTGACGGTGTTGCCCGAGCCGAGGTTGTCCACCTTCGGGCTGCCGTCTTTGTAGGTAACGGTGTTATTGAGTCCCAGCACCGTGAGGTGGCTGCTGATCTTGTCGAAGGTGACGTTGTTGGTCATGCCGGTGATGGTCACCGTTTCGCACGTTCCGGTGACGGTTAGCGTGTTGCTCGAGCCGCCGATGTTCAGCGATTTGCCATCGGCGCAGTCAAGTGCGGCTGTGGTGCCCAGCGACCCGTAATTGATGGTGTTCCCGATCTCGACCGAAGCGGTTGTGCTTGGGGCGCCCGACGCCGTACTCGGCGCCGCGCCTGCGGTTGTCGTGGCGGTCGCATGGGTCGTTGTTGAAGTCGTGCCGCTCGGGGGGTTGGCGGTCGAACTGCAGGCGGTCAGCGCGGAGGCTGCTACGGCGACCGGCGCCAGGGCGAGCGCGACGAGTTTAGTTGAGTGCTCAGTCATATTGGCGCGCATTGTTTCTCGATTCCCTCGGATTGGGCGTGGCTCGAAAATGACTGGCAGACATGCCCGGTGCCTCAGCCGGGCACCTGCTGTAGCCGGTTGGTCATGCCCAGCTCACGGCCGCGGTCCCAAACGAACGGCGCACCGTTGTGGTAGAACACCGTCTCGTCCCAGCCATACACGGTGATGTCATGCGTGACCCCGTCGGCGACGACGGTGTTCGACGAGCCCATCACCGTGATCGCCCAGCAGTTTCCCATCGCGTTGACGGTGTTCCGGGTGCCATTGACGATCAGGGTGGAATCGTTGCAGTCCAGCGTCTGCTCGATTCCTTGGCCGGTGACGTGCGTGTCGCCGTTCTTGGCGTACGCGGCCGGTGCCGGAGCGGCCGATGTGGCGGCGATGGTGATGACACATGTGGCAAGCGACCCGGCGACGGTAGTCCAATTCACTTCGGGCCCCCTTAAAGACGGTTGAATCCAGCTGGACTGAGGCTTGACTCAGCCTACGTGCATAGACCGGCTCAACGGCAGACCAATTACGCATTTATCCGGCAGAA